>NZ_JBWWRK010000002.1:0-658201 GCF_056837585.1 Rhodococcus sp. OS5 | reverse complement strand
CGCATGCGGAGTCGGAAACTTCAGTTGGCAGGGCAACTCGGCGCGAGCCTTCAGACGCTGATCGGGGTCGTTCATGCATCCTCCGAATACAAGCACTACCCACTGGGGCATCTCCAGATCGCGGACCGATCATTCACTTCCAGCGATCTCGCCACCGCCGAGATCTGGCAGATGATCGCTGAAGGCGGAACTCTCGAAATCTATGCCGCAGTCAACTATCAAGGGAATCGGTCGATAGCTTCGGTCGACAACAGTGCACTCCGGACGCTTTACCCACGAGCCTTCGCCACAAACGCGTGGAACGACCGCAACGCCGACCAAGACCGGTCCGACCTCGCGCGCATCGACCGCGACATCGAGTCCCTACGAGTTGCCGACTTCACCGACCTCGCCAAACGGACGGACTACACCATTTCCGTCGAAACCAGCGCAAGTACCAGCCACACCTCCTCGACATCCAATGAAACGGCCTCGCCGAACGAGCCCCTCACCTTCAAAGAGTGCATCGACCGCACCTTGAAATCGGCGCTCGCACAAGAACTAGCCACCCGCGGCTTCATCGACCAAAATTTTGCTCTATACGCTTCACAGTTCTACGGCAACTTCACCGGCACCGACGTCGCCAATTTCATCGTTCAACATGTCCAGACCGATATCATGAACATCGCGTTTCCACTCGATCGTTCCGGAGCAGTCGACAGCCTCCTCGACGAAGTCGACCCCGATTTTACCTCCACCACAGTTGCTCTCAACATCGATATCGTCAACCATCTTCTTGCACAGAACGATCCCCGCGCCAACGACGTCGCAGCTCGCATTGCTGACAAGTTCGACGATGACGCACGCGTCTTTCTCTCGTCGTACCTCACCAGTGGAGGACAGTGTGAGGGACTCGCAGCGGTTCTCTCGGCGCATCCTTGGCCGCAAATCTTCGAATATCTTGCCACCGACGAAGGCGTCCCTGACGATGCGCGCACCACCTTGGTCAACGCAGCACTCGAAGCGGTGAACACCGACTACGACTACGACCTCTCTGCCGGTGTCAACAGATTTCTAGCCGATCGCTACCGTGACATGTCCACATTCACGCACGATCACAACGACGATGTCACAGCCAACATCACAGAAATGGTGATGCGAACCCAACTCCAAATACCAGAAATCGGACTTCTGTCGAGCAAGCTCCGGGAGAAAATCGTCGACCGCAACCTCTACCAACTCACTTCTGAGAACTTGAGAGTCGCACTCGCGGCGTACAGCGCAGTCCCTGCACCGAGTATCAGCTTCGATCTGACTATCACCCACGCACCGATCTACAAGTACTGCCTACAAAATCCAGCCCTATACCTCGCCGCCATCACCCACGACGCTGCGACACCGTACACAGTCGACAGCGTCAGCGCCCTCGTGAAAGTCCTGAACGACACCGCCGACCAATGGAACCACCAACATTTCGCCGATCTCATCGACAACGCCTCCCCTGCAAGCCGTCTACCCAACCTGACCCACGTTCCGGTAGAAGTATGGCGAATCCTCGCATCGGCCAACCATTTCCACGCCACCCTCGAAAACATCGACGCATACCTCACCGAAATCGGCACCATCGACAACGCACTGGCCAACTTGCTCACGGACGCCGAAACCATAACCCTCCCTGCCTCCCCCGACGAGGCCCATGACGAAGCGCAACGAAGCGCACTGGCTGCCGCCATCATCAACACACACACCATCACGGTCGCAAAACGCATATCGCTCGTCGTCAGCCTCGACCTGCATGACAAGCTTCGTGTGACACAAGTCGATCTCGATGTAGATCCGCTCACCGCCCGTGATTCCCATCCATTGTTCGGGGCCCTCCTCGAACACGATCTGATACCTGACGAACTCGACTCATTCCTGCACTTCCACACTTGGGGCTGGGACGCAATACGACCTGCCCTCATCGCGTCCCATGAAATCGCCACTTTCCTGACCCCAGAATCCGTATCCGGAATGATCGTGTCAGTGCTGGCCGACGACACCACCGCCATGAAAATTGGACCGGCGATCATCGCCGACATCGACCGGTATGTGCCCGAAAACGATCCTTCGGCACTCAACGCTGTTGCGGCATACGCGTACGGCAAGTCCATTGCACTGCAACCAGCAACTGTAATTCGCCTCGCTACCGCCAACCCCACCAACACATCGCGAGCCCTACACCTACTGCGCGACGCGCAACCACCTGCAACTGTGGACCACATCGTTGAGGCGTTCTCGGTGCTGACCGACCCCTACCGCAAGATTGTCCGATCGGGCGCGAAATTCGATGTGCCGAAAGACGATTTGCACACTTCGCTCCTCTCCACGCTGAAGGCGCAGAACAAATGTAACTTCAACAAAAAGCGTGGAAAGGAACTCTACGAGGTGACCGTCGCCTGATTGTGATCACCGTCGCGCGCGGACGTTGGCGTCTGTGACCAACATGCACGACACCGACGACTCAGTGATACCGAGTTCTTCCCCGAACCCGCTTCGAATGGAGAAACCGCCGTGCTGATCATCATCACGGGGACGGCAGCTCTGCTCATCTACCTCGTCCGCAAAGGCTCCCGGCACACGTATCGCCCCTCGATACCTGATCGGTGGCCCGACCTCCCGCCCGCGCCGCCCCTGGAACGATCACCTGTGGGCGGTTCACAGCCTCCCGTTCGCCTCCGAACCATGAGTTGACGGTCGAGTGGCTTCCCCTCGACGAACCCCTTTCCACTGCGGACGGGGGCATCAACTACGAACTGTGGTGTTCGGCCTGTATGTGCGCCGGAGATCTGGGAGAGGGCGTGCTGGTCAGGTCTGGCGCTCCGGCACTGGACGTGTAGGCCTTCAATCTCGCCTTCGTGGCAGGCGAAGGTCGCGGCCATTCACCTGCGCCGCACCACCATCGACCGCATCCTGCTCCTCTATACACCTGCAACGTCGAGATCAGTCGAAACGACGCCATTTTCAAAGGTCTCGAAGAGCAAGAGTTGCGCTAATTTTTGGCGCATCGCTACAGGTGGCCGACGGTCAAACGGAAATCCCAAGTGAACCAAAGCGCAGAAATCCTTTGTAGTACAGTTACCGTATCGAATTATGGAAGGCTTTCGAACGTCACGATCCGCCAGATCGCGACGGGACCGCCGAACTCGACTACGCGGAAATTGTGGAAAATTAAGTGGTGGACTGTTATTTCATTGCAATCACGGTCACCAGTCCTGGCCAGTTGCTTCAGGAACGATGTGTTCAGACTTCGAGAAATGAGCTGTAGTGACGATCGACCGTGATCTAGAGAATTCTGACATCATGAACGCAACGTCAGCGACATTCGAGCTTCTGGGCGATCGACTCACACTTGCGGTGTTGCGGGATGCTTTTCTCGAGCGAACGTGCCGGTTCAATCAGTGGCTCGAACACACGGGTGCGCCGCCTGCGATACTGGCCGACCGGCTCAATGCCCTTGTCCTACGGGGCGTATTCCACCGAGTGCCGCAACCGGACACTCCGGAGCGATACGAATACCAACTCACCGAGTTGGGATTGTCGACGTGGCAGATCCTCGTCTGTTTGTGGGGTTGGCAGCGCGAATGGACCGCAGAAGGAGCCGGGGAACCTGAGTTGGTTCATGAGCAGTGCGGACACCGTGGACCTGCAGTTGTGGTTTGTTGGGAATGCGATAACCACATCAGCGCACGCAACACCGTTGTGGAGATCGAATCGGACGCAGTCTGGTCATCGACATCGGGTGCCCGTCGACGTTCGAGTCGACTTCCAAGCGAGCCCGCACAACGCGGGGACATGCAGTTCAATACGGTGATGGAAGCTATCGGGGATCGCTGGAGTGCTCTCGTGACCGGGTATGCACTGGCCGGTGCCAGGCGGTTCGGCGATTTCAGAGCGGCCCTGGATGTTTCTCCCACGACTCTCACCGATCGGCTCAGCCGACTGTGCGCGGCGGACATTCTCCGCAAGTGCGAACCTGGGCAACAGTACCGACTGACTGCCCGCGGCATGGACTTGTTCGGCGTGTACGCGTCGTTCATCTGGTGGTCGGGACAGGCATTTCCTGACGCGGCGGGGCGAGGCCTTGTTATCCGTCACCGGTTGTGCGACGCGCTCGTGGAACCGGTATTGAAGTGCCGTGGTTGCAATAGTCGGCTTAACCGGACCAGCGTGCGGTTCGATCACGTTGGAACACAGTAGCCGACAGCTACCTCACCATTGACCTTCAACTACAGAAGTCTGTCCACATCTCCGAGGTTCTTCACTAACCGAATACCACACTCACGAAAGACGACTTCGCATGAAAAGCAATACATTCGGCGCTGGAGATTCCGCGCCGTGGGTGATCGACGCAGCTCGGACGCCGTTCGGTGCGGCGCGAGGATCCTTGGCGCACATACGTGCCGACGATCTCGCCGCGTTGCCCATTGCCTCTTTGATCGCCCGGTACCCAGATTTTGATGCTGCCGGCATTGAGGATGTCTTGTGGGGTAATGCAAACGGCGCCGGTGAGGACAACCGGAACATAGCGAGAATGGCTACGCTTCTTGCGGGTCTTCCGACGAGTATCCCCGGCGTCTCGGTCAACAGACTGTGCGGATCCGGTGCAGAAGCCCTCGCGTCGGCCGCTCGGCGTGTAGCTGTAGGCGAAGGCAATCTGTATCTGGCCGGGGGCTCAGAGAGCATGAGCCGAGCGCCCTTCGTGCTGCCTCCAGTGGATTCCGCATTTCCGCGTTCCGTCGAGCTGGTCTCGACGACGGTGGGATGGAGGATGGTGAATCCTCAATTCCCGCAACCCTGGGTGGAAACTCTTGGGCGTTCAGCCGAGTTGATAGCCGACGAGCGAGGCGTCGGCAGGGAAGAGCAGGATACGTGGGCCCTGAGGTCGCACGAACTGGCATCAAAGGCATGGTCGGACGGTGTCCATACTGGATTCGTGGATCCGTTGTCCGGCCTCGAATGTGATGAGTTGATTCGACAGACAAGCATGCAAAAACTCGCCTCGTTACATCCGGCGTTCTCCACGGGAGGCTCTGTGACAGCGGGAAATTCATCACCTATCAGCGATGGCGCAACGGCCACACTGGTAGGAACTCGTTCTAGCGCAAACGATCTAGGGGTTGAGCCGCTGGGACGAATCTTGACCTCGGCGGTTGTTGGCGTGGAACCTCAACGTTTTGCACTGGCACCGGTGGCCGCAGTACACAAGGCGATGGACCGCCTGAACCTCAACTTCGCAGACATTCGGGTACTCGAGATCAATGAGGCATTTGCAGCGATGGTGCTGTCCTGCCTACGCGAGTTGTCGCAGATACCGGTGGATCGAGTAAATCCCTTTGGGGGAGCTATCGCGCTGGGGCATCCACTCGGGGCATCTGCTGCGAGACTCGTCGTCGACTGTATGCGGCACCTTCGCCGTATGGGCGGCGGGATCGGTATCGCGACTGCGTGCATTGGCGTAGGCCAGGGAATCGCCGTCGTAGTTGAAGTGTAAGGGCCCCGAGGTATCGAGATCGTTTCAACGGCAGGCGGGCCAGAATGCACAGCATTCTGGCCCGCCTGGTCAACCGATTCGACGCCGTCAGACCCCGGCGCTCACCAGACGTCCGTCCGAAATCCGCTGCAGCGCAGTGCCGTACTCCGCAGCAATCTGATCGACTATGTTGCTCACCGGCTCGACCGCATGGATAGTCTGCAGTCCCTGGCCGGCCGCCCACACGTCCTTCCACCGCTTGAGCGATCCGCCACCGGCCGTGTAGTTCTTCTCCACGGTCAGCGACGCAAGGTTGTCGGGGTCCAGTCCAGCCGCAACCAGACTGGGTTTCAACCAGGAGGCCGGAGTGCCGGTGACAGACGCACTGACGACAAGATCATCGGGGCCGCTGTCGACGATCATCTGCTTGTACGCCTGCTGCGCCATGCTCTCTTCCGCCGCTAGGAAGCGAGTTCCCATGTATACGAGATCAGCACCCGCGGCGATGGCGCCCGCAACTCCGAAGCCGTCGCTGATTCCGCCGCCAATGATGATCATGCCGTCGAAGAACTCGCGGACGGCAGACGTGAAGGCGAACGGGGAGAGATGGCCGGTGTGTCCACCCGCCCCTGCGGATACGCACGCCATACCGTCGACTCCCGCATCTGCTGCTTTGTGCGCAAGTGTCATGTTGACGACGTCCGCGATCACGATGCCGCCGTAACCCTTCACGACGTCCATTACAGGCTTCGGGGAACCGAGAGCTGTAATGACCAACTTGGGCTTGTATTCGGCGATGAGACGAAGGTCATCCGCAAGACGTTGGTTGCTGCTGTGGGTTACAAGGTTCGCGGCCCACGGAGCAAGGTTGGTGGAACCGTTTGCGCCAATACCGAGGCGATCGGTTATCGATCCCATCCAACTGTCGAGGTCGTCGAGGGTCCGGCAGTTCTGCGTGGGAAAGGAACCGATGACGCCTGATTGACATGCCGAGACGACGAGGTCGGGTCCCGAGACCAAGAACATCGGCGCGGCCACGATGGGAAGACGGAGGGAAGTGAAGATCGGGCTGTTCATTGGTACCTACTTAAGAGATGGTTTCGGGTTCAGATGTCGGGTTCAACCACTGCATGTCGTTTCCGATCACGCAGTGGCTTTCTGCGTGAGTTGCTCGAGCAGTCGCGTTGCACCGACCCTGTCGATCTTCCCCAACGGTGTCAGGGGAAGATCGTCGACGTGGTGAACGGACTTGGGACGTTTGAAGTCGGGAAGTCGGCGTCGGCATTCGGCCAGGGCACTCGGTTCGTCGATCGTCGTGGTGGATTCGACGGTGTACGCCGCGACGATACGCTGACCCCAGATGGGGTCTGGAAGGCCAATGACGACAACGTCTTTGATCCCGGATATCGCGGAGAGCTCCTCTTCGACCTCTCTCGGATAGACGTTGTAGCCCCCGGTAATGATCATGTCCTTACTGCGACCGGTCAGATGGAGGTAACCGTTGGTCGCACGGAACCCGAGGTCGCCGGAGTGCAGGAGTCCTCTGTCGTGACTTTTTCCGAGGTCGGTTCGTGTTTCGGCGTTGTGGTATCCCGGGCTCACTGAAGGTCCGCTGACCACGAGTTCGCCAATCTGGCCGTCCGCGACGGTCTCACCGCCGTCGCAGAACTCGATTTCGACTCCCGTGCAGGGTTTCCCGACCGAGTGGAGCACGTCCGCGTCCTCCGTCACACCCCAGCGGTGATCAGCTGTTGTGAGCACGGTCAACGGCGGAATGGCTTCGACCATCCCGTAGTACTGTACGAGATTCGGCGTGATCCGATGGTATGCCTGACGGAGATGCTCGACGGGCATCGGCGCGCCCGCATAGGCGAGCATGCGCAGGCGGCGCATCGGCGCGAGTTGTGCGTCATCGAAATCCAACAAGCGTGCTACGACGGTAGGCACCAGCGCGGTGTGTGTCCCACTATGCTTTTCGATGGCGTCGATCATGTCCTTGGGATGAGGATGATCGAGAAGCACTTGACGGCCGCCGGCCTCGAGGAGTGGGAGGACGAATAGTCCACTCGTATGGATCACGGGTCCGGCATGGATGAACACAGAAGGTTCCAGTCCGTCGAGGCTGCCTTCGAGCACGTGCTCGCGCATTGAGCGCAGCGATGCGAGCCGGTTCGCGTGTGACCGTTGCGCTCCTTTCGGTACACCTGTTGTACCGGACGAGTAATGCAGAGCGCATAGGGATGCAGGGTCGAGGGTTCCGAGGGAGGCACCGACCGGTGCATCGGCAATAATTTCATCGAGTGTGGGCCGCGCGCTGCCACTTCCTTGCACCTCGATTACTAACTCGGCCGTCGACCGTGACACGAAATCGGTCGCTCCGTCAACCCTCGGGTCGAAGATCAACGCACGAGGAGCGCAGTCTTGTTCGATTCTTGCCCAGTCCCGTCCGCCCACACGTGGGTTGAGTGCAACTCGTATGTATCCCCCTACAGTCAAGGCGAGGTCAACCTCGACTGACGCAACGGAGTTGCGCAGAAGTACGAGGACTCTATCGCCAGGCAAAACCCCGACTTTGTCGAGTCCGACTGCCAGTTGGTGTACTCGGTCGGACAGTTGAGAGAACGTCAGTGAACGTTCGTCGTCTTCCACGGCCACTTCGGGGCCGTACTTGCATGCTGCACCGCGCACCACATTTTCGATTGACATTCGAACTCGATCCCTCCAGTTAACTACACTTATTGAAGTAGACAACGTGGAGGGCCGGTACCGCAACTGCGTTTCGCCCGCGAAGCCCAGGGCAGTTGACAATTCGCCAAGTAGACCAGCGACTATCGGTCACGCAAGGCATTTCAAGACGGATCGTTGACAAACATAGACTCACTGGATTAACTTCATTAGCGGTAGTAGCATCTGATTCGTGCAGTGAGCCGATCCACACACAGGTCCCGCGAGTAGCTGGCTGCACTCAATCGAACTCTGTGCCTTTCCAACCCTGAGTTGTATTTGCCGCCGACAGGAACGAGTGTTCATGTTCTTCGAAGTCCATTTGGATCTACTCCAGGCCGCAGTAGAAGCCAATCTGACACGTACCGCATGGACTGGATTTGCCCCCATCACTCCACCCGATTCCAGGCAGGCCGACGAATTTGTCGGAGCCTATGACGGTGCCGTACTGCAGCTTTCGGACCTCTTTACGTCAACAATCACTGCTGACGAGGTTTCGCCGTACACTGGAAAGCCTCTGAACGTCTCCTACAGCGCACCCACCGCACATGAAGCCTTGACTGGCGCTGCTCGGGTGGCTGCAGACCTGCGTGACGCTGGGGTCCAGCGCCGTGTCGGCGTGTGCCTCGAGGCGTTGCATCGGATCCACCAGCGTGGACCTGAGTTCGCCGCCGTCACCTCCCACACCACAGGCCAGAGCCTCTCCATGGCGTGCAGCGGCAGTGGGACAAACGCTCTCGACCGCGGACTGGAGGCCGTTGCAATGGCCTGGGCCGCCATGAATCGTGTTCCCAGCGAGGTGACCTGGCAGCAGACGTTCGGCAAGACTCCGGTGACTCTGCGCAAGCGCTTCCACCCCCGTCCACTCGGCACGGCACTCGTCATTGCCTGCGCGTCGTTCCCCGCCTGGAACGCCTATCCGGCGATCCTCGCGAACCTCGCCACCGGCAATCCGGTGCTCGTGAAGCCGCATCCCCGATCGATTCTCGCAACGGCACTCGCCGTCAGCATCATCCGGGACGTGCTCAGCGAAACCGGCCTGCCGGCAGATTCGGTTCAGCTCCTCGTCGACACGGCCGAGAGCCCTGTCGCCGGTGACCTCGCAACCAATCCGGCCACTCGAATTGTCGACTTCACAGGTAGCCAGCGCTTCGGAAACTGGCTCGAGCGCAACGTCTCGAATGCGCTCATATTCACGGAGACGGCCGGCGTGAACACCGTGATCCTCGATTCAGTTCAGGACCTGGCCGCGACGATGCGGACCTTGGCCGGCGGTCTGTCACTGTTCAGTGGGCAGATGTGTACTACGCCCCAGAACATCTACATCCCCGATGCGGGCGTCCTCACACCCGACGGAGTCGTTTCCCGAAGCGAGGTGGTCGCCGCACTCAGCGCTGCCATCGATGATCTGGCGGGAACACCCCGCCGAGCAGCTGCCATCTGTGGTGCACTTCAGTCGGAGAGCACTCTCGAATCACTCAATTCCCTTGCAAACCAGGCTGAAACCGACGGAACCCTGGTGCGCAATCCGGTTGCCTACGCACATACTGAGTACTCGAAGGCCCGGACTGTGACGCCGTTACTGATCCGTGTCGATCCACGTCGAGGCGACCAGTTGCCCGGCGGCGAGCAATTCGGACCCGTCGCCTACCTCATCGATTGCGCGGACCGTGACGCTGCCGTCGAGCACGCGACAGCAAGCATCCGTCAACACGGTGCAATCAGCTCGTACCTGTATTGCACCGACGACAACGCCATCGACGATATCGCGGCCGCCTATGCCGACGCCGGGGCATCGCTGTCGGCCAATCTCGTCTCGTCGATGCCGATGCAGTACGCGGCCGCGTACAGCGACTACCACGTCACCGGCCTGAACCCGGCTGGCAACGCCACCTTGACCGACGAATCCTTCGTGGCTGGGCGATTCCGTATGGTCCAGGACCGCCGTCAGATCGAAGGGTGACAGCATGTCGCAATTCTCTTCCGGCGTCTACATTTACGACGCCATCCGCACTCCGAAAGCCCGGGTCCGTCGCCAAGGCGGCACCCTCGCGAACGTTCCGGCTCACGACCTTCTCGGCCAGTTGTTGTCGGCAGCAGCAGAACGCGGCCTAGCACCCGAACTGGTCAGGGACATCGTAATCGGGACAAGCACCGCATTCGGTGACCAGGCCGGCAACGTCGCGCGTGCCGCGGCACTGTGGGCCGGCTGGCCCGACGAAGTGAATGCCGGCGTCGTGTCGAGGCTGTGTTGCTCGAGCCTCGACGCCATCGAGACCGGCGCCGCCAAGGTTGCTTCCGGTATTGCGGACGTCGTAGTCACCGGAGGAGTCGAATCGATGTCTCGGGTCCCGATGATGGCCGACAAGCCCTCCTTCGCGATCGACGACGAGCTCGGAGACCGCACAGGTTACGTCACGGTCGGAGTCTCCGCCGATCTCACGGCCGCCCAATGCGGCTTCACCAGAACGCAACTCGACGAGTGCGCAGTTTCCTCGCACCAGCGGGCGCTCGCGGCGCCGTCATCCGATTCGATCATCGCGGTACGGTCGAACGACACGACGATCCTTTCCACAGACGAGGGCCCGCGTGCAGGCCTGAGCGTCGACGGGCTCGCCGAACTACCGACACTGTTCGGGGAAGATCCGTCGTGGGAACGGGTCGCGTATCGATTGCCGTCCTCGCCTCGTGCCGCGACGGGACTGCATACGTCGGCGACCGCGCCTCAACTCGCCGACGGCGCAGCGTTAGCTGTCCTCGGCTCGCGTGCCGCGTCGGCACACCTCGGCCGAGAGCCGGTAGCTGAGGTGATCGGTGTCGCGCAAGCCGCAGTGCGTTCTCCGCTCCTGACCGCGCCCGTGGCGGCAGCACAGCGCGCCTTGGCCAACGCCGGGATCACGGCGCCACAACTCGACGTCGTGGAAGCGAACGAATCCTTCGCGGCATCTGTGCTGTTGATGACCCGCGAATTCGAGCTCGATCCAGCCATTGTGAATCCGCTCGGTGGTTCCATGGCCGCTGGACATCCACTCGGCGCCGGCGGCGCAGTGCTGCTGGTCAACGCCCTCGACCAACTGCGCCACATCGACGGTGAGTACGCCCTGATCACCATTCCGGCGGCTCTCGGACTGGGCGCTGCCGTCGTCGTCAGGCGTCTGCAATGACTCTTCTCCCCCGCCCGTCGTCCATGCCTGCCAAGCCATCCAAGGGAACGAAACTCGTGAATGCCATCATGGATCAAGATCACACGAATCAGTTGCGCGCTTGCCATCCCGAAAGTCGGGTCCTCGATCATCTCGAACGTGGATGGTGGCTTCCTGAAACGGTTCTCAACCTCTTCGACGGTCATGTTCTCTCACGCGGCGACGCACCTGCCATGACTGACCCGCAGAATCTCTCGGACATCGCCGGGATTTCGCCCGGTTCGTTGACCTGGTGTGAACTTGATGCACGTATCGACGACATCGCCGCAACCTTGCATGCGCACGGAGTGGGCCCCGGTCACGTTGTTGCAGTCCTGCTGCCCAACTCAATCGCCCTTGCCGCCACGTACCTGGCGCTGTGGCGTCTCGGAGCGATTGCGGCGCCCATGCCAGCCTCCTACCGGCGACACGAACTGAGCCGGATCGTCGAATCGTCCGAGGCAGTCGCCGTCGTCACCGCGACGCGACTGCATGACCGAGCGCCGCACGAGGAAGCCCTCACCCTCATCGGTGTAGCTCCGTCGTTACGTTGCGTCTTCACCTTCGGACCATCGCAGGACAACGCAGGTGTGCCGTTGGACGGGGCTTCATCGACGGCTGACGACATCAACGCAGTCCGGAAGGCTTACAGCCAACTCGACCGAACTGTCAACGACTGCATCACGATCTGCTGGACGAGCGGGACCGAAGCAGCACCCAAGGGTGTCCCCCGGTGCCACGCCGACTGGCTCGCAATCGGCCGGGCGGTGCAGGACGGACTCCGGACCGACTCGGACTCAATCATTCTCGGTCCCTTCCCAATGGTGAATATGGCAGGATTCGCGACGTCCCTGCTGCCGTGGCTGCTCAGCGGCGCGCACCTCGTCCAGCACCATCCATTGGACATCGCAGTCTTCCTCAACCAGGTTCAACGGCACCATGTCACCCATGCCAGCATGCCCCCCACTGTCTTGAGCATGCTGCTGCAAAACCCGAACCTGCTTACCACATTCGACCTGTCGTCGCTGCACACAGTTGGATCCGGCGGTGCGCCACTGCCTCCCGGGGTAGTGCGCGACTGGCAGAACGACCTCGGCATCGAGGTTCTCAATTTCTTCGGATCCAATGAAGGCGTGTGTCTGCTCGGGGCTGCGTGCGACACCCCCGACCCGATGATCCGAGCCGAGTATCTGCCGAACTACGGTGCCACCACCAGGACCTGGGTAACGTCGGTCGCAGAACGTACCTCGGTGCGCCTGGTCGACTTGACGACCGGTGAGGTCGTCACCCGGGTTGGCGGTCGCGGTGAACTTCGACTGAAGGGGCCGACGGTATTCGCCGGCTACCTCGCGGGAACCGCAGAGAAAGGCCCGTTCGATGACGACGGGTACCTTTGCAGCGGTGATGTTTTCGAACTGTGCGGAGAATCCGGCGAGTACCTCAAGTTCGTCGACCGCAGCAAGGAAATCATCATCCGAGGCGGAATGAACATCGCGCCGGCAGAGATCGAGGGACTACTCCTCGAACATCCCCACGTCTCGGACATTGCGATCGTCGGCTACGACGACGCTGTCCTCGGTGAGAAGTGCTGTGCCGTCGTAGTTCCCATGCCTGAGGCGAGTGTCTCACTCGACGCACTGGTGGAATTCCTTCGTGCCAAGGACATCGCGTCGTTCAAATTGCCCGAACGGCTCGTCACAGTCGAGGAGCTGCCGCGCAACCCGGTCGGGAAATTACAGCGCCGCGACCTGCGAGTCCACATCGCACAGAATCTGTGATCGATGAGTTGGAACCAATCCCCAGTAGGGCTTCCGAGAGCAACACCTACCGGCGTCGACCTCCCACTGACCGATGAGCTGAACGCCATGCTTCAAGGGCGACTGCCGGGCCTGATCGGCATGCGCATCCGCAAAGCCTCGGCAGAATTGGTCATCGCCGATCTGACCGTTAGGGAAGAACTCTTGGCACCCAACGGATATCTACACGCGGCAACTGTTGTTGCACTGGCAGATACGGCTTGCGGAATCGGCGCACGCCTGGCACTGGCGGACGGTGATTCCTTCACCACACTTGAAATCAAGACGAACTACCTCGGAACCGCACGATCGGGAATGGTCACGGCGGTCGCCACACCCGTCCACTGTGGGCGACGCACTCACCTCTGGGATGCGAGCGTCCTGGACGAGGAAGGCCGGCGTATCGCCGAGTTCCGATGCACGCAGTTGGTGATCCGGCCCCAGATGGGAACGGAGCTCAAATCGATGGAAGGAAAACGATGACGAATACTCAGTTGCCTGCCGGCGAGGCGCCGATCGCGGTCGCACGTCCTGTGAACGGCGGCGAAGAGAACCCCTACCTTTTCGGGGTGTTCGCTCCGGTGAAAGATGAACTGACACTTGATGACCTGACTGTGATCGGCGAGATCCCCAAGGATCTCAACGGTGTCTACCTTCGAAACGGTCCGAACCCTCAGTTCCCGGCCGCCGGGCGCTACCACATGTTCGACGGGGACGGCATGATCCACGCCGCTCACTTCGAGAACGGCAAGGTCAGATACCGCAACCGGTACGTCCACACTCGTTCTTTCGAACAGGAATCGGAGGCCGGTCGCGCATTGTGGACCGGTCTGATGGAGAACCCCAAGGACAACCCGCCGGGTAACGGCCACGGACTCGGCATCAAGGACGCCTCCAATACCGACGTCATCTACCACTGCGGCCAGGTACTCTCGACATGGTATCTCTGCGGAACACCGTACGCCGTCGATCCTCTGTCGCTGGAAACACTTGGTGCACAAGACTTCCTAGGCACCTTCGCCGGCGACATGATGGCTCACCCCAAAGTCGACGAGACGACGGGCGAGCTCATCTGGTTCGACTACGGGCCAGATATGGATTACCTGCGGTACGGAATCATCGGAGCCGAGGGCACGCAGACACATGAAACGAGGATCGACCTCCCCGGCCCCCGCTTGCCGCACGACATCGCAATCACCGAGAACTACTCGGTCCTCATGGATCTCCCGCTGGTACAAGACCATGAGGCCCGGAAGGCCGGCAAGTACCGGATCTTCTACGATCAAGCTCTACCCGCCCGTTTTGCTGTCATCCCCCGCCACGGGACAGGCCAGGACGTTCGTTGGTTCGAGGCGAAACCGTGCTACATCTATCACATCGTCAACTCCTGGGAACAGGGCGACGAGATCATCATGGATGCCTGCCGAGTGAAGAACCCTCAGCACCAGTCCACCTTCGAGCATCCACTCTCCAACATGCTTGCCTACATGCGTCTCGATGCGCAGCTCTACCGGTACCGTTTCAACCTTCGCACCGGAACGACAACCGAGACGCCGCTCGACGATGCCAACATCGAGTTTCCCAGCGTCGACTCGCGAATCATGGGCCGAGAGCATCGGTACTCGTACAACATGAGTCTCGCCAATGAACCCACCCTCCTCTTCGACGGACTCGTAAAATTCGACTCCCAGACCCAAACCAAAGAAGAGCACAAGTTCGGACCGGGACGATGGGGTTCCGAAGCGCCCTTCGCGGCGCGCGACGGCTCCACCAGTGAAACCGACGGCTACCTGGTCTGCTTCGTCAACGACGAAGCTGAAGATCGCGGCGAGATCAACATCCTCGATGCCGAGAACATCGAGGGAGGCCCAGTCGCCCGCGTCCTACTGCCGCAGCGAGTTCCGTCAGGATTCCACGCCTGCTGGATTCGCGGCGATCAACTCCAGAAGGCATAGAGCTCTCGACAGAACAAGATCTCAGCAAGTATCTCGTGCCGCTGGTGGATCTCTTGGCGGCTATCCACCAGCGGCAGGCCTCAATCCGGCACACCCCATGAAGGACCGGCCACGCAATCGTCGGAAACCACAACGTCGATCCCAGCCGGCCTCGAGACGAGCAACAGCACACCGGAGACCGACACGAAGTCGTCGCGACTACCCACTCAACCAAGCCGGAATTCTGCGGCCAGGACCCGATCACCAACCCGACGAACTGCACACCCGCACTCACCAACGATTCGACACTCAAGGCACTGTGGTTGAGCGTGCCCAATCCTGACACAACCAACAGGATGGCGGGTGCCGACAGTTTCACCGCTACATCGCGCACCGAGAATCCGCCCAGACCGAGACTGACCAGAACTCCGCCGGCGCCTTCCACGAGCGTCAGAACATGCGCTAGTTCGGGCGGGTTAAGGCTTGAGCGAGGCACTGTCGCGTTAATCGAAAAGTTAAGTGTCGCATCTAGTTTGGGTCCTTCTACTACGGGAACCCGCCGGGCCGTTTCACTTTCAGGCGGCGGCAGTCGCGGTGACTTCCTGCCAGACCGCGAAGCGGTCGGCCATCTCGGTACACCATTGGGGCGCCGAGAGCTTGTGCCGGTTGGACCGGAAGTGCGGCGAGATGCCGCCAAACGCGGACAGGAACCGCTGCGCATGCCCAGGTGATGTGAAGCGTTTCATCGCCCGCTCCCGCTGTCGGGTCGGTTGGTGCGAGTTCTCGGCTCGATTGTTCAAGTACTTGGATTGGCGATGCTCGACCGATCCCATCAGCTCGCGGTGCGCCACCTGGTAGCTACCCAGCTTGTCGGTGACGATCACCCGCGGCACATACCCCAAACCCTTAAGCAACCGCCTGAGGAACTTCTTGGCCGCCAACGCGTTTCGGCGGGACTGAACTAGCACATCGAGCACGTTTCCATCCTGGTCGACCGCTGGCCATAAGTAATGGAGTTTGCCGTCAATTTTGATGAAGACCTCGTCGAGGTACCACTTGTCACCGGGCCGGGCCCGCCGTCGGCGCAGCTGGTTGGCGTAGGTCTGGCCGAACTTGGCGCACCACCGGCGGATCGTCTCGTAACTCACCGCGACACCGCGTTCGAGCATCATCTCCTCGACTTAACCGAAGCTGAGCGGGACCCGGAAGCACAACTACACGCAGTGGTTGATGATCTCGGCCGGGTAGCGGTGGCCTTTGTACGACAGTGGGGTGCTCACCGCCACATTCTCCCAGTTTCCTGCGTTCAACAACGTGACAGTGCCATCCCGAGAGCTGTCACCACCCCTGGGTGTCACGCCGGCACTCTCGAGTGCCGCACGCACAGTACCGCCACTGTCCGCGTAAGTCTTTGAGGGAAAGGGATTTTCGCTCAAGGTGTCGGCCGGAGCGGCCGACCCCTCCTGACTTGTGTAATCTTCGTTTCGGGTCGTCGACCAAGGACGGGATCGGCTCGGGCATCACTTGCGGGATCGTCGTCGGCGACAGCCCCACGCGGATCTTCACCGCTGGATTATCGACTGGCGGCGATTCGGGTGGTCCTTTGCTCGCCGCGGGTACGACCAAGATCAGCGACTATGTGCGCGGCATTGCTGCCAGCGGAACGTCGTTCGAGTACATGAAGTTCTCGGCGGTGCTCAACGAGATCAACTCCCCAGGTAGCCCCTCCCCTGAGAGCAAGGGCTTCAGCCCGGTCAACAACTGAACACATGCGACAGCGGGCCAGCGATCAAGTCGACTGCTGGCCCGCTGTCGCTCTGGAGTCAGTCGACCGGCACGCCGAGTAACGAAAGAATGTAGACGAGCGGCGCGTACGGTCCCCAAAAAGCCCAAGCCGTTGCTCCCATTTGACTCACCTCCAATCAGGGGCAGTGTCCGCCGAGGTCGCACGGGATCACGGCCCAGATCGGGCGCCGACACTCCCACACTGCAATAGGAGTCCCCGCATCCAGCCACTTGAATCACTAACGTCCCCAAAGGGGGCTCCCGATCGTCCGACCCTGTCAGGTCAGGCTAGACCCCGGAAGTGGCCGCACGGAAGGTTCGAACATTCAATCCACCTACCGGTGGAAACAGCTATCAACGTGGCTTCGGATCGAACTTCTGACACCAAATACTGTCTCGCCATCACCGTCACCCCGACGTCCGCGTACCGACCATCCAAATGCAGCAGACGGCATACAGAAGAACGCCTTCAACGTCGTCCGCTGAAACAACACCCGCACCGCTGTCACCTTTTCGAACACGCCCACCTCGACCCCGGTGTGTCGACTCTGAGGCGACGGCGGCGTAGTTACGAGAGTGGTCGACACCAACAGGTCCGCCGAATCACATTGACACTGGACATTGGACACGCTCAAACCCGGTCTACAAGATGTCGACTTTCACCGCTCTCGGCGGGTCGAATGTCCTGATCACGGGGTGGTCGGGCCATCGTTCAGTCCAGTGGTCGGTGTTGATCACGGGGTGGTCGGGCCATCGTTCAGTCCAGTGGTCGGTGTTGATCACTGCGCTACCCGGAGCGGCGGTGTCGCAGCACGCGTGCTGTCGTCGAGGGTTGCCCAGCGGAGTTGTCCGCTCTCGTCGCGGATCTCCAGGCTGCCTGTGCGTTGTTGGAAGCCTTTGCCGACGGCCGCGACGTCGAGCCGAACGCCTGTCACCCGCCCTCTCCCCGCTGATAGACCCGTATTCCGGACACTCGCGACAAGATCCGCAGATCCGGACCGTCCCATTGCCCTTCTGTCACGATCAACAGCGATCCCTTACTTCTTGCCCGCGCAGCCACAGCCCTTCCGCGAGAGGGCGTTACAGCGCCACCAGAGAGCCCCAGAACAACCACGTCGAAGCCCTCCAGCAAAATTGCAGCGCAGTCGATTGCAGCATCCTTTGGCTGCGGCACCAGCGCGACCTTCGCCAAGTTGCCACCTTGCTCGTGGAAGGCGAGGAGTCCGAGTCCGGGCATTCCGATCACCGCAACGTGCCCGCCGGCGGCGGTGACGGTGGCGAGTAGGCCGATGAGGACCGATGCTGCGCCGTCGACGCTGACGACGGTTCCTCGGGCCAACCCACCGCGTGGGAGCAAATCACCGATCGGCGCCGGAACGGGAAGCATCCGGAGAGTCGATTGCGCCGTGGCCACGATCGGAGTCGGCTCTTTTTCGCCGACGGGTTTGAGCATCACCGACGGTGTGGCTGGTTCGGTGCCGTCCGAGCGGGCGGGGATCGAGGCCATCTTGCGGCGTAGCTGTTCGAGCTTTTCCGCCTTGGTCAGCACTGTTGTTGCTGATGAGTGGGGCTTTTGGTTCATCGTCGCCCCGCTTTCCTGGATCCGCGCGTACGTCCCGCCCACCAGGATAATCGAACACAGGTTCGATAAAAACAGACTCGGGACGGTTGGGCTTTACGCCGGTCCAGCGATCGGCTCGAGCAAGCTCGGATCGTTGTTCCTCGGAGAGTTCACAGCGGTCGAGACTTCGTACGGTTCGAGATGCGGCTCCGGAACGGAATTGATCATGGCCTGGACCTCGCCTTTGTCGGTGAGGTTCGGATCGAGCCAGTGTTCCCAGAATGATTCGGGCAGGATCAGCGGTGATCTGTCGTGTATGTGTCCCGTGGAATCCGTAGCTGGCCGAGTCAAAACAGTACAGGTCCATACCCACTTGTTCGGATCGTCTTCTGGCAGTTCGGGATCGGGCCACAACTCGTAGAGCCCGGCCATCGCGATAATGTCGTCCTCAGTGTGAAGAAAGTAGGGAATCTTCGACCCTGCTTCACTTTTCATCCATTCGTAGTAACCGTTCGCAGGAATGATGGCGCGCCGTTTGGATGCACTACTTCTGAATGATGGCTTCTCCGTGACGGTTTCACTGCGGGCGTTGATCAGCTTGGACGCCATCTTTCGGTCTTTTGCCCAGGCAGGGAGCAAACCCTTTTCCGGACTAGCGAAACGCGCTCCTGCCAGGTCAATGAGGAACGTCGAATGAGCGCTAGATGAGGATCCGCCAACGGGTCGTCGGATTCCACTAAGGCAGAGGAATGATCGCGGCGACGAGCTCTGACGGGTCCGGAAGCACCAGGTGCGTGGTTACAGGTTCGAGTCCGACCTCGGGCCACTCAGCGATCAGCGGCAGTTCTCGGGTTTGCGGTAAATCGGTCACTTCGTACAGGTACTCCCGCTGGTAGAAGTCCTGGCTGTCGTACCATCCGCGACTGTCACTACGAAGAACTGGTTGGAGGATCGGGTCTTCGAGTGCACGTAGTCGCATCGGACGACCATGGGCCTGGCCGGCACGGCGTTTGCCCGTCTCAGGGTCGATGACAGATGGTGCGGTGTATTGGCGTCTCATCGCTTCGGCGTGAATGCCGCTGCCGACGACCGTCACCGCGACCTCGAGCCCAACCGAGTAAGCCATGATCGAGCGCAACCCGACCGTGACACCCTCGACACGGGCGAGTAGCGCCGGGCCATGCGCGATCGCACCGATCTCCTTGCCGTTCGAGGGGTCGATCATGAACCAGGCCATGTCCGGATCCTGACACATCCTTATTGCGAGGCGACCGAAAAGCAGTCGATGATGTTCGCCTGGCGTTCTGTCCACGGCGTTCCCAACGGGGCACCTCTACCGATTCTTCCTGCAAGCCGGCCCGTGAGCGGGATGCGCTGACCAGCACGAATCCGTTAGCCCCGTCCGATGACATTCCCATTGCCGGGGCGCCAAACGGAGCGAAGGCGTTTCTTCGCGTGTCGGTAGGCCAGGAAGGAGGATGGTCGAGCTCATCGGGGTATTCCGAGAAGTACCGGTCCAACGGCCCGACGTTCGGCTCGGTCGAGAGCGGCCATCTTTCCGGCGGCCGCATCGAGGCTGATCTGTAGACCCTGTATCTCGCCGAGCCAGCCATTGGCGCGGGCTTCGGCGATGCGGTCGCGCAGGTTCTCGATAATCTCGCCCAGCCGTGCTCGTGCACGCGGATCCACGCGCAGCATCGGACAACGGACACAGGCGTGTTCGTGACTGCAGGGAGTGGCGTAAGGGCGGCCACAGTCCCCGAGCTCAAGCTTTCGGGTCTGAAAGTGTTGTTGAAACTCGGTCCACTCTGCGCTGGTGGGTTCCCGGTACTCGTCAGCCGGGCGCACGGCTCGCCGGCCGTCGAGGAAGGCGCGGTACGAGCGAATCAGTTCCTCCTGGAACACAGCGGTGTAGCCCTGTGTCGTCACCAGTCGGTGGTGCCCAAGAATCTTCGCGGCAATGTGGATCGGCAGGCCACCGGTGACCATCTCGGTGGCGAACATGCGCCGAAAGTCGTGCGCGGTGGCCTTGATCGGCTCACCGGCGGCGTTGCACACACCCATCCGCTCCCATGCCTGCGCGAGTAGTTGGTTGACCATCCCTGCGATGATGACCTTGGACTGGTAGTGGCGATGGCGTTGGAACAGATGCGGCAGCGGTGGTCCCCAGGACCGCTCATGAGCGTCGTGGCGAGCGACAAGCGGGATCGATCCGCCACCGATGGCGCGCAGCCGACTGACGACGCTGGCGAGAACGCTGGCCAACTCGGGCGTGACGACGAGCAGCCTCTCCTGGTTCGTCTTGGACGGAACGATCTGGAGCAGCGGGATGACCTCACCGGTATCCGGCAGGCGGTGACTGACAACAGCGAGTTGGGTGAGCTCGAGCAGCTCTTCGACTCGGACGCCGGTGTGACGCAGCGTCTCAACGATTGCCCACGTCCAGAACGCCTCGTCCTCGAGGTAAGTCAGGTCGAGCCGCTCGGCGGTGGCGACGATTTCAACCTTGACCGGTTCCTCGACTGTTCGGCGGACGGGGCCATGCCCGTCGATCCTCAGCGCTAATCGGCGGTAGCGAATGCCGATGTGTTCGAAGGTCTCGTCGTACCCCGCGGATTGACCGGCGACGAGAAGCTCGCCTTGCTGTCGCAGGTGGTCTGCAACAGAATCGGACAGGCGCATCAAGTGCGGCAGCCGGTCCCGGACACGCTGGTGCATACGCGCGGTGACCTGCCGCTTGTTCTTCATGTAACCCTCGGTATCGCTACGCCGCACCGGGCACGGCACTGCCCAGGGCGCCCAGGACGGGTCTTCCAGCGCCCAGGCGGCGATGTCGAGGTAGAAGGCTCGGACGGGTACGAAGATGTTCAAGACGGCCAGTCGTTCGCGGACGGTGCCGTCCGCTCGTACGACCGTTCGTGTTCGCTGCCGCCAAGCTTCGGCGACGTCGTGAGGCAGGTGGAGCGAGTCGATGCCTGGGTTGTGGGCTTCGATGTCGGCCCAGAATGCGGCAAGGACACGAGCGAGGTTGGCGAAAGTGCTGTAGTCCAATGCTGGGCGTCGTTCGTCGAGGTAGCGGACGATCACGTCGCGGATTGGCCGACAGACCAGGTTGTTCGAGTCGACGATCTCACCGGTCGACAACTGGCCGCGCATCCGCATCGTGTGAAACGGCGCGTCTGGGATCTTCGCGATGCCTCGCACGAGATCCCAACCGACGCTGATACTTCCGCGGGTTTGCCCGCCGGGTCGCCCAATTGCATATCGCAGGTTCATGAAGTCGTCGAAGGTAAGCTCGTCAAGGTTGCGCCCGCAATGGAGGACTAGCGTGGTGAGGGTGTTGAGTGCGTTGACTCGCTGCGGTTTACGGATTTGCAGCTTTTCGGCGTTCTGTTCGGCCAGTGCAAACAGGTCCGGTCGGAACACGGCGCGGGCTTTTCCGTAGAGAATCGGCGAGGACAGGGTGCGCAGGAGCCTGTGGCTGGGCAGGATGAACCGGATCAGCATCAAGCAGCCCAGAGCGTCAATGAACACTCTCCGCTTGGCATTCAGTGACCGCGGATCATCTCGGGTGATCGATTCGATCCAGTGGAGGGTGTCGTCCGGGTTCGCGCACTCCCAGCGTGCCTGCCACCCGTCGCCGGAGTGGCGGGCTAGCCAATCGAGGATTACTCGCGTCGCCGCGATGATCGGCCTTTGCTGCCGTGGCGAGCGTCGGGTCATTTCGGGCGAGGCTTTCAGGGCGGTGAGCACATCCTCGGCAGCCGTGCAGTCCAATGGACCGCCGACGCCGCCTCGCGCGCCCCAGCGCGCGCGTTCCTCGTCGGTAGCCCGCCAGACGGGTGAGCGCTTGGCTGGTGTCGGTGCCGGCGCTCTCACTTCGCTGCTCCACCGAGAAGCACAGTCAGGTCCGCGGGGTCGTACCGATTGGCCACAGGTGGTGGCTCCGGAGCCGCCTCGTGTTGCCGGTCGAGATGTGTCAGAACTCGCTTGGCGACCTCGATATCTTCCTCGAACAGGTAGATCGACGCCGTGGTGTCAATGTCCGCGTGGCCGAGAATCACCTGCACATCACGCAAGGTCAGGTTCGAGTCGCGTGACATCCGCAGCGCCGCGGTGTGCCGTAGGTCGTGCATCGACCAGTTCGTCCCTAGTGCGTTGTTGACCCGCCGGAACACCGCCCGTAGCGCGTCATAGGTCAGTGGTTGATCCGCAGGTCCAGTGCCCCTGTCGCGTCGACGCACCGTGCGCCAAATCGGCTCGTTTGGTCCGACGGGAGCGCTCTCTCCCAGATAGAGGCGAAGCCAGACGAAGGCTTCGGCACTGGCGGGGAGCCACTGCTCGGCGCGGCTACCCTTGCGGATCACGCGCACCAGTTGATCGCCCCAATCGATGTCGACACCGCGAAGACCGAGCAACTCACCAGCGCGTGCGCCGTTGCTCAGCGCCAGCGCCAACAACGCCCGGTCCCGGTGCGAGCGCAACGCGGCGAACACATCACGCCACTGCTCGTCCGATAGGGTCCGTGGCCGCCGCTTCGCGATCGGTGGGTTGTAGCGCAGTCGACCCTCGGGCCGGAACGGCTCCATCGGATTGTGATGCTCGTTGGGTCGAGCGCGCCCCGCCCGCCGTACAGGGTTGACGACCGGCCCCTCGCCGAGATCGGCCCAATAGTCATAGAACTCCCGCAGCACCGCCAATGCGTGACGGACCGTCCGAGGTTGGTAGCGGTCGTTTAGGTATGCCTTCCGTGTAATTGGGTTGACTGTTCCCGCTGTCGTCGACGACACCGTGCGCGCGGACGCGCCTGGCTTGGTCGCCGCACTAAGCCAAAGCGCGTAGTCGCGAATCTCGTCCGATGTCGCGCGCTGCCATGGCACGCCGACTATCCGCAGCCATCGCCACCACCGCAGTAAGTCGTAGGCGTAGCTGCGCGCGCTACCCGGCCGGTTACCGCGAGCTGAGAACTCGACCAGATACCGGCGAATCGGCTCGATCGCTCCACCGACATCGTCGACCACCAGCCACGGAGAAGGACCGGAGGCCTCGACCACCGAACCCCACCGCTTGAGTTCAATCCGTAAGCGATCCACCATCCACCCCTTCCGAGAGCCGTTGCCATCAAAAGAGGTCTATGCCACTGCCTTCAACTCGAACCGCAACCAGAACGGCGCGTCGTCTCGTAGTCCGGTCAACACCCCCATTTGACGGTCCGGAGCTGGCGCTGGGGCTCGGCGTCGGGTTCCTCGTGTGGGGTTCGTTCGAGGATCACACGGACAGGTTGTGTGGGGGCGACGTTGTAGGACGGTGGGAGTTCGTCGCCGACGGTCTGCATCGTGTCGAAAAACGACTGCAATTCCTTGCTCGAGCTTGTGCTTGCATAGCGCCCACACATGGCCTGACCTCCTCGTAATCGGTTCCCGTCCCATTGAACAGCGTGGGTCCGACTTCCGCGCCAAACGCCGTGTGATGATCTGTGCGAGTACGTCGTCGACTGTCGCGGAAGGGGAAGTGCGATCACCAACCCTCGGCCGTCGCCTACCGATGTCGCGTTGGCGATCGTGGCCGCCACAGTCCTCGGTGTCACCGTCGGAATTCTCCTGGCCGACGTGGTGGCCGGCGTCGCGGTCGGGGCCGGTACCGCGGTCGTGTTCCGTTTCGTGTTGCGGACGATCATCACCAGGAAATGACGGAATCTCTCGGGAGGACCTACGCATGAAAACGTATCGCGACTACGAATGGCTCTTCCGCGACTACCCCTGGACCGAGAACGGGCTGCACGTGACCTACGTGCGCGACGCAACGCCGACCGCCGTGATCGAAGCGATGACCGTGCGCGACCTGGGGGAATTCCGCGGACTCCATGGCGTCAACGAACTCGGATGGGAAGAATTTTCGATCGTCGGCACCGCGGCATTGGGGAACTGGACGATCGCGATCGCTCCGATGGCGTCAGCCGGCACGGACGACGCACTGATGGCGCCTCTGTCGGCGGGACGTGAAGTGCTCACACACTCGAGCAATGTCGAGGCAGGTTACTCGTTCGTCCTGTGGCAGGACGGGGTTCGTACGGTGAACTTCGATCCTCTCCTGCGCCTGGACCCGATACCGGAGGCGTGGCAATCGCGGATGAGAGAGGTCGGGCTCGACCCCGACGGTGAAGGACCGACGCCGGACGGGAAATTCCACCTCATCGAAGCGTCCTTTGCGATGGCCGCGAACTACACCGGCGTGCAAATCACCCCCGAATTCTTGTCGACGTCGACCTTCGTGGCCGGCAGTGACGACTGACCTCGATGCAGGTCAGCGCACCGGAATAACTCTGCGGGGATGCTCGTTGTAGAGGCTGTCGGTGCTGACGTTCTTTGCCCCGGGTACCACCGAAAGAAATGCCGCTTCGAGCGGCCACTTGCCGAGAGGCGCAAGACGGGCACCGACCCTGTGAAGCCGCTGGACACCTTCAGGTTCCGGCGGCTTCGTCATATCTACCAGGGCTTCAGTAACACTGTGTGCCTCCGAACTCGCACGGAGTCACCTCGGAGAGCGCTATCCGCCATTCCCACGGCAGTGGAAGCCACCAGATCCAACCACCTGCGATCATCTGAAAGCCTCCTCGAATACGTTGCTGCTCCAGATCAGTGACGGCCGGGGAGGTCGACTGGCGGATGTGCGGTATTCGAAACGTGCGATAATCATCAGCCGCGGGACGGAACGCTGTGAATCTGTCCACCTACCGGTGCGTTCTCAGATCGACCAAAATGGACGACATGGCGCAGCACTGGAGCGAGTATCCGTTGTCCGAGGTCGACGGTCAGGCGCCCAGCACACTGCCTGCGGGTCGCTACGTCAGCGTCATTTCGAATGGACACGGAGCGTTGACCGCGTGGGTTGCGGGGCCAAGCCGGTGCTACAGGACACCGTATCCGGCATCCGCGCACCCGCCGGTACTGGTTACTCGCGGTGACCCGAACAAAGAACCCGAGGAAGACGAGTCGAGCCCTTTACCGAAGAAGACCTGCGGACCGTCAACGACGACGTCAACTCCTACCTCGCCGAGGCCGGAGTTCGTTTGCAACCTCGGGGGTACACATGGCACGTGCTGGTGCCTGAGAGCGTTCGCGATGGCGAAGAGCTGGAACATGCTCTGCGCGAGAAGAACCAATTCATCGAACCAGCCGAAGTCCTGAGAGTAATAGAGCGAATATACGAATCACTGGTCAGCCAGATACCGCCGACTTCCTGACGAGTGTCGCTGGTCGGCGGTCTCAGCCTGACCAAATCTGTTGCACGATCATCCACAGTCACTCACGGACAGGTTGCGGAAACGGGCTCCAATGCAACCACCAGCTGTCTACAATGAATATTCCTCAATTGTGCTGTGGGACTGACTCAGTGACGACCTGGCAGGTTGACTGGCGGATGTGCAGTATGCGAAATGTGCGCTATTCCTCATCAGCTGGACTCGTCCGTACCACCGGTTCGGAAAGCGCCGACCTTATTCAGGCTCGAAGGATCGCTTCGACGTCCCGCACGACGCTCTAGCCGTCAGTCGACCGGCCTGAGCGGCATCGACCGCACTTTTTCGATGAATTGACGAGTTTCCTCGACATCGCGTGGACGGTAGACGCGCATGCCGTAGTAGAACTTCTGCCCCTCGGTCGCGCGAATGACATTCGGCTTGTCCGCTATCCGGCCGTCGCCGAACCAAACACTGACGGTGCCGTCGTCGTTGCGCACCAGTTCGCTGTCGGACAGGCCAGGACGGTCGACATCGAGCCAGCCCATCCCGTCGTACTTGATCACCGAGAAATACCCGTTGTGCTCGTAGTCCAGCGGCGGAACATCGAAAGTCCACACATCAGCACCGGACGAGGTGGCCGCCGCCTGGAAATACTGGGCGTCCGAGGGCGGCAAACCACCCCAGCCCAGGCGCGCACCCAACAGATGTTGGTAGGGGTCGGTACCAGCGGGCGTACCGAACGCCTGGGAGAAATCCGCTTCTGCGGCATGGGTTTCCAACTCGGCACCGACTGACTTACGTGTGTCCTCGTCGAATTCCCGACCCCGATACGGGCGGGAGGTAGATGCGGTAATGCGGCGTGCGTCCTGCAACTCGTGGGCGCGCTCGAACCCGCCGACGGTCGCGGTGCGGCCCCCGACATACACGTGAGTGCCAGCAGAGAGGTCCACGTTGCGCACCGTCATCGACTCACCGGGGTACACCACACCGACAACGTAATGGTTTTCGTCGATGATCTGCGCTATCTGATACTCGTCCGACGCCGCGAGCGAAAATGTGGCCTCCTCGCTCACATCGACGACAGCGGAGGAATAGATCAGGTCCACGTTCGACCGGATCACGACCTGGGTTTCGACGTTCACCGGCACCCTGGAGTGGGAGTACTCGTTGACCGGCGCCTTGGCCAGCTGCTCCCGAAAATAGTGCGCGGTTTCCGCCTCGACGAAATTCTCTCGGGTCACGATCTCAGCCACAGGGCACCCCTTCTCGACTCGACACATTCAATGCCGACGCTAACCGGCCGACCAACCACTGTCCTCGCCCACCACGGATGAATTCACTCCTCGCGATATCCGCCGGATCTGCCTCATTAACCGAGTAGGCGCTCCGAAACGACGCCACCGCCAGCCGACAACACCTGATGTGGGGTCAACCACCGCTAACGGTGCGTTGCATCGTCGTGGTTAACGTCCATACGCTCAAACCCGCGCCTTTGCCGTGAACCCGAAGGTTCATTTCCTCAGGGCTGGGGCGTGCGTGTGGTTGTCTCAGTGGTTGTTTCGCTCGGTGTGGTTGAGTCTTCGAGCAGACGAAATGCATTCGCGAGGCCCGCTGAGAGAATCTCATGGGAGAGCGTCAGGTCCGACACCGCCCGTGAGAGTTGCACGGTGCCGATCAGGGTGGACATCAGCCCGATTGCCAAGGTCCTCGCGGCGGCCGTGTCGTCGATGTGGGTACGGCGTGCAACGACAGCGATCATGGCCTCAAGACCGTCCGTGAATGATTGCTGCACAAGCGGTTTCGCACGACTGATCTCGCTGAGCAGAGCAGCGGAGGGGCATCCGTTTTCACGCTGGTCACGGTGCTTCGACGACAGATAGCCTTCGATGTAGGCCTGAAGCGAGTGTCCGTCGTCAGGAAGGGATTCGAGCGTATTGAGTTGCGCTGCCAGTTGATCGGCGATGACCACTGCGACGAGCTCGTCCTTCGATGCGAAGTGTGCGTAGAAGGCGCCGTTCGTCAACCCGGCGTCGGACATCAACGCACTCACGCCAGCGCCGTCGATCCCATCCTTCTTCAGGCGCCGACCCGCCGCTTCCACCACCCGAGCACGTGTCTGTGCCTTGTGTTCACTGTCGTATCTCGCCATGCCGATCACCCTCCGTGCTGTTGTATGCCTTGCTCTACCGCAGTGTATCCGATAGCCTTACGACCATAATAGTATGGACGTAATTCAATTGGCGCCTGACAGTCAGGCCCCTCCATTCGGATCGAGGACAGACATGCCAACCCACCGCGGCGAGCCTTCCGGCGACCACACCTGGGCCACGGCCCCGACGAAATACGTCCGCGCCGGCGGCGTGAACTTCACTTACCGCGAACTCGGCCCACGGGGCGGCGTTCCGGTGGTGTTCCTGCACCACTTCGCCGCCGTCCTCGATGACTGGGATCCCCGCCTCGTCGACGGTATCGCCGTGCACCACCACGTCATCACGTTCGACAACCGCGGTGTCGGTACCACCGACTCGGCCGTTCCTTCCGATCTCGAACAGATGGGACGCGATGCAGCGACGTTCGTTCGCGCGCTCGGCCACGACAGCGTCGATCTGCTCGGGTTCTCACTCGGCGGCGGGGTAGCCCAGATGCTCGCCCTGCAGAATCCGGCGCTGGTTCGGCGCATGGTGCTGGCCGGCACAGGCCCACGCGGCGGCGGCGGCATCGATTCGATGGGCAGGATCGTGGGACTTGCCTACCTCAAGGCCGCCCTCGCCCGGAAGGACGCACGGCACTTTCTCTTCTTCCCCCGCACAGAGGAAGGAAAGCGCGCCGCCGACAACTATTTCGCCAGACTCGCCGAACGCGTCGTCGACCGCGACAAGCCCATCTCGATGCAGGCGCGCCTCGCTCAACTCCAAGCGATCATCGGAGGAGGGAAAGCAGCACCCGACAACCTATCTCGGATCACTGTGCCCGTGTTCGTCGCGAACGGCGACAACGACCTGATGGTCGCCGTTCGCACTCCGCCGACCTCGCACGGCGTCTCCCGAATTCGCAGCTGACGATCTACCCGAGATCAGGACACGGCGGCATATTCCAGTACCACCGCGAATTCGTACCGGCAGTACTGGCTTTCCTCGGCGAAACTCATTCCGCCACAGCAGGTTCCTCGGCCAACGAGATAAAGACAGGTGGTCAGTCGTGAGAGCGTTCGCCTTCACCGGGTACAAGCAACCGCTCCGGGAAACGGTGGCACCGGAACCGATCGTCGGTGACCACGATGTGCTCGTCGAGATCCAAGCAGCGGGCCTCAACCAACTCGACGAAAAGATCCGCACCGGCGAGTTCAAACAATTACTGCACTATCGCACGCCATTGACCCTCGGGCACGACCTGGCAGGCAGCGTCATCGGAGTCGGTGCGCGCGTCCGAGGGTTCTCCGTCGGCGACGAGGTCTATGCGCGCCCCCGCGACGGCCGCATCGGCACCTTCGCCGAACGCATCGCCGTTCACGAAGATGATCTCGCGCTGGCACCTACATCGATCAGTGCTGTCGAGGCCGCCTCACTGCCCCTCGTCGCGCTCACCGCCTGGCAGGCGCTCGTCGAGCGAGCGAATGTGCAGCCCGGACAAAAAGTGTTGATCCATACCGGAGCAGGCGGAGTCGGATCGATCGCGATCCAGCTCGCCAAACACCTCGGAGCAACCGTCGCCACCACCGCCAGCGCCGCCAACGCCGACTTCGTCCGCGACCTCGGCGCCGACGTCGTCATCGACTACCGCACCGAGGACTTCGAGAAAGCCCTGACCGGCTACGACGTGGTCCTCGACAGCCTCGGCGGAGACAACCTCGAACGGTCACTACACATACTTCGCCCGGGCGGAACGGCAATAGGAATCGCGGGCCCACCCGACCCTGCCTTCGCAAGCAGCGCCGGGCTCAATCCGATCGTTCGACTCGCGATCACCGCCCTGAGCCGCAAGATACGCAGACATGCCGCGAAAGCGGGCGTGAGTTACGAATTTCTCTTCATGCGCGCCAGCGGCGAACAACTACGTCGCATCACCGAACTCGTCGACGACGGCGCCATCCGGACGATCGTCGGGAGGACTTACCCCTTCGGCGAAACACCAGACGCACTCACAGCTCTTGCATCGGGACGTATCCGAGGCAAAGCCGTCATCACCCTGCCCACCGCCCGAACCACCTCGGAGAACCCCACATGAACACCTCGAACAACCAGGGCGCCTACGCATCCGCACCGACCAAGACCATCACCGCGGGCGGAAACACCTACGCCTACCGCGAACTGGGGCCCACAGGCGGTCTCCCCGTCGTCTTCCTCGTCCACCTCACCGCCAACCTGGACAACTGGGACCCCCGCATCGTCGACGCCATCGCACAGAACCGTCACGTCGTCACCTTCGACAACGTCGGCGTCGGCGCATCCACCGGAAAAGTCCCCGACACCATCGAAGCAATGGCCGCCGACGCCTACACCTTCATCACCGCGCTCGGCTTCGACACGATCGACCTGTTCACCTTCTCCATGGGCGGCTTCATAGCCCAAGACCTGATCCTCGAACACCCACACCTGGTCCGCAAACTCGTCCTCACCGGCACCGGACCTCGCGGCGGCAAGGACATCGACAAGGTCGCTCGGACAACATACTTCGATATTCTGCGCGCAACACTCGTACGGGCGGACCCCAAGGAATTTTTGTTCTTCAACCGCAACCCCGCCGGCAAGACCGCAGCCAAGGCATTCATCCGGCGTTTGAACGAACGCAGCACCGACCGTGACACCGCCGTCAAAATATCAGTGCTGCGGACCCAACTCGCTGCCATCAAAGAATATGGACGCTCCGCCCCATCGGACCTTTCCCGCATCACCGCCGCCACCCTCATCGCCAACGGGGACAACGACCGCATGGTCCCCACCCCACTCTCGCAAGACCTGCACCGCCGCATCGCCGGATCCGAACTCATCATCTATCCCGACTCCGGCCACGGCGGGATCTTCCAACACCACGACCGATTCGCTCACGTCGCAGTCGAATTCCTCGGCCACTGACCACCTCTCGGCACACCCACCCCGGATCGGAAAAGGACATATGCCCTCAGTACTCGTCACAGGAGCAGGCCGAGGAATCGGCCTCGCCATCACCCAGCGCATGAGCGAGGCCGGGTGGACCGTCTACGCCACCGCCCGCTCCGAAACGGCGCTCACCCGCCTCGGCCAGCTGCACAACGTCCACGCCGTCCCCCTCGACATCACCGACAGAACAGCGATCGCAGCACTGCCGACACATCTTCCTGCCGAACTGGATGCGGTGGTCAACAACGCAGGCATCATCGTCAGTGGCCCGATCGAGGCCCTCTCGATCGACGACCTCACCCACCAACTCGATGTCAACGTCGTCTCACAGATCGCCGTCATCCAAGCCGTGCTACCCGCGATCCGAGCAGCACAGGGCCGCATCGCGTTCATGTCCTCGGTCAGCGGCCTGATCACCACCCCCGGCACCGGCGCGTACAGCGCATCGAAGTATGCAATCGAATCCCTCGCCGACGCACTACGAATGGAACTGCGTCCCTGGAAAATCCCCGTCTCACTGATCGAACCCGGGCCGATCCGAACCGACATGTGGGAGGGAATGCTCGACGACTACGACGCCATGACCGCACAGCTGAGCCCGGAAAACAGGGAACTCTACGCAGCGCACCTCGCCGGCAGCCGCACCCTCTTGGGGCGAATGCAACAGATCGCAGCTCCCCCCAAGCGCGTCACCACAGCCGTCCACCACGCCCTGACCTCACCGCACCCCAAACGCCGCTACATCCTCGACACCGCCAGCCGCATCCAAAAGCTCGCCGTAGCAGTAACACCCACAGCGATCACCGACAGGCTCCTCGCCGCAGTGACCACCTGACCGCACTCCTACCTCATTCGTGCCGCCGGGGAAACAGTGCCGCTACTCGCTGACGTCACCTCGGCTGCACGTTTTCCGTGCCGATACGAGAGTTCTCGCCCACACGACGGTAGCGATCGTCCCGTCGCGAAACGTACGGCAAGAAGTTGCGTCGACTGCGATTGGCATCGAATGGCAGAGATCGCAGTCTCTTCCTCGGTGTTCAAACCACAGCCGAGAAGGAGTTTGCGCAAATCTGTCGAAGAGATCGCAACCGAAGCAGGTGCGTCGCCGGCACTTCTCTACCACTACTTCTCGACCAAACGAGGCTTCCACGGCTCATCGGTCGCAGACAAGTAGGTGGGAATTCACGGAGACGCTCGTTGCTGCTCGGCAGATCAGGAGAAGACAATCTCGGCGCCCAACCCTCGGACAGGTCGAACACCTGTTTAAGCTCGCTCACCTGGCCGTCCGACGATACAACGCCGGGGGAGATTCTGCTGCTGTCGCTGCAGTCAACTTCTGCATGCCAAGTTCGGCGATCGGTTAAAGGATAAGATACCCGCCGTCCACAGGCATGTCGATACCTGTAACGAACGAGGATTCGTCGGATGCGAGAAAGACTGCGGCCGAAGCAATGTCCTCGGGTAGACCCATACGTCCCATTGGGATCCTGGACAGGACGGCCTTCTCGAGTTCCGGGGAGCTATCCCTTCGGAACATCGGTGTGTCTACTAAGCCTGGCGCAATTGAATTGACCCGGATCTTGGCTGCAGCGTTCTCCACGGCAGCGATGCGTGTAAGCGCATCAAGTCCGCCTGATCGATTTCTCGCTGCCCATATCGTCGCCAGTGACCACCCGTACTCACCGGGGATACAGAGGAGTCATCGGAGACCGCGTGCCTCGACGAGCCATCTCGCAGCCGCAGAGTTCGGTGAATGACAAAGCTCTTGACCTAGCCGTTCGTCAGCCTCAGTCAGTGGGCTCAGCGTCGAACCTTCTATCCGCTAACGGATGCGAATGTGAAATCGATAGGACTTTGACAGGTGTCCATGATCCCTAGCTCGCGGATACTGGTCGGTCCTCGGGTCTGAGCGAGATCCCTCTGGCAGAATTCGAAAGGCCACACTACCGATGACATTCCCTAGTAGTACACACCGCGGGAATGTTGCGAGGGCAGTCGAAACGCCATTGTGGCGCGACCGCAAAAGGTACCTGTGGCCGCTCGGATTGCTGATTCCACTCAGCCCGTTCATCTCCTGGTTTCTCGTCGACAACCTTCGTCTCGGATTGTTCTGGGCGACCGGCGCGTGGCTGCTGGTCATCGTCATCCCGATCATCGACATGCTGGCCGGTGAAGACGGCGAAAGTCCGCCGGACGATGCGATCCCACGACTGCAGAAGGACCGCTACTACCGCTGGTGCACTTACGCGTTCCTCCCCTTGCAATACGCCGGTCTGGTCTTCGCCTGCTGGTGCTGGATCAACGCTCCGATGGGAATCGCGGAGAAGATCGCGATGTCGTTCACGGTGGGCGTCGTCGCCGGCGTCGGTATCAACGCGGCCCACGAGCTCGGCCACAAGAGCGAGAAGATCGAACAGTGGCTCGCGAAAGTGGCGCTTGCGCAATCTCTCTACGGGCACTTCTACGTGGAACACAATTTCGGCCACCATGTGCGTGTAGCTACTCCGCAGGACCCGGCCAGCTCACGGTTCGGTGAGAGCTTCTGGAGGTTCTTGCCACGAAGTGTGTTCGGCGGGCTGCGTTCGGCATGGCGCATCGAGAGCGCTCGACTCCAGAGGAAAGGCAAACGAACCTGGAGCTTCGAGAACAATATTCTCAACGCTTGGGCGATGAGTGTTGTCCTCTTCGCGACGCTGATCGGTATCTTCGGTTGGGAGGTCGCGCCCTGGCTCCTGCTGCAGGCAGTTGCCGGATTCACCTTCCTCGAAGCCGCGAACTACCTCGAGCATTACGGCCTGCTGCGTGGCAAGCGTGCCGACGGCTCGTACGTTCGCGCCAGCCCCGCTGACAGTTGGAACAGCGATCACGTCGTGAGCAATCTGTTTCTCTACCAACTCCAGCGGCACAGCGATCACCACGCCAACCCGAAGCTGCGGTACCAAAGTCTGCGTAGCGCGGCCGAAGCGCCGCAACTTCCGGCCGGCTACGCAGTGATGATCGTGATCGCGTGGATTCCACCACTGTGGCGCCGGGTGATGGATCAGAGATTGTTGGACTACTACGAGGGCGACACAGAACGAATCAACATCGGCTGACCAGCCCCTGGTAGTCGACCAGGCCACCCTCGCGACGGCCTCTGACGATGGGGACTTCGTACGAGTGATGACCACGACGTCTCCGTCAACGCTTCGTGACGGCAATAGTCGCCAAGGCAACTATCAGGCAGCAAATAGCTTGCACACCCAATTCGGATCTGCCGGCAATCAGCTCGATAGGGGTCGCCTCTGCTTCGACCCACTCCTCCCTTGTCTACTGGTGCGAGGTTCGAGGGTGAACGTGCGGGTGAATTCATGGATGAAGCGCGGGTGAGACTGCACATCGTCGTGGATCCCGATACACATACGGAGGAACTTGCGCGATTTTCTCGAGCCGGCTCCTTCTCAAGCACAAAAAAGGAAAGGACTGTTGGTGTTCTCGACACAGACTCAGGCGTGGGCAACTGAAACCCTCACCGCCCTCGAATCAGTGCCAGTGCGGCACAGGGCAATGGCTAGCCTCGACACTCCAGCCCGCCTCACCACAGTCCATTGCCTCCTTGGATCCCCCGCTGATGCCTTGCTACGAGCGTGGGCGACATCGGGGTCCCCCCGAGCTGCCTCCGCAGCAACGATAAGCCGTCCGATCCGCGAAGCGACCGACGACATCCACAACCTCATCGACAGCACAGAGCCGGCCACGAGACGGCTCGTTCTGACCTTCCTGCATTCAGGCCCGACCGTGGATCCCAGTGCCGACTCCTACCTTCTCGATCTTCTCGCCCAGTACGACCATGTCGATCTGATCGTTCCCACAACACACCGTCGTCTGGAATGTGCTGCCCAGAAATACGGCCTGACGGTCCACGCCATAAGTGCGGACGACCTCGTCTTCACCGAGGACGACGTCCACGCCCTCGCCTCCAGCGTCGGTCTCCCCGCATCGGTCGCCGAGAAGATTCACCACAGCACGGCCGGAATACCAAGCGTCGCGATGGATACGATCACCGAGCTGGCACTCCGCCCCGTTGCCGCGTCAGGGTCGCCCGAGCAGTGGCGTGCCGCCGCGGAGCGATGTGTCGGCCGCTACCTCGCGACCCTCACACCCGGCGGGCGTAGTAGCCGTCCCGGGATTCTCCTCGAGGCGTTGTCCATTGCGCATCTGATCGATTCCGATGTCGCGGCAGTGCTCACCGACAACGCAACGACCACCGAAGACCTCCTGGCGTTCGAACAGTCGGGAATTCTTCTCGCAGTAGAACCTTCGGAAGACATGCCTCGGACGTGGACGATGACGGCACCTCTGCGAGCACTGTTGAGTCGACACCCCCCTGTGCAAGACACCGCACGCAGTGAGCGCATGATCGCGCTGGCGCACCATCATCGCCGAACGCAGACACCGCATCTCGCACTCCGGTACGCCGCTGAGGCGCACGAGTGGCCATTGGTCGTGGATGTCGTCGAAGAGTCGTGGGTCTCCATGCTCGCCCAACACATGGCGTTACTGCGCGATATCATCGGTGTCGCAGATTCGACACACAAGGCCAGCACGCGCGCAATAGTGCGCGGCAGCGTGTGATTGGATAACTGATGGCGGGACTGGTGTTCTGGGTGAATGGCCAGTCCCGCCACCTGCTCAACGCGCCTAAGTGCACGTTGATTTCTAAGGCGCTCAGCCGGTGATCTACCGTGGTTCGGGAAGCCGGATCCGGTGGCAGATACGCCGGTCGGAGTTCGGCGACCCTGGTGCTCAGGGTGCGGATTGAGTGCTCCCTTCCGATGCGTTCGGCGATCACCGTTGCTGGCATCGTCGGGAACTCGTGGAGCAATTCCCGGATGCGAGGTTCGACGACGTCGACGACCTAACCAGATTTGGCGCGTTGGTATTTCGGTGGCCCGTCGGCGGCTAACGCCGAGCGGACCGTGTTGCGAGAAACGCCTATCAGGCGAGCGATTGCCTTGATCGGCAGTCTTTCGCTTCGATGCAGACGCCAGATTTCGGCCCAATCTTCCACGGACAGCATCCCTTCGTCCCTCCTGGCTCGACTAAAGCCAGGATCGGCGGTCAGGGGTCAATATTGAAGTGCCCGTACCTTGATCAGTTTTCACCTGCCATCGACAGTGACAGCTCCGTCCGCGACTACCTTCGTCCGCTGCGCACCATCGGCGCTGCGCACCATCGGCGCTGCGCCAGCCAGAAAGCAGATACCGACGGTCCGACGGATCACCTCCTGGATGCTACGACACTGAAGACAACCTCACCGACGACGAACAGATCGGACTCAAGCAGTTCCTTGCCAGCTGCCCACATCTTGAAGCAACTGCAGGGCAGGTCACTTCGTTCGCGGAGATGCCCACTAAACGCCTTGGTAGACAATTGAACTCGCGGCTTTCTACCGTCTCGGCAGATGATCACCCCGCACTTGCATCGCTTCGTCGAGGCCTCGATACCGACTACGCAGCAGTCCGCAACTGGCTGACCCTGCCCTTCGTTGTAGACGTGGACCGACGCGGCGTGAGGATTCTCGTGGGTGAGGTCGAGCATCTACTCGCGGTTGACGCTGGCGTCAGCAGGCGAGTTCGTAGAGCGTGGGAGCGGATAATCCGCGCGCGGCGAAACGTGCGCGTTCGTCAGCGGAGAGTGTGTGGTCGGTGACCGGTTGGATCTGGTACCCACTTATCAGAAGCCGAAGGCTTCGGCTTCCTCGATCCCCCAGTCCGGAAAGCATGCTTCGATCGCCTTCCTCTCGTCCTCCGGCAGTTCCGGACTCCAGCCGTACTTCCTCCAAAACCTCTCGCGGCGTTCCTGCATCATCGGTTCGTCCATCGTGTTCCCCTCTCTCGTCTCTCGCGTTGTCATTGTCCACGCCACCTTGCACGCGGCGCAGTGCCTCGGTTTGTTCGGCGCGCAGCTGCTCTCCGGCGGCCAGCGGTCCCCTCAGCTCGGCGACGCGCTCCGGATCGGGTTCAGCGGCTATTGCCGTGCGGAGTTCCTTCTGGCCGCCGGGAGTGGAGTCGTAGAGATCGCGAGTCTCGCGATAAGCGGCTTCGGCGACGGCCACCAGTCGTTGCAGGCGCGCGTGGCCGGGGTTCTCCTCGAGCCGAGGCAGGCCACGTCAGCTCCGAACTATCAGTACTTGTGGCCGGCAGCGGCCTTGTCGACCAGGGATTGCGGCGGCTCGAAGTGACTGCCGTACTTCGACGCCAGATCACGCGCGCGGTCGACGAAGCCAGGCAGGCCACCGTTGTATTGGTTGATGTACTGGATCACGCCGCCGGTCCAGGCGGGGAACCCGATGCCGTAGATCGAGCCGATGTTGGCGTCCGCGACCGTCTCCAGAACACCTTCGTCGAAGCATCGCACGGTCTCGAGCGCTTCGGCGAACAGCATTCGCTCCTTCATGTCCTCGAACGGAATTTCCGTGGACCCGGACTCGAACGCTTCACGCAGACCGGGCCAGATGCCGACCCGCTTGCCACTCTTGTCGTACGAGTAGAAACCGCCGCCGCCGGATCGCCCGGGGCGCTCGAGTTCACCGACCATCCGATCCATGACGGCGTTGGAACCGTGGAATGGAACGGTCTCGCCTGCGGCGAGCAGTGCCCGCTCGGTTTCTTTGCGGATCTTCTGCGGCAGTGTGAGTGTCAGTTCGTCCATTAACAGCAGTGGCGGTGCCGGGTATCCGGCCTGTGCGCCTGCTTGCTCGATGAACGTGGGGTTCACGCCCTCGCCGACGGCGGCCATCGCCTCGTCGAGGAACTTGCCGATGACGCGGGAGGTGAAGAACCCACGGCTGTCATTGACCACGATGGGGGTCTTGCGGATCTGCAGGATGTAGTCGATGACTTTGGCCAACACCGCATCCGACGTCTTGGCGCCTTTGATGATCTCGACCAGCGGCATCTTGTCCACTGGGGAGAAGAAGTGGATTCCGATGAAGTCTTCCGAGCGCGCAACTCCTTCGGCCAGGATGGTGATCGGCAGGGTGGAGGTGTTGGATCCGAGCACCGCGTCGGGTTCGACGATGTTCTCGATTTCTTGGAATACCTGGTGTTTGACTTCGACCGATTCGAATGCGGCTTCGATTACCAGGTCGACGCCCGCGAAATCGGCGGCGTAGGTGGTCGGTGTGATTCGGGCGAGGAGTTGTTCGGACTTCTCCGCCGTGGTCTTGCCGCGGGCGAGCGCTTTGGCCTCCAGCGCTACCGCGTACTGCTTGCCTTTCGCCGCAGCGTCGAGCGAGATGTCCTTGAGTACCACGTCGATTCCGGCTTGGGCGGAGACGTACGCGATTGCGGCACCCATCATTCCGGCTCCGATGACGCCCACCTTCTTTGCGGTGAACGTGTCGTAACCGTCAGGCCTTGACGCTCCACCGTTGATCGCCTGCAGGTCGAAGAAGAAGGCGTTGATCATGTTCTGGGCCACTTGGCCGGTCACCAACGAGACGAAGTAGCGGGTCTCGATCCCGTCGGCAGTGTCGATGTCGACGTGCGCGCCTTCGATCGCGGCAGCCATGATCGCGCGTGGCGCCGGCATCGGTGCACCCTTGAGTTGCTTACGGAGGAGACTCGGGATAACCGGTAGGACCTGGGCCATCTTCGCATCCGCCGGTCCGCCGCCGGGAATCTTGAATCCTTTGGTGTCCCAAGGCTGTACTGCATCGGCATGGTCGTGAATCCAGGCCTTGGCCGCCGGTAGCAATTCCGCCACCGAACCAACGACCTGGTCGATCAGACCCAACTCCAGCGCACGCGTCGGGCTCAGACGCGGCCCCTGCAGCAGGACGTTTGCCAGCGCCGCCTGGATGCCGAGCAGCCGTACGACACGCGAGATTCCGCCACCGCCGGGCAACAGACCCAGTGTGACCTCGGGTAAGCCGAGTTGATTGCCCTTGACGTCGGCCGCGATGCGGTGGTGGGTGTGCAACACGATTTCCAGACCGCCACCGAGTGCGGCGCCATTGATGGCGGACACCACCGGCTTGCCGAGCACCTCGAGTCGCCGCAGCACCTTCTTGAGTTCGTTGAGGTGGGTGGTGACCTCGGTGGCCGAAACCGGGTTCTTCGCCTGCGGTCCCCAAGCCTGCATGTCCTTGAGGTCACCACCGGCAAAGAACGTTCGCTTTGCCGAGGTGAGCACGACGCCGACGAAACTGTCCTTCTCGGCTTCGAGTCGGTCGACTGTCGCGGCCATTGACGACGTGTACAGGGCATTCATCGTGTTGGCGCCCTGATTCGGGTCGTCCATCGTGAGCACGAGGACGCCATCGGTATCGAGCGTCCAGCCGATCATGTTGTCAGTCATTGATTCTGTATGTTCTTTCTCTTCAACAGAGGGAGGAGCGGACCGAGGGAGTTGCAGACTCAGACTCGTTCGATGACGGTGGCTATACCCATGCCGCCGCCGATGCACAGCGTGATCAAGCCGTAGCGTCCGCCGGTACGTTCGAGTTCGTCGAGCACGGTGCCGACCAGCATGGCTCCGGTAGCGCCGAGTGGGTGGCCCATCGCGATGGCCCCGCCGTTGACGTTGGTCTTCTCGTGCGGGATCTTCAGATCCTTCATCCACTTCATGACTACGGAGGCGAAGGCCTCGTTGAGTTCGAAGACATCGATGTCGGCCACCGTCAGTCCGGCCCGCTTCAGAGCGAGTTCGGTGGCCGAGGTCGGTCCGGTCAGCATGATCGTCGGTTCACTACCGGTTTGGGCGGTGGCCACGACGCGGCCGCGTGGCGTCAGGCCGCCGCGCTTACCCGCGGCTTCGCTGCCGACGAGCACCAGTGCGGCACCGTCGACGATGCCCGAAGAGTTACCGCCGGTGTGGATGTGGTCGATCTTTTCTATGTTGACGTACTTCTGCAGCGCAACCTCGTCGAAACCGGTTGTAGCCGCGAGTTTTTCGAACGCCGGCGTGAGCATTCCCAGACTCTCGACGGTACTTCCCGGACGGCGATGCTCGTCGTGATCGAGCAGGACGACCCCGTTGAAGTCCCGGACCGGAACCACGGATTTGGAGAAATAGCCTGCGTTCCAAGCATTTTCCGCGCGCTCTTGTGACTGCGCGGCGTAACCGTCGATGTCCTCGCGGGTGAAACCTTCGACGGTGGCGATGAGGTCGGCGCCGATTCCCTGCGGGGCGATGTACAGGTCGTATGCGGTCGCCGGGTCGGTGAAGATGGCGCCGCCGTCGCTGCCCATCGGGACGCGCGACATCGACTCGACGCCGCCGGCGATCACCAGGTCGTCCCAGCCGGATGCAACTTTCTGCGCCGCCAGGTTTGTGGCCTCGAGACCTGACGCACAGAAGCGGTTGACCTGCGTGCCTGGCACCGAATCCGGCAATCCCGCGAGCAGGGCCGCGGTGCGCGCGATGACTGCACCCTGCTCGCCCACCGGGGAGACGACGCCCAGTATTACGTCGTCGATTTCTGCGGGATCCATTGCAGTAAAACGGGTTCCGAGTTCCTGGATCAGCCCGACCACAAGGTCGACGGGCTTGACACTGTTCAATGAGCCTTTTCGCAGCTTGCCTCTCGGCGTGCGAATGGCCTCGTAGATAAATGCTTGTTCACTCACAGGGATTCCTTTTGGTCATGACGTCCTTGGGTGCGGCCGGAAAAGAGTGCAGGGTCGCCGGCCGCAGTGGCGGGGAGGGCCTGCGATGGCGATTGCGGCGGAGAAAGCGACGACCCCGGGTGGCGTGGGGATTGACGGGGCGACACCGGAGGTCAGCCGGCGAGGTGGAACGGGGATCAGGAAAAGGACAATTCCTACGTGTGGCCACATCCTGGCGGCCGAAGACGTCGAGGTCCTCGTCACCGTCGCGCGATGAATGAATCCGGGGATTGGTCGTCAGCGCGGCCAGGGCGAGGAGCGACTTCTCTCCCGGCAGTTCAATGTCGACTTCGGGATCAAACAGATCAGCGGCGTCGAGCGCACGGGTTGTTCATGGGCTCGATCACGGGCAAATAGGTGTTCTGCCGCCGCAGCATGCTCGGCCCGTCCCGCAACAGTGCTGTTCTAGTAGACCGCGAGCCGCCCACCGTCGATCGGGATCACGGCGCCGGTGGTGTAGCTACTGGCATCACTGGCCAGGTGCACGACCATCCCCGTGAGCTCGGCCGGCTTACCGAGCCGCCCGGCCGGCAGGCCGCCGACAACGGCGCTGACAAAGCCTTCGTCCCAGTTCTCGGCCATATCGGTGGCAAACGCGCCCGGCATGAGGCAATTGACCCGCACCGTGGGCGCATACTCCTGCGCGAACGCCTGCGTCAGCACATTGAGGCCGGACTTTGCCGCCGAGTAGGTGGCCTCGGCTGCACTCGGGCGCTGGGACCCGATGCTGGAGATATTGATGATCGAACCGCCGCCGCCGCGGACCATCTGCTCGCCGGCCACCGCCATGAGACGAAACGGCCCCTTGAGATTGACGTCCATAGTTTTGTCGTACAACGCCTCACTCTGCTCGATCAGCGACGGCGAGACGGGTGCGATACCCGCGTTGTTGACGACGACGTCGAGCAGTCCGAGTTCGGCCTCGATACGAGCCAGCGCCGGTCCGATGGCATCCCACTCGCCCACGTGGAGCGGCAGTGCCAACGTCCGCGCTCCGGTCGCCTCCGTGATCTCGCGAGCCGTCGCTTCGCAGGCCTCTGCCTTACGGCTCGACACGACAACGGTCGCGCCCGCCTCGGCCAGCGCCTGGGCGATCGCACGGCCCAGACCTCGAGTGGCTCCGGTGACGAGGGCGATCTTGCCCTCGAGAACGTTCGACATGGTGGATCTCCTCAAGTTTGGTGGGTGGGTTCGGAAGCGACTGTCAGCTGGCGATCCACACGCTCTTGATGTGCGTGAGCTCGTGGACCATCTCCTCGCCGAGGGTCCGACCGTAGCCGGACTGCTTGACGCCGCCGTAGGAAACCGTGGGGTAACCCGCCTGGTAGGTGTTGATCCAGACCGTTCCGACGTCAAGTTGGTCGATCATGCGCTGGCTACGTCCCAGGTCGTTGGTGAAGACCCCGGCGGCCAGTCCGTACTCCACGTCATTGCCGATCCGCAGCGCATCGGCCTCGTCGTCGAAGGGAATGACCGACATGACGGGGCCGAACACCTCTTCCTGGGCGATACGCATCTCGTTGCGGACCTGAGTGAAGATGACGGGCTCGTGGAAGAAACCACCGTCACCGGTCCGGCCGCCGTCCAACGCCACCTCGACGCCCTCGGACTTGGCGAGGTCGACATACCCGGCGACGCGATCGAGCTGCGCCTTCGAGACGAGAGGGCCGAGTGTGGACGTGGGATCGAAGACGTTGCCGACCTTGATGGATCGACTCGCCTCGACTATGGCGGCCACGAACTCATCGTGGATCGAACGCTGTACGAGCACTCGCGAACCGGCAGTGCAGATCTGACCCTGGCCACTCCAGACCGCCGCCGTCGCGGCAACTGCGGTCGCGGCGATGTCGGCGTCCTCGAACACGATGAACGGACTCTTGCCGCCGAGCTCCAACCCGACCGGAGTCAACGTCTTGGCAGCCGCAGTCTGGATCGCCCGACCCGTGTCCGCCGATCCCGTGAAACTGATGAAATCGGTGCCCGGATGCTCGACCAGAGCCGCACCCACGGCCCGGCCGGCGCCCTGAACCACGTTGAAAGCCCCGGCGGGGATACCGGCCTCGAAAGCCAACTCCGCCATGAGCACCGCGCTCATCGGCGTGTTCTCGGCGGCCTTGAGGATCACGGAATTACCCGCAGCGAGGACTGCCGCGGCGAGGGCCACGACGGCGGTCGGACCGTTCCACGGGACGATGAGTACCACCACACCGCGCGGGACCCGCCGGTGTTGCACATTCATACCGGCGGGCACGGGCGGGATCGAGCCGTGGAGCTTCGTCGGCCAGCCGGCAAAGTAGGAGGTCGCGTTGACCCCGAAATCCTCGAGGAAAGCCGTGTACGAGCGCAGCAAGCCGGCGTCGAGAGCGTCCAGATCGCCGAAGATCGTTCGGTTCTCGTCGATCAACTGGGCGAAGCGGTGAAGCCGACGCTCCTTCTCGAGCGGAGCGAGGTTGCGCCACGAACCGTCGCCGAAGGCACGGCGCGAGCTGGCGACGGCACGATCCACATCGGCAGAATTACCGCTCGCAGCCGTGGAGATCGCGATCCCCGTCGAAGGGTCGATGACCGGCATGGTGCCGCCCTCGACCGACTCGACGACGACGCCGTCGATCACATGGCCGAAAAACTTGTCCTTGAGGTAGGCCGCGGTCTGCGGCGCGACGTAAGACAGGGACGGGGAGACTGCGGTGGTCATCAGAATTCCTCTCGAAGGGTCATCAGGTACAGGATTCGGTCAGATTCCACGGGCCGTCAGGACGGCTTCGCGTGCGGCGCGCACGGAGTGGAACGCCGATCGGTCGGTAAGGGCACGTCGAACGTGTCGATGCGCATCGTGCTCCCAGGTGAAGCCGATTCCGCCGTGCAGGTGCACGCTCTTGTCGGCGCAGTCCACATAGGCCGCCGAGGCGGTGACTGCGGCAATGGCAGATGCCTCTGGAGCATGGTCCGGTGACTCGTCGAGCGCCCACACCAGATGAGCAAGCGCCGACTGTGCCTCGTCGACCCGCAAGGCGAGGTCGGCACACTGATGCTTGAGTGACTGGAACGAGCCGATGACCCGCCCGAACTGGACACGACTCTTCAGATACTCGACAGTCATATCCAGACACGCCTGGGCGCCGCCCACCTGGTCAGCGGCCAGAGCCAGCGTGGTCCATTGATCGAGAGTAGCCAGCACGGACGATTCTGCCGAGCCGAGCAGCCGGACCGGCGTCGAGTCGAACGTGACCGCCGCGAACTGACGGGTGACGTCGATACTCTCCTGCGCTTCGCGAGAAAGGTCACCCTCGACCGCGAAGAGTCCGACGTTCTCGCCGACCGGCGCGACGACGAGCAACAGATCGGCGGTCAGACCGTCGAGCACACGAGCCACCGAGCCCGACATCGTCCACGCGCCATCGGGGCCGGTCTCCGTAGCGGTGACGGACAGCAGCGACTCCCCCCACGGGACAACCGTGGCGATTACGTCACCCGACAGCAGACCCGGCAGAAGTTCGCCGCGCGCTGGGGGCGTCGCGAGCAACCGGATCGCCCGCTGCGCACGTACAGCCGAACTTAACAGAGGCAGCGGGCTGAGCGTGCGCCCAGCCTCGACCAGCACCGCCGACATCATCGCCGCGCCGGCACCGAGCCCGCCGTCCTCCTCAGGCTCGAGGATGGCACTTATCCCGAGATCGTGGCAGGCCCGAACCCACACCGCGCGGTCGTAACGGGGGGCATCGTCGTCGTCGAGGACAACGCGGTTCCGATCGAAGAAGTCAGCCGCCACGGCCTGCACGTCACCGACGTCCGAGTCTGCGATGCTGATCATGCGACACCGACATTCTGCGACAGCTCGGCCCGCAGCGACCGCCGCAGCATCTTGCCGGTCTCGTTGAACGGGAGCTCGCCACGCACGTGGAAGGCTGCCGGCACTCGGGTCGAGCGCAAACGCTCGCGCACCCACACCATCAGCTCGGCACCCAGTTCGGGGGCGAGGTCGGTGACCCCGTCAGCAAGCACGATGACGGCCTCGACGCGCTCGCCCCACTCGACGTCCGGCACACCGACAACTGCGGCTGCTTGAACGTGGGGGTGGCTCGTCAACACATCCTCGACCTCCTCGGGCGAGATGTTCTCGCCGCCTCGCACGATGATGTCGTCGGCGCGACCTCGCAGGTAAAGGAACCCGTCGGCGTCCAAATGACCCTGATCACGGGTGGCGTACCAGCCCTCGTCGTCGACGACGGAGTGCGACGTGTACTCGCCGGACACCTGCTCGCCGCGGACGTAGACTTCGCCGATCTCGCCGGCGGCGACCACGGTCCCGTCCTCGCCACGGATCTCCAGCTCGATGCTGGGAACCGGGCGACCCACCGAGCCCAGACGTCGGCGGACTGCCGGGTCTTCGCTCGCCATCGCCTCGCGGTGATCGTCGGGAGCGAGGATCGTCACGGTCGAGCTGGTCTCGGTGAGTCCATAGGCATTGACGAAGTCGACGTGCGGCAGCATCCGCACTGCACGCTCGACAACCTCCACCGGCATCCGGCCGCCGCCGTACGAGAGGTGACGCAGTGCGGGCAGAGTCTCACCGGTGTCCTGGAGAACATCAAGGATGCGACCGAGCATCGTCGGTACGACCATCGCGTGGGTAACGGACTCCTTGCGCGCGGTCGCCACCCAGGACTCGGGCGTGAAACTCGGCAACTGGACGATGCGACGGCCACCGAAGATGGAACCGAGAACCGAACTGATACCGGCGATGTGGTAATTCGGGACCGAAACCATGATGGCTTCCTCGGGTCCGGCATGGCCGAACTCGACGGTCGACATCACGTACGAGAACAGGTGGCGGTGGCGCAGGATCGCGATCTTCGGCGTGCCGGTGGTACCGCTCGTGAACAGCAGCACGGCCGGGGACTCACTGTCCGCAAGATCAGCGTCGCCCGCCGAGCCCGGCTCCCGCACCGCAGCGAGCAGCTCGCCCGTGGAGCGCGCCACGTCGCCCGGACCGAGGCCCACCACGCTCGCGACACCGTCACCTTGGAACACGGCGACCGGATTCAACCGGCCGACGGCTTCGGTCAGGCGATCATCGGACAACCGGTAATTCAGTGGTGCGAAAGGAATCCCGGCGGCCGCGGCGCCGAAGAGTGCGACCGGGAACGCCGCCGTGTTGAGATCGAGCAGCGCCAGGTGCTCGGCACCGTCACGATCGAGGAGCTCGCCTACTGCGAGCGAACGTTCGAGCAACTCCCCGTAGGTGAGGTGCTCATCGCCCGAGGTGACCGCAACGCGCTCCGGACCGAACTCGACCGCCATCGTCAGCAGCATCATGATGCTCATGGCGCCTCAGTCCGATGCGGGTAGCGACTTGGCCGACTTCAGCTCGAGGAGCTCACCGTCGACCGACAACGCCCCGGAGCCCGCGCCGACGCACATGACCTCGAGACCGGATCCGGCATGGGTGTACCGCTTGCCCAACAGAGTGCCACCGTCGAGACCGGCCGCGACGCCGCCGCTCGGCTCGCCCTCGAGCTTCTCGACCACCGGCGCACCGCCGCACGAGAGCGTGACATCTGCCGCGCGAACTATGACCACGGTGGTCGTGCAGACGGCACTCCTGAGTCGCTGACCGACCTTCATGACAGGTTCCTTTCATAAGACTGGACGCCGTCCAGTAAGTTGAGAGCACGTTCGGCCAAGGACACGACGGGACCGCCGCGCTCGGCCATGCGCGGATCAGTCGACTCACCGCGTAACCAGCGCATATAGAGCTGCTGCATGATGATCGCGGTTTTCCAGCAACCCAGAGCCTCGTACCAGAGCAGGTCGTCACGCCCCAGATCCAAGCCGCGTCGCTGCGCGTAGCGCTCGACGATCTCCGCTTTGGTCGGAAGCCCGAGTTGATCGAGTCCCGGGACCGCGATCGCGGCGTCGGCGCCGTCCTCGGGCCAGTAGTTGAGCAGAGTTCCGACATCGGCCAGCGGATCGCCCAGCGTAGCCATGTCCCAGTCGAAGACCGAGGCGACCCGATCGGGGTCGTCGGCGACGAACTGGCAGTTGTCGATCTTGAAATCATTGTGGATGATCGCACCCGAAACACGGTCCGGCAGCAGCTCGCTCAGCCGGGCCCCCACCTCGGTGACAACCTCCTTGCCGTCCTCGGCCACAGCTGACCATCGCTTCAGCCATCCGCCGACCTGACGCTCGAGATAGCCCTCCGGGCGTCCGAGGTCGCCGAGCCCGACCATCTCGGGGTCGACATCGTGGAGGTCGGCCAGCGCCTCCGCGACGGCGAAGCCGATGGCCCGGCCGGCGTCGGAGTGATCGGCCATCGTTGCCGGGATCTCGTTCCAGACCACCACGCCGCTGCGGTACTCAGAGACCAGGAACGGCGCGCCGATCACGTCGACGTCCTCGCACAGAGCGAGCGCGCGGGGTGCGCGGTCGTACTGCGCGTGGAGCTTCGAGAGCACGCGGTACTCGCGCACCATGTCATGAGCGCCGGGGGCAACCTGACCGAGCGGAGGACGACGCACCACGAGGCGGGTCTGGCCGATCGTGACCTGGTAGGTCAGATTGGCCGAGCCACGCGGGAACTGCAGGACCGAGAAGTCACCGTCCAGTCCCTCGACGTGCTCGCGCAGGTACGCCTCCAACCGTGGCCAGTCGAGCTCCTCACCAGCCCGGACCGGAGCGGTCTCGCTCGTGGCCTCACCAGCCCGGACCGGAGCGGTCTCGCTCGTGGCCTCACCACTGGGACTGCCACTGGCACTGGCACTGGCACTCATTCGGCACCGACCATGTCGTCCACCGAGGCGAGACGGTCGGCGAGCTTGAGCTCAGCGGCCTCCCGCAAGGCGATCTTGTGACGCGTAGGGAACAAGCCCGGTGCCGGCTGGACCCCGCGCAGAAGTTGCTTGGCGACCTGCAGCTGATGTAGCTCCGTCGCACCGTCGGCGAGGGCCATGTGGTGGACCTCCGCCGACCATGTGCCCAGGGGCAGTTCGGTCGAGATGCCGAGCGAGCCGTGAAGCTGGATCGCGCGACTCACGACGTCCCCGAGCACCTTCGGCATCGCCGCCTTGACGGCCGAGATGTCGGTGATGACCTTGCGGTAGTCCTGGTACCGGTCGATCTTCCACGCGGTCTGCAGTACCAGTAGGCGGAACTGCTGGTACTGAATCCAGGAGTCGGCGATCATGGTCTTGACGAGCTGACGATCGGCGAGTGTTCCGTCGCCGCTCTTTCGCGACACCGCGCGCTCGAGCATCATGTCGATCGACTCACGCACGAGGCCGACGGTGCGCATCGCATGGTGGATGCGGCCGCCACCGAGGCGGGTCTGCGCGACGGCGAAGCCCTCACCACGGTTGCCGAGGATGTGATCCTTGGGGATCCGCACGTCGTTGTACCGAATGTAGGCGTGTGTGCCCTCGATCTCGTCGTGCCCATAGACCCCGACGTTGCGGACGATCTCGATGCCCGGGGTGTCGGCCGGGACAACGAACATCGAGGCGCGGCGATGACGCTCGTTGTCGGGGTCGGTGACCGCCATGACGATGAAGAAGCTCGAGAACCGCGCGTGCGACGAAAACCACTTCTCGCCCGAGAGGACCCAGCTGTCACCAGCGTCGATCGCACGGGTAACGAATGCCGTCGGGTCGGAACCGCCCTGCGGCTCGGTCATCGAGTAGCAGGAAGCGATCTCGTTCTCGATGAGAGGCTCGAGGTAGCGCTCCTTGAGCTCGGGAGTTCCGTAGTGAGCGAGGATCTCGCCATTACCCGAGTCCGGCGCCTGGTTGCCGAAGACGACGGGACCGGAGTGCGTGTGTCCGAGAACCTCATTCAGCAGCGCGAGCTTGAGCTGGCCGTAGCCGGGTCCACCCAGCTCGGGTCCGAGGTGGCAGGCCCACAACTCACGCTCTCGCACCTTCTCCTGCAGTGGCCGGATGAGGGCGTTGCGCACCGGGTCGTTGACGTCCCACGCGTGCTCGACGAGTTGGTCGACGGGCTCGATCTCGTTCCGCACAAGCTCCTCGGCCCAGTCCAGGTCTTTCTGGTATTCCGGATCGGTCTCGAATCCCCACGTCATGTCGTTCTCCTGGTTGTAGTAGTCGGTGAAGTCATCAACGGCTCAGCACAGTGCAAGCACTGATACCCGGCGCGCCGTACACATGGGTGAATCCGGTCTTCGGGCTGCCAGGGACCTGGCGGTCACCAGCCGCGCCGCGCAGTTGCAGGACCGACTCGAAGACCTGCCGGAGCCCTGTAGCCCCGATCGGTTCGCCGTTGGCGATCACTCCGCCGTCGGTGTTGATCGGTAGCGAGCCGTCGGGGCGCGTCTGGCCGGTGAGGATGAGCTTCTCCTGCTCGCCGTGCGCACAGAGGCCGGTTTCGGCCATGTGCATAATCTCCGCGCCGGACTCGGTGTCCTGGATCTGCGCGACGTCGATGTCCTCCGGTCCGATGCCGGCGGAGGCAAACGCGGCCGCGGAGGCGTCGGCCGTCGGGCCGGACAGCGTCTGGGGGGTCGTCCACGGGCTGAACACCTCGAACGAGCCGAATCGACGCGAGCGAAATTCTGCTGACCGTAGGTAAATGGGATTCGCCGTGTACTGGTGGGCGACCTCACCGCGCGCCAGTACCAGCGCGACGCCGCCCTCACCGGGAGAGCAGAACATGTACTGCGTCAATGGATGGTTGACCATCGGCGCGTCCAGGATCTCCTGCCGCGCCATCGGCTTGCGGCGCCAGGCGTTCGAGTTCTGCGCACCAAGGGCGAACGACTTCTCCGCCACTGCGGCCAGAGTCTCGCTTCCGATGTCGTACTGCTCCATGTAGCGCACGATTTTCTGGGCGAAGAACTGCGTCGTGACCATCATTCCGGTCTCGCCGTACCAGTCACCGATGCCGAGACTCGACGGCTTGGTCGCGAAAGCGCCCCGCGGGTGCTTGTCGAACCCGACGACCATGCCGAGGTCGTACTGACCCGTCAGCAGGGCACTGCGCGCGGAGATGAGCGCCGAACCGCCGGTACCGCAGCCGTTGTGCACATTGATGAACGGGGCACCCGTCAGACCCAGGTCCGAGACGAGGGAGTCGGCATCGCCGGCGGAATGGCTTCCGCCGTAGGCGAACTGGATGTCCGACCACTGCACTCCGGCGTCGGCGAGGGCCTGGCGCGCGGCGAAGGCTCCCTGGGCGCGCCCGCTCACTCCTTCGGTCCGGCCGAACGGATGTATGCCGATGCCGATAATGGCCACGTCGCTGCTCATGAAGCATCCTCTCGGGGGGCGAAGGCAAACGTCAGGACCGGCTGGTCGTCGTTCATGAATGCAGTGATGGTCACGAGCCGCACAGCCATGCCGAGTGACAGAGCGTCCGGGTCGTTGACGGTCAGTCGCGACTCGACGCACACGTCGCCGAGGTCGACGTAACCGACGCCGTACGGTTCGAAGGGCTGCACGCACCGGAACGGGGGCTTGGGCTCGAAGTACTGCACGGTGTACGACCACAATGTCCCGGTGGTCGGCAACGCAATACGTTCCATCGCCTCGCCGCCGCAGCGTGGGCATCCGCTCTGATAGGGGAACGTCGTCGTCGCACACTCCGGGCACCGGGCACCGGCGAGTTGAACCGCGTCACCCGCAGCCGGGTCTGTGACCAGCGCCGGATCGACCCACGTAATGGTCTCGGTCATGCTTTCCCCTTCTCTTCCTGGCCAGTGACAGGACGCCACTGCGACAAGGTGACAGGACGCCACTGCGGCAAGGTCACACCGCCGATCCGCTCGAACCACGCCTCCATCGGCTGGCCGATCTCGAGACCCGGCCGACCGTCGATCCGGCTGAGCAGACGCACGCCGTCGGTCTCGTCGACATCGACGAGGACGACGGTGTACGGAACGGGGTAGGCCGGGTGGACCTGGTGCTCGACGACGGTCCAGCTGTGCAGCGTCCCGGTGGTCGCCACCGTGCGCCACTCGCGCGAGAAGGCCCCGCACCTCGGACAGTTCTCCCGCGGCAGATGCAGGTCCGCGCGGCACTCGCTACACACGCGGATCGCCAGCTCGCCGCGAGCCGCGGCGGCGAAGAAGCCACCGGTATCGACGTCGTCGGTCACCGGGATCAGCGGCGATACGTTCGGATCGATCATCGGTCGGCTCCCAGGACGAGTGCGCTGGCGCCGGGGGGCGGCGCGGACGTGACGAAGCTGAGCTCGGCACCCTCGACCTGGTTCGTCGAGGTGCCGCGGATCTGCCGCACACCTTCCACGACGTGGTTCATGCCGTGGATGTAGCCCTCGGACAGGTGGCCGCCGCTGGTGTTGAGCGGCAGGACTCCCCCGACCGAGAGGTCGGCCTGCGAGAGATGGGCAGCCCGGCCGCGATCCACGAAGCCATAGTCTTCGAGCTGGATGAGTGCGGTGATGCTGAAGCAGTCGTAGATCTGCGCGACATCGATGTCGCCCGGCGAGATGCCGGCACGCCCGAAGACGGTCGGCGCTGTGGCCGCCGAGGGCCAGGAGGTGATCGACGGACGCAGCAGGGCCGGGAACATCTGGCCGGGCTGCACGCCACGACCGGTGCCCTGGGCGACCGCGAGAACCGGCACGGCGGTGCCAGCCAGGTCGCGGGCGCGCTCGGTCGAGGTGACGACCACGGCGGCCGCGCCATCGGTCTCGAGGCAGAAGTCGAACAGCCGCAACGGATCCGAGAGCATCCGCGAGGCGAGGTAGTCGTCGCGCGTCATCGGGCGGGAGTGGAACTGAGCGTCCGGGTTCCGGTTGGCGTGGGCGCGGCAGGCCAGCGCGATCGAACCGAGCCCATACGCGAGTTCGTCGATCGAGAGGCCATTCTCATGGGCGTACCGGCGGGCGACGACCGCGAAGAACTGGCCCGGGGTCTGCATGCCGTAGGGCAGGAAGAACTCGTCGTAACTGCCGTCGCCACCGGTCGCGCCGCGCTCGCCGACCAGCCCGTACCGGTTTCCGGAGCGACCGTTGAGCGAGCGGAAGACGACAACAGTTTTCGCCAGTCCCGTGCTGACCGCGGCGATTGCCTGACCAACCATGGCCGCGGGTCCCGAGCCACCCGGCCCGGCCTCGCCCCAGTAAGTCAGGTCGGCGACGCCGAGGGAGTCGGCCAGCGCCGGCGCCGAGACCAAGTCCATATCGCACCGCACGATGCCGTCGACCTCACGCGGGTCGATGCCGGCGTCGGCCAAGGCGGACCGGCTCGCCTGCGCCGCGAGGGTCAGGGGAGATCGGCCGGAGGTCTTCGAGTAGTCGGTGGTGCCGATGCCGACGATCGAGCAGGCCCCGGGCTTCCAGGACCTGTCAGCCATGATCGGCTCCGACCGTGGCCGTCTCGTCGTGCTCACCCAACCGTGGGGGGCGACCCGGCGCGGTCTCGAACGACGAAAAGCGATACGGCAGACCGGGATAGAGGACGGACTCACCTTCCGTGGTGGGTAGGTCCACGAAGAATCCACGCTCCTGCAGATGCACGTCGTGCGGCAGGTCCTCGAAGGCATTGAGCCGACCGATGGGCAGGCCTCGACGCTGACCCTCGTGGTACACGGTGTCGGCGTCCTGGACGAGGAAGAAGACCTCGATGAGTTCCTGGACGTGGCTGAACTCCTGCTGCCGAAAGGCGATGTCCTGGTAGTCGGGATCGGTCAGGTCTGCGGCCATACCGAGGTCGGCCATCCACGTCAGCAGGCTCGACCAAGCCTTCTGCTCGGCGAGGATTAGGGCGAAGTAGACGTAGTTCCCGTCGCCGCACTCGAAGAGGGCAGGCTGGGTGGGCTCGGGTTGGGCATGGCGACATGTCTGCCGTTGGACGACGGCCTTCGGGTAGAACCAGTACGGGTTGGCAAGCTCGCCGCTGACGGCGTTGGACTCGTGGACCGACACGTCAACCAGCTGACCCCGGCCCGTGGTTTGACGTTCGATCAGCGCGAGCAGCAGTGCGCACCAGCTGAAGCTGGCTCCGAGCTGGAACCCCTGGTTGCCGCCGGGGCGGATCGGCGGGATGGAGTGGTCGTCGTAGCCGCAGCTGTTGAGCAGGCCGCCTGCGGCCAGTGCGACGAGGTCGCTCGTCCGGTAGTCCTGCCAGGGTCCGGTCAGACCGAACGGGGTCACCGAGACGACGATGAGGTCGGGTCGCTGTTCGAGCAGGTCGTCGAGGTCGATCCCGAGCGCGAGCAACCAGGCGCGGTCCTCGAGGATGAGGATCTGGGCCTCGGTCAGCAGCGCGTCGAACCGCTCGCGGTCCTGGTCGGAGTCCGCGGCGAGGACGCGGCTGGACTTGCTGGAGTTGTAAGCCCAGAACTCCAGGCTGTGGTCGGGATCGACCTGGCCGTGGGCGTACGGGCCGATGTGGCGGCTGGCGACGCCACCGGGCGGCTCGACCTTGACGACGTGGGCGCCCAAGTCGGCGATGAACTTTCCGGTCTGCTCACCTGCCGGACTCTGCGCGAGCTCGACGACGGTGAGGTTGCGGACCGGGCTGGATCCGTTGAGCACGTCTGCTGTCGCCATCAGATGACTCCTTCTGCTGATAGCTGCGCCAGGGCGTCGGGATCGCGCCCCAACAGCTGGCCGAATACGAAGTCGTTGTCCTCGCCGAGCAGCGGGGCCGAACGCCAGTGATCGGGCTGGGATGTGGACAGTTGGCCCGGGAACCCCTCGAACAGAGCGGGGCCGATGACCGGGTGGTCCATCTCGAAGAAGGTGCCCCGGGCCGCGATCTGAGGATCGCGCTCGGCCAGGTCCTGGGAGTTCTGCACCGCGCCGGCGGCAATACCCGCAGCCTGGAGCCTCGCCATGAGGTCGTGCTTGTCGTGCTCGCGAGTCCAGACGGATACGTGCTTGTCGAGTTCGTCGTGGTGAGTGACGCGGCCGGTCGCGGTCGCGAATCGCGCGTCGGCAGCCCAATCCGGATCCCCCATCGCGCCCCGGAGAGACTTCCAGTGGTCGTCGGAAAAGACCGTGATCGCGATCCACTGGTCGTTGCCGGCGGCCGGGTAGACACCGTGCGGCGCGGCCGACGGATGCTCCAGGCGGTTGCCGCGTGGATAGTCTGGCCGGCGACTCGGTCGGTCGTTCACGAGGGTGTCGAGCAGGTCGGAGCCGAGTAGCCCGATGCCGGCCTCGACGGCCGAGACGTCGACCTCGGTCCCTTGACCGGTCAGCATGCGCTGGTAGATCGCAAACAGGAGACCTGCTGAGTTGTAGTAGGCAGCCTGGTTGTCCATGTACGACAGACCCCAGCCGGACGGTTCACGTCCCGGCAGGCCGCTGTTGAACGACAACCCGCTCACGGCTTGCACGACGGGACCGTAGCTGCGGTAGTGAGCCTGGGGACCAGAGTGTCCGTAACCGCTCATGCGAGCGAAGATGACGTCGTCGCGGATGGACCGGAGTGCAGGGTAAGTGAGGTTCCAGCGCTCCATGACGCCCGGTGCGAAGTTCTCGGTAACGATGCCGCAGTGGTCGATCAGGTCGAGCACGAGTTCGCGTCCGCGCGGGTCCGACATGTCGACCGTGATCCCGAGCTTGTTGCGGGAGTAGTTGTTGAACAGGCCGCCCTTGTTCGGGTCCGGGTTCGGGTCCTCGTCACCGTACGACCGGACCTCGCCCTTGTAGATCGGGAGGCGGCGGGGGGTGTCGAGTCGCTTGCGGTTCTCGATCTTGATGACGTCGGCGCCGAAGTCGGCCAGGAGCCGGGTCGCGACCGCACCGACACCCATCCAACAGAAGTCGGCGATCTTGACTCCCGCCAGCGGTCCCGTTCGAGGCCGGGGGCTTCGGGATGGGTCGCCATCAGCCTCGACCGACCGATCGGGCACTGCGTTGGTCCACGTGTTCTGCGTCACTCCTGCAGGGTATTCATCATGATGAACTAAGTCAAGAGGTCGCCAACAGACCCGTAGCGCAGACCGGCTGAACCCCGACAGTCGAACCCGAAACATCATGACCATTAATGCCGTATCCGGCGACACACCAGCACGATTTCGATACCGATATCCGTGAATCCTCCAGAGGACGGTGTCAGACTGGGCACGCCCGAGCCCAGAGCTCCGGGACCAACACATCTGGAGCAAGGACTATTCATGAGCGCATGCCGCACCGACGACGACGGCGAGTCGACCGCCGACGCGACGGACGTCGCCACTCACGGGCTCCCGATCGTCTACGCACCCCGTGGCTTCTCCGCAGCCGACACCCAGAACCCACACCAACGCGCCCCGAAGGCCGCCGAGATCACGGCGTCGCGCATCGTCGACGACATAGTCGGGGGCAGCGTGCGCGTCGGCGAGAAGCTCCCGACCGAGCCGGAGATGCTCGAGCGATACGAAGTCAGCCGCGAATCGCTCCGCGAGGCACTCCGCCTCCTCGAGATCCAGGGCGTCGTCGACATCAAGCGTGGGCCCGGCGGCGGCCCGTTCGTCGCGCCCCTCAACTCCGGCTACCTGGCCCGCACCACCTCGTTGTACTTCCACCTGAGCGGCGCCACGTACTCCGAACTGCTCGATACCTGGGCGGCGCTCGAGCCGACGCTCGCCGAGCGCGCCGCGAAGCTCCCCTCGAGCAAGACCAAGCGCGAGATGTTCACGCCATTCCTGCAGTACGACACCGAGTCCCAGGTCGAGATCGCGATGTTCGACGACTTCAACAACTTCCACGCGCTGATCGCAGCACTGTCGGGCAATCGCGTGCTGACCCTGGTTACACAGGCCGTGACCCACATCGTCGCCGAGCAGGTGCTGCAGTCGGTCGACCCCATCGCCGAACGCGAGATGCTCTCGCACTCGCACGCCGACCTGGCCCAGGCCATCCTCGACGGACGCCCGTCCAAAGCCCGCAAGCTCATGACCGAGCACATCCTCGAGGTCACTGCTACCTACCTCGAGCGCGACCCGAACGGCGGCTCGCGCCGCATCGACTGGCGTCTCTGAGGCCCAAGCCTCACGCCCACTGCGAGGTTCGCAGTGGCAGCCCTGCCCGACCACGTGACGGGCGGGGCTGTCGACCGTGGGCCGATTCAGTGAGTTGACTGATCGCAGAGCACGAGTCCACTTAAAATTCATCATCATCTTTCAGAAAATTTCTCATGATGTTCTATTGACAAAGACGCTCCCGTGCACTGAAACTGTTCCTGCACATCCAAACGTGTCCCACATCACATCGACGTCGAGGCCCTGCCTTCGATGTGACGACTGACTGGCACACCCCCGTTGGAGGAACTATGAATTTCAATCGGCACCGCAGGTTCGGCCCACTCATCGCGGGAGCAGTTATCGCCTCGCTCGCCCTGGCTGCTTGCAGCTCGTCGAGCGACGCCGAACGCTCCGGTGGGGGCGAAGTCTCGCAAGAGGTTACGAGCCTTGTCTCGCAATACCAAGACGCACCCACCGCGATCAAGCAGACCAAGCCGCTCAGCGCCCCTCCGGCGAAGAAGTCGGTCGCCTTCATAGTCTGCGCCGACCCGACCTGCACGGTCCTCGGCGACGCCTTCAAGGAGGCCGTCACGAACCTAGGGTGGGGCTACACCGGGATCAACGCCCCCGCAACCGATTTCGGTTCCGCAGTCCAGCAGGCCGTCGACCTCAAGGTCGATTACATAGCCGGCACCGGCAGCGACATCGCGACGTTCCAGAACGCGTTCGACTCCGCCGCCGCCGCCGGGATCCCCTACTTCAGCTGCTACTCGAGCGATATCCCCGCGGGCGAGGCCAACAACCTGTTCGCCAACTGCTACGACCTGTCGGCTGTCGACACCTACTCACGCGTCCTGACCTCCTGGGTCATCGAGGACAGCGGAGCGGACGCCTCCATCGGCGTCGTCAACATCCCGGAGTTCCCGACGCTGTCCAGCGCAGTCTCCGGCGTCGAAGCCACCCTCGACGAATTTTGCGACACGTGCAAAAGCCAGCCCGTCGACATCTCCCTCGACGTCTTCGGCAGCGGCGGATCCACCAACGCGATCATCTCGTTCCTGCAGTCGAACCCGGACGTGAACTACCTCTACCTCGCCTTCGGCAACTTCGAGACCGGCCTCGGCCAGGCCCTGCGCAGCGCCGGCTTGGAGAACGTCAAGGTCGTCGGCGTCCAGCCGCAGCAACCGCAGATCCAGTCGCTCATCAACGGTGAGTCTCATGCCTGGATCGCAACCCCCCAGGAGAACGCGATGTGGACGCTCGCCGATCAGATGGCTCGGGTGTCCAACAACGAGTGGGACAAGGATCAGGAACGCACCGCAGCCATCCCGCCGATCTACATCATCGACACCGTCGAAGAGGCCGAAGCTGTCGCCGACCTCAAGGACGGCTGGCCCGGACCGGACGGCTTCAAAGACCAGTACAAGACGCTCTGGGGTGTCAACTGATCATGAATGCCCTTGACATCCGAGGACTTTCGAAGACGTTCTCTGGTCATGTGGTTCTCCACGGCGTGGACCTCACGGTGAAGGCAGGTGAGGTTCACGCGCTGGTAGGCCAGAACGGATCAGGCAAGTCGACACTCATCAAGATCCTCGCCGGCTACCACTCGCCCGATCGAGGCGCGAGCGCCACGGTCCTGGGCCGTGAGCTCGAACTCGGCTCCGCCGCCGCCGCCGATCGTCTCAACGTGCGCTTCGTCCACCAGGACCTCGGCCTCGTCAACGACCTGAGCATCACCGAGAACATCATGCTCGGACGCGTCTACCCGAAGCAGTTCGGCGTGAAGATCAACTGGGGCAAAGCCCGCGGAATCGCGCGCGATTGCCTGGCCCGTACCGGGCCGATGATCGACGTCAACAGGTCGGTGGGCGAGTTCGGCATTGCCGAACGCACACGGATCGCGATCGCCCGAGCTCTCCCCGACAACGACGATCCCGCTCTCATCGTGCTCGACGAGCCGACGGCAGCCCTGCCGGCACGCGACGTCGAAGCGCTCTTCGACACGATCCGCGGCCTGACCGCTGCCGGCAACTCCGTCATCCTCGTCTCGCATCACCTCGACGAGATCCTCGGTGTCTCGGACTCCATCACGGTGCTCCGCGACGGCGTCAAGGTGGCGTCGGTGGCGACCACCGACGTCAACCACGAAATGCTGACGAACCTGATCATCGGTACCTCGCTGGTCAGAAACGTCGAGCGGCCGCGCACAGCCCACGCCGAAGCCCCCGCGAACGTCCGCATCACCGGTCTGCAAGGCACCGCGCTCCTGGATTTCAGCGCCGAGGTGCGGCCCGGCGAAATCGTCGGTGTCGCCGGACTCACCGGTTCGGGCCGCGAGGAAGTCGCCGCCCTGACGATCGGACGCGAGCACCGCAGCGAGGGCACCGTCACGATCGACGGCATCTCCGTCAGCTCCGGCGACCCGATCGACGCACTCTCGACCGGTATGGCCTGGATCTGCGGTGAGCGGGCGCGGTACGGCGTCTTCAGCACCATGAGCCTGAGCACCAACGTGACGATCAGCGACCTGGGCCGCCACACCGTGTCGGGACGCTTGGACCGCTCGCGGGAACGAGCCGAGGTCGCCCGGTGGATCGACGACCTCGGCATCGTCGCCGCGGGCCCCGACGCCGCCATGACCACCCTGTCCGGAGGCAACCAGCAGAAAGTCCTTGTGGCCCGTGCCCTGCGACTCGAGCCGAAGTTTCTTGTGCTGGACGACCCCACGGCAGGCATCGACGTCGGCGCCCGCGAGCAGGTACACGGCATCATCACCGACTACGCCGACGCATCCATGTCCGTCCTCATCACCTCGACCGACAGTGAGGAACTCGCTCGCCTGTGCGACCGCGTGCTCGTCCTCTCCCGCGGATACGTCGTCGCCGAGTTGCACCGGGGTGTCGACCTGGACGCCCCTTCCATCGACCATGCGCAAGTCGCAGGAGCATCCACATGAACATCGAGACCCCGACCTCCGGTTCGCCCACCCCGACGACTCCCAGTCTCAAATCGGCTTCCGGCAAGACCAGGACCCCACTGAGCGTGACGCTCGGCCGTTACAGCGCCATCATCCTGTGGGCCGGATTCACGATCCTGTTCGGCATCCTGCGCCCCGACACCTTCCTGTCGTCGGTCACGTGGCGGCTGACTTTCAGCGAGGGCGTCGTCACGGCGATCGTCGCCCTGGCCTTCCTGGTGCCTCTGGTGGCCGGGGTCTACGATTTGTCGGTCGGCGCCACGATGGGCACGGCCCTCGTCCTCATGAACTGGTTCGGCATCAACCACCCCGGAATCCCGTTGTGGCAGGTCACATTCGGCGTCCTGATGTTCTGTGCACTGATCGGATTCTGCTCGGCCGTGGTCATCGTGAAATTTCGGGTGCAGTCGCTCATCGCGACGCTGGGTGTCAGCCAGGTTCTTCTGGCTTTCCAGCTCTTCGTGGCCAACAACCGACAGATGACCGGTGCCTTCGGCCGCGCGTGGCTCGACCTCGGTAACGGCCAGATCTTCGGCATTCCGGTCGTCGCCCTCTACCTGCTCGCGCTCGCTGTCATCATGTGGTTCGTCCTCGAGCACACCCCCGTCGGCCGCCGACTGTTCGCCGTCGGCAGCAACCCGGAGGCTGCACGCCTGGCCGGAGTCAACGTCGAGCGCCTGACCTACGGCTCGCTCATGACCTCGGCGGTCATCGGCGGCTTCGCCGGCATCGTATTCTCGATGAAGGTCGGCACCTTCAACTCCAGCGTCGGGCCTGGCCTGCTCTTCCCGGCCCTGGCTGCCGTCTTCTTCGGCGCCTCGCAGTTCGCAGGCCGTCCCAATGTGTGGGGAACGCTGATCGCGTACTTCGCCTTGGCCTTCGGCGTGAAGGGGCTACAGCTCACCTTCGGACCCGGCACCTTCTGGATCCAGCCGCTCTTCCAGGGCGCTGCCCTACTGATCGCGGTGGCGCTGGCAAGCCGCGTGGTCGGGCAGACGAAGAAAAGTCGCAAGCTCCAGCGGGAGGCAACAGCTACAGCTACAGCAGCCGACTCGACCACGACCAAGACCTGACCGCGTCGCCGTGCACGAGTTTCACTCCGCTGCAACACTTTCCCCTGGCGAGACATGAGGGCTCGCCAGGGGAATCAGAATTGCCCTCGCCGAAGCTGATGCTTACGCCCGGAAGCATTCGCCACGCATCGAGGTGCCGGCCACTTCACTGGGCGACGAAAACCGCTGGCACACAATGCAGATCGCTTTTCCACACAAGAGTATGGGCCTGAATCCAGTGCAATACCGGATTCAGGCCCATACTTTTGTGCCTTTACTTGCCAGTCTGTGAGGCGGGGTGCCACCGTCAGTAGGGCGAGGTGCCACCGTCAACGTTGAGCAGCGCACCCGTGATGCCGGCGCCGGCGGGACCGGCGAGTAGCACTGCCATTGCCCCGATCTCCTCAACGGTGTTGAGGCGACCCGTCGCGGCATCCTTGGCGTAGTTGGCGAGATACTCCTCGTAGGTGAGGCCGTTCTCGGCGGCGAACTTGGGCCCGACTTCCTTGGTCCGCTCGGTTTCAATGGCTCCGGGGCAGATCGCGTTGGACGTAATTCCCTTGTGTCCGTACTCGAATGCAACTGCCTTGGTGAAGCCGTTCATCGCGTGCTTGGCCGAGATGTAGTGCGCGACCGCAGCTTTGTTTCCCATCTTTCCCTCGACGGAGGAGATGTTGATGACCCGGCCACCACCGTGTTCGAGCATCACCGCCAGCGCCGCACGCGTCGCCCAGAATGCCGAGTCCACGATAAATGTGAACGCGTTGTCCCACGCCTCGTCCGACAGTTCGTGCACCAGCGCGAAGCCGTCACTGCCACCAGCGTTGTTGACCAGCACGTCGATCCGGCCGAATTGCTCGACCGTCGACGCCACCCAACCGGCTACGTCATCCTTGGCACGCGCATCACCGGCCAGGAACGCCGTTCGATCGGGCAGCCCGATCTCCGCTAACGCTTGCGACCCCTTCTCAGCGGATCGACCCGTCATCACGACCGATGCACCTTCCGCGAGAAAGGCTTCCACGATTCCCCGGCCGATACCGCGTGTACCGGCGGTGACCAGTGCGACCTTGCCGTCTAGAGATCCCATGTCAGTGTCCTTCGTGTTTATAGTCAGCGGGGAATGTCTCGCCACGACGTCATCTTGTCGCCGCGAGGTTCAGCCGGTAGGCCGAGGTACCGCTCCGCGATGAGGTTGCGCTGCACCTCGTCGCTACCACCGGCAATGCGGTAACCCGGTGCACCGAGCACGTGCTCGGTCCAGGCAAAGGATCCAGGCTCGCCGTTGTCGACCACCAGGTCACCCTCGAGCGCCTCACCGACAAATTCAGATATCCGGGTGAGACGACCGGTCCACTGCAGCTTGCGCATCGAACCGCCCACTCCCGTCGTGTCGGGAGTGGCAGCGTCACGGGCAGAAGCGATTTCGGCGAGGCGGTGTGCGATAACGACGTCGGCCAGTTGCTGGCGCAGGACCGGATCCTGCGTGGCGCCCGTGGCTCGGGCCAGCTCGATGACCTGTTCCAGCGAGCCACCGACATCGGTGTTCTCGCCGCTGGAGTTGCGCTCGAAGCCAAGTGTCGTGAGAGCGACCTTCCAGCCCTCGCCGACCTCACCGATCCGGTAAGCGTCCGGGATGCGTACCTCGGTCAGGAACACTTCGTTGAAGCTGGACCCGCCCGACATCTGGCGCAGGGGGCGCACTTCGAGCCCCTCCGCGTCCAACGGCACCATGAATGCTGTGATACCACGATGTTTCGGAACGTCCGGGTCGGTTCGGGCCAGAAGCTCGCCCCACTGGGCGAACTGCGCCCCCGAGGTCCACACCTTCTGGCCGGTGATGACCCAGTCGTCCCCGTCGCGGCGGGCTCGGGTAGCGAGGCTCGCCAGGTCGCTGCCGGCTCCGGGCTCGGAGAACAGCTGGCAAGCCAGTAGGTCGCCTCTGAGCATCGGGGTGATGAGCTCGCGCATCTCCCGCGTGCGGTCGTAGACCCGCAGCGTCGGGGCGATCAGGTGGCGGGTGACCGACACCAACTCATGGGGACGCGGGACGTCGTAGTCGCTCTCGATCCGAGCCAGTGCGGCGTCGTGGGCCGGCGTGAGACCGGCACCCCCGAACGATTCCGGCCAGGCCACTGCACCGAACCCAGCGTCGTGGCGCGTACGCACCCACGCCGTGAGCTCATGAATCAGGGCGAGTTCGTCGTCGTACGTGAGGTCGTGGAAGACTGCCTTGCTGACGCCGACGGCACCTTGGTCGGGGTCGGCTCGCGTGACGCCTTGGCCCGCGTACCAGGACGACGCACGCTCCGCGAAGTCTTGGATCGACTCGACCGTGGTAGTGGTCATCGACTCGACCCTCCCAGGCTCACGAGTGCCTTGCCGATGACGGCACCGCCTTCGAGCAAGGTCAGGAAACCGGAGAAGGCCTCCTCGATCCCGTGACCTACGTAGGTCTCGGGACTCGTGACCTCACCGCGGCGGACCAGATCGGTCATCTCGGCCAGGAACTCGGAGCGGACATTCTCGTGGTCACCCACGATGAAACCCTCCATACGCAGGCGACTCCAGATCATCTGCAGCAGGTTACGTGGGCCCGGGACCGGCCCAGTGGCGTTGTAGACCGCGATCGCCCCGCACAGGGCGATACGCCCGTTGTCGTTCATCTCACGAATTGCCGCCTCGAGATGTTCCGATCCGACGTTGTCGAAGTACACGTCGAGGCCGGGCTCGGCGACCTTCTCGATTGCGTCGCGTAGGAGGTCACGCACTCGGCCGTCGTGGTAGTCGAAGGCCACGTCGAAGCCGAAGTTCTTCACAACCGACGCGACCTTGTCGGGCGAACCACAGCTGCCGATTACCTTGCAGCCCTTCGCTTTGGCGAGTTGTCCAGCGATCGCGCCGACACCGCCGGCGGCCGACGACACGAAGACCGTGTCCCCCGGCTGTACCCGGGCGATGACATTCATGCCGACCCAAGCCGTCATTCCGGTCTGCCCGAGAGCGCCCAGGTGATCCGTAGGCTCGAGTCCGTCGACGTCGACGACCTCGACATGCGACGCGTCGAGCACCACATACTCGCGCCAACCGAACTGGTGGACGACGACCGAGCCGACCGGAACCTCACAGATGTCGGACCACTCGACGACGCCCATGGCGTGACCCTCCATCGCCGCGCCGAGCGCGTAAGGCTCAACGTACGTCCTCCCCTCGGACATCCGACCCCGCATGTAGGGCTCGACGGACATGGCCGTATTCCGAACCAGCACCTGGCCGGCGGAGGCTTCGACCTCGACGGTCACGATCGCGACGTCGTCCGGACTCGGCGCACCGCTCGTGGGGCGCCGGACCAGATGGACCTCGCGACTACGCACGGCTGTCATTCGGTGACGTCCCACTCGAGCCACAAGTCCTCGAGGCCCAGCTGCGGCCCGGTCTCTCGGAGCTGGTCGATGTCAACGGCGCGATAATGCGGAATGCGCTTGTGCCACTCCTCGATTGCGATGTTCAGCTCGCGCCGGGCCAGGTGCGTGCCGAGGCACTTGTGCGGACCGGCGGCAAAAGCCAAGTGACCCGTGGAGTCGGTGCGGTCGAAGTCGACCTTGGCAGGGTTGGCGTACTTGGTCTCGTCGCGCGTGGCCGACGGTACCGTGAGCATGGCCATCTCACCGGCCTTCATCGGGCACCCGTGAAACTCGGTGTCCTGGACGATCTTGCGGCCGTCCATGACGATCGAGTAGACGCGGATCATCTCCTCGACAGCCACCGGGATCAGCTCGGGCTCATCCAGGATGCGCTGGCGGTCGTCGGGAGTTTGCGCCAAGTGCAGCATGATGTAGCCGAGCTGGCTCTTGACCGTGTCGAGGCCCGCCAGGACAAGGACGCCACAGATGTTGTAGAACTCCTCGTCCGTGATCGGCTCGTCGCCGATCTTCGCGTGCGAGAGGTCGGTGAAGAAGTCCTCCTCACGAGGATTGGCCTTGCGGTCGGCCAACAGGTCGACAAAGTAGTTGCGAATGCTGGCCTGAGCATCGGCCATCGCTGTCGCCGCCACGTCGGACGCCGAGCCCAGACCGCCGAACACAGTCTCGACCCACGGCACGAACTGCGCCGAGTCCTCGTGCGGGAGACCGAGGATCTCCAGGAACACCTTGGTGGGATACTCCTTGGCGAACGCTTCGATGAAGTTCACGCGGCCCTGAGCCACCAACGGATCGATGAAGTTGATCGCATGTTGGCGGATCTGGTCCTCACGGTCGCGGATGGCACGCGGCGAGAACGGCGCGTTGAGCACGCGTCGGTAGAGCTTGTGCTTCGGCGGGTTCTCCATCGTCGGGATCCAGTGCCAGTCCGGCTCGGGAACCGTCGGGATGGTGGAATCGCTGCTGAAGACCTCATGGTTATGAAACGCGTCGCGGACGGTCTCGTCGTTGAGCAGCATCCAGAAGCCACCACCGTAGGTATTCCACACGATCGGTGACAATGCACGGAGCCTGTCCATCTCCTCGAAGTACGAGTGGATCGGCAGCGGCTGGTTGAAGTCGAAGTTGACGACCGGGCAGCCACCCTTCTGCTGTCCCTCGAGCACTTCGATCGCCGACGATTCAGGCATTCTGGGCCTCCGAACTGGCCCGGTTGATGAGTGTGCCGAGCTGGATCGGACGATGCTCGACAGTGCCGACCAAGAGATGGAGCTTACGGATGAGCCAGGAGTCCTCGACGAGCTCCAGTTCGGCGTCGTACCGACTGTTCATCATCATCACGGTGTCCGGCGTCTGGGCCGAGACCTGGTGCGAGGTGAGGTAAGCGACGACGGTGGCCCGATCTCCGTCGACGTCGACCTTCATGACAACGAGTCCGTGTTGCTGCCAGACGAGATGGGCCGTGGCTCCGATGACCCACGCCGCGATCTCCGCGCCACCGGCCAGATCCGCGTCCTTGTCGTACACGGCCGTCGCTTCGCGGTGGAAAAGCGCCGCCAGCGCGGCCTCGTCAGCCTCGTCGCAGGCAACGGCGTATCTGCCGAGAACCTGGCCGGCTCGCTGGATCCGGAGCGCCTGGTTTGTTGCCGAGTCAGTTGTCACGTCGCTCATCTCGCTTCACCTTTCATCACACTGGAGACCAAGGGCCGAACACGAAACCGCCGGCGGCGGCCATGAGACGTCGGCCACAAGTAATGTGATCGCAATTACAACTGCGTACGACGAGAAAGTCAATCCTCCGGATGAATTTTCCTCATGAGGTTTATGTGGCTGTCGCTTGACAACGATTCCGGAATTCCTCATGATATTCATACGTGACACCCGTCACAAGTTCGTCGAGTACATGCCTGACCAGGCAAGGAGTGCACATGTCATCCAGCAGCGATCGTCCCTTCATTCACGTGCTGTTCGGCTCACAGACAGGAAATGCCGAGATCATCGCGATGGACGCGTCGGACGCTCTCAGCGCGGCCGGATACGCGACGAAGCTGCTGTCGATGGACGAGTTCGGCGTTGCCGAGCTCGCCGACATGACGCACGTCGTGATCGTCTCGTCGACCTACGACGACGGCAATATGCCCGACAGCGCTCAGGACCTGTGGGACGAGATCGAGAGCGATGCCCCCAACCTCTCGGCCATCCGCTACGCGGTGCTGGCGCTCGGTGACTCCTCGTACGAGTTCTTCTGTGCCGCCGGCCGAATGATCGACGAGAAGTTCGCCGAACTGGGCGCCCAGCGGGTGCTCGACCGTCTCGACTGCGACCTCGACTACGAACGTCCGTCAAAGCAGTGGATCAGCGCGGTCACCTCGTCCTTCGCCGCCGGCGACGGCAGCCCTGTCGTCCCCACAACCGTCGAAGTTTCGCCGCCGGAAGCCCCGGCCGCTCGATGGACACGTCAGGACCCGTTCATCGCCACCATCACCCAGTCGACGAAGCTCTCCGGGTCTGCCTCGCTCAAGTCGGTACATCACGTCGAGGTCGACCTCGCCGACAGCGGGATCGCGTACCTCCCCGGCGACTCCCTCGGACTGGTCCCCGTGAACCCCGCCGACCTCGTGGACGGGCTGATCGCCGCCCTCGGCGTGAGCGCCGACGACAACTCACCCCGGCAGGGCGCGACCTGGGGCGAGATGCTCTCCCACCGCCTCGAACTTCGCCTCCCGTCCCGTGATCTCGTGGAGTGGGTTGCGGAGCAGTCCGGCGACGAGGAGCTGCAACACCTGCTCGGTACCCGTGACCGCGAGGCAATAGACGCGTGGCTCTGGGGCCGCGACGCGCTCGACCTCGTGGAGATGGTGCCCCTCGATCGCCGCGACGCCACCCGCATCGCCGACCTCCTCGGATCGCTCCAACACCGGTCGTACTCGATCAGCTCCAGCCCGACCGACTCCCCGAAGAAGACCGACCTCCTCGTCTCCTGCGTGAGCTACCACCGCGCCGGCCGCGACCGCGTCGGCGCCGGCTCCGGCACCATGACGGCCATCGAGTCAGGTGGCCTCCCCGCCGACTCCCAGGTCGCCGTGTTTCTCGCTCCCAACCCCAGTTTCCGCCTCCCGGCCGACGATGCACCCGTCATCATGGTCGGTCCCGGCGTCGGCGTCGCCCCGTTCCGGTCCTTCCTGATCGAACGTCGCTCCTGCGGCGCAATCGGCAAGAACTGGCTTTTCTTCGGCGATCAACATGAGAGTTGCGACTTCCACTACCGAGAAGAGGTCACGACATGGCAGCATGACGGACTGCTCACCGAGTTGAGCACCGCGTTCTCCCGCGACCAGGAGCACAAGGTCTACGTGCAGGACAAGCTGCGCGAGCGGGGCGCCGAGGTGTTCGCCTGGCTGCAGGACGGCGCGCACTTCTACATCTGTGGTGACGGCGTCACCATGTCCCACTCAGTGGAGGCCGCCCTCGTGGAGGTCATCGCAAAGCACGGAAAAATGCCCGAGGACGCGGCGTGGGACTACATTGCCAACCTCAAGCGACAGCGTCGCTACAGCCAGGACGTCTACTGAAAATCCGACAACCTCTGACTCAGGTACTTCACGACCGCGGTGGCGGGACTGCTCCTTCTGGTGACCGGGTGCATCTGGGCAATTTCCACGATCGTCGTCCTACGACGGACACACCGACCGACGGCGACGACGACGAGTGGGCCAATGCTCTCGGCGTGGGTGTGCTCGGGGGCCAAAGTTGCACGCAGAAACCGTGCTGCCTGCTCTCGACGAAGGACGCGGCAGCCTGCTGTTCACCGGCGGTGGGCTTGGCGCTGGCACCCTCACCCGAATACGCATCCCTCTCCGTCGCGAAGGCCGCGCTGCGTGCCTACGCCACAGCACTGCACAGCCAGCAGGAGGGCACCAACGTGCACGTGACCAGTGTCACCATCGCCAGCAACATTGGTGGCGGCGAAGACCGCTTCACCCCCGAAGTTCTCGCCGCCCTGTATCTCGGACTGCACCAGCAGCCCACCGCCGAATGGGCTGACGAACTCCTCGTCGACTAACTAACTGAGAACGGAGAAGTGCCTCGCTGATCCTGACTGCCCGTTACCGTTTAGGTGGTCCTGAACGACGGGGGCCACGGTCGCCATGTTCGGTATGATTTCGTGCCCCCGTCTCTCTGCTCAAACCCGTGATGCGACATGCTGATCTGCTGGAATGTCCTCGTGTGATCAGTCCTTCGACGATCGCGATCTTCCTTTTGGGGGCACCACCGACTGGTCGTCGAACAAGGCGCACGCATCGCGGGTCAATGCGAGTTCGGCTTCGAGTGCAGCGATGCGGGCGCGGGCCGATGCGAGCTCGTCGGACTCGATACTCGATACTCCGTCCCGCACCCCGCATCGATCAGGGCTTGGTCTTTCCACCGGAACAACGTCGCCGGCCATATGCCGGATTCCGTAGCGATATCGGCGACTGTGTCACCGCTTCGCAGACGGTGCGAGAACTGTCGCCGGACTGAGTTTGGATACGACTTGGGCAGCTGTGACCTCCTATGGATCACTCTGTCCCATCTCTCATATAGATGGTTCACTTTGACCGGCACGGATCAAAGAGTCCAACTTCCGGGGTCAATGCCCGTGGTCTCGACTCAAGCTGTCATAAACAGATGGGTAGTGCGACCATGGCGGCGACCAGCGGCAATCGACGAAGACTCCGGAGTATGCCGCCGATGTCAAAGACGGCGATGAAGATATAGCTGCCGAAGTGTCCGGCGACGATCAGTGCAAGGCCGATCAGCTCGACGATCATCACCCGCGAGCGAAGCGCTGCGAGCAGGGCACTGAGGCCGCCAACGGCGGCAGCCGGAACTGACGGCATCACGATGATGAAAAAGACGAGGGCGGCCGCGGTCGCGTTGCGTAGATCAGAGTGATCTATCGCGACTTGGTCACCCTGATTGGGAGACTTTCAAGGCCGCGGATGACGTTGTTGAGATGTCTGCGAGGAACACCGGCAAGCTCGATCTGCTCGACCCTACTCAACAGAGCCGAATAGATCGCGTGAGCTTCGATTCTTGCTAGACCCTGACCAGCGCAACTGTGAACGCCGTAACCAAATCCGACGTGGTCTTTTGGGGATCGTCGAACGTCGAACCGGTCTGCATCCGACCATTTACGGGGATCGCGGTTTGCGGATCCGAAAAGTAGCGCAACTCGTGCCCCCTGAGGAATCACGCTACCGCCGAGGTCAACAGGCGCGGTCGTGCGGCGGAAGAACAGTTGCACCGGGGATTCGAACCGAACCACCTCTTCGACTGCTGAACGGATCAGTGTTCTGTCAGCACGGAGCGTGGACCACTCGCTGGGATGTTCGGCGAGCAACCACGCCGCGCTGCCGATCGCATTGATGGTTGTGTCCATGCTCGCAACCAGGTACGCGCGCAAAAGTCTGCCCACTTGGTCTTTGGCGATCACCCCTCTATCGGCCGCCGCGTAGATTGCCTCGCCCCAACCGCCGGGTGTAAGACTGTCCCTGCTCATTGCAGAAATGAGTTTGTCGATTGCGGCGTCCACCACTGGCAGCGAGGCGTTCGTACGTTCATTGTAAGGACCGAACGTGTTGAAGAATGCATCGGCGAAGGGACTGCCCCCACTTCGGTTGACTTGTGGGGTTGATAGTTTCAGGCCGCGGATATGGCCTGGTTGATTGTCTCAAACTCGATCGGCGTGAGCTTTCCTAGGCGCCGTTGCCGGCGCTTGCGATGGTAAGTCCTCTCGATCCACGTCACGATCGCAATCCGCAACTGTTCCTGTGTCGACCAGCGTTGCCGGTCGAGGACGTTCTTTTGCAGCAGTGAGAAGAAAGATTCCATGGCAGCATTGTCACCGCATGCTCCGACCCTGCCCATGGAACCTTGTAAACCGTTGTTGGACAATGTTTGTACGAATTTTCTTGATCGAAATTGACTGCCCCTGTCGCTATGTACGATGGTTCCGGTCGGATTCCGGAGAGCGACGGCATTGGTCAGTGCGCGGACGGCCAGCGACGCTTTCATCCGCGGATCGATCGAGTAGCCGACGATCTTGTTCGAATGCACGTCTTTGATCGCGCACAGGTACAACTTGCCGGTGTCGGTCTGGTGTTCTGTGATGTCGGTGAGCCACAACTGGTTCGGCTTCTCTGCGGTGAACCTGCGTGCCACGAGATCGTCGTGAACCGGTGGGCCCGACTTCCTGTTCAGTCCTTTCTTCTTCGCGAACACCGACCAGATATGTTCCTGCGAGCACAACCGGGCGACGCGGTTCTCGCCGGAGATGATGCCTCGCCCAGGTAATTCGTCGGCGATGAATCGGTATCCGAAAGCCGGGTCGTCGGCGTGAATGTCGTAAGCGGCGTTGATCAGATGCGCGTTGTCCCAATCCCTTTGTGTCACAGGGTTAGCACGCCATTTGTAGAACGCTTGAGTGGAGAAACCGAGCACCCGGCAGGTCACCGTGACGGGAATTCCGTCGCCAGCGAGGTCGCGGACCAGCGGGAATATCATTTTGGGTTGACGTCCCGAGACAGGTAGGCGACAGCTCGTCGCATCACTTCCGCTTCCTGCTCGAGCAAACGAATTCGTTTCTTCGCTTCGCGGAGTTCGGCGGATTCGTCCTTGGTCATTCCTGGCCGGTTGCCGTCTTCGATGTCAGCTTTCTTGAGCCAGTTGTGCAGGGTCGGCTCGGAGATCCCGAAGTCTTTCGCGATCTGGGTCAGCGGGGCTTCACGTTTGCGGGCAACCGCGACCACGTCGCGGCGGAACTCCTCGGGGAACGGCTTCGGCATAGCAGCATCCTTTCACCGTGAAGACTCATCCCCACAGGTCAGATGTCAACCAAACCGGGTGCAGTCCCGAACGACAAAACTTCACTTCGGACGGAGGCTGATAGCCCTATCAGGTCGGCGACCACTCCGAGTGGAAATACTCGCGCAAGATCGGTGACTGCGTCGAAGGTACCGCGATCCACTAGAGAATCGACGAGTTCAGCAGCTCGCACCTTTCATCTGACAGCTTGGCTAACGCACGTGGTGCCAAGCTCTCAGCCAAGACAGCACGCAACACACAAGCACACGCACTATGCCGCTGCGATCGATGACCGCGGCCGTCTGCTTGGGCACCAACAGTTTCCGGCCACCTCCGCCGGATATGAAGCACTGAGGTCGTGGATACGCGGCCACGGCAACGTCCTGTCAATTGGTGTAGAGGGCACGGGGTCATACGGCGCCACGCTGGCCCGTGAACTGACCCACCGCGGCGAGATTGTGGTCGAGGTGAACCGTCCCAGCCGGACTGCCCGTCGGATGGATGGAAAGTCCGATCGCCTTGACGCTGAGCACATCGCACGGGCAGTCCTCGCGGAGACATCCACAGCCGTCCCGAAAAGCAAGTCAGGCACGGTCGAAGTCATCCGAATCCTGCGCGTGACCCGATCCAGCGCGGTCAAAGCACGAACGCAAGCATTCAATGCCTTGTTCGGGATCATGATCAGTGCTCCGTCCCAGCTGCGGGACGAACTGGTTGACCTGACCAAGCGCACCCTCGTGAACACATGCTTGCGGCTCAGTCCCGCCACGGAAGATCTCCTGTCGTTGGCGTCTACACCCGAGCGAATGCACCTTACCGGCACGATGCTCTCGCTGCGCGACCTCGCTCGGCGCTGGAAAGCGCTGGACGACGAAATCAAAAAGCTCAGCGCACATATCGAATCGCTGGTCGCCAGCACCGCCCCCGGCCTCCTCAAGCTCCACGGCGTCAGCACCGAAGTTGCCGCACAATTCCTTGTCACCGCGGGTGGCATGCGGTCGATGCGGGATCAGCAACCTGGCCGAGGTCAGGTCAGGGGTGCGGGGGCCTGGGGCACGGGCCGGGTCGATGTCGTCGAGGGCGCTGCACGTCTCCGCCTGTTCGCACGACTGGCCGGAATCCGCAACGAGGCTGCATTCGCCAAGCTATGCGGAGTCGCACCGCAACCGGCGAGCAGCGGACGAACCACCGGGCGACACCGACTCTCCCGGAACGGTGACCGTGCCGCGAACAGTGCGCTTTACATCATCACTATTGTCCGAATGCGTCGTCACGAACCCACACACGCTTACGTCGAACGACGCACCGCCGAAGGACTCAGCAAACGCGAAATCATCCGCTGCCTAAAGCGTTACATCGCCCGAGAGATCTACGCACACCTACCCCAGACGGCAACTTGACAAATATAGGAGCATCGAGCGCTCGCATCGCATCGATTCCGACGAGTTCTACCGACTGCTCGAAGGTGAAGTTCATCGACGATGCGAAACTCTTCGCCGAACGTCTCCAACAATGGGAAGACCACTACAACTACGATCGACCACACGGCGCTCTCTCGGGCCAAACGCCCTACGAACGCCTCAAGCAAAAAGCACGAGACCCGCTGTCATAAGCCTCTTTCAGTTGCACAACTAACGCGCAGATCGTGATCAGCGTCGAGGCATCGACGATCATCGATCACGCAAAACACTCGACCGGCTGTCCGCGCACCTTCCGCAGATACCCCCCCAGCAGAGATCATCGAGTCGGCGGTTGGATCGAGCCTGCCCGACTGCGGACGTAGAGAAAGGTCCCATATCGCGATTGCAAGTCCGGGCGAGCTCGTGCGCGATGCCCCCAGACGGACGATCAACGGATGGATTCACGACATGAGTCCCTCGGCAAAAACCATCTAGCGGCGCGTTCGTTTCGAGCGCAGCAACATGATCCGCAATGCTGCGTGCACTCCGCGCCGCGGTGAGTCCGACCCGAAAGATCTTGCGGGTGTATCTTATAGGCGCGCATTTCGCGAAAAAATCACGATTGTTTACTGCGGAACCCTTGTTTCCGCGTTCAAACTCAACAGACGAGCTACGTAACACCCGTCCGCGAGAGGATCCCGATGAACAGGTCAGGCCCCATAGACTGAATCGACAAGGCCCCAGTCGAGCGCACGCTCCGCATTGATTGCAGCACCGGACAGGAACAGGTGGTACGAGCGCCAACGCCCGATTCGGCGTGGGATAGACACAGTGCCACCCGCTCCGGGAATCAAGCCCATCGAAATCTCGGGGAGGCGGAAAGCCGTTCCCGGATGCGCACGCACGTGGGCAGCAAAGGCCGGAACCTCGATTCCCGCGCCCACACAACTTCCGTGAACCTGTACCTCGATTCGATCGGACAGGCGCGCCATCAGCCGCGCGGCCCCTGATCGAGTTCGAATCAGATGCGCGATAGCCAAATCCGGAGTGGTCCCGAACTCATCGAGATCACCGCCCGCGGAAAACGAAGGACCCGCGCCATCGAGCAGAATCTTCTCGATGCCGGGATCCGCCGCAGCGATCTGTAGTGCGGCCACCAGACCATCGCGGACCTGCGCGCCGTAGGCATTCCGACGTTCCGGGCGGTTGAGGGTGATGTGTAACAACGTATCTCGCCGGTCGACCAGGACCGGTTCCTGTGGCGACGGGGGTGGCAGCGGCCGCGCTCCTCGTCCCGTAAGCCACCGCCGAAAGTCCGGAGCGCCCAGCAGTGTCGAGTAAGCTAGAGATTCTACGTCGAGAGCGGCTGGGATGGACAGGTTCTCACCCAACCTCAACACCTGCGACGCGACAAGCGACGCGTACGGATTCTCGTAAAACCGGTCAAAGACATTCGCCAGTTCAGCGTCGGGATCCTCGACGCACACGAACTCTTGGATGTTCTCGGGCAATGCCGTCGACACCGTCGAGTCGAGGATCCGCGCCAAGTTTCTTGTTGCGGTGTCCGGTGTGCTGCCGGTGTATCGACCGAGAACGACCCGGTCGGATTCGAGGACTTTCGCCGATACCGCACGGGCTTCGTCATCTGAGAATTTTTCGTCCAGGTCGACCAGGACCACTGGAACATCCAGCGCGCCACCGCCTGCAAGAAGTGGCAGATCGATCCTGCCGTCGAGAATGTCTTGCGGCGACAGTGCCTGCATCCGGTTGACCATCTTCACCCTTCACGAGCGCGGAATCAACGCTCGGATTCCGGCACCCGATGGCAGCCTTGCACGCGGGATACCTTTTCCGGTAATACTTTTCGGAGTGTAACATTGAAGAATGTTTTCCTGGCCCGATGACACTGACGAGGACCGCCGCATCCTCGACTGGCTCGGCAGCGGGATAGTGCCACTTACCGGCTCCCCAAACGAATCTCCCAGAATTCCCCCAGGAAACGCTGCCACCCTGGCGCGGCATCTCGGCGACTTCATCAACGGCCGCCAAGACGGAGCCCGCTTCCTTTCCGAACGCGCGGCATTCACCGGGTTCATCCGAAATGGATCCGTCTCACTCGGAGGCAGCTGTCGCATCCTACCGACACGGGATGGCTGGGCCGCTGTGTCCTGTGCGCGACCCGACGACCCGATTCTGCTCGGTGCACTGATCTCCGCGGAAATCGACGCGGATCCCTGGCCCCAGGTAAGTGCCTGGTTAGCCGCACATCCCGGTTCCGAGCTGGCCGAGCGGGCAGCCCTCCTCGGGTTGGCGGCCGCCCCGGTCGCACAGTCGAATGAGTCGGTTCCCATGCCTGCCAACCGGCGATCGGTCAAGGATCTACTTGTTGTCGACTTCAGCGCGCTATGGGCAGGTCCGTTGTGCTCACACCTGCTCGGAGCCGCGGGCGCGCGAGTCGTAAAGGTAGAGACCCCCACGAGGCCGGACGGAGCACGCCGCGGCAACAGTGAGTTCTACGCACTACTACATGCCGGGCACCAATCCGTCGTCCTTGACCCGAGTACCGTGCCCGGCAGATCGGCACTTGCACAGCTCGTGGCGCGCGCAGACATCGTGATCGAAGCGTCGAGGCCACGCGCACTCGCGGGTTTCGGGCTCGATGCGGAAGCCGCGGCCGCATCCGGTACCACGTGGATTTCCATCACGGCCGCCGGACGGAGGTCCACTCGAACAGGGTTCGGTGACGACATCGCAGCATCGAGCGGCCTGGTCGCACACGACGAACTCGGTGCCCCAGTGTTCGTCGGCGATGCGATAGCCGATCCCCTGACCGGACTCATGGCGTCGGCCCTGGCTATGTCCGAACCGCCCACCGGCGCAGGATATCTCTGGGACCTGTCGATGGCCGATCTCGTCGCGTCGACGCTTACAGACGGAACCGATATCCCGTTGCCCCAGTCATGTGAGTCATCTGTAGTTGTTCCGGAAAAACGTCGGCATGCCGGGACGGCACCCACCTCGGGCTCTGACACACACGCTGTACTCCGCAGCCTTGGAATCGTGGCCCCGTGAATCACCTGCTGATCACCGATTGCTCTGTCGGTAAACGACAAGGCCTTGACATTCGCATCTCGGACGGTGTGATCACCGAAGTCGGCCGCGGACTGATTCGCTGGGGCGAAGACGTCCTCGACGCCGATGGAAATCAGGTCATTTCCGGTTTGTGCGATCACCATATCCACCTGCACGCCTTGGCTGCCAGGCGCAGTTCTGTGGAGTGCGGTCCGCCCAACGTGCACACGGTCGGCGAACTGGCTGCTGCCCTGCAGCATTCACCAGGTTCGGACGGCTGGGTGCGAGGTGTCGGATACTTCGAGTCGGTGGCGGGCGAGATCGATCGTAACTCGCTCGATCAACTGCACGCATCGCGACCTGTTCGCATTCAACATCGCAGTGGCGCCATGTGGATACTCAATACTGCCGGCGTCGTTGCGGCCGGACTGGAACCGGCTACCCACGCCGGTATCGAACGTGATGCGGCAGGCAAACCCACCGGTCGAGTGTGGCGCGCTGATTCCTGGCTCCGAGAACAGATTCCGGGCAATGCCCCACCGTCGTTGCGTGATGTCGGTACCGAACTATCGCGGCTCGGCATCACTGCAGTAACCGACGCGACGCCCGACATCACCCCGGAAAGCATCGAATCCATCTGTACGGCAATGTCTTCAGGAGCTTTGCCACAACGCGTCCATCTCCTTGGTGCGCCATTAGGAGCCCCGGTGCCGTCGACGGAAGCAACTATCGGTCCCTACAAGATCGTGCTTGCCGATTCCGGACTTCCCGATCTCGAACAGCTCGCGACTGTTATCGAGTCCGCACACTCGATTGGACGAGCGATTGCGGCACACAGTGTCAGTCGCGAAGCGTTGCTGATTCTACTGTCGGTACTCGGCGAAATCGGCACTATCCCTGGTGATCGAATCGAACACGGCGCATTGATACCGCTCGAATCCATCTCCGATATCAATCGCCTCGGTTTGGCTGTCGTAACGCAGCCCGGATTTATTGTGGATCGCGGCGACGATTACCTCGAACATGTTTCTGCGATCGACCACCGGGATCTGTACCGGTGCCGATCATTATTAGAAGCGTCTGTGCCGGTGGCCTTTTCCAGTGACTCACCATACGGCCCACTCGACCCATGGGAAGTTATCGCAGCTGCGCAAACGCGTGTTACGCCCGCTGGCACCGTTCTGGGAGACGCGGAGACAACCGACTACAACACCGCACTGGACGCCTATCTCGGCAGCCCCGAGGATCCCGGCGGCCCGCCGCGCCGAGTAGAAGTCGGCGCAGCGGGCGACCTGGTTCTGGTCTCCCCCACGCAGCCACCGTCAGTACTCGCAACTGTCATCGCCGGTCGCCGAGTCCATTGACTGCGGACCTGCTCTTGGCATACTCGATGAGAATGCCTGATCGTAGGTCGCGTCCTACCGAGATCGGCAGACGCTATTGCTCAAGTGCGTCACGCAGGAAGCGCCGCTCCTCGGGTGAGTAGATCTGACGCAGTGCGCTCGCCAGAACTTCCGGATTCACGCCGCCCTTTCGGAGTGAACGCAATGAACGAACAGCCTTGACTGTGACAGCTGTGTTGTCGTCTGTCGGTTTTGGGACAGGATCCGATTTTTCGGGTTTCTCGTCGACAGACTGCTTTTCGGCCCGTTCTTGGGCGGCCCGCCACGCCTTGACCTGAGCTTCGAACGGAACCTGAGCGAGAGAACGCGCCAGCCGGATTGCGAGTTCTCCCCCGCGGAGCTTCTCCTGAAGTTCGGGGGTGAGCTTGAGCAAGGCGCGCCGTTGAGATACCCAGCCCTTGGAGCGGCCGAGTCGTTCGGCTGCAGCATCGGCGCTTCCGCACTCGGCGACGAGCGCCTGGACGGCTTCCGCTTCTTCAAGGACGTCGAAGTCGCGGCGACCGATGTTCTCGATGATCGCTGCTTCGAGAATGGATTCCGAGCTTGTTGCGATGCTGTCGCGGACGACGACATCCATGCCTTTGCGGCCGAACTCTTTCGATGCTGCAAGCCGCCGGTTTCCGTTGACGATGATGTAACGGGCTGTGCCGATGAGCTTTTCGTCGGCGGGAAAGATCTTCAGCCACGTTGTCTTGGTGACGGCGACGCCAGGTTGGAGTTGGCGTTCGACGATGGTCAATAGATCGGATAAGTCTCCGATCCGACGGCGCGGGTTGCGCGGGTTTCCGATCAACTCGTCTAATGGGACATCGGGGATGAGTTGGCCGTCGATGTATCCGTCACCGTTGGCGCGACTATTCGCGGAGGGAGGTGCCGGCGTGCTGTCGACGGACGAATTGTCGCCGACGGAACCGGCGAGTGATGCGAGGTCGATTCGGCCGCCCCTGCGTGCCATTAGTGGGCACCGGCTTCCAGTTCGAGGCTCAGCTTGTAGAAGTCTTCGCGGGCCTGAAGGGAAACGCGATTGGCATCGTATTCGGTCACTACGCGGCCGTCGGCGGCTGCGCGGGTATGGACTTTGTAGTGGCGCACTACGGTTCGTGCGAGTGGCCAGCCGTGGGCGTCGACGAAAGCGCGAGTTTGCTCGAGGTCGACCTTGCCGTCGCGCGGGTCCCAGTTGTTGATGACGACTACGAACTTCTTACCGAGAGGCTCGATGACCTTCTTGATCGTGCGGGCCGTGGGATCGAAGCAGAGCGGCTCAGGTTCGATCGGAACGATGACCAGATCAGCGATTGAGAGGACTGCGCGCAAAGCGTCACCAGAAGCGCCATTTCCAAGAGAGTCGGTACCGTCGCTGTTGCCGGAGAAGTCGATCCAGCCGGGTGTGTCGACGTATACGTGGCTGATCCCGGGGAGTTTGTGGAGTTGACTTAGGATCTTGGGATTGTCGTGTGCCTGAGCGATTTTGAAGGGAAGTTCGTTGCCGGAACCTTCGACGCGGTCGGCCCACCATACTGCGGAACCCTGAGGATCGACGGAGATCGCTGCGACGGGCGATTCAATGTCTGCGTCACCGGTGAGCGCATGAGCTTTCACTGCCGCGAGATTCATTGTCAGGGTGGACTTTCCCACCCCGCCTTTCTGGTTCAAAACTACGTGCACTGCCATATACAACCTCCGTATACTTCGCCCCCTCAGCGGGGGCTACTTCGGACTTATGCCGCCGCAACCGTTTCGAAGCGGCGAGCGTGTGTCTATTTCACTGTACGGTGTCCTGGCGGGAATCCAGCAACCGACACGTATGGATGAGACTAGCCCCATAAGTTCCCATGACGCAACAGATGTCGCATCAGTCCTGAAACGAGATCCGCCGCCTGGCAATTCAAAAGCTCGCCACCAGAATTGCTCGTACTAACCCTCTAAAGCGTCTCCGCTACAAGGGAACTCGCCGAGAAACGCGTTCAGGACAATGTTCGACTCTGTTCAACGACCACTCCGAGGCGCGCGCCCACGTAGAGATGCGGGAGCGACATGATGAAGCCTGCACTTGCGCAGCCATTCCGGCACCTACATGAGATCAAACCGTTTGTACCACAATGACATTCAGCCCGTGACTGCTCGGTATGAACCAAACGCTTTACGCTATAACCCTTGCGCCCCCGATTCGACCATTGGCGCACACCCGACGTCGCACGTCTTTCGTCACTGTGACGTTATGTACATCCCGGGTGCGTGTTGGAAACGCAGACATATACAGTCACACCCTCCTCTGGCGAATAGTTGCTACCAATCATCGGCGGGCTCTTCACGCTCGCGAAGCAATACTCGACTGCGCGTGTCACGCGCAGTCGGAAATGACGGCCGACTGGCCATTCGAAACGGGAGCCTGGTTGCCTCGACGTCTGGTTTACCACGGTAAACGTCCTCAACTGCCGTGGGAGACGTGAACTCCCCGGGTTTACCGCGGTAAACTCGCGGCGAGCTGCGAGTGGGTCACTCGGCGTGACGGCCGACTGGCCATTCGAAACGGGAGCCTGGTTGCCTCGACGTCTGGTTTACCACGGTAAACGTCCTCAACTGCCGTGGGAGACGTGAACTCCCCGGGTTTACCGCGGTAAACTCGCGGCGAGCTGCGAGTGGGTCACTCGGCGTGACGGCCGACTGGCCATTCGAAACGGGAGCCTGGTTGCCTCGACGTCTGGTTTACCACGGTAAACGTCCTCAACTGCCGTGGGAGACGTGAACTCCCCGGGTTTACCGCGGTAAACTCGCGGCGAGCTGCGAGTGGGTCACTCGGCGTGACGGCCGACTGGCCATTCGAAACGGGAGCCTGGTTGCCTCGACGTCTGGTTTACCACGGTAAACGTCCTCAACTGCCGTGGGAGACGTGAACTCCCCGGGTTTACCGCGGTAAACTCGCGGCGAGCTGCGAGTGGGTCACTCGGCGTGACGGCCGACTGGCCATTCGAAACGGGAGCCTGGTTGCCTCGACGTCTGGTTTACCACGGTAAACGTCCTCAACTGCCGTGGGAGACGTGAACTCCCCGGGTTTACCGCGGTAAACTCGCGGCGAGCTGCGAGTGGGTCACTCGGCGTGACGGCCGACTGGCCATTCGAAACGGGAGCCTGGTTGCCTCGACGTCTGGTTTACCACGGTAAACGTCCTCAACTGCCGTGGGAGACGTGAACTCCCCGGGTTTACCGCGGTAAACTCGCGGCGAGCTGCGAGTGGGTCACTCGGCGTGACGGCCGACTGGCCATTCGAAACGGGAGCCTGGTTGCCTCGACGTCTGGTTTACCACGGTAAACGTCCTCAACTGCCGTGGGAGACGTGAACTCCCCGGGTTTACCGCGGTAAACTCGCGGCGAGCTGCGAGTGGGTCACTCGGCGTGACGGCCGACTGGCCATTCGAAACGGGAGCCTGGTTGCCTCGACGTCTGGTTTACCACGGTAAACGTCCTCAACTGCCGTGGGAGACGTGAACTCCCCGGGTTTACCGCGGTAAACTCGCGGCGAGCTGCGAGTGGGTCACTCGGCGTGACGGCCGACTGGCCATTCGAAACGGGAGCCTGGTTGCCTCGACGTCTGGTTTACCACGGTAAACGTCCTCAACTGCCGTGGGAGACGTGAACTCCCCGGGTTTACCGCGGTAAACTCGCGGCGAGCTGCGAGTGGGTCACTCGGCGTGACGGCCGACTGGCCATTCGAAACGGGAGCCTGGTTGCCTCGACGTCTGGTTTACCACGGTAAACGTCCTCAACTGCCGTGGGAGACGTGAACTCCCCGGGTTTACCGCGGTAAACTCGCGGCGAGCTGCGAGTGGGTCACTCGGCGTGACGGCCGACTGGCCATTCGAAACGGGAGCCTGGTTGCCTCGACGTCTGGTTTACCACGGTAAACGTCCTCAACTGCCGTGGGAGACGTGAACTCCCCGGGTTTACCGCGGTAAACTCGCGGCGAGCTGCGAGTGGGTCACTCGGCGTGACGGCCGACTGGCCATTCGAAACTGGAGCCTGGTTGCCTCGACGTCTGGTTTACCACGGTAAACGTCCTCAACTGCCGTGGGAGACGTGAACTCCCCGGGTTTACCGCGGTAAACTCGCGGCGAGCTGCGAGTGGGTCACTCGGCGTGACGGCCGACTGGCCATTCGAAACGGGAGCCTGGTTGCCTCGACGTCTGGTTTACCACGGTAAACGTCCTCAACTGCCGTGGGAGACGTGAACTCCCCGGGTTTACCGCGGTAAACTCGCGGCGAGCTGCGAGTGGGTCACTCGGCGTGGCCATTCGAAACGGGAGCCTGGTTGCCTCGACGTCTGGTTTACCACGGTAAACGTCCTCAACTGCCGTGGGAGAAGTGAACTCCCCGGGTTTACCGCGGTAAACTCGCGGTGAGCTGCGAGATTAAACTTGGGCGAAATTGATGCCAGCCGGCTGGTTCAAATCCAGCCCTGCTCTCGAAATCTCATTCTCGGGGCTACCTGCGGTTCATTTGGGCGGATATAGACCTCGACCACCAGTCACCCGCACAGATTGCCATAGTCATCATGACAGGCGCCATAAACCGTCCAGATTCACCGCTACGGCCGTTGCGTGAAAGAGCCTTACGCGCAGGGCATCGAAATCTTGCGTCCCCTTAGTTAGTTGCTAACATGCCAAATCTCGCTGTGGGGCCTTCCTTCATGATCGGTCAGCCAATCACCAATACCTTTACGGGACAACGACAATGACCCATCTTCGGAGTGATGGACTTCCGGGTACTTCGTCCATCTCTTTCGAATCCTGGCCACTACCAACAACATTGCCCTCTACGGTGCAGAACACGACCACAAAGCTAGATCGTATTCTATTATCCAAGAACATGTTTCGCACTTGCACGTCGCGTTAGCAGGCACCTGAAGATCTCTCAAGCCTTGGATTTCGCGAGGACGCTCGCCTGAAACAGTGTCCGGGCCGCTGCCCTGGCTGAGGCGGAGGCAACGTGCTGATTCTGCGTGGCGGCTTTGTGCGCCGCGGCTCGGCGTTCTTCGTCTCGTTGTTTCTTTGCAGCGATGGCGACTTCCGTAGGGGAGTTACCGGACCAGTCGATTCGAGCCAGGCGCCAATGGAGGAATCGCACTGGGTCATTGAGTTCGGAGGCGTTGGGCCATGTCCAACCTCGTGATTTGGTGTCTTGGTCGAGTGTTCGCGCGATGTCTCTGCCCGACCAACGTTCAGTGTCGATCGAATGGCGGCTGAGAGCGTTGCTGATGGCTCCGATGTGCCCCCGTGGCATTAGCGCTGGTGCGCGCTGAATAAGTTCGGCTGCTGCTCGCTGGAGGCGGATGGATTTTGGTTTGCGGTTCTTGGATTCTTTTTGGTGGTACGTGCGCGCTCGCGCGTTTGTGTAGTTCTTCCTAACGGAAGAAGAAGAGCTAAAAGCAAGTGCAACAGATAGGGGGTCAGCGATGGTTGATTGTGGATAAGTATTGGCGGCATTGTCGGCGCTTTGTTGTGGGTGCGGCTTGGCGTCGGGTGAAGAGTTGGTCGATGTGAGGGAACGAAGGACGGATCTGGGTGAGGTAAGGGCCCAGACGCTTGCTGCGCGAGTTTGTCGGCCTCCGTGATGTGCTTCGGCGGCCCAGAGTTCGATTGTGCGGAGAAAGCGTCCTCGAACCATTTCTTTGGCGACGTGGAGTGCGGATAGAACTCGTCGGGCACGTTGGACTACTGATACGGAGATGCCGGTCTTTTCTGCGAGTGCGGTTCGGGATACGGTCACACGTCGTCCTGTGCGTTGTTCAGCGAAGCCGGCCATAGTGACTGCGACTGCGAAGACGCGCTGGGGGTCGACTTGATGCGTGCGGCAGATTCCGGTGCCCGTACTGCTGTTGAGAAGTTCTCGGACTTGGTGTTGCCACTCGTTTCGGCTGGTCCACAGGGGTGTTTGCGCTTGTTCTTGGTGATCGACTGGCAGGTGCCAAGAGTTTCCGCGTTGCGCGCTGTCAGCGTTGAGTTTGGTGATTTTGTTGATGCGTGCTTCGGCGCGGGCGGTTGATGCGGTCAGATCGGCGTCGAACGTGACCGTTGCGGGGTCAGTTGTTGTCGAAATCACGCACTTTGACGTGAAATCGGTGTTTTTTGGTCTGATATAGCTTGAAACAACTTCAGGGTATGAGTTACCCTGAGACGTACCTACCACGGTAAGCCCCTTCGAGGAGAGCAGCACCTGAAGCGGAAGCGTCAACTTCGGCTTCACCAAAAAACGAAAAGCGAACAGAAGAAGCCGGTCAGCTTGTTCTGTGGATTTCGAATTTCGGATCGACAAATTCCCCCTTTATCTAGAAGGGGGGTTTGTCTTTAGTTGGTGCTGAATATGTAATTGCGGCCTTGTTACCGGCTAGTAACTTAGGTTCTCCTTACTGTTTTCTAATAGAATTCACCCTATATCCCATCACAAAGAGTCCCTCGTTCCGTGGAGCGACGCGGGGTCAGTTTTTGTGGCTTAAGACGGGCGCGAATATCTCCGCTCGCTTACTTCTGCCGTCGGTGCTGGGGTATTTGCTCAGGATCGCCCGATGGCGCCAAAGAGGGTTGTTGCCGTGGTTGATCGAGCAGCACGTGCCTTTGGGATCACAGATCGAGCTCGGCCGTAGGGTTCCCGTTCCTTGTGGGCGGGGGTCGGCGAGCAATGCGATACCAAGTACTCGTTCGGGGTGACGGGTCCGGAGGCGTTGCCGATCAAGGATGCGAGATCGTGCATTTCAGCGCCTTGCGAGTACCCGGTGAGGGTGAATTTGGTGTTTGAGCATTTGGCGGCGATCTCCGGAGAGCCCTGCCGTGGTTTGCGAGCCCTCAGATTTGCTGTTCGGGTAGGTCTTTCCGTTGTCGAGGGCGCGGGGCGTGTGCGGCAGCGCGTATATCTGCACACTAGAACCGTTTGCTTCTCCACTGCCTCGGCATGGAGGCGAGGATGGCTGTCGGCTGGTTGGGATCAGCGTTTCGTCGATTTCCAGGTACCGGGATGAACATGCTGAAAGTGGAAGGCACCTGGTTGTGTCCGCGTACGCGAGGGCGGGGGCTGCCGAGAACGCAGTACCCGCGATCAACGTCGTTGCGCCAGGACCGCGACCGCGCGCAGTTTCGGGGGTGTGTCATGTCCGCAATCTCCTACCGCGCCGCTGGCCCACTGCCAGTGGTCAGTCTTGAGTAGAGGCGGAGTGATTGACAAAACCTCCTGTCCACAGTCGTGGCCGTCGTGTTGGCGGTGCACCGTGGTTGCTAAGACGAGTTCAGTTCTTCTACACGGGCGGTCCGGCGTCGATAGAGCGGTGAGCGAGGGAGGAAGATGCCGCCACTGCTGTCGAGTGGATGGATTCCAGGACGCTGGTTCGTCGAGTCACCGTCCGGTGAATTCGAGCAGGCTGCGAAACTCACTGACCGCTGTCTGTTCGAGAGTGGTGATGATATGTGGAAAGGGCGTGCTTGTCGTATGACCCCCGGCCTGGGCACACGTCCGGTTCCTGCTATCCCCGATCTCTCACTTCGAGCGCTTGATCCGGGATGAGGGCGGGGATCTCCACTTCCCGGATTCGGAGTTGGCTATCGTCCGGGTTGGTTTCGTCATTCTGGTGTGATCGCCTCAGGTGTCGGACCCTATTGGGAAGCAACGCCTTTCAGTAACCCCCCGACCGGCTATGAGCATGTATGTCGGGGCCGGGCCTTCCCCGAGCAAGTGAGCGCTACCCGATAGCGCTCGCAATGAGTTCCACAGCGCCCCGAAGATCCGGAAGGTAGTTTTCGATAACGCCGCGAATGATCGAGCTGTCCAAGCGAAAATACTCGTGAATAGCGACGTTTCGGAGACCGACGATTTTGTGCCATTCGATGCCGGGAGCAAGCGCTTTCGATTCCGTGTCGATGCCGTTTGCCGCTTCGCCGATGATTTCGAGTTGCCGGACGATCGCGTCGTATGCCATGTCTGAGTCTGTCCCGGCCAACTTGGCTTGGTACCGCTCAATCTTCGCGATTGCTCCTACGATGTCATGGCATCGATCGAGGTCGCTCCGCCTCACACATCGACCATATCGGCGCGGGCGGTGTCGGTGACTGCGTCTTTTGCCACTCCACGGGCCACGACGTCGACATGTGTTCCGAGTAGTTTGGTCAGCTCTTCGCCGAGTCCGAGCATTGACATCAGTTGTTCGTAGTCCGGGCCTTCGATGGTGACCATCAGATCGATGTCGCTGTCGGGTCCTGCGTCACCGCGTGCCACCGAGCCGAACATCTTCACGTCCGAGGCGCCGTAGCGGCGACACACGGTTTCCACTTCGGCGCGCTTTGCTCGCACGACAGACTGCAGGAATGTGCTGTATGCAGATTCACTCATGTGCTGTTCCTTTCGTGCGATCGTGTCATAGCGATGATAACTCCCCCAGCAAGTCTCAGGTGTTCATGTCCAGTCGATGTGGACGGATTCGATGGAATCGAAGTGGAATCCGAAATCGTTGCTGTACTGGTCGAATCCTTTGTTCTCGGGGTAGTCCAATGTTGCGTGGCGCTCCAGTAGTGCGACGACCCGTGCGTGGTCGTCGTTGGCGAGGGCCGCGGCGAGTTCGCGTGACTCTTCCGCGGTAAACGGGACATCTGAGTTCGCGAAGTCCAGTGTGCGGACTCGGTAGTCGTAGCCCTCTTCCGACCCGTTGCGCACCGAGACTCCACCTTTGACGCGGATCGTCGCTTTCTTCGGGGTGCCGTCCGGGCGCAATACGCCGGCGCGCTTCATGACGTCGTCGGCTTTGACCTTCTTGAGTTTCTTCTTCGCATCAGCGCGCAGATCGTTCGTCTCCCCTGACCGGTACCGGGACACAGCCGACGGTGAGCGGCCGATCTTCTTGGCCACCTCCCCGATTCCGCCGAGACGCTCGATCGCTGCGCGGCGTTGCGCGCGCTCGGCAACGTCCGCGTGAGGGACGCGGCCCTGTTGCGCCCACCGGCGCAACGTGCGATCCGAGGGCGGTTTACGGCCGGCGTCGATCGCTGCCTGACGCAGACCCTCGTTGCCGATCTCTTTACGCACTTGCCGCACGGAGACTTTGCTCGTGAGCCCCGCCAGTCCCCCGGATTTCACGGTTTTGGACTTCTCGACTCCGCTGGTCGCGGCGTTGGAGACGGACACTTTCAGCCCATCCAGGCCGACTGCCTGTTGCACGGGCTTCTTCGATCGAGGTTTCGGGAGATGCAACGCCATCGCTACTCCCCTTCCTCGCCTGGTGCGAATGCGCCCTTGATGACGAGATTCATCTCGTGTGTGTCGTCAGCGCTGGTGAACGCCTCGATCAATGCTTCGGTGAGGACAGTACGTTTCTCCACGGACATCTTGCCGAGCGCGTCACTGTCATCTGCGACGTCTTCACCGTCGGCGAGCAGGTAGACCCAGGAGTCCGTCACCGTACGCACCGGCCACCGACTGGTTTCACGCGCAATGCCCATCGCGACCCCGCGACCACGCAAGCGGCAATGCGCAATGATCGACGCCCGCCAGAGCGGCTGGCGGCGAGGTCGAAGAGCGCGGTCTGTTCCGCGCTTCCTGCTGGGGACTCGTCTTTCCGCCTCATCGGCTGTAAACGAACTGGGCTTCGAGCTCGTCTTGTTGGTCGCCCTCTTTACGTTCGTTGTCGTTGCGCTCGGTTTCCAACGACTCGCGGGCGATGTCGTCGAGAGTCGGCAGCGGCGGGATGGTGAAACCGGCTGCGATTGCGGCGTCTTGTGCCCGGTTGTATCGGCGCATTGCGGTGCTTGCAGCTCGAACATTGGTGGCTTCGGCTAGTTCGGCGAAGGTCAGGTGGGGCTTGTTGATCTTGAGTTTCGCTGTCTTTTTCACCATCGGATCGAGGTCGGAGTGGTCGATGAATGCAAGGAGTTGCGCAACTGTCTGAGGTTCTGCCTGCGCCAGTTCGCTGAGGAATTCCGGAGCGGCGGGTTCGGGCGCGGTCGGCGTTGCGTCTGTTGACGCAGCAGCAACGGCCGGTGCAACAGCGGGTTTCTCGGCGATGTCGAGGGGATCGGATGCAACGCCTTCGGTAGGAGCAACGTCGACGGCGGTCTCGATCGGCGCAGCCTCGGCGGCAGCACTCACGTACGCCGCAGTATCGAGGTGCTTGTGCACAGGGAGCGTGTAGTCATCTGTTTGAACGAGTTCGGAGTATTGCGCGTGTGCTGCGCCGATTGCCTTGATGAGTATCCCGACGCCGTGGGTGAAGGCGAGGACCAGGATGGGCGGGATGATCGCGATGGTTGCTGCGACGGTCGGGGCCAGCGGAACGAAACCGAGCACTCCCCCGCTGTCGACTGTTGCTTGCGCCGCCACGGCGGCGTGAAATGCGTGATAGGCGTTGCCGAGGATGCTGATTGCGACGACGCCGACAGCGAGCGCGATGTAGAACCGCTTGTCCCACCGGTTCACCTTGAGCTTGCTCAGGATGACGATTGCGATCGTTGCGCCGAAGATTGCGCTGTCCACGATCGCGGGGAAGATCCATGTCAGATGCTCAGGTATCAGCGCCTGCCGCGCGAGGTCGCGTTGCACCGCGAAGGACAGCACGAATGCGCCAGTGGTGATACCCAGCGCAATGAGAATTGCAACGACAAGCGCAACGAGCAACGCGCCTAGCTGTAGGAGGAACGGACGTTGGTGACGCGGTGCCGGCGGTAAGCGGCGGGCGGTCGTCCTCCGCGTGCTGAATGCGGTCGGTGATAATTATAGTGAACGTTCCATACCTCGACGGCAATGCGCCGCTGGGCTTCGCTGATGTACTCACGGGAGTACAGCAGTTCTTCGGCGAGGATGCGGTTGTAGCGTTCGACCTTCCCGTTGTGTTTCGGTGTGTACGGCCTGATCCGGTAATGCCGAGCCTCGCGGAGTGAAGCGGTGAAATCTGCTGCGCGATAGCATGATCCGTTGTCGGTGATCACCCGTTCGATACGGGTGATGCCATGTGCAGCGAAGAAGTGTCGGGCGTTGTTCATGAAATCGATGGCTGTTGCGGCGGTTTCGTTATCGCGTGCCTCGGTGTATGCCAAACGGGTGTTGCCGTCGATCGCGGAATGCAGGTATGTGTAACCGATCCGGGGTTGCTTCGCTCGCGCCTTGCGTCGCTGGGATTGTTTGGCCTGTGCGGAGCCGCGGCCGTGAACGCGCCAACCACCACCGTCCGGGATTCGGCCGACTTTCTTGACGTCGACGTGCACCATCTGGCCTGGTCGTTTCGCGACGATGACCTGCGGTTTGCGATTGTTCTCGCCGTTCGGGTCGATGAACCGGCGACGGTGCAATCCCAGGTTCCGCAGAATTTTCGTGACTGTCCGGCGTGCGATGACCGTTCCATCCATTCGGAGTTCGAACGTGATGCGCGCGGCCGACCATTTCCGGGTTCGCCGCATCGCTTCGATCTCGGCCACAAGCCCTGCCGCCGTGGCGGCCGGTTGATGGTGTGGTGTGCTGGATCGATCCTGTAATCCCAGGTCACCGTATTTTCGGTACCGGTTGACCCATTTGGAGGCGCATTGTCGGGAGATGCCCATCTCGGCGGCGACGTGGGTGATCGGACGACTCTGGCACCGCTCGACGAGTCGTCGTCTTCCCTCGACAGTCAGCGGAGCATTACGGTGTGTCACAGGGCTGGTCCCTTTGCTGTTGATGGTCTGTTTCGCAACTTCCATCCTGCCGCGAAGGGCCAGCCCGTCTACTTCAATCCAGCGTCAGCAACGTCCATACCCACAACACCTAGCGGCAATTGCGAGTGGGTGGAAGCCGACAATCTTCTACTTCATCGGACATGGCGACGCCAATGAGCAGCTCGTCGTGCGTGAGGACGGCAATCGCGTAAAACGATCAGCCGCCGATATCATCCGGGTCGTCCGCGCAGCCAGCGCGAGCCTAGAGGGTGTTTATCTCAGTGGGTGCTTCACCGCGAAAACAGGCCCCGAACTCCTCAACGATCTGCCACCGACGGCCGGGTGGGTGATCGGTACGGTATCGGGCGTCTATGACGAGCTTGCCGCCCAGCTTTCGGAGAAGTTCTACCACCATCTAATCGGGAGTGCCGCGTCGCCGCAGGAGGCGTACGCCGTCGCCAACGCTTACACCGTGGCGGGCTGGGGGAACGAAGTTTTTTACGCTGGCTGGTTCGTCCCATCTCAGCTGCCCGCCGTAGATCAGATGGCTCAGACAATTGGTTCCGGACTTCAAAGCATCTTCAATCGCCCGGCGATCAAGGGCCCGATACGGAAAGAGGTATCGATGCAAGATCTCGATGATGCCCTACAAGATGTGAGCCACGCTCTTGGCACCGGACAGGTGCTGTCACGACGAGATCGAACAGTGATTCTGCCAGCTTCATTCCCGGCTGAATGGCTTCAGGAGCCCACGGTTCAAGATTGCGTCACGAAAGCTCTTCACGGAGTTACTGCCGTTCGAATGGAGCTTGCAGATCTGAAGAAAGGCGATCTCGACAACACCGACCGCGTTATCGGAAACGCAATCAACTTCAATCCAGCTTTCGCTCGAGATGAATGGATGAAGCGCGTGAACAAGGTCGACCGGGCACGCAATCGAATCCTGTGTGCGGCGAACAAGCTTTTGGTTTGCAACGATATCCCCCCTTCTCCCTGATTCCTGACTCCTGACTCCTGACTCCTGACTCCTGACTCCTGACTCCTATAGTCCAGCAGATATCCATACGGCCGTCAGCGGTCAATGAACTGAGTGGATCTTCGAACGAAGAATATGATGCCGATAGATCTCAACCGGCTCGCCGACTGGACGCAGGTTGCCGATGATTTCGCGGCCGCTGATATTCGGACCGAACCGGGTGAGTTCGATGTGCTGCACTCCGTTCCGCGTCCAGATGGCCCAGTAGATCTGGAGACACCCCCTACAGCCGATGGCGTGCACTCGGGCAAGCCGCGAACCATCTCACCGACAGTTTGCCGTCAGCGCCCTCACGATCACTTCGAGATCGATTTTGACAGTGAGAGTAGACATCACCAGTCACCAAAGTCCGCAACTGAACCGTGCCGGGTTTCTTGCCGACTGGGTCCATCGCCGAGTCAAAAGTCATTGTTCCGGTCGTAGCTGTGGGGATACGACTCGGCGATGGTTCACACCCGCTCATTTTCAGCGCCCCAGTAGTGAATGATTAGGCAATGACCAAATCAGTGCCGGCTGGCAACCTGGACCCGCTTCGTTTGAGCGCCCAGCAAGAAGAAGACCTTGTCGCAGTTGTTTTCGACACCAACGCTTTCGGCAAGGGCCGTCCGAACTTGCAGGTTTTGAAACATGCCGCAGAACGGATCCATAGAAGCAAGCTCGAAGCATGGATTCCTGAACTCGTTGTTTGGGAACTCGCAGAGCATGCTGCCTCGGATTGGGAGGCGCAAGCCAGCCTCGTCAAAACCCTAAACACGTCCCTGACAGCCGCTGGCCTGGCACCCGCAGAGCTACCTGACTATTCATCGAAGACCGAGGCAGTAACCCAGGTAATTGACAACATCAGCTCCATCAAACATCTGAAGGTTGTATCGCTCAGCGGAGAGAGCGCGATCGCAGGCTTGCGAGATCAAGTGTTGCAACAGGCGCCTGGGCGTAAAAAGGAAGGTGTCAAAACTGGGGCCAGTGACTCTGCGTGGCTTCGAGACGTCGTCGCCAAGGCTGGCGGCGCTGAGCGACTCCTCTTCGTAACCGAGGACGGTGACATCCCCGCCGCTTGCAACACGTTGGGATGGGCAAAGCCTCTGACTCGAAAGACAGGACAGCTCGCTAAAACACTCTCCACGCGCAGGCCAGCTACCCGCAGCGCAACCGATGTCCTGTTGAAGTACCTCATCTCCGAAGTCCCCGAGCCGGAGTGGGATCACGGCGAGGACGAGGTCGAAGACACTGTACTGACGAGCGCTATCAAGGCCGCCGCTTCTGGGGTTGGCGATTGGTTCTCAACTGATTCCGATAATCAGAACTATGACGCACGGGTATATGGCGCGGGCCTAACCGAGATCACTGCCTTTGTTGGCTTGTCGGAGGTCGATGTCGACCTAAGCGGCACCGAGTCTGCTGACGATTCGATGACATTGGTCTACGCCACTGCCCATTTCGTTGCGACGGCCGAGGCCACCATCAACCGTCTCGTCCACGGCGGTGACCCGTACATCGACTCCGTCCGAAAAGTTGGTCTGGAGATTGAATGTGCTCTGATGTTCAGACTGGAGAACGGCGCTGTAATCGAGGTTGAATCCACCGACTCGGCGGAGATCGTTCGTGACAGAAGGACCTCGTTCGCTACCTTCGACGACGCCACCCGAGACTTGGACCGAGCGATGAAACTCGTTCCAGGAATCTTTCTGCCGACGGATTGGTTTAAAGAGCAAACCATTGATCTCGACATCGAGGGCGTGAGTCCACACGTACATGTTGCTATCACCAAGACCTCAACGAGTACGCGGTTCGATTTCAACTACAAAGGCTCAAAGGTAGCCCTGGCATTTGTCTCGGATCCCCCCGCTACGGCCGTAGCGGCATACACGTACTGGGGCGATGATGGGATCCTCAATGTCTGGGAGACCAACCCCGTTTTGAGTATCCCTGCCTGGCTAATCCGTCAGATCAGCTGACCACGGGCTTCCGGCGAGAGCTCAACGTATCGGTCGAGACGCTACGGCACCGACAGGGTTTCCCACGCCCCACAGTCGAGGGCAGCTTGTTGCATTAAGGCGACGCCCGATTGATGATTGTCACCTGAATTGCCGTGTCAGGTCGTCAGAGAAGTACAACTGACCAATGCACGCCTTCCTCTCCCACCGGAGTCAAATACCCCCAACGATGTGCCTCTACCTTCCGAACGCGTCGCACAGGACCTCAGCGGCAATGCCTCTGACTACGAGTCGGATCTGACGATCGCCGCAGCGGACACGCAAGGGTTCGTCGTGACCGCCCAAGGTCGAACACCCAGCGCTGCAAGAACATTAGCCACCGGCGCCGCCGAAGCTCTCCGCACGATCCTCGATGAGACTAAAGCACCAGACACGATCACCTACACGGTCGTTCCTCCTCCCGGCGGACCGTAAGGACCAGCCCTCGGGGCAGGTATCCACCCAGTTCAAGCCACGCGGGTGAGCGACGCGCAACTGGAAGTGCGGTTGAAACACCGTCAAGCTCAGTTTGCAGGTAACTTTGGTGCAGTCGCCGTCCGCGTCCCGGCCCTTATCCTCGTCGAGTGCGCGCAGCGAAGCGGTGAGCTGGCGTCGAGTCTGCTTCGCCGGTCACCCTCGATTCCGCCGGTCATCATGCCCACCGCCTACTCGGCCTCCTGCCTGCGGGCATTCCTCCGTGTTTGGCTACGCATTGTGACCGTCGTCAAAACCGTTGATGGGAATTCTTCGAATTTTTCGGCTATTCCGATCAAACGAAGATGACGACTCCCACCACCCTTTGACCAGAACTTATCGGATAGATTCTCCATCGTGCCATCTCGAATATCGGACGCCGACGCCGAATCAAGAATGCGAGCAGCGGGTGCGGAACCGTTGGATCCGTATCCCGGAGCGGGGGCTCGCTGGCGGTGCCAGTGCACACGATGTGGCTTGGAAATCGAACCTCGGTTGAGTCAAGTGTCCAAAGGTGGGCCATGTGCATATTGCGCAGGGAAAGCTGTGCACCCCGAATTGGCGGTACTGGTGATGCGTGCGGCTCGACTGGAACCCCTGGTTCCATACCCTGGAACAAAATCGCCCTGGCTTTGCCGATGCCTCACTTGTGGCGCCGAGGTCACACCGCGGTACAACAACGTCGACCAGGGCAACGGCGGCTGCAATCGTTGTTCCGGACACATAATCGACCAGGCCGAAGCAGTCGCTACCCTCCGCCAACACGACCTAGATCCGCTGGAGGCATATCCCGGGTGCCAGACACCATGGAAGGTCAGGTGCCTCAAATGCAATCGGGAGACCACCAAACGCTGGAATGACGTGAAGTCCGGAATTCCAGGCTGTAAGTACTGTGCGAAACGCGCCGTCACCGCTCCCGAGGCAGTTGCTTCCATGCGCGAAGTCGGGCTCGAGCCGTTGGACCCTTATCCCGGCAGCTCCCGCCCGTGGCGTTGTCGGTGCCTGACCTGCGACTCACTCGTCAGTCCCAACCTCAACACGGTCCGCTCGGCACAGAGTGGGTGCCGCGTCTGCACAGCACGCAGCGCCGGGCTTCTACGTCGCCGCGATGCCGTCGAGTGCGCCGAATTGATGCTCACAGTCGGACTCGAGCCGCTCGAACCCTACCCAGGCAGCAACACCAAATGGAAAGCCCGCCACACCACGTGCCAGCAAATCGTGAACCCGACATTTCATAGCGTGATGAGTGTGGGATCAGCTATCTGCCCTCATTGCGCGGTGAGCGGCTTCAAACCAGCCTTGCCGGCAGAGGTCTATCTCATCACCGATCCTCTGCGAGGTGTCCACAAAGTCGGAATCGGCGGTCTGCAATCCAACCGTGTGCAGGTGTGGAAGAAGAAGGGGTGGAATCTGTACAAGGCACGAAGATTCGCGGTGGGTGCTGATGCCTACTTGGTCGAGCAGTTGACCCTTCGCTGGCTTCGTACAGACATCTCGTTGCCGCCCTACCTCGCAATGGAGGACGGATGGACCGAAACCGTAGCAGGAGATGCGATCGACCTCCCGACCTTGTGGGCACGAGTGGAAGAGATCTCACAAGAGGTCGTCGCAGAGCATGGAGCTAGTACCCCGATCCCAGATGGAAGCCCCTGAAAGCCCTTGACCACGTTCTTCACACGCTAAGTAAATGAAAAACCCTCACGGACATACTCGTTGAACCGAAAACATGCCCACAATCAGACCACCGCGGCGACCCCACCGACTCTCATCCGCCGGCACTTCCCCACACCCTCGATGGCCCGGGGGACGCGCCATAGCCGCATGCCAAATCCCAAACAAGCCCCCCGACAAGCGATTACGCGGCAGAGAAATCCCTCAACCCGAAGCTCGGTTGAGGGTTTCCTCCGTCGACCACCACCGAATCAGCCGCGCCCACCCCAAGCGTTACGCCTGTCCTCACGGTCGACAATCGTCTCCGCCGACAGCTGGTAGTCACACCCCGGGGCGTTCAGACATGTGCCATTAGAGTTCAGTCCCGCCCCGTCCTTCGGGCAGCGTTCTGTCAGACCCATCGAAAACTCCGATCTCATAGACACAGTTTGACCTGGACTTTTGTCCCGATCATGACAGAGAATGACAGACCTGAAGCTTAGAGTCGACTGAAAACTGCACACGGCACCAACACCTCCCCGCCACCATCGTGACTTCATGTCGTCGCTGCTCAGTGGCATGACAACGGCGGCTGCACAGGTGGTTACGAGTATCGAGATCCCCGCACGGGAGCGGCATCCCGCACGTCCTGCGCTACCCCCTGGCAGTATCACGCAAAGTCGGTCACCGACGAAGGAAAACATTTCCGTAACCCGCAGATACAGCAATACGGCGTACGTTCTCAGTGGAGCCCCCACCGGCCGATGCCGGGCAGGGACTCCACGAGGTGAGACGTCCCCGTGTTGAGCACACAGCACGGGGACCCACTTTCCGTGCCGGGCTCTGTGTTCAACCCTGCATCTCCACCCTAAAACAGTCCATTAGGTTTGGTCTACCCGGCGACCTGAAACATTACCGACAAAAAGGGTCGAGCAGGCGACCACTCCGTGCGAGCTACACACCAAGGTAGGCAACCAATGGGCATGTCATACCACCCGGGCTGGGCGTCCGTTGGCACTACCGATGCAACCAGGACTGATACATCGCACGTGAACAATTTACCGAAAATGCTTGGGCTGTATGGCAATTGAGTTCATATGTCGAAATACACAACCGTGACAGCGTCAGGATTTGGTCTGCCAGGCGCGTGTGACTGCAAATGAAGAGAATCGCCAATTGTTTTGGCAGCGGCGGAAAGTGGCGTGGTAGTCGCCGATGGCGAGGAGGGTTGCGTCGGTGTCGATGGACCAGCGGGAGTAGCGGCAGCGGGCGGCTGCCTGCTCCGCGTCGGTGACGTCGATGATGATGTTGGTCAGCAGGTGCCGGCTGCGTGGTGCGGCGGCGAACAGGGCTTTGTAGTGGGCGTTGATGTTGTGGCGGCCGAGCAGGGTGGTGCCGGTGAAGGTGACCGATGCGTGGGCGAACAGTTCGGCGACCGCGTCGGCGACCGCGTCGGCGACCGCGTCGGCGACCGCGTCGGCGTCGCGTTCGTCGGCGTTCTCTGCGTAGGTTCCGAGCAGGTTGTGGATGTTGTGGCGGATGTCGCCGGGGCGAACGCCGGTCACAGCGCCCACCAGTCCAGGCGGGTGCTGCAGAGGTCCCGGGCGGCGCCGGGGTGCAGGCGGGAGAGTTTCCTCGGTGGAATACCAGGGGGCGATTGTCACTGTATTCGACGTGGTGGACGCGCCCCATCATGCCCAGATGGTCTCCGGCTTCGAAGACCGATTCGCGGGTGCATTCGATCCAGGCGGTCGCGCCGTGAATGCGTGGGGATTCCGGGCAGCAGCGTTCCCACTGCCCGATCTCGAATTTTGCCCCGTTACGCGATGCGAAACCGAAGCACACGTCTCCCTGTGTCTCGGCGAGGACGTTGATGCAGAACTGGTCCGCCGTGTGCAGCTGCGAGAAGGTGGCGGAGGAGGCGAGTGCGAAGAACGCGACCAACGGTGGATCCGAGGACACCGAGGTCAACGATCCGACAGGCATCCCGATCGGACCGTCGCGCCGGTTGCGGTCACTACCGCTACCGAGGTCGGGATCCGTCCGAGCGCGCGGTATGGGGCGGTCTACTTCTTTTGCTTCGGATGACTCCAGGCTCGCGACTGGAGGGTGATCGCCGAGCGGGCTGCGGCAAATTTCGACACACTTATCTGGTCGACATCCTTCTTGACGTCCTCCCAGGAGAGATCCTTCTGAATCTTGTCTTCTACTGTGCGCGCCAGCTTGGTGAACTCTTCGATCGTCACGGCGATGTCGGACGGTGCCGTAATTTCACAGATCGTCGACACCGCTTTGAGCTCGACAAATTTCTCGGACAGGGACCCGCCGCTTATTCTGAGGTCACGACAAGCAGCCTGAAATTGCGAGTCCAAGGTATTGGCCCGCGCATCGAGTTCAACGAAATCCCATTCTCCGTCAGGGTGTTCGCGGGCATCCTTGACCATGTCGTCGTGACTGTTCCGGTCCTGATAACTTCGGCCTACCTGATCTAGTCTGTCGTGGTATTCGGCGATCAAGTCGATCCATGCATCGCAGGTGATGACGTACTTCTGGATGCTTTCCAATACCGAAACTCGCGTTGCGTCGAGTAGCTTGAAATCCAACTCAGCCTTCTTGTCGGAAGACGAACGCCTCGCTGTAAGCCAGTTACCCCAAACGGTGCCCGCACTACCTACGAGGACACCACCAAGGGTGAATGCGGGTGCGACCCACTCGCTAGCCATCAAATAGTCCACCTGTCCGCAGGTCGAATTGTCTGAAAGATGGTAGCCGAGCGGAGAGCATTCATTCCCCGATCTCGAATTCAGGGCGAAGATAATTACCCGACACCCGCCAATGGTTCTCGACTGGGCACTGGTCGATCTGAAGAAAATATTTGGAAGATCGAGTCGGGCGGCCACTCGAAAACCGTTCATGACGGCGACCTGGTACTAATTTATGGTAACTGTCGAGCTGAAGTCGGTGGACGAACAAGATCGGACTGCACACATGTCGGAACAGGAAAGCCACTCAGAGCCGAAGAGTGTTCTGGGATCTGCTGGGTATTATGAGAAGTCTATCGATTCCCTCCCCGTTGCACAGGCCGTCGAAGTGGCCCAACAACAGGAAACTGCATCGAACTCCGCGACGAAGTGGGGCGACGTCGCAGACTGACCGTGACACCGAATACAGGTTTCACGATCCTCGCGTTCTTCGTGTTCGTCGCGCCGGGGCTGTGGTATGACCTGCTGAGCGCCAAAAAGGAGATCCGGCGGCGCGAGTCGACTTTCACCGAGATCAGTCGCATCGCGTTGGTCTCGACGGTGTGCAGTCTCGTGGCGTTACTCACGTTGCTTGCTGTCGGCGGTATCGCCGCGCGGTGTTGGGGCATGCATCCGTTTCCCGACCCGGCGGGCATGATCGACGGAGGTCTCGGGTACGTCGGGGATCACTTGGTCGCTGTTGCATGGGCGGTCACACTTGGTTTGACCGTGTCGATGGGCGCGGCCACCATCGCCGTCAAAGCTGTTCATCGAGGCGATGATGCATCGATCTCGTACACGTCGTCCTGGCGCAAAGTGCTCCGCGACGACCGGCCCACAACGACTTCCTCTGTGCACGTGCGTGCCAAACTCAAAGACGGCACGACATGGTTCGGTCAAGTGGCGCACTACTCCCCAGATCATGAAGTTGCAGATCGGGACATTGTTCTGAGCCATCCGCTCGCGACGAAAGCGGCCGGCAGTGCACTCATCACAGACATGCCTGAGAAATGGAAGCGCGTCATTCTCTCCGGGACAGAGATCGTGTCCTTAGCCGTCTCGTATGGCCCCAGCCTCGGCCAGTCTTCCGACCCGGCCCCGGCACCGGCACCGGCACCTGGACCGTAAACGTCAGCTTTCTCGATATCGTGGTTTGGACCCGAAGGAACAGGACCCCATCACCGAACCGGAAGTCGTCGCAACCGCGAATCTGCACACTCCAGCGTCCGAACTCGAAGGGCAAGCGTCAGCTGAATCACCGGCAGTAGTGCGATCCACGTACCCAGGTACGTTCCGCCGAGTGCCGCGATCAGACCCCGCGAGACCGGAGCGCGGAGCACGTGGGTTGTCGAGCGCTCCACCGAGTGCGGCTCGCCTACGACACCGACGGGGGGCGCCTCACTGCCGGTAATGCGCCCGGTCACGATTGGGTTCCTTGTCGGTCTACTCGGCAGTTCGTCTGTGTCGGTGCTATCGCGGGCTGTAGAGCAGATCGGGTGATTTCAGTTCGGGGGTCGCACATGAAGGGCTCTTTTCGAATAGGTATTGGGGTGGGAGGTCTTGTGAGCTCAGACCTTCCGAGCCGCATATCGGACGGAAAACGGTTGTTACGGGATCATCGGGGTCGCGTCGGCATCGGGTGGGCAGTTCACGACGACGCATCCGGCGGTGGGTCGGACGCCGATTTGCGGGCTGCTGCACGGTCACTGAGCGACCCCAGATTCATTACGGCCGGGGCAGGGGGGCGACGAATCGCTCGATCTGCGAACTTTGGTGCTCGCGGGCGGTGACCACCTGTAACTGACACCGAGCTGGTCAACCTGACCCGCTCACACCGTGCTCCACGGGCGCAAAGCGGCGATTCGAAAATCATCGACAAGTTAAGCGGCCATGTGTAATTCGAGTTCGTGGCCACAGAATATCGCTAAAGACAAACACTCAAAGTACCTGCCGATTCGGCACACATTCGGCAATGAGTCACTGAAAGGCGCGATCACCCTTCAGCTCTGGCCCATGACGTTGCACCGACCGGTGTATCAGTTCTCTGTCACGCAGACATACACGGCACGCTCCCCGCGTAGCAGCTGAGGAACGACCCGAGGATCAGCCAGCCTGGTGAAGCTGGAGCACGAACTCCGGCGCCTCCTAGAGGCCCGGTAAGCGCCGGAAGAGGGCCTTGAGGATACCCATGCCGGCTTTCATTCGGGTCTTCCCTCACTCAAGGACACTGCCGCGGTCACGTCCGCGTCGACGGTCAATTCCGAGAGCACACGCTCGAGCCATACGATCCACTGATCGATGGCACTGGTGCCGTGTTCGTGTGCGAGTTGAGTGAGCCGGTTCACCAATGATTCGTCGACGCCGTCGATGGGTGCCAGCAGTCCGAGATCCCGACTCCGCGTTCGATCCTCGCGGGCCTGAATTCACCGCGCCTCGAGTTCGGTGGCAACCAGATCGATCAACGCATCCTTGCCGAACGGGCCACCGAGCAGGAAACGCGCTTTGAATTCCGGGTCCTGAAAGCGGCTCGGCGGTGTGCACGGACTGGTGATCCAGCTACGCAACTCCTCTTCCCCCACCGGTGTGAGCTGGTAGATCTTCGCATCCGGCCGGCCGTCGTTCGCGACAACGGCGTAACTGACCCATCCAGAGTCGACCATCCGAGCCAACGCGCGATAGATCTGGCTCAGGTGCACGTTCGAACGAAAGAACCGGCCCTCTTGCTCGATCCTCTCCCCCGGCGCCGATCTCGCCGACGCCCGCGCAGTGGGCACCGAATGGTTCGGAGTGGACCACCCCATCCTCAAATGCCTATACCTCGGAGTCGCGATTCACCACGGCACACTGCCAGGCCCCTTCAGAAAAGAAATCGAACGCCTCCTGCACGACGGCGCCATCAAAGTCACCGTGGCATCCCCGACACTTGCACAAGGCCTGAATCTGTCCGCCTCCGTCGTACTCTTCCACGGACTTCGTAGTGGTAAAGAACTCCTCACCGGAGCGCAATTTTCCAATGTCATCGGACGCGCCGGCCGCGCATTCGTCGATACAGAGGGCCCGGTGCTCTACCCCCAATTCCCCTCGGGCGACACGCTTAAAGACAAACGAGGCCTTGACGATTGGAAGCGACTCACGACAGGCGAAGAGGGCAAGGATTTGCGATCCGGTCTGATATCGGTGGGCGTGGAACTGATCCAGCGTGTGATGCTCGCATCTGGCACTAATCGCGTGGAGAGCTTCCTCGACTACTTGACCGGCGGACCCGACTGGTCATTCCCCGAACGGGAACGCGAGAGCGCCGAAGCGACTCAAGATGCCAGAAAGTCCTGGCAGTCCAATCTGTTGCTACTCGACGCCAGCATTCTCAGCATCATCGGAGATGATGAAGCCGACCCGGACCAAGTCACTCAACTACTCCTCGACATACTGCGAAACTCCCAGTGGGAACGACAACTTGCGCGCTACCAGCAAAATAACTCGGTCTTGGCACTACGTGCTGTCGTCACCAGCCGTGCCCAATACATCTGGAACAACTCCACTCCAAGCCAACGCCGCGGCTGGTACCTAGCTGGCGTGGGAGCACGCGCCGGATCCGCCCTGGCCGCGGTCGCACCCGACATCATCGCCATGACAGTTGACGCCGAAGCCGCCATCGCAGCGGACGACTCCAATGTTGCAGTCGATCTGATCACTCGAATCGCCGAGTTGCTGTTCACTATCGACACATTCACACCCGAGACCAAACAATTCGCACCCGAAACATCGGTCAAGTGGCGGTCAGTCTTGGCTCACTGGTTGAGTGGTCGTCCGTTGGAGGGACTGGGCGGCAATCGAGACGACATCGTTCAGTTCATCGAATCGGACCTCACCTATCGACTGGTATGGGGGGATGGAAGCCGCAAGAGTCTACGAGAAAGCACAGTTCAATCCCTTCACAGCACTGCTCGCCGGCACAGCTACGGCCGCAGTTGAGACCGGGGCACTCAACCCGCAGGCTGCAATAATCATCCGATCGGGATTCGACTACCGATCCGCTGCAATCAAAGCCGTCGAAAGCGTCGAGTCAACCTTCAATTCGAGCGCCAGAATGCGGCGTTGGATCCGAGATCTACCCATCTCTCTGATGACCGATCCATCCTGGCCGACACCCGAATCCCGCAGAGCTTGGCTGCAATTCATAAATCACACACGCGCATCACGCGCCTTCCCCTGGGAATTTCGAACGTACGAGGTCGAGGATGTCCAATGGGATGAAGCGTTACCCGATCCTGAAGCGCCGTTGCGGGTCACGGACCTTGGCCCAGGTGTCGTCGAACTGTGGTCGACCGGCTTCACCTATTTAGGCGAGGCTCGCGTCGAAATCAATCCCGACCGGAAGGGCGCCCTATACGCGCGACGCAGCCCAGACGACTCCTCAATAAGCTGTACTACCGCGGCCCCAACGACCTTCTTCTCGACATGCTGCATAAAAACCAGTGAGACTGTCATACGGATCAAGCTCCGTTTCGATGTGGAATCCCTCCCAGGACCTACCTAGAAGCATCGTGGTGGGGAAAATCATATGAGCAAGGTGTCGAGCTGGGCGATGGTGGAGTGGGTGTCGTGATGCAGACCTGTCGTCATTCCGACTGCGGCCGCGCCGTCGACGGCGATGAGTGCGTCGTCGACGCATCGCAATTACGCGAAATCCTCTTAGGATGACTTCCCGAAATCTTCGCTGTCTACAAACAGTCCGCCACGGATCAATTAAACACTTGACGCACATGGACGCCAGCGCTTGGTTTCATCTGGGACACTATTCTTTTCACATCAGCCCCATTCACCCGTAGTCGCTTATACCAAACGGCGACACTAATAGCACCCTCGCACTAGCTCAGACGAACCAAGCTGTTACCCCTGTCGGATGAATCCTCTAGGACGGTCCATCGACACATCCGACAACCTGGTCATGCCACTCCGAGCGAATCCACCAAGGCTCTACCCCACTCCGTCCGCAGTACGTACAACTTGAGAGCCGAATGTTCGCGAACTCGACGCAAATCCGGACAGGTTCCTGAGAATAAAGCCCCCAGTCTCATCCGACCAACCGGTGCGCCTCTAGAGTTCCGGACATGTCAAAAGCGCGGGACCATGCTGATTGGATCCGACTGTGCGACGTAAGCCGTCTCAACGATGATCAGAGACTCCTGCTCGAGACCGTGCTAACGGCTTGTGCCCCAGAGGCAGTGCTCACCCGACACGTCGTCGGCACGCAGACTGCGGTCGCCGCGATTGCCCAGGCACAATCCGCGCTGCAGTCCCGGGCGCGGCCAGGCCGAGTGACCCCGCAACCGTTCACAGCGCCGACGTTGCGTCTGGTTTCTGCGGCAACAAAAATACTCGAATCGAGGCTGCCGGATTTTCCATCAGGCGAATTCGACGCCGCTATCAGCACTCTGCGAAATATCACGGTGGGCGGCAAATCTGGCTTGGAGGACGTAGCGGCCTGCCGAGCATTTTCCGCGGATCTAGCAGCCCGCGTGATCGATGTACGAACCGCGATCACTGGTCGGTTCATTGGAGCCTGGCGGACGGGGACGGTTGAGCACACTGTGGAATGGCTCGCAATGGAGCTTGCCACACTTTGTCTTTTACTGGGTCGCTGGCACCCCCAGCTGTCCGACGATGTACGTGCCGCCCTGGCCTCGGGACCGATTGATGCCCAACGGTTGTTGGAAGTTCTGCTACCTATGGAACGGAGCTTCCGGGTGGCTGTCGTCGTCGAAGGTGCCTCACGGCTCGAAAAGGTGGCAGAACTATTGCCTCAGACGGCGGCACCAGAGTGTTTCACCGCTGGTCAACTGGTGACCGGTTGGGGCAACGGCACGCCGGAGCTGAAGGCTCTCGCCGCCGTCGCGGAAGCCGCGTCCGCCGCGCGCCGCGATTGGTCAGGCAACCAAGCAGGTGGCCACGTGCTGCTGACCTTCACGGTCCGCGCTTGCGACTTGGGCGGTGCCGCGTTCCTGGGCCGACGCCAGACATCAGAGTTACTCGACCAATATGTAGCAGGGCAACGGATTGCGGAAATTCGGCTGCGGCCGGAGACCCTCGCCCACGATCTAGGCTCCGGGCGGACACTGCGGCTCGCGGTGCCCGGTCTAGGGTCGGGCCCGACCGAGCCCCTGACCCCTAGCTGGCCGACCCCGCTGCGCGAAAGCCTTCGCACGGCGCATATCGCCCGGGTCACAGAGGCCCCAATGACGGCCGCAGGGTTGTGCTGGGCGGCATTGGAAGCACTGGAGGTGAAATCCACCAGTACAGGCGATTTGGCCCGGGCGCTTAGTCTGCAAGCGACCCGCCAAGAGGCTATTGATCTGTACCAGCAGATGGCCACCTCCGTTACGGCCACGACGAGAGCCGCACGCCACGCCCTCCACGCGGCGGAACGCACCTCCCGCCAGCTGGAGACTGCGGATGCAACCGCCGACGACCGAAGAGCAACGCTAGAAACCAAGAGAGCGAAGGCCCAGGCTGCCATACTCGTTAAGCGCGCCGCACTTAACGAGGCGCTCAGAGTCGAAGCCCACCGCACGACGGTGAATGATTGGGCTCAAGTCGGCGGCGACGGAAGGTTGCATGACCCCAATCGCTGGCTCGACGTGCTCGCAAATCCCGCGGACGCGGAACCGAAACTTAGCGCAGCCAGTACCGCCGTTATTTACCTAGGTGAAAATCTCCGCGGGGAAACTGGCGCGCGGTTGCGGACTTGGATTGCGCTGCTGGCCGCCCCTGAATCCCTTGCCGAGCGAATCAAAACCATCGCAGGCCGGTTCGAGATGAGCCTCGACTGGCTGTATGCGCTACGCAACACCGCATTGCACGACGGCCAATACACGATTACCACCGACATGCTGGACGTCCACGCCGGACGGGCCCTCGTAGACCTGACGCTAGAGTTCCTGGGCAACTGGTACGGACCGGCAGCCGACGCTGTTCCGGAGCGAGCGAACTGGACCGCGCTCACCGTCATCAGCCATCTAGCCGAACGCCAACGGACCGTGGTGGCAAAGCTTAGCGGCGGCACGCGAATAGAACTGAACGTAACCCACCTGACAAGCCCGACCTCAACTGGATGGGACCGTACGTAACCGACGATCCAGGTCAGTTGAAGAGAGGGAGTGTCCTGCCAATTGAACGAGCTCGCCATAGTAGCGGGCCGGGGACTCGAACCCACGATCTCTCCCTGGTGGACCGGCGCGATAGTGAATCGCCGCACCTAATGTGCTCCGGCCCTACATGCCCACCTTAGTGAGACTAGGGTCTAAGTGATACACGCCCGGTGCCGCTTCGCCTAATCTGGGTCCATAGTCATCAGCTTAATTTGGGAAATTGCACGATCAATCGATCCCGGAGCCTAGCCGCAAACGATATGCAAATGACAGCGGTGTCACGGCCTTAGGCTGACGAAGCAGTTCGGGTTGCTCGCGACGGACCGCCCCACGTCTTCAGGCATTGTTCGAGTGCGAAGCTCAAGACGTCCGCCCAAGCGGAGCACAGTCGAAGACTGAGCTGACCATGGCCCGGACAGTCCGATCAATTCCCGCGACGCCTGGAAGGAAGGTTTCACCCGCGGATCACCCCGTGGCAGCGATTGGCGCAGTCGGAACCGGAAGGGCCTTCGGGCTGACGCTTCCTGGCACTAAGCCAAGTGTGGGACCAGGGCCCGTATTCCATCCATGAGCCTGCTCGACGCAACTTGAGTTTTCGATGAACAGAGCAGTGTTGACCACCGACGTGTCTTTCGCTGAACACCAACGGATTCCCATGACCTGCCCGGCCGGATGAGAATACTCATAGCGTAGGTACTCGGTGATGATTTGCGTGGGGATGTATTGACGATGCTCGTCGCCATCTTTGATAGGGCGACTGACATCATCAATGAATGCACGCAGGAACATAAACGATGCACGTAAATGCCGTCGACTGCCATCGAACAGTGACGGAGGTGGACCCACGTCTGTAAGGTCGATGATCGGAAGGTCCTGAGACGTCTCGAAAGTGCCGAGCGTGATGAGACCGGTTGAGGCGTAGCCAACTTCGGCTTCCGCGCCGGCGGCGGTGCTTGCGCCGTAGAACGCAGGTATGCCTTCTGGGGTCATTCGATTCGCTCGTGCGTACTCGATGGGGCTCGTGCCCAGCTCTGTTGCAAGGGTGGGACGGATGGTTGCGTCATGGACACGGGCGCGGTGCAGTTTGGTGCCGGCGGGAAGAACGGTAGCGAGCCCGCCATGGGTTATCGCTGTTCGAATATGCTCGGGCATCGTCTCTGGTCCATGTTCCCCAGCCCCCAATGATTCAGTCACTGCAGGGGTTTCGAGGAGGAACGTGAAACGACGGCGAGTAATGACATGCTCACGAAAATGCTCCCATCCCCACAACAATGCCTGCTCCGGGGATGGTGCGTAGGGGTTACGCTGACACCTTTGTTGACTTCGGAAGGCTCCGGACAGTGTTCGGATGAGAACCGAATCGTCTGAGACTTCGTGAGACCACAGAATGTCTTCAATTTCGCAGGTACCCGCCCCGACGTAGCCGCCTTCCTCGCTATCCCAGCCCATGATTCCGATGGGGTCTTCATATTCAGCGTGTATTCCGTCGCTGATCAGTGCAAGAACCACATCGATTGACGCAGCAGGCAGGCCCCTGTCGCAGAAGTCGCACTCGTTCGCACCCGACTGAGCACGTACCTCTACCTGGAGCACTTCGTCTGTCAGACATTCCGCGCAGACACTTCGGTCCACGCTTTCCCAACCGCGCTCTTCGAACTCGGCCAACAATCTCTTCGTGACACCCATACCCAAACCCTATGGGGTAGATACACATGGGGACAGTTCTTCACCAATATCGCCGAGACTATCGGCGAGAGCGGACAGCTTGTACGTTCGTGTGCTTCTCTGCCTGTTCTGTGACCAACCAACACGCAAGCCGCGAACCCAGAGCAGAGCTTTCATCGACTGTGAGACCGACCTCCGCGAGCCTTGCGACCGTCACTGTACTGACATCGAGGCCGGCATCACGATAGTTCTCAGCAGTGCCCAAAACCAGCTCACACGGGCGGGCGTGAACACCGCGAGCGTGAGCGCCAAACCTTGTCAACGACATCTCTGGCCCATTTCCCGTGATCATTCCTGAGAGTGTCAGTCGCTGAGGAGTATTCGTTTCCGAAGTAGGTCGAATCCGGCGCGTGTCCGTACATTTACCGTTCGAAAATCCGGCCGTGTTTGGCCTCGGACGCGCCTTCCTCGAACGCCGAGCTGATCAGGGCAGTCATTTCACCGGACGTATCCCGAGCCGCGGGTCGAGAGCTTCTGTCGCCACATTCGAACTCGGTACCCATCTGTGGGGCGAGGTCGCATCCGAAGCTTTCCGCGAGTGCAAACTTGCCGGGGTCGAAATCGCCCACGAACAGCAGCAGAGGCGCGCGATCCCTGAGCAGGGTGAACGATTTGGGTTTGCGAAGCCGTGTCGCGCCAACGGGGGAAATGCTGTCGCGAGGTCATGTTGGTCGCCGCTAAGGTTTCCCGCGACGATTTCCCGGCTCGACTGTGAGCATGCCAGTAGCCAGACCCATTATCACCAGCGATTCAGCGGGGATCATCGTGTTGGGTTGTTCATCGACCGGTGGTCCGACGTAAGCAGCTTTGATGAATTCCGTGACCCTGGCCTGACACAGAGTCATGTCAGTCCCTGGGCGTGTGTGGCGGCGGGGGATAACCTGAGACGCATGCCGCCCGCATGGAAAGACTACCAAGAAGCCACCGCAACGTACTACCGAGAGCTAGGACTGTCCGCCGAAACAGATGCCAGCATTGACGGTGTGCGGGGTAATCATTCGGTTGACGTTACAGTACGTGGCTACCGGGCGGGGGTTGAATTCCTCTGGATCGTCGAGTGCAAATTTTGGGATCGTCCTGTACCGAAAGCGACGGTCGCCACGCTGTCGGCAATTGTGTTGGACGTCGGCGCAGATCGAGGAATCATCTTCAGCAGGAAGGGTTTTCAGTCGGGAGCTCCTGCTATGGCACGAAGAAGCAACATGACTCTGACCAGCCTCGAGAAACTAAAGGAAGGTACTAAAGGCGAGTACTACGATCGCCAATGCGACCGAATATGCCAAAGATGCGACAGCATTTTGACCGCGCTTCATTCGAATCAACTCGAGAAGCTACGAAATCCGGACGACAACCCACTCGACTGGCCTGACATCGTGATTGGCGCACGCGCCGGCGCGCTGAAGACAGCTACGACAGAAGCACTGGCCGGTCAGTATTACACACGCAAAAGATGGCCTTGAGGGCTACGCGTTTCCCGACAACATGACCAATTTCCTCGCTATTTGTGACGTCGTGCTGAGCGACCTAGAAAATCAACTTGCTGCCGCTGTCGCCAAATTGCTTAAACGAGAAGGAGCGGTCGAGTGAGGAGGCCGCCGGCGATTCCTCAACCAGAAGTAGCTTTTGCGACAACATAAACTCGGTGCTGTGCATCAGAGCTACTATCTGGCCGCCACGAACGCCCATGATTCATCAGATGAAAACCGCAATGTTCGAAGACAAAATCTAAGTTATCGGCAACAAATATTGGGCGCTATTCCTGCCTCGGCGTGAGGGGCCTCAGTCAGCGCGTTGCGAATACGTTTCCGATGCAGTTCGCTCGGGCTCACCCTCTGAATTGTCCTCAACCACAATAGCGGCGCTGGAAGCGCGCGGAAGGACCGTCTTGGCAAATGCTGTTCCGAAGCGAGTAAACCAAATCGACCCCTTCACGAATCCGTCTTGAACCCTTTCTCCTCACTTTTCCCTAACAATCCGCTGGTATTCGGGATGATCCGTGACCCAGTCGAACGCGGTTGGATAGCTCGGGTAGCGTACGAAGGTGACTTCGATCAGGCCCATACGCTGCCAGTTGTCGTAGTAAATGCCCAGCCGCTCATACAAGGCCTCTGCCTGCGAGGCCCTCTCGTCACTCACCATCAATGCTGAAGTCAGACAGTGGATTTCCACACGAAATCCTGTGTCCGTTCCGACATCGGATAGCTTGACCCGAATAGCAGGAACATGGTTGAAACCGCGAAGTGCATCCGATAGAAGCACTTGTAGTGCTTGAGATTCCGAAGCCGTCATCTGATCGATCACATGCGCAGAGCCGGGTGCGCCGACTCTCGATGACGTTCGTCAGATGCCGAAGCCAGGAGGTTCAGGTGCAACTCTCGAAGGTCGGGCTCATCAATCGTGTGGCTGATCCCCCTCGAGAATTGGAGCCGCAATCGAAGTAGCGGGCGTTGTAATCTGTTCTGGTGGAATCTCCTCAAGACGGGCCGCCATGTCCTCTTGGAATTGCCCCTCGAAATACTGCCCGGTTCGAAAAAGCCAACCAAGAGGCTGCATGAGCCTCAGCTTGACCGCCTCCAGAGTTTCGATCCGGCGTGCGCGTGCTGCGGCCGCGCGATCGAGGTGCCCCTTGTCTTTCGCGACGTCGAGCAGGATGCCATCAATGTGAGGGTCATCGGAGACGATGTTCTTCGCAACCGCACCTGCCACACCGCTGTACCGACAGGATCAGCAAATGGTGCTTATCTTTGATATCGAGCTTACATAGGCGCCAGAAGCGATCGTCGCCGGTGCGATTCAACCCAAGCACATCCGGTGTCGACGGCTACAGAGCGCCGACCGGGCCGGTGGGTTGCCACACCGCTTTCATCGCCGACACCCGGGATTCAGGCGGGGTGAGCATCGCGAACCCGCCCTGGCCGTCGCGAAATGCGCACCCGATCCCGTAATTGCTGAGCCAGTGGATGTCGCGTGCACTCGGTGCCCCTTCGAACAGCGCTGTCAGTGCGTCGACTTCAATGGTGGCGTGGATGACGTAGTCGAGGAGCTGCGCCAACGCTTCCCGTACTTTGCTGTGCGAGGCGGAGCTTTTGGCTTCCACGATCTCCGCGGCACCACGGCCAGGGGCGTCGGGGAGGAGATAGATATCGGAGAATCCCACCACCGATTTCAGGCGCTGCTGACTACGCCGATCACCATTCGCACGGAGGAAGCCCTTGTAGTCAACGACGAGTCGCGCCTCCGCGCGATCGGCCACGAATGTGCGGGCTGGAGATGTTCCGGTGGCGGAGTCCGTGTGGTGGGCCTCCGCCCCGACAATCGCGCCCTGGTCCCACAACGGGGCATCGGGGATCCCGGCGGCTGCGAGTTCAGCGGTAGCGGCGTATTCGGTGGCCGTCTCGATCAGCAGACCGTCGAGGATCCGCGCTGCCCGATCATTGTCGTAGAGCCGGGCGCCCATGTAGTTGTCCCCGCCCTTGGAGTTCGGGGCGTCGGTCAACCTACGGAGATCGGTGTAAGGGATTTCGGTTTCTTGAAAGCTGATCAGCGAGTACACATTCAGGTAAGGACCGTGTGTCTCCTGTGGCGGCCACATCGCGTTGCCTGCGTCCGGATTGCGGAAGCTCAGTCCGACCTCTCCGATCGCCTTGACATGATTTTGTCCGGTGAACAGAACAACATCGCCGTGCTTCAATCGCGACATGATCTTGTCCTGATTGCGCGGGGTCGCCCAAAACCGTGCCGACCCTTCCGGGTGCGCAGTGAGCAGGTGCTCGTACTCCGTGACGGTCAGCGCACTACGGAGCGCGCCGTTGTCGAATGGAAACGGTTGCGCGAGTGTCTTGCTGTAGTTCTTGCGTGCCTGCGGGTTACCGAAGGACGGTTGGATTAGCACGCTTGTGCTCATTCGCCCGCCCCGGGCAGTTCGGTGTACTTGCGGCTCGATCCGCGGCTCGACGCGACTGGATAGCGTTGTTCGTTGGCGTCGATCTTGGCGACCGCGGCGGCGGCGACATCGATACCGAGAAGACCCGCGGCGGTGTTGAGGGCGGTCCAGACACGCTCCAACCGGTTACCCAATTCAGCTCTGTCGATCCGTGACGGGAGGGCATGCGATGCGCCGTCTTCCCATTGGAAGACTTCGAGCAACAGACCCACTGCCCCACTGAGCCGGCAGACCGCGCGTGCGAGACCGAGGGAAGCGGCGGCCGAACTATCGACCGGCGCACCGTGTCCCACTGTCTGCGGGAAGCTGCCGGGTGGGTTGATCTGCACCACGTCGTAGAGGCGGAGCAGGTAGAGGGCGACGTCGGCGATCTCATGGCGCACGCTCTCGAGACCCCCGGGGGTGAGAGGTGGAGGCGTCTCGAGGAAAAGCGGTTCGATCTCGACACATAGTTCTCCGACTTCACCGCCTAACGCCATGGACAGGTTTTTCGGCGAATGGAACTGTTCCCAGTCACGTGCCTGCGCGAAGGCCCGTTGCCTGATGATTACTTCCTCGACGGTTGTCACGAGTGCTTACCCTAGCGACATTCACCGACACGCAAGGCATGAGATTGCGAGGCTCGGTTGACGGCGTGATTGTGCCGCACAGTTACAGGTCACTCCCTCCCCGTGTATCTCGTCGGGCGCAGTCAGCGCCGGCCTGATGCAAGTTCAGCTGCAGTCTCCCTTTCTGTGAATACCCGGTAGTGGTCGTGAGAGGTGGACGGCGACAACGCCGGTGTAGCAGCGGAACTCGCAGCCGATGTCTTCGAAGGCACTCGTCTTACGGCTGCAGACATGATGGTGCCGAACCGTTCCAACCCTCACCGACCGTTGAGCACAATGAGCAGTAAGCTGCTGTCGCGCAACGCAATTAGAGACAAATTGTCGTGATCGCCGGAAATCAGCATGACATGCCGACGGCGTCACCGAGTTCAATTGGGCCGTGCACGCTTCGGGTTCCGACGCAGAGGCGATCAACCGCAGCTTCGGTGGCCGAACCCTCGCAGTGCGCAACCCCACCCCCCGTCGCTGCAAGCCCGAACCGCCCAGCATTATCCAAAAAAAGGGACGTCGGTCACATTCCACTCAAATCGCCATGGTTGAATCTTCAAAAATATTGCTTTGGAATTGCTGACTCTGGGAGAAATCGTGGCCACGTTATTGGTGTTCGTGGGTTTGATCGCGCTTGTCGTCGGCGTGATCGCGCTGCTACGCGGTCACATCGGTTGGGCTCGAATCCCGAACCGTCGAACTGCCGTCATTGTCAGTCTCGTCGCGTTCGGTGTGATGCTGACCGGCGGCGCACTGGCGCCCGCCTCACCAGCCCCGACTTCCGACCGAATTCTCACCACGTCGACGTCCGCTCCCGCACCGACCAGCTCTTCGACTACAGCAGCCCGAACAACGACGACCACGCCGACCGCAACACCGGCCAGCCTGACAACGACAACGCCTCCCCCGCCGCCGCTTACGACGACACTCGTGCCGACCCCAACTCTCGCCCCGATGACACCGACCGAGGTAGCGATTGCTCCTTTCGTGCCGCCCGCCGCAGTACCGGAGTACACGCCACCCCAGCCGCCGTCGAGAGGCACGACCGGGGGCGGAAATTCCGGAGGCGGTGGGGGCGAATGCGCCGGCGGATACATCAACACCGCGGGCAACTGCATTCCCTCCCCGCGGCAAGCACCCTCAGCGCCCTCAGGTGCCACCGCGAAATGTAGTGACGGAACCTACAGTTTCAGCCAAAGCCGGCGAGGTACCTGCTCGGGTCACGGGGGCGTTGCCAGCTGGCTCTAGCCAGCATGTAGCCCGGCCGCCTGTGCATCGCCGTGGCGGTACACCTCGGCAGACCATCGAATTCCACCCGCGGATGCGCGGGAGACCAACCCACTAGCACCTGAAAGGTAGCGCCGAAACGGATTCGGCCACCACAACAATGGCGACACTCGCGCGCGGAGAAAACACGACACTCCCCCACCAGAGGATCACCGTCACTGCGTCAGGGGTCGCCGCCGGCACAGTGGATCTGTTGGTGTTTCAGCTCGGAATGAACGAGAAGGTGCGCTCCGACGAGGACCTGATCTTCTTCAACTCCCCTGTCTCTTCTGAGGGCGCAGTTGCGCTCAGCGGTGACCGAGTCGACATCAACCTCCATCAGGTGCCCGCGGTGGTGCAGTTTCTTCGTGTTGCGGTCTCACTGGATGATTCTGTGACGGGGAGCCTCGCTACGATCACGAGACTCGGTGTCACCCTCACCGATCCCTCGGGAACGCACATAGTCGCCACTGCATCGGGTTTGAGTACTGAACGCGCCGCGGTGCTACTGGAAATTTATCGCCGCAACGGCGCCTGGAAAGTCCGGAACATCTCCGCCGGCTGGGATACGGGATTGGCCGCGCTCGTCACCGAGCATGGCGTCACCGTCGACGAGGCCCCCGCCGAGACAGTCCCGGTACCGGTGAACACGAAGAAGAACACGAGCGGATCCGCTCAGGGTCGGCCGTTGGGTACGGTGCCTCGGATCCACAGCGCAGTACCGGCTCAGTCAGCCGTGCTCACCGTGTACCCGGTGAAGAAGGAGTTCGTCGTCAACCGTGGCGACACGGAATCGCGCTACAACGTTCCCGAGGGTTTCGAGATACTTCATCTCGATCTCGAGCAGATGTTCGACGTCGCGTTGACCAACACCGGAATCGAAGCTGAAAATACTTGGTGGGAACTCGGATTCGATCCTGCCGACGAAATCAACGAATACACCGCTCGCCGTATGACTTTCACCGTCCGGCCCGGCCACGCCCGCCCGTCCCACGGTATCCGGATGGTGTTCGAAGAGGACGGAATGACCACCGAACACGGCCATCGTCCTGATCTGGACTGGTCAGAGTGGAGAGGCGGCGTCGGCACCGGCCCATGTGAGCTCAAGGCGCTGATCTTCCATATCGGGCTGGCCGTCAAGAATGCTGTCAAGGACGGCTACCAGTTCGACGGGCCGTGGATGTTCCGCATCATCGATGACCCCGAAGACGGGAAGTGCCTCGAAAGTTTCTGCAAAGCAACATGGACCAAACCGAAGCGGTGGCACGTAGCACCGAGCTGACCGTTCCCGGGAGATCATCCAGATCCCCGCTAGCAGCCTCGGCGAGCCCCTTCGGCAGCCTCGGCGAGCCCCTTCGGCAGCCACCGGCGCGAAACATCGAGTCACCCATGCGCACCCAAAGCATCATCAATTCAGACCAAACAAGCGACGACCGCTCCAGGAGAGAATATGACTTCACTTACTCGCGGCCAGAACACACTACTGAACTCGCCGCAGCTCACGGTCAACGTCACCGGCGTCACCCCCGGCACGGTCGACCTCATGGTCTTCCAGGTGACAGCGACAGGAAAAGTACGAAACGACCACGATTTCGTCTTCTTCAATCAACCGACATCCCCCGAAAGGGCAGTCCGACTGACCGGCTCAAGCACGGTCACCATCGATGTCACCAGAGTGCCCTCCAACATCAACACACTGCGCTTTGCAGTGAGCATGGATGACTCGGCCCCAGGCACCCTTGCCGGCATTCGCGGCCTCGGCGCCACACTGGGCGACGTCTCGGCACCAGCGCTGGGCCTGAGTACAGAACGTGCCGCAATCCTGGCCGAGATCTATCGGCGCGGCGATCAGTGGAAGATCCGCAACGTCTCGGCCGGATGGGACAGCGGCCTCAAAGGCCTTGTTACCGAACACGGTGTCGCGGTGGACGATGCGCCGCATCATCCTCCCACTCCTCCCACCAAGCCTGCGTCGACCGCGATTGTTTCTCCGCCGCCTGCCGCACCACCCGTTTCGCAACAGCGCGTCCAGCTCAGCAAAATCACCCTGACAAAAACCAGTCCTACAGTGTCCCTCGCCAAAGGCGATCAGAGCGCAACCATGCAGATCAATCTCAACTGGACCCGCGGACGTCGCGGTCTCTTCGGTGGCGGCGGTGCAGTCGACCTCGATCTCGCCTGCCTCTACCAACTCAAGGACGGGTCCAAGGGTGTCATCCAGGCCCTCGGCAAGTCATTCGGCAACCTCAACTACCCGCCGTACATCGCGCTCGACGGCGATGACCGGTCAGGTAACACCGCCGGCGGCGAGAACCTCCACATCAACCTCGCTCACCTGAGCGAGTTCAAGCGCATCCTGATCTTCGCCTACATCTACGACGGGACCCCGAACTGGTCGTCAGCCGACGGAGTTGTCACCCTGTACCCGCCACACGGTCCCGAAGTGGAAGTTCGATTGGACTCTCACAACAACCGCGCGCGTTCCTGCGCCATCGCTCTGCTCAAGAACGAGAAGAACGAACTGACGGTCACCCGAGAAGTGCGCTACATCAACGGAACCCAATCCGAGGTCTCGAAGGCCTACCGCTGGGGATTGAAGTGGAGCGCCGGTAGAAAATAGCTCCAAGACTTGTATTCCGCCCCATCGCGGTCGACGCTCCTATCCGCCGTGCGATGCCAACTCCTCAGCGTGTGCGAAACTCGACGGTGGAGCACCGGCATAGTGCGCCGTCCATATGAGTGAGATGCGGTTCGATCAGACCTATTGCATAGACCTCTTCACGGGGATCCCCCACCGGTTATGCAGAAGCTCGCCATTCCTGCCAGTGTCGCTGCAACCACACCGTCTGCTTCTTGGTCATCGGAACGGTCAAAGACGCCCCGTGCAGTGAATCGTAGAGCGGGTACTTACGGATTTCTTCAGCCACGTCGACCGTTCCGAGCTCATTCACTGCGATGAGCCCATGGTCGAACAGTCGATGCAGGTCGCGGCGCAGCAGTAACCCTCCCTCGTCGTCGTGGACGCCGATTTCGGCGTAGCTGTAGAGGTGGCACGCTTCGAGCGCCACTTCCGGCGAGGGCCCGGTGAAAGCGCAGTTCGCGCCGTAGCGGCGGAGTAGTTCAGCGCGGAAAGCGGGTTGTCCGAGACGAACACGCACCGGGCAAGTGGTGTGACCGCCGGCAAGTTGTGTGCTCGTCACCTCGACGATCGTCAGAGGCTCCCCCGGCGTCGCACCCTTGATCGCTGCTGCGAAGTCGTCCCACCGAAGTTCTCGAATGCTGTTCTGCGAGTAGGATTTCACGCACAACGCTCGAAGTTGCTTCGCATCGAGTGCGCCGGCGAGTTCGACCCAACCTTGGTCGTGTGTCGTGCGGAAAGTTTTGACAGTCGAGTCGGTGAAAGTCGGGTTCGGAAATTCATGTCCGCAGTCGTAGCAACGAAACCGCGGCTGAATGGTTTTCCGTTCCAGATAGTTGGTGGTGGCGCATTCCGGGCAGCGGCCGATGGGTTTGTTCTTCTCGCCGTGGTCGATTCGTTCGATGACGGATGCGCCGATGAGGTCTACTTGATCCCAGACGACGATGACGTCACCGGGCGATACTTGGCGTGAGTTGGCGACGTTACTGTCCCAGCTGTAGTGGCTGGCAGCGTCATCGTCGTACTTTTCCCCTCCGCCGAGTCGCCGGTATTCGGTTTTCGTCATGACCAGCCACGCCCGACGCGGAGCGGCATTCGATTTCTGGGTGGAGGCGAATGCGAATCCGAGTGCCTCGAGAGCCCGCACGACCGTCGCTTGGCCGCCGGAGAACTGCGCTGCGTCCAAAACCTTCCCGGTTGCGTAGCCGTGAGCGACGCCGACAATCGCTTTCGAATCGTATTCCCGCTGTTCGTATTGGATCTTGTAGAGACGAGCAGGAGCGAAACCGTGCTTGGCGAGGAACTGTTCGTGACCCAGCTCGTCGCACTCGCCGATAGCCTTGAGAACCGATTCACGTGTCACGTCAGCGAGGGTCACGGCGACACCATATCGCCATCCACCGACATCACATCCGGTGGATGGCACGTACTTCGAACTCTCCCGAGCTTCTCTCCCGGCAGAAGATACCCGCGCATCTAGACAAGCTAGTCGCGCGGAGATAGGGCTGGCTGACAAAAACCAGTGACAGCTGGAAACCTCCGTTTTCAGACGTTCCTCCGAACGCAATTCCGCGGGGAGTACTGGCCACGCGATTACGGCCCAGTCCGGATTTCCAGTGTCTGCAATAGTTCATCCACGTAACCTCAACTTTCTTGGAGAAGTAGCCGTGCAGTACATAACGACACCGCAAGAGGCTGAAGCGAACGCGGCCCTACGGATGCGTAAGCTCGGATTCACCGACGCCCGAGTAACCGCGGGCGGCGCCGACGGCGGAATCGACGTCCGCTCATCGGCTGCCCTGGCTCAGGTGAAATGGCGAGGAGGCATGGTCGGTCGCCCCGAACTCCAAGCGCTGTTCGGAGCCCGTGGCTCCGACTTCTCGAAGCAGTTGCTGTTCTTCGCTGCATCGGGCTATTCGCAGCACGCAGTCGAATACGCCGATCACTCACAGATTGCCCTGTTCGTCTACGAACCGACGGGGACGCTCGTGCCGAAGAATCAGCACGCTACCCGAATCCTGCATGGCGGACACCACAGCGTCGTCGGACAGGCTCCCCGGAACGAGCCGCCCTACATTGCAGCACCAGCGTCGAACCCGAACCAGGGATTTTGGCCCCGGGTGGCGTGGCCGTTCTTGAAAACGCACTGGCGCATCATCGGAGCAGTCGTCTTCACGGTCGGAATTTTCTCGAGTATCTCGAGCGTCATTTCGCCACAGGCGGGACAGACAAGCGCGGACGGCGTAGCCGCGCTGACCATGTGTCTTCTCGGCTCACCGCTTTTCTGGTGGCTGTACGTGACAGATCGCGCACGGAAGATATCCGAGAAACAACTGGGCAGAGGTCGTGACGACACCACAACGGCCGGTCGATAGAGCTCGGAAGCGCAGCATGGCGACATCGAGAGTCTTGCTAGTCCTCGATGCAGGTCCACCCCTTGAGTCGTCAGAAGCGGCGGGGCCGGTCCGATCATGCGTCCGCGACCTTCGGATACATCGAGATCTTGGACTTCGAAGACGGCAGCGGTGGATCCACTATCTGGTGGCGATCGAATGGGGCACCGATCTCACCGTTCGTTATGCCTTGGCGCGACACATCAGGCATGGGATTATCGATGGCGGCGACGGACGGGAAATACCCTATAAGGTGGCCTTTCCGTCGACGAGTGAATACTTCGTGTGCATCGCTGGTGCGAGTCGCAATTAGTCGTTGATATCGAAGGATTGAGGAGATGACTGTGAAGCGTTCCGCGGTGGGTACGGTCGGTGCAGTGTTTGCGGTCGCAGTCGTGGCGTTGGGAATGCCGACCAGCGCATTTGCCGATAACCAGATCCTGGAACCCGGAATGCCATGCCCTGCGCCGGTTGTCGATTGCGGCGGTGGGGAACCCGATCCGTGGGAGCCGCTGCTCACGTTCGAGGGTCACTTCTACTTTGTGCACCCGGACTTTCCTGGTGGGCAATATGTCGCGACTGAACGACCGGACAAAGATGAGCGTTGCACCTGGAGTCGTTATGACGATGCCGGACTTGTGGAGTCGCACAGTTCGTATCGAGACAGTCATGTGGTCAACTTGACTGTGGGGGACGCGGCGATGTCGTCTACGAACTGTGGTGTCTGGATCTTGGTTGATCCACCTCAGCCCACGATCCCATCATCGGTCGGCGCGGGAATGGTCCCCAATCCTGCCGTGGTGTTGCCCGCAGATTCGATTGAGACATACAACTTTTCGATGAACAGAGGGCCGCGAGGCGTATATGCATCCTCCGGGCGACCTGATGTGAACAGCGTCTGTCAATGGGAGACTATGACCTACCCGATGGGTACCAAAGACAATATTGTAGAGCAACATTCGGTCCGGCAAGATCGAATTATCGTGGACACTACCGATGAGAATATCTGGTACTTCCGCTCGTCGAATTGTGGAACCTGGACACTTCTAGAACCCAAACAACAGGAACTACCGACCGACAACTCAAGTGCGTCTGCTGGTTCGTTGGCTTCACTGTTCGGTTCCTAGATGATCGAGACTTCCGCACACTTCGATCAACGAGTAATTGGGGTACATACTGAACGAATTTCGTTATTTGGCAACACTTTACAACGTTTACAGAACTATGCATGACGACGACGATGCGTTCAACGAAGCATCAACCACATCATTGACACACTCCGAACATTGTCGACCCCATCTACCCAGCACAGCACCAGCTCCTTTGCATCTCAATCCAAGGCACAAAGCAGCTGGCCGCTACCGCAATCAAATCTGAAAGTGCCTATGGTTGAAGAGTATTCACTTCAGAATCAGGCCGAGCTTGATCGGTCTGATCCGCCACCTATCCCGCACCAACGTTATTCACGTTTCGAGTGTCAAGCACCAACGATGCTCAACTTGTTCTTGTAGGTCGTCCGCCAGTGCCAGTCGAAGTAGAGACGGCTCCCTTTGCGCGACAACCATTTTTCGCAGCGTCGACCCTTGATCAGCATTCGTACATAGTCTTCTTCCGGGCCGCCCGCCCGCGTGGTGGGACTGATCACGATGTGGCCGTTGGCATTGACTCCGAGGTCTCCGGATTCGTAGAGAGCGTCGCAGCCGAAGACGCACGCGATCATCGCGATGCTGTCTACGTCTAGGCGTTCGGCCTCGGTACAGGCTGAGCGTTTCTTGATGTGGGCGGCTCGGAGGAATTCGCGGGCGAACTCACGACCGCACATATCGCAGGTCCCGGTGTCGCCGGGGATCAATGATGCGCGGAGGTACTTCTGCTCTTGCCGGAATACTGCGGTGTAGGCGCGGTCTGTTGCAGCGATGCCCGCGTGGACCGCCGCCGTATAGCCGGCTTGGTCGATCGCAGGAGTACGTTCTTCGTCCTCGACTCCTAGGTAGTCGAGCAGTCCAGCGCTCTGCTGTTCGGTAAGGACGTCGAAGGCGCGTTGGCTGGTGTTCCTCCAGTCGGGCTTGGTTCGGATGAAGGGGATCAGTTCCTGGTACGGCACGTTGATAGCCCGGATGTCGTCGATGAAGTACAGGTACTTGAATGGTTCCCCATTGTCGAGGGACCACAGTGCGCCTGCGAGATCTCCGTTCTCGACGGTGTAGGTGATCGTAGCCAACGCAGTGAACGATTTGTTCGGCCCGCCGGTATAGAAGAGGACTTTCGCGCCGGGCGACAGCTGATTCCAACGATTAAACTTACGCTGGCTTTCCCCGGGGCTCACCCCCCAGAGCCTCGCTTCGCCGGCGGGGTACAGCTTCTGGAGTATCGCCATCTGCTCAGCCGGGATATGCGAGCTGTAGGCCGAGAGGTTGATCGGATTCACCACCGTCTTGAGGTAGTGCTTGACGGCCTCCTTTGTGTTCGGGGTCGCCGGCTGCAGTGCCACCAAAGTCATCTACGTCCTCCTCCTGCGCGCCACAATTGTGCAGTGTTCACGATTACGGTCCGTGTCAGCCGCAATCTGGCCTCGATTGATCTACTGTTTCACGCGCCTTCACGCGCCGCACTTCCGGATAGCTGCGTTCCGGCCAGCGGATCTCGGACTCTGCGCCATTCCGGCTCCGGCTGCATAGCTGTTGACCGCCTCATGATTTCACGCACCTGAGATGGGAACTATGACCCTAGCGAACGCTGCGGCGCACCCCTACCGACGGGATTGTCGGATATCAGTGCGCACGCCAGCTGCCAGTATTTCTGTAAATCGTGCGACACAGGCAATTTCGTCGATCGGTAAACGTAGGAACTCTGCCGTGCCTCCCGCATCCCACTGCAAACTCCACGGTCCACCAGCCTCGGCGCTCGACATTGCAGATTCGGGAAGTAGTGGATAGGCGAGGATCCCTCGCGGCCGGACCACTCCACCAGAATAGGAAGCCAGATAGCTGGTGAGCTGATACAAGTCTTCACGATTCACCGGGAATGGGTCGGTAAGCCGCTTGTACTTGGCATCGATGATCGCGTCAGGTTGGGAGAGGTCACCGACGATGAAGTCCGGCAACAGCCGCCCCATCGGGCGCGCTCCGCTTGCGGAATGAAGCAGATGACTCGATGTCTCTGCCGTTGTTCCGTGTGTGACGTGGTGCCCTTGCACTGCGCCGCGAATACAGTGCAGCAGGAACAGCTCCCAGAGTTCCGCTACGTCGAGCAGAACACCATCGTGACTATCTGCCGAGCTGTCTCCGTGCGGTCCCCTGTTCTTCGCGATCATCCACGACAGATCTGCAACTGCTTTGTACGGCAGCGTTATCGGGGTGTACCGAACCGAGCGCAGTTCCCGCCTGGACGGCAGAACGGGACGCGGACCTGTCTCGGCACGAAAGTGCGGAATCAATTCCTCAATGCGTGCGCCTCGCCACCCGGCACGCTGGATGCGAGCGTTCAGCACCCTGTCGGCCAACACGATCGCCCGGGTCACGGGATTGTCGACGACCTTGGGTTGGGTGATCGAGGCCAGGTTGGGGCTTCGCTTCATGCGCAGCGGCAATGTTCCCACCACATCGAGTCGACCCCGTACGGTCGGCCCCTCATGGCGGCGGGTGGTGCGGATTGCCGGCATTCCGTGCCTTGACGCATCCACCAGCGCGCGGCGCCACGCTGCGGCTTGCAGTTCAGCGATCAGGAACGAGACCCCGTTCTTACCTGCAGCGCGCGGAACGATTTTCAGGTTCAGTGCCGCACTTGCCCAGGCTGAGATGACGGGGAAACCGAGACGTGGACGGATCTCCAAGATCCGGTCACCGCGACGGATTTCCCCGATATAGCGGCCCGCCCGCCATGTCCCGTCCGTTTGGCGAGTCAGTACAGGTTCGGCCTGATCGTCATGCTTTGCGAAGGAGGACTTCATCGGGACCACCAGCGTGGAAGCATCAAGTTCTGCGACCAAAGCTGCGAGCCACTTGTCGTCGTCATTCCTCAATCTCCCGGTGCCGGGAACCTGGCCACCGAGGTCCTGGAAGACAATTCGGCGGGTCATCGTTTCAGGAACGTTGATTCCAGCGCCGACAATGAACTCTCCCGATCATCGGTTCCTGAAAGATATTGTTCGAGAAGTGGTTTCAACGAACGGTCCCAGAGATCTTTCAGTGGCGCCCTCACATGACCGGCCGGGGACCACAGATATGTGCCCGATTGTGGGCGGGAGCGGCCAGTGCTGAGCCACCGTTCGAGGAAGAACGTGATGTCCGCGAAGTATGTATGCCCGATCTGGTACGCACGTCCGAGTTCGTCCATGTGGAAGATCGCATCGTTGAGTTCTTGTGCCCGGTCGGCGAAGATCTCGATCTGCCCCATCGCGTGTTCGATCGAATACCGCGCCGGCACATCTTCTTCCCATCTGTGCCGGACGATCTCGAGTAGTGTGTCGCGCTCGAAGGGGCACTCCCTCCACAGGAATCGGCGGCGCAAAGCGAAATCGAGGGTTTCGACGGATTGGTCGATCTCGTTCATGGTGCCGATGATGTACAGATTGCTGGGCATCGCCAAAGTGGTGGGCCCCTCACCATTGTTGATGCCAGGCAAGGTGACAGAGAAATCTCTCTTGTCCCGTTCGAGGAGAGAGAACGCCTCACCGAGCATTGCGGACAGGTCCGTCCTGTTGATCTCGTCGAGAACGAGCACGAATGGGAGCGGAGTCAGCCCATCGGGCAGATCCTGGCTCACTATCCTTTCAATGAGATTCGGCAGAAGTCCTGGCTGGTAGCGAGTCTCCTCCTTCTCCAATCGGAGGCCGCGAATGAACTCGGCGTAGCCGTATCCCGGATGGAGTTGAACCCACTCGACGTGATCAATGACAAGGCGATCGAGTAAGTCTTTGTTGTCGAAGAACTTTCGAGGCCCCCAGCTTCGGAGCGCTTCCCTCAGGATCAGTGTCTTCGAGAGCTCACGCGCAGTGAAAGTTTTACTGGTACCGGGAGGGCCGTACAGGATAAGTTGCTTCTTCCATTCGAGGGACTCGATGTCGCTGGTTCCCTCGCCTTCGCCGCCTGTTCGGGATTGCCAAACCCCTTGCAGCGGAGGATGGTAGAAATCGATGCTGCCGTCGATGTTCCCTCCGACGAGGAAATCGTCCTCCAAGGCGGTGCGGATCGCGAGTAGTTTGCGATCTGTCGACCAGTCGTCAGGCACTTCCCCATCGAGAAGCTGGGAGAACGCGTCCGCGATCTCGCGTTTGTGGGTACCAGAAGCGATTCGCTCGAACGAATCGGGATGGAGAAGGTGCAGCAGGATGTGCATCATCTCCCGCTGATTCTGGCTTGGCGCCTCTCTCACGAAATCTTCGAGGGCCCAAGGATCGGAGAGCAGTTCTGTGCGATCCTCCACCGAGAGCTTCTTCAACCGGATCACGAAGTCGATAAGAAATCCGAGCTGGAGATCACGCCGCGTATTGAACCCGATACCGGGGTGTCCAATCACCGAAGACATTGCGAGGTACGGCACAGAGTCCACATCGAGGGTGTATCCGGAATCCGCCAACGTCTTTTCGATGACGTCGACTTTGCCTCGGCGACTCACTGAACTGGTGAAAAGGAAGTGGACCAGAAGCAATTCGGCTGCGAACAGTCTCAGTTCCGGCGAAGCTCCCTTGAGCTGGACCTCGAACTTACTGGCGAACGTCCCTCCCCCGTCTGAACCAACAATCGGATTCTCGGTGAACCGTGTCGCCAAATCCGCCGCGATGCCGGACGTCCATATCGCGGTTTCCTCAGACTGAGTCACTGAACCGTCTGCGATGAGGCACTTCGTCCGCCACAACTCGACCGTCTCATCGATGACCTGCCGCGATACGTCTTCTTTGAATCGACCCATATCCGTCCTATCGTCAGCGAATCATGTCCGCACTGAAAACCGCCAAGGCCAGCCAATGTTCGACTAACGACCGTGTGGCGGATGGAACTACCTTTGCAGACTGCACCGACAGATTAACGGCGAACCGATAATTCACGCGGGTAGGCTATCCGCCGCTACCAGCTCCCTCCGCCTATCTTGATGCCATGGGTCCAGCGACTATCCGCGACTCTGCGCCAGATCATCCAGCGCGCGCCTAAACACAAAATTCTCTGTGATCACGTTCGATAGGAACGTGCGCTCTACTGTTCGGGAGTGGCGAACCGTATATTCCCGAGTCATCCGTGAGCGGACTCCACACCATTGGGTTGCTCGACGCACATTGAAAGGAACTTCGTATCAATGTTGTCTCACAACTAATTCCGAATCGGGCACTGGCGATACATTGCACGGACGACAGATACCTCGGCGAACTTTGTCAGACCAGCACCTTTATACACTCACAGCCTCAGACGAGTATCGCCCAGCACCCGAAATCTTGGATCATACACAGCGTTTAACATAGTCATCTGTGAAACTCATCCGTATTGCCTTCCCGCTTGCCATTGTCGCCGCCGTCGCCCTGACTGGATGCAGCGGCGACAAGGAGACCTCCCAACAGAAGTCGACCACAACATCGACCGCGGCCGCCACGACGACCGCACCTGCAGTCGCAGCCACGTCGACGACATCCCCCGCTGCCGCTCCCGCGCCCTCGCCCGCGATCAACAATGAGCCGTCGGCGGCCGACAGCGCCGCATTCGTCACCGCATTTCGCGCCCAGTTCCCCGAGTTCGCACTGGGCCGCAAAGATAACCCGATCAAGAACCTACTCGAAAACACCTGCCAAGAGATCAGCATCGACAAAGAACCTCACATCATCGTCTCCAACGTCGGCAAGCGAGCGGCATACCAGAGCATCAACCCCACTGCCGAACAGTCGCAGGCAATCTTCGACCTAGCGGCACGTCACTGCTCGAACTGACGCCACCACGTCAATGCTGGACGTTGCGCGATGCAGTGCCCTGATGCCAAATAGTTTGGAGAGGAAATTTTTCGGGTCCTCCCCAAACTATTTGGCTATTCGATTCAGCATTCGAGCAGTGCCGAATCGGCTCTCAGTAGTCTCATTCTGCAGGCTGACCTACGCGAAACTGATGCCGATACTGACACAGAAGCACCTGTCTTCGATTTGCAGCACCTGACCAACAGATGCTGTCGGCGGCGGCGCGGTCCAATTGCTTGCACAGCAGTTCGGCACTCGCCCCGCTGTTCCGCCGCCTTGGCGCGTCAGGCTCGGGGGACGATCTGCGCCAGCGGCAAGTCCGCCGCCAGGTTACTCGTGCACGCGGAATCGAAAAACTATGGTGCCAAAGATATTTCGTCGATCTACTGCCCTGCCAAGACATCGACCGCCGCAGGGACCACAGTGGACTGTTCGGTGACAACCCTCGGCACCCACCACACCGTGTAGATCAGGACATCATCCAGGGACAGCGCCAGCCCGTCCCATCGAGGGTCATCAGGCTTCTTTTCAGAGATTCAGAATCCCAACGACCTCCGCGATCGCAGCACGCAACTTCTCGACCGAATCATGCAGGGTGTCCGAAAGCGCTGCTTGTGCTGCCGTCTGATCGATTTCGTTGCGTGTCTTTGCAAGTATTTCCGCCCATGAATCAAGAGCTAGTGCGCTCACTTCCTCAGCCAGTTTGTCAGTTTGACTGTTGAGTGCTCGACGTTCTTGAACTGCCACGGCTTGTTGAGCTCGCAAACCATCGATCGCCTCGACAATCTCGACGGCGAGCGGCAGCAATTCGGAGGCTAAAGCTAACCCCTTGCCGAAAGTCCCGACGTTGTCGACCGCCTTCGCGGCGACAGCTCGCGCCTGACTCTTCTTCAGTGAACCGCCCGCTTGGCTCCTTTCGAACTCGCGGAGACCCTCGATAAGCAATGGCCCGAACTTGCTGACATACGGGGCTAGCGTTTCAATTCGTACCTCCGGTACCTCGTTGATGTCCACAGCGAGTGCTGTGAGTTCTTCCAAGTTCTTCCACGACGGCTCTTGTCGTTGCCGCTCATCGGTTCTCACCACATCCTGGAGCAGCCGATCAAGTTCTCGCTCATGCTTCCTGAACCAATCAGTGAGCGCCGACTGCAAGTCTTTTGCGACATTCGCGGAGTTGTGTTCCCCACCTGCAACCGCCAAACGGACAGCCTGGCCCAGTGTCCCCCGCAAATCGGCCCTCGCATCATGGTCGACATCGTCGAGTAAACGCTTCCACTGCTCGCGGCGAGCGGACGCGATATCAGCCTGAACGAGCAGCGGTTCACACGCTGCAAGCTGGTCTTTCAGTTCGTCCACTGTGAGTAGGACAGCGTGCCGCCAATACCGCTGCTCAGTCGAAGCCCGAAGGGAAGCCACATCACCCGACGTGACATTCTTGATCGCCGCTCCGAAGCCGTCCATACCGTCCCACTCACGCGAGTCGTCCCACGTGTCTGCCTCAACATCTCTTGCTCCCCCAGCCATCTGAGCAAAGTCCTGCGATACGACATGTACTGGATACGCTGACGAAAGTTTCAGTGAATTCACCAATTCTGACGTTTTTCGTGCCGCCAGTTGTCGATATCCGTCAAGATCGCCGTCCGGGTCGACACCGGCTTCGTCGAATCGGGAGATGACAAACCACAGATTCTCCGGAGTCCACCCGTTTTCCACGATCTGCCGTAGAAACTCGTATTCACCGGTTGCCAATTGTGGTGTGACGGTGACGATCGCGATATCAGTTGTGCTGATGGCCTCGCGTGCAAGTTCGGTGTTCAGTTTGCCGCGGACGTCGTCCGCCCCGACTGCCAACCCTGGGGTATCACGTAGTAGCGCGCCGGCAAATTCAACACTGTTCACGCCAAACGTTTCATGCCGGGCGCTGATTGTCAGCCAATCCGGTACCGGCACATCATCATCGACCAGCAGCCGCCGGATCAACGAGCTTTTTCCCGTGTCGTACGAGCCGAATACCGTAATGACGGGCAGCTCTGTCGATGCGAACTGCTGCCAGCCCTTGAGGTAGCCGTCTGCGAGTGACCCTCCTGGCAAGTTGGCTAGCCATTCTTTGACCTTCGGGATGTCGATTTCGTTCACTCACGCTCTCCGTTCGTGTTGGCGCAAATTTTCAGTTCGGGCAAGCAACTGTTCGATCTCAGAATGTGATGCCGTCAACGCGGCTCTCTCAGCGTCCGTTATCGTCTGCTCGGCCTCGAGGAGTTCGCCGTAATCAGCCAGTGAACGTGTGCATCCATGAAGGACCGGTATCAACCCGTCCTCTGCCGCCCCGTTCAATATCAACATGACGTGGTCGTCTGCCGCCTCCGCGATGTCTGCATCCCATTCCCGACGCTTTGACTCCCTGTTTTTCTGAGCAACTTCACCCTTGATCATCGCGGCCGCGTCCATTGCCACACCTACTGCAGCCAGGATCGGCGCAGCCTTGGCGACCTTACCCGCGGTTTTCACAGCCTCCCAGGGCTTGAAGTTGTGGCCAAGGCCCTTGCCGATTGCATAGATGACATCGCGGTTGCCCAGTGCCTTCGCGATTTTCGCGCCCCCCTTGGCTATGTCGGCCGCGAGCTCGGCTCCATCCAGTGCCGGCAGGAGCGCTCCGTCGACGCCGTCGTCGAGGCGTAACCCTGAGACAAAATCAACAGATGCCATCTCACGGCCAATAGTCGAGGCATGAATTCGGAACCAGTCTTCAATCTCTGCCTGCGCCTTGATCCAGAATCGTTCGATATCGGAGTCGAGTTCACTGCTGGACTTCCACGAATTGATCGTGGCAGCAAGATTGTCGATCTCGTCCGGTCCTGCCGCTTGTATTTTCGCCCTGGCTGCATTCGCATGCGGAGCAACGATGCGACGCGCCCGCTCCCTCACCGACGCTTCCAAGAGTTCGGAATCCTGCACGCTGTTCTTGATCGACTGCTGTACCGAAGCGCGAGCCGTTGTTTCGGATTCGAGGTCGATAATCTTCTGTTCAATTCGACTGCGTTCGTCCAACATTGCATTCAATGCTGTATCAAGCTGAGCGCCGGCAACCCCCGCACGCCCCAACTTGGCCGAGAACGAATCGAGCATCCGAACAAGTGGAGCAACACCATCCCAATCACGGTGGTGGGCATAGTCTGCGCGACTGACATCCACGCGCGCGCCTACTTCTCCGAACGGGTCGCCGGAGAGCGTGTGCACATGAGTCGGATCGACCTCGATGCCACGCGAGGCCAACGCCGCAATGAGTTCCGATTCCTTACGTCGTTTCAGCAGCAGGAAGTCGTCGGGTGCAGCGGTAGGGTCTACGCCCAACTCGTCGGACCGATTGATCAGATAGATTGTTCGGCTGTTCTTGGCGATGGTATTTCGCGTCCCTTGGACGATGTCCTGAAGCAGGGCCATATCCCCGATAAGGAGGTTGACGTGCAGCACGACAAGAATCAGCGAGGCGTCGCCGGCCGACGCAAGGGCTAGTGCGTCGTGGTCATGATTACCGCTCTGGAACCCGGGAGTATCGAGTAGTTGCACATGTCCGAGGTTGTAGCGCTGAACCGAACTTGTTGTCGCGCTACCTCTCACGTGTAGATTCTCAGGCACTTTACCGCTCATCTCCACGAGAAGACGTTTGATCAAGCTCGACTTGCCGGAACTGTAGTCTCCGAGCACCACAACTGTCGGTTTTGTGACCATCTGCGCCGACATAGGTTTGACAACCTGAGCATCAGGGCGGGCAGCGGCTTCGATCTCCCGAATCAACTCGGCAACAGAGTCATTCGACGGTATGCGCCAGGCATGCGTCAATGCCTGAACTAGATCCGCGCGATCAGTATTCTCCTGCTCGACGAACACAGGCAGACGCGAGGCTTCCGACGGAATCTCGTCGACGTTTCCGCTGTCGTATTCGAACCAATCCTCACCTAACCAGACCTTGCGACCACACGCTGATCTTTCGACGTCAGGGCCTTCAGAACCGTTGTCCTGCAGCATGAGTGCCAACCGATCAGCAATAACACGGTCTTGCGCGCGCGTCATCACCGTTTGAACGCCTACCGTTACGGGCAAGGACGCCGATACTTCACGAAGATTCACAAGCAGCTCTCCCGTAGCGGCCTTGCCGCCACGGAAAGACAGCGATTCCGTGAGTAACTCCGTCAAAATTGGTTTAGCCACCTGCCAGGACAGGACGCGGCCCTGGACCAGCAAGCTTTGCTCGATTCGATCATAAGTTTGATGAACTGCGGCTAAAGATTCACTGATTGCCTTTGATTTGGCTGCTGCGCCCTGCTTTTCAGTACTGGCTGCGATACGATCTCCGGCAAAACGGCTGACAAAGGACACTGCCCCGAGACTGACGGATGCGGTTATGCCCGCCCACCCCCCAGGGTTCCAAAAATTGGCCGCAGCGGGTAGGAGTAGGGCGCCCGAAGCGGCGCTGGCGACCATGCCGGCAGCTTGCATCGACCGCGCAAGATTCGACGTCAGCGCACCCCCTGTGCCATCCAGGTTCGCCGAGTCGGTTGAAGTCCCGGTGATATCGGGCGCCTCATCGGCCCTGGCCAGTTGCAGTTCCCGCAAGAGGAACGAAGTCTTGGACTTCCACATGCTCTCCACCGCGGCCTGAATGGCAGACATTGTGAAGACTGCCTCTTGAAAGGTTTCCTGGCCGATCTGTTTGTCGTCGTCGAAAACAGCTTCCACAAGTTTTTTGGCCCTCGTGATGGAGTCCTCACGCAGCCCCGACAGATGAAAGGTGATCAGACGATTCATCTGCCGATCCAGCGAACCTTCGATGCTTGCTGTGAACGGCCGACCCCGCGCCTCTTCCAGAGCAGAAAGCAGGTCCGGGCTGTCGCCGCCGAGATATCGTGTGCGTTCGTCACCGTCGACGTACCCCAACACATCCAGAAGCTGCGCGATCCGACGTTCTGCAGCATCGATCCGCGGATCGATCGACTGCCCTAGTTGATCGAGTGCAGTGGCTTTTGCGTCGAGCATCCCGCGCAACCCCTCCCGCAAGGACGTCCGCCGAAGGTCGGACCCTCCTTCAACTATCGACGCAACGAGCAACTCTTCGAGTACAGCGAAGTTGGACCAACGCGACAAATACTCGGTGCCAAATTTTTCGCGATCCGACAGGAAGTTGGCTTCCGCAGGGCCCTTGAACGGGGTACTCGCACGAGCGAATAGGGCGCGTCGACTCTGGATAGCAACGACCGGCGTACTTGGAAGGTCGATCTTGGACAATTCAGTCCGGATGTTGTCGACATGTTCACCGACCCCGCGAGACAATGATTGTCGTGCAACATGACTGGCCACTTTATCCGGGTGACGCCACCGCAGATTACGCACATTCAGAACGGCCACTGCCGGTTTTCCGTATGCACGCACCCATTGAGCTACTTTCGTGAACTCTGATGCCTGCTGGCTCTGGCTGTCGAAGCACAGCAGAACTACATCGGCAATTTCAACAGCTCGCCGTGCAGTTTCCTCGAGGTCAACCCGCGTCTGAGTACGACCCCAGCCGTTGATTCCCGGCGTATCCCAGAGTCGACATCCATGCCAAGCGATTTCCGTGACATCTGTGGTCCAATCGCTTTCACCAGGCGATACGTAACCACCGTCAAGCCCACCGAACGCAGAAAGCAACGTACTCTTGCCCGCACCTGTTCTGCCGAAGAACGCGACATTGAACGTCGACAGAGCCTTGCGCTGCTCGGTGAGGTGATTTCGAAGGCTACTTGCGAAACCGTCAGCCACTTCAGCAAGCTCAACCGTCAGCCCTGCACCAACCGAAGCGGCCAAAGCAGGATCAGACGCTGCGGCAAACTGACTGATAAGCGAGTCAGCCAATGAATCGAGACTATCCAACTCTCGCTCTCCACTACGCACGGCCTGCTCGACGGCACGCTGCAACGCCAGTCCAGTCTCTGCCATATTCGCCTTTCTCAGGCCGCACTGCTGCACCACAGAAGGCGGGGATTTGAATCGCCAGTCGATTCATGACGACATTTTCGACGATTGTTCCAACCATCGATACTTCCACTCAAATTCCGATAGATGACTGAAGATTACATGGCCCCATTCCCCCTGAAAACCGAAGCCGAGGGTTCTGATCTGCACTGGTCCCGCACGTCACCGAACAACAACTTTCGAAAGCTCTTTCGCGTTATCCACCCTTTCCTGGTCAGGTTCAGCCGACGTGGAAGGATAGGTAGCAGTGCCCTACTCGAATAGAGAGTTTCCAGTCGAGAGGCACGTCGGCAGCGGAATTGATGTCGGCCTGGTCGGGCGATCGTCGGCAGAATCGGTGACCATCGCTCCGCTTGGTAGAGGCGGGCAACCCGGCGACTGCACTCGTGTCATCACTCCCCCATGCGGTGCGGCAGTAACGCCAACGGCGGCGACCGCGACAGTTACGGCGCGGCGGGTTCGGTTGACAGAGCATTCGTTGGGAATTCATCTCTCTCGAAGAATGCCGTCGCTGTCGTGGGTCAGCTGATGCTGTCAACGAACCAACGGCCGTCGATGTCCTTGGTTGTTATCGTCTGCGAGAACTGACCCGGCGCTTTGTCAGGTCGTATTTCGGTGAGAGCGACGGAGTAGATACCAGTCGAGATCGGTGTGATGCGCACGCAGTGGGTGGTGCCTGTTGGGACGGTGTCGATTCCGGCTTGGATCTTCTCCTTCGCTGACAGGGAGGTGTCGGGGGTGGTGAGTTCACGGACGGCTGTTCCGGAGCGGGTGACGTAGTAGGCGTGTTCGAAGGCCGTGATGACTCCGGGGCCGCTTTTCTGGTCGCCGGGGTCGGTGCGGCATGCGGTCGGGTCGGTTTCAGTCGTCGGTGCCGTAGCGAGAACGGGTGGGGTGACGTCGAGGGTGGGCGCCGTTTCCGTGGTGTCTGTCTCGTCGGCGATTCTTTCCTGTGCGCTCTCGTCATTGCTGGAGAGGAGACGCGGGGAGAACCAACCGAGCAGCGCGACCACGACAATCAGGGCAGCGACGTAGCGCAGGCGGGGCGATCGGGAATCCTTCTTGCGCGGCCGCTTCGGCGGTTTCGGAGGCTTGGGTGCGGTGACTGTTGTGGCCGTGTCCGCGCCTGCGCCTGCGCCGTGGGGCGTGCCGCCGAGTAGGTCGATCACTGCGGGGTGCCTTTTCGTGTTCGTCATCGCTGTCGTCCTTTCGGTGCTCGCGCCTGGTTCTGCAGTGGCGCATGGACAAGTTCAGGGTGGGCGGCGCGTTGCCACCCGCCCTGAACGGCTCTGATCATGCGAGCTTTACGCCGGAATACCCGCTCCGACTGCGTCGCTGATCAGCGAGGACGCCAGGCCCGGGGTCGCGTTCGTGAGGAATTCCGTGAGTGCGGTGTCGACGTGTTCGATGATCTGCTCGCCTCCGGGCTGGGCTGCGACGAAGTCGCGGGCCTGCTGGTCGATCGCAGGGGCAGCCGCGACGGTGTCGCGGACAGTGGTGGCTACGGCCTCACCGATCGGGCCGGAGTTCTCCCACTCGGTGAGCGTGTCCTGGGTCTGGGAGGTCACGGCGGGTTGGTCGACGTCGGGGACCTCGATTTCGACGGGATCGCCGAGTTCACCTGCGCCATACGCGACGGCGGCGGTGAATCCTGCTATTCCTCCGCCTAGACCGCCGAGAACGAATGCGGGTGCGCCGGCGAGGAGTGCGCCCGCGCCGGCGCCGGCGGCGGTTCCGGCGAGCCCGCCTGCTACCCAGCCGATTCCGGGGACGAAGACGTTGCCCAGTCCGAGGCCGATGTTTCCGCCGACGGTGCCTCCGATCAGTGCTCCTCCGATGGCGAACGGGGTCGCGAGGCCGATTCCTCCGGCGAGTGCTCCGGCGGCGGCACCGCCTACTTGGGTGGCTGCGTCGCGGCTGGCTTTGTCGACGGGGACGCCGAAGGAGTTCCAGCCGGTGGCGACTCCGGATTCGATGATGGCGGTGGTGTTGTTGGTCCGTTCGAGGTCGACGTCGGAGACCCAGTTCGGTTGTGCGATGTGGAAGGTTCCGATGCGGAGGGTGTCGCGGGGGGCGATGATCGGTGCGACGACGTCGACGGGGCCGGGGCCGGGGAGATGGAGCTGGGTGTAGTCGGTCGGGGTGGTGTCGGTGTAGGTGGGTGGTGTGTAGGTGTTGGTGTCGTAGTCCCAGTTCGGTAGCGGCTGGTACTCGATGTTCTGGTATTGCGCGGGTGGGTCGATCCAGTAGATGGGCTCGGTCGGGGCTGGAGCTTCTGTGGCCGGCGGCGGGGTGGGTTCTGTGGTCACGCCGGACTGTCCGCCGCCGTCGTTGATGCCTGCTTGTCCTCCTCCGTCGTTGATGCCTGCTTGTCCTCCTCCGTCGGTGATGCCGGCTTGCCCGGGCGCTGCGATTGCCGGTGGTGCGAGCGTGATTCCTGCGGCCACTGCTGCGGCTGCGACGACGGCGATGGCGCTCTGGCGGGCGAGGGTGCGGCTGCGGTGTCGGCCGTGTTGGTCTGCGCGGCGGGCGGCTCGGTTTCCTGCGGTGGTGTCGGTGCTCATGTGGTGCCTTTCGTTCAGGAGGGTGCGGATGGGTGCCGGGAGGGGGTCTGGTGTGCGGCCCCGGGCTGATACGAGGTCAGCCAGCGGCGTGGGTGATGAGATCGATGACGGTCGAGGCAACGACGGTCAGTGCTTCGGTGGTGCTGCGCCGGAGCTTCGAGGGCGCGATACGCTCGCCGGAGGCGAAGAGTGGCTCGAACGGCATCCGGGCGACCGAATGGGCTCCGGCGTCGAGAAAGGCGTCGACAGCGTCGATTTCGACCATCGGTGCGTCCCCGGGTCCGTCGGTGATGACGACGATGGTGCGAGCCATCATCGCCGGGCCTGCGGTGGCGGTGAGGTCGAGGAGCATGCGGTGCGCGGCTGCGGCGGCGTCTCGGCGGAGCGGTACCGGCACGAGGAGGACGTCCGCGTGGCTGGTTGCCCACTGCCAGCTGCCGGCGAGGCGGTTGTTGCCGGTGTCGGCGATGAGGATCTCGCGGTGCTGGGACAAGATCTGCGCCGCCGATTGGGCGTCGTCGTGACTGAGACTGGATCCGTGGGCGCCGTTGTTTCCGGCGACGATGTCGTCCCCGCTTGGTTGGCGGGTGAGGTACTGCGAGAGCGCCGAGGGTCGGATGCTGCCGGGCTCGGCTGCGCCTGCGGCGATCAGTGAGAGCACGTCATTTCCGTCGCGGGGTGGGATGCTGACGCGGTCGGCGAGGCTGCCGCCGACGTCGGCGACGTCGACGCAGACTGTGGTTGCGGCTCCGCGGTGTTCGGCGATGATCGCGTTCAGCCCTACCGCGAGTGGGGTTTTGCCGACGCCGCCTTTCGGGTTGGCGATGGTCACGATCGAAAACCCCGGGAGTGGGCCGGTGATGGATGCGATGGCGGCGCGGTGGCGCATTTCGGTGGACTCGGGTTTCGGGGCGATCCGGAGTTTGAGGATGGTGTTGAGTCGGCCGCGTAGTCCGGTGCGGGCGGGTTCGTGCGAGCCGGCCGCGATCTCGGGTGCTGCGAGCACGGATGTCGAGGTCGGTGTGCTCGCAGCGGGGACTGGCCGAGTATGGGCGTCTACTCCCCCGGCTGGCGGTGAGTCACTGAGGGGCGTCACCGCCATTGTGACGGGTTCGTCCACGAGGTCATCCGGCCGCGTCTGCGGTGTCTCGGAGGGTGAGGGGATGGGGCCGGTGGGCAGCGATTGCGCCACCTTCCCGTCCGGTGCGACGGTGAGTTGGCGGGAGCGGCCCGCTTCCTGCACGGTGACCTCGACGGGTGAGCCTGCGTCGGCGGAGTGCTGTCGGCTGAACTGTGCGATCACCGCGTGGATCGACTGCCCGTTCTCGGCGGACAGTTCCACCTTCTCGTCCCCTGCCCCGCTCACGAGTGCGGTTCGCTCGGAGGTGATTTCGATGGCAAGGGTCGACATCACGCGGTGGTTCCGGTGAAGGCTCCGACGCCGGAGAGTTCGGTGTCCATTTCGAGGACGATGGTGTCGGCCTTGTCGAGGGCTGCCAGGGCGTCGTCGCGGGCTTTGCCGTCGGGGAGTACTTCGATGATCTGGCGGCGGGTAGCGACGGCTTTCTTGATTTCGTCGAGTCGCGGAGCGGTCAGTTCCTGGTCTTCGCTGAGTTTCGGCAGCCATGTGGGGATGGCGTTTTTGAGGACGCGGCGTAGTTCGGTGATGACGGGGTCGCCGCCGCCTTTGGGGGCTGCGAAGGGGTTGCGCAGCACGGTGATGTCGTCGGCGGTGGGGGTGATCGATTGGGAGATGCGGCGGCTCATGGGTGGACCTTTCGGGTGAGTGTTGTGCAGGTGTGTCATCGAAGTCGGGGGCCGCGGTGTCAGGTCGCGGGTGCGGTGGTGTCAGGTTCGGGAAGGAGGACGACTTCGTGTGGTCCGTAGGTGATGTGGTTCTTGACCCGCCCGATGCCGTGGAAGGTCAGGGTGGTTTCGGTGACGGCGCCGCTGTCTTTGTCTCGGATGACGGTGACCGCGGCGACAGTCGCGGGGTGTTCGTTTCCGTGTCCGTCGTCGACGAGGACGGTCATTCCTTCGGTGACCGCGGCGGCGGGTATCGCGTCGGCGAAGTCACCCCCTGCGTCCGCAGTGGGCGTGTCGTCGTGGTGGCCGAGGACGGTGGGCTCGGGAGCTCGGCCGTAGGCGCGGGCCGCGACGGCGACGGAGCGTTCGGATTCGATGAAGTGGCGCAGTTCGGTCGAGTAGAACGCGATGTGCGGTTCCTGCTGGGGCCGTAGCCCGTCGATGATCTTCTTCTCCGAGGTCGAGAGTTGATTCCATTTGTTGGGGTGCGGGTCGACGTTCGGTGTCCACCACATCTGCGCATCGACGGGCACACCATCGTTGCCGAGGGCGACTCCGCGGCCGGGGACCGAGGTGTCGATCTCGCGGCCGATCTGCGAGTCACCCCACAGCATCATCGCGCCGTCCTGCGAGAGGTTGCCGAGGGAGATACGGGTGCCGAAGTTGTCACGCGCGTTACCCGAGGCGCCGCCGAAGAGGGACGCGTCGGGTCGTTGCACACCGAGCAGGAGCCGAATACCAGCCGAGCGGGCGAGGACAGCGAGATCGGCCCACGCGCCCAGTGGGTCGAGTTCTTTGAGGAGATCGCGGGTTTCGTCGTCACCGGTTTTGGCGAGGCGCTGCCATTTACCGGAAAGAATGAAGAACTCGTCGAGGACAGCGATCAGCAGCGGAAGTTGGGACGGCTCGATCTTCTTCACGTGAACGTAGTGGTTGCGGGCCATCATTTCGCTGTGCAGGGCACGCACGAGCATCGCGGAGCGGACGGCATCGTAGACGATGGCGGCGCACCCGGGGTAGCCCTCGAGTCCGTCGAGTTCGATCATTTTCGGGTCGACTCCCAGGAACGGGATTCCTCGTCGCGATGCTTCGGTGAGCAGGGTGCGGATCACCGATGTCTTGCCGCCGCCGGTGGGGCCGACGATCAGGCAGTGAGGTTTGTTCGACTTGGTGGAGATGTCCCAGAACATGTTCACCTCCGATGCTGCCGTCGCATACGGCAGGTGGCGCAGGTTCTCGTCGACCAATTCGAGAGGGTGATCGACGCGGGTCGGTAGTGGGGCGCGCAGGCTCATCAGCAGGTAGCCCTCGGACGGAAACCAATCGGTGGCCCAGGTGCGGCCGGATTCGTGCTCGCCGGCGAGGGCGGCGAGGGCTTCGTCGACCTTCTTCTGGAATCCGCGGGCACCGCTGGAGAGGGTGGGTGTGAAGGTGATCTTGAAGGCAGTTTCGACGTCGCCGTCGAGCGCGGCGACGCTCACGGCAGGCTCTTTCAGCGGTCCGTCTTTGAGGGAGTTCGCCAGCGCCTTGTGCCGCGGTGATCGGAGGTCGGGTTGAGTCAGCGTGCGGGTGATGCGGATTCGGTCACGGTGGGCGTCGTGGACGACGGTGTAGGTCCATGTGCTGGTGCGCTTGCTCGCGGAAGCTCGTACTGCGGTGGTGAATTCGTCGAGCTCTTTCGGACGGATGATGGCGCCGCGTGCCAGGGTGATGGTGGAGTTGCGCAGGGTGGTGATGCCGGGCGGGTATCCGACGGTGATTTTGACCGGTGTGTGGCGGGTGCTTTGCCGGATTTGGGCGTCGAGTCCGGCGCGGTGACGGTGGGTGAGGAACCGTGCGATATCGCAGGCGAGCAGGCCGAGAGTGAGGGCGACGAGCGGCCATCGATATTGATGGACTGCGGAGACTGCGCGATCGAGCTGTGGGTTCGAGAATTGTTCGATGAGTTCGAGGAGCTGCGGCGCGAGAAACGCGAGTGTTGTTGCGATGACGGCGAAAGGCGCCCATGCCCTGTACGGGCGGATGGCGGACTCCCCCGCCTGGCTTGTTCGCGCGTGGGGTTTGTCGGAGCCGAAGAGGTCGACGAGAAAGTCTTTGAGCGGGTCCTGCTGGCTTCTGCTCACCGTCTACTCCTCTCGCTCGTTTCCAGCCCCGAGGCGGTCGTCGCGGGGGTGTGTGGGGTGCACTGTCACAGAGCGTGGGAAGCGATCTCAACCCGCCTGTGGATAACTTCTTTCGCGGGTGCATGGCTGGAGCGCGCATCACATGCCCTAGCGGTGATACCGGGGAGTGATACACACCCATCGCCTCTACCCGCAAACGGTTCTGGTTGTGGCGCTGCGCATTACCGGTCGAAGACCGCGCGACGGCATGGCTGATACACCGCGTGAGGACTTGTTCGACCCCCTACGGCACGGGCCCGATGACGATGTACATCTCGGGTGGTTTTTGTCTTCCTGCGTCACTGTTCGTGAACCCCTGCAGGGCTCTCGAACGCCTCGCTTCATGGGGCACGGAACCCGGTGCTCGAATAGCCGAGAGCGGTGTGGACGACACCGTGACAGGCGTCGCGCCAGGATGATCCGGGGATCCTCCGTACAGGACCCTGACCAGCAGTTGATTGAAATATGTTGGCGCGAAGCAATTTTGAGAAGTACACTCCCCCTAGGCCCGAAGGGCCGGGGGAGTGACCCCGAAGGGGAAGCGTGAATCGGGCCCTGAATTTCACCCCTGTCCGCGACCACTGCACGCCCCTCGATGCGGGACTGTTCGAGCACGGGGTGCGCAGCCTGCCACGCGTGCGTGCTGAACACGCTATGCATGCAGCGCATGCACACCACGCAGGCGGTGGAGACAAACTGTTCTTCGTACTTCAGATCATGGCCACGCCGCGGGTGCCTTGAGCAAGCTCCAGCAGGGGTCACCCGCACAGCTGGCGGACACGTTCCGAAAATGGTTCTGTGCCAGGTTCTTCAGGCGGACGAAGGCCACGAAGCACAGCGAGGGAGACACGTGCGGATCTCCATGGTCTGCGGCGGGTCCGTCGACGATGCCCGTTCGCATCTCTCTGCCGCTCCACTGAAGGAACCCTCCCGTCGAGGTCTGGGAAGTCCCCGCGGACCACCCACAATGAAGACCACGGCGTCGACACGCACGCCCCACACTCGCGGTCATTCCTGCGATCGCCGAGAGATTCCCGACGGGTGAATCGCGACACCTGAACACACACCCCCACGCGACGACACGCGGCAGCGCTGATCGACAGACGCACCAACTGCGGGGGCCGAAAAGTTATCCACAGGTTGCATTGAAATTCCTGCCTCCACTCTTCTACGTTTCCGCGCAACCACATTCGTGGGGTCTGGTTTCACCACTGTGTTGGAGAGTGCTCATGTTTTCTCTTGCTTCCACCGTGATCGACGTGTCGATCCCGGCGACGCATCCACCGCTCGCCGCAGACGCGGTGACCTTCGCGCAGTCGACGGACGTCAATACCGGTGGTCTGCGCGCGTGGATCAAGGACAACATCGTCTTCACCATCCTCATCGCCCTCGCGTGTGTGGTTCTCGTCGGCGGGCTCAAGGGCAATTTGTCGCGGGTCTTCACCGTCGGCGGACTCGGGTTGTTCGGGCTTGCCTACCTCGGTATCGCGACATCGGAATCGGCGGCCACGGGGATCGGCAATTGGATTCTCGGGCTCGTCGGTATCTCGACCTAACGCTGATGCCTGCGCAGAGAACATTCGAAGGGGATGCACGGTGATCGACAACGACGACCTGATGTACCGCGTGGACCGGCACTACCTCGGCCCGACCGGTTATCCACTGCCCGTCCGGATCCGCTACACGGCCGGCATCGTCGGCGTGGTTGCTTTCGTGGTGGTGTTCGTGATCGGTCGCGGAATTCTGCACGTCCCACTCGGGTTCAAATCGCTGATGGTGATGGCCGTGATCACGGTGTGGCTTACGACCCGGATCGCGAAGTTCGTCACCCCGGACCGCCCACTGCGGTCGGTTCTCACGGCCGCCCTCAACGACCTCGTTGCACCGCGCCCACCGAAGCGCGGTGCACCCGTGTTCATCTCACTACCCGAGCGGTTGACTACAGGAGAACGCGCCGTCGTACCTGTTCGCATCGACGGTAAGGATCACCGATGACCGTTCCCGAGAACGACATTGCGGCGCTGTTCGATCCGAAGCTCGACGACCCGGTTCCGGTCATTCCTCCCGGTGCCCTCCCTCCGTCGTGGGCAGCAGTGCAGTCGCGCGCTCCGCAACCTGCGCGTGCGTGGTCCGAAGCCGAACCCGCACACGCTCCGGATGGTTCTGAATACGACAACGGCGAGGACGACACCGACGGCCACACTTCCCCTGCAACCGATCCGGACCACGTCGCGGACAAGGTGCCCGGCCGTCAGCGTCGCCGCAGAGGCACGAAGCGGGCAAAGTCGGCCACTGATCGGGACAAGGCAGCAGCGAAGAAACGTGCAGACCGCGAACGGAAAGCGGTGCGCCTGAAACTGACCGGCACATCAGCGAACATCACCCGCACCGCAACCACCTCCACCGCATGGTTCGTCCAACGCCAGGGGCCGTGGAATTTCCGCACCACCGGAAAGCAGCGCCGCTTCATCCAGGACGAAGCAATCATCCTGACCAACCTGCAGAAGGCCGGCGTCAACAAGGTGCATCGCCGCCTCGTGCGCACCCCGTTCCCCGTCGCGCAGTGGGCGATCGATCACGACACGTGGGCAACCCCGATTCCCGATGTTCCCGGCGCACTGTCATGGGCGGACTACCTGCGCGGGCAGCAGCATGCGATGTTGTGGTCCAACGCGACAATCAAAGGCCGCTACTGGGGTATCGAACTGCCGCAACGCTCCTCACTCGGCCAGGGGTTGGACTGGACCGCCCGAATGCTGCGCCACCTCGCCCACTGGCCACTGCTGGGCAGAGTATGCACCGGGGTGAACAGCTGGGCCGACGACGCCTTCGAACGCGAGCAGAAGGCCCTCGCCGACCACCTCGCCACACTCGAACGAATCATGTCCAGCCGCGGAGTGAAAGCAACCCCGGCCACACCCGCCGCGATCGACTACTTGCTGCGCCGATCAGCGACCATCGGTCTACCGCTGGAAACTGGCGGTGCGATCGCCGGAGCCGGAGACTGGGAAGAAACCGACGTCGCCGCCCTCGAAGACCTCACCGACCTCTCCCTCACCCCAGGCGACGGGTACACCACCGTCTCCGGCATCGTCGACGGCCGCAAGTACACCGGCGTGGTGATCGTGCTGACGATCGGCCGCATGGCTCCCCTACCAATTCCGGAACGGATGCTGCCGTGGCAGATCATCGGCGATCCGTCCGGTGAACCCCTCGAATGGTCCGATCGCATCGAACTGCACGACAAAGCGAAAACGATCCGCACCATGCGCTCCCTGACCGGCAAGATCGAATCGCAGTTCGACCACTACACCGTCGAACACGATCAGGTCCCGCCGAAAGAGTTGGCGGAGCAGCACGCCCGCGCACAGGACGTGATCTCCGACGTCGAAGAAGACCATTCCGGACTCTCGACTCGAACCACCGGGTGGTACCGCCTCGCAGTGGTCGGCACCGACCCCGACGATGCGAGGCAGAAAGTCTCCGATCTGCAGGAGATGTACTCCCCCCACATCGCGCTCGAACAAGAGCACGGCCAATACCAGTTGCTGCGCGAGTTCATACCCGGTGAGCCGCAAGCCAACATCGCCAACAGACGACACATGGATGTCGAAGCAGTCGCCGCCGGGATGGCGACCGTCAGTGACCGGATCGGTGACCGCCGCGGTGTCGTCCTGGGCGAGACCGGATCCATCTCGCCGCGCCCTGTGATCTGGGACCTGTTCGCCGCGCACGAGATCAAGCACAAGTCCGGTCTGACACCGATCGTCGCCGTACCCGGTTCGGGTAAGACATTCCTGGCCGGCATGATCGTCTACCAAGCAGTCAGGGCCGGCGCGTACGGCGTTGTCCTCGACCCCTCCGGTCCGCTCGCTGCGTTGGCCGGTCTACCGGAGTTTCGCGACATCGCCCGCGTCTACGCCCTCACCGGTCGCGATTCACGCGCTGGCGCCTTGAACCCGTACCGGGTGATCACCGATCCGCGTCGCGACGATCCCGAGTACGACGCCCGCAACGTCGAGTTCGCCCGGGATGCAGATCCGTTCGCGGCGGCGCAGTCGAAGTTCGATGCGGATATGCGTGCAGCCGCTGCCGAGCGTGTCGAGGTCGCCGTCTCAGTGCTCAAGATGATGCTCACCGAACGGCATCTGCATCTCGAGCACACCGAACCCGTGCTGCACATGGCCGCGAACATGGTCGGCGGAGACAGCAACCACAACCTCCGAGAAGTGTTGGCCGCGATCCAATCCATCGGAGTGAGCGATCCGGACCAAGCCGTCAAAACCTGCGCGAACGGGTTGTACCAGCAGCTCAGTTTGATGTCGGAGCTGACCGAAGCGCGTGTGCTATTCCCAGAGGAAGGCACGATCGGCAGTGGAGCGGATGCATTCGACGCCGACATCCGCCTGACGATCCTGACGATGCCGGGCCTGCAGCTACCGCCCGAAGGCACGCCGTCCTCGCAGTGGACACCGCAGCAACGGATGACGGCGCCATTGATGCACATGGCCGCGTGGCTGGCGAACAGACTCGTCTACGAAAAGCCTCGCCACGTGCGCAAGGTGCTCTTCCTCGACGAAAACAAATACCTCGAATCCACTGGCGCAGGCCGCACCCTCAACCTCCGAATCGCGCGCGACTCACGCAAATTCAAGGTCCGCGCCCTGGTCTGCTCACAGCTTCCGGATGATTTCCTCGGATTGGACGGCAGCGACGACAAGACCGCCCTGACCTACGAGGTGTTCGTCGGTGATGTCGGCGGTGATCCGCATGCAATCGAAGGCGCGCTGAAACTGCTCAAACTTCCCACCGGGCAAGGGTTCGAGCAGTTCCTCGCTGAACTGGGCAGCGGCGGCGAGGACACTCTCGACGAGGACACCGACACCTCCTATCAGGACGAAGCGCGGCGCTGGATGATCCGGATGGCCGACGACGTGGAGCTGGTGCGTTCGAGCTGGATTCACTACGTGCATCTCGCGCATGTGTTCACGGCGCTGAATTCCTCGTCGGCGAAGAACGCGCTCGGCGGAGCCGCATGAACACCATCAGGCGGCTCAATCCACCCTCGGCAGAGCTGGATGAAGTAATCCCTCACCGATCGCGCATTCGGGCGCTGACCGTCAATCTGGCGCGGGTTCTCGCCGTTCTAGCGCTGGTGCTGGTGTCCCTCGTCGCCCCGGGCGGGCCGATCGCATCTGCCGGCGGATTCGACTGCAAAGACGTCCCCTCCCCCGAGTTCCCGAACTCGGTCATGGCTGCCGAATTCGATTCCTCGAGCAAAGACCGCGAACCAAAACAGGGTGGCACCGGCTACGAAACCTACGGGTGGGCCGGATTACGCTGGTACACCTACGACCTCGGCTGCGGCAACGACCTGGTCCGCGCACCCGACGCAGTCGCGGACACCACCCTGGGCAACACATTCCTCACAATCGGCAAGGGATTCGCTGCTGCCGCGTTCTGGCTCGACGACCAGACGAAAACCGGTGCAGCTGCCGAAGAGGCCGGGATCGCCCCGGCGATGGTGCAGTTCGACCAGATCGTCGCCTCGATCTCCAACGGAATGCTCGATGTCTACGGAACGTGGCTGGGTGTGGCATTGATGGTGGTCGCGACGATCATCATCTGGAACGCCCTCAAATCAAACGCCGCGGCCGTGACCCGCACCGTCGCGATCGCCGGCGCTGCAATGGCCATCGGAGCACTGTTCGTCGGCGCACCGCAAAAAGCCATCCAGGTCGCCGACGACACCTTCGGATCGGTCATCACCGACACACAAGGTCAGATGCTGTCCGTGTCCGGAAACACCGGAGACCCCCGCAATGTGCTGATCGACAAGATCTTCCTCGACGACTGGCGCAAAGGATGGTTCGGGACGAACTTCAACGACCAGGAACTGCAACTCGGACCGAAGCTCCGGAATTCCCTCGCGTTTTCGTACGCGGAGCAGCGAGAAGTGGCCGGCGACAACGAAGCCGCGAGCGAGCTGGCAGACACGAAAGCGAAAGACTTTCAAGAAGGCATCATCGACAAACTCGACGGATTGAACCTCTCGTACGGCCAGTTCCAGGGCAAGGACTCCGGACGCACCGGCACAGGGTTCATGGCGATGATCAAACTCGCCATGCCCTCCATCCTCTGGATCGGCGCATCCATCCTCAAACTCACTGCGCTACTAGCCATTCGACTCGCAATTCTCTTCGCAGCGATCTGGGTTCCAATCGCCGCCGCACACGGCGGCACCCTCTCGCGCGTGTGCCGCATGATCGCCACCGCCTACATGTGGGGCGTGGCCGGCGCAGTCATCATCGCGCTGTACCTGATGGCGCTGGTCAAGCTGTACGACACCGACAACGGTCTCGTCGACGGCACGTGGCGGCTGTGGTTCATGGTCATCTTGACGGCGGTGTGCTGGTTCATCATGCGCCCGTTCAAACGGATGACTCAGACCTTCACCCAGAACCAAGCGGGCGCACTCAATCGCAAAGCTCGTCACGCGCAGACATCGATGAAACAGAAGTTCTTCAAGGCTGGCAGCGCCGTCGTGGGCGGTCCCGCAGCGTCGATGGTCGAGGAAGGTGTCGGCGCGCTTCGGAAGGCGACCAAACGCGGTGGTGACCTCGACAAGGATTCGGTGACAACAGTGCGTCCGGAAGGACGCGAGTTGAATCAGCGACGCCGGCACGAGGTCGACAAATCGCGTGTCGAGGCACGCAAGACGATGGATCGCCAACAGCGTCTGACGGATTCACGGAAGGACGCCCAGGACGTGCGGCGCCGAAGCCTCGCCGGTACCGCCAAGAGTTCCGCGGGCACCAAGCGGCCCATGTCGGATCGACCACAAACCGCCGGTCCCGCTGCCAAACCTAGCCGCACCCTCGCTCGACAGCTGATCGGAACCGAAGCCGGTTCACCGCGCAGCACTTCGTCGGTGAGTGAGACATGGGACGGAGGCCCGCGGTCGAGTATCGCGCCGATGAAGGTGTTCACACCGCCCTTGCGGGATGCCCCCACCGGGTCTACGACACCCCGTTCGCGTGCGACGCGCTCGAACTCGGCGACTCCTCCGCGGTCGACGGCACGACTGTGGACGCCGTCGTTGACCTCCGCAGGTACTTCGTCTGATTCAACCGGCAGGTTCAGCTGATGTCCTCCAGCGCAGCCAATCCCGTACTCGCACCGATCCGGCGGTGGGTGCTGCACTCGCGCACCAATCTGACGATCACGATCGTCTCTGCGTTCGGTGTGCTGTTCGTGGCGGGAGCGGTGTTCGGCCAATCCCCGACCCCGTCGAACACTGCCTCGAAGATCCCAGCCTCCGCCGCGACGACTGCGACGGACGCAGAATCTGCGGCGCCGGATCTGAGCTATGAATTGACCGAGGTGACCGAATCCTCGATTGCCGGCAAGTCGATCGCTTCGGTTGCCGAGAGTGCACCGGCGACAGCGATGGCCTACGCGCACGTCTACGTCGATCAGTCACTCTCGAACAGCGAATGGAAGACCAAGCTGGGCGTGCACGCCGCCGAAGCGCCCGGCGTGACGGTGGTCAATGCCCGCCCGCTCGTACCGGTCGCGATCACCGGCCCGACGCGCAGTGAGATCGTGGCCGGCACCGGCGGTGAGAGCGCCGTGCAGGTCATCGTCCCGACGCAGGCGGGGAATTTGCGGATCACGCTCAAAGTGTCGGGCACCGAAAAGGGTTCGACGTGGCAGGTCCAGAATCCATTGCCCACCCTGGACCGCAGCGAGATCGACAAGCTCGGCGCACCTTCCCTCGCGAGCGAACCGACCTCGGAAGCTCCAACAACCACCACGGCTCCGAAGTCGACGACCTCGCCGAGCGCTACCTCGACCACGACGCCGACATCGACCAGCTCGGTCGCTGTTCCCTCGGCGGACCTCGAACCGGCACCTGTTCCTGTTCCCGGCCCCATCCCGATTCCCGACCTCGACACACCGCTCCCAGGAACGCTGTGAGTCTCCGCCGTGAGGCGGTGGCCCTGATCGTCACCGCTGCCACCGCTGCGATCCTAGGGCTGTCCGGATGCACCCAGCAGCCGGTGATCCCCCACAACCGTTGCGGCGGATACTCGTCGAGCGAGGGGGACGACAAAGCCACCTCGGCGACCGGCAACACCGAACTGAAAGCATCGGGGCCGATCACCCAGCCAACCAAGAACGGAACGACGACGTTCACGTCCCCATTCGGGCCTCGCTGGGGAACCGAACACAAAGGCGTCGACTTCGCCGGCCCCGTCGGGACACCGATCTACGCGGCACTCGACGGCGTTGCAGTCAAGGCCGGGCCCGCATCCGGGTTCGGGAACTGGATCGTGCTCGACTCGCTCGTCGACGGCAAACCCGTGAGCACCGTCTACGGCCACATGTTCGACGACGGTGTCCTCGTCACGGAAGGCCAGCAGGTCAAGGCCGGCGACCACATCGCGAACATCGGAAACAACGGCCAATCCACCGGCGCACACTTGCATTTCGAATACTGGGACGGCGGACGACTGCAGGGCGGAACCGCCGTCGATCCGATGACCAAACTCGGCGGAGCGCCCTCCCCCGCCGGCGAAGCCGGCAGTGATTCTCCTGCCATCGAGCTGGCCGCCTCGGCATCGGCGATCGACTGCGGCGGCTTCGGCGTGGCAGGTGGCGGCGATCTCAAAGCCGGATCCGTTCCCCCAGAGATGGAGCCGTGGTTCCGCAAAGCCGGATCGATCTGCCCCCAGATCAAGCCCTCGCTGCTGGCCGCAGATGCAAAAGCCGAATCCGGCCTGGTCCGTGGACTGACCTCCGCGAGCGACGCTAAGGGAATCACGCAGTTCATGCCGAGAACATTTGCTTCTTACGGCCAGGACGACGACAGCAACGGCAAGATCTCGATCTGGGACGACGGGGACGCGATCATGGCTCAAGGCCGATACTTCTGCGCCATCGCGGCCCAGGTCGACGGATGGATTACCGACGGATCAGTCAAAGGCGATCCCAAATCGCTCTACATCGCATCCTACAACGCGGGCGAAGGCGCGGTGAAGAATGCCGGCGGAATGCCCAGCGGCGGCGACTACACCACCCAGACACAGCCCTACGTCGCGAAAGTCCTTGCATACGAAGCAGAGTTCGCGTCCCCCGGAGGTAGCGGGGAACTGATCGTCTCGCCCGGTTCGGCGTCCGGATCGCAGGTCGTCGACGCTGCCCGCCAATTCCTCGGCACCCCGTACGTCTGGGGCGGCGGCAACATCAACGGTACTACCGGCGGTGGATTCGACTGCTCCGGACTGACCAGTTACGCCATCTACCAGGGAAGTGGAAACAAGATCACCCTGCCCCGGACATCCGAACAGCAGTGGAACGTCGGAGTCGAGATCCCTATCGACCAAGCACAAGCCGGGGATCTGGTGTTCGGTTCGTGGGCCGGAACAGGTCCGGGGCACGTCGGCGTCGCGATCGGCGGAGGCCAGATGATCCATGCTCCCACTACGGGGGACGTCGTCAAACAAGCTCCACTACAGAGCGATATGAAAGCCAGGAGGGTTCTGTGAGCAACGCACGCAAACTGGTTCTGCTTGCCGTCGCTGTCCTCCTCGTCGGTGGACTGGTGTACTTCCTCTTCGATTGGGGCAACGAGACGGAAACCGAGACAGCTGAACAGATCGCCCCAGCACCGGCGCCGCTGACCATTTCGACTTCGCCGGCTCCGACAGCAATCGACGTCACCGCGGATCCGGATACGGAGGTGGCTGAAAACATCGCTCGCCAGGCACTTTCCGTGGCGTTCACCTGGTACCCGGCAACGGACCGTAGCCCCACCAATGGATACGCACGCGCCCGGGAATGGTTCACCGACACCCTGGCACAGACCCTGCTCGTCGACACGCACACCGAACGAGGACCAGGAGCACAGTGGAAACAATGGGCCTCCGACAACGCCAAAGTGGCCGCCAACGTGACCCTTGGATGCTCCGGCTGCCCACCCGACACCGACGCACTCATCCACCGAGTCGCAAGCATCCACCAAACCGCAATCAACGAAAACGAAACCAGCACTGTCGCAACCGATACCACGGTTTGGGTGACCCTCACCAAAGGTGGCGACCAGTGGCTCCTCGACACCATCCGCTACTGACCACCACTCCCCACCGTGGCTGTACGACAAAGGATTCGTACCGATCGACTATGTTCGTACCAACAGGAACGAACCGCCGAACAAGACTCAGGCACAAACGTTTTCAGGAGAAACTGACCCTAACAGGCCCGCGAACCCACATTGGAGGGAAACACACATGAAGCGCACCACCACCGCCATCGCAGTCACCGGGATCCTCGCAGCACCCCTGATCCTGACCGCATGCTCGGACTCGACATCCGCCAACGACAACGGCGGCAGCGCCACCACCAGCGCAAACAACGGTCGTGCCGGCACCGTCACACCAGCTGAATCCTCCTCGTGGCGAGGAGACCTGGTAATCGGAGTCGGCGACCAACAAGCCGACGACAAAATCACACTCCCTGCCGCCAACCAGGTCCACGCACAGTGCATAGGCGAAGGCGACAACCTCACCGTCGACATCACCGAGCCCAACGGCTGGCATGCAGTCCTCACCCACGGATCCCAAACCGTCACCATCGAAAACCCTCAACTGAACTACGCCGCGCAAGAATTCACGACTTCGCAGAGTTCACTCGACCACGAAATCGCTTTAAACGAAAAATTCGGAACAACCAACCAGTTCCTCAGAGGCGTCACCTGGGACGTCCCCCAACCAGGTGACGTGGAAATCCAACTCAACGAGCGAACACCCCCACACTGGGTGATCAATTCAGCCGAAAAGGTTAACCTCGCCATGCATGTCGATTGCAACTCTCACTAGCAACAGCGAAAGTGCGGTCCGACGCGATCAGTTCCGGCATCTATCGAGTCACAAGATCGCCGGACTTCTCATTTTGGACTATCAGAGATTGTGGTCCGGGTCTCGTTGATATCCATCCGAGATATATCCCACCAAGTAGAAGCAGTAGCCCGACCGAGCCCCCGATTGCCGGGCCGTAATCCGTACCCCACCGGATTTGGTCTCGATACATGACGGCTCGTTCGATCTGTTCGTGCTGCGTCTGGGAATCGAGTTTGGGGGCTACATCGATGATCGTGATGGTTTCAGGGGCTAAAGCGGATGTCGCAAAATATTGCCTATAGTGTTGCTGCACTTGGATTATGGCGCCGGAAATGGGTTCGACTGACAGTTCGCGCGTGATGCCATAGAAACGCTTCATGGTGACTGGGCTTGTTCCTGTTTTCCCCCAACTGGAGGCGGGCAATGTGATCTCCGTACCAATCTCCACGGGCTCGATTTCCTGACGGAAGTTGTAGACGTCAACGCCTTCAATTTCACCCTCCGCGATGAAGGTCGCGTCATAGCTGTCCCGCAGTGTCGAGTCGAAATACGGATACGTTCGTTTCTGAGTGTCGAACGGAAATTTGAATTGAAGTCCCTCATGGGCAACAACTTCCGCCGGTTTGTCCATCACGGTCTGGATCGAGCCGATCGGCTCCTCGACCGGGATCGCCGAGATCCTGTCGACAGTGGAACGATCGATGCTCGCATTCACAATCGCTGCCGTACCGACCCGATCGTCCCGCACCATCTGAACCGCCGACTGCAGGGTCACCACGTCGGATCCTGACGGATCTTCGGCAGTGACGCGCTGCTGGACTGTGATCGGAACATTGCTGTCCACAACCAATTTGCCCTTCGCTAACGCCGCAGCATCGAGCAATACTGCAGTACCCGTCGACACTGTTGCCGCATCGATGCTCAACGGAATTTTCACCAGTTGACCCTTGGCATAGGTGGGCGCCAACGCACTCATTGTCAGCAGAAAACCTGCCGCCGCAATAGCCACGCAGGCAGCGCGTCGACGTGAGGGGCGCAAGTTAGGCGACATTCGGACGACCCTAGCGTGTCTTGTGCTCGACTGTGCGAGCCCGTGACTGCGCTAGTCTTGAGCGCCCAGTTGAGCGATACCAACAACAACGACTACGGTGTTCGGTTGGGGCCGTAGGGGATACTCGGTGAGGAGGTGCCCCGAAGTGGCAGACAAAACCGTCGCTCGAGCAGTCGAGCGCCTGTTCCGCATTGCCGTAGGCGACGAAGCGCGAACCCTTGAAGGTATGGCCGAAGCATTGTCGCGCGACCGCGGACGCCCACTGTCCGTGCTGGACGACGCAGTCCTCCCGCCCGGTGTATTTGGTCAATGGGTCCGACACCACGACCGCGATGAAGTGTCCTGTGCAGGGTGGGTTCATGCTCGCGACCGAACGATTGCTCATGAGTTGGGACATATCGCGTTGAACCACTCCGGCAGACCGGCCATCGATTTGGCCACCGACTTCCTCCCACCCGCGTTGCGTGATCTTGGAACTCTGATGCTTCGACGCGATTGTGTGGACACCGTCTCGACGGAAGAAGCCGAGGCTGAAGCATTCGGGAGTCTGCTTCTGCGGCGGCTTCACGTCACACGTCGCGCGCAGAATCCTTCGGTTCGTTCACGACTGGATGAGGCACTCGGTTGATCACTGCTCTCGCGGCGGCAGTACTCGCCACTGCAGCGGCCACCCGGATCCAGCGTTGGTGGTTTTCCAGGTCGTGGACTCTGGCAGGCGCAGTCATTGTTCTACTGTGCATGTCGATTCATATGGCGCTCAACGTGAAAACGGTCGAGAGCGCTGTCAGAGTCACACTCGGGGCTGGAATACCCGGCACAATCAAAATGCTGCTCGTCTGCGGTATCTGCGTCGGCACCGCCATTGTGTTCACAACCGTCACCAGCTCCCGGCATCTCAAAAAGCTACTTTGGCTACATATTTCACTCTCAGTTGTCACCGCAGCGCTCTCGTTCTACTTCTTCTTCAAGACTCCGTGGCCGGCATCGAACCCCGACAACCGGACTTTCGACAACCAATACGCATTTCTTCCGGGGTATGCAGAGGGCCTGATGCTGGGCATGGCCTATCCGTTTCTGTTGTGCTTGATGGTGACAATCGTCGCTATTCGGCAAGCAGACCGGCGGACGGCAACCGGCTGGGGGCTCATCATCATTTCCCCCGGAGCCGCTGCACTCAGCGCATACGCCGCACTCCGAATTGGCTACCTGGGGTCGGCACGGTGGGGACTGATCGATCCGACCCCGACACCCTTTGCAATCTCGCGCTTCCTGGCCGTTGTCGGCGTTCTCTTTGTCGCAGCGGGAGTCTTGGTTACAGCGATGGGAACTACGCTCGTCTCACGAGCGCAACTTCGGGCCTTTGACGACCTTCGCACCGAGCTACTTGCCCGTTGGCCTGGTGCCCTACGGCCATCCGAGCCCGGAAGCGGCGCCGCTGATCGGGCCGCCGATCGCGCAGCGGAACTGCTGGACGCGCTGAGCTTGGAGGCCAAGCGACAGGCTCTACCGAACCAAGGTGCAGCCTTGAGCCGGACAGAGGTGGCACATGCTGTTGCGGAATGGATTATTACTGATCGGATTCCGGAGGGATTGGGATCGGACAACCTCCGAGCACGGGCAGCTACTTCAGATGTCCGTTGGGCGCGAGAACTGGGTGATGCGTACGCCCGTGAAATCGAGCGAAAGTTGGTCCTTGAGCAATGACAGAAACACGAGTACAGGGAAAAGCCTCAGGACACGACCGGATCGCACGGTTGCTCACCGAGATTGGTGCACCCTGGGTCATCAACATCGTGACCTCATTGATCCTCGGGTGTTCCATCGGGGCGCCAGGATGGGGAATCTTCGTCGCGATCTGCACAGGTGTGGTCCCGATGGGCGTCATCCTCTACGGGATGCGAAAGTCGAAAATCGGCGATCACCACGTCACCAGCATCAGCGAACGACACCTGCTCATTGTCATACTGCTCGCAGTTGCCTTGGGTGGGTTGATCATTCAGATTATCGCGAGCGCACCCATTCAAATGATCGCGTTCATGACTGCCGGATTGTCGGCGCTTGTGGTGGCTGCATTGATCACTAGCGTTCTCCACTGGAAAGTCAGTGTGCACACTGGAGTTTCAGCCGGGGTCACCATAGTTTTGGCGCTTGCGCTGTCGCCCTGGTGGCTACTTGCTCTCGCATTGACTCCGTTAATCGGATGGTCACGGGTTCACCTGGGAGATCACACCAAGGGCCAGGTGATCGTCGGAGCTATCGCCGGAGCGGTCACAACGGGGATTGCATATGCGTTGATCGCTTAGAAACTAGTCATCGCCAGACTGCATCATCTTCCGAAACGGGTTGTAGGCACGTGCTGCAACCTGCTGACCTTCACTATCACGAACATCCTGGATCCAGGCGATGGTGTGCTTGACCAACTCATACGTTTCTTCGTCACTGAAGTAGTCCATCGGAACATGAAAAACATTGCAGATATCGCGAACAGTTTCTACGCCTGGCGACTGACGCTTACCACTCAGCAGTTGAGACATGTACCCGGTAGTCATCTTGCCGCCGCCGAAGCGGATTATGTCCACAACTTCTGTTTGCGTGTACGGACCACGATCTCTCGGGTGCACCGTGTCGAAGAGATGTCGGAGCCGTTCTGCGAATGTGCTCATCGTTCGTCCCTCCGTCCTCAATCGCCATGCTGGATGGGCGCACTGGTCCAATGTTCAATTTCCAATACTGGCAAGTCCCGCTGCCCAACGCAACTTGCAATAGTAAGTTTTCGGTTTTAGGCTGACCTCGACCGTGAGGGGCAGCAATGTTTTACAGAGTCAGGACCGACAGGCGGTGACCCACCGCAGCCGAAACGACGTAACTTCATCAGTCAGCACGACAGCGAAGGCGACCAAAGAAAAGCCTGGACCTAGGCGGGCGCCTCAGGCCCCCGATGACGAACCCGCATATGCGCAGCGAACAACTCGTCAACCGAGACACCTAGAACCGGGGCAAGTTTCTCCGCCACGAGGTCTGACAACGGAATCTCGCCCCGCTCGATGCCTCCAACGATCGGTGTCCGCAAGCCGGCCTGCATCCCAAGTTGCGGTTGGGTCAAACCCTTCAAGACGCGCCAATCACCCGGGTACCTGTCATCCTCAGGCACTTGCACGATATCGGCGATCTCTACACCCAACTCCGCCACCACAGTCGCCAGAAGATCAACCTGCGGAGAGGAATTCGACTGCTCCCAGCGCCGGATCGTCGTTTCACCCACTCCCGCCCGCCGCGCCAATTCCGCACGTGACATCCCCGCAGTGCGGCGCGCAGCCACAAGACTTGACGGGGAAAACCCCCGCATCACTCGCCGACTCACAGCCAGCACCCTTCGCATCTCGTTGTCATTAGTAGACACTGTGCCGCCTCCTCGATACCATTCGCACACGCGGCTATTTTTAGATGACCGGTTTTAGATGGCGGCCAAGTCATAGTCAACGACCTCAAGGGAGACAACTAGAGCAAAAAACGGAAGAGTCCCCCAGTCGCGCCAACGACCGAGGGACCAGACCAAACGGGATGCAACCCGTCCAGCATTTTCTTCAGATGCAGAAAGGATTCTGCGATGTCTATCTTAGTGGACCCATCAGGTCCGGATGACGTGTTCCGCAATCGGTATGCAGCTCTCTCCACACTTGTCCTTCGTCGGCTTGTTGCGCGGCATTCGTCGATCGGCGGGCGTTGCGATGGTTGCGGTTTGAGTGTTTCGGAGCTTGTTCCGTTGTGCCCGGAGGCTGCGGCCGCGTTGCGTGAGTTGACGCACCGTGAGGGCCGGGGATCATCTGCGGTCGTGTTGCCGCAGTTCAGTACTGACGATCTTCTTCGGGTTGCTGCTTTGCATCATCCTGATCGGGTTGGTCGGTGCGCGCGGTGCGGGTTCGTTTTTTCGTCGGAGTGCGATGTGTGCCCGACTGTGCGAGCTGTTCGTGTGGAGTTGGAGGTTCGGGGTGTGGTGCCGATTGTTGGTGCCGATCCGGGTAAGGGTTTGTGCGCGGGGAAGTCACGTTCGTGGGAGATGGATGGCCGCACGGTGGTGGAGTGGCGCCGCGCGATCTCCTCGTGTGAGACGTGCCCGTTGTTGGCGCAGTGCCGTATGGATGCGGCCGCGGCGGTGGAACGTGGGGATGGTCCGCAGCGAATGATCATGGCGGGCAACGTGTATGACAGTCACGGCAATATCGTCGACGGTGAACGCTTGGGCCTGTACGAGTCGTTGACGACAGCAACGCGCCGTCGCCGGGATTCGGAGGTGGCCGCGTGAGGGCCGCGGTGCCGCCGCCGACGGTGTTGGCGTGCGCGGTCGATCCTCAATCGTGGGATCTGGATGAGGGCTCGTATCGCGCGGGCGTGGATGCGCAGGCTGAGTGTTTCCGATGCCCTCGTTTGGCGGATTGCTGGAAGGAGTTGTCGTCGATGGTGGCGGCGGATACTCCGCCTCGGTCGATGATTTGGGCGGGTGTGCCGTTCAGTCATCGTGGCCGGCCGATTACCTCGGATGTGGTGTGGCGTTCGTACTACCGGCGGGTCGACGGGCATCGCGGTACTTCTCGTGGGACCGCTGCGTGACCCCGAGAATGGGGTCGTTCGATCCGGTCTTCACACAGCTGCTCGACACACCGGTATCCGAAGAATCCGCGGCGCTGATCTTGAGGACATTCGAATCAACGTGGTCTGTGTACGGAATCCTCGCCGACACGCACGGCCATGTGCCGGTACGGGACCGCTACGACCGGTTGTGGATCCTCGTCGAAGTCGCCGGCCGCCTGCGTAGTCGCCGCACCTTCATTCACGATCACCCGCACATCGGTGACTCACCTGATGTGTACGGGTTGATCGACGTGGACTCCCGCGCGATTCTTCATGCCCGCGATCTGATCGAAGCCCACGGCCCGTTGAGGGTCGACCCCTCCCCTGCCGCGGTCCTCGCACCCCTCCGTACTGATACGACGGATGCCGCGAACCTTCCCACCTGCACGTCACAAGCCTCGTTCGACGTCACCCGATTGGACTGCCCCACATGACAACACACCGCTTGCTCGACGAACTGACCAACCCCCACCACCCCCTCCCTGACATCATCTACGGGATCAGTACCGGGGCCCTCCCATCCCCCGCCTCGACCGGCCTTCCCGCCGAACGATGGCAATGGCTCGCGGACCTCCTCACCCACCCGCGCTGGGGAATGACCGCGATCGTCGACGGACTCGACCACGTCTGCGCCCCCGTCGCCCGGCTGTGCCAACTCACCGCCCACCCCATCCACCCCCTCAACGTGCGAGACCTGTGGGCCGCAGAACAACTCCCCACCATCGAACTCATCGCAGCGCATTCCCCGCACGAGGACGGTCACTGGGAAGTCCTCCACACTGCCCTGGAGCTGATCACCGACGGACTCGACCACTGCAACGGACTCGAGACCTCCGGGATCGAAGCAGTCACCTCAGCATTCACCGCCGTCATCACCGCACAGGACCCTGCGACCGCCCGCACGGCTATCACTGCTGCCGTCGAACACTGGATTCATCCCACATGCACCATCGCATCATCTGTTTCGACACAGTTGGGGGCAGCATCATGAAAACCACACCGCATCGATCGCCGCTGATCGAATCCATGATCAGCACCGCCTCCACAGCGCTCCTGAAAGAAGTAGGCATCACCTTCCCCACCGACGCCGAGATGGCCGAAGTACGCCAACTCGCCGAAACAATCGTCCGGGACACCGTCGACGCGCTCGCCGGACCTCGCGAGTTGTCGGTCGGGTTACGCGACAACCTCATCGACGTGGCAGATCTCGTTGCCTCCGATCCGGAAACTGCGTCGGTCGATCAGATTCACGAAGTCGCGGTTGCACTCCGGGGGCTTCTGGATCTGCACATCCCCGTTCGATCGAATCATTCGTGATTGCGCTCGTTCTCGCTGTCGCGTTGGGGTGCGCCGGTGTTGTGGGATCGGTGTTTTCGCTTCGCCCCACACGTTCCTGACATTCGACACGCGACAGATCCGCACATCGGGGGCCATGTCCGTCACAGACCGCCAGCGGCAACTGACCTCAATAAACACCCGGCCTGACCCGAACACCGCCGAAAACGGGAGCCCCCCGCCACCACCCAGCGTGACATCCGAAAGACCTTGACACACAACTCCATAGACGCAGTCCAGAAACGACGAAACCCCCTTACGGGGGTTCGCCACACACTGAGCCAAATCAACAGCAAAGCCATGCCCGGCTCGCTGTCACTGATGAAGCCGAAGTAACCGCTCCGCCTTCTGTACTGCACTACTTCTTCACTCACATGAAGGGATTTACCTGTGCCAGGTACATCTCAGGGTAACGCACACCCTGAACCAGCTTCAACACTTCCACACAACACAATCCTCGACCGCTCACCGTCAACGCGCCACGCCCCCATCTCCGACGACGAATGGGCACAAGCCGTGCAACAAGCCACCGAAAACGTCGCCCGCATCGAAACACTCAACCGAACCAGCAACCAACGCGGAAACTCATGGTCCCTCCCCATCCCCGACGGCACCTACAGCCGTACCCCCACCTGGACAAGCCGCACACACTGGCAACACCAAGTCCGCACCCTCCTCAACTCCCCCACCGGCACGACACTCTGCACAAACCACACCATCAGCACCGAAGCCGTCTTCGCCGTCGCTGTCATTCACGCCTCCCTCGCCGAAAGCGCAACCGGACGCTCAGTGACCGCCTCACGCGAGACCATCGCCCGCCGTGCAGGAGTGAGCGCCTCCACCGTCAAACGTGCCCGCCGAGTCCTCACAGCCCTCGGAGTCGCAGTAGAGCTCGTCCGCGGTCGCTACCTCAGCCGCCTGGAAGCTATGGCTGCAGAATCACACCACGGCTACCGCCAATTCCGTGCAGCCTCCACCTGGACGCTCACCACACCCCGCCCGGTAGCCACGACCGTCACCCCTCCGTCCAAGAAGCCCAAAAAACCCTCCCGAGCCACACTGCGCACCAACGCATACCGGTCCAGAACCACCACACGGAACCATCCACAATCCGGCACCTGTGACCCCCTATCCCCCTCCGGGGGATTTGCACTTAAAGCTCTTGCTTTCAAGATCTCACCAACGCGCGCACAAGCACACGCGGGCAAGACGACACACCAACCAACAACCACACCCCGACCCCTCCACCTCCAACGCGCAGCAGCCGAACTCATCGCCCACGCACCAGCACTGAAACCAGCCGGCCACATCGGAACAATCTGCGACGCCCTCCAACAAACCGGAATCGACACCACCCGATGGACCGGCCGCGACATCGCACACCAACTCACCACAGACACCCAACAACGAGGCTGGACATGGCCCAACCACATCCCACGGCCAAGCGAATTCCTACGCGGGCGAATGACCCAACTAGATTGGACCGTCAGCTCGCCGACGGAACGAAGGCTCGAACACGATCGCCTTCGACGCTCGGAACAATCCCAACGACGCGCAGAATTCCGCAAGCGCGATGCGAGCAGAGCGACGGAAACAACCCGAATCGAAATCGTTCGAACCTTCCAAGCAACTCAGATCCCTTTCAGTCGAGAACTCACGACGACCACGCGCTCGATCTCTCATCGTGGGCACACGAACTGAGCGGCAATGTTCGCGAATCGTCTCGCTACCTCGCGCTCTGCCTGCCTCCTGCACCTCGACGGCGAACCTGTCGGAGGCCTCTGACAGGCTCGTACCCAAGGTCGAATTCACAGGGGAAGTAGGCGGGGGATGGAAAACTTGGAGCAGTGGGCCGAAAAGCGAGGGCCTTTGATTGCCATCACAGAAGCAGGCGAACTCGTACGTTCGCATCTGGCCTCGAGCTCGAAAATGAGGGTGGCCATCACCGGAGAGTGCCGCGAACTGAAGCCACTAAAGTCCGGATGGACCATGGAACTCGCAGTCCCCGTTGACCGAGCCGTAGTCAGCATCCCTGTTCAGTTCGACCGCGCAACGACAGACGCAGTACGCAAGTACCTATACCGTCACACACAGCGAAACTTTCTCCAGCACTTCACCGTAGGAGCCGGAGTAACAATCGCCGGCGACCTCACCTACCATCCCGCCACTCACAGACTGGTCTTGCAGGCACGGCAAGCGCAACCCGAGAAAACAATTCAAGGCCCAGTGAGTGCCGCCGAGAAGCTGCACCTCACCGCCCTGCAGCAGCTGACCCATCGCGGCGACATTCCCAAGGGTTCATGGCCCGAGAAGCTTGAACGCGTCACAGTCCTGTCTCCCGACAAGTCCAAAGCAGTCACCGACATTCAAGCGGTCATCGAAAACAAGGGCAAAGGAACCATCCAACTCCCAAAGTTCACGCATGTACCCGTCTCGATGAACCGCCACACTGTTGCAGAAAACCTCGTCAAGGCCCTCACAGCTATAGACCAAGGAAGCGCCGACCTCATCCTGATCACTCGCGGCGGAGGCCACTGGACCGATCTCTGGTCATTCAACGATCCGGAACTCGCTCGCGCCATACACCAATGCCCGGTACCGGTCATGGTTGCGATCGGACACGCCGCCGATCACACAAGCAACGCGGAACGTCTTGCAGTAGATCGCTTCCCGACTCCAACAGCTTTCGGACACGAACTCGTCCGCAAGCTGTACGCAAGGAACGGGGCGCGAAAGCCACGCGCCGCAACAGTGCCTGCGCCCACCTCACAAACCGCAACCGCACAAACACAACTCGACGCGCAGCGTGAACGCTGCCGCGAACTCGAACAAATGAACGCGGTGAACTCCTCACACGCGAAGGAATGGCGCGGCGCCTTCCTCAACGAACTACACACCAGCGGAACCGCCCGAGTAAAAAATCACTGGGCGACGGCCGCGCTCATCGCAACGCTGACCGGCGTTATAGCCGCCATGATCGCCACGGCCAGGTCCGAGGACCTGACTGCACCCACCGTCATCCTCGTCGCAACAGCAATCATCACGGCCCTTTGTTGGCGGCACAGAAGACAGGCAGACGCCCCGCCGCGACCCACTCGAACACGCGCAGTGCCTGTTGACGCCATCGAATGGATCAACGCAGCAAGGAAAGCCCGCACTCCGCGACGACACAGAGCTGTCTGGGCGCAGGTCCCTGCCACTCTCACGAACCCGTGAAACCACCCACTTCGACAACCCGCGCGAGCAACGCCACACATGGATGGTTCAGGCCGTGGCCTTGTCCTTGCCGAGCTGCGAGACCCGCGAGGGGGTGATACCCAGCATGACGCCGATTTCGCGGACGGACAGACCGCGCTGCCGCAGGTCGTGGACGACTACACGTGACTGGCGCGAGGCTTCGTCGACCACTCGCTGAGCGGCTGCGTTGAGCTCCCGGCTGTCAACTTTTACACAGTCATCGCGTTTGCCGGCCAGCAAGAGATTCCCGCCGACGAGGCGAAGGCCATCGAGGAAGCTCCGCCGCAGCGAGGCGGAGCAGCAAACGAACCCGAGGCAATCACCGTCATGCGTGACGCGATCGCCGATCCGGTTGACCCGCTCACCGTGGAATAGATTTCGCATCCCCTGATTTCGGGGGTGTGTGCCTGTTATCAGGCGCACATCCCCGACCTCACAATATGCCCGGAAGATGGTAGATCTGTTCGTCTCGCACCGCGAAATCCATCACTGCCTCGTACGCCTCCGGAAGGGGTAGCCGACACGTTCCATCGACGGGAAAAGCAACCCTGACAGCGCTTCCTGCGGCGTCAACCAACCACACCACAGGTGTGGGAATGCTCGAGGCTGTGGGGCACTCACCGACCCACGGCGATTTGAGTGACTCTCGATTAAGCTGCGCCACAACGTGCGTCATTTCCCCCGTTCCGGTTGTCTGCGAAAGCACTGCCTCGCTCGAATCGTCTGTGTATTCGAGGAATTGGCACACCACCACCGATGTCGGCTCAAAGTTGTCAGGAACCGTGCCCGCAGGAGGTAAAGGATCCGACAACGACTCCGGGGGCTGCACCGGCACAGGGATCGCCGCCGCCAGCACTTCCGGCGCCAAACATGTGGCGCGATCGACCACCACCCCCAATGGCAATGCCACGGGTTCGCGTCGCTCGTCGAGGATTCGGAAGGTGATCACTCCGCCCACTGCGAGAACAACGACCGAAACCATCGTTATGAGCCCCACACGAGATCGCCGCATACCTAACACTATGCCGACCAACTACTGGACACTGGACACGTTCAAACCCGATCTACAAGATGTCGACTTTCACCGGCCTCGCTGGCTCGAATGTCCTGATCACAGGGTGGTCCGGCCAGCGCTCGTTCCAATGATCGGTGTTGAACACAGCGCCTTCTTCAGCCGGGCAGGCTCGTGTGCGGCGTCGACGGTCGGTGCGATTGTTCGCCAGACTGACACCCCTACCTCTTCGCGGATCTCCATCCGTCCTGTGCGCCGTTGGAATCCCTTGCCCAGGGCCGCGACGTCGAGCTGGACGGAAGTCACCCGCCCGCCCCCGCAGTCAGTAACGGATTCGACGAACATCCAGTCGTAGGATTCACTCTCTTAGAACTTGCCGAGGTATCGAGGGATCTCATCTCCCGGCTGCAACTCGCGGACATATTTACTCGGCCACCAGCGTCTACCCCCGTCGACTAGGCACTCCGCATCTTCGGCATGGTCACGCAAGTCCGGAACCGTATCCCGACATGGTCGCCGCCGGCACCGGAATCATCCTTGTGACCACCGGTGGAGGTTCGATCAGTCCGATGCCGTTCCTGGGAAACCTGAACATCGCCGCTGCGGGCCTTCGCAACTGGGTGCTGAACCTGCACAACGCTCTCGAATCCAAGGGCGTCCACGTTGCCCATGTCGGCATCACCGCCCTCATCGGGGCAGGTCATCCGGAGGCAGAACCGGACGTCATCGCGAAGGCATACACGGCGTTGTACGACCAGCGCCAGGACGCCGAATTGCACTACGTCGCCTACGACGCATAACCCCTCTCGCCTCGTCGAACCGAGTCTTCCGAGGAAGACACCGAAGCAGCAGAGCCGATCTGCACGACGTGAGTGCCGCAAAACGATGCCAGAGCCGCGCGTGAAACACGTTCATGCGGAGTCGATATGGGTCGAAAGCATGCCGATCGGCGCGAGTCCGCCGTCCAGCGCACAATCAAGCTTCATCGGTGTCTCCGCAGGTTCATCGACGTCGCGTGAGGCGAAAAGTGTTGCTGCACAGCAGTTGCAGAGGTCTATTGGTAACCCTGCATATCAGAACTCGCCGTATTGCTTCACGCTCACGCCGGCGTACGGGCGGGGTGCAGCCCTCTCTCAGCGTGCAGAAACTATCCCAACCCGAGATGGGGCCTTCGAATCCGTAAGTGCAGACAATAGACGATCGCAGCTGTCGCTGTCGTGGGCAATTAGCCACCTGCCCCACCCGACACCCACGTCCGTGTCGGTCACCGGGCGGGGTGGGGCGGAGTGATCAGGGTGTGGGCGGCTACGAGCTGCCGAACAGGTTCCCCATCTCCACGCTGCCGAAGAACCCGCCGCCGGGAGGCGGGGTCGTGACCAGGGTGACCGGCTCGCCGTCACCGAGATTGAATGCGTCGACGGGCGGGGTGTCGGGGGTCATTGTGCGGAAGGTGTCAGAGTCGCTGCAGCCGGCGACGACGAGGTAGTCGCCGTCGGGCAGCGTCGTGGTGTACGTCGCCGAACCTCCAACGACCGGCACGAACTGCGGCTCGATGATGACGACAGTGGCGGGGTCGTCGGTAACGCGGACCGCGCAGCTCAAACTGATCCCGTCCGAGGCGACACCGGCGAATTGGACAGTGATCACGTTGCCGTTGGCGGTCACCTCGGCGTTGCCTGCGAAAACGACGGCTCCAGCCAGGGCGGGGTTGGCAATCAGAGCAAGAGCGGTCGCGCCGGATACGGCAGCGGCGGCAGCCAGGCGGCGTGCGGGGAAATTCATCAGGGGCTCCTTGCTATGGGTGATCAGGACTGATCGGTTTGATGCTGTCACGGTAGTAGTGTCCACGCGTGTCTTTGCCATAAACCCACTCCCGCGACGAACCGAATCGAGGTGCTCGCCGATGACACCAGAAGGGCGGGAGCATGCCGTCGATGCTCGCTACCGGGTGGTCACGGCGGCAAAAGAATTCGTTCTACGGATGGCTTTCGAGTACTGCATAAACTGGAGCGCGGTTGCGCGGTGACAGCGCGAAAGATGCTGCGGCGCAGTATATGCAGGGGTTAGAGTGACATAATTGTTATCGGCGCAAGTTTCGTTATCGATAAGGCGTAGCCGGCACATTCACCGGCTGCGTTCAACCCACCGCCTGAACGAGGTTCGGGCTACTCACCCGGCTCGACGTGGACCCCACACGGACCGTATTCGTCGACGACGCACAGATCGCCGTCGACGGCGCGGCCGCTGTCAGAATGACGACAGTCCTGCATCACGACACCCGCTCCACCATCGCCCAGCTCGATACCCTGCTCACTTGATTGTCGACACCGATCGAGCTATTGAGCAGCCGTCAGGAGTGCACGGCTGCCGGAGGATCGGCCGACTCCGAGAGCCTTGGCGATGGCGTCGAGGCTCTTCCCTTGTTCGCGGAGGGTGCGGGCGAGTTCGGTGCGCTCGGGTGTCATGACGGTGGGCCGACCGCCGTGTCGGCCTTGCCGGCGGGCGGTTTCGAGGCCGGCGTGGGTGCGTTCGACGATCATGCGGCGTTCCATTTGAGCGAGGGCTGCCATGATGTGGAAAAGAATTCGCCGCCTGCGGTGGTGGTGTCGAATCCTTCTGTGAGGGAACGGAATGCGATGCCGCGTTCGCCGAGGTTGTGGACGGTGTCGATGACGTGGCGGACGGATCGTCCGAGGCGGTCGAGTTTCCAGACGACGAGGACATCGCCGTCGTGGTCACGTAGGTAGTTCAGGCATTCGGTGAGCTGGGGGCGCTGCGTTTTGGAGCCGGATTCGTAGTCGGTGAAGATGCGGATCGCGCCGGCTTGGCGGAGTACATGTTCTTGCAGTTCGGGGTTTTGTTCGAGGGTGGAGACGCGGGCGCATCCGACGATGCTCACAGTCTCGGTCCTTCTGGTCGGCTGCTGTGTTGTGGGATGGTGCGGCTGTTCATGAGTTGCTGGTCGACCTCGGGGCTCCAGTGGGTGTGGAGCTTGGTGGTGTCGAGGTCGGCTAGTTCTCGCTCCGGAGCATCCGGCTTCGGCGTTGGCCGGATCTCGGTCGACTGTGGTTCATGTTGTGGTGCTTCGGGTTTGATCTGACTTGCCCAGGTGCAGGTCTGTTCGGGCATGGTGTCGTAGTGCTCGATCATGGACTGCCAGTGCTCGGGGAAAACCATGGCGTTCTCGCGGGGTGCGGTGGCGATGGAGTCCGTGGGCACTTCGGTGACGGGTTTTATCGCGGGCCGTAGGACGTCGGCGAGGATGGTGCCGCCATCGATGTAGGCGAAGTTGCGGGCGGCTTGGACGGCGTCGACGCTGAGTTCGCGCCATTCGATGGCCCATCCGACATCGCGGGCAGTCGCCGGGGTCCGGGTAGATGCACATCTGCGTGTCGTCTGTCGTTGCAGGGCAGTCTGTCGTTGCAGGGCAGGAGGTTTGGCCGCAGTCGCAGTTCGTCTCGTTGCTCACCGTTTTTCCTTTGCTCGAGGTTGGTGGGTGGTTGTCGTTACTCGGCGTTGACGCACTGTGCGGCGTCGTTGTGCATGCGAGGGCAGGAGTAGTCACCGCACCCGCAAGTCAGTCCGGCGTAGTGGATGGTTGCCGCGCTGTAGTCGTCGCCCTCGGTGTAGTCGTAGTCGTCGCTCATCGGTGACCTTTCGTTCGCGGCTGGGGACTAATCCCGTGCCCCGCCAATTTTTTTGCCCTTCTGGCATAGGAGAGTTGTACCGGCATGAGGTGGCCGGAGCGCAACTGGTGAGCGGAAGAGTTTTTCTGCGAGCTTGCGAGTTCGGGTTGAAAAAGTCTTTCGAGCCGAAGGCCGGAGCGAAGCGGAGTCAGCGGTTGCGCGCAGGTCACCGCCGGTCAAGATCGGAAGGCCAGAAGGGAAAACAAATAGAACGCTTTTCCAGAACGGAGCGAAGCGGAGTTCTCTTCGGGGGACACCGAAGGTGGCCCGCCGCCGGGCAGGCGTCGGGCATCGACGACCGCATGTTTCGGTTCGGTACGTCGTCTCCGCGAGGGTGGATGCGACGTAGCGTGGCGTCATGTCAGCTATCACGATTTACACTGTCGGGCACTCGACGCACCCGATCGACGAGTTCGTCGATCTCTTGGAGACGTACGGGATCAGGAAGTTGATCGACGTCCGTACCATCGCCAAGTCCCGGCACAATCCGCAGTTCGGTGAGGCTGCTTTGGCGGCGAGCGTGCGCGCGCGCAAGATCACGTACCGCCGTATGACGGCATTGGGCGGTTTACGTCATGTACGCAAAGACAGCGTCAACGGCGCCTGGCGAAACGCGTCATTCCAGGGTTACGCGGACTACATGCAGACGGATGAGTTCGCCGACGCGATCGACCTGCTCGTGAAGCGAGGCCACAACAGCGATGCAGCAATCATGTGCGCGGAAGCTGTGCCGTGGCGATGCCATCGCTCGATGATCGGTGATGCGCTCGTGGTGCGCGGTGTCCTCGTCCTCGACATCATGACCAAGAAGTCGGCACCTCCGCATACGCTCACCTCGTTCGCGCGCGTTGACGGGTCGCGTGTGAGTTACCCGGCCTCGTCGGAGACGTCGCCTTGAGCGTACTGGGCTGAGTGGGCGCGGTGACGAAGTGAGCCGACGAGTTTCCGCAGACACGGAAACCCAACTACCCGACGGCATGATCCATTGTTGGTGATCGCGCGCTCGATCCGGCCACGTCCCCGCGCAGTCACGAACATATGCGGTCATTCGCTCTCACAGCGACCGTTGGTACAGGAGGTTCGTTGTCGACTCTCGCCGTGAGGTCGACGAGGTACTGCAGTCGATCACGGAGTACAGATACGTGTATCGAACGGACGCGTTCGTGCTTACCTTCTGGTCGTACCTCACCACTTGTGGATTAGTGCAACCCTGTCAGCAATGCGGAAGACGTCGTGTGCACAATGAATGAATGCCACGTTCAAGCCCCCTTTCCGCTTGGAAGTCTCTTCGCGAAGGTAACGAGCGATTCGTCAACGACGCGTCCATTCACCCGAGCCAGGGAATCATCGACCGCGCGAAACTGGTCAACGAACAGCATCCCACCGCGGTCCTGTTCGGTTGCGGTGATTCGCGCGTAGCCGCCGAGATCATCTTCGATCAGGGTCTCGGCGACATGTTCGTCGTCCGCACCGCAGGTCACGTGCTCGACGATTCGGTGCTCGGTTCGATCGAATACGCCATAGACGTGCTCGACGTGCCACTCATCGTCGTCCTCGGCCACGACAGTTGCGGCGCAGTGAAAGCCACTCTCGATGCCTTGGACAAGAACACGGTGCCCGACGGTTTCATTCGTAGTGTGATCGAACGCGTCGCCCCCTCGATCCTGATGGGCCGTCGCGAGGGATTGTCCACGGTCGACGAACTCGAAGGTCGTCATGTGGTGGAAACAGGGTCGTTGATCATGCAGAGGTCGCGGATCATCGCGGAAAAAGTGGACAAAGGCGCCTGCGCGATCGTCGGCGTCACCTACACATTGTCCGACGGGTATATGCGTCTTCGAGGCACGGTTGGAGACATAGGAGAAACCGTGCCAAATACTGGGGGACTCGACGCCCCCGCTGCCCGCTGACTGAGGGACCTGTCAGCCGGCCTACCGACGCGACTGCGAGCCTTCCAACTAGATTTCGGTGATTTCCCGGTACGCCGACGACCTTGAACGCATCTGATAACGAGGTCACTTCAATGCTTGCCTCGACCCCGGAGATGAGGGAATATGCCGGAACCATTGGCTGAGTTGCTCAGGGACATCCGACGATGCACGCTCTGCGCGGACCACCTGCCGTGCGGACCGCGTCCCGTGCTGCAAGCAGGCTCATCGGCTCGGCTGCGTGTGATCGGCCAGGCGCCCGGCCGCAAAGTCCATACGACAGGCGTTCCCTGGGACGATCCTTCAGGTGACCGTCTGCGCACGTGGCTCGGTCTGACGCCCACAGAGTTCTACGACCCGGACAAGGTAGCCGTCATGTCGATGGGCTTTTGCTATCCAGGCAAAGCCAGGTCGGGCGATAAACCACCGAGATCCGAATGCGCATCTCATTGGCATGAGGCACTGAACGATCGTTTGCTCGACGTCCGACTCACGGTGTTGGTCGGTCAGTATGCGCAGGCACATTATCTACGTGGTCGGCGCAAGCCGACGCTGACCGAGACCGTGAAAGCAGCGAAGGATTACCTGCCGTTGGGGTATCTTCCCCTCCCACATCCTTCTCCGCGCAACCAGCCGTGGCTTGCCAAGAACCTGTGGTTCGAGAAGGACGTGTTGCCGATCGTCCAGACCGCAATTCGCTCGCTCGCCCTGTGAGAGATCTTTTTCCTTCACGTAGAGGTTCAGCGCGAAGCGCGAAGCGCGAACACATCTGTGTTCGTCAGTGATCAATTGACCGTCTACATCACCGAACCAATACCGGACGGACCTCTCGGACGCTGAGCTCACCCCGTTCACACGCCGCGCCGGCGCTACACGCTCTCGCGCCTTACACACTGCCCCCGGATGTGTCGCCAACTGCCATTTCACTGAGAGCATGCCGAGGCCGCGCAGCGAGGGGCCGTGTCTCATCCGACATACCAGATTTAAGACATGGTCCCGGGGAGCAGATACCAGGGTGAAGAAGACTTATTCACATGGTGGACATGGCATTCATCAAAGGTGATTGCAGGACGGTTCTCGCCATCACGTCCGGTGGATCATCCATCCCACAGCGCGTGTACGAGGTCGACCCGTCCGCCACGCATGAGCGTCCCTTCGCCGCGCAGTAGGACGAGAGCACTATTGCCGTGACAGGTAGCGGGAGTGCCGTTGGCGTAGACCACGCGATGCCAATGTGTTTCGTCCGCCCAACGGGTCATGACCTGCCCGACTTGGCGAGGATGCGCGTCGACGGTGTCAGCGATCAGTCCGTATGTCATCACTCGTCCTGCAGGGATACGGTCGATGATGTCGAGGACGCGGCGAGCGAACGGCGAGGGGCCGTCTTCGAATATTTCGGTCGACAGCTCAGACATTGAAATACTTTGCTTCCGGGTGGTGCAGGACAAAAGCGTCCGTGGACTGCTCGGGATGCAGCTGCAGCTCCTCGGACAATTCGACGCCGATTCGTTCGGGTTCGAGCAACGCCACCAACTTGGCTCGATCCTCGAGATCCGGGCACGCGCCGTATCCGAACGAATAACGAGCGCCGCGGTACTCGAGATCGAAGTAGCCGGCAACCTCGGTGGGATCCTGCTCCGCGACGGTGTGACCCTCGGGAAGCACTAGCTCTTCACGGACGCGTCGATGCCAGTACTCGGCCAGAGACTCCGTGAGCTGGACACCGATTCCGTGAACCTCGAGGTAATCGCGGTACGAGTTCGACGCGAACAACTCGTTGGCGAAGTCCGCGATCGGCTGACCCATCGTCACCAACTGGAACGGGAGTACGTCGACCTGCCCGGTGGCCTCGGCGTCCTTGCGCGAGCGAACGAAGTCCGCGATGCACAGGAAGCGGTCGCGGTGCTGGCGCGGGTAGGTGAATCGGAACCTTTCGGGTGCATCCGGTTTCGGCTCGGTGAGCACGATGACGTCGTCGCCCTCCGAGATCGCCGGGAAGTACCCGTACACGACCGCGGCATGCGCGAGGATGCCCTCGGACGTCAGCCGATCGAGCCAGTACCGAAGTCGCGGACGGCCTTCCGACTCGACCAGTTCCTCGTACGTCGGACCGTCGCCCTTGCGCTGACCGCGAAGGCCCCACTGGCCGAGGAAAAGAGCGCGCTCGTCGAGCAGCCCCGAGTACTCGGACAGCGAGATTCCCTTGACGATGCGCGAGCCCCAGAAGGGAGGTGTCGGCACCGCGATGTCGGTTGCGACATCGGAACGCTCCGGCAGGACCACGGGAACCGCTGCAGCCTTACGCTTTTCGGCGATGCGCTTGGAACGCTCGTGACGTGCCTTACGCTCGGCAGCCTTCTCGCGAGCAGCGATGGCCTCCGGGCTGTCCGGCGCCGGGCCGCCACCACGCTTGGTCGTCATGATCTGGTCCATCAAGTTCAGACCCTCGAAGGCGTCGCGGGCATAGCTGACGTCGCCCTCGTACACCTCCTGCAAGTCGTTCTCGACGTAGGAGCGCGTGAGCGCCGCACCACCGAGCAGAACCGGGAACTTCTCGGCGACTCCGCGTGCGTTGAGTTCCTGGAGGTTTTCCTTCATCACGACAGTGGACTTCACGAGCAGTCCGGACATGCCGATCACGTCGGCTTTCTTGTCCAACGCGACGTCGAGGATGGTCGCGATCGGCTGCTTGATACCGATGTTGACGACCTCGTAGCCGTTGTTGCTCAAGATGATGTCGACCAGGTTCTTGCCGATGTCGTGAACGTCGCCCTTGACGGTCGCGATCACGATGCGCCCCTTGCCGTCCTCGTCGCTCGCCTCCATGTGCGGTTCGAGGAATGCCACGGCAGCCTTCATGACCTCGGCCGACTGCAACACGAACGGCAACTGCATCTGTCCGGAGCCGAACAGCTCGCCGACGGTCTTCATGCCCGAGAGCAAGGTCTCGTTGATGATGGCCAGCGGAGGCTTGATCGTCATCGCCTCGGTGAGGTCGTCGTCAAGGCCGTTGCGCTCGCCGTCGACGATGCGGCGTTCGAGCCGGTCGAACAACGGAAGTCCCGCCAGTTCCTGCGCACGGGACTCGCGCGCCGACGCAGCCGAGACACCCTCGAACAGAGCCATCAGCTTCTGCAGCGGGTCGTACCCCTCGCTACGACGGTCATAGACCAGGTCGAGTGCGGTTTCACGCTGCTCGTCAGGAATTCGGGCCATCGGCAGAATCTTGGACGCATGAACGATCGCCGTGTCCAGACCTGCCTCGGTGCACTCGTGCAGGAACACCGAGTTGAGGACCTGACGAGCTGCCGGGTTCAAACCGAACGAGATGTTCGAGATACCCAGGGTGAAGTGCAGTTCCGGGTACGCAGCCTTGAGCTGACGGATCGCTTCGATGGTCTCGATGCCGTCGCGTCGCACCTCTTCCTGACCGGTCGAGATGGGGAAGGTCAAGGCGTCGACGATGATGTCGGACTCGGCGAGTCCCCAGTTTCCCTTGATGTCCTCGATCAGACGCTTGGCGATGGCGACCTTCGTCTCGGCGGTGCGAGCCTGGCCCTCTTCGTCGATGGTCAGGGCGACGACCGCCGCGCCGTGCTCCTTGACCAGAGTCATGATCTTGTGGAAACGCGATTCGGGGCCGGCGCCGTCTTCGTAGTTGACGGAGTTGACGGCGCAGCGGCCACCGAGGTGCTCGAGGCCGGCCTGCAGCACGGCAGGCTCGGTGGAGTCGAGCATGATCGGCAGCGTCGAGGACGTCGCCAGGCGGCTGGCAAGTTCCGACATGTCGGCGGCACCGTCGCGGCCCACGTAGTCGACGTTGAGGTCGAGCATGTGTGCGCCGTCGCGGGTCTGGTCCTTGGCGATGTCCAGGCACTTCTGGTAGTCCGCGGAGAGCATCGCCTCGCGGAAAGCCTTGGAGCCGTTGGAGTTCGTGCGTTCGCCGATCATCAGGATGCTGGCGTCCTGCTCGAACGGCACCGCCGAGTACAGCGAAGAGGTGCTCGGCTCGTGGATCGGCGTGCGCTGGGCCTTCTCGACCTGACGAACCGCGTCGGCGACCGCGCTGATGTGCTCGGGCGTCGTACCGCAGCAGCCACCGACGAGGCCGAGTCCGAACTCGGAGACGAAACCACTGAGGGCTTCGGCCAATTCGTCGGCAGTCAGCGGATACTCGGCACCCTTGGGGCCGAGCTGCGGCAGGCCGGCATTGGGCATGACCGACACCGGCAGCGTGGAGTACTTGGACAGATGACGGAGATGTTCACTCATCTCGGCCGGCCCGGTGGCACAGTTCAGACCGATCATGTCGATACCGAGTGGCTCGAGTGCCGTCAGCGCCGCACCGATCTCACTGCCCAGGAGCATCGTTCCGGTTGTCTCGACCGTCACGTGCGTGATGATCGGCAACCGCAGTCCGAGTTGCTCCATCGCACGCTGGCTGCCGAGGATTGCAGCTTTCACCTGAAGCAGGTCCTGGCAGGTTTCGACGAGGATGGCGTCGGCGCCACCGTCGATCATGCCGAGCGCAGCTTCGGTGTACGCGTCACGCAGGACTGCGTACGGTGCGTGTCCCAGGCTGGGGAGCTTGGTTCCCGGTCCCATCGAGCCGAGTACGAATCGGGCCATGCCGTCGCGGCCTGGTCCCATCTCGTCCGCTACTTCACGGGCGAGAGCAGTGCCTTTTTCCGCGAGTTCGCGGATCCGGTGAGAGATGTCGTAGTCGGCGAGGTTGGGCAGGTTGCAACCGAAGGTGTTGGTCTCGACGGCATCGGCACCAGCGGCGAAGTACGCACGGTGGATGTCTTTGAGCACGTCGGGACGGGTGTCGTTGAGGATCTCATTGCACCCCTCGATGACTCCTCCGCGACCTTCCGAGGAGAAGCCCGGTAATACAAGTGCCACAAAATCTTCGGCAGAAAGATCGTGGCAGACAGAACCGCACACCATGGAGCCGAAGCCTCCACGTGCGATCTCGGGCGTGACCGTTGGCGAGTCGCTCGACGCAAAAAATATACGACGGACTTCGGCGGCGGACCGATTCCAGATCAAGTCCACCGTCGCTACCCCCGTTGACAGTTGCCGTTCGGTGCGATGTACGGTGAGCGAACCGCCGGTAGCTTGAGGTTAGCGATAATCCGAATCGTACTGCTACGGTGAGCTACTTGAAAGTTGTTCGTTCTTCATGAGGTCGGGGCCGAATGGAGCTCCATCTGTAATGAAACTATGTAGCACAGTGCATTTCCGGAACGAAAGTCCCTGTACATCATTTGTTCGTCGTTGCGTTCGACGCATCGATCGGCCTCACCGAGATCCGACCGACGCTTGCGGGATCATTGCAGCACCGTTCCGCGTTGCCGGTATCAGCATCAAAGCGGTGGCACCATGACGAACAGGTGTCGGCGCGAAGCGGCATTACTCGCCGTGTTTCTGGCCCAATTCGAACCCGTAGCCGAGGGACAGAAACCGACCGTCACTCGCCTCACCGCACGTGAGATCGACCAGTGGCGAGAGGACTACGCGCAAGCGCTGCAATGGTCAGCTGCAACGAGTTTCAGCGCAAACGACGTCGCCGCCATCAAGGAAATGCGTCGACGGTACGGTTTCACCTCCGCCCTCTGAGCGTGCGCTACGGGCCGATGTGCCCGGTTCGATCTTTCGTCGACAAACCAATTTTGCACGATCGGTGCCGCTTCACAGCGTTCTCGACCATGTCGACGTGATGCGTTGAGGCTTCGGTTGAGATCCCCCTCACATAAATAGTCATCTCAGATACGAATTATGTAGGTTCGGGTCATGCAACTGACGCAGTTCACCGATCTGGGATTGCGCGTCGTCATGCGGTTGGCCGTACTCGACGCCGATGCTTCTCCCAGTACGCGGGTAATTGCGGAGCAGCTCAACGTGTCGTATTCCCATGCCACCAAGGTGGTTACACGGCTCGGTGAGCTCGGCATCGTGACAACCAGGCGCGGCCGCGGCGGTGGGCTTTCCATCACCGAACTCGGCCGCACCGCCACCATCGGCTGGCTGGCCCGACGCCTCGAAGGCCCGGGTGAAGTCGTCGACTGCGAAGGCGACAAGCCGTGCCCACTGCGCGCCGGTTGCCTCCTTCGAAGTGCATTACGCGACGCTCAGGAAGCGTTCTTCGTTTCACTCGACGCGGTCACGATCGAAGACGTCATCCGGCAGCCGTCCAAAACTGTTCTGCTTCGCCTCACCACCCGGAGCGACGAAGCAAGCTGATCAACGTCAATTTCGACCGAACGGAGCAGCTCATGCTTTCCCCACAGTCAACCGAGGTCATTCGCGCCACCCTTCCCGTGGTCGACGCCGCCATCGGCGATATCACAACCCTGTTCTACCGCACGATGTTCGACGCACATCCTGAACTCGAACGCGATTTGTTCAATCGCGGCAATCAGAAGCAGGGCGAACAGCAGAAAGCTCTCGCCGGCGCCATCGCAGCATTCGCGACGCTTCAGCTCGAGCCGGACAGCGCCAAGGTCGATCTCATCCTTTCTCGTATCGCTCACAAGCATGCGTCGCTGGGAATCACCCCCGACCAGTACGCAATCGTGCACGAACACCTCTTTGCCGCAATCGTCGAAATACTCGGCGATGCAGTCACTCCCGACGTCGCAGCAGCCTGGGACGAGGTCTACTGGCTGATGGCCGAAACATTGATCACGATGGAGCGAGGCCTCTATCAGCTCGTCGGAGTCGAGGCCGGTGACGTCTGGCGGATGGTGCGAATCACCGAACGGGTATTGCAGTCCGCCGACACCGTGTCCCTGACACTCACCTCGCTCGACGGCAGCGTTCTCCCCACCTTTGCTCCCGGACAGTACCTTTCGGTCGGGGTTACGCTGCCCGACGGCGCTCGCCAGATCCGTCAGTACAGCTTGTGTTCGATACCGAGCAGCGCAGACTGGCGGATCAGCGTCAAGCGAATTTCGGGCACGCCCGACGGCGAAGTGTCGAACTTCCTCTACAACAACGCGTTCGAAGGTTCCGAGCTGTCGGTCACCACACCTTTCGGTGATCTGATGATGCCGGACGACGACTCACCGCTCCTGCTCGCGTCGGCCGGAATCGGTTGCACACCGATGATCGGCATGCTCAATCATCTTGCAGACACCGGCGCTGACCGTTCGGTATCTGTCATTCATGCTGATCGATCCATCGCCGATCATGCTCACCGAGCAGAACTCAGCACGCTCGTCGAGAAGATTCCCGCCGCAACCTTGCATCGTTGGTACGAGGATCTCGGCACGCACGTACCGTTCGGATCGGTACACGAAGGACGGGCTGATCTGCGCGATATCACTGTCGAACCGGATACCCAGGCGTTCCTCTGTGGGCCGATGCCGTTCATGTTGGCGATGCGCGCATCGTTGCTCGAAAGGGACGTCCCGGCGCAGAATATCCACTACGAAGTCTTCGGACCGGACAGCTGGGCCAATACCTGAGCGGAGCCGACATGACGGAAGAGCAACCGGTGGAGACGCTTTCGCGATGGTCCGACTCGGGAGCGACGTGGCGGGTTCTACGGCGCACCTCCACATCGATTACGGTGTCACTACGACGCTGCGACGGGGGCGAGGAAGTAGAGCGCCTGACGTCATCCGATCCCGACCTCCTGGAGTGGATCGGTAACCGCTCCACCAGCGAGGACTGACGTGCCCGACGCACCGCTACCTGCGGTCGACGGGCACGTTATCCGTGGAATCGTTGTGCGATCAGCTCTCGGGGTAGTTGCTCGGGGCCCGGGTAGGCGACGATAACGCGGATACCGTCAGGATCGCAGCCGTCGACGAAGGTCACTCCACCGACTGCTTGGGTGAAGGTGGAGGCATCATATGCACGTAGACGCTCACTGATCCGCGTAAGTTCCTCTTCTGTATCAGCGGACCACATGACGTAGTGGACGCCGATGTTGCTCATGTTGCGCCGGGATGCGCCCTTTTGCACATACATGTAGATCTGAAAATCATCCGGTGTCAGAAGAAGTACCGCATCGGGTTCACGCAAGGCGACACGGCAAGAAAACACGTCGCAGTAGTAACTCACCGACCGATCCAAGTTGGCTACTTGCATCACCGACGAGGCAACTTTGGCGGCTCATCCCAATCGGGGGTGTAGGAGTTGGGGTCTGAAGCCGCCGGTCTCGAGCAGGCTTCGGGCGATGTAGTTGGTCAGGTTGCGGAACCCGAGTGCGGAGCCGCGCAGGTGTTCGAGCCGTCCGTTGAGCGCCTCGGTCGGCCCGTTGCTGGTGCCGGGTCGTTCGAAGTAGGCGAGCACGTCAGCGGCTCGCTTCTTCAGGGTCCGGCCCAGGGTGGTGAGCTCGGTGAGCACCTTGGGGACGCCGGCGCTGAGGTCGGTGATCAGCTTCTCCATGAGCTCGCGGCCACGTTGCCGGTCCTCGTGGCGATAGGCGGCGATCATGCGCTGGTAGACACCCCAGGTCGCCTCGACCTCGACGTGAGCGTCATCAACGAACAGCGCGCGTAGCCTGTCGCTCTGCTTGTCGGTGAGCAGGTCCGCGCCGGTGTGCAGCGTGCGCCGCGACTTGTAGAGCGGGTCGTCCCTGAACCCACGGTGCCCGTGGATCGCGAGTTGGACCCGGCGCCGGCACCTGTCGAGGGCGTCACCGGCCAGGCGCACGACGTGGAAGGGATCCATCACCGTGACCGCGTCCGGGATCTCCTCTGCAGCGGCGGTCTTGAACCCGGTGAAGCCGTCCATCGCGACCACCTCGACCGCGTCACGGAAGGCGTCGTCGCGGTCGGCGAGCCAGGTCTTGAACGCCGCCTTCGACCGGCCCTCGACCATGTCCAGCAGCCTTGCTGGGCCGGCGCCATCGCGGACCGGGGTGAGGTCGATGATCACGGTGACGTACTTGTCGCCACGCCTGGTGTGGCGCCAGACGTGCTCATCGACGCCAATGACCTTCACGCCCTCAAACCGCGTGGGGTCGTTGATCAGCAGCCGCTTGCCTTCAGCCAGGACCGCGTTGTTGGCGGTGTCCCACGCGAACCCGAGTCCCTCGGCGACATGGGCGACGGTGAGGTGTGCGACCACGATCCCTTCCAGCGCCCGCAGCCCGGTGCGCGAGAGCTTCGCGCGTGGCTCCGCCGCGGCGCTGGTGTCTTGGCGCCACACGTGTCCGCAGTCGGCACAGCGGTAGCGGCGCACTACAACTTCCAGCACGGTCGGTCGCCAGCCCAGCGGCTCGTGGGCCAACCGCCGGATCACGGTGTCACGAGCAGCGCCTTCGCTGCCGCACCGTCGGCACCACTGATCTGGTTCCACCACGCGGCACGCGAGGACCGCACGATCCGGTTCAAGTCGTGTTGTCCGGTCACGCTCAGACCGAGGCCGTCGAGTCGAGCGAAGGCGGTCAGGTCAGGGCGGCCGAAGCCGGCCGGCGGGGTAGCGTCGGACACGTCGAGGTCTTTCGGATGGATGGCGTAGGAACCTCCGTCGTCGGGAGACCTCGACGTCTATCTGCGGACCGACGCGCCCGGCCGACCTACACCGTCATCTGAGAAGACCCCTGAAACGTCTTCGACGACGACGGGACCGGCGAGGAGGAGGGCGCGGTGAGCTAAAGGAATGGAGCTTGCTCGGCTTCGACGCCGCCGCAAGCTCCGGTGAAACGGTCGGTACTGGTCGGTCGTCGTCGGTCACCACCGGATGGCGGCGTCCCCCACGCTCGGCGTTTGCGCAGTTCAGCGGCTCGTTCGCCCAGTGGGCGCATCAAGCGATAGACGCAAAGCCGACGTGATTAGGTCGTCGGTTCGATTCCGACAGGCGGCTCCGGCGAACAGCCCCTGACCTGCGGAAACGCAGGGCAGGGGCGGTTCGGTTCTGGTGGTCGCGCGATGCGCTGGCCTCACGGCTCTGCCCGACACCGACGTCGCTCTCCTCTGCGACGGACCCCTCGCCGGCTGAGCGCTCGCGGCCGGCATCCTGTCCGTGTGCCGATAGGCCTCGTACCGCTCGGCAACGCAGCGTGGCGTTGCGTCGCGACCTGGCGACGGCTCGGCGGGGCGCGATCGTCTCGTGCGTTGGCGGACTACGGGAGCTTGGACGCGAGGACGTCGGCCGCCAGGATCTCGGGTGCTGCGCCGAGGAGGTGCTGGTTGGCCATCAGGGCTGCGACGATGGCGCCGTTGGCGTGGGCGTCGCGAGCGGCCTCGTCGGGGAATGCATCGAAGATCCAGAAGGTGTCGGCGTGGGTCCTGACCGCGAACCAGACAATCGTTCCTACTTCTTCGTTGGCGAGCGCGACAGCGCCGGCGAGCAGATCGGCGAGCGCGTCGTGCTGTCCATCGGCCGCGACGATCTTGGCGACGAAGGCATACGGAAGTGATGCGGGTGTGGACATGAGGGGCTCTCCTAGGTGTCGAGGTTTCTTGGTGAAGCGAGTTCAGCGTATGACGAGCAAGGGCATGTGAGAAGTGGCGTATACGGCAGTATTGCTATTGTTCGCGCCATGCGTATCGGACTGATCGCGATCGACGGCTGCTTCGGTTCGGCTGTCGCGTCGGTCATCGACATCGTGCGGGTGGCCGACGGAGCCCGCGGCGATGTCGACCCGCGGATCGACCCGATCGAACTCGCCATCCTCGGACCGAAACGGAGAGTGACCACGACGGCATCGATGACCCTGTCGGTGGACCACCCGCTGTCGGAGTCCGCAGAGTTCGACGTGGTCGTCGTCCCTGCGCTTGGAACCCTCACGGCCGCCGCTACCAACGACGCCCTCCAGAGCCGAGATGCTCGTTCGGTCATCGCCTCGCTCGGGCGCCTCGACGACGCGACCACCCGGATCGCCGCGGCGTGCACCGGCGTGTTCGCTGTCGCCGAGACCGGACGGATGCATCATCGGCGGGCGACGACCAGCTGGTTCCTGGGGCCGGAGTTCCTGAAGCGCTATCCGACCGTCGCCCTCGATCTCGACACCATGGTCGTGGTCGACGGGAACCTCGTCACCGCCGGCGCCGCGTTCGCCCACATCGACCTCGCGCTCTCACTCGTGCGATCGATCAGCCCCGACCTGGCCCAACATGTCGCCAAGCTCCTCATCATCGACGAGCGTCCGTCGCAGGCGGCCTTCGTCGCCTACGAACATCTCCGGCACGAGGACCCGATCGTCGTCGAGTTCGAACGCTTCGTGCGCGCCCGCCTGGACGAACCGTTCAACGTCGCCTTCGTCGCGCAGTCGCTCGGCACCAGCCGGCGCACCCTCGAACGACGAGTCCGTGCGGCGCTCAACCTCACTCCGCTCGGCTTCGTCCAACGGCTTCGCATCGAACGAGCTCGGCACCTCTCAGCAACCACGGACCTCACCTCCGCCGAGATCGCGCTACGGGTCGGCTACGCGAACGCCGAGACTCTGCGCTCCCTCCTGCGTAGGGAGCGACGCCGTTCCTGACCTATCGCCATGCCTGTAGCCGGTGTCCTAGTGCTCGACTGGAACCACCTCTCAGCACGTCGCGTCGACGCTCCTGCGTCGCCCCTGGACGACCCACTCGACACGCCCGCAGCACAGGCCATGTGACGTGTCCCGGCTTCCCGGACGGTCGGGGTTGGGTGGCTGTGATGTCGCTGCGTTCTCGTCGAGGGGGTCAGCAGACTCGATCAGGGTCGATTGGGATGAGACGCGAAGGCGGTCAGGTCAGGGCGTGACCGGACAACACGACTTGAACCGGATCGTGCGGTCCTCGCGTGCCGCGTGGTGGAACCAGATCAGTGGTGCCGACGGTGCGGCAGCGAAGGCGCTGCTCGTGACACCGTGATCCGGCGGTTGGCCCACGAGCCGCTGGGCTGGCGACCGACCGTGCTGGAAGTTGTAGTGCGCCGCTACCGCTGTGCCGACTGCGGACACGTGTGGCGCCAAGACACCAGCGCCGCGGCGGAGCCACGCGCGAAGCTCTCGCGCACCGGGCTGCGGGCGCTGGAAGGGATCGTGGTCGCACACCTCACCGTCGCCCATGTCGCCGAGGGACTCGGGTTCGCGTGGGACACCGCCAACAACGCGGTCCTGGCTGAAGGCAAGCGGCTGCTGATCAACGACCCCACGCGGTTTGAGGGCGTGAAGGTCATTGGCGTCGATGAGCACGTCTGGCGCCACACCAGGCGTGGCGACAAGTACGTCACCGTGATCATCGACCTCACCCCGGTCCGCGATGGCGCCGGCCCAGCAAGGCTGCTGGACATGGTCGAGGGCCGGTCGAAGGCGGCGTTCAAGACCTGGCTCGCCGACCGCGACGACGCCTTCCGTGACGCGGTCGAGGTGGTCGCGATGGACGGCTTCACCGGGTTCAAGACCGCCGCTGCAGAGGAGATCCCGGACGCGGTCACGGTGATGGATCCCTTCCACGTCGTGCGCCTGGCCGGTGACGCCCTCGACAGGTGCCGGCGCCGGGTCCAACTCGCGATCCACGGGCACCGTGGGTTCAGGGACGACCCGCTCTACAAGTCGCGGCGCACGCTGCACACCGGCGCGGACCTGCTCACCGACAAGCAGAGCGACAGGCTACGCGCGCTGTTCGTTGATGACGCTCACGTCGAGGTCGAGGCGACCTGGGGTGTCTACCAGCGCATGATCGCCGCCTATCGCCACGAGGACCGGCAACGTGGCCGCGAGCTCATGGAGAAGCTGATCACCGACCTCAGCGCCGGCGTCCCCAAGGTGCTCACCGAGCTCACCACCCTGGGCCGGACCCTGAAGAAGCGAGCCGCTGACGTGCTCGCCTACTTCGAACGACCCGGCACCAGCAACGGGCCGACCGAGGCGCTCAACGGACGGCTCGAACACCTGCGCGGCTCCGCACTCGGGTTCCGCAACCTGACCAACTACATCGCCCGAAGCCTGCTCGAGACCGGCGGCTTCAGACCCCAACTCCTACACCCCCGATTGGGATGAGCCGGTTAAGCGGCGGTGGCGCCTTCGCTCTGGTTTTCGGGTTACGTGCGAGTGTGTCTGACACGAGTCGGAATCTGTCCTACGGTGGGTTGATGGATCAGTCAACGCCGGTGACGCAGCCGTGTTCAGAAGTGATCTCGCCGGGCGTTCTGTGCGGTGGGGTGTGGGTATCGATGCCAACTGTGGTCGGTAGTCCACAGGGTTCGGGGAAGTGTGAGACGTGTGGGAGTACCCGGCGGACGCCGAACGTGCCGACAGTGTCGCATGTCGTCGATGCGGCTGACCTGCGCTGACTCCGCGCAACCGCGAGGGTCAGTCTCTGCCGAGGTCGTGTTCGCGTTTCGGTGTGGCCGGCCGTTTCGGTGTGGTGTCTTCGGGGGCCGCGCTGCGGGCACGGTGCGTGGGTGATGCGGGGAAGCTCATGCGGGCGCGGTTGGCGATGTCGCTGAGTTCGTTGGGGTTGTAGGGTTCGCGGTTTCCGCTGCGGAGGTGCTCGATCATCGCTTTGTGATGCTCGGCTACCTCGAGGTGGATGACGTTGCCTTGGGTGCTGGCGAGTGTGGGCGGTTCGGTGTTGTTGCGGTGTACGCCGGGGGCGAGGACGTCGCGGAGCGGTGTGTGGGTTGCTTCCATGGCGACGTAGCGGGCTGCTTGTACTGCGGAGGCGTGGACTTTCTGCCAGTCGATGGTCCAGCCGGAGGATTTGAGGAGTTCGTCGAAGAAGACTCGTTGTGTGCGGGAGTTGCCGTCTCGGAACGGGTGCAGGACGGTGGTTTCGCCCCAGTGGTATGCGAGTCGGTCGACGGCGCGGTCTTTCGGGAGTCCTTGGGGGAAGTTGTCTTTGGCGATTCCGCGGAAGATGAACGCTGCTTGGTTTTCGATGTGTTCGGGTCGGCAGTGTGGGAGGTTCATGCCGACGGCGCCGGTGTCGCGGGTGCGGAGGGTGCCGGCCCAGTCGTAGACGTCTTGCAGGATGAATTGGTGGATCTTTTTGAGGTGGTCGAAGTCGAAATTACCTGGGATGGGCTGTGTTTCGAGTTGCAGGATGCGTTGGTAGGCGGCTGCGCGTTCGACTACTGCGAGTTTCGCGGGGTCGGTGATGCCGTATCTGTTTTTGAGGACGCCGGGGGCGATCTCGTAGGGATCGTTCACTCGGGCTGTGTTGCCTCGTATTCGGCGAGTGCTGCGGCGACTGCGAGTTCGACGGCTTTGTCGCCGGTGATTTCTCCGCGTAGTTGCCGGCGGCCGATTTCGAGGTCGGTGGCGCTGGGTTCCATGCCGGCCATGCGGTGTCCGGCGGTGGCGGCGGCGATGGCTCGGTCGATCTGGGCTTCGGTCATGTGCGAGTGCGCGTTGCGTGCGGTGGTCACCGGCGCTCCTTCGTCGACTCGGGCGAGGGTGGCGGTGCGCAGGGGAGCTGCGCACCATTGACTATTCTACCTGATCACTGCCAGTTTCCTGGGGTCAACGGACCTGTGCGGAGGAGGAAAAGGGGTGTGGTTTGGGCGTTGGCAGTGCGTTTCTCTGTGGCGCGCCGAATTGGAAATTGGATGCCCAGGTTTGGCGGCACCCCATGCCAGCGGCGAGGTGCTCCCAGCTTGATCCATTGGTGGTGTAGTTACCAAGGCTCGTCGAGCGACGCTGGAATGAGGGTGCCGCCGGCATCTAGCTAACACGGAACCTTACTTCGGCCGCTGGACGAAAAACGCTGCCGTCCCGGCAGTAACTGCGGGCGGACTCACTGCGGCGGGTCGGTTGGGCCGTTTCTTGACGGCTGGGGCAGGCCCGGCTGCTCCGGTCAGACGATATACGTTTCGAACCCGCTCTCGGGAGAAATCTCGTTTGGAGAAACTCGATTCTGTGACAAGAGTCTTCCCGACCTTCAGTAGGCCATGATCGACAAGCTCCTTGGTTCCGCGAGCTCTGGTTGCGGGTGAAAGGCCAAAGCGCGCAGGGAATAACGCCGTTGACCACCAGACCGGCTTCCCGGGTCCTTCTTGGCTCGAAAGAACAGCCAACAGCACAGCTAGCGCAGGGGCCGACAACGTCTGAATATGTCCTCGAGTCCACAATCTAGAAGGCACTTTGAAGTAGAGATGCCGGTCTCTCTGATCACCAGATCGAACGTAGGCGGTGGACGGGAGCTCGTAGGCAGCTCCGGTACCGCTTTCTTCGAGAAGCTCGATGGTCGAGGGCTGCCCTGGATGGGGGGTCAGTTTGATGAGTTTTTCGCGCTCGAGGGTTTTCAGTGCATCCGAGATTCGTTTCGCGCCCCCCTTCTCGGGATCGTCAAGGCTCAGCAGCGTTGCCCACTTTCGAGATGAGATTTCGGTATCGAAGGGAGGCGACGAGCAACGCCAGATCAGAGCGAGGAAGAGTCGAATGGCGACGGCATTGCCGCGGCCCCTCGCCGCAACGAGACGTGACAGGGGTGTCTCGCCGTTGTTTTCCGAATCTCGGACGAACGAATTCCGCACGGGTATGTCCACTCGCCGATTCGATGTTTTGAGAATCTCCTTTGCGAGTTTTATAGACTCTTTGGAGACACTAACTGGCTGTTCAGCGCCCATTTTCCTCGTGCCCTGGCCGCCGCTCCCTACAGTGGCCTCCCCGGTCATATTCATGTCCTCCATACTTCACTCACCTAGCGGTGACTGACTTATCAACTAACGTGTACCTAATAATCTACAAGTCGTGGTTCGTTTAATCAACTGCGAGGCGGTTGTCCACCTTCCCCTGCTTGCAGTCTTCCAGGTTTTCTGCGACTTCAGAAGATCAAACACGTTTGCCAATCCGCCGACCGGCAGGACACATTGCCAACTCGTACGTATCAGGATTACAACATTTCTGCAGCTCATACCCAATATTCGAGCCTCCAACCGTCGCAGGATCAATCGGCAGCGACACTCGATCGTCGGACCGAAAGGGGTAACTCGGCCACTATTCGTCGTAGGTCGATCCACAGTTGCAAAGTTCAAATAGCCCCTGTACTGTTCTTCCCAGGCGCGAAAGCAAGTTATCCACTAGCCCGGAACCCGACTTCCAATCGGGGAGAAGGCGAGTGGCCAGGAACCCTCCCGGTTGCCAACCCTGAGGGGAATGCGGACGAACTTTCGCACCTACGTCCAAAGCATTAGATCCCCGGACCTGATGTGGAGGGAATGCGGACTCGGGCATCCAGTTCGTAGATCACATCCCCTCCGGACAAACCAGTAGGGCCTCGGCTGGACCCGAGGCCCTACTGGCGTTTGTCGTCATCATGCGGTGATGCAACTCGTTTTGGCAGCCCATCGGACGGCGTCGACGTGTGATCTGAAGGGCTGGGACCACGCTCGACCCATGCCCGACGTACGCGACTCTGACGAGCGCGACATGCTCCCAAGCCCTCATGACCCGCCTCATGCAAGAACACACCCTGCCTGGCCTGTCCCTATTTACGGAGAGGAGAACAGGTTGTTCCAGGTTTGGGACTACACCCCGTTTCGACGGACTCCGCTCTCCGCGCCAGGTGCTGCTCAGACGCCCCGCGGACTGTTACCGACCCCCACCACAGGTCAGACCCCGGATCTTCAACTGGTTGTCGGCACTTGTCTCTACATTCAGACCCGGTAACAGCCCGGATCAAGCGTCAGGAACAAACGATGACGTTCGTCAACGATGCTCCACCGCCACTGCCCGGCATGCCCCACGGCACTCCCGCGCGACCGGCGTTCCAGATGACGTTGATCGGGCAGCCCCACCCGGTACGTATCCCCGAACGTCTGTGGCGTTCGTGGCTCGACGATCCTGCCGTCGTTTCTCGCTTCGAGTCCAAACGCTTTCGACGCCGCCAGGAGCAGTGTTGGCCATGGATCGGCGGCGTGTCATCGACCGGGCACGGTTCCTTCCGAGCGGCGAGCCTGCCCGGGCCGTCGCGGCGTGGGACCGTGCCGGCGCATTTGTTCGCATACCAGCTCGAATACGGTGTCATATCGAGGTTGGGCTGGTCCAACACCGATGACGCGGTGCTGTGTCATCAATGCGACTTCGCAGGCTGCACCAATCCGGCACATATGCACTTGGGAACCAATCGCAGCAACCGCAGCGAATACGAGCTTCGGCGACGCAACATCGCCAGCCCACTCGCCGACGTCCGGGGACCTGCGGGTCGCACTCGCGCCATCGCTGCCGCGATCCGTATCGGGATCGAACAGAACTTGGACGTCGCCACGATCGGAGAGCGCATCGCTGCGGCCGAGGCTGCAGGACGTCCGCTCGCACTCTGGTAGCGATGCCGCCACTCGATACTGACGATGCACACTCGACGCGGACGTATTTCGCTGCAGTGCAGCACTTTTCATCGTTAGAGTGACATAATAACTCTTATCGGCAACGATTCTTATCGATTTCAGTGGACCCACTGCGTGTGAACGGAGCACTGGCATCATCGAGGTTGTGGCCGTTGGCGTAGCACCTTCCGATGGTGGCCAGCTTCAAGGGAACCGAAAGCGGCGTATGCCGCCACAAGCTGGGCAAGTAGATAAATTTCCCGCCATTCGCCGCAGTCGACACTGTCGGCCCGACATCAGGACATCCGGCGAATTTGAGCGGCAAACTTGCTCTACATGAAAATGACCTGGACATGCGGACGCTGTTCATCAATCGAAATAAACTGGATAGCGGCAAGGAAAGACCGTACAAAATCAGCGTGAGTGGCTCGAATTTACCCAATCTTTAAAATGCCCAATTTACCTGAACTTTAGTCTATTAGAGCAAGATAATTACTTTTGGCATGCGTCGTGACATCATTCCCATCTGTTAGCCTGACCTACCTACGCCTCTACGGCACCCTGACCAGCATGTTTCAATAAGAAGTCGAACGGTCCGTTTTGTGACCTCGGGCACTGAAACGGATTTCGTGATGCGCGCACTCTAAGGTTATGTATTAATGTTCCCAGCCGCTCCGGACCGGACGGTAGGCACACGGATTACCGTCCATCCATTCATAGTGCATTGAATCAGGGGGTTGATTCTTTTCGTGACCGGGGATTTGCAATTACATACGATGTCGACTAGTGGTAATGATCTTGCCCTGGTCCTGGGGCATGGGTTCACGGATACTACGACGCCCGACAAGCGCCGCCAATTCTATGTTGCGCGGGACGGTTCCAACAGATTGTGGCCCGCAATCCTGCTCGCGAGAAACGTATTGCGAACCCCGTTGCCTGAGCCTCTGGTCAGCGTACTGTGTGAGGATCTACTGTTCGAAATGGCCAAGTCGACGCAGTTGGGTGGTGCTCGCAACCCTTGTGTGGTTAGTGCGAATATCGTCGGGCTTCTGCATAACAACACTGCCCTCGTGCTTGAGCGGGCGATGGCGATTGTTGATGAGGTTCCAGCAGGCTGCCTGGACCTGGACGTATTGGTGGCCTGCACAGTAATTTCCAACCTGATGTGGGCGACGGGGTCTCTGAACAACAGCATTGAATGGGGACAGCGCGCGGTCATAATCGCAGAATCGGCTCCGCCGTCGCCTTGGACTCCGTATCCGCTGCTGTCGTATGCCTCCAAACTCGCAGACGACGGCCGGTTCGCGTTGGCGGAGAGCCTGCTGAGCCGGGTCGACAAGCTGGTGCGCGCCGACCATGAACCGTTCGCCGCGACCGCTTGCGCGGGAGTGATCTCGAGCCGGATTCGCTTGCAACAAGGGAGGTTCCAGGAAGCTGAGCGGGAGATAAACAATGCCCTTGTGCTGGCCGCGAGTTCCGGTAATCAATGGATCGAGCCGTTCGCCGCCGGAGTTGCGGCGCTGGTACGGTTGCGTGCCGGTGAGGTCGGTGCAGCCGCGAACCACGTTTGGCGCTCCCGCGCAGAAGCTGCCGAATTTGGCACGGTGTTCCCATCTATCAGATCCGACTGGAGCGAATTCCGGATCGCGTGCGCACAACTCGGCTTCGAACGGGCAAAAACCTTGGCCGCCACCCGGCTGCCCCTGCTGTTGACTTCCAGGCAGCTATTCATCGAAGAAGCCGGTGCAGCACCCTGGTTGGTGCAGTCCGCACTGGACCATGCGGATATTGCGCTAGCCACTGTGGTCTTGGATGCGGTCGAGGAGTTGGCTGCTCGAAATCCCGACTGGCACGCCATCCGTCACTCCGCCATTCACGCCAGGGCCTTGATCGGTCGCGATGAACTCAAACTTCGCGACGCCGCGAACTCCTATGCCGACCCGTGGGCTTCTGCACTGGCTCATGAACATCTGGGCCAGTTGCGGCAGAAGATGTACGGCGCCCAGCACCGGCTGACCGGAATCAGTATCACGACCGCGTCCCGGCGATACCGCGAGGCTGGGGCCGCCCAATATGCCGAGCTGATGCTGGGTCGGCACGAAGGAGTGTCGCCAGTGACGGTCGAATCACAATTTGCGGAGGAGTGGGCGGCCCTCACCGACGCACAGCGCACTATCTCGCTCTATGTGAGTCAGGGGATGACGAATGCCCAGATCGCACGGAAGCTGCAGTTGTCCACCCACACCGTCAACTACCACTTGCGAAAGGTGTTCGAAAAGTTCGGTATTTGCTCGCGGGTGGAACTAGCGCGAATCGCGGCCACGCAACTGTGATTCGTAGGGCGGCTACCACTCAACCGGGTAGGTAGTGGCAGCCCACGCATCGCGCTGCAAAGCTAAAGTCCGTCTGCAGCGGCATTGCCAGTAGGTGCCAGCTGATCCTCAATGCCTTCAAAGTTATTGTCGCAGAGCCTATAAGGGCGTGTCCGTACACACGTACTCGTGATCGACGAGGCGTATCTGATGTTCACGAACAACTGGAAGCTGTCTGCATATTGACGAATACGTTGACGAATATGTTGACGGATCAGGGCTCTCTGCTTCGGTGTTGCTGGTCGGGCAGTACCGTGTGGCGATCCATGGAACTGGCTGCCTGGAACAGCGAATTGCGTTGCGATACAGATTTTCTCGCCCCGTCTGAGAAGGTCATCTACGTCGTTCGTCGTTGAGCTCGCTGGCCGCGACGACCAGCTGTTCACCGATGTCGCCGCGAAGCACTTCATTGACAAACCTGCGCTCGCTCACCGAGGGCGTCGGAGACTGACTGACACCATGCCGAACACCGGCGACACCTCGCTCTATCAAATCCGTACCGCAACAAGGCCAGCCGGGATTTTTCAATGCCCATCATCGGAACCTTCAGCGCTGCGCAACCGTTTGACGCCCGAACTTCGTCGCTACCTGAATGAGTAGTGGTGGGCTTCCTCCCTCACCGGATACATTCGAAACCGACAGTGCGAGAAGAGGTGCTGTGGTGACGCCAGCCGATATTGCGGTCAGTGCGTCGCCCGAGTCTGCCCCTGGGGTTCAATGCCCGCTCTTGTGTCCGGAACCGTTCAGAAACTACAGCGAAAGAGGGAGCAGTGACGATTGAACTGCAGCGGGCGGTGGACGACCCAATCGTCATCGATGATTTAGAGATCCCCTCGTTCCGGGTGGATCACCGCGCCTACACCGACGACGCCGTGGCCGTGCGCGAGATCGCGAGGATCTTCGATCGCTGCTGGTTGTACGTCGGGCACGAATCGGAGGTGCCCGCGCCGGGTTCCTTCGTATCACGCGATGTCGGCGGGCGCCCGGTGGTCATGGCGCACGGGTCCGACGGGGTGATCCGGGTGTTTGCGAACGCCTGCACTCACCGCGGTGCTTTGATCTGTTCACAGCCGACCGGGCAGGCGAAGTCGTTCCGGTGCCCTTATCACGACTGGACGTTCTCCAATCGGGGTGAATTGACCGGGGTCCCAATGCCGGACGGGTACGGGCCGGGCTTCAAGAAGGCGGACTTCGGCCTGGCACAGCACCACAGTGACAGTTACCGCGGGTTTGTCTTCCTCACCTTCGATCCGGAACAGCCGCGCACCTTGACCGAGTACTTAGCGGGAGCCACGGAGTACCTCGATCTGATCGATGACCAGTCCGAGTCCGGGATGGAGGTGATCCAAGGCGCGCAACTGCACGGGGCTCAAGCGAACTGGAAGCTCCTGATGGAGAACAGCGTCGACTTGTATCACTTCAGTGCACTGCACAAACGCTACGTCGGTTACATGGAGTCGCTCGGGGGGAAGGCGCCACGACGACGAGGTGGTTTCGGTCGCGCGCTCGGCCTGGGTCATGGAGCCAACGAGATGCCGCCGGCCGCGGCCCGCCCACTCGCCTACTGGACGCCGATGTTCGGTGACAAGGTCCGGCCGAAAATCGAGGCTATCGCTGCACATTTCGTCGAGCGGTTCGGCACTGAACACGCCGAACGGATCACCAGTACCAATCGCGCTTTGCTGATTTTCCCGAACTTGATGATTATCGATGGGCAAGCGATCACGATTCGCAAGATCGACCCGGTCGGTGCCGACCGGATGTCTATTACATCGGTTGCATTGGCCCCCAAGGATGAGGATCCGGAGATTCGGGAACTCCGGAAGAGTTCTTATCTCACGTTCCTCGGCCCTGCCGGCTTCGCCACTCCCGACGACATCGAGATCGTCGAGTCGTGCCAGCGAGGCTATCTCAACCGCACGGTGCGCTACTCGGATCTGTCACGCGGTATGAACAAGGAGATTCCCGAGACGACCGATGAGCTTCCTGCTCGCGAATTCTGGCGGCAGTGGGACCGGATGATGCACGGCGACGACGGTCGCGTCGAGGTCGCTCACCAGGCCGAGTTGTAAGGGGCAAAACAGCAATGACCAACGAACTGACGGTCGACGATGCAGCCCAGGTGAGACTTTGGCACCAGGTGAGCCAGTTCATTTTCCGTGAGGCCCGACTGCTCGACGAGTGGCGCCTGACGGAGTGGTACGACGAGATGCTGACCGATGACATCCGCTACGTGGTGCCTGCTACAGATGTCCGTGGCGAGTCGGACGAAGCGCTCGGGCTCATCGACGACGATGCAGCCCGACTTCGTCAGCGGATCAAGCAAATCCTCGATGGCGAAGTGTGGTGCGAAAACCCTCGGTCGCGAACGAATCGCATTGTCAGCAACGTGGAAATTTTGGCTGATCAGGGCAGCTACCTCGAGGTTGCGGCGAATGTCGTCGCATACCGCTTCGGGCACCGGCGCTCCGACGTTTACGTCGGAAAATACCGGTTCGAACTCGTCCCTCGAGGCGGATCGTTCCGGATCCGGAAACGGGTCGTGGTGCTCGACCACGAGACATTGTACGAGCACGGCAAGCTCAGCATCGTCCTGTGATGAATCCGAAGGCAGCAGCCAATGTTGACAGCTTCCCAACCGCAGCCAACTTAGCCTCAATATGGAGGAGTTGATCGATGAATCAGCCATCTACCCGGCGTGATCGGGGTGAAGCCATCTTCAAGGAGGTCTTCGGCCGCGAACCGCGCCCAGTGTCTTCCCCGGACTTCACCCAGATCACCGTCGACCACTTGTTCGGTGAAATCTGGGCCCGCCCGCACCTGAGCTTGAAGGAACGCGAACTGATCGCACTAACCGCGGTCACGCTGGCGCGCACCGATTTCGAGCTGCGGGGCCACATCAGCGCCTCCCTGAACCTCGGGATGTCGCGGGAGAAGATCATCGAAGTCATCATTCAGCTCGCCTACTACGGCGGCTGGCCGGTCGCCCACAACGGACTTCGTGTCGCCCATGAGGTCTTCGCCGAGTTGGACAACGTCACCGGAAAGAACACAGACCATGACCGGTGAAACGACCCCGCTCGAGCCGGCAGAGAAGGTCGACCTGTGGCGTCAGCGATACTTCGAGGCCCAGGCCGCCGCGGAAGAGTTCGTTCTGGGAGAGCACGGCGAAGAAGGCCTCTCCGGATGGATCGAGGCGAATTCCCGCATCACCGCGGATTTGCTACGAGTCCAACGGCCCGATGGGGAATCGGCAGCCAATCACTTCATGAACCGGCTGCAACGTCAGCTGTTGCTGTACGACTCGGCAGTGTCCACCGAGGATCAGCCCTCGGGCAGCGTCCTGCGAAACGCCGACTGCGGGATCCTCCGGTACCGGAAAGAAGCTGCACGAGCCGGCGTCGCCCTGACATTCTCGTCACCGTGCCCGTACTGCCAGGAACTCAACACGGCCATCGCCACCCGCTACGTAGAACCGGACATTAAGGTGTCGTGCGAACAGTCAGGCGACGGGTGCACCTGGCGCACAGAGTCCCCTTCCGCACCAGCGGAGGACGCGGCTCCGGCCACCGCTCCGGACGAGCCAGTGATTGAACCGACGGGAGTCTAGCTTTCGCCAGTCCCTGCAGAAGGGAGTTAGCTAGCCGCCGAATCGGACATTTTTCGCGATTTTCCGAGCCCCGACCGAAACGCTTTCCGGGACTTCTCCTCGTACTCGTCTATCGGAGTTGATTAGACCATGCCGTTGTCGATAGTTGACAAAATTATCCGACTCTCCCTGATGTCCTTCCCACATCCTCTTGGTGTGGGACAATTTTACCCGGCACTTTCAACGTACAACGTCGAACAGCCATTCTCGCTTGGCGACTTTCGAGACGCAGTCAGTTATTACTTCGACGAGAATCCATTCTTTTCGAAGTGCTATCTGATCGAGCGACAATTCGAGAGTCCGGAAGAATTCCCGATCTCATCCTTCCAAGAGATCGTGTTCGACGAGTACCCAAATTACTACGACGGCTTCCTGTTGATGTCCGTCACCTACAAGTCGAACCCCGATATTCAGGGCATCTTTACAGTCTTTCCCATGTCGATGAACGACGGCTACAGGTGTTTCCGCTTCCATCAAGCGTTGATGGCCACGATGATGGCGGGCAAGGACCATTTCCGCATTGCAGAGTCGATAGCCGAAATTCAGTTGCAGACCGCTGACCTGGACCAATATCTCCCGGCGAGGAAGCCGTTCATTGATGATGATGAATGCTCGCGAATCATGCCCTGGAAGCTTCGAGAGACCGTCGAACCGGCCCGCAAGATCGGTGCACATCTCGACATGGTCAAAGCGGAATTTCTCAACCGCGCCAGTGAAAACCTTATGGTAATGAAGAACGCCTCGTATGCGTCGAGTCTCCTCTTCGGAAATCATCTCCTGTTCCTGTTCGTTCCGCACGAGGTCGTTTCTCGCTGCAGTGGAGATCAGATTCGCGACTACTACAAGGAGCTGGCAGTCGAAGCTGAGAAAGCAGTGGCACAGTTGGAAACCCCAGAGGACTTTGCAAGAGCAGGGGCGGCGTGGTTGCCAGGATTTGCTGCGTACCCCCGTCGATTCGGCGTCAACAACTACGGCGACGTCTCACAATATGACGGGTCGGACTCCGGTTCGGAAAGCGGAATCCTCGTGCAGTATCAGTGGCACATGCCATACATGATCTCGGGTGCAGCGGCCACCGAAGGGTCGGGAATGCACATGACCATCACCATCAAAGATAAGGCGTTCAATTTCCTAACAGAGCGGCGGCAGGAACGATGAAGCCGTCACATCGTCCTGTAAGTAAGAATCGCCTCTCGTAGCTGATGGACACGTTGCTCAAAGCGAGAACCCTCGTGCAGGGGTCGACGATGCTGACCGAGCGTGCACTGGGATCGTTTTAGGACGCTAACTCGAAATGCCCTCGACGGCAGCTGGTAATTCCGTCGCGTCCTTGTCGGAGTGTGAACAGATTCTGCGTGCAGGGTGAGCTGTGATGTCAATACCCTAAGTCGGGAGTAGCCATGAAGATGGTCAAATTTTTTGCCAGGATATACCTGCGGAAGACAGAACTTGAAGCATACAAAAAGTTCTACATGGCACTCCAAGGAGTGGACCGTCCACATCACGAATTTTACTACGAGGCGTTTAGGCTCGACCTGGTAGCGATCGGAAACATTATGCTGATCGCGGGAGATAAAGCCGATACTGAACAGTTCGAGGCTACCAAGTTGACCTGGGTGGTGGAGGAACTGGACGATGTGCGCGCATATTTGATCCAGGCTGGGGTCAAGATTATTAACGATGTCAAGGTGGTTCCTTCAGGACACAACATGCGGGCCATGCTTCCGGATGGAACAATCGCCGAATACGTCGAGCATAACGATGGCTTCAAGCGGATGATGGCTGGAAACGCCTACGACTGAAAACCCGGATCGATCACGCTAATCCCTTCGATGCGATGGTGATCGCCGACCCTTGGCGGTGCTTCAGTATTACTGCCCAGCCATCCATCCCGCGCACTCGCCGATAAGTCGCTGGTAGAGCCGAGCCGCCGTTGAATAGGACCCCACACATGACCACCGCAGCCAGCCTCGACTCGTGGCATCCCATTTTGGACGACCAGCGCACGATCAGCGTGAGCCCGCTGCGCTCGCCCGCCGAGGTCCGCCAAGTAAACCCGCTGACCAACGCGCTCGCAGACACTGTCCGCCTAGGTCGCAAGGCCACCGTCGACGCGCTGAATGGTGACCACGACCGTCTCATGGTGATCGTCGGCCCGTGCTCAGTTCACGACCCGGTGGCCGCGCTTGAGTACGCCCGCAAGCTCGCCGAGAAGGCCGCCGAGCTGGGCGATTGGCTGCACTTGGTGATGCGCGTGTATTTCGAGAAGCCCCGCACCACACTTGGTTGGAAGGGTCTGATCAACGACCCGCATCTGGACGGCTCGTTCGATGTGAACACCGGCCTCGGCCTCGGCCGCAAGGTTCTGGTCGAGATCACCGCGCTCGGTCTGCCCGTCGCGTGTGAATTCCTCGACCCGATCACCCCGCAATACATCGCTGACCTGGTCTCCTATGGCGCGATCGGGGCGCGGACAGCCGCCAGCCAGGTCCACCGGCAGCTCTCAAGTGGACTGTCGATGCCAGTCGGGATCAAGAACGGCATCGACGGTGACGTGCAGGTCGCGGTTGACGGTGTGCACGCCGCCGCCGCCAGCCACGTCTTCCCCGGCACCGACCTCGACGGCCGCTCCGCGCTGATTCGAACCTCCGGCAACCCCGACTGCCATGTCATCCTGCGCGGCGGCAGCAACGGCACCAACTATGACGAGGCCTCGGTCGCCGAGGCGAAGGCGCGCTTGGAAAAGTCGTCGCTGGCCCCGCGTGTCGTCGTCGACGCCAGCCACGGAAACAGCAACAAAGACCACAACCGGCAGGTTGACGTAGTCGACGACATCGCCACCCGCATCGCCGCGGGTGAGCGAGGGGTGGTCGGCCTGATGCTTGAGTCGTTCCTAGTCGCCGGTCGCCAGGACCTGACCCTCGGTAAGTCAGACAAGCTGGCCTACGGCCAATCGATCAGCGACGCCTGCATCGACTGGGCCACCACCGAAACCCAGCTCGATCGCCTCGCTGCGGCAGTCGAGGCTCGTCGCGGCCGACAACCGAAGAGCCCGCCTACCATTGCGGCTGCGCATTCGGATCCAACGCCGAAGCTCAGCGACAAAACTCATTCTGGCCGAAGTGTTGTTGATCGAACGTCGATCTAACCAAACTGATTTCATGGCAACGATATTCAGGGGCATACGCTCGATTGTGACGGTTAGGGCTCAGTGACGACAGCAGCCGTGCAGAATCCACCGGTCCCCCACACCTGGATGCTCGCCGGAGCCCCCAGGCAGGCCCTCACTCCGCCGGCCAGGAAGCTTGAATGAACACCACCGACACAGGGTTCGCAACGTAGTCCGGTAATGGCTACTGTCCTGCGGTAACTTATTGCCCAGCAGGATATTTGAGCGAACGGACGCGAACGATCAGTGAGCATGAAGCTCCTACAACCAACCTCGGAGCATTCGTGTCCGCGCAACAAATCTGCCCTGGTGCCGTCGATGCCACCGAGTCGCGCAGTCTTAGTCTGACCTTACGATGATCATCGAGTAAAGGAGAGTCGTGACCCAGGCTCGGGAAACACTAGGCGCCAAACTCAATGGAACACAACCACAGTCGAATGCGTCCCCGGGCGAACCCACTCACGAGTGGTTTCCTCGACGCCATCACATGTTGCCGGTGATCCTGGTCGCGATGTTCATGGCGCAGTTCGACCTATATATGGTCAATGTTGCATTGCCAGTCTTGCAGCACGATCTGAATGCGAGCGACGCGGCGCTGCAGTTGATCGTCAGCGGGTACGCATTTACCTACGCCGCCGGACTCATCACCGGTGGCCGGCTGGGCGACATCATCGGACACCGTCGAATGTTTGTCATTGGCATGGCAAGTTTCGGTGTCGCGTCGCTGCTGTGCGGTGTGAGCACTTCAGGGGCCATGCTCGTTTGGTTCCGTCTCCTACAGGGCGTGACTGCGGCTGCGATGATGCCACAGGTACTGGCGTTGATCACCTCGTCCTTCCCGCCAGCCGAGCGGCCGAAGGCGCTGTCCTGGTTCGGGTTCACAATCGGAGTAGGCGCGGTTACCGGGCAGGTCATCGGCGGGATGCTTCTACAAGCGAATATCGCCGGTCTTGGGTGGCGAGTCATTTTCTTCGTCAACGTCCCGATCGCGATCGTCACGGTGGCGCTCGCACTGCGGAGCTTGCCGCTACACGAGAGCAGTAGGCGCGCTCGACTCGACATTCCGGGTGCCGTGGGCGTGACCGCCAGTCTGGGGCTGCTGCTGTTCCCGCTGATCGTCGGTCGTTCGCAGGGCTGGCCGTGGTGGTCTTGGGCGATGCTGATCGGGTCGGTCCCGGTTATGGTTGCCGCCCTCGCGTGGGAGCAGCGGCTCCAGCACTCCGGCGGAACACCAATCTTGTCGCTTCAACTGTTCACCGAGAAGGCATTCAACCTCGGGTTGTTCCTCTCAGTCGTCTTGCTTTCTGCCTTCTTCAGCTTCATCTTCTGTGTGACCCTGGTTTTACAGGACGGGATCGGTCTGGACCCCTTACATGCCGGTTTGACGTTTGGGCCGCTTGGTATTGGCTTCGCTGCTGCATCCATCGTTGCCCGACCGTATGTACAGAAATACGGTGCACGTGCCATAGTCGTCGGCACCGTACTCGTCATCGTCGCATTCGCGACGGTGATCGTTCTCGCTAGTGCACGGTTGGAGAGTCTGACCGCCGTGGAGCTTGCGATTCCGATGATGTTTGTCGGAATCGGGAACGGGATTGCGGTCCCGACAGTGACTGGGCAGGTGCTCGCCCGGATCCGCCCGACTTACGCGGGCGCGGCTTCCGGTGTCCTCACCACCGTCCAGCAGTTCTCCAGCACGATCGGAATCGCTGGCATCGGTGGCGTGTTCTTCGCCGTACTCGGTTCCCGAGGGCAACCCGCCGACTACGTGTCTTCGCTGGTCGCCTCCAGTATCTGCAGCCTTGTGCTCGTCGCGGTCGCGGCGCTGCTTTCGCTGTGGTTGGTGCGGGTCACACGTTCTGCAACGGTCTGAGGGCATTCCGTTCGGCCGCCGCGCTCGGTTCGATGTGCGAGTAGTCCTGAACTCACCGTTACGTTCGCCGGTCGACGGCAGCAGCGCATCAGAGGTTCCTTCGGCGATAGTCTGCTGCAGATGGTCGATCTGAGTTCTTGCTTGACCGGCGGCCCGCACAGCCGGCAGTTGTCACTGCCGAGCTACTCGGGCGGCACACGGGCCCAAGAAGATCATGAACATAGGTCTGTCGTAAGACATGGTGTCACTCGACAACGGTACGGAAAATCTAGTTGTCATACTGTTTGCCCAGCTCAGTGGATCTATCGCGAGCGGCCTCGATCGCCGCAAATAGGGCGGCACGGACTCCGTGATTTTCCAACTCACGAATTGCGCTGATCGTCGTCCCTGCGGGCGAAGTGACCGCTTCCCGCAAAATGATCGGATGCTCTCCCGACTCGTCGAGCATCTTCGCTGATCCCACAGCCGACTGAATGATCAGCTTTTTGGCGACTCCTCGCGGCAGACCGAGCAGGATGCCGGCGTCGATCATAGCTTCGACGAGGTAGAAAAAGTACGCCGGCCCTGACCCGGAAAGCGCCGTGACGGCGTCGAGTTGTGGCTCGGCTAGCTCTATAACTTCGCCGACGTACTCGAACATCGTCTTGACGGTGGCCACATGTTCGGCGGTGGCGTGCTGGCCGACGGCAACAACGCTCATCGCCTCGCCGACCATCATCAGGGTGTTCGGCATGACCCGGACGACTGGCACGTCGCCAAGGCGTCGTTCAAACAGCGCTGTCGGCAGGCCGGCGCACACGGTCACCACCAGTTTGTGGGCTGCCATCCCGGCGCTCAACTCTTCGAGCATCGCGTCGATGTCTTGCGGTTTCACGGACACGACCAGCACGTCCGCTTGATCGACGGCTACCCACGTCTCGACGGATTTCACGCCGTACTCTTCGGTCAGCTGCAGCGCACGGTCGGCGCGACGCGCGGTAAACAGGAGCTCTTCGGGCTTGTGCCCACCGCGCAGTAGACCCGCTATAAGGGCCTCCCCGATCTTTCCCGCGCCCAGCACCGCTATCACCATTCCATCAAGCGTGTATGTCGCTTCGACGAGACGCGGATCGTTACACCCCTCAGGGGATTCGGAACCTGTTGTCTTACTTCCGATATCGAGATCTAGATCAGATGTGGTCATGTATGCCCTCTCGTCTGTTTCAGCTCCGCGCATCCAAGGTCCCGAAGCTATCTAGGTGTTGTGATGCTAGTTCGGCGAGTCCGCGGGCGATTGCTTCGCCTCCGGCGATCTCGCTGGTGAGGAGGCGATGAGTGTGCCGTGCGGGTCCGACAGGGATTGCAGTTTTGAGGGGTCAGAACAGGGCGTTTTGCGCGTCGTGGGCTGCTGTGTCGGTGCGTTTCTCGTAGGCGGCCGCGAGGGTTTGCGCTGTTGCCTGGCTGCATCCCATTTCGATGCCGATGTCTTCCCAGCTGGCTCCGTGGTCGTGCAGTTGCCAGGCGTCGTGTTCGTCGTCGTTCATCACTGGTGTTCACCTTTCGCTGAGGGCGTGTGGCGGAGTTTGCAGGCTGCGATGAAGTAGCGAAATGCCAACGCGATCAACCCTGTTCCGGCAAGTACCGCGAGGATGGGGCCGTCGGTGGTGCCGGTGATGGCGACGGTCAGGACGAATACTGCGAGCGCCAGGTAGAGGATCCCAAAGGCGATGTTGGCGATGAAATGTGTTGATCTGGCACGGTGTTTCGGCTGCGACTGGGTGTCGGTCATGGCCTGCCTTCGCGGATGGCTGCGAGGCGCTGGGAGGCTGCGCGGCGTTCGCGGCCGATGCTGAGCAGGTGTTCGAACAGTTGGTCTTCGGGGAGTTCTTCGGCGGCTTGGGCGAGGGATCGTGCTGCTTCGCGGAATCCGCGCCGGTAGGCCTGGGTGAGGACTGCTGCGATGTTGTGCTCGAGTTCGGCGGACGGGATGCCGATGGTGGTGATGTCGGTGAGTGCTTTGGTGAGTTGTTTCCCGAGGTGTCCGCTGGTGCGTCCTTCCTGCTGCAAGGTGGTGAAGACGTGGGCACTGTTGTGTGGTTTGCCGGAAGTGACTAGCTCCTCGATGGCGGTGAACAGTGCCGCGTTCACGGGTCGGTAGAAGTCTGCGCTGGTCAGGGCTGCGACGGCGCGTTTCGCGCTCTCGGCCGGCGCCCAGAGCAGCGAGCACAGGAGTTGAGCCTCGACGTCGAGGGCGGTGCTGTACTCGTCGATCTCACTGTCGTTGTCGGTGAGGTCGTCGAAGTCGGGGGCGGTGGCCAGTGAGAGTGTCACGTCGGGGTCCTTGCTGTCGCCGGTGGGCATGGGAGGTCAGGGTCGCGGTGAGGTGAGTTGCCGGTGGCTGCGCAGGATCTCGGCGGCCGCGCGGAGGTTGCGGGCAGCCTCGGCGAGGTGAGTGGCGATGTCCTGGTCATGGGCGACAACGTCTTCGCCGGTGTCCGCGTCAGGGGCGATGTAGAGGGTGTGTAGCTCTTCGCGTGCATCACTGATTCCGGCGAGGGAGTCGTCGAGGGCGGCGAGCATGGTGCGGAGTTTGCGGTCGACGGATTCGCTGTCTCGGCGGAGCTCGGCGTCGAGTGCGCGGTCGACGAAGTCTGCATCGGGGGTGAAGGTGAATGCTGCTGCGGTCATGGTGTCCTCGTTTCGCTGGTGAAAGTGTGTGGTCAGGCGGCCGGGGTGAGCTTGGAGATTTCGTCGGGACGGAATCCACTCCAGTGGTTTTCTCCTGCGACGACGACGGGGGCTTGCAGGTATCCGAGACTCATGACGTAATCGCGGGCCTGGACGTTTTCGGTGATGTCGATGACGTGGTATTCGATTCCCGCTTTGTCGAGTGCGCGGTACGTGGCATTGCATTGCACACATGCGGGCTAGGTGTATACGGTGATCGCCATTCCCCCTCGTCGGTCATTCTTTATTGATTTCATTCTATCGAACAATGCGATATAAACCAATACTTTCGCAGGTATTTCTTAGATTCATTTCCGCTTTAGCTAATGACATCTTCAATCATTTTTCGCATTCTTTCACTAATCTAAACCGTGATGTACACAGCTACCCTCATAGCGCACTACCTGCACTTTCTCCCCCTCCCCCGGCATGTGCCGATATTCTGGTCTCGACAGGAGTGGGTCAAGGTGAGTGTAGGAAAAAATATCGTAGCGCCGTTGTTCGAGCGTGCGAGTGGCGCGTGTGGATATTATTTCTGGAGCGGCCTTGATGCGCGAGTGTCGGGATAGAAGAATGTTCACACCGGGGCGGGTCGGCTCCTTTTCCTTGCGCTTTTATCGTGTGGTTAGGGTCCGGCTGCCGGGCGCTTTCTCGAGTGTCTGTGGTGGTGTCCGTATTCCGCCCTTCCGGTCCGCCGGTGGCTCTGACCGCCGGCCGGAGGTGGAAGGTGCGGGGCGGAAGGGCGGACGATCCCCAACCCTTTCGGGCCGGGGATCGCCGCAACATCGGGTTAGTCGATCGCTACCTCGTCGAATGTGAGCTGTCCGGTGATGATTTCCTCGACGGCGGCGAGGGTGTAGCCCTGTTCCATCAGGAAACTGAGGTACTGGTCGGCGTTCTTGGGCTTGGATCGCCATGCGTCCTTGACCATGCGGGACTCTTGCGCGGCGATCACCAGCGCGAGGAGCAGCACCTGAGCGCGAGCCTCGGACACCTTCGCCACTTGCTCGGCCAACTCTCGGCCGGGGTAGTAGCCCTTGAATCCGAGCAGCTCACCGAGTGATTCCGCTGCCTTGTATTCCGAGATCAGTCCGGGATCGCGGGCGAGGGTGGTCGCGACGTAGGTCGCTGCCGTTTTCGGTGGAGTCTTGCGGGCGAGCAAGGTTGTGCGCAGGAACTCGCGGCGGACGGTGGTCGCGGCCTCGGCCTGCTTGTTCAGCTCGCGGACTCGTCGGCGTTCCTGCTTGTCCTTCCCTTCCTGCTCGCGCACTGCCCGAGCTGCCTCGGCGGGGCCGTTTCCGCTGCCACCTGCGGCAGCGGGAACCGCGTCGATGATCGGACGCGGTTCAAGTCCTGCGCCTTCCTGGTCGATGCACCAGTATTCCGGGAGGTACTCGGGCCGGTAGTCGACGGTATTGGCGTGCCGTAGCCCTTCGTCGGGTACGGCGGAATCGTCGTCCTCGGTGTCCCAATCGACGTCGTCGTAATCGACGCGCTCGCCGGTCGCTTTGTCGAAAAACGCGTCGTTCAATCCCAGGAACACCGCCCAGAACTGCGGGGCTGCGTCGATCACCTCCGGGGTGACCTCGTCGCCGTCTGTGGTGACCAGGTCGGACGGGGACGGCACCTCCTCCCCGAAACTGATGTGATCGTGCGGAAGGATCGTAAATCCCTTCTCCTCGAACGGGGCTGCGGCGAGGGCGTATGCCTCCCGTTCTTCGCGCAACCCGCGTAGTCGCTCCGCTACGTGGTCGAAGTTGTAAGGCCGTGTGGTCAGGAGCTTTTCGACGGCTTCGGTATCACCGGCTTCCTCGAACTCGGCCACTACTGCCGCGTGTGCGAGGTCGAGCTGTCCGGCGTCGAGGGCGGCGCGGGCTGCCTCGGCTTTCCCTACCGCTGCCTGGGCTTTCACGTCCTTTTTGTCCATCGCGAGGGTCTTGGACACCTTCGTGATGGATGCGCCGAATTCGAGCATCTGCGCAACTCCTCGGGTGTGCTGAGCTGCCGTCAGCCCTTCGCGGTGCCGGTTGGCGGTGATCTGCTTGCCGATCCGGTCGACGGCTCGGGCCTTGTCGCTGCCTTCGGTGTCGGGGTAGATCACGACAGGGATGCTGGCCAGGCCGGTTTCGCGGGCGGCGAGGGTGCGGCGCTGGCCGTCGCGGACGACGATCGCGCCGTCTGCGGTCCGGACGGCGCTGATCGCTTCGAGTACTCCGTTTTCGCGGATGGATTCGACGAAGTCGGGGGTCCGCGCCAGATCGACGCTGTCGCGGACGTTCTCGCCGATGTCGAGGGCGTCGGGGTGCAGCTGCGCGACCTCGAGTGCTGCTGCGGGGGCGGTGTGTGTTGCGGTCACGGTGTTGCCTCTCGTAGACTTCGGGACACGACACCGGGCAGATATCAGCTGCCCGGTGTTGTGTTGTTTCCGTAGGGTTTTCGGTCTCAAGCGGTGGCCGGTTCCAAGATCACGTGATCGGCCGTGGGGTGGCGCTCTCGGCAGCTATCGGCCCGGGTGTGTGCGTCCATCAGGGCGGAGGCGTGGCCGTGGTAGTCGAGCGCGATGAGCAGCTCCACGAACACGTCGATTTCCGAACAGCAGTTGTGCTCGACGACGCTGGCGAGATACTCGGCTGTCTCGAACAACTTCGCCCAGGCATCTGCTTTCTCGCAGATGTTGTGCAGGTCGTAGCCGTACATCGTTTTCTCCTTCGGTCGGGCGGTTGTGGTCGGTCATGCTGCGCTTCCTTGCTCGAGGTTGGTGGGTGGTTAGTTGGTGGGGGTGGCGGCGGCGTCGATGTCCTCCTCGGTGTGTCCAGCGTCGCGAGCTGCGGCGCGGGCGGCTGCGAAGGCATCGACCAGGGCGGTGACGTCGACGAATCCTTCGCGGCTGCGGTCGAACATCGCTGCATCGAGCGCTGCGGTCGCCTCGACAACAGCGACGAGCGCGGGTGCGAGGGTGTCGGTTTGGGTGCTCATGTGGGGCTCCTTTGTGGTGGGTGGTGGGTCGCTCAACCGCAGATGCATTCCTCGTCGCCGGATCGTTGCGCGGTGCAGGCGTAGTCGCCGGGGTCCGGGTAGATGCACATCTGCGTGTCGTCTGTCATTGCAGGGCAGGAGGTTTGGCCGCAGTCGCAGTTCGTCTCGTTGCTCATCGTTTTTCCTTTGCTCGAGGTTGGTGGGTGGTTGTCGTTACTCGGCGTTGACGCACTGTGCGGCGTCGTTGTGCATGCGAGGGCAGGAGTAGTCACCGCACCCGCAAGTCAGTCCGGCGTAGTGGCTGGTTGCCGCGCTGTAGTCGCCGCCCTCGGTGTAGTCGTAGCCGTCGCTCATCGGTGACCTTTCGTTCGTGGCTGGGGACTAATCCCGTGCCCCGCCAATTTTTTTGCCCTTCTGGCATAGGAGAGTTGGACCGGCATGAGGGGGCCGAAGTGCAACTGGTGAGCGGAAGAGTTTTTCTGCGAGCTTGCGAGTGCGGGTTGAAAAAGTCTTTCGAGCCGAAGGCCGGAGCGAAGCGGAGTCAGCGGTTGCGCGCAGGTCGCCGCCGGTCAAGATCGGAAGGCCAGAAGGGAAAACAAATAGAACGCTTTTGCAGACGGAGCGAAGCGGAGTTCTCTTCGGGGGACACCGCAGGTGGCCGGGCCGCCGGGCAGGCGGATGCAGTAGCTGATCCGACCGGCCGGGCTGCGTAACGAGCAATCCTTTGATCCCTGTACGCAGGCTTGGCGCGGTTCTAGAGTGGATTCCGTCGGGCCACCTCTGGCGGTTCGGTACGGCATGTGGGTCTCCGCATCGCGAGCGGACGACGTTCGAAAACCCCCGATCCATCGGCTTCCCGGTCGGGGGTTTAAACAGTGAACGAGAGGGCAACACCCTCGTCGCGGCGGTGGAACTCGGACACACGGTCCGCCGCGCGGACCCGCCTACCGGGTGTCATTTCCCCCGGAGGTGGGTCACCTGAACTGCGCACCGTCAGACTGCAAGGGTTCGGTGCGCACGGCTCACCGACAGCGCGCTCACAGTCTCGCTTTTGTCGGTGAGCCCCAGGTCCTCGTGTCAGACCCGCTATTCCCAGCCGAAACACATGTGCACCCAGGAGATATTCACCCCGGCGCTTCGGTGACGGCGTCGGCGGTCACGAGCATGTCGATTTCGACGAGGTTGGTTCCGCCGGCATCGGTGACGCGCACGGTTACTCCGGCCAGCCATTGCCCATCGTGCATCCTTGCCCAAAATTTGAGAACGCCGTCGAGGTATCCGGACATGTAGAGCGCGGACGTTTTCACCCGCATGCTCACATGATCGGCGCGTGACGCTCCCCCGCGCCCGAGCGGGAGCGCGCGGCCGATGTCGACTTTCACTGCCCTCGGCTCGTCGAATGTCCTGATCACAGGGTGATCGGGCCAGCGTTCGGTCCAGTGGTCGGTATTGATCACTGCGCTGCCCGGAGTGGCAGTGTCGCTGCGCGGGTGCTGTCGTCGACGGTTGCCCAGCGGAGCTGTCCGCTCTCATCGCGGATCTCCAGGCTGCCTGTGCGTTGTTGGAATCCTTTGCCGGCGGCCGCGACGTCGAGCTGAACGCCTGTCACTCGCCCTCTTCCCGCTGATAATCCTGAGTATCTGGAGACGCGGGACGAGATCCGCAGATCCGGGCCGTCCCATTGCCCCTCAGTGACGATAAGCAGCGATCCCTTACTCCTCGCACGTGCAGCGACCGCTCGTCCTCGTGAGGGCGTTACAGCGCCACCAGAGAGTCCCAGGACAACGGCGTCGAAACCCTCCAGCAGAATTGCTGCACAGTCGATTCCGGCACCCTTTGGCTGAGGGACGAGGGCGAGCTTCGCTAAATCTCCGCCTTGCTCGTGGAAGGCGAGGAGTCCGAGTCCGGGCATTCCGATCACCGCCACGTGCCCGCCGGCTGCGGTGATGGTGGCGAGGAGTCCGATCAGGACTGACGCTGCGCCGTCGACGCTGACGACGGTTCCGCGTGCCAGCCCCCCGCGTGGGAGCAGATCACCGATCGGCTCCGGAACGGGAAGCATCCGGAGGGTCGATTGCGCGGTGGCCACGATCGGGGTCGGCTCGCGCTCGCCTACGGGCTTGAGCATCACCGACGGCGTAGCGGGTTCGGTGCCGTCGGAGCGGGCAGGGATCGAGGCCATCTTGCGGCGTAGCTGTTCGAGCTTTTCCGCCTTGGTCAGCACTGTTGTTGCTGATGAGTGGGGCTGTTGGTTCATCGTCGCCCCGCTTTCCTGGATCCGCGCGTACGTCCCGCACACCCAGGATACTCGAACACAAGTTCGATCAGAACCGTATCGAAAGAGGTCCAGATCGCTACTGTCGGGCCACGCGCTCGAGCAAGATCGGATCGTTGTTCCTCGGAGAGTTCACAGCGGTCGAGACTTCGTAGGGTTCGAGGTGCGGCTCCGGAACGGAGTTGATCATGGCCTGGACTTCACCTTTATCGGTGAGTGTCGGGTCGAGCCAGTGTTCCCAGAACGATTGGGGCAGAATCAGCGGGGATCTGTCGTGTATGTGTCCCGTGGCATCGCTGGCTGGCCGAGTCAAGACTGTGCAGGTCCATACCCATTTGTTCGGATCATCTTCGGGCAGTTCAGGATCGGGCCACAATTCGTACAGTCCGGCCATTGCAAGGATGTCATCCTCGCTGTGAAGGAAGTATGGAATCTTCGACCCTGCTTCACTTTTCATCCATTCGTAGTATCCTGTGGCCGGGATTATGGCACGCCGTTTGGATGCACTACTTCTGAATGACGGCTTCTCCGTGACGGTTTCACTGCGGGCGTTGATGAGTTTGGACGCCATCTTCCGATCCTTGGACCAGGCAGGCAACAGGCCCTTTTCCGGACTACCGAAACGCGCCCCTGCCAGGTCAATGAGGAACGCCGAATCGCCGGATGAGGATCGGCGACCGGTCACCGATCTGAAAAAAATTGGTTGCGCGTGCCGGCGATCCTTAGTCGCAGTTCTGTTCTGGGAGAACGGCCAGCCAGTCGCACACGTGGGTGCGAGATAGCTTCCACTCGTTGTCGGAACGCACGAAGGGGATCGGTCCCACTGGGTAAGGATCCATGCCTTCGACGCGCCCCTGCCCAGTCGCGTTGATCATGTCTGGGCCGACGGGTTCCGCGGTAGTGAAATGGATGTATTGGGGTGTGGGCAGCGCACCCCAAGCCCGCGCGATTCGCAAGGTCGTCTGGTCGCTGGGGCCCTCCAAGAGTCGTGCGCGGTCCTCCTCGCGTATCGAGTAGTTGGTGGTGGCGTTGTACAGGGCAGTCAATTGCTCGGCGGTAGGCACAAGATCGGTGATCGGCGGGGGCGGCGGGGCGAACTGTGTGGATTGGACGAAGACGGTCGGATCGTGCGATTCGGCGTCATCGCCGGGCGAGCAGGCACAGGCCGCGATTGCGATCGCGATAACAGCGCTGGCAACTGACGCGACTTTCCTCACCCTCATGATCTAGGTATCGCCCCAAGCCGACCCGACGTGACAAGCCCGTGCCACGCCCCCAGCCCACCCCATCGCTCAAGTTCAATCCGTAAGCGATCCACCATCCACCCCTTCCGAGAGCCGTTGCCATCAAAAGAGGTCTATGCCACTGCCTTCAACTCGAACCGCAACCAGGACGGCGCGTCGTCGCTTAGTCCGGTCAACACCCCCATTTGACGGTCCGGAGCTGGCGCTGTGGCTCGGCGTCGGGTTCCTCGTGTGGGGTTCGTTCGAGGATCACCCGGACAGGTTGGGTGGGTGCGACGTTGTAGGACGGGGGAAGTTCGTCGCCGACGGTCTGCATCGTGTCGAAAAACGACTGCAATTCCTTGCTTGAGCTTGTGCTTGCATAGCGCCCACACATGGCCTGACCTCCTCGTAATCGGTTCCCGTCCCATTGAACAGCGTGGGTCCGACGTCCGCGCCAAACGCCGTGTGATGATCTGTGCGAGTACGTCGTCGACTGTCGCGAAAGGAGAAGTGCGATCACCAGTCCTCGGCCGGCGCCTGCCGATGTCGCATTGGCGATCGTGGCCGCAACAGTCCTCGGTGTCACCGTCGGGGTTCTTCTGGCCGACGTGGTGGCCGGTGTCGCGGTCGGGGCCGGTACCGCGGTGGTCCTGACGCTGCACCGGTTTCACCACCCGCCTTACCGGGCACCCCACCCTGACGGCGGAACGCTGCCCAGGCAACGAGTCGCCGAACAGGGCCCTTCCCGGCAAGCACCAACCGGCAACGGCCCGCGCGCATCCCACACAACGCGAGCCAACGGGATACGCCCGATTCGCCGGCTGCCGTCACCAGCAGCCGGCGAATCGCCCGCGAAAGAGTCTCCGATCGCCACCGGTCACACATCGCTGACCGAAAACTCCGCACCCAGGTTCCCTGCGACCACTTCGTCCCGCGGATAATCAGCAACTGCGATTGGATACCATCATCGGGCGCAGCACACACCGCGCACAGGTTGCACCCGGAGCGAGTCCATCGCCACCATCGCCCGGACCCGCGGTCTGCAAAAGACTGCCCGCCTCACCTGCCAGGGTCAGGCGCGCACGGCCCGCCGACGACAGTTCACCACCGACGTCGGCGGGCCACTCCGACCGTGAACACCGCACACGCCGCGGCCCGCTCGCGCAAGACGCAACCGAAAACCGCACGCAAACCGCAACTTCCGTCGCCGGTTCCATCGCCGCCATCCTTCTCCGCACCCCGGAACCCCGAACACTGCGCCCGGTAGCTTGTTGATAGCCACAGGCGGGTGATGTTACCGTCAATCTCGATTGTTGATCATGCACGCACTTCCTCAGGTCGGGGCCGAGTGGAGCACCTCAACCGATGCCAGAACACCCATCTTCGGCACCGCGCCACGTGGCAGGTCCCTCCCCGCATTGCTCTGGCGGAGGTTTCCGTGCTCAATAGATTCCGGCGGGATGCAGCCGTCCTCGCCGCCTACCTCTCCCTATTCGAGACCGACGACACCGAGTACACACAACACTGCCCCTACGTCGGCATCACCGGTGAGAGCCGGGCCCGCACGCACGCCGCCTACCAGCAAGCCTGCCGATGGATCGCCGCCACCGCGTGCACCGACGACGACATCGCCGCCCTCGCCCGCATGCGCCGCCGCTACGGCTTCCCCACCGAACCCTGACCCACTAATTTCCGTAAGCGGCTACGGACGGCCCCGCTGCCGCTCCCCAATCGGCCCCAGCGAATATTCAGGACTTTGTTCCGGTGCCTTTCGGAACGAGAGTGCCTCGGTCGGCGTACATCGCCTCGATCCGAGCCTTGATCTCGGCAGTACTCATCGAACCGCTGCGCACAGCCGGCCGCGAGTTCGACCTCGAAGTCGGGACGTTCATCGGAAAGGTCCTTCACACATTGATGATTGAAGATTCGTAGCAGTACGCGAACGGCGTCAGACCATGCGACGTGAGCCGGGTCCGTCTGATCGTTCGTCAGTAACGACCAGACGGACCCTGCACGCCCTCGCCGACGGGAAGGACGCACAACTCACTCCGCCAACGGTGTCGACAGATTCCGGACGGGGTTATCACCCCCTGCGGACACACGTTGCTGGCGGCGAATCTACGCGGCGTGCAGAATCCGAGAAGAGGTGTCCTGCACACTCCGATTCGGTGTCATCGGCGCCGACGCCGCATCCGCGCAGCCGACCGTGACGACCTGACGCCACCACATTTCACGTTCCTCGGATTCGGGCCACACCACCACATCGAGGTCATCGACATCCATGCGAATACTCCTTCATGTCCTCTGACCGCCTGTTACCCCGCCTACGATCCTGTAAACCCCTCACGGCGTCGCAGCCGGATCCGGCACAAGCGCCGGACTCGGCACGCCGATCCGCGGGCACCACGTGCCCCGGTGCCCACCGGGCGGCAGTTTCGTAGGCAACAACGCCCCGCGATCGTCGTAGCGCTGGACATACAACCCCCAACTACTACCGCCGTTAGCGGCCGTCGCCGCCACGATCGCCTCGTTGTCCGACTCGAAGAACTCCTCGGCGCTCGATCCATCCTCGAACGTGAACCTGTACCGTTCCATCACGCGACCTCGCCGTCTGTCGAAAAAAGCTGGTAGACCGAAAATAACTCGTAGACAGTGTGTTCGGACGAAACTCTGCACGGTGCGCGTTCACGCTGCCCGCCGGAAAAGGTGATTGCCGAGCCGGTCACACTTCTCGCACTCTCCGCCGTCCAAGGCCTGTACCCGCTGCTGCTCGGTACTCGCAAAAGACGTCACAGTGTGTGAGCGTCTCGGCAACCACCGCACAAGAACCCACGGACCCTGCCCGCAAGTCCTCACACCCGAGGGTCCCCGCTGCGCCGTCGAGGGCCGGCCAACGAGAAACCCGCCCATACCCCTAACCGTGCGGAGGGGAGCGTTGGGTCGCCCGAGGCCGCATCACCGGAACCCGATACGTATACCGGGACACCATGATCGGCGGGGCCACCAAGCCGGGGTCGAGGGTGCAGCCGGCAATCCGGGTGAGCAACACCCACGCCGCCGGAGTGAGCGCATCAGCGAGAATCCGATCCGAATCCTCTACCACGGCAGCATATTCCAGTTCGTGCCAAGGGCGGATACCCAGCCTCTCCCACTCCGAGTAGCCACCCCGACCCCTGCCGGCTACTTCACACTCATCCTCGGCGATGCGGTCGATCTCGACATCACCGACCCCAGTCATTGTCTCTGCACCCTCTCGAAACATGCTGTTGTGGACTGGACTGTTCCGGCGTGCTGTTCACGCATCGATCTGCTTGCTCTCCTGCTTGTGGCCCACCTCCTTGCTGCTCCCGTTGCTGTTCCCGGTGCTGCTGATCTCGATCTTGCGGGGCTTGGCCCGCTCCGCGAGCGGGATCGTCAACCTCAGCACGCCCGCGTCGTAGCCGGCCTCGATATTGTCGGTGTCGAGGTTCTCGCCCAGGAACAGTTGACGACTGAACACCCCGCGCGGGCGCTCGGCCGCAATCATCTCCTCCTCGCCGGCGCGAACCGGCCGCTCGGCGTGCACCGTCACCACGTTGCGGTCCACATCGAGGTCGAGTGAATCCGGGTCCATGCCGGGAAGGTCGAACTCGACGACGAACTGCTCACCTTCCTGCCAGGCATCCATCGGCATCACCGCCGGCTGCGACGCAGTACCCAACAGCTGTCGGGTCAGGCGGTCAAGGTCACGGAAAGGATCGGTGCGCATCAACATTTTCGGTCACCTCCAGGAAAAGTCACTGGAACCGTTCACTGACTACCACCACCGCATCCACCGAACTTCTCCAGTAGATGCTGTAGATTTGGTATATCATCCAACACACATCGGATCAAGAGTATTTTCCGACAGATCCACGGTGAAGGCGGAAAATTCTTTGATGGAAGGATCATCATGACGCGCAACCCGACCATCGCCGAACCCCCTGGCCTGTACGCGATCTCGGTGACATCGGAGCTCTCCGGATTCACCCCCGGCACACTGCGACTCTACGAACAGTACGGCCTGATCACCCCCACCCGCACCCGCGGCGGTACCCGCCGCTACAACGACGACGACCTCACCCGCCTCGGCCGCATCGCGGACCTGATCGCCGACGGCATCAACCTCGTCGGCATCAAACGAGTCCTCGAACTCGAAGACAGCACCGCCCTCCTGCGCCGCGACAACACCCGGCTACGCGCAGACAACGCCCACCTACGCCAGAAGAACACACACGACACAGAGAAGCGACCGTGATCGCCCGACAGAGAAAGGACCACCGCCATGGAACACGACCGCATTCGCGCAGCACTCGACGCGACACCCGACGCCGACTACATCGAACAAACCATCCCAGCCGACCCGAACGCAGTGGAGGCCGTCCACGTCGCGGCCCTCGCCAGCGAACTCGACACCCCATGGCCGGCGCCGGAGGGAGATCTGCGCGAACAATCGATACCCGTCCCCCTCGACGACGAGCGCTGAGTTCCGAGGGCGTCCGGGCTCGGAATCGTTACCCGAACCAACGGTTCTCGATTCACCGCGGAGCACTCGACGCCGCCGGGATCGCTTCGAGCGGGCTCTGCCGGACGGGGATGGGAGTCGACGTCCGGCAGAACAACAGTCCCGAGCCAGCACAGACCGGAACTATTCTCACCCTGCACCCGATCGGCTGAAAGTACCAGCCCTCACTCGCCTCGAAACGCGAAACATTCTGTTGCAGTGCCACTCCTATGATCGAGGATTGAGGAAAGCCGGACAGCTCCGGTCCCGCGACGAAGGTGCGGTGTGTGTGTGTGCCGATCCTAGGGTGGCCCAGCGGCAACTCGCAGTCACATCGGCCCAGCGGCAGCTTGCAGTCACATCTCGGCATCAACCGGCCAGCACGACAAAGTCGCGGACCAGTGTCCTCGTGTCCTCGCTACCGACCATCGGCGAGGGCCTGTCCTCAGGTCTCGGTGATGCGCACGCTCGCCAGCAGATCCTCTGCCACCGCCCGCAGTTTCGTGTTGGTGCGTTGGGATCTGTCGACCAGCATCGCGAACGCCGCATCCGCATCGACACCGTGCACCGCCATCAACACCCCCTTCGCCTGATCGATCACCGCCCGCGAATCGAGAGCACGCTCGAGCTGCAGAGCCAACTGCCGGGCACCCCGGTAGCGTTCGGTACTGCCGATCGCATAGCCGGCAGCGGTGGTGAACAAATTCATCAACGCCACCTCAGAACGAGCGAACCCGTCCGCACGGCTGCCGTACACGTTCACCGCACCCGCACGCACCCCCGGCTCGAGCGCAAGCAACGGAATCGACAGGAAACTCTGCACCCCGAATCGCCGGGCCTCGGACGCCAGACCCGGCCACCGCTCACTCGCAGCGTTGCGGTCCGCCACCACGATCTGCTCGCTCTCCGCGGCCTCGATACACGGACCCGCCCACGACCGATACTGCAGCTCGTCCACCAAGGCGACGTCACGGGACGTGCGCGCCGCCGTCGACGCAGCACCCTCCTCATCGAGAACCGTCACCCCCGCCATGTCCGCGTCCTCGATCAACTCCACCGCATGCTCACACAACCGCCGCAAATACTTTTCGCTGTGCTCGGCCGGATTCAACACCCGATACAGATCCTGCAACGCTTCGGCAGCCGCATCGAGCGGAGGAAACCACCCATCACCGACCGCAGTGCTTCGTACGACATCCATCCCACACCTCACACGAGACCGTGACGGCACACGACGAAAGTGGGCGAAACCCCGATCTCCACTTGTCAACAACTCACGAATGCCCGAACACACCACTACCAAACCCACACCGCGATGGTGCCCCCGCCGCACCAGCAGCCAAAGGGGGTTCGCCGGTGCCGAGGTGTGAGCGCCGACGCCGGCGAACCCGATGCGCATCCCGGCACTACCCGTGCCGGGATGCCCCTTTCGAAGATGACCCACCCCCGGCGAGTGGACAGCCGGAAGGCAGGTCGTCTGCGCGGCACCCCGAAATCCTCGTCGAGTGTTCCCAGTGCCGCACCCCAGAGGTAGCCCACAGACCGCCAATACAAACCCGCCCCGACCACACACCGTCAACGGCATGGGGATGTGTTTTCACCGAAACCCCCGCAACCACGAACGACCGCCCACGCGCCACCACCATCAACACCAAACACCGCGCCATGTTTCACGCCACCGGCGACGGGTACAGGCCCAGCGGACGACACCGAACCCGAAAATCCTTCACCAGGAACAGATTCCGGGATACCAGACGCGTCACATTCTGTGACACCGAAACCCACAGAGAAGAGATGAGCAAGCATGCGTACAACCGTCATCAGCACCCTCACCGCCACTGCCCTCGTATTCGCCTGCACCGGCGCCAGCCACGCCGACGCACCGGCCACCTCGAACACTCCGCCCGCAGCGGTACCCACGGAAAGCCAAGAACACGACCACAACGACGAGAAAACCCGCACCAGCGACAGCACCGGACTCTGGGGGCTACTCGGCCTGACCGGGCTCCTCGGACTCACCGGCCTCACACGCCGCAACGCCCCCACCCCGCCACCGATGCCGCCCCACTACTGACCAAACCCCACACCATCCACAACCCGCACTCACCCCGCCTCCTGCACCCCTCGCAACAGAGGACGCGTGCCGGGGTCAATGGCGGGAGGGGAGGTTCACGTCATCGACGGTCTTGTCGATGCGCATACCTTTGAATGCAGGGTGTCTGAGTCCGCCGCCGGTGTACTCGCGGTACTCGACGTCGCACACTAAAAGTGGTTCTGACCAGCGGGCTTCGCGGGCGATTGCTCGTGGTGGCGCGATCGCGAACGGGCTGGTGGGTCGTTCGATGTCGATGAGTTGTTCGCGTAGTTCGCGGCGCTGTCTCGCGGAAAAGCCGGTGCCTACGTTTCCGATGTAGATGAGCGATCCGGAGTCGTCGTGGGCGCCGAGGATCAGTGATCCGATTCCGCCGGCGGCGTTGCCGGATCCGGGGACGAATCCGCAGATGATTCCTTCGGTGTTGGCGCGGAGTGGTGTTTTCAGCCAGCTCGGGGATCGTTTTCCGGGTTGGTAGGTCGAGGTGATGCTTTTGGCAACGATGCCTTCGAGGTGGTGTTTGCGGGCGACCTCAAGCATGGTCGGTCCGTCGACGTTGAGCCAGTGGGGTGGGACTTTGATGCGCGGGTGTTCGAGGCTGAGGTTGGCGAGCGCTTCGCGGCGTTCGAGGTAGGGCAGGTCGGTCGTCGATGTTCCGTCGATGTCGAGGACGTCGAAGACGTAGTAGGTGGTCAGGGCGTCGTTGCGGAGCTGCGCGGTGGGTTTGAGGACGTGCATCCGGCGCTGTAACCGGGAGAAGGACGGGACACCGTCGGGGCCGAGTGCGACGATCTCGCCGTCGAGGACGGTTTCGCGGTGGTCGAGCACGTCGCTGAGTGCGTCGACGATCTCGGGGAACGAGGCGCTGAAGTTGTTGCCGTTGCGCGACCACAGTGCCGGCGGTTTGGCGCCGGTGGTGGCGATGGCTCTGACTCCACTGGAGTTCGAGCGGGTTCCGGCGTTCGCTGGTTCCTGGTATCGATACTGCACCGCTGGTCAGGGCCGGTGGTTCTCTTCATCCGGTAGCCATCCAGATTTCACCCACAACTAGCGGAATCTGCCAGTTGATTGCGTAACTTCACCGTTTGTGTCAGATTTCGCTACTCGTCGCAGGCAGCGCATTGCTGCGGACTCGGCACCGACTGGCGCGGCTTCTCCGGCGCGGGCACTAGCCGATGTCGAGTCGCTGCAGCGACTCGATCCTGATGTAGACGAGCGCGAGTTCTACCGGAACACCCTGGTCGAATACGGATGGGCCCGAGACGTCGCGGGACTGACTCCGTCGACCCTGCAACAGATCATGTATCCAGTTATCGAGGTGTGCGACTACTTCGATTGTGTGCCATGGCGATTGACGCAGAAACAGTTCGACCAGTATTTCTCGGGTCCTGGTAAACGCAGCCACGCCACCGTGCGCAAGAAGACAGTCCAGATCGACAATTATTTTCGGTTCCTCGAGCAGCGATACGCGGGTGAGCTTTTGAGGTCTTTCGGTGTCGGTGTCGAATCGCCAGTCGATCCGTTCAACCGGCCCCGGCACCGAGGAGATTTCAAGCTCAGGATCCCGCCGTCTCACCGGGCGATGGCGGCGTTCTTCGCTGACTGGCGTGACGCGCTTCCGTGTTCGCGGAAGTACCACGTCAACGCCCGTGACTACACCATGGCCAAGATTGCGTACCTATCTGGAGTACGTGCGTCGGAGCTGTGCGCCGTACGGATCGGTGATATCCATTGGGAAGTTGGTCAGTGGGGACGCTTTGTCGTCAAGGGCAAGGGCGCACGTGGATCAGGGCCGCGGGAGCGGCAAGCGTTCTTGTTCGAAGAAGGCCGTGATCTGCTGTGGTGGTACCTCGAACAAATTCGGGGTGACTTCACCGACGACCCCACCGATGCCGGCGCACCTCTATGGCCATCGGAGCGTCTACCAACTGCTGTGGTGGCGCTTGACCTGGCTGTGGCACCAGCAATTCAGCCCTCGACATTTCGGCGCAACCTCAAGACTGCCTCGCTCCGTCACCTGAACGGCCCGGTGACCGAGCTGTATCCGCATCTGCTGCGCCACGCTTGTGCCACACACAATTACCAGCAGGGCATGCCGTTGTGGGATGTGCAGAAGCTGCTGGGACACGAGTGGGCCAGCACGACTGTGGGTTACCTGGCGTCGGCCGGAGGTGACCCGGAACGGGCGGTCATCGAATCGACACAGCGCGCTGTACGGCGCTTGAGTACGGAGAACTGAGAACTATGAAGTGGAACTTGCGAATGGTCGCGGCGCAACGAGACATCTGGCGCCCAACGCAGCTGCTGAAAGCATTCGAGGAAGTCGATTTCCATCCTTCGCTCAGCAAGGCCGCAGCGTTGTGGTCCTCGGCCCCCATCACCGTGCGTCTCGACGATCTCGACAAGATTTGTTCGGCGTTGAACTGCACCGTCGGCGATCTGATGCAGGCAGAAGAGGCCGCTGCCAGCCACTTGGAGCAATCAGTAGCACGTGTAGTCGGCGATCGAGTAAGGCCGTCGTCGCCTGTGACCGGTAAAAGATTGCGCGGTACCCGCCGAGTGCCACCCCCGAACTGATGGCTGATCGCAGCCCCACGGCCGGGTCGATCGCCAGCAATGCCGCCCGTCATACCCAGCGGACGTTGCGCATGATCGACGACACTCCGCCGCAGTTCCAGGAGGACGTTCGAGCTTGGGTCGCGGCGTTGGGTGGTCGGGGCCGACGGCCGTCGCGTCCGCTGTCGGAGGCGACGATCGCGATCTACCTCAACTTCGCGCTGCCGGTCCTCATCGGTTGGGGCGAGACACACGAAAGCCTGCGTGCCGTCGAAGCCCGGGACATCGAAGAGGCTCTGGTTGGGCATGCCGGGCAGTCACGGCACAACGTTCACACCGCTCTGCGGTCGCTTTTTCGTGGGCTCAAGCGAGAACGGCGTGTATTCGCAGATCCGGCACGAGCTGTCGCCGGGCGCTACAACCGCCGGATGCTTCGCCCTGTCTCTTCGGACCGACTGCACGGACTGTTCGAGCAATTCGAGCGCGCCGATCATCGAATCATCCTGGCACTCGTGGCAATTCACGCACTGACCATCGAGGAGATCATCGATCTGCGTCTGGACCAGATCAACCGCACGAGCGGCCGAGCGACCATCGTCCGACCTCACACACGGCACACGGTGTGGTTCGACCAGCTCACCACCGAATTACTGCACAGCTGGCTGGCGTATCGGCACGTACGGTGGCCATCGAGCACGAACCCCTACCTGCTGATCAGTGGATACACCGCGCCGACCGCAGTGCCCGTCAGCCGCCACTACATCACCAGACCGTTCCGGGAGATCGGCCTGACCGCCGGGCAATTACGGGTCGATCGCATCCTCGACGAAGCAACCCAGACCGGCGATCCCGTCACGTTGATGACCGTTTTCGGCATCGGTAACACCACCGCAGTACGGTACGTCAGAACCGCTCACCCCGGACAATTCGACGTCGATCCCACCGCGCCGTAAGCGGCTCGACCTCGAACGTCGCCGGAGGCGTGGAAGCGGCGAGCGAGCTTCCGACCCTGTAGGACCTGGGCTTCAGGTCGAGCACTTCAGTCAGGCGGCTCAGTTGTAGGCGTGTACTCGTGTTGGCGGGTGGGCCTGTGCGGCGCGTCCGTCAGGTGCGCGCAGTGTGAAGCTTGAGCTGTACGGCGTGGTCATAGTCGTCGTCGATCAGCGTCACGGTGCGGTGTTCGCGGTCGAGCAGTGAGGCCGCGATCGAAGCTCGGTAGCCGGAGGCGCAGTGCACCCACACGTCGCCGTCGGGGACCTCTGCAAGTCGGTGCGGTAGTTCGTGAAGGGGGATATTCACTGCACCGGGGATATGGCCGTCCGCGTACTCGGACTGTTGACGTGTGTCGAGCACAGTGATGTCGGAGTCGGTTGCGGCAAGTCCGGCGAAGTCGGATACCTCGTAGGACCGGACGTGTCCGTCGCCGGCGAGTGAGTGAATCTCACCGACAGCCGAACCGGAGGGGCGGTCGATGCCGATGCGCGCCAACTCTCTGGTGGCATCGTCGATTTGGTCGGAGGTGTCACCGATCAATGTCAGCGGCGCACCCCACTGGTAGAGCCATCCGAGGTAGGTGACGAACGTCGTCGACAGCTCGAAACCGAGGGAACCGTCCAGATGCCCAGCAGCGAAGGCGGTCCGCGCCCGAAGGTCGACGACCCACTGTCCGTCGTCGATGCGCCTGCGTAGTTCGTCGGGATCGACAGGCTCCGGGGTGGACAGATCGATCGGGGCCGGACCTTCGGTGTTGATGACGCCCATGTGGGCGTAGTACGCGGGGTAGGCAGACAATCCTGCGATCAACTCGTCGACGTACGTCTGCTCGTCCTGCGTCAGCGCGGGATTGGACTGTTGCTGTTCACCGATGGTCGACGAGTCGCCGCTGGTGGGGGTCGCGGAGCAGAAGCTACCGAACCCGTGGGTGGGGTAGACCTCGACATCAGCGGGCAGCTCGGCGGCGATACGACGGACCGAGTGGAACTGCGCGTGGGTGAGCTCGTCGGTGTGCTCGGAACCGAGCAGGTCGGTGCGGCCGGTGGATCCGTACAGCATCGAGCCACCGGTGAAGATCGCGATCGGTTCGTCGCCCAGGCGCAGCACGTAACTGACGTGATGATGTGTGTGGCCCGGTGTGTGCATCACCTGAAACGTCGCCGATCCCGCGGCGACGACATCACCGTCGCCGACCGCTCGTCGCTCGTATTCGACCGGGTCGCCCTCGGGGACAACGTATTCTGCTCCGGTAGCGCGTGCGAGTTCGAGTCCGCCGGTGACGTAGTCGTTGTGGATGTGGGTTTCGAGTACGTGGGTGATCGCGGCGTTCTTCTCCGTGGCCAGTGCCAGGACGCGGTCGATGTCACGTTGGGGATCGATCACGACGGCGATGCCGTCGTGGCTGATTAGGTAGCTGCGGTCGCCGAGGCTCGACGTTTCGATGATTGCGATGTCCGGATCGGTGGCGCTCACGGGGTACTCCTACGGTGTAGTCGGGTCGGCCTCGTTTCTGACGTGAAACGTCCTCGTTCAGGCCAGTGCGAGGAAGAGCTTTTCCAGTTCTGCTTCGGTCATGGGCTCTTTGTTGTCTGCGGTGTCGCCGGTCATGCATTCACGAAGGCCGGTGGCCACGATCTTGAATCCGGCTTTGTCGAGGGCGCGGGAGACGGCGGCGAGTTGAGTGACGACGTCTTTGCAGTCGCGTCCGTTCTCGATCATGCCGATCACTCCGGCGAGTTGGCCGTGTGCGCGGCGCAGACGGTTGAGTACCAATGCGATGCTGTCTTCGTCGCCGATCATTGCGGTCTCCTGAGGGTGTGTGATGGTGGTAGTCGTTCCAGATTACCCCCGGGGGCATCGGTTCGGTGTGTGCAGTCGGTCATGAAAGAACGAGGGTGTCGACAAGTACGTAGCCCGCGACGGCGAACACCAGGTAGGCGAACCACGTGCGCAGCTTGTCGGTGTCGATTCGTGTGCTCAGTTTTCCGGCGACCAGCGAGCCTGCGGTCGCAGCACCGGCGAACGCCGCTGTCAGTGCCCAGTTCCCGCCGAGCCCGTCGGCCTGAGCGATCAGTCCGGCGGCGGAGTTGGCGACGATGACCACCAGCGACGTTCCGACAGCGACACTCATCTCGATTCCCAGCAACAGCACCAGAGCGGGGATGATCAGAAATCCTCCGCCGACGCCGAACAGTCCGGTGAGGACACCGACCCCGAACCCTGTCGGTATGGACCGTGGTGCGCACCGCCGCCAATCGATCCCGGAACTTCCTGTCTTGCAGGCGGTTCCGACATCGTCGGTGCTGCGCAGCATCCGCGCCCCGGCGATGATCATGACGATCGCGAAGCCGATCATCACTGCGGCCTCGGGCAGATGCCTGCCCAAGACGGTGCCGACCAGCGTGCCGACGATACCGGTGGCCGCGAAGATCGCCGCCAGTCGCCATTCGATCAGCTTCGCCCGCACCTTGGGGATGGCCCCGGTCGCCGAGGCAACACCGATCACCAGCAACGATGTCGGTATCGCCTCCGACAGGTCCATTCCGAGGGCGTAGACGAGAACCGGGACGGCGAGGATCGACCCGCCGCCGCCGAGGAGACCGAGCAGGATGCCGACGGCGACGCCGAGGACCAGTGCCAGCGTCAGGGTCATCAGCTGTGGGCTGCGTCCTGGCCACCGAGTGCGTCGATGGCGGCCTGGAGCTTGGTGGTGGCCTCGGCCGCGACGTCGGACAGTGCTGGTTCGCCGGTCGCTTGGACCATGATGTCGGGGTTCATCGCTTCGACGATGACCGATCCGGATGTGGCGGTGTCGGCGCGGACGACGACATTGCACGGCAACAGCAACCCGATCTGGCGCATGACCCCGACGGCGCGGTGCGCGAGGGTGGGATTGCAGGCACCGAGGATCAGATACTGCTCCATGTCCTCGCCGAGTTTGGCCTTCAACGTGGCCTGCATGTCGATTTCGGTGAGAACACCGAAGCCCTGATCTGCGAGGGAGGCTTTGACGGCGTCGACTGCGGTGTCGAAGTCGGTGTCGGTCAGAGTGGTCGAGAGTGCGATGTTCATGAGGGAAGTTCCTTTCGGTCGTCGAACTACGGTGATGTGTGCCTACCCGATTCGGGGACGGCGAATACTCGGCACGCCCACCCTGGTGAGAAGCGCGCTGGCCGGGCACCATCCGACCGCTGCGTAGAGGGCGAGGTTCGCGGCAGCGAACGCGCTGAGCAGTCGCCACTGCGGTGCGTGGAGTTCGCCGAGGGCCAGGCCGGTGGCGGTGACGCCGGCAGCGAGGGCGGGGACGATACGTTCGATCGGCCATCCCGCGAACGCGGACGAGCGCGTGGTGTTCGGGTCGGTCATGATTGCTCCGTTCGGTTCGGTGGGGTGTCAGTGCGAGAAGCTGATCGACGGCAGCACCTTGCGTAGCCAAGCCGGAGACCACCATGCGGCGTGACCGGTCAGACGCAGCAGGACCGGCAGCAGGATGAGCCTGATCAGGAAGGCGTCGAGCAGTACCGCGACGCCGAGGATGATGCCCATTTCTTTCGGTGGGAGCGGATCGGAGAGTGCGAAGGTGAAGAACACTGCGACCATGACCGCGGCGGCGGCGAAGATGACCCGGCCTGAGTGGGCGAGCCCGTCGACCTGAGCGGCTTTCGGGTCCCCGGTCTTCTCGTAGTGCTCTTTCGCGGTGGCGAGCAGAAACACTGTGTAGTCCATGGCGATGGCGAAGATCATCGCGAAGAAGAACACCGGACCCCAGCCGTCGAGGAAGCCTTGTGGGGTGAAGCCGAGCAGTGATGCACCGTGCCCGTCCTGAAAGATCAGCTTCGCGACCCCGAACGCTGCGGCGGTCGAGAGCAGACTGACTGCGGTGCCGAGGATCGCGATCAGCGGTGCTTGGAGTGCAACGAGCAGCAGGATGAAACCGAGCGCCAGAATGATTCCGATCACCAGCGGCAGGTAGTCGTTCAGTGCTTGCTGCAGATCGAGATTCTCCGCCGGGGCACCGCCGACCAACGCCGACTCCGGGAGTTCGGCGCGCAGGTCACCGAGGATGGTGCCCATTCTCTCGTCCGAGGGGTCCACGGTGGGAAGTGCTTGTAGCAGTGAATATTTCGAGCCGTCCGCGGCAGGTTGGGGCGGAGTGACCATCGAGATCCCGTCGACGGTACTGGCTGCCGTGGCGGTCGCGGCGGCATCCGCGGACGGGACGACGATCTGCAGTGCGCCGGGTGCGCCGTCACCGAACTGGGCCTGGACGAGTTCGTAACCCTGGCGAACCGGTGCGTCCTCGGGGACGACGGAGATCGAGGGCATCGCCACTTTCAGTCCGAGGACCGGAAGGGCCAGCGCGATGAGGATGCCGACGGAGACCAGAGCGAACGGCCAGGGGTGCTTGTGCAGCAGTTCACCCCAGGCTGCGAATTTCGGGGAGTGGTGCTGCTGGCGCTTGGCGTAGGGCAGGGATGCGGCGTTGACCTTGGAGCCGAGCGCACCCAGGGTTGCGGGGAGCAGGGTCATGGTGGCGATCAGCACGAATGTGACAGCGAGCATGATGCCTACGGCCATGGTGCGCACCGCCGGTGCGGGAACGAGCAGGACGGCCGAGAGGCTCACCAAGACCGTCAGACCGGACAGGACCACGGCTTTGCCTGCGGTGTCCATGGTTTCGGCGACCGCGGCACGTGGATCGGCGTTGCGCAGTGCGTCGCGGAACCTGGCGACGATGAACAGGGCGTAGTCGATTCCGAGGGCGAGGGCGAACATCATCGCGAAGTTCATCGCCCACACCGAGATCGGCGTGACGCCGTTGAGCAGAACGAGTCCGCCGGCGGAGGCCACCAGACCGGCGACGGTCAGCAGCAGCGGCAGACCCGCGGCGACGAGGGAGCCGAACGCGAGCACCATGATCGCCAAAGTAACTGGCCAGGAGAACAATTCGGCCTGGATCATGGCATCGTGGTTTGCCTTGTTGAAGTCCGACCACAGTGCGGAGGACCCGGTGGGGTAGACCTCGATGCCGTCGCCGGAGAGTGCGGTCAGCTCGCCTTTCACCTCGTCGACGGCCATGACCATGTCATCGGTACTCGCGTTCGCGCCGGCGATGAGGATGCCGGTGTGACCGTCGGGACTGATCGTCATGCCCGGCTGGGGGGCGATGACCTCACCGAAGCGAGTGTCACCGTCGAATACGGCCGCGACGTCGGTGAGTGTCTGCTGCACCGCTGCGTCTTCGATCGTGGCGGTGTCGGAGTGAACGACCACCTGCACTGCCGCAGAGGAGTTACCGCCGAAATGCTGCTGGGCGAGCTCGCGGACCTGGACGGATTCGGAGCCGTTGGCCTGCCAACCGGCCCCGGCCAAGGATGAGAACACCGATGGCGCAGCCGATCCCAGGGCAACGAGGGCGATCAGCCAGATGCCGAACACCCATCGGCGGCGGGCGACCATCGTGCTTCCCAGGCGGCCTAGTGCGCCGGGTGCCGGTGGCCGATGGCGGTCGTGGGGGCCGGTGGCCGCCGCGGTAGCGGGCTTGGTCACAATTGCTTCTCCTAATACGGGTGGGGGTATTCAGAAGTGTTGAAGACGCCCAGAGATTCCTGCGAAATGCAGTGGAGTGCTGTTGGGGTGGGGGTCAGCGACGAAACAGGGAACGAAAGAAGTTGTCGCGTGTAGCCGGGGCGGGTGTCTCCATGGAGCAGGAGCACTGCTGCGACCGCGGAACGTTCTTCATGACGCTGTCGACATGTCGACCGCAGCCAGCCCAGGTGGTCTTACCGCATGCCGGGCACGGGACGGGGTAGCACATGGCGGTCCTTTCTGGCGGGTACATCTCTACTGTGACACATACCTAGGGGGGTATGCAAGTACCCGTGGGGGTATGGGGGAAGGGGTGGGCCGGAGCCGATCGGTAGACGGCAGTGGTTTTGCCGGATCCAACGCGAGGCTGTGCTGGCGGCCGCAGAAGGCGTTTGATGGTCGCCAGTCTGCGAATGCGGTTGTCCCTCAGGGGTTGATGCTCCACGCACGCGCGAGTTGCGCCGCTATCGTCCGCGAGTTTCTGCGAACCCGCGCAGTCGCATCCCATTTCGACTCGAAGGCCCAGCGCTCCCCCGTGGGTGGATGCCCGAGTGTGGCGAGCATCGGCGGCACTGGCTTTCCGGTGGCGGCGCTCATTGCTCTACTGTGCGCGGGTTTGTACTGGTTTCGGCCGGTTTTCGGAGGTTGAGACAATAGTGAGATGAGCGAGAGTGCAGAACCCGATGAGGTTCAAGGGTGGAGCCCGGCCCCGGACGAGGGCCAGGCTGGCACGGTGCTGACGAAGGATGGTCAGTGGGCGTATCGGTACAAGGACGGCGCCGATTTGATCATCATGAAGATGCCCGAGCGCGACGCTCCGAAGTAGATCCCGACGTTGCACAGTCTCGGCCAACCGGTCGATCGCGTACAGCGACGGAGCTGCACACGAAAGAGCACCAGGCCGCCACAGTTGACCGATCTGCAACGGTTTATTGCAGGTCAGGACGTCGGCCTCCGCTTCGGTCTGGTCAGTGTGGCGACCTGGTGCTCGTCGCGATTGCAAGGATAGTTCGGGGGTCCGACACCCTCAGGGAAATTCGTCTCCTGCGGTTATGGGGCCTGGTGCGGCAGGATGGTGTGGTCGTCGATGGTTGTCGGGAAGTGGGGTTTTGTGAGCAGAGAACATTTCAGTGCCTCGGACTTGATTGCACTCGGTTACGCAGCTGACAGGTTGACCTCGGTGTTCGGCGAGCCGGATTCTGTTGACGGGGAATCGCTTTGGGACAGCGAGACTGTCGTTGCGATCGAGCGCGATGTCTTGGCCCCCGCTGTCCGAGTCCTGTGGGATGCATTCGCTCCGGAGTGGAATACCCGCCTCAGAATGCAAGGCGTGTCGTTACCGTTGGGGTGGCCGCAGATGGAGCAGATGTTGGCGCGTGTGACGACGCGGGAGACCGCTGAACGTCAAGGGGCGCAAGCTTCCTGAGGAACTGTTGCTCTAGAGTTCCGACTCGTGCAGAAATTGTTTCGTTTCACCTTCCAACTTCGGGCTCCGCTCACTATGCAGCAGGTCAATTTGGTACTGCCCGCAGTCCGTGCGCTGATGGAGCGAGAGGGGCTGGAGCCGAATTACGGACAGCTCGACCCCGAGGGCGAGGATCAGTGGATGATGTCCGGCTGGACTGCCGATCTCGACTACGACGTATTCCTGGATCGCTATCCGGGAGGGTCGATCGAGGTTTGGCAAAAGTCGGTGGAGCAAGCCAAAAAGCAGTACGGCTCGACTGCCGATCTTGACTACGACGTATACCTGAAGCGCTATAAGGGAAGGTCGATCGAGGATTGGCAAAAGTCGGTGGAGGAAACCATAAAGCAGATAGTGGCAGAAGCGAATCCGGCGGCGCGAGTGTCCTGTGAGTGGCGTAACTCGGACGACGAGGACTTTGAAGTCCTCGTCTATGAGGACGCTGACGAGTGATGCGCTCGGTCTTTGGGTTGCAGTTCGTCGTCGGTCGGGACGGGGCGGAGCTGATCATGATTGAAGATGCCGGAGCGTCCCGCCCCGGCGTAGGAGTACAGCAGCGAGGCCCGCACCGAATCCGGTGCGGGCCTTGCCTGTTGGTTAGCCCAACTGTGTATTCATCTTGTTCGCAAGCCATTCCGCGTCCGACTGGACCATCGGTCCGCGGAGGCAGTAGCGGCCGCGGTTGTCTTGGACGTAGTGGGTGAAGCACTCGTTCTCGTATCCGCCGTGTTCTGCGGTGCGAGGTATTACGACAAAGCGTGTGGGAGTGACTGTTTCGGTCATGGTGCTGCCTTCCTGAGAGTCGGTAGAGTCGCTCCCCTGTCACCAGGTCGAGGGTGGGCTGTCAACCCCGTAGAGCGAAGCGTGGGTTGACGGGTCGGGTCCCCGGCATGGTGTTCTGGGGCGACTTGTACGACGACTTTCTTGACCACTCGGGGCTGCGTAGCGGCAACGGCGCCGGAGGTGACGTTCGGTTGCTGGTGTGTGGCCGGCGGTGGGTGTGTGCGGTAGTGGGCACCTCCCGCTCGGTGCGCTGGCGGGGTGATTGTGCGGGAGCGACGGGACTCGACACGGGCGGTGTCGCGGTAGCTCTGATTTTTGGTCGGTGAATGAGTTTCAGGTCGCCACGTGTGACCGATCTGGACGGGTTGCGTTCAGGTCAGGACTTCGGCTTGCGCTTCGGTCTGGTCAGTGTGGCGACCTGATGCTCGTCGCAGTCTGATCGCACTCGGGAGGTCGGACAGGATTTGGGTGTCGGCTGTCGCGGATGCGAACTGTCACCCGGCCAACCGCCAGTCGACGATGAGGCCGGGAGTGGATGCGCGGACAGGGAGTTGCAGTGTGCGGCGACGAAAGAAGGCGAAGTTCCCGAAATCTTGAAAGAGGCCTGACCAGCGCTTTTACAATCTGGGGCGACGGTCTGCTGCGCCGCGGGATCGAGTTGACGCGCCGATTCTCGTGTTATGCAACGGAAGACCGTCCCGTCTGTTATGCTGTTTCCAAGCAGACGACTAGGCCGCTCACCCTAGGGTGACGGCCTGTCTTTTGTGACACAACAACTAAACAGAAAGGAGCAGAACCATGATCAAGCGACGTTCAGATCGAAACATCTGGCGTGAAATCGGCAAGTGGCTTGCAGGCGTCTTCGCACGATTCACCCTTGATCAACTGTTCGAGCAGTTGGTCACTATTTAATTCTCGACGTATCCCCCTCAGTCTTCCCGGACTGAGGGGTTCTTACGTTGTAGGACCTACAGTATCAGACTGCTGATGTTATTTAAACTTATTCGTATCTCTTGTGCTGTTATTTGTATCGCTAGCCGATCGCCATTCCCCGTCTGTGCGAACCGTTCATGACTGGAAAACAGCTGCATGAGTCGTTCCGCAGTGCGTTTCAGCGCTAAAACTTCGCTGTGCACCCTCTGTGCGAACCCCACTCGTGTCTGTATTCAGCTGCGCAAGGCGTTGCGCAGTCTGTTTGGCGGCGAAAGTCGTTGTGGAGACTGTTTGCGACTGGTCCTGCGGTCTGTAATCAGTCGTGTGAGCCGTTCCGTCGTCCGTTTGCAGCCATCTGCGGAAGCTCGCGGAGCGTTCCCAGTCCGTCGAACCCTACGAAATGCTGAGCACTTGGGTTGCTCGCGGGTGCGCCTGATTCGCATCTTGTCGGGTGTTGCTGTGGGAGGAAACGCGGATCCGAACCCAGTTGACCGAATCTTGTGGGGTTCGTTGAGTATCTCGAAGCTCCATTCGGTGGCGTCGCGCTTCGGCCGGCGCCAAGATCCGATGCCATTTAACGGATTTCGCCTGGTGAGTGTGGCGGCCTTGATCGTGGGCTGTTCGGTCCAGGTGTGTGCGAGCTGCTCCCGCAGACCGCGGCGGGGCCGAAAATTGCGATTTGGACGCTGATCGGCTTCCTGCGGCTCTGGGCGTGCGTTTTGACCCTCGTCATACCGGACGGTGAAGAACGGGCGCCTAGGCGCGACTGACGTGGCGAAATTTCGTACCGAAACGTCCAATTTGGGTGTCCGTTGGATTTGTCCGTTATGGCATAGGCTCTAGTGGACAATTCGTGTTCGGCAGTGGGGGTGGCGTGAAAATCGGGTATGCGCGGTGCAGTACGGTCCGGCAGGACACGGCGGTTCAGGTGGATCTTCTGGTGAAGGCCGGTGTGGATCGTGACATGGTCTATGTCGATCATGGTGTCAGTGGCCGGCAGGCTCGTCGGCCGGGTTTGGATAATGCGATCAACGCGGCTCGCGCCGGCGACGTGTTTTGTGTGACGAAGCTCGATCGGCTGTCTCGCTCGGCGAAGGATTTGCATGAGACGGTAGAGCGGATCGCGGAGAAGGGTGTGTCGCTGTCGATAGATGGTCAGGTGTACGACCCGGCTGATCCGATGGGGAAGATGTTCATTGGCATTCTTGCGTTGATGGCGGAGTTCGAGTCGGATCTGATTCGTTCCCGCACGCGTGATGCAGTTGCCGCCGCGACAGCTGCTGGGAAGATGAAAGGTAGGCCGCACAAGCTCTCGCCCGAGGAGCGTGCGTACCTACTGCAAATTTATGAAACGGGCCAGTTCAAGATCGAAACACTATGTAAGAACACGGGTTTGAAGCGTTCGTCGTTGTATGCCAATATCCAGCTCGCGCGGATCGAGCGGGAAGCTAGCAGCGGGACCCCTCGGGTCGAGAACTGAGCTCGACAGCGGGATCCGGCCGCTAAGTCAATGGTGCAGATGCTGTCGGACTAGCTGTCCCTCAAGCAATTTCGCCCGGTTGATGTTGAGGTCGAGTCTTCTCGCGGAGTTGCTGGTGCGTTGGCTGCTCCGATGGTGTCGGCGCGTCTTATGTGGAGGCGTTACGTTTGACCCATCCACAGCAAGCCTTTGGCGACGAAACCCACGACAACGAAGACAAGCCAGAGAACCAGAAGAAAACCTATGAGACTCAACATCTCTACATCAGTACACCGGAACCAAGGGCGTCGCATCCCTAATTTCGGGCAATAGGACGTCAGTCCTCAGCAGGCGAAGAGTTGTTCCGGCGCAACGAGCGCCGGCACGCATCGGCTGTACGCAAGAGATACCGTTCGGCAGCGGTGTAGTCGGAGGCCACGCCTGAACCGCGACCACGGACGATCAGCTCCAGATAGCGTCGACGGTAGCGGTACGCATCAGGCTGAGCGAGAAGAAGTTCCGTGGCCGCGATGACCTCCGGACTCGGTGCAGCGTGTGCAAGCGCACTCCTGCTCGAGCATTCGTCGTCGACTCTCACGGCTCACCGTTCTGCGCCCCATCGAGATAGAACCCGTCGGGTTTCGAGAGAGCGAAACACGGGTAGTGCGTGTACCTCGGCCCGGCAGAGGTCAGGTACGGCACAGGCGATCCACCGGCAACGACGTTTGGGGGATCGGCTACCGGTGGATCGCACAGATTCCTACCCTGCTTGTCGTCGAGGCAAACATGGCGCTCGTACAGGTTCATTGAAATCATGTCGGAGGGTTGAGGTTCCCGATCGATGGGAAGGCGTCCGGCATGCTCAACGACATTCCCCGCTCGCCACCTCACCGACACGGACCTGCCGCGCGGACCGCTGATGTCGTTCTCGATCTTCTCGGACAGACCGCTGTGGACGGGGCGGCGGTATCGGTGTTCTCCGGCACTGCCGGTGACCTTGTCTACGCCACCGACGACATCGCCGCGCAGGTCGACGAACTGCAATTCATCCTCGGCGAAGGCCCGACCGTGGAGTGCTTTCGCCGTCTACGTCCAGAAGTGCACCATCACGACGCGAGCGATCACGGTGCGGACGAATGGCCGACATTCGCCGCGGACGCTTACGCACTGGATGTCCGGAACGTCCATGCGTTCCCGCTAGTCATCGACTCGGTACCCCTCGGGGTTCTGACCGTCTACATCAAGAACCCTCGGTGCCTCACACCTGAGGAGGAGAGGATCTGCGTACGCTGCGCCCGGTCACTGGTCAGCTATGTGTTCACCGACCTTACGCGAACGCCGTATCTTGCTGCCGGCCCCTACGGTTTCTCGCGAGCCGATGTGCATATTGCAAGTGGGATACTCGCTGCGCGCCACACCATGTCGATCGACCATGCATTACGTCGCCTGCAGTCGGACGCCCGCGCCCAGCATCGCCGCGTCACGGTGCTGGCACGTGAAGTCATCGCTCATCACACCGAGACGAATACGACATGACATGACATGATCATCACCTTCGCCACCAAAAGCTACTATGTAGCTAACTCTAGGATGGGTGGTGGGCCATGATGGGGAGCGATCACGTGTTCGCCCGCCAGCTCAATGCGCTGGTCGCCCGCTCGGCCGTCCGTACAACCAACACCATGGTTGCGCAGGCACTGACCGATCAAGGTTGTCCGATTTCGGCTCCGTATCTTCCTCAACTTCGTAATGGTGTCCGACGGCGGCCAGCCCCGCGATACATCGAACGGATCGCCGAGTACTTCGCAGTGCCGCTCTCGTACTTCTACGACCTGCCCTACGAGCGCAGCGATGACAGCGGCGAGAATCGAGACCGCGAACGCATGGCGATATCGGCGATTGACGACGACGGCGTTCGCCGCTTCCTTCTCCGCGCTCACGGTTTGAGCCCAGAGGCGATGGACCTTCTGTTGCAGTTCGCCGAACGGCTGAACGTACTCGGTTAGGGTCTACGTCCAGTTTCACGTTTAACAGGGGACTATGCGCGGCAGTGAGACCACGTCCGGTTGTCGCGCTTCTTTCGCAGCGAGGTTCTCGGTTATCTAGATTCCTGCTTGTCCGCTCAACGCTCGGATGATCTCAGCAGCCACTGTCGTGAGGCGAATGTTCTGTCGCTGCGATTGCGCGGCCAACATCTCGAATGCTTGGTCCTCGGTGATTGCATGCATGACCATCAACATTCCTTTGGCCTGTTCGATGTGTCCGCGCGATTTCATCGCCGCCCGCAGGCCTGCAATTTCGGTTTTCCATTCTTCTCCCCGCCTGGCCTTCCACACCGCACCCTCCACTGCGGCGATGAACACCTGCAGCAATACCTCGTCGATCTCGTCGAAGCCGTGATCGACGAAGCTGTACAGGCCCAGTACCCCGACGTGAATCTCGTCGATGAACAACGGGGCCGAGAGATAGCTGGCGACACCGACCTCGGAGACGCGCTGCGCGAAGTCGGGCCACTTGCGAACCACGCTGTCATTGTCTGCACGCACGGGTTGGGCCGTTCGGGCAGATTCCACACCCGGACCCTCGTTTATCCGGTATTGCTCGTGTTCGATGTCGAAAACGCGGGCATCGGTACATGCCACTGTCTTAGGTTTCGTGCCGCGTTCGGGAACAAGCACGACGCCGGCCATGTCGGCGCTCGCGATTGTTGCCACCAGCTGCTGACAGAATGTTTGAATCAGTCTTTCGGATGCACTCGCGCTCACCTGCACACTGAATCTGTCCGGCGACTCGAAGATGTCGTCCGCGAGCGGCTGACCGGACGATGAGATACCGGATGTGTCAGCGGCAGCCTTTGCTGATGAATCGTCCATTTTCGGTCCCATCCCGCAGCAGAACTGCGGGTGAGCGTCCTGCGCGTACTCGTCGTCGCGCGGCGCTTGTTTCACCGAGATGTCGATAATACTTCAATAGAAAACACGGTTCGATGCTAGGTTCGCGCGGATGCGCGTTCTGGCTCGATGCATACCGAGCACGAGTACGCCCGATCGAGAGTTGGCCCGCCACTTGGATCCGTGGTCCAGGAGGCGGACCATGCGGGTCCGGTTGAGTGTGACCACGAGGCCGAAAAGCGCACGTAAAGTCGAGCCGTAGCACGCTGTGCGTTCGTGGTGGCCCACCGATTGGTGTTGTGAGCATCCGATCGGTGGGCCGTGCGTGCCAGCGAGGACCAACATGCTGACACGCAGTATCTGAGGCCCTGATCGGTGGTTCGTCGTCAGCCACCGATCAGGCGCGTACCCTCGTCGATAGGAGAGAGTGCAGTCTTGTCAGGCTCCGTTGCCCGAACTCACCGGTGTGCGCATGTGAGCGGGCAACGATTCTCGCCCCTTCTGCCCAATTCGCCGATCGATGAAACATGGCACCTTCGAGCGTCGATGCCGCGATCGAACCATCGCCTTATTTCCCTGCGGACTGTCCCGCGTTCTCCATCGCTACCGAAATTTCGGCAGAAACCTGGCGAAGGTGATCGAGCCATTGTGCATAGCACCAGTCCTCGGTTTCCGGTAACGCCGGCCCACCATAGTGATCGAGGACCTGACCCCGGCGGCGAGGTAATCGAGGGTCGCTGACACGCTCGATGAGTTCGGGAGCCTCCCAGCCACACGAACAGTGAGCCCGCCAGCCGATGGTCGCACTATCCGGAACATACGTACCGTCCGCGAGTCCTAGCCCACGGACACTGAACGAAACCGCCGCACGGTTTCCCGTCACGATTGTGACGGGAGAGCCTTCATGCACATCATCGGCACTCTGCCAACACATTCTGACCTCTATTTGTCACGAGAAACGTGAATTGTCTTGACATGACCCAGATGGCTTGCCATACGGAAGCTCCCACTCTGGCTTCGTCAATGCGACATAGGGCGGGACGAGGTTCTGACGTAGTGAAGGTGGACCGCCAGTAGGGCTGTTTTGATGCTCGATCTCACCACTTCCACCGGGATGTCGTCGGCCTGAGCGATCTGCCGAGATGTCATGGCACGGTAATAACTCCGGTAAAGATCCTTCCTCTCCCGATGTTGCACTGTCGGCCAGAACGACTCCAGCGTTATCTCATGTTCACGAGTTACATTCTCTCCCTGCCGACGCGACTCCTGCGCGTCGGCGAAGTCGTCAGCAATCGGCTGGATGCGTTCGTGCTGCTGAGACCGCATGTCTGCCACTGCCAGTCGATGAGCGATCCGAAGGACCCATGCCGTCGGCGAACCGCGTTCGGCTCGGTATCGGCTGGCAGTCCCCCAAACTTCGGCATAGGTTTGGCGTGTGATTTCCTCGCTACGTCGATGATCATCGATCATGTGGATGATCAGCCCGTAAACCCGGCCACAGGTGCGATCGTAGAACTCGGCGAACGCGTCTCGATTACCCGATGCCACCTCAAGCAGCACGCGCGCCAAGTTACTGTCCTGCCCGGCTCTTCCCATCGCATTCACCATGCCTGGTTGTCGAGCCTGCTGCCGGTCACCAGTACGGACTCGGCACTTCCGGGTTCCAGATCAAGAGTATTCTCCGGATCTGGTTCGGGCGGTGCAGAAGTCACGGTCTACCTGCCTCGTCAACTTCCCTCGAGAGTCCTCGACGACGCCTCGGACTGGCTGAGCGTGTCGGTCAGTTTCGCACAGAACACCGGCAAATCATCGGGCTTGCGGCTCGATATCAACGTATTCGGGCCAGACGTACAGACTACGACTTTCTCGTCTACCCACGTGCCGCCGGCGTTCGTGATATCGGTACGCAAACTAGGCCACGACGTCAGCGTACGACCGGCCACCACGCCGGCTTCGACCAGCGTCCACGGTCCGTGGCAGATTACCGCGACGGGCTTCCCTGCATCGAAGAAACTCCGGACGAACGCCACCGCTTCTGGATTCATGCGGAGAAAATCAGAGTTGGCCACGCCCCCGGGCAGGACGAGAGCGTCGTATTCGGACGACTCCGCCGACTCGACCACCGCGTCCACGTCAAAGACGTCAGCTTTGTCGAGATGGTTGAACGCCTGGATGGTGCCGGATTCTGTCGAAACAATCGACGGCTGAGCGTGTTCGGCAACCAATGCATCCCACGGATCTGTCAACTCGACCTGTTCGACTCCCTCCGTCGCCACAAGGAATGCCACTTTCTTCCCTGCCAGTAATTGACTCATGCTTGAACGTCCTTCCTCATCTTCGTCACTCCCGCCGCGCGACTGCTCAGCTGGATGCGCCCTCGGTGTCGTCGAAGAACGACCATTCGCCATCATGGTGGACTTCCATTCGCCATCCCAGTTCCGAGTTGTCGGCGCGAGAATCCACAAACCAGGCATGCGCATCGTCAGCGCTCTCGATGTCGCGCGTCGCGGTGACGTCGCCTGCAGGACTGATCACTCTGTAAGTAGCCATTCCGCTCCCCTTCCCCAACCGACGTTTCTTCAATCATCGACCGCGACGCACAAGTGTTTTGTACCCGCCACTGTTTCGGGCGACCCACCCCAGGCGAATGAACAGCCGGAAGGCAGGTCGTATCGCGGCATCCCCGAAATCTGGCGGATCGTTTATTGCCGCACCACCGGAATCACCGGATCTATAAACGTGAAACCCACCATTGCCGCAACGGCGACGCCCACGTGAATTCTTGCGTTGATGGCGGAGTTCGAGTCAGATCTGATTCGTTCCCGTACTCGTGATGCTGTTGCCGCCGCGACAGCTGCTGGGAAGATGAAAGGGAGGCCGCACAAGCTCTCACCCGAGGAACGTGTGTATCTACTGCAAATTTATGAGACGGGCCAGTTCAAGATCGAAAAGCTATGTAAGAACACGGGTTTGAAGCGTTCGTCGTTGTATACCAATATCCAGCTTGCGCGGATCGAGCGGGAAGCTAGCGACCGGCCCCCTCGGATCGAGAACTGAACTCGAAAGTGGGATCCTGTCGCTAAGTCAATGGTGCAGATGTTGCCGGTCTAGTTGTCCCGCAATTAATTTAGACCGGTTGATGTTGAGTTCAGTGCCCATATTTTAGATCAGGCGGGCGTGAAGGCATTGCGCAACTGCGCTGTTACCACGTCTTCGAGGCAGGTTGCGAGATCGATGTCTTCTCGCAGGGTTGCTGATGCGTTGGCTGCTCCGACGGTGCCAGCGCACGGGTTCCATGCGAGTCGGTGTGCGGTGGGTGTGTCGGTAAGTTCGCCATCGGTGATGGCAGTTTCGACGATGTCGCTGATGGCGTCAACCCAGTGCGCGAAGGCGACCACGTCCCGACTGCGACCCCGGCACCCCGGGAAGAACCGCTCGGATGAGCTGAACACCCACGCCCCCATGTGCGGAGAACTGCTCTCGACAGTGAGGCGCCATTGACATGTTAAGGGGTGCCCCTTAATCTCTAGGTATGACCCAGACCACGTCTCGACAGGCGATGATCGAGGCCGCCGAACAGATCATCGCCGAACAGGGATTGCACGCACTGACGCTGACTGGCGTCCAGCTCGCGGCGAACCAATCCAACAAATCGGCAGCGAAGTACCACTTCGGCTCTCACGACGGTCTTATCGAGGCACTGGTCGAGGCCCGCATGTCTCCCGTCGACACCCGCCGACAGGAAATGCTCAACGAGATAACACGCTTGGGAGCCCCGCCGACCATCCGACAAGCCGTCGAGGCCCTCGTCCGGCCGCTCGCAGCGGAAACCCTCGGCCGACCCGGCAGCCGATATGGGCGCTTCCTCGTCCAAGCCCTGTTCAATCCGGCTCTCGCCGACCTGATCCGGAAGCACCTGAGAGCGGAAAGCTACAACCACGTGCGGGACCTGCTGATCGAACTCTGTCCTGCCCCGCACCCGATCGCGCTCTGGCGCACCGACAGCATCGTCATGCACAACATGACGATGCTCGCCGCGCAGGAAGCGGCTGATCGCACCCCCGCAGAGAGCACGGCGATCGTCTCCGATCTCGTCGATACCTGCGTAGCCATGCTCGAGGCACCGATCTCGACGACTACCACCGAATCCTTAGGAGCGACCTCATGACATATGCACTTCCGGCGACTGCCGCACCCACTGCGACCGATCCGCTCGCTTACTTCGGGCCGATCATCGCGCCACGGACCGCAGCGAATATGGAAGTCCTTCCCTACGAACTATTCTCGCTGGAACCACAGACGCCGACCATCGGGGCCGAAATCTCCGGAATACGATTGGGCGGAGACCTGTCAGACGAGGTAATGGCCGAACTGCGCCGCGCACTGCTCGAATGGAAGGTCCTCTTCTTCCGGGACCAGAACATCGAACGCGCGGACCACCGTGCCTTTGCCGAAGCCTGGGGCGCCCTCGAACAGCACCCGTTCTACCGCTACACCCAACCAGGGCAAAGCGATGTCGACGTCGCCACCCTCGCCAAGGACGCAGCCGCCGTCGGCGCCGAAAACATCTGGCACAACGACGTCACGTGGCACGAATTCCCCTCGTTCGCAGCAGTTTTGCGTGCCATCGAGATCCCCGCCGTCGGTGGCGACACACTCTGGGCCGACACAGGCGCGGCATACGACCTACTTCCCGACGACATCAAAGCCCGGATCGATCACCTCGAAGCCGAACACGACTGGATCAAATCGTTCGGCTCCGGGATGCCACAGGAAGCGATCGAGAAGCTCCGACCGAACTTCCCACCGGTACACCACCCCGTCGTGCGAGTGATCCCGGAGACCGGCCGGCGCGTTCTTTTCGTCAATGTCGCTTTTACGCAACGGATTCTGGGCGTATCGGAGGAAGAGTCGAACGAGTTGCTGCGCCTGCTGTACCGCCACCTGATGCGCCCCGAACTGCAGGTTCGTTTGCGTTGGAAGCCGAACACCATCGCTTTCTGGGACAACCGGACATGCCAGCACTACGCGTCGAGCGACTACTACCCGGCACGCCGTGTGATGGAGCGGATTTCGATCGTCGGCGACAAGCCTGTCGGCCTCTCCCGATAATCTGCAACAACAAGGAACGGCCACTTCACACAATATCGCGGCGAACCGAGGGCGAATCGTCGCCGCCCTCGGTTTCGTCATCGCACTCTCGAATTGCCCTCGGGCTTCGCAGGGTCATCTGTGATGTGCTCATGGACAAGACCTTTCATAAGCGATTTGACCGCTCGACTACGTGGGAATCCCCACCCCAGGATTGATCTAGAAGAACTAATTCTGTTGCGCCAGTAACTTACTGATGAAATCAGCAACACTTCAAGAACCCGTCGGAAGCCGCAGCTTCCGCGTCGAACATTTCACAACGGGTCCAACGCCCCATCTCCGGACGTCTGATCGTCCAGTCATCTACAGGAGTGTCATCGTGACCGAAGTACCCACCTTGCCTGTCCACACCGATCTGCGGTCCGTACTCGAGACGCGCAGCAGCTGCCGAGGGTTCCGACCGGACCCCGTTCCGCGTGAGACGATCAAACAGGTCCTCGAGATGGCGCAGCGCACTCCCTCCTGGTGCAACACCCAGCCCTGGCAGGTTTCGATCACCGAAGGGGAAAGCACCGAGCGCTTCCGGAAGGGACTCGCCGAGTACGTTCGAACGTCCCCGCAGGAGCCCGACTTCCCTTTCCCAGCAGAGTACCGGGGTGCGTACGGTGCGCGCCGCAAGGAATGCGCAATGCAGTTGTATTCGAGCGTGGGCATCGCGGCCGGTGATCGCCAAGCCTCGTCCGAGCAGACCATGAAGAACTTCGATCTGTTCGACGCACCCCACGTCGCGATCATCACCACCGACGAGGCACTCGGAGTTTACGGCGCGATCGACTGCGGCTTGTACATCAACACATTCCTGCTCGCCGCGCACAGCCTCGGTGTCGCCGCTGTTCCGCAGGCCGCTCTCGCCGGGAGCGCGCCTTACCTTCGCACCTTCTTCGACCTTCCCTCCGACCGCAAGGTGGTGTGCTCGATCTCGTTCGGCTATGCAGACGAATCCCACCCCGCCAACGGCTTCCGCACCGATCGGGCGGACATCGGAACAGTCGTGGACTGGGTGTCCTGAGCTGACGGCCCGCCGCTGCCCACGTCTTCGTTCCACTCGAGAAGGATCCCTCACATGTCGTTGAACCTTGCAGACCTCTTCGAAGCCGTTGTCGACAAACTTCCCGACCGCACCGCACTGGTCTGCGGCGATGAGCGTCGCACGTTCTCCCAGCTCGACCAACGGGCCAACCGACTCGCACACTACCTCGCCAAGCAAGGTGTCCAGGTGGGTGAGCACGTCGGCATCCACATGCGCAACAGCACCCAGTTCGTCGAGGCACTGCTGGCCTGCCTCAAGATTCGGGCGGTGCCGGTCAACATCAACTACCGGTACACCGAAGACGAGCTGACATACCTTTACAACAACTCTCAGATCGTCTCGTTGATCGTCGACAGCGAATTCGTTCCGATCATCGCCGGCACCCTCCCCGCCTGCCCTGGCATCAAGAACGTCCTGGTCTTCGGGTACGTGGATGACCCGACGTCGATACCCTTGCCTCTCAATGACTTCGACGACGCGATGCGGACCCACTCGACGGACCGGGACTTCGGCCCACGCAGCGATGACGACAGATTCGTCATCTACACCGGGGGCACAACCGGAATGCCGAAGGGAGTGGTGTGGCGACACGAGGACTTCTTCATGGCCGCACTCGCCGGTGGAAACCACGGAGGTGCCGCCTTCACCAACACCGCCGACCTCGCCGACGCTGTCGCAGCCAACTCCCACCCCATGGCGTTTCTGCTCCCGGCACCGCTCATGCACGGAGCCGCGGTCTACTCGGTGTTCAGCGGCTTCTTCAGCGGCGCAAAACAGGTTCTCATGCGCAGCTTCGAACCAGTCGAAGCGCTCCGTCTCATTCAGGACGAGCAACTGTCCTGCATCACGGTCGTCGGTGACGCGATGGCACGTCCGTTCACCGATGCGATAGCCCGCCACGGCTCCGACTACGACCTCACCTCGCTGACACTTGTCAGCTCCGGCGGGGCACTGTGGTCACGCAGCTCGAAGAACCAGCTTCTCGAACTGATGCCGAACCTGTTCTTGCGCGACGGATTCGGAGCATCGGAATCCGGGGTGGACGGCACACTCGAGATCGACGCGGACGGCAACATGCGCGTCGTGGGCAACCCCGACATGCTGGTCGTGGATGAAAAACTGCGTCCGATCGAGCCCGGCTCCGGCATGCTCGGATACATTGCCCGCGTCGGACACGTACCACTCGGGTACTTCAACGAGCCGGAGAAGACCGCAGAGACCTTCCCCGTGGTCGACGGGGTGCGGATGTCGATCCTCGGAGACATGGGCCGGGTCGAACCGGACGGCTCGATCGTGCTGCTCGGCCGCGGCTCGGTGTGCATCAACACCGGCGGCGAGAAGGTGTTCCCCGAAGAGGTCGAAGCTGCCGTCAAGAGTCATCACGCCGTGATGGATGCAGTCGTCGCCGGCACACCGAACGCCCGATTCGGCGAACAAGTCTCGGCTGTGGTGCAACTTCGCGAGGGCTTCGAAGATATCGACACCGATGAGATCGCCGAACATTGCCGGGCCTCGATCGCCGGGTACAAAATCCCGCGTTCGATCGTCGTCGTTCCCGCCATCGTGCGCTCTCCCGCCGGAAAGGCGGACTACCGCTGGGCTCGCGCTACCGTCGCTGAGGTGGTAGGCGCATGAGCGTAATCCAAGAACAGCACGGCAGGATCCTGATCATCCGCCTCGATCGGGAGAACAAACGCAACGCGATCGACCGCACCATGGCCGAGGGAATCGACGAAGCCCTCAACCGACTCGACGACGATCCGGCACTGTGGGCCGGAATCATCACGGGGACAACGACGATCTTCAGTGCAGGCACCGACCTGAGCGCGGGCGCCGACCTGAAAACCGAGCGCGGTGGCGAGTACGGGATCATCCGACGGGAGCGGAGCACCCCCCTGATCGCCGCCGTCGAGGGCCCGGCCCTCGGCGGAGGATTCGAAATCGCGCTCGCCTGCGATGCGCTCATAGCCTCCCGTACAGCGAGTTTCGGCCTCCCCGAGACCCGCCGCGGACTCGTCGCCACATCGGGCGCACTCTTCCGGGCCGCGCGGGCATTGCCACCGAACATCGCGCGAGAACTCCTCATCTCGGGCCGCACGCTGGACTCGGACCGGGCCTACCAACTCGGACTGGTCAACGAGGTGGCCCAGCCTGGATGCGCGCTCGAGCGGGCCATGGCGCTCGCCGAAGACATCTGCCTCTCGTCCCCGATGTCGGTAGGCGAGAGCCTGCGTGCGCTACGCACCCTGACCGCCGACGAGGACGCACTCGGATGGCAGGCCACCGAACGAGCGATCGAGGTCTTCCTCGCATCGGACGACATGAAGGAAGGCATCAGTGCTTTCTTCGAGAAGCGCCCGCCGCAGTGGCTCGGACACTGAGCCACTGGCACACGATGAGAGTCACGACGATGAGAGAACAGACGATGAACGAACTCGTATCGATCAATCCCGCCACGCTCGAAGAGATCGGGCGTATTCCGATCACGACCGAGGAGGAGCTGGATCAGGCCGTCCGGAACGCGGACTCAGCCTTCGCACAGTGGAAAACCGACCGCACATACCGGCAAGAGTTGCTGCACTCCTGCGCTCTCGAGCTGACACGCAGGAGCGCCGAGATCGTGCCCCTGCTGGTGAAGGAACAGGGCAAGACGGCCATCGAAGCCGGCGGCGAGATGTGGGTCAGCGCGAAAAACTTCACGCACGCGGCTCAGATCGATTGGGCTGACGAGGAATTCGGACCCGACGTCGTGGGACGAACCGCCCGGATACAGCGGGTGCCACTCGGGGTTGTCGCCGCTATCGTGCCGTGGAATTTCCCGGTCTTTCTGATGGTCGCGAAGATCGCACCAGCGCTCGCCGCCGGTAACACCGTCGTCGTGAAGCCGGCCGAGTCCGTCTCCCTTGTGGTGGACAAGGTCGTCGAGGTCCTTGCCGCGATTCTGCCGGAGGGCGTGATTCAGGTCGTCCACGGCGGGCCGGCCATCGGTAAAGCACTCGTCGAACACCCGTTGATTCGCAAGGTCACCTTCACCGGATCCACCGGAGTCGGCAAGTTGATCATGAAACAAGCAGCCGAGGCCATCACACCGGTCACTCTCGAACTGGGTGGCAACGATCCGGCGATCGTGCTTGATGACGCCGATATCGCTTCCACTGCACAATTTCTCGTGAACTCGGCCTTCTTCAATGCCGGACAGATGTGCGTCGCACCCAAACGTGCTTATGTACCGGAAGGCAAGGTGGACGAGTTTTGTCGGATCTTCTCCGAACTCATGGCCAGGCTCACCGTGGGTGACGGACTCGCACCCGGTACGGGGATGGGGCCTCTTCACAGCAAGGCGCAACTCGCCTTCGTGCAGGGACTGCTCGACAAGGCAGTGGCCGGTGGTGCCACGATCGTGGCCGGCGGAAAACCCGGCACCGACCTGCCGGGCTATTTCCTCGAACCGACATTGGTCTGCGGCGTCGACGATTCCGCCGAAATCGTGGCGTTGGAGCAGTTCGGTCCGGTCTTCCCCGTAGTCGCCTACAGCAGCCTGGACGAGGTGATCGCGACGGTCAATGCCCAGGAATTCGGGCTCGGAGCATCGGTATGGGGTGCTGACGAAGCTGCGGCGACCGCAGTCGCCGAGCGGATAGACGCCGGATCGGTGTGGGTCAACCAGCACAACGCGTTGGAGGTCGAGTTGCCGTTTGGCGGTACCAAGTCCAGCGGCTTCGGCAGAGAAGGCGGTCTCGCGGGCATCGAGGATTTCTTACAAACCCGCGTCATCAGCGTCAAGCATATTTCCTGAATCACAAAGCATTTGGGGTCGCTCTCACATCGAGCGGCCCCAATTTTGGAATCCGCTCATCCTTGGAATTGACATGTCTCTCCTCACCGACCGGGGTGCGGAAAGGTTCGATCAGCTGGAGTGGCTCACACCGGCACCAGTGCCTGGCAGACAAGCAGGATATTTGCGAATTGGGTCGGCATGAGCAGTGACTCACGATCTTTAGCGGCTCCCGGATAATGGGAGAATGCGCAGTCGCTCATTTTGACAGACCCGTGAGCATACGGACTGCCACCTCAGTGACGCGCTCGTCGAGCTGTTCTACCGGAATACCTGTCTCGCGACTCATCTGCTCACGAAAGATGGTGTAGCCGTAGTTCATTGCGGCAGTCATGACATGGGCTGCGACCGGATCAAGATCGGGGTGCAGATCCCCCTCTTTCTGATCGCGCTCGAGATCGGCCTTGCTGCGATCCAGCTGAGGGAACAGTCGTACATCAGGATCTCCGTCGAGCACGAGAAGCGCGGTAAGCTGCAAAGCTTCTTGTGCACGGATCGTCTCTTCCAGCACACGCGCGCGCCTCTGTGTGAACGGTAGCGCGCGGTCGGCCTGGAAAATCGCGGCTTCTCCCCAGCTGTGCTGGGCAATTGCAGCACGAAGTAGACCTCTTCTCGAACCGAAATACTGGTAGACCTGGCCGCGATTGACACCGGCCTCGTCCGCCACCTCCCGGAGGTTGATGCCCGCCAGCACACCGTCGCGCTCGAGCAGTCGTGTCACCGCATCGAGCATCCGTTGTTCAGTTGCCTTCCGGTCGCGAGACCTGCGCGAGCCACGGTTGTCCTCAGACTTCGGTAATTCGGTCATCGCCCCTCCTCTGGATCGAAACAACGCTAACAGTTCGCGAGCCTGGTCTTGACCCCTGAACCGAGTGGTCGAAAATCCTTGTGATGGAACCCCATTGCTGCTAGCGTTTCGTTAGTAACATTATGCTAGTTCACAGGCTGGAGGATCCATGCGCGTGTTCTTGCCGCTTCGACGAAGCGGTGCTCGATCCACTCGATTGATGATCGGCATCGCCCTGCTGACGATGACACTCTTGGCCTCGTGCGACTCCAGCGGCGCGGATCTGACGGAAACGCCTACGGGAGCTGTCGATAATGGGATCGTCGGCGGGCAGCAAACATCCACCGAACCCACCGGCGGCGGCACCGTGACGATGGCCGCCTATTCCAATGTCACCAACCTCGACCCGGCTAAGACCCCGGCGCTGGGCGCGACCGGTGGCAATGAAATGGCGGCTATCTACGACGTTCTGATGCGCTATGAGCCCACTTCCGGCACGTTCGTCCCACACTTGGCCGAGTCTTTGACTGTGTCATCGGATGGGTTGCAGTGGGTCCTGCAACTACGCGACGAGGTTACGTTCAGCGACGGAAATGATGTGACTGCAGCCGCGGTGATGTCGAGCATCGACCGATACACCAACGCAAACGGCCCCGGAAGCCAACTATGGAAGTCGAATGTCGCGTCCGCGGAAACCTCGGGACCTCGCTCGATCACGTTCACGCTGAAACAGCCGTGGACAGAGTTTCCCGCAACACTCGCCAGCGGTTACGGCATGGTCGTCTCCGCGAGCTCTGTCGCGGGTGAGCAATTCACTCCCATCGGAGCTGGACCCTTCACAATTGACCAATTCAGGCCAAATGAGGAACTCCGACTCAAGGCAAGACCGGACTATTGGGGCGGAAAGCCATATCTGGATGCTCTGCGCTTCGTCGGGTTGACCGGAGATACGGAAAAGATTGAGGCCCTCAATGTGAACGATGTCCAAGTTGGATTCATCCGTTCCTCTGAGGCGGTACAGCGCGCCCGGACGGAGGGTTATCCCGGATATATCGAGACGGTGCCCCTCGCCAGCGTCGTCATGATCAACAACCGTCCAGGTCGCCCCGGTGCCGATGTTCGCGTGCGTCAAGCCATTGCTCACGCCGTCAATTTGGACACTTTCAACGAACGCGTTGACAAAGGCGCTGGCCTGCCCGGATCCTCGATCTTCCCCGAGTGGTCCCCGCTGCACGGTGAAGTCAGCGGACTGGATTACAACCCAGAGGCTGCGAAACGACTCCTCGACGAGGCAAAGAGCGACGGATACGACGGACACTTATCGTTTCTGGGCATCGCCGCAGCGAAATCGCAGACCACTGCACTCGCGGTGCAGTCCATGCTCCAAGCGGTGGGCTTCACAGTCACACTGGAGCTGGAGAACAGCGCCGGCGATGTAACCAAAAGACTCAACGTCGCGCACGACTACGACATCAGCTATTCCGGCATCAGCTTGCCCGCTGCCGCACCCGTCAACAAACTGACATCAGCACTGAATAGTACGTCCAACAATAACTACCTGGGATATTCGAACCCACGCATGGACGCCTTGCTCTCTCAACTTCAGACAACAGATGCAGACTCGGATGCACGTCGAGAATTGCTCGAAGAACTTCAGGGCCTGGTGAACGAGACCGTCCCGTTCGTCACACTCGGCGCGGCGCCGACTTTCACTCTGTGGGCGGCCGGCGTTCACGGTATCGAACCAAGCATGGACTCCATCATGCTTTTTGGAAAGGCTTGGCTCAGTGCCTGATTCAGAGCTCCACACCACGGGACGTCCCGAAGTCCTGGACGCGATTCTGCAGGACCGACGAAGCTGCCGCGCCTTTCGCCCGGAGACAGTTCCCACCGATATCGTCGAGCGAATTCTCGAGATGGCACAGAAGTCGCCATCCTGGTGCAACACCCAACCTTGGCACGCCACCATCACAAGCAAAGACGCTACCGAGCGTTTTCGGCGTGGCTTAGTCCAACACGTGCGTAGTGGACCACATCAACCGGACTTTCCGTTCCCACATGCATACGAAGGTGAGTATCGCGCCCGGCGACGACACTGTGCGGCCCAGCTCTACGGCGCTCTGGGCATCGAGCCAGGTGACCGTGTCGCGTCAGTAGGACAAGCGATGAAGAACTTCGAATTTTTCGGAGCCCCTCACGTCGCAGTGATAACCACTGAGGACGCCCTCGGTGTGTACGGCGCGGTGGACTGCGGACTCTATGTCGGGACATTCCTGCTCGCAGCGGAGAGCCTCGGTGTCGCCTGCATTCCTCAGGCAGCGCTGGCCGGCTACGCCGAGTTCATCCGCGAATTCTTGGGACTGGACAACAACCGCAAGATCGTCTGCGCAATCTCGTTCGGCTACGCCGACGAAGAACATCCCGCCAATGGCTTTCAGACGACTCGAGAACCGGTTGCGAACGCAGCTTCGTGGGCGCATTAACTCGGCCCCACCCGCCGAGCCGAGAGCCCATCCGAGACACCTGACGACAAAATCCCACTCACGGCACGACATCGAAGGACGCTGAAGAACATGGCTGAACTACCCCTTGAAGGCATCCGGGTCCTGGACATCTCCTCGGTTATCGCGGCACCCGTCGCCACTACATTCCTTGCCGACTTCGGCGCCGAGGTCGTCAAGGTCGAGGAGCCGACCGCGGGCGACTTCCTCCGTGGAAATTCCGGCACCCCGGGAAAGCGCTCACTGCAGTGGGCGCAGGAGGGGCGAAACAAAAAGTCCGTCACCCTCGATCTGAGACAGGCCCGAGGGCAGCAAATTTTGCGTGAACTCATCCCCCATTTCGACGTGGTCGTCAGCAACCACCGCCTGCCCACGCTCGAAAAATGGGGACTGTCCCCCGAGTCGATGCAAGCAGTCAATCCGCACGGCGTCTTCGTCTTCGTCACCGGCTACGGTCTGACCGGACCTTATCGAGATCGGGGTGCATTCGACAGGATCGCCAGCGCATTCTCCGGGCTCACCTATGTGAGCGGTGAACCCGACCGCCCGCCGGTGCGAACAGGATTCGCGATGATCGACTATATGGCCGCCTACCTGACAGCTTTCGCCACAGTGACTGCCCTGTACCACCGAGACGCCAACGGTGGACGGGGGCAAATCATCGACTCCTCACTCTACGAGGCAGGGTTCCGGGCCAGTGAGGATGCGCTGCTGTCCTACTCCTCGAATGGCATGACCCGGGAGCGAAGCGGTAACCGTAATCCGGCATTGGTTCCGGCGAGTGACTTCGATACTGCAGACGGCCGCCGGATTGCTGTGCACGCGGGAACCGATCCGCTGTTCCGCCGCCTCGCACAGGTCTTGGGCCGACCCGATCTTGCCGACGACCCGCGCTTCGCTACGCGCGCCGCGCGCGCGGAGAACCCCGAATACCTCTACAAGATCATCGGCGAGTGGGCAGCAGAGAAGAATGCCGATGAAGCAACCGAGATCCTCAGTGCGGTAGGCATTCCTGCATCTCCCCTCATGAACGTCGCCGACATCGCCAGCAACCCCCACTACCGCGAGCGGGGCACCATCGTCGATGTCGAGGATCCAGATTTCGGCGAAATTTCGATGGTTGCACCGCTACCGCACTTCAGCGAGACGCCGGGTCGCATCGAAACGCTCGGATGCGCATTGGGCGCCCACACGGACGAAATCTACCGAACCCTGCTCGGATTCAATGACGAGGACCTCACCGAACTACGGTCCGCAAAGGTGATCTGATGCCGATCGACGTCGCAGCCGCACTTTCGGTGAAACCCACCGTGCAGCGCCTGCAATGGACCAAACGGGACGTTTTGCTGTACCACCTGAGCATAGGCGCAGGATCTGATCCAACCGACCTCACCGAACAACGCTGGGTCTACGAGCGAAACCTGCAGGTACTTCCCACGTTCGCAATGGTTGCAGGAAAAGGGGTCTCGGCGCCGAGCACTCCGAATACGACGGCGCTACCAGGAATCGACGTGGCGCCCGCGAAACTCCTGCATGCAGGCCAGAAATTGGTTATTCACCGTCCAGTCGCTCCCGGAGACTCCGCCATGATTACAACGCGCATGATAAACGTGTCGGATCGAGGAAACGCCGCCGTCATCGAAATGGAATCCCTCGCAATGACAGCGAGCGGAGAGCCCTACTGGACCAGTAGAACAAGCATATGGGCCAAAGACGAAGGCGGGCAGGGCAAGAAGACCCCGTCGACCGAAACGCCAACAGTATTGCCCGACCGCGCACCAGATATGGTCATCCATCGAACAACCCGTCCGGATCAAGCCCTGCTGTACCGACTGAATGGTGGGAGGAATCCACTACATGTGGATCCAATATTCGCTCGGCAGGCAGGCTTCGAGCGGCCCACCCTGCACGGATTGGCGACATACGGGATTGTCTGCAAAGCACTGGTGGACGAGATACTAGGTGGGAATACCGCACGGGTAGGCAGTTTCAATGCTCGTTTCTCCAGCTATGTGTTGCCCGGTCACAGCCTACGAATCTCGGTCTGGAACGAGGGCTCTACGCTTTGGTTCTTCGCCACCTGCCCGGAGCGCGGCGATGTACCTGTACTGACACACGGCCGCATGATGCTCAGCTAGCGACACGAGTCCAGCTCCGCATTTCCAACAGAACTGTAAGGTTAAATGTGCTGTTCTTGGGAATCACTGATCCAACCGGTGTTTCTTCGCCAATGGTCACAAGACCGGGAAATCAAATGCTGCAACAAAATCCACTTCAGCGATCTGCCGGAATCCAGTGAGCAGGCAAACGAAAAGCAACGGCCCGGTATCCTTGTAGTAACTCCCAGCGAATACTGCTTACACGATCGATACTGACGTGGGTGGCCATTCTTTTCCGGTGATGCACTCGGTGCAGTCGAGGACTCCGACGAGAATCAGTCAGGTTGCGCGTGAGGTGATTCCGGCGTGGGTGCAATCTCTATGGTGGGCACTGCGGTAGACTTGAGAGTTAATCCGCGGGTGATGTCTTCGGCGTTAGTCATAGGTTAATTGCAATCCAATTAACCTGTTTCTACCGTTTTTAACTGGTTAATACGAACCTATTAACATGATCCGGATCACTGGGCTTTAGGTGTTCCCTCCCCTGCTCGGACCGACTTCCGATAGTGGTTCTCGTCCGGTTCGTCGCCTCGTCCGTGGTGTTCGATGAGCAATTGTGCTCCGTCGGCGCGGCCTGTGAGCGTGAGGAGTGTGGTGAGGGCGTCGGCTTCGCTGCACGCGAGGCACTGTCCGAGAGCCCTGTGGGTATCGGTATGGCTGAACACTTCTGAGAATCATCCGAGGGAGTCGACGAGTGCCGTGGTGTCCGACCAGATGGCTGCCCCATCGGATACCGGTTGGCGAGTTCGTGCGCTCTGCGGTCGATCTTCGACGGAACGGCCCCGCATCTGAACCAGTGGCCGTACGGCGAGGGAATCGGCTGAGCGTTCAACGTCTACATCATCGTGCTCTGTCTCAACACCGGAAAACCCATCGTCAGAAGCTGTCAGCAAACTGCATCGTGCATTTTATTTCCCCGTCGTTGGTTACGGGTTCACCGCAATTACCGTGTGGGGATGAACGGTGATGTTGATCCATCCGGTCTGACTTGCGGAAATCAAGCGGGACGAGTCTCCCGACTGGGTGATGTATCGATAGTTCATCGCCTGTTCGAAGAGGGAGTTGGCGAATCTGGCTTTCCTTTTGATGCGCGTGGCGACGGTCTCGGGATCTGTACCCGCCGTAACTTCTTCGGTGGCCTGTCGGAATATCTCGGTATTGGCTATCGTGCATTTTCGCCAGAAACTTTGGATCCCGCCGCGGTATCCGGACATGTAGAGCGCGGGCGTGTGACGACCGGCAGCGGGATCCAGAAACGTCCCTGATCAAGAATTTCGTATTACACTAATATCCATGACTCACGAAGCGATCAACGGACAGCCTGTCACCGACGACATGATCGAAGAATGGGCAGACGAAGCCGAGACCGGCTACGACGTCGAAAAGTTACGCAAGCGCGGCCGACCCACCGTCGGGGTCGGCCCCGGGGCCGTAGTGCCCGTACGTATGGACGCCGCACTGCTCGAGGCGTTGAACGCGCGCGCAGAGCAGGAACACGTCTCCCGATCCGAAGCGATCCGAGAAGCGGTGCGCGCCTGGACCCAGGTCGCGTGAAGGCACATAAATCCGCACTCAAACACGGAATCAACGAAAAGGCCGGGATCTACGCGGCAGAGCACCACGTGTATATCGCAGATCTGGACGACGACAACCCCGCGCGCCAATTCCGGCTGGGCTTCGACCCTGACGGCCGCCTCCTCGAACTAGTCGTCCTGCGCTTCGACAGCGGAAACGAACTGCTCATCCACGCCATGAAAGCCCGTTCCCACTACCTCGACCTCCTGCCATGATCCTTGCCGATCACCGCTCAGGATGAGGCCCGTCGCTGTTGCGTCGGAGTCTGGCCGTCGCCCAGCAACGGAGCCACCTGCCCGGCGGATCGACAGGATGGAACTGCGCCCTAGCCTTGCCGCGAAGAACCGGGCGTCGCCGTGCTGACGTGCACCGCGCACCCGGGGACAGAAACCCGCGCGCCGCTGTCGTCCACTGGCTAAGTCTCGGCTTTTCAGCTGCATAGGCCGGGGACTTTGATAACTCGTATCGTGCGGTCGCGGCGGAACACGGAGTACTTGCTGAACAGTTCCGTCGGGTTGAACGCTTGTCCTACGCGTTTGACGTTGTTGTTGCGCTGGTAGACCATTCGACCGATGACCCCAGCGATCGGCACTGTTCCACTCGCCGACCTTCTGGGGTTGATCCGTTATCGTCGGTGATGCGTTGACCTGTTGAGACCAAGACCGTTTTCGGGATTGCGGACAGAAGCGTTCCGTCTAGCAAGGAGGTTTCTCGGAATGTCCTTGCTTGCTTCGAAGCTTCGGAGTGTCTACCCGCGATGAACTCGGTTGGACATGGCCCACGGATACCGCGCATGACCGTAAGACCCTCGCGGATTCTCTCCACAGCACACCCGTCTTCGCATGTCTGAAGCAGGTAATTCAGCTATATGACGGCCTGAACCTGGTGTTTTCGCCAACACCATGCACCGTGTGCTCGCTCAGAATCTTCGTGCCGTGCCCCCATTTTTGGGGGCACGGCACGCGAGCGCTCTCAAAGTACTGTATTAATTCGTCCTAGACGAACCCAACTGGTCTGCCTTTGGTCTATACGACGGCCAAGACCGACGCACCGCCGTGGGCAAAGTGGGGAAGCGCCGATGTGGCTTGTACCCACCTCTCGGAGCCGACTCTTGCAGGACTACCCGATCTACCCCTGACATCTACGGAGTAGCAATGACCCTGTCTCCTCGCGGACGACTGCGCACTGCACGAGTGCCACGGCTTTTGGTTGTGCTCGGCGCTGCCCTGTTCTTGACCACCATGTTGGTCATCGCCCCCGGCGTAGTAGGTGGGCCCGCAGCGAATGCTGATCCCGGAGCGAGCGATTCGCTACCCCCGGTCACTGCGATTGCAGCCGGGGAAGGACATACCTGCGCGATCGCTGAGATAGGCACCGTCTACTGCTGGGGGACCAATGCTCAGGGTCAGTTGGGGGCGGGAATCTTCCAAAGCCAGTCGAACACGCCGGTCCAGGTCGCTGGAATCAGCGGCGTCACTGCCCTCACGGTGGGCTACGACCACAACTGCGCCATCGCCGGCGGCGGCGCCGTCTACTGCTGGGGATCAGGCGATAACGGCCAGTTGGGTGACGGAGCCAAAATGAACCGGTGGGCCCCGGTGCAGGTCGCGGGAATCACCGGCGCCACCTCGATAGCAGCTGGTGTCGTTCATACCTGCGCAATCGCAGGCGGCGGTGACGTCTACTGCTGGGGATCAGGCAATTACGGTCGGCTCGGGGACGGAACCGCTGACCCTTCCGACTATCTCGGAGCTGGCCAGGAACATCTGACCCCGGTGCAGGTGCCCGGGATCACCGGCGCCGTCGCCATCACCGTCGGCTGGTCTCACACCTGCGTGATCACCACCGGCGGCACCGTGCGCTGTTGGGGATACAACAGCGGAAGCCAAGTGCGTGCCGGCGACTGGATCGAACCGAGCCCGGTGCAGGTCGCCGGAGTCACCGGTGCCATCGACATCACCGCCGGCCTCAGCCACACCTGCGCCATCGTTACAGGCGGCATTGCCCGCTGCTGGGGAACAGGGAATTCCGGCCAGCTCGGTGACGGAAGCACCCAGGTCGCGTTGACTCCGGTGCAGGTATCGGGGATCACCGGCGTCACCGACATCACCGCCGGCGCCTTTCACAACTGCGCCATCACCGCAGGCATCGCCCGCTGCTGGGGCTCGGGCAGCAACGGCGAATTGGGCGACGGCAGCACCCAAGACCGGTGGTCCCCGGTGCAGGTCGCCGAGATCACCGGCGTCACCGACATCACCGCCGGCCGATACCAGCACACGTGCGCCGTCGTTACCGGCGGCGACGCCTACTGCTGGGGGTCAGGCAGTTCCGGTCAGCTAGGCGAGGGCAGCACCCAGGACCGACTGACCCCGGTGCAGGTCGGAGCGCCGCCGTCCAATGGGTGCGCAGGCACGACCTACTTCCTCGGCGTCCGGGGCTCAGGTGAAGATCCGCAACCAGGCTCCGGTGACGGAGATGCGAACGGCTCCCACCCCTCGGGAATGGTCCAACAACTCGCCGACGAATTCGGGCTGTTCTTCTACGGCGCCGACCGCCCCAATCGAGGCATAGGCACCCCGGTCGGAGCAGTGTCGGGGTATGTCGGCAAGAGCTCCCGTGACACGTTCGTTCCTCTGGGCATCGCCTACCCTGCCGTGGAAGTTGAGATCGGGGCCCTCGACTATCCGATCAACTACAGGTCCTCGGTCGACCTCGGCGCCGCAGGCGTGCATACGGTACTGAGTCGCCTCAAGTCCTACTGCGGCGCAGAGCTTCCGAAGGTGATATTGTCCGGCTATTCGCAAGGGGCGCACGTCATCGAAGACGCACTGGCCTGGATCAATGACAACGATCCGGCGCTCGCAGCGCTGGTGACGAAGACCGTCCTGATCGCCTCGCCCGTCCACAGGGCCTCCGGACCCGAGAACATCGGCGGCGCGAATACTGCAGGGGCGCTGGTACACACGAGGAAACCGGGAACCGACGCTTTCGTCAACGCACACCCCGGCGTCGTCACATCCATCTGCCGGCCAGGTGACCTGGTATGCGACGCATCCTTCGCCGACGGACTCAGCGACCCGACCACGTTCATCGGCATCAACCCGCAGAACGGCCTCGGCGCCAGAATCCACACTTCGTACGAACTCAGTGACATCGCCTGCCCTTACACGAGCCTGCAACAGTTCACCACCATCTGTGCCGCGAACTCAGCTCTCCAAGCCCTCGGTCGACCACTGAACACCCACACCGTCAGTACCCAACCCGGCACGAGCACCGACCTCGACCGGCAGTACTCGACCCGCCCAGGACAGAAGATCGACATCGTTTACACGGCGAAAAGCGGAGTCTCGACGGGAGTGTCGAAGATTGTCAACGTCTTCATGTACTCGGCACCCACCGATCTCGGAAGCTTCGAGATCGGAGACGACGGCTTTGCCGCTGGCACCATCACCATCCCAGCCAGCACCCCGCCCGGCCAGCACACACTCGTCTTGAGGCGCGGTGACGGTGAAACCTTCACCCGAGCAATCGTCGTCGACGCGGCAGCCGGCGAGCCTGCCAGCGCCCTTCTGCTCACTGTCGACGGTGATTCACCCGACTCCGAGCCGTATCCGGTAGATCCTGAAACACCAGAACCTCCTATCCCCGGATCGGGATCACTCGGATCCGGCTCGCTTGGCGGAAGTTAGGTTTCGTGCGCGGCGTGATGCACTCACGCCGCGCACGAAACCCATGAAACCAGTGCCCACCCTCTCGGCGGATAAAGTAGTCCCACAGATCGACCAACGGCGGGAAGACACGGGCCACGCTCTTAAAATATTCGGTCGATGTCACCGAAATCTGTGCCCCGCGGGTCTTCGAGTTGACCAACCGCTCTCGCTCGAAGCACGTTATTCCGTCCCGGCGAAAAATACACAGACAGAGTCAGCCGCGGCTGAACTTCCACTCTTCGCGCTGGCGGTCCCGCAACATCTGGCGGCACCACCATCGAGAGCTCCTTGCGGTGCATGAGGTGGCGCCGGCTCGTTACACGCTGCGCAGAGCGCGAGGATCGGGAAATCTCCGAGGACTCACGTCGCAAGTCCGGGACTCCTGCAGTGACTTCACGAGAGCAGGTGCGCCGATCACGACAACAGAAAAGGCGAACAACCAACCGACAAGTGTGACCATTACTCCCAACACACCAAATTGTTGTCCCGAGGTTTCGATCAATCTCGGGACCACCAACGGTGTTGCGAGTTGGAGGGTGATCAGACCTATGGACGTGATACCGCCGCAGGCGAAGAGGGTTGCTCTGCTGAAGTAATAAGGCACCAAAATCGCAGGAACACTGGACCAGACAGACCACCAGATAACGGATTGAAGAATGAGTGCCATGACTCGTGCCGTTGTGTCGTCAACGGACAGCGAGTAGCTCACGACGACGGCGAGCGACCCCCCGACGACGATTAGAATTGTGGCCAGCCATCTCCAGGCTTGTCGATAAGTCAATGTTGTTACGTGCCATATCTTTGCGTGGCATCGACCGAGAGCTCTGGCATATGACGTCGCGCTGACCATCAGCAGCAGAACACCAACGAACCCCAAAGCAACAGACGGTGTCGGGGAGTGCTTGAGCACCGCGGAAATTCCGTTACCGCCCATGCCTGGAACGACATCGGTCAGCCCGAGGGTGGACAGCGCCATCATGACGGGCAGAATCGAGGTAAAGGACTGTGCAGCCAACGTCATCGCGCGATCGATGATCCCGATATGAATCAAGTCGTGAATCACGTGAAATGTGGCATTCCATGGTTGTGACGCCCGCATCGCGACGAGGTGGTCATCGATTGTGCGCCGAATGATCTCTCGTTTCCGAAGTGATGTGTCCATATGTGATCCGTAACCGTCGGTGGACGTGACGTCCTGTAAGTACCGATAAGTGAACATAGTTGATAGCTGTGTTCGGGTGATCACCCGAACCGGACCTGTGTGGCTGATTGGTGAAGCGGATCGTGACATCGAAAAGTTGAACTCGTTCGCCGGAACAAAGCGCCCCTGCAGAAAAGTTGGACGCGCACGCAGTGTCGTCTGCTTGTTCTGTGTGTGCAAGATGGGTTCACCGTGGACAGAGAGGCCTTGCGGCGGTTTCAACGACCTGGAATTTTCACCCCAGTGGGGTGATGTTCGGAGATCGTCGAAACGGTAAATTCGAGGCGGCCGATGCCATGAAAAGTGCGAAACGAGCGGCTTCGAGAAGCCGGACATCAAGATTGCGTTGTTCACAAACGCTCGCTGGCATCGCACTGCCGTGACGAACATCTAACTCCGATACTCAGGACAGGAGAACCTCGTGCGTCTCCCCGTCGTGGGTTTGACCAGAAGTAACTGGCTGAGAGAGTTCTCTGCTGGGATCACATTGCTCGCAATATCCGTTCCGCTGAACATCGGATACGCGCAAATAGCGGGCTTGCCTGCGACTGCAGGGCTTTATGCATTGATCGTGCCGACGGTAGGTTTCGCGTTGCTCGTTTCTTCACGTCAAGTCGTGGCCTCGCCAGATGCTGCGGCGGCTGCGATGGTCGCATCGTCGTTGATGGGTATGGGTGCGGCAGGGAGTGGAAACTACACCCAGATGGCTGCTGCACAAGCGATTCTCGGCGGTGTGATGTTTCTGTTGTGCGCTGTGTTCAAGCTCGGTTTCTTGGCCGATTTCTTGTCGAAACCGATCCTTGTCGGATTCGTCGGCGGTTTGGCGTTGGACATCACCGTCAGCCAGGCGGCGAAGGTACTGGGTGTGCCGATCAACAGCGGCGGCGAATTCGGTGAGAAGTTGTTCGACCTCGTAAGCCATCTCGGTGAGGCGAACCTCTGGGCTATGTGCCTGGGAATCAGCTCAATTCTGATACTCCTCTGGGGGCGACGGATCATTGCTTCTGCTCCGTGGGCCTTGATGGTCATGATCGCGGCCACCGCCGCGTCTGTCCTTTTCGATCTTCAAGGCAAAGGGGTGTCGGTACTGGGAAAAGTCCCGGCTGGTCTCCCCACATTTTCGGTGCCAGTGCTCAGTTGGTCGACATGGCTCGCCCTGATCCCCTCGGCCATCACACTGACCGCTGTTGCCGTTGCAGAAGGGCTACTCGTCTCTCGGCAGTACGGCGAGAAGAACAACTACTCCACAGATCCGAACCGCGACCTCCTGGCATTCGGGGCGGCGAACATCGCATCGGGTTTTTCGTCCTCGTTCACCCTCGGTTCGTCGACGTCACGGACCGCAGCGATGGACGTCGCAGGTTCACGCACGCAACTGCCGAGCCTTGTCCTGGCCGTGGGAACCTTGCTGCTGCTTCTGTTCGGGACAGACTTGCTGGCAGACATACCGTCTCCGGCGATAGGGACGATCGTCGCCGTTGCAGTCTTCAAGCTCATCGGATTTCTTGATTTCAGGGAGCTGTGGACACAATCGAGGGCTGAATGCGCGATCGGCGCAGCATGTTTCGTCGGCGTCCTGGTCGTAGGTCCGATCGGTGGGATCACCTTGGCGTTCGTCCTGTCGTTGGTCAACCTTGCGCGCCGAGCAAGCAATCCCGCCGTCGATATTCTCGCCGAATCGGATGACCCGACCGTATCGCTGCTCGACGAGGTTGACGACGTGAGGGAGACGGCGCCGGGAGTGATCATCATGCGCTTCGCTGCGCCCATCTTCTTTGCCAACGGCTCGGTCCTAGCTGATAGAGCGCGCAATGCAGTCGAATCCGCACCGCATCCGGTGACTACATTCGTCCTGGACCTCGAAGCCGTCACCGACATCGACGTGACCGGCGCCGGCGCCCTGATAGCGCTGAGGGAATGGCTGCGTTCCCGCTCGGTGACACTCGGGTTCTCCCGAGTGCGGCCACCTCTACAGGAACGCTTCACACGATTCGGGTTGTTGGAATCGGCCCGCCTGTACCGGACGAATCGCGACGTAGTCAGTGCTTTTCGCATGGAATTCACCACGCCCGATGCGGACGTACCGGAAAGATGACGCAACGTACATCGTTCGAGTCGTGCATCGTCACTCCACGAAAGGGTCTCATCTCATGCTCATCATCGGAATACTCCTGTTCGGGATTCTCATCGGAGCGGCAGCCCAGTTGATACTGGGAAAAACGACCGCACGTGTGGACTGGACCCTCGCGTTCATCGCGGGAATCGGTGGTTCTCTAGTCGGCGGTTTGCTCGTGAGTCTGATTTCGGGCGACGGAATAGCGTTGCGCCCCAGCGGAATCCTAGGGTCCCTCGTCGGCGCTGTTGTCATCACCGCAGGCTGGCAGTGGTACCGCCAGAAGAACACATCCACGGCCCCGCATCCTTCTGATCACTGATTGTCCACTTTACCGCCCACCACGCTCGATCGAGAGGAAATCATGACCAATACACCTTCGCCTTCCAAGGGGCACTGTCACGTTGTTGAACGCGGCGAACTGGGAGAATGTGGCGTGACCACTCCGACGCTCTCGTACAAAGGCCACCGCTACCCGGCCGAGATCATCAGCCACTGTGTGTGGTTGTACTTTCGGTTCCCGCTCAGCTTCCGTGAGGTCGAGGAACTCATGCTCGAACGCGGTGTCGTGGTCAGCTACGAGACGATCCGACGGTGGTGCGCCAAGTTCGGGCAGGCATACGCAAACCAGCTACGTCGCCGACGCCCACAACCCGGTGACAAGTGGCACCTCGACGAGGTCTTCATCCGTATCAACGGTACCCGGCATTACCTGTGGCGCGCGGTCGACCAGCACGGCAACGTGCTCGATGTGCTGGTCCAGTCACGCCGAAACGCGTTGGCGGCCAAGAAGTTCTTCCGCAAGCTGCTCAAGGGCTTGCAGTATGTGCCGCGGGTGATCGTCACCGACAAGCTGGCGAGCTACCAGGCCTCCCACCGCGAGATGCTGGCCTCGGTTGAGCATCGCCGATCGAAGTACCTGAACAACCGGGCAGAGAACTCGCACCAACCCACCAGGCAGCGAGAACGGGCTATGAAACGGTTCACATCGCCCGGGCATGCGCAGCGGTTCCTGTCCGCCTTCAGCGGTATCTCGCCGCATTTCCGGCCAGGTCGACACCGGCTCTCGGTGCCCGAATGGCGTACCGAGATGGTCGACCGTTTCGCGGTCTGGCAGGAAGTCACCACGAGCGGGATTGCGTCCTGAAGCGCAAAAACCTCAACTGGGTGCATCGCTATGTTCCCCAAACCGATTGCGCCACTATGCCTTTGAATCAACGTGACAGTGCCCTTCTAGGAGGTCACGTGCCGGAACCGGATAATTCGCTGCGGTTGTCTGGCCTGAAGGCTGTTAAGTGGGCAGTCGATCACCGGGCAGAGTTGAGTGAACTCGCGTACGGGGCGGCCGACGAGCAAGCGCTCGAAGCTGAGCTTCAGGCACGATGCGGTTTCACCAAGGAGCAATGCGACTGGGTGATATCTATGTCTGCGCGCCGACTGACAACTGCCTACCGCACTCAGCTTGTCCGTGAGATCGACGAACTAACGGAACATCTCACCTCCGAGCCCCGACCGCCGCGAAGGGCCGGCGCACCCATTCAAGAGGCGCTGGACGGCCAGCATTCAGATATCCCGTCACATTGAAAGGAGCAGGCCCGCAACATATCTCAATCTTGTCGCAGGTTTCCTGCGGGAGACCCAATAGTTCAGATCCCAACCCTCGAACCCTCAGGTCACCTGACCGGACGCGCTCCACTTCTCACTTCGTCACAGGTTCGTCCTACCCGGCCACACCGGGGTGTGCGTGGCTTGTTTGGGGGGTGCGGTTGGTGTGGATCGGTGCGAGGTGATGGATTCCGGGGAGGCCGTAGGTGGTCGGCGCTAGGCGGGTGCGCCAGGCTTTGTGTTTGAACGCCCAGATCCAGTGTCCGGTCATCCAGATTGCAAAGCCCTCGGCGAGGATGGCGTAGGCGTCTACCTCGCAGCCGGTTCAGCTGTGGGCAATCCCGGCCACACCACATCCGCACGTATTGAACAGCTGGTGGACGAGACCGCCGACCATCGCGGCGAGGTCACCTTCACAGTCGACAATCCTGCGATCCGGACGAGCACAGTCGACATCATTCAGGAGTGGCGACCCAGGACGATCTTCACTCACAGGGCCGGTGAGCATAGTGCTCGCCGGCCCTTTTCCGTGCATTCAGTAGACGCCAGGCCCAGGTCGCTCGCGTTTCGGTGATAGCACTCCTCGACTGCGCTAGCTAGGTGGCAGAAGTTGATCCAGAAGAACCTTGGCACCGGTCAGCGACAACGCCCGACTAGCCCGACGCAACTCACGTAATGCGGCCAACGGTTGCTCCGAAGCAGAAAGTCCCTCTACCGCCAGTACGTCTACAGCCCAACGCGTTCCGGTTTGGACCGCTTAATGCTCGGTGCCGCCGAACACGTCGGCCAGATTCTTCCTGCCGCCCACAGGACGGCGCGCCGCGACAGCAACACCCACCGCTAAAGCCAATGCCGTATAGAGCGCGATCACACCATGAAGGCTATCGCCTATCTTCCGGCCGCGCCTGACGCAAACTCCGCTCCTGCAGGCTCGGCGCTGAACAAGTCTCAGCCGACCGGCGGCACTTCGGTAATGGCGTCGGCGGTCACGAGCACGTCGATCTCGACGAGGTTGGTTCCGCCGGCATCGGAGACGCGCACAGTTACCCCTGCCAGAGCCATTGATCGTCGTGCATTTTCGCCCAGAATGTCAATTCAGATAGCGTTGTCCATCGAAACTGGTTGTTGCACAGTCATTTAAGAAAACTGACTGACATAACTTGCGTATCCATCCCATGGAATCGAATCACGCAGGACTCTCATTGCAGCAGAAGCGCGCACGTGGACATCGGATAGTTCGACGAAACGGCCATCGTCCGGCGGGATCATGGCCGGAAGCAAAGCGTGGATCTGCATACGAAACTCTTGGATCCGACTCCGCCAAGTACGTATAGGCTCTCATTGTCTCGCCAGTCAGGCAACATCGGGGAACGAGAGGGAAACCGGCGGTAGAGCCACACGCAGTAGTCGAAAAGTGGCTGAGTTTACGCCCACCCGGCGATCGGCTCCAGCAAGCCGGGGTCGCTGTCCCCGGCATTGTTGACGCAGTCGAGACTTCGTAAGACTTCATATACCGATCCAGAACGGAATTGATCGTGGCTTGAACGTCGCTTTGTCGGTGATGTTCGGGGCAAGCCAATGGCTCCCAGAACAATTCCGGCAGGAACGGCAGTTCGAAACTGACGCGCACGTTCGATACTTCGTCGAGGAGAACCCTGTCCTCACCCTTCCTGACGACACCGAAGTCACCATCAGCCTTCCGGCACCTGCATCCGGAACAGACATCGCAGCGGAACTGACCGGCGCGACAATCGAACTCAGCACCTGCACCGCAGACGGATCACTCGTCGTACTGTTCGACACCGGGACCGTACTGTCGGTGCCACCGTCGCCGGATTTCGAAAGTTGGAACGTCTCCGCGACCGGGAACGTGCTCGTCGTCTCGACACCTGGCGGCACGATCGCAGCGTGGAACTGGCCCAGCACCGACGGACTTGGCTATCCATGAATACCGGGACCGACGCCCGAGCACTACTCCCGAGACCACAAATTTGTCGCACACTTCATCCCCGCCGGAACCTTCCCCGGCCGTCAATCGCGAGGACAAGACTCATGACTTCGGACAACCCGCACGATCCTTCACCCGAATCACCAGATCTTCACACTCTGATCCTCGAGGTGGCCGACGACTACGATCACGGCCGAACTTCCCTGCACGCCTTGGTAACCGTCTACGAATCGATCGTCGACACGTACGAGCACGAACAACACGATCGCCACGAAGACCTACGCTGGGCATGGGGGCAGATCGAAATCATGAACGCTCTACGACACGATGACCCGAGCCGCGCACCGCAAGACGAGGCCGAAGTGCACGAAACCATCGACGGCTTCGTGACTACGTTCCAGTCGCTCTATTCCGCCTGAGCCGTCGCCGATAGTGCTGGCGATCAGCAGGTTCGATAGACCGCAGGTCCCTCGATGATCCGCAAGATTCAAGCCGCAGAAGGTGTCTGGCTCAACGAGGAGTGAACTGTGTGAGGCCGTCGACGATGCTTCCGTTGCCGGGCCTACTCGTCTGCAAGGGAACTCGGGGAATGATCTGGACTGACGGTTGCGGGTGCAGCCTGCAGAATGAGCGCAAGACGTCGACGGTGGACCGACTGGATTGTGTATGCGCGCACTCCGCAGGCTGCTTGCGGAACTGTACCCGGAGATGACTGCGTCTAATCTCTGCTGTTCGCAGTGGCAGTCGGCGGCCGAGCGCAGACGGCGATGCGCTTCGACGTCCTTCGACTGCGGAAAATGAGTAATTCGTGGGTGTTTTCTGTTGGAAACACCCGCAGTTCGCAACAGCTGACGGCCGGTGGCGGAATCCACGCCGGGTTAGGAAGATACGGGTGTGCGAGGAAACGATTCCCCTCACACCCGATTGCGCATCAGCTTTGAATGTCGTGCCGTATCAATCGGATCGAATCAGTGCGCAGCGTCGAAGGCGTCGAGGATCTCCGCTTTGATCCGCCCCCGTGGCGCCACGTCGTAGCCGTTCTTGACTGCCCAGTCCCGCACTGCCTGCAGCTGCTCTTTCGAGCGCCCGGAACCGGTATCCTTCGCCGTCACATCAGCTTTACTGCCGCGGCGTGCCTTTCCGACTTTCTCGGCGACCTTCACGAAAGGCTCAAGGGCGGCGTTGAACTTGTCGACGTTCGTCGGCCGCAAATCGATCAGGTAATCCGACCCCTGATACGAGAATTGGATGCGTTCGCCGAACCCGTCGTCGATCGGCTTACCGTCGAGATCGTCGATAAGTTGGCGAATAACTCTCTCAGCCATGCAACATCGTCTCCAATTCGATAGGAATCTCTCCAATGACCGGGTAACCCTAGCAACCCTTGTGTCCGCACCGAGACGATCGAGGGCTGCGAAACGACAAGACCGCCGATAAACGACAAGACCGCCGATGAGGTCAACCTGCCAGGTCGTCACTGAGTCAGTGCAACAGCACAATTAGGGAAGGTTCACTATGGACAATTGGTGGTTGTGCTGGAGCCCGTTTCCGCAGCCTGTTCGCGACTGGCTGTGGATGATCGTGCAACAAATTCGGTCTGGCTGAGACCGCAAACTGGTGGGACTAGTCAGGAAGTCGGCGGCATCTGGCTGACCAGCGATTCGTACAATCGCTCTATTGCTCTTAGGCTTTCGGCCGGTTCGATGTATTGGTTCTTCTCACGCAGAGCGTGCTCCAACGCTTCGCCATCGCGAACGCGCTCAGGGACCAGCACGTGCCATTTGTACCCCCGGGGTTGCAACCGGACTCCGGCCTCCGCGAGGTAGGAGTTGACGTCGTCGTTGACCATCCGCAGGTCTTCTTCGGTGTATGGCTCGAACCAGACTTCCTCGGGTTCCCTGCTCGGGTCACCGCGAGTAACCCGTACGGGCGGGTGCGCGGGTGCGCGGGTGCGCGGATGCCGGATGCGGTGTCCTGTAGCACCTGCTTGGCCCCGCAACCCACGCGGTCAGCGCTCCGTGTCCATTCGAAATGACGCTGACGTAGCGACCCACAGGCAGGGCACTGGGCACCTGACCGTCGACCTCGGACCACGGATACTCGCTCCAGTACTGCGCCATGTCGTCCATTCTGGTCGACCTGAGAACACACCGGATCAAGGTGGACAGATTCACAGCGGTCCGTCCCGGGGCTGATGAATATTGCACGTTTCGAATACTGCACAACCGCCAGTAGACCTACCCGGTCGCCACTGATCGCCACCGGATATGACGAAGCCGCCGGCACCGAAAAGGCGTCCAGCGGCTTCACAGGGTCGGTGCCCGTCTTGCGCCTCTCGGCAAGTGGCCGCTCGAAGCGGCATTTCTGGGGTGGTACCCGGGGCAAAGAACCGAACACCGACAACCTCTACAACGAGACGATGCGCCAACTTATTCCGCCCCGCTGACCAGCGCCGTAGCTCATTTCCTGGTGATGATCGAGCGCAGTACGAAGCGGAAGACCACCGCGGTGCCGGCTCCGACCACAACGCCGGTCACCACCTCCGCAAGGAGAACCCCCACGGTGACACCGAGAACTGTGGCGGACGCGACCGCCAACGCGACATCGGCAGGTGCCGGCCGGGGACCGTTGATCGCGCTACCCCTTCCCTGAGTTTGACGCATTTGCAGAGATCATCACATGCCATCCGCGCGAGGAAGTCGGACCCACACTGTTCAGTGGTACAGGACTGTTCAGTGGGACAGGAACCGGTAACAGGAGGTCAGGCCATGTGTGGGCGCTACGCCAACCGAAGCTGACCGGGAATTATTCGGTCGGATGCAACCGAGCAGCGTCAGCAGGTGTGAGTCGCCGGACCACGTGGTGCGCATCGCGGCCTACCCCGCGCAGGGATGCGGACGCGAGGCTTCGTTGCCATTCCAGTCCCACGTATCCGAGTCCGGGGTGGGTGGTGGATAGGCCTTTCTTGTGGCTGGGGTGGCCGGTTTCGGTGAGTGCCCCGAGTTCTGTGAGGTAGTTCAGGTTGGGTGTGTATCCGGTGGCGAGGATGATCGCGTCGACGGTTGTTGTGGTGTCGTCGGGCCAGAAGGCTTGGTTTCCTTCGAGTTTGGTGAACATGGCGCGGCGTTGCGGTGTACCGGCAGTGAGTGCGGCGCGGTAGCGGCCGGTGTCGAACACCGGTGACGTCGGTGGCCGCGAGAGAAGGTGCCCGATCGGGAGGGTGTCGATTCCGGTGTACTTGAACCAGAAATGCATGTCCCGCCGCAGGGGACGTTGCGGCGTGAACTTCACGGGGTTTCGGCTGGCCAGGACCACATCGGCTGTCTCGGCGAGTTCTGCGGCGATCTGCACTGCGGAGTTTCCTGCACCGACCACAATGACGTTCTGCCCGGCGTAGTCGGAGGGGGTGCGGTACTCGGCTGCGTGCACGACGGCACCGGTGAAGGTGTCCAGCCCTGCCAGTGCTGGAACATAGGGTGTGCCGAATCCGCCTGTGGCGGCGATGATCCGAGGTGCGGTGAAGACCGCTCCGCTGTCGGTCCGGACGGTGTATTGGGATCCGTCGGTGGTGACGGTGTCGGCCCGTTCGTTGACGTGCATGTCCACGTCCAGGGTCTTCGCGTAGCGCCGCAGGTAGTCGACGACTTCGTCGCGTCCGGGATAGCGGTCACCATCGCCGCCGAACGGAAGATCGGGCAGGGAGCTGTACCGCGCTGGGGAGAACAGGGTGAGGCTGTCGTAGTAGTGCGGCCAGGAGCCGACAGGTTCGCTACCGGCTTCGATGATCGCGGTGTCGAGCCGCTGGCGGCGCAGATGATGGGCTGCGGCCAGACCGGACTGACCGCCACCGACGACGATCGCGTCGTAGTACGTCATGAGAATTTGTCTTTCGGTCAGGAAGTGATCGGAATCGTTGTGGTGGTACGGAGGGTGGGGATGGTTGCTGCGCTGATCACGGCGCCGACGAGGGCAATCGCTCCGAGGACGAGATACGCGCGGGCGTAGCTCCCGGTCCAGGTGGAAAGCACGGTGCCGGCCCACGGCGCCAAGGCCATGACGATGACGATCGGCGCGGACATCAGCCCGTTGAGGCGCCCGTAGTGTTCGCCTCCCCAGCGGTCGGTGATGGCGGTGGCTTGAATCAGGGTGAAGATGCCGCGAACCAGTCCGGCACCGATGGCGATCCCGATCAACGCCGCCGCCGAGCTCGCCAGACCCAACCACGCGGTGCTCAGGGCAGCCACGACGATGACCGATACCGTGCGCACGCGGACACTGGTCTTCGCTGCAAGTGGTAGGTAGAAGATGCGGCCGATGACCTGACCGGCACCTCCCAATCCGAGGGTGAGTGCGGCGAGGCTGGGACTGAAACCGCGTTCGATCAACAAGGGTACGAGGTTGAAGACGCCGGCGGATGCGGCGAAGGCAGCTGCAGCGAGGGCGACGATCAGAGCAAGAAATGCAAGGCTGCGAGAGGTGCGGTGGTAGTCGCCGGACTGCGCGTGGGGTAGCCGGATCGGGTCGGGCCACCCACCACGCAAACCCCAGATGTGTCCGGGGATCGTGATCACAGCCAGTATGACCGCGAGGACCAGGTAGGTTGTGCGCCAATCGAAACGATCGGCCAGAGCGACAGACAATGGAGCGAAAACGGTACTGGCCAGCCCCGCGGCAAGAGTGAGAATCATCAACGCTTTGACGTAGTTGTCGCCGTACCAGCGGGTCAGGGCCGCGAACGCCGGCGGATACAGCACCGCACCCATCGCGATACCGGCAATCACCCAGCCCGCGAAGAAGAGCGGGAGGGTACGAGCTGTTGCGATAACCACCAGCGCGGGTACCGCGAGCACGGAACCTGCGGTCATCACCCATCTCGGGCCGCGGCAATCGAGGATCCGCCCGACCGGGATACCGACGACGGCGGCGACGAGCTGACTGACGGAGAACGCCGCCACGATCACAGCGCTCGACCACCCGGTATCACGGGAAATAGCCACCGACAGAACAGGAAACGCGTAGTACAGGATTCCCCAGCTGGTGATCTCGGTCAGACACAGCGCCACCAGGACCCGCCGCAGCCCCGAAGGAGCGAGGCTGACAGGGCGCTGCGGCGGATCCTCGATGGTCGTCATCAGCTCAGCGCTTTATCCGCAGGAGTTGGAGCTGGCGGCACCGGACAGAGAGATCAGCTGCGGAGCGGGAGCGGCGCAGCAACCGCCTTCGGCTTCCGCGGCGTCGGGTTCGTCGAAAACACCTGCACCACCGCAGACTCCGGTCTCGGGGAGGATCAACTCCACCCGCGCAGCGGCTTCGTGATCGCCGGCCAGTTCCGCGGCGATGCTGCGGACCTGCTCGTAGCCGGTCATGGCCAGGAACGTCGGTGCGCGGCCGTAGCTCTTCATCCCCACCAGGTACACGCCGGGTTCGGGGTGACGAAGTTCTTTCGCGCCGTGCGGATAGACCGTGCCGCAGGAGTGGACGTTCGGGTCGATCAACGGCGCCAACTGTGTCGGAGCCTGCAGCACCGGGTCCAGGCCCAGTCGGATTTCCGACAGCCACGACAGGTCCGGGCGGAATCCGGTCAGCGCGACGACGTTGTCGACGCTCTCGATCTGAGTGCCGGCGTCGGAGACAAGTGCAATCTGTCCGGTTGAGGCTGGCTCCACGGCTGCGGTGCGGAAACCGGTGACGACGGTGAGAAGTCCGTCGTCGACAGCCTTCTTCGCACGCAATCCGAGGGCACCGCGAGCGGGCAGCTCGTCCGATTCGCCGCCGCCGAACGCGGAACCGACGCTCCCGCGGCGAACAGCCCACGTGATCCGGGTACCCGGAGCTTCCGATTCGAGACCGGCCAGCGCGACGATCGCCGTCAGTGCGGAATGGCCGCTGCCTGCGATGACAGTGTGCTTGCCGGCGAACTGGGCACGCACTGCCGCGTCGTCGAGATCGGGCACACGGTAGGTGATCGAGGCTGCGGCAGCCCTCTCGCCGAGGGCGGGGAGTCCTTCCCCGCCGAGCGGGTTCGGGGTGCCCCAGGTGCCGGAGGCATCGACGACGGCCTGTGCGAAGACGCGGTCCTCGCTGCCGTCGCCGCGGCGCAGGTGAACGGAGAGAGGTTCGGTATCGCGGCCGGCGTCGACGACCAGGTCGCGGCCACGTCGGGCGACACCGATCACCTCGGTGTCGAATCGCACGGCATCGCCTAGGGCCGCGGCGAGGGGTTCGAGGTAGAGCTGGCGCCACTGCTGACCGGTCGGGTACGTATCGCCGTCGGGAGCGTTCCAGCTGTTCTGTTCGAGCAGGCGCTGTGCGGCGGGATCGACGAGTTCAGTCCAGCGGGAGAAGAGTCGGACGTGGTTCCATTCGGCAATCGCCGTACCTGCGCCTTCTCCCCGCTCGAGTACCAGGGGCGTGAGTCCACGCTCGCGTAGCTGCGCGGCGGCGGCGAGGCCGATCGGTCCGGCTCCGATCACGACAACGGGTAGCTCGGTCATCACAAACATCCTTCCATCGACGTCTATCAATATTTCCCCACTGTATCGACAGGCGTCGATTAATGCAACCATCGACGAATGTCGATACAGTGGGGGTATGACATCGCTGCAGACCCCGACGGTGCGCGTCGGCGATTCGGACCAAGGTGCGGTCGGCTCGAACGTGCTCGAACAAAGTGACGCCGACACCTATGCGCAGTGGTTCGCGTGTCTCGCCGAACCGATGCGGGTTCGGCTCCTGCATCGCGTCGCCAGCGCCACCGGCGGCATTACCGTCGGCGCACTCGCCGAAGCGTTGGGGATCGGGCAGCCGACCGTCTCGCATCACGTGCGCAAGCTCGCCGACGTGGGATTCGTCAACCTGCGCAAGGACGGCACCAGCACGGTCGTCGCGATGAATCCGACCTGCTGCGTCGCCCTTCCGCAGGCCGCGGACATCGTCATGGGAGTTCTCGCGCCGCGGCCGTGCTGCCCGAGCGATCTACCCGACGACGTCACCGTCCGGAAGATGACTGACGACGACTGGGACGCGGTCCTGCGGATCTACGGCGAAGGCATCGACACCCGCAACGCCACCTTCACCACCGAAGTCCCCAGCCGCGAGTACCTCGACGGTCAGTGGCTACCGAACCATCGCTGGGTCGCGGTCATCGACAATGCTGTCGTGGGATGGGCGGCCCTGAGCCCGGTATCCGGGCGGGACTGCTACCGCGGAGTTGCCGAGAACTCCGTCTACGTCGCCGACGGGATGCGCGGCCGCGGCGTCGGAAAAGCGCTGCTACGCAAACAGGTCATGGCCGCCGACGACGACGGCCTCTGGACCTTGCAGACGTCGATCTTCCCCGAAAATCGCGCCTCGATCTCCCTGCATCACTCAGCAGGGTTCCGCACCATCGGCATCCGCGAGAAGATCGCCCAACTCGACGGCATCTGGCGCGACACAGTTCTCCTCGAACGGCGGTCTGCCGCCGAAGAGAGCTGATTCGGGTCTCGTCGTTCCAGCGACGTCGGTGGTCGGCGGGCAGCATTGGTGGCCTGCTCACGAAACAGACTGGGGTCAGTTCAGTAGTGGGCCGAAGATGGCCGCGCCGAGTTCCGTAGCCTCGTCGAGGCCGAGGACGATGCCAGAGACGTTCGGATGGGCTTCGGCCCAGGCTTCGGCAGCATCCCTGTCGTTGAAGAAGTTCAGGTGGCTGCAGCAGATATCTGCCGAGGGACCCTGCGCGGCTTCGGCTCCGACGTAGACGACGGTCGTTGTGGGTTGTGCGTGTGAGTGGATGCCGCGGACGGTGACCGCGATCAGGGTCTGATCGCCCGCATCGGACGTCGTGATGGTGGTGTCGACTCCGAGCATGGACGAGATGCCGAGGGCATCGATTGCGCACATCGCGTAGACCTCGATACCTGAGGGCAGGTGAACGCGGTGCGCGGTCGGGGACGCAGAGAAGGGGTAGGCCGACTGCACCTGGCCGGAAGTGTTTGTTCGGATGACATCAGCGTCATGCAAGCGCTGCAGTATCGCAGTGGCAGAGGAATCGAACTGCTGCGCAATCGGTTCGAGGTCTTCGATCGTCGGCGAGGCGCCATCCTCCGCGAAGGTGCGGAGGATGGCCTGATGCACTGCGGTCTCCGCAGGACCGGTCGGTGTAGCGCGCCCGCGGGACGCTCCCAGGTCCGCTACCGGAGCAGGATCGGCGGAACAGCAGTCGACGATTCGGTCGATGCTGTCGACCTCGGCCCTCTCGTCCGGGGTGGGAGAATCCATTCCGAATGCTTTCCTCAGCGCCGAAACGGTAGGAGCGCCCCCGATAGCGCCCGCGTCATCGCGGTAGAGCCTGCAGGACACGCTCGGGGCCTGATCCGGCTCGGCAAAGGGGTCGCGGCCATCGATGAGCAGCGTGGGCGACCCGGTCATACCCACGGTTTCTGCTGATTGGGGATCTTCGATAACAAGGTGGCGTAGTTCCCATTCCATCGGCGTATCCGCGAGGGCTTGTTCGATGCGTTGTTCGAGAAGCGGCACGTTGGGGCAATCAGGGACCTGCAGGATGTCGAGATGGATCATGGTGTTCCTTCGTCGGTGTGGAATGTCTGCAGCATCGGGCAGCGCCTGTCAGCTCGCGGTAGTGCGCAGGTGGAGACGAATTCGGACAGTGAAGCCTGCATGCGTTGCAGGTCTCGGATCCGTTCTTCGAACTCGGCGATTTTCGTCTGGGCGAGTTGGCGCGCCGTGTCGCAGTCGTCGGGACCGCCCCCTGCGAGGTGGAGTAGTTCGTCGATCTCGTCGAGGCTGAAGCCATGCTCCTGGGCGCGTTTGACGAATCGGACGACCTCGACAGCCTCATCGGGGTATGCGCGGTATCCCGAGGATGACCGAGGAGGCTGGCTCAGGAGTCCGCGCCGTTCGTAATACCGCAACGTCTGCACGTTCACCCCTGACCGGGCGGCTAACTCACTGCTACGCATGCCGTCATTGTGAACCCTGTACCCGACTACAGAGTCAAGTCCTACCGCGTGACAGCAAGGTGTTCACCCAAGGTTGGTTGCGTGTTGTTTCGACATCTGTCAATATCGAAGTATGTCGAATCAAGATGTTGTGGAGACCGGCGCCTGCTGCTCTCCACTGGTCCGCGAACCGTTGACCGAGGATTGGGCCGGCGATCTGGCCCGCATGTTCAAAGCCCTCGGGGATCCCGTGCGTCTGCGCCTGCTCAGCTTGGTCGCCAGCCACGAGGGCGGTGAAGCGTGTGTCTGCGACATCTCCGACACCTTCGACCTGTCCCAGCCGACGATCTCGCATCACCTCAAAGTGCTGCGCCAAGCCGGGTTGCTCGACTGCGAACGCCGCGGAACCTGGGTGTACTACTGGGTGATCCCTGCTGCGTTGCAACAACTCTCCGCCGTGCTCCTGGTCGAAGGCTCCACCGTGACCGCCGCGGACGCGTGCGCGGAGGTCACCGCATGAGCAACACCGCTGCCACCACCGAACACCCCGCAGTCGTCGGAAAGCTCTCCACACTCGACCGCTATCTGGCGGTGTGGATCGGCGTGGCCATGGTCGCCGGCCTGCTGGTCGGACGCTGGATCCCCGGCGTGAACACAGCCCTGGAGAAGGTGCAGATCGACGGCATTTCGTTGCCGATCGCACTCGGACTGTTGATCATGATGTACCCGGTCCTGGCGAAGGTCCGCTACGACCGCCTCGACACGGTCACCGGCGACAAGAAACTCCTCGCCGGATCGCTGTTCCTGAACTGGGTTCTCGGACCAGCATTGATGTTCGCCCTGGCCTGGCTGTTCCTGCCCGACCTCCCCGAATACCGAACCGGTCTGATCATCGTCGGTCTCGCCCGCTGCATCGCCATGGTCATCATCTGGAACGACCTGGCCTGCGGTGACCGCGAAGCCGCCGCCGTCCTGGTCGCCATCAACTCGGTGTTCCAGGTCATCATGTTCGCCGTGCTCGGCTGGTTCTACCTCTCAGTCCTGCCCGGCTGGCTCGGCCTCGAGCAGACCACCATCGACACCTCACCGTGGCAGATCGCGAAATCAGTCCTCATCTTCCTCGGGATCCCGTTGCTGGCAGGGTTCCTGTCCCGCTTCTTCGGAGAACGAGCCAAAGGCCGCGACTGGTACGACAACAAATTCATCCCCAAGATCAGCCCCTGGGCGCTCTACGGTCTGCTGTTCACCATCGTCGTGCTCTTCTCGATGCAGGGCGAACAGATCACCTCCCAGCCCTGGGACGTCGTCCGGATCGCCTTGCCGCTGCTGGCGTACTTCGCACTCATGTGGGGCGGTGGCTACCTTCTCGGCGCCGCAATCGGATTGGGATACGAACGCACCACCACCCTCGCCTTCACCGCCGCCGGCAACAACTTCGAACTCGCGATCGCCGTCGCCATCGCCACCTACGGCGCCACCTCCGGCCAAGCACTTGCCGGTGTCGTCGGCCCGCTCATCGAGGTACCGGTACTCGTCGGACTGGTCTACGTCTCCCTCGCCCTACGTAAACGCTTTGCCGTCAAAGAGGTTTCACCCGCACCCACCGGTACGTAAGTCACCTACATCTCTTCGGGAGTCATGATGAACGAGCACCGCGCCCAACCCGAACTCCTCGCACCCCAAGCCGTTCTCTCGCGCACCGCGCACGACCTGGCAGCGAAATACGTCGGAGTCTTCTCCCCACAAACCGTCGAACGCTACGTCTTCGAGTCCTACACAGCGCTGCGCCGCACCGCGAAGATCCACACCCATCTCACCTCGCTCGCGGCGCGGTTCGCAGCCGACCGCCTCACCGCACTGGCCCAGTCCAGCGGCGCACTCGCCAAAGACGTGCCCGAAGTCCTGTTCGTGTGCGTGCACAACGCCGGCCGATCACAGATGGCGGCAGCACTACTCGACCACCACGCCCGCGGCCGCGTCCATGTCCGCTCCGCCGGATCCGCGCCGATCCACGAGATCAACCCCGCCGTCGTCACGGCGATGGCCGAAATCGGGATCGACCTGGCCGACGAGTTCCCGAAACCACTCACCGATGACGTAGTCGCCGCAGCGGACTGCGTCGTCTCGATGGGCTGCGGCGATGCCTGCGTCGTCTACCCCGGCAAGCGGTACCTCGACTGGTCACTCGACGACCCGGACGGGCAACCCCTCGAGGTGGTGCGGGCGATCCGCGACGACCTCGACGCACGGGTGATCGCCCTGCTCGCCGAACTGACAACACCCGTAGCCGTCTGACCGGCCCCGTCCTTACGCGCTCACTCATCTTCGAAGGGAACCTTCTCACTCATGTCCGACAAGCCCAGCGTCCTGTTCGTGTGCGTCCACAACGCCGGCCGATCGCAGATGGCCGCCGGCTTCCTCAGCCATCTCACCGGCGACGCCATCGAGGTCCGCTCCGCCGGATCCGCACCGGCGGACACCATCAACTCCGCCGCAGTCGAGGCGATGGCAGAACTCGGGATCGACATCTCCGCCCAGACCCCGAAGATCCTCACCACCGATGCCGTCCAGGACTCCGATGTCGTGATCACGATGGGCTGCGGAGACACCTGCCCGATCTTCCCCGGCAAGAGCTACCGCGACTGGGTCCTCGACGATCCCGCCGGTCAAGGCATCGATGCGGTCCGCCCGATCCGCGACGACATCAAAACCCGCGTCCAGGCCCTGATCACCGAACTCACCGCCCCCTCGGTATCACGCTGACCGCCCACGCCTCCCGCATTCGATCTTGTGAAAGAGACACAATGACCATCCCGTCCACGGTCCACGACGTCATCATTGTCGGTTCCGGCCCCGCCGGATACACCGCTGGTGTCTACACCGCGCGCGCTGAACTCCAGCCCCTGCTGTTCGAGGGAACCCAGTTCGGTGGCGCCCTCATGACCACCACCGAGGTCGAGAACTTCCCCGGATTCCGCGAAGGAATCATGGGCCCCGATCTGATGGAACAGATGCGTGAGCAGGCACTTCGCTTCGATACCGACATCCGCACCGAGGACGTCGAAGAGATCGATCTCAGCGGCCCGATCAAGACGGTCGTCGCGAACGGCGAAACGTACGCCGCGCACGCGATCATCCTTGCCATGGGTGCGGCAGCCCGTTACCTCGGCATTCCCGGTGAAGAACGCCTCCTCGGCCGCGGTGTCAGCGCCTGCGCCACCTGCGACGGCTTCTTCTTCCGTGACCAGGACATCGTCGTGGTCGGCGGCGGCGACTCCGCGATGGAAGAGGCAACCTTCCTGACCCGCTTCGCTCGCTCGGTCACCCTGGTGCACCGCCGCGAGGAATTCCGCGCCTCACGGATCATGCTCGAGCGCGCCAAGGCCAACGAGAAGATCCGCTTCCTGACCAATACGGAGCCCGTCGAGGTCCTCGGCGAGAACAGCGTCACCGGGCTCGTCGTTCGTGACACCGTCACGGGTGAGACCTCCACACTCGAGATCACCGGCATGTTCGTCGCCATCGGCTATGACCCGCGCAGTGAGCTCGTCAAGGGCCAGGTCGATCTCGACGACGCCGGATACGTGCGCGTCGCTCCCGGTTCCACCGCGACCTCCGTCGACGGCGTCTTCGCTGCCGGTGACCTGGTCGATCACACGTACCGCCAGGCGATCACCGCTGCCGGCACCGGATGCTCCGCAGCAATCGACGCCGAACGCTGGCTGGCCGATCGTGGCGACATCACCGCCAACACGCTCGACGCAGCCGGCCACACCGTCGACGCCGTCTGACACCCAGCGAAAGGAACTTCGATGAGCAAGCCTTCAGTGCTGTTCGTGTGCGTCAAGACAAGAACGGCGGAAAGTCTCAGATGGCCGCCGGTCTCATGCGCAAAGCCGCCGGCGACCAGGTGGACGTGTACTCGGCCGGCACGAAACCCGGTGACGCGGTCAACGCCCTGTCCGCCGAAACCCTCCTCGAAGTCGGGGTGGACATCACCGGTGAAACTCCGACACTGATCGATCCGCAACTGGTGCGCGATGTCGACCTCGTCGTCACCCTGGGCAGCGAAGCGAAGGTCGATCCCGTCGCCGGTACCGACTTCGAGAACTGGGACACCGACGAGCCGTCCGAACGCGGCATCGACGGCATCGAACGAATGCGCCTGGTCCGCGACGACATCGCCGCCCGCGTCGACGCCCTCGCCACCCGTCTGGCGACCCGCTGACACCGGATCGGTAGAACCCGCACCATCGAAGACTCGAGAAGCAAGAAAGAGAACATCACCATGAGCACCATCGAAGTATTCGAACCCGCACTGTGCTGCAACACCGGCGTCTGCGGCGACGACGTCGACCAAGCGCTGATCACCTTCACCGCCGACCTCGACTGGGTCGCTAGCAACGGCGGCACCATCGCTCGTCACAACCTCGCCAACGACCCACTGGCCTTCGCCGAAAACAGCACCGTCGCAGCGTTCCTCAAGATCTCCGGCTCCGAAGGACTCCCGCTGGCGCTCGTTGACGGAGTCACCGCCCTGACCGGTACATATCCGACCCGCAGCCAACTCGCGAAATGGGCAGGCATCACCGAACCCGCAACGGCTGAGGCGCCGGCCGGGATCGCCATGCTCGGACTCTCCGACACCTCGGCATGCTGCTCCACCGACGACACCGACTCCACCACCTGCTGCTGAAGAAAGCGCTCACACCGGACATGAAGTTCCTCAGCAACGCGCCCCGATTCCTGTTCTTCACCGGCAAAGGCGGTGTCGGTAAAACCTCCATCGCGTGCGCGAGCGCGATTACCCTCGCTCGCGCCGGGAAGAAAGTGCTGCTCGTGAGCACCGATCCCGCCTCCAACGTCGGGCAGGTGTTCGGTGTGAGCATCGGCAACACCATCACCCCGATCCCCGCCGCTCCCGGATTGTCGGCGCTCGAGATCGATCCGGAACAAGCCGCTGCCGCCTATCGCGAGCGGATCATCGGTCCCGTCCGCGGGCTGCTCCCCGAGAAGGAGATCGTGGCGATCGCCGAACAGCTCTCCGGGTCCTGTACCACCGAAATAGCGTCGTTCAACGAGTTCACCGGACTGCTCTCCGGGAGCGATGAGATCACCGCGGGTTTCGACCATGTCCTTTTCGACACCGCCCCGACCGGGCACACCATCCGGCTCTTGCAGCTTCCCGGATCGTGGACCGAGTTCCTCGACGACGGCAAAGGCGACGCATCGTGCCTGGGGCCGCTGTCCGGACTCGACAAGCAGCGCGCCCTCTACGCCGCCGCCGTTGCCGCGCTCGCCGATCCGCAGCGGACCCGCCTAGTCCTGGTCTCGCGCGCCCAGCGTTCGACGCTCGCCGAAATCACCCGCACCCACCGCGAACTGGCCGACATCGGACTGACCCACCAACACGTCGTCATCAACGGTGTCCTCCCGGAACCGGCCGACGACACCGATCCACTCGCGACCGCGATCCGCCGACGAGAGCAAGCCGCGATCGCCGCCCTGCCAACCGAATTGGCGCAGCTGCCCACCAATCAGGTCCCGCTCAAAGCGGCCAACATCGTCGGTATCGACGCACTCGAAAGCCTCTTCACCCCCAATCCCAGCCTGGTATCTGCCGCCTCAACGGTCCCCGGCCGGCACCTGCCCAGCGCTCCGCTCGCATCCCTGATTGACGAACTCGACACCGACGATCACGGCCTGATCATGTGTATGGGAAAAGGCGGAGTCGGCAAGACCACCATCGCCGCCGCAATCGCTGTCGCCCTCGCCGAACGCGGCCACCAGGTGCACCTGACCACCACCGACCCCGCAGCGCACCTCACTGACACTCTTGGCGGAGAACTCGCCAACCTCCAGGTCTCCCGCATCGACCCCGCCGAAGCCACCGAGCAGTACCGCACCAGAGTCTTGACCACCAAAGGCAAGAACCTCGACGAACGCGGACGCGCCAACCTCGCCGAAGACCTCCGATCACCCTGCACCGAGGAAGTGGCCGTCTTCCAAGCATTTTCGCGGGTCATCCACGAATCGAGCCGCAAATTCGTCGTCGTCGACACCGCCCCGACCGGTCACACCTTGTTGCTCCTCGACGCCACCGGCTCCTACCACCGGGAAATCGCCCGCCAGATGGGAGAGAACACGAACTTCACCACCCCATTGATGCGACTCCAGGACCCAAACGCCACGAAGGTCCTGCTCGTGACCCTCGCCGAAACCACACCGGTCCTCGAAGCTGCCGGTCTGCAAACTGATCTGCAGCGCGCAGGCATCGAACCCTGGGCATGGGTGGTCAACAACTCCCTCGCCGCTGCCGAACCGACCTCGCCGCTCCTGCAGCAGCGCGCAGCCGGAGAAGTCCCCGAAATCGACACCATCACGCACCAATACAGCCAACGAACCGCTGTCGTCCCGATGCTCGCCGAAGAACCCATCGGCGAAGCCGCCCTGGCAGCCCTGAGCAAGGCATAGCGACTCAGCGTCCAAATTTTCGCAAACAACTGCAACAATGATGCATGTAGTGCAACACTGATCGAGTGCGAGACGGAGAACAGTCACCAGGCATGTCCCTGAGACTTGCCGGTAACGTACGTCCTTTGAACGAGCCGGAGTTCGTCTTCGGCGCGATGCTCGACGGATGGCGGGACCAGCAATTGAGCCGAGGGCTTGCCGATCACACCGTCGGTGTCCGAACTCAGTTCATTCGCCGCTTCGCCGAATACTGCGAGAAGTTTCCCTGGGAGTGGGAGCCCGGAGATCTCGAAGACTTTACGGTGCAGGCGGTCTCGGCTTCTCGCCCACTGGCCAAGTCCACTATTCGTGGCTACCAGGTCACGATCCGACTCTTCTGCGATTTCCTTATCGATGCACGCTACGGCTGGGGCGTGGAATGCGAAACCCGGTTCGGCGCGCGTCCGCAGCAGATCTGCCACGAATGGAACACGGTCGCGCATCTGATCGAATACGAGGGAAGGGCGCAGCGCCGGGCATTGACTTACGACGAACTCGAACAGTTCTTCGCTCACGCCGATGCACGTGTCGCATCCATCGTGCGGGCGGGCAAAAAGGGGTCCCTGTCTGCGCTTCGTGACGCACAGATCTTCAAGACTGTTTACGCGTACGGGTTGCGGCGAGCGGAGACGGTAGGACTCGATGTGGCAGATTGCCGCCCGAATCCCGCAGCGTCTCAATACGGCACCTACGGAGCGGTCGAAGTGCGATGGGGAAAGGCCTCGCGGGGGTCGGGGCCCAGGAGGCGAACGGTGCTCACGGTGCCTGAACTCGACTGGATCGTCGAAGGGCTCGCGCAATGGGTCAATCTCGGCCGCGTGCGATTTCCCGACCACCCTGGCGGCGGGTTGTGGACCACAGAACGCGGGACGCGCGTGTCGATGCGTTACCTCGACCATCGCTTTGCCGACCTCCGCGACGGCGCCGACTTGTCATCAGAACTCAGCCTGCACTGTCTGCGGCATACCTACATCACGAATCTGATCGAATGGGGTTACTCGGAGAAGTTCGTCCAAGACCAGGTCGGACATCTTTACGCCTCGACGACCGCGATCTACACCTCAGTCGGAAACGACTACAAGAACCGAGTGATCGCCCAAGCCCTCTCACGAATCTACGGAGCACACGATGCCGAATCCTGACACTGCGATCACGTGGCGGCTGCGCGAACTCATGGCAACGGCCGGCATGTTCCAAACCACGGAACTGATCGAACCTCTCCGGAACGTTGGCGTTCAACTTTCACGCGAGCAGGTATTCCGGCTGGTCACGAGACCGCCAGCCCGGTTAAACATGGAAGTACTCGCAGCACTGTGCACCATCCTTGACTGCACTCCCAACGACTTGATCGAGATCCATCCCGTAGGCATCGGTCAAACAATCCGTACTGGAACCACCAACCGTCCGGAGGTTTCAGGCCCCTCCGTCGGCTCGCTCAGACCAGTACCCGCCCGCATCCATCGACCACCTCGTGACTGAATCCGGCGCTCCATCGATGCCGCGACGGTCAGGGGATAGAACCTGTCACCTGTGTGGACGGGAAATCTCGGCCGGCTACGACCTACTCGGAGGGCCAATCTGCAACCCCTGCTACTCGCGATTGCGCCGTCACCCAGCCACGTGCCCATCGTGCGGGCACACCAAGGTCCTCGCATTCCACAACGACTCGGGCGACATCGTCTGCGCCGCATGCGCGGGTGTCCCTGCACGGTTCGCCTGCAAGTCCTGCGGCAGTGAAGAGCAGCTCACAGGCTCGCACTGCGGTCCTTGCCGTCTAGCCGATCGAGCCCGCAGCGTTCTGTCACGGGAGGATGACACACTCCATCCCGATCTGGTCAGCCTTTACACGCACTTGCTCAGCGCCCCGGACAAACGCTCGGTGACACGATGGCTCAGCAAGGAGCCAATCGCCGCAATGTTGCGGGCCATGGCTTCCGGACAGGTGCCGATCAGCCACGAGGGAGTCAATCGGTTTCCGCAGTCACGGCGGGTGAACTATTTCCGTCAACTCCTTGTCAGCTCAGGAACATTGCCGCCGATAGATGTGCGCCTCAACGAATTCGAAATCTATGCGAAGTCCTTTCTCGCAGCCCTCCCTCCGTCGAACGCCGCCATCCTTGGGCGCTATCACCGGTGGCATGTCTTGCGTCGCCTACGTCAACAGTCAACGCTCGAACCTCTGAGTCAGGCTGTGCTCGACAAGCGCCGGGGCGATCTCCGCGCGTTCAGTGCCTTCTTGTCTTGGATTGATGCGCAGGGCGTTTCGTTGGCCACTGCCAATCAGGGGCATCTTGACTACTTCGTCGCGAACGTGGGTACGGGCAACAATGCCCTCAGTGCTTTTGTCAGTTGGGCGTGCGCGAATGGCCACGCCTTCGGGATCGAGGTGCCGATCAACAAGCGATTCAGTCCTGCGGCAGCAATGAGTGCGGACGAGCTGTGGCAGGCCGTCGACCATCTTCTCGTCGACGAGACCATTGAGATGGCTGCACGGGTTGCTGGGCTTTTCATCCTGCTGTACGCCCAACCTTTGGCGGCCTGTGTTCGCCTGCGCCGCTCTGATGTTGTGTTGACGGATCAGGGCGTCGCTGTCAGGTTCGCATCGGAGCCGATCCAATTGCCGGATTCTGTTGCGCAGCTGGTTCGCCGCTACCTGGAGATGCCTTCTGGTCGTGCGATTTATCGAAATTCTGAAACGAACTGGCTGTTCGGAGGCCTCCTACCTTCCAGTCGCGTCACGGCAGCGCACCTGGGCCGGATTGTGTCGGGTGCTGGAGTACCTCCGCGGCTCGCGAAGGAGGCAGCGATGAGGCAGTTAGCGACTTCGCTACCGGCACGAGTTGTCGCCGATGCAATCGGGGTGTCCGTCGGCACTGCGAGTAGATGGTCGCGAATGTCGGGTGGAACGTGGAATGACTATCCAGGTCTGAGATGAGGCATTATCCGAATAGTTCTGATGGAAATAACTAACTTCCCCCAGTACAGATAAGGAATTGCAGTCGTTTTTCGACACCATGCACACCGTCGGCGACGAACTCCCACCGTCCTACAACGTCGCACCCACCCAGCCCGTGCGTGTGATCATCGAACGAACCCCCGCGAGGAACCCGACGCCGAGCCCGAGCGCCAGCTCAGGACGGTCAAATAGAGCTTGTTGCCGGTTGGTCTAAGGATCGAAAGATGGCGTCCAAGCTCATCAACGCCCGCAGTGAAACCGTCACGGAGAAGCCGTCATTCAGAAGTAGCGCTTCCAAAAGGCGCGCCATCATCCCGGCCGCCGAATACTACGAGTGAATGAAAAGTGAAGCAGGGACGAAAATTCCCTATTCCTTCACGGCGAGGACAACATTCTCGCGATGGCCGGACTGTACGAGTTGTGGTCCGATCCTGTACTGCCCGAAGATGATCCGAACAAGTGGGTAGGGACCTGCACAGTTTTGACTCGGCCAGCCTCAGATTCCTTGGGGCACATACTCGACAGATCCCCGCTGATCCTGCTCGAATCGTTCTGGGGACACTGGCTCGATCCGAACCTCACCGACATAGGCGAGGTCCAGGCCATGATCAATTCGGTTGCGGAGCCGCATCTCGCGCCCTACGAAGTTTCGACTACGGTGAACAGCCCTCGCAACAACAACCCGTCACTATTGGAGCCGATCTGACCGCACGTCCGTTGGTGCACAACTGGACCGGCAGCATTCGTCTGACCGCGTTGAGTTGACGGTCACCGCGGAGCGTCGCGGAGCCGAAACAGAGCTGCCGCTTCGAGCCCATCCTGCAGGTACTCGTACTCCCCCACCAGCGCTGCGCGCAGAGTCAGCTCGTCGAGGTCCGATCCAGCATTCAACAGCGCGCGGAGGGCTGTCTCATCTCCGCGTACTGATTCCCCGAGAAGGTCTTCCGAAGCCTGCTCGAGGAAATCCGCGAGGGATGAGAGCGCTGAATTCGGCTCCCCCGACGAACCCGGTGCGAGGACGAAAGGCACAACGCGTGTCGGATCATGGCCAACAGCTCTCCACGTCCCGACCTCGTATCCGTAAGCGAAGTTCAGGATTTCGTCGTTGCTTGCGGTGTCGAGCCACCAGGGTTCGGCACCGTGATCGCACAAGACGGCGCGGCCGACCTCCAAAGCAGGATCAGGGTCGTGCCGATCGAAACCGAAGATCGCAGCACGGCCACCCGGCAGCAAAATGACGTCGAAGTGCGATCCGCCGCCGTCGCGGTAGGTGACTCGATTGTTTTCGATGGTGAAGGTCGAATGGAGGTCAGAGAAGGAGAAAACTGCCGCGTACGCTGCCGCCCATCCCGCGAGCATCCGATGTGCTGCAGCCGGATCCGGAAGGTCGATTTCAATCGGAGTCATCGTCAGACCGTAACGCTCACCAAGTGCGCTCGGCCCGACGTGCGCCGCACCACTGGATCACCTGCCAGCGGAATTCCGCGGTCACTGGAAGCATGAGGACATGCTCACAATCCGGATGACCGACAACGTCGCAGCATTCCTCGGACTCGGCGTCGGGTTCTCCACGATCGACCCCACCGACGGCCTCACGCCGCAGCTCAGGGCGAAGTTGAATCGCGGAATCCACCGTCCGGGGCACTCCTCGCCCGAGCAGAGCTCCGAAAGGAAGCGTCTCATCAATGTTCGAAGGCGAACGTGTTCCCGCTAACTCAGCCAGAGGAATGAACCAGTTTGCACTCCTCGGGAACTTTCTGGGGTTGTGGTGCATCTGATTGTCGACACCAGCGAACGGTCGCTGTGTCACCACAGCGAAAGGGACTTCTGCGATGGCTACTCCGAATGACATCTCCATCAACCCTCAGGTCACCGGCAACCCGGAAGATGCCCAGTTCACCGGCGCCGATACAGCCACCCCATCCTCTGTTCCGACGTCGAATTCCGGCGTCGATAGCGGATACGGGTCAGCGCGCGACCTCGACGGCGACGGCATCGTCGACACCATCGAGATCGATCTTGACGGTGACGGTGACATCGATCAGATCACGCACGACCTCGACGGTAATGGCACGGCGGATGTGGTGGAAACATCCACTGCGGGTGATGGACGTTTCGATGTGATCGATATCGACAGCAACGGCGACGGTTACGCCGACATCACCCAGATCGACGTCGACAACGACGGCCGCATCGACGGGGTCGTCCTCGATACCAACTTCGACGGTCTCGCAGACGAAGCGGACTTCGATTCCGATGGCGACGGCCGAGTAGACACCGTCATCGTGGACACCAACGGCGACGGAATTCTCGACTTCGCGGGCATCGACGTGGACGGCGACGGCTTCGCCGACGGGTTCGTCACTGATCCAGGTCAGACCGGTGAGTGGAATCCGGTCCCCGATTTCACTGATCCCGCCGAGACCCCTGACACGGCGCCACCAGCTCCCGACGCGATAGATCTCTGACTGAAGTCTGATTTCGGTTTCGCTGTTCTGCAATGCAATTCGTTATTCGCACTTCGGTGCCGACATCTGATGGGATAGACATGGACGAGAATTTCGGCACCGACCTAGCCGACACCGATTACGCTGGCGACCCGACGCCGACGGATGACGGGGCCGAGTTCCTCGGGGATAGTGCAGGGATCGACATGCCGGCGATGCCGACAATGTGGGACGACACTCCCGACTCGGTGACGAGTCCGAATGCGATGCCGTCCATGCCCGCTATGACCGTCCCCGACAACGACATCGAACCAGACGCTGCCCCGCCCGCTCCGATCCCGACCAATGACGATGCCTCACTTCCCGACCCGGCCGAGACACCGACACCAGCGACCGACGGAACCCCAGGCCCTGACGACGGAACATACGGAACGCCCACCGCGTGGACAGCGGATTGGTTTTACCAGGAGGTCGACGGCTATTGCGGCCCGTCGTCCGTTGCTCAGATCGTTTCCGAATACACAGGCCTCGACATCAGCGACCCGCAACAGCTCGTCGATCGGGCACTCGAACTCGGACTGTTTCCGAACGGTGATCCGTCACAAGGAATGACATCGAAGAGCATGGAAATCCTCATGGAAGACCAAGGCGTGCCGTGCCATCTCGAAACCAGTTCGATCAGCGATCTGGAGGAGAAACTGTCCGACGGGTACGGGGTGGTCACGATGGTCGATTCTGGTGAGATCTGGTATCCCGGTGAGGAAACCGTCGAAGACGACACCCCGGATCATGCTCTCGTGGTCGCCGGCATCGACACTGAACGTGGCGTGGTCATCCTCTCCGACCCTGGCCATCCCGACGGCAACCAACTCGAGGTCCCCATCGACAGGTTCGAGGATGCGTGGTCCGACTCCGGGCACGAGATGCTCGTCGCCGATGCTCCGGATGCTGACCTCGCCGATTCCACCGTAGATCCGACCGTCGCTGCGTTGGCTCCGAGGCCGTGGGCGATCATTACCCTGACGCATCGATGACTCACCGCACGCACGCCGCGGCCGAATGATCAGAGAAAGTGAGATCCGCAATGTCCGGTGACGAAGGCAGTCTGTTCGACGAACTCGGCATTCCACGCGAGTCGTTGCTGCCGGAACCGCCCGAAGACGTGTGGTCCGCGGCTCTCGTGCATGCGCTCGACCCTGACAGCGCCCCTGCCGACGACATACTCGCCCCACCGATGGACGACACCGTGCGCCCCGGAGACGATGTTGACGACATCGGGACGTTCGACGACGACACCGTGAGCAGCGACAGCGGCGATGCTCACCCGGACCTCGAGCACTTCGGAGACGTCGAAGTCCCCGACGACAGCGACGACGAGGACATCAACGATGACATCGATCTCGGCGACGGCATGTAAATATCAGCGCCGACCGCGGCGTCAGCCATCCAGGGCCTCTCTCACGCCGACTGAATCCTCGCAAAAAGGACAGGTGATCGGCCATGTCATTCTTCGGCAACCTGTGGCATATATTCTGACCGCTGACCAACCGAGGGGACCGATGGACGACACCGCGCTACTGCAGCTGTGCCGCGAAGGCGACAGCCGCGCCTTCGGCGAATTGGTCGGCAGACATCGCACCCACGCGTGGGCTGTATGCCTGCAGATCACCGGGAATCATCACGACGCGGAGGACGCGTTCCAGGACGCCATCACCGCGGCCTGGCAGAACCTGCACCGCTTCCGAGGGGATGCCAGATTCAGCACCTGGCTGCACCGCATCGCCGCGAACGCCGCCTTGGCAACAATTCGACGGCGTACCCCAGACCCGACTGCACCGGACGATCTCGTCGAACTGCACGATCCCGCCTCGCTGACTGCGGACCGCGTCGTCGACGTCGACGCGGTCCGTACAGCCCTTGCTGAGCTTCCGGAAGATTTCAGGGTCGCGATCGTGCTCCGCGAATTCGCAGAACTCTCCTACGCGGACATCGCCGAACACCAAGGCGTCGGCGTCCAGACAGTGAAAAGCCGCATCAACCGCGCCCGGAAACAACTCGTCACCGCACTCGCCCCATCCACCGGCTGACAATTCTCAAATCCAGGTACTTGTGAGGGCGGTGGATCGTCAGCGGAGGGCGGTACGACCAGGGACGGCCTGGCCTACCCTTGACGCGCGAAGTGGGAGACGCGGGATGGTCATATTTGTTACCTGAGCGTTCACCTCTCTACCCAACCGACGTCGCATTTTATCCGGAACCCCTGAGAGGGTGGTCTGCGAACTGCTTCCGGTACGACGAAGGTGTGATCGCAAACGCGGATGCGAAGTTCTGCCGAAAGGTGACTGCGCTTCCGAACCCACACGCGACAGCAATAGCGTCGATACTCCAATCGGTCGTCTCCAGAAGCACTCGAGCCTCGCTCAGGCGTTGTTGGAGAACCCATCGTGCAGGAGTTGTGCCAGTAACGAGGCGGAATTGCCGAATGAAGCTTCGACGACTCATTCGAGCCTGACCCGCGAGACGGTCAACGGAAAGTGGTTCGCCCAGTCGTCGTAGCGCCCATTCCAGTACATCCGCAACAGCTGTATCGCCCGCAGGCTCCGCGAGTGGTCTCTCGATGTACTGGGCCTGGCCACCCTCTCTGTGCGGCGCGACGACCAGGTTTCGCGCCACACGGGTGGCAACTGCGGATCCGAGGTGCTTACGCACCAAATGCAGACAAGCGTCGACCGACGACACCGTCCCCGCGGACGTCATGACATCCCCGTGGTCGACATAAAGCACCGACTCGTCCAAGCGGATGCTGGGATGGCGTTCGGCGAGGGCGGGCATCATGTCCCAGTGCGTAACGGCCGCTCGGCCGTCGAGGATCCCCGCGTCGGCGACGGCAAAAGCGCCGAGACACAGCCCCACGATCGGTGTACCGCGAGCGTGTGACTGGCGAAGCTTGGCTCGCAACGTCTCGCTGATCGGTGAAAGTGGTAGCGGCCAACTGGGAATGATCACGATGTCCGCCCAATCGAGCGTCCGCGGTCCCGCCACATCTGCGATCGAGTATCCCTCTGCGGTCCGCACCGGACCCGAGCGATCGGACCACAACCTGGTTTCCCAATCACGTGCAATTCCGAGTCGGCCTAGCTCACCGAACACCATCAGCGGTGCCGCGAGGTGAAACATCGTGATGCTGTCGAACGCGTACACGGCAATTCGCATCTCGGTCTCCCCCGCTGCTTGGCGCAAAGTCATCGAAAGTATGCACCCGTGCCACTCACCGATTCATAGAGACCACCGAACAATGGAAGATGAGCGTCAGGGACACCGACGCGAAACTGAATCCGGCCGATCTTCCAGGAGTGATGAAAGTGCCTACACCTCGCCGTGCCCTTATCGTCGTCGACGTCCAGCAGGAGTACTTCGACGGCCCTCTGGAGATTCAATATCCGCCGCGTGAGGAATCGCTGGCAAACATACTCAACACCGTCAAGGTTGCCGGCGCGAATGACCTTCCCGTCGTCATCGTGCAACATCGAATGCCCGACGGCGCCCCGGTCTTTGTCGAAGGCACCCCCGGATGGTCGCTTCACCCGGCACTCGAGGGTCACATCGATTCGGCAACCAAGCGCGTTCACAAGCAGTACGCGAGTATCTTCGCCGGCACAGATGTCGCCGAATGGCTGCGCACGAAGGACGTCGACACCATCACGATCGTCGGGTACATGACGAACAACTGCGACCTCGGCACCGCCGTGGAAGCAGAGGCGCTCGGGTTCGCCGCCGAAATCATCTCCGATGCCAGCGGTGCGATCCATCTGGCCAACGAAGCAGGTCAGGTATCAGCGCAGTCGCTACACGAGACCCTCATGATTCTTCTGCAATCGAACTTCGCCGCCGTCGCAACAACAAGCGAATGGGTCGAGGCCGTAAATTCCGGAACGAATTTACCCAAGAGCAATCTTGTCGTCTCAGCCATCCAGGGACGCGAGTCAGCCTCCAACTGACTTACCAATGCCGCACCGGGACAACAGTTTAAGACATTTCGACTCCCCGCCGATACCGGCGACTTATCTTAGCCCCTCGGATGCCGCGACACTTCAAGGCTGATCAGTCCAATGAACGCGGACGGCGACGCCGGCAGGCAACGCGAAGCTGCGACCGCTTGGTCTGTTCTCAGCACTCCCGCACCTCCGCGGGAAACGGAAGCCTCCCCCCGAGGGGCTTTGACGCTACGTGGAGGCTGAACCCGGCCCACACGAGTCAACCCAGCGGCCTCCGTCACCTCAGCAACAATATCCGGTGTACACCCCCAAGGTGTACACCGGATATTGTTGCTGTAGATACTATTTCGCGGATTCGAGGATCTTGTACTGCGCGGTGGTCATCTGGTGGACCTTCGTCTCGTCGTCGAGAGCACTGATTTCACCGAGGTACCGCCCTTGGTGGACGATGCAGTAGTTGTACGTTCCTTGCGGACTGTCCTTGGTGAAGCAGGCCACGTTCGGGACACCGGGCGGGTTGGCGGATGGAGTGAATCCTTCGGAGTCGACGATGTCTCCTTTGAACAAATCGAACAGCGTCGCTGCACCGTCAGCGCTTTCAGATCGATAGACATTGCTTCCCGAACGTGCCATCAACGTCGTCTCGGATTTGTCCATGAAGTCCAGCGTCAGTGTCGGATGGGTCGAGAAGTGCGCCGACCCACGAGGCCCGTATACGGCGTCGGAGCTGGTGGTGCGGTTGCCGTCGTCCTCCGGGATCGTCAGCACCAACACGTTGTCGATGTCCATCGGCAGTTCGGCGAACTTATCGGCTGCGGTCGCGGGGAACTTGTCGATCATCGGGCCCTGTTGTTCGAGGGCTTTCGCGGTGATCTGCGCCGTCCAGTCCTTTTCTGCGATCGGAGCGCTGGCCCAGGTGTAGATGATGTACTGCCCGTGCGGGGTGAACGAATTCGAGCTGAACGTACCGTCGGAGCTCTCGCGAGTGGTGGTCAGTGTGTCCGGCAGGATGTCGATGCTCGTAGGTACCCCGCCAGGCAAGTACTCGCTGGGAAGCGCGTCATCGGCGGACATATCTGCCGCTGCCCGTTGCGCTGATTCTGCGTCCGGGAACCGCAATACAGCGTGCACGATGGACTTGTCCGCTTTCTTGTCTTCGTAGGAGCGGGAGGTGGAGAACCCGGTCAACATGCCTTCGCGTTCGGCGATGTCCGGCGACTTACCTGTCAGCAGGACGCTCAGTGCGGTGCCGGATTTGATGACGTACGTCGACATCCCCACTGGGCCCGTCAGCAGCGGGTCGAGTTCGGTGGGGAGGACGACGAATTCGGCCATCCGCTGCCCTTCGACGTAGCGGCCGGAGTTGACGCTGGTCACGGTTCCGAAGTCGGCTTGAGGAGTGGTGCGGTACGTTCCGGGATCCATCTCCCCAGGTGCTGCGCCCTGGGCAGCGACGGTCGCGCTGCTTCCGCTCTCACTTTCGGCGTTCGCCTGGCCTTCGCTGGTGCGCGAGCATCCAGTCACCAACACGATTGCCGCTACCGTTGCTGCCAACGGCGCAAAGGTTTTCGCGCGCATCTTTCCCTCTCTCAGAACTGTCATGTCCCCACTCATTACCGCGTGATCGACCTGAACCGGCCGAACCGACCAGGTAAGGAACCTCGACAATCAGATGGGACGGCGGCGGGTTTTGTTCCCACTGCCCCGAAATTTGTTCATCTGCTTCAGTGATGTCTCTCGTGGAGAGCACTCATCCTTGCTGCTCGTCGACTGGCAGGCCGATATCGGATTCCGCGGATCGCCCGAGGCGGGCGCTGTTGCGTTCGTCGAGCACTCGGTCGATCACAGATGTCGAGATGGGGAAATCCGGGCCTTCCGCGGTGCGGAGATACGCTCGGATGTCAGCCAACATCATCAGCTCTTCATCGAAGCGATCAGTCATCCAGGCAGTATGCAGCAGAAATCTCCCATCGGCACCGTCGCGGACGATGCACCCGAACACAGGCCTTCTCAGCCCCTTCCGAATCGAAGATGGGGATCCGCTGCGCGGCGGGTGTGATCCGCGTTCGTCAGGTGTGCGATCACCCGCCTGGATGTGGCTGCTGAATTTCGTTCGGGTTTCGGGGGAACTTTCCGCTCGTTGTGCGCATCTGACTTTGTGAATGCACCGCACAAACTGTGCGCTCACCTCGGATAAGGTTTTGTCCGCGAGGCGGGACGGCTCGCTTCCCTGGGTGGGCGGTGGGGCGACGACACGTCGTGCACCGGGTGGGACGAGCAGTGGAGGGGGCAGAAGGTGGCGGAGTCCGACGAATCTGCCGTTGTCGCAGCGGACACGGGCAGCGACATAAGCAGCCAGACAGAATCCACCTTGGCCGGTGCGACGAAAATCCTGCGCACCTATGGCTTCACGGCGACAGCCGATGCCGCGGCTGCGAAAACGTCCGGCGGGTACGATCAGCGGACCGTGGTGGTGGTCGGTGAGGTCAATCGAGGTAAGAGTTCACTGGTGAACGCTCTCGTCGGGGTTCGGGGTGTCTCGCCGGTCGATGTCGACGTCACTACGTCTGCAACGATCTCGCTGGTGCCCGCTGGTGCTGAACATCCGCCAGGTTCGGCGGATCTGGTGTTCCCCGGCGCGGTGCGCCGCATCGGATTCGACGAGGTCGCGGACTGGGTCAGCGCTGCGGGCCGTCATGTCGCCGACACACAGGGCGAGGTGCTCCCGACCCGGGCGATCGTGCCCGTTTCCTCCCCTCATCTGCAAGGTCTCGTCGTCGTCGACACCCCCGGATCCGGTGGACTCGATGCAGTCCGTGCGCAACTGTCGGTGCAGTCGGCGCAACAGGCCGGCGTCATCGTGGTCGTCTGCGATGCCACCTCCCCGCTGACCGCACCGGAGATGGAGTTCATTCGAACCTGCACTGCGACCGTGGAAGCGGTGATCGTGGTGGTGACGAAAACGGACAAGAATCTGCGCCGGTGGAAGCCGATCGTGGAAGAAAACCGCCGCCTGCTTCGTACTCATCTACGCCGCACCGTCCCCGTGCTCGGGGTCTCGAGTGTCCGCGCTCTCACGGCCGCCGATATTGCAGATCCGATACGCCGAGGCGCCGCCGAGGACGCCTCCGGGATCACCGCTCTCCGCACCCTCATTCAGAGCTCACTAAATTCGGACCACCGCGCCCAGGTCGACGGCCTGAGGACCGCGCTCGAAGGGCTGCGGAAAGTGCACGCGAAGATCACCGCGGACATCGCCGTCACCGAAGAAGGCGCCGGCGCGCTACCGGAATTGGAGGCGCAGCGGGACCGGCTCACCGAGCTGAAAGCGCAGTCGACGCAGTGGGAGCAGTACCTCGGCCGAGACCTCGTCTTCGCCCGCCAAGCTGCCTTGACAAGCCTCGAGGAACAACTCGACGGCGTGAAATCGAAGTGGACAGACCGGATCAACTCCTCCGGCATGGAAGTACTGCGCAAGAACCCGCAGGTGTTCACCAGTGAGATCGAAGCGGATCTCCTCGCGGCGATGACCGCGGCGGTGCAGGTGTTCCTCGATCAGCTGCGGGGCATCGTGATGCCGCTCTTCGATTCCGAAACCGTATGGCAGAGCATCGAAGTCGATGTCATCGCCTCCATGCAATCCGATCCCCTCACGACCGGCCAGGTCGGTAGCAAGAAGCAAGGCCTACTCGACCCGAGTGTGCTGACAATGGGCATGATCGGTACCTCGATGCTCGGCGCTCTGATCGGAGTCGGGGCGATCGCCGGCGTCGTGTGGGTCGGGGTGAACCTCGGTTACAAAGCGATGCGAGCAGGAAAGACGAACCTGCTGACATGGCTGCGAGAGACCGTGGCGACCGCGAAAGTCAGTACTTCGCGGATGCTCGAGGGGGCGTTGGCGCTCTCGCGGCCAGAAATTGTGATCCGCTACCGCGAGCACCTGCGCACCAGCATCGACGAGGTGCAGCAACAGATGACCGACGCGAAGGAAGCTGCGCGTCTGGACGGCGCGACGCGTGATGCGACGCTCAAGCGCCTCAACAACAACTTGCGAGTGGTGACGGCGCGATCCTCGGAAGTGGAGAACCTCATCACCCGACTGTCCACGCCCACATCAGCATCCGCACCGGCCACAGCGGTGTCCGACTCGGAGAAGGCGACGAATTCATGAACCCAACGCTCGCATTCGTCTTGATTGTGCTGGTGGGTGCCGGAGGCGTCGCCGCCGGCTGGATGCTGTGCACCGCCCGAACACCCGCCACCGCCGACCATGACAACGGCGCCGGGTATGGCCCACTTGTTGTCACCGCGCCCGCACCTACTGCGGTCCCACACGGGATACCGATAGATGCGGATCGGCGCCTGGTCACCTCTCTGATCGGTATCCACGACCTCGACGGCGGCATCTCCGCCCGTGAACGGATCCGCGAAGACCTCGCGCAGGTAGACGTCCACATGCTCGACGCCGCCCCTGGTGCCCTCTTCGACTCTGCGCACCACAAGGCAGTCTCCGGCGCGGTCGCGGCCACCCCGGAGCAGGTCGGCACCGTCGCTGCCCTGGTCCGGCCCGGCTGGGTCGGCCCCGCTGGGATCATCCGGTTCGCCGAAGTCGCTGTCTACATCGCGCCGACGGACCCGATGCCCGTATGAGTACGTCGTACCCGCCGAATCCCGCGCAGTTCGACCGGCAACAAGCGGTCCGCACTGCTCTCGACCGCGGCCTGCACTCCCTCGCCGGACTCGGTGGGGATCTCGTCGATCACGCCAACCGCATCGGTGCGATCTTGTGGTCGCCGCCGCGGGTGGTGATCGTCGGCCGCCTCAAGGCAGGTAAATCAACACTGGTCAACGCCCTGATCGGGGCGCCGGTCGCTGAAACCGCAGCACTGGAAGCAACCAACGTCGTTACCGTCTACCAAGCGGGGGCACCCTCACGTGCCGAACTCGTCGACCTCGACGGTGACCGCCGCCCGATCCCACTCGCGGCCGGTACCTCCGTGAGCCTCGATGCCGATGCTGCGGACATCGCCTACGTGCACCGGCACCTGCCCACACAGGCACTGGCCAACCTGACCCTCGTCGATACTCCCGGGCTCGCGACACTGACCGTGGAGAACGAAAACCGCACCAGGGCGGCCTTGATCGACGGGTTCGCCCAAACCCGCGCCGCGTCCGTTGACGCAGACGGTGCCGTGTTCCTCTTCGACAGCACCCCACGAGCCGACGAGATCGAATTCCTGCGCCAACTCGGTTTCACCCCACTCAACACCCTCGGTGTGCTCTCCCGAGCAGACAGTTTCGGCGAAGGCGCACTGGGGCAACGTAACCCGATCGAACACGCACACAAGCACGCTCAGAAGCTCGCGCAGCGACTGGCGCAGTCGGTGGCCACCGTGGTGCCGGTCGCGGGTCTTCTGGCAGAGAGCAGCCACACCGGGCAGGTCACCGAAGCAGACGCCATCGCCCTGCACACCCTCGCATCGATGAACACCTTGGAGTTGATGGACCTCCTCGAATCGGAAAGCCCCGAACAGCTCGGGCCAGTGATGCGCGATCGCCTACTCGATCTCCTCGGCGAATACGGCGTCCTCGGCGCCCGCACCGTCGCGGGGCAGGGCGCGCACGCGGTGAACCGATGGCTCACCGAACATTCCGGGATCACGCAAGTGAAGTACCTACTCGAGAGTGCACTACAAGATTTCGCGGCGCTGCACCGCGCCGATCGGATCCTCACCGAACTCGGCCTCCTCGCCGTCAATCATCCTGCCCGCGAGCACATCCGCACCATCACCGACTGGGTGCGCAACGATCCGGCGATGCACACTGTGCTGTTGTATCGCGCACTGCGCGGGATGCTGCTCGCGGACCCGCACGCGCCCGTCGTCACCGAACTGACGCGACTACTCTCCGGACGGACCGACGCCGAACGCCTAGGCGTGCACCCCGAGACCAGCCCCGGGCAGCTCGCCCACTACGCCGGGGAACGACTGGTTCACGTTCAGCGGCAGGCGATTTCCACGCGCACCGCCGCAGAGGACGCAGCTTTGGCGGAACTGGTGCGCACGTACACGAGCATGCGGAGGCAGGCATGAACACACCACACCACACCACACCCGCGGCGCCCCCGACGCCAGGGTGGGTCCTGGCAGTCGACTTCGGAACCTCCAATACTGCTGCCGCGCACACCGGAATCCGCTCCGGATCACCAGAAACACTGCCCCTGACGCACCAGGGCAACCTGATGAGCTCAGCCGTATTCGTGGAATCGCCGAACGCAATCGACGTCGGCGACGTCGCCTTGAACAGGGCCGAAACGAACCCAGCAGCGTTCATCCCCTCCCCCAAACGCGTCGTCGGGCAAGGCATGGTGCACGTCAACGGCTACGACATCCCCGCCTCGTTGCCCGTCGCGGCAGTGCTGCGGTTCGCCCTCGATCGGGCGACCGGAGTACACCGCGGCCAACCACCGGCCAGGCTGGTCTTGACTCACCCGGAGGGATGGTCGCCGCGCGAAATCGAGGTTCTCCGCGAAGCGGCCGCAGCCCTGGGATACCAGAACGACTCGGTGGTAACAGTGTCCGAGCCTCGTGCGGCCGCCCACTTCTACACCCGCACCGAACACCTCGCGCCGGGCGCGAAGATCGCGGTGTTCGACTTCGGCGGTGGAACTTTGGATGTCGCCGTCCTCACCGCCACCAGCGGCGCCAGGTTCGAGGTCATTGCTGCGCGCGGTGACAACAGCCTCGGCGGAAAGAATCTCGATGCGCTCGTGCGCCGTTGGGTCGATATTCAACTGCAGGACGAAAACCCCGAGCTGCTGCACTTTCTGCGGACCGCCGCACCGGCCCACACCCTGCGGACCCTCGACGACTCCATCCGCCGCGCCAAAGAGCTCCTCTCCTCTACCGAGTCCGCGACGATCTCCGTGGTGGACAGCCGGCACGATCGCCGCGAATCCCTCACCCTGACCCGCGGCGAGTTCGAAACGATCATCGCTTCGGAAATCGAGCGCGCCGCGACCTTGACCCATGCCGCTCTGGTGGACGCAGGGTTGAGCGGACCACAAGGGTTGACGGCGCTGTACCTGACCGGCGGCTCGTCCCGGATCCCGTTGGTGCAGAGCCGGATCGCCGCGCTCGGTCCGATCGCTACTCTCGACGATCCGAAAACAGTGGTCGTTCAAGGCGCACTGATCGCCACCACACCATCGTCTGATGCAACGACCGGCCCTTTTCCATCGAGCACTTCCGCAGGTGCAGGTGTGCCATCGCCCACACGAGCGCCGTTGTTCGGGGAATCCGCCCGTACCGGCAGCGTTCCCACTCGCGGCCATTCGCACAGCTCGCAGCCCTCAGCATTCGAGGCTGCAGTGGCCCCCGCGTCGCGCTCCCGCTCGCGCGGTGTCCTCATCGGTGCCGGAATGCTCGTCGTACTCTGTGCCGTCGGGCTAGCGGTATGGCTGTCGGCCTGGTCGAACGACGACACCCCCACGCACAACGCCTCGCCCATCCGGACGGTGAACACCGCGCCGGGCACCGCTGACGACATCACCGCGGTCCAGGACCGGACCACCGAATACCTCGCCGCCGTCAGTGCAGGTGACAAAGCCACAATCGAATCCATGCGTTGCGACGGCTATGTCTCTGCCACAACAGAACCCGATGAAGCCCCGCCCGCCAGCGTGACGATCACGGTCAAGGAATTCATCTCCTCGAACGTCGTCGGCGACAACGCCTCCGTCCGTCTGCGGATCGTCACAGATAAAGATGGCACGACCGACGAAGGTGTGGTCCTGGTCGAATACGTCCGCGAAGAAGGCCAGTGGATGTTCTGTTCCGTCACCGACCAATAGACATCCGCTTCAGGAAACTGACCGACACAGCGCGGTCGACAAGCAATCACAGGAAAGAGATACATCATGTCGGGTTGGATGCTGAGCGTCGACTTCGGAACATCGAATACCGCCGCCGCGCACACCGGTGTTGTCACCGGAGCAGTGGAAACTCTGTCTCTGACCCACCAGGGCAATCTGATGAGTTCGGCCGTATTCGTGGAATCACCAGCGACTATCGATGTCGGCGACGTCGCCCTGAATCGGGCCGAGACGAATCCAGCGGCCTTCATTCCGTCCCCCAAACGCGTCGTAGGCCAAGGCATGGTGCACGTCAACGGCTACGACATCCCCGCCTCGTTGCCGGTCGCTGCTGTCCTGCACACGGTGATCGGGCGTGCCACCGCCGCCCACCGTGACCAAGCGCCCTCCCATCTGGTCCTGACCCATCCAGAGGGTTGGTCACCACGCGAGGTCGGGGTGTTGCTCGACGCTGCAGCCAGAGTCGGCTACGGATCGGGACGCGTCAGTACCGTCTCCGAACCCCGGGCCGCCGCGCACTACTACTCACGCACCGAAACCATGCCCGCCGGCACGAAGATCGCAGTGTTCGACTTCGGCGGCGGCACCCTCGACATTGCCGTCCTGACTGCCACCGATGCCAATTCGTTCGACATCATCGCCGCGCGCGGCGACAACAGCCTCGGCGGAAAGAACCTCGACGCGGTACTACGAGGGTGGGTCGATCACATGCTCAATGATCGCAATCCCGATCTACTGCACTTCATCCGCACCTCCGCGCCCTTGCACGTCACCCGTAGTCTCGACGACTCCATCCAGCGAGCCAAGGAACTGCTCTCCTCGAGCCCGTCAGCGACGATCACGGTCAACGGAAATGGACATCAGGAAACACTGTCCATCACCCGCCCGGAATTCGAATCACTCATCGCCGCAGCCGTCGACCGTGCAGTCGCCTTGACGCGACAAACACTCACCGATGCGGGCATCACTCATCCGAGTCAGCTCTCGGCCCTGTACCTGACTGGTGGTTCGTCACGGATCCCACTGGTCCATCAACGACTCGCTGCCCTCGGGCCGATCGCGACGCTCGACGACCCGAAAACAGTGGTCGCCCAGGGCGCACTCATCGGTGCTGGGGTTCGACGTGATTACCCCAACCCGCGGCTCGCTGCGCCTGGCAGCGGAGCAAGCCCGAACGCCCACCCCGCCCCTGGGCAGATGCAACCCGCCTTCACTCTCAACGCCACCACCCAAAGACCTCACACGTCGAACCCGTCCAGCTCCAAGAAACTCAAGTACCTTGCCGCCGCCGGCGCTCTCGTCGTCATCGGCGCAATCGTGGCAGCCGTGATCGTTCTGCGCCCGTCACCGGGCAACTCGAACGTGGACAATCCAGCAGCCGCTGGCAGCACATCCTCAACGACCACGACTGCCGGACCGGTCACCGACGCCGACACCGTCAAAGCGGCCCTCCCCACAGCTTTGAGCAGTGCCTCCGAAAACTGCCGGCAATCCACCTTCACCACCGACGGCGCCCTCGTGATCAGCTGCGATATCAAGAAATCCAACCAACTCGCCGAAAGCTTCTCCGAGTACGGCAATCGCTTCACAGCCAGCCTCGACCTGAAACAAGCGAAAAAGACACTTCTCGGATACCGCGAATACGACTACGGGAACTACACCCTGGTCGAAAACGACTCCCGCACAGCAGGAGTCAACATCAGTGACGGCGCCACCGGACAAGTATCGGGAAGTTACGTCAACATGGAAACCGGCCTCACAATCGACGTCTACAGCATGACCGACAGCGCTGCTGTCACTAGCTTCTTCAAAAAGACAGGCCTCCTCTGATTGTCCGATCCACCAAAAGCCGAGCCACACAGGACGAATGTTTGACCACCACGACCCCGCGATTCCCACATCCCGAAAGACTCTTCCCACCCGCGCCTCACCTCGCACGATCACGCTCGCCCAGCCGGCCGGCACTCCACCACAGCGTGAACAGACCAAGCCATCGCCACGGACGAAGAACCAACCGGCGCTCGAAGCAATGAGACGAGACATGAGAAGGCCGCCAGCTTTCGTCTCGACTGTGCCCGCCGCGCATCACGAAGCGCCGTTGGCAGATGATCCGTTGGCGGTCATACCAAGTTCCTCACTCTCCGACGAGGGCCGGGTCAGTACCGTCACCACGCACCCGACGTATTCGGATCGTGTGACAATCGAGGCGAGGTAGAAGCCCGCCGCCCGGCGAGTGAACAACCGGAGGGCAGGCCCTGCGCGGACGAACTGACCACTCAGAATCACCGCAGCAACAAGATGTTAGCCAAATTCGAACCCAAGAGGCCAGTTTTCCTGCAGTGCTCAATGTTTGGGATCTTCGTCCACTGTTCCGACGACAGACGTGAAAGGTCAGGAGTGCACACTGAATGAGAGGTGCATCCGCGAATCCGTCGAAGACGGCACTCAGAGGTCCGCGAGGAGCGATTACAGGACAGGCGGGCACTACGGGCGGTGGTGGTGCACCCCCGATACCGGACACGCGGCGTACGTGCCGAACCAAGGGACGATGAAACCCGAATCCGAAATGACCGTCGCTCAAGGTGGCAACCACACCAACGAAATCCCTGGTGATTCAGCCGATACCGAGTCAGAAGCCATTGCCGTACCCGCAGACGCAATGGCCGCTGAGTATCTTTCTCGACATCGGTGTAGGAGCAACACCCTGAGTCGGTGTCGGAACGACTCGACTAGCCACCGAGCTTTTCGCACCATCACGACACAAGTACGGTCGTCAAAACACTTCGACCTACGCTTCCTGGGTGTTTGCTAGGCGACCACCAAACAGCCTCGGGCAGCAGAGTCTGACGCTGCTCTTGCCGAATGGACTCGCAAAGCGTTCCAGGCTTCCGATGCGCCCTATTCTGCCGGCGTCAGGTCGTCGTCGTTCGCGAAGATCAGGCGCCCGTCATCGAGTGCGATCGCCCACCGATGCACCGGAGCCCAGTCCCGCCCCACCGAACCGCGGTCAATGACCATGTCCTCGTAGTCCTCGATCACCACACCCGTGCATGCCACGCTGCCACCGGCATCGGAGTCTGACACCGTGATTCGCACACGGGAACCTACTGCAGTCACATCATTGCTTTTGCCGTTTTTGTCGGTCATCTTCCAATTCTGGCAGAGCAACTTCGCGGCAACTACGTTCGGGGCCCAGCGACACGTTCTGGCAGAGCAGGAGGTTGAGTGTGCTCGATACCGCCATCACTCGCTGGAGCTGTCACCCATGATGTCCGTCCGAGGCCGGCGTGGAGCATCGTCCTGCCGGTTCACGCCCCTGCCGGTTCACGCTCCTGCAGTCAGCTCTGATAACAGTCCGGATCGAGCGCCAGGAAAAACGATAACGTTCGTCGACAATGCCTCGTAGGTACATCGCGCAGACGATCTGGTGAAGTGCAAGCTCAACCTGGTCACACCAACGATGTTGTCTCTCATGCTCATTCGGTCAGTGCAGCCAGTTTCTATGGTTACTGTTGTCCAAACTTCGAGGGCCTTCAGCTGGTGCCCGAATCACATCTGAACCAGTAACCGATCGAAAATGCTCAGTGGCCGCGGAGGAACGGCCACTACCTGACTCGATTGACAGATCGTCGGTGGTCAGCTCACACCGTGTACCGCATCAACGACAAACGATCTGATTTTGTGCGCGTAGGAGGGCGTCGACATCGCAACCTTCAGGTGGCGCCGTTCGTGAGCGAGCGCCGATTCAAGGTCATGAACTCCGACGAGCATGCTCTTCGTAGCGCGAAGCGCGGACTGCTCAAGATCGAGAATCCGGGATATCCTCTCGGACAAATGCTTCGAGAATCCTTCCTGAGGTTGGACGTCGTCGACGAGACCCCATTCGTGCGCTGACCGTGCGTCGAGGCTCGAGTGCAGTAGGAGAAGTTGCAATGCTCGGCGGTAACCGAGGCGGTGTGGGAGGGTCACTGAGCCTCCGAGGTCCGGTGGAACGCCGAGCCGCGCGTACGCCGGATAGAACGTGCTTCGGTCGGAGCAGATACTGATGTCGGCGGCCGCAGCCAGTGACAGTCCGGCACCTGCAGCAACACCATCAACGGCCGAGACGGTGACCTGTGGCATGGTGAGGAGAGAGGTGATCAGGGCGTCGCTTTGGTCGAGGAACTGGTCCACGGCTGAGCTGAGGTCGTTGAGATGCTCGGCCACGAACCCGAGATCGCCGCCCGCGCAAAATCCGGGGTCTTCCGCGCCAAGAACGACGACGTCGATGTCGGCCCGAGTCGCGATGCTCTCGAATGTACGGGCAAGATCATGAACTGTGTGCAGGTCGAGTGCATTGAGCGATCCACTGTTCGAGAATGTGACGGTGGCGGTTCGCTCCCCGTAGGTTACGTCAACTGTCACGGAGTTCTCCTCCGGAGCCCGCGAGACCGTAGCTGTGGACGATCTCGAAAGTGTCGTTGTAACTCTTGAATTCGACGACCCTACCGACGTCGTCGAAACGCCAGAGGTGGAGCATGTGAACCACTGCCCGTGTACCCGTCGCCTTGTTGACGAATGTTTCGGGCATGTGGACGGCGCATCGATTACCTTCGGCTATGGTCTCGAGTTGCGGCGGTACTCCCTCGTACTCCAAGTCCGAAAACAGTGTCAGCGCGAAGTCGGAGAGTCCTTGGTGTCCGTGGTACGTCCCACAGAGTTCGACCTCGGTCTCCCCACCCTTGATCATATGAATCAGGCCAGGTGAGTAGTACGGACGAAGCGCCGCCGACTGCCGTGAAAGATCCCACACGTTGAAATTTCTCACCAATTGCCACCAAAATGATGGCGGCTTGGTGATGTTGTGCCGAGCGAATTCGGCCGTCGAGCGAGCCAAGTCACCGAAACCTACTTTGGTGCCCTTGGGAACTCCCTCGAAGATGAGCTTGTAGATTTCGGACACGATCTGTTTCGGGTCATACGAAACCGCGTGCGAGACCTCGCTGATTCCACTTCCCTTCTCGTCTCGTAACACGGTGTCAGATTTCTCTTCGAAGGCGCGGCGGGTGATGTCGGTGTCGTAGAACACCCGCGCCGACTCCACTGCGCCCATACCGTTCACCATCACCATTGCCGATATTTCGAGGTCGAACTGCGTTCCAGTCGACCGCACCGTACCGACCAGGTTGAGACAGCAGACAATCTTCGTACCCACCTCGTCAGAGGCATCACGCAGCGTGAATTGTGGACGTAGGTCGTGGATCTCGACGGCTTCGAAGATACGTGTAAGTAGCTGCCCGACTGCATCGGTGCCGTCGTAAGCCCCGGCAAACGGGATCCGATCCTGTTTGCGTCCGTTGACGACGAGGGACGCCTCCGGAGAGAACCGGCTGACGATTCCCGCGGCATCCTGGGCTCGGATCAACGCAAGAAAGGACTCGGCCGATCGTTCCGTATCATTTTGCGCTGCAGACTTTTCCATCGTCCTACCTCTCGTTCGCGCCGTTTGGCGCACGGCATTCATCGAATTCGAACGGATCGTGCGCAGAGAACACCTCGAACGTCCGGTCCGTGCGGGCGACGAGTTCGGCAAGTCGTTCGTGGTTCGCGGCAACCTTGCGGCGATCGACGGCCATAACTGTCTCGAAAAGCTCAGCTCCCCAACGGACGTCGTCGCGGTCGCGTCCGACCGAACTGCCGTGAAAGTAACAGTCACCCGCATGCACCAGCCAGTTCTCCCCAGAGCGCACGGCTACTGCGACGTGACCTTGCGTATGCCCTGGCAAGGGGATCGCCACCACCTCGTCGGTAAGACCCTCCAGGACCTGAGCCCCGTCGAATCCGTTCCACGAGTCTCCGCCGTCGCTGAACGAGCGGAATCGAGGTCCGTGCCCCCACAGTGCTGTCCTGTAGCGCATTCGAGCGTTCCACCCTCGCACAGAGCTTCCTGCCGCCAATTCCCGCGTATGCACATGCACGGTCGCGCGGGGAAAATCCGAGAGCCCACCGGCGTGGTCCACATCCAGGTGCGTGAGCACGATGTGTCGCACGTGGTCGGCTAGCCCGAGGTTGACCAACTGCGCGAACACCGATCCCGACTCGCTCAGGTCGGGCCGAAACCCGTGAACGAATGCAGCACCGAGCATTCGTCGGGGTTCGCGACGCGCGGCTCGTCCGATCCCGGAATCGACGAGAACTACGTCACCGCTCCGCAACTCCACTGCGAGGACGTGCCCGACCAAGATGCCGCGCCCGTTCACTGGCAATCCTCGCGGACGCATTGTGCAGCCGTCGAGATGGTGAATGCGGTTTATCGTCATTCCTCGGCGTCCTTTGCTCGCATCGGGGTCCGGCCGCAGGCGAGAGCCTTGAGATCCTCGGTCCAGTCGGTGTAGAGCCGCAAGGGAGTCCAGGTGTGCTGGACCTGCGGCCACAGGCCGTTCTTGAACAGCGGCAGGCTGTGGATCACATCGTCGATGCGTTCCGGTGAGTCGAGGTCGGCGATAACGACTACCCGGTGTTCGCCGGGAACCTTGTACGCAGATTTGATGACACCTGCCTCCACAAGGCTCGCGGCGTACTCGGCTTCGCTCAGCCATCGGGAATAGAATTCCTCGTTGGACAATTGCCCCTGACTCAGTCGTGCTTCGAACATGTACAGCACAGTCGTACTCACCTTTCCTCGTATGGCGTACCGGAACCCTCGACGGGCTCGACTTTTGTCAGGACGAGAACGAATAGCCACCGTTGACCGGATACGTCTGCCCCGTAATCCAACTGGAGGCGCCGGACGCCAGGAACAGGATCATGTTCGCGGCGTCGGCAGGCTCACCCAGGCGGCGGATGACGTACTGCTTGAGCATCGACTCGACAGCCTGCGGGTCGGCGATCATGGCCTCGATGCCCGGCGTTCGCACGCTTCCGAGCGAGACGGCATTGACCCGTACCCCGAGCCTGCCGGTCCCTTTTGCCAGCGCGCGGGTGAAGCCGGCGACCCCCGCTTTCGCCGCGGAGTACACCGCCATATGGGGTTCTCCGACGCGGCCCGCGTCGGAGATGACGTTGACGATGCTGCCCGCCTCGGATTCGAGAAGTGCTGGCAGCGCTGCGCGACTCACGTTCAGGGTCCCGAACAGATTTGTCCCCAGCCAGGCGTTCCAGTCGTCCGGAGAGGTTTTCCAAAAGGGGTCGAAACTTGCGTCAGCGGTACGCGGTCCGGCATTACCGGCGTTGTTGACCAGGATGTCCAGCCCGCCGAGTTCACCAACCGCCGCCCCGAGTTCCGAGGTGACCGCGTCGTAGTCGGTGATGTCGGTGGCCATGACGACGGCACGCGCCCCGGCAGACTCCACCTCCTGGGCAACTAAGGCGGCGCGTGCTTCGTCGAAGTCGTTGACGATGACGGCTCTAGCGCCGTTGCGCGCAAACGTCAGCGCGACTTCGCGGCCCACCCCCTGACCCGCGCCCGTGACGAGGGCAACGCGGTCGGTCAAGGACAGAATCGACTCATGTGTTGTGGGAATCATGCGGGCGACCTCTCGGCATCGTTGACCGATGCGTTGTCTCCGAAGGCGGGGGTTCGTCCTTCGAGGAAAGCTGCGAGCCCTTCGTCTCGATCAGCTGAGCGGGCGTACTCGACGGCTACGTCGAGTTCGGCCCGGATGTGATCTTCGAGTGGAACGACTGTCGGTTCGAGTTGTTCCTTCATTCTCTGCAGTCCGAGCGGACTCGCGGCGGAGAAGGATTCGACGAGACGGTCGATTGTGGCAGCGAGGTCGCCATCGTCGGTGACGAGCTCTGCCAGACCACGGCGCTCGGCCTCACGGCCGTCCAACACCGCCCCACTGAACATCATGTATTTGGCAAACGCATGCCCGACCCGCAGGGGAAGGCGGGCTGTAGCACCGCCCGCCGGAAACTGGCCGTACTTGGCATGTCCGTCACCGAGTTTGGCACCCTCCGCGGCCACGATGATGTCACAGGAGAGGGCGAGTTCGAGTCCCCCTGCGAGGGCATAACCATGCACGGCGGCGATGGTTGGTCGTCGGCATGAGGCCAACCGGGCGAAAGCCTTGCCCGCCTCCGTCAGGTAGCTGCGGAAGTCGTCAGCGCCGCCCTCAGCGGAGGTCACGTCGGGCACTCCCGTAAGGTCTGCGCCTGCGCTGAAGGCACGGCCACTTCCTGCGATCACGAGTGCACGCAGATCGGGAGACTCCTCGACGGCGTCGACGGCTTCCTCGATCCCGCGAAGTACACCGAGTGTCAGGCTGTTCATCGCGTGAGGCCGTTCGATGGTCGCCCACAGCGCCGAACCTCGTCGAATCAGCGATATTTCCCTCGAAGCACTTTCAGATTCTTGCTCAGATATCACGGTCTCGCCCTTCCCAGAATGGAGCGCGGACTTCGCGCTTGAGAATCTTGCCGGTCGCATTTCGTGGCAATGTCTCTACGAAGGCAACGGATTTGGGTGTCTTGACTCCGCCGAGCAGCGGACGGCAGTACTCGATCAGGTCAGCTTCGGTGATGGAGCCACATTCTTTCGGTTCGACGGCTGCGTGAACGGCTTCGCCCCATTTCGGGTCAGGTACCCCGACGACCGCAACATCACGTACCTTGGGGTGACTCAACAGAATTCGCTCGATCTCACCTGGAAAGACGTTGAGTCCGCCCGTGATGATCATGTCCTTCTTGCGGTCGACCACGAACAGGAAGCCGTCCGCGTCGAGATACCCGAGATCGCCCGTGTGATGCCAGCCGAACGCCTTGGCCTCTGCGGTCGCTTCCGGCTGATCGAGATACTCGGACATGACAATGTCGCCGCGGACGACGATCTCGCCCTTCTCCCCCGTCTTCACCAGCGAGCCGCTCTCGTCCATGATCGCGACGGCAGTACTCGGACCGTGTCGGCCTGCGCTCGCCAAACGATGCGCGAGGGCCGGATCGGCAAGCGCCTCTGCGTGGTCGGAAACGGAGAGCACCGAAGCGATCATGAGTGCTTCGCTCTGCCCATAGCCCTGGAACATGACGGGGCCGAACACATCCCAGGCTTCACGGACTTTGTCGGCGGACATCGGCGAGGCACCGTAGATGAGGGTGCGGAGCGTCGAATAATCGTGGCTTCGCGCAGCCGGGTGGGCAAGCATCATGTAGATGAGTGTCGGGGGAAGGAAGAGCGTCGTGATCTTGTGCCGCTCGATCGCATCGAGAATGGCGCCGGGATCGGCTTGATCCATCAGAATGTGGGTTCCGCCGTGACGATGCAGGGCGGCCGCGTAGATGCCCGCCGCGTGTGTGATCGGCGCGACGACGAGGTGACGCGGCGGCTCCGGGTAATCGAAGATCTCGTCGAAGTCTTCGAGCATGGCCACAAATGCACGGTGCGGAACGACAATTCCCTTGGGTTTGCCGGTCGTGCCGCTCGTCAGCAAGATCGCTGCGGGATCCTCCGGGGTGCTGGAGGGGAACGTGCGCGCAGGCTGCGCGGGTAGCCAGTCCTCCAGTCCCGGGTGCGCTAGCCCGGATCCGTCCAGCAAGACTACGCCCACCGGACCGACATCGATGCCGTCCAGTTCTGCCTCCAGTGACGTGTGAGCGAAGACGCCGGCGACCGGGATGTCGTGAAGCGTCTCGCGAACTGCTGCGGCTCCCATACGGTAATTCAGTGCTACCCAGGCACATCCGGCACGTACGATGCCGTAGTTGACCGCCAGCCCGTACACGTGATTCGGGCTGAAGATCGCAACACGGGATCCAGGTGCGACACCGGCCGCCATGATTCCGGTCGCGACTCGGTCTGCAACCGAGGCGATTTCGGCGTAAGTCCATTCACGCCCCTGCGGGTCGATCGCGAACACCCGCTCGGGAAATTCGGCGGCGCCGTCGTAGAAACTGTCGACAAATTGCTTCATTGGTCGTCCTTCTGGTCAGTTGCGTCCGACAGTTCAGGTCGAAAGGATGGTCACGACAGCAACGGCTGCGTCGTCACCGAGCCAGCCACCACCGTTCTCCGCGAGAGCAGTCCGTGCGCCTTCCCGTTGGCGGTCTCCTGCCCGGCCGCGCAGTTGATCGACGAGTTCGACGATCTGCGCGCACCCGGTCGCGCCGATCGGATGTCCCCGGGAGAGCAACCCGCCACTCGAATTCACCGCGATTCGTCCGTTGATCGCGGTGGCGTTGGTTCGAATCAACATCGACGCTTCGCCCGGTGCGCAGAATCCAAGGTCCTCGTAGAGTCCGAGTTCAGCGGAGGCTGTTGCGTCGTGAACCTCGGCGACATCGATGTCCTGTGGTTCGATTCCGGCTCTCTCGTAGGCTGCGCGAGCAGCGCGAGCGGCAGCGACTGGGCCGGCGACGTCTCCTAAGCCGGAGGTGATTTCCACTGCCCGAACGAACACGGGGGCAATCCCCCGACGACGCGCAGACTCAGCAGACATCACGACTACTGCGGCGGCACCGTCTCCGATCGGGGAGCACATCGGAAGGGTCAGCGGGTCCACCACGGTTCGAGCCGCAAGCACCTCGTCTACAGTCGTGGTCTTACGGAACTGAGCGCGATGGTTGAGCGATCCCGCCTGACGACTCTTTTCGACGATTCGCGCGAAATCTTCCTGTCCAAGATCGTATTTCGCCATTCTTCGACGAGCTGCGTCAGCATAGATGTCCATGAAGATGCTGCGATTCGTTCGACCGTCCAAGCGTTCGACAAGCGATCCGATATCTCCGACGTCCGTGCCTCCGTTCAAAGCCGCAAACATCGCTGCTTTGTCCGGATAGGACATCTTTTCCGCCCCGACAGCCAGCGCCACTTCGCGGGCACCGGAGGCAACTTCGAGGCATGCCGTTCGAAATGCGGTCGAGCCGGAGGCACATGCATTCTCGACATTCACGATGGCGCGTCCGAGCAGTCCGGTGTCGCGTAGTGCAACCTCACCGCGGATCGAGTGCTGACCACTCATAGCGCCTGCCGTGGAATTGGAATAGGCAACGAACTCGATCTCGTCCACCCCACATCCACTGTCCGCGAGAGCCTCGTCGACAGCCTGACGGCTCAGATCTACCAAAGTCCGTTCCGGGAACATTCCGAAGGATGTCATCCCTACTCCAGCGACGACAACGTCTTTCATAAATGACTCACTCTCGTATTTTTCTGACTCTATAGTCACTGAACGTACATAGCCTGCAATGCAACGTCAAGAGCCGATTTCCGTTCACGTACAACCTTGTTCGTGATGCTTCACCACGTTACTCTGACTTTGAAGTCATCTTTACGACTAGATAGTCACTAACTCTGGAGGCCGTAATGATCCCCCCTTGGACCACCGAGCAGGAGGCCCTGCTTTCATCGTTCGTCCAGTTCTGTCGGGACCGCGTCCGTCCTGCGCTCGAGGCCTCGAAAGAACCCATCGGCGCAAGCCGAGAGCGGTTGCTGCCGCTGCTTCGCGGCTTCCTCGGATTCGGACTCGGCAACGGGCGAGTCCCGGTCCCCGACGGAGGACTCGGCTTGGACGCAGTCACGGCAGGGCTTATCTTCGAAGCCGGGATCGAACATGCCGTCGACGTCACGACACCTGCCTTCATCAACGAGACAGTCGGTCTCGTTCTCGCGCGCCACGCGTCAGCTCCCCTACGCGAGCGCTACCTTTCCCCGCTCATGACGGGCGACAGGATCGGCGCCACAGCGAACACTGAATCGTCCGGCGGTTCAGATGTCCGTCGCACGGCAACACGCGCAACGCGAACCAGTGACGGTTACCACCTGCGCGGCACGAAGGTCTGGATCACCAACGGCCACATCGCCGACTTCACCATCGTGCTCGCCCGGACCGACGACGATGCCCTGGACCTATTCGTAGTCGACAAGGAAACCCACGGCTACGGCGTGACACCCCTGGTCACCAACGGATCGATTACCACCGCCGAACTTTCCTTCGATGTCGAAGTGCCCGCCGACCATCGTCTCGACACCCAGGGCAAAGGGCTGGGTGCGATGCTCGGCACCTTCCAGGAAGCGCGGGCGCTCGTCGCTCTGAACGCTGTCGGCTTGGGACAAGCAGCCCAATCGGCAGCCCTGCGCTACGCCGATGAGCGGGAACTCTTCGGCGATTCTCTAGCCGGCAAGCAACTCGTACAAGCCAAGCTGGCAGACAACCATGCTGAGATCCAGGCCGCACGCGGGCTCGCATACCAGGCGCTGTCTCTCGTGGATCGAGGTCAGCCATTTGCACTCGCGTCTGCGACCGCCAAACTGTTTGCCACCGAAATGGCCCATCGCGTCGCCGATCGCGCACTCCAGATTCACGGCGCTTACGGCACATCCCCTGATTTTTCTGTCGAAAAGTTGAGCCGACTCATCGCGATGACCCGCATCTACGAGGGTCCGTCCGACCTCCAACGGCTCATCATCGGCAAGTCCCTCACCGGACGCGCAGCTTTCTGATCACCCTCAACCGCAAGGACTCTCCACATGACACTTCCCCTTTCCGGACTCCGGATCGTGACTGCCGCCGAGCAATACCCCGGGCCGTACGCCACGATGATCCTGGCCGATCTCGGCGCCGAGGTCATCATCGTCGAACGCCCAGGAGCCGGCGATCCGACGCGAGCGTTCCCCTCCTTCCACGCCGCTCTCAATCGCAACAAACGCTCGGTGGCGCTCGACCTCAAGAGCGCCGAAGGCCGCGCCGGATTGCGCCGACTCCTTGGCACTGCGGACGTGTTCATCGAGGGATTTCGCCCAGGAACAATGACTCGTCTCGGTTTCGGTCCGGACGACGTCAGTGCCATCAATTCGCAGACCGTGTATGTCTCGATCACAGGATTCGGGCAGACCGGCCCGAACCGCCTCAGAGCAGCACACGATATCTCGTATCAAGCCTCAGCAGGACTGCTCCATGCGAGAGTGGCCGATCGCGACACTTCCGCGATCGACGAATTGGCATTGGGAGACCTGTCGTCGGGCACCTTCGCGGTGGTCGGCACGCTCGCTGCCCTCCTCGCCCGGCAACAGACCGGGCGGGGCGCGCATGTCGACGTGTCGATGACCGACGGACTGGTGTCCTGGCTGACTGCCTCACTCGTACCGTCGTTGAACGATCAGCCGAATCCCGAGCTCGGATCAGCCGAACCCGCCTACGGGCTGTTCGCATGCGCCGACGGCAAGCTGCTGAGCTTGTCGGTCGCATACGAGGACTGGTTCTGGGAGCCGCTGTGCGACCTCCTCGACATGTCAGATGTCCGTGAGTTACCCCGAGCGGCCAGGATCCGGGGACGCGTGGCTCTACGCGACCGGCTCGAGAACGCGCTGCTTCAACGCACCCGTGACGAGTGGTCCGGCCTGCTGGATGCGGCGGACATCGCCTGGTCTCCCGTCCTGGATATTGCGGAAGTTCAGCAGGACAAGCACTTTCGAGATCGAGACCTGTTTCACGCAGTGCCACTCACCGATGGCACGACGCTGACCTGTGTAGCCCAACCGCTGATGTTCGACGGTGCCAGACCTGGCCCCACACGCGGTACTCCCCGACTCGGGGAGGCGAACCGCGACCTGTTGTAGCCCACCACTGCTCAGGGGGCGGTCAAGCCGTCGAGCAACATCCCGGACATCTCGACCGAGAGTTCCGCCGGCGACTGGTCCCGCTCCGGGTCGTACCAGCGCGGAATCCAGTTGATGGCTCCCATCACGGTGCGCACGACTAGTAGTGGGTCGAGGGCGGCTTTGAGACTGCCGTCCGCGACTCCCCTCTCGACCATGGTCGAGAGGCTCAGTTCGAACCCGCGCCTGCGCTCGACCGCTTCCTTCCGGTCAGCGGGCCGCAAGGCGTCGACTTCCAGCAGTGCGGCGCAGGCACCCAGGTTCTCCGCAATCCGCTCCAGGTAATACCTGATCGCAAGCCGAAGTTGCTCTGCACCGGTAGTGGCGAATGATGAGTGCTCCATCGCTGCGTCACCGATGTCGAGTGCTTCCTTGTGGCACTCGAACAGAATTTCCTGCTTGTCCCGCACATAGTTGTAGAGCGTGCCCTTGGCGATGTTGAGCGAGCGAGCGACGTCGTCGAGGGACGTGTTGTGATACCCCTTTCGCCCGAATGCGCGAGAGGCCTCCCTCAAGACAGCCTGGCGTTTGATCTCACGGACCTGCTCACTCGTTTTGTGTTCGTTCTCCCAGCGCGCCATTGCTCGGTGCTCCCCCTTTTGTCCATGCAGACAGTCGGTGCCCAAAACTGCCGTGCCTACAACTGCCGATGCCTACAACCAAACAGATCCATTCGATTGTCATCGGAATGACACCACAGATCAATTCGATGACTGTGATGACCAATGGAGTGAACACCAAGTATGACGTGTTTCTTCACAGGCGGCAGGGCCCGACTCGACGTCGGGCCCTGCTGCATGGTCACCGCGGTTCAGCTACAAACCGGTTCGCCCAATGCCTTGTGAGATCCGTTCTCGATCGTGACAAGTTCGAAGCATCCCAGAGCGACACGATCGGTTGGGGAGAGTTCTACCGAACCGAACCACGGACCGTCATCCAGGGTGAGCGAATCGTGAGCCTCCATGAGAGTTTCACGGTTCAGATCCTCACCTGCATCTTCGAGAACGGACGCCAGAATCGTTGCGTTGGCAATGCCCACCATCGTCCACTGATTGGGTTCAACCCGTTCCCCGTACTGACGGACTATGTCGTTGGCTGCCTTGACAACTGGGTCGGACTCATCTTGATAAGGCCTGACCGACAGGGCGGAAACGACGCCGTCCGCCGCACCACCGGCATTCGTTGCGACGCTCGAGTCGTAGCCGACCGACGACACGAGGGTCGGTACATTCCAGCCCAACCGTTCTATGGCGAGGAGCCCTTGCGTAGCGAACTTCGGAGCAGACGCGAACAGTAAGACGTCCACTCCCGCTTGACGCAGCGCGGTGATCTGCGTCGAGACATCGGCATCGGTGGTGCCGTAGCCCTCGGAGGCGTAGCGTCCGGCAAACGCCAGGGTCAATGCCGCATCGACCGTCTTACCCGAGTTGTCGTTCTGGTACAGCAGGCCTACCTTGGCTCCGGGATGGATTCTTTCGATGTAGTCGATCCACAGTGCCGATTCCATGCCGTATGTCGGCTGCATGATCGACACGAAGGGCATCGGTGGATCTACGAGTGCGTCCAGGCCGGTGATGGCAAGAAGCGTCGGTATCTCGTCCCGATTGTTGGTTGCAGCAACAGCACTTTGCGTGGCGCCGCCGACTCCTCCGACGACGGCCAGCACTTCGTCGGACTTGACCAGTCTCGACGTCTCGGTCACGGTCTTCGCCGGATCGTACGCATCATCGCGGACGATGAGGTCGATCTTTCGGCCGTGAATTCCACCGTCCGCGTTGACTTTCGCGAAATACGCCTGCATCCCCTTCGCGAAACCGCTGTAGGATGCTCCCGGACCGGTCAACGGAGCGGTCATTCCCAAGCGCACCGTGTCGTCGGTGACACCGACGACACTGGACTCATCCGACCCGCGTGCTTGGCCACACGCAACCAGGGTGAGCGCCGTCGCACACGCGACCAGCACAGTGATTGGCTTCAATTTCTTTCTCCTTCTTCTGATGTTGCGTCGACTGGAATTCGTGCTGGTGCCGCGGGACCTGGAACCAGCGATGCATCGGTGACTGTCGTTCTGCGGTGCCATGTGTGGAACAGGGCACCGCGGCGCTGCGGAAGGCCGGACAGACCCGTCGGCATCAGCAGGAGAACGAGAATCAGCACGATCCCGAAGACGGCCTGCGGGCCGAATGCCACGGAGAATCCCGACCCCACCGGTACGGAGATCTCTTCGAGATGGGTTTGCAGAAGATGTACGGCGCCGGCTCCGATGAATGCACCGACGATGGAACCCGTGCCACCGATGACGACCATGACCAGTAAGTGGATGCCGAGCATCAGACCGAAGCTGTCCGGACTCACGAAACCAACTGCAACGCTGTAGAGACCGCCGGCCAGCCCGGCGAGGAGTGAGCTGACGAGAAAGGCTTGCATCTTTGCGCGCCCTAGGCTGATCCCGATACCGCGAGCTGCGACAGGGCTGTCGTGCATCGCACGGAGACCGAAGCCGACGGGTCCGCGCGCGATATTCCAAGTCAGCACACCGGCCACTATCGCGACGGCCAGAACCAACAGGTAGAGAAACTGGTCGTCCGTGAGTGCAGGAATCGGTGAGTGCAGCGGCGGAATCGAAATCCCGTGCACCCCGCCGGTGACATCGGCGAAGTACTTGAGCAGGATTGGCGCCACGATCGCGAACGCACCGGTAAGAATCGCCAGATAGACGCCGTCGAACCGCACTGCAACGAGGCCGAGAAGCCATCCGATCAGCCCGGTAACCGCAACCCCTGCCGGGATCGCAGCGAGCAGAGGCCATCCATGCTCGCTCGCGAGTATCGCAGTCGTGTACGCGCCGATTCCCAACATCGTTCCCTGGGCAAGGCTCAGCTGACCGCTCAACCCGAGCAGCACGTACAAACCCAATGCTGCGATCCCGAAAATCAAGACCTGCACGAGATCAACTGGTGCAATCAGTGACGGTGCGAGAACAAGAACGAGCAGAGTCGGCAAGGCCGAGGCACGAGCGAGCCCTAGTGCACGCCCGACAGCTACTCCGGCGATACCCGCAGCGACCAGAACGAGCCAACCGGGGATCCACGCCATGCTGTAGAGCACGCCGTAGACCACTGCCGTTGTAGCTGTCCCGGCGACCGCCGCGATAGTTCTGCGATTCGTCAATCGATTCATACCTTGACCACCGGTGCCTTTCCGAACAGCCCGCCTGGTTTGACCACCAGAACGAGAATCAGGGCGAGAAGTGTTACGACAATGCTCAATTCGGTGCCGATGAGCTTGAAACTACTTGCGACTGCGTTCAACAATCCGAGAAGCAGGCCGCACACGACCACCCCAGCTGGACTCGTCATACCGGCGAGGACCAAAGTGGCGAACGAGAACAGAAGCAATGCGTAGGCCGTACTCGGGTCCAGGAGAAGCAGATTCACGGCGAGCATTCCGGCAACCGCACCGACTGCCGACGCCAGACCCCATCCCAGCGAAATGATCCGATGATTGCTGATGCCCATGAGCGAGGAGGCAGTGGGATTGTCGACTACGGCGCGCATCGCCAGACCGACACGCGTCAGGCGGAACAGAGCCGTCAAACAGAGCATCACACACGCTGCTGTGCCCAGAATCCCGATGCTGACCCAGCTGACGCGGGCATCCCCGATCTCGACAGTCCCGGAAGGGAACGGCGACGGGAACGATTTCGGTCCCGCCGGCCACCAGTCTCGTTGGAAGCTGTTGAACATCATGAACAGCCCGATCGTCACGATCATGACAGTGAGTGGGTTGGCCGCGCCCGCAGGCCGGACGAAGATTCGCTCGACCACGACACCGAGCACGAACGAGAAGAGAACCGTCGCAGCGAATCCCAGCCACAGACTCACACCGAAGCTCACGATCAGAGACCAGGCTACGTAAGTACAAAAGACCGCCATCTCCCCCTGCGCGAAGTTGAGCACGCCAGTGGATCGATAGACCATCAGCAACGACAATCCGACGAGTCCGTAGATCACGCCGATCGCCACCCCGTCCACAACGAGTTGCCAGCTCAGATTCATGCCGTTTCTCCCAGATAGATTGCTCGCAGTGACTCGTCCGACCGGATCTCGTCAGCGGTTCCGGAAACACTGATCCGCCCCGACGCCATGACATGCGCGTGCGACGCGATAGACAGCACCGTCGTGATGTCCTGCTCCACAACAAGTACGGTGAGATCTAGGTCCCGACACACTTCCCGCAAGGTGCCGTACACCGCGGCAACAATCTTCGGCGCCAACCCCAGTGATGGTTCGTCCAGAAGCAGCAACTCCGGCTGCGCCATGAGTGCGCGCCCGATCACCAACATCTGTTGCTCGCCGCCGGACAAAGTACGCGCTGTCTGCGATGTTCGGGCAGCAAGCACGGGGTAGTACTCGAGGACACGATCGAGCATCGACCGGTCGACGCGGCGTCGACCGAGGCGATGACTGCCCAAGCGGAGATTCTCGAGCACCGTGAGGTTGCCGAAAATCTCACGTCCTTCCGGGACTGTCGCGATACCCGCCCGGGCGATTCGCTCAGGAGACAAGGACTCGAGGCGCCGACCTTGCCAGACGACCGATCCGCCAATCGGCCGGACGAGGCCGTTGACAGCTTTGACGATGCTGGACTTCCCAGCGCCGTTGGCGCCGAGCAATGCGACCACTTCGCCTGGCGCACAGGCAAGGTCGACAGAATCGACTGCTGCAACGGCGCCGTAGGAGACCGTCACTCCAGTCAGCTCAAGCATGGTCGCCTCCCGCTGGAACGCCGAGGTACGCCTCGATGACCTTTGGATTCAAACGGACTTCGACCGGCGTCCCCTCGGCGATCGGCTTTCCGGCGTCGAGCACGTGAATACGGTCGCTGATCGACATGACCAGCGGCATGTGATGTTCGACCAGGAGAACCGACACGTCGAGGTCGGTCCGGATCCGTGTGATGGACTCTCCGAGTTCGTCGAGATCGGCATGGGTCAGTCCCGCTGCCGGTTCGTCGAGGAGCAACAGACGTGGCCTGCCCACCAGTGCTCTGCCGATGTCCACACGCTTCTGCACCCCATAGGGCAGGGCGGTCACCGGAAGATCCAACAAATCTTCGAGACCGAGTCGACGAGCCGCGTCCAGGGCAGCGGAACGTGCCAAACCAACGAGCCCGGAACATCGCCTTGCCCAGACGGCACCCGCGAAGAGTCCACACCGCTCGAACGCTTCGTAACCCACGGCCAAGGTTTCCGCGACTGTCATCGAACCGAAAAGCTCGAGTCCCTGATAGGTACGGCCGATTCCCAGACCCGCGATCGCATGGGCGGGAAGTTCGAGAAGATCCTCGCCCTTGAATCTCACCTGGCCTGCCTGCGGATCAACTATCCGCGTAATCACGTTGAACGCGGTCGACTTTCCTGCACCGTTGGGCCCGATGAGCGAAACGATCTCCCCCTCGCCCACCTCGAGGGATAGCCCGTCGAGGGCCTTGAGCCCGCCGAAGCGAACTTCGATATCCGAGACTTCCAACATTGCTGCTCCAAAATGGCCTCATGGTCAATTACTTGACTTTCAAGTCATCGATTGATGTGATGCACACCATAAAGGTGAAGATTTCTCCTTGTCAATGCCGACCCCACCATGACCCGAAACATGAAAAGGACTGGGACAGTGCGCTTTTTTACAACACCGCCAATCGAGAACGTCACCTTCGGCGAGGGCGCATTGGAGGCTCTGCCCGAGCGACTCGGATCCATCGGAGGTACCCGGGCGCTCGTCGTCATGTCTGCATCCCTGGCCAGAGGCAGCGTCGGGGAGCGGGTACAGACGGTCTTGGGCGGTGCGGGAATCGGCACCTTCGCCGAAACCCCTCAGCATGTTCCTCGGGAAGCCGTCCTCGCCGCCGCACGGATGGCCAGAGAATGCGGCGCTGACAGCGTGATCAGCGTCGGCGGCGGTACGTCGATCGACTGCGCAAAGGGTGTCGCGATGTGCCTTTCTCAGGGCCTGACCGAGTTGTCCCAATTCGACGCTTATCGCGCACTTCGAACAACGGACGGCGAGGTCATACTTCCAAAAGAGCTCGAATCAGCCATCCCACACGTATCGATTCCTACGACACTGTCTGGCGCCGAGCACACCGACATCGTAGGCATCAGCGATACTCGGACCCACGCCAAACACGTCTTCCGCTTCCGTGCTCTGGCTCCTCGCGCCGTCATCCTCGACCCACACGTAGCCGCCTACACGCCTCCACAACTCTGGGCTGCGTCGGGAATCAGGGCACTGGATCACGCAGTCGAAAGCATCCTGGCCAACGGGAGCATTCCTTTCGTCGACGCTCTCGCCACGAAGGCGATACGCATGCTCGACGATCACTTGGCGCACAGCACATTTCATCCCGACGATGCGGCCGCTCGGTCAGCGTGCCTCGAAGCCGCGTGGCTGGCAATCTTCGGAATCACGAACACTGGAGCCGGACTGTCGCACGCGATCGGCCATCAACTCGCGACTCGGTTCAACCTCCTTCACGGAGTGTCGTCGGCGATCATGCTCCCGACGGTAATGGAATTCAACGCTCCCGTGACCCGCGAGAAGCTCGCGCTCATAGCCGCAGCCTTCGGGTGCACCGACGACGGATACGCCTCATCCGCTCCAGAACTTGTCCGTCAGTTCGTCGACCGGCTACCTGTACCCAACCGAATCTCAACGGCAGGAGGCAACCGTTCACACTTCGCCGAGATGGCCTCAGAGATCGCGGGCGACATCTCCTTGGCCTCCAACCCCCGACCCGTGACCGAGAGCAGCATCGTCACGCTACTGGAAGCGGCGTGGTGACGATCAAGGATTGGGTAGCCTGGAACGATTGGGTAGCCTGGAGCGAGCTTCACCCTGGATGAGCTGCGCGTCGTTCATCGCATTTTCTTGATCAATTCTGCTCCATGGACGGAATCGTCATCGGATAGGAGGGAGTCGGGCGCACGTCATGGCGCTACACCTACGTATCGCGGCTGCGTCGCGAGTCCCGAGAATCCTTGCAGTCGTGTTGTTCTCGTGACCGGCGCCTGCCTGGCGACAACGACGACTCCCGGCTCATTTCTTTGTCGAAACGTACTGACAGAAAACATCTTTCGATCCGTCGACTTGTTTCATTGCCAGTTCATTCAGGAATATTCGGCGATATCCGTGACCCACAACTTGTTCGACTCGTCACGAGTGAGTTTACGGTCCACGAGATCGCACGCGGCCGAGGGTCTGCTTGGGACGTGCCCGCCTGCTTCCCGGAAGTGCTGCCACACCAGTAGCTCTCATCAGCAATTCGATGCAGCCGTACCCAACAGCACTACCGTTACTACGGTGACCAAGAGTGAGTTCAGTGTGGAAACGCCGCGCAGGCGATTCCTCGAGTCGACCCGTTGGCACTCGCGTACTCGATCAGCACTTTGATCATCGTCACCCGTTCCAGTCTGGTAGTGGCACCGACCAGACCAGCTTCGTACCGCATCCAGGGAGCGGCCGTACCTCGAACGTCCCGTCCCGTGCGAGCGCCCTGTCGCACAGGTTCTTCAATCCACGCCGGTGCGTGGTCGGTTCGAAACCTATACCGTCATCCTCGATCACGATGGTCAATGCATCGTGCACGTCGACGGTGATCCCAACGGTGGACGCGTGGGCATGCTGGACCACGTTGCTGAGAGCCTCTCGTACTACCGCCTCAGCTTGCTCTCCCAACGAGTCATCTACAACTGACAGCGGCCCTCGGACTTGGACAGTTATCCGCAATTCGGTGTCAGCGCTCGCTTCTGCTACTACCTGGTTCAATCGTTTTCGGAGAGACAGCGCTCCGTCGTCACCTGAATGCAGGTCGAAAATGACACGGCGAATGTCCTGAATTATTTCTTGCAAGTCACCGATGGTCGCGTCGAGACGCCTCTGCACTTCCGGCGCGCGCGCACGCTGAAGGGTCCCCTGTACGGACAACCCTACGGCGAAGAGCCGCTGAATCACGTGATCGTGAAGGTCACGAGCAATCCGATCCCGATCCGAGAGAATATCCATTTCGCGCATCCGACGCTGATTGTCAGCCAGCCGCAGCGCAACCCCACCCTGGTCGGCGAACGCCGACATCAACGAAACCTGATCGGCGGTGTATTGCTCAGATCCCTTTACTTTCAACACGACCAGAACGCCCTGAATGTACTGGCCGTCTCTCAGCGGCAGTACGATCGCGGGTCCGTACTCGTTCTCGTCACCGAATCCAGGATCGAAGGCCAACGACTCGGTTGAAATCGGCATATTCGACCTGTAGGCGGCACCGGACGTCGAGCAGTCCAACGGAATGCTGTGCCCCACCAGGATGTCGGATTCGGGTCCACTGGCAACTGTGATTACCAGCTCGGCTGGCTCTCGTCCTGTTACTTCCGGGTCGGGGGGCACGGCGAGAAACGCACAGTCGGAGTGTGTGAGAGACGAGGATCTGTCTGTGATCAATTGAAGGACCTCCAGCGGATTCACCCCGGCCAACAACTCGGTGGTTACCTCGCTGGTCGCCTGCATCCACTCCTGCTTCATCCGAGCCAACGCGTAGAGCTGCGAATTGTCGATCGCGATTCCAGCGGCTGCAGCAAACCCGAGAACTGTCATTTCGTCGCGCGCAGAAAACTCCTCTCCGTTCGATTTCTCAGCGAGGTAGAGATTTCCGAAAACCTTGCCGCGCGTCTGAATCGGCACCCCGAGAAAGGTCCTCATCGGCGGATGGTGTTTCGGGAAGCCGACCGAGGCGTCGTGCTCCGCCAGATCGCCCAACCGCAACGGCCTCGGATCGGAGATCAGAACGCCGAGCACACCGCGCCCGCGCGGAAGGTCACCGATCAACTTCGTCGTCTCCTCGTCGATTCCTTCGAAGACGAACTGGTTCAACTCATCGCCCTCGCCGACTACACCGAGCGCCCCGAACTTCGCGTCGACCAACGCGATGGCAGATTTGACGATCGTCCGTAGCGTCGAATCCAGATCCAGACCGGAGGACACTGCCAGCAAGGCTTCGAGAAACCCGTCGACGTGGACGAGTTGTTCCATCGGGACGCCCAATTTGACCGACGTCGTCCCGCTCTCCAGGCGGGAGCCCGACTCGCTGTTCGTCATGGCCGCGGCAGATGTTCGTGCATCTTTGTTGCCAGTATCGCCGCCTGAGTTCGTCTCTCGACGCCCAGCTTGCTCAACAATCGCGACACGTAGTTCTTCACTGTCTTCTCCGCCAAGAACATCCGCGCCGCGATCTGTCGATTCGTCAATCCTTCCCCGAGCAATCCCAGCAAAACGCGCTCTTGTTGGCTCAGTTCCTCGAATGGACCGTTCTTATCCGCTGCATCGGTTCGCAGCTTGGCCATCAAGGCGGCAGCAGCCCTGTTGTCGAGTAACGATTTCCCCGCACCGACATCTCGAACCGCTCGGGCGAGATCCAGGCCTTTGATGTCCTTGACCACGTAACCACTCGCACCGGCCAGGATCGCGTCGAGCATCGCCTGGTCGTCCTCGAAGGAGGTGAGGATCAAACACCGCAAACCAGGCAACTTCGACAGAAGTTCACGGCACAGTTCGATGCCGTTTCCGTCAGGAAGCCGAACGTCGAGCACAGCCACGTCGGGCTTCAGAGCCGGGATCCGCGCAATGGCATGGGCGTAGTCCGACGCCTCTCCAACGACTCGCAACCCTGGGTCGTCCTCCAGCAACTCGACGAGGCCGCGCCGAACAACCTCGTGATCATCCACCAGGAACACGTCCGTCATCGAACCATCCGTTCTGCCACCATCGGCGCATTCGCCCACATAGAACGACTACCCCGCGGCGGACGAACGAATCACCCCGCTCAACTCAGGGTGAGGACATCCGCGACGGATCGTCGTGGTGTCTCCGCCGGCCGGGTGGCCTCGGGCGCTCGCCCGATTCGGACCAACATCTGCGGCACGCCGATCTCAGGAACCAGTTTCCCGATGACCGAACGACTCACTGTCACTTCGGTCATGTGCGAGAGCGGGCAAGTCGCCGCACCTCGCACCGTCGACTCGAGTAAGACGCGAGAGAGCGCTTGCCCGGCTCGCAACCAGTCGATACGTGCGTCAGCCGGGGTACCGAGGGCCACGACAGAGGATTCGTCGATCGGGCCACCGACTTCTACAGGCGAATCGGGACGGAAGGGAAATTTCCGTCCCAGCGGAACGCCACCGGCGCCGGAAACAAGTGCAGTTGCGGGAATACCGCCCGATTTCAAAGAATGCCCAGCCCACCAATGAAGCTCGGCTTGATACTCCGAGTCGTATCGTCTGGCTGCAGCTGTCGCTTCTGTCGCGGCGGTCAGGCCGGTCCGTTGAGCCTCGTTCAGCACCACAACTCCCACCTCCCAGCCCGCGGCATCGTGAGCCACACTGTCGACCACGTCGTCGATCTCCTCGAATATCCCGAAGGATCGCCGGTCGGTCCGCCGACGTCGGATAGCCGTCAACATGTCGAAGTCGTGGGAACGGGGATGCCCGTCATGCCGAAAGGTGATAGTGGCAAGAAGACTCGGGGACACCGCACGTTGTTCGTAGTGAATCTCTGCGTTCCAGCGCAACCCCAAGAGACCTACTCTCAGATGGTCGAGAGCAGCACCGCAACTGATATGCAGTTGCCGCCCCGTGGGATCGGCAGCCCGCAGTAGCCTGCTGTGATCACCGAACAGTTGCAGTTTGCCGTCCGTGTAGATCCATCGCCAGGGTTGGCTGTTGTGCAGAGACGGCGCACGACACGCGAGATCGACAGCAAGTTGGATCACGCTCGAATCCGGTCTGGTGAGGTCCACGTCTCCTCCGATCTCGGGCGGCCCAACGCCATTCGCACGGCCCTCAGTAGAGAGCGTTGCAGGATCACACGTTTCGCAGTAGAGCCAATGGTCACCGACGAACCGATTGTGTGAATGTAGATCCAACCGACTGGTGACACCGAAAATGACTTTCTCCTCTGCCGTCGCCGATGGCTTTCGCGAAAAATTCGGTCACGGCCAGTTGGCATCCATCGCGATGAGCAAGGAGAACAGTCGTGAAAATCAACCCACCTGTCGTTGTCGGATTTGACGGGTCGTCGCAATCACGGGACGCGGTGTGGTGGGGCGCGCATGAAGCCGCACTCAAAGGCGCACCTCTACTCCTCCTGACGACAATGTTCACCCCGACCACCTACGGCGTTCCGATCGGTATGCCGGCGTTCTACTTCGACGAACAAGAAGCAGCCGCCAAGAAACGACTTGCCGAGGCGACCGAACTGGCCAAGCAAGCGATCGGCGACAGTGCAGTCGAGATCGATGTCGAACTGGCGTCGGATCCTCCGATTCCAGTCCTTCGCCATATCTCCAAAACTGCCCGGGTCATCGTCGTCGGAAGCCACGGACACGGCGAATACACCGGCGGTCTAGTCGGTTCGGTGAGTTCGTCGCTGGCAGTGCACTCCCTGTGCCCGGTCGCCATCATTCGGGGACTCGCTGGCGACGGGGATGTCGCCACTCGTCCTGTTGTAGTCGGGGTCGACGGCAGCGTACACAGCGAACCCGCCATCGCAACCGCCTTCGAGGAAGCCTCCATTCGCGGCGTGGAGTTAGTTGCGGTCCACGCATGGTCCGACGTCGCCCTCGACGTAGTTTTCTCGAAGTTCAGGGAGGTCGATTGGCACGCTCGTCAGGACACCGAGCGCGCGCTACTCGCCGAAAGTCTCGCTGGTTACGCCGATCGCTACCCAGATGTCGGCGTCAACACCGTCGTCGTGAAGGACAGGCCTGGGCGGAATCTCGTGAATCACACCGAACGAGCGCAACTGGTTGTCCTGGGTCGACGCGGTCGTGGCGGATTCAGTGGGATGCTCCTCGGTAGCACCTGTCGAGAGGTGCTTCACGACGCGCACTGCCCGGTGTTGATCGTCAACAGTCACCGATGAACGAGATGACTCCCCGAGTTCCCGCTGCACAATGGATGATGTCGTGGCACGTCGACAGACCCGGACCTGTCGAGACGCACCCACTCGTCAGAAGACTTGTACCACGCCCGACAATAGGTGCCGATGAACTACTCGTTCGGGTTCTCGCCTGCGGAGTGTGCCGAACCGACCTTCACGTCGCCGAAGGCGACCTGCCCGTACACCGCCGCAACATCGTCCCCGGTCACGAGGTGGTCGGGCTCGTCGAAGAAGTCGGAACATCTGTCGAAGCGTTCCTGCCGGGAGATCGTGTCGGGGTTGCGTGGCTCCACTCGACATGCGGTGAATGCCGCTACTGCCGACGGGGAGACGAGAACCTGTGCCCGAACTCCACCTACACCGGCTGGGATGTCGACGGCGGGTACGCCGAATATACGTCTGTGTCAGAAAGATTCGCACTCAAACTTCCGTCGGGATACCACGACAACGAGCTTGCACCACTCCTGTGCGCGGGAATCATAGGATTCCGCGCGCTCGAGCGCGCAGACCTACGCGAGGGAGGGCGGCTGGGAATCTACGGATTCGGCGCGAGTGCACACCTTGCGGCCCAGGTGGCCATCGCTCGCGGCGCGGAAGTACATGTGATGACGCGCAGCGAGCCCGCGCGCGAGCTTGCCCACTGTCTCGGAGTCACTTCGGTACAGGGCGCATACGACCGTCCACCCGAACCACTCGATTCGGCAATGCTTTTCGCGCCGATCGGCGAACTCGTTCCCACCGCTCTCGAGGCACTGGACCGCGGAGGTGTCCTCTCCATCGCCGGAATACACCTCTCCGACATACCTGTGCTGAACTACCAGAAACATCTGTTCTACGAGCGCGAGGTTCGCTCGGTAAGTTCGAATACCAGGCGAGATGCCTTGGAGTTCCTCGAATTCGCCAGCAATCACCACCTCGATGTCCACACCACGCCCTATCCGCTCACTCGTGCGAATCGCGCGCTGGAAGACCTGGCTGCCGATCGAGTCACCGGTGCAGCAGTACTGATGCCATGAGTATCTGGCGCCCCGAGAACTCCGAGCACGCCTCGGTAGTCATTGGTGGACAAGTATTTCGAGCAGTCTTGTTCGACATGGACGGAGTGGTTACCGATACCCGACAAACGCATCGAGCGGCGTGGGGTTGCTTGTTTCACGAATTGAGCGAGAGTGGCGGCGTCGGGAACGTGGAACTCGATGACGAGAGCTACCGAGAATTCACCGTGGCCACCGCCTTCGAATACAGTGCACCCATTCGGATGTGACCGTGACATCGGAGACGAAAGATGTCCCACCGATCGAACTTTCGATACACGCCACAAGTTACACCCTTGCTGCAAGTTCCTCGGTGAACGTGGCGTCTACATCTACATCGCGGGCAGCTTCGGACACCGACGAAGTCTGAGCAGCGATGCCGTCACTCGACGTCAATCGGCGGATCGAGGGCGAATCCTGCGTCGGTCAGATCCGTATAGGCGGGCTCGCCGTGCGAACCGTCCTCTCGAACCTCGACGTATCTGGCCGAGTAGGCACGGGGATCAGCTGCGTTCTCCGATGCAGACAACCTCTCCAACACGACAGCGCCAGGCCATCGCGCATGTACCGCCGCAATCAGAGCCTTCCCGTCTACCGCCTCCGCCGAAAGCGGTCCGCCCTCACCAACGACCACGACATGCCGACCGTCTGTCAACAACCACACCCCGACCGGGAACGACCTGGCATCGACATTCTCGCCGATCACCGCCACTGTCTCCCCTGTTGCGCTCACCAACCGCGCAAACCTTTGCGAGTTCATTGTGCGCCTCCTGAGCAGCCGTACCGGTCGAGTCGCCACCTGCCGTCGACGCTAGCCCACAACAACCACCACCACAGGTGCCGACTGCACACGGATCAGAAGGCCGAAAGACCCTTTTTCGTGCACCTCGCGGCCCTGACCAGGAAGTCCTGACCCCGGCACAATTCGAATCACGATCACCCGAGCACGGCGAGTGCATGTGAGCAATCACCGTGTTGATTCCCGAGCGGAGCATTGGATGAAGACACTGGTCACGGCCGCAAGCCGCCACGGTTCAACAAGCGAAATCGCAGATTATCTCGCGAAATCCCTGCGAGAGAGCGGAATGGACGCGGACCGCCGACACCCCGACGACGTTCTCGAACTCACCGCGTACGACACGATAGTCCTCGGGAGCGCGATCTATATGGGGCACTGGATGAAGGACGCAGAGGAATTCACCAAACGCTTCTCGGATGCATTGCGGCTTCGCCAGGTTTGGCTGTTCTCCTCGGGACCGATCGGTTCCGGCGAATCCACGACCGGTGTTCCATCCGACATCCCCACCTTGATGGAGAAAACCGGTGCAGTCGAACACAAATCCTTCGCAGGCAAACTCGACCGCGAAGGATTGGGGTTCGGTGAACGAGTAGCCGTACGAGTCGTTCACGCGCCCGAAGGCGACTTCCGGGATTGGGCTTCGGTTCGCTCCTGGGCTGAGTCGATCCTCGAGGCAGCTCGCACCACACGGGATTTCGAATCAGAGGAAACGTCATGAACCGCGGAGCACCAATCGTGGTGGGTGTCGACGGGTCGGCACCGGCGCTGTCCGCAGTTCGATGGGCGGCCCGAGAAGCCGTACTTCGCACTCGACCGCTCCACTTACTGTCCGTGATGCCTGACGAAGCATCCACTTTCGGCGGTGCTGTCAAACTCGGTGCACCACGGTTCCCAGACCAACGAACTGTTGGTCGCGAACGACTCTCCACAGCTCGTTCCGAGGCGCTGCTGTCCGCAGCGACGCTGGGAGACAGAGAATTACAGATCGTCGACAAGCTGAGATTCGGAAACGGTGTAGAAACACTCCTTGACGAATCCCGCACGGCTGCAATGCTTGTCGTCGGATCACACGGGCTCAACCAATTCGCCGACGCGATACTCGGCTCCGTCAGCGCGGCAGTGGTACTCCATTCGAACGTGCCTGTCGCAGTCATCCGAAACGTCCCGAATTCGAAACAGCCGCAGATGAGCGGTCCGATAGTGGTGGGTATCGACGGGACAGAGAACAGCGAACCCGCGATTGCCGAAGCGTTCGAGACCGCTTCACTCCACGGAGTGGAGCTCACTGCAATCCATGCCTGGAGCGACTCCGACCTTACAACCGTGTTTCGCTCCGACCCTGACGGTGTATCGCTGGACTGGGACACGATCTCAACCGCCGAGCATGCGGTCTTGGCGGAAAGGCTTGCGGGGTGGAGGCAGGAGTACCCCGACGTCGCCGTTCGATGTGTCGTCGTACGTGACAATCCTGCAAGACAATTGGAAATCGAATCGAAATCGGCACAACTCGTACTCGTCGGACGGCGAGGACGGGGCGGATTCTCGTCGATGCTACTCGGCTCGACGAGTCGCCGTCTCATGCACACAGCGTCCTGCCCGTTGCTGATCATGCCGTCCCCCACCCGCCAGAAGGACCAGAACACGTGACAACGCACCTCGAACCCCAATCACCACCGAACTCGCCCTCGGACCGCAACCAATACTCCACCACAGTCAATCGACTCGCCGCGGAGTTCAAGGGACTCATCTCGGCGGAATGCATCAACATCGTCGTGACAGGCTGCCTCGACGATCTGTCCTGGACAACGCCGCAAGCCCGACCTGAACTCAGCGAACGACTCGCGCGGCAACGCATCATCAGCTATCTCGACAGCAAGGCCGACAACTTCAACTGAAGGGCTACGCATGACCGACCACAACGGAAGAAGCGCTCTCATTTCCGGAGGAGCGAGCCAGGTCGGTGCGGCCATCGCCAAAGCCCTGTCCGAAGAAGGCTTCGGAGTCCTCATCGGCGACCTCCTCGAAGGAGAAGGAAACGCCACAGCATCGAAACTCGGTGACCGCGTGGCGTTCCAGCGTTCCGACGTGACACAACAGGAGAGTTGGGAATCCGCCATCGACACAGCCGAGTCAACTTTCGGACATCTGTCCGTCCTCGTCAACAATGCCGGAATCATCGAGTCGGGAAGCGTGCAACTACAACGCCCCACGCAGTTCAAACATGTCCTCAATACCAACCTGTACGGAGCAGGGCTCGGAATACACTGTGCTGCAAAGTCCCTGACAACCGCAGGCGGAGGTGCAATCGTGAACATCTCCTCCACAGCGGGCCTGACCGGATACCAGGGAATGGGTGCTTACGTTGCCAGCGAATGGGGCCTTCGAGGACTTACCAAGGCGGCGGCCCTCGACCTGTGCGGCAACAACGTACGAGTATGTTCCGTCCACCCCGGACCGATACAGGGCTCAGCGACAAATGATTTCGGCGGTTTGCCTTTCGTCGCCGATCAGCCTATCTCGCGTCGAGGGTTCAGGCGGGTGCCCATCGGCGCCCCTCATACCAATCCGAACAGATCTGGGCGGCTGATCTTGTAGCGATGATGCGCGAGTTCTTCCGACATCCAGGCCCCGTAAATCGGTTCCTGCGCAGCGTGATGAAGGAAGTGAAGCCGCACAGCGGCCCGCTGAAATTCTTTCATCACCCCACCCCTCGCATATCGATATCGGACCCCGATAGTACTAGCGTGAATCGAACGGTCATTCCGCATCCCGACGTCACACTTTGCCACGAGGCGAAATCGTGCAAACCGCTTCGATCTTCGACCGCTGCAACTCGCCCTTCGTGACGTCACCTCGCTCCTCCGGCCGAGCAGGCCAGAGTCAGCTCCCTCAACGCATTACCGCCTGAACACAGCGAAGCGGGATTCAACAGTCACGCGGTACCCGACACGACAGACACACTGCCAGCGACGCTCACCGACAACTGCTTGCTTCGAAATACGCGACCGCGACTGAGGCAGCCTCGGGCCGTGTTGCCACGGCGGTAAGCCATTCTCGGCGTGCTCAGTTCACGGGTAGACGGCAATCTCGACGAGATTGCCGTCCAGATCCCGACAATAGTGCGACACCATCTCTCCCATGGCACCTAGCTTGGTCACGGGCCCGTCGAGCACCTCCACCCCACAGCTCTCCAGGTGGGCACTGACAGCATCCGGCGAAGCCGACGTGACGAAGCACAAATCCTCGGAACCTGCCGCCTCGACGGCACCGGTGGCCCAGCCGGGGTCTTGCTCCACCGTTCCGAGCGGCCTCAAATTGATCTTCTGAATTCCGAACTTCACCGCAGTGCGAGCCGTGGGACCGAATCGCTCGATCGTCATTCCGAGTACTGTCGCGTACCACTGGGCTGTGGCGTCTACGTCACGACAGTTGATCACGATGTGGTCAAACCGCTCGACCGAGAATCCCATGGTTGCGCACCTCATTCATCACCGTAAACGACTCCAGAAAGTCACCCTACAGCGACGGCCCTACCTGCGTTCTTGTGCACATGCCCCGCCTCGAACAGGCACTCGCCGAGAGTCGCGAGGCGGGCACCGACCTAGCCCACTCAGGCGGCACGCGGTTCTCGGTGGTCCGCCCCGGGCCGCACGCTGAACCGGAACGGACCGAGCGCGCCGATTATCGCGCGCGGACCAGGTGCCCACCGGCGCCGGAGCGTGACCGCACCTCCGTGGTCGGCCCGTACGAACTGTCAGGGACGGGCGCGCAGTCTCGGCGGTCCGCCGACATCAGCTGTGAACATCCCGTCGGCGGACCATGCGTGTCGGGACCGATGAAAGTTCGACACGCAGATCAGTGGTCCACCGGTGAGAACAGGTGGGGTTCATCCGATGGACCAAACCAACTAATGCCTCACCCATTGAACTTGCAAACATGGGCGATCCGTCCGGTCGCTCGCCAGTAACAACCGGACGGATCAACCGCACCCCGGCCGGAATAGCGGGCACGCAGCCAGGTGGCCCCGCGGAGGTACACGGTCACGTCGGCCCGAGGGGTCGATCCCTTGCTGCCCGCAAATGCTCTTACGCGTGACCGGAACCGGTAACCTACACCGTCACAGTCCGCATCGCAGCGATCCGCTGGCTCCGCGCGGGTGACTTCTGGAAAACGACTAGGAGACACTTTCCGTGAAAATCTAGGCCCGGCGGACGTCCACGCTAAAGTTGACGAATACGCTGAGGATCAAGCAGACAACTCGGAGGATTGCACCTTGGTGGAGAGACTGATTCAACAGTGCGTCGACGATCTCGACGGGATGCCTGTCGCCCACGAGGTCAACGAGAGAATTGAATTCTCCTTCCGCGGAACGGATTACGTGATCGATCTTAGGCCAGCCAATGCGGAAAAGTTGAAAGCCGTTCTCCGGCAATATATCGCTTGTGCACAACGGATCGACGCCGAGACCGTCGATGCAGAAACCCAAGGTGTCGAAAAGCCCCTCGACTTCGGACATACCGAGCAGCAGCTGCAGGCCGTACTCAGCTGGGCAAAGATTCATAACTATGCAGTGTGCCCGTCCGGAGGGATCACGAAGCAGATCATTCAGGCGTTCAATGCTGCGCACCGACGATCTTCGTTCGACGACAGAATCGTAAGTGGAGCAGGACAGGCACCCAGATAGGCGCGGCCTCACCTCCGATGCACGTCAACAGCATTCTCCAAGTGCCACGGCAACCTTGCTTGCCTTCAGCGATGTGCGCAAATCAGGCGAACGACAAACACAAGATACTGCGGTATCTGTAGACACTTGGACGGCACATCACGGTCACTGAATTTTGGTTTGCGTTCAGCCTCTCCCACATCCATCCGACAGGACCGAATCAACCTCTCCCCTACCTGACTGACACTGAGTTGCACCGCCGGGTCCGTAGACTTTGATGTGCCCGGGGTCCACGATGCCTTTCGCCCGAGTTCCGCCGGAACGTACTCGATCTGTCGATCGAATATCCGGAGCTGAACGGGTGGCGTGGCACCGAGGGCAGGACCGAGATCGAGAGGAAACGCCTCGACTTGGCGACCACTGAAGGGTTACCGACCCGCTGACACACCCGTCAAGGAGAAGCGACGAGCTCGAGGCCGCAATGCAGCAGTGAAGTCGCAGGGAGAACGAAAGTTGCCCCACGCCCGGATGGGCGTGGGGCAACTTCTCACCGAGCATTGCGACGCTGCATATTCAGTGCACGCGGGAAGTCACATCGACTCGGCGTGCGGCACCCACGCCCGCAATCATGGGTGCAGGTTGCCCGCGCCACCGTTAGGGGCAAGAACCGAACCGATATTCGCGTCGGTTCGCGGGTTGACATCCGTTGCCAAGCACATCGTCGGGGCGTACTGAGTTCCGAACAGTGTCGCCTTCGACAGGAACGTCATGTAGTTCTTCGGGTTTGCGTACTTCCCGGCATCACCGTCGGTATTGACGTAGACCGCAGGATTGGAGGAAGTCGTGACAACCTGAACCGAGGGCAGCGTGAAGGTCGCGCCGGCAAGCGCGGTCAAACCCGCATCAGAGGTATTCGAGCCGCCCGGACTCGCACCCGCAATCGTTGTTCCGACTCCGCCATTGAGAGAAAGGTAGGACCCTGTCGCGTCGGCAGCACCACTTGCATTTACTCGCGTGACCACCGGGGTGCCACTGAAGCCACTGCCCGTCCCGGAGACGATGGAGGCTGAGGTGAAGGTTGCCGGATCAATCTTGAATACGAGGTTCAAGCGATTCAGATTGATGACGGTGGCACCGCCACCACTGGTCGGAACAGTTTGCGAGCCTGGCTGAATCGTGTAGGTGCCCGGTGTCGACGACGAGTGCGCAACCGACATGGAGTGAGCCTGAAGCGGCTGGTGAACATTGCCGGCAATGAGTGAATTGGGGTCACCCATGCAGGCGTTGTTGTAATTCGTCGTCACGTTGTGGGCCGACGCCGGCATCATGGCCGCAAACACCAGCCCTAATGCTGCCGCAGAGATCGCAGCAGTTGTTCCGGCACGCCGAGCGAGAGATACAGTCATTGTGAACCTTTTCCTTCGTTGAGAAACGATTGGCGTTCAACAAGATGAAATGCCGCAACAGATTTCGAATCGCGGCATCATCGCAAAGAAAAACTCCTCCTCCCTATCCGTAGTCAGAACGAACTCGGTAACAGCGCCATTCCAGGAGTTGCTTCCCGGAGGCAAGGCAGGTTCGAATACCGTTGCAGGACAGCCCGACAGTAGATTTCAGCTCAGCAAGTCCACACATGGTCGGCGGTAGAATATCGATGTAGGGGTAAGCCTTCGCAGCGATGCAGAAGAATCGCATCCTGCGTCCAGTGCCGGCGAGAATTCTCGCATCCCGAAACCCTAGAACAGGTACCAGTTTTCTCACTTTGGCGACTAAGTCAAGGAAAAACGAAAAGTTCATACTTTAGACGCAGCATGAGGGTCTTTCGCCTCCACTGAAAGTCGGAGGGCGGGACGAGCAACCGAACAGAATTGGCAGACAACGTAACTGAATTGGATCCATGGGAGACCGATTCACTCCGCGCTCGTGTTGCCGCGCGAGCATTCGCAGGCTCGCGCGACTCAACCTGGCTGCCCCGGCCAGCCATTAGTACTTCTGGACGATAGTTTGCGAATTTCGCCCGAAATGACCGAAATCGGATACTCTTCTGCCACAAGCAATCCAAGCCACGCGGGGATTCGAATGTGGCACGAATTGACTACCAGCCGCAGGGGGACTGACCGGGAGGTTAACCGTTGGACCTGCAGTACGTCGCCTTCGCGCGTGCCGACCCGTATTGCTACGACCGCATCAGAACAGCGACTCGATTTCATTCACCGACCAACCGACACTTCATCCCCGACAGGTCAGTGGATTAGTCGCTCTGACGACGCGGTCTCAAGGCGGACCGCGTGACTGCCCGTCGCCTGTAGTGCCGGATGAGGGGGCCAAGGCTGCGGGACGAATCCAACCAACACAATCGGCGTGCACAATCCCCCCGGGAGTCAGTTTCCGATTCTTGATCGCGACATTCCAAGGCACTCAATACCAGCGTCGAGCCATGGCAATTGCCGATCGACCGACCAGCGGTCTTCTGTCTGAACACGTCAAATACCGCGCGGCAGTACAGTTCTTCCGAGTGAGGTGTTCGATAAAGCCATTGAACCACAACCTATTTGGCACGATAGGATGAAACTGCCGGTGCACGAGATCGCCTGCCGTCGCGACGCCCTTCAACCGTTGGTCTTCGCCGGGCCATGCAGGCCTGCGACGCCGGCGAGCCTCATGAGTTCGCCAACGAGGTTTTCGCTGACCGCGATGTCCATACTGCGCGTGAGCTCCGCATGCACACATCAAGACCCGTAGGTCTGTCGCGAGGCTGTGTGGGCTTCTGCGATCAGCCCGGTGAGCCACTGTCCTCGTATCCATGCCGGGTGACATCGGCTGGATCTTGTATATGCAGTAGCCGAGGTGATGACGCCAAAAGCCTGCAACAACCGTTCACGGGCCCGCGTCGACGAGAATATCGCACATCGAGTGAATCCTTCTGGAGCCAAGCAGTTCTCCCCGATTGACGCCGCGGCAGTGCGGAGAATTTGGACGTCGATTTCGAGCTGTCGGAGGCGTTTAATCGCTTTCGTCAGCCGCGCAGATTCTGTTCTGGGGATGCCTGACCGTTCGCCCGGTCGACGTGGCCTTGGCGAACCCAACTATGGAGCGCGGGGGCGCCGAGGCCGAGTTCGTATGCGGCGGTGGTGATCGGTTTGTCAGCTCGGACAAGAGTTGCGGCCTGGAATCGGAACTCCGACGAACACGGTCGTGGCATGAACAGAAGCCTTTGATCGAGGCTCGATCTTCACTCCGCCATGGGTCAGAAACCCTGGGGCAGGTCAAGATGCCAACACTAGCCCTGGTGATTGCGTCGAGCTGCATCTGACTCGAAGGTCAACTGACCGACAATACAATGTCATTGTCAGCGCTCCTCGAGACTACGTGATCAGTTCGAACCAATGACAACCGCAGCGTTGCAACACTGCTCGACGATGCGAGTCGGATAGGGCGCACCTACTGATCCTCGGGAGGCAACCAAATCGACGCTACGGTTGCTGTCCCGTCAGGTGATCATTCGGGGTGAAGAAATGAACCGGCTTCGAAGCGAACTCACCGATCTCGTGGCCCAGTCAACCTTGTAGTGCTCGCCGTATCGGTCGGCGTCGACAGCACATCCACACTGCTCGTCACCACAGGCGGCCATCCCGAAAGACTGCGCAGTAAAGCATCGTTCGCTGCCCTGTGCGGATCTCTCCGATCGACGCGTCCGCAGGAAAGCACACTCGCCACCAACTCAACCGCGGCGGAGATCGTCATGCCAACAATGCGCTCTGGCGGATCGCGATGGTAGCGACATGCAATAGCGCACCTACGTCGCGCGTCGACCAGTGGAAGGGAAATCGCCGGCGAAGATTCAGCGATGCCTCAAACATCACACTGCCCGTGAGATCTACATGTTGTCGATCCGCCGACAGCTCAGAGCACCGACGGTCGTCGGCCGATCCGGCCCAACAGGGGCCTGTCCATGCAGTCCGTCGACGATCATTTCTACGTCCCTCTGACGACGATCTCGCGGGCGGAACGAGCCACCAAACCGAACTACGAGTCCGCATCACGCTACCGCGCAGGACTGAAAGAGTAACTTGCACAAGATACTTGACACCAATAGAAGTATCCAAACCAGTTGCAGTTCCGAACTGACAATGGACGTTATCCACTCCATTCAAGAACTTTCAGTCGCCGCCGGCACCGTCGGAGATGCCGGCCAGCCAAGCAGAACCCTGCAATTGGTTCGCTCAGCGTCTTCTGCTGAACGCAGGTCGATACCTCGGATCAAAGCCGGGTGTCGACTTTTTCAGATCTTCATCGCAACAGAAAATGCGGGTCGGCTCGTCACCTATCGACGAGTCGACCCGCATATCAAGTTATTCCGCGCTGAACGAGGGAATCATCATGCTTCCCATCACCGCCAAGCCGCTGACATCTCGAAGCGAACCCAGAGCATTACTCAAGAAGGAAAAAAGCATTAGATACTCACCTCCTTAAGTCGCGAGAAGTCGGATCGGAAGGTCATTCCTTCACCCATCCGTCGCTCGACAATGCAGTCAGCATCTCGAAGAAGCTGACGTGGATCGCTGACAGTGACCCGGTGAAAAGACCGAAAACATCTTCCAAGGAACCCACTTCTACCCCCTACACTATTTGAACGGATTGAACGGGACGTCGAGACCGAAGTCCACGGAGAGCGCAACGGGCATCGTGATGATGGACTTGAAAGCAGTCAGCATCATGGGCAAGAGTGCCGAAACCGAACCCACATCAGATGAATTCATCTCACATCCTCCTATTCGCTCGAGATTCCAGTGAGCCCGTCGATAACGGCCCCACCGGCATCGATTGATCCGTAGGCGAAATTCAGAATCGCCTGCAAGAACGGAACTAACATTTACCACTCCTTCGCAACGGACAGTCGCATGTCGCCGGTAAGAATTTCCGTCACCCGAAGGACGGGATCTAGGGCCGAGCGATCACGATGTGGATGTAACCGTAGACAGTGTTTTAGAACTCGTGCCAGTTTTCGCGATTTATCTCAATTGTTCCGACTTAAGTCGTAGTTTCGGCAACTCAACAAGGGATGCATTAGTACTTAAGTTCCACAGAATGTGTTCGACAACGACGCCTACCAGTACCTCAAAGAAGGGAGATCCCCATTTTCGTTGCGTCCCATTGTCCACGGATGCAGAGTTCAGAGGCAAACGAGGCTGGACCAACAGTGGTCCGATTTCGACATACAGCTCCCCCAGCTCACCGCCCAGTGCCATGGCCAGGTTCTTCGGCGAATGGAATTGTTTCCGGCGACTGGATTATCGCGAAGCTCTCTGCACGTTCTTTCTTCGAGCACCGCTCACGAGTCGACTCGATCCGCCAGCGGATCTACATCAGTCACCCGAGATCCACACGGTCGACTACCCACGCTCTCCACGAGTATTCGCGAAGACTCCACGACGAGCACCTACCCCGCTCAGTATTGCCCAAACCGTTCGGCACGTGGACGCCAGCATCCGACATGTCCACGCATCACCCCCTCGCCGACCGAAGCCGATGAATGCACCCACCGAACGAGAGAAACCTCGCCAACCGATCGGCAACAAGGCAGCATTCGCCACATAACTAGCGAACGGATCGAAGTACAGCGCACCCATCCGTGCCGACCCCGCATCGATCTTCGCGACCCCCTGCGGCCCTCAAGGGCACGTCGCCATCGACGGATCCGGAATGCTGATGGGCGCAGATGGCGAACTCGTGACCGCGGCCCGCGACGAATTTCGTGGTCCACATGGATCGCGAAGCCCCGGGTGACCTACCCATGGGACAGTACGACGTCCAGCGACGATCAAAACCTTTGTCCCCCAACGCAAACCAGCATGAACCATCCTCGGAACAGTCCGGCCGCCGATCGGTCACGTCTATGGATATCGGATCGAGCCGGCCGTCAACGGCCGCAGTTCCCTCGTGACCTCGTACTGCGACTGGTCCGATATCGATCCAATCTAGCGGCAAGCACGAATCTTTCCCGCCATCGCCGAAGGATCTCTCGAAGCCACGCTCGGCACCCTGCACGCACCGTAGCCAGAGGTTACCCGCGCTGACCCGGTTCGAAAGCCGGGTACGACCGACAACAACCCTTCGAGCCAAGACCACGCCTGAATCATCCGTTGTGGAAGGGCGAGGAGTACTCCTTTCCGTCACGGGCTCCTCGCCGGTGAGTCAGGTTGTCGCGACTGTATCGATCAGCTTCGCGCAGAACGCCGGCAGATCATCGGGGTTGCGGCTCGATATCAAGGTATTCGGCCCTGAAGTACAAACGACCACTTCTTCGTCAACCCACGCGCCGCCCGCGTTCGTAATGTCGGTACGCAAACTGGGCCACGACGTCAGCGTACGACCACCGACCACGCCGGCTTCGACCAGCGTCCACGGTCCGTGGCAGATCACTGCGACAGGCTTCCCGGCATCGAAGAAACTCCGGGCGAACGCCACCGCCCCTGGATTCACACGAAGAAAGTCGGGGTTGGCCACACCGCCAGGCAGGACGAGAGCGTCGTACTCCGACGACTTCGCCGACTCGACCACCGCATCCACGTCGAAGATGTCAGCCTTGTCGAGATGATTGAATGCCTGCACGGTTCCGGATTTTGTCGAAACAATCGACGGCTGAGCGTGTTCGGCAACCAACGCATCCCACGGGTCCGTCAACTCGATTTGTTCGACTCCCTCCGTCGCCACGAGGAATGCCGCTTTCTTTCCTGCGAGTAGTCGACTCATGCTTGAACGTCCTCCCTCATCTTCGTCACAACCGTCGAGCGACTGCTCAGCTGGATGCGCCCTCGGTGTCGTCGAAAAACGACCATTCACCGTCATGCTGGACTTCCATGCGCCATCCCAGTTCCGAGTTATCGGCGCGGGCATCGACGAACCAGGCATGCGCATCGTCAGCGCTGTCGATGTCGCGCGTCGCGGTGACGTCGCCTGCAGGATTGATCACTCTGTAAGTAGCCATTCGAGTCGGCTTCCCCAGCCGATGCTTCTTCAATCATCGACCGCGACGACGGCGTATCAACCCGTACCGGCACCACGGACGGTCAGGCGCTGAACCCACGCGTCGTACGCCGACTGTACGGTTCACACACGAAGTGCGCGAGGCGATCAGAGAGGACGCTGGTATGCGACCTGAGCCGTCAGAAGTAGATTTACGACTTGGGGATCCCCGTATCTCGCCGATACGCAAACCGTCGACGATCATCTCGGGCCGAAGAGCGAAGCCATCGGAAGTCCAGACACATCACCACACCCATGCCGATACTCAGCATCACAAGCAACAGAACAATGTTCAGCACCGTGTTTCCACCCTTCTGTGGGACCGGCAGTCAGCCCGAGGTCATGCCGCGAAACGCAGTGGGCTCCGATTCGCCCCTTGCGGAGGCCGTGGAATCCTTGGCACACGGCAGTTCTCCGACATCTCTTGCCACACGAGGTCATCGTCAACGCGAAACAGTCTTGTAGGCACAGTCTTTCGACATTCCGGCGCCCTTCGGCACCGCAGTAGCGCACCTACGAAGAAGTCTGGTGCCCGACCATTCGAGTCGACGCCGCACTACTCGACTCCGCCTGCGCGCTCGACAGATTCCCGATAGAAACTTCCGACCTCCGACGGCAGACACACCACAGCCATCCGCCCACAGCGGCAGGTGGGCTTTCGACTTTTACGCCGCGTGCAGAACCCTCGGGGGCGTGTCCTCGCCGGGCCGATTCCGGGTCATCGCCGCTGACAGGCCATCTCTACCGCCTCCGACGATCTCGCGCCACCACGCTTCACGTTCCTCGGATACGGGCCACACCACCACATCGAGGTCACTGACATCCATGCGTTTTTACTCCTTCGCACCGTCTCCCCTCCTGTTACCCAGCCCATTCACCCCTAAACACCTCACACCGGGCCGCCCCTCGCCGAATCCGGAACCGGACTCGCCCTACTGCTTCGTAAACACCGTGTTCCCCGGTGCCCGCCGGGAGGCAGTTTCGTGGGCAACAACGCCCCGAGGTGGTCGTAGCGCTGGACATGCAATCCCCCACTGCTGCCGCCGTTGGCCGCCGTCGCCGCCACGATCGCCTCGTTGTCCGAATCGAAGAACTTTTCGGCGGTCGATCCGTCCGCGAACGTGAACCTGTACCGTTCCATCACGCGACCTCACCGTTTGTCGAAAATAACTCGTAGACATTGTGTTCGGACGAAACTCTGCACGGTGTGCGTTCACGCTGCGCGCCGGAAAAGGTGATTGCCGAGCCGGTCACACTTCTCGCACTTTCTACCGTCCAAGGCCTGTACCCGCTGCTGCTCGGTACTCGCAAAAGACGTCACAGTGTGTGAGCGTCTCGGCAACCACCGCGCAAGAACCCACGGACCCTGCCCGCAAGTCCTCACACCCGAGGGTCCCCCGCTGCGCCGTCGAGGGCCGGGCAACGAGAAGCCCGCCCACGCCCCTAACCCTGTGGAGGGGAGCGTTGGGTCGCCCGAGGCCGCATCACCGGAACCCGATACGTATACCGGGACATCATGATCGGCGGGGCCACCAAGCCGGGGTCGAGGGTGCAGCCGGCAATCCGGGTGAGCAACACCCACGCCGCCGGAGTGAGTGCATCGGCGAGAATCCGATCCGAATCCTCCACCACGGCAGCATATTCCAGTTCGTGCCAGAGGTGGATACCCAGCCTCTCCCACTCCGAGTCGCCGCGCCGACCCCTGCCGGCTACTTCACGCTCATCCTCGGCGATGCGGTCGATCTCGACATCATCGACCCCAGTCATTGTCGCTGCACCCTCTCGAGACCTGCTGTTGTGGACTGCGGACTGTTCCGGCGTGCTGTTCACGCATCGATCTGCTTGCTCTCCTGCTTGTGGCCCACCTCCTTGCTGCTCCCGTTGCTGTTCCCGGCGCTGCTGATCTCGATCTTGCGGGGCTTGGCCCGCTCCGCGAGCGGGATCGTCAACCTCAGCACGCCCGCGTCGTAGCCGGCCTCGATATTGTCGGTGTCGAGGTTCTCGCCCAGGAACAGTTGACGACTGAATACCCCGCGCGGGCGCTCAGCCGCAATCATCTCCGCCTCGCCGGCGCGAACCGGCCGCTCGGCGTGCACCGTCAACACGTTGCGGTCCACATCGAGGTCGAGTGAATCCGGGTCCATGCCGGGAAGATCGAACTCGACGACGAACTGCTCACCTTCCTGCCATGCATCCATCGGCATCACCGCTGGCTGCGAAGCAGTACCCAACAGCTGTCGGGTCAGGCGGTCAAGGTCACGGAAAGGATCGGTGCGCATCAACATTTTCGGTCACCTCCAGGAAAAGTCACTGGAACCGTTCACTGACTACCACCACCGCATCCACCGAACTTCTACAGTAGATGCTGTAGATTTGGTATATCATCAAACACACATCGGATCAAGAGCTTTCCCGCAGATATCGAAATTTCTTTGATGGGAGGACCATCATGGCGCGCAACCCCGCTATCGCCGAACCCCCTGGCCTGTACGCGATCTCGGTGACATCGGAGCTCTCCGGATTCACCGCCGGCACGCTGCGACTCTACGAACAGTACGGCCTGATCACCCCCGCCCGCACCCGCGGCGGTACCCGCCGCTACAACGACGAGGACCTCACCCGTCTGGGCCGCATCACAGAACTCATCGCCGACGGCATCAACCTCGTCGGCATCAAACGAGTCCTCGAACTCGAAGACAGCACCGCCCTACTACGCCGCGACAACACCCGGCTACGCGCAGACAACGCCCACCTACGCCGGAAAAACACACACGACACAGAGAAACGTCCGTGATCGCCCGACAGAGAAAGGGCCACCGCCATGGAAGACAACCGCATTCGCTCAGCCCTCGACGCGACACCCGACACCGACTACCTCGAACAAACCATCCCAGCCGACCCGAATGCAGTGGAGGCCGTCGACCTCGAAGCCCTCACCACCGAACTCGACACCCCATGGCCGGCGCCCGAGGGAGATCTGCTCGAACAATCGACACCCGCCCCCCTCGACGACGAACGCTGAGGTTCCCTGTCCGACTGGTGCACTACACCAACCGGGCAGGGAACGCCCTGCCGACCCGAGGCATCTCTGTATCCGAATACGTTGTCTAACAGCTCTTTCGGGAACGACTGCACGACCGGGTCTGAGAGTGCATACGATACGAAAACTTCCCGGTAAGGATCACTTCATGCTCGTGCCACCTAGGAGGCTCTGCCTCACCGGGCATCCGGGTTCGCCAGCACCAACGACGAGTACGCCGCGGCGCTGATCCCTCGTCGCCGCGCGTTCTCCGCCAGCCGCGCAGTTGCGAGTTCGATCGAAATACCGTCGAGTTCGGCGATCATGCCGACTGCCTGTTCCACGTCGCCGCGGACCGCGATCAGCTTCTTGACCGCCGTCACCACCTGCGAATGACGATCCTGACGACTGTCCGTGGACAGAGTCAGAGCGGCCAAATCTGCCATCGACTGCCCGTATGCATTACTACGCTCCGCGCTGTGCCACGAATCGTGAGTAAAGACCACGAGTGATCCGAGCGATGTCCGACCCAACCTCATCGGAAAGCAGCGGCACCCGCCCAGCCCATGTTCGAGTCCTGAGCGACCGAATTTCCGCCACCGCTCCCCCACGTCTTTGAAGCTGTCGACCATCACAACCGCTCCGCTCTCAGCGCTCAGCGCAGCCGGACCCGATATGGCAAGAGTCCGGTCGGGAACGAACTCGGCATTTGCCGACTCCACCAACACATCGAGATAACCTTGCTCCCCGTTTCGCACGACGAGGACGCACCACACACCGCTCAGATTCTGTCTCGATCGCTCAACGATCGTTTCGAGTACACGCAGGGAATCGAAGTCGGTGGTGAGAAGATGAGTCACCTCGGCAATGCTCAATTGTATTGCGGGGGTGTTCATCCTGGGCTCCCATCGTCAATTACTGCAGAGACATTGCGCGATCTTTCCGAATCAGATGTCATCCGTCCTCACCACCGTGTGCGAATCGGATCCGCCGATTCACGACATCTGCGGCGATCTCCCAGATCGGCCTCCCCGAGGAGTACGCGGCGGCTCGAAGCCGAGAAAGTGACTCTTCGACCGAGACACGAAGTTGGATCGCGATCATCCCGACTGCCTGGTTCACCTCGGGTCGGTGAAAGGCATTGACGAGCATCCCGGCGTCCAGATCACCGGTGACAGGAAGTTCGGCAAGAATCGCCATCGAAATCGCAGCGGCACTCGCAGTCGCCAATTCGATCTGCTCGTCGTCGAGGCCAATGGGATCGAGACGGTACAGTTCGAGCACACCGAAGACATCACCTCCGCCCCTGAGCGGAAAGGCGAACACCGATCCGACACCGGCTTTGTCTGCCTCGCTGGCAAACCCCGGCCAGATGTCATTGGCGGAATCACTGGAAGTGTCGTTGCAGAACATCGGTCGCTCAGTTGTGAATGCATCAACGCACGGACCGTCACCGCCGGTGAACTGTAGTTCGTCGAGATGTTGTGCCACCGAGTCCGTCGCGTACATCAATTCCCTCGACGAAGAGCTGCTGAGCACTGTGATCGCCGCCCCTTGAACTTCCGCCAGCCTCAAACACTGTCGACACAGTTTCGCGGTCATCGGCAACTCGACTGATGCGCGGCGCCCTCTCTCACTTTCGGATTCGTCGGGAAATTCGGGTGTGTCCTGACTTCCTCTCGGATCTGCATTCACAGGACGCACCTCCTCAGTCGCCTTCACGGGGCACACACGGCGCCTGGTCACTCCGATCCGGCGTAAAGTCGAGATTACCGAATAGAGGTACTTCTCAGGCGCGCGGCCGAGTCGGCCGCGTCGGTGCCACTTTTCATTGGTGGACCACTTCCACCGCGCGGATCGGGCAAGAAATCATGACCTTCGACAGTTCTCATCCGCGCGCGCGACCGTCGGCCGCCTTCGCGCGAGCACAGGGTCGCGAGCCGCGACTCATCGATCGCCTCGAACAATCTCTCTCCATACCGGCTGATTCCCCGGATCGAGTCGTGGAGTTGATGATTCGATGCACGATCGCCGCCGTCGATCTGGTTGTCGGTGTTGATCACGCCGGTGTCACGGCATCCCTGGACAGCGAACCGTTCACCGTCGCCCCTACCGATGAACGTGTAGAAGAATTCGATCGCACGCAATATCTCCTCGGTGACGGACCCTGCCTGTCAGCATCGCGCACGGGTCGGTCGGTCCGAATGTCGGTCGAGCAGTTAGGCACACGGTGGCCAACTCTCGGCATTGCTGCGCGCAACGCCGGATTGGAAGGTTTTCTCGCGATACCACTGTTCAACTACAACGAGCCGGTCGGGTCACTGAACCTGTACTCGCATTCAGCGGTGGCAGAGACGGACCGGGACCGTGATCTCGTCGTCGTCATCGCCGAATATCTGGGAGCGGGGCTCGACGCCATCGCAACAGACCATCGACTCGAACGTGCCGCCAACGCCCTGCGCCGAGGAATCGCCTCACGTGCCGACATCGAACGAGCAGTCGGAATCTTGATGATCCGCCGAGATACAGACCCCGAGACCGCGCTTTCCGAACTCCAGGCTTCAGCACGTCGTGAGTCCAGGGATTTACAGGACGTTGCACGTCAGACGATCATTTCAGCCGATGACGAACGCACATAGAGCTAGAGCTTCCGATCGACCGGTCAGGACGCTGCGACGGCACGAAGCGGCGTGCCGTCGATAGGCGGGAGAGCTCACCATCGCCGCGTTCGCGGGGCCTCGTCATCTCTAGGTGATGCGCACACTCGCCAGCAGATCCTCTGCCACCGCCCGCAGTTTCGTGTTGGTGCGTTGAGACGTCTCGACCAACATCGCGAACGCCCCATCCGCATCGACACCGTGCACCGCCATCAACACCCCCTTCGCCTGATCGATCACCGCCCGCGAATCGAGAGCACGCTCGAGCTGCAGAGCCAACTGCCGGGCACCCCGGTAGCGTTCGGTACTGCCGATCGCATACCCAGCGGCAGTGGTGAACAAATTCATCAACGCCACCTCAGAACGGGCGAACCCGTCCGCACGGCTGCCGTACACGTTGACCGCACCCGCACGCACCCCGGGCTCGAGCGCAGGCAACGGAATCGACAGGAAACTCTGCACCCCGAATCGCCGGGCCTCGGACGCCAGACCCGGCCACCGCTCACTGGCAGTCGTGCGGTCCGCCACCACGATCTGCTCGCTCTCCGCGGCCTCGATACACGGACCCGCCCACGACCGATACTGCAGCTCGTCCACCATGACGACCTCACGGGACGTGCGCGCCGCCGTCGACGCAGCGCCCTCCTCATCGAGAACCGTCACCCCCGCCATGTCCGCATCCTCGATCAACTCCACCGCATGCTCACACAACCGGTTCAGATACTTCTCGATGTGACCGGCCGGATTCAACACCCGATACAGATCCTGCAACGCTTCGGCAGCCGCATCGAGCGGAGGAAACCACCCATCACCGACGGCAGCGCTTCGTACGACATCCATCCCACACCCCACACGCACTCCCACGAGACCGTGACGGCACACGACGAAAAACGGCAATACCCCGATCTCCACTTGTCAACAACTCACGAATGCCCGAACACGCCACCGCCAAACCCATGGCGGGGCCCGCCAGACCGGCAACCAAAAAAGGGAGGGTTCACCAGCGGTGAGGGGTACCGGCGTCCAGCGGACGACTGCTACACGCGAACTCGTTAGCGGGAGCCGGATCCCGCAAAAAAATCGCCGAACCACTCGTGGAGACCCATCACTTTGCTGCCAATAATGGCCCTCCTCGCGCCCGGCCAGTCCAGCGATTTCCACCAGTCTTCCCGTATCTGCTTGACCGGGTCTATCTCGCCAACGGTGTTTCGGCCAGTTTCCATCAGTATGTTTCCGATCCGGGCCAACGATCGGCGAACGTGATCGCAAACGCGTTCAGAGCAGGCTTCCACCGCACAATCCATCGTGCCTGGCCCTTGCCGGTCGGGTCCAGCGAACGCGTCACCAAATAGAGGCATTTCAGTGCGGCAGCTTCCGTGGGGAAATGCCCGCGCGCTTTGACTGACCTCCGATATCTGGCGTTGAGTGACTCAATCGCGTTGGTGGAGCAAAGCACTCGCCGTATCTCGGTGTCGTAATCGAGGAACGGGATGAACTCCTGCCAGGCATTGGTCCACAACCTGATGATCGCCGGATACCGGTTCCCCCAGCGCTCGGCGAGATCGTCGAAGGCTGCCCGCGCTGCCGTCTCGGTCGGGGCGGTATAAATCGGTTTGAGATCGTGTTTGAGCCCGTCCCAGTGCTGACGCGACGACAACCGAAAGGTGTTGCGAATCAAATGGATCACGCATGTCTGGACCGTGGTGGCCGGCCAGACGTTTTCGACGACTTCCGGTAGGCCTTTCAATCCGTCGCAGACCAGGAAGAACACGTCCCGGGTGCCCCGATTTCGGATATCCGTCAGCACCGACATCCAAAATTTGGCGCCCTCACCGCCGGTGCCGGCCCACAATCCGAGCACGTCACGGTGGCCGTCGAGACTGACGCCGATCGCGGCGTAAATCGGCCGGTTGGCGACCTGACCGTCTCGAACTTTGACGACGATCGCGTCGATGAAGATTGCCGCGTATACCTCATCGAGGGGTCGGGCAGCCCAGTCCTGCATTTCCTCGAGCACTTTGTCTGTGATCCGCGAGATGGTCTCTTTCGAGACCGAGGCGCCGTAGATTTCGGCGAAGTGGGCGCTGATCTCACCTGTCGTTAATCCTTTGGCATACAACGACAACACGATCTCATCGACCCCGCTGAGGCGTCGTTGTCGCCTTTTGACGATCTGCGGCTCGAACGTCCCCTACCGATCACGAGGGACGTCGATCGGAACGTGACCGCTGGCCTCGGTCAACACCGTTTTCGATCTGGTTCCGTTGCGAATATTGGACGATTCCCGATCCGGCGGAGCGTGGTTCTTGTCGTGCCCGAGGTGCTCGGTCATCTCCTCGTTCAGCGCGGTTTCCAGGACGGTTTTGGTGAACTGCTTGAGCAACCCGTCCGGCCCGGTCAGCGACAGGCCCTGCTCCTTGGCCAGGCGCACCAACTCCGCGGCCGCCGCAGCTTCCGCGGAGGGCTCGGTCCTCTTCTTCGTCACATCTTCCAGTGTCGTCATCTTGGCACCTCCTCGCCGAGCATTCACTCAGCGTCTCGGGCCGAAACACCGATCTAGGGACAGTCCCGCTTGACCACCAGCAGGTTTACGGATGGCACGCAGACGGTCACGCTACGGGCTATTTCTCGATTCGAACCCCAGAAACTACTGAGCGAGTTGGGTTGCGGGTGACAACCGTGCAGGTTCTTGAGTTCAGCGGGCAGTCGGGAGTTCGACGGCGCCGTTTTCGAGGAGAACGTGTGCGTCGATCATCTGACCGCCCCGTTCGACGTAACCCATCAGGTTCGCTCCGGACCCCCAGCCGAGCAGTCGCTGTACCTCTTCGGAAAGATCAAGCAGTTTTTCACGCGGGATTGACAGGTATTGGTTCTCTTCCTGACGTAAGCAGGCGAGGTCGAATGCCATCGTCAAGCCGGTCCGTGGCGCCTCGGACGAGTTGTTACCACCGCCGTGGTACGTAGAACCGGTCCAGATGAGGGCAGCACCGGCCCGCATTACGGTCGGCGCCGCTTCGGCTTGTTTCGGGCCTCGTTGGTCGTCCCACCGATGGCTTCCGGGTATGACGAGGGTGCCGCCGTTTTCTGCTGTGAAATCGCTGACCGCCACCATGATCTGCAGTCGGCCCTCGCGTCCGTAGTCGGGGTGGCGCCACAGAAAGCTCGTGTCGTCTCGATGGAGACGCTGGGCACCCTGCCCTGGGTGGATTTCGATTGCCTGAGTGACACCGATCTGGATATCAGGCGTGATTTCGATCTGGTCGTCTCCGACCCAGACGGACAGGGGCACCTGAAGGATCTTCTTGGCGGCCCCGTAGTAGAGCGGGTGGAGCGCGATCTCGGGCATGAGGTCGATCCGACCGAACAGCCCTCCTGCTCTTCGCGTTTGGGTTCCGGCGAAGAATTCGTCTTCTCCGTAGCCGGTGCTTTCAAGGACGGGGCCAAGTTGGGCGCGCAGCTCGTCGAGCTGGGGGTGTCGAGGAAATCTTCGACGATGACACCGCCGTCGCGGTGGATCACGTCGACGATCTCGTCGACTGTTGTTGTCGAGGGCAGGGCGGTGAGGTGATTGGCCATGGTTGTCATTGATGTCTCCTTAGATTGCGGATTGAGGGTTGGCGGAGAGTGTTTCGATTTGGGCGAAAATGCCCTTGTCCCCGTGCCCGGCTGCGCATGCACGTTGCAAGTTGTCGAGATTCGCCGTCATCAGAGCGGCGCGTTGGCCTGCTCGCTGCATCGATTGTTGCCAGGCTTCTACTGCGGCTGCGTATACGTTCAAGGTTGCCTGATCGGTCTCGTACTCTCCGGATTCGAACGCTTTGAGTGCTTCGTGAAGGAGTTCGAGAAGTTTGTCGGTCCACAGGTGCAAACTGTGGCGCATCTCCGCGATCGCGACGTCCTCGGACCGCACGTACGCTGCTGCTTCGTGGAAGGCACCGAGCGCGACGTTGAAGAATGCGCCTGCCATGGCCGCGTCGATCACGTTGGCGGCACCGGGACGGGCTCCGACATATCGTGATTGGGCGGCGATGGGTGTCAGAAGGCTCTGGACGTCCTCCCACACGTCCTCGTCTCCGGAATAGTTGATCCCTGAACTTTCGGTTCCGATGTCCTCCGTCATGTGACTGACATCACTATCTCCTGAGGGCTATCCCGATCCTCACACGCGCGATCGCGGCCGATCCCGGCATATAGCCTCTGCCCGCACTCGACAGTGCACAAATTCAAGGACGCACATATGAATCACTCGTCGAATAATGCTGTAGCACAGACTGATACGGAGTCCATCAACCTTGAATCCGGCCATCTCAGCCGCCTTCAACTGACCTCGCTGGCCATCTCGTCAATGATCCCTGCCGTCGGCATGGCGTCGTTTCCAATGCTGCTGGTCCTCAACGCAGGACTCGGTGGTTGGGTCGCTGCTCTGCTCGCAGCGCTGACAGTCATCTGCGTCGGCAGAGCAGTAACCGTCTTCGCTAGCCGGTATGTCGCCTCCGGATCGCTCTACTCCTACGCCGGCGAAGTATTCGGGCGATGGGCACAGTCACTGATCGGAGCCTCGTTGTTCCTCGGGTATCTGGCGATGGTCGCAAGCATTTTGCTGGTCATCGGCGCGTACAGCGGTAGCTTTCTGCAATCTATCGGCATCGACGGCGGCCTCGATCGCCCTGCACAAATCGCGATCTACCTCGCCTCCGCAGCAATTGTTGCGGCGATCACCTGTCGCGGCCTAGATGTTTCGATCGTAATCGCGGTCCTACTCACCGCGATTTGTCTTCCACTGTTGCTGGCCATTACCGGGGCGAGTGCGATTCACACTGGTCTACATCTGCAGGAACAACTGACTCTTCAGGGCGCGTCCGTCAGCGGGATCGTGGCCGGCATCGCATCCGGAACTGCGTTCCTGGTCGGTTTCGAGGGGAGCGCGGCCCTGGCCGCGGAGACCCGCGACCCGAAGAAGAATGTGCCGGCCGCCGTGATGCGTGTTCCCATCGTGCTTGGAACCTTGTACGTGATCGCAACCTTCCTACAGGCACCAGGAATCACGGAGACGTCCGACCAAATCCTTTCCGGCACATCATCCCCCGCCGCCCTGGCCGAGAATGCGGGCTTACCGACCGCAATGGGACAAATGACGGACCTCGTTGTCGCCGTAGCCACCTTCGCCGCGCTGATCGGATTCGTCAACTACGGATCCCGCTTCGTCGCCACTCTGTCAGCCGAAAAGCTTCTACCACAAAGGTTCACACGCATACACTCCCGATTTCACAGCCCTGTTTCCGCAATCCTGCTGATCATTCTCGGTGGCCTCTTCGGCATTTGCACTTTGGTGATCGGCGTCACGGGCCCACTTCCTTCCATCTATAACGCAGTGTCAACTCTGGTCGTCTATTTCTGGGTGAGCCCATACGTCGTCATCAGCATAGGCGCCGTGATGCTCCTCTTCCGCGAGCGCGCAGCCACCGCCGTGACAATCGCAGCACTGATCGTCGGTGCCGTCGCAACCTCATGGATCTATCTCAACGGAATCTTCTTCCCCGCACCGTCTCCAGTCAGTGCCATGTCCTACGTTGCGCTCGCAACCATCACGCCGGCCACTATCGCCTTTTACCTGATGGGGCGTCGAAGCCACGCTGACGCCTCCCAGCCGCCACCTCACCTGAACTCGGAACGAGCGACGGCCCGAGAGCAGTAGACGAACCTCAACCTCAAGCAAACAAACCGGCTTCCCGACGCAACGCATGGGTTCATCAGCTCATGAAGACCACGCCAATCGACCTCCACTGCAAGCTTGAGAAGCTCTCTGCACGTTCCTCTTTCGAGCGCCATCACGAGCCACCACGCCCACCCTACCTCGGCGGGATCGCTCAGGCGGAGAGTTTCCCGGTGAACTGTGCAGGGCGCTGTTCGAACGGGCGGCAGACGCCTTCCCCGGCACGTCCGCCCTACTACTGCCACTGTCCCGTATCGGATTCGCACGCCGAATCGACAGCGTTGCAGTAGCACTGGAAAATCACATCGCCTGGCCCCGCGGGGGTGATCGCCACACCGTTCCACTACCTCCACGACAGACATCCGGACGATGCTTCTGCTTCGGAGGTGACGCAGAACAACAGCAACTTCACTCAGGCGCCATAAATCGGGCCCGATTCGCGCTACCGTTCTAGGTTATGGGGACCAGCTTCCACGGACCGAACCCGTGGCCACACATCACTCGCGCAATCCGCACGCGAGGCCCACGCTATGCCGCTGTCCCCTACCTTGGACACCTTGCGCCTGAACTACTTCCACTTCGCAGTGGAGACCTTCTGGTCGTCAATGCTTCAACCGCGGCGATCCGCGCCCACGCCACTTCACCTGTCGTTCTTTCGCACTACCTCAGCAAGGGCGTTCGCATCCTCTCGTCGTCAGCATTGCACGCCAAGGTCATCGTGACGAACCAACGAGCTGTAATCGGCTCGGCGAATGCTTCCGAAAACTCCATATTCTCCCATGAGGCGGTCATCATTTCCGATGACCCTCAAGTGGTCGCCGACAGTCGCGCATTCATCAACAACATCGACGAAACCACCACCGTAGACCAGACATTCATCGACAACGCTGAACGCGAATGGGCAACCGGGCGAGCCGTACCCATCCCCGGCATCGCAGGACGAATTCAGAACCTCGACAACGACTTTCTTCCAACTCCGACCAACAGAGTATTCATCAGGCGCCACGAGAGCCATCCTCACACGCGCACCCCACCTGTGAAAAAGCCTTCAACGAAGGAGCTTTCGGTCGATCCGACAGCGAGATACCGACTCGAAACGCTCACAATCGAAAAGCCATGCAGCATTGCACGCGGGGACGTCGTCATTCGCGTCTCCATGGATGACGAATTGCTACTGCCACCCGCTGCCGTGATATCCAATCAGGAAAGAATGCCCCTCTCCCCCAGCCAATTTCACTGCTTTCTCCGCGTTCGCAACGATCTAGTGCCGCTTCCTGCTGCGGACGTCGAAAAGCGTCTCGCCGACGTTGGGCATCCCAGCGCACAACTGAGGTCTAACCACTATGTTCGCTCCCCCAGCCTTCGGGCCGAACTCTTGGCACTGTGGAGCCATTGACCCCGAGGAACACATGTTGACGAAACACACAGCACCCGTTCGAACGCAAGTGCACTTCTCTCCCGATATGTCGACCCGAACATTGCACTGGCGGAAGTCGAACAACACGCGACTTTGCTGCCCCACCTGCCGAACGAAATCCTTTGCGTAACTGCGATGAAGAGCATTAACCGCGGCATTGCACGCAGATGAACCTCGCGCCAACCGAAGTCCCGTCACGACTCGCCCGCGAACACGAAACGTAAAATTCTCCCCGTTCGAGATGCACATTCGACAAGAGGCCACATCGAGTTTTCCTTTCCGGATCCTTCCGACGACCCCCCCGTCCACTGTCCACAAGTTCCTCTCCTCGTCACACGACAGTGCGCTGCGGAGGCAGCAGCTCACGCGTGGGCTGCCCCACCCCTCCCCCTCGTTCAATCACACATGATTGCACCCGGCATTTCAGAGCATGAGCGCTAAGCATCTCCATCCGCTCCTCAAGTTTCGAACCGACTCCGACACGAGAACGCCTTCGAACGAGCCGGCGCCGACACACCCAGGATCCGCCTTCGGTGAAGCCTTAGAAACACCCCATCGGGCTCGTCGCTGGACGGGCCGGCGGCGGCCTGTGACGCGGGCCGCCGAAAAATCCCACAGAACTCCATGGCAACATCAACCACACGCGACACACCGAACAAGCGCGCCTACCCGTATCAGTTACAGATTGGTTCTAGTCTTTCCTCATGGCACAGCACAACAAGGGACCTCGCGGACACATCGCGACTCGTGCTCCCCTCAAGCAGCACAAGGTGTACGAGGATCGGGCCGCCGAACTCGGAATCCCTGCTGGGGACTACTCCGTGCTCATACTGGCCATCACACACGGACTGGACATACCGGACTACATCAGCGACAAGCTGCATCCGGAGCAGCTAAGACTTCTCGAAGTCGAAGCGGCCGGATCGTTGCGTCGCATCGAGCAGCTTGCGGTCGGCGCATGAACTATCCCTAGACAGCGAACAACCCCCAGGGCTTGGCGGCATCGGGGGCTGTCCGTTTATGCGGTTGTGGAAGCTTCCCAGCTTCCTGACCACCACTAACCCAGAGAAGGAAGAGGCGGTGACCACCACTACCTCGAAAGGAAGAGGCGGTGCTTACTCGATGATATCGCAGAAACGCAATTCCGCCATACCCGCGGACGTGTTCTCGGTGTCATTTCTGGCACGTCCAGATCACATTTCAGCTTTCGCGACGCCAGGATCACACTTCTGCGTACCGAATGTCCCCTCCGAGCAGGCCAGCACCCTACCCATAGCGGTACCGATGTGCGGCCGCCGGATCGAACAGACCTCTCGAACGACCGCGGCCGCAACGCGCGTACAGCGGATCCGCAGAGAGGGAGGGCGCCCCTAGCCGGCAGCGAGCGAAGTACCCCGATACCTAACTAAACAGCGCAGACCTCTTGAAAAGTACAAAGGCCCCCGAAGGGGGTGATTGGGAGCGGACCGCATCGCGGCGAAATAGGACTGGCAGGTCCTTGACGTCGACTGAGAACTGGCAGGTTCTCCGACATCCGTTCTCGAAACATTCTCGAGAGGTGAGCTTCGAAAGTTGGCGCTTTCTCTGCTCGTACTGCATCCCCTGGAAGGGACTTACCTATGGCAGGTATGTCTCAGGGTAGCGCATACCCTGAATACACCCCAACTCATTCCATATCACCAACCGTCGGCGTGTCGCGCATCGGCACCCGATCCGTTGTCTCTCAATCGACAGAAGTCGACGAATGGCAAGCAGCAGTCGACGACGCGCTCGCACGTGTGGCTCGTATCGAAGCCGCCGCACGACAACTCAACGAGCGCACTGACCAGCGTGGGCGCTCTTGGTCCCTCCCCGTCGAACCAAAAGAACAAGCACGCGTTCCGGTCTGGACTTCACGCAGGGAATGGCTCCGCCAGTTCCGGCACCACACCACCACTCCGGCCGGCAAGGCATTGTGCGCGCGCAACCTGATCAGGCCCGACAAGGCTTACCTCGTGGCACAAGCTCACGCACATTTCGCCGAATCCCACACAGGCCGCGGGGTCTGCGCAGCCAAGTCAACAATCGCTGCCCGGGCCAAAGTCAGCGAATCCTCGGTCAACCGCGCCAGGAGAGTGCTCATCGCTCTTGGAATGGGCATCGAACACGTCCGGGGGCGAAACCTCAAAACCCTGGAATTTCTCGCTGCTGAGGCCCACCACGGGGGTCAACAGCACCGCGCTGCATCGACATGGTCACTGTCTTCTCCTCGAACAGTCGTAGCAACGACACCACCTCGAAAGGTCGCCAAGACACGGCCGTCTCGTGCCTCTGAGAGGGCTCCCCGCCGCAGGGTTCGGAGCTCTCGGGGGGACGGCCTCAACCGAGTCAACCCGCCCAACACCGGTCGACCAGGGTCGATAGGAGCTGACACCCTATCTAGTGTTGGTTTTTTATCTTCTGAAGTTCTTCCGTTAGGAAGAACTCACCAACGCGTACACGCGCGAACTCGGCCGACATCGAAAAAACGAAGCAGCGCTCGGACACCGCGGCCTCTGGCACTTCAAAGGACTGCGGCTGAACTCGTGAACCATGCTCCGGCCCTCAGACCACCCGGACATATCGGGGTGATCTGCGATCTTCTCCGCGATGTCAAAATCGATACGACTCGGTGGACCGGCCGTGACATCGCACTGACGCTCTCCCGTGACACAGCAGACCGGGGGTGGATCTGGCCGACGAGATCAAGCCTGGGTTCGCCGTTGGGCTACCTCAGACGAAGGCTCGACGGCATCGACTGGACGAGAGAATCCCCCAGCGAACAGCGTAGGTCGGCCGACCTGGCGAGAAAGAGGGAACAACAACTACTCGAAAACTCACACGTACACCGCACGAAAATGGCAGCGGACCCGGACCACCGCGCGAGGAGTCTCGCCAGCATTCGTGCGCACCTGAGCAAACTTCAGCATTGAGGCCGTCCAATCCAAGGCTGCAGTGCACGTCCAGAATCGCGCCGCATGGTGGGCAACGAGTGCTGGCGAGAAGGATTGCGCTTGGATAAAGCCCTGCTTGCCCTGGTCTGAATACGCGTGAGGTGGTTGATCGTGCACTGAGAATCAGGAGGACGGTATTTGGGTCTATGCATTGCACTCGACCCCCGCTTTCGAAGGACTGAACCCGCCCAAACCAGTGAATAGTGGCCGTCGGGGCGCATAGTCACGTCGGAAACTGCCGTCCCGGATGCCGAGACGTTCGCACGCCTGAGGACGTGTCGCCCTGTCGTGCGTCCCGCAATGCTGCGGTGCGTCTGATCCTGAAATTTAATTTTCGCAGGTAGAGGCTATTTTGCGCGGAAGAATGGCCTTGCGATCACTGCATGTGACGCACGCGTTGCGAGGCATTCTGATCGCGCGTGCCATACACGCAATGCGTGCGTTGCAAGGCATGCATTGCATGTAAGGCACTACTGTTGCGGGCAACCGTCGGCCACCTTGTGACGTTCGTATCCGCCGACACGGCAGAGTAGGCGTCCTGCACGGGATTCTCACAGACACTTGACTTAGGTCTTGATCGCCGCCACTCCCCCACCCGGTCGAATGGACACGCGTGTTTGGTTGTACCGAACTGCGCGACGCTGGGTGCGAGTGCCCGCATGCGAAAATTCTGCTCGTGAAGCAGTGAAATCGGCCCTCACAGTGCTGATCATCCCCACCGTATCCCCTAACCTGATTTCGTCACTGTGACGATAACTCCATGCCTGCTTGGATTCGCTTTGATGCCCACACGTCGACCGAACCTCGGCCCCATTCGGACCTCGGTATGTCGTTTGCCTTGTACCTCCGGAGTCACACACTCGACGCGCATTTCGCGCGGAAATTTCGATTGTGCACGGGTCCGGAGGTACCTGGGATGTCTCGGAAAACATTCTTCGCGAGTCAGGTGAACACGCCATTTGGCCAATGAAATCTGCTGTAGTTGCAACTCTCAATAAACTTAGGTGTCCCTCCGCCCAACCAAAATGGGGATTCAGTGTGGTCGTTCGCCCCTCCTCGCCGCGTGCCGGAAGCCACTTTCAGTGCACGTCTCGCGGTTCATTGTGTGCCCTCGTGCGGGTCTCGGCCTTCCGAGCCCGATGAGATGAAATATGTTCTGGCTTCGACTGACAGCATGTGCATCTGTCGACCTACCGCCGCGGGGCAGTATCAGAGATTTTCTGAAGTGGCAGCCCGTTCCCGCCGGCCTCGAAATGATGCCCTGGGTACGAACTGGCTGAATATGGTCGCTCGGCGACTTCTGAACAATCCGTGCTGTCCAAACCGGAATGGTCGAATCCCCCTGATCTCGGGCCTCGAGCCAGTTGGCATTCCAGGAGTTTCAGATCGATCTCCTCGACAATCTCGCTGCGAACTATCTGCCTCCTGGTTCGATTCGGGGCCTGCGACATGTCGGGATCGGGCGATCACGACAGTCAATCTGCTCTCGGCCGGTCGAACCTTTGCCTCGATGTCTGATCTTCGTGGCGAATTTCTTGATTCGTTCGAGACCAGTTAGTGCTGTGAACAGCACTTTTGCGGGCGCATGCAGTGCATGCAATACATGCAGCACGTGCAAACCATGCAGACCACGCGATGCATGCGCTGCGAGTTCTCCATGCACAACGCCGTACGCACTGCATGCATGCAATGCGTGATGAGCATTCACTGCGTGAAATGCGTGCTATGAGTGCATTGCGACGGGCGCACGCATGTCACGCAGTGCACGCCGAGCGAAGAATGCGAGGGTTGCAAACAATGCAGGGAATGCGTTGCACGTTATGCAAGCGTGTATTGCAATACGAGCGTGTCTAGCAACGCAAGCATTACGCGCAATGCTTGCAGGAATCGCATTGCGAGCATGGTTTGCGCGTAACGCAAAGCATGCACGAAATGCACGACACGCACAGAGTGCAAGGCTTGAACGACATGCATTACATGCGTGTTATGCTACGCGCGCACGTAATGCACAGTGTGCGTGTCTAGCGGGCAGAGCAGCTACAGCATGCAATGCATGCGGTGCTCAGATTGCATGTGACGCACAGTCTGCATGCGATCCACGTACGGCGTGGACTGCGCACACGGCAAGCAATGCCCCTATTGCATGCATTGCGTGATTTACACGCAATGCACGCCCCGCAAGCGTCAACGCCCTCGATGAAAGGTCCGCAATGCAGCCACGCAAAATCGCACTCGGCAACCAGAAGGGTGGCGTAGGCAAGACGGCCTCCACGCTCGGGCTTGCCAGCGCCATCACCGCGGTCGGCGGAAAAGTACTCGTCGTCGATATGGACCAGCAGGGCAATACGACCGGCGGCCTCGGCGTCACGCTCGAAGAGGGCATGATGACGGCCTACCACCTCATGAACCAGACCAGGGAAGGCATTGCAGCGGAGGCGATCATTGCTACTCCATGGGATGGCGTCGACCTCATTCCAGCGGACGAAGAACTCGGAAAAATCGAATCGGATGGGTCGAACGACCTGGTGTTTCGCCTAGACGTTGCGTTCGAAGGGCTCGACCTTTCTCCGTATGACGCCGTGCTGTTCGACTGCCCTCCCAATATGGGCAAGGTGCTGTTCGCGGTTCTCATCGCAGCAGATGGCGTTGTCGCGATCACCGAACCCACAATCGACAGCGTCGGTGGTGTTCAGAAGCTCGAAGAGACGATCGACACCGTTCGTAAACGCGCAAACCCCAAGCTGGCGTTCGACAAGATCGTGATCAGTCGTAAACGCTCCACTGGCGAACATGAGTTCCGAGAGAGCGAGTTACGGGAGACGTACGGAGCTCTCGTCGCCAAGACGTCGATCCCGGAACTCGCGGCTCGTCAGGATGCGCATTCGAATCGCACTCCGATTCACCAGTTCAAGGGCGGAAAGGCTTTGACACTGCAACTTGCATACAGCGACTTGCTCGCTGAGTTGCCCATCGTGATCGGAGCACCGGCATGAGCGTGAAGCGGGAACCTGCCATTCGTAAGACTCACCCGGCTGAACTCATCCCGGAACGTCCGCCTAGGGGAGACACGACCCCTGCGACACCTGCACCTGCGCCATCGTCGCCTTCAGTGGACCTCAGCGGCCGCAAGGACGAGGAAGAGAAGCTGTCGATGACCCACAACACGCGCATCAAACCTTCCACCAAGGATCGCCTCCGGCGCGGTGTCGACAAGTTGCGGTACGAGACAGGCGATCGCGAAATCAGCGAGGCGTCGATGACCGAGGCTGCGCTGGACGAATACTTGAAGGCCAGAGGACTGTAGGACACTGCGTGCACGGCATGCACTGCGTGCATGCACTCCAAGGATTGTCCTGGTTGTGAATTTCCGTCACGGGCAAGGGCATCTTGTACTTCGGCGGGAAGACCTACGCACCGGCGCTTAGCGCGCCCGCTGAATGGGTTTGCACCCGAGAAGCATTCCACAGATTTCAGTATTTCGAGTGGTCAGCCGGCGGGGGCGGGCACATGCGAACCCGCCCGGAGTGGGAGTCCTTGCTGGGGCGTGCAATGCCATGTACCTCTCATCTGCTGACAGTCCGTTCTGTAGAACTTGGAAGCCTTGGCAGCGCAAACCCTGGAGCAAATTGCGTGAACAATTCGCTGCAGTCACGCAATTCTCACGCAAAATTGCAGACCACCCCACGTCCCTCTGAGATCAACAGGCACGCCGCTGGAACGACATCCCCGACGTGTTCTGAGTGCGACGCAAAAAGCATCAGTCGACTCTCGGATACGACCGTTAGAAATCGCTGTCAACCTTCACCGCGCGCAAAACGGACGAAACGCAAGGAGTGCAACCAGAAGAAATCTTCCGAAACCAGAGGAGTCCCGCCGGCGGCAACCAGCGGGACTCCAGACCGAGAACACCCCTTGTAGGAAGGAAAACCCGATCATGCGTGATTTTAGTCTGCGCGCCGCGCGGATCCAGCTTGGAGCACTGATCGCCGCACTTCTCATCGCGATTTTCATCGCGATCGGGATCACCGCAGGCGCATTCGTCCTCTCCTTCGCGGTCCAGCGGGACCTCGCGCGCCAAGGAACCATCCCCGAAAACCTCGCATGGATCTTTCCCGTCATCGTTGACAGTGCAATCTTCGGATCAACCGTAGCCATCGTCATTCTGAGCAAACTGAAGATGCATCGGCGCGACAAGTACTTCTACGTTGCCGTGGCTGTTGCAGTGGTCGCGATCAGCATCCTTGGGAACGCCTACCATGCGTTCCACTCTGCAACGGGTGCGCAACAGGCCGTTGCTGCAGGTCAGAGTATCGGCTACATGCCTCTCGACCCTGCTGTTGCTGCCATGATCGCGATCATTCCGCCGGTGCTGGTACTCGCCTTCACCCATGGACTGGGGATCCTGATCAAAGCAACGGGTATCGCGTATTCCGACTACAAGATCGAGATCGACAATGCCGCTGCAGGCGTGGGCATTGTCGCTACGCAAAGACGCGTCATGCGCAACGAAACAGCTGAGGGATTCCAGCCTTCTCTGGGCATCGTGGAAACGCATCACGCGCCGGAAAGCGCTCCGCATTCGAGCCCCTCCGAACAGACGAGCCCCTCAGTCGATCCGGAATCGTCGAACGACGAGGCGCACGCCGAACTGGAGTGGTTCATTGCCACATCGGGCCTACCCGACGCTGTCAAGGACACCGCACGACGCAAGCTCGCAGACCCAACTCTCACCTGGGAGATGATCGCTCAGACATCCAACCCTCCTGTTGCAACATCGACGTCGTGGCGCCGGTACGAAAAATTCGACACCGCGGCCCGAGCGGCCGGCTTCGAGAATCCCCCGCTCATCGACGTGCGAGCCTCCGACGCCCAGTTCGCCGACCAACTCGTCCCTACAGCGTGACTAGCGCCGCAACTCAGCAATGCCACAGTCTCCAAGGGGCAGGAAACACGCCATCATGGAGGGGGACGGCGCCCGCGAAATCCCCACCGACTGCAGGTAAGGAACCCGCATTGACTGACCCAGACGACCGACTCCATCTGATCGTTCCACCCGACCAACGCCAACGACCCCGACAACAACGAGCGCACGACACGAAGGCAAAGATCCTCAAGGCAGCTGCACGCTCCTTCTCAATCGATGGGTATGCCGCCACCTCGTTGAACGACATCATCGCGGAGGCTGCCTCCACGAAAGGAGCGGTGTACTTCCACTTCGACTCCAAGGAAGCGATCGCGCGAGAACTCATCTACCACTGGTTGACCGCGCTCCGCCAAACCCGACAATCAACCGACGAATCAGCAATACCGGCGATCGAGCAGTTGGCTGCATTCTTTAGCGGTTCGGCGGCGCTAATCGCTGACGATGACCTGGCCCGAGCAGGCCTCAGGCTCACCACAGAAGCAGGTCTCGATACTGCCCGACCCGCATTCCGCAAGTGGGTGGAACTCGTCAGCCGAGTCGTCGATACCGCGATCGCAGACGGACAGCTCCCCGCCTCCGCCGCCCAGCGCCTGGCTGAGAATCTGTGCGCGGGATTCATCGGTGCGATTCAAGTCATACAGGTGCTCGGCGACCCTGGAGATTTCACGTCGCGGATTGACGATTTAGTGAACGCGTATCTGATCTCAGATATGTAGTTCGCGCTGGCGAGATCGTGGGTGGGGGAGGGGGCCGAACTCAATCCTCGCGGTGACGTCGCCAACCGTGTACACGGTGTACTGCTAATTCCTCGACGCTAGCGAGGCAGTCGCGTCGTCGAGAGGGGCCACAACGTGCCAGGCATCGAGCGTCGAATCCTCGAAGGCTTTGTCTCACGCCGAATCTTTCAGCAATAGCGATCCGCGCCGCGCCGACGTGAAGACGTGACCATCGACGGGACCGTGGGAAGGGGTGCCGCACTAGGGCCTCTGAGCACTTCATCGACTCTTGCCTCCCGTTGAAATGATCGGTTCCTCAACTCGCACACGATCGCGGTACCAAAACGAATCCCACTTCGGTACCATAGACATATGAGCACGCAGATCGCGGTACGACTACCGGACGAGATCGTGGCATTTCTCGACGACGAAATCAGAGAACAGCGCGCCACCTCGCGAGCCTCGGTAGTGTTGCGCGCTCTCGAACGCGAGCGTCGCCGACAGATCGCCGCACGTGACGCGGAGATTCTCGCGAACGCCACATCCGAACATGACCTGAGTTCTCTCGCTCACCACGCCGCCAATCCGCAGTCAACAGGCCTGAGCTGATGCGACCAATTCACGAAGCCGACCTCGACACAGTCCGCCCGGTCCTCGTACTCACCCGACAGGTGGTCCGTCCACACCTCGGGACCGTCACGGTAGCGCCCATCACCGACGAGATCCGAGGACTGTCCACTGAGGTGTCCGTCAGTGCCGCGAACGGACTATCCGCCGACGCGGTGGTCAGTTGCGATCACATCACCACCATTCCCGTCAGTGCACTCGGCAACGTCATCGGTTATCTTCTGCCAGCACAAGAAGAATCACTGTCCATAGCCGTGCGCGCCGCATTCGATCTCGAATGAGGACGACAGTGAACGGAAAGGATGCAGCATGGCGCTGAGGAAAAGGGAGCAGTTCGCGCTATTCGAGCTCGAAACACCAGAATCCGCTACCCGTTCGGACGAAATTCCCGAGCCAGACCAGCCTGCACTGTTCGACGTTGACGACATCGCTTCTCTCGAAACGAGTTCCGACGCCGCTGAGATCCCAGCCATCGACGATATCGTCGACCCTCCGGACAAGCGCTCCAAAGACGTGGAACCCGAACCCACCCCGGCGTCCGAACGGGGCGCAACCGAACCGGCCGCCCTACCTCCCGCCAGCGAGGCAGCAGACGGCCACGCTGTCATTGTCACAGCAGCCGGCACCTATACACCGTCTGGCCATACACTCACGGGCCCAGTAGATTCCATCGAAAAACTCGACAAACTGATCAGATGGGCAACGCTCACCCCGCTGGGCGCACCGGCACAGATCTGGATAGTGGGAATCGAAGCCTGCGAAATGCTCGGATGGATCATCGACCCAGGCAGCGAAGACGACGTCGACGACATGGAAATCCTGCGCACACGCGCGGCCGAAGAACTCACAGCGATCCTCCATGCCACGCTGACCCCGATGCTGACCGCAGGATGGGAACTCCGCGGAGAACCCGGCCACGTCGTTCACCTCTCCCGCACCACCGGGAACTTCACGTCCATGGTCGACATTTTCATCGAACCCTACGTGTGGACCTATTGGAACAAAGACTTCGGATGGGGCAATCGAGTGGGAGACATGGGGATCCTCGGATCACCGGCCGCGGGAACCTACCTCCCCGACGACGACCTCCCCGCTGCCCGCGAACTGGGACGCCGACTCGCCTGGTGCGCACAACACCTCGGCGTACTACCCGGCCCCACCCCAGCACGCACCGGCGCCGCCATCGTCGACAAGATCAAACGCGACCGCACCCGCAGCGGTAAAGGAATCGTCGTCACTGCCGGTGGGCCGGTCCCACCGCTGGACGGCGAACCCCGCGGAGATCTCGAACCTGCAGTCGGATGGACCCGCATCCCGGGCAGCGAAGAACTGTCCGACGCAACACAACTGGTATCGATAGACCAACGAGCCGCATACCTCGCTTCCGCTGGCATGCTCGAATTCGGCTACGGAAAACCTCGGCATCTTCGCGGCGAGAACGCGCTCGACGCTGCGCGGCAATCGAAAACCCCGTTCGGACTCTGGCATGTAACCCTCCCACCCGGTGACATGCTGGCACTGCCACCCGCTCTACCGTTGCCTCACCCACACATGCTCGCCGACCAACCCGTGCAGACGTGGATCACCACCGTCAGCCTCGACGCACTGCAAACCTCCATCGCAGATGGCGGAATCGGCGCAGAACTCGACGACCTCGACATCACCGAAGCATGGGTCTACCCCGAACAAGGTCGGGCCCTCGACAAGTGGGCGAAAATCTTGAGAGAAGCCCGCAAAGTTGCCGTCGACACCGGCGACACAGCAATGAAACGGTTCATCGGCTCCTGCTACAAGGGCTACATCGGCCGAATGGTCAACCCCGACATGTGGACCGCCAAACAAATGCAACACCACCACCAACCGCTCTGGCGAGCAGCGATCATCGCACACTGCCGCTGGCGAGGCCGCCGCGTCGCGATGCGCATCGCGCGCGAAACCGGCCGATGGCCACTGCGCACCGTCACCGACTCCTGGGTCTACCCCCTGCCCCCGGGCATCGACATCGCAGACGAGAGTGACGCGCTCGGGAAGATGACTCTGGAAAAGAGTGCCCCGCTCACCGAGGACGTCACTGTCATGCTGACCGACGCCCGTGATACCCACGAGATCAACCTCGCGCTCAAAGCTGCGTTCACCGGCGAAGATGAAGGAAACATATAGTGGCTCTGCATCTTCCGAAACCGCGATCAACCAAACCCGCACAGAAGACCGTCGGCTTGGACGGACTCAACGTATCCGTCTCGACAGCAGCGACCAGCGGTGTCGAAAAATCGAAATCGGTCAAAAGTGGGGGATTAGCCGGACTCACCAGCAAAGTCTCCGTACGCCAGCTCCGTACCGAAATCGGCAAAGAAGGCCTACGGCAAGCAGCTGTCGACGCCGGAAGAAAGCCCCCCTCTGACCGAACACTGCGCCGCTGGGCGCAGCAAGGACGAATCCCACACCCCGACGTCACCGAACGCGCCCAACGGCGAGCAGCCATCGAACGCCTCGGCGGAATCGATGCTGTCGCCAAGAAAATCGGCCGTTCACGATCAGCGGTCTCTCGCTACCGCTCCGGCGAAACCAACGAACTACGCTCAGACGCGAAAAAGAAACTCAAAAACGTCAAAGCCCGCGACATCATGGACCGCGCCGGCGTACTACGACCCGACGGACAACCCAAAAAGGCCACCATCCGAGTCCGCGGGGGAGTGTCCGTCCGCAACGGCTCCGAAGAAGGCTACGACTACCGAGTGCGAACCCTCGACTTCGCGAACTCCGACAGCCCCTTCAGCCTCGACGAAACACGAGAACTCGCCATGGCTTTGGCAGGCGACGATCATGCCCGGGTGGTTGCCATCCTCGAACGTCACGCCACGATGGATTACCCCGAAAACAAGGGATTCGACCAGTACGGCGACACTTTCGGTTTCCACTTCGATTCCATCGAATCCGTCCACATCGACTGGACGTAGGGCGAGTCCTGGCTCTCGACGCGCCGGGCAGGACCGGGCATCTCGTTCGCAGACGCTCGTGCGAAACACCGATATCGATCTCTTGGCACCACTGGATACGTCGCCCAGGTTCGAAATCGAATGGTGCCCCTCAGCCGGAGTTGTCCGGTTTGGCAGGCAGATGGGAGTCGAGTTCGGAGACCGTGGCTTCCACAGCTGCCGCGATCTCGTCGTCGGTAGGAACGAGAGCGCGAACCTGGGAGGGCAGAGTCTCATAGGTGTAGTCGGCTACGGCGAGGGGTGCAGTTGTCCCGGCAAGCGAATACCGGACGACGTTGTCATTGCGGCCCGCGCAGAGCAAGATCCCCACAGTCGGTGCATGGAGGTCCTTGTTGCGGAGGTTGTCGTCGATCCACGAAACATAGAAGCCGAGCTTCCCGACATACTCCGGCTCAAACCTGCCTACCTTCAACTCGACGACAACGAACCTCGCTTGCACCCAGTTGAAGAACAACAAGTCGATATAGAAATCCTGATCACCGACCTCGAAATGGTACTGGCGCCCGACAAAAGCGAACCCGTGTCCCAGTTCGAGGAGGAATTGCTCCAGCCGACGCATCAGCGCGGACTCCAGCTCCCGCTCCGCGACACGTTCGGTGATATCGAGAAAATCGAAGACGTACGGGTCACGCACCAACTGTTGAGCCAGATCGGAATCCTCGGCCGGAAGATGGTCCTGAAAATTCGACGGTGCCGCACCAATCCTGCCCCGTAAACCGCTGTTGATCTGATTTTGCAGCACATTGCGCGACCACCCGTGTTCAGCAGCAGCCGATGCATACCAGTCGCGGTCGGACCGGTTATCGAGTTTGTCGAGCAATACCGTCACATGACCCCACGGCAATTGGCCAACAGGTTGTTGGCCAATTGCATCGCGCCCCCAGATGCTCGCCATCTGCCGCATGTACTTCAGATTGGTCCGCGACAACCCACGCATGTCGGGAAAGGCCGATCGAAGATCGACGGCGAGCCTGTCGATCACCTTTGAACCCCAGCCCTCGGCCTCCTGACGCTGCACGATCGCGTGCCCTATGTCCCAATACAGGCTGAGCAGTTCGGTGTTGACGATTCGGGTGGCGCGAACTCGTGCTTGCCGAACTTGCGACTTGAGATGATCGAGAAGCTGGGCGTAGTCGGCGGGCAGTTCGGCTGGAGCATTCACCCATCCATCTTTACCCAGCGCTACTGGGAACGCCCACCGGACATGCCCCACTGGACACCTCAGCCCGCAGGAACGGCGACTCGGGCGTGGATGCGCACTCGACACAGGATCACCCGGCCCCCGCACAGCTCAGTTCTTCACAGGGTGCATTGATCGGAGTCAATCCGTCCAGCACCATGACGGCCCTCACCTGAAATCGGGCGCTTCAGACCAGCCCGCGCGCGGACAGGTACATCGTGCCCCCTGGTAGAGAAAGGTTCTCATGCCGTTCCTAGGTTCGACCATCCACCGTCCGGTCTGCATGCTGATGACGGCACCAGTCGTCGCAGCCTCCATCGCTTTGATGTCGCCGGGCATCGCGTCCGCCCAATCAAACGGATGCTCGAAGACTTTCAACCTGTTCATCCCTGGAACCTGGGAAACCGCAGAAGATGCCGATCCCTCGATCCCGGTCGGTATGCTCAAACCGATCGCAGACAGCATCGCGGACAAGCACGGTAGCGCGGCACAGATCTACACTCTGCCGTACATGGCCCGAGCCTTCGACAACGGAAAAACCTATGCAGACAGCAAATCTGATGGTTTGACGAGGGCGAAGGACGTGATCTCCGAGATCGCAACGAAGTGCTCTGGCACCAAGTTCACCATCACCGGCTATTCCCAGGGTGCGGACATCGCAGGTGATCTTGCCTCTGAGATCGGCAACGGCTCCGGCCCCATCAAGGCAGAGCAAGTCCTCGCGGTCGGGCTCCTCGCCGATCCCGGTTCCGGAACGAACGGTGAAGCAGTCATCGGCCCGAAGCCGTCAGGAAAGGGGATCGCTGATCCGCGGCCGCAGGGCATGGGGAAGCTGTCGGGCCGGGTCGCGTCGATCTGTGATCCGAAAGATCTCTACTGCTCGATCCAGAAGGGTTCGAGTCCGGTGCTTGGGTCGTTGGGTTCAGTGCTCACCAAAGCTCCGAGTGCAGGAGGTGACGGCCAGGTCGGCGACAATTCACGCTTGGCCACAGCGCTGGCGTCGGACTTCTCCCAAGTCGACCTTCCCGGCCTCTCCACAGCCGCGGGCGATCTGACCAGTGAACTGTCGAAGACTGACGGCACAGTCGACCTCGAGAGGGTCGCCTCCAGAGCGGCAACTCTGGCGAACACCATCAGCCCGCTTGCCGAATTACAGGGCTCCGGGGCTGCCAATCCTGCGGCGAACGGGCAGTTCGCTGCATCACCCCCGGGGACAGTCGAGAACAATGCCAGCCAGGTTCTGGACAATGCCGGTCAATCGGATCTCAGCAGTGCGCTCGCGACAGTGACCGCGATCGCCGACACCGCGAGCACACTCGCCAGCAGGGGTTCCACGACGATGCCGGCCCCATCTCCGGACCTGACCTCCCTGTCGGCCGCCGCTGGCACCCTCGACAGCCAGATTGCCCCGCTCCTGGCGACACCGAGCGATGTCCTTGGTTCCGCCTCCGGAGTCCTCTCCTTGCTCAAACCCACAGTGGTCGTCAACCAAGTTCTTAACGTGGCCACCGGTCTCACCGCCCTGGACATGCCAGCGATACAGACAAACCTGAACCTTCTTCCGCAGAAGGTCGCCGCGCTCGACGCCCATGGCGCTCACAAGATCGCCGGGGATCTGAACAACCAGCTCTCGCCGTTGGTGAAGATGGCCGCCGGCGTCGATCTGAAATGGGTCTCACAGGTCCTGTCGGCAATCCCGGATCCGTCCGGCTACTCAAAGGTCGCGGCGCTCGTCGCGTCGATCCTGGGAGGCGTCGACATCATCAAACTCGCCAACCTCGTCGGACGGGTACAGGAAATCGCTTGGGCCGCAGTCGAGAAGCTGTTCCCACCGCCCGGACAGCTCCCCGACCCGATCGGGGCCGGAACTGTCATGACCAGTCTCGTCCCGGTCGGGCTCGAACTCGCCTCTGTCGCGGTCAACATGCTCTCCGGCAAAGCTACGAAGACTGATCCGGCATTGCTCGGCAAGCAGGCCTCGACGGCCGCGACCATCAATACCGCTCAGACGCAGGACCTGGAACTTCCAGCACTGGCTAATTCGTTGACCGCCATGGCCAATTCACAGGGCGCCAACGACCTTGCCTCTCTGGTAGGGGAGGGGCTCGAAGCAGCGTCCTTCTTCGCCTCCGGCGCCCACCAGAACTACAACTCTCTCGTCGTCGACAACGCCGGCCGCAACGCGATGCAGTGGATCTCGGACTGGCTCAATCTGCAGATCGGACGTGCAGCATGAGTCGATACCGTGCCCACAATCAGGCTCCTCGATGGACGATATGCGAGCACTGCGAACACCGTGGCATTTCCCAAGGATGATGCCAGGACAGTCAAGAAGACCACGAGGAGAAAAAGATTGACCGCCGTTTCATACCCACATCACGAAGAGACATTCCACGTCGGTCGCCGGGTTGAAGCCTGACGCAAGCGTCATCGCTTACGGACAACTGCGCAGCCAGACTCTGTCAGCTGCTGAAACCGCAGGCGTCTATGTCACGCGAGCGATCCCTCGAGCAGATCGACGAGAGCATCGGTATGGGTTAGTTGCGGATGGTGCCCGGCACCCGGCAGCGAGATCAGCTTGATGTTCGGAAGTGACTCGAGCTGCGCAACCGCGGCGGGGTCGATTGGGTCTTTGCTTCCTGTGATGATGCGGACCTGGCCACTGAATCGCCTAAGCGCTTCTTGGAGTTCAGCACGCCACCGCTTCGATCCCGCACGGGCGAGATGCTCGGCCACGCTCTTGGAACTGCTTCGCTCGAGGTCACTGAGACTGGAAACGAGAGAATCCGCGCTCGCTTCTGATCCGGTCAGTTTGCGTGAGAGCCGTGCCGGGTCTGCGTGTCGCAAGTAGGCGCGTTCGAGCGGCTTCAGTCTGGCCGAGGAACCCATCGGGGCCTGGAGGAAGAACGGTGCGATCAACGTGAGGGACTTCACCTGCGCCGGGAACCGGTCAGCCGCAACTACTGCAGCAGCCGCACCGATGGAGTGGCCGACGAGGTCAGCAGGTTCACCAGCTACTACCGCCGGCAGCCACTCATCCCAGTCCTGAACGCCGGCCCCGCTACTGAGGCCGAGGCCGGGCAAGTCGACGACCCGCCCCTCGATGCCGGCAGCTACCTCTGCCCACGTGTCCGCGTTCACGGGCATGCCGGGAAGAATCACCCGACTCGATCCTCGTACGCCGAGCTCAAATGTCCTCAGGCCGCCGACGTCGACGAATCGACGGTCGGCGGACATGACGGCACCAAACCGATGCGCTGCCAGGTAGTCGGCCCACCGTTCGAGGGACACCAGCACGTCGGGCATCAGGATCCCGTGTCTGTCGGCGAACTCGACGGCGGACTCTGTCGGATAGCGGTCGGCGGACATGAAGGTGAGGGTCTCGGGATCGGCCTTGGTGATCTGCTGCGGGAGCCGCTTGATGACGCCGATCGGAATCCTGACCCGCGGGACCTTCGCACCGAGATGCCGACCGACGTGTGTGAGCAGGTCCGCTAGCGGTGGGGTGTCGTCGTGGAGAACCCAGTAGGCCATGCCCTCAGCAGCGGGATCGACCGCAGCTGCCGTCATGAAGGCCGCCAGATAGTCGACCGTGACGATCGGGAGAAACGTCGATTCGTTTCCAGGCAACGCTGCTGCGGTGCCGTTCCAAATCTGCTCGACTGTGCTGGCCAGCCCGATGTGCTGGTCGGATTCCCCGGTGGCGCTGTCGCCGATCACGCTGGACGGATTGACAATGGTCCAGGGAACTCCGTGCTTGAGGGCTCGGGCCTGGAAGATTGCGTCGGATTCCACTTTTGACGCTTCGTAGGCGCCAAGGTCCTTGTAAACCGCGGTGCGGTGATCGTCGGGCCATGGAACCGTTGTGGGGTCTTGTCCGCCGACGCGGTAGCCCGACACGTGGATCACGCGCTGCAGGTTGGGGAGGTCCTTGGCGAAGTCGATCAGCTTCTCGACGATGCCGACGTTCGCGCTGCGTGCCTCCTGGGCGGTCATTCCGAATCGGTAGGACCCGGCGCAGTTGTGGATCTCTGTGATGAAGGGGAACGCCGATGGGCCACCCGCGACGATTTCAGGAGCGTCGAAGTCGACGATCGTCGTGCTGATGCTCCGCGTCAGGCCATGCTCTCTGACCCATCGCTCGACACGGGCCCCGGACTCGGCGGTCCGAACTGCCGCCGTGACGTTCGTACCAGCCTCGGCGAGGGTCAGGACGAGGTGCCGACCGACCAGACCTGAAGCCCCGAAGACCAGGGCGTGACGGGAGACGTCGCGTGGAGTCATCGCGTTCCGCCAACGGTCTGGCAGCGCTGGTTGATGAGCTCCGCAACGATGTCAGCGGCCGAAATCAGGGGTTGCGTGTTTTGCGTAGCGCGAGAGACGATGACCGCCCCCTCGATCGTCGACACAACAACGGTCGCCAGGGATCGGGCCTCGTCGGGGACAACGCCGCTGGCCTCGAGAAACGCGGTTGTCAGGGCGATCCACGACTCAAAGGCAGCGGCGCACGCCTGCCGCAGACGCTCGTTCTCCGCGCCCATCTCCAGGGTGACGACGGAGACCGGGCAACCCCGCCGGAAGTTGCTCTCGCTGACGATGGTCGTCAGGGCCTCGATCGCGGCGCGTGCTGCCTCGGCCGCATCGACCCGGGAAATCGCGGCCTCTGCAATCAGCGTCCCGAATGCCTTCGTGGCGAGCTCAATCGCTGCGACGCCCAGGCCTTCCTTCCCGTCGGGGAAGTGGAAGTAGATCGACCCTTTCGGCGCTGCGGCGTGTTCGATCACGGCGTTCAGGCCCGTGCCGCTGTAGCCGCTGGTCTGGATGAGCTCGAGCATGGATTCTGCGAGCCGTGCCCTTGTCAGGTCTCCTTTGGATGCCATGAGCCAACAATAGACCGGTCTACATATTATTTTCAACCGAGAGAATGCGTCTACCAACGTCATGGAGCACGTGTCGTAGGGGGCTGGTCGGTGCAGTTATCGTGCACGCTTCCCCAGTTGGTTCATATCGCCACGTAACGGCAGATCGTTCATGTGTCATCTTGAGCGAGATTTTCGTGTCGTCAGAGAAGTCAGGTTGCCATCTCGGCATCGGTGTCTGTTCGATGTCCCAGGGCCGTATAGGCGACCCTGGACAGGCTGAGCGCATCGGAACCATCGGCCTTCGCGTGTGATCGTAAAGGGGGCCCTTCTCCACGGGTGCGGCTTCTCAGATGACTCATAGGCGGGCGGTAAACGCAGGCAAATACAGGTCGGATCGTTAACAAAGGAGCCGACATTTCTCGAAATCGGCGTAGTCGGTCTGTTTCAGTGTCAAGATCGGTGATGACGATTCATCGCGAACGATGAAGGAGATCCAATGCGCTCGATCACACGCGCGGCACTGCTCGGTGCTGCAACTCTTCCTCTGGGCTTGGCTGTGCCAGCGCTCGCATCAGCTTCCACCGCCGCGGACGTCAGCTTCGCGTACACCGCATCAGGGTCGACAGTGACCAACACGATCACCAACAATTCGGGAGCGCCCCTGCACTGCCGGACACTGCTCGGCAATGCGCCCGGAGGAGCGTTGCCGCCGGTCGAGGACACGCTGCGAGCGGGTCAAACGATTGGAACCACTGGCGAGATCCCCACCGGGACAACCGCTCAGGTCGTGACGGACATCCCCGACGGCTCATACGTGGTTCTGGCAACGTGCACCAGCAGCGGCGAAGCTACGAGCATGTGGATATCGGATTATCCAGGAATCGAGCCCTACCTCACCGTGTTCCCCTACACCGTCTACACAGTGCAACAAGCATCATGGGTTGTGACAATCCCCAGCACAGATGTACCTACACCGGAGACGGGCGTAAGCTTCGGAAACTGACGGAGCCCCAGAATCTCCATTGGCACACCGCGGTACCAGACCTCGACCTGAGGAGTTCGATCGCGGCGCGCTGCACATTCCGGTACGGCACGCCGGTCTCCGCCAGGAATTCGTGTTGTCGCTTCGCCTCTCCTGATCAGCGGTGACGGACTATCGAAGAGTGCAGCAGCCGTGCGGTTTCGCCACCGCTCTAGGGGAGAATGCTCGCGCGCCTACATCGCAATCTCGATCGACTGCACCCGGAGTGGAAGGTGCTCACAGCAAGCGTTTGCGTGTCCGCCGAGGCGGAGACTGCCAATCAATCCGAGCGGAGTTGATCTCGTGAGCGCGGTCGTGTTTCCCACAACAGTGTTCGGCGTGCCTCGCTCCCGTTGTTCGGTGACGGTCCAACCTGCGGCGGGGGCAAGAGCCTCGACGCCGTAGCTGCAACGCTCGGCTTCGGCAGATCCTCGGTCAGCCGCGCACTCCTGACGGTGCTGAGAAGATGAAAAGTGGGTCGGACAAGCTCTCACGAAACGCATGATTCACCTACGGCTGGAAGAGATTCCGGACGAAGGAGAGGCTTTCGGGGAGCGCTGCCCGCATCGTCTCGATATGACCGGTCGGATATGTGCGGAATGTGACTGGCTGGCGGTTGGCGGCGAGTTCGGCAGCGAGTTTCAAAGCCAGCGGTGCCGGCACCATCTCGTCCGTCAGCCCCTGTCCGAGGAAGACGGGCCGGTCGTACCCGGTCGTCGGGATCTCCAGCATGCCGCGAGCAGCAGCCAGCACTGTGGGATCGTCGAGGGGCCGGTTCACCAGATCGCCGATCGCGGTGTCGCCGAGGCCCGATGCCATGTCCTGGTAGCAGTCGGTTTCGGCTCTGGCCAGGGCATCCGTGCCGCGTGGTGTCAGGTAGCGATCGATGTCGAGATCGGGTCGCGCCGCCCGGAGTCCGGCCAAGAGGTACGAGACGAACACGGTGCTGCCGGTCAGTGGCAGGCGGGGAAAGTCCGGCCCCACGAGTGGTGCAAGGTTCTCCAGATTGGACGGCGCCCCGGTTGCGACCGCGGCCCGGTAGTCCAGTTCGGGTGCGTACCGTGTGGCGATCGCTGCCGTGACCATAGCGGCCTGCCCGCCCTGAGACTGTCCGAGTGCCAACCACCGCGGTGAGAGCGACGGTTCGACCGCACGCGCGGCACGCACCATGTCGATCACGCTGTGCGCCGCCGACGGTCCGTCCAGGTACGCGTGGATTCCCGGCGTGCCGAGCCCCACGTAGTCGGTCGCGACGATCGCGTAGCCCTGCGAGAGCCAGTTCGTGAGGTATGGACTGCCGACGGTCCCGGTCACGGTGGGAGCGCACTGGTCGGAAATACCTACAGTGCCGTGAGCCCACGAGATGACCGGCCAGCCGCCTTCGGGTGGGTCGCCGGGGGGCAGGAAGAGCGCGCCTGTACTCAACGCGGGCCGGTTCAGCGGTCCCGTAGACCAATAGGTGAGTTTTGATGCGTTGGCGGCGCCGGGGATCCAGAAGGAGTGCGGCAGGGAAGTTGCCGCGGTCACTGTGCCCGGCGTCGTGATTGGCGACGGTTCCTGCGCGTGGACGGGCGCGGTCGAAACGGCCGCGGAGGCGAGCGCGATCACCATTAATGCTTGGCCGAGCCGTCGTCGGATCATTGCACCGCTCCCCGGGTTCATCCGCGTGTACGCCGACTACCATTCTGCGCGAACCCGGGGGTGTCGGTATGCCGGTTCGACTATCTTCGGGTGCCGCTCCTACGGTCGAATGCTTTTATACGACCTGAGCTGTTGTGCCGGTGGGGATGTCGCCCTCCTTTCGCAACGTCGAACGGGTTTATTCGCCTCCCGCTAATGGCATTGTGAGCGTGACGGAATCGAGGTAGGAACGATCGGCGGTGATGTCGATCCGGTGAATCTGCCCGTCGAGGTTGAATGAGATGGTCATCAGTGCATGTAGACGTCCGGACGGTGCGATCACGATGCCAGGTTCGCCGTCGATGAGCACCACTGCTGTCTTTTTCGCGCGGGTGGTGAACTGCCGAGTCTCATTTGCAACCTCGGCGGCCCCACGGATGACTGTCGACGCTCCGGGCGCAACGAGAATTGGATCTACTGTTCGGATCACGTCCGGTGCAAGAAGTTCGAGCAAGGTAGGGATATCGCTTCCGTGTGAAGCGGCGAGGAAGGCTTCTACGATCTTGGTGTGTTCCGCCACCTGTGAGGACGCAGGGGTGGGGGCGGCGTGAATTTTGGTGCGCGCTCGGCTCGCCAACTTCTTACTCGTCGCCGCAGTGCGATCCAGGATGCTCCCGATTTCGTCGAAGGGCATGGCGAATACGTCGTGCATCACGAATGCGACCCGCTCGGCCGGGGAGAGACGTTCGAGGACGACCAGGAGTGCGCGACTGACAGACTCAGCGAGAAGCACTTCCGCGTCCGAGCCGCTTGTTTCGCCTTCGGGAGGACCAGTGCTCGTTATCGTTCGCACGCCACCTACTCGACTCGCCCCTCACACTTCGTCATGTCACTGAAATAGGAGACCTATCGTGTCCGAAACCACCACCACCGCCATCCTCGATCTGAAGCCGGGCGACATCGTCCGAGAGCGCAACGCGGACTGGGCAGAGCCGTTCTGCAACGGCGAATTCTACGACTACACCGTTGAAGTCGTAGAACGGATCAACGAGACCACCGTGCACGTCGGCATTGCCGGCTACACCGGCACACGGGCGTCGATCTCGTACCGCATCGACAATGTCGTCAGCGTTCTAAAGCCGCACTGACCTGCGCCAGCGTGTCGGTGAGCCTTGCAACAATGCACACAAATCAGGCGGAGTACTCCGCAACCGAAAACTCTATGGGGGAAGACATGACGAACAACGACGACACCCACGAGATGCAACGAGCACCTGCAGTGGACCAGGCGCAGCGGCGGTCGAACGCTTACTTCGGTACTGCGATCGCAGCAGTCGGACTGGCCGCCGCGATGGTGCTTGGATTCAAGACCGGGGACTGGTGGATATCCGCAGCGTTGTTTGCCGCCGTTCTCGTGGCTCTGCGCGTCGAATCGGACTTGCGAAACAGCGCCAGCAACGAAGAATTTCTCGGACGATCGGTGCCCGTCGCGATCGGAATCGCGTTTCTCCTCGGCGCTCTCTACGCGATGCGCAGTGGATGGCTGACCGGCGCATTCTCCGCCGTGTCTGCCGGCGCTTTCTAGCTTCTCCGGCCCCGGCCGATTGCACACTGATGGTGAGCCGTAAGGCCAGGCAGGGGACTATCTGTCAGGCAACAGGATTGATGTGAGGGGACGAGGATGCTGGAACTGGCGAACAGCGGCGGTGCGGGTTCGACCCAGGCGTGGGCACAGCAGATGCTCGAACCGGGCATTGCCTGCGTCCTCGACTGCGAAACAACAGATCTGGACGGCGCAATCATCGAACTTGCGATCATCGACGCCGCCACAGGCAACACACTGTTCGACAGCCTGATAGACCCAGGCGGGATCGCTATCGCCCCCGAGGCTGCCCGGGTCCACGGCATCGAAGCCAGCGATCTCCTCGGCGCACCGATGTGGCCGGAAATTTTCCCCGAAATCGCAGAGATAACAGCGTCTCGCATCACACTCGCGTACAACGCACCCTTCGACCAAGGCCGTATCATCGCTGAATGCCACAGATACGGCCTCAACCCAGACCACCTGGGTATCGCCGAACAATGGCAGTGTGTGATGGCGCGCCGCTCGCAGACTCTGGGCATCACCGATCACCTCAAACTCGCAGGCGGACACCGTGCCCGCTCCGACGTCACAGCGACGCACCAGATTCTGCGCGAGATCGCCCGCCACGGAATTGTGCTAGCCGACCGGACACTTCATCTCACCTAGAACACCTGTCCACAGAGGCACAGCGTCGATCGGGTGACGAGCAATGCGCCCACCTCCAGACAAGGACTTTGCAGCGATGAGCGACATCCTCACTTCCCCGCCAACTCACTCACCCAGCCCCCGCCGCTATCGACAACAACCGCGAGCCATCGCGACCCGGGAGAGGATCCTGCTCGTCTCAGCGGAGATGTTCGATGCGAATGGCTACGCGGGCGCCGGCATCAACGAGATGCTCGACAGCAGCGGACTGTCGAAGGGCGCGTTGTACTTTCATTTCGAATCGAAAGAAGCAATCGCCCAAGCGTTGATTGATCAATGGCGGACCTTCGTCGACGACCTTCGCCACGAGGTGAACTCGACCGAAACTTCCGCCCTCGCACAAATCGTGATGCTCTTCCGTGAGCATGCCGAAGCTGTAAGCGAGGATCTTCGACTCCGAGCAGGACTGAAGCTGAGCGTCGAGCAGGGGATCACCGGATCTGGAGGCGCATATCGGGAATGGGTCGACATGGTTGAGGCGCTGGTCGCTTCAGCGATCGACCGGGGGGAGCTGCATGACAACGATGCCGCGCAACGTTTTTCGGAAGCAAGTTGTACGACGTTCCTTGGGACGATCACCGCTCCCCCGTTGATGAACACGTCACCGAGCATCACTGTTGCGATCGACGACATGCTCACCGGCTGGCTCATCGGGGTCTTGTCTGCAGAAGATCCTCAGCGTGCACTGACCGCCACCGGTTAAGAAGAAGTTCTCTCCTAATAGTGCTTCTAGCTGGCGATTCCGTGTAGTTCGTGGGCGATTTCGTCTCCAAGTACGTGGCGGAGGTCGCCCCATCCAATCGAGATGGTGGTGGGCTCACCGAAGGACGTGGGGGTGACCTGTCGAGCGCTCACAGTGTGGCGGTAGAGGGCGCCGGCATCGATGCGGTTTCCGTCAAGATCGGTGTAGCTGGACGTCCGAATTGTGATGGCGTCCGCGACAAAGTATTTCCCCTGATGTTCAAGAAGCTCTCGCCATCCGCGAGGCGGGGTGTAGACGCGCACCTCTTCGATACGCAACGCTGGGGCGTTGTCGTGAGTGTCCAGGCGTCGGGATGTCGTGTGCGATGTGATCATGCGATGACCGTAGTGGATGCGGCCCAGAAATTTCTATCCCACTTTTTCGAATCATCATGGGGTGCAGAATATCTGACCAGGGGCTACAGATTTCTGGTCCAAATCGTCACGAATTCTGTACAGCCTGTCCATGGCGATCAGGTATGCCTGAGTAACTCTGTACGGAAATGTTCGACCGGAATTCCGGTCGAACATTTCCGTATCCTCCAGAAAGTCCGGGGGCCGCCTGTGTTGCAAGGCTTCAATGGAAGCCAAAGAGCCTTAAGCGATTATGCGGTGGGCGGCTGTGGTCACCGCCACTCCGGTGGCGATGACGGCAACAATGCCGGCTCCGGCGAGTCCCACGCTGGCGCAGGCAACAGAGGCAAGCATTGCGATGATCGCCCACCGCAAGGGGAGCCGCTGAGGGCGTGGAGCAGGATTGTTGTCCGCCGTGGCGCGGAAGGGTCGTAGGGTAGTCATTGTCGAGTTTCCTCTCTCTGTCAGATGGATGTCGGCATACGCGGTCCCCGGATTGCGCCCGGGGGCCGCACCTCGATCGAATTGCTCGCTGGCTGCGGCAGTGATCTGTGGTGGGCCGCTTCCAACTTTGTCCTCGAAGACAGTTCAGCGCCAGTCTGGGCTGGTATGGTTGATAGCGGTTTTAAAAATGTAGTTTGACCTTAGGAACGAGGAAACGGCAAAGGTGCATAAATACATGTTAAAACCTTCAATTTAAAACAAGCAGATCGAAGGGCGATGTGACGAAGGACACGGACAGGGCGCGGCTTGAACGACTCAGACGCACAGGGCCTGCGATGACGAAGGCAATGTCGGCAGTTCAGCGAGTGATGGACGACGGTCGTGTGAAGCAGCTCGCCGAGGTGCGTCTACGTCCAGCATTCGTAGTCAGGTCGGATCCAGCGCCGGAAGGGTCGGACCGCAAATTGCCTGAACGCAAATTTCGCCCGCCGTCGACCCGACTGGTGACCTCGCGGGGTTCTCTCCTTCGGTTTGCTCTTTTGACATACTTTGAAGCGCAGACTCAGCTTCATCCAGGTCAGTCGCATGTGTCGAACAGTCGGCCCCTCGTGTGGGCCGGAGGTACCGATATCGGTTGGATTGATCTATTGGTCGAAGACACTCGGGACAACAAGGCACACGACGAGAAGACGACGTACCTCGACGCGCCGGCCAAGATGTTGGATCAGTTGAAGGGCTCAGTGAAAAGACTTGCCCGTCCGGAGAACGAACTCGTGGCTTTGCCCGGCGGTGCAAAATCTGCCAACAAGTTTGAGCATTTCCATCTCCTCCACGAGGGCGGCCGCCGCGACCACGGAGCAAACGTCCGCTACGTTGTTCCGCGCGACGGCGAGGACTATTTCACTGTCCCGGTGGAGTTGTTTACACACGGATGGATCCATGTCCTGGAGGAATCTGAACTCGCATTGCTGCTTGTCTCGGCGTATCAATCCTCAGTCACGGGTGGATCATTCCAGATGACGAGTGAAGAACGCTTGAGGCGCCATGGTTTGAGTCCATCCGCATTCGATCGTCATCAATTCCTGTCATCCCTGGGGCTGCTTGAGGTCATCCCACATGTCATGAGAACCAGCGCCGGCAAGATGATCGGCTACGAAAAACCCGAGCCACATCCCAGTACGGGGAAGGTGTCCAAAACGGGGTTGGTACCGCACACTTTGAACTTTTTGGCCGAAGGTTTCAAGGAGTTGGCTCTACCTGCGGCGTGTGATGTTCTGGATGTGTAAGCCAGGCTTGAGGGTGTCTTCGTGTCCAGAATCGGTGGCGTCTATCCGATTCTCAGGGGCGGTGGCGGGCTCATCTTCAAGCGTGGCCAATCTGGCTACAGTTTCGTGCCTTGCTCGTAGCCTGGACGACCGACGCCCGGAAGGTTTCATTTTTTGTGCATGATGTCTCTGTAATGGGAAGTGCTCCAACAGTATCGACGAAACCGGGCTGCGTCGTGTTCATTCTGAAGCAAGAAGGGTCCGACCAAAATATTTCGGCATACTTCAGACCAAAGGTTACGGAACAATAACGAGGGCCGATTCGAATTGAGTCGACGGAATGATGAGCTCCGGTTTGAAGGGGAGGTCACTGGTTTTGATCGAGCATGGAGAGGAGGAGATCGCGGGGGCCGCGGTAGTACAGCTCTATCGACGAGTCATTTGCGTTGCGGCGGGCGTACAGGACGCCCATTCGATCAGGGTTGATTTCGACGCGCGCTTCGCCCAGATAGGTGAATCCTGTTGACCACAGTTCGACCGCGCCGGGGCCGAGGTCTGTTACGCGCAACCACGCCTTGGGGTGGGGTCTTTCTTCATCCCACTGGACGTCTTCGACATGTTCAATGTGAAATTCCCATGGGATGTTGTTTGAGTCACTTCTGGTTTTCGCGAATTGTAGCCAAGCGCTGTGTGTTTCGGTCGTCGGCCAGTCGGGACTGGAAACGAGTGATGAGGGCAGGTCTCGGATCCATTGACGCATAGTGGTGCTCGAATCGAAGGTTGACTCGATGGCTTCTACTGCCTTGATCGCTGCAGACCGGTGGTCAAATCCGGACCGGATGAGGATCGCTGCCTGTTGATTGAGTGTCCCGGTTTCGATGGCGGCTGTGGCTGTACCGGTGAGCATCTCCGCAATTGGGTTCGCTTGTGCCGTCTCGTAAACCCGTGCGGCTTCCATCCCCCACACAAGCCTGTAGGAGAGATCTGCTTCTACGAACTGAACCACACTGTCCCGGTCGTCGGCGAGTTCTCCCAGCGGCCGGCCGCTTAACCAGTGAGCAAGCACTGGCTCCCACTCCAGAGAAGTTTTGGGTTTGAATTTGTCGACTGCGAACAGTAGAGAAGCAATGTCAGTGATCAGGGTGATAGCGGAAGCTGAGTCACTCTGTGCAATAGCGTCTTCGGACAGAAGAATCTTGTCGACAACGTCGGCTGCGATCAAGCCCAGATCGAATCCGGTTGCAGCTCCCAGGCCGGCAAGGTACCAACCGCGTCGTTGTCTGGGTGTGGAGTTGTTCCAAATGAATAGAGTGCGGTTGGTGACCGCAGCACGTTGTGCGCCGGCCATTTCTGGCGTCAATCGTAGTAGTTGACGTTCCCATAGAGAATCGCGCAGCATGTCGATCAGGAGTTGTGTCACCTGATCTGGGTCCGATTCGTCCTCCCCAATGATGCTGAGAATGCTGGTGTCGAGGAGGGCCAGGTTGTCGTCCCATGATTGTCGGGCTTCTTGCTCCTGTGCGGCTGTCTCGTCTTGTCTGACCGGAAGTGTCCAGTTCGAACCACCAGTGACGTAGTCGATAAAGGGTTGCACCTGTGCTGATCCGAAGGCGTGGAGCACTCGATTGATCAATGCTGCTCCCGCAGAGATCATCCCGGAACGCAACGTCTTGCCCGCTTGGCCAGTCGTCAATTGTCGCCACTGGCGTAGGTGGGATGCTTTCCTCACAAACATGGGGTAGAGCACCAGGCCCTCTGTATCGACGAACGCACGACCGGCGCGTCCTATGACATTGGAGAAGTCGGAACCGCTGAGCAACTTTCCTTCTCGATGAAGACCATGGAAGAGCACTACCGAGGCGGACAGATTCAGTCCCTGTGCAAGGGTCGGGGACGCTATGGTCACCTTGATGACGCCGTCGTGGAGGAGACGCTCGACTTCTTGTCGGAACGGACCTGGTAGTGCCGCGTGGTGAATCGCGACGCCGAGTTCGAGGCATTTGAGGATGGGGTGATCTGCGCCGAACCATTCAGTGCCCACGGAGCGAGCGTCGGCGAGGTCGACGCCGGCGGGAAGGATGGTGTCGATGAATCCCTGTTGATGCAGCTTGAGGATATGGTCGGCGTACGGTCCTACTCCATTGCGTTGAGGGCAGAAGACGAGTACCGACTGGCCTTCCTCGACTAAGCGCCAAGCGGTAGCGATGACGAGTTCCCGATTGTTGCTGGGAAACGCGTTTCTGCGCTTTCCGGTGGGTGCCTTTGCCTCGACGTACCGTGGGATGAAGGTTGTATGGCCGCTGCCGATCGTCATCGTCAAGCGAGCGTGATTCTGGTTCCACTGGACGAGACCGAATTTTTGCTGGGTGGGGCGCCACTTTTCACGGTGCAGGCCGGTGGGGTCGTCGTCTGTCATCCATGCGACGAAGTCATCGAGATCTTCACCCGAGGGAAATACTGCTGAGAGACACACGATTCGTCTGTTGTCGGCGTCATCGCGACGTAGTAGGCGCTGTACTTGCGCTTCGTAGCGAATTTCGCGTTCGGTGGGGCCGATCATGTGTCCCTCGTCAAGGATCACGACGCCGACGTCGTCGAGAACTGAGGGATCTGAGCGCAAAGCGAAGTCAAGTTTTTCGGGGGTTGCGACGACGATGTCGCTCGTTCGAAGCGCATCTTCGTCGATGTCGCTGGTTCCCATGCTTCCGTACAGTGACGAGACTCTTACCCCCAGTGGAGTGAAGGTTCGTTCCAAGATGCGTTCGGTCTGAGCGGACAGGGCTCGAAGGGGAGTGATGTAAACGGCTCTTCGGCCTTGAGCGAGGCACGCGAGAATGCTCAGTTCGGCGATACGAGTCTTGCCGGCGCTCGTAGGTAGAGAGATAACGAGATCGTTTGTGCCAGAGAAGATTTGTTCGACGACGTGGAGCTGGGATGGCCACAAGTCGATTTCTGATCGCTTGCGCACAAACAGCGATGCTACAAATGTTTTGCGGAGTTGTTTCCAGTCTCGTTGATCGGCTTCGGTATCGGCGGTTGCTGCCGGCGGCCGGCTGATGGGAATGTTCTTCCTGATGCTGGTTTCTCGGAGATCGCCGATCAGCCGGCGTGTGAGTCTGTAGATCCACCAGGGTCCGGGGGCGTTGATGTCGCTTGCTGCCTGCTCCCCGCTCGCGAGGTCTGCTATCGCTGCTTGTAGCAGCGGCTCCTGGCCATAGGCAATTGCAAAGAGAGCGCTGGAGACAGCGGACATGTAGTGCTCGCTCAGTAGGGCAACGATAGGTCCCACTTCGGATACTGCGTTCTCGATCTGTGCGCCGGCCGGCTGGGTCGGATCTGCCGTGAGAGTGACTATGTCGGCCGGGTTCCCTCGGAGAGCTTGAAGTAGTGCGTCATCGGAGAAACTAGGTGAGGTCTTCAGCAGTCTGGTGCGTTCTTCGATTTGTCTGGGTTTCCGCAAGATCAGATCGGCTAGGGTGGCTTCCATTGGGGTCATACGTCCCGACTGGATGCTGGCGTCGACGAGTGAGTACGCGCGAGCCGCAAAGTCTCCGAGGTGACTTGCAGCTCCGGCCATCAATCGGTGGAAACTGAGGTCCGCGGATGGTGCTGCGTTGCGGGTGGCAGCCTCCAGCGCATACGAGGCCTGGATGAATCCGCGCCGCGCCAGGCCAAGCTGTTCCGTCCGAGTCGGTTCTTCAATCTCAGTGCTGGGCGCGTCGAGTAGATCGATGCTGGTCGAGATGAGTGCGTAGCTGTAGTTGAGGAGGTCGTTGTCGAGAAAAGGTTCGAAGCGTGGTGAATCTGCCGGCAGAGCACCATCGCGGCGGATACTGGCCTGTGCTTGCCCTTGTGCAAGCATGTTTTCTTGAGATGCGAGTGCTGCTTGCAGGCTTGTGACGAGTTCTTCCGTTTCACGGAGCATAAGAGGAGGCCTGCTCGTATGCCGCTGTGATGAACCTCTGATGGGCAGTCACTCGCAAAATCAGGGCGAGTTGTCGTATGGGGCCGCTGTAGCCGGTGAGGTCAGTCGTGACGTGCTTGGTGGGGTCGTTTTGCGTGAACAAAAACATCAGGTGCAGCACCATGTCGGGACGAATCCCACTGGTTAATTGGTGATCCATCACTGCAAGGCCAAGCGTGCGATTTCCGTCGGCGATGAGCCGTGTCGCAAACTGGGTGAGGGAGTGCTGCGATGGAAGTCCGGACTCTCTCAACAGGCCTGTACGTGCTTCTTCGACGGTTTTTTCATAGATGCGGGTACGACTCTTTGCCTCGCCTTTGGCGAGTTGAAGGCCTGAGGTTGGATCGATTCGTGCTCCGAGTACGTCGTCACCGCGCATCGCCCATGTGGGGTGATCGCGGTGCTCAAGCCTACTGGGCCCAACTGTGTAGTTGAGCTCTTCTTCGAGGTAGGAGGTTGCGAGAATTTCGCCCATATCGCCGGATCTAGAGCCGGCGTCGCCCGGAAAGAGATTTTGCAGGAACCTCGCAACGCCGGGTTTGCCGAGGCTTTGTGCGATGGCAGTCAAAGTGTTTGTGTTCGTGTACTTTTCAGCCAATGTTGCGGCCACGGCTGAGATTCCGTCGTCATCGTTCTTGGAGACGAGGACGCCGGAAGTGTGGCCATTGATCGCAACGAGTACTTCGGGATCGCACCAGCTGTCGAATTGCGTCACGTGCTGCTTCCCTTTGTCGGGTGTACTTCGTTCTGAACATCTGTGACATTAACCGACCGAGTGCCCTGCAGTTGCCAACCGTCCACGCTGCGTTATTTTGGCGGCGGGCAATGACGTGATGCCCCTGCCCCCGGCACCGCGAGGGCCAGGGGCATCTGGGGTTTGCGCCTTGGCTGTGACTATGATTCGAAATAACTGGCACTGCAATGTATTTCGGCCCCTCTAGATTGATCAGGTGGGGGATTCCTGATATGTTTGTGAAGTCCTTTTAGTGGCGGTGCCTGACCAGCCTGCCGATTCGATCACCTGGGAAGGGTGGTTTTCCGATAGCTGTTCTCGATGTGAGTGCGGATTTTGCTGTCACGGCTCCTGTGCGCGATGGAGTGGAGGTGCTTGAGGTGATGCCCGCCCCGTTGGTGTCCGGCTTTCCCTCCGAGGGTGCGTGGTCCGAGGTAGTTGATGAGAGCGGCGATGTGCTCGCTGCAGGGTGGTTCTCGATTGACGCGGAAGTTTCTACGCCGGAGACGGGCAGGGCGGTGTTGGTTTCTCCGCAGTCGGCTGTGCCAGGCCCGAAGTTGCTGTCGGCGTGGGCAGGTTCCGTGCGGCCCACAGAGGTCCGTGCTGCAGCTGTAGCGCCTGGGTGGTTCGGGCAGTACGTATCCCCTGTGTATGAAGCTCAGCGTGTTGTGGTGCAGTTGGAAGCCGAGCGTGAGAAGTGCGCCATTCTGGAGCGCGCGCAGGGTGAGTCCGTGCGTAAGCATCAGGAATGGATCGAGAACTTGAATGATCTGGCTATCGAATGGGCCGATGACGACAGTTTGTGCGAGCAATTCGATCGGTTCATGGAAGAGAACGGGTTGCGAGGGCGTGAGCGTGACCAGGAGGTAGAGGTGACCGTGACTGCAACGATGACAGCGACGGTGCGCGGTGTTTCGCAGCGCGATGCTGTGGAGCGAATTGATTCCGACGATATTCGTGAGCACATCAGCGGCCATCTCTCGTATCTGGATTTCGACTACGCGTTGGCCGACTAGCCAGGGGAGAGGTGAGGCAGGGGAGCGCGCAGCGCCCGGCCTCACCTCGATCTTTGGTGAGCGGAAGAGGGAGCGCGCAGCGCGAGTGTGTTTCTGTTGGTCTTTGGCGTGAGTTTCGTTGGTACGTAGGCACTTCAGGACCCAGCGCAGCGGAGGCCGTGTCAGTCATAGGTTGGCTTGGCGGTGCCTGGTCTGAGTGGCAGATCCACGATAGTGACGTCCGCGCTGTGCGGGCAGCGGACGGAATGATCGCGTATGCCCGCCGCTGCGGTACTGGCACCGAAGGATTGCCCACGGTGTTTGCGGACTTGCGCTCCGATGCACATCACTTGGCCGACGCGTTGGGCGTCGATTTTCGGTGATGCCACACGCAATGGGGAGGGGCATTTTCGCCGCCGAGTTGTACAGCACCGGGTAATTGGGGCACTGACGGCCCGGCAGTCCCCGGACGTTCGGCCGGCAGTCCCCGGCACCGGGAGTGTCAGGGGCGGTGGTTGCAAGGGGATGAATGGATGTGGGACCAGTACCGGTTTGCATCCCAATTCGGTATCATGGTGGTTATGAGTACGCAGATCGCGGTACGGCTGCCCGAGGACATCGTGGCGTTTCTCGACAGTGAGGTCAGTGGCGGGCGCGCGAAAAGCCGTGCCCAAGTCGTGCTTCGAGCGTTGGAGCGTGAGCAGCGTCGGCAGCTGGCGGTCCGTGACGTGGAGATCTTGTCTGACGGCGCAGGTGGCGATGTGAATATCGCTGCCGCGCACGGGAAGAAGAACTGAGTGCGCCCGATCCATGACGCGCGCCTCGGAGATCTTTGTCCGGTCTTGGTTCTGACGAGGGAGTTGGTTCGGCCTCATCTGGGAACGGTCACTGTTGCGCCCATTCGTTCGGTGCGGCGGGGGTTGTCGACGGAGCTGAGTCTAGGTGACGTCAACGGCGTCGAGGACGGATCGGTTGTCGACTGCGACGGGGTTACGACCATCCCCGTGTCCGCTCTCGGGGCGAACAGAGGATTTCTTCTGCCGGCTCAGGAAGTGTTGTTGAGCAGGGCGTTGCGATCTGCATTCGATCTCGAGTCATGAGGGCATCAGCAGCGATGATGTGGCAGCGATGGCGGTGAAGAAGTGGGAGCAGATTCCCCTGTTCGATCTCGATCCTCCTCCGGTGCCCGAAGTTCAGGGGGATGGTCCTGATCTCGATTCTGAACCGGCCCTTTTCGAGCTCGACGACGCCGCAACGCCGGAATCCGATGCTGACGTGATGGATGCCCATGCGCCGATCGCGGAGGATGGTGTCGACGCGGAACCAGAAGGCGAATCGGAAACTGGCGAAAGCGTCGACGCAGATCGTCAAGGTGCCGGCTCGACGTCGCCCGTGTCATCGGTCGCAGATACTGAGACCGTTGTGCCCCAAGACGACCCCACTGCTGACGTGGAACCGGGACCCACCCCGGCGTCCGAACGGGGCGCAACCGAACCGGCCGCCCTACCTCCCGCCAGCGAGGCAGCAGACGGCCACGCTGTCATTGTCACAGCAGCCGGCACCTATACACCGTCTGGCCATACACTCACGGGCCCAGTAGATTCCATCGAAAAACTCGACAAACTGATCAGATGGGCAACGCTCACCCCGCTGGGCGCACCGGCACAGATCTGGATAGTGGGAATCGAAGCCTGCGAAATGCTCGGATGGATCATCGACCCAGGCAGCGAAGACGACGTCGACGACATGGAAATCCTGCGCACACGCGCGGCCGAAGAACTCACAGCGATCCTCCATGCCACGCTGACCCCGATGCTGACCGCAGGATGGGAACTCCGCGGAGAACCCGGCCACGTCGTTCACCTCTCCCGCACCACCGGGAACTTCACGTCCATGGTCGACATTTTCATCGAACCCTACGTGTGGACCTATTGGAACAAAGACTTCGGATGGGGCAATCGAGTGGGAGACATGGGGATCCTCGGATCACCGGCCGCGGGAACCTACCTCCCCGACGACGACCTCCCCGCTGCCCGCGAACTGGGACGCCGACTCGCCTGGTGCGCACAACACCTCGGCGTACTACCCGGCCCCACCCCAGCACGCACCGGCGCCGCCATCGTCGACAAGATCAAACGCGACCGCACCCGCAGCGGTAAAGGAATCGTCGTCACTGCCGGTGGGCCGGTCCCACCGCTGGACGGCGAACCCCGCGGAGATCTCGAACCTGCAGTCGGATGGACCCGCATCCCGGGCAGCGAAGAACTGTCCGACGCAACACAACTGGTATCGATAGACCAACGAGCCGCATACCTCGCTTCCGCTGGCATGCTCGAATTCGGCTACGGAAAACCTCGGCATCTTCGCGGCGAGAACGCGCTCGACGCTGCGCGGCAATCGAAAACCCCGTTCGGACTCTGGCATGTAACCCTCCCACCCGGTGACATGCTGGCACTGCCACCCGCTCTACCGTTGCCTCACCCACACATGCTCGCCGACCAACCCGTGCAGACGTGGATCACCACCGTCAGCCTCGACGCACTGCAAACCTCCATCGCAGATGGCGGAATCGGCGCAGAACTCGACGACCTCGACATCACCGAAGCATGGGTCTACCCCGAACAAGGTCGGGCCCTCGACAAGTGGGCGAAAATCTTGAGAGAAGCCCGCAAAGTTGCCGTCGACACCGGCGACACAGCAATGAAACGGTTCATCGGCTCCTGCTACAAGGGCTACATCGGCCGAATGGTCAACCCCGACATGTGGACCGCCAAACAAATGCAACACCACCACCAACCGCTCTGGCGAGCAGCGATCATCGCACACTGCCGCTGGCGAGGCCGCCGCGTCGCGATGCGCATCGCGCGCGAAACCGGCCGATGGCCACTGCGCACCGTCACCGACTCCTGGGTCTACCCCCTGCCCCCGGGCATCGACATCGCAGACGAGAGTGACGCGCTCGGGAAGATGACTCTGGAAAAGAGTGCCCCGCTCACCGAGGACGTCACTGTCATGCTGACCGACGCCCGTGATACCCACGAGATCAACCTCGCGCTCAAAGCTGCGTTCACCGGCGAAGATGAAGGAAACATATAGTGGCTCTGCATCTTCCGAAACCGCGATCAACCAAACCCGCACAGAAGACCGTCGGCTTGGACGGACTCAACGTATCCGTCTCGACAGCAGCGACCAGCGGTGTCGAAAAATCGAAATCGGTCAAAAGTGGGGGATTAGCCGGACTCACCAGCAAAGTCTCCGTACGCCAGCTCCGTACCGAAATCGGCAAAGAAGGCCTACGGCAAGCAGCTGTCGACGCCGGAAGAAAGCCCCCCTCTGACCGAACACTGCGCCGCTGGGCGCAGCAAGGACGAATCCCACACCCCGACGTCACCGAACGCGCCCAACGGCGAGCAGCCATCGAACGCCTCGGCGGAATCGATGCTGTCGCCAAGAAAATCGGCCGTTCACGATCAGCGGTCTCTCGCTACCGCTCCGGCGAAACCAACGAACTACGCTCAGACGCGAAAAAGAAACTCAAAAACGTCAAAGCCCGCGACATCATGGACCGCGCCGGCGTACTACGACCCGACGGACAACCCAAAAAGGCCACCATCCGAGTCCGCGGGGGAGTGTCCGTCCGCAACGGCTCCGAAGAAGGCTACGACTACCGAGTGCGTACCCTCGACTTCGCGAACTCCGACAGCCCCTTCAGTCTCGACGAAACACGAGAACTCGCCATGGCTTTGGCAGGCGACGATCATGCCCGGGTGGTTGCCATCCTCGAACGTCACGCCACGATGGATTACCCCGAAAACAAGGGCTTCGACCAGTACGGCGACACTTTCGGTTTCCACTTCGATTCCATCGAATCCGTCCACATCGACTGGACATAAAGCTGCCCTGCCCCTCGATTAGCCGGGTAGGACTGGGGATGGCGCTCGTAGAGCCTCAGGCTGAGGCTGAGGTGGTGAAGATTTGGCTGGTGCCGAGTGTCCCGATCAGCGGGCCGTTTCTGGTTCAGTTGCTGCACCGTGCACCCTGCAAGTGTTGAGTTGTAGGGAATTGACGTCTGTCGACTGTTCACCTATCCGGAGAAAAAGCACTCCCCACGCAACGCACCCGAATGACAGCGACTGCCTTGCATACCTAGTTCCGCAGGATTGTCGTGACGGTTCGCCGACCAACTACGATGCCGTCGATAGACAGTTCAGACGTGATTCGCGAGACCGACCATTTCCGGCTTCGTCGCATTAACTCGATCTCCGCCACGCTCCCCGTACCTGAGGCGGTCGGTTGTCTCGTGCCGCATTCAGGCTGTACTCCCCGACCTAAGCAGGCTGTTGATGACGACGCGCATATTCGCTGTCGAAATGTCGGCGCACCGAAGCCGGAATTTGCCAAGGCTGGTGACACGTGGATCGTTCCACGTTGTCGGTGTGGCTTGTTCAGTCGCGAGAGTAGGTCTGAGCCAGGACCGGCCGGGTTCGCAGGTGCGTGCCCAGGTAGCGGCCGGTGATGCTGTCGTGGTCGGCGGCAACGTCGTCGGGTGCGCCGGTGGCGACGATGCGCCCGCCGGCATCGCCGCCTCCGGGGCCCATGTCGATGATGTGGTCGGCGTTGGCGATCATGTCGAGGTCGTGTTCGATGACGACGACGGTGGCTCCGTTGCCGTTGAGGCGATCGATGACCGTGAGCAGTGTGCGGACGTCGAGGGGGTGGAGTCCGACGCTGGGTTCGTCGAAGACGAAGAGAGTGTCGGCTTGGTCGCGGCCGAGTTCGGTGGCGAGCTTGAGTCGTTGCGCTTCTCCGCCTGAGAGGGCGGGTGTGGCTTCTCCGAGAGTGAGGTAGCCGAGGCCGAGGTCGATGAGGGCCTGGAGGCGAGTGCGGACGCGCCTCAGGTCGGTGGTGAGGGCTAGGGCATCGATAACGGTGCGGGACAGGATGTCCGGGAGTGAGATGCCGCCCGAATCAGTGGCGTGGGGGGTGGTGCGGCGGATCTGGTGGGCAGTGGGGGCGTAACGAGTGCCGGCGCAGTCCGGGCAGTCGATGTCGACGTCCGGCAGGAATTGCACGTCGAGTGAGATCTGGCCGGTTCCCTGGCAACGGGGGCAGCGCAGGGATCCGGTGTTGTACGAGAAGTCGGCTGCGGTCAGTCCCTGCTCTGTGGCTGCGGGTGTCGAGGCGAAGGCGCGTCGCAGGTCGTCGAGGATCCCGCTGTAGGTCGCGACGGTGGATCGCACGTTGACACCGATGGGGGTGGCATCGACCACGTTCACGCGCGTGATGTGCGGTGCGTCGAGACCTGTGACGTGTGCAGGTGGGCGTTCGCCGGCACCGCGGGCCCTCAGCGTCGGCACGAGGCTCTCGAGAACTATGGTGGTCTTTCCGGACCCGGAGACGCCGGTCACCGCGGTGATCCGCCCCAGCGGGATGTCCACGGCAAGAGCGTGAACGGTATGTAGGGGCAGGGTGGTCAGGTGTATGCGTCCGCGAGCGAACACCTGATCGGACGGGGCGCGGTCGCGTACGACGACGTCCTCACGACCGACGAGGAATCCACCGAGCAGCGAAGCCGGGTCGTCTCCCAGATCGGCGGGTGTGCCGGTCGCCGCGACGCGTCCGCCGTCGCTGCCCGCGCCGGGACCCATCTCGACGATCCAGTCGGCCTCACGGAGGACCTGGACGTCGTGATCGACACAGACCACGGAGTTTCCGTCGAGGAGTAGGTCTCGCATGATGTCGAGGAGGGCATCGACGTTGGACGGGTGCAGTCCGATGGAGGGCTCGTCCAGAACGTAGAGCACCCCGGTCGTCCGGTTGCGTACTGCGCGAGCGAGTTGGACGCGTTGCCGTTCGCCGGTGGACAGGCTCGAGCTTCCGCGATCGAGCGTCAGGTAACCCAGGCCGAGGCCGAGGAGGCGGCGGGCCATCTCGAGGAGTGTGTCGACGAGGTTGCGGCCCATCTGCCTCATGTCAGACGGCAGTGACTTCTCGATGGTGGGGGCCCAGTCGGTGAGGTCGTCGAGAGTCTTGGCGGTGGCCTGGCCGAGATCGATCCCGCCGATATGCGGCTGGAGGGCTGCGTCGCTGAGGCGGACACCGTGACAACTCGGGCAGGTGTTGGTACTGATGTACTTGTCGACCCGTGACAGTCCTTTCTCGCTGGTCGCCTTGTTCAGTGCTTCCTCCACCGCGCGGACGGCATTGCGGTAGGTGAAGTCCATCTCGAACAGCTTGCCGTTCTTCGTGGGAACGGTGATGTGCCGTTTCTCTTCCGGGCCGTGCATCACGATGTCGCGCTCCTCGGCGCGAAGTTCCTCGTAGGGGACGTCGGTGCGCACGCCCATTTCGGCGACCACACGGGGCATCACCGTGAGACCGAACATCGACCAGGGAGCCACCGCGCCGGCGTCGATCGTCAGGCTCGGATCGGGGACCAGCATGGTCTCGTCCACCTCACGCACCACCCCGGTGCCCGAGCACCGTGGGCAGGCGCCGTCGGAGTTGAAGGCGAGCGACTCGGCACCCGGGGGATAGAAGGTCACCGCGCAGACCGGACAGGTCAGGTCGTGATCGAGGGCGACTTCGACTGTGGGGTTGAGGCGATGGCCGTTGGGGCAGCAGTGAGAGCCCAACCTGGAGAACATCAGTCGCAGCACATTGAGCAGTTCGGTCGACGTGCCGAACGTGCTGCGCACTCCGGGCACGCCGGGCCGCTGGCGCAGGGCCAGTGCGGCCGGAACGTGCTCGACGCTGTCAACGGCGGCGCGGGGAGACTGCGACATTCGGCGGCGCGTGTAAGTCGACAGGGCCTCGATGTAGCGGCGCGAGCCCTCCGCGTACAGAACCCCCATCGCCAACGACGACTTACCAGATCCCGACACTCCTGCCACTGCGACGAGCATGCGCAGTGGTATCGAGAGGCTGATGTCATCGAGGTTGTGAACCTTCGCACCGCGCACCTCTATCGCCGTCGGCTGCTCGCACGTGGCAACAGGCACCCGCCGAGCCTGTGCGTCACTGCTTATATGGACCACGGTCGCGGGGATCTCGTCGCGTGTCATTACTTCTCCTTCGTCGGGCGGTGCAGTGACATGCCCGAATGGCCCGAGGATGCCCGGGGCTCGTCCACCATCTCGACTCAAGATTACACATACAAGGAATTTGCTTCCAAGGAATATATATGCCATGGTGATGGAGTGGCCCCCAGCACGGGGTCATTCACGACGACGCGAAGGTTGTGCATTATGACTGCTCCTGCCCTGAACTCCGTAGCCTGGTTCGAATTCGGTTCCGACAAATCCGCGGAGATCCAGAGCTTCTACGGCCGACTGTTTGACTGGACCTTCACCCCCAATCATGATCTTCCCGGCGTCAGCTACCACGCCGCGAGCACCCCGGGTTCTCCTCGGCCCGGCGGCGGCATCTTCGAGTCCGATGGTAAGTTCCCCGATTACGCGATCTTCTACGTGCTCGTCGCCGACGTCGTCGAGACCATCGCCCGCGCGACCGAGCTCGGTGCCGAAGTTCTGATGGAGCCGCTGACCGACGCCTCCGGAGTCACCTTCGCACGTCTTCGCGACAGCACAGGCAACCATTTCGGGGTGTTCTCTGCCCCTGCTCCGGCGAACTGACCGCCCGAACATCTTCTGTGGACACACGAACCAAGGACGCACACTCATGAGCACGACCATCGATCTCGCACGCACCTACTTCACCGCCGTACAGGCCGGCGACATGCCCGCACTCGGTGATCTGCTGGCCGAGGACATCGTCTGGCACCAGCCGGGTGCGCATCGCTTCTCCGGCGACCACCGTGGTCGCGACGCGGTGTTCGCCCTCCTCGGCGCCATGATGGAAGCCAGCGCCGGCACCTTCGCGATCGACGCCGTCCACTCGTACATGGACAACGGTGACCTGGTCGCTGCATCTATTCACTTCTCCGGCCGCCGTGGTGAGATGGCCATGGCCATGGACGGGGTGGATCTGCTGCGCATCACCGACGGCAAGATCACCGAGATGTGGCTGTTCTCTACCGATGCCGCAGCCGAGGACGCATTCTGGGGACACTGAACCACCGCCACTGCTCGCGCGACGACAGGAACTCGACACCATGCCCATCATGAACGACGACCAGTGGCGCACGTTCGTCTCCGCCGGAACGCGCACCGGAAAACTTGCCACGGTCCGAGTCGACGGCAGTCCCCATGTCGCACCACTCTGGTTCGTTCTCGACGGTGATGAACTGGTGTTCCAGACCGAGGTCGCCTCAGTCAAAGGCCGTAATCTCGCGCGGGATCCTCGTTTCGCGCTCATTGTCGACGATGAGCGGCCGCCGTACTCGTTCGTCATGTTTCAGGGCGCCGCCCGTATCGACTCCGACCCAGGCGAGGCGCGACGCTGGGCCGGCAGGCTCGGCGCACGCTACATGGGTGAGGATCGGGCGGAGGAGTACGCCGACCGCAACGGAGGATCCGGCATCGTCACCGTGCACGGCCACATCGACACAGTCATCGCGTTCGACGGCGTCGCCGATTGAACTGAGCATTGGGGTGCGCTCACACCTGCACACCCACCCACACCCCACGGAACGGTAATGACGAACGACCTCACAGCCTTGTACGACAACCTCGTCCGGTACGAAATCGATTTGTGGAACGCGATCGATGCCGCACTGCGGGCGGAGTGCGGGCTGCAATTGACCTGGTTCGAGATCCTTCGATTGCTTTCTGCCCACGACGGTGGTGCTCGTGTGCAGGACATCGCCGCCGAGTTCGCCATCACCGTGGGAGGTACAAGCAAAGTCGTCGACCGCATCGAAGCCGCCGGCTACTGCGCCCGCCACGCCAACCCCGACGATCGCCGATCCTCCCTTGTTGCGCTGACATCTACCGGGCGTCAGGTCCTTGCGGCAGGGGCAATCGTCTTCGATCGCGAACTCGACCAGCGCATCGGCTCGGTACTCGACCGCGACACCATTCACGCTGTCAGCTCTGCGCTTGCAGCGTTACGGGCAGCAGGGAGAGTTGCTGCACTCGGTCAGTAGCAGCACGTTTGACGGCCCAGTGGTCGAAGCGCCTTCCCGCTACCGACGGCGACTCGCAGGCTTCGGCGCGGCTGGCACATGACAGACCTTCCGGGCACCGAGGGCTTGACGGTGGTCGCGATCGTCGTCGTGTTCGCTCCTCATCGGCGCATAAATGTGACGATGTGATCAGGGGTGAGCAGTTCGGTGTTTCAGCGTAGCGCTGACTGTTTGGCTGCAGCCCTGTCCGGATCTGTGACTTCGCCGGTGACCGCACCGTATTCGTCGCGTACACCTCACGGATTCGCCGACTGCTTCAAGTATCAAATAGCTGTGCCGGTTGTGAACGGACGAAGCGCGTCCATGAGCGCCGCCGTCGATGCGGAACCGATTCCTGAGGAGGACTCGGACATCGTCGATGAAACTCTAATCCGACCGTGGCCGGCTACAGAGGAGACAATATTTCCATGGAAGACATGTTCGTGATCCCCGCAGGCAAAGCGGGTGAGCGAGGCGCCGACCTCATGGTCCGGGCGGGTGGAAAGATGGCTCGCCGCGTTGTCGAGGTGCTAGCTCCGCGCCGGCACAATCGAATAGTCGAGATCGGTTTCGGCCCGGGATTGGCGCTCGAGCTTCTCGCCCGGGAGGTCCCCGACGGCCATGTTACCGGCGTGGACCCATCGGAGCTGATGCATCGGCGGGCCACGGAACGCAATGCGGCAGCAATCGAAGACGGCCGGATGACCCTCGTACGGGGAACCGTCGCCCACTTACCATTCGACGATAACTCTTACGATGCGGCGCTGACGGTGGACAATCTGCATTTCTGGCCGGATCCAGGAGCCGGGTTGTCTGAACTACGTCGAGTTCTGCACGATGGCGCCGTGATGGTAGCGGCGTTCACGCCGCCCTCCGGCGGTCCTCCCGCCGGATTCGAGCACTTGTTCCGTCGCGCTGGCTTCTCCGATGTCGCAACTCAAAGCTTCCCGGAGGGGGTGGTGCTCTCGGCCGTCAACTAGACGACCGAGCCCCACTGCCGCCGGCAATGCGAGAGCTGACGCGGTCACGATAGCTGCGGCTATCGGCGTTCTCGGCGGCATGAAGGCGTCGACATCGATATCACCGTCGGGGTGCGGTGGGGGAAGGTCTGCGGGATGTAGCCCACCCGGGAGAGTTCGGTTGACTCACTTCGAGGCACAGGCGGGAGATGTCTATCTCAGGCAGCGGTATGGCTACCCGACGAGTTCGACATCATGCGACGGGCCGCAGCCTTCTCTCCACTGTCAGCGAAGCATAACGGTGTGGCACAGGGCGGGCTGGTCCTTCGTGGTCGAGAAGGGTCTGTGTCGCAATTGCCTCCCTCACCAACGCCCAGCCCGTCTACTACAGCCCTGCGTCAACACCGTCCCTACCCACAACAACTAGATGTATGGCGTTGTGTAATAGCAGTTCCCATACTTCTCGATCGAATCGGAAGGTGGGACATGCACGGAACTTGTTGTCATCGAGCTCGTTTCGAATCCCATCGCACGCGCCTGGCCCCGGAACACTGTGTATTGCAACGACTCCGCATTGGGAGCAATAAAGCATGTCCTAGCTGGAAGAATGTGCGACGATGTCTTTCTACGTAAAGCTGACACGGTCTGTGTGGGCTCCGTCGCCGATCAGAACGCGCTGGTTTCGAAGCAAGTGGAGGACTCGGATATGGCATTGCCTACGATAGCCTCAACAAACGAGTGATTTTCAAGTCAAACCCATGCGCGCGTCCTAACCTCCGAACAAGTTGCGGTGTCGGCTCGACTGGCACACTTACAAGGTGCGAGGAGATGAGCTGATGAACGCGAGGGCCGGAGCTGCAGGGTCGAACTGGCATCTAGCGACTGATGGCGATGATACAGCCGTGACGATGTTCGAGTTTGCACTAATTCAGACTTTCGAAGCATTCCAACGGTCCGTGGTGCAGATACAACGGATCGTTGGGGATGCCAACATTCAATTCAGCGAGGGAGTGTTGCTGCATATTGTTCGCATGCAGGAGCGGGCTAAGGACGCCACCACACTCACTCGACTGCTCAACCGCGATGATTTGCCGAATGTGTTGTACAGCTTGCGAAAGCTTGCGGCGTTGGGGCTGGTCCGTAAAGTTCGTGTCGGTGCGACGACACTTTTCGAGATCACCGATGCAGGGGTCGTGGCGACAGATCGCTACGCAGAGTTGAGACGCGAAATTATCGTGGCAAACATGGGAGACATCGTCGATGTACAGAAGAGGCTCCAACAGGCCACCGAATTACTGCACTCCTTGACCGGTCGATACGACACCGCTGCCCGAGAAGTCGCCGGTATGGATCCGGCTTCTCTGTTCGGTGACCGCGACAACTCGTAGGTCAGGCATTACGACGCTAGAAGAAACGGCAACACGGCTGCTAGGTAAGCGTCCGGCCGCTCGACAGGGGCCCAATGGCCACAACGATTGAGGGCAACCAAATCGGCCGACTCGATATATCCGGTGAGAAGCAATGCTTGTTCGATCGGCACAAGCCGATCATGGCGGCCGTGCACGATAAGGGTCGGGGCTTCGATTCTGTGAAGATCGGCGAGATTGCTGTGTGGAGTGGGGGTGCTCGCATTCATCGCCTCGGCGTGAGCAGGCTCGTCGACTCGGAGTCGGAACATTTTTTCGACCAGGTCGTCGGTGATAATAGCGGGATCGTAGACCATCGACGTCAGTAGTCGATGGATATTCCGCCTGTCAGGGTTGCTTGTTTGACATTCAAACCATAGTCGCATTCCTTCGCTGGGAAATGGTGACAATGTGTAGGGATCGCCTCCGGATGACGCGTGACAGGAACCGAGAACTAGTTTGTCGACGCGATCTGGCCGAGCGAGTGCCATGTCGATGGCTACGGTAGCGCCCATCGATACTCCTAGGTGTGATGCCTGTTCGATGCCCAACTCGTCCATCACTGCGAAAGCGTTTCGGGCACACACGTCATGAAACGGTTCGTGAAACACTCGGGGGCTGCTTCGGCCGAAGTTGGGGTGGTCTATGAGGATGCAACGAAAATGCTTGGCCAGTGTGGGCAAGATGCGACTGTACGTCAGCCAGGCGGTGGTCCCGGGCAATGGACCGAAAGCTTGACTCATCAGAAGGGGCGGACCACTGCCCAAATCGTGAAAGTGGATGCGGTTCGTGCCGACTTTCAAGGTTCGGCTTGAGCTGGTCTCGTCCACGGTTGGCCTTTCGTTCGTAGGCGTAGGTTCAGCCGATTACGACTGATGCTGGGTTCGACCATGCTCCATCTCACGCAGAGCCACATGCGAATTTTGTTTCACTCCTCGGAACAAATCCCCAGCTCAGATGCGTAGTGCAATCCGCAATTGAAATTCAATCGACTTTCGAGTACAACTAAAGTGGTGATGAACGTCACGATCAGCCGGACGGCCGGGTATGCCACCTAAACCGACGCACTGGTCTCTTATTGCACGGCTTACTCATACGTAGTCGCTGAGCGTTGATTCGACCTTTCAACAAAGGAAGTTCTGCAAAATGCACCCCTTCTACCCGCAAGTTGCCGACTCGGTCAGCCCGGCGACGATGATCGGCAGGGTGGCTCGCGTGCTCAGTGGTTTCGTCGAGGCATCCACCGACGAGCAACGAATAACCGATATTGCGCGCCGATCCGGACTACCCAAAGCCACCGTCTCTCGCATCGTCGCAGAGCTCATTGATCAGAATCTCCTCGAGCGTTCCGGGTCGGCGGTGCGCTTGGGAATCCGATTTTTTGAACTGGGCCAGCGCGCAGCCCGCCCGCAGGAACTGCGACGACTCAGCGTGACTCGCATGCTCGATCTCCGCAACACGACACGTCGAACTGTCCACTTGGCGGTTTTGGACGGTGCGGAAGTCGTCTACGTGGCAATTTTGCACGGAAAGGACCCCCCGCCCATGGCATCACGAATCGGAGGACGCTTGCCCGCCCACGCTACTGCAGTCGGTAAGGCATTGCTCGCCTTTGCTGCACCCCAAGTGGTTGACGGACTTCTCGCAACCGAATTGCAGCGCCTGAGTCCGCATACGCTCACCGACCGCGATGTTATCCGGGCTCAGCTGTCGGCCATTCGTGGTAACGGGATGGCATACGAGCGCGAGGAATCCGGGCTGGGAGTAGCTTGCGTTGCGGCACCTATCCGTATAGACGAGGGCACCGCGATCGCGGCGCTGTCCGTTAGTGCTCGCACGGACGAGGTTGCGTCCCCTGGCTTGGCGCACGCTTTGCGCACGGCTGCTTATGCACTTGGTAAAGAGGCGAGCCGAAACCCTGTATTTCGGACGGTTTAGTTCTCATGCTCGGTCCTGGGCCGATTGTGCTACACGAGGTAAGTCGCAGCTGCAATTGTGGAGAAAAATACTATGACCCAGTGGTGCAACATATTTGAAGTTTCGTTCAGTGGAACTGCCTGTTGATGAATGTCGGGAAAGTTGCAACTGTTCATGTAGTGGTCAGATGAAAGTGATCGTGGTGAACACAGCTCACAGATGCACCGAGAAAGACGAACACGACGGTTTGGTGCACACCCGAACCTGCCGAAATCAAAAGCCGGCCTGACGAAGTGGAGAACCGATGAGTGAGATCTCTGCCCTTGGATACTTGGGCATTACGACGACGGACTTGGAAAGCTGGCGAACGCTTGCCCGCGATGTGTTAGGTGCCGAGATCGTCGAAACCGAGCCGAACATTCTCGCCCTGAGAGTCGATGAGCGCGAGTGGCGCCTCCGAATCATGGCTTCCGACAACGATTCTCTCTCCTATGCTGGATGGGAGGTGCGGAACGAGGAGGCTCTCGAGCGGCTCGCCGATCGACTGCAGTCGAGCGGTGTCGCCTACAAAGAAGACACCGAGCTTGCGAAAGACAGAGGTGTCATAAGACTACTGACCTGCTTGGACCCGGATGGCAACGCGCTCGAGTTTTTCTACGGTGTTCGAGTACAGGAACAGCCCTTCACTTCACCGCTCGGCCATCATTTCGTCACCGGCACACAAGGCTTAGGACATATCGTCTTGTTAGTTGAAAACGAGCAGTCTGCGCGTGAATTTTACATGCGTACTCTGGGTTTCGAGCTAAGCGACGTGGTCGTCATGTCCGAAGATGTCCGCGTCTTCTTCACCCGAGTCAATGCACGCCATCACAGCCTGGCGTTCGGGCACATTCCCGGCAATCCTGGGGGCTTTGCACATTTCATGCTTCAGGTCGATGACATCGATGCCGTGGGCATTGCCTACGACAAGGTGCAGAAGGGCGCGGCCGAGGTGACGCAGACTCTGGGTCGCCACAGCAACGATCAGATGCTGTCGTTCTACATGCGGTCTCCTTCGAACTTCGAGATCGAGTTCGGAACACAGGGCCTCGAGGTCGACGACGCATCGTGGTCCGTGAAGAGATTCGACCGACCGAGCATCTGGGGACACGAAGTCCTCGGCACTGGCCCCGTGATCTGACAAAACGATGCGATCTATTGGAATCATCGGCGCCGGTTTGGCAGGTGTCACATTGGCGCGCACACTGCGACACCGCGGATACGACGGCGCTCTGCATCTTGTCGGCGACGAGCCCGAGTTGCCCTACGACAGGCCACCCCTGTCGAAGGACTATCTGATAGGCACAAACAAGCCGAGTGACATCTGGCTGCACGAGCCGACGTTTTACGAGGACAACGCCATCGATCTGCGGACAGGCTCCACGGTTGATCACATTGCGATCGGCGAGGGCGCTATCCGATTGAGCGATGGTGAGTCTATCGCCGTGGACCAGCTGGTACTCGCAACGGGCGGACGTCCGCGCAGATTGTCGTTGAGCGGCTCAGAACTTGCGGGGGTGTCATATCTACGCAGCATCGCAGACGCGAACTCTCTCCGAGAGAGGCTGATTGATGCGGCTTCCGTGGTGGTGGTCGGCGGCGGTTTCATCGGCTCGGAGATCGCGGCAACGGCGCGAATAATGGGCAAGCAAGTCACCATAGTTGAGCAGGCTCCACGACTGCTGCCTCGGGTATTGCCCGCCGACATCAGCGATGTGCTTGAGGAAATTCACCGCGATCACGGAGTGCGAGTCCTGTGTCGACGCCATATTCAGCGATTCGGCGGGGATACCCACGTGCAGTTCGTCGAACTGTCAGGAGGGTTGCACATCGAAGCCGATCTCGTTGTCATCGGTATCGGCATGGAACCGAACGATGAATTGGCAAGCTCCGCGGGCCTGACTTGCACTGACGGCATCCATGTCAACCCATTCGGCATCACGTCCATACCGCAGGTCGCTGCAATCGGCGACGTAGCAAGGAGATTCGACCCAAACTCCGGTCGATCTGTTCGCTCCGAGCACTGGCTCTCTGCCCAGAATCAAGCCCTGCGGCTTGCCGACGCGCTTCTCGGAGCCATCCCTGATACGACGGAGACACCGTGGGCATGGTCGCATCAATACGACCACGACATCCAAGTCGCCGGCGACTGTGTCGACGCCGAGGCATCAATTATCCGAGGCAACCGAGACAGCAAGAATTTTTGCGCGCTCTACCTGCGAAACGGAAAAGTAGTCGGTGCCTTCGGACTTAACGCAGGTCGCGACACACGCGGAGCGATGCGACTCATCGAAAGTGGTGCACAGCCTACGATCGAAGAACTTCAAGACGCAGGTATGGACTTACGAAAGATGGCCACTGGACGATCCACCTGAACTCAATTCTTGCAAAACTCCGGCTTACACGTTAGAAAATCCGCTTTACAGAAAGGGATCCAATGACATACGACGAGGGTTCATTGAAATCCATGGTAAATTGGGAAGAGGGTCTCATCAGCCCGCAACTCTTCATCGACGAAGATTTGTACAAAGAAGAACAAGAAAAAATATTCGGTAGAGCCTGGCTTTTCCTTGCTCACGACAGCATGATTCCCAATGTCCATGATTTCTTCACTACTTACATGGGCGGTGACCCCGTTCTGGTAACCCGGCGCCCGGACGGGAGCGTAGGCGCATTTCTCAACGCATGCCGGCATCGCGGAATGCGAGTCTGTCGAGCCGAGGACGGAAACGCGAAATTTTTCACTTGCACATACCATGGATGGGCGTATGACAGCAACGGAAAACTCACCAATGTGCCCCACCTCGATGACGCATACTTCGATGAGTTGGACACAACAGCAAACGGGCTCATTCCGGTAGCTAAAGTCGAGAGTTACCGTGGCTTTATTTTCGGGACCTTCGACGCATCTGCACCGCCGCTTATCGACTATCTAGGTGAAATGAAATTTTTCATCGACGGAATCAGCGATCACTCTCCGGATGGAATCGAAGTATTGCCGGGCGTCATTAAATGGACGATCCACAGCAACTGGAAACTTGCCGCCGAACAGTTCGCAGGAGACGGATACCATGCTGTAACGACGCATGCATCGTCCATTATGCAGATGCGGGACTCGATTAACCCGGTCAATGGCGGGCAAGCGAGCTTCCCGGAAGGGCACGGCGTGTCCTATATGTTCAACGAAGATGCACGCTTCGATAACGAATCCCTCCAAGCCTATTATGACACCCGTAAGGAAGTGGGCCTCGATCGAGTAGGCGAACGTATTTCGCTGGTTGGCAACTACAATGTCTTTCCCAACTTTTCGGGACTGCTCAACGGGAACGACTTTCGAGTGTGGCATCCGAAAGGTCCAAATTCATTTGAAATTTGGAAGTTCTGCATTGTTGACAAGAATGCACCTGATGATGTGCGAAAAGAAGTCCAACGCACCTCAGGGATGACGGAAGGTGCTGCCGGAGTAGTGGAAGTTGACGACGGAGAAAATTGGGATCTCATTGGACGGCAGCTGGAGCAAGGCACGCAAGTCCGGAAAATGGCGTGGAATTACCAAATGGGTATCAACCATGAGGATGCTGTTCACAACGACTTCCCCGGTCGGCTCGGGTCACGATATTTCGGTGAAGGACCGCAACGATCGTTCTACCGTCGGTGGCTCGAATACATGACCAGTGATCAGTGGCCGCATCTCCCCACGCTTGAGACATCCGCTACTACCGAGGAAGCTCGATGACCCCCAGCACGCCTTTGCCTGTTACTGACCAACTCACAACGCAGATAGTCTTGCAGTATCAAGTTGAGCAGTTCCTGTACAACGAAGCCGCCCTGCTCGACAACTGGGACTGGGACAATTGGTTTGCGCTCCTCGCAGAAGATATTCATTACTACATGCCTGTTCGCACGAACAGACTCAGGCGGCAGTCCAAGCCCGACGATGAACCACGCGGCGCCTACCTCGCGCATTTCGATGATGATCTCTCTCGCATGCAAATGCGCATCATGCAGCGAAAGACTGGTCAGAACTGGGCGGAGGAACCACCGTCGAGAGCTCGCCACTTGGTGTGCAACGTGCAGGTGGACGCCACGGCTGGAGGCGATGACGAGATCGGAGTTCGATCCAACTTTATCGTCTATCGAAATCGAATGGATGTTGAAGAAGACCTCTGGGCCGGCGAGCGGAAAGATATCCTCCGAAAGACGACCGATGGGTTCTTGATCGCACGCAGGACTATCCTACTTGAGCAAAATGTCGTCCTGTCCAAAAATCTCAGCGTTTTCTTCTGATCGCTCGAACAATCGTTCGTATCGACGTCAGGCCTGCTGCAAGCCAGTTGCAGGCGAAGTGGGAATCAAATCGTAGGAGTCACGATGGAATCTACTAAAGCACGCTTGTGCTCATTCAGTGATCTTAAAGAGGGCGACGTGATCAAGGCGTCATCCGATCCCCCCATTGCTGCCTACCTGGTCAACGGCGAAGTGTTCGCTACATCAAATATATGTACCCATGGTAATTCGGAGCTTTCCGACGGATATCTCGACGGTGATCGGATTGAATGTGGTCTACATCTCGCCCAGTTTTGCATCAGGACCGGCGCCCCTGGCGCACCGGCTGCGGTGCCTCTCGCTACCTATAATGTCGAGGTGATTGACGGGGACGTTTACGTCGACCTCCCTGCGCAGCCGATCTAACAATCTTGTCGCGCTCGATGAGGCTTGAATCAGCAATTCCCGGAAAGGAACCGAGGTTATTCAGCATGCCCCAAGTGCATGATTTGACAGCCGAATGCGACCGGGACTATCCGCCGCCCCGAAGGCGACGCGCAATTTTGGTTGTCCTTACCATCAACCTGGTGATTGCATTCGGCGCGAACTCGACATTGGTCGTCGCTCTCCCCGCGATCAGCCGAGATTTCGAAGCAACCAATTCTCAATTGCAGTGGATTCTCGCCGGCTATTCGTTGTTTTTGGCCGCCTTTATCCTACTTGGCGGCCAACTCGCAGAACGCTATGGAACCCGCGCCATCATGGGGTTCGGCTTGTTGATGTTTCTCGGTGCGACCATGGCGGCGGCGTTTGTGACCTCACCCGATCATATGGTGATCGCGCGGTGTGTTATGGGGGTCGGTGGGGCGTTGATCATGCCGGGGACGCTGATGACCCTGGTGCAAGTGTTCCCTCCGGATCGCAGGGCCTCCGCGATTGCAATTTGGACTAGCTTCACCGGCCTCGCCGGGGGACTCGGACCGATAGTCTCCGGAACGCTCCTCGCTCGTTTTTGGCCTGGGTCTGTCTTCTTGATATTGGTTCCGCTGGTCATTGCCTCTCTTATCGGGGTCGGAGTAGTGGTGCCCCGCATGCCGGGATCGATACATCAACGCATCGATCTTTTCGGTACGTTGCTGTCATTGACCGGAATTGGTCTTCTGGTGTATTCATTGATCAACGCTCAACATGTCGGATGGTTGGTACCGCAGACGTTGATCACAATAACCGTTGCGCTTGCCTTACTGGCCTTGTTCATCGCATGGCAACGAGCGGCGAAGAATCCGCTTCTCGCCTTGGATCAGTTTAGCGATGCGCGATTCAGCGTAGGTTTTGGGATGATGATGATGGTGTTCGTTGCGTACTACGGAGTGCTGTACGTCAGTTTGTTGTGGTTGCAGACGGCACTTGATTACTCGCCCTTGGAGTCAGCCCTCGCATTGCTACCCTACGCAGTCGTGGTTATGGCACTGACACCTGCGACACCGAAAATAGTCAATCTTCTAGGTGGAAGACTGACCGCAGTCGTGGCCTCTGGTTTCTGTGCTCTCGGGTTTGGATCCTTCCTACTGCTCGACGCTCATTCTAGCTACTATATGTTCGGTATATCTGTCACTGTCTTCTCTATCGGTATGTCCCTGATAGTTCCTTTGACAACCAGTCTGGTGATGACAGCGTCTGCAGAATCGAGCAGATCGGGCGGAGCAGCCGCGATGACCAACATTTCGCGAGATTTGGGCAATGCTCTGGGAGTAGCGGTGTTCGGTAGCTTAGCCGTCACCGCCTATCACTCGGAAATCGCGCGTCCCGACGCGGATCGAGCCGAAGCCACCTATAGTTCTCCGATCGCAGCCTTAGCAGACATTCGATCCATCATGCCGGCTGAAACGATGAACCAAGCTGTGGCTCATATTCAGCGTGCGTATACAACAGGTTTCCACTGGGTCGCCGTTGCTGGCGCGATCGTGAGCCTAGTAGCGCTGCTTGTAGCTACAGTCTTTTTAAGATCAAAATATTCCGTGTCTCCTACTGTTTGCGTGAACGAGGTAAAACCTTCCATGTCTTCTCCATCATTGGACGAGGTTCCCTCCTGTAAACGTGAGAACAAAACCCCTATAGAATAAATCATGGTCGCCCTTTGATGTCCAAAGAATTGAGAAAAAGAAAATGTTTCATTCCAATACGCAAAGCGGTTTGCTGACATATGAAAACACTGAGAGTTACATCGATATCGATGGCCTCCGAATTCACTATCACGAGGCGGGAACTACCAATGGCCGAGTGGTGGTATTCCTCCACGGTGGAGGTCTTGGTGCCAGCGGTTGGTTCAACTTCCACCGAAATATAGAACCCTTCTCTGAAGAATTTCATGTCATTCTCATAGATATGCCGAACTATGGTGGCTCGGACTCGATAGTGTTAACCGACGTTGATGTCGCGCAGTTCGACGCACAAATTCTGTCACGATTCCTTCAAGAGAAGCGAATTGAGAAAGCCTCGCTCGTCGGGAATTCGAAGGGGGGCATGGATGCAATCGCTTTTTCGGTTCATCACCCCGAGCAGCTGGAGGCGCTAGTCCTCATGGGTAGTCATGCCGGCGCTTCCATTTTCGACCCAATGCCCGCGACGGGCACTGTTCTGCTCTTTGACATTTTTCGACACCCAACCAGGGAGAAGATGGAGCAAGTGATGCGACTCTTCTTCTTCGACGAATCGATTGCCGACGATGACTTCGTCGATATCCGTTGGAAAGACGCTTCGGAGGCCGATGCGCGCGGGCAGCGCGCAGCCATCGTGGAGAGTCAACCTCTCCACGTGGACTACACGTCGCAGTTGGGCGCAGTGCCCCATCCTGTCCTTGTTCTTTATGGCGCGCACGATCGGTTTTCGTCCTTTGACAGCAGTGCTTCACTGATGCGGAATTATCCAAACAGTGAACTGCATGTCTTCCGCAACTGTGGCCATTGGGTTCAATATGAATTGGCTGATGATTTTAATAAGATCACGACTCGATGGTTGGTCGACCATATCAGCTCGGGATTGTGAAAGAAGCGTAGAAATATCTCCTCGGGATCGCATTAACAGACGAATTTCACCGCTCTGGTAATTTCATAAACCGAGGTTCCACCGAATATTACAGAGGTGCGGATGTGAATTACAGCGCGTCGTTGAGGGCGCCCACCGTTTATATTGTTAGGAGTCTTGAACTCCTGCACGATGAAGTATTCGATAACCGTGAAAATGCAGTGCGGTTTGCATCCGCATTCTCCGACGCGTCAGTAGAGAACGCTCCAATTCGCAACGGTTCGGACCAGCTTGATGTTATTACCGAACGCAGAGCAGTTGTTAGTGAGGGAGTGGTTCTTGTCGATTCGACGACTACGACCCTGAATTTTCGAGACCGATCTGCGGGACTGTTCCTCCCCGACGCCGACGTGGAAGGTTACTACTGTGGGCTAGGACATCGGCATATTATTGCGTTCGGTAACGATAGGATGGTTGTTCTCGATCGAGCTCAGCGTGCGATCGATTCTGCTCTGCGTCTCGGTGATTCACTGCGCGATTGGTGAAAAAGCAGACATGAGCCCTCGATTTGCATTTTGTTCCAAAGGAATAGTGCTCTTATGGTGCGTCCCGTGACTTCACGAATACTGCGTCCGATCCCAGAGGGATGGGCATGGCAAGCCGAGGCGGAATGCCGGTTTTTTGGGGGCGAGCTTTTCTTCGCACCTGACGATAAGGATGAAACTGCTCACGCACGGGTACGCCGGGAACGCGCGGCCAAACAGATCTGCGATCTGTGCGCTGTTCGGATCCAGTGTTTGGATTTTGCCTCCCTGGTGCCGAACACATACGGAGTGTGGGGCGGCACCGCTGAGAATGATCGCCGCCGAGGTTGCGGTGGAAGGAAGACGACTGCAGCGCAACAACCGTAGATTCGGGTTATAGCTCACGGCGGGGCAATGTCCTCCTGGGGTATGAGTGCGAAGAGTCCGGGCCGAGGGGTGTTTCGTGCGTATCGCGGGACCTGTCAGGTAGCTGGTGAGCCGACAGCAGCGATCGTGGATCGCGGGCAGGAGAATGTTCGCCGCCGGCGGCCTTCGCGAATATCGAATGCTGTGCGACTGTCACGACCGCCAACGAGAATCTCACGCCGAGTTTTATTAGATGACGGTGTACCGAGTCAAGGGAAGCTGCGAAGTCGAGGACGAGGGCCGTTCGGGTTCATTTACCGACCTGTTGGCTGCGTTTTCCATTCATCGTAGGCCCTGGCGAGGGGTATGGGCTCGAAGCGCTTCCCCATGTTCGGCGCGGTGATCATCGATTTGAACGCCATGGTGGTGCGGTTCGCAGTCATTCACGTCACTCTGCTTTGTATAGTTGTGAGCTTCTTGACCGGCTTCGATTCGACGTTGCGTTGCGTGTTCTGATTGCGTGTGCAGTCACTAGGGCAGGAATCAGACCATCCGCTCGGACTCCCTTCCGTTGTATTCTGCGTATCGCATCCGCTCGCAATGGATGCGTCAAGGTCCCGTCGACCCTCCGAGTCGACGGGACCTTCTGCGGCCGCAGACCCTGTGATGGTGTGATCGCGTCGATTGAATTGCCGGTGACGGGGAGCCTAGTCCTCATGTGTTCGACCACTATTGAGCGCGCCCCGACGGACGGCATAGCGACGAGTCGAAGCGACTGGACAGCTGAAAGACGGCCTTCGGAGTATCGAGATGTCCTGAGACAGTTGAAGAAGAAGGTTCTCTCCGCAGCATCATCGAGGGTGTTCGGTGGTTTCGGGAACTTTCGTCCTCCGATTGTCGACCACTGTCATTGAAGGCGATGCGATCCAGAGAGGACGAAACTTTCCCGATGAACAGCGCTCAATTGGCCCACAGAGCTGGTGTGTCAGTCCCTACTCTGCGGCACTACCATCAGATAGGAATTCTCGCCGAACCTCCTCGGCTGGCAAACGGCTATCGACACTACGGGAACCACGACCTGATTCACGTTCTCCGGATCAAACGACTCTCCGCGCTGGGAATTCCGCTGAGCAGCATGGCCGAATTGGTCGCCGGAGACACCAGCGGGAACGGATTGCTCGACGAACTTGATCGAGAACTCGAATCGGCAATAATTCGTTTAAATCAGCAGAGACAGATGGTTTCTCGCGTGCGATCCCAACTGGTCGTCGAGCATGCGCGCGCAAGCTGAGTTGGTCGAAGCCTGACTGGCGTGACCGGGAACGACTGCTGTCCACGATTGCAGAACACTCGACGGTCGATGGTGCCGTGCTACTTCCGAGAAGGCCACAGCAGAGCGGGGAGTCGTGGACGGAAATTTGATCGAGTACCGAGATGTGCTCGCCGAGATCGAGAGACGCGTTCTCAAGCAGGCGTATCCACGGCTGACGCGGACGTTATTTCATTTTGCTCTCGGATGTATAGCTGTCGTGCTCGTCATGCCGCATCCAGGATCAAGCGCGATGTGGGGATGGATAGCGAATGTGTGCGGCGTCGAGCAGCAACCACTTCGGGTCTTGAGTTATACGTCGGTCTTCTTCGCGGCGACTTTTGCGGTCTTCGTTGCCGTTCTTGCGCGAGCGACCGGCCGAAACGTGGGAATGATAGTTGCCACGTGTGTGTGTCCGCTGTCGATCGTCTTCGGGGTACTCGCGGTGTGGTCACTCGATTCGCGAGACGAGAGCGCACTCGGCGATGTACCAAACATCGGACTGTTGATTTGTACCTCGACGCTGTCGATCATGACGGTCCGGTGGCTCTACATCGCCGCAGAATCAGTGCCTCGCCGAGGTCCGTAGATCGCAACTGCGCTATCCCGGGACTAACATAAGTCCGCGAAATGCTCTACATGTGAAGCGAATACGAAAATTGTCATCGATTCTGTGACAAGTTCGTGAGCGTCGCGTTGTAGGCATCGAGATCGGAATCGTGGGATTTCTCGCCGGGATCAAGTTCCAGCCCAGGACCATTGCCATCACGACAGATTCAATATAGGCCAAAGTCAGTGCAATGCAGTATCTTCGGACAACAAGCTCGACGTGATTGCCGCCGGTCTGACATGGGTGAATACCGACCAACTCACCCTCGTCATGACAGAGACGGCAATGGGGACCACGATTACGGCACCGTTTCCCAAATCGTGGTTCGGCCCTTCCCCTGCATTCCCGACCAACATCGGTGGTAGGACGGCGATTGCCGAGAACCCCGCAAGCCCGAGCAACGAATTCCACGACAGCGCGGTCCTGGTCCCCTCGGCAACGAACGCGGCCAGGACCGCCACGACGATCCATGCTTCCGGCTTCTCCGTCGCCTCGACCAGCGTCACACCGCACCGCGCCGAAACGCTTCACTCGTCGTCATTCCGGCTGAATCCGCTGCGGAAACCGGAACCAGAGCAATCGCTGCGATCAACCAGATTGCTGAGGCACGCTCGGCAACGAGAGCCCCCGCATACCCATCGGAATCGACCCTCCACGCAGAGGTCGGGGAAGCGAAGAAGACAGCGAAGCAAGTGAACCCAACGTCAAGCTTCCTGCCAGCACCGCCACCAGACGAAGAAACGCATACGCCAGAGTGGCGGCACGTCCGGGATCGGAGTTCCCTGCCGCGGCGTACGGCTCACCGCCGGCAAGCATCACCACAGTCGCGACGATCAGGCACGCAAGCACCCCCCGCGAACAGCAGATACTGAACTGTCGCCGCGGGTTTCGGCACACGATCATGCACGGCGTGATCCGACTCGTTCACTTCGTCTCCATCGATCCGGGATACTTCCGGCACCTGCGGCGGGCATCAACTGCTGGTCCCACGACAAGGGTCTGTCGAAAGCAGGCTACTACTGCGCGTAGTCGGAAATACACCCTCCGAGCGCAGCGAAAGTGCAGGTCAACTCGTGGGAACTTTTCCGCGCACTGAACCGACTTGTGTACGACAGAAGCATGACCACCCCCTTGGATCGGGAGTCGACCCGTTGAGCAAGAACACCGGAAAGAACACTGGACGTGCAAGCGTCAGCTTCGTCGAACAGAATCGTCGTGCAGACCGACGGCGAAACATACTGATCCAGATCGCGGTGGCAGCAGTGCTCATCGGACTTGTCGTGGCCATCGGAATCAGCGTCGTGGCAAAGAAATCCGCCAACGATGCGAGTTCCGCCCCGCAACCGACCGCGGTGAGCGAGAATGGTTCCATCCGCATCGGTCCAGCCGACGCGAGGGTTGTCGTCGAAGCAGTCGAAGACTTCCAATGCCCGGCATGCAAACAGTTCGAGGCGCAGAGCGGAACAACCCTGAGTGAGATAGCCAACAGTACGGAATCCGTTGCTGTGGATTACCGCCCGATTGCCATTCTCGACCGCATGTCCTCTACCGAATATTCGTCGAGGGCCGCCAACGCTGCCTACTGCGTCGCGGCGACCGACTCCGCAGTATTCGAACAATGGCATACGACGATGTTCGCGCAACAACCGCCGGAGGGCGGATCCGGACTGACCGATCCGCAGCTGGTGGAGATAGCAAAATCCGCAGGTGCGTCGTCGAACGATGTAGCGGACTGCATCACCGGAGGCAGATACCGGGAGACTGTGTCGGCGAACACCAATTCCATGCTCGACGAGGGAATTTCCGGTACTCCCACGGTGAAGGTGAACGGCAGCGCAGTCAGCGACCTTTCACCGAGCGGGCTGCAAGCTGCGGTAACCGCAGCACAGCAGTGAATCAGAAACCTCCCGCGCTCGGGCGGGGAGCAGCATGGTTTCTCGCCCTCGGCGGCGCCGCCGGACTGACCGCTGCACTGATACTGACCGTCGAGAAGTTCGCGCTCCTGGCGGATCCGAACTACGTCCCCTCCTGCAGCATCAACCCGGTCCTCTCCTGTGGCTCGGTGATGATCACCCCGCAGGCAGCAGCCTTCGGATTCCCCAATCCGCTGATCGGGATCGTGGCCTTCACCATCGTCGTGACTACCGGTGTACTCACGTTGGGCGGTGTGACGTTGCCCCGGTGGTATTGGGTTTCGCTGCTCGCCGGCACGACGCTCGGGGTCGTCTTCATTCAGTGGCTGATCTTCCAAAGTCTGTATCGCATAGGCGCACTCTGCCCGTACTGCATGGTCGTGTGGGCTGTCACTGTTCCGATCTTCGCGATCGTGACCCGCACTGCTCTCGGACACGCACCAAACGTGGCCGTGCGTTCGGTGATCAACTGGCGATGGACGATTGTGGCGCTGTGGTTCGCCTTGGTGTTCGTCCTGGTGTTCGTCCGCTTCGAGGACTACTGGATGACGATCCTCTAGTGAACTGGGACAACGACTGTCGGTGGTCGAACGAGTGCGACTTTGCCGCAATGACCGACCTGGTGATCGATCACCGCGGACGGGGCAGCATTGTCTGTCCACGATCACCGGTGGTGGCCAGACAATGACGCTCTCACCACTCACACCGTTGCAGCCCGAGCGCCATGGGAAAGCTGTCCGATGACTCGGCTCAAAGCCCTACGCGGAGAAAGAGTTCGGAAATGAACATCGGTCAGTATCTCTACATTGCGGTGATGATCATCTTGCTCATGTCCGCGGTCCTCGTCTCCAAAGGAGCCAGCGGGTGGAGGGACGGACGCTGGGTGACGGTCACGTTCCTCGTGTTGCTCTCGGCCGCAGTTGCCTTCCTCTACGGAGGAAAAGCGTTTCCCGCCTGATCGGATCGACCCTTCTCTCGGCCCAATAGCGTTCGGCGGACACCGAACATCGGCACTATGTTTTGTTTCTACCCGTTGAACTTGCGCAAACGTAGGCTGTTCGAGACGACGAAGAATGACGAGAACGCCATTGCCGCACCAGCGATCAGAGGGTTGAGTAGCCCCAGCGCTGCAATCGGAATTGCAGCGACGTTGTAACCGAACGCCCAAAACATATTGCCCTTGATAGTCCGCAGCGTCGCGCGGGCAAGCCCGAGAGCATCGGAGACGGCAGTCAAGTCGTCGCGGACAAGAATGATGTCGGCGGCGCCGATCGCTACATCTGTGCCGGCCCCGATAGCGAGACCCAGATCAGCGGTGGCAAGAGCAGGACCGTCATTGATACCGTCTCCCACCATGGCAACGACGTAGCCTTGATCTTGAAGGCGACGTACGACGTCGACCTTGCCGTCGGGCATGACTTCGGCGATCACTTCATCGATCCCGACCTGCTCGGCGATCGACTGCGCTGCATACGCGTTGTCACCGGTCAGCATCAGTGTTCTCAACCCCAAGCGTTGCAGTTGCTCGATCGCTGCCGGAGCCGACGCCTTGATGGTGTCCGAGACCGCAATCGCACCCCGCAGTTGACCGTCGATCGACGCGAAAACTACCGTATGCCCGAGGCTTTCACCGGCCCGCTGCGCACTCCGAAGCTCTGCAGGGACAGCAATGCCTTGGTCCTTGAACAATCGTGCGCGACCGACTTCGACCACGTGATCGTCCACCACGCCCCGCGCACCAAGACCCGGAAGAGCCATGAATCCCGTTACGGCAGCAAGCGTGCCGCTCTCACCCGAGCGGGCTGCTGCTGCGATCGCAATGGCAACAGGATGTTCTGATGCGTCCTCGACCGCTCCGACCAGTCGCAGGAATTCTGTGCTGTCATCGCCTTCACGAACGGTGATGTCTGCGATCGTCAGAGTGCCGTTGGTGACCGTCCCGGTCTTGTCGAACACCACGGTATCGACGCTCTTCGTTGCTTCGAGCGCGTGATATCCCTTGATGAAGATGCCCAGTTGAGCTCCGCGGCCGGACGCAACCATCAACGCCGTCGGGGTAGCGAGGCCAAGGGCACAAGGACATGCGATCACCAACACGGCGAGTGCGGCGCTGACGCTCTTGTCCACTGTGGCTCCGAACAACAGCCACGTGAGCAGAGTGGCGAACGAGATGGCGAACACGGTGGGGACAAACACCCCAGCGATGCGATCCGCCAGTCGCTGTAACTGGGCTTTGCCGGTCTGCGCTTGCTCGACAAGCCGAATCATGCCGGCGAGCTGGGTGTCGGCACCCACCGCCGCGGCCTCGACGATCAGACGCCCGTTCAGCGAGATCGTTCCACCGACGACAGCCCCGCCTTCGCTCACTTCGACCGGGATGGATTCGCCCGTCATCGCGCTCATGTCCACGGTGGAGCTGCCCTGCACGACGAGACCATCGGCCGCGATCACCTCGCCAGGGCGGGCAAGGAACTTCTGGCCTTCCTTGAGCTCGGAGACCGGAATCCGGAATTCGTCACCGTCTCGCGTGATGATGCACACGTCCTTGGCGCCCAGCGCCGCAAGTGCGCGCAGCGCGCCACCTGCTTTGAGCTTCGCCTTCGCCTCGAAGTATCGACCGGCGAGAACGAACACCGTCACGCCGGCGGCAACTTCGAGGTAAATGGAATCACTCGAGGTGATCGCTGCCCAGACCCCGTTGTGTTCGACCGAGGTCGAGGTTCTGAAAAATATCGCGTACACCGACCATGCGCTGGCGGCAATGACTCCGGTGGAGATCAAGGTCTCCATGGTGGCCGTGCGATGTTTGGCGTTCTTCCATGCCGATTTGTGAAATGGCCATGCCGACCAGAGGACGACCGGTGCAGCGAGAACGACCAGTGCCCACTCCCACAGTGGAAACCGCGTACCCGGTATCACTGCGAACATCACGGACAGATCAGCGAGTGGAACGAACAGGATGAGCGCGACGACCAGCCGACGAAACAGATCACGAATATGTGCTTCTTCGGGCTCGGTGGTCATCGACGCGCGATCGACGTATTCGGCGGCACCGTATCCGGCCACTACAACGACGTCGCACAAATCTTCGGTGCTCAATGTCGGCGGTGCATCGATGGTGGCGATCTGGGTGGCGTAGTTCACCGATGCGACCACCCCGTCGACCTTGTTGAGCTTTCTCTCGACGCGTGATGCGCAGGCTCCGCAGGTCATGCCGGACACGCTGAGTGAGACCCGCCGTGCAGGTCGCGCGATGTCCAAGGGGTCTGAGGTTTCCAGGGTCATTCGTTAAAACTCCATGTCCAAGCGTGGCGAATCGAAATCGGCGTCAAGCAGCAGGGTCGTCGGCCGACCTCAGATGTCCTCGACTACGCCCGAACTTCGCCCCAGTCGGTAGATCTGCGAGCTCGGAGAGCGGCGTCGGTACCGAATTGACAGTACGACCGGGTGGGGGAGTGCCCTGCTGACGGAAGTGTCGATTCGCTGCAACGACAGCAGCCAACCCCGCTACTACGAGCAGATGAGAAGCTATCCGTGAGAGCGTGACCTGACCCGAGATCGCATCCGAGATCACGAAACCGGTCAACACCATCACGAAAACAGACAGAATGGGCACCAAGCCTGACACCGTTCGAGTGCGAACGCCGGCCACCACAAGTGCGATACCGATCGCGATGTTCCAGGCCGTACTCTCGTTGAACAGATGAGCGCTCGTGTCGGGGGCAGCGGTCATACCGTCCGTACTGTGTGCGTGGCCGGCGAGCATCCCGAAGTGCACGCCGAATACTTGAGCGAGACCAAGCGCTGTCTGGGCGAGGCCGATCGTCACCAGGACCGCCCGAAGATGCATCCCGCCCGATATCCAGTCTCGGACACGGTGGGCGCGTTGCTGCTGCGCTTGTATACCTGCCTGCTGAAGAATGTCCTTCGTCAGATCGGGAGTGTGCATTGACGGGCGCACCTTGAGCAGGCGAGCCATCTCGACTGCACTGGCGTGCCAGGCGCAGCATTCGCGGCATTCCGTCAGGTGTTCGTCCACCCTCGCCGACGGCACCAACTCGCGTTCTCCGTCGATCCGCGCGGAGAGGGCCTCTCGAGCTACTTCGCAGTCCACATGAAGATTGTCGCGTAGGGCGGTCGGAAAGTTCCCGGTAGGTCCCGGCTATTGTCTGCTTGTGGCGAATCAGCAGGACATCGATGATCGGGTGACCGCGCTTGCTCTCGAAGCGGGACGCGGTGATGCACGCGCGTTGGAGGCGTTCATCCGCGAGACGCAGCGCGATGTGTGGCGTTTCGTCGCTCATCTGAGCACGGTGTCCAGTGCTGACGACCTCACCCAGGAGACGTTCTTGCGGGCGATCAAGAGCCTTCCCCGGTTCGCTGCACAGTCGTCGGCTCGGACATGGCTGCTCTCGATTGCTCGTCGTGTGGTTGTCGATCAGGTTCGCGCGGCAATGGCGCGTCCACGTATCGCGCACAGTGTCGATTGGACGGTAGCGGCCGATCAGCAGCGTTCTTCGGCGGGGCCTCGGTACGAAGAGATAGTCGAAGTGAACATGCTTTTGGCTGCGCTCGATCCCGAGCGGCGTGAGGCCTTGATTCTCACGCAGGTCCTCGGGTTGTCCTATGCAGAGGCTGCGCAGGTGGCGGGGTGTCCGATCGGGACGGTACGCTCTCGTGTCGCGCGCGCCCGTAGCGAACTCGTGGCCGCGAATCGATTGGGCGCGCCCGGAGAAGAACTCGCCTGACCCGTCAGCGTGCGTGACCTGATTCGGGCCGTACGTCGCGTAGGAACCGTGAGTGGTCAGATCCCCGCCGCATGCGCGCCGATGTTCGATCTGACCTCGGTGCGCTAGCCTCTCCTCGGGTTCTGGCCTTCAGACCCGACCCCTCCTGTGGCCCACGCACGCGGACCGCCACCGAGACGTCGTGGCTTACTGAAACAACGGTGAACCCCCTGGAACCGATCTGACGTCAGGGTGAGATGAATGAGCAACACGACCGCAACAGGCGATGCGCCTGTGCAACGGCGAAATCTACTCGCCAACAAGCCTGTTCGTGCCCTTCTCGGCGCACTGGCCATCATCGGAATTCTCGTCCCAGGTGCCAGTTCAGTCTCGGCGCAGATTCCGTCTATTCCCACTTCTTCGGAACCGCAACAGATTTCGTGGTCCATCATGCCTTCCGACGCTGACGGCGTCATGGACAGAGTAAGCGTGCATCAGGCGCTCGTCCCCGCCTCAGATGTCGTCGATCATGCCGCGATCGCCAACTTCACCTCCAGTCCGATCAGACTTGACCTTCGTGTTGTCGTGGCTTCGACGGACGAGGCCGGAGCGCTGACGTGGAACGCGCCGCCCGAAACTTCGGATGGTCGCGAGAGTTCGATCAACTTCCAAACTCCGACATCGTTGACCATCCCCGGTGGCGAACGATCCGTCATCTCGTACACGATCAGTGCGCCGCCCAACGCCGATGTCGGCGATCAGACCATGGCGCTCGAAGCCCGTTTCGTCAAAAGTTCTGGTGCAGAAGGACTTCCCCAGGAAGTTCAGTATCTGCGAATCAACGCCCGAGTGGTGGGCCCTGTTCAGCCCGAGGTCACCATAGATCTTGTCTCAGCCCGATACACGCGCGCTGATCTCGGGATCGGTCCAGGTTCGGCACACATCAAATACACCGTGACGAACTCGGGAAACATGACCGTCGCAGGCACGATCGTTCCCGGATTGGAGGGGCTCTACTCACACAGGATTGACGCATCGCCTGACGCGCTCGCGCTGGTCGAACTGGTCCCGGAATCCACGTTCGCCGGCGAAGCGACAATCGCGGGGGTGTGGCCGCTGGTGCGGTTCGGCGCCGGAGTGGCTTTCGTGCCCAACCGTGTCAGCGGCTTCGACGTTCCCAACCCGCCTGTCGCACCGCCGGTACAGCAAGTGCTGTGGGCCATCCCCTCGATGGAGATGGTAGCGGCGGGGGCCTGCATCCTCGGTGCCGCGGTGGCGATCAGGTGGAGATCGCGACGGCGCAGGCGTCGAGACGCAACCACTGACGTGACCTAAATGTTATAAAGCGTTTGGAACTGATCACCAACCGAACTCGACTAGTAGGTCGAAAGCATTATTGCCGAGCGTGATCTGCGCCGATATTCGAACCGAGGAAGTCTGATGACCAAGCGCGCCTGGAAACTCATGGGGGTTACGGCAGTTGTCGTTGCTGTTGTCTCCACAGGGTGTTCGAGTACCGAGACTGCGTCGACTGCTCCCCAGCAGAGCGTCGGTGAAGGCTCCATCTCATATCCGCTCACCATCGACAACTGCGGATACCAGCAAACTTTCACTCAACCCCCGAGTCGTGTGCTGATCTTGCAAGGTGCGTCCGTCGGTGAGGCGGAAACGATGATCGAACTGGGACTGCAGGATTCGGTCATCGCCAACACGCAGTACTACGGGGTTTCCGATATTCCAGGCATGGAGCAGAAGGTCGACGCTCTGCCCAAGGGTGGATTGTCCCTCAATGCGGCGTTCGATGTGCCCGCCGAGCAAGCGCTGGCGCTACGGCCGGACCTTGTCATCTCCACCTTCTCAGGCGGATTCGATAGCAAGTTCGGCTTCGCGAGCCGAGAAGTGTTGGCGGAGTCCGGAATCAACTCCATCGTCAACCCCGTCAATTGCGCATACGGCAAACCGAGTGGCGTGACCGACGAAGAACAGAAACGCTACGAACAAGGATCGGTGGACTCGTCGTTGGAGTTCATCTCCCTGCTCGGCCAGATCTTCGACGTGCCGGACAAGGCGGAGACGGTTACCGCCGAGCTCAGAGGGCGCATCGACAGCGTGAAAACCGCAGTGCGCGATCTTCCTGCCAAGAACATGCTGATCGCGTTCCCCGACATGGCAGTGATGAACGCCAACGGACTTCCCGCGATCTTCTCCGGCAACATCTACGACTCCGTGATCCGCTCGGCCGGTGGAGAACCCACATTCCCAGACGGAGGATGGGGACTTACCTCGAGTTTGAGCGCGGAACAATTGGCAGCTGCCGATGTCGACGTCCTCGTTATCGGTGCCTACCGCCCGAACGAGGACCTCGACGCCGAGGCCGCAAAGCTATTCGAGGCATACCCCCAGTGGAGCGCATCCCAGAACAAGTCCTACGTCAAGGTGTCCGACGGAATCTACCTCGGTCCCGCCAATGCTGCGGCGGTCGAAAAGATAGCTCGCGCAGCGCATCCTGACGTCTTCTGATAGCACGTGGCCGCACCCGGAAAACTGGCACGCCTTCCTGTCGGAATAGTCCTCGTCGCGTGCACCGTTCTGCTCGCAGTTGCAGCACTGGCGGGAATCTGCTTCGGTTCGATATCCGTGCCCATCGATCAAGTTTGGGCAGTGCTGCGCTACAAAGTTCTCGGCATCGGTCCCGAACCTGATCAGCTGTACCAGATGGTGGTCTGGAAACTACGATTCCCTCGGGTGGTGTACGCGGCCCTCGTGGGGGCCGCACTCTCTCTCGCCGGGGCTGTTCTCCAAGGAATGATCCGCAACCCGCTCGCCGATCCGTTCGTCATCGGAGTGTCTTCAGGCGCTTCTCTGGCGGCCGTCATCGCAATGTCCTCGAGCACGGCACCGATCCTCAGAGCGGTAGGGGTTCCGGTAGCAGCCTTCAGCGGCGCGATGATCACACTGATCATCGTGCTGTTGTTCGCTCATCGATCCGGCCAATTCACCGGAACCCGAATACTTCTTGCCGGAGTTGCCGTAGGACAAGTGGCCCTGGCAGGTACAAGCCTTGTGCAGTTGCACTCCGAGCCTGCCGAGGTACGGGGAATACTGTTCTGGATGATGGGAAGCGTCGCGGGCGCGGAATTCGGCAAGCTCGCCGTGCCTGCAATCGCGGTGATCGGCTGTGCACTCTGGCTGACGTTTCAAGGCCGCAATCTCAACGCCCTCGCAATGGGCGACGACGACGCGATAGCGTTGGGTGTCAACGTGAACCGGTTGCGCATCTTGTTGATAGTCGTCGTCGCGATCCTAACCGGAGTGGCGGTGAGTATGGCCGGCGGAGTCGGTTTCGTTGGCCTTATGATCCCTCACATCGCGAGGTTCCTCGTCGGCGCCGACTACCGGCGTCTACTCCCGGTTGCTGCGCTCTTCGGGGCCGCGTTCCTGGTGCTGATCGACCTGGTCGCCCGGGGAATCGACCCACCCAACGAGTATCCGTTGACGATATTCACTGCCGCCATCGGAGGCCCCTTCTTTCTCTGGCTACTCAAGACCAGCCGAGCCGAAAGCCGCACATGAAAGTCAGCGCCGAAGGCGTCACCGTCGAAATCGACGACAACACCCTGGTTCGAAACATCAGCATCGTCGCTGAAAACAACTCTCTGACAGCACTGGTGGGACCCAATGGATCCGGAAAATCGACACTGCTCCGCGCGATCTATCGGGCACTCAAACCGACCGTGGGTACCGTCTACATCGGGCGGGACGATATCTGGAAAACCCCCGTGAAAGCGGTTGCCAAGCACCGCGCAGTGGTAACTCAACATCAAGGCGACGGAATCGATTTCACGGTCAGAGAGATCGTGGCGATGGGACGTTCGCCGCACAAGGGATACTTCGAAACCGACAACGACGAAGACCGCGAGATCGTTCGAGATGCAATGAACACGGTTCATGTCTCGGCTTTCTCCGACCGTTATTTCTCATCACTGTCCGGGGGAGAGCGACAACGAGTCCTCCTGGCGCGGGCACTCGCACAACAAGCACCGGTCATCATCCTCGACGAACCGACCAACCATCTCGACGTCCGAGCGCAGTTGGAACTACTTGCGTTGCTCTCTGCCCTGAACGTCACCGTGCTACTCGCTGTCCACGACCTCAACCACGCCCTCGCTCATGCCGACGCAGTGGGGGTACTCCAATCCGGTGAGCTCGTGGCCTTCGGAAACCCGCGAGAGACACTCACGCCGACATTGATCCGGCAGGTTTTCGACGTGGAAGCCCACGTGCTCTCACATCCCGTCACCAAAAACCCTCATGTGGTGATGGCACTGCCCGGCTGAGGCACTGCAGAGCCGCGACGCCTCCGTCGGCCGTTGAACAACACGGACAAGATGCCCACACGGGATATCACTGCGTGAATCAGAAGTGAAGCGGCAGTGGTGATGACGATGATGACGACGTATTCGACGGGGCCGGGAAGTGCGTAGTTCAGCAGTACCAGCGCGAGAGCCAAGATGAGCACATTGTGAAAGACGTACACGGTCATTGCAGCATCGGCGAGGTACGACGTGATGCGCGTACTGGCCCCGAGGAACTTCCTCGCAGCCGTCATCAGCACCGACGCCATAGCGATACCTACTACAGGAATCATGAAATGCTCCCCGAACTCGGCAACCAAATTGTCGACTCCAGCGATCCACGCCAACAACATCGCCGACACAACAGTCACTGCCGCAGTAGTCGCAGGGCACGAGCTGAAGCGCGCGAGTAGGTCGTCTCGATATCCGATCGCGACACCCAACGCGAAAGTTGGCGCGTCAAGCAGGAGTAAACGAGTGCTGACAAAGCCCAACGCGACACTGTCGATTCCGATGAATACCGTTGCAGCCCAAAGCACAGTGACCACAGTGCCGCACGCAGCCAGTGCCAAGAAGATCCGCGCGCGACCCGGAGTGCACACCTCGATGAATCTGTCGACAAAGGCGCTGGTGCGAGCATGCCCGAAAACCAACACACACACAGCCAGAACTGCGGAGTAAATCAGAAGATTCAACAGAAACCACAGCTGGAAGACCCACAACGACGGAAATACCAGCATTTGGGTCCACCGCCCTACGAGATCAGGCGGGCCAGTCTGCGTCTTCGCGATGATCAAGAGTTGAAGCGGACCCAGAATCGTCGTGCCCACGATGAACGGAACCGCCAAGCGGCGGAGCCGAAATCGCATCCACGTACCCAAGGTCGTCTTGTTGATCGCGCGCGCGGCGAATATCCCGGCCACCAAGAAGAAAGCGGGCATGCGAAACGAATGGATGAAAGCTGCGACCGCACTGATCACAGGATTGCCGTTTTCACCGGTGTACCAGGGCAGCCCTGAATACACGAATGCCGCATGGAAGGGAATACCGAGAAACATCAGTAGCACCCGTAGTGAATCCACGTAGTGGATGCGGGAATGTAACCGATTGTTGCTGAGAGGAAGAAAAGTCATCGGGTCGAAAGATTCCTCGAGTTTCGTCGACCGATCGCCAATTCCAGACGATCGTGAACCGCAGACTATGGGCGCACGCCCCACAGAGTCAACTGATACCGCATTCTCGGATAAACGTCGATTCTCGGGAACTTTCGCCAACACCGGGCCGACTTGTCTCTCGAGGCTCGAGGATTCACTCTTGCCCCCAATTCTGCCAAACATGTTGTGCACATACGTTCCCCGAAGGTAGGCCGATGGATTCCCTGAACGACCGCGTCGCGACAGCGAGCCACACGCGTTCAGCGACACCTAATCCGACAGTGAGCGTGATTCTTCCTGTCAAGGATGAGGAATTGAACCTGATACGAGTTCTTCCCACCATCCCCCGGGAGTACGAACTCGTCGTCGTCGATGGCGGATCCGTCGACGGCACAGTCGATCTTGTTCGTCAGATGCGTCCGGACGCAACACTGTTGACTCAACCCCGCGCAGGCAAGGGCAACGCGTTGATCTGCGGATTCGAGGCCGCGCGAGGAGACATCATCGTCATGTTCGACGGTGACGGATCGGCAAATGCACGCGAGATCGACCTCTTCGTCTCAACGCTGATGAGCGGCGCCGACTTCGCAAAAGGAACACGGTGCGCCGCAGGCGGCGGCAGCGACGACATCACCGTGCTCCGGGGCGCAGGAAATCGGGCGCTGACAGTGCTGGCCAACCGCATACTAGGCACCCGCTACACCGATCTGTGCTACGGGTACAACGCATTTTGGCGTGACGTGCTCCCGGTCCTCGATCTACCCACCAGCGGCCCTGCCGGTACCGGCATGCAGTGGGGCGATGGATTCGAAATCGAAACAGTCATCAACTGCCGCATCGCCAGCAGCGGACTGGTCGTTCGAGAAGTAGCGAGCAGAGAATGCTCTCGCATCCACGGAGTGAGCAACCTCGATGCCTGGCGAGACGGGAAACGAGTACTGAAGACATTGTTGACCGAAAGGCGACGTCAACGCTCACACGGGGCAACAGTGCAATCGTTGCAAAACCTCGATCAAGAACGACGAAAAGCGCTCTCCACCCTGCGCCTACATCGCGAAACACCACCGACATCGGGATTGGGGATTGTCAACGCGCGCATGCTCACTCAAGGCGAGGCCACTTGATCGTCGCTGATCTGTCGATATCGGTAGTCATGTGTTGCCACACCGAGAAGCGGTGGGCGACCATCGAGCATGGAATTCGTGCCACCCAAGAACAACTTCGCACCGGCGATTCGATAGTGCTCGTAGTCGATCACTGTCGGGCTCTGTACGAGCGCGCCTGCACATCGTTTCCACGAGTCACAGTTGTCGAAAACCGTGAGAGATCAGGACTGTCCGGTGCCCGCAACATCGGTATCGAACAATCCACGTCGACAGTGATCGCATTTCTCGACGACGACGCGATACCTGATCCGAGGTGGTTGTCCGGAATTCGCGCTGCATTTGTCGATGACAGCGTGATGATGGTCGGTGGTGAAGTCGCACCATCGTGGCCGACAAACTCCGGAAGACCCCCGAACTGGTTTCCCCCGGAGTTCGGATGGGTAGTCGGGTGCGACTACGTCGGGATGCCGGCCACCGGCCGCCCGATTCGCAATCCGATCGGCGCGAACATGGCCATCCGGCGGTCATGCCTGGCCGATGTCGGAGGTTTCAACACAGACCTGGGCCGCAACGGGTCCGCCCTTGCCGGCTGCGAAGAAACGGACATGGGAATCCGCGTTCACGGAACGTCCTCTCCGGGCGCTGTCGTACGGATCAGCGGAGCGCGAGTCTCCCACCACGTCAGCGCAGATCGGTGTTCGAGAAAATACTTCGTCCGCCGCTGTTTCGACGAGGGACGATCGAAATTCGAGTTGTCACGTTTGGTCGGACCCGAACGAGCACTGGCCAGCGAACGCCGATACCTGCTGGTGGCACTTCCGGCAGGTATCGTCCGCAACGCCTACGAGGTTTCGCGAGGCGATGTCGACGGACTGCAGCGTGCAGCATGGACAGCTATCGGGGTAGCGGCCACAGCATCAGGGTGGATCGTTGCGCGAATATCAAAGACCCACGCTGCAACGGCGCGGTCTAGACGGCGCCGCCGATCGACACCGGAGGTATTCGAATCGATCCCCCGTATAACGGTGGATCTCGCAGAACTGCCAGAGGAATTCGTGTTCGGCGCCGTCGAAGCCAGGGATTGCAGCTACTTCGTGACAGTGCAAGGAAGCCCGTTGGGTGTTCTGCACTCTGTCGGTGAGTCAGGCAGTGATCTGCATGGACACGCGCAGTTCCTCAACGCGGTCAGGGCCGAGTTCGGAGGCCCTCTACGAGAGCACCTCGAACTCGTACTTCCCTCGCGAGAAATCGATCTCGAATCTGCGAGCGCACTATCGCACGAGTTGAGCATACTGCGAGACCACGCGGTCAACCCAAGGTTCATGGTTCCGCCGCCGATCCCAGTGACCGTCGTCGTCTGTACGCTCGGCCGAGAACCGCGTCTGAAAAGCACTCTCCGATCGATCCTGGCTCAGTCACATGCATCCCTTCGTGTCATCGTCGTGGACAACGACCCGGACAGCGGAAAAGTGGACGAGCTGCTCAGCGGATGCAGCGACCCGCGCCTGTCGGTTGTTCGCGAGCGCCGGCGCGGTGTTTCCGCCGCGCGCAACGCCGGAATACGTTCAGCCACAGACGAGATCATCTTGTTCACCGACGACGACGCCGAGCCTGATCCGCACTGGGTCGAACGCGTCACCGGGGTGTTCTGCACCGACACCACGGGGACCATTGCGTGCGTGACCGGGTTGGTGCTTCCAGCGGCGATCGATTCCCGATCACACCAATGGTTCGAAGAGAGCACCGGGTTCGAGAAGGGATTCCAGACCATGGCCTGGCCCCATCACGATTCGAGTGCGGATCCACTGTCCCGCGATGGGCGCAGAGGACCTGTATACCCCTATACCGGAAGTGAATTCGGTTCCGGAAACAACATGGCATTCCGTAGGACATGGTTACTGGAGAACGGCGGGTTCGACGAACTCCTGGGTACGGGCACCCCGGCAAAAGGTGGGGAAGACTTGGATATCTTCAGGCGAGTGGTGTTGTCCGGCAGCTCACTGATCTACTTTCCAGCAGCCGTCGTTTACCACCATCACCGCGACAGCTACCGGGAGCTTCGCCGACAGATGTACGCATACGGGGTAGGTATGTGTTGCAACCTGCTCCGACACGCCGTTCGTGGACCAGCCGAACTCGCTCACGTCGTGCAGGGCATTCCGCGTGGAATTGCCGAATTGTCTGATCCGCGTTCGGAGAAGAATCATGGGAAGTCCCCGACCTACCCGGTGTCACTGACAGTGATAGAGCTGGCCGGATACGCCTTGGGGCCCGCACATTTCATCAGGAGCTATATCGGCTTCGTCCTCGACAGACGCCGACTTCCCAACGGCACACTCAGTCTGTCACCAGCGGAGGATTCGAGAGCGAATACGACGCGAGAGATGGTAATCGGTCGGTGAGAGCTCTCAGCGAACACAGCGGCGGCGCCGACTCCCCCTCGATGTCTAGTGCACCTCGACCGGCGCGAGCCCCGGACGAGTACCTTCTGGCGTGGACCTTGGCTGTCTCGGTGCTTGTGTCAGTAGCAACCCCGATACTTGCAGCCACCGATCTGGGGGGCGGTTTTCGTGTTGCCCTGTCGGTGATCTATCTGGTTCTTGTACCCGGAGTTCCAGTGGCAGCACTTCTTCGGTTGCCGAACAGACCCATCTCGGTGACAGTTGCCGTGGCGGTGTCATTGGCTGTGCATCTGCTCTCCGGCCTGGCGCAGATCAAAATAGGCTTCTGGTCCCCAGTCGGAATGTGCTTCGCCATCACCGTCGCATCCCTGTGCGTGACCGTAGTGTGCAGTCGAATCTATTCACTGAAGCTCTCTCCCACGTGGTTGTGGTCGGCGTTGGTCGCCGGTACACGCAGCTCCATGTCGTCGACGCTTCGCCTGGGCAGCACGTTCGCTTTGCTGACCGCGCTGGCCCTGTGGATATGGGAAACACGAATCATCGACCTCGACGCGGTCGGCGCACGTGGACTCATCGCCGTGGTGTCGTGGCGATACTTCTGCGCGCTCGCACTGACCCTGGTGTGCTTTGCTGCCGGAGTACGCCGCCGCGGAGGCCCTGACGCGATCGTATGCGCAGTGTCCTCGATCGCCCTGGCCACCATTCTGTATCAGAGTGTGAGCGTCGCCGACGACGGCGCAGTGGTCGGAACCGCCTGGGTCCACGTCGGTTTCATCGACTACATCGGTCAATTCCACGCACTCCCGCTGAGCCTTGATGCACGATTCAGCTGGTCAGGATTCTTCGACGGCGGCGCAGCATTGGTCGACGTCGCGGGATTGCCGGATGCCTCTGCACTGCTGCTGTGGAGTCCGCTCTTCTTCTCCGTGCTGATGATGGTTCCGGTCTACATCGTCGGCGCGATGGTGACGAACAATCTCCGCACTGCATGGGTCGGTGTCCCCGTGTACCTGTGCGGTAACTGGTTTCAGCAGGACTACTTCGCCCCGCAGGCAGTCGCGATGGTGCTGTACCTGAGCATCGTGTCCGTGCTCTTGTGGTCCGTGCACAGCGCGAGACTGCCCGTCTCGTCCGCGCTGACATGGCGCGCGAAAGCGACGACGATGATGCGCCGAATACCGGGGCGCCCCGCAGGTCTCGGTGCAGGCCGGACGATCGCAGTCGAGGGCACACTTGTCGTCATAGCCGCAGCGATGGTGGTCACGCACCAATTGACACCTGTCCTGCTGATAGTGACGTTGATACTGCTGACAGCAGTAGGGATGATCCGGTATCGCACACTCGCCCTCACCGTGGGAGTCCTGTTCGTATGGTGGCTCAGCTACGGCGCGCCTGACTACTGGACCGGCCACTTACACGTGATCCTGGGGGATCTGGGAAAGGTGGGCTCGTCGCTGCAGTCCGGTGTAGGTGCACGAGTATCCGGGGACGGTGCGTACCACCAAATGCAATACGTGCGGATCGCATGGACAGCCGCGATCGCGCTCACCGCGACCGCGGGATGGTGGCTGCTCCGTCGACACAAACTGGCGCCGGCATCAGCTGTACTGGTAATCGCGCCGTTCACCCTGGTTCTGGCGCAGAGTTACGGCGGGGAAATCATCCTGCGTTGCTTTGTCTATTCGATGCCAGTGCTTGCACCCCTGGCCGCGGCAGCGATCATGCGTGTGATCCCACGCACCACAACGCTGAGCATCGTGGGGTTGGTTGCAGCCCTCTTCCTGGCCTCCGTAATGCTCACGACAACCAGAGGCCTGAACACAGCTTTCGAACGGAACCCGCACGAGGTGGTTTCTGCCGCTCGGTCCTTGCTGGACCAAGCGCCCAGGGGAACGACGATGTTGCCGCCGAACGGAGAAGGCGTTCTGCGCATGAGCCGAGTGGGCGAGATGAGGTGGCCCGACGGCGGCGTATGCAGAGTATGGACATTCGACTGCGTCTCCCAATTTCCTGCCGACTACATCTTCTTGACCTCGAGTCAAGCTGCCGCACTGGAGATTCCGGGTCTGGTGCCGCCCGGATGGCTGTGGGACTTCGCGGACCAACTTGTCGAGAGCGGCATGTACCGCATCAAGGAAGAAAACACGAATGTCCGCGTTCTGGAGCGGATCACCTTCACACCGACGGGAGGTAATTGAAGTTGTTGTGGGAAATTGTTATCGGGCCAGCCGGTGCCATTGCTTTCGCGATTGCACTGGTATTCCTGGGAGTGGCGTCGCTCGTGCGCGAGCGGAGCGTGCCGGCCGACGGGAGCGCGGACAAGTATCGGATGTCGCATCCGGTGCTCAACTCGGCGATCGGTCTGTCAGTCTGCCTCGGCATTGTGGCCACTGTTTTACGGATGGGAGCAATGACGTGATATCTCGTGAGCGGTTCTCGCGGCGGTCGATGCGGATAGCCACCGCTCTCGCAACTGTAGGGGTGGCCGCTCTCCTCGTCGTCTCGTGCGACCTGAAGCTGCCATCGTTCGCCGCCGCCGGATCTGTCGATACGGCGCCAGAGCCGCCGTCCGGAGTTCCAGCCCCACAAGGCGATATACCGGGCTGGCGCCAAATATTTCGAGACGACTTCACCAACCCCACCCTCGGAGGGCAATGGAGTAGGTACTCGGGAACGCCGGGTGGTGACCAGTACAGTCAGTGGTCACCGGAACAGGTTCACGTCGAAGACGGCATGTTGACGCTCGAGAGCACGAAGCTAGGGGGGCGCACGGTAACCGGTGGCGTATCGAACTGGCCACGAGCCCAGAAGTACGGAAAGTGGGACGTCCGATTCCGGGCCGATGCCAGTGACGATGTCACCTTACACTTCCTGCTCTGGCCTCAGAACGAACAGTGGCCCCCGGAGATCGATTTCGCGGAGAGCTTCGGCGGCCCCCGGCGGCACCTGGATGCCTTCGTGCACTGGGTGGACGACCATGGCATCCAACGCAAGAATCAGCAATCTGTTTCAGGCGACTTTACTCAGTGGAATACCGTTGGAGTGGAATGGGTTCCCGGGGAAATCCGGTACACGCTCAATGGTGCGGTCTGGGGCGTGGAACGAGGCGACAGAGTTCCCGACATCCCGATGTGGCTGGGTTTGCAGGCGCAAGCCGGAGGTTGCGAGAAGGCCGTCGAAAACGGACTCCCCGGCTGCCCTGTCGCAGGCAGTCCTGCGAGTACGAAAATAGAAATCGACTGGGTGAGCGTCTATGCCCCAGCATGACCGAACGCTGCGCCCATTGAGACGCCATGAACCGCTGAGAGCATACGAGGCCACGCGATGAAGCTTTCGACAATCACAGAGCTTCGCTGCCCCTACACCGGCAGTGAGATGACCGTATCGCACGCAGTGGAAACCGAAGCGGATGAGCTGAAATACGGGCTTGTACGCTCGGAAAGTTTCGAATTCCCTGTGGTCGACGGCGTGCTTCTACTCAGTCTTGCGAAGAACTACGGCGGACCTGAAGACGTACTGACCCCGCACGCCGCACTGCAGATCACGGCAATCGAACACCTGCGGGCGGGAGATGTAGACGGACTCAAAGAATGGATCGCACGACATGCACCGATCGTTGCCAAACTCATCAACGGGCACTATTCGACCTACCTCGACTTCGCGACCGACCTCGATCGAATTCTCGCGCCCGCCATCGACCGCGAACTGACCGCGGCAGCGGACTTCGAGGTGCTTGGCGACATCGGAACTCGCCGATCACTCGGAGACCGCATGAGACGCCCGAGCAATGCACGGTCGGTGCGAGCAGCACACCAGTTGGTGCATCGAGCTCGCACCGCAGGTCGACAACTCACGCGTCGCCGGGACCCCGCCGGGCACCGAGATGAGCAACTCCACTCCTACTACCTGCAAAGATTCTTTTCCGTCCGGGCCAGCGCCACCGCTCTCGCACTTCGGCACCTTCCGATCGGTGGCCGAGTACTGTCAGTTTGCTGTGGGCACGGAGTGTTCGAAAACTTGCTCGGCAGCATAGGCCCGCAGCCGGACAACCTCATCTGCATGGATGGACAGCTGACCAACCTTCTGGTGGTGCGAGAACTCATCGGGACCGACGCCGACTTCATATGCCATGACGTCCAATTCGATTGGCCGTTCGTCGACGGATATTTCGACGGGGTGTTCTCCTCCACCTGTCTGCCCGAAATCCCGGCACAAAAGTTCTTCATCGAGGAAGCAGTACGCGTGACTGATAGGACCGGATGGACGCTGTTCGATTCCATCTGGGCGATGGATAGCGGCGCGTTGCGTATCGATCCCTACCGGTACTACCGCTACAGCCAGAATTTCCTCGAGCACATCCGCGATTACGTTCCTATGTTTCGACGAATCGTCACGGACCGATCCCTCGGGTTCGATGTCTCCGGGGCCCCGGCGGATTACCTGTTATCGCCGCAATGGAATTTCGAATCCGGCGATGTCGATGAAGCTGTGTCCAGCCCTCGTGACGTCGAGATCAACGTACTGGCGGTCGATCAGGACCGCTTCCGAGGTTTCGATCATGTCGACCGGCTCCGCTTGTCACCTGAGCTGTTGAGCTTCAGTCCAGCTTTTCATGTCGAGGAAACCGCGGCGAGTGTGACATTGGTCCGTCGGCGACAGTACGCGAGCCCGGACGTGAATTTCGCCTCCCGAGACTGCGGAACACTTTCACGCATCCGTGTGATCGCAAGAGAGAACCTCGCCGACCCGGAGACTCTGGAAGAGCTGTTCCTATCCGGTCTTGCTGTCCTTCTGCCCCGAAACTTCGAAGACAATCAACGCAATCTTCGTAGCTACGCATCCGTGGACGGGATGTAAGTCGCCGAAACGCTTCCTCGCATAGGTCGCCGGAGAGCGGAATCGAAATTTTTGTTCGAGGGCTGGAACTTTTTGCCCGTCCCACCGACTTGTGGGACGACCAGACGCCAAGCAATGTGGCGCGCAGAGCAGAAAGTTTGTGCCGTCATGTCCACAGGACATCTCGATCCCGCGCAGCCGGAGACACCCGGTTCGACCTCGCCCCGCACCGCCCGAGAACCGGGCCTATGGACTCGGATCAGGCCTTTCGTGATGAGACTGCACTTTTACGCAGGTATCTTGGTGGGACCCTTTCTGCTCATTGCAGCGGTCACCGGACTGTTGTACACCATGACGCCCCAGCTCGAGAAGATCGTTCACCGCCACGAATTGACCGTCGAAAACGTCGGCCAACAGGCAATTCCTCTCAGCGACCAAGTCTCCGCAGCAAGGACAGCTCACCCCGAGGGCACGATCACCGAAGTCCGCCCACCGACGTCCCCTGACGGCACCACCCGGGTGATACTCGCCGTGGACGATGTTCCCCCGGACTACGGGCGCACGGTGTTCGTCGATCCGTACACAGGCGATGTTCGCGGCGCGCTGACAACGTACGGTGAATGGCTACCGGTCCGCGCTTGGATCGACGAACTGCACCGCAATCTCCACCTCGGTGAAGTAGGCCGCAACTACAGCGAGCTCGCGGCAAGCTGGCTGTGGGTAGTTGCTCTCGGCGGTCTAGTACTGTGGATCGCCCGAATTCGTCAACGCAAGCAATCTCTGCGGGCTGCGATGCTGCCGGACCTGTCGAAAAGCGGGCGTCGGCGGGTGCTTTCCTGGCACGGAGCAGTCGGCGTATGGATCGTTGCTGCGCTGCTCCTTCTCTCCGCGACTGGACTGACCTGGTCGCGCTATGCCGGCGAGACCATCGGTGACGTCCGCACCGCCCTGAGCTGGACAAGTCCTGCGGTGACCACCGCGCTGACCCCCGATGTGTCGGCATCGGGTGCTGGTGCACATGGTGATCATGGCGGACTGGCGGCACTGCCAGCATCCGACGAGGTCATGACCGACGGTGTCGGCATCAACGGAGTCGACGCGGCCGCTCGGGGCGCCGGCCTGCAGAGCCCCCTGCGGATCTTTCCTCCCGCAGATTCGAGCACGGCCTGGACGGTATCCGAACGCAAGCGGGACTGGCCCACCCGATACGACTCCGTCGCAGTCGATCCCGCGATAGGAAACGTGGTCGACCGTGTCGACTTCGCCGACTGGCCTGTGATGGCGAAGATGACGAACTGGACCATCGATGCACACATGGGCATTCTCTTCGGCCTGGTCAACCAGATTCTTCTCGCACTGACTGCCATCGGTTTGATCTCGGTGATCGTGCGTGGGTACCGACTGTGGTGGCTCCGACGCCCACCGCGAGCGGCGGGTCTGTCATTCGGCTCGGTGCCGCCACGTGGTGCACTTACTCGCATGCCGGTGTGGGCGGCAGTGTCAGCGGTACTGGTTGTTGCCGTTCTCGGCTGGTACCTACCGCTTCTGGGCATATCCTTGGCAGCCTTCGTTGCCGTGGACGTCCTTCTCGGACTACGAAGCCGAAGCCGTGTTTCCGTGCCCGGAGCCGGATCCCAGATACCGTCGACGACTGCGCATGACCCCTCTCGAGAGCAGTACGAACTCTCCGAGGAGCACCGTGATCACTGATCCTGCCCTGCGATGGGTAATCACGGCAGTCTTCGTCTTCGCCGGCGTATACAGCGCATATCGCGTGACTCGGACCGAGCCGACAACAGCACGTATCGATCACGGGATTCACCTGATCATGTGCGTGTCCATGGCAGCAATGGCGTGGCCTGGCGGTTTCGGAATTCCGCTTGTCCAAGCGATCTTCTTCGCTGCGGCTCTCGCCTGGTTTTTCGTCTCGGCGATGAGGCGAAACAGCTCCGGCAAGGTCGCCTCGGGCGATCACGAGCACCTCGGGGGGGTGCGCTGGTACCACGTGTTGATGATGGCGTCGATGCTGTGGATGATCATCTCCATGGCAGGGTGGCTGCCAGGCTCGACAGGCCACTCCCACGGCTCCGGCTCCGCCGGTGAGGCTGCGGAGCCCATGCCCGGTATGGACATGGGCGCCGAGCATAGTGGGCACAGCCTTGCCGCAGAGTCGATGCCTGCGTGGATCACTGCGATCACCGGTATCCTCGCCGCAGTCTTCGCTCTCGCCACGGTTGTCTGGTTGTATCGCTACTTCACCGAGCGCCAGCGGCCGACGTCCGGATTCTGGACGACACCCTCCGTCGCTTCGATCAGTGAGGTAGCGATGGCGGCAGGAATGGCGATCATGATGGCCGCCATGGTGTGAGCACGCCCGCATCGTCTCAGCCATCTCGATGCTTGTTCGTAGTGAGCGCCCTGCCGTGCTCCCGGCGAACGCGTTCCGCGGTCTGTGCTCAGATTTCGTGGTCGTCAAGATCTGTTCGTCGACGAAGTTGCGCGGCGATTTCATCGGCAATCACGTGCACGGTCTTTTCGTCCCTGATGACTGACATGTGATCGCCGGACGTTTCGATGAAGGCGACGTCGCCGAGGAGAATGCCGTTCCAGAAGGAACGATCATGAATCGTGTCGGCCGTTCCGATCATGAGTACGCGCCCATTCCAGGGGGCGAGTTCGTGGTTGTTCTGTACGCGCAATCCGAGTTCGTAGAACACTTCTTGCTGCCGTCCCAGCGGCCGGCGGATCAGGCCGGCGGAGAGAAGATCGCCGTACAACCGAATCCTCGAAGCCCAACAGCGGTCTGCTCGAGGGTCCGCACTTGCCCCCAGAGGTGTGGACTTTCGGCTTCGTGTGGGCACAGTGGCATCGAGAAGTACGACGAAATCGACGCTTTCGCCCTCCCGTTCGAGTCGCCTCGCTACTTCGAGCGCAGCCACACCACCCATCGAGTGCCCGAGCAGACGATAAGGTCCGTGCGGCTGGATCTCGCGAATCATCGATGTCACCCGGCGTACGAGTTGACGCATGGTCCAGTCTGGCAGTGCTCGGAACTCGAGCCCCTTCTGCTGAAACGCGTAGACAGGTAATGAGGGAGGAACACCGGCGGCGAGCGGAACAAAGGACCACACGCTGCCTCCGGAGCCTGCGATACAGAACAATGCTGGTTCATCTGCAGTGCCGGATGACTCGCGAAGTGCGGTCGCTATCGATCCAGCGTCGCCGAATCGTTTCGCCGCCAGCTGGTCGATCCGGTCTGCCAATTGAGTGATGCTGGGATGAGCAGCGAAGTCGCCGATAGTCGGACGTACGGACAGTCTCTGTTGTATCGCCGCGAGCACTTCGACGACTTGGAGGGAACTGCCTCCGAGTTCGACGAAAGTGTCGGTGGAAACTACATCGGTGACACCCAGGGCATCTTCAAATATCTGCGCGAGCGCTGTTGCGGTAGGACTATCGTTCCCCACCCGTCCTCCTTCTCCCATGTTCGTCAGGTATCGATGCGAATCAGTGTGTGGATCAGCGCCAGCGGAGAATCCGGGAATAGATGCCAGGAGTAGCGGTCAGGAGCGCCCCGCGGATGGCGATGCCCGGTTTCCCCGCTGTCGCAAGCTTCATCAGGTCGGCGAGCCGGACTCTGTTCGAAACATCCGCGCGAGCACGAGAAATCAGTTGTCGGGCAACCGAACTGACCGGATCGTTGTGTTCTGCGCGCATCGCCATATTCGCAAGCGGGATGAGTACTTCACGGTAGGTGAAGTCGAGCACCTGTCGATCCCATTGAGTGCGCAGTCCTCTCTCGTGGAGTAGCGAAAGGACGTCCTCGTGCATGGCCAGCAATCCGAATGTGTTTTCGGAGAAGACCATCGAGGAGGAGTTCGAGCGTCTCCGATACTGATACAAAGGGCAGTTGACCAGTGACACTGTGCGCGCGGCCAATGACATGCGCAGCGTCGGAGCGAAGTCCTCGTAGCAGCGTCGCTCGTCCCATGGTGCATATCCGAGGCGCGAGCGCCTGAACAGCTTGGTTGGGGGATAGGCGCGAGCGCGCCCGGTCAGCAGCATATGCGCATATCCGGTACCCGAAACCGAATTGTTGAGAAATGGGGGCTCGTCGATTTCATCGAGTCCTCCGCCTTCATCGATGCGGCGCGTTCGGCAGACCCCGAAGTCAGCGTGCCCGATGGAAGAAGTCATCGTGCTGATGAAGTTGCAATCGGCACGGTCATCCGCATCGACGAACCACACGAATTCCGACGAGCACCGGGTCAAGCCGATATTGCGGGCGGCGCCAGGGCCCACGTTGGACTCGAGTCGCAGAACAACTACATCTACCTGCGAATTCAGGGCGAGGCGCTCGGCGACCTCGCAGGAATTGTCGGTGGAGCAGTCGTCAACCAGCACAACGGTGGTCGGTACGACAGTTTGTGTGAGGATACTGTTCACACATTCGTCGAGGTAGTGCTCACAGTTGTGCATGGGTATTACCACGTCGACCGATGCAGCTTTCGGCGGACATGCCCGATCACTCATCGAGGGCTCGCAGTTCGGAGAAGCGTTCGAAAGCGCACCGAGCGGTGAAGCGAGTGGTCTCGACACCCGGTGCGCGGCGGACGGCTCGGGCGGCGGCGAGGATGACACCGGTCATCGAGGGATTGGTTGCAGATGTATCACCGGTTGTCTTCGACATCGGCTTCGTCAGTGCCATCAGATCTGCGGGCGACAACGGGCGACGACCGGCACGTGCAGCGTGTTCGGTGGAGATTCGAATATAGTTCGACACCAGCCGATTCCAATGGATTGTGCTGGCTTGGTGCGGATGCACGCGATAACGTAATCCGAGCATAGGGAGATTGGCCATTCGGCCGTGTTCGCTTATTTCGCACCACAATTGATAGTCCTCGCCAAGCCCGTCAGTGTGCGCACGGTAACTCAGGCTGTTCTTGTCCAGGACGGATTTTCGCAGCATGACCGAAGACTGAGCAAAGCACGTGGCCAGCAGAAGTCGCTGACGGCACGCTCGGTCCGAGAGAGGCATCCGGACGTAGCCCGACGCTGCGCCGAACAGCTCGTAGGCGGTGCCACACACTGCCGTATCGCGATGCGACTCGAGAAAACCAAGCTGCGCCGCCAAGCGCCCGGGCATCATCACGTCGTCGGAGTCCACACGAGCGACGTATTCGCCTCGTGATTCGTCGAAACCACGATTGGCCGCTGAGACGACACCATGGTGCCCCTGGGTGATGACCCGGATCCGAGGATCGCCGAAACTGTTCACTGCCGCTCGAGTGCCGTCGTGCGACCCATCGTCGACGACGATGATCTCGATGTTCGAGTAGGACTGCCGCACTACACTTTCGATGGCGTGCACGATAAATTCTTCGGCGTTGAATGCCGGAATCACAACGCTGATATGAGGCGATGATTTTGTCATCGGTTTCCAATCGTCACATGGGGATGCGGAGACGGCGTGTGCATGGCGTCCGCCACCATTCTGCGAAGGGGCAGAGCAACTCCCAGGATCATGAGGAATTCGACGCCGACGTAGGCGTAGCCGACTGACGAGATACCGAAGTGCGGCAGCATCAGCCAGGCCGACACGACGACAGCAAGGGCGATGGTGATCTGCAGGGCAAGGGCGTATCCCAGTCGCCGATAGACCCGTGCGAGTCCGCCGAAGACGAATCCAGGGATCGACAGTATCTGCACCACTGCCATGGACCGGAGCAAAGCTGCCCCGTGGTCGGCATATTCCGTCCCCACCAGGCCCAGAGCGAAGGGCGCGATGAAGGCGAGAAAGACGAACCCTGCCAGCGCAACGGCGGCCAACAGTCGTAGCTGGCGCAGGAGCAGATCACGAAGGTCCTCGGGGTTGGCGGCAGCTTCAGCGACGAAGGGGCCTGAGATCATGGCCATCACAAGCGTCACCGCCGAGATCATCGTCCACGACATTGCAAAATACGCTGCCTCTGTCACTCCCAACGTCGACACAACCAGGAGAGGAAGGAGGAACGGTGCGAGTGAGTTGATGATGACTATTCCGTACAGCGAACCGAAATCCTTGAGCAGCGAACCACGCGACGGCATCCGATCCTGTAGTGAGCGGTGGTGTCGCAGAAACCCGCCACGGAAGAAGATTGCGCATTGAATGACACAGACTGCGATGGCTGCTGGCACCACCCAGCCGGAGACGATCAATGTCGAATCGACCGAATGGGACAGGGCGACAATGGCAACCAGCTTCGCGGTGGCGTGGAAGATGTTCTTCGCTGCGGCCCACCGTCCTCGTCGGAGCCCGACGAGAATCGAGTCGTCGAGTGCGAAGGCTCCGAGCACCACTGAACACAGTGGGAACAGCGCCATCTGAAGCGTATCGGTGAAGAGGTGTTCGGTCGGCCCGAATACGAGGAACGCACCGCTGAGGATGATCGCGATCAATGCAGTGACAAGGTGACCTTTGACGATCAACGCACCACCCCGTTCCCCGGATTGCGGGAGGAAACGCTCGTAGAGTGGGCCGAGACTCAGGTTCGAAATCGTTCCGATCATCACCGCTGCGTTGATCACGGTGGTCGCGCGTCCGATTTCCTCAGTCGGGTACAAACGCGCGGCGGCCGCCCAGAAAACCAGTCCGAGTAAGCCATTGACGACGCTGGCGAGCATCAATGATCCGGAATCGATCTCCATGTTGGAAATTCGCGGACGTGCAGCAGAGGGCTCCGGCGGTGCGGAAGGTCGTGATCGATGTTGTCCGTCGATGCTCGGCATCAAGGAGGTCCTTCATAGTGCGGAGAGCGCAGGAGCACGCATATGCTCGGCGGAGCTCTCGGGCAGAATGGTCTGTCGAGTTCGTATTCCGGGGCAAGAAATCTCGGCAGGGCGCATGGGTAGTGTATGGCACAGGTGCTCGGCGCCGATACCCGGACAGGGATTCCCCAAACGGGCTCAAGATGATTCGCACCGAAGTCAGTGCTGTGGCGGTCTGCCGGCACGTTCTTACTTCTCGTGACCAGGAGGTCATATGGCCGTCAATTCTAACAGCGAACCGAATCTCACAGAGCAGGAGATCGCACGTATCTGGAGTGAGGTGCTCGGGATTGCTCCGATCGGTCCCGGTGACCGATTCTCCGATCTCGGTGGGACGTCACTTGCCGCGGAGTCGATGATCGCCATGTCTCGATCGAGGCTTCCTACCTCGATCGCGGCCGCTGATTTCGTCGATGATCCGACCGTGGCGGAGTTGGCCGAGCGCCTCGATTCGTCGCACAGGGCACGCTTTACACAACGTGCCAGCGCTTGCGTGAAGTTGCAGCACGGCACACGCGCTCCGACGGTTTTCTGCTTTGCCGGTGCCGGTTCGACGAGTGCGTACTTCGTTCCCTTGGCGAGGGCGCTTCCTGCGGCGATCTCGGTCTATTCGCTGCAGGCGCACGGAATAGAGAGCCGAGCATTGCCGACGCGAACGGTAGCGCATGCTGCGCGGCGCCACGTGCGCGAGGTGCGTGCTGTACAGCCGCACGGACCGTACTTGCTGCTCGGGCATTCATTCGGCGGCATTGTGGCGTTGGAAGTTGCTCGAGCGCTGGAAGAAGCCGGTGAACAGGTCGCGGAGCTGATCATGCTCGACACCGTCGTCGACGCAGATGCTTCTCTGAAAGCGTGGACAGAGCACGACGACTCGTTCGTGAACGAGCTACACGCCGTAGATACTGCTGTGCCCACCGCCGGGAGAATCCGTAGTCTCGGGCAGCGAATTGGAGTACATGCACGACTCGCGGGAGCGGGAATGCTCAGATATCGACTGGGCACTCAGAAGCATATTTTCTGGGAGTTGGCCGTACGGGCCCAGCGCCGGCATCACCTACGTCCGTGGGGCGGGGATGCGACGGTTTTGTTGACGAAACACACCCGTGAACAGCGTGAATTTTGGCCGAGCTTCCTCGCTGGAGGCGGCGAGATCATCGACGTACCCGGCGATCACCTGTCGATGATCGCAAATCCGGAAGTCCTCGACATACTGGCCTCCAAGTTCGTGTAGTCGGCGCCGCAACAAGTGCTCGTTATCTAATCGTTACCAGATGGGGTGGAACCATTCCGCCGAGTCCGTCGACTACTGCACTGACAGACTTCACCCGTTCAGGGGCCAGGTTGGGCGCAGCCGGCTCCGAGCGAACTATCTCAAGTAAGTAGGTGTTCGATGCTCGTCACGCCGCAACCGAATGTTCGACGGGGTGTCCAGGTGCATGGATTCGACCCGAAAACAGCGTCGGACGCGGACTATGCAACATTGCGCAACCATGTCTACCGCGACAAGATCGTACTTCTTAAAGAGCAGGCGCTCAGCCCACCCGACTTCATCGCGCTGGGACGTGAATTCGGAACTCCCTCTGTGTATTACGAACCGATGTATCACCACCCAGAGCATGACGAGATCTTCGTCTCGTCCAATGTGCCCGCCGAAGGGAAGCCTGTCGGTGTCCCCAAAACCGGCAAGTTCTGGCACAGCGACTACCAGTTCATGCCCGATCCGTACGCAATCACGTTGATCTATCCCCAGGTCCTGCCCTCGCAAAACCGCGGAACGTACTTCATCGACATGGCGCAGGCGTACAACAGTCTCAACTCAGATCTGAAAGCCGCTGTCGATTCCACGTATTCGTGGAATTCCTCCCGCCGCTACGTCAAAATCCGCCCGACCGATGTATATCGGCCCCTCGGTGAAATCATGGAAGAAGTCGAAGAAAAGACCCCGGCGCAGTTGTGGCCCACGGTATTGAGTCACCCGGTCACCGGAGAACCGATCCTCTACGTCACCGAAGCATTTACGTACGCGATGGAGGGGCGAGGCGGCGATTCGCTGCCCAAAGAACTCCTCACAGAGCTGCTGGAGGCGAGCGGACAACTCGACCTCACGTTCACCCACCCCAATATTTTCCTCCAGTCCTATGAACCCGGAGACATCCTGCTGTGGGACAACAGGACTCTGATTCATCGCGCTCTCCATACCAGCACTCCCGAAGCGACCGTGTCCTTCCGTGTCACCGTGCACGACGCCCACCCGCTTTCGGCCCCTACGAAGGCGGCTTGAGACCATGACGATTGATTTCCCATCACTCGATTCGACCGTGAACGAGGATGACCGTTCCATCTCGGATCAAGGACTGCTCGACCGAACCATGCGGCCATACGCCGGCAAAGGTTGCGTCTACCTCAAAGGCAGCAGCGTCGACATCGTCGATGCCCATGTTGTGGGGAGGGGACAATTCTCGATCGCCGAGTCGTGTTACATCGAAGAGACCGGTCACTTCAACGCCGTCGAATTCAATATCTCGTACAATCAGCTCTTCTACTACACGCTGGCCGCGTGTATTCGGGATTCCACTTTGCCGGAATTCTCCGGGTGGTCCCTCGCGGACTACTGGCCACGTCAACTTCCGAACATCCTGATACACAAAATGAGCAGCAAGTACTCCAAACCGATCAACTCACGCAACTACTTCGGCGAGATGACCATCATGGACATCGGATTCCGAAATCGATCACAACCCTTGATCACCGTCGAAACTCGCATCCAGTTCAGTGACGACAACGGAGGGCAGGCATCGGGAGACGTGTCCATCGTCATCCTCGACCCCCCACGCGCACAAGACTTCTGATGACACACGATCAACCACGCACTCTTGCTGGTATTCTCGCGCGAAATGCACTCGCCGTCCCACATCGGGTGGCAATCGTCGACGATCACGAACGAGTGACTTTCGGTGAGCTGCACGCACGCGCCGTTCGCGCTGCCAATTCGCTCCTCACACAATCGGTATCGCGAGGAGATCGAGTCGCGTACCTCGCACGAGACACCGCAGCGTTCTTCGACCTGCTGTACGCCTGCTCCATGATCGGAGCGGTCGCCGTCCCGCTCAACACCAAACTCGCGCCCCTCGAGTTGGACGAGATACTCCGCGACAGCGACGCTCGAATCTTGTTTGTAGACAAGGCGGTCAGCGCTCCAACGTCTGCGTGGCCCGAGACGGTCATCGACCTCGGTGCTGAGTACGAACGCTGGCGAGACACACCCTCGTCGATGCCGATTCGTTCATCGAACGACACCGAAACGCCATTGGCACAGATGTACACGAGCGGAACCACGGGTCGACCCAAAGGGGTCGTCTTGGCGGAGCGGACCTTCACCGCGATCGCCGACCAGCTGAAATCGGATGAATTGGACTGGATCGACTGGAGAGCTGACGACATCAGCCTCAACGCTCTCCCTGTCTTCCATATCGGCGGCCTTTGGTGGGCAACTCAAGGGTTGAACGCCGCAGCATCAAACGTGTTTCTTCCTACCTTCACTGGCTCAGGAGCACTTGCGGCCATTCGTCGACATTCAGTGACGACAACGTGCCTCGTTCCAGCGATGATGCTGATGTTGCTCTCGGAACCGGACGCGCACCCCTCCGACTTCGAGACCGTCCGCAAAATCGTCTACGGCGGCTCACCTGTCGGACACAGACTCCTGGCCCGTGCCATCGAAACCTTCGACTGCGAGCTCGTTCAGATATACGGACTCACCGAAACCGGCAACACCGCACTGTGTCTTCCACCGGAGGAACACCACGTCGACATGATTCGCATCGCCGCAGCTGGACGGCCGTACCCCGGCGTGGACATCCAGATACTCGACGAGAACGGCGTACCGGTCGAACAAGGACAAATCGGCGAAGTCTATCTACGGTCTCCGGCACAGATGATCGAGTACTGGAACCGCCCTGAAGAAACGGCAGCCACACTCGTTTCCGGATGGGTACGTACGGGGGATGCAGGGCATCTCGACAGCGACGGGTACCTCTTCATCTGCGATCGCGTGAAAGACATGATCATCGTCGCCGGAGAAAATGTGTACCCCGCCGAGGTGGAGAACCATCTGACATCGCATCCTTCAGTACATGATGCAGCTGTGATCGGTATCCCGGACGAGCGTTGGGGAGAGACGATCCTGGCGTTCGTCGTCGCTGAACCCACCACCACAATCACCACGCGTGACTTGGCCAAGCACCTGACCGGGAATCTGGCATCGTACAAACTCCCGACCAGATATCAATTCGTACAACAGATTCCGAGAAATCCGAGCGGAAAGATTCTTCGCAGAATCTTGCGTGACGAATTCTGGTCGGACCGAGTCAGACAGGTCAATTGACGCCGTGCCGAGTCATGTTCTCGAGAATGCGGAGTCAACGCAGCGGCCCGGGAAACGGCTACCGAGTCTCCCGGTAGCACTGAGTGCCCTGACCGCTTCGGTTCTAGCGCTGTCCGCGCTCATGTACTCGATAGCACCAGCGTTCTACACAGGCGACCTGAGAGTGTATGTCGAAGGCGGTCGACTGCTGAAGGAACCAGGTCTGTACACGTCACTGTTTCCGATCGGTGACGGCGGAACTCTGATCCCGTTCATCTACCCGCCGTTCGCTGCGATCATCTTCGGACCTCTGCAGCTCATCCCCTTACCCGTCGTTGCCATCGGGTGGTCGGTCGCCACGGGACTTGCACTGTGGACGTCGATCTGGCTCGCCCTGAAGCTGGTGACCAATCACAGACTCACGACTTCCTCGCAGGTGACGATCTCGCTGCTGTGGACCGCCGCCGCCCTGTGGACAGCACCCGTCCGGCATACCCTCTACGAGGGCCAAGTGTCCGTTTTCATCATGGCGGGAGTACTCGTCGCCGTATACATTCGGGCGAATACGACGTCGGGGATCATTGTCGGCCTTCTGGCAGGACTCAAACTGACACCAGCTGTGACCGGAATCTACTTCCTCCTTCGGCGAAGGGTAGGGGCCGCGGTGACCGCTGCAGTGACGTTCGCGGCGACTATCGCGATAGCGACGACGATCTCGCCGCAGAACACGTTCGACTATTTCCTCGGTGGTGGTATCGCTTCTGTACCCGAACGGGTCGGTGGAGTGGGAACAGTCGCCAATCAATCGCTCCGGGGAACCCTGAGCCGCTTCATGGGACACGATGCCGGGCAAGGAACGTGGTGGATTCTTGCCGCCACCGCACTTGTCGCACTCGCCATCGTCGCGATCTACCGACATCGATACGACGACTTCGTACCCTTGATCGTCATTCAGCTCACTACCTGCGCACTGAGTCCCCTTGCCTGGAGCCATCACTGGGTGTGGATCATCCCCTTGTTGATATGGATCATGCATGGCCCGATGCGGCACACCCGAGTCGGGAAAATCCTTGCAGCTCTCTGGATTCTCGGAACCGTTGCCTGGTACGTCGAACTGATGCTCTTCGTTCAGACCTCGAATTATCAGTACGACCGCCCGCTGTGGCAGTCGATAGGCGGATCGGCTTACGTCCTCGGACTGATGCTGGTGCTGGTGTGGATGTGCATTGCGAGCCCACCCGTGAACACCTCTGCTCGTGCGCCGCTCCGAACTCGGAGTCCGCAGGCAGGGCTGACATCATCGAACACATGAATCACTTCACGCGCAAACGCATCGACCACGATATAGCCGAGGTTCTGTTCGTCGATGCCGAGGACCTGACCCCCCAGACGAATCTGCTCGACCTCGGGCTCGAATCGATCCGGCTGCAAATGCTGGTGGATCGGTGGCGGGCCGCGGGTATGTCAGTTGACTTCGGCACCCTCGGAAGGGATTTGACGCTCGAACACTGGTACTCGGTTCTGTGCACGGAACACGATATCGCGCAAACATGAACCACGAACGGAGATTCCTGTGCTGTCGATTCACGAGGTGACACAAGCCCAGCGAGGACTGATCGACGCACAAACACTGGCGCCGAACAACCCAGCATTCACCATCGGAGAGTACATCGAGTTGCGTGGAACGGTCGACGACGACACCTTCATGGCGGCGCTCGAGGCCATGGTTTCCGAGACCGACGCCGAGCGCATCCGATTCGTGGACACCGCTGACGGAATCAAACAGACAATTCACCGTGACGCCACCGGAATCGTCGAATACATCGACCTGTCCGATCAGCACGCTGCCCGTGACATTGCGCTCGAACAGATGAACTCCGACCTGAGCGTGTTCCGCGATCTCACAGCGGACAACCTCACCCGGCACGTGCTCTATCGCATCGATCAGCACGAGTGTTGGTGGTACCACCGGACCCACCACGCGGCCTTGGATGGATACTCGTTCGCTCTCATCGCTCGCCGAGTAGCAGAACTCTATTCAACTGCACGAGAGTCCCGGACACCGCGAGAACTCAGCAGATCTCGATACGCCGATGTCCTCGCAGAGGACCAACACTACGAAAACAGCGACCGGAAAACAGCAGACCGGAAATTCTGGGTGGATCGACTGCGAGGCATGGACAACGTTCCCTCGTTCTCCGATACGTTCGCGCTGCCCGCACCAACGATCCACCGCATCCGCACGACGATCGATGCAGACCAGGCAGAACTACTCAGAGAAGTAGCAACAGCTGCACGGGTGACCTGGCCAGAGATGATTCTGGCATCCGTCGCGGTGCACCTGTCCCGGTACACGGACTCCGACACCGTGGTACTGGGTCTGCCCGTCATGAACAGGTTGGGAGAGGTAGCTTTCGACATACCGTGCAACCACCTCAACGCGATCGCCCTTCCCATCCAGATCATGGCCGAGGACACGATTTCGGTCCTCGCCCAGCGAATCAGTCGCTTTCTGCGTGAATCCCGGCCCCACCAGCGCTACCGCTACGAGCACCTACGTCGTGACCTCGGAATGCTAGGCGGACAGCGCAAACTCTTCGGCCCCGTGGTCAACGTCATGCCATTCGACTACCACCTGTCAATCGACGACGTCGAGACACGCGTCCACAACCTCACCCCCGGCCCCGTCGATGACATCTCGTTCGATGTCTATCACCGCGGCCTCGACTCCAGCCTCGAAATTTGTGTCGATGCCAATCCTCGCCGATACCGCAGCGAGGAAGTCGAGAGCATCACGCGACAATTCACCGGACTGCTCACCGAGATCATCGCCGACCCCTACTGCCTCCTGGCACGGCTCGGTAGGTCCCTCCACACACTGCCCGAAGAGCCGCTCACGACACAGGTGCAGGACTGCTCGCGCCTGATCGACACCCTCGCACACACGTCACCGCATGCACCCGCAGTAACCGACCCGAGCAGTGGACAAACCTGGTCACGACGAGAACTTCGTGCAGCTACGTCCGAACTCGCCGCGAGCTTGAGCGCTCTCGGCGTCGTCGGCGGACACCGCGTCGGGTTCTTCCCGATCCGCCGCGGCTCCGACATCCTCGTCGTTCTCGCGCTCCACCGCCTCGGCGCGGCCTATGTCGCCTTCGACAACCGAGGATCCTCCGAAACGCTGGGCCGAATGATCGAACGCGCATCAGTAGATGTGATCCTGGTCGACGACACGTCCACGAATGCAACTCATTCCGCTCTTCTCGGAACGTCTCTCGCCGACAAAGTCATGTTGATCGACATTGCTCGATCGGCCGAACTCGGTGGCGATTCTGCAGCGCGCAACCTGCCGGACGAGACACCAGAACGACACGAGCGCGACGCCTACGTCGTTCTCACCTCGGGCTCGGGCGGCGAACCGAAGACAGTACCGATCTCACGCTCGGCCCTCGCACACTTCGCCGCCAGCGCACGACAACGGTACGGACTTTCACAAGCGGATCGTGTGCTGCAATTCGGACCACTCCACGCAGACACCAGCGTCGAAGAGATTTTCGTGACACTGACCGTCGGCGCAACGCTCGTCATCGCCCCCGCCGACAGCCGGAAGTCTTTGCTCGAGCTCCTCAATCTCTGTCGATCAGAGTCGGTGACGGCTCTGGACCTGCCCACAGCGCTATGGCACGAACTCGTGCTGGCACTCGACACCGGCGCACTGCAGTTACCGGAAACCATCAGAACTGTCATCATCGGCGGCGAGGCAGTATCAGCTGTTCGGACTCGCCAATGGCTGAAACACTTTGCCCATGTACGAGTACTCAACACATACGGCCCGAGCGAAACAACCGTCGCGGTAACCGCCCACGACCTCGACACCGAGAAATACGCACAGTTCGACAGCGCACCCATAGGTAAGCCGTTGCCGGGAGTGCGAGCGTTCGTCGACTACGACAACCTCTCTTCCGACCCGGACAAGGGAGAACTGATCATCTCCGGCCCCCCTGTTGCCCGCGGCTACCTGGGAGAGGTCAGGTCAACGGGCTTTTCGGAATTGGAGATCGATAATCGCCCTGTCCACGTCTTCCACACGGGAGATGTAGTCTCCGTCGCCAGCGACGCCTCGCTGCGCTATCACGGACGCCGTGACGACCAGGTGAAGATTGCCGGCTACCGAATTTCGCCGCGGGGAATCGAAGAGCATCTCCGAGCCCATCCCGGCATCGACGACGCTTCCGTGACAGCGAACGCGGGATCGCAGATCAGCGCCACCATCTCCGTAACCGTGGTCTCGCAACTGCCATCGGCCGAGATCAGGAAGGCGCTCGAAACGCATATCCCAGTGCACGCGGTGGGCCTGACGATAGTGACCACTCCCGAACTGCCACGAACGAGATCGGGAAAGATACAGAAGACGGCCCCCCTGTCGCCTGGACTGCGCGTCCAGGACGAAGGCCGCGGCGGCGACACCGCGACGCGAGTCGCAGAAGTGTGGAAAGAAGTGCTCGCGCTGCCCGCCATCGACCACGCCGCCGACTTCTTTGATCTCGGCGGTGGGTCCCTGCACACTGTTGTAGTGGCCAACAGGCTCAGTATCGCGTTCGGGTTCGATGTTCCCGTGGACCTCGTATTCGCCTATCCCACCGTGGAATCGCTCGCTGACGCCATAACCAACACGATCGATCACACTGCCGCAACCCGACGAACAACCGCGGTATCCGCCCGCGTCGGTGAAGATCTGTCTTCGCTCTCGAAGGTTATTTCACTCCAGAAATGGACGAGCGGAGCGCCAACTCGACGAAAGGTCCTCCTCACCGGAGCAACGGGATACATCGGATCCCACGTACTTGCATCCCTCCTACGGACCACCGACCTGCGGATAGTGCTGCTCACGCGTCAGAAAGAACCCGCAGATGCCGAACGTCGCATAACAGAGAGACTGGGAATTTCCGCTGCAGCGGACCGAGACAGATTTCATCACCTTTTGCGTGATCGAGTATCCATAGTGACCGGAGATCTTGCACTACCGGACTTGGGTTTGACTGGGGCAGAGTGGGACTCGCTGGCGGCTGACGTGACGGATATCGTCAACTGCGCTGCCGTGGTGAGCGCCCTACGTACATACGAGAGCCTGCGACAGGTCAACGTCGTTGCGGTGGCTTCCCTCCTGCGACTGAGCACGACAGCGAGAACTGCCAACTTTCATCAGATCTCCACCGTCGGCGCATCGCCGAGTCCTCAAACAGGGCAACGGCTGGCAGATCCCGCTACATTCTCCGATGGCTATCGTGCATCGAAATCGGTTGCCGAACATCTCGTTTCGAATATTCTCGGACCCCGAGCCTCGGCAGCGTCTGTCATCAGGCTGGGCAGAGTTCTCGGCCCACGAGCGGGAGGACCCAGAAATCAGCATGACCCGCTCCTCTCCGTGCTGGAGGCATCGAGAGCCATCGGCGCATTCCCTGATGTAGATCTCGTAGAACCACTTTCATGCGTCGACGACGTCGCCGAGCGCATCGTCGACCTGGTCGTCAAACAGCAGCGAGGGTTCCGGGTTGTAGAGCTGGGGCCGAGCACCTGCTCGGAGTTCGTCGATGTCGTCGACGGTCTGCATCCGGACGGAACGTGTATCGAGTGGATTGCACTGACAGACTGGATGTCGAAAGTCGCTGATTCGCAGTACCTCACTCAGGAAAAGAAGTCTTTGCTCTCGGCGTGGGCGTGTGCAGTCGAGGGTGCTCCCGAGCGTGAGGTTGTGAAGAGCGTAGACGTCAGCGATGCTACATCGGAGTACCGTGTCCTGACTCCAGAAGTGGAGCCCCCACTGATGAGACGACTACTGGCCGACAGCGGGGCGAGGTGGTGACCGCATCGGATGCCCCTGTCGTCCAGCCTCAGAGGGGAGGAATTCCGAATTCTGTCCATGCTACGAAAGGTAAATGGCCGAACACCGTTCTGAGAACGGATGTTCGGCCACGTCCAAGTCCACTCTGGTCAACGAGTGACTCGAAAATTACCTACCTCATCGAGCATGGATTGGACGACGTCATCGGCGATCGGGCTTTCGGCAACGACATGAACCTGGGATACGCCATCAGTGGCCAGTTTGATCGTCACCGAATTGACGCCATCCAACTCCGAGATTTCCTCGGTGACCGTATTGACGCCCCCCCTGGCAGTGCAGACCAGCAATACGAATTGTGAACTCACTCATAGTGTTCTTTCCTTGTGTTCGAGTTACTCGTCGATTGTACGAAGCTGTTCGAAAGAGTATGTCGTGTAATGGATTTAAGTTCTCTTCTTCGAAGGGGTCTTGAAGATAGGGCGAGCCGTGTTCAGTAGGGATTCAATGGAAATACCAGACCCGGACCAGGCCGGAAGGGTGTCAACAGAGGCAGAGCATGGCTGCGTGCGGAGGAAAACCCTACTGTTCGGTGGTATAACATGCATCGCCGCGAGCGCAGTGGGTTTCGTTCTCCATCACATCGGACCTCAGAGCAACATGCTCATCATTCTCACTTCATTCACATCGATTTTCATTTGCATCGGCATCATCGGACTCGTATCACTCGCCGGCGCACATGCCTGGCGAACACTCGCTGTCGGTATCGTGGTTGTCGGAGTTGCTACTTCGACACAAATACCGTTATACCTTCGAAACCCTCCTGATCTGAGCAGCCTCGATGCAGGTGGCGAGATCCGGCTACTGCAAGCGAACATCCGACTCGGAGAGGCCGATCTTCCTGACCTCGTCCAACAGATCCGCGACAGGCGGATAGATGTACTGACCGTCGAGGAACTGACCGACGGGGCCGTTGCAGATTTGGAACGCGCGGGCATCGATGGTCTATTGCCGCATCAGTACCTGATGCCGAAGCCATCAGGCGGAGGCGGAACAGGTATTTACAGTCGATCAGCGATCAGCGATCAACGGCCTCTGGGATTCTTCGCTATGGCCAACCTATCTGCGAAACTAGAAGTAGGAGAGGGGCGTACCGTGACAATTGCGGCGGTCCATCCCATGGCTCCCTACCCGTCACCAGCGTGGATGTGGGCATCGGAGATGGACCGGCTACGCACTGCCATACGTGAAAGATCGGAAGATGGGGACCCCGTGATCGTGAGCGGAGATTTCAACTCCACCTATTCGCACAGTCGTTACCGTGCGATGCTCACGGACGGATTCCAGGACGCTGCCGATCAAGTCGGTGCCGGCGATATCCGGACGTATCCAGCCGATCGCGCATTTCCGGCAATACTCGGAATCGATCACGTTGTTACGAAACAGGTTCTCGTGCAAAAACTCGAACGCGTTACATTGCCTGGATCCGACCACTATGGCCTGTTCGCCGTGCTTGCACCGCACTTCTAGGCGCACGTGCTTTGCTAGTGGTTCCTTCGACAATTCTGCCGCGCAGTCCACGTTTGTGCAAAAGATTCGGCGATCGTTCCGGTGTCGGTGGCCCTTCGGCGGGTGGGGGCCGGGCCAACGAACCCTTCGAAGATATCCGCTACCGCGGATTCATGTTTTCGTTGTCTCCTGACGTGTGGTGTTCGGTGAATGTTGTTGCTGGGGCGGTCATGCCCCAGTCGTACATCGCATCCAGGACGGGGCGGAGTTGTTGTCCGAGGGGGGTCAGTTCGTAGATCACCCGCGGTGGGATCTCGGGGAAAGCGGTACGGGTGACGATGCCGCGCTGTTCGAACAATCGCAGTCGGTTGGTCAGCGTGTGCGCACTGATGCCCGTGAGTGCATTCCGTAATTCGCCGAAGCGTAGCGGGCCGTGCATCAGCTCACGAACGATGAGCGTTGCCCACGGGCCGTCGAACAATAGCAGGAAACGTGATACACCGCATTCCGGAAGATCCTTCTCGCTCACAGTATTCTGGTGAATCGAAGATGCGCGTGTCCCAGGAAACGATGTATCTCTCGCTTTACATCCGAGCTCGGGGTGGCCAGCCCTTCGCCTGCGAGTGTTTTCGATTGCCGGTGCACCACCCGCCACGCTCGGAAAACACGCCTGCGCGCATCGGACCGGGCACCGTGCTCCGGACCGGGCACGGCAGCGTTGGTAGGGCTGGATGCGTTGCCCTTACCGAGCTATTAATGATGAATCCTGGTGCCAGGAAAGGAAAGAAAACGAATCCGGAGAAGTGGAATCCGGCAGTGTCCTCTGATGAAAGAGGCTGAAGTCATCGCCGATCTTGCGAAAGCTGTTTCAGCATTGCGTTGTAGGCATCAAAATCGGAGTCGTCATATTCGTCGTTGTGGCGGTCAGTTCGTTTCGCTGTCAGCCGGTCCTGCTTGGACCATTGGGACAGCAGTGCGCCAACGACGATAAGGATAGGGATTTCGCTCGATCCCCATGCAATAGCTCCTCCAATCCACTGATCTCGCTCAGGATCGGTCATCCACTCCAGTTCAATATATAGTTGACTATAAAATTCGCCGCCTATGATCTGGTTCATTGACATTACCGCGATTCCGAAAAATGCGTGAAACGGCATAATAGCAAACAACATACCCAGGCGACCTAGATAGGGGAGCTTCTTTGAGCCGGGATCAATTCCAATGACCGCCCAGTAGAATAGATAGCCGGTAATGAGAAAATGAATGTTCATGAGAACATGTCCCCAGTGAAATCTCACCAGTTGATCGAACAGGGAGGAAAAGTAGAGACCATACAGCGAGGCGACAAATATACCGATCGCTACGCCCGGGCTGCTGAGTGTTCGCGTAAACTTGGATTGCATCAGTGTCAGGATCCATTCGCGCATGCCTGGCGGTTTGTTCCGACCGACGGCAGGGATGGCACGAAGGGCGAGTGTGACTGGGGCCCCTAGCACTAGCAAAACCGGGATGAACATATTAAAAGCCATGTGCGTAGCCATGTGTACGCTAAACATGCCGTACCCATAGGCAGCAAAACCCGACGATGTGGTCAACAGCAGCACTACGCACCCCAATATCCATGCGACGGTGCGCCACGACGACCACTGATCGCCACGCCTGCGTAAGCGGATGTACCCCCAGAGATACAGGATGACGAGCACTATGGATGCGGTTCCCAGCACGAAATCGAACCGCCACAAAGTCAAAAATCGCCACATGTTTGGCGACTCGGGAAGGTCGAATCCAAGCAATATATCCGTTGCAGTGAAAGGGCGTGTACCAAAAGCTGCTGCGGGCTGGATCGACATCGCAAGAAGGATTGTCGATAGGCTAATGACCGATACGAACAGCATGCCCAGAATTCGGCTGATCTGCTCTGTTGATTGTAAGAACGGAGATTTGGGCCGACTGAACGACTGCACTGACACACCGACCAGGAAAAGTATGACTGCGGATGCGACAGCAAGTTGGCCGTACAGCGTGGTGAAGATGAGGGACCGCGGAATCAGAATCCAACCCAGTACTATTGCGGTGAGTGCTGAAGCAACAACTGCGACAGTCATTGCTATCCAATATCTCTTGAGAATTAGAGATCTATGGTCGCCGCTTCGCCTGACGTGTGCGAACGTAGACCAACTTAGGCCCGTCATTAGTGAGATGGCAACGGTAAACACCATCACGGCACCGGTCGCCAGATCGTGGTTCGGTCCTTCTCCCGCGTTACCTACCAGCGCTGGCGGCAAGACTGCGATCGAAGACAATCCTGCTAGCCCTAGCAGTGAGTTCCATGAAAGGGCCACGCGGGTTCCCAGAGCCACAATGGCAGCGAGGACTGCGACGACAACCCAGGCTTTGGGTTTCTCGGTGGCTTCCACCAATGTCCATACGGCGCCGCGACGAAAAGCTTCGCCTACCGTGATCCCGGCTGAATCTGCTGACGATACCGGCACCAACGCAACGGCTGCAATGAACCAAATCGCGGACGCACGTTCGGCGACGAGGAGTCCTGCGTATCCGTCTGTGTTGACCTTCCACTGAGAGGTTGGGGGAGTGACAAAAACGGCGAAAAAGAGGGATCCAAGGGTCAAACTGCCCGCCGTCATCGCCGCCAAACGAAGCAACGCGTAGAGAAGCGTGGCGGCGCGTCCCGGATCGGATACTCCTGCAGCGAAATAGGATTCGGAACCGACAAGAATCGCGACTGTCGAAACAACTATGCAGGAAATGAGGACTGAAGCCGAAACATACCGCCGAACCCCGGCGTACTTCGGTGCGCGGTCCTGCGCGGCGCGTTTCAACTTGTTCACTTAGTCTCCATTATTCCGGGTGCATCCGGTGCCTGCGACGCGCGTCGACTATCGGCTACGTAAACAGGGTCGTTGAGATCAGGCTACTACCAGATGTAGTCGAAAATACACCTCCAGGCTGCGAACTGTTTTCACGTCGTAGTGCGGGAACTTTCTACGCTGTCGAAGCGACTAATGTAGGGAGATACTATGTCCGCCCAGATAATTGGGATTCGATCTGGAAAGCAGGCACCTGTTCCGCCGTTGAACGGCTACGCAGAGCCATTCAACAACCGTGTCCGTGATGAATGTCTGAACATGAACGAAATTCGACGGCCTCCCCGGGCACGGATCAGTCATCGGGGAGTGGACGGAGGACTTTCAACAGGCACCGCCAGGGATGGTCGAAGGTGCAGTCGGCGGGGGTGTGAACACCCTCCGCCAAGGATGAGGGTGCGCGGTGAGTGCGAGCCGGGTCGGGGAGATCGAGATGGTCGCCCGATCGCCGATTTCCCACCAGTGCGACACTATGGTCGGCACTGCACTGTTTTGGCGTATGAAGATCGTCGAGCCCGACTGGACCATCGAGTTCGCATCCATCGTCTCTGGAAACTCCTCCAGTGATATGCACATCGGAATGGTGAAGAGATCGACGTACTCCGTCACGACAACCAACTTTCTTGCCCGTCGCGCACACTTCGCGTAACGGAGCATCGATAGTGAAGACGAAAGCCGAATCGTCACTGGTCGCCGCCTCGGCTAGGCGCGTGAGCTGGTCCTGCTTCTCAGCGTCTTCGGCGGCGCAAGTGGAAGCCGCCCGAATCAGCAGCTGCCTGTGGGTCGGTCACGTGGTGCCCATCGTCACCGAACCCGTGTCGGTTTTTCGCTTCGACTACGACGACCACTGCGGAGCAGCTTTGACGTCGAAGCCCGCGAAAGCGATAGGCACCTCGACGACGTGAGAGCCGCCGGCGACAAACCGCGCAGTACAGCGCAGCAGCTTTCGCCGAGGTCTGCCGCCCCGGTGGGGATCCGGTCGATTCGAGGTCGGTAGATCGTGCGGTGACAATGCAGCTGCGAAGTCTTCTTTCTTCACCTTCACCTCCGGTTGTGAAATACGCGGTTGCCCGGCCCAGAATTGGTTTTCCGCACCTCGCAGCTGGGCGTTCTCTGCCGCAGCCGTGCGAGCTCGTCCGATTCGGTCTCCCACTGGCTGTGCCGTCGTCCTTCGGGCGTCTCGCGGGCAGCATCCTTACGGACCCACATCCGCAGCATCTCACCATTTATGCCCGGCGATGCAGTCATTGCCGGTAGGTGCGTTTACCGTCGACCCGCGCGGTACAGCGCGACCACATCTTTCCGGAAACTCCTCCGGGTGCCGAGACTGTTGTCCCCTCGACAGCCTTCCTGGATCTTCACTGGAACCATCATCAGGTGTGTCCGCTCCAACGGTGCAGCCTCAGGAGTCTCAAACCCTGTTTCGGCCGTCGCAAGGACCCAGCAGGAAACCACGACCGAATAGCCTGCCCTGACATGAAATAAACCGCTCGGGGATGTCTGGTCTGTGGGCAGGGGACGTCCGCGATGTCCGTTTTCGCGCCTTATGGAGTCGGCAGCGGAGATTCAGGGTCGCCGTCGCTCTACCGGGGTAACGCCGAAATGCTGATGGAAAAGCCGGCGAAAGGTTGAAGGCTCGGAGAATCCGGCCTGTTCTCCAGCCTCCCTGACTCCGAATCCGGATTCGAGCAGGTTCAGTGCCCGTTCGAGGCGAGCGATTCGGATCCGTTGTGCCGGAGATTCCCCTGCTTCAGTGAAGGCGGCCTGTAGGTAGCGGAGCGAGACGTGTAGTTGAGCGGCGATCTTTGCAGGCGTCAACTCTGGGTTGTCTGACGTGACTGCGATTATCCGACATGCGTTGCCGTAGACCTGCTTCTTGTGCAAGATCGATCGGCGTCCCGCGTGCGTGATCGCCGTCGGGGTGTGACGCGCGAGAATGCTTAACGTGATCATCCTCGACTCTGTCGAATCTGCATCCAAAGTGGTCGTCGACCACTGAACCGGGATGATGGAACCCGCCCTGTTGATGAACCACTCGGTACCACGCCGAGTATTCCCGATTGGGGATCGATGGAACAGTGGGCAGTCGGTCTGCTGGTAGTCGGACCCGTCCACATGGGAGTGGTGGAACAACCTATGACTGTTTTGTCCGATTACGCTGGCGTCACCGGCGTAGCCCATCGCCGACAATGCCGCCGCGTTGATCGTTGTGATTCGGCCGAGTCCATCCATAATCCACGCCGGTTGATCGATGGAGTGGATAATCCGTTGCACTGCAATCGATTCACTGCATTTCATCGTTCTCCCGTCAGAGTAGGCAATGAGCGTACGCAGACGACGTTAATGTGTTGTGCCAGTTCTGTTACAGACCGGTCAACGATGCATTCTCTGATGAATGTGCGCGTTTTACGCGGTCATCGTGCGCGTTCTCGACTCCCATCGTTGACTCGCCTGTGCTGAACTGTGAACCCCCCCAACTGTTCACAACAAGGAGCTCTCATGGCCTACAACCCCGATATGCAAGCTGCGGACCTTACCGTCCTTGCCTCCGATGCTCACGGTCGGATCAGTAAGCGCAGCGCAGAACTCGACGGAGTCACTGTTACCGAAGTGACTTTCGATATCGGCGCAAAGTGGTCCGAGGATCTCAAAAGCTACGCCGGTACGGATCTATGTGAACTCCCGCACGTCGCGTTCGTCACTGCCGGAACACTCGGCGTTCAGATGACCGATGGCGCGTACCTCGAATTCCCGGCGGGCAGCGCGATGCTGCTGCCTCCCGGCCATGACGCATGGAGCGTCGGCGATGTGGCGTGCACATTTGTCGAATTCTCGCGCGGGAACGACTATTACGGCTCGGCCTAGAACAATCGACTTAACCAAGCAGTTCTGACCACCACGTCCCGGAAAGGGTGCACATGCCAATCATTCTGAGCAAAGAGCAAGCCGCACAGGAGGTGGCCTCTCAACGAGTGAGGAAGGGTAGAACGTGGAGATCGCTTGCCGAGGAGATCGGCAAGCCGACAGCGTGGACAATCGCGGCCCTCCAAGGACAGCACCCGATGACCGCATCCGACGCCGAAACGATCGGCGGATCGCTTGACCTCGATGATGCCGTGGTCGAGTCCTTGCAGACCCACCCCTACCGTGGCGTCCGCACGAACTCGCTTCCGAGTGATCCCACGATCTACCGCTTCTATGAAGCGCTCAACCTGTACGGACCCGCTATCAAGGAAATGATCCATGAGGACTTCGGAGATGGAATCATGAGCGCCATCAACTTCAATCTCACTGTCGAGCGTCGGTTCCACGACGAGGGCGATCGTGTTGTTGTCACCTTCGACGGCAAGTTCCTTGCGTATCAGCACGAAATAGCGGACTGAGAAGCGTCCTTCAAGCATTGTGGTCCCGAACTCAATCGTGACCGCAGTCGTGCTGACGGCATCGGAGATTTGACGAGGTTCCGGGCACGTCCGGCGGCCAGACATCGTCACAATCGCCGTGTGACGGATGATTGCACAAGCAAATTCTATTGAGACGAGGTCGGCGGAGGTGGGTTCTGTTCATCAGCGTTGCCGCCCGCACCCCTAGTTTCTCGGCTACTGATTCTCGATTCGCATCAATGTAGCCATAGGGAGGCGGTGGCCGTGGGACCGTCCATCGTTCCGTGATTTCCCGCGCAGGCGGTCAGTGGAACGCCGACTTCGTTTCCGTTGATACGCATCGAGATTGAACGTCCGTATATGCCTAAATATCGATCTGTCGACGGAATTGGCCAGTCAACTAACGCATTTCGGGACACGCCTTGTGTCCTGATAAGGAGGAACGCATGTCGATCGGATTGCGGGATGATGCATCGCTTGCCCGCATACCGGTAGCTACGGTCTCCAGATCAGATTGAGAGATGTCACCGCCGGAAAAGGGCGGTGCGGATCCGCGGGATGGCACCGTCGGATTCGTCGCGGTCAGCGACCTGACGTTGTAACAGCGCTGCAAGATATTCTTCGTTGGACCAGATCTCATCCCTTGCCTGGGCGGCGAGGTCTTCCCCGGCCGTTTCAATCCGCCTGTCCTGGATCAACATCCAATGGGTTTCGCGTTCCACCATGGCCGGAATCGACGAAGTGAAGCGGTCAGGGGCGAACAGGAAGAATATGCCAGGGATTGCGGGAAAGTGTGATGCGGGTGGTTGTTGGAAGCCGCACACGAGTACCTGTCGGAGTGGCTGCGGTCGAATCCGCCGCAGACAACGAGACTTCTTCCTGCCGGAAAGGGCGCTCAGGCAAAGGGTCTACGATTGCAACTGGAAGTTTCCCTCCGAGCAGTTCGCCACCGACGTTTATCATGCCGAGACCAGTCATGTATCTCCGCAGATTGCTCAGGGAGGTGACTGGGTAAACGAGCAGACGGGACCGGGAGAGAGTTTCCGAACATAGCAATCTCATCTACGCGTTTCTGTAATCCACAGAGCAGGATCGCGCGAGACAGCGATTCCGGCTGCCTTCAAATCTCGCGCTAGTTCGATCTGCCAGGAATCGCCTTGCAAGGGGATGTACGTAACGCCCGAAACAGCAGTAGGTAGTTCGACGCTCGGATCATTCAAAGCGGCGACCCGATCGCGGCCGAGAAGAGCAATGAAGAACCCAAGTTCGAAAACTACGTTTTGCCGTGCGCGCGGCCGAGGGTCTTCGCCGGATAGTCCGCCTGCATCGTCGGGCGTAAGGAGGAGGACCACAAAGCCTACCTCTTGTCCGTTAGAGAGCAACTTTTCGAGCAGGTAACGCCCATGATCGGGTTGCTCTGCCAGAACAATGACGGAGCGATCCGTAGTTTTCTGCAGAAACCTGCGAACGATTTCATGGCGCTCTTTACCACGGCCATATACGAGGAAGATCGGCGCAGTATCGGAGGGAGAGAGCATTTCGGTGGCAATGCTGGGACCGTCACAGATGTCCAGCTGTTCGTGAACAGCCTGAAGAACGCGGATCTTCTCACGAATATCCTCCATTACTTCAGGGAGGCGATCTCGCGGAATGACAGTCATTGAGACCTTCAAGTCCCACAGTGATACCGTAGTCCCGGTAAATTCGTCTTTGGGACTAGTCGTCATTAACCCTGTGGATCTGAAACCCGCATCCAGGACTGCGATAGTCCTGCGCTCCCACGTCAGGTAACGCTCTCTGAACTCAATCAGATCTTCTTGGAGGCGTGCTTCTAGTAGACGTTGACCTTCTCGCCGAGCTTCATCCAGGTTCTTTCGGATTTTTTCAGCCGGTTGAACAAGTTCGATTGACGACACTCTCACTCCTCTCCAATTGCTGCTTCGAGCGGTGTATTCAATTCAGCTGGTGCCCCGAATTGGAAGTCGGCCGCTGACGCGTTTGAGGAGGGCAGCTCGGGCCTCTTATTCGTCACATCTTCCAGCGTCGTCATCTTGGCACCTATTCGTCGAGCATTCACTCAGCTTGCCGACCGAACCACCGATTATTGAACAGTCCCTGCAGAATCCGCTGGTGTGCGATGAAACAAGGCCTGGTTGTGCGTACGAGGAGGATACCTGTCAAAAGGATTGGATCGCGAGTTTTAGTTCGAATTCGCTACCGCGCGCATCCTCCTGGTGCCCAGATGCTCACTTGCCCAACGGTGTTCATGAATGACTTGAGGTCGTCTTGTCGTGATTACTCTACGTGAGGTGCTAGCCGGTTCGAAGAACTGTTAGCTGTGTCCGCCTTGTAACGGACTCGGTCGTCATCGATGTCTCATCCTGCAGAGGTGTTACGGGATTTGGTGGTGTCAGGTCATCTGCAGGAGATAAAGCGGATGCGGCGAGTTTCTCGAACAGTGCCGACCATCCGCGTTGTAGCCACATCAGTCGGTTTCGCCCGAGATGGCCGCCGTCGATGAGTGCGAAGGAGGCGTTGCCGGTCAGTGATGTTTTGTTCTTACCGTTCGATGTCTCCGATCGGATCGTCTCGCCTCATCACGGCTAACGATAGCTCGGACCGAGCGATTCACCAGGAAGCCCGGGTGACCGCTGTCGCGCTTACGCCGTCGAACTCGTCAGATGCTTGGCTAGGTAGCGACCGGTGATGCTATCGGGGTTGTGGGCAATGTCGTTCGGGGTTCCAGTGGCGACGATGCGGCCACCTGCGCTGCCGCCGCCGGGCCCCATGTCGACGATGTAGTCGGCGTTGGCGATCATGTCGAGGTCGTGTTCGATGATGATGACGGTGGCGCCGTTGCTGTTGAGGCGTTCGATTACTCGGAGCAGGGTGCGGATATCGAGGGGGTGCGGGCCGACGCTGGGTTCGTCGAAGATGAACAGGGTGTCGGTGTGGTTGCGGCTGAGTTCTGTGGCGAGTTTTAGTCGTTGAGCTTCGCCTCCGGAGAGTGCGGGGGTGGCCTCTCCAAGAGTGAGGTAGCCGAGGCCGAGGTCGATGATGGTCTGCAGGCGGGTGTAGACGCTACGGATATCGGCGGTGAGTTCGAGGGCTTCGGCTACGGTGCGGGTGAGGAGGTCAGGCAGGGAGATTTCGTCGTCGGCCGCTGCGCCCGAAGTGGGACGCAGAATATCGCCAGCGGCAGGTGCCGTATCGGGTGCCCGCGTAGTCGGTGCAGTCGATATCGATGTCGGGTAAGAACTGCATGTCGAGAGAGACCTGGCCGGTGCCCTCGCAGCGGGGGCAGCGCAGCGAGCCGGTGTTGTAGGAAAAGTCCCCGGCGGTCAGCTTGCGTTCGATCGCAGCTGGCGTTGCGGCGTAGGCGCGGCGCAGATTGTCGAGGACGCCGCTGTAGGTAGCGACGGTGGAGCGGACATTGACACCGATAGGGGCGGCATCTACCAAGTCGACGCGGGCGATCTCCGCCGCGTCCAAGACGGACACATGGGTAGGTAACGGTCGACCGGAGGCGTACGCGGCGAGTGCGGGAACGAGGCTCTCCAGGATGAGGGTGGTCTTGCCCGAACCGGAGACACCGGTCACGACGGTCACGACGGTCACTCGACCCTTCGGGATGCCAGTCTCCACAGCATGGACGGTGTGGAGTGGTCGGGTCGATAAGCGGATGCGGCCAGGTCGAACATGTCTGCCGCGGATGCGCGGTCGCGAACGACAGCGGATTCGTGGCCAGCGAGAAATCCACCGAGCAGCGACGCGGGGTTATCTCCGAGGTCAGTAGGAGTGCCTGTGGCCAGTACGCGACCGCCATCACTGCCGGAGCCTGGTCCCATGTCGATGAGCCACTCGGCTTCGCGCAAGACCTGGACCTCTTGATCGACGCAGACCACAGAATTGCCGTCGCGCAATAGATCTCGCATGACTGAGAGCAGACCTTCCACGTTGGACGGGTGCAGACCTATAGACGGTTCGTCGAGGACATAGAGCACCCCGGTGGTTTGATTTCGCACTGCGCGGGCTAGCTGGACCCGTTGGCGTTCACCGGTAGACAGTGTCGAGCTCGCTCGGTCCAGACTCAGGTATCCCAATTCCAGATCGAGCAGCCGGCGAGTCATGTAGAGGAGTTTGTCGACGAGATTGCGCGCCATCTGTCGCATGTCCGTGGGCAGGGTTTTCTCTAGCTTGGCACGTCGGTGCGAACGTCCATCTCGGCGACGACTTGCGAGCGGTGAGGACCACGCGTCGACCGCGGTTGTCGATCAGCGAACTCTTGCCACGAACATCCGCAATCCCCTGCGGGGCTGTTCGGATGCCGTCGCTTGAATGCAAGGAATCTACGATGGCTGAAATTCCTTGACCGAGAGAAATATTCAAATTGTCCACGGCTACTTCCGAGCTCGACTTGCTGCGCATCGTCGAAGGGGAGATGGTCGAAATGTGGCTGTTCTCGGCGGATCCGGAAGCCGAAGATCTCTTTTTTGGGGTCAGAAACATTCAACACGCTGAAGCATCTCGGATCTCGAAGGATTAAGTATCGCCGGGATCGGGGGTGTCTGACGAAGAATGGCATACGTCGATCTCTCAAGGCGACCGGCCCGGCATGCTTGCCACTGTCGCGTACCGATACCAGCCCGCACGTCGTGCCACTAGGTTTGCCTTCGACAGCGGGAGTTTGGTGTTCCAAGCCGAAAGTACTCGGTCAAATGCCGCAACCTGACCCGGGACCTTCGCTACGTGTTGACGATTGGCCACTACCATCCACAGTCTCCGCATTCGACGTACTCCACGGACATCCCGCGGACAGGTGCAATACTGGGCCGTGCGCACTCAGGGACTCGAAAAGTGGGCGAAGATCACGCCGACGGGGCGTCCGCAGCGGTCGCTCTAATATTTGTAAATTTCTCGGTCGAATTGACAGGATCGTTTCAGCCAACGGCGTCGCCGACTGGTTTTGAACAGAATGCTTCGGCACCAGCCAAGCACTGCTATCCGCCAGCGCCACCACCAACGGACTAACGGAAATAGTGATGACGATCGACTGAAGTCGCTGTACGACAACCTGATCCGCTACGAGATTGAACTGTGGAGCGCCATCGCCTTGCGCGCTGAATGCGGCCTCCAGTTGACCGGGTTTGAGACCTCACAGTTTTTGGCCCGACACGACAGCATTCGCGGCCAGGATGTCGCTGCGGAGTTCGCTATCACCGTCGGCGGCGCCAGCAAGGTGGTCGATCGCATCGAGGCCGCCCGCTACTACCCGGACAACGAATCCTCGATCAGCCGCGACCGTTTTTGACCGCGAACTTGAGCAGCACATCGGCGGGGTGCTCGATAGTCGGACCATTGAAACGGTCACCGACGCCCTCTCTAAGCTCCGGGCAGCCGGACATGCATGCGGCACGAATTGTGACTCCGCGGTGGCGATCTCAAAAGACGGTCGGTGGTGATAGGGCGTGTGCCGGCAAGTTACTGCACTCCTCAGTTGGTGGGCATGCCGTAGTGATCCGCGATCAGTTCTACTGTGTGTGCTTGGGCACGGCGCGAATATCCCCCAACGACCAACATCACCTCGTCGACATCGGTTTGTTTGTGAAGGTTCTCCAAGCTGCCCGCGACCTCGGCGGCGGTTCCGTGGAGTGTCCGATCGGTATATTCCTCGATCACGGCTCGCTCGTGGGCGTTGGCCTGGAAGGCTTCCACTTCCTCGGGAGCGAGCAGGGAGAAGGACTTGCGCTGGAACATTCTCAGCATTGCCATGGCGCCGGAAGTGGCCTGACGCCGCGCTTCGGCGGGATCCTCATCGGCAATCGCCCCGATGCTGACCAGGCTGTAGGGTTCGTTCAGGAATTGTGAGGGTCGGAAGTTCTGGCGGTAGATCTGCATAGCACTCAGGATGTCGGCGCTGCCGAACTGTAGAGCGAAGGCATATGGTCGGCCTAGTCGGGCGGCAAGTTGCGCGGAGTAAGTTGATGATCCGAGAATCCAGATATCGGCGGTGGTCGTCGACTGTGGGACCCTGTTCCGCTCCGCTTGCCAAGGGCCCGGCACCGCAGGCACATCCCGATAAGGATGATCCTGCGGGAAGTTGTTTCCCAGGAATCCCAGTAATTCTGCGACTTGTGCGGGAAATTCGTCGTTCGCGGTGGGATGACGGCGGAGGGCCGCTGCGGTTGCTGCATCGGTACCCGGAGCTCGCCCCAGGCCGAGATCGATCCGTCCCGGGGCGAGCGCGTCGAGCATGCCGATTTGCTCGGCAACAACCAGGGGTACGTGGTTGGGCAGCATGATCCCGCCTGCTCCGAGCCTGATGTGCTTCGTCTCGCCGATGAGCCGCGCCACCATGAGCTGCGGGGAAGGGATGGCGGCACCGGGCATTGCGTGATGTTCGGACATCCAGAACCGCTGGAAACCACGCCGGTCTGCCAACTGCGCGAGTGCAATCATTTCTTGGAAGGTTTCTTGTACCGAGTGGCCGACCCCGGTGAATGCATTGTCGAGCACTGACAGAACGAAGGGGGCGGTGCCGGAACCGTGTGGACTTTTCATGAACTACCTCATTGGTCACGGAATAATCTACATTTTAGCGTGATATCCCACCGTAAGGCTTATCACGGCAAATCGCAACTGATACCGTGAGTGATATGATGACGGTCCCACTGCCCTCAGCTCCCGGCGCCGCCGAACATCCGTGCTTGGCGCTGGCCAACAGCATCGTCACGCTCCCGGGTGGACAACGGATGGACGAGCTCAACAGTCCGGAAGGCGCCACCGCATGGCTTGTCAGCCACGATCTCGCACCCGAAGGAGCGGGGCTGCTGGCCTATTGCCAGCTACAGCTGACTGGTCTGAGAGAGCACCTTCGGAGTGCGTTGGCGGCGCATACTGAAGGCATCGCGCCGAATCCCGGGTCATTGGAGGGCCTCAACCGTGCCTTGACTGCAGTGCCCAGTGCGGCACTGTTGCGATACACATCTGATGAAGGGTTGTCCCGGGTCCCGAGGCATCCCATCACCCAGCTCGTCGATCACGCAATGGCGCAGATAGCCGAGGACGCCGCGGCACTGTTGACCGGTCCGGTTGCGCATCGCATCGCACGCTGCGCATCCCCACCGTGCGATCGATTCATGATACGAACGCACGCGAGGCGCCAGTGGTGCTCCGAACGATGTGGTGCAAGGCAGCGGGCCAATCGTGCGTATACCCGCAAGCAGGACAAAACCGCCGCGGAATGACCGGACGACTCCCGGCTGAATCCGCATAAGACGGGTCAAGGTGTCTCGAGGCAGCGGTTTTCAGGTGCGGGCATTGCGTGGGGTCTCAGGCTGGGCAGGACTAGCCTGTCCGAAGACGTGTTCCAAGACCTTGAATTGGGCGCGTTTCGGCGCCCTGCCCGGTAAACATGTTGTCGTATCGAACGCGCATGTGCCCCTACAGACTTTTGCAGGGACTTCGCGGTGGTGACTACGCGACGAATGTCTGCCCCGAATGCGTCTGTACAACTGATGTCGTGGGCCAGATAGTTCCAGGTGGCGAGCTGCTCCTTGAGCGAGAGTCGTGAACTGTGCGCGCTCTCAACCGTCCGATCGTCTCGTTCACCGCAGTCTCCGCTCATCACGACTCGGACGGCATCTGGCACGCTAGCGGCCCGTCGTTCAGGACCACCTAAACGGTAACTGGGAGAAAGTCTGTATCTCCGGCGACAATTCCGACGTCGATGTTGTGCGAGAGATTGCAATGCGATTTCCAAGAATTGAGGTCGCACTGTTGTTCGTCGACGGGCCGAGTTTCGCAGCCCTCGCAGTACATGAGGTTCAGCGCCGAGGCCGCGACCGAAGCGGCTATTGTCCTCGCCCGTGCGGTGATAATTCCTGGTCTGGAGGGGTGGCGATGGAGCCCGTGAAGGGGGATGCCTCCCTGGCGAGGATGGGCGAAAACGGCATCGGAGACCTCCTGGCGGCGTCCGTTGACGAGGTTGATCACGACGGGAGGCGGTCTGTAAGTCTCGAGTATCGATCGGTTCCGCGACGAATTGTGCGTTAAGCATCCGATGGGCGTCGTAATACTGGCCGGTGCCGATCGATTTGGTCGGCACCGGCGCAGATCTGGAATGTTCGAATCTATTGTCTTCGTGGTGGTGTTGAGCAGTCAGTTGGAGGTTGATTCGCGTCCTTGGATGGCTGAGACGACAAGATTGCTCTTGGGCAAACTCGTTCCGGAATCTACGGCGTCGACCCATGCGCTTGTTGTTGCGACGGCAGCGAAGTTCGAATGCAAAAGAATCATGAGGGTCTCGTGCAGGGACTGCGCCGATACCTGACCTGCTTCGTTGGCCAGATGGATCGCACCGCTGGCATCTGACAAAATCTCGGCGGCGAACCCGAGAGCTTCCGCTTCCACGGCGGTGCCGAGGTCGCAATTGTTGGTCATGTACCCGACGATCGTGATGGTGTCGATGTCTTTCGCGTGCAGCCAATCGGCTGTATCGGTGCCGGCGAAGACGCTCGCGTACTGCTTGTGGATGCGCTTGGTTTTCGGATCGAGGTGATCCTCGAGCGCTGGGTGAAGTGACCATCCGGGCGTACCTTCGACAAAGACCGGGGCGCCCTCGGGCATCCGATGTTGCACGACGACGACGGGAAGGTCATTCGCGCGAGCGACCTTGACGGCGCTGAGGATGTTGGCCAATGACTCCTCACGCGGCGGGTACTGGATCTGCAGTGGACCGTCGAAGTATTCCTGCTGTACGTCGACGACGATAAGGGCACGGCGAGGTGTAGGCACTTTCATCACTCCTGGAAGGTCGGTCGGGTTCGGTTTCGTATCGGCGATCCTGACGGTCGTCTTCCATTGTTCGGTAGGTGTCTATGCATCCGTGAGTGGCACGGGTGCATACTTTCGATGACTTTGCGCCATGATGTGGAAGAGACCAAATGCGAATCGCCGTCTATGCGTTCGACAGCATCACGATGTTTCATCTCGCAGCGCCGTTGATGGTGTTCGGTGAGGTGGGCAGGCTCGGGCTCGCACCTGACTGGGAAACCAGGTTGTGGTCCGATCGCTCGGGCGCGGTTCGGACCGTCGAGGGATACTCGGTCGGCGATGTGGCGGGACCGCGGACACTCGATTGGGCCGACATCGTGATCATCCCTTCCTGGCCGCTACCACTTTCACCGATCAGCGAGTCATTGCGAGCCAAGCTGTGCCGGGCGCACGCTCGCGGCACCCCGATCGTGGGGTTGTGTCTCGGCGCTTTTGCCGTCGCCGACGCCGGACTCCTCCATGGTCGCTCGGCCGTCACGCACTGGGAGATGATGCCCGCGCTCGCCAAAAACCATCCAAGTATCCGCTTGGACGAGTCGGTGCTCTATATCGACCACGGCGACGTGATGACGTCCGCGGGGACGGTGTCGTCGGTCGATGCTTGTCTGCACCTTGTGCGCAAGCACCTCGGATCCGCAGTTGCCACCCGCGTGGCGAGAAACCTGGTCGTCGCGCCGCATCGAGAGGGTGGTCAGGCCCAGTACATCGAGAGACCGCTTGCGGAACCTGCGGGCGACACAGCTGTTGCAGACGTGCTGGAATGGGCGCTCGGACGCCTGGACGAGCCGCTGTCTGTCGACCGCCTCGCAGGTCAGGCGCGGATGAGTCGACGAAACTTCATACGGCAGTTCCGTCTTGTCACGGGAACCACTCCGGCACGCTGGATTCTCCAGCAACGACTGAGCGAGGCGCGAGTTCTCCTGGAGACGACCGGTTGGAGCATTGACGCAATTGCGCTGGCGTGTGGGTTCGGAAGCACGGTGACCTTTCGACAGAACTTCACATCCGCGTTTGCGACCGCACCTTCCGCCTACCGGAAGCAGTTCGCTGACCACTCCCACAACGATCGCGTCGGAGAAACCGCGACGTCGGTTGGTTCAGGAGGGCGAATACGGAGGGGATGATGCGCCGCGCGCGCCCTAGATACGACCGATTCGCTTGCCCTCACTATGTGGTCTCCGGCACACCAGTCGTCGTCCCTTCAATATCCGTTTTCTGTGCTCCCTGCGGCGACTATCTGCCGATCACCGAAGGACCTGGCGAAGTTGCCATGTGGTGTGTGAGCGCCGTGGCGAGTTGTTTCCGGATGCGGTCGACGCGACCTTCGGTATCTGGACGTCGTCGTTGTATCCGGAAGGTCTGATTCGGCCCGTCATCGCCGGGCACTCACACGAGGAAGGGGTACTGAGTTGCGCGGCGATTGTGGCGATCGGTCACCAGTCAGGTCGGACCGCGTTCGGCAAGCATATGAGGCGTGACGTTCGCTACGCGGCGCTCACTCTTGACGCGTTCGGTCTGCGGATCAAGCCTCGTTTCGGCGTCGAAGTAGTAGCGCCTGTTGCCAGCCCCCCAGCGAGCGCTTAGTGCAGAGGCCGGAAACGTCATTGAACCGAAAGGAAGCGCGCAGAACTGCTCGACTCACACGATTATCCCGCTCGAACGGTGTAGTCGGAACCTCCGGTCGGGTCGAAGCTTATCCGTGACAGACTCGACCTGAGTTGTATGTCGCGTTTGAGGATCACCGTCGAGCATTCTTGGTGGGATTCGACTGTAACGGAGGAGCGACGACTTCGAGACCAGCAGATGACAGCCCAGCACGTACCGCGAACGCGACTTCGACCGCGTTGGGGCGATTGCCATGAATGCACAGTGAGTCCGCTTGGATCTCAAATTCGTTGCCGCCGACTGTCTTCAAAACACCGCTGGCCAGCTCGATGGCGCGGGCGGCGACGTGCTGGGGATCTTTCCACAACGGCGTGCGTTCATTGATGCACACGCCGTTGTCGTCATATTCCATGTCTGCGACAACCTCGACGCGAACGCTAACTCCGCGATCCCGCAACATCTCCGCGGAGGGACCCGCGAGGGCAACAATGTCCAGATCACTCTGAAGTGCGAGCATCGCGTCGGCGAATTTCGCTAGCAAGTCAGCGTTTTGATTCATCATCATGTTGAGTGATCCGTGTGGTTTGACATGTGTGAGGTGGACGCCCGCGCTTTTGGCGAAAGCCATCAGTGCACCTACCTGGTACACGCACATGTCGATAACTTCCTCGGCTGACACAGCAAGGTTCTGCCGCCCGAATCCAAGGAAATCTAGGAAACCTGGGTGTGCCCCCAGATCAACACCATACCTTTTCGCCAGCTCCACCGAATTGCGCATCCAACTAGGGGCGCCACCGTGAAACCCGCATGCGACGTTGACCGAAGTGACGTGCTTCATCAGTTCATCGTCATCGCCCAGTATCCATCGTCCGAAACTTTCACCGGCATCGGCGCTAAAATCGATGGACATTGATACTCCTTGTGGAATTCTCTCCAAGAGTGGGCTTTCAGGACCGAATCGAGCAGGCCTTCCGGCGGGACAAGTCGCCTCTGGGGCTCGTTGCTACGGCGAAAGCGCCCGCCCCTTCAAGATCATGCAACCATTTACTCTACCAATACATCCGACGCGTCGCGATTGGCGACGTCTTGCTCGTGTCGTTGAGGGTAATCACGCACGCGGGGTACAATTTCCGGACTTGGAACCCTCCACTCGGCGATGGATGCACAAGAATCAACCAGAAACCAACCGTTTACTTTAGGTCGAGCATTGCGCAACAGATGGGCGATGCTTGAGCTGGGTTGTCATCTGGGATCCCATCGATCTTTCGTCGGGCTGCGAGTGTTGATCGCCGCTGCGTCCAAGAAATGCGCAGTTGTCGAAAGAATGGCGAGTAGTCTGCCGCATGTGCTCCGACACCTGTCAGCGGTGGAAGCTGGCGGGCATGAGAGGCGTGTGAAGACGCGGCCGAACTTGGTCAATCAGTGCAGCTCACGAGTTGCGGACAGGTCCCGCAGGCCGGAACCGCATGGGACTTTGGTGCGTTCCCGTGCCGGCATCGCACGACGCGCGTGCTCTGGAGCAACTGTCCGATTAGTTGTCGATTTCGGCAAGGACTGAGCCCGGGGCGTTCCGTGCGGTGGGCTGCCAACCTATCATCCAGCCAAAAAATTAATGGTTGTCAATGGTTAGTAGGACCGATAGCATCATGCACGGCGCCGCTGCGTTCGAGCGGACGGGTTCAATGCCAAGTAGCGCGAACCGCGAGGGTTCTGAGTGGAGGCAACATGTGCATGGCCTGTGATGTGGTAGACAACAACGACTCTTCGGACGAGGGAAGCGCCGATGTTGAACCCTTCGTCAATACTGGTACATCTGTCTATGACGGCACAGGGGAGAACAGCCCACAATGGTGGCCCTCACGCTACGGAGTGGGCGATGAGCTTGGAACCGGAAATGAACTGACTCCAGAGCGCACGCTGGACGCGCTTCAGTTGGTGAGGGAAGGGCGAGTTGTCGAGTTGGCGCGCGTCCTCGACTTCCGATCGCCAACCTGGTCCCCGCCAGGCAAAGAAGGAGCGCGCTGGTACCGCCAGGTGGTGGCAGCGCACGGGCAGATGGACTCGATGACCATCGGGCCGGTTAATGATTTCAACTACATGGAAGAGCATGTATCGCAGATCTATCACATCGGTACCCATCTGGATGGGTTTGGGCACATCGGTATCGGCGGACGATATTACAATGGTGTGCACTACAAGGATTTCTATGCGCCTGCGGGATTGAACAAATTCGGAATTCACAATGTGCGACCATGGGTTTCGCGTGGAGTCCTCCTCGATATTGCAGGAGTAGTGGGCGCGGAGAGGCTCACGGAAGGATTTGTGATCACTCCCGAGCATCTTGAACAAGCGTGTGGACGGCAGCAAGTCGAGGTGCGTCCTGGAGACGCCGTAATTTTGCACACCGGGTACGGAGCGCTGTGGAACGTTGACAACGATCGCTATAACTACGATTCCCCTGGCATTGGATGGGATGCCGCGCACTGGCTCACTGATCGTCGAGTGACCGTTGTCGGAGCCGATAACTGGGCCATCGAGGTCTTGCCGGGAGAGAAGGAGGGTGCGCCCTTCTTGATTCACCAACATATGCTCGCCGAGACAGGAACTCATCTCTTGGAAAATGTCAAGACTGAAGAACTGGTCGTGATAGGGCGATCTGAATTCCTATTCATTATGTCTCCTGTCAAGACGCGAGGGTCAACATCTTCGATGGTGAATCCGCTCGCAGTTCTCTAAATCTATTCTCAGGGCGCTATTAAGGCAACGCGATCTATGGCGCTTGGCAGATTATTTTCATGAATCTGTGCCACACAAATTGGACTTTAGTGGATTGTATGCTATGGAATAAATGATCGCTCAGATATTTGGATGGCGGATATGAAGAGCTACGAAATTGCAGGGTAGACTGATATCTCAGTTTTCTAATGAGAGGCGAATGAACGGTAGGACATCGACTGAATCTGCGGCAGTGAGAGACACTACCGAACAGAGAACCGATATTCGAGCCTGGCAAGTCTGACGTTGTACTGCCGATCGACTTTTGAATCGAATGAAATATAATTGTAAGTTCGTAGTATTCTCATACGACGAGCCCTGACGGTGGAGAGGCAATTGAACAAACAGGAGAGGATTCTGCTCGACTTTCATAAAAAATGGATGCCATTCGATGGGCCAGATCCAGAAGATATTTTTGTAGAGTTCGGCATATCGATAATGGAGTATCGTAAACGTATCTCTGAAATTATCTCAGCCGGCGGGGATTCTAAAGATCGATCGATGTAAATCCGTTGCATGATTTCTATCTCGGTTAATGCTCTGTTCAGGAGAAAATAGAAACCTGATAGGAAGCCTGCAGCTTCTCGAAAGCGGATGTGGTGAGTTCGGGGGCTTTGGACGCGAGATGATCGATGACCGCTATTTCAAATCAAGATAAGAAGGAAAACGTGACTGTAACGCTTGAATTCCGAGACAATGTCGCAATGCTTAACCTAGGTGGCGGAGAGAATCGCTTTTCCCCGGAGTGGTTGGACTCAGTCAACGCGAACCTAGACCAAGTCGAAGCAAACGCAAAGGCGTTGCTGACGGTGGGCAGTGGGAAATTCTATTCCAACGGCCTCGACCTAGAGTGGCTCGAATCTAACGAGGGCCGCGGCGAGTGGTACGTTGAACAAATTCAGGGACTGTTTAGCAGGATTCTGACTTTCCCTATGCCAACCATTGCCGCAGTGAATGGACACGCGTTCGGCGCAGGTTCCATGTTTGCTATCGCACACGATTACCGCTTCATGCGCGAAGACCGTGGCTACTTCTGTTTTCCAGAGGTTGATATCAATATTCCGTTCACAACCGGTATGGCAGCTTTGATTCAGGCGAAGCTGTCACCTCAAGCTGCGATCACAGCCATGACGACCGGCCGACGATTCGGCGGGGCCGACGCGGCGGCTATCGCAATGGTCGACGGGACCGCATCTGAGGGCGATTTATTGCCTACAAGCCTCGAATATGTCTCAAATATATCTCACAAGGACAACGGTACATTCGGGGCTATCAAGGCTACAATGTTCGATTCGGTAACAACTGCACTACGGTTGGGTGGCAGCCTTTCGGCGTAACAACTTTCGGAGAAACAGTAGATCTTCTTCGCACAGTGCTGGAGAGAATGTACACTCTATATTGGCTTCGTCAGATCCGCCTGATAAATCTATACTCTGTTTCTAGGGATTGATATGAATATCATCAGATGAGGTGGTGGCGATGACGATGAGTTTGTCCTTGGGATGTCGCCCGATCCGCAATTTCAATGATTCGTAACGGAGAACAATATGGATAGCTCCACTGGAGGTCAATCTACACGAGCGATACACGCATCGACCACCCGGGATGGGTTGGGAGCGCCGCACTTACCGATCTACAATACGACTACCTTTACTTTCCAAAATACTGCAGCACTTCTTGACGTCGTAGAAGGTCGAACGAAAGGAAGCCTCTACAGTAGGTTGGGGCTAAATCCCAACGTCGTCGCTCTGGAAGAAACGATGGCCTCGATCGAGGGAGTCGAAAAAGCGCTAGCCTTCTCCTCTGGTATGGCAGCTATTACCGCACTTTTTGCTGCATATGGTCGTTCCGGGATCGTATGTATCGGTGATGCTTACGGAGGCACGCTTGAATTGCTTACCGATCAACTTCCACTTCTCGGAATTTCGGCACATTTCTTGTTGGGCAGTGAGATTGAACGGCTCGAGGGGCTTCTCGAGAGCGGTACGCGGCTAGTCTTTTTTGAAACACCCACCAACCCCCGTTTGGAAATCTTCGACGTCGCAAAGTTGTCTGCACTCGCTCACAGCTTTGGAGCTCTGGTTGCCATCGACAATACATTTGCTTCACCAGTTAATCAGCTCCCCCACGCTCTCGGTGCTGATATTGTGTTGTATTCTGCGACGAAGTCTCTTGGTGGACACTCGGACGTTACCGGAGGTCTATTGCTCGGTGACGCGGAGCTGATAGATCCGATCTGGCCGTGGCGAAAGAATTTCGGAACTTCGATTGCGCCAGAACCTGCTGCACTGCTATCAAGAAGCCTGCGGACTCTCGCAGTTCGAGTAAATGCTCAAACCGTCTCAGCCCAAGCGATCGCGGACGAACTTGAATCCGATCGTCGCGTGACACGGGTCTTTTATCCGGGCCTGAAATCGTTTCCGGGACATGAACTTGCGTCCGCTCAGATGAGTGGCTTCGGCGGCATGCTAACCATCGAAGTCGCCGGAGACGCTCACGCGGCCGCTCAGGTCGTCGACCGTCTATCGATCTTTTCACTCGCCCCCAGCCTCGGTGGAGTGGAAAGTTTGGTTTCACAGCCGACTGCAACGTCACACCATGGGCTCAGCGCAGAGGAATTGGGTCGGCGAGGCATTACAGATTCTATGATTCGACTATCAGTGGGCTTGGAAGACACGGTAGATCTTATAGCTGATCTCACTCACGCACTCGACGCAATGCGCTAGGCCGTACACACGTCAGGAACCGGTTCCTGGACTGAGTTTGCTGGGGCAAGCACTAACGTGGACGGCATAAGAATTTGCAGAGGAAATCTCGCCGGCAAGTATTCCCGCGTCTCGCGGCATCGACAATCGAAGCAGAGTGGAGATGAACCCTTCCGCAACCCCGTTCTCGAAGGTCGTTTGGCAGGGTGCAAAGGATCGATGGACACTGCTGGGCGTCACACGATGTTTCGTCCGGCAGCCATCTCGGTTGTTTGTCGACGAGACTTATGTAGCCTGCCACCCGAGCTCGAGATTCCTTCGATGTCGTTTGTGGCGAACTGAGGCGCCAACTGTCCCGCGGCTATGGCGTTTCGCAATCGTAGTTCGCTAATTCGTTGCCGCCCTTGCTTTTACCCATCGCGAGCTCGGACCCTCAGGAGTTTGAAATGTATTGACGAGGAAACTGTTGAGGGAGAGAGTTTCAACCGTCAGGCAGCAGGTCGGTCATCGGGAGGTTTCAATGTTCGTTCCGTTCAGTGTCAACGATTTTCTAGACCGTGCGGTCTCTGTGTACGGGGAGAGGATTGGTGTGGTGGATGAGCCACACCAATCCGATCTTGGTGGACTGACCTACGTGGAGGTCAGGGGTCTGGCGCAGCGTCAGGCCGCCAAGCTCGACGAACTAGGTATCGAGGTGGGAGAACGCGTAGCGATCGTCAGCAAGAACAGCAGTCGTCTCCTCATCTCGTATTACGGTGTCAGCGGCTGGGGACGGGTGCTGGTGCCTGTCAACTTCAGATTGAGCGCTGACGAAGTGCAATACATTGTCGATCAGTCGGGGGCCCGCGTGCTCTACGTGGATCCGGAACTCGCGGATTCTTTGGTCGGCGTCCGATGTGAGCACAAGTTCGTTCTGGGAAACGACGAAGACCTCTATGCGGGTCCGGGTATTGAGCCACAGGCGTGGGAGCACGATGAGCGGGCTACGGCGACCATCAACTACACCTCCGGGACGACCGCTCGACCCAAAGGGGTCCAGATCACACACCGGAACATCTGGGTGAACGCGCTGACTCTCGGCCTGCATGTGCAGATCAGTGACCGCGATGTGTATCTGCACACTCTGCCGATGTTTCATGCGAACGGTTGGGGCATGCCGTTCGCGATGACCGGCGTCGGTGCTCAACACGTCGTGCTACGGAAGATCGATGGAACGGAGATACTGCGACGGGTCCGAGACCATGGCGTCACTATCTTGTGCGGCGCCCCGGCGGTTGCGGCTGCTGTTCTCGAGGCGGCCCGCACGTGGGATGGCGAGCTACCGGGACGTGACCGGGTCCGAATGGTTGGCGGCGGGGCACCACCGCCAACCAAAACGGTCGTCCGCCTGCAGGAAGAGCTTGGGTGGGAGTTCATCCAAATCTATGGCTTGACCGAGACCTCACCGCTTCTGACGATCAACCGGAGCCGAGCAGAATGGGACGATCTTCCGGCGGAAGCCCGTGCCCAGAAGCTCACTCGTGCAGGCGCACCCGCCCTTGGCGTCCGGTTGAAGATCGACGAATCGACAGAGACTGCGGGGGAGGTGCTGGCCCAGTCCAACGTGATTCTCGAGGGATATTGGGAGAAACCACTCGAGACCGAGGCTGCGTTGGCCGGCGGATGGTTCCACACCGGGGATGGTGGATATATTTCCGAGGACGGCTACCTCACGATCTCCGACCGCAAGAAAGATGTCATCGTCACCGGCGGCGAGAACGTCTCCTCCATCGAGGTGGAGGACGCACTCTTCTCACATCCCGCGATCGCCGAAGTGTGTGTCATCGGGGTACCGAGCGAGAAATGGGGTGAGACAATCAAAGCGCTTGTCGTGCTTACTACAGATGCGGCACCGACCACCGATCTGGAAGCTGAATTGATCCGCTGGTGCAAAACGCGGCTCGCGGGCTACAAGGCGCCGACGTCGGTGGAGTTCAGAGATGAACTTGCGCGCACGGCCACGGGCAAGCTGCAAAAGTTCAAGCTTCGAGCGCAGTATTGGGAGGCTGGTGATCAGGTGAACTAATGCATGATTTGAGGCGTACGGTCGATACGCGCCACCGATGTCGAAGCCGACTGTGTTCGTGATGGAGAAGTTTGCTTCTACGGGGCGAACTCCGACAGTGGCAGAGCACGATTGTATCGAACGCGACAGGGCCGGCGTCTGTCTTCACTCATCCGGAAGCACGCCAGTCGTGACAGGCGGATCGCCTCGCATGCCGGTATCTGCGGGCGTCGTTGTGCCCTCCACAGGGACCGGCTGCACCGTGATCGGGGACAGTAGGTTCTCCGGAACTACAGCGGTTCGATGACCCGAAGGAAACCGACTTTCGTCTAAGGGGTAGCAAGAGTACCCTGTAGCGACGTCGGCTCGGTCGACTCGTCGTCGATGCTCATGCCGCTTGTGGAGACACCAAGCAGGGACGGCATCCGAGATGGCGCGAACGGACACTGTTTGACAAATTGTCGAATAGTGTTGATTCAAGCAGTTTTCGACTCAATCGTTGCCACGTCAAGGCGGTTGTGCGAATCCTTTGGCCTTGATCAAGGGCATGAAAGGTGTTGTCCCATGCCTGGAGTCGACGGCACATGCCCGAACGGATTCACCGCAAACTGTGTCACGGCGGCGAACTCGCCCCCCAAGACACTGACAGCGTGGATATGCCCGACACTCGACGTCGTTCAGTGCCCGCCCGTTACAACTGGCGTAAGCGGTATGGCGGCGTGGAGACCGAGACGCCACAGGGTTCGAAGAACTCAAGAACGAAATGCCTTACTCCAGAAAATCCACGCCGAGGACGAGCTCGAAAAAGGTTGCGCTCAAGGAGATCGCTCGGGAAGATTCTGCGCTCGACCACTGTCGTCGTGCTTCAACAGACTTGGTGTTCTCGCCGCGGTGACCGCAGCACTCGGTGACGGCCGCTGGGCGGCGCGGATCGTCCGAGAGGTTCGCGTGCAAGTTTGCTGGTCAACCGCGATCGACCCAAGACAGAAAAGTAGCGAGGAACCCCCGGCGATCCGGTTGCCGATCTTTGGAAGTGGTTGCGGGACTGCGCCAAAGCCGACCAGCGAAGGGGCTCCGGCGGGCGTGGGCAGATTCGCGTGTCGCTGGCTGGGTGATCCGCAGGAAGAACGTGCGGTGTGTTTGGCGTGAGGAAGTGCTGTGGGTGACGGTCCACAAGATCCGGAAGCGGGTCAGCTCTTCGGCGACTCCGATGGCCGAGGTGGACGCACCGAAAGTGTTGTGGGCAAACGACTGTCAGTTCGATTCTGCCATCAGCGGCCGCCGCTTTCTGGTTTGCATTGATCGTCGTCGAACATCTTCGTCGGACGGTGCTCATCGTGGTCGAGAGATCCATTTCCGCTGAGGGTCTCGTCGCAGCTGGGAGACGTCGTTTGCGCCCTGGGGGACCCAACGCAGGTGCTGCGGTGCGACAACGAGGCGGAGTGCATTTCGAAGTGCTGCTAACGTTCCGCGGGTCAGCCTTTTATAGGCTGCGTTCGGCCTGGTCAAGTGCGGAACCGGTGCATCGAGTCGTTCAACAGTCGTGGTCGTGACGACTGCCTGAATATGAATCAGTTCCACCTCGGTGATTGGCCACAATTGCAAAGCCATTGAAATGAATCGGGCTACTCGCTTGCTGGGGCGACCGGACGAGAGACGTCCGTGTCGCTCGGACCACCTTCACATGCGATTGACTGCTCAATCAAGGCGCGGACGAACTGGCTGACTGTCTGTCCCCTGGACTTGGCAAGATGTTCGAGATTATTTCGAGTCGTGCGACCAATTCTGACAGTGAGTGAGGGCATCGCGATCCACCAGTTCTGTTTGACGAGAATCTCATGACAACCACCTGCTTCTAAACCTTCCGTGTCCGCGCTGAGTGCTGGACGAACTTCAAAATGCCTCCACTGCAATGGAACTCATCGATCGTCATGCCGACGGGGTGCTCAGGGCCCGGCCGAGAGCCTAGGTTGTCGCGTCGTGCTGGGCAAGAGTTCGCGGAGTGTCTCACCGTTCGAAGGTTCCGTTCGAACGCAATGTACGGATCCGAGAGTGAGTACGGAGCGTACTTCAGTAACGCGAATGTAACCAGGAGACAACCAAAAAATCCGCCCAATGGGTTGCAATGGTTGCAGCAGGGATCTACTCTGTTGTGACGGTCAACACACCGGACAGCCGTCATTTGTGGAGCACGCCGATTCGAGGGGCTACGGGATGTGAACCCATGGCGTTTGTCAATGCCTGCCCAAGCGTGCCTGATCAATTTTAGGTAGCCCCACCATCTATTTGGACCGAGGTAGACGTGATCTTTTCTGAATACGTGCTCCGAAGCTGACCGGGCATCGACAAATCGGGCTGCGTCCGTTTTCGGGTTGTCAATGTTCAGCACCCCAGGGATGTTTGCGACGACTTCTGAGCGTCCAAAATTATCCGGCTGCCCCGTGGCGATAAGTCACTCTTAATCTCTGCTGCTCCCCATTCAATCGCCATCGTCGGCGAACCTCAGCGAAGCCTGAAGAAAAGAGATCGGAATACACATGCAGTCCAACATAAGTAAGGGCGAAGAAAGTCCAGGAGTGGCAGCGCTACCGGAGGGCGATCGGGTACCGCGGTGGTCGCTTTTCATGGCCTTCTGGGGAATGACATCGGCAATGATCTGGCTATTTATTGGGCAGGCTGCCAGCACTGCAGTGGGTCCCATGAATGCAATCGTGGCGATGGTTCTCACTGTAATGACATACGGTGTCATTACAGCGATGCTGGCGCGGCGCGCAATCAAGACTGGCGAGACTGTTAGCCTATTCTCTAATCGAGTGTTTGGTGCCAGCGGATCTGCGGTGGCAGCTCTTCTCTTCGGCGTTACGGCGCTGTATTTTGCCACCTTTGAAGGATCTTTGATGTCGATCGCCTTGCATCAGTATTTTGGCGGGAACATCAAGATCTGGTATCTGGTCATCATTTTGGTTTCCGTACCCTTGGTAGCAGGAGGGATCCAGAATTGGCTGGATCGTCTTAACGGGATTTTGCTTCCATTTTATGTCTTCGGATTGATAGCGATTATCATCGCAACAACGGTTAAGCAAGGCTACCCAGACGGCTGGCTCACATCGCCTGCTCCTGCCGACCTTCCACTTCCCGGTTGGCTGATGGCATATCTCATGTTCATGGGCACTTGGGTCATGATGATGTACACATTTGATTTCGCACGGCATGGACGAAAAGAGGATTCGAAGTTCCACGCTAACATCACCTTCGGATGGGTCTTCTACGTCGTTTGTTTCCCCATTGCAGGTTTGTGTGGAATCTATCTAACCTCTGCATGGAATCAAGGAAACAGTCAAGGGGCCATAATTAGCGCAATCTTGAGCGCATTGGGTGGTGTCGGTCTCTTTATTTTCCTTGTTTCGCAAATCCGTATTCAGAGTGCCAATTTTTTCTCGGCGTCCGGAAACCTTGAGCGTTTCGTTGAACAGATCACAGGGCGGGCTACGCCGCGTGTACTATGGGTGGTTTTGGTCGGAATTGGTGTTTATGTCTTCATGTTGACCGATGTTGTTAGCTACCTGAATACAGCCCTCGCTTGGCAGGGTGTATTTATCACTTCTTGGGTGATTATCGTGGTGTTCTGGTTGATCATCAACGGTCGAAAGACTGAAGCGGAACTAAACGGCAAGGTTCCGGGGAAGGTACTAAGCTGGCCGCTCGCTGCATGGATCATATCGTCTGTCGCGGGGATTATATTGGTCGAGCAAGAGAGCTCATTGAAGTTGTCGTTGCTGGCACCTATCCTCACAGTAATTCTGACGGTTATTCTATACGTTCCATTTGCTTTGCAGAGGCGTTCCCCTTCGCACGGGAACAGGTCAGGACAGAACATCTCTGAGTCGGAAGACACGTCACGAGAAAGCGTTACCGAATAGGAGCCAGTCCGGAAGTGACGTCACAGAGAGAGTCGTAATCCGGCTACAGCACTGTGGCGTCAACTTCTGGCTTGAGTTCCAAGGATCGTTGCACCTGACTTCATCAGGAGCTGTACGTTCGAGATCTGCAGTTGTACGTTCGAGATTTGCGCAAACCGTGAAATCCCGCAGGGGCGGCGACGATCGAACGAGGTACGAGAGTAGTTCTTGGAACTCGTGACGCTGAGATCGGCTGCAAGTGGAGCAGTGAGAATCGTCGGCGTGAACTATCAAATGACGAAGTCTTGGTGCGCTGGAATCTGGTGGGGACCGAACGAGACAAAGGCCGGTACGACCACATTTCGCAGCTGCGGCCGTACCGGCCTCTTGTGTCTGCGCGCTGTTTGAATGAGGGCGATCGTGTGACCAACGCCGACCGACTTGCCGGCGAGGGGCGAGATAGTCGGTCGCTCGCGAAACCTTGCAGAATCCACCGACATTCACGGTGAAGTGCGCCGCAACCGTACGCGGAAATCGGCACCCACCGCCGTACGATGCCATCAACCGGACCGTAGACCTCGACCGAAGCCGGGCAAGTCGCTCAGCTCGACGAACTGCGTGCCTGCATCCAGGCAAAACTTGTTCTGCGGTGGTGCCTGAAGCAGATTGGTCGGACCTTGCTGCGATTTCCCTGTTAATCAGGGGATGCACGTGGCCGACGAAAATCTACTTTACCTTTACAAACCAGTGTCGGAACGCGCTGTGACGTGAGTTGCATAGAGTCGCTGCGCGCGGGCCGTGCCCGTCGAAAGGTCGCGCCGGCAAGCTGCAGCAGCGGGCAATCCCGCTAACACGACTCCGTGGTCATGATCAGCGACTTAGATCGAAGACAGAGCCCTGCCCGGTCATTGGGAAGGCGACCTCATCACTGGTGAGAACCACAACTCCGCCATCGGAACTCTTGTCGAACGCACCACCCGCTGCGTCGCACTCGCGTATCTGCCTGGCAACCGCGAAGCCGAAGGCCGTTCCGCGAAATTCTCGATCGAAGTGAAGACAAGGTCTCGGTAACGCTTATCAGGGAGTGCGAGTACTTCCGTTTCGACGGGAGATCCGGACGGGTGCAAAAGCTGGCGGTCTATTCGGAGGGGTTCGGTCACCCGGCAGCTGCCTGACACGAGTTGGCAGCCGTGCCGTGTCCTCCGAACAACTTGTACAGAGGCGAAGCATTCCAACACCGGGTCTAGAGGTTGCGGGAATGGTCGTTGTTGACGTGGGACTGAGATGGGTGGCTGGTCCTCGGGGTGAGAAGGGGAGTTGCGTCACAACCGTTCTCGACCAAGGAGGACCAGCCCTTTGCCACATCGCAAAGCTCCACTGACTGTCGAAGGTAGACGAACTCTGATCGAGAGCGTGGGGCCGACCAGTCCGGGGTCGTCGCATGGATTCGATCGAGCCCACGATCCCCGACCCTGTGGCGGTCGGGGATCGTGGGGTGCGCTGGATGGGCATGTAATCCCAGACCTTCGTACTGACGATACCTACCGATTCACTTGGAGGCGCATTAGCGGGGGATACCGGTTTCTGCATCGGCGTGGTCGATTGGACGGACCATGCTACCGGCACCAGATTTCACCGCTTCATCGCAAGAAGCGTGGCGTTACCGCATCAAGCCGTACACCTCTCAAACACAACGGAAGGGTGGAGCAGTTTGGGGCGCACCCTCGCCGAAGAACCGTTCTACTCCCGTGAGTACACCAGCGAGCCGCACCGGCGCACTGTCGTCGAAGTTTGGAAAGTTCGCTAAAATTATCACCGACCGCATTCAGCACGCGGAGGAAGAGACAGCAGTGTATTTTTGCTATCGATCCTGTTTGGTGTCTGAATCTCAGGTCAAATCAGAGGACTGTGCGTTGCGCACAGCTTCTAGAGTCAGACGTCGATTGCGCGCAGCGGTATGACGTTCACGTTCAATTTCGTTTCTTGGGGTTGCCGGACAGATGGGTTTTGGGCTCCCCGATTCGTCCACCGACACCATTGTGAAGTAACAACTATTTGTATGCCGTCGCTCTCCTGTCTCGATACGTTCCGCCACTATCCTAACGCCGACTTCCATTGAAGTTCGGCCTGTGTAGTTGACAGTTGCCGAAAATGTTACCAGTTCACCTACGTGAATTGGTTCTCGAAAAATAACCCGATCGACGGAAAGGGTAACTACATATGACCGGGAATATTGGGTGGCACAGGCATATGCGACTTGATCAAGTAGTTTGAGAAGGGCGCCGCCATGGACATTGCCAGAAAAATTACTCATGTCTGGGGTCATCAAAACTGACATTTCCAATGACCGCGGGCCGGGTGTCGATTTCGATTGAGAAAAGCTGCTCTTATCGATCTTGTTGCCGGACAGTACAATCTCTTCGTCCTCGGATGAGAGTGAATTCTGCTCATCCAGTTCCCACATGCCTTGGCTATATGACCGGATGACACGGTTGTCGCCGTCAAGCACTACGAGAGCGCCGGATGATCTTACTGCCCAGCTATTCGCGTTATGGAAACATCGTGTAGTTCCACGACTAATTATGTGGAAACAATCAGGGCAATGATTTGTTCGGCTAGAAATGGTATTCAACTTTTTTGGGGAAGCGTATTCAATGTCAATTTTTCTAGCTGCGGCATTCATATTTTCCTTTTGTCGTAAAATTGGAGTGCTGATGCGCTCAATGTTCCGTTAGAATGCTCGACTGACCTGCGTGATGGTTTTGCGGGAATTCGCGCGAATGAGAACTGACTCCTGAATTCAGGATCTAGTGGTGGTTGTTTAGTTTCGACTCTATCGTGACAAATCGATTCAACCTGGAAATGAATTGAAAGTTTTCGCCATGCAAGCGAGTCAATGGAGATTGGCGAGGCTGGTCTTGGTCTGAATGCCTGAAATTAGCTCTTGTGCGTCAGGCTGAAGGCCTTCTTGTTATAGAAAATGATAGGTAGAAAGACTTTCTGTTGTCTAGGATGACCCTGCATTGTGGGGCAGTCTCAGTAGACAGTCTGATGCGTCACCCAGGAAACAACATGGCGATGTCTGCGTCGAATAGACCGTAGACACCGCCAATATGCTGAGAATCAACCAGTTTTGATCGGACTAGGTGTTTAGTCCTTGGACATGGAATCCGTCACATCTTCGTTTCCGTGAATGACGTAAATAACTTCTCCATTGTCGTCTAGGACGGGTGCATTTACGGCTGTAAACCAACGCTCTTCGTACCCGCCGCCTTCGTTGGCTGGACGCTCGACGGGATAACGAACAGCGCCTGGGATCCATTCGGTCTTCTTGCTCCGCCGCACCTGGTCGATAGCGGAAATGAACACGCTGTTTCCCTTGGCTTCCGGATCGTTCGGGTCGTCAGGGAATGCTTCGAGAAACATCTGCCCGATCAAGCCGTCGCGAGTACGCATTGCCATCTTCAGATAGCCGTCAGTCGCCGCAACGATTCGAAGGTCATTGTCGACTACGACCAAATTCGCGGGGGACTGCTCGAATATGGCCTCAAGGTCACGATTCGATAGCGTCATTGTGTGAGTCCTTTCGTGTTTGCTGGACGTAGTGTCGATCTTAGGTGAGCGTTAGTGCGACGAGACCGACAAGTATTGCTGGAACGGTCGTCAAGACAGTCGAGATCAGAGCTGACCGCCGGTGGACAGCGTAAAGGGGGATGAGCCCTGCTCCATCGTGGCTGACTAAGTATGCCAACAAGGCGGCCAGGGGCAACCCGCCGGCGACGAAGAGGCTGGCCATGACAACCTCAAGTCCACACGATGGCAATAGGCCGAGAGCGGCGCCGACGACAATGCCCAGAATCCCGTAGAAGGGCAAAGAGCCCGGCTCGAAACCCGTGAGTTCGGTGATAATCGCCAACAGCATAGACACAACACCGACAATGCTAACCATCGTGGCAGCTCTGAAAGCAGTGTGTCGCAATATAACTCGGATACTGGCTGTATCGACGCAGTGACAGTTGCGTCGATGGAGTCTGCCGCGGACAGCTACGGCCGCCGCCACCACAAAACCGGCGACACCCACTCCCAAGAATGTATGCGATCCAGCGAAGCCGGAAATGGTGTCCTCTTGAACACCGAGGAATTCAGTGGGAATTGCGAACACGATTCCCACTATGATCGCGATCCAAAATGCGAGGACGAAACCATCGGATCGTCGGTCTACATCGCGTGACGATGTGTCAGCCGGATTGATACAGCATGGCTCCGCCATTTCCCACCAACTGCGGCCCGGACCGCTCACGGGAGGTGGCTGCGACATAGCGGGGAACGTGGGCGGCGCTGAGGTAACGGGAAGAACGCGCACATCCGAGCGTTTTCCAGCTTCGTTCCGAGAGGGGGTCGATACAACGCCGACGGTTGTCGTGTTATCCGATCTCCACGTCGTGGCACCGGAATGTGCACGTGGCTCGATGCGAGCGAGGTCCACAAGGTAGCCGCCGACTGCGCCCACAACTAAGAACACCGCCTTGAGTTGCAGTGCGAGTAAAGGATCGAACGCAATCAGGACCCACGCAGAATCGCCCATCGTCGCGAGCAACGCGGCGACAACTGTTCCGTAGGTGACGCGGCGTTCGGCGTATAGAGCGACGGTCACTATCACCCCGCTGCATCCGGGTGGAAGCGATAGCAGCGCGGCTACCGCCGGCCCAGCTTGGGGAAATCGGGTCAGCCAGCGATCCCACTGCGAACCCCAACGTGCTCGCGCCATGCCCATCAAAGCGAGCATGAGCGCGATCAAAACGCCGACGCCGAAGAAGGCATCAGCGAGTGGATCGCCTAGAGCCTCCAACAACTCAGACATCAGTGTGTTCCAGGTTTGGTTCAATAGACTCGCTAGCGGTTAGCGAGGGGAGATCGAACGCAAACCAGCTTGGATCATTCACGTAGCGTCGCGCGAGGGTCGCGGTTTCAGCAGCTAAGTGCCCGCCTAAGGTTCGGGCCGGCTCGGATTCGGGGTGGGAAGAGATCCACGCAGTGATCATCAACCGCCGAAGCATCACGAAGGTCGGAATTTCGGCTACAGCTTCAGAGCTCAGCTCAGCGACGCTGACGTACCCGCGCAACCAGTCTTGCACTACCTCGTGAGATTCTGCGTGCGCTTCGTTCCATGTGATCACCGCTGCTAGGTCGGTTAGGAACCAGGACCATCCGCAATCGTCAAAGTCGATTACGACGATGTCGCCGTTCTGCACGATAAGGTTTGACATCCGCAAGTCTGCATGGACGAGTCCGAAACGGTCCGGACCGGTTCCGAATTTATCGAGCCTGTCTCGCACGAGGTTTTCGGCGATTTCGATCGCGTCGCGATCGTCCGAGGCCAAATTTGGAGCGCTTCTCCAGTCACCCCAGCGCCCGTCTTTTCCAAGCATTGTGCTCAGATCCCACCGAAATCGAGTGAACCCCTCCGGCAGTGCCCACTGCTGGACATGCTGATGCAATGTCGCCGTGATGACTCCCAGATCCCGGTAACGAATCCCGGATTCCTCGTCTTCAGCGCTGATGCCCGGAACGAACTCGAACGCATCGACAAAGCGGGTTTCTTCCTCGATTTGAACCGTAGAGACCGAACGACCGCTATTCGTAAGCCGAATTTGAGGCGTTTGAATTGACGACGCGGCACGCAAGCTCGCCATCCAGGAGAGTTCCGACTCGATCTCCGCCAGGCTGTTGTACCCCGGTCTGTGAACGCGAATTACGACGCGCTCGTTGCCTTGCTGAGCGAGGTAAGTGCCGTTCTCAGAAAAGCTGATGAGTGTGAGAGCAGCACCTTTCAATCCGTACTCCGCAAGTGCCGCGCGGGCGAATGGTTCGTAGGCAGCAGCGTTCTCCGACATGTGTGAATCTCCTTGGAATGAAAGCAGGCCAACGCTGCCCGCAAGGACTGCCACTTCGATGTGTGGTGAGCCCAGTCACAGTATTGGAACACCTTATAGCGACCATATGCAAACCACAACCGCAATGCTGGGCAGGGTGAGCGTGCTCCTCGTGCCCTGCCATCTGAGGGCGACTTGGGGTCTCCACCAGTACATCAGTGTTTCTTGACACACCGCCGATGTCATGAGACCGTAGAGGCAACCTTTTACAACCATTTCAAATCACGGGTTCAACAGGCTGATTCGGCTGGTCGGTTAGCCGGGGCCCGCGGAGCAATCTATGGAAGGTCGAAGTGAAGACAACAGGATCTGATCTCTCCGCTGAAGTTGATGCCATTCTGGAGCGTGCACAGGATGCAGCGAAAGCGTTTGCCACTTTCGACCGATCGCAGGTCGATCGCATTGTGAGGGCTGTGGCCAACGTCGCAGAACGAAACGGTCGTCAGCTCGCCGAAAAGGCAGCTATCGAGACAGGTTTCGGGGTTTTCGAGCACAAAGTCGCCAAGAATGACGCGTTGTCATCTGGGTTCATCCGCGAATACGGCGATTTGGATCTAGTGGGGCATCAGGCAGATCCCAATCGCAAGACGCTGCTGTATCCAGTTCCAGCTGGCGTGATCTTCGCTGTCACTCCGTCAACGAGCCCAGTTGCAAACCTGTATTTCAAGGTGCTGTCTTGCTTGCTGACGCGCAATGCCATCGTGATCAGCCCACATCCCGCTGCTGTACAAACGAGCATCGAAGCTGCACGCATCCTCAGCCAAGCAGCGACAGAGGCTGGTGCGCCCGATGGCGTCGTCCAAATTTTGGAACACCCATCCGTGCCACTAATAGAATCGGTAATGGCCGATGAACGAGTGAAGCTGATCCTCGCGACTGGTGGATCAGCAGTTGTCAAGGCGGCGTACCGTTCGGGCACCCCAGCTATCGGGGTGGGGCCAGGAAACGCTCCAGTCGTGGTCGATGAAAGCGCAGATGTGACCAAAGCGGCCAGGGCCATTGTCGAGTCCAAGTCGTTCGACAACGGCATCCTGTGCACGGCGGAGTCTGTGTTGATCATGGTCGATTCGATTGCCGACCGTATGACGGAGCAACTGGTCCACCAAGGTGCTCATCTCTGCAGCCCGTCCGAGACCCGATCTATTCGCCAATACATGTACCCCGGCGGAAAATTCAACACCAAAGTTGTCGGTAGACCGGCATATGAAATTGCCAAAAATGCCGGTGTACACGTCCCTCGTGATACCAAGCTCCTTCTTACCCCGATTGACGAAATCGTGGACGCTGAACCCCTGACACATGAAAAACTGAGTCCGGTGCTAGCTGTCCTGAAAGTTTCGTCATTCGAGGACGCTACGGCAGCAGCCGTAGCGCTCGTCGAGAACGTCGGAATCGGGCACTCAGGCGTGATTCACAGCGAGAATCCTCAAAATGTGCTCGATTACTCGAAGCGCCTCCCTGTCCACCGAATTGCTGCAAATATCGGTGGGAGCCTCGGCAACGCAGGTATCGGGACGGGACTTGCGGTGACTATGTCCATCGGCACAGGCTTTGTGGGTGGGAGTTCTCTCGGAGAGAACCTCGCGCCTGAGCACCTCGTACAGTGGAAGCGAACTGCTTACCCCCTGTCCGATAACTTCCCCGATTTCGGATCCATGCGACCTTCGGTTGTGGGTAAGTCGCGCATTGATTCTGGTGCCGTGTTGGGTGATGGTGGGATGCGTGAGGAGTTGCGTCGGCTGATTGTCGAAGAGTTGCGCGGGTTGATTGGTCAAAGTCATGGCTGATCTCCGATCATTCATTTTCATCGACAAACTGCAGCCTCAGACGATGTGCTATCTCGGGACGTTCGTGCGCGGTAGTTTGCCCCGGATGAATATGTCAGCCCAGGTGATCGAAATCGCACCTGGTCTTGATATCGAAGCTCTCACCGATGTGGCTTTGAAGCATTCGCAGGTTCGCGCGGGGATGTTGGTCGTCGAACGTCAGTTCGGCTATCTCGAGATTCATTCACACTCGGCTGATGCGGTGCGGTTGGCGGCCGATGCAGTGCTCGATGCGTTGGGTGCCTCGGCCGCCGACGCCCGGCCGCCGGAGGTGATTGCGTCGAAGATCATTTCCAACGTTGACGACGAACATGCGTTTTTGATCAACCGCAACAAGTCCGGATCGATGTTGTTGCCTGGTGATTCGTTGTTCGTGATGGAGATGCAACCCGCGTCCTACGCAATTCTGGCGACCAACGAAGCCGAGAAAGCGAGTTCGATCAAGGTGGTCGATTACCGCATGATGGGTGCTTCGGGCCGGGTTTATCTTGCTGGGGACGAAGATTCGGTGCGCACAGCTGCAGAGGCTGCAACGGCTGCGTTGGAGTTGCGGCGATGACTGCCGATGACCGCGAGGGATTGCGTAGCCTGATCCGCGAGGTCATCAGGGATGTGCTGCCGGAGTTGGGGCTCTCACCCCAACCTCAGACGGTGGTCGTTTCGAACGATGATCAACTCAACGGTTTCGTTGCCACTCTGATCGCTATGCTCGACGATCCGACAACCGGCCCGCTCGTGCGTTCGGGACAACTCCGTTTCTGCCTTGAGACCGAAGTTGTCACTCCGTCGGAAACTGCTCGCGCGGTGAGCGAGGCCGCCACTGGTGCGGCAGACATCGAAATCGAGCGCGGAGCGTTGACCGAACGTACTGTCGAGCGTGCCATCTCCGATGGTGCCAGGCTCGTGCTCGGCGGTGCTGTCGTCATCACGCCATTGGCTCGCGAACGAATCCGCAAATCCGGTGTGACAGTGGTGTACCGGTCATGATCAAAGCAACCGTCATCGGTCCGGTATGGGCGACCAAACGACTCGACGGCTTTCCCTCCGGGGCGCTGCTGGAAGTTCAACGTCACGGTACCGAGCAGCGGTATGTCGCGTTGGATTATCTGGGCAGCGGAATCGGCGACCACGTGCTAGTTGCGTTGGGCAGCAGTGTCTCCCAGCACCTGTCTGGAAGCCCGCCCACTGATGCTCTGGTCGTGGGAGTCCTCGACCAGCCTTCGACCCCGAACACAACCAACATCCTACGAGAAGGAACCTCCAATGAGTGATGCAATCGGAATGATCGAAACCCGCGGCTACGTAGCCTCTCTCGCTGCTGCTGACGCTATGGTCAAAGCAGCCAACGTTACCCTCGTCGGTCGCGCAGAGGTCGGAAGCGGACTCATCGCTGTCATCATCAAGGGTGATGTCGGTGCGGTGAAAGCAGCAACCGAGGCGGGTGCAGAAACTGCCTCCACTATCGGAGAACTCGTTTCCGTTCACGTCATTCCTCGCCCCCATTCTGATCTCTCTAAGCACTTCATGATCAACGGGGATCAGTGATGACGAGGCCGACAACGAAGCCTGCAGCAAGCCCGAAGCGTGAGGCTTCGCCGGTCGAGTCCGAAACTGCGAAGCCTGCAGCCGGCGTGAAGCGTGTGTCTTCGCCGGTCGCGTCCGAAAATGCGAAGCCATCCACCGAACTTCGCGTCTATCTTCGAATCGAAGGAATGCAGCGGCAGTTCGCGGCCACTATGGCAACGCCGACACGTGCCCGGGGATATCCGCCGAAGGCCGGCGACCATTCACTGATCGTAGAAGTTGCACCCGCGTTGGCCATTCAACGGGTGATCGACGCGGCGCTGAAAGCGACTCCAGAGGTCGAGCCGGGATTGTTGTACGTCGAGCGGCAGTACGGCATCCTTGAGGTGCATAGCTCTAGCGCTGAGGTTGTGGATCAGGCGGGTAAGGCGATCCTTGAGATCCTTGACGCCAAGGCTGAAGATCAGCTCAAACCAAAGATTCTGTACAGCGACATCATTGAAGAAATAGGCGACCAGCACGCGGTCATTCTTAACCGCACCCGTGACGCGTCGATGTTGCTACCAGGTTCGGCATTGCTGGTCTACGAGATGGCGCCTGCTCTCTTCGCTGCCGTTGCAGCCAACAGTGCCGAACGCGTCGCCCCGAATCTAACGCTTGTCGATGTTCAGATGATCGGAGCTGCGGGACGCTTGTTCATTTCGGGTGACCTGGAAAGCGTCACCGCAGCCCGTGATGAGATCACGCGTGTCCTGGAGAACGTAATCGGTCGCTAATCACCAGGACTTCTCACGCACTACCGTCCCAGTCTCTGCGGCGATAGTTCAGTCGCTCGAATGTTGAAGGAATCTCACATAATGCAGGAAGTACCTAGCGCAGGGCCTGAGAAGGTCGAAATTGTGGCGCTCAATTCGCTTAGCGCAGAAGGGCTCTCCTCCCTCGACCCTGAGACGCGAGAACTCGTCGAACGGCGCAGTCGCGTAATGGGTCCTGCGTACCGACTTGCCTATTCGGACCCCTTCCAGCCGGCACGTGCCCAAGGCACAAAAATTATCGATATTCACGGTGACGAATACCTCGACGCCTACAACAACGTCGCAAGCGTCGGTCACAACCATCCGCGCGTAGTGGAAGCAGTGTCACGACAGTTGCGGCTGATGAACACGAATACGCGTTACCTACAGCGCGACATCGTCGATTACGCAGAGAATCTTGTAGATACTCACGACGATGCGTTGAGCAATGTGATGTTCACGTGCACCGGATCGGAAGCCAACGATCTTGCGGTACGAATAGCGCGCGAGGTCAGTGGCGGCAGCGGTGTGATCGTGTCCGAGTTCGCTTACCACGGCTGTACTCGAGACGTTGCGTCATGGTCTCCTTCTTCTGGTAGAGGAACCATTTTGGGGTCGGACGTACGGCTGGTGCCCCCACCCGATACATTCAGGATCGATCGTTCTGAACTTGAGACTCAATTTCTAAGCAATCTGCAAAACCAGATCGATGACCTGAACCGCCGAGGTGTCGGGCTGGCAGCACTGATAGTCGACAGCCTGTTCTCTTCGGACGGGATTTACCCCGATCCTGGTGTTCTCCGCTCCGCGGCAGACTTGGTCCATCGGGCGGGTGGTCTGTTCATTAGCGACGAGGTTCAATCTGGTTTTTCGCGCACGGGAACAGCTATGTGGGGGTATCAGCGTAGCGGTGTGGTGCCAGACCTTGTGACCATGGGCAAGCCCATGGGCAACGGAATGCCTATCGCGGGTGTAGTGGCGAAGAGCTCACATTTGGAGACGTTTGCGCAGAACGCGGCGTACTTCAATACCTACGGTGGTGAGAACGTGCCGATAGCGGCTGGCCAGGCAGTCCTTGATGTCATACGCGATGAAAACTTGTTGGCAAATGCCCAAGACAAGGGGCAGCAACTGGTGACCGGTCTCCGTGAAATACTCGCCCGAAACGGATTTGCATCCGATGTTCGTGGCGCTGGTCTGTACATCGGGGTCGAATTCGTTTCCGACCTCGAATCAAAGGTACCCGATCAGGCGACAACCTCAGCCTTCGTCAACGGCCTCCGACAGCATCGAGTATTGGTAAGCGCTGCGGGTAGCTATGGCAGTGTCATCAAGGTCCGCCCGCCGTTGGTAATGAGCCAGTCGGACACCGACCGCCTACTGACGGAATTCGACGGCGTCGCGAAAGGACTACGATCCCAACGAGTTCCGGACGGTTCAACACGCCAGACACATATGCCGCGCATTGATTCTGGTGCCGTGTTGGGTGATGGTGGGATGCGTGAGGAGTTGCGTCGGCTGATTGTCGAAGAGTTGCGCGGGTTGATTGGTCAAAGTCATGGCTGATCTCCGATCATTCATTTTCATCGACAAACTGCAGCCTCAGACGATGTGCTATCTCGGGACGTTCGTGCGCGGTAGTTTGCCCCGGATGAATATGTCAGCCCAGGTGATCGAAATCGCACCTGGTCTTGATATCGAAGCTCTCACCGATGTGGCTTTGAAGCATTCGCAGGTTCGCGCGGGGATGTTGGTCGTCGAACGTCAGTTCGGCTATCTCGAGATTCATTCACACTCGGCTGATGCGGTGCGGTTGGCGGCCGATGCAGTGCTCGATGCGTTGGGTGCCTCGGCCGCCGACGCCCGGCCGCCGGAGGTGATTGCGTCGAAGATCATTTCCAACGTTGACGACGAACATGCGTTTTTGATCAACCGCAACAAGTCCGGATCGATGTTGTTGCCTGGTGATTCGTTGTTCGTGATGGAGATGCAACCCGCGTCCTACGCAATTCTGGCGACCAACGAAGCCGAGAAAGCGAGTTCGATCAAGGTGGTCGATTACCGCATGATGGGTGCTTCGGGCCGGGTTTATCTTGCTGGGGACGAAGATTCGGTGCGCACAGCTGCAGAGGCTGCAACGGCTGCGTTGGAGTTGCGGCGATGACTGCCGATGACCGCGAGGGATTGCGTAGCCTGATCCGCGAGGTCATCAGGGATGTGCTGCCGGAGTTGGGGCTCTCACCCCAACCTCAGACGGTGGTCGTTTCGAACGATGATCAACTCAACGGTTTCGTTGCCACTCTGATCGCTATGCTCGACGATCCGACAACCGGCCCGCTCGTGCGTTCGGGACAACTCCGTTTCTGCCTTGAGACCGAAGTTGTCACTCCGTCGGAAACTGCTCGCGCGGTGAGCGAGGCCGCCACTGGTGCGGCAGACATCGAAATCGAGCGCGGAGCGTTGACCGAACGTACTGTCGAGCGTGCCATCTCCGATGGTGCCAGGCTCGTGCTCGGCGGTGCTGTCGTCATCACGCCATTGGCTCGCGAACGAATCCGCAAATCCGGTGTGACAGTGGTGTACCGGTCATGATCAAAGCAACCGTCATCGGTCCGGTATGGGCGACCAAACGACTCGACGGCTTTCCCTCCGGGGCGCTGCTGGAAGTTCAACGTCACGGTACCGAGCAGCGGTATGTCGCGTTGGATTATCTGGGCAGCGGAATCGGCGACCACGTGCTAGTTGCGTTGGGCAGCAGTGTCTCCCAGCACCTGTCTGGAAGCCCGCCCACTGATGCTCTGGTCGTGGGAGTCCTCGACCAGCCTTCGACCCCGAACACAACCAACATCCTACGAGAAGGAACCTCCAATGAGTGATGCAATCGGAATGATCGAAACCCGCGGCTACGTAGCCTCTCTCGCTGCTGCTGACGCTATGGTCAAAGCAGCCAACGTTACCCTCGTCGGTCGCGCAGAGGTCGGAAGCGGACTCATCGCTGTCATCATCAAGGGTGATGTCGGTGCGGTGAAAGCAGCAACCGAGGCGGGTGCAGAAACTGCCTCCACTATCGGAGAACTCGTTTCCGTTCACGTCATTCCTCGCCCCCATTCTGATCTCTCTAAGCACTTCATGATCAACGACAAGGGGTAATTTGCGAGTAGGGAAGGCCTCAGGTCCGCGGAGGATCGATGTCCAGAATTCCGCTGCCATCCGCATTCCGTGTGCGCATTGCTCAGCGATGACGACAGAGAAGATGTGCCGGCGAACGGGTGGTATCGGATTCATCTCGCTTGGAAGGGACTGTGAGCAGTCGTGATTCCCTCTTCCCCCGGTGGGTCCGCATCGCTGAAAGTTGATTGGGGCCGGGTGGCTGGCTGTTCGGAGCGGTAGAGTCGGGAAGCTACGCTCGCCGTTGATCAGGCCATCATGCCGTCTAGAGTATCTCTACTTCTCAACGGTCGGTGCCGGATGGGAAGCAGCTACGTTCTGTGTTGCTTCCCATCCGGTCTCACACAACTCGGGGGTCGGGATCGCCCTTCATCGAGTTTTGCCGAGCTTCAGGACGCCATTTGCCGTTCGACTGCTGTGAAGATTCGTTCACTGCCGTGTGTGTCTGAACATATGCACGCCGATGTCGATACAGCGAAGTTTTTTTGTGTTTTGCGACAATCGAAATATTGGAGTTTGCCGCAGCGGCCACCAATGCGGTGTTCTTGAAGTTTTTCGTCCTTTAGTGTTCGCGAGTACCTACAAGGCGGATTTCGTCCAAGCGAAAGTCTCGGCCCGTGGACCGCGTATGCGTCCTGGTTGATTGTCTCGAACTCGATTAGCGTCGACCACAACCAGTCCTGGCGGTGGGGCTTGCTTCGCCCTTGCATTCCGGCACCGCCGGACCTGCCATGATCGGGCCGTTCGGGCGGCGAATGATGCGGCTCCGTCGGTCTTGAACGTAGTCTTGCAACCGCGGATTGGACACCAGCTTCGCATTTTTCGGCTGTCTGGCCACCATTTCGGCCTTCCACTGTGCGACCGAAGCCCGATACTCCAGCTTGGCGCTACGTGAGGTGACTGGGCCCCGACCGCGGGTTCACTGATTATGCGGGGATAGCGTCCCATGGAGTGGTGTACTTCGGATCGGTGAACCATCAGGTTCGTGATCAACGAGTCGTGTTGTAGGTTATGCGGTTTCGAGCTCTGGTGTCAAAGATTCGGTCGTTGCTTCGTGGGTCGCGGCTCGTTTCTTCGCGTCGATGACGTCTCGTAGTTCGTCCATGCTGACGTCAGAGACGTAGCGGCGGGTGACCTGCCATTCGTCATGGGATTCGATGACCACCGCCGTCGCCAAACGCAGGAACGCCGCCGGGTTCGGAAATATCTCCACCACATCAGCTCTGCGCTTGATCTCCTTGTTCAGCCGCTCTATCGGATTGTTCGACCAGATCTTCTGCCAATGCGCCTTCGGGAACACTCGGAACGCAAGCACGTCTTCTTTGGCGCCGCGCATCATCGTGGCGACTTTCGGAAACGACTCGTACAACGTGTCGGCAACTTGATCCCATTGCTGCGCAACTGCATCGGGTTCGGTGTGCGCGAAGATCGTCTTGATTGCCGCCATCACCGGTGGCACATGCTTCGACGACACGGCCGAGCCGACATTCCGCATGAAATGCACTCTGCATCGCTGCCACGACGCCCCTGCGAACTGCTGTGCCACAGCTGCTTTCAAACCGGAATGCGCATCGGAGATCACCAAATGCGCCCCCGACAGGCCGCGCACTTTCAACCCGACCAGGAACTCCCGCCAGAAATCGAACGACTCACTATCGCCGACCGCAGTACCCAGCACTTCTCTGGTGCCGTCGATCGACACCCCAGTCGCGACGACGAGGGCGTGAGAGACCACGTGAGCACCGATTCGAACCTTGCAGTACGTGGCGTCGAGAAAGATGTACGGAAAGCTGGTGTGCGTCAGGGTGCGTTCGCGGAACCTCGCGATCTCGGTGTCGAGACCTGCGCAGATCCGCGAGACCTGCGACTTCGAGATCCCTGACTCCACACCCAACGCGGCGACGAGGTCGTCGACGTTGCGGGTGGATACGCCGTGGACGTAGGCCTCCATGATCACCGCGTACAGGGCCTGATCGATGCGCCGGCGGCGTTCGAGCAGAGACGGGAAGAACGACCCGGAGCGCAGTTTCGGGATCTGTACCTCGATGTCGCCGCTGGTGGTTGCGACGGTCTTCGGCCGGTTTCCGTTGCGGTAGTTCGTGCGCTCGGCGGTGCGTTCGTAGCGGCCGGCGCCGAGGACCTCGGTGGCTTCGGCATCGATCAAGGCTTGCAGTCCGGCGCGGATCAGTTCGGCGAACACGTTCGCTGGATCGGCACCCTTGAGGACATCTAGCTGAGCGATCAGGGCAGAATGGTCGTGGGTCATCGCGTGGATCCTTTGGTCGAGTCACTGGTCAGGTAACTCGTTCATCACTACGCGATGGCCCACTCACAGAACCGGAACGACACGCCCGACCTGCGGCTACGCTGTCTCACCGAATGTCCACCACCCCAGGGGACTTACCCTATGCGGGTTGCAATTCCTGAACGAACTCGGCCACTAACCATTGCGCACGGAATGCTTCAGGTGTTCTGAATCCGAGCGATCCGTGTGGTCGATAACTGTTGTACATTCTCCAATCGTCGGCAAGAACCTGAACCTCGGTCAGCGAATGGAACACCTCGCAAGTTTGAGGAACTCGTCCCGGAAACGGCCGTTGAACGACTCGCAGATCCCGTTCTGCCACGGCGACCCCGGGTCGATGAACGAGGCATCCACTCCGGCGAACCGACACCAATCGCGCATCGCGTGCGCCGTCATTTCGGTACCGTTGTCCATCCGAATATGGGCGGGCCTTCGCCCAGTACGGGCAATAATCCGATCCAACTCCTGAGTCATCCGGTCCGAGGTGCACGACCGAAATGCCTGTGTGGCAAGAGCTTCCCTCGTGAACTCGTCGACAATATTGAGAAACCGCACCTGCCGGCCGTCCACCGTGACATCAACCTGGAAATCCAGCGCTCACATATGGTCCGGATGCGCGGCTGCCGACCGCTGATTGCGGCCCTCGCCGATGCGGCGCTTCTTCCGCACCCGCAGCGGCCGCTTCAACCCTTCCTCACGCCACAATCGTTGCGTGCGTTTACGGTTGGTCACCAAACCGTCGGCGTGGCAGAGGGCGTGCGCTTTGCGCCATCCCCAACGCGGATGCTTGCGAGAGATCTCTCGCAGCTTCTCCCGAAGGACCTTCTCGGTCTCGTCGACGCTTCGCCGACGGCGTTGGACCGACCGAGATTGACCCACCACAGCACATGCTCTGCGTTCGGATATCCCGAACCGTTCCCGCTGTACTTCCACGGCCCTGCGGCGGCGGTCCGGGCTTACCAGTTTCCCCGGTTCAACTCCTTGAGCATGTCAAGGTCCAAAGCCTGATCGGCCACCATCTTCTTCAGTCGCACATTCTCTTTTTCGAGTTCCTTGAGGCGTTTGGCGTCGTCGGATTTCATGCCGCCGTACTGGCTCTGCCAGCGATGCCAGGTCGCTTCGGACACTTCGAGGTGTTTGCAGACGTCCTCGATCGTGAACTTCTCGCCGAGGAGCTTTTCGCCTTCTCGGAGCTTGCGGATGATCTGTTCGGGTGTGTGTCGACGTGCCATGTTGTGTTTCGTCCTCCTGCACCCATCTTGGTGCATCAGAACCCTCACAACCACTGGACCTGTTCACGGGGATCCAGTCAGTTCCGAGATGAGGTCGGGTTGAGCCCGATGACGTGGCTGACCCAGCAGCGGGTCGAACGCGCCCGACAGCTGCTCAAGAGTACGGATTTGCCGATCGACAGGGTTACCGAGGAGGCGGCGTTCGGCTCTGCGGGCTCGATTCGGCAGCACCTGCTCACTTCCTCCGGGGTGTCGCCGAACGCTTATCGACGAACAATCCACGCGGCGGTCGTCGCGCCATCTGGAAAGGCTGCGGTTGGATTCTTGCTGCGGCGTGCCCCGAGTGCTCTTTGCTGGCTCATTCGCTGAACCCTGTAGAACCATGAAGTGGGGCAGTGACGAAGACTGAAGAATTGGGACTCCGCCGTGGTTGCCCGATCAAAGTTGAAAAGCCACTGTACCTGCATCCGGGCGCCTCAAAACGGGAGGTTTCGAGTCCGCCGGTGCGTAATTCAAGCTGTCGGCTTAGGGTCAACTTCATTTTCCGTTTTTCAGCTTGTGATGCATGTAAATCTAAGCACCTCAAACGCTCGATCAATCTGCGGATAGGGTAATACGAGGGAGCCCGGCGTCGCACTCCCTCGTATTCGGACTAAACCCCTCCTACTTCGCGAAGAACGATTCTTCGATGAATTTCGTGTGATGCGAAATTTCTGAGAACTCGGCCGTGCGGATTAGTGACTGTAAGAACTGCTGTGTGGTGGAGAGCCCGACCAATTCCAGCTCGTTCAGTGCTCGCTCGAGTCGTGTGATCGCTGCATCTCTGTCTGAGTCGCAGACGATCAATTTGGCTAACATCGAGTCGTAGTAAGGTGAAACCCTGGATCCCGTGGTAACACCGCTGTCGATACGCACGCCGGGGCCGGTGGGCCAAGTAACAGCTTGAATTACCCCAGGAGAGGGCATGAAGTTCTGGCTGGGATCCTCGGCGCACAGTCTGACCTCGATGGCATGGCCACGCACAAGGATATCGTCCTGTATCAGGCCAAGTTTCTCCCCTGCTGCAATCTTCAATTGCTCGCGCACTAGGTCAACGCCGGTGACCATCTCGGTTACCGGATGTTCCACCTGGAGTCGCGTGTTCATCTCGATGAAGCAGACCTCGCCTTTGTCGACGTCGTACAAGAATTCGACGGTCCCGGCGCCGCTGTACTCGCACGCCTCGGCCAGGCGGACTGAGGCGTCGAGCATCTGTTCGCGGATATGCTCAGGGATGTTTGGGGCAGGCGCTTCTTCCACGACTTTTTGCTGCTTGCGCTGCATCGAACAATCGCGATCGAACAGGTGAATGGCGTTGTGTCCGTCTGCAAGAATCTGGACCTCTACATGCCTTGCCCGGGTAATATATCGCTCAAGGTATACACTGCCGTCGCCGAAAGCTGCCGATGCTTCGGCAGAGGCCACCTTGTATTCTTGCTCGAGATCTGCGGAATCTCGTACGACTCGAATTCCGCGGCCACCGCCGCCTGCCGCCGCTTTGATCAAGAGGGGGTACCCGATCTGTTCTGCGGTGACCTTAAGATCATCGATGTCACTGATGATTCCATCGCTACCATTCATAATCGGAACACCGGCAGCACGAGCAGCCTCGCGTGCAGCCGCCTTGTCACCCATCAGTCGAATGGACTTCGGTGCCGGCCCCACCCACGTGAGTCCAGCATCGATTACAGCCTGCGCGAATTTGGCGTCCTCCGAGAGGAAGCCGTATCCAGGGTGCACGGCATCGGCACCCGAAAGGAGGGCAGCGTCAAGCATAGATTGACGTGATAGATAGCTTTTGGTCGCGGGTGCAGGACCGACATTGGCGACTTCGTCGCTCAACTTTGCGGGTAGACCCTCACAGTCTTCCTCGCTGACCGCAAGTACGGTTTCGATTCCAAGTTCGTGGGCGGCGCGGAGAATGCGGATTGCGATCTCGCCGCGGTTAGCGATGAACAGTTTTTTCATGGCAAAAACCTCATAAGGCAGAATGTGATGCGACAGTGAAAGATGCTGGAACTAATCACTTATTGTGATCTCGATGATGTTTTGTCCTGGCGACACTTCAGCGTTATCCTCTACGAGAACAGAAGTTACGATTCCGTTGACATCGCTGGTCACGGGATGGAAGCTCTTCATAAGTTCCACGAGACCGATCGTGTCCCCGACCTTTACGCTCGACCCTTGTTCAACGTACGCCGGTGCGTCCGGCGATGAGCGTCGGTAGAAGACACCTGGAATAGGCGTTTTGATGGTGTGAGTGGACATATTGTTGGCCTTTCGTACAGGTCCTCGTATTGATGCGAGCTCGGATTCTAAGAAAGCGTGTGAACGGCCTCGGCGATTCGGTTACGGCGCTCGTTCCGTGCGATGGCTGCCTCCTCTAGCGACACAGGTACAAACTTGACCTTGCCGTGCGTAACTGCCTGACCGAGACGGTCGAGGTCAGCCGAAATAACGGCACCGGCGGTGCAATATCCCCCTGCCGTGACTGCGTCGCGGGACAGAACGATAGGTTCGATACCCGCAGGAAGCTGAATGGCTCCTAGTGGATAACCTGTGTCGACGACGTTGGAGGGATTGTTGCCGGTGCCGAAGGGTGTTGAGCGAGAAACGAATTCCAACGGTGTCTTGGTTGGAGATGAAACGCGCACACCGGTGCGGTCGGCGTTGGGTGTCACTGTCCATATTCGTTCACTAAAGTCGCGGCGTCCTTCGGGCGTCAACCGATAGTCGAACAGGCCAGGCACATACCGAAGCTCTACATCGCGTGGGAACTGTGGTCGGTATCGGCTGTCGAGTCGTGTCGAAACAAATCGACAGGTTTGTTCACCGGTGAGCAGTATGTCGCCCGTGATGAGCTTTCGACCCTCGATACCGCCGAGTCCGGCATTGACAAGCGTGGAGGCGGAACCGAGGTAGAGGGGGACTGCGAGTCCGCCGGAGAAACTGAGATAGCCACGGACTCCGCTCTGGAGAAACCCGAAGGACAGAATATCGTCGGTGTTGGCCTGATGTGACTGCCACGGTTCGATCGCTTCACCGTTGAGCATGACCGGAATCTCACCACCAGTTACTGCGAAGGCAACGGGTGAAGAGAACTTCAAAGTCGGTCCCATGAAGGTGAATTCCAGAGACGCGGCGTCTTCTCGGTTATGCACCAGGGCGTTTGCGAGCCGATGAGACTCCAGATCCAGTGCGCCTGAGGGTGGAATGCCGCGCCGGTATTGGCCTGGTCTGCCAAGGTCTTGCACGGTGGTCATGATGCCGGGGTGTACGACTTCGATCATGAGTAAAGAGCCTCCGTGAGACTGGAGCAGTAACCTACGGGTTCGTCGATGAGCGACTGCGGATCGAACTCGACGTTTTTAATAGCAAAGCGGAATGTGCCGGCGTCCACCGCTTTTCCGATCGAGTCGTACTCGTCGCGGTCGACTGGTCGGTAATTGCAGATGTCTCCGATTCCGACAAGTTCGGGTCGTTCTTGGAAATCCGGTAAGCGCTGTGCTGGGTCGTATGCGGGTGCTGCCGCTCGTCCGAGCATGGGGTAACCGCCCGGGCTCTCGCTTGGATACACCGCGGTGAAGGCTCCACCCAGCGCGAATGCGCGTGCAGGTGTTTCAGTGCGTGGTTGCAGGTACTTCGGTCCCTGTAACTGTTTCGCTCGTGGCACAAGTTGGTAAGACCAAACCACCCCGAGACTGAAACCTGTCAAAGTTGCCATATGTGGAGCCGAGGTGATGGCGTCGATGAAGGCGTCAATGCTGGGCAAACCATTGATTCGAGTCAGATACTCGATGTCGGTAGCGTCGGGGTCCTGTACTCGGTCTCTGAACTTCATCAGGACTTCGTGAGTCCAGGGATCATTGAATAGGATGGGTATGTCAATGATGCGAGTGGGGAAGGGTTTTCCTCGATCTGAGAGTGATTGCGACTCAACATTTTTGAGGAATCTTTCAATTTCGTCAAACTTAATGACGTCAGGGTCGTATCTCACAAGATAGGACACATTGGCCGGGCATACGTCGATTATTCCCTCGAGCGCTGCTTCCTGGACTTGAGTCACCACCCGCTGGACAAGCAGATTAACCTCAAGGCTCATGCTTTCGTCGAATTCGACGAGTATGAATTCGTCTCCACCAGGCGTGTATCGAGTGGTCATGAATGTTTCGCGTTGCAGCATGGCAGGTCAACCTGCCATGCATGGCGTTGAACGAACAAGTCGTGTGCCACGTAACCGAACCAGGTTATGAGCATTTTCGGCCATCACCAATTGAACTCTTCTCGGCAGAAGTTGTCCTGTGGCCAAGCTTTCCCTGATATAAAGTTTTCCGGCACTGCTCTCGGATGACATTGTTTTATTCCTCGCAAAATACTCGGGGAGCGGCGACTGTAGCCGGTTGATGGACCGAACTGCCGCTCAGATCACTACGGGACAGAAAGTCGACCCAATTCAGATTGAGGCAACCGTTACTTACCATTTGCATGCAGAGTTGCGACAATTACCAACCATACCTACCTTCAGCACATTGAACGACCCGTTCCGGTGCCTGAAACCAACCTTTAACATTGGAATCTTCGATGTAACGAGATCTTGCGAACGATCGTGACCTCCGGGTGCTGCGACAAGACGTGTATCCCATACGGGGAGAGCAGTGTTCCAAGGCTCGTTGTTCGACGTAGGTTCTCGGATTGCCTCGAACCTTCGTTCGGGATACAGATCGTTACCTGTGGCAGGTTCGTCATCCGCGCCCGTCCTGTCATTTTGTGGCCGTCCCGTCGTGTCGTGCCTGCCTGTCTGCCACCCTCACTAGGAATGGAGTCGCCGGTGTGCGGACGGAGCTGCAGATCGGAAGCTTGATTTGGGTTGTCGATGTTCGCGATGTCGCAAGACACGGACATGTCTGTCGCCGCTCCCAACCTCAAGACCGTGCGGTGTCTCCGTGCGCAATCCGCACACGCAGGTGACTCCGGTCACAGGCTAGCGCTATCCACAACCTTTCACAACCCTTTGCTCCCGAAAGCGCCTATTCGGTTGCTGGCAAGCCGATGATCTCGCGAGCAAACCAACGTCAGACTCGAACGAAGAACGACGGTTCGGGACTCGAACGGGCGAGCTTGAAGTTTGCGCGTTCCGGCCGCAACCAGGCCTTGTGTCACGACTTTGTGCAGTCTCCAGTATGTGAAAGAACGTCCAGCTCGCCACATGATCAACACGGAAGGCCGCAGCCTGAGCTGCAACCAATTTGCCTAAAAGGTTGCAGTGTGAGGTAGGTAGGGTTAGCCTGTGGTGACTAGTTGGCCTGCTGCCGTGAATGATCGGGCCACTATTGTCTGGGCGTCGGGTAGCGCAGTCACGGATCGGAATCGCGGTGGTCCTTGTGCCGATCGCTTCTGTTGCGATGTTCATTTCGCATTCGCAAAAGCTTTTGATTTATCGGGATTTTTTGAGTTCGTGCAGTACTCGGTTCGATCCGCGGCACAGAGTAAAGATCGAGACTTAGAGGTTCAACCGAGAGACAGAAAGCCATCGACACACAGTTTAAGGACCACATGATGCTGAAAAAACCAGAAGTCATCTGTGATATGGGTGAAGGATTCGGAATTTGGGAATTCGGATTCGATGCTGCGCTGATGGAGCACATAACCATGGCCAACATCGCATGTGGGGGACATGCGGGCGATCCAATGGTGATGAGCCGTACTATCGATATGGCGGCAGCAGCAGGTGTCAAGATTGGAGCTCACCCTGGATTTCCCGACAAAATGAACTTCGGGCGCATTCCCTTACCCCTCGGACCTGACGAGATTGCCGCGATGCTCATCTATCAGATCGGTGCATTACAAGGGTTTATGCGTGCAAAGGGATTGGAACTGAACCACGTCTTCCCCCACGGGGCTATGTATGCCTATCTTTCAAAGAATGATGCAATCGCGGTAGCAGCGGCACGTGCTATCCATGGTGTCGCTCCCGGGGTTGATGTCCCGTGGCCTGCTCCAATCGCAGGCTCGGTGTTTGCCGAGGAAGTTAAATTGCTCGGCCACCACGTCGTACCTATGGTTTTGGCTGACATGCAATACAACTCCGATGGATCGGTCATGTTGGAGCGTGGCCGCAAGCGAGTTACGGATCTTGCTTACACGCGCGAGCAGACAACAAGCGTGTATACACGGCGGGAGATCGTGATCAGTGACGGCACGGTGTTGCAGGCACCCGAAACAGAGGCCCTGCTGTTTCATTCAGACGGACCCAACGCCGTGGCTGTAGCTGAGACTATCAGTGAAGTTTTGCGTGGAGTTAGTGAGATCTGATCTTCGGCCTGGCCTATAGCTCGAAAGCCCCTTTCGTGCTGGAACAGCAGCCTGCAACACGGTGGCCTAACCTTACAGTTAGGCGTGATCGGATACTATCCATGAAAATGTGGACTTCAATCTTCGTTTCGAAAGATACGAGATGCAATTGAGATTCAATATTCTCGGGATAGATGTTTTAGCGCCTTCCAATTTGAGCCGAATGGTTTTCGGCGAAATGCAACTCGGCGAGATTGTCGGGACCATGCCGGCAGGCTATGCCTGCTGGTGGAACGGTCAGAGTCACCAGCACAGTTCTGCTGTGACCGACGTGTAGTTGTGGTGACGCTGTTTCTCATACCGATTCGGAGTGAGAATGCTCGATAGACCAAACGAGACGTGCTAACCACTGTTGCGACCAGTTGGGCGACTCTGTGGTTGCTCCAAAAGGGACTCAAGCGATATGCGACATGTCTGGACTCAACGCGCATAGTAGCGCGGGCCGAATATTGGTAGTGGACGATCAGGAGCGAAAAATCGTGGTAGCAGAAAAGCCTACAAAACTCTCAAATGACATCGGGGACCGGTCGATCTCGGACGAGTACTTCGAGAAGAGGCAGCTGAGGCGTGGCAGCGCAGGCTGGATACTCTTGGCCGGACTTGGGGTTAGTTATGTCATTTCCGGTGACTACTCTGGATGGAACTTCGGCCTAGCAGAGGGTGGTTTCGGTGGACTTGCTATTGCCGTTGTTGTCGTCGCGGTCATGTATCTCGGCGTGGTTCTCGGAATGGCTGAGCTCTCCTCTGCCCTCCCCATTGCCGGGGGTGGTTATACGTTTGCGCGGAGAGCGATGGGACCGTGGGGTGGTTTCGCAACGGGTACAGCAATTCTGATCGAGTATGCCGCCGGCCCTGCCGCGATTGCGACGTTTATCGGAGCCTACGTCGATTCATTGCATCTGTTCGGCATCACTGACGGTTGGTGGGTATATCTGGCAGTTTATGCTCTATTCATAGGTATTCATCTCTGCGGGGTGGGCGAGGCTCTCAAATTGATGTTCGTGATCACTGCAGTCGCGCTCATCGGGCTGTTGATCTTCTCGATTGCCGCGCTGCCACACTTCGAGACCAGTCATCTCTTCGATATTGAACCAACCAGCGCTACTGGCGCATCAGAATTCTTACCGTTTGGCTACATCGGCGTGTGGGCCGCATTTCCGTTTGCCATCTGGTTCTTCATAGCGGTGGAGGGCGTGCCTCTTGCCGCTGAAGAAGCAACCGATCCAAAACGTAATGTTCCACGCGGCATCATCGCAGCGATGTCGGTTTTGCTCGTAACCTGCGTTGCTGTGCTTTTTCTAGCCACGGGAGCGGGTGGGGCTTCGGCAATTTCCGAATCCGGTAATCCCCTTGTTTCAGCGCTCGGGGGATCGATGTGGGGGACCGTCGTAAACTACATCGGGTTAGCTGGTTTGGTAGCTAGCTTCTTCTCCTTAATCTATGCATATTCGCGTCAACTATTCGCCCTGTCTCGAGCCGGCTACCTACCAACCATTCTGTCGGTCACGAATTCCCGGAAAGCTCCGACATTGGCGTTGTTGGTGCCAGGAGTACTGGGATTCGTGTTGTCTCTGACCGGTAAAGGGGCACTGCTTATCAACATTACCGTCTTCGGTGCGGCGTTGAGCTATGTTTTGATCACTCTCAGTCACATACTCTTGCGGCGTCGTGAACCAGATATGGAGCGCCCGTACAAGACCCCTGGTGGTGTGGTTACCACCGGTGTCGCGATGTTGATCGCTATCGTTGCCGTGGTTGCCACGTTCTTGGTGGACATAGTTGCTGCGTTGTGCTGCCTCGGGGTGTTCGGAGCATTCATGCTGTATTTCGCGGTCTACAGTCGCCATCGTCTCGTTGCCGCGTCGTCAGAGGAAGAATTCGCTGCGCTCGCCAAAGCACAGCAGGAACTCCGATAGTAGTGCAGATTAACCAAATTGGAACGCCGTTCGCGTGACGTGCTACGTCCACCTTCGACCAATTCAGAGTTGCCATGCAGGTGGGCGAGGCGGGCTCTAGCTGGGTAACTGATGCGCCATTAGGCGTGCCTCTGAACGAGGCTTGTGACAGCGGATCTTGCGCTTTTTGAGATGTTCGAAGAGTGTTACTCCGATAGTGCGCGTGGGATCGATCGTATTTGTGGTGCTCTTCCCCTCGTTGGAGACGTTCAGCGAAGAGCGTCGTATAGTTCATCACTTCAACGTCGAGCAGATGGCAGAACTCGAAATTGATGCAATGTGCGAAGTCGAAGGTGCGTAGATTTAGCCTTGCCGTTCCGGAGCCGGGTTGGGGATGGATCTGTCCGTTGGACCTTCTTGAGTGGAATCGGCAGACTCAAGTGGGAGCGGCAGATTTGAGAGGCCGTTCTCGATGAATTGGATCGCGGTTTTCTTGACGTTGCGGAAGTTGACCCGCAGATCCTCAGTCGGGTGCGGCTATCAACGCCGTATTGGTAGTATCGCTCCTTCTGTCCGCCTTGACCGAGAGGCTCACTGAATTTGGGTCAACTTACGGTTGCGGCGGTGTCTTGTTTCTCGTGGCGATCCGTTGGGTCTGCACCCGTCAACTCTTCCCTCAGCGAGACTGGAGACGCTCATTAATCGTGTCCGAATTTGAACTGTGCGACATCGATGCACGGGCTGCGCATTCCCGGAATGCCTTGCACACGCCGGCAGACCGCGTAATTCTCGACATACTCATGGGGCTGACTTCTACTTGCTTGAGGTTCTCGTCGCGAACGGCCTATAGAGATGAAAAACGACTAAGAGCGCCGAAGCGCATGAATAGTGCAATCGCGCGACGAGCTTGTTTGGCACGCTGAATGATTGCCACGGCACGGACTCGTTGTGGCTTCGGTTGATGTAGTCGATGATCGCTTGTTGTTACTGTTGAGTTTTGTAGCGGAAGAATCAATATCGAACTCTGGATCTCGGTGGCAAACTTGAGTTCGCGATTCAGCTCGAAGTTGCAGGTCACCGTAACCCACACCAGGACGCACTTCTGCTGCATCGGCAGCCTGCGCCTCGGCATCCAGTTGAGCGGCGCCGGTGTTGTTCCGTTCCGAGTTCGTTAACGGCGTATTCGACAGCCAGCCGCGTAGTGGATACTCGGGCCCGACTCCTACGACCACACCGCACCGGATGCCCACACATCTTGGCCCGAAAAACTCTATTCGTTGCTGCCGAGATAGCACTATCCTCTTCAGAAGGATGGTGTATTTGGATCTCCGGTCCGATTGGGATTACCGCTGAAATCTTGGCTTGGAGTGGATTCTTGGTATCCAAGTCTGCTGTATGTACCGCGATGATTTCACTGCTTCAGAGAAGTGATTGACAGTAACCACTTATTCTTCTCGGGAACCTAAAATCTCTTACGGAATCACTTCGCAAAACATCAATGGCAATTGTTCATGTCTGTGCATGCAACATTATATGAATGTACTGACGACACCTATTCATCATCCAGATGCCGATGCGCTAATTTAACGTACCTGCGAAGGTTGCCGCGGATCTGATTATTCTATGTACCTGATTACATCTACGGTCAGCTGCGCGCATCCTTAACCGGTGTCAGCGCTTTCCGGCGACGTGGTCCATTCGTCCGGCGATCCGATCATAGATGCGGTGGTCGTCATTTAAGGTTGATCCACCCATCAGGTTAGTTCTATTTAAATTCCTATATTGTCTTTGGGCAGGCTCAAACTCGGAGAAATGTGGGTAACCGATGGTGTGCTCGCCAGGGGTTACCTTCGCCAGTACGACAGGAGCAGTCGCGAAGATAAAATCGGAATATCTTCCCCGTACTGCAAGTTCGCGAAATTCAAAGCTGAAGGTGAGGCCTTGCGGAAAGTATCCGGTCGCCTCTGTGGAGATCCTTTGTTCGCTGAGGCTGCAAGGATCTCCCGTCTATTTCGGCAATGACTCGACTTGTCGGAAAACTTGGACTGTCCACTTGATAACGTCTACGGGGCTTTCGAGTGTTGCGATATAATGATGCAATTAACCTGTTAAGCGTCGATAGAAGTATGTGCCGTCTCGCCGTCGCTTCGCACAGTGATCGTCGTGCGGTCAGCTCGGTAAAGTTCGTTGGAGTACTCGAATGGTCGGCCAGTATCTAGCGTCGTCGTGCGCGTGATTGATATTAAAGGTGTGCCAACTGATACTTGCAACAGTCCTGCAACTTCTCGATTAGCAACTATGGCTGTGATTTTTTCTACTGCTGCGCCTTTGCGGACGCCATACTGTGTTTCTAATATCTCGTATAGCGATCCGCCCAATGGTTTCTCTAAAAGCCCGGGAAAGAGGTCACAAGGGAAATGCGCGGATTCCAGTGCGAGCGGCAGTCCGTCTGCCAATCGAAGGCGGTCGATATGAAAGATCCACGCGTCTGCCTCCAATTCGAGTTGTCTTGCTGCCTCTTCGTTTGGCGGCGCTGTTCGGGTACCGAGAACTGTTGTCCCGGATTCGACACCTTGAGTACGAAGATACTGAGGCAGGCCAACCACAGGGGTGGCTCGCATCAGCCTTTTGGGCGCGACAAAAATGCCCCCACTGCGACCGTGTGTCCGTAGGATTTCGTTGTGGTCCTCAAGTTTTTCGAGTGCGCGTCGAATCGACCATCGGCTCACGCCGAAGTTCGTGGCCAGTTCTCGTTCGGCGCCGATGCGATCTCCAGGCTGGAGATCGCGCTCTACGACGATGGCACGTATCGCGCCTTCGAGCTCTTCCGCGTTGAGACTTGATTGTTCTGGCTGGTCAAGTTTGGATCCGTTGGTCACAGAATTCCTCCTTCGTGTCAGGCTAGCAAATGGCTGCCCACTCAATGACCAAAGCCGACCTTTTGAAGTGTTTCACACCAAATACCTGCGGCGTGCGGGTCATCGTCGCTCGGCGGCATGCACAGTGAAAGCAATGGTGAGTTTCGCCTACAAACGGTGTACAACGTACATGGAGACTAGTCGTGGATGGAAGGGCTTCAGATTTTTTGGTGGCTTCGGTCGCGACTTTCAAGCTGTGCCCGCGGCGTCGGATTCAAATGACTGACCAAATCCGTCGCGACGACGTCCGGTCGCGAGCTCCTTTTTGCAGTCGGGCCGTTCGCAGAATCGACGAAATCTCATCCGCGAACGAACTCAGATCGGTCTCGCTGCAGCATGAGCACGTGGCCGGACCGGCGCCTGTCCGCAGAGAAACTGACGGCGACGAAACTTGCCCAGGCGCAACAGATGCGGGAATGATTGCGCTTGAACGGCAAACTGAAATCATCGGCGTCGGGATTACCGCCCTCTACCGGCACCGAAGCGAAGAGGCCGACCGTCAGACGCCCAATCGAGGCTAGCTTTTGGACGGCGCCGGCGTCTATCTCGATCAGTAGGTGGAGGAGAGTCATCGTCCGGTTGCATCAGCAAAACCGGCGATCCCGCCCGGGTATGGATTGAGGCCGCCCATGACGTGTGGCACGTACATGACCTCGCAACGCAGATGGCCGACTCAAAGCTTTCACTGCTTTGACATCCGGCGAGGCTAGGCGAGGCGAGATCTAGTAGGTTGGAAGAAATCCGCCGTTCCGCAGTGTCGCTGCACAACCACCATTGGCGATACCACCGGCCTTTGCGTCGCGGACCCATCTCGCTGAATCGCGGACCCATCTCGCTGAAATGGACGCAGGGCTGGGGTCCGCGGGCTTTTTTGCATCGATGTGATCGCGCCACTTGTCTCCTGAATCAGTAGATCCGGCTGGCGCCACATTTCTCAGTGATCTCAAGGCAGACTGCGGAGATACAGCGTTCGGTGGTTCTAAGGCACACTGTAAAACTGCGCACTGTCGACGACAAAGCGACGGCCTACGCAGCAACGCTGGATCGTTTTTGCGCTGCCGTGCAGCGCCACGAACCAACCATTGCAATCCGACTTGAAGGAAGACGCCTTATGATTGCACCCCGCCGCGCCCTTATTGTCGTCGATGTGCAGCAGGAGTATTTCGAAGGACCCCTTGAGATTCAGTTCCCCCCGCGCGCGAAGTCGTTCGTCAACATCATCGACGCGATCGCGACGGCGAATGCGCGGGATATCCCCGTTCTCGTTGTCCAACACCAGATACCGCAGGGTTCTCCCGTTTTCGTGGAGGGCACCGCGGGGTGGTCGTTGCTTCCGGGGATTGAACGGCACATCGATCCGGCATCGAAGCGTGTACACAAGCAGCATGGGAGTGTGTTTGCAGGTACGGATGTGTCGCAGTGGTTGCATGCAAACAATGTCGACACGGTCACGATCGTCGGATACATGACAAACAATTGCGATCTCGCCACAGCAGTGGAGGCCGAAGGGCTCGGATTCGCCGTGGAGGTTCTCTCCGACGCCACAGGCGCCGTCAGCCTCACCAACGAGGCCGGCACGATTTCCGCTGAGGCATTGCACACTATCCTGATGGTGCTGTTGCAGTCGAACCTCGCTACGGTCTCGACCACCGCGCGGTGGATGGACGCTTTGAGGACGGGCGCGAAGCTGCCCAAGAGCAATCTCGTGCAATCGGCAATCGATGGCCACTCGGCTGCCACCGGCACCTGATGTAGTCCCACAAGAGGTGGAACGATCGTCTGACAGTCGCCTGCTTCACCTCGCACTTGTAGGAGATCACTCAGGTTGGTGTGGTGAAGTGACAATCTTGGTGTCTGCACAGCGACGATGAGGCGATCGCGCGAGTAGACAGCTCCAGCGCAGGTGCACTTGCCAGGACAAGAAGGCGACCATATGATAACCAAACGCCAACCAAATGAGTCGATAGCGATGTGTCTCGATGCAGCTTGGTGCGGTTCGGAGGTCAAGGACGTACCCCTCACAAGCGCCCTTCGCATGTAACCAACCGAGTACCGACTCACGGCAAAGGTACTGCAGAGCCAACGGACCCACTAAAAGTCGTAACCGCGCACTCACCACATGACCACGATAGAAGGCGGAACTATGCCCTGGACCCAAGCGCGGGATGGAAACCACATCTACTTCGAAGTAGAGGGCAGTGGGCCGCCTCTGGTCTTCGTATCGGGATTCTTCGGTATCCACACCATATGGCGTCAACAGGTCGCGCTGTTGAAAGATAAATATCGATGCGTCGTATATGACAACCGCGGATACGGCCTTTCCGATAAGCCACTGCCCAGCGCTGCGTCAGGAATCGCGCAGCACGCTGAGGACATGGAATGCGTTGTAGAGGCGGCGAATATCTGTGAACCCATCGGGCTCATCACCCACTCCATGGGTGGGTCCATAGCCACCACCTACTCGATCAACAATCCTGGTGCCGTAACAGGAATCGTGTACACGGGAAGCTATTTTTCGGGTCCACAACTACTCGATCTCGGGTTAACATATGCGGCGGTAAACTCGGCGGTCAGCACTCCTCAGCGGCGCGTCGATTTCTTCTGTGAACTCGGTTTGTGCGCGGAGCAGTCACTCGAAGCCGCAAAATGGCCCCTCTATGCCGTGCAAACGAATATCCACGCAATGCTGCAAACTGACTGCACCAGTGATTATTCGCGCATCGAGGTCCCTACGTTAGTCATCCAGTGTGACGCGGACCCGGGTACACCGGTAGATCCCTGCGCGACGGAGTTAGTAGCCGCATTGCCGAACTCGCGACTTTCGGTCGTCCAAGGCGCGCATCACTTTCCTGGTCTCGTCCGCCCCCACGAGACCGCCGAACTCATAGCCAGTCATTTTGATGCAACCCTCTAGCTAACAGTCAGTACGGCTCTCTGGGCCGATCGTCGAGAAATTCCTTGCGACGTGCACTGATGGTCCACCTGAACTGTGCGCTCTTGTCCAGAGAGGGCACACGGGGTCAGTCCGTTCGCTACTTTTGGGTGTCGGGAGGCTTTTCTATGAACTGCAATGTTCCCCGAAAGTTCGGCGGCTATTGCCATCCGTTTGGTAGATCTTCACGACACCCCCGGATCGAATTGCGATGCGGGAGTGGGCAGCCAGGAACGGCTTCGATGTCTCCCCGAGCGGGCGAATCAAATCGGATGTGATCAGTGCTTTCGACGCGGCATATTAGACGTCGGTAGACGGTCCGTCCTCAGAGTGATCAAGTAACCCGGCGGGGTCCAGTTGCTGTGCGACCAAACTTTTCGAGTATTGCTGGTTGTCGACTTCGGATCGTGAGGCCTGCATCTACCGTCACATAAATTGTTGGGTTCGGGAAATCCGTCTCGTAGTGGAGTGACGAGGGCCAGGTTCTGTGGCTTCTGGAGCAGGTTTCCAGGGCCGATGACTCTCGCCCGTGTGTTTGCGCTGCAGAAGTTGACAGAGCAGGGGAGTCACCAGGCCTGCAGAAGCCGGTGGCAAAGTCTGGGTTGTGTACCTGACAGCGGTGGAAGAAGTGTTGATTCACTCGCAACACCCACAGGGCGGATCGAGGGGTTCCTTCAGAGGATCGACCTGATGGGTCTTGCGGGGCAGCGCGCGAGATTCTTCCAGTCGGGAGGAGGGGGAGGCGAGGGCTGCCATGAGATTCTTTGTGCACTCGTCGGGAATTAGGACGAGACCAGCCGCAGATTTCTCCGATGTTGATCACGAAATCGGCTGCAAGGAAACGGTTTTCGGACCTTTAATGCATCGGTCAATGTCATCGTGCCGTGGGGGAAAGAGTTGGTCGCCGGAGCCGTGGGCGCGAGGTAAGTGAGGGTTACGAAGCGCTAGGGTGCAAGGGAATCTGGATAGTGGTGCGTGGTCGTTCGAATACCCGGCGACTACCTGCCGTGGTGGGGCGCGGCCAGTCTTGTCCCGATCGGTGACGAAACTGATGTTCGGCAGCGCTGCTGCGTCCCGCTCGGCCAACTATCCGGTGAAATATTCCCACGCAGCAACTAGCTGTAGGAGGAACGGACGTTGGTGACGCGGTGCCGGCGGTAAGCGGCGGGCGGTCGTCCTCCGCGTGCTGAATGCGGTCGGTGATAATTATAGTGAACGTTCCATACCTCGACGGCAATGCGCCGCTGGGCTTCGCTGATGTACTCACGGGAGTACAGCAGTTCTTCGGCGAGGATGCGGTTGTAGCGTTCGACCTTCCCGTTGTGTTTCGGTGTGTACGGCCTGATCCGGTAATGCCGAGCCTCGCGGAGTGAAGCGGTGAAATCTGCTGCGCGATAGCATGATCCGTTGTCGGTGATCACCCGTTCGATACGGGTGATGCCATGTGCAGCGAAGAAGTGTCGGGCGTTGTTCATGAAATCGATGGCTGTTGCGGCGGTTTCGTTATCGCGTGCCTCGGTGTATGCCAAACGGGTGTTGCCGTCGATCGCGGAATGCAGGTATGTGTAACCGATCCGGGGTTGCTTCGCTCGCGCCTTGCGTCGCTGGGATTGTTTGGCCTGTGCGGAGCCGCGGCCGTGAACGCGCCAACCACCACCGTCCGGGATTCGGCCGACTTTCTTGACGTCGACGTGCACCATCTGGCCTGGTCGTTTCGCGACGATGACCTGCGGTTTGCGATTGTTCTCGCCGTTCGGGTCGATGAACCGGCGACGGTGCAATCCCAGGTTCCGCAGAATTTTCGTGACTGTCCGGCGTGCGATGACCGTTCCATCCATTCGGAGTTCGAACGTGATGCGCGCGGCCGACCATTTCCGGGTTCGCCGCATCGCTTCGATCTCGGCCACAAGCCCTGCCGCCGTGGCGGCCGGTTGATGGTGTGGTGTGCTGGATCGATCCTGTAATCCCAGGTCACCGTATTTTCGGTACCGGTTGACCCATTTGGAGGCGCATTGTCGGGAGATGCCCATCTCGGCGGCGACGTGGGTGATCGGACGACTCTGGCACCGCTCGACGAGTCGTCGTCTTCCCTCGACAGTCAGCGGAGCATTACGGTGTGTCACAGGGCTGGTCCCTTTGCTGTTGATGGTCTGTTTCGCAACTTCCATCCTGCCGCGAAGGGCCAGCCCGTCTACTTCAATCCAGCGTCAGCAACGTCCATACCCACAACAACTAGCCCTGTTCTACTTCGACCACCCAGGCCGCAATTTGCGCCCGCGACGTGAATCCGAGTTTCGCGAGGATATGTTCCACATGCCCTTGAGCGGTGCGTGGCGAGATGACGAGTTGGGCAGCGATTTCCTTGTTGGTCATACCTTTGGCGACAAGATTGGCGACTTGCTGCTCCCGGTTGGTCAGGTCTGTAGGCGCGCCGACGCGTGCCGGCGTGATCGGTGGTTTCTCCAGGGCAAACGAGACTGCAGTTTCGAAACTCATTGTGTCGCCTTCCCGGTGAGCCATGGAGAAGGGCCGAGAGCCCAGTCCTTGACGTGTGACCCGTTCGCATTCGTTATGGGAATCGACGAAGTTTGCTACTTGGACCCCGGGAACTCCTCCCTGCCGACGCAAAGACCATGCGGCTGCCATGAGAACTGCCGCACGGTGGAACCGGCTCTCACTCGCCGCGATCCATGCAAGTACTTCAAAACACCAAGTCGCGCCGGTGGGATCGTCTGAACGAAGCGCTAGTTGAAGCCCTTCCTGCAGTAACCCCACTGCGCGATCACGGTTGCCTTCCTGCCAAACTACAAGACCCAGGTTCCACGAAGAACGACCCAGCGAGGCAGTTTCGCCATGCGTTCGTGCGATGCGTATCGCCTCTTCGAGACAGACGATGGCCTGTTGCGGCTGCCCCAGGAGTTGGTGCGCTAACCCGAGCCCCTGCAAAGTCATGATCTGCAGTGTCAAGTCGTCGCCTCGTCGGAATTCTTCCATTGCCTCGGACAGACAGGCTACTGCGCTTTCCGGATCACTCTGGTGGAGCGCAAGGTACCCTTCGGCCCGCTGCATGAGGGCACGATCTCGATTTGATCCCAAATCGGTAGCGATCCGACGTCCCTCCCCGAGCAGTGTTTTTGCTCGCTCCAGATCATCTTGCCTTGTTGCGAGGACACTTGCGGCGTAGATGCCCTTGATGCGCAGCGTCGTTGGTTGTTCGGCTTTGCTGGCAAGCGCTCGTTCGATCCAACGTCGACCTTCCGTGAACAGACCTCGTGCGTACCAGAACGGAAAGAGCGAGGTGGCCATTTCCAGCCCTGCCTGGGTACCCTCCGGGGACGAGAGGCTGAACTCCATCGCTTCTCGAAGATTTGGCTGCTCCCGGTGCATACGTGCGAGCCAGTCGAGTTGACGCGGAGTGGTCCATTCGTTTTCCGCATCGAATGCAAGCTGTTGGTACCAGTCTCGGTGTCGGGACTGCAATTCTCGTTGCTCCCCGGACTGCTGCAACTTGTTCTGCCCATACTCGCGCAGTGTCTCAAGCATGCGGAAGCAAACGCTCGCACCCGACTCTTCACGGATCAAGATCGACTTGTCCACGAGCGATGTCACCTGTTCGAGCAGTTCAATGCGCTCTAGGCTTCCTGGGACGACGAGCGATGCGTCCTCAAGATCGAATGTGCCGGCGAAGACTGACAGCCTGGCCCACAGTTGTTGTTCTGCTGCGGTACACAGATCGTAGCTCCAATCGATGCTCCACCGCAGAGTTTGCTGACGGGACGGTGCTCCACGACTGCCGCGGGTGAGCAATGCGTACCGGTCGGCGAGTCGTTGCAGAAGATGCTCGAGTGTCATCGTCCGCAGTCGGGCGGCGGCCAATTCGATCGCTAGAGGTAATCCCTCGAGGCGATAGCAAATTCGAGCAGCGGTTGTGCGGTTGCTCTCGGTGAGTTTGAAGTCGGGTACGGCGCCAATTGCTCGTTCGGTAAACAAGGCGAGCGCGTCATTCTTCGGTTGTTTCCGAAGCGTGGGATTTCGATTCGGATCGGGCACCGTCAAAGGGGGCACCCTCATGACTGCCTCTCCTCCGATGCTGAGAGGCTCACGGCTGGTAGTAAGGATACGTAGATGTGGGCAGGAGCGTAGGAGCGCAACGCTCATGTCCGCCGTCGCGTCGATCACTTGTTCGCAGTTGTCAAGTACCAGTAGCAATTCTCGGGTCGCGAGGTAGTCTGCAAGAATTTGCAGTGGATCGGTTCCTTCGTGACGTATGCCGAATGCGGTGGCAACTATGTGTGGTAGCAATTCCTGGTCTCGTAGATTGCCGAGCTCAACGAGCCACACGCCGTCGCGGAAGGCGCGGCGCACCTTATCTGCCACACGGAGCGCGAGGCGTGTCTTACCTACCCCTCCGATACCGGTCAGGGTCACCAGCCGCGACTCCGTCAGAAGTCTCCTACCCTCAGCCAACTCGGCTCTGCGACCGATGAAACTGGTCAGATCCAGCGGAAGATTGCCCGTCCGCCCCGAAACCGAGGGCATTCTCACCGATGAACGGCGGGGTCGGAGGAGGCGGGCGGCAGTAGTCAGCGGTAGCTTCTGGTTGATATCCCCCTCTTGACGGACTGGTTCGGCAGGCACCGCCATTGCGTCGACCGCGAACCCATATTGCAATTGGACATGTCGCAAATTTTCGCCTAACGACCCCGCGGACGGTCGGTCCGCCGCATTGCGAGCCATTGAGTGCTCGACAACCGCGCTCACCTCGTCGGCAAAACCGCGTCTACGCAGGTCCGGGAGTGGCTGGGTCGTGATCCGCAGGAACTGGGCTATTACCTCCTCGTCGCTGTGTCGTTCAAATGCTGCGTGCCCTGTAAGTGCGGTGAACAAGGTGGCGCCGAGTCCGTAGACGTCGGAGGCGGCGGTCGGGGGATCTCCGCTGAGAATTTCTGGAGCAGTGAAGGCGAGGGAGCCGGTGACGGTTCCCGTAGCGGTCTTGAACGCATCGGCGAGGTGCGCGATGCCGAAATCCGCCAGGACTGGTTCGCCGTAGTCGGAGAGTAAAATGTTGGCCGGTTTGACGTCTCGGTGCACTATGCCAGCTCGATGCGTGGTCTCAAGCCCGCCCGCCGTTTTCACTCCCAGTCGCAGTACTTCCTCCACAGTGAGCGGACCGTGCCGACGGATGCGAGTGTCGAGCGAACCCTGTGGGTGGTAGGTCATCACCAGGTAAGGCCGTCCGCTGTCGGTGACGCCGACAGCGAGAACGGTCACGATGTTCGGGTGCCCTGTCAGTCGACCCATCGCCCGTTGCTCTCGGAGGAACCGCGTCCAGTTCTCTTGGTCCATATATGTGGTCAGGACTTTCACCGCCACAGTCCGGTCCAAGCCAGTCTGAGTACACCGATAGACGATTCCGAACCCGCCGCGGCCGATTTCTTCGGGGTCATCGAATCCAGAGGCACTCAAATCCTCTGCAATGAGGGGAGACACATCGCGTTGAGTTGGGAAAGGGTCGTTGTTACTCATGAGCTACCTTGCTTTCCTCCCCCTGGCCGGAGAACCGGCGGACCCTCGCGTGGAGAGCCGGCGGGCCACTGTCAAGAGGGATGCACTCTCCATGATATGCCGCTCGGTACCACTATTGGCTGCGTAGAGCGCTTCGAGGATCAATGCGAGCATTGCGTCGACGAACACGCCGCGTATGGGCCCAAGACTTGTCGACGACATCATCTCCGTATTCGAAGCACATGGAGTCGTCGTACCAGGGGCCACAGCCGCCGAGGTTGTCCTCCCCGAACTGGCAGAACCTCCAAAAGAGACGCTGCAGCAAAGAAAAGCGATCGCAGGACTGCAGAGAGGTGATTGATGTCCGGTCTCTCTCCAAGATCCTGATCTAGTTGCCCGGCATCGGAATCAGGACAGCAGCATGAATCCTTCTCGAATTGGCGACGGATCAGCATTCAATCAGCAGCACACCTGACAGCGTATGCAGACATCGCACCGGCGACCCACCGCTCCGGGACATCGACTCGCGGCGAGCACCTGCACGGTCAGGAAGCCATAAACTCAACGATCACGCTTCCTGTTCGGCATACTTAAAACTAAACCGTCTCATTAATCCTCAGAGCCTGCCGCTGCTTGACGGAAACTATGTGAACTGCGATGTGCCACTGGATGATTCGGTCTGAATGGGCTTTATGCACCCACTGAACAGTCGATGTCCTCGCAGACCGAACGGCGGACACCGTCGCCGAACGGTTGATAGCACGCCCTGCTACCGAGGTAGTCTACGGCGCCGGCGCATGACGAGCAGCGTAGGTGACCCACCGAAGCGATCGAGGTCGCCGACTGCTGGCATCTATGGCACTATCTCGTCATAGAGTTGCCAAGCAGTGGAGAAAGCCGTTGGAGCTCATCATCATTGCCTTGCGTCAGGCGGTGGCAGGGTCCGAAGCTACGACGACACGTATCGCATCGGAACTGCTGAGGCAGGTTGCCTTCCAGGTGCAGGACATTCGCTGGGAGATTTTGTGCTCACAGTCCGTTCGAAGAGTCGATTCGACCCAGTATCGACGCTCACGAACGAGGGTGTGGAGATCAGAAAGATTGAGCGGTAACTCGGGCTGGCACGGGGGACTGTTCGTCGCTTGTATTACGTCAGCAGTGTCGATGAATTATTGGGCGCACCGCCTCCTACTGGGCGGCCCACGCTGTTGGCCGATTTCACGGCGCACGCGCATGAGCGTTTCCACTGAGGGGCCCTCCGCTGGCGTTCTCTACGAAGAACTTCGCGCATTGGGATATCTCGGCAGCTACGGAACAGTCCGGGACTGGGTGGGTCCGCTATGTGCCGTCGAAATTGCACCAGCGAGAAATCGGCTATCGAAGGTTCGGCGGATCACTTCGTGGGTTTGCATTGCTCGGGCCGATGACGAGCAGATCCAACTCAAGCAGGTTCTTGCAAGCTATGGGCATTTCGAGGGCCACTGAAGGGCGCGTCATGTGGTTCGAGGAGATGCCCACAAACGACTGGGCGCACAATTGAACGCGTGGATACCCGGGGTCTCGAAAGATGATCTGCCGCAAGCGACCTTGCGTAAAACAACAACAACAACCCTGTATTCGGCCAGATTGTATCTGTTGCAACGGTATTCTGGCTGATCACGGGGCTTGCGGTAGGCGGACCGCCGGCATGGTCCGAGATCAATTTCGCCCCGCGCCGCAGCCCCAAGAACTGCGTGTTCGCAGGCCGGAATTCATGAAGCTGGCCACCAGATCGATGCACCGCAACCATATGTCGTAGATCTCGATGCGACATTGTTAACCGCACATTCGGAGAAAGAACACGCTGCGCTGAGCGTATGGCGGGGCTTCGGTTTGCATCCAATGTAGGCAACCGTAGATCGGGCGAACACGGCATCGGAGAATTCTCAGGTTTCATGCGGTGACCTCGAAACTCCAGATCCAATGCCGCTGTTGACGCTTTTTTGATGATCCGAAAAAAATTGGCACAGTTTATGTTTCGAATCCTCGGTGCAGTAGGTGCTGATTCGTAGTGACGGTGCCGGTGGCGCCCATGCCTTCCTCGCTTGTTTGATCGCCCGGTGATTGTCGTAGTCGGTTGGATTCACTTCGACTGACACGGTGACCGCAGCAGCCGACGGCATTCTCGAAGTTCTGTGGATCCTGGCATTAAGTTCGAGCCACGACATCCGCGGCGGTGCCTGGGGCACGGAACTGACCGGACTCCTCCGGCTGTCGGGCTGGCCTGCTGGGATGTACCCCATTGTCCGTAAAGAACGACCTCACCCTGGCGCGACACTGCGCGCAATCTACCACGATGGTCTGCGCCTAACCGCGTTCGTGACCAGTACTACTGTCGGGAACCTGCAAACCTTGGATTCGAGACAACCAGTCTTCCGGAAAAATCTTGACGTCCGGGAGCTACGACGCGCACTCTCCGGCCTGTTGACGACGGATGGATAAGGACGTTCAAGGTCGTCGCTCGACGACGATTCGCGAAATACGTTCGAAGTTGTGAAGATCGTAAAACGCTGCGCCCCAACATGTCTTATTTGAATGTCGGGGCGCAGAGCGTTTCAGTTGTCAGAGCACTACGAGCGGGTTGACCATCGAGGCTGTGGACCCTCGAGTCTTGACCGGCGACAGAATGAACAGGAATTCCGACCTGCCGGTTTCCACCAACGCCTCTGTCTTAACGTTCTCGAGGAGGTGCGTGCCCGTCTCGGTGAGCGTGTGTTGGTGCACAACGAAAGGTGCGCCCTCCACCTCGCCCGGCAGAACTTCCACAGCCCACGTATCGGCACCGATAAGACTCACGCGACGATCGGTGAGCCAGTGAGCGGCATCCCAACCAATTCCGGGCTCGTCGTTGTTGTACCGCTCGTTGTCGACCATCCAGAGCGCACCGTAACCGGTGTGCAAGAGTACCGCGTCACCATGACGTACCTCGACGTTCTGCAACTCACACGCGCGCTCGAGGTGTTCCGGGGTAATGACGAAACCCTCGGTCAACATCTCGACACCCACGACCGCTGCGATGTTGAGGAGAACGCCCCTGGTCACCCACGGCTTGACGTTGTGGATACCGAATTTGTTCAGGCCGGCGGGTGCGTAGAACTCCGGGTAGTGTGTTCCGTTGTAATAGCGACCTTCGATACCGATGTGGCCGAACCCGTCCAGGTGTGTGCCGATGTGATAGATCTGCGACACATGTTCTTCCATGTAGTTGAGGTTGTTCGTCGGCCCGATAGTCATGGAGTCCATCTGTCCGTGAGCAGCCACGACTTGCCGGAACCAACGAGCACCTTCCTTCCCTGGCGGGGACCACGTGGGGGACTCGAAGTCGAGAACACGTGCTAGTTCGATGATGCGGCCCTCACGCACCAATTGAATGGCCTCCAGCGTCCGCTCGGGAGTCAGTTCGTTTCCCGCGCCGAGTTCGTCGTCTGCGCCATAGCGTGACGGCCACCACTGAGGACTTCGCTTACCGGTCCCGTCGTACCGAGATTCCCCTGTGTTGGCAAAGGGTGTCAAATCGGGACTTCCGTCCGAGCCGGCAGTATTTGCGATGTCGCACGCCATGCACATGTTTGTCTCCACTCAAGTATTTCCAAGGTTGGTATGGACGCCCTGTGTGCGTTCTGCTCGCGCACGTGACTCCAGTCACAGAGTAACCTCCCCTGCGACCGTTCACAACCCTTTGCGTTGGACGGACGTCTTATTGGTTGCTCGTCAATCCATTGACCTGCGTCAATAGGTGGATCGTCGTGCAACCAAAGGTATCGATTCGAATACAAAAGGTCGGGTCGCATGCCTGGTCAGCTGGGATGCTCCCGCTGTGAACATGTTCCAAATGCTGCCCTGTTTGCTGACCAGCGTCCAAACCGGTGACGGTCGTCTTCTTCGGCCAGGGAAAGGACTTCCCGAAATGCCGATTCCGGAGTGGGATGCAATGTTTCTCGTAGAACCCCACCGGGTAACGCAGAAAGAACACTTCAAGCCGCGTCAGCCATTGAATCTCGGGGAATCTCGGGCTGGAGTGTCGAACGCGATACCCTCGCTGACTCCTCGCGAAGTCAGCTTTCGATGCGTGGCAATCACCGGCGCTGGAGGTCCGACCGTCAACATCCCCTGCGGATCGGGCGCTTTGTCACAGTGCTGGCCGAGGAGGATCTGTGCTCGCCGATGAATATGTAGCCACTCAGACTTGGACGATTGTTCTGATTCACATGCCTTCGATCATGAGGGTTGTGACCGCCTCGAATCGCAGTTTCGTGTTGACGGCGAGTATCGAACTCTCCTGGCGAGTGGCGTGCACAGGTTCGGCGGCCACGCTCAATTGCTGAGACGCGGTGCGATCGATCGAAGGTGCACTCTCAGTCTCTGCCGTTCGTAGGCAATGATGATGGGGTGCCAGGCAGAGGCTCTCGTCGCAGCTTTGGAGAAAGCATTTGCGCTCGGGGGTGGCCCACCGCAGGTGCTTCGGTGCGACAACGGGCCCGAGTTCATCTCCGAGTCGCTGAGGACGTTCTGCGAGAATCAGGTCGGTATCGGCTACGTTCCACCTGGTCAGCCGTGGGAGAACGGGTACATCGAATCCTTCAACAACCGTGTTCGGGACGAATGGTTGAACATGAACGAATTCCACAGCCTCCTCGAAGCTCGGGTGGTCATCGAGGACTGGAAGGAGGATTACAACAACCGGCACAGTCATTCATCGCTGGCTTATCGAACTCCAAATGAGTACGCTGCCAGCTGTATTCACACGCATTGATTCTCTGATAGCGAGTGGCTCACCAAATGGGGTCCTACCAGTGCGCCAAGTTCGGGCAAACGTACGCCAACCAGCTGCGCCGACGACGCCCACAACCCGGGGCGGTCGACCAGGAAGGCAACGTGCTCGACGTGCTTGTCAAGTCACGCCGAAGCGGCAAGGCAGCCAAGAAGTTCTTCCGACGGCTACTCAAGGGCTGCGGTATGCGCCGCGGGTGATCGTCACCGACAAGCTCGCCACCTACCAGGTGGCGCGCCGCGAGATGCTGGCCTCGGTCGAGCATCGCCGGTCGAAGTATTTGAACAACCGGGTCGAGAATTCTCATCAGCCGCCCGACAGCGGGAGCGGGCGATGAAACGGTTCACATCGCCTGGGTACGCGCAACGATTCCTGTCCGCTTTCTCGGGTATCTCACCGCATTTCCGATCCTGGCGACACAGACTCTCGGCGCCCGAATGGCGTGCTGAGATGGCCGACCGGTTCGCGGTCTAGCAGGAAGTCACCGCGATCGATGTTGCCGCGTGAAAGTGAACGGCCCAGCGGAACCCTGTAACGATGTGTACCAAACATGCTTCGCTGCTTCACTTTTCGACTAGCGTGACAGTGCCGTGTGAAAGGTGCCTTCGGCTCTCGTTTGCGTGGCAGTTGGGTGGATCGTCGGTCTTCCTCAGGGCGATAGCGTCGACAAAGGTCGTCACCTATGGGGCTGGTCCGCCCCAGCCCTACGAGGAAACGCGTGAGTGGTTGGCCGACGCAACGATACGGCTGGCGATCCTGACCCGTATCGAGAAGACCTACCGTCGCACACGTCGGCAACGGTGCGGAAAGTTCACACCAGTTGGTGTAAGAAATCAACAAGGCCGCATATGCGGTCCGAATACTATCGATCCTATAAGTCAGCCGAAGTGGGGCAGTCCCCAGGCCGAGAAGCACTTCGGCGTTCAGTGGCTCCGTACCTGCTAGCTAATGAATTACGACACCACCTGCTGTTTCAGCCACTTGAGTCTCGATATCGTGGACGCGAATACGGAACCAACGCGTTTCACTGCCTTACAGCTGAGCGCCCTTGGTGAACTCTGTAGACAGCTCGCGGGCCGCCTGTTGCAACATAGGAGCAATATGAGCCGCTGACTCGACCGTGACGCGAGCAGCTGGTCCAGAAATCGAGATCGCTGTTGGCGTGGGAGCATTCAGAACTGGTACAGAGAAACATCGCACGCCGATTTCCTGCTCGCCCTCGTCGATGGCGTATTCACGTAGGCGACTTTTGTCGAGGTCGGCGATGAGCGCGTCAAGGCTGGTGATCGAATTTTCGGTATACGAGGGCATACCGGTTTGGCTGACCAAATTCCTCACGGTGTCGTCGGATAGATGTAGCAGCAGCGCTTTTCCGACTCCGGTGCAGTGCAAGTGCACCCGCCGGCCCACTTCGGTGAACATCCTCATTGCATGTTCGGAGGGCACTTGATCTACGTATACAACCATGTTGCCGTCGAGAACTGCCATGTTGGCAGTCTCACCAGTGAGTTCGACAAGTCGGGAAAGGTGCGGACGCGACCAGGTGCTGACGACCTGGGTTGCACTGTCACCGAGCCGCATGAGTTTGGGCCCCAGCACATACTGCCGTGTCGGCAGCTGTCGCACGTAGCCGCGGAGGACGAGTGTACGGACGAGTCGATGGATCGTCGGCAACGGCAATGCCGACTTCGCTGCGAGCTCGCTCACTCCAATCGATTCCCCAGTCGAGGCCATGATCTCAAGAATGTCGAAGGCGCGCTCGACGGACTGCACGCCACTCACGGAAGGGGAACCGGTCTCTCTGCTCATGCCTGATCTCCCATCGTTCCGTAGTCGCTTACCCATCATTCCACAATGCGAAATGTCTATTTTTGCTGCGAAGATTCCGATGCAAGGCACGTTCCTGTTGACAAATCCTAACGGACGATGCAATTCTAATATCAACATCCGAAATATATTTTCCGCATTATGGAAGACGCTCGCAAACGTGCTGACGGTTGCAGCTGGCCGTGTCGGCTCTCCTGCCGGCGAGCCTTGAAGGATGCCCTGATTTCGAACAGCTTCGGGTTCCCGAATTGCCGGAAGTGCATGGTCTCGGCGGCGAGTTCATCGTATGTATGTTCGTGTGCGGCGCTTGCGAGATATGGCGGGGAGGAATGAACTGGGGGACCCTGGTTCGCGATCTCATCCGAGAAGCGGCAGAGCCGGTTCCACTCGCGGAACTGAAGGTGAGTATCCACATCGCAATTTGGTCCACGATTCGAAAAACCTTTTGGCGCAAGGGTTTCGACGCTGTTCTCTGCACACCAATGCGGGGTGCAGAGAAGAAACAAGAGAGGTATCTCATGACCAGTCATCATCAGGTCGGCAGTCTGCAGGTTGCCAAGGTTCTCTACGACTTCGTGGTCGAGGAGGCTCTTCCCGGCACCGGTGTAGACGCCGAGACGTTCTGGGCCGGCGCCGACAAGGTCATCACCGAGCTCGCACCGAAGAACCGCGATTTGCTTGCCAAGCGTGACGATCTGCAGGCTCAGATCGATCAGTGGCATCGCGATCATGCCGGCGCTCCCATCGACGCTGCCGCATACAAGGCGTTCCTGCAGGAGATCGGCTACCTCCTGCCGACGCCTGCCGAGTTCTCGGTCACCACCGCGAACGTCGACACTGAGATCACCTCGACGGCCGGCCCGCAGTTGGTCGTGCCGATCCTCAACGCGCGCTTCGCTCTCAACGCGTCCAACGCCCGCTGGGGTTCGTTGTACGACGCGCTGTACGGCACCAATGCCATCTCGGAGGAGAACGGCGCCGAGAAGGGTTCCGGCTACAACAAGGTCCGAGGCGACAAGGTCATCGCCTGGGCGCGTGAATTCCTCGACGCGGCAGCACCTCTCGCGTCGGGGTCGCATGCAGATTCGACCAAGTACGTGATCGACGGCAGTGAACTGAAGATCACGTTGGCAGACGGTACGGTCACCACCCTCGCCCAGCCGGAGAAGTTCGTCGGCTACCTCGGCGAGAAGGACGCACCGACGAGCATCCTGCTGCTCAACAACGGATTGCACGCCGAGATCCAGATCGACGCGTCCTCCCCGATCGGCAGCACCGACGCCGCCGGTGTCAAGGACGTCGTTCTCGAATCGGCCGTCACCACGATCATGGACTTCGAGGACTCGGTCGCCGCTGTCGACGCCGACGACAAGGTTGTCGGTTACCGGAACTGGTTGGGCCTCAATCGCGGTGATCTGTCCGAGGAGATCAAGAAGGGCGCCAAGTCCTTCACTCGTACGCTCAACGGCGACCGTAAGTACACCGCCGTCGACGGCAGCGAACTCAGCCTGCACGGTCGTTCGCTCCTGTTCGTCCGCAACGTCGGTCACCTCATGACCAATCCCGCGATCCTCGATGCCGACGGCAACGAGGTCCCCGAGGGCATTCTCGACGCTTTGATCACCAGTGCCTGTGCAGTGCATGGCCTCTCGATCAGTGACGCCAACGGCCCGCTCGACAACAGCCGCACCGGCTCGATCTACATCGTCAAGCCCAAGCAGCACGGTCCCGAGGAAGTTGCCTTCACCACCGAACTGTTCGGCCGTGTCGAGCAGGTCCTCGGGCTTGCCGAGAACACGCTCAAGGTCGGCATCATGGACGAGGAGCGTCGTACGACGGTCAACCTCGCTGCCTGCATCAAGGAAGCCGTCGACCGCGTGGTGTTCATCAACACCGGCTTCCTCGACCGCACCGGCGACGAGATCCACACCTCCATGGAAGCCGGCGCGATGGTGCGCAAGGCCGAGATGAAGAAGCAGAAGTGGATCGGCGCCTACGAGGACTGGAACGTCGACACCGGTCTGGCCTGCGGTCTGCAGGGCAAGGCGCAGATCGGCAAGGGCATGTGGGCCATGACCGAGTTGATGGCAGACATGCTCGAGCAGAAGATCGGTCACCCCAAGGCCGGCGCCAACACCGCGTGGGTTCCTTCGCCGACCGGCGCAACGCTGCACGCGACGCACTACCATCGCGTCGATGTGTTCGCAGTTCAGGACGGCCTGAAGGGCAAGCCGCGTGCGAGCGTCGACGACATCCTGACCATCCCGCTCGCTCCCAGCACCGACTGGACGGACGCGGAGAAGAAGGAAGAGCTCGACAACAACTGCCAGTCCATCCTCGGCTACGTCGTCCGCTGGATCGACGCGGGTGTCGGCTGCTCCAAGGTTCCCGACATCCACGATGTCGCGCTCATGGAGGACCGCGCCACCCTGCGCATCTCGAGCCAGCTGCTCGCCAACTGGCTGCGTCACGGCATCGTCAGCGAGAGCGACGTTGTCAGTGCACTCGAGCGCATGGCCCCGGTTGTCGACCGTCAGAACGAGGGCGACGCCGAGTACCGCAACATGGCACCTGATTTCGATTCCAACATCGCGTTCCAGGCTGCCAAGGAACTCATCCTCGAAGGCGCGAAGCAGCCCAGCGGATACACGGAGCCGATCCTGCATCGCCGCCGCCGCGAGTACAAGGCCGCCAACGCCTGATAGCGCACTCACGAACGCGGCTCTGATCGCTCGGATCGAGGCTGACGCCTAACTATGTCGCCTAGCCATTGTCGACGGACGGTCGAGGTTCTTCCCGGTTGATTGGCGAAACGGCCGGTCAGGTAAACAGACGGGACGGCATAATGGTCGGAGTGGGACTGCATGGAGTTGTCCGGATATTGGCTCTTCGTCAGTCACCGCGACCGATGTTGCCGCCTGAAAGTGAACTTCCCGACGGTTGCCCGCAGCGACCTGTCCCAAACTAGCTGTGCCGCTATACGTTTCGATTAACGTGACAGTGCCCCTTCACGTATCAAATAGCTGTGCCGGTTGTGAACGGACGAAGCGCGTCCATGAGCGCCGCCGTCGATGCGGAACCGATTCCTGAGGAGGACTCGGACATCGTCGATGAAACTCTAATCCGACCGTGGCCGGCTACAGAGGAGACAATATTTCCATGGAAGACATGTTCGTGATCCCCGCAGGCAAAGCGGGTGAGCGAGGCGCCGACCTCATGGTCCGGGCGGGTGGAAAGATGGCTCGCCGCGTTGTCGAGGTGCTAGCTCCGCGCCGGCACAATCGAATAGTCGAGATCGGTTTCGGCCCGGGATTGGCGCTCGAGCTTCTCGCCCGGGAGGTCCCCGACGGCCATGTTACCGGCGTGGACCCATCGGAGCTGATGCATCGGCGGGCCACGGAACGCAATGCGGCAGCAATCGAAGACGGCCGGATGACCCTCGTACGGGGAACCGTCGCCCACTTACCATTCGACGATAACTCTTACGATGCGGCGCTGACGGTGGACAATCTGCATTTCTGGCCGGATCCAGGAGCCGGGTTGTCTGAACTACGTCGAGTTCTGCACGATGGCGCCGTGATGGTAGCGGCGTTCACGCCGCCCTCCGGCGGTCCTCCCGCCGGATTCGAGCACTTGTTCCGTCGCGCTGGCTTCTCCGATGTCGCAACTCAAAGCTTCCCGGAGGGGGTGGTGCTCTCGGCCGTCAACTAGACGACCGAGCCCCACTGCCGCCGGCAATGCGAGAGCTGACGTGGTCACGATAGCTGCGACCGTCGGCGTGCTCGGCGGTATGAAGGCGTCGACATCGATGTCACCGTCGGGGTGCGGTGGGGGAAGGTCTGCGGGATGTAGCCCACCCGGGAGAGTTCGGTTGACTCACTTCGAGGCACAGGCGGGAGATGTCTATCTCAGGCAGCGGTATGGCTACCCGACGAGTTCGACATCATGCGACGGGCCGCAGTCTTCCCTCCACTGTCAGCGAAGCATAACGGTGTGGCACAGGGCGGGCTGGTCCTTCGTGGTCGAGAAGGGCGTGGTCAGTTTCGACTTCTAATCCGACGTGACTTCCTGCGGGCGGCACATCCGCTAATTCAATGTCGTCGACGAATACACCCGCATTGCGCTGGCCATCATCGCGCGCCGGTCGTTCACAGCCTCCGACGTGGGCGCCGCATTGGAGAACATCATCGCCGAAACCGGCACCGCCCCGACCTACGTCCGCTGCGACAACGGTCCCGAATTCACCGCCGCCGCACTGATCAACTGGTGCAACACCATCGGCGTGGGCACCGCCTTCATCGACCCAGGTTCACCGTGGCAGAACGGTTTCATCGAATCGTTCAACGCCCAGTTCAGAAGGGAACAACTCTCCGGAGAAATCATGGACACCATGGGTGAAGCGACCTATCTGGCCGAGGAATGGAAGCTATCTACAATCATGAACGGCCCCACGGATCCCTGGACGACATGACGCCAAACCGCTACTGGGAAAACTGGACTCAAGAAAACCGATTAGCTATCGCATAGGCGCTGGACTGCTAACGGGGGCCCAACCAGAGGTTCCGACGGAGATGGTGAAGGACTGCGGTGTGCGCGAATGTTCGGATTCTGACGGGCGTGTGGAGCGCAGGGGAGGGGTGTTGATGCCGCTTCCTGTGGCTACAAGTGTTTGAGACATTACAATTGCAGGCGGTTTGCCTAACGCACGGGTTGATGGTGAACCTGCCCTCGATGTGCTCATGTTGGGCGCATACGCCTCCGTAGACGGTATGTTATCCCGCGCAGGTCTCATTTGAGGGCGGAACCGTAACGCCGATTAGTCGTGTGATCTTCGAAGATGGCTACGTCAGTGACCTCGCCCTGGTGGTCACAGAACATCGCGCTCACGGATACGGACCCGACCTGACGGCACCGGACCGGTTGCTCGCTCGATCGACATGTTCGTCGAGGCTATGAGGACCCGGCACGGTGATGAATTCTCGAAGATCGGAGTAGGAGACGGCTAGTAGTCGTCGTTGCATTTCGGTGACGGCACCTAAATGCACCATTTAGATAGACCGTATCTGGTTCGCCGACCCCTATGTGCCGGCCCCTACATATTTGGAGCGTACTGGAGTTGCGCTCGATATCGCCTGAATCTCTTCGATTTCGCCACATCGAAGGCCGACGGATTGAGAGGGCCACGATCGTGCCGCGAGTCCTGCAATATTCGATCCGATCATTCGGCTTAGGTCAGTAGAGACCCTTGCCGAATGATCGGGGCTTTATGTGGTTCGATTTCGGATCATGCTTTGATGTCGCGCAGCCACTGCACGACGGTGCGGGGTGTGATCCCGAGGAGCTTTTGGGCCGAGCGTTGCTCGTCGATCACTTCGTCGGGCATGGTCCAACGCGCGTGATAGGAGTCGATGACGGGGCGGCTCGCGTCGGCGCCGTACAGCGGAATGATCTGCTTCCCGTAGCTTTCAGGCTCTTGGACCTCGAAGGTGACGGGAGTGTCCAGGTAGTGCGCGAAGCCCTGGGCGAGACTCTGACCGCGCAGTGCAGGAAGTGCGCCCGCGGTGACGATTCCTGTGACCGAGTAATCCGTTAGCAGACGGACCGCGATGTCAGCCATGTCCAGGTGCGAGATCCATGACACCGCGTAGTCGTCCCGTATGGGGTACCGCAGGATCCCTTCCTCCTGTGCGGGTTCGAGGGTGACAGGGAGTAGGAGGTTCTCCAGAAAAATTTTTGGTGCGATGACCGCGTACGAAACTCCGGAGGTTTTCAGGGCTTCCTGAAGGGTGCCGTGCGCTGTGAGCGTGCCGTCCGGCATCGTGGTGGGGTAGCCGCTGGTGGAGAAAACCACCCGGCTCGGTCGGGCCCGGGCGACTGCTTCTGCGATTACCCGGGCGTATGTGGACTGCTGATCAGGGCTTCCCAGTGGAAGATGCACGAACACGCTTTTCGCGCCGGTGTATGCGACGGCGAGGGATTCTACTGAGGTGATGTCGATGGGAATCGCGGGCCCGGGCACCTTGGAGATGTCGCGGACGGCGGCGGTGGCATCGTGGCCAGCGGACAGAAGAGCAGAGAGAACGGGAGAACCTTGAGCGCCAGTGGCGCCGTGCACAATCTGTGTCATAGCACCCATTAGTGCATGCGCTGCATCGGTTACGTCAACTGCACCAATGACGACCTGCAGCGAAGTGCATTCAGCGTCCGAGATTCTTTAGGCCGACTCGCGCGTCATCACGCGCTGTGCCATCGCTTTGCCGCACTCCGCAGATCGCCGGAACCAGCAAGGTTGAGTCCCGGCATCCTCGTCTCTCAGTTCGTGAGGCAGGGTGCGCATGGCCGGATGCCCCTTCTGAGTATGCAGTGCACAAACTGCATAGGCTGCAATGATTGCAGCGGAACTATACTTCGGGAATGAGGCCTGTGAAGTTTGCGGAATGCTCCATCGACGATTGCGGAATTGTGCGTTTCCTCAGCCTTCTCGACGGTCCCTGGGCAACACTCATCGTTCGTGAACTGCTCACGGGCCCTCGCCGATTCGGCGAACTGATCAAGGCACTCGATGGGATTAGCGCGCACACCTTGACGAATCGACTCCGCGGTTTCGAAACACACGGAATCGTGACGCGCACCGTGTACTCCGAAATTCCACCTCGTGTCGTCTATGAACTGACCGATATCGGCCAACAACTCAGGCCTGTCCTGGCGGCGATGAACGATTGGGCACTCACTGTGCCTGTTCCTGCCTCGTAAGCTACCTCCACGGAACTCCATCGGGTAAGGTTCGGTCCCCTTCGGAAATCACTGGCGCAGGAAGCCGTTGAGACGCTCATTGCTGCCCGGCGCCACGGCCTCTTGACGTCAGCGAAATATACTTGGACACCGGTCTGTTCGGTGGAGAGGGCGTGAGCTGAGAGTTCCTTACCTCGATCCCGTGTCACAGACGGAGGGTTTTCGACAGAGGGGTGACCGCCTTGGCCAAAGGTAGAAGCTGGTGCTCCGAAATTGTATGGGCACTCGACTTTCAGTTCGACTCTACCGTCGATGGCAAAGCAGTGAAGATCGCTTCAATGATCGATGGTGAATGAACACGGACGTGTCGGTGCTGAACATCGTGGAGCGGTCGATCACCGCTTAGCGGTTGACGGACAGAAATCCTGGAGCTCCGGGTCACCTTCGGTCGAAGGAACGGCAGTTTTGGGGCCAGATCGCCACAGGCAAGCTTCCTTGTGGGGCAGTTTCCGCCGTCGGCGTCATGGCGGTCTGTGAGCAATCGATCACGGGGATTGAAAATCAATCAACTTTTGAACATAAAGGTGAAAGTGAGAAAAACTGATTGGAGTGGGACTCTTCGGGCTGCAATCAACCATGTCGACCGGAACTCCACGGCTGCAGGAATTCGTGGCGCTCGCACGGAGACGTACGAAACATGTTACTCGAACTGGTGAGTCAACTTGGCGAATCAGTCAGTCCCGCAACGATGATCGGCCAAGTTTCTCGCGTGCTGTACGGATTTCTCGACACCCCATTCGGCGAACAACGTATCACCGACATCGCGCGTCGGTCAGGTTTGCCGAAGGCTACCGTCTCCCGCATTGTCGCAGAGCTGGTCGATCAGCACCTCCTGGAACATTCCGGTGCTGGGATCAGGGTTGGGCATTTGATTCTTCGAACTGGGCGAGAGTGCGATCCGCCCGCAGGAGTTGCGGCGGTTGTCATTGACTCGCATGAACGATCTTCGCAATTCGACCAAACGAACGATTCACTTGGCCATTCTGGACGGAACCGAGGTGGTGTACATAGCGATTCTGTACGGAAAAACCGCCCCTCCCTTGGCGTCTCGTGTAGGGGTAGATTGCCGGCGCATGCGACGGCGGTCGGGAAGGTGATGCTCGCATTTGCCTCCCACACACGTCGTCGATGGACTTCTTGCGACCGAGCTGCAGCGCCTTGGGCCGCGGCCCATCGCCGACCGTGCTGGACTTCGGGCCGAACTGCTGGCCATTCGGAACACCGGCATCGCTCACGAACGGGAAGAGTCCGGGCCCGGAATAGAGTGCGCGGCAACACCCATTCGGATCAATGGTGATCCCGCAATTGCGGCACTTTCAGTCAGCGCCGGACCGGACGAAGCGCACTGCGTACTGCCGCTAAGGAAATCGGGCGAGCTGCCGGCCGAAGCGCGGTCTTCCGAGGTGCTTCCCAGCCAGGCTGACCAGATTTTTTGTAGCTGATGCTCCGGTTGCGTCGACCGCGGTCGATACAGCCCTCCGGCGCTCGAACGACATCGGATCCACCACTGCCCCGATTCGGATCGACGTGACCCGAACGATTCTGACACAACATCTTTCACCATCAGTTGGTTGCCCGTCATCAAGGTATCAGTGCGTTACCGATGAGGCCGGCGCCATCCACTACTACCTTCACTGCCAGCGGGTGCTCTACTCGATCCGATTCGGGATGGCTGACGCTCCTGCCGCAGCACTTACTGACCGCACACCACCCACAGGGAAATATCGACTGGGACGTGATACCCCGCGAAAACCGAACGCATCGGCCACCCTGTCGCGCCCCGGAAACCGGACTCCGAAAACACAATCTCGAACCGGCGGTGTGTCCATCACCTCGAGAAAGGGCCGAGGCCAGGTCCCTATGCCCGTGTGAGGCGAAAGTGAACCGGATTTCCGGCTCAGCGGTTCCCGTTGCCGATACTTTCCGCCAGCGAACTGAGCGTGGCTTCCATACTTCGTGCAGTGTTCGTCCGTAACTGCAGTAGTTCTTCTCGGGTGGTGCCTAAAGGCGGTATCAATTTCTTTACCTGCCAGGACTCTTCAATTGTTGTCCCGGCGTTCTCGGAACGGAATGTGTAACTCCAGGTAACAATTTCAGATCCGTCCGAGACGACAGACCACGCGAAACAAGCACCGGGATCGGCCGACACGATCTTCAAGCGGGTGTCCCATTCGATCCCATCAGCCTTGTTGCGGCCGGAAAACCAGGCCCCGACAGTAGGCCGATAGCCGTTGTCGTATTCGGCATGAACCAGGTTGGGACTCCACTTGGGCATAGCGCTCACATCGCTGATCAAGTCGTAGACCTCGGTCGGCGATGCAGCGGCCCATATCTGCCGGGTAAGCCGGAGTTCGTTCAGATCGATTATGCTGGTCACCTTTTCTCCATCTGAAGTATCGGGCGAGACTCGGTCTCCGTGCGACAACGATTTTCGAGGTTGCATTCGTAGCGAGCGGCCCTTGTCTGCACGTTTGCTTCGCCGAGCCGCCGCGAACTTTTCAAGAAATTGGCGGCACATAATGACACCTGCGTCTGACATGCCAGCACTACACCCGGACGAGACTTCACCTCGGACTGGGACACCCACAAACGTTGTTTCACTGTCTGGAACAAAAAGGCTGGTCAGGGCGTACGGGCCCACTTCGGATCTATACTCCATCGACGTTCGCGCAAATCACCGAGAGATGACCAGCATCACTGGACGATCAACAGGCTCCCTTCTGTCGCGATCAGATGAGACTCTTACAGTGAACGACGCGATCATCCCCGAGGGGTTTGCTGAACGATCAGGTGACAGGTTGAGTCACGCGGCGTCAGCGGTTGATGTGGTCATGATGGTCTTTGGTCTACGGAGGTCAATCGGCAGAGTCCGACTTGGCGTCGGCGGTGGTAGGTCCTTTCAATCCAGGTGACGAAAGCGATCCTGAGATTGTCACGTCTGCGCCAGCGGCGGCGGTCCAGGACATTCTTTGCAGTAGAGAGAAGAAGCTCTCCATGGCCCTGCGTGTCAGGGTGAGTTGAGTCCACCGATTCACAGCAACCTCACCTGATGCAGGGCGAGATACGGATCGACCGAACATGACCGCTCCAGCGATCACAGACCACAATGAACCGATGGATCCAGCACATCCCAGAGCCGACAGCCCTCGCCGGCGCCGCACCTTCACCACCGCGGACAAGGTCGCGCACCTCACGGCGTACGAACTGGCCTGCGAACACGCCGGCGGAGCGTATCTGCGACGGGAGGGTCTGTACTCATCGCTGATCAGCGAATGGCGTAAGCAACGCGATGCCGGAGTACTCCAAGGTAAGAAACTTGGTGAAGAGGTCGGCAAACTGACTTCCGAACAAGCCGAAATCGCGAGACTTACCCGCGAACTTGCCCGGGTAAACAAGCGGCTGACCACACACCGAAGCCGCACTGGACATCATGGGAAAAGCACACGCTCTCTTGGAAAGTCTCTCCGAGGGAGCGGATTCGGGCGAGACGAACAACAAACGCTGACCGCTGTCTGGTCCGAACTCACCGCTGCCGGTGTCGGCACCCGAACGGCGAGCACACTGACCCATCTCGTCCGCTCGACAGCAACCAGACGCCGCACCGGAGCATGATTGCCCACACCGCCGACGGCGCCCCGCCCGGCACCGGTCAACAAACTCAGCGACCTCGAACGACGTCGCGTCCTCGACGTCCTTAATTTGCGATCGATTCGTCGACCAGGCTCCGCGGGAGATATTCGCTCAACTCCTCGACGAAGGGACGCACCTGTGTTCGGTGTCCACGATGTACCGAGTCCTGCGTGAGAATGCGCAGGTCACCGAGCGCAGGCGGCTCGCGCGGCAACCGGCGATGGCGTGTCCGGAACTGGTCGCGACTGCGGCCAGGCAGGTGCATTCGTAGGACATCACCAAGCTCGCCGGTCCGGGGAAAGGTCAGTACTTCGATGCGTACGTGATGATCGACATCTACTCGCGCTACATTGTCGGCGTCCATGTTCACACGCACGAATCCGGTGTGCTGGCAAGAGAATTGATGGAACAGATCTTCGCGGTGCATGGCATTCCGAACGTGGTCCACGCCGACCGCGGAACATCGACGGCCAGCAAGACCGTCGCGACGCTCCTCGCAGATCTCGACGTGACACGCTCACACTCACGTCCGCGAGTATCGAATGACAATACATTCTCGGAGTCGTTGTTCAAGGCGCTGAAGTGCGGGCCGGAGATTCCTGAGCGGTTCGGATCACTATTTGCAGCAAGGGAATTCATGGACAGCTTCACCAACTGGTACAACCGCGAGCATCGGCACACCGGAATCGGCTTGCATACTCCCGCTGATGTTCACTCGGACTCGCGGCAGACAAGGCCGCTGACTGCAGAAGTGTCCTCGCCGCGGCCCGCGAGCAACACCCACACCGTTTCGGCACCACAGTTGCGCCGAAGATCCTCGACCTGCCCGACAATGTCTGGATCAATCGACCAGCCGCCGAATCCAAGGACGCACAGGACTCCGAAACCGTTGCGGCTTAACACCGCCTTGACAAGTTCCGTGGCGGCATTGTCACCGGCCGAAGCGACGCGGCCCGCCGAGCCAGCCCGTGTGATGGCGTCCCAGAATGCGGACGAATTCTGTTGATCGAAATTGCGATCCTCTGTCGGTGTGGACCAAACGCCGCCGGCGATATCATCTCGACGGGCGACGGCGTGGTCGAGCGCCTAGGCCGCGAGTCGAGACTTCATCCGATGGCTGATGGAAGGACACCGCTCCGCTGTGGGGTACCGGCGAACACTTCGTCGCCGACGGATTTGGCGGCTGGCAATGGTTCAGTGATCGAAGCCTGACCACGTCGCTCAAACCACCCAGGGCGATCCGGTCCGCACCGATTCGCTCGCCGGGCCGGATGACGATGATGTCGCCGATCGCCAAAGTTGTTGTAAAACCTGTTCTTCGGCTCCGGTCTTGGTCACGTGTGTGGCCTTCGCCGGAGCCGGGTCGAGCAGGCGCTTCGCCGAATCCTCCGTCCTGCGCATTGCGACGGGGTCCAAGGCTCCGGAGGTGGCGAAGATGGCGGTCAACAGCTCGCCGTCGAGTATCTGCTCGATCGCGGCGACGATCATCAACGGGTCGACGTCAAGGACGGCGAGGATCCGTCGGTGCCCGTAGGCGTCCTTCGAATCGTCGAAGGTCTCACGAATGGCTTCTTTGAGCTCAGTCTGTCGGTCTGAATCGGACCGGAGTTTCCGGGGACTTTGATGTGCCCCGAGTTTCGTGGAGTCGTCATATTTGACTTCAGGCTACGGGTTGACGTGTGAAGTGTACGTACTCGAACTCGATCGGTGTCAGCATCCCGAGGGCACTGTGCCGACGCTGGCGATTGTGGAAGATCTCGAGGTACTCGAACATGGCATTGGCCAATTCGATCCTCGTTTTCCATCGTTTCCGATTCAAAAACTCGGTTTGCATTCTGCACCAGAAAGATTCGATCACGGCGTTGTCATAGCAATCGCCGATCGATCCCATCGACGGGACCAGTCCCGAGTCGTGCGCCCGGCGGGTGAACGCCCAGGACGTAAATTGCACTCCGTGGTCCGAGTGAATGAGTGTGCCGGGTGTCGGGCCTCGATTGGAAATGGCCATTCCCAGAGCGTTCGTCACCAACGTCGCCGTCTGAGAACTGTCGATAGACCACCCGACGACTCACCTCGAAAACGTATCCAGGACAACAGCGCAGTAAATTTTACCTTCGCGCGTGGGATGTTCGGTGATATCCGTGACCCACAGCTTGTTCGGCTCGTCGCGGGTGAACTTACGGTCGACGAGATCGCTTGCGGTCGGAGTCTGATGTTTGGAACGTGCACGTTTGTTTCCCCGGGAGTCCTTTCACACCAGCAGCTCTCATCAACAATTCGATACAGCCGTGTCCAACAGCAATACCGTGACCAAGAGTGAGTTCAGCGTGGACACGCCGCGCACCGTAGGTGCCATGCGAGGCGGTGTGAACCTCGATGATCAGCTGCGTCAACCAGGCATGTCTCAGTGCGCGTTCCGAGGGTGGCCGGTTTCGCCACTCGTAGAAGCAGGACTCCGACACCTCCGGGACCCGGCATGCCGTCTGAACGGGTAGCCCTTCCTTGGCCATCACTTCGATCGCTTCGAACCGCCTTTGCGGCCGCCACCGACTTCAGCAATTCGGTGGAACGCCGGGCTATAGCGAGCTCGGTCTCCAGTTCGGCGATACGACGACGGGCGGCGGCGAGATCAGCGCTCTCGATCGAGCTCAGCCCCGGCTTCTGTCCGGTATCGATGAGCTCCTGGTTTCGCCAGTTGTAGATGGTCTGCTCGGTGACATCGAGAGCTGCGGCGACCTCGGCGACGGTACGTCCTGACTTCAACAGGCGGCGGAACTCGGGTGGATAGCGTCGGGGCATCGTGGACCTCTCTCGGGTGCATCAATGCCTGAAGTAAACAAACGAACTCCGGGAAACTCGGCGCACATCACCTCAGCTGCCGAACCGCTGGCTTTGGGGTCGAGGTGCTCTCTGATGCCAGCGGGGCGATCCACCTGGCGAACGAGGTGGGCGAGGTAAGCGCGCAGCAACTCCACGAAACTTCGATGGTACTGCTGCACTCCAATTTCGCTGCCGTGGCAACCACGAATGACTGGGCGCGAGCGGTCGAGGCGGGCACCGCCCTTCCCAAGAGCGACTTAGGATCCTCAGCACTGCAGGGCGGAGCGGCGCACGTGCAGTCTGCCTAATCCTTTGTGCTTTCATCCTGTTCTGGCACAGTGATGTGCCGGAACAGGACGTGAGAAATGATCAGAATTTGTGGATCCCGGGAGGACGTACCTTCCCGGATGATGATCTGCAAGGAATCGAAATTCTGATCACGACCAGCGTTGGCGCGCTGGCGGGAAGGTACGCCCGTGCTCACGGTAATACACAACGACGACAACGAATCCAAATACAACGGCGGGCGGTCGCTACTCGACGAGATCGTCCGCGACGGTGCCCGGAAGATGCTCGCAGCAGCACTGCAGGCCGAGGTTGCCGCCTACATCGACCAGTTCGCTGACCATCTCGACGAGAAGGGGCATCTCCTGGTGGTCTGCAATGGCTACCACGCAGAACGTGACGTCCTGACCGCAGCGGGCGCGGTCAACGTAAAAGCTCCTCGGGTCGACGACAAGCGCATCGACCCTGAAACCGGAGAACGCCAAAGGTTTTCGTCGGCGATTCTGCCGGCCTGGGTACGCAAGTCCCCGCAGATGATCGAAGTCCTGCCACTGCTGTACCTCCATGGGATTTCCACCAGCGACTTCGGGCCAGCGCTCGCGCCGTCGGCGCGGATGACCATCAGGTGCAGGTCGCGCTCGTGCGATGCTGCGTACTCGGTCACCGGCTGCCCTTCGGGAGCGAGGATCTGGAACGACGGCTGGTCGTCGTCTCCGATCTGTGAGGGTGCGTGGATGGGGCCGAGCCGGTATCCGGATTGCTCGATCGAGAGGCCGTTCTCCTTCGCTACCTGTGGAGTGGACCGTTCCCGTTCCGCGATTCGATTATCGGCATATACCCGTGGGGGGTATTTCTTGCACGGGTACCCCGATCGTGGAATCCGATCAATCCGAGTCGTCCGTCCGGCACGTGCTGCTACGCAACGACATCGGACAGGGGAAGATCCGTGTTCCGGTTTGCTACCGCGGCCGCACCCTGGACGCGCGACGCGCTCGAACGATTGGCGAGCTATGGATTCGAGTGGTCACCCTGGTCTCGACGCGAGACGATGTCAGGGCGCTTGGACTGTCGACCTGGTGGCCGCCCTGTGCGCCGCCACGCTCTAGCGTTGCCCTCAAGCACGCCTTGATCCAGTCGGTCAGGATCCCACACGCTTCGCGTGCTTATGCCGATCTCGACGTGTCATTGGGGACAGAGGGATCCATTTGACACATCCCCAAGCAACGTCGCACCTGCAAAGCTGGGCCGAATCTCGATACTGCCCTCGATTCCCATGCGTTGTCTGTAACGGGAAGCTTGGAATAATGCGTATTCGGTTTATCGAAAAGGATTTGGGTCCAGGGTGAATGATCACTATATGTGGCTATTGCTGTTGAAAGACGTTCGAGGCATTGAGAATTGGAGTGCTCAAGAGTGGCCGACGCGGCTGTAGTCTCGGTTTGCTCGGGCTCGGTTGCGGCGAATCGTTTTCTGCTGACAGTACTTGGTGGGCGCGTAGATTTTGAGCCCTCGTCGAGAGAGAATTGATTGTTCGCTCTGACGCCCCTGGGCTTCGGATGGGCCCATCCGCTGGCCCGGGGGAGGATGTCGGATAGACCGCGCGCCTACGAGAGGCATTGTAGGCCAACGACACTACCGCAGTACCGTCCCGCCGAAGGCTGAAACTCGAGGAATGTGCGCTCGCTGACTACGGTATTGCGCCCTGGCGGTGCGTCAGCCGTCATCAAGTTTGTCGGGTGCCGGTCGAGGACGGCGTGGATGTCGACTGCTTGTTAGTGACTGTGCACCCAGAGGGGGTCAATCTTTCCTGCGTTGGCCAAGCGTTCGACCGTCGAGTTGGTCATGTTGAAAAAGTGTGGCGACGTCTCTGGGGTCAGGAAGTCGGTGGTGTCAGGGGGTTCGTATGGCGCGTGTGAATCTGGTGCCTCGATGGGAGTAGCCGTGATGTGGGTGTAGGTTTCATGGTCCCTCACTCCAGTTTCTCTGATCAGGGAGTAGATCGGTTCGACGGATGTTGTTTTGTAACCATCTCCTTTGTTTGCCCCTGAATCGGTGGTTTGCGAGGTTCCGCGCCAAGGAAAAGTGCGGGATATCTTTGCTCGGGTTGTCCAGGTCGAAGCCGCTACGCTCGGAACCGCCACGTCGCGACGGGACTCACACGACCCACGCTGGCGTCGACTAGTTGTTGTCAGACCGGATAGTCGTTGTGTCTCAACGGCATCAAGCGGTTGCTACAAGAGGGATCCACCAAAGTGCTCCGTCGGCGCAATCGCGCCCGCCAGATCTGGTCTACGCCAGGCGGCGTCGAAGGATGGGAAATTGCACCGGGAGCCTCCTCTCGCCAGGAACAGGCACGGAAGCGCCTGGCTCGTGGCCATGAAACATCGAGACCCGGGCCCTAGCCCTCGGTCCGGTTTTTTGGGCAACGGCAGCGATCAGCCAAGGCGGCTGCGTATTCATGTGCCTATCTATTGACATATAGGCGGGGATGCCGGTTAATTGACGCATCTCGGGACACGCCTCGTGTCTACAGAAGGAGGAACGCATGTCAGTGGAATTACCCGATGTTGCATCACTCACCCGAATATCGGATGGCTACGGTCTCCAGATCAACTCCAATGATATGGAGATCTACGAAGCAGCTGCCGGGGGCTTGTTGCAGTCGTGGAACAGAGTCGAGGAGCTGTACACCGAAATCGCACCCGTACCGCCGGTGAGGCAGTGGGAAACCCCTGCAGCGGCCGCAAATGCGAACAATGCCTGGTATGTCACGTCCGAAATTCGCGAATCAATGCAAGGCTCACTCGCCGGACGCCGCATCGCAGTCAAGGACAACACCGCTGTCGCCGGAATCCCGATGATGAACGGATCTCGAACGCTCGAAGGATTCGTCCCTGCTGAAGACGCCACGGTCGTTCGTCGGCTCCTCGATGCCGGAGCAGTGATCGCCGGAAAAGCAACATGCGAGGATCTCTGTTTTTCTGGAGGTTCGCACACCAGTAAGCCACACGCAGTTCGGAATCCGTGGGACCACAACCGCTCTGCGGCGGGATCGTCCAGCGGAAGTGCGGTGCTCGTGGCGACGGGTGAAGTCGATATGGCAGTTGGTGGAGATCAAGGCGGGTCGGTTCGCATGCCCGCAGCGTGGTGCGGTGTGGTGGGCCACAAACCCACTTTCGGTCTGGTGCCGTACACGGGCGCATTCCCCATCGAGCAGTCGATCGACCACCTCGGCCCGATTGCGAGAACGGTCACGGACACAGCCTTGATGCTGTCGGTCATGGCAGGTGTCGATGGCAAGGACCCCCGTCAGCCCACATCGATCGAAGCAGTGGATTACGTTGCTGCTCTGCAGGAGTCGGCCGATGGATTGAGTGTCGGTGTCGTAGTCGAAGGCTTCGGCCGAGGTAATTCCGACTCCGGATCAGACGAAGTGGTCCGTCGAGCAATCGAAGAGCTGAGGACCGCAGGCTTGCAGACCGAGGATGTGTCCATACCCTGGCACCTCGACGGCACTGCGGTGTGGGACGTCATCGCGACCGAAGGCGCGACCTGGCAAATGGTCGACGGCAACGGTTACGGAATGAACTGGAAAGGGCGATACGACCCCGAACTCATCGCCTACTACGGAGCTCAATCACGGCGTGATGCGAGTCAATTCTCGGAAACCGTCAAGTTGGTCACACTCGCGGGCCGTCATGCCATCGACACCGAATACGGGCGCCATTACGCCATGGCACGTAACCTCGAAGCACACTTGGCGGCAGCCTACGACGAAGCTCTCCAACGATATGACGTACTGGTCATGCCGACGATGCCGCTTCTACCGACACTGCTCCCCGCCGACGGCGCCCCAATCGACGAAGTTCTCGGACGCGGCCTCGAGATGATCGGCAATACCTGTCCGTTCGATGTCACCGGACATCCCGCATGCACGGTGCCGGCAGGGATGAGTGAGGACCTTCCAGTCGGACTGATGATCATCGGCCGACGATTCGACGATGCAACCGTGCTTCGCGTCGCGAAAGCGTTCGAGACTGCAGTGGGCGGCTTCCCGACCCTCGAAATGACAAGGAGTATCGCATGAATGGACTTTTCGACCTGGGCGGTGTCGACGGACTCGGACCGATCAACGCGTCGAAGCAAGAACCAGCCTTCCACGCAGAATGGGAGAAAGTCGTCCTGACGTTGTTCCCGGCACTTTTTCGTGCCGGTTGGTTCGGACTGGACTCGTTCCGCCACGGAATCGAGACCATGGACCCGGTCGTCTACCTCACCTCGCCGTACTACGAACATTGGCTACACACGTTCGAGACGCATGGTCAGCGAAACGGTGAACTCGACATGGACGAACTCGATCGCCGGACAGCCCATTTTCTGGCAAATCCAGACGCGCCGCTTCCCGAGCACGCATCGAACAAAGAGCTAGTGGATTTCATCGACGCCGCCAGTGCCGGCGGTGTTCCTCCGCAGCGTCCCACGGACAACCCCATCCGTTTTGCAGTCGGCGACAAGGTGCGACTGTCACACGATGCCCCGCACGGACACACCCGGCTGGCGCGCTACGTGCGGGGCAAGGTCGGCACCGTCTCGGTCCACCGCGGCTCGTTCGTGTATCCCGACGCAGCAGGCAACGGCCTCGGTGACGACCCTCAGCATGTTTACACGATTCTGTTCGACTCTGCCGAGCTCTGGGGTGAGCAAGCCGAGCCCAACACCACCACCACCTTCGATGTCTGGGATCCGTACATCGAGCACGTAGAACAAGCAGTAGGAGCGAACGCATGAACAGCATCTCCCGCACACCCGCCGAGATCACCGCGCGTGTGAAGGCTCTCGAATCGATGCTCATCGAAAAGGGGCTCGTCACAACGGAGATGGTCGACCGGATGGTCGAGATCTACGAGAACGAAGTGGGACCACAGTTGGGTGCCAAGGTGATTGCCAAGGCGTGGACGGACTCGGACTTCCGAACGCGTCTGATCGACGATGCCACAGAAGCGTGCAAGGAACTGGGCATCAGCGGGCTGCAGGGCGAGCACATGGTCGCTCTCGAGGACACTGATGACGTCCATCACGCAGTGGTGTGCACGCTGTGCTCATGCTATCCGTGGCCGGTCCTGGGGCTTCCCCCGAACTGGTACAAGGAACCCCAGTATCGGTCGCGAATGATTCGTGAACCTCGAAGCGTACTAGCTGAGGAATTCGACTATATCGTTCCCGAGTCCACGGAGATACGAGTGTGGGACTCCAGTTCCGAGGTGCGGTACTGGGTGCTTCCGCAGCGCCCCGAGGGAACTGAAGGGTGGTCGGAAGAGCAACTGGCAGCTCTTGTGACCCGTGACTCGATGATCGGTGTCGCCCCAGTCGAGGCTGTGTCGTGAGCCCGTCGGCAGCGGGAGCGTCACTCGAATCTCGCCGCGCTGAAATTGACGCCCTGGTGTGCGGATTGCCGGCACCCCGTGACGGTGATCAAGCATTCGACGAACCGTGGCAGATAAGAGCTTTCGCCCTCGCCGTGGGAGCGCACGAGGCGGGCGAGTTCGAATGGCCAGCGTTCCAGAGCGCTCTGATCGAATCGATCCGCAGTTGGGAAGAGCAGGACGCCGGCACGTCCGATTCGGGCTGGTCGTATTACGAGCATTGGGTGCGAGCTCTCGAGGTGGTCCTCGACAGTGTCGGGAAGTTGGATAGCGATGCCTTGAATCTCAGGACTCGCGAGGTGCTGGCAGTTCCGCCGAATCGTGGTCACCATGAAGCGCGTCTGGACCCGATCGCTATCGATCCGGGAACTCGATCCTGAACTCAGATGAGCACGACAGTCCGATGAGAAGAAGCCGACTTCGTTCTTTGACGTTGCAACTTTCGTCGCCTCTCTGAAAGAAATAGCGCATCGAAGATCGAGTCCCGCGATCACGTTGGATTACGGCTGCAGCATCACAGTATGCGGAAACCCCAGGAGAAGACATGCACATCGCAGAGGGTTTTCTTCCCCCTGTTCAAGCGGTCGCGTGGACGGTCGCATCAGCGCCCTTCGTTATCCACGGGGCCCGCTGCATCATTCGTCAGGTGCGGGAACATCCCGAGACGAAGCTTCTCCTGGGCGCGGCGGGCGCATTCACTTTCGTTCTTTCGGCCATCAAGCTCCCGTCCGTGACGGGAAGCTCGAGTCATCCGACCGGGACGGGATTGGGTGCGGTGCTGTTCAGACCGCCGGTGATGGCCTTCCTTGGTGTCGTGGTGCTGCTCTTCCAAGCCTTGCTTCTGGCGCACGGCGGCATCACGACACTCGGAGCCAACACCTTCTCGATGGCTGTCGTCGGTCCCTGGGTCGGGTACGGCGGGTATCGACTTGTTTCTCGGTTCACGACGAACACATCCCCTGCCATCTTCGCCGCCATGTTCTTGGCAGACCTCTCGACGTATTGCGTCACCTCGATGCAGCTGGCACTCGCCTTCCCCGACCCCGTATCAGGGGTAGGCGGAGCACTAGGAAAGTTTCTCGGCGTCTTCGCCTTGACCCAGGTGCCATTGGCTGTCGCAGAAGGCCTGCTCGGAGTGCTGGTCTTCCGGGTCTTGCGGACGGTCGCAAGCCCAGAACTCGTACGACTGGGGGTACTACCGATGCCCGTCGACAACAGCTCCGGCGGACGTACCGGTGCTCCACCATCATCGCAGCGAGGATTCTGACATGCGCAAATCGGTGATCGTCAATCTTGCTCTCGTCGCCGCAATTGTTCTGATCATCGTCGCTGCCCTCATGATGGATGCGCGCAGGCCCGGTGAACAGGAACGGTTCGTAGGTTCCGACTCGGCCGCTACCTCGCTCATCGAGGAACAGGATCCGAACTACGTGCCCTGGTTCTCGGCCGTCTTCGCTCCAACCTCCGGTGAAGTCGAGTCCGGACTCTTCGCGCTGCAAGCGGCGATTGGCGGTATAGCACTTGGTTACTGCGTCGGCGCACTGCGGCATAGACGACGCGACGAGTTCACCGGCACGCAGCCAGGAAAGGACTGACCCCGTGAAAGGCCTAGCCATCGACGACGCGGCCTGGTCAAGCAGGTGGCGTGATCATGGACTCGGCGGCAAAGCCTTCTTAAGCGTCGGGCTATTGGCGCTGACCCTGGTCTTGCCCGTCTGGCCTACATCACTGACGGTCGCGATTGCTGTGACCTGTCTGATCCTGGGACCTGCCGGGACGGATGTCCGCGTGTTTCGGCGGGCGTGTACGGCGCCACTGGGATTCATCGTATTGAGCTCGATTGCCGTAGCCGTCACGGTGCATGTCGATCCCTCATTGTCGATCCAGGTCAGCGAAACATCACTGTTGCGCGCTCTTGAAGTCGCAGGACGTGCCGCAGCCGGAACGCTGGCCGTTCTCCTGCTTTCTCTGACTACTCCCATGACAGATCTGATGAGTGGGCTTCGAAGGGCGCGAGTACCCGCGGGATGCGTCGAGGTAGCTTCCCTGATGTATCGGATGCTGTTCGTGCTTCTCGACACCACGCGAACGGTCCGGCGCAGCCAGGTCGCACGTCTGGGAAACGTGTCGGTCAAGCAGACAATCAAATCCAGTGCTGATCTCATGGCGGTAATTCTGATCAGATCCTGGGATCAGGCGCGCCGACTCGAACAGGGACTGGCTGGCCGCGGTTACACAAATCAACTCACTACTCTCGACGATCCTCCTCCTACGAAACGAGTCTTCGTGGCCGCCACAGCGGGGCTACTCCTCGTAATAGTCACCCTGACTGCAACCGTCAGGAGCGCGGTGTGAGTCATCGAACTCTACGAGCCGACAACCTTGTCGCCTACTACTCCGTGGACACCCCGGTGCTGAAGGGGGCGTCACTGCAGATCCGACCGGCCCGACGGCTTGCATTGCTCGGCGCCAACGGTTCCGGTAAGTCCACACTGTTGTCCTGTCTCGCCGGAAGTACGCAGCCCAAATCCGGGACGGTACTGGTGGACGGTGAACCACTGCGCTACACACGCCGTGGCCTCAGAGATCACCGGCAGGCGGTCCAGCTCGTTCTTCAGGATCCGAACGATCAATTGTTTTCTGCTGATGTGGCACAAGATGTTTCGTTCGGTCCGACGAATCTGGGTCTGCCTCCCACGGAGGTGAGAGAGCGCGTTTCTGAAGCGCTGGATCTACTCGGGCTCGAACATTTGCGGCGCAAACCGACCCACCACCTGTCCTACGGGGAGAAGAAACGTGTTGCGATAGCGGGCGCTCTTGCGATGCAACCCTGTGTATTACTGCTCGACGAGCCGACCGCCGGACTGGATCCACAGGGCGTTGATGAAATGGTGGAGGCTGTGATCAGTCTCGAACGACACGACACCACAATCGTCATTGCCACGCACGACGTGGCATTCGCTCTGGAATGGGCCGACGACGCTGCGGTAATGTGCGATGGGGCCGTCACCACGGGAGATCCGCGGAACCTACTCGGAAACGAGGCCCTGCTCTCGTCCGCGAGATTAAAGCAACCGTGGTCGCTTCGTTTGGCGAATGCCCTTTCCGAGCGTGGCATGGTTCCGGCAAATTCCCGCCCCCGCACCGTCGAGGAGATGACTCGACTGTTGTGTGGAGAGCATGCCGAGATGATTCTTTGAATCATCGGGCAGATTACTTCTCGAGTTGGAAGTTGGAGTCAGGCTGGTTCAGCCGGCGCACGAGCCGAAGGGGTCAATAGCTTCTAGCTTGCCATCGACCGAGTGTGCAACGTATATCGGTTGTCTCAGGCCGCGCGAGGACACCTCTACATGACCACGCGGACCGGTGAAGGTGACCCCATCGCGTAGTTGGCGACCGACAGCAGACGGGTCGATATCTCCGGCAGCGGTTGCCGCCCTCGCGACCAAATGAAGTGCCTCGTATACACATTCGGTCAAGCTCGATACCGGCGGTGCATCGGCTCCGAATCGGGCCCTGTATGTCGCGAGGAACGCGACATTCTCGGCGGACTGCAGTGCCTCGAAGTAGGAGAACACCGTCCACAGGCCGGCACTTGCGATCGGGCCGATGTACTCATGAGTCGACTCGTCGAGGGTGAAAGACACTGTCCTGGTTTTCGTGGCCATTCCGGCGGCATACATCTGCTGTTCGAAAGCGACCTCGTCCGCTCCGACGAATGTCGACACCACGAGCTCAGCGCGAGAGCGCTCGATCGAATCGATCAGACTGGAAAAATCGATCGTGCCCAGAGGCAAGTAGTGTTCGTCGCCGGCCACACCTCCGGCCCGAGTGATGACTTTTCTCGCGGACCGCAGCATTGAACGTGGCCAGCAGTAGTCGTTTCCCGCCAGGAAGAAGCGTTCACCACCCGTTGCATGCATCACCGCGGGGATGGCAGCAGAAGCCTGTGCCATCGGACGCTCACCGAGCCGGAAACTTTCCTCGCCGGCTGCCCCACCTTCATTCATCAGGGTATGGAGCAGAAGTACACGATGCTTGCGTGCTACCGGCAGCAGCTTGCGGAACGTCGCCGATGTGACGTTGGCAAGCACGACGTCACATCCGGACGCTTTGAGACGCACGAGTTCGGCAGCCCCAAGCCCGGGATGAGAGCCGTCGTCGCCGTGAAGAAGCTCGATATCGCGTCCCAGGACCCCTCCGCTGTGATTGAGTTCTTCGACCGCCAATGTCGCCATATTCCTGGTCGCGACCGAAAATACACTTGCCGCACCACTACCGCTCGCAAGCATGCCCACCTTCCAGCTGGAAGTCGGCTGTGCTGAAGTGATGACGGGCATGTACAGCCGAGTGGCCCAATTCATGACGTCTTCGTCGATGCTGCTGGTCAGTCGGACGCGGCAGGTTCCGTCAGGTCGCGAGCGAACTCGTATGGTAATACGCCCCTGCCAAGGAAGCTCATGCGCGATGACGAGAAGTCCCGGGTATTCGAGTTGCACGATTCGTCCGAGAATGTCGGTCTCTTGGCCGCCGAGACTGGGCGGCAGCGTCATCGAGACCCTGATAGGGACCCCCACCTCGATGCGGCTGCCGACTGGCAAACGCCACGACGGAATCCCGCGCTCTGAAATCAGATGGAATGCATCCCCGGGTGAGCACGGAAGATCTACTTGTTCTGCGATCACGATCTCACCCATGTATTGCCTCTCAGGCTGAGATGATAGTGGGATCCGAATCGCGGGAAGCGCCCGCCTCGGACGCTTGATTGCTCAGATCGGCAACAGCAGACCGGTAAATCGAGGCCACGAAATCCACAACTTGCGACGCCGGTGCCGGGTCGACGCTGTAGTAGCGAAAACGACCTTCGCGCCGTTCGGAAACAACGCCCGCCAGTCTTAACACTCTTAGATGACTCGAGACAGCCGTGCGTCCGACATGGGTGATGCGCTCAGCGATATCGTTCACCGACTTTTCGCCCTCACCGAGCACGAGTAAGATTTCGCGCCGCGTCGGATCCCCGAGTGCATCGAGAACGGCAGAAGCGTCACCGCCTATCACGATGAATACCTCCATATTTGGATCGAGGGCAGCAGTTAGGAATACCAAACAGTCTACCTCATCCGCCAATGAGTCATTGTGTATTGACATGACCACCATCCTGGGAGAGAGTTTCACAGTCAGCAGCAGGTTGGTTCATCGGGAGGCTTCAGTGTTCGTTCCGTTCAGTGTCAACGATTTTCTCGACCGTGCGGATACTGCATACGGCCAGCGCATCGGAGTAGTAGACGAGCCGCGCGAGTCCGGCCTCGGCGGAGTGACCTATGCCCAGGTTCGGGATCTTGCACAGCGACAGGCCGCCAAACTCGACGAACTCGGAATCGCGGTCGGCGAACGAGTCGCGATTATCAGCCAGAACAGCAGCCGCTTGCTTATCTCGTACTTCGGCGTCAGCGGCTGGGGGCGCGTGCTGGTCCCCGTCAACTTCAGATTGAGTGCCGACGAAGTGCAGTACATCGTCGATCAGTCCGGGGCTCGCGTGCTCTACATGGATGCGGAACTGAAGGAGTCCCTGGCCGACGTCAGATGCGAGCACACGTTCGTGCTGGATGACGACGAAGATCTGTATGCCGACCCGAGCATCCAACCAGTTGCATGGGAGCCCGATGAGGGGGCCACCGCGACGATCAATTACACCTCGGGGACCACCGCGCGACCCAAGGGTGTTCAGATCACACACCGGAACATCTGGGTGAACGCAATGACATTCGGCCTCCATATCCAGGTCAGCGACCGTGATGTATACCTGCACACTTTGCCTATGTTTCACGCGAACGGCTGGGGCATGCCCTTCGCAATGACCGGGGTCGGCGCCAAGCACATCGTGCTACGGAAAGTCGACGGGATGGAGATCCTGCGGCGGGTCCGAGACCATGGCGTCACCGTCTTGTGCGGCGCCCCAGCGGTTGCAGCTGCTGTTCTCGAGGCTGCCCGTACCTGGGATGGCGAATTGCCGGGCCGCGGCCGTGTTCGAATGATCGGTGGTGGTGCGCCGCCACCGACCAAGACAGTCGTTCGCTTGTACGAAGAACTCGGGTGGGAGTTCATTCAGGTCTATGGCTTGACCGAGACGTCACCGCTTCTGACTCTTAACCGGAGCCGAGCAGAATGGGATGATCTTCCCCCCGAGGCCTTGGCGCAGAAGCTTACTCGCGCTGGTGTGCCTGCCCTCGGTGTCCGGTTGAAGATCGACGAATCGCCCGAAACAGCAGGGGAGGTGTTGGCCCGGTCCAATGTTGTTTTCGAGAGTTACTGGGAGAAACCTTCGGAGACCGGGGCGGCTTTGGCCGGCGGATGGTTTCATACCGGTGACGGGGGCTTTATTTCCAACGACGGCTACCTCACGATCTCTGACCGCAAGAAAGATGTCATTGTCACCGGCGGTGAGAACGTCTCCTCCATCGAGGTAGAGGACGCACTTTTCTCGCACCCCGCGGTCGACGAAGTCTGCGTCATCGGGGTGCCGAGCGAGAAGTGGGGTGAGACGATCAAAGCGCTTGTCGTGCTGGCTCCTGACACGGTACCGACCACCGACCTGGAAGTTGAATTGATCCGCTGGTGCAAAACTCGGCTCGCGAGCTACAAGGCGCCGACATCGGTGGAGTTCAGAGATGTACTTGCACGCACAACCACGGGCAAGCTGCAGAAATTCAAACTCCGCGCGCAGTATTGGGATTCCGCTGCTCGTCAGGTGAATTAGCCACTACAACCCGCCCTGAGTGCATCATCGACGCCATCTGGTCTACGACAAGCGTCCTTCCTTCTTTTTCGCGATGTTCCACTTCCCCCGAAACTGCGGTCGGGTGGGTGATCCGACAGGGGCGAGAGCGGGCAAATCTCACCGATCCGCACACAGAAAGGACTGGTATGCAGCAGCTTGTCGATGGTGCTTGGTTGGAGGCCCGTCTGGGGCGTGAGGACCTGTGCATTTTGCATTGCTCGATCACCCACATGACGGATGAGGACGGCAAACCGGATTATGGGAGCGGTCGTTCCGGGTGGGCGGAAGGACACATTCCGGGATCTCGACATGTGGATCTGGTGGGTGACCTGTCGGACAAGAATGCTGATATTCCCCTCATGATGCCGTCGCTCGATCAGTTGCGGTCCGCACTCGAGGCGGTCGGTGCTGCCGATGGGCGACAAATTGTGTTGTACGACAACAACTTCAGTATGTGGGCTGCCAGAGTGTGGTGGATGCTGCGAGCTGTGTCGATTGACGCCGCGGTGCTCGACGGTGGATGGCGGACCTGGACTCGGGAGGGCCGCCCGGTCGAGACCGGGGATCAGCAACCCGAGGCGAGCGGCGCGTTGACGCTTACTCCGAGGCCTGGATCCTTCGTTACGAAGGAGGATGTTCTCGATCAGCTCGGCAACGAGTCCATCTGCTTGATCGATGCCCTGCATCCCAAGGTGTTTCGTGGTGAGCGTCAGGATTACCAGCGGCCCGGTCATATCCCTGGTGCCCAAAATGTATCGGCTCTTCACCTCGTGGATCGAAACACTCACCAGTATCTTCCTCTCGAGGGTCTCCGTGAACGCTTCGAGCAGACCTCCGCGGATAGTGCTGAGCGCGTGATCACCTACTGCGGTGCGGGTGTTGCCGGATCTTCGGCAGCGTTCGCGCTCGGCCTGCTGGGAATCTCCAACGTCGCCGTTTACGACGGATCGCTGAATGAGTGGGCAGCTGACCCGACACTGCCCATGACGATTTCCTCTCACTGAACGGTTACACGGGGGAAGCAACGTCATCAAAATGATGGAACCGGCAGGCAGTGACTGGAATGCGGCAGGACGGGCGTCACGGATGGGCGCATCTTTGCGCGCTCGATCGTTCTTCCTGCCACGTGTTTTCGGTCATCATCAATCCTGCACACGAAAAATTGCTATACGAAAACAGGAAGATCGCCCATCCACCCGAAACAATTCGCATGTTTTTTCGGCGCAAACCATCTCGGTCGATTCCCCGTTGAACGCCTGCGTGCAGGATGGCTAGTCGTGAGTCAGGGGTGGACGACATTCATCCGCAGGGCTCTATGTTATTTCTCGGTATTTGTGAGAGAGCGGCGGGTTTCGATGAGCCAGTCGTTGTACGCGAGGTGCGTTTGCCGCAGTTCGCCGCCTGGCCAGTCGGAGGGCAGCAGCTCCTCAGGCAGAAGCGGGTCATCCAAAAGGTGGCGCACCGATGTGGCGCACGCGGTGAATCGGAGGACAGGATCGGACGTATCGATCGCGGCCAACAGTGCCCGCGCGTGGTCGGCCCACCCAGTGAGATCCCACAGACGGGCGGCCAAGCTAGCAGGATCTGTGGCTGGTCTCGCGGTAAGTCGTTCACCGAGGGTGCCGATGTCTGCCGGCCAATCGATGTCCAAATTTGCAGGTCGGAGCCAGACGCCTTCACGGATCTCCGCCAGGCGCAAGTTACTGAGGACGTCACGCAATGCAGCTCGATCCGACGCCGAACGTCCCGACGCAGTGACAAGGAACATGTCCCAGTCGCCGTTCCAGTCCTTCGGAATCGTGTGAATAGCTTCCACTTGTCGTCGTTGACGGTGCAGCAGTCGTTCGGAGAGTTGATATCCACCCCTTTCGCTGCGTTCGAGATCGCCCGCGGAGGTCATCCGGGACAATGCGACCCGAACGGTGGGTTCGGCAAAGCCGACGATCTGCCCACCCGCGACGAGTTCGCTGGCGGTGAGAGTGGGGACCTCCGCCCCGAGTAATAGCCCAAGTAGCGCTGAGCGCGCGGAAACGGGTCGCAAATCTGCCGTGGTTGAGGTCGTCGAGGTCGCTGCAGGCATCAACGACGATGTTACGCGATGAGGTCAACTGCAACATAACTGTTGATTACGAAAGTTTCACGATCGCGGAGAATCTGTAATACTGATGGCATGACTACTTCCGTTGTGCAGCCCATCCGTCAAGCAGACCGGCTCTACCATGACCTTCTTTCGCCAGCCGAAACCACCGGCGTCAGGAAAAGAGTGCGTCAGATAGCGGCAGATGTCGTCGCTCCTGCTGCGAGACGCATCGCCAACGGTGATGAACGAGTAGACGGTTTCCCCCGCGACGTTTTCGAAGGACTCGCGGCTGCCGGCCTGTTTCGGTTGCCCTACAAATCTGAGGTCGGCGGTGATGGATTGTCACATCCCGTCACCGCTACTGCGGTGGCCATCGAGGAGCTCGCCTACTGTTCGAGCAGCGTCGCAGCGATCTTCGATGTCCACTGCATTCTCGCCGGAAACGCTCTCGCCCACGGCACTGAGGAACAGCAACAGGCCTGGCTCACCCATGTAGCAGACGGCTCGATGATCGGCGCATTCGCGACTACCGAACCGGAGGCGTCATCGGACCTGAGCCCGCAGGCCATCCAGACCGTAGCCAATCGGACGGACCAAGGCTGGGTACTCAACGGTCACAAGCGTTGGATCTCCAACTCGCCGGTCGCAGATTTCATTGTCACATTGGCCAGGACCGGCGACCGGTTGTCCATGTTCATCGTCGACACGACCCTGCCCGGCGTCTCGGTGGGCATGCCTGACCAAAAGATGGGTAACCGTGGCCAGCTAACCGCCGACGTACGCTACGACAACGTCCAGCTCGGTGACGACGCTCTCCTCGGAGGGGTCGAGGGACAGGGTTTGCGTCACGCTCTCGCAACACTCACACTCGGGCGGATCGGCATCGCAGCGGCCGGAGTAGGCATGGCCCAGGCAGCCTTCGACCATGCTATTGTCCACCTCTCGGAGCGTCGCGCGTTCGGACGTCCGATCGCGGCGAACCAGCACTGGCAGTTCCTGATGGCGGACCGGGCCACAGAAATCGAGAACGCGCGCACTTTGTATCTCAAGGCGGCGCTGCGACGAGACGCCGGTGAACTTTTTCCCGAACCCGAAGCTGCGATGGCGAAACACTACGCCACTCGCCTTTCGGTCGATCTCGCCCGCGACGCGGTCCAAGCCTTCGGCGGGCTTGGATTCGCGCGCGAACTCAGCGCCGACGGAACTGCAGGCCCAGTCGAGGCGATCTACCGCGACAGCAAAATCGGCGAGATCTACGAAGGCACCAACGAAATTCAGAAGTGGATTATCGCCCGCAATATCTTCGGTAAGGAAATCACCGGTTAACTTGCGCGGGCGTCCTCCGGAAGTAATCAGGTGGCAAACACTTCGGCTGACGGTTCCATCACGATCGGACAAACAACCCCGAATCAACTTCTCGATTCGGCAGGACCTATTTCGATTCAGATTTCACCGGGCGTTTACTGCTGGCGGCCGTCTGAACGAATGAAGATTTCTCTGGGACAAATGCTCGAACGTCTACATCGACTCCTCTGCCGCAAGACAATGCGCTACCCGAATGAGATCGTCGACTATCTCCGTGGTCAGTCACGGCCGAGGCAAAGTGCTTTTCGGATCGAATCATCCGGCATGGCCCGCGCTGGGTTGTCTCGTCGGGCTCAACGCGCTCGAACTCGACGAGACAACCCGTGCCACGCTCTTGCGTGACAACGCAATTCGCGCATTCAAACTCCCGTTCTGACCCCTGGCACAATGCAGCGCCGAGATTAAGGAACTACATGTTCACCAACGCCTTCACCCAAATCTTCGGGATCGAGCACCCCATCGTGTGTGGCGGCATGACCGCGGTGGGCACCGCCGATCTGATCAGTGCGGTAGCCAACGCCGGCGCACTCGGATTCCTCACCGCCCTTACACAATCCACCCCCGAAGCGCTGGTCAAAGAGATCGCTCGCTGCCGGGATCTCACCGACAAACCCTTCGGAGTCAACCTGACCATCCTTCCCACCATCAACCCTGTGCCGTACGACGAGTACCGGGATGCCATCATCGACAACGGCATCAGAATCGTTGAAACTGCCGGTGGAAATCCCGAGCCCCATATGGAGGCGTTCAAGGTGGCCGGGGTGAAGGTGATCCACAAGGCTGTGACCGTCCGTCACGCGGTCAAGGCTGAGCGGCTTGGCGTGGACGCGGTAAGTATCGACGGCTTCGAGTGTGCCGGGCACCCGGGCGAGGATGACGTTTCTGGGCTGGTTCTGATTCCGGCTGCCGCCAGGGCATTGTCGATACCCGTCATCGCCAGTGGCGGAATCGCCACCGGCGCAGGTCTTGTCGCCGCACTCGCACTCGGTGCGTCCGCCGTCAACATGGGCACCCGATTCATGGCAACCACCGAGGCACCCATTCACGACAACGTCAAACAGCAAATTGTGAACCACACCGAACGCGACACCGTCCTCGTTTTCCGCGAGTTCCACAACACCGCACGCGTCGCTCGCAACTCGATCTCCGAAGAGATCGCTGCGATCTCCCGGGCGCCCGGTGCAACCTTCGATGACGTTGCCCACCTGGCTAGCGGTGCACGTGGTCGAGAACAGGTCTACGGTCAAGGTGATCTCGACGGCGGTCTCTGGTGGGCCAGCCAGGCACAAGGTCTGATCAATGAAGTCGCCAGCTGCGAGGAAGTCGTGTCCACGATACTCGTTGAGGCACAGCAAATTATCACGCAGGCCTTGCCTCAGCAGATAACTGCCTGAACAAACCACAGCGGCAATAATGTCCGAGGCAGTGCAGACTCCCGATACTCTGAGGTGTACTCCAGATTTGATTGCGTCGTAGCGCTGTGATCACGCCTTCATCGCAGCGTCGTGGGGCGGCGGTCACCCTTTCGAGTGGGCTGAGGATTGTGGTGCCCACTTCGTGGAAGTATTGCGCGAGTAGGGTTCCGGATCGTCTGCGTCATGAGATTCGGGTCGAATCGTCATCTGACGATCTGCGAATGCCGGTCGCTGTGGCGGCAGGACCTTGGTCCGGAGTGGACGTAATTCCCGATTGCCCGGCGGCATTACACGAAGAAAACCGTGTACTGTGTCTTGGCGAGTGTCCTCGGGATCTGCGGCAAAGGGGGTACGAAGTCGAGTTCGCGTCCTCGTCGAGCAGAAGAGTCGACAACTCGACAAACGTCAATCGCGCCCAAATATTGCGTCTGTGATCCGAGTGCTTTTAGTCAGCAGGTTGAACAAGTTGATAGCCCGCTTTTGCCGTGAACTCGGCCGTCAGCGAGAACCGGTCAGCGCGGACGAGCGTCTGGCGCCACTCGATGCGCCGGCCGCGATGCCATCCGAGGCGATTGATCGCGAAGGCTGCGGTGCCGGATGGGCAGCGGAGCTGCATAGCCTCGGACGCTCCGGGGACGAGCGCTCGGATCTCCTCCGTCCCCTGGTTGAGGCGGATTCCGGCGCGGTTGGCCAGCTCTCGATAGAGGCCCGTGTGCGTGAAGTCGGCTTCTAGTACGGGTCGAGCGTATTCGGCATCAAGCCATACACGGTCGAGCGCGAGCGGCTCGTCACCAGCCATGCGCAAGCGATCGAGGAAGACTAACGGCACCGAAGCCTCAAGGCCGAGGTGCTCAGCTACCACGCCGTCCGCGCGGAGGTCCAGGTGGCGAACCACACTGGCCTGCGTCAGGCCCGCTGCCTCCACGGAGGCGAACAGACTGTAAAGGGCGCCCATCGGCTGGCGGATCTCGGCAGTCGGCGCAACGCGGGACTGACGTCCGCGTCCAGCGACAATGACACCGTCGTCGCGCAGCTGCGCTAACGCTCGACGGACCGTGTGGCGACTGACAGTGTATTCCTCGGTAATTTCCAGTTCGCCCGGAAAGCGCTCATCGAAGTCGCCGGCCTCCATACGGCCCACCAGCTCCCGCTGCAGTTGTTGCCATAACGGAGCCGACCCGTGTCGCTCGAGCCTTGGCGCGGCCATGATTACGACCTTTCCGAATGTCCCAACCCACCCAACCTGTCCGTCCAGATGGTCGCCGGCAACACTAGCATTACGACCGTTCTCCCCTCGCCGCCCTGTCGTATCGTGCTCCGGACTGGTAGCAGCGAGAATTCCGCCTCAATATCGAGCCAGGAGTACTCGCTGCAGGCACTCACTTGATCGCCACCGGATTGACCGGCGAGCCGGCTGCCCGGTGCACCTTCAGTGGGGCGGCGACATAGAGGAAGGTGTATTGCCTGTCCTGTGCGCAACTGCCGGCAAGTTTCTCCAGATCGCAGAGCTCGGTGAATGCGATGCCCAGATTGCGCATCAGTGCGCAGTGCAGCGGGAGTGCCACCCCGGACACCGGATCGATGGTCACCTCGTTGGCGATCGTGTCCGTGACGATGTTGGGGATCTCCTTGTTGTGGAACCAGCGCACAAGCTCGGGTGAGTATGTCAGGCCAGGCTCGCAGAAATCCTCGTAGAAGGTATCGCCCTGGTCGACGAAGAGTTTGAGGAAGTTTGTGCGGATGATGAGCACATCGTGCGGTTCGATGGTGTGGCCCTGCGCGGCGGCGCACGCCTCTAGGTCTTCGTGCGTGAAGGTCTCGCCCTTGTCAAAGTTGTCCTTGCCGCGGAATCGGGCCATGTCGAGTAGCACTCCGCGGCCGACCACACCGCGCTCGGCGATGGGCGCCACGCTGGCCTTGTCGAGTCCGCCGACCGTGGTGCGCGCGTCGTAGCCGTTCCATATCTTGCCGTCGTACCAGACGTGTCCCAGTGCGTCGTACTGCGTGGACCCCTGGAGAAACGCGTTGATCTTGTCATCGGCGTAGTGAAGACCGCCGGGGAAGGATGGGGCTCCTTCGACGTCCCAGCTCGACTCGTCCAGGACCATGGTCCGCTCGGCTGCCTGCCGGCCCGGCCACACGGGATCGCCTTGCGGGTCGCCAATCAGTCGCTGAAGGGTGAAGACAGAACCCGATCTGACGTGGGTCACTCCGTGGAGCACTTCGCGCTCCGTCAGATAGTTCAGCGCCCCCACCTCATCCTTCGCGCCCCATTTGTCCCAGTTGTTAGGGGCATCGCGCAGGAGTTCGGTCATTGTAGGAACTTCGGTCATTGGCATACCTTTCGTTTCGTCGTCGAACAACCGAGCGATTGCTCGGATGGTCCGTGGCACAGCTGCGCCGGTTCGTCGAGGACATCGACACTTCTGGTCATGGCTGCGCTGAAGCTGGAAATACAACACTCGGCTCACTGTGGTCATCGGCCAGGCACGGCCTCGTTACGCACCACGCCCGAGTTGCTGACGTGCATCAAGAGACTCAGGACATCCCAGGGCGGTTCAGAGCGGCCCGGTGCACGGGACTCGGGGGCTCAGGTGCTCGGAAGCTCGGAAGCTCGGAAGCTCGGAAGCTCGGAAGCTCGGAAGAGCGTCACGTGAATTCCTCTGCAGGAGTGGCGAATTATGCGGCGAGCGGCGCCGGAACGATCGCGCGGGTCAGTCAGTGCGGGGGGTGCGAGCGCTGCGCAGCCGTGCCGCGTCCCGCTCAGGGTTGATACCGAAGAGCGCGGCCAACCCGCCTATGAGGACCATGATCCCGAAAACCTGGAACGCAAGACCGTAACCCTCGACGGGACTATCGGCCTGATCGACGATCCATCCCGCGAGGTACGGACCATAAATGCCGCCAAGCGACATCAAACCCATGTACAGGCCGAAGGTGCCAGCTATTTGGCGCGGCGGGACGATCTCCGACAGGGCGGAGTATGACTGCGGGAAGATACTCTGGCCCAAGCCGTAGCCGATCGAGACCACGGCCACTGCCACAGCAGGTGCACTGATGCTTGGCACCAAAGCCATCGCGCCTCCGCAGACCAGTAGGAGCACTGCGGGAACTACGCCCCGCAGCAACCGCGAGGCGGCGCCGCGGCTGATCAGCCGATCACTGATCCAGGTAACCCCGAGAGAGACCACGAGGGCCGCGATGCTCGGCAAGGCGAACATGGCGCCAGCCTGCACCCGGCTATACCCCAGCCCTTTCTCGAAGTAAGACGGCAGCCATGTCAGTACCACAGTGACCAGCGCGTACGTAGACATCACCGCGAGTGCACCCCCGAGGAATGTGGGTGACAAGATCACCTTGGCCCACGGGACGGCGGGCTCGTCATAGGTGTCGACCTTTCGGGCGACCTTGTCCTCACCGTACGGCCCGGGAGTCCACGTCGGCAGCCAGATCAGCAACCAGGCCAGGCCTGCGACGCCAAGGACCACGAAGGCAGCCCGCCAGCCGTACGCGGCGGTCACGACCGCAAGGAGGGGGGGCGACGGCGATCTTGGCGATCGAGGCGGAAGCCGTAATGCATGCCGAGGGAAGGCCGCGTTTCTCGTACGGATGCCAGGAGTAGAGCGCCGTTTGAATGGTCGGACCCGCCGGACCCTCAAGGAGCCCGAGGAGCATGCGGCTCACGAGAAGAACACCGAAAGTGGCCGACACGACCACAGGGAGCATGGCGAACGACCAGCCTATTGCGAGAAGCGCGAGCGACCACTTCAGGGTCATCCACCGATTCAGCAGACCCGCCATCAAATTGCCGACGGTGAACAACATGAAGAACCCGCTGCCGATCAGGCCGATCTGCGAGGAGGTGAGGTCAAACTCCTCGGCTAACGGCTGAGCCACCAGGCCGAACACTGCCTTGTCGCCCCAGTTCACGATGTACAGCAACATCAACAGGCCCGTGAAACCCCATGCCTTCGCGCGGGACTCACCGGCGGACGAGATTAGTGCGGGGCGAGGACTGGCTACTTTGCCCATGGACATGGCTGCTCCTTCGGGGATAGGTGTTCCTTGTAGAGGACGAGACGGAAGTGCCTATAGGGCTTTTGAGGAAGCGATGAGGAACCGCGCGCGGCCCGCTCAAACCGACGCAACGACTCAGGGCGACGCCATCGGTTAGGTGATTTCTACGGAGTAGAGCCGCAGTAGTGGCGGGTCGCCGCTGAAAGCTCTTCAATCGTTCAGCCAGGCACTTGCCTGCCCAGGCAATCAGGACCGAAGAGCGCTGGCATGATTTTGCGCAGCACCGGCATCGCGCCGTACGAGCGCGACCGGGAAGCACTTTTACCGACGCCAACACCGGCCGCGCGCGGACCGGAGAAACGTGCACTCGTCACGACTCAGCCGTTCCCTGGTTACCCCTACCCGGCCAAGTTCATGGTGATGTTAATGCGAGCGTTTTTATGGTGAGTCAAAGCGATTGTTGAGGGCTCACGCCACGGACGAGCTCGTGTCGAGTTCCTCGAGATCAACCTGCACACACGCGCTCGCTTTCAGCGTGTGGCCGACCGTGCATAGGCGATCGATGGACTTGCTGGCACGTTCGCGAAGCGCATCGCGGCGACCCGCCTCGATGATCGACAGATCCGCAGCCAGTCGAACGTGCACATCTGTGTAGCGCGCCTCTGCATCGTTCAATGTTGCGCTCACGAAGACAGCAGCGTCGAAGTCGTCTCCGAGACGGTCGGAAAGAGTGAAATCGGCCGACAGTGCCACACAAGCCGCGGCAGCCAGACGCATTAGCTCGCCAGGTGTGAAGCAGCCTTCGGTGCCGGGCCTCCCGATTCGCACCTCCCCACCGCAATCATTACGAGCGACGTAGGTGCCAGTTACTTCACGCGTCGCGGCGAGCGTCGACGTCTGGACGCCGTCGTTACTGCTACTCACAGTTTTCTCCTGTTCATTCCTCATACGAGGTCTTTCGTTCAACGGCCGGACACCGCCATTGCGAGTGTCCCAGGACACATTCAACGGTTTGGCACATTCAAATGTCAAGGAAATGTTCGTTTTGGTGACCATTAATGTCCGTACAATAGATGGTTCACACGTGCAACCAACTCCTGCGGAGCGGATTCGGCCAGGCTGGGCGCTTCGCTGTGACGAAATCGAGGGCGCCTAGATGTAGGAGGAACGGACGTTGGTGACGCGGTGCCGGCGGTAAGCGGCGGGCGGTCGTCCTCCGCGTGCTGAATGCGGTCGGTGATAATTATAGTGAACGTTCCATACCTCGACGGCAATGCGCCGCTGGGCTTCGCTGATGTACTCACGGGAGTACAGCAGTTCTTCGGCGAGGATGCGGTTGTAGCGTTCGACCTTCCCGTTGTGTTTCGGTGTGTACGGCCTGATCCGGTAATGCCGAGCCTCGCGGAGTGAAGCGGTGAAATCTGCTGCGCGATAGCATGATCCGTTGTCGGTGATCACCCGTTCGATACGGGTGATGCCATGTGCAGCGAAGAAGTGTCGGGCGTTGTTCATGAAATCGATGGCTGTTGCGGCGGTTTCGTTATCGCGTGCCTCGGTGTATGCCAAACGGGTGTTGCCGTCGATCGCGGAATGCAGGTATGTGTAACCGATCCGGGGTTGCTTCGCTCGCGCCTTGCGTCGCTGGGATTGTTTGGCCTGTGCGGAGCCGCGGCCGTGAACGCGCCAACCACCACCGTCCGGGATTCGGCCGACTTTCTTGACGTCGACGTGCACCATCTGGCCTGGTCGTTTCGCGACGATGACCTGCGGTTTGCGATTGTTCTCGCCGTTCGGGTCGATGAACCGGCGACGGTGCAATCCCAGGTTCCGCAGAATTTTCGTGACTGTCCGGCGTGCGATGACCGTTCCATCCATTCGGAGTTCGAACGTGATGCGCGCGGCCGACCATTTCCGGGTTCGCCGCATCGCTTCGATCTCGGCCACAAGCCCTGCCGCCGTGGCGGCCGGTTGATGGTGTGGTGTGCTGGATCGATCCTGTAATCCCAGGTCACCGTATTTTCGGTACCGGTTGACCCATTTGGAGGCGCATTGTCGGGAGATGCCCATCTCGGCGGCGACGTGGGTGATCGGACGACTCTGGCACCGCTCGACGAGTCGTCGTCTTCCCTCGACAGTCAGCGGAGCATTACGGTGTGTCACAGGGCTGGTCCCTTTGCTGTTGATGGTCTGTTTCGCAACTTCCATCCTGCCGCGAAGGGCCAGCCCGTCTACTTCAATCCAGCGTCAGCAACGTCCATACCCACAACACCTAGATGGGCGGTGGCATTACGCTGCAGACTGCGAGCGTGGTCGAAGTCGAACTCCTCCAACGATTTACGGGCAGGAAAGCTGGCGGCGCGGATCCTGGATTCGCCGCCATGTCTTTCCCGCGTGGAGACTTCCCGATGCAGGCACGCAGAAATTCTTCGTGGGTCCAACCCTCCTCTCGTGCCCGCCCGGTCAGTCGTCCGGCGACATCACGCACGGTCGGTGCTTTGAGGGCGCGGGACAGGAAATTCAACTCGTCGGACAGATCATGCTGGGGCCGCCGGGTTCAGGTGTTGTTGCTGGTCATAGTGCTTCCGTTCCGTCGTAGTCCGGGACGTCGAACCTGGCGTTGTAATCGCTCAGCGATTGAATCTGAACCTCCGGTTCAGCCGCCCGGCGAACCACTGCGATGCGGTTATGGTGCAGTGCGACAGCAACTTTCCCACGATCGGAATCGGAGATCGTCTGATGTTTCGCCCACGCCCGAACATGATCGGCGGCGCATTGACCCGAGCACCACACTCGCACCCGGGCCAGATCGGCGGTGACCTCGATGCGCCGTCCGATCACCGACGGGTGCCCCGAGTAGTCGTTCGAATCGAGTCGGATAGGTGATCGCGGGCCAGCCTGGTCGAGTACTGCCATCCGGCCACCGGCGGCAACTCGAGCATCCGGGCGCGGTCGGCATCGCTGCGATCTGCCGGGGCGCAGCCGAGGGACCGTTTGCGACGGCCGTTCGCGACCGTCAATCACGCCGCCAGTTGCCGGTTGAAATCGTCCGGCCCGGTGAATTCGTAGTCGACGGGCGAGTTGTAGCTGATCGAGGAGTGCAGCCGGTTGGTGTTGAACCAGTGCACCAAGGACGCAGTTTCTCGTTCGACTTCTGCGCGACCGATCCATGATTTTTGTCGGTCGATCAGCTCGGTCTTGTACAGGCCGATCGTTGATTCCATCAACGCATTATCGAGTGCGTCGCCGACGCCGCCGATCGAGCCGGCGAGCCCGGACTCGATTAATGCTTCAGTGAAGACGAGTGATGTATATTGCGAGCCGGCATCGGAGTGATGCACCAAACCCGTTGCAGTAAAAGCGAAATCGCTCCTGCGTCTGGTGAATAATGCTCGCTCGAGCGCCCCGGAGGCCAGCGGTGTCGCCTTGGTCGTCATCATCGCCCGCCATCTGAGAATCCGGCGGGAAAACACATCGACGACGAACGCTACCTCCGAGCACTGTTCCCAGGCACGGAACGGAGTGCAGGATCGGCGTAAGCGGGTGTGACTCGAACGCGATTCCGAGTTCACGTTCGAGACGTTCGACCGAAGTGTGCATTGCCGCGACGATCCCTAGCAACCCGGTGACGGCGTGTCCGAGTGCTTCCTCAACCTCCACCGGTTGCGTCAGGGCCGGTGCGTTCAGGTCGGCGAGGATCTGCTCGACCAGCTTGTCGTCGTTGCGTCGTCCGGCGCGGTGCAGTAGCGACACGAGGCGGCGTCGGGTGAGCACCCTGCCCGCGATGGGGTGGGTGCCGCTGCGAGGACCACTAATGCCGCCTTGTGCTTTTGATTCGGAAAGGACTGCAGCGCAGCGGGATAGAATTCAAGAACACCGGACGTAGTCGGCACAAGGTTTGATGCAATGCCCACAGCGCTTCCTGGTGCTGGCGGGTGAGGGCTTTCACCGCGCGTGCTCGGTCGTCGCGGGGAGTACGCAGTGTGCGTCGCGGTCGGTGCGGAGGATGTTCGCGAGGATCGCGGCGCCGACGGCGAGGGACAACGCAAGATCGAGCAGGATCTTGCCCGGATCGTGGTGCGCGGTGGGTTTACGCCACAGCGCCAGCGCGTCGGACAAAGCAGTGGTCAGTCCGGTTTTTTCGGCGGTGCGGATCAGCGTGACGATTCCACCGTGGGACACGAGAGTGTTGCCGGTGGTATCGACGGAGAGTTTCGGGTAGCGGGAAGTAGACTTGTGCACCTGAAAGGTGATCCTTCTGTTCGGATGAATACGGGCCTCGACAATCCGTATTCTTCCAGGTCGGGTCGCCCTTCTTTATGTCCGACTCCGGGTTTCGAGGCACTCACCGTGAAAGCGCGAGGCTAGGTGCACCCATATCTGCATTCTCCGGGTGAGATCACGGTCTCCACCAGTCCCAGGACGCTTCACTACCGCGTGATGGAGTCCACCGCTAGAGGTGGACAAACCCCGGCCACTGCATCCCGAAAGAGCCAAGCGATTCATGAGTCACGCGGCGTTGTGGCAACGACACCTACTCTGTCAGCCAGCCCTGGGCCGGCCACCACAAACACTGACATGTGATTCAGAAGGGAGGCCGTGTGTGTGATCTGATCATTGACCGGGGCGAATTCGATTGGTAGAGAGAACACATGTCGCAGACACAGGTAGAAAACACTGCAGTGAAGATTTCCGTCGAGGAGTCGGTGGGACTCGGATTCCTGACGCTCGATCGGCCGGCGCGGCGCAATCCGCTCTCGGCGGAGACCATGCGCGAGGTGACGGCTGCCCTTCTCGAATTGTCTGCAGACGAGCGCGTGCGGGTTGTCGTCGTGCGCGCCGAAGGCCCGGTGTTCTCCGCCGGCCACGATCTGACGGAGATGATCGGGAGAACCCTCGAAGACGAGCGGGCGATCTTCGACGGCTGTACCGAGATGATGGAGACCGTACAGCGGATTCCGCAGCCGGTGATTGCCGCAGTACAGGGCCCGGCTATCGCGGCGGGCTGCCAACTGGCCGCGTCGTGTGATCTGGTTGTTGCTGCGTCGAACGCTGTCTTCGGTGCTCCCGGCGTCAAGATCGGACTGTTCTGCTCGACGCCCATGGTGGCCCTGAGCAGGGCAGTAGGGCGCAAGCGCTCGATGCAGATGTTGCTCACCGGGCAGACGATCGACGCCGACACCGCTGCGGACTGGGGTCTGGTGAACTTCGTCGTCGCGTCCGAAGGCCTGGACCGAGAGGTGCGCGAACTGGCCGGCAAGATCACGACGGCCAGCCCCCTGACGGTGAAGATCGGTAAGCAAGCGTTTTATCACCAGATCGATCTGCCGCAAGCCCAGGCGTACGAGGCGATGGCGGAAACGATGGCAACCAATGCCGTGACCTGCGACGCTCAAGAAGGTATGCAAGCTTTCGTGGACAAGCGAAAGCCCGAATGGCGCGGAAACTAAACTTGGGATGGAGGTGCGGGTGACGGATGAATCGCAGCGATTGAATACGCTCGTCGAACTGTCGGCCCGATGAGCTGCGATACCCAGAGCCCACAAATGCCGAATGCTCAGCGCCTTCACGGGATTCAAGTTCGGCGACTCTGGACGACGAGGGCACGCAAACCTTCCTTTCGGGACGGTGTGTGAGCCGGTGGACCAGGCCGTGGCTCCGACGCGGAGGGTTCTACGCGTCTTGGCCATCGGCATGAGCCTGTCGTGCGCAGTTTTGCCTCCACCACGGGTAGCAACCCACAGCCGCTCGACGGCACCCGCACACACGCTCGCAACTCCCAACGGCGTGTCATGAAGGCCGCACCCTCGATACGTCTTCCGGCGAACCAGTCATATAGGACGAACGGCAGTCAGCAACTGAACTACGGATGGGTGTCCACTACGCCCAGGGCGAGCGGAACGAGTCTTTTATGATCGGTCGAGTATCCACCCAGCACTCTCCGCGCGCTGAGGATAACCGCGGTTCAACGACGAATCGCACCGGCGAGTACCGAGACTTTGATGATGTACCCCGAATTTTCTGGAGTTCGTTTGTTTGCTTCAGAGATTGGTGCCCGAGTTCCGCCGAATAATCCTCGCTCTGTTGAAGTCTGGCCGCACGGTCGCCGAAGTTGCATCAGGGTCCCGATGTCGCCGAGCAACCGTCCACAACTGGCATAGCCAGAAGCTCGCACGCAGGATCTATGTCGCGAATACGCACCGATTTGTCGTCATTTTCGGCTAGACAATCGAGTGTCGACTGCTTTGTGGCTAGCTATCGAGTCCACGGGCGAAGCTGGGGAGCGAACTCGTTCAGTCGGTGACGCGTAGGGCCCCGGGGAGACCGCGCAGAGGGGCCGCGGGTCACGTCTCGTGGCCGGGCAAAGTGGGGTGGCAGCGGATTAGCGCAATGTGACATCCGGCCTTGTCAGCACTTGCTTATCGGTCAAAATATACGTACGTTAAAGATTCTAAATGAACGGACATTTGAATGATTGCCGGGACGGAGACTGATATGCAGCAGCTTGTCGATGGTGCTTGGTTGGAGGCCCGTCTGGGGCGTGAGGACCTGTGCATTTTGCATTGCTCGATCACCCACATGACGGATGAGGACGGCAAACCGGATTATGGGAGCGGTCGTTCCGGGTGGGCGGAAGGACACATTCCGGGATCTCGACATGTGGATCTGGTGGGTGACCTGTCGGACAAGAATGCTGATATTCCCCTCATGATGCCGTCGCTCGATCAGTTGCGGTCCGCACTCGAGGCGGTCGGTGCTGCCGATGGGCGACAAATTGTGTTGTACGACAACAACTTCAGTATGTGGGCTGCCAGAGTGTGGTGGATGCTGCGAGCTGTGTCGATTGACGCCGCGGTGCTCGACGGTGGATGGCGGACCTGGACTCGGGAGGGCCGCCCGGTCGAGACCGGGGATCAGCAACCCGAGGCGAGCGGCGCGTTGACGCTTACTCCGAGGCCTGGATCCTTCGTTACGAAGGAGGATGTTCTCGATCAGCTCGGCAACGAGTCCATCTGCTTGATCGATGCCCTGCATCCCAAGGTGTTTCGTGGTGAGCGTCAGGATTACCAGCGGCCCGGTCATATCCCTGGTGCCCAAAATGTATCGGCTCTTCACCTCGTGGATCGAAACACTCACCAGTATCTTCCTCTCGAGGGTCTCCGTGAACGCTTCGAGCAGACCTCCGCGGATAGTGCTGAGCGCGTGATCACCTACTGCGGTGCGGGTGTTGCCGGATCTTCGGCAGCGTTCGCGCTCGGCCTGCTGGGAATCTCCAACGTCGCCGTTTACGACGGATCGCTGAATGAGTGGGCAGCTGACCCGACACTGCCCATGACCACGGAAGTAGATTGACCTCTCGGTGGGAGAACGGGTGAATCGGCTCGTTCAACGATCAGCGTCCGTGACCAATGCCTGCATAACAGATACCGAACCTCCTCGAAATCGAGGAGTAACAGGAGTGCGCTACGACACGGTCATTTATCGCTGACTTACCGTACTCCGAACGCATAGAGCAGCCAGCGGTTTTCCGGTGCCATCAATCGCTGATGGCGAGTGGGTCACCACGTAGTCCAATCAGGCCCACGCCGCTCCCGACCACAGTAGGAAGTCTATGACCCACCTCTACGAGGTCTACGCCCTCCGGTACTTCTCTAGGCCAGCCGAGCGGCGGCGCGAGTTCTTTCGCTATGAGGGCAATGGGGAGAGTGAGACGGGCGCGCCGCTCAGCATGGACTACTACTTCTGGGCGATCCGCAACGGCGACCGAACAGTGCTCGTGGATTGTGGATTCGACAAGGATCGAGCCGCCGCTCGCAACAGAATTCAGGAAACCAGTCCTGCCTCGCTACTGCAGCGACTTGATATCGCCCCGTCAGATGTCGATCATGTCGTCATCACGCACATGCACTACGACCACGTCGGCAACGCCGAGCTGTTCCCCAATGCGACCTTCATCCTTGCACGGGACGAATTCGAGTACTGGACAAACGACGGCGGCGACCGCAGCACGTTATCCGATGCTGTCTATCCCGAAGAAGTCCAGATCGTACAGCGACTCTTCGAACAAGGGCGCGTTTGTCTCCTCGACTCACCCGTCGGTTGGGAGATCGCACCGGGGATCACGGTCACTCAGGTCGGGGGGCACACACCGGGTCAGCTCATTGTTTCGGCCGCTGGTCATCGAGGCGCTCTGGTGCTGGCGTCTGATGCCTTGCACTTCTACGAAGAAGTCGAACTGAACCGGCCGTACCACCTGTTCACGGATCTCGAGGGAGTCTACCGCGGGTACGACTTGTTGCGGACCCTGCAGCAGCAAGGCGCGACTGTCGTCGCCGGGCACGATCCAATTGTTCGGACGCAGTTCCACACCGCCGCGGTCGACTGCTACGACCTGGGTAACCCCGTCACCAGCTGATCGCCACCGATTGTGTAGCGCCACGGCAGTGACATGGCCGGCTGAAGTATCCTGAACCGGAGCCGCTTCGAGCGAAATTAGTGGCAACCGCGAGGGGGTCACCCAGCCCCCAATCGTGATGCCAGTTCAGCGCTTCGCCCGATGCGAGCAGCCGTCGTCAATGTGGCCGTTGTGGAGCGCCGGCGATGCTGTATTGCCACCCCGAAAGCCCCGAGCGCTTCAGTGCGTTCTCCCACACGGCTGTACGCGCTCACCCCGCCGAACGGCTTAAAAGGTCAGGAGTCGACCGTGAACAGGGTGAACCCGCCGTGATGCTCGCCTGCTTTCAGCATCGCCGGGCGGATCATCTCGACTACCGCCGACAGGTGCGCGCGGCGAACCGGGCTCCGACGGCGCGCGCACTCGGGGCAGGACGCAGTGTCATGCCCGATTTTTAGTGTGTCGAGCCACGGCCGCCGAACCGCGGCCATATTGAGTCTCTGGAATGGGTTCCTGTGCCCCTACCGCTGCTCGGCGGTTGGGCTGGATGTGACAGTCCATCTCCGCCGACCTCGGATTTGTAGGGCAACCGAAACAGGCCCGCGGGCGCGAGTCCTTCGAAGACGACGAGGGAAACCGTCTACTCGTTCATCGCCGTTGGCGATGCGTCGCGCAGCAAGAGCGGCCACGTCTATGGCTATCTGGTGCTCTCGTTTCCCGATGTTCATGGTCTCGGCTGGCGATATCAGGTCATGGTCGAGCCGGTCTGCTTGAGGGACGGCCGCGCAGAAGAAGTCGTCACACTTCGAATACCTTTGATTCCGGGGACCCGTTTGTTTGGGTAACGTGGCGCAGCACTGCGAGTTTGTGTTTTGCCCGACGTTCGAGCTCTCGTGGTGACATGGGAATCTTCCTCATCGGAAGACCCAACTGTCAACAACCTCCATCAGTTTTAGACCCTAGGCGCCTTGCACGGCTAGGCTGGAGTTTGAATTTTTTGCAGCTTGCCTGTTGCCGCGCGGTCCAGCGCTGCGGACCGCCACAGATGCGGCAGAAGTCTTGGTCGTATCGTCCTCAGTGGCATCTGAGGACGATACGACCAAAGCTGATAGGGCGGGGGAGGCGACAGCCTACCGGCCTAAGAAGTCCAGCAGCGCGGCGTTGAACTGCTCGGCGTGCGTGACGTTGAGGCCGTGCGGCCCGCCCTCGATCACTACGAGTTTGGAGCCGAGGATCGCCTCGTGGCTGCGCCGGCCGCTGATCTCGATCGGCACGAGTTGGTCAGTGTCGCCGTGGATGACGAGTGTTGGAACGGTGACCTTCGCGAGATCGGCACGAAAGTCCGTGCAGCCCCACTCGGTGATGCAATCCAGCGCGCCTTTCGGCGAGGCGTGGGCGGCGATTGCCACGTGGTACTGACGGTTAGGCTCGCTGATAAGCGCCTTCTCCGCCAGCAGACCAGTGCCTGAGGAGAAGAAATCATTCATGAAATTGTCCAGGAAGTCCAGCCGGTCGCCGCGCACGCCGTTCTGAAACTGCTCAATCGTGGCGTCATCGAGGCCACCGTCGGGGTTGTCGTCGGCCTTGTAAAGGTAGGGCGTGACAGCCGCTGCGAGCACAATGCCGGCGATGCGGCCCTTCGTACCGTGCCGGGCCAGGTATCGGACGACCTCGCCGCCTCCCATCGAGAAGCCGACGAGCACGACATCCCGCAGGTCGAGGTGCTCGAGCAGGGCGTCTAGATCCGAGACAAGGGTGTCGTAGTCGTAACCGGTCCAGGGCTGCGAGGACTGGCCGAACCCGCGGCGGTCGTAGGTGACGACGCGGTAGCCGGCATCGACGAGCGCCGGAATTTGCCTTTCCCACGCCTTGCCGGACAGCAGCCAGCCGTGGATGAGCAGGATGGCGCGACCGGCGCCTTGATCGGTGTAATGCAGGTCGATCGGGGTCAAGTTCTCGGTGTCGACGGTGAGCCTGGGCATTTTCGTGTCCCTCCGGCCTATCTGGGTTTGGGTTATTGGCTCTCGACTGCTAGCGCCGTGATGCGGCGTCCAACTGCTCCGTCGGTGACGAGATAGGTGACGGTGAGTTTGTTGATTTCAGATCCGTCGCGTCGCTGGCGTGAATAGGCCGCACGGTACAAGGCTGATGTCGCGTTCAAGGCGGTCGCCTTGGACTCGAGGACTGCGCTGTGGTCATAGTCTTCCCCGGCGCCATCAAGTAGCGACTGAATCAACCCGGTGACCTGCTCGTCGTCCGTCAGGGGTGAGAAGCTCTCGTCTGTCGTGAGCATCAGTGGCACACCGTAATATTCCAGCATCGATGCAGCGTCTCGCTCGCCTCGTCCTGCCGCTGCGAAGCAGTCGAGAAATTCGGTAATCCACTGGCTTACTTCTGTCTCGTTCATCATGATTTAGTACACCTTTCAGTTGAGGACTTAACTACTCAGTTACCCGAACGCTCGGTGGCATTCCAGAATGGTTCGCGGAGTTTGAATTTCTGCAACTTGCCAGTTGCCGTGCGAGTCAGTGCGGCACGGAATTCCACCGATGTCGGCGCCTTGTAGCGGGCAAGGCGGCCCTTGCACCATTCGATCAACTCGGCCTCCATATCCGGGCCTGGAGTCGCGTCGGTGTTAAGTACGACGAGCGCCTTTACCGTCTCGCCCCATTTCTCGCTCGGAACGCCGATGACCGCGACTTCGACCACCGCTGGGTGGGAGAAGAGGGTGTCTTCGACCTCGACAGAGGCGACGTTCTCGCCGCCGGTGACCACCATGTCTTTCTTGCGGTCGGCTATCGTAAGATAGCCGTCCTCGCCTAGGTAGCCGCCGTCGCCAGTGTGGAACCAGCCGCCATCTAGTGCCTTCGCGGTCTCCGCGGGCTGGTCCCAGTAGCCTGCGAACACCACGTTCGAGCGCGCCAGCACCTCGCCGGCCCCCTCTTCTGACTGATCGATCTTCAGTCGCCTGCCGAGTGCGGGTGTCCCGGCTCGGACGAGCTTGTGCGCAAGCTCCTCAGGGGTGAGAGCATCCCATTCGGCTCGGGCCCGATTGATTGTCAACACCGGTGAGGTCTCGGTGAGACCGTAGAGTTGGAGGAATTCCCAGCCCAGCTCCTCCTGAACCTGGACGACGACCTTCGTTGGCGGCGGCGCGCCGCCCATGATGATCCGTACCCGGTTGTGACCAGGGATCTCGCCCTCCCAGTTCTGCGCCGCCTCCAGCACCGCGGAAACGACCGCGGGGGCTGCGCACATGACCGTGACGCCGTGGTCGCGGACCCGGCGCAGGATCTCCGCTCCGTCAACCTTGCGGAGCACGACATGTTGCGCACCGACGGCAGACGCGATGAACGGCATACCCCAACCGTTGGCATGGAACATCGGCAGTGTGTGCAAATAGACGTCGCGGTCGCCGAGCTGCACATGCAGCCCGAGTGTCACCGCGTTGACCCAGATGTTGCGGTGGGTGATCTGCACGCCCTTGGGCCGTGCCGTCGTGCCGGACGTGTAGTTGATGGTGGCGGTTGCGCCCTCGTCATACTCCCATGCCTCGGGCTCTGTCCCGGGCGCGGCGTAGAGCGTTGCGTCGTCGCCGAGCAGGTACTTCTGCTCGCACCTCACGCCCGCCAGCGATTCCTCCAGCTCCGGGTCGATGTAGAGCACCCGGGCGCCCGAGTGATCGACGATGTACTGCACTTCATCCGGGCTGAGCCGGAAGTTCACCGGCACCAACACTCTGCCCCAACCGCTCACGCCGAAGAATGAGGTCAGTAGCCGACTGCTGTTGTGGCTCACAACTGCGACTCTGTCGCCCACGCCGATCCCGAGCTCGTCCAACTTCGCAGCCTGACGACGTGCCAGGTCGCCGACCTGCGCGTAGGTCAGCCCGCCCTGTGTCGGCGCCGGTTGTTCCGGCTCGTCGACGACACCAACGCGATCGCCGAAGGCCGCTACGGCACGATCGAGGAAGTCGTTGACGCTGAAAGGGACAAACATATGGTCCTCCTGTAGGCCTGAGGTGCTGTTGATCGAAACGACAATGTGCCGCATAGGCCCATCTATATGTCAATACACATTGATAGATTTAGCGCATGAGATAAATGTACGGGCATTGAGCTTCTCAATGTCCGTACATTAATCTCTCGGGTGAAGATATGTCAACGATTTTGCAAAATTGAAGTGCCAACTCCGAGATTAGACAAGGCCGCACCGAGTCGGTTGAAACGGATGGGAGGAATCTCGTTGCGGCAGTAGTTCTTTGGCGAGCTGGGCGGTGGGGACGGCGTCAAGTGGTGTGTCGAATTCGATCCATTTACGGCAAGGGTGGCTGAGCGTGTTCGAAGGTCCCGTGGACTGAACCTACAGAATGGGGATAAATCGCCCGAGGTTCGGCTGCACCTGCCGCGGAGGGCTGACATCATCGTCGTTGCGTCGTTGCGTCGTTGCGTCGTTGCGTCGTTGCCGACAACGCCCGTGGCGCCCCGCCGACCGACTCAGGTCTACGTCCGGCGCGTCTGTCGCCGAAGATGTGTCGCACCGGGTGGTGATTCGTGACGGAGGGGTCGATGGCACAGCTGTTTCCCCGCCTGTGCTGGCGACCGGCCGCGCTGCAACCTGCAAGGGCTGTCGACTTAATGTGGCGGTGCGGGCGCCGTGCGAGTTGCCTTTCTAAATGCCAGAGGAGAATGTCCGGACTATTGACTTTTGAATGTACGTACATTAGCCTAATGGGTGGAAATATGTCAACGCTGAGGAGAGCTGAAGTGTTACCCCCGAGGTTGGACAAGGCCCCAGTGCGTTTGTTGCAGCGTGCGACCGGAGTCCCGTTGTGGCAACAGTTGCAGGCGGACCTGCAGCTCCGGCTGCAGGAGGGAGAGTTCACCGAGGCCTTTCCTGGGGAACTGGAGTTGCGCGACGAGTACGGGGTGAGTCGGCATACCGTGCGGGAGGCATTGCGGGCGCTGCGCGAAGAAGGGCTCGTTACGGCCAACCGTGGCCGACCCCCCCGAGTCGGAGGAGAAGCAGAGATCACCCAACCTCTCGGGGCGCTTTACAGTCTGTTCGAATCCGTCGAGTCGGCACATCTACGGCAGCGCAGTGTCGTCCGCAGGCTGGAGGTGCGGGCCGACGCTCATGTGGCGGTGCGCCTCGGACTCGAGGAATCGACACCGCTGATCTATCTCGAACGGCTCCGTTTGGCCGATGAGCAACCCCTGGCCTTCGACTGCACTTGGCTGCCCGCCTCGATCGCGCGTCCGCTGCTGGAGGCGGACTTCTCGCACACCGCGCTCTACGACGAACTCGCCGCACGCTGCGGGGTGCGGTTGACCGGAGGCCACGAACAAATCAAGGCAGAGATCCCTACCTCTGCTCAGCGAAGCTTGCTCGAGATCGGCCCCGATATCGCCATAATGCGAGTAGAGCGCACCGGCACTATTAGCGGCAACCCGATCGAGTGGCGCACCACGCTAATTCGCGGCGACCGATTCAGCGTTCTCGCCGATTTCAATGCCCGATCCGGGTACATGCTCAACCTCGCAGCGCCCGTCAACCCGACGCAAGCATCATAGGGGCACGGATGAAACGACTTTCCTCCTCGGCCTCGGGGTGCGTGGCATACCAGACCCTTGATGATGTACGCAGCCATACCCGCCCGATCAATCTCCGTTCTCCGTCAGGCGGCTCTGCGCCTCGACCACGGTTGATGCTGATATCGACGACCAGTCGTCGCCGTGACGGCCGACGGGGAAACGAGCTCGCATCTCCGCCCTTCCTGCCTATGTCCCTGCACAACAACAGCTTTCGCCTACCATCTAGGCCTGATGCGATGGCGTTGAATGAACGACACGAGATCCGATGACTCTCATAGCAGTCATCCTGGGCGTATGTATCGGGCTCTGTCTCGGCGCCCTCGGTGGCGGGGGATCGATCATCACAGTCCCCGCTCTGATGTACCTCCTGCACCAGCCGCTCTCGATGGCGATCACCCAAAGCCTGGTCATCGTGGGTATCTCATCAGTCGTCGCCATGGCCGCACACGCGAGGGAAAGACACGTCCGCTGGCGAACTGGTGTCTGCCTCGGCGCGATCGGCGGCGCTGCAGCCTGGGCGGGGACAGCCCTCGGTCGACTGGTCACCGTCGATATCGCCATGGCGACATTCGCATGTCTGATGATCGTGGTTGCGGGATCACTGCTGATGCGATCGCCTCGTGCACAGAAGAAGGAACCGCAGAACAAGTTCCACCAAAGCCTCGCGGTCGGTGCTCACAACGGATCCCCGACAACTGAAGTCGATGTAGACGCCCTTCCCTTGGAAACCGCTTCGCCGAGTCGACTCGTGATCGCGATCAAGATCCTGCTCGCCGGGATCCTCATCGGCTTGCTCACTGGATTCTTCGGTGTGGGGGGCGGGTTCGTCATCGTGCCGGCCCTAGTCATCATTCTCGGATACTCGATGCCCGTCGCAGTAGGAACCTCACTTCTGGTGATCACTGTGAACTCGGTTGTCGCATTGACCGCCCGAGCTGGTCACGATGTTCTCGACTGGTCCATCGTCTTACCGGTCGCCATCGCCGCGATCATCGGATCGATTGCCGGAAAGTATGCAACTCAAAGGGTTTCAGAAAAGACATTGACCCGAGTATTCGCAGCGATGCTTCTCGTCGTGGCCGTCTACGTCGGAGCCAGAAGTCTCGGGCTGCTGCCGCAGTAGGCCAACAGCTCGCAGCCGACCACCTCACGGCAAATAAGCGGAACGCGCGCAACGACCCACCACATGTCACAGAGAAACGGAGTATCCCATGATACTGAAGCAGTTCTATCTCGAGTGTCTCTCACACGCCTCCTACCTGATCGCGGACGAAGCAACCAAAAGGGCGATCGTCGTCGACCCCCGCCGCGACATCAGTGACTATCTTGAGGAAGCACGGCTCCACGACCTCCAGATCGAAGCCGTGATCAACACCCACTTCCATGCGGACTTCGTATCTGGCCACCTCGAACTCGTCGCAGCCACCGGAGCGTGGATCGGGTTCGGGGAGACCGCGAAGACGGACTACCCCATTCGCCGACTGCGCCATGGTGAACATCTCTCGCTCGGCGCGGTCGATATCGAAATTCTCTCCACCCCGGGACATACCTGGGAATCCATCAGCTTGTTGATTCGCGAGGACGCCGCCGACCAACCTGCCGCAGTGCTCACCGGCGATTCCCTGTTCATCGGAGACGTCGGGCGCCCCGACCTGGCCAACTTGGGAGACGGCACCAATACCGATCTCGCGCGAGCCATGTACAAGACGATCCACCAGCACCTCCTGACCTTGCCCGACAATGTACTGGTGATGCCAGCTCACGGTGCAGGTTCCTCGTGTGGAAAGAACATGTCCACCGATCTCATCTCCACCATCGGTGAGCAACGCCTGACCAATCAGTCCATCCAGCCGATGACAGAGAACGAGTTCGTCGACATCATCACCTCCGGCCAGCCGCCAATCCCCGGCTATTTCAATACTGACGCAGACCTCAACCGACGTGTTCGAACCGTCCTCGATAGCTCTCGCACGATGCCCGAAATGGCTGTCGAGGAGGTCCGAGCGCGCATCTCTGACCCCGCTATACGGGTGATCGACACCCGCGACCCCGAGGAGTTTGCCCGCGGTCACCTGGCAAGGTCGGTCAACGTCGGTGCCCTCGGCCGGTTCGCCGAGACTTGCGGGATGGTGGCCGATATCAATGACTCCATCATCTTTGTTACCGCACCGGGCGACGAACAGGAAGCCATGATCCGGCTGTCGCGCATCGGCTATGACGATGTCATTGGATTCTTCAACACATCTGTTGCGGGCGACCCGTTCCCTGGACTGTCCGATCTCGTCGAAGACACTGATCGAATCAAAGTCTCTGAACTGATCTCGCTACTCGAGAAGGGCACTATCACATTGCTCGATGTTCGAAATCCTGGAGAACGGGAAATCGGGTTTATCAAAAGCTCTTTGCACATCCCGCTTCCGGAACTGGCTCATCGTCATGCCAGTATTCCGCAGGACAAGCCACTTGTCGTCTACTGCCGAAGCGGATGGCGTTCGAGCGTGGCCGCCAGCTTCCTTCGGACTCGAGGGCACCAGGAAGCCATCGACCTAATCGGCGGTTACACCGCATGGGAGGAAGAAACGGCTCCTACATCGTCTATCTGACCAAGATCGTGCAACTTTCAAGACCACCATCACGACGTACATGAGCCCCTGCACTTCGGTCCAATCGCTCGGCTCGCTGACCGATTTCGTCGCAGACTTGATGGTCTATCCATATGTACGTATATTATGAAACGAAATGACCGAACATTTAGTTTATTGGTCTCAACGCAAATCGACTGCAGCACATTTGTCGGCAGCGTGCGTGCGACTGGAGGCCCGTCCTCGGAAGCGACGCCTGTGCGTTCTGCAGTGCTCAATCGTCACGCTCACTCATCCAGTGAAAGGAAGCACATGCCTGATTGCCGGAACCATCCACAGGAACTATCTGTGACAGAGACGACCACCGTCAGTCGTTTCCCGATCCCCTCGCTCAACGACCTGCCTGAAGATGTGCGAAACCGCATTCTCGCCGTCCAGGAGAAATCTGGCTTCGTCCCTAACTCTTTCCTCGTGATGGCCCGCCGCCCAGACGAATTCCGCGCATTTTACGCTTATCACGATGCATTGATGGACAGGCCGGGCAACCTGACGAAGGCCGAACGCGAGATGATCGTGGTCGCCACGTCCAGTCACAACCAGTGCCAGTACTGCGTCGTTGCCCATGGCGCCATCCTGCGGATCCGCGCCAAGGACTCTTTCATCGCCGACCAGGTTGCAGCAAACTACCGCAAGGCCGACATCACCAAGAGGCAGAAGGCGATGCTGGACTTTGCGATCAAGGTGGCAAGCGAAGCCTACGAGGTTTCCGAAACCGATTTCGCAACCTTGGCATCGCACGAATTCACCGACGAAGACGTCTGGGATATCGCCGCGATCTCTTCGTTTTTTGGTCTCTCCAACCGCATGGCCAACGTGACGAATATGCGACCGAATCCCCAATTCTATTCTTTGGGTCGCGATGCAAACGACAAAAAGGGATAGGCGGAACGTCGGCGAGGTCCCCGCGATGCGCTTCGCGAATGTGGTTGCCGGTCCATCGATCGGGTGCGCTGTCGGAGGAGCGGCCGGGTTCCAGTCGCGGTATACGACTGGAACCCACAGGATTCGGTGATATTAGGGCGGATTCTGTTGTTGGGAAGCCGAGTTCAGGCGGGTGCGCCAGTGATCTCGTTCAAGATGGCGCATCGGGGGATCGGGGGATTATTTCGAAAGTGGTAGTCGCTCGCGGTGGTCTTGTGTTGGCAGAGTCAGAAAGTGCGGCGCGATTGCCTCAACACCCCAGGAACTGTTGTGCTGCAACGGGTGAGCGGAAGAACCTCCCGGCGTTCTCCGCTGTCTGGTGGGCGATGCGAGTTTTTTGGCTTGGTGGTCGAGGTGCTTCGAGTGTCAGTGTTCGACCGATGGCATCAATCTAGACGCGCCACAAGGTAACTCGTGATCATGTCGGGCGCTAGTACCTTCGGTATCCGACCTTACTTGCGCATCAGTTTGCCGAAGAAGCATTTCTTCGCGTTCGCGTTCGCGTCGTGGCTGGATCAGGATGTCGAGACCGGTCTCTTCCCGATCGGCAGCCCGCCATAGGTCCTCCCGGACGCTGCGGGTGCTTGTTCCCTTGAGGTCGATCCCGAGGGCCACGATGCAGCGCGACTCAGCGAAGTGCACGCCATCGACCGTCAGCGCCACCAGATCCAGCCCCTACAGTTCCCGCGATAGCATCTGGCTCAGGACGGTTTTGGTCACCGGTACGAACTTCCGGGATGCCGCGGACTTACTTGTAGCGAGGATATTCGGTCATCCGTTCACCGACCGACAACGGCGGGTGGAAAGGCCGCCGAGCACCTTCTTCATTGCCATCTCGCCCATGATCCCCGCCGCGGCAAACAGCTCGTACGAGGCGAACGGCAGCACACGGAGCCTTCGGCTGATCCTCTTCGCAGTAGGATCATCGGCACCCGCCGGCCGTTGAACGCTGATAGATCACCGATGAAGTGAACACACGAACAAGTGAAATCCCGCACCGGAGGAGAACTATGAACAGCTTGACCTATCGCGCTTATCAGGTGGCCGCGCCGAACCAGCAAGCCGAGTTCGTCTCGTTGACCGACGCAGATCTGCCGAAGGGTGATCTCCTTGTTCGCGTCACGCACTCGTCCTTGAACTACAAGGACGGACTCGCCATGCTCGGGAAGCCGGGCGTCGTGCGCTCCTATCCCATGACCTGCGGAATCGACTTAGCTGGAGTTGTCGTTGGGGGTGGAACTGAGGCGGGCTTCTCGCCCGGCGACGAGGTGGTGCTCACCGGCGCCGGACTGTCCGAGACACGCCCCGGCGGATACTCCGGCTATCAGCGAGTCGACTCCAGTTGGGCGATGCCGGTACCCAAGGCACTGGGATCGTGGGGCGCGATGGCCGTGGGCACCGCCGGACTGACGGCGATGCTGTGCGTGCTCCGGCTGAAAGGTGCTGGCGTCGAGCCGAAGTCCGGCGCTGTGCTAGTCACCGGAGCCACCGGCGGGGTGGGTAGCTTCGCCGTGTCGCTGCTCTGACGTCTCGGTTATGAGGTTCACGCTGCCACGGGCAAGGAGTCGGAGGCGAAGTATCTCGAAAACCTCGGCGCTGCCGAGATTATTTCGCGCAACAGCCTCAGCGGCGAGCCCAAGGCGCTCGGGAAACAGAAGTGGGCCGGGGCCGTGGATTGTGTCGGCGGTGCGACGCTTGCGAACGCATTGAGCCATATCGGATATTCCGGCGCCGTGGCAGCCTGCGGTCTCGCCGGTGGCCCGTCGTTGCCTGCAACGGTCATGCCTTTCATTTTGCGAAATGTGTCGCTTTTGGGTGTGGACTCGGTGAACGCACCCATGGATCTTCGTCGCGAAGCATGGAAGACCCTTTACGAGGTGTTCGGCAGGGAGGATCTCCGAGAGATGGTGACCGACGCTGGCTACGAAGACATCACTGAACTTGCCGCCAAGATTTTGGTCGGCGGAGTGCGCGGACGCGTGATCGTGAACATCGAGGGCATGTCGGACTGACACCTGCTACGCAGCATTCGGAACCCGACAGCACAATCAGGAGAAATGGCGGGCAGCCTGCCAGTCCGCTCAACCAGAGTGTCGATCGCGGACCAACTGCGAACGACGTTGAAAAGTGATTCTGGCCGCTTTCCGTGACGGCTCACCGGTGCGCCGTTCGAACGGGATGTGGAATCGGGCAAGGGATGATCGCCAGGAATTCGGCTCGGCATTCCACTGGCACCTACTCGACACGGGCATCGGACACGTCAAGATCCGACCCCGAACCCCACGTCTGAACGGCAAAGTCGAGCGCTCCCACCGCATCGATTCGGACGAGTCCCACCGACTGCTCGAAGGTGAAGTCATCCACGATACGAAACTCTTCGCCGAACGCCTCCAACAATGTAAAAACACTACAACTGCGACCGACCCCACGGCACCCTGAACCGTGCCGGGTTTGATGCCGCATCCGTTTTTGTGAAGGATGCAAATCATGCCCAAGCGTTACCCACCCGAGCAACGTGAGCGAGCCGTCAGGATGGTCCTCGATCATCTCGACGAATATCGGTCCGTTTACTCCGCATGTCAGGTGATAGGCCCGAAACTCGGTATCGGCGCCGAATCGCTGCGGAACTGGACCAAGCAGGCCCAGATTGATGCCAACCAAGTTCCCGGTGTCACTTCTGTGGAACAGCAAGGCATCAAAGATCTCGAGCGTGAGAACCGAGAACTCAAGGAAGCCAACGAAATTCTGAAGTTGGCATCGATTTTCTTCGCGAGGGAACTCGACCCTCGCCGCCGCTGATAGTCCAGTTCATCGACGATATGCGTGCACAAGATTTCAGGGTCGAGTCGATCTGCAAAGTGCTCACCGCACAAGGAATTCAGGTCGCCCCACGCACGTATCGCAACTGGAAAACCGCATCACCATCTGCAAGGACGATCACCGACGCCCACCTCACCGAGGAACTGCGAGCAACAATCGGCACCGTGGAAGGGCTCTACGGTCGCCGAAAGATGACGGCTTGTCTGCGCCGCAAAGGCCACCACGTCGCTGCCTGCACCGTCGACCGTTTGATGCGCGACGAAGGACTGAACGGGGTGGTCAGAGGCAGGCAGCACCGAACCACGATTCCAGGCGGCAAGGACAGTCGCCGGGCACCAGACCTGCTCGATCGCGATTTCACCGCTGAAGCTCCGAACCGCACATGGGTTACCGATTTCACTTATTGCCGAACGTGGGCGGGGTTCGTCTACGTCGCTTTCGTGATCGACTGCTTCTCCCGGGCAACCGTCGGCTGGCATGCCTCGACAGTGAAGGACACGGCGATGGTCACCACGGCGTTGAAGATGGCGTTGTGGCGACGCGATCACGGTGGATATCGGGTCGGTGATGGGTTGATCCATCACAGCGATGCCGGTAGCCAATATACATCTATTTCCTTCGCGGAAACGCTTGTGTTGGAAGGGATTGCAGCTTCAATTGGAAGTGTCGGCGACGCCTACGACAATGCCCTCGCAGGGTCGACGATCGGACTGTTCAAGACAGAAGCGGTTTCCAAGAGCAGTCCGTTTCTGCAAGGGGCGATCAAGACGATCGACGACATCGAATTCGTGACGATGGAGTGGGTGGATTGGTTCAATACCCGCCGTCTGCACAGCACCTTGGACTATGTCACTCCGGACGAGTTCGAGGCCGTCTATTACTCTCAATTATCGATTCTCCAACCGGGGATGTCGCCAGCATAGGAGCGGCAAGAAACCCGTGCGGTTCAAGGTAAGGGTAATTCTGACGTTTTCTCCAGCCGGAACGATGTCCCTCGATGCGGCGCAGCGCGGGAACGCCGACCAGTCGGGTCTGAATCACGGAACCCTGGTCACTCCTCAGGTATGGGGGAAGGGAGTGGCGGGGTGTAGGTCAGTTCGGCTTCACCGACGAGGTGACATCCTCGACTCCGTGAATCACGTATTGGACCTCTCCGTCGTCTCCGAACACAGGCTCGTTCAAAGGCTTGAAGTGTCGCTCCACGAACTCACCATCCAGTTGGATATCGTAACGCTGAATGGGTAGCACGTGCCCTGTTTTCTCATCCAGGACGCGCTGTAGTGCACGGCGCAACACTTCTGTGCCATTCGCGTCCGGGTTATCCGGGTTGTCGCCGAATTCGTCGGTGATTATCTTACCTAAAATATCATTGCGCTTACGGCCTGAACTTTCGAGGAATAAATCCGTTGCGGCCACGATTTGAAATTCGCGATTCACCACGATGTACGATACAGGGGCGCTGTTGAAGATTTGCTCGAAGTTTGGGACTTCAGATTCGTGTGTGGTCATTTTTTGGATTCCCCTCATTGTTTGAAAAGTTCGGAAATGCTGATCTGTGATGGGAAAGTTAGGCAATCAGGTTCTCGTCGCTGTATCGATATATGATCGAGCTAAGAGGGCCGTATTGCTCATTGTATGGGGATGTCTGCGGACTGCCCGGGTTCGAGGATTACAATTCGTGAACTCAGTCCTGCTTCCTCGAATACCTTCCGAATGCCGGCGGCGTCCTGCGTGAGATGCCCCCATGAATCCTCGTGGACGGGAACAATCGTAGATTCGGTGAGTATCGATTCGGCTGCCTCGAGCGCCAGTTCGTTGCTCAGCGTGATGAACGCACCGTCAGCGAGGACTTCGAATGACGGTCCACCCACGAACAAGACTGCGATGTCGATAGTGCCGAATCGTGTTTTCACGTCCTTGATGACGTCGAGGGATGAGTTGTCTCCGCTGATGTAGATCGTGGGAAGTCCTTCGCCGGACAGAACGAAACCCAGGACGGGCCCAATCAGCTGCCATACACCCTCCGGACCGTGCTGAGCAGGCACTGCCGTGATAGTGAGTTCGTCTCCTGACGGTAACCGGACCTTCTTGGTCTCGTACTCGCCCATGCCCACTACGTTTTGGCCGAACTTGGCGGCAACCTCGTGGGTTGTATAGACGAGTGGCACTCTCTTTAGGTACTCGCGGCCGGAGTAATCGAGGTTGTCCTCGTGCTCGTGCGAGGCGAGAACGACATCGACTACACCGATTTGTTCCGGTGTAAACGCTGGGCCGCGAGTTTTGGTCAGCGTCGTGACTAGTGGATGGGGGTACTCACGAGGAGGATCGAACGTCGGGTCTGTGACGATCCGAAGGCCTGCAATATCGATGAGGGCAGTGGGCCCCCCGACGAGGGTGATTTTTGTGTGCATAAGCGAAGGTTTGCACGTATCAGTTGCCTCTGATAGTACTAATTTTGTACCACCTGCACACTGCTGGCTACGGTAGCGGTGTTGCCGCTCAGCGGTGATATCCCGCGCGCTTTTTGCCCCGTACCATGGCGTTGCCGAGTACTATCGTTGGATGTGAGGGCCGGTAGCCGTATGCCACTGGTGGATTCAGGCCGATGAACACGTGTTGTCGGATTCCGGATAGTGCACGCTCGAAACTCGACCGCACGCTCTTAATACGACATTGTCGAATCCGTTCCAAAAACGTGCGGAACTGGTCGAAGGGAGCAGATCACCAAAATGGCTCCCGGATCGTTCGAATCAGGGGCTTGGGCGGCGGAGCGGAGCGGTTGTTGCGCGGAAGAAGGTGGCACGCTGAGATCGCGTGGCCGCTCCAGCGCTCTGGTACGAACAGTGTGTGCTTGATGATTGCTCGTCATTGTGCCGGGTTTACCGGCGAGGCCGAGCTTGGCTGACAGGAGGCCTGTATGCCTGATCGGGCAACAACTACGTCGGACCTTGTCTCGGAGGCCTGGATTCCGGCAACAGAATATGGTCCGGTATCCGCAGGGACGCATCTTGTTGGGGATCGTTGGTCGCTCTTAATTGTGCGCGAAATGCTAGTTGGCACGGTACATTTTAACGAGCTGTATCGCGCGTTGCCAGGGTTGTCCAGAAGTCTTCTCGCGTCGCGGCTGCGGTATCTCCAACACATCGGCATCGTCACGGCGTCCGTTGATCCGCAAGGCGCTCGCAATCGAAGTGCGCCTTACGCGTTAACTGCGTCGGGACAAGCCCTTGAACCTGTGCTAGCGGCGCTGGGTGCCTGGACGATCGCTTGGCGGATGTCCTCGGAGGAGGACGACACTGCGAACGCCGCTCTGCTCTTGTGGCGGATGCAGCAGAGCATTGATCGCTCGACTCTGCCCAATGGGCGAGTGGTGATTCAGTTCGTGTTTGAAAGTTCCGACACGGCATGCGGTTGGCTGCGCGTTGGGGCGGAATCCACGTCTACGTGCGTTGGAACGACGGAACGCGAAGTCGACCTGACCGTTCGGACGACCACAGAGGTGATGAGTGATCTGTGGTGGGGACGCCGGGCTTGCGAGAGAACTATCGCGGACCGCAAGATTATCTTCGACGGACCAGCGGACTACGCACGACAGTTCAGCACATGGTTCGGGAAACGGCAGGCCGTTCAACAAACATTGGCGATGAGTTAGTTCCGTCGTAGCGAGCATCCACTCGTAGCAGTACGTTGTCAGTCTCGCGCTAGGCCAAACTGTGCGACAAATTTTTGAGGCGTGGGGTCATCGCTGCTCGACAGCACATTGAACACTTTGTTTAGATGCCCAGCAGCCGTGGAATGTTTGCGCTTCTTTATCTGGGGCACAGCGAGACAGCTGAGGCTCGGCCGTATTCACCGCCGTGTTTGCGGCCATGGCTCAGCGAATTGATTCCGTTGGAAGAAGGCAGCTAGTCGAGCCGGGCTCCTGCCCAGCCGCTTACAGATGCCTGAGGATCCGTGGCCGGCGCACTGCGGATACCGGCGCCCGAACGGTTTGGAAGAGCCCGTGCGTCGAAGTTGACCGCCCGAATCAGCTTGACCAAATCTGGATCGGCTCTCCTGACGCAATACTGGAAGTGGAAATGTTGTGCATCGGTCTAGCTGGTCCTATCGGGCGGGTCGGTTTGCGTCATCGGGGGCTTGTCGTACGATTGCCGTCTTGTCTCGCTCACGTCAAACGGGCGGCCGCCGAGCGTCCATCGATTGCTGATTGGGCTAGGTTACTCTTCGGCAGAGTCGAGCCTGTCTGCAGAGCTTCGATCCACTGGGCGGTGGTTGAGACCGCGGCGAAGTTCGAGTGCAGTAGGACCATCAGTGCAGTGTGAAGAGACTCGGCGGAGACCACGCCAGCTGCGTTGGCGAGTGTCGTGGTACCCGTTGCATCGGAGAGGATTTCGGTGACGAACCCGAGCCCCTCGGCCTCCACTGCCGTGGCGAGATTGCAATTGTTGGTCGTGTATCCGACGATCGTGATGGTGTCGACATTGTTTGCATGCAACCATTGCGCTACATCCGTACCGGCGAACACGCTCCCGTACTGCTTACATACCCGCTTGGAAGCAGGGTCGATATGCCGTTCCATCGCTGGATGCAATGACCATCCCACGGTTCCCTCCACGAAAACGGGAGCTCCTTGCGGCATCTGGTGTTGAACTACGGCAACAGGCAGGTCCCGCGCGTTAGCCGACTCGATAGCGTCGATGATGTTGACGAAGGACTGTGCCCGCGACGGATACTGGATCTCGAGCGGCCCGGCGAAGTGCTCCTGTTGGACATCGACGACAATGAGGGCTCGGCGAGGTGCAGTCATTGATTACTCTCCTTCAGCTTCGTGTACGGCGCCTTGTTGAGGGGAGACGCAGTGGTTGGGAGAGACACAGTGCAGACACGCCAGGGTTCAGCGCTCAGAACATCTGTTCCTCTACGAGTGGCATGGAGCGCGTGCAATTACAGGCGATCTCGGAGAAATAGTTCAGAAGAGTAATGGTGCGAGTTCATATGCGCAGCGATGCAGAGAGTCGGTGTGTTCGAGCAATACGTTGATCCTGCTGGAAGGTCCGGCGAGGCAAAGAGCGCCGGTGACGTCGTCATGAACATTGCGCAAAGGCACTGCCAGGCAAGCCAGGTTTTTCTCAAGCTGATCGATCTGTACGGCGAGCTGCTGATTGCGGATGGTGGACAGTTCGGCGTCGAGGGCGGCGAGATCAGTGACAGTGACAGGGGTCAATTGTCTGAGGGGTGTGGAGGGTAGTGCTGTCTGCCACTGGGTGCGGTTGGCGAGTAGAAGTTTGCCGGCAGCCGAGGCATGAAGGTAGCGCACGAGTTCCCGATCGGCGCGTACGGGATGATCGGGGTCAGCATCGAGGACCCGCAACGTCCTGTGATGGAAAGCGACAACGTGGACCGCGAAACGGACGGTGGCGCGAAGGTCATCGAGCTGTCGTCGTGCGGCGGTAGAGACGATTGGGGTCGAGGCGGCCGTTACCAACCCGTCTAGGCGGGCGCCCAGACCGAATCCACGCAGGTCCGAAGTTCTCACCAGGAACTCCTCGGCGACGAGCGAGTTAATGAGCCGGTAAGCAGTGGCGTGCGGTAGGTGCAACGTGGCGGCAATTTCTTTGGCTGTGACACCGAGGCCGAGGGTAGCGACGACCTCAAGGATGTGAAGGGAATTCGAGACGGTGCTGGGATGGTGTCGGGACGGGTCCGGCCGTGGGCTCATCGGAACGGAACCGTGGGCAGTAAATCGGTGCGTTGCGTTTCGTCGTAGATGCCGACCGACTCCAGCCTCTGCGGAGCCAGGCATCGCAAGACGAGGGTGTACAGTCCGGCGCCGGCCATGATTGCGCCGTAGACGGCGATTGGCGCTAAGCGATCTTGAACGGCGAAGACGACGGCGGTGACCACGAGAAATGCCAGAACGGCAGTTGTCAGGATACCGAGTATCCAGATCGCAGGTGTCGATTCCCCTATGCGCCGCAGTAAGATTGGAGCAGAAAGGCAGCCTGCGCAGTAGCTGCCGATATATCCACAGGCGCCAAGAGTGAGGAACATGCGCAAGCCCTGGTCGGGCGAAACATCGACGAGCAGAACGACGATCGGTACGGCCGTCGCCACGACCATCGACACGGCAATGGCAAAAGCAGGGGTCTGAAAGCGATGGTGGGCGAGCCCGAGCGCGGCGGGGGCGACACCTTCGCGGCCCATGCAGAACAGCACCCGCACGAGTGCGTTGACCGACGCCAACGTGCAGGCGAAGAACGAAGCGGCGATTCCCAAATCAAGTATCGCTGTCAACCCGGTCGAGCCTTCGGATCCCAGCAACGCCACCAGAGGGGTTGCACTACCGCGCACCGATTCTGGAGCACTAGCGAGAGCGATTGCCTGCACGGGCACAGCGACTAGATACAGCGCGGCGGCCGCTACGGGAGTCCACCGAATAGCACGCGGAACCGACAGCAGGGGTTGGCGAGCCTCGCCGCTGAGAGTCGTCGAACTTTCGAATCCGACGAACGCACTGACGGCGACGACGACGCTCAGCGCCATACTTTGCGCGTTACCGTCCAAGCTCATGGCGGCGGCTACCGGGGCGCCGTTGCTGGTGCTGGTTGCAAATAGCAGGATCAACAGTGCTCCGACGAGCCCGATCGAGACGCATTCAACGAGCAGGGTGATCCAAGATGAGATCCGGATTCCGCGGATCATGACCAGAGTCGCCACTGCGGCCGCCGCCACCATCACAGCAACGATGACGCCGGTAGAGTTACTTCGCACCAGACCGGCGGTGGCAGCTATATGCGTGAGATAGGTTCCGACGGCAAGTAGGCCTGCCATGGCGACTGTCGCGTACCCGGTAATCACGGACCACCCGGTTGGCACGGCAGCAGCGGGACCCAATCCGTGGGCCGTATAGCTGTAAATACCGCCGACCGAGGCCATCCGCTGCGCCATCGGGCGTAAGCAAGCGGACACGAGCAAGATGACTACCGCAGCGCACAGGAAAGCCACGAGCGCCCCGCCGCCACCAGCAGTGCTGATAACCAGCACGGGCACCACCGCCGCAGCACCGGAGGGAGCTACTGCGGCTACTGACTGGGCGAACACGGGAATGAAGGACAGTCGACGTCGAGGCAATCCCTGAACGGGGGACTGCGCCGCTACTAGCGCTCGGTCGTCCGGCGAAGCGGTCATTGTGTGCCCCTCTGAAAGAAGCGCCGAAGTAACCTGATATCAGGCAGTGCTACGGCCGGATGTGGAGAAGGATGTCGTACTCAGCGTTGGATCTATCTGTTGCCGATAAGTGACCGCAATGTTTCGTCCACGTTAACTGGAACGAGAAATTTTCGATGGGAAGTTCTCGGTCTTCTTCACGCTGCCGTGTGCTCCCAGTCACAAATGAGGGATACAGTTTCGAGCAGAACCTCAGCTGTGACGCTCCAAGAAGTCTGAAACGTGTTGAAAACCTGTCGACTCGCAAGCGACTTACGTTGCGTGGAATCGAATCAGCTGTACCTCGGAACGAACCTGGCTGTCGTACCGTTCCGGAATCCGTAACGGATAGACCGTCGGCCGAGCGTAATTGCTCGTAGTGTCGTTCGCCGAAATCGTTTCCACGCAGTGCTTCCGTTGGCAACCTGCTGGCAGGACAGGCGAGAACTGTAGAGCACTGGTCGACGTCGCAACCTAGCTTCTCGTAGGTCGCTCGACTCGACTTGGCCTGAATACGTTCCTATTTGGTGCCAGAGGGCGGGCGCACTGGCACCAGTTCGACAATCCGGTCGCGGGCCGATCCCAAGGCTCGATCGGAGCCTCCATTCTGAACACCCTCGTGAAAGACGAAGGAAGCCATGACAACCAACATTCCTACGCATGCAGGTGCGGTGAGGGGCGATACCCCGCACAGACTTGCAGGTACTCTGGGCCCGGGTGCCATTGTGTTCATGGTCGTGGCTGCGGCCGCCCCGTTGACGGTCATCGCCGGGACCGTACCTCTGGGGATCGCCGCCGGTAATGGTGGCGCTTACCCCGCATCATATTTCGCCTGTACGGTAGTGCTGCTATTTTTTGCCGTCGGATTCACCGCGATGGCAAAGCATCTACCTGGCGCCGGTGCGTTTTACACCTACATCACCCACGGCCTGGGTAGGCATGCTGGGCTCGGCTCTGCATTCCTGGCACTGCTGTCCTACACCGCAGTCCAGGGCGCGGTGTACGGATACATCGGCGCCGCCATCAACGACTTCATAACGACTCACGGCGGTCCCGATACTCCGTGGTACGTATGGGCCTTAGCCGTCACATGCATAGTCGCGGTCCTCGGATACCGGCACATCGACCTGTCCGGCAAAGTGCTCGGTGTGCTCCTCGTCTGCGAAGTCGGCATCGTCCTCGTCATCGACGTTGCAGTCATCATCCAGGGCGGCGGAGATGAGGGATTCTCGACGGCAGCGTTCCGCCCCGCCGAATTCTTCTCCGGAGCTCCCGGTATCGCGTTGATCTTCGCCATCGCGGGATATATCGGATTCGAGGCCACGGCTATCTTCCGCGACGAGGCACGCGACCCCGGCCGCACGATTCCTCGAGCAACTTATTTGGGGCTACTTTTCATCGGCGGTTTCTACGCACTGTCGAGCTGGGCGATGGTCAGTGCATGGGGAGACGAAGGTTCTGTAGCCATGGCCACCGCGAATCCAGAGGGAATGATCACCGAGACTGCAACCCGCTATGTGGGCGTGCTCGCCGGTGACCTCGTCCAAGTCTTCCTCATCACGAGCCTATTTGCGTCGGTGCTGTCCTTCCATAATGTGCTCTCCCGGTACATCTTCTCCCTGGCGAACAGTGCGGCCCTGCCTGCGGGATGTGGACGCTCGCACCTCAAGCATGCCTCGCCGTATATCGCTTCGGTCGTGCAGACGGTATCCGCGCTCGTCCTGATCATTGCGTCCGCCGTTGCAGGGCTCGATCCGGTGAGCGAAGTGTTCGCTTGGTTCGCCGGTGTGTCCTCGGTCGGCATAGTCGCACTGATGGCGCTGACCTCCGTGGCCGTCCTTGTCTACTTCGGCAGAACAAAGGTGGACCGGCGAGTGTGGAACACAATGATCGCTCCATCGCTCGGCCTTGCCGGTCTGTCGGGGCTTCTCGTCATGACTGTCGTCAACCTCCCTCTACTCGTTGGCGGGTCAGGCAGACTCGCCGTCCTCATCGGGGTCCTGCTCGTCGGTACGTTCGCCAGCGGAATCACCGTTGCCGTGCTGCGACCCCACGCCGCTCGTCATGGCACTGCTCAACCTCGGCACAACACGATCGACAACATCATCGATAAGGAGAATTCACGATGAGTACCACCACCACCGAGACAGCTTCGGCCCTCGGTTCCGCTGCTCCCATCCATCCGCTCACTCCGTTGTCGGCAGACGAAATCCGCTCCGCAAAAACGCTACTCACTGATGAAGGCCTAGTCGGCGAGAGCGTGCGTTTCGTTTTCGTCGCACTCGCCGAACCGAACAAGTCCGCAGTCCTGGAGTTCACGCAGGGCGACCCGATCGAGCGACGCGCCCAGATCTTGCTGCTCGATCAATCCTCTGGAATCGGCACCGATCTCGTCGTGTCTGTGACAGAGAACCGGATAATCAGTTCGAAGACCGTCGACGGCCACGTACCCATCCTCGACGAGGAGTTCGAGGACATCGAATCGTTTCTCCTCGACAGCCCCGAATGGCTCGCAGCAATGGCAAAACGCGATATCGAACCATCGAAGGTCCGCGCAGTTCCCTTGTCTGCGGGCATGTTCGGCCACGAGGACGAGCTCGGCCACCGCATCATCCGAGTGCTGGCGTTCTTTCAGGAAGACAAGGCAGACCTGCCATGGGCACACCCGATTGACGGGGTCGTGGCCTATATCAATCCCACCGAACGTCGCGTGATGAAGGTAGTCGACGAGATCGTGCTTCCCGTCCCCGCAGAGCGGGGCGAATGGGACGCTGAACCGCATGCGACACCCACCCGCACAGATCTCAAGCCGATCGAGATCACCCAGCCTGAGGGCGCCAGTTTCTCGGTCGACGGCAACGAGATCACCTGGGCCGACTGGAAGTTTCGCTTCGGTTTCGACATGCGTGAAGGTTTGACGTTGCACCAGCTCTCGTTCAATGACGGGGGAGTCGAACGGCCCGTGATCTACCGCGCCTCGATCGCCGAGATGGTGGTTCCCTACGGGGATCCGTCACCGGTCCGGTACTGGCAGAACTACTTCGACCAGGGCGAGTACCTGTTCGGGCGGTACACCAATGCCCTTGAACTTGGCTGCGACTGCCTCGGTGAGATCCAGTATTTCGACGTCACGATTGCGGACGGGGCCGGTGACCCGCGGGTGATGAAGAACGCGATCTGCCTCCACGAGGAGGATTACGGCGTCCTGTGGAAGCACACCGACATGTTCAACGGGATGACCGAGACTCGCCGCTCACGCCGTCTCGTCATCTCGTTCTTCACCACGATCGGCAACTACGACTACGGCTTCTACTGGTACCTCTACCTCGACGGCACCATCGAACTCGAGGCGAAGGCCACTGGGATCGTTTTCACATCCGCCTACCGCGGGCCGGAGGGGTTCTCCACACAGATAGCACCCGGGCTCGGCGCCCCATTCCATCAGCATCTCTTCTCCGCAAGGCTGGACATGGCTGTCGATGGCAATATCAACACCGTCGAGGAAGTCGATGCCGTACCCGTTCCGATAGGCCCGGACAACCCGTGGGGCAACGCCTTCCGCTACCAAAAGACCAAGCTGACCACCGAATCCGAGGGGCAACGCACCGCTGACAACCTCAAGGGGCGAGTGTGGCATATCACGAATCCTACGAAGCAGAACCGCCTAGGACAGGATGTCGCATACGCCCTGCACCCAGAAGGACAGCCGACGCTTTTGGCTGACCCGTTGAGCTCGATCGCTTCGCGTGCCGCGTTCGCGACCAAGCATCTGTGGGTAACACCGTACGAGGAGTCCGAGCGTTATCCCGCGGGGGACTTCGTCAACCAGCATCCGGGCGAGGCAGGCTTGCCAAGCTTCGTGGCCGACAACCGTGGCATCGAGGCTGAAGATCTCGTGCTCTGGCACACGTTCGGACTGACCCATTTTCCCCGGCCCGAGGACTGGCCGGTCATGCCTGTCGACTATGCCGGATTCAAGCTCACCCCCGTCGGATTCTTCGATCGCAACCCCGCACTCGATGTACCGGCAAGTACCGCGAAGCACTGCTGCGAAGGCTAGTGTCATGTCCTCCGTAGTTTCGCCGATCGCTCGCCGCGCCAGTCGGTGGTTGCGGCGAGCGGCCGCGGCCCTCGCACTTATCTCGGCAGGACTGCATGCAGCCTCGCTGGGCGGGCATGCCACATCGCTGACGCCACGCCTGGTGATCGCGGCGATGATCGTCGGTTGCCTGTTTTGTGCACGACATCTGTGGGTGCGTGGTTCGCATCGCGATTGGGGACTCGTTGCGATAATGAACGTCGGCATGATCGCGGTACACGCGATGATGATGAGGCCCGAATCTGTTGGTACCAACCACCATGAACACCCGGTAACGGCGGTCTCAGTGTCGATGGATCATTCGATGCCGCCCTTGATGGTGACAGCACTCGTAACTGCCGCCGTCGAAGCGGTTCTCGCAGTGACAGTTCTTTTTTACCAGACTCGGATCAGTGCCCACGAGACTTCGCCCTGGGGTCCAAACGTTCGATTTCAGAAATCTTTTCGCGAGTTCTAACCATCTTTCACGGCAAAAGTACTGGGGCTACTTGCAAGACTCAGTATGTTCAGGAGGCTTATCATGATTGTCCCCTTCAGTGCGCGGGATTTCCTCGACAGGGCCGCGGCGGTCTACGGCGAACGCACTGGGATCATCGACGAACCCGATCAGCCTGCAAAGCTGTTGGACGACTTGACATATGCCCGCGTAGGTGAGCTGGCGCGGGCACAGGCTGCGGGTCTGGACGCCCTCGGCATCGGGCCGGGGGAACGGATCGCGATCGTGTCCCACAACAGCGCACGGTTACTGACGTCGTTCTTCGGGGTGTGCGGCTACGGCCGGGTACTGGTGCCGGTGAATTTCCGGCTTTCCCCGGCGGAGATCGACTATATCGTCCAGGACTCGGGAGCGAGCGCATTGCTGGTGGACCCGGAGTTGGAGGCCGCCGTGGCCGGAATCTCGTGCCGGCGAAAAATTGTCCTCGGGGCAGAGAGCGACCTTCAGATTTATGCGCGCGACGTGGAGCCGGACCCGTGGGGCGCGGACGAAAATGCGACCGCGACGATCAATTACACCAGCGGTACTACTTCACGTCCCAAAGGAGTGGAGATCACCCACCGCAACATTTGGATGAATGCGACGACCTTCGCACTACACGCGGGAGTTACAGACCGAGACGTGTACCTACATACGCTGCCGATGTTTCATGTGAACGGTTGGGGTATGCCGTTCGCGATGGCGGGCATGGGCGTCAAACAGGTAGTGCTTCGCAAGATCGATGGTACGGAGATCCTGCGCCGGGTAGCCGAACACGGCGTCACCGTGATGTGTGCTGCCCCAACCGTAGTGAACGCCATACTCGACGCGGCGCAAGACTGGGAAGGCGAGATCCCCGGCCGGGGACTGGTGCGCATCATCAGTGGTGGCGCACCCCCGCCGACCAGCACGGTCGCCCGCATCGAGACCGAACTGGGTTGGGAATTCATCCAGATATACGGTCTCACCGAGACTTCCCCCCTTCTGACGATCAACCGCACCCGGTCCGAATGGGACGATCTAGATCCGCATGCTCGCGCCACGAGGCTCGTGCGTGCAGGCGCGCCCGCTTTGGGTGCGGCAGTGAGGATTGCGTCCGACGGAGAAGTGCTTGCCCGCTCGAACACCGTGCTGAAAAGCTACTGGAACCAACCAAATGAGACAGCAGACAAGCTTTCGGACGGTTGGTTTCACACCGGTGACATCGGTGCGGTCAGCGATGACGGGTACCTCACCATCAGTGATCGTCTCAAGGACGTGATCATCACCGGCGGCGAAAACGTCTCCTCCGTTGAGGTCGAAGACGTGCTGTTCAGCCATTCCGCGGTGGCCGAGGTTGCCGTGATCGGTGTCCCCGACGAGAAGTGGGGCGAGACGATCAGAGCTCTCGTGGTGCTGAGGCCGCAAGCGCAGGCCACCACCGCGGAAGAGTTGATCGCGTACTGCAAGGAACGGCTGGCCCGTTACAAGGCACCCACTACGGTCGAGTTCCGAGATGAACTGGCTCGCACTGCCACTGGCAAGATCCAAAAATTCAAGCTGCGCCAGCAAGCAGTAGGGCCGCTGGCTGCAGGGTGAGCCGAATCATGGACGCTCGCTGCCCGGCGCGTAGAAACGCCTTTGATCCGTAGAGTCCGGGCACGGTAGCCCCTATCCAAATGAAGCTAGACACAAACCTTTCGAACTTTAGGAGTCAGACAATGACCGTATACGCCCGTCCAGGTACCGCCGACGCGATCATGTCCTTCCAATCTCGATACGACAACTGGATCGGCAACGAATGGGTTGCTCCGGTCAAGGGTCAGTACTTCGAGAACCCGACACCGGTGACCGGACAGAATTTCTGTGATGTGGCTCGTTCCACCGCAGAAGACATCGAGCTCGCTCTCGACGCAGCGCACGCAGCAGCTCCGGCCTGGGGCAAGACCTCGGTCGCCGAGCGCGCGATAATCTTGAACAAGATCGCTGATCGTATGGAGGAGAACCTCGAATCCATCGCACTCGCCGAGTCGTGGGACAACGGCAAGCCGATCCGCGAGACCCTCAACGCCGACATTCCGCTCGCCATCGATCACTTCCGCTACTTCGCGGGAGCTATTCGCGCACAGGAAGGTTCGCTTTCGGAGATCAACTCCGACACCGTGGCGTACCACTTCCACGAGCCGCTCGGCGTAGTCGGCCAGATCATTCCGTGGAACTTCCCGATCCTCATGGCCGTGTGGAAGCTCGCTCCCGCCCTTGCTGCCGGCAATGCCATCGTGCTCAAGCCTGCCGAGCAGACACCCGTCTCGATCCTGCACCTCATCGGCATCATCGGTGACCTGCTGCCTGCCGGTGTGCTCAACATCGTCAACGGCTTCGGCGTCGAGGCCGGAAAGCCGCTCGCGTCGAGCCCGCGTATCAAGAAGATCGCGTTCACCGGTGAAACCACCACAGGTCGCCTGATCATGCAGTACGCGTCGCAGAACCTCATCCCCGTGACCCTCGAACTCGGTGGCAAGAGCCCCAACGTCTTCTTCTCCGACGTCCTCGCCTCCAATGACGACTACCAGGACAAGGCACTCGAGGGCTTCACGATGTTCGCCCTCAACCAGGGCGAGGTTTGCACAGCGCCGTCGCGGGCGCTGATCCAGGAAGACATCTTCGACGAGTTCCTCGCGATGGCCGCCATTCGCACCAAGGCTGTGCGCCAAGGGGATCCGCTCGACACCGACACCATGATCGGTGCCCAGGCCAGCAACGATCAGCTCGAGAAGATCCTCTCGTACATCGAGATCGGCAAGGCCGAAGGCGCCAAGGTCATCACCGGTGGTGAGCGGGCCGAACTCGGCGGAGACCTGTCCGGCGGCTACTACGTCCAGCCGACGGTGTTCACCGGCAATAACAAGATGCGCATCTTCCAGGAAGAGATCTTCGGACCCGTCGTCTCGGTCACCTCGTTCAAGGACTACGACGAGGCCATCGAAATCGCCAACGACACGCTCTACGGTTTGGGCGCCGGTGTCTGGTCCCGCGACGGCGGAGTCGCGTACCGCGCAGGCCGCGACATCCAGGCCGGTCGCGTCTGGACCAACACGTACCACCAGTACCCGGCACACGCCGCTTTCGGTGGATACAAGCAGTCCGGCATCGGCCGCGAGAACCACCTGATGATGCTCTCGCACTACCAGCAGACCAAGAACCTCCTGGTCAGCTACGCCCAGAAGGCTCAGGGCTTCTTCTGATCGACCCACCGGCACCCGTGAGCCCCTCGCTGCGGGTGCCGGTGCGCAAGACTGCAACACGCGAAACCTGCACAAACACACGGAGGTTGGAATGAGCGCCACGGACACACCCGATACCGGCGCCGTTCCACCCCGGTTGGTGACCACCGCTGGGGCGGCTGACCTGCTACGCCGCCTCAGCGGGACTCACGGCGAACTGATGATGCATCAATCCGGCGGATGCTGCGACGGCTCGGCCCCGATGTGTTATCCCTCAGGCGAATTCATCGTCGGGGACCGTGACGTACTACTCGGAATCGTCGATCTCCGACTTGCTGTCGGAGAGATTCCCGAAGACCTTCCCACCGGAACCGACGCTGTACAGGTCTGGATTTCCGGATCACAGTTCGAAGCCTGGAAGCACACCCAGTTGGTGCTGGACGTCGTGCCCGGCCGCGGCAGCGGATTCAGCCTGGAGTCTCCTGAAGGATTCAGATTCCTCAGTCGAGCAAGGGCATTCACACCGGACGAAAACGAAGCACTCGACGCGTCGAGCATTCTCGTAGGCGCTGATTGGGAAGCGGGCGTGCGTCCTTCGCCCCCGACGGTTCCCCAGGTCGTCGCCGAGGCCGTCGATGCCTGCCCGGTGCCGGGTACGGCCACCCGAACCTGACCTACCTGGATTTGGAAGCACGGGATTTAGGGGGCTGTTGCGATATCACTACCGGTGCCTACGGCGAGAGAGGTTGAGGCCCGAGCACAGTAGTGCGTTTTCTCGAGAACTGGCAGGCATCCCACTCTTGAAATTCTGACCCGTACTCGACTAATTGTTACATACTTCGGTGCATAGAATTCGTGAAAGCTGTTGCTGTAAAACGAGTTTAACGATAATGTGATCTATGAAACGAAGAACATCCAGCATTTCGGCATCTGACAAGTATCTTTCAGGAGACTACGATGGGTTCATCTGAGAACGATCTTAACGCGCTCGACAATGTCATCACAGTAACAGGAGCGCTAGCGGCTATATTAGGTGGTGTTGCCGGAATTGCTGGCCTTGCAACGTTTTTTGGCACAGGCGGTGGATCATAGTCTGCCGCGATTCAGTATAAACGTTCACTAATGCAGCTTGATTCGTGAACGGCATCCTCGATGATGTTGTTTCAGGCTTTGCATCGATGGAATCGAAGGGCGGGCAACTTCTTTCGAAGTGTCCGCCCTTCTCGCACTAGGGGGAGAGGTTGTTTTTGCGGCACTCGAGCCACTGGTGGGCCAAGCCATTAAAATCGGCTCCGAGACCCACGTGCGGAGAGGGATGAACAGTCCCCGCCGGAGCCTGCCGCCCACATCGGTCCGCCTCGGTTCACATCGGTCAACGTCGTAACTGGGCCCTCGCGGTAGTCTCTCGATTCGTCGACTTGAATACGCTCTGATTTCGTGCCGAAAGGCATAGCGCAAAACCTCAGCGATCGCTGGAATCCGCCCTTTTCGGTTTCTCTTGGAGCTGCGCTGACGGTCGCGTTCGTACGCCTCTCCGCCGCGGGGACAGCTGCGGGTTGGGTACCGGGCGATCGCGATCGCCAGAGACTGGACGAGTGTCGCTTTGGTGATACATCGGCAGGTCGCGAACACCATGCGTTGAGCTGTCTCATAAATATGGCCGCGCCTCGAAAATGGGACGTGGAGTTCCACTCGTGGGTGGCGGGCCTTGTCCGGCAAGGTCATGGTAGCCGCAAGGATGCTGTGATCCTGATTGCCGACTATATCGGTCCACGGAGTCGGCGAAAGTTGTTCTAAGTAAAGAGTTTCGGGATTGCTCTACTTTTACAATTGAAACTGCTGATGGGTGTCTGGGACACGTATATTTTGGTGAGTGGGCCTATAATGTGACTAATGAAGCCACTTTGGCTGTATGTGAGGTATGCCAGCTTCCGCGATCGAACGGATACTCGGTCGTTGGCAGTGTTGTTCAGCACGGCCGGGGCCATCCCTTTGCCGGCGATCGCGCTGTTGTCAACTTCGTTCGTACGGGAGGGAAGCGCTGGGCATCTTCTTTGCATCTGGGTGATGACGACTACGGTCTTTCTGATCACGCTGGTTGTGGGACGACTGTCGGATCGGTTGTTCACGGTTTTGGGATTTTTGGGTATCGTCGGTATTGCGATGGCGGCGTATCTGGTGACGGATCCGGCCGCAGCTCGGGGCATTATCACCCTGCTGTCGGTAATCCCTGCCATTGCGGCGATGGCATCGAGTTCGAGAGTTGTTCTGGCACATACCGCGGTTGCTGTGGCATGTGCGTGTGTGGTGTCCATCGCAGTCAGTGCCGGAATTGCCTCGGCTCTGGTCAATTGTGCAGCCTCGGTGTCGGTGATCGGGTTGCCGGTGTTCATAGTGGGTACGTTGCGACGATCGCTGGATATTTCTCGGGCGCGATATCGTGAGCTGGCAAATACTGATCCTTTGACGAGGCTGCCCAACCGGCGAGGATTTCTCGATCGGGTTACTGCGCATATCCAAGGCAATCCACAGCACGAGGCTGGGGTGGGCTTTCTGGTCATCGATGTCGACCATTTCAAACAGGTCAACGACCAGTTCGGTCACGCCGTCGGGGACGAGGTCTTGCGCAGTGTCGTCGCTGCAGTCTGTGAGACTGTGGACCCGCGGGTCCTGGTGGGACGGTTCGGGGGTGAAGAATTCGTTGCGTTCTTTCCTGCCTCCCAACAGCACGAGGTAAGTGTGGTGGCGGAACGGATTCGAGCGGCTGTCGCAGCGGCGTGCGACGTCACCGTCAGTATCGGTGCAGCGTGGTGCGTCGTGATCAACCGCTCCGGTGCTGTCGCCATGACGTTGAGCGAGCTAATCGATGTACTGACCAGACGAGCGGACGCACTCATGTACGAGGCAAAAGACGCGGGTCGGAACACAATTCGGTGCGAACAGAGTCCGGACATGTGCGTTGATCTGCTACTGCCCGAGCAGATCAACGCCCCCGACGTCACGGATGTCGAGATCAGACCATCTGTGTATCTTTCCCTGTGTCGGGTTGGGAGAGCGTCGTCGTTGGTGACTCCTCGTGACGTGCCCGACGTGCCTCACAACTGGTGCGGTGATACAGGTGTTGATGCTCTTCCGACATCTTTCGATAGAGAGCCGGATCGGCGTCGGTAGCAAGGGTGTGGCGATCCCACCACATAATCCGGGTGCGATACCGCGCATCCGGATAGGGAGCGGCGGGAATATCCATGTTGACTCGTCCGCCGGACGATTCCCACCGCTGCAACACGTGGTCAGCGGCGGTTGCCATCACGTACCGGATGTTAAGTCGTTCCATGGTTGGCAGAGCAACTCTCGCCAGGGCAGCCGACAGTTTCCCCGCGTAGGGTGATGAGGGTGCTACCCATGCCGATTTCATTTCCACCACCCCGTACGGGATGCGTGTGGCGATATCGTCGTGAATCTGCCATTGGCTCGGAGCATTACCGCTCCATTCGATGACTGCGTGTGATTCGAGGGCGTGACGGTAGGGTCCTTGTGCTCGAACGCCGCCGACGACGACGCCGTTGTCGACGAGCGCGTAGTAGAGGGAGGTCGACGCTCCATCCCGTATTGCTGAATAGTCCAAAGCGGTCTCGGCGCCGTAGTGGCGATACGATCGCAATGCTCCATCCAAGTATTTCTCCCATAAGTTTTCGTCCGCGGCCGGTGTGGAGACGATCAACTGGACACCGTCGGTGCCCGATATGAGCACTCTTTCGCTGTCTGCGGTTTCGCCGTAACGGCCGTCATTGCCGGGTGATGGGATTGTCAACGTCATGTCCTTCGAGCGGGTCCTCGGCGGCGCTCTGCCGCTCGGCTAACGATAGGAATCAATCGATGTTGTTGCTTACTTCGCTAGTGTCTCGTTGCTTCTCAACTTGTTTTCGAGTGCCCCCGAATGCCCCGTTGGGGGCGAGATCGAGCAGCGCTCTGCGAGTCGGAGTGTTTGAATACACCCGCAGGCGTGGCCAGCGGTGACCGTGTCCAGTGACCGCTGGCCACGAATCTATGAAGGAGAGTCACTTGGTAGCAACGGAATCGGATGTGTGCGGGAGAAGTGAGATCCTCGACGAATCCGTCCCGTCCGAGGCGCGGCTCCTCGCCGAGTTACGAGATTCGGACATTCGTACAGTAGATACCCTTGCCGCACAAAGGGAGTCACTTCGATCCTTGACCCCTCAACCCGAAGCCGCGGAACTTTCCGAATCGCCCCGTTGGGTGTATTTCCCGTGGCGACAAGCTCTCGTGAGGGTCCTCGGCCCGAACGGTTTTCGTCGCGTGCGACTCGATCGCAATCGGAACAAGATCACTCGTGACGAGCAACAAAAACTCTCGCAATTGCGTATCGGGATTGTCGGACTCAGCGTCGGGGGCGCCATAGCTCACACACTCGCCCTCGAAGGAGCAGCGGGCTATCTACGGGTGGCAGATTTCGACGATCTCGACCTGTCGAATCTCAATCGCCTCTCCGCATCGATTCTCGACCTGGGAGTGAACAAGGCGATACTCGCGCAGCGGAGGATCGCAGAGCTCGACCCCTATCTCGCCGTCGATGTGTGGGCGAAAGGAGTCGGTGTCGAGACGATCGACGAGTTCCTCGACAGTCTCGATCTCGTCGTCGAGGTGTGCGATTCTTTCGACATCAAAGTTCTCATCCGGGAGCGAGCCAGACATCGGGGCATTCCGGTCATTATGGAAACCAGCGATCGAGGGCTCCTCGATGTCGAGCGGTATGACCTGCAACCCGATCGGCCACTCTTTCACGGTCTTATCGGAGATATCAGCGCCACCGCAGTCGCAGACTTGACCGTTCGCGAAAAGATTCCCTTCGGATTACGCATCCTCGGCGGCGCGGACCTGTCCTCTCGGATGGCCGCGTCTGTACTGGAAGTCGGTGTGACACTGTCGACATGGCCACAACTCGGTGGCGACGTCCTTCTCGGGGGAGCATCGGTCGTCGCGGCGGTTCGACGTTTCGGACTGGGCAATCATCTCCCGTCGGGACGATTGCGGATCGACATCGCAGACCGCCTCGACCACCTCGCAGACTCAGACCCATTGCTGCACGTATCGAAAACAAGCCCTCCTATCGCGGACGAGCATCACCGCGACGTGTACGAATTGTACGATCAGTTGCCTGCTCGCGACGCCGTGGCGTTCGCCGCCACACGCGCTCCTTCCGGAGGCAACGCACAGCCCTGGATCCTCGACGTCGACCAGCACGAAATCTTGTTTCGCATCGATGAAAAGCGCTCCTCGATCGTGGATATCGACAGCCGAGGCAGTTTCGTAGCCCTCGGCGCAGCATTGCACAATGCGCGCGTCGGGGCCGCACACCGAAACCTGCTCGGTAGCACCAAAATCAACGAAGCTGGCGTCAAAACATTCGCACGGGTGACGTTCATGCGGGGCACAGATCACGCTCTCGCCGAACAGCTACCCGCGATGCTCAGACGAGTTACCCATCGCGGCATCCCGGTGGAGGGCGCGGTCAACGACAACCTCGCAACCCTGCATGATCTAGCTTCGACCGTCTCGTCCGACTACACACGCGTAGAGGTGATCGAGGACCGTGACACGATCGCCGGACTTGCCGAGAACATCAGCGCCACCGATCGGATCCGATTTCTCACTGATGCGCTGCATCGAGAAATGATCTCCGAGCTGCGCTGGCCGCATTCGCCAGACCTCGACACAGGTATCGACGTGACCAGCCTGGGAATCCCAGAGGCGGAACTGGTGGCACTGGAAATACTCCGTCGCCCTGAGGTCATGGCGGACCTTTCTCGTTGGGAAGCGGGGACGGCGCTAGGAGCCGACACGAGGAAGCGGATCACTTCGAGTAGTGCCATCGCCGTTGTTTCCCAGACGGGGAATCGCGCGTCTGATTACATGCGAGCGGGAGCAATTGCCGAAGAGTTCTGGATTCGAGCACAGCAGCTCGGGTATGCCATCCATCCAGTCACTCCGCTGTCGTTATACGCAACGGAGCCCGAACACCTGCACTATCTGGCCCCGCACCGCTATACCGATCTTCAGCACAGGTGGGACGAACTAAGATCACTGACAGCAATACCTGCCGAGCGAAACGCAACATTACTTCTTCGAGTATTTCGCACCGACACGCAGGCAGTGGCGAGTCGACGTCGATCACTTTACTTCGAATGACGGCAGATGGTGTCTGTTCTCAGGTAGCCAGTAGCCAGCGCACGCGTCTCCACTGATCGAACTGACCTGTCGTAGAGTGGGGTGCATTGGGGCTTGTGGTCGAACTAATGACCGAGGAGAATCCGCAGGGCTGAGCGAAGTGAAGAAGCGGATCCGACTGCGCGAGGTGGACCCCCGATCGCTCGGACCGCCATCGTAAGGGTAAAGACGACGATCTCGATGTCATCGACGCGGCCCGCGCAGCCAAGACCAGTCGAAGCACCACCACTCCGAGATCGAAAGATGGTGCCATCGAGTCATTTCGGAATCTTGGCCGAGGCGTTGGTTGCAGCTGCAAGCACGATGGTGAGTAGCGTTAAGACGCATGCGGTCCCGCTGCGGTCGAGGAGTCCGAGTTGGTGGGGAAGAGGGTTCGGCGAGGGATGCTGCGCCCACACGGTATCGGTATCGATATCGATATCCAGAGCTGCAGTGACGTTGAGCAGCGTGCCGTAGGCGAGCAAGCTTTTCACGGCCATCGGAGGTATACCCGTGTGAGCGGCTGTCGCTGACCACATTTCGGCGATGTGATTGCGCACCGCATCGCGAACCTCGCGGTCACCGCATGCGGCGAAGGCTTGCCGTTGTATCAGCAACTCAGTGCAGTTGGACGGGGTGCTGTTGTTGTAGTGCTCGCCCATCACGGAAACAAGTTCGGGTCCTGTAGTGTCTGCGGCTCGTTCCGTCGATGAGATGTGTGAACGTACGCTGGATGACTTGGAGGAAAAGGGCATTCTTAGTGCCGAACAGTCGAATGATATAGGCCTGCACGATATATTCGGCGCCGACCTCAGTGACATCGAAGTGACCGATCTGGCCATCCACGAGATGCTTCATCTCCGCGCGGACAGCGTGATGTCCTCGCGCGCTCGACCTGGGGCCGACGAAGCGATTCGGTTCGAGGTCCTGACCCGCAGCGGCGAGGACACACCCAACGATGAGGACACACCAACATCGTTGGCCAGCGCGACATTGCGATAGCGTGAGGCGACCGAGCCGGAACGACTAGGTGTCGTGGGCCTACGTGCGGGGCGCCCGGAGTCGCTCGCCACGCAGGAGGCTTACGCCAAATTTCACCATGCGCCACTTGCACCGAATGTCAGACAGTCCCTCAATGAAACCTCATGTCGATTACCTGACCGAGAGTCGAGTCTAATCTGTCGCCAATGATCTGGTGGGACCCTGCAGCGGAGAGACGCAAGGTGAAGAGAGATTCCCGTGTGGAGGCCGACAGTAGGCGGCTGCGCGAGGAGCGGCAGTTCAAGTACGTCCCCGTTGTGGGGTGTGACCGGCGCATCGACGGACCACCGACCGTTCAGTCGAACTCCACCACCATTTCGATCTCTACCGGCGCTCCGAGTGGTAGTGCCGCCACTCCCACAGCGCTTCGCGCGTGGCGACCGACGTCGCCGGGCAGCACCTCTCCGAGGAACTCGCTGGCGCCGTTGATCACGGCAGCTTGGTCGCGGAATTCGGATGTCGATGCGACGAATCCGACTACCTTGACCACTCGGGTCACTCGGGCGAGGTCGCCGAGCTCGGCCGCTATCGCGCCGAGAGCGTTAAGCGCGCATTGCCGCGCCGCTACTGCGCCTTCGGCGACGCTCACCTCGGCTCCTAGTCGTCCCGTCGCGATCAGAGCACCCTCTGCGAGCGGCAATTGCCCGGAGGTGTAGATGTGCTTTCCCGAAGTCACCGCAGGAAGATAAACCCCGATCGGGGCCGCGGGAACAGGCAGAGTGAGTCCGAGGCGGGCCAGAGAAGCCTCGATGGCGGAGGAGCGGGTATGCATGGTTCAGGTTGTCCTTTCAGATGGGCGAGGCGAATTTCCCGGTCAGCCAGAACTCGCGCAGTCGGTCCAGGTACGGCTCGATGTCGAGGTCGGCCGCGGAGAGCCACTCCGAGGAGTAGTACTTATCCAGATAGCGGTCACCGGGATCGCAGAGCAAAGCGACGACGCTCCCGGAGCGACGCTCCGCGACCATCTGAGACACGATCCGGTATGCCGCCCACAGGCCCGTGCCGGTGGAAGCGCCGACTTTGCGTCCTATCACCGTTTCGAGGTGTCGCACGACCGCGATCGCCGCTGCGTCGGGAACCGACATCATCCGGTCGATCGCCGTTCCCATGAAACTCGGCTCCACCCGCTGACGGCCGATGCCCTCGATGCGTGAGCCCGTCTCGGTGGTGATAGTGCTGTCATGGTCACGCCATCCGGGGAAGAACGCTGAGTTTTCCGGGTCCGCGACGCACACTCCGGTGGTGCGGCCGGTGTAGGCGAGGTATCGGGCGATGGTGGCCGACGTCCCACCGGTCCCCGCGGTCGCGACGATCCACGTCGGTTCGGGGTGACGCTCCCGGGATAGCTGCTGAAAGATCGACTCGGCGATGTTGTTGTTGCCGCGCCAGTCCGTCGCCCGCTCGGCGAAGGTGAATTGGTCCATGTAGTGGCCACCGGTCTCACGGGCCAGATCCTGCGCGACGTCGTATACGAGGTCAGGCCGATCGACCAGGTGACAGCGCCCACCCTCGCGTTCGATCAGGTCGATCTTGTTCCGGCTGGTGCTTGAGGCGATCACCGCGATGAACGGGACTCCGATCATTTTTGCGAAGTACGCCTCCGAGACCGCGGTGGAACCGCTCGACGCCTCGATCACCGGTCGGCCCTGCTTGATCCATCCGTTGCACAAGCCGTAGAGGAACAGGGAACGGGCAAGGCGATGCTTGAGCGAACCGGTCGGGTGTGTCGATTCGTCTTTGAGGTAGAGATCGACTTTCCATTCCGGAGGCAGCGGCAACGCCACCAGGTGCGTGTCCGCCGAGCGTTTCATCTCGGCGTTAATCTTGCGTACGGCCTCGGCTACCCAGTGGCGATGATCGGCGTCGTACCGATTGAGGTCAATCTCGTCGGGAGCCGTCACTGATCCGATCCGCTTACTCCGATTGGACCACGGTAGCTGCGCAGCCAGTCGACGAGCTCACACAGCCGGGCGACGATGTGGTCGTGGTAGGCGCGGCCTTTGTCCTCGGTGACTCCGAGTGAAGAGCTGAAGCTGCCGGTGGGAGTGAATCGGCGTTCTTCGTCGCCGGAGAACACGATCTCGACGCCGTCCGGCGCCGGGCCGAACAAATCGTCGCCGGCGAATCCTCCGAAGACCTGCTGGAAATCGACACCCGCATCGGTGAGGCGGTCCATCCGCACGCTGCCCGGGAACCGGTAGTGCACGTGCGAGAGTTCGAGTTCGCCGGCGTGGTGCTCGTTGGTCTCCTTGATGGTCGGAGCCGCCGACTTCGCCAGGTGCAGGGGATCCGCCACGGCGAACAGCACGTCGGGCAGTTCACGGTCGTGGAGTTCTCGAACAGCGGTGACCAGCGCGGGTAGGTTGGACCCCTTGTGCCCGTTGATCAGAATCACTTTCTCGAAGCCGTGTCGGGCCAGTCCGCGACAGATGTCCTGGACGAGCAGCGTCAGGGTCTCTGCGCGGATGCTCAGCGTCCCGGGGAACCCGGCGTGATGACAGGAGTCGCCGAACCAGACTGGCGGAGTGCAGAGTACGCCGCTGCGCGCGGCGGCGTCTTCGGCAAGGGTGATCGCCACATAGGCGTCGACGCCGAGTACTCCGGCCGGACCATGCTGCTCAGTGCTGCCGATCGGGACGATCGCGATCTTCTCCGCGTTCAGGTACTGCTGGACCTCTTCCCAGGTGAGGTCCTGCATCCACACAGACGGTAGTCCGCCGGGGCCAGGCACTGTGCTGCGTGCAGAGCTCATGCCTGCTCCTCCCATTTCGGCGCGACCAGTCCGTGCTGATTGCGGTATTCCGCGCGCTGCGGCTGCTCCCAGCCCTCGAGGCGGTCCTCGGGAAGCTTGTAGACCTCGACGCCGAGCGGGCGGCACACCTCCAGTGGATCCTTGGCGTCCGGCCCCCAGAGGTGGACAGAGAGATCGCCGCCGGGGCAGGTCGACAGTGCACACAGCAGGTCGATCTCGGCGAAGAACTCGAAGTAGTCGCCGGCCTTGGCCGGGCACGCCTTCATGAAGTACTTGTCGTCATCGTTGAGGCCGGTGTTCTGGAAGACGTTGAGTACGTCGTGGACATCGAACTCGGTCAGTCCGTAGGGAAGCACCGCACGGGTGAGGTTGGAGTGGCAGTGGAAGTCGAAATCCTCGCCGGTGAGCATTCTGTTGACGTACGGATCGCAGCGCGTGCCGAGTAGATCGTGTACACGGCCGCCGTCTTCATCGGGACCGAAGTCGGCGAGAGAGTCGGCGGTCACCGTCAACAGCGGGCGCAGAAACGGTAGGTTCGACCACAGCCGGTCGTAAGTCGTGACGTGGGCTGCCTGCAGCTGGCGGGTGCGCGACGCCCACAGGCGCTCACGCGGGTCGTGTCGGTTCCAAACGTTGAAGTCGCCGACCTGCGGGCCCTCGGGCGTGGTGATGCGGCAGACGTATCCGGCCGGCACCTCCCACGCCGTGCCGGTTCGGATCGGGATGGTGAACTTCTCGACGAGTTCGCGTCCGTCGGGATCAGCGACGGAGTCGTAGAAGGCGCGGTCGACGTCGAGTGCGCCGCCGGCGGTGGCCTGGTATGCGGCCGGGTAGTTGCCCACGATGTGTTCCTTTACTTGTCGGTACCGCATCGTCATGCGGTCAGGTAGCTGTAGATCAGTTGTGGTGGGAGGAGGCGAGGACGACCTTGAGTAGGACGGCTTCCGCGTCGTCGAGATAGCGGCGCAGCTCAGCGGCTGCGGTGCCGATCGATCCGGCGGCCATGAGATCGCAGACTTCACGGTCGCGTGGAACGAACGAACTCTGAAATGCGGCTTCATCGGGGCCTTGAGCGAAGGCGAGTCTGATCTGCGCGATCACCGTGCGGAAAAAGCCATCTAGTCGAGGACTGTCGAGAGTGGCGACGAGCGCCTGGTGGAAGCGGAGGCTCGACGTGGCTGCCTCCCGCCAATCACCCGCTGACACAGCGGCTTCGCTGATCTGACATGCGGTCGCGAGCGCAATCAGGGAGGACGGCGCCGCCGTCGCAGATTGTTCCACAGCGCGGAGTTCGAGGGTCCGACGCACCAGATAGAGGTCACGGACGTCGTCGGCGGTGATGGTACGGACAACCGCACCGCGGTATGCCTGCACCTCGATCAGGTTTTCGGCCGCAAGTTGGCGAAGGGCTTCACGCAACGTGTTGCGCGAGATCTTGAGATCTTCTGCCAGAGACACCTCCCGTAGCGGCGTTCCGGGGAGCAGTCTCCCTTCGACAAAGCGATTGCGCAGCGTCTCAACCGCCCATTGCAGGGCGGTTGCTCCGGTCTGCCCTACCGCCGATGTGTTCTCCGTCATGGCAATCAATCTATCAATAATTGTCCAACAAAACAAGACTAAACTCAGCATTTTCCCAGTTCAACGTCCGAGAGTTGATTATTTTGATGAACAATATTGGCAAAGGGCGTCCGATTCGGGCGAATGTCGGGGAGATTCCCACTGGCCATCCAAGGCAACTGCCTAAGGCAAGTCGGTCTCGCGGTGTTCCCCGATGCTTCGATATCCTTCGCCGGAGCGACTTCATGCAGAGGGGTGTCAGGGACCATGTCGGGTCGCGCATTTCGCTCACAAATAGCCGAAGCGACAGACTGGAGCCGCGACACATTCGGGGTCCTCGTGCCTTGTTGATCACTCCCGAGACGAAACCTCCGCCAGTCGTTGGATGGCCGCCTCTAATGGTCTGCAGTGGAGGGGCGATTCAAGGCAATGAACAGAACTCCAGGAACAATGAAACCGACGATCCAGGCCAAATCGACGCCTCCAAGGGGGTCCACGAGAGGCCCCGTGTAGAAAGCGGTTTGCAGAAATGGCAGCTGAGCGAGTATGCCCCCTGCATATGCGATGACCGCACGAGAATTCCACAAACCGTATTCGCCACCATCTTGCGCGAAGAAGGAGTTGATGTCGTACTCGCCGTGGCGAACCAAGAAGTAGTCGGCGAGGTTAATGGCCGACCATGGAATGAGCAGGTACAGCAGGAGTGTGACGAAGTTCAGGAAGTTCTCGGTGAAACTCCCTGCCGCTGCGAGCGCCAGCGTGAACCCTGCGGCATGCACCAGCACGAGTGTCGCGTTGCGCCATGACACTGGGATCGAGATCCCCGGACGAAACGTCTCAAGAAGCGTCAGCACGCACAGACCAGCCGTATATGAATTGATCGTGTTGGCTAGCGCCACCGACACGAAGAAGGCCACCAGAACGAAGTTGCCGAATCCGCCGAAGCCTTCGGCAAGAGCTGCCAACGGCTCGCCGATAGCCGAGCGGCTCGCCAAATATGCACCGAGGATCATCATGAGGCTGCCGCCACAGGTCGCCCCCAAATAGGTACCCCAGAAAGCAGCCCGTTCACCACGCTGCGGCATGTAACGCGAATAGTCGGAAACGAACGGCGCGAACCCTACTTGCCATGAGCCGGCAACAGTTACGGCTGCAAAGAACGCACCGACAGTCAGCTCTGGATCGACGGAGTATACCCCTGTTGGACCTTGCCCAGTGAGCAGTAGCACGATGACCAAAGCAACTATCAGCCCTGTTCCCAAGGCAACCATCGCAGACGTAACTCGGATTAACCGGTAACCGACGATTGAGATTGCCAGGCTGACAAAAGAGGAAATGGTCACCGCGACCACAGTGGGCACATCGTGAAATACAAGCTGAATCGCCTGCGTCGCGACGATGATGTTAAAGGAGAAGAAGCCGATACCAACGATGACGACCGCCGCCGCAAGGATGCTGGCTCCGCGTCGTCCGAATTGCCCCCTTGCCTGCAGCATCTGAGGCACGCCCAGTCGCGGTCCCTGTGTCGCATGGAGCCCCATGGTGAGTCCCCCCAATAGATTCCCGAGAAGGACGGCCAGAATCGTCCACAGCAGGGGCAACCCGAGAGTGGTCCCCACGGCGCCGACGACACACGCCAGGGGCACCATGTTGAACCCGAACCAGATACCGAAAAGGCTGCGGGGCTTGCCGACTCTCTCATCCAACGGGATGTACTCGATACTTCGTCGCTCGGCGATCTCGTTAGTCGATGTAATGACGTCTTTTGACATCAGAGCCGCTCCTCATGGGACCGCGCGACCGCCGAATGCGGCGTCGTCGAGCTATTGACTGGTGGGGTTCGTCGATAGGTATGTCCTCGGTCGACGACCGGACTGAGCAGTTCGATATACGAGTCAAGGTCGTCATGCGCCTCGCGGGCTTCTTGCCCTGAATAGCCCAGAACCGACCACACGATTGGCGACATGCAGTACGCACCGGTCGAAAGCGATAGCAGCGCTTCAAGTTCACCAGCGCTGTCCAGTCCGCGGACAACCTGGTCCGCGGACTCGCCTGCGACTACACGAGGAAGCTTTTCTCTCACGGACCCCTCCAGGTCCGAACGCAGTTCCAGTGCTTCCCTCATACAATCTGCAATGCCGGCATCCGAGGCACACGGGAGCCTCTGACTCCCCGGCAGAAGGACGTCAGCCAGTGCCAGAAATGCCTCTCGCTCCTCCGGAGTCCATTGGTCCCAGCTCACGCTGTCACCTGCTCTCGGCGATTCGCGATGAGGTGCTCGACACTGCGAAGCGCTAGCGCGACGATGGTCGACGTCGGATTCATGCCCGAGGAGGTCACGAACGTACTGCCGTCCACGATGACGAGATTAGGCACATCGTGCGTCCGGCCATACGGATCGGTCACACTTGTCTCCGGATCGGTCCCCATACAGGCCGTTCCCATCAAGTGCCAACCGGACTCGCGAACCAGCGGGACCTCGTACACCTCGACAGCACCACTCGCACGGTGAGCTTCGGCAGCACGTGCAACGTGGAACTTGAGGAGCGCGTGTGTGTTGCCCGAGGTCCGGTAAGTCAGCTTCGGCGCGGCAAGGCCATCACTGTCAATCAGCGAGTTCGACAATGTGACTCGGTTGCCCTCCTCCGGTAGATCCTCCGCGACGATGCTCCACTCAAAGGAGTGCCCGAAAGCCCGCTCGATTTCTTCGTGGAACGTACTGCCCCAGGGCCGTACGCCTTCCGGGTTTTCTGAATCGGAGCTCCGCGGGCGCCACCCGTCGTGCCCGGTTCCGTTGCGCAAGGGCCCGCCCGTAGGCATCGCTTGCCACTTCGCGCCCCGCACGAATCCACGGGCGATGTCAGTCTCGTAGAACTGTGTCGAGATCAGCGCCTGCCCGGCTGGACCCAACCAACTCTCGAGCGGGTCCGTATAGATTCCACGCACCGCAGCGAGCGGATGCATCATCAATCGACGACCAACTAGACCTGACGAGTTCGCGAGCCCGTTCGGGTGTGCCGTCGATGCCGAAAGTAGGAGCAGTCGCGGAGTGCCGATGCCATTGGCAGCGAGTACCACCACGCCAGCGCGCTGGTGGTGGTGGACGCCTTTTCGGTCGACGAATACAGCGCCCGTAGCAATACCTCGGTCGTCTGTCGTTATTTCAGAGACTCGCGCTCCGGTAACCAGTTGCACGCCCTTGTTCAGCGCTCGCGGCCAAAGTGCCAAGTCTGCAGAAGCTTTCGCTCCCTCTGGGCATCCGGTCTCGCATACGCCACGGCGCACGCATGGGCTGAGATCACCGTAGCGCCTGGACGCGATAGCGTTAGGCCCAGGCCACCAGTGCCAGCCCAAGGCGTTCATGCCTTCAGCTGCCTTCAGGCCGACCTTGCCGATCGGGAGAGGGCCCATGGGATAGTTTTCCGGCCCAGGCTGGCCTGGATCGCCGGCGAGACCGGACACACCGACGAGCTGATCCGTTCGATCGTAGTAGGGAGCGAGGTCCTCATAGGTTAATGGCCAATCATCGGCCACACCGTCCATCGTTCGAACACGAAAGTCTGACGGCAGCATCCGGACCCAATGCGCACCGTACAAGACGGTGCTGCCGCCCACACCGGAGAAGATCAGGGGGTCCACGTCGGAGTCTGCAACATCGACTGGGTAATCAGCTGAGAGTTGTCGGACATTGGGGTCGGGGTTCCAGACGCGCTGAGCGCCCATTTCCCATGAGGGTGTCGCACCCAGGAATTCGGCGCGATTGACCCAGTCGCCTTGCTCAAGACACATCACGGAGAAGCCGTGCAGCGCGAGCTCTCCTGCCGCGACCGCCCCGGATGGCCCGGCTCCGATAACAAGTACATCCACTGGTTCACTCATCGACTCCTCCCTGCAACTGGCATGGCCACCCCAGCTGCTCTCCTCATCCGGCGCATTCAGCGGCCTCCTGATCACTGATCGCGGCGAGGTATGCGCGCTGTCCGGCCAGGGAAATGAATTCGTCGTCGTCGAGTTCGCCTCCGGACGCGCCACATCCACCGACGGGTGATTGCCCATGTGGTGCCAGAGGATGGCCGCCGGCGAAGGCAACGACACGCTGACCAGGCGAGCCCACGGTGAGTCCGTAGAAGTCCTGTCCCGGCTGAACCTGCGTACTCAGACTCAACGTCGACTCTCCGATCGTCAGTGCCGTCCAGGCCTTGTTGATCGCGATTTCTCGTGCCGCAAGAATCACGTTGTCGTCGACTTCGAAGATGACGAGATTGCCACCTTTATCGACCACCGCGTATGCACTCGACGATCCGCGTTCGAGCGCAGCGGCACGCATCGCGTCAACTACACGTCGAGCCAATTCGAACGTCATATCCATCAGATCTGTCCTCCATCAATAACTATCGTCTGTCCGGTCACATATGACGCCGCGCCGGAGACCAGGAATGCGATGACCTCGGCAATCTCACCAACGCTGCCCTGGCGCCCTAACGGCACCGTCTGCGCGATCATTCGACGATGCGCGTCTATCCCTCCGAGGGATTCGATCGCCTCATCATTGAATGGCGTGTCGACCCAACCCGGGGCGACGCAGTTAACTCGAATACCCCGTCCAGCCAGCTCCGCAGCGACGGCTTTGGAGAAAGCTACGATCGCGCCTTTCGATGCTGAGTACGCCGACTGATTGGGGTCGCCATGTAACGCCGCGATCGAAGCAAGGTTGACAACCGCCCCGCCTGAATTCATATGCGGCGACGTATGCTTCGTCATCAGGAAACACGATTTGGGATTAACACCCATCACCCTGTCCCATACATATTCGGACATCTCCTCAACGGCAGCTGACACCTGAACGCCCGCACAATTCACCAGGATGTCGATGGAACCACGGCTTCCTGCTACGGAAGCAACGAACCGTGATACTTCAGCCTCGTTAGCCACGTCCACCCGCGCGACTTGCATACGCTCGGCGACTGGGCTCTGTTCTACCCATATCCGTGCGAGGTCCTCGTTGACGTCAGCGATCACGACGTGTGCGCCGCGCAGGGCCAAAAGCTCTGCTGACGCCCGTCCGATACCTGACGCCGCACCCGAGATCACCGCCGTCGCACCCGACAGATTGAGTGCCGCTAACGGTGCCTGAGCGTCGCCGTCCGAAAGATTTTCATTCACTTTGGCTGCCTCTGCTCTCGTAAGTCTTGTCCCTCGTCGCACCTCGGCGAACTTCCAACCGGCGTCCTACGCCTCTTCGAACGTGACGCCGACCACATCCTCACTGTAAGTGATTATTGTTCAACAATACAAGGGGATAGCCTTTGTTATTTTGGCGGATGCCCTGCATCAAATCGGTTTACATGGGCATTGTGGCCACTTTCTCGATCTTATTGTTGAACAAGATCGATCCGGCCGTTAGCTGCTCCTTCGGCAAGAGCAACCCTGCCGCTGATGCTCCTGACGGCCGTGCCATCCCTCTGGGCCACAGCCACCACGCCGATGGGCAGGAGTTGCATGCAATGCAGTCGAGCGAGCTGAGGGGAACTTGATTAGCCCTGCGGTGGAACCCCTGACGTGACGCGAACAGAATTGCTCAGGTTTTCCGGGCGGCATGCAATCGCAGCCACACTCCGACCTGGGTCCACTCGCGATGCCTGCGCAAGCAGGTGATACCACTGCACCCGATATTCTCGGCCGGCACATCACGCCAGCTCACATTGGTGTGCAAAACGAATAGGACGCCATCGAGGGCAACATCGTCAATGGGTCTGCGGCCCGGGGAACCGGGAACGCCGCGCAGGGCAAGGCAGCAAAGGTCCTGCACGCTCCCAAAGATCGTCAGAACGAGATCGTTTGACACTGGGACGCGATGCGTGACAAGAACTTCAAGCGCAGCCGATCAGCGTTACCTCGGCGATCTGCCACCGGAGGGACCTGGCGCGATCATCGCTTCACCGCGAATGCTCACCCGCGTTGAAGCGAGGACGGTTCGAACGTCACGACTGGAGAACGGCATGGGTGCTCTCATGTCCCCTCACATGGGAGGTTTGTTCCATATCAGGCATTGCCTGAAGCTGTTGAGTAGCAGGGAAATAGGCTATGTCCCGTTCCTGGTCCTGACTGTGCAGTCGGTTCGGCAATGGACCGAGCTTGGCGAAGCGGTCGACGTTGGGTCTTGATTGTTATCCTGTATTTCGCTGCAACTGTTTGTCCGGCAACGGTAATCGGAGTCGGCACGGAATGAAAGGCAACCTCGAATGTGTGGATGAGGCGGGACAGGGGAGTTCAACTGATGCAATTCGCCGCGATTGCCCTTTTCGCAGCGAGGTCCGCTCTCAGATGCGCACGCACTGGCCGTCGATGTTCGGCGGACGTCGGTGGAGCCGATGTTGCGGGGAGCGGTGGACTTTGGCCATTGAGGTTTTCGGTAGCGGCCTCGCTGGAGCGCCGACAGAACAATGGCCGTGGTGATGACCGAACTGACCATACTTGGGCGCAGTCGGATTCGACGTAGACGTCTCCAGCGTTCCTTCATCTCGGCGTCGGTGCGTTCCACGATCGCGCATACCGCACGGTCAGCAGCATGTGATGGGTCTGGTGTGATCCCTCCGGGATATCTGTCTCACCTCAATGAAACGAGGGTGCTAGAACCACCCGATTTGCCGTAGTCGCGCCAACTCTCCAGATAGTTTGCCTCCGGCGTGCGCGGCTTTGAGTCTGGCCACCCAATCGACCGCCGTCGCAAATGCAACCCGATGTCCGGACGGAGCGGCCTTGATCCCCACCCCGTCGCAAGATGCGTTTTGCCGGTGCCCGGCGGCCCCAGAAGCGCCACATTGCGGGCCTGCGTCAAGAAGACTCCAGTTCTCAGATGCGCCACCATTTCTCGACTGGGTGACGGTTGATGGCCGAAGTTAGAATCCTCCAACAATTTTCGTGTCGGAAGTCCGGCCAATGGGATCCGGTTCTGAGTGCCGGACGATTGACCCGCTGTGACTTACTCGCGGCAGCGCGGGGCAAGGTAGTGCCCGTGACTCCGTACATCGCTCGGGCCTGCTCGGCTAGCCGTGCTGCCGATTCCCGTATGCGCGGCTTCATTACCTGCGAGTAGTCCTCGATGGCGTTCAGGGAATCCGCAGCGTCCATTGCTGGGCCCAAGCATCATTGCATGATGCAATACAAGAGAATTCAACTCCGAATGCTCGGTCGTAGACGCCCAGTCCCCGAATCAAGCGTATGTGCCGTGAGTGGTGGTGCCGGCGGCAGTGACAACATTGCCGCCGCATCGACGGTATCCAAATCCATTGTATGGCAGTCGATCTGCGTTAAGAACGAGAATTTGCGATCGGAAGCCAGCCAGTTGGGTGTTGAAGTCGGCGGGTGAGAGAAATGTTCGACCCGGCATCAACGAGGTTTGCGGAACCGGTTGGCACGCTAGACGTTTCCTTTGTATTCTGGGTCGTACGGTTTGAGCTGGATCAGTGTCGTGGCAACCGTTCCGACGAATGCGGTCACCGGGTCCGTCAGCGTGCCGCCGCGACCGATACCGGACTCGTTGTCCCACCAGAGTGGGATCGCACCGAGAGCCCGTGAGAGCAGCTCTGCCACATCCCGGGCCAGGCCCGTGGTGACCCGACTGGGCAGCATCGTCGCGGTGATGAACCGGGAGAGCGCTGCAACCATGACGAGGACCGGCGGAGCACCGGACGGGTCTCCGGCAAGCGGAATTGACGCTGGCGGAAACCGTAGGTCGCACTGCACAACCTGACCCGGATCGTGCCGGAGGCGGTCTGCCGGGTCGGAGGTGGCGTATTCGGGTCGGATTGCCCGGAATCGCCCGGAATCGCCCGGATCTTCGGGTTCCACGGCACTTATCGCGGAGTCCACTTGTGGTCGCTCATATTTCGTCGCTGGTCAGGGTGTTGGTGACAGCGTCACGCGCAATGCCGAGCTGGTAGCGATGGCACGTTTCGCCAGCTTTTTGCTGATAGAGGTATCCGATCGATGACCAGTCTTCCATGGAGAGTGCCCATTCCACCTTGGTAGGTGGCCTAACTTTAACTTTGAGCCTTGGATTCTGGACGAATGGGCTCACCTACCCCAGGCTCTCCAAATCGTTGAGTATGGCGACCATATCGCTCGAATCGAGGCCGAGGTGGCGACCGATGTCCGCCTGGGCTGCGGGGCCGAACTCGTCGAGAGTAGACCAAATTCCGTGATGACCTCGGCGCATGCCCGTTGCGGAAAGTCGCGGCTGTGCCGTCGACGGATCGGGTGAGTGCTGCGAGGACCGGGGCGATGGTCTGCTTGCGGACAGGGGTTGCAGTCTCGTCCATGCCGTAGTCGTCGAGCAGGATGATGTTGACTTCCCGCGCCTGCGCACGTCTTTCGTTGAGATGGGTTTGCTGCACGATTAGGTGAGAGGTTCGGTCACGCAGCCTGACTGGCTGTCGTGGTCATGATTGCCTCGTATTCGACGGGAGTCAATCGGCCGAGGGCGGCTTGGCGACGGCGGCGGTGGTAGGTCCGCTCGATCCAGGTCACGATCGCGATCCGCAACTCCTCGCGGGTTGCCCAGGAACGTGGGTCGAGCACGTTCTTCTGCAGCAGGGAGAAGAAGCTCTCCATGGCGGCGTTGTCGCCGGCCGCGCCGACCCGTCCCATCGACCCGACCATGGCGTGCCGGCCCAGCGCGTGGACGAGTTTCCGGCTCCGAAATTGACTGCCCCGGTCGGTGTGTAGAACACAGCCGGCCACGTCATTGCGCCTGGCGACCGCGTTGCCCAGCGCTGTGACGGCGATCCGGGACTTCATCCGTGAGTCGATGGAGTAGCCCACGATCCGGTTGGAGTAGACATCTTTGATCGCGCACACGTAGAGCTTGCCTTCCTCGGTCCAATGCTCCGTGATGTCACTGAGCCACAGTCGGTTTGGAGCATCGGCGGCGAACTCGTGCCGGACCCGACCCTTGGCATCGACGACAGCACAGAGGTCGTCGTGGACCGGTGGACCGGGCTTCTTGCCGTTCTTGCCTCGCGTCTTCCCGAACACTGACCACCAGCCCAGGTCGGAGCAGATCCGCCATGCGGTCCGTTCGGCCATCGACTCGCCAGCCTCTCTGGCTTCGTCGACCAGGAATCGGTACCCGAATTCCGGGTCGTCGCGGTGGGCATCGAACAGCGCGTCGGCGCGATAGGCCTCGACGCGCTCGGCGTCGGTGACCGGGTGCGCGAGCCAGCGGTAGTAGGGCTGGCGGGCGATCTTGAGGACCCGACACGCCACCGTGACGGGGATCCCGTCCTCGGCCAGCTCGCGGACGAGTGGGCACATCATTTTCCCGGCAAGTTTGCCTGTGACAGATACGCGGCTGCCCGGCGCAGGATCTCGACTTCCTGCTCGAGCAGCCGGTTGCGGCGCTTCAACTCGCGAAGCTCGGTGTTCTGGTCTTCGGTCGTCCCGGGCTTCACACCGTCTTCGACATCGGCCTTGCGCATCCACCCAGTGAGGGTGGTGGCGTGGATCCCGAAGTCCTTCGCGATCTGCTCCAGCGTGGTCTTCGGATCTCTGGCCCGCGCGACTCGGACTACATCTTCGCGGAACTCCTTGGGGAACGGCTTGGGCACTGCAACATCCTTTCAGCCCGGTCTCTCGACCAGACAGATCAGTTGTCACCTACCCGTGCAGCAGACCCTCTCTTTGGCGCGTTGCGCGGCACTGGTTGGGGCGTGGTGAGACAAAGTAAGATCTCATGCTTCTAGCAATGTCGTGGTCGATGGTGCTTGTTCCGGTGCCGCTCCACGGCGTCATGATTACCGCACCGGGGGGAGCAGTACGCGCGTCGGCCATTGCGACTCGTGTCCACAAAAACCTTCGAGCATGTCTCGCGGGCACACTGCCCCAGTCGGAGTCCCTCGGAGTCAACGAGGAAGAGCGCAAGGCTCCCTGCGGTCACGGCCATCAGCCGACGAACGAGATTGTCGTCGTCCCGCATGAAATGCAAGTGCGGGCGCAGTCCATCGTGTGATGTCAGGTATAGGCGGGTGGCGGAGCACGTCAGGAGCTCGTTGAGTTCCTCGCATCGTCGAACGGTGTCCGCTTGAGCGAAGACTGCGTGCAGGCGTAGCCCCCAGGCCAGGATCTTTGCTCGACTGATATTGGTTACGTCGGGCCGTCTGATCTGGTGTGCCACGAGCAATTGCTGCACATCGTCGCAGGTCGGTGTGCCCGCTGTCGCGAAATTGGCCAGGTCTGCAGCGAGGGCGACCCCGGTCATGTTGTCATGGTTGAACTGCATTAACCCATTGAAGCATCGTAGCCGGGTGCATCTCGTGACCTCCGCCATCGTGCCCATCGTCATCACGCTCGCTCTGGGCACTGTCCTCCGAAGAAGATTCGTCACGGACCCGAGTTTCTGGCGCAGCATGGAATGGCTGAACTACCACGTCTTTACTCCAGCGCTGTTCATCAGTTCGATTGCCGTCACCGAGGTGCGGACGATGCCGGTGGGGGCGATGCTCTTGGCCCTGGTAGCGCCGCTCGTCCTCACGGCAGTAATGCTGGTCGCGCTCCGGCGCATGCTGAAGACGGACGGCCCGCGCTTGACATCGGTGGTGCAGGGCAGCATTCGTATCAACACGTACATCGGCCTGGTCGTCGCCTCCGCCCTCCATGGCGCAGAGGGGATCGCGACCTTCGCGCTCTGTTCGGCCATCGTGGTGCCCACCGTGAACGTACTGTGCATTACCGTCTTGGTATTCTACGGCGCCTCCGAAAAGACTGTCACGGTCGGCAGTGTCGCCCGAGAGCTTGCAACCAACCCGCTCATCTTGGCTTGCCTGATCGGCCTCGTCCTGAGCGTGACCGGTGTCTCGCTTCCCGCCTTCGCCGGTGCGATATTCGGCCTCTTGTCCTCGCCCGCTCTGGTAACGGGGACTCTCGCGGTGGGGGCGGGACTGACACTGCGCTTGAGCCTTCGGGATGTGGCCGATGTCGGACTCTCGTCGACTCTCAGGCTGGTGGCTCTGCCACTGTTCGTCGGTTCCCTGGCTGCCGCCACAGGAATCCATGGCGTCCTGTTGACCAGCGTGCTCCTGATCAGCGCTGTCCCAACCGCTCCCTCTGCCTACATCCTGGCGAGCAGGTTGGGTGGCGATACACGGCTCATGGCGTCGATCACAGGGATCCAAACGCTCCTCGCTACCGTGACCATGCCACTGATGCTGCATCTCTGAAAGCCTGGACGAATACCGACCTCGCGCCGGGACGGATACCGACCTCGATGAAACCGGACCCAGGCACCCACGAGAACAACAGTGGTTGCGGCGCTCCCTCGCGCCTAGGCCCGTTGTCTGCGATGTATTCTTCGTGCCGCGTTGTCTGCGATGTTTTCATCGTGCCGCGTTGTCTGCTCTCACGGACGGCGACGTGTCGATCCCGGTGTTTCTGAGTAGGTAACTCGCCGCTTTCAATGTGAAAACAACTGCGTAATAGACGATTTGGTCGATCATTGCGGCGAAGACTGCGGGATACAGCGGCGGGTCCGCCGGCGACGTCGTTTCACATGGCGAATCGGTCGGTCATTTTGGAGCGGTAATCGCTCGCGGCGAGCTTGTATCGGCCGGGCCGGCGGTGCGGCGAGATCACTCTGAACACCGCCAGGAACCGTTGTGCCGCAACGGGTGAACGGAAGAACTTCATGGCCCGTTCACGCTAACTGGTGGGTGGTGCGAGTTTTCCGCGCGATTGTTCAGGTACTTCGAGCGCCGGTGTTCGACCGAAGTTTGGCTGCAGCGGTGACAAGTAGGTAGCGTTCAGCTGCGGCGTAGTCGGTGATCGGTGTGCCGTCGGGCCCGGGGGTCTGGGTGATCAGATCGAGGTATCGGCGGCGATAGAGGTATGCGTCGGGCTGGGTCAAAAGGTACTCCGCGGCGGCGACGACGTCCAGGCTCGGTGCAGCTCGCATGAGTCGAGTATGCGCCGGCTGGTACTCGGTTCTGGTGTGCTGGGCCGGTCCGATGGCTGTGTAGCGCCCGTCGTTGCGATCGTCATTTCGGGCAGTGCTATTCATCTGATGGCCTTGGTGTGAATGAGCTCGACGTTGCCGTTGTAGTAGCGGAGGACACGGTGAGCCATGATCCGCCGCCACAGTGGTGGTACGGCAGCGCAGACGATCATCACCGCGTATCCGGCAGGGAGTTGCGGAGCGGTTGGAGCGCTGCGCAGAGATTGGTAGCGCAGACGCGGATTCGCGTGATGGTCACTGTGTCGTTGTAATTGGTACAGGAACAAATTGGACACGAGATGATCACTGTTCCAACTGTCTTCGGGCCGGGCTTTGGCAAAGCTGCCGTCTCGTCTTCGCGCACGGAGCGATCCGTAGTGTTCGAGGTAGTTTGCGGCCTCGATACGGTCATTGCTCTCCAACGGTTCGTGCGGACTTTCGAAGTGGTGTGCTGCGGCGTCTCAGGCGGTTAGGCCAGGTCGGCGAATGCGATGATGTTGTCGTTGTAACTGCGTGCGGTTTCGTCGAAGGATCCACCGCACGTGATGATCCGGAGTCCGGGGTGGTCGATGTCGCCGTATACGACGTCGGTGGGAAAGTCCTCTTTGGGGAAGTGTTCGACACTGGTAGCGGTGAACACTGCGCGACTTCCGTCTTCGCGGGTGACGATGATGTCGGCTCCTGTTTCGAGATTCCGCAGATCGAAGAAGACCCCGTCGGTGCCTTGCCAGTCGACGTGGCCGGCGATGATTGCCGGTCCGACCTCACCGGGTGCGGGAGCGCCGGTGTACCACCCTGCGTCCTTCCCATCCGGTGGGACCTCGAGTGCTCCATCGGTATCGAGTCCGAGATCGATGATGTCGGTGTCGACGCCGATGGACGGGATTTCGAGGCGCGCGGGGCGGTGTTCAGCAGTTACCGGCGCCCTTTCGGGCAGTGCAGAGTCAGTGGCGCGTGGCGCGGATGTGGTGTCTTGTCGAGGCGACGAGTGTGGTTGTGAATTTCCGCTGTCGGATTGTCCACCGGCGCATCCGACCACCGTTACGAGTACTGAAACAGTAAGGGCGAGAGCCGTGATGGCTCGGCGAGTTCGCGGAGCCATCACGGAGTTTTCGTCTTTCATCTATCGACTTGTCCGACGGATGACGAGGGCCGACATAGCCACGACGCTGAAGAAGCCGACGAGCAGGGCGATCCACCCTCCACTGGACTGTCCGTCGCGTTGGGATTGTGTGCTTCCGTCACCGGTGTCGACCGACCCTCGTGGTACCTGCTGCACCTGAGGGGCTCGAACATTCGGGGATTCCGGGCCTACCGGTTGAGTGGTCGGGGTACCCGTTCGAGAAGCTGACGTCGTCGGCACCCGAGACGGGACGGTTACCGTCCCGGGAACGGTGGGAGGTATTCCCGGCAGTGGTGGGAGACCAGGAATCTCGGGTATGGACGGAATGTTTCGGCTGGTCGTGATGATCGGCGGTACGCCCGCAGTGGTTGTAGTCGTGCCGTTCGGCCCTGGTGTGGTGGTCGTCGCTTCCACCGGTGTACCAGTCGTGGTTGTAGTCACCTCCGGCGGGACGACCGTCGTGGTTGTAGTCACCTCCGGCGGGACGACCGTCGTGGTTGTAGTCACCACCGGCGGGACCACAGTCGTGGTGGTAGTTATCGCGGTGTCAGGCGGGACTGTAGTCGTCGTAGTGGTCGGAGTCGTGGTCGTGACAGGAGGCGCACAGGTCGGGATCGTAACGGTGTTCGTATCTAGAGTGACCGCGCCATTGATCGCCAACAGTCGACCCTCGACGGTTGCCTCGGTTGTGGCAGTAATGTCTGTCAGCGCCAACAGGTTTCCTCGGAAGACGGAGTTGGTGCCCAGGGTGGCGGAACTTCCAACCTGCCAGAAAACATTGCATGCCTGCGTTCCGTTGATCAGTGCGACGGTGCTCGAAGACGATGTGATCAGCGTTGATCCCGCTTGGAAGACGAAGACTGCATCGGGGTCACCTTGCGCGTCGAGGGTGACGGTTCCCGACAGTGCGATCGACGAACCGGAGTTGTAGACACCCGAAACCAGTGTCCGACCGGTCAAGTCGGCTCCGGTCGGTTGTGTGGGTCCCTGACCGGCGAGAGTGTTGTACGCAGTCAACACATCGGGCTTCGCTCCCTGCGATACCGCGTCGCCGCCATGGTTGGTGCCGGTAATCGTCAGATCCGATACACCGGTGATGGTAGGCGTCGGATATGTGCCGATGTCGCCGCCGAGCGTCGTCGGCCCAGTGTTGGTGATTCCTGCTCCGGCAAGGACTGCAAAGGGCTCAGCGGTACCGAGTCCGACGGCAGTCGCTTCGGCGCCCGCAGTGCCGGCCGGCAGGACGAGAATGCCGACTGAGAATACGGAAATCGTTGCAATGCCGGAAAATTGAAAGAACCGCGAGCGTCGTGTTGCGGTGGGTGCTGTCATGTTCTGTTCATCTTCGATCCTTTGAAGAAGGGACTCATGCGACGAAAGTGAGTCCGTACGATCCGCGCCGGCTTCGGCGCCAGGGACGTATCGATGAGCGCCCACGTAAAGCCGGACATTCCGGCTATACGATGTGTGTATACGTTGTACACGCAAGACGTATTTGAAAGATAAACCAATTGCCCCGTTCTGTCAATCAGTAGGCATACGGTGTATCTTCCAGGGATGATCGAAAGCCCCTCGAAGCACGTCAGAGTGGAACCGTTTCCAGTTGCAGGTCGTGAAACGCCGATCAATCGTGCCGTGGTTCTGTCGGCGGCGTTGGCGATCATCGACGGCGAAGGTGTGGAAGGCCTTTCCATGCGGCGGCTGGGGAAAGCGCTCGACAGAAATCCGATGACCCTCTACAGATATGCGGCAAACAAGGCGGCGCTGTTGGACGGGGTCGTAGAGACCGTGCTCGAACAACTGGCCGTCGATCCGTCCGATCGCGACTGGAGAGGGCAACTGCACGCGGTTGCCTACGGGTATCGCCGACTCGCACTCGAGCACCCTAACGCGGTTCCTTTGCTGGTCACTCGGCCGTTGTCGACGCCGCTCGGATTGCGTCCCCCGGGAACGCTGCGCTACCTCGAGGCGATACTCGAACTGCTGATACGCGCCGGTTTCACCTCTGAAGACGCATTGCACATCTACCGGGCGGTGTTCGGGTTCCTCAATGGGCACATTCTCAACGAGCTTCAGGAAATAGTCGAAAATCCGGAGGAGACCGACGATCTCCTGCGACTCGGCCTGCATCGGCTTCCGCTTGCCGAGTTCCCCAGACTGCGATCGATGGCTACGATCATGGCTCACTACGACGGGCGAGACGAACTCGAGCGGGGTCTGGCAATTCTTCTGGAGGGCCTGGCGACGGCGTTCCCACGCGTGAGTTCAGAAGACGACTGATCATTCCCGGTCGCAGCAGTCGGAAGGTTCTCTCTGCAAACGTTTTGAGGTTTGTCTACAGGTGGGGCTTTTCGGGCCGTTGAGTATTGTTGCCCATGTATGGGTTCGGTTTGTCCTTCGCCGAAAATCGCATCGGCTGGTTCGCCAGCCCGGTGTGACGCACCCTTGTGGCGATTGCATGTACGTGCCAAGTCGACGCTGCATTCATGAACGGCTCCGATGCATGGCCGGGCGGGCGAATTCTGAGGCCACTGAAGGGGTCGATCGCAAAAGTCGTGGCTAATTGGCTGCTCTGCCAACCTATTTCGATGTATCAGGTCGGTGGGCGCTGCGGCTACCCCGCTGGATCGCGCGAGCAACGCCGCGAATGTCGAAGTTGTAGCCGCAGCACCAACATCTCTATCGAGGGGTGTTCAATGTTGCAACGACCACTGAAACCCAAGCAGCCGGTGGGTGGGCCGTGCGCGGCAATGTTGCCTCTGTTCAACGATGTCCCGCAGCGATGTCATAGCCGATCGGGTGGGTGTCGAAACCCTCGATCACACGAGCGCAGAATGTCCGGGATTGGTTGATCGTCGGTGATGGTGAGCGGGCAACGCGGAACACAGTTCGGGCGGACCGGTTGGTGCGCGGATCGGCGGGTACTCGAACACCATGCGCCTGACCGGCGCGAATGCGTGTGCCTGTCAGATTCGTCTGTGACACCACGAGGGGCGGTTATGTCCGAGGACATACTGGTCAAGCAGGGTCTGGCGAAGGCTGCGACGTTGGGCGGGGGCGGTCCTTCTCGTCACGGTCGGGCTGCTCGAATTGTTGCAGGGTATCTCCGCGATAGCCAAGGGCGGCGTGTTCGTCGTTGGCCCTGAGTACACCTACCAGTTCGATCTCACGGTGTGGGGATGGATCCACCTCGTGCTCGGTGTGATGGTCGCGGCGGTCGGCGTCATGTTGTTCACGGGGTCGATATGGGCGCGGGTAGGTGCCGTGGTGGTGTGCGCTGTATCGATTATTGTCAATTTCTTGTGGCTGCCGTATTACCCGTGGTGGGCGATGACGATCATTGCGCTCAACGTGTTCGTGATCTGGGCAGTCATGACCTGGAACCCTGAGATCATCTGAGCCGCAACACCGTGTCCGCTTCTACTGGGTCACGCGTGTTTTCCATCTAGAGAGGAAACCGATGGACAACGACGCAAGCACCGATCCAGCAAGCGCCGATCCGCTCGGCAAGGACGAACGCGCCGAACTGGTGCGGTTGCGCGAAGAAGTAGCGACACTTCGCGAGCAGACTCCCATCGCCCGCGAAACGACCGTCGAGCAGGTCTCCCGTCCACCTCGACACGGGCTGCGGTGGGCTGCGGTGACGATCCTGCTGGTGCTGGTCGCACTACTCGCAGTCTTGTCGGTAACCACCCGCTTCGTCCGAAGTCAGATCTTCGACACGGACCGCTACGTCAGTACGGTAGCGCCGCTGGGTGAGAATCCGGCCGTGCAGGCGGAGATCACGAATCAGATCACGGACGAGATTTTCACTCGCGTCGACGTCGAAGGGCTCACCGCCGACGCCCTGACCGCGCTGACGGACGTTTCGAATCTCGCCGCGAACGCTCCTCGCCTGGATCGGGCCGTGGTGGGGTTGGCGCCGGTGATCGCCGGCCAGGCGAAGGGCTTCGTCCACGACACGGTAGGCACCCTCGTGCAATCACAGCAGTTCGAAGACCTTTGGATTCAGGCGAACCGATCGGCGCACACCGCTCTTGTCGCGGTGATGACCGGGAATTACGGTCCCAATGCCGTTGAAGTCGATCAGAGCGGAACCGTGAGCATTTCGCTGAGCACGATCATCGACAGGGTCAAGGCTGCGCTGACCGAGCGCGGCTTCGCGTTCGCGGACAAAATCCCCTCCGTGGACAAGGAATTCGTGCTCTTCCAGTCCCCAGAACTGGTGAAGGCGCAACGAGCTGTCGCAGCCCTCGACAAAGTATCGGTGGTGTTGCCGTGGCTGGGAATTGCGTGTGCTGCGGCCGCTGTCGCCGTTGCCCCGCGGGGTCGCAGGCTCCGTGCACTGTCCCTGGTCGGCCTGTCGATTGCGTTGGGAATGCTAGTCCTGGCCATCGGAATTCTCGTCGGGCGTGCAATCTACCTCGACAGTGTCCCCTCCGATATCTTGTCGCCTGATGCTGCGACGGCGGTCATCGACACTGTTCTGGTGCCACTGCGGACGAGTCTGCGCGCGGTTGCGGTCCTCGGGATAGTGGCGGGGCTCGGCGCGTACCTCGTGGGCGGGTCGTCGTCGGCGATCGCGGTTCGCCGCGGCTATGGGCAGGCGTTGGACTTCGTCCGTTATTCTGCAAGCGGCCGTACGCCGAATCAGATCGAGCGATGGGCCAATCAGCTTCGTGTTCCGCTGCGCTGCACAATCATCGGCATCGCCGCACTGTTGCTGCTTTTCTGGCGCTACCCCACAGGATTGGTCGTGGGTTGGATCGTCGTCATTGCCTTGGTCGCACTCGTCGCACTGGAAGTGCTGGTTCGTCCTGCCCGCGCTGCCGCACAGGACATCGGGCCTGACGACACCGGGCCTGACAATAGCGGCCCTGGCATGAACGACGACGTGAAAACTACGCCAGCGCCTTCGCCTTGATCGCTTGGAATTCTTCTTCACTGATCGCGCCGGAGTCGAGGAGTGTCTTGGCGTCCGTGATCTGTTGGGTAGCAGACTTTCCGGCGACATTCCGAATGTAGGCGTTCTGAGCCTGCGTATGCCCGCGAGCGGCCTCGAACGAGCGCCGGGTCATTCCGTCGTTCCTGACGATGACGTAAATCATCGCCGACAGGAAGGGAATGACGAACAGGAAGAACAACCAGATCGCCTTGACCCAACCCGACATCTCATGATCTCGGAACAAGTCGGCGATGATGGAGAACAACACACAACATGGTCTCGTTGGCGGCGGCATTGGCGATCTGATCACGCAGCTGCTGTCCGGCACTATTGAGCTGACTCGTGATCGGCATACGGTCTGGGTATTCACGTTCGAGGCCGAGCGCGGCGGCCATAGCCAGTCCGAATGCCGGGTGTTTTTGCTGGCCCAGGGCCTTGGCCATTTTGTCGATGTTCATGGGAGCGCCGCCGTAGGCGCTGCCCGCGAGGTCGAGTTCCGGAGCGTAGGTCGGGGCGATCGCCGCGGCCATTGCCGTCGCCATTCCGCCGCCGGAGTAGCCAGCCATCCCGACGGGGCTCGCGCCGAGGCCGAGCGCGTCGAATCGTTGCGCGGCGCGGATGCCGTCGAGGGTGATCTGTCCGCCGAGCTTGGCAGCCCCGTAGGCGCGCGGCGGGCTGAGATGGTCGGGGATGGCCACCGATCGTCCCTTGTCGATGGCGACGTTGAGGCCAGGGGCTTCGCGGATCGCGAGCTTCGGGTCGTCGGTGTACATCGCGGTCGGCGGCGCACAGCAGAGCCCCGGAGCGTTGATGATGCGGGTGATAGGACAACAACACCCCGACCCGGTGCGGCGCCGCGAGGTGAGAGCACGGCGAAGTACATGTCGAGCTGGCGAGATGTGAGCCGCCATGGAACGCAGTTGAAGTACTCGCATAGCTCGATGCGAAAGGCGATGTCGCTTCTGAGGTGGTCGACATCGTTATCTACTGCCACGCCTTCGACCTGACCGCACCACCGGCCGAGTTGCTAGCCTCAATCGACGCTCGTCGAGACTATGAGGGCTCGGCACGGCGATGAATTCTCAGTGGCCGGACACGGCTCGTAGTCGTTGCAGGCAAGCAGCATCGGACGGATGGCGCATTGGCTTGTCGCCGTCTGTAACGGCTCCTGTTGGTCTGACTCCGGGCCGGACCCTTGCCCAAGGAGCGGCGGGCACTGAAAGCCCTCTGATCAGTTTCAGTGCCCGCCTACTCTCATCGCGCTATGCGGTACGTGCTCCACCGGCGCTTGACCAATCTGGCAGTTCGCGGGCGTGGGCGCATCAACACTGCGCACACGAGAATCACCGCGGGACCCGGCCAGGCCGGCCGATCGAGATCGTCGCGACTATCGCGCCGGCGAAGAACACGAGAAGCATCGAGTTCAGTATCGCGCTGTCGGCATACCACTTCTTGATCGCCTACTCGCTCGAAAAATTCGATCGATCGTCCGTGTGCTCTTCGAGTTCGGCAAGGCACAGCAACACTTCTCGTGCCGCGTTCCACACGATCAGTGTGATAGCGACGTTGATGATGATATGGCGTTCATCGGGTCTACGAACCACGGCCGGCGGGCATCGGGCTGCTTATGTGTCTTGCGAGCAATTCGGCCGCGGCGCAGTTGCTTTCCGAGTGCACGTGTGAGTTCATCTCGGGCATGGACGTAGATCGCTTGATAGATCGTCTCGTAAGCAGAACGGTGGATGATATTGCTTCCTTGTGTTCTCCTTACTCAGTCCTTGATGCGTAAGGCGTTGTCTTTGAGAGTCTTTGGCGCTATGTGGCTTATAGCGATTTTGCCTATCGTTCACTTGCGAATGACAGTATTCGTCATGCGGGGCTCAGTACCATATCCTTGGGCTGGTGCTCAGAGCCCAACAATTTCGGGCACCACTTCATATCGGGATTGGGTGACCCCGGTGCCCGAGACGCCGACCTCAGGCTGTGGTTTCACCTTGGATAGCGAATTCGACGAAAACGCAAGGCTCCTCGCCTTCTGTCCACACGTCATGGCCGGGGGGAAGCTGCATCACGTCCCCGACACTGAATGAATCTTCTTTGCCGTCGTACATACGAACCCTGAGTCGGCCGTGCGTGATGAGCGCCAAATGCGGGCGCGGGCACAGCACGGCCCCCGTTGCTCTCCCGATGTCCTCGGACCAACAAGCACCCACACCGAATGTCACACGGGAGATCGATGCATCGTCCACCCTCACTGTGCGTATCGTGATCGCACCGCTGGTGACGCAAGTGCCTTCTTCCATTGCCCTACGGATCATGGTTGCGTCCTGTTTTAACTCGTCTTGAACAATGCCTTGGGGTCGGCGTTTGTTGATGCATTGGAACAACAGCCGACGTACTGCGCTACTTGTGCACGGGAAACCCCACTGCCTCTGTGGTGAGACCGGTCGAGGGATTGCTGCCTCAACCGGTCGACACGGTCACGATGTCGGGAGATGCGATTCTTCACGTGAATAGACTCGGTTACCGGCAAACCACGTTTCGAGGGGATGAACATTCTTGAGTTCTTCGACATCGATTTCGAACGGATCTTTGTTCAGTACGACGAAATCGGTCGACATACCCGGCGCGATCCGACCCGCGACGTCGCCGAGTCCGGCGGCGTGCGCCGAAGCTGATGTGTAGAGATGCAGCGCTTCCGACACTGTCAGTGCCTGAGCGATATTGAGCTGGCCGGAGAAACTACCGGTGGGATCTTTACGAGTGACCAGGCTGTAGATCGGGCCCCACGGGTCGGGTGTCGGAGGTACTGGCCAATCCGTCCCGATGGCAACATGAGCGCCGGAATCCACTAGATCACGATTCGGGTACATGTTCTGGTCGACAAGCGACGACGGTACGACAGCACGGATCGCTTCGGTCAGAATGCCAGGGTTCCAGAGTGCGGGCGAGATTTCTGCCACGACGTTCAATTCGGCGAACCGAGGAACGTCCTGGGGATCGATGAATGTGACGTGGGCGGCCTGAACTTTCACATCGATTCCGTCTGCACGCACTTTTTCCACGGAATCGAGAACCATACGAACTGCACCGTCACCGGTTGCATGGACCTTGACGCCGAGCCCCTGAGCTCCGATGTAGCGAAGCCAATGTTCGAATTCGTCGAAGGTCATGTTCGTCTGCCCGCGGTGATCACAGCCGAACTCTTCGCTCGGTAGATACGGATCGAGCAATGCTGTCGATTGATTCATCGGGACCCCGTCGAGCCAGATCTTCGTGTAGTCCGGCCGGTGATGCTCGGTTCGGTACTGCTCACCCAGTGCCATCAGGGGTTCGCCGACCAGTTCGAAGCCGAAGAATGCGTCGTGGGCGGGCATGGAGGTAACTACCCATGCCTGGAGCTCACCCGCGTCATCCAGCTGTTTGAGTCCCTCGAGAACTTCCTTGGTAGACGATGCGTCTTGAAAGGCTGTGATTCCTACCGCGTGCAGCATCTCGATCGCGATCTTCGAGCAGCGCGCCGCGTACTCCGACCCACTCAGCGGCGAATCTGCGATCCTGATCTTGTCGACTTCTCCTCCGGCCGACTCCAAGAGAACCCCGGTTGCTGCGCCGGCCTTGTCCCGGTGGATGGTTCCGCCCTCGGGGTCTGGAGTGTCCGCCGTGATTCCAGCTCTTTCCAAGGCCTTCGAGTTGGCCCATTTCTGATGGTGTGAGTCGTCTCGGAGCAGCACAGGGTTCCGTGGTGCGGCGGCATCGAGCTTTGCCAGAGATTCAGGCTTCATCAGCTCGTTCAAGAGGGTGGCACCCCATCCTCCGCCGGTCACCCAGTCGCCTGCTGACAATTCCTTGGACGTTATCCATTCGCTGACTGCTCGACAGATCTCGTCGATCGAATCGGTGGCGCCGACATTCAACTTGAACAGAAAGTTCTCACCGGCCATATTGTGGTGCGTGTGTGTGTCGACCATTCCTGGCACCACGGTCCGTCCGTACGCATCGACGACACGTGTGGTCTCGGCTGCGAGAGCGAGCATGTCTCGATCATTTCCAACCGCGACCACCTTTCCTTGGTACGACGCGAATGCTGAAGCAGAAGAAGCTGTCTCGTCCATGGTGTGGACAACGGCATTGTGAACGACAAGATCTACGTTCGTCATGGTTGTGCCTTTCTGTCGTAGAGCAGGTATGGGTGGCATGCACGGGTTGTCATCGGGGCCACTGCCCGCTCGGCAGAGGCATGCGCTGAGAAACTCGTCGTAGATCGGGAGGTTTGGAGCATTTCGGATCGATGTCCATAGCCGGCCGAAATTCGGAATGTTCGACGTGTGTCGGCGGACATGGCGTGCTCGCTCGGTGACGATCCTCGATCACCGTGAGCTTCGCGGCGGGGTGGATGCACGGTCTTCTGGTCGACGGCGTGGCACTTAACTCGACGCGAACGGCGGCAATGTTGAGCCGCCCGGCGAGACGGGCTGTCCTGTAGTGGTGGGGACGACGTGGCGACGCGACCAAGTCGGGATCGCCGAGGTGGCAGACAGTGATGGCCTTGCACGATGAACTCTTGGTTCTACGAGCGTTGAACGCGATGTCCTGCAAAATCTACAGATAGACGCTCGGCGTGTAAAGAGTCAGAATGTTTCACCGGCAAGACATTCCATGGCGGGTCGCTCCGGTCCCGTCGTAGGGTTGTAAGGATCTGGTTCCTGAGTGTACGCGCGGTCATTTTACGGGACGCCTCACCGTAGTGACGTTGGTGGCTCTTCAAACCCTTTGTTGGACTATCGATGTGGAGTTCGAACCTGGTCTGGGCGTGATCGCGATTCAGTGGCCGAGCACGCCGTCACCCGGCCGCTAGGCGCCGGGGAACCAACTAGTGCATTCCCAATGTGTAGATGGAAGATCGTCGCTGTCGCCTATGGACTGCTCGACGAGGTCGGTCGTTCCCGTGACGGAGTCGTCGTGGTCAACCTGTTCGCGATGCTCCCGGAAAGCCCCGAGGCAGACGGCTTGACGGTGATGTGAGTCTCCTTGGCGAGAGCTTTCACCAGCGGTCCGCACGAAAAGGCTCCCGCGGCAGCGATGCGACGCTCCATATGCCGCCGTGCGGGTGGTGTTACTCCGAGAACTCTACTGGTGCCCAGGGAACGCGCCGATTACCGATGAGGCAGGAAACGTCACAACGGCGCTCCTTCTAGTCGTCGACGCAATTTCTCCGTGCTCGACGTGTCGTCGCCTCGTGGAACGGCCCCTTTGGGCGCGAGGCGAGTCCGGGCCTGAGTGCTGGACCGCCCGGAGCGAGCGATTCGTCGCACTCCATCGGCGGTCTCGCAAGTCGTGCGCAATTGCCGCACGATCGTGCGCCCATGACCTAGACCGCGCATCCCTCCGCTTGACATGGTTGTGTTAGCAATCACACCTACCGAGTAAGAGGCTTCATGTCATATGGGAGAACCTCCGCGGATTATGTCGTCGTCGGTGCAGGGTCAAGCGGAAGTGTCGTGGTGCGGCGCCTCCTCGATGCGGGACACAGCGTGCACGTCCTCGAGGCTGGTCCGGTGGACACCGATCCGGCCATCCATTCCCCGCAGGGGTGGCCGAGCCTTCTCGGTGGTGCACAGGACTGGGGACTGTTCACCACGCCGCAGAGGCATGCGAACAACCGGCGAATCTTTTGGCCGCGAGGCAAGGTCCTCGGCGGCAGCAGCTCGCTCAACGGAATGATCTACGTGCGCGGCCATGCTGCCGACTACGACGACTGGGCACGTGGCACCGGTGATGCTGGTTGGGCGTGGACCAACGTGCTCCCGCTGTTCAAGCGCTCGGAGTCGCACGAACTCGGACAGAACGAGTACCACGGCGGCGACGGACCACTACCCGTCTCGCTGATGGGAGTTCCCCATCCACTGTCCGCCGCGTTCGTCGACGCCGCAGTGGAGAAAGGGCACAAGCGCATCGACGATTTCAATGCCGAGGAGATGATCGGGGCCGGCTACAACCACACCACCACCTCGAAGGGCGAACGGGTCAGTGCATGGAAGGGCTTCGTCGGACCGGTCTTGAACCACCCGAAGCTGACGGTCACCACCTGCGCTCTCGTTCACCGCATTGTTCTCGACGGATCCCGCGCCGTCGGCGTCGAGTACTCGGTGGGTTCCGGCGCTCCCGCACGCGCCTACGCCGATGCCGAGATCATCCTCAGTGGCGGCGCACTCGGTTCACCGAAGGCGTTGCTGCTCAGTGGAATCGGACCTGCTGATCACCTCCGATCGGTGGGAGTGGATGCACTGGTGGATCTGCCTGGTGTTGGTGAAAACCTGCACGATCACCTTCTGTTGAGCAACATCTACGAATCACTCGACCCACTCGTTGCCGGAACGAACAACCTTCTTGAGGCTCAACTGTTCGCACGCAGCAACGGCTGGACCGGTGCTGCTCCCGACCTGCAACCTTTATTCATGCACATTCCGTATCCCGCGGACGGGTACCCGGTCCCCGAGAACGGATACACCATCGCACCTGGACTGGTAGCGCCGAAGTCGCGCGGGACGCTGCGGTTGGCGTCTTCCGATCCGACCACACCGCCGCTCGCAGATCCGAATATTCTCGCGGATCCGTACGATCTCGAGGCCATGGTCGACGCCGTCGAGATGTGCCGTGAGATTGGATCGTCTGATGCTTTCGCCTCGTGGCGTAAGGCCGAGATCGCTCCGGGACCCGCGGCCACGACGCGAGATCACCTGCGGGAGTTCGTCCGTCAGACCGCCGGTACCTATCACCACCAAGTCGGTACGTGCCGTATGGGTACTGACGACCATGCCGTCGTCGGACCGGACCTCCGAGTTCGAGCAGTCGAGGGTCTTCGGGTCGCCGACGCTTCCATTATGCCCACCGTTCCCACCGGGAACACCAATGCGCCGTCGATCATGATCGGCGAGCGCGCATCCGATCTCATTCTAGGAGTATCACGATGACCGCTGTGAACGAACGTCTAGATTCCGCCCTCCCAGAGGGCACTGCCACCCGTCTGTTCATCGCCGGCCGATGGCAGGATGCGTCGGACGGAGGTACATTCGTCGACCTGAATCCGTCGACCGGAAAACCGTTGGTCGACATCGCGTCCGGCACTGCGGACGACATCGATGCCGCTGTGCGTGCCGCCCGCGCACAGCTGGACGGCGAGTGGGGAAGCACCCCCGGCGCTGTTCGTGGCAGATTCCTCAATCGAATCGCCGACCTCATCGAGCGTGACGGCGACCTGTTGGCCCGCCTCGAAGCTCACGATGTGGGGAAGCCGGTCGGTCAGCCGGCGATGCTTGACATCCCCAATGCAGTGGCGACGTTCCGCCACTTCGCGGGATGGGCCGACAAGATTCACGGCGCGACCATTGCGACTGCCGGTTACTTCGGACAACCGACTCACTCGTACACCGTCCGAGAGCCGGTCGGAGTCATCGGCGCGATCGTGCCGTGGAACACGCCGCTGATGATTGCCGGGTGGAAATTGGCTCCCGCCCTGGCGGCCGGTAACACGCTCGTCGTCAAGCCGCCGGAGGATGCACCGCTGTCGATTCTGCATCTGGCGCGTTTGATCGACGAAGCCGGAGTTCCCGCAGGTGTCGTCAACGTGGTGCCTGGACTCGGCGAGGTCACCGGAGATGCGCTCGTGGGCCACCCTGGCGTCGACAAGATCAGCTTCACCGGTAGCCCGCGAGTCGGACGGATCATCGCGAAGCGAGCAGCGGACACCTTCAAGCGAACGACTCTCGAGCTCGGTGGAAAGTCTCCGCAGATCATCATGGAAGATGCCGATCTCGACGCCGCGATCAACGGCACAGCTATGGGGCTGTTCTTCAACCAGGGGGAGGTTTGCGCGGCAGGAACGCGAGTGCTCGTTCACCGGTCCTTGTACTCGAAGGTCGTCGACGGCCTCTCGGCAGCGGCCGCGGCACAGGTCCTCGGTGACCCGTTCGATCCGAACACCACCATGGGCGCTCTGGTGAACGCCAAGCAGCGCGACTCGGTGCTCGCCTACATTCAGGCGGGCCGCGATGGAGGCGCACGCGTAGCTGCCGGTGGCGGGCGGCCCGACGGGGATGGGTTCTTCGTCGAGCCGACCATCTTCGCCGACGCGAACAACGACATGAAAATCGCCCAGGAGGAGATCTTCGGACCGGTCGGAACGGTCATCCCGTTCGACACGACGGACGAAGCCATCGCCATCGCGAACGGGACCGCCTACGGCCTTGCTGCGAGCATCTGGACCCGTGACGTCTCCTACGCGCACCGAATCGCCGCCCGCGTCAAGTCCGGCGCGGTATGGGTCAACGGATGGGCTGCAATCGATCCCGCGCTCCCGTGGGGTGGCATGAAGTCCAGCGGAACCGGCCGTGAACTCGGGTGGGCAGGTATCGAGGCCAACACCGAGGAAAAGGTGGTCACGATCGTCCTGTGATCTCCTCACTGTGTGCGCCCGACGAATGTTGTCTGGGGCGCGTACGGATGGATCGTTCACACAATCGTCACGGGCGGACAGACGAACGGTAATTCGACACGCGGATTCTTTATTCAACGAATGTAGAAACAACGATCCAAGGGGTAACGATGACCACGGGATACATTTGGCACGAGTTGTACGGATGGGGCGATACCGGTAGCGGCGGGCTCTTTCCCGCAGATTCGGGTGTCGGTCTGCAGCCGATCTCACATCACGTCGCCCATTCCGACACCAAGCGACGTATCCATGAACTCATCGTGGTGTCCGGTCTCGTGGACAGCCTCGAGCGACTTACGCCTCGTCACGCCACGGAAGCCGAGCTACTTCGCGTGCACACCCGCGAGCACGTGGACAGAATCCGGCACGAAAGCACTCTTCCCAAGGGCGGCGACGCCGGTGACGGCATCTCACCCTTCGGTAAGGGTGGCTACGAGATCGCGACGCTCGCGGCCGGGGGCGTCATCGAGATGGTGGAAGCCGTTGTGGCCGGCAAGGTCGACAACGGATACGCCCTGGTGCACCCCTGCGGGCATCACGCCCCATCGGGGACAGGCATGGGATTCTGCATGTTCAACAACGGTGCCGTTGCCGTGGCGCACGCACGAGAAGTGCTGGGCGTGGACAAGATTGCGATCATCGATTGGGACGTGCATCACGGTAATGGTGCACAAGCTATCTTTGCGGCGGATCCATCGGTGCTGACCGTGTCGGTTCACCAGGATCGGTGTTTCCCGCCCAATTCCGGATTCATCACGGAGCGTGGCGAGGGTGCCGGCTTCGGGTACAACATCAACACTCCACTACCCCCAGGAACCGGGGACGACGGCTATCTTTACGCCATCGACAACGTAGTGGTGCCGGCATTACGCGCATTCGCGCCGGACCTGATTGTCATCGCGTCGGGAATGGATCCGAACGCCATGGATCCCCTTGCCCGCATGCTCGTTACGTCGCGGGGATTCCGCGCGATGACCGAACGTGTGATGGCGGTGGCGGACGAGGTAAGCGGCGGCAGAGTCGTGATCGTTCAGGAGGGCGGTTACAGCCCGCTCTACGTGCCATTCTGTGCGCTAGCCTGCGTCGAAGCACTGGCCGGCGTCGAGCCGAGCGAAGACCCGTATTACGTGGTTGTCGGCGGATTCGGCGGCAAGGAATTGCAGCCACACCAGAAAGCGGCCGTCGATGATGCTGCAGCGCTCGTGGCATACCTCTGATCGATCGGCTCGACCTGAGGGAGACGCGATATGTTTCACTCATGCCGAAGCTGGTCGATCACGACGAACGCCGCCGCGCGATTGCTGCCGCAACATGGAGATTGATCGCGTCGAAGGGAATCGACGCAGCGAATATGCGCGACATAGCGGCGGCAGCCGGATACACGAACGGCGCTCTGAGCCACTATTTCTCGGGCAAGGACGAGATCGTGCGGGCCGCGTTCGAGTTGGTGTTCGAGGCTACCAACCAGCGCGTCGCGTCGGTCGTCGGAGAGGGGCGGGGTTTGGCCGCTCTGCGGATATTCTGTCTGGAGGTCATGCCGATGACTGCCGAGACGGTACTCGAAGCGCGTATCGCGGTATCGCTGTGGCAACGCGCGATGTACGACCAGCATCTCGAGGACGCTAATCGCCGTACTCTCGATCAGTGGCGGCTTTCGTTGGCTATGCATCTCGATGATGCTCGCGAACTCGACGAGATCGGTGACGTCGATGTCGCACTAACCGTCGAACAGCTGCTGAACATGATGATGGGAATGCAGGTTCTCGGCGTCCTCACGCCGGAACAGACGTCTCCCGCTCGTCAGATCGGCATGGTTGACGATTTCATCGACCGCTTGCGCAGCTGATCGCTCTGTGCCGTAATCACTATGTACCCCAATGGTTTTCGATTCAATAAGTAACCAGTTCGTCGTCGTAGACGGACGGTGCTCGACCATCCACGTTATTCGACATCGGTAGAAGAACCCCGAGGACGACCATGCCTTCTCTTTCCCCCACTCACATCGATCACCCGCTCTCACTCGCCACAACGGGCGAAGTCGACGACGTTCGACAAATCCTGGCAGAGGCCGGCCTGATCACGTCGGATACCAGGTTCGTCTACACCGGACTGGAGGAGCCGCCCAAAGACGCCCTGTATACAGCCAACCCGGTGATCGACCGACGATTCCGAGTGTTGCTGCACGACGCGTCGTCTCCGAACGCGCGTGACGTCATCGTCTCCGTCTCTAACCGTGCAGTGCTGTCGTCGGTGACGCTCGATGCCGAGCAGGACGGTCAGATGCCGGTTCTCGACGAGGAATTCGAGCTCGTCGAAACGGTTTTGTCCACCGATCCACAGTGGCTTGCTGCTCTCGATCGACGAGGGCTCGACGTTGCTCAGGTGCGGGTCGCGCCACTGTCGGCCGGTACCTTCGATTACCCCGACGAGGCTGGCCGTCGCATTCTCCGTGGTCTCGCTTTCCGGCAGGATCACCCTGCCGACAGCGCCTGGGCTCACCCCATCGACGGTCTCCTCGCGTTCGTCGATGTCATGAACAAGACCGTCCACGCAGTGCACGACTTCGGCACAGTGCCGGTGCCCGACCAGTCGGGCAACTTCGACGACCCCTCCGTCACCGGTCCGATGCGCACCACCCAGAAGCCCATCGAGATCACCCAACCCGAGGGCCCCAGCTTCACCGTCGACGGAAACCTCGTCAACTGGGAGAAGTGGTCGTTGCGCGTCGGTTTCGACGCCCGAGAAGGCTTGGTACTACACCAGATCGGGTTCGAGGACCACGGCACTACTCGGCCTATCGTTCACCGCGCCTCCATTGCCGAGATGGTGGTTCCGTACGGAGACCCGTCTCCGGTCAGGTCGTGGCAGAACTACTTCGACACCGGGGAGTACCTCGTCGGGCGCTACGCCAACTCCCTCGAACTCGGTTGCGATTGCGTCGGGGACATCACCTACTTCGACGCCGTCATCGCCGACGAGCTGGGCAACCCGAAAACGTTGTCCAACGCGGTGTGCATGCACGAGGAAGACTTCGGAGTTCTGTGGAAGCACACCGACATCTGGAGCGGATCTCAGGAGACACGACGCCAACGACGGCTGGTCATCTCCTTCTTCACCACCATCGGAAACTACGACTACGGATTCTTCTGGTACCTCTACCTCGACGGCACCATCGAATTCGAAGTCAAGGCAACAGGAATCGTGTTCACCTCGGGACATCCCGGCGGTGACTACCCGTACGCGACCGAGATCGCACCAGGACTCGGCGCACCATTTCACCAGCACCTCTTCAGCGCCCGACTCGACATGATGATCGACGGAATCGCGAACTCGGTCGAGGAGATCGACACCCAGCGGATACAGATGGGCCCCGAGAACCCGCACGGCAACGCCTTCACGCGACGCCGTACGCCTCTCACTCGTGAGTCCGACGCTCAGCGGGTTGCCGACGGATCAGTCGGTCGGACATGGCACATCAGCAACCCGGGCTCACTGAACAAGCTCGGGCGCCCCGTTGGATACTCGCTGCATCCAGAAGGACAACCGCTGTTGCTGGCGGATGATCAGTCGCCTATCGCCCGGCGCGCAGCCTTCGCGACGAAGCACCTGTGGGTCACCCAGTATCATCCCGACGAGCGTTACGCTGCAGGCGATTTCGTCAATCAGCATCTGGGGGGAGCGGGACTGCCGATGTATGCGGCGGCGGATCGCAACGTCGAGAACGACGACATCGTGGTGTGGCACACGTTCGGTCTGACACATTTCCCGCGTCCGGAGGACTGGCCGATCATGCCCGTGGACTACACCGGATTCACACTCAAGCCCTCGGGGTTCTTCGACCGGAATCCGACTCTCGACGTTCCCAAGTCGGCGTCGGCCCACTGTGCCACCACGTGCCACGATGCCGGTGACGATTCGTGACCGACGCTCCGACACGAACGCACAGCAGGCCGGTGCGTTACCCGGTTCCATCGGTGTTGCGGGCATCGTCTTCCTGGTGATCGCCGCGGCCGCACCGCTGACGGCCATCGGTGGCGGGCTGCCGGTGATGATCGCGGCCGGCAACGGGGCCGGGGCGCCGATGGCCTACATCGTCGCCGCAGTGGTCCTTGCTCGTCTTCAGTGTGGGGTACGCGGCCATGAGTGGCCACATGGTCGACACCGGCGCGTTCTCTGCTTATGTGCAGAAGGGTCTCGGTAGGCACATGGTTCTGAGTGCCGCAGCCTTGGCTTTGTTGACCTACACCGCTATTCAGGCGGCGATCTACGGAACGGCGGCTTCGACTATCCACGACCTGGTGATCAAGTGCGGAGGCGCGGACATCACCTGGTGGGTCTGGGCGCTCGGGCTCGTCGCCATCGTGTCGGCGCTCGGGTATCGCTGTATGGACCTCGGCGCCAAAGTGCTCGCGGTTCTGCTGGTGCTCGAGATCGGGATCATCCTGGTGCTGTTCGCCGCAGTGCTCGTGCACGGCGGAGCCGCGGGGATCGACGTCGTATCGTTCACACCATCGTCGTTCTTCTCCGGCTCGCCCGCGATCGCGCTCATGTTCGCAATCGCGTCGTTCATCGGTTTCGAGGCGACTGCGATCTACGGCGAGGAGACACGGAACCCGAAGAAAACTGTGCCGACCGCTACCTGCGCCGCAGTTAAGTGCGGTCCACCAAGAGGTATGAGGCGATGACGGTTATGAACGCCCTGATGTTGATCGGTGCCATCGGCGCCGGAGCAGGGTTGCTCGGAGAAGGTGCGCCTACCGGCCGAATCCGGTGGGCGCATCTGGTCATGGTCGTGGTGATGGTCGCAATGCTCGTGGCCGGTATGAGTCCCATGATGCTCCTGGCGTCGGGCATGGTTCTCGTCGCGACGGCGTGGATAGTCACGGGAGAGAGGGTGGACCGGCGTGTTGCACTGCCATGCGCGTTGGATCTCACCGCTATGGGCGTGCTTTTCCTGATGGCGTCGGTGCCCTCGACTCCGGTCGGCGCCATAGGCTCTGCGCCCGCCCACAACCACCAGAGCTCATCGGACCCGCGGCTGGCGATCGCCACTGTGCTGGTCGGCTGGTGTGCACTCACCGTAGATCTTCATCGCCGCAGACAATTTCACGATGCACGATCGATGGCGGGAACAGGCGCGATGATGGTTGGGATGCTGCCGTTGGCCTGGTGACCCGGCTGTCACAGAGCGCGGAAATCGCGGGGTAACAATCCGTACGCTTCGCGGAAGAGCTTGGAGAACGACGAGGGATCCAGGAGTCCGTGTCGAGCGCAGATCGAGCCGATGCTGTCTGCGCGCAGTCGAGGATCTGCCAGGTCGCGACGACACCGTTCGAGCCGGCGTGAGCGAATCCACCCGGCCACTGTGTGGCCGTCTGCCTCGAAGAGCTTCTGCAGATGGCGAGTCGAGACGTGCAGGCGTGCGGCGACTGCTGCTGTGGACAGAGACGGATCGGCCAGATGAGCTTCGATGACGGACTTGGCCTCGATCAACAACACCGATCCTGGAGCCGTCCGCGGAGCTTCCTCGTCCAGGGCTGCGCCGAGAAGATCGAGAATCGCGTCTTCGAGCATCGGCGTCTCCGGGAACACGTCGTCGGCGAGATTCTGGCGAAGCCCGGCCAGGAAGGGCGACACCAGGGCGCCGACACCATGGTTGCCCTGGATCCTGCGTGCGGTGACTGACGTCAATTCGCGTGCGCCGATGCGCAACCTTTCCCGGGGAAACATCAGGACGAACATGGAGAAGTTGCCGTCGAAGCTCAGGTCGTACGGTTCGCTGGTATCGTAAATCGCGAAATCGCCGGGCGCCAGCGTTGCTTGGCGCTCGTTCTGTGTGATTACACCGTGTCCGTTGAGCTGCATTCCTACCTTCATGAGGCCAGGATCGCTGCGTCTAATGGTGGCGCGGGTGCGCCGGACGTCGACCTGACATCCAGCGACTTCGCTTAGTTGCAAGGACCTGAGGGTCGCGGACGCAACGCGCCCCTGAAAGCTCGTGGTACCGCTGGACACGGCGTCGAGCGGCACGAATGCCGTCGACACGGATTCCCGCCAGTGCTCGAAGTCCTCCGTCGCCACCTTTGTCACCTCAGACTTGTGGCCGGTTGTCGATCAGTCGGCGGGCTTTGCCGATGGAGCGTTCGAGGGCGGCCGGCGGGAGGACGGTGACGGTGACGGTGACACCGATGCGATCCTTGACAAGCTTCTTGAGCGCTGATTCCGCAACCAGATGTGTGTCGACTCCGGCGTCGGGGCGGGCCTCGACGAGCACCGTCATCGAGTCCATCCGACCTGACTTTTCGAGTACACATTGGAACTGCGGTGCCAGGGCGGGGACGGTGAGGATGAGTTCTTCGATCTGGGTGGGAAAGAGATTGACTCCGCGGAGGATGATCATGTCGTCGGTACGGCCGGTGACTTTCTGCATGCGGCGCATCGTGCGGGCGGTGCCCGGCAGCAAACGTGTCAGGTCGCGGGTGCGGTAGCGGATGATCGGCATGGCTTCCTTGGACAGGGAGGTGAACACCAATTCACCCTCCTCGCCGTCGGGCAGAACTTTGCCGGTGACCGGGTCGATGACCTCCGGGTAGAAATGATCCTCCCAGATATGGAGTCCGTCTTTGGTTTCGACACATTCCATCGCGACACCGGGTCCCATGACCTCGGAGAGGCCATAGATGTCGACAGCGTCCATACTTAGGGTTTTTTCGATCTCCTTGCGCATCTCCTCGGTCCACGGCTCAGCACCGAAAACGCCGGTCTTCAGTGAAGTCTTTGCCGGGTCGATGCCCTTTTTGATCATCGCGTCGACGATCGTGAGCATGTACGACGGCGTCACCATGATCGCGTCGGGCTCGAAGTCTTCGATGAGCTGGATCTGGCGGTCGGTCATGCCGCCGGACATCGGAATCACCGTGCAGCCGAGGCGTTCTGCGCCGTAGTGAGCTCCGAGTCCGCCGGTGAACAGTCCGTACCCGTACGCGACGTGTACTTTGTCCGACGGCTTGACCCCGCCGGCACGCAGACTGCGGGCGATGAGATCTGCCCAGTTGTTGAGGTCGTTGGCGGTGTAACCGACAACCGTCGGACGTCCGGTGGTGCCGGACGATGCATGGATACGGGACACCTGGTCCTGCGGAACTGCGAACATTCCGAACGGGTAGTTATCGCGCAGATCGTTCTTGGCCGTGAACGGGAACTTCGCCAGGTCCGACAGGTCTTTCAGATCGGTGGGGTGCACTCCCGCGTCGTCGAACGCGCGTCGATAGTGCGGGACGTTGTCGTAGGCGTGCTTCAGAGACCATTGCAACCGCTCGAGCTGAAGCGTCGAGATGCGGTCGCGGCTCGCGTTCTCGATGTCGGGTGTGTCGGTCGGGCTGGGTAGGACGCTGGTCATGATGATCTCCGAGGTTTTGAGTGCGTGAAGTTCAGGCGTCGAAGTCGACGGTCACGGTGTCGCTGAGGGGGAATGTCTGGCAGGTGAGGACGAAGCCGGCTGCGACTTCGTTGTCTTCGAGTGCGTAGTTCCGGCGCATGTCGACATCGCCGCTAGTGACCTTGGCGCGGCAGGTGCCGCACACGCCGCCCTTGCAGGCGAAGGGCAGATCGGAACGCAACTGCTCTGCAGAGTCGAGAATCGACTCGTCCTGGGGGAGTGTGCCGGTGACGCTTCGGCCGTCGAGGACGATGGTGACCTCGCTGCTGGGGCCGGTGACGCCGGGTTCGCGGTGTCGTTCCTGGGGTGGTGGAACGTCGTCGACGTAGAAAAGTTCGTGGTGGACGCTGCTTTTCGCCACGCCGAGTTCGGTGAGTACGTCTTGGGCGTCGTTCACCATACCGAAGGGGCCGCACAGCCAGAAGTGGTCGATGTCAGGGGTCGGGACTACGGAGTCGAAAATGTCGCGAAGTCGCTCGGCGTCGAGCCTGCCGCTGAATAGTTCGACCTCACGAGGCTCTCTCGACAGAACATGAATGACTTCGAACCGGCTACCGTACTGGTCCTTGAGATCTGCGATTTCCTCGGCAAACATCACCGAGCGCGTGCGCCGATTGCCGTACAGCAGAACCACTTCGGAGTCGGGGTTGGCGAGAACGGACGCAGCGATCGACAGCATTGGCGTGATGCCGGAGCCGGCCGCGATGAGGACATGTCGACCGGCGGCAGCGGGATCGGCGTGAAATGTGCCGGTCGGACCTTGGACGTCGATCCGGTCACCCGCTTTGACATCGTGGACGAGCCACGACGAGAAGAGGCCCTCGGTGACTTCGCGGACACCTACGCGAGGGCGTGCACCGGCAGGCGCGCAGATGGAGTAGGAACGACGATGCTCGACGCCGTCGACCGTGCGGGAGAGCATCAGGGATTGGCCCGGGCGGAAGTCGAACTCGTCGCGCAAGTCGTCGGGCACATCGAACGTGACGGCGACTGCGTCGTCACACAGGGATTCGACATTGGCGACGGTCAGCGTGTGAAAGGCCTTCTTACGATTGGGGGTGACGACGGGCTCGTCGGTGACGGTCATCAGATTTCCTTCACGTGGTCGAAGGGCTCGAGGCAGTCGTCGCACCGATATTGGGCTTTGCACAGTGTCGCGCCGAACTCGGAGGTAAGCCGAGTGCTCATCGAACCGCACTGCGGGCAGGCGAGCTGCCGAGGCTTGACGGTGAGGGTCAGTGGTACCGGACCCGACGTGCGAGCTGGTGCCGGTCCGGGCACGGAGTATCCAGTGTCGCGCAGCTTGCGTCGACCTTCTTCGGAGATCCAATCGGAGCTCCAGGCAGGTGTCAAGCTCGTGATGATTTCGATGGCGGTGTAGCCGTTGTCGCGAAGCTTGTACTCGATATCGTCGCGCATCGTCGCCATCGCGGGGCATCCCGAGTACGTCGGGGTGATGGTGACAAGGACGCTCCCGTCGGCGCGTACTTCGACGTCGCGCAGGACGCCGAGGTCGTCGAGGGTGAGCAGCGGCATTTCGGGGTCCATGACGGACGCAGCGATTTCTCGGGCAGTTCCTTCGACTGAAGTCCTTTCGACTGTGGTCACCAGACTCCCTCCGGATGCGCGCGTGCCACGACCTGCATTTGTGCGATCAGCGGGCCGAATGCTTCGGTGTGGATTCCGCGCCTGCCACCGCAGCCACCGACGGTGCCGACCGCTTTGCCTTCGGGCGCTTGCAGTTCCGCGGCGTGAAAGACCTGCGCGAGCACGGAATCAAATTCCTCACGCACATCGCGCGGGTCGACGGCGACGCCGACCCGCGCAAGCGCGATCTCCTCGTCGGTGGGGACGAAGAGCTCCGAGACGTACGGCCAGAGATGAGCGAGTGCGGCGCGGACGCGGCGTTTCGATTCGTCCGTACCGCAGCCGAGCGTCACGACCCACCGTGCCGCGTAATCACGGTGGTAGGTGAGTTCTTTGACACCCTTGTCGGCGACAGCTGCAAGGACGGGGTCGCGTGAGGTGCGGAGCCGGGTGAACACGGCCAAACGCCATGTCGCGAAGATCAGCAGTCGGACTTGAGACTTCGCGAAATCACCGTTTTCCAATTCGGTCAGTCGAACACATTTGAACTCTGAGTCATCCCGGAAGAACGCCAACGCATCCTCGTCCGGAACGGGGGTGGTGTCCGAAATGAACGGCACCACCGCCGAGTCCGCAGCTGCTGCGCGAGCGAGAAGCAATCGTGCCTGCCCGAGAAGGTCGAGGCCGACATTGGCCAACGCCACCTCTTCTTCGAGTTCCGGTGCGCGCGTGCTCCATTCGGCGAGACGCTGGGAACTGATCAGCGCGTCGTCACCGAGCATGAGGCAGTACGTAGCAAGCGCCTGTAGGTCGACATCACCGGGAACGGTGGTGTCGACGCCGGCCAGCGGGTCGTCGAAACTCGTCCCGAACGCCCACTGCCCGTGTGTGTCCTCGTCTACGAGACCCTCGTAGGCGTTGTCGTGATCAGTCATGAGTGTCCTCTTTGAAGAGATGGTGCTACATGTGGGGGACGTTGTCGGGGATCTCGTAGAACGTCGGGTGGCGGTACACCTTGTCGCCACTCGGCGCGAAGAACGGATCTTTCTCCGACGGCGACGACGCGACGATTGAATTGGACTGAACCACCCAGATACTGACGCCTTCGTTTCGACGTGTGTAGACGTCGCGTGCATGCCGCAGTGCCATGTGGTCATCGGCAGCGTGCAGCGAACCGACATGGACATGATTGAGTCCACGCTTGCCGCGTAGAAAGACCTCGTACAGGGGCCAATCAGCCTTGACAGGTTCACTTTTCGGCTCTACGGGCACATTCTCGATAGGAACGGCGCCGTGACCGCCTTCGGCCGTAAGTTCTGTCATGATGCTGCGTTCCTCTCAGCGAAAGCGGTTGCTGCCTCGCGCACCCACGCGCCGTTTTCGTGTGCCGCTCGACGGTTCGCGATGCGCTCGATGTTCGAGCTGCCGTTGCCCTTGATCACCTGCATGAATTCGGACCAGTCAGGTTCACCGAAGTCGTGCGACTTGCGCTCGTCGTTCCATCTCAGGTCGGGGTCCGGAAACGTGACGCCCAGTGCCTGCGCCTGGGGGATGGACATGTCGACGAAGCGCTGACGCAATTCGTCGTTGGTGTGGCGTTTGATGCCCCACTTCATCGACTGCTCGGTGTTGGGAGATTCGTCGTCGGGCGGGCCGAACATCATCAGTGCCGGCCACCACCAGCGGTTCACCGACTCCTGGACCATCCGGCGCTGCTCGTCGGTGCCGCGCATCATTGTCGCGAGCAGCTCGTAGCCCTGACGCTGGTGGAAGGATTCTTCCTTGCACACGCGAATCATCGCGCGCGCGTACGGTCCGAAGGAGCTTCGGCACAGGGGAACCTGATTGCAGATCGCCGCCCCGTCGACGAGCCAGCCGATGGTGCCGACGTCCGCGTACGTCAGGGTCGGATAGTTGAAGATCGAAGAGTACTTCTGTTGACCTTCGATGAGCTTGACCGTCAGGTCTGCGCGGTCGGCTCCGAGCGTCTCGGCGGCGGAGTACAGATACAGGCCGTGGCCGGCCTCGTCCTGAACCTTGGCCATCAGAATGGCCTTGCGGCGCAGCGACGGCGCACGGGTGAGCCAGTTGCCCTCCGGTTGCATGCCGATGATCTCGGAGTGTGCGTGTTGCGCGATCTGGCGGATGAGCGACTTGCGGTAGCCCTCCGGCATCCAGTCGCGAGGTTCGACACGCAGCTCGTGGGCAATGGTCTCGTCGAAGGTTTCCTGTAACTGCCGATCTAGGGTTTCTGACGTGGTCATTAGTCCTACTTTCATTACCGAATGATCGGTAGTTAATAGTATGCGTGAGAGTGACTCGAAGCACAAGAGGGCAGGACGCCAGTGGTGCCGATGAAGCGGTCCACGGCATTCGGCCCGCACTTAGGCGCCGATGAAAACAGGCTTCGTCTTGCCCAGAAATGCGTCGACAGCAGCTTGATGGTCCGCGGTCTGTCCCAGGTGTCTTTGCGCAACGAGTTCGCGATCCAAAGCCTCCGACAACCCGGATGCCGAGGCCTGGACCAGTGACTTCACCTGTCGGTACGCCTCAGTGGGGCCTGCAGCCAACTCGCGGGCGATACCCGACGCGGTCGCGAGGACCTCCTCGTCGGCGACGACTCGGTGTACCAGACCCCAGTCCAGTGCCTGCGAGGCCGTGATTTTGTCGCCCAGCAGCATGAGTGCGCAAGCACGACTGGACCCGAGCGATTCCACCAGCGAATAGCTCAAGCCGGAGTCGCTGGCAAGGCCGATGCCCGTGAATGCAGTTGCGAAAGACGACTTCGTCCCGGCGACGCGGACATCGCCGGCCAAGGCGATCCCGAGTCCCGCGCCGACACATGCGCCAGGTAGAGCCACCACCACCGGTACTGAGAGATTCTGCAGCGATCGAATCAGCGGGTTGTAGTGGATTCCGACTGTGTCCATGGCCGCCGCCGGGTCGGTCTCGAGCGCAGTAACGTGCTCGCTGAGATCCTGCCCGACGCAGAAGTTCTTACCCTCGGCGGTGATGAGCACTGCACGCACGGCCGAATCTCCAGCCGCGGCGTCGATCGCCTCCTGAAAGGCGACTTTGGTCGCCGTGTCGAGAGCATTATGCGCTTCGGGCCGAGCCAGCGTGATGGTCGCGAGCGTGTCCGATACATCCAGTCGTACTGTCATTTGCTCTCCCATTCGTGGAACCCTCTGCCTGACTTGCGCCCGAGCTCACCGCGTGCGACCTTGTCGCGAAGGAGCTGTGGCGGGGTGAACCGCTCACCGAGCGTCGACGCCAAATGCTCCGCGATGGCCAGCCGGACGTCGAGTCCGACGAGATCGGTGCTCCGTAGCGGGCCCATCGGGTGCTTGTATCCGAGTTCCATTGCACGGTCGATCGATTCGGCGTCGGCGACGCCTTCCTCGAGCATACGGATGGCTTCGAGTCCAAGGCAGACGCCGAGGCGACTGGTGGCGAATCCGGGGGAGTCATTGACGAGTATCTCGGTTTTGCCGAGCAGTGATACCCATACACGCACTCGCTCGACGACATCGTCTGACGTCGTCGGCGCTCGGACGATTTCCACCAGCGTCGACGCCGGAACCGGGTTGAAGAAGTGCATTCCGATGAACCGGGCCGGGTCGTGGAGTGCGACCCCGAGTTCGGTGATCGATATGGAACTCGTATTCGACGCGATGATCGTCTCCGCAGAAACCGTCTTGTCGATCAGTGAGAGCACCTCGACCTTGAGCGTCGGGATCTCCGGAACGGCCTCGACAACGAGGTCCAGATCGGGCGGCAGGTCGGCCGGTCCGGCGACGGTGGTGACTCGCGAGAGAATTTCTGCTGGGTCGACAGTGAGCTTCCCGCGTTCGTGCGCGCGAGCGAGACCGGTCTCGACTCGTCCCAGTGCGGCCTTCTGATCGGAGGATTCGGCGATGACGATCGTCGAACCCAGTGCCGCGAACACCTGTGCGATGCCCGCGCCCATCCGTCCTCCGCCGACGACACCGACCTTCTGTGGAACTGTCATTTCTTCTTCTCCAGAAATGCCGTCATGCGGCGTTGTTTGTCTTCGGTCTCGAACAGGACAGCTTGGGCAATGTCGTCGGCCCACGGGTGCGAGCCCGGGGCGTCGAGGATCTTCTTGGTCAGCGTCAACGCCAGGGGCGCCTGCTTGGCGACACGGTCGAGCAATGCGTGCGCAGCAGCTAGTGGGTCTTCGGCGATCTCTGCCACCAGACCGGACCGCAGCGCGGCATCCGCGTCGAGCGTGCGGCCACCGAGCAGGACTTGCTTGGCGACGGATGCGCCGACGAGGGTGGGAAGGCGGTAACTCGCTCCCGCGGCTGCCATGATCCCTAGTCCCGGCTCAGGGTTTCCGAAAAGGGCGGTGGGGGAAGCGATTCGAATGTCGCAGGCGTAGGACAGTTCTGCACCTCCGCCGAGGGCATAGCCGCAGACTGCCGCGACGGTCGGTAAGGGGAGCGCGGCGATACGGTCGAACAGGTTCCGATTGATCCCGCGCAGGGCGTCCTCGCGCGTCCGTGCCCGAAGCTCGTTGATGTCAGCGCCGCCGGCGAAGTGATCGCCCTGACCGGCGAGGAGGAGAAGCTTGGGATTGTGTTCGACGAGTGCGCACACCTCGTGCAGTTCGGAGATCATCTCCGCGTTGATAGCGTTGCGCTGCTTCGTACGGGCCAGCGTCACGACGACGCGATCCGCGAGTTCCTCTACGACGAGCGTGTTCACGGCGCCTCGATCAGCATCGAAACACCCTGCCCGACGCCGACACACAGGGTTGCCAGGCCGCGTTGTGCTTTTTCGCGTTCCATACGCCCGAGGAGTGTGAGCAGTATTCGTGCGCCCGAGGCGCCGAGAGGGTGTCCGAGGGCGATGGCACCGCCGTCGGCGTTGACGATGGAGTCGTCGAGCTTCAACTGACGGATGACGCCAAGTGACTGCGCGGCGAATGCTTCGTTGAGTTCGACGGCCCCGAGGTCGTCGATGCTCCACCCGGCACGGGCGAGCGCTTTCTGCGTCGACGGGACGGGCCCGAGGCCCATGATGTTGGGGGCGATGCCGGCGCTCGCACTGGTGACAATGCGTCCGCGGACCTCGAGACCGTATTTCTTCACTGCCTGTTCGCTCGCCACGACGAGCGCGGCAGCACCGTCGGTGAAAGGCGATGCCGAGCCGGCGGTGACGATGCCGTCCTTCTTGAAGACGGACTTCAGTTTGCCCAGCTTCTCGAGTGTGGATCCACGGCGTGGAGTTTCGTCCTCGGTGGCCTCCCCGTCTCCGGTCGGTACCGACACTATTTCGTCGGCGAAGCGGCCTGCGTCGATGGCAGCGATGGCGCGCTCCTGGCTGCGCAGCGCGAAAGCGTCGCTTTCCTCGCGCGTAATGCCCTCGCTGAGCGCAACCTCTTCGGCCGTTTCGCCCATGGACAGCGTGATCTTGCGTACGTCCGGTCCGGAGCCGGCTGGGACCGCGGCATCGTGGGCAGTGAACGTCGGGTTGGTGAATCGCCAGCCGAGCGAGGTGTCGAAGATTTCACCGGGCTTGGCCCACGCGGTGCCGGGTTTGGACAGAACCCATGGCGCACGTGTCATCGACTCGACACCGCCCGCGATGATGATGTCGGCTTCGCCGCTACGGATGGTCGACGCCGCGTTGGCCACGGCGGTGAGGCCGCTCGCGCAGAGTCTGTTGACGGTGTATCCGGGGACGGAATCGGGCAGGCCTGCGAGGAGAACCGCCATCCGTGCCACGTCGCGATTGTCTTCGCCGGCCTGGTTGGCGGCACCGAGAATGACTTCGTCGATCTGATCCGCCGGGATGCCGGCGCGTCGGGCAGCTTCCGCGACGACGATTCCGGCGAGATTGTCGGGCCGCACGCTCGACAGCGCGCCGCCGTATCGCCCCTGGGGGGTTCGTGCGCCTGCTACCAAGAAAACTTCGCCCACTGCTTGCTCCTCCGCCGGGTTTGATACGTTAATTAATAACCGAATATTCGGTCGATGCGCAAGGGCTGATCGATACGGTGCTGTGGAATCGGAGTGCACCTGAGAAGATGTCGTCATGACAACCGCACGTGTTCCGCGCAGAACAGGACTCCCGGGACGCCCGGGGTACGACCTCGATTCACTGTTGGCCGTCGCGGTCAAGGTCTTCAATGACAAGGGGTACGACGGCACGTCGATGGAGGTTCTCGCAAAGCGGCTCGGCATTACCAAGTCGTCGATTTACCATCACGTGTCCGGCAAGTCCGAACTGCTCGAGCTTGCGCTCGCGCGGGCGTTGAACGCCTTGTTTGCGGTCACTGTCGAGAGGCAGGCAGCCGAGGGGCGCTACATAGACCGATTGGAATACCTCACCCGACGAAGTGTGGAAATCCTCGTCGCCGAGTTGCCGTACGTCACCCTGTTGCTTCGGGTTCGCGGCAACACCGAGGTCGAGCGGAGTGCCCTCGCGCGGCGCCGCGAGTTCGATGCCTTCGTCTCGGCGCTCGTCGTCGCTGCTGTGGATGAGGGGGACCTGCGAGACGATATCGACCCCGCGCTCGTCTCGCGTCTGTTGTTCGGCACCGTCAACTCGCTTATCGAGTGGTACAAGCCCCGCACCGGTGGCTCTGCCGACGCGCTCGCCGACGCCGTGATGGCTCTGACGTTTGACGGTCTGAGACGCCAACCCAGCTGACTGTCCTTGACAATCGGGCATGTTCCACGCCATGGTATTTACCAACCGAACGTACGGTGATATGGAGATGCTGTGAGCAGACTGCTGGAAAGCTACGCCCAAGGACAATGGTTTGCGGCGAGTGAGGAGGGAACTCCGTTGCTCAGTGCGATCGACGGCAGCGAGGTCGCCAGAATCTCCTCGACTGGACTCGACGTCGCCGCAATGATCCACTATGCCCGCAACGTCGGCGGCCCCGCGCTGGCTGCGCTGACGTTCCACGAACGCGCCGCGCTGCTCAAGCAGCTTGGACTGACACTGATGGCAGGCAAGGAAGAGTTCTACGAGCTCGGTGTTCATACCGGCGCCACCAAGCGTGACTCCGGCGTCGACATCGACGGCGGCTTCGGCACCATCCTGAGCTATGCGAGCAAGGCCCGACGCGAACTCCCCAACGACACCGTCTACCTCGACGGCGCAGTGGAGCAGCTCGGCAAGAAAGGCACGTTCCTCGGCCAACACATCTACACCTCGCGCCGCGGCGTCGCCGTGCAGATCAACGCCTTCAACTTCCCGGTGTGGGGTTTCCTCGAAAAGCTCGCGCCTGCCTTCATCGCCGGCGTCCCGACCATCGTCAAGCCGGCAAGCCAAACGGCCTACCTCACCGAGCTGGTGTTCCGCCGCATCATCGAGAGCGGCCTGCTTCCCGAAGGTTCCGTGCAGCTCCTGTGCGGAAGCGCCCGCGGCATCATCGACCACCTCGGCGGTCAGGACTCGGTTGCCTTCACCGGATCGGCCGACACCGCCGCGTCGTTGCGCAGCCACGCGCACGTCGTCGGAGACGGCGTGCACTTCACCGCCGAGGCCGACTCGCTCAACGCGTCGATCCTCGCTTCCGACGTTGCGCAGGACGACCCCGAGTTCGACCTGTTCGTCAAGAGTGTCTTCGCCGAGATGACGGTCAAGGCCGGCCAGAAGTGCACAGCCATCCGTCGTGTCCTCGTACCGCAGGCGATGGTCGAGCCCGTCATCGACGCGTTGAAGACGCGGCTAGACAAGGTCGTCGTCGGCGATCCCCGCGACGAAGGCGTCACGATGGGTGCGCTCGCCAGCATCGACCAGCGCGATGAGGTCCTGAAATCCATTCGCGGCCTGACCAAGTCCGCAACCGTCGTGTACGGCGATCCGGAGAACGTCGACTCGCGACCAGGCGCGTTCATGGCACCTGTGCTGCTCAAGGCAGGGGGCAAGACAGCTCCCGAGCCGCACGAGATCGAGGCATTCGGACCGGTCTCCACGGTTATCGGCTACGACGACACCGCAGACCTGCTCGACCTCGTCGCCCGCGGCAAAGGCTCGTTGGTCGCCTCGCTCGTCACCGCAGATTCCGCGATCGCCCGCGAGATCGTCCTGGGCTCAGCGCCATACCACGGCCGCATCCTCGTGCTCAACAACGAGGACGCGAAGGAGTCGACCGGGCACGGTTCACCCCTCCCTGTTCTCGTCCACGGCGGGCCTGGGCGCGCAGGTGGCGGCGAGGAGCTCGGCGGTATGCGCGGCGTGCTGCACCACATGCAGCGCACCGCAATTCAGGGAACACCCGACGTACTCACCGCCGTCGGAAACAAGTGGGTGACGGGTTCTGCTCAGACCACCGGAGACGTGCATCCGTTCCGGAAGAACCTCGGCGAGCTCAAGCTCGGTGACACCATCGTCGGCGGACCCCGTCAGGTGACCCGCGCGGACATCGACCACTTCGCAGAGTTCACCGGCGACACGTTCTACGCTCACACCGATCCCGAAGCGGCAGCAGCCAATCCGCTGTTCGGCGGCATCGTCGCCCACGGCTACCTCGTCGTCTCACTCGCAGCAGGATTATTCGTCGATCCCGCGCCGGGCCCCGTTCTCGCCAACTTCGGTGTCGACAACCTGCGCTTCCTGACACCGGTCAAGGCCGAGGATTCGCTGACGGTGACGCTAACGGCCAAGTTGATCACCCCGCGTCAGAGCGCCAACTACGGTGAAGTGCGTTGGGACGCAGCGGTCGTCAATCAAGAGGGTGATCCCGTCGCCACGTACGACGTGCTCACCCTCGTCGCGAAGCCGGACGACGAGCAATGAGCTTCCGCGTTGCCGTCTGTTACGGCAAGCCCGAAGACCCCGCCGCGTTCGACGCCTACTACACGTCCACACACGTTCCGTTGGCCAAGGCCGTGCCAGGTCTGACCGACTTCACGTGGGGTAAGGCGAGCTCACTCGACGGGGCGGAGCCGCCTTACTATGCGGTTGCCAACCTGTACTTCGCCGATGAGGCGTCGCTGCAGGCCGGTCTGGCGTCCCCGGAAATGAGGGCAGCGGGCAAGGACGTGCGAAACTTCGCAACCGGCGGGATAACCATGTTCGTGCAGGAAGAAACGCGGCAATAGTCAAGAACCGGGTCGCGCGAGATGTCCGCCGTCGATGAGGCGTCGTAGACGCTTGGAATCGAGCTGGACGACGGTCACGCGGGGATGTCAATGGTCATCACTGATCGCATGGCCAACGGCTATGCGATCACCCAGGATGGTTACGTGTTTCTGTGGCTGGCACCCTTTTCGTGATGGCGTGCAAGAGCCACGAAGGCCCGGCGGTGGCGGTCTGCTGCGACAAGCTTCCGTCGGGGCACGACGTCTGGACGGAAGGGGCGCTATCCTATATTTTTGTTGAATTCACTATCGGCAGTTATAGCGCAATCGAGTTGAGGCAACCGCCGAAGCAGAATCATGTTCTTGTTAACTGAGCTGAAATTCCCTCGTCAGAAAATTTTCATCGACAAAATTTACTTTAAACATTGACATGACAATGAGCCTAAGGAGTTGGATGATGAAAAGTTCGAGAATGCCTCTATTTGCGCGTTTGACCGGCAGAGTTACTGAGATTCTATGGCGCAGAAGGTACTTGAAATATTTTCGACTGGAAGCTCGATTGCTAACGTCGCCAGCAACGGAACAAACCATGGACCGGGTGAAAATCGAAGCGCGCGGATATTACCGAGCCCATTTGCGAGAAATTCCTGACTCCAAAGGATTTTTCACCCTCACCCTTGCGGCGCTTGTCCTTGCTTCTTACCAGGAACTGAGGCGTAATGGGATTTTAGAGGACGAGGCTCTCGAATCTGTTCGGCGAGCTTACTCTAGCACTTATGGTGCCCAAATGTATGGTGCGACCAAGATCTGGCTCGCATTCGTTTCAGATCCAGTGAGCGCGTTGCGAAAGAACTCAGCGGTCCCCTTCTTCAAAGCAGTCTTCGGAGGATGGTTCACATTCGAAGATGAACGCCCAGGGGAGAACTACACACTAATCATTTCTCAGTGCGGATTCCATAACTTCTTCGAAAAGGAAGGTGCACCGCAACTCACACGTGTGATGTGCTCCATGGACAGGAACTGGTTGGGCGCCATCGATTCCTCCGATCGGCCTGTCGCTACTCGTCGTTCGTTAACACTGGCGACCGGGGGTAACAGATGCGAGTTTCACTTTGACAGGGCGGCATCCGCGCCGGCTCCGACAGTTGATGTCACTTTAAACCCCAGCCTTGGTGAAACGCCGTAGGCCGTGCGAACCGAACTAGTTGTTGTGGGTATGGACGTTGCTGACGCGGAACTGAACGTGTCAACTGAAGTGGGTGCAATCCCATCGGCATATCCCAGTAGGGGCGACGCCATGCTCCTTTCAAGCCAGGTCGGCCGGTCCTTGTGGTGTCGGCCAGCCGCAAAACTGACATAAGCCACGGAGGCGAAACAACGGTGGAGCGAACCGGCCAACCCGATCCATCGGGACACTCGGATCTACGGTTTCGACGCATCTATCGGAGCCAGGTATCACGTGATCCTGCGCCCCTCGAAGGTCTCGGGCTCTGTTTCACGAGCTGTACGGCCCGGATCGTTTCAAGTCTCGGCCCGTGATCTGTCGGGGGTGCGGTGCAGTCGGCAAGCGGAGTTTCCAGAAGCGGGAGATCCGCACGAAGTCCTTCGTAGATGACGGAGGTGGGAGACTTATCTCAGATCTTTCCTGGAGGGTTGCTGGCGTTGTCGGCCACGGGGCCGACGGGACGATGGGGGAACCACGTGCTGAACGCCTGCGCATAGGCAGTCGGGCCGTCGAACATGATGTCATGACAGGTGAGCGCATCAGCGCATCTGCGCCGCCGCCACCACAGATCGCTCAGCACCCCCGTCGAGGCCTTCACCGTGAGGTCGAATTTCGTGTCCGAGTACCCAACGGACCAGCGTGAGCCGAGTTGGTCGACCTGCATCCATCCGACGGCGTCCTCACCGTTCTCGAGGAGGAATCGGATGCTGATACGGCCGTCCGGGAGAACCGACCGCTCGACGCTCTCTTGGACGTGGGAGAGCAGAAGGTGCACGTCGTCGCGATCATCGGTCTGCGCCGGCGAGAACCAGTCCTGTGACCATTGGCCGAGGGTCGCCAAAACGGGCTTTAGGCCCCATCCGGCCTCAGTAAGCGCGTACTGGTGAGGCGACCGTCCGTCTCCGGGGACGGGCTCGCGTGTGATGAGGCCGATCCGCTCAAGATACCGCAATCGGGTAGCCAGGAGGCTACGGGAGAGATCGGGCAGGGCTGACTGAATCTCGCTGAAGCGATTGTTGCCGATCGCCAGCTCCCGCACGAGCAGCAACGACCACCGGTCCCCGACCAGCCTCATGGCGATCGAAACCGAGTAGCGATCCGCATCAATCGGTGGGCTCGCAGAGGACCGCGCCGCGGGCACGGAAACTGTAGAACTCATCGAGCCTCCGATACGATCTGACCTCGGGGTTGACTCCAGATTATACCTCCACAACGTCGCCGTTGCCCGGGCAGCACCGCCGCGCATCGTTCGGTGCTTACACAGGTGTCACGACGAAACTGCTACTGATGTGCTCGGTTTCGGCATGCATTGACGGTCACGGGTCTGCTGCTTCAGCCCGTCTTGGCGGCGGTACCGGCAGTGGTCGCGATACGAACGTTCGTAAATCCGGAACGGCTAGTTGCCGGCGGGGATAGACGGTATGGATGACGTAGATGACGTTTCCGTCGTTGTCCTGCACGGGCACGTTCTCGGGAAGCCAGTAGCGTTTCTGGAACTGCCCGCCTTCTTCGGCGAGCGGCGCATCGTAGCGTTGCCGCAGGAGTTTCTCGCTGTGTCCGGTCGCCACTGCATATTCGAGCGATGCCCGGAGCACCTGTGTTCCATTTGTGTTCGGATCGTCGGGGTTGTCAGGGAAGACCGCGAACACGTCTTGCCCGATGATCGAGTCACGGGAGCTGTGGATCTCGTCAAGGAGAAGGTCGATGGCGGCCACTAGTCGCCACTGGGTGGCTACCACGTAGCCGACGATGGGTGTCTGGGTCCCATCAACGACCGTCGTCATCTTGTCACCTCGGATGCTGATTGCCCGCCGGATCCGCGCCGCGAAAGTCATCTGGAGTGGACGAATCGATCGCTATAAGTGACATCATGCGATTCTGCACGAAGGTTCGTCAAGAAGGACGAACGGTCGATTAAAAGGGGACGGTAAACCACCGATTTAGCTTTCGACCCCAAATGCTGTAGGTCCACGAGCAATGTGTCGCGCTGACTGGTGTGGGCGCATCAACCTGTCGACAGCTGCGGACCCGTCGGTTGTGGATGGTTTCGTCGACGGATCGTGATTGGTTCGAATCTCGGACTATTCGATGCCGTGGCAGGTGCGTTGCGATGAAGGCATGGAACAACTGTCTTCTTCATCCATTGCTGTGACCCTGGTGGGCGGACCGACCGCGGTAATCGACTACGCGGGCCTGCGCGTCGTTACCGACCCGACATTCGATCAGCCCTCGACGTACGGCCCCGAGCGGCACGGAGTCGAGGGCATCACACTCGTGAAGACCGCTCCTCCCGCGCTCACTCCGGAGGATCTCGGAACGGTGGACATCGTGCTGGCGTCTCACGAGCACTGGGACAATCTCGACCAGGCGGGACGTGAGTTCGCTGCGGGTGTCCCGAAGGTATTCGGGCCGGACATTGTGGCGACCGCGGTCCCGAACACTGAGGTGCTCCAGGAGTGGGAATCGCGGGAAGTCCCCACCCCGGATTCGCGTACCGTCACCGTGACGGCGGTCCCGGCGCACCACGGGCCCGACGGGGTGTGGGAGATGTTGGGACCGGTTCTCGGTTTCGTGCTGACCTGTCCGGGTGAGCGGACTGTGTACTTCTCCGGCGACAATTCTTCTCTCGAGGTTGTACGGACTATCGCGGCCCGATTCCCGGACATTGGGCTGGCGATTCTGAACGCGGGCGGACCAAAGTTCGAACTCTTCGGTAGCGACTTCATCGCGCTTTCTGAGGACACCACGTCCGAGGTGGCCGCGGTGCTCGGGGCGGCGGTCATTGTTCCCATCCACGCGGACTCGTGGGAGCACTTCACCCAGACCACGAGGAGCACCAAAGCTGTCGCGGATTCGAAGGGCGTGGGGGATCGGTTCTTCGCGCTGTCGCCGGGCGAGTCGATTTCTGTCTGACGTTTCACGGCGTTCTTGCCGCGATATCGAACAAATGGCGAAGCGAAGCTGCGTTCGCCCAGAACCTGAGGAGTTTCACCCAGATGCATGAAAAACTTGAGAGCGACCTCGACTACCGATCCCTGTTCGAGAAGATGCCGATCATCGGGTATGTGGTTGCGCGCGACTGGCGGATCGTTGCCGTGACCGAACGACTGCTCGACGCGATTCACCGTTCGCGGGACGAGGTGGTCGGTCAGGATGTGTTCGAGACTTTTCCGGATAATCCGGACGATCCAAATGCGGACGGTTCAGCGGTCATGCGTGCCTCCCTTGAGCGGGCGTTCGCCACCGGTGCTTCGGAGAAGCTTCCCCGTCAGCGCTACGATGCGCCGCCCGCCCACGACGGTGATGCGTTCGAAGAACGGTACTGGCATCCGGAGAACGTGCCGGTGACAGATTCGGCGGGCGATGTTGCCTTCGTCATCCACACCGTCATCGACGCCGGCAACCCTCAAGGAGAATAACCGTCGCGATCCGGGCGGTTCTCGCCAAGTCCGGCTCGGCGTTCCGTCGTGCGCCACCGAAGACAGCAGGACGCGGGTGCCGATGACGCAGGATGAACGCGAGGCGCAGCGCGTGTGAATTAGTGAAGTTACGTTCAACCAAAGGAGGTCGGTCATGGACCATGTGGATCTAGTCGTTCACAATGCTGTAGTCCATACGATGGATGAAAGAAATCCGTCCGCTACGGCATTCGCTTCGTCGGGTGGTCGCCTGACGGCACTGTCACGTTGTTGAGGTTACCTGATCTGGGATGATGCGGTGGTGTCGTCGACGTACAAGGGCTACCGATTCCCACGGGAGATCATCTCCCACTGCGTGTGGCTCTACCACCGATTCACCCTCTCGTTCCGCGAAATCGAGTTACTCACGGCCGCCCGTGGAATAGTGGTGTCGTACGAGACGATCCGCACCTGGTGTGCGAGGTTCGGGCCTGAGTACGCTCGCCGGCTGCGGCAGAGAGCACCCCGACCTGGCAACAAGTGGCACCTCGACGAAGTCTTCGTCAAAATCCGCGGAGTCCGAAAATATTTGTGGCGGGCGGTGGATCAGCACGGTAATGTCCTCGACATTTTGATCCAAGGTAAGCGGGACGGTAAGGCCGCAACCAGGTTCTTCAAGAAAATTCTGAAGAAACAAGGTCGTCGTCCGCGGGCGCTGATCACCGACAAGCTCACTTCGTATCGGGTTGCGGACCGGCAGATGATGTCGACAACTGAGCACCGACAAAACAAATATTTGAATAATCGGTGCGAGAACTCCCATCAACCGACCCGGCAACGAGAACGCGCTATGAAAGGGTTCAGGTCCGTCGGCTCAGCCCAGAGGTTTCTGGCCTCGTTCAGTCGTATCTCCACGCACTTCCGCCCGTCGAGGCACCGGATGACTGCCACCGATCATCGCACCGAAATTGCCGCTCGATTCCAGGTGTGGGATCAGGTCACTGAGCTGACCTCTGCTGCCTGAACACCGCTCCGCGTGATGGCCTGCTGCGCGCGAAAACAGCTGCACCCCAAAACAACTTGACAACACCTATTTCGGAGATCTGGCAGGACTCGATCAGGACGCCACGTTGGTGTTGCTCGACCCCCGAGGTGCAGGCGTTTCGTCGCCGGCCACCACTGGGCGGGGTTACACGATCGAGGACTATGTCGCCGATCTCGATGCGGTGCGGGCAGATCTGGGCGTCGAGCGCTGCGACGTGCTCGGCCACTCGTACGGTGGGATCGTCGCGGCCTCCTACGCGGCGTCGCATCCCGATCGTGTCGACCACCTCGTGCTGGCCAACACACTGGCACGATTCGGGCCACTGCACGAAGCAGTCCTGCAGGCAGCCTTCGAGCGCCATCGATCGTCGCCGTGGTTCCCCGCCGCGGAAAGGGCGTTCCACCGCCTTCGGGGCGGCGCCCAACGCATTTCGCGGCGCGGTTACTGCCTTCCTCTCCGCCGACTGAGCCGAAATGGGCCTGAATCGGGCCTCGGTCGTCAGCTCTGTGCGGATGCGCCCTGCCAGCGAGTGCTTCTGTTGGCTCCAAGAGTGATTCGTATGACAATGCGATGGCGGAGGCGTTGAACTCGTTGTTCAAGGCCGAGTGCATTCGCAATCCTGTGATTCGCCCGCGTGGGGGTTGGCGGGGTGTGGGAGATGTCGAGTTGGCAGTCGCGGAGTACATCGACTGGTTCAGTCACCGCCGCTTGCATGGCGAGATCGACCACGTCCCACCTGTCGAGTATGAGGCCGCCTACTGGTCGAACCACCCGGCGGTCGACTACCGTGAGGTACCGGTCCTCGCTGAGGCTGGAACCAGATAGTCGAGCCTCCGCTGAACTCGGTGCGATTCAGGCATTGTCGCTGCGGTAGCAGTGGCGCTCGGATCGGGCGCCTGTGGCAGTGACGAAGGGAAATCTGTCTCTGTCGACGGTTCGGAGGTGGAGGACGTTTTGACCGATCGTGGTTTCACGGTCCCGGCTCTATTTACGTTCACCGAGGGCTATGAGGTGAAGGGGTTTGTGGGAACGGCGTCGTTGGGGGGGCGAAATACGAGGGCGCCGGTCCTTTGATCGCGCTGCGGCCGAGATCGTGGAAGCGAATCCGAAATTCCCTGCCCTGCAATCGATATCCGGCCCTTCCGGTTTTAGAGTGCGTTGATTCGTTCCCTGAGTTGGCCGGAGTGGATCAGTGACCGCAAGATGTAGTGGTCGAGGTTGCGGAAACCTAACGCGATACCGCGGAGGTGTTCGAGGCGTCCGTTGATCGCCTCGACAGGACCGTTGGATGCGCCGGTGTCGAAAGAGGCCAGGATCTCCTTCCTGTGTTTCCAGAGGCTGCGACCGAGCTGAGCCAGCTCTGCAAGTTCCTTCGGGACACCGGATTTGATGCGTTTCAATGTCTTGAACATGGCGAGTTTCCCGGCTTGCTTATCCGAGGTGGCGTAGGCAGCGACCAGGTCCTGGTAGATGTGTTCGGTGACCTCGACATCGATGTGGTTCTCGTCCGCGAACGCAGCTGCGAGCCGCTCGTTCTGCGTGTCGGTGCGCAACTTCTTGCGGGTCAGCAGAACTCGCTTGATGCCGTAGAGCGGGTCACCGGACCGACCGCGGTGGCCGAGGGTCTCCTGTTGGACGCGTTGACGGCACACGGTGAGCTTCTCGGCAGCCAAGTGCACGACATGAAATGGGTCCATCACCGTCCGTGCCTGCGGCAATACGTCCTTCGCTGCCGAGTGGTAGCCGGAGAACCCATCCATCGAGACGATCTTCACCCGGTCTCGAAATGCCTGATCGCGTGCACCGAGCCAGGTGCTCAGCGCGGCACTGGAACGACCTGCGACCATGTCGAGCAACCGGGCGGGACCGGTGCCGTCGATGACCGGGGTGAGGTCGACGATCACGGTGACGAAACTCGGGTCACCTTGTCCGCGAACGTGTTTCCATTTGTGCTCGTCCACTCCGAGGATCCGCACCCCGTCGAGATGCCCGGACTGCTCGTGGACAAGATGCTTCACAGCGGAGACGGCCAGGGCATTGACCACGTCCCAACCCACACCCAACGCCTTGGCCACCGCCGAGACCGACATCTTGTCGACCGCGAGGCAGTGCAGGATCCACCTGGTGGTCCGCCGGGTGATGGCAGCCTTCGGCGCCGCAACCCGGTCGATGCGCTGGCGAAACACCGACACGTCACAGCCGGGATCGTTGCAGGTGAACCGCGACAGTCGCAGGTGCAGGCGGGTGGGATGACCGACGATCGGCAAGTCGGTGAGGACACGGGTGACGTGGTCACGCAGCCGCCCGGGTTGCTGGCACTTCGGGCACGTCGGATCTTCGGTGACAGGCCGACAGTCGATGTGAGTGAATTTTTCGCCGATGGCGGCGCCGGTAATGGTGACACCGAGTTCGACGGTTCGGCAGATGGTATCGGCGACAAGGTCGGTAGTCTGCAATATGGGTCCTGTGGTGGTCGAGGAAGGCGTAGAGAACCTTCATCCTCGCAGCACAGGGCCCTCTACATCTTGTGCCTCACTCGATCACAGTCAGATCAATCTCATGCACTCCAGATCCGGAAGAGCCCGATATCCTGCGCGGATCCCATCCTTGCCGGTCCGGCGTGGAAGCTAGCAGGATTCTCCTGCACCGACCAGATGTCGAAAACTGTACGGAAAGCTGGTGTGTGTGAGCGTGCGCTCGCGGAATCGGGCTTGGTCTCAACACGTCAACGCATCACTACTGGTGAGATGATGCGTGACCGTGGAGGCGTGGATGGGCAGCAAGGCATCGGGATTCACAGTGGAGCAAGCGAACCTGATCTGGGATCTCCACCGCCGCGGAGAATCGATACGAGAAATCGAGCGAATCCTCGGAGAAACAATGCCCTGAATTCGTCGTTTCGCCCGGAACACCGTGTGCACCGCGCTACGTGCGCAGGGCCCGCCGAGTCGGGAACGCGGCTCACTCGCCGATGGAGTCGAGCTATAGATCCGGCAATTGCTGTCCGAGTATCCGCGGATGCCGGCGACGGTGATCGCCGAACGGATCGGCTGGGAACACTCGCTGACCACACTCAAGGATCGGGTGCGACAGATCCGGCCGGAGTACCAGGGAATCGATCCCGCCGACCGAATCACCTACGAGCCGGGTCAACTCACCCAATGCGATCTCTGGTTCCCGGAGACGAGAATCCCGGTCGCAGCCGGGCAGGAACGAATCCTGCCTGTGTTGGTGATGACGTTGGCGTTCTCGCGGTTCACGACCGCATCGATGATTCCGTCGAGGCAGGGCGGAGACATCCTCTCGGGCATGTGGACCTCCATCTCACAGGTCGGTCGAGTGACCAAAACACTGCTGTGGGATAGGGAGTCGGCGATCGGTGGTACCGGAAAGGTGACCACTGCGGCGGTGGCATTCGCGGGAACGCTGGCCACGCAGATCAAACTCGCTCCACCGCGGGACCCCGAGTACAAGGGCATGGTAGAACGGCACAACGGTTACCTCGAGACCTCGTTTCTGCCTGGCCGCCGGTTCGCATCACCCGACGACTTCAACGACCAGCTCGGCGACTGGCTCGAACGTGCGAACTCTCGGACGGTTCGCTCGACCGGGGGACGCCCGATCGATCTGCTCGACACAGACTATTCGGCGATGCTTCCGCTGCCACCCGTGAACCCGCCGGTCGGACTGCACCACCGAATCCGTTTGGCCCGTGACTATTACGTCAGGATGGACGCGGTCGACTACTCCGTCGACCCGCGAGTGATCGGCAGGTTCGTCGACGTCGCTGCATCACCGAACGAGGTGGTGGTCACCTGTGAGGGACAGGTCGTCGCGTCCCACCGGCGGTCCTGGGCGAAACATGCCGTGGTCACCGATCCGGCACACGTCCAGGCGGCCGCACAGTTGCGGCAACAGTTCACCGCCGACCAGCGACGCCGCCGTGACGCCGACCGTCACCATCTCGACGGGCACCGAGTCGCCTTGCGTGCCCTGCCTGACTACGACGCCCTGTTCGGGGTCGATTTCTCCACTCCCACAGCGAAAGCGAGAACGTAAGTGGCTACCTCCACCAATTCGAAGACCACAACCCCAACCAAGCCGGCAGGGCCATCCGATGGGTTGCCGTCGATGATCGCCTACCTCACCCGCGTACTGAAAACCCCGACCATCGGAGCGACCTGGGAAGACCTCGCCGCCCAGGCGCGGGACGAGAACTGGTCCCACGAGGAATACCTCGCCGCGCTGTTGCAACGTCAGGTCGCTGACCGAGCGATTGGCGCGGCCGATTGCTCCATTGGGCGTGTGCTGAGAATCAAGCGGGAAATGCACTGAAGATGTGCACGAAATGCACAGACCCCCAGCTAAAGGGCTTCTAGCATCGTGAAACCACCACAAATACCAGTAATGAGGAGCTCAAAATGAAAGATGTGGTTCGCGCCGCCGCTGTTCAGGCAGAGCCAATTTGGTTCGATGCAGCGGCTACTGTCGACAAGACGGTCACCCTAATCGAAGAGGCAGCGGCACAGGGCGCTGAGATCATCGCATTCCCTGAAACCTGGATACCGGGCTATCCGGCTTTCCTGATGTACACCAGCATCGACGAGGAAATGCCGTTCGTCGCGGAGTACCGCGCGAGTTCCATCGCTGTTGACGGTCCGGAAATGAGCAGGTTGCGCAAGGCTGCCGCAGACAACAACATCATTGTCGGAGTTGGCTTCTCGGAACGCGGGGGACGCTCCACTTACATGGCGCAGGCCCTCATCTCCAACACCGGAGAGCTCCAAATCGCGCGACGCAAACTCAAGCCCACCCATCGCGAACGGACGCTCTTCGGCCAGGGCGACGGCAGCGATCTCCAGGTGGTCGATACTGCAGTTGGGAAGGTTGGCGCATTGATGTGCTGGGAGCACCTGCAGCCTTTCAACAAGATGGCGATGATCGGTGCAGGGGAGCAGATTCACATCGCATCCTGGCCGCAGTTGGACCTTTTCGGCGGCAACACTATGACGTCGGACGTCATCCAATCCGCCAACCGTACCTATGCTCTTGAAGCAGGTGCCTTTGTTCTGATGGCGACGCAGACGCTTACCGATCACGGCAGGGCCGCGTTCAATCGGTACGGCGTGCGGTTTCCGGAGTTCAATGGCGGCGGGGGTGCCTGCATCTTCGGGCCGGACGGCAGTCGCCTGACTGAACCGCTGTCGTCGGAAATGGAGGGTATCGTATACGCCGATCTTGAGATGGGCATCATCGAACTGGCAAACTATCTTACTGATCCGGCAGGCCACTACAGTCGCCCCGACGTTTACAGCTTCACGATCGATGTAACGAAGCGACGCGCTGTTAATCAGTGTGGGGAGTCGAACGAAACCTACATCGACACTGAGGCCCCGACCGCCGAGGAGACCTTAGCCTCGGTGGAAGCAGTATTCTGATCAAATAGCATAGGTGACGAATCCCTCTGGCGGACATCCATGCGATTAAGGCAAAGTCAGAGGGATTCACTATTGTGTAGACGATTGTGTAAATGGGAAACCGTCCGCTGATCCGCGCGCCATTCACTCGGAGACATACCTGAATCACGCCTGAATGCGCGCGTGAATGTTGAATATTCTCTGAATCCACACTGCGCAGCTATTGCCTGAATCGGCAAACTCGTTTGACGCAAAATCTGCTTAGCTTTCGATAATCGGGCCGCCAAGATCGAATGTCCTGGAGTTTCGCCGGACTGCGCAAAGATCTTATGCACCATCCGTGTGGAGACATGGAAATTTTTCGCAAGCGCGGAAAGATTGAACTCGGGATCGTCAAGATTGCGTTCAACACAGTGACGCATTTCAAGAAGAAGAGCATCAGGCATTTTGTCTTCTTGAGCGCGGTCCGCAACGAGCAGTGAGGTGATGAGGTCCAGGACAGTCGAAGACAGGACACGCCGATGGGTACAGCCCATGTGTGGGAGCTCATGATGGGATTCGTCAACGACGCTCAGAAGGATCCGAAGCAGGGGCTCACCGACAATGGGACGTACTGAAAAACCTTGAAGTTCCGTCCCGCTGATGGGAAGAAGCTCTCGGGGTAACTGCACCAGTAGGCACTCGTAATCTGCGGAGAAAAGAAAACGAGAAGGCAGATCGGTGGTATAGAGTGTCGAGCTCAGACCGTGTATTTCGCAGTCGCGCCCGTGCTGCGAGACCTTCCCCGCCCCACGGATATTCAGATGAAAGATTGCGAATCCGTCGTCGGATGAGGTGATGTGGCGTGACGATCGTGCGATGGAATTGGCCCCTGACGAGACACGCGTGATTCGAACGTCAGCGGCAAGGTCGCGGCGGTCAATCGAGGCCGTGAACGATGTGGACGTCTCGAGCACACCAAGAGGCACTATCTCCGAGGCGATCGCATCGGACCATTGACTGGCTGACCCAATGGTAATTCGTGTCACTGAACTTTCACCTTCTAACCTCAATTGAGGAATCCGTACAAGTGCATAGATTCGAATAGTCAATCGGTGCAGATTACTTGAATGCTGCTGCTGGAAACCAAAAGTCGCCCGTACGCGACGTTGAGCCTCTGGGAGTAGTAACTTCATTGTGTCGCACGTAGCAACCCATCTGCAGTAGGTGTTCCTCCCCGTGCGGAACATCACCCCTGCCGGAACGCCTAATGTGTCGTTGATCGTGCACCGGCGCCTCGCAGGCGTCTCTATTCCGAAGAACTTCTGCACCCGCGCGCAGAACTAGGTGTCGTCGATGTGGGTTTCACTCGATTCCTCTTATGGCCCTCCCAGCTTTCCTGTAGCAACGGTCGAGATATCTGCTGTGAGCGAGTCGCCGAAGGCGGCGCAAGCATTACGAGCGCAGACCGCGACTGCCCACCGTCACCACTGGCTCCGTGAGTCTGTAGTGCCACTGGATGAACCCGCGCCGACAGGGCATCGAAGTCTGGAATGTTCACTACAATTACCACCGTCCGCATTCGGCACGCGGAGGAAGACCGCCCGCCGCTTATCGCCCGGCATCGCGTAACTAACGTCCGTGCCTCATACAAACCTAATTGTCACATTAGGCTTGCGGTGGTGACGGAGAATCCAGCGATCCACTCGGGAATCGGTTCGTAGAAGCGGGAATTCATCGTGTATGTGCCGGTGGCGGCGAGGGAGGCGTAGGCCGCGATCCAGGTTCGGACCTCGTGAGACGATCCTCCGCCTTCGGCGCCCATCCAGTCGACGGTCCAGTTGTCGATGTCGGTGAGGGGGCCGCTTTCGAAGGTATTGAGTACAAGGTTGTCCCAGGTGGGGTTGATCGGGATCATCGTGGCCGTCCCGGCGGCGTAGTCGCGTCCTGACTGGATCACTCGCTCCTCGCCCTTGGCCCGTTGCTCGGGGGTGGGCGGGTTGCCTTCGATGAGGGCGTCCGCAACCCGGGGCGGTGCGCCGTCGAGGGTGGGGACGGGCGGGTCGTGGGAAAGGCCACCGGACGCGAGAAACAGCACTCGTTTGTCCAGAGTTGCTGCTGCTTCGCCGACGGCGGTGCCGAGTGCGCGGATGCGGCTTAACGGACCGAGGGGAGTGGCGACACCGTTGACGAAGATCGGCACCACCGGGACGCGGTCGATGCCGCCGAAGAGTATCTCGAGTGGTTGCACGAAGCCGTGGTCGACGACCATCCGGGCGGAGACGGTCAAGTCGATGCCGCGGTCAAGCACGGCCTGGGCGATTGCCTTCGCTGCGGGGGCGTCGACGGAGAGCAGACCGGCTTGGGAGCCGAAGTCACCGATTGCGCGGGCCTCGGTAGCGAGGCAGAACGGGGGCATCTCCTTGTAAAAGAAGCCGTTGTAGTGGTCCGGTGCGTACAAGACGACAAGTTCGGGATCGAAGTCGCGAACGAATGCGCGGGCATCTTCGACCGCGGCATCGACACGGGCCAAGACCTCGGGTGCTGGGTCGTTCTTGCCGATCAATGGAGAGTGGGAGAGGCCCACGAGTGCTGCGGTCATTGCTGTATTCCTCACTGCTGCACAGGGTTCGGGTGGATGACGAGCTTGCCAGTCAGGTTTTCATCGATCATGAGCTGGAAACCCTTGTGAATTTCGGACAGCGGCAGAGCGCGGTCGATAATTGGGCGCAGGGCGGTGGCGTCCATCATCTTGAGCATCGCGACGAGTTCACTGCGGGTGCAGCCGGTGGAGCCGAGAATGCGCTGCTGTTGATAGAAAATCCGATTGAGGTCGGCCGGTGGGTTGGCGCCGCTGGTGGCGCCGGCGACAACGATGGTGCCACCTGGACGCAGACACTTCATCGAGTGCGCCCAGGTGGCCTCACCGACGGTCTCGATGACGACGTCGACGCGTTCAGGTAGCCGTTCACCAGTCCCGACTGCGGCACGTGCACCCCAGGAGAGGGCTTCGGCGCGCTTGTCCTCGCGGCGGCTGGTGGCATAGACGACTGCACCGGCCGCGGCGGCCAGTTTGATCGCAGCCGAGGCGACACCACCCCCTGCGCCCTGAACCAACACTCGGTCTCCGGCGGTGATCTTGGCCTGGGTGAATAGCATTCGGTAGGCGGTGGTCCAGGCGACGGGCAGGCAGGCGGCCTCGTCGAAAGAAAGCCAGTCCGGCTTCGGGACGAGGTTGCGGGTGGGGACGGTGATGTACTCGGCGAAGGCGCCGTTGTGTTGTTCGGACAGCAGCGCCCGGTTCGGGTCGAGGGTTTCGTCGCCCATACCGGCGTCGGCGTCGGCGATTACCGGATAGACGATTACGGGATTGCCGTCCTCGTCGTAACCAGCCGCATCGCAGCCGAGGATGATCGGTAGCCGCTCGGGCGGGTGACCGACTCCACGCAGAGTCCACAGGTCGTGCATGTTCAGCGAGGACGCGACCACGTGGACAACGGACCAACCGGGCTTCGGTTCGGGCTTCGGGACGTCTGCGACGACGAGACCGGATAGGGGGTCGGTGGGGCTCTGGGAGACAGCGATTGCAGCGAGCATGACCACGATGCTGACCCACGGCGTGCCGAACCATCGAGTGCGTGTGCCGACCTGCGGAACGCCCTCGGCAACTGTTCCGTTGTAGGCAACGATCCCTGGAAACCTGTGATCGGACGGGGTTGTGTGGTGGACATGACTTCCACCATCCGGCCCGCGACTGAAGCCAGCGCATGCGGCGGTGCCTGCGAACTGCCTCGCGGTGCCGCGACCGCTGCTCCCCGCGGGGCACTGCATCGTCCGGCGACGATGACCCGGAACATCGACGTCTCTGGCCTCGTCGACGCCGAGGGCGGGCTGCTCGACCGCGTGATCTTCACCGACGAGCATCTCTATCGACAGGAGATGCGACGCATCTTCGCGCCGAGTTGGCTGTTCCTCGCCCACACCGACCAGTTCCACAAGCCCGGCGACTTCTTCACCACCTACATGGGTGAGGACCCCGTCATAGTCACCATGGACAAGAGTCGCAAGATCCGCGCGTACTTGAACTCGTGCCGGCACCGCGGCGCGCGGGTGTGCCGAGCCGATTTCGGTGTCACCCGGAACTTCACCTGCACTTACCACGGATGGGCCTACGACCTTGAGGGCAAGTTGATCAGCGTTCCCAACAAGGAGGGCTACCCTGAGTCGTTCGATGCGAAGGACTGGGGACTGGTTGAGGTCCCGCACATCGAGACCTACTGCGGGCTGATCTTCGGAACCTGGAATCCTGAACCAGTTCCCTTGCGGGAATCGTTGGGCGACATGGCGTGGTACATGGACGCCATGCTCGACCACGACGAAGAGGGCACGGTCGTCGTGGGCGGCGTGCACAAGTGGGTTCTCGAGGGGAACTGGAAACTGTCGGCGGAGCAGTTCGCCACCGACTGGTACCACGTCAACATGAGCCACGCGTCGGCTCTGATGGTGTTGTCCCCGACAGGCAAGACCCCCAAGGACGAAATCGTGCACCGCACCGGCCGGCAGTACGTCGACCCGAACGGGCACGGCGCCGGGTTCCCGGTGCACCCGAAGAACCGCTTCGACGCCCGCACGGTGCACGATTGGATGGACTACGACGCATTGAGGGAGCGGCTCGGTGATGCCCGAGTGGAGGGCCCGCTCACCACCGGCCACGCGACGGTGTTCCCGAACTTTTCCTATCTGCCGGTCAACGGCTCCATCCGCATCTGGCACCCGAAGGGGCCGAACCAGATGGAGGTCTGGGCCTGGACCATTGTCGATAGGTCCATGCCGGAAGAGGTGCGCGAAGCCCAGCGCCTGTACAACCTTCGTACGTTCGGACCCAGCGGCATCTTCGAGCAGGACGACGGAGAGAACTGGAGCGAGGTGCAGGCCATCTCCCATGGCTTCATCACCAACGGTGTCGCGCTGAACTACCAGATGGGCATGGGATCGGAGCGGGAGGACGGTCGGCACCCCGGCATGACCAGCGAGCTCTACAGCGACGCCGCCGGTCGCGCATTTTACGCCCGCTGGCGCGACCTGATGAATACCCCCGCCTGGCACGAGGAGGCACGATGACCATGGGAATCCGCGTCGCAACGCTCGACGACATCCCCGAGGGCGAGGGCGTCGCCATCGACAAGTCCGTCACCGGGACCGCCGACCATATCGCGTTACTCCGAGACGACGACGGCAGCGTATGGGCGCTCGACGACACCTGCACCCACGCCGACGCCTCCCTCGCCGAGGGGTGGGTCGAGGACGGGCACGTCGAGTGCCCCCTGCACTCGAGCAAGTTCTGCCTCAAGACCGGGGCGGTGGACGGGCTTCCGGCCACCAAGGACGCGTGCCCGCACCGGGTCGAGGTGCGGGACGGCGAGATTTTCCTGTTCCCGAACGAGGCCCCATGATGTCGACCGGCGTCACCCGGATTGTGGTCGTCGGGGGTGGTATCGCCGGCGTCAGTACCGTCGGCGCTCTCCGTGCCGGAGGCTACGTCGGTGAGCTGACCCTCGTGGACGCGGGCGACTTCCCGTACGATCGGCCCCCGCTGTCCAAGGACTTCCTGGCCGGTGTGAAGGATCTGAAGCAGATCTCCCTGCAACCGGCGCAGTGGTACGACGACAACACGATCGATTTACGCACCAATACTGCGGTCGTAGCGTTACGTCCATCCGAGGGAGGGGTCGAGCTGGCCGACGGCACACTGCTGAATGCAGATCGGGTCGTCCTCGCCACCGGCGGGCAGGCCGCCCGTCCCCCGATCCGAGGCGTCGACAGCCCCCGAGTGTTCGTGCTGCGCACCAGTGAGGACGCCGACCGGCTCGGTGCTGCCCTGGTACCGGACGCGCGTGTTCTGGTCGTCGGGGCGGGCCTTATCGGTTCCGAGGTGGCATCCACAGCCGTGGATCTCGGATGCGACGTGACCCTCGTCGACCCAGTTGCCGTGCCGATCGCTGCTGCGGTCGGCCACGAGGTCGCGGAGTGGCTCCATGGCCTGCACGCCGGCCGCGGCATCACTACACTTACCGCTGGAATCGAGTCCTTCGCCGACACAGGTTCGGGCGTCGACGCCGTCCTGACTGGCGAGACCGAACCTCGCTCCTTCGACGTGGTGCTTCTCGGCGTCGGCATGATGCCGGAGACTCTTCTCGCACAGGCGGCCGGCCTTGAGGTCAACCGTGGCATCGTGGTCGACCCGCGGCAGGTGACCTCGAACTCTGCTGTGCTTGCCGTCGGTGATCCCACCCGGATCCGCCGAGACGGCGTCCTCGCGTCGCGCGCCGAGCACTGGGATGCAGCCAAACGCGACGGTAGCCGGGCGGCGGCGACAATCCTCGCCGCCGCCGCGCCGGACTCGATGGCTCCCTGGTTCTGGACCGACCGTCACCACCGCCATGTGGAGGGTGTTGGCTACATCGCCGACGCCGACACCACCGTCCTCCGGGGCGAACTCGGTGCGGACGCCTTCTCTGTGTTCGGACTGCGCGAGGGCGTTGTCGTGGGGGCCGTCGCCGTCGACGACTCGAACGCCGTCCGCGCGGCACGACGGATGATTGACCGCGGCCTCGTGATCGCCCCGCAAAGTCTCGCCGACACCGCCACCGACCTCCGAAAGTTGTTGCGCGGCTGAGCTGACCGACTATCGGCAGCAGTGCCCAGTAGAAGGAATCGAACACCGTGAGTACCACCACCGAATCAACACCGCCCACCGAGCCACTAGCCGGTCGCCGTGCGGACCGCGACACCCATTTCGAGGTCGAACAGTTCTACTACGAGGAGGCCGAACTCCTCGACGACGGACGGTTTACCGACTGGCTAGACCTGCTGGCCGATGACCTCGACTACTGGATGCCCACCCGCACCAACCGGCTACGTCGCCAGCAGGCCTTGTCGATAGCGGCGCGCGGCGAGGCCGCGTTCTACGACGAGACCAAGGACAGTCTCGCCTGGCGCATCCGCCGCTTCGACTCCGGAATGGCATGGGCGGAGGACCCACCGTCACGGACGCGTCATCTCGTCACCAATGTCGTTGCCCGGCACGTCACCCCTACTGAACACGCCGAGTTCACCGCCGATGATCTAGTTGTTCGGTCGGCATTCCTCATGTACCGCAACCGGCTCGAGCGCGAAGAGAACATCTTTGCTGGCGGTCGCACCGACGTGCTGCGCCGCACCGACACGGGACTGAAAGTCGCGCGACGAACCATCCTGCTCGACCAGAACATCCTGCAGGCGAAGAACATCTCCACTTTCTTCTGATACCGAGAGCCGGACCGGCTCGATCCACACCGATGGGATTTCCAGTGACTTCCGCGACCACCACCGACATCGAACTTCTCCACCACAAGGTGCAGACCACTCTCGGAGAGATCGCCGTATCCGAGGTATCAGGCGACGGACCCGTCCTCGTGATGCTTCACGGAGGAGGCCCTGGTGCCTCCGGTATGAGTAACTACCACCAGAACCTGGCCGCGCTGTCGAAGCGTTTCCGGATCCTGCTACCTGACCAACCCGGATTCGGTAACAGCTATCGGCCCACCAAGGCCGACCTCGACGAGCGGTCCATCACCCAGGTCACTGTCGATGCCCTCTTCCAATCCCTCGACGCCCTTGGGATCGAGTCGTTCCACCTGCTCGGCAACAGCCTCGGTGGCGCTGCCGCCATCGCCATGGCTCAGACTCAGCGCGACCGCGTCACCGGCCTCGTGCTGATGGCGCCCGGCGGTGGCTGGTTGCCCTCTGGCCCAACCCCCACCGAGGGACAGAAGGAGATGTTCAAGTACTTCAACGGTGGCGGACCGAGCGAGAAGAAGATGGCTGCGTTCATCCGGACGATGGTCTTCGACCACAAGCAATTCGGTGAGGACGTCGTTCGGGCACGGTACGAGGCCTCCCTCGACGAGAGCCACATCGCGTTCTACCACCTCTACAACGCCGCCTTCGCCCAGCGACACGGCATGGACGCCCTGTGGAAGGACCTAAACAAGATCAAGGCCCCGACGCTGTTGCTGTGGGGCCGCGACGACCGCACCATCACTCTCGAGGGCGCCCAGATCATGCTCAAACAGATCCCGAACGTCCAAATGCACGTATTCGGCAAGTGCGGGCACTGGGTCCAGCTCGAACGCGCCGCAGAGTTCGAGCGTCTGGTAACGAACTTCTTGGGAGATCTTAGATGAGCGGCTGGCTGGATGGTTACTCTGCGTTGATCACCGGCGGTGGAACCGGGATCGGCCGCGCGGTGGCCCACCGCTACCTCGCGGAGGGAGCGTCCGTCACTATCCTCGGTCGAAGCCTCGAGCAACTTGAGAAGGTCGTCACCGAATCGGAGGACCCGACACGTATGCACGCTGTCGTGGCGGACGTCCGCGACTCGGATCAGCTGCATGCCGCGGTCGCAGAGAGCGTCGTTCGCTTCGGCAAACTCGACACACTCGTCGCAAACGCCGGGGTGTGGGACTACCAGCGCCAGCTCACCAGGCTGTCCGGGTCGGAGATCGCCGCGACCTTTGACGAGGTGTTCGCAGTTAACGTCAAAGGCTACTTCCTCGCCGCGGAAGCGGCGTGGCGGGAATTGGTCAAGACTCGCGGCAGCATCGTGATGACCCTGTCCAACGCCTCGTTCTACGTCAACGGCGGCGGACCGGTGTACACAGCCAGCAAGCACGCGTGCCTCGGGCTGATGCGCGAACTCGCGTACGAACTCGCGCCGAAGGTACGGGTCAACGGTGTCGCCTGCGGCGGCATGAACACTGATCTGCGCGGACCTGAGTCGCTGTCAATGAACGAGCGGTCCATCTCGGCGTCGTTCGCCAGACGCGGCCCGGACAGCCCGCCCCCCCCGATTCCGCTGCACGACTCGAGCACCGACCCGATGGACTTCACCGGACCGTACGTTCTCCTCGCCTCACGTCAGCAGAGCGGACCGATTACTGGCGAAGCAATCTCGATTGACGGTGGTATGGGTGTGCGTGGATTCAGCTCCGACGCGGGCGGCGACCATCTCTGAGAGCGAAAGGCCTGACATGACATTCGGACATCCCGCCAACTCGGGATTCACTGTTGACGTGAACCCCGCAACAGCCTTGCAGCGCAACGCCGCCTGGAATCGTGCCGGCGTCGCCCTGCGGTATCCGGGCGCGGACCTGACCTATGCCGACTTGGAGGACAAAGTCTGTCGGCTCACTGCAGTACTCATTGAAGGTGGTGTCGGGTCAGGCGACCGAGTCGCGTACGTGGGCCTGAACAGCCCCGCCTTCCTGACCGCCCTGTTCGCCGCCTTTCGGATCGGCGCGATATTCGTGCCGGTGAACTTCCGTCTCGCCGGACCCGAGTTGCAGACAGTACTCGAACGCAGCGGTGCCGTCGCCCTGATCGCGGAACCTGGGCACAGAGCGGTGGTCGACACCATCCGCGATAGCGTGCCAGCCAAACGGTTCCTGCTCGTCGACGACGACCCTGCTGTGCCGATTATCGGGGAGGCCACCCACGGATGGGAACCGTGGTCATCGCTGCTCGCAGAGGCGACGCAGAGCGACCAGATCGCCGGCGGACGATTCGATGACCCAGCCCTCTTGATGTTTACCTCTGGCACCACCGGTACACCCAAGGGAGTCGTCCTGACCTACGGAAACATCTGGTGGAACTCGGTAAACGTCGACACCCGTCTAGACGCCCGACGGGGGGATATCACCTACGCGAGTGCACCGCTGTTCCACATCGGTGCACTGAACAGCTTCGTCATCCGGACCATCGTGCGGGGCGGAACGGTGGTCCTTCGGCGGACATTCGACCCGACCGAGTTCCTCGCGGATCTGGTGCAGTACCGGGTGAATTCGACCTTCGTGGTGCCTGCCATGCTGGCGGCGCTGCGCCGCGTCCCGGGAGTGTTCGACACGGACCTGTCACAATTGCGGTCGGTAGTCGTTGCGGCTGCGCCGGTACCGCCGTCCTTGATCCGCGAGTACGCAGAACACGGGATCAGGCTGCAGCAGGCATGGGGACTGACCGAGACCGCTCCGTTTGCCACACATCTCCCTGCCGAGCGCACACTCGACAAGCTCGGTTCGGCAGGGATCTCCATGCCGTACACCCAGGTTCGAGTGGTTGATACGGTCTCTAATACGCCTGTCGACGCGGGCGTCATTGGGGAAATCGTCGTGCGCGGACCCAATGTCACCCCTGGGTACTGGGAGAATCCGGACGCGACGGAAGCTGCGTTCGACCATGAAGGCTGGTTCCACTCCGGTGATATCGGCTATCTTGACGACGAGGGCTACTTGTTCATCGTCGATCGCCTCAAAGACATGGTCATCAGCGGTGGTGAGAACGTCTACCCCGCAGAGGTCGAACGCGTCCTGGTTGCCATGCCCGGTATCGACGACGTAGCTGTCGTCGGTGTCCCGGACGAGAAATGGGGCGAGATCGTCGTCGCCGTCGTCTCACTCGACAGCGACACTGCGATCACCCTCGACGATGTGCGCGACTTCGCCGCCCCCCAGCTGGCCCGGTACAAGCTTCCACAGCGTCTGCAGATCATCGACAGAGTGCCCCGCAATGCCTCTGGCAAGCTCGAGAAGGTGACGATCCGCTCGATCCTGAAAGAGGGGTAACAATGACCGCGTCGTTCGAGCGTCCGTGCTTCTCCCAGCCTTGGTCAGCGGAGTTACTGTCATGGTCCGCCACCGGAGGGAGGATCTGCTTGCACCGCGACGGTGAACCCGTAGCGACGATCGAGCTGGCGCGGTGCGCAATGGGACGGATTCGCCTGGCTTATCCTGTCGCTACCCATGACGTCGAAGTCCGGGTAGCTGACGTGACCAGCTCCGAGGATCTCACCGCGGTGCTCCAAGCGATGGTTCCCGTGGTGAGGGAGGCGGATCCCCAGTGCCGCAAAGTTGTGTTTGTGGTTGACCACAGTGGATCCGGCCACGGAACCATGAGTGCTCTTGCCGAGATCGCGGCCGCGGAGACGGCCGGATTCCGCTACGTCGTCGATGTCGACATCGCAGACGCCGAGTTGAGTCTGCTTGTGGAGGAGCCGGAATGGGTCACTGCGGTTGACTTGGATCTTGACCACGTGCCAGGAACCTGAGACAACACATGACGACGGAATCAGCCGGCGACAGCGTGGAAGTGGAGTGCGGGTCTCAGCCGCCTGTGTCCACCTGGCAGGACCTGCGCTGCATCACTGGCTACCCGGCGTAGCGTTGCAGCGTGAGACCGTACGTCGAGGCGGCCGGTGGGCCCGGATACTGACAGTGCCGCGACCGGACGTCCCGACGAGTCGATGATGGGGACGGCCACGCAACTGAGTCCACGGTGGACCTCGCCGTTTTCCACTGCTATTCCTATTCGCCTGATCGTTGCGAGTTCGGTAGCTAGGGCTATCGGTTCAGTGATGGTGTCGTTGGTGTACCGGCGCAGTGCTCGGGCCATTGCTGCGTCGGTCGCATCTGGGTCGTGCGCGAGCATCGCCTTGCCGACTGCGGTGCAGTGCGCAGGAATGCGGTGCCCGATACGCGCAGGAGTGGAGAGTTGACGGTGTCCATACAGCTTGGCCAGGTACACCACATCTGTACCGTACAGGCCGGCCAGATGGACGGTCTTCTGCGTCGCAGCGTACAGATCGACTAGAAACGGAATCAGCAGATCCCGCAGTTCCTCCTGGCCAGGGGCGTATACTGTCCGACCGAGTTCGTGTAGCCGGGTGCTGAGCCGATAATTGGTGCCCACTCGTTCTATCATCTGGTTACGTTCCAGCATGGCCAGCACTCGGTGGGCTGTCGATTTGCTTAATTCTGCGCGACGTGCGAGTTCGCTGACCCCCACACCGGTGGGACCCTCTTCGCCGAAGCATGTCAGGAGGCTGACGGCTTTGTCGATGGCGGCCCGATTGTCACGCCCTGCTGCAGCGCTCATCGTCATTTCGACACCTTGCTGGATCGTGTCCACATAATCGCGCAATGAACGACTATTTTAGTGGACTAAGTGAACCTTTTACGTGACAATAAGAATTGCGGAAGCGGACCTTGTCCGTCAAGATGGACAACAGCAACTTATAAGTGACGGTGAGGATGTCCGACAGCAATCAACTCGTGGCTCGGAATGTGCGTCGCTATCGGCAAGAGCGTGGCCTGACGCTCGCCGAACTCGCCCGCCGCGCCGGCCTCTCAAAGCAGACACTATCGAAGATGGAGCAAGGTGTGGGCAACCCCACCGTAGAAACGCTCGCGCTGCTGGGCGCGGCACTTGGTATGCCGGCGAGGCGCCTACTCACCGAGTGGGGGTCGCCTGTCTTCGTCCAGCGTCGCGACGAGGATGTGTGGACCACAGCGGAGGGCCGGGCAGAACGGCTTTTCGACGAAGTCTACGGATCTGGTTACGTTCGGAGTAATCTATTGCGGCTCACCAAGGGGGTCGCGTTCTCAGGGCCTGGCGCTGGCGAGCCGCCAGGTACCCTCCATCACGTGTACATCATCACGGGCCGGTTGCGAATCGGCCCAGTCACCGATCCGGTGATCCTCGGTGTGGGTGACTTCGTGCGTTTTCCCGGTGACGTACCCTACGTCTACGAATGTTTGTGTGACAAAGTCACCGCGCACATCGTGACGACCCGCCCTCAATTGCGCCAATTCGACCCAAACACCATTCGGTAAAGCGAACTGTGCGGCTGGGTACAACCCCGGCAAGACAGAGATAGCTCGACCTGAAATATCAGACGTTCGCGGCGAGATCTTCAAAGCTTTCCCGTTGGCACTGTCACGTTAATCGAAAAGTTCAGCAGCGCAGCTAGTTTGGGACAGTCTGTTACAGGACACCGCCCTGCCGTTCACTTTCAGGCGGCGGCGTCGGTCTAGGTGACTTCTTGCCAGACAGTGAAGCGGCCGGCCATCTCGGTACGCCATTCGGGCGCCGAGAGTCTATGCCGTTTGGGCCGGAAATGCGGTGAGATGCCCGAGAAGGTGGACAGGAATCGTTGCGCATGCCCAGGCGATGTGAACCGTTTCATAGCCCGTTCTCGCTGCCTGGTGAGTTGATGCGAGTTCTCAGCTGGGTCTGCTGCACGATCAGGTGACAGGTTGAGTCACGCAGCCTGAGTGGCTGGTGTGGTCATGATGGTCTCGCATTCTATGGGGGTCAATCGGCCGAGTCCGACTTGGCGGCGTCGGCGGTGGTAGGTCCTTTCGATCCAAGTGACGATCGCGATCCTGAGATCGTCGCGGGTGCGCCAGGGGCGGCGGTCCAGGACGTTCTTTTGAAGTAGAGAGAAGAAGCTCTCCATGGCGGCGTTGTCGCCTGCCGCAGCGACGCGGCCCATCGAGCCGACCATGTGATGGCGGCCCAGAGCGTGGACGAATTTTTTTGATTGAAATTGCGATCCTCTGTCGGTGTGGACCACGCAGCCGGCGACGTCATTTCGGCGGGCGACGGCGTTGTCGAGCGCATCGACCGCGAGCCGGGACTTCATCCGATCGCTGATGGAGTAGCCAACGATCCGGTTGGAGAATACGTCTTTGAACGCGCACATGTAGAGCTTGCCTTCGCTCGTCCAATGCTCTGTGATGTCGCCCAGCCAAAGCTGATTCGCAGCATCGGCGGTGAAGCTGCGTTGGACGTGGTCGTCGTGGACCGCAGGCCCCGGGCGCTTGGCTTTTCCGCGTTTCTTGCCGAACACACTCCACCAGCCGTTGCTTGAGCAGATCCGCCACGCAGTGCGCTCGGACATCACCTGGCCAGCGTCGCGAGCCTCGTAGAACAGGAACCGGTAGCCGAACTCCGGGTCGTCCTTATGGGCCCTGAACAGAGCGTTCGCCCGGTAGGCCTCCGCGAGGTCGGCATCGGTCACCGGGTCAGCCAGCCACCGATAGTAGGGCTGGCGAGCGATCTCGAGCACCCGGCACGTCACCGTGACGGGAATGCCGTCCTCGGCCAGCTCACGTCCACCTTCATCAGCTGCGGTACACACTCGCGACGCAGGCTATCAACCGGGGCATGAGCCTCGAGCGGGTAACGCTTGGGCATGATCTGAATCCTTGGCAAGAAAGAAGCGGCATCAGACCCCGCGCGGTTCCAATAACAGAATTGTTGACTTCTTGCGCTTTATGGTCTGTTTCGCAATTCCCATCCTGCCGCAATGGGCCAGCCCGTCCACTTCAGTCGGCATCAACAATGCGGTGTTGCACAGTTTGCGGACGAGCAAGTGCTGAGGACTACTCGGGGATCGCCGAAGGAACGGGGTAACAAACACTGCCCAAATCCACCATGCGATGCTGTTTTGATATATGGCCATATTGAAGGATCCAGTTCCAAAGTGGTTCACCTTAGGTCATGCTGTAGGTCCCAGAGTGACCGCTACAAATTGCCCTTTTCTTCCACTTTGGCCACGAGGCGAACGACGATCCAGACAAATGCGCTCATTCACGAGACAGGAGAAACAGTGAACGAACATGCGGCAACCGTCGCGTCCGTCCCAGATGACACTTCGGGACTGGCCTACGACCTGGGAGACTACCGCCGCCAGATCGTTACATCGTCGCCTGAAGCGCAGCGCTGGTTCGATATAGGCTTGAGGTGGGCGTACTGTTTCAACTTCGAGGAAGCGGTTCGGTGCTTCGAGATAGCTACCCAACATGACCCCGAATGCGTGATGGCGTACTGGGGAATGGTGTATGCATCTGGACCCAACTACAACTCCTCATGGCAACTGATGGACGCTGAACAAGCCAGACGAGTAATCCGCGAAGTACATTCCGTTTTCGAGACAGTCGATCACCTAGCGCACAAAACTTCAAAGTGTGAACTTGACTTAATCAATGCCATCCGTGAGCGATTCCCGCGACCCACGGACAACCTAGAAACAGTTAACTTCGCGAGCCTGAACATGGCATACGCCGAAGCAATGCGGACCGTCTATGAACGACACGGTGATCAGGACATTGATGTGGCTACGTTGTACGTCGATGCCCTGATGTGTGTTTCACCTCGTGCACTATGGAATGTTGAGACAGGAGAGGTAATCGGCTACGGCGCAATCGAGGCACGGCAGATTCTTGAGAACGTGATGAAAACACCCCAGGGACTGAAGAATCCGGCGCTACCGCACCTGTATGTGCATCTGATGGAGATGTCGCCCTTTCCTGAACTGGCGCAACCGTCTGCGGATCGATTAAGGGGCATGGCCCCGGACGCCTCACACACAGTGCATATGGCGACCCATATCGATCATGCCTGTGGCGATTGGCGCCGCGTAATTGATTCGAACCGACAAGCTGCTGACGTTGATGATCGATACTTCGCAGACACCGACGCCGCGCGCTCCCCGATGTACCACGGGTACCGGGCGCACAACTTGCATACGATGGCGTACGGGGCGATGATGCTCGGCCGTTCAGCAGATGCCATGGAGGCTGTTGAGCGTTTAGAGGCGGCTCTTCCAGAGGAAGTCCTCCGCATTTCGGTGCCGAACATGGCGGATTGGGCTGAGAGTTACATCGCACTGCGACCGCACGTTCTCATTCGATTTGGCCGATGGGAAGAAATCCTCGAACTAGACATTCCAGAGGATCGCGAACTCTATTCTTGCACGGTGGCTACAATTCTCTATGCAAAGGGAATCGCTCTGGCTGCGCTGGGTCGCACCGATGACGCTGCAAGCGCCCAACAAGAATTTCGGATTGCGAAGCAGAAAGTACCGGCGTCTCGCCTCGCTAGCCTGCCCGTTCGCCATGTGCAAGCCTTGGAAGTAGCTGATGCAATGCTTAATGCTGAACTCGAGTACCGTTTGGAGAACTACGCGACAGCATGGTCCGAATTCAGAAGGGCGATCGCACTTGAGGATAGCCTTCCATATGCAGATCCACCAGCATTGATTCAACCGGTGCGTCATGCCTACGGAGCCCTACTACTAGAGCAGGGCCATGTCGCCGAAGCCGCCGAGGTCTACCGCGCGGACCTCGGCCTGGCGCCTGACGTGTTACCTCGCAGAAGAGCAAGAGTGAACAACATGTGGAGCCTGCACGGCCTCTATGAATGTCTTACCCGTCTGGATCGGGTCGAGGAAGCTAAAGCGATTGAACTGCAGAAGGCGATCGCTGTCGCAAACGCTGATATAGAGGTCGGTTCATCATGTTTCTGCAGACTTCAAGCCGTCACAGCCTGTTGCGCAATGCCACAACTTTGATGGTCAGAATGATGAATTGCCGAACCAAAGAATGGATGAGAAAATATGAAAGAAGAAATTTTCTGTGGGCATCCCACCGAGGGATCTAACTAATGGAATCAGATTCGCAGCGAACACAAAGACCTCACGATGCTAGCGTCGCGAGCCTTTCCATGGCACACCAGGTCTCCCCTGACATCTACAAGATCGTCGGCGAGGATCATACCTTTCGGGTAATGCTCGCAACGTGGATACCTGGGGCGAGTGACCAATGGCATATTCACAAGAACAACCTCACGAACTACGCGGTGACCGATTGTGAGTTCTCTGTCGAGTCTCCCAGTGGCGAGGTCTGGGAAGTATCAAGAACGGCGGGCAGTGTCGGATTCAATCCATGCAATACGGCCCACAGGGTTACGAACATCGGATCGAAACCGTGTACCTTGCTGATAGTCGAGAACAAACTCAGCAACTGAAATATTCATGGCTCATCCAGTTTTAGAGTGCATTGATTGATTCCCGGAGCTGACCCGAGTGGATCAGTGACCGCAAGATGTAGTGGCATGACCCCCGTCAAGTGGCCCGCATGATCCGTGCCCCTCAAAGTGAACCATCTATACGAGAGATGAGGCAGAGTGATCCACAGGAGGTCACAGTGCCCAAGTCGTATCCCAACTCAGTCCGTCGACAGATCTCGCACCGTCTTCGAAGCGGTGACGCAGTCGCCGATATTGCTGCGGAAACCGGCATATCGCCGGCGGCGTTGTTCCGGTGGAAAGACCAAGCCCTGATCGATGCGGGAGTGCGCGGCGGTGTACCGAGTATCGAGTCCGACGAGCTCGCATCTGCCCGCGCCCGCATCGCTGCACTCGAAGCCGAACTCGCCTTGACTCGCGATGCGTGCGCATTGTTCGACGATCAGTCGGTGGTGCCCCCAAAAGGAAGATCGCGATCGTCGAAGGACTGATCACACGAGGACATTCCGGTAGATCAGCATGTCGCATAACGGGTTTGAGTAGATCAACATTTCATGCGCACCGCCGCCGACCGGTCTCCAATCAGCGAGTACGGCGCATCATCGTGGCCGACACGATCGAAAAAATCCATCAACGATCACGCGGAACCTACGGGAAGCGACGTATCCGGGCCGAACTCCTCGATACGTACGAAATGAACGTCAATCACAAGCTGGTGTCGGCGATCATGACCGAACTCGGTATCGCTGGGTTACCTCGTCCGGGCAAACGGAAACCGAACCTGCTGGGCGTCGAAACCCTCTCTGACCGAGTCAATCGCGGATTCACCGCAAGCCGGCCGAACGAATTGTGGTTCACCGATATTACAGAGCATCCCGCTCGTGACGGGAAGGTTTACTGCTGTGCCATTTTGGACTGTTTCAGCAAGATGATCGTGGGTCGTTCCTTTTCCACGACTGCTGATACGGCACTGGTCAACAATGCGGTGAACATGGCCGCGCAGGAACGGATCCGTTGGGAGGCAACGATCTTGCATGCCGATCACGGTCCCCAGTTCACGTCGTGGGGGTTTGGTGAGAATCTGCGGAGGTGGGGGTTGCTCGAGTCCTTCGGGACGGTCGGCGATTGCTTCGATAATGCTGTCATGGAGGCATTCTGGGGGCGGTTGCAGACGGAATTGCTGAACACGAAGAAGTGGTCGACCACGCTGGAGTTGACGGCAGCCATGGCCGATCATATCGACAATTTTCACAATGCTGAACGGCGCCACAGCTATCTCGGCAACATCAGCCCGATCGAGTATGAGAAGCTCTGGGCAGACATCCAACCGTACCCTCAGCTCTCATGACACTGGTGCACTATTGGGGGCACACATCATGCGGGTCACTTGACGGGGGTCATGCCAGGCGAGACCAATGGTCAGCGACTCGGCGTGTGCTCCCGTACAAACTGCACTCATGTGTACGTCGGCACCAGTCGTGACTGGAGGCGGGCGTATGCAGCGCGCGCTGCGGCTATACCGTCGCCGTCCATCGTCATCGGGCAAACGCAAGGACCTCAACAATGCAATGGTTTGAAGGTATCTAACTCATTGCGCCAGTCCGAGTCACATGAACCCAGACACCTCATGGATAACCTTTCATCGCATCCCACCAGCGCCGATCGCATCATCTACCAACGCAACTCCGCAGGCAGAGACCGAATCATCGAACGGAAACTTCACGACGCCACCACTAAGCAGGCAGTAGGCCAACGCGCCGCGTAAACCACAAGCCTTGTCGCTCCCACGCTGATACTCCTCGAGCGGTAAGTACGCTTAACCGCAGGTGGTCATCGGTGCAGTTGACGTAACCGATGCATCGCATGCACTAATGGGTGCTATGACACAGATTGTGCACGGCGCCACGGGCGCTCAAGGTTCTCCCGTTTTGTCTGCTCTTCGGTCCGCTGGCCACGATGCCATCGCCGCCGTCCGCGACATCTCCAAGGTGTCAGGGCCCGCGATTCCCATCGACAACACCTCAGCAGCATCCCTCGTCGCCGCGTACACCGGCGCGCAAAGCGTGTTCGTGCATCTTCCACTGGGAAGCCCTGATCAGCAGGCCACGTTCGCCCGGGTAATCGCAGAAGCAGTCACCCAAGCCCGACCTGGACGGGTGGTGTTCTCCACCAGCGGCTACCCCACCACGATGCCGGATGGCACGCTCACAGCGCACGGCACCCTTCAGGAAGCGCTGAAAACCTCCGGAGTTTCGTACGCGGTCATCACACCAAAGATCTTCCTGGAGAACCTCCTACTTCCCGTCACGCTCGGACCCGCCCGTGAGGAAGGGATCCTGCGGTACCCGATACGGGACGACTACGCGGTGTCATGGATCTCGCACCTGGACATGGCCGACATCGCGGTCCGCCTGCTAACGGACCACTCGGTGACAGGCATCGTCACTGCAGGCGCCCTTCCTGCACTGCGCGGTCAGAGCCTCGCCCAGGGCTTCGCGCACTACCTGGATACCCCTGTCACCTTCGAGGGGCAGGAGCCTGAGAGCTACGGTAGGCAGATCATTCCGCTGTTCGGCGCCGACGCGGGCCGTCCCGTAATCGATTCCTATCACGCGCGTTGGACGATGCCCGACGAAGTGATCGACGAGCAACGTTCGGCCCAAAAGCTCCTCGGGATCACACCCCGCACCGTAGTGCAGTGGCTGCGCGACATCAAAGCATGATCCGAAACCGAATCACATAAAGCCCTGATCATTCGGTGCGGCTCTACGGACCCACGCCGAATGATCGGATCGAGTATGGCAGGACTCGCGGCACGATCGTGGCCCTCTCAGTCCGTCAGCCTTCGACACGGCGAAATCGCAGAGATACGGGCGATATCGAGCGCAGCTACGGTGTGCTCCCATACATAGGGGTCCGCGAACCAGATACGGTCTACGGGGTCCGTTCGGTGCCGTCATCGAACTGCAACGACTACGAGTCTCCGACTCCGACCATCGAGAATTCATCGCCGTGCCGGGTCCTCATAGCCTCGACGAGCATGTCGATCGAGGCCTGCAACACGTCCGGTGGCGCGGTCAGGTCGAGGGCGTGGCAGTAGATGGTGATGTCGGCACCGACGATGTCGACCGCATGAGAAGTTGCGTCGCATTTCGCGTAGATCAGATGACCTTCGCGGAGTCCGAGTGCTGTGCTGTACGCGGTCAGTTGGTACATGTCGTGTTCGGTCCGCTCGTGCCGGCGGCGGATGTTTTGTACTTGGCGTCGATGCCCGCCACAGGTTTGTCGTCGCTGTCCTACCAGGTCAGGTCAGGTCAGGTTCGATCGTGACGGTGTGCCCGTGGCGGGCGATCGCAGCAGCGGTGGTGGTCATCAGAAAATCCTCGAACACCCTCCACGTGTCCAGGACGAAACCTCGCACGAGCACCTTCCTTATTCGATGCTCGATCGAGCGGTGCGACAGAACCGGCCCCGCCAACTGCAGTGCCCAGTGGTAGCGCTCCTTCACTCTCATTCGCGCTGGCGACGGTTCTGCGCCCGGCGTCGGCGATGTGACGTCGGCGGTGGCGTGACGTCGGCCTCGTCTGCAGACGAGGCTGGCGCCACCGCGGAACCGAGCAATACGAGGGTGGCCGCGAGCAGCAGCTGGTCTTCGCCCGTATTCGTCGTAGCGAATCTCCACCGGCAGCGCGAGTGAACGCTTCGGCCAACGCCGAGAGCAGGTCGGTATCCGTGTCCGTGAGCGCGGTGCGCTGAGACCACCAGGCGGCGAATCGGTCGGTCATTTCGGAACGGTAATCGCTCGCGGTGAGCTTGTGTCGGCCGGGCCGAAAGTGTGGCGAGATCGCGCTGAATACCGACAGGAACCGTTGTGCTGCAC
>NZ_CM166368.1:4360000-6395452 GCF_056837585.1 Rhodococcus sp. OS5 | reverse complement strand
CTGCCGAGCGTATGGCTGCGGCGTCGAATGATTCGGTGGATTACCACCCGGGGTGAGAACCCCGTAACAGGCTACGAATATGCCACCTGGGCTGTGTTTCCACACAATTATCCACAGATGTGGACAAACCTGCACTGAGTCGGTTTTTTCGTCAACCAAATTCGTCAAAGTGATCGAGAAATTGATCTACCTGCAACTTTGTCGGAACTCGAGGCGTTCGCCACTTGGTGTCGGGGATGCGTCAACACTCACAGCCCTGTGGATGAATGTGGAAACTCGGGATTCGGGGTCGCGTCCGGCGCTCGTGCCCGTATGTGCTGATGAGGCCTTGTCGAGAGCATGCGCCGGTGGAACTGTCCGGGTTGCCTTCGGGTCACCTGCAGTCCGTAGCGGAACTGTTGCCAAGGTCACACTTGCCGCCTCGCTCGAGGTCACGGCCGTATGCACACTGTGAATGGAATCTGCGGAATGATGTAAGTATCGGCGTGTCGCCGTGGTTGCCGCGGGAGGGCTCCGAATCGGGCTGGTTTGACCTTGGCAACGGTGGTAAGTAACCTCTAACGGTCACCCGCTGGTGGTGATCGCTTCGTGCTGGCTACATATGTCAGGTCGGAACGGTCTTCCAAGCCACAACGAGTGAAGCTGATTGTTCTGTACCTGTTGTATCCAAAGGCGCCGTAAGGCGTCGATCACTGAATGACGCCGGGAGGCGTCAATGAACTTCGAGGAGTGTTGACCGTGGCCAAGGGCAAGCGGACGTTCCAGCCGAATAATCGCCGCCGCGCGCGTGTTCACGGCTTCCGTCTTCGTATGCGTACCCGTGCGGGTCGTGCAATCGTTTCGGCGCGTCGCCGTAAGGGCCGCGATTCCCTCACCGCCTGATCTGATTTCGAGTTCAGGAGCTCGGGGTGTTGCCTGAGCCGTTCCGGTTGCGTCGCCACGCGGATTTCTCCGTGGCGGTGCGACGTGGACGTCGTATGGGAAGACGCGACCTTGTCGTGCACGCGTTCGATCGCGAGCAAGTAGAGGCGCTGGTAGTAACAAATCACGGTCCCCGGTTCGGGCTGATCGTGAGCAAGGCTGTCGGGCCGGCGGTGATTCGACATCGAGTCGCACGCCGGCTTCGTCATATCTGTGCAGATTTCGTCGGACAGGTTTCACCGGAGACAGACGTGGTTATCCGCGCACTTCCGGGTGCAGCTACCGCCAGTTCAGCCGAACTGGCCAAGCAGTTGCGCGGGGGCCTGACCAAAATGAACCTATTGGTGTCGGTAAGTGAAGAGCCATGAGTACTCCGCTCTCTGAGCAGATCGAGACTCCCAGAGCCTCCCGTGTCATCACGGTGTTGAAGGCTGTGCGTCGCGCTCCCGCCACTGTTCTCATCTTCTGTATCGAGTTGTACCGGACGTATGTGTCGCCCTTGAGGATGCCGACCTGCCGGTTCACCCCCACCTGCAGTGAATACGCAGTCGAAGCGCTGCGCACTCACGGGGCGATCAAAGGCCTTTTCTTGACTGTGGTGCGGTTGGCGAAGTGTGCCCCCTGGCATTCTGGAGGGTGGGACCCTGTCCCTGCCCGTCGTGACCGTGATGCGGGTAGCCGCCATAGCTGTCCGGAAGCACGCGCAGCGTGTCACAGTCCGACGGACGAACAGAGGAGTACTTAGAGCCGTGCTCAATTTCATCTACTATCCGGTATCCGCGATTCTGTGGGTCTGGCACAAGGTCTTCGGGTTCATTCTCGGCCCGGACAACGGAATAGCCTGGGCGCTTTCCGTGGTGTTCCTGGTGTTCACCTTGCGTGCGGTTCTGTACAAGCCGTTCGTGAAGCAGGTCCGCACGACGCGTCAGATGCAGGAACTGCAGCCACAGATCAAGGCATTGCAGAAGAAGTATTCGGGCGACCGTCAGCGCCAGGCCGTCGAGATGCAGAAGCTCCAGAAGGAGCACGGATTCAACCCGATCATGGGCTGTCTCCCGGTCTTGGCTCAGGCTCCGGTGTTCATCGGTCTGTTCCACGTCCTGCGCTCGTTCAACCGCACCGGCACCGGCATGGGCCAGCTGGGCATGAGCGCCGAAGACAACCTCAACACCCCGAACTACGTCTTCTCGGCCACTGACGTCCAGTCGTTCCTGGATGCTCGTCTGTTCGGCGCGCCCATCTCGGCCGCGATCACGACGCCGGTTGCGCAGCTTCAGGCCTACGTCACCGAGAACGTTCCCGAGCTTCCGTCACGGCTGAACATCATTCTCGTGGCCGCTCCGCTGATGATCATCGCCAGCATCGCGACGCACTTCAACTCACGCGCTTCTGTTGCCCGTCAGAGCGAAGCAGCTGCCGCGAACCCGCAGTCCGCGATCATGAACAAGCTCGCCCTGTACGTCTTCCCGCTCGGTGTTCTGGTCGGTGGACCGTTCCTTCCGATCGCGATCCTCCTGTACTGGGTGTCGAACAACATCTGGACCTACGGTCAGCAGCACCTCGTCTTCCGCAAGATCGACGCGGAAGAAGAAGCCAAGAAGCAGGAAGCGATCACTCGCCGCAACGACAATGCGCCCAAGCCCGGTGCCCGTCCCGATCCCAGCAAGAAGAAGGGATCTCCGGCTGCGCTGAAGACCGCGGATTCAGCCGACGACGACGGTGACGCCCCGGAAGTTTCGCTCAAGAAGCCACAGCCGAAGCCCTCGGGTTCCAGTGGTGGTTCCACGTCGAAACCGAAACAGAACCGGCCACAGAGCAACCGCGGCAACTCCCCCAAGCGCAATAAACGGCGCTGATCCAGGAAAGAGAACGACCAATGTCCAGTGAAGCTGACATCGTTGTGGATGGAGAGAACGCAGACGTGAGCACCGAAACCACTGCGCCGGTTACCGATGTGGATGTAGACATCGACGATTCCGATGACGACCTGATCGAAGAGGGCGAGATCGCCGGCGACTACCTCGAGCAGTTGCTCGACGTTCTCGATTTCGACGGAGACATCGACCTTGACGTCGAGGGCGATCGGGCGATCGTCAGCATCGACGGCGGCGACGACCTGACCAAGCTTGTGGGACGTAAGGGTGAGGTTCTGGATGCTCTCCAAGAGCTGACTCGTCTGGCTGTTCAACAGTCGACCGGCGAGCGCAGCCGCTTGATGCTCGACATCGCCGGATGGCGGGCGGGCCGCCGCGAGGCACTCAGTGCTCTCGGTGCGGAAGCTGCACAGCGTGTTCTCGAGACCGGCGAACGCGAAGAGCTTGCTCCGATGACGCCGTTCGAACGCAAGATCGTGCACGACGCCGTCGCCAAGGTCGCCGGTGTTTCCAGCGAGAGCGAAGGCGCTGAGCCGTCTCGTCGAGTGGTTGTCCTCAAGGACTGACACTCCCCCTTGATCGAATGCGGGCCCCGGATTTTCCGGGGCCCGCTTTTGTGTCCGAGAGGTGTTTCACGTGAAACCGAATCCGGCGGCACGGTGAAGGTCCGCTGCCTATCGTTGTCGACATGTCCAACGAGCGCTCCGGATTCCCTCTCGGATTGATGACCCTTGGGGCCTTGATAGGGATGCTCGTGTGCGGCCTGAGCTATTGGCCCGTGGTCTTCGAACTACAGCAGAAAATGGAAGTCCAGTCCTTTCCGCCGGGCGGTCTGAAGTATTGGCTCTGCTGGTTGTTGCCGCTGGGAGTAGTCGCCGTCGTATTCATTCCACTTGCATTGGCTTGGCGATCCGGGAGACCGGTCATGCTCAGCTTCGCGATTGCCTTCTTGTTAGTCGGGGGTGCACTGTGCATGTTCGGATATTCGATCGACAACATGCCGTACTACATGTGAGCCCCTCCCCTCCCCCAGGAGGAATAGTCGGCCTTCGTTTCACGTGAAACCGGATCGATGGTTGTTGCCCCGAGCCCTCGAACTCCGCCCCAGATTGCCGCCACAATGGATCACCGACCTGATGTCGTCAGGCCTGCTGGCAAGGTCGTCACCTTCGGTGCTGGCATCCGATGACCGACAACCCGCGAGCCCTCACTTCGACGGCCCCCGGATTGGGGCGTCATCAACAACGATCACGAAGGAAGTAGCATCCGCACATGCACGTCGACATCGAGGGCGCCACCCGGATTGCCCGCCTCGCCGCAGAATTCGACTGGACCTGGGCCGTCGACGACCTGGAACCCTTCTGCGCACAGGCTGGATGGGAGGTCGTTGAATTGGATCAGACCGGCGCCTCGATTCGGACCGGACTCCGTGTTGGTCAGTCCGAATCGATAATGTTCGGGCGGCAACACAGAATGAATTGGATCTCGATCTTCGTCACGGACGTGGCAGATGACGCTACGCCCATGACAGTGGTGCGCCCGCTGCTGGACGAAGGGTTCACGAACCTCGATGTGGCATTTACCGCACTCCTGGGGACAGCCACGAGCGCCGAACCCGAACCAAAGACAGCTCTCCGGTGGGACCTGCCGAAAGCGGTCATTTCACTGCACCTGGGTGTCAATGCGATCGACTTGCGTCTGACGAGTCCGGGATATCAGGCATGGGTGGATGAGCCCGAACCGGAGTACGAGGACGAGGACTAGCGATCGAGGTCGGCGAGATCGCATCCGGTGCGGGAACAGGTTTGCGCGCTCCTCACACGAATCGGACCACTCACATCGAATGGGCTTCGTCGCCACGCAAAGTCGATGATGTTGTTGCGGGCTTCGGGGTGAGATCGGCGGCGACTACTTTGCCAAGCAAACCGGAATCGACATCGCCTACACGGGCTCCGGTCCATACACTGCGGACCGCGTCGGGGTAATCATGGGACCGCCTTGAGTTCGGTTGACTCGCGGGGTGTGCGATCGGCGTCGCGCCCACACCTGCTGCTGGTCTCGTCATGAGGGCGGATCCGGACTGTTCGAGGTGGAAGGACTTCGCTGTGCCCGGATCGAACTCGTAAGCGGTGATCTTGTTGGTTCCGGGTTCGGTATGCACCAACAGGTAGTCCTTGCCGTCCAACAACTCCTGCACCAAGCGCGGATCTTAATCGCGCAGATCCTGCAGCGCTTTCGAGTCCAGGCGCAGGAATTCATCCTGCGCATCGGGCAGGTCCCCTGCTCGACTTTGATCTTCCCGCCGACACCGGTATCCACATCGAAGGCGAACTCGCCATGCGCATCCTGTGATGCGAAGCTCCTTGGATTCGCGGTTTGTGATGCCAAGCCTCCGGCGTCCCGCAACAGGAGTGTCAAGCCGACGGATATATGGCTCGCAACAACCGGCGATGAGATACCGAAGCTGTCCGAGATCTGGAATCGAAGTCTGTTTTCCGAGTCGACCTACAGAGAGGATCTGACTGACCGAGTCCGTTCTGCAGTCCGACGTCGGCGATCTTTTGCAACGACTTTTTCATCGAAAATTGGTCTTTTTGGGTCAGAATTTCATCCATGTAACTACCCATGGCAGTTTCGTCACTGTGATGATACTAAGAATTGCGCTCCTATCTGCATTCGATCGCCCGGCTATGTTTCACGTGAAACGCGTCAGAATTGGAAGATTTTTCAGCGCAATGTTTCACGTGGAACGTGAACCCCTCCCCTCCCCCGCTTGAATTTTGGGCCGAATACTTCCCAAAGAATGAACGAGTCGGCAGACTCACAGCGAGTCGGTGTGCAGAAGCGAACACATGTCGGCTCCAGAGCGGATAATGATTTCGGTCTTGATTGTTGATTTCGCGGTTTACGCGGGAGGATGTTTCACGTGGAACAGAATGGTGCGGCGTCGGTTGACTGGGACGAACAAGAGACTGCGCGCGCAGTGTTCGGTGACAGATATGAGATCGCGGAACGGTATTACCAATCCCTGGCGACGGATGGTGTCGAGCGCGGGCTCATTGGTCCCCGTGAAGTCCCTCGACTGTGGGAGCGTCACCTTCTCAATTGCGCCGTCATCGGTGAGTTGATTGCCGAAGGCGAGTCGGTTGTGGACGTTGGAAGCGGTGCCGGTTTACCCGGTATCCCTCTCGCAATCGCCCGCCCGGACTTGAAAGTGACTCTGGTCGAACCGTTGCTCCGACGCTCGGTGTACCTCGCGGAGTTCATCGAGTCCAACGGATTGGACGTATTGGTTGTCCGAGGGCGAGCCGAGGAATCGGGTGTTGTGAAGGAAGCGGGCGGCGCGGATGTAGTCACCTCGCGAGCTGTGGCGCCTCTCGAGAAGCTGGCACGTTGGTCCCTCCCACTCATTCACGAGCACGGCCGGATGTTGGCACTCAAGGGTTCGAGCGCCTCCGAGGAGATCGAGCGAGACCGTACGGCGCTCACCAAGTTGGGCGCAGGTAAGTTGGAAATACTCGAATGCGGAGCCAAGATTCTCCGCACCCCCACTGTTGTGGTGAAGGCCGAACGTCTCCCGAAGCGCCGCCAGCGTTGATGATTTACACGCATGCAATCGAGAGCAATGTACAGATGATGAGAGCACCTAGTGATCGATTCCCAATCGAAGGAGCAGTCAATGTCGGGTCGATCTGAATCCGCCGTTTCACGTGAAACACCGAAGCAGCACACGAGTGCGGGTGCGGATCAGATCGTCAACGACGACGACAATTTCACCGCCCCCTACGCGGCGATCTCCTCGGAGGAGACCCCCATCGGGGCGGCCGCGCATCGAGCGAGCCAAGTGCTTCATCCCCATTCGGTTACGCTGCCGAAGCCGGCGTTCCGCCGCGTGATCACCATCGCGAACCAGAAGGGTGGCGTCGGCAAGACGACGACCACGGTGAACCTTGCGTCGGCGCTCGCTCTTCAAGGGCTCACTGTCCTTGTGGTCGATTTGGACCCTCAGGGCAACGCCAGCACCGCTCTGGGCGTCGTCCATACCTCGGGCACCCCGTCGAGCTACGAGCTGCTCATAGGCGAAGTGAAGGCCCCGGAGGCGATCCAGACCAGCCCGCACAGTGAGCGCCTTCTCTGCATCCCGGCAACGATCGATCTGGCGGGCGCCGAGATCGAATTGGTCTCCATGGTTGCCCGCGAGAATCGACTCAAAGGCGCGCTCAACGACAAGGTGCTCGCAGAGCTTGACGTCGACTTCGTCCTCATCGACTGCCCGCCCTCGCTGGGACTGCTGACCGTCAACGCGATGGTCGCTGCCAAGGAAGTTCTGATCCCGATCCAGTGCGAGTACTACGCCCTCGAGGGGGTCGGTCAGTTGCTCCGCAACATCGAACTCGTCCAGGCTCATCTCAACCCGGATCTGCATGTCTCCACCGTCCTTCTGACGATGTACGACGGGCGCACCAAGCTGGCCGACCAGGTCGCCGAAGAAGTACGCAAGCACTTCGGTGAGGCCGTTCTGCGCGCTGTGATTCCGCGCAGCGTGAAGGTGTCCGAGGCTCCCGGATACGGGATGACAGTTCTCGACTACGACCCGGGTTCACGTGGCGCCATGAGTTACCTCGACGCCGGCCGTGAACTTGCCGCCCGCTCTGCCACCACGACGACCCAGGAGCAGTGAGATGAGTCAAGCACGCAAAGGTGGATTGGGCCGCGGCTTGGCTGCTCTCATCCCCACTGGGCCGGCCACGGCGCCGGGTCTGGGATCGGCTGCAGCGGACGTCGTAATCGGCGTCGACAAGCGCAACCCCTCCCCTCCCCCACCGACCAAGGCGGCCCCGAAAACGCCGAAAGCCACCAAGGCGTCGGCTGCGAAGGCTCCGGTGGAAGCTGAGCCGGAGACCGAACTCGAGCCGACCGGCGCGGTCTATCTCGAGATCGAACCGAGCCTGATCGAGACGAACCCGAAGCAGCCTCGCAGCGTTTTCGACGAGGAAGCACTCGCGGAGTTGGTTCACTCGATCCGCGAGTTCGGCTTGATGCAGCCGATCGTGGTCCGTCGTCACGGTGACAAGTACCAACTTGTCATGGGTGAGCGTCGCTGGCGCGCGAGCCAGGAAGCCGGGCTGGAGAAGATTCCGGCGATCATTCGTGAAACAGATGACGACTCGATGCTGCGCGACGCGCTCCTCGAGAACATCCATCGAGTGCAGTTGAACCCCCTCGAGGAGGCAGCGGCGTATCAGCAGCTGCTCGAGGAGTTCGAAGTCACCCACGAAGAATTGGCCAATCGGATCGGACGTTCGCGTCCCGTCGTGACCAACATGATTCGTCTGCTGAAGCTGCCGGTGGCGGTTCAGCGTCGCGTTGCGGCCGGTGTACTTTCGGCCGGCCATGCTCGCGCACTGCTGTCCCTCGAGGCGGGTGCCGACGCTCAGGAGGTCATGGCGGCGCGCATCGTCGCGGAAGGAATGTCTGTTCGCGCGACGGAGGAAGCAGTCACTCTGGCCAACCGGGCGGATAATGAGATCGCTCCCCCACAGAAGCGCAAGCCCATCGTGATGCCGGGTCTGCAGGATGTGGCCGAGCGGTTGTCGGACTCGTTCGACACTCGGGTGACTGTCAGTCTGGGCAAGCGGAAGGGAAAGATTGTGGTCGAATTCGGCTCGGTCGACGACCTACAACGCATCGTCGGAATGATGGAAGCACAGAAATCCAAGTAGAGAACTCGGATGCCCGTTTGGTGACGTAATCATGATGACCGGGCACACCACCTATTTTCGTCACTGTGACAAATCTAGGTGGTCCGAGCTTCTCGAAATCTTGAACCGGGACGAAAGATGTTGAACTGCAATACATTAGGGCGATCAACTCTCGTGCCACTGCCGACTTGTCGTAGCTGGCCTATCCTGGAGAAGAGAAAAGCGGCGGGCGAGCATCGAAACCGCTTCGGGGACCTACGGAGAGTGAGTTAGTCAGTGTCGACTCACGTCATCACCTCTCTCACACTCGACAGCCTCGATCAGCTTTCCGCCCATGCGCGCCGATGCGTGTTCTGGGAGATGGACCCGGGCGCGCTTCACGACGCCCGAGGATTCTGTGATCAGGAATTCGAGAAGGAAGCCTGGCTGTCGATGGTCATGCTCGAGTGGGGTTCGTGCGGACAGGTCGCCGTCCGCGACGGAAAGCCGCTCGGCAGTGCGTTGTACGCCCCTCCCCGCATGATCCCGCGCGCGCAACTATTTCCCACCAGCCCGGTCAGCTCGGACGCAGTGCTTCTCACAAGCCTTCGCCTCGAGCCTTCGGGCATAGAAGAAGAACTAGGGCCGAGCCTGCTGGCCGCTGTCGTGACAGATCTGGTTCGACGAGGAGTTCGTGCGCTCGAGGCATTCGGTATCCGTAGCGGCGACTTAGGGCCAGCTTCCGACGTGGCCAGTGCAACGGCAGCTCTGGAATGTTCACCCGCGGAATGCATGATCAGTGCCGAGTTCCTCGAGGACTACGGTTTCGAGGTCGTGGCACCGCACCATCGTTATCCGCGCCTTCGTCTCGAACTCAATCGAGATCACGAATGGAAAGTCGACGTCGAAGAAGCCCTCGACCGTCTACTGAAGGCCGCAGCTCTCGAAATGGTGGAGATCAGCGAACTCGCCAGAGTGTGAGCGGGTGCCGACCGCAGGACCTACGAAATGCGGTCGGCTACCGAAAGTTCTTCTGCGAGAAGCTCGGCGAAGGTGAAGGTGCCGGTCGGCTGATCGTCTTGACCCAGTAGGTACAGCCGCTTGACCGAGATCAAGATGGCTTCGGCGATGGTGTCACGCATCCGCGGATTCGTCAGTACCGCAACGTCGGACGCGTTGGACAGGTAGCCGAGATCGATCTGTACCGTCGGCATGTTGGTCAGGCGCAACAACTCCCACGTTCGACCGTGAGTTCTGCAGTCCCGCAACGGAGTTCGCGCAACGATCTCGCGCTGAACGAAACCGGTCAACACCTGCCCGATCATCGAGACCGAACCGTGCGAATTTCCGAAGTGGAAACTCGCGACGCCGTTCGCCGACGGGCTCGAGTTGCTGTCGCAGCGCAGGGAGATCATCAGATCGGCGTCGAATGCGTTGGACGTCAGCGCGCGCTCGGCCTCGCTCGGATCGGCGTTGTGCGGGCGGGAGAGGAAGGTTTCCATCCCGGTTGCTGCCATCCGCCCCTCGAGGCGCATAGCCAGATCCCACAGGATGTCGGCTTCGGAGATGCCGTTGACGATGGTGCCGGTGGACGGACCACCGAGGCCTGGATCGATGACGATGCGCTTGCCGCCCAGTTGCGGGCCCTTGCGCCGCACCAGTTCCTCTTCGCTGATCGCATGTGGGGAACCACCGGTGACGCGGGTTCCCAGAAGTTCCAGCGAACGGAGTGTCTGCGGTCCGCAGATACCGTCGGCGGCAATCCCGATTTCACGCTGGAAAGACGAGAGAGATTCGTGGGTCTGCGGGCCGAAGAAACCGTCGACCCGACCTGCGTAGAAGCCGAGGTCCTGCAATTTGGCCTGCAGAGCTGCGACGTCGTCGCCGTACAGCGGCGCAGAAAGCTGGTAAATCAACGTACGGGCGCCCAGGCGGTACGAGGCCTCGCGAAGTGACCGATAGGTGGCCGGGCCCACGATGCCGTCGACAAGGAGCCCACGCTGCTGCTGGAAGGCGCGAACGGCGCTGTCGAGTTGATGATCGAAGATGGCGTCGGGTGCAACCCAGTGGGCACCGTCGGCGCTTTCACGTCGAATACCGGAAGTTCCGTGATGGAGGTATCCCAGCTTCGTCAATGTGCCCCGAATCTCGGCGACGGCCGGGCCGTGATCGCCGTGTCGGAGTCTGTGCATGCGTGAAAGCCTCTCGGATCGGTTAACGAATTCGATCGATGTGCCTGGTCGTAGACCCGATCAGGCACATCGATCGATTATCTCAGAAATTCTGTGGATTGCGAGAATCCACGATGCTCATCCAGCCGTCAGAGAACGTCTGCGAGGTCCTTGAGCAGTGCGGCCTTGCCCTTGGCGCCGACGATCGTCTTGATCGGCTTGCCGTCCTTGAACAGGATCATCGTCGGGATCGACATGACCTGGAAATCGCGGGCGGCCGCCGGGTTGGCGTCGATGTCGAGCTTTGCGACGGTCAGCTTCTCGCTGTTCTCACCGGCGATCTCCTCGAGTACCGGGGCGACCATCTTGCACGGGCCGCACCAGGTTGCCCAGAAATCGACCAGAACGGGCTTGTCGCTGCCCAGGACGTCCTGCTTGAAGGAATCGTCGGTGATGGTGACGGTATTCGACACTGTTACTCCTCGAGGGTTGGGTTCGACAGCTTGATGAATCAGGGAGCGCCGACGACGTCGACCGTGTGGCCGGCTGCGTCGAGCGTGTTGGCGGTGATGTCGCCGCGGTCGGCCAGCCAGCGTTCGGCGTCGATTGCTGCGGAGCATCCGGTGCCGGCAGCGGTGATCGCCTGGCGGTACGTGTGATCGACCAGGTCACCGGCAGCGAAGACGCCGTCGACGGAGGTCGCGGTGGAACCGGGAGCGACGCGCACGTATCCGGCGTCGTCGAGATCGACCTGGCCCTTGACGAGCTCACTGCGCGGGTCATGGCCGATGGCGACGAACATGCCGGTGATCTCGAGTGTGGAGGTCTCACCCGTGACGGTGTCACGAACGACGAGCCCGGTGACGCTGTTCTCACCGAGCACCTCGACGGGCTCCGCGTTGGTCAGGAAGCGGATCTTCTCGTTGGCCTTGGCGCGCTCGAGCATGATCCGTGAGGCGCGGAATTCCTCGCGGCGGTGCACCAGGGTGACCGAGCGAGCGAAGCGGGTCAGGAATGTTGCCTCTTCCATCGCGGAGTCGCCGCCGCCGACCACGACGATGTCCTGGTCACGGAAGAAGAAGCCGTCGCAGGTGGCGCAGGCGCTGACGCCGCGGCCGAGGAGGCGTTCTTCACCGGGAATACCGAGGTAACGGGCTGCCGCACCCATGGCGAGGATGATCGCGTGCGCGGCATACGTTTCGCCGTTCGCGACGACCGTCTTGATCGGGCCGCTGAGATCGATCTCTTCGACGTCCTCGGTGCGGATGTCGGTATCGAAGCGAAGTGCCTGCTCACGCATCTGTTCCATCAGGTCGGGGCCCATGATTCCTTCGCGGAATCCGGGGAAGTTCTCGACCTCGGTGGTGGTCATGAGGGCGCCACCGAACTGGGTTCCCTCGAACAGCAGGGGCTGGAGCTCAGCGCGCGCGGTGTAGACACCAGCGGTGTATCCGGCCGGTCCGGAACCGACAATGATGACGTCATGGACCGCGGGCGTGTTTTCCAGCTGGGTGGTCATGCGAGCCTTCCAATAGTGAGTGCAGACCCTCCGCTTCTTGGAGAGCCGTACCGATCAACACCAGGATAAGGGGTGTTGTTCCCGCACTCCGCTGGAAAGTGGCTCACAGCCGGCGGCTCACAGCGCGGGACTCACTGGGCGGGGCGCGGTGCCTCCCGAACCACCAGCGCGTCCCGAACCACACAGCGCGTGCCGGTGTAGATGGTGGGCATGCACTTGTTGCAGTGGATACACAACCCCTCGTCGACGCTCTCGGCTCGGAATTTGTTGACCAGTTGTGGGTCCCTGAGGAGCGCACGCGCCATGGCGACGAATTCGAATCCTTCATCCAGTGCGTGCTCGATGGTGTCGACGCGGTTGATGCCGCCGAGCAGGATCAGTGGCATCCTCAGCGCCTGTCGGAACTGACGGGCGAAGGGCAGGAAGAAGCCCTCCTCGAACGGGTACGTCGGAAAGAGTTTGGGACCGTAGAACTTCAGCCCGTACCCGACGAGTTTGGGTTGGGAGGCGACAAACTCAGCCAGTGGGACCTCGCCACGGAAGAAGTACATTCCGTTGAGAAGTGAACTGCCACCGGTCAATTGCATCGCGTCGAGGTGGCCGTCGGCTTCGAGGATCTGGGCGATCGGCAGGCTCTGGTCGAGCCACAGACCTTTCGGCACCCCATCGGACATGTTGAATTTCGCGGTGACCGCCACGCTGGATCCAGCGGCCCGTCGCACCGCTTCGACGACTCGACGCGGATACTCGGCGCGCTTGGCGACGCTGCCACCGTATCGATCGTGGCGCTTGTTCAGATTGGGGCTCATGAACGAACTGAGGAGGTAGTTGTGGCCGAGATGGACCTCGATGGCGTCGAATCCTGCGTCCACGGCGACGCGAGCGGTCCGTTCGAAGTCGGAGACGACACCGTCGAGTTCGGCGAGTGTCGCGCCCTTGACGAGGCCCATCGCGGGCGGACTCAGCCGGGTCGACGGCGCCAGAGTCTTCGTCTTGTTGGAGAGCGTGTTGGCGACCAGTCCCGCGTGGCCGATCTGCGCCGCAGCAAGTGCGCCTTCGGCGTGGACGGCGTCGGTCAGTCTGCGTAGTCCCGGCAGCGCGCGCTCGTCCATGACAAGGGTGTCGCGGTGGACTCGTCCACCTGGTGAGACGGCGCAATAGGCGACAGTGGTCATCGCGGCCCCGCCGCGGGCCACCTCGGCGTGGAAGTTGATCAGATCGTCCGAGACCGCTCCCCGGGGCATGACGCCCTCGAACGTTGCAGCTTTGACGATGCGGTTGCGCAAGGTCAGAGGGCCGAGACGTGCGGGTTCGAATATCGACGGTGTGGGCGCTGTGGTCATTTTCAACTTCCTGCGGCGGCCTGATCTTTACGATGCCAGTGGACTCGTAACTACGACGATATAGCGCCTACTGCCAATCTGTCCGACAATTCGACACGATGAATGCCACAGGATCAGGTCGCCCACGAGACCCACGCATCGACGACACAGTCCTCGAGGTCACCCGAGCGATGCTCCTCGAGGTCGGTTGGGATCAACTCAGTCTCCGGGCGATCGCGGCACGGGCAGGGGTCAGCCGAGCCTCGATGTCGCGGCGATGGCCGTCGAAGGCACATCTTGTTCTCGGGTCGATCCTGGGGGCGACACCGGACCTGACACCGTTCGAGGGCACCGATCGCGACGGCTGGATCCGTTGGGTGGTGGAGGGAAGTGCTCAGCTCTTCTCCCGTCCCGAGGTTCGCGCCGCGTCGCCAGGATTGCTGGCGGCCCTGCGCGACCACGACGACCTGCGCAACGAATTGTGGCGCGGGTTCAGTGGACCGAGTACGCAACTGTTCCTTCAGAACGCCGAAGATCCTGAATCGGCACTGCTCGATGCCAAGGCCGTGCTGGTATTGGCGGCCGGGGCAGCGATGTTTTCGAGTCTGATAGCGGTCGAGGATGATACGGACGCATTGCGTGGGAGAATTCTCGAGCTCTTACTCCCGGCGGCATCGCCGCGCTGACCGTCGACGTCAGCCGATGTTCTTGACCGACAACGTATTCGGATTCCCATCGCTGCAGTTGATGCCGACAGTCAGTGCAGTGATCTGACGCGGCTGCGATCCCGTGAAGAGTAGGACTATCGCCGGCGCCCCGTCGATGCGAATCTCGCCGGAACCGAGTAGAGGCCGGCCCTCGTCGATGCCGTTGGCGCGTAGGCATCCGGCAAGTTTGGATGGATCATCCAGTGGTCCAAGGTTTTTGGATCCGACGAGTGAGAGCAGAGACGCCGAATCCGGATCGTCGACAGCAGGCGTCGCCGGTGTGCTCGGTTGAGCGACAACACTTTCGGCAGGTTCGGAATCTCGGATTCCGATAACAACGATCACGAAGGCCGCCAACACGGCTGCTGCGGCACCGAGAACCCACGCTTGTGGGCGCCGCCGGAACGGCACGACAGATGCCTCAGCTGGCGGCTCCAGCTGTTCTGCCTGTAGATCCAGTGCCGAATTGATTCGCTCGGCAAGCGAATTCGGAATCCGTTCGTGAGAGGCCTCGCGCGAGTTCAGTGTCGCGAGTGATGCCGTGACGCCGTCAAGGGCGGTGACAAATGCATGGGCGTCAGGATCTGCGTGTACCACCGGCCACAGAGCCGCACTGGTTTCGGAATCGAGAACCCCGGCGTGAAGATCTGCGAGTAGGTCTTCCGAAAACGGAGGCGACGGAACGCGAACAGACGGATCTGTCATGAACCCTCCCTCGGCAGTCGGTGCGGACCCTTACAAGATAGGACGCGGCCGGTTCACGAATGGTTCCCGCCTTCGCGAAAGTCCTCCAACTGGGCGGCGAGACGCTTGCGCGCGCGGGCGCAGCGACTCTTCACGGTCCCTACGGGCACTCCCAACCTCTCGGCGGCCTCGGCTACCGGATACCCCTCGACATCGACGGCGACGACGGCAGCACGCTGCTCAGGCGGCAGCGATGCCAGTGCCTGTTCGACGGTCAGGCTCATGTCCACTGTCGCCGCATAGTCGCGGTGATCGCGGGGTTCCTCCGCGTTCTCCGAAGACAGAGAGAACGCCGCCCGTGATTTGTTGCGTCGGATCCGGTCGAGGCAGGCATTGACCACGATGGTGTGGAGCCAACTACGCACCGCCGCGTCGCCGCGGAACTTCGCGGCCTTGCGGTGCGCGGACAGCAGACCCTCCTGGAGAGCGTCTGCCGCATCCTCGTCCGAGTAGCTCGTTCGCCGGGCAACGTGCCACAGATGATCCTGATGCCGGAGCAGTAGTTCACGGAACGCGTGTCGATCGCCCGCGACATGAGCGGTCAACAATTCGAAATCCGTCGCCTCGAGATTCTTGTTCTCGAGACTTCTGGATTCGAAATTTCCGGCTCCGCCCCCGGTGCCCCCCCGATAACTGTGCACGGGCGGATATTAGCCCAGTCGGTAGGTTTCAGAAGGGCCAAGGGCGATCACTTTGCAGCAGTGAAAGCAATCTCCGAGATGGATGTCTGGTTTTGTCCGGATTCGGTGCTGAGCTGCGTAATCCAAACCAGGACATACTGACCCGAGCCGTCCGAAGTGACTGGAATGTCGGTCACACCGTTCTTCAGGACACCCGATCCGATTTCCTTGGTCTGATCCAGTGAAGTATTCGCAGAAGGGGCAGAACGGATTTCAACGACGGTTCCCGGCGAATCAGACGTGATCGCAACGTTCTTCAGGTTGGCGGCATCGGCAAGACTCACCATCAGGCCGACACCGTTCTTCAGTGACGGGAACGGCTGGAAGTACGAGTCCGACGACCACGCAGTGGCCGGGTTGCCGTCGATGGCGTTCTTGGCCGTTGCCGGTTGATCCGGCGTGCCCTGGGGTGAGAACACCGTTACGGCCGAGGCAGCTACCGGCACGGTTGCCGCCGCCGGTGCGGGCGCGGGTGAATTGTTCTCGGGCGCAGTGGCTTCGGTGGTCAATCCGAAACTCTGCTCGCTGAGAGGGGTGTCGTTACTACCACCCGAGAGGAAGCTCGCTACCCACACCACAAGGAGAATCAGGACGATCACGGTGAAGACGCCGAGTGCCGTCAGTGCCGCGAGCATCCGCGTCGACTTCTTCTTCTCGGCCTCGATGGCTTCGGGGTCGTTCAGTGCATGACCGGACGCTCCCTGTTCGCGGTGGCCGAGACGAAGTGCCGGAATCATTTCCGTCTTGTCGTTCACGACGGATGCCTGATCGAGGATGTGCTGCACGGTGGCAGCAGTGCGGATTCCACTCTCCGACTGCAACGCTCGAACCGCAACGGCCGAGATGTCGAACGGAACCTCCGGACGGACGACCCGAGGCTCGACGATGTTCCCGTCGGCGCCGCGGCCGGCGGGAAGCAAACCACCGACGGGACCGGCGGACGGATCGGCGAGCGGCCAGCGCGCCGTGATGAGCGAGTACAGCATGGCGCCGAGACCGCGGACGTCGCTGGTGGAATCGGCGTCGGCAAGCGTCGCCGGGAACGCCAGTACGGCGTCACCGTTGATGCTGATGCGAACGCGGTCCGGGTGATCGATGGACAGCGCACCGCCGGTGCGGTGAGCAGCTTCGGCAGCCGCCGCGAGGGCGCGGATGGCGCGGGCTGCACCGATCGGCGACGGCGTCGTCTCGGCCATCTCACGCAGCGAGCGGCCGGGAGTCCATTCGGCGACGACGATGCCGCCCGAGCTTCCGCGGACGACGTCGAGGACGCGAGCCAGACCGGGCGAGTTGATTCGTCCCAGGCGCAGAGTGCGTGAGAGAACTGCCTGCGGTCCGGACTGGCTGTCGTCATCACCGCGCTGATCGGCGTCGACGAACGTCAGGGCTACTTCACGGTCGAGCTTGACGTCGAGAGCTTCCCAGAACTGCAGTCCGCGGGTTCCGCCGTGCGGCGCGAGCAGACGGTAGCGTCCGCCGGCGACAGATGCGCCCGGGATGAGCTTGGGTCCACGTGGCATCGGTCGCTGGGCCGGTCGTGATGCGGATCCGGCGGAAGGTGTGCGAGGTGCAGCGGGCGGTGGTGTCTGAGCGGCAGCCGTCTTCTGAGATTCGGGTGCCTTCTTGTCCGGAGCAGGCGTCTTCGGCGCGGGTGTCTTCGAGACAGGTGCTGAAGGTGTCTTCGACACGGGCGCCGAAGGTGTCTTGGACACACTGACCGGAGGTACCGGCGGAGCGGCCTTCTGCACCGGCGGCTGCGGCTTCTGACCCTGCGGGCTTTGGCCCTGCTGCGGTCGCTGTGCGGGCTGCTGTGACTTCTGACCCTGCTGTGGCTTCTGACCCTGCTGTGGCTTCTGGCCGGCAGATGCGGAGGAACTCGTGGATGCAGGTGTGCCCGACGATGCCGTTGACTTCTGTTCGGACGCTTTCACGGCAGAAGTCCCGGCACTCTTGTTGCCGGAAACGTTGTCGTCGCTCACCCTCGCTCCTTCTCCATCGATAGCCCGTCCCCGAATACGCGCGGGTTGCGATCCTGTACGCCCACGACCAGGGTACGGGAGCGCACCCGGTCGTTCTTGCTCGTTTGATTCCGTTCTGATTGCAGGAATCAGCTCGGTGACGTCGTCGTCGGTGTTGTTACGTGTGTCCGGTTCGGCGCGACCTGTCAGTGAACGAATCTTGCGGGAGACCGCAACCGTTACCGACAGGACTTCCGGAACCTTCTTGAAGTAGAGAATCGTGAAGGTGATCGCGAGCATCAGGATGCCGCCGACGGCGACGCGAACCATCGAGCCAGGTCCGCCGAAACGCTCGGTGAGTTGATCGAATCCGAGGACCCGGTCGACCGCGAGCATGGTCAACGACCCGGCCAGCGAGGCGAGTACGACGGACCAGACTGTCTTGCCCACGTTGGACATCTGCAGGTTTCCGAGGCTGCGGTGCAGGAGGTACCCGCCGATGACGGCGCCGGTGATGTATCCGAGACCGTTGGCCGCACCGAGCAGGATCACGACCTGATCGCTGTTGGATGCGAAGACCGGAGCGAGCGCCGAGAAAGCGATTTTCACTGCAGTGATGCCGAGAACGATCCACGTCGGCGTCCAGGCCTGTTCGCGGGCGTAGAACACTCGAAGTTGGATCAGGACCAGTGCGTACGGAATCAACGTGAATGCCGACCAGCTCACAGCGGTGCCGAGTCGTTCGGCCTGTTCGGGTCCGAAGCGGCCGTAACCGTAGAGCGCTTCACCGACCTGCGGGCCCATGAAGGTCAGGAACATGATGATCGGAACCAGCGTGATCATGGTCAGACGCGTTGCGACCGACAGATCGTCCACGACGGCCGGGGTGTCGTCGGCAGCAGCGTTGCGGCTCAGGCGCGGCATGATCGCCGTCAGAACCGTCACTCCGAGCACGCCGTACGGGAGCTGCAGGAGCAACCAGGCCTGGCTGTAGATGGCAGGGCCGGCTTCGTCGGCGTGGGAGGAGATCTTGGTCGCGAAGATCATGCCCATCTGGCTGATCAGGACGTACAAGACGATGGCGACGGCCATGCCGCCGAACTGGCGCAGGCGGTCGTCGAGACCCCACAGCGGCTTGAGCGAGATCTTCTCGCGGCGAAGCGCGGGGATCAGGCTGGCTGCCTGCACGATGACGCCGATGGTGATGCCGATGCCGAGGGTGAGCAGCTTTGCATCGCCCATCGAGACCGGATCAAGCGAGATCTCGCCCGGAGTCAGGCGGTAGATCACGAGCACCACGAGGACGACGACGTTGTTGAGTACGGGAGCCCAGGCTCCGGGCTTGAAGATCTGCCTGGTGTTCAGAAACGCTGTGAACAGTGCCGACAGCCCGTAGAACAGGATCGCCGGCAGAAGTAGATACGACAGCGCCGTGGTCAGGTCGGTGCTGACCTTGCCGTCTTCGGACAGGAAGACGTATTTGGTGAGTACGGGTGCTGCCAGGGTCGCGAGCAGCGCGGCCATGCCCAGTAGGACGAGCGACGCCGTGAAGAGGCGTCGGACAAACGCTTCGCCGTGATCGGCGTCCTCCCGCTCGGCGCGGACCAGCACGGGGACGACGATCGCGGTCAGAACGGCGCCCAAGACGAGCTCCGCGATCATGTTCGGAATCTGGCTGGCGACGGTGAACGAGCTGGCGATGGCCGGACCGAGGACCATCAGGATCATCAACTGCTTGGCGAATCCCGTGATGCGGCTAGTCAGCGTCGCGATCGCGATGGAACCCGTTGCCGCGAGGAGTCGAGAGTTCGTCTCCTTGCGTTCCCCGACCTGGACATGGGCGTCGGTGTCGAACTCGTCCGACGTGGTCGTCTGCCGGTCGGCGAATTCCATCTCGGCTTCGCGGTACCGGGGGTAGTCGCGGATCACCGGGATGGTCATGGTGGGTGCGTCGTCGAAACGTGCGTCCGGGTTGACCGGCTGGATCGGGTAACCGCGCTCCCACGGTGGCATCCGAGGATGCGAACGGGTCGTGGCACTCTTGCGGGTGATCGCCGAGCGGCGACCCTCCTCGGGTGGATTCCCGGTCATGAGCGTTCGTACCCTTCATCTGCTGGGTCCGGCTGACCCTTGAATCGATGCCACAGCCGTCGCCCTGCCAGGAACAGCAGCAACCCTCCCGCTGTCGCCGTCACGGCGGCCAGGGGACGACCGTACGCATTCGACCGTACGGTCACGCTGGTCGGCGTACCCAATTGGCGGCCATCTGTCGTGGTCAGCGAGAAGTTGACTTCCAGCTTGCGAGAATCGTTCATTTCCGCGGGCACAGTCAACTGTCGGCTACCTCGCGGCGGAAGCTGTTTGGGACCGATGTCACTGATCTGCATCTCGGGTGGGGCTTCCACACGCAGGTCGACGTTGATGGCGATGGGCAGCTCGTTGCGCGCCACCAGCAGGAGCGGACTCTGCCCCGACGCGAGGGTGTAGACGCCGCCCGGAGACACCACACTGACGGCCCGGTACATCCCGTCGACGGCTTCGGTGACGTTGTCGGCGCGGATGGTCGCAGCGCGCTCCGCCCGATTGACCGACGCGGAGTCGACGTTGCGGCGATCGGCCAAGGTCATCGAACGGAGCAGATCTTCGCGGAGCGGCGCCGTGAATCCCCGGGGGGTGAGCGAAGCCGCCGGATCGTCCACGAGCGAAGCTTCGAGCCCGTCGATACGCGGAAGTTGGGTGGTTGCGGTCTCGACGACGGACGTTTGCGGACCGTCCTGGGTAGCCCGGTCCGGGTAGTCGAGAGTGGCGGCGTCCGTCGCACCCGGTTGCCTGCCGAGCAGTGCCGGCAGGGCCTGAGGTGAGGCGAGCCCGGACCGGATGAGGGTCGCGAGCATCGAGAGCACCGCCGTGGCGTCGTTGCTGTCGGCGGTCCACAGTTGCGGCGGCGCGAAGATCTGATTGCGCGGCAGCGACGTCGGCGTCAGCGCGGCCCAGGCCATCGCCCCCAGCGCGTCCTGACGCCGGGCGCTGCGCGATTCGATGTCGATGGTCGGCGCGGTGTCGTCGGGGATGTACGACGGGACCTGCGGCTCCGAGCCGGTGGCGGCCAGCGCCGCTGCCGCCGAGGTGTCGAAGGCAAGCGCGTCGAGTGAGCCGGTTATCCGCGACGACAGCTGCGGAGCTGCCGAGTCGACGGAAGTGTCAGCCACCATCGCTGTGGTGGGATTCACGCTCAGCACCTCTGCGGTGGCCGAGTCGAGGACACCCGAATCCGGCCAGACGAAATCTCGCAGTGAGGTCACGCCGAGGATGTTGTCGACGATGTCCGCCGGCCGTGTGAGCGCGGTAGCCGTCAACTCCGGATTGGCCACCGAGGTGACCGCGGCGAGATCGGCCTGGGCGAACGGAACCGCCGTCGTGCACATCGAGGACGCGAGGGTCTTCACCCGGCCGAGCCACTGGTTGGCGGCGTCGCTGCCGCGGCCTTCGTGCGACGGCCCGGTGGGGTCGGACGAGTTGTCGGCCACGAGGTATCCGCGAGTCATGTTCTCGACGGTGATCAGAAGGTCGGGGTCGATTGCCAGGCAGAGCGCATCCGTGACGCGGCGATCGGTATCGCTCTCGGGCTTGGTGGCGTTCTCCACCGCATCGACCAACGCGTCCAGACGGCCGCCGTCGGAAAGTTCGGTGGCAAGTTCGTCGTCGATCAGGCGTACGGGCTCGTTGACCGCGCCGGGGATTCCGCCGACGAGTCGTGGCGCGTCGGCCAGCGGCCACATGAGCGTGACGCCGATCGGGGCGGACGTGTCGGGGGGAACGACGGCCGTGGCGGACGAACTAGGTGTTCCGGATGTGGCGTTCGATTCGGCTGCGGCCGGCACACCGAGGACGGGGAGCAGGAAGCGTGCGTCGTCGAGTCGGGCGGCACCGCCGTACTCCGGGGTGCCGTTCACGTTGACGAGCATCGGGTAGACGCCCGGTTCGGTGATGTCGAGAGACAACCCGGTAGTGCTCCGCAACGGCAAGGTGAGCGTGAACTGCTTGGACTGGCCGGTGTCGAGGGTGGTGGCAACGGTGTCGAATTCGCCGACCGTGTCGAAAACGGCCTGGTCGAAGTCGAGTGCTGCGCGCACGTCCGAACTGGAGTCGATCGCGGGAGCGCGTTGCAGCCTCACTCCGACGTCCTCGACGGGACGGTCACCGACGTTCTTCACCGTCCCCTTGACCACGACGTTGCGGTCGCTGGTGGTCGTCACCGTGGTCGGTGCGGTGGAGTCGATGGTCAGCTGCAGAAATTTGGCATCGTTGGTGTTTCGCGCCGGGGCGCGCTCACTGGGCTGGCTGGACGGCGCTGCACCTGCGACGGCCGTCGTTGCAGGCCCGAAACCGACAGCGGCCATCACCAGAGCGGCCACACCGGCCCGCCGCAGAGCCATTCTCATCCGGCGTCCGGTTCCTTCGGGTGCTGTGTTCGCAGAATCTCAGGTCGCGGCATTTCGGCGATCATCTGCGATGCAAGTTCGGCCAGCTTGCGCTCGTCGGCGTATGCGAGTCGCTTGTGCAGTTCCGTCAGCGGCACCCAAGCGACTTCGGTGACCTCGATGTCCTCGTCGGAGAGTTCACCGCCGAGAAAGCGGAGGAGATAGTGGTGCACGGTCTTGTGGACGCGTCGACCTTCGGTCACGAACCAGTAGTCGATGCTGCCCAGCGGTGCCAGGACGGTTCCCTGGATACCGGTTTCTTCTTCGACCTCACGCATCGCGGTCTGCTCAGCGGTCTCACCTTGTTCGATATGGCCCTTCGGTAGCGACCAGAGCAGGCGTCCGCGGCGGTCGGTTCGGCCGATCAGTGCAGCGCAGAGGCGTTCGGGAGGTCCGCCCCAGCCGTCGACGACCAAGCCGCCCGCAGAAGTTTCACGGACGGTTCGCATCAAAGGTTTATCGGGGTTGCCGACGGCAGGTCGACGCCGCGGGTTGCGGCGACTCCTGTTTGTTCGTTCGGCACCAGACACCTCATCGATACTAGTTGGCGTTGCAGCGTTGCCCGGTAACCCGCGCAAAGCGGTCTATCGCGTTCGTATGCGCGTTCTGCTATTTGCGCACCTTAAGTAAGCTCCTTTCACGTGACTGTCCCTACCTCCGACGCTGATCGCCGCCTACGACTGCTTGCCGACGCCACTGCAACGCTCGGTACGTTGTCCGACGTGTTGAACCCGCTCGGTGAGCGTTTTGCTGCGGCCGGTCACGAGCTGTTCCTGGTGGGTGGCAGTGTTCGCGACGCGATCCTCGGCCGCTTCAGTGGCGATCTGGACTTCACGACGGACGCCAGGCCGGAGAAGGTTCAGGCTCTGCTCAAGGGCTGGGTGGACAAGCAGTGGGACACCGGCATCGAGTTCGGGACCATCAGCGCCATCAAGCACGGCCAGGAGATCGAGATCACGACCTTCCGGGCCGACGCTTACGATCGCGTCTCTCGTAATCCGATAGTCGAGTACGGCACGACGTTGGCCGACGATCTGGTGCGCCGCGATTTCACCGTCAACGCGATGGCGATGAAGATCGGCGCGGACGGTTCCTACACATTTGTCGATCCGCTGAACGGCATGGACGCGCTGTTGGCCGGAGAGCTAGATACGCCGTCGGCGCCGGAAAACTCGTTCAACGACGATCCGCTGCGGATGCTGCGCGCAGCCCGGTTCGTCTCGCAGCTTGGTTTCACGTTGAACAATCGCGTTTTCGAGGCCATCAAGGAGATGGCGTCGCAGATCGAGCGGATCACCGCTGAGCGTGTGCAGGTCGAGCTGAACAAACTGATGCTCGGCATGTACCCGGTGGACGGCATCAACATGATGGTCGACTCCGGACTGGCCGCATACGTGCTGCCCGAGGTTCCGCAGATGAAGCTCGAGATCGACGAGCATCACCAGCACAAGGACGTCTACCAGCACTCCCTCACGGTGCTGCAGCAGGCGATCGATCTCGAAGAAGGCGATCCGGACCTCGTATTGCGTTGGGCAGCACTGCTTCACGACATCGGCAAGCCGGATACCAAGCGTAACGAGCCAGGCGGCGGTGTCAGCTTCCACCACCACGAGGTGGTCGGTGCCAAGCTGGTGCGCAAGCGCATGCGGGCACTGAAGTTCTCGAAGCAGATGGTCGACGACGTCTCACAGCTCGTGTTCCTGCACTTGCGTTTTCACGGCTACGGCAAGGGACAGTGGACCGACTCGGCGGTGCGGCGGTACGTCACCGACGCGGGCGAGCTGCTCCCCCGCTTGCACAAGCTCGTGCGGGCCGACTGCACCACACGCAACAAGCGTCGCGCCGCGCAGCTACAGGCCACGTACGACGACATCGAAGAGCGGATCGCGCGCATCGCCGAGCAGGAAGACCTTGCTCGGGTGCGTCCGGACCTCGACGGCAACGCCATCATGGAACTGCTCAACATCCCGGCCGGCCCGCAGGTGGGCAAGGCATGGACGTTCCTCAAGGAACTACGTCTGGATCGCGGCCCGCTCGAGCGTGACGAGGCCGAGGCCGAACTGCTGAAGTGGTGGGCTACCCAGCAGGGCTAGTTTCTCGTTTCTTGCGGTTGATCAGCACCGCTGACAATCCGGCGGCATAGACACCCGCACCGGCAACGGCCAGGCCGACGCTCTTGCCGTCGGGTGCGATCACCGTCGACGCTGCCGCGATCGCACCGATGAACGCGACGTTGAACACGGTGTCCTGCAGTGCGAATACCTGACCACGACGGTCGTCGTCGATGTCGATCTGCATGGCCGCGTCGCCGCTGAGTTTCACGGACTGGCCGGCGATGCCGAGCAGGAAAGCGGCGATCAGCAGCGACCCCTGAGTCAGCGTGGTCACGAAGACGAGCTGGACGAGAACCGCGCACACCAGGGCGTAGGTGATCGTCCGTGAGCGACCGATCCGCGGGATGAGGAACGGTGTGATCAATGCCGCGATCAGCATTCCGATTGCCGTGGCGCCGACGGCGACGCCGAATCCGGCCATCCCTCCAGGCAATTGGGAGCCGTTCGAGGTGTCGCGCAGGACCAGCACCATGATGAGGGTGTTGATGCCGAAGCAGATGCGGTGCGCTCCGATTCCGATCATCGCCGTGGTGACGCCGGGCGCCTCCCAGACAGCGGTTGCCCCGGTGCGCAGTCCGGCCGTCACCGAACGGACGGCACTGGCGCGGACCACTTCGTCGGCGACCGGACCAAGTGAGCGGGCGGTGAACCTGGCCGCGGCGAGGGCCGCGATCACCGATCCCAGTGCTGCGATGGCCACGGCGGCGCCTGACGCTCGATCCCCCGCGCCGATCATGCCGATGATCGCCACCGCTGCCGAAGCACCAAGAGCGGCTACCACCGAACCAGCCGTTGTGAGAACGGAATTGGTTGCCACCAGCCACGATTGTCGGACGACCTTCGGCAGGGCTGCGGATACGCCTGCCCCGACGAAGCGACTGACTCCGATTGCAGCAAGCGCACAGGTCAACAACAGAGTGTCACCGCCGCCGGCGACCAGCAGCACCGCAGTGGTCAGGATGAAGAGCCCGCGGAGCACGCTCGCCCACAGGAGCACCAGGCGGCGGTCCCAACGATCCAGCAGAGCGCCGGCAAAGGGGCCGATCACCGAATAAGGAAGGAGCAGTACGGCAAAGCCGGCCGCTATCGCCACCGGATCGGTTTCGCGTTCCGGGTTGAAGAGGATTGCGCCGCCGAGCGCGGCCTGGAACATTCCGTCACCGAACTGGCTGGAAAAGCGGACGAGCGCCAGCCTTCCGAGGCCGGGTGATTCACGCAGGGTGTGCAGTACGCGCTGCCAGGCCTCGCGGCGGTTCGAGGCTCGGTTCATAAGCGGAAACTGTAGTGGGTGGGTCAGGCGCCGATCTTGACGGTGGCCCGCTCGAGGATCGGCGCGACGTCGACGCCCCTCGGCAGCGTTCCGAACACACTCCCCCAGCTGTTTCCGAGCCGACTCGCGCAGAACGCGTCGGCCACCGCGGGGTGCCCGTAGCGGAGCAACAGCGAGGCCTGCAGCGCGAGCGCCATGTCGCCGACGATCTTTCGTGCCCGGTATTCGATGTCGTCGAAATCGCCGAAAGCCGCCTGGAGATCCCGCACGGCCTGATCGAAGTGGCCGTCCACTCCACTGGCTCGTTTCAGCTCGTCGAAGAACACCTGCAGTGTTTCGGGTTGCTTGGCCATCGCCCGCAGTGTGTCGAGCGCCGCGACGTTGCCGGAACCCTCCCACACCGAAAGCAGCGGAGCCTCGCGATAGAGGCGCGGCATCCGGGATTCCTCCACGTATCCGTTTCCGCCCAGACACTCGAGTGCCTCGGCAGCGTGGATCGGTCCGCGCTTGCAGACGAAGTACTTACTCACGGCCAACGAAATGCGTCGTAGTGCGCTGGCGTGGGCATCGCCTGCGGTTGCGCGGTCGGTCAGAGCGGCCAGCCACATCGCGACGGTGGTCGACGCTTCCGATTCCACCGCCAGATCTGCCAGAACGTTTCGCATCAAGGGTTGGTCGATCAGGTTGGCGCCGAAAGCACTTCGATGCGTCGCGTGGTGAACTGCCTGCTTGGTGCCGACGCGCATGCCGGTGGCCGTGCCGATCGTGCAGTCCAACCGGGTCATGTTGACCATCTCGATGATGGTGCGCACGCCCCGGCCTTCCTCGCCGACCATCCATGCGAGAGCGTCGCGGTACTCGACCTCACTACTCGCGTTGGAATGATTGCCCAACTTGTCCTTCAAGCGTTGCAGGTACATGTTGTTGAGCGAGCCGTCCGGCAGGACCCGAGGCAGGAAGAAGCACGACAGACCACCCGGTGCCTGGGCGAGGACGAGGAACACGTCCGACATCGGCGCGGAGGTGAACCACTTGTGGCCCGTCAGCAGGTAGCTGCCGTCGGATTGTGGCACTGCCCTTGTGGTTCCGGCACGAACATCCGAACCGCCCTGTTTTTCCGTCATCGACATACCGGCGATCAATCCGGGTTTGGTGAGGGGAGCTTTCAGCGCCGAATCGTAGTGCCGCGTGGTCAGGAGGGGTTCGTACTGCGCGGCCAGATCCGCGTTGTGCCGCAGCGCGGGGATCACGGCGTACGTCATGGAGATGGGACAGCCGTGACCGGCGTCGGTTTGACCCCACACGGCCATCTTCGCGGCGCGGACGAGGTGTGCGTGTGGATTCGGGTCAACCCACGGAGCGCCGTGCAGTCCCAATTCCACTGCGGTGCTCATGAGTTGGTGATAGGCGGGGTCGTAGCGGACCTCGTCGATACGGTTGCCGTAGCGGTCGTGGGTTCTCAGGACGGGTGGGTGCTCCTCGGCCAGATCGCCCCACTCCTGGGCCTGCGCGCTTCCGGCGCGGATTCCAACCTGATGAACCTCCTCGAGTGCGTCCGAAGCTCCTTCACGTTGCAGTGCCTCGAGAAGCGGCGCGTATTCGGCTGCGTCGTAATCGATCAGGGGCGGAACCTGATTGGTGACTTCATGCGTGGGTGTCATCGAAGCTCCCTAACGATCGAAGGGTGAAGGCGAGAATGGCGTCGATCGCAGCGGGATCGGTGGTGCCGCCGCGCAGTGGAAGGATCAGGGCCTCGCCGATTGCCCCGACGATGCACGCTGCCGTCAGAGTGGCGTCCTGTGGCGGTATCTCACCGGTGTCGACTGCCGAGCGAATTGCGGTGGCCAAGCAGTCTCGGAACGATTCGCGAAACATGAGACGCTGTTCGTCGACGAGAGGATCTACCGCTTCCACCAGCAGTGCATAGGCGAGAACCGGTGCGCGCATGGCACGTTCGGCGAAGGTCCGAACCGACGCTGATACAGCGGAGCGGTGGTTGCCTTCCAGATGTCGGGCGCTGTCTCCGGCGTCCCGAGCTGCGGATACCTCACGGCTGCAGACTGATTGGAACACTTCGGCGAACAATTCGCCCTTGCCGTCGAAATGTCGATACAGCGTCCCGGTGCCGACGCCGGCGTTCTTGGCCACCGCGGCGATGGAACATCCCGCATAGCCGTGAGTTGCCACTGCCGTCGTGGCGGCCTCGAGCAGTCGGGCGCGTTGGGCGTCCAATCTTTCCTGTACTGCCGGAGTGCGGCGATAGGCCATGTGAAGAAGTGAACACCCGTTCCGTTCTTGCGTCAAGAGCCCCCACCTGCAGGTTCAGGCAGCAGCGGCGCGAGCCTGTTCCTCGCGCCACCACGCGACGGTCGCTTCGGCGGCCTGATCGAGCGGCGTCGGCGAGAGTCCGAGCAGCACTTCGCTGGCACTCGAGTCCATGACAAACGGCTTGGTGAACTGGTAGTTCATCTCAGCGAGTTCGCGGCTGTCGGTGTTGATCTTGCCGACGGCGTCGAGCACCCATGCGGGCAGTACACCCACCTTGGCGGGGGATGCCCCGGCGGCTCGGGCGAAGGCCTCGGCGATCTTGCGTTGCGTGAGCGCGGGGCCGGTGGGCGCGTGGAGGACGGAGTTCCAAAGCTCTGGGTTGTGGGCTGCGGCGATCATCGCTGCTGCGAGATCGGGGATGTAGGTGAAGGAGTGCGGCTGATCTGCGGAACCGATGACACGAATCTTCTTACCTGCCATGACTTTCGGAACCATGCGCTCGCCGGCGTGGGCAGTGCGGACGCGGGGACCGAAGAAGTCCGAGGCCACGACGCTGACGGTGGGTGTTGCAGAGGCCTCGCGAGCACGCAGCAGCGCGGTGCGCACTCCGCGCTTGCCGCCGGTGGCGTTGCGTGGATCGGATTCGGTCATCAGGGTGTCGGAGTTGTAGGCGTAGAGGCTTTCGGGGAAGACCACGACGGCTCCGATGGATGCGGCTGCGTCGAGCACAACCTTCTCGGCCGCCGGGAGTTCCCGCTCCCAATCGGCTGCGTTGTAGGCGGCGTGGATGCAGTGGTAGATGGCCGTGGCGCCCTCGCTGACCGAGCGCAGGGCCTCGGCATCCGAGACGTCGACGCGTCGGCGGTCGATCAGCGGGTGCTCGGGCCCGCTGCCGGACCTGGTCAGGATGCGGACGTTGATTCCCTGCTCGGCGAGCTGTAGTGCGACGGCGGATCCGACGGGTCCTGCTCCGGTGACGATTTCGAGGTTCGACATGGTGTGCTCCTTCTTGTTTCGAGTGAACTGAGAGCACTGCTCTCGTTTTCAAGAATGCACCTGCACCCGAACGCTGTCAAGAGCAGTGCTCTCTTTTGTTGATGCTGCTCTCGGGAATGGGGCAAGATGGACTCATGGTTGGAACTCCCCGTGAGCGGGCGCGCGAACAGACGCTGCAGGACATCACCCGTATCGGACGCGAGCATCTTGCTGCCGTCGGCGCTGCCGCTTTGTCTCTGCGGGCCGTCGCGCGTGACCTGGGAGTCGTGTCCTCAGCGGTATACCGCTATGTCGCCAGTCGGGACGAACTGCTGACCTTGCTGGTGGTCGACGGGTACACGGAACTGGGCGCGGAAGTGGACGCCGCCGTGAATGCCGTTGCAGCAGAGGATTTTCGCGGACAGTTCATTGCTCTCGGGCGCGCCGTTCGCAGCTGGGCGATCCGGGAGCCGGCCCGCTACGGTCTGTTGTTCGGCAGCCCCGTCCCCGGCTACGACGCTCCGGGCGAGCAGACCACCGGCCCCGGCACCCTCGTCGTAACCCGGCTGATCGGGATCATCGACGCCGCCCATCGCGCGGGTTCACTGACGGTGCGAGAGGGTCCGGGCCTGAGTGACACGTTGGCAGCGGACCTCGAGGGAGTGCGGATTGAACTGGGTACCGACCTGCCGCCGGATGCCGCGGTGCGCGCAACTCTCGTCTGGGTATCGCTGTTCGGTTCGGTGAACTTCGAGGTGTTCGGGCAGTACGGAAGCGATACGTTCACCGACGCGAGCGAGATTTTCGAGCGGCATTTGGCACTACTTGCCGATGTGGCGGGTCTGACCTGAACACGCTTGTGTCTCGTTCCTCCGCGCGCAGTTGTCGGTGAGATGATGTCCTTGTGGCGCACGCAGAAGAACCCGAGGATCGAATGGCCTGGATAGAACCGGAGGTTCGTCCGGGCAGTTTGTTGGTGTCGTCGACCGATCTCACGGAACCCGCATTTCGCCGCACCGTCATCTACATGATCGAGCACAACGACGCCGGGAGCCTGGGCGTCGTCGTCAATCGGCCGAGTGAGACGGCCGTGCAGAACGTGTTGCCGCAGTGGTCACCGCTGACCGCGCATCCTTCGGCCCTGTACATCGGTGGACCAGTCAAGCGTGACTCGGCGCTTTGCCTGGGCATCGCTCGCAACGGTGCGCGGATCGACGGCGTCGCCGGCCTGCGGCGGGTGGACGGCAAGGTAGTCATGGTGGATCTGGACTCGGACCCGGAGGTCATTGCTCCTCTGGTCGAAGGGATCCGCATTTTTGCCGGGTACTCGGGTTGGACTCTGGGCCAGCTGGATTCGGAGCTCGAGCGTGAAGACTGGATGGTGATCAGCTCGCTGCCGTCGGATGTGCTGACGCCGCCCCGAGTCGATGTCTGGGCACGGGTGCTACGACGCCAGCCGCTACCCGTGGCGATGCTGGCCAGCCACCCCATCGAGGTGGAACGAAACTGACTTGTCGGAGGTCGATGATATTCCTGTGTCATCGTTTTCGAGAGAGGTGGCAGTAATGCTCGCTGAGCGTCAGATCCAGTGCGCGGATTGTGTTTCGGATGTCGATCACTGCCACGATTCTTTGCTGCGGCATGCCGACGGATCACTCGAATGCACCGGCGCGAACTGCCTCGACTTGGCATCGGTCCGCCATGCGCTGTCCATCGATTGTGCTGAACTGCAGGGCGGTTGCGGCTGCGTCGACGCGACCCGAGGCGAGTTGCTCGCTAGCTGACGCTGACCGGATCCCGATTCGCGAAGCGTTGCGCCATCGCAGCACACACGATCAGTTGGATCTGATGGAAGATCATCAGCGGCAACACGATCAGGCCGACGGGCTGGCCCGCGAACAGTACAGCCGCCATCGGTAGGCCCGTTGCCAAGGACTTCTTCGACCCGCAGAAGATGATGACGATCTGATCGGGAAGATCGAACCCGAGCTTGCGCCCCGCGAGAGTTGTCACGCCGAGAACCAGCGCGAGAATCAGGCAGCACACGATTGTGAGGATCACGATCTGCCAGATCGTGATGGTGCTCCAGATCCTCTCTTTCATGCTTTCGCTGAACGCGGCGAAGACAACGAGGAGGATCGATCCGCGATCGACGTACTTGGTGGGTTCGGCGTACTTCTGCAGCCATCCGATCACCAGCGGGCGGATCAGCTGACCGACGATGAACGGGATCAGCAACTGCACGACGATGTCGAGGATCGACGAGAAGTCGACCGTCGCCTGGCCGGTGGTGTTCATCAGCAGAACCACCAGCAGCGGTGTGACGAAGACGCCGATCAGGTTGGAGAACGACGCACTGACGATCGCGCCCGCGACGTTCCCCTTGGCGATCGAGGTGAACGCGATCGAAGACTGAACCGTCGACGGAACCAGGCACATGTAGAGGATGCCGGTGTAGAGCTCGTCGCTGATCAGCGTCGGCGACAGGAATCGCAGTGCTAGGCCGATCAGTGGGAACAGCACGAACGTCGCGGCGAGGACGACGGTGTGCAGTCGCCAGTGCTTGACGCCCTTCCAGGCTTCCTGCGGCGAGAGTCGCGCGCCGTAGAGCAGGAACAAGAAGCCGATGGCGATCTTGGTGGCCCAGTTCAGAATGCTCTCCGCGGTACCCGATACCGGGAACACACTTCCGAGCACGCCGGCGATGATGATGCCGAGGATGAACCCGTCGATGTAGAACCTACTGAGAAACTTCACCTGGCTAAGGATAACGGCGAGCTTCAGCGGGCTCTCGAGCCCCACGAAGGTTGAAGCCCATCACCGCCAGGCACAGCAGCGTCCCGATGATCGACAGCTCGATGATGGCCGTCTGCATTCCCTGGAGGGTGATGGCGATACCCGCGATGATCGACGGGATCGCCAGTCCCGCGTAGCTGACGGTGAAGAACGCGGCCAGAACTCCGCCGTGGCTCTCGCGGGCGTGGGTCCGGGCGGCGGCGTTGACGCGCTTCATGCCGCCGGCAAACGCCAGACCGTGCCCGGCGCCGACCACGACGGTGATGACGCCAAGCAGTGCCAGGCTCGGGACGAGGTCGACCACGAGGAGGCCGATCATTCCCAGAGCGAGGATTCCCAGACCGACGGTGACGGACGTGCGCGGGTCCATGCGGCTTCCGCCGAGTTGCGCGACCACCGAGCAGATCATCACCAGTGCGGCTGCCCCGCCGCCGAGCAGAAGGTTGTCGATGTTCAGCAGGCTGGTCATCCACGACGGGACCACCGACTGGAAGAGCCCGACCGCGCCCCACGACAGCGCGACGGCGAGCGAGCTGAGCCAGAAAGTCTCGCGAACAGTGGCGGGAACATGTGGCATTTGGAAGAACCGCTTCGGGCGTGTGACGTCCCCGATCCGCGGAAGTAGCAGCAACACGATCAGTGCCGGGATGAACGCGACGAGGAAGATCAGATACGGCAACCGCAGCGGTTGTGGAAGGTACTGGGCGATTGCACCGGACACGAGTGGTCCGAGCGCACCGCCCAACGCGCCCGTCACCGTCGATACGAGCGCTGCTCGTCGGTGATCGAACTTCGGTTCCTGCTCCACCAATGCGGCGCTGCCCGCCGCACTGGCCGCGCCCACCGCGATTCCCTGGGCAATCCGGCCGACGAACAACCACACCGTCGCGTCGGCAAATGCCAGAACGAGCGTGCCGACGACGCTCAGAGCGAGTGCAGTAAGGAGCACGGTGCGTCGGCCGAGGGCGTCGGACAGCGGTCCGAAGAACAGCAATGCCGGAACGAGGCCGGCGACGTAGACGCCGTAGATCAGCGTCTGGATGGTGGGCGTGAATCCGAACTCGGTCCGGTACAGCCCGTAGACGGAGGTGGGCATGTTCGCGCCCAAGAGGATCACGGTGAGGACGTAGCCCACGCCGTAGAAGTGTCGATTGGTGCGGCGTGTGCGTTCTTCGGTGGCGACAGCTGTGGCGGACGTGGGAAGCCCCTCCTGAAGACAGAGTGCGAAAATACATGGGTCGTCCTACGTATCGTAGGTGAGTGGAATGATCGCCGCTAATGCTGTGAGGATGAGCTGATGACCGTTGTTCGCAAAGAGTCCGCGTACGAGCAATCCCTCGACTGGATGCGCGCGCAGATCTCCGACGGCGTCTGGACAGTGGGCAATCGTGTTCCGACCGAGCCGGAGTTGATGAGTGTTCTCGGCGTCGGCCGGAACACCGTGCGCGAAGCGATCAAGACATTGACCTCGACGGGAGTTCTCGAGATCCGTCGCGGATCAGGGACCTTCGTGCGCGCTCGGACCGACATCGGCGGACTGCTCGGCAGACACGCGTCCGTCGACGAGATGAAATACGTCTTCGAAGTGCGTCGTGCGCTCGAGATGGAAGCGGTCCGGTTGGCGTGTGAGCGTCGCAGCGACGACGACGTCCGGATACTTCGTGAACTGGCCGCCAAGCGTGATGTCCCAGCGGAGAACTTCGTCGACGTCGATCTCGCGTTTCACATTGCCGTTGTCGATGCCGCCCACAATCCCGTGCTGAAAGATCTGTTTGCCGGAATCCTCGAAACAGTTCGAGCCACGTACGAGGTGACCGAAGGGGTGCATCCGCCGTCGCTGACGTCTTCGCATCATCAGGGAGTTGCCGAAGCCATCGCCGAACGCGATGTCACCAAAGCCAGGGCTGCGGCGTGTGGGTATCTCGAGAAGACTCAGGAAGCGATCGGTTCAGGCTCGGCGGTTACCGAGTCCGGGCGTCGGCCAATCGATTGAGTGACCCGGCGATGTCTTCGGCTCCGGGTGTCGTGATCGTGAGTCGGTCGCCACAAGCGAACGTGATGACCACCGCTGGCCCGGTGCGGGTGACGACGCCGTAGTTACGACGACCCTTGGTCTTGAGTCCCCAGCCGCCGAAGTCCGCGAACGGTTTGATCTCCGCGACGTCGGCTCCGACAACTTCCTCGATGCCGTAGGTCATCGCAGCCATCCCCATGTTGATCACCCGGATTTCCCGTTCGTCGACGATCACCCGGAAGCGAACCAGGCTGACGACGAGCAGTCCGAGTGCCCCGAAGATGAACAACGGCCAGAGTGACCGCATCGCCAACGCCATGATGACTCCGGGCGCCAGAGTGATCGCAGTGAGGATCACCGACCCCTTGGTGCTGAATCCGACGTCGTCGGAGATGGGGAGAGCGCAGCGGCTTCGCGGCAACCCGGCCGAGGGTTCGATCGTGGCAAGAGTGCGGACGCGGTAGTCACGCAGGAACGAGGCGCCGATCCACCCCAGCACCCCGCCGATGACAAAGCCGACACCGATAGACCACAGCGGGAGTGACGTCGTGGATGGATCGGTGACATCGAGTTGGGTGTAGAGCAAAGCGAAGTTCACTGTCGTGATGAGCCCGACCACGCTCAGCCCGACAACCAACATGAATCGGCGCATCATCAGCATCGCGGGAGCAAGAGCAGCAATCGCACTCAGGCCGCCACCGAAGAGCAGCGTCAGAAGTGCAATGGTCCAGGCGTTGGCCGACGGGGTGGAGAATCCGTCCGGCGAGGTGGTGGTCCAGTGAGTCGCGATCTGTTCCGGGAGGCGGGGCTCCCAAATTTTTGTCAGGACGAAGCCGAAGACCGCACACAACAGCGGAACGACTAGCCCGAATACGACCCCGGCCGGGTCGACCACGCGATGTTTCACGTGAATCAATGAGCCGGCTGGCAAGCATCCTTGAGCGCGCAGGCACCGCAGGAAGCGGTGCCGCAAGCGGCAGCGTTCGCCTTGGCCTCGGAGGTCTCCGCCACCGGCTCGGCGACAGGCTCGGAGTGTCCGCCGCAGTTGCAGTCGTTACCGCATCCGCTCTGCTGCGGGAGTGCGGCGGCAGCGCGGGCGCCGATGCCGCCACCGAAACCGGCAGTGAGGACGGCGACGACGACGGCGATGATCGCGACGGCAATGCCGAAGACTCCGCCGATGGTCAGTGCTGCGACTCCGCCGATGACCAACATTCCAGCGGCCGCGAGCATGGTCGGACCGGCCACCTTGTTGGCGAGGGCGAACGACTCCTCGCTCCGCAGGGAATCCTCGGTGCGGACACCGGCCCAGCGGTTGCGCGGGAGTTTGCCGATCAGTCCGGCGACAGCAACTCCACCGACGGCGACAGCGAGCACGAATAGCACCACAGCGACAACGATCACCCATACAGGATAGGCGCGAGTGGAGTTGATGGTATGCCCGGGTCGTGCAGGCTCTACCCTGGTTATCGGTATTTCCGTCAGCCAAGTAGATAGCGACCACAGTGACCGAGTCTCCGCAGTCCCCCGATTCACCAGCCGACGCAACTCCGCAGCACCGCTACACCGCGGAGCTCGCCGGCCAGATCGAGCAGCACTGGCAGGACCGCTGGAGTGAGGAAGGCACGTTCAACGCGCCCAATCCGGTCGGTCCGCTCTCCTCGCCCGACGGTGTTCCCGCCGACAAGCTCTTCGTGCAGGACATGTTCCCGTACCCCTCGGGTTCGGGTCTGCACGTCGGTCACCCGCTCGGATACATCGCTACGGACGTCTTCGCGCGCTTCCATCGCATGCAGGGCCGCAATGTCCTGCACACCCTCGGTTACGACGCCTTCGGTCTCCCGGCCGAGCAGTACGCCGTGCAGACGGGTACCCACCCACGGACCACCACCGAGTCCAACATCGCCAACATGAAGCGCCAGCTGCGACGCCTGGGTCTGGGCCACGACGAGCGTCGTAGTCTCGCGACGACGGATGTCGACTTCTACCACTGGACGCAGTGGATCTTCCTGCAGATCCACGGCGCCTGGTACGACAAGGCTGCCGGCAAGGCGCGTCGTATCTCCGAGTTGGAAGCCGAGTTCGATTCCGGTGAGCGCGCTCTGGAAGACGGACGCGAGTGGGCTTCGTTGGACGTGGCCGCGAAGGCCAAGGTTCTGGACTCGTACCGCCTTGTCTACCAGTCGGATTCGATGGTCAACTGGTGCCCCGGTTTGGGTACCGTCCTGGCCAACGAGGAAGTCACCGCCGACGGTCGTAGTGACCGCGGAAACTTCCCAGTCTTCCGTAAGCATCTCCAGCAGTGGATGATGCGCATCACCGCGTACTCCGACCGCCTGGTCGACGACCTCGAGTACCTGGATTGGCCGGACAAGGTCAAGGCCATGCAGCGCAACTGGATCGGACGCTCGTACGGTGCCGAAGTTACCTTTGCTGCAGGCGAGTACGGCGTCGATGTGTTCACTACCCGTCCGGACACGCTGTTCGGCGCCACCTACGTGACGCTGGCTCCTGAGCACGACTTGGTGGACAAGCTCGTCGCGGACGAGTGGCCCGAAGGTGTCGACGCGCGCTGGACTGGCGGTGCCACGACTCCGGCGGAAGCTGTTGCTGCATACCGTAAGTCGATTGCCGCCAAGACCGACCTGGAGCGCCAGGAAAACAAGGAGAAGACGGGCGTCTTCCTCGGTTCCTACGCCGTCAATCCGGTCAACGGACACAAGGTTCCGATCTTCATCGCCGACTACGTTCTGACGGGTTACGGCACCGGTGCGATCATGGCAGTTCCGGGACACGATCACCGTGACTGGGAGTTCGCGAACGCGTTCGGTCTGGATATTCTCGAAGTTATTGCCGGTGGCAATGTTTCGGAGGCTGCGTACTCCGGTGACGGCCCGCTGGTGAACTCCGACTACCTCGACGGGCTGGACGTTGCCGAGGCCAAGGCGACCGTCATCAGCCGCCTCGAGGAGAGCGGCCAGGGCAAGGGCACCATCCAGTACAAGCTGCGCGACTGGCTTTTCGCGCGTCAGCGTTACTGGGGTGAGCCTTTCCCGATCGTCTACGACGCGGACGGCAACGCACACGCTCTGCCGGATTCGGCTCTGCCCGTGGTGCTTCCGGAGGTCGAGGACTACGCACCCGTGTCCTTCGATCCGGACGACGCCAACTCCGAGCCCTCTCCCCCGCTGAACAAGGCGACCGACTGGGTCAACGTCGAGCTCGATCTCGGTGACGGTCTGCAGACCTACCACCGCGACACCAACGTCATGCCGCAGTGGGCAGGTAGCTCGTGGTACCAGCTGCGCTACATCGACCCCACCAACCAGGACGCCTTCTGCGACCCGCAGAACGAGGCGTACTGGACGGGCCCGCGTCCGGAACTGCACGGCCCCAACGATCCCGGTGGAGTCGACCTGTACGTCGGCGGCGTCGAGCACGCAGTGCTGCACCTGCTGTACTCGCGCTTCTGGCACAAGGTTCTGTTCGACCTGGGCTACGTGTCCTCGAGCGAGCCGTACCGCCGCCTGTACAACCAGGGCTACATCCAGGCATTCGCGTACACCGATGCCCGCGGCGTCTACGTGCCGGCAGAGGAGGTCGTCGAGCGTGACGGCAAGTTCTTCTACGAAGGCGCCGAGGTCAACCGCGAGTACGGCAAGATGGGCAAGAGCCTGAAGAATGCCGTTGCGCCGGACGAGATCTGCGCCGAGTTCGGTGCAGACACTCTGCGTGTGTACGAGATGTCGATGGGTCCGCTGGACACCTCGCGTCCGTGGGCTACCAAGGACGTCGTCGGTGCTGCGCGATTCCTGCAGCGAGTGTGGCGCGTCGTCATCGACGAGGAGACCGGCAAGCCCCGTGTCACCGACGAAGCTCCTGGTGAAGAGACTTTGCGTGCGCTCAACAAGGCGATTTCCGGTGTCATCGAGGATTACACGGCGCTGCGCGACAACACGGCCGCCGCGAAGCTGATCGAGTACAACAACCACCTCACCAAGGCGTTCCCGGGCGGTGCGCCGCGTGCTGCTGTCGAGCCGCTTGTGCTGATGCTCGCTCCCCTGGCGCCGCACCTCGCGGAAGAGCTGTGGTCGCGTCTGGGTCACACGGAATCCCTTGCGCACGGACCCTTCCCGGCAGTCGAGGAGAAGTGGCTCGTCGAGGATACCGTCGAGTACCCGATCCAGGTCAACGGCAAGGTTCGTAGCCGCATCAGCGTCCCGGCGGATGCCGATCGCAAGGCTGTCGAAGAGATTGCGCTGGCCGACGAGAAGATCGTCGCTCTGCTCGAGGGCAACGCACCCCGCAAGGTGATCGTTGTGCCGGGCAAGATGGTGAACATAGTTCTGTAGGGCCTTCGGCCCCTGTGCGCCGTTTTGGTAGTTACCGCTACCGAAACGGCGCACAGTCGTTTCTGGGGGATGATTCCCGACGTTGACACCGAGGGGGGAACCTCAAAGGCGGGATCGTCAAGTACGGGGTAGTCGGTATTTCGAAGATGGGAATGGCTCCACGTTCAAGTTCGAACCGAAAATCGTTGCCGTTGCTCATAATCCAAGGCCAGGTTGGAGTTTGTGACGCCAATCAGTCGTTGTCCTGAATGTCCCGCTCCACGGAACATTTGGTAGCGCGTGTTCGATGTGAGGGCTGTGATGCACGTAACACGTTGCCGAGAGCGGTAGCTGTCGTTCCATTGCACTTCCCGGCTAGGCCCCCGTCGACGGTATTCGACAGAGGGTCAATCGAATTCGTAGGTGTTCCCGAAAGGATCTTCCAGCCATGGCGTCTCATGTCCACAGCGACGGTTCGTCTCCCAGTTTGCCCGAACCGACATCGATACCGGAGCGGTGGACTCCGCGACTGGTGTTCTCCCTGGCGTCGATTGTTCTACTTCTCGAGATGCTCGCAGTGAGCTACATGATGATCTCCACTGCTCTCCCTGCGATCTCGGTGCACTATCAAACGACGCAGGGAGCTTGGCTGCTCACGTCGTTCTTGCTGCTGGGGGCGGTCGCGTCTCCTCTGCTCGGCAAGCTCGCCGACATGTACGGCAAACGAAAAGTCCTGCTCTTGGCTGTCGCCGGCGCGGCGGTCGGATCCTTCATTTCGGCGATAGCGCCGAGCTACGCGATCCTGATTCTGGGCCGGTCGCTGACGGGTCTGCTGGTTCCCTGCCTGTTCCTGAGTTACTCCCTCATTCGAGATGTTTTTCCGCCGAAAACTGTTGCCTTGGCCGTCAGTATCGCGACTTCCGGTATGGGTTTGATTGCGATCCCGGCGCCGTTCCTCACCGGTTGGTTGATCGACAACCACGGGTTCCGGAGCATCTTCTGGTTCTTTGTCGTCGGGCTGGTTCTCCTCGGCGGCATGATCTTCGCTTCGACGGCGGAATCGACTGTCCGACTTCGCTCTTCGCTGGACCTGATCGGTGCGGTACTGCTCGGGTCGGGCATCGCCGGAATTCTGATCGGCGTCAGCTTCGGACCGACCTGGGGCTGGAAGAACGGTTCGACACTGGCCTACCTGATCGGCGGCGTCGCACTGTTGGTGGCTTGGGTTGCCTCTGCCCGAGCCATCCGCGAGCCCTTGATCGACCTGCGCTACTTCGGCAAGCGTTCGGTGATGCTCACCGCCGTCGGTGCCGGTTTCTGCTACGGCGCATCGGGAGTCTTCACGATTTTGCTGCCGATGATGGTGATGACCCCAGCAGTTCTCGGCCTGGGATACGGATTCGGCGTGACGGCAGAGGGATTCGCGATCTTCCAGGCGCCCCTTGGCGGCATGGTGGTGGTCGGTGGTTTGATCGTGGGCTTCCTCGTGGGGCGCAACATCCGGCCCCGTCTGCTGATGATCATCGGAATGATCCTCATGGCAGTCGGATTCACGTTGACGGCCACCATTCACGACAACAAGCCTCTGCTCATCATCTTTGCCGGAATCTTCGGTGTCGGTATGGGTATGGGCTACGCCTCCATCTCGAACCTGCTCATCGAGGCAGTGCCGCCGCAGTTGCAGGCAACCACGGCGAGCATGGTTGCGGTCTTCCAGAGCATCTTCCCCGCAGTGCTTCCCGTCATCGCCTTCACGGTCTTGAACTCGCACATCGCGATGGCGATGGAGGGCGCTGTCTTCTACACCGACGAGGGCATGCGTATCGCGTTCCTGATCGGTGCTGCTGCAGCAGTTCTCGGCGCGATCGCGGCCGTGTTCCTGCCGCGAAACATCGTCCAGATCGGCGCAGAAGACGGTGTGCAGCAGGAGACGTCCCTCCTCCCGGCTCACTGATCACACGATGATGTGCGGCTACTGGCCAACGTCCGTAGCCGCACATCGCCGTGGTGCACTTCGACGTCATGCAAGATGAATCTCCTGCAGCGAGATCTCACCCCGCAGCGGACGCTCTGCGACCTGTGCCAGATCAGATACGAATGTGTCCGCGATCGATCGGGTGGTGGTGAGTTGTACCGACAGAACATTGTTCGCTTGACTGCACACAGTTGCGCCGTGCCGGTACGCCACCAGCGCCACTGGATCGACGCGTTGGAAAGTCGCGGTGACGTGTAGGCCGACCTGTGGTGTCACCGGAACGAACGGGCCGTGGTCCGTCTTGATGCGAACTATCCCGATGATCTTGTTGAGACGCTTGATCAACATGGCGTCGGAGATCGTTGCCGGGCAACGGTACGCGATCGACATTCCGGTGACTCCCGGCGATGTCACGGATACCCATGTAGACAGGCTGACGACCTCGACGCCGAGCTTCCACCCCAGCGACGAAATACGTGCGAGAACTGCCGCGGTATCGTGGCATTCGACCACCATGGTGCCCACCCGACTCGTATCGGTGCCCACCCGAGCCGCTTCACCCATTTCCTCGACCTCCTCCGCCTAGACTAGAGAGGAAGTCCGGGCGCATCGACCCCGACGATTCTCGATCCGCGGAAGAAGTCGAGAAGCTCGTTGTCGCCGTGTGCGCCGATACCGCTTCCGCCCCAGAAACTCTGGGTCGAGTGGTCGTCGAGGTCCAGGAGGCTGGTGCTGTTGATCTTGTTCTCACCGCAATCGATTCGGGTCGCAAGTTCACGAGCGCCGTCCACGTCGGCGCCGAACACGTATCCGGCCAGGCCGGTATCGAGAGCGTTGGCCTCGAGCAGCGCCTGCTCGTCGGTAGATGCTCGGTGCACGGTCAGGATCGGCCCGAAGGTCTCCGTCTTGGTGTGCTCCGACGAGATTCCGTGCACCACTGTCGGTGGGAAGAACCATCCGGGATCGTCAGGCACGGGGGTGCTCGAGACGGCCGTGCCGCCCACGTCTCGGAGGAACTCGACGGTAGCCCGCATCCGTTGGAGTTGAGGCTCGTTCGCCTGCGGACCCATCGTGGTGTTGTCGTCATCGGTTCGGCCGAGTGCGATTTCGGCCGTGCGGTCGAGTATTGCGTCGACAAGCCGGTCGTGAAGGTGCGGCGGCACGAAGACGCTTCCCGGACTCTCACACCATTGCCCGTTGAGTTTGGTGAACCCGTCGACGAGTGCGGTGGCAGTCAGATCGATGTCGGCGTCGGCGCGGATGATCACGGGGTTGTTGCTGCCGAGCTCGAGTTGAAGAGCCTTGAAATCGGTAGAAGCTGCAGCGGCGATGGAACTACCGGCTGCTCGGCCGCCGGTGAACGCCAGTGCTCGGATTCGTCGATCGGAGGCCAGTAGATGCCCGACGTCCCCGCCTCCGTGAACGAGTTGAAACAGAGCTTTCGGTGCGTCGAGTTCGGCGATGGCACGCGAGATCGCCTCTGCAAGCACATTGGGTCCTGACGGAGCCCAGTTGGAGGGCTTGGCGATGACAGGAGCGCCTGCGGCCAAAGCGAATGCGGTCTTCTTGGCGGTGATGAAGCTCGGTGCGTTCCACGGTGCGATCACAGCGGTCGGGCCCCACGCCAGCCGATGTAAATGTGCACCTGACGGCAACTGCTCGAACCCGGAGGAGTTCTTCAGATGCTTTGCAGCACTGCGGAATAGATCAGGAAGCCCGCCGGCGAAAAGTGTGCTGATCGAAAGCGGAAGGCCGTTGTTCTTGGAGTCCTCACGAGCGATCGCCGCAGTCCGTTCTTCGACAAGTTCAGCAGTTCTCTCGAGTAGGCGCACCCGGTCGGCGACCGATCGACGGGTCCAGACACCCGATCGGTGAAGTTCTGTCGCGGCGGTGATCGCCCTCTCCACCTGTTCGGTGGAGGACGAGAGTTGGGCTTGCAGTTTCTCTCCGGTGTCGGGATCGGTGAGAAATTCGCCGAGTTCGATAGCCGGTGTTTCGACGTTTCCGTCGATCGTGTTGTTCTGGGGCACGAGTGAGCATGAAGTGGTCATGACTGTCCTTCGTGGCGAAATCGTTTGTAGGTCAGATGTTGTCGAGGTAGCGTTCGCGTTCCCAGTCGGTGACCGCGGACATGAAGGAATCCCATTCGTCCTTGGCGACCGCCGCATAGTGCGATACGACCTCGGCGCCGAACGCCGCGAGTGCGAACTCACTGGCCTCGAGCGCACGCGCCGCTTCGTCCAATGTGCCGGGCAGCGGTTGTTGCTTCACCTTCTCGAGTGTGTCTGTGTCGCTGTACCCGTCGCGTCGTACCGGTGCGCCGGGATCGAGCTTTCGTGTCAGACCGTCGTTCATCGACGCCAGAACGGCGGCGAGTGCGAGATACGGATTTGCGTCCGCCCCAGGCAGTCTCATTTCGAGACGGTTGGCGGACGGTGCCCCGGTGATGAGTCGGCAGGTGGTGGTCCTGTTGTCGAAACCCCAGGTCAAGCCGTTCCCCGAGAAATCGTGACTGGCTCGGGTCCGCCGCATCGAGTTGATGGTCGGCGTGTAGAACAGCATGAGTTCCGGGCAGTGCTCGAGAACTCCGCCGACGGCGTGCAGCAGTTCGGCGCTCGCCGTGTTTTCTGCGCTTTCGTCGTGGAACGGGAAGGTGTCGTCGCTCCGCATGGACGCGTGAATATGACACGACGAGCCCATGCCGTCGGTGCTCGGACGTGCCATGAAAGTAGCAGTGAGCCCTTCTGCCGCAGCGACGTCGTGGACCACCTGCTTGAAGAGCACATGGCGGTCGGCCATCTCGAGGGCGGTTCCGTATTCGAGGTTGATCTCCCACTGGCCCAGACCGTATTCGACCTGAGAGACCTCTACGGGAATCGCGCTCTCCTCCAACGCGGTTCGTACCTTGCGGAAGAAGGGTTCCATTGCGTTGCCGGCGGTGATGGTGTAGTCCGAGGGCACCAAGGTGGTGGGTTCGAGATCCCGATAGCCGCTGCGCCGCAATGTGTCGGGGGTACCTCGGTAGAGGTGGAACTCGAGTTCCGTTGCCGCGTAGACGGTGTGGCCGTCAGCTTCGAGCTTGTCGATCTGTTTGCGCAGGATCGTGCGCGGTGCGATCGGGACCATCTCGCCGGTATGTTCGTCGACCGAGTCAGCGATGACGATGGCAGTGGACTCGAGCCACGACGCGCGTCGCAGTGTTCCCAGGTCAGGTTGCAGGCGGAAGTCATGCCAGCCGGTGTGTCCGCCGGCGTAGTCGACAACGAGTTTGTCCATGCGTTGGCTGGCATCCCAGGCATACACACAGGTGCACACATGCAGACCCTCGTCGATGTTCGCGAGGAAAATTCGCGTCGGGACTCGTTTGCCGATCAACCGTCCGTAGAGGTCGATACCGGCGATGAGGACGGTGTCGATGTCGGACTCGGCGAGCTCGGCCGTGGTGAGCCGGCCTTTCATCGGGCAAGCCATCCGCCGTCGACGGGCAGCTGGACTCCACTGATGTAGGAGGCGTCGTCGGAGAGCAGGAAGGAGACTGCAGCACCCATGTCCTCGGGGCGGCCGACGCGCGGCACCAGGAGCCTGGACTTCATGAAGTCGAGAACTTCGCCGGAGGAGACGTCGATGCCAGGCAGGAAGGCGGTGGGGACCGGCCCGGGGGCGATCGCGTTGACTCGTACGTTGTACCGCGAGAGTTCGACGGCCAGAGCCTTCGTCAGCATCTTCACTCCACCCTTCGACGCGTTGTAGTGGACCTGTGCGAAGCCCTGGGAGGACACGACCACGTCCGCTTCCACCGTCGACAAGTTCACCACAGCGCCGCTGTTGCCGTCGCGGAAGTACGGGGTGGCGATCTGCGTGACGATGAACATGCCCTTGAGGTTGACGTCGAGGACGAGGTCCCACTCTTCGTCGGTGAGGTTCTCGAGAGAACTCATCGTGATCAGGCCGGCGTTGTTGACGAGGTAGTCGAAGCGTCCCCATTCGGCGACGGTCGCTTCGAAGGCGGCGCTCACTGCGGCGCGGTCGCGCACATCGGCTTCGAGGGCGAGCGCAGTTGTGCCGTACTGTGATTCGATCAGTGCGACGGTCTCCTTTGCACTTTCGATGTGAAGGTCCACGACCGCAACGCGGGCACCGTCGGAGGCGAGACGCAGCGCGATGCCGCGGCCGATTCCGGAACCTGCACCGGTGATGAGGGCGACCTTGTTCTCATGCGTACGTGACATTGTTGTCTTCCATTCTGTGATGATCGGTCTGGTGAGAAGAATCGGTCCGACGGGAGGTTGCAGCGTCGACGAGCCACGAGAAGAGCGGGTCGATTTCGACGAAGAATTCGGGGTGCCACTGCACGCCCACCACGGGGCGATCGGCGGCCTGGATGGCTTCGGCGACGCCGTCGAGCGCGCGTCCGACGATCCGGAGTCCGTTCCCCGGGGCATCCACTGCTTGGTGGTGAAGGCTGTTCACGTGAATGCTGTTGCCGTACAGACTGTATGGGATGGAGCCGGATTCAAGGGCGACCTGTTGTGGTCGGTAGGAACGCGGATAGCCGAAGAAGCTGTGCGCCTCACCGGCGTCGGTCGGAAGGTCGGCAATCAGTGTGCCGCCGCGGGCGACGTTGACGACTTGGTGTCCTCGGCACACTCCCAGGATTGGCAGTCCGATTTCCCAGGCCGCATCGACCAGGGCAAACTCGAATTCGTCCCGAGCGGGGTCGATGGGTGACGAGTTGGGTCCGGGGGTGCGGCCGTATCGCCTGGGGTCCACGTCGGAACCACCGCTGAGGACGAGGGCATCGAGATGCTCGACGATTCGGCGCGGATCACTGTGGATGCTCAGCAGGATCGGTTGACCACCGGCAGCGCGGATTTTCGAGGGAAAATCGGTGAAGAACATTTCCATCAACGCGTCGCCGACGACGTTGGGTAGTGACGGCCCGCCGCGGTCGACGCGGCCGGTGACTCCGATCAGGGGCATGGCGGGGAGTGCCTCCGCCGTCATCGTGAATTGGGTCATAGGAGCGAGCATAGAACCATAGAATGGCTTTTCGCTAGAGTTTGGCTTGTAAAGTTGGGGTAACGGGTTCGAAGTGCCGCGCGCTGCTGTATCTATTCAAGGACAGTTGCGAATGGGAGCGTTCGATTTCGTAGGTCAAGACGAAGCGTAAGTGTCGGTCCAGGCACCGAGTAGGGGGTACGAGACGTGCAGATCGACAAGCTGCCGGCCATCGAATTCATGGTCAGTGCACCGACGTTGGGGGAGGATATCGCTCGACGCTTGCGACTGCTCATTCACAGCGGCGCGCTCAGCCCCGGTGATCGCCTGCCATCCGAGCGTGAACTGTCTCAGCAACTCGAAGTCGGTCGAGTCAGTGTGCGAGAAGCGGTCCGAATCCTTCAGGCGATGGGATACATCGAGGTGCGGCGAGGAGCCACGGGCGGATCGTTCGTTTCGGAGTTGACCAGGCCTTATGAAGACTGGGTTGGCCAGTTGAAAGCGCGAGAAGCAGACATCGACGAGATCGTCGACCTCCGTATCGGGTTGGAAATGCGCACGGCAAGCCTCGCGGCGGTCCGGCGAACCGATCGTCATCTTCTCGAGTTGCTCGAATCCATTGAGCAATTGGGGGTTTCCGGAAGTCGGGGATCCTTCCGGGCTTGTGACGCCAGGTTCCACGGCGGTATCGCCAGAGCGGCGGGAAACAGCAGGTTGGAGGCCGCTGTGGTCGAGGCTCGCGGCGAAATGTTCGTCCCCGTCGATCATCTCGTGTTCGAGGATCAGGTCGAGGCTTCGAGGGTGGAGCACAAGGAAATCTTCGAGGCGATCAAGCGGGGCGACAGCGCTCGCGCGGCGGAGGCAATGGAACGTCACATTCTGCACGCAAAAGACGAGCTCAAACGCTTGGCGCTGCAGGAAGAAGGCTGACGGGAGCGCGACGAACGGACGGTTCGTCCCGTTTTTCGCAAGTAAAAGTTTTGTGAATTGGGTCCCGAATCGACTTCAATGGTTCTAACATCGCCCGTATGACCCATACTTCCGTCAATGCTTCACGTGATGCATCCGGCGATGACCGAACTCTTCGAGGCTCGCTGGGTACCGGCTCGATAGTCCTCATGGTCGTTGCCGCAGCTGCTCCCCTGACTGTGATCAGTGGTCTTGTGCCGCTGGGTATTTCCGGTGGCAACGGTGCGGGCTTCCCCATGACCTTCGCCGTGACAACCGGTGTACTTCTGCTCTTCGCCGTCGGGTTCACCGCGATGTCGCGTTACATCCCGGGAACCGGAGCGTTCTATCTCTACATCGGACATGGTCTCGGCCGTGGTGCCGGCGTCGGCAGTGCGATGTTGGCCCTCGTCAGTTACAGCACAGTGCAATTGGCCGTATACGGCTACCTCGGCCCGGCAATGAGTTCGTTGATCACCTCCTACGGTGGTCCGGAGGTGCCGTGGTGGATCTTCTCGCTCGCCTCGTTGGCTCTGGTAGCCGTCCTCGGATTTCGTCATATCGAATTGTCGGGCAAGGTGCTCGGCATCCTGTTGATCGCAGAGGTCGGGATCGTAGTCGTACTCGACGCTTTCATCATCGCCGACGGTGGTCCGGAAGGCCCGTCGACAGCAATGTTCTCTCCGTCGGAAATATTCTCCGGATCCCCCGGCGTCGCATTGGTATTCGCGCTTGCCGGTTACATCGGGTTCGAGTCGACGGCGATCTTCCGTGACGAAGCGAAGGATCCCGCGCGGACTATCCCGCGAGCGACATACGCCGCCTTGATACTCATCGGCGGCTTCTACGCTCTCTCCAGTTGGGCGGTTGTGACAGCCTGGGGCGACAAGGGTGCAGTGGACATTGCGGGTACTGACCCCGACGGCATGCTGATCACCACTGCCACCGACTTTGCCGGAACGGTGACAGCCCACCTGATTCAAATTCTGTTGGTGTCCAGTCTCTTTGCCGCAGTTCTGTCTCTCCACAATGTCTTGGCCAGATACATCTTCGTTCTGTCGAACACCGGCGTTCTGCCGGGCGCAGGTGGGCGGACGCACCGCGTGCATGGTTCGCCGCACATCGCGTCAGTGGTGCAATCCTGCTGTGCTCTGGTACTTCTCGGAGCTTGCATCGTCATCGGTCTGGATCCGATGACACAGATCTTCGCGTGGTTCGCCGGCGTTGCAACGGTGGGGATCGTGGCTCTCATGTTGCTCACGTGCCTTGCGGTGCTCGTCTTCTTTCATCGTACGAAGGTCGATCAGCGATTCTGGCACAACAAACTTGCCCCGAGCTTGGGCCTTGTCGGGCTGATCGGATTCGCGATCGCCATTGCCGGAAACCTTCCGCTCCTACTGGGCGGCAACATTCTGGCCGTGGTGATGACCGGGGTGCTGGTGCTCGCGTTTGTCGGTGGATTCCTCTATGCGCGACGACGGAAGCAAGTGAGCTTCGAACTCCCGTCGTGAGAGGGCTTTCGGTGAAATGATGGGTGCACCCGCACTCGAGAAAGCAGGACTCCCATGACGTTCGCGGATCTGGACGGTGACGAACTGTGGAGTTACCTGACGGAGCGTTCAGGATTGCCCGGCCCGCGCGCGAACCTTGGGCTCATGCTCGAGTTCGCGCGCGGCGCCGATGACGACGACATCCTGCTGGCGGCGGAGTCCGAGGACGAATACATCCGCTGCTGTGGGATCGTCGGGCTCGGATTCATCCTTGTTCGTTCACGCGACAAGGCTGTTCTGAACAGTCTCACGGAGGCAACCACCAGTGCGTCGTGGCGTGCACGTGAAGCTGCCGCGATGGCCGTTCAGGCGATAGGCGACACGGATCCGCAATTATTGCGGGCGATCATCGAGCAGTGGTCACGCTCCGCTCATCCATTGACGCTGCGCGCAGCGGCTGCGGGGATCTGCGAGCCACGGTTGCTGAAGGACAAGACCAACGCTGCGCTGGCCGTTCAGGTGTGCCGAGACGCTACCAAGTGGATCGTCTCGCAACCGGCTGATTCCCGTCGTGACGCCGACACACGGACTCTCCGGCAGGCGCTCGGATACTGCTGGAGTGTCGCGGTTGCGGCGGATCCGGAGAATGCCCTGCCGGCATTCGTCTCCCTGGGGGCGTCGGACGACACCGATGTCGTCTGGATCGTGCGGGAGAACCGGAAGAAGGCTCGCCTGCGCAAGGTGCTCGAAAGCTGACCCGTGGAACAGAGTCGTAGGTTATCCTCAGAATTAGAACCTGTTCTAACTACGAGGGGTAGACCATGGCACCGTCCGCAGAGGTAATCCGCAAGACCGTCGACGCCTACATCGAGACAGTTGCGACGGGCACTGCTGCCCAGGTTGTGGCCCTGTACGCAGAGGGTGCAACGGTTGAAGACCCGGTTGGTACCGACGTGCGCACCACCCGCGAGTCCATTCTCGAGTTCTACTCCGTGATCGAGAACTTCGACCAGGAAGCTCACCTTCAGACCCTCCGCATTGCCGGAAACGAAGCGGCATTCCACTTCTCGCTGATCACCAAGCTCGGCGAGCAGACTCTGACCATCGCACCCATCGACGTCATGACCTTCGACGACGACGGAAAGATCCTGTCGATGCGTGCATTCTGGAACCAGGAAGACATGATCACCGCCTGACATGACGGTCAAGACGATCGACGTCGACGGATTCTGTTGGCAGATCGACGATTCCGGTTCCGGGACAGCTGTGGTCATGTGCCACGGCTTTCCCGGCCTCGGATACAGCTATCGCCATCAGTCGGCAGCGTTGGCGGAAGCGGGTTTTCGGTCGATTGCACTCGACATGCCCGGTTACGGCGGCACTACCCGCCCCGACGCGATCGAGGACTACACCAACGACGCCGTCGCGAACCGGCTGATCGACCTACTCGACGCTCTCGGAATCGACAAAGCGGTGTTCGTCGGACACGATTTCGGCGCTCCGGTTGCGTGGACGACAGCGCTTCGTCACCCCGATCGCGTTGCGGGACTGGTCTCCTTGGCGGTTCCCTATGCGCCGGACAGATTCCCGGCCAAGCCCTCGGCCATCTACGCCGCCTTGGCGCGCAAGCACTTTCTGCACATTCACTATTTTCAGGAACCGGGTGTTGCGGAGCGCGAACTCGACGCCCGTCCACGTGAATTCCTTCAGCGGCTCTTCCACGCCTTGTCCGGGGCTTACCGGTACCTCGATGTGTGGAAGAACCCCTCCGAAGGAAACGGCTATCTCGACGTACTTCCCGAGGCGCCGGCGTTGCCGTGGTCGTGGCTCACCGAGGATGATTTGGATGTCTATGTAAAGGCCTTTACTGCAACAGGTTTCACCGGTGGCTTGAACTGGTACCGAGCGTATGACGCCAATTGGGAACGCAGCGCGGATCTGGACGGAGCGCACATCGAGGTCCCGACGCTCTTCGTTGCGGGCGCGGAAGACCCGGTCATCGCGATGAGCGGTCCCAAGGCATTGGACCGAATGAAGGACACCGTCCCCGACCTGCGGGGTGTACATCTCCTCGGCGGTGCGGGGCACTTCGTACAACAAGAACACGCTGCCGAGGTCAATGAACTTTTGATCTCTTTCCTTCGGTCGCTCTAGGCGAAATCGGGCCGAAGGTCTAGCGTTGCGCAGATGCGCACCAGGATCTTCGATCGCGGTATTCGGGTAGGTATCACCGGTGCTCTTGTTGCCGGTTCGCTTCTGGCTCTGGGCGTGTCCGGTGCCGCCGCCGCTCCGCCTTGCCCTGGATCGTCACCCGCCATACTCAGCGCCCAGATTCCGGGTGCGGCCCTCGAGGGTGTCACGGTGGACGGGCAAGGGCGCCTGTATACGACCGACCTGGTGAGTGGGCGGATCTTCCGCGTCGACGGGCCTGGTCAGGCCGCAGTTCCGATCGCGACGGTTCCCGGCGGTGCGGGCGCACTCGCGTGGAGCCCGGACGGTTCACTGCTGGTGGGTACCGGAGCAAACGCCGGCGTGCTGATCGGCGATCTGACGCGTGCTGCGTCGGTCGCGCGGGTGGACGTGAACTCGGGTGCCGTGACGCCGATAGCCGGTGGTCTGAGCGCTGCAAACGGCCTCGCCGTCGCGCACGACGGAACGATCTACGCCACCAACGATTTCGGTTCGCTGATCGGAAAGGTCAGCCCGAATGGTTCCGTCGACCCGGCGTGGGCAACCTTCCCGAGTGCAAATGGCGCTGCCCTGAGTGCCGATAATCGCTGGCTCTACGTCTCGCGCACGTTCGCAAACCCGGGTGTCAGCCGCATCTCCGTCGACAATCCGGGATATTCGGAGTCGTTGGTCGACCTCGGCGGCTTCGAAACCTTCTCTGCTCCAGATGGTTTGACCTTGGACTCGCGAGATCGCGCAATTGTTCCCACGGACATCAGTGGTGAGGTGTGGCGGATCGACGGACCCGGCCAGTACTGCTCGCTCACCAGCGGACTGCAAGCGTCGAGTGTGTTGACCTACGGGCGTGGCAATTCCGGTTTCGCGGCCGGGCATCTCTACCGCGCCGGGTTCGACGGAAAGATCGTCGAGATTCCGGCCGGCTTCGACGCGGGCGCCCAGGCCGCAACCCCCTGACGCGACACCCTGACGCGACTTACCCACTACTGATGCCGGGACTGCCGGAATCGTCCATACTGGTCTGCATGGCGGAAACGAGTGAGATCGACGAGGCCGAAGTGGCCCTTCCCGCGATACCGCAGCCGTTGCTGACCCCGCTCACGGAAGCTGCGATCTTCCTGGTTTTCACCATCGACGAGGGTGGTGAGCAGGCAGTTCACGACGTTCTGGCGGATATTTCCGGGCTGCAACGCTCGATCGGATTCCGGGTTCCCGCCGGTGGCTTGGCTGCCGTCGTCGGCATCGGTTCGGATGCGTGGGACCGACTTTTCGACGGTCCACGGCCGGCGGAATTGCATCCGTTCGTCGAGTTGACCGGTGACAAACACCACGCCCCGCGCACGCCGGGCGATCTGTTGTTTCACATCCGGGCCCGTCAGATGGACCTGTGCTTCGAGTTCGCCACGGTCGTGACCAACAGGTTGGCCGGGGCCGCGTCGGTGATCGACGAGGTCCACGGGTTCAAGTATTTCGAGCAACGCGACCTCATGGGTTTTGTCGACGGTACCGAGAACCCGTCCGGGCAGGCCGCTTACGTCGCGGTCACCGTCGGTGACGAGGATCCGGATTTCGCAGGCAGCAGTTACGTCATCGTCCAGAAGTACCTCCACGACATGTCGGAGTGGAACTCCCTGCCCGTCGAGGAGCAGGAGAACGTCATCGGACGCTCCAAGCTCGAAGATCTCGAGATGGACGACGACACCAAGCCGGCCAACTCCCACACCGCACTCACCGTCATCGAGGACGAATCCGGTGAGCAGATCCAGATTCTGCGGGACAACATGCCGTTCGGCCACGTCGGCTCCGCTGAGATGGGTACCTATTTCATCGGTTACTCGGCGTCGCCGACGGTCACCGAGCAGATGCTCACCAACATGTTCATCGGGAATCCCGTCGGCAATTACGACCGCATTCTCGATTTCTCCACCGCCGTCACCGGAATCAATTTCTTCGTTCCGACGGCGGACTTTCTCGACGATCCCCCGGACTTGCCGACCAGGCTCGTTCCCGAAGCGACGTTCACAGCGCCCATCTCTGACGGTTCTCTCGGAATCGGCAGCCTCAAAAGGAGTGCCCAGCAATGACAAACCTGCACCGCGACCTAGCACCCATTTCGGCAGCAGCCTGGGCCGAGATCGAGGAAGAGGCGAGCCGTACCTTCAAGCGTCACGTCGCCGGTCGTCGTGTCGTGGATGTGGAGGGACCGTCGGGTGACGATCTCGCGGCCATCCCACTCGGGCATCAGGTGCCGATCAATCCCTTGGCCGACGGCGTCATCGCACATGCTCGTCAGTCCCAGCCGATCATCGAACTGCGGGTCCCGTTCACCGTCAGCCGCCAGGCCATCGACGACGTCGAACGCGGCGCCAAGGACTCCGACTGGCAGCCCGTCAAGGACGCGGCCAAGCAGATCGCGTTCGCCGAGGACCGCGCCATCTTCGAGGGATACCCCGCAGCCAGCATCACCGGCGTGCGGGCCAGCGGTTCCAACCCGGAACTGAAGCTACCCATCGACGCCAAGGACTACCCGGAAGCCATCAGCCAGGCGATCACGTCGCTGCGCTTGGCCGGTGTCAACGGACCGTACTCACTGCTCTTGAATGCAGATGCGTTCACCGCGATCAACGAGACCTCCGATCACGGCTACCCCATCCGCGAGCACCTGCGACGCGTCCTCGACGGCGAGATCATCTGGGCCCCGGCCATCGACGGCGCTTTCCTGCTGTCGACGCGTGGCGGTGACTACGAACTGCATCTAGGCCAGGACCTGTCCATCGGCTATCTCTCGCACGATGCGAACTCCGTCGAGCTGTACTTCCAGGAATCGATGACGTTCCTCATGTACACCAGCGAAGCTGTTGTCTCACTTGCGTGAGACCTTTCGAAACCTCTGATACCAGGGTGGGCGAGGCAGTTCGCCGATGTCCTGGAGATGGGCGACAAAGGCCTGGGCATCCGCATGCGAAGACGACTTCGGTCGTCCGTCCGCCCACGCTGTGAACAACTGAAGATAACGATCGCCGAGAGTGTGGCGCACGACCGGAAGGTGGTGCGCCACTTCTCCTGCGCGCTTTCGGAGCAGTGCCGCCGAGACAACGGCGGCTTCGTCTTTGTCGAAGCCTTCGGGCAGTTCGCCACCCGCCACCAGTGCGCGAATCAGCGCCTCTTGACGCTCACCGAGCGTGCTCATGTGCGTGACCAGTCGGTGCCCGCGGTGATGCGATCCAGACCAGCTGCGTCGGCGATGGCATCGAGCTCGTCGAGCAATTCCAGTGCCGGCGGATAGTTTCCGTCGCGCTCGAGCATGATCGCGGGATGGTGACCGGCGGCGGTGAACTGCGCAAGGAGTTCCAGCACGGCTTCGGGCACCGGGTCGGTGTGCGTGTCGTGGTATTTTCCGTCGCTGAGACTGCCACCGGCGATGTGGCAGTAGGCGATTCGTTCGAGTGGCAGCCGGCTCAGCTCGGTCCAGGGATCACGCCCGCGATTGAGAGCGTTGGCGTAGACGTTCGCGATGTCGAGAACCAGCAGGGCTCCGGTGCGCTCGACGATCTCCGCGAGAAACTCCCCTTCGGTCAACTCGTCGTCCGGCCAGTCGAACAGGGCGGCAACGTTTTCGACGGCGAACGGCACCGGTAGACCGTCCTGAGTCCGGGTGATGTTGCGTACCAGGGCGTCGACGGCTTCGTAGGTGCGCGGAAGTGGGAGCAGGTGCCCGGCCTCGATGCCGCCTGCACGCACGAATGCGATGTGCTCGCTCGCCAAGGGAGCGCCCAGTAGCTGGGATGCACGCGCAAGGTGATCGATCCGTGCCTGATCTACCGCCTCGGCCCCGCCAAGTGAGAGCGAGATTCCGTGCGGGATCACCGGAACTCCCAGCGAGCCGAGGTGCGGCGGTATCTCGTTTCCGACGGATTCGGCAATGACTTCGCAGAATGCCAGGCCGTCGAGTTGCGCGATGATTCCGGAGACCTCGGGGCGCCAACCGATTCCCAGGCCGTGCAGGGTCATTCGAGTCACCTCCCGTGTGCAACTGCTAACGGCGACTATAGACGGATCAGCCGGGCAACCAGTTGGGTCCCGGACCGTTGCCTTCTTCGAAGATCAGCCACGTTTTGGTCGAGAGAACCCCGTCGAGTCCCTGGAGTTCTTCGAGAACGGTGTGGCGTAGTTCCTGGTTGTCCGGGGCTCGAACCAGCACCAGAACGTCGAAGTCGCCGCCGAGGAGGGAGAAGTGCTCGACAAACGGCAGGGCCTTCAAGGACGCCGCCAGACCTCGCCACGAGTGCTGCCTGATCGAGAGTGCCACGTATGCCGAGGAGCCGAGTCCGGCCTTCTCATGGGCGATCCGCGTCGTGAATCCGGTGATGATTCCGGCGTCCTCGAGCCTTTCGATGCGGACGTAGGCGTGAGCGCGGGATATGTGCGCCTTTTCAGCCAGTGCACGCATGGAGATGCGACTGTCTGCGACCAGTTCGGCGATGATGCGGCGGTCGATCGCATCGAGAGTGTGCGGTTCGGTGGCCATCTGTCCATTCCTGCTTCGGTAGTCGAGTCGGTTGATGGACATATTGCTGCCCGAATCCTCATGATAGGCCGTTTGTCTTGAATCCTCGACGCTTGCTGCCATTACGTCGCCGAAGTGCGAATACTGATGGACACAACGTCTTCTGGAGGTAGAAGTGACACTTGTCGAACCCTTGGGGGAACTGCGGTATCGGAAGTTCCTGCCGGCCGATTCCGCGGTGCAGTACCTCGACCCTGCCGGAGAACTGACGCGCAGCGAGGCCCGCTACGCGAAACCGAGCGACGATCGCCTGATCGCGATGTATCGAAAGATGTTCCTGGGCAGGCGTTTCGACCAGCAGGCGACGGCACTGACCAAACAGGGGCGCCTGGCCGTGTATCCGTCCTCGCGAGGGCAGGAGGCATGTCAGATCGCGGCAGCGATGAGTCTGGAGCCGAGTGACTGGCTCTTCCCCACCTACCGGGATTCGATGGCGTTGGCCGCCAGGGGTGTCGATCCGGTGCAGATTCTGAGCATGCTCGCCGGCGACTGGCACTGCGGATACGACCCGGTCGCACTGCGCAGTGCGCCGCAGTGCACCCCGCTGGCAACGCAATTGCTGCATGCAGCGGGGGTGGCCTACGGGGAGTCTCGACGGGGCTTGAACACCGTCGCCTTGGCGCTCTGTGGTGACGGCGCCACCAGTGAGGGCGATTTCCACGAGGCGCTGAACTTCGCCGCCGTCTTCAAGGCGCCGGTGATCTTTCTGGTGCAGAACAACGGATTTGCGATCAGCGTGCCACTGTCGCGCCAAAGCGCAGCACCGACGTTGGCGCACAAGGGCGTCGGCTACGGGATCGGCAGCGAGCAGGTCGACGGCAACGATCCCGTTGCGATGCTGGCCGTCATGGACGAGGCGGCACGCTTCGTCCGCAGCGGAAACGGACCGGTGATCGTCGAGGCACACACTTATCGCATCGACGCACACACCAATGCCGACGACGCCACCCGCTACCGCGACAGCGCCGAGGTGGAAGCCTGGCTCGGGCGAGATCCGTTGCCGCGTCTCGAAAAGTATCTGCGCGCACACGATCTGATCGACGACGCGTTCGTGGAATCACTGACCGCAGAGGCAGAAGCAGAGGCCGCCACACTACGCGCCGGCATGAACGTCGACCGCCCACACGATCCGCTCGATCTGTTCCGGTATGTCTTCGCCGAGCAGACACCGCAATTGCGTGAGCAACAAGCCCAACTCGAAACCGAACTTGCCGCCGAAGCCGCTGACACAGGGGGACACTGACCATGCCCATGCTCACGATGGCTCAGGCCCTCAACACCGCGCTACGCGACTCTCTGGCTGCGGACGACAACGTTGTCGTCTTCGGTGAGGACGTCGGCACCCTGGGCGGCGTTTTCCGCGTCACCGACGGCCTCACCCGCGACTTCGGCGACGACCGATGCTTCGACACTCCCCTCGCCGAGTCCGGCATCATCGGATTCGCAATCGGCATGGCCATGACCGGTTTTCGTCCGGTCGTGGAAATGCAGTTCGACGCGTTTGCCTATCCGGCATTCGAGCAGATCGCCTCCCATGTCGCGAAGATCCGCAACCGCACCAAGGGCGCGCTGTCGATTCCGATAGTCATTCGTGTTCCTTTTGCCGGCGGTATCGGCGGGGTGGAGCATCACTGTGATTCCAGTGAGGGCTACTACGCGCACACACCCGGACTGAAGGTTGTGGCGCCGTCCACGGTGGAAGACGCGTACTCGCTGCTACGTTCGGCGATCGAGGACCCCGACCCGGTGATCTTCCTCGAGCCCAAGAAGCTGTACTTCGCGCGAGCAGATGTCGACCTGACCGCACGTGAGCCGATCGGTCGCGCCGTCGTCCGGCGCCGCGGTCGTGACGCGACGCTCATTGCCTACGGTCCGTCCGTGGATGTTGCACTGAGGTCCGCCGAGGCCGCTGCAGCCGAGGGCCGGGATATCGAGGTGATCGACATCCGCTCGATAGTGCCGTTCGACGACGAGACGGTCACCGCATCGGTGCGAAAGACCGGACGCTGCATCGTCATCCAGGAAGCGCAAGGTTTTGCCGGTGTGGGTGCAGAAATTGCTGCCCGAGTGCAGGAACGGTGTTTCCACCATCTCCATGCCCCGGTGCTCCGGGTCAGCGGCTTCGACATCCCCTACCCCGCTCCCAAGCTCGAGCGTCACCACCTGCCCAGCGTCGACCGTGTCCTGGACGCCCTCGACCGTCTGCAGTGGAACGACACTCCGGACACCCGTTGGGCGGTGACGGCATGAGCAATCAGGTTTTCATGCTCCCCGACCTCGGCGAAGGACTGGCGGAGGCCGACATCGCGGAGTGGCACGTCAAGGTAGGCGACGTGGTTACCATCGATCAGATCGTCGTCGAGGTGGAAACTGCGAAAGCTGCTGTGGATGTGCCCATCCCGTTCGCCGGGACCGTGATCGAACTACACGGCAAAGACGGAGACACCCTGAAGGTGGGCACACCGCTGATCACTGTGAGTGGTGGCGAGAGTGTCGACGCGGTCGTTTCGGCCAACCACGAGCGCTACCGCGAAGAGGAACGCGCCGGTTCGGGCAACGTCCTGATCGGCTACGGCACCAGCGAGGATGCTCCTCTGCGCCGCCGCAGAGCGGCTCCGTCGGTACGTGTGATCTCGCCGATTGTTCGTAAACTGGCCTCTGACAACAGTATCGACCTAGCCACGATTTCCGGATCGGGCGCTGGCGGAGTCATCACGCGCGCCGACGTCGAGGCCGGGGCAAACTTCGGCCCGGAAACGGAAACGTCACACGCGACCGACCAAAGAATTCCGATCAAGGGGCTACGCAAGGTAGTTGCCGACAAGCTGTCCACCAGCCGCCGCGAGATCCCTGACGCGACAACCTGGGTCGACGTCGACGCCACCGAACTGTTGGCGGCGCGAGCCGAGATCAACAAGTCACTGCCCGATTCCGACAAGATCAGCCTGATGGCGCTCCTGGCTCGGCTGACCATCGCGGCGTTGGCGCAGTACCCCGAACTGAACTCGTCGGTCGATACTGCTCGAGGCGAGATCGTTCGACACGCCCGCACCCACCTGGGGATCGCCGCGCAGACACCGAAGGGATTGATGGTACCGGTCATTCGAAATGCGGACGCCCTGAGCACCGTCGAACTCGCACAAGCACTTCGGGTGACCACCGACCTTGCGCGCGACGGCAAACTCGAACCCGCCCGCCTGACCGGCGGCACGTTCACGCTCAACAACTACGGGGTATTCGGGGTCGACGGATCGACTCCGATCATCAATCACCCCGAGGCGGCAATTCTGGGGATCGGACGCATCATCGACAAGCCGTGGGTCGTGAACGGCGAGTTGACCGTTCGTAAGGTCACTCAGATCTCGTTGAGCTTCGACCACCGCGTCTGTGACGGGGGCGAGGCCGGCGGATTCCTCAGGCTGTTCGGTGACTACATCGAGAACCCGATCCGCGTCCTGGGAAGGCTCTGATGACAACTGCAGAACCCCACAGCGACGTCGTGATCCTCGGTGGAGGATCGGGCGGCTATGCCTGCGCCATCCGCGCCGCTCAACTCGGATTGTCGGTCACGCTGATCGAAGCGGACAAGGTCGGCGGAACGTGCCTGCACCGCGGATGCATCCCGACCAAGGCACTGCTGCATTCCGCCGAGGTGGCCGATTCGGCACGCACCAGTGAGCAATTCGGTGTCCGGGCATCTTTTGCCGGCATCGACGTCGCGCAGGTGCACGACTACAAGAACGGGACAGTCGAGCGGCTGTACAGCGGTCTGCAAGGCTTGTTGGCGCAACACAAGATCACCATCGTCAACGGATACGGGACGTATGTCGGTGGGCGAAGCATCGACGTCGACGGAACCCGCTACACCGGAACATCACTCGTTCTGGCCACCGGCTCGTATCCGCGGGAACTCCCCGGCATCGAACTCGGCCGACGGATCGTCACCAGCGACCAGGCACTCGAACTCGACCGGGTGCCCACCAGCGCAACGGTACTCGGTGGCGGTGTCATCGGCGTCGAGTTCGCAAGCCTCTGGCGCTCGTTCGGCGCCGAAGTAACGATCGTCGAGGCACTCCCCCGACTGATCGCCGCCGAGGATCCGTGGTCGTCGAAGCAGCTGGAGCGGGCATACCGGAAACGTGGAATCGTCTGTAAGACAGACACAAAGGTCGATTCCGCGAAAGAAGCAGCCGATTCCGTCCGCATCGAACTAAGCGACGGAACGAAACTCGACACCGACCTACTGTTGGTCGCCGTCGGCCGCGGACCTCGCACGGACGGTAACGGTTTCGAAGAAAACGGAATCAGCCTCGACAAGGGATTTGTCGTCACCGACGAACGCCTCCGTACGTCCGTGGACGGTGTGTACGCGGTCGGCGACATCGTGCCCGGTCTTGCGTTGGCGCACCGAGGTTTCCAACAAGGAATCTTTGTGGCCGAACAGATTGCCGGCAAGGATCCGATACCGGTCGCCGAACACCTGATTCCTCGCGTGACGTACTCACATCCCGAAGTTGCATCGATCGGACTCGACGAAGAGGCGGCGCGCACGCAGTACGCCGACGTCTCCACCGTCATCTACGACCTGGCAGGTAACGGCAAGAGTCAGATCCTGCGAACTACCGGCGGAATCAAAGTGATTCGAAGCGGAACGAAAGGCCCTGTTGTCGGAGTTCACCTGGTGGGAGACCGCGTCGGCGAACTGATCGGTGAGGCGCAGTTGGCCGTTGCCTGGGAAGCACTTCCCGATGAAGTGGGGCGTTTCATCCACGCGCACCCCAGTCAGAACGAAGCGTTGGGCGAGGCCATGCTCGCACTCGCGGGAACACCACTGCACGCCCACAACTGACCCGGAGACAGAAAAGGAGATTCAATGAGTATCGACGACGAACTGCGCTGGGACGGTGAACTGACCGTCACACGCCATGATCGGGAGACCGGCACGACTTTCGTGATTCGAATCGACTCCACCCGTCTGGGACCGGCGTCGGGTGGCACGCGGGCCGCTCACTATCCCTCCATCGGTCACGCATTGGCGGACGCCGGGAAGCTGGCCGGCGCAATGACTTTGAAGATGGCGGTCTCCGATCTGCCGATGGGTGGCGGGAAGTCGGTAATAGCGCTACCTGCACCGCGCAATCAGATCGACGCCGCAACCTGGACCCGTATCCTCGACATCCACGCCGAGAACATCGACAAGCTCGAAGGAAACTACTGGACCGGTCCCGACGTCAACACCAACTCTTCCGACATGGATCAGCTCAGCCGCACCACCAGATACGTCTTCGGGCGTTCGGTTGACAACGGTGGCGCCGGTTCCAGCGCGCACGCCACCGCTCTGGGTGTGTTCGAAGCGATGAAGGCCACGGCGCGTCGCCGAGGACTCGGAACACTCGACGGCCGAACGGTACTGGTACAGGGGCTCGGCGCCGTCGGCGGCGACGTCGTCCGTCTCGCAGCGCAGGCCGGCGCACGTCTGCTGGTTGCCGATACGGAGCCGCAGCGCCTCGAGGCGGCTTCTCTCGCGGGGCACACGGTCGTTCCTGCCGGCGAGGTCCTCCGAACACCGTGTGACCTCTTTGCCCCCTGCGCGATGGGAGGCATCATCGATTTCGCTGCGGCTGCGTCGATTCCGACTCTGGCCGTGGCGGGCGCAGCAAACAACATCTTGACCGATGCCGCTGCCGGTGAGGTTCTGCGAGACCGCGGTGTTCTCTGTGCCCCTGATTTCGTCGCGAACGCAGGCGGAGCCTTTCACCTCGTGGGGCGAGAAGTCCTGGGGTGGAACGAAGACGACGTCGTCGAACGAACCCGCGGGATCGGTCGAACCTTGGACGAGGTGTACTCGTTGAGCGAGGAACGTGGCATCACTACCGAGGCTGCAGCGCTTATGCTCGCCCGGGCGCGGCTATCCCCCGCATCCACCGCCGCCGCCGCCACATCCGCCGCCCCCGCTGCAGCTGCTGCCTCCCCCGCCTGAACCGCCACCGTCCGAACCCCCGCTACTTCCGCTGCCGTCGGCACCGATTCCGGCGGCGGAGGCCAAGGCGGGATTGATCATCAGCATCGCCGAACCGGCGAAGAGAGCGGCGGACATTCCCGCCAAACGTGGTCCGTAGGCGGAGAAGGCAGGCTTGTTGCGCGGGGACAGGTAGGCGTGTGCCGTGGTCAGTTCCGAACGTGCCGCCTTGCCAGAGGTGGTTCGATCGAAGTTGAGCCCGAGCAGCGGGATGCTGAACCCGGTGACGAGTACGGCGAGAATCAGAAACTCGACGGGCTTGTCGTTGTGCAGTCCGAAAGTAATGCGGACGATACCCACGGCCACCAGGATCTTCAGCGGAACTGTGGAGAGAAAGATTGAACGCCTGGCGCTGTCGGAGGTCAGGTATCCCCGGTCCGCCAAAGAGTTTCGTAGGCGAGCTGTTTCCACCGTCATACGCTCGGCGAGTTGGCGCCGACGATGGGGTAGAGCCTGCTGGGCCAGGCGCTGGTACACGGTGAGGGTGTACCAGTCCAGGGTCTCGTCGCCAGGGCCCAACGGGCGCAGGACAGCGCCGTCGGTGGTGATCAGGTCAGCGCTACGCAGGATTGCCAATGATGCTGCGATGGCGCGTGACTCGCCGGTGAGCATTCCGACTTCCGGAGGCGTCAGTTGCTCGGCGGAATACCCGTGCTCGGTTGAGTACCCGTGCCGGCGTGCCCGGATCATCAGACGCCACCCCAGAGTGAGAACCATGAGCGTGGCCGAAACGGCTATGTAGCCGTTGAGGAAATCCTCGCTGGGGATCCCCCAAGTGTCGACTGCATGCGTGCTCATCCCCCACACCCCCCGCCGCCGCAACTGCTCCCACTGCCGCCACCGCCGTCCGAACCGGATGATCCGGATGAGGAGCCACAACTGTAGTAGCTCGAACTTCCGCCACCCGGGCTGTACGCGGCGCCCGCAGCTACCGCTCCCGCCAGCGCCGGATCGATCAGAACCAGAGCGCCCGCACCGAAGAGCGCCGCCGACAGCCCGGCGAGCGAGGGACCGTAGCTCGTGTACGCGGGCCGCAGTTTCGGTGAGAGGTAAGAGTTTTCGTGCTTGAGGCGTCGAAGCTCGCTGTCTCCCAAAGCTGTCCGACGACGCTTGATGCGAAGAAGTGGAATCATCAGAGCGAGAACGATGATGGTGAGGAGCAGGAACCCGACCGGCTTACCGCCGGCGATTCCGGCGACGAGACGGACTACGCCGAGAGCAATGACCGCCACGATCGGAACGGTCCGAAGGGCAGCGGTCAGACCGTCCTGCTGGCGTTGCAAATATCCCTCGTCGATCAACGTCGTACGTAGTTGTGCGAGTGCGACGTTCAGCCGTCCCATCAGACGCACCTGCCGCAGCGGGACCTTTCCGTTGCCGAGCCGCTTGTGCACCGTACGGGTGAACCAGTCGAGACGATTCTTGTCCTCCGCAGTGAGTGCCAGCTTGGTCTTGCCTTCGGTGCTGATCAGCTCGGCGCTGCGCAGAATAGCCATCGACGCCAGCACCGCTTGGTAGTCACTGGTCAAGGCACCGATCTCGGGAGGAGTGAGCGGCCGACGGACAGCGTCGACGACCACCGGTGACCGGCGCGCAGTCATTCGGCTGTACAGCGAGAGTCCGATCGCGACGGCAGCCGCCACCAGGTACCACTGAAGGAAAGTCTGGCTGGGGATCCCCCATGTATCCGTATGATCATGCATCGCACACCACCTCTCGATGAACTCCTGAGACAAGTCCAGTCTCTTTGTCCGACAACTGATGTCAGTATCGGGCCAGTGCCCGGAAAAGCGATATCCGGATTGCCATCGTCACCATTCCGTTACCGCCGAACTGGGGATTTACCGGCCGGTAGGTCGAAGCACGATCTCCGTGGGGTGTGCGTCGGACGGTGTTTCGACGGCAGTGAGTACGGCACGCGCCACAGTGGAGGCTTTCAGGAAGCGCTCCGGGTCGTACTCGTCGCCCTCACCCGCGACGATGTCGCGCTGCATGTCGGTGTCGATCCGTCCGGGGTGAATGGAGGTGACCCGAAGTGCCGGCTCTTCCAGGCGCAACGCATCTCCGAAAGCGCGCAGGGCGAACTTGCTGGCCGCATACGAGCCCCAACCGGCGTTGGCGCGCAGTCCGGCACCCGAATTGATCAGCACGACGTGACCTCCAGCCGCACGAAGCGCGGGCAGGAGAACCCGCGTGAGTTCGGCGACGGCGATGACGTTTGCCTCGAGGGTGCGTCGCCACTGATCGACCGAGGATTCCTCGATGGTTCCGATGTCGGCCACGCCGGCGTTGTGTACCAGCACGTCGAGCGTCGTGATGGACGAGGCGGCGGCGGCGACGGCGTCGTAGTCCGTGAGGTCGAGGGGTAGGGGCGTCGATCCGGGCAGTTCGGCGCAGATCGGCTCGAGGGCCTGTGCGGATCGTGCACCGAGCAGCAGGTCGTGTGTCGGCGCCAGTTCGCGTGCGATGGCAGCTCCGAGGCCGCGACTGGAACCGGTGATCAAAGCAGTAGGACGCATGGTGCGAGCCTATCGAGTGAGGATTGTTCGGCCATACGAACTTGTGTATTTGTTTACCCACATATTAGAGTTCGACCATGACGACACGCGACGCGAAGAACTTCCGCCGCCTGGGAATTGCCGCCCTCGCCGCCCTGCTTCTGTCCAGCTGTTCTGCGGTGAGTTCTGGCTCCGACGACGACCGCCCGGTGGTGCTCACCACGTTCACCGTGCTGTCGGACATCGCCCAGAACGTTGCCGGCGATCATCTTCGCGTCGAGTCGATCACCAAGGCGGGGGCCGAAATTCACGGCTACGAGCCGACGCCCGGAGACATTCGGCGGGCGAGCGAAGCCGATCTGATCCTCGACAACGGCATGAACCTCGAGGCGTGGTTCGCGAAATTCGTCAACGGACTGGACGTGCCACACGTCGTGGTCAGCGACGGCGTCGAAGGCATTCCGATCGCCGGCGACGCGTATGCGGGCAAGCCCAATCCGCATGCATGGATGTCTCCGCTGAATACACAGATCTACGTCGACAACATGGTGACTGCTTTCAGCGACCTCGACCCGGACAACGCCTCGGCATTTGCGGAGAACGGCGCGAAGTACAAAGCGGAACTGCAAGCAGTGCAGGATGGCCTGGTCAGCGGCCTGGCGGCATTGCCCGCAGGTCGGCGCGCACTTGTCAGTTGCGAGGGTGCGTTCTCCTATCTGGCCAGGGACGCGGGACTCAGCGAGGCGTACATCTGGCCGGTCAATGCCGAGCAGCAGGCGACGCCGCAGCAGATTATCGCCGCGATCGACTTCGTCCGAGCCAATTCCGTTCCCGCCGTCTTCTGTGAGTCGACGGTCTCGGATGCCCCCATGCAGCAGGTTGTCGGGGCGACCGGTGCGAAGTTCGGCGGAACGCTGTACGTCGATTCGCTGTCCGAAGCCGACGGTCCCGTGCCCACCTACCTGGACATGATTCGCCACGATACCGACGTCATCCTCGGCGGTCTGACCGGCGGTAAATCATGAACGAAGCCATTCGCGTCGAAGACGTCAGTGTTCACTACGGCGAGGTCCACGCACTGGACCACGTCGATCTGACGTTGAACTCGGGTAGCGTCTGCGGACTGATCGGTATGAACGGTTCAGGAAAGTCGACTCTGTTCAAAGTGATCATGGGGATGATCAAGCCGGACAACGGTTCTGTCAGAATCGCCGGTCTCGACGCAGCCACTGCGCGCAAGAGCGGCCGCGTCGGATACGTGCCGCAGAGTGAAGACGTCGACTGGACCTTCCCGATCAGCGTCCGTGACGTCGTGATGATGGGCAGGTACGGCCACCTCGGATTCTTGCGACGTCCGCGGCGTGCAGATCGCGAGGCGGTGGCAGAGGCCCTCGAGCGGGTGGAACTCACCGAATTTGCGGATCGTCAGATCGGTCAGCTCTCGGGTGGTCAGAAGAAGCGCGCGTTCGTCGCACGCGGCATCGCGCAGGACGCGTCGATACTGTTGCTGGACGAGCCGTTTGCGGGCGTCGACAAGCGTTCCGAGGCAACGATTTCTACGCTGCTACGAGAGTTGGCTTCCGACGGCCGGTCGATCTTGGTCTCGACCCACGATCTCCACGCTGTGCCGAAACTCTGCGACGAAGCGGTACTGCTCATGCGCAAGGTCCTGGTGCATTCCGACCCGGACACCGTGCTGCAACCGGAAAACCTCGCCCTGGCTTTCGGTCTCGACGTGATGGACAGGACCTGATCGATGAACCTCGTAGAACTGCTACTTGATCCTCTCCAGTACGGATTCATGGTGCGAGCGTTGGCCGTTGCGGTTGTGGCAGCGGTTGTCTGCGCGGTGCTCAGTTGTTGGTTGGTGCTCATCGGGTGGTCGTTGATGGGCGACGCCGTCTCGCACGCCGTGCTGCCGGGTGTTGTCCTCGCTTACGTCGTCGGCGCACCATTTGCCATCGGGGCCTTGATCTTCGGGTTGATCGCCGTAGCGCTGATCGGACTGATCCGTAACACCAGTCGCGTCAAGGAAGACGCCGCGATCGGTATCGTCTTCACGACTCTCTTTGCGTTCGGTTTGGTTCTCATCTCGGTGACCCCCAGCCAGACCGATCTCAACCACATCATTTTCGGCAACCTGCTGGGGGTGAGCTCGTCCGATCTTCTGCAGGTCGCGATACTCGGCGCGTTGGCGTTGAGCATTCTGTTGATCAAGCGTCGTGATCTGACGTTGTTCGCCTTCGACCCGATCCATGCGAACGCGATAGGTCTTTCGCCCAAGCGCCTGGGTGCGCTGCTACTCGGCGTCCTCGCACTCACGTCTGTTGTGGCGTTGCAAGCCGTCGGCGTCGTGCTGGTGGTGGCGATGCTGATCATCCCCGGCGCGACGGCCTACCTCCTCACCGACAAGTTTTCACGGATGCTGGTGATAGCTCCCGTCGTTTCCGCAGTCTGCGCGATTACCGGTATCTACGTCAGCTACTACCTCGACACGGCTTCCGGTGGCATGGTCGTCATGACGCAGGGCATCGTGTTCGCTCTGGTGTACCTGTTCAGCCCGTCGCAAGGGGTGATCGCGAAATGGACTTCGCAGCGGCGTAGGACCCGAGCGGAGTACAGCGCCGCGGCGTACGAGCCTTCCTGATCGTTCGTCCAGTTAACAATCCGCTACCAAATCGGGTAGGTTCGTACGGGCATTCGTCACCACAACATTCCGGCCGCAACGATGCCGGCTGCAAGACGATCGGTGGTGACGCCTTGAACACCGATGGGTTCTTCGATGACGCAGTTCCGAGCGCGACGCACGTGGCTGGTTCTCGGCGTCGTTGTCGCGGTCATCGCTCTCGCCGGATCCGGGCTGCTCAGCCCACGAACTTCGGTTCTGGTGGACGATATCGCCCAGCTCGTCGGCGGAGCCACCGCAACTGCGGTCTGTTGGTGGACATCGCGGCGCTATCACGGCGTCGAGCGGCGTTGGCGAACTCTGATGGCTCTGGGTATGGCCGGCTGGACTCTCGGGATGTTCTTCTGGGCGTTCTACCGCTCGGTTCTCCACGTTCCACTTCCGTCGCCGTCGATCGCGGACATCGGTTTCTTCATGTTCCCGGTGTTCGCCGTGCCGGCGCTTCTGTCGTTGGTGCGTCAGTCGCCCCGGCGTGAGGCGATCGGTCCGATCCATCTCTGGCTCGTGCTGACGCTCGACGGCCTTGTCGTTGTCGGTGGATTGTTCATCCTCACGTGGACAACGGCCCTGGGCGCCGTCGTTCATACCGGTCCGACGGGATCTCTCGGGTTCCTTGTCGCGGTGATGTATCCGATCACCGACTTCGTTCTGATCGCCATGGTCTTGCTGATGGTCATCGGACCGAAGGCCGTAGCAGAGATCCGTGAACCGCTGACGTTCCTCGGGTGCGGGTTGGTGATGCTCTCCCTATCGGACAGCCTGTACGCGTACTTGGTGGCGATCGGCGCCGAGAGTATGCCGACCATCGCCGATGCCGGGTTCATCGCGGGGCCGCCGTTGATCGCCTTGGCGGCGCTGACGAAGCGAACCGAGCCTCGGAACCGCAACGCGCCGCAGCAGTGGCGAAGCGATCGGACTCAGTTGCTGCTGCCGTATCTGTTGATCGCGGTGATCGCGACGATCGTGACTGTTCAGGCGCTGATCGTCGGCAACCTCGATGCCGTGGTCGTGATACTCGGCGTCGGCGTGTTGGTTCTCGCGCTGGTGCGCCAAATACTCACGCTCCTCGAGAACGACGCGCTCCTCCAACAGATCTCCGCTGCCCAGGACGAGCTGAGGTACCGAGCACATCACGACCCACTCACCGAGCTTGCAAACCGGGCCGCGTTCGACGAACACTTTGCGAGCGCCATCGAAAACTATCGCCAGACGAACTCCGATTGGGTGCTGATGCTTGTCGATCTGGACGACTTCAAACAGGTCAACGATCGTTACGGGCACCCGGCCGGTGACCGGTTACTGGTTGCTCTCACGGCGCGTCTGCGCGAAGCGGTTCCCGAGGGTGCGTTTGTCGCTCGATTCGGTGGCGACGAATTCACGGTGCTCCTGCAGGGCACGATCGACGACGCCGTCGTCGTGGCTCGCCGGATCGTCGACGCGCTCAGGTCCGATCAGACTGCAGACACATCGGTGTCGGTGGGTGCGAGCGTTGGTGTCGCGCATTTCGAGTCCGCGCAGTTCGAGTTCGGGGACGAACCGCTCAGCGCGCACACTCTTCTTCGCCAGGCCGATGCGGCGATGTACGAGGCGAAGAGAAGTGGGAAGGGCGCGGTCGTTGTCTACGGCGACCGCCGCAAATGGTTATCGCCGTAGTAGTGCGAAAATCGTTGCCGGTGAACCCGATCCGGCCTTGTTGATCGCACCACCGACAAGGATGCCGGCCCCGGTGGTTGGCAGGGCGGCAAGATTGTTCAAGTTCTCCAGGCTGATTCGATGCTTGTCGTACAGGATTGTCGAGACGGGGTAGGTTTCGTCGTTTCCGAGGTCGGGACCGAACGTGTCGGTTCCCAATGCTCCGCGGGTGCCCAAACGGCCGGTGTCTATCAGCCACCGCGCCGCGTCCACCGAGAAGCCGGGCTGGTGGGTGACGCCCTCGGCATCGGAGTTGGCATATTCTTCGCTACCCCAGCGCGATTCCCACCCGGTCCAGAGAACTACGGCCGCTCCATCGGGGATCTTGCCGTTGCGCGTTTCCCATTCCTGCAGGTCCGCGACCGTGAGCGCATAGTCCGAATCGGCGGCAGCCTTGTCCCGGATGTCGATCTTCACTGCGGGGAGGAAGAGGTCCGCCGGATCGAGTTGGTCGGCTGTGAGGCCGCCTTCCTGGAAGTGTGCGGGTGCGCCCCAATGCGTGCCCGTGTGCTCACCTTCCTTGACGTACTGGAGGTAGTAGCCGTCGTCTGCGATGGTGGCCGCTGTGTCGAGAGTGAACTCGGGGTCGCCTGGAAAAACCGGCGTCGTCGCCGGGTCGTTCACGTGTGAGAGCGAAACAACCGACAACTGTTCGTTCAACGGACTTGTTGCGTCTTGACTGCTTCCGGAACTGCTACCCATGTCGATCACCTGAGGTCCCGCTACCAGCGCCAGACCTGTGGCTGCGCGCTGAAGTAACTGCCGTCGTTTCATCGATCCCCCACCAATTTGTCCGAATTGAGAGTGTTGCAATCACTTTCGCTCCTTGAACACTAGGACAGAACCTTAGGCTGCTGCGGACCACGACGACCACTCCACATCGCGGACAGCTATGACCTGTCCGTGCGGTCGGTGATCTACGTACTGCGGATACTTTGCGGCCAAAGCATCGATCGCGCTCTCGGACTCCTTGGTGCCGGGGTCGAGAACCTCCGCATGTCCGTCGACGCGGACCCACCAGAGCGCGGACCAGTCGTCGTCGTAATGATCGACCAGCAGGCTTGCGCGCCCCGTCTCGGTGATGTTCCGGAGCCTGCGAAGAGCGGTCGTGGTTTTCGGTTTGTGGTCGACACAGGAATAGACGGTGCCGCCGACCAAGACGAATACCAGCGGCACGATGTGCGGAACGCCGGCCGCATCTGCCGTTGCCAGGTGAGCCACCCGCGCGGCTTCAAATCGTGCTCTCGGGTCGTCCATATTCACAGCGTAAGGGGATCAAGGGTTGCCGCGAGCCGCTGCTGACGGAACAGTGGTCTCATGGAACCGGATGAAGCGCTTCGGGAGATCGCCTACTGGCTCGAACGATCACGCGCTGAAACGCACCGCGTCAAGGCCTATCGCCGAGCTGCGGAGGTCTTTTCAGGATTGTCCGACGAGCAGAAGGAGTCTCGCCGGAAAGCCGACAGTTGGAAGGCCCTTACCGGCATCGGGCCGAAGACTGCCACGATTATCGCTCAGTCGTACGACGGCATCCCCGAGTATCTCGAGGAACTGCGGGGGCAGGCTGAGCCCATCGGCGACAGCCCATTGCGACAAGCCCTCCGCGGCGACCTCCACACCCACTCCGACTGGTCCGATGGTGGAAGCCCCATCGAAGAGATGATGCGACGCGCAGCAGCACTCGGCCATGACTACTGCGCCCTCACCGACCATTCGCCTCGCCTCACAGTTGCAAACGGGCTGTCCGCGGAGCGCCTACGGTCTCAACTCGACGTGATAGCCGGGTTGAATGCCGAACTGGCTCCCTTCCGCATTCTCACGGGAATCGAGGTGGACATCCTCGAGGACGGTTCACTCGACCAGGATCCCGATCTGCTCGACGAACTCGACATCGTGGTGGCGAGCGTCCACTCCAAGCTGCGGTCCGAACGCGAGGCGATGACCCGCAGAATGCTTGCTGCAGTGCGAAATCCGCGTGTCGATATTCTCGGGCACTGCACCGGGCGTCTTGTCGAGGGTGCTCGCGGAACCCGGCCCGAGTCGCAGTTCGACGCGGAGAAAGTGTTCGAGGCCTGCCGCGAATCAGGCACAGCCGTTGAGATCAATTCCCGACCGGAGCGTCGTGACCCGCCTTCGCGTTTGATCGAGTTGGCCCGCGATCTCGATTGTCTTTTCTCCATCGACACTGACGCCCATGCCCCCGGTCAGCTGGCTTGGCAGGGCTACGGCTGTGACCGGGCCGAAACGTGCGGTGTCGAAGCCGATCGGGTGATCAATACCTGGACCGCCGAAGATCTTTTGGAGTGGGCAGGCAATTGAGAGCATGCCGGAATGGGTCACCGAGGCGTTTGCTCGGTGACCTCCGGGTTCAGAGTCGTGTGGTGGAGCGGCGGGGTTTCCGGTCGGGGTCGATGCCCGGTGGTGGGATGAACCAGGGCAGGTGATCGGTGCCCATTCGGATTTCCCATTGTCCGGTGAATCCGGGTTTTCGGTGCATCAGGGTGTGGTGGGTTCGGCAGAGTAGGACCAGGTTGTCCATGACGGTTGGTCCTCCTTTGGCCCAGTGTTTGATGTGGTGGGCGTCGGTCCAGGCGGGGACGCAGTCGCAGCCGGGGAAGGCGCACCCTTTGTCGCGGGCGATCAGGGCGGTGCGTTGTGCCGCGGTGACAAGCCTTTTGAGTGGGGTGACATCGAGTGGGGCACCGTTTCCGTCGAGGAGGACGCTGGAGAGCATGCAGTCACAGGCGATCATGCGGGTGCGGCCGACGCTCAGTGGACCCATCCAGGGCATGTGGCCGACATCGAGATCTTGTTTGTCGAGATCGTGAAAGTCGAGATCGAGCATGCCGGGATCGTCGTCCTCGGAGGGGACAGGTGTTGAGCCATCACTCGTTGTGGCGCATTCACGGTGGTAGGCCAGGTCTTTGGCGTTGATGTGCACGTTCAGGTGTGGGCGTTGGCCGCCGTCGATGCCGGTGGCAGCGTTGTCGAGGTAGCGCCGGATGAGTTCTGCCATGGCGTCTGCGTTGCGTGTGGCGGCGGATCGTTTGTCGGGCGTGCCGTCTTCGGCGGGGGTGGGCATGGAGAGGTTGGAGAGGGCGGAGAGAAGCATTTCGCCGGTCACTCCGTCGAAATCGCCTCGAACGGCGACTCTTCCGTTGAGGGTGGGGGAGATGCGCAGTTCGTTGCGGTCGGTGTCTTCGCTTGGTGGTGGGTCGTCGGATTCGAACATGTGCTCGAGGACGCTGATGGCGTAGCGCAGTTTGACGGTGGTTGCTTCGGTTCCGGATGCTGCGGCGAGGAGTGTGTCGCGGCAGTACGGTAGTGCGGCGTCGGGCATTGCCTTGGGTGGGGATTCGCAGAACGCCACGATCAGTGCTGCGTGCTCGAAAGTGAGGTCACCGGCATCGAATTGGTCTTCGATCTCGGGAAACGACCGTAGCGCTTTGCCCAGGGCTGCGATTCTTCTGCCGGCGGAGATCTGCAGCATGGTGTGGTTCGCGAGCCATTGTCCGGTGCCGCGGTAGCAGAGTACTTGTTCGTCCGGGTTCAACGTCAGGGTGTCGACGGCGGCCACTCGAATGGCTTCCAGGCGAAGGATTTCCGCTGACGCGGTGATGGCGATCTCGCGGACGTCGCTGGGGTGAAGCCGCCACAATCGTCCGCGCACACCCACGGCGGAGCTGTTGACCACGTCGGTGACGGCATCTTCGGTGATGTTGATCGTCATGAGAACCCCCCGTTCCGCCTTCCATCATACTCGAACATACTTTCGAGTCAAGGGCTTTTTCGAGAAGGTGAGGTGGGCCCGGCCGTCGTGATTCTGTTGTTCGAGAGCAGATTCCGTCGCTAGAGCATCAGCGCCGGATCTGTAGTCAGTTCGATGTTCAGCCACGGTTCGTAGGGGAGATCGGCGAGGCTGGTGGCGAACGAGCGTCGTACTGCGTCTTCACCGTCGATGTCCCAGCTGTGTGGCGCGACCATGAACGTCGCTTCGACATACAGCTTGCGACCCACCTTGCTCATGGTGAGAGTCGGTTCGTCCAAGCCGAATTCGTCGCGGACGACGGCGATGGCTTCGTGCACGCGGGCCTGAACGTTTTCGCCGGGAGCACCTTCGAGGAGTTCGATCAGTGCGGTTCGCAGAAGTGCGTACGGTTGCGGGACCAGCATCGCGCAGCCGAGGAGGACCAAGACGGAGTCGACATATCGGTCGGCGTCGGAGAAATCGGTGCGGCCCAGGATCATTGCGACGACAGCACCGACTGCGACCAGCGCGCTGAAGGCAGCCGACGCTCCCCATTGCCTGGCTTCGGCGACGAGCAGATCAGATGTGCGGTCGACTTGTCGGACGTAGCGCCAGATGATGATCGACACCACCGCGCTGACAGCGCCGTATGCCACCAGAGACCCCGCGGTGACGTCGGCTCCGCCCGCGAGGATGACACGAACTGCCTCGACTGCGGCGTAGGCGAGCGTCGCCAGTAGTGCCATGCCCTGGACAGCGATGACGACCGGGATCAATGCCTCCTTGCCGAACGGGAAGCGTGCGGTGGGGCCCGAGTCGGCTATCCGCGAGACCCGCAGTGAGATCGCCGTCAACACCATTCCGATGAGGGCGTACACACCGTCGAGCAGGATCACCTGGGACTGCGAGATCCAGCCCCAGAATGCGGCGAGCACAGCCAACGCCGTTGCGACCACGAGCGAGTACCGCAGGGCCTTGCGTTCGCGGGTAGCGCTGTCTTCCTTGGTGCCCATGAATTCCAAACCGCCTGTCCGTTTCGATATTCCTTCACGTAGGAATACCAGCAACGACGCGCAGGCACGGGATCAGTGGACCAATTGCGCTGCCAGATCGAGAAAGTCCTCGGCGTTGATGTCGAACTCGTCGGAGAAGGACACATCGGGATTGCCCCTGGCTCCGAATTCGAGTGGTCGAGCTATGAAGGCTGTGCGGAATCCGAGAGCTTTGGCCGCCCGGATGTCATATTTGTGACTGGCAACCATCATGATCTCGGCCGGGTCGTACCCGAGATATCGAGCGGCCAGGTGGTAGATCTTCGGATCTGGTTTGAAGACGCCGGCCATTTCGGCAGTGAAGACGGCATGCCATGGCAGATTTCCGTGCCGGGAGATGCTGACTGCGGCATTCACGTCGGCGTTGGACAAGGCAGCGATTGTGTACTGCTGGCGCAGGGTTGTCAGGCCGGCGACAGTGTCGGGCCACGGGTCCAGGAATTTCCAGGCGGTGGTGAGTTCTTCCTGTTCGGCATCGGAAAGTTCGATGCTCTCGCGGGCCAACAGCTTGCGCAGAGCCTCGCGGTACACCGAATGTACTGTCACCCATTCGCCTGTGGAGTCGTCGGCCTCGGAGGTGTTCGCGAAGTACTCAGCGCGCCAGAGATTGACGAATCTTGGCCAGTCCACGTCGGCGTCGGTGATTCGACGGGCCTCTCGGCACAGTGTGCTGTGAAAATCGGTCGCTGTGCCCTGGACGTCGAACAGCAGTGCTTTGATCTTCTCGCGCACTAGGCCTCCACTCCGAGATCACCTGACGGACTTCCTTCATTATTGCGGCTGCAGCGCCGGATTCGTGCTCGGTGAGCGCAAAGGCTCGACGCGTCGCAAAATAGACATCTATGGCCGACCGCGGATTTACCCCGACTCAGCTCGCCGCCCGAGCTGCCTACTTGCTGCGCGGAAACGACCTGGGCACGATGACCAGCGCTGCCCCGAAGCTGTATCCCCACATGTGGAGCTGGGACGCCGCGTTCGTGGCGGTAGGTCTGGCGCCGCTCAGCGTCGAACGGGCGGTAGTAGAGCTCGATACCTTGCTCTCGGCTCAGTGGAAGAACGGAATGATTCCGCACATCGTGTTCGCGAACGGTGTCGACGGCTACTTCCCCGGCCCGACGCGGTGGGATGTCAATGCGTTGGCAGCGCATGCTCCTTTGGGTACCGCTACATCGGGAATCACCCAACCCCCCGTTCACGCGATCGCGGTGCAGCGGATTCTCGATCATTCGCGTCGGCACGGACGTACGACGCGTGCGGTCGCGGAAGAGTTCCTCGACCGGCGCTGGAGCGATCTGGTTCGGTGGCACCGGTGGTTGGCGGAGGCCCGCGATCTCGACGGCAACGGCCGTATCGCGCTCTATCACGGGTGGGAATCTGGGATGGACAACTCTCCGCGGTGGGATCTGGCGTACGCGAATGTTGTTGCGGGACAAGTTCCTGCGTATCAGCGTGCTGATCTCGCTGTGGTGACGGACCTGTCTCAGCGGCCCACGGATAACGAATACGACCGCTACCTTTGGCTTCTCGAAGAGATGAAGGCCGTGCGGTACGAGGATTCTCAACTCGCCACTGCCATGAGTTTTGCCGTCGAGGACGTGTTTGTCAGTGCGGTTTTCTCGATGGCATGCGACGTCTTGGCAACTATCGGTGAGGAGCATTCGCGGCCGAACTCCGACGTCCGTGATCTGCGCGGTTGGGCAGATCGATTCCGGCAGGGCGTGATTGCCACCACCGATGAACGATCAGGTGCAGCAAAGGATTTCGATCTTCGCACCGGGCGATGGGTTCATACCGAGACCATCGCGATGTTTGCGCCGTTGCTGTGCGGCGGCCTGAGCCGCGATGCCGAGCGCGCTCTGTTGCGCACTTTCGAGGGGCCCAAATTCTGTGGTCACCCGGACATGCGGTTTGCTGTCCCACCGTCGACGTCTCCGGTTTCCGGCGATTTCCGCCCGCGGGAGTATTGGCGTGGCCCGGTGTGGCCGGTGATCACGTGGTTGTTCTCGTGGGCGTTCGCGCGTCGGGGGTGGGCCGAGAGATCGCACGTGTTGCGTTCGGAGGGTTTGCGGCAGGCCAGCGATGGCAGTTTTGCCGAATACTACGAGCCTTTCACCGGTGAGCCGCTGGGCAGTATGCAACAGTCGTGGACCGCTGCGGCTGTTCTCGATTGGCTCGGTTGAGTGAACATTCCTTGAATTAGGGGACAAAACGGACTAGTCGACCTTAGTCTCGGGAAATGGTCGAGCGACGGATCGTCAGGACACTGGGCAAGCTCACCCCGATCGCGATGGCAGCTGCCATCGCGATCACGGCACCTGGCCTCGCCGCTGCCGACGCTCCCCGTGGCCCGGACGTCTCTTCGTGGCAACACGTGGACGGAACCGGAATCGACTGGTTCCAGGTCAAGGCGTCAGGGCACGAGTTCGCGATGGTCAAGGCCACCGAGTCGCTCAACTACGTCAATCCGTACTTCATCCAGGATTGCCTGGTCATGCGTGCTGCCGGCGTCTCGCGCGGGGCCTACCACTACGCAGACGTTCGCCAGTCCCCCGAAGCCCAGGCCGCCTTCTATTCGGCGATCGTCCTGGGTATCAACGGACCTGGTGACCTCCCGCCCGTTCTGGATCTCGAGGACGCGAAGGGACTGCCCGCCGGGCAGGTCATCGACTGGACTCATCGCTACTTGAATACAGTCCAGACACTCACCGGGCGGCAGCCCATCATTTACACGTATCCCAACTTCTGGCGTACTCAGATGGCCAACACCACCGAGTTCAACCACTACCCGCTGTGGATCGCCGATTACAACGGGCAGAACGCACCGGGGCCGCTACCCGGCGGTTGGTCCAACTGGACTTTCTGGCAGTACACCAGCACCGGACGCATCCCCGGAATCACCGGAAACACAGATATCAACGTCTACAGCGGAGCCCAGGGCGATTTCGATCGCTACGCCAACAGTGTGGGGTTCGGCAGCAGCTAGGTTGCGGCGGGGCCTTTGGCTCCGTGGTGCCCGGTTCGGGCCCTTTCGCCCTCGATGCATTTGCCTCGAGGCACGCGGAAGGGCCCTTTTTGGCACTCTTGTGACGCTTGGCTGGTTAGTCCGGTTGTTGCTCGTCAGTTACGAGAATTCTGCCGGGCGGTAGCCACGGTCGCTGAACTTTCGACTAGCTGAGCAGGATCAGAAAATAGCTATGGCAGAAAATGAGCAGAACTGCTCTGCCTGAAAAGCTACAAAACGGACTTGAAGTTGGGTTTGAATCGAAGGCGGCCGCCCGGTTTCGGGCGAAGTTGGTGCCTCGCAATCCAATTATCGGAGCCTCGGGATGCTTCGTTACCGGCAGCCGTCGCTGAGTGTGGTCTGGATCAATTCGATCAATTTCGACGTGCTCGCACGGGTGATCGGACTCCATTCAGGACGGGGTTTCCGACCGCCGTTCGAGGGTCTGTGGCGCATCCAACAGGCCTTATCCATATTGGGCATTTGTCCAGATTCCGTACCTTCCTTGAGGTTGGTCGTCACCCGATCTGGTCAGCGGAAACGTTGAATGTCATCGCGTTCGCCGCGGTGCCGCACTCCGAGGGCTGAATTGTCCGCTCGGACAACACTGCTCCTCGAAGCTTGTCCGATCTACGAACAAAAACGTCGATCGGTCTGCTTTGTCCGACTTTCGATGGGCAAGCTCCCGGTTATCTGTTATCTTGTTTCTGATAACTGGAAGGTTGCTCTCGATTTGCGCGGATTTCGAGGGCCAAGGTCCTGTTCAGGACGGCTCTTCCAACACGCAGGTGTTTCCGAAGAGGAGCTCGAATGACAGGACCGGCAACAGCGTCCGGTGTGAGGTCGATCAGCCGAAAACAGGCGCATCGACCCGAACCAACCGATCAACCGGGAGTTCGCGCCAGCGCTCTCGCATCTCCGTCCATCGAACATCGATCAGGCACATCCTGGGGAGTAAGAAATGCCTAACGACATACCGCCGACAAGGTCGGCCATATTCACCGCAGGGCTCCCGCCCTGGGTGCGAGCGTGGACGGTGGTATGGACCGCCATCGCGATGATTCTCGGTATCTCCGGCGCGACGGCAGTGGTTGCGTCAGCGCAGCCGGCCGCGACGCTCGGCGGCCCCGTTCAGGCTCAGGCGCCGGCTCGCGCCGCTGTTCTTCCGGATGAACAGCCTGCAAAAGGCTGCGCATTCAGCGCCCCCGGCACCGGTCCGTTCTCGCAGAACATCTGCTGGATCGATATGTCGACGCTCGATGCGGCAACGGCTGCTTCTGCGGCAGGGCAGTCGATGGAAATCCAGCTCACCGACGGTTACAAGATCAACTTCAAGGCCTTCCTCACCGACTCGGTAGCGGGAAAGACACACCAGGGGATCGAAACCAGGGAACTTCCCACCCTGCACTACGCAGCTCTTGGCTCGTCTGCGTACACGGGTGTGCCGTCGACGATCAAGCCTGCGATCTATCAGAAGTCCGCTGACAATGGTCAATCCGGCGGAACGGTGTCGCTGAAGAACATCGTGATGACCGGGCCGAACGGCCCGATTTACAACTACGGCCTCGTCGCTGCTGACGCCGAGTCGACTGACGCCAACACGTCGACCGACAAAGAGTTCCTGACCTTCAATTCTGACAAGCCTCTCCGCCAGATCGCACGCACGGTTGGTGCGGATGCGCCCGGCTACCCCGGAATTCGGGCTTGTGACGGTGGGCTGACGGCTATGCCCGCCACCACCGTCCGATGCGATTCGTGGAACCTGGTCAACAACAAGGAGTATTCGCCAGGCACTTTGGTTGTGGCATCGACCGCTCCGACCAACTTCGCGGCGACGTTCGGAAATACTGTTCTGGACACCTCTCGTCAGGGTCTGGCGTTCGGTGTTTTGCTGTCGAAGGTCAAGATCGACAAGGACCTCACGCGCGTCACCCCCGGTGACGATTTCACTATCGGCATGAGCACCGGACACCACGCTGATGCAGGCGCCGCTGCAGCAACCGAGATCAAGAGCACCACGACCGGTGCGACTGATACGACGGCATCGACTGGCTGGCGGACGCTCCTCGCAGATACCACGCCCACCCCTGTCACGTTCTGGGAGAAGCCAACTACCTCGGCGACCAAGACCGCGAACTATGCGACATCGTGGGATTGCCAGGTAAACGGCGTGACCCAGGCCCTCAGGGTCGGTGACGTTGCGCAGGCAGCACTTACACCGGGTGACAACGTGTATTGCAAGGTCAAGAACACCCCGGTTCTCGTGAAGAAGTCGTCGTCACCACCTACCGGTGAGACTGTCAATATCGGCCAATCAATCACCTACACTCTGAATTTCGAGAATCCGGGCACTGCGCCGGCAACGATCGACTACACGGACTACCTCGCCGACGTCATTGATGACGGAACGGTTGCGGTCGGTGCTGCAACCGGCGGACTCACCGCCGCATTGAACGGCGCCGACAAGATCAAGGTCGGCGGCACGTTGCCGGCCGGCGGCAAGGGGACAGTCACATACACCGTCACTGTCAAAGACGGCGGCAACAAAGTTCTGAACAACTATCTGGTTCCGGGGACTACAACTCCCCCCACAACATGTGATCCTGCAACCAATCTCTGCACGACGCATCCCATGCCTGGTTTCACGCTGACCAAGACGGCTGATCCGGTTTCCGGTTCGACGGTTCAGGCCGGCGACACCATTACGTACACCGTCACCGGTGCCAACACCGGCAAGACGGCCCTGACTCCCGCGACGATCAAAGACGATCTGAGTGCGGTTCTCAACAATGCTGCTGTCGTACCGGGCTCGCTGAAGGCGACCATCGACGGTGCTCCTGTTGCTGCTCCGACTCTGTCGGGCAGCACTTTGTCGTGGTCCGCGAATCTCCCGGCCGATAAGTCTGTTGTTCTGACATACCAGGTGAAGGTCAATGCCGGCGTTGTCGCGGGAACGGTTCTGAACAACAAAGTCACCGGTACAGCGAAGCCGCCGACCGGTCCGGACATCACTCCTCCTCCGGTGGAAACGAATCACTCGGTTCCAGGTTTTACGCTGGCGAAGACTGCCGATCCGATTTCCGGTTCGACGGTTCAGGCCGGCGAGTCGATCAAGTACACCGTCACCGGCACCAACACCGGCAAGACGAAGCTTGATCCGGTACAGATCAATGACGATCTGGGTGCGGTTCTCAATAATGCTGCTGTCGTTCCTGGTTCGCTGAAGGCGACCATTGACGGAGCTTCCGTGGCTGTTCCGACTTTGTCGGGTACGACGCTCTCGTGGACTGGCGTTCTCGAAGCCGGCAAGTCGGTTGTCCTGACCTACGAGGTGAAGGTCAACGACGGTGTCGCTGCGGGTACGGTCTTGAACAACAAGGTCACGGGTACTGCGAAGCCGCCGACCGGTCCGGATATCACTCCTCCTCCGGTGGAGACGAATCACTCGGTTCCCGGTTTCACTGTCGCGAAGACTGCGGATCCGGCATCGGGTACCGGCGTCAATGCTGGTCAGACGATCACGTATACGGTGACCGGTACGAACACCGGTAAGACGACGCTCAATCCTGTTGTGTTGACTGATGATTTATCGAAGGTTCTCGACAACGCGACGTTGGTGGACGGTTCGCTGAAGGCGACTGTTGACGGTGTCGACGGTGCTGCTCCGACCCTGTCGGGGACGACGCTCTCGTGGACTGGTGTGCTCGAGGCCGGTAAGTCGGTTGTCCTGACCTATCAGGTGAAGATCAACGACGGTGTTGCCGGCGGGGTTCTGATCAACAACAAGGTCACTGGTACTGCGAAGCCGCCGACGGGTCCGGAGATCACTCCTCCGCCGGTGACGACCGAGCATCCGGTGAAGGTTCCGGGGTTCACGGTCGCGAAGGCTGCGGATCCGGTGTCGGGTACCAATGTTGCTGCGGGTCAGACGATCACGTATACGGTGACCGGTTCCAACACGGGTAACACGACCCTTGATCCGGTGGTGTTGACCGATGATCTGTCGAAGGTTCTCGACAACGCGACGTTGGTGGACGGTTCGCTCAAGGCAACTGTCGACGGTGTCGACGGTGCTGCTCCGACCCTGTCGGGGACGACGCTCTCGTGGACTGGTGTGCTCGAGGCCGGTAAGTCGGTTGTCCTGACCTATCAGGTGAAGATCAACGACGGTGTTGCCGGCGGGGTTCTGATCAACAACAAGGTCACCGGTACTGCGAAGCCGCCGACCGGTCCGGATATCACTCCTCCGCCGGTGACGACCGAGCATCCGGTGGATGGCACACCCGCGATCGAGGTACTGAAGTCCTCTGTTCCGTCCACCACGAACCGTGTGGTTGGCGGCCAGGAGATCACGTACACGCTCACGTTCAAGAATGTGGGCACCGCGGATGGTGAGGTCAGCTTCTACGACGATCTCACCGACGTTCTCGACGATGCAGTAATGACGAAGGATCCGGCTACCACTTCCACGCTGGTTGTTTCGGGTGTCGTCGACAACGTCTTCACGGTCACCGGAAAGCTGGCCAAGGGCGAGACCGCGACAGTGACGTACACCGTCAAGGTCAATCCTGAGATCGGAACGTTGTCAGGTCCCGGATTCACTCCGGGTGTCCTGAACAACTACCTGGTGGTTGGTGGCGAGAACCCGCCAGTGGACTGTGTCCCGGGCGACGCTCTCTGCACCGAACACCCGATAGACCCGCCGGAGACCACCACTACGGTGCCGCCGACGACCACCACGACGCCGCCGGTCACGACGGAGCCCTGTGTTCCTCCGACGACGACCACGCGGATGGTTCCGACGACAACGGTTGCGACGACGACGGCTAGCGCGATCACTGCCGGTGACGCTGATGTGACCGGTACGGAGGAATCCACCACAGCGGAGGAGACCACCACAGAGGAGACCACCACAGAGGAGACCACGACAGAAGAAGTTGTCGCGGAGGAGATTGTGGATCCGTGTGGCGTGACGACAACGACGCCGCCGACGACAACGCCGCCGGTCACGACAGTTCCGCCGACCACGACGGTTCCGAACACGACGGTGCCGGTTACACCGACGATCATCATTCCCCCGATCGTCGTTGTGCCTCCGATCGTCGTACCGCCGACGGTTCCGGGTCAGCCGGTTCCGAGCACGGTTCCGGGACAGCCGAAGCCGCCGACAGCAAACCCGGGTCAGCCGGGTCAGCCGAAGCCGTCTGCTCCTCAGGGCGGGACGATCAACTCGGGTGGTGGCGCTGGTGAGAGTGGCGTGAACACCGGGTTGCTCGCAGCAGGTGGATTGGTTCTGCTGCTGGCGCTGGGAACGGGTGTTGTTCTCCTGACGCGTAAGCGTCGCGAGGACGGTGACAACTGATTCTCTTGAGAATCTGAGGTAAACGACGTGGGGCAGATCGCAGAGTATGCGATCTGCCCCACGTCGTTTTCATGTGTGTTACGAGCCGAGCCGAGATCCGTCCTTCTTCCAGGCTGCAACTACCGACGGGCGAGGCTGGGCGGAACCACCGTCGGGCCAATGGGATGCGGGGCTTTCGATGCTGGCGTCGTCGGTCTCGCCGGGGTGCTGGACGCAGACGATGACGCGCTTCTCGTCCACGATGGGGCCGCAGGTTTCGGCGCCGACGGGAACGGTGAGGAACTGCTTTGTCTCACCGCGGTTTTCGCCTTCGAGGACAACGCTGAACAGCCCGTCGTTGGACTTGAGTGCGTTGCCGTCGGTGGAGATCCACAGATTGCCGTGCGGGTCGAAGGCAAGGTTGTCCGGGCATGAGATGGGGCTGACCTTGCTCTTGTCGAACCCGCCGAAGTAAGTATCGGCTGTGGCCGGATCTCCGCAGACGAGAAGAAGATTCCAGCCGAAGGTGGTGCCGGCGTGGTCGTCGGTGATTTCGAGGACCTGGCCGTTCTTGTTGTTGTTCCTCGGGTTCGCCTCGTCGGCCGCGGCGCCACCGTCGACTCCGCGCTTGGTGTTGTTGGTCAGTGCGACGTAAACCTTGCCGCTCTTCGGGTTTGCCTCGAAGTCCTCGGGGCGATCCATCTTCGTTGCCCCGACCTTGTCACCGGCTTGGCGGGTGAAGACGGCGACCTCTTCGGCACTCATGCCGTCGACCAGCGATTCGCCCTTGCCGTCTTCGCCGGTGCGCAGGATGGCTACCCACTCGCCGGTTCCGTCGAACTTGCCGTCCGACGGAAGTTTGCCGCTGCCGTCGATCTCGCCGGCGGAGTTTCCGCTGAGCTTTGCGACGTACAGTGTTCCGGCGTCGAGCAGAGTCATGTTGTGGCGCATGGCTGCTTGACTCTTGCCGTCCTGCATCTTTCGGCTGGAGACGAACTTGTACATGTAGTCGAAGCGCTCGTCGTCGCCGCTGTAGGCGACGACGGTGCCGTCCGCCGTGATGTAAATGGTGGCGGCTTCGTGCTTGAAACGTCCGAGCGCTGTGTGCTTGATCGGAGTCGACGACGGATCCCAGGGATCGATCTCGACGACGTATCCGAATCGGTTGACCTCGTTGGGTTCTGCGACCAGATCGAACCGCTTGTCGAATCGTTCCCACTTGCGCTCGGAAGCGGCACCGGCAAGACCGTAGCGCTTCAGTCGCGCTGCGACCGTGGGATCGGTGACACCCTCGGCGTTCGCGAAGTACTGGTTGAAGTTCTCTTCGCCGGAAAGCACTGTGCCCCAAGGTGTGACGCCGCCGGCGCAATTGTTGAGGGTGCCGAGCACTTTGGTTCCCGTGGGATCGGCACTCGTCTTGAGGAAGTCGCTGCCTGCAGCGGGGCCGGTCACGACAAATTCCGTGGTTCCGGTGATGCGGCGGTTGTTCGATCCGATCTCCGGTACGAGCTTGCCGTTGTCGGATTCGCCCTTGACCTGCACGACCGACAGTCCGTGGCTGGCCAGGCCGATCTTGAACTGCTCCTCGGTCGGGTTCTCCGCATCGTAGCCGCGGAACATCGCCGGCTCGGTGGAGTATTCGTGATTGACCACGAGTAGGTAGGTGTTGGGCTGCCCGTCGACCGGGAGCAATCCGGCGAAGTCGTTGTTGAATCCGAACTGCAGTTCCTGCGCTGCCGCAGTCTGCTTGTCGAAGTCGAAAGCCGGGGCGCCGGCGAGAACGGCGTCACCCCAGCGAATCACGACGGCTTGATCGTATCCGTCAGGGACGGTGACCTTGTCTTCCTTGTTGGGCGCGACAGCGCTGAAGTTCGTCCCCGTTGGTGTCGATCCGCCGCTGCTGCCGCTCGTCGATCCGGTTCCCGGTTCGGCACTTGCGGATTCGTCCGAACAGGCGACGAGGGCGCTGCCCGCTCCCACCGCGAGGACTGCCATGCCGCTGCCCCGGAGCAAGCCGCGACGACTCAGCGCTGTGCGTGCGATGTCGCGGAAGTACTCGCCGCCCGAGGTGTTGGGGACCTCGTGAGAGCACGCGTTTCCGCACTTGTACTGGCAGGTGATCGACGCGCGCGCAGACACGCCGTCGTGTTTGACGAACAAGGCCAAAGGCTTGATAGCCACCGTGAACTCCCGAGATTCGATGTACGGACTTCGGGAACCGTAGAAGCTCTAAGCAAGGGTAAAGGAACGTAAAAATGAACGGCAAAACAACGAGGTGACCCTTACCCGCGGTTTACGACGCGTCCCCGCGGGGACGTCGCATGACATTTGTCATCGCTGATCCGTGGACGGTGTCACCGCAGGTGATGACGCAGTGCACTGTTTTCGGCTCTGACTTCCCGCGAAGCTTGGATGCATGAGAGAACCACATGAGGGAAGCCTCCTGACGGACCTGATGGACATCGGACCCGCACCCACGATGGGCCGCGAACTTGTTGTGATCGTCGTGAATATCGCGATCATCGGAGTGCTGTTCGCGATCATCGGCTCCAATCCCGTGTTCTGGATTCTTGTTGCCGCTCTCGCTGTCTATGCGGGTATTCGATTCGCGATCGGACTGCGCGGCTGGAACCGAGCGGAGGCGCAGCGATGAAGGGCGATCCCGTGATCGACGTAGTCGGAATGTCGCGGCGTTACGGCTCCGGTAAGGAGGCGTTCGATGCTGTTCGCAATCTGGATCTGAGTGTTCAGGAAGGCGAGCTGTTCGGCCTCCTCGGGACCAATGGTGCCGGCAAGACGTCCACTCTCGAAGTGATTCAGGGTCTTTCACGAGCCAGTGCCGGAACGGTGCGCGTTCTGGGCATGGATCCGGTGCGCAACCGCAAGCAGATTCGCCCGTCGCTTGGCATCATGCTCCAGAAGGGTGGCTTGCCCCAAGACCTGACTGCTCGTGAGAGTTTGGCGATGTGGGCCGGAACCTGCTCGAATCCGCTGCCCGTGGACGAGGTGCTCGAGCGCGTGGACATGCGTGACCGTGGTGATACCCGCGTGAAGTTCCTCTCGGGAGGTGAGGCCCGGCGACTGGATCTGGCGTGCGCGATCATCGGCCGGCCACTCGTACTGTTCCTCGACGAACCGACTACTGGATTGGACCCCGAAAGTCGGCGTAACACTTGGCAATTGATTGCTGACTTGAAAGCGTCGGGCGTCACCATCATGTTGACGACGCACTACCTGGACGAAGCCGAGTCCCTGTGCGACCAGTTGGCGATCATGCACCGAGGATCGGTGGTGCGCAGCGGAACCGTGGCGGACGTCGTCGCGGATCATCCTGCCCAGATCAAACTGCACCGCCCAGGTCTTCCGCTCCCAGCGCTGGCCGGCGCCGAGGTACGCGTCGAAAACGATCTGGTGGTGATCACCACTCGCACAGTGCAGGAGACGCTGACGGAACTGCTGCTGTGGGCACAGCACAACAACATCCTGCTGACCGGCCTGGATGCCCGCGCGGCATCCCTGGAGACCGTATTCCTCTCCATTGCAGACCAATTCGATCATCACGCAACTCTCGAAGGAGCGTCGGCATGAACCGCATAGCAACCCTGTCTCGTTCGGAGTTCACGCTCCTGGGACGAAATCGACTGTTGCTCTTCAACGCAATCGTCCTCCCGTTGATCTTTCCCGTGGGGATGCTGTACCTGTCGCGCGATGGCGGGTTGTCCGACAAGTCGGTGTCGGCAGGCCTCGAGGTGTTTGCACTCTTCCTGCTCGTGTTCGTAGTCTTCTACAACCTCCTGTCGGTGTACGCGACGCGTCGTGACGAGTTGGTTCTCAAGCGACTACGGACAGGGGAATGCAGCGACGCCGAGATCCTCGCGGGCCCGGCAGTGCCGTCGTGGGTTCTCACCGGCCTGTTGACGGTGGTGATCGGAATCGCCGTGATGGTTCTGGGCGGTAGTGCTCCGGTCAATCCGGTCCTGGTGCTGGTCGCGGTGATCGGCGGCGCCGCGCTCTTCACGGCGCTGGCGTTGATCACTTCGGCTGTCACGCGAAATGCAGAGGCGGCGCAGATCACCTGCATGCCGATTCTGATTCTGGCGACGGCAGGTATGTCCTCGATCAGGAATGTCGTGCCGGACAACGTTGCTCGCATTCTCGATTTCACTCCGCTGGCCGCAGTAGTGGACCTTCTCAATCTCGGATGGCTGGGGCGGACCACTGGCGAACTGGCTGATCTGGGCGATGCGCCCGGTGCGGCAGCGGGATTTGTCGACACCTTCGGTTCGGCTGCGCAACCGCTGTTGGTCATGCTGGCGTGGATCGTCGGTTCGGTTCTGATCGCGAACGTCCACTTCCGCTGGGAACCGCGTTCGTAGAACTCTGAGAAGGTAGTGGGCATGATCGCGCAGAACTTCGGACGCTGGAATCCGAGACGGACGTGGCGAACCGCGTCGAACGTCGACAAGGTTCGCCTCTACACGCGGCAATCGTTCATCATGGTCGCAGTGGTTTTCGGTGGCTTCGGTGCGGTCACCGAGATAGTTGCGGTTCGGTACCTGTCGGGTGTCTTCCTCGGAATCAGTGCCGTTGCGTGCGTCATCGCCGTGTCTCGGATGCCTGATCTGGGCGGAGTCGTGGCCAAGCCCGTCCAGATTCCTCTTGCCGTGATGACGTTGTCGGCGTTCTGCTCGGCGGGAATTGCCTTGGGAAGCAATGGCGAGAACGGCCCGTACTTCTGGCTGGCGGCAATCCTTGTCGTGCCCCTTGCGGGGTTGACGTCGTTGCGCTGGCTGATCATGGGCTCGGTGGCCGCCGGGGTTGTACTGGGACTGCTTGCGGGTCCGGAAAGCGGCGTGTCCGTCGGAATCGTCGCCGCCTTCATGGGGCTGACCGTCTACATGTCGGTGTGGCTGCTGCGGATGGTCACCGAATTGGACGAGGCACGCGGAGCCGCTGCCGCTCTGTCCGTCGCCGAGGAACGGTTGCGATTTTCACGCGACCTCCATGACGTCGTCGGGCGGGCACTGTCTGCAATTGCGGTGAAAAGTGAACTTGCAGCTACTCTTTCACGACGCGGCGACGATCGTGCCGCCGCGCAGATGGACGAAGTACGCGAACTTGCGCAAGATTCACTCGACGAAGCGCGCGAGTTGGTTCGGGGATACCGGTCCATCGCCTTGGCGTCCGAGCTGGCCGGTGCGCAGTCTCTGCTCGAGGCCGCCGGAATCTCCACCGCGATACGTGGATCGGCAGATCAGCTGCCGGTGGAACTGGCCGAAGCTGCCGCCTGGGTCGTCCGTGAAGGCGTCACCAACATTCTCCGGCACTCCAGTGCCGAGAATTGCAGCATCGAAGTGTTCGCGGACGGCGTCGTGATCGCCAACGACGGCGCACGGATCGCAGAGCCGAACAACGGAACCGGCCTGAACGGATTGCGCGAGCGCGTCGGCGCCGTCGGAGGAATTGTCGAAACCGTGCAGGACGAAGATCGCTTCACCCTCACCGCCCAATTTCCGTCCCGAACGAAGGAGTCTCGGTGACCGAGCCGATCAAGGTTTTGCTGGCCGACGACGAGAACCTGATTCGCTCGGCTCTGGCCATGATGTTGTCGCTCGAGGACGACATCGTTGTCGTCGCGGAAGCCGAATCCGGCGAGGATGCCGTGGTCGCTGCTGCAAAACATCAACCTGATGTAGCCGTGCTCGACCTTCAAATGGCAGGTATCGACGGCATCGAGACGGCGCAACAGATTGCGCAGACGGTCTCGGGGTGCGTCTCGATCATCGTGACGAGCCACGGGCGTCCCGGGTATCTGAAGAAGGCACTGTCAGCAGGCGTCCGAGGATTTCTGCCGAAGACGACGCCTGCGGCGACGCTCGCCGAGGTGGTCCGCAGCGTCCACGCGGGCGGGCGGTACGTCGATCCGTCGTTGGCTGCCGAGGCAATCGGCGCCGGCGACTCACCACTTACTCCGCGCGAAGCGGACGTACTCGAGTACGCGGCCGACGGAGCATCCATCGAGCAGATCGCTTCCCGGGCACACCTCTCGGCAGGAACCACCCGGAACTATCTGTCGTCAGCTGTCACCAAACTCGGTGCTGCCAACCGGCACGAAGCAGCGGTGATCGCCCGCCGGCAGGGGTGGATTTAGGGCCTCCGGCCCCGTGCGCCTTTCTGGTTGCGGGCACTACCAAAAAGGCGCACAGGGCCGAAGGCCCTGCGATGTCGAGAATCCCCGACTTGCTTCGTCCCTGTAGTGAAGTGCGACCAGAATGGGTGGCACCGACACAGAGGAGATTCACGATGGCCAAGTACTTGCTGCTCAAGCACTACCGCGGCGCTCCGGCTGCAGTCAACGACGTGCCGATGGACCAGTGGACGCCGGACGAGATCACTGCCCACGTGAAGTACATGCAGGACTTCGCGGATCGGCTCGAGAAGGCGGGCGAGTTCGTCGACGGTCAGGCTCTCGCTCCTGAGGGCACCTTTGTCCGGTACGACGGTGAGGGTCGCCCGCCGGTCACCGACGGTCCGTTCGCGGAAACCAAGGACCTCATTGCCGGCTGGATGGTGATCGACGTCGACAACTACGACCGTGCCGTCCAATTGGCCGGCGAGCTCTCGGCCGCGCCCGGCGCAGGCGGGAAGCCGATTCACGAATGGCTCGAACTGCGCCCGTTCCTGACCGAGCCGCCGACCATCACGGACTGAAACCTGTCATGGACGACGCCCTGCTTCGGAGTCTGACTCCGAGCGTGCTCGGCATCCTCGTCCGCCGCGGAGCAGATTTCGCGTCGGCCGAGGACGCCGTGCAGGACGCTCTGCTCGAGGCGGTCAGGGTCTGGCCGGACAACCCGCCGCGGGACCCGAAGGGCTGGCTGGTCACGGTGGCCTGGCGGCGATTCCTCGACGGGATCCGGTCGGATGCGGCTCGCCGTAAGCGGGAGTTTCTGGCTGACGAGCAGCCAGGCGAGCGGCCGGTCAGCGGGTCGGTGCCGGGCGTGGACGACACACTCCAGCTCTACTTTTTGTGCGCGCACCCGTCGTTGACGCCGTCGTCCGCCGTCGCACTCACGCTGCGCGCTGTCGGCGGGCTGACCACCCGCCAGATTGCGCAGGCCTACCTGGTGCCCGAGGCGACTATGGCTCAGCGCATCAGCCGAGCCAAGCGCACGGTCTCCGGCGTCCGGTTCGAGCAACCCGGCGATGTCGCCACCGTCCTGCGTGTCCTCTATCTGGTCTTCAACGAGGGGTACTCCGGCGACGTCGACCTGGCTGCCGAGGCCATCCGGCTCACCCGGCAGTTGGCGGCCGCGATCGATCACCCCGAAGTCGCAGGGTTGCTCGCACTGATGCTGCTCCATCACGCTCGTCGAGCCGCGCGAACTGCCGCGGACGGCCGTCTGGTTCCGCTAGCCGAGCAGGATCGCAGCCGGTGGGACACCGATTCGATTGCCGAAGGAGTCGCAATCCTCCAGTCAGCTCTCGCCCGCGACCGGCTCGGTGAGTTCCAGGCCCAGGCCGCCATTGCTGCACTCCATGCCGACGCTCTCACAGCAGACGAGACCGACTGGGTGCAGATCGTGGAGTGGTACGACGAACTCGCAGCCTTGACCGACAGCCCGATTGTCCGGCTCAACCGAGCGGTGGCCGTCGGCGAGGCAGACGGACCACGCGCCGGATTGGCAGCTCTTGCAGCGCTGGACGATTCACTTCCACGCCATGCCGCAGTCGAGGCCTATCTGCGTGAACGCGACGGAGACCTCGAGTCGGCGGCGAGGTTGTATGCCGATGCAGCGCACAAGGCATCCAACCTCGCCGAACGCGACCATCTGATGCTTCAGGCGTCCAGGATCAACGCCCGTCGATCTCCTGCAAGCGCCCCTGAGTCAGAGAACCTGTGAGAGGAACGCTTGCAGTCGATCTGTTTCGGGATCGTCGAAAAGCTGTTCCGGAGTACCGGTTTCGACAACGGCACCGCGATCCATGAACAGCACCTTGTCGGAAACGGAACGCGCGAAACCCATTTCGTGCGTCACGACGACCATAGTCATGCCGGACTTCGCGAGATCGGCCATCAATGCCAGAACACCCTTGACCAGTTCGGGGTCGAGAGCTGACGTCGCCTCGTCGAAGAACATGACCTCGGGCTTCATCGCCAGGGCGCGGGCAATGGCGACGCGCTGCTGCTGACCACCCGAAAGGTTGCCGGGCCGCGAGTCGGCCTTCTCCCTGAGCCCCACCAGATCCAGCTGCTCGAGCGCGAGCGCCCGAGCTTGTTCCTTCGACAAACCCTTGAGCTTGTTCGGCCCGAGTGCGATGTTCTCGGCGACGGTCTTGTGTGGGAACAGGTTGAAGTGCTGGAACACCATGCCGATCCGCTGGCGTAGCTCGTCGGGGTTGTCCTTCAGGACGGACTTCCCGTCGAGCAGCACGTCACCCTGCTCGGGCTCGTGCAAGCGGTTCAGCACGCGCAGGAGCGTCGACTTGCCCGAACCGGAGGGCCCGATGACGGTGACGGTGTTTCCGGCGTCGACGTGCAGGTTGACGCCGCGAAGCACCTTGTTGGTACCGAAGGACAGATGCAGGTCCTTGCCGGTGAGCGATACGGACTTCAGTTCAGAGCTGGTGGTCATGTCCTCAGCCCCTTTCCACGACGATGGCCTGCTCGAGCGGATCCAACGTGCCTGAAGTGTCGGCGCGTCCGGTCCGGAGTCGGTTGTCGATGTAGTTGACGAGGTGCGTCAGCGGGATGGTCAGAGCAAGGTAGAACAAGCCTGCCGCAACGAGCGGGGACAGGCTGCCGGTCTGGGCGTTGAGATCACGTCCGACGGCAAAGAGTTCCCGCTGGGTGACGAGCAGACCGAGGAAGTAGATCAGCGACGAGTCCTTGATCAGCGAGATGAACTGGTTCATCAACGCCGGCAGAACGCGTCGTACACCCTGCGGGATGACGACCAGCGACATGGACTTTCGGTAGCTGAAACCGAGGGCACGTGAAGCCTCGAGCTGCCCGGACTCGACGCTCTGGATTCCGGATCTGAAGATCTCACCGATGTATGCCGACGCGAGCAGTGACAGCGCCGCGACACCGAGCCAGTACGGATTGCTACCGGTGATTCCCTTGACGATCGGTCCGACGCCGAGCCCGATGATCAAGATGATGACGACTGCGGGTAGGCCACGGAAGATGTCGGTGTAGACGCGGGCCGGCCAGCGCAGCCAACGGGTGCGCGAGATACCGGCGACAGCGAGCAGCATGCCGAGGATCGTGCCGATGATGCCGGACGCGAGCGCAAGGATCAGGGTGTTGGGAAGACCGGTCTTGAGGAGATCGGGGAATGCCTTCTTGTACAGATCCCAGTCGAAGAACGTGTCCTTGAGCTGTTCGAGCGTCGACTTCGGTTGGTACGACGCGGTATCGCCACCGTCGCCGTTCGCTGCGTTTTCCGCGGCAATGGCTGCGAAGTCGGGCAGTTCCGGAGTGGCCGCGGCCTTGGATCCGGGCTTCCAGCCTTCAGGGAGTTGGCGCGGTACCCAGTCGGCGTACAGCTGAGACCAGGTTCCGTCGTCGATGACTGCGTCGAGGCCGGAGTTGAGGGCGTCGATCAGCGGCTGGTTTTCCTTGTTCACCGCCCAGCCGACGAAGTTGTTGACCGAGAAGGTGTTCTGGATGATCGAGGTCGGATCACCGGGAGCGATTGCACCTTCGGCCTGCTGAGACGGAGCTACCCAGGCGTCGATCTGTCCGGACTTGAGGTTCGCGTACGCCGTGGCGTAGTCGGGAAACTTCACGGGATCGAGCTTGAGCGTGTTCACGACGTAGTCGTCCTGCACGGTTCCCTGTACGACGCCGATGCGCTTTGATGCGTCCAGGTCTCCGAAGCCGGTGATCGGGCTGCCGTTAGGCACGACGAGGGAGAAGTATCCGAAGTCGTAACCGTTGGTGAAGCCGACGGTGTTGCGACGGTCGTCCGTGGTGGTGATGGACGACGAGCCGACGTCGAAGCGTCGACCGGCAACCTGGGCGAGAAGCCCGGCGAACTCGGTGCCGACGAACTCGACCTTCAGGCCCAGCTTGTCCGCGACGGCCTTCAGCAGCTCGTTGTCGTATCCGGTGTACTGATTCTCGGAGTTGACGCAGATGCTCGGGGGCGCGTCACCGAGCGTGCCGACCGTGATGACCCCGGGTTTGATCAGATTCAGCTTCGAGGTGTCGATCTGATCGACCGGGGTGACGGTGGCCGTGGTGTAGCGGTCTTCGGCGCCCGCACCCGCTGCCGCGTCCAGATTGGTGGGCGCCGCGGTTGCAGCTCCCACTCCTGGAGGTGCACACAGGTCTGTGGGGGCTGCCGACGAATCCGAGCCACTCGAGCACGATGACAGAGTCAGCGCCAGGAGGGCAGTGAGGAGCAGTGCCACCACCAGGCGGATCTTCGCTGCGACGGAAGAAAACATGCGTGCAGCGTAAACCTAAGGGTAGCCATTTCTCCGTGTAGAACTGTTGACAGTTTTCGGACAAGGGGCCGTTGCGCTGCGGGCATGCCTTCAAATCAGCGTGATTTTAAGTATCGCCAGGTCGGGGAATCTCGTGCCGAAGAGATCGGCGTCAGCGGACGGGTGCGAGTTCGACGCCCGACGGAGGTACCAGGCGACGCAGCGTTCCGTCGAAGCCGGTGACGTAGAGCGCCCAGCCGTCGCCGTCCTGTCCTATACGCACTGAACTCGGCCCGTTCCACCCATTCGACAGACCCGAAGCGACGACGCAGGAAGTGCCGGTTTCAGGGTGTACGCGATAGATCGAGCCTTCGACGTGAGCAGCGGCGTAGAGCATTCCATCCTGCGACATGGTCAGATCGTCGAGTCCGGGTATCAGGCTCGGGACCGTCGCTACAACTGTCCACGCGTCAGGGGTATCCAAGGGCACTCGAATGATCTGACCGGTGAACAGGTCATCGGTGTACACGGCTCGATGATCCGGACTGAGCGCGAGTCCCTCCGAACGCGGCACTGTCGACCAATTGGGCACGACGGCTCCGGAGTCGTGCAGATAGCGCGAGACGCCCTTTGGCGGACCTCCTTCTGTTCCGACCCACGTGGTCAGCAGATCGCCGTCGGGAAGCCGGAGCAGGCCGTTGCCCGCGAAGTCGACGGGTGCGGACAGCTGATCCGTCGAGGTGTCCAGGTGCCACAGCTTGCCGTCCTGTCTGGTGAGGAAGGACAGCCTCGAACCGTCGAGTTGCAAACCGCCAGGGGCAGCCATGTCGTCGAGGACAGTTCGTACCTGTCCTGCGGCGTCGACGTGATAGATCTTCGACTCGCCGGAGAGGTAGAACCCGCCGTTGTCATCGGGCTCGAGGTTTTCGAGCTGTTCCAACCCTTGCGCTACGGTTTCGACCCGCCACTCGCCGCACATCGGCGCGGTTGTCCAGGTGGCCCCCGCCGGCGTCACCGCGGCCACGGTCCCGGCTGCGATCGCCGCGACGATCAACAACGCCCGAGTTCGGTTGCGTGATACCCCCATTGCGCACAACTTACGGCAAACCGGCCCAATATCAAACGGTCTGGTCGGTATAGCCGACGCCCAGGGGGTCGCTCCAGGTGGTCCAGACGTCTGGCCCGAGTTCGATCTCGGCTGTGGTGAGTAGACACGCGTCGAGTTCTCGGTGCAGTCGAGACGGGTCGATGGCTTGGCCGATGAAGACGAGTTCTTGTCGGCAGTCTCCGACGGGTTCTTCCCACTTGTCGAGGATTCCGTCACGACGGTAATCGTCGGCCGGCCACTCGTCACGGGGTAGAAACTTCCACCAACGGCCGACGTATCCGTGGCGAATGAGATGACCGGCCTGAGAAATACTCCCGATCTCGGTGAACCGGCCGGCATTCCAGTAGTAGCCCTTGGCCCGAAGTAACTTTCCGTTGGTCCACTCGCTGCTGAGGAAATCATGCAGCCGTTGGGGGTGGAAGGGTGCGCGCTCGCGGTACACCACCGAACTGATTCCGTACTCTTCGGTTTCGGGGATGTGTTCACCTTGGAGTTCTTGTAACCATCCGGGGGCCTGTGCAGCCTTTTCGAGTGAGAACAAACCGGTGTCGAGAATCGTGTCGAGTGGGATGCGACCGAGCGTCATCGGAACTATCGCAGCGGATGCGTTCAAAGAGCGCAGGACTGCGGTCAATTCGACCAGGTGCTGGTGCGAGACGAGATCGGCCTTGCTCACCAGGATGACGTCGGCAAATTCGATCTGATCGACAAGCAGATCCGCGATGTCTCGTTCGTCTTCCGGGGCATCGGCTTCGACGCGGCCACCAGCCGTGTAGTCGCGCAGAAAACTGTGGCCGTCGACGACGGTGACCATGGTGTCGAGTCGGGCGACGTCGGCGAGGGCGTGGCCGTCGGTATCGATGAATGTGAACGTCTCTGCGACAGGCAGCGGTTCGGAGATGCCCGAAGATTCGATGAGTAGGTAGTCGAATCGGCCATCGGCGGCCAAGGCACTGATCTCGGAAAGAAGATCCTCTCGCAGAGTGCAGCAGATGCAGCCGTTGGTCATCTCGACCAGTTTCTCCTCGGAGCGACTGAGCGAGATCTCACGCTCGACTTCTGCACTGTCGATGTTGATTTCGCTCATGTCGTTGACGATCACCGCGACCCGCCGACCCTCTCGATTTCGCAGGATCTCGTTGAGTAGTGTCGTCTTCCCGGCGCCCAGGAAACCTGACAGCACCGTGACCGGAAGTCGTGTGTCGACCATGATTTCCAGTGTCCTTCCGAATGAGAGAATTGCTGTGATCAGGCGGCGGTCACGCGAAACGCTGTGATCGCGTGACCGCCGCCCGGAATGTTGGACGATCAGGCCGCAGGCTCGAGGTAACCCTCGAAAAGGTCGACTACGACGCTGCCGCCGTCGGTGTCGCTACCGAACAATTCCTCGGCGGCGAACTTCACGTGGTACGTCGGTTCTTCGCCGGCGTCGTTGCGCCCGTGGCCGATTGCGTCGGGAAACGGCCACTTCTCGCTAGTCCGATGAGAGATGGTTCCCACTCGTCCGCGGCAGTACGCAGGCATTCGAATATGCCCAGGAACGTACTCGTCGCGCACGCGTACTCGCTGACCGATTTCGAAGGTGGTCGTCTCGACGGGTGCCGGCCGCCCTTCGGATTCGCTGGGCCGCGACAGTGGGAACGGTCCCCCTGCAAGGCTTTCGAGTTCTTCCTGCGTCAGGATTCCCTTTTCGACCATCAGTGTCGCGACGCCGATGACGTACCTCTCGTAGTACGGGGTCATCATGTAGTGGCGTGGTTCCATCCGCTCGACGACGTATCGAACTTCGTCGACGCTGAATGCCCCGAGTTCGGCGACACCGGCGAACATCAGGCTGTACGGCAGGTGTTCCCACTCGGCGTGGAAGGTGGGGCCGATGTCGGCGTTGACGGTATGCGGGACTTTGCCGAAGCCTTGAACTCCGGCAAGATCGTGTACTCCATCCATGGTGTGCTTCTTTCTTGTCGGGGTGATCAGACGGTGGGGACCTGCGGGACTGCGACGCCGATCAGGCAGTCCTTGGTGACGATTTCCTGCAGTTGTTCCTGGCTCCAGCCTTCGGTGCCTGCGGGACGTTGCGGGAGAACCATGTAGCGAGTTTCGGCGGTGGTGTCGTAGACGCGGATCTCGACGTCCGACGCGATCTCGGTTCCCATCTCGGAGAGAACCTTCCGTGGCTCACGCACCACTCGCGCACGGTATTCGAAACTCTTGTACCAGGTAGGGGGCAGGCCGAGAATGGGCCACGCGGTGCATGAACACAACGAGCACACGATCACGTTCTTGAGGGTTGGGGTGTCTTCGACTGCCACGATGTACTCGCCCTGGGGGCCCAGATATCCGTACTGGGCAACCGCGGCGGTACCGTCGGTGAGAAGCAGTTGCCGGAAATCGGGGTCGGTCCAAGCCCGCGCGACCAATTCCGCTCCGCGCCTTGGACTGAAGTCCTCCTCGAAGGTCTTCTTCCATCCCTCGACGTAACCGTCGGGTACCAATCCCTTACCGTCGAGTGCGCGGAACAGTGCCCACGCGCGATCGGAGACCGGCGCCTGGGCCGGTGCGGAGTTCTCCGTTGTGTGGTCGATCGTTACTGACATCTGGTTCACCTTTTCTATGCGGGCTGATCATGTGTGAATCGGTGGAATTTGTTGTGCAAGTGCGGATACAGAACTAGGTGAGGCTGAGTTGTGGTGCAGAGTCGGAGATGTGGTCGGCAGGCGTCGGAAACGCGCCGCGAAGCTTTTCGAATGCGCGCCCGACCCGGAGGACCGTCGCATCGTCGAAGGTCTTGCCGGTGATCATCATTCCGACCGGAAGCCCGTTCACCAGGCCGGCGGGAACGGACAGGGACGGATGTCCGGTCACGTCGAACGGTGCTGTGTTGGCGATCATCCCGAGAGCCTTCGTGATGAAGGTTGCACGATCCACGTCCTTCGCCGGTAGTTCGGATGCGACGTAGGGCAGTGTGGGCATCACCAGGACGTCGAATTGTCTCAAGGCAGTGTCGTAGGCGGCGCGGGCGAGCGGTACGAGGTTCCGGGCTTTGCCGTAGCTCGCGCCGCCGAGGGTGGTGATGCCGTGGTGGCCGGTCAGAGCCACCAGTTTGACGGTTTCGGACAGAGCGTCGGCGTGCTGAAGGCGTCGAGAAGCAAAGTGTGCCATCAGTTCCGGATCGTACAAACCTTCGGCGTTCATGCCGTATCCGTTGCCGTCCAACATCTGGTAGGCACCACCGTCCGTGGCGATCACGTTCCAGATGTGGAAAGCATGTAGGTGCCACGGGATGTTTACTTCCTCTACCGTGCAACCGATTTCGGACAGACTGTGTGCCGCTGCGCGGACTGCGTCGTCGACCTCGGGCTGTGAGACCGCGTGCCCGAAACCTTCTCGAACGATCCCGATTCGCAGACCATCCACATCGGAGTCGAGGGTGGACAGATAGTCACCTGCTTCGACGCTGTCGGCTTGGCGTGGGTCGTTACCGTCGCGACCGGCGATGACCGAGAGCATCAGTGCGGCATCGTGGACCGTGCGTGTGATCGGGCCGAGATGGTCGATTGTTCGCTCGATGGGAAATGCACCGGTATACGGGACGAGCCCGAACGTCGGCTTGTGTCCGACGACGCCGCAGAATGCCGCCGGGATCCGGATCGATCCACCCTGATCCCCGCCGATGGCAAAATCGACGTCACCGTTTGCGACGAGAGCCGCACTGCCACCGGATGATCCACCTGCTTCACGCTGTGGGTCCCATGGATTGCGGACCGGTCCGCTTGCCGGTGTGAAGCTCGAACCGGAGAAACACAGGTCCTCACACACAGCTTTGCCCGCGACGGTTGCACCGGCCGCCAGTAGTCGAGTGACCACAGTCGCGTCGCGAGACGGAGTGAACCCCTCTACTGTCCGAGACCCGTTCATCATCGGAACTCCGGCCACGGTCACGTTGTCCTTGATCGCCACGCGTCGGCCGGTCAGGACGCCGTCCGACGTCGGCGGGATGCTTGTGGTCACATACCAAGCGCTCAAAGGATTTTCGCTCGCTGTTGGCACCGTGTGCTCACGTGACGTGGTCGGCGGGGTTGCCTCGTCGGCGTACAACTGGTCGACGACGTCGTAGGAGCCCAGTGCTCCGTCGATCAGTGCCGGCCACTCGAGCCGGGCTGATTGGTCGAGAGTGATGCCGTAATGCTTTGCGGCGGTGTCTATTGCATTGTCGTCAGGTCGGATTGTCGCCATGAGAAGTGTGCTCCTGATGTGATCGGCTTCACTTGTCTTTCAGACTAGGGCCGGATCCATAATTGCGTCAATAGGTATCGACATATTGACTCGTTAAGTTCGGGTTACGCGCGCTCAGAGAGAACGGGGGTACAGGCGCCCACGGCGTGATTCAGCGAGCAGAATCGGTCGATGCAGTGGAACGCCGTTGTTCGTAGAGCTTTTCGACGTCGTGACAAGCTGCCGAAGTACTGTTTCCGGATCGCCTGCGGACGTTCGTTCGACGGCGCGTGCGTAAGCGACGATCGCTTCGTACGTTGTCTCCGACAGGGAACTGAGCGGAGGCAGGAGTTCGTTCGAGCTCGCGCTGTATCGCTTTTCGAGGTCGTGATCGCCGGCTGCGGATTGAAAGTAGCCGAATGCCGCCCAGACTCCGTCGGCATCGGAATTGCCGATGAGCTGCTGAGTGGCCTCGTCGAGGACCAATGCAAACGTCCGCGTGGTGGCCCGCAGTCCGTGCTGGGCGCATTGTCGTTCGAAGAAGACCTCGTCATGGCCCACCAGGGTGGAAAGAATCAGTTCGGCCCCGGAGTCGGCTATCGACTCGATGATGCGTGAGAAGTCGGTTGTCCCCAACGGTACGTAGACTTCGCCGGCCACCGAACCTGTGGATTCGGCGATCACACGCCGGGCCGCCCAATGCGCACCGAACGACCACGAATACTGCTGGCCGACCAGGAACCAAGTGCGAGAACCGGTCTCGGACATCATTGCGGGTATACCCGCTCGCGTCTGGTCGAGTGGGCGCTCACCCAATCGAAGGACTCCCGGACGCGATCGACCTCCCTCGTTGAGAACTGTGTGCACCAACAGCACACCGGTGTTCTGCAATGCAGATGCAGCGGCATTGAAGGTCGACGATGTCACGCACGCGAAAACGGCGCGACATCCGCTTTTCACCAATCGCAGTGCGGTCGCCGCTCCGGCCGCCGAGTCGGAAGCGTCATCGCCGATCACCAAGTCGACGAGAACGCCGCCGACGCCGCCGTCGGCATTGATTTCTTCCACGGCCAGTGCTGCGAGTGTTTCTGTCGCCTGGGCGAATACAGCTGCCGGGCCGGATTTGCTGACCAGCAGCCCGATCCGATGTCGGTCGGAACGCGGAGGTTCGGGTGGAGCGAATCCGCGCTTGTTGGCAAGCCAGGAAATGCCGTCCTGATCGAGGCTGGACTCGAGAACGATCCGGGTCCCGGCGCCGTCGGGAAAGAACCGGATCGTCAGGCGGCCGCGCCACGGTTGGTGGTGCACGATCACGACCGATCGGCCCCGCTTCACGCCGGCGACGTATCCCAACAGCGTGATCGGCATTCCGACTGGATCTGCGCGTGCGCCGTCGCCGACGGGAAGGGAGATGGCGGCAGCGGCCCCGACCGTCAGTTGCTCACATTCGAGTTCGAGCAGTTGCCCCGTTTCGAGGCGCTCGAAGGCTGACCCTGGTGGGTCGGTCGTCACGATCTGTGCCGTTACGGAGAGACCTGGCACGTTCTACTTCCTGCCTGAAATAGGTGCTGGGGCTCAACAAGGCCTCACGCTCGGCGACGCACCGATGCGACGTCTGAATCCTCAGTCGCAGTGGCCGGCAACTCGGAGGCGTTCGAACCTGCTTCCAGCGCTCGCCCGAGGACGTCGCGCAGGAACTGGAGTGCATCGTTGGCGGGCCCCGATGGATCTATCGAGAACAGGCGATGACGTCCTTGACGCCGTTCGACGATCACGCCGGACAACCGCAGCGCCTTGAGATGTGTGGATACCGTGGTGCGACCGACCGTCGAAATTTGATCGCTGATGAAGCCCGCGTTGCACTCGCCGTGGGTAGCCAGCGTGTCGAGAATCTGTCGACGCACTTGGTCGGCCAGCACAGCAAACGCCAACTCTTCGTTTCGTTGAGTAGTCACTGTCTGCTGTCCGCGCTTCCTCGATGGTCTCTACTGAGATATGTCGACACCCGTCAACATATCTCGAGTTGCCTCCGAGGGAAAGAATGTGGCCGAAGATTGCCGGCGACTTCGGTCAGTGCTCGGCGGTGATCACCGCGTCGCGCAGCATTCCGGTCCCGGGATGGCAATTGATGTACTCGTAGAGCTGATCGGCGGCATCGAATACCGAGACCTCATGGTAGAGACGCAATTTCGACAGGCCCTCGGCCACCCGGAAGAACGTCGTGAAGATCCGTAGATGGGTCGGGTGGGATTCCGACCACCGTTCGAGTTGGTCGAGGGAGGCCCAGTGGCCGATGTTGTAGCTCAAGTCGAGGAAGTTTCCGTCGATGTCGATATTGCGTACGAATCGGTTGCTGTAGCACCCGACGGCCGGGCCGTTGTCGCGGAGGAAGTCCATGCCCGATTGAAGAGTGGGCAGGATTTCGTCCAGGTAGAGGCTGCGCTCGTCTGCTTCCGCGTCGGCCCAGTCCTGCCCGGACCTGATCAGTGCGATGTTGTCGTGTCCCCGCACTACTACGCGTCCACCTACGGCGGGGTCACCGGCGACGACCCGTAGTTCGCCCGAGGCCTGCATCCAGTCGGTTTGGGAGATCGGAAACCGCTCGCGCATCGAACCCCAGTAGCCGTGCTCGTTGATTTCGCCGCTGACACCGTCCATGACAGCTCCCACTCCGGGGAGGTCGTCTTGGAACGCGTAGAGCGTTTCGAATTGTTCGGCTCTCGGTGCCACGATCTCGCGGAAGAACCCCAATCCGTCCGACAGGCGGTCTTCGGACTCCCACCAGGAGGACACTGGAGGTGATGTGCTCCAACGATGTTGGGAAGAAACATCTTTCCAGTAACCGACCACGATCAGGTTCTCGTAGCCCTGGTTGTCGATGTGATGGGTGAGATCGTGGTGTGCCGGTCCGTCCGGCAAGTCGAAGCCGGCGACGATATCCCGCATCGCCCGCAGTGCTGCCGGGCGCTGATCCTCGCCGCGGAACTGCACGCCGAGATAGCCCATCACGACCTGGTGCAATGTGTCGTCTGCGCGCCCGACCCACATGGGAAACGGTGGCGTATAGGTATCCGGGACCCGCCTGGTCAGAGTGCGCGGGCATTGAAGGTGTTCGCCGATTGCAGATTCCATGAGTGCTCCCTGTGATGTAGGTGGTCGAATCGGGTGCCTGGCACTTGGCAACGCCGTGCCGAAAATCTACGCCCGCTCAGCCGAGCAAACTTGGCCGTCAGCGCCCGATGCTTGGCCTACCGTGCCAAGAATTGTGGATACGCTTCGGCGACAGAAAATTTTGAACACCATGTTCAATGGGTAAGTGTCCGAAGATGTTACAGATCAGCGGGTAGTACTTGTGGGGGCCGCTGCTTGCGACCGGTACCGCCGCGGGCTGATCCCGAATTCCGCCTTGAAGGCTCGACTGAAGGCGGCCAGGTCGGTGAATCCCCAGCGGTGAGAAATCTGGGTCAGCGACCGCTCTACTCCGTGTCGTTGCACGATCTCACGACGGCAACCGTCGAGTCGACGGCTGCGAATCGACCGTGACACCGTCGTGCCGTGTTCGGCGAAGGCTCGGTGCAACTGCCGAATGGAGACTTTGACCGATCCCGCGATGTCCACCGGAGACAGGGCCGGGTCTGCGATGCGGGCGTCTATGACCGACAGGGCGGATTCGTAGAGGCTGGTTCGCCGCGAGGTGATCGGTCGCGCAGTTGTGTGAAGAACGGACTTGACCAGGTTGCCGATCTCGTTGACGACTTCCTCTTCGTCTCCGCTTGCGTCGGACGTCATGCGGACGGAGGCAAGATCGTGAAGAAAGCGACCAAGCAGGCCACTCAGGCCCGCGTGTCCGTCGAAGGCGATGGCGGTCAGGCTCGTGACCTCCGCGTCGCTGAGCGACAGGTACGACCGTGGCCAGGTGAACACCTCGAGTCCCCAGATGCCGTCGTGTGCGTGTCCCTCGATCTGCCAATCGAAGGGGCGCGTGGTGTCGTACAGGACGTAGTCGCCACGTCGCAGGACGCATTCGCGGTCGTCTTGGCGCACTACCGCGCTACCGCGGCGGATCATCCCGATCTGAAGATAGTCCGCGCCGTCGCTTTTGATGAGGCTGTTGCTACGGACTATTCGTTGTTCCATCGATTGAACTGCGGATACCCGAACGTGTGCGAGTTGGGCCGAGTGGACGGCCCCGCTGAATCGATCGCCGTCTCCGATATCGGATACGTCGAGCGCGACAAAATGCTCGCGCAACAAATCTGCCCAGTCGCCCGTGAGAGTCGTGCGTGTGGGCAGGGAGAAGCCGGATCGCGCGAGCATTGCAGGGCGCCTCCTCGCAGAAAAGCCGAAGTTCTCGGGTGCTCGATGTTCAGAGAGTAATCCCGCACATCAGACATGTCGATAGAAGTCGACATGTCATCGCGTCGGGAAGAAATTGTTTGCCATACAAACAACGCCGAGTTATTGTTTGTCGTACAAACAAGTAGGAGTTCGTGATGGCCACCGAGGCAGTTCCCGCAGCGCGCGCGACGCGTGAGTCGGGCAAGCAGACGCGCATGGCGCTGTTCAACGCCGCAACCGAGCTGTTCCTCGAGCACGGCGACAGCGTCTCCATCGCGCAGATCTGCACGGCCGCCGGCGCCCATCCCAACCAGGTGACCTACTACTACGGCTCCAAAGAAAAGCTCTTCGTCGAGGTGGCGTGCGCGGCCGTTCTGCGCGCAGGCAAGCGTGCCGAGGTCGATGCCGCCGACGCCGACACGGTCGGCGATTACACCGAGAAGCTGGTCGGATCCCTCCTGGGCTCGGGCGCTCCCAGCGTCGAACTCTTCGTGGAAGCGATGATGATGACGGGTCGTCGTGGTGAACTCCGCGACCTGATCTCCGAAACGCTTCGCACTCTGCACTCCTCGGGCGAAACCGCCCTCCTCCGTACCTTGATCCGCACCGGCTGGCAGCTGCGCGCGGGCATCGACGTCGAGTCCAAGGCCTTCTGGTCTGCGATCTTCGGCCTCGTCATCCAGAAGACTGCCACCGGCGAGAGCTTCGGCTACTCCCTCGAGGAGGCGGTTGCCGTCATCTTCGCCACCCTCCAGATACCCGACGCCGTACTCAACAGCTCGATGGAATGAACTCTCTTCGAGCGTGATTCTCCGACAAGGACTTCGATGAATATCGTTCGCGTATTCGACAGCAACGTCACCAAGACCCCGGACAAACCCTTCCTGATATTCGACGGTCACGATCACACGTACTCCCAGGTTCAGGACGGAAGTCGACGCGCCGCAGGCTATTTGCAGTCGCTGGGCGTGCAGCCGGGCGACCGCGTCGCGCTGATGTGTTACAACACTCCGGGATTCGTGTACGCGATGCTCGGTGCCTGGCGCTTGGGCGCCGTCGTGGTCCCCATCAACCACAAGATGCAGACTCCGGAAGTTGCCTACGTGCTGGGACACGCGAAGGTGTCGGTGTGCGACTTCGACGGTGAGTTGGCGCCGGTTGTCGGTCGACTGGAGACAACGGCCAAGCTGATCAGCACGGACTCTGTCGCAGACGGTTTCGACTTCTTCGACGACGCCATCACCCGCCAGGACGGCGTTGACGGTATCGACATCGACGAGAACGATCCGGCCGAAATCCTCTACACCTCGGGGACTACCGGCTCGCCCAAGGGCTGCGTCCACAGCCACCGCAACGTCGTCGGTGTTGCCGTCACCGCGGCCCTCGCCGTGTCGACGACTCGGGACGAGCGACTGCTCATGGCCGTCCCGATCTGGCACGCTTCCCCGCTCAACAACTGGTTCATGTCCACGCTCTACATGGGCGGAACCGTCGTGCTGCTGCGCGAGTACCATCCCGTCAAATTCCTGGAAACAGTTCAGGAACAACGCATTACCCTCTGCTTCGGCCCGCCGGTCATCTACACCACTGCACTCAACCTCGTGCCGAACTTTGCCGACTACAACCTCGGAAGCGTTCGTGCGTGGTTGTACGGCGGGGGACCGATCGGCGCGGATGTCGCTCGGCGACTGGTGGAGTCGTACGGCACCACCGAATTCCGGCAGGTCTACGGCATGACCGAGACCGGGCCAGTGGGCACCGTGCTGTACCCCGAAGAGCAGTTGAGCAAGGCGGGCTCGATCGGCCGCGTCGCGCTGGCCGGCGTCGACCTGCGCCTGGTTGCCGATGACGGCACCGACGCGGAGCCCGATCAGATCGGTGAGATCTGGCTGCGCGCCGACACCGTCATGCAGGGGTACCTCGACGACCCCGCTGCCACGAAGGCTGCTTTTGCCGACGGCGGTTGGTATCGCACCGGCGATCTGGCGCGCAAGGATGCGGACGGTTACCTCTTCATCGTCGACCGCGCGAAGGACATGATCATCACGGGCGGCGAGAACGTCTACTCCAAGGAGGTCGAGGACGTGATCTCCGGCCACCCGGACGTCGTCGACGTCGCCGTTGTCGGAAAACCCAACGAAGAATGGGGCGAGACCGTCGTCGCGCACGTCGTCTGGCGTGAACCGGATGTCATCAGCGCCGACGACATCAAGGACTACCTCTCGGACAAGTTGGCGCGCTACAAGATTCCGCGTGAAGTGGTGTTCGCGACGATTCTTCCGCGTACACCGACCGGCAAGATCCAGAAGCACCTCATCCGCGCAGCGAGCTGAAAGGCCTGTCATGACTGATATTTCCGAGAAGACCGTCACCCACCCGGCTCCGCATCGCACCCATGCAGTGCTCAACCAGTCGGTACCGCGCACGGACGTCAACGAGTTCCTGCTCGATACGGTCCTGGCCGAAGGCGTCGCGCGTCACGACGCCGATTGGGCCACCAGTGAACTCACCGATATCGGTGAACTGGTCGGCAGTGCCGGGTTCCAGCACGACGCCGAGCTGGCCAACACGGTGATCCCCGAATTGAAGACCTTCGATCGCTGGGGAAACCGCATCGACGAGGTCGAATACCATCCGTCGTATCACCGGATCATCTCTGCCGCCGTTGCGCACGGTGCTCACACCTCTGCCTGGGCTGACCCCAAGCCGGGTGCCAACGTGGCTCGGGCCGCGGCATTCATGCTGTTCTCCCAGGTCGAACCGGGCCACGCGTGCCCGATCTCCATGACGCACGCTGTGATCCCCTCGCTCGAGCTGCAACCCGATGTAGCCGCCATCTGGACCCCGCGTGCCCTTTCTCGGAGTTACACCCCCGAGTTGGATGCTCCCGGAAAGGCATCCGCGATCTTCGGAATGTCGATGACGGAAAAGCAGGGTGGCTCCGACGTGCGAGCCAACACGACCATCGCCAAGCCGGCCGGACGTGGCGGCCCGGGTGCGGACTACCTCCTCACCGGACACAAGTGGTTCTGCTCCGCGCCGATGTCCGACGCCTTCCTGGTTCTCGCTCAGGCCGAAGGTGCTGCCGGCGAGGGACTTTCCTGCTTCCTTCTCCCCCGCATCCTGCCCGACGGCACACGCAACGTCTTCCGCATCCAGCGTCTGAAGAACAAGCTGGGCAACAAGTCCAACGCGTCGTCCGAGATCGAGCTCGACGGCACCGTCGGCACCATGATCGGCGAACCGGGACGTGGCGTGCGGACCATCATCGAAATGGTGTCCCAGACGCGACTCGACTGCATCCTCGGCAGCACGGCAGGTATGCGTCAGTCGGTCGCCGAAGCGGTGTGGCACGCACGGCACCGCAGCGCTTTCGGTGCCGTCCTGGCAGATCAGCCCGCAATGACGTCGGTGCTCGCCGACCTGGCTCTCGAATCCGAGGCCGCGACCATCACCGCACTGCGATTGGCCCGTGCGCAGGACGAGGACGCGAATGAGCAGGAAAAGGCGTTCCGCCGACTCGCGACAGCTGGTGCGAAGTACTGGATCTGCAAGCGCGGCCCGCACCACTCCTACGAAGCCCTCGAGTGCCTGGGCGGCAACGGTTACACCGAGGACTTCCCGCTTGCCCGTCGCTACCGTGAGCAGCCCGTCATGGCCGTGTGGGAGGGGTCGGGCAACGTCATCGCGCTCGACGTCCTGCGCGCGATGACCCGTGAACCCGACTCCGTTGCCGCCTTCGACCACGAGATCAACCTCGCCCGCGGCAACAACCCGGTCCTCGATCAGCACCTCGATCGGGTACGACGCCAACTCGGTGAGCTCGCAACGATGGCACCCGCCGACGCTCAGCTCCGCGCTCGGACCGTCGTCGAGGCTATGGCGTTGGCGCTGCAGGCTTCGCTCATGGTGCGCCACTCCCCGGCCGCCTCGTCCGATGCGTTCATTGCCGCTCGCCTCGGTGCCGACCGTGGTCACGAGTACGGAACTCTGCCTGTGGGAACAGATTTCGCCGGAATTCTCGCGAGAGCCTAAGGCTGCTCCCTCAGTACCCTGGTGACGGTGTGTACTGCCGGCGTCGGATTGTTCGGTCGCCATGCCATCGCGATTTTCAGCGTGGGCGTGGCTCCGGCGATCGGCAGGTACACGACCCCGTCCATGGACAGATGCGCCGTCGACTCCACGACGACGGCAATCCCGACCCCCGCTCCGACCATGGCCAACAGGCTGTACGGATCGGGGGCTTCGTGCGCGACGGTGGGCGTGAAACCTGCTGTGGCGCACACGGACAACGTCGCATCGCGCACCACCGAGCCGTGCTCGGCGGGATACATCACGAATCGCTCGGTTGCCAGGTCTTCCGGTGACACCGAGTCATGCGCACCGAGGTGATGCCTGGCCGGAACCGCGACCATCAAGGTTTCCTCCCGCACAGTGTGAGTCTCGAATCCGCGCGGAATGGGCAGGCCGACTATGCCCATGTCCAGTGCTCCGCGTCGGAGAGCGTCGAGCACCTCACCCGAGTACATCTGCGGCCGTAGTTCCAGTTCGATTCCCGGATGGGAGTCGGCCAAGGACCGTGTGAGGGCCGACAGGACGGTGTAGCCGCCTGTTCCGCCGAAACCCACTGTGACACGGCCCGTCTCGCCAGTCGACGCGGCCGATGCGATTTCTCGTACCACGGCGATCTGCGCTTCGATGATCCGTGCGGGCGTGACCAAGGCTTCGCCTGCTGCGGTCAGTTGCACTGATCTGGTGGTCCGGACGAACAGGTCGGTGCCCAGTTCACGCTCGAGCGCTCGAATGGTCTGACTGAGCGGGGACTGCCCAATGTGGAGTCGCTCGGCGGCCCGGCCGAAATGAAGTTCGTCGGCGACTGCGAGAAACGCGCGCAGTTGACGCAGTTCCACGTCGCTCCTCCCGGGTTTCATTATGTGGTTCTCCCACATAAATAAGTCGAACTAAGTCTTGGACTCTACATGGATTTCGGACGATAGTGATTCACGCCTCACATTGCATCCCTTGGTGATGCCCGACGCGAGAATCAGGGAGAACCGTGGATCAACATCCAGGTCAAGACACCAATCCACCTGAATACAACACCAAACAGGCACGCAAGGCCGGAATCACGGCGTTTGTCGGAACGACCATCGAATGGTTCGACTTCTACATCTACGGAACCGCATCCGCCTTGGTGCTCGGCCCGCTGTTCTTCCCGGATGCGTCGCCGGCGGTGGGAACACTCGCAGCCTTCGCGACTTTTGCCGTGGGATTCGTGGCGCGTCCGGTCGGCGGAGTGGTGTTCGGTCATTTCGGAGACAAGTTCGGTCGCAAGAACGCCGTGATCATCACCCTCGCGCTCATGGGGTTGGGAACCGTCGGTGTCGGCCTCCTCCCTACGTACTCCCAGATCGGGATCTGGGCACCGATACTGCTTGTGGCACTGCGTGTTCTCCAGGGCATTGCCATGGGCGGCGAATGGGGTGGCGCCGTATTGATCGCCACCGAGTTCGCTCCCCCGAAGAAAAAGGTGCTCTACGGTGCGTTTGCGCAGCAGGGTTCACCGGTCGGCAACCTGCTCGCGACGCTGGCCTTCCTCGGCCTGACGTTGATGTCGGATTCCGTGTTCGAGTCGTGGGGTTGGCGTCTGCCGTTCCTCGGATCCGCAGCTTTGGTGATCGTCGCTCTCTACATCCGGTTGCACATCTCCGAGACACCCGAGATGAAGAAGGCTGTTGCGGCACAGGAGCGTACACGGATGCCGCTGGTCGAAGTGTTGCGGTCGCATCCCGTCGAACTTGCTCTCGGCGTCGGCGCTGTGGTTGCCGGTGTTGCCATCACGTACGTCAAGACAACCTTTGCGCTCTCCTGGGCGACAACGGATCTCGGCTTCGAGCGTAGTGACTTCCTCCTCGTGATCACCGTGGCACTGGTAGCCCAGGCGCTCGTACAGCCTTTCGGTGCTGTGCTGGCCACGCGGATCGATCCGTCGAAAGCGGTCCGTTGGATGCTGCTTCCGGAGATCGTGCTCCTACCACTGATGTTCGTGCTGGTTCAGACGGGCTCCGTGCCCTTGGCGATTCTGGGGATGGTCCTCGCGACGGCGCCTCACGCAATGTATTACGCCGCGTTGGCCGGCATTCTGGCGCAGGTTTTCCCCACCAATGTTCGGTATACCGGCATCTCTCTGTCGTACCAATTGTCGACCGCCGTATTTGCCGGAACGGCCCCGATGGTCAGCCAGTATCTGCTGACGCGAACCAACTCGATCTGGCCGGTCGTAGCTCTAGGGCTCGTGTATGTCGTTCTCTCCCTTGTCTGTATGACTGCTTTGTTGCGCAGGAGTGCGCTGCACGGGCAAGTGCTGGAGTCGACGAGCTCCTCGAACATGACTGATGCTTCCACCCTGAAAGGCGTTGACCACTGATGAACTTTGCACACACCGACCCCGCTCTGACAGCGGTAGTGGACAGATGGACCGCCGGGGCGGACCGAGAGACGTTGAACGGATTGCTCGACCGACTGGGCCGAGATGCCGCCGGCCGTTTGTCCGAGCTTGCCGACATCGCGGACAAGAACCCGCCGGTGCTGCAGCAATTCGACAAGGCCGGTGACCGCGTCGACCGGATTTCCTATCACCCGGCCTACCTGGAACTGTGCCGGGCGGCGTACAACGAGTACGGCCTGTCCGCCATGTCGCACCGAAAAGGGTTGCACGGATGGGACTCCGTGCATCCGCCACTCGCGAAGTACCTCGCGTCGTACATCTTCGTGCAGGCAGAGTTCGGGCTGGCCTGTCCGGTGTCGATGACAGATGCTGCTGCGCGGACCCTGCGTATGTTCGGTGATCCGGCCGTGTTCGCGCCCTGGATCGACGCGTTGACGTCGACGGACCCCGAGCAGGCGAAGACGGGTGCGATGTTCATGACCGAGATTCAGGCAGGCACCGACATCGCCTGCACCGAAACACGCGCCGAGCGCGACGGTGACGGATGGGTTCTGACGGGCAAGAAGTGGTTCGCCTCCAACCCGGATGCCGATGTGATCATCACCCTCGCAAGATTCCCGGGCGGACAGGATGGTTCGACGCGTGGAGTCGGAATGTTCATGGTGCCCAAGACCTTGGGATCCGGCGAGCGCAACAACCTCACGATCGATCGTCTCAAGGACAAGCTGGGTACGCGTTCCATGCCGAGCGGCGAGGTGACGCTGAACCGGGCGCACGCACTCCAGGTCGGTGAACTCGATCGAGGGTTCCGCCAGATGGCTGAAATGGTCAACACGTCTCGCCTCTCCAATGCGATGCGTTCGAGCGCTCTCATGCGCCGAGCAGTTCGTGAAGCCGTCGAACATTCGAAGAGCCGAGTCGTGTTCGGTAAGAGGCTCTTCGACCAGCCGCTGATGCGGGCGACACTTCTTCCCCTTGCACTCGATGCCGAGGCTTCGCTGGCCCTGGTCGCGTACAGCGCACAGTGTCTTCAGGCAGCAGACGGCGGCGACGAACAGGCGCGCGCACTGATCAGAGTACTGACACCGATCGCCAAACACTTTGTCTGCAAACGCGCGCGGGTGGTCACCGGCGAGGCCATGGAGGTGCGCGGAGGAAACGGCTACATCGAGGAATGGGCCACCGCGCGACTCGTCCGGGACGCTCACCTCGGATCGATCTGGGAAGGGTCGAGCAATGTCATTGCGCTGGACGTACTTCGGTGCCTACGTAAGTTCAACTCGCACCGCACCGTCGCGGGAGCGATGACGGACATCCTGTCCACCGTCGGACCGGATTGCGAAGCCGGGTCCGGAGTTCTGTTGCGGCGCTGGGAGGAACTGGTCGATGAAGGAGATCGTCTGATCTCCGGATCTGACGATGCCGCGCAGGCTGCGAGTGCAAGGTACTCCGACGAGTTGGCTCGTACCGTCATGGCGACCCTGCTCTTCGACCTTGCGGACCACGGCATCCGACACGGTAATGGGTACCGGTCACTGCTGGTGGCGAATTCCTACCTGGCCGGTCTTGTGGGGAAGGTGCCGTCGGCTGCACTCGGCAATCTCGACGTGATCACCGACGGCGGTGACGTCGAGCTGGATGATGCACGTGACGTCGTAGCCGAGTTCCTCTCCGTAGCAGGGGTTCACCAGTGAATTCTCCAACAGGCCCCACACCCTTGGCTGGTGTCCGCGTGCTCGATCTGTCGAAGATCCTTGCCGGGCCGTACGCAACCATGTCGCTTGCCGATCTCGGAGCCGACGTCACCAAGATCGAACACCCTGAAGGCGGCGACCCCACGCGTTCGTGGGGGCCTCCCTTCGTCGGCGTAGATGCCGCCTACTACCTCGCGATCAACCGCGGCAAGAAGTCGGTCACGATCGACCTCAAGTCCACCGAAGGACAGGAGATCATCCACCGCATGCTCGAAGAGACCGATGTGGTCGTGGAGAACTTCAAGCCGGGCAGCGGATTACAGAAGATCTTCGACTACCAGGCACTGTCCGAGCGATACCCGCATCTGATCACCCTGCACATCTCTGCCTTCGGTGAAGAAGGACCGCTGCGCGACGAACCGGGGTACGACATGATCGCGCAGGCCGCGGGTGGGCTCATGTCGCTCACCGGTGAACCGGGTGGTGCTCCGATGAAATCCGGGTTTGCGTTGGGAGACTTGGGCGCAGCGCTTTTCGGACTGGTCGGTGTCCTGGCTGCATTGGTCGAGCGAGGCCGGACCGGGCGCGGACAGTACGTGACCACGTCGCTGTACGAGTGCCAACTCGCGATGCACGTGAACTGGGCGACCAGTTACTTCGCCACCGGTGAGCGCCCAACTGCGTTGGGCTCCGGTCATCCGAATCTTGCTCCGTATCAAGCATTTCCTGCCAGCGACGGGTACTTCGTCGTCGCTGTCGGCAACGACGCGATGTGGGCGTCGCTGTGCGAGGCCATCGGAAGGAGTGAACTGGTCACCGATCCGCGTTTTGCCCACAACCGCGACAGGGTGGAGAACCGCGAGAGTCTGGAACGAGAACTCACCAGCGCCTTCGCATCGGAGACCGTCGAACACTGGTGCGCTCTTCTCGCCGAACGCGCCGTACCGGTCTCACCGATCCGGCATCTCGACGAGATCTACTCCGATCCCCACACCGCCGCGCTCGGCATGGTCGGAACCGTCGACCATCCGACGCTCGGACCGTTGAAGCAAGTGGCCTTTCCGGTCAACTTCTCCGGCCAGAGGCCACGTCTGACGTCGGCGCCGCCCGTTCTCGGCGCCGACAACGACGAAGTCCTTGGTACCGCTCAGGCCAGCCCGCTCAACGCAGGCGGCGTGTTGTCGTCGCGCCAACCGATGGCCTCGGCAAGCGTCGTGAGGTCGTAGTCCGGTCCGCTGACGCCGACGGTGAAGAGTGAGACACCGTCGGCGACCAGGTCGGCTGCATTTTCGAGCCCAGGCCACGGAACCGAGTGCTCTACTTCCAGCGGGTTCCGGCCCACGTCGGCGCAATGGTCGGAGAGGATGTCTGACTTGCGCAGGTGTGTCTCACGGTCGCCGAAGCTGTGCCAGACGTCGGCGTACTCGGCGACCAAGCGCAGGGTCTTCTTCTCGCCGCCACCGCCGATGAGGACCGGGATGTTGCGCGTCGGCGGCGGGTTGCCCTTCGCCAGGCGGCCCGTGATGCGGGGGAGGTATTCGCCCAGCAGTTTCAGCCGTGAACCGGGAGTGCCGAAGTCGTATCCGAACTGGTCGTAGTCCTTCTCGAACCAGCCGGCACCGATACCGAGGATCAGGCGCCCACCGCTGATGTGGTCGACGGTTCGCGCCATGTCGGCCAGCAGATCCGGATTGCGGTAGCCACCACCGGTGACCAGGGCGCCGATCTCGACGCGTTCGGTCTGCTCGGCCCAGGCGCCGAGCATGGTCCAGCATTCGAAGTGTGCGCCGTCGGGATCGCCGGTCAACGGGTAGAAGTGGTCCCAGTTGAAGACGATGTCCACCCCGGCGTCCTCGGACCGCAAGACGGCGTCGCGTATCAACCCGTAATCGGGTGCGTGCTGGGGTTGGAGTTGAACACCGATGCGTACCGGACGAGTCATGCCACGCTCCTGACGAGAGGAATGGTTGTCTTCTCCCATCATGGCCGGGTGTGCGCGGTACCGCTACCGCCGCCGTCGGTGACGGGTTTGCCCGATCTTGTACCCACCCCTTTTCGAGCGAACGGTACTTTCGGCGCCTTAGATCGACTGAACGTGCCGTTCGCTCAAACAGGGGGGCAGTCAAAGGGGGCGGGCAAAAAGGGGGGGCGGGCAAAGGCGGCGGGTAAAAACAGGGGTGGTCTGCCCACAGCAGACAGGCGGGGCCGCGGCACTGCCGCGCCGGTAGGAATGGATTCATGACTACTGAAGCGCCCACCGATACCGGCTACCGTGACCTGTTGACAGACAGGCTCTTCCGACAGCGAACCATTCTGCTCACCGGCGAGGTCAACGACGCCATGGCCGAACGTGTGTGTTCGGAACTGGTGCTCCTCGCCACCACCGACCCCAAGCGCGACGTCGTGCTTTACATCAATTCACCTGGCGGATCGGTGTTTGCCGGTCTGGCCATCTACGACACCATGAAGCTCATCCCCAATGACGTCGTGACGGTCGCGATGGGCTTCGCGGCCAGCATGGGCCAGGTGCTCCTCTGCTCCGGGACCCACGGCAAGCGAATCAGCCTGGCGCACAGCCGCATCATGATGCACCAACCTTCGGCAGGTATCGGTGGCACTGCGGTGGACATTGCGATCCAGGCCGAAAGTCTCGAGCTGATGAAGCGTCAATCGCAGGAAATCCTCGCCGCCGAAACGGGCCGGACCGTCGAAGAGATCGAGACCGACAGCGATCGGGATCGCTGGTTCACCGCCGAGCAGGCGCGTGAGTACGGAATCGTCGACCGCGTCGTGACGTCCTTCGCCGAGATAGCACCGCAAGCCACCTTCCCCAAGATCGGATTGTGACGTCATGTCCCAGTACACGATTCCCAGCGTCATCGAGCGAACACCAACGGGTGAGCGATCTTTCGACATCTTCAGCAGGCTGCTCAACGAGCGCATCGTCTTTCTGGGCACGGAGATCGACGACGGCGTCGCCAACGTCGTGATGGCTCAGATGCTGCATCTGCAGGCCGACAACCCGGATCGCGAAATTGGTTTGTACATAAACTCTCCCGGTGGTTCCACTACGGCGATGCTCGCGATCTACGACACGATGCAGTTCTTGAAACCCACCATTTCCACGTACTGCATGGGTCAAGCGGCGTCGGCTGCTGCAGTGCTTCTGGCCGCTGGTACTCCCGGCCATCGGCATGTTCTCGCCCATTCGCGGGTGCTGCTGCACCAGCCGTCGACGCAAGGTAGTGGCACCATCTCGGACCTCGCGCTTCAAGCAGCCGAGATCCTGCGAATCCGGGAGCAGACCGAGGCGATTTTGAGTAAGCACACCGGTCAGAGCGTCGAGCGATTGCGTAAGGACACCGATCGCGACAGGATCTTCACCGCCGACGACGCTATTTCCTACGGGCTGGCCGACACCCTCATCGAAGGGAACTGATCAGGCCGCCATCAGGACGGGGCCCGAGATCGGTGCGGGAGAGTGCCCGAAGGTGAGGGAGTTGAGCGCAACGATCCGGTTGCCCGCTCGGAACAGCAGATGCTCGAGCGGCATCCCGAGCGCTTCGCAAATTGCGCGCAGAATTTCCGACGACGGTTCCTTCTTGCCCCGTTCGATCTCGGAGAGGTACTGCTTCGACATTCCGACCTTGGCGGCGACGTCGTCGAGAGTTCGGTCCTGATCGCGTCGAACCTCCCGCAGCACTCGTCCGTAGGCTTCACGAATCAGCGGGGGTTTGCGCACGGCAACAGCTGGATCGGGATGTTCGGATCCATCCTTGACCAGGACTAATCTGCGCGGCGCATCCATAGGCCGAGTATTCCAGCCGACCGGTTCTGACGCCACCGGGTTCGCCGAGGGCTGACAACCCTCAACGTGTCCGGACACCACCGGCAAGGAACATCGCTTGAAGAACGAAGGCCGCCTCGGGTCCGATGATCTCGCCGACCAGGTTCGTGTAGCGGTCGACGAACTCGGGCCCGTGGGAAGCCTCGTCGGAGGCGGGGTCGCCGAGGTGGTGCGCAAGTTCGTGCAAGACAACGAATTCGCGTAGCGCCCACCGGCCGTCACGGTCGTCCGGGACGGCGATGACGTCGTTCGAGTAGTGAGCGGCGGCATTGCCGCCGCGGGAGCGTACGGACACCGGAATGGTTGCGCGAGTCCAGGTCTCCCGTACCCAATTCAGCCCGAGTAGCTGATCGCAGTACGCCTGGACCGACTCCACGGAACCGAATTTGCGCTCGACCGGCAAGGTGATGGTGGAACCCATGACCTCGACGCTCCGAAGTCCACGCTCGTCGGCGCGATCGAACATGGTGCGCACCAACATCTCTGCCCCGTAGACGGCGCTCCGCTGCGTATCCCTCACGAGTCCAGCTGCCCGCGCACCCCGCCGATCTCCGGAAGGTTCCCCAGACGTGCGGAGCGCGCAGCCCGATCACCCGCTCGTCGAGCATGTGAGGAATGCCCGGCGCTTGCGCGGCCGCCGCCCCGCCACGTCCCACGCGCTTTGGAGTTGGACGAGTAGTAGTCCTTCAGCTCGATTTCCTTGTTACGCAGCACGAGTGCGGTTTCGGAAGACGACGTGGCAGATTCTGCGATCGCGGTCTTCTCCGTCTCCTGCTTCGTCTCGGCCAACCGAGCGCCGATGCGGGACGCGTACGCCATCTGGAAGTTCAGGCGTGCCGTCACTCCGGCCACCGGCTTGCGGACCTGCGTGCTGACGCGTCGTCGTCCACGAGTTTCGACGACGGTCCGCACGGACGTTTCGCCGCGGTACGCCCCGGAACGCACGTACGCGTCGGAGTCGCGCACCATCTGGAAGAGCAGGCTCGAATACAGGGCCTCGCACACGTCGATGTCGCCGGCGAAGCCGTAGGCGTAGATGACGGCCGACGTCTGCGCGATGTCGCATTGCACGTCGTTGGCAGCGGCGATGGCGATGAACAACTGGGCGTACGTTCGCAGTCCGCGCTTGCCCGGTTCGCCGATGGTGATGAGCCGTTGAGTGGGCGTCGCACGCTTTTCCGAAGACTCGGTGTGCGCACGCGCGACCGCCAGGTCGATCGCGGAACTGGTGGCCAACCGCTGAGCGGCAGCCATGAAGGCTTCACCTTCGTGTGGATTGTCGGTGGACTCCGCTTGGCGAAGCAGCGCACCGATGCGGGTCAGCATCTTCTCCGAACTCACCGTGAAAGACTACGCTCGCGCGCCGACACGGACGTTTATGCTGCTAGCGCACACGCTCACCCTCGACTTGGATCGTCCGGCACGTTCCTGCCGGTAGAAGGGATCAACCCCGTCATGGCTTCAGTGACTTTCGAGAGCACCACCTGCCTGTTCCCCGGATCGAACACTCCGGCAGTGGACAAGCTCGACCTCGAGATCGAGGACGGCGAGTTCCTCGTCCTCGTCGGACCCTCCGGCTGCGGAAAGTCGACCACCCTGCGCATGCTCGCCGGGCTCGAAGACGTCCACAGCGGACGCATCCTCATCGGCGACCGCGACGTCACCGGTCAGGAGCCGAAAGAGCGCGACATCGCGATGGTCTTCCAGAACTACGCGCTGTACCCGCACATGTCGGTGGCCGAGAACATGGGTTTTGCGCTCAAGCTCGCCGGAACCAACAAGACGGAGATCCGCGCCCGCGTCGAAGAGGTCGCGAAGATGCTCGATCTCGAGCCGTACCTCGATCGCAAGCCCAAGGCGCTGTCCGGTGGCCAGCGTCAGCGAGTGGCGATGGGCCGCGCCATCGTTCGCCAGCCGCAGGTCTTCCTGATGGACGAGCCGCTCTCGAACCTCGACGCGAAACTCCGTGTGCAGACACGTACGCAGATCGCTCAGCTGCAACGACGCCTCGCGACGACGATGGTTTACGTGACCCACGACCAGGTCGAGGCCATGACGATGGGTGACCGCGTCGCCGTCCTCGAAAAGGGAATCCTGCAGCAGTGCGCCTCGCCGCGCGAGCTGTACAACAAGCCGAAGAACGTCTTCGTCGCCGGCTTCATGGGTTCACCCGCGATGAACCTCTTCACCCTCCCCGTCGTCGACGGCGGCGTCGCATTCGGTGACGGGATCGTTCCGGTTCCGCGCGAGACGATGAACGGCGTCGTCGAAACCGAGGTTGTTCTGGGTATTCGCCCCGAGCACCTCGAGATCGCCGCCGAAGGCCTGCCGCTGGAGGTCGACGTCGTCGAGGAACTGGGCTCGGACGCCTACGTCTACGGCCGGACCACGATCGGCGGACGGTTGCAGCAGATCGTCTCGCGTGGTGACTGGCGCAATCCGCCGCAGAAGGGCGAGCGCGTCAACCTGCGCGTCGACCCCGAGAAGGTGCACATTTTTGCCACCACCGACGGGCGTCGCCTGGGTTAGGTCGACCTGTCAAACGACACATGACCGATTCAGGTTCGGCGTAATACCCACAAGTACGGGTGTCTCGTGCCACAGTAGGGGCCGATGCCGGGAGCCGGCACTCATGGCGCATGCCGTGAGCAGGCTCTCGGTGACCGTCTATTTGTCATACACATACGGGGAGCGAATCCATGGTTCTGAACTCGAAGGCGATGCGCCGCGCTGCAATTGCAGCCACGGCAGCGTCCATGCTGGTACTGGCAGGCTGTTCGTCCGATTCGGACAAGGACAGCGGAACCAGCACCACGGCCGCATCCGGGGGATCGTCCTCGAGCGAAGGCCGCGGACCTATCACGATCGTCGAGGGGCAGGATGCCCTGAACGAGGCGCTCGAAAACATCATCTCCGACTGGAATGCCGAGCATCCGGACGAGAAGGTCACGCTCAAGCCGCTGGCGAAGGAAGCCAACGCGCAGGTCGACGACATCACCCAGCGCATGCAGGCCAAGAGCGACGAGTACGACCTCATCGGCGTCGACGTCGTCAACACCGCCCAGTTCGCTGCAAACGGTTGGCTGCTGCCGCTCGAGGGTGACCTCGCGATCGACGAGTCCGGCCTCCTGCCGTCGACCGTCGCTTCGGGTACCTACAACGGCAAGCTCTACGCAGCGCCGAAGAACACCAACGCAGCGTTCCTGTACTACCGCAAGGACCTCGTCGAGAAGGCCCCCACCACGTGGGCCGAGCTCAAGGAAAACTGTCCGAAGGCTGTCGAAGCCGGCATCTCCTGCTACATCGGTCAGTTCAAGAACTACGAGGGCCTGACGGTCAACACCACCGAGATCACCAACGCCTTCGACGGCCCGTGGGTCGGCCCGGACGGACTCACCCCGGCCATCGACGACAAGACAAAGGCAGGCGTTCAGTCGATCGTCGACAACTTCGCCGACAACACGATCCCGCAGGAAGCGCTGACCTACTCCGAGGGCGAGTCGCAGACCGCGTTCGGCGACGGCAAGGCACTCTTCATGCGCACGTGGTCCGGCTTCTCGGTCGACGGTGAGAAGACCTCGGTTGCCGGCAAGTACGGCTACACCGTTCTTCCGGGTGTCGACGGACCGGGCGCTTCGACCGTCGGCGGCTACAACGTCGGCATCAGCGCGTACTCGGACGCACCCGCCACGGCTCGTGACTTCCTCGAGTTCATGCAGACCAAGAAGTCGCAGACGTACTTCACCGAGGTCGGCGGCGCACCCGTCCTCTCGGCTGTCTACGACGATCCGGCAGTGCTCGCTCAGTTCCCGTACTTCGCGACCCTGAAGGAAGCACTCGCCACCGCTCAGCCGCGCCCCGTCACGCCGTACTACACGCAGGTGTCGAAGTCGATCTCCGACAACACCTACGCTGCTATTCGCGGCGAGAAGACCGTCGAGCAGGCCTTGGCGGACACCAAGGCCGGCATCGAAACCGCCGGTAACTGATCTACCAGGAGCAATAAGCAATGGCAGAACCGCAGGATCCTTCCGCGGCTGTGCCTACCAACCCCACGGTCGGGGCCGGTTCAACCGGTCCCGACCGTTCGGGCGTTGGTGGGAGACACCGTGCACCGGAACCGCTAGAAGAGCCGTCGGCATCCGAGGCAGCAGGGACATCCCTGACCAAGGTTCTGCCTGACCTTGCAGCTACTCCACCCCCGCCGACCTCGCCCCCGCCTGCGTCGGCCGACAAGCCGAAGAAGCGTCGACGAGTTCCGGTGTGGGCGTTCGTCGCACCGTCGCTGATCGTTCTCGCCGTCATCATTCTGTATCCGCTCGGACGAGCGATCTGGATGTCGATGCACAGCGACGGCAAGAAGCTCGATCCCGAGACCGGCATGTTCGTCACCGGTCAGTTCACGTGGTTCGACAACTACAAGAACTGGATCACCCAGTCCTGCAACACCGCCAACGGCTCGATTCCGTGCCCGCCCGGCACACTCGGATCGCAGTTCTGGCAGTCGATCGGAAATACGTTCGGCTTCACCGTCGTCACCGTCCTGCTCGAGACGGTGATCGGTCTGTCGATGGCGTTGATCATGGCCAAGACGTTCCGCGGACGCGGTTTGCTCCGCGCTTCCGTGCTGATTCCCTGGGCCATCCCCACCGCCGTCACCGCGAAGCTCTGGTTCTTCATCTTCGCCAACGACGGCATTGCCAACAAGATCCTCGGCACCAACATCCTGTGGACGGCGGACCCCTGGCCGGCGCGATTCGCGATCGTCGTCGCCGACGTCTGGAAGACCGCGCCGTTCATGGCGTTGCTGATCCTTGCGGGTCTTCAGATGATTCCCGCCGACGTCTACGAGGCCGCCAAGGTCGACGGTGCGACGGCGTGGCAGCGGTTCCGCATGATCACGCTTCCGCTGGTCAAGCCCGCACTCATGGTGGCGGTGCTCTTCCGCACGATGGACGCTCTGCGGATGTACGACCTGCCCGCGATCATGATGGGATCCAACCCGGCCACCTCCACCATCTCGGTTCTGGTGGTCGATCAGATGCGCGTCGGCGCCAATTCGGCGTCGGCACTGTCCACCATCACGTTCCTCATCATCTTCGCTGTGGCCTTCATCCTGGTCCGATTCCTCGGAGCAAATGCGGTCAGCACGCAGGAAAAGCAGCGGAAGGGGGAGCCGGTATGAACAAGGCACTACGCGGCAAGATCGGCACCTACATTGGCGTCGTACTGATCATCGTGTGGGGACTCGCTCCCTGCTATTGGATGATCGTGACGGCGCTGCGCGACCCGGCGGACACGTTCTCGACGTCGCTGTGGCCCACCAATCTCACGCTGTCCAACTTCACCGCGGCGCTCGATCCCGACGCGAAGGTGAACTTCACCCGTGCACTGATGAACAGCCTCATCATCGCGGGCGCGACCATGCTGATCGCCTTGGTCATCGGCGTGTTCACGGCGTACGCGCTCTCGCGTTTCGATTTCCGTGGCAAATACTTCGTCACCGGAATCATCCTCGGCGCGTCCATGTTTCCGGTCGTCGCCCTCGTGACCCCGCTGTTCCAGTTGTTCACCGACATCGGCTGGATCGGCAGCTACAAAGCGCTGATCATCCCGAATATCTCGTTCGTGCTGCCGCTGACGGTCTATACGCTGACGTCGTTCTTCTCCGAGCTTCCGTGGGAGCTCGAGGAGGCGGCGCGTATCGACGGCGCCACCCGTGGCCAGGCCTTCCGTCTGATCATGCTTCCGCTCGCCGCGCCGGCACTGTTCACCACCGCGATCCTCGCCTTCATCGCAACGGTCAACGAGTACCTGCTCTCGCTCCAACTCTCGAGTGACAAGACCGCACCCGTCACCGTGGCGATGGCCAAGTTCTCCGGAACGGACCCATTCGTCACGCCGTACACCTCGATCATGGCCGGCGGAACCCTCGTGATGGTCCCGCTGGTCATCATGGTTCTCATCTTCCAGCGACGCATCATCGCCGGTCTGACCGCAGGCGGCGTCAAGTCGTGATGCGCGCTTGCGCACGGTTTCGATGAGGCGGGCTTCGCGCGCCCAGCGTATGGAGCTGATTGCCGGCTTCATCTCGGTCTTCGCCCTCATGGCGTTGATCGGCGCTGTGGTCGCGATCGTCAAGGGAGACCCCGGCGTGATGCCGTCTTTGGTGCTGCTCGGTTGCGTCGTCGCTCTCGGGCTCGCGTTCCGCGGATATCGGAACGCGGTCCGAGCAGAACGTCGCGAGTAGCCAGCCCGGTAGGGTGACATTTCGGTATCGCAGTTGCCGGGAGTTATCTGATCGAGATATCACCCTGGTGGAATGGTGCCGGTAAGTCCGGATCCACGACCGGGAGTGTTGAGTGAGTCCATCGAACAGATCGAGTGCGACGGGTGGCGATCAGTCGTCGGCTCGATCGGGCAAGTCGGCTAATTCGCCCCGGTCGAACAAGTCGGCCAAGCCCGCGAAAAAGCAGCGCTCGAAGTGGCGGTTCGTCCGGCGGACCATCTACGTGCTCGTGCTCCTGATGGTCATCGTGCCCGCGTCGGTTTTTGCTGTCGCGTACAGCCGGACCGACGTCCCGCGCCCCTCTGACATGCAGACCAATCAGGTGTCCACCATCTACATGGCCGACGGCACGACCGTGCTCGGCAAGGTAGTGCCGGCGGAGGGAAACCGCACCGAGGTCGCGTTGTCGGCCATCCCGATTCACGTCCGCGATTCGGTGCTCTCGGCGGAGGATCGTAACTTCTACACCAACCCCGGATTCTCGATCTCCGGATTTGCTCGCGCTGCCCGCGACAACGTGATGGGCAAGGAAAGCGCCGGCGGTGGTTCGACGATCACTCAGCAATACGTGAAGAACGTCTTGGTCGGTGACAAGCGCAGTATCGACAGGAAGCTGCGTGAGCTCGTCATCTCCGCCAAGATGGCGCGCGAATGGTCCAAGGACGACATTCTTGCCGCGTATCTCAACACCATCTACTTCGGTCGCGGTGCGTACGGCATCGCCGCCGCGTCGAACGCGTACTTCGACAAGCCGGTCAGTGAGCTGAGTGTCGAGGAAGGCGCAGTTCTCGCGTCCGTCATCCAGAGCCCGTCGTTCCTGGACCCCGAGACCAATCTGTCCGCGCTGCAAGCGCGCTGGGACTACGTTCTCAACGGCATGGTGGAACTGGGCAGCCTGACCAAGACGGATCGCGACGCGATGCAGTTCCCGGTCGTCGCCCCCGCCAATCGGCCGACCGATCTGAACCAGGCGCCAGGACCCGAAGGCCACATCAAGACCCAGGTACTCAAGGAACTGGCCGAGGCCGGTATCAGCGATCAGACGCTGAACACCGCTGGTCTGCAGATCACGACGACCATCGACCCGGTTGCGCAGGAAGCTGCGCTGAACGCCGTCAGGCGGAATCTCGAGGGCGAGCCGGAAGACCTGCGGACCGCAGTAGTGTCCATCGACCCCAAGACCGGTGGCGTCGACGCCTATTACGGCGGCGACGACGGAGCCGGCTTCGACTACGCCCAGGCGCCGCTGCAGACCGGTTCCGCGTTCAAGGTCTTCGGTCTGGTCGCAGCATTGATGGAAGACATTCCGCTGTCCGCACGGTTCGACAGTTCACCGCTCACGATCAACGGCGTGACCATCGGAAACGTCGGCGGCGAATCCTGTGGTCGATGCACCATCGCCGAGGCACTCAAGCGTTCGCTGAACACCAGCTTCTACCGGTTGATGCTCTCGATGGAGAACGGTCCCCAGAAGATCGCCGACGCCGCCCACCTGGCCGGCATCCCCGAGCACATTCCCGGACTCGACTACCCGACGCTCACACAGGAGGGTGGTCCGCCGGAGAACGGAATCGTGCTCGGCCAGTATCAGTCTCGCGTTATCGACATGGCGTCCGCTTACGCGACGCTCGCCAATTCCGGTGTGTACCAGCAGCCGCACTTCATCCAGAAGGTCGTGACGGCCGAAGGTGAAGTCCTGCTCGATCGCCCGGTCTCTCCCGGTGAGCGTCGTCTCGATGCTGCCGTTGCCGACAACGTCACGCAGGCAATGCTCCCGATCGCGTCGTACTCGAACGGTCACGCGCTTGCCGGTGGACGCCCGTCTGCAGCCAAGACCGGTACCGCGCAGTTGGGTGACACGGGCCAGAACAAGGATGCGTGGATGGTCGGTTACACGCCGTCGCTGTCCACCGCGGTGTGGATCGGAACTTCCGACGCTCAGGCCATCACCAACTCCTACGGTGGTTTGATCTACGGCTCCGGAGTGCCTGCGGACATCTGGAAGAGCACGATGGACGGCGCGCTGAAGGGATCCGACTGGGAGAGCTTCCCGTGGCCGGACCCCATCGGCGGGCAGGCCGGCGTTCCCGCGAACTCCGGCGTGACCTCGGGGGACGGGACGGGCACGCCCACGACGGGCGCGGTCGCTCCCCCGGCGCCCATCGAGGTGCCCGGCCTACCGCCGATCGAAGTGCCGCCGCTCCCCCAGTTGCCGCGTCAGATCGAGATCCTGCCGGGCATCGTCATCCCACTACCGGGCTGACAAGCAGCGCCCGATTTCCGGTTCTCAGGCCTGATCGTCGAAGAGACCGAGTTGGGTGGGCGCTGCATCCTTGGCGGGCAGTACGACGACGCGCAGTCCGCGCCTGAGGTTGCGGATCGCGTGCGTCCACGCGCGCTTCTCGCCCGCACACAGGTCGGTGTCGTCGTCCTTGCGGCGGATGGACTCGGTCAACGCCTCGTGCCAGGCAGTCTCCTGCTCCTGGCTGATCCGCAGGTAGTCGAGAATGGTGTCGCGGTCGTGTTCACAGATCACGGCAACCTCTTCGGCGCTGAGCTCGCCCGTTCCGTCTGCGTCGAGTTCGAGGAGCGCCATGAGAGCCGGCGGAAATTCGTGGCACTCGTGTGACTCGTATTCGGCACCGGGATCTTCGTGCTCGGAGGCCATGCCGTCGTTGAAGGCGGTGTCTCCGGTTGCGCGGATGGGTTGCCCGCCCAGTTCTTCGGCGAGTTCGTCGGATGCTTCGGCCAGTTCGGCGAACGAGCGCAGAGCCCGCAGCAGGTGCTCGGCGACGAAGGGTGCGCCGTCCACGCGGACCACGCCCAGCACACTCTGCTCGACGAGAATGAGCTTGATGGTCGGCCATTGCCGATTGAGCTGAGCAAGAATTACAGCAGCGTTCTCGAGGTTCTCCACCGAATGCACGACCCGCGAGAACACCTCTACGTACTCGTCGTCCTCGAGGACACGAACATAGGTGACCTGCTCACCGCGGACCAGCGGGATGTCGCCGTCGTCGTCACGCTTGGGCGGATGACCGAGAAGGCGCTCGACGGCCCCGTCGACCAGGATCCGCAGCATGTCGCCCGAACCCGAGGGAGCGTGAGACGGCGTCGTGGCGAACGCCGGCGTCGACTCGCGCCCACTGGTGCTGGCACGCAGGAACGACGGGTGCGCAATGCTCCACATTTCACGGAAGACGCGCAACACCTTTGTCACCAGCTCCTCGGGACGAGCGCGGTCGACGTCGATGTAGAAGGACATGGACCCATTGCCCTCGGGTTCGTGCTCGCACAGATCGGGAGCGTTGAACCCCATGTCGAGCAGCGCTGAATGGTCTTCCGGTTCGAGCATCCGCAGTGGATGCAGAAACCTGTTGGAAGGAACTTCACAGCGCACGGAGGTCTGGTTCCATGCGAAGAACTGGATGCACGCGGGCGCGTCGGCCAGTTCGTCCATGCTGTCGTAATGCGACTCCACCACGAGGGTGTCGTCGTCCTCCATCACGGAGATGTAGCGAGCGAGATGAGTCTCGAAAGTAGTCCAGGCACTCAGGATTTCCAGATCGAAAGTATTGTCCGACATCGTCGCTCCTCTGGTCCGGGGGCGCATGGGGCCCTACCGACGACTCGCCGAAACCCCTGCTTTTCAAACCCCGCCTACGACGTTAGTCCCGGGGTCCGACAGTGACCATTGGACGAAGAAGAAGGAGGATCGCGATATCCCTGGCAGTGCAGCGATATCACCTATTGCGGCGCGTAGTGTCGGATTCGGTGGGTGTATGCGATCGTCTGACGAATCTCCTCCAGCGACGACGGTGCTGCTCCGCGAGAACGAGCTTGGACCAAGATGTTTCCCAGCGCCGTTGCCTCGACGGGCCCAGCAGTGACAGGGAGACCTGATTCGTCGGCGGTGAGCTGGCAGAGCAGCGAATTCTGCGAGCCCCCGCCGACGATTGCAATCGTCTCGACTTTCGCTCCGGCGAGTTCTCCGGCTGTGTGCACAGTGTGTCGGTACGCGCTTGCTAATGAGTCGAGAATGCAGCGGGTCACCTCGGCCGGCGTTGCCGACGTCGACAGCCCCGCGGCGTCGCTGATCCGTACAGGCATGTCGCCCGGCGCGATGAACTTCACGTCGTCGACGTCGATTCGTTTCGTTGACGGACCCACTCCTCTCGCTTCCTCGAGCAGTTGGTGCAGCTCCAACTGCCTACCCTCTCGAGCCCACGATCGTAGGGACTCCTGAAGCAGCCACAGCCCGCCGACGTTGCGTAGGAATCGCGTTCGCCCGTCCACGCCTCGTTCGTTCGTGAAATTAGCGCGGCGTGCGTCTTCGGTGACAACCGGGCGTGCGAGTTCGAGACCAGCCAACGACCAGGTGCCGCTCGAAATGTACGCGAATCGCGTGCCGGAGGCGGGAACCGCGACCACTGCGGATGCAGTGTCGTGCGAGCCGACGGTCGTCACGACAGTGGACGGTGAAAGTCCGGTGAACCGAACAACTTCGGGCCGAATCGTGCCTCGTTGCGAACCTGGTTGGTCGAGTGTCGGGAAAAGCGTCTCTGAAATACCGAGATTCTCGAACAACTCCGTTGCCCACCGGCCGGTGTGCACGTCGAGTAAACCGGTTGTCGATGCGTTCGTCGATTCGGTACGAAGTTGTCCGGTGAGCCAGTACGCCAACAAGTCGGGTATGAGCACGATGTGTGCTGTTCGCCCCCAGTCGGGCGATCGCTGTTCGGCGGCAAGTTGGTAGACGGTGTTGAACGGTAGGAACTGCAACCCGTTGACGGTGTACATCGCCTGCGGATCGACGCGTGCGTGCACCTCATCGATCACGGCGTCAGTTCGGTTGTCGCGGTAAGAAATCGGTTCGGACAGCAAGTTTCCGTTCGCGTCGAGTAGGCCGTAGTCGACGGCCCAGGTGTCGATTCCGATCGACTCGACACTCGGAAAGGATGCAGCGAGAGCGCGCAGACCGGCGAGCACCTCACCGTAGAGATCAGTGAGGCTCCAGCGTAGGTGCCCGTCGACCGCGCTCGCGCCGTTGGCGAAACGATGAACGACGTGCAGTGTAGTAGTGCCTGCGTCGATCACGCCGGCGATCACTCGACCACTCGAAGCCCCTATGTCGATCGCTGCGAAGATTCTGGCCGGCACCGGTCTACCGGAGAAACGCGGCAGCGACGCCGGCATCGACCGGGATGTGCAATCCGGTGGTGTGACTGAACTCGTCTGATGTGATCATCGCGGCGGCGTTGGCGACGTGTTCCGGAAGGACTTCACGCTTGAGAAGGGTTCGCTGCGCGTAGAACTCACCCAGCTTCTCCTCGTCGACTCCGTAGACAGCAGCTCGCTTGGCGCCCCAGCCGCCGGCGAATATTCCGGATCCACGCACAACTCCGTCGGGATTGATGCCGTTGACTTTGATGCCGTGCTCGCCGAGTTCGGCAGCGAGCAAGCGAACCTGGTGGGCCTGATCGGCTTTGACCGCGCTGTATGCGATGTTGTTCGGCCCGGCGAACACCGAGTTCTTCGACGAGATATAGACGATGTCGCCGCCGAGGCCCTGATCGATCATCGCCTTCGCCCCGGCCTGCGCCACGAGGAAGCTGCCTTTGGCCATCACGTCGTGCTGCAGATCCCAATCCTGCTCGGTGGTGTCGAGAAGTGGTTTCGAAATCGACAGTCCGGCATTGTTCACCAGTAGATCCAGGCCACCGAAGGCCAGGAGTGCAGCGTCCACGGCAGCGTGGACTTGGGCGCTGTCGGTGACGTCGGCCTGCACGCCGATCGCGACGTCCGTGTTGCCGATAGCCTCCGCAGCAGCTCTGGCCTTCTCGCCGTCGAGATCGGCGATCACCACGCATGCGCCCTGGGCTGCCAGACGAGTCGCAATCGCTCGTCCGATTCCACTCGCAGCACCTGTCACCAACGCGATGCGGGAGGCATGCGAATGTTGTGCCGGCATCCGTTGAAGCTTCGCCTCTTCCAACGCCCAGTACTCGATCCGGAACTTCTCGCTCTCGTCGATAGGCGCGTAGGTGGACACGGACTCGGCACCCCGCATGACGTTGACGGCGTTGGTGTAGAACTCACCGGCGACGCGTGCAGTTTGTTTGTCCTTGCCGTAGGAGAACATTCCGACGCCGGGAACGAGAATGATCGCCGGGTCGGCTCCGCGGACGGGAGGAGTATCCGCGGTCGCATGGCGGTTGTAGTAGGCCAGATAATCCTTGCGATATGCCTCGTGGAGCTCGGTCAGACGGGCGATGTACTGGTCGATCGTCGCCGAAGTCGGGAGCTCGAGAACGAGCGGCTTGACCTTGGTCCGCAGGAAGTGATCAGGGCATGAGGTTCCCAATTCTGCAAGTGGTGCAAGCTTTTCGGAGGCAAGGAATTCGAGTACGACGTCGGCATCGCTGAAGTGCCCGACCATGGGCCGGTCGCGGGATGCGATCCTTCTCAGATGCGGGGCGAGCGCTGCGGCCCGCGCGCGCCTTTCGTCGACGGGCAGCGGTGCGAAACCGTCGACCGTTTCGCCGAACGGTGTGGCTGATCCGTTCTCGTCCAGATACCGCTGAGCGGTCTCGATGATCCACCGAGAATTGGCTTCGGCTTCATCGCTGGATGCACCCCACGCGGTGATTCCGTGACCGCCGAGGATGGTGCCTACCGCCTCAGGATGCGTCTTGTGAACCTCGGCGATGTCGAGGCCCAATTGAAAGCCCGGTCGGCGCCACGGAATCCACACGACTTTCTCTCCGAAGACGTTCTTGGTCAGTTGTTCCCCGTCGGCGGCGGTGGCAATGGCGATTCCGGAATCCGGATGTAGATGATCGACGTGGGCGGCACCGACGAGACCGTGCATCGCGGTGTCGATCGACGGAGCGGCGCCGCCCTTCCCGTGCAAGCAGTAGTCGAAGGCGGCGACCATCTCGTCTTCGTGGTCGACGCCGCGATAGACGTCGACAAGAGACCGCATCCGGTCCAACCGGAGTGTTGCCAAACCGTTTTCGGTCAGTGTACCGAGATCTCCACCGGACCCTTTCACCCACAGGAGTTCGACAGTATCGCCGGTGACGGGATCCGTGACGTGGCCCTTGGCCGAGGTGTTTCCACCTGCGTAGTTCGTGTTCCTCGGATCCGATCCGAGCCTGTTCGAACGGGCAAGCAGTTGCGCGACAGTGGTGTTCGTCGATTCAGTCATAGCGAGATTCAGGCTCCCCAACCGGCTTGGATTCCACCCGTCCGGGTGGAGTTGATGTGGTCTGCATATCCGCTTTCGCGGTATGCCTCCATGGGTTCGGCGGGAAGACCGCGAGATACGCGCCAATCTGCCAGGTCCGAACGGACGTCGGTGTAGAAGGCATCCATGAAGATCTCGTGTGCGCCGAGCACGTCACCGAGTTTCTCCGTCTCGGTGAGGGCGGCACGGTCGACGAGTAAGGCCCGGGTGGTCATCTCCTGGACGTTGAGGACCGAGCGTATCTGTCCGGGGATCTTTTCCTCGACGTTGTGGCACTGATCGAGCATGAATGCGACTTCGCTGTCGGGCCCGTATCCACCACCACGAATGACCTCGAACATGATGCGGAACAACTGAAATGGATCTGCAGCGCCGACGATCAGGTCGTCGTCCGCATAGAACCGCGAATTGAAATCGAAGGAGCCGAGACGGCCGAGGCGCAGTAACTGAGCAACGATGAATTCGATGTTGGTACCAGGTGCATGGTGTCCGGTGTCGAGGCAGACGAAAGCGCGCTCGCCGAGGGCGACGCTGTGAGCGTACGAGGTGCCCCAGTCCGGGACGTCGGTGGCGTAGAAGGCGGGTTCGAAGAACTTGTATTCGAGCACAAGTCGCTGATGCTCGGACAAACGGTCGTAGACCTGGCGTAGCGAATCGGCAAGTCGGTCCTGTCGATCACGCAGGTCGCCTTGGCCGGGATAGTTGGTGCCGTCCGGTAGCCAGATCTTCAGGTCGCGACTGCCGATGACATCCATGATGTCGATGCACTGATGCATGTGTGCGATTGCCTTCGCACGTACTCGTTCGTCGACATGTGTGAGGCTGCCGAACTTGTAGTCGTCATCCTGAAATGTGTTGGTATTGACGGTTCCCAGTCGCACTCCGAGGTTGGCAGCGTGGGTACCCAACTTGTCGAAGTCGTCGACGAGATCCCACGGAATGTGCAGAGCGACCGACGGTGCCAGTCCGGTCAGTTCGTGAACCTTGGCCGCGTCGGCGAGTTTTTCGTAGGGATCCCGAGGCGCGCCGGTGGAACCGAACACTTTGAATCGAGTTCCGGAGTTACCGAACGCCCACGAAGGCAATTCGATGGACTGGTCCGCGAGCGCTTCCGAGATTTCACTGAATGTAGGCATGCCGCTCCACTGAATCGAGAATGTTTGAATCGATTCAAATTATGTGATGGGCTCCACAACTGTCAACCCCGGTGCGTCTGAGTAGGGAGTAGTCGCTCAAAAGTGCGCTGTAGTAAGCCCGTGTCAGTTCGTGGATCGTGACGAGCGACGGACGACTAGTTCGGGAGAGAAAAGTACCTGCTCATGGGTATGTTCGGGGTCCTCGACCTCACGAAAGAGGAGATTGGCCGCGGTCTCGCCCAAGAGTTTGCGTGGCTGGCGTACCGAGGTGAGTGGCACCGCTGCGGCTGCCGCGAACTCGATGTCGTCGTAGCCGACGATGGCCAGATCGTCCGGCACTCGAACTCCGAGGGCGACACATTGCTGAAGCAATCCGAGCGCCAACAGGTCGTTGGCGCAGAACACCGCAGTCGGGCGGTTCTTCGCGCTGAGGCCGAGAATGCGCTCGCCTGCCCCGATTCCCTCTGAGACTGTCAGCCCGGCGGTGTCGATTTCGATCAGGTGATCGGGTGAGAGCCCGGCTTCCGCAACGGCATTGAGTGCGCCCTCCCGCCGATCGCGGATCTGTCCGATCGAAGGCGGTCCGCCGACGAATGCGATGCTGGTATGGCCCATTTCGAGCAAATGCTCGACGGCCAGGCCGCCGCCCTCGACGTCGTCGACCGTCACCGAGCAGTGAGTCGGGCGCGCCCGACGTCGATCGACGATGACAACACGCGTTCCGCGCTTGGGTAACTCGTCGAGAATCGCGGCCTCCGGGTCCATCGGCGTGATGAGTACCCCTTGAACTCGTTGTTGTTCCAACCTGTTCAGGTAAGTCAGTTCTCGTTCGGCTCGGTTGTTGCTGTTGCAGAGGAATACCGACAAGTCATGGGCCTCGGCAGCTTCCTCGATGCCTTTGGCGACGTCGGTGAAGAAGGGGTTGGCGCCGTCGAGCATGACGTACGCAAGCGTATTGCTGTGTCCCGCGCGTAGCTGACGTGCAGATTCGTTACGGACGAAGCCGAGCTCGGACATGGCTGCCTGCACCCGGGACCTAGTTTTGGCGCTGACCATTTCCGGACGGTTGAGGACATTGGAGACCGTGCCCATGGAGACGCCTGCCGCCGCAGCGACATCGCGCATGCCGATGACCTGGTTCGAAGACGACCGACCGTCGTGCACTGTCACCAAGACTCCTATTGAAACGATTGCGTTCAGTCCGCTGGACTGAGCCAGCCTACAAGGCCCTTGCGGCTGCATGATTCAGCAACGCCGAACCGCTGTGTGGTCGTGTATCGGGAAATCCTACGTGCACCTGCTGCGCATCGGAAGTAATTGTGGGGCTGGGACCTGCTTCGACTCTGCGACACGGCCTGCGCACGTTCGCGCGAGTCAGGACTCGCCGGCGATCGGGGCTGCCAAACCTTGACTTCGACCGGTGCCGCTGCCTACTGTCACGAAGAAACGAATGAAACGATTAAACATCGCGATTCACCTAGCTCGGAACTGACCACACTTGCGAAATAATGCAACCTTCGAAAGCGCGAGGCATGAGCACCGACGAACCGACATCACTTCCTGCTCGACTGCAGACATTGGCACTCGAGGCACCGGACCGACTGGCTGTGACGGATGATCACGAGAGCGTCACTCGCAGTGAACTGGAGCGCCGCACGAATCAATTGGCACGCCGCTTCGCAGCGCTGGGGGTCACTGCCGGTTCGATGGTATCCATTGCGCTGCCCAACGGTGTGCGTCACATCGAATCATCCATCGCAGCATGGAAACTCGGAGCTGTTCCGCAACCACTCTCGGCCCGGCTGCCGGCCGACGAGCTGAGCCGGCTACTGGAAGTCGCGAATCCGTCGCTGGTGGTAGGGCTCGAGCCAGGTGATGGACGGGCTTGGATGAGCGCAAGCGCAGACGTGTCGGGCGAATCAGCTGAGCCGTTGCCGGACATGATCTCCCCGGCGTGGAAAGCTCCGACCTCAGGCGGAAGTACGGGAAGCCCGAAATTGATCGTGTCGGGGCAGGAAGCGAGCGCTGAAGCGGTGCTCGGTCGTGCCGATGCTCTGCGACTCAGGGTAGGCGGGGTCATGCTCAACACGGCGCCGATGTTCCACAATGCGCCCAACATGTTCTCGCTGATGGCTTTGTTGCAAGGGCAGCACGTGGTGCTGATGGATCGATTCGACGCTGAACGTACCCTTCACGCGATCGACCGATTCGGCGTCACCTGGCTCTACGTCGTCCCGACGATGATGGGCCGTATGCTGCGGCTTCCCGACGAGATCCGCAGCGCGGCCGATGTTTCGACGCTCGAAACCGTGTTGCATGTCGGGGCACCCTGTCCGCCTGTGGTCAAACGTGGGTGGCTCGACTGGATAGGCCCGGAGAAGGTCGTCGAGTTGTATTCGGGCACAGAAGCCCAGGCGAACTGCATGATCGACGGCGTCAACTGGTTGACTCACCCGGGTTCGGTCGGGCCGGTACTGTCTGGCGAAATGACCATTCGGGACGAAGAGTTTCGCGAGTTGCCGAGTGGAACGGTCGGCGAGGTGTGGATGCGTCGGGCGCCCGGCACGCCTGAAACCTATCGATACGTAGGTGCGAAATCTCGTACTCACGGCGATTGGGAATCCCTGGGCGACCTGGGATATTTCGACGATGACAAGTTCCTCTATCTCACCGATCGCACGAGCGACATGATCTTGGTGGGTGGAGCCAACGTCTACCCGGCCGAGATCGAAGCTGCGCTCGCCGAACACCCGGCGGTGCTGACGTGCGCTGCGATCGGACTGCCCGACGAGGACCTCGGCAACGTCGTCCACGCGATCGTTCAGGTTGCAGACGAAACTGGCGCGGACGACCTTCTCGCACATCTGAAAGACCGCCTGGCGCCTTACAAGTTGCCTCGCTCGGTGGAGTTCAGTGAGACTCCGTTGCGAGACGACGCAGGCAAGGTGCGACGGGGCGCTCTACGCGATGCTCGTGTGCAGAAAAGGAATTCGCTCGACGGATAGTCGGCCGAAAGAAGCGGGGTGCTGCTTGCCCTCATCGGCCAGCAGCACCCCGCAGTAGTTGCCGAACCTACGGCGCCAGCTCGTGGGATCCGGCCGCGAGTCTTTCGACGTCACCGCCAGGCCGTCGGAAGGAGACGGGGACCGGGCTGTGCACGGTAATCGTCGACTCGGTGCACTTCAAACGGATTGCACCGAACGGGGTGGGGCAGCTTCCCGAGAGCGCGGGCAGTAGATCGTAGCGAGGGGCGACGACTGCCGATCGGTATCCGGGTTCGGCTGGGCGAATCCCCAGGATATTGGTTATCAGCGCAGAAGTCGGCGAGGAACTCCAACCGTGGCAGGGTGTTCCGAATCCCCAGCACTCTGCGAAGGTCGAATTTCCCTCCCACAGCAATTCACTCCAATGGCGCACGCTTGTGAGAAGCGGCTCCATGGCGTTCATCCTTCCTAACGCCTCGTGCACCATCGCCTGGCCGAACGGTTCTGCTCGCGTGATTTGTGTCCTTGTGTCCCAGTCGATTTCCTGCCTGCCCTGCAGATGCATGAGACGTCGCTCCTTGGAGTAACCGCTGGCCCCACCGATCCAGTTGCGGTATACCGTCGCATCCTCGTCTGAAAGTGCTTTCGTCAGTGCGGAATAGCGTTCGGCCGGCGCAAATCCCGAGACGACAGCGGCAGCCTGACCCATTTGTGAACACGCATCCGGTGCGTTCTTTCCGTCGACATGGTCGATGTAGACGCCGCGCTCCTCATCCCAGAACGTTTCGAAACCGATACACAGCGAGTCGTATTCGTCGCGGGCCCATCGTGCATCGCCGTTGTTGCCGATTGCCTCGCTCAATTCGGCGAACTCGAGCAGCGCGCGGCCGAGTAAGCCGTTCACGATGGAACTGCATCCGTCGAGGAACACTGCCGACCAGTCGGTGAGTACCCACTCGGGCAGGTGACCGATCAGGTTTCGGTCCTCGATCTTGTAGGCGAGGAACCAGCGAAGAATGCGTTGAACGCTCGGTATTCGAGCATGAACGAAGGCGGTGTCGCCGGAGTAGCGGTAGTACAGGGACAAGCCGTGGATCCAATAGAGCGACCAGTCCGGAATCGTGATGTTGTCGATGAATTCGACATCGCCGGATGCGGCCATCGGTAGTAGACCGTCGGATCGGGGTGAGTCGCCGAGTTCGAGGCTTCGCCGTACCAGCCGCCAGTCGTCCGAACACGTCAAATGCGTGATCGCATGTACGTATGCGTCGCCCGCCCATGCCCGCTGCTCGCGCGTCGGACAGTCGATGAAGGCGTCATGAGAGTTCAACTCGACGGTGCGACGTCCGGCCCGATACAACTCGTTGATCTGTGCGTCCGCGCTGGTGAAGAAGTGGTCACCGGCGAGTGCGTACAGAAATTCGTCGACGTCGAACTGCTCGAGTGAGAATCGTGTCGGCTCTGTCGATTCCACGAGCAGTAGCGCGTATCGAAATCCGTTCACCTCGATCGCCTCGAACTTCGATTTGCCCGGTTCGGACCGCATCATACTGCCGGCCACGTGTGCTTCGCCCGAGTCGCTTTCGTAGCCGAATGCCTTCTCGAGAAGTGCTACCCGCACGGTCACCGAGTGTTCCGAGTCGACCAGGTAGTTGACCCGACCGGCGACTATTTCGCCCATGTCGACTTCGATGATCACCGGACTGTGCGGTTTCACTGTCAGTACATCGCGAGGGGTGTAGTTCTGTGTTCGGTATTGCTGGTGGCGCTCGAATATCTCACCGATCCGCCGAATCGGGGCCCCGGCCGTCAGCACGTCGGTTTCGAGCTGATCGACCGACGACATGGACTTCGCGTGGACGTTCTTCTCGCTGAGGGCGCCGATCGGTCTGGGGAGCATGCGTCCGTACGGCATCGTCGGTGGCTGCGAGCGGGCGAGCCCGCCCATGTGCTTGACCGTCTGAACGAGTGCGGGTACGGCCTCACGTGGCGGCGCGGTGGCGTCGAATGCTTCTAGGGGCAGTCGTGCGTCTGCGCCGAGATCGGTCGGCGCACTCCATTCGCCGAGTTCGCGTGCCGTCCAGGACTCGTCGGTCGCCAGCCAAAAGTCACCGATCCGGGCTTCGAAGACCGCTACTGCTTGATTGCCGAAGCCGGCCCCGCTACGCGCGGGTGCCCAGAAGGGATTGGGCTGTCCGTAGTAAGTGACCAGGAGTTCGATGCGGTTCGGTCCGGGCACCAGGAATTCAGCGAGGTCGTATTCGTCGTAGTGCAGGCGGTCTGCCTGTGATCTGACAGGGCCACGTCCGACGACTGCACCGCCCACTGTCAGTACGTATCGTGAATCTGCACTGACCCGGCACGGGGCATGGGTGACTGGAGTCGGCAGTTCGACTGTGGTGGCGAATTCCACGCGATGAAACGGATGCGGTGGTAGTGGCGGCTGGATTGGACCGACGACGATGTCTGTCTGTGCGCCGTTCGGGTGCGAGATCCAGTGGCCACGCCACTGCAGTGGAAAGCGTGGTGGAACGGTTATGGGGTTCAACGGAAGTCCTGTCCTGCGCAGTGCCGGCGGCAGATCGTGCCGAAGAGATGTGTGAGCGAGTGACTTTTCCGGATAATTGAAACGCTCCATAGTGCCTTCTGTCAAGAAATTTCCGCCCTTTTGGAGTCCATATATGCAGCTTGAACGGCGGATATGGAATTTCGTTCAAGATCTTGCCAAATGTGTCTCAGAACACGTATTGTTCGGCAACATTGATCGTTTCAAAAGTTCCGGTTCGCGCCGGGCAATCGGAGGTGGACATTGTTGTCGAGAACCCGTGCGGATGATTCCGGACCACGGCGGCCTGCGCCGAGGCGCAGGCTGAAGCGGCTCGTTCAAGGGGTTGCGGTGCTTGCCGCAACGTCGATGTTGGTCGCAGCCTGCGGTGGTGGAAGCAGCGAAAAGGACTCGACTGGAGGAACACTGACACTGGGTGTGGATGTGGCACCTCGATCCTGGGATCCGGCACAGCAAGTCAGCGCCGGAACGGGCGTGGTCCTGTGGCAGCCGGTTTACGACACTCTCCTCAAATACGCACCCGACGGCTCTATCGAGCCGAACGCCGCTGAATCGTTCTCATACAACGAGGATCGCACCGCTCTCACCCTGAAGTTGCGGGACGGGATGACGTTCACCGACGGCGCTGCAGTCGATGCCGCAGCTGCCAAGGCTTCACTCGAACACATGCGGGACAGCGCTGGACCGGACTCGGTACGCCTGGCCGGGGTCCAGGTGGTAGCCCTCGACGATCGAACTGTCGAACTGTCGACAGAACGCCCTAACGCGTTGCTTGCACAGTTCCTGACGTGGGCGCCCGGCATCCTGGCGAGCCCGGCGTCACTGGCATCGCCTGATCTCGCCACCAATCCCGTCGGAAGTGGCCCGTACACGTTCGTGAGCCAGGAGAGCACCAGCGGAACCTCGCTTGTCTACCAACGCAACCCGAACTATTGGAATGCAGATGCTTACCCGTACGACCGCGTCGTCATCCGCGTGATGGAAGACGAGACCGCGCGTCTCAATGCTCTGCGATCCGGGCAGATCGATGCCGGCCCGGTTTCGGCGGCGAATGCCGACCAAGCTGAATCGGCAGGGTTGACGCTGCTGGGAAATGCCGTCAACTGGAACGGCATGTTCATCATGGACCGCGACGGCAAGCAAGTTCCGGCGCTCGGGGATGTCCGGGTGCGCCAGGCCATGAACAAGGTCTTCGACCGTGACGCGATCGTCAAGGCTATCTACCAAGGACACGGCGTCGTCAACAACCAGATCTTCAACACGAACAGCGACGCGTACAAAGCGGACCTGCTTGCAGCATCGGCCTATGACGTTGAGGCCGCCAAGAAGCTCATGAACGAGGCGGGATACTCAGGCGGCTTCGATCTGACGATCCCGGAGATCCCCGGACGTACCGACATGCTCTCCCCGATCATCAAGCAGCAGCTGGGTCTGATCGGTATCGATGTGAATATCGAAAGCGTCTCGGCGACACAGTATCTCGACAAGTTCCTCAAGGGGATTTACCCGGTGATCCCCTTCGGACTGCCCTCGGGCACTCCAGTAGCCGACGTTGATGCTTCACTGGCTCCGAACGCGATCTGGAACGTCTTCAAGACTCAGGATCCGAAGCTCACGCAACTCATCGCCGACCTGCAGGTTGCCCCCGAGGACAAGCAGAAAGAGATCGTGCAGTCGATCAACGAGTTCGTAACGGATCAGGCCTGGTTCAGCGTCCTGGCCTTCCCGGAAAGCTTCTGGGCGTTCAAGGGTGGCGTCTCCGCAGAGAAGATGACCGGAAACTCCGCACCCTATCTGTACACCTTCAAGTGAGTCGGCCCGTGCGTGGTCGCCGCAGAGTGGCGGCCACGCACGGGATACACCCGTACAAGCATCACGCTGGGCAGACCGCACTCCGAAATCACGAATTCCGAGGCACCATATGTTGAACTTCCTTGGGCGGAAACTGTTTTTCGCTCTCGTACTCTTCTTGGCAGTAACAGCTTTGACCTTCATGATGGTGTTCTCCAACGGAGCTGCCAGTGTGCGTCAGTCTCTGGGCGAGACCGCAACCGATGAACAAGTTGCCGCACGCGTGGCTCAACTCGGTCTCGATCGTTCGGTGGTACTTCAATATCTGGAATGGCTCAAAGGTTTGCTGTCCGGGGACCTCGGTGCCAGCTTCGCCACCGGCGAGAGCGTCAGTAGCATGTTGACGACGCGTATACCGGTGACGATCTCGCTGGTCGTGCTCGCTATCTTGCTGACTGCGGTCCTGAGCGTTGTCGTCGGCGTTTGTGCGGCGGTGTTCGGCGGGTGGGTCGACAAAGGCCTGCAGTTCCTTTCGATCGGCGGTCTCGCGCTCCCGAACTTCCTCGTTGCGATCGCTCTTGTCTTTGCTTTCGCCATTGCGATCCCGCTCTTCCCCGCGACCGGTTACGTGCCGATCGAGGAGAATGCAGGCGAATGGGCTGCATCACTGGTGCTCCCCGTGACCGCGATACTCGTCGGCCTGGTGGCAGGTTCGGCGCAACAGTTTCGCGGCGCCCTCATCGACACTCTCTCGCAGGACTACATCCGCACGCTTCGCTCGCGCGGCGTATCCGAGCGGGCGATCGTTCTTCGCCATGCACTGCGAAATGCTGCCAGTCCGGGACTGACAGTTCTCTCTCTCCAGACCATCGGACTTGTTGGTGGAGCGGTCCTGATCGAAAGAATCTTTGTTTTGCCCGGCGTGGGGCAGTTGACGCAGACTGCGGCGATCACCGGCGATCTTCCTGCCGTCATGGGTTGTGTCGTTTTCAGCGTGCTGGTGGTCATCGTCGTCAATGTCTGCGCCGATCTGCTCAACGGCTGGATCAACCCGAAGGTGAGGATTTCGTGAGCACTGACTCGATCATGTCGGCCGGTCCGGCATCGACGGCGCCGACAAACAAGTCGGTTTGGCGACGGCTTCTGAAGAACCCGATGGCGGCGGGCTCGCTTGTTGTCTTCATCGCCATCGTGATCTTCGGGGTTGCCGCACCCTTGCTTGCCCCGTTCGACCCCAATCTCGCCAAACTCGAACTGACGAATGCGGCACCGTTCGACACGGAATTCCTGCTCGGTGGTGACCGCTCGGGTCGAGACATTCTCTCCCGCTTGATGTACGCAACGACCGGCACTTTGATGGCATGCCTCGTGGTTCTCGCCGTCTCGGCTGGCATCGGCATCGTGACGGGCCTGGTGGCAGGCTACTGGGGTGGTCGGATCGACGATGTTCTCGACTGGGTTTCGAACATCGTGCTGGCATTTCCGGGACTCATTCTTCTCATCTCGCTCTACACCGTCGTGGGGCCGAACATCACTGTCTCCATGGCGATTCTGGGCGTGCTCATTGCCCCCAATTTCTTCCGACTGGTCCGCTCCCTTGTCCTGAGTATCCGAAGTGAGTTGTACGTCGACGCCGCCAGAGTCGCGGGCTTGTCCGACGGGAGGATAATTTCGCGGCATGTCCTGCGTTCGATCCGTGGGCCACTGATCGTGCAGAGCTCATTCGTTCTGGCGACAGGTATCTCGGTTCAGGCGGGGCTGGAGTTTCTCGGATTGGGAGACAGCAACACACCGTCTTGGGGTGGAATGCTCAACGAAGCGTTCGCGAACATCTACAACAACGGCACCGCCGTCGTCTGGCCGGCCCTGCTCATCGGTGCAACCACACTCTCGTTGGTGATCCTCGGAAATACACTGCGCGACACACTCGAAACGTCGGGCACCCGCCATCCAGCTCTGTCGGCGTCGAAGGTGAAAGAGATCCGGGCCGAGCGCGAGGGCACCCGTGAGCGGTCAACCGCGCTCCCTACCGACACGAAGCCGAAGTCCGACGTCCTGCTGCGGATCCAGGGACTCGAACTGGGGTACCCCTCGTCGAGTGAGACGGTCGGTGTTGTGGTTCACGGAGTCGATCTCGAGGTGAGGAGCGGCGAAATACACGGTCTGGTCGGTGAATCGGGCTCGGGTAAGTCTCAGATCGCCTACTCGATTCTGGGTATCCTTCCTCCGGAAGCCGCAGTGGTCGGTGGATCCGTGTTCTTCCGTGGGCAGGACATTCTCAATGATTCGAATGCGATGAAGAAGGCGCGTGGCCGGCGTATCGCGTACATCCCGCAAGAGCCCATGACCAACCTGGACCCCACCTTCACGGTTGGGCAACAACTCACCTACGGCCTGCGTGCTGTCGCCGACATCAGCAAACACGATGCGCACGCACGGTTGCTCGATCTCCTTGCACGCGTGGGAATCAACGATCCACGTCGGATGTTCGATCTGTATCCGCACCAGATCTCCGGTGGTATGGCTCAACGTGTGCTGATCGCCGGCGCCCTCGCCGGTGAACCTGAGCTCATCGTGGCGGACGAGCCGACAACGGCACTGGATGTCACCGTTCAAGCCGACGTCCTCGACCTTCTTCGTGATCTGCAGAACGAGCGCGATTTCGGAGTTCTTCTGGTGACGCACAATTTCGGGGTCGTGGCAGATATTTGTGATCGTGTGAGCGTGATGAAGGAGGGTCGCATAGTGGAAAGCAGTGACGTACGTACATTGTTCGCTGAACCGGAGCACGAATACACCCGAATGCTGTTGGACTCCATGCCTGACCCGTTCGCCAGTCGGATCCCGTTCGAGGCCACGTCAGTCGAGGTGGCGCCGTGAGCGACTCGACCGTATCTACCCCGTTGTTGTCGATCAGGGATCTCGATGTCCGCTACCCGGGTCGAACTTTCCGATCGCCGGAAGCTCACGTGATCAAGAACGTCTCGCTCGACCTACATGCGGGCGAGACGGTCGGATTGGTCGGTGAATCCGGTTCAGGGAAGACAACTCTGGGCCGCGCGATCCTGGGACTGGCTCCGGTCAGTGGTGGGACCATCCACATGGGCAGCCGAGACATCAGCCGTTTGGGCCGCAAGGAACGACGCTCCATCGCCAATTCCATCCAGGTGGTGTTCCAGAACCCCTATTCGTCGCTCAACCCGTCGATGACAATCGAGGACATCCTCGCTGAACCTTTGCTTGCGAGCGGGCAGAAGGCAGGCCGGGAAATGGTGCGGTCGTTGCTGGACCAGGTGCATCTTCCGGCAGACGCGGGCGCCCGTACCGCCCGCGAGTTCTCCGGTGGACAGCGGCAGCGAATCGCGATCGCACGTGCACTCGCCCTGTCTCCGAGCGTGCTGATCTGCGACGAACCCACCAGTGCGCTGGACTTGTCGACCCAGGCAAAGGTCTTGGATTTGCTCGTCGAGATTCAGGAAGAAAAGGGGATTGCCTACCTGTTCATCACTCACGATCTCGCTGTCGTTCGCGCAGTCAGTCACCGAATCGCGGTGATGCTCAACGGTGAGATAGTCGAAGTAGGTGACGCGGAGCAGGTCTCAGACCGGCCGGCGCACCCGTACACGCAGAAGCTGCAGATGTCAGCACCGGTGGCAGATCCCGTCGAGCAGAAGGCCCGACGCGAGCGTCGCCGTGAGTTCGCCCGCAGTGAGCGGGCAACGAGCCTCTGAGAATGCGTTGTCGAATGCAATAGCCGGCGCCCGAAACGATTGGTTCGAAATCTTTTCGGCGCCAGAGACGGAAGGAACCTCCATGAGGGCCGACGGCACCTCAGTCGAATAACGATGCTCGACGCGAGTTTCTGATCCCGACAAGAGTATCCGAAGCGACCGTGTTTCCAGTCAGGGAATTATCTTCCGAGCCTGCAGATTGGCGAAGATGTCGAGGAACATCGCTTCGGTGTCGACGTGGCGGTGAAATCCGAACCGCCGAGCTTTCGATCCGTCAGCGAAAAAGTCGTAGTCCCATCCGAATACGAAGTCACCGAACCCCCAGGACGAGACATCGGAATACGGGGTCCGAGCAAGTTGGTGTTCCTCGACGAGTTCATCCCACACCGACTCCTTGTCCGCCATTGCGACATCGAGGGACATCGGGAGCGGAGGTGCGACGTCCATGTCGAAGAAGGCTGCGATCTTCGGCCACATCTCCTGCCAGCGGAACAGGTCGCCGTTGTTGATGTTGAACGCCTGATTTGCGCACTCGGGGTTGGTCGCGGCCCAGACCGTCGCTTCGGCCAGGAGTCCGGCGTCGGTCATCTCGATCAAGCTGGTGTACGCGCCGGGCTTGCCGGGGAATCGGAGTGGGACACCCAGTTTCTTCGAGATGGTCGCGTAGACGGCGATGACCATCGCGAGGTTCATCGGGTTACCCAGTGCGAATCCGGAGACGACCGAGGGTCTGATCGCCGACCATGTCCACGACTTGCCGAGCTGCCTGCGTTCGAGGAACTGCTGTTGGTCGACGTTGAACTCGGGTGGCATGTGCGGTGGATCGCTCTCGCGGGCCGGAGTTTTGAACGGTCCGAGGTGTGCCCCGTAAACCTTGTAGCCCTGCATCAGGCTGACGTGCTCGAGTCCGCCCGCAACGGGCTCGATGGCGTCGAGAGTGTTGACCAGCATCGCCAAGTTGGGCGGAACCAGCTCGGCCCATGTCGGGCGGTCTTGATAGGCGGCGTAGAAGACGTGAGTGACGTCGCCCAGTCCGCTCAGTGCTGCTGCAGTCCGGTAAGGATCGAGCAGGTCGACTGCGATGTGTTCGACCCGGTCGGTGTCCGTACCGCCTCGCCGCGAGAGTCCGATGATCTTCCATTCTCCGGTCGACTCGAGGTGATCGATCAAGTTCCCACCGATCACGCCTCGGGCTCCGATCACGAGTGCCACTTTGTCGTGCTGCACCATTTCAGCCTCCCATTGGTATATCGCGATGTTGCGATATAGGGAGTGAACCACACATATCGGCATTTCGCGATCTAGCGGTATGCTCACGAACATGGAAGACGCAACAACCGAGTGGGAAACGGCGTTCAAGGCGCTGGCCAACCCGATGCGTGTGCAAATCCTGCAGTGGTTGAAAGACCCCGGGAGCTTTCCCCCTCAGCTCGAGCCTGCTGAGGAGGTCGGAGTGTGCCTCAAGCACATACAAGCGAGGGCGAAGGTGTCGCAATCGACGGCGTCTCAGTACATGGCCGCACTCCAGGCCGCGGATCTGGTGACCACCACACGAATCGGTCAGTGGCGGCATTACAAACGAAACGAGCAACAGATCGAGAAGCTTGCTGCATTCATCAGGCAGGGTTTGTAGGTACCAGCACCTGACCGATCCCTCCGGGGCCGCCAACGTTGTGGCAAAACCTCACATCGCCGGCGCCGTCGGTATGTGCATTGTGGTCGTTTCTCGGGTTGCTCGTTGTCCTTAGGCTCGGCAGAGGATACTGGCAAGGAGAGGCGTGCGATGAGTCGTGAGAGCTGGGTGGGCCGTAATGCCCGATCCATCGCCGAGGCCGTGCGGTCGGGTCAGGCGTCGGCGCGGACCGTCGTCGAAGACCACCTTGCACGGGTCGACGAATGCAATGACGAACTCAACGCACTGGTCACCGTGTGCGCCGAGGAGGCTCGCACGGCCGCGGATGCCCTGGACGAACGACGCCTTCTCGGTGAGACACTCGGCCCCCTTGCCGGGGTTCCGTTCACGGTCAAGGACCTGATCGCCACTGCCGGCGTGCGCACCACTGCCGGTTCTCGCACTCTGGCGGACAACATCCCGACCGCCGACGCCCCGGCCGTCGCGGCATTCAAGGCTGCCGGTGCAATTCTGATCGGCAAGACCAACACCCCGGAATTCGGCGCGTGCGGCCTGACTCGAAACGAACTGTTCGGAACCACGGCCAGTCCGGTGCGACCGGACGGCGTCGTCCGGTCCCCCGGCGGATCGAGTGGCGGCGAGTCCGCGTCGGTTGCTGCCGGAATGAGCGTGCTCGGACTCGGTACGGATTTTGGTGGCTCGGTGCGTTGGCCCGCCCACTGCACCGGCCTCACTTCGGTTCGCCCGACGCTCGGCCGTATCGACCCTGAAGGGCAATACCCCGGCGTGCTTTCGGATGGACGGGTACTCGCCAATCCTGCGACGATGCACGGCACGATCCAGACCATCGGCCCACTGGCCCGCAACCTCGGTGATGCGGCGCTTGCGTTGCGCGTCCTGTCGATGCCGCATTTCTCGTGGAGCGAGCCTGATTCGGTCGACGTCGACGACCTCGACATCCGCTGGGCCACCGGCGAGGGAACGATTCCCGTCGACGAAGAAATCCGGTCAGCGGTTCGGACGGTGGCGATCAGCCTGGACGCGAGCGAGTACGACGGTCTGGCTCTGCCGCGGGCCAACGCGCTTTTCGGCGCGTTGCGATCGGTCGAGACCCACGCGGACATCCACTCTCTCGCCGCAGGTTCAGCGCACTCTTTCGACGCGGACATCACCGCCATGCTTGCGGCAGGCCGTGATCGCAGTTCCGCCGAGGTGGAAGCGCTGTGGGCGGATCGTGCGATGTTGATCGCCGACTTCCTCGACGAGATGGGCGACGTCCTGATTCTGCCGGTTGCGTCGGTGCTCGCTCCGCCGCTCGGTGTGGAGAGCTTCGAGGTGGGCGGTCGCAAACTCACGTGGATGGACGCGCTCGCGAGTTGCCGGGCGATCAGTGTGCTCGGCCTTCCGTCGGTCGTGGTTCCGGTAGGACTCTCCCGCAACGGTTTACCGGTCGGAGTGCAAGTGGTGGCCCGGCCGTTCCACGAGCATATTGCGCTGTCCGTGGCGGCGCGAATCACGTCGAATGCGCAAGCTCTAGTCTGACTTCCATCTTTCGGTTTCGGCTGCGAAACGTGTTGCGTACGAGTCGGCAAGGTCGTGAAGAGTGGTGACGCAATCGCCGTAGTACGTCGGTGCATGCATGGTCGCCAGAATCCGCGGCTCGAGGTCGGCCAGGGCACGGATCGTGGGTTCGAGATCCGGGGTGAGGCAGGTGGCGTGGCCCAAGTCCTCGGCTTCCAAAGCGGGACCGACGATTTCGTGCTCGGTGGTCGCGGGGTGGTGCCCGAACGCGGTGAAGAGATCTCCGCAGAACAGCGTCGACGTCGTCTCCTCGAACATCAGACCCGCGTCCCAACCGTGTGGGACGTGTGGGGTGTCGATGTGCCGGACTCGGCGGCTGCCGGTTTCGAGTACGTCGCCGTCCTGCAAGGGAAGTGGCGCCCGATCGGCCAGATCGTTGACCTGGACGAAGCACCCCATCGCACCGTGTGCAACTTGCGCTTCGGGGGCCGCCGCAAGCCAGGAGTTCATGGACCCGCATTCGTCGGCCTCGACGTGACCGAACGTGATCCATTTCAGACGGTCGATGTCGATCAGCGTGGAGAGTGCGTCGGAAGCCGAGGTGAACAACGCTCGCTGCCCGGTGTGGAAGAGCAAGGGTTCCTCGCCGTCGACGAGAAACTGGTTCATCGTGAGGTTCGCTTCGTCCACGAAGGTCGACAGTCGGTAGATGTCCGGCGCGATTTCGGTGATCGTGGTGGTCATCGCTGTGCTCCGATCAGGGCTGTTGTACACGTCAATCTGTCTTCTTCAGCCTTCTCGCCGCCCCGCGCCTGCACAAGGCTCTGCAATAGTGGAGGACGTGTTCGTACTGCTGCTGACAGGCCCGCCGGGCGCGGGGAAGAGTTCCGTGCTGACCGCGCTTCACGATCGACTCGGCGAGGCCGGGGTGAGCAACGCGATGATCGAGGTGGACGAACTCGAGCGGTGCTATCCGCCGCTGGGGACCGAACGGGCAATCGCACACGTCGGGATGCTGTCCGCGTCGTACCGGGAAGCGGGGTACGAACTCCTGTTCCTCACGGCGACCGTCGAAGACGACGACTACGGGCATGCCCTGCTGGCCGCGACCGGCGCCGAGGGGCACCTGCTGGCGCGCCTCGAGGCCGATCCGGATACATTGCGTACCAGAATCATCGAGCGTGAACCGACCGGCTGGGCCGGGTTGGACGAGTTGGTGGAGGCGTCACAACTGCTGGCCGGTTCGATGCCGACGCTCAGTGGAGTCGACGTGGTTCTGAGCACCGAAGGCCGCGATCCCGAGAGTGTTGCCGACGATCTGGAAGCGGCTCTGCGAGAACACAGTCCGTCGCTTCTAGCCGTCGGTGTTCAGAGCGGTGACCACTGAAGCGAACATCGTCGACTTGATTGCCCCCAGTGTGCCCGCATTCTTCGGGCCGATCGGTGCAACCATTTCGATGGCCTTGGCGGTCAAAGCGTCGACGGATGCGGTGAAGTCCACCAAACCGGCTGCGAATGCGTCACTTCCGCCGTATCGCCGCCCCGTGGTCATGGCGACGATTGCCGACGCCGGGCTGAGTTTGGCCTGGATGAGAGCTGCCATTCCTTCGGTGAAGGGGATGTTGATGTCCACCTCCGGGAAGCAGTAGTAGCCGCGATCATCGCGCATGACGCGGTAATCGTGCGCGATGCCGAGCATGGCGCCGGCTCCGAAGGCGTGGCCGTTGATCGCCGCGACGGTGGGCATCGGGAACGTCAGCATCCGGGCGAACAGCGACTGCACCTGCTGCACATACCACTTCGCCTTGTCGCCGTTCGCGCCCAGCCAGTCGAGGTCGAGTCCGTTGGAGTAGAACTTGCCCGTCGCCGTGGTGACCAGGGCATGTGCGCTTTCGCTCAAAGCCTGGTCGAGTAGCTTGTCGACGGAATCGAGCCACTCCGGCGAGAATCGATTCTCGTCCTCGCCGAGATCGAGAACGGCGATCTTGTCTTCGAAGCGCAGAGTTGCGGTCATGATTGGCCTTTCCTGTTGCGTGGCTTGGGCAGTGGTGGGTCGAGATGCAGAACCGCTCGAACGGCGGCATCCAACCGCGCGCGTGCTGCGGCGTCGGGGACTCGCCAACCGTCGGCGCGTTTGGCGGGATGAATGAGTAATCCGGTAGGCAGGCCGACAACACAGGCCTCGATTGCCTCGACGGCTCTGCCGTCCTTGCGGCCCCAGAGCGCGGTCGACAACCGGATGAACAACTCGACCAGAGACCGGTCGAGTTGTGTGAGTTGCTCGGCGATGTCGGCAGGGACGTCGGTGCCGAGCAGTTCGTCGCGCTGGATCGTCAACAGCAGCAACGCGGATTGTGGGTAGTCGAGCGCGAAGACGGCCGGAACTTCGGCGGCCGCGACGACGGCGGAAACCGCCGAAGTCGGCGACGGGTCCGCGAGAGCGTCGTCCACTCTCGATTGTTGAAGCGCGAGAAATCGTCGCGCAGCACGCAGCCACGCGCTACCGACCAGTCCACTGCGAGAGCCGAATGCGTGATAGATCGCCCCGTTGGATACACCGGTGGCGTCGGAGACTGCCCGGACCGTGACAGCGCTCGGCCCGGCAGTGGCGGCAAGTTTTTCGGCAGCGTCGAGCAGGGTGTCGAGGTCGTGGACGCGTGGCCGAGGCATGAACGCACAGTAACAGAGCGTCTGCTCTGTTACTAGTGTGCGGTCAGATCACCGAATTTGCGCGAAGATCCTCGATCTCCTCCGGGCGCAGGCCGAAGTCGGTGAGTACGTCGTCGGCGTCACCGCCGAGAGTCATGGGTGGCGCATTCCTGACGGGAAGGGTCTTGCCGTCCACCCAGAACGGTCCGCGGACAACGGGAATCGACGTTCCGTCGGCGCTCTGGGTCTGCTCGACCATCTGCAATGCCTCGACCTGCGGGTCGGAGAACACCTGATCGATCGAATGGATGGGGCCGCAGGGGATTCCGGCACCGCGGATCTCGGAGATCCATTGCGCTGCGCCCTTCGTGGTCAGTAGGTCCTCGAGTTCTTTGGTCAGTTGGTCTCGGTGCACCAAACGTTCTTTACCCGTGGCATATTCGGTACGGAAGGCGAGCTCGGGGTCGCCGAGTACCGAGCACAGTGCGATCCAGTGCTTGTCCGAGCCGGTGGCAATGTTGATCGGGAAGTCGGCAGTGTCGAAAGCGCCGTACGGCGTGATCGTCGGGTGCGTATTGCCGTTCGGCGTCGAAACCCGCCCGGTGCTCAGGTAGTCCTGCGCCTGGAAGGTCATGATCGAGATCGCGGATTCCAGCAACGAGGTCTGCACGCGGTGCCCACGACCGTCGCGTCCGCGCGAAGCCAGTGCCGCCGTGATTCCCAGTGCCGCGTAGATGCCCGAGACCGTGTCGATGATGGGGATACCGACCCGCATCGGGGTCTGTTCCCCGGCACCGGTGACCGACATCAGCCCGGACATGCCCTGGGCCACCTGATCGAGTCCGGGCGCGAACTGGTCCGGGCCCACCGGGCCGAAACCACTGATGCTCATCACGACGAGCCCTGGATTCTCCTGCTCGAGCGAGTCGGGATCGAGCCCCATGTCGGCCAGTACTCCCGGACGGAAGTTCTCGACCAGCACATCTGCGTCGAGGGCCAGGCTGCGAAGCAGTTTCCGCCCGCGGTCACTGCGCATGTCGATGGCGATCGACCGTTTGCCGCGGTTCACGGAAGCGAAGTAGAGGCTTCGATCGCCGTCGAACGGCGGCCACTGACGCGAACTGTCGCCGGAGCCACGGGTTTCGACCTTGACCACGTCGGCGCCGAAGTCCGAGAGCAGCGACGTGCACAGAGGCCCCGCGAGAGCACGGGTGAGGTCGAGAACTTTGATACCGCTGAGCAATTGGTCCATGGGAGAAACCTCGGTTCTGTGGTGTGCAATGTCGCCCACTCGATCCGTCGCACCATCTGCGTGAATTGCCGCTGCAGTGATCGTCGGAGAGGGGAAGAATGAAGGTCAGGCCTGCTTTCGGCTGGGCTCGGTGACAACACTGGTCGAGAGCGCAAGGTGATGCGACGGCGACATTGCACAACTGCAGGGCCCGGATTTAGGCGCATTGTGTGACAGGCAGGATTGCGGTGGGCCGATACCGTGAACTCTCTACGGACGGCGATGCAAGCGGGAGGCGAGGCGATGCGCGACATTTCCACTCAGCTGGCGCAGTGGCACGCCCGCGGCGAGGATTTTGCACTGGCGACGGTTGTCCGTACCTGGCGATCCTCACCGCGCATGCCCGGTGCTTCGATGGCCGTCTCACGCTCCGGCGAGGTGGTCGGCAGCGTCTCGGGCGGGTGTATCGAGAGTGCACTGTACGAGATCGCCCAGGAGGTTCTCGCCGACGGCACCAGTCGCGTCGAGGTCTTCAGCGTCTCCGACGACGACGCCATCGGGGTAGGGCTGACCTGCGGCGGAACCATCGAAGTGTTCGTCCAGGCCGTCGGAGCCGATTTCGTCGAGTTCGGTCAGGTTTGTGAACGGATCGAGGCCGATACGCCCGTCGTCGTGGTCACCGAAGTGCGTCCGGGAGCACCGGCACGGCACCTCGTCGTCGAGCACGGCCGACGCAGCGGAGATCTGGATGCCACGGAGGACGAGGTGTCCATCCTGCTGCGCACGATGGACACCGGTGAGTCCGTCGCTTTTGTCGCGCCGGCGGGAACTCTCATCGATTCGCAGCACGACCTGCTGGTCGAGATCTTCGCGCCACTACCGCGGATGTACGTGTTCGGGGCCATCGACTTCGCGGCATCGATGTGTACATTGGGCGCCTTTGCGGGTTACCGAGTGACCGTCGTGGACGCACGGCCGGTCTTCGCGACACGGGCGCGTTTCCCCGACGCCCACGATCTGGTCGTCATGTGGCCACACAAGTTCCTCGAAACCGCACCGATCGACAACAAAGCCGTCCTGGCCGTGCTCACGCACGACGAGAAGTTCGACATCCCCCTGCTCGAGATCGCGCTGCGTTCGCCGGCTGCGTACGTCGGCGCGATGGGAAGTCGTGCGACGCATGAGCGTCGGGTGGCGCTGTTGAAGGAGCGAGGCGTCACCGACGCCGAGTTGGGGCGTCTGCACTCACCGATCGGGTTGGATCTCGGCGCGAGGACACCGGAGGAGACTGCAGTGTCGATCCTCGCCGAGATGACCAAGACCCTTCGCAATGCCTCCGGTTTGGAACTGCGGGATCTGCAGGGGCCGATCCACCCGCCACCTCAGGAGAATCCGACCGCCCTGCATCGAACGGCCTGAGTCGACTGCGCTGAATTCGGACATCTTGTGTTCGGTGGGGATAGGATCGTTTCTTTCGTGAACCATCTTCCGTGATCCGAATGAAATCGAGGTGCCTGCCAAGTGGCAAACCCGGCCGTACCGGCATCCGAGGTGAATGCTGTTCTCTCCGAACTTCTTCGAACCCAGCTCCTTCCTGGTGTTCGAAAGGTCGCCGGCGGCTGCGAAGACCCGACGGTAGCCCGGGTGGGATTCATGGCGGTTCCGGACATCGGACCGTGGCTGCGGCACGGACAGTTGCTGATCACCACGCCGGAAACCCTCGCCAGGGTCACCGAAACCTTCAAAGCATTTGTCGGACGGTTGTCGACGCGAGGTGTTGCGGCACTTGCCGTCCAATTCGGCGCAGACGGGGACACTCTCGCGCCGGAGCTGGTCGACGCGGCCGAAAGCGCCGGCTTCCCGCTCCTGGTTTTTCACGGTGCGTGTGATCACCCTGCGGCGAGAGACCGTGAGCAGACGGAGTCGGCCCAGATCGACGCCATGTTCGGGGCCGAGCGCTTGCGACGGCTGCTGGTCGACGTCGTGATGGGCGGCGGCGGCCTCCCGCAATTGACCGAAGTCATCGCACGGGAGATGAAGGGCGCCGCCCTGATCACCACCTCGGACGGACGCGAGATCTGCCGCGCCGGGGACGCCGCGGAGCGCAAGCATCTGTCTGCCTGTCCCGCCGTCGATTCCACCGGTCGTCTGCGGACCGACACCGTCGAGGGCGGATTGGGTCTGCACGAGTTCGACGGTCAATTCATCGCGGTGTCCGCGATTTCCGCCAATCACATCGACCACGGGCGTCTCGCGTTGTTCACCGGTGAGCGCGTGATGACGAGTTACGACCAGTACCTGGTCGAGCGGGCCGCGTCGGTGTGTGCGTTGGTCATCACCCGCGAACAAGCCGTGGCGTCGGTGGAGGAACGCCATCGCGCCAACTTCGTTCACGACCTGCTCCTCGGTCGGGCCGGGGACCACGATCACGTTGTCTCCCATGCCAAGACATTCGGTTGGGACTTCGACCGCCCGCTGGTGATCGTCTCGATCGAGCCGGACCCGATCGACGAACCGGCCTCGGCGGCGCCCGCTCGGCTGCCCGTCGTCGATCGCCAGGCGATGGCGTTCTCCGGGGCGATCGCCCACCGTGATCCCGGTGCGGCGGTGACCGCGCTGACGGGCGAGACGGTGATCGTGATGGGCGTCGGCACCGACACGATGGCATTGGTGCGGGACCTCGTCACGGTCGTTCGCGGTGAAGGTGGCGGCGGGAGAAGGCCGTTCAGTGTCGGGGTGTCCCGGCCGACAGCGGCGATCGACGCCGTTCCGGCGCTCTACAGTCAGGCGCGCACCGCACTGACCGTCGGACGCCGGATCTCCGGTCCGTGGACGGTGACTCAGTTCGACGATCTCGGTGTGTACAGACTGCTCAGTCTGGTCGAGGACGAAAACGAGCTCGAGACGTTCGCCCGCGAGACACTGCGGGAACTGACGGAGGAAACTGCCGAAGCGCAGGACATGCGCAAGACATTGGAAGTCTTGCTCGCGACCAACATCAACATCGCCGAGACAGCGCGCAAGCTCCACTTCCATTACAACACACTGCGTTACAGGGTCGTTAAGCTGGAGAAAATGCTGGGACCCTTCACGGCGCAACCCGAACTCCGGCTGGATCTGTCTCTAGCACTGAAGATAACCGCGATGCGCGGCATCAATCACTAATATTGCCAATCCGGGTCCGTGGGTTCTGGCAGATTGTCATCACGTCGATACCCCCGCGCTGTAATAGCGTTTCACTCCAGTCACGGTGTTTTGTGAGCTGGAGCACACTCAGCGTTCGGACACCTTCCTCTGCACGAAAGGTCCCATCATGCCGATTTGGACGTTGCACGGAGATGGAAAGAACATCAGACCGGGTGAAGTGGTCGCTCCCGGCGAGCGGCTCAGCTGGGGAAGAACCATCGGGCTGGGCAGCCAGCACGTGGTGTCGATGTTCGGCGCGACGTTCGTCTTCCCGATCATCATGGGGCTCAATCCTCAACTTGCCGTGATGATGTCGGGCTTTTGTACGCTCTTCTTCCTGCTGGTGGTCAAGGGACGCATCCCCAGCTACCTCGGTACGTCGGCGGCTTTTGTCGGTGGTATCGCCGCCATTCGCGCCCAGGGCGGAACGTCCGCAGAGGTGACCGGCGCGATCCTGGTGTCCGGACTGGTCCTGGCGGCCATCGGTATCGCGATCCACTTCCTCGGCGGCCGGGTCGTGTTCAAGGTTCTTCCGCCAGTGGTGACCGGCGCGGTGGTGATGTTGATCGGATTCAACCTGGCACCCGTCGTCGCGGGGCTGTACTGGCCGCAGGACCAGTGGGTGGCTCTGATCGTCATGGTGGCCCTGATCGTCATGAGTATCGCGCTACGCGGCTTCATGGCGCGCATCGCCATCTTCCTGGCCCTGATCTTCGGCTACGTCCTCTCCTGGATCCTCGACCGGGTCTCGGGGACGATCACCTCCTACGACGCAGGCACCGGTCAGATCACCGAGCACTTCCGCGTCAACTGGGATTCGGTGCAGTCGGCGTCGTGGTTCGGGCTTCCTCCGTTCTCGGACGAGGCCAACGGAATCGTCGGCATCCACGCTCCGTCGTTCAGCCTCACGTTCATCATCCTGGTCCTTCCGGGTGTCATCGCGTTGATCGCGGAGAACGCGGGCCACGTCAAGGCCGTGGCCGAGATGACCGGGGACGACCTCGACCCGTACATGGGACGTGCGCTCGCCGGTGACGGTTTCGCCACCGCTATCGCCAGCAGCGTCGGCGGTTCGCCCACCACGACGTACGCCGAGAACATCGGTGTCATGGCAGCGACCCGTGTGTACTCCACCGCCGCCTACGCGGTTGCCGGCATCGTCGCCATGATGCTCGGCTTCTCCCCCAAGTTCGGTGCCGTCATCTCGGCGACGCCCGGCGGTGTTCTCGGCGGAATCACCGTGGTGCTCTACGGCATGATCGGTCTGCTCGGCGCCAAGATCTGGAAGGAGAACGGCGTCGACTTCGGCAATCCGCTCAACCTCATGCCGATCGCGGCCGGCCTCATCATCGGTATCGGCGACACGGCTCTGAAGTTCAGTGACACGTTCTCGCTCAGCGGCATCGCGCTCGGCACCATCGTCGTGATCGGGATGTACCACCTGTGCCAGTTCATCGGTTCGAAGAACCCGGAACTGAATGCGAAGAATCCGGAACCGAACAAGCCGGATTCGAAGACTCCCGGCGGCGATCGGGAGGAACCCGCCAAGCAACTCACGTGACGCTTGGCTGAGTGTGCTCGATCGACGAAGGCCGGACATCCTCCGCGGAGGATATCCGGCCTTTCCGGTGTTCTGGGTACTGATCGATCAGACGAAGGTACTGGCTTCGACCAGGCCGATACGGTCGATGCGTTCGGTGCGGGTGTTGAGCCGTTCAGTCGCATCGGTAGCACTGAGCACGCTCAGCTCGTAGTGCAGTACCGCTCCGACGCGAGTGCAGAAGGCGGCGGATTCGTCCGCGGCATCGGGAAATTCGGGGATGACCCGATCGACGATGCCGCCCGCGAGCAGATCGAAGGACCTGATCCCTTGACTGGCTGCCATGTCTGGCGCGTGCGTGACGTCGTGGAACATGATCGCGCTCGCACCTTCGGGAGGTAAGGGCGAGAGCCAACCGTGGCGGGCCGCCAGCACTCGATCGGCCGGAATCAGTGCCAGGGCGCCGCCGCCCGTGCCCTGCCCGAGCAGGAGGGAAATGGTGGGGACCTCGAGTGAAATCATGTCGGCTATGCACCGAGCGATCTCGCCCGCCAGTCCACCTTCTTCGGCCTCCTTCGACAGTGCCGCGCCCGCTGTGTCGATGATCGTCACCAGCGGCAGGTCGAGTTCTGCGGCCAGCCGCATACCTCGCCGAGCCTCCCGCAGAGCGCCGGGGCCGAGTGGGGAGTGAGCAGTCTGTCCGCGCCGGTCCTGTCCGAGAAGGACGCAGGGCATGTCGCCGAAGCGAACGAGCGCGAGCATGATGCCGGGATCGTTCTCGCCTTGGCCGGTTCCGTTGAGCGGGAGCATGTCCGAGGCGGAATTGAGCAACACTTCCCGTATCCCCGGTCGGTCTTCGCGCCGGGATGCGACGACGGATTCCCACGCCGACGTATCGGGTGGGCAATCGTACGAGCACGGGTCACTGGGCAATAAGTACCCACGATGCGCCCCGGTGATGATGCGCAATGCGCGTTCGACGATTTCGGCGAGCTGGTCTGGCGGCCTCACTGCATCGATGAGTCCGTGCTCGTGAAGGTTCTCCGCTGTCTGGACACCGGCGGGGAAAGGTGAGTTGTACAAGGCCTCGAACACTCGAGGGCCGAGGAATCCGACGAGGGCCCCCGGTTCCGCGATCGTCACGTGACCGAGTGATCCCCAGGACGCGAATACGCCTCCGGTGGTGGGGTTTCGGAGATAGACGATGTAGGGCAGGTGCGCTTCTTTGTGCTTGATGAGCGCCGCGGTGATCTTGACCATCTGCAAAAACGCCGTCGTCCCCTCCTGCATACGCGTTCCCCCGGACGTGGGAAGCGCAAGAAGGGGCAGCTGCTCTTGGGTGGCTCGACGGATGGCGACGACGAGGCGTTCTCCCGCCGCCACGCCGATCGAACCACCGAGAAAACCGAACTCGCAGACGATGATTGCCACACGGCGGCCTCGGACGGAGGCGCTTCCGGTCAGGACGGACTCGTCGAGCCCGGTCTTCTCCTGGGCCCGCAGAAGTGCTTCGGCGTAATCGGAGTCGGTCGCGACGGGGATCGGAGGGGTATCCCACGACTCCCAGGTGCCGGCATCGATTACCAGGTCGAGCAAGTCGCGAGCCGTCAGGCGGTTCATCGGGTGAATCCTTGTAGCCATGACATGATTTCGTCAGTGTCTTCACCGAGAACCGGAGGTGCAGTGTGGCGGGTCTCCGTCACTTCGGTTCCGTCCGGATCGAAAAATCGTAGCGGTGGACCGGGCAGTGTGATGTTTCCGAGCGTGCTGTGGTCGACGTCGACGAGCAATCCCTGTGATCGGGTCTGCTCCCATTCGTACACTTCGGAGATCGTCCGAACCCGTCCTGCCGGTACTCCGATGCGGTCGAGTTCGGTCAGAAGCTCGTCACGCGAGTACGGCTTGAAGGTACGTTCGATCAATTCGACGACCTGGAATTGATTTTCGACGCGTTCGGCGTTTGTTGCCATACCCGGGGCGTCAGGGTCGAGGTCGAATCCTTCGCAGAATCTTCTCCACAGGCTTTCGCTGCCGACCGAGATCTGCACTGCGCCATCGCCGGTACGAAAGAGCCCGTACGGTGCGATGGAGGGATGGTGGTTGCCCTGCGCTGTGCCTACCTCACCGGCGACGGTCCACTTCGTTCCTTGAAACGCGTGAACACCGACCACGCTGGCCAAGAGCGACGTTCGGACAACGCGGCCTTTCCCCGTCTGTTCGCGTTCCTTCAAAGCCGCGACGACACCGAACGCCCCGTACATTCCGGCGAGAAGATCGGCGATCGGAACTCCGACTCGTTGAACGTCGTCCGGACTCGAGCCGGTCAGCGACATGAGTCCGGCTTCCCCCTGGGCGATCTGGTCGTAGCCGGCGCGACCGCCTTCCGGGCCGTCGTGGCCGAAACCGCTGATGGACAGAACGATCAGTCGAGGATTGAGTTCGGCCAGCCGCTCGGTCGAGAATCCGAGTCGATCGAGAACTCCGGTGCGGAAGTTCTCCATGAGAACATCGGCGCGGCAGACGAGATCTTCGAGGGTCGCGCGCCCACTGTCGGATTTCAGATCGAGCGTGATCGACTTCTTGTTCCGGTTCGTGGACAGAAAATACGTCGATTCCCGTTGTGTGTTCGGTGGTTCCAACGTGGGCTCCACAAAAGGCGGCCCCCACCCACGGGTGTCGTCGCCGCCGTGAGGTGATTCGACCTTGATCACGTCGGCACCCAGATCGCCGAGCATCATTGCCGCGTGAGGACCCGCGAGTGCGCGCGTGAGGTCGACGACTATCACGTCGTGTAACGGACCACTACGAGCACTTGTGTTGTGAGGCTTCGAAGTCGAGTTCATGTCGCACCGCCGTGTTCTGGTGTAATTGGCTGAGCCAGTTGGTGGTTGAGGCCTCCGTAGTTCGGTCGACTCCGGTCCGCTGGACCGAGAAACCGGCCAGGGCCACTGAAGGAGGTATGTGCGGCCCGTCTTTCGAACCGTAAGCGGGCACCGGTGAACGGCACATGGGTAACCTTGCCGACGACGGGTGTCAGTGGTGGGTAAGAAGTGACGAACGCTCACCGGGCGGCGCGATTGCGGTTGTATCGAACCGTTATCGGGACGTTCTGTCAGCTCATATCGTGCGAAGTCATGACATTTCGTGCATCTTCATGACCTGCAGGGCGAGTGAGACGTTCAATCGAAGGACGGGGTCGTCGGTGAACGATCCGACGACGCTCTCCAGCTTTCCGATTCTGTAACGCAAAGTGTTGTAGTGCATGTGCAGCGCCCGGGAGGCCTCGGCGACATTGCAATTGCAGTCGAGCAGGGTCTGGAGTGTCAGACGCAGGTCAGCGGCTTCGGCGTTGTCCGCCGACAAGGACTTCAGAACGTCATCGGTGAACGAACGCAGTTCGCTCTTGTCCGTCTGGAGCGAGAGGAGTCGGTGTACACCGAGTTCGTCGAAGTGTGCGATCTGCCCCGGCCCGTTGATACGTCGGCCGACGACCACGGCTGTACAGGCTTGGTCGTAGGCCGCGGGTAGATCGGCCAGGGAGTAGATCACCCGGCTCACTCCCGTGCTGAAGGATCGGCGGCCGCTGGTGCGATCGCCGGCAACCTTGCGCACCAACCCTTCGATGTCCCGAACCGCACGGTCGGTGCTGGTCGGGAAAAGCGTGACCACCTCGTGTCGAAACCCGACGGACGGCGCCGTCCGCTCGTGTGTTCGGACCACTTGTTGCCAGCCGTCGCTGAGTCGATCTTGGTCCGTGCGAGTGGAATTCGCGTGCTGGGATTCCGGGTGATCGACGTCGAGTTCTGCAACCACAACGGCAAGTGGACGAGTGACATCCCACCCCAACTGGGTGAAGTGCGCGCTCACTTCCGCAGGCGAGCCGGCTTCGCCTATCAGTGCGTCACGGAGGAAGTCGCCGCGGAACTTGGATTCCACTGCCGCAACTGCCAGCTGTTTGGTGACGGCCAGCGCGGCAACGGTGGCCGCTCGCTCCAGCGCTTGAACGACAACTGCGCCGAGTTCGTGGGTGCCGGCGTACGCCACCATCCGGCCGTGGTCGGTGCCGCCGGCCACCACTCGGGTGAGCGCCAACTGGCCGGGAAATCCCTTGGGCGCGTTCTGTAAACCGACGGCGACCCGCTCGGTCAGGAACCGACCGGTGCTTTCGAACAACGGAAGCGCGTTCAGCGCGGCTGAATCCCCGGCCTCGGTCAATACCCTTCCGTCCGGCGAGCAGATCAGAACGCTGACGTCGAAGAGCGCGGCGAATTCTGCGGCAATCTGAGGTAGATCGCCACCTTCCAAGACGATCGACGTCAACGAGCGGTGAAGTCGATCGGCAATGTCGAGTGCCGCGGACTGCTTCGCCACCAACTTGGTGAAGACCTCCGAGATCACCTCGTCGAATCCCGCGGTGACGGGAAGAACCAACAGCGGAAGCCCTCGCTGCTCTGCCATGTGCAGCATCGCCTCGGGCAACTCGTCGAGATAACGGCCCGTTTTCACGGCAAGTGCCGCGACTCCTCGACGTGCAAGACCGTCGACGAGGTCACTGAGATCTGTGTCGTCGAGAAGCTCGCCGGTTCGCCCGTAGCGCAGCGGGAACCCGGTTGTCACCAACAACTCGTTCGGCTTCACCCAAGCGAGGATGTCCGGTACTTCCATCACGTTCACCGATTGAACGAGGTGGCGTAAGCCCCCGTGCCCGGCAAGGACTTCGGCTCCACGCAGACTGGGCAGCTCGAGGACATCCCGAACTGTGAGTCTGTAGTCGCCACCCTCTGGCAAATGTTGAAGCTCTTCGCTCGAATATTTGGCAGATCTATCCATGTCGCGAGACTACGCTCGATCACGCGACGAACATTGTCAACAGTTGACGAAAATAGCCTCTCGAAATGAGCGGTTCTCCGTATGTCTGCCAACTACCGCGGCCCGAATTGGCGATCGCCCGCGTCTCCGAGTCCAGGTACCAGGAAAGCATTTTCGTTCAGGCCGTCGTCGATGCTCGCTGTGAGGAGCCGGACCGGATGTCCGGAGTTCTTCAGTGCTTCGATCCCCTCCGGAGCCACGACGACACATATTGCAGTCACATCGGTGGCTCCGCGTGCAATGAGCAGATCGATTGTGCGGACGATGGATCCACCGGTCGCCAACATCGGATCGAGGACGTAGACGGGGGTGCTCGACAGATCAGCTGGCAGGGACTCGAGATACGGAACCGGCTGGTGTGTCTTCTCGTCTCGTGCCATTCCCACGAAACCGACGCCTGCCTGCGGAATAAGGGCACTCGCCTGTTCGACCATGCCGAGGCCCGCTCGCAAGACCGGGACCAGGAGCGGTGGATTCGCCAGCCGCACCCCCAGCGTCGGAGCAACTGGCGTCTCGATGTCGAACTGTTCCGGTTCTGCGCCGCGCATGGCCTCGTAGACCAACATATGGGTCAGTCTGCGCAAGGCGGACCGGAACGTTGCGTTGTCGCTGCGAGCGTCGCGCATGGTCGTGAGCAGCGATGCCGCCAGCGGATGGTCGACAACAGTGGTGTCCATGGTCGAATCGTAAGTGAGAACCGATGGGGCGGCGCACAACCGGTGATTCGGAGTCGAAATAACCAATCGCGGTTTTCGTTTGGGCAAGTATTGACGATGCCGATGGGTTCGAGTCGTCATAGCGTGGTCGACACGGCAGTTCCGAACCGCTCGGCTGGACTGGGCGCCCGGAGCTGTCAAGGCCCAATTTTGCCTCCACGATTCCCTATACAAGGAGATGCCAATGCCCGAAGCAATCGAGGTCCGTAAGGTTCCGCTACACAGCGTCTCCGACGCCAGTGAGCTCGCCAAGCTGATCGACGACGGTGTCCTCGAGGCCGACCGCGTCATTGCAGTCATCGGCAAAACCGAGGGTAACGGCGGCGTCAACGACTACACGCGCATCATCGCGGACCGAGCGTTCCGAGAGGTTCTCTCCGCCAAGGGTAATCGCAGCCCCGAAGAAGTGGCGGAGGTGCCGATCGTCTGGTCCGGCGGCACGGACGGCGTGATCAGCCCGCACGCGACGATCTTCGCGACCGTGCCGGCAGACAAGGTCACCAAGACCGACGAGCCGCGACTGACCGTGGGTGTCGCCATGAGTGAGCAACTGCTGCCCGAGGACATCGGCCGTACGGCTATGATCACCAAAGTTGCTGCGGCAGTGAAAGACGCGATGGCCAATGCCGGCATCACCGATCCCGCCGACGTGCACTACGTACAGACCAAGACTCCGTTGCTGACAATTCACACCATCCGTGACGCCAAGAGCCGCGGCAAGACTGTGTGGACCGAACAGACTCATGAGTCGATGGACCTGTCCAACGGCGGAACGGCTCTGGGGATCGCGGTTGCGCTCGGCGAAATCGACATGCCGACCGACGAGGATGTCATGCACAGCCGCGAACTCTTCTCCTCCGTCGCATCCTGCTCGTCCGGCGTCGAGTTGGACCGCGCGCAGATCGTCGTCGTCGGTAACGCACGTGGCGTCGGCGGACGCTACCGGATCGGCCACAGCGTGATGAAGGATCCGCTCGACCAGGACGGCATCTGGGCGGCGATCCGTGACGCCGGACTCGAACTTCCGGAGCGGCCGCACTCGAGCGACCTGGACGGTCAACTCGTCAACGTGTTCTTGAAGTGCGAGGCCAGTCAGGACGGAACGGTCCGTGGCCGTCGTAATGCGATGCTCGACGACTCCGACGTGCACTGGCACCGCCAGATCAAGTCGTGTGTCGGCGGAGTCACGGCAGCTGTCACCGGCGATCCGGCAGTGTTCGTCTCGGTATCGGCAGCGCACCAGGGTCCCGAGGGCGGCGGCCCAGTCGCTGCCATCGTCGATCTCGGTCAGTAGTAGGCAAGAACCTCGCTGGAAACCTCGACAGTCGCGCCGCCACCGGCAATTCGTCCTCGAATCAGTTGCCGGTGGCGGCGAGTCCGCCGCGGCGTACCCCACTTCACTGCTTGAAAGGATTCACGATGGTTCATGCTGCTGACCCTGTCGACGAGAGCGTTTCCGGTGCGCCCGAGAATCGCGAACTCGTCATGGTCGATGCGGTCACGCTCAGTGGTCTGATACGCAGGCGTGAAGTGTCGTGTGTCGAGGTGATGGACAGCTTCCTCGATCACATCGAATTACATAACCCGGCGGTGAACGCGATCGTCGCATTGCGGGATCGGGAAGCGTTGACGGCGGAGGCGCGCGAGCGTGATTCGCAGTTGGCGAGTGGGGAGTATCTCGGTTGGATGCACGGGTTTCCGCATGCGGTGAAGGATCTTTCGGCAGCCAAGGGTCTGCCGTTCACGTCCGGGTCGCCGATGTTCGCGGACCGAATCGCCGAAGATGACGAACTGTTCGTCAAGCGGATCAGGTCTGCCGGTGCCATCGTGATCGGCAAGACGAACACACCGGAGTTCGGGCTCGGATCCCAGACGTACAACCCGGTGTGGGGTACGACGGTGTCGCCGTACGACCATTCGCGCACTGCCGGCGGTAGCAGCGGTGGCGCCGCAGCGTCGTTGGCGCTCCGCATGTTGCCGGTGGCTGATGGAAGCGATTACATGGGTTCGCTCCGAAACCCGTCGGCATTCAACAACGTTGTTGGGTTTCGACCATCCTGGGGTCGGATACCGGAGACGGGATTCATCGCTCAGGGCGCCGTTGTGGGCCCGATGGGCCGAACCGTCACCGACGTGGCTCACCTGCTTTCCACGATGGCGGGGCCGGATGCTTATGCACCGTTGGGGATTCGTGAGGATCCCGCGGTATTCACCGAAAGCCTCGCACGTGATCTGAAGGGCTCTCGGATCGCATGGGTCGGTGACTGGAACGGTTACCTGGCAACCGAACCTGGAGTTCTCGAGTTGTGCGAATCCTCGTTCGAGGTCTTCGAACAGTTGGGGTGCCGCGTCGAGGCGGCGCTTCCCGACTTCAAACCGGAGGACATCTGGCAACTGTTCTTGCGGTGGCGTTGGTGGGCACAGCTCGGCTTGATCGATCAGTACAACGATCCGAGCTTGCGCGAGTTGATGAAGCCCGAACTGTTGTGGGAACTCGAGCACGCGGTCACACTGTCGGCTCTCGACGTGACCAAGGCCGCGGAGGCCCGCAACGGCTGGCTGTCGGCCATTACCAAGATGTTCGAAACCTACGACTACATTCTTGCGCCCAGTGCCCAGGTGTTTCCTTTCGACAAGAACACTCACTGGCCCGAGACCGTCGACGGCCGATCGATGGACACGTATCACCGGTGGATGGAGACGGTTGTTCCCTGGACGATGGCCGGGGTTCCGGTTGCGGGGATGCCGGTCGGCTTCGACGATCGTTCGCTTCCCATGGGTATCCAGATCATCGGTCGGCACGGAGCCGACTTGGACGTACTCCAACTCGCCTACGCATTCGAGCAGGCAACCCAGTGGGTCGAGCGGGTTCTTCCGCCCGCACTCCGCGTGAACTGACCGATCTATTTCGAACGTATCCAGTTGGGAGAGAAAGACGATGGCTTCGGCATTGTGGCACGGGTTCGCGGACATGGGCGCTGTGGAGAAGAACGGCGCGTTTGTCGTCTCTCGCGGTGAGGGCGCGTACATCTGGGACCGCGAGGGCACTCGGTATCTGGATGCGACGGCGGGCCTGTGGTTCACCAATGTCGGGCACGGGCGCACGGAGATCGCGGATGCGGTGGCGGCTCAGTTGTCGAAGATCGCTCATTTCTCGAATTTCGGTGATTTCGTTCCCGAGACCACGCAGGTGTTGGCGGAGCGGTTGGCGACGATCGCGCCGGTTGCCGGGAGCAAGATCTTCTTCACTTCGGGTGGTTCGGATTCGGTGGACACTGCGGCGAAGCTTGCTCGTCGGTACTGGCACGAGGTGGGGCAGCCGGAGAAGGCGATCATCGTCGGTCGTCAGAAGGCGTATCACGGAATGCACGTTGCGGGAACGGCTTTGGCTGGTATTCCGGTGAACCGTGAGGGGTACGGCGAGCTGATGGCGGATGCGGCGACGGTCGGCTGGGACGATGCGAAGAGTCTGCTCGAGTTGATCGAGCGGGTCGGTGCGAACAAGATCGCTGCGTTCTTCGCGGAGCCGATCATCGGTGCGGGTGGGGTGTATCTGCCGCAGGAGGGGTATCTGGCGGAGGTGCGTGACATCTGCCGCGAGCACGACATCCTCTTTGTCGTCGACGAGGTCGTGACCGGTTTCGGCCGGATCGGTGGTGAGTGGTTCGCGTCCACTCGTTTCGATTTGCAGCCTGACATGATGACCACGGCAAAGGGTTTGACGTCGGGTTACGTGCCGATGGGTGCGGTGTTCATCGCGCCGCGGGTGGCGGAGCCGTTCTATGCGGGTTCGTGGTGGCGTCATGGGTACACGTACGGCGGGCATGCCGGTGCTGCTGCGGCGGCGATGGCGAACCTCGACATTCTCGAGCGTGAGAATCTGCTCGCGGAGTCGAAGCGTCTGGAGGCGTCGTTGCATACGCATCTGCAGCCGCTGGCGGAGCATCCGCGGGTGGCGGAGGTTCGTAGTGGGCTCGGTGCGGTCGCTGCGGTGCAGTTGGCTGATCCGGCGGAGGCGTTGCCATTTGTAAAGACGCTTCGCGAGCATGGTATTTCGGGTCGCGCCGCGGGTCAGGGTGCGATGCAGATTTCGCCGACGTTCGTCATGACCGATGATCAGGTCGCGGAGATGGCAGCGGGAATCCTCGCAGCCCTCGGCTAGGACTGTCGTTTTCCGTTGACAGACATCGTGTTACGGAATCATTAAGCCGAAGAAAATGTTTGGGCCCTTCGTGGCGTGGTCCTCATTTCGGTCGAAACTGCCTCCAACACTGACGATGACCCCTGCCCGCATCATCTGCCACCATTGTTGCCAATCTCGGTGAGTGGGTTCTGGCAGATTGTCATCACGTCCAAATCTCGTTCCTGCATTAGCGTTTCACTCCAGACACGGTGTTTGTGAGCTGGGGCACAAAGCATTTCGAACACCTTCCTCCTTTGCGAAAGGTCTCGTCATGCCGATCTGGACGTTGCACGGAGACGGAAAGAACATCGGAGCCGGTGAAGTGGTCGCTCCCGGCGAGCGACTCAGTTGGGCGAGAACCATCGGGTTGGGCGGCCAGCATGTCGTGTCGATGTTCGGCGCGACGTTCGTCTTCCCGATCATCATGGGCCTCAATCCTCAACTTGCCGTGATGATGTCAGGCTTTTGTACGCTCTTCTTCCTGCTGGTGGTCAAGGGGCACGTTCCCAGCTACCTCGGAACATCCGCAGCTTTTGTCGGTGGCGTTGCCGCCATTCGTGCCCAAGGTGGAACGACGGCCGAAGTGACCGGTGCGATTCTGGTGTCGGGGTTGGTTCTGGGATTCGTCGGCATCGCCATCCACTTTCTCGGCGGTGGCGTCATCAGTAAAGCGCTACCGCCGGTGGTCACCGGCGCTGTGGTGATGTTGATCGGCTTCAACCTGGCGCCTGTGGTCGCGGGGTTGTACTGGCCGCAGGATCAGTGGGTGGCACTGATCGTGATGGTTGCACTGATCGTGATGAGCGTTGCGCTACGCGGCTTCCTGGGACGTATCGCCATTCTCGTCGCGCTGGTTTTCGGCTACATCTTCTCGTGGGTCCTCGACCGGCTCTCCGGTCCGATCACGTCCGCCAGTGGTAGCGGCGCACCCACCGAGCACTTTCGTGTCAACTGGGATTCGGTGCACTCGGCGTCTTGGTTCGGGTTGCCGCCGTTCTCGGACGAAGCCAACGGGATCGTCGGTATCCACGCTCCCTCGTTCAGCCTCACGTTCATCGTTCTGGTGCTTCCCGGTGTCATCGCACTGGTCGCGGAAAACGCCGGACACGTCAAGGCGGTCGCCGAAATCACGGGCGACGATCTCGACCCGTACATCGGACGCGCCATTGCCGGTGACGGTTTTGCCACCGCCATCGCCAGCGCAGTAGGCGGCTCCCCTACGACGACTCATGCCGAGAACATCGGTGTCATGGCTGCCACGCGGGTGTACTCGACCGCCGCGTACGTGATTGCGGGTTTCATCGCGATCCTGCTCGGCTTCTCGCCCAAGTTCGGAGCAGTCATGGCGGCGACGCCCGGCGGCGTCCTGGGCGGAATTCTTGTGGTTCTGTTCGGCATGATCGGTCTGCTCGGCGCCAAGATCTGGAAAGAGAACGGCGTCGACTTCGGGAACCCGCTGAATCTGATGCCGATTGCCGCCGGTCTGATCATCGGTATCGGCGACACGGCGCTGAAGTTCAGTGACACGTTCTCGCTCGGAGGTATCGCGCTCGGCACCATCGTCTTGATCGCGATGTACCACCTCTGCCGGCTCGTGGGGTCCTGGAACCCTGAACTGAACAGGCCGAAGTCCGGGAGGCGGCCGGGCGCAACGCCGGGGGCGAATGCGTCAGATGACGAACTTGAAGAGCCCGTGGCGCAGCTCACGTGATGCCAAGTTGAATGTATGCCAGGTATGACCCGTGACCGTTGTCACATCTGCACAAAACGTGAAGTGACTCATAGAGGCAGGATTGAGTAATGAAACCGTCGCCGCTGACTTATCACCGACCGTCCTCGGTCGAGGACGCGTGCCGAATCCTCTCCGAGGTCTCTCACGAGGGGAAGGTGCTCGCCGGTGGGCAATCGCTTGTGCCGCTGCTGTCCATGCGCCTCGCCGCGCCCGCCCACATCGTCGACATCGGATCGATCCCGAACCTCGCTTCGGTGACCTCGTCCGAAGACGAAGGAGTGCGGTTCCAGGCCCTGGCCACGCACTCGGTGCTGGCGGCCGACGAAGGTGCTCGTCGAGTCCAGCCTCTGCTGAACCGTGCTCTGCAGTTGGTAGCGCACCCCACGATCCGTAACCGCGGGACGAGCGTCGGCTCCATCGTCCATGCCGATCCGTCGGCGGAGATGCCGGCAGTCCTGACGCTGCTCGGGGGCAGCGTGACCGTCCAGTCGGTGCGTGGCACCCGCGAGATCGCGTCGACGGATCTCTTCGCCGGCCCTCTCGAGTCGAGCCTGGAATCAGACGAGATCGCGGTGTCGGTGTCGGTGCCCGCCGCCGAACCCGGCGTGGGAACCGCCATCGACGAGATCGCGCGTCGTCACGGTGACTATGCACTGGTCGGCGTCGTCGCCCGGATTCGCGTGGTCGACGGTCTGGTGACCGAAGCGCACATGACGTACGTGTCCGCCGGAGAGCTGGGGCAGGTCGTGGACTACACGAACGTGCTGGCGGGGGCGTCCGCGACGGATCAGCGAGACCCGCGGTGGCGCACCCTCGGGGAATGCGCCCGCGCGCAGATAGATACCGAGGCAGACATTCACGGGACGGCGGCGTACCGCTCGCAGTTGGTGTCCGCGCTCACGGCGCGGGTCGGCTTCGCGGCGGCAACGGATGCTCTCAGTGAGAACGCAGTACTGGCAGGAAAGTGGTGACAATGTCCAAAAACGATCGCTCCATCGATGATCAACTTGCCGAGCTGGCAGCAGATACCGGTGAGCACCATGTAGCTGTCACGTTCACGCTCAACGAGGTGACGAACACCGTCGTTCTTCCCTCCCGCACTCTGGCTTCGGATGCCATTCGTCACCACCTCCGTAAGACGGGCACGCACGTGGGTTGTGAACACGGCGTGTGTGGTGCGTGCACCGTGCTGCTCGACGGAAAGCCTGTTCGATCCTGCCTCGTCCTCGCGGCCAGCCTCGAAGGTCGATCGATCACCACCGTCGAAGGCCTCGTCGAGCCGGACGGCACTTTGCATCCGGTTCAGCAGGCGTTCAAGGATTGTCACGGTCTGCAGTGCGGATTCTGCACTCCGGGATTCGTGACGACCATCGCGGCATTTCTCGAGGAGAACCCCAACCCCACGCGGGAGGAAGCTACCGACGCGATAGCGGGAAACCTCTGCCGTTGTACGGGGTACCAGAACATCAGGGCGTCGGTTCTGCGCGCAGCCGAGATCAAGCGTGAACGGGCCGGGCAGTTCCCGCTCGGAATCGACGACGCGTCCACTCGGGAGGCGTTGGATCGTAAAGTGCGGGGAACAACGAATCCCGTCGGAGGACGGGCGGGTAAGGCATGAGTACTCCGGTCAAACCAGCAAAGCGCAACGGGGCGAAGCATCCCGCTTCCGATCATTCGACGGCCGATCATTCGGTTGCCGACGACGGCAAGTTCTTCGGTAAACCGATTCCGCGCGAGGAAGATACGCGTCTGCTCAGCGGTCAGGGGCGATACCTCGACGATCTGGGCCACAACGCGCTGATCGCGGCATTCGTCAGGTCGCCGCACGCTCATGCGCGAATCATCGACATCGACATCGACCAGGCGCTGGAAGTGCCTGGTGTGCATGCCATCTACACCTACGAAGATCTCCTCGCGGACACGCCGGAAATGGCGGAGAACCTGCCACTGCTCATTCCTCATCCGGGAATCATCGCTCCGCGCAACGGGTATCCCCTCGCGAAGGACGAGGTGAAGCATGTCGGCGAAGCCATCGCCATGGTGGTTGCGGACAACCGGTACATCGCCGAGGACGCTTGCGCGAAGATCGACGTCACCTACGAGGCGCTGAAGCCTGTAGTGGGGATCGACGTCGCTCGCACCGCCGCCAACGCCGTCCACGCCGACGTTCCGGACAACGTCGCCGCTCACCTGCAGCACGGGTTCGGAGATCTGGATGCCGAACTGGCCGCCGCGCCGCACCGACTGACGCTGGATCTCGAAATCGAGCGTTCGGCTTCCATGCCGATGGAGGGCAAGGGTGTCTACGCACGTTGGGACGGTGACGAGAACACCCTCACGTTCTGGACCTCCACCCAGACGTCCACGTCCGCCCGCGCCGCAATCGCCGCGCGATTGGGGATGGCGCTGAACAAGGTTCACTGCATCGCTCCTGACGTCGGCGGCGGATTCGGCGTCAAGATCGTTCACCCGTGGCCCGAAGAAGTCATGATCACGTGGGCCGCTCGACGCCTCGGCCAGGCCGGTATCTCCTGTGAGGTGAAGTGGGTCGAGGATCGCCGTGAGCACTTCATCTCGAGCGCACACGAGCGCGGGCAGATCCAGAAGGTCGACATCGGATTCGACGACGAGGGTCGTCTGTTGGCGTTCGACTTCACGTTCTGGCACGACAACGGTGCCTACTTGCCGTACGGGATCATCGTCATGATCAACACCGCGACGCAGGTTCTCGGGCCGTACAAGCCGAAGTCTTTCCGGGTCAACGCCTATTCGCTGTACACCAACACCGTGATCGTGACCCCGTACCGCGGCGCCGGACGTCCGCAGGCCGTGTTCGCGATGGAGCGATCCATGGACGCCATCGCCAAGTACCTGAACAAGGACAAGATCGCGGTGCGGGAGGCGAACTTCATTCGCCCCGAGGACATGCCGTACGACTTCGGCCTGATGTTCCAGGACGGACGCCCGTTGATCTACGACACGGGCGACTACCAGGCGGGCATCGACAAGCTCAAGAAGCTCATCGACTGGGACGGATTTCCCGAGTACCAGAGGAAGGCTCGTGCCGAAGGTCGGTCGGTCGGCATCGGTATCGGCGCGTACGTCGAGGGAACCGGACCCGGACCCTACGAGGGTGCGCACGTCGTGGTCGAGACGTCCGGAAAGGTCAAGGCCGCAACAGGCTTGACGACGCAAGGCCAAGGCCATCAGACCGCGTTCGCCCAGATCGTTGCGGACGACCTCGGAGTCAAGGTCTCCGACGTCGAGATCGTCACGGGTGACACCCGCCGGTTCGGTTATGCCGTCGGCACTTTCGCCTCGCGTGGGGCGGTCATGTCGGGTTCGGCCTTCCATGTCGCGGCGCAGATGGTCGCGGAGAAGGCGAAGAAGATCGCGTCCGGAATCCTGGATCTGCCGGAAACCGAACTGGAACTCCGGGAAGGCCACGTGTGCAAGATCGGCACCGAAGCCGGCGTGGAAGGTACGTCCGTACCGCTGAGTGTTGTTGCCGTGCTGTCGAACCCGCTACGATATGCGTTCGACCGTGAGTCGAAGCTGGCCACCGGTTTCGCCAAGACCGACACGGACATGTCGAAGCCGCCGATTCCCGAGGGTGAGCAGCCCGGTCTGGAAGCAACCGGCTACTACTCGCCGCCCAGTTCCACCTTCGCTTCGGGAGTGCACGCGGCGATCGTCGAAACCGATCCCGTGACAGCCGAGATCACGGTCCGTCGTTACGTTGTCATCCACGACTGCGGAAACGTGATCAACCCCCGCATCGTCGAAGGTCAGGTCATGGGCGCCGTCGCGCAAGGTATCGGCGGCGCACTCTACGAGCGGATCGTCTACGACGAGCACGGGCAGATGCTCAACGCGTCGTACATGGACTTCTTGATGCCGTTCGTCACCGAGATGCCGGATTCGCTCGAGATGGATCACACCGTCACGCCGTCGGGACTCAACCCACTCGGAATGAAGGGTGCCGGTGAGGCGGGTGTGATCCCCACCAGCGCCGTCATCGCGGCTGCCATCGAGGACGCCGAAGGAATCTCGATCACGTCCATGCCCATTTCACCGTCCGAACTGTTCGAACTTCGACTCGCACACGCGGGTTCGTCATCAGAGGAGAATGCATGAGAATCGCCGGCACCGCGCAGCTGACGGCACCTCGCGAAGAGGTCTACGACAAGCTCCAGGACGGTCGTGTACTGGCCGCGACCATTCCCGGTGTGCAGTCGCTCGAGCAGCTCACGGACAATCACTACAAGCTCTCCATCATGGCGGGGGTCGCGTCGATCAAGGGCGTCTACGACGGCGAGGTTGTTCTGTCGCAACAGAATCGGCCAAATTCGTTTGTCATGACGGCTTCGGGGGCGGGTGCTCCCGGCACGGTGAAGGCGGACGTCACGGTCACCTTGACGGAGAACGAGGGTGGCACGCTGCTTTCGTATGACGCCGACGCCGTGGTCGGCGGGATGGTCGGCGGCGTCGGGCAGCGCATGATCACCGGTGTAGCCAAGAAGATGGCCGGGGTGTTCTTCAAGAGCATCGACGGCGTCATTGCCAACGGCATCCCCGAGAAGGTCACTGCCGCCGTGGCGGCGGCAATACCGGCAGTGGCGGTCGAAGGCGCGCCGGTAGTTTCCGGAGCTGTCGCGGCACCGGCGGTTCTTCCGGCCGCTGCACCGACAGCGGGCGGCACAGATGCTCGCACGGTGATGGTCAGCGCCGTCGTCGGCGCAGCCATTGCTTTGTCAGGTGTTGCTATAGGCGGATTCCTGGCGCGTTCTGGTTGTCGCGAGTAGTTCACTCAGGTGTCAACAGCTGATTTGCGATGAGGGAAACGCCCCGAACCGACCAGGTTCGGGGCGTTTTTCACGTCCGCGTAACCCATGGAGGCGCCGGCGAAGATCCGCTCGTGATCGTGCAACGAACCTTGGTCCCCCGATTCGGCGAATTGTGACAAAGAATCCGCTCTTCCGAACCTGTGGAATAGCTCTACACGTCAGGTACGAGCCACTTACCGGCTAGGCCGCAACCGTCGATCGGTACCAGACGAGACGAGCCAAAGATCTCAGGAGGAAGCGTGGAACCCAGGAAGATTCGGGTCGGTATCGATACCGGCGGAACGTTCACCGACATCGTGGCAGTGGACGACGAAACCGGCGCCATCGTCACCACCAAGACCCCGTCCACCCCGGCGGACCCCGCCGAGGGCTTTCTCGCCGGTATCGAGAAGGTACTCGCCAAGCTCGGTGAGAGTGGCGACTCCATCGGTGCGGTCAGCCACGGCACGACCGTAGCGACGAACAAGCTGCTCGAAGGCAAGGTCGAGAACCTCGGCTTCATCACCACCGAGGGCTACGAGCACGTTCTCGAGATCGCTCGTCAGTCGGTGCCGGACGGTTACGGCAACTCGTACTTCTGGGTCAAGCCCGAACGCATCGTCCCCGCCGATCGTGTACGCACCGTCGGTGGACGCCTTTCCTTCGACGGCAGCGAGATTCGTCCGCTCGACGAAGAGAGCGTTCGCAGCGCAGCGCAGTTCTTCAAGGACCGCGGGATCCGGACCATCGGCGTCTGCCTCATGCACTCGTACGCCGATCCGACGCACGAGGAGCGCGTACGCGACATCCTCTTCGAAGTTTTCCCCGATGCGACGGTGAGCATCTCGAGCCAGGTGCTGCGTGAGTACCGCGAATACGAGCGGTCCATCACCACACTCGTGGACGCCGCGGTCAAGCCGAACATCCGCAACTACGTGAACAACATCGCGAATCGTCTGCGTGAGTTCTCGACCACCGACGGTGAACCCCGCGACATCCCGTTCTACGTCATGAAGTCCAACGGCGGTGTCCTGTCGGCCAAAGAGGTTGTTCACCAGCCTATTACGACAGTCCTGTCGGGACCGGCCGCCGGAGCCCTCGGTGCTGCGCTGATCGCCGACGCCGCCGGCGTCGAGCAGGTGTTGACCTGTGACGGCGGCGGAACGTCGACGGATGTCACCGTCGTGGTTCGCGGCGAGCCCGCGCTGACCACCGAAGGGCGAGTGGGCAACTACCCGTCGAAGATCCCGATGATCGACGTCGTGACCGTCGGCGCCGGTGGTGGGTCGATCGCGTGGATGACGCCGGAACACACCCTCCGAGTCGGCCCTCAGTCGGCCGGCGCCGATCCCGGACCGTTGTGCTACGGCAAGGGCGGCAGCGAACCGACCATCACCGACGCGCATGTCCTGCTCGGTCGCATCCCACCCCACCTGCTCGGTGGCGAGATTCCTCTCGACACGGAATTGGCTCGCAAGGGCCTCGAAGAGCTTGCAACACAGCTCAGTCTGGGCTTCGAGGAGTGCGCGGTCGGCGTCCTCGAGGTCTCGGCGTGGAACCAGGCCAACGCCCTGCGTCAGATCACCGTCAAGCGTGGCCTCGACGTTCGCGACTTCACCCTCGTGACGTTCGGCGGTTCCGGCTCCCTGCTCGCCTGCCGTCTCGTCGACATCCTGGGTCTGAAAGACGTTCTCGTCCCGCTCAATCCGGGCAACGTCTCCGCGTTCGGTCTGCTGACGGTCGATGTCCGCAACGACTACGTCCAGACGCACGTCAGTCGTCACGACCGGTTGAAGGCAGAAGACCTGCAGAGCCAGTTCGACGCGCTGGCCGGCGAAGCCGAGATCGCGCTTGCCGAAGAGGGTTTCGACGAGACGCAGCGCAAGTACTCTCGCACTGCGGATCTGCGTTACCTCGGTCAGGCCTTCGAGGTACGCGTCCCGGTGGCGGAAGGTACCGTCACGACGCAGATCATGGACGACGCGGCCGAGGCGTTCCACCAGGCGCACCGCGAACTGTACGGCTACGACTTCCGGGGAGACCCGTCGCAGCACGTGGAATGGGTCAACCTGCGCGTGAGCGGCATCGGCCCGATCAAGCGTCCGACGCTCAAGGAGATCCCGGCCGGCACCGGCGCCGACACCGCTCGAACCGGTTCGCGTCAATCGTATTTCGACAGCTGGGTCGAAACGGCCACCTACGATCGCACACTGCTCGGTGCGGGTGACGCCATCGAAGGACCGGCCGTGATCGAGGAGTTCAGCTCGACTGTCCCGATCCACCCCGGATTCTCGGCACGTATCGACACCTTCGGGAACATTCGTATCTCGAAGTCTTCCGACTCGAACGGAGTGAAGTGATGACCGCCATTCTCGATGCTGCTGCTGCCACCGCGGCCAAGCCGTACCGACTCACCGCTACCGACGGCGCGTCACCTGACCCGATTCTGGTCGAGATCGTCGCCGGTTACCTCGCCAGCGTGGAAATGGAGGTGGAGACCTCCATTTCGCGCACCTCGCGCTCACCGATGATCCGTGACGCTCACGACTTCCGCGCCGGTATTCACGACCGGAACCTCCGCAAGCTCACGGGCCGTTCGTATTCCGCCCTGGTTCATCCGATCGCCCGGGACTTCCCACTCGAGACGATGAAGCCGGGAGACGTGTACTTCCACAACGACGTCTACCTGTCCGAAGGTGGCATCGGTCATCTCCCCGACCTGTGCGTCACGGTGCCTGTCTTCGCCCGCGTCACTCCCGATGCCGAGCCGAAGGTTGTTGCGTTCGTTCAGGCGTTCGGTCACCACGACGACATCGGCGGTTGCTGCCCCGGCTCCATGCCGTCCGGCGCCACCACGGTGTACGAAGAGGGACTGATGGTTCCGCCGATCAAACTGTGGGACCAGGGAGTTCCCAACGAGGCGGCACTGCGCATCATGACGCGTAACTCCCGTATGCCGGATGCGTTGGCAGCTGACCTCGACGCCGAGTGCTCGGCGTGCCTGATGGGTGCGCGTCGACTCACCGAATTGTTCGAGCGCTACGGCGTCGACACCGTCGAGTCGTGCTTCGACGCGATGATGGACGCGACCACCGAGACGTACCGTCGCGAGATCCTCAGCAAGATCCCGGTCGGTGAGTACACGTGGGAGGACTACGCCGAGCACGACGGCGTCGACGAGCCGATGCTCCACATCCAGCGGATCACGCTCACGAAGACGCGGCCGGAGGACGAGGGCGGCGAGCGACTCATCCTGGACTTCAACGGAACTGGACCGCAGGCAAAGGGCCCGATCAACCACTGTGGTGACTACGCGGACGGAAACTTCCTCATCAAGTGGTTGGCCCCGATTCTGCGTAACCTCGCGGACACCCCGGAGCGCATGGCCGAACTGGATGTCAACGAGGGCGTCGTACCGCTGATCGAGATGAAGTTCCCCGAGAAGGGAACATTGATCACCCCGATCTTCCCTGCCCCCACCAACGCTCGCACGTTTGTCATCCTCCGTCTGCTCGGAGTGCTGGCCGGCGTCGTGGCCAAGGCTGTGGACGGCAACATGCCCGCCGATCAGGAGACCATCAGGTACACCGGTGTGTACGGTGAGGACTTCGAGGGTCACTCGTATCTCATGCGTGAGGTGCTCGGCGGAGGTTCCGGCGGACGCTACTACGCCGACGGCGAGGACACGATTCACGTCGTTCCCGATTCACGGAACCTGCCGACCGAGTTCACCGAGAGCCGTTTCCCCTTCATCGTCGAAAAGCTCGGTCTGGCCATGGATTCGGGCGGAGCCGGACGTTACCGCGGCGGCTTGGGATACGAGAAGCACATCCGCATGCTCAAGGATGCTCACTTCATGTCCATCGCGGACCGTTCGATTCTCGCCTGCTGGGGAGTCAAGGGTGGCAAGGCCGGTCGGCCGTTCTCCGTCGTCCTGGATCCGGGTGGACCGAACGAGCGTGAGTTCGACGCGCTGACCGATGCCGAGCCGATCAAGGCCGGCGAGGTCGTACGGATTCGCACCACCGGTGGTGGTGGTTGGGGAGATCCCCTGGAGCGCCCGACCGAAGAGGTCTTGCGAGACATTCAGTGGCGCAAGGTTTCCGTAGAGGGTGCACGCGACGACTACGGCGTTGTCGTCATGATCGAGGGTGACGAGCCGTCCGTCGACGAGGCTGCTACCACGGAGTTGCGGGATCAGTTGCGCTCGGAACGCGGTGAGAACGAGCCCTTCTTCGATCGGGGTCCGGGCTACGCGCAGCTTTCGGGTGGCGCCACCTCAGCGGTCTACGACTACGTCTAGGACGGAAAACTCTCATGGAGAACGGAATTGCTCGCGGCGCCGACATCGCGGTGATCGGCGCCGCGGGTAAGACCGGTGAGGCCGTCGTCGCCGCACTGCCGCCGAGCGTGACAGTTCGGCGACTGGTGCGAAAGGCGCGTGTCGACGGGGACTTCGAGGTAGAACTGGAAACCGGAAGCGGACTGCGCAAGGCGCTCGCCGGGTGCCGAGGCGTGTACTTCATTGCCCCGAACGTCCATCCCGACGAGCCCGCACTGCTTCGCAATGCGCTGACGGCAGCGGCTTCGGCGGGAGTGGAGCACTTTGTCTATCACTCCGTCGCGTGGCCGTTCAGCCCGTCCATGCCGCATCACCTGGACAAAGCCAGGTGTGAGGACGAACTGCATCGTTCACCCTTGAAATGGACTGTGCTGCAACCGTGTGCGTACGCGCAGAATTTCGAGGCGGTACTCACGGGCCGATCTGACACCATCGTCCTGCCGTACAGCGCGGAAACGAAGTTCTCGTTCGTGAGTCTGGCGGACGTGGCGGCTGTTGCCGCGGCCGTACTGAGGGAGGGCTCGGGTGAACATCACGGAGCGACGTACGAGGTGGGCGGCCCGCAAGCTCTGAGCGTCATGGAGGTGGCACAGATGGTGGAAAAGCAGACGTCACGGACCGTCGCGATAGATCAGATCAGCGTGGATCAATGGCGCGAACAGATCGGCAGCAGCCTTGACGTCAACGCCAGCTCGCGTCTGGCGGCGATGTTCGAGTTCTACAACCACCACGATTTTCTTGCCGGCAGCGCGGCCGTCGAACTGCTTCTGGGTCGCCGACCGATGGCCGTCGAGAGCCTGATTCGCTGAATCCGGCTACGAAATGCCTCCTGCCGCCCAGACCACCAGTGGGGGCAGGGCGGCCAGGATCAGGCAGACCGTTCCGTTGAGCCACTTGTGCTCCACCGTGACGGCGGCGAACTCGCGCAGAATGGCGCTCGGCAGGTAGTACCGGGCGGTGTGGGAACCGATGACTTCCGCATCCAGATCGAGGCTTCGGGCAAACGTCGCAGTTCGGAGGATGTGGAAGTTGCTGGTGACCAGCACCATTCGAGGCTTCGTGGTGTTGGCACGGAGAAGGTCCCTGGTGTACTCGAGGTTCTCGAGCGTGGTGGTCGAGCGGTCCTCGAGAATCACGCTCTCGCGCGGTATCCCGTGATCGACGAGGTAGACGCACATTGCCTCCGCCTCGCTGACCACCTCGTCCGAACCCTTCCCGCCGCTCACGACCAACAGTGGTGAACGTCCTTCGCGGACCTCGGCGCGAAAGACGTCGGCCGCCTTGTCCAGACGGCTGGCAAGCAGGGGCGTCACGTCGGCGCCCGAAAGCCCGGCGCCGTGAACCACTATCGCGTCCATTCCGGGCTGGTACTTCTGGCGTCCGTAGACGTAGGAGTAGAGCAGAAAGCTCGTGAACAGAAACCCCAGGTACGACGCGACCAGGCTGAACGAACCGAGAACGACTGCGAGCCAATATCTCTGCGTCAGCAGCGCTGATGCGAGCAACACGTAGGGAACGAGCAGGCCGAGTCCGGCGACGAGTGAGAGCAGATTCGCGACGCTGAATCCCTCGCGCCGCAGCATCGTGACTCCGTTGACGATCAGGAATCCTGCAAGCATGAGCACCAGCAACGGCGAGAGCAGAGCGATCGTCGCGATGACGAACGACGGGACCTCGGTTCCCGGCGCACCCGACTGCAACATCCACAGACCGGTGAAGATCAGTCCGAGAAGTAGGTAGACGCCGTTGCTCAGCCTCCGTCGATCCTGCCTGAACCGGTAGCCGCAGAATCCGAGCAGTGCGAGGCCGATGAGGAGAAGGATCACGGAGCCAGCCTAGGCGAGGCGCTTACGACACGGGCGCCACCACCTTCGACTGCTGGATCGCGGACAGGACCCTGGTACGGCACTCGATGAACAGTGGGTCTGCCTTGGTGGTCAGTTGATCTCGAGCTCCGGTCAACGGGACGTCGACGATGTCCTGCATCAATGCCGGAGTTCCGCCGAGGACGACCACTCGATCGGACAGGTACACCGATTCGTCGACGTCGTGGGTGACGAGGAGGACGGTGATGCCAAGATCACGCTGAAGCGTCAGCAGCAGGTCTTCGAGTTCCGCGCGGGTCTGCGCATCGACCGACGCGAAGGGTTCGTCCATGAGGAGTACCTGCGGCCGATAGGCGAGAGCGCGAGCTATCGCCACTCTCTGCTGCATTCCGCCGGACAACTGCCAGGGGTAGGAACGCGCAGCACCGCCTAGACCGACAACGGCAAGTGCATCGCTAACCCTCTCGTTCTGAACCTTCCGCGCCAGACCGTTGCCCCGTAGCGGCAGGCGAACGTTCTCGCCCACTCGAAGCCACGGCATCAGTGTGCGTCCGTAGTCCTGTGACACGAGAGCCAGCGTGGCCGGCGGTGCATCGATCGCGATCCCGGCGATGCGGACCTCACCAGTGGTCGGCTTCTGCAGACCGGCGATGCAACGAATCAGCGTGCTCTTGCCGATGCCGGAATGGCCGACGATGCAGACGATTTCTCCGGGTGCAACGGACAGATCGATGCCGCGGAGCACTTCGCGGCCGGTGGGACCGCCGTAGGTCACCCCGAGGCCGCTCAGTTCGACTGCGGGTATCGATGCCGCAGATTCTGTGGATGACATCAGTTTCCTTTCACTGCGAGAGCGTCGTGGGTCCGCGGCTGCCATCTGAGCAACCATCGTTCGATCACGCCGTATCCGAGGTTGAGCACGTATCCGATGATTCCCAGCAGGAGAATTCCGGACCACATGTCGGCGATCGCGAAGGTCTGTTGCGCGACGATCACGAAGTGACCGATTCCTGCAGTGGAGACGTACATTTCGCTTCCGACCATGATGACGACACCGATCGCGAGACTGGTGCGGATACCGACTGTTATCTGCGGCATCGCTCCGGGGAGGAGTACCTGCGTCACCAGGAGGGGTGTACGGATCCGGTAGCTGCGCGCCACCAATCGGATACTCGGGTCGATGGAGCGAATGCCGTCGAGGGTGTTGAGGAGTATCGGCCAGACCGCGCCGAAGGCGATGGCGGCAACGTTACCCGTCGAACCGGTTCCGAAAACGATGAAAAGAGCGGGTAATACGGCCAGCGCCGGAATAGCGCGGAAGAACTGGAGAAACGGATCGGCAATGTCGGCAGCCAGCGGGAACAGTGCCAGCAGGAGACCGGCGCCGACGCCGACCACCAGTGCCACGGCGAGACCGAAGGCAAGGTTGGTCAAGCTCGGTACGACATCGTGGGCGAATCCCGGACCGAACCAGTTGTCCACAAACGCTTTCCAGATACGCGACAGCGGCGGGAAGTAAGGCGACTTGCTCGACTCCGAACCGAAGTACCATACGACGACGATCAAGATCGGCAGCCACAACTCCCACGCGAGGAGTCGAAGTCCTGACATCATCTTCACGTCGTCATCCTCCTCGGGATGTAATGCCAGGCAAGTAAACGATTCTCGATCGCCATCACGGCGAAGGCGAGCAGCATTCCGAGTAGTCCGGCGACGATGATCAGTGCGAACATTCGATCGGGGACGGATTGGCTCAGCAGGATCTCCTTACCGAGTCCCGGCACGCCGGCGATCAATTCTGCACCGATGGTCAGCAGCAAGCTCAGTGTTGCCGAGATGCGAATCCCGGTGAAGATGTAGGGCATCGATGCCGGTGCGACGACGAGAGCGAGCCTGCGCCACAGTGGAAGTCGGAAGGATCGTGCGGTGGCCAGCAGTTCCGGGTCGACGTTGCGCACACCGTGAATCGTCTGGAGCAGAATCGGCCACACACTTACTGCCACGATCAGTGCCACCGCCATCCGTTGCGTCGGGCCCATGATCAGCAGAAAGAGCGGAATGATTGCGAGCGGCGGAACGGTTCGGCAGAAGTCGATGACGAAGCGGGAGGAGACCGTCAGGAACGGGTGCGCGGCGAGCAGCAGCCCTGCCGGGATTCCGATCACCAGGCACAGCGCCAATCCGATCGCCGTGGTGGTCACCGTTTGTCCCAGTGATGTCCACAACGAGGACGTGGCGAGTTCGTTCACAAAGGCCACTGCCACGTCGCTGAACTTCGGAATACCTTTGACGTCCTCGTCGCCGAGCATTCCGAAGATCTGCCAGGCGGCTGCCAACGCGAAGAGCGTCAGCAGCCGACCGAGCAGAACCTGCCTGCGGCGAGTCTGCAGGGTTGTCAAGGCGGACAACTCAGTTGGCCGGGGTCAGCAGGGATTCGGCCTCGACCGAATCCGTCAGTACCCCGTACTTGACCAGCAGTTCGATCTCCGTGCCGAGAGCACCCGGTTCCACTACTGCGACGAACTGAGGATTCTTGCTGTTGGCCAGCATTTCGAGCGGAATCTTGGCTTGTGTCGAGAGTGCAGCCTTGACCGCGCCCGGATTCTGATTGGCGTAGTCAACTGATTTGGCAAGCGCGGTACGGAATTTCGCGAGTGAGTCAGGGTTCGCATTGACAAACGATTCCGAAGCGACCAGCGAGGTCCCTGGCACACCGGGCGCGGCCAAGGGGAAGGGGTGGCCGAGGATCTTCAGCCCCGAGTCGGTTGCTTTACTCAGGAACGGATCGATGAGGAACGCCGCGTCGGCCCCGCCGGTGGAAACCAGGTCGCCGAGGTTGGGCATGGGTGCCTGAATGAACGAGACCTTGTTCGCTGCTCCGCCGGATTTCTCCACCGCGGCAGAGATGACTGCTTCGCTGACGGACTTCAAACCGCTGATCGCGACGGTCTTGCCTTCGAGGTCACGGAAGCCGCTGATGGAACTGTCCTTGGCGACCACGAGACCGGACTGGTCGACGCTGTCATTTGCGGCAAAATTCGTGAGCCCGCCGACAATGGTGACGGGCATGTTCTGGCTCCGTGCCTGAATTGCGGCAGCGGCAGTCGTGGCTGCCATATCTGCATTTCCGCTGAGCAACAACGGAATTTGAGCCGAGGAACTAGCGCCGCCCTCCACGAGTTGGATGTCGAGTCCCTCATCGGTGAAGTACCCCTGCTCCATGCCGAGCCAAATCGGTGCGAAGTCCGCGATCGGCTGAGGTGCGATTCGAATCGTGGTGGTCTGGGTGCCCCCGTCGTCGGAGGCCGTGGCGTCGCTCGAACAGCCTGTCAGTGCCAATGCCGCGGTCGCGACCGCGGCTAGGGCAACAACTCTGAACCGTGGTGTCGACCGAAGGGTAAGTCCAACCGTCATGTCCGAAAACCTCTCGCTGGGAAAGATATGACTTCCTTGCCGGTAATCCGGTGGGAAGGTGAAGAAGCTCAAAGAATTCCGTACGCCGGAACGATTGTTGTGACTATAGTAATTTCCAAGACGAATGCCAAGGGTTTTCCAAGAACACGAGATTTCGGATCGCCGGGTACATCCACGGCACCGGGAGGGGATCGGATGACGAAGGGTTCTGCGTCCGCCGTCGACAAAGCGTTGGATCTACTCGAGGCCATCGCGCGCTCGACCACGCCGATGAAGCTCAGCGAACTGGCAGAAGAAGTCGGGATGCTCCGCCCGACTGCGCACCGAGTGCTCGGAGAACTCGCGAACCGTGGTTGGGTCTTCCGCTACGACGGTCGCTATCTCCCCGGCCCGGCTGCACTGCAGGTTTCCCACGAAGCGGCAGCGCATTCGTTGGCGGCCTTGTGCGATCCGACCATGCGGGTGCTGTCCGAGAGCACGGACATGATGGTGAATCTGCAGGTTCTCGAGAGCGGCGGGACGCGGATCATCGCGGCGCTGCGTCCCGAGAGACTCAAGATGATCACTCGGATGCTCGGGGATCTGCTTCCGCCGCACCGGTTCGCGGGTCCGCTCGCGTTGGTGGCGGCACTCGAGGACAACACCCGGGCGCCCTACCTGGCGATGGTGGAGAAGAGCGGCTATCCGCTGGAAGGACCCACCGGCTTTCTCGCCGACATCGCCGATACGCAGAAAACCGGATTCGCCGTTGTCCACAAACGATCTCAGGACATCATCGGTTCGGTCTCGCGTGCAGTGTCTTCCCGCAAGGGGTCTCCGCTCTGTGCGTTGACGGTGATCGGTTTCGATACCGACTTCGATGCGAAGACGACGCGAATGGTCGAAGAACACCTGCTGCGGGCCACCGATGAAGTGCAGCAACTCCTCACTGACCACACTTCGGGCAAGCGCCCGTCCGACACAGGAGAATAAGGATGATTTCACGGACCGAGGGCTTCATCACCGTCGCAGACGGCGAACGGGTCTGGTACGAGACTGCCGGCGAGGGCCCGGATCTGATTCTCACGCACGGTCTCGGCGGAAATGCGGCCGTCTGGTACCAGCAGGTGCCCTACTTCGCTCAGCACTATCGGGTGATCAGCTGGGATCAGCGAGGATTCGGCCGCTCTACCAACGAGAACGGCAACCACGGCCCGGTAGCGGCAGTCTCTGATCTGATCGAAATCATGGACCTGTTGGCGGTTGATCGAGCGCACGTGGTCGGCCAGTCGATGGGCGGTTGGGCCGCATTGGGGACCGCGATCGCTGTTCCGGACCGGGTGGAGTCGGTAGTCCTGGCCTGCACGACCGGCGGCATTCCCGTCGGATTCGGTCCGGACAGCGCACCTCCCCTCACCGCAGCACCCGTCACCGCGCGGCCCCTGGGGGAGCATCCCGCTGTGGGCGGACGGTTGCCGAGCTTGGACATGGCGAGGGCATACCTGTACCAAGCTCTCGGCACCTTCGGCCATCGCCCACCTGACACCGAGTTCTTCCGAATTCTCAAGGCCCACAACTATTCGGTGGCCGAACTCGCGGCGGTGGCTGCGCCGGTTCTCCTGATCGCAGGTGAGCTGGACGATTTGATGACACCCGAGCGGATTCGCGGCGCCGCCGAGTTCCTGCCTCACGCCGAAGTGGTCGAGCTTGCCGACCGCGGCCACTCCCCCTACTTCGAGGACCCACACGCGTGGAACGAGTTGGTGGCGCACTTCCTGGCCGATGTTCGTGCGCGCCCAGTGCGCTGAAACGCCAACTCGTCACGCATATTCCAACTCCGAGGAGATCTAATGGATTCATCTCAGACCGTCGAGTTCATCCCACCCGCTTTCGATACGCCGTTCTCCACCGGAGTGCGCGTCGGAGACGTTCTGTATCTGTCGGGTCAGATCGGCATGCTTCCCGACGGGACCTTGGCAGACGGCTTCGAAGCGCAGGCTCGCCAGACGATGGAGAATATCGTGGCTTCGCTGATCGCCTACGGTTCCGGTGTCGAAGCGATCTTCAAATGCACTGTCATGCTTGACGACATGTCACGTTGGCAGGAGTTCAACAAGGTCTACCTCGAGTACTTCCCGGCGTCGAGACTGCCGGCCCGCAGTGCGTTCGGAACAGACGGACTGGCGCTGGGTGCGCACATGGAAGTCGAATGCATGGCCTACACCCCGCGGGTCTGACTGCTCGCGGGCACTAACCGTCCCAATCCACACGTTCAGCCAGGCGCAGCAATGTGCGTCGGCGTGTAGTGCTGGTTTCGCCGATGTGCGCGATCCGGCCGTAGATGTGGGCGCGGAAGTTCTCCACGCCATCCCGATTCTGTTCCTGCGCAGAAGTACTGGCGGCGTTGTGCAGCAGGGCACGCAAGCGATCGTAGTCGTCGCGCGGATACGAGGGTTGGTCGTTGATCACCAACCCGGTGAGGTGTTGGCGTCGATGAGGGCGCATCACCTTGGTCTTTCGTGGATGGATGGCAAACCCTTCGTCCCCGGCGATCTGCTCGACCGTCCAGAGGAGGGTGCCGACGTCGGCTACTTCGATTCCGGAGAACGCGAGGTCGTCGGCGTATCGGGTGTAGGTGAGCCAGTTCGCTTGTGCGAGTCCACTCAAGCGGATGTCGAGTTTGCGTGCGACGAGATTCGCCAGTGCAGGAGAAGTGGGTGCGCCTTGCGGAAGATGCGCGGTGCGTAGCTGTGATGCCTGTGCATACGGTAGGCCGCGCAGGGTATCGGCAGGTGTTGCAACAGTGCACAATCCGGTGAGAACGCCTGCCACTGCGGGTGGATAGCCGAGGGCGGCGAAGACGGCATGAACGCGGCTGCCGCTGATCGAGGGGAAGAACTGCGCGAGGTCGACGCCGATCACGATTTCCGACTGTGCGTGCGGCGCTGCAAAAGTCAGAGGGCTTCGACCACGGACAAATCCGTGTGCCGCGTCGTGCGGGGGCACCAGGTCGAGGATGCGGCGCAGGATCTTCCGCTGAATTTCGCGCAATCGGGGTTTCGGTACCTCGAGGAGGCGAGCGCCGGCCTTCTTGCTGATCTGCATCGGCCGGTAGTGGCGTAGCGGTCGGGGTTTCGTGCGGAGCCATTCCCCTCGGTCGGCGAACCACTCGAGTTCGGAGATCGTCAGATCCAGTGAACGAGCCAGGTCCACACTGGTGTTGTAGCGGGGAACGTCGAACCGCCACACCGAGGTTTCATTGGTGTCCAGTGAGAGAGGAAAAGGCCGCAGGCGAGGTAGTTCGCGAAGCAATCGATACAGAGTCTGCGGTTCGAACGGTGGAGCGGGCATGAGGTCGAGAACGCGCACGGCCAGGAGCGTCGGGGAAACGCCGAAGACGGTTCCGAATGCCTCCTCGAGGCCGCTGAGGGTCCACGGAGCGTCAGCGGCCGCAACGGCCAGACGACGCGCCAACTCGGGATCGAGCTCGAAGTCACGCATGATTCGACTCCGGGATGCGACGGGGCGGGGTGACCAAATCCTTTGTCCGGTGCGGCGGCAAGCACGCGGAGCGTGCCGAACGCCGGTGGACGCAGTATCCAATTCTTCTGGCCGACCCAGGGGTTACCCCTGAGACTGGTCGCGTGGACCAACTCTCACCCACGCGCCGCCGCATTCCTTCACAATGGCAGACCGTTCGGTATCTGTCACGTGTGAAGCGGATCTGTCAGGAGTGGGTCCTCAGATCGACGAACGATCCGAACCGACGAACTCGCTGATCCACGGCACGACTGCTTCGCGGACGGTGACCGCCTTCGGCAATAGTCCGTTGCTCAGCAGGAGATCGGCCGCGCGCTGCTGCTCGTCCAGGAACTCGTCGGTGACAGGGTTGACACCGAAAGGACGTCCGCGCAGTGCAGCTTCCCAGGCATCGAGGCTCGCGGACCCGCCACGCTTCTCGACGTCGTCGACGAAGACCTGGGCGGCTTCGCGGGGGTTGGCTTCGATCCAGGCGTCGGATTCCTGCAGGGCCTCGATGATCGCCTGGAGGGCCTCCGGGTTGGTATCCGCGAAATCGCGCCGGGTGAACCACAGTGAGGGGTGGCTGAAGAGTCCGTCGGTGGCGATCAGCGTGCGCAGTTCGTGGTTCGCTTCGATGTCCGTCAGCCCCGGGTACGCGCCAACCCAGGCATCGATGGTGCCGTCGACGAGGTCCGCTCCACCACCGCGTACGTCGGTGTCGACGGGGACGATGTCGGACCAGGTCAGCCCCGCCTGATCCAAGGCGAACAACAAAAGTGTGGTCTGCCACGATCCGTGCGCGATGCCGACGCGCTTGCCGCGCAGGTCCTCAACCGTGTTGATCTCGGACTCCGCCTTGACTACCAGGCGCCCGTTCTCCACACGTGGGCCGGAGATTCCGATGTAGACGAGATCGCGGCCCTGAGCCAATCCGGTGACGGGCGGCGTGAATCCGGTTCCGATCACGTCGTATCCGCCCTCCTCGAACAGCCAGTCCGAGTGCAGGGTCGGCAAGGCGTTTTCCGGGTTCACTGCAGGCTTGGCGGGAAGCTCACGCAGGTCCACCCACTCGACATCGGGGAGACGGCGTTCGAGGATTCCGGTGTGGCGCAGTACGAACAGCGAATTGTTGTGTGGGAAGTATCCGACGCGAACGGTCATGAGATCTACGGTTTCCTGTTCTGAATCAGTGATGGGGGTGGCTAGATGAGGCCGCGTCGACGCGCCTCGTCGGCGAGTCCGCTACGGCCCCACTGCACGACGAGGTTGGATGGATCGAATTCAACCGAACCGCCGAGGGATTCGGCGATCGCCTGGAACTGTGCGCCCTCCTCGAGGAGGACGACGAACTTCGCGAGGTCGAGCAACCCGCTGCGGCCGATGACGTTGACCCCGCCGTTGGCTTCGAAGATCGCCACCAGATCGGGATCGTGTTCGAGACGCTCGAGAATGAAATCGCCTGCAGAACGGGACCGATCGATGTGCGGCGGAATCTCTCGGGAGAGCGTCAGCCTCTGCGAAGCCGCATAGCGGATGGGTAGCGTCCGATGTGTCTGTGCCCAACCGCCGAGCCACGGTGTGTGGATGTGGACAACGCTGGTGATTTCCGGATGCTGACGGAAGACCGATGCGTAGCCGGTGACAAATCCGGCCGATCCGTTGCCGGACAGCACCTCTCCATCGAAGGTGGCGACAACCGGTGACACCGACGGATCGTTCGCCCACGGTCCCGGATCGTTCAGGGCGACCGCGATTTCGGTGCCGGGTACTCGTTCGACGAAGTTGACGGTCCCGTTGGCTGCAACGGTTCCGGTCTTGCGGAAGACGTCGAATGCTCTGTCTGCTGCTTTGCGAGCTTCTTCGACGAATGCTGCGGTATCGGTGTCGAGTCGAGTTTCGGTGGTGGTCATCGAGTCTCCAGTCCAGAAGGTGTGATCGGGGTGCGCTGCAGGAGGGGAAGAACTTCTTCGCCGACGCGGTATGCCTCTTCGAGGTGCGGGTTACCGGCGAGGATGAAGGCGTCGACGCCCAGTTCGCGCAGCTCGTCGAGTCTTTCGGCGACCTGCTCGTAACTGCCGACCAGTCCGAACGCCGGTCCGCCGCGGATGAGGCTGAAGCCGCACCACACGTTGGGTTGCACTTCCAGATCTCGGTAGCCGGTGATGTGTTCGGGTACCCAGCCTTTGATGCGGGCGGCGCCCACCGAGTCACCCTGGGCTGCACGGTCGGCGGCCCCCTTGTCGACGAAGGCCCAGCCTTTCTCGATCTCGGCCCACGCGGCTTCTTCGGTGTGCCGGGCTACGACGTCGATGCGTACGGCGAATTTCGGCGTGCGTCCCAGTTTGGCCGAGTTCTCCCGCACTCCGTCGATCTTGGCTCTGAGATCGGCGTACGGCTCCAGCCAGGAAAGGTAGTAATCGGAGTGCAGTCCGGCGGCGGCGACGGCTGCGGCCGAAGATCCGGAGAAGTACACCTCGGGAAACGGTTGGCCGGCCAGTCCGGTTGGCAGTGCGGCGCCGTGGGTTTGGAAGAAGCGACCGTCGAAGTCGAAAGGTTCGCCGTCCCACACACCCTTGAGGACATCGAGGAACTCGGACGTCCTGGTGTAGCGATCGTCGTGGTCGACTTTGTCGCCCCACCACAGCTGAGGCGCTCCGCCTCCACCACTGATGATGTTGTAAACCAGACGTCCGCCGGTTGCTCGCTGCAGACTGGCCGACATCCGCGCTGCCTGTACCGGGTGAAGGAACCCCGGTTGGAACGCAACCATGAAACGGTAGGTGGTGGTCTCGGCGGCCAACGCTGCTGCGGTCGCCCACGGATCCTCGGTCATCGGGAAAGACGGCAGCAGTCCACCGAGGAACCCTGCGGACTCGGAAGCCTTTGCCACCGCGGCCATGTGGTCGATGTAGCTGTATCCGTCCAACTCGCCGCCCCGGATCGCGGGAGCGATGTTGCCCGGCCCGTATCCACCGGCATCGCCGCGGTTGTAGCGACGCGGAGTACGCAGCGACGCGTGGTCGCCTTCCATCCCGATCCGCCAATAGAAATCGATGCTCATGCGGTGGCCTTCTCTTCTGTGGTGGCCTTCTCTTCCTTGCGAATCCGACCCTCGGGATCGACCAGGTGCAGGAGATGCTCGCCCGCCCGGTACAGCTCTTCGATGTGTGGCCGACCGGACAAGACGAAACCGTCCACACCGATATCGCGATACGACGACAATCGCTGCGCCACCTCCTCGTAGCTTCCGACGAGGCCGATACTGTGCTCGTAGCCGATGCGGTCGAATCCGGACCACAGGATGCCGCCCCGATCGATCTCGAGTGCAGCGGAATCGGCTTCTCTCAGTTGCCGTTCGACACGAGCCCAGGCTTCGTCCGCTGTTTCCCTCGCGATGATCGGGATGCGCAGGACCTTCTCGACGGTCCTGCCGAGTTCGGATGCTCGGTCGTCGAGGGTGGTGATCCGTGTCGACAACTCGCCGCCGGCAAGGGTGAACTGATGGACATCGGCATGGTGGGCCGAGAGTTCCAGAGCTTCCGGTGAGTCCCCGGTCAGATGCACTCGGGGAAAGCGGAGTCCCGACAAGATGCCTCGGAATCCGCCGCCGAGTACGTCGTAGTACTCGCCGTCGAAGTCGTAACCCGTGCCGCCGAATCCGCCAGGGAGAATCTGCTCCTCGTTCCATACGCCACGGGCGACGGTCAGGAACTCCGCGGCGCGCGCGTAGCGGTCGGCTCCTCGAACCACGTCGCCGCGAGCAGCGGCGTCTTCGGGGTCCGTCTCTACCTTCACTCGCCATTCGAGACGACCTGCCGACAGGCGCTGAAGTGTCGCCGACATTTTGGCGGCGTAGACGGGGGTGCCGAAAGTGGGGTGAAACTCCACGACCACTCGCGAATGACGCGTCTGACGTAGGGCGGCGGCAGCAACGATCCAGGATTCTTCGCCATTCGGATCGTACGGTGCGACAACGCCGTCGACGCCCGATAGTTCGGCTGCGAGAACGATCTGTGCCAATTCGTCGAAGGGCCCGAAGTTTCCGGGACGAACATCGGTCGCGACGGTAGTCGGTCGCTGCGGCCCGAAGCCGCCGCGACTGTTCAGTGCGGCCACCGCCCGGCGTCCGTCACCGCGAGACGGTAGCTCCCAGTAGACGTCCGTCATTCTGCTGTGCCCTTCTGCGCAACGAGGTTGCGTGCCTGTTCCAGTGGTTCGTGCGCCACCCAGGACTGCAGGTCGAAGTCGGCGGCAAGGAAGCCGTGCGCATACAGGAATTGTTTCTGCACCCCGAGCAGGTCCACACGCTCGTCAGACAGGCTCAAATGCAGTCCGGTGTGGAAGTTCTCGCCGTACGCTGCCACCACACCTTCGGGCCCCGACTGTGTTTCGGTCTGCAGAACGGCTCGGACCTCGTCGATGTTGGCTGCGGCCCAGTCCGCCGCTCTCAGGCTCTCGGCGAGGAAACCCACGACGATGTCCGGGCGTTGTTCGAGTAGGTCGGCGTGAACTGTGATCGGTCGTGGGGTGCCGTTGTTGACGCGATCACGTAGCGATGCAGTGGAATCGAGATCGACGGCAACGGCGAGGCCATGTTCGCGGGCAACTTCCTGGGCGCGGGCACCCTTGACGTAGATGGCGTCGACGTCGCCGCGTAGCAGGGATTCGACGCCCCACGTCGTGTTGCGGGTGGACGAGGCGGTGCGGACCTCGGGGGCTGCCGTCGTCGCAACCTCGACGAGAGTGACGTCGGCAAAACTCAACTCGCCGAGTCGAAGTGCGGAGGCGAAGCCGTGCAGGGCCATGGCACGGGGGAAGCTCCTGGCCTGATCTGCCGCCCAGGCCGGGATGCCGATCCGAGCGCCTGCCAGAAGACCGGCTTCTCGGATGTCGGAGTCTCCGCGCACCAGGATTGCCTGGGCCTCGTCGATCCAGGTGAGCCCGATGAGCCTCGTCGGAGAACCACTGGCACGCGCAGCCAGTGCGGGGACGTTGCCGCCTTCGCGAATGAGTCCGGAGAGGTGGTGATCGAAATGGCGCACTGCCAATTCCGGTCCGGCATCTTGCAGTACGCCGAAACGCACTCCGGATTCGTTTGCCGTCCGGTCGAGCCAACCGAGACTGTTGGCGAGGCCGCTGGCGGTGGGAACGGGGCAGCGGGTGTACCAGAGTGTGTCGATTGCGGAATCAGCGATCAATGTCATGACTGTCCTGTCCGTCGGGGAAGGTGCGACCGACGCCGAGTTCCTTCAGGAAACTCGCTCGGTAGCGCAGAGATTCGGGATCGTTCCGATCGCGGGGGCGTGGCAGGTCGATGTCGACGTCCACGGCAAACCCGCCCTTGTCGAGGATGAGCACACGGTCGGCAAGTCGTACGGCTTCGTCGACGTCGTGCGTGACGAGCAGTACTGCCGGACGGTGGCGGGCGACCAGATCGCCTACCAGGTCTTGCATTTGGAGCCGTGTCAGAGCGTCGAGGGCTGCGAACGGTTCGTCGAGTAGCAGCAGTTCAGGTTCACGGACGAGAGCGCGCGCCAATGCGACGCGTTGGGCCTCGCCGCCGGAGAGGGTGGCCGGCCAGGCGCGGTGCTTGTCCGCGAGGTTGACCTCGGCGAGTGCGTTGCGTGCATTGTCGGTCACCTGACGTGACCGTTTCTGTCCGACTGTGACATTGGCCAGAACTCGCTTCGACGGAATCAATCGCGGTTCCTGGTAGACGACCGTGCGGTCGCGTGGGACCAGCACATCACCGCTGTCCGGTGCTTCCAAACCGGAAAGCACTCGCAGCAGGGTTGTCTTGCCGGTGCCGCTGGGGCCGAGGAGAACGACGAACTCGCCGCGCGTGATCTCGAGGTCGATACCGCCCAGAACAGTCTTGTCACCGAACGACTTACGCACTCCGGTGAGCGAGACCGCTACCGGTGATCCGGCACGTCGCTCGGCCGCGGTGGTGCCGGTCCGCTCACGGGCTGCCAACGGCGGCAGAGGTGCTTCGGTGGATGGCAGCGAGCCGATGGTTGTATTTGTCATCGCGCCACCGACAATCTCCGCCACGGCATGGAGTACCGCTCGATCAGTCTGACGATTGCGTCGAAGATGAGTCCCAGTGCCGCGTACATGACGATGCACAGAACCATGTAGTCGGTGCGGTTGTATTCCTGCGCCAGGGTGACCAGATATCCGATGCCCTCACGTGTGCCGACCTGCTCGGCGGCGATCAATCCGGTGATGCTGAGCGACAGGCAGATTCGAAGCCCCATCAGAACACCGGGGAGGGCGGTCGGAAGAATCGCTCCGAACACCAGTCGCCAACCCGTCAAGCCGAAACCTTGTGCCGCTTCCACCATCTTGCGATCGACTCCGCGCACTCCCAGGTAGGTGTACGCGTACATGGGGGCGACGGTCGCGACAGCGATCAGGACTACCTTGAAGGTTTCGTCGATACCGAACCAGGCGATGAACAACGGAACGAGCGCGAGGAACGGAACCGCGCGGTTGATCTGCATGGTCGAGTCGATCAGTTCTTCGCCGAGCGAGGAGAGACCGGACAGAACCCCGAGCACCAATCCGACGATCACACCGACCGAAACACCGAGTGCAGCACGTTGAAGCGACGCGAGACCGAAGTCGACCAACTGACCCGACTGGTAGAGCTCGGCGAATGCCGTCCACACCGCCGGAGGTCCGGCCAGGATCTCTTCGCGGATCAGTCCGGTAGCGGATCCGATCCACCATCCGGCAACCAGCAGCGCGGGCACGAGGAAGCGGAGTGGGATCGAGACCCACTTGGGCCTGCTGCGATTGCGGCGGTAGCGGGGCGTTTCGAGTTGCGGATGCTCCACTGACGGCGACGCAGTTCGTGCGGGCCGGGTCAGCGTCACCATCGGGTCACTTCCCCTCGGTGGTGGGCGCTGCCGCTGCCGAACCTGCCACAGCACCCTGGAGGTCGAAGATCACGTCACTGCCCTTGATCGGCTGCTGGATCACCTTGTTGTCGGCGAACAACGTGGAGATCGATTCGAGGTCGGTAGCGTCGGCTGCAGTCGGGTAGCGGAAGTTGGTGATCTGGCCGCCCAGGGTGATCGCGTCGTCGAGTCGCTGTCCGGAGAGTGCGCGCGGACCGGTCTGTTCGAAGACGTTCTCGAATGCTGCCGGGTCGGCCTGCTGCTTCGCGGTGAGTTCCTGGGTGACCTCGAGGAACTTCTGGACCACTTCGGGATGCTCTTCGAGTACTACGGTGCGGCCGGCGATGATGGTGCTGTCCACGGAGTCGATGCTCGCCTCGGTTGCGATCTCGACCGCGCCCTTGGCCTTGGCCTCCTGATACGGAATCAGGAACGATGCCCACGCGTCGACCTGCCCGGTGGAGAACGCCGACGCCGCGTCAGCCTGTTGCAGCGGAACACGTTCGACGGAATCGATCGGCACTCCGGCCTGCGTCAGGGCCTTGAGCGTGATGTACTCGCCCTTGCCTGCAGGGTTGACGGCAATGCGCTTGCCGGCCAGATCTGCGACGGTCTTGATGCCGGACTCCGGAGTGGCGATGATGCCGGCCTGGTCCTTGTTGTACGGGTCGGACGTGGCGAAGATGCGGACACCCACGTCCTTGGACAGTGCGCCGACGACGGGACTGTATGCGCCGGTTTGGATGTCGAGTTCACCGCTGTTGAAGAGTTTGAGGTTGGAGCTGAATCCCGGTGTGGTCTTGACCCATTCGATCTTTGCGCCCAGCGGTGCCAGAGCCTCGTCGTAGGTTCCGTCACGCTTGCCGACGGCGATGGCACCGGAGTTTCCGGGATCGAAGACCTTGAGCGTGAAGTCTGCGCTGGAATTGCCTGCGGCGCTGTCGGAATCGGAAGACCCACACGCCACCGCCAACCCGGCCAGCGGGATCATGGCGAGCGCAGCGGCAGCTCGTGGCAGTCGGCGGAAGCGGGACATGTATGTGGCTCCTTCAGGCGTTGAATCGTCAGAACTGACGACGATGACGCTATTGGGTGCCTGTCCGTTTTACCCCCGTTTGTTTTCTGGAGATTGGAAATCTTGACAACATCGGAAGTCTGTTCATCTGGGCTTTTGCAGGTCCACGTTCGGTTCCTTTCCATCTGATGGAAAGGATGGCCGGACTGCTGGGTCCGTGTTAGCGTCCGATTCTCAGGTCGATCAGGCCACAGCGAAAGGATCGTTCGTGACGGACGCACGCGGCGCGGGAGTTCAGACGGTAACCCGTGCCCTGACCATGCTCACATGTTTTCGCAGTGGCGAAGAACTGGGAGTCTCGGAAGTTGCGCGGCGACAAGAGCTTGCGGTCAGCACCACGCATCGATTGCTGCAGTCGCTCGTCGACGCGGGATTTCTCGAGAAGGACGACGCAACCAGTCGGTATCGCATCGGCGCGGCGCTGGCGGCTTACGGACAGGTCTCCTACCGGCAGCATCGGATCTATCTGTCCGAGCCCTTTTTGGAGCAATTGGCCGCGACGACAGGAGCATCCGCTTCCCTGGCAGTGCGAAGCGGAAGTGAGGTGGTGTTGCTCGGATTCAGTCGGTGGCGCGAGGCCGACGGGCACGTGCTGCAGGGTGTCCGCCTTCCCTTGCATGCGAGCGCACTGGGGAAAGCCTTTCTGGCTTGGTCCGATGTCGACGATTCCGAGCTGGCTGCGCTGCCACGTGAAGCGACCACTCAGCGTGCGATCACCGATGTCGCCGGTATCCGCCGGGAACTGGAACTGACTCGTGAGCGAGGATACGGATTCAACGACGAAGAGTTGACCCCGGATTTCCGAACGATCGGAATTCCGATCATCGATGGATCCGGCACTGTGCGTTACGCTCTCGGGCTTCGTGGTCCGGTCGAGCTGATGATCGACGAACGGATTCCGTTTCTCGCCGACCTTGCCAAGGTGACTGCACGACAGATCGGTGAGGTCCTTCTCTGACGTGATGTGAAAGCGCTTGTGGCAGATCCGGCCGAACGTGATTACCGTTGAAGTCGAGGGCGCGATCGCACAATGGCTACGCGACGTGACCGCGTCCTCGCGAGCGTGGAGACGAGTGATGACGACGATCGGTGTCGTTGCCCTGTTGCTGGGCGTCCTGTTGATCGTGGTCGAGGCGCATGCCCCAACCGCGGGGGTGCTCGGTGCGCTTGGAGCACTCATGATCGGTGCCGGCGTGTGGATGCTCTTCACGTCCGACGGTATCGGGCAATTGATCGCGATTCCGGTGACGGCGGGGGTCGCGGTAGTCGGCCTGGGCGTGGTGGCGGTAGCGAGTCGAAAAGCGCTTACCGCGCGCCGCGCTCCCGTGCGTACGGGGACGGAATCTCTTGTCGGCTCGGACGCGACCGTTCGCAGTTGGACCGGTGCGCAGGGTCAGGTCGAGCTCGACGGCGGATTATGGCGTGCTCGAATGGAATTCGGGTACGACGATTCTGTGCCTGCCGTGGGCGAATCCGTCGTCGTAGAGCAGGTTCGAGGCCTGACTCTGAAAGTGCGCCGTCGTGAACCGTGGGAGCTGCCGCTATGACCACCGTGCTTGTCGTGTTGTCCGTGTTTGTCGTGCTGATTGCAGTCCTTGTGGGCATGTCGGTGAGAGTTCTGCGCGAGTACGAGCGCGCGGTGGTGTTCCGCCTCGGTCGACTGATCACCTTGAAGGGTCCTGGTCTGGTGATTCTGGTGCCGGCGATCGATCGTATGGAGCGGGTCAGTCTGCGAACCGTCACGCTGAAAATACCGGTCCAAGAAGTGATTACCCGCGACAATGTTCCTGTGAAGGTCACCGCCGTCACGTACTTTCGGGTCGTCGACGCTGACCGTTCGATAGTCGAAGTCGAGGATTTTCTGGCCGCCACCTCACAGATCGCCCAGACCACACTGCGCTCCATTCTCGGTAAAGCTGAGTTGGACTCGCTGCTCTCCGAACGTGAACGCCTCAACGAGGACTTGCAGAAGGTAATCGATCAGCAGACCGAGCCGTGGGGAGTCAAGGTCACGACCGTCGAGATCAAGGACGTCGAGATTCCGGCCAACATGCAGCGCGCCATCGCCAGGCAAGCAGAGGCCGAACGCGAGCGGCGAGCCAAGATCATCAACGCCGACGCGGAGTTTCAGGCATCGGCCAAGCTCGCCGAGGCGGCCGAGGTGATCAGCCGCAATCCGACCACCCTGCAGTTGCGATATCTGCAGACACTTCACGAGATCGGTAGCGAGAACAACTCCACCGTTGTCTTCCCCTTGCCGCTGGATCTTGTCCGGCCCTTTATCGGTGGCGGAGTTGCGGCAACTCCCGCGACCCAAGAACCTGCCCGTTTCGCCTGGAATGCGAAAGTTGTTGATTAGCATCTAGTTTCGTCTCTCCAACTCTTGTATTCGAAACTATGTTCGATTAAACTTTCGGCATGGACAGTCGGAATGCATGGCAACTGGATAGCGAGGACCTCAAGAGTGAGGTCCTGGATCTGGTGCGCGCCCGGCACGAATTGCAGTCGCGGATGGTGTTGCTGATCGTGGAGATGTTTTCCCGTGAGGTTCTCGGCGGGAAGGGTTTTCGGGCGATCGCGCAGTGGTTGCATGGTTCGACGAATCTGGGGATCGGCGAGTGCAGTCTGCTGGTCGGGTTGGCGCGGTTGTTGATGCTCGAACCTGTTGTCGCGGATGCGTTTCACCGTGGTGATGTGGATGCGTTGAAGGCGCGGCAGGTTGCGTCGTTTTGTCAGCATCCGCCGAAGAACATGACGCCGGCGGACGTGGACAAGGCTCGCGGGATCTTGCTCGGGTTGGCGTCGAAGAACATTGCCGATTGTGATGCGGTGCGGGCGGCGATCCGGCGGATCGAGAAGCAGTACGGCAAGCGTGAGGACGGTGTTCCGGTCGGCGAGGATTCGGAGCGTAACGAGTTCTACGCCTCGAAAGGTTTGTACGGGCGGGTGTCGGTGAAGGGTGACTTGGATGCTGTGAACGGGGCGCGTCTGATCACGTTGTTGTCGAGTCTGTCGGCGCCGACGCCGGAGAAGGACGGTGTCAAGGACACGCGTACGCCGGCGCTGCGGCGGGCGGACGGGTTCTGCGAGTTGTTGCGGCGGTACGAGCGGGCGGGGTTGGGTCCGATCGAGGGCGGGGTGAAACCGCACATCACGGTGACCGCGTCGGCAAAAGATATGACGGACCTTAAAGTTCTGAAAGACCTCCTGCCGTCCACTGAGGAGTTGGGGTTCGCGTGGACGGATTGGGTGGGCCCGATCAGTATCGATACCGCCCGGATGTTGGCGTGCGACTGCACCGTGACGCGAATTTTGTTGGATGAGAATGGTGTTCCGCTCGACTGCGGTAAGGAAGCGCGAACGGCGACGGTTCCGCAGCGGCGGGCTCTTGCGGTTCGTGATGGTGGGTGTGCGTTTCCGGGGTGCGGGACTCCGTCGGGGTGGTGCGATGCTCGTCATATTGTTCACTGGGGTGATGGTGGCCCAACGGATCTCGATAATCTGGTCTTGTTGTGTGGTCATCATCATCGGACGCTGCATCACACCGAATGGAGGGTGGAGATCGGACCCGACGGAGAAACCGTGTTCTATCCACCGATGTCGGTTGATCCGTATCAACAGCCGATCGGCGGGAACAGCCCACCCACAGCAGCCTGAACGGGCGCAACTGAATACGTACACACCGGGGCTTAGCCATGCCCCGGTGTGTACGGCGTGTGCGGTCAGAGCATCGTCGAGATATGGTCCGGCAGCGCGACACCGGAGTCGAGATCCTCGGACGGGATCGGTTCACCGAAGTGCGTAGCTGCGGGAACTACTCCAGCCCAAACGGTTTCGATACCGATGTCGGCGGCATCGTCACCGGGGCCGCCGGTGCGAGCCTTGACGGAAGCCTCGTACAACGGCAGCGCAAGAACGATGGTTGCCACCATTTCCTTGCGCGTGTGATCCCGCAAGTGTTGGGAACGTCCGGGAACCACCTGGTCGACGATCAGATTCAAAGCCTTCACGCGTTCGTCGCCGTCGGTCACGACTCGAGGTGATCCGATGATGACGCCGCTGCGGTAGTTCATCGAGTGGTGGAAGCCCGACCGAGCCAACACGAGCCCGTCGAGGATCGTGATGGTGATGCAGATTTCGCTGTCGGGAGCCAAGCTCCGTGAAGCGACTGAACCGTGAACATAAATAGATCCGCCGCGGTCGGGGCCGTCGAGGTCGAACCCGTAGGCGGTGGGAAACACCATGGGAACTCCGCCGACGGTCACACCCATGTGGCACAGCTTCGCGGACTGCAAGACGTCGACGAGTGCCGCGCGTTCTGCGACGCCGTGGTGGCGGGCGCGCTTGTGCGCCGTACGTGCTGTTGGGGACAGCGGAACAGGTGCAGTGGGGGCAGGAGCAGGGGCAGCAAAGACAACGGAATCTGTCATGCAGACAATGCTGGTGGCAAAGTGGCTTCAAGTCATGGTCCAATCAGTGGAGACTTCGATAGGCCACTTCGATTTGCCACTTCCGGGAGGGTTCTGAATGTTTCTGCCTTCGGCGGTAGCCGTGGTCCTCGATCGGACAGATCGGCGGGCGCTCCCGGTCCAGATTGCCGACCACCTCAGAGCTGATATCCGCAGTGGTAAGGCGGCAGTGGGTCTGAGGTTACCCAGTTCCCGGAAGCTGGCGGCGGAGCTCGAGGTGGCGCGGGGCGTCGTGGAACGGGCGTATGAGCAGTTGATCGCCGAGGGTTGGCTTGTCGCTGTGCACGGCTCAGGCACCTTCGTTGCCGAGGCGCCCTCCCCCATGGTCACTCCCACGACTACACCGAAGAAGGCCGCCGACAAGATGTCACCCAGGGTGCAGCTCCGGCCGGGCGTGCCGTGGACGCCACCGCGTGCATCGGCAGCGTGGCGGCGGGCGTGGCGTGACGTCGGGTCCAAACCGCCACCTTTCGAGGATCCCGATCCTGCGGGTGACTACGAATTGCGTTCGGCACTATCGGAATTACTGGCAAGAGCCCGCGGAATGTCGGTTGAACCCGAGAGAATCCTGATCACCTCAGGTGCCACGCATGGTCTCGGCCTCGCCCTGTCGGCTCTGCGTACCCGTGGTGCTGTTCTGGCGATGGAAGATCCCGGATACCGGTATGCGTCCTCGGCCGCTACAGCCTGTGGATGGTCGCTGCTCGACGTGCCCGTCGACGCTCATGGTCTCTGTGTCGACCAACTCGAAACTGCGTCGGAGAGCGTCCGTGGCGTGTATGTGACACCGTCCCATCAGTATCCGACGGGTGGGCTGCTTCCGGTAGGTCGGCGCAACCAGTTGATCGAGTTCGCCCGCGTCCGCGACGTCGTCCTGTTCGAGGACGACTACGACTCCGAATTCCGTTACGACGTAGCGCCTTTGCCTGCGCTTGCCCAGTTGGCTCCTGATCGGGTGGTGTATCTCGGAACAGTTGCAAAGACGCTCGGCGCCGGAATTCGATTGGGCTGGTTGGTAGCTCCCCTCGACCTGGTCGACCGCATAGCAGTACACCGCCAGCGAATCGGCGACTTCCCGTCGGTTCCGCTGCAGCAAGCACTCCTGTCCCTGCTCCGTGACGGCGAATGGGATCGAGCGGTGCGTACCGCCCGGCGCAGGTACCGGGAGCGTGATCGGGCGGTCGAGGAAGCGCTGTCATCGTTCGGTGAACTGCGGGGTCTCGGCGCCGGCATGCACACGACGCTCATGCTCGACGCGGATCTGGCAGCCACCGTCGCTCGCGAGGCACTTGAATACGGCGTCGAAGTGCCCACCCTGGTCGAGTCCACCCGAACGCACGGAGACCCCGGCGGATTGGTCATCGGCTACGGGCGAGTGGAATCCGCGGACCTCGAATATGCGCTCGAGGTGATAGCCGAGTGCCTCGCACGTCACAGCGCGTGAAGTCTCGTTGATCGGGAGTGCGGCAACGGATGGGCGTGGTCCAGTTCTAGCGTCTGCTCGTGACGATCCGAAGCCAGACCTTTCCGCACCTGCTCGCACCAGGCACCATCGGCCCGATGACCGTGCCCAATCGCGTGGTTCTCCCTGCGATGGACATGAACCTGTGTGAAGACGGGGAAATCGAAAAGGGTGACATCGACCACTTCGTGGCGCGTGCAGCTGGTGGAACGGGTCTGATCATCACCGGTTGCTGCGCTGTTGCGTATCCGCTGGGCTGCACCAGCCGCAAGGAACCGGGGCTTTCGGAAGACCGGTTCATCCCCGGTCTCAAGGCGTTGGCCGACGCAGTCCACGACGCAGGCAGCAAGCTCTGTGTGCAGATGACACACCACGGCAAGGTGGCGCGCATCGATACCCTCGACGGCCGACCGCAGTTGGTCCCGTCCACGCCGAAGCCGCCGGGTGACATGAGCGCGATGGCCGATTGCACGCCAGAAGAACTGGGCAAGATGGCTGCCATCAACGAGGGCAAGAGGGCTACGTACCACGAGGCAACCAAGGAAGATCTTGATTGGCTGGTTCGCATGTTCGCCGAGGCTGCCGGACGGGTGAAGGCGGCGGGCGGCGACGCCGTCGAGATTCACTGTGCCCACAACTACGTCCTCGGAGCGTTCCTGAGTCGATACACGAATCAGCGCAGCGATGAGTACGGAGGTTCCATGGAGAACCGTGCTCGCCTGGCTTGTGAGGTCATTCGAGCGGTCAAGGAGGAGGTCGGCGGTGCGCTCGCCGTCATCGTGCGTCTGGCCGGTCAAGAGTACGGCGAAACCGACGGGCTGACCGTCGACGAGGCTGCTGCGGCTGCCAAGATGTTCGAAGAGGCCGGCGCTGACGCCATTCACGTCACCGGTACCGCGCTGAATGCTTTTGCCAACTTCACCGACGGCCCCCTGCCCGACAAGGTCGGCTATTACACGGACAATGCAACGCGAATCAAGCAGGCGATATCGATCCCCGTGATCACGGTCGGACGTATGCTCCCCGAGGTTGGCGAGAAGATGATCGCGGAAGGTCGCACGGACTTCGCCGCAATGGGCCGTCAGCTCCTGGCCGATCCACAGTTGGTGAACAAACTCAAAGACGGTGCACCCGAGCGGGTTCGGCCTTGCATCAATTGCTACGTCTGCGTGCAGGAGAACTTCTGGGACGAGACGCCGCTGTGCGCTGTCAATCCCGCGCTCGGCAACGAAGCGCTTCTCCCCTTCGTTCGGACCAGCACTCCGAAACACGTTGTTGTGGTCGGAGCGGGCCCCGGTGGTCTCGAGACGGCCCGCGTGGCCGCTGAACGTGGGCACCGAGTCACGGTGTTGGACAAGTCCGATCGCCTCGGTGGCACCCTGTGGTTCTCGAGCCTCACTACCCCGGACAACGGGCGTCTGCTCAGCTGGTTGAAAGTGGAAATCGAGCGTCTCGGTGTCGATGTTCGACTGAAGACCGAAGCCTCGGTTGCTTCGATCCGGGCACTGAACCCCGACGCCGTAGTCGTGGCCACCGGTGCAGTCCGTGAGCGGCCTAGTGTTCCGGGCGGCGACTTGCCGCACGTGCACACCGGTGATTCGTTGCGCGCGTTGATGACCGGAGCTGGAGACGTCTCACAGGTACCGCCGTTCCTGCGGACGATGGCCAAGTTGGGCAAGCTGTCCGGTATCACCAAGAGCCCCGCGGCGATCCGAGCTGTGACCCGCAAGTTCCTGCCCATGGGTAAAGACGTTGTCGTGATCGGTGGTTCGCTTGTCGGACTCGAGCTTGCGGAGTTCCTGGCCGAGCGAGGTCGCAATGTGACGCTGATCGAAGAAGGCCAGCAGTTGGGTATTCCGATGGCGATGCCGCGCCGCTGGACGGCGGTGCGCCACGCCAAGCATGTCGGTGTGGACATTCACCGCAATTCAACGGTGCAGCGAATCACCAAGGAGCACGTCGAATTCCGTTCCGGTGACAAGACACGGACCGCTCCAGCCGACATGGTTGTCGTCGCGTCGGGAGTGTCGGCGCAGGCGCCACTGGCCGATTCTCTGATCGGTGTCGTGTCCGACGTACATGTGGTCGGTGACGCGGTGAACGTCGACTACATCGAGGGCGCGATGCACACGGCGTGGAAAGTCGCGATGGATCTGTAGTTCAGCATCAGGTAGCGCTTTGTGCCGCAACGATGTCCGGCCACCAGCGGGCCGCGACATCGGGGTGCGCACGTAGTCGACTCTTGAGGGCATTCGCCCCGTAGGAATCGTGTATCGGGTTGTTCGCGTCCACGGTGACGCCGGTGGCGCGCGCCGCCAGCTCGGGCGGTAGGTCGAACTCCGGGATCTGCGCTGCGTAGTTCGGGTTGAAGAAGAACGGCACCGAGATACGTTCGCCGTCGCCCTCGGGTGAAACTACCCGGTGCACAGTCGCTTTCAAGTATCCGCCGGTAGCGACCTCGAGCAGTTCGCCGATGTTGACCACCAGCGCCCCGTCGATCGGCGGCGCGTCGATCCAGTCGCCGTCGTGCTCGACCTGCAGACCGCCCTTGCCCGGTTCGACATAGAGCAGAGTCAGCACACCCGCGTCCTTGTGTCCGCCGACGCCCTGGGAGCCGGCACCTTTCGGGCGGCCCGGGTAACGCACCACCTTGATGAGGATCGACGGATCGTGAGCGAACGCGTCGTCGAAGATGTTCGCATCCTGGCCCAGGGCTACCGCCCATTCGCGTAAGAGGCTCAATGCGATCGAGGTGAGCGTGTCGTTCCACTCGGTGATGACGTCGCGAAGTTCGGGAAGGGCGTCGGGCCACTGGTTGGGGCCCTGCAGGATCTCCCAGGCCGGTGAGGTGTCGGTGCGCTCGGCCGCGGGCTGTTCGGCCCCGATGTCGATCTGCTCGCGCCAGTCCTGCTTGCCTTCGGTCAGTTCGCCGCCGAGCCTGGTGTACCCACGGAAGTGCGGGCTGCGGACGTTCTCGATCGCGAGCTTCTCGGCAGTCGGTAGCGCGAAGAACTCGCGGGCGACGTCGAGGAGGCGTCGCTGCAGTTCGTCGGGAATTCCGTGGCCGACCAGGTAGAAGAATCCGACCTCGTGGGTGGCCTCGCGCAGCTGAGTGCGGAACTGCTCGGCGGTGTCGGGGTTCTGCGCAAGCGACAGATCGAGCACTGGCAGCGACGTAATCGACATGGGGTCCTCGATCCGTGTGATGGTTCTGATGTCCATCATTCCACGCTGAGCGGCACCCGGACCCGCACGGCAATTCGGCAGCCGCAGGCGTGATTACCCGCGCGGATGCGGAAACACCCTGCGGATAACAGAATCGGGGCCTTGCGCCGTTGGCGCAAGACCCCGAATCAGCGTGAACCTAAATCAGGCCTCGTCGGCTCCGATGATGAAGGCTTCGAGCTCGATGCGAGCCTTGTCGTCGGCCATCTGGACCGGCGGGGACTTCATCAGGTAAGCGGAAGCCGGGTAAACCGGTCCACCGATGCCGCGGTCCTTGGCGATCTTGGCTGCGCGGACGGCGTCGATGATGATGCCGGCAGAGTTGGGCGAATCCCAGACCTCGAGCTTGTACTCCAGGTTCAGGGGAGCGTCACCGAAGGCGCGGCCTTCGAGGCGGACGTATGCCCACTTGCGGTCGTCGAGCCACTCCACGTAGTCCGAGGGACCGATGTGGACGTTGCGGTCGTGAACCTTGCCGGCAAGTGCGCCGGTCAGGTTGGACGTCACAGCCTGGGTCTTGGAAACCTTCTTCGACTCCAGGCGATCACGCTCGAGCATGTTCTTGAAGTCCATGTTTCCACCGACGTTGAGCTGGTAGGTGCGGTCCAGCACGACGCCGCGGTCTTCGAACAGCTTCGCCATCACGCGGTGGGTGATGGTGGCGCCGACCTGGCTCTTGATGTCGTCACCGACGATCGGGACGCCGGCGTCCTTGAACTTGGCAGCCCACTCCGGGTCGGAAGCGATGAAGACGGGCAGAGCGTTGACGAATGCAACGCCTGCGTCGATCGCGCACTGTGCGTAGAACTTGTCAGCGTCGTCGGAACCGACGGGCAGGTAGGAGACGAGGACGTCGACCTGAGCGTCCTTGAGTGCCTTGACGACGTCGACGGGCTCGGCGTCGGACAGCTCGATGGTCTCGGCGTAGTACTTGCCGATGCCGTCGAGGGTCGGGCCACGCTGAACGGGAACGTCCAGGGGCGGGACGTCGGCGATCTTGATGGTGTTGTTCTCGCTCGCGAGGATCGCCTCGGAGAGGTCGAAGCCGACCTTCTTGGCGTCGACGTCGAACGCAGCGACGAACTGCACGTCGCGGACGTGGTACTTACCGAACTTGACGTGCATGAGGCCGGGGACCGTCTGGGTCTCGTCGGCATCCTTGTAGTAGTGGACGCCCTGAACCAGGGACGAGGCGCAGTTACCCACGCCCACAATGGCTACGCGCACCGCGGTGCTGTTCTCACCCATGGTCGGGTTCTCCTTCTTTCCGGGATGTTCCTGTTGTCGATTGCTCGGCTGCGATCAATTCGTTGAGCCAACGCACTTCGCGTTCACTCGATTCGAGTCCGAGCTGATGGAGCTGACGGGTATAGCGGTCCAGCGATCCGCTGGCCCGACCGACGGCCTCGCGGAGCCCCTCACGGCGCTCCTCGACCTGGCGTCGCCTGCCTTCGAGGATCCGCATCCGCGCTTCTGCGGGGGTGCGGCTGAAGAAGGCGAGGTGAACGCCGAAACCGTCGTCGGTGTAGTTCTGCGGCCCGGTGTCGGCGACCAGTTCGGTGAACCGTTGCCGACCTTCCGGAGTGAGCTGGTAGACGCGACGCGCCCGACGCTTGAGCGTGCCGGTGGCAGTGTCGACGTCTTCTGAGATCAATCCGTCGGCTTGCATGCGCCGCAGTGCCGGGTACAGCGATCCGTACGAGAACGCGCGGAATGCGCCGAGCAGACCAGTGAGCCGCTTACGCAGCTCGTATCCGTGCATCGGTGACTCGAGGAGCAGCCCGAGGATTGCGAGTTCGAGCAACTGACAAACCTCCCGAGTCGTTGAACCTAACCGCTTGATGCGATAACCAACTATATCGCGCCGATATATAAAACCACACTGCGGCCCGATACGTGCACCAAGGTGTCACGGCTAGATCAGGGGGTGAACGGGTAGATCGACATGATTTCGCCATCGAGGGCAGCGGTCAGGTACCCGCTCTCGTCGAGGTCGTTGCCGACGTGAATCTGGATGGTCGGAACATTTTCGGTGCTGTCGACAGAGACGTACCGAGTGGTCGGATTTTGCACCGACGTCGTTGTTCCGGCGCCGTCGAGAAGGGCGATCACGATGCGAGGATCGAGCTGTCTGACGTCGATCTGTGTCACGTCGGGTTCGCGTGATCCTCCTGAAGTCGTGTCCTCGAGGTCGCCTCGGTAGTAGCTGTCCAGGCTCTTGCGCGGCGCGGCGGGATCGGCGCGCGTTACGCGTGCATAAGTGGGATAGATGGTCATCTCGTCGACCAGTCCGCTGCCGTACTCCGTTTCGATGGCATGGAACATCGCCCCCAGGCCGTCGACGGTGTGTAACTGTGGCTCGGGGCTCGAGAAGATCGTGACGTCGGACGCGGCGTATTTGATTCCGAAACCGACAGCCGAGACCAGTGACAGCGCGATGATCACAACGGCGATCCAACGCGTGTCCAGCGAAGGTTCTTTCCGAAGAATGGGTAGGGACGCCTCGGTCTGCAGATCGGACGTCAAATCTTCGAGATCGCCGAGAGTGACTGCCACCGCGGCGAGTTCGGTCAATTCGTCGTGCTCGGTCGCCGTGAGTTGTCCGTCGGCGAAGGCGGAGTCCAGCACTGCGCAGGTAGCCTCGCGATCGGCATTGCGAGCGCGGGTGGTCCTGGTCAGATCGTTCGGCATGTCCGGGGCCTATCGAGGAGTGAAGGGAGACAAGCGGATCGGGCGGCCATCCGGGGTCAAATCCATTGAGCCGCTCGCGCCGAGGTTGTTGCTGGCGTAGATGGAGACGCGTGGATCGTCGCTCGACGAACTCATGCTGATGTGTGTGATCTCGGCGTCGGGGACGTTGAGATTTGCGGACACTCCTGCCAGATATCCGGCGAGTTTGTCGATGTCGACGGCAGCGAGGTCGAAGGTGACGGTGCTGGCTGCTCGAGTCGACGTGCTGTCGCGTGGTGTGAAACCGCCTCGAAAGTCGATGTCTTCCTCCAGGTTCGGCGAGACAGCGGCGGCGCGAGTGACGCTTGCATAGCCGTCGTAGAAGTTGGCGGAATCGATTATCGTCGTGCCGTACTTGGCGCTGTATCTGGTGATGAATTCCCCGATCCCGCTTGCGGTGACCGTGTTCAACGTCGAACTCACAATGGGGGCAAGCGGTTCGACGTTTTCGGCTGCCGCCGGTGGAGGCGGTGGGGGTGAAGGGTCGGCGGACAAGGTGAGGTACCCGATCAGGCCGGCGAAGATAGTCGATGCGGCTGCGAGGTACCAGATCTTGTCGATACGGCGAACTTTGGCGACGGCGTTGCGCAGCGTTGCTTTCTGCAGATCGCGGACCAGCAGATCGAGCTGTCCGAGCGTGGTCGCGGTCATGGCCGATGCCGTTCGGTTCGCATGCTCGTCGACCGTGATCTGTCCGTCGGACAGGGCGGAGTCGAGAACGGCGCAGGTGTCGGAACGGTCGACGTCGCGCGCGCGGGTGCGCGTAGAGGTAGTAGTCGGGGACCCACTCACCGGCTCACCCTAGCTCCCGTACGGGTAGGAACGAGAGATCTCGCCCCACGGCGTGACCTCGATGCGTCCTTGGTGGCCGAGTCCGTTCTCTGCATAGATCGCGATCTCCGGGACGCCGTAGTTCGCGTCCACGATCAAGTGGGTGATCGCGGCGTCCGAAACGTTGACATAGTCGCCTATGTTCACCATGTACGGCGCGAGCTTGTCGATCTGGATGGAACCGAGGTCGAAGGTCGGCTGGCCCGTTCGCCGCGGAATGGACGTCACTTCCCTCTCGAAGCCGTCGCGAAAACTGATGGACTCGGTGAGAGCGGGAGCATCGGGGACCGCCCGGCTCACTGAGGAGTAGTCGCCGTGGAAGCTGGCGTCGTCTACGAACATGTCACCGAACTCTTCTCGATACCTCTCGATGAATGCGCCGATTCCTTCCGGCGTCAACGTGTCGATGTGTGCGATCAGGATCGGTTCGACGGTCGGCTCCGGCACCGGGGTGGTGGTCGGCAACGGCGGAGCGAGGGAAGTAGTGCTGGCATAACTGGCTGTGATGTCTTCCGAGGGCGTCAACGGTGACCGACTCCACGCCACTGCTGCGATCGCGCCGACGACGATCAGAGCAGCAGCACCGACGAACACGGCCTTTCGTGCCGTCGACGTCCGAGGCACCGTTTTGGTCTCGATCTTCGGCACCTGCAGATCGTTGACCAGGCGTGCGAGTGCGAGCAGGGTCTTCGCGGACTTCGCCTTCTCGGTCCGGTCGAAGTAGTCCTCCGCGCTCAACTGCCCTTCGGCGTACGCGGCGTCCAACACATTGCACGTTTCGACGCGATCAAGATCACGAGCACGCGTCATCGGAGAACGAGAAGACTTCACAGGAAGTGATCGTAATGGCTGGTCGCCATGCCCCCAGCCCCCGAAATGTGTTCATCGTGACCCTCCCGAACCGTCCGTCGCGGCACGGACGCACGTACGCTGGTCAGGTGCGGATACAGCGGCAAGTTGTGGACTACGCGCTCGCGCGTCGGTCTGTGCTGGCCGAAGTGTCTGCGGGTCGGACCGACGTCAAGCAGGTGTGTGACGCCGATCCGTACCTACTCAGAGCCGCGAAGTTCCACGGCCGGGGCAGCGACGTCGTCTGCCCCATTTGCCGCAAGGAACAGTTGACGCTCGTGTCCTGGGTGTTCGGCGACAAGCTCGGTCAGGTTTCGGGATCGGCCCGAACCTCGGACGAGCTCGCTCGGCTTGCGGAAACAGCAGAGGAGTTCACGGTGCACGTTGTAGAGGTGTGCCGTACCTGCAGTTGGAACCACTTGGTGCAGTCCTATGTGCTCGGCGCAGTACCTGCGCCGCCGCGACCGCGGCGAGCACGCCCACCAAGCCGGCGCACCGCCAGCGAGTAACGCCACACCCGAAGAAGGGCCCGATCGAAGTCTGCACGTGATCGGTCCGTGACCACTGGAGATTTGATTCGTGAGTTCCCCCAGCAACAACAACCCGGGCGGCAACAACCCGGGTGGCCGTCCCGTCGGTCCCAACCGTCCCGCCGGACCTCCTCAGGGTCGTCCGCCGCAGGGACGTCCCATGGGCCCACCACCGCAGGGACGCCCTCCGATGGGTCCGCCCCCTCAGGGTCGTCCGCCGCAAGGTCGTCCGATGGGACCCCCGCCCCAGGGTCGTCCGCCGCAAGCCCGACCTTCGGGCCCGCCTCCTCAGGGCCGCCCCGCCGGTCCCCCTCCTCAGGGTCGTCCGCCGCAAGGCCGACCTGCCGGCCCGCCGCCTCGAGATCGCGCCGTAGGCGCTCAAGGAGATCGCGCCTCCAGCACTCAGGCGAACGAACCGACCCAGCGCGTCGCGGCAGCAGCAGCGACCACCCGTAGCAACGCGGGCACCCGCCCGCCGGTCGGACCTCCGCCGACGAAGCCGCCGACAGGTGGCTCCGGTGGCGGTGGCAACGACGGACAACCCCCGAAGGGAAGAAAGAGCACCGTGAAGAAGAAGTCCCAGTGGCGCACAGTTCGCCGCTCGGCCTACGTCTTGGTGGCGCTCGGTCTTGTTCTGCCCGTCCTTGCCTTCATGGCGGCGTACATCGTGCAGGACGTCCCCAAGCCCGGTGACCTCAAGACCAATCAGGTGGCGACGGTCTTTGCCGCCGACGGCACCACGGTGATCAGCACTGTCGTCCCGCCAGATGGCAACCGCGTCGAGGTCTCGCTCGATCAGGTACCGCCGCACGTTCGCAACGCTGTTCTGGCCGCAGAGGACCGCGATTTCTACTCGAACCCGGGCTTCTCGATCTCCGGTTTCGCACGCGCGGCCCGAGACAACGTCCTCGGTCGCGACAGCGCCGGTGGTGGCTCGACCATCACGCAGCAGTACGTCAAGAAGGCGCTTGTCGGCTCGGAGCGTTCGCTGACGCGAAAGATGAAGGAACTCGTCATCTCCTCGAAGATGGCCAACGAGTGGTCCAAGGACGACATCCTCGCCGCGTATCTGAACACCATTTACTTCGGTCGCGGCGCATACGGCATCGGCGCAGCATCCAAGGCTTACTTCGGTAAGCCCGTCGACCAGCTGTCCATCGAAGAAGGCGCCGTCCTGGCGTCGTCGATCCAGCTTCCGTCGCTCCTCGATCCCGAGACCAACCCGACAGGCGCGAAGTCCCGTTGGGATTACGTGCTCGACGGCATGGTGTCCGCCGGCACGCTGGATCAGGCCGCGCGCACGCCGATGCAGTACCCCGCCTACATCCCGCTCGCCCAGGTCGACAACAGCAGCCAGGGCTCGACCGGACCCGAAGGCCTGATCAAGCGTCAGGTGCTCAAGGAGATCGGCGACGCTGGAATCAGCGAGCAGTTGCTCAACACCGAGGGCTTGCAGATCACCACGACCATCGACCCGCAGGCTCAGGCCGCAGCGGTCGAGGCAGCCCGTTCCAACATGGAGGGTGAGCCGGAGAATCTGCGTACCGCAGTTGTCTCGGTCGATCCGAAGACCGGAGCCGTCAAGGCGTACTACGGCGGTGAGGACGGCGCGGGATACGACTTCGCGAATGCCGGACTTCAGACTGGTTCCTCGTTCAAGGTGTTCGGCCTCGCAGCCGCCCTGGATCAGGGAATCCCGCTCTCGCAGATGTACGACAGCTCACCGCTGACCGTCAACGGCATCTCCATCGGCAACGTCGAAGGTGAAAGCTGCGGCACCTGCACCATCGCAGAGGCGCTCAAGCGTTCGCTGAACACCAGCTTCTACCGTCAGATGCTCAGCCTCGACGGCAACGGCCCGCAGGAAATCGCGGACATCGCTCACAAGGCAGGCATCCCGAAGGACATCCCGGGCGTCGGCCCGTCGCTCACCGAGGCCGACGGTTCCGGCCCCAACAACGGCATCGTGCTCGGCCAGTACCAGGCCCGCGTGCTCGACATGGCGTCGTCGTACGCGACACTCGCCGCGTCCGGTACGTATCACGCACCGCACTTCGTGCAGAAGGTCGTCGCGGCCGACGGCACCGTGCTGCTGGACCGCGGCGCGCCCGCCGGTGAAGACCGCATCGACGCTGCCGTGGCGGACAACGTGACGGCTGCGATGCAGCCGATCGCGGCGTACTCGCGCGGTCACAACCTGGCCGGCGGACGTCTGTCGGCGTCGAAGACAGGTACCGCGCAGCTCGGTGACACCGGAGCCAACAAGGACGCGTGGATGGTCGGCTACACGCCGTCGCTTTCGACCGCGGTCTGGGTCGGAACTCCCGACGGTGAAGCGATCACCAATTCCGGTGGCGCGATGATCTACGGCTCGGGTCTGCCTTCGGACATCTGGAAGGACACGATGGACGGCGCCCTCGAGGGCACCGACAACGAGAAGTTCCCGACGCCGGGCAAGATCAACGGTCAAGCCGGTGGTGTTCCGGAGTACACGGCTCCCGCACCGCCCAAGACGTCGGCGCCGCCGACCACTGCACCGACGACGACGGAAACCACTCCGCCGCCCGTGGTGACAACGACGCAGGTCGAGGTTCTGCCGGGCATCACGATCCCGATTCCGGGCATCTCCCGGCCGACGACAACCACGCCACAGGTACCAGGGGCAGGCGAGACCACCGAGGAAGAACCGGCAGGTGTGAGCCCCGGCCAGTAGTTGGAGGGTGGTCGGTTCGAAAGACGGTAACCTCGCGGAGTGGCCGCGAATGCTGATGATGCCGAACCGACCTCCCCCGCTCCGCTGGCCGAAGATCTTCGTTCGGCGGATTGGCGGGACGTTCCCAGTCGCAACGACGCGATGGTGTCTGCGCTGTCGGGAACCGTCGGCGGTCCGGTAGGTCGTCACGCACTGATCGGGCGCACTCGCTTCTTCACACCGATGAGAGTGATCCTTCTGCTCGCCGTGGTGTTCTTGGCTTTCGGCTGGTTCGCGAAGGCTGGCTGTATTCAGCAGGCGCCGGTCGGCGAGAGCGGGCAGGTCGGCCTCGACTGGAGTGGCAGCCGTCAGTACGTGGCGATGTGTTACTCCGACACCGTTCCGCTGTACGGAGCCGAGCGCCTCGATCAGGGAGCATTCCCGTACAAGACGTCGTGGGAAGAAGTACGCGGCGACGGTTCGATCCAGATGCGGTACATGGAGTATCCGGTCATCTCGGGGCTCTATCAGTACGGCGCAATGAAAGTCGCCAAGGCGTGGGATTCGATCACCTGGCTGCCGGGCGCGATTCAGGTGGCGCTCTATTTCAACGTCGTGGCGTTCGGGTTGGCGTTGGCGTGGCTGGTCACCGTGTGGGCGAGCACCCTGCTGGCCGGACGACGAGTGTGGGACGGCGCTCTGATCGCGTGCTCCCCTTTGGTGATCGTGCACGTGTTCACGAACTTCGATCCTCTGGCGACGGCGTTCGCGGCGGGTGGGTTGTTGGCGTGGGCACGCAAGCGGCCCGTGCTCGCGGGAATCCTGCTCGGCCTGGGCGGCGCCGCAAAGCTCTACCCGCTGCTCCTACTGGGACCGCTCTTGGTCCTGTGTCTGCGCGCGGGCAAGACGAGGGACTGGCTGGTGACCGCTCTCAGCGCGGTCGCGGCATGGCTTGCGGTGAACCTGCCCATTGCCGCGCTGTACCCCCATGGTTGGTACGAGTTCTTCCGGCTCAACTCCGAACGCGGGGCCGATCCGGATTCGCTCTACAACGTGATCGCGTCGTTCACGTCGTGGAAGGGCCTCGACGGTCCTCTCGCACAGGGTGAGTCACCGTCGAATCTCAACGCCGTCTCTCTGCTTTTGTTCGTGGCCGTCTGCATCGGTGTCGGATACGTCGCCCTGACGGCGCAGCGTCGTCCGCGAGTTGCGCAGCTGTGCTTCCTGTTGGTGGCGGGCTTCCTGCTCACCAACAAGGTGTGGAGCCCGCAGTATTCTCTGTGGCTGGTGCCGCTGGCCGTGTTGGCCTTGCCGCACCGCAGACTCCTGCTCGCGTGGATGACCATCGACGCCCTGGTCTGGGTTCCACGAATGATGTATTACCTCGGTGTGTCCAACAAGGGGCTGCCCGAGCAGTGGTTCACCGGAACCGTCGTGATCCGGGACATCGCGGTACTCGTTCTGTGCGCGCTGGTGCTCCGGCAGATCTACCGGCCGTCGGAGGATCTCGTGCGGTACGGGTTCATCGACGATCCGGCGGGCGGTGTTCTCGATCAAGCACCGGACAAACAACCTGCCTGGCTACCCGGTTGGCTGAAGCCGTCCAAGGCGAAGGAACCGGAACCCGTCACGGTCTGAGGTCACCACTCGTCGAGGGTGGTGTACCCGTCCTGGACCGCGCGGGCAAACAATGCTGCCTTCGTGGGAGCCGGCCGCCCGACGTCGCTGTACTTCGTGCGGATCCGAGTGATGTGTGTGTTGACGGTGCAGACGCGTAGGCCGAGCGTCTCGGCGACCTCGGACTTGGAATCCGAACGTAGCCAGGCAAGAAGTACTTCGATCTCGCGGACGCTCAGCTTCGGCTTGTGCTTGCCGTGCTTGGGGTTGCCGACTCGGGACACGTTTGCCTCGATCTTCGGAGAAATGCCGATTGAAGACATGCGAGTAGCGCCTTTCGACGGAGGGGATGGGCGTCGACTGCCGTATTTGCAGAAGGGCTGCTGGCTCGGGGTGCGACTGAGACGAGTATTTCGATCGAGGTGTCTCAGTGGAACGGGTGCAACTCTCTCGATACAGAGTCCATACAACGGACAAGTCCCCTACCTGCTCCGATAGAGTGCGTCGCTATGAACTCGAAGGCAGAAGCCGGTACGCACAATCAGGTCGATCCCGCCCGGATCGAGTCGCGTGGGCAGTTTGCTGAGATGCTCACTGCACTGCGGAACGCAGCCGGACTGACGGTCCGCGAAGCCGTCGAGCGTTCGGGTGGTTTGCACGGAACCGTCAGCGGATGGTTTGCCGGCCAACACCTGCCGACGCCGGCGAGTACCCCGATGTTTTTCGCGCTCCTCGAGGCCTGCGGCGTCGATTCCGAGGATGAGCGGGAGCGCTGGATCAGTGCGGTGCAACGAGTGAGACAGCTGACGGCCAGACGACGCGGCGACGCCACCGTTCCGTATCGAGGTCTCGAGTCGTTCCGGCAGGAGGATGCCGAGTGGTTCTTCGGTCGAGACGAACTCACTGCCAACTTGGTCGAGCGGGTGGCGTCGGCGATACGAGGTGTCGGTCGCCGTCAGTTCATGGTGATCGGTGCTTCAGGATCGGGTAAGTCGTCGTTGCTGCGGGCCGGGCTCGCCCCCAAGGTTGCCGAGGGCGATTCACGGTTCGACGGCTGGCGGGTGGAAATCCTGCAGCCGGGTACGGGAGGAATTCCGTCGTCGATTTCCGACGAACCAACCGTCTTGATCCTCGACCAGTTCGAGGAACTGTGGACGCAGTGCGACGGTGATCGGCGCGAGGAAATACTGCAGACACTCGCGGAACTCGGTGAGAACACCATCGCCGTCATCGGAATGCGCGCCGACTTCTACGGGCTCGCGGCGGAGGAACCGCTTTTGGTGCCGCTGCTCGACGATTCGCCGATGGTGGTCGGGCCACTGACCGACGAACAATTGCGCGAGGTGATCGTCGAGCCGGCGGTCAAGGCCGGGATGACCGTGCAGAGCGAATTGGTTCAGGTTCTGGTATCCGAGCTGACACCACGCGGCTCGCGTACGGCGAGCGACCCCGGAGCTTTGCCCTTGCTGTCACACGCACTGTTGGGGACCTGGCAACGGTCGACGCGTAAAACTCTGACCGTCTCGGATTACTACGCCACCGACGGGATCGCCGGAGCTGTCCAGCAAAGCGCGGAGGAAGTGTACGGCGAGCTCACAGATAGGCAGCAGCAGTTTGCGTGCAGGATCTTTCTGCGATTGGTCAACGTCGACGAAGTGACGCAGACGCGTCGGCGGGCACCGCGCACCGAACTCTTCCTCGGTGACGACGTCGACGACGTGAATACCGTCATCGACCGGTTCGCCTTACGCCGCCTTCTCACCGTCGACGAGGAGACCGTCGAGGTTTCGCACGAGGTCTTGCTGTCCGCGTGGAGTCGGCTTCGCGATTGGATCGACTCGGACCGCGCCGGTCTGGCGGTGCATCGCCGGTTCACCTACGCGGCGCAGGTGTGGGAAGACAGTGGACGCGACCCCGGCGCGCTGCTCGGACCCGCACGTCTTCATCTGACGGAAGAATGGCTGCGTTCGGGCGAACTCGGGCTCCCACTGGAACCGAGTCGGACCCGCGCCGCCGACCTCAATGCCGCCGAGCGGGAGTACCTCGCCGCGAGCATCGAGCATCGTGATCAGCAGGAATTTGCCGATCGCCGACGTACACGCGTGCTACGACGGCTCGTGACTGCGCTGGCAGCCGCGTCGGTGATCGCTCTGGTGTTGGCGGTGGTTGCCACCGTCGCCGGTATCGGCGCCAATCGTCAACGTGTCCAAGCAGATACTGCGCGCGACGAGGCGATGTCGCGTCAGGTGGCCACCGAGTCGATCAGGATGCGTGAGCGGGATCCGTCGCTGGCGTCGCAGCTTGCTCTGGCGGCATTTGCGGTCAACGAAACGACCGAAGCCCGCTCGGCATTGCTGGATGCGTCGGGCGTTCATTCGGCTACTCGCATCATCGGACCGCCCGGCGCGATGAAGGCCCGGATCAACCCAGCTGGAACTGTTGTGGCGGTGGGTGGTTCGGACGGAAAAGTCAGGCTTTATCCGATGGTGGACGGTGTGGCCTCAGCTGTTCCGCAGGCGGAGTTCCTCGGAGTCTCGGAGGGCACGGCCCTCTTTGCCGTCGCCTACAGCCCGGACGGACGGCTCCTTGCGACCGGTGGCGCCGGCGGCGCTGCACTCTGGGATGTGTCGGACCCGAAGAATCCGGTCCGTGGAACACTTCCCGTCGACGGTGAACGCGTAGTGCAGGACATGGAGTTCAGCCCGGACGGAACCAAGCTGGTCGCCGGTACCTCGACGCCCGACGTCCTGCGATGGAACATCGACACCTCCACGAATGCCATTGCTTTGCCTGCACTTCCGCACCCAGCTGACGGCATTGTCACCGCTACGTTCAGCCCCGACGGACGTTTCCTCGTGGCGGGCGGGCGTCAAGCGACTCTGCGCGTGTGGGACGTCGCGAAGTGGGGTGAGGAACCGGCGCCGATCTTCGCGACCGAGCCCAACGGCACCACCGTCCACTACCTCGGCGTTGCCTTCAGCCCGGACGGACGTGAGCTCGCGGCGGGAACCACTGGCAGGGAGGTGGTTCGGTGGGACATGAGCGATCCGGCGCGCCCCACTCCCCTGCAGGCACTGACGGGATTTTCCAGCTACGTCAACGAACTGAACTACGGCAAAGACGGAACACGTCTTGCCGCAGGAAGTTCCGACAACTCCGTGCGCGTGTGGGACCCCCGAACCGGGGCATTGATCGAAACACTTCCGGACAGTGGGGCGGTGACCACAGTCGACTACAGCGATGACGGCCGCAATCTGGTCACCGGGGGACTCAACGGTGTGACTCGCGTGTGGGCTCTTCCGGGTCCGGTCTGGGCGGGAGCTCGGGACACGATCTTCACCAGTCCCTTTGCCGCGGACGGCTCGCGTCTGGTGGCCGGCGTCGGTGCCAGGGGTGGCGCGATGTTGGCTTGGAACACCGAGGATCTCGATCGCCCCGCGGTGATGCCGGAGTTGAAACCGCAAGGGGCCGACACTTTCAGCGGTGCGTCGGCGGTGTCGGCAGACGGGAACCTGGCTGTGAGCGGCACCGGCGGCGGCGGTGCATATCTTTGGGACCTGAGTGATCCGGCGTCGCCACGTATCTACGGCGAGCCTGCGGTATATGTGAAGGGCATCGTGGCGGTTGTCGCACTGAATCCCGCCGGAGATCTGCTGGCGGTGTCCTCGCAGGACGACAACAGTATTGCGTTGGTCGACGTTTCCGACCCGTCGGCTCCGAAACTGTTGTCGTTGACCGATGTCGGCTCCTACCCGCAGATGATGGCCTTTCAGCCAGGTACCGACATCTTGGCGATCGCGAACGCCAAGAACGAAGTGGATCTGTGGGACGTGTCGAACGCAGCGTCGCCCCGGGTGGCGGCGACGGTGGGTGGATTCGAAAGCTACGCATTAGCAGTGTCTTTCAGCGCCGACGGAACGCTGTTGGCCGCTGGAAGTGCGGATCACGGTGTCGCCGTGTGGGACGTACGCACACCGTCGGCACCCGAGGAACTCGCTCGTCTCGTCGGCCCCGAGGGCGCAATCTATTCGATCTCGTTCAACCGCGCCGGTGATCGGCTCGCTGCCGGTGTCGGCGACGGAACCGTCTGGCTCTGGGACATCGAGACTCCCTCGCAGGCAACACGATTTGCGACGCTGTCCGCCTACCCGGGTCGCGTCAACGACGCTCAGTTCGCCGGCGAGAGTGACATGATCGCGGGTAGCGGGTCGGACAAGACCGTTCGCTTGTGGGGAATCGACCCCGACGGCGTCGTTGATCGATTGTGCCGCACCGCAGGATCTCCCATCACGGAAGCCGAATGGGAGCGGTACCTACCCGGTGTTCCCTATCAGGATCCGTGTGCCGGCTGACGTGGGTCAGTTCATCCAGAACTCGAGCGCCGGTTCCCGACCCAGCTCGCCTCCGCTGCCGGTGATCACCAGTCCGGCGGAGGTGAGCTTGTACGTCACGTCCTTGTTGGTGACGGTGAATCCGTTGCCGGTGGGCGTCGGATCGTCGAGTTCGATGGTGGCGCCGTCGCTCAGCCGTTGACCCTTGTAGTAGTAACGCCCGACTCCGGTTTCGCAGATGACGATTCGTGATCCGGTCGTGACGGCGATGGCGACGGCAGGATTGGTGGAGTTGCAACTGGGGCCGCCGGAGATGAAGCCCTGACGGTTGGTGCCCGAGACGGTCGGCGCTGGTCCGATCGAGGTTGTGACGCGTGGGGGCGTCGTCGTTTTCGGCGCTGTGGTGGGTGCACTCGGCGCCCGAGTCGTGGTCGTGGAGTACGAGTACGGCGTCGTATAGGTGAGACTCCGCGAACTCGCTTCATTGGCGGCGTTGCCGAAAGCGGCGGCGAGCAGCCCGAAGAACGCGATCCACACGATCACGGCCAGGATGCCGAGTGCGGTGAAGATGTAGCCGATGATCAGTCCGGCAAGGGCGAGTCCGTCGCCTTCTTCGCCGGTCCGTTTGATCTGGCCGCGAGCGATGTGCCCGAAGACGATCCCCAACGGCGCGATGAGGAACGCGAAGACGAGGGCGAGTACCGCGAGTGTGTTCGTCGGCCGCCTGCCGTACGGATCGGGCTGCCCGTACGGAGCCGGTTGCCAATTCTGATTGCCCTGGTACCCGTACCCACCCTGATCGCTCATGAGGTGAATCTTGGCATGGACTTCGTCGAAGAGTGCAGGTGATGGCTAGTTTCGGGTACGTGTCTCGAGTTGAGGTGCGATGGTCGGCCAATCGTCGTCGGTCATCGCGAACAGCGCTGTTGTACGCCAACTGCCGTCGACACGGCGTCGGTGCTTGCGCAGCAGGCCCTCGAACTGGGCGCCGAGCTTTGCGATCGCGGCCCTGGACTGTTCGTTGAACTCGTCCGTGTGCCACTCGACGCGTACGGCTTCGAGCTGGTCGAAGGCGTGACGAAGCAGGAGCAGCTTCGATTCGGGATTGATCCCGGTTCCCTGAACCGATCGCGACAACCACGTGTATCCGATTGCAAGACTGCGGTTTACCGGGTCGATCTGGTACATGGACGTGGTGCCGACCACGGCGTTCGTCGCGATGTTCACCTGCGCGAAGGCGATCCGATTAGGGTCGTCGGTTGCTGCAGCGATGTACTTCTGTGCCTGTTCCCGATCGGTGATGGGCGATGCGGTCCAACGAAAGATCGCCGGGTCGTCGGCAGCAGCGAGCAGAGCGTCGGTGTGCGCGACGCCCAGGGGTTCGAGTCGGACACGATCACCGGTCAGCGTCGGTGATTCGAACCATGATGCAGTCATCAGGCGTGCTCCCGTGAGTGAGTCGGAAGGTTGTTGTCGGAGTTCGCAATCTGATCGGTCCCACCGGCAAGCGGATACCGCAACGGGACTCGCAGGAACAAGAAGAAGAACACGGCGAGCAGGACGACGTGGCCCCACACACTCGCCTGGACGACGGCTTCGTACTTGCTCGGATCGAGATTCATGTCCAGTTGGTAGAAGTACCGGAAGATGCCGATACCCAACGCAGCGTCGGCGACCAGATAGGCGACGATCCAGAACCACCGGATCTTGAACAGTACGAGGAAAGGCAGGATCCACAGTGTGTACTGCGGTGAATTGACCTTGTGCAGCAACACGAATCCGCACAGCATCGCGGCACTGACTGCAATCCACGGAAAGTAGCCGTCGCGGACGTAGCGGCGCCAACCCAGATACATCGCGAGCGCGAATGACAACAGGATCATCACCGGAGACAGGATGCTCACCAGTGCGTCGTAGTCGGCGTTGAGCTCGCGAACTCCGAAACCGTAGAACGGGCGCAAACCCCAGAACCACACCGAGTTGGTGGTGATGTCCGCGCTTCGCTTCTCCTGGAAGCTGAACGACGCGCGCCAGCCTTCGTAGGAAATGAGGGCGAACGGCAGGTTGACGAGGACGACGGTGACGATCGCCGCGCCCGCCGTCATCAGCGCTCCACGAACGTCGTAGCGCTTGCCTTCGGTGCCGCGTAGAAGCACGTAGGCCATGAGCGGCAGCACGAACATTCCCGGGTACAGCTTCAAACAGAAACCGATCGCCAGGATGACGGCCGCCAGAACCGCGCGAGTTCGCAGCGGGATCCGCTCGAACGTCATCAGGAAGATCGCGCCGACGCTGGTGGCCACCACCGGGAGCTCCCAGTTGTGGAATGCGTACAGAACCAGGGGCGGAGTCGCCGACCACACGAGCGCGTACGCGCCGCTCATCTTGCCGAGCATCCACGCCGTGAGCAGTCCGAAAGGAGCCAGGATCAGGGCCGAGTGCAGAAGGAAATCGGTGTCGGTGTGTGAGCCGATACCGCCCAGCCACATCAGAATTCCGCTGAGCACCGGGTATTCGACGGTTCCGCCGGTCAGGAATCCTTCGGGCGTTATCCCTCCGGTGACGAAGGGGAACAGATGCTGATCGATACCTCGTCCGAGCCAGAGCAACTGAATGTCGGAGTAGCAGACGTCGATGTTCTTGTTGACGTCGAAGTTCAGGCTTCGTCCGTCGGGCGCGAACGGTGCACCGCCGCATCTGGCCTTGTTGAAATAGCCCAGCGCCATCGTCAGCCCGCACAATCCGACGACCAACGCCAGGATCGACGCCGGGGTCTTGCGGTCTGTTCGCATGATTCTCACCCTAGGGGGCGCAGTGGCTCGCGGGGTGATGCGTCTGCACCACGCGTCGCGCATCGACCCGGTGGTCTTCCCGGAGGGCCGGGACGATTTCCCTGGTCAAGGCCCCTCGTGTAACCTACGAGGGTTGCTGACGCAACGACCCTCCTGCCACGGATAGTCCGTGGCCGTTTTCACTTAGTCCACAGGAGGTGATGAGGTCTTATGCGTCATTACGAATTGATGGTCATCCTTGACCCCAGCCTGGACGAGCGCACTGTCGCTCCTTCACTGGATACGTTCCTCAATGTTGTGCGCCAGCACGGCGGCACGATCGACAAGGTCGATGTCTGGGGTAAGCGTCGTCTCGCCTACGAGATCCTGAAGCATGCTGAAGGTATCTACGCGGTGATCGACATCAACGCCACTCCCGCCACCGTCGCTGAGCTCGATCGTCAGCTCGGTCTGAACGAGTCGGTTCTGCGCACGAAGGTTCTGCGCCACAACAAGTAATTACTGTCGGTAGCGAGCTCTACTCTCGCGCCCAACGGTCTTACATCAATGCAGGAGGAACCACATGGCTGGCGACACCATCATCACCGTCATCGGAAACCTGACGGCTGATCCTGAACTTCGTTTCACCCCGGCGGGTGCCGCGGTTGCAAACTTCACGGTTGCTTCCACGCCCCGCACCTTCGACCGTAATTCCAATGAATGGAAAGACGGCGATGCGCTGTTCATGCGTTGCAACATCTGGCGCGAAGCAGCCGAGAACGTCGCGGAGAGCTTGACCCGTGGTTCACGAGTAATCGTGAGCGGCCGGCTCAAGCAGCGTTCGTACGAAACTCGCGAGGGCGAAAAGCGAACTGTCGTCGAGCTCGAAGTCGATGAAATCGGTCCTTCACTGAAGTACGCCACGGCTAAGGTCAACAAGGCCAACCGTGGTGGCGGCGGTGGAGGCGGCAACTTCGGCGGTTCCTCCGGCGGATCGGGTGGCGGACGTCCGAGCGCTGCACCTTCGGGTGGAGACGATCCTTGGGGCAGTGCGCCTCAGGCTTCGGGCTCCTTCGGTGGTGCGGGCAGCGACGAACCGCCCTTCTGATCCGTACCTGATCAGGAACATCCAGAAAAGAGCAAAGACATGCCGAAGCCGCCCTTGCGCGACAAGGTTATGAAGAAGAAGGTCTGCACCTTCTGCAAAGAGAAGAACACGCAGATCAACTACAAGGACACGACGTTGCTTCGTAAGTACGTCAGCGATCGCGGAAAGATCCGTGCTCGCCGTGTCACCGGCAATTGCGTCCAGCACCAGCGCGACGTTGCCATTGCCGTCAAGAACTCACGTGAGGTAGCACTGCTGCCTTACGCCACCGTGGCTCGCTAAGGAAAGGGAGGAAAGAACATGAAGCTCATCCTCACCGCTGACGTGGACAACCTCGGTGCGCCTGGCGACACCGTGGAGGTCAAGGACGGCTACGGCCGTAACTACCTGCTCCCCCGCGGACTGGCAATCGTCGCCACCCGTGGCGCCGAGAAGCAGGTCGAGGGCATCCGTCGTGCACAGGAAGCGCGCGCTGTGCGCGGCCTGGATCACGCCAAGGAGCTCAAGGCAGCTATCGAGGGCCTCGAGTCCGTAACGCTGACGGTCAAGACCGCCGGTGGCTCGGGCAAGCTCTTCGGTTCGGTTACCGTCGCTGACGTCGCTGCTGCGATCAAGGCTGCCGGTGGACCGGTTGTCGACAAGCGCTCCATCGTGTTGCCGAAGGCTCACATCAAGAACACGGGCAAGCACGCCGTGGTCGTGAACCTGCACCCCGATGTGGTTGCCAAGTTCAACCTGAACGTCGTCGGCGCATAGTCGACTGTTCGTCTCGCCGGGCCCCGCACACTTCGGTGTGCGGGGCCCGACGTTTGTTTCGGGGTGCGGTGTGCCGCCTGTCAGCGTCCCGAATCGGACCTGGGGATAACTCTCACACTGTGATGTTCGACTTGGTGATCAGTGACGAATCGGGCGAGGCAACACGCCCGACACGCCGACGCGCCGACTGTGGAAAAACTATTTTCATCAACAGGCCTGTGAAATTAGGGATAGCCATCTACCTGGTCTTTTGTAGCTACTAGGCAAAGTAGTCCCCAAATGCTCCACAGGCGGTGCACACCGTGGGGCGGGAGTTTCCACAAAGCATCCACAGGTTTATCCACAGTCCGGTTTGTATGCGGACCTACTAGTCCCTAACGTCATCTCGGCGTCTATCTACAGCCCGGCCGAATGCGGCTAGGGGATGTCGGTGGGGGCAGGTACAAATGATGAGGGCGCTGCGGTTTCTGGCAGTGTCGTCGAGTGTTTTACGGGAAGGTCTCGCTTGTGGCTGTTGTAGATGATCGAGGACCTTCCGACTTCTCGGGGCCGGACTACCCGGGCCCTCCCGAGGCCGAGCCCGACCAGGAGTTCGGACGCCAGCCACCTCAGGACATGACTGCCGAGCAGTCGGTGCTCGGCGGCATGCTGCTGAGCAAGGACGCCATCGCTGACGTCCTCGAGGTACTGCGTCCGGGTGACTTCTACCGGCCCGCTCACCAGTCCGTCTACGACGTGATCCTGGACCTCTACAGCCGTGGCGAGCCCGCCGACCCGGTGACGGTCTCCGCCGAGCTCGACCGTCGAGGTGAGCTCCGCCGTATCGGTGGTGCTGCCTACCTGGTGACGCTGACCCAGACAGTGCCCACAGCCGCCAACGCCGCCTTCTATGCCGAGATCGTGGCCGAGAAGTCCGTGCTGCGTCGTCTGGTCGACGCCGGTACGCGCATCGTCCAGTACGGCTACGCCGGCACCGAGGGCCAGGACGTGGCCGAGGTTGTCGACCGCGCGCAGGCCGAGATCTTCGAGGTCACCGAGCGTCGAACCACCGAGGACTTCGTACCCCTCACCGAGCTCCTCCAGCCCACGATGGACGAGATCGACTCCATCGCCAGCCGCGGCGGAATTTCCCTCGGTGTGCCCACCGGATTCAAGGATCTCGACGAGATCACCAACGGCCTTCACGCTGGTCAGATGATTATCGTCGCGGCCCGTCCTGGTGTGGGCAAGGCGCTTGCCCTCGATACTCCCCTCGCGACGCCCAGTGGCTGGACCACGATGGGTGACGTTGCTGTCGGCGATCTGTTGATCGACAACCACGGCAAGCCGACGCGGGTTGTTGCCGCTACCGACGTGATGGTTGACCGTCCTTGCTACGAGGTCGAGTTCTCCGACGGAACTGTGTTGGTGGCCGACGAGCAGCATCAGTGGTTGACGGAGACCTCCAGTGTTTCGGTCCGCACTACCGCCGATATTTACGCCCATCTGGATTCCGGGCATCGAGTTGCCAACACTGCTGCCTTGGATTTTGCGGCCCAGGAACTCGTGACTCCCGCTTACACCTTCGGTGTGTGGTTGGGCACCGACGGTGCTCTCGATTCGGTTGACCCCGAGATTGCCATGTTCCTCGAGGGCGATGGTTGCGCCCAGGTGTCCTTGGAAGACAAGCGCATTCCGGCCGAGTACCTCCGTGGCCCCATCGGGCAGCGACGCGACCTGCTGGCAGGCATCCTCGATGTTGCGGGTGTTGTCGGCGACGACGGTTCGATTGCCTTGGCGATTGCACATCAAGGTCTGTCAGGCGATATCGCGGAGTTGGTTGTTGGCCTCGGTTTTGGAGTAACAGTTGCAGGCGAATCAGTTCTGTCGATTGTTGCAAACGCAGATGTGTTCCGCGTTTCTCGAAAGATGTTGTTCCACAAGGAACTGCGCGCCGAGGATCACGGATCGCGCTTCATTGTCGACGTTCGGCCAATTGCGAGTGTTCCGGTTCGCTGCGTCGAGGTCGACAACGCCGACCACATGTACCTGGCCGGTCATTCGATGGTCCCGACGCACAACTCCACGCTCGGAATGGATTTCCTGCGTTCCTGCTCCATCACACACGGCATGGCCAGCGTCATGTTCTCGTTGGAAATGAGTAAAACCGAGATCGTGATGCGTCTGCTGTCCGCAGAAGCGAAGATCAAGCTCGGTGACATGCGCTCCGGCAAGATGACCGACGACGACTGGACCAAGCTCGCACGTCGTATGAGTGAGATCAGTGAGGCGCCGCTCTTCATCGACGACTCCCCCAACCTCACGATGATGGAGATTCGCGCAAAAGCTCGACGGCTCAAGCAGAAACACGATATTCGCCTGATCGTCATCGACTACCTGCAGCTGATGAGCTCGGGTAAGAAGGTCGAGTCTCGTCAGCAGGAAGTTTCCGAATTCTCCCGTAGCCTAAAGCTTTTGGCGAAGGAGCTCGAAGTTCCTGTTGTCGCGATCTGTCAGCTCAACCGTGGTCCCGAGCAGCGAACCGACAAGCGCCCGCAGGTGGCCGACCTTCGCGAGTCTGGTTCACTCGAGCAGGACGCCGACATGGTGATCCTGTTGTATCGCCCTGACGCGACTGAGCGAGACGATCCCCGTGGCGGTGAAGCCGACTTGATTCTGGGTAAGCACCGTAACGGTCCGACCGCGACAATCACTGTGGCGCACCAACTTCACCTGTCCAAGTTCGTGGATATGGCGCGGGGATAGCTGCTGCCGTACGCGCCAAATGCTGAGACGAGGATCTCGATGACCGAGGAGCATGTCCCGGGTCTGGCTGTGAGCATCCTCGTTGGGTCCGGTTGACGATCGATGGTCCTGATTCGCGGAGCTCGCTCAGCTCGGCCGTAGTCTCTGGAAACGGCGGAAGGGGATTTTGGCGTACTTCGATACCGGTGCGTCGAACCGGTCGAAGCGATCAACGGTCGCCTCGAGTATTGACGGGGTATCACGTTGGGTTTCCGCATCTTGAGCACTACATCTTGCGGTCACTGATCCACTCCGACCAGCTCCGGGAATCCATCAACGCACTCTAGAAACGGAAGCGCCGGATAAAGTCGTCTAACCGGGGAAAGTCATTGTGGGCGCGTAGCCGCTTTCGCCCAGGTGGTCGTAGACGGTGGTGGTAGGCAGCATGTTCCAGTCATGTCCGAGGAAGAACGCAATGCCAGCGGGCGACGAGATGAACAGGTGCACCCGCACCGCTCGCATGTCCTTTGCAACGGCTCGGATGTGCTCACGGGCACTGCGGACCCAATCAGCAGCCCAGCCTGGCCCGGGCACTGATGTTCGGCTTGGTGCACCGGGCGTCGACAACGAGAGAATTCGTCCGACCGGGATACCCGAGGCGTCGATGTAACCACGTACATCGACAGTGGGGTCATATGTAAGGGCGATTGCAACAGCAAGATCGACTCCGTCACCCAAGCGTTCGTTGAGTCGGACGTCAACGACTGCGTCCTCTGGTTCGGTAGTCGTCGACCACGTGACGTTCCGTTGATCAGTCGACAGCACCCAGCCTCCGACGTCGGGGAATGTTCGACCCACAGCGAAGTACATCGGCAGTCGCATCTGTGCGGTGACATGAAGCTTGCGGCTGTTGAATCCCTGGAGATCGTTCTTTGCAGCCTTCAGCTTCGGTAGAACGATGTTCTCCCATGCAGCAGGGTCTGACAATTCCCGCCGCTCGAACGGGTCGACGTCTGGGTAGAGATCGACGATATCGACCTCAGCGTTAGGTCGATACGGCAATCGGGCGCGGTCAATGGCGTGGATGGCGAGCACGAGTTCACCATTGCGGGCAAGAAGGCCCTTGGTGGCGGTCTCCGCCCGGATGTCGTCAGTGGAGCGTGTACCGGCGCCCGAGGTAACCCAGCCGCGAACCATCTCGCGACCACGAGATACGGCATCGTCGTCATCGCGTAGGCCAGCGTTGCGCATGAGTGCCGCCGCTCGGCGTGCCCATGAGCTGTCTGCCTCTCCGTGCACGAATTCGATTGTGGTCAGGAAGCTCGTGAGCTCATTCGTCGTCACATTGAGATGATTCGCCCAGGATGAAAGCTGCTTGCCGCCATCGCTTCTCGATGTCAGTGAGTTGAGTTTCGTGCTCGCAATCTTCTCCGTGTGAAGGTCGATAAGCTTGAGAATGGCGTCATTGTGGTCGTAGTTCTTGTTCGAGATAAGCCGCAGCGTAAACGGCTCGCCCTTGGAGGTCACCTCAACCCAGGTGCGATAGAAATGCTGCAGGGGGCTCTTTCCCTTTTTCGTGCGCGTCTTCACTAACCAGTCGTGGTCGATGACGGTTTCGCGATAGACGCCGGACTTCACCTGGATGTACTCGTGCGGACGGTCGGAGGACTCGGTCGTTCGAATGACTATGTCGTCAAACGCACCGCCGTCAGCGTCCTCGATGCTGACAGACTCAAGTTCGGGGTCAGTCAGTACGCGGCTGGCGTGGAATAGACCGATGATGTGCTGATAGTCGTCACCGCGGAGGACCGCACCACGGGCTGGCATCGTCACGACGCGGCCTTGTCGTTGAATGGAGGTGTTGGCATGAGGTCTTCGGCCACTGCAAGGACTAGGTCCGCGGTAATGGCGTTGTCCGGATAAGCCATCAAAATGGCCGTCGGTACAAGGCGCTGGGTGAGGTCTGAGTAGGTGAACCCGTGCCGACCTTCACCTCGTTCACCCGTCGCGAGAACGAGCTTGTCGATGGTTTCGTCGTCTAAGTCGAATCCGGCGAACGCATTGATCAGTACCTGTCGGCGCTGGTCGTCGTTGGGGCGCCTGAACTCGAAGATCGCCGCGGCGCGTCGTTTGACAGCGGGGTCTAGGGCAGCGAGTCGGTTCGTACACATCACGACCAAGAGCGGGATGCCGGAGCCGGCGAAGTCGTCGATTCCAGCAAGAAACGCATCGACTCCGGCGCGATCCTCATGGTGCATCTGGGTTGCCTCCCGTGACTGCACGAGCGCGTCGGCTTCGTCGATGACCAGAATCGTGACGCTAAGCAGTTTCCCATCGGTTCCGCGGCCGAGTTTGGCTTCCTTGGTGACCTTTTCGAACGCCTCCCCGATAAGAGTCGTCATCTCGCCGACATGGCCTGTGCCGCGGGCGGTCAGCTTGAGCCGGAACAGTGTGACATCGACGTCGAGAACTTCGGCTAGGTCGCAACCGAAGCTCTCAGCCAGCGCTGATTTCCCGGATCCGACGTCGCCGGTGAACAGCAGTAATGGAGCCCGATCACGGAGAAGCGTGAATGCCTGGTTGTTAGCAGTGATCTCCGGGTGGTGTTTGGCGGCCCAACGGCTCAGAGCTGTGGGATCGGCGAGCACGGCCGCTTCTTTTCGAAGCTGCGCCTTCACATCGTCAAGACCCACGAGACGTGCGTAGCGATTTTTGCGGGTTTCGTCGGGGAGTGTGATGACAGGATGGAATAGCTCGTTGTTGCTTGTCATAGATCGTTCTCCAAGGTTGGGCCCCAGCGCCGCCCACAAGATGTGCCGACGCTGGAACCGAGGTGTGAGTTGCTCAGATTGCGCAGTAGACGTCGCGGCTTAGGCCGGCACCGTTGCGGGAGTACTCCGAGTTATTGCCGTGTGTGCCTACATTCGCCGATGGCTCTGGAGCCCCCGTGCGCTTGATCGGCAGGTTCTCCTTGAACGCAGTCTGCTCGGCAGGGGTAAGTGCTGAGAACGCATCATTGCGCTTCAGGTAGCTGTAGAACCCGTATGCGTCAACATTTACCGAGTTTGGAAGGCCGCCTGGGGTCTCGTCTCGAAGCTGGCCATCTGTGGCTGCGGCGTACCTCAGTCGAACGACCCATCGGTCGCCATCCTTGAAGCCAAAGTCAACTGTGTCGAGGTAGCCAGCCTTCAGATATTGAGCCGTCGCGAAGCTCAGATGACGACGTAGCCGTACATTCGTTCGCCCTGAGCCACAGCTCTGGTCGCTAGTTCGGCGAAGGCGGTCAGGAACGGCACTGAGTCCTCCGACGGTTCACTCGTCTCGTCGATTGCCCAGGCCGCCGCAGCGGCGGCGACACCGTCAGCGTTCAATTCCGCTAGTGCATCGCGTAATTCGTCGGTAACCGTGAGCACGAGGGTGTCGCCGTCGTCGCTCATTGCGACGAGTTTCCCGCAGCGTGGACCTTTTGCTACCTCGTCGTAGGGGCGAGCGGTGAGGGCTGCCTCCAGTCGGCCGAGCGCGACAACTGGATCGACGCCTTTCGCCTGCAGAACTGGAGTCCCACTCGCAGCCAACTGGATCCGCGGGCGAGAAGCTGCGTTCGCCTCCATCACCTCTGGTTCCAAGTCGACGAGTCCCGCGAGGGCAGAGGTGGCATGCTCATCCGTGCGCGCGGTGAAGTAGTCGGTGATCGCAGACATGGCGCGATCATCTCACACACGATGCATCTCAATGCCCCGGACTCCTTCCGCGACTTACTGATCGACGTCAGGAGGGACAGGTGTGCGCTTCCTCGATCGCTTTCGCGAAAGCGCGAAGTCGTGGGCTTTCGAGATCGGTACGCCACACGAGACCCAAAGCAGATTCGGGTAATCCGTTGATCGGTACGAATGTGATGTCCGAGCGCTGGCTGTATGCAGCGGTTGCAGCGCAGAGGATGAGGCCGACCTGACTGAATGCGACCTGCGACAGGCCTTCCTGAACGGTGCTCGCCCCACCCTGCGTGGGAATCGTGGCTCCGCCCGGCGTCGTGCTCGGGGAATTCACACGCTGCCAATAGTCGGGGGCGGGGCCGGTGATGGGTACGAGACAGATCTGCGCCAACTGCTCGGCGTCGATCACGCCCAGTTCGCTGAACGGGTGATGGACTGAGACGGCGAGGGTCTGGGGCTGTCGAGAAAAGACGAGCCCGGTTGTCAGTTCCGGCTCATCTACGGGGAGAAGGGCCACTGCCGCATCGATTCGCCCGGCGAGTACATCACTGAACGGATCACCCAGGGGTAATTCTTTGATGGTCACGCATGTTTGCGGATGTTGTATCTCGAAACGAGAGACAGCAGCCGCGATCGAATCGTAAATTGCTCCTTGGAAACCCACCCGAAACGGCGTCGGCGTGTTGCGTGCTCTTGACTGAGCGTCCTCGATTACTCCGACAAGCGCACGATGCGCGGGAGCCAACGACGCAAGAAAATCGGCACCGAATTCAGTCAGGTGCACGCGGCGACTGGTGCGCGCCACCAGGCTGGTGCCGATACGACGCTCCAACGCGCTGATCAGCTGACTCACTCGGCTCTGGGAGATGAACAGCCGCTCGCCGGTGCGACCGAAGTGCAGTTCTTCAGCGAGAACGAGGAAGCACTCGATCTCACGCATCGGGGGCTCCGACATTTTCACTCCGACCCTGGACTCATTCGACCACTCCATCATGGCTCATCGATGAATTGAGCTAATGGTTGGATGAGCGATTCGCCGTTGATCCATCGGCGTGCAGGAGCTTCTCTAGTTACATGCCCCACTCCGCATCTGCACAGAACAGCCCTGCGTCCACGTCCTCAACCCACGCACACACCATTGAGAACCACTGGGCTGCGGTCGCGCTGATCGCAGCGTCCACCTTCATCGTTGTCGCGGCAGAGATGATGCCGGTCGGGCTACTCACCCCGATCGGTGCTGCTCTGGTGGAAAGTGAAGGGACCATCGGGCTCTCACTGGCCATTACCGGATTGGTGGCAGCGGCCACTGCCCCGTTTGTGCCCATCGTGACCCGGCGCTTCGATCGTCGGTCGACGCTTATCGTTCTGATGCTGGTAGTCGCCGCGGCGAACGCCCTCACGGCCCTTGCTCCGAGCTTCGTTGTCCTCGCTGTGGCTCGCGTCCTTCTAGGCGTGAGCATGGGTGGAGTCTGGGCACTCGCCGCTAGTCTGGCACCCAAATTGGTGGGTTCCAGATCCGTCGGGTTGGCGACCACGATCATCTTCAGCGGAATCGCTGTTGCCTCAGTTCTTGGTGTCCCTGCTGGGACGTATATCGGGGCAGTCGCCGGATGGAGCGTGGCGTTCTGGACTCTCAGCTGCGCGGCGACGCTGATCGCGCTCGCCATGTTCGCTGTCCTACCCGTGATGCCAGCTGATCAAGCTTTGTCGCTCGGCAGTCTCGTGGTGGCTTTTCGGAACCCGGGAGTCCGGGTCGGAATCGCGATTTCCGCGCTCATCGTCACCGCTCATTTCGCGGCGTACACCTATGTGCGTCCGGGGCTGGAGTTCTTCGCAGGATTGCACCCTGCACAGATCGGCACGATGCTCTTGATTTACGGGGTTCTGGGCGTCGTCGGCAACTTCATCGCCGGGCCATCTGCAGCCAAGTCTCCGAAGACTGTGGTCGTCATCCTCAGCGCGGGAGTAGCGGTCACACTCGCCCTGTTTCCGATCTCGGCTACCACCTTGATCGCAGCTGCTCTGCTCATGGCGGCTTGGGGCCTCTTCTACGGTGGTGTATCGGTGAGTACTCAAACATGGATCGCACAAGCAGCTCCCGTTCACCGCGAGGCCGCTTCTGCTCTGTGGGTTGCAGTCTTCAATGCAAGCATCGCCCTCGGCGCGTTCGCGGGTGGACGCATTTATGACCACTCCGGTTCCGAAACGGTCTTCTGGATAGCCGCGGGAATCGCCACTCTCGCAATGCTGCTCGCCACATTCCGCAATCCCGTCGTGGCAAAGCATGAACTGACAACCTAGCCGCCTACACAAAACCTTCATAGAGGCAGGACAACAGATATGCGCCAGACACCCGTTTCAACCTTCATGGATGTGACCGAGATGCTCGAACGCTACCGGGACAAATCGCTGTCTCCGGTGGAGGTACTCGAGTCCACCATCGAACGTATCGAGGCGCTCAACCCGACCTTGAATGCAGTGGGACACACTTTCTTCGATGCGGCACGGGCGCAAGCGAAGTCAGTGGAACGCCACTACGCCCGCGGTTCGGATGTCAGCCTTCCGCTCGCCGGTGTTCCCGTTGTGGTGAAAGAGGATGAACCGGTACAAGGCCAACCGTGGACTCAAGGGTCCAAGGTCTATGAGGACTTGATCGCCACCCACACTTCGACTTTCGTGCAGCGGATCGTCGACGCCGGTGCCATCGTCCACGCGCGATCGACGGCACCCGAATTCTCCTCGGCCGCGTTCACACAGTCCGAGTTGTGGGGCGTCACTCGCAATCCGTGGAACACGAAATACTCCTCCGGCGGGTCTTCCGGTGGATCGGCAGTCGCACTTGCCACCGGTATGACGCACTTGGCTACCGGTTCCGATGTTGCAGGTTCGATCCGAACTCCGTCGTCACTCAACGGAATTGTCGGGTTCAAGCCACCGCACGGCCGTGTCCCCGTTGATCCGCCCTTCAATCTCGATCGCTACTGCCACTGCGGTCCGATGGCTCGCACCGTAAGTGATTGCCTCACACTGCAGTCGGTCATCGCGGGACCGAGCTCCACTGACATTGCCTCGCATGTGCCGGCATCGCCGCTGCCCGGCCTCGCAACGCATTCGTTGACAGGAATGCGTATTGCCGTGATTCCCGCGTTGGGTGACTGGCCGGTTGATCCGGACGTTGCCGCCAACACCGCCAAGTTGGTGGACACCCTCACTGCGCTGGGCGCACGCGCGGAGATCATCGAAGTCGACCTGTCACGCGCTGCAATCATGCGTGCGGCCGCCATTCACTACGATCACGTGTTCGGTGCATCGATCTCCGCCGAAGCGTCCGCGCACCCCTGACAAAGTCACGGAGTACGCGAAGGAATTCGCGCGATGGGCACGCCGCACCCGTGGTGACGCGACTTTCCACGACGGACTCGCGATCGAAGCCGAACTGTATTCGTCGATCGGATCCCTGTTCGACACCTATGACGCGTTGATCACTCCGGCAGTGGCGACGGAGGGCTTTCTTGCCGGCGACGACTACGTGGGGCACGGAATCAATGTGGCTGGAACAGAATTGGAGTTCTACCTCGAGGCTGTGCCGGCCATCACCTTCAACATCCTGAGTAGCTGCCCGGTGCTGACAATCCCCACCGGTTTCGCTCGGAACGGAATCCCCACGGGCACAGAGATAGTTACGCGACCGTACGACGACCAGACGGCCTTTGCGATTGGGATCGCCCTCGAGAAGGTCCTGCCGTATCCCGGCAATCACCCGGACTGCCATGCGGCCCCGCAGGTATTGTTCGGCGTTTGAAGCTAGCTCTGGTGGAGGGTTGACCAGAATGTAGTTAGGTGCCATATTAGTTGCATGGCAGTGGACGGAACCGATCACGACTCACCCACTTTGGATCAGGCGCGGCGGCAGTTGGAGCATTACGGCCTCGGGTCCGATCCGCAGGCGGTGCTGGTTGCGGTGCGGTTGATCTCGGCGGGCGCGCGGCTCGGTCGAGCGACTGAGGTTCACTTCGCGAGGTATGGGCTGTCGACCGGCCGTTACCGACTGCTTGCGGATCTGGAAGACCACGACGGGGAGAAATCTCCCTCACGTCTGGCGGCTGATCTCGGCGTCTCGCGGGCCACGGTCACCGGCTTGGTCGATGGGCTCGAGCAGGAGGGTTTGGTCGCTCGACGTCCGTCCGCGGAGGACGGGCGTGGTGCGGTGGTCGTCCTGACTGCTCGCGGCGCTCAGCGTTTACGTGACATGGCGCCCGAACACTTTGCTCGTCTCGAGGAAATGGTCGACGAGCTCACTGTCGACGAGCGAGCGGTCTTTCTGGATCTGCTCTCGCGGGTCGTTCGCGGTATCGGTGCGCTGACTGCGGAGTAGTCGGCTGGGATTCCAAGTATTCGCGTAGCGATTCGAATCGTCGTCAATTCTCGACAGAGACTTCTCTTTTCATACCCAAATAGTTAGTCACCTAATTATAATCGGAAAGTTGGTCTCCTTCATGTCCGGACTCACCCCACCGATCCGTCGCGAAAACGAAAGGGAGATAACCGATTCCAATCGACTCGACCCGGTTGCCGATCGTCGCGGCGCACGAACTTTCATCCTGTGGAGAGAGGTGCTGGTCGCCTACCTTGCCCCTGCGCTGATGGCGGGTGCGGGCGGAGTCGCATCCGGCCAAGCGAGCCTGACGACGGCGGCATTTACGTCCATCGCGGGCACGTCGGCGGTGGTGGCGTTGCTGATCGGCTCCTGGTTGCAGCGTCGCGGGAGGTCACGGCCGTGGACCACGGCCCTGCCTCGCATCATGGTGGCGGCAACTCTTGCCGTCGGAGCCGCTGTGATTGCTGGTCTCGTCGGATGGTTCGCCTCCCGTTGGCTACCAGCTCACACGAGCGTAGTCGACACTGCTTGGCTTGCTCGCCTGCAACTCGATCTACCGATATCTGCCGCTGTCGCTGCCGTCATCGTCAGCTGGCGATGGCGCCGTCAGAATTCCTGACCGACAACATATGTCAACGATCCCCGGCTTCCCGGGGAAGACCGAAAGGAACACGATGATCGTCATCATGGGAGCGTCCGGAACCACAGGCGGCGCGTTGCTACGCAGTCTCGCATCCTCGGGTGTGCCGAGCCGAGCGTTGTCCCGCGACCCGGACAGGCTGCGCGCCCACCTCGGCGATTTGGCCGACGGTTTGGTCGAAGTAGTGCGGGCCGATGCCGCAGACTCAACTTCGCTACGCACGGCTTTCGAAGGGGCTGAACAACTTTTCCTCGCTATGGCCAACGGCCTCGAACAGGTCGAGCTCGAAACGCGTGTGATAGACATAGCCGCCGAGAGCGGCGTCGAACACATCGTCAAGATCTCCGACCCCGCCGCCGCGGCCGACTCCCCCATCGCTCTCTCCCGCGGCCACCACGCCGTCGGCGAACACCTGCGTGCATCCGGGATCCGCCACACTCTGCTCCGCCCTTATGCGTTCATGCAGAATCTGTTGCTCCTGGCTCCGGCGGTGGCTGCGCAAGGGGTGATTCTGGGCGCGATGCGGGACGCGCCGTGCAACTGGATCGACTGCCGAGACATCGGTGACGTCGCCGCGGCCGTGCTCACACGCGCCGACCTCGCCGGCGGTACCTACGTCCTGACGGGTAGCGAGGCAGTCGGCTACGGCGGCATCGCCGATTCTCTGACCCGCATGCTCGATCGCCCCGTCCAATATATCGACCTGCCACCGCACGAACTGCGGCAAAACCTCGTCGATCATGCCCACATGCCTCCGTGGCTGGCCGAGCACATTCTGGAGATCCAGCAACTTGCCGTCTCGCGCCCGGAGTCACCCACCGACACGGTGGCACGTGTCCTGGGGCGTGAGCCACGAAGCCTGGATGCGTTCCTGCGTGAGCATCTGGACCGTTTCCGCTGATTCACGCTGCGAGAGCAGCGCCGCCAGAAGTTACGCGGTTGATCAACGAGCCCACCGAATCCTGATCGGACCTCGTACGGATTCCGGGTCGACGACTTCGCCGCCCTGGGTGATCTGCACTTCGCCGTCGGCCACCATGTGGCGGGCAGCCTCTCGGACGGATTCCATCAGCGGACGCCAATTGTCGGGTGCCGCTGCGCGGGCCACGTCGGAGGGGCAGATGCTCGACTCGGCCGATCGGGCATTGAGTAGTTCGCGGATCTTCGCCGCCAGTTCTTTCTCTTCCACCATATGACCTCAGTTTCCGGACGTGACCGTAGGCCTTCAACAGAGTATGAACCTTCGGTTCGGCGAGTTGTGGCGAAGGAATGGTGCACATCGATAATCATTGACGGCGTGGAGAATTCGAGTGCAACGCGCCGCGACGTAGTCCGAGAGTCGTATTCGGCCAGATCCCAGGAGTACACGGACCTCTTCGGCTCGATGGATTCGACGCACGTATCTGATCGGGCCCTGGTGACCAGCTGGGCTGCCACTTTGACCGGCCCCGTGCTCGACGCCGGGTGCGGGCCGGGGCAGTGGACAGACTTCCTGGCCCAGAGCGGGCTGGCTGTGAGCGGGATCGATCTCGTGCCCGAGTTCGTCGAACGAGCACGCAACCAATACCCGGATCTTTCCTTCGAGGTCGGGGGCTTCGAGGCGTTGGACGCGAAAACGAATTCACTGGGCGGCGTGCTGTCCTGGTACTCGCTCATTCACCATCACCCGCTAGATATCGAGGCACCGCTCGCTGAATTCGCGCGCGTGATCCGCCCAGGTGGTGGGTTGCTGGTGGGCTTCTTCGAAGGCACAACGGTAGAGCCTTTTGATCATGCCGCGACGACTGGTTATCGATGGCCGGTGACCGAACTTGCCGAGGTGCTGGTCACAGCGGGTTTCGACGTGATCGAAACCCATACCCGGACGGGGAGCGGCTACAGGCCGCACGGCGCAATCACTGCCAGCCGGCGCGGCGTCGAATAGCGGATCGAGACAGCGGATCGAGACAGGGCGAGCAATTCTCTTTCATTCATTTCGTGTGAGTGGTGTGCTGGATGATTCACTCCCCGGCTTTTTCAGCACCGGATCATCCACAGTTGAAAGAAGGCGCCATGACCACGATCCATCTTCACAAGACGACCACTGCGACGCCCGAACAGGTCCTTGCCGGCCTGACCGACTTCGGCCCGGGCCGTGAGGAAATCTTCGGCCGCAGTGCGGACAGCTACCTGAAAGTGCACCAACAAGGACCCCACGATGCTGATGTCACCGAGGGCTCCAGTGGTATCTGGGAGCGTCTGCACTACGACTGGACCGACCCGCACCGCGTCGTGATGACAACCACCGACTCCAACCTGTGGGGCGGGGCGTCGAGCCATACCTACACGCTGACCCGGCAGCCGACGGGCCTGACCGATGTCGATGCCGTCGTGGTCCGGGACGGCAAGAACCTCAAGGGAAAGCTCCTGGCGTCGGTACTCGGACTCGTCGGCACTCAAGTGCTGGGAAAGTCGTTCACGAAGTCCATCGATGCCATCGAAGCTCGCAATGGCGGCGCGAGCGGCGGCAACCCACAGTGACAAGAACCTGACGGACTGTCAGAGCGCTTCGAGGGCTTCCGTCATCTTCTTCACCGTCTCCGGTGCCACTTTGGCTTCGAATCCCGCCTTCAGGAGAGGCGACGCAATCTTGGCGGCACCGTTGAACTCGACGTTCGCGTGATATTCGATCTCGGTCGAGTTCGGACCCACCGAAGTCAAGGTGATGTCGTCGGTACTGGTGGCAGTCTTGTTCTTTCCTTCGAGAACAACGTGATTCAGCTCGTCGGTCACCAGCGTGTACGTCAGTTCCGTGGTGACGCCGAACAGCTTGGACACGTTGTGCCACTGGGTTCCGACGCCGACAGGGCCGTCGGAGATCTGCGTGCAGCTCTCGGTGCCCGGATCCCACGTCGGCGCATTGGCGAAGTCGCGGAGAAACGCCGCAGCCTTTTCGATCGGTACCTCGGCGGTGAATTTGCGGGTGACGTCAACCATGCGGTGGGCCTTTCGGTTCATTTTTCGGCGGTAGTGCCGCGGTGAGAGTTCGTTCCGACGCCCGGGCTACCCAAACTCGACAAACGGTAACCACCTTCAGAAGACTGCGCGGTCCAGTGGACGCGGAAGCGGATCGAGTGCGCCGGTCTCGCGCAGGCGCTCGTACGCCCGAACGACCCCATCGACGGCCCCGATCTGTAGCAACACGCCGCCCGGTAACGCGGCAACGCCTGCTGCGAGGTTACCCGGGATCGCGTCAGCGCGAGCGGACGAGAGGTAGCCGACTCGTCCGATCACGGGATCACCGACGCGATAGTCGGACTCGTTTTCGAGAGCGTCGAGGATGTTGTCGTCGGTGACGTCTCCGAAGTCCGGTTCCCACTCCGCGGCGAGCATCCGAAGTAGTTCTGTCTCAGGAACTTCGGCGGTGTCCGGCGCGCTGACGGCAAGAATCATCGACTGAAGGACGATTTCAGGTTCGCCGCCCGCCAACCCGGAGAGTTCGAGCCCCCATTCGGGCCCTCCACTGGATGCGAGCCTCAATCCGATTCCCAGACGATCCGACCAGTCTTCGGCGGCCTGCGCGTTCTCGAGGACCTGCGCCAACTGGTCGACGGTCACGGCAGTAGCAGGTCCAGCGGAATGGATCTGTTGCCACGACCCGCCGACCACCTCGGGCAACAGGAATTCGACTTGCTCCAACGTCCGACGCCACCGGGAGGCCACGGCCTGCACCGATTCCGGCCGTCGTCCCCAGAAAACTCGAATAGCGCGTCGTGTCATCGAGTCCTCCGGTAAGGATCGTCCATGGGTAGCCATATCCCGTCTTCGTGGATTTCGAGATCAGTGACGCCGCGGGTGAGAGCGTCGACGGCCGCGAGAACTGCAGGGCGCGTTTCGTTCTCGCGGCACAGGAGAGACCACGTCCAGATTGCCGCGGGGTCGATCACCGCACGTGCAGTGAGATCGCTTGGCAGCGTGATGGTCTGCCCTTTGGGCGAGTTGACGACCGGACGGCCGACGGCACGGACGTGATCGAAGAATGCCGGACCGGTGATACCACCGTTGTTGATGCGCAGAATCTGTGCGCCGGTATCGCGAGCGAATTCTTCGGCGTAGACGTTCCACGAATACCAGGAGGTGGTGTCGTCGTCGACGAGTACGACGACGTCGCGTGCCCGCACCGGTGTGGTGTCCTCTCCGGTGGAGACCGCGTACAGCCGATCCGCACCGAGCAGTCTTGCGCTCAGAGCATGTTGGGCGACATCGGTTTTCCGCACCCAGGCGATCGCCAGGTCGAGGCTGCCGTCCGCTACCCGCGCGGCCTGCGCGTGCGAAGGCACCACCCAGGCGTCGACGTGCAGTTGCGCGACCCCTGAAGTGCGCGCGATCAGATCCGTGGGGAGCCAATTGACGTAGCCGATCCGGACGGGCTCCGCTCCGGACAGACGCTCCGCGCGGCGTCGCAGATTCTCGGCACTCTCGAGTAGCGCACGGACATCAGGGAGCAGGGCCGCGCCGGCTGGCGTCAGAGCGACGGAACGACGGTCGCGGACGAACAGCTTGACGCCGAGGTCGCGTTCGAGTGCCATGATCTGCTGCGACAATGACGGCCCGGCTATCAGTAGCCGCGCCGCGGCTCGGCCGAAGTGCAATTCCTCGGCGACGACCTCGAAATATCTCAGCTGACGCAGCTCCACGATCCTTCATGCTACGTGCGGTGGGAGGTTGTGCCTATCAGTCAGGAGCAAAGCGGTCGTGGCGGTCCGGCGCGGCCGGGGCACACGATAAGACCATGACCACAATCCACAACGGCGTCTCCCCGCGAGCGCACGCTGTCCAAGCTGCCGCTGCGCTGGCGGCGAGCATGGGAATCGGTCGATTCGTCTACACACCGATTCTGCCGTTGATGCACACGCAGGCCGGTCTGTCCGCCTCGCTCGGCGCAACCCTGGCGACGGCCAACTACGTCGGGTACCTGATCGGCGCGCTCGCGGGAATCCTCATTCCCGGCGCGGTGCGCTCGGCAGCGGTGATGCGTACGTCGTTGGTGGTCCTCATCGCGACTTTGGCGCTCATGCCCACTACCCACGACGGATCCATCTGGTTCGCCCTGCGGCTCGTCGCAGGCATTGCCAGTGCCCTCGTATTCATGATCGCCGTCAGCGCTTTGCACGCGCACCTTCGGGGGCAGTCCCGATTCTTGGCCGGATGGGGATTCGGTGGAGTTGGGCTGGGTATCGCCCTGTCCGGGGTCCTCGTGTTCGTCGTCCGCGTCATCGGTACCTGGAGTACAGCCTGGCTGGCATCTGCGGCCCTTGCAGTGGTGTGTGCGGTCGCAGCCTGGGGATTGACGCCGGAACCGCGTCCGACCATCACACCGGACGCGCCGGGAACTCCCAGTTCCCATCGCGGGTTCACTGCCTTGTTCATCAGTTACTTCCTGGAAGGCATCGGCTACATCATCGCGGGCACGTTCCTTGTTGCCGCAATCGATCTCGCCGCTCCAGAATGGGTCGGCAGCGGCGCTTGGATAGTGGTCGGTCTGGCCGCATTTCCCTCATGCGCCCTGTGGGCTTGGCTCAGCCTGCGTTGGTCGAGGCCGACTCTGCTTCTCGTTGCCCTGTTGATTCAGGCGGTGGGCATAGCGCTTCCTGCTGTGATCGGAGGCGTCGGCCCCGCACTGATTTCAGCTTTCCTGTTCGGTGTCACCTTCCTTGGTATCGGGTCAATTGTGTTGGCAATCGGCGCGCACCTGCAGTTCCCACGCGCCGTGGCGTTGCTAACCGCTGGATACAGCGTCGGTCAGATTCTCGGCCCACTCGTTGTCACTCCGTTGCTGCGAGACGGGTATCGCGACGCTCTGCTGTTGGGTGCGGCCGTCGTTCTGGGCGCGGCAGTGGCCGCCGCGGTTTTGCGGTTCCGATTCCCTTCCGATCTCGATGCGGACCCTCGGACAGCCACCTCGACTGAGGAGGTAGTTTTTGATGTCAGATGACGAAACCGCCGGAGCACTATCCGACGTAGGACTGGAGATGTTCGAATGAGCGCACTCACAACCGATCTCGACCTGAAGGTCCCTGTCATCGCAGCGCCCATGGCCGGCGGCGCTTCCACACCGGCACTTGTTGCTGCTGCCTCTCGCGCAGGCGGTCTCGGCTTCCTCGCCGCCGGGTACAAGACGCCTCAGGCTCTGTCCGAACAGATCGACGCCGTGCGCGCCGAGGGAGTGTCGTTCGGTGTCAACGTCTTTGCGCCCAACCCGGTGCCTGTCGATGTCGATGCCTACCGTGCCTATGCCAGGGCGATCCAGGTCGAGGCGGATCGCTACGGCATCACACTGGCTGACGGTGAGCCTGTCGAAGACGACGACTATTTCGCGGACAAGATCGATCTGCTCCTGGCCAGCCCGGTTCCGGTGGTCAGCTTCACCTTCGGCTTTCCCGCACCGGGCGTCATCAAGGCGCTGCGCGCTGCCGGTTCACTTGTCGTCCTCACAGTGACTTCGGAGGCAGAGGCGCTCCTTGCCGTCGACGCCGGTGCCGATCTGCTTGTCGTGCAATCGTCGGCTGCCGGCGGACACTCCGGAACGCTCACTCCCCTGCAGGTTCCGGCAGAAACACCGATCACCGAACTGATCGCACAAATCCGTCATCGCACCTCTGTTCCACTATTGGCGGCCGGTGGACTGGCGACCTCCGCCGACGTCGCTGCTGCCTTACGTGCCGGAGCGGACGCGGCAGTGGTCGGTACTGTGCTGCTGCGCACCGAGGAGAGTGGTGCCTCGGCTCCGCACAAGGCAGCTCTGGCCGACACGTCCCGCGGGAACACGGTCGTCACAAGAGCTTTCACGGGACGTCCTGCACGGGCGCTTCGGAACGAGTTCATCGATCGCTACGACGCACAAGCGCCCATCGGGTACCCGGCCATCCATCACCTGACCAACCCGATGCGCAAAGCCGCTGTTGCGCAGGCAGATCCCGAGCGAATGCACCTGTGGGCCGGTACTGGCTATCGCCACGCGACGGAGGAACCAGCCGGGGTAGTGCTTTCGCGATTGGCTAACCTGTGACGGCGCGGACACCGGACATCACATTGCCCGAGGTAGTGACATACGACGGGCTGCCCAGTGGTGCACACTCGCTTCGAGTCAAGCGCCCCGACGTGGCATTTCAACGCCTGCAGACATTTCTGGAAGCCTGCATCGAACCAGTGTCGTTGCCGTCGTGGACGTTCGAGATCTACCAGAGTGGGCCATCCGAGCCGACCGCGCAGTTGTCATCGTTCGCTACCGAGCTCTTCGGTGGGCCCAGCTACAAAGCGCAAACCCATACCGAATGGAACGTCCCACCGGGTTCTGTCAACGAAGCGCTCGATACCCTCGTTGGTTCCGATGCGGTCACAACCCACGGACGTTCTTTGGCGGCACTGACCTACAGTGCGCCCGTACGCCTGATCGACCCGGACACCCATGCGCCGTATCCCGACATCACGCCCGACGCGTTCGGCCGCTTTGCCGTCGACGGATACGGCCGGACTCTCGGCGAGTCAGGCATACGCGCAACCCTTGGGAACGCGGCATCCTCACTGTCCCTGTGGCTCAACCTGCCAGCAGACGAACGGTTGTCGTCCGGTGCTCGTCACCTACAAGACCATCTCCCGTTCCGGTTGTCCGCGAAACACTGGCGTCTCTGGCGGCCGAACCGGAGCGCAGACTCTTACCGTTCCAACAAGATTCCGTCGCCGGTTCACGACCACGTTTGAATCACGCAGCAAGCATTCCGAGTTGCGCACCACCCATACCGCGCGTGGCACGTTGTCAGAATGCGTCTTCCTCGAGTTCCATGATCTCGTTGTCGAGGGAACCCAGGATTTCTTTGGTCGACGCGAGGATAGGCAGGATGTTCTTGGCGAAGTACGACGCGATCACCACCTTGCCCCGATAGAACGACCGGTCCTTTGCCGACGCGTCACGGTCCAAGGCTGCCAACGCGACTTCCGCTTGCACCAACAGGCGCCATCCGATGAGCAGGTCGCCTACCGCGTACAGAAAGCGCACCGAGCCGAGGCCTATCTTGTACAACTCGGAGGGTTGGTCCTGGGAAGCCATCAGATACCCGGTGAGCGTCCCGGCCATCTCCTGCACGTCGGTCAAGGCGGTCTCGAGTAGGACTCGCTCGGCCTTGAGTCGACCGTTCCCGGCCTCACTGTCGATGAACTCTCGTATGCGACCGGCTACGTGAGCGAGTGCAACGCCGCGGTCGCGTGCGATCTTCCGAAAGAAGAAGTCCTGCGCCTGGATTGCCGTGGTGCCCTCGTACAGGGTGTCGATCTTGGCATCGCGGATGTACTGCTCGATGGGGTAGTCCTGAAGATAACCGGAGCCGCCCAGGGTCTGCAGGCTCTCGGTGAGCAGTTCGTAGGCCTTCTCGGAGCCGACGCCCTTGACGATCGGCAGCAGCAGATCGTTGACCCGCGCCGCCAGTTCGGCATCCGCCCCCGAAACCAACTCGGCGACATCGGCATTCTGGTGTGCAGCGGTATAGAGGTAGACCGCTCGGAGGCCTTCGGCGTAGGCCTTCTGCATCGCCAGGCTGCGTCGGACGTCGGGGTGGTGCGTAATGGCCACGCGGGGCGCGGTCTTGTTTGTCAGCTCGGTGAGGTCTGCGCCTTGAATTCGTTCTTTTGCGTACTCGAGGGCGTTGAGATAGCCGGTGGACAGTGTTCCGGTAGCCTTGGTGCCCACCATCATTCGAGCATTCTCGATGACCTGGAACATCTGGGCGATACCGTTGTGGACATCACCCACGAGCCAGCCGACGGCAGGAACGTCCGTCGCTCCGAAGGTGAGCTCGCAAGTTGGGGAAGACTTGAGGCCCATCTTGTGCTCGACGCCGGTGACGTACACACCGTTGCGCTCTCCCAGTTCAAGTGTGTCCGAGTTGAAATGGGACTTCGGAACGTAGAACAGGCTCAAACCTTTGGTTCCTGGACCGGCGCCCTCGGGCCGGGCAAGCACCAAGTGGAAGAGGTTCTCGGCCGTGTCTCCGACGTCGCCGCCGGAGATGAACCGCTTGACGCCCTCGATGTGCCACGTGCCGTCGTCCTGCGCGATTGCCTTTGTTCGGCCTGCGCCTACATCGGATCCCGCGTCTGGTTCGGTGAGCACCATCGTCCCGGCCCATCCGCGCTCGAATCCCTCTTTGGCCCAATGTTTTTGCTGTTCGTTCCCGATGGTGTAGAGCACGCTCGCCATCAGTGGACCCATGTTGAAAAAGCTTGCGGATCCGTTTGCCGCGACCAACATTTCGCCGATCGCCCAGACCAACGGTGCAGGAGCAGGAACACCACCCATGCCTTCTGGTAGGCCGAGTCGCGACCAACCGGCCTCGTTCACCGCCTCGACCGTCTTGCGTAGAGGTTCCGGGACCACAACTGCGTGATTGGGTGCGTCGAATTCGACAGGGTTCCGATCCGCGTCGGCGAAGGACGCGGCGACCGGGCCTTCTGCCAGTCTCGCTACTTCCGCAAGAATGTTGCGCACAGTGTCGGTGTCGAGGTCCCCGTAAGCGCCGGCATCCAACAGTTCGCCGATCCCGAGCACCTCGAACAGATTGAACTCGATATCACGCACGTTGCTTTTGTAGTGACCCATTGTTCTCCGACCTTGGTTCGTCAGCAATACGATTCGTCAGCAGATACGGCTCGTCAGCAGTACACAAGAAAGCCTGCCCCACAAGGAATTCAGTACGCAACCGTAGGTAGAGACGAGTGCCGTTGCTACAAAGTAGCGCCGAGTCGCTCTCAATGAAACATTCACTCGTACAATTGGTTTCCGCTGGTGGGGGCGCATATCAGTCGCGTAGCGTCCTCTACGATCAAAGCAGCTGCGCACCAATTGAAGTGCCCGTCCTCACCTTCGGCATCATACGCATTCGGTGTGATCAGTGAACATGCTGATCGGTCGACCAAGAGCGCCTCTCGTTGGTAGCCGAGACGTTCCTCGACCGGCGTGTAGAGCCCAGTTCTGTCTCGTGAGCCTTTGGTATCGGTCAGAGGGTGAGTAGCACTTTGGTGGCGCGCCGCTCGTCCATCGCCCGGTAGCCGGCGGCGGCGTCCTCCAACGGGAGAGTGAGGTCGAAGACGATGCCTGGGTCGATCTGGTCGGTCATGATGAGCTCGATCAGTTCGGGTAGGAATCGCCTGACCGGCGCGGGACCGCCGAGCAGGCTCACCGTCGCGAAGAACAGGTTCATGCCGTCGAGTTCGACGCCGTGGGATACCCCGACGTAGCCGACATGTCCGCCGGGGCGGGTAGCTCCGATAGCCTGCATCATCGATTCTTGGGTACCTACGGCTTCGACGGTCGAGTGGGCGCCGTAGCCGCCGGTGAGTTCCTTGATCTTCGCGATGCCCGCGTCGCCCCGCTCTTCGACGATGTCGGTGGCGCCGAATTGTGTGGCGAGTGCCTGCCGGTCGGCGTGACGTGACATGGCAATGATCCGCTCGGCGCCGAGTTGTCTGGCAGCGAGGATCGCCAAAAGCCCGACTGCGCCGTCGCCGACGACGGCGACCGTTTTGCCAGGTCCGGCTTCCGCAGCTACGGCGGCGAACCAACCGGTGCCGAGTACGTCGGAGGCTGCAAGGAGGCTGCGGGCCTGCCGCTCGGTCGGCTCTCCGTGGACAGGGACGAGGGTGCCGTCCGCGAGCGGGATGCGAGCGTATTCGGATTGGGTGCCGACCGAGCCCATCATGACCTGGTGGATACAGCGAGACTGAAAGCCGGCCTCGCAGATTTCGCAGGTGTTGTCCGACGCGACGAACGAGCCCACGACGAAGTCCCCAACTTCGATGTCGTTGACGTCGGGGCCGACCTGTTCGACGACGCCCACGTATTCGTGTCCCATCGGCGTCGGGCCATTCAGCTCTTCGATGCCGCGGTACGGCCAGAGGTCGGAACCGCAGACGCAGGTGGCTGTAACGCGAATGATCGCGTCGGTCGGTTCGACGATCACCGGCGCTTCGATCTCTTCGACCCGGACGTCGCCGGGGGCATGCATGACGACAGCGCGCATGACGTGACTCCTCACCATCGGTTTTCTCGTGTCACTTCAACCTGATCATGATTTGGCGGCGTGCGGGAGTCCCACGCGATAGTGGTACTGCGAGGGACTCCCTCGCTACCGGTCACTGACTTACGCTCGATGGCATGGACGATCGAGCGCAAGTACGCGAATTCCTGACCTCGCGGCGCGCCCGAGTCACGCCCGAACAAGTTGGACTTCCGGCCGGATCGAACCGCCGCGTGGACGGTCTACGTCGAAGTGAAGTGGCAACCCTCGCCGGCGTGAGCGTCGAGTACTACACGAGGCTCGAGCGCGGAGCGATCAGCGGCGCATCGCCGGGTGTACTCGACAGTATCGCGAAGGCCTTACGACTCGACGACGCCGAGCGCGCCCACCTTTTTGATCTCGCGCACGCGGCAAGCCCGGTAGCCAGACCCCCGCGTCGGCGAAATGCGAAGGGCTGGAAGCCCCATCAGAGCCTGCAGTGGGCGCTCGATGCAGTCACCGCGGGACCCGCTTTCGTGCGGAACGGTCGCATGGATCTTCTTGCTGTCAACCCACTCGCGCGTGCTTTCTACAAGGACCTGTACGACATGCCGGGGCAGCCCCCGAACATCGCGCGCTTCACGTTCCTCGACGATAGGGCTTTCGAGTTTTATCCGGACTGGAACGAGTTTGCCGAGGTGACCGTCTCGATTCTGCGAACCGAGGCTGGGCGAGATCCTCACAACAAGGAATTGCACGATCTGATCGGTGAACTCAGCACTCGGAGTGAGGAATTCCGGCGTCGGTGGGGCGCGCACGACGTCCGCCATCACGGCACCGGATTCAAGACTTTTCACCACTCCGCCGTGGGGGAGCTGACGCTTGCCTTCGAAGGTTTGGAGATGGCCGCCGAGCCGGGGTTGACGCTCACGATCTACACCGCAGAGCCGGGATCGCCGTCCGCGGAACGGATGCAGTTACTCGCCTCGTTGGCAGCCAGTGAGAATGCGGACTCTTCGCCTCACGTGTCGGAGCGGTCGCTGACGGACGGCTGACGAACTGCGCGACGGTTGATCGGGTCGTCAGTTGACGACTTCGACGGTGGTGCGCTTCGTGCGTTCCTTGCGCAACAGGATCATCAGCGGCAGAAAGTAGAGAGCGGCAACGCCGGTGCCTACCAACACCGGCCCAGTGGCACCGAGACTCGAGGCGAACGCAAACCCGGCGATCCAGGAGCCGACCGCGGTGCCCAGATTGAACGACGAGGTGCTGAGAGCAGAAGCCATCGTCGGCGCCTGATCGGCATAACGCACAGCCATCCCGATCAGGATGGGATTGGTCGACATGCCGAATAGTCCCAGCATGACTACGAGAAACACCGTCACGATCACGTTGTGCGAGAAGAGGCAGAGCGCCCCGAGCACGAGAAACGTCATCGCTGCCGAGACGAACAAGACCCCGTACTGATGCTTCGCACCGAGTCGACCGCCGAGATTGGAGCCGACGAACGCACCGAGTCCGTAGCCGACAAGCACTAGCGGCACTGCCGACGCAGCAAGTCCCGTGTTCTCGGTCAACAGCGGAGAGATGAAGCTGTACGCCGCCAGCGACGACCCGCACACGACGGCGCAACCGGACAGAACGAGCCAGATGCGTCCGTCCCGTAGGCTCGCGATCTCCGCTCGCCAGGACGGCACCGCACCGGAGTCGGTGTCGGCGGGTACCAATCGGTGGACGACGGCCGCGGCAACGAGTGCGAGGGCGGCGAGGGCCCAGAAAGGACCACGCCACCCGATGCTCTGACCGGCCAGAGCGCCGAGCGGAACACCGATGACGTTCGCGAGCATGCCTCCGCCCAAGACGATGCCGAGCGCGCGCGAGGAAGACGCCGGGCCGGCCGCTTTTGCTCCGACCACTGCGGCGACTGCCCAGAATGCGCCCGTCGCCACGGCTGTGAGGAAGCGGGCGCCGAGAATGAGTCCGAAGTTGGACGAGAGCGCGACGATGACGTGTCCGATCGCGAAAACAACCAGCGCCGAGCTCAAGGTCACGCGTCGAGGAAACCTGAGTGTCAAGATCGCCATCGCCGGCGTGCCGACGATCATTCCGATCGCGAAGACGGTGATCATCAGGCCGACGTTCGCGATCGACGTACCGAGGTCACCCGCGATCTCGGGAAGAATGCCGGCGACGACGAATTCGGTTGTACCCATCAAGAAAACTCCGACGGCCAGCACGTAGATCACGAGCGGCAGGCGGCCGGTTTCTTCGACGGTCGGGGCGGAAATCATGAGGTGGTCAGTTCTCTTTCTGTTGACGACGCGCATGTCGTGGCGCACCCGTCCAGGGCATCACGCCTGTCGCCTGCGAGGGAGTCCCGGTCGTTGGGGGTACTCGAAGGGACTCCCGGTGTGGCCGATTGCGCGCTACCGTCGGCGCAAAGACTGCCTGAACCCGGGAGGCGCGCCCATGACACGACGACAGATCCGAGGGCTTGGCGCCGCCGTGCTCCTTTCGGCCTTCCTGACGGCCTGCGGTAGCGAGGATCCTGAAGGGCCCGGTCCGCAGGCAAGCACGACAACACGATCGGCGCCCGCCGCGGCCTTCGGTGAACCCGAGACCGTCGCCGACGGCTTGGACGCGCCCTGGTCGATCGAATTCCACGGCGATACACCACTTGTCAGTGAGCGCGACAGCGCGCGAATCCTCGAACTCGACGCCGGCGGAAACAGCCGCGAGGTGGGTGTCGTCGCCGGCGTCAGCCCCAGGGGTGAGGGCGGTTTACTAGGGATCGCAGCACGTGAAAACCGCCTGTACGCGTACTTCACCGCGAACGGGGAGAACCGGATCGAACGCTTCGACATCATCGGTGCTCCGGGGGAATTCGCGCTCGGGCCGGCCGAGACGATTCTCGACGGGCTCGCTTCGGCCAACTACCACAACGGTGGTCGCATCGCGTTCGGCCCGGACGGGATGCTGTACGCCACTGTCGGTGATGCCGGTAGTCGAGACAGAGCTCAGGACCTCGACTCGATGTCCGGGAAAATCCTTCGAATGACTCCGGATGGCGATGTGCCGCTAGATAATCCATTTCCGAACTCGTTTGTCTACAGCTACGGCCACCGCAACTCCCAGGGCATTGCCTGGACCGAGGACGGCACGATGTACGCCAGCGAGTTCGGGCAGGACACCTGGGACGAGCTCAACAAGATCGAAGCAGGCGGAAACTACGGGTGGCCCGAGGTCGAAGGGATTGCGGGTGAAGACGGATTCATCGACCCGCTCCAACAATGGTCACCTGACGATGCCAGTCCCAGCGGAATCGCCATCCACGACGGCACGATCTACATCGCCAATCTTCGTGGTGAGCGACTCCGCACGGTGCCCTTGACCGATCCCGCGACCGCCGACGAGCAATTCGTCGACGAATACGGGCGCCTCCGTGATGTTGTAGTCGCACCGGACGGGTCGCTGTGGATACTGACGAACAACACCGACGGACGCGGCGACCCCAACCCCGGTGATGACCGCATCCTTCGCGTGCCGTTGCGCTGATGTCGATTTCCGGCGAACGCAGTACTTCCAGCCCGAGGGTCCTGGCCGAAGCCTGTGATTCACTAATATCTTTACGACAGGTGCGCCGGGTACGGATCGGAGAGACAGCATGGGGACTTGGGGTTCAGGACCTTTCGACAACGACGTAGCGGGCGACCTGCTCAGCGCAGTACAGGCGGGTGACTACGACATCGACGATTACGCTAGCCACCCCGATGGCGGTTATCTCGATGCCGATGATGCTCAAACAGCAATTGCCGTCGCCGAGATTCTTGCGGTTGCGCACGGCGTTGCGCCGAAGCCTGTGCAGCTGGATGGAATTGACGCCGCCGGGTACGTCAGCACCTTGAGCCCGGAGCAGAAGAGTTGGGTCCTCGCCGCACTCGAGCGTGCAGTTTCCGACAGTGACACTTCGGAGTTGTACGAGTTGTGGGAAGAGAACGGTCCGGAAGACCTCGCAGCTTGGCGGGCACCGATCCTGAGCAGATTGGCCAGCCTCAAAACGGTGGGGTAAGCGTCACTAGTCTGCAGTCCCTTGCTTACTCGGAGTTCGACGAGGACAGACTCCCCTTGACGTACCGGGTGGTGTCGTCAGCGAGGATCTCGGCGAGCCCGCTTTCGATACCGTCCAGTGCTTGCGCGGCGACGTCGGCAGGATCGATCTTCTGTTCGGCGGGTACGCCAGCGGCCATGTCGGTATCCATGTATGCGACATGCAGTGCCGATACGGAGATTTTGCGCGGCGCAAGTTCTTCTCGAACGGCGTCGGTCATCGCCCAGGCCGCTGCTTTCGACGACGCGTAAGACCCGAGCGCGGCTGGATGGAACCAGGACAGCACCGACAGAACATTGAGTATTGTTCCGCCGTCGTTGTTTTCGATGACAGGAGCAAACGCCCGAATCACGGCGAGCGGGCCGTAGAAGTTGACGTCCATCTCTCGTCGAATGTCATCGATGTCGCCCCCGATCAAGGGCGCCGAGGTAGAGATACCTGCGTTGTTGACCAGCAAGGTCACATCCGATGCGATTTGCGCGGCGGCGGTTATCGATTCGGCGTCCGTCACGTCCAACCTCAGGGGGATGACGCCGGGTAGATCGACAGTTTCCGGATTGCGCGCAGCCGCGTACACCTTTGCGCCGCGCTCGACGAGTCCCGCAGCCAGATGGCGTCCGAGCCCGCGATTGGCTCCTGTGACGACCGCAACCGTCTTGTTCAGGTCCATGATTCTCCCAGTATTGTGATTGCTCGTGACATTTAGATTATGAATCAAATCTAAGTGTCGGCTAGGATAGATGTCAAGTGAAATCCAAACTGGAAGGCGTTGTGATGGGCCGCGTATCGCAGCAACAAGCGGAAGAGAACCGTCGGCGCGTCGTGGAAACCGCAGCCCGACTGTTCCGAGAGAAGGGCACTCACCTCAGCGTCGCCGACCTGATGAAGGCGTCGGGGCTGACCCACGGTGGCTTCTACAAGCAGTTCGCGTCCAAGGACGCTCTCATCGACGAAGCGACCACCCACGCCTTCAAGGAACTGGCTCAGCTGCACTCTGCGGGACTCGAAGAGTATGCAGGGCAACGTGACTCCGCCCGAAAAGCTTTGATCGATACCTATCTCTCGGTGGCGCATCGCGACAACCCGGCAGACGGATGCCCCGCTGCTGCGCTCGCCGCCGACATGGCGCGCGAGCCTGCAGACAGCGAGGCCCGTCGGGTGTACACGGAGGGAGTGGGGGATTTTGCCGCAGCTCTTGCCGACGACGAAGCTGTCGGTCTCCTCCGGCTCTCCACCATGCTCGGTGCACTGGTTCTTTCGCGAGCTACCAAGGGTTCCCCGCTCTCCGAGGAAATTCTCGATTCCGCGCGCGTCGAACTGATCAGAGGGCTTCGAGAGCCGCTGTCATCTTCTTGACGGTCTCGGGTGCCCCTGGCCGCGAATCCCGCTTTCACGAGGTCCAGTGCTCGCGGTTCCGAGAGTCGGACTCTCGATATGTCGATTGAACGCTCTAGTTGATTCCGACGACTTCCTGGGCGATCGCTGCGAGTCTTGCCTGGGCAGCGGATACGACGCCGTGTCGGTTCTTGTGCGCTTCCTCGTACGCAACGATGTCCCGCACCTGTGCGGCGTCGGTCAGTTCCTTCACGGCGGAGACGGCTTGGGTGACGTTGAGTTCGTCGAAGTCTTCGATGGGAAGTTCAGTGGGGTCGAGTAGCCCACTCGACTTCCGTACCGAACGGAAGACGTCGGCGGCACCGTCAGCACCTTCTCGGCGAGTGACCTTCTCAGCCGTGGCGATGGCCGCATCCCTACTGGCCGAGAGTGTTTTCACAGTCACGTCACCGGCATATGCGCCCCAGCTGATCAGCTCACCCAGTACCGGCGGTGAGGTGCGAACAGCGTCGATGGCACGGTCGAGACTGCGGGTGGACCAGGAGACCGGAACGTTGACCAGCCGTATCGCCGCGCCGGTGGCAGCTTGCATCGGTGTGCGGCGCAAAGCTGCCGGTCCACCGAGTGCCTCTTCGGCCAAGACAGTCGTGAGCCAGTCCACGGTCGCGGAGTGTGCAGCGATGAGGCGGTCGGCCAACGCCGCGACGGTCTGATCGCCGCCGGCAGTGGCCAGGGCCTTGAGGTAGCGGGAGCGGTCGAGGAGTTGATGTTCGAGCGCAAGGTCGCCCAGTACAGCTTCGTCGAAGGGCTGAGCCTGTTCGACCATCGCTTTCACTCCGGCTGTCGCGCGTCCGAGGAACGGACCGACCAATTCCGGAACGCCACCCAGATCGCGAATCGTGGACTCGATGGAACTCGCCCTTTCACGGCCGTTCTCTGCGTTTTCCGTGAGTTCGCGTCGAACCGCTTCGGTTCTGGCCTGTGCGACGCGCGTTTCGGCGACCTGGATCTCGGTGTGCGTCAGTCCGAGGAGGATGCGTAACTGGGTGATCAAGGCGGACGTGGTTTCGGAGTTGCTCATATCGGGGTCGTCCCTTCGTCGGTGCGTGCTTTACGTGATGTTCAGCTTCTGCTCGACGAGTGCTCCGCGGGTCGCGGAGCCACCGCCGATACGCGGGCTACCCCGACCTACCGCGTAGTAACCACAACGAACAAGTGGGCTCGACGCACCGAGATCGTCGGCGCCAGGACGAGTGAGATCCCGGCCACCCCGAGGTTTCGATTTCTATTCGGCGGGAAGGAGGCATGTGCAGTGCATCCATCCAGAAGCCCGCGAGAAACTGCGTCACCCGAGGAGTATCGATATGCCGGACCAGTACGCAATGCAGGACCCGACCACGCGGTTCCCCGCTCCTGTGCGTGAGCGGCAGGCGGAGATCGCACACCCCGGTCTCACCGCAGACATGATTTCTCCTCCCGACCACGGTGAAAACACCTATCGAGGAAGCGGTCGACTCGAAGGAAGGCGTGCGATTGTCACCGGAGCGGATTCGGGCATCGGACGTGCGGTCGCGATTGCATTTGCCAGAGAAGGCGCGGACGTTGTCCTGAGTTATCTCGACGAGGAAGAACAGGACGCTCGGGAAACCGCTCGCTGGGTCGAGGAGGCAGGTCGCAAAGCCGTCTCGGTGCCGGGAGATCTCCGAAGCGAGGAACATTGTTCTGCTTTGGTCGAAACCGCGGTGCGTGAACTCGGCGGACTGGACATCTTGGTGAACAACGCCGCGTTTCAGATGGTGCAGATGGGCGGCATCGCCGATATCACCACCGAACAATTCGACCGTGTGATGAAAACCAACCTCTACGCACTATTTTGGCTCTCCAAAGCAGCGATCGCGCAGATGGAGCCCGGATCGACGATCGTGAATACCTCGTCCATCCAAGGTGCGTCCCCGTCGCCCGAGTTGCTCGATTACGCCACGACAAAGGCGGGCATCATCGACTTCACCAAGGGGCTGGCCGCCGATGTCGCACGGAAGGGAATCAGGGTCAATGCCGTTGCACCTGGACCGATTTGGACGCCACTGATTCCGGCGACGATGCCCAAGGAGAAGTTCGAGACGTTCGGGGACGACGTTCCGCTCGGGCGGGCAGGTCAGCCGGCCGAGCTTGCTCCCGCCTATGTATTTCTCGCCTCTGGCGAATCCAGTTACACCACTGGGGAAGTCATCGGCGTGACGGGTGGAAAACCGCTCACCTGACTACCCTGGCCGCAACCGGGTGGAGCTAGAGCCGCGACTTCTGCACCTTTCCCGTTGGAGTCAAAGGTAGCGCCTCGATGAACTCGACTGCATGGATGCGCTGGTAGGGAGCCACCTTCTCACTCACGTATTCCACGAGTTCGGATGCCGAAACCCTGGCCGCGCCCGGCGATCTTACGACGAAGGCCACCGGGATCTGCCCGACTTCGTCATTGGGCCTGCCGATCACCGCACTCTGCGCGACGCCGGGGTGGGAGCACAGCACCTCCTCGAGCTGAACCGGATATACGTTGTACCCCTTGTAGATGATCATGTCTTTGCTCCTGCCGACGACATACAGATTTCCATCGCTGTCGAATCTGCCCAAGTCGCCGGTCTTGAGCCAACCGTCACGAAATTGGAGCGCGGTCAGTTCGGGTGCGGCGAAGTACCCGGCGGTGACTTGCGGTCCACTCGCCCAGATCTCGCCGACTTCACCGGCTGTGACTTCCTCTTCGGTTTCCATGTCTCGCAATGATATTCGCGTGTCGAAGACCGGTAGGCCTACGCTGCCGATCGGTGATCGCGCATCTGGGTTGTTGAGTTGATTGGTGAGAATGGTTGTCGCCTCGCTGAGTCCGTAACCCTCGATGACCTTCGCGTTCGAGAATGTCTCGCCCATGCGACGCAACGTGGTCGTGTCGATGGGTGCAGCACCTGAGAACACCGAACGCACCGAACTCAAATCGTGAGTCGATTTGGTCGAGGCCTCGAGGAGTAGGTGGTAGAACGCCGGTGCGCCGATCAGTCTGTCGATCTTGTGGCGCTCGATGGTTGCGAGGTACTCGTGAGGATCGAACCTGCCGAGTACGAGGGTGGTGGTACCGGCAAGTACGTGATTGCACTGTCCGACGAGAGCCAGTCCGTGAAAATACGGTGCGACGACGGCAATGACGCCCTCGCCCATTCGCTCCGAATTCTCGTGTACAGCAGTGGGTACCGGAACCATCCGAATGCCACCGGCTTCGTCGCTTTCCGGAAGAGACGAGCTACGCCACGCTGTGGTCTGTATCGTGCTGGCCACCAGATTGCGGTGCAGAACCTGAACGCCCTTCGAGCGGCCTGTGGTGCCGCCGGTGAGCTGAAGATGTGCGACGCCTTGTGAACTCGCCAGTTTTCGGGTGAGGGCCGGCGACTCGAGAAGATGAGAGAGATCGACGTCACTGATTGCGCTGTCTTGCGACGGGCAGTTCGCCGGGGCCGCCGCGGTCGGGGGAGCGACGACGGTGAATTCGAGCCCCGAGTTCTGTGCCGCACGGAATGCCGCCACACTGGACGGGTGAACCACCGCGGCACGAGGCGAGAACTCTGCCAACAATTCTCGCAGTGTTTCCGTCGGCTGAGTGTGGTTGACCGGGCATGCCACGGCGCCGGCACACAGAATTCCGAAGTAGGCGACCGGGTACCACAGGGAATTGGGCATCAGGAGAACTACACGATCGCCAGGTCGAATGCCCCTGTCGGACAGTCCTTGCGCTATGCGGAGCGCGTGATCGTGGAGTTCGATGAAAGTGAGAGCCTGGTCGCCGTCCCGTAGGGCAATACGATCTCCGTAGGCGCGTGCCGAACCGGCGAGAACAGCGTCGAACGCAACGTCGGGATACTCGAGAGATACTGGCATGAAGGGCATTCCGTGCACATCTACTCCTGACGTAGTTAACCTGCCTGCATGGTCGCGGCGAGCTTCGGCCGCGTGTCGAAAGTGGGAGCGTGCTTTTCGCGAATGAGAACTTCCTGAGTGACCGTGGCAACCAAAACCCCGGTGCGGGTCCAGAATTCGCCACTGGACAGACCCCGTCCGTCCCCCGACGTAGGGCTGCGTTGAACGAACAGCAACCATTCGTCGGTTCGGCAAGGGCGGTGGAACCACACGGCGTGATCGAGTGAAGTGAGAAAGAGCTTCTGGGACGGACTTCCCCCGCCGATCAGATCGAGATGACCGAGGGCGGCGGTTCGCGCCAGCGTGAGGTCCGAGCAGAACGCAAGTGCGGCGGCGTGCATCCCGTGATCGCTCGATACTTCACCTGCGATGCGAATCCACATGCGGCGGTCCCTGCCACCGCCGTGGTCGGCAGCGTCGTCGTCGGCCGAATCTCCGCTGATCGGGCGCACCTGCACTGCCTGGCGAATGGCCGAGGACGTGATGCCCGACCAGAATCGATCAACGGATTCGCTCTGTGCCGGAATTGATTCCGGTGTGGGAACGTGGGGCATCGCAATATGGCGATCGGGTCCGAGTTCCTCCTTCTTGAAGGATGCGGTCAGTGAGAGCAGCGCATTGCCGCCCTGGAAGGCGGTCACCTCTCGTAGTGCATAGGTGCCACCGTCTCGGAGGATTCGCACTCGGTACTGCACCTCGGCGCCCGGTCGACCCATGGACAGGAAGTACGCGTGAAGCGAGTTCACGTACCGTACAGGGTCGACGGTGCGGTGCGCAGCGAGCAGGGCCTGCGCGACGACATGGCCGCCGTAGGCGCGATCTGGGCCACCGGCACAGCAGGTTCCGCGAAATTCGGGTGCCCCGCCGTATGCAGTGCCTGCGTGAGTGAGCTGCAACAGTTCGTCCATCGGGGCTCCTACCGGCTCAGGGATTTCGCGATGATCGTTTTCATGACTTCGCTGGTGCCGCCGTAGATTCGCGACACCCTCGTGTCCGCGTACAACCGTGCGATCGGGTATTCGAGGATGTACCCGTAGCCGCCGTGCAGTTGTAGACACTTGTCGATCACGCGGCCTGCCATCTCGGTACAGAAGAGCTTGCAGATCGCAGCGTCGACGGCACTCAATTCGCCGGCGTCTTCGAGTGCGACGGCGTGATCGACCATTGTCTGACCTGCGGCGAGATCCGTAGCGCATTCGGCAAGAACGAATTTGGTGTTCTGGAAGTCTGCGACCGATTTTCCGAAGACTCGTCGGTCGCTGGTGTAGGAAACCGCGTGGGCGATGGCAGCGGCTGCGGTGGCGCACCCTCCGGCCGCCATGGCGAGGCGTTCGCGGGGCAGGTTCTGTCCGAGGTAGCTGAAGGCCGCTCCTTCCTCGCCGAGTACATCGGTGACCGGTACCCGGACGTTGGTGAACGAGACCTCGCAGGTATCGCTGAATTTCAAACCGATCTTGTCCAATCGGCGACCAACTTCGAAGCCGGTGGATTCGGTGTCGACGACAAACAGCGAGAGCCCGCCTCTGCGATTCTCACCTGGGTCGCCGGTGCGGGCGACCACGACCATGTGTGTCGCCTGAGAGGCGTTGGTGATAAAGGTCTTTGCGCCGTTGAGGATGTAGCTTTCTCCGTCGTCGGAGAGCTTCGCGGTGGTGCGAATGGCGGCCAGATCCGAACCCGTCCCCGGCTCGGTCATCGCCACGGCAAGCACGGCCTGCCCACTCGCACAGGCGGGCAGCCAGCGCTTCTTCTGATCCTCGTTTGCGAGAGTGAGCAAGTAGGGCAGAACGATTCCGGCGCTCGCGTGGTAGTTACCCAATGAGACACCGGCCAGCGCGGCTTCCTCTCCGATGATCATCAGATAGCGGTAGCTCGTCGCCCCCGCGCCGCCGTATTCCTCCGGGATGTCGAAGCCCATGACTCCCAATTCTCCGAGCTTGCGGTAGAACTCGCGTGGCGCGTAACCTTGTTCCTCCCACTTCGCGAATTCAGGGACGACCTCCCTGTGTAGAAAACCCCGGAACACCTCGCGAAAGGCATCGTGCTGATCGTCGAAGATTGTGCGCTTCATGGGAAGTCTCCTTGTTCCGCGGACGACGCGGGGTTGGCTAGGTGTAGAGGCTGCGCAGTGAACGTTTGTCGGTCTTACCGGTGGCCGTGGTCGTCAGTGCTTCGACGAAGGCAACCGTGCGCGGTGCTTTGTACCCTGCGATTTGGGTTTTGACGTGCTCGCGAATTTCTTCGGCGGTGGCATGCAGTTGTGGGTTGAGGACCACCACTGCATGCACGCGCTCGCCCCACTGAGCGTCGGGCAGGCCGATGACGGCGCAGCGCAACACAGCGGGGTGGTTGGCGACGGCGTCCTCCACCTCGGCCGAATAGACGTTCTCGCCGCCGGTGATGATCATGTCCTTGGCGCGATCGACGATGAAGATGTACCCCTCGTCGTCCATGTACGCGAGGTCTCCGGTGTGCAGCCAGCCCCCGCGTAGCGCTTCGGCGGTCTCCTCCGGACGATTCCAGTATCCGAGCATGATGTGCTCGCCGCGGGTGACGATCTCTCCGACAGTGCCCCGTGGCACCTCGTTGCCTTCCCGGTCGGCGATGATGATTTCGGCGTGCAGGCTTGCACGGCCCGCCGAGCGCAGGCGAGGACCACCGGCCCGGTGATCCGATCCGAGCAGGGAGACGATGACCGCGGTCTCCGTCATGCCGTACCCCTGGACGAAGTTCGCGTTGGGGAAGCGCGACATCGCGCGTTCCAGGATGGCCGCGGGCATCGGGGCGGCTCCGTACACAATCGATTTGACGCTGGTGACGTCCGTGTCCGAAAAGGCCGGATGGTTGTAGAGCATCTGCAACATGCTCGGGATCGCGGTCATCGTGGTGACCCGACGGCCCGCGATCAGGCCGAGCACGTCGCCGGCGTCGAAGCGGTTGGCGAACACGACTGTGCCGCCGACCACGGTCTGGGCCATCATGCCGAGCAATGCGGCAATGTGGAACAGACGAGCCATCACCAGAGTTATGCCACCGATCTCGCAGGACCGGGCAAAGCCGGTACCGCCGAGCAGGGCGGTGGAGAGACTGCGATGAGAGTGCATGACGGCTTTGGGAGTGCCGGTGGTTCCGCCGGTGTAGATCAGCGCGGCCAAGGTGTCGCCGCCGGCACGCACGTCCTCGACCTCGGGGCCTTCGACGATCAGGTCTTCGAAACCAGCCATTCCGGCGGGAGCCGGCTCGTCGCCCATGTAGACGAGCGTGACAGTGGCGTCGAGTCCGGTCACCAGTAGCCGGCATTCCTCGTCGACGAGTACAAAAGCGCTGCCGACTCCGGTGACCGCGTCGGTGACTTCACGGACGGAACCGTGACGGTTTACGAGATTGACGACAGCGCCGATCCACCACGTCGCCATCAACGACTCGAAGTAACGGTCGGAGTTGAACGCCAGGATGCTGACCCGGTCGCCCGGACCCACGCCACGCTCTCGCAGGGCTCCGGCGAGTCTGGCGACTCGCTTCGCGATCTGTGGGGCGTTGCGCTCGCGATGCTCGCAGACGGTCAAGGGTCGGTGCGGCTGTTGTTGAACCGCCCTGTGCAGAAGGTGGGTCAGATGCATGGGCTGGCGTGCTCCTCGAGTCGGGTGGTGCTGACGGCGGATAGTCGAGATGCCGACGAATCGACACCCCGACCTCGAGTTAATCGATCAGGAATTCCGCGTCTCCGACGAGGGCCTTGACGCCGTTCTGACGAGCGCAGACAAGTTCGACACGAGCACGTCGACCGTCCTCGGCCTCGTAGGTGTCGACGACGACAGCAGAGCAGGTGAGTTCGTCACCGGGCCAGACCTTGTCGGCGAATCGAATCTTGAACCGACGCAGGTTCTCGACACCCAGCCAGTCGGTGACGTAGCTGGCCAGCATGCCTGCCTGAAGCATGCCGACGGAGAACACGGACGGGAAGCCGGTCTCACGGGCGAACGTGTCGTCGTGGTGCAACGGATGGAAATCACCCGAGGCACCCTGATACTTGACGAAGTCGGTGCGAGTCAGTGGAGGGAAAGTCTTGCTCTCGGCCTGTTGTCCGGCTACGACGGTTTCGGTCGTGGTCGTCATTTCCCCTCCTCCTTGCCGCCCGTTGTGGCGGTCTCGATGATCGTGCTGTTCTGCGTCGCGATCAGTTCTCCGGACTCGTCACGGAACTCGGTGATCATCTTCGCGAAGGTCATCACACCACCGCGCTTTCCGGGCTTTTCGAAGCGGTCACCGACAGTTGTCTCGGCGGTCAGCTTCTGGCCGGCTCGTGGAAGTGGGCCGTGGAAGATGTACTCCTCCTCACCGTGGAGGATGCGACGACGGTCGAATCCGAGCTTGGCGAAACCGGATTGGTCTGCGGGCTCCCAGATCATTCGGCCGCTGGTGAGCATGGTCGGCGGGATCACCGCATCCTCGCCGGCATGCTGTTCTGGGTTTGCCTTCACGGCCCGGACGAATTCCTGGACCTTGCTGTAGTCGAGCGGAAACGTGTAACTCACTTGGTTTCTCCTTCGATCTTCGGGATGCCGGCGCGCCGGGTCTCGACCGACTTGAGGAAGGCGTCGTCGCCGAGAAGCTTTGTCAGTTCTCCGATGTCGAGCTGCCGGTCCTCACGAATTTCGTCGGCGATCGAGTAGCCGCCGTAGAGACCCACATAGCCGCCGTAGACGGCAAAAACCTGTCCGTTGAACGCGCACTCGGCGCTCGACAGGTAGGCCACGAGTGACGAGCAGTTGGCGGGGTTGTAGCGATCGAAGACTGACTCGTCGACGGGCTCACCGACCAAATCCTTGATGCCGGGCGTGGCTTTGACAGGTTCGGTGCGCGCCACGGGAGCGATGGCATTGGCCTTGACGCCGAATCGCTCGAATTCGCGAGCGGCGTTGACTGCCTGGATGGCCAGACCGGCCTTGGCGGCGGAGTAATTCCACTGCCCGTAGTTGCCGTGCAGTCCGGATCCGGAACTGGTGTTGACCAGGTTGCGTGTCTCCTGCACGCCTGCCTTCGACTGGTCGCGCCAATATCTCACGGCGGCGCGGGTAGCAGAGAAGGTTCCCTTGAGGTGTACAGCGATGACCGAGTCGAACTCTTCCTCGGTCATGTTCCACAGCATCGCGTCACGGATGATACCGGCGTTGTTGACCACCGAGTGCAAGTTTCCGAAGGTGGATACTGCTGCGTCGGTTAGCTTCTCACCGACGGCCATTTCCGCGATCGAGCCCTCTACCGCGATGGCCGAGCCGCCGGCAGCGACGATTTCGTCTGCCACCTGCTGTGCTCCGCGCAGGTCGTTGACCACGATGCTGGCGCCTTCGGCTGCCATGAGTAATGCGTGTTCGCGACCGAGGCCTGCGCCGGCCCCGGTGACGATGGCAACGCGTCCGTCGAGTTGTCCCATGATGTTTCCTTTCGTTCTTCGCGCCGAGCTACGGCGCGGCGGTGTTGACGTGTTGGCGGAAGTGGTTGCTAAGCAACCTTTTCGTAGAGCGTGATGACGCCGGCGCCGCCGAGACCGAGATTGTGCTGCAGTGCAAGCTTTGCTCCGTCGACCTGTCGTGCGTCGGCGGTGCCGCGCAACTGCCACACCAGTTCCGCACACTGCGCCAAGCCGGTGGCGCCGAGCGGATGCCCCTTGGACAGCAGACCACCGCTGGGGTTCACTACAATCCGGCCGCCGTAGGTGTTGTCGCCGTCGAGGATGAACTTCTCGGAGCACCCTTCGTCGACCAATCCGAGGGCCTCGTAGGAGAGCACCTCGTTGACCGAGAAGCAGTCGTGCAATTCCACGACCTGGATGTCGCGTGGATCCACTCCGGCCTTTTCGTAAATCCGTTGCGAAGCAACTCGAGTGATGTCCGCACCGACCACTTTGAAGACGTCGTCGTCGGTGAAGACGCTGGGAAAGTCGGTGACCAACTCTTGAGCTGCGATCGCCACGCCCGGTGTGAGGCCGTGGGCACGCGCGAAATCTTCGCTGCATACGATGGCGGCGCCGGCTCCGCAGGTGGGCGGGCAGGCCTGCAAACGAGTCAGCCCGCCGTACAGTGCCTTTGATTCGAGCACTTCCTGCTCGGTGACCGGCTCACGGAAAACCGCGTACGGGTTGTTGGCAGCGTGCTTGCGGGATTTGACCGAGATCTTCGCGAACAGATCCGGCGAGACCCCGTACCGCTTGGAGTACTCCTGCGCAGCGGCACCGAAGTACTGCATCGCCATGGACGGGTTGGCGGGGTCGATGCCGTAGGTGCGGTCGAGGACTTCCGCGTGTCGCTCCATCGGAGCCGGGCGGTCTCCCCAGTGGTTGACCAAAGCGCCAGGCTGCATCTGCTCGAAGCCAACGGCGAGTGCGCATTCGACGACGCCCGACTCGACGGCTTGTCTGGCCAACCACAGCGCGGACGAGCCACTCGCGCAGTTGTTGTTGACGTTGACAACCGGAATTCCGGTCATACCCGCGCCGTAGATGGCGCGTTGGCCACTCGTCGAATCCCCGTACACGTAGCCGGCGTAGGCCTGCCCGATCTTGTCGAATCCGATTCCGGCGTCCGCGAGTGCGTTGACAATGGCCTTCGCGCCCATCTCGTAGTAGTGCTCGCTGCGCCCTGGCTTCGTGAACGGGATCATTCCGACCCCGGCGACTAGTACTTTGCGACTCATCGGTGCTCCCTTGTGATTACTGGTCTTCGTGGATTGGTGGTTGATTCGTTGTGTGTGAGGCGCATTCAGAGCAACTCGAGGATGGTGGCATTGGCCATGCCGCCGCCCTCACACATCGACTGCAAGCCGTAACGGATTCCCTCGTCACGCATGTGGTGCACCATCGTGGTCATCAACCGCGCGCCGGAGCCTCCCACGGGATGCCCGATGGCCATGGCGCCGCCGTTGGGGTTCATCAGCGAATAGTCGGCTCCGGTCTCGCGCAACCAGGCCAGCGACACGGCGGCGAATGCTTCGTTGATCTCGAACGTGCCGATGTCGGAGAGCGTCAACCCGGACTTCTTCAGCGCCAACGCCGTTGCCGGGATCGGGCCCTTGAGGATGCTCACCGGATCGGTACCGGTCACGACCGCAGTGTGAATGCGGGCGATCGGTGTCCAACCGTGTTCACGCGCAACGTCACTGGTCGTCACGAGGAGCGCGGCGGACCCGTCGGAAACCTGGGAAGCGTTTCCCGCCGTGATCTCGGTTCCCTCGAACGCTGCCGGCAGCTCGGCGAGGCGTTCCATGGTCCCGCCGCGACGGATACCTTCGTCCGCCTCGATGATCCGGGTGGCGCCTTCGGCGTCGGTGACCGCGACCGGAGCGATCTGGCCGGCGAAACGGCCGGCGTCGACAGCGGCAGCAGCTCGGGCATGCGAGTCGAGGCCGTGTCGATCCATGTCGGCGCGACTGATGCCGTACTCGTCGGCGATCATCTGAGCGCCGAGTCCTTGGTTGAATCGCTCGATGTCGTAGCGCCCCAGCACTAGTGGACCGTGCATCGGCCCGTAGTCGCCGGCACGCGCAGCCGCGCCGAGCGGGATGACGCTCATCATCTCGACTCCGCCCGCGACTGCGACGTCGTACTGGCCCGAGATCACGCCCGCTGCCGCCTGGTGTACGGCCTGCTGCGAAGAGCCGCATTGACGGTCGACTGTCACGCCAGGGACATGTTCGGGCCATCCTGCACCGAGTACTGCCGACCGGGCGATACAGCCGGCCTGCATGCCGAGGGTTCCGACGCAACCCCAGATCACGTCGTCGACGATTGCGGGGTCCAGCCCGGTTCGCTCTGCCAGCGTGCGCAGAACGTGCGCTGACAGATTGACTGCATGCGTGGTGGACAACCCGCCACCACGTTTGCCGATCGGTGTCCGTACCGCATCGACAATGACTGCATCACGCATGAAAGCTCCTGTGTCCGAGTCGGTTGGAGATCAGAGACCGATGTCCTTGGCGATGATGGTCTTCATGACTTCGCTGGTACCGCCGTAAATGCGCGAGACTCTCGTGTCGGCGTACAGGCGAGCGATCGGATATTCGAGGATGTACCCGTAGCCGCCGTGCAGTTGTAGGCACTTGTCGATCACGCGGCCTGCCATCTCGGTGCAGAACAGCTTGATGCGTGCAGCATCGGCGGCGGTGAGTTCTCCGGAGTCGTCGAGATCGAGTCCCTTGTCCGCCAGTGCCTGCGCGGCAGCGACTTCGGTAGCACATTCGGCAAGAACGAACTTGGTGTTCTGGAAGGATGCAACAGGTTTACCGAAGACTTGACGCTGGCGGACGTACTCCGACGCGAACTCGATCGCCGCGGCCGCACATGCGGTCTGGCCGACACCGATGGAAAGTCGTTCGCGGGGGAGGTTTTGGCCGAGGTAGGAGAATCCCTTGTCCTGCTCGCCGAGGAGATTCTCGACCGGAACTCGAACATCGGTGAACGAGAGTTCGTTGGTGTCGGAAGACTTCATACCGATCTTGTCGAGCTTGCGTCCGAAATTGAAGCCGACACTGTCGGTGGGAACTACCAGGAGGCTGAGTCCGAAGCGTCGGTCCTCCTCGGACGGCGCGGAGGTTCGAGCGGCTACGACGCAGAGTTCCGAGTTGCGGGCACCGGTGATGAAGGTCTTGGCACCGTTGAGGATGTAGTGGGTGCCGTCTTCGGACAGGCGCGCCGTGGTCTTGATGCCTGCCAGATCCGATCCGGTTCCCGGCTCGGTCATGGCGATGCAGAGCATGGTCTCGCCGCTCGCCACGCCTGGAAGCCACCGCTGCTTCTGCTCGTCGTCGGCAAGGCGCAGCAGGTACGGCAGCACGATGCCGATGCTCACTCCGTAGTGTCCGAAACTTACTGCTGCACGAGCTGTTTCCTCTTGGATGACAGCTTGGAATTTGAAGCTGGTGGGCCCGGCGCCACCGAACTCCTCGGGGATGTCGAAACTCGTCGCGCCGAGTTCTGCAAGCTGGTTGAACAACTCACGCGGTACCTGATTCGCGTTCTCCCACTCCGGGTAGTTCGGCGTCACCTGCTTGGCGATGAAGGTCCGGATGGTCTCGCGGAATGCCTCGTGCTCGGGGGCATAGACGGTACGTTTCATGATGCGCTCCTGAAGATTTGTGGTGAGATGACGTGTTTTGGGTCAGACGCGTCCGGCGTCGACGACGAGGCACTGGCTGTTGATGTAGTCCGATTCGGGAGTGCACAGCAGGTACACCGCCCCCGCGGCTTCCACCGGATTGCCGCCTCGGCCGAATGGGATCATCTTCGACGCGACGGCCAAGCGATCAGGGTTGACGCCGACGCGAATCTCGCGGCCGTCGATCGTCAACGTCGCGTTCGCGTCCGCGGACACCTCGGTCATTCTCGTGATGATCAGTCCGAAGGCCACTGCGTTGACGTTGACCCTGTACCGACCCCATTCCTTGGCAAGAGTCTTGGTCAGTCCGATCAGTCCGGCTTTGGCGGCGGCGTAGTTGGATTGGCCGGCGTTCCCGTAGTACCCCGACACCGACGACACGTTCACCACCTTGCGGTGGTATTCGGTCGGGTTGGCTTTGATGAAAGGTTGCGCCGCACGCAGGATGCGGAACGGCGCTTTGAGATTCACGTCCACGATGGTGTCCCACTGCTCGTCGGTCATCTTCTGAATCACCGAGTCCCAGGTATATCCGGCGTTGTTGACGATGATGTCCATACCACCGAAGGTCTCGACCGCAGTGCTGACGAATCGCTCCGCGAAACCGTCCTCGGACACTGAACCCACTACGCTGACTGCTTGCCCGCCGGCCGCCTTGATGTCGTGCTCGGTCTGTGCAGCAGCTTCGGGATCCAAGTCGTTGATTGTCACCGCTGCACCCTCGCGGGCGAATTTGAGTGCGATTTCTCGACCGATCCCACGTCCCGACCCGGATACGAGAGCGACCTTTCCCTCCAGGTTACCCACGGTCCCAGTTCCCGCGATCCCATTTCCCACGGTGTTCCCTTTCGAGTGAAGAGTGTTGTAGCGAAACGTAATTGGCGGTAGTCCAGGCCGGTGGTTGCTCCGGCGCTGCGATATCCCGAGGCGTCGTGGCTCCGGGAGTTTCATTCGCAATTACTGATGATTCACTTTTAGGCCTTAAAAGTATGTATGTCAAGCATCTTCGCTGTCACAGCTGGTCAAGCGCTATTCCAATGCGTTCACAGTTGCGTGCAACCTTGGCAGGATGGGGCGTAGGTGGCGAGTGACGGACACTCTGGGGTGCCGGAAGCTGTCGATTGTCACCGCACGTGTTGGGGCATCGTGCGGTTGGGTTTCGAGGGAACTGGCCTTTCGGCAAGGTCACCAGTGTCGTCGGTAGTTCGAAGTGACCCTTGACACAGTAGGGAAAATAGCTCAAAGTGAATCCCAAGTAATTCCCTGAAGCGACATTGCATGAGAAATGCCCGCGCACGGATGGCTGAACGGAAAATTTCGACCTGAGGGAGGCGGGCATCGAACTGTCTGTTTCTGCTTATCTGGCAGTGCTATTCGGTGGTTTTCTCTCAAGGAATGGCCAACTGACGTGTCTTCTCTGCGGAAGAAGAGCGTGATGGATCTCGATTCCAAACATCGATGTGAACTCGAAGTGTCACCAAACCAAGCGACAAGTCTGCCCCTGCACTGCGTTGGCAGTGCCCGTTGATCAAACCGTCTCCTCGAAGGATCCGACAGTGACAACACCCCGGACCACACCCAAGGCAACGCCTCGTCAAGTGGCAACACACCAACAAGCATCTTCGGGGACAGCAGTGCCCGCACCGCCCGAATCACGTCGCCGTGCTTGGGGTTTGACCTCGCTGCTGGTCTTCCTGACCGTCATCAACTGGGGCGACAAAGCGGTTTTGGGCATCATTGCCCAACCGTTGTCCAAGGAGTTGGGGTTGACAGCATCCCAGATCGGTCTCGTGGGTAGCTTGTTCTTCCTCACCTTCACGATCGGCGGTTTCTTTTCCGGAGCGATTGCCCGAATAACGACACTGAGATGGGCGCTGGCGGTGTTGGCCTTGCTCTGGTCGGCGGCAATGCTCCCGATGGTCATCACGGCGAGTTTTGCTGTGCTGGTGGTCAGTCGGATGCTGTTGGGTTTGGCTGAGGGGCCGAGCGGGCCCCTGACGCACACCGCCGCGTTCTCCTGGCATCCGCCGGCGAAACGTGGACTTCCAGGTGCGCTTCTCGCCGGGTCGGCCTCGCTGGCGAAGATTGCCGTGGCTCCCGCGCTTGCCTTCGTGACGGTCACGTGGGGGTGGCGTGCGGCCGTGGTTTGCATGGCGGTGCTCGGCGTGTTGTGGTGCGTGCTCTGGCTGCCCCTGTGGTCGCAGGGTCCCTATATCCGTAGTGGAAAGCGACGAGAAGAGGCGGGAGCCGGTGCAGCCGAGACCGACGAGCCGGCGGTGCCGTGGATACGCATCTTCCGAACGCGGACGTTCATCAGCTGCACAATGCTGGTGATGGCGATATACGCCATCGTCGCGGTTGTGCTGACCTGGCTTCCGTCGTACTTCGAAGTGGGCCTGGGATACAGCCGACTGCAGGCTGGTTCGATGTTCGCATTCCCCAGCATTGCGGGCCTGATCTTGATGTTGATCCTCTCCTCTTCCGGAGATCGTCTGACTTCTCGCGGCGCCACGTCCCGCCTGATTCGAATAATCGTTCCCTCGGTGGGTGTGCTCGTCAGCGGAATGATCATGGTGTTCCTGCCCTACGTGTCGGCCCCCGCGCTGGCGGTCGCGATCGTCTCGGTCGGATACGGGTTCCTCGCGTCCGGCTATCCGCTGATCATCGCCACGATCTCCGAAATATGTCCGCCCCGGCAGACAGCCGGAACGCTCGGAGTTTTCATGGCAATGATGGGAATCGGGGGTTTGATCGGCCCTTACGTGACCGGGCGGATCGTCGACGCTGCCGATACTCCGGCTGCGGGCTATGCCACTGCGTTCCAGGCCTTCGGATTGGTTGCGGTCCTGTTTGCGTTCGGAACCTTGATTTTCGCCAACCCCGAGCGTGACAAGGAGATCGTCTGGAAAGCTACGAGTCGAAAGTAGCTACCTGAGGTTCCCGAGTGTGCAGAATAGTAGGTAACTGGACTTTTCTGGTTATGAGTCGTCTTCATGCGAGTACACTCGCTTTGTGAATCTGACGCAATGACCGAATCGACGATAGGATGGCGGCGTGCCACGTGAAAGGGAACCGATGACTGCCGTCCGTCGACCCCGCGACCGTAAGCAACAGATATTGACAGCAGCAAGCGAGCTGTTCCGGGAGCACGGGTATCACAACATTTCTGTTTCGGATGTCACCGCTCGTGTGGACATCACGACGTCCGCGCTCTATCGCCATTATCGAAACAAGAACAGCCTGCTCTATCACGCGGTTCTGGCCGGGATCGAGTCTCTCAATGAATCTGTCGGCGGTGCAACGGATCTGTACACGTTGCTGACAACGCTGTCGGCAACGTCGGTCGAGCGCCGCGGGCTGCCGCTGTTGTGGCAGCGTGAAGCCAGGTATCTGGACGACGACCAACGAGAGATGCTGCGTAAGAAGTTGCGGTTCAGTACCTCTCGCATCTCGGAGCTGGTGCAAGCGCACAGGTCTGACCTTTCCGACTCCGACAGTCGGCTGCTGGCGTACTCGATCCTTGCAGTGTTCAGCAGTTCGTCAAGTCACCGAATCTCGATGCCTCCCCGCCAGATGGAGGCACTGCTGTTCGACCTTTCGGCGCGTGTTTCCCTGTCCCCCATCGGGTCTGCGGACCCCGACGTTCCCGCTGCGCGCACAGAGGTCATCTCCATACCCGTTTCGCGACGCGAACAACTACTGACTGCGGCGATTCAACTGTTCGACGAACGCGGGTATCGAACGGTGAGCAACGAGGACATCGGCGCGGCCTGCGGGACGACAGGCCAGAACGTGTACAACCATTTCGATACAAAGCTCGACATTCTGTCCACGGCAATCACCCGTGGTTTCGACCGACGTGACCTTGCCGTGAGGCAGGCCCTGTCGCAAGTAGGCGATTCGAGCCAGACGCTCGACATTCTCTTGGGTGTTCATATCGCGTTTGCCCTGGAAGACGGACACCTCATCGGTTTGATGGCGACGGAACTCGCCGAGCTTCCCGACAACACCCGAAAGGCATGTGTCCAAGCTCAGCGGGACTACCTGGAGCTGTGGGTTAGAGCGCTCAGTGAAGTTCGCCCCGGCTTGGATGCCACCGAGGCGAAGTTCACCGTGAGTGCAGCAATGACGTTGATCGGCAACGCTATCCGTATCGGAAGCGTTCGGCGCCGTGCGGACCTCGCAGACCGACTGACAGAAATATGCATCGCTTTGATGACGGAGACTTCGGATCCCGCTGCGTCATTGGTGGACGCCGGCGTTGGTGCCACTCCGTAGTCTCGGAGCGGCACATCGGCACCCACAGAACGAGTCAGTCGCGCCCGGCTTCGACCAGCTTCTCGGCGAGGGTCGCTGGTGTAGTGAAAATCGCTTCGTGGCTTCCTGCCATCTGAACGATCCTGCACAGGCCGAGTCTGCTCGAAAATCGTGGATGCCAAGCGAACTCGCCGTGGGGCATTGCGGTGTCTTCCGTGCAGTTCAGGTAGGAAGTCCTCATCGTCCCGGAGTTGACGAGTTCGTAGAACTTCGTGAGATCAAGTTTGTCTTCCAACATAGTGACCGGTGTCGGACATAGAGACTCGTAGGCGCTCATGGCTGTCTCGTGATCGGCGTCGTTCAAGAACGCTTCTCGCCACACGTTCCAAGGCAAGGAGAACATTCCATCCACCGCTCCTTCGCGCACCATCTCTCGATAGTGAGCAGGGGACTCGTCGTTGATGCTGTTGCCATTCGCTGGAACAAAGGCGTTCCAATACACAAGTCGTCGAATGCGGTCAGGAAATACCTCTGCGACCTTGGAAATGACCGTGCCGCCGAAGCTGTGTCCCACCAGAATGAAATCCGTGATGTCTCGCTCGGTGATGTACCGAACGATCGACTCGACACCGTCCGCGTGTCGGACACTCATCTGTGATACCCCGAACCCCGTGACCGTGGGCGTGTACACGCGATGGCCGACTGCAAGCAGGTGTTTCGCCACTGGTGCCCAGTGCTCCCCGGTATGCCAAGCTCCATGCACGAGAACGAAAGTGTATTGCTGCGCCACGACTATTCCTCCATTACGTTCGCTTGCCGAAAAGAAATTCATCCGTGAGATCGAATATGAGTACCGCTCTGCGGAATTGGAGATATCCGTCAATTTCGTTCGAGGTGCCCTAGCGGACTGCCACAGCTTCGATCTCGACCAGCATTGCCGGGTCGGACAGCCCGGTAGTCTCAGCCATCAAGCTGGCTGGTGAGCATTGGTAGGTTTCGAGGGCATCGAGAACAACATCGTAGTTCGAGGTTGCAGCAGCTATGTCTCTGACAAAGATGCGGATCTGTACTACGTCTCTGAAACTGAAGCCCGCAACTTCGAGGGTGCGGTCGATGTTGACAAAAGTCGTTGCAACTTGGGCTCTGAAGTCGCCGACGCCTCCGCGTGTGTCCACGCTGCCTCGTCCCTCATGCCCCGATACGAAGAGAAACTCCGAAGGTGCGCTGATTCTGACCGCGGCGTTGTATCCGAACCTACCCGTAATGAGTTGTGGAGCAATGTTTTCGCGCTGCATTTCGAGTGGCGTCCAATCTGAATCGTCGATAGTTTCGCCGCTGATCGAGTCAGCGGTCGTAGGACAATATCTGCTTGGCGACTGCTCGGGGAGCGGAGATCATCCCGTCGTGCCCGGTGTTGATCCGATCGAGTTGCCACTCGCGCGAGTTGTTCAGCACCCGCTGCTTCGACGCTTGGATGTCGGGGAAGGCGGGCTCGGTGAAGTCGATGTAGTGCCGTGGAAGTCCAGCTCCAGCCGGACCGGTGAGAGTGACTGTGTCACTCCAGGTCGACCATGGGTGCGCAGTGAGTTGCCTTTTCGCCCAATCGATGTCATTTCGATCGGTGAGACCGAACATCGTGGGATCTGTCGGGGCGGGTACAGCGTGCCCGCCGGTGGCAGCGACAAGCGTTCGGAGTACCTCCTGACTGCCGAGTGGCATTGTGGACAGCACTGTCTCACCGTTTTCGATGACGACAGCGTCGAGGTAGACCAATCGACGGATCTTCTCAGGCATCCGGTCAGCCACCGAGGTTATGTAAGCACCACCGATGCTGTGGCCGACCAGTACGAAGTCTGTGAGCTCCTCTGCTTCAATCGTCCGAATGATGTCGTTGACAGCGTCGTCGTAGCTCAACTCTGCATGGAGGAGATGGGATCGGTCACCTACGCCGGTGATCGTCGGAGTGATCACTCGGTTTTCGCCGCGTTGCAACATCGGCGCGAGTTTGCGCCAACACCAACCTCCATGGCTGCCACCGTGAACGAGAAGGTAGTCCGGTCGCGCGGGGGAAGCTGAAGAGACGCCGGTGACTGCGGTAGCAGTTGCAGGGGCAGCGGGTGTGACTGCGGCTGCGAGTGCCGCCGCCCCTGCGAACAGCGTGCGCCGATTCACTCGCGAGTGAATCCTCGACGGCTCGCCGGCTACACCTCGCTCGGAAGCATGCGACATTCTGCTGTGCGTTCGAGTTGCGCTGTTCGGGGCCGTCAGGGCCCCGAAGGGCATGGGAGAGGTCATCCACCTAGCCTGCCGATCTACACACCTGCTGAACATGTTGGTCAGACCACGAAACATGTCCTTGCGTTCGCTTGCCTTGCCTTGCCTGCCTGGGCGGGGGCCTATCGATGCGTGGGCTTGGACGCTGCAGAGTCGACATTCACTGCGATCTTGACTTGCGGCTCGCCAGTCTGTCGGATCCCCGTAACCGATCAACTAACGAAATCAGCATCTCCTGGGAATCAAACGACAAAGCGTTTGTCAGTCCGAGAAGATGCTTCACCGGTTCATCCGACAACTGGGCAATGAGCAAGGCATCCGAGTGTCGCGAGTCTTCAGTTCCTGAATCGCCTCGGCTGTCGAAGAAGTGGCTGGTTGTGACACCGAAGAACTGTGCGAGGCCATGCATCACAGTCGCTGACGGGGCGCGGCGAACCCCGGTGCGAAGTTGAGAAAGGTAGGGCGTCGATATGCGATACCCCTGCTGGCGAAGTGCGTCGCAGACTCGTGCATTGGTCAATCCAGGTTGGCGGGTTGCGAAAAGAGCGTTCAATCTGATGCAGAAAACGCTGTATCCATGCTCGCTCAGCAATTCTCTGCTCTCCGTGTGGCGTACCGGTTCGGTCCGATACCCCCCGAGCGGGCCGGGACCTGCCGCTCGGGGGATGAGTGATCGGGTTGTCAGACTTGAATGTCGCTGAGCGCGTCGACGATCAAGTCGGTTACCGCTGACGGCTGCGACGCCAAGGATGCGTGCCCAGCCGGCAGCTCGACGAGTTTGCGGGGGTTCATTCGCCCAGCCATCATGCGCTCGTTGTCGGGATGGATCATTCGATCTTCACTGGAGACCTGGTACCAGCTCGGCTTGACCTTCCACGCCGGTGCAGTAACCGCGTCACCGAAAGTACTTGCCAATGGTGCTTTTTGGGTAACTGCCATGATCAGTGAGTCATTGACGTCGAGATCCTGACAGAAGCTTTCGCGATACTTTTCCTGAATGATCCACAGGTATCCGTCGGAGTCCGGTGTCAGATTTGCGGCAGCGGCGGGTGGGTTCTGTTGGGTGATACCGCCCGGGCTTTCGCCGGCATCGGGTGCAAACGCTGCGATGTACACCAGCCCGACGACGTTGGGGAGGTCCCCCATTTCGGTGATGACTGCACCGCCATAGGAGTGACCGACCAGCAGAACAGGGCCTTGAATCTGCTCGACCATCTTGCGCGTGCGTTCGGCATCGTCAGCGAGTGATGTCAGAGGCAGTTCGACGGCGCGGAGATTCGAATATCCCCTGGCGTGCAAATCGACGATGACTTTGCCCCAGTGGGCCGCGCCGCCCCAAAAACCGTGTACCAAAACAACAGTTACGTCAGCCCTGCCGTTCCCTTCGGTTGGTGTTCCTTGTTTTCGGCAGTGGCCAGGCCATCGGCGTTCTCGGTCAGCCCGTCAGGCACTGCACGCTGAGTTGACCGGTGCCTTGTTGATTCGGTCCCACAGGAACTTTGCCGCTAGCGGCATTCCGGTCGCCGTTCCGAAATCATGGCTGAGAGTTGACCCCGGTAGTAATGGCGGCGTGATGTCGTCTTGTGTGTATTCGACTTCCGCTCCCAATGCGCACCATCTGTCTCTCAGTGCTGCAACGGAATCAGCGGGAACGATGTCGTCGTTGGTGGACGTGTGCAGGTATACCGGGGCAGAGGGGGTCGTGCGTCCGATCTGTTGATCGTCGACTACTGCCGCGAGTTCCGGCTCTTCGGAGAGGATCTGAGAGAAGGATTTTCCGTCGACGGTGTAATCGGTACTACGAGTACCCAACGATGTCAGCCCGGTATCCGGCACGCATTGCGTCGCACTGGTCGTAAGCCATTGTTTTCCCTCCTCGTTGAGCCGCTTGTCGAAGATCGGACCTAGCTCGGGGTATCTCGCCATCAGGCTGTTGAGGGTGTACCCGATCGCTCCGGTGAGTAGTGACCCGTCTGCCTTGCGGAGAACTTCGCGCAGATCGGGATCGGCTGCCCCCGCGTAGGTACCGAGCATGTGCAGCTCTGGTGCCCGCTCGCCGACGATTTCTGCAGCGGATGCGCTCGCCCCGCCGCCCTGGGAGTAGCCCCAGAACGCGATCGGCGTGGAGTCAGGCAGATTCCACAGTTGATTCGAGGCGCGCGCGGCATCGACGACGGCGTTGCCCTGCTCGACCCTGTTGACGTAGGTGTGAATCCCGGGAGTGCCAAGTCCGATGTAGTCGGGCATGACTACTCGAAACCCTGCGGTGAGCAGCAAGCCGGCGTCGGCGACGTTGTAGTTGACGGGCAAGCTCAACTGAGGGCTGATCTGAATATTGAAGGCCCACGCAAGGTTCTTCGAACCGGCGCATTGATCGCCCTGGCCGAACGTACCCGGAGCGACGACCACGGTAGGTCGTTCACCGGGCCCGCGCCAGGGAAACGCCGGCGTGATGGCTGCGCCCGTGGTGGCCACGGGAGTTCCGTCCACGAGAGTGGAGGTGTACATGATCTTCTCGCCATTGCCCGGCCAAGTGCCAGGGATGCCGGGTATCTGACCGAGCAGAGGGGTAGGCTCGGACTTGATCATCGTGCCCTCCCCTGCCGGCAATGTCGTGGGTGGTTGATAGAAATCTTGCGATTCCGCTTGTGCAAGAGCGAGATTCATGGAAAATGCTCCGACAGCGAGGAAGCCCACTGTCGTGAGACGGAGCAGCGCAGCTTTGTGCATTTCTTCTCAGATCTTCCGTGTAAGACATTGTTGTCTAACTTTCCCTCAAGGTAGCGCACATGTGACGGGACTCGCAATGGTCGTCTCGCATCGGTGTTCGCCACAGTTGGAGTCTGTATGGGGCCCTGCACCGCGCGCCGCCGCTGAGGAAGATTCCGGCCTGCGGGAGAAGGGCCGGAAGGCAGAAGGGTTCCGAGGAAGACGCTGCAGCGTGTGGCGCGCCGCGGTCGAATCAGCTGGACGAGGTGTCGGTGCCGATCAGAGCGCTCAGAATCGTGGACATGACTTTGACAAGACCGTCGACGGGCGTGCGGGTGGGCGTAGTGCTCCACTGATGCACGAGAGCTATGAATGCTGTCGACGCCATTTCGTATCCTCCGGGGGGAACGAAATCCTCACCCACGGCATTTTGAACTGTCGTTTTGAAGAACACGGCCCATTCTGTGCGCCGCTCTACTCGATGTGCTTCCACTCGCAGGCTGACCCCGACGATGTCTACGTACGAGATCTGAGCTCGCCGAGGATCGCTGCCGATCGACTCGACGAACGCTGTCATCGCCGTCTCTGCGAGATCGGCTAGTGTGTCGGGCTTTTCGTCAGCGATCGCAGTCAGCATCGCGTCCCGCGCATCGCTTTGGATCTGGTCGTACAGTGCGATCAACAGATCTTCGCGGCTGTCGAACTCGTCGTAGAACTGTCGTCGTGCAAGGCTCGCAGTGGTACAGATGTCCGCGACCGAACTCGAGGCGTAGCCCTTGTCCGAGAAGACTTCCAGCGCAGCCCAAATGAACTGCAGCCGCCTTTCGGCACGCCGAGCCGATACCGGTCGACCGCCGTAGTTTCGAGTCTCGTCGCTCACCTCCTGCACGCGTCCATGATAGTCGCCCGACTCGGCGGGCTACGCTGAGCCTCAGGCGTAGATGGCCTTCAAGTCGGAAGCGCAATTCGCGAGGACGGCGTCGCTCTCGAGCGAATAACTTCGGCGTCAGTTCGGCGGCATCGTGAGACCATTCGGGCGCGTTGACGCTCCCCACAGCCTGGCTGCTCCCGGCGCATCGCGACTCACTCGAAACGGGTGATGTGCAGGTAGGGATTATTCGGTTCGAGCTCGAGAGGGGTACTGAGAAGGTGACACCCCGTAATGCGTCTTGAACGCGGTACTGAGATTGAACGCATCCGAATACCCGGTCTTCTTTGCCAAACGATCCAATGTGAGCGATGGATCGACGATCAGCGAATCCGCGACCAAGGCCAGCCTCCACCGGCGCAGATGTTGCATCGGGGGTTCACCGACGGAACTTTTGAATTCAGAGACGAACATGGATCGCGACATGCCGGCAATGGCGCTCATCGCCGGCAGGGTCCATTTCTTCCCGGGATTTGAGTAGACCTCGCGCAATACGGCACTGATCGATTGACGGGGATCGTGCGACAGGTTCCCCACATTCCAACCGGCAGACCACTCCGCGAGCATCAGGCAGACAATCGATTCGAGGAGTCTGACCGCCGTGGATGGGAATCCTTTCCCATCGGCCCAGTTGTCGTGTTCCCGGGCAAGCGACTGCAGGACATGGGATACCGAGCTCACCTCTGAGGTTCTCGACGTCAAAAGATTCGGAAGATGATGCTCCAGAATCGAATACAGATTTCCTGCCGACTCGAAGGAGAATACGAGGACGGGTAGGCGGCTGGACCTTTCCGTTCGATCCGAATCGCGATGTGGTTCGGACAGGCGAAAGTCACGGTCAGCGGGCAGGCACAGGATGCCGACCTCACCAGCGTGGAGCGCTGTAACTTCTCCGCGTGAAGTGGTAGATGTTATCTCGAGTGATAGTTCAGTATTGCTGAAAATAAGGAACTTTCGGGAGAATCCCACCTCGAATGTCGACGACTCTGCAGACGCATCGAAGTCCTCGATGCCGGTGTTGGCGATGCCGGTGTTCGCGATATCGAAGCTCACGATACGAAATGCCGAGAGTGCGCTGTCTACGGGACTGAGCATCTCCTGATACTAGGCAAATGGAGAGTTGGAGGGGCGAAACGCAATCACATGGATCCTGAACCCTCGAGCATGGTGCGCTGACCGACGACGAAACTAGCGTTCAACCATGGCAAAAAGTAGAGAGATTTTGGTACTCGGAAGTACTGGCCAAACTGGTCGGATAGTGGCGGATTCACTGGAGAGCGAAGGACACGCGGTACGGCGAGCCTCCCGTTCGTCTCGGTCTACGCCCTTCGACTGGTTCACGCAGGACACGTGGCGGCAAGCAGTCGAAGGCGTCTCGCGCGCGTACGTGGTGCTGCCCGAAAGAGTGGTGGATTTTGGTGCCTTCGTGGACCTTTTGGAGAATTGCGGCGTGGAGCACGCAGTTGTTCTGACCGCTCGAAACCCATCCGTCAGTGGTGACGGCATAGCTGTCGGGGCCGAATTCGCGTTTGCCCAGTCGGCGGTGAAGAGCACTTTCCTTCAACCGAGTTGGTTCGCGCAGAATTTCACGACGGGTATGTTCGCGGGACAACTTCAGGCCACCGGCACATTGAGGCTCCCGGCGGGAACCGGTTCGGAGCCGTTCATCGATTACCGAGACATCGCAGAAGTGGCCTCCTCCATCCTTTCGATGGACGACCCTTCGCCGAGCGGTCCTTTGCCGCTGACGGGTCCGAAGTCCTACTCGTTCGAGGAAGCCCTCCGGGTCCTCGCTGATGTAACTGGCACGGATGCAGGGAGATTCGAATCGATCTCCGTCCTCGAATGGAAATCCGACGCAACCCGTATGGGAATTCCTGAATCTTTCGTGCAGTCGCTGACAAACCTGTTCGTTGCGATATCCAAAGGTCGTGACGATTACATTTCCAACGGTGTGCACGAGGTGCTCGGGAGGGAGCCTCGTTCACTTTCCGACACTTTTCGTGATCACTCGAACCTGACGAGCTGATTATCGGCGACCACCGGATCGATAGGATGGGAATGAGCAAGCGACGAAGGGTGTAATTGTGGCGAGGGCGGTTGTTGTCGGTGCGAGCCGAGGTCTTGGTCGTGCTTTGATCGAGGGTCTGAGGAGCGATGGCGACGAAGTTCTCGGCATATCGCGTCGGCGTCCTGACGGGTTCGACGTCTCCGAGTGGATCGAAGCCGACCTGACCGACCCTGTTACGGCAGCGAATTCGATCGATCAGGAGGTTGTCGGTGGTGTAGATACCCTGATCTGCAACGTCGGAATTTGGGAAGGGGATGCCTTCACTTCCGATTATGCGTTCACAGATCAATCTGATGTCGAAATGCTCGAAATGATCAACGCCAACATCACGGCCACAATTCTCCTGCTCAAGCGCCTGATCCCGAGAATGATCGGCCGTCCTCGACCTCGGATCATCTTGACCGGGTCCACCTCGGGACTCCCGCGAAGCGGTAGGCCGGAGGTTGCGTTCGGTGCATCGAAGTTCGCGATCAACGGCATTGCCGACGCGTTGAGAGAGGGCTACCGGAAGGACAGACTCGCTGTGACTGTCCTTCATCTCGGATATCTCAATACAGAAGACGGACTCGACGTGCCCCGAGACGTCGCTGCCGCCAGGGGAGAGGGATCTCTGGTCCCGGTACATGACGTTGTGGATACGGTGCGCTCGATCTCGAGTTTGTCGTCTTCGACGTCAGTGCGGGAAGTAGTCCTCACTGCGATCGACGATCCGCGATTCTGATTTGCGGCTGTCGACTCAATCTGGTTGCTGAACAGACGTATTCAGAGAATCTAGACCCCGATCAAGAAGTAAGCTCCGGTCAGATACGTCAGGGTGAGGCCCGCCAAGCCCCACGCCATGTACGGCCGGATGTAGAGGCGCCGCAGGCGGTGCAATCGCAGGGAGGCTCGCAAGAACGCACCCACGGTCCCGAGCAGCAACATCAGGCTCGGGACGAAGACCGCCAGTCGGCGATCCTTCTGTGAGCACAGCAAGGTGTCGGTACCGAAGCATTCGCCCCGCCGGGAGCCCAACCACACGATCGCGATAACCAAAACCGCGGTAGCCAGAACGACTGACAAGCCGTACGTCAGGGTTCGCCTGTTGATCTTTCGCTCTCGACGCTGAATTACATCTGACGCGTCAGAACTGTCGGTCATCACACCGGCTCCTGTACATCGCACCTCACTTCGTGGATCGGCGGTGGGAGAGGGCGTACAGCACTACTCCGACGGCCAAGAGTAATGATGCGCGTAACCACGTCGCAGCGCTCTGCTGGGTGAGCAACGCAACGCACGTACCGAGAGCGAGGATCGGGAAGATGATCGGCGTTCGGAAGTGTTTGTGTTGCACTGCGTCACGGCGCAGAACCAGGACGGCGATGTTGGTGCTGATGAATACGAAAAGCAGCAGGAGTACCACCGTCTCCGCCAGGGCTGACAGTGATCCGGTGACACAGAGAGCCATGGCGACGGCGGTGGTCGCGATAATCGCCACCCAGGGGGTCCGTCGCTGCGGCAGTACCCGAGCGAAGACGCTCGGGAGCAAGCCTTCCGATGCCATCCCGTATGTCAGCCTGCTCGCCATGATCATTGTCAGCAGTGCGCCGTTGGCGACTGCGACCAACGCGATCAGGCTGAACAGGCGAGGCGGAACGCCGACGTCGGCGGCTGACACAACTTCGAGCAGTGGCCCGGAGGATGCGGCAAGTTCGTCGGCGGGCAGGACCACCGAGACAGCCAGGCCGACAAGGACATAGGCGGCGCCGGCTGTCAGCAATGCTCCGAACAGTGCGCGTGGGTAGACCTTGCTCACGTTCTTCACTTCTTCGGCGACGTTCGCGGACGTTTCGAAGCCGACAAAAGAGTAGTACGCGAGGAGTGCCGCAGCCAGCACCGCGAGTGCAGGCGATCGGCTGTCGTCGAACTCCACGACGCGGCTCAGGGTTCCGTCGCCGCGCCCGAGAACTATGCAAGCGAGGACGACAACGAGGACGAGCCCGGTGACCTCCACGACTGTCATGACGACGTTGGCGCGCATCGACTCCTTGATGCCTCTGGCATTGAGAAGTCCCACCACGAGCAGGAAGACGAGCGCCGCTGGAACGGTAGGGACGTCGATGAAGGCTTTGAGATAGTCGCCCGAGAAGGCGAGGGCGAGTCCCGCCGCACTAGTTACGCCGGCCGCCAGCATCGAGAAGCCGACAAGGAACGAGATCAGTGGTTTCCGATACGCCCGTTGGGCGAATACTGCTGCACCGCCCGCCCGCGGATATTTGGTGACCAGTTCGGCATACGACGTTGCTGTCAGCAATGCCATGACGAGCGCTACGAGCAGTGGTACCCAGACGGCTCCACCAACTTCACCGGCGATGACGCCCACCAATGCGTAGATGCCGGCACCCAGAACGTCTCCGAGGATGAACACGAAAAGGAGTGGGCCGGTTATGGCCCGAGTGAGAACGCTCTTACCGCCGTCTTCATCTCCGCGTGCGGTTTCGTCCACGTTCTCAGCACCCGCGGCGCGTCGCATATGCAAGGTTCGTCCTGTCTTCATGGTGACGTGCCGCCACCTCAGGAGCAGACATGTACCCAGTGGTCGAAGTTTCAAACGTGGGTCGCTCGCCTTCTCGTGCTTTGCTTGTAGGTGAATCGCAGAAGTAGTGACTGGAGGACGACGTGGCTGAAACGACGGTTGCCGCGGTGATGGACGAGCTGGCTGCGCTCGAGGATCCGAAGGCGCGCGCGGTGAACAAGAAACACGGTGACGATCACGGTGTGAACCTCACAAAACTGCGCGCTGTTGCGAAGCGATTGAAGACTCAGCAGGAACTCGCACAACAGCTTTGGGCGACGGGCGATACCGCGGCGCGATTGTTGGCCCTTTTGATCTGCCGCCCGAAGGCGTTCGAGCGTGACGAGTTGGATGTCATGTTGCGAGAGGCCCGCACTCCCAAGGTGCAGGACTGGCTCGTCAATTACGTGGTGAAGAAGAACCCGCATGCCGAGGAGTTGCGGGTGGCCTGGACCGCTGACCCTGATCCTGTGGTCGCTAGCGCCGGGTGGGCTCTGACTACCGAGCGCGTAGCGAAGAAGCCTGAGGGACTTGATCTTTCAGGATCGCTCGACGTCATCGAGGCGGAGATGAAGGATGCTCCTGATCGCCTGCAATGGGCGATGAATCACTGCCTGGCTCAGATCGGGATCGAACATGCCGAGTACCGCGCCCGGGCAATCGAGATCGGTGAGCGACTGCGGGTGCTCGAGGATTACCCGACTCCACCGAACTGCACCTCGCCGTTTGCGCCCATCTGGATCGCGGAGATGGTGCGACGACAGAGGGCAAAGTAGAGCGCACGACAACTGAGGATAGGGTTACCTTCGTGCTACGTTAGGCGCCGTCACCCGCTCGGGGTGTCTGAGCAGGTCGATCGACCGGGAGGTCCTGGCGTGGCGAGAATTTTGGGACGAGGGCTGTCAGAGCGACGAAGTGGTGGCAGCCGTGTCCGCCGGATGGTAGCCGTCGTGGCGGCGTGCGGGCTGGCGGCCGGAATGGCGGCCTGCAGCAGCAACGGCGACAAAGACAGCACCGACGACAAAGACAGCACCCGGACTTCATCCGCAGTCGACGCCGCGTTCCCGGTGACGATCACGTCGGCCCTCGGCACGGCCGAGATCAAGGAGGAGCCCAGGCGGGTCGCAACCTGGGGATGGTCCAATCAGGACGCCCTCCTGGCGCTCGGTGTCGTCCCGGTCGCGATGCCCACTTTCTCCGGACCTCAGTACGGGGCCGACGCGCAGGGCATTCTGAAGTGGGACGCCGAGGCACTCGACAAGCTCGGTGGCGAGCAGCCGATCTTGTTGTCGGGTGACGGAACGGGCGAAGCACCTGTCGAGCAGTTCGCCAAGGCTGAACCAGATCTCATCTTCGCCCCGTACTCCGGGCTCACTCAGCAGGAATTCGACGCACTGTCGAAGATCGCGCCGGTGGTTTCCTTCCAGGACGAGCCGTGGACCGCGTCGTGGCAAGACCAGGTGACCATCGCCGGTCAGGCGCTGGGTAAACAGGCCGAGGCCGGCACGCTCATCGACAAGACCAACGCCGCGATCAGCGCGACGGCTGCGAAGAACCCTGCGTTGCAAGGTAAGACCGTCACCATCGGACTCCCGAACAGTCCGAGCACCTTCGCGGTGAGTAAGAACGCCGACGTGCGTGTCGAGTTCCTCGAGCAGCTGGGTCTGAAGAACGAGCCGACGATCCAGCAGGCCGATCCCGCCAAGGATCCCGAGGCCGTGTACTTCGAGCTGAGCACCGAGCAGGCGCCGCTGATTGCGTCTGACGTGCTGTTCGTGGTGGCCTACGACAAGGACTCTCTGAACGCGTTCCTCGCCGAGCCACTGGTGGCAGCTCAGCCGGTGATCGTCGATGGGCGTACGGCATCCACCAAGGACTTCAGCGTCGACAAGAACTTCGCGTTCGGCGGACTGACGGTCCTGACCATCCCGTACATCCTCGACGACGTCGCCACAGTTCTGAACACCGCTGCCGGCAACGTCAAGGGCTGACCGGCCCGCTAGCGGGAAGTTCGAAACTGTGTCCGGTACCGCTGTGGGCTGGTGCCGACCAGGTCTCGGAAGCGTTCGCGGAACGTGGTGACGGCATTGAATCCGACTTGTCCCGCAACACGTTCGATCGAGTGGTCGGTAGTCTCGAGCAGAAATTGCGCTTGGCGGAGCCGCGCGTGATGGAGCCACTGCAACGGCGTTGTACCGATTTGTTCCTGGAAGCGGCGGTTGAGCGTGCGAGTGCTCATCGTTGCCTTGGCCGCGATTGTCGTGATGTCGAGTTGCTCCCCGAGGTTCTCTTCCATCCAGTTCAGTAGTGGTCGAAGGGTTGTTCCGCTGGGTACGGGAGGCTCGTGAACGATGAATTGTGCTTGCCCTCCGGCACGTTCGAGCGGCATCACACTCAGCCGCGCCGTGTCGGCGGCGACCGCGGACCCGTAGTCCTGACGAACCATGTACAGACACAGGTCGAGTGCGGCCGCGGCGCCGGCGGAAGTCAGGACGTGCCCGTTGTCTACGTAGAGAACGGCAGCGTCGACGTCGATAGCCGGGTGCCGGCGGGCCAACTCCGACGCAGCCGCCCAGTGCGTCGTCGCGCGAAGTCCGTCGAGCAGGCCTGTGTCGGCGAGGGTGAATGCGCCGACGCACAGTGAGGCGATGCGCGTGCCGCGATCCGCGGCAGTTCTGAGGGCTTCGATGATCTCGGGGTCGATCGGCACGTCGAGATCGGCGGTGCCCGGGATGATGATCGTGCTTGCCTGGGCGAGGCGTGAGAGTCCGTGCGGTACTCGCATCGTGAACGTTCCGGTCTCCACCTCCTCGGTGAGCGCGCACACGGAGGTCCGGTACGCCGGTGCACCCGAGGGGAGCCTGCATCGTCCGAAGACTTCGAGGGGTGCTGCCAGGTCCATCGGCACCACTCCGGGCAACGCGAGAACTGCAACGTCATGCATGTCTGAAACGTAGCGTATGTGGCGCGAGATTCTGTGATCTCGTGTCGTGAAATATCCTCTCAACTGGTATTTCACAGAATATGTGAGGTTGGCTGAAAGCCGTCGAAGGTTGGCTTTCAGCCGTCGCCGCAGGGGTCAACTTCCTCCTACTGTCGTAGGAACAGCGACGCGCACAGGAGCGCGTCGCACAAAATCGGAGGTTGCAGTGCACGCGCAGATCGTGTTGTTCGACGGATTCGATCCCATGGATGTCGTGGGTCCGTACGAGGTGCTCTACGCCGGGGGTCTCGCCAGCGGTGGGGCGTTGAGTGTCGAACTCGTCAGTGCGGAGGGGCCTCGGACTGTCCTGAGCGGAAGTGGTGAACTCGCTATGACCGCCACTGCAACCCTCGGTGTCGAACACGCGGATCTGATCATCGTTCCTGGAGCTTCGGGTCTCTTCGAACCCGATGCGGACCAGCCGGGCACCAGTTTGCCGGAAAGACTCGCGGCCACAACGGAAACCGAACTGCCTGTCATGATGCGGCGTGCACTCGACGATCCTGGTGTTCTTGTTGCGACCGTCTGTGGAGGATCTTTGGCGCTGGCGATGGCGGGGCTTCTCGAAGGGCGCCGCGCCGTGACACACCATCTTGCCGTGGACGCACTGGCGGCCGGCGGCGTTATTCCGATCCAGGCGCGAATCGTCGACGACGGTGACCTGATCACCGCCGGCGGTGTGACATCCGGTCTCGACCTTGGCCTGTACCTGTTGGAACGATGCCTCGGGCCCCGGATAAGTCTCGAGGTCGAAGCGCTCTTCGACTACGAGCGTCGTGGAACGGTGTGGTCGGCCAATGGCGCCGAGCCTGTAATCACCTTCGCCCCGGACGCTGCGTGAATACGCTTGTGCGTACCGAAACGCGAGAAATCCCATGACCGGAATCCTGCTGTCCCTCCACGTGATTGCGGCCATTCTTGCCATCGGCCCCGTCGCTGTGGCGGCGAGTATGTTCCCGGTGGCGAGTCGCGCCGCGCTCGCCGATCCGGACAGCGCCAGTGTTGCGACGACGGGCATGCTGCATCGCATCGTTCGGGTGTATGCCACGATCGGCGTTGTCGTTCCGATGCTCGGTGTCGCCACCGCCGTCAATCTCGGAGTGCTCGGTGACCTGTGGATCCTCACCTCGATCGCACTCACCGTCGTTGCCGCCGTGATACTCACCGCGGTCGTGCTTCCCGCCCAACGGCTGACAATGGCGGCGATCGAAGGAACCGGGTCCGTTGTGGATGTCGCAACGCGGCTCACCCGTCGACTGGGCACAGCGACGGGGATCTTCAATCTGCTCTGGGTCGTTGTCGTCGTGTTGATGATCTTTCGGCCAGGATCGACAACCGGCGTGTGATCCGAGGCGATATTTCCCGTGTCGGAGACAGCGACGCTTGACCTTGACACAGTGACAAGGACTCCAATGGTCGACGAAGGAGGTGGTTGTCGTGAACACAACCAACCATGGTGGACAGAATGCTCACCTCGTCGACGCATTGGCCGCGGCTGATCCCTCGGTTCGGCTGCGCGCCGCGCTCGCTGTCGGCACGCGCCCGGACCCTGAGCTGACGGATGCCCTGATCGATCGGTGCGCCGTCGAGCCGGACTTCTTCGTCCGCGACATGCTGACCTGGGCATTGTGCCGCTTGCCGGCCGAAATTACGGTGCCGAGGCTGATCCGTGAGCTCGGGTCCGATGGTTCGCAAGCCCGCAGTCAGGCGCTCCACACCTTGTCCAAGATCGGCGATCCGATCGCGTGGCCCGAGGTCTCTGCGCTGGTGCACGACCAGGACGACGAGGTCGCGCGCAGTGCGTGGCGCGCCGCAGTGGCACTCGTGCCGGCAGGAGTCGAGGGTGCACTCGCAGCGGATCTGGCGACCGAACTCGGGCGGGGTGAACTGCAGATGCAGCTCAGTCTGAGCCGTGCTTTGACCGGGCTCGGCGAGGCTGTACTCCCGGTGCTCGACGCGGCCGGTATGAGCCCGAATCCGCGTGTCCGGGCGCATGCTGATGCTACAAAGCAACTCTGGCACGACCCCGACGGTGGGTTCGCACTCTCTCACGAGTTGGCGAAGCGCGTCGCGGCAATCGGCCCGGACGCGTAGGAAGGGGAGACGGATGTTGATCGGCGAGGTCTCGCGGCGTTGTGGTGTCAGCACACGGATGCTGCGTCACTACGACACCTTGGGACTGGTAAAGCCGACGGGCCGCACGTCCAGCGGTTACCGGGAGTACTCCGCCGACGACATCCGTCGACTCTTCCACGTCGAGAGCTTGAGGACGTTGGGGCTCTCGTTGAACGAGGCCAAGCGTGCACTGGACGAACCCGACTTCGCGCCGGCCGATTTGGTGGGTGAACTCATGCAACACACTCGGCAACGGATCGCGGCGGAGGAGGAATTGCTGACCAAACTCGAAAGGGTCGATGCCAGCGCCCCTTCGGAGTGGGACGACGTCCTACGCATGGTCTCACTGTTGCGTGCACTCGAATCCGAGTTCGCTGCCCATCGTCAGCAAGCGATCCTGTCGCAGGAGCTGAATGCGGCGTTGCCCGTCGACGCACTCGTCGAGGCCATCCTGTCGGAGAAGGATGCCAACGTGGCCGGAGCGTTGCAGTGGGCGTTGGCGAGGACCGAAGGTGCGGGCCTTGCAGGTCTCACGAAGGGCCTCGAATCGGAGGACGTCGAGGTTCGACGCCGCGCGACGTCGGCCATCTCCGGGATCCACACCGAGGAAGCAACTCGGGCGCTGAAGCGAGCTCTCGATGATTCGGACGCGATAGTCCGCGCTGATGCCGCTCTCACCCTCGGATCTCGCGGAGAGGCCGTCTCGATGCCCGCTCTCCTCGAGATGGTCGCCGACGGGCGACGCGACGTCGAGGCCGGAGAGGTGCTCGGTCTTCTCGCGGAGCACTCACCGACAAGCGGTGAGGTCGTCGATGCCGTGCAGGCAAGGCTCGACGGCACTGACAACGCCCCGACGAGGTTGCGAATCACGCAGGCACTCGCTGAGATTCCCGGCGCGGCGGCCCGGGAAGCGCTCGCCCGGCTGACACGCGACGACGACAAGACGGTCGCGTCCACGGCAGCGGCGATCCTCGCGATGCGGGACCGTGGACCACGCCGATGCGAACGACCGCGTATCGGGAACTGAAATCGGAGAACTAGGGCACCTCTGAAAAATGCGGGCCCGGGTGGTCAGCGCCGCAACGATTTTGCCGCGGCGTTGCCCTTCAACGCTGCACAGAGCAGGACAAGGAGCACCGCTAGAAACACGACTGTTGAGGCGACAGCCGACACCACAGATCCGAAACCTGTCACGACACCGATGGCGACCTGCATGCACAGTCCCACTACGGCTGTCCACACCGTCCGGCGTAGAAGGGGCCACGCAATCCGATGGGCCAATTGCCACGCCTCGGGGCTCGAGATCGTTGCCTTCGTTCGTATGCCGACAACGGGATTCGGTTCATCACCGACCAGTCGCGGCATGAGCCCAGCAACGAAGGCGAGGATAAGCGTCGACGACGACAGCGAGGCCGTCAGACCCAGTAAGTCAGGCGATCCCACCCGTCCAGCCCCCCTGTCGGCAGATTTGACACAGCGGACATTCCAGTCTGGGTTGCCGCTGGGACACACCCGACCGTATGCGAACGAATGCATGTACGGCTGTGCGGGTGACGCACTTTCAAGCTTTGCCGAATGAGCAGTGGACTCGATCTCGGACTGGTTGTCGGACAGACCCTAATGCGGATCACCCACGCAGAAAAGGTTTCCCGCCGGATCCGCCAACACGTCCCAAATTGATCCGCCCGACTCATGGCGCTCGATGTGGGCTGCTCCTGCCGCGACAAACGTCGCGACGACCTCGTCCCGCGGAGGATCCTGCGGTTCGAGGTCGAAGTCGAGGTGAACCGTATTCCTTTGGCTGCGAGCCTGATCGATCCGTTGGAAACCGAGAGTGAGTGGGAGATCCGGGGCCGTCACCGTCAGGAAATCTTCGTCACCATCGGTACTCGCCTCGCCGAATCGCTCCGACCACCAGGTGGCAAGTGATCGGGCATCCGTTGCATCGAACGTAACCATGGCCAATCGCACCATCACACACCACAACCTCTTTACACGTGACTGCCTTTCGATCGATCTTAGGCAAAGCCCTGCAGCTGCTGCGCACCCGCTGCGGAGTGATCGGCGGATAGGGTTTCTTGCGTGGTAGATCAACGGCGAAAGAGTTTGCGACGCAGGTACCTGAGCCTCGGCCTCGGCGAACTGGCGGCCGCGGCCGTATTTGCCGCTGTGGCTGTCGGCGTCGTGATGCCTCGGCTCGAAGGTCCGAAAGACTCCGCTGCGTTGTGGTCGGCGCTGGCCCCACTGCTTGTGATACTCGTACAAGCAGGTGTCTACTGGCTGCTTGCGCGAGGCTGGGTCGAGCAGGCACCGATGCCGGTCCGCCTCGCAGCGCTCTACCGCGTGTTTCGGGTCCTCGATGTTCTCTTGTTGGCGATAGCTCTTCTCGGCGTTGTCATCTGGCTACCAGATCACTCCGGCGCGGCTGTGGGAGTCGTGGCGGTGTGGGCTTTCGGCGTCGCCGAGTACGCCAATTATTTCGTGGCTCGTCTCGCCTATCCGCTGCGGCGGTGGCCTTTCGAGATCGGCAAGTTGCGGAGGCCCCAACTTGTGCACGACCTGCATTCGGCGCGGTGATACCGGCGATGAAGCCGGCCCTTGCCGCAACAGCAAAATTTGATGCGGGATCGGAGTGAATTCGGAAGGATCGGTTCTGCCCACCCAGGAATGAAGCCTCTATGTCGTTCTTCACCGAGGAAGGAGAACCACCATGGCAGCGTCGCGTCGCAGCCGCCGTGATGCCCCACCGCCCCGGGCCGGAAACAGCGAGGTCGATACGCCACGCGCGTTTCTCGACTACTTGCGTGATTCGATCGCTGCCAAGGTCGAGGGTGCTCCGGAACCTCAGGTGTGCACCACAATTGTTCCGTCGGGGACAACCTTGCTCGGGCTGGTCAATCACTTGATCTTTGTCGAACGATCGATGTTTCTCGCAGAAAACGTGACGGATTGGAAAGCGACGTTTCAGCCGTCATCGGAAGACAGCGTGGACGGTGTCGTCAGTCGCTATCGCGAGACGGTCGAGCGTGCCAACGCAGTTCTCGACGGATGCACAGATCTTGCCGCGCCCATCCCGCGACCGGGGGCGAAACGACCCGCTCCCAGTGTCCGCTGGGCGCTCGTGCACATGATCGAAGAGACCGGACGCCATGCCGGCCACGCTGACATCCTCCGCGAACTGATCGACGGTTCGACCGGCCGGTGACGCTGTAACAAGGAATAGAGTTCCCGGTGAAGACGATAGGTCTCGCCGAAGTTGAATCTGTCTGAAGCGGAGGGTAATTGGTTTCACATCGAGAGTGACCAGCCTCTCTGGTCGCACGCGTCGACGTTGCCGCTGGGACTCAAGGCTATGGACGCCAATCCTGGAAACGAAGCACCGACCGACTACTCGCCGCAGCGGTAGAGTGTGACGACGACCACGTGGCATTCCTCGGCAGATGGGACGGTTGCTTCGATCAGCGAGGCCGGCTGCGACAGGAACTGGGTGACGACGAGGTAGCCGGGCGCGGCATGGATCTTTACTCCGTCGAACTCGGCAGTTTCGGCCACCGCCGACGCGGTAACGAACCGACCGATGATTTCGAGGATCTCCAGTTCGGTCAGGGCACGGGGCGCGACATTGCCGGAGACCCTCGCCCGCAATCGCTCTGGCCGCGACGGGCTTCGTCCAGCTGAGCCGATGAGATTGCCGAACAGGGTGATTGATCTGCATCCACGGCGCGGTGTCGGCTCAGTGTCATAGCCCGTCGAGGTTCTTGATTCGTCTCAGCAACATCCACGCACTGCGCCTCGAACAGGTGTCGAGTTGCCGTCACCGCCGACGGGTTGAGCGTTTCGGATCAGATCACTATCGACAGTGTGCAGCGCGTCTACAACGTCTCTCAGGACGAGGGTCATTTGCCGAAGTGAGGCCGGAGGGATCCGGTCGATCGTGTCTTCGATCGTGTGATACCGCGAATGCGCTGTCGTTATGTCAAAGCTCGGGACGAAATCGGGGACTCGCGCCAGAGATGACTTGATCGGGAGCGGAATGGGCGGGACGACTCCATTCTGAACGCACTCCTGAAGTACGAGGTTCAGCAACACAGGATTGAAAGAGCCGAGTACGCCCCTGATCTCGTCCAGCCCGGTGGGGATATCGACCGAGGACTGGGTCACACGAATGGTGCCCGCGGCGGCGAGGTGGTCAAGCCATGCGAACGTGATCACGCGCGGCAGCATGTCCTCTAGATGGGTTTGCATAAAGTGCGTGAGGTCGAAGTCCCCGCAGTCGTGACCTCCTGCCGCGAGAAACACCAATGTTCTCGGACGCTCGCTCCTGGCTTTCGCTGCGTAATGACGCATCAGCGCCAACATGCCCGCAACACCGGTGCCGTTATCCATTGCGCCGCCGTAGGTGCTGTCGTAATGCGCGCCAATGAGAACAATTTCGTCACTGACCCCGGGAAGTACACCCACGACGTCTTCCATGACTGCGCGCAGCTCGTGAGTTCCAGGGCCCAACGATCCCCCGGTAACGGAGCGGGTTCCACCGAAGGGGGGATTCTCGGTCCGAATCTCGAGCGACATGGTCACCGGTCCGCCACCGAGAGCGGTGCGGATTGCGTTGAAGTCATCCGATCCCAGGACAAGCCCTGGGATCGACGCTTCCTTTCTCTGTCGAAAGGTGTTCTTGTCGATACCTTTTCCGTGCGTCAGCCGCGTCAGATTGTTCGGAGCATCGGCAGTTCTGATGTAGCCGACGGCGCCGTGGGCGACGGCTGACTCGTATGCATCGAGCATTCCATCGGTGTTCATCACATTGATCAGATATACGGATTCGACCATTGCGATCTTGCCTCTGACGTCGACACGGTCGAAGTCGCGCGCAGTTCCGGCACCGACGTGGACAACCTCGGCCTCGACCTGTCCTGCACTGGTGTACCAGATCGGGTACGAGTTCGTTTCCCACGGCAACGCCGGGGCAGGGGACGCCGCATTGGTTACCTTCGCGTGCCACACGCTCGGGTAGTACACATCGAAATCCCATTCCTCGGTGTGGGTCTGGAGCCCGGATTGCTCGAATGACTCGCGCACCCATCGCGCCGCGTCGCGAACTGCGGGAGATCCCGGACGACGCCAGCCAAAGGACGTCATCGTCTCTACGTCACTCATCAGGGCGTTCTCAGAGAACACGTCGCCGGGCGAGGTGCCTGGAGTTGATGCTTTGGGAATCAGATCGGCCGCAGCCGAATTATGCGTGGCCAATGGTAGTCCGATACCGGCGGCTGCCGCCCCAGCCATCTGCATCATGCGGCGGCGACTGAGTGCTTTGCTATGTGTTTCGTCGTTCATCTTGGGGTCCTTACTATCTCGGGTTGACGATCGCTACTGAGTCCGCGTGACGGTCAAGGCTGGTCCCCTGCATCTCCAGCGCTGGGAGTCCTGCGAGCTCGAGCTGTCACGATGACCCCGTGTCCTGTACGTAGACGCGGACTCGGGGTAGGCCACGACACGGGCGAACGAACCCGACGAACTGGACGACAGCACTGCGCCTGACGTGGCGAGGCACGTGTCGGCGAGTGTGGCGGCGGTCGCGAGAGTCGGTATCGCACGGTCAAGGATCATGGGGTCTCCGGCTTTCGAGCTATAAAAGTTACGTGCGATTCTTTTATACAGTGTCGGGGTGGCCTGTGTCACTATCGGATGGCAGTGGAGTCGACGCCGAACAGGCGGCGAGGTGGAAATCCGATATCAAAGTTCGTTCGACTTCACGAGGAGTAAACCTCGATCAAGGGTGCTGCATCGGACCCAACGCAGAATGCCCCCTTCGGGATCGTCGAGAATATCCGAGGCCACCAGCTAATGGCGCATACGTCACGCACGTGGCGGTGCAACACAAACGTAGGCAGCACTCAGGATGCGTCAATTCTATCCTGAATTTGTTGCGCCATAATGTGTTCCGAACTCCTGGCGGCTAGGTAACCCAGCGTGATCGACGTAACTGTGTGGCCGGACTCCATCGCCACACTCAGCATGAGTTCACAGATGCGCGTGACAAAATTCCGGCACTAAGCCTGACATCATCAACTCGATCAGGGTGATGTCGTCAACCTAGGAACCTTCCCCTCAAAGATCTGAACTGGCTGTTTCACCAATCGTTGCGCTGACGTGAACGAGCACGTCAGTACGCACGGTGTGCCTGGCATCCGGTCATCCCTCATCGTTTTCCCTCATCCTTCATTGGCTACTCTCACTGGATCGGTTCGTGTCTGCGGCAGGGGAAGGTGTGGTCTTGACTTCGAGAATCACGGAGGGTGTCTTCTTCAGTGCTCCGGCGGACCTGCCTCGAGGCAGGCACGAGTTGAGTAGGGACAAGGTCCTTTCCGCTCAGCGTGAGCGGCTCATGATCGCGACAACTGAGTTGATGGCGGAGTCCGGATATCAGGGCGTGGCAGTCCGTCGGATAGCCAAGCGCGCGAAGGTCTCACCCGCGGCCTTCTACGAATGTTTCCCCGACAAAGATGCGTGCGTGTTCGCTGCCTACGGTCGGTTCATCGAAGTATTGCTCAACCGCATTCGTGATGTCCTGCCGACCGCATCCTTCGCCTGGGATCATCGAACCATCGCAGTGGTGGTCGACGGTTACTTGAGTGCTTTGAATGCAGATCCTGTGGTGGCGAGGGCATTCCAGGTGGAGATGGACACTGTTGGGCGACGCGCACGTGTACAACGCCGAGCGGCGCTGGTGGGCATGGCGCAGGCATTGAAGTCAGAGCGCGAGCGCTCTCCCGGTAACCCGCGCGCACCCCTCAGTGCATATGTGGGCGCGGTATACGCAATCCGACAGCTCGCGTCCGATGCACTGGACGAACCTGAAGAAGGATCGGTTACCGATCTGTCAGCGGAGGCCGGCGTGTGGATCGCTGCAATGCTCTCCTCTGCGCAGGATGGAACGTGACCTGGGCGTTGGGCGCGGAGTAATCGATTAGGCGGTTGATCGCCTGAGCAAGCTCTGTCTGGTCGACAGATTGCGGCAGCTGCAAGTCGAGTGCCGCAATCGGGCGTCGTATCTGGTGACATAACGGCCCACTGCGAGCCGCGCCGCATTCACCGCATGTACCCAACGTCGCTGCATGTTGACCAAATCGGAGGAATTCAAAGCCTTCTGGCCCGGTGGCACGAGAACCGCGACAGTCGACGCGATCATCCGAATCGCCGGGTACGCCCCTGTCTGAACTAACTCACAGAAGGCGGAGCACTTGCCGGTAGCGTCCATCCTCAACCCTGGAAGTACTTGTCCACCACACACCGCGCACTTGGGTATGTGGACCGGAATGCCGACGAAGCCTACCGTCCGCGTCCCAACGAGCAGTGGGGCGCGATGAACGTTGAGCGGACCTCCCCGTGCTCGGAAACTGAATCCGTACCGAATTCCTCGCGGTAGACGGATCTTACTCGGATGACGAGTCTCTCTGAATTCGACTGCAGCGGAAAAGGTTCAGTTCCGGCAGTCGGAGGCGCGGTGGGAAGGGCCCGATCAACTGTTCGAGTACTCTGCCGGCAGGTTCAGGCTGATCGCGCGTATGACAGCGAGGCGAAATGTTCTCAGCGGAACTGAGAAGTCCCGCCCCCGTCCGGAGACGGGAGCGGGACTCGGGTGTCAGCGAACTCGGCAGCGCGTCAGACTGCTTCCTTTGTCGCCTGCGCTGCGAGGGTGAGCGCGATGTCGACGATCATGTCCTCCTGACCACCCACCAGACGGCGGCGTCCAGCTTCGAGCAGCAGTGTGCGAACGTCGATTCCGTAGCGCTCCGACGCAGCTTCGGCGTGGCGCAGGAAGCTCGAGTACACGCCGGCGTAGCCGAGAGTGAGGGTTTCGCGATCGACGCGGACCGGCCGGTCCTGCAGCGGTCGGACGATGTCGTCGGCGGCATCCTGCAGGGCGAACAGGTCGCAGCCGTGCTCCCACTCCTCGATGTTGGCGACGGCGATGAAGGCCTCGAGGGGGCAGTTGCCGGCACCGGCGCCGTGACCGGCAAGCGAAGCATCGACGCGGGTGACGCCGTTCTGCACTGCAACAACGGAATTGGCAACCGAGAGCGAGAGATTCTCATGGGCGTGGATACCGATTTCGGTGCCCTCGTCGAGGATGTCGCGGTATGCACGAACACGATCCGCGACGTCGTTCATCACCAGACGTCCACCCGAGTCGGTGACGTAGACGCAGTGCGCGCCATACGATTCCATCAACTTGGCCTGCTTGGCCAGTTCCTCGGCAGGCGCCATGTGGCTCATCATCAGGAAGCCCGAGACGTCCATGCCGATCTCGCGGGCGGTTTCGATGTGCTGCGCGGAGACGTCGGCCTCGGTGCAGTGCGTGGCAACGCGAACCGAGCGAACACCGAGGTCGTAAGCATGCTTGAGTTCACTGATCGTGCCGACACCCGGAAGCAGCAGCGTGGTGAGACGAGCGTGCTCGAGTACCTCGGCCGCTGCTTCGATCCATTCCCAGTCGGTGTTCGAGCCGGGGCCGTAGTTGAGCGAGCCGCCGGCGAGGCCGTCACCGTGTGCTACTTCGATCGCGTCGACGCCGGCAGCGTCGAGAGCTGTGACGATCCGCTTGACGTCGGTGGGCGAAATGCGGTGGCGGACAGCGTGCATGCCGTCACGAAGGGTGACGTCCTGGACGAAGATCTTGCGGTTGCTCACTTGGTTGCTTCCTTCTGCTGGGCGATGCGCTCCGCGATCTGCATTCCGGCGGACGTCATGATGTCGAGATTGCCGGCGTACGCAGGCAGGTAGTGTGCCGCGCCCTCGACCTCGAGGAACACCGACACCTGGTGGGTGGGGCGATTGCCGTCGACGAGCAACGTCTCGACGGGCTGGTCGGCCGGGATCTCGGTGATCTGGACTTCCTGCTTGAGTCGATAGCCGGGGACATACGCGGAGACGTCGCCGACCATCTTCTCGATCGACTGACGGATCTCGTCGTGAACAGCCGGGTCCGGTGCGTCGACGAGGCAGAAGACCGTGTCGCGCATGATGAGCGGCGGCTCAGCGGGGTTGAGGATGATGATGGCCTTGCCGCGACGAGCGCCGCCGACTGCCACGATCGCCTCGGACGTGGTCTCGGTGAACTCGTCGATGTTGGCGCGCGTTCCGGGACCGGCCGACTTGGAGGCGATGGACGCGACGATCTCCGCATACGCCACCGGGACGACCCGAGAAACAGCGGCAACCATCGGGATGGTGGCCTGGCCGCCACACGTCACCATGTTGACGTTGGGTGCGTCCAAGTGCTCGTCCGCGTTGACAGCCGGTACGACGTACGGTCCGATCGCGGCAGGCGTCAGGTCGATCATGCGCTTGCCGAGGGGAGCCAGCCGCGCGTTGTTGGCCACGTGAGCCTTTGCCGAGGTGGCGTCGAAGACGATCTCGATCTCGTCGAAGTTCGGCAGACCGACAAGGCCTTCGACGCCTTCTGCCGTGATTGGCACGTTCAGACGCGCGGCGCGAGCGAGGCCGTCCGACGCGGGGTCGATACCGACCATCGCGCCCATCTCCAGGTAGTCGGAGTTGCGCAGCACCTTGATCATCAGATCCGTGCCGATGTTGCCCGATCCGATGATCGCGACCTTGACCTTGCTCATGCGTTGTCCTCTTCGCTGGAGAAACTGGTGGTGACGGAACCGAGCCCGGAGACGGTCACGGTGACTACGTTGCCTGCGGTGACCGGTGCCATGGGGCCGAGAGCGCCGGACAGGATCACCTGCCCTGCGGTCAGCGGCTGCCCCAACTCACGTGCAGTGCGGGCGAGCCAGACGACGGCTTCGATCGGATCGCCCAGGCAGGCGGTTCCGACGCCGGTGGACACCTCGGTGCCGTCGACGGACATCGACATGACGACGCCGGCGGGTTCCACCTCGTCGAGGGTGCGTCGTTCGGTTCCCAGGACGTACACGCCCGAGGACGCATTGTCGGCGACGGTGTCACCGAACTTGATGTCCCACGACTCGATGCGGCTGTCGCAGATCTCGATCGCGGCGACGGCGTAGTCGATCGCACCGCGCACCTGCGCACTGTCCAGCGGTCCGTCCACGAGGTCGGCACCGAGCACGAAGGCAACTTCCGCTTCGACCTTGGGCTGGATCAAACGGCTCATGGGGATGGCGCCGCCGGCGGGGAACTCCATGTCGGCGTACAGCACGCCGAGGTCGGGCTGGTCGACACCGAGCTGCTGCTGGACTGCCACCGAGGTCAGGCCGATCTTGCGGCCTACGACCACGGCCCCCGCCTGCCGACGGATTTCGTCGACGCGGCGCTGGACGGCATAGGCGGCGACGAGGTCGTCGGCGCCGATCAGATCGCGCACGGGCGCGCAGGGAGTGCCGCTCGCGATGGCGGCTGCGAGGCGGTCCGCAGCAGCTGCGATGTCGGTCTCGCTAGCTGTACTGGTATTCGTGGGCTGGCTCATGGCCACTACTTTCGCCGCGGCACCGAGATTGCGCCAGGGAACTGTCTCACTCAGCGATACGCTGGGGAGGTGACTGGCAGCGCAAACCTCGACACCGTGCTCGGCAAGGCGGTGACGATCCTGCGCGCCTTCCGGGCCGACGACCACGTGTTGCCTCTGGCCACCCTGGTCCAGCGGACGGGCCTGCACAAGGCGACGGTGCACCGCCTGGCCAACGAACTGGTCGCGAACCGGCTACTCGACCGTATCGACGGTGGCTACCGGCTCAGCGGCGGCCTCTTCGAACTCGGCATGCTCGCCTCTCTCGAACGTAGCCTCCTGGAGATGGCGATGCCGTTCCTCCAGGACCTGTACGAGCGGACCCACGAGACAGTCCACCTGGGGGTCCGTGACGGCCACGACGTCGTATACGTCGCGAAGATCGGCGGCCATCGACAAGCCAACTCCCCGTCTCGGACCGGCGGCCGGATACCGCTGTATTGCACCGCAATCGGAAAGGCGCTCCTTGCTTTCTCCGACAACGAATTTCGCCGCGAAGTGTTGTCGGAACCGATGACGCGCCGAACCCCGCACACAATTGTTGCGCCCGGCATTCTCAATACTCAATTGAACCGAGTGGTCGAGACCGGTATTGCGTTCGAGCGCGAGGAATCAGCGCCGGGTCTCGCGTGCGTTGCGGCGCCGGTATTCGGAACCAATGACAAACCCGTCGCGGCCATCAGTGTCACCGGTCCCACCAGTCGCTTCGTCCCCGAGGGCCAGGTGTCCTACGTGCGCGCTGCTGCCGAAGGCCTACACAGCACGATCGCTCGCCGCGAACGATTGCGGTGATCTGGCCGTCCCGACCCGGACGAGCCCGGTCAATGCGTGCGGCAATGGCCCCTCGTGTAAGACGCCGAGACGTTGGGTCGCTCGGGTGAGGGCGACATAGAGTTCAGACGCACCGCGTGGGCCGTCGGCGATGATTCGCTCCGGTTCCACGACGAGCACGGCATCGAACTCCAGGCCCTTCGTTTCCGAAACCGGCACAGCGCCGGGCACACTCGCAGGTCCGATGACGACGCTCGTACCCTCGCGTCCGGCCTCGTCCTGATTAAATTCGTCGATGGCGGAGGCTAGTTCGTCGGCGGATATTTGTCTGGACCACGGCGCGATCCCGCAGGCGCGGACGGACTCGGGTGGCTGGACGTCTGGCGCGAACTCGGCGAGCAAGGCGGCGGCGACGCTCATGATCTCGGCGGGGGTGCGATAGTTCACCGACAGGGATCGGTAGATCCAGCGGCCGGGAACGTACGGCTCCATCATCGTCGCCCACGATCGGGCACCTGCGGGTGAACGTCGTTGCGCGAGATCACCTACCACCGTGAAAGACCGGTCCGGGCAACGGCGCATCAGGACTCGCCAGTCCATCTCGGACAGCTCTTGTGCCTCGTCGACCACGATATGCCTGTACGTCCAGTCTCGGTCAGCAGCAGCGCGTTCGGCGAGCTCCCGGGTATCGCGTTCGACGAAACGATCCGCCAGGTCCTCGGCGTACAGCATGTCTTGGGCGAGGAGATGATCCTCGTCGTCCATCAAGTCTTCACGACTGATCATCATGTCCAGCACGCCCGCTGCATACGCAGCCTCGTCGCGGCGTTCACGTTCGGCACTCTGGTCGACGGGCTTGTCCCGGCCGAGCATGTCCACCAATTCGTCGAGAAGCGGAACGTCGGACACCGTCCAGGCATCGCCCTCTCGGCGCAACAGTGTCTCGTCTGCGCCTGCCTTGCGTAGGCGTTCCGGCGAAGTAAACAGCTGTGTCAGTAGCTCTTTCGGTGTCAAGATCGGCCAGAGTGCGTCGAGTGCGGCGGCAAACGCGTCATTCTCCGCCAACTCTGCGGTCAGATCTGCGCGCACTTGTTCCCAGGCTTCACGGTCACTGCGTGTCAACCATCCCTTGCCGATCTGCGCTATCGCCCGCTCGGTCAGTGCCCAGGTGACGATTTCGGTGAACACAGTCCGAGCGTCGTTATGGGGGAGTCCGCTCGAACGAGCTTCTTCTCGGGCCCATTCCGCAGTTTCGGCGTCGATTCGCACTGTGACGTCCGCCAATTCGATCAACAACGGGTTCTCGGGCAAGCGCTGATGATCGGCAATCGCTGCGCCGAGAACGTCCAGGATCTTCAGCGAGCCTTTGAGCCCAGCGGCCTCCGGAGTGTCCTCGGCAGTGACGCGTAGACCGGGAACGAGATCACCGGTGGTCATGAACACCACGTCGGACTCGCCCAGCGAGGGCAGCACGCGGCCGATGTGGTTCAGGAACGCCGGGTTCGGCCCGACCACGAGAACGCCGTGACGTTCCATTCGCTCTCGCTGCGTGTAGAGCAGGTAGGCGACGCGGTGCAAGGCGACGACGGTTTTCCCGGTACCGGGGCCACCTTCGATCACCAGCACCCCGGGGTGTTCGAGTCGGACGATGTCGTCCTGCTCGGCCTGGATCGTGGCCACGATGTCGCGCATGCCCTCACCTCGCGGTGCGTTAACCGCAGCGAGCAAGGCGGAATCGCTGTGGGTGTCGTGTTCTGCGCCGTCAGGGCGCCCGAGTACCTCGTCGGTGAAATCGACCACGTGTCGACTGCGTGTGTGGAACTGACGGCGTCGACGCATGTTCTCCGGGTTTGCAGCGGTGGCAACGTAGAACGGGCGAGATGCCGGCGCCCGCCAATCGAGCAGCACCGGTTCGTAGTCGTTGTCCGCATCGAGAAGGCCGATTCGGCCGATGTACGAAGTCTCACCCGACAGCGAGTCCAACCGGCCGAAGCACAGGCCGTTGTCGGCTACGTCCAGCCTCTTCACCTCTTTGGCGAGCGCGCGCACCTCGGCGTCGCGTTCCATGAGTGCTTCGCCGTTTCCGCGCAGAGCGGTGTTGTACCTGCCCTTGACTCGGGCGCGCTCCGCATCGAGGCGAGCGTAGAGCCCCTTCAAATAGTTCCGCTCGGACCGCAGTTCTTCTTCGTATCCCTGGGTTGGCACGTGCCCTCACTTCCGCTGGCTGTTCCGATCCCGTAGTGGGTCGTGCGGGATCGGAAGAGCCATTCTGCGGCACTACCCGGGCCTTGCCGCAAGGCCCCCGGTGCGATATACATTGGTAGTGGAAGGGGGTGTCGATCCTCCCCCGGCTTTTTCCCACAGATCCTCTCGCGACCCCCCAGCCTGATGCACGGCTCCCAGCCTGGTCGATGTTTGGACCCCGAGTGTCACGGGTACAAATCCAGTGACCGGTGTTCCAAAAACGGTTCCCCTCATGAACTTACGTGGATCGAGGGATTGTGAAGGCGATACTGGCAACGGCCGCGAGCATCCTTCTGGTGGTTGCCTTGGCCGTCGCCGTCTTGCTTCTCCTTTCCGGATCACCGCGCGAAGGTACTTCGCACGAGCTCGCCGATACGGTTCACACGATCGGTGGGAAGCCGACAACCTGCACCGAGTTGTTCGGTGAAACATGCAGCTTTGCTTTGCAGTCGGACTACAACCAGTGGGGACAAAACCTCGAGGGTTTTGTCAATGCCGGGACCCTCGGACCTTTCGCCCGCAGTATCGGCTTCGTGGCGGAGGCGAAACTGAGCTTGCAGGCATGCGAGGTCAGCGCAACCGCCGGGCGGACGATTCTCGATTTCTACACTCTCGCCGAGATCGACCACCCCACGGCCACCACCACCGACCTCTTCCCCTTCTGGAACGAGTCCCGCCAATTCCTGTGCCCGGTAAACAGTTTCTGAGAATGCTGTTTGCTATTTGAGATGTTCGAGACGCATCGCTCGATCGGAGCCAGGTTGGGCGCAAGCGCGCGAATCGTGGACAGCGTTCCGCCCACGGGGGGATCGGTCTGTAGCTGGCTCATGAGCACTGAATAACACACGAGAGTGAACGGCACTCCCCTCGGTGGCCGCTTCTTGTACGCGTTGCGGCGTGTCGGTGCACGGATGTTTATGCGAATTTCGACGGGGTAGGGCCTTCTATGGGGGATTCCTACCTGTGTGGGATCCCTGAGCAACAATCCGAAACGTATTGGAGGGTCAACGTGCCAGATGACAAGAGCGGTCCCAGCGAGGGAATCAAAGGCGTCGTAGAGGACGTCAAGGGTAAGGCCAAGGAAGCCGTGGGTGCGGTTTCCGGAAACGACAGTTTGACCCGAGAGGGCCGCGCCCAGCAGGACAAGGCCGAAAGCCAGCGAGAAGTCGCGAAGAAAGAGGCAGAAGCCGAGAAGGCTCGCGCAGAAGCGGCCGCGGACGAAGCGCGACAGAAGTCCGAGCAATAGCCCTGACGCACTCGTCACCCTCGGCCTGGGATTGATCCCAGCCGGGGGTGAGTCGTGGCTCCGCGTTCAGTTTGAAATCTCTACTTACATAAGGCGTAACAAGATTCTTGCGCCCAGCATGACGATCAAGAGGAGCTGTTCGATGCCTTCATCTCAGTCCGTCCCAGGTGCACCGGCCCCGAAAGCGCCGGACCTGAAAGAGCCGGTCAAGCCTCGACAGCCGTTGCCGCCCAAGGATGACCAGCGGCAGCCGGAGGTGCGTACCGTCGCGGGTGCCGAGGAGAAGGTGAAGGGAAATGGTCGCGGCCAGCGGGGGGAGTACCTCACCACCGCAACCGGTACACGTCTCTACGAGACCGACCACTCACTCACTGCCGGCGAGCGTGGCCCGACTCTTCTTCAAGACCACCACCTGCGTGAGAAGATCACACACTTCGATCACGAGCGAATTCCGGAGCGCGTCGTCCACGCCCGCGGGGCGGCCGCACACGGAACGTTCCTGGCGAATGGCGCGGCCGAAAACATCTGTAAAGCATCGGTGTTCGCTTCCGGTGCTCGAACCCCGGTGTTCGTGCGGTTCTCGACGGTGCTGGGTTCACGAGGTTCGGCGGACACCGTACGCGACACACGCGGTTTCGCCACCAAGTTCTACACCGACGAAGGTGTCTTCGACCTGGTGGGCAACAACATCCCGGTGTTCTTCATCCAGGACGGCATAAAATTCCCGGACATCATCCATGCCGCGAAGCCCCACCCGGACCGCGAGATCCCGCAGGCGCAGAGCGCGCACGACACATTCTGGGATTTCGTGTCGCTGCACACCGAGGCCACGGCGCACACATTGTGGAACATGTCCGATCGCGGCATTCCGCGCTCCTATCGCATGATGGAGGGCTTCGGTATTCACACGTTCAGGCTCGTGAATGCCGACGGCGAGACGAATCTGGTGAAATTCCACTGGAAGCCGGCCGCCGGAGTGCATTCACTCGTGTGGGAGGAAGCGCAGATCGCCGGCGGTGTGGATCCGGATTTCCATCGACGCGATCTTGCCGACGCCATCGAGGCGGGCGCATATCCGTCCTGGGATCTGGGCGTGCAGGTGTTCCCTGATACCGAAGACGAAATGTTCGAAGGCATAGATCTATTGGATCCCACCAAGATCGTGCCCGAAGAACTCGCGCCGGTTCAGGTCATCGGAACGATGACACTCGACGCCAATCCGACGAACTTCTTCGCCGAGACCGAGCAGGTTGCATTCCATCCGGGTCACTTGGTTCCGGGTGTCGACATCACCAACGATCGTCTCCTGCAGGCGCGTTTGTTCTCGTACCTCGACACCCAGATCACGCGACTCGGTGGCCCCAATTTCGATCAGATCCCGATCAACCGGCCTCACGCGCCTGTCAACGACATGCTTCGCGACGGCTTTCATCAGGACGGTGTACATACCGGAGTTGCGCCGTACCATCCCAATTCGTTGGACGGTGGGTGCCCGTTCTTGGCCTCGGCGGAGAGCGCGGCCTATATCGAGGTGCCCGAAGAAGTTTCAGGGCGAAAGGTGAGGCAGGCGCCGGCATCGTTCGACGATCACTTCTCGCAAGCTCGACTCTTCTATCGCAGTCTCTCCCCTGTCGAACAGGAGCACGTCGCGCAGGCGTATACCTTCGAATTGGGTAAGTGCTACGAGGAGAACATCAAGACCCGGAATCTGGGCATCTTGGCAAATATCGACGCGGGTCTCGTGTCGATCGTCGCAGGGGGGCTTGGCCTTCCGGTTCCCGAACCGACCGAGCCGTTGAGTGATCCGGAGCTCAGCCCTGCACTGTCCCAGGTTGGTGCGGAATGGCCGGTAGACGGAAGGATCATCGCACTACTGGTCGATGAGAACTCCGATCTCGAAACGGTTGTCGCCGTTCGAGACAAGATCTTCGACGCCGGCATGGTGCCGCTGATCCTCGGCCCGCACGGCGGAACCATCGGGGACGGTGACGACGCGGTGACGGTGCAGCGAACGTACCTCACAGCTCGTTCGATCGAATTCGATGCAATCCTGCTGAGCGGCGACGTTTCTCGGATCGGCGAGGGCAAGTTGGATCCACGGGTGGAGACTCTGCTGAACGAAATGTATCGTCACAGCAAGGCAATTGGTGGTTGGGGAGAGAGCATGAGTGCGCTGGCTGCGGCCGGTATCGACGAGTCTGCATTGGGAGTCGTCGTCGATGCAGACGCGGAAGGAGCGCTCGCCTCGCTGGCTCAGCTTCTGAAGACGCACCGCGTGTGGGGGCGTTTCGAGGTGCCGCCTACATCCTGAGTGCCGACGTACGTTCGAACCTGCGGTGTGGCCGAATTGCCAGTTCGGCCACACCGTCGGAGTGAAGACGAGTGAAGGGACGAAACAGTGGCTCGCAAGGACTCACAACCTCAACTCAAGGATCAAGAACTCTACGAAGAGCTACGCGAGAAGGGCGATTCCAAGGAGAAGGCGGCCCGAATCTCCAATGCGGCCGCCAATCGAGGGCGGTCGAATGTCGCCAAGTCCGGCGGACAATCCTCGCCGTACGAGGAGTGGACAGTCGACGAGCTGAAGAAACGTGCCAAGGAACTCGATCTGCACGGCTATTCGAAGCTGAACAAGGGTGAGCTGATCGAGCAACTCCGCACTCACTGAGCTGTGTTCTGCTCGAGCGGTCGGTTCAGTGCCCTTCTTGATCGAAGAGTTCCTGACCTTCCAGTCGTTTGACCCGTCGGTGTTCCATCAAGATGGCCAGTGTTCCGACGATGAAGGACACCACGCACACGACGCCGGCAATGACTGCCCAACCACGAAATCCGTAACCTGCTGCCACCAAGGTCAATCCGAGTGTTGCCAGACCCAGCCCGATCAGCAGGTATCCGGGATAGTTGCGACCGTCGCTGATTGCCTCCCCTACGTGCGATCGATTTGTGTGTTCGTCATCTACCGGTGAACTTTCGCTCGCGTTTGTCACGGCACACTCCATCCTGAGCTCATGAAGACTTGCGATTCTTCGCTCGTCGTCGGTCCACAGGGCAACTACCCGATCGGTGACTGGATGAAACGGTCGGAGTAGTGCCGAAAGGGGTAGAAGGTCGTACGCTCGAAGTATCGGATGTGGATGAAAACCGGTGCGAGGAAGCCCTATGAACGCGAAGCCGACTCCCGACATATTCTCGGTAGGTACACCGACTCTCGGTGTCGAAGAGGAGTTCTTGCTCTGCGATCCGCAGACTGGACATCCCACTCTGCGCAACTCCGAGGTTGCTGCCGCCGGGCGGGAACTCGGTATCTCGCTGCAACTCGAACTCACGCGCTGTCAGGTGGAGACGTCTACGTCGATCGGAAACCATATTCGTGATCTTCGTGATCAACTCTGTGAGTCGCGTGCCGTCACCGCCGACGCCGCTGCCCGTGTGGGTTGTCAACTCATCGCAGTCGGGACGCCGTTCTACGATCCGCCGGTAGACGAGATCACTCAAACGTCGCGATACCAGCGAATGGCCGGTCAATTCGGAGCGATCACCGAAGGTGTGATGTGTGGTTGCCACATTCATGTCGGTGTGGAAGATCGAGAACGATCGGTCCAAATCATCAACCATCTGCGCCCATGGTTACCGACCTTGTTGGCACTGACGGCGAACTCTCCGATCAGCGCCGGTCGCGATACCGGTTATGCGAGTTGGCGTTACGTTCTGTTCGGCCGATGGCCCAGTTCGGGTCCGCCGCCCTACTTCGAGTCCGTGGCGCACTACGAAGATGCTGTTGCAGCAATGCTGGAGACAGGGGTCATTCTCGATCCACACATGGTCTATTGGGATGTGCGCATGTCGGATCACCTTCCCACCGTGGAGATTCGGATCAGCGACGTGCCCGCCACCGTGGAGGAGACGATGACTCTGGCCACACTGGTGCAGGCACTCGTCGGTACCGCATCCGCCGCGATCACGAAAGGTGAAGCAGCGCCTGCTGTCGATCACGAGCTACTCCGCGCGGCTTGCTGGCGGGCGGCGCGTGACGGACTCGACGGCAGGTCGCTGGACGTGGAGTCCGTGCGCTTGCTGACTGCACACCAGGCGGTTCGGCGATTGGTGGATCATGTCGAACCTGCTCTGACCGCATTCGGAGAGTTCGAGCAGGTCACGGCTTCCTTGGACAAGGTCTTCAGCAACGGAAACGGGGCGATCGTGCAGCGCCGGCAACTCGCACGCCGGTCACGGGTGGCTGATGTGATCGACGAGTGCGCCCGACGCACTTTCGAAGGGTGCAGTTCACAAGGTGGCAGTGAGCTGTAGGGCACGGTTGGAATTGGCATTCCAAGACTTCCAATTTCCTATCGAGGTGACCGATCGGACAGCAGGAGGAGCAACATATGAATGGCGATCCACGACCCGAGCTTCCGTCGGACAAGGATCTCGACGATATGTGCAGGCAGTTGGCCGCAGTAGTAGAGGAACACGGTCTGTCGGTGGCGACGGCGGAATCGTTGACCGCCGGGAACATCGCCGCACATCTAGGAAAGGCGCCGGACGCCGGATCGTGGTTTTGTGGTGGGATCGTCGCGTACACCCGCGAGGTGAAACATTCCGTACTTCATGTTCCGGACGGGCCAGTGGTCTGCGAAGAGGCAGCCAGGGTCATGGCGCACAGCACCGCCACACTGATGGGTGCGTCGCTGGCGCTGGCCGTCACCGGTGAAGCCGGTCCTGATACCCAGGAGAACGTTCGACCCGGAACTGTGTGGTTCGGAGTCGTCGACCATGGGACCGCCGAAACGGAGAAGCAGGTTTTCTCGGGTGACCCCGAAGCTGTCCTCGGTGCAACTGTCGAGCACGCGATCCAACTACTTCTGCGTCACGCATCCGGTCGCCTCACACCGAGTTCGAGAGTTGTGAACTAGTCGAGTTTTCAACTCTTCGAACGGTTCTTCTTCTGACGACCGGTGTGTTTCGCAGGCGCCTGCGCGGTTGGAACCAGATGACCGTCGGCCGTGTATTTTTCGACTACGAGGTTCTTGCTGACTCCTCGGTTCGCATCCACTGCGCAAGTGATTGCTTCCTTGTCGGAATTGAAAGGTTCCTCGGTCGAAGAGCCGTCGGGCATCGTGATTTTGTACCGATCCATACATCGACTATTGCGGGTTGATCCGTCTCCGACAACCCGAGTTCACGGAAATATCGGTCTGGGAATCAGGCGGATCAGCGGGTCCAATACTCTTCGGGACGTTGACCCGGACGGAATCCGTAGTGCGCGAGCATCGCGGTCGCTTCCGGAAAATTGGCTGCCAGAGCTTCGGGCACATGTGCATCGCTGCCGAATGTCACCGCTTTACCTCCCTCTTCGCTCCACCATTGGGGTATCCAGGGCAACAGCCGACGGGTGTTCATCTCGAGGATCCGGTCGCTGTCGGCGATGGCGCGCATCGCATTTCGGAATCCCTCTTCGAATCGACGGGGATCGAAAGGTCCGGCACTTTCGATCGGCCATGCACGCACCGCGTAGTCGATATGGGTGAACACCTCGAAGGTCCGAGAGCCAGCCACCATACGCGGGATCTCATCGAGGTATGCCCACATGACTTCGTCGGCGCTCCACTCTCGAAACAGTGTGTTCGGTTCACTCCGATCGTCGCCGACTTCGAGCGTGTGCAAGGAACCCAATACCCGGTCGATGACACCGAGATCAAGGAGGTGCGACGCCTGCGCTTCGTGCAGGTGCGGTTGTCCGAACTCGACGCCGGTGAGTATCCGCAATTCAGGAAAACGGTGTCGGCATCGTTCGATGCTGTCGAGATAGCCGTCGACGTCGAGGATCGGCACGCGCGCAAGTCTGTTGCATTCGTCCGGATGCGTGCGACAGCGGTCCGCCGGTGTCCCACGACCACTCGCTGTGAACATGACTGTCCGCGGGTAGTTGCATGTTCAGTTCGTACCAGAGCCGGGAGTTTCGGGGGGCGGTTAAAGCTCGGACTGTCGCGCGAATTCGCTCTGTGCAGTGGTTCCCCAAATCTCGGAGGACTGAGTCTCGGGCTCGCTGTCCAGCTTTCGGACGTCGTGGATGAACTCCACACCGTGCAGTTCGTCGGACGGAACCGACAGAAGCTTGCACGTGGTGCTGACGAAGAATCGCTGGACATCTTCCAACTCGAGACGCCCACCGGGCCGGTACCAGTGCGCGACCCCGGTACACATCTCGAGTATCGCGAGTCGGCTCAATGCCAGATCTTCGATGTCGAAGGCGCCCACGCGTTGTCCGCGTTCGAGGATCTGTCCGAAAAGTTGCTCGTACTCGTCGCGCAGCGTCTGCAACTCGATGCGGTTGTCTCCGGTCAACCCGCGCATCTCGTACTCGGCGACGCGGGCAGTCAGTTGGTTGACGGCGGTAATGCCTACGTGTGACGACACCAGGCCGGCGAGCTGGACTACGGGATCGGCGCTTCGGCGCATTGCCCGCTCGCCCGACTGCGTCAGCTCGTCGAGGCAGGACCGAATGATCGAGGCCAACAGTGACTCTTTGCTGCCGACGTAGTGGTAGAGCGTTGCCGAGTTGATGCCGGCTTCGGCTCCGAGCTCACGAATGCCGGTGGCGGCGAATCCTTTCGTCGCGAACAGCGTGACTGCCGCCCGTTGAACGCGCCCCAGGTCCATGATCCTCATTTCGGTTGGTTGCCCAATCATGCTAGCATCGCCGCCGAAATCGACCGTCCGTCAATCAGTCGATTGATAGCTGTTTATGTACTGGCAAATTGCATCTCAATTAATCAATCGATCGATTGAAAAAAGCTTGACTGTGCCCTGGGTCACTGCATAGTCTCCTTGTCGAGCCTCCCTCTCGGTGCGAGAGCTAACAGGGCACTCCATACAAGGAGCAATGACATGAACGACGCGAATCCCCCATCTCCCGCAACTGTCGACAGGCCTGCCCTGCGGCGTGTGGCCGGATCGGTTCTGGTCGGCACCACGATCGAGTGGTACGACTTTCAGATCTACGGCGCCTCCGCCGCGTTGGTCTTTGCGCCGCTGTTCTTTTCGGGCGCAGACCCCGCGCTGGCGACGATTCTTTCCTTCGCCACCTTCGCGGTCGGCTTCCTGGCGCGGCCACTCGGCGGTGTTGTGATGGGCCACTTCGGCGACCGCATCGGACGCAAGAAGGTCTTGGTGCTCGCACTTCTCTTGATGGGAGCAGCGACGTTCCTGGTCGGCGTCCTTCCGACCTCCGCCCAGATCGGTGTCTGGGCCCCGATTCTTCTCGTATTGCTGAGACTGATTCAGGGCTTCGGCGTCGGGGGTGAGTGGGGCGGTGCAGTTCTGACTGCTGTGGAATACGCACCCAAGAACCGCCGCGGCTTCTACGGCAGTATGCCGCAGGTCGGTGTGCCTGCTGGCCTTCTGCTGGCGACGGCCGTCATGTTCGGCACCAAGGCGCTCACGGGGGACCAATTCCTGGTGTGGGGGTGGAGAATTCCCTTCCTGCTGAGTATCGCGTTGGTCGCCGTTGGGCTTTACATCCGCACCGCGTTGGAAGAGACTCCCGCATTCGCTCGCGTGAAGCAGCAGAACACCGCGGTCAAGATTCCGATGGTCGACGCGTTCAAGAACTACCCTCGTCAAATCATTCTTGCCGCAGGTTCGATGATCAGCACGGGCGCTTACTTCTACATCCTCAACACCTACAGCCTGACCTATGCCGATCAGTTCGATCTGCTGTCCGGAAACCTCATGCTCGGAGCGGTCATGGTGTCCGCGCTCGTTGCAGTCATTTTCATTCCGATCTTCGGTCAACTGTCCGAAAAATTCGGCCGACGCCGGATCCTGATGGTCGGCATCACCGGCATGGGAGTGTGGGTCTTCGTTGCATTCGCCGCGATAGATACCGGCAACTTCTGGATCACCACCGGCGCATTGGCAGTCGGCGCATTCATGCTCAGCATCTCATATGGGCCGCAGGCGACGTTCATCGCGGAACTGTTCGACGCACGGGTGCGGTACAGCGCAGCGTCCATCGCTTTTCAGATCGGGGTGCTCTTGGGTGGTGCAATCGCGCCGATGGTTGCCGCCATGTTGGTTCGCGCAACCGGCGGATCGTTTGCGGTCGCTGTGTATATCGCTGCCCTGTCGGTTATTTCGCTGATCAGCGTCTATTTCGTCCGTGACACCGACCTCGACGAAGGAAGTCGCGACATGTACATCGATGACAACGGGGCGTATCTGCCGCCGGTCGATCAACGCTCCACGGTTGTCAACTAATAGAGGAAACTTCAATGATCACAAAGAGTTTCGAAGAGATCTCTGTCGGAGACATTGCGGTGACGGACCCGCGGGTCGTCACCGAAGACTATGTGCGAAATTTCGCCGACCTCACCTGGGACCGCCATCCTCTTCACCTCGACCCCGACTATGCGCAGCAGACGCGCTTCGGTCGCCAGATCGCCCATGGTGCTCTCATGTTGTCCACCTTGCTCGGCCTGGTGGAGTTGGACCCCCGTTACCTGCAGTGCTTCTACGGGCTCGATCAGGTCAGATTCCACCGGCCGACTTACCTCGGCGACTCGGTGCATGCGGTGTCGGAAGTGCTGTCGGTGCGCCCTCGCTCGGACGGTGAGACCGCGATCGTGACGTCGAAAGGCTCACTCGTCAACCAAGACGGAGACCTTGTCTTCTCCGGCGAATTCTCATTCCTGGTAGGCGAGACCCATTCCCTCGAAATCGAAGTGGGTGCTCGGTGAGTTCTCGGCGGCATATGTCATGGTGGCAGGACCTCGAAGCAGAACACTTCGAATGGGCTGTGCCAGAGCAATTCAACATTGCGCACGCATGTGTCGATGAACAGAATCCCGATGATCTGGCCCTCGTCGTAGACACCGGTGGGCACTGGGCGCGGTACACATTCGGTGAAGTCGCCACGATGAGCCGAAAGTTCGCGACCGTGCTCGCAGATCTCGGCCTCGTCTCAGGCGACCGCGTCGGTGTGATGGTCCCACAGGGAATCGAGGTTCTGGCGACACATCTGGGCGCCTTCCGATCCGGAATGGTCACCGTTCCACTTTCGGTCAAGTTCGGATCGGATGCGTTAGTACATCGGATGCGTGACTCCGGCGCAAAAGTTCTTGTGGTCGAGAAGGACTGCTATGAAAGAGTTGCCGACGGAATCGGTGAGATACCGGGTCTCGAAGCCGTAATCGTGGTCGGAAGGCTCGATCGGCTCTCCGATTCGACGCCCGTGCAAATCCTCGATTTCCACAGCCTCGTCGACGATGCCGCAGAAAGTAGTGAACTGGTAGCCACGGGCCCCGATTCACATGCCATCATCATCTACACCTCAGGGACGACCGGGAATCCGAAAGGCGCGCTCCACGGGCACCGAATTCTCCTGGCGCACATGCCCGGTATGCGGACGGCGTTCGACAATGCTCCGCAGCTGGGAGACGTCTTCTGGACGCCGGCAGACTGGGCCTGGATCGGTGGTTTGTTCGACGTACTGTTCCCCGCACTTGCGTTGGGGTGCCCCGTAGTTGCGACGCCCGACAAATTCACGCCTTCGCGTGCGGTCGAGATTCTGAGCCGTCACAAGGTGACGGGCGCCTTCATTCCTCCCACTGCCCTCAAGCAGATGCGAAGCATCGGCGTCGACAAGAATGCTGCGCGTGGTATTCAGCTGCGGGCATTGGGAACCGGTGGTGAGGCACTCGGTGACGCGCTGCAAGCCTGGGTTGCGAGCACTCTCGGCGTAGCTGTCAACGAGTTCTACGGGCAGACGGAAATGAATCTGACCATCGGCACGTCGCGGTCGAAGTGGAGTCCCGCCAGCGGTTCGATGGGCCGCGCCTTCCCCGGCTTCGAAGTCACCCTCCTCGATCCACTCGGCGAGCCGGTCGAGATTGGTGAGGTAGGCGAGATCTGTGTGAAGGCAGGCAACCCCGGACAGTTCCTCGGATATTGGAACCAGCCGTCGAAGACCGATGAAAAGGTGTACGACGGTTGGATTCACACCGGTGATCTGGGTCGGACTGATGACGCCGGGAACTTCTGGTACCAGGGACGTGCCGATGACGTCATTTCGTCCGCGGGGTACCGAATCGGCCCCGGAGAGATCGAAGAGTGCCTGCTCTCGCACGACGAGGTAGCCATGGCAGGTGTCATCGGTGTTCCGGATCCGTTGCGCGGCGAAGCGGTTCACGCTTTTGTCGTACTGTCCGAGGGGTCGAACTCCTCGGAGGAGCTCCGTTCGGAGTTGCAGACCCACGTGAAAAGTCGCCTTGCTTTCTACCAGTACCCGAGGGAGATCACGTTCATCGACAGCTTGCCGCTCACCACTACCGGCAAGATCCTCCGACGTGAACTCCGAGCGCTGGCCACCTCCGCGAACGGACTCGGCTAGCAGAGGGCTACATGTTGGGTAGGACCACGACGAAGAACCAGCCGCTCAGTGCCAGACCGATAAATCCGGTGAAGAGGCCGACTATTGCATCCCATGGCAGCTGGCGGGCATTCGAGAGCAGATGCCCGCCAGACTTCGTCGGGTGACGTCGGAGCGCGAAGATTCCTGTTGTGATCGCGCCGACGCCCAGCAGGATGCCGAAGCCGAAAGCCCAGAACAGGAGTACCGACAGCGCGCCGAGCATCTCAGACCGCTCACTCCAGCGTGCGATGCGCTGTGTTTCGGTGGGCGGAGGCCACTTGTGTGAAGGCGACAGAGCTGCTCCGAAACGGCGGGTGTGGTGACGAATTGACTGGTCGCTGAGAAACATTGTCCACCACGCCTGGAGTTGAGTCGATGTGCCGCTGGTATGTACTCGTCTACCCCGTCTTCGCGGATGTATTCCGCTGATTTCGAGGCTAGGTGGTTGCCGCTTCTTCCCAGGAGTTTCCATTCCACACGATGGAGATGGGGTATTCGTTGTTGACCCCGTTTTCCCAGTAGTCGATGACGCCGTGGCGCTCCGATTCGAGTTCGATCCAGCCGATGCTGAATCCCCCTCGAAGTACGCGTTGAGCCCGGCGGTCGATCTTGTCCAGGGAACTGCAGAGTCCTCGCACGCGGGAGTCGATCCAGCCCGCAGAGGCATCAAGAACGGTGATCTCGACGATGCTCGCGTCGCTCAGCGGAATCTCGATGAGAAGCTCGCCGGAATCTCGTACCTCTCGAGTCGATCGATTCTCGTAGGCGTGCAACAGCTCTCGCGGTTCGAACACCGAAGGGTCGCCGTCGGACCGTCGAGACCAACCGAAACGCTGCACGGACACATTGTCTCCCACGAATTGCAGGAATGTCATTCGATGTGAATGAGGCCGTCCAGGGCGTCCAGTACCCGGTCCAGCCCGAACTCCCAGGCCGCCTCGGGGCTGTACGGGGAGTTCTTGGCCTCGCCGGCCGCCCCTCCGACTCGCTGCGCCAGCGGGAAGTCGTCGCCGAGATAAGCAGCCAGACGCTGGTTCCAGGACGACCACACCTCGGCCATGTCGGCTGCTCGGGGGTCAGGGCGCCGCGCTTGCGCCGAGGATCGGGCGAAGTCGGCGACAAATGTCAGGGCGGAGTCCCGGTCGATGTCGCTCAGTCCCGTGCCATCGAAGGCGTGAAGTTCGTGGTCGTACTTCGCGATAGTTCCCGGACCCAACGCGGAGCGCTGATCGGAGATGTCCAGGAGCCACCAATGCTCCGTATAGAGGGCAAGTTCTTCCTCGGCGACCCGACGCACACGTTGGCGCCAGGTCATGTTCCCGTACGGCAGGAGTGGGCTGTGTCCGTGTACGGCGTCGACCATGAGCACCAGCAGATCGTCGCGGGATCCGACGTGGGTGTACACCGCCATGCCCGAGATTCCGAGTTCGGCGGCCAATCGGCGGACCGTCACGGCGTCGAGGCCGTCGGTATTCGCGACGGAGATCGCGACGTCGACCGCCTGTGAGGTGGTGACCTTCGCTCGTGGGCCGCGGGTGCCACCCTTCGGCGCGAGGGGGTGATCGCGCCAGAGCAGGTCGATCAGTTCGCGTGCCATCAGTCGTCTCCAGAAATCGGGAATACCTCAACGGTGGTATACCTTATACGGTGCATACTGTATGCACTGCATAAGGTTTATCGATCATGGGAGGCCCACGATGAAAATCACCAGCACTGCTCTGTCCTTGAACGTCGCCGACACCGACGCATCGGCAGACTTCGCGAAAACCCATTTCGGTTTCACCGAGGCCATGGCCGATGACGGCTTCGTTTCCCTGAATCATCCGGATGCCGGGGTCAACGTGGTCTTCCTGCGCACCGGGCTCGGGACGTTCAAGCCCGACTTCGTCGCAGGTCCGGCCGGTCAAGGCTTGCTCATTGCATTCGTGGTCGACGATGTCGACGCCGAGTTCGCCCGCATCGCTGCTGAAGGTGCCTCCGTCGTCACCGAACCGGAGACGGAACCGTGGGGTGAGCGTTACTGCCAGTTCGTCGACGCCAACGGAATCGTGTGGCAACTCGTTCAGTGGGTGTGAAGAACCCGAGCGCTCGGCTCCGCGGCGCGCGGCACAGAACGTAACCAGAGGGCGCGTTCGACGGACTGGGCTTGGAAGCGCTGCGGTGAGATCCCGTGCGCAGTGCGAAACGCTCGGCTGAATGCGGGCAGGTGCGCGTAACCCAGGTTCCTCGACACCGTGCCGGGTGCAACCCCGAGTTGGAGTTGGGTGCGTGCCTGGGTCATCCGTGAAAGCGATCGCCACTGCGGATACGTGGTGCCGGTTTCGATACGGAACTCCCGGCGCAGCCTGGCCGCGTCGGTACCGAACTCTTGCGCCCACTCGTCCAGAGTGCGAGGGTCGGCCGGGCGGGCGGCGATCGTCGCTGCCAGTCGTGTGGCAATCGAATCGGCGGGCGAGGTGTTCGAAACCGGTTGTGCAAGAGGGCCGGTGGCGATGATGTCGAATGCCGTGGCGCTGTCGTGGCCGCGCGGGCGCAAGGGCGTGTATGCGGCGACGAAAGTGTGCAGCAATGCCAACTCGTCAGCGGGGGAGAACTGCACGGTCTCGAGGGCGTCGGCAGATACGGTCGACCCGTTCGAGGAACGGAAGCCGAGCGGCAGAAGCAGTGAACCAGTCGGAACCGTGACGGTATTGAGGACGCCTGCAGGAAGAATCATGGCCTCTCCGGTGCGCAGTTCCCAGCTGCGGTCCGCGACGTCCACCCGGGCTTGGCCTCGGTAGACCCACACGGCGACGTGGGCGCCGTTGACGCGCGGCCACGTCGCATTGGCCGGTATCGGCGGCGCTGTTTCCCCGGGCTGCCTGGGCTCTGCGAGCATGCGGACCAATGCTTGATCGTTGTCGGTGTCCACGCTGCGATCGGTTGGACCGGAGAGGGCCCGGCGGCGATGGTCACTCGGGCTCTCTCCCATCTGGGCCCGGAACGCACGCGTGAATCCGCTGCCCGTTTCGAAGCCGACTTCGTTTGCAATCCAACCGATCTCGCGGTCCTGCTTCAGGTACTCCAATGACGCGGCGATCCGAGCTCGTAGCCGCCAGCGCGTGAAGGTGAGGCCGGTTTCTTCCACGAAGTACCGCTGGAGCGTTCGAATGCTGATCCCGGCACGCTTCGCGAATTGTGCCTCGGTGTCGTCGGTGCCAGGTGTTCGCAACAGGGCGTGCGCGATCTCGAACGCTTCCCGTGATTGCGGCAATTGCGGCAGCGAGGTGGCCCCGTCGTCGGCCCGGGTAATCATTTCGAACAAGGACGACGGGTGTGCAGCGTCGCCGCGCAGATAGCCCAGGTTGTGAACGAACTCGTGGATCAGTCTGTCTTCCCATCCGGGCGGAACGCGCAGACGCGTCACGGTAGCCGGCCCGGCGCTGACGCCGTTCGAGGGCGGAAGCAGGATGGGAAACGCGACGGAATCCGAGTCCGTCTCCATCGAATATCGCACGCCCGCCGGGATCCACAACAACTCGCCCGCCGGCACCTCGTAGACGGTCGATCCGGTCCTGACGCGTCCACTACCTGCGAGAACCCAGAACAACAGCGGTGAGCGGCCGATGCTTGGCTCGGTGCGGCAGGCGCGGATCGGCCCCAAGTCGATTGCGTCCGACCTTCCCGATAGTGGTAACACGTTGGCACTCCTGGACAACCCTTGCAACTTAAGTATGGCTAACTTTACCTCTGCCGACTGCGTTCGCAGCGGCGCACTCTCGTATCTTCAGAAAGCCACATACTCATGCGCAGATCTCTACGCCCGACGGCGGCAGTACTCGCCGCGGTCGTCGCCCTCGCTCTTGCCGGCTGCTCGAATTCGTCAGGTAGCGACACCGGAACCGAGGGCACCCAGGAAACCTCCGGGGCCACCGAGGGCTGGCCGCGCACCGTCGATCACGGCGGCCGCAGTACCGAGATCACTGCAAAGCCGACTCGGATCGTGTCCACCTCGCCGTCGTTGACCGGCACGCTGCTTGCGATCGGAGCGCCGGTGGTCGCGAGTGCGGCGACAACGCCGTCGGGAATGACCGATGACCAGGGGTTTTTCTCCCAGTGGTCGGGCGTGGCGGCTGATCGTGGCGTCGCGGTGCTCTACCGAAATCTCGAGCTGGACCTCGACGCGATCGAGACCTTCGAGCCCGATCTGATCATCGGCTCCGCCAACGGCGGCGACTCGACACTCGATGCCTACTCACAGCTGAGCGACATCGCACCCACTGTTCTTCTCGACTACGGCGCCAGCTCCTGGGAGGAGCTCGCTGATCAGCTCGGGACTGTCACCGGACTCGAGAGCGAGGCCGCCAAAACCGTCGACGAATACGACAGCTGGGTCACCACCCAAGCCGCGAAGATCAAACTTCCCGAGCAGCCGGTGACGGCACTGGTCTACATGGGTGCCGACGGTGTCTGGACGTTCCGAGCCGACAGCCCGCAGGGCAATCTGCTGGCCTCGCTCGGCTTCACCTATGCCGAGCCCGCCGAGCAGTTTGTCGCTCCGGACAAGCGGGGTGCCTCCGGCGTCGCGATCGTCAGCTCCGAAAACATGTCTGCCGCACTAGACGGGGCGCAGACGCTGTTTGCCGTCTCGATGGGGCCCAAGGACGTGGAGAAGCAACTCGCGGCCGACCCGCTCCTTGCGAATCAACCTGCGGTCAAGGGTGATCGGGTATACGCGATGGGAACGGCAGCCTTCCGTCTCGACTACTTCAGTGCAAAGCAGACGGTCGAGTCGCTGGTGTCCACGTTCGGTGGATGACCGCGTGGGTGTTTCTGTGCAGTCCCGGACCGAAGCGCCACTGCGGTCCGGGACGGCAGCGCGTGCGGGGTTGTTGGTCCTCGTCTCCATCGTTGTAATCGTGCTGGCATCCGTCGGCGGACTCGTCATCGGCTCACGCAACATCCCCGTCTCCACTGTCCTCGATGCAGTTCTTTCCTACGACGCCGGTAACAACGAGCACCTGATTGTGATCGAATCACGTTTGCCTCGAACAATTCTCGGGCTTGTGGTCGGGGCCGCGCTCGGACTGGCCGGCGCGCTGATGCAGTCGATCACCCGCAACCCTCTAGCCGATCCGGGACTACTCGGTGTGAACGCCGGAGCATCAGCAGCAGTCGTCATTGCGATTGCCTATCTGGGGGTGACTTCGGTCGGCGGCTATCTGTGGTTCGCGCTTGCCGGCGCGGCCGTTGCCTCGGTAGGTGTGTACATGTTGGGGTCGGCGCATCGCAGCGCCGCGACCCCAGCGCGCATGGCGCTTGCCGGTGCCGCTGTTGCGACGGCGATCACGGCTCTCACCAGCATGGTTCTCATAAGCAACGAGGCCGCATTCAATCAGTTCCGATTTTGGGCAGTGGGTTCGTTGCAAGGCCGCGGCGGAGACGTGATCGTCACTGTTCTGCCCTTCGTCATCGTCGGTATCATGTTGTCGTTGTTGCTGATTCGTCCACTCAACGCAATCGCGCTCGGCGAGGATGTCGCCAAAGGGCTCGGTGCCAGCACCGGACCCGCACGGGTCGGATCCGCTGTCGCAGTCATCCTGCTGGCAGGGGCCGCAACTGCGGCGGCTGGACCGCTCGGATTCGTGGGCCTGGCTGCACCGCACATCGTGCGCGGCGTCGTCGGGCCGGATCTGCGATTTCTTCTGCCGTGCGTGCTCGTTGTCGCACCGGCATTTCTGCTCTTGGCCGACGTTCTCGGTCGCGTTGCCACAGCGCCGGGAGATCTGCAGACGGGGATCGCCGTGGCGGTGCTCGGTGGCCCCTTGTTTGTTGCGCTTGTTCGCTCGCGGCGGGTGGCGTCGCTGTGAATGCGATTGCAGCACAGCCGGTTCCACCGCTATTCCGCGGTTGGGTGGTTCGAATCGGGTCGTACTCGTGGCGGATAGTTCCGCGAGTGCTGTTCGTAACCGTGACAATCAGTGCGGCATTGGCGGCGCTCTCGTTTGTCGCGCTGATGTATGGAACCCTGGATCTGTCCTTGGGCGAAGTATGGCGTGCCCTGCACGGCGAAGGCGCCCCAGCGGCGGTTCGGTCCGTCCAGAATCGCAGGCTGCCGCGGCTGATCACGGCGATCGGCGTGGGCGGAAGCCTCGGTGTGGCCGGCGCGGTTTTCCAGACGCTTTCGCGCAATGTTCTCGGATCGCCGGACATCATCGGTTTCACCACCGGCGCTGCGACTGCAGCCGTGGTTCAGATCGTCTTCTTCGGAGGCGGGGTACTGCAGACCGCGGGCGCCGCTGTTCTCGGCGGCATGCTGACGGCGCTTCTGGTGTACGCGCTGGCACGCAAAGACGGCGTCAGCGGCGGTCTTCGACTTGTCCTGGTCGGTATCGGCGTGGGCGCGATGCTGAGCGCCGTGATGTCGTTCCTGGTGGTGCGTGCGGATATCGACGACGCCACCGTTGTGCAGCAGTGGACGGCCGGCTCGCTGACCGGGCGCGGTTGGCCACACGCGGTCAGTGTTGCGATCGCCGTCGGTGTTCTCGTTCCTGCTCTCGTCGTGGTGTCCCGGCGCGTCACCATGATGGAGATGGGCGACGACGCAGCGTCCTCGCTCGGGATCTCCGTGGAGCGATACCGATTTGCCGGCATTCTGCTTGCGGTCGCGCTCACCGGCGCGGCGACCGCGGCCACCGGCCCCATCGCATTTGTGGCGCTCGCCGCTCCCCAGATCGCACGACGGTTGGCACGGCGCAGCGGTGTTCTTGTCGCGACTTCCTTCCTGCTCGGCGCAGTTCTGCTGGCGGGCGCCGACTTGATCGCGCAAGCGGTCGAGGTCGGTCTCCGCACTCCGGTCGGTCTCGTCACCAGTCTGCTCGGTGGTGCCTATCTGATCTGGCTGCTCGCTCGTCAGGCCTGAAAAAACTCGCTACGAAAGAGATTCATGACTACTGCCACCCCAACATCGCGGCTGCGTGCCGAGAAGATCGAACTACGGTACGCCGATCGAACCATCGTGGACGAGTTGAGTCTCGAGATCCCCGATGGAGGGTTCACCGTCGTCGTCGGACCGAACGGGTGTGGCAAGTCGACTTTGTTGCGTGCGCTCGGCAGAATGCTCGCACCTCGATCGGGTCGTGTTGTGCTCGACGGTAACGATATTCGGTCCTATCGAACCAAAGAAGTCGCCCGGCGAATCGCCCTGTTGCCACAGTCCCCGCTCTCTCCTGGAGCGATCAGTGTCGCAGACCTCGTATCCCGCGGCCGATATCCGTATCAGAGCATGCTGCGCCAGTGGTCACCCGAAGACGAGCATGTTGTCTCCGAGGCCCTGAATGAAGTCGGAATGCGATATGCAGCAGACCAATCGGTGGACGAGCTGAGTGGGGGACAACGTCAGCGGGTATGGATCGCCATGACGCTTGCGCAGCGCACCCCGGTGTTGTTGCTCGACGAACCGACCACCTTTCTCGACATCGCACACCAGATCGAGGTTCTCGACCTCTGTTCCCAACTCCACCAGTCCGGTCGAACATTGGTCGCGGTCCTGCACGACCTGAACCTCGCGGCCAGATATGCCACGCACGTAGTTGCCATGCGGTCCGGAAAAATTGTCATGCAGGGCAGTGCCTCGGACGTCTTCACCCCTGAGTTACTGCGCGAAGTCTTCGACCTCGAGGCGCTGGTTCTCGAAGACCCGGAAACCGGACGGCCACTTGTTGTTCCGCGTGATCGAAGACCTGTCAGTCAGCTACCCGTCCACAACTGAACCACCGATCAGGAGATATCAATGACTACCGCATCTCGACCTGAAGAAACTGAAACGTCTGCGTCGGCAAAGGCGCCACGCGGAGAAGACCACGACCGCGGTCTCAACGACGTGGTTGCCGTCGTCGAACGCGTCGAACGGCCGACCGAGAGCATCTTGCGCATCGCCGTCCAGTTGACTTCGTCGGCGGACGACCCGAATTGGTTGCGGCCCAACGTCGCATTTCGCATCCAGCTCGGTCCGCAGTACGGCGACGTCTCTCGCGTCTACACGGTGCGCACCTGCAACGCGCCGAGCAGTTCGATGACCTTCGACGTAGTGCTGCACGGCCACACCAGCCCGATGATGAGGTGGGCCGCCGACCTGCGTGTGGGTGACACGTTCTCACTCACCGGTCCTCGCCCGCACTTCCTCGTTCCCGAGATCGCCGGGCGCCGCGTCGCACTGTTCGCCGACGATACCGCGATACCTGCCCTCTATTCGATTCTGCTTCAGTGGCCCGAGGGACTGACCGGCGTCGGCTGGGTCGCCACCGGTGACGCCGAGGCTTTCGCGGAACTACCCGTGATCCCCGGCCTCGAGCTGCACCATGTCGAAGACGGCCTCGCCGGGTACGCCGTCGAACTCGATAACCCGGGAGACTACGCGGTGTGGGGTGCCGGGGAACGGGACGAGATGCGAGCCATTCGAGCGCATTTCCGCAAGACAGTCGGCCTGGCGAAGGACGATGTAGTTGTCTTCGGGTACTGGAAGCGAGGGGTCAGCACTACCGAGATAGATCAGAACCGACTTCGGAACTACACGAGCATCCTCGAAAACGGCGGCACGCTCGCAGACATCGACGATCTGGCAATCGGTATCTGATGCGACTGTTGGATTCGTCAGCCCACCGCGTGTTCTTCCGGCGCCAGGGAATTGCCCGGTGCGATGTTCGAGCAGTTGTTCGGCAACTGATTTCCGTTGAAACGGTCGTTGAGCCAGGTGATGGCGCCGGGGAGCCACAGCGCGCCACCCGGAACGTGACTGATGGTGTCGTACTGGTCGTACTGGATGGACAAACCTGCGTCGCAATAGCGAGTGGCGAGTGAGCGGACGTCCCCGGCAACCATGACTCCGTCGCCAGGGCCGACGCCCGGTCCACCTGGCTGGGTGCCCTCGAGGGCTCCGTTTGCGGCTTGAGCGATGAACATCGGGATGGTGGGTATCGGCGCGTTGCCCATGTTGATCTTGTTGGCCACGTCGACGTACTCGGGCACCGAGTTGGGGTTCGCATACTCTGGTTTGGCAAGGTCCTGCCAGGTCACCCCCGGGTACTGCAGGATGACGTTCCCGATCGAGGCATCCTCGATCCGAGGTAGGAGTTCGCGTCCGCGATCGCCCAGATACGGGTCGAAATCTATGTCGTAGGCACGGGCAAGTCCGACGACCGCCATCCCGACAACGCCTGCCCAACCGATGCTTCCGTTTGCGTACCGGAGGTTGTTTGCCGGGTTGACCAACAGACCACCCTGGGCGGCGCCGATCAGGTCCTCGTTGATGTCCGGGGCGTAGTCCGGCGCGAGGATGGACGCCCAGTTGGTGGCGATTGCTCCGCCCGAGTATCCCATCAGACCGATCTCGGCTGAGTCGGAAATACCTGTCTCGGATGTGTTGCGAGCGGCACGGAGGGAGTCGAGAGTCATCATTCCGTATTCGGGTCCTGCCGCGAAGTCCGCGTTCGGGCCCTCGGTGTCGGGAATGACGACGGTGTAGCCCAGCGCCAGTAGAGGACCGAACATGACGGCTTCGCCGGAAGCGAGAGTCCCGCCGAAGGCGACATTGCGCCCGCTGACGGTAAGGCTGCCGATCGGGGTGTCCCCCGCGATTGCTCGTGACGGTCCGTCTTCCGGGTTCAGCGAATCGTAGGCAGACTGGAACGAGACAACTTTGTCCGGCTGGGCATTGGGTGGTCGAAGAATCGATGTGACATTCGCAGACGGCCGGCCGAGAGCGTCGGTCGACCGGTACAACACCTGTACGGCTTGCAACGGGGTAGGAATGTTGACGACGTGATAGGGCAAGGTTCTCGTTTTGAGCACGGCCCCAGGCTGATACGACGACAGCGGTGCCGAACCGTCGTACTGATAGAAGGAATCCGCCGACGGTTGCGCGGCGACAGTAGGTGCTGTGATGCCTGTGAGTGCAATGGCTGTCAGCGCCACCGCTCCCTGAAAGAGAATCTTTGATGCCACGATCGACCCTTCGGTTTCGTATGTCTCTCGGTACTTGACGGGCTGGTGTGATGACGACCACACGTTATCTTACTTTTGAGTAATAAACGAGAGGCTTGCGCCGGTTGTTTGAATCATGCATGGACGCAATGTGATTGAGATCTTTGAAGTGGCCTTGCTAATTCTGCTCAGGGTGCCATGTGTACGATACGACTAGTAGCTGTCGCGACGAGCTGCTGCCTTGGGCTGTTCCGGGTTGTCCGATTCCGGGAAATGTTCTGTGCTGCACGGTATTGAAGGACGAAGGAGTGGACATGGGTAAGCGCGCTCCCGATGACGGCGTGTTTCGAGACTCGGCCGGCGCCCAGGCTGGACTGCTCACTCCTCCGAGCGGTGCACGTAGCGAGGCGGCCCACGAGAAGGCCCTTCGGTCAGCGGAAGCGCTTCTGAAATCCGGGGGAATGAAGGCGGCGACCATCGATGCGATCTCCGAGCAATCGGGCGTCAGCAAAGTCACGCTGTATCGGCACTGGCCGTCGCGGCAGGCGATCGCCGCTGAAGCGTTCGGTGTGCTCATGGCCCGGCACTTGACGTTTCCGGAGACCGACAGTGCGCAAGACGATTTGAACGATTACCTCGAGGACATCGGAAGGTTCTACCGAGGTCCACTCGGGTCGATCTTTGCCGAACTTGTCGGCGCGTGTGCCAACGACCCGACGACGGCTGCATACTTCCGTACCTTCTTCCTCGACGAACGTCGTCGCGGCTTCGCCGAACTGATTCGACGATGTGTTGAGTCCGGATACTTCCGCGACGACATCGAGATCGAGGAAGCGATCGATCTCTTCTTCGGTCCCTTGATCTACCGGATGTTGGTGGGGCACGCGAGTATCGACGACAACACGGTGCGCTCGATCATCGATCATGCAGTTCGTGGACTCCGGAACGGTGTCTAAAGGGGATATTCGCTGAAATCCTTTGTGCTGGAGAGGGTACTGCCCTCTCCAGCGTTGCGCGATGTGTGTCAACTCGGCACTGTCAGCTGAGCATTTTCAGCACGTTCTGGTACTCACCGTTGATCTCGGCATGACGAAGTGGCTTGGCCGCTTCGACCACAATCTCTGTGGCGTTGTCGTCAGCTTTCAGTAGAGCAATGGTTTCTTCGATGTAATCATCAAGGGGTAGAGCCGATTCCGAGTTCTCCTGGTTCATCAGTGTGGTGCGGACGCCCGGTGGGATGAGTTCGATGCACTGGATCGAAGTATCGGCGAGTTGAACGCGCATGCTCTCGGTGAAGAGATGAACGGCAGCTTTCGTGGCGTTGTACGTGGGCGTGATGGGAAGTGGGACGAAGCCGACGGCGGATGACACAGTGACGATGGTGGCGGTCGGCTTCGTCAACAGATGCGGAATGAACTGGCCGACCAGTCGAATAGTCCCGAGTAGGTTCGTCGTGATCGTTCGTTCGGCGACGTCGAGGAAGTCCGGGTTCTTCAGGTCCTCCGGGTACATGATTCCCGACATCGTCACAAGGACGTTCAGATCGGGAAAGTCCTCCGTTACGGATTCATACGCCGTTCGAATGGATTTCGGGTCGTCTACGTCGATGACGACGGTACTGATCTTCGGATGCTTGCTCGAGATCTCTTGCAGCAGAGTGGATCGCCGTCCACCGATGATTACCTTGTTCCCCTCGTTCTGCAATGCCACTGCAAGTGCGAGCCCGATACCGGAGGTTCCGCCGGCAATGAAGATGGTATTTCCCGAGATATTCAATGTGTGTTTCCTTGGTTTGTCGTGGGCGTCGACGTGGCGACAGTGATGGATTTGAGTTGGGTGTATTCGTTGAGCGTCTCGAGGCAGAACTCTCGCCCGAGACCGCTTTCCTTGAATCCGCCGAAGGGGACGCCGCCTCCCAGATTGAAGTACTGATTGATCCAGACGCAGCCCGCATCGAGACGGTCCGCGGTTTCCATGGCGTTCTTCAGGTTCGAGGTATAGATCCCAGCAGCGAGTCCGTATGGAGTGTCGTTGGCTTCTGTGATCACTTGCTCGTAATTGTTCCACTTGAGGACGCACAAAACAGGCCCGAAGATTTCGTCCTGCGCAATTCGCATCGAGTTCGTGACCTCCAGAATTGTCGGTTCGACGAAGTTTCCGGCTTCGAATCCCGGCACTACTGTTCGGTTGCCGCCGGTAAGTACTTGTGCGCCTTCTTCGATTCCGGAATTGATCATCGAGATCACACGATCGGCATGTTCCTTGTGGATTAATCCACTCAGTTCGGTGTCCTCCTCGAGTGGTGGCCCGACTCGCAATGATCGGAATCCTGCGACGAGTTTTTCCACGAAGGCGTCATAGATATCCTCGTGGATGAAGAGACGTGTTCCGGCCAGGCAGGATTGGCCGTTGCACATGAGGACACCCGCGGTGGCATCGGCGACCACTGCATCGATGTCCTCGATATCAGGAAACACGATGCTGGGACTCTTGCCGCCGAGTTCGAGAGTGGTCGAGATCAGCCGGGATGCTGCGGCGTGTGCCACGAGTCGGCCGACTTCGGTGCTTCCGGTGAAAGCGAGTTTGCTGACCTTCGGATGGTCTATCAAGGCTGCGCCGGCTTCCTCGCCAAGACCAGGGACAACATTGAAAACGCCTGCGGGAAACACGTCGGCGGCGATCCTGGCCAGCTCCATGACTGAAACACAGGCATTTTCATCAGGTTTGAGTACGACGGTGTTTCCGGCTGCGAGAGCCGGCGCGATCTTGAATGCCGTCATCACCACGGGATCATTCCAGGGAATGATCTGTCCACATACGCCCAATGGCACTCGCTTCGCGACCAGGTATCCCGATGCCAACTCGCGGCCGAAGCCATGGTGGGCCAACGAGATTGACGCAAAGTATCGCAGGTGTGAGACGGCGGCTCGATAGTCCTCTCGCATCTCCCTGATATGCCGCCCGGTATCCCTGCACTCGAGTTGGGCAAGCTCTTCGGTTCGATCCTCCACGAGCGCGGCAAACTGCAAGATTTTTGCGGATCGTTCTTCAGTGGTCAGGTTCGCCCATGCAGGAAATGCCCGCCCGGCGGCTTCGACCGCATCATTGATTTCTTCTGCCCCGCATCGGGACAGTGTGGCGAGTAGAGCGCCGGAAGCGGCGTCACGCGCCTCGAAGGTGGATGTGCCGATGGCTCGGAACGCTCCATCGATGTACGCACCGTATTCACGAACTGCTTGACCTTCCATGGATCCTCCTAGATCGGTCAATCGGTGAAGTTCGAAGTGTACTGTACGTTTCGTACACTTGTCGATGGTTGCCTTGCCGCGTATGGATGGCGTTAGCAGAAAGACCAGCTAGAACAGTGTTCTGGTCACATAGTCAAGGCGTGGCTCCAGCAATTTCAGCCGCCTGCTTCATAGCCCGTGAGACGTACCCCGTGCCGATTCTGACGCCGCCCAGCCACTCGGTGAGGCGCGCCGCCTCGGCATCGAGAGAACGTCGCGCAGACGCTGACACGGTCTCGAGCAATCGGACGTGCACCACACCGGTTTCGTCTTGGATCCAGCACCCTACGACGCGACCGTCGACCCAAGCGGTGGTGCCGGCATTACCGCGGGTGTCGAAGAGTTGGTTGCGGTGCGGGCCGAGGTAGAAGTCACGGTTCTTCCACCCCATGATCGTCGGGTCGAGCACCGGTAGGAGTGCCACCCAAGGACCTGGATCAGGCACCGTGGCGACGTCATCGGGTAGCAACCAGCCGGTGTCGCCTCCGTCGAGTGAGACTGCAACGGCGTCGAGTTCGGCGAGGGCGGCCCGGACGACCGTCTTCGTCGAGCCCAGCCACCAGACGATGTCGTCTTCCGTGCCCGGTCCGAAGGTGTAGAGCCAACGGCGGACTATTTCTCGATAGCCGTCTGCAGATTCGAGATCGACGGGGGCGTCGTCGAGCCAGTGTCGAGTGAGAGTCCACAGTGGGCGTGAGACGGGGAAGCGGGCGGTGTTGGTGCCGCGCATGATGTCTGCGGTCGCCCCGAGATGCGTGAGAACCCTGGGTGCCGACCAGATTTCACCTGCCGAACCCTCGACCTTGACGTCTATCATCGGCACGGCCTGACGAATCTCTACCGCTGAAAGCCCTTCAGGCCTATCGGTGAGCAACTTCAGCACTTCCGTCCGTGCGCGATCGAGCCAGTCGTTGCCGTCGACGGCGAGTCCGGCCTTGACGACATCCTTGGCCATTCGTGCCCGCTCGGTGTTCGCGACGCGGGCGGACGCACTCGACCACGCGGCCGGCAGCAAGTCGCGGGGAAAGGTGAAGAGTGTGCGGCGCATTGCCAATTGCTTCACGAGACTGCGTTGGTCGTACAGGGCGCGGTCGACGTCGGCGGCGTCCACGGACCGAACCCTCGCCCAGCAAGACAGATAGACCGTCGCTGACTCGGTGGCGTGCAGTACCGTCATCGCCCGCGTGGCAGCTTCCGGCGAATCGACGTGAAACATTGGCTCCAGCGCATGACGTACTCCTATGCGAGCACGGCGTTCGTCGTCGGAGACATGGCGCATCAGGCCATCGTGCCACAGTCCAGGTGCGTCGTATCAGCTAGTTGCACGAGGGTTCGGTTGCGCCAGTAGTCGTCGTGTCGGAGATGTGTGATTGCACCCGGGGTGGTCGCGAAGGTCGCAAATCCTGCGGCTTCGACGGGAATCTGTAGCCAGGCGGAGACGACGAATGTGTGTGCAAAGCCGTGGGTTACGACGATGTGATCGTGATCGAGATCGTCCATCAGTTCGCACATGCACTCGTGAACCCTTGATGCGATGTCGCGGCGGGTCTCGGCACCGGCAACGGGGCCACGGTGATCGAGGCGGTTGTTGTCAGGGGCCGGGACCTGCCGCTGGGCCAGCCACGAGTTCGGGCGTCCTTCGGCTTCGCCGAAGCTGATTTCGCGCAATCGTGAATCCGTTGTCGCCGGAGCATCGAGTGTCCGGGCGATGATCGTGGATGTCTCGGTGCAACGATTGAGGTCGGACGAGGTGATGCGGACCGGGCGCGAAGTTCCTGTGCGTCGTCGTTTCAGCGCTTCGGCGATCAAACCTGCATCGCGCCGACCAGCGGGGGTGAGAACCGAATTGTGCCAACCGCCGACTACGTCCTGCGCTGTGTGTTCGGCATGAGGATGAGTGACGACGTAAAGATCCTGCATGAGACCCCTTTTGCTTACCCGACTTTTTCCGGCAACAGTATTCCAGGGTTGAGGATTCCACGGGGATCCCAGGACGATTTGATCAACTGCATTGCGGCGATGTCGGTTTCAGTGCGCCCCAGCGATATCCACGGCGACTTCGCGCGGCCTATCCCGTGCTCGGCGCTGATGCTTCCGTGGTGGACGGCGACGAGTCGGAACACCGTATCGGTCAGTTCGTGTGCGACCCTCGGCTCGGCATCCAGAAGGTTCACATGAATGTTTCCGTCGGCGAAGTGCCCGAACAGGATTGGCCGCACGAGGGGGAATCGTTGTGCCAGGCTTTCTCGGAGGTTGTCGATGAACATTCCCATCACGGACAAGGGGACGGAGATGTCGAGCTTGACTACCGGCGTCGTCGACGACGCGCTGATGCTTTCGGTATGGCTTTCCCGCAGAGTCCACAGTTTTCGAGCCGGCCCAGGCTCGACCGTCGCGTCCTCGATGAGGTCGGCAGAGTCGGAGAGTACTTCGAGGAGCGACTCTTCCGTTTCGCGCGGTGATGACACCTCGATGAGTGTGTACATCGGTGAAGGGGTGCCGAACGGGCGACGGGCATCGGTGTGTGCGCAGACGAGGGAGATGCCGTCGTCGGTCATGATCTCGGCGGCTTCGACGGTCAATCCGCTCTGACGCACGCGATTACACAAAAGTAGCGCTTGATCGACGTCGCGTACACCCGCGAGCACGACCTGGGTGTCGGTCGCCGGGGTGACCAGCTTCATCAGGACCTTGGTGATGACTGCGAGCGTTCCCTCACTTCCGGCGAGAAGTCCTGGAATGTCGTATCCGACATTGTCTTTGACGAGTGGAGTCCATCTACTCAGCACCGAACCGTCCGCGAGCACGGCTTCGATACCGAGTATCTGTGCGCGCGTATTTCCGTATCGGACCATGCGCGTCCCACCGGCGTTGGTTGCGACTATGCCGCCGAGTGTCGCGGATTCCTTTGATGCCAAATCGATTCCGAAGCGGAGACCGTGTGCCGATGCCGCCAGGTCGGCGCGAGCAACGGTCACGCCGGCGCCGGCTGCGATTGTCCGACCGATGGGGTCGACGGCTTCGATCGTCTCCAGACGTCTGGTACTCAGCACCACGGACCCAGCCGAGGCGATTCCACCACCGACCAGTCCGGTGTTGCCGCCTTGCGGTGTGACGGGAACCCCCGCGTCGAAGCATGCTCGAAGAACTGCAGACACTTCGGAAGTGTTGCCGGGGCGGATGACCGCGATCGCGTCGCCGATCCAACGTCCCGTCCAGTCACGTGTGTAGCCCTCGATCAGTTCGGGATCGGTAAGCACATGCGTGTGGCCGACGATCTCTGCGAGGGCGTCGATAAGCCTCGCGTCTGTTGCAGGTTCAGTGAGTGTTCGGGGGTTCATGTGCAACCTTGTGATCGTTCGGGTGACAATTTTCGGGAGACAGACGGTGGATCAACGTGAACTCGATCCTCCGACCTCAGGTGATGCCGTGTCCAAGACCAAGTAGTGACACCACCATCTGTTTTTCTTATAATCGCCGTATGAACCTGCAGCGTGCCCGTTATCTGATCGCTCTGTCGGATCATGGGAGCTTCACTCGAGCCGCTGCGAACGTCCACGTCGCGCAATCGGCCCTCAGTCAACAGATCAAGGTTCTCGAGCGCGAACTCGGAGTTCCGCTGGTGGATCGTCGGGGTCCGCAGTTCACCTTCACGGAAGCCGGCAAGGTGGCGGTACGAGAGGCGCGCTTTTTGATCGGGTGTGCGGACCGGGCTGTCGAACGAATTCGGTTGGCCGCGCGCGGTGTGGACGGAGAACTGCGCATCGCGTACACCCGTTCGTGGGCGGGCGGCGCAGTCGCGGATCTGGTCAGCACCTATCGAAGGCTCTACCCGGGCGTCGAAGTTGTCGTTCATCGTGGCACTTCGGCGCAGACTGTCGACCTCGTCCGAACCGGAGCCGTCGACATCGCGGTTGTTCGCCCGCCGCTCGATGAAGACGATCGAGAACTTCCCCTGATCGTCCTCGACACCGAACCTATCCTGGTCGCTGTTCCCGTGGATCATCCGTTCGGAGATCGAGCGACGCTCGAACTCGGAGATCTGGTGGACGTCCGCGTTGTGTTCTGGCCGGAGGCCAACGCCCCGGGGATGTATTTGCGTACTCTCGAACAACTTTGGCCAAACGGGGCGCCCAGCATCGTTCGATTCGAGGCCGACGACGAGCAGGTGCTGCATGCCGTCTCGGACGGGGTGGGTATTGCGCCGATCCCCCAGGGCAGAGCGCGGATGCTCCGCATCCCGGGTGTCCATCTATGTGAGATCGCCGGTGAGCAACCAACTCTCGACGTGGCAGTGACCTACCGCCCGGATAATCCGAATCCGGCGCTTGCGCCGTTTGTTGCGCTCGCTGAACGCGAAAGATCGTCAACCACTGCGTAGTGCCTGTGATGCGCGGTGGGTCCTATCCGCCATCGAGTACCAGCATCATGGCCGTTGCGCGTGCTCGGTTCTCGATGGCGTCGACGTGGAATCCGACGTGCTGGGACAGTTTCGCCAATCGGTGCGCGACGCTGCTGTGGTGAAGATGCATGGAATCGGCTGCGGCCCTCAAGGTTCCGGACTGCAGGTATGACCTCAAGGTTTCGAGTAGTTCTAATCCCTGTTTGGTGTCGCCGATCTCTTCGGCACGAACCAGATCCGGTATTCGCGAGTGATCGATGTGTGGTCCCGGCGCCAGGAGGTTGAGGGCGCCGAGATTGTCGGCGTTCACGATCGGTGTTGTTGCCGACGCCTGTGCTCGAGCGAATCGTGCAGTGCTCAGTATTGTGCTCACTTCGGAAGCGGGAGCAGTCAAAGATATTCCGGCGCGAATGAATGACGACAGCGCGGCCTCGGACAGCTCGGGTGTGGGTGCGAACGAACCCGTCACGAGATTCAGATACTCGCCGTCAGCGTCTATCCCAACGGCTTTGCCAGGTGTGCAATCTGGCGAAATGACAAGGTGTGCAGTGCCGTCGGCCGTGTCTGAGACTGCCTTGGTTGCCATTACACGGACTGGGGTTTGGGGTGCGATACCGAGACCGGCGCAGGAGGTGAGCACCGCGAGTTCATCCATCGGGAACAACAGATTTCGAGTGTGCTCGGCTTCGGTAGGCAGGCGTCGCGGTTGCAGAATTATCGCTGCGGTCAGGGCCATCCGGTCGACGAGCATTTCGTCGAGTGGCAAGCTGGCCCCGGGTCGTTCGATCCATACCGTTCCGAGAACCTCGTCGTCTACGGCAATGTTTCTGGTCATGCTCGGTGGGAGCTGAGGATCGGGTGACCATCGGCCGCGCGGATCGCAACGGCGCAAATTCTTCTTGCTTCTGCCGCGCTCGACGATCTCGATACCCACGACGCAGTCCGCCAACTGCGCGCTCGCACGAAGCAAAGACGCGGTGTCGGAGCCGTGCCGCACGAGGGCGTCGAAGTAATCGATGACACGTACCAGGCCTGCCGAGTCTGCATCGAGCTCGGCAAGCCGGTACATCAGTCCTTGCATCTCGCAACGCTACGAGACCGGCGAGAGCGAACGCAACCCTCTCCTGAGCGCAGTGAGGGCTTCGGCGGCACCTCTTTCGCTGACCGCGGCGGTCGCGACCAGTGCCGACCCGTGAAAGGTTCCGGGGAAGGAGTGCAATTCGACGCTGACTCCCGCTTGCAGCAGCCGAAGGGCGTATTCGATTCCTTCGTCGCGGAGCGGGTCGAGTTCCATGGTGGACAGGTAGGTCGGCGGCAGACCGGTGAGGTCGGTAGCCCGGGACGGCGCAGCGTAAATGGACACGTCAGGATCTTCGGGACCGGAATACGACCCGCCGAGATAGTACTTCCACGACAGGATGGCGTTAGGGCGGTGCCACAAGGGGGTGTCGACGAAGTTCGTCATCGAGACCGTCGCCAGGCGGTCGTCGAGTTCAGGGATTTCGAGGAATTGGAAGGCCACGGGCACAACGCCCTCGTCACGGGCTTTGAGGACAGTGCCTGCGGCCAGTCCACCGCCTGCGCTCTGCCCTCCCACTGCGATGCGGCGTGGATCGACCCCCAGCTCCTCGGCATGGGCGTGGATGTAGAGGAGTGCGGCGTAGCAGTCGTCGACGGGGCCGGGGAAGGGGGTTTCGGGGGCGAGGCGGTACTCCACGTTCGCAACGGCGAATCCGAGTTCCCGCGCCACCTCGACGCAAAATGGATCGCTGGATTCTGCGGTGCCGATTGCGAATCCGCCGCCATGGATCCAGAGCAGAACGGGGACAGGGCCGGCAGTGTTGTCCGGGGTGAAGAAACGAATCGTGACCTCCGGATCGCCGTCCAGGCCGGGTGCCGACAGTTCACGAAGCGAGACTCCGTCGAATGACAGGTCGGCCAACATGGTGCCGACCAGAGCGTCGTAGGTGGCCCGTGCGTTGGGGAGGTCAGCGAAGTCCACCTTCGGGAGCATGGTGAGTGCCGCGGCGAGTTCGGGGTCGAGAGTCGGGAATGTTGTCATGCACCCATCATCGAGCCTGATTGTGGCCTACGTCACCAGCGGATTGTAGGAAATCGGAGAGTCTCCCTCCGACACCCGTCGGATCTCCCTAGGATGACGCCGGTGGACAGGGTACATCTCGGGGTGGGTTCGAGCGATTCGAAAAGTGGGGCACGGATTGGTGGACGACCTCCGCAGGTTTTCGCTGGTCAGGCGATTCTGCGGTCGCACGAGTACCTTCTGACGCTCGAGGCACACACGGCGCCGTGGCTCGGCGTGCGAGAGCTTTCGATCTTCATCCGTCGAGGTTTCTCCATCGGCGACGACGACCTCGAATACCCGGACATCGGGGTTAGGGCAGTCCTGCACTTGCCGTCGTCACGAAGTGCGGAATCGGCGGGCAGCCATGCGGGCCTTTGCAGCGCGGCGTTGATCAGGATTCCCTCGGACGACGAGGTGATGCCGTTGGTGTTGATAGCTCCGCAACCGGTGCTCATTCAGAACGAACCGTCCTACGCCGATGCCGTCGAGGCAGATGGACACAGCTTCCTGTTCCAGATCAACGAAGAGGGGTGGCCGGTGGTTGCTGAGTCCCACCCCGATTTCGTAGAGGAGTACCTATTCGGTTACGGGTCGGTGTATTTCTACGGGAGCTCTGACGCGACCGGGCTCGTTCGCGAAGTTGTGCCGGGATTTCTCGACTTCTGACCGGCCCGACGGCCCGTCCGCCGATACCGTGGGCAGCGTATCGCGACCGGCGGTTATGTCCTCGGAAAAATTGTTTCGGAAGTTTGTCGATCGGTGAGTGCGCCGTTCGACGTGTAAGCAGAGGGACCGAACAGAGCGGTCCACGAACGAAGGAGATTCTCATGAAGTACATGCTGATCATGCGTTCCACCGATGAGGCCATCGAAGCATCCAAGGACATGGACTTCGACGAGATCATCGCGGCGATGGGGCAGTACAACGAGTCCCTGATCAAGGCAGGTGTCTTGCTGGCCGGTGAGGGACTGGCGATGGAGGAGGGATTCATCGTCGATTTCGAGTCCGATCCTCCGCTGGTCTCCGACGGCCCGTACGGGGAGACGAAGGAGTTGTTCTCGGGATTCTGGATCATTCAGACGTCGACCAAAGACGAAGCCTTGGAATGGGCGAAGCGCTGCCCGCTCGGGCCGGGAAGCAAGCTCGAGGTACGCCGCGTGAGCGAGATGTCGGACTTCGATCAGGACAACGAGTACATCCAGAAAGAGGCCGGCTGGCGTGAAGAGCTCGGTACCGATCGTCCGGTCGCAGGCTGACCATGACCGACGAGGCGGTGCGAGAAGAAACGAGAAAGGCTGTCGACGCGGTCTGGCGTATCGAATCCGCGAAGATTGTCGCCACGTTGACTCGCACCGTCGGAGATCTTGATCTCGCCGAGGATCTGGCCGCGCAGGCTCTGCTCGAAGCCGTCGAGCAGTGGCCCGCGACGGGGGTTCCGAGAAACCCCGCTGCCTGGCTGACATCTGTGGCGACACGACGAGCGATCGACGGGTGGCGACGACGTGAGAGGTTGGACGAGCGCTACGCCCACTTTGCGCGTGAACTCGAGAACGACGCTTCACATTTCGACGACGTCAGCTGGGATCCGGACCGCATCGACGACGATGTCCTTCGCCTGATGTTCATCGCCTGCCATCCCGTGTTGAATCGAAAAGCGCAGGTGGCGTTGACGCTTCGGGTGGTGGGCGGTTTGACCACGGAAGAGATTGCGAAAGCGTTCCTCACGCCGACGGCGACGGTGCAGCAGCGGATAGTCCGCGCGAAGAAGGCGCTGACCGCCTCGAAAGCGGTTTTCGAAGTTCCAGGGCGAGAAGAGTTTTCGAGCAGATTGAGCGCCGTCCTCGGAGTGCTGTACCTGGTGTTCAACGAAGGCTATGCAGCCAGTTCCGGGGACGAGTGGATGCGGGCGGAGCTCAGTGCTGAGGCTCTGCGGCTCGCGCGAATACTCGCCGAATTGGTCCCCAGGGAGTCCGAGGTACACGGCCTTGTCGCTTTGATGGAGCTGACAGCCTCGAGATTCGGCGCTCGGACAACCTCGACCGGTGAACCCATCCTGCTGGCTGACCAGGATCGGACGAGGTGGGATCGCCTACAGATCTCGCGTGGGCTTGCCGCGCTGGAACGAGCTGACGCCGTCGGGCGTGGACGAGGCCCGTACGGCCTGCAGGCGGCGATTGCCGAATGTCATGCGCGAGCAGCAACTTTCGAAGACACCGATTGGAAGAAGATAGTGATCCTCTACGAGGCTCTGGCGCAACTGGCGCCATCGCCCGTGGTCGACCTCAATCATGCGGCGGCGGTATCCATGGCATACGGTCCTGGCCCTGCGCTCGAATTCGTCGACAAGCTTGTCGCTTCAGGTGAACTGGCCGACTACCACCTGCTTCCCAGCGTTCGGGGGGAGTTGCTCAGTCAGCTCGGCCGATCCGAGGAGGCTAGAACCGAACTCCTCGAAGCGGCTCGGCTGGCCGGGAACGAGCGTGAGCGCGCTGTGCTGGTCGCGAAAGCCGATGCGCTGCTGCCGGATCGGTAGTCACGCGATTGTTGGTCACGCGATTGTTAGTCAGGGCTGAGTCGGATCATCATTCGGCACCATGGGCGGCATCCCGACTCCGTAGGGATCGAGCATGTCCGATACACGTCGACCCCACCGTTCATGCGCGGACTGACGGGTCATTCCGGCAGCGCGGCCGATGGTTGACCATGTTGCGCCGAATCTACGCAGGCTCATGACGCTTGCCGTCGAATCGATACCCGCGGCGAGCTGAATCCGGAAACAGGCCAACTGCCACGCCATCTGACGCTGCGCCGGGATGTCGGTGTCCTGTTCTGCCTCCCACTCAGGGCTGCCAGGTAAAGGATCTGTTCCGACAATCTTGTCTGCCTGAGTGCCGGCCTCGGTGATCGCGGCGTTGACCGTGGTGATCGCGGCGGTCTCGATCTTCGCAGTCAGGGCGCGTTCGATCAGGTCTTCCATGAGAAGTTCTCCTTTCGTCAGGACTAGCCTGACAGGCGCTGTTGAATTCTGTCAAGATTCCCCTGACGGACTTTGAGTTTAATTAATGCACGATTTATTTGTGTACTATCTAAATGGTCTCCGGTTCTGTTGACCGTCGTCGAAGGGGTTGCTGGTGAAAATCGTGGTTTTGTCGTTCCTGGTGGCGTTGACTTTGATGACGGTCGGGATCATCGCCGCGCGCAACCGCAGCACTCGACCTGCCGTGACCGGGGCAGTTACTGCGGCGTCAACGGTTCTCGCTGCCGCCTGGACACTTTTTGCCGTGGCCTTCGTATTGGCCTGATCGTGCTGCAGTGCCGATGCGCCGGTAGTGGTGGTGAAGGAACTTCGCAGCAGGTCAGATGCGTTTTGTGTGCGGCGCGATGCCGCATAGTCTGGCAGACGTGGCAATCGCTGAAACAGACAGAAACTACGGCGGAAGGTCGGTCGCGGCTCGCAAGGCCGAACGCCGTTCTCTCTTTTTGAATGCTGCTCTCAGCGTGTTTGCGGACCAGGGGTATGCCGGAAGTTCGGTGGCGGATATCTGCGCGTCCGCGAGTCTGGCCAGAAGGCAGTTCTACGACGAGTTCGGTAGTCGCGAGGATCTACTCCTCGCGCTGTATGACCAGATTCAACTCGACGCCAGAATTGCAATGGTCGACGCACTCGATGCAGAGCCTTCGGTCAATCTCCGTGACAAGGCAGCGACGGCCATGGCCGCCTTCGTCGAGTCGGTCGGAAGTGACCCACGACGCGCACACGTTGCCTTCATCGACGTCGTAGGTGTCAGTCCCCGGGTGGAAAAGCATCGTGTGGACCAACGTTCGGTCTGGGCAACATTTTTCGAGTCGATCATCAAAGGGATCGTGGGCGAAGATTACGAACCGCCGGGTGGTTACCGGTGGGCGTCCACCGCCTTCATCGGCGCGCTTACCGCGCTGGTGCACCAGTGGAGCACTGCGGAGCCTCGTCCTCCCGTGTCGGTACTGGTCGATCTGATGACGGTGCTCTTGAATGCGTTGATCGACGACGCACCCCTTCACGCCGACGAATAGGTCACGAACACCAGGGGATTGTAATCCGGCCCACAACGCTCTACTCTCGTCCTCAATGTGTTAGACACTCGCATCTAACTTGTGTGCTCGTGATGAGAACTGCGGCAACACAAGGCAATCTGTGCTTTTCCGGGGAGGAATTGGTATGGGACGACGCTGGACAACTGACCGACAACGCGGGGGCCTCGCAATTGCCGTGATTGCAGTAATCGGGCAGATCGGACTTTCGGCACCTGCCTCAGCGGCACCGGACGAAGGTGTTCCCGCCCAAATTCAGGTCCAGCCTGCCCTGCCGCCTGCGGTTGCACCGCCTTTGCCTGAACTGGACCAGGCCTTCTATGAACCGCCTGTCGAGGTCGTCGAATCCAAGCAACCGGGTGAGATCATCGCCGCTCGTGCGGTGAATCTCGGTACTCTCAACCTGATTCCGACCAACGTGGATGCGTGGCAGATCTCGTATCGATCCAATAATGCTGCGGGCGAGGCGATTCCTGCTGTCACCACAGTTATCAAGCCGCGTGGCGACACTCGCGATGGGGGCCCGCGCCCGCTGCTGTCCTTTCAGATGGCAGAGGATTCACTCGGAAACTACTGCGCACCTTCGTATGTCATGCAGCAAGGCGCGTTGCCGTGGCTGGTGACGGGCGCTGCGACCGGTGGGGCTCAATTCCTCGAAGTGCAGGCGGCACTGGCGCAGGGTTGGGCATTGTCGGTGCCCGATCATCAGGGACCCAATTCTTCCTTCGCCTCCGGCCCCGTCGCGGCCCGGATCACGCTCGACGGTATCCGTGCTGCTGAGAACTTCGAACCCATGGAGCTACAAGGGCGGTCAACTCGCGTAGGGCTGCTCGGCTACTCGGGTGGATCGATTCCTACCGGTCACGCAGCTGAAATACGGCAGGCGTACGCGCCGGAACTGAATATCGTCGGAGTCGCCGAAGGTGGTGTTGCCGCGGATCTCGGCGCTTTGCTCGACAATGCCAACAACGCTCTAGGGGCCGGGATCGTCGCTGCCGGTGTAATCGGAGTGAGCCGAGAAGATCCTGAACTTGCAGGCTTCATCGATCAGCACATAAACCCTGCCGGCCGAGCGCTTTTCGCTGCCAAGGACAACCTGTGCATGCTCTGGACGTCAGCTGCAGTGCCCTTCCTCAACATCAAGGGCTTCCTCGATGTCCCGGGAGATCCCGTCCAACACCCCACGGTGAGAGCTGCGCTCTCCCGAGCTGCCATGGGTAAGTCTGTTCCTGACGTGCCGATGTACATTTATCAGTCGAATCCCGACTGGTTGGTGCCTGTTGGCCCGGTGAACAAACTTGTCGATACCTATTGCCAAGATCCTTCTGCGAGTGTCGTTTACACCAGAGACCACTTCAGTGAGCACGTCAGCATGGAAGTCGTCGCATTGCCGAGTGCTCTACTGTGGCTTCGTGATCGGTTCGCTGGTGTGCCTGCTCAGCAGGGATGCAGCACCTTCGACGCTGGATCCATGGCGCTTGATCAGAGGACCTGGCCAGTCTGGGTGGATGCGGTCGGTGAACTCGTCGCAGGACTGTTCGGCAAGCCGATCGGGACCTGACGGGTGACGTGATTCTGCGGTGGTGAGGAATTCTCACAAGGGCAGCGTGTTGCACTGACTGGACGTTATTTCATTGATCGGGCCTTGAAGATGGTGTCTTGTCACCAATGGGTTCCTTTACCGACGAAAGGTTGCGCGATGACAAAGCTGTTGTTTGCGGTCACTTCTGCAGATCACTGGACGCTGAAGGACGGAACACCCCACCCGACCGGGTACTGGGCGGAAGAACTGGTCGAGGCGCATCGCGTTTTCGTCGACGCCGGCTACGAGATCGTGATCGCGACGCCTGGCGGTAAAGCTCCCGTTGTGGACGAGGGAAGCCTGGCGCCCGAGGTGAACGGCGGGCAAGAAGGCGCCGACCGTATGCGCAAGTACATCGCCGATCTGCAGCCGGTGCTCGATTCGCCGGAGATTTTGGAGAACGCCGATGCTGCCGATTACGACGTGGTCTTTGTACCGGGTGGACATGGACCGATGGAGGATCTTGCGGTGTCGGCATCCTTCGGTGAGCTTCTCGTGAACTTCTTGGACGCGGACAAGGTAGTCTCGGCGGTCTGTCACGCGCCGGCGGCACTCCTGCCGGCCCAGAGACCCGATGGAAGCTGGCTGTTCGACGGCTATCAGCTGACCGCGTTCACCAACGAAGAGGAGACGCAGGCTGGTCTGGCGGACAAGGCTCCGTGGCTGCTCGAAACTCGCCTACGCGAATTGGGCGGCAAATTCTCGAAGGCCGAGGCGTGGTCGCCTTATGTCGTGGTGGACCGCAAGCTCTACACCGGTCAGAATCCGGCGTCGTCACGGCCTCTCGCCGAGCGGATTGTCGCCGACTTGGGCTGAGCATGTCTTTTGGCGCCGCATCGAGGTCTCCTCGATGCGGCGCTGGTCCGTGTTCTGTTGTCGCCAAAGAGGTTTGACCTCTCAGGTTTTGAAGGTGGTGTTCGCCGGCCTGGGTTGCTGTCCGGGGTCGATCGAGGGTGGTGGGATGAACCAGGGCTTGTTGTCGACACCGATCCGAATCGCCCACTTCCCGACGAACCCGGATTTCCGGTGCATCAACCGGTGGTGCGAACGGCACAGCAGGACCAGGTTGTTCATCACCGTCGGGCCGCCGTTGGCCCAGTGCCGGATATGGTGCGCATCCGTCCAGGCCGGTACACATGTGCAGCCGGGGAACGCGCAGCCCTTGTCTCGGGCGATCAACGCCACTCGCTGTTCGGGGGTGACCAACCTCTTTCCTGGTTTCGCATCGAGCGGTGCGCCGTGATCGTCGAGCAGAACGGTGGAGAGGAAACAGTCACACCCGAGGAGCCTGGTCCGCGACACCGACAGCGGCCCCAGCCAGGGCATGTGCCCGACATCGAGATCCGATACAGCCATTCCGTCATCAGCAGTGGAGGGTGTTGCGGCGCAGTCCCGGTGCTCGGCGAGATCCCGAGCATTGATGTGCACGTTCACATGCGGGCGCTGGCCACCATCGGTTCCGGTCTTGGCGCAGTCCAGATACCGGCGGATCAGTTCGGTGAACCCGTCCGCCGTGCGTTTCGCCGCCGACCGAGAATCCGGGGTTCCGTCCGGTGCCGGGGTCGGCATCGTCAGATTCGACAACGCCGATAGCAGCATTTCACCGGTGAGAGCGTCGAAATCACCACGCACCACCACCCGACCATTGAGCGTCGAAGCAATCCGCAACTCATTGAGATCGACATCTTCGGCGGGCGGAATCTCATCCGATTCGAACAACCTCTCCAATGTCGCGATCACGTTCCGCACCTTCGTCGTCGTCGCCTCCACACCCGACGCAGCAGCGAGCAACAAATCGATGCACTTCGGGAGCGCCTCCTCCGGCATCCCCTTCGGTGGTGATTCACAGAACGCCACGATCAACACGGCATGATCGAAGGAGCAATCCCCGCCATCGAACCGAGCCGCCACAGCCGGAAACGGCCGCAAAGCTGCACCCAGCGCGGCGATCTTCTTCCCGTCCCGAACCTGCAGCATAGTGTTGGCCGCCAACCATGACCCGACTCCACGGCTGGCAATCACCTGATCATCCGGACGCATCGACAGTTCGTCCACCACCGCCACACGCACAGCTTCGAGGCGCAGAATCTCCGCACTCGCTTCGACAGCAGCAGCGCGCAACTCGGCAGCAGTCAACCGCCACAGGCGTCCGCGTAACCCCACCGCAGAACCAGACACCACGTCCGACAACAAGACACTCATTGAATCCCCCGATCCCCTCCCCAAAGGATACTCGAACACGCGTTCGAGTCAAGAGGGAATTAGGCGAGGGCGCGAAGGAGTGGAGTGGGGTCCGCGACGACGAACAGATGGCCGCCTCCGTTGATCTCTTCGAAGCGAGAGTCGGGAATCAACGAGTGTGCCCAGCGGGCTACTTCGATGGGTACGTTTCCGTCGTCGGTTCCGTGTAGGAAAACCGTTGGTACCGAAATCGATTGGAAGAGTCCAGGCATCTCGTGGCGATACCGAGCCAAGTCGACAACCCCTGCGGATCCGCCCTGTGCGATCCCTTCGGATGAATCCAACTGGAGGGCGGGGCGATGTACCTCGTCGGTCATGACTGCCTGATCGGCGGCCGGCCAGATCGAGACTGAGTCGCTGCGTAGCTTGGAGAACACTCCGGTTCCTGCGAGCATTGCGCCGGCCACACGGGGAGCCCAGGTGGCGGCAAAGTACAACGCAGATACCAGTTTTATTCTGCGTCGCAAAGTATCTCGCGGTGCCCCGGGGATCATGGCGCACGCCAGCACCAGTTTCGAGACTCGTTCGGGAACGGCTGCAGCGACTGCGAGCGCGTAACCGCCGCCTCCGGAGAAACCCATCAGTGTGGCCGAGCCCAACTCGAGGTGATCGACCAGGGTGACGAAGTCGTCGTCCCAGGAATGAAATCCCTTGTCCGTGTACGGATCCGTGCGTCCGAAGCCGGGTCGATCGGGGACTATCAGCCGTATGCCTGCCGTCGAAGACGCGTTGTGGAGTGAGAGCCCTTCGTATCGGCTGCCAGGTGATCCGTGGGCCACGACTACCGGGTTGCCAGTCGGATCGCCGTACTCGCAGAATGCGATACGACGCCCCGACGCGTCGCGAATTTCGGTTGTGGTCACGCTGCTCGTCATGATGTGGTTCCTTGCTGCGCGATCGACGCCACACCGTCCAGGATGAGGGCGACTCCGAACTCGAACCTTCGGGTGGGATCGTGATGAAGTGCGAACACCGATGCCTCGCGTCGATCGGCAGGTGCGCTGTCGAAAGCGCCGCGTCCCAATTGAATTGCGACGTGTCCGGTGACGAAATCATGCAGCGCGCCGTATGCGTACGTGGCCTGCTCGTCCTCGAGGCCTGCCAAGGAAAGGGCGCTCACGACTCGGTGGGCGGTATCGTCGGCCCCGGGTGCTTCCAGTGATGCCTGCCGATGGGCTTCCAGGACCAGGGGATGGCGCATCAGGAGATCGTGGAGGCCGTAGGTGAACGTGCGGGCAACCCCGCGCCAGTCGGTCGGCCAGTCGATCGACGAGACGGCTTCGCCTACGAGAGTCGAGATCAGATCTCGCCTCAAGGCGTCGATGCCGCCGGTTGTGCGGTGGACGGACATCGGCGATATGCCGAGTCGTTCGGCGAGCACTCGAAATGACACCGCATCCAGGCCGTCCGTATCGGCGATCTCTGCCGCGGCATCAAGAATCTGTCTGTGACTCAATGCTTTTGGTCGACCAGCCCTTGCAGAGCTGGTGGATTCGGATACCATGCTGACAACAATAGCGATACGCGTATCGAAATTACAAGTGTCCATCGACCTCCAAGGAGCGCTGCCCGATGACCGATCTCCATCAACTGTCTGCCGTCGAACTTGCCGGTGTTATCGCCGCCAAGCAGGTCTCGATTCCCGAAGTCACCAGGTACTTCGTCGACCGTGCGACCACTGCCGATGACGTCGGCGCCTTCACGACGATCGCCGGGGAGCACGCTGTCGCCCTCGCCGAACAAGCGCAGCGCAGGTTGGACGAGCGGGACGCCGGGCCCCTTCCGCGTCTGTTCGGCGTTCCGACCGCAATCAAAGACCTCGACGCAACGCGCGGCATTCGCACGACCTTCGGATCGGCGCTCTTTCGCGACTTCGTGCCGGACGCTGACGACGAGATCGTCGAGGCGATCCGAGAAGGTGGGTTGATCGACATCGGTAAGACGACGGTGCCCGAGTTCGGGGCAGCCTGTTACACCGAGCCGGAAGTCGCTCCGCCTGCTCGCAGCCCGTTCGATCGCACGCGGAGTGCCGCCGGCAGCAGTGGCGGCGCTGCTGCCGCCGTCGGCGCTGGTCTGGTGCCGTTTGCACAGGGAAGTGACACCGCCGGTTCGTTGCGTTCGCCGGCAAGTACGTGCGGAGTCGTCGGCCTCAAGCCGAGCCGCGGTTTGATCACGATGGGCGTGGCGGGGCATGACAACTTCGGATTTGCGAGCAAGGGGCCGATCGCCCGGACAGTTCGCGATACCGCTGCGCTGCTGGACGTTCTGGCGACGCGACCCGGCGCCGGAACTATCCACCCGCCTCGGCCGAAGTCGTTCGAAGAGTTCGTCGTACAGGCCGGGGGAGTTCGGGCTCGCCCCTTGACCGTCGCTCTTGCTCACGGAGCGGTCTCCGGCGGAGCCGTGGATGCGCAGCTCTCGGCTGCTGTATCGAAGGTTGGGTCTGTGCTGGAGGGTCTGGGCCACAACGTGTTCGAGCGACCGCAGGCTCGCGATGACATTTTCATCGATGCTTTCGTCAAGATGTTCTCGTCTTTGGCGGGAACCAAGCCGATCCCGGAGGAGTACGAACACCTTCTGCGTCCGATAGTGCAACACTTGCGAGTTCAAGCAAACGAGGTGCCTTCGGGCGAGCTGGCCGCGGCAATCGGAATTGTTCAGGCCTGGGCGCGACGATGGAGTCTCGACTACGCCGACGCCGACCTTGTCGTCACTACGACTGTGACGAAGCCGCCGCTTGCGATCGGGGAGTTGCGCAACGACGAAGATCCCGCGACCGAACTGATCGACATGGTCGCTTTCACCGGAAACACCGTCGTCGCCAATGCAACCGGTTTCCCGTCGATCAGTCTGCCACTCGGTTGGACGGAAGACGGCGTTCCACTCGGCATCATGATCTCGGCGAAATGGGGTTGCGACGCGGAATTACTCTCTGCCGCTGCAATGCTCGAGGCCGAGATGCCGTGGAAGGATCGGTACCGATTCGACCGCGCAACCGTGCTCTAGTTCGGGAGCGGTACCCGGTCGCTCGCCGATGCGAACCCCAACCACGTGTGGCGGTTACCCCACCAGCACCACCCGACTTTCGGGGCGTTGCGGTTGTCTTTGCCGTCGCGACCGGTTCCGTTGCTGATCCACACGGCGGGAGTTCTGGTGTCGAAGGATCCGTCAGGTTTGCGCAGTCGGGAGCCGATGGTCATGAAACACTTTCCGCGTTCGAGAATGTCGGGGCGCTGCAACAGCCAGTGGATGCCTTCGGTAAGCGTCAGCGGCGTACGGTCTGCGTCGACGATTGCGGGCAATGCTTCGTCCGGACTCCAGTTGGCCAGGTGATCCCCGCGGTCGACTCCACTGAGCAGATGTAATGGGCTTTCGGGCAGCGTTGCCTGCTCGGTGGGGGCGAACAGATCGACGTCCGCCATGTCGACGACTATGAATCCGCGCTTGTTCCCGAGCTCGAGCAGCGGAGTCAGAACTGAAGCCGGAGCCAGTTTTTCGTGCACGGTGAGTAGTCCGACATCACCGTGCCCGGTTGCGACCTCCCTGACATCGCCGGCAGAAAGTCCGGCCATCTCGTGAACACCGAGTTCGATCAATCGCTCGGCTTGCTGATCGATGGGCGGGAGGTCGAAATGCATACCTGCGATCCTACCGATCGTGAGCAGAGCGATCGGAGGGTTCGGCCGCGGGGGAAGCCGGCCACGCAACGCCCAACGCGCGCATGATGAACGGGACGGTGGTCGCTACGACGGCGTCCACTCGGTCGCCGGCCATGAGCATCGGGCGTCGGCTTTCCACGCAGGCGAGGATGAGTTGCGCGGATGCGGCAGCATCGGAATCGACAAAGACACCGGCGTCGACACCTTCCTGGACGACCTGTTCGACCAGAACCGACAGCGGGACAATATGTTCGAGGAAACTTTCGCGATCCTGCGCTGACAACAATTCGACCAACGCGATTCCTGTGAATCGTTGCAGTGAGAACTCGACGAGTGTCAGTTTGACGAGGATTTCGAGTCGGTCCACAGGATTCTCGCGGTCCGCGAGTTCACGCTCGGCCAGGAGTAGGAATCTGTCCATCTCGCGTGTGGACCAGGCGAGCAGCAACGCGGATTTGTCGGGGAAGTAGTTGTACACCGCTGTCCGCGAGACGCCGGCCGCCTGGGCCACCGTCTGCAGCTTCACGTTTTGCCAGCCTTGCTCGTGAAGTTCGCGAATGAATGCGTCCAACATGGCTTCTCGGGTGGCGATTTTGTGCTCTGCGGTCGTCGCACCACCGGTCAACTTCGGCATGGTCGATCCTCCTGGGTCTGATTCACGGTCACGGGGAGGTCGAACAGGTCCGCAACAAGGCGCGGATCACCTTGCCACATCGAGACGGGTGCGAGCATCATCTGCTGCGCGATCGAGCGTACGGATCGGCAGACCTCTTGTTCTTCGGCGAGTGTGAGCGTCGTGCGTTTGCGCAATCGCTCCATCTCCGCGGCAGTGAGATCAGTGATCCATTCCTCAGCTGCAAGCGAGAGGGGTGAATCCGGTGTCACGACCGATCCAACTCGGCACTGGAGAACCGCGAAGTCATCACGGACAGCGTGATGACGGCGACGACCGAGACGGCGTGTGCCGCCGCCAGCCAGAGCGACTCGGGTGCATGTTTGTGAAGGGTGGGCGCCATCAGCATGGCCATGAGGAGGGCGAGACTCGACAACATCGCGGGACCGTTGGGGCGGCCGACAAGCAGGCCGACCAGAAGAACGAGCGCGACGACGCTGCACGCCACATCTACAGGCGGGTACGTGGCCGGAACGATTCCGCTGACAGTGTCGCTGAAGTTCAGCCCGATCGACACCAACTGTGCGAGACCTGTCGCGCCGGCCAACCAGGCCGTCCAACGCAGTCCGTGGAGTCCGGCTTTCCGAATGCCGGTCAGGGTTCCTTCGGCGGATTCCCACGCTTCGGACGTCGGTGTTGTCACGGTTACTCCTTTTTATGACGAGGTGTCGTCATAAAGTAGCAGTGCGCGATCGCGAGATTCTTGCCGGTAGGTGACTGGCCTGCTTCGAAGGGATAGCGTCGAAGTACCGGCCGAAATGACAATCGCGGGGAGGTGGCTCGATGACGACCTCTGCCCACACGGATCGGCCCTCGTCGAAACAGAGTTGGTTGGCGCGCGCAGCCTTCGCGGCCCTGGTTCTTGCAGTCGCGGTGCTCCTGATCTTCGCCGGACTGAAAGCCTTGACCATGCTGATCCTGGGGATCGGTGGGGTGGTCGTGTGCGTCGTGGCCGTGTACTGGTTTCTGACCACCCGCGGATTCCTCCGCTGGATCTCGTTGGCGGTGGTGGTACTGACCCCGATCGTGGTGCTCACGTTCCTGGTCCGAGAACGACTCCTGTGGGTGGTGCTGCTCGCGATCGGGTTGTTCGTGGTAGCCGGTATCTGCGCTCGCACCGCCTTGGCGGGGGAGGAGAAGGAATTGCCGGTTGTCGAGCGACCGGCACCGCCGCCCGTCAAGCCGTTCTTCGTGATGAACCCGAACTCCGGTGGTGGCAAGGTCGAGAAGTTCGACTTGAAACGCAAGGCCGAGGAACTGGGGGCCACGGTCGCACTGCTCGAGGGGCCCGAGAAGATCGACGTGACGGCCTTGGCCAGGCAGGCGGTCGCGGACGGCGCCGACCTACTCGGTGTGGCCGGTGGCGACGGAACACAGGCACTGGTTGCTGCTGTCGCGGCCGAACACGACCTGCCCTTCCTCGTCGTCAGCGCGGGAACGCGCAACCACTTCGCCGCGGATCTGGGGCTCGATCTCGAGGATCCATCTCGGTGCCTCGACGCGCTCGTCGACGGCGTCGAGGTCACGGTGGATCTGGGAAATGTCGGCGGTCGAACTTTCGTCAACAACGCATCGTTCGGGGCGTACGCCGAGGTAGTCCAGAGTCCGGAGTACCGCGATGCCAAGACCAGCACCTTCTTGCAGATGCTCCCGGATCTCCTCGCCGGACGTGCCGGAGCGGTGCTGACCGCGCGCTCCCCGAGCGTGTCCGCGGTGGGTCCACAGGCTGTGCTGGTCAGCAACGGCCCGTACGAGATGAACGACCTGGCGGGGCTCGGTCATCGGCCGCGATTGGACAGGGGCACTCTCGGAATCGTCGCGATCTCCGTCAGCAGTGCCCGTCAGGCCATCGGGTTGCTCCATAGGGCGCATCAACACGGTCTGGCTCAGGGCACCGGATTCGAGGTGATCGTCGACGCCGACACCGACGAGATTCCGGTCGGCGTCGACGGCGAGGCGCTGGTGATGCCAACTCCGGTCAGATGCACGGTCAGTCCGCAGGCGCTGAGGGTCAGAGTCCCCCGAGATCGACCGGGTATCCGTCGCCCCCGGCACGCCTGGGATCTGGTCCGGTTGCGAGAGTTGGCGAAGTTCAGGAGATCCGGCGCATGACCTGACCGACGGCCAGAACTCCCTGTGGATCATGCGTGTCCGCCAAAGCGCTCAGCCAGTGAGCGGTGTCCTCGTCGTAGGTGCGGGCGATCTTCTCCGGGTCGACGCTCGGCGCGAAGTTGGGCAGTGCATGCCCGTTCGTCCATGGCGCCATCGTTCGTCCGAGAGTCTCGGCGTGCGGGACTACCGCGTCGACCATCGGTGGGGCAAGAACTCCGACGGTGAACAGCGAGAAGGCAGCGTCACGATGGCAGAAGGCGCTGCGGTGCTCAGGTTCCCGTGCGAGGGCGCCCCCGAGGAGACGTAATTCGACGACGGTTTGGGGTGAACCGGATCCGGGGCCGGCAGCGGCGAGCAGTGCGTCGACGGCCTCGTGTGACAGCTCGTTGGTCAATGCCGTGGATTCGTGCGTCGGCATCGGGTCGACGGGATCGGCGTGCACTGCCCCGAGGGCGGCATAAGGCAGCACACCGACTGCGTCGATCAAGGGTGTTGCGATTGAACGGATTCGGTCGATCAGTGACTTGGCATCGGATTCCTCGGCAAGACTTGCGAATCTGACCGCGACTGTGAGCCTGCCGGCCAGCGGCGGCGGAACCTGTGGAAGGGGTGGAAGTTGCAGAAAGGCAAGAGAGGTCGAGCTGTGCTCAGGCAGGTCGGCGCCCCAGTCCAGCCAGGCGTGCGCGACCGCGCTTGCATCTGCGCCGTCGAAATAGAGTGCACCGCCGTAGAAGTGGGTGACAGGTAGTAGGTCGATCTCGATGGCTGTGACAATGCCCAGTGTGGCCTTGCCGCCGCGTAGCCCCCAGAACAATTCGGCATGTTCGTCGGGGGTGACATGAATGAGTTCGCCACTGCCGGTGACGATGTCGAACGAACGAACGTGATCCGACGACAGCCCGTACGTGCGCACCAACGGGCCGATGCCGGCGCCGGTGAGGAAGCCGGCGACTCCGACAGTGGGTGAAGAACCGGCCAGTGGCGCCAAGCCGTGGGGTGCGGCAGCGTCGATGACGTCCTGCCAGATCAAGCCCGCGCCGATTCGGGCAGTGCGGTTTTCGGGGTCGACGACGCACTCCGTGAGCCTGCCGGTGTGGACGAGGAGAACGTCACTGCCGAGAGGGACCGCGCCGTGGCCGGTGCGCTGAACACCGACGCGCAGACCCAACTTCGCCGCGAATCGCACAGTTGCGGCAATGTCTTGCGCGCTCTCGACTGCCACCACCGCGCCAGGCGCGACGGGAACCGCTGCATTCCACGGAATCGCCAACTCGTATCCCGTTTCGCCAGGCAGGGAAACGGAGCCGGTCACCTCTGCGCGCAGTGATTCGACCGCGGCGTCGAGCGTGGGGGTTTGAAGGTTCATGGTCTTCCTTTCCTCATCCGTCTTTCGGTCAAGGGAAGGATGTCCGAACAGGCTTGGGTGGTTCTTGACGTATGTATCCCAAGCGGATCCAAGTTTTATCCAAGCGCATTCTCGCAGTTCAGGGCCATGTCGATCGCGCTCGTTCAGCTACGCCCCGCATGCCGAGTGTCTCCGATTCGGCCGCCACTTCCGTCAGCTCCCGTTCACGTTCGGCGGACGGCTCTCGAAGCAGCGCCCGAAGCAGTCGACAGCGCAGCAGTGTTGGTGCTCCACCGGAGCCAGTTGCGATCTTCTCGGCCTGATCCAGGAGAGTCGATGCCTGCTCGACGTGACCGAGAAGCGCGTGCAGCCGAGCGGAGGCTTCGGCGACCGAGCCCAGTTCACCGACATGGCCCACCGTTGCGATGCAGCCGGTGTGTGGCGAGAGAAGTTCGATGAAGGTGTCGGCGTATTCGACCAGTTCCAGATCTGCCACGACGCGTGCAAGTAGTGTCTGGTGTCCCAATGTCGTCCACGTCTGTGGCCCGCGATTGATCAGCCACTTCTTGATGCCGTCGGAAGTGGCCTCGCGCTCGCCTCGGGCGGCGTCGATGGCGATGGTCCACGAATCAGGTTCCACGACACCGGGATCAGATTCGGCCAACGCACCTCGCTCCCATTCCAGAGTGTTGAACGCCAGATCTGCGCTGCCAGCCGTGTACAACTCCGTTTGCAGATGGATCTGCCTGGCCGTCTCGTACTGCCGGCGGGCTTGCGCGAAGTCTCCGTACCATTCGGCGAGAGTTGCTTCCATCCAGCGTAATTGGACTCGAACCACCGGGAGTCTCAGTAGCTCGCAGCCGATGATCCCCTGCCTGACGTGTTTGACGGCAGCATCGACATTGGCCAGATTCATCTCCGTCATGCTCGCGACGGCGTGTGCGACGACGCTGTCGACACGCGATTGTTGGTGCGGCAGTTCGAAAAGCTCGCGCAGTAGGCGCATGGACTCCGCGCTGTGCACCGCGACTCCGGAGAAAAGCAGAATCCGTCCGAGCAGCGCGTCCGCGATCACATCCGGATCGTCGAGTTCGCGGGCGATGTCGAGAGCACGGGCGCTCCATCGATTCGGGATCTCGGCTTCGGGGTGGTAGCAACTTCCCACCGCCAGCGCAGCAAGAACCCGTGCGTGAGCTGACCTGTCGTTCTCGACCAAGGGCTCGACCGCCGCGAGCCGTTCGAGCAGTGGTCCCGGATCGGTACCGTAGGAAACCCACGGCCACGCACCGGCGGCCCGAAGTAATGCGCCTGCCAATCGTCCGACGGCGGAGGTTCGCCCCTCCCGAACAGCCTCGAGGAGACCGGCATTGACGACGTCGAGAACTGTCTGCCCTCGACCTGCGCGGGCGAGGGCCTCGACTCTGGCCACCAGCAGGTCGTCCCGATCGTCAGCGGATTGCTGGGACACCGGAAGTAAGTCGAACGCGCGGACAGCTGCCTCCCACCACTCGGCCGCGGTCTCCGAACTCCACCGATCGGTCGCATCCTGAGCTGCAGCCGTGCATGCCTCCAGAACGACGAGTGGATCGACCAGGGGAAGTGCCGACATCAGATGTTGCGCGCGGCGGCTCAGCCGGTCCGGATCGGAGGAATTTTCGAGCACTTCGGCAACTCGGGCATGTATCCGCTGGCGACGAAGCGTGGGTATCGCTTCGAGGACTTCGTCTCGGAGAAGGCCGTGAGCAAAGACGTAACCGCCGTTTGTCGAGTCCGCGACGATGATTCGTTCATCAGCAGCCGCGTCGAGATGGTCGGCGAGAGTGTCGACATCGAGACGGGTGGCTGCGGCCAGTGTGTACACCTCGATGGCGTCGCCGATAACTGCGGCAACCCGAAGAGCGTGCAACACTGCCGGTTCCACTGCGGCAAGCCGTCGACCGAGGACAGATCGAACGGCGACGGGGATGCCGTCGCCCAGTCGCTCGTTCCGGGGAAGCCTGGCGTACTCCGAGACGAACAGCGGGTTGCCGCCGGTTCGTTCCGCCAGGGTTCGCGCCTCCGCGTCGTCGAGCGTGTCCCCGGAGACGCACCTTGCGAGTGTTGCAACCTCGCCCTGCGCGAGCGCCGGCACAATCATGGTTCGGTTTCCTTCGCCGTGGAGTACGGCTTCTTCGAACTTGCGCACTGCCGGCCCGACTTCCGAGTCTCGGAGCGTCGACACGAACCAGACTCTGGCACTGGTCATTGCGCCGACCAGGTAGGTCAGGCAACGAAGGGACGTGGGATCGGCCCATTGAATGTCGTCGATGACGACGGTCAACAGTGCATCTTTCGCCGCAGCTTCGATGGTGGTGCGAACCCGTTCGTAGACGGCAAATCTCGCTTCGTCCGGATCGATGTCCGTCGGCGGCGTCAGTACGAAATCGGTGTCGGCTCCGAGTTCCCGAACCAGTCGGCGGATCGGCCACCACGGCGGCGTTCCGTCGTCCTCCGGGCAATGTGCCCAGACGGTGGCTCCTCGAATGGACGTTGTTCTCGACGAACACTCCTCGGCGAATCGTGTCTTGCCGATGCCGGCGGGGCCGGTCAAGATCAACCAGCGAGGTGAGCCACGGCGAACGTCGTCGAGCATCTTGTCGGCGACAATCGTCTGAGCGTCGCGCCCGACGAACAAGCGTGAGGAATCCGTCTCGGGCATCGCTGCTACGGCTGGGGGAGAAGCCGGGACCGACACTTGTTCGGCCCCCGTCCATCCCGGAGTGCGCGGCCAGGCGGCCAGGCCGGGTTCGTGGCGCAGGATCGCGCCTTGCAATGCTGTCAGCTCCCCGCCGGGCTCCAGTCCCAGCTCGGCGTCGAGCCGAGACGCGTGTAATCGAAACTGTTCCAACGCTTCCGGTGACCTGCCCGCCCGATGCAGGGCAACCATTCGCAGCCAGCAGGTCCGGTCGCGGAACGGGTACTCGCCACAGAGTTGAGCAGCTTCGACCAGCGCGGGTGCCAGGCGCCCGAGAGCCAGAAGCGCCGTTATCCGGGTCTCCCGGCACTCGGTCCGCACTTCCTCGAAGGCTGCGGCTTCCACCTCCACCCAGTGCGCGTCGTTCAGGTCGTCCAGAAGCTGCCCCCGGACCGAGGCGAGGGCACGGTCAGCGGTCGTCAAAGCCTCCTGCCACCGTTCGTTCTCAGCGTGTTGTCGCGCCGTTTCGGCGTCGTCGAGAAACACCGACAGATCGACGTCTGCCGGAGCGACCTCGAGGACATAGCCAGGCGATTGACGCACTATCGGTGACGCCGTACCGGTTTCGACGCGTAGCGCTCGGCGCAGGTTGGAGATATACGCCTGGATGCTTGCCATCGCACTCGCCGGTGCGTCGTCGTGCCAGAGAGCATCGATCAGCCGGTCGGTGGAGACGACGCGACCACGGTTGAGCAGTAGAACGGCAAGGACCGTTCGTTGTTTTCGAGGGCCCAGATCGATCACGTCGCTCGTCGCCGGACCCCGTGCGACCTCCAACGGCCCGAGCAGTCGATAGATCATCCGTTTCCCCTCGTACCTGCGGACGCAGGACGGTTCGATTCTAAGGAGCGAAATTCATACATGCAGGACAAAACGGTCAACTAGTTCTCGTCAACATCTGCTCGGATTCCTCGGAAAGAGTCTGGTTGACGCCGGTAGTGCGCAGCGTCGCCGCACAGACCAACGCACCGAGAGCTGCGATGAAGGCTGCGACAAACAGTGCCAACCGAAGTCCACCGACAAAGTCGTCCGGTGATCCGCCGGGCAGCATCGACTGCGCCGGAAGGAAGGCGCCGAGCACGGCAACCCCGACTGCGATGCCGGTCTGCCGGAACGCGTCGTTGATCCCTGCGGCCAATCCGGAATGGTTCGAAGTGCTTTCGCCCAGAACCAACCCACTCATGACGGGGTTGAACACCCCGGCCCCCACGCACGCGACAACAAATCCGGGAAGTATCGCGTACGGCGAACTGGTCACGTCGACGACGGTCATCATGACCAGCCCCACCGAGACGAGTAGAAGCGAGCACGTCAACGAGACCGAGACGGGGATGCGCCCGTCCAATTTCGCGGTGGCGCCCGCGACGACGAACATCGCTATCGTCGCCGGTAGATACACCAGGCCGGCGTCCACGGGAGACAGATGCAGCACGTTCTGCAGGTAGATGGTCGTGTAGACGAACACCGCGAACATGGAGGCGGAGATCGAGAACGCTGCGACCTGCGCTCCGGCGAAGGCCCGATTGGCGAGCAGATGCGGGGGCAGCATGGGCTCGGTGGTACGAAGCTCGTGCAGGGAGAAACCGATCATGGCGGCCGCGGCGATCACCGCGGCGATCATCGGCTGCGGCTCGAACCACCCATCCTCGTTACCGCGTAACAAACCGAACACCAGAGCTGCCAGGCCGGTGGACACCAGAATCTGCCCGGGCACGTCCGCGCGGCGAGGTCGAGGATCGCGTGACTCGGGAACCCACCGCACCGTCATCGCCAGTGTGATCAACCCGATCGGAACGTTGATCAAAAAGATTGCGCGCCAATCCAACAACTCGGTGAGCAACCCGCCCACCAGTGGGCCGACGGCAAACGCGCCCCCGATCGTGGCGCCGTATGCAGCCAGAGCAGTCGCGCGCTGGGGACCCTTCTCGAACACGTCCGCCAGCAAGGCAAGTGAGCAGGCGAAGAGTACGGCACCGCCGATACCCTGAGCGGCCCGCGCGAGGTCGAGCACCCAGATGTTCGGCGCCAGAGCGCAGAACAGAGATGCCGTGGTGAACCACAGAATGCCGATGATGAAAACATGGCGTCGACCCCGTCGGTCTGCCCACGATCCGGCGCTGAGAACCACCGTCGCCAATGCCAGCGTGTACGCGTCGATCACCCATTGCAGGGCGCTGACTCCGGTATCGAGATCGAATGCGATCGACGGCAGGGCGGTGTTGACGACGGCGATGTCGAGCATGAGCATTGCGGTGCTCACGCATACTGCCAGCAAAGTGGCTCGTCGTACTGCGGTGTTCTTCGGGGTGATCGGTGCGGTCATGGCCCGTCCTGATGGTCGAAGGGGTGTGTACTCGGAACACCCTGCGCTCCGACGCTTGGGACATATCGGGCGAAATGCTTGGAACCCGCCTGGTTGATAACTGCCGTGTTACTCGGAATCCGTCACCACCTGCTCGGTCGAATACGCACTCTCCCAACGGTTAATCTCTGGTCATGGAGACCAGCCAGTGGGTGCGACGGGTGTTGGTGGTGGAAGACCAACCACTGATGCGTGCGCTCGTCGGTGACACGCTCACACACTCAGGGTTCGTGGTCCATACGGCCGGATCGGCGGTCGAAGCGCTCACGGAGTTCGACGGATTCGATCCTGACCTCTTGGTCACGGACATCGACCTTGGCGTGCGGCCGAACGGCGTCGATCTCGCGAACATCGTCACCGTGAAGGCTCCGCATTGCGCGATCGTGTTCCTGACGAACTACCCCAACGCATCGACAGCGCCAGGTTCTGCGGGTGTGCCGCCGAAATCGCTGTTCGTGGACAAGGCGGCTGTCCAGTCGGCGGATCAGTTGATCGGCGTAGTGGAGGCCGCGTTGACGGAAACCTAGCCACCGGCGCTCGGGAGTGATCCGGACTCCGCCTTGTCGAGCCTCACCAGATCACAGCTCGATCTTCTGCGTTACATCTCGCTCGGGTGGTCGAACAGCGCAATCGCAGCGCATCGTGGGTCCTCGATCCGAGGTGTGGAGAAGCTCATCGCGCGCACTCTCGAGAGCCTGGGATTGACGCACGATTCGTCCACCAATCCGCGAGTGCTTGCTGCGAGTATCTTCATCCGCCATTTCGGTGTGCCCGAAGTGACCGACTCGGTGTGAACCCGCGCGAGTGGTGGCTTCGTCTCGGTGATCGGAACATCGTCACCAAGTGGTCCTGGATTCTGACGCTGCCGTTCGCGGTGACCGTGATGGCCAACTACTACCTGTGTACCGGGGTGCGCGAAGTAGGCGTGATGGCAGTCGGCGCCTTCGCGACCCACTGCGTTGTCGGGGTGATGCTGCTGATGGCGAGGGCTGTTCTTGCAGCACACCGATCGCAGCTCGCAGCCCTGGCCCTGTTCGCAATGATCGGCGCGATCCGCCCGTTCGTCCTCGACGCGATCACCCGCTCGCTCGAACTCCCCGTCGACCCCAGACCGATGCTCGTCCGGGTGGGACTCAACGTCGTGTGCAGCGTTGTCTTCTTGTCGTTGACCGCCGTACTGGTAAGCGCTCTCCGTGACCGCCTCGCGCTGCAACGGAGTTTGAAGGTTGCCGGGGCCGCCGTCCAACTCCAACAGACCCGAGATCGATTCCGCCTCGACCAAACCCGTGCGCAGTGTCGGCGAGAGCTCGAGCGCAGTATCGAGACAGTCATGCACGCGGTTGCTGAAACGGAACTCGAGGGAGTACGAGGAGCAGCGCTCTTGAAGCGAATCTCCGACGACGTGGTTCGCCCGATGAGTCATCGACTGTTCCGGGAGATTCCCCCGATCGAATCACCGACGCCGACTGTGCGGCTGACGGCGAGAGATCGACTGATCGGCGTCGTACGCAGCGTTGAACCGGCGCCACTGTACGTACCGGTGTTCGCGTACACGGCACTGGTGACCGTCTACCTGCTCACGACTTACGGCGTGACGTTCACGGCGGTCCAGCTCGGCGTCGGTTTCTGGCTCTTCGTCGGTGGCAATGCGTGCGCTCGCCGAGTTGTCAGCAGCGGAGACGGCCCTCTGAGACGGATCGCGACTCTTTCTGCGGTGTACTGCTCGAGTGCGTTGATCAGCAGTACCGCGACGTGGCTGCTCCTGACGGTGTTCGGCCGTACCCCGACTTTCTATCTCTCGTCGATGGCCGTCTACCCGTTGGTTGCGCTGTCCGTCTGTCTGATCAGGGCTGCGGATACGCAGCGTCAGGACGAGGAGCGTCAACTCCGCAGCGCCCTGAGCCGGCAAGCGCTCGATGCAGCTCGTATCCATGCCGAGCTCATGCACACCCGACGCGGACTGGCCAGGTTGTTGCACTCGTCGGTGCAGGGCGAACTCGTAGCGGCCGCATGGTCTTCGGGCGCCGTTGCCGGTCGCCCAGTCGATGTTGCGGCAACCATTGCCCACATTCTCGACGGCTTGGAAAGCGACCTGTCTGCGTCATCCGATCAGCCGGCTGACTCCGATGCCCGAAAGCGTATCGATGATCTTGTCACGGTGTGGCGCTACGCAATTCCGGTCGTCAGTCACGTCGACGACGAAGTCTGGGCGGTGATCGGTTCCGGCTCCGCTCGGCTCGGCAGCGTGGTGGAGATCCTGTCGGAGGGACTGACCAACGCCGTGAAACACGGTGCAGGAGGGCCCGTCTTCCTCGAGGTGACACTCGCCGATGCTCGGGCGGTAGTAGTGCGGATCAGTTCGCCGGGTCGGATGCCGGTGGCACGGGACTCAGGGATCGGGCTTGAATCGCTCGCCGGTACGGTAACGTCCCTCGAACTTGTCGAAGAGGAAGACCGGGTGGTCCTCACAGCCGTGCTTCTGTGACACCGTGAGTGGCGATGTCGTGGAGGCCGAACGTTTCGCCAATGGCCGGATTGGCCGCTTGTACGGTCGCAGAAATGGAATCGATTACTGCGCAGCTCATTCCACTCGCCACCGGCGTCGTCATCAGCCCGATTCCTCTGGTTGCGATCATCGCGATCCTGCTGTCCACTCGGGCGAAGGCAAATGCATTCGCGTACACCGCGAGCATCGTGCTGGCCGCGGCAGCGATCACAGCAGCGACGGCACTCTCGACCACCGGAGTGGAATCGAAGTCCAGCGGCAGCGCGCATACCGTCCAGACGGTGTTCGCCGTCGTGTTCACTGTCGGTTTTCTGGCGCTCGCGTACTCGAGTTGGCGTGGCCGTCCGAAAGACGATGCCGAGCCGGCGATGCCGTCGTGGCTGGCGCAGATCGACTCGATGCAACCGGGCAAAGCTGCGGTCCTGGGACTGTTGTTGACCGTACCCAACGCGAAGAACCTGCCGCTCGAACTCAAGGCAGGTTCGATCATCGGTGGCGGGCACCTCGGCTGGGTATCAGTGATCGCGTATTCCGTCCTGTTCGCGGTAGGGGCGTCCATCGCTTTGATCGTGCTGTCAGCATTGGCTGCCGTGCCCTCGGCGAAGGTGACCGATGCACTGAGCGCCACCAAAAGCACTCTGATCCGCCACAATGCAGCAATCATGACCGTTTTGTTCCTGATGCTGGCAGCATTGGAACTCTCGCACGTTGTCGAAGCCCTGTCGAAGTAGCAACTTGTTTTCGAGGAGAAATCGAATGACGATCACACCCAGCGAAGCGCCGGTAGTCGAGACAACGTACGGGCCGGTTCGAGGATCGACGGAAGGCTCGGTGTCGAGTTGGAAGGGGATTCGTTACGCGGCACCTCCGGTCGGTCCGCTGCGATTTCGCGCGCCGGTTCCGCCGAAGCCCTGGACCGAGGTCCAGGACGCAACAGAATTCGGGCCGTGTGAGCCGCAAAGTCGACTCGCGATGATCCCGCTCGGTGAGAACGTTCCGATGGACGAAGACTGCCTGTTCGTCAACGTGTGGGCACCGGGCGCCGTCGGTTCTGATGCGCCGGGTAAACCGGTGATGGTCTGGATTCACGGCGGAGCGTATTTCCGCGGAGCGTCCAGCCAACCACTTTTCGACGCAACCACATTGGCTGAGAACGGCGACGTTGTCGTCGTCTCGATCAACTACCGCATCGGTGTGTTCGGCTTCGTCGATTTCTCGTCCTTCAATTCGAGTGAACATACCTTCGAGCCCAATGTCGCTCTCCGCGACATGATTGCAGCGCTGCAATGGGTTCAAGGCAACATCGCGGCTTTCGGTGGCGATCCCGACAAAGTGACGTTGTTCGGCGAGTCGGCAGGTGGCGGCGCGGTGACGACGCTGATGACCGTCCCGTCCGCTCGCGGCCTGTTTCATCGCGCTATTGCCGAAAGTTCGCCCGCCACTTCGGTGTACGGTAGTGAACGTGGTGAGATCGTCGCGAAGCTGTTTCTCGAGATCTTCAGCGGCGGAAGCGATCTGGGTCTGTTGCGGTCCACGTCTGCCGAAGACTTGATCGGGCCGTCAGACGAACTGTTTGCTCGCGTCCCCCAGGAGACGCCTGGCACTTTGGCGTTCGCGCCGATCGTCGACGGTGATCTGCTCCCTGACTACCCGGTGCGCGCGTTCCGTCACGGCAATGCACACCCGATTCCGCTGATCATCGGAACCAACAAGGACGAATCTTCGCTCTTCCGGATGATGAAGTCGCCGTTGATGCCGATCGATCCCGTCGTGATCACGTCGATGTTCGCGGAGATCGCCGACGAGCATCCAGGACTCGAGCTACCGGATCATTCTCAAATCGAAGGCGCGTATTCGGGACTGTCCAAGCTGGGCGCCGGTCTCGGTTTGACCCGTGATTTCGGATTCCGGCTGCCTACGTTGTGGATCGCCGAAGCGCACAGCAAGGTTGCGCCGACGTGGTTGTATCGCTTCGACTACGCGCCGCCGATGCTCAAGGCGCTGAAGATCGGTGCGACCCACGGCACCGAACTTGCCTACGTCTTCGGCAACATCAACCACGGGGCACGAGACATTACCTACAAGTTGGGTGGCTTGAGCGCGGCGCGTCATGTCTCTGAGCGCCTGCAGGCGAGGTGGTTGGACTTTGCCAGAGCTGCAGGCGATTACGACGCCGGGGACGATCGCGAACTGGGTGCGGACCCGGGGTGGCCCACTTACGACACCGACACACGCTCGACACTGTTGATCGACAAACGCGATGCCGTCGTCGCTGATCTCGACCGCGAGATCTGGGAGGCGTGGGGTGAGACGGTGATTGCATTCACCTGACGGTTCAGCCCTGCTCCAATTCGGCCAGGTAGTGCGAGACGGGTCCCACGGTGAGCATTCCGCTTCCGGCGCCGGCTATTTCGGCGGCGGCAGGTAGGAGCGCCGCTCGCGCACGCTCCTTGACTCGATGGTCGCCGACTGCAGTGGCCGCTGCGGCAGTCAAGCACCACAGTGCCTCGGAGAGTAGGTCTTCGGGCGGGTCCGGCAATGCCTCGACGGCCTTCGCTGCTTCGTTCGTCTGCCCCTGTGCGATGAGCAGGTGTGGCCGGGCCCAGGGTTCGTAGGGGCCCCACTGCGTAGTCGGGTCGAAAACCGCCGGCAGTCCCCGCCATACGCGGAGGGCGAGAATTGCGAGAGGGAGTATGCCGTCCGCGAGACCCGGCATGCCGGCATCGGAAAGATTGACCGCCGCAGCTTCGTACAGCTTCTCGCAGTGCGCGGCCTCCGCGCCGGCAGCGGCAGTACGCATAGCGCGAAACCAGGTGGTGAACACCGCTGCCAACGGGCGTTCGTGACGTCCGGCCAATCGATCAACCGTCTCGGCATGTAGCTCGGCTGCATCGAATTGCCCAAGGGCGCTGAGGGTTTGCATGCGGATCAGATGGCCGAGGATCTCGAAGGTAGCCAGGCCGTGTCGAATGGCGAGGTCGACCAGTTCACGGCCGATGTCGTCGCGCTCGGAGGCCAGACCGTTAGTCCAGAACGTCTGCATGAACAATCCGTTCAGAGCGAAGGCTAGGAGCCCTGGATCGTCGAGAGCGCGACCGATCTGTACTGCGGCACGGGCACATTCGAGACCGTGATGACCGGGCAGTCCGCGCGATTCGAGTGCGATTGTCGCCAACAGTCTCGCCCGAGCGGGTTCGTTGCCGGCCGGAAGTCGATCGAGAGTGCGCTGAGCGGCCTCGACGATCTGCGTAGCCTGCCGAGGATCGTCGGATCGCGTCCAGATCCCGGGCACGTCGTAATTGCCGATGATCCGCGCGGTGAGTTCGACGTCGTCCAATTGTTCAGCGGCGCCGATGATTGTCAGTCGTTGGTTTCGGGCAGTCTCGAGTCCGCTTCCGCCCGCAACTGCCAAACTTCGGAGGAGGCCGACGGTTGACTCCAGTCTCGATTTCGATCCTGCCGCTACGGTCCGGTCGTACGCTGCCGAAACCTGACTGAAGATCTGTTCTGCCCCTACAGGATCCAGGCGGGTTTCCCGGCGGAGAATGTCGGACTCGAGGTCGTTCAGTCGTGGACCAGGGTCGATGCCCAACTCTTCGGCGAGTAACTTCCGTGCGCGACGTAGGACTGCCAGAGCATCGCCTTGACGATCGGACCGGTACAGCGCCAGAGCGAGTAGTCGCCAACCCTCCTCGCGCCAAGGGTGTTCCGTCACGTGAGCATCCAGATCGGGAATCGCTTCGGCAGCTCGCCCGAGATCGAGCTGCGCGGATGCCAAGCGTTCGACGGCAGCCAGACGCAGTTCCTCCAAGCGTGATCGCTCCGTTCGGGCCCAAGGCTCGTCGGCGAACTCCGCGTAGGCCGGCCCTCTCCACAGCTGCAGCGCGGTTCGGAGCAGTTCGAGTGATTTTGCCGGCGTCGAATCCGCGGCTTCTCGCACCAGTCTTTCGAATTCCCAAGCGTCGACCGCGTCGGGTGCTGCATGAAAGGCGTAACCGGGCCCTTCGGTGACAATGACTTTCGGCTTCTTTCGCGGCGCGCGATCCGGTTCGAGCGCACGTCTCAAAGCGGAAACGAACGTACGTATTGCGCTGGTAGCGCCGGACGGAGGATCGACCCAGAGGTCGTCGACAATCACGTCCACGGGAACAACACGTCCGCGGGCGACGACGAGACGAGCGAGGACCGCTCGGTGTCGTGGACCCTTCAGATCGATCTGGTGTGAAGACTCGTTCCACGCGACCACGGGTCCGAGCACTCCGTAAGCCGGGGCTTCAAATGTGTGGTCTCGCATTTCCCCACGCTATCGCGCTCATCGAACGCTCATCGACTGCGGCGAAGCTGATTGCCATCACCCCGACCTGCCATCACCCCGACCTGCCATCACCCCGACTAACGAGAGCGATCGATGACTATCACCATTCCAGGCTTCGACTACCAGCAGATTTCCACAGCAGACGGAGTGCGGCTCAACGTCGCGGTCGGCGGAAGCGGAACACCACTCGTCCTTCTGCACGGCTTCCCTCAGACTCACCTCATGTGGCGTCACGTAGCCACTGCCTTGGCGTCGGATCACTCCGTCATCTGCCCGGATCTACGCGGATACGGAGCCAGCGACAAACCGGTCGAGGAAAACCCGGACACCTACTCCAAACGAACAATGGCTGCCGACATCGTCGAGGTGGCCAGGAAATTGGGACACGAGAAGTTCGCCCTCGTCGGCCACGATCGTGGCGCACTGGTTGCCGTCAGAGCGGGGCTGGATCATCCGGATGCGATCACGCAACTCGGCTCGCTGGACGTGCTCCCCACCCTGGATATGTGGGACATCCTGCATGGATCGAATGCTGCTGTGGCGTTCCATCTCTATCTCATGGCTCAGCCACCTGGTCTTCCCGAGCAGATGATCAGCGCCAGCGCCGATGCGTTCTTCGAGTACTTTCTCGACGTGTGGACGCAGAACCGCGAAGCGATTCCGGTAGACGTGCGGGCGGAATACCTGCGCGCCTCACGGGAGGCGGTGCCGTCGATCGTTGCCGATTACCGGGCGTCGGCAGGCATCGACATCGAACACGATCAGTCCGATCGGGAGGCGGGCAACCAACTGCACATGCCGGTCACGGTCATTCAGCAGGACTGGGGCTCGATGCTCGGCTACGACGCCGAGGCCCTGTGGAAAGCGTGGGCGCCCGATCTCGAGCACCGCACGCTGTCCGCAGGTCACTTCATGGCAGAAGAGGCGCCTGCCGAAGTGGTCGAGGCGATCCGGACCCTACTCGAGAGGTAGTTTTGACGCTTCTCGGCTGTCGATGGTACTGGCGAGCGCATCACGTGCGTCGCGAATGGACGAGGGGGATCGATGGGTTTCTCGCTGCACTTCATGCGGGTGACGAAGGACGTGCAACTCGATGTTGATCGGGCGGCGGTCGCCGCTTTCCTCGATCAGCACGGGCTGCGCGTGGTCGAGAGCCCGTACGGAGGCGAGATCGTCGACCGTGACGACAGGGCATTGACGATCGACGGGGCCTTCTCCGACCTTCATCTCGACTCGCTCGAGCAGAGCGATCCACTCAGTGGTGGAATCTTCCACGCGACGCTGTCGCCTGCCGAGTGCGCGTTCGTCTACGACCTCTGCTCGGCGGCTGGGTTCCTGATCGTCAACCCCCAGGGTGACCCGACGTTTCTCGTTCCCCAGCGCAATCACGAGCCCGACGACGTTTCCGAGTTGGAGGACGTCGTCTGGGTCGACAGCGCCGAGGAACTGGCGCGGGCGCTCACCGGTGGTTTCCAGCGTTCCGCGAGTTTCGGGACCGCGTGACAGGACGAGCCGCCGGTGCCGAATGATCGGGGCCCCGTCGGGTCGACGAAGGTCGGGTTCTACCGCTTGACCCCGGCCGCCAAGTCGTCGACGAGAACCTTGGCGGTCAAGGCGTATCCCGCGGCCTTGTAGTAGTCGAAGGGAATCACTCGACCAGCCTGCGCGGCGGGCAGACGCTGCCACGTCGGCGAGGTGTACACGCTGCCGGAGGCGCTGCGATCCAAGGCGAAGATGACGTCGGCTTCTTCGAGACGGTTGAACTGCTCCGATCCGAGCATCACGCGAAGGTCGGGGCCTTCACGGAGCACCTCGAATCCCAGGTCCTCGGCGACGGCGGTGCGGAAATCGTTCTGGAACCACGCGATCTGATCCTCCGCGGCGGCGACGAAGGCAACCTTCTTGCCGGCCATCAGCGGTTCGACGGTCGGGCGGACCTGAGCTACATGGGCGTCGTACTCGGCGAGTACTTCTTCGGCGCGATCGCTGCGCCCGATGCCGGTGAGGAAGTCCGACATGACCTTCCGCCACTCCGGGGTGAAGTCCTTGCCGACGGGCAGGACCGGTGCGATCTGCTGCATCCGGTCGTTGCCGTACGACCCGGTGTCCCACCAGCCGGCGCTGAGGACGAGAAGGTCTGCGCCGAGAGTCGAGATGTATTCGAAGTTGGGATCGGAAGCACCTTCGGCGAAGATCTCGACACCCGTGGCATCCGGGACCTCACGGCGTAGGTGTTCGGCTGCGCCGGTCGGGTAGGCGGTCACCGGGTATCCGGCGAGGATCGACAATTCGAGGCCGTCCCGCGGGTCGAGGGCAACGACGTTCTGCGGGTCCGTCGGAATGATCAGCTTCTCGTCGCCGCGCGTGAACTCGAAGGTCTCCGCGTTCTCGGGCGTCGAACTTTCCGTGCTGCCGCAGGCGGCGAGAAACGCGGCCGCAGCGACGCCCGCGCCGACGCCGAAGAAACCGCGTCGCGTCAGGTTGTCCACGATCGCCCAGTAGTCGCGATCGGTCGTGGAGGGAGAAAGGAGTCGAGTCATGCTTGTTAGGTTAGCCTTAGGGGCTGTCTTCGGGAATGCTGAAACAGCTCCCGCGAACGCCAAGAAATACGGCGAACACGCCAGCACAGAGAGTGTTGTCCGCGTCACCGGCAGGTCTGATTCACAACCCACTTTCGACCTCTGACGTGCATGACGTCACAACCGGCCGCCTCCTCGATCGCGATTTGGCCCTGATCGCGCCGACTATGCTGAGTTGACCAGCAGTACGATTTCGGAGGTTGCAATGCAGATCACCAGCGTCGGCCACGCAGGATTTCACATCCAGACCGAGGCCGGATCCATCCTGTGTGATCCATGGGTGACCCCGACGTATTTTGCGTCCTGGGTGCCGTTCCCCGACAACACAGAGTTGGACTGGGACGCGCTGGGCAATTGCGACTACCTCTACGTCTCGCACCTGCACAAGGACCACTTCGATCCGAAGAATCTGATCGCGCACGTCAACAAGGACGCCACAGTCCTGCTCCCCGATTACCCGGTGCCGGACCTCAAGCGTGAACTCGAGAAGCTCGGCTTCCACAAGTTCTTCGAGACGGAAGACTCCGTCAAGCACACCGTCAGCGGTCCCAAGGGCGATCTCGACATCATGATCATCGCTCTGCGCGCTCCCGCGGACGGTCCGATCGGTGACTCGGGCCTCGTCGTCTCGGACGGGGAAACCACCTGTTTCAACATGAACGACGCCAGGCCCGTCGATCTGGACCCGCTGACCGACGCCTTCGGGAAGGTCGACATCCATCTGCTGCAGTACTCGGGCGCGATCTGGTACCCGATGGTCTACGACATCCCGAAGGGCACCAAGCGCAACTTCGGCAAGCAGAAGCGTCAGCGCGGCATGGACCGCTGCCGCAACTACATCTCCCAGGTCGACGCTGCCTGGGTTGTCCCGTCGGCCGGCCCGCCGGTCTTCCTCGACGACGACCTGCGTTACCTCAACGACGATCACGGCGACGAGGGAAACATCTTCCCCGACCAGATCACGTTCCTCGAGCAGATGCGCATCAACGGCAACGATCGTGGTCTGCTGATGATCCCCGGCTCGGCCGTCGAACTTCGCGGAAGCGAGAAGGTCGCGCTGACGCATCCCATCCCGGACGCAGACGTCGACAAGATCTTCTCCAACAAGGCCGAGTACATCGAGAAGATGGCGCAGAAGATGGCACCGGTCATCGCCGCGCAGAAGGCCACGTGGGCTCCGGCCGAAGGCGAGCCGCTGCTCGACGGTCTCAAGGCCAAGTTCGAGCCGATCATGGCTCAGTCCGATCTGATCTGCGACGGAATCGGCTACCCCGTCGGACTCGTGATGGGAGAGGAGACGGTCGTCCTCGACTTCCCGAAGCGGATCGTTCGTGAGCCCATCGACGGAGAAGGTAAGTACCGCTACGGCTTCCGCATCGCTCCCGAACTGGTTCGCACCGTTCTGCGCGACGACGAGCCCGACTGGGTCAACACCATCTTCCTGTCGACACGCTTCACGGCGTGGCGCATCGGTGGGTACAACGAATTCCTCTACACGTTCTTCAAGTGCCTCACCGACGAGCGCATCGCGTACGCCGACGGCTGGTTCGCCGAGGCCCACGACGACAGCGCGTCTATCGAGTTGGGCGGGTACGAGATTCAGCGTCGTTGCCCCCACCTCAAGGCTGACCTGTCGAAGTTCGGTGTTGTCGACGGCACCAACCTCACCTGCGATCTGCACGGCTGGCAGTGGGATCTCGAGACCGGCCGCTGCAAGACGTCCAAGGGCCACGAGCTGCGCACCAGCAAGCTGAGCTGAACCGAGCTCGTCGGGTGACGGGATACAGCAGGTCGCTGATCGGCCTGGCGACAGCGCTCGCCGGGTTGGCCGGTTACGTCGACGCGCTCGGATTCATCACGCTCGGTGGGCCTTTCGTTTCGTTCATGAGCGGCAACATGACGCAGGCGAGCGTCGCATTTGCCGACGGGGTGTGGTCGACCGCGCGGGTGGCCGGCGGCATCATCGTGCTCTTCCTTCTGGGAATCGCGCTGGGAACCGTCGTCACCCACTTCACGGAGCGCTATTCGGTCCGGGCCCGCAAGGTCACGGTGCTCGCGGTTGTAGCCGGGCTGCTGGCCATCGGTTCGGTGATGAGCAGCCTCGACGTCACTCCCGGCGCGATCTCGGCGATGGCCTTGGCGATGGGAGCCGTCAACTCGGTGTTCCAGCGCGACGGCGAGGTGACGATCGGTGTCACGTACATGACCGGTGCGCTGGTCAAGATGGGCCAGCGTCTGACCGGAGCCTTTCTGGGTGGCCCGAAGTGGGCGTGGCTGCAGCACTTCGGGATGTGTGCCGGGTTGATCGCGGGCGCGGTGGTCGGTGCGCTCGTTCATCGGTGGATCGGTCTTCACGCTCTGTGGCCCGCATCGGCGTTCACGGTTGTTCTGATCGCCGTCGCGTGGCGGGTCTCGCCCCCGTCTCCGGCAAAGGTGTAGAAAGAGCCAGACACAAATCCGGGGGTACAGGGGGACGCAGTGGACGCTCTGATCATCGTGGTGCTCGGTCTGCTCGGAATCGTCGCGGCCTCGACGCTCGGAGCGCGGATCGGAGTCGCAGCACCGTTGATTCTGGTGATGGCCGGGATCGTTGTCAGCCTCTTACCATTTGTCCCAGCAGTGGACATCGACCCGGAATGGATTCTGGCAGGCGTGCTTCCGCCACTGCTGTACTCCGCCTCGGTCTCGATGCCGTCGATGGAGTTTCGGCGTGAGTTCGGTGCCATCGGTGGGCTTTCCGTTCTGCTCGTGGTCGTGAGTGCGCTTGTTCTCGGTGTGTTCTTCTCCTGGGTGATACCAGGACTCGGTATCTGGTGGGGCATTGCACTCGGTGCGATCGTGAGCCCGACGGATGCCGTCGCGACGTCCATCGTCAAGAAACTCCCGGTCTCGCCGCGGGTGGTGTCGATCCTCGAAGGCGAAAGCCTGCTCAACGACGCCACCGCTCTGGTTCTGTTGCGTACTGCCATCGCCGGGGCCGCCGCATCGGTGTCGCTGTGGAGTGTGTTGGGCAAGTTCGCTTTTGCCGTCGTCGTGGCCGCGGTCATCGGAGTTGTCGTCGGCAAGGTCAACCTGATGGTTCGCGCCCGTGTCACCGATTCGACGGTCAACACGGTCATCTCGTTCACGGTGCCGTTTCTGGCGGCGATCCCCGCCGAAGAGTTGGGTGCGTCAGGATTGGTTGCTGCCGTCGTGGCCGGGCTCGTCACCGGCTACGACGCTCCTCGGAAGCTGTCACCGCGACACCGGTTGTCCGACTCCCAGAACTGGCGCACAGTCGAATTGGTTCTCGAAGGTGCGATCTTCCTGGTGATGGGCCTCGAACTCTCGTCGATAGTCGACGATGTCCGGGTCGACCACGAGGGCATATCCACGGCGGTCTTCGTGGCGGCGGGTGCACTGTTCCTCACGATCTTGGTGCGGGCTCTGTACGTGGCCCCGCTCCTGCGAGCGCTCCAAGCGCGGGCGAATTTTCGTGAACGCATGAAACCCAGACTCTCCGACATCGCGAATCGCCTCGACAATCCCGAGGATTACCCGCCAGACGAACGACGCAGCAGGCGCCGGGCACCTTCGGCGAATCAGATGGAAAGGTTCAAGGTTCGGGTTCGGCGGACGGTTGCCGATATCGACTACTACCTTGCTGCGCCGTTGGGATGGCGTGAAGGCACGATCGTCATCTGGGCCGGCATGCGCGGGGCGGTCACTCTGGCTGCAGCGCAGACTCTGCCGGAAGACACCCCGAGTCGATCGCTCCTGATCTTGGTTGCGTTCCTGGTGGCAGCAGGCTCGTTGATCCTTCAGGGAGGAACGTTGAAGCGCGTCGTAGTGGCGACCGGTCCGGCCTCGCAGGATCTCACCGAATCCGAACTAGACGAGCATCGCAGGTTGCTCGACCTCCTCGAAGATGCTGCTGCGAGTGTCGTTCCGCCAGAGGGTCGGTCGAAGAAGAGGATCCGCCTCGACGTGATCGACGCGCAGCGTCAGGCACTGCTCGACGCACGTGACGATGGCGTGTTCGACGCACGGATGCTCGGATCGGCACTTGCCGCGCTGGATGCCGATCAGATCAGCCTCGAACTCAAGGGCGGTCCGGACGGTTGATCACGTGCACAGTCTCTTTCGAGCGGACGTCATCATTGCCCGCGTGATCACGCCGTGCAGTACCTGAACGGGTGCGAAGTAGATTCGGCCCGCGCGGTTCTTCAGCTCCACGGCGGTGACGACGTGCAGGAGGCCGGCGTCGTTGTCGGCCTGAACCGAGGCGACGAATCGTAGGTGTTTCTCGTCCGCTTCGATGAGGGCCTCGCCGTCGGCGATCTTGTCGACGGCAAAGGTGTCGGGGCGTCCCTTGGCGATGCCGAGCAGTCCGACTATCCGCTCCCTGAGCCAGAACATCGCGAGGACGGGTGCGGGGACATTCCTGACGTCGAAGACTGCCTGCGCCCACTCCTCGGATGTATGGGTCGGAACAGACGGGATGGTGATCGTGGTGGCTTCTGCCCAGTCCGGTGCAGGCATTGCCTTGAAAGCGAGTGTCATTTCGTCCTCCGTACGGTGCCGTATGGAACTTATCCATACGGTACCGTACGGAGGTGACGAATGCCCGCGCCCGACTCTCTCGCGACCAGTGGATCGATGCAGCTTTCCGGGCTCTGACAAGCCATGGGCCTGATGCAGTTGCAGTGGAAAAGGTGGCGCGCACGCTCGGATCGACCAAGGGTTCCTTTTATTGGCACTTCGCCAACCGCGACGAATTGCTGCAAGCTGCGCTCGGCCGGTGGGAAGTTTTGGCAACCGAGAGACTGATCTCCTCCGTCGAGTCCTCTGGTGAACCGGCGGAGGTGAGGTTGCGTCGTCTGGTGGATTCGGTCACGACCGGATTGGCCGGTCGCCGTGCGGAGTTGGAACTGCTTGCCGGGATCGACCATCCTGTGGTTTCGGCGGCGGTTCGACGTGTCACCGAGCGTCGAGTTACCTACATCGTGACGTTGTTGGTCGATCTGGGGATGGACAGGCAGAAAGCGGAACATCGTGGCGTACTTGCCTATTCGATGTACCTGGGGCAGATGCAATTGGTACACAGTGCGCCCGATGTGGTTCCTGGCAGCGGTGCGGACGCTCAGGCGCTCGCCGACGAGTTCGTGAACATGGTTCTGGCCAGGTAAGTTCGCCGTCGAACGCAGCGTGATCTGCGCATCACCCTGCGCTTTCAGGTGAGGGACCACACATTGCGCGTAACCCATAGTTACAGATACTTTGAGGTCAGCTGAAGTGGGGTGCCGGATATGTCGACATTTCCCGGAGGCGCAAAACCGTTTCACGACAGGAAGAAAGGTGACTCACCATGAGCGTTGTGCTTATTTCGTTGCTGGTCGCCGCTGGACTCACCGTGCTGGCCACCAGTGACGGTGCCGGTCTGGACTTCGGGAGTCGGCAGCTGAACCGCCAGTTGAAGACCCGCACGCACCGGTAACCCCGGAAATCGGCCGGCTCCACGCGATACTTCGCGGAGCCGGCCGTTTGCGTCGTTCCGGTCAGTTCACTCCGAGATCTGCCAGCCAGGCCCGGGTGCTGCGGGCGACGATGCCCAAGGCAACGGCAGAACCCGTCGCGGAGTCGAACGCGACGCTGTCGGCAGATTCGAGCCCCGTGTAGAGCTGGGAAACCCCGACTGCTGCGCCCGCTCCGATGATCGGCGCAATCGACGCACCGAAGGCGTCGGGCGTCACGGCTTCGAAAGTTACCGCGCGCGAGAAGTGTTCGGCGAATGCCTCGGCCAGTTCGATGCCGGTGATCGCCGGAATCTGTCCGATGTCGACCGCGTCCGGTGCTACGTCGAGAGTCAGGGCCGCAACGGCTGCATCAGCGACGTCGAGATGTGAACTCCATGCGACCGCGAGATCGGCACGTAGTGGGTAACGCAGGACCCCTTCGTCTTTCACCCCCGACAGCACGGTGGGCAGAAGAAGATTCTCGAGGAACAAACGCGGGGTCAGGACGGTCACCGCGATACCTTCGGCGCGGAGTCCGTCGACGAGCTCGGAGAGAACGGGTGTGTTGGGACCGGCAAGCGGCGAAGTAGCGTCGCGGGTCACCGTGCCGCTGGTAGAGATCACGAACCGCGAAGGACCTGTCACTCTTGCTGCTGCCAGAACGTTGTGGGCGTAACCAGCTAGCGTCTCGGTGTCACCGGCGAGTGGCAGGTGGAAGAACACCCCGTCTACCCCGCGATAAGCGTCGGCGAGAGAGTCGACTGACGCATTGTCCGCGACAACGGTGTTCGCACCCTCGAACGTCTGGTCGGGGTTGCGGGTGATTGCTCGGACTTCGGCACCTGTCGATCCGGCGAGAGCCGCGACCAATCCCGCGAGAACGGGAGAACCCTGTGCGCCGGTGGCGCCATGCACTGTGTAAGTCATGACGCCTATAGTTCAGATTGGGAACCAGTTACTTCAAGTGAACTAATGGGGAATCGATGAGTGAATCAGGTCACGTGCTTCCGGAGTGCGGCGTCGCGCGCTTTCTGCTGGTTCTGGACGGACCGTGGGCAACGCTGATCGTTCGTGAGCTCACGCACGGCCCGATGCGCTTCACGGAACTACGACGCGCATTGCCCGGCATCAGTCCCAGGACACTTTCCGCCAGGCTCAAGCGATTCGAGGAGTTCGATCTGGTGACCCGGACTGCCTACGCCGAGGTGCCGCCGCGAGTGGAGTACGAACTCACCGCGACGGGGATGGAACTGCGCTCCGTGCTCGAAGCGATGGTCGAGTGGGCGGATCTGGCACTCCCCGTTTCGTGACCCTGCCCTCAGCGCGGGCCCGAAAGTCCAACCCGCAGAGCGCCGCAGGCCTCGAACATCGCATCTTGACCGGTATGGCCGACACCGGTGGTGTTGACGAAGGCATGGATCAATCCACTGTGACGCCTGAGTGCAACCGGGACTCCGGCCTCTCGCAGCCGGTTCGCGTATTCCTCACCCTCGTCGCGTAGTGGGTCGAAACCGGCGACGGCAACGTACGCGGGTGGTAGGCCGGCCAGGTCCGGAGTGAGCAGCGGGGAGACTCGCGGGTCGAGGGCCGAAGCGCCGCCCGACAGGTAATGGGCCGCATACCAATCGAGTTGGGCGTCGGTGAGAAAGAAGTCGGTGCCGAACATCTTGTGCGAAGGGCGCTTCGACGAAAGGTCCACCCAGGGAAAGAAGAGTAGCTGATATGCGGGCTTGACGTCGTCTTCGGTCGTGGACTGCGCGACGACGGCAGCCAAGTTCCCACCCGCGCTGTCTCCGCCTACCGCAATGGATTTCGGATCTGCACCCAGATCTGTGGCATGCTCGACGCAGTACCGGAATGCGGCGACGGCGTCATCGACCCCGGCGGGGAACGGGAACTCCGGTGCTAACCGGTAGTCCACCGACAACACACTGACCTCGCCGTGGCGGGCCAGGAAGCGGCACACACTGTCGCCGCTCTCGAGGCTGCCGAGGACGAACCCGCCGCCGTGGAAGTACACCAAAAGTGGAGCGGGCGTTGAGACTCCGGCCGGGCGATACAGCCGAGCCGGAATCGCGTGATCCCCGGCCGGGATCTCGAGGTCACGTACCGTCTCGATGTCGATGGGCGTACCGCCGAACAGTCGCGATTCGGCGGCGATCTGAGCCCGTCCCTCTTCGACCGGAAGATGCTCGAAGCTTGTACCTTCGACCGCTGAGAGCAACCGCAGTGCAAGCTGGATCTCGGGGTGCAGAGTCTGCCCGTCGATCTCCTTCGGCTTGCCACCGAGAATGCGCTGCGCGCCGGTCGGTAAGGCGCCGACGACATCGAGCACCACCCGCGCAACACGATCTTGGACAGACATCTTCTCCGTGGACATAGTCGCCTTCCGTCGGCCGATCACCCGTCGCTTGTACGTTACGAAAGAACCGGACAAATATCCAGGAATATCGGCGCTCGCGGTCAGTTTGCCGGCGTTACCGTGACCGTGACGGGACCCGCGCCGTCCGCGGTTTCCACTGTGAGAAGACGGCTTTGGGGGTTCCAGTTCACGATGTCGGCGCCCGCGACGTCGACGCCGCCGGGAAAGCCGCTTTCGGGTAGGTAGATCTCGGTCGGTGCCGTCACTGCGGGGTTCGGGGTGAACGTCAGCTGAAGGCGGTCAACGGTCGAGGACCATTCGGTGGGTGTGCCCGCGACGGCACGCGGATACGGCTTGTTCAGGGTGTCGACGAGGAGTGTCTGCGATCCGTCCGGCAGGTACGGGCCCCAAGGACCTGGATCACTGGACCAGTAGGAGACACCCGCGCCGAGTTCTCGGGCGGTCGTGTAGACGCGGTCGATGTAGTCGGTTGCGCCGGGCAGTGTTGTGTCGAGCCCGAATTCGCCGAGAATGATCGGAACGCCGCCGAGTACGTTGCCTGCGATGTGTTCGACGCTGTCGCGCCAGGTGTCGATGGTCGCGTCGGTGAGTGTGCGTGAGAGGCCGGAGTATCCGTCACCGAGGTCGAGGGGCAGCGGGTACAGGTGTGGGCAGTAGGCGATTCGCTGTTCGCCGGCTCGTGGGTCGTTGATCTTCGTGAGCCCGCTGGGGACACCTTGGTTGACGCCGACGGCCTGCGGGGCCACACACACCCAGCTGTCCTGATCAACTTCCCTGATGGCGTTGGTGGTTCGCTGATACAGGGCAGCGAGGGGCCCACCTTCGAAGGCGGGGCCTTGGAGGGAACCGCCCCACGGCTCGTTCATCAGGTCGTATGCCACGACGGTGTCATTGCCTGCAAAACGTTCGGCCACCGCCTGCCAGGCGTTCGCGTAGTGCTCGACCAGTTCGGGATGTTGGCCGGTGGTGTTCCAGAAGTTGTCGAATGCACGCATCACACCGGGTTGGACGTAGTACAGCTCCCAGCGGTCTTGAGGGGTGACCGGAAGGCCGTCCATGTAGGTCGCCCAGGCCGGCGCGCCGTTGCCGATGTTGCCGGCGCCGTTGCCGCTGTTGCCCTCTGGTGTGATCGCGCCGGAGTAGACGTCCTGATGCATGTCGAGCATGACCTTGTACCCGCGTTCGGCGTACCAGCTGACCCGGTCCTCGACGCGGTCCAGATATTTCTGGTCGTACTGTCCCGGCTCTGGCTCCACCGAACGCCAGGAGATCAGGAAACGCACGAAATTTGTTCCCATGTCGGCATGTTCGCGCTCGAGATCGGCTTCGGTGAACTTCGGCATGCCGTCGGGTGCGCTTTTTGCGCTCGACGCCGTGTTGAACCCTCGCAGGATCAAGGAGCGCCCGGCGTCGTCGGTCAGGTACGACGGTGGCACCGACGTGCCATCGGCGCTCCCCGACGTGGGCAGGCTGCCCTGAGCCGCGGCAATTCCGCCGCCCAGTATCAGTGAGCCCGCGACTATCAGTGCTGAGAGCGGGATACGACGCACGGAAACTCCTTCTGGGTGTGTGGATGGATTGACTTGTCCGAATGGGGATTCGGCCCTGGGCTTGAACGCTCGGTGTCGATTCACGTCGGTTGGCTTACACTGGTCCGCCCGTTTTCGATGTGTCCGACGAGCACGCGCTTGAATTCAGGATCTTCGTCGACCGTCACGGTGGCCTGATACCAGCCGTCCACCGACGCCACCGCCCACCGGCCGCGTGCGCCGGCAGCGAGCTTCCGTCGGTCTCCGTCGACGTCGACGGAGAGTGCGCGACTTCCGGAATTGTTCGCGGTCAGTACAAGCGCGCGCGTCCCTGCGTCGATGGTTGTCGAGACGTCGAGCGAGGCTGCCGCACTGTCTGTAGCTCCACTGAACTCGCGCCTGAAACCATTGGGACCCAACAGGGTCAGGCTGTAGACGCGATCACTGAGCGCAACGGTGTCATCGACCTCGCCCAGGAGGTCGTAATGCCGTGGCTCGTCGAACTCACCTGCGTACGGGTACAAGGCCAGGTGAGTTGATGCGGCACCGGCATTGACCAGATGGACCGTCAACGAGCCGGTTTCCGGGTTCACCGTCGTGTAGGCGTCGGGCTGATAGGGAAGGGCCCGTGCTGGTCGAGTGCCGCTTTCCTGCAGGGGCATTCTCTGTTCGGTGGGTGGGGTCGGTGTCCACCGCGGTTCCAGAGGCGGAGTGGGCTGCGGGCGCGCCAAAGTCGGTCGGCTACGCGGGTTGGCGAAGTCGAACGCCGACGTCAGGTCGCCACTCACCGTGCGTCGCCACGGGTCGATTTCCGGCTGCGTGATTCCGAACCGCTTCTCCAGGAATTGCGTGACGGACGTGTGGTCGAACACTTGTGAACAAACGAAACCGCCAACAGTCCACGGCGAGATGATCGTCATCGGCACCCGCGGGCCGAGACCGAGCGGCTGATTACCGACCCATTCGGCTTCGACCGAGCGCGGCGGTCGAGGTGGCGGTACATGGTCGAAGTACCCGTCGTTCTCGTCGAAGTTGACGATCACGGCCGTCTTCGTCCACAGATCCGGATCGGACGCGATGGCGTCGAGTACTTGATAGAGCAGTGTTGCGCTCGCTGCCGGTGACGAACCCGATGGGTGCTCCGAATCCACCTCGGACGGAACGAGATAGCTGACTTGCGGCAGTCGACCGGACTCGACGTCTTTCCTGAACTCGGCAGCCAGTGTGCCGGGCCGGGATCGGTACAGCGCGCGATCGTAGAGTTGGCGATCAGCAGGCGACAGTTGGTCTGCGGCATTCGCGAGGGCCAGTACCGCTGCGTCCTGGACCGGCGCCGGCATCGACGGCAGGGCGAGATAGAACCCGGCCAAGGTCTGGATTTCGTAGGGGAGCAGGCTCGGCCGGCCAAGCAGCCCTGCCGCCACTTTCTTGAAGGCGGTGAAGTATTCGAGGTTGTTGTCTCCGAAGTTGTCCCACTCCTGGTAGGTCTTCCAGGAAATGCCGGCGGACTGCAACCGCTCGGGGACCGTCGTCCATCCGTAACCGGCGTGCCAGGGGTTGTAGGCCGCGTTGGTTACAGCTCGTCCCCCGGGACCGGGTGGATCCGAAGGCAGGACCGACTCGGTTGGATTCGGCGAAAGTGGCTCGTATCCCGTGTATCCAGAGACCCAATAGTTCCGGTTGGGGCTCGTGGACGTCGGAACGGAGCAGTGGTAGGCGTCGCAGATCGTGAACGCGTCCGCCAGTTCGTAGTGAAAGGGAATGTCTTGCCGGTCGTAGTAGGCCATCGTCGTGCCGGTTTTTGCCGCGATCCAACCGTCGTGCCAGCCGTCGGCGAGTGCGGCATGTCCGCCCGCCCAGCTGTGGTCGAGTCCGGTCACGTTCTGGGTGTCCATGCGTTGCGCCGCAGCCGAATCGCGGATAGGGAAGGGGAGCACAGGACCGGTAGGCCCGGGTTGTTCGAAGACGCTGTGGCCGCCGCGCAGACGCAGCGCATTCGGATCCCCGAATCCGCGAACACCCCTCAGTGCGCCGTAGTAGTGATCGAAAGATCGGTTCTCCTGCATGACGAGGACAACATGCTCGATCGAATCGAGCCCGCCGGAGTTGACGGGTGTCGCCAGTACACGCTGAAGCGACGGCGGGAGAAGGGAAGTAGCGGCGACTGCAGTTGCACCGACCCCGGCGGCGAGAAACGACCGTCGAGAAAGAGAATTCCTGGACACTTGTGCTCCATCGATAAATCAATCAGTTCTATGACCACGGCCGCAACAGGCTGCTGCCGCTGCTCCGAATCGGTGCAGCGGCAACAGCGTCGAGAAGAATTCGATCAGGAACCGAAGAGACCGCCCAGTGAACCGAGGCTGCCCGAACCGCCGTTCCCGCCGTCGTCAGGCACAGCAGAAACCTTGACGACGGATTCGTCCGACGCGGACTGTGTGAATCCACTTCGCCCGGCGTATGACGCCTTGATCCGATGATCGCCCGTCGATGCGAAAGTGTGCGTCAGTCGCGCCACTCCATCGACTCCGACGACAACGGGCTGTCCGATGGGTTGGTCGCCGTCGTAGAACTGAACCGAGCCCCCGCCGGGGTTGGGGGTGACCGTCGCGGACAGTTCTGCCGCGACATTCTGCTTGGTCGTCGCGGGAGCTGCCAGTGAGGTCGAGGTGGTGACATCGGACGGTGCGGGATCAGACACGGTGACCGTTTGAGCGGATGCCATCGACGGCATGAATCCTGTTGCGCCGGAGTAGTAGGCCGAGACGGCATGAGATCCAGCCGAGGTGAAGGCATGTTCCAGAGTGGCTTTGCCGTCAGCGCCCACCGGGATCGGAGCGCCGATATCTGCAGCGCCGTCCTTGAACTGGAGAGTGCCACCGGCGGGTGTCGGCGTGACCTGCGCCCTCAGCGACACCGATATGCCCGTCTTCGCATCGGTAGGAACGTTCACGGCAGTGTCGGTCTGCTTGACGACAGGTGCGGCAGTCACCGTGACCATTGCCTCGGTCGAGTTGGAACTCTGGAATCCGTTGACTCCCTGGAACGTTGCGGAGACCCGCGCGGTTCCGGCGGTGAAGAAGGTATGCGGTAGCCGGGCAGTGCCGTCGGCGCCCGGAGTGACCGGTGTACCGACGTCGGCGCCGTCCACCCTGAACTGCACGTTTCCGTTGACCGGAGCCGGATCCACCTTTGCGACAAGCTCGGTCGGTGTGCTGGCTTGGATCGAGCCGGGCATCTGGATTGTGGTGGTTGTCGGTTGGCTGACGTAGATGGTGGTCAGGGCCTGCCCACCGGCGTTGAGGCCGGAGTTCCTGTTGTCCCGCGGGGAGCAGTTGTAGCGCTCCCAGTAGTTGACTGTGAAGACATCCTTTTCGCGCTGGACGAATGTGAGCGCATTTCGGTCGTCGTCGTAGTTGGCGGAACCGGGATCGGAAACCCTCAGCGAAGGCTTGATCTCGGTACCGGCCGCACCGGCTTTGACCGTGACGTCGACTGCGGGGAGTCGGAACTTGGTGTTGGCACCGACGATGATGCCGTCACTCGATCGAACTGCGGAGGACGGACCGTTTCCGGTGGTTCGATTCGATCCGGAGATACGCAGGTGCGTACCGGATGCCGATGGATTACCGCCGTCGTCGATCCGTGTGACTGTCGGAGTGGCACTGTCGGATCCGAGGCCGTACGCACTGTCCGCCACAAGCTGGGAACTCACGAATTCGACGCCGGACGGGATGTCGAAGTCGTACTTGATCCGGGCCCAGTGCACGACTCCACGGCTGGCATGGCCGCCGCTGTTTGTCTTCATCTCGTTCGGCTGCACGCGGTAGGTGACGGTCTCACCTGGTGCCGCGGTGGTCGGCGCGGTGATGGTGACTCCCGAGCCGAGTGTCTCGTTGAACGTGATCGGGCTTGCCACACCGTCCATCTCGCGCACATGGCATGCAGTTGTGAAGGCCACGCTCTTGGTCTCGGGGGCAGCAGAGGCGATCCCGCCGCCGGCGATCGAGAACAGGCCACCGGCCAGTACCGAGACGGTTGCAATCGCAGAGCCGCGCAACAGTTTCGAGTTCATCGAGAAATCCTGGTTTCTGCTCACAGTTTTCACGACCCGAATCCGGGGATGCCGAGGCTGCCGAGGCTCCCGGTGCCAGGCTCGGGCTCGGACGGTTCGACGACGTTGATCGTCACGGCACCCGACATCGACTCCATGAAGCCGGCCGATCCCGTGTAGTACGCCGTGATGTTGTGGTCGCCCGCTGTTGTCATCGTGCGGTTGGCCTTTGCGACACCGTTGACGACAGCCACCGGAGCGCCGAGGTCTACCCCACCGTCACGGAACTGCACTGTTCCTCCCGACGGCCACGGAGTGACCGTTGCCGTCAACTCCACGGAGTCACCGACGACGGCCTTACCGGGTGCGTCGATTCGCGTCTGTGTCTGAGCGAGGCTGGAGTCGACTTTGATCACGGCGAGTGGCTGGCCGCCCGCGTTCAATCCGGCGGAACGATTGTCGCGCGGTGAGCAATTGGTGGTCAGCCAGTACTTGACTCCACCGAGCAGCGTCTCCTGCTGCAGGAAGGTCAGGTAGTTGGCGGCACTGTCGTAGGAACCCGAGTTGGTGTCGGACACGCGCAGCATGGGCTTGATCTGGGTGCCGACAGCCCCGGACGTGACGGTGACGTCGACTGCCGGGAGCTGGAACGTCTTTCCTCCACCGACCTCGATTCCACCGCCGCCGTTGTCGTCGGTGTTGGGTCCGTTGCCCGCGGTGATGTTGTTGCCGGAGATACGAAGATGCGTCCCACTCGGATCGGGTGAACCAGCATCGTTCACCCGCGTGATCGTCGGGGCGACCCCACCCAGATTCGAGCTGGTGCCCGCCACGATCTGCGCCCCCACGTAGGTGGTGCCTGCGGGGATGTCGAAATCGAACTTGAGACGCGTCCAGTTCACGACGGACCTGAGGTCGTAACCGTCTTTGGGGACCGTCATCGGCTTGGGCGCGAGGCGGTATGTGAAGGTGGAGTTCGGCGGGACCACGGCCGGCGCACTGATCGTGACGCCGGAATCACGCGTCTCGTTGTGCGTGATCGGTCCGGGGAACTGCCACCCGTGGCACGATGCCGTGAACGGAAGGTCCACATCAGCGGCGGACGAGACTCCGGCTCCGCCGATCACGAGGGCAACGCATCCGGTCAACGACGCGGCCACCCCCACTCCTCGGCGCATCAACGTCGACACCATTCACATTCTCCTTGAGTAGCGCTCGACAAGATCGAGCTCTCGGCTTGAAGCCGGGTCTGGGAACCAGCCTCGAGCTGACAGAGAATCGAATACGTCTCGTCGTTTGCTCACCACCAGCTCAAACCCTGGAGAGGAGTAGAACACAGAGCGAGCCGCGAAATATGCGATTCGGACAAATTGTTGGACAAACGTCCAACCGGTGAAATTTCTCCACTTCTCCGACCGCTCTGCACTGCTTTAACGTGGGGTGATGTTAGCGCCGCGGAAGTCGTATGCAGGTTCTCGGTACGCCCCGCGGGCGAGCAATCGGGCGATGTTGGCCCGGTATATCTTGTCGGCGTCGGCATGGAGAACGGGATTACTCTCGAGCCACAGGTTTGCAGGATGAATCGGTTCGTCGTACATCCGACGGAAGAGTTCGGTACGGAGGTCTTTGAGCCAATTGGAGTTCAAGTTCATGACGCGGAACTGGCGCAATGCTTCGATGTCGATCACGCCCGACACGAATGAATTGTGTCCGGAGACGGTGTGGCCGAGTACCGCTCCGTGGTAGTCCACGACGTGTGAATTTCCGCCGGCGATGTCGAATGACTGTAACGCCGACTGAGTCGGATAGACCGGTCCGGTGTTCGGGCAGATCATGTACAGACTGTTGAAATGCGCATGCGCACGGTTCTGGAGGAGCCATGTTCCCCCTGGGTCCGGTCCTGCATGCGTCATCGGAACCGCCTCGCTCGGGCGGTACACGACCTCGGCTCCTTGAAAAGCCAAGGCGCGTACTGCTTCCGGATACTCTCCGTCGCTGCAGCAGATTGTGCCGATCGAACCGATGTCCGAAGTGTGCAGAACGGGATAAAATGCGTCGATGCTGTCGCCGAACAGTTCGGTCCAGCGGTCATAGACATCGTGAGGCGTGCAGGAACGTTCTCGACACCAGACGTGATTCTTCGTGGCGCGATGTATCACCTCGCCTGCCGGGGAGATCACCACCATGGAGTTGAAGAATCGATCAGCCATGACCTCGGGCCACCGCGCCTTGCTTTGAGCGATGATGTAGACCCCGTACTGCTTGGCAAGTCCGCCGAGTCGATCTGTCTCGGGGCCGGGGATGTCGATGAACATCTCCCGTGCTGCCTTCACGTGAGGTATGTCGAAGGCTTCGTCCCCGAACCCGGTCAACGCGCCTTCTGCCAACGCAATCAGTTTGACAGGCATGTTGATCGAAACTGTCGACACCGCAGCGTGAATCGCTTCCTCGATGGTGTCGAGGTTTGCCTTGATCTGCGATCGGTGTTCGATGTTGCGCACCACCGTCGACAGACCAATCGCCGTGTAGGGGGCGATGGGAGCTGCGGCCGAGTCAGCATTCACCGGCATTTACCTTCGGTATGCGATGCGCCCACGGCACGACCTTCTCCAATTGGGATGCAACCGCTATCAGGGTGCCCTCCTCACACATGGGCGCGGCCAGTTGAACGCCGATAGGCAACCCCGAGCGCGTGGAACCCAGCGGCAGGCTGATTGCCGGTCCGCCCGTCGCATTGAAAAGTGGAGTGAACGAACAGATGCCGAACAACTTGCGAGTCCATTCGCTAGGGGAGAGTGATGCGTCATTGGAATCGAGTTCGCCCAACAGTTGGGGTGGCTCACCGAGCGTCGGGGTGAGCAATAGATCGTAATTCGTGAAAAACGTTCCGACTGAGCGGGACACCTGGTTGAAGACGGCGAGCGCTCGAGCGAGTTGAATGGCCGTGACTCGGCGTCCGTACTCCACGCAGGCCAAGGTTGTCGCCTCGAGGTTCTCGGGTCCCGGGGTCACACCGAAAGCTCCGGCAAGTGCATCGACGCCTTCGGCAAGAGAGACACTCCACACCGGAAGGTTGGCCTCGACGAACTGATCCCAGTCGAAGACCGGCGTGTCGGGAATGACGTGATGCCCGAGCCCCTCGAGAACCGTGCCGACAGAGGACACGGCATTCGCGACCTCGATGTTCACTGGATCTCCGGACCACGACTGAGTGTGGATCGCAATGCGTAAACGCCCCGGGGAGCGGTTGATCTCGTCGGAGTATGGTCGCGAGGGATCACGGATCACGTACTTGTCTCCCGGGGCCGGCCCGCTCACGGCATCGAGTAACGCTGCGCAGTCACGCACCGATCGGGCGAGCCCCAACTCGGCCCCCAGCCCTGAGAGTGGTTCGCTCGAGTCAGGGCCCACTGGTACACGCCCCCGGCTCGGTTTCAGACCCACCAACCCGTTGGCGGACGCCGGAATTCGGATCGACCCTCCACCGTCGGTAGCGTGAGCGATGGGAAGGGCTCGCGCTGCGACCAATGCCGCTGATCCGCCACTCGATCCGCCGGCACTGCGTTCGGTGTCCCACGGATTGCGCGTCGAGCCTTGAGCAACAGGTTCGGTGTTTCCGTTGAACGCGAATTCCGGTGTGGTGGTCACCGCCACAGCAGCCAATCCTGCCGCCCGGAATCGTGTCATCAGTTCGGTGTCGTGAGGAAAGATTGCACCTTCGCCCGCCAGCCGACTTCCGAACCTGGTCGGTACTCCGGCCGCGTGTACGGCAAAATCCTTGAGTGCAAAGGGAACCCCCGCAAATAGTCCCTGTTCGTTGCAATCGAGGGCTCGATCCCACGGGCCCTCGACGACGGCGTTCAGCGTCGGATTGACGGTCTCGATCGCGGTGCGTGCTGCCTGGTGAACTTCGTCAACGGACACCTGCTTGTCGCGAATCAGTTCGGCGAGGCCCGTGGCGTCATGCTCGGTGTACTCATTCGGCTTCATCGAAGATCCCCTCGGTGGCGGCAGGGAGGACGGCGTCGTCGTGAACTATGTTTCCGCCCAACATGGTTCGATGCACTCGAATGTCCTTCAATTCGTCGAGATCGCAGGTCGAAGGGTCGCGGTCGACGAAGATGATGTCCGCGTGATTTCCGGGTCGGATGGATCCGATTTCGTCCCATCCGAGGATCTTCGCTGCGCTTGTGGTCCACATAGCGAGAGATTCCTGGCGATTGATGACCTGGTCCGGACCGTCGTTTCTCAGGTCTGTGCCGGCAATCTCGTGCGTCTGTGCAAGTGCAATCTGTTCCCATGGACTCTTCGGTCCCCAGTCAGACCCGCCGGAGACGTCGAGGCCTGCGTCGAGTAGGCGCCTCAAGGGGACCATGTCACGCCATATGTGCCGGCCGATCCGTTCGTCGTACATTGCGCCCTTGCCCCATGCGAATCCGACAGAAGTGGTGATCTGGAAACCGAGTGCCTTGTACCGGCGAACGTGATCCGGGCTTATGGTGATCGCGTGCTGCAGAATCCACGCCTTGTCTCGAAAATCGTGTTCGATGACGACACGCTCGGCGATCTCGAGAAAGTCGTCGTGCTCACGGTAGGAACCGATACAAATGTTGGCCCGAACGTCATTCTCCGCGCAGAATCGAACGTACGATTCTTCTTTCTCTAGTGAGACGAAGCGATTTCCCTTGGTAGGCCTGCCGAAAGGATCGGTATAGGTTTCGTGCATGGCGAAATGCCCTGCAAAACAGGGTCCCCCAGGGCTGATGGTCATACCGACGATTCGCAACATGTCGTCGGCGCTATCGGCCGATTGCGGCGCAAGTGATTTCAATCGATCGTCGAACTCGTGCAGCGACAACGGTTCGAAGGGATAGAAGATGACCGACTCCACGTCGTGAGTGGCCTGGACTCGCATGGTGAGCATGTCGGATGTACGGAGATGTTGATACATCTGTATGTGGATCGGTTCCATGGCGTGTCCCTCGTACAAAGTGGTGACACCGTGGGCGGAGAAGCGAGCCATTTCGTCGAGTACACCGGGTACTGCGTGATCGGGATCGAGTGGTGGGAGCTTGAGAAGGATCTGTCCCCAGAACGGGTCGTAGGTGTAGTAGTTGTTCACCGGTCCGCGAAGTATTCCTGTCAAACGTCCGGCTTCGTCCTTCTCGATCTCCACATCACACACTTGATCAGGGATGAAGTCCGACAGACCGACAGCACGCAAGCCGGCGCTGTTGAACGCCACGATGTTCGGAGTACGCGGCGCCCACGCTTGAATGAGCACAGGGTGGTCGGAGGTCGCCCGGTCGAGGACATGACGGTCGGGCAATCGTCGCTCGGCAAGGTCGCGCCACGATCGGCGAATGAAGTAGTGGGCTTCACCGACCGGCGTGCAGATGATCCACTCGCCGGGTGCGGTGACGGCGGCCCGAGCACTGATGCGCTCGACGATATCGGCGTGATCGAGTGCATCACTCAAGTCGACGAGGCCGCCGCGAAGTGCACCGAAGTGCATGACGTGCGGGTGGGTGTCTATGAGTCCTGGCATGACGACCGCGTCGCCGGCTTCCATGACCCGGGTGTTCGGGCCAGCGGACTCGACCAGGTCGGAGAACCTGCCCGTCTCGAGGATCACGCCGTTGTCCACGAGTACCGCTTCCACGACCGGGTTCGCATCGTCGAAGGTCAGGACCTTCGACGATCGGATGAGTGTTCTGCTCACGTGGACCTACCTCCGTGCATCTCGACGAGTCCACCGCGTGTGGCTCGCCAGGTAGTAGCACTCTATGAGCGGCCGGGCTGGGGGAGAATCATCCGAAAGGATGAAGTCCGATCGGTCTTGACCAGTGATTATGGCCGCAGGTAGCGTCGTACTGGTTCGTTGTGGAGGAGCGCGATATGTCGGTGGTTCGGTCGGATCTCGTTGCACCGAATCTCCAACCGATCCGACGCAACAACGAGTTCGCTCGCAACATCGAATTCAAACGCAACGCGATGGAGTTTCTTGCCAGGTTCGTTCGCGTGTCCGGGATGGTTTTCTATTCCGTTGATCGCAGCATGAATGCCGACATGCACGTATTCGATCGGGTGTGTCCTGAGGAAAATGGTCGCTACACCAGGCACTTTCACGAGTTGGACCCTTTTCATCCGCGTAGGTTCGCCGAATCGGGCGCCGACCTCGCATCGTCGAACGACATTGGCCAGCGTTTCGACAAGACCGACTATTACGACGGCTTCTTTCGCCCGATGGGTTATCGATACGAGGCTGAACTGTATCTGCGTCATGCCGGGCGCATCGTGGCGGGCGTTTCCCTGCTCCGAAGTGCCCGCGACGGTGACTTCTCGAGGGAAGAGATGCAATTTCTGCAGAAGTCTCATGGATTCGTCGAACAGTCCTATTGCATGCTCGGTCAAATGCCCAGTGCCCCGAGTTCTTCTGCAGTGCCGGAACATTGGAGATTATCTGCTCGGGAGCGCGACGTCGTCGAACTGCTGGCACAGGGTGCGAGCAACATCGACATCTCCCGTGCGCTGTTCATCAGCGTCCCAACCGTGAAGAGTCACCTGCAACACGTGTATCGAAAGTCGAGCGTGCATACACGCACCGAGTTGGTGTCACGCCTGGTGCACGGCTGAGGGAGTTGACTGTCCCGTCCGAAGGTCAGTCGATGGCGCGGCGCATCAAGTCTGCCGTTTCCTTGTTGAACGCGACCAGTGTGACCGTCTCGACCTCGGTCTTCGCCGCGCGAATCGCTGAAACGGCCTGTCGGACGGCATCTTCCTTCGGCCAGCCGTAGACCCCTGCCGAGATCAACGGAAAGGCGACGGTACGGGCGCCGATCGAGTCGGCCACGGCGAGGCTGCGGGTGTACGCCGACCGAAGCAGACCGGATCGGTCCTCGGAGCGCGAATACCTCGGGCCGACGGTGTGAATCACGGCCTTGGCGTGCAGCTTTCCGGCGGTGGTGGCTACTGCCGCACCCACCGGCAGGCCGTCGGGAAGGCTGGTGTTGCGCAATACCTCGCAAGCCTTCAGGATCTCCGGTCCACCGGCACGGTGGATCGCGCCGTCGACACCGCCGCCGCCGAGGAGCCTGGAGTTGGCCGCATTGACGATGGCGTCGACGGTCAGCGTCGTGATGTCACCTTCGACGACTGTAATAGCGGGCATGGATCCTCCTGTGTATCCGACGGCTGTGTGTCCGACGGACGCGTCTCCGACTGCCGTGTTCCAGAGTTCACGCTTCGGGCGAGCCCACGGCATAGCCGAGCGTACGTCGTAGGGATCACGTCCGATCAACATCGAGTATCGCGCTGCAACCGACGGCGTGCGACTGTGCGCCTGAACGCAATGGAGGAGTACGCGCTTTCCCTCGGCCCGCAACGCCTGGACGGTGCGCGCTGCGTCGTCGAGAACGAACTCGAGGTTGGCGTTGGAATCGTGACCGTCGTCGACCAACCAGAACTCGACGTGATCAGGGGCGACCTGTCGTGTTCCCATGCGGCACAGGCTGACCACGGCGTCGTAGTCTGCAGTGGACACCGCATCGACGCCGCCGAGCATGACGCCGTCGTCGTGCGGGTGCGTCGTCAGGTGGTGGGTTCCGCGAAACCTCGAGTAGTCGAGTTCTGCCGTCGACGGCCATCCGTTCTTGTCGTCGGTACCGCCGCGAGCGGTCTTTATTGCCAGGCGAATCAGATCGGAGGAACGGTATCCCGGCCAGCCATGCATGATTCGGCGCCAACGGGCGGGAACCGCCGACGCTCCCCAGCGGGCGCCGAGGAGGCCACCCGCGATGGCCGCCGTCGTGTCGGTGTCCCCGCCGGCTCTTACTGCCGCTTCCAATGCGTACTGGAGGTGGCGAGCATCGCCATTGTCCGTGGAAGTGATTGCCCACCAAGCAGTCTGAAGTGCATGCACCACCCAACCGTTCTTGGAGAAGTCCTGCGGGTTCCCGGTTTCGGCCTGATCGAGCAGCGGGCCCCAGTATTCGGCGACGTCCTGATCGGCAACGGAGAGGAAGCCGCGAACACCGTCGAAGTTGCCGGAGGCAACGGCATGGCGGATGGCATGGGTCCACAACTCGCACGCCTGTCCGGCACGCGGGTCGTCGTGCGTGAGTGAACTGATCCGGTGCGCTGCCGACCTGGCACCTTCTGCATCGTCCAAGTAGGAGAGGGCGACGGGAGCAGTCCGCATGAGCGAGCCGTTGCCGGCCTTGCGGCCGCTGATCGCTCGCGCACAATCCGCCATCGCCGCTGCGCTTTCGGAGCGGACGGACAACACTGCTCGCGTCTGGTTGCCGATGTCCGCGGGCTTCGAGTCGTACCACCGGATGAACTGTGCTGCAATGGCATCGAGACCGTCAGCGCTTCCGATGTCGATTCCGGTAGCGGCCACCTCGGCGATCGCAACTGCCATCGAGGTGTCGTCGGTCCATTCTCCCGGCGCCCAGTCGAACGGGCCGCCACCGATCATGTCGATCGTGACCTCGGCCTTCGGGTAGGTGAATTCGTAGCCGGCGCCGAGCGCGTCTCCTGCTGCGGTGCCGAGCAGAACGCCGGCCGCTCGATCGGACTGCTGTGCGGTGAGTTTCATGGCCACCTCTTCGGTTCGCGATGATCGTTTGATCAACTTTGCGCTAACCATAGATCATGTTTGAGATAACATGCAAGGGTGAATAAATGGACAGGCGCGAGCGGTAAGGGATTGACGGACTATCCGCGTCCGTCTGTGGCAGTGGACGTCGCGGTGCTGACGTACAGCGGTGGATCTCTGAAAGTTCTGGTGGTTCGGCACCGTCTCGGTGCGCTGGCGCTACCGGGAACATTTCTGCACGAACGCGAATTGCTCACGGCCGCAGCCGATCGTGCCCTGTCGGTCAAGGCAGAGTTGGCCCAGACGAGCTTCCACCAGTTGGCGATCTTCGACCGACCGGACCGCGACGACCGTGGATGGGTTTTGTCGGTCGCACACACGGCTTGCCTACCGGAATCGGCACTGCCCGATTCGGCGCTTCTCGTCGATGTGTACGACGACGAGGCAGTGAGCGGACTCGCATTCGATCACGCCGACATGGTGCGACTCGCGGTCACGGACCTACGCACGAGGTATGCGTCGTACGTGGATCCGGACGGATTGTCGGGCGGGACGTTCACTGTCGCCGAACTTCGGAGACTGTACGAGGTGATCTTCGATCGTCCGTTCCAGAAGGACAGCTTCCGCCGGCAGGTGCTCGACGCGCTCGAAAGTACCGGCGAGATGAGCAGACCAGGTAACGGCCGACCCGCCGAGACGTACCGGAGGCGGGGTGAGGGCGCACTGACTGCGCAGGCAATGGCATTTTTGACCGGATGAAGTGAAACGAATTCTTGCAGTTCTGCTGACCTGACGCGCTGAGCTGGGTAATGTCCGATTGATGGGTGCAGTTTCGAATGAAGCCGAGTCCAAGATTCCGACTGTCGTGTGGGGTACCGGCAACGTCGGGCGTGCATCGATTCGCGCTGTGACAGCCAATCCGGCCCTCGAACTTGTCGGCGTCATCGTTGCGAACCCCGAGAAGGTCGGGCGAGACGCCGGTGACCTCGCCGATCTGGGAGTGCACCTGGGCGTCGCGGCTACCGACGACGCCGATGCCGTGCTCGCAGCGTCTCCCGGCGCGGTGGTCTACGCGGCGTCCGGCGACATTCGGCCCGACGACGCGGTTGCCGACATCACGCGGGCACTGGCCGCCGGAGCTGTGGTGGTCACGCCGTCCGTATATGCGCTGTACGACCCGAAATCTGCGCCTCCCGAACTCCGTGATCCCGTCGAAGCTGCTGCCAAGGCGGGCGGCGGGGCTCTGTTCGTCTCCGGTATCGACCCAGGCTGGGGCAACGACATCCTGCCGATTCTCGTCAGCGGGCTCGCGGGGACAATCGACCAGATCCGGTGTCAGGAAATCTTCGACTACACGACCTACGAACAGCCGGATTCTGTCCGCTACCTGATCGGGATGGGTCAGCCGATGGACTACGAACCTCCCATGGTCGCGCCGACCGTACCCACCATGGTCTGGGGCGGGCAGATTCGGCTCATCGCGCGGGCACTCGGGGTGGAACTCGACGAGATCCGCGAGACCTTGCTGCGCCGCCCGCTCGAGGAAACCGTGTCGACCGAACATATGGGGGAGTTCGCGGTCGGCACCCAAGGCGCACTGCGATTCGAGGTTCAGGGAATCGTCGGCGGGGAACCCCTGATCGTGATCGAACACGTCACGCGTATTCATCCGTCCTGTGCCCGCGACTGGCCGCTCCCGCCCGACGGCGGCGACGGCGCGCACAAGGTGATCGTCGAAGGACGACCACGAATCGAGATCAACGTCGAAGCCACCGATGAAGGTGGAAACCGCGCGGCCGGTGGAAATGCCACGGCCGTAGGACGTCTCGTCAACGCAATTCCCTGGCTACGTCAGGCTGAACCCGGTCTTTACGACGCGCTGGACGTTCCGCTCACACCCGGCGTCGGCAAGCTCGGTGCCCGAAACTCGGAGGTACTCACATGAATATCGACATACCCGAAGGCAAGAATCCGATCGGCTACGTGTGGGGAGAGATGGTCCCCGGCATCGGACCCGCGGCCGCCGGGTTCTCCCAAAAGGTCTACACGGACGGCACTCTCGGACTCCGCGAGTTCGAGGCGGCCAGGCTTCGGATCGCTCAGATCAACGGGTGCATCTTCTGTCAGGACTGGCGCACCGAGCGTGACGGCGAGACTGTGGAGTCGACGTTCGATCAGTCTGTCACCGACTGGCGCACCACCGATGCCTTCGACGACAGGACGCGCCTCGCTGCCGAATACGCCGAGAGATACGCCCTCGACCACCACGGGCTCGACGACGAGTTCTGGGAACGCATGACAGCTCACTACTCCCAGCGAGAAATCGTCGAGTTGAGCATGTGCCTCGGATCGTGGTTGGCCTTCGGCAGGCTCAACCACGTCCTCGGCCTCGATACTCAATGTGTGTTGCCCGGCAACTGAACTAGTTGCCCAGCGTCGTCAGATCCGGGTAGTTCGAGACCTCCCAGCCGCCGTCGACGACCAGACTGGTTCCGGTGATGTACGAGGCGTCGTCGCTGGCGAGATAGAGGCAGGGGCCCGCGATCTCGTCGGGAGTTGCTGCTCGGGACATGGGGATTCGGCTGAGAAACATGTCGCGGGCGGGTTCGTAGTTCATGACCGGCGCGACCAGTGGCGTGTCGACCAGGCCGGGTAGAACGGCATTGACCCGGATCCCCGACGCAGCCAGTTCGATCGCGGCATTCTTGCTGAACATCTCGACTCCGGCTTTGCCTGTCGCGTATGCGCTCCCGTAGGGGCTCGGCACGTGCGCGTTCAATGAGGACACGTTGACTATCGCACCACCGCGACCATGCTCTCGGATATGCCGCGCTTCATGTTTGGTGCAGAGGAAGACGCCCTTCTGCACCAGGTCGATGGTGAAGTCCCAGTCGGCCTCGTCGAGGTCGACGATCTGCCCCACCCTCGACGCACCGGCAACGTTGAAAGCCAGATCGATACCGCCGAATTCCGCCGCCGCCGCGGCAAGGGCCTCGGCAACATCGGATTCCTTGGTGACGTCAGTGGGAACGGCGAGGAAAGCCCCGCCCTGCTGGGAGGCTATCTCTTTCAAACCCTCTGCAGCGATGTCGATTCCAGCTACCTGTGCGCCTTCGTCGATAAGCCTTAGTGCGATGGCTGCACCGATACCTGATGCTGCTCCAGTGACGACTGCTGTTTTCCCGGCAAATCTGGACGTGTTAATGGGCACCTGCTTTCAAGAACTTTCCGGTTCGGCGGTTGCCGAGAACGGGTGCTGCTTCTCCGTCGCCGAAGACGTACTCGCCGCCGACGAACACTGCGGTGACGGTCTGGTCGTTGCGATTGACCATGCGGGAGAGGTTGTCGTACTCCACAACCGGGCTTTCCGCGTACGCGTCGAGCGAATCGTCGAGATGAGCGGGATCGATCACAACCAGGTCGGCGCGATCACCTAATCGAAGGTGCCCGGCATCGACGTCGTACCACTCGGCGAGTTCACCGGTGAGACGATGCACCGCTGCCTCGACGGTCATGAACGGACGGCCGACCTTTTGGGCATCGTAGACACGTCGTAGTAGGCGTAAGCCGAAGTTGTAGAACGCCATGTTGCGCAAATGCGCTCCGGCGTCGGAGAACCCGAGTTGGACGCCATTGTCCTGGGCGAACTTGTCCAGAACCTCCGGCCGGTGGTTCGAGATGGTTGTGCGCCAACGCACTTTCGTGCCGTGTTCGAGGACCAGATCCAGGAATGCATCGACAGGGTGGAGGCCGCCACGTTCGACGCCGACCTGCCCGAAGCTCTTGCCGACCAGGGATTCGTCGGGGCAGGACACGATCTCGGCGTCGAAGAAATCGCGATGCCAAACTTTGACACCGAACTTCTGGTCGTAGTCCTTGCGGAATTGTCGACGGTAATCCTCGCTCTGCATGAGGACGTTGCGTTCCATCTCGTCGGTCAGATGCAGTGCTGCAGCGCCGGATCCGAACTCCTCGAAGACAACCAGGTCGATGCCGTCGGCATATACCTCGAAGGGAACTGGTAGGTGCTGCCAGCGCAGGTCGCCGCCGAGTCGATTGACCAAGTGTGCCAGTGGGCCGAGTATCACCACGGCCAACTTGTTGGACTTGATGTCGGCCGCCGAAAGCATGCTCGTCTTGAGTCGCTTACGCCAGATACCCGCGCTGGAGAACGCCATCGCTCCGGTACTCATCGGGTTGGAGAGGTCAGGTCCGGCCTGAAATACCCGTCCCCGACGGCGCAGGATCGCATTGAGTCGGCGTCGTTCTTTCGTGGTTGCATACGTCGACGGCAGCGTGCGTGAGCGGCAGGTCTCGCCGTCGAGTTTGTCGAACAACAATTGCTGACTGGACATCCCGACGAATCCTGCGTCGAGAGCTTCGGTCAACTGTGCTTCCATCGACGCGAGTTCGGCGTCTGTGGGATGGACGTCCTTCCTGGTAGCACGATCCAGTCCCATCTCGGCGGCCCGCATATCGGAGTGTCCGATGAAGGCTGCAACGTTGGGACCTAGCGGAAGCGCCTCTAGTGCAGCAACATACTCGCTCGCAGAGTTCCAGGTCTTGGCACGGTTGAGTGCGTCGACGACGTGCTTACGCGGAATTGCCTCTACTCTGCCGAAGAGATCACCCGCGTCGGAGGGGCTGGCGTGAATGGTGGACAGGGAACACGATCCGACAAAGATCGACGTGACCCCGTGTCTGAGAGATTCGCTCAGCGCCGGGCCTTCGAGGATCTCGACGTCGTAGTGAGTGTGGATGTCCACGATGCCCGGGATCACCCACTTGCGCCTGGCGTCGATGACACGGGGACAGTTGGTTTCGTCGAGTGGATCGAGGGAGATGGCAGTAACCAACCCATCGCGGATACCCAGATTGCGGACAGCTGGTTTGGCCCCGGTGCCGTCGAACCACAGACCGTTGTTGATCACGGCGTCGTAGGTCATGAGAGAACCACCTTTGCACGTATCGTTTTTCCGGTTGCATTGCGGGGCAGAGGAGTTGTGCTCAGTTTCCACTTCACCGGCACCTTGAAGTAAGCCAGTCGTTCGGCGACGTAGTCGCGTAGTTCTTCTTCGCCGGCGGCTCCCTCACTCCGCAAAACGACGACGGCTGCAACTTCTTGGCCGAGGTCTGCCGAATCAATGCCGATCACAGCGCATTCGAGTACGGCGGGATGCTCGTCGATGGTCTGCTCGATTTCGAGAGGGTAGACGTTCTCGCCGCCGCGCAGGATCAGGTCGGATCGGCGACCCGTCAGGCGGAGTCGGCCGTCCTCGAATACTCCGAAGTCGCCGGTTCGGAGCCATCGATCAGGACCGATAGCGGCTGCAGTCGCGGTCTCGTCGTTCCAGTACCCCAACATCACATAGGCGCTGCGCGCGCAGATCTCACCTTCCTCGCCGTCGGGGACTGCAACACCGAAGGGGTCGCGCACCTCCACGCTCACCCCGATGATCGGCCGGCCGAGAGTTCCGGGGAACGCGGCAAGTTCCGGTGGTGTGGCAACTGAAATGCCGGTGGAGGATTCGGTGAGCCCGTAGCTGTCGACCAAGGTGTGCTGCGCAAAAGGCAGTCGTGCGCGCAGTCGGTCCTGCAAGGCCGGAGATGACGGCGCAGACGCGAGCGCAAAGGCGCTCAGTGAGGTCAGGTCGTACTTCTCGAGACTGCCGTACTCGAGGAGACGGGTTGCCATGGTGGGGACCACCGCCCAGTTTGTGACCTTCTCGCGTTCGACGAGGGAAAGGACTTCGTCGACGTCGAAGGCGCCCTGATGGATGACCACCGCTCCGCCCGTCGCGAGTCGTGGGATCGCCAGGTTATGCAGGCTTGCAATGTGAAACAGCGGCGCGGTCAGCAGATACCGCAAGTCACTCGGTCGGCCGTCGCTGGTTTTTCCGGTGAACGCCGCAGCGAGGCGATCGCTGTAGCGGTGGTAGTCGATGACGGCCAACACGTTTCGGTGACTGTGAACAGCCCCCTTGGGGCGGCCACTGGTTCCGCTCGTGTACAGGATGACGGCCGGATCGTCCTCGTTGACGGAAGTACGGGGCAGTGTCGATCCCGAATACTTCTCCATCAAGGTAGGTAGATCTTCTTCCATCGTGAGTACGGGAACATCGGTGTTCAGTTCGGAAAGAATCTGCGCGCGTTTGGCGTCGGCGATCACCACTGTGGGGGTGGTGTGATCGATGCCGTACGCCACCTCGCGGGCCACCCACCACGAGTTGAATCCGACGGCGATGGCACCGAGGGACTGAGCCGCCCAGAAGGTCATCACCCATTCCGGCGTATTGGCAGCAAGTATGCCGACCCGATCACCCTTGCGGACGCCGTACCGCTCGCGGAGCGCCGTCGCCAATGCTGCTACGGCCTCGCCGTGCTCGAGGTAGCTGAAGCGTCGGTCCTTGGTCACCAGATAGTCGCGTGATCCGTAGTCGAAGGATGCAGCGAGCACGTCGCCGAGTGCCTTGTCACGGTTCTTCATGACGGGCATCGAACTGCCCAGTACATCCTCGACTTGCATCTCGAAAGGACCACCGGGGCCGGTCAGCCCGGCCATGACGGACGCGATGAATGCTTGTGTATCAGCGGAAGTAGTCACGTGAAGTGCCTTTCGAAGATTAGGGTACGAGCACTGCGCGTCCGGTGACCTTGCCGTGTTCGAGACGGTCGAGTGCGTCGCGGGCATCAGCGAGGTCGAAGCGGGCTACTTCTACGGTTACCAGACCGGCCTGTGCCAGGGCGATGGAATCGGCGAGGTCGTTTCTGGTGCCGCCGTACGACTTCCGGATCGATGCGCCCCACGGCCAGCCTGGTCCGCCGGCAGCTTCGGCAGTGATTCCGGGGTTTCCGCCTCCGAGACCTACCATGCGATACGCGCCGTTCGGCGCAACCGCTTGAACGGACATCTGTGCAGTTGCGTCGATGCCGACGAAGTCGAAGATGACTTCTGCGCCTCTGGCCGATGTGAGGTCGAGGATGTGCTGCGCGGTGTCCGGTCCCGATTCGAGCGTGATGTCGGCGCCGCAACGTTTGGCGAGATCGAGTTGATCCTGTCCGACATCGACGGCGATGATGCGCACGGCACTGATTGCGCGAAGTATCTGTACTGCAACGTGACCGAGTCCGCCGACGCCGATCACGACGGCGGTGGCACCGGGCTGGAGATGTTCGCGGGCACCGCGAATGGCGTGGTAGCTCGTCAGTGCCGCATCGGCGAGAGGTGCGGCCTGCAGGAAGTCGAGGTCTCCGATGGGTACGAATGAGCGAGCCGGGATCTTGACGTACTCGGCCATCCCGCCTTCGGGACCAAGCCCGGGGCAGGGCGGCATCGCGGTGCGTCCAGCGGCGAGGCACATATTCTCGTTGCCGCTCATGCATTCTCGGCACTGTCCACATGACCAACAGAGGTAGACGACGCCACGCTCTCCGACGGAACGGCCGTCGACGCCACTCCCGACGGCTTCGATCGTTCCGGCAATTTCGTGGCCGATAGTCAGCGGTTCTTCGCGCATCTTGTACGGAAAGTGCAGGAGATGGAGATCGGAGTGGCAGATTCCCGCTGCGCCCACCCGAATCAGTAGTTCCGACGGGCCGATCTCCGGGACCGGCACGTCGTTGATTTCCAGGAGCCCGGGCCCCATGAGCTGGGCTGCCTTCATGAGCTGACCTCGCTGACCTCGGAGTTGTATGCGGCGCTCAGGTACGCGTTGCTGCGGTCGGATCCGATCAGGCCCGGTGCCATCTTGTTCATGACGTAGGCGAAGGTCATCCGTCGGTCCAGATCGTTGACCAGCATCGAGCCGCCGATACCTGCCCACCAGCAGGTGCGTCCGTCCGGAATCAGTGGCGCGGTAACCGGATGTGGCAGTCCGTAGCCGATGCCGAACTTGAGTGGTGTCATGATCCCGAGATCGATACCGTCGGCTTGGATCTCGAAAATCAGGTCGATGGTGCTCTGCGAGAGCAGCTTCCGGCCGTCGAGCACACCACCGTTCGAGATCAGGGATTGGACCCGAGCGATAGAACGTGCGTTGCCGTGGCCGTTGACTGCGCCGATCTCGGCTTCCCGCCAGGGTGCGGTGTTGACCTCGGGGTAGTCGAGCAGTGGGCAGGTCAGGGTCTTGATGAAGATGCTGTCCTGGTCGAGCGTGGACAGGTCGAACTCCAACGCGGGCGGCGGAACCATGGTGGCGATTCGACCGAAATGCTCTGCGGACGTGCCGATATGGAAGTCGGCTCCCAGTGGACCGGAAAGCTCTTCGGCAAAGAACCTGCCGAGAGTTCGCCCGTCGATGCGACGAATGACCTCACCGACGAGATGGCCGTAGTTGATCGCGTGATAGCCCGACGCCGTACCCGGGGTCCACCAAGGCTTCTGGGTAGCGAGGCGAGCGGTGGACGCCTCGAGGTCGTAGATGTCCGTCAGTTCGATCGGGCGCTCCCAACCGGAGACGCCAGACGTATGCGACAGGAGGTGGCGAACTTCGATGTCTTCCTTACCGTTTGCCGCAAATTCGGGCCAGTAGTGAGCAACTTTCTGGTACACGTCCAATTGGCCGCGTTCGACCAGCAGGAGCGCACACAGGGCCGTCATGGTCTTGGTGATGGAGAACGTGTTGACGATGGTGTCGCTGCCCCAAGGAGTGGTACGGGATTCGTCGGCGTACCCGCCCCAGAGATCGACCACGGATTCTCCGTCGATGGTGATGGCAACGGAGCCGCCGAGTTCTTCACCGGATTCGAGTTGAGCCTCGAAAGCCGCTCGGACGGCGTCGAACTCGTTGTCGCAGTGACCGTTCACCAGACTCATGCGCGATCCGCCTTCTCGAGTTCGTGTGCTGCTGCACGCGCGGCAACAGGTAGCTTGTTTCCGGAGGCCGCAGCACGCTTGGTGCCCTTGGCGATTTCCTTGTTCATGTTGCGGACGTAGGGATCGAACTCGAGCTGGATGGTGTGCCGCGGCGACTTGTAATAGGGGGCGAGGAAGTACGCCTCGTCGGCTTTGGTGATCTCCTGCATCTCGTTCGCAGACGGCAGTTGGTATTTGCCGGTCAGGTAGGCCGCGACGAGTTTGCTCTGCTGCTCGGCGAAGTTGACGAGTGTCGGCATGGGCTGCGCCAGTCCCATGAAGAAGAGGTTGTCGATGCCGGGCTTCATCATTCGTTTGAACAGTGGGAATCGGTTGTCTTTGTCCGGCAGCAGATTCGGATCACTGAAGAAGGGGAAGCTGATGTTGTAGCCGGTGGCGCAGATGATCACGTCGACGTCCTCGGCGGTGCCGTCCGCGAAGTGAACCTGCTTTCCGTCGAGTTTGGTGATGGCAGGCTTGAAGGTTATGTCGCCTGACCCGGCGCGTCCGAGGAACTCGCCGCTGGCCGACGGGTGGGCCTCGAAGGGGCGGTGGTCCGGCTTCGGCAGACCGTAGCCTTCCATCGTTCCCAGATTCTTGCCGAGGAATCGACGACTCAGGAACAGTCGTAGACCACGCGGCATCCAGGGCGGGGTGATCAGTTTGTCGCCGGGTACACCGCCGAGATATTTCGGCAGTACCCAGACTCCACGGCGAGCCGACACGATGAGCTTGTCGGCGAGGTATCTCTGGCCCAGTTCGGAGGCAATATCCAAGCCGGAGTTGCCCATTCCGACCACGACTACCTTTTTGCCGCGCATGTCGACCGGGTCGAACGGGTCGTTGTAGCTGTGGCTGTGCATGAGGACCCCGTCGAACTCACCTGGGTAGTCCGGGATGTTGGGATCCCAATGATGTCCGTTGCAGACCATCAGGACGTCGTAGGTGCGAACTTCGCCGTCCGAGCGCGTGATGGTCCACAGCCCGTCTGTATCACGTTCTGCTGCAACAACACTGGTGTTGAAGATGATCGACTCACGCAGCCCGAAGTGCTCGACGTAGTCCTTGAAGTACTGGAAGAGTTCGGAGTGGTGCGGGAAGTCGGGAAGGTCAGCGGAGACCGGGAAGTCCTCGAATGCCAAGCGCCACTTCGACGTGTCGATATGCAGGCTCTGGTAGCAGGCCGACATCCCGTTGGGATTCTTGTAGTACCAGTTTCCGCCGACCTCGTCGGACGCTTCGTAGCAGTCGAAGGGTATTCCGAATTCCTTCATTCGCTTGGCCGTCGTGATTCCGGTAGGCCCGGCGCCGATGATGCACACGCTCGGCAAGGGGGAGGGGCTCATTCGCCATCGCTTTCTGTTCTGTCTCGGGCGTGCGAGAAGAAGAATCGAAGCCCGAGAAGTGACTTGAGTCATAGTGCGCCATTCGCTGACGTTGTGTCAATGAATGACGCAATGTTTTTTGGTGACGGCGAGTCGGTGATTTGCCAGGAGGTTGAAATGCGAGCAAGGTGGGCGACGTGAGCACGACTACGGACGGCCCGAAGAACAGGCGGGGAACACTTCGCGACGAGCAGAAACGAGCGACGCGGGCCAAACTCGTGGACGCCGCACGCACTCTGTTCGAGGAACGGGGATACGCGGCCGTGACGGTCGATGACATCGCCTCGGTCGTCGGATGCAGTAGAGCCACGTTCTACGTGCATTTCGCCAGCAAAGTGGAGATGCTCAAGACGATCGGCGCGGCCGGGATGGCGGCGAGTGCGTTCGCTTTCTACATCGATCTCGATCGGGTCCTCGACACGAACTCTCGCGTGGAATTCACGGCTTGGCTGGAGCGTGCCTTCGACTGGTTCGACGAGAACAAACGCCTGCTGCCGGCGTGGGACGAGGCCGTGGCACTCGAACCGGAGTTCCGCGAGACAGCGCGAGACGGTATGACCCAACTACCGAATGCCATGCCCAAGTACCTGGGCCGTTGGCCGGAGGAACAGCACGACGAGGCACGGTTGCGCGTCGAACTGCTCGTGAGTCAGTTGGAGCGATTCTTCACACGCTGGGCCGTGCAGGGGACAATCGATGTGACGCGGATTCAGGCCGCCGAAGTTCTGACCGACATCTGGTTCCCGGCTCTGTCTCCGGAATCGAAGGGCGTCGGCGAGCGGTAGAGGCTAGCTCGGATCGATCTCCACACTGATCGCGCCGGTGAGCAGTTCTCTGGCTCGTTCGATGGGGATCGAGCCGCTCAGCCAGCGCTCACTCAAACCCTCGACCAGGGCGGTGAGTCGCTCGGCGGCGTCGGCCGGGCTTGCCTCCGGGTCAGCGAGTCCGGCGTCCTGCGCTTGGCGGATCAAAGATTTGACGTCGTCTGCCCACTCTTGCGTCGTGGTGCGTAGCGGTTCGCGCAGTTCGTCGGCGAAGACTGCGCTTGCTCGGAGTTCACCCCAGGCGATGCTGTTCTCTCGAATCTTCGGGGCATTCTGAAACTCCAGCAGGAGCATCTGCTCGAGCTGCGCACGAGGGTCTGTCTCCGTGAAGGCGCTTTCGGTGTACAGCGCGGCGCGATCGTTGATGTGATCGAGGGCCCGGCGCAGCACACCTGCACGGTTCTGGAAGTGGTAGTAGATGAGTGCTGTCGACACTCCGGCCTCGGCAGCGAGTGTCTCCACCCTCAGCCCGCGTACGCCGTGTTGGGCAATGACGCGGACTGCTGCTTCCAAGATTTGCGTTTGGCGGTTCGACACGAGTCCGAATTCTACGAGGGTGGTCGGGACAGGTTTCTAGTCCGCGGGTTCCTGCTGGGTGGTGCAGTGAATGCCGCCACCACCCGCGGCGATGGCGTCGATGTTGATCTGCACGACACGGCGGTCGGGGAAGAGGCGCTCCAATTCACTTCTGGCGGCCTGGTCGGCCTCGGGGTCACCGAACTCGGGTGCGATGACCGCGCCGTTGCATACGTAGAAGTTGATATATCCGGCTGCGAAATCGTCCGATTCGAAGTCGGGCCTGATCGCGACCGGCGCCTCGAGGACCACCACTTCCAGCTTCCGTCCCTGTGCGTCGGTCGCGTTCTGGAGAATCTCGAGGTGACGTGCGGTCACGTCGTGGTCGAACGACTCCGGGTCTGTGTCGAGGCCTGCGACCACGACACCTGGGCGTGCGAAACGGGCGTAGAAGTCCGTGTGGCCGTCCGTGATGTCCTTGCCGGCGATTCCCGGTAGCCAGATGATCTTGTCGAGACCGAGCAGGGGGCCGAGTTCGGCTTCGACGTCCGACTTCGACCATCCCGGGTTGCGGTTGTTGTTGAGTACACAGCTTTCGGTGATGATGGCTGTGCCTTCGCCGTCGACCTCGATGCCGCCGCCTTCGAGGATCAGGTCGGTAGGCAATGATTCGACTCCCGCACGGGCGGCAACGAAGGCTGCGACCTGGCCGTCCTGATCAAAATCCTGCTTCTCGCCCCAACCGTTGAAGTTGAAATCGATACCCGCTTTGGTCCCGTTGCCTTTCACGAATACGGGGCCGGTATCGCGCATCCAGAGGTCGTCGAGAGGCGCGGCGATCAGTTCGACCGATGGGCCGACGAGGGAGCGAGCCAAGTCCAGTTCCTCGGAACGAACAAGCATCGAGACGGGCTCGAACTGCGCGATGGTCTGCGCGATCGTCGCGAGGTTGCGCTGGACCTCGGGCAGGAGGGCTGCTCCCCAGATCGCTTCGCTGGCACCGAACGCCATCCAGGTGCGCTTGTGTGGATCACCCTCTTCCGGCATCACCCACTCGCGAAGATCGTCGTCTCCATTGCTCCCGCCCGAGGCTGAGTCGGAATCGCCGCAACCTGCCAAAAAGAGGCCACTGAGCGCAGCGGCGCCTGCCTGAATGAACCGACGTCTTTGCATTGCGGTGACTCCTTGTGCTGTGTGCGTGCGCGCCCGGTCCGCGTCCCGCTTGCATGGAGCGTAAACCTTGACTGAAAATTTAGTCAAGTGAGTAGTGCCAGTTCGGGACCGTTTCGGGGGACGACACGACGGATCGAAGGACTCATCCGTCGGAAGGTCACGAGTCGATGAGTCCTTCGACCGTTCCCCGCCATCCGCGGCGCTGGTAGTCCCGGGGCGACATGCCGTGGGCACCGATGAAGACCTTGGTGAATCCGGACGCGTGCGCGTAGCCGAGTCGACGGGCGGTCTCTCCGGCCGAGAAGCCCTCCTCGAGGTAAGCGCGGGCGAGGGTCATCCGCAACTGACCGCGCCAGCGCGGGAAGCTCTGGCCGGTGGCCGCTACGAAGCGTTTGTGGAGCAGGCCCTCGTCGACGCCGAGTCGAGCGCTCCACTCCGGCAGCGTGCGCGAATCGGTGGGGTCCGCGCGGAGTGCGGTAAGGATCGTTTCGACAGGATCGGTTCGGCCGCCGGGTGTCCGCGTCGCCGCGCTGTTTCGGATCAGCCTCGAGATCCTCGCTGGGTCATGGATCTCGGGGCGCAGAAGGGTGTAATTCGCAACGACCGTGTGCAACAGATACGCCTCCGCTTCGCGCGCGAAGTGCAGCACTCGTGGCGGCGGTGCAGTGACGGGAGAGTCGCCAGGCTGGGATCCGAGCGGAAGTAGAAGCGAACCCTCCGCGATCTCGACGCTGTTGCGTACTCCCGCGGGAAGCCACATCGCGTCGCCCCGCCTCAGATTCCAGGTTCGGTCGCCGAAAGTGACCCGGGCGGAGCCTCGGTAGATCCAGACGATGACGTGAAAGTTGTTGACCCTGGCCCACGTTCCGCTTGCGGGAATCGTCGGCGGTATCGGCGCCGAGCCTGAGTGGGCGCCTTCCTCGGACAAGAGTGCGACGCTCTGTGCCAAGGTCTCGTTCTCATGGATCGGCGCTGAGCCTTGGTTTGCACGTGTGTAGTCACTGGGTGTCACACCGGTGTGTTCACGGAAGGCACGGGTGAATCCCGCGGGCGTCGCGAATCCGACCTGCCCACCCGTCCATCCGATTTCGCGGCCGGAGTTCAGGTATGCGATTGCTGCCGCGATCCGGGCCGAGGTGCGCCAACGCGCGAAAGGCAACCCCGTCTCCTCCGTGAATCGGCGCTGCAGGGTGCGGACGCCGATCTTGAGTTGCCGGGCGAACTGGGAAAGCTCCGTGTCGTCGGCTGGCGTCCGTAGAAGCGTGCGAGCGATCTCGAGGGTCTCGGCCGAGCGTGGCAAATTCGGTGGGGCGTACGACACCGAAGCGTCGGCGTCGTTGGAATGGGCCCCCGCGACAAGCTCGAGTAGTCCGGCCCCCACAGTCGCCCCACCGCGCAGAAATCCCAAGTTGTGCGCGAACTGGTGGACGAGCCAGTCCTGCCAGGCTGCCGGGATCTCGAAATCGATGATCCGGTTCAACGTGGGCGGCAGGTCGGCAGCGGGCATCGGAATGGGAAAGGCGACCGCTCCCGGGTCGACTCGGATGCTGTAGGCGATTCCCGCGGGCACCCAGGCTGCCGCCCCAGCGGTCACGCTGCGGGTGCGGTCGCCAATCTGTAGTTCCGCGTGTCCGGTGTGTACCCAGAAGAGCAGTGGCTCACGTGCATTCGCGATCAAGGAGAGTCGGGACGCGGGGATCTCGGGGACTTCGCCCGCGGAGAACACCAACCGTGGTCCCACGTATGCCCTCCCGATTCAGATGCTTTCTCACGCAGCCACCGATGAGTGTAAGAAGTCGGCACGCACGGATAACCGTAGCCGATTAGGGGAGGCTAGCTTTATTCAATGGCCCTTCCGCCGTGATCGAGCGTGGGTCGAACCCCCCCCGTCTGTGCGCTTCCGAGGAGTCTTTCCGTGCCCCGAAACACCCGTCCGACAACGGCGTACTCAGTCACCTTGCGTGAACTCGAGGTACGTCGGGTGACAGACGTGACGCCGGGCATGCGGAGAGTGACGCTCACCGGAGCGCAGCTCGACACCTTCACAAACGCCGATGGCTTTGCCGAGCCCGCCTTCGTCAGCACCGGCTTCGACGACGACCTCCGATTGTTGTTCGCCTATCCTGGCGAAACCGATCCGGTCTTGCCTGTGATAGTCGACGGCACTGTGACTTTCGCAGCGGGACGCCGTCCACTTGCCCGCGCGTACACCGTGCGCCGTTACGATCCGCGAACAAGTGAACTCGACGTCGATTTCGTCGTTCACGGCGGTGGAGTTGCTACCACCTGGGCGCGCGACGCCGGCCCGGGCGACCGAATGCACATCGCGGGTCCCTCTGTATCGCAGGGACTCCCGGAAGATTGCGAGTATCTGCTCGTCGTCGGTGACGAGACGGCGCTACCTGCGATCGCACGTCTGCTCGAGGAATTGCCTGCCGATGCCAGGGGGCATGTGTTCGTCGAAATTGCGGACTCGGCTCACATTCAATCGGTGCGCGAGTTGCCCGGGGTGAGTGTCACGTGGTTGCCACGCGAGGGGGCGGAGCCCGGCACTAATTCTTTGTTGCTCGACGCGGTCAGTGCAGTCGAATGGCCTGACGGACGCGTATTCGCTTGGCTTGCAGGCGAACAGGCGACGATTCGCTCGCTTCGGCGTCATTTGATTCGTGATCGAGGAATTGCGAAGACCGACATCGATTTCACCGGCTACTGGAAACGCAGCGACACAGTGCGCACAGATTCCTGACCCGGCTCCATCGCTCGGTAAGACCGAAGCGCTCGATAACACCGAAAGGCAGAAATGACAGTCCTGCGCACCAGACGATCACGGATCATCGGACTGATCGGGGCCGCGCTCGCCGCAGCGCTCCTTGTGTCCGGGTGCTCGGCCTCGGCCGAAAACTCGAAAACGGCGTCCACTCCCGGTTCGGAGGGGAACGCCCTTCCCGCTGCGGAAGGAACGACTACTTACCCGCTGACCCTGGAATCGCCATATGGTACAAGTATTCTCGAGAAGCGCCCGGAGCGGGTTGCCGCAATCGTCCCCAATGCCGTCGACACGGAAATGCTCCTCGCGCTCGGCGTCAAACCCGTTCTCTCCTCGTCGATGGTCAAGGAGTCGGCTTCCCAGTCGTACTTGCTGCCTTACGGCGCAGAGGATCTCGACACCTTCGAGTTCGCGATGGGCGGCACACTTCCCGTCGAAGCGATCGCCGCGAGCGAACCTGACCTCATCGTCGCCGTCGGCTGGGCCGACGGCCTGGGTGGTTTGTCGATGGGCGATTACTACGAACGTTTGTCCTCCATCGCACCGGTGGTGACGAGCCCCGACACGAAGTCGCGGATGCTCGTGCCGTGGAAGGAATCGATCCGCGTACTCGGCGAGACACTCGACCTCTCGAAGGCAGCCGAAAAGATCGTGGCGGACCATGATCGGTATTTTGCGAAGGTGCGTCAGGAGAACCCTGAACTCACTGGCCTGACCGCAACCTGGGCGATCTTCTACGGAACCGGCAATGGGCTGCAGTACCTTTCAGCGCCCGATTCGGCTCCGGCAACTTTCTTGGGCGAGCTCGGTTTTGCCGAGAACCCGCGTGCACAGGAGTTCGTCACCCAAAGCACTGTCGGCGAGGAACTTCTCGAGAACATCGATGCGGACTTCCTGCTGATCGGCCGCAGTGCCGCCGGCAGCGAGGAGGATTTCGACAAGCTGACCGGCGGGAAGCTCTTCCAAGCGCTGGGAGCGGTGTCCTCCGGTCGTTGGGTCGCTCTGCCTCCTCGCACCGCCGACGGTGGCGACGTTCTGTGGGCAATCACGAGCGGTGGCCCGATCGGAACGATGTGGGCGGCTGAACATATCGTGCCGCTCATCAGCGCGAAGCTGTAGGCGTACAACTGGAGAACGGAAAGCCCTCACCCGTCGCCACACGATTGTGTGGCGACGGGTCGTTCGTACAGCAGGTGTCCCGGGTTTGAGGGTTGCCTATGGGACGAAGAAGGTTGCGAAACCCGGGGTGACAGGTCCGGCGGCAGGCAATATGGCGACGGCAACTTGCCCGGCTCCAGTCTGCAGGGTTGCCTCTCCCGGGGTTCCTTGGTTGTCGCCAGAAAGCCGACCGGTGCCGGAGGCTCCTGTCGAGAGGTTCATCCAGCGCACTTCCGTCGAAAGCATGCAACCCCACCGCTCGTCTTTGGCGCCGGTGATCGTCACCGTGCCAGGTTGTTCGCCGACTACCGCCACACAGTGGACAGGGGGTGCGTCGAAGCTGCCGTTTGGGTTCCCGAACGGCGCCGGGTTGATTTGGAACGGAACGGTGACCGCAGCGGAGGCAACGGCTGCGGGCGCGAGAACCGATACGGCCACTATGGATACGCAGGCAGATAGTCGGCGTACGAGATTCGTCACGGTAACCTCCGGTAATCGAAGACGGTGTGGTGCCCATGCTCTACCCGGAGCGCAATTACCGCAAGGGGATCCAGTTTTCGAGCCAGCGGCGGTTCATGAATCGCTGAGTGCGTGACCGTTTGTAGAATCGTTGTCCTGCAACGCGTATCGGTATACGAAGCCTGTATTGGGCGGTGAATAGCCCAATCGTGCTGGGCTCCAACGAAAGTACTAACTTTCCAGCCATCGGCCAGCCGGCTTGCGGTGTAGCTCGACAAAGCTGGTGTTGTTCGCAAGGCGGGCTGAACGATTTCTCAGGGAAGGCAATGGATATGGATGATGCGCTCGTTCCGCTCGAAGATGCACTCCCGCAGCTGTTCTCGCATCTTTCGCCGTTTCACGCTGGCGTGAGGGGTCTGCGGCGTGGGCAGCCAAGCCGCGTTTGGGGGGGTCGAGCCTCGAACTGTCGAATGATTGCGACAGCAGTGGATTTCGTTGGATAGAAGTGCGGAGACCAATCCTGTGGTGGTGGCTGCGGGTCTCGAAATCACGTTTCATCTACCAAACAAATGCTTGATCGCTAGAGTGTGTGCGACATCGAAAGCCCGACAAAGCTCGATTTCGAAGGAGTTCGTATGGTTGCACCTCAGGCTTATGTCGTCGATGCGCTCCGCACTCCGGTGGGTAAACGGCACGGCTCGCTCGCAGGAGAGCACCCAGCGGACATGGGGGCCCACGTGATCACATCGATTCTCGACCGCACTCGACTGGACCCGATGGCCGTCGACGATGTGATCTTCGGTTGTGTCGACGCTATCGGGCCGCAATCGGGCAACATTGCCCGCACCGCCTGGCTTTCAGCAGGCCTACCGTTGGACATCCCAGGAACGACAGTCGACAGACAATGCGGATCTTCACAGCAAGCCGTCCACTTCGCAGCGCAAGCGGTCATGAGCGGGACCCAAGATGTGGTGCTTGTCGGCGGTGTGCAGAACATGTCCTCGATTCCTATCTCGGCGGCAATGTGTGCCGGCAACGAGTACGGATTCGACACGCCCTTCAGCAAGTCCCGGGGGTGGGCAGCACGATTCGGCGAGGCCGAAATCTCACAGTTCGTCGGCGCCGACCTGATTGCCAAGAAATGGGGTATCAGCCGTGAAGACATGGAGGAGTGGGCACTGCAATCGCATCAGCGTGCCCGTGCTGCCATCACAGACGGCCGATTCGAGCGTGAGACAGTGTCATTGGGCCAATGCGTCGTTGACGAATGCCCACGAGAGACATCCATGGAGCAGATGGCTGCACTGCCCGCATTGAGGGATGGCTCGTTGCTGACGGCTGCTGTGGCTTCGCAGATCTGTGACGGCGCATCAGCGGCCCTGATCGTCTCCGAGAAGGCGCTCGAGGTTCATGGATTGAAGCCACGTGCGCGCATTCATCATATGAGCGTGCGCGGCGACGATCCGATGCTGCAGCTCTCGGCGCCGATACCCGCGACGAAGTATGCACTGGCGAAATCCGGCATGGCGATCGGCCAGATGGATACCGTAGAAATGAACGAGGCATTCGCTTCGGTAGTTCTGAGCTGGTTGATCGAGACGGGTGCAGATCCCTCCCGGGTCAATCCCAACGGTGGTGGAATCGCACTGGGCCACCCTCTTGGGGCCACTGGCACCAAGTTGTTCGCCACGATGTTGCACGAGTTGGACCGCATTGATGGACGGTACGGACTCCAAACCATGTGTGAGGGTGGTGGGACCGCGAACGTCACCATCATCGAGCGGCTGAGCTGAGCTCGCGAAATTGGGCGGCATGGAAGACCTTCTGTTGTAGCGCTTTGTCGGGTGCAACGCGCCCAACAGGGGTGCCGTGGCGCGGTGTGCGACGATCCGAGTGTGGGAGAACAGGCGGATCGTCTTGCTCGTGGTGAGTGGTATCTCGATGATGACGAGCTGCGGGAACGGCGGCTTGAGTGTTGGCGTCGACTCGACTCGTTCAATGGGGCTGCGGCGGACGACGACGCTGTCCGCTCACGGGCTCTCGCCAGCCTTTTTGGTGAGGTAGGTGACGGAGCTTTGGTGGTGCCGCGGTTCCAATGCAGCTACGGACACAACATTCGGCTCGGAGCCAACGCATTCGTCAACGCGAACGGGTTCTTCATGGATGATGCGCTGATCACGATCGGCGCGGACGTGAGGATCGGGCCTGGAGCCCAGCTGATGACAGCGTTGCACCCTGTCGATGATCATCGACGGCGCCGCGAGGGATGGGAGCGGGCTGCTCCGATCGTCATCGGTGAGAACACGTGGCTCGGCGCCTCAGTCACTGTCGGTGCAGGAGTTTCGATCGGTCACAACGCCGTGATCGGCGCGGGAAGTGTGGTCTTGCATGACATTCCTGATCACGTCGTTGCTGCTGGATCGCCGGCAAGGGTTATCCGTCGGACACCTGCCGAAGTTGAGGGACTGCAACGCGAGCACTAGGGCATGCGATGTCAGAGGGTGATCGTGCGGGTGGGCTCCCAGATGGCGGGGTCGCGGTGGGTGACGACGAAGACGGTGGCCGCCAATTCCCGCACGGCGCCGGCGATACGGCGCTCGGTGGCCTCATCGAGGGCCGAGGTGGCTTCGTCGAGAACCAGGACGGGAGCGTCTTTGAGGAAGGCGCGAGCGATCGCCACCCGCTGACGTTCGCCGCCGGAGAGAGCGGCACCCTGGTGTCCGATGTCCTGATGAATGCCGAGCGTCGAGCGGTCGAGAACGGCGCCGAGGGCAGCGTGCCTTGCGGCGTCCTCGATCTCGGTTTCGGTAGCGCCCGGTCTTCCCAGTCCGATGTTCTCGCCGAGGGTGCCCGAGAACACGAGTGGGTCCTGCGGCACGTAGCCGATGTGTGCCGCCAGGTCTTCGTAGGGCAAGTCGCGCAATGAAACTCCGCCCAGAGTGACGCTGCCTTGGTCCGGATCGTCGAAGCGCATGAGCAGCCCGAGAAGTGTGCTCTTCCCCGTACCCGAGCGTCCTGCGACGAGAACTCGCTCACCCGCGGGGATCTTCGCGGTGATGCCGCGCAGAACCGGAGCGTGATCTACCCCGGCGACCTCGATGTCCGTTCCAACAGGGCGCGCGGCGTCCCAGGGTGCGGGCTCGGCCAGTGCGGGAGCCGAAGTCGCTGTGCGGTAGTCGCGAACCGTTGCGCGCAGCTCGTTGACTCCGATTCCGGCCAGGGCGAGTTCGTCGAGCGGCGCAGCGGCGCGGGCGGTGAGGATGACAAGCGCGAGAGCGGCTGCGGGATCGTCGAATCCGGTGGCGGCGAGGAAAATCACTGCACCTGCCAGCGGCACAATGGTGGCGATCGCCGAGATGAATGTCGCTGGTGCCGCGGCGAGATTTGTCCGTGCAAGCGCGGCTTCCTGATTCCGCCAGCTTCGCTCGATTCGTTCGACGGAACGTGTGGGACCGGCTGCTGTGCGCAGTAATTCGAGGTGGTCGGTGAGCTCGAGTGTCGACTGAGTTGCTGCGAGCTCGGCTTCGTGTCGGCGCTCGTCCGCTCGGCTGAGCGCACGTTGGGCCAGCGTCTGAGCGACGAGCGACACGGCGAGCAGTCCACCGACGAGCAGCATGACGCCTGGCCCCGCGACGACCGCGATCCCAGGAAGCAGGAGCAGCGGGATCAGCGGTGCAACCAGGAAGGTCTGAAGTTGGTGCGCGGGAACACTCATCAGCGACGGGATTCCGCGCCCGGCGACGGTGGCGAGCAGTGCCCGGTTGTCGTCGGTGAACCAGGACAGTTTCGCACGGGCGAAGGCGTCGCCGAGAGCGTCGTAGAGATCGCCCACGAGTCGAGCCCCGGTGAAGTAACCGCCCCGCGAGACCAGGACGGTCACGAAGAGAGCGATGGTGGCCGTGGCCAGGACGAGAACCGGCGACCGGTGATCAGCGATCGAGAGCGCGAGGGTGGTGTACGCGATCGCCTCGAGGACAGCAACGGACACCCAACCGAGTCCGATGGTGATCAAGCGTCGTCGGGCTGCATTGGCGCTGTTCATTATTCGGCTCCAGTCAGGGCTGCATTGTGCGAGGCAGCCTCGTTCAGGTTTCGACCGCCGAGGTCGAGTCGATCGTCGGCATCGTCTGCAAGAGCGGGGTCGTGGGTGACGATCACGACCGTCTTTCCTTCGTCGTGCGCGAGGTGCCGCAGTTCTTTCAGCAGTTCTGCCGCTGTCCGATCGTCGAGTGCACTGGTCGGCTCGTCGAGCAGCAGTACTGCTGCGGGCGAGAGGAACACCCGAGCGATCCCGACTCGCTGACGTTCTCCGCCGGAGAGTGAAGCTGCGTGGGCGTCGAGGCTGACGTCGATCTGTGCCCGGCGTAGTGCGGCGGTGTATTCCGCGTCCGTTGCATCGGGGGCGGCCAGCGCGATGTTCTCGCGCACCGTGGCAGGTAACACGTCTGCGCCCTGGGGTGTGAGCAGAAGGGACTGTGGCCGCAGGTTCTCGTCGATCGCGGTGATGCTACGACCTGCGTAGCGGACGGTACCCAGTTCCGGGATCTCGAAGCCGGCCAATGCTTTCAGGAGCGTCGTCTTGCCTGCTCCACTCGGTCCCGTGATCGCAGTGATCGTGGCTGGGCGGAATGCATGCGTGACGTCGTCGACGACTCTGCGGTCCGCGATCGTGACAGTCAGGTTGACGATCTCCAGTCGATCGGAGGGACTCGAGGCCGGAACGGTTGGCGCTTCACCGGCAGGGAGGGTGGGTTCGTCCAGGGCAGCGGCGAGCCGGCCCGCAGCAGAGCGTCCAGCAGCGACGTAGTCGAGGCCGTGCCCGAGCCGCAGGGCCGGTGTCACGATTGCGAGGCTGAAGAGAATGGTGGCGGCCAACGTCGTTGCATCCCAGTGGAATCCGACGGCATAGGCGATCGCGAACGTCGCCGTCGCCTGCATGAGGGCAACGGCGACGGCCGCAGGGGTAGCCACGAGTCGAACGCGCTCCTGCATTCCCCGGGTGAACCGTGCTGTCGATTCTGCATAGTCGGCGGCAGCGCCGGTCTGCGCGCCGTAGATCCGGCAGACGCGGATGCCGCGGGCATAGTCGTCCACGGCAGTCACGATGTCGCCCATGACATCTGCACTTTCGGCGCTGTGCCGAGCGGCCATTCGGGGGATCACGACCAGGTAGAACAGAGCTGCCACGATGCCGGGAGCCAGAGCGAGAAGCGCCACGGGGCCGGCTGAGGCAACCAACGCCGCGATCGTGACCGCGGGGACCACGATGAGTGTGGCGAACTCGGCCGGTAGGTGCGCAGTCATATGGTGCAGCGCCGAGATGTCGTCCGAAACGAGCCTCCTCAGCGCGTCTCCGCTGTAGCGGGACAGCGTGCTTGCCGGTAGGCGAACGAGGTGGGCTGCGAGTTGGCGGCGAACCCTTGCCTCGAAAAGCGATTCCGCGTGGTGCGAGAGCCACGACGATGTGGCAGCGAGCGCGACGCCCACGAGCCACAGCGCACATGCCCACCCGGCCCAGCTCATCGACGGTTCACCGATGAGTTGCACGACGCACCAGAGCGCCCCGAGCATCGCGACCCCCGACGCTGCGGCCGCGACGACCCCGGCAGCCAATGCAGGCAGCGCCGGGCGCAAGGCCGGGACCAGCGACGGTTCGACGAGAGGGCGGGGCATGGATAACTCCTTGAATCAGCGCCAGGGTGCAGGCACGACAAATGACCGAGACCTAAGGTTAGGGGTCGATGGCTCCATATGGTTATCGCCGTACGCCGATTTCTTACACTCGCCCAGCATCTGTCGGTGTCAGGATGCGGCCGAGATGGAACTCATGACGTCTTCCCACACGCCCATGACTGCGGGTTCGGTTGGACCCGTTTGGGTGAAGACTGCCACGCATTTGCGGCGGAAGTCGTACATCTCGATCGAGCTGGTCAGGCCGTGAACGCCGTGGGTGCGAGTCAGCCAGCACTCCGAGACACCATTCAGGTCGATCATCGTCCGGCAGGTGTCGGACGCCAAAGTCAGCGTCCCCCCGAACATGGCTGCGGCGTCGAGGTCACCACGGTGGATCTGCAGGCATCCGTTCCCGGCGACGACGGTCGTGACGGGAAGTTGGTGGTAGGACAGGTGCTCCATCCCGGCAGCCACGAGGTGAGGATCGACTCGCCGGTAACCGAGGGCGCCCAGAGCGACCAGGCCGCTACGACGTTCGCTGCCGCCGTCCGCGAGGATGAAGTCGAGCTGTGTCAGCTGATCGGCTTCGGCCCAGAATGCGGGCGTATTCGACGTCTGGATGGGAGGGCTTGTTTCCCTCGCAGTGCTCGGCGCAGTTCGCATCGCTTCGAAGGCGAGACGATCCGAGGCCGGGGTCAAATACGTGGTGTGTGAACTTGATCCGTGGATGTCGAAAATGCGGAGCGTCGGCGGTATGTGCTGCTCTGCTTCCGTGGTCACCACCGAGCCGAGGGAGGCAACGTTCAAACGCAGAGAGACGAGCCCGGGCGTGCAGACCAACGGATCTCCGGGAACTGTCGGAACGGAGTACTTGCCCGAGTCGTTGACAGCCACCGGGCCTGCGACGGTGATTGCTACGGTGTCGTCCAAGAGCGGCAACATTTCGCCGACTACGTCAGGTGCGGTGTCGATCAGTCCACCACGGAACCCCGGACGCGCAAGCAGTGCGTCCAGGTCCGACATGCGTGCCAAAGCTGCGCAACGACATTCGCCACGGTGCGGGCACATCTCAGTAGACATCCCTTAGGTACCGCTTCGATCGTTTGAGGTTGTTGACGTAATCCTCGGCGGCGTCCGCATCCAATCCGCCGTGCTCCGCGACCACGTCGTGCAATGCGTCGTCGACGTCCTTTGCCATCCGAGTGGCGTCGCCGCAGACGTACACGTGCGCACCGTTTTCGAGCCAGTCGAACAAGTCTCGGCCCTGCTCGCGCATACGAGTCTGGACGTAGATCTTCTCGGACTGATCGCGCGAGAAGGCCAGATCGAGGCGAGTCAGGACACCGTCACGGGTCAGCCCGTTCAACTCGTCCTCGTAGATGAAGTCGCTCGACTGATGCTGATCGCCGAAGAAGAGCCAATTCTGCCCCGACGCGTTGCGCGCGCGACGCTCGTGCAGGAAAGCGCGGAAGGGTGCGATACCGGTGCCGGGTCCGATCATCACGACGGGAGTAGTGTCATCGGCAGGTAGGCGGAACGAATTGTTCTTGGAGACAAAAACTCCGACCCGATCTCCCTCGCCGACGCGGTCCGCCAGGTACGTCGAGCAGACGCCGCCGCGATCCCGCTCGCCCGAGCGGTAGCGCACACTCGCTACCGTCAGATGCACGGTGCCGTCGTGGGCCAGCGGGCTGGAGGAGATCGAATAGACCCGATGTTGCAGCGGGCGAAGAAGTGTAAGCAGATCCTCGGGATTCAGGCGAATGCTGTTGTCCAACTGGAGGAGATCGAGAACGTCCTTGCCCCACAGCCACGCATCGAGCGCTTCCCGATCTTCCGTGTCGAGAATGTGCCGCAGTTCGGCGTCGCCGCTGCGTCGGGCGATGTCTTCGATCAAATCGCGCGAGGGAATCGAGATCTCGTAGTCGCTGGTCAACACCTGGTCCAACGGTGCGGACGAGCCGTCTTTCGCGGTAACCACGTAATCGCCGCTGACACCGAGCTGATGGATGATCGCCTCGACGAGGGCGGGGTCGTTGATCGGGCGGATGCCCAATCCATCTCCGGCCTCGTAGTCCAGACCGTCCTCGCCGAGCGCAAAGGTGAAGTGGCGGACTTCCTTGGCTGAGTCCTCGCCGGACAACAGCCGGTTGGCGAGGACGGTTGCAGGATAGGGGTTCTTGCGAGTCCACTGGGACTTGGTCTTCGTCTGAGCGGGCGCAACCGGCGAGGCAGCGGCCCCCGCATCACCGTCGACACCGGCCACCGCAGCGACGGCCCGAACGATCCACTCGGCCGCCGGATCCTCGTAGTCGACGTCGCAATCGGTGCGGTCGACAACCCGGGTCCCGCCGAGCGCTTCGAAGCGGGCGTCGATGTTCTTGCCCGACTGGCAGTAGCCGTCGTAGCTGGTGTCACCGAGTGCGAGTACTCCGAAGTAGAGACCCTCCAGCCGGGGCGCACTCTCGGATTCGACTGCATCCCAGAACAGCTGCGCGTTGTCGGGCATCTCGCCCTCGCCGTAGGTGGAGGTGATGACGAGCACCCGGCGCATGGCGGAAAGTGCATTGATATCCACGGTGTCCAGACTCGCGACAAGTGGTTCGAGACCGTGGGCACGAGCAGCTGCGGCTACGTCTTCAGCCAAGGACTCCGCGTTGCCGGTCTGACTTCCGTAAAGGATGTGCACGGCTGCGCCGGCAGCTCTCTCCACTGTCGCTGTTGCAGTACCGGTTTGACCGGACATGACAGTTCGCGAGTGTAGACCGGCCAGGAATCCGGAAAGCCACGCGCGCTGGTCGCCGGTGAACGGTGCGTATTCGGGGATGTACGGGATTTCCATGATTTGAAGCTCACCTACTTTCGGGGAGGAGGTCAGGACACCAGGTCGGGGATCGTGCGCGAAGCGAACAGTTCGTCGAAGTTCGGCAGTGATCCGAGCTTTTCCCGATTCTTGTTGTCTTGAAACAGAATCCACCCGTACGTCGCCGGGCTGTCCATGGCCAACACGTTGCGTAGGCTCAGCGCCTGCTTGTAGTCGTCGACCCGCTTGGCTGCAATCAGCGCAGCCAACTGTTCGTCGTCGTAGTCGGCCAGAATCTCTTTCGAGTACTTGACCAAGTGCTGGACGAGGGCGAAGTCCTCGGTCAGCACCAGGTTTCGGGCCGCTTTCTGCACTGCTGGATCGTCGGGTCCGGACGCACCCGGCGTGCGGGCGGTGGCGAGTTGTTGCGCGAAGTGAAGCACGGTGTACGCACTGAGCAGCGCATACATCGTCGCGGTATCGGTCTCGCCATAGGCGGGGACTGCTCCGTTCAGTGCGGGGCGCCCATCGCGCACTGCGAGTTTGAACGTGCGGACCTGACGTGCTGCGATGGCGGACGCCAATTCTTCGAGAAGCTCTTTGTGCGACTTCGCAGCCAGGATTGCATCGCTGTCCTGGTAAAGCATCAATGCCTTGGGCATGGCGTAGACGAACGAGTGCTGTTCGACTTCCCAGTTCTCGAGCAGTCGGGTGCCGAGCGCGGATCCCGTTGCCTCCACATGCAGTTCGAGCAGGAGTTGTACCGCGTGGTTGTGGACGGCGGCCAGAGGATCGGTCGCAGCGGTGATCGAACCCAGCAGTACGGAATCGGTACTTGCTCGCAGTGCCAATTCGCCACGAGGGTCGTACTGGTAGAAGAACCCACCACTCATGCCGTTGCCGACACCCTTGCCGAACTCGCCGAGATTCACGACAGCACCGTTAGTCATGTACTCGCCGGCGAAGTCTCCGACACCTTCGACGACAGCACTGGCGCCGGAGTTGCGAACTGCGAAGCGATCGCCTGCTTCACCTTCGACGAACACTCGTCCACCGGTGGCGCCGAAGAGCGCGAAGTTGCCGATCAACACGTTTCCACCGGCGTCACTGGAGCCGCCGCCTGGGCTGCGCACGGCAATCACGCCGCCGCTCATGCTCTTTCCTACGCCGTCGTTACATGTCCCGGTGTGTTCCAGGTGCATGCCGTCGTTGCAGAATGCGCCGAACGACAGGCCCGCAGATCCGGTCGTCAGGACGCGCACGCTGCCCGGCGCCAGGTAGCGTCGCCCACGCTCGTCGGTCAGTACTCCCGGAGCGAGAAGGCCGGCCGCTCCGTAGTTGAGTTCGCGTTCGAGGTCGATCGCCAACTGACCACCGACGCTCTTGTTCCGGTTACCCAGGTGCAGTGCACCTTCGGCGAATTCAGGTCCGGACACGGCGACCGAGGCCTCGCCACGGTTGAAGAACACCGTACGAACCTCGTCCATGATCTTCTCGTCGAGCGCGTACTCACGTTCGAGGTACACAGGATTGTCGATGGTGATGTCCGGGGCGGACTCGAACATCGCGTCCAGCTTCAGATTGCCGACAATAGACGGGTGATCGAGCAGATGCAGGAGATCCGTTCGACCCCGCGCTTCCTGAAGGGACCGCATTCCCAGATTCGCGAGCAGTTCCCGAGTTTCGTGAGCGATGTTGAGAAGGTACTGCGCCATCGCGCGGGGATCGCCGTCGAACAGTTCCGGGTTGGTGGTCAGACCGGCGGGGCACTTGATGTTGCAGTTCTTGGCCATGACGCAGCCCATCATCATCAGCGCCGACGTACCGAACTCGAAGCTGTCTGCGCCGAGTAGAGCGGAAGTGATGATGTCGCTGCCGGTCTGATGCGCGCCCGAGCATCGCAGAACGACTTTCTGGCGAAGTCCGTTGGCACACAGAGCTTGATGGACCTCCGCGATACCGACCTCGGCCGCACGACCCGCGTATTTGAGGCTGGTCACCGAAGCTGCGCCGGTGCCACCGGTATTTCCGGCGACGTTGATGACGTCGGCGCCGGCCTTGGCGACACCGACGGCGATGGTGCCGATTCCTTCCGAGGACACCAACTTCACGATCACCCGAATGCGAGCTGCCTTGCAGTCGTGGATGAGCTGAGCGAGGTCCTCGATGGAGTACGTGTCGTGGTGAGGCGGCGGCGAAACCAGTTCGACGCCGGGCGTTCCGCCGCGGGCGGCAGCGATGTCGACGGTGACCTTGGCGGCCGGAAGCTGCCCGCCCTCACCGGGTTTTGCGCCTTGGCCGAGTTTGATCTCGATCTCTTCGAGCATCGGATCGGCGAGGTAGCCCGCCCAGATTCCGAAGCGTCCGGATGCAAACTGCTTGATGCGCGATGCACGAATCGTGTTGTAGCGCGAAAGGTGTTCGCCGCCTTCGCCGCTGTTGGACATCGCACCGACCATGTTCGTGCCGTGCGCGACGGCTTCGTGCGCCGGAGCGTTCAGTGCGCCATGGCTCATGGCACCCGACGCCAACTTCGGGGTGATGTCGCTTGCACTCTGTACCTCGGAGAGAGGTACACCTGCCGGTGCGACCCTCAGCTTGGAAAGGAACTCTGCCGCAATACCGGTTGCATTCAGCACCAGATCCGGGTCGGTGGCCTCGATGGTGACGTCGTCGGCAAAGGCGACGGAAAGAGCATCGCCGAGTGCTACCACCCGAGCGGTGTCGTCGGCCAGTGGACCGTCCAGGCTAAGTGTGTACCGGCCGTCCGCGGCAGATTCACACCGGATTCCACGCATCACGATCGTCTTATTGCCGCGCACCGAGAATCGGCTGATCTGGTCGGTGAACTCGGCTGTCGTCACCGCAAATGTGACATCACCGGGCACGGAGATGACATCGCGCAACGCGGCGGGACGACGCGATCGTTCCGCAGCCATGACAGTGGAAAAGTCCCGGTACCCGGCGGTGATGTCGAAGTCGTCGATCTGCTCGGTGGTCAACCGGTCGAAGCTCGTCGCCCGGTAGGCCCCCGCATCGAGGCGGAAGGCGTCGTCGAGCCGTCCGAGCGGCAGTAGAATTAGAGCCTCGAATTGTTCTGTTCCGGAGGGACTGTCGAACGCGATCTTCTCCTCGGTGAGTTCGACGTACTTACGGACCGCGGTGGTACCGAACGAATGCCCTGCGCCGTCTGCACGCTCCTTGAACAGGCCGAGCAGTGGCAGATCCTTCTCGCCCCCGACTTCGCTCGCACGCTCGTGCCACTGCTTCGAGGTCACCGCGACGGTGTCGAAACCGACGCCACCCACCGGTGACTTCATGTTGGGGAACCACTGGCGCAGAACAGGGTCGGAAGTGTCGAGGAAGTTGGGTTCGAAGAATTCTCCACCGATGTAGCTCTCGACGGTGCACAGACCGACGCGTCCCATCGTCTTCATCAGGGACTTCTCGGCGGCCTTCGCGAAGCGTCGGAACGCGGCGTCCGGGTCAGCGGCGAACTTCTCCTCGGCTCGCAACTGAACGGACAGCGGGTAGACGGCGGAAGCGCCGAAACCGAGTGCGGCCGCAACGTGGTGTGAGGACTCGATCTGGCCGCTCTCCACGATGAGAGAGACGCGCAATCGCAGGCCCGCGTCGATGAGGCGTTGGTTCAATGCTCCGACGACCATGATCGCGGGAAGTGTTGCGCGCTCGTGAGATACGTGGCGGTCGGTCAGGACTGCGATTCCGCCCTGTTCGGCCGCGAAGGCTACAACAGCGTCGCCGAGCGCGGTCATCGCGTCGACCATTGCCTGCGCGTCACCCTCGGCGGGGTAGAGCATTTCGAAGCGGCGGTGCGGAGTGTGGTTCTGTTCGCGGATCTTGAGCATGTCCAGGTGCCCGAGGATCGGCGAGGCGATGACGATCTGCTTGCCCTGTCCGGGGGACATCTTCGCACCCAATGCGACCCGGAGGGTCATACCGTCCGCTTCACGGATGCTGTCGAGCGGAGGGTTGGTGACCTGGGCGAATCGCTGTGAAAAGTAACGTGCCACACCGCCTTCGCGGTCGCTGAATGCGTTGATGGCGTTGCCGTAACCCATGGCGGAGACCTTTTCGGTTCCGTGCGTGAGCATCGGATCCATCAGGAATTTGAAACTTTCCTGATCCAGGGAGTACGCCATGTAGCGCTGATGTATCTCGAAGGTGCCGTTGTAACGGGTCGGGGAGCTGACTTTCTCCGCTGGCACGGCGGGAATGTCTTCGATCAGGATTCGCGATTGCTCCAGCAACGACTGGTAGTCGCGCTGAGCGGCAATCTTTTCCAGAGCTTCGCGGGCAGTGTAGATATGGCGATCGCGATGATCGAAGTACAACATTCCGCCGGCCTCGACGCGGCCACGGTGAATCACCGTCTCGGGTGCGAACGCGATCTGTCCGGCTTCGGAGAATGCGCACACGTAGTCGTGCGTCTCGATCGTGCGTAGTGGACGCAGACCGAGGCGATCCAGGCGCGCACCGATGATGGTGCCGTCGCCGAACACCAGCGCTGCCGGTCCGTCGTTCTTCTCCTCGTACAGCGAGAAGTACTCGAACATCGCACGCACTGCGGGGGAGAGAGTGGTGTCGTTTTCCCAGGCCGGCGGCATCATCGAGACCACAGCCGTCACCAGGTCGACACTGTCCTCGATGACGCGAGCTTCCAGGGTCTGATCGAGTCGGCAACTGTCGGACTGGCCGGGCGGACGGACGATCGCACGTCGTTTTGCGCTTGCCACCGCTGCTTCGGAGAGCCGATTCTTCTTGTCGGTGTTCAGTTCTCCGTTGTGAGCCATGAATCGGAACGGCTGCGCCATCGTGGGATGCGGGTCCGTGTTGGTCGAGAACCGCGTGTGGAAGTACATCGTGTGGACAGCGTGATCGGGGTCGACCAGGTCGCGGAAGTACGGGATCACTTCGTCGGAGTTCAAGCGGCCCTTGAGAACCTGAGTCCTCGCGCTGAGGGACAGTGGGTACAAACCGCGTAGTGCAGGGGTGTTGTACGCGATGGCTTCGATGGCGAGCAGAGCTTCGTGCACGAGGCGATCGACAACCGCAGGCTCGGGACGCGGAGTGGGGACCTCGAAAATCCACTGCCTGATCGGAAGCTGATGCGCGATGGCTGCCGGCCGAATCGCCGAGTCGTCGACCGGCACGTTGCGCACAGCGAGGGTGGTGAAGCCTCGGTCCAGAAGTTCGCGTTCCACCAGAGCGGCTGCACGAGCATGCTGAGCATCGTTGTCCGGAAGGAAGAAGTTGCCGACGCAGAAGCGGCCGGCGCGGAGATCTGAGCGCCCGGTGACCTTGCGGAAGAACCGGAGGGAGAGGTCAACCGAGACACCGCCGCCGTCGCCGATGCCCTCGGAAGACATACCGCCGCGGTGCGGTACCGAGCAGAGTGCTTCTCGCCCCTTGATCAGGACATCGTGGGTCTGCACGCCGTCCTTGCGCGTGATGAACCCGACCCCGCAACTGCTCTTGTCATCTGAGGGGTCGTACAAACCGACGATGGACGTGCTCACTGCAGCAACCTTCTCCCTGTCCTGGTTGCCCGGAGATTGTTCGACCGGGCAGATACGACGGCATGTATTCCGTCAGGGCAGGGCGTCGCTGCTTCGATGAAGCGGCACCCGAATGGGATCAGACTACTGAGTAGAGGCTTACCTTAGTCAAGTCTACTTGGTGTGACTTGGATCTGAGCAGGTCAGAGGGTTGCTTTGTAGGCAAGTGCGTAGGCGATCTTGCCCGGCTTGTCGTCTGTGTACGGCTTGGACAGCTTTGCGAACTCGCCCTTGGACTCGGCTTTGCCGTCGTTCCAGGCCGACAGGACGCCAAGATCGGTGGCAGTGAATCCGCTGTCGACGACGGCATCGCCCGTCAACGCTGTCTGTGCTTTGGTCACCGACTTCACGGTGCCCAGGTAGCTGGAGAGATCATCGCGATTCCAGTTGGTGAGGTCGACGGGCGCGGTGTCGCGGACCCAGGCGCCCCAGTAGAACTCCTGGAACGGAATCGTGCCTGCGGCGAATCCGATGTCGCGGGAGAAGTACATCAAGCTGCGGTACTTGTCGTCGGCGAAGTTGGCCAGGCCGACGCTCTTCGGCAGAGCCTGGACCGGTACCTGGTTTCCGTCGACGTCACGCGACCAGACCCACTTGTTCTTTTCCATCTCGGTCCAGAAGGCGCCTTCACTCAGGCCACTGAGGTTGCCGAGAACCCGCAGTCGCACGTGCAGGTCGGGGCCTCCGTCGGCCGTCTCGATGAAGGACGTGAGGGTGTGGTGACCGTCGGTCAGGTAGAGATCGCCGCGGGGTCCGACGACCACGGTCTTCATGGGCGCGATGCTCTCGGCGGTTTCCTGACCCACTGGAATCTGGCAGGTGAAGGACGACGGGTCCTTCAGCGTCGACGCCGCAGTAGCGGTCGCGGCCTGGATCTGGCCGTTCGCCTCACACCAGTCGTCGAACTTCTTGTTGATCGTGTCTTTTCCGAGCGTGTATCGCCCGAGCTTGTAGTACACCTCGTCGTAGCCGAGTGACGGTTGTGTCGCGTGAACGTCGCCGATGCGCACGTCCAGGAGATCACCTTCCTTGGCGCACAGGTACTCCGATCCGCCGGCGGAGCCTGAGAACGAACCGGTGGAGATTCCGCCACACGCGAGGGGAGCGGCGACAGCGGGAGTGCTGACCAATGTTCCGGCGCCGAGCAGTGCCAGTGTTGTGAGTGCCGAGATGGCGGAACGACGCATGTGGGGATCTCTCCTGATGATGGGTTCGCACGTGAAGAAGCTTGCGTCACAATCGCTCAGGGTGGTTTCGGACTTACTGACAACAGACGTCCGCGCGGTGGCTACCACGTGAATTCACGTCGTAACCACCGCGCGGTGAGCCGGTAAGTCGGTCAGCCCTTGTAGTTGTAGAAGCCCTCGCCGACAGCAACGCCGAGCTTGCCTTCATCGATGTAGTTCTTCTTGATGTAGTCGGCGAATTCGCGCTGCTTCTCGCCGCCCTGGGAGGAGATGTTGTAGACGGTGGTCAACCCGACGACGTCCATGATCTGGAAGGGGCCGAACGGGGCTCCGGTGCCGATACGCCACGTCTTGTCGACCATGTCGGGATCGGCGATGCCGTCGATCAGCAGGTCGGAGGCCGCGTTGAGGAGCGGGACCAGGAGCGAGTTGAGTACGTAGCCCGCCTTCTCCTTCTTGAGTTCGATCGGCACCATGCCGATGTTCTTCGCGAACTCGACGACCTCGCGGTACACGGCGGGGTCGGTGGACTCGGTGCCCATGACCTCGGCAGTGTTGTTGACCCACACGTGATTTGCGAAGTGCAATGCGAGGAACTTCTCGGGGCGGCCGGTGAACTCCTTGAGATCGCTCGGCAGCAGCGTCGAGGAGTTGGTAGCGAACACCGTGTGCTCAGGAGCAACCGTGGCAAGCTTCTCGTAGGTGTCGCGCTTGATGGCGATGTCCTCGGGAATTGCCTCGATGACCAGGTCGGCCTTGGCGACGGCTTCGCCTAGATCGTACGAGTACGTAATACGTTGCAGCGCTTCGTCAGCCTTGCCTTCCTTGGCGCCCTCGACGTTCTCGGCCTTGTAGGCCGCGGCCAACGAGTCGAACCGAGCCTTGGCCTTTTCGATGACCTCGGCGTTGATGTCGTACGCGACGACGTCGAAGCCGTGATAGGCGGTCTGATAGGCGATCTGTGAGCCGAGAACTCCGGTACCCAGAACGGTGATCTGCTTCAGTTCAGTCATTTTCGATCCTCAATCCTATTCGGTGGGTAGTCCGGCAAGCGTCAATCGGACCTGTGCGGCAACGATGTTCGTGAGTTCGTCAGCCGTGATCCGGTCCAATGCCGCGCGGGCTATTTCGAAGTGCAGCACGTTGGAAATCGTTCGCGCTGCAGTGGTGGTTCGGGTGGTGTGGTTGGGGTGTGCCTCGTGCAAGATTTGCGCAATCCGCGTTTGCAGGCGCTGCGAGAGTTCCAGGCCTTCGGCCCGGAAACACTCGCTGGGCTCACCGAACAACACCTCGCGTTGGTAGATGCCGGTGTTCTCGTCGTTTCGGCGACTTGCGATCAGCAGGGGTGAAACCAGCTCGAGCACACGATCTTCTGTGCCGGTCGACTTGGCTTCACGCTCTTCTCCCAATTCGATCTGCTTGCGGTATTCCGCGTTGTACACCATGAGCAGCAACTCGGCTTTGCTTGCGGCGTAACGAAAGAGAGTGCCGCCGGCTACATCGGCGCGGTCGGCAATTTCTTGAGTTGTGACTGCGCTGTAGCCCTTTTCCGCGAACAGTTCGGCAGCGGCGTCGAAGATGCGTGTCTGCTTCTCGAGTTTGTTGCGTTCGCGACGGCCCAGCTCTTGGTCCGGCTTCGTCATCCCGCTCACCTCGTTCCATTTCGGATCACGCTCATAAATGAGTCTACTCCGAAATATCGGGAGGGTGGAGTCTCCTCCGTCACATCACCGCAGTCCGCTGACCCAACCGGCGAACACGTCTGAGAACACGTCCGCTTCGCACGCATGCGCCGATTCGGGATAGGCGCACTCTGGGTATCCGGCGACGACGGCGGCAAGTTCGACGTTGCAACACTGCGCCAAGAGGCCACGCAGGAGATCCGCAACCGACCAACCCGCGACGGATACCGCAGGGATTCCCTCTTCCTCGTACACCTTCACCAGATCGGCGTGCCTCCAGGACAATTCCTCGGCCACCAGTGCATCAGGGTTGAAAGACATGGCGCGGTCGAGTGATCCGCGCAGAAGTGAGTGCGGATCGTCCTCGCCGCGAAGCCTGGTCGCGAGGTCCGCCGGCGCCTTCTGCATGACGAACATCCAAGGTTTGCCGTCGGGAAAGACTCCACCGAAGCCTGCCACGTTGAACGGTAGGTGGCTACTGAGAAAATCGGTCTCCACGTCGACGTGTTGATCGTCGCCCAGATGAATGAAGTGGCCGGAGGCAATCTCCTCGCCCATTGCCGGCTCAGCCCATGTGTTGTTCCACAGATCGGTCATCCGACTGCCTTCGGGAAAATCGAGAACCTCGAAGAGAAAACCCATGTCTCTACAACTCCCCGTCGAAGTGGGTGGTTACTCCACCGGTCAGTCGAGAAACCGTCTGCGCCGAGGTCGCGAGGACGACTCGGCTTGTCTCGAAGGTCATCTCGTCGCGTTCGGTGTCCTCCGATTCGGGATCTTCGGCGAGTGAGAAGTCGAGTTCCACCTCTCGATCGGTGCTGGAACAGACCGAGATCATCAGCCCGAGTCGTTCGTCGGTGAACGCCGGAAGCGATTTCTCGGGATGGAAGTCTGCGGCCGCGTGAAAGAAGAACGCCGCCAGCCGTTCGACGAATCCGTCGTCCGTATGTCGGCTGAGATACTGATTGAAGCGGTCGGGGCTGAGCAGCCCGACGTCGAAAACGAGTGTGGGTACGTCGGATTCGAAGACAGTGGCGGGAACCGCATGACTGCGAAGGAAGACTGCGGCGCCGCCGTATCCCGGCAACCTGAACCCATCACGCATCTGGTGTACTCCCGTCGCAGTGGTGTCCTGTCCACGCTAGGCCATTGCTCGGCCGCGTGCTGCCTACTCGAGTAGGCAGCTTGATGGAAGAATCACCGCCTATGACTGCTGTCCTGTACCCGCCCGTCGAACCGTACGAGTCCGGTCTGTTGGAAGTGGCGGATGGTCAGAGTCTGTACTGGGAGACAGTCGGCAATCCTGCGGGCATTCCGGTTCTCTACCTCCACGGCGGTCCCGGTTCGGGATGCACTGTCGGCGCCAGGCGTTTCTTCGATCCCGAAGTCTTTCGCGCAGTTCTGTTCGATCAGCGAGGCTGTGGGCGCAGTCTTCCGCTAGCGAGCAGTCCGGACGTCGATCTGACCGTGAACACCACGGCGCACATTGTGGAAGACATCGAGCGTCTTCGTGAGCATCTCGGTATCGAGCGATGGATCGTGACGGGACTTTCCTGGGGCGTGAGTTTGGGTCTGGTGTACGCGCAGGCGTTTCCCGCGCGGGTGCAAGCGATGGCCCTGGGCGCGATCACCGGCGGGACGAGGGTCGAAATCGAGTGGATCACCCGTGCCATGGGCCGGGTATTTCCGCGTGAATGGGAAGAGTTCGTGGCGCCGTTGCCGGTGGACGAGCGTGACGGAAACCTCCCCGCGGCGTACGCGCGACTGCTTGCCGATCCGGATCCTGTTGTGCGCGAGAATGCCGCGTTGCAGTGGTGCCGTTGGGAAGACGTGCACGTGTCGCTGATGCCGGGGTGGACTCCGAGTGTTCGATACCAGAATCCGGACTTCCGCCGGGTGATGACCAGGCTGGTTACGCATTACTGGGGTAACGACTGCTTCCTGGCGCCGAATCAGATATTGGACGGAATGGACCGTCTCGCTGAGATTCCCGCGATTCTCGTGCACGGACGGTATGACATTTCCGGGCCACTCGACACTGCCTGGGCGATCCACCGGCGTTGGCCGGGTAGTGAGTTGGTGGTACTCGACGGCGCCGGGCATGGCGGCAGCGGATTCAACGAGGCAATCGTGGAAGCGCTGAATTCACTGGCTCATTCGGCCTGATCGAGTGCCCCGGCGCGGGCCGCAGCGAGCGCGCCGGCAGCAGCACGATCGGCAACCGACTGGTCGACGGGTAGATCGGCGACCAGCAGGCGATAGTAGATGGGTGCGGCGACGGCCGCCAGAAGATCAGCGGCCGAGACCTGCTCGGAGATCTCCCCGCGCTCGACTGCTCGGCGAACGACGATGTCTGCCAGTTCGTAACGTGCGGAATAGAACTCGCGCTTGAGTCTCGCGACCTCGGGCGTGCGGACCGCATCGGAGAACAGTGCAGCCACCAACGCGCCGCCTGACTCGCTGGTCACCAGTGCGACTATCGATCTGGCCATCTCGCGCAGGTCGGATTCGATGGAACCGGTATCCGGGATGGGGACGGTGGTTGCCGATACCTCGACGGCCGCGTCGGCCACCAACTGGGACAGCGTGCTCCACCGCCGGTAGATCGTGGTCTTGTGGACTCCGGAGCGGGTGGCTATGTCCTCGATGGTCATCGCGGCGAATCCGCGTTCGGACAATTCGGCCGCCGTGGCTGCCAGGACGGCCTCGCGCACCCTGGCACTACGCCCTCCGGGCCGTTGTGGTGTCGAAGTCATGAGTCAACCTTATCGCAACAAGGTGTTGTGTTAGCTGGAGGCACGTGGTTCACTGAGCTAATGCAACTGATCGTTGCATTAGAGATGAATTGAGGGGTGTTTTCCCATGTCATACGAATTTCCTGTCGATCACCGAGGCCTCTTCGAAGAGCGCACAGGACAGTTTCTGAGCTTCGGGCTCCCCGTCTCGGATCTCGAGGAACTGCGCGCGTCCATCCACTCGACCTGGGCCGACGCGCCGGGTGGTTGGTCGTACGAGTGGTCGGCGTTGGCAGCAAAGTACTCCGCGGCCGGCAATCATTCACTCGCGGCGATGATCTACGGAATCGCCAAGTTCCCCGTCCTGGCCAACGATTCGCGGCGCCGGGCCCTGCAGAATCAGGTGGACGAATACGTCAAGGCAGCACCGGGATTCGGGCTCGAGTTCGAGCGTCGAATCCTGTCCCTGCCCTACCGATCCGGCGAGATCGAGCTACCGGTGCACATTCTCTCCGTGGACGGGAGGTACGAGGATGCACCCGTCCTGTTGCTCAGCGGCGGCGTCGACGGCTGGAAGATGGACATGCATCCGTTGGTCAGTGCGTTCGCGAAGAACGCCGGAGTGACTGTTGTTGCTTTCGACCAGCCGGGAACTGGTGAATCACCGGTTCCTCTCGACGCTTTCGGTGACGAGGTGATCGACGGACTGGTGGCGACGGCTCGCGCCCTCGGCAATGGCCAGGTGGCACACCTGGGAGTCTCCTTCGGTGGCAACTTCGCCGTGCGGTCGGGGTTGACCGGCGCCGTCGATGCGGTGATCAACATCGGCGCCCCGGTCAAGGGCGCGTTCGAGACCGCGAACGCGGAGCGCCTGGTCTACGGCATGGGTGACATCGTCGGAAACGCACTGGGTTTCGATGCACCGGCAACCAAAGAGGCGCTGGTACAGGGTCTGCGTGCTTTCGATCGCAGTGTCTTGATGACCGCCGACGACGGCCGGACCCCGATGCTTGTGGTCAACGGGGCCGACGACGTTCACATCCCGCTCTCCGACACCACTCTCTTCGAGGAGCGCCCGAACACGCAGGTACACGTCATCCCGGATGCGGGGCACTGCGCAGTGACCAAGCTGCCCGAGTTGACGCCGATGATGATCGAGTGGCTACGAGATGCCCTGTCAGGAACCGCTCCACGAACCGGTCGATGATCCGCCGCCGAAGCTGGCAAAACGATACGTCGCAAGAACGGCCTTGTGATCGGTCGGCCACGGCGTCGGTGAAGCGATGAAGTTGTCCTGGGAGTTCTCCTCCACTCTTTTGTTGTGCACGATCGTCTTTCGCGGGCCGATGATCCCGACGGATCCCAGCTTCAGGTCGGAAGCGCGGTCGGCGAAGATGTAGTCGATCCGATCGCGTTCGTCTGCCTCGGGTGCCCAGGTGAGCTGTGAGGTGTCGACGTCGGGATTGTCGGACGGCCAGGTGAAGCCCGGGTGTGTGGCCGGGTTCGGGTACTTACTGCGGTAAGCGTCGACGAATCCGGCTTGGTCGAGCAGGCGGGTGGATTCCCAAGGAACGACTACACCGTTGTGGTCGAACAGATTTCGCGTGCTGTCGGTCCAATCCAGGGCCGACGGTTCGTTGAAATCGCCACCGAGGATGACGGATCTGCCCTTGGCCCGTTCTTTTGCCGCATCGTCGACGAACGTCGAAATTGCCTTGGGTCGTCCCGAATTGATGTTCACACGCTGAACCGTCTCGGGGTCCGTGACCGGACCGGACGGCATCTTGTTCCAACCGAACTCGGAGAACTCTCCGGGCTTGGGAACACCCGCGCCGTATCCGCGCGGTAGATACGTCGCGTAGGACGTGTAGGCCAGATGTGCCGAGTAGGCGGCGATTTGTTTGCCGTCGACCGTCACGACTGCCTTGATCATCGAGTTCAGGTCGGCTGTTTCCTCGATCGGAAACTTGGAGAGAATCCCCACGTCGGAGGACGCTGCTCCGTAGAAGGTGGTTCCTGATTTGGTCAGCATGTCCGCCAATGCAGTTGTCGCAGTGCCGGCTTCCGACAGGAGTACTATCGACGCCTGTGTCGAGATGATCATGTCGGCGATCAGCTGCAGGCCACCGTTGATCTTGGTTCCGCCGTGCCAGGTGTTGAGGGAGAGCACTTTGATCTCCTGCGCGGGGCTCGCCCCCGCGACGGAGGTATTGGCACCCAATGTAAATGCGCTCGCGGTGACTGTGCCCGCGGCTACCGCCATCGCCTTGACCATCTGGCGGCGCGTCAATCCATTCATCAAATCCCGGCTCTCGTTGTCGTGTGCTCGAACCCCCGGAAGATGATTACCATCGCTACCTAAACGGACAGTTAACCAATTGTAAAATGGCAGATTTCCACAGAACGCCGTGCGGGCAATAGTCTTCTGATCGTGGTACTCAGTGAGCGTTTCCCCGGTAACAAGACCTTCGCAAAGGTTCGTGTCCTGCCGCCGGTGGTGAAGCTGCTCCTCCTCTCGATGGTGCTGTTCAACATCGGGTTCTATCTGGTTGTCCCCTTTCTGGCGGTGCACCTTTCGGAGGACCTCGGATTTGCGGCCTGGATTGTCGGCCTCGTCCTCGGATTGCGGATGTTCAGTCAGCAGGGCATGTTCTTCATCGGTGGAAGCCTCGCCGACAGGTTCGGCAAGCGTCCGATCATCCTGCTGGGCATAGCCGTTCGTGTAGTCGGTTTTCTGATGCTCGGTCTGGCAGAAAGCATGAGCGCCGTGATCGTCGGCGTGCTCCTGGTCGGCTTTGCTGCCGCGCTCTTCGCGCCCGCAGTGGAGTCGGCCAACGCGGAGTACGGACGCGAACTCGAGTCCGCCGGAGTTATGCGTCGTACCGATTTGTTTGCAGTGGAACAGATGTGCAGCCGCCTGGGAACAGTGATCGGTCCGGCGCTGGGAGCTGCTCTCCTGATGTTTCCGTTCTCGTGGACGGCGTCGAGCGCCGCGTTGCTCTTCGCGATCATGTGGGTCGGGTTCTTCATCTGGTTCCCCCGACCGGGCGATGCCCACGACGGCCCGGTGTCGACCTATACGCTGCGCGACGTCTGGCGAAGCGTCCTGACCAACAACAACTTTCTGCTCTTCGCGACGCTCTGCAGTTTTCAGCTGGTTGCGTACAGCCAGCTGTACCTGATGCTTCCGGAACAGCTCGAGCGCGGAATCGGTTCGCAGTCGGCGCTGGGATGGTTCTACGTGGGCGCGGCGGTGTTGGTGATCGTCGGGCAGGGACCGACGGTCGCGGTTGCCCACCGCATCGGGCATCGGCGCGCGATCACCTTCGGGCTTGTGCTCATTTCGGTGTCGTTCCTGGTTCCGCTGGTCACCGGCGTCGACTCCGCAGCTTCGGCGTCGACGCAGATAGTCGGTCTGGCGGTGTGGATCGGGCTGCTGCACCTGGGACAGATGTTGATGGTGCCGCCGATGCGAGACACCATCGCGATCCTCGGTCGTGAAAGCAACCTCGGAGCGCACTTCGGCATGCTCAACACGATCGGCGGTCTGCTCGCGCTCCTGGGAACCGTGGGAGTCGGATTCGTGTACGACCTCGTCGACAACGGCCACGCAGCGCCGGCGTCACCATGGGTGATCGTTGCGCTCTGCGTGGCCGTGTCGGCTGTGGTGTTGTGGGTGTGGTCAGGCCGAACGAAAGTTATCGACCAGCGATCGTCTGATTGATCTTTGCGACGAAATCTTCCAGCACAAACGGAATGGTGAGTGGGTTCGGCATGGACACCGCGTCACTGACGATGGGGTCCAAGCTGATCAGGCCTCCGGTCTCGACCACGTTCAGATTGGTGAACGCCGGCTGCGACTCCATCTCGGCGCGAGCCTTCTCGTAGTTGTCGAAGAGCAGGTAGTCGCACTCGAGGAGGTCGTAGTTCTCGGCGGAGATCTCGTAGTTCAGCTTGCCCGCGAACCGATCCTTCAGTGCGGCAGGCGCCGTGAATCCCAATTGCGTGAGCAGCTGAGCCCGCGCTGCCTCGGGGCTGAACGCTCGCAGATTTCCGTCGCTCCAGCGAATGACGAGAGCTGCTGTCTTGCCTTCGAACTGGGGGTTCTCCGCGCGGGTGCGAACGATGAGGTCTTCGACTTCCTGGACCTCCTTCTTTGCCTGCGCGGGAACGCCCACAGCCGTACCGATGCGGGTCGTGACTTCCTGCCAGGGCAGAACCCAATCCGTCTGATCGGCGGCGTGCAGCACCGTCGGCGCGATGGCGCTGAGCTGCTTGTACAGATCCTCGTCGATCGCGTTGTTGACGGCGATGATCAGGTCAGGCGCTGCAGCCACGATCGTTTCGATGTCGAAATCGGTGGTGGCGTTGGCCAATGGCGTCGGCTCGGCGCCCTGGACTGCGGAGTCGGCCCAGACGCCGATTCCGTCGTCGGTCGATCCCTTCCACACCGGGACCAGGACGGGCGTCAGCCCGAGGGAAAGCAAAACGTCCGCGTCGCCGATACCGACCGCTGCGATGCGGCTGGGTGCCTGCTCGATGGTGGTGGAGCCGAACTTGTGGTCGATCGTCACCGGGAAGGCGTTGGCCTCGGCGTGAGCACCTTCGGTGCCGGGAGTGGATTCGTCCTTCGCACTGTCGCCGCAGGCAGCAAGGGCGAAACCGGCTGCTGTTGCGAAAGTGACGGACAGCATGGCACGGCGGCTCAACATAGGGTTCACGGCAACCTCGGGTTTCATGGTTATGGGACCCTAACCATAGTGGAGTTGCTGTGTCGGCAGTGTTTGTTAACCTCCGCCCATGACGGCGGTTCTCGACTACACATCAGCAGGACCGTTCACCCGCATCGACGGGGTGGACATGCTCGCCCTCGAGTCGCTCCCCACCGACCCCATGCAAATATGCCGGGTAGTGCCGTACCTGGTGGTCCAACCCACCGATGCTCAGTCGCTGAATCTGCCTGCCGACCGATTCGACGAAAACCAGATCCGGCCGGCAAGCGTTCTGCTTCAACGCCTGCTTGCGCTCGATCCGGCACCGGTGACCTCCGCCCGAGAACCCGACAAGCGGCTCGTCGGAACCTGTCGGCACTTTGCTGTTTTGAGTTGTGCGTTTCTGCGCTATCGCGGAATTGCCGCTCGCGTCCGCTGTGGTTTTGCCACCTACTTTCAACCGGGACAGGGCGTGGACCACTGGATCACCGAGTACTGGGACGACGCCGGCAAGCGGTGGATCCGCATCGATTCGGAGATCCTCGGACAAAACGTCCTTCCTCGCGCCCATGATCTGCAGCCGGGAGAATTCCTCAGTGGTGGTGAGGCGTGGCTGGCGTATCGACGCGGCGTGATCGACGGGTCCCAGTTCGGGGTGTACGGCACCGAGAACTGGGGGCCGGCCGAGATCCGCGGCAACGCAGTGAAGGATCTTGCCGCGATGAACAAGGTCGAAACTCTGCCGTGGGACGAGTGGGGTCGTATGACGGACGCCTACGACGGAAAGACAGGCGCCGACTACGACCTACTGTTGGACGATGTCGCCGCGGTGTGCGCCGCCGACGATCCCGTTGCCGTGCGAGCACTGTACGAGCACGATGACTTGCGCGTGCCGGACAAGCTGATTCGTTTCTGAGATGCTGGTGCGATGAATCCGGAGCATCGCCAACTCGATTACGGACTTCGATTCGACTGGGGGTTGCGCGGCGCCGAAGCGGTTGCTGCCGGCGTCGATGTGGCAGTGGTGGTAGACGTTCTCTCGTTCACGACGACGCTGAGCGTTGCCGCCGACGCGGGAATCGACGTACTTCCCTTTTCCTGGAATGACGAGAGTGCGGTCGACTACGCGCGTGATGCCGATGCGGTTCTGGCTGTACGGCGAAGTGTGGCCAGAGAGGGTCAGATCAGTCTGTCTCCCAAGACGATTCGCGAGACCGAGGCGCCAAGTCGGCTGGTGCTGCCGTCTCCGAACGGGTCGACTATCGCGTTTGCGTTGGCGTCCGAGGTTGCGGTGTGTGTCGGCGCTTCCTTGAGGAACGCTTATGCCGTCGCGGATTGGATTGTGCACGAACATGGTCCGGGATCGCGGGTTGCGATAGTCGCATCCGGGGAGAAGTGGCCCGGTGGAGAGTTGCGCCCGGCGGTGGAGGATCTGTGGGGTGCCGGTGCGGTTGTCACGGCGCTGACCGCTGCTGGTTGGGACGGCCACGTATCGCCCGAGGCTCGGATGGCGGCGGATGCGTGGGCGGCGGTGGCGGATTCGTACGAGGACCGCCTGCGGGACTGTGCCTCAGGACGTGAGTTGATCGCCATGGGGTTTCCACACGACGTCGCCATCGCCTCGGAACTCGACGACAGCGACACCGTACCTGTTCTCGAAGATCGTGTGTTTCGAGGTCAGCGCACCGGGCGTCGGTTGAACAAACTCCGTGCCCAGAGGTAGGAGAGGAAGGTGATTGCGACGCACCATCCGATCGCGAGTATCGCGTTGTTTCCGATGGCTTCGCCGAGAAGAAGTCCTCGAAGAGTCTCGATGATCGGAGTGAACGGCTGATACTCGGCGAACCATCGCAACACGGTCGGCATCGAGTCGGTGGGGACAAAGCCGCTTCCCAGGAACGGCAAGAGGATCAACACCATTGGAAGGTTGCTGGCCGTCTCGACACTCTTGCTGACGAGGCCGAAGGCGACCGACAACCAGATCATGGCGATGGAGACCGAGACGAGGAGTGCAAACGTCGCGGCCCACTCCACGAAGCCTGCAGTGGGCCGGAAGCCGACGGCTATCGCTACGGCGATGACGACAACGAGGCTCACGATCGTCTGAAGGAGGCTGCCGAGAACGTGACCGGTCAGGACGGACGTGCGCGTGATCGCCATCGTTCGGAATCGTGCAATGATCCCGGCGGTCATATCGGTTGCGACGGAGATGGCAGTACCTTGTGCCGCTGATGCCACGGTCATCAGAATAATCGCCGGTGCAACGTAATTGACATACTCGGCTCGGCCGCCACCGCCGGGGCCGAGGCCGTTCCCGAGCGTTCCGCCGAGCACGTAGACGAACAGCAGTAGGAAAACGACTGGCATTCCGACGAGCATCACCGTCATCGACGGATATCGAAGGATGTGTCGAATGCTGCGACGCAGCATGGTTTTCGAGTCCTGATAGGCAAGCGTCATGGTGGTCATCGCGCGTCGGTCCTTTCGGTGGCGGTCAGAGTCAGGAACACGTCGTCCAGGTCGGGTGTGTGCACGGAGAGTTCCTTGACGTCGATCGAGTGAGCGTCGAGTTGGTCGAGAAGAGAGCGCAGCGAGCGGACACCCCCGTCGCTGGGGACCTGGAGGACGTAGGCGGCATCGTCACGTGATGATTCGTCGAAAACAGCTGCAGCAGAATCGAGCTGATCTCGGTCGAAGAAGTGAAGACGAATGTGGCCGCCGGGGATGTGCCGTTTGAGTTCCGCTGCCGTACCTTGGGCGACGATCCGTCCCTGATCGAGGACGGCGATGTGGTCGGCCAGTTGATCAGCTTCCTCGAGGTACTGGGTCGTGAGGAAGATGGTGACACCGCCCTCGACCAACTCCCGGATGATCTGCCACATGGTGCGTCGGCTTCGGGGGTCGAGGCCGGTGGTGGGCTCGTCCAGGAAGATGATCTCCGGTCGTCCGATCAACGTCATTGCCAGGTCGAGCCGTCGACGCATGCCGCCCGAGTAGGTCGACGCCAGCTTGTCCGCGGAGTCGATCAGATCGAACTTCTTCAGGAGTTCTTCAGTGCGCGTTCGACGTTCGTCCTTGCCGAGATGGTGCAGGTCGGCCATGAGGAGAAGGTTTTCCTCACCGGACAGATAGTCGTCGACCGCTGAGAACTGCCCGGTGACGCCGATGCGCGAACGCACCGCGTCGGGATCGTCGGAAGGGTTGTACCCGGCGATGCGGATGTTGCCGCCGTCTGCCGGAACGAGGGTCGAGAGAATTTCCACGATGGTGGTCTTGCCGGCGCCGTTGGGGCCGAGGAGCGCAAAGACGGTTCCGCGGTCGACGGAGATGTCGATTCCGTCCAGTACCGTCTTGTCGTCGTAGGCCTTCTTCAGGCCCGTCGCGGTGATGGCTGGTTTACGGGACATCAGCGTTCCTTTCGCTAGATCTTCTTGTTGGATTCTTCTCGAGGCTCCGAACGTCGAATGACGATGTCGCCGTAACTGGTTTGTGCCCGGACGTCTACCCGGCGTTCAGTGGAAGCCGGACCGTGCGTGGCATTCATCTGGTTGTCGACGCGGCCGAAGGACGTATGAGCGTCGAATCGTGCGGCGGTGCCGGATCGAACGCCGATATGGATTCGCCCGGCGGCCGTCTTGGCGGATACGACTCCACTCTCGATGGTCTCGAAACGGATGTCGCCGTTGGCGGTTGCGGCGCTCGCGTCGGATTCGGCGTGCTCGACGGCGACACTGCCGTTGGCGGTCTTCGCCTTCAGTGCGCCGGTGATCGTGCCGATGTTGATGTCGCCGTTGGAGTTCTTGACCTCCGCGTTGCCGTCGACGCGGCCGATGCGGATGCTTCCGGACCCGGTGCTCGTGTCGATGTCACCGGCCACGTGCTCGACGATGATCGCGCCGGCCCCGGTGCTGACGTTGAGCGGCCCGGTGGTTTCCAGTGTGCAATCGCCCGCGGAAACCTTCACCCGTGATCGTCCGAGAGTGCCTTCGCTACGGAGGTTGGCAACTGCGGCAGTGCCTTCGAGTTCCGAGCCGGAGGGAAGCTGAACGGAGATGTCCACAGATCCTGTCTTCCCGAAGATGCCGAGGCCGCGCTGTTTCGGAGTCTTGATCTGCAGCCGGCCACCTGCGAATTCGACGCGCGTTTGTTCGGCGACTCGAACGTCGACCTCGCGAGACGAGTTGCTGGGCAACACTTCCACGACAGTGTCGTTGCGGCTGCTCGCCGTGATCCGGATTTGTGCGACTGCCACGTCGAAGTTCAAGGTGATGGGGTCAGGTGTGCTGAATGTAGGCATGGTGATACTCCCGATGAGGTTGTCTCGGTTGATGAAAGAGGGTGGTGCGAAAGATGAAGCCGGTGTCAGTGCACCCAGCCGCTGAAGCTTTCGGAACCTTGGGACGTGCGCTGTCTCGGAGTGCTTCTGTTCGCGCCGCCTTCCAGAGCCGTTGCAGCCGAGCGAACCAGCCACGCGTTGACGGAGATACCGGCTTCCCGGGCCGCCGCCTCGATCCGGTCTTTGAGGTCTTGCCCCAGCCGCAAGTTGATTCGAGTCATCGAGGCGTCGTCGGACTCCGTGACGGGGCGCGGTGCCGGAGTCGGGTCCTCTTCGACGGGGGCTGGAACCGGTTCACTGATGGCTGGTGCCACCACGAATTCGGGTTCGCGTCCCCGCAGGCGCAGGTCCACCGAACCCGGGGCGAGGTCACGCGTGATCTCGGCGGCTGCCGCAGACAATGCGTCGAGAAGGGTGAGTCGCACTGCTGATTCCAGCGGTGCGGTCAAACGATCGGCGAGTGCCTTTGCGTCTTCTCCGCCTGCTTCGGCCGCCACCGCGAGTTCGTGGCGAAGGTTGTCTACGTACGGTGTCAAGTCCATGGCATCACTATGGCACCACTTTGGTGCCACCGCAATAGTTTGGTGGCACATTCGTGTGAATTTGGTGAGAATTGCCAGGTCATCGGGGTGGTTGGCGATTCGGTCCGCGGCAGGCTGGCACACTCGTAAGGGTGAGTCCTGCCGAATCGAACCGCCGACGCCGCATCGTGCTCTGGATTGCCGGGGTGCTCGGCGTCGTGATCGTGGTTGGGGTGGTGGTCGTCGCGATCGCACCATCGCGGTACCTGCCCTGGGACACGGCTGAGTTCCCGGCGGTGGACGCGAGTGCGCTCACGTCTGATCAAGGTCGGGTGCTCGAGCTACTGCAATCCGAGCATGAGCAGGACCGTCCGGGCACCTTCTATTCCGACGGCATCGACGAAGAGTGGTGCGCCGACTTTGTCAGCTGGATCATGAGGGAAGCGGGTCGACCGTTGTCCAACCCGAACTCCGGAAGTTGGCGCATCCCGGGGGTGTACACCTTGCAGGAGTATTACCAAGGGATCGGCGCGTACGCCGAGAACGGCAGCGGGTACACCCCGAATGTGGGTGATGTGGTGATCTACGACAGTTCGAGATGGGTCGGTCAGCACACCAACATCGTTGTGGCAGTGGACGGCAACTCTGCGGTCACGGTTGGCGGCAACGAGTTCGGCAAGGTGCGGGTTCATGATCTGGACTGGCAATCCGACTCTGCCGTCGTGGGATTCGGAAAACTTCACCCCTGATCGTTGCTCTTCGGAGACAAGGCGAACCACCGCGCCGACGCACGTGCCTCGTCGCCTGCGTCGATGTGCAGCGTGTTCGTGCCGGTTCGCACGCTCACCTGCTCACCTCTCTTGATGGGCTGGGTGTACTCGAGGATCGCGCGAAAGGGCCCGCTTCGTAATCTGTCGGGCAGCGCATCTTCCACGGGCTGCCAGTAGATTGCGTTGTTCACGTGATCGAAGGGGTCGAAATCGCTCGAGCGCAACGGGAACGGCGTATCCGCTGACGGCGTCGTGTCCGGGGTCGGGTCGATCCACCGACGCCAGTGAAGATGCTGGTCCACGGCCGTCGATGCCAGGGCGGCGGTGAACTTCTCACTGATGGATGCCGGCATTCCCGTCTTCGGGTCGATGTTGATCCAGAACGCCTCGGTTTCGATCAACCCGCCGCCATCGGATCTGATGCGAACTCGCATCGAACACCACTTGTTCGACAGGCCTGAACACCAGCGCTGCAGGTGAACTCGATCCGGCCAGACGACCGGTTCGAGTACATCGATCACCGTTCTTCGTACCATCCACAGCGGGTGTGTATCCATGGCGCCGCGGTCGACGAGATTATCGAAGCCCGCGTCTTGGAGGTAGCGCGCGATCGCGTCGAGGCGCAGTTGTTTGTCGGTGTGGATGTCACCCGTACGCACCGGCCACGAGGCCTGGAAGATGCTTCCGGTTGTCGGTAGTTCGGCCAGCGCTACGTGGTCGTCGACTTTTGTACGGTTCATCGGATGTGGGCTCCCGGTGTTCGCTTGGTTGGGTGGCTTCACGCTTGCGTTACCCGATGGTGGGATCTTGAACCATCGGAGTTCATCGTTTTCTGAATCCAGTTTTCGATGTACTGTCGCACGTATGGATATCGAGGGCGTAGATGTGGTGACCAACGTGGCGGTGCTTGCGAGGTTCGGGCATGCACTGTCCGACGAGACTCGGACACGGATACTGCTCGAACTGAAGACCGCCCCGCGGTATCCGTCCGACCTCGCTGAAACACTGGCTGTGACCAGGCAGAAGCTGTCCAACCATCTGGCTTGCCTGCGCGGTTGCGGCTTGGTGGTGGCCGTCCCGGAAGGGCGCCGGACCAGATACGAACTCGCCGATGTACATATCGGTCGGGCCCTCGACGACCTGCTCGGGGTCGTACTCGCGGTGGATCCGTCGTACTGCCCGGACAGCGAATCAGAGGGGTGCTGCTGATGGTTGCGCCCGTTGACGGTGTCGGGCTCTCGACTGACCGGCGTGCGCTCTTGTCGAGAAGAATTCGCATCTTCGTGGCGATCACGATCAGCTACAACGTCGTCGAAGCGATCATCGCGATGGCGGAGGGCACACGAGTGTCGTCCGCAGCACTGTTCGGTTTCGGCCTCGATTCGGTGATCGAAGTGTCCTCGGCGGCAGCTGTTGCCTGGCAGTTCTCGGCGCCGGATCCGACGAGCCGTGAGAAGACGGCACTGCGAGTGATCGCATTCTCGTTCTTCGGGCTCGCTGCGTACGTCTCGTTCGACGCGATTCGGTCGCTGTTCGGTCTGGGGGAAGCTTGGCACACGAGCGTCGGAATACTCTTGGCTGCGGTGAGTTTGGCGATCATGCCGGCCCTGTCCTATGCGCAACGCCGAGCCGGTCGGGAGTTGGGTTCGCTGTCGGCGGTCGCGGATTCGAAGCAGACGCTGCTCTGCACTTACCTCTCTGCTGTCTTGTTGGTCGGTTTGCTGCTCAACTCGCTGCTCGGCTGGTCGTGGGCGGATCCGATTGCTGCACTGGTCATCGCCGTCATCGCGGTGAAAGAAGGCATCAACGCGTGGAAGGGCGATCCGTGCTGCCCGGTTGTGGCTGTGCCCGAGAGCGGTGACGAGTGCGACTGCTGCTGAGTGAACACAGGTTTTGTCGAGTGAGCACTCGCTGCGGTGCGTCAGAGCGGGTGTTCACTCGATGAAAGGCGTGCCGACTTCTGCGCGGCCCTTGATGTGCGCGGCGCGTTGCTCGAGAAGGCGCCGCAGATACGGGCCGACAGCCAACCTCAGCGCCAGGTGTCCGAGCGCCCCGAAGGGGGCCGTAACCGTGAAGCGGTCATGCATCCGCGTCCACCCACCCGGCTGAACGTCGAAGACGTGCCGGAGAGCGATGACGAGTGCGACTACTGCTGAGTGGGCACAGGTTCAGCTGAGTGAACACCCCCACAAGTACGCCACAGCCTGTGTTCAGTCGAGGAAAAGGGTGTCAGGCCTGGTTTGCGATCCCGGCAAACGGGTACGGGTCGGTGACCTGCGGTTCATCCGCGACGGGTGATGTTTTCGCCTTCCAGCCCCTCGAGACTGAGTAAGGGAAGTGCATTCTGTCGAAAGGAACGCTGATGACTGCTCCACCGCGGGAACCCGCGAATCACCCTGTCCGGCAGGGTTTCGCGGTAGGTACGACGTTTGCAGCAGCAATTCTGCTGCTCACCGCAGGCATTGTCGCTCTGCTTCAGGGCATCGCGGCCGTTGCCGACAACAATCTGTTTGTCGTGGGTATCAACTACACGTACAAGTTCGACATCACGACGTGGGGTTGGATCCACATCATCTTGGGCATCATCGGGATCGTGGTGGCCCTCGGCCTCTTCACCGGTGCAGTGTGGGCCAGGGCGGCGGCAATCGTCATTGCGTCGCTCTCGATCATCGCCAACTTCTTGTGGATGCCGTATTACCCACTGTGGTCGATCCTGGTCATCGCGCTCGATGTCGTTGTGATCTGGGCGGTCGCGACCTGGGACAGGGACAGAGTCTAGGCACCGAACAACCCGAGAGCAGTTGGTCCCGACCGAGTCGACTCGGTCGGGACCATCGCTCGTGCGTGGGACATTTCGACAGGGTGTGGCTCGGATCAGTCTGGGAGTCGACGCATTTCGGCGACGGTCAGGCCGAGGGAATCGAGACGGGCCATGATGCTCCGCATAGCCGTGTGGTCCGCGACGGGTCCGTACAAACTGGTGAACCCGCCGGCGGCACTGGCGACACTGAGTTCAGGAAATGCGGCCTTGACGCGGTCCGACACTTCGCCGTCGATGAGGAATTGATACCGAGTGGGAGCATTCATCAGTATCCGCTCCATTTCGTAGGGCCATGAGGTTCGAGAAGGCAGCGCTCCGAGCCTCGAAATCGCATGTCGTCAAGTGCAATCGGCGTCGCTGCCCGATCCAGGACTCCGCATCCGTGGGATCCAGTCTTACTCCCGTACGCGCTCGGGGCGTCATCCCCTACGGGTGAATGTCGTCGCGGGTCCGTTCATCCCTTTTGTGTGAGGCTCCGTAGAGTCGCCACCCCTAGTGTCGACCGGGAGAGAGAAGAGGTCGGCATGGGATCTGTCATCGGGGATCTGTTACCCCTCGCGGTCGGCGTTGCGGTATCGCCGATCCCGATCATCGCGGCAATCTTGATGTTGTTGTCCAAGCGTGCCGGCAGCACGAGCGTCGGGTTCGCGCTGGGCTGGATACTGGGAATCGTCGTCGCCACCGTGATCTTCGTGCTTCTGTCCAGCAAGCTCGGTGACTCCGAAGGTGATCCGTCAGCGACAGTGTCGTGGATCAAGCTGGCGTTGGGTGTATTGCTTCTTGCGTTCGGAGTCAAGCAATGGCGCGGACGCGGAGGCGAGCACGAAACCCCGAAGTGGATGCACGCCATCGATGACATGACCGCTGTCAAAGGCCTCGGCTTGGGCTTCGCTCTGGCTGCGATCAATCCGAAGAATCTGATGATGTGTATCGCGGCCGGAATCTCGATCGGATCCGCGTCATTGGGCTCCGGAGAAGTTGTTGTCGCCATTCTGGTTTTCACGATCATCGCGGCCTGCACAGTGTGCGTGCCCGTGATCGGCTACCTCGTTGCCGCGGAGCGACTGCGTGGTCCGCTGGCCAAGCTGAAGGTGTGGTTGCAGGAAAACAACGCCACGGTGATGAGTGTGTTGATCCTGGTTATCGGTGTTGTTCTCATCGGCAAGGGCATCGGCGGTCTCTGACAACTGGAGGTAGTTATGGGATCGCTGCTACTGCAACAGATCCCGCTGGCGCTCGGGATCATCATGAGCCCGCTGGCGGTTGTCGCCGTTGTGGCCGTACTGTTTTCCGAACGAGCGCGTATCAACAGCATTGCGTACCTGATCGGGTGGTATCTCGGAATAGTTGTCGCGCTGGCCGGTTCGTACGTCATCTTGACCGCACTCCAGGTTCATCAGCGCACACACCCTCCGCTGTGGGTGCCCATCATCCATCTCGTTCTCGGGGCAACTCTGCTGGCGGGTGCCTGGTTCGTCTACTCACGCAGTCGTCGCGGGGTTCAGGCGATGGCGGCTGCAGTTGCCCCTGGCGACGTTGTGGCTGCGGCCCCTCAGCTGCCGAAGATGCTGCAATCGGTTGAGCACTTCCAACCAATGCGATCCGGTGTGCTCGGTTTCGCGCTGTTCGTTCTCAACCCCATCGACATGTCGTGTGCCATCGCAGCAGCGATGAACCTTCGTCTCAGCACCGTGGCACCGACGTCGCAGATCGTCTCGGCCGTGATCTTCTCGTTGGTGTCCGTGACCTCGGTCGCGGTACCTGTTGCCCTCCTGCTGATCAAGAAGGACGAGGCAACCGAACCGCTGCTGAAGATCCGCACCTGGATAGCCACCAACACGCACTTGCTGAACGTCGGGCTCCTCGTCCTGATCGCGGCGATGCAGATCAGTAAAGGGGTGCAAGGACTATGAGTGCTCCGCACACGCGGACCTGGTGGGTCTTCGGATCGTTGTCCGACTATCAACGCGCTTGGCTTCGCCCCGACATCATTGCGGGCCTTACGGTGTGGGCTGTCCTTGTTCCGGAAGCGCTCGCGTACGCCACCATCGCCGGAGTTCCGCCGGTGGTCGGGCTTTATGCTGCGGTTCCGTCATTGATTCTGTATGCAGCAGCCGGCAGTTCGCGCCATCTGATCGTCGGGCCGATGTCGGCGACCGCAGCGTTGTCCGCGGCGATGATTGCGCCATTGGCTTCAGGAAACGACGGCCGATTCATCGCGCTGTCGGCGGCATTGGCGATCGTGACCGGGCTCGTCGGACTGCTCGCAGGATTCATGCGCCTCGGATTCATCGCGTCCTTCATCTCCGAGCCGGTTCTCAAGGGATTCATCGTCGGTCTGGCGCTCACGATCATCATCGGTCAAGTACCCAAACTCCTGGGCGTGGACAAGGGGGAGGGAAACTTCTTCGTCCAGACGTGGACAGTGGTGAAGGAACTGGGTGAGGTCGACCTACCGACCGTGATCATCGGATTGCTCAGCCTGGCAATGGTCCTGGGCGTCAAGCGATGGCTTCCGCTCGTACCGGGTTCGCTCCTCGTCGTGCTGCTGGGCATTACCGCAGTAGCGTTGTTCGGCCTCGACGATCGTGGCATCGACATTGTCGGACACATCGACTCGGGCCTGCCGTCGATGGGTCTGCCGAGTGGTGTGGGAGCCGAGGACTACCTCGACCTGGTCGGACCTGCGGTCGGCGTTCTGCTCATCGGTTTCGCCGAAGGTCTTGGCGCTGCAAAGACATACGCGGCCAAAGCCGGCTACACCATCGACGCCAATCGTGAACTGGCAGGACTGGGTGCGGCCAATCTCGGATCGGGTCTCTGCTCGGGAATGGTGGTCAACGGCAGCCTGTCGAAGACCGCCGTCAACGGAGGAGCGGGCGCCAAATCTCAGGTCAGCGGACTGGTGGTCGCGGCGCTGACGCTGGTGACACTGCTGTTTCTCACCGGCCTGTTCGAGAAGTTGCCAGAGGCGACGCTCTCGGCTGTGGTCATCGCAGCAGTGATCGAACTGGTCGATTTCTCCTCCCTCGCAGCGCTGTACCGGGTGTGGACGAAGAGGTTGGGCAGTATCTACGGGCACGCTGCCCGGGCCGATTTCGCGGCGGCGATCGCGGCGATGTTCGGGGTTCTCCTCTTCGACACGTTGCCCGGTCTGATCATCGGAATCGCCGTCTCGATGTTGCTGCTCCTGTATCGGGTCTCCAAACCGCACGTGGCCGCTCTGGCCAAGGACGGCACGCGCTGGGTCGACATCAGTGGGCATCCTGATCTGAAGACACTCGACGGCGTCGTAGTGGTCAGGGTCGAAGCGGGGATGTTCTTCGCCAATGCCGATCACGTGCGTGATCAGATCACCGGTCTGGTGACCGCCGGCACCACCATGGTCGTTCTCGACGCCGAGACGTCACCGTTCATCGACGTCAGCGCTGCGCAGATGTTGGCTCAGCTTCGAGATTCGTTGGCACGCAGAAATGTGAGCTTCCGAGTGGCACGCGACATCGGGCAGTTCCGCGACGTTCTGTCCGGTGCCGACCAGGGCGCGCTGAAGGTCGACGTCTATCCGACCGTCTCGAAAGCGCTTGCAGGTCGAGACAACACCTCAGCGTGATGTCCGTAGCCAGATTCCCAGGGGACCGGAATCTTTGGCCACTGATCCGACGATCGACGACGCGACAACCACGATGGCCGAGAAGATGAACAGCCAGCCGATGACGGTGAACATCACGCCCAGAAGACCGAACTCGTCCTGCGACGTCTTTGTCATTCGGGGGAGGAAAAGAGTGCCGGCCACGTGCAGTCCGGTCAGGCCCGTCGCGGTGAGCAATCCTGACCCGACGCACATTCGAGTGGTCATGCGATTGGCCGTCAGCAGCATGGGCACGGCTGTCCACACGAGTGCCCACACGACGTAGACCGCTGTGAATTCCAGGACTCTGCCCACTCCCGGAACACCATTCAGTTCACGGCACAGGGCCGCACCGACCACCGACGCGGCCACGACGCACACTACCGCGAACCACCGCCACGCCTGACGGAGTGTCGCCGTCGGCACGCTCCAGATCCGTCCGTACATCCGGCCGAGAGCGCGAGCGTAGGACGTGGAACTGATCAGCAGCATGAGCAAGCCGACAATCCCGAACGCTGCCGCGGTAGAGGTACTGGTCAATACGGTGTCGGGGAGTTGGACGCCGAGGTCGTCTTTGGCGGCATCAGCCAACGGCTTCAGCTTCTCCAAGGTCGACGCTGCAATCATGACCGGGAGCAATGACGTAAAGGCCTGGGCCGCCAAAGTCATGGCGCTGTCCACGAGCCCGACTTCGAAGACCCCGATGGTTGCATCAGTCGCCAACCGTCGACTGGGTGTACGTCTCGCCCACACGGTCAATCGATCGCGCGTATCGGAATACAGCTTCGGGGGCATGGAAGCAGTCTTGCTCAGATGAGTCCGCCGCGTCGCGCAGCCTTGAGCGCGTCGCGTCGGTTGCTCACTTCCAACTTGCGATAGATCCCGCGAAGATGCGTCTTGATGGTGTTGACGGAAAGGAACAGCGTGTCGGCAATGGACTCGGTGGTGTCTCCGGAAGCCAGTTCACGGAGTACGGTGTATTCGCCTGGCGTGAGGATCGGTGCACTCACCAATTCTTGTGGGCGAATGCGGCTACGTACCTGTTCGGCAAATGCTTCTTGATCTCCGAAATGTCCACTGAACTCGTCGAACACCGGCCGCAGGGATGCGCCGTAGTCGAGGAAGGGGCGTAGCAGGCTACCGGCTTCCGCGGCGCGCAGCGCTTTGTGGAGGGAGCGAAACGACTTGCGCTCGTGACCTGTTGCAGCGTGGATCCCGGCTTCGAGTGTCCAGGCGTAGACGTGATGTGCGAGCAACGGGATTTCGGAGGACCCGAGAGCTTCGGAAACTTCGACGAGTGCTTCCGCGAACTTGTTGGACGAGAAGGCGACGGCACCCCGTGCGAGATGTATCTCCGACGTTTCTCCGAATTGATCGGCTGCGTCACGCACGAGTCTCGCTGCCCATTCCACTTCGCCGACGGAAAGGCATGCGTGGACGACGGGTGGTAGAAGAGCCAAGGTCGCGAACGCAAAGGTACGTAATTCGATCGCGCTGAGCATCGCGTCGCGAACATCGGCGGCGGTCGAGCGTCGGTCGGTCGAGCCGTCGAGACTGTGAAGGCCGAAGGTTACGACGGAGTGCCACCCGAACACCGGCGCGCTGGCGCCGAGAACGTCTGTGCTCCGGTAGTTTCCGATTGTCGGGATGCGGTACGGGAGTTCGCTCGAAGCGCAGAGATATGTGGCAAAGGCGGCCACCGACGCGGACAACTCGTACTCCGCAGTCGTCGTGATGCGATGTTCGACCGCGTAGTCGAGAGCGTAGACGGAGTGAGCCCTCATCGCCCCGATGTCTCCGCTGAGAGAAGCTACGTAGCCCAGTCCGGTCAGCGACTTCAAGACGAATCGCGCCCTGCCCCGTATTGTCCCGAGTGCGACGGCTTGAGTGTATTCGACAGTCGCCCTGTCGAACTCACGTCGCAGTAAGTGTGCCGACGCCAATTCCATGTGTGCGTAGGCTTCGATGTCGGAGTGGGTGCTTTTCTGACGCCGCTCCAGACGTGCCGCCAGCGGCTCGTTGTCGGAAGTCGCCGTAACGCAGGAGATTTCCAGGCTCATCGCCAGGAACAATGGATCTTCTGCAATCGGTGGATGAGTTGCCTCGAGAAGATCGAGGCACGTGGTCGCCGAGGTCACGTCACCGGAGTGGAGGGCGGCCGCCGCCAGCACCAGTCGGGTGATCGGGGATTCCGAAACCTGCGTCGACACCGATTCCAGGACTCGCACGACGTCCCCGCAGTGCCCGTCGAGTACGAGGCCCAGCCCGCAGCGTTCGAGAAACGCGAGAATGCGGTGTGGGTCTCCGATCGACACCTCGAGTTCGAGCGCCTCGAGTTCGAAGTGATTGCTTTCGAACCAGCTTGCTGCTCGCAGGTGTACGCGGTTTCTCTCGACGTGATCGACGCGACGGAACTCTGCCCGAAGGTGCTCGCGCAAGAGAGGGTGATAGCTGAACCACGTTGTGTGGTCGGCGGAATCGGTACGGGTCACGGGGAAGTTGAACTGAATCAGCGAGTCGATCTCGGATAGAGCGTTCGAGTCCGTCAGAGTTTCCGCCAGTTGGGCGGAGAAAGAATCGACCACCGATGTTCGCAACATGAACGAGGTGACATGTTCGGGCAAGGACGTCAGTACCTCGTCGACGAGAAAGTCGGCGATCGGGCGGGGTGTGTGCGTGAACTCGTTCAGTGCATCGCCGATGTCACTGCGGCCGGCCAGAAACGCGGCGGTCAGGCGAACGACGGCGCCCCACCCCTTGGTGAAGTTCTCGACGATTGCGAGTTCGTCGTCGCGCAGCGTGATGTCGTACTCGCCGAATATCGCGGTGATCTCGGAGCGATCGAAAGCGAGATCGGTGGATGCAAAGCGGGTGAGTCGGCCGTCGAGAGCCAGACGATGCCACGTGAGCGGTGGTTCGTAGCGGGCGGCAACGATAATCGACAGGTTGCCCGGGGTCTGTGTGAGTATCCGATCGAGGAGACCGATCGACATCGGATCGTGGAGGGTGTGAACGTCGTCGAGGATCAACGTTGTTCGGCGCTCGTGCGTTTCGAGGGTTTCCGCAAAGTGCGCGAGCCACTGCTCGACGGGCGGCCTGGATCCGGTCTGCACGGGGAGCCTCTGGCCGGCCGCATCGACGGAGGTCGCGATCGCCTCGGCGAGGGATTCACACAGTATCGACACGTTGTTGTCGCGCTCGGCCAACGTCAGCCAGGCCAGCGCAACATCAGGGGAGGCTCGGGAATATTCGCGAGCCCAATCGGCCAGAAGTAGGGTCTTCCCCGCACCGGCCGGAGCCGAGAGCAACCCGACAGGCCCGGGGCCTGAGCCTTTGGTGGCAGTGGATGCGGTGAGTTTGCGGTGCAGGCGCGGACGCGCGACCAGTCCTTTCACGGCAGTTGGCGGGTGAAAACGACCGTTGAGTGCGGCGCCTGGCACGTGCGCTTGCCCGACGCGGTGAGACGCGTCGAGCGTTACTGCAGCGGCATCACGAAATGGGCTGCTCATCCGACTCCTGTTCGACTGGCTGCACTGGACGTGACCGCTGGATCGAAATTTTGAACGAGTTAGATGATGTGAAACTACCCAATTCGGACACCAAATAAGCGTCCAAGTCGAATATTCGGACCAAAGTCCCTGATTTAGCGGAGTGAATTTCGAACAATGAATGGTGTCGCTAGTTCTACCGCCCGAACGGCGGGGTGCGAGCAAACCTCGAATAGCGGTCGAATACCTTTTCCAGGCCCACAAGATCCGGATCTGACAACAAGGCTGCCAGAAGTACACGTGCCTGCCCGGCTCGAAGATCGGTGGAAAATACAGCGCCTGCGGCGATCAAGTCGTGCCCGCCACCACCGCCACCGTAAACCGGGGAGATTGGCCCCGAGGGCACCCGAGTTGTCACGGCTACCGGAATGTGAGCGCCTACGCAGTCTCGTACGGCCTCGACTATCGTCGGATTGGCATTTCCCGAACCGAGTCCGTCGAGAACAAGTCCCTGCGCCCCGGCGTGCACGCAGGCGTCGATCTGTACGCGGTCTGCCCCGGGATACACGGCGATGATGTCGACGCGGGTGTCCGAAATCGGATGCCACGGCAATGGTTCGGGAGTACGCAGCAGGAGCGGATCGATGTGCACGCGGCGGAAGGCATCGAGTGCCGTCGTATCGGACTTTCGCGTACCTGCGGCTGGATGGACCGAACCGCCGAAGGCGATGAGGACACCACGCCCGTGTGACGAGATGTCCAGTCCGGCTGAGATCGCCGCGGCGAGATTCGAACGAGCGTCGGATTCGGGATGGTCGAAAGTGCGCTGCGCGCCGGTGAAGACCACCGGGCGTTGGTCGTCGTGGTGCAGGTCCAACAAGAACGCAGTTTCCTCCATCGTGTCGGTGCCGTGAAGCACGACCACCGAGTCGAGTTCGGGATCTTTCAATTGATCGGCTACGGCGTCGCGAACACGATCCATGTCCGCGAAGGTCATGCTCGAGCTGTCCTTCGACATCACGTCGACGACTCGAAGCTCGATGTCGGTCTGCTCGTTGCCGACCAGATCTGCACCGGTGATTGCGGGCCGGCTGATTCCATGCGCATCCCGGGTGCTGGCGATGGTGCCACCGGTAGTGACAACTGCGACTTTCGACACTGTGGTCCTTTCACGTCAAGCTGCGGGGTGGTGGATGGCCAACTCGCGAATACGATTCCTGGCGGCGTACCAACCAATCATCAAGAGCGGTGCGATGATCGCGATGGATCCGACGGTCCACGTTCCAACAGGGTTGTCGAATGCCATCAACACGATAACGACCGCAAGAAAGACCAGTGTCGCGATCCCGGTGTACGGTGCGCCGAATATGCGGAAGGCAGGGCGAGTGACTTTGCCTTGTTTCGCAAGTTGCCAGAGCCTCAACTGGCACAGCACAATTACCGCCCATGCACTGATGATGCCCAGTGCCGCAAGATTGAGGACTATTTCGAAGGCTTGCGCTGGGACAACAGCATTGAGCCCGACGCCGAACAGGATGACCACGCCGGTGAGTGCGATTCCCCCGTACGGCACTCCGGCTTTGTTCATTCTGGCAGCGAAGGCAGGCGCCGAACCGGCCGTCGCCATCGAATGGAGTATTCGTCCGGTCGAATACAACCCGGCATTGAGGGAAGACAACGCCGCCGTGAGAACGACCAGATTCATGATCGCATCTGCGCCTTGGATGTTGATCGAACCGAAGAATGTGACGAATGGACTTTCACCGGCGTGGTATTCGGTGTACGGGAGCAACAGCGAGAGCAGCAGGACCGACCCCACGTAGAAGACGAGGATCCGAATGATCACTGTGTTGATCGCCTTGGGTATCACCTTCCGGGGATTTTCGGTCTCTCCAGCCGTGGTCCCCACGAGTTCAATTGAAGCGTAGGCGAACACGACGCCCTGAATCACCACGACTGCCGGCAGTATTCCGTTGGGGAACAGCCCACCGTTGTCGGCGATCAGGCTCAATCCGGAGGAATGCCCTTCGATGGGTGTGCCGAAGAGTACGAAATAGACACCGAACCCGAGGAATGCGGTCAAGGCCACGACCTTGATCAACGCGAACCAGAACTCCAACTCTCCGAAGACTTTTACGGACACGAGATTCAGTCCGAGAACCAGCAACACCGCGATCAGAGCGAACATCCACTGATCGATGTGTCCCAGTGGCGCCCAGTACTTTTTGAAGAAGTTCATGTACAACGCCACAGCCGTGACGTCGACCACGGCAGTCATTGCCCAGTTCATCCAGTACAACCAGCCCGCAGCGAAAGCCATCTTTTCGCCGAAGAATTCGCGTGCGTAGGAAACGAAGGATCCGGAAGTCGGTCGGTGCATCACCAGTTCGCCGAGCGCCCTCAGGATCAGGAACGCGAAGAATCCGCACAGCGCGTACACGAGAACCAAGGCCGGGCCCGCCTGTTGTAGTCGCCCTCCCGCCCCCATGAAAAGGCCGGTTCCGATCGCGCCACCGATCGCGATCATCTGAATTTGTCTGGGGCCGAGCGCCTTCTGATATCCGAGATCCTCCTCAGTGGCAACTTCGGCGCGGCCTGTCTCTTCCCGTTCGACGGTCATCAAACCTCCTCCGCAACAGCGGTGGCATGAGGCTTCTCCCCCGAAACGCGGAGATTGGCGAGATGTTCGGGGCTGAGCAACCGATCGAGTTCCTCGCGGTCGAGCAGGCCGGCTTCGATTACGAGATCGGCGACGCGACGCCCGGAAATCAACGCCTCCTGGGCGATCCGAGTGGACGCGGTATATCCGATGTAGGGGTTGAGCGCGGTGACGAGGCCGATGGAGTCTTCGACTCGGGCGCGCAGCAGTTCAGTGTTAGCCGTGATGCCGAGTACGCACCGGTCCGCCAAAATGCGGCAAGCCGCACCGAGGTGTCGCATTCCTTCGGACAGTGAGTGCACGATGATCGGCTCGAAAGCGTTGAGTTGGAGCTGACCGGATTCCGCAGCCATCGTGATCGTCACGTCGTTGCCGATGACTTCGTACGCGACCTGATTGAGGACTTCGGGAATGACAGGATTGACCTTGCCCGGCATGATCGACGAACCTGCCTGCACCGGTGGAAGATTGATCTCGTTCAATCCGGCTCGCGGGCCCGAAGAGAGCAGCCGGAGATCGTTGCACACCTTGGACAACTTCACAGCGACCCGCTTGAGGACGCCGGAGAGGTGGACGAACTGGCCCACGTCTTGGGTCGCTTCGACAAGATCCGTTGCCAACACCAGCGGCAGTCCGGTCAGTGCGCCCAGGTCGGAACAGGCCACCTCGGCGTAGCCGGCGGGTGCGTTGAGGCCAGTGCCGATAGCAGTCGCACCGAGGTTGATCTCGTGAACGAGAAGAGCGGCCTCAGCCAGACGCGCCCGATCCTCCTCGATCATGACCGCGTAGGTCCCGAACTCCTGACCCAGGGTCATCGGCACGGCGTCCTGCAGTTGGGTGCGTCCCATCTTCACTGTGTCGGCGAACTGAAGAGATTTGGTCGTGAATGCGTTCTGGAGTGTAAGAAGTGCATCCAGCAGGTCATCGATCGCGAAGATCGTCGAGATATTCACGGCCGTGGGGTAGACGTCGTTGGTCGATTGGCTCAGGTTCACGTGTTCATTGGGGTGAAGCCGTTCGTAGTCGCCGCGCTGGTGGCCGAGGATTTCCAACGCGCGATTGGCGATGACCTCGTTCGCATTCATGTTCGTCGACGTGCCGGCGCCACCCTGGATGACGTCCACCACGAACTGTTCGTGCCACCGCCCGTCCACGATCTCCTTGCATGCCTGTGAGATGGCCTCCGCGCGCGGGCGGTCGAGGATGCCCAGCTTTTCGTTTGCGCTGGCTGCGGCCCACTTGACGTAAGCGATGCCGCGGATCAGATGCGGGTTCGTGGAGATTGTTCGACCAGTGATCGGGAAGTTCTCCATTGCGCGCAAGGTGTGGATACCCCAGTACGAATCGGCTGGAACCTCGCGATCGCCGAGCAGATCGTGTTCTGTTCGCGTTTCGAGCACTTGATCAATTCCTCGTGTCTCTTCGCGCAAGCATCACTCTGCGCGGTGGGTGTATTTCGGGATCGCAGCGCTGACGGTCGAGTTATAGTCCCGCCCTGCTATCGGGCTATCAGGCTGTCTGACAGGTGTAATTGTTACCTCGCTCACTCCGGCACGTCAACCCTTCATCAAGTGCGATGTTTGACGCGGGACTTCGGCAGTCGCAACAATGACGGCATGAACCTGTCAGACAGCTGGGCCACCAGGCGACCCGTCGCCTCGCGGGTGAGTGCTGCCGAGGCGGTTCTCGCCGACCTCCGTGCCGCAATAACCTCCGGCGAACTGGCAGTCGGAGAGCGTCTCCCGTCCGAGGCGTCCCTGGCCGAAAGACACGGGGTCAGTCGATCGGTCATCCGTGAAGCCCTGCGCTCGTGCCATGCCCTCGGGCTCACCGAGACGAAATCCGGGCTCGGCACCTTCGTCGTCAGCGATTCGATAGCGCGAGACCTCGACTTCGGCAGCTACGCGGCCAACGAGTTGGTCGAAGCGCGGCCGCATGTCGAAATTCCGGCCGCAGGATGGGCTGCCCAACGGCACACAGCGGAGGAGTTGACGGCTCTCCGCGGACTGGTCCAGCAGATGCGTGACGAGGATGATCCGCTCGTATGGGTCGCACTCGATGCGCAGTTCCACGGACTGATCGCGAAAGCCAGTAGGAATCGGGTCTTCGAGTCGGTAATCGTCGATATTCGTGAAGCGTTGACAAGGCAGTCCGAGACACTCAATCTTGTTGCCGGTCGCCAGGAAAGGTCGAACGAGGAACACGAACGAATAGTCGAAGGAATCGCATCCGGCAGTTACGACCACGCCTCCAGGGCGATGGCCGAACATCTGGACGCCGTCAGGATGACGCTTGAAACTCTTGTCCAAGAAAGTAATCCGCTGTGACGGCGCTTCCGGGTAGGTCTGTCCTCGTCTGCGTTATCCTCGCGGTATCAGTGACCGGGGCGTTGGCCGGCTGCAGTTCGTCCGACACCCCGGTGACGTCGACGATCGCCGCGTCAGCGACGACAACGGCAGCTGTATCGATTACGGGCGTAAAGCCGCCATCGACGCCGGAATCCGAACGGGCACTCTTCGATGCGGTAGACCGCAATGATCCGGCAGCGATCACCGCGGCCCTGGCTTCGGGCGCGAACATCGAAGCTCGCGGCGAGGGCGAACGGACTCCACTCGTCGAGGCCACCAAGAACGACGCCGTCGCCGCGGCTTCTACGTTGATTCTTGCCGGAGCAGACGTGAACGCGAAGGATTCCATGCAGGATTCGGCCTTCCTGTATTCCGGAGCCGAGGGTTTGAACGAGATTCTGGCGCTCACGCTCGCCCACGGCGCGGACGTCGACAGCGTGAACCGTTACGGCGGTACGGCGCTGATTCCCGCGAGTGAACACGCGCATGTCGAGAGCGTCCGGATGCTGATCGCTGCCGGGGTTCCGGTCAATCACGTCAACGATCCCGGGTGGGCGGCGCTACTCGAAGCCGTTGTGTACGGCGATGGTTCGGCGCGCTATATCGACGTGATCACTCAGCTTCTCGACGCGGGGGCAGATCCCTCGATCCGGGATGCATCGGGGAAGACCGCGTTGGACAATGCCGAAAGTCGTGGTCAGTCAGACGTTGTGGCGCTGCTTCAATCGCGGAGCTGACGCCAACGAGTCGGGCTCAGCCCGTAGGCCTGTCGAAAGCGTCGGCTGAAGTGTCCGGCGTCGACAAACCCCGCCCGGTGCGCAACGGTCGCGATCGGCAGATCGACGGTAGCGGGTCGAGCCAGTTCGTCCCGAGCCTTCTGCAGGCGCTGGGTGATGATCCACTGTTCGATCCGAAAGCCGTTGTCCGAGCAGATCTTGTACAGCTGTCGCAGTGAGATGTTGTGGGCGTGAGCAATTCGTGCGGGATTCAGTGTCGGATCGTGAAGGTGTTCACGGATGTATCGACGGATCGAAGTCATGGCAAGGGCCGATCTCGGAGCGGATGCGTCAGGATTCGCATGTGCGATCGAAGCGACCAAAGCACGTGCGAGTTCGATCGAGGCCTCGCCCAATTGTTCGGCGGCAGGATCGGTCTCCAACAGAGCGGCGCTGCGGAACAATTCACGAACGTGCGCGATCATCACGGGGTACAGATTGCTGTGATGAGGCCGGGTAGCTGCGTCCCGCACGGTGTCGATCGGCAGTCCCAGCCGATCCATCGGAACGTAGAGGCACTGGGAAGCGCCCGTTCCCGGCCAAGAGAAATTGTAGGTCGACGTCAGGTCCGTCATCAACAGTTCACCGGCGGGCACTCTGCGTTGTTCGTCGTGCTGATCTAGATGGCCGATCCCGCTCTCCTGCAGGGCAATCGCAAGGACGGGCATCGACGCGGACCGGACGTGACGTGGTGTTCGGGTCAACCGCATACCGGTCGACTCGGAGCGGAACAGTGATGCTGCACCGAGGTTCCACACGTTCATTCTCGCGCTCACCCGTTCCGGGTTCTCCAAGTGGATTGCACACGGGACCGAGGCACGACCGATCGCGTCGACAAAGGCGTCCGCGCGTTGGTCAGGCTCCAACACGGAAGTATCCAGGAGCAAAGCCATGCAGCCCTGATACCCCGCGATGCGGACGCTCAACCAGAAGTTGTGCAGTGTGAGCTCAAAAGTCTGCACGGACAGTCACGTCCGTCGCAGCAGGTATTTCTAGGATCGAAACGGGCGTGTCCCGGCTTACCGCAGTTTCTCGCTTTTCGACGAGAGTGAAGGAAACGCATGAAGATCTCACGTGTATTCACCGCAGTTCTGGCGTTGCTCATGACAGTCGCGGCCGGAGTGATCTTCGGCTCCGGCGCTGCGGTGGCGAGCCCCAAGCCAACCGTCGTTCTCGTCCACGGCGCTTTTGCCGACGCGACCAGTTGGGACGGCGTTGCCGCCGACCTACGTTCGCGTGGCTATCGCGTCGTGGCGCCGGACAATCCTCTACGCGGGCCCGCTTACGACGCGTCCGTGATCGAGAAGACGGTTGCGGACATCGACGGACCTGTCGTGCTCGCCGGTCACTCGTACGGCGGCGCGGTGATCACCAATGTTCACGACCCGAAGGTGCAGTCGTTGGTGTATATCGCGGCGTTTGCTCCGGTTCAGGGTGAGCCGGTGCAGATCACGATCGATCCCATCAGGTTTCCTGGCAGCCAATTGCTTCCTCCGGCTCTGGGCTTGAAGATCGTCGACGATCCTCACGCGATCGGCGGGAAGAACGTCGACGGCTACGTCACGGACGAGTATTTCCATTCCGTCTTCGCTCAGGATGTTTCCGACGAGACAGCGGCAACGATGTTGGCGCATCAGAAGTCTGCGGCTTTGTGGGCGAACCTCGAGCTCGGCGGGCCACCGTCGTGGGCGAACACACCGAGCTGGTATCTGGTTGCCGGTGAGGATCGCGTGATCCCAGCATCGGCGCAGCGGTTCATGGCAAACCGGATGGGCGCGAACACCAGCGAACTCCCGACCTCGCACGCATCGCTGGTTTCCCGGCCAGGGGCAGTGGCAGACGTGATCGTGGCGGCCGCTCACGGGTGAGTGTGCGACCGCCACGAAAGTAGAACAGGGTCAGGCGGAAACGATTACCGAGGAGCCGTGTCCGAACAGACCTTGGTTGGCGGTGATACCGATGCGGGCGCCTTCGACCTGACGGCCTTCGGCCTGTCCACGAAGCTGCCAAGTGAGCTCGCACACCTGCGCAAGTGCCTGTGCGGGAACGGCTTCGCCGAAGCACGCGAGACCGCCGGACGGATTGACCGGGATGCGGCCTCCGATACTGGTGTCACCCGCACGCAGGAGGTGCTCGGCCTCGCCCCGCTTGCAGAGGGCAAGGTCTTCGATCCAGTCCAGTTCCACGGAGGTAGCGAGGTCGTAGACTTCGGCGACGTCGACGTCCTCGGGAGAGATCCCGGCTTCTTCGTATGCGGCGTAGCCGATGGATTCCTTGAACGTGCGCTCCGGAGCGGGAACGGCGGAGCTGGAATCGGTGGAGAAGTTCGGCATGTCCATGATCGTCTGGGGGAACGTCGGCGTGACCGTCGAAATAGCCTTGATGCGAACAGGTTCCGCGATGCCCATCTTGCGGGCGTATTCCATCGACGTCAGCAAGATTGCGGCGCCGCCGTCGGACGTCGCGCAGATGTCGAGCAGGTGAAGGGGATTGGACACCACGGGGGAGGCCAACACGTTCTCGACGGTGACTTCCTTGCGGTAGCGCGCATTCGGATTGCTCAGCCCGTGCCTGGCGTTCTTGACCTTCACGTTGGCGAAATCCTCCGCGGTGGCGCCGTAGAGGTCGATGCGACGACGCGCGTTGAGCGCGAAGTACGCCGGGTTGGTCATACCCATGAGGCGGAAGCGCAGCCAGTCCGGGTCGTCCCAACGCTCACCGGCGACGGGAGCGAGGAAGCCCTTCGGCGTGGTGTCGGCGCCGACGACCAGGGCAACTTCGCTGAGGCCGGCCAGGATTCGTGCGCGAGCGGTGTCGAGTGCCTGGGCTCCCGTCGCACACGCGGCGTACGACGTGGCGACGCGAGCGCCGTTCCAGCCGAGTGCCTGCGCGAAGGTGGCTCCGGCGACGTATCCGCCGTACCCGTTGCGGACGGTCTCGCCGCCGACGATGAAGTCGACATCCTGCCAATTCACACCCGAATCGGCGAGCGCGGCGCGAGCGGCCGCAACGCCGTATTTCACGAACGACTGCCCCCACTTGCCCCAGGGGTGCATACCGACACCGAGTACTGCGACGTCCTTGCTCATGACTGCGACTCCTGATCAGCTGCGGCGACAGGCTTCCATCGCCACGTCGTACGTACTCCGGTTTCGTCGGTGTACAGCGGCTCGACAACCAATTCGACGGTATTGCCGACCTTGAGATCGTCGACGCCGAATCCGTCGGCCACCTGGCCGAGGATGACGATCCCCTCGGGCAGCTCGACTGCTGCGAGAGCAAAAGGCTCGTACGGATCCGAGCGCGGGATGTACGGCGGCGGGGGCTGGTACTGCGCGTCGGTGTACGACCAGACAGTGCCGCGGCGGGAGAGTTCCACGTCGTCGAACTCCTCGCTGAAGCAGCTCGGGTTCTTGCAGAACGTCGCCTCACGAGGGAAGGAAATGGTGCCGCAGGATTGGCACTTCGTGCCGATCAGAGCAGGTTCGTCGCCGGTGGTGAACCAACCCTCTACTGCAGGTGTCACACTCCCGTTCGGCGCCGGCGTTGCAGTCTCGCTCATGCAATCCTCATCTGGTTGGCGAGCGTGATCCGGGGATCGTGGCTCGCTGTGCCGCTTACTGGAACAGGTTGCAGTATTACACGATTTCGGCCGCTGACGGGCATAAATTTTCGCTGAGTGGGACGTTGCCGGAACGCAGACGGCCCCGCCGGGCAGACGAGTCTGCAGGCGGGGCCGTGTGCGTGAAAGTAGCTGTTTACCTGTAGCGGATCAGCGAGCGCGAACGGGTCGACCGAATCGACGCGCCGGTTTCACCCGTGCCGCAGCGTCGAGGATGGAGGTGATCTCGACCTGATCCAGAACCTTTTCGCGGACACGGTCGTGCGCAGCGCCGCGTTCCAGTTCCGCCTTGTCGATGGCGTGCCAGCCCTCGCGGTCGACGACGTCGGACTGTCGCGCCCGGACCAGACGATCGACTGCGGAGTCGTCGACGACCGGGTTGGTCAGGCGTCCGTCGTTGAAGTCGTCGACGAGCATCCTGATCGTTTCCTGCGCGCAGGACTTGTTGGTGCCGATGAACCCACTCGGTCCGCGCTTGATCCAACCGGTCGCGTAGACCCCGGTGGCGGGATCACCGTTCGGAGCTTCGAGGACTCGGCCGTTCTCGTTCGGAATGACCGACGCACGCTCGTCGAACGGGACGCCGGGGATGGGCACTCCGCGGTAGCCGATCGAGGTGAGGACCAAGCCGGTATCGATGGTCTCGGTATCGCCGGTTGCTTCGATCTGCACGGTTCCGTTGGCGTCGACAAGAGCGTTGCGAGCGAACTCGATTCCGCTGACCTGATCGTCGCCGGTGATCGAGGTCGGCGTGAGCAGGTAGCGCAACGTGATGCGCTTGTTGCCGACGTCGACGTGATCGCGGTTCTTCAGGGCTTCGAGGAGACGCAACTTCTGCTCGACGGCATGCGGGAGTTCGCCGCGTTTTGCCAGTTCTTCGGTGGCCGAGTCGAGAACCATGTCGTCGGGTCCGACAGAGAGTTCGATGTCCGGCAGTGCCATCAGGCCGGTGAACTCGGGGACCGTGAACGCGGACTGCGCGATTCCGCGTCGACCCACGATGACAACTTCTTCGACGCGACTCTTCCGCAGAGCGGCGAGTGCGTGAGCGGAGATGTCGGTACCGGCCAACTTCTCGGGATCGGCCGTCAGAATGCGAGCGACGTCGAGCGCGACATTTCCGTTTCCGATGATGACCGCGCGGCGATGTGAGAGGTCGAAGACGTCGTCGGCGTGATCGGGTTGGCCGTTGTACCAGGCCACGAAGTCGGTGGCCGAGGCCGTGCCAGGCAGATCAGCGCCCGGAATGCCGAGACCACGGTCGGACGAAGCGCCGACTGCGTAGAGCACCGCATGGTGATTTTCGAGCAGTTCGCTGTGCGAGATGTGCTTGCCGATCTCGACGTTGAGGTAGAACTCGAAACCCTTTTGTGCGGCGATCTTGTCGAACAAGCGAGTGACCTGCTTGGTCTTCTGATGGTCCGGAGCAACGCCGGCGCGAACCAAGCCGTAAGGCACAGGAAGGCGATCGAAGACGTTGACCTGCACGTCAGGCTGAGTCAGCAACTCGTCCGCGGCGTACATCGCCGACGGTCCGGAACCGACGATCGCAACGCGCAACGGCGGTCGGCCCTTGTCGACGTGGGCTGCCGGGATGACCTTGGCGAGAAGCGGCCTGGGTCGCTCTTCCTTGTAGAAGTCCGCATTGATGGACAGAAAGACTCGCTGCGGGTCGGTCAGCTTCGACTCGGGGACGATGGCGTCGACCGGGCAGGCCGAGACGCATGCGCCACAGTCGACGCAGGCCTGCGGATCGATGTGCAGCATCTCGGCGGTGAGGAAGTCCGGCTCGTCCGGCGTCGGATGGATGCAGTTGACCGGGCAGGCGTAGACGCACGAGGCGTCGCTGCAACAGGACTGCGTGACTACGTGTGGCATGGCGCTATGAGTCCGATCTCGACTGTCCGGGAGCTACGCGGCGGCGTTGTGCGAGCTGCGGTGAGGTTCGCTACGGAAGCGTGATGCGCGGCCGTCCATCTTGCAGGCCTTCCACACCAGGCGCGAGGCACGGTTCATCAGGCCGGTGTCGGTGGCCAGCATGCGGACGTCACCGAAGTAGTTGCGCAGGGTCTGGCGCGACTCGGGCAGATCCCAGAACAGGTCCTTCTTCACGGACTTCGGGATGTCGAACTGCTTCCAGAAGGACTTCGGCGGGATGACGATGGCGTCACAGAGAATGCGCATGACGATCGGGAACAGCAGCGAGAGGACAAACCGGTTCGGGCGTGACATCAGCGGGATGCGGCGGCTCAGAAGCTTGTGCGCGAACGAGATGTGACGCGCTTCCTCGGCTACGTGGATGGCCATGACCGACTGCATGATCGGGTGGATCTGGCCGCCGGCGCGCAGGATGCTCTTCTGAATGTGGTCGATCGGCTCTTCACCGGCGAGGACACCGACGAAGAACAGTTCGGGGAACGGACCCGCAGCGAGGGGAATGAAGGGTGCAAGCATCTTCATCGGACGGCTCATCCCGGGAGCGTCGGCACCGATGCGGTTGACCATCTCCTGGAACATCATCGTGTGGTTGCACTCTTCGACCGACTCGTGCGTGCAGTAGCGCGCCTCGGCCGAATCGTTGGGCAGTGAGAAGACGTACTGCATCATGCCGCGGATCAGAATGTTCTCGAACTGGAGACCGACCTTCGCGACATTGGCCTGGCGCCACATGCCGATTTCGATCTGCCTGGCCTCGGACTGCGACTGGTACCACGGGTGTGCACCCAGCGGGTCAGTCTCGGCCGGGAGGATCCAGCGGCGATCGTTCGGGACGACGGCAAACTCGGGGGAGTCCCAGTCGATGTCGAGGTACGGGTCGAAGTGCTTGTGCACCGAGCCCTCGGACAGGAGTCGAAGCGTCTCGTTGTACGAGTCGTCGGATGCTTCTCCGCGCTTGTCGAGCGGCGATGTGAGCGTCATGGCGTCTCCTCTTCGTTTCGGTCACCGCTGGTATTTCTCGCGGTGTTCGGTGGAATCGAGGGCCGGTTGTGTGATCGCTGGCACTCGGTCTGGATTTAATGTAACCCGAGGTATCAGGAAAAGCTAGTGGCAGATACTCCTGAATCCCGACGAATTCTTGACACGGCCGAAACGGCGCCATAACTTACTTTTGAGTAATTTCCGCGGTGCGTCCGAAGTGGGCTGTTCAGGGACGGGTTCGCACCGAATCGCACGCGAAGATCGAACCGAGGCCGACGTGATCAGATCGATTCTCAGCAATCTTGCATTGAGACCGCCGACGCGTCTGCGCTCCCTTGTTCCGTCTCGCGGCGTCACGCTTTCCGACAAGACCATCGTCCTGACGGGAGCCTCGTCGGGGATCGGTGAGGCGACAGCTCATCTATTGGCTCGTCGGGGAGCCGAGATGATCCTGGTCGCGCGCGGTGAGGAAAACCTCGAACACGTACGGGACGAGATTCACCGCAGGGGAGGATGGGCACACATCGTGCCTGCGGACCTCTCCCGCGGTGAAGCCGTTGACGAACTCGCGGAGACGATCGCGGATCGATTCGGGTCGGTCGACATCCTCGTCAACAATGCGGGTCGCTCGATCCGGCGCACCGCGTTGGATTCGGTCGACCGATTCCACGACTACGAGCGCACCATGGCGCTGAACTACTTCGGGCCGACAAGACTGACGTTGCGGCTACTGCCCGCAATGCTCGAGGCGAAGTCCGGACACATCATCAACGTCGGAACCTGGGGAGTTACTGCCGGGGTGATGCCCAGGTTCAGCGCCTATCACGCGTCGAAGTCTGCTCTCAGTGCATTCGGCCGAAGCCTCGGCGCGGAATGTCACGGCACCGGTGTCGATGTCACCACAGTGCAATTCCCACTCATACGAACACCGATGATCGCGCCGACGGCGGATTACGTGAGCCAGCCGGCGCTGACGGCCGATCAAGCTGCATCGTGGATCTTGAGGGCGATCAATACGCGTCCCGTCGAGCTGTATCCGCGGTACGCGGGGCTGTTACGAGCGATTGACGTTGTATCCCCTTCTGCCACTGACGCTCTCGTGCGAAGGGCCGGGATCTGAGGGGCTGGGATTTGAGGGGTTGGGATCTGAGGGGTTGGGATCTGACCAGAAACGTGCACCAGCACCGGGGCATGGTTCGTCCCCGGTGCTGATGTATTCGATTGTCGCGGTTCAGGCTGCTGTAGGTGGGCTGTTCCCGCCGATCGGCTGTTGATACGGATCGATCGACATCGGTGGATAGAACACCGATTTCCGATCCGGGCCGATCTCGACACGCCACTCCGTGTGGTGCAGCGTCCGATGGTGATGACCGCACAACAGAACCAGGTTGTCGAGATCTGTTGGGCCACCATCGTTCCAGTGAACAATATGATGGGCATCGCACCACCCCGACGGAGTCCCGCACGCCGGAAACGCGCACCCGCCATCCCGGACGGCCAGTGCTCGCCTTTGCGGAACCGTCGCTGTTCTCGCTTCCTTACCGCAGTCGAGCGGAACACCGTTCTCGTCCAGGAGGATCCGGGTGACGGTGCAGTCGCACGCCAACATCCGGGCCGTGTCGATACTGATCGGGCCCACCCAATCCGTCCACGCGAACCCCAACTCCTCCGTGGACGGCAAGAGGTCCTTCAACGCCTTGAGGTCCGTCATGTCTTTCGCAGACGCAGTCACCGTGATGTGCGGTTTCACCCCGCCCTCGATCGGACCCAACCCCGCCCGCTCGTACCGCCGCAACAATTCGCAGAACCCGTCCGCCCGCCGCAGTGCCGGCGTGCGGGTGTCCTTGACCCCGTCCTTCTCCGGCGTCGGAGCCGACAAACTCGACAACAACGTGATCAACCGGGCCCCGTTGATCGCATCCAGATCACCCTTCACAGTGACCCGCCCGTACAAGCCTTTCGAGGCGTAGAACTCGTTACGTTCGGAATCCTCACCCACCGGAACGCCGTCCTCACGGTTTCCGTACTGCTTCTCGATCCGCCGGATCGCCGCCCGCACCGCATCACAATCAGCAATGTTCTGCGACGCCAGGCCAAGCAGGATCCCGCGGGCCTTGTCCACATCCGCCGGGGTCATGTTCTTCGGTGGATGCTGACAGAACGACGCCACCTGCCGGGCTTTCAACGCATCCACGTCACCGCGATGAAACGCATCCGCGACAACAGGTTCGAGCATCAACAACCGCGCCAACCCGACCAGCAGACTGCACTCACCGATCTCCAAATTCGTTGAACCATGCAACCACTGCGCGATCGCCCGAAAACCCTTCCCGCCGAGAACCTCACGGGAAAACATCTCCACGATCAGCAACACCAACCGCGACTGCAACTCGTGCCGGACACGCACCAGATCCAGAACCTCCTCCTTGAGGCCCTCGCCATCCAGCTGCCACGCATCCCGACTGTCCATGCCGAAAGCATAATCGAACAAAGTTTCGAACACAAGAGAATGTGGATCGAAAATTGCTGCTATCAAATCGATTTCGACATTTCCGACATTCGGTTGTAGGTGGGTCGCCGACGTCGTCCACGTGCGCCGACGAGTGCGAGCGCCACCATCAACCCGGAGCACAACAGCATCACGTCGGAATTGTCTGAGCCCCAGCACATTTTCCAATCGGCGTCGATCATGTTGCCGCCTGTCCCCGGCAAGCGCATGGGTCCAGCCGAGCACCAGGCCCAGGAGTGTCATCGCCAGCGTGATGGGAACGAAGACCACCAGGACCCGCAAGAAATGCCCTCGAACAAGGCTGGTGGATTCGCGAAGATCGACGAGTGGTGGAAGCGCCGGACACGACGGACACCGATTTATTACTCATCGGTCTGGTGTCGAGTGCGCATCTGCAGTCCCGAGCCAAAACCAATCTTCAGCGCTTCCGGCGGCCGAACAATACGCCGACAGTCGAGATCATGATCAGCGCCACAAGAACGACGACGATGTACGACCTGTTCGCGGCCGGTGCCACCGTTTCGCTTTCTTTGGTCACTGCATCAGTGAATGTACAGCTTATGCCTGGAGGGAACTATCCCCAGAAGTCTGTAATTCCTGCCGCTACCCTCTCCGCCCGGCCGGGAAGGAGATAATTGAATCGTGATGGGATTCCATAGTGATCAATGCACCAGCTGGGCTGATGTTGGAGGCGCAAAGAAAATGCGTCCAACAAATAGACCAAGGTTAGTGCGATCAGCGATATTGCTAAAGACGCTTGGCTTGCTCGTAATAATCGAATCTTCACGACTCGCCCGCAACAGTCACGTCATCATGGGGTGACGATGGTATTGGTTGCTGCGATCCACCGAATCCAGCCGTGCTCAAAATTGACCTGTCGACTTTGGGAGTCGCCGAGCTCTCCTGACATCGGTAGTTCAAATCGACCATCCTCGCAGCCCTGCCTCCCATAGCCAGCAAAGATAGCACCGTGGACACTTTCTCCGTGCCGAGAAACAATCGATCGTGAGATCGGGGAAGTGGTTACTGCTAGTCCGCGACAAACAGCTCGCTATTCTCATCGAATGGATCAGGCAGTGTCGAACTCGCAGGCAACGAGAAGGTCCGGTGCTCTTCGTTGGGTTGTTTTGGTAAACGCACTTATCGCAGCGTCGGCGTCGGCGATGTATGTCGCAGCGAAATGCCATCTCACCTGGCCCGAACCTGCGGATAGTGCACTCTCGATCGCCGGTGCGGTCGTTCTCTGGGTCCTCACGGCGAGTGTTGCAATCGTGCTGCTCGGAGTGTGCTGGTGGCAGCGACGCCGATGGTTGTGGTCCGATGTCGCTGTTCCGGTTCTCGTGGTGATCGCACTCGGGATCGCGGCCGCGGGGCAGCCACATTTCGATCAGTATCGGGCAGACTTCGAAACCGTTGCACAGCAACTACTTCAAGAACCTGACGATCCCTATTCCGATGGGTATCATCGTGATCTACGAATCGGCAGATTCGATATCTCCTATGCCAACGTCAGCAGTGAAGGCCACGTCTATTTCTATGACGCACGAGATGGATTGGACATCTTGGACAATCCCGGCTGGGTGTACGCACCCGATGGTGTGTCCGACAAGACCTTCAATCAGCTCCGGCTGGAAGACATCGGGGGCGGATGGTACCGATTCCCTCATCTTGTCGTTGACAGCTATTGAAACTCAAACCACCAGACCTCCGCTCGAAGTCTCAGGAGAATGTGGTGACGCCGACCAGCATTCCTGAGGCGAACGGTAGTAGGAGTACGAGAAGCGTCGTCAAGGTGAGAGCGGTGTTGGCATGGCAACCGCCACCCCCCGTCGTACCAGCGCGAGCAGATGTCGCCGAAGTCCCAACTCTCGCCCCAACGCTGAACGAACCAACCCGAAAGTGCGGCTGTCAGGATCAGTAGGAATATCGTCGCCAGTGACCATGCGATCTACCCTCGGCATTGCCGCCAGGTCGCACACATCATCGGCGAATACAGCTCGGTGAAGTGCGGATGCGTCTCATGATGAAACAATATTGTTCGTCTGATGATCCGCACGGATTCCGAAAGCCGATACCCCGGACCTGCTCCGAGGTATCGGCCTGAGGTCAGAGGCAGAAGAAACTGAGCGAACTGATTGCCGCGTTCTGCTCGAGCTGGCCTGCGTCTCCGACGTTGCCGGCGGCGACTGACAGATCTTGAAGGGAGAGAATAGCGTCCATTGTCATTTCCTTTGTTGATCGGCGTTCTTGCCGATGGATTTGATCGATCGAGTTTGCTTGCGGTGTTGATTTAATTCCAGGTTTTTCGCCTGGTACTTCTGTGCTCCAATCTTCCGGGGTGATAACTTTCCGAACAACTAGGAGATGTGGCAGTTCGACACGCACATCAGTGGAAACGACTGTCGGACAGTTGGCAATCCGGCATGACGGAGCAATGCCAGTATTCCCGCGGATCCGGTTGCCCAGTCTGTCGAGAGTCTCAGGTTCTGTTCACCTGGAAAGTGCAGGCCTCCTGCGTGATTGAGGCTGTGCAAGCCCAGAAGCTGAAACTGCTGTGCAAGCGTCTGTTCACAATCGGCGCCGGCGTATGGAGTCTTGGAGAGTTCGCTGAGAAACAGAATCAGCCCGGCTCGCCCGTTGAGTAGTCCGGCTTGGGCAGTGAATTCGACTGTGGCGGAGCGGGATATCGCGCGCACCGCAGCTGCGTAACGCGGTTCGTCGACATGGCGCAGAAGTTGTAGAAGTACCAGGCCCACACCGACAGACCCGGATCCGAGATACGGCATCGTCCGGCGCTCCTCTCTCAGCTGCATCGACCCGTCAGGGCACATCGACATCACAGACAGATCGATGTCGACGAGCTGGCGTGCGTGTTCCAGCGATCGAGGATCACCACTCAGTTCGTAGTGGCGAGTCCAGAACAGTGCTTGTCCGCTCGGTCCCCGCATCAGCCCACCTCGGCCGGCCACTGCCCAAGGTGTTCCGCCGGCGTCGCGGACATGCAAGCGAGCAGCTGAAATTCGTTCGCGCAGAGTCTCGGTCACGACAGCGAGAGTGGGTGACACAGTCGGTCGTGAAACCGATTCCTCGAGTAGGAGGCAACCGATTCCGGAAAGGCCGCTGAAAAGGCTGGAGTCGATGTCGTCGAGTGGGGCTCGACGCAAAGTCTCGACCCACCTGTCGGCTGTCGAATGTCGCCCGTGATGCCGAAAGGTGTGCACCGCACCCGCGAGCCCGTCGAAGAAGCCGAACTTTGGTTGAGTATCCGAATCAACCTGATGTTCAGTCCATTCCAGAACTGACTCCAAGGTGTCTGCGGGAAGATCATCGGCGAGCAGGTTTCCGCACGAGCCGTGAGCAATGCCGTAGCCGTTCACCTCGAACTGGGCGATGTCACCGGGAAAGAGTCGATCAGGGCGGGCGAGATCAAGCGAGGCGAGGATGCCGCAGCGCAATAGAGCGGCCGTGCGTTGCAAGGTTTCGTTCGACGACGTGTCCCAACGACGCGGGCGATTCTCCGGTTCCGGCGGGAGTACGTCGAGCATCGAATAGAGCGAAGCACCGAAGGCACGAGGAAGATCGAAGCGAGACACCGCATAGTCGATGAGTTCGGGAATCTTGTTGCAATCGAGAGGGAACAATGTAGTAAGTGGGACAAAGAGTCCCAGCTCGATGCATCCCAACGAGTATCGATCCGCCGCGATTCCTGTCAACTGTCGAGGTGCTGTGTATCCGGGGGCTCCGGTGGACCGGGGCGGATGCTCGTCGATGTTGTGGGCCATCTCGAAGTCGATGATCCGAATACCGGACGGTGAGCACATGACGTTGCCAGGGTGAAGATCGGCATGAACGATTCCGGCGTTGTGGAAGCTCTCGACTGCGGTAGTCAACTGTTGTGCAATGTCGAGTGCCCAGGTTCTGTATTCCGTTCGGGAACTGAGTGTCTGGTCGGCGCGTATCAGTGGGTGGCGGAGCGCAACTTCCTGATTCAGTGGAGTGCCGGCAGCGCGCTCGGTGACAAGGAAGTGGTGTCCCTCGCGCTCGAACAAGCTGATGGCAGAAGGTGTGTACGGGTTGTCGGCAAGGTGAGTCAACTTGTCGTACTCGTTACGGATGCGGTCGATTGCGTACCGGCCGTTTGCGTCCGGGGCGGTAAAGGGACGGCCTTCTTTGATGACCAGATCGATGCCGGCGTCGTCGAATGCGGAGTAGATCCCCCCGCTGTTGCTGAAGTGCAGGGCTTCATTGATCGAATAGGGGAATTCGTCATGTGATTTCAGCTTGTCTTGCTGCGCGCGAACGAAGTCCGGGATTTGTACCCAGTCCGGAGTTCTGAAGGAAGTGCCGCGCACATCGGGTTCGAGCGATCCGTCAGGACGCCGAATTGCGGGGACGCGATCGCCGAATGAATCGTAGGTCTGCATGGGCAGATACGCGCCGTACCGTAAGTAGAGCGGTCCCCGGTTCCATCGCACATCGCTGAGGATGTACGGCCCGTCGGCACCGGTGACAAGCTTGTCCAGTTCGGTGATGACACGTTGTGTGGCAACACCATCCGCCGGATAGATCGTGATGAATTTTCCGCTGGAAGTTCGATTGGCCTGCTTGCTGTTGGACAACATGAGGTCTGCTGCCGTCCGAAGAAATTTGAACGGCACATGATTGTGACCGCAATACACGGAAACGGTATCGAGCAGCTCCTGCGCGTTGGCTTGGGTAGCGGAGCAGTGAATCTTCCATCCTTGTTCTGGCAGCAGACCGTCGGGCGGTTGGAAGTAGTTCCACGGTCCACTTTGGGGACCGCGCCGCCAGAGCGACCAATCCACCGACTTCGCGGGGATAAAGTGCTGGTCAGTTGATGTATCTGGTCGGGTGACCGTTCTGATTCGGTCGTAGAAATGCGGGTCGGCACGCGTGAAGGCAACGTATCGCAGGTCCACGCCAAACCTCCCAGTCAGTCCCCCTGCGGTTGTCATCGATTGGTGCCACGCCCCGAATCCCCTGTGGCTTGGATTGCTTGTGGCGGAAGGTTATCCGATTCCGGACATTTCGGGCGAAGATTGAAAACCTATCATTCGAAAGTACTAATGAATGGCGTGGGCCAGGCGAGGTCACTGATCGCCCAGCTTTTAGTCGGCCGCATTTGTTTCGAGTTCGGAGGCCCCCTCTTGACGAGAGGATCAAGTCGGTGGTAGTTCTTTAGCGAGCGCTAAGTCAGGGTGCTCCCTCGATCTCGGTCCGGTACCCGGCGCCACGAAACACGGGTGCCTGACCGCCCCAGCAATGCACGTCCTCGAAGGGAACGAAGATGACCAAGGCAGTGATCGTCGATGTAGTCCGGATCGCGTCCGGCAAGGGAAAGCCGGGCGGAGCACTGTCCGGGACGCACCCTGTCGAACTGATGGCCCACGTTCTGCGTTCCATCACCTCGCGAAACGGCCTCGACCCCGCCCTGGTGGACGACGTGATCGGCGGTTGCGTCGGCCAGGCCGGTGAGCAGGCGCTCAACATCACCCGCAGCGCGGTCCTGTCGGCAGGGTTCCCCGAGTCGGTACCCGCCACCACGATTGATCGCCAGTGCGGATCAAGTCAGCAAGCTGCGCACTTTGCGGCGCAGGGCGTGATCGCCGGGGCCTACGACATCGTGATCGCGGCAGGCGTCGAATCCATGAGTCGTGTCCCGATGGGTACCACGACGATGGGGAAGGACGCTTCCGGTCCGGGCGTCGCGGCTCGCTACCCCGAAGGCCTGGTCAACCAGGGAATCTCTGCAGAATTGATCGCCGCCAAGTGGAAGCTTGACCGCGACGCTCTCGACGCATTCTCCGCGCAGTCCCACCAGCGGGCAGCAGAGGCAGCGGCGAAGGGGCTCTTCGACAAGGAGATTCTGCCGATCTCGGTGACCAACGCCGCCGGTGAGACCGTCTCGCATACCGTCGACGAGACGGTTCGCGCGTCCACTACCGCCGAGGGCCTCGCCGGCTTGAAGCCGTCGTTCTACTCGGAGAAGTACGCGCAGCGCTTCACCGAGGCACAGTGGTCGATCACTCCCGGTAACTCGTCTCCGCTCACCGACGGCGCGTCCGCAGCACTGATCATGAGCGAAGAAATGGCGTCGAAGCTGGGGCTGACGCCGCGAGCACGCTTCCACTCCTTCTCGGTCGCGGGCGACGACCCGATCTTCATGCTCACCGCGCCCATCCCGGCCACCCACAAGGTGCTCGCTCGCGCGGGTCTGAGCATCGACGACATCGACACCTACGAGGTCAACGAAGCCTTCGCTCCCGTTCCACTCGCCTGGGCTCACGAGTTCGGCGCCGACCCGGCAAAGCTCAACCCGTGGGGCGGCGCGATTGCACTCGGCCATGCCCTGGGGTCCTCGGGTACTCGTCTGCTGACCACGATGGTCAACCACCTCGAGGCCACCGGCGGACGCTACGGATTGCAGACCATGTGCGAGGGCGCCGGCATGGCCAACGCCACAATCATCGAACGCATCTGAAACACATAACCTTTCGAAAGGAACTCTCATGATCGTCAACGACAGCGTCGCCGTCGTCACCGGTGGAGCATCCGGCCTCGGCCTGGCTACGACCAAAGCCCTTCTTGCCGACGGTGCCAGCGTCGTCATTATCGACCTTCCGTCGTCCAACGGTGAAGCCATCGCCAAGGAACTTGGCGACCGGGTCCGCTTCGCGGCTGCAGACGTCACCGACGAGGCTGCGGTCACCGCGGCACTCGACGTGGCCGAGTCCCTCGGACCCCTGCGCGTGGCAGTCAACTGCGCCGGAATCGGCAACGCAGTCAAGACGGTCAGCAAGAAGGGCGCTTTCCCGCTCGACGCGTTCAAGAAGGTCATCGACGTCAATCTGATCGGCACCTTCAACGTCCTTCGTCTTGCTGCGGAACGTATTTCGAAGACCGAGCCGATCGACGGTGAACGCGGCGTCATCATCAACACCGCTTCGGTCGCAGCGTATGACGGCCAGATCGGGCAGGCTGCGTACTCCGCGTCGAAGGGCGGCGTCGTCGGTATGACGCTTCCCATCGCCCGTGACCTCGCGTCGCTGCTGATCCGCGTCAACACCATTGCACCCGGCTTGTTCAAGACCCCGTTGCTGGCTGGACTGCCCGAAGCAGCCCAGGCGTCGTTGGGTCAGCAGGTGCCTCACCCCTCTCGCCTGGGTGATCCCAGCGAGTACGGCGCGCTTGCTGCGCACATCGTTTCCAACCCCATGCTCAATGGTGAGACGATCCGCCTCGACGGTGCAATCCGTATGGCACCGCGGTAATTTCGGCTATCACATGACTGGCGAGGTGGAGTCGGTGAGCTCGGTGGCAGTGGACTGGAGGTCCTTCCCGCCGCTGGTGATGACCGACATCCTGATGGCTTCGCTCGAGCTTTTCGACGAGAATGGTTACCACGGCACGACGGTGCGCCAGATTGCCAATCGTGTCGGGGTAACCGTTCCCGCGCTCTACTATCACCACGCGAACAAAGAGGCAATTCTCGTCGCTTTGTTCGAGGTCTCGATGAGTGAGCTGAATACCAGAACCGAAGCGGCAGAAGCGGAGGCCGGCGAAAATCCGGTACGACGCTTCGCCTTGGTGGTGGAGGCGATAGTTCTCTATATGACCCACCGGTCGCGGCATGCTGCGTTGGACACCGAGATCCGGCATGTCTCACCGGAAAGCCGAAGTCGATACGCCGCCAGTCGTAAGCGGCTCGAGTTGCTGATGCGCAGGATCGTCGACGACGGTGTGGCATCGGGAGATTTCGCGGTCACCGATACCGAAGAGACCGTCCGGGCAATACTCGGTATGGCGCAGTCACTGCCGCGTTGGTTCCAGACCGGCGGTCCGATGTCGCCGTCGCAATTGGCGCAGAAGTACGTCGACATCGCTTTTCGCACGGTCGGTTATCGTCCGTAAAGTGCATTGCTCGTTAAATGAAGGTGGGCAACAGAGTGAAAACCTGTTGCCCACCTTCAGTATTCATGCTTCAGCATTCACTCCGTGTCAGAGGCGAGTGACTTCGAGTCCGCCCTCGTGGTAGTCGGCGCGAAGGCGTTTCTTGTCGAACTTGCCGACGCTCGTCTTCGGGACTTCCTGGACCACGGCCCAGTTCTCGGGCAGCTGCCACTTGGCAACCTTGTCCGAAAGGTACTGTTGCAGTTCGGACATGGTGGTTTCGGAACCAGCGCGAAGAACAACCGCAACCAACGGGCGCTCGTCCCACTTCTCGTCCGGCACGCCGATGACGGCAGCTTCGGTGACGTCAGGGTGACCCATGACGGCGTTCTCGAGGTCGACCGAGGAGATCCATTCGCCGCCGGACTTGATGATGTCCTTGGAGCGGTCGGACAGGCTCAGGAAGCCGTCGGCCGTGATGGATCCGACGTCACCGGTCTTGAGCCAGCCGTCGTTGAACTTGTCTTCCGCATCGACGCCGTAGTACGACCCGGTGATCCAGGGGCCGCGCACTTCGAGCTCGCCGACGGAAACGCCGTCGTGTGCAACAACTTTGCCGTCATCGTCGATGAGACGTGCCTCGACGGATGCCGGGAAGCGGCCCTGGGAGTAGCGGTACTTCCACATCGCGTCGCCGGTGACGCCGGCCGGCGGGCGGGCAACGGATCCGAGCGGGGAGGTTTCGGTCATGCCCCAGGCATGCAGGACCGAGACGTTGTGATCGGCTTCGAATGCGTGCATGAGGGCCGGCGGTACCGCGGACCCACCGATCAGAACCTCGCGCATCGAGGAGATGTCCTGCGGGTTCTGCTCGAGGTAGAGGTGCAGGCCCTGCCAGATGGTGGGGACGGCTGCGGCGAACGTCGGCTTCTCGCTGGCGATGATCGCAGCCAACGGGGCAGGCTGGAGGAAGCGGTCGGGCATGATCAGCGAAGCACCGATCATGAATGCGGCGTAGGGAAGTCCCCACGACATGGCGTGGAACTGAGGCACCACGGCGAGTGCACGATCGCCCTGCGCGAGGTTGGGGCCGTCGCTCATGCAGACCTGCATGGAGTGCAGGTAGATCGAACGGTGGGAGTAGACGACGCCCTTGGGGTCACCCGTGGTGCCGGACGTGTAACACATTGCGGCAGCGCTCAGTTCGTCGACCTCGGGCCAGTCGAACTCGGTGGGCTGATCGGCGATCAAGCCCTCGTAGGTGTGAACCTGCACTCCCTCGGGAGCTTCGAGTCCTGCAGTGGAGGAGCCGGTGACGACGATGTGCTTGACGGTGGTCAGCGACGGAAGCTGCGGAGAGAGAAGCGGAATCAGGGACGGGTCGACGATGATCACGCGGTCCTCGGCGTGATTGGCGACATGGATCAACTGCTCGGGGAACAGACGAATGTTCAGGGTGTGGAGCACAGCGCCCATCGAGGGGATCGCCAGGTACGCCTCGAGGTGCTCGGAGTTGTTCCACATGAACGTGGCGACTCGCTCGTCGCCCTCGACGCCGAGCCCGCGCAGGGCGTGCGCGAGCTGAGCACAGCGCTTGCCGACGTCAGCGTAGGACACACGGCGCGGGCCGGACTCGGTCCACGTGACAACCTCGGAGGCGCCGTGAACGGAGGCACCGTGGCGGAGAAGTTGAGCAATGGAGAGGGGGGCGTCTTGCATGGTGCTCAGCATGGGCTGCTCCTGTGTGGTGTGTGAGACCGGTGCTTTTGCCCACGGGCCGTCACAAACGATGTGCTGTGGCTGCCAGATTAGTCACAGCCCCGAAGTGCTCGCTAGTGACCCACTGCACTGGCGAAGAACCACGCTATGAGTAGCGCTCCCGGATCGACTACTCCGCGAGCGGCTTCGCCCACATAACTTGCACGTCCGCGGTTCGCGAGCATGGTTTCGGTCGACTCCGCCCCGGCCGCTGCGGCTTCCGCTGCGCTCGCCAGCGCAGCATCTCGATCGGCTTCCGAGCTCACGGATTGCTCCAACGACTCGACCGCCGGAACTATCGCGTCGACCATCGTCTTGTCGCCGACGCGTGCGCCGCCGAGCGAGGTGATGTTGTCGAGTCCCGCTCGCGCTGCAGCCGCGATCGCGCCGAGGTCGAGTTCGGAGTCCGCCGAGTCTGCGGCCACGCGGAAGAAATGCCGGAACCAGATGCCGAACAATGCGCCGGAGGTGCCACCGGCGTGGCCGAGGTACGCCTGTGAGACTGCATCGAATATCGTTGCGGTGGAGTACGTGTCACGGATCGCCGAGATGTCGAGTTGATCCAGTGCGGCCACCATGTTGGTCCCGAAATCGCCGTCGCCCGCTCGTCGGTCGAGATCGGTCAGTGCCGGTTCCTGATCCAGTACCTTCTCGGCCCAGTCCGCAATCCAGCTTCCGACGAAGCTGCTTTCGGCGGTGCGTGAGGTGTCGGGTGTGAATGTGGGACCGAAAGATTCGCGCGTGCCCATGCCGGTGTACTCACGCGCTATAGCATTCGGCCAGGCGGGCGCTTTTGTTGGTGCGTCCCATAATTCGAGGATTTCTTTGTCTGTGCGAACAAGGGTGATGGACGCGCCTGCCATGTTCAATGCAGTGACGAAGGTTCCGATCAGTGTCCGCTCGATGTGAATTCCCTGTTCGTCCAGATAATCTCCGAGTTCGGCGAACAGAAGTTGCAACTCCAGCGGGTGGGTGGCGCCGAGACCGTTGACGACGGCGATGACGCGGTCGCCTTCGGCGAGACTCAGGGACTTGATGATCGGGTCCGTCAGCCGCCGCACCAATTCCGGTGCGGGCAGGGCGTCCACGCGTTCTGTGCCGCGTTCGCCGTGGATGCCGATACCGAGTTCCATCTGACCCGCCGGCAAGTCGAACGACGGCTCGTCAGCCCCCGGCAAAGTGCATGGGCGAAGGGCGACGGCCATGCTCCGAGCGGAGTGCGCGACGTGTTGTCCGATCCGGGTCACCTCGGCCAGGTCGTCGCCGCGGGCGGCGGATGCGCCGCAGACCTTCTCCACCACGATGGTTGCCGCAGTACCGCGTCGCCCCGGGCCACTGCCGTCTGCGCGTTCGGTCGCGACGTCGTCGTCGACCAGGACGACGTCCGTATCGATCTTGTCCTCGCGTAGCAACTCTCGGGCGATACCGAAGTTCATCACGTCGCCGGTGTAGTTCTTCACGATGTGAAGGACGCCGCCGCCGGCGTCGGCAGCCTTGGACCCCTCGTGGATCTGAAGTGCATTGGGTGAGCTGAAGACCAATCCGGGGCAGACGGCTGTGAGCATTCCTTCGCCGATGAATCCGGCGTGCATGGGTTCGTGGCCTGAACCGCCGCCGGAGACGAGCGCGACCCGTCCGCGGGGAAGTGGCCTTGCGCGTGTGAGGTACCCAGGGTCGGGATTCCACGCGATGTCGTCGGTGGATGCGATCAAACCACGGAGTGCGTCGGGAACAAATGTCTTTGCGCTGCGCATGAACATCACTTCAGAGTAGGTCTAACGTCGACTTCGGGCACGGATCACGATCGACGAGAGGTGGACGGCGTGAAATTGGGGTTGGTACTTGCCGGTGGCGGCGTTGCGGGAATCGCCTGGGAAACAGGTTTTCTGTTGGGCCTTCAGGACAAATCACCGGACACTGCCGCTGCGCTGCTGACGGCGGACGTGTTGATCGGCACTTCCGCAGGTTCCACGGTGAGCGCTCAGATAGCGAGCGGCGTGACACTGCAAGAGCTTTTCGACGCACAAACAGCGGAGGCGACCGGCGAAATCGACCCGAAGGTCGATGTCGAGGTACTCGGTCAGATGTTCGTCGACGCGATCGCAGGATCGCAGGACCGGGCCGAGCAGCTCCGTTTGCTCGGCGAAGCAGCGATGAGAGCCGATACCGTCGAACCTGCCGTGCGTCGCGCGGTCATCGAGGCGAGGCTGCCCAATCGGTTGTGGCCCGACCGGGAGTTGCGCATCCCGGCGATCAACGCACAGACCGGTGAGTTGAGGGTGTTCGGCAACGCTGACGGCGTAGAACTGATCGACGCAGTCGGAGCAAGTTGCGCCGTACCAGGGGTGTGGCCGGTAGTCGTGATCGAGGGCGAGCGGTACATGGACGGCGGAATGGCGAGTGGCTCGAATGTTCATCTGGCTGCCGACTGCGATGTGGTCGTGGTTCTTTCACCCGCAGCCGACCCCGCCCCGAATCTTCTGGGCGGCAGTCTACGAGAGGAAATCGACGTGATGACGCCCTTGCCCGTGCTGCCTGTCTTCGCCGACGACGCCGTCGTCGAAGCGATCGGAACGAACTCGCTTTCACCGACAACCAGGCGCCCCGCAGCCGAACTCGGCCGCGAACAGGGCCGTCGAACCGCCGACGAGATCGCCGCGTTTCTGGTGACGGCATGAGCGCCGCACGGATTGCCGTCGTCGTGCGCCCGGAGCAATCTCCGGAAGATCTGGTTCGACATGCCAGGTATGCAGACGAAGTCGGTATCGACGAGGTCTGGTTGTGGGAAGACTGCTTCTTCGGCGGAGGAATAGCCACTGCTGCAACTGTATTGGCTGAGACCGATCGCGTGGGTGTGGCGATCGGTGTGCTGCCGACCCCGATGCGCAACACCGCGATCACGGCGATGGAGATTTCAGCGCTGGCCAGAGTTCATCCGGATCGACTACGGGTTGGCTTCGGTCACGGCGTTCAGAGTTGGATGCGGCAGATCGGGGCCAAAGCCGAATCGCCGTTGACCCTCCTGCGGGAGCAGTTCGGAGCAGTCGAGCGGCTACTGGGCGGTGAGTCGGTGACGGTGTCCGGTCGATACGTGAATCTCACGGACGTCACGCTGGCGTGGCCACCGGAGACGGTGCCGCAGTTGCTCGTCGGCGCCACGGGGCCAAAGACTTTGGCGCTCAGTGGCGAGTTGGCGCAGGGCACCGTGCTCTCGGGTGGGACGACCCCGGACGGCGTGCGTCGGGTGATCGCTCACATCGGGGCGTCGGATCACGAGGTCGTCGTCTACGTCATCTGTGCTTTCGGTTCCGGCGGTCGTGAGCGCGCCCTTGCCGAGGCCGCAGCGTCCGGTAGCGAGTCGCCGGAGGATGCGATTGCCGTGGGCAACGCGGCCGAAGTCGCGGCAGCAGCACGGCGATGGGTTGCAGCAGGTGCAACCACCGTGGTACTCCAACCGACTGTTGACGAGCCGGATGTCCGCGAGTTCATTCGTTTTGTCGCGCAGGAGGTTCAACCCCTGGTGGCGTAGTTCAGAAGGTTACTCTGGACAGAACCGCGTCGATGTCGGCAGTGCTCACGTCGCGATGTGTCACGAACCGAACCTTCCCGGCAACGGTGACCGCGCCGACATCGACACCGGCGAGCTGAGCAACGGTGACCGACGGATCAGCTGTCGCGGCCAGAACGATGTTGGTGGCAGGTTCGTCGACGGCCCAACCGCGTTCACGAAGCCCCGACGCGAGGCGCTGCGCGTTGTCGTGATCGTCGGAGAGGCGAGCTTGTGAGCGCAACGCGACGATGCCGGCTGCGGCCAGCACTCCGCCCTGACGAACGCCGCCGCCGAGCATCTTGCGGATCCTTCGGGCTTCGGTGATCAATTCGGGTGATGCGGCGAGTATCGAGCCGACCGGCGCACCGAGTCCCTTACTCAGGCACACCTGAACGGTATCGGCGCCGGAAGTCAATTCGGTGGGCGAAACATCGAGTGCAGCAGCGGCATTCCAGAGACGGGCGCCGTCGAGGTGAATCTTCAAGCCGCGTGATCGCGCTGCGTCGACCAACGTCGTCCATTCGGTCGGATTCATGACGGCACCGCCGGCGAAGTTGTGAGTGTTCTCGAGACAGAGCAGCGTGGTGTTCAACGCGAAGTACGGGCCGGGGGAGCCCGCCGCCTTCACGACCGTCTCGGGGGTGGGACGTCCGGGTCCGCCGTCGTGCGGCAACGCCATCGGCATTCCCTGGGCGAGCCAGGCAGCGGTGCCCAATTCGGAGCCCAAGACGTGAGAGTGTTCCGGTGCCAGGAACTGATCGCCGCGGTGAAGGTGCAGCATCAGCGCAATCAGGTTGCCCATCGATCCGCTCGGCACCCACAGTGCCGCCGGTAAACCCAGAGTGTGCGCCACCTCTTCCTCGAGCGCCGCCATGGTCGGGTCGTGATCGAGGACGTCGTCACCGACCTCGGCGTCGGCCATCGCCTTCCGCATCTCCGCATCAGGCTTGGTGACGGTGTCCGAGCGTAGGTCGATGTACGACGAAGTCATGGCTCATTCGATCAAGCCGCGTGTTCCGGCGTCAAACCGCGGTATTTCCAGGACGGCTCTTCCGGCCTGATAAATCGATATCGCTGAGGATGCCTTCCGTGTGATGATGAGCGCCGGCAATCGCCGGTGACGAGAACAAGAAGTGGAAGGGGACGGGCATGCGCGACTGGAAGCAAGCGTTGCACCTGCGCGGGCACTCACCCCGCGGTATTTCCCATCCCGCATTCGGGGAACAGAGTGGCGCTGGATATATGCCGTTCCCCATTTCTTGCATTTGCTCCTGACCCGTCTTCGTGTCCAGGAGTTTCACTCCTCGACACGAACTGAGAACTCTCATGCGGAACCCGAACCGCGCACTTGCTCACAGTTGGATGAACCGCCCCGTCCGGGTACTCAACGCCACGTACGAGTACCTCGGTGAAGTGAGCGCCGATCGTGCGGTCGTCCTGATCGCCACCGGCTCCGCGCAGTCCACCGAAGACGTGACCCCGATATTTCCGGTGCGCTCCAAGCACGTCGAAATCCCACTGCCGAGGACGATCCTGCTCGCCGAGTACGTGTACGTTGCTCACCGGGTGACGGTCACCGATTCCAGTCGGGCCACTTTTGCCGGTGTCTTCGACCGGGACGGTCGTCGATGTGCGTACTGCGCCGCCCGGGCAACGACCATCGACCATGTCCAGCCGCGGAGCCGTAACGGGCCCAACACGTGGGGAAATCTGGTGGCGTGCTGCAGTTCCTGCAATCAGCGCAAGGCGGATCGCACACCGGCCGAGGCCGGTATGCGGCTGCTGTGGGAGCCGAAGGCACCTCGGCGCATCGAGAAAGTGCAGCAGAAGATCTGGCGCGAATTGAGTCGGACGTGACAGTCGAAGGGAGCCAGTGATGTGCGCTGACGAAATCTCCAATTTGGCTGAGCTTTTGCCGATCTCGGACGACCGGACGTGGTGGCAGGCGGAATGCCGAGGAGACCCCGAGCCGGACCGGTGGTTTCCCTTTCCGTCCGAGGGATACGACTACGCGACCGACGTGTGCAACAGGTGCCCGATTGTGGCTTCGTGTCGTGAATTCGCCTCTGCCACTGGTCAGACCGGAATCTGGGGTGGAGTGAAGTTCGAGCAGGGCAGGATTGTCGCGGCGTGAGGGATCAGATTCCCGGCTCCGCGGCGATCGTGCCGGCCGACACCGCCCGGCACAGAGCGTCGTGGTCACGTTCGGTCTGATCGGCGTAGAGCCGAGCAAACCGGGTGAGGGCGGTGTCGACCGTGTCCGAGGTTCCCAGGTAACCGGAAATCAGTGACGCGCCACTGGTTCGTGCGTGTCCCTTGGCCAGTAGGCGACCGCAGATCGCGACATAGTCGGTCAAGGCTGCTGCATCGATATTGTTCAGGTCCACAGAACCTTTCATGTTCCGGAACTGACGGACGTAGTACTGGCGGTCGTCCACGGTGCACCACCCGAGCAGTGGATCGCTGACTGTCTGGAGAGCCTGCTGGTATTCCGCGACGCGTCGTCCTTGATGGTCGTGCCAGGCCGAGTCACCGTGCACGAAGGGTGCAACGACGGATCGGCGAGCCTGCTTGAGCTGCAAGAAGATGACGTCGTCCGGGATGCTCCCTTCGCACAGGGCCACATAGGCGCGCAGAGCGACACTCCCGACTCCGACAACCCGGTGCGCGACGTCGATGACGTTGTATCCCGAGACGACTCGGCGCCAGTGTGGTGCAAGGGTTTCGAGATACTCGTCCAGACCCTCCAGGAGAAAGTCTGTGTCCTGCGGCGTGAGTCGTGTTGTGAGCGGCGGGTTCTCGAGCAACTGGCGCCGTCCGTGATCCTCGACGGTGAACCGCGGCACCGCATGGTCACTCGTACGCCGCCGGGCGCGCTCCGCGGCGCGCCGGATCTCGGCCAGCAACCCAGGATCGGTGACGTGGTCGGTGAGTCCGTCGAGATCGACCCGGTCGAAGGAGCGATCGAACAGTGGACGCTCGGACAGCTTCGCCAAGTGGAGGCGATACGCGGACACACACGAGGTTGTTGCTGTTTCGCATTGAGCTTCGGTGAGACCGTTCTGCCGACCGGCCACCCAGATGCTCGCAGCCAGCCTTCGTAGATCCCATTCCCAGGGGCCGGGATGTGCTTCGTCGAAATCGTTGAGGTCTATGACAAGTTCGCGTTCCGGAGATCCGTAGAACCCGAAGTTTCCGACGTGCGCATCTCCACAGATGACGGGAGTGATGCCGGTGGACGGCAGCTGCGCCATGTCCTCTGCCATCAATCCGGCGGTACCGCGCAGGAATCCGTATGGCGAAGCGACCATTCGCCCCACACGGATCGGAACCAACCAGTCGAGTCTTCCCTCGTGTGCCGTGTTGACCTGATCGACCGGGTCACGTCGATCGGATGGGGGCGTCCAGTCGCCGAGCGACGATCGCGCCACTCGCTTGCGCAGGCCTTTCCCGATCTTGCGACGCTCACTGCGGGGCGTCTGACGCGCCCGCAAAGTCGCTCTGCCGTTCGGTTCGTTTTCGAGAGCCAGCTGACCGGCAGGCCTGTTCAGCGGGTCCATGTCGGGCTCTCTTTCGTCGGGCGTGCGAAACTCGCGCTCGATCTTATGCCCGCCGGATTGTGCGCCGCGCGATGAGTTCCTTAACTACCCGCCTGGGCAATCAACTCGACAGCGCGGTCGGCGCACAGTTCAGGATCCGGCATTCTCCCGATACCGAGGCATTCGACAACGGCGAACGACGCATCCGGTGTGGTTTCCACGCCGAGCGCCCACCCGAAGTAGTGATTCCAGGCGAGTACGGCTCGGTGGCCACTGTGCTGCGGAATCTCGCTGCCCAGAACGAGTACTGCGTCGAACGCGGGGCCGTCGCACCAGATGACCGATTCGGCGAAGGTGGAGCTGGCGACGGCGACTACGTACCTGTGACAAGTCGATTCACTCGGAATGGCGATGTGTGCACGCATGGTCGCTCCTCCGACTCGGTTGCGATCGGAGGGTTCCCCGTTGCCGGCGCCGAAAAAACGCTTGTCAGATTACGTCCCGGCCACAGATCTACGACGCAGACGGTGCCTGAGATGTTTTTGTGCTGCCCGCGCGACCGAGCGAGTCGAGAGATACTGTTCGGCCGGTATCAACCGGGAACCGAACAAGTAGAACCTTCGGGCTTCGTCGTGGTCGTGGGTGGCCGCGGAGATGAGCAGACGTTCGATCGCGGTGAACTTTCGCCCACCGGCGTAACCGCTCATGTAGTCGATGTGATTCGTCATACTTGCTCTGGCGCTACGGTATTCGGTCAATGCAGCGGTCACGTTCCGATGTGAGTCGAGTGTGTCTGCCGGCGTCTCCGTCAGCATGTGCGCGGTCGCATCGACCAGCATCTGAGCGGTCTCGAGTGCCCACGAGCATCCGATACCCCACAACGGGTCGTTGGTTGCCGCAGCGTCGCCGATGAGTGCGAACCCGTTACCTACGGGTTCGGTGAGGGTTGTGGAGAAGTGTTTGGTACCAACGATCTTCCCGACGATGTGCTCTCGCCGAACAAGCGGAGCGCCGGGTAATGCGTTGGCGTACTCGAGGAAAGCAGTAGACAGGTCGTCAGTGAACGAGCCGAGCTTGTCGAGGGCAGGGAAGACCACCAGCACGCTGATTCCGCCGTCGTTGGGGAGCAGATAGGCGACGTCGGGATCCATGAACCACGACAATGACGTTTCTCCGCCGGGTCGTTCAAGTCCGGAGAGTTGGGCGAAATAGCTGAAACGCCCGTTGGATGCAGTCACGGAGTCGCAACGAGCGGATCGTGCGACGGTCGAATCCTTGCCGTCCGCTCCGATGGTCAATCGTGCTTCGACAGTGAAGACCGAACCCTGTTCGGTGCCGTAGACGCCTGCAGTAGTGCCGTTCTCGGTCAGCAGTCCGGAAACGCGATACCCGAGAAGAAGGTCGACGTTCGGGTAGTCGTTCGCGAGTTGGCGCAGTAGGGGGTCGAGAGTTTCCCTTCGGACGTTGAACCCAGGTGGCGGTGAGTTCTCTGCCGCGTCAGGGGTGATCACTCCCCAAGGGGTCCAGAATGTCGGAACGGTTTCCACCATTCCCAGGGCGAGCAGTTTTTCCGTGGCGCCGAGTCGTTGCAAGATCGGGGCACCGCACGGTTGCAGGCGGTGAGTGCACAGGACTTTGTGCGCCCGGATGTCGGAGCGAGCGTCGAGAAGCGCTATCCGCAGACCTTGCTGGGCGTACATGATTGCGGCCGCGCATCCCGCGATGCTCGCGCCGACAATCACAACGTCATACTTTTCCCGTGCCTTCGAAGTCACTCGATCAGCTTAATGCATAAGGTTATAACTTAAATATGACTGGATTCAGTCATCGTGTTCGGGCGTTAAGTCCCGAACTGCGGCCCGGATGGACTGTTCACGAAGCTCGTTCTCTCTGCGCAGTTCACGACGCCGTCGCCCGGCCTCGAATCGCTGCCTGGCGATTGTTCCGGTCGGCCGGAGTTGGGGTACCTCAGCCGGTTTCCCGTCGCTTCCCATCGCCACCATCGTGAAATAGCAACTATTGGTGTGGCGAGATTTTCCGAGAAGAATGTCTTCGGTTTCGACTCGAATTCCGATTTCCATCGAGGTGCGCCCGGTGTAATTGACGGAAGCGCTGAACGTGACGAGTTCGCCGACATGCACCGGTTCGCGGAACACCACACGATCCACTGACAGAGTCACGACGTAGGTCTGGGCATATCGACTCGCGCACGCATAGGCAACCTGGTCGAGAAACTTCAGAATCGTTCCGCCGTGCACGTTGCCCGAGAAGTTTGACATGTCCGGCGTCATGAGGACGGACATGGACAAGGTTTGTTTCGATGCTTGCTGCGATGCTTGTTTCAATTCAGGTAGGGAGTTCGATTCAGACATCAAGCGGGCCTCCTCGGTTCGGTGGACGGTGAAGAGACCGTATCCGGCCAAGAGGGTTACCCGCGCGTTCGGAAGAGCGCGGTGTCAGAGTTCGGGACAGTGCCCGTGTGGAGGACGTATTCGCTGGTGGCGACGGGGCCGGCCGCGCTCGACCTGAGATAGGCCTCGAGCGTCGAGCGGAGGTGCGCTGACATCAAAGCCCAATTCCCTGTGCTTCGAACGGCCTCGCGAAAGTTCTTCAACGCCGGTGCCTGGTCGCACAGTTCCTCGACGGGATCCGAACCGGCTGGTAGTTGCCACTCGAGCAGGTGCGAGGCCGAGCTCACCGACTCCAATCCGGCTGCTGCCTTCTCGAATTCGCTCGAGCTCGACCATGTCGTCGGTAGTGGTGTGATGCCATTCCACGCCGAGGCGGCCTCCCGGCGGAGTGCTGCTGCCCACCCGTTCTCCGACCACGTTGCGACGCAGATCTTTCCGCCTGGCCGGGTCACCCGCATCATCTCTGCGAGGGCAATCGAGGGGTCGGGACAGAAGATGATCCCGAAGATGCTGACGCAGGCGTCGGCACTCGAATTCGGCCAGGGTAAAGACTGCGCATCGCCGATCGTGAAGTTGGGTTGGGTAGTGCCGGGGTGGGGAATCCAGCGTTCGCGTGCGACCTCGAGCTGGCTGGCGGAGAGGTCGAGTGCGTGGACCGTCATGCCTGACTGAGCCGCCGGGAGCGCAAAGTTCCCGGTTCCGGCGCAGACGTCGTACACCGTGCTCACATGCCCGATCGAGCGCAGTGCCTCCGTCGATGCCGGTGAGAGTTGCTCGGCAAGAGGCGAATAGGTCGTACCGTTCCAGTTTCCCCGATTCACGCCAAGCTCCTTTCGACGGCGTCGATGACCGTGTCGAGCGCTGCGCCTGCCGCGTGCGCTGCTTCGTCGGGGTTGCGTTCCTCGATGGCTGCGATCAAGGGTCGGTGCTCGTCGACGTGGAAACCTGGACCGACACTGACTGCGGACAGCGAATCCGTCACGGCGGCAAGGACTCCCCGGTAGACGTCGATCAGTGCGGAATTGTGGGACGCCTCGACGATCGAAAGGTGCAGGGCCATGCCGGCTTCGACAGTGAAGCCGCCGACATGACCGGGGTGGGCATTCCAGGCTGCATGTATCCGCGCGAGATCTTCGGGGGTGTGGCGCTGCGCTGCAAGTCGCGCGGCTTCGACCTCGAGTCCGCGTCGCAGGCTCAGTACGTCGAGAACGTCACCTCTGGCGAGCCTGCGCCCGAGTAGTCCTTCGACCGGCGACGCCGCCATGACGTACACGCCGCCACCGTGGCGTACGGACAGAACTCCGGCGTGTGCAAGCGCCCGTACCGCTTCGCGCATGGTGTTTCGGGCGACTCCCAATTCTTCGACCAATGCGGTCTCCGGCGGGAGTTTCGATCCGACGGGCCATCGACCGGTCGAGATCGCCTCCTCGATCGCCGCGGCGACGATGTCTACCTTGCGTCCGGAATCGGCCATGTATGTCACCTCGGATAAGTGGGTCAATGACTTGATCGAGGTTAGCGTGCCCGACCAAGTGGGTCAATGACTCGCCCGCGTACGTCCAGGCTGCGGGCGTAGTGCTCCTTGAATACCTCGAGATGTGCCCAAGATTCCAAGCCGCTGACACCGTCGATCCCGCGGATTCGTTCGGACAGCGCATGCAGGTCGCTCGAGGAGTTGGCGGCAACCGTCGCGATCACGTCGTATCGTCCGAGGGTCCGGGCGAGGAATTCGATTCCGGGCAGCGACTCGATCTCCGATACCGCGTTGTCGTCCCGTGAGCCCAGATTGACGCCGATGCCCATCGCCAGCGTTCGGCCACCACCTCGCCGCTTGACGACAGCGCCGACGCGCAGTGCCGTGCTCGCGATCAGATGATTGACCCGGTTGCGCACGGCGCTCGGCGACAGTCCGGTCTGTTCGGCCAGCTCGAGAAAGGGCATTCGCCCGTTGCGCTCGAGCAGTTCGATCAACGCGACATCTGTCGAGTCGAGTCGGATATCGGCTTGTAAAGCGGTCTCGGGCATGAAGATTCCCTTGATGACGTCGACGTAGACCAGCGTGCTCACGGATCGAACGCCACGTTGTGAGCGGAGTTCGGCGATGGCACGGTACAGATCGTCGTGACTGGGCACCCGAAGTTCCGCAATCACGTTGTACTGCCCGCTGACTGCCGAGATGTAGACGGCGGCCTCGGATGCGATCAACGCGTCCAGTACCGGGGTCATCGGTCCGGACACTGCGATCGAGACGTGTGCAAGCGCCTTCAACCCGAGAAGTTCGGGGTGCGCGACGGCCACTACGGACACCGTTCCCGAGTCGAGTAGCGCCTGCACTCTGGTGGACACCGCCGCTCGTGGGGCGTCGACCGCCACGGACAGTTCGCGGTACGTCGCTCGCCCGTTGCGCTGAAGTGCGGCAATGAGCTTGGAATCGAGATCGAGCGTCATGGTTGCCCCAACTTTTCCAGAGATTTTTCTGTATGAGCTTCCTATTAGAACAGTCGCATGTGGCCATGGATGATGTGGATAAGTGCAGAAATGCTCGAAAACTCATACAAAAAAGTTGTATACCGCCTGGTCTGAAACTTTGATGCATTGCATAGCTCCAGGTCAGGGCGTAGTTTTCGCTCAACACGCAGTGACCTGCACCACCATCTCGACGAAGGACCACCATGCGCAAGTTGCACACGCACGAAGCCTCGCCTCTCGACGCCACCGGCACGATCTTCACCGGCGCCAAGATCCACACCGTTGACGACAGCACGGTGGGAGCCGAAGCGTTCCTGGTGTTCGGAAACCGCTTTGCAGCGGTGGGAACGCTCGAGGAATGCCGCACCGAGGCGCGTCGGCTGAGCACTCGCACAACCGCGGTGGTCGAACTCGACGGCGCCACCGTCGTCCCCGGCTTCGTCGATCCACATGCACACCCGTTGATGTACGGGCAGATGCTCAGCTGGGTGGACTGTGGGCCGGAGAAGGCACATTCCATCCCCGGAATCATTGCGCTACTTCAGGAAGCGGCGCTCACAGCACCTGCGGGCGTCCCGATTCGCGGATACGGCTACGAGCACCGCAACCTGATCGAAGGGCGTCACCCGCTCAAGGAAGAGCTCGATCAGGTGGCCACCGATCGCGAGGTCTACCTCATGAACGCGAGCGGTCACGGCGGCGTCGTCAACTCCTTCACTTTCGACAAGCACGGTATCGACGCGAGCACCGAGAATCCGGCCGGTGGCGAGTTCTTCCGAGATGAAGACGGCGAACTCACCGGTGAGCTCTCCGACGCCGCGTGCAACATTCTCACCGGCGTCAACGGAGTGAAGGTCGGCCATCACGGCCCCAACTTCCATCTCGAGGACGAGCCGGAAGAGCACCTTCGCCAGCTGTCGGTCGCTCAGGACAAGTTCCTGGCCGGTGGCGTCACCACCATCGGTGATTGCCAGGTGACCCGGCGTGAATTCGACATGTACCTGCGTCTGGCCGAGCAGGATCAGCTCAAGACCCGCGTCAGCATGTACATGCTCAGCCACCTCCTCGATCACGTCATCGACACGGGAATGCACGGAGCCTTCGGCAATTCGCGGCTCGCGTTCGGCGGCATCAAGTTCTACGCCGACGGCACACTCGGAGGCTGGACCGCATACTTCCCCGACGGCTACGTGGGCGACCCGTGCCGCACCGGGCAGCTCTACCACGAGCCGGCGGACTACTCGGAGCTGATTGCCAAGGCACATTCGGTGGGTCTGCAGACCGCCACGCACGCTCAGTCACCGACCGCCATCGACATGGTGCTCGATGCCATCGAAGCTGCGCAGAAGGCTCACCCCGACGCCGACGCTCGTCACCGCATCGAGCATTGCGGACTCCCGACGGCCGAGCAGATCGCAAGGATGAACCTGGCCGGTGTCTACCCGGTGAACCAGCCACAGCACTACTACAACTGGGGTGAGGGCGTGACCGCTGCGATCGGCACTCCGGGCGAGCGGTTCAACCCGCTCGGCGAGTTCATCGCTGCCGAAGTTCCCGTGACCATCAGCTCCGACGCCCCCGTCGCAGAGCCGAAGCCGCTCGAAGCAATTCAGGCAGCCGTTACTCGTGTGACGCGTCAGGGCCATCAGCTCGGCTCCGATGCACTCCGCATCACCGCCGACCAGGCATTGCAGGCTCACACCCTCAACGGTGCGCGTGCGCTGGGCCGCGAAGCAGAGCTGGGCAGCATCTCGGTCGGCAAGCGGGCCGACTTCGTCATTCTGGGCGCGGATCCCCTCGAGGTTCCGGCCGACGCGATTGCGCAGATCGAGGTCCGAGAGACCTGGATCGACGGCGAACTCGCACATTCAGGTCATAACCACCTATTGTCGAGCACTTCGACCACCGAGGAAAAGTAATGAACCGAGAGCAACAGATCGTGAAGGCCCGCAAGGCGGGATTTGCAGCCTTCGTCGGTACAACTATCGAGTGGTACGACTTCTACGTGTATGCCACGGCAGCAGCCCTGGTGTTCGGTGACATCTTCTTCCCACCTGGAACCGACCGCCTGACCGGCGTTGCGGCGGCGTTCGCGACATACGCCGTCGGTTTCTTCGCTCGCCCGCTCGGCGGAATCGTGTTCGGCCATGTCGGTGACAAGATGGGCCGACGCACCGCATTGGTTGTGACTTTGACGCTGATGGGTGCAGGCACGTTCCTCATCGGCATGTTGCCCACTTACGCGTCGATCGGGTTCTGGGCGCCGTTACTGCTGGTACTGCTCCGCTTCGTCCAGGGCTTTGCCGTCGGCGGCGAATGGGGCGGCGCGGTCCTGATGGCCGTCGAGCATGCACCCGAGGACAAGAAGACCTTCTACGGCGGTTTCGCTCAGCTGGGCAACCCGGCCGGCGCGCTCCTGGCCACAGGTTTCTTCAGCATTCTCTCCACCTTCGGCGACGACGCTCTGCGCGAGTGGGCTTGGCGACTGCCGTTCCTCTGCTCGGCGCTGCTGATTCTCGTCGGCTTGGTCGTTCGCCTGAAGGTCGAAGAGTCCCCGGTTTTCGAATCCGAGGTGAAGTCCGCGGACGTACCGGAAATGCTCCCGCTCAAGTACGCGCTGGTGACCAACTGGCGCCCGATCATCCTGGGCATCGGCATTCTGCCCGTCGCAGTCGGCGGCTACTACCTCGTGACGACCTTCATCACGGCATACGCAACCGACCCCGATGTCGGATTGTCGGAGACGTTGATTCTCAACGCGCTCAGTGTCGCTGCAGTGGTCGAGTTGATCGCGACTCTCGGCGTGGCGTGGCTCGGCGACAAGGTGGGACGCGTCCGCGTCGTCATTTGGGGCCTTGCGGCAGTCGCGATTCTCGCAGCGCCGCAGTTCCTGCTGCTGAAGTCCGGATCCGTGTTCCTGATCTTCCTGACCTTCGCTGTCATGCGACTGGTGCTGGCGGCCACGTACGGCCCGATCGCCGCCGTCCTGTCGCAGATGTTCAAGCCGCAGGCCCGCTACACAAGCATTTCGTTGGCGTACCAGGGTGCAGGCGCGATCTTCGGTGGGTTGTCTCCGCTGGTGTCGACGCTGATGTACAAGGCAACCGGCAGCATCTGGCCGGTCATCGCACTGCTGATCGGCATGTGCATCCTGAGCATCGTCTGCCTGCTCTTCGCTCCGCAGCATGTGGACGAGGCGACAGATACCGACGGTGCTCCGCAGGGCCTGAACAAGGAATCGGCTTCCGCCTGATTGCCGAGAGTCGGCTTCCGCCTGACTGCCGAGAGTCGGCTTCCGCCTGACAACTGAAAACACGACAGCCGGGGCAGTACACGATTTCCGTGTACTGCCCCAGCCGTCGTTTCAAGTCAGTTGTCGCTCAGCGCCGGTTACGCGCCGACGAGATGGCGATGAAAATGATCGCTGCGTCGGTGGGCCTGGCTGAGATTTCTGATCTCACGCAGCCAGAAGTGAGACGCCAGCGTGTTACTGCTTCCGTAACCAGTGCCGGACGTGTCTTCGTCGATCAGGGCGACAAGCGCTTTGATCAGGCTGGTGACCTTGAGGTTGTTGGTCTGAGAATGTCGGAGCAACAGCTCGGCGGCTTCGTCGGTGCTGCAACGGTAGAGGGTACAGACGATTTCGATACCGCGCTCGCGGATCCGGCCCGAAGTAGTCGGGATCCGTAGACCGTTCGTCGAGTTGCTGTTCGTCTGGTTGTTCGTGTCGTCGGGGTGAATCATGGTGTTGATCAAGGTATTCCTTTGAACCGCAGGGTCTTTGGGCCCGTGCGGTGTGTAGCGCATGTTGATACTGGTGCAGTCGGTACGCGATTGGCGGCGGACTCCGTCGGAGCCTTCGGCCTGGTCAACAATCTGCGGGACTGATGAAAGTGCGTAGTGATCAAAGGCGCGGATTTGCACCGAACTGGAAGTCTGCCCCTGGAACGAATACTGGAACTGTTGTTCCGGGCGAAGCGACCGGCTGCCTGACTGACGGCTGCCCTCTGATAACCCCACCGTACGTCATCGATTGAGTTTCAGCTAATTCTATTTCGAGCGGCTGAGAGCACTGTGGCCCGTATTACCTGCTCAAGAGGCATTTATGTGGCCGATTATTGCTTGCTTGGTGGTAGCCCAGGCGTCGGTCGTCGGGTTGCCGAACTCGCCGTGGCCGACGCCGGGAAGTTCGATCAGATCGACCACGTCGCCTGCTGCTCGGGCGGCACGGGCATAGCGCCGACTCTGTTCGACCGACACGACCTTGTCTCCGAGTCCGTGGATCACCGTGACGGGGAGGCCGGTGGGGAGGTGCTCGATCGGTGATGCGATGCGGTAGCGATCGGGATGATCGGTAGGCATGCCGCCCAGAAGATTTCGAACAAATCGATCTTTGCCCGCGGTTGCGGCGAGCGTCATGTCGAAGACGCCGGCCATGATCGTCGTCGAGCGAACCGGCACCGAGAGGTTTGGTTCCGGGGCGTCTGCACCCTGTTGGGATCGCGATGCGACCCAGGCGGCAAGTTGTCCACCCGCGGAGTAGCCGGCGATGTGTACACGGCTCAAATCCAGTCGCCCGGAGGCCTTTTCCTGAACGATGCCGGCCAGGGCGTTGGTGGCCGTAACGGTATCGGAGAGCGTGGTCGGCCATCCACCCTGACCGCCGACGCGTCTGTATTCGATGTTCCAGACCGCAATTCCGTACGGGGTCAGGGTTTTTGCCCACGCGCCCGCGTATTCGAGATTGCTCTTCTGGGCCCATCCACCGCCGTGAATGAGTACGACGACCGGCAGGTCACCGTCCGATCCTTCTGGAAGATACAGATCGCCGAAAGTGTCTGCGGCCGCGGCGTAGGCGATGCGGACCGGAGCGACGTCGCGGTCGAGGCCGGTCGCACTGCTGACAGATGCGAGGAGGGCGAGTGCACAGACCAGCACTACGGCGAGATACCCGGCCAAGCGGTCGCGGGAGCGGTGCGCGATGACCTGATTCCTCTCGGCAGGCGACGGACGATAATTCGGAAATCAGTCTATCGGTGCCAGGTGAATTTATGGTGTGAGCGAATGGGCCGTGCTCGCTCGCACGCGGAGTTCGCTACGCGTATAGCTCTGAACTGGGGATTCGTCACCGTTGACCAGAGCCAACAGTGCATCTACGGCCGCTGCCGCCTGTTCTTGGGGGAAGAAGTCGAAGGCAGTGATCGGGGGCTGGGAAACCAGCAGGGCGGGTTCGTCACTGTCCTGTGCAATCAAGACGTCACCCGGAATCGACAGCCCGAGATCGAGGGCCGCTCGCGCCGCTGCCGGGGCGCAACCGAGAATCAACGACAGGATCGCGTCAGGCGGAGTCGAGGAGTCGAGGGCCTCGCGGGTGGCCGCATACGCGGCGCCGATGAGGCCTTCGACGGTGCTGGCGCCCGGAAACGACGTCAATTCCTCGCTGGTGCGTGGTGCCACGCCTCGGGCGCGGCACCACTCGAAGTAAGCGAAAGTCGTTGCGCGGGTCCACTCCGAGTGCATTCCGGGAGTGAGGACGAAAATGTCCCTTGCGCCACGTTCGGCGAGGTGGTTCAGAAGAGTCTCCGTGGTGGAGACGAGGTCCGGTGAGGTGGAGTATCCGAACTGCCCGGAGTGTCCAGGACCCACTGCGACAGAGGGGATTCCGATCTTCTGCAGAACCTCGACGCGCGGGTCGTCGACCATCGGGTCGACGACCAGTACGCCGTCCATCTCGATGCGCCGCAGTCCGTTCGGATCTTTCATCGACGGTAGTAGGAGGAGTGAGTGATCGGCGTGGAATGCAGCCTGGGTCGCGGCGGTCGCCACGCGCCCGTACCAGTCGAAATTGAGGTACTCGGCCGATGACAGTTGGTCGGGAGCGGGGAGCATCAACCCGAGGGTGGCAGTCCGGCCTGACCTGAGATTCTGGGCCGACCGATTGGCACGGTATCCAAGGCGGTCGGCAACCTCTTGAACCCGAGCGCGAGTGGCCGCGTCGACCCGGCCCTTGCCGTTGAGTGCATAGGAGACCGTGGACACCGCGACGCCGGCGGCGTTGGCGACATCACGGAGCGTCGGCGAAACAGGGGTAGCCACTGCGGATCGTTTCTACTCGTTGGTCGGTTTGTCTCCAGCCTATCGATCAATCGTTTCGGCATGTTGCGTGCACCGGTGAGGGGCACCTCAAAACAAAACGTCGAATCGTTTCAGCGCAGGTATTGACACTGGTGAAACGATTCGGCACCCTCTTAGGAACACCGGGCGAACGTCGAGAGAAATTCGGGCGAACCTCGGGAAACCTGACCAGGCAGGCGCATACTTGCCTTAACTCGCGGAGCCTCCCCATGACCGAAAAAACCAACCCTCCCGGTGCAGGAACGCATTCTGAATCCGGTTCTCCCACGTCATCCTCGGGCCTGCGCGCCGGAACTATCAACAGCCGTCATCTGGTCTTCTTCGTCATCGCCGCAGCGGCGCCACTGACGATCTTGGTGGGATTCGCGCCACTGGGCCTGATGGTGTCCGGCGCTGCGCTTCCGGTGGGGTACGTCGTTCCCGGGATCGTCTATCTACTGTTCGCCGTCGGCTTCACGGCGATGAGCAGGCATATCCGCGGCGCGGGCGCGTTCTACGCCTACATCACCGAAGGGCTCGGAAAAACAGTCGGCGCAGGCGCCTCTGTGCTGGCTTACATCGGCTATCTCGGTGGCCAGATCGGATTCGTCGTCGCTTGCGGCATCTTTCTCTCGTCGACGATCGAGTTGTTCTTGGGAGTAACCGTTTCCGTCTACACCTGCGCATTGGCGGTCGCAGTTCTGGTCGTGGTGGTGGGATATCGCAGGGTCGATATCGGCGCGAAGGTGCTGGCCGTTTTGATGGCGCTCGAGCTCGGCGTCCTCGCAGTCTTCTGTGTGGCGGTTCTGTTGAAAGGCGGCCACGAAGGACTGTCGCTCGACAGTTTTTCGCCGTCGACCTTCATGACAGCCGGACTGGCGAGCGTCTTCGTGTTGACCTTCACCTCCTTCGTCGGTTTCGAGCAAACGGCGATCTACAGCGAGGAAGTTGTCGATTCCAAACGCACAGTGTCGCGTGCGACCTACACAGCAGTCACTGTTCTGGCTGTGGTCTACGCATTCTGTGCTTGGGTGATCGTGCAGGCCGTCGGCCCGAGTCGGATGGGCGACCTACTCGGCGGTGACCCGTCCGAGCTGATCTTCGATCTCAACAATGAATTTGCCGGCTCCATGATGACCGACGTGATGCATCTGTTGATCGTCACGAGCTTCTTCGCGGGTTGCCTTGCCCTCCACAATGCTTGCAGTCGCTATCTGCTCACCATGGGGCGCGCGAAAGTCTTTCCTGCCGCGCTTGCACGGGTTTCGCCGACCACTGGAACGCCGAGCGTCGCCGGAATCACACAAGGCGCACTGGTATTCGCGGCAATCGCCGGCTTTGCGCTGACGCCCGCAGACCCGTACACCCAAGTAGTCGTGTGGACGAATACACCAACGATCATCGGTGTGCTGGTGTTGCAGGTTCTCACTTCCGTCGCCGTGCTCAGGTTCTTCTCGCAGGATTCTCGCGGTGAAGGTCTGTGGCAGAGGTTGATTGCACCCTCGCTCGCTGCAGTGGCGTTGATCGTCGCGCTCGGATACCTCTTGATGAACATGAGTGACCTGACCGGGTTGACCACCGCGCAAAACTTCTTGTTGGCAGTGCCATTGCTGTTGGCTTTCGCATTCGGCGTGGGACGCGGGATGCGCGTACGTGAACACTCGGTCGAGGAGTTGTCGGCATGAGCGAATACGCATGGTCGGTCCCCGGAGGGTTGGTCGAACGTCCCGGAATTGTTCCGGGCGCTCCCGAGATATGGGTCTATGCGGACAGGTTCTCGTACTTCGGTGGTGACACCGTCTCGATCCGAGTGCATACCACCGCAGAAGAATACGACCTCGAAATTGTTCGAGACGGCGCCCGGCCGCAACAGGTCGCGCAATACGTCGGTCTGCCGGGCAAGCAGCAGCAGACGCCTGCCGACGCGTACGCAGTGGGCTGCGACTGGTCGGAATCCCTTGCCGTCGAGATAGATCCGAAGTGGACGTCCGGCATGTACTTGGTTCTGGTCCGGATGCTCCACGAAGGGGTGACTATTGAGCGGGAGGGCTTCTTCGTCGTCAAGGCGCGCGAACCCGAGCATGCCGACTTCGTACTCATTCACACCACCAGCACGATGTTGGCCTACAACGACTGGGGTGGGGCAAACCACTACCGAGGTGTTCCGGACGGCTCCGGCGATGTGCCGACACCGATTTCCTCGACGCAGCGTCCCGTCGCGCGGGGGATGTTGCGCAAACCCGAGGGCGCAGCACGCAACATCCACACCGACACACCGGGAATCGGATGGATACCCCGTCACCCGCCGTACGAATGGGCGTGGGTGAACGGCTACTCGCGTCACCATGCGGACGCCTTCTGGGCCACTTACGAGAGGCCGTTCACGGTCTGGGCGGAAGAGCAGGGGTTCCGCGTCCACCACGTGACACAACACGATCTGCATAACGATCCGTCAGCGCTGCATGGATATTCATGCGCAGTTGTCGTCGGTCACGACGAGTACTGGTCCTGGGAGATGCGTGACCGCATAGATGATTTCGTCGAAGAGGGTGGTGGTCTGGCGCGATTCGGCGGGAACTTCCTGTGGCAGGTACGCCTCGAAAACGACGCACAAGTCTGTTACAAGAATCCGTTCGACGATCCGATGCGAGAAGTCGACCCGACCCGGGTGACGACGGCGTGGGATTCGCCCGAGGTTGCCCGACCGGGGGCGTGGACGATGGGATTGACCGGCATGGCCGGTGTCTACAATCGTTACGGTGCAACAACTCCCAGGTCTTCGGGCGGTTTCACGGTATACCGGCCGGATCATTGGGCGTTGAACGGAACCGACCTGTACTACGGAGACAACTTCGGGATCGCCCCGATCTGTGTTGCCGGATTCGAGATGGACGGCGTGGATTTCACGTTCCGGAAGGGCCAGCCGTATGCGACCGGCGTCGACGGCGCTCCCGAGGATCTGGAGATCATCGCGATGGCGCCGGCAGTTTCGGGTTCGCGGGACAAATGGAACGGGAAAGTTCCGATCGGTGCGCCTTTCGCCGAAGTGCAGGGAATCATCGAATGCTTCTATGGCAGTGAGCCTCCAGATCACCTTCGTGATCTCGAATACGGATCGGGAATGGTCGCCTGTCACAAGCGAGGTCTCGGCTCCGTGTTCAACGCAGGTTCCACCGAATGGGTGAACGGGCTGATCCATCACGATCCGTTCACCGAACGAATAACTGCAAACGTACTGAATCTGTTTGCTGCACGAATTTCCAGCTCCAACACGAAGGAAAAATGACATGAGTGTCAACGACATTCGAATGTTCGGGCCAGGGCAGGGGACGCGGTTCATCCCGGAGTGGGGTGACGACGCGAGCCCGAACTGGTCGGAATCCGAATGGAGGTCATTCGGAGATCCGAACGGGGAATACTTCGGCGGTGGTTGGGAAGGCGAGCCCGGCACGCTCTTGTGCGACCCGTATCCGTACGACGAGGTCTGCATCATGATCAGCGGCCGGGTGGCGCTGATCGACCTCGATGGAAACCGTCGCGAATTCTCCGCTGGGGAAGCATTTTTCGTGCCGCAGTCGTTTCGCGGTACCTGGGAGACGGTTGAGCCGTCGAAGAAGTTCTTCGTCGCGCTCCCCGGATCGCGCTCATGACGGTGGAAACTTCGATGACTGTCGCAGCGTTTGGTCACGTGATCAACGGAACGTGCGAGAGCCCGGCAGGTAGACTTTCCGTGCTGGTCGATCCGGTGACCGACAATGTATACGCCCGTGCTGCCGTCGGTTCCGCCGATGACGTCGACCGAGCCTGCCGTTCGTCCGAGAAGGCTGCGCGGTTCTGGCGCCGGTCCACCCCTGCGCGCCGTCAGGAGTTGCTGCTGGCCCTCGCGGACGCGCTGGAAGCAAACGCGAAATATTTCCTCGAGGTCGAATGCCGCAGTACCGGCAAGCCTCTCAGGCAGGTGCGAGACGACGAGATCCCTCAGTGTGTTGACTTTCTGCGGTACTTCGCGGGTATTGCCCGCTCTCTGCCGGGCGTTGCCGCAATGGAGTACACGGAGGGTGCTACGTCTTATGTCAGACGTGAACCCATTGGCGTGATCGGTACGATCGCTCCTTGGAACTACCCGTTGATGATGGCGGTCTGGAAGATCGCGCCGGCACTCGCGACGGGAAACACCCTCGTGCTCAAGCCGGCCGAGGAGACGCCGGAAACCGCGGTGATGCTGGGAGTGCTTGCAGCGCAGATCTATCCGCCCGGGGTGTTGAACGTAGTGTGCGGCGATCGCGATACCGGAGCCGCGCTCGTCGCTCATCCGGTTCCTCGGATGATTGCGCTGACGGGATCGACGAGAGCGGGGATTTCGGTCGCAAAGGCCGCATCGGAAGACGTCAAGCTGTTGCATCTCGAACTCGGAGGCAAGGCACCCGCCGTTGTTTTCGCCGACGCGGACCTCGACGGCGCAGTCGCGGGGATTGTTGCCGGAGCCTTTTACAACAGCGGTCAAGATTGCACCGCTGCGACGAGGATTCTCGTTCAAGAGGAGGTTGCGGAGGAGTTCACCGAGAAGTTGACGGCTGCGGCCGCGGACTTGAGGTTGGGCGGACCGGAATCGGGCGATTGTCTCGGCCCCCTGGTCAGCCGCGCTCACCGTGATCGAGTGGCGGAGTTGGTAGAGAGACGCTCAGCAAATACGAACGTATGTATTGGCGGGGGAAAGCCAGCTGGACCAGGGTTTTTCTATCTGCCGACTGTTATTTCCGGGGTGCAGCAGGAAGATGAGCTGGTCCAGGAAGAGATATTCGGGCCGGTTGTCACCGTACAGTCGTTCTCCACCGAGGCTGAAGCGATCGAACTTGCGAACGGGACCAAGTACGCTCTCGCGTCGAGCGTGTGGACGTCCGACCACGGCACCGCGATGAGGATGACGGCCGAACTGGACTTCGGCTGCGTCTGGGTGGGAGCCCACGGAATGCTCGCCGCTGAGATGCCTCACGGTGGCTTCGCTGGGTCGGGTTACGGCAAGGATCTGTCGGAGCTCGCACTGGCGGAGTACACGAGGGCCAAGCACGTCATGCATGTGACGAGCGTCTGACTCCTCGGCAATATCCAACGACGGCCACCTGCCCGCGCTGCGGGACGGTGGCCGTCGTCGTGCCTCGGTGGACCTGCAAGCTGCTGTTTGAATATGTTGCAGTGCAACATGTTTAGAGAGAATTTTCGTTGATTCGGGTCGCGAATGCCGGTAAAGTGACGTGTGCAACATTGCGCACTTCGGCGCACATTCAACCCCACTTTCAATTCTGACTCCAGGAGACTGCCATGGGTTCATCCGACACCGATCTCAAAGCGCTCGACAGCGTTATCACCGTCGCCGGTGCATTGGCGGCGATATTCGGCGGAATCGCCGGAGTTGCCGGGCTGGCCACTTTTCTCGGAACCGGCGGCGGTTCTTAGGTTTTCAGCTGACATCAGTGAGGCTCGGACCGTTCGATTCTGACGATCAGATCCGCGCGTGGCCTGACTGCGCTGATCAACTCGGCGTTCGGCTGATCTACCCGTTTCACCCACTCTGCAGCCGCTTCGGAACTCTTTCCGAAGCGGCTGTGGCGTTTCACCAAGCGCTTCGTCCGAGTTTCCTCCGGAACGTCGAGATACCAGACCTCGTCGAGTGCTGCTCGCACTTCCTGCCATCCACCACTGGGTAGGAGGAGATAGTTCCCCTCGGTGACTATCAGCGGTGTACATGGATCGACAGCCGTTGTGCTGCCTATTGATTCGTCGAACTCGCGATCGAAGACCGGAGCATAGACCGTCGAGTTCGAGGCTCGGAGTCGGCGTAGTAGAGCCGCGTAGCCGTCGACGTCGAAGGTGTCCGGTGCGCCTTTGCGTTCATGCCTGCCGAGTCGGTCGAGTTCCCGATTGGCAAGATGAAAACCGTCCATCTCGACGATGGAGCAACGAGAACCTAATTTCCGCACAATTGCCTGTGACACCGTCGACTTTCCGGCTCCCGGTGCGCCCGTGATGCCGAGGATTCTCCGACCGTCGTCGGTGATCAGGGAAGCAGCGCGTGAAGCAAGTTGGTCGAGCGTCAGCGAGACGGTCGGCGGTGAGGTCGTCACGTGTTGCTCCGATCAGTCCGAAGGGCCGGTGCATCGAGAGTACGCCGGAGGCTTTCGGCCATTGACAGTCTGAATGGACTGTGAAACTGTGATCCATGCCACTCGAGAAGTTGGAGGTGAGACCGTGACCCTGCGCGATGCGCAGCGCGAAGCGACGCGCCACCGGATTCTCGATGCGGCAACGGATTTACTGATAGCGGACGGTTATTCATCTCTGACGGCGCAGTCGGTGCAAACCGCTGCCGGAGTCAGTCGGGGCGCTCTGCTGCACCACTTTCCGAACATGCAGGAGCTCACTGCGGCGTTGGTGTCGAACATCGTCGTACGGAACGAGGTGGCGGTAAGAGCTGCCATGTCTCGGCAGGATTCGTCGGTTGACACGATCGAGAACTCGATCTCCGCTCTGTATTCGGCGTTGACTCAGCCGCCATTTCAAGCGGAACTCGAACTGTGGTCCGCAGCGCGGACGGATCCGGTGTTGGCCGAGGTGCTCCGGGAATCGGAGCGAATCGCCGGACGGGATCTGCGGCGAGTTGTCCACGACGCTTTCGGTCCCGAAATTGTTGCTTCCGAGAACTATTCGCAGATTGCAGATCTGACGGTGCTGATGCTCCGTGGTTTGGCGCTGTCCCGGGCAGTGCAGAAGAGCGACGCGTCTGCGCGTCGTTCGATCAGTCAATGGGCAGGCGTCGTTCGCCTGCTCCTCACCCAGAACTAGCGCAACTCGTTCCGAGCGAGGCGCGCTCTGTCGACAGGACCGATGATGACGGATTTTGCGACCCTGAAGTACGAGACGTCCGGTGGTAAAGCGTATATCACGCTCAACCGTCCCGATCGGCTCAACGCGATCGACGACCGGATGCCGTCGGACATTCGAAACGCGGTGGCAGCAGCCAATGACGACGACGAGGTCCGTGTGATCGTCTTGCAAGGTGCGGGCAAGGCGTTTTGTGCCGGGTACGACCTCAAGAAGTTTGCCGAAGGCGACCTTGACGGAAAGTGGAACCAGGGCCCGGTCTGGGACCCCATCAAGGACTTTCGCGGGATGAAGCAGAACACCGACGACTTCTTCACGCTCTGGCGATCGCTCAAGCCGACGATCTGCAAGGTTCAGGGATATGCGATTGCCGGTGGGAGTGACATCGCGCTGTCCTGCGACATGCTGATCATGGCCGACGACGCTCGCATCGGATACCCGCCTGCGCGTGTGTGGGGTTGCCCGACGACGGCGATGTGGGTGTACCGGCTCGGAGCCCAGCGTGCCAAGCGAATGCTGTTGACGGGAGACACCATTGACGGTGTCACTGCGGCTGACTGGGGATTGGCGCTCGAAGCGGTGCCGGCCGACGAATTGGACTCGGCGGTGGAAGCGTTGGCGGATCGCATCGCCGGTGTTCCGCTCAATCAGTTGGCCATGCAGAAGATGATGATCAACCAGGCGTACGACAACATGGGATTGCAAGGCACCCAGGTACTGGCAACCCTGTTCGACGGAATTACGCGTCACTCCCCGGAGGGGCGCTGGTTCAAGGATTTTGCCGAGCGCGACGGATTCCATGCCGCGGTTCAGTACCGCGATTCCGGACGCAAGATTCCAGACGGAGGCGGGCCGCTCCCCGCGTCCGACACCCCTCCTCGATAGAAAGTGGATGTGAGATGAGCAGTGTTCTCGAAACGTCGTACTTCCCCGCTGACGTGTCTGACCCGATAGAGGAGCAAACGGTGGGTGGGCTGCTGCGAGAGTGCGCCGCGGACTCGCCGAATCTGATTGCAATCAGAGAAGTGGTTCCGACGCAATCGCATTCGCTTTCTGGGGCGGCTGAAACCGATCGCACGTGGACCTTCGCGGAGCTTCTCGACGAAGCAGAGGGGTGTGCGCACTACCTCTTGTCTCGGTTCGACTGTGGAGATCGGATCACTGTCTGGGCTCCGAACGTTCCGGAATGGATGATTCTGCAATACGGCGCCGCGCTCGCCGGGATGGTTCTGGTGACCGCCAATCCGGCGTTGGGTGCGGAGGAACTCGCGTACGTCCTGTCGCAGTCCCAGTCTCGGGGGCTCTTCCACACCGGAAAGTTCCGCGGTGGCGATATGGCAGCGGTTGCATCCGAGGCGATTTCGATTTCGGGAGAAGAAGTTCTCGCAGTCAACTTCGAGGAGTGGGATCGCCAGGTTCGAGGTTGGGCGGGCGAGCGGGGCGCTCTGCCCGAAGTCTCGCCTGACGACAATGCGCAGATCCAGTACACGTCGGGAACCACCGGGGTTCCCAAAGGTGCTCTTTTGCATCACCGAGGATTGGTCAACAATGCCGATTTCGTGAGTCGGAGAGGCCGATTCCCTGAGCGGGGTTCGGTTGTGTCGGCCATGCCGCTGTTCCACACCGCCGGGTGCGGCATCCTGGTTCTCGGCGCCGCGCAGCGAAGAATGTCCATCGGCCTGATCCAGTACTTCGATCCGACTGCGGTTCTCGATGCGGCGGAACGCTTTCACGCTGACGTGATCAGTGGAGTGCCGACGATGCTGATCGCGATGATCAACGACGCCAGCTTCGCGAGCCGCGACTTCTCGGCCTGTTCGGTGGTCGTATCCGGCGGGTCGTCGGTCCCGCCCGAACTCGTCAGCACGGTGGAGTCGGCCTTCGGGGCGGGGTTCAGCATCGTCTACGGACAAACCGAGGCCAGCCCCGTCATCACACAGACCAGCCCGGCCGACACCCCCGAGGACAAGTCGGAGACGGTCGGACTCGCGTTGCCGCAGGTCGAAGTGAAGATCTCCGACGTCGTGACCGGGGACAGCGTGCCGCTCGGCGAACAAGGCGAGATCTGCGCGCGCGGGTACCTCGTCATGACCGAGTACTTCCGTAATCCGGAGGCTTCGGCCGACACCGTGGACAAGGACGGTTGGTTGCATACCGGCGATTTGGGGACGATGGACGAACGTGGATACGTCCGGGTTACCGGCCGCCTCAAGGACATGATCATCCGCGGCGGTGAGAACATCTATCCGCGTGAGGTCGAGTCCGTGATCTTCACACATCCGAAGATTCTCGACGTGGCGGTCGTGGGTGTGCCCGACGAGGTGTGGGGTGAGCGAGTTGTCGCCGTCATCCGCTGGAAGGACGAGTCCGACCAACCGACCGCCGCCGAGCTGGTCGAGTTCTGCACCGAGCGACTGGCGCGCCACAAGGCGCCCAAGGAGTGGTTCAGCGCGGAGGCGTTCCCACTGACAGGGTCGGGCAAGATCCAGAAATATCGAATTGCGAGCCTGGTCGGCGAAGGCGTGTACGGCGTCGTCAACTGATCGGTGCACATAGCACGTCGGAGCGATTCTGTCTGGGTTATCCCCGTAAATCGCTTCGACGTGCCCTGTTTATCCTGGTGCCGTGAGTTCAACCTTCGGTGAGACCGGACACAACGCCACCTCCAACCGCATTCGCGCCACAGCGTTTGCGTCGAAGGTGATGTCTGCGTCCGACGCCGTGAAGTTCATCAACCCGGGCGACACCGTCGCGATCAGCGGTTTCGCGAGCGCCGGTACACCCAAGGTTGTCATTCCGGCCCTGGCCGAGCGTATTCACCGGACCCGCGGCAACGGATCGAACTTCACGATCAATCTCCTGACCGGCGCTTCTGTGTCCACCGAGACCGAAAGGCTGCTCGCGGAGGTCGACGGAATCGCGCTGCGCATGCCGTATCAGTCCGAGGCCACCGCACGTCGCCGGATCAACGAGGGTCGTATGGACTACGTGGACATCCATCTCTCCCACGTGGCTCAGCAGGTGTGGGAGGGCTACTACGGCAACGTAGACGTCGCGGTGGTCGAGGTCGCCGGTATCACCGAATCAGGGGAATTGATTCCCTCCGCGTCGATTGGCAACAACAAGACCTGGCTGGACGTCGCCGACAGAGTCATCCTCGAAGTCAACTCGTGGGTGCCCGAGGCGATGGAAGGTATTCACGACGTCTATTACGGCACCGCGCTGCCGCCGCATCGCAAGCCGCTCGAGATCATTCGTGTCGAGGACCGGATCGGCCAGACCACGTTCCGAGTGGATCCCACGAAGGTTGTGGCCGTTGTCGAGACCAACTGCCGTGACAGCGCGAGCCCTCTCACTGCACCCGACGCCGTCAGTGAGGCGATCGCCGGCCACGTCCTGGAATTCTTCGACTTCGAGGTGCGCGCCGGACGGATGCCGGCCGATACGTTGCTTCCGCTGCAGGCGGGCATCGGCAATGTCGCCAACGCGGTGCTTGGAGGGCTCGATCGGGGGCCGTATCGCGGCCTGACCTGCTACTCCGAGGTCATCCAGGACGGGATGCTGAAGCTGATCAAGGACGGAACGGTCGCGCATGCGTCTTCGACGGCTTTGGCGCTCACCGAAGAGGGCATCGAAGAACTGACCGCGAACATCGACTTCTACCGCCACCAAATCACTCTCCGTCCGCAGGAGATCAGCAACCACCCGGAGGTGGTGCGCAGGCTCGGAATCATCGCCATGAACGGCATGCTCGAGGCCGACATCTACGGCAACGTGAACTCGACGCACGTCATGGGGACGAAGATCATGAACGGAATCGGCGGCTCGGGGGACTTCGCCCGCAACGGCTACGTGTCCATGTTCCTGAGCCCGTCGACGGCCCGCGGCGGTGAGATCTCGGCGATCGTGCCGATGGTTCCGCACGTCGACCACACCGAGCACGACACTCAGGTGTTGGTGACCGAGCAGGGGTTGGCGGATCTGCGCGGTCTGTCGCCGCGGCGACGCGCGCGCCTGATCGTCGACAAGTGTGCTCACCCGGAATTCCGGCCACTGCTCCACGATTACATCGCTCGCGCCGACGCTCAACCGGGTGCGGGGCAGACGCCGCACATCCTGGGCGAGGCATTCTCGTTCCATCAGCGGTACATCGACACGGGTTCGATGCGCTTTTCGTGACGCCAGGCAATGCTGCCGGCAGTGAGAGAATGCGAGGGTGAGCCGAACCGGGGTACCTGACGACGCCATACGCCGGGTTGCCGCGGCGGGGGCCGATGACGCCGGTGGCCTGCCCGTCGAACTGCTGGGTGATTTCCTCGACGTGCTCAGCGACGCTGTCTGTGAAGGGAAACCGCTGCAGCGTCGCCAGCTGCACCGCTTCCGCGCTCGCGGGGAAGAAGCAGCGCAGCAGGGTGTCGCCCTGCGAGCCCTGCTCGATCTGTATCTCTCCTCGGCCTGGCGTCTGTGGCGTGAACTGCCTGCTGTTATTGCGGCACAATCGGATCCGAACGCCGTCGTCGCGGCCGGCGAAGTGATGCTGCGTGCCGTCGACGATGCCGTCGCCGAACTGGCCGAAGGTTTTCAGTTGGCCAGGCGTTCTCTGGTCCGCTCGCAGGTATCGGCACGCCGCGAGTTCGTCGACGACTTGTTGACCGGCGGCGCTGACGTCGTCGGATTGTTGGATCGCGCTTCAGGATTCGGTCTCCACCTCAGTGGTCCGCATGCCGTGGCGGTAGTGACCGCCGCCCGTGAGTTCACCGACGACAACCCTTTGGTGCGCGCCGTCGAACGTGCCGTTCTGGGTAGCAAGGGTGACGCCGATGCGTTGGTCGCCAGCAAGAGCGGCAAACTGGTGGTCGTTTTCGCGGCGCCGGATCGCGATGCCGTCGACCACGTGCTGGCAGGGATTCGGTCGGCTCTCGGGCCGGGGACCGATGACGACGGGCGAGTGCAGTTGCAGCGGCGTCCTTTGGACGGCACGTGGCAGATCGCTGTCGGGCGCCCTCGAACCACCGCTTCGGGCGTGGTGGCGTCGTACCGGGAGGCGCTGGACGCACTGGACCTGGCGCAGCGCCTGTCGTTGACCGCACCGATCATCGATGCTCGTGACCTGCTGGTCTACCGGGTTCTGGTCAACGACAGACCGGCGGTCACCGACCTGATCCACACCCTTCTCACACCGCTGCTCGAGGCGCGTGGTGGCGCTGGACCGATGATCGACACACTGCTCGCGTACTTTTCCGCCGGCGGCAATACGGCTAAGACCGCCCGAGACCTGCATTTGTCCGTCCGCGCCGTGACGTACCGGTTGGACCGCATCCGTGAACTCACCGGTCAGAACGTCAACGATCCCAACGACAGCTTCGCACTCCACGCTGCCGTACTGGGTGCGAAGCTGCTCGACTGGCCGGCCACCGAGCTGACCTGATCAGCTTGCGCGGGCGCGTTCTTCGTAGGCAGCACGTGCCGCGGTGTCGACGTCGCCGAGAAACTGCGTCTCGACGCCGAACAGTCGGCTCAATGCCTCGTACGGCCGCCGGGGGAAGAAGCCCTGTGCCTGCACGAGCAGCCCGGACACCCGCGTAATACGTACGCGTGGACGCGGTTTGGTGATCAAGCCGACGACGGCTTCGGCGATTTCCTCCGGCTGAACCTCTCGGAATCCCTTCATTCCCGAAGTGCCCGAGGTGAGTTGGGTGTTGGTGAGCGTCGGCAGCACGGACGAGATGTGAACTCCGGTGCCACGAACTTCCTTGCGGACAGAATCGGTGAAGCCCAACACCGCATGCTTGGCGCCGCAGTACGTCGACAAACCGGGGCACGGGAGTTCGCCTGCAAGCGAAGCGATGTTGATGACGTGTCCACGTCCGCGCGGAAGCATCCGTCGCAATGCGAGCTTGGTTCCCGTGATCACGCCGAGGACGTCGATCTCGATGATGCGTCTGGTCACGGAGTCGTCCTCGTCGACGATCCGTCCGACCGGCATGATGCCCGCATTGTTGACCAGCACGTCGATCGGGCCGAGTTCACCTTCGACGGTGTCGAGGAAGTCGAAGAACGAGGCGGGGTCGGTGACGTCGAGGCGCCCGAACGTGCGGATGCCCAAATCCTTGGCTGCTCGCGCGAGAGTGGCTTCGTCGATGTCGCCGATCGCGACCGTCGCACCCAGGCTGATCAGCCGCTTCGCGGTGGCGTATCCGATGCCCCGGGCGCCGCCGGTGATGACCACTACCTGACCGTCGAAAGGTTTGTTCATTTACTCCAGCGTCTCCAAAGATAGGGGTTGGTTGCAGTGAGATGAATCTGCAGTGAGATGTGATTGTGGACCAGTCGAAACCGGGTTGCTAGGGCTTCTTGGCCGAAGTGAGACGATAGATTTGTGACTAAGTCACAATCAGGATGACAAGTCGGGGAGGCGCCATGGACACATCGGAGTTGGACGGCTGGATTGCAAATCTCGCGCCCATCTATCTCCAGCCGGAGGTGATCGACGGTTTCGTTCAACGCATCGACGACGCCATTGCGGTGGCCAATCCTGAAGTGGCGGGTGATCGGGAGCTACGACGCGATGTGGATGCGAGCACTGCGGCGCAGCTTCGCGTCATCGTGGCCGCGATCGCGGGCGGTTCCCAGGAGGTCACGCCGCCGCCGGAGTCGGTTGCGCTTGCACTCACCGTTGCCAGGCGCGGTATGGATCTTCGAGTCCTGCTCAAGATCTACGGTGCCGGACGCCTCGCGATGCTGGGCTTCGTCGACGAGTCGATAGAAGCACTTCCGATCGGTCCGGAACTCAAGCGCGCACTTCTGGTCCGAGTGTGGGGTTCGGCGATGAGATGGCTGGAAGTGACCACCGAATTGTTGGTGGCAACGTATGCGAAGGAGCGTGAGAGCTTGGCGCGCGGCGCTTTTGCGCGTCGGTCCGAGACGGTGCACGCGATTGTCGCAGGCGAAGCACTTCACTCCGATGAGGTGTCGCAGATTCTCGACTACCCGATGCGGCGCCACCACACTGCGTTTGTTCTCTGGACGGACGACACCGATCCGGCCGCCGACGTATTGGCCCGATTGGACTCGTATGCGCGTTCCTTTGTGGACGAGTCGAATGCCGAGCGCGTGCTGACGCTGCCTTCGGGGGCGCGCGAGGTGTGGTCGTGGGTCGCGCATTTCGACGACCATGAGTGGGCGGCGCTCGATCGTGCTCGGAATTCGGACCTCCGTGTCGCGGTGGGGGCCAGCGGTTACGGAATGGAAGGATTCGCGCGCAGTCACCGCGAGGCTCTCGCCGCGCAGCGCATCGCGGTCCGTTCGACGGGTTCGCCGGGGGTCACCGTCTACGAAGATGTTCAGGTTCCCTGTCTGCTCACCGAAGATCTGGACGAACTGCGTGCGTTGGTGGCCCGGGAATTGAAAGGACTCGCCGGCGCGGACGGTGTCACGACGCGTATCCGTGACACCGTTCGGGTCTATTACGAGAACAATTGCACTGCAGCCGCTACCGCCGTGGCGCTCGGTCTGCACAAGAACACCGTGCGGTATCGACTCGATCAGGCCGAAAAGCTGTTAGACCGCAGCGTGGACCAGCGTCGGCTGCCAACAGAGTTGGCGCTCATCGCGCTGGAGAGCTACGGAGCCGCCCTCCTGGCGAACCCGTGACTCGCTACTGCATGTCGTCGAGCCCGGGGAGCGAATAGCCGGAGCTGTCATCCCAATCGGCGGGGGTGTCGTCGAGTGAAACGTCCCAGTCTGCGTCGGGCACCGCTCGCCGGAGTTCGGTCAGAGCGTTGAACCAGTAGACGAGCGAAGGAATTACCTCGGTCGGGTCGCTCGAGATCTTTGTCGAACCGTTGAGCAGAGTGTCGGGGATATCCGACGGATAGAGGTCCAGGACCTCGTAGTCGAACGGAAATTCGTCGTTGTGGACGGCGATGAGTCGGTCGACTTCGGCCTTCTCGTCGTCGGTCAGCGGTGTGGTGCGGACGGCGGAGTAGTACAACGAGGTGCTCATGCTTGCCAGGCTAGAACAAGATGCCGTCCAGCGGCGGTTTCGGACGCAACACCCTCAGATTGCATGGTTTCGGCAACTTCAGGTGTGAAAGTCGTCGATATTTCGACCGGGATGGATAGAAGTCGGCAAGGAACACTGGAGAAGACGGCGAGACGGCCGTCCGAACCCAGTGAAGGAGCTCCCCGTGACCGCAGTCATCAGTGCCATTCGGGTAGGTGGTCAGCGATGAACGTTCCCATGTGGGCGTGGGCCGCGTTCGCCGCAGTCATCGTCGTCATGTTGCTCATCGACCTGCTCGCCCACCGCGGCGCGCACGTCATCGGCTTCAAGGAAGCGGCCTGGTGGAGTGCACTCTGGGTCGGTTTGTCTCTCGTATTCGCGGTGGTCGTCACCCTGACCTTGGGGGTGAACTCGGGCGTCGAATTCACCACGGCCTGGCTGTTGGAGAAGAGCCTCTCCGTCGACAACCTCTTCGTGTTCGCCCTGATCTTCGGTTACTTCAAGGTGCCCCGTGAATACCAGCACCGCGTGTTGTTCTTCGGTGTCATCGGCGCCCTGATCTTCCGCGGTATCTTCCTCGCCGCCGGCGTTGCCGTGGTCAGCAAGTTCACGGCCGTGCTGTTCGTCTTCGCCGCCATCCTGCTCTACAGCGCCTACAAGCTGCTCAAGGACGACGACGAGAACTTCGATCCGGGAACCTCGCTGGCGGTTCGCTTGCTGCGCAAGATCATGCCGGTCCGTGAGGAATACGCAGGAACCAAGTTCTTCGTCAAGGAAGCCGGAAAGCGCGTCGCAACACCACTGTTCGCCGTCGTCGTCGCCATCGAAGCTGCCGACCTCGTGTTCGCAGTCGACAGTGTCCCGGCAGTGCTGGCAGTGAGTGACGATCCATTCATCGTGTACTCCAGCAACGCGTTTGCGATCTTGGGTCTGCGTGCCCTGTACTTCCTGCTCTCGGGCCTGCTCGAGAAGTTCCACTACCTGTCCAAGGGTCTGTCGATCATCCTCGCCTTCATCGGCGTGAAGCTGATCATGCAGGCCAGCCACAAGGTGATCAGCACGTCGATCCCCGAGATTCCCTCACTGGTCAGCCTCGCGGTGATCATCGTGGTGTTGGCAGGCTCGATCATCCTGAGTCTCAAGAAGCCGCTACCGGAAGAGCCTGAGGCCGAAGAGGTTGCGACCGGTGATGCACCGATCGACCTCGAGAAGTCAGGTCCTGACGGCAGCATCGAGAAATCCGGCGTCCAGCTCGCAACCGGCGAGCGCGACGACGATGACGACAAGGTAGATGCTCGGCCCAGAGGCTGACGCCTGATCGGCTGAACGAATCGAAAAGGGAGACCACACAACGACGTGTGGTCTCCCTTTGTCAAATCATCACCAACTGCTTCCCCCGGTTGTGCCCCGAAAGCTGCCCGATCAAGGCCGCTGGGGCATTTTCGATGCCCTCGGTGACATCGTTGCGGTAGCGCAGTCCACCTTCGGCGATTCGAGCGGACGCCCACGCCCGGTACTCCGGGTACCGGTCGTAGTGGTCGTAGCAGATGAACCCTTCGATGCGTAGACGTTTGCGTAGTACAGGGCGTAGGGGAGGCCCGACTTCGCTTTCATCCTGGTTGTATTCGCTGATCATTCCGCACACGACGACCCTTCCGAAATCGGCCATGCGATCGAAAACCGCTCGCGTGATCGAGCCTCCGACGTTGTCGAAATAGACGTCGACGCCCTTCGGACACAATTCGTCCAACTGCTCGCCGATGTTCGCCGTCTTCCTATCTATGCAGGCGTCGAACCCCAATTCCTCCACAACGTATTCGGTCTTCTCACCCCCGGCGATTCCGATCACCCGGGCGCCCGCCAGCTTCGCGATTTGGCCTGCAACCATGCCGACTGCTCCGCCGGCCGCCGAAACCACGACTGTGTCTCGCTCTCGGACGTCGGCGACCAACCGCATTCCGCAGTGTGCGACAAATCCTGGCTGTCCTAGAATTCCGAGTTCATCTCCTAGGGAAGCTCGATTCTCCCTCGGTATGCGGTCCAGGGCAGCGCCTTTGATTGTGTGATAAACCTGCCAGTGCGTGCCGCCTCGAACCAAATCACCTGCCGCAAAGTCAGGATGCCGCGAAGAAATCACTTCGCCGACTGCGATGCCGTCCAAACCGGAGTGCGCAGGCACTACTCCAGCCAAGACGACGTCGCCGATACCGGCAACAGCTCCCAACGGCCCGGGGGCAGAGCTGGTGGACGGTAGGCGTCTTCGTATCGCCGGATCGATCGAAAGATAGTGGGCGCGGAACAGAACTTCGCCGTCCGCGGGCGGCCGGATCGGGACCTCGTCGATCCGAAAATCTTCTACGACAGGCAAGCCGCGGGGAGCTCGAACGACTCGCACAGCGCGGTTCACATATTCGGTCATGCGCAATTTCCAATCTGCTTCGACACCGGTTCGCATCACTTCTCGGGACGATTGCCCGGAATTGATCTCGCCGCCTTACTGATTCACGGCGAAGACGTCTGGGAATTCTGTCCTCGAGCAGCAAGGAGCGCACCTTCCCGCCCGCTCAGTGAGAATGTGGCAACCCGACGTCCGGAGCGCGACTTCATTTCCCATACAGCGGGCGGTTTGTTGGTTGCCTCGTAGTCCGACTGTGAAGCTCTGCGCAGTTCAGTTCAGTTCAGCGCAGCGCTGACGCTCGTCACCAGTGGTATTCGGCTGTGGATTTTTACGAGGGCGTCAATGATCTGCCAGATCTTGTGTGAGTGATTTTGTCGAGGACGAGAGGTTGACTATGACTTCGCCGGTGGGTTCGGAGCGTGCGGTTCATGACACAACGGATTGGCTCAGAACGGGATTGGTCGATCCAACGGAGCCAGGCTTCCTGTCCGATCCGTACGCGCGGTACGCGATTGCGCGAGAAGTTGCTCCGGTACAACAGCATTCGAATGGCGTATACATGCTTTTCGCCTACGACGACGTGAAACGCGCACTGGCGGACAAGTCGCTGAGTTCGTCGGAACAGTATGCACTCGAGGCACCGCGCAATATGCGGATCAAGGCGGCCGGTGGCAGCGACGCCTACTTGTTGCGCCCATCGTTGTCGAAGCTGGATCCACCGGACCATCTGGCATTGCGCAAGCTACTGGCGCGCCCGTTCACGCCCAGGGCAATCAAGCGTTACGACGCGCGGGCGAAGGAAATCGTCGACGAGTTGCTTGCCGATCATGGACGGGGCTCCGAGATCGAGCTGGTGACGGAAGTTGCTCATCCGCTACCGATTCGCCTTGTCTGCGAAATTTTCGGTATCCCCGTACCTGCCGACACCGATACGATGTTCGAGTGGACCCGTAAGGGACTCAACCTACTCGATCCGTTTCTGACTGCCGAGCAGACCAGCGACTACATTTCCGCTCAGCGTGATTTCTCGGCACACCTTCAGGACGTTATCGCTTGGAAGCGCAACAATCTTGGCGACGACATCCTGTCGGACTTCATCTCCGCCGGCGACGAAGGCGAGATAATCGGGCCGGATCAAGTTGCCGCTACCGTGCAGACTTTGGTCATCGCCGGACTGGACACCACAGTCAATCAGGTCGGTCTCACCATGAATGCACTTATGGGCCATCGTGATCAGTGGGAACGACTCGTCGACGACAGGGCACTGCTCGATCACGCGGTAGAAGAAGTCCTGCGCTATGAGCCGACGGCGCAGTTGATGATTCGCATTGCTCCCGAGGATTACGCGGTGGGAGATGCGGTGATTCCGGCCGGAAATCACATTGTGACGTGGCTGGCGTCGGCAAATCGCGATGAAACTCGATTCGGTCCGAACGCGGACAGATTGGACTGGTCGAGGTCAAATGTCCGGGACCACATCACGTTCGGTCACGGTGCGCACGCTTGCCTCGGTGCGTGGTTGGCCCGGCTGGAGATCAAGACCATCCTGAAGGCGTTGATCGACAAAGCGCCGAAGACCGAGCTCGTCGACGGTGGAGTGACGTGGGGTGGCACGGCCTTTATCCGCGGTGTCTCCGAACTGCGATTGAACCTTTTCTGATTGCACGAATTCGTGAACAGACCACTCGGTGGGCAAGTCGGTGTCAGATGGTCGACGTCTTGTTAGTCTGGGCCGGTGCCTGATCCCGCAACTGCGTGTTACCCGGCATTGCCCGCGACAAGTTGGGCAGTGCTGGGAATGCTCACATTCGGAGAAGAACTCAGTGGCAGCGATCTGAAAAGCTGGGCCGACTGGAGCATCGGGTTCTATTACTGGAGCCCGTCGGTGAGCCAGGTCTATACCGAGCTCAAAAAGCTGGAAACGCTGGGATTCGTCAGTTCGCGGGAGGTTTCGGAGTCGGGTGGGCGTCGTCGACGAGTGTTCACGATAACCGAATCCGGTATCGAGGCTCTCAGATCATGGTCACGCCGATCGGAGATCGAAACCCCCGTTCTCAAACATGGAGTGATGTTGAGACTGTGGGTCGGCCACCTCAACGACCCCGATCAGCTCAAGTCGATAGTGCTCGATCACATCGACAACCTCGAGGCAAAGAAGCTCAAGGCAATCGAACACGCCGATAACTCGGAGAATGAACCCGCCTGGGCATTTACCGAGATGAGTCTGCGATGGATAGGCCGCCATTTTCAGATGGAGATCGACCTCGCCGCTCAGTTGCTCGATGACATCGATGAGGCCGCCGCTCGATTCGCGCAAGGCGACGCCAACGCTCTCGGCTTGCCGCAGCCCGTCAATGCCGGTAGTTGGAAGTTGATCTGAGCGTGCGGAGGTACAACTCCCCAGATTCTGCCCCACGCCAATAGAATTGTGCTGTCGAGGTTTTCGTGCCCAGTCTTCGTGCTTAGTCTTCGTGCCTAGTCTTCGTGTCTACTGAGCTCGCATGCTTTCGGTGGTCCGGACGCCCGCATTTCGCCACAGGGAAGCGGCTGTTTCCCGAAGAAGCCCGGTGAGAGGCGAGTTTCGCTCGTCGAGCGGCATTTGTCGGAGCGGTCCGCAGATCGACAGCGCGGAGGTCGCGACGCCGATCGGGCCGATCGGAGTGGCGATCGTGCCGAATCCGTCGATCGGCGTGTCACGGCCGTATCCCACGCCGGTTTTTCGGACCTCGTCGGCCGCCTCTCCTCGCTCGTTGTTGAAGGTGTGGAGGACCCTGCCGACGAGAGTTCCGTCTGCGCGCGTGCTGAAACCGATCCGATTCGGAATCATGCTGGCGAAACGACCTGCCATGTGGGCGCGGCACACCACATTTGAGCCGTCGAGAATCGTCATCTCGACGATCAGTCCGGTACGCCGGTGCAATTCGTACAGGTGCGGATGCGCAGCTGAGTGAAGTCTGTCCTGGTACACGGCCAACGAGCCGAGTTCCACGAGCCGCAACCCGAGCGTGTAATCGCGGCCGCTGCGGTGCAGCCACCGAAGTTGGACCAGATGGTCGAGTATGCGGTGGGCTGAAGACCTTGGAAGCCCGGTTCGTCGGACAATCTCGGCGAGGGTGAGACGATCTCGACCGCCGAACGCATCCAGTAGCAGAGAGACTCGGTCGAGGAAGGCGTTCGGCGTTGCGGGATCGACCTCGAGCTGGAGCGACATGTGTTCCCTCTGCTATCCCGTAGTCAAGTTGGACAACTGCCCTGGACAAGGCTATTTCGATTAGGAATGATGACATGTTTTTTCTGCTTTGTGAAGAAGGCCACCCTGTGGATCGGACGCCTCCGGTGCTCGTCGGCGGAAACGGACCACTGATCGGGAGAGCGGGTTCCTTGCTTGGTGGTGGGCGATCTACGTTGACGTGATCACACGCCAAGTGGACAAACGCGGATGCCGGCGCAGACGTAGCGCCACCCGCCGGGCTGAGAGACCAGGAGACGATATGACGATTCAAGCGGAAGTCACCACGATGCTCGCAACCCTCAACGCTGGATTCCCGGATGTCACCAGTGTCCCGCCGTCGGAGCTACGAACTCTGATTCGGAACCGACGTGCGCCGCTGACGGGTCTTCCCGACATGCTTTCAGTCGAGAATCACGTAATCGACGGTCCCGGTGGAGATCTGGCAATTCGCGTCTTTCGTCCGCATGGAACCTCGAACGACGTTCCTCTCGTGGTCTTCGCTCACGGGGGCGGTTTCGTGTTCTGCGATCTGGACAGTCACGACGAATTCTGTCGATCGATGGCGCAGGGAGTCGGCGCAGTAGTGGTTGCCGTCGACTATCGGTTGGCGCCGGAGCATCCGGCACCGGCAGCCCACGACGACGTCTACGCCGCGGTGGCGTGGGCCAGCAAGCATGCTGCCGAATACGGTTCCGACGCAGGTAAAATCGCACTTGTGGGCGACAGTGCGGGAGGGAACCTCGCGGCGACTGTGGCTATTGCCGCTCGGGATCGGGGTGGTCCGGAAATCGCCCTTCAGGTTCTCATCTACCCAGTGATCGACGACGACTTCGAAACCGAGTCGTACCGGCTCTACGGCACGGGTCACTACAACACAGCCGCAGCGATGGAATGGTACTGGCAGCAGTACGCGCCTGAAGGTCGCGACGACGCCCGTGTGATTCCTACGCGTGCGGAGACGCTCGCCGGTCTTCCGTCTGCTGTCGTCGTGACAGCCGAACTCGATCCGCCGTGTTCGTCAGGTGACGCGTATGCGCAGATGCTCGCGACGGCTGGCGTTTCGGTGCGCCATCATCGCTTCGAAGGATTGTTCCACGGCTTCCTCACTATCCCGTCTTTGTCACTGACCGAGCCTGCGCGACAGAAGCTTTGGGCGATGACGCGCGAGGCGCTCGGTAGCGAGTAGGCAGATCACTTCACTGTCAGGAGTCTCTCGGTGAGATTGCCGAACGTGTGACAGATTCTGTCGTGGACCACGGCCTCGGGACATTCGGGGTCGAACCACCGGTCCACCACTGCCCAGTGAATCGGATGATCGAGGTACTGGGTCTGCAGTGAGCCGAGGTCGGTGAACTCCTGCTCCCAGACATGAGTCCATGGTGTGTGCCCGATCGCTGCGTCGACTCGGCTGAGACGCCAGGCGCAGATCGACGAGATATGGGTAGGCATCCTGAGCAGATCCCGTTCGAATTCCTCGAGTACGTCCTGGGGTGTGCCGGGGGATACCCGGATGAACAGCGCTCGGTACACCTGACCGGCGGCGTCGGCGCCGGAACGTCCCGTGGTCCCGGACGAGTACTCGGCACCGTGGAAGTGGTCGACGGCGGCGCAGCGCAGGCTGTCGTCGACCGCATCTCGGGCTGTCTGCCAAGCCATCTCGTCTTCGAACTGAAGATGGACGATCAGATCTCCGCCGTTGATGACGCCGGGAAGTGTCGTACAGACGAGACGACGCAGCGCGTTCGACGATTCGGCAACTGCGGCAATGTTCTTCACTGCATCGGTCCACTCGTCGGCGCCCGCCCCGTTGGCGGCGTGCACGACTCTTGTCACGTTATACATTGCTCAGTCCTTCGATGTCCTTTGCTGCGGCGGCCATGGAGCGACTCCGTTCGATTATGAGCGGAGCCATTGCATCCCACCACTGCCTGAGGGTGGAGTCTCTGCGGCCCTGGCGCGTCATCGACCACCAGCCGGCCGTGCCGTCGACCGTCCAGGTGACGGTCAAGGTGTTCGGGTCTTGATCGCACCACAACGGAGGGCTGACGAGTACGTCGGCGAGTGTCATGCCGCGACGCTGTGCACTCGGCAAATACTGGTCGAGTAGCGCGTCGACGAACTGTCGACCGCATCCCGGTTTCGTGACTATCCGATCGATCACGTAGAGCGTTTCATCTGTCATTGGTGAAGATTACTTTCCCCTAACCCGTTGTGATGCTTTCGATCTCACACAGCGGGAGATAGCGGATTTGGTCATGTGCCCGGCATTTCGACACCTCCCGTCAGGCGGGAATCGTTGCTGTGCAACAGAATCGGATGATGCAACATGGCGGACAACGATTGCGTGAAATGCAGTCGAACTCAGGTCGAACACATACGTCATGTGTTCGATGTCGTGAAGTGGAAGAGCCTTGGAGGAGCAGTTGAATCACTCGCTGGTAGGGAAGACCGCGCTGGTGACCGGGAGCAGTCGAGGCATCGGCAGGGCGATCGCCAGGCGACTGGCGGCAGAGGGGGCAACCGTGGTCGTCACCGCACGGTCGGCTCGGCCTACCGCGGCAGTCCGTGCCGACAGTAATGTCGTCATCGGCGGTACGTTGTCCGAGACCGTCGAGATGATCGAGTCGCAACACGGTCGTGCACTTGCCATTCCGGCCGATCTCGAGGATTCCGAGGCTCGCGACGGATTGATCGAGAAGGTCGTCTCGCGGACCGGAGGTATCGACATCCTCGTGAACAATGCCGGGTTTGCCGACTACGCGCCGATCGAGAAGATGTCGCTGGCGACGTTCGATCGGACCCTCGACCACTACATTCGCGCGCCGTTCGCCCTGTCGAAGGCAGCCATCCCCTACATGCGAGAGCGCGGCGCAGGCTGGATCGTGAACATCGGTTCCTCGACGGGACTGAATCCGATCAGGCCCTTCCGCGACTACAACAAGACGTCGGGTGACGTGATTTACGCGTCGATGAAGGCAGCACTGCACAGGTTCACACAGGGCCTCGCCGCGGAGGTGCTGGACGACAATATCGCGGTCAACTCGGTGGGGCCTTCCACTGCGATCTCGACTCCCGGCGCCGACGCACTCATTCCGGATGGATACGAAACCGAGCCCGTCGAGTATCTTGCCGAGACGGTGCTGGCCATGTGTTCTCTTCCCGCGGCCGAGCGGACCGGCCTTGTAGCCTTCAGTCTTCATTTTCCCTGGTATCAGGATCTGGTCGTGAAGGCGCTCGACGGGCAAGGGCTGATGCCCAGACGTGAGCCACCGACGTGGTGCAATCCCAACATTCTGCCCGAAGGAATCTGAAGTCTTTGTCGAGCAATAGTTTCGGCGACACAACCCGAGGAGTGGAGATGTCCCACGCTGAACGCCGGTTCGGTACCGGCACGGCCGTCGTGACCGGTGCGGGGGCCGGTATCGGTGCAGGGTTCGCCCGTCACCTTGCGCGGCTGGGAATGACGGTGGTCGTTGCCGACATCGACGAGGAGCGTGCGTCGCTCGTCGCCGAGGACATTCGCGCGGCCGGTGGGAGAGCTGACGTCCATGGGGTGGACGTAGCGGATGCCGATGCCGTGAAGAGGATGGCGGACAATGTGTTCGATCGTCACGGCAGCGTCGAGTTGCTGGTCAACAATGCCGGAGTGGAGACGGCCGGGTTGCTGTGGGAAGTCAGTGGTGCGCGGTGGCGACGGTTGATGGAGATCAACGTCGACGGCGTCTTCTATTGCCTTCGTGCTTTCGTGCCATTGATGTTGAAGGTGGGTAAGCCGGCGTGTGTGGCCAATCTGTCTTCTGTCGGCGGGATCAACAGCGCCGCGGTGCAAGGACCGTACATCGTCAGTAAGTTCGCGGTGCTGGCGATGACCGAGAGCTTGCACCAAGATCTGTCGTTGGTCGACTCTCCGATTCAGGTCAGTGCTGTTGTTCCACACTCGATCCGGAGTGAGATCTTTCGTGCGGCCCAGCGTGACGCGCCGACTACGAACGTCACGGCAAACGCTGTCTTCGATGCAATGCAACAGGCGAACGTCGAATCCGGACTCGACCCGCTCGATGCCGCCGAGCACATGACCGAAGCAATAGCGCGTGGGGACTTCTGGGTGTTCTCCGACGACGACGCGTGTCGGCAGTTCACCGACCGCCGAGCCGCTCAGCTTCGAGACCTGCTACCTCCCGCCGATCCTCGCACAATGCTCACACGCATGGGCATCTCGTGAATGCGGAGCTGTTCGGAGCAGGCCTGTTCACGCGCTGCCGTTGACAGACGTCGACGCACTCTTGGGGAGGCCTGACCAACCCACCAGGCCGACCAGAGCGAAAGCTACGGCGGCAGTGACGAAGGTGACGGTGAAGGCGGATTCGCTGGGCAGAGCGGATACGCCCTCTGGCAGGTTCGCGATGGTCATCGAGGCGAGAATCGTAGTCACCACGGCACTGCCCATGGCGCTGCCGGTGGAACGGGAGATCGAGTTGATGCCGTTGGCTATTCCACTCTGGTGTCGCGGAACGCTCGACATGATGATCGCGGGCATGGCCGCGTAGCCCAGGCTCACGGCGGCGCCGATCACGATGCCGGCACCGATGACCGACGCGGTGTGCGTGTGGTCGTACGCGAGCCAGGCGAACGGCACCGCACCACAGATGGCGGTGAGTCCCAGGACGAAGCGTGGCCCACGCACTCTGATGAACCGCCCACCGATCGGTGCTGCGATCAGCGAGGCAATCGCACCCGGCAGCAGGAATTCCACCGACGCACGCAGAATGCTGGCGTCGAATCCGTATCCCGTGAGGGCGTGGGGAAGCTGCACGAGATAGGAGATGCCCAGGAAGTTGGCGAACATTCCGAAGCCCAGCATGACCCCCGCCAGATTCGCCATCATCACGGGCCGGTGGACGAACATTCGCATGTCGACCAGTGGTTCGTCGACGATCTTCTCGATCCAGACCCAGACTGCGAACATCACGATCGAGCCCAGGAAAACACCGATGGTCACGGGTGAGAACCAACCCCATTGGTGGCCTTGCGAAATCGACAACAGGAGCAGAAGGAGTGCAGCGCCCAGGCTCAGCGCGCCGATGACGTCGACGCGCCCGCCGCTCTTGTGCTTGGTTGCCGGAACCAGCGTGACGACGGCGACGAGGGCAAGCAACGCGAACCCGGTGGCCATCCAGAAGGCGTTGCGGTAGTCGGCATCCGGAGCCGATGTGAGAAGTCCGGTGGCTACGAGGGCGAGCCCGCTGCCGAATGCGAGAGTTCCGCTGACCAATGCCATCGCGCCGGGAAGCTTGTGTGGGCGGACCTCTTCGCGCAGGACCGACAGAGCCAGCGGGAAGATGGCGGTGGCGGTCCCCTGGAGGACGCGTCCGAGGATGAGAAGTGGCAGATTGTGTGCCAGTGCGGCGACGATCGAACCGATGACCATGACGACCAGAACGCCGACCAGCGTGCGCTTCTTGCCGTGCTGATCGCCGTAGCGGCCCAACAGGGGAGTGAAAACGGCGGCCGACAGCAACGTCGCCGTCGTCACCCAACTGATGCCGGCCGCGGATGCGCCCAGATCGGACTGAATACGCCCCAAAATCGGGACGGGCAGTGTCTGCATCATCGAGACGATCATCGCGGCCAGGCTGAGCGCCCCGATGATGACGGCCTCGCGGCGCGGCGATGTTACGACGGATACATCCGGGGTGTCGTGGACCGTTGGCTGCGCAGCGCTGTCGGTCGTCACTGAATTCGTCAAGTGGGTCCTTCTCGGGAATTACAAGAGAAATTGCTTAATGTGCCGAAGTAATTTTCTCTGGATGGTAAGTCCGCGAGATCGATCCCGTCAATGCTGGTCAGTGAGCCCCTGGGGCCAGCTCGGTGTATTCAGGACCAACTCGGCGTGTTCCGGACTAGAAGGGGTAGACCGGGAGTGCGCTCTGCGCAGTCACCCACTGCGTTTCGGTGAAGGCGTCGAGGTTTGCGCCGATACTGCCGACGCGGCCACCGTTACCCGAAGACGCCATACCGCCGAACGGGATGACTGCTTCGTCGCCGACGGTCTGATCGTTGATGTGTACGAGGCCGGTGGGGATTTGTTGGGCGAGCTCGAGCCCGCGCATGGCGTCGGAGGTCAGAATGCCCAGTGACAGTCCGTACTCGGAATCGTTGGCTATGGCGACGGCTTGTTCGACGGTGGCGAAGGAGGTGACCGGTGCGACTGGCCCGAAGACTTCGTCGGCGAATGCCGGCGCGGTGAGTGGGGTGTCGGCCAGCACGGTGGGCCGGTAGAAGAGATCCTCGTAGGTGCCGCCGGCCGCCAGTTTTGCTCCGGCCGCGATGCTTCCGGTGACCAGGGAGTGGATGTGGTCGCGTTGTCCGGCGTCGATGATGGGTCCGAGTGCGACCTGACCGGTGAACGGGTCGCCTACCGGAAGCTTGTCGGCGCGTTCGGCAAGGAGTGCGGTGTAGTCGGCGGCGATACTTTCGTGGACGAGCTGGCGGCCGGTGGTCATGCAGATCTGCCCCTGGTGCATGAAGGATCCGAAAGCGCCTACAGATGCGGCCTTTTCGAGGTCGACGTCGTCCATGACGATCAGTGCGTTGTTTCCCCCGAGTTCGAGGTGTGCTCGTTTGAGATGGCGGCCCGCCAGTTCACCGACAGCGCGTCCTGCCCGGGTCGACCCGGTGAATGCGATGACGCGAACGCTCGGATGAACCACGATTGCCTCACCGGCGTCAGCGCCACCCGGCAGCATGCCGAACACTCCGGCAGGCAGACCGGCTTCTTCGAAGATGCGGGCAAGAACCACACCGCCACAGATCGCCGTGCGCGGATCAGGCTTGAGGATCACCGAATTGCCCAGTGCCAGTGCGGGAGCGACTGCACGGATCGACAGAATGATCGGGAAGTTGAACGGTGCGATGACGCCGACGGTGCCGACGGGGACGCGACGAGAGAAGCTCAGCCGCGGTTGCTCCGAGCGCAGCACCTCGCCGACGGGGTGTGCGGCCAAAGCTGCTGCGTTGTAGCACTCTTCGGCAGCGGTGTGGGTTTCCAGTCCGGCTTTGGCGGGAATGCTGCCGGCCTCGCGGATTACCCATTCGCCGATTTCGTTGGCGTACTGCTCGAACAGTTGACCGGCGCGGCGTAGAACGGCGGCTCGTTCGGTGTACGGCCTTGCTGCCCAATCCTTCTGAGCGGCAGTAGCTTTTGTTGCAGCGGCTGCTACGTCGTCTGGTGTTGCCATGCCGACCGTCGTCAACTGCTTGCCGGTGGCCGGCTCGACGACAATGCGATCGTCGGCGCTACCGCGAACCCATTCGCCGTCGAAGATCTTCGATTCCCACACAGGTTCGCTCAGCAAACGCGTCATGGCCGCTCCTCGGTAAAGGGATGCAACCGCGCGCCGCATCACATGGTTGTGGACCACGTTGCTCCGTGAGGGGAGTTGATCGCCATCGCACTTTCACTCAGTGAAAGACGGATTCATGGCGTCCTTGAGCGCTTGGATCAGATCGGCGAACTCGGTCGAGTGGGTGGCGCCGCTGCGGGTCACTCCCGAGACGGGAATTCGCAAGCGGCCGTTCGATTCTCGCATGAAGCTGATGCCGGCGCGTGGAGATTCGCCTGCGGTGATCGAATACAGCAGGGTCCAGGCGCGCGGGTTGGTGATCACGTCCAGCGTGGCTGTGTGATCGCTCGGAATTGCAGGGCCCAGTTGGACGCGTCGATCTATCTCGCGGAACGCGTCCTCGACCACCTTGTGAATGAGCACCTGGCTTTGGCGCGGCGGCAGGAGCAGGGGGTATGCGGCCAGATCATTGAGGTCGACGCTTTGCTGGCCGGCCAGGGGGTGCCGGCTCGACATGACGACCAGGAGATCTTCGACGCCGAGGTCCAAGGGTTCGAGTCCGGGGCGGTCGACGCCGCCGCGAATCAGCGCGATGTCGGCGTCACCGGAGGCCACGGCGTCCATGCGGTGGGCAAAACTCTTGATGACGAACTCGACGTCCAGGTCCGGATGAAGTTCGCGCACGTGTGCGATGGCGTCCAGCGTCTGAGCGGCGAAGCTCATGTTTCCGGTGATCCGGATCCGGGCTCGTGGGTCCCGTGCGACGGAGTAGGCCATCGTTTCGAGGCTGAGGACTTGCTGCGCGATGGGCACGAGTCGCGATCCTGCCGGGGCAAGGCGAACGGCTCGGGTCGAGCGTTCGAAGAGTGTCGCGCCAAGCTCCTTCTCCAGTCGGGCGACCTGATGGCTGATCGCCGACTGCGAGATGAAGCAGCGCTCGGCAGCGCGACTGAAGCTCAGTTCCTCGCTCACGACGAGGAAGTACTTGAGTTGGCGGAAGTCCATGAGGACAGCTTACTTATGAGCAATCGAGATAACAGTCTTGCGAATACTCCAGCTAGCTGGACCCGACCCATGATCAGTCCATACCGTAATAGTCATACTTTCAATTTGGTTGAGGAGATTTGTTGTGGATAGAACAGCTGCGGGTCGCGCTGACATCGACGCGACTGGACACGAGCAGACTCAGGTAGTCATCGTCGGTTCGGGATTCGGAGCCCTCGCCGCGGCCAAGACCCTCGCGAAGTCCAAGACGCCGTTCGTCCTCATCTCCGCCACCACCGAGCACCTCTTCCAGCCGCTGCTCTACCAGGTGGCGACTGGTGTTCTGTCGGCAGGCGAAGTTGCTCCGCCCATCCGCACGATCCTGCAGAAGTACCCCAACGCCGACGTGCGTCTCGGTCGCGTCGTCGAGGTCAACGCCGAAGAGAACACCGTCGTCTACGAGGCTTCGGGCACCCGCCACACTCTCGGATACCGCTCGCTCATCGCAGCCACCGGTGCCACCCAGGCGTACTTCGGTCATGACGAGTTCGAAAAGGTCACCTACAAGCTCAAGACCGTCGAGGATGCCGAGGTCCTGCGTAAGCAGATCCTGCGTTGCTTCGAAGAGGCTCACACCACCAACGACGCGCTGGTTCGCCGCAACCTGCTCAGCTTCGTTGTCGTCGGTGCAGGCGCGACCGGCGTCGAGCTCGCCGGACAGATCAAGGAACTGGCGCGTCGCTACTTCGCCAAGTCCATTAACAACATCAGCGCCGACGAGGTCACGGTCACCATGGTCGAGGGCGCGGGCGTTGCGCTTCCGGCCTTCGGCGGCAAGCTCAGTGAGTACACACAGGCCTCGCTCGAGAAGTCGGGTGTCGAGGTTGTTCTCAACACCATGGTCACCGCCATCGACGAGCACGGTGTCACCGTCTCTTCGGCAAAGACCAAGGAAGAGAAGCGCATCGACGCCGAGACCGTCATCTGGTCGGCCGGTGTTCGCGCCAACGACTTCGCAGCAGTGCTCGGCGAGGCGACCGGTTGTGAGAGTGACCGTGCGGGTCGTCTGCTCATCAATCCGGACTTGACCGTCGGCGGGTTTGCCAACGTCTTTGCCATCGGCGACATGACTTCGCTGAACGGTCTGCCGGGTCAGTCGCCCGTTGCAATGCAGGGTGGCCGTCACGCAGCGAAGACTGTGAACGGAAAGGTCAAGGCCGGAACGCCTTTCAAGTACTTCGACAAGGGCAGCATGTCGATCATCAGCCGATTCAGCGCTGTGTGTCGCGTCCGCAAGGTCGAGTTCAAGGGCACGATCGCCTGGTTCATGTGGCTGGCCGTGCACGTGATGTATCTGGTGGGCTTCCGCAACCGGTATGTCGCTGTGATGTCGTGGTTCGGTTCGTTTATCGGTCACCGTCGTCCGCACTTCCACTACGCGCAGGAGCCGATGAAGATCGAGGCCACGCCGCCGGTGACCGAACGCGAACCGGAGTTGGCGCACTCCGCGTAGCTCCGCACCGCCTGAACACGTTTCGCCTGATGTCAGTCACACTGTGTGAATGGCATCAGGCGAGCGTTCGTTGATCGGCCGGGCATTTATCGTGCTCGGTGCCTTCGACGCGAAATCGCCGCGGTTGACGCAGTCGGAGATCAGTCGTCGCAGCGGCTTGCCTCTGCCCACCGTCCACCGACTGTGTGGGCAGTTGGTGGCTGAGGGCGCACTCGAGCGTCGGAGTGACGGCAAGTACCAGGTCGGAGTCCGGTTGTGGGAGATCGGCGCTCTTGCTCCCGGCGCTCACGGCCTACGGCAGGTGGCGTTGCCGTTCCTCGAGGACCTGTACGAGGTCACCCGAGAGAACGTGCAGTTGGTCGTTCGTGAGGGCACCGAGGCTCTGTACCTCGAGCGCTTGTCCTCGCGTAGCGCCGTCACCGTGGTCGGCCGTGCCGGCGGAAGATTGCCGTTGCACGCGTCCAGCGGTGGATTGATTCTCCTCGCGCACGGCGGAACCGAGCTTCTCGACGACGTCCTTCGCGCCGGCCTCGAGTCGTTCACTCCCAAAACCATTACTTCCGAGCGGATTTTGCGAGCAACTCTCGACGAGATCAGGCGCGCCGGATTCGTGGTCTGTCGTGAGTATCTGAACGTCGGAACCCTTGCCGTCGCCGCTCCTGTCCGCGAAGCCGGGGGCAGTGTCGTGGCAGCGGTCTCGACAGTTGTTCCGGTGGAGCAGGATCCGGCTCCTTTACTGCCGGCGTTGGTCGCGGCCGCCCGTGGAATATCACGCGGGCTTGGTAGCGGTGGGTTTCGATAGCTCGTTTCGGTCTTTCACTGAGTGAAATTGCAGCTGTTCAGAGGAGTGATCGTGGTCGAGGGTGGTCTCAATCGTCACTCACCTCAGGAGCTCTCTGTATGTCTTCTTCACGCACCCAGGTCGGAATCGTCGGTGGTGGTCCCGCCGGGTTGATGCTCTCGCATCTGTTGCATCTGAAGGGAATCGATTCGGTTGTCCTGGAATGCCGCACCCGCGAAGAGGTAGAAGGCACCATTCGTGCCGGCGTGCTCGAACAGAACACGGTTGATCTCATGGTCGAGACCGGACTCGGTGATCGACTGAAGCGGGAGGGCCTCGAACATCACGGAATCGAGTTGCGATTCGGTGGACGAGGGCACCGAATCGCGTTCGACGAACTGACCGACGGGCGAGCAGTCACGGTTTATCCGCAACACGAGGTGCTCAAGGATCTGATCGCGCGGCGTCTCGCTGACGGCGGGGACATTCGATTCGGAGTGTCCGACGCGCAAGTACACGATCACGAATCGGATCGCCCGAGTATCACTTTTGTCGACTCGGACGGAAATGATCAGAAGCTCGAGTGCGCCCTGGTGGCCGGTTGCGACGGTTCACGCACCGGAACGCGAAAGCTGATTCCCGAACCGTCGATCCGAACAGATCATTTCCGCCAGTATCCCTTCGCGTGGTTCGGCATCCTGGCCGAGGCGCCGCCGTCGTCCGAAGAACTGATCTATGCCAACCATGAGCGCGGGTTTGCACTGATCAGCACACGGACGCCCGAGGTACAGCGTCATTACCTTCAGGTCGATCCGGACGACTCCGTGGACAACTGGTCCGACGATCGAATCTGGGACGAGCTGCACATGCGCGTCGACGGTGAGGGGGCGGAGATCAAGGACGGCAGGATCTTTCAGAAGTCGATCCTCCAGTTCCGCAGCTTCGTGTGTGAGCCGATGCAGCACGGCAACCTGTTTCTTGCCGGGGATGCGGCGCACACCGTGCCGCCGACCGGCGCGAAGGGAATGAATCTCGCGATCGCCGACGTCTACGCACTGGCGAAGGCAATGGACGGTTTCTTCACCTCGTCCGACCGAAAGATGCTGGACGGGTACACCGAAACGGTGTTGCCGCGTGTGTGGCGGACGCAGCACTTCTCGTGGTGGATGTCGTCGATGCTCCATCGCTTGCCAGACGACAGCGGTTTCGGGCATCGCCGACAGTTGGCCGAGTTGGACATGGTCACGCGTTCCGTGGCGGGACGAACGCTGATCGCCGAGAACTACGTCGGAACTCCCTTGCATCAGTAGGCCGATTCGCAGGTTGCACGGTGCGAAATCAGGGGGAGTGGGGTGCCAGGTGTCACCAGGACCCCGAAGTTCTTGGTATGTGTCCGCCTGGCGGGAAGCCGCCGAGCCGAAGTAGCGGGAGCTTTGTAACCTCGAACACGTCCTTGTCCAACCGAGGGTGGCTGATGCTTCGACCGCACTGCGGGGGAGTTGTCGTATGACTGGGCGTTGCAAGAAGTGACTGTTCAGGATCCACTGTCTCCCAAGCCGATCGGTGCGAACCGACTTCGAGCTCATCGAGGCACTTCAGTCGCTCCGGTCAACTGAACAGAGGGATCTTCCGATGAAGTTCAGCCTCGCCGTGGCGATGATTCCCCTCTCTCAACTCGTTGCACTTGCGAAAGTGGCCGAAGAATGCGGCTTTTCTTCGATCACGATGCCCGACTCACTGTTCTTTCCCGAGCGGGGCGCTACCGGGTATCCGTATACCGCTGACGGTGTGCGGATGTGGGACGCGAAGACACCATTTGTAGACCCCATGATTGCCGCGGCCTTCATGGGGCCCGGAACGTCGAAGATTCGCTTTTATCCGCAGGTGCTCGAGCTCAGCTCACGCAATCCTCTGCTGCTGGCAAGCCAGGTGGGGTCGGTCGCGAATCTGACAGGAGGCCGCTTCGGTCTCGGGGTCGGTGTGGGCTGGGCGCCAGAGGAATTCGAGTGGTGCGGCGCTTCCCCCAAGGATCGAGGCCCGCGAGTCGACGAGATGCTCGAGGTACTGCGACTGGTTCTAGGCGGCGGTATGGTCGAACATCACGGCAAGTTCTTCGACTTCGACAGGCTGCAGATGAGCCCGGCGCCGGTCGATCCCGTCCCCATCTACATCGGAGGACATTCCGCGGCCGCATTGCGCCGTGCAGCGCGAGTGGGTGACGGTTGGACCTCGGCTACAGTCTCTTTCGCTGATCTGCAAGCTCTCATCGCGAGGATCGGCGTCCTGCGGGTCGAGTACGGGCGCGCCGAGTCCCCGTTCGAAATTCAGGCCGTCTGCGCCGATCGCTTCGGTCTCGACGGCTCCCTGGAACTGGCCGATAGCGGAGTGACGGAATCGATCGTCATTCCTTGGGCCATGTACGGCCTCGGGTTCGACTGCGACCTGGAAGCGAAGAAAGATGCGGTACGCAGGTTCTCCGAGGAAGTCATCTGCAAATTCTGAAATTCACGTAGCGCACCCGTGCTGCAATGACCCGTGTGCGGGGATCAATCCGTATGCGGGCGTTGCGGCTCCAACATCCGTTCGCGCAGACTGTCGTAGATAGGTGCCGACCCTGCCGACGTGGTGACGAATACCGCTGCCGCAGTGGCAGCGAGCATCGGGACCAGCGTCGACGTCACCGCGGTCATTTCGACCACGATCACGATGCCGGTGAACGGTGCGCGTACTACGGCGCCGAAGAAGGCCGCCATACCGACGGTGGCCATGGTGACCGTGAGCCCGGCGTCCACTCCGGGCACGAAGCTCGACAGTCCGGTGAAGATCGACCCCCAGAGCGCGCCGAGAGCGAGTAAGGGAGCGAACAGTCCGCCGGGAGTTCCAGCGGCATACGAGAGCGGGCCGGTGAAGAACCGAACCACCAAGTACAGCAGCAGGATCGGCAGTACGAAGGTCCTTCCGCCGACGATCATCTGTGCAAGAACGTCGCCGCCCCCACTGGCCAACGGGTCGAGGAACAGCGTCAGGCCGATGACGGCGCCGATCGTTGCGCCGATGACAGTCGGTGGGATCTTGTCGAGCCGTGCCACGATGTCGAGTAGTCCTAGAATCAGGCGGTTGTACGCAATACCCAGTAGCCCCGTGAGGATTCCGAAGACGACGAACAGTGGCAAGAATGCGAGTTGAGGTGTCGGGACGGTGCCGACTTCGAAATCGGGTTGATCACCGATGACGATCCGTGCACAGCCCACCGCCACTGAAACACCGAAAAGGGTTGGCAGCACGGTGCGCAGCCGGAACGAGTGCGTCACCTCCTCGCAGACGAACAGTGCTCCCGCGATCGGCGCGTTGAATGCGACAGCGAGACCTGCTCCGGCCGTGGATGTTTGCAGCATGGCGACGTCGGGTTCGGTGAGGCGGGCTCGCCGTCCCGCTTCTGCTCCGATCGCCGCACCCATGTGTACGGTGGGGCCTTCACGACCGAGAACCAGACCGGAGCCGATCGCCAAGAGGCCGCCGATGAATCTGGCGGGCACGAGATTGATTCCCGGCGGTTTCGCTTCACCGCGGGACACCGCCTCGACGTGCTGGATGCCGCTTCCCTTTGCGAGGGGCACTCGTCTGACGATCAGTACGGCAAGTACGGTACACAGGGCCACCAGGAGGACCGGCACGAGCCACCCGACGTACGGAACGTGATGCGCCCAGTTCACGATCGCCTGACGAAGTTCGTCGGCCCTGATCAGACACCAACGGAACGCGCCGCCGACAAATCCGACCCCGACGCCGGCGACCGCAGCGAGTAGACACAGCAAACCCAGTCCGCGGTTGGAGTCACGCGGTTCGGTGCCGCCATCGTCCTCGGTCATCGTGATCAGCCCTACCTGATGGTCACAACTCGCGACAGGTGAATTGAGCTTCCTCACCTTGGACGGTAACCCATCGCGCTACCCGCAGGGTCGGATCGAGGTTGTGCAGCCTGGTCACAATTCGACAAGCAGGCTGATTCCGAGAACCGCCATCATCACGGCGATCAGAGCATCGAGAACCCGCCAGGCGTTGGGTTTCGCAAAAAGCGGCGTCAGCAGACGTGCGCCGTAACCGAGGGCGCCGAACCAGACCACACTTGCCGTGATGGCACCGGCGGCAAACCACCAACGTCCGATCTCGCCGCGACCGTTGGCGATGGAACCCATGAGCACGACGGTGTCGAGGTACACGTGTGGATTGAGCCAGGTGAGAGCCAATGCCATCGTGACGGCGGCAAGCCTCGACCCGTTGCCATGTCGATCCGGCGCCAACGTCTGGGGGTGAAGTGCCCGCTTGGCGGCGAAGAGCGCATAGCTGAGGAGGAAAACGGCGCCGGCGATACGAACGAACGTGATCATCGACGGTGCGTGTTCGAGGAGGGTCCCGATTCCGCTGACGCCCGCGAGGATGAGAATTGCGTCTGACAACGCGCACACTGCGACGATCGGGAGTACGTGTGATCGCGTCAGGCCTTGACGAAGAACAAACGCATTCTGGGCGCCGATTGCGACGATCAAAGACAGTCCGACCCCGAAACCGACGAGGGCCGACGCAGGGTCGTTGGTGCTGAGCATGTCGTCGAGCCTGCCGCTCGGATTTCAGTCAGTCCAGCTAATGATTCTTAGGATGCATCAGAGTAGCTTCAGATTATGTTGGATTTCGAGCAACTGAGGGCATTGCACGCCGCGGTCGACGAGGGAACCTTCGAGGCGGCGGCGCGGAAGTTACACATCACGCCTTCGGCGGTCAGCCAACGAATCAAAGGTCTCGAGACCTCGGTTGGCCGGATCCTGGTGCAGCGCACCAAACCCATCCGGGTCACCGATTCGGGGAGAGAAGTCCTGCGTCTTGCCCGTCAGATAGACGCACTGTCGCGTGGCACCGTGCGAGAACTCGGCCTTGAAAATGGTTCAGGGATGTTTGCACGCGTCTCGATCGCGGTCAATGCCGATTCGCTGTCCACCTGGGTTCTCGGGGCCCTCGCGGAGTTCACGCAAGAAGTCAGTTTCGATTTTCATCTCGACGATCAAGACCACACCACTGAACTACTGCGCGACGGTTCGGTCATGGCTGCCGTCACCTCTGTTGCGTCACCGATTCAAGGGTGTACCTCCAGCCGTTTGGGCATCATGCGGTATCGGCCGATGGCGAGTGCGGAGTTCTGCCGTCGTTGGTTCGCAGACGGTGTCACGGCCGAATCCCTTTCGGAGGCGCCGCTGGTTGTGTTCAATCGCAAGGATCTACTGCAGGATCGCTACCTCGATCAAAAGGTCGGCCACCCCGCCGATCCGCCCCGTCATCTTGTTCCTTCATCGGCAGACTTCGCGGACGCCGTCAGGCGGGGATACGGCTGGGGATTGATACCGGACCTGCAGCGCGGCGACGACGATCGCTCCGGCGTGCTGATCGGATTCGATCCGGACTTCGTGGACGACGTTCCGCTGTACTGGCAGCAGTGGAAACTGTCGTCACCTGTCTTGCGCCGGATCTCCGAGGTGGTGACCAGACGCGCCCACGAGGTGTTGCATCAGCCGTCGAACTGATGCATACCGTACGTGTGGTGTTGTGCTCAGGGAACAAAGAACCTGGACAAGTTGATCCCCTGGGACCGTTTCTTCGGCCGCAGGACGCCGATAGTGTTTTGAGTCACACACGAATGAAAGGTGCTGACTCTCGTGGCGAACATCGGATATCTGGCTTGGGATCTTGCAGAGAAGTACGGGCAGAAGCCGTGCTTGCGGGACGACCACGTCGAACTCACGTATGAAGAGTTCGCAGATCGCACGGAAGCTGTTGCCGCGCAATTGGCTGGACTCGGAATCGGCCTCGGTGACGTGGTGGCGATCATGCTGCCCAATCGCGTCGAGTTGCTGATCGCGATCATGGCTGCCTGGCGCATCGGTGCTGCCGCTACACCCATCAATCCGATGTTCACCGCGAACGAAGCGGACTACCAGATCGCGGACTCCGGGGCCGAGTTGGTCATCACCGCCACTGCCGACGCACCCTCGGGCGGCCGCGCAGTGTTGGCCGTCGAGGATCTGGCGACAGTGCCGCCGACCGATCCCCGACCCGGAATCGATGTTGCAGCAGACGATCTGGCGTTGCTCATCTACACCAGCGGCTCCACCGGACGGCCCAAGGGAGTGATGCTGACTCATGCCAACCTGCAGTTCATGGCTTCGTCGATGGGCAAGAACATCGGCGTTACCGGCGCGGATCACTGCCTGCTGATTCTGCCGCTGTTCCATGTCAACGCGATCTGCGTCAGCGTCTTGACGCCCTTACTTGTCGGCGGACAGGTGAGTGTCACCGGGAAGTTCTCGGTTTCGAGATTCTTCGACGACGTCGCGCGGCTTCGCCCCACGTATTTCTCGGCGGTGCCGGCAATCTACGCGATGCTGACCTCACAGCCGGAAGACTCCTCGATCGACACGTCGTCCTTGAGGTTTGCCGTGTGCGGTGCGGCGCCGATCAGCAAGGAACTCCTCGAACGCGCTGAGCAGCGTTTCGGTTTCGTGATCGTGGAAGGTTACGGACTCACCGAGGGGACCTGTGCGTCGGCCTGCAATCCTGTGGACGGCGTGCGCAAACTCGGTACGGTCGGCCCGGCGTTGCCCGGCCAGCAGATTGCCATTCTTGCCGAGGACGGAACCTTTGCGCCCGCCGGGACTGCCGGAGAGGTGGTCATCAAGGGTGGCAACGTGATGCGTGGCTATCTGGGGAAGCCGGAGGAGACTGCGAAGACCGTCAAGGATGGTTGGTTGCATACCGGTGACGTCGGAGTCCTCGACGAGGACGGCTACCTGACCCTGGTCGATCGCATCAAGGACATGATCATCCGTGGGGGAGAGAACATCTACCCCAAGGAGATCGAAAATTCGCTCGCTACACATCCTTCCGTGCTCGAGGCAGCCGTCATCGGCGCTCCGCACCAGGTCTACGGAGAGGTGCCAGTTGCCTATGTCGTTGCCTACCCCGATGCACCCGTCACCGAAGACGAACTGCTCGAACATGTCACGGCCTTGCTCACCCGAGTAAAGGTGCCAGTGGCGATCTACGTCGTCGATGCGCTTCCCCGAAACCCGGTGGGCAAGATCGACAAACCTGGAATGAGACGAGCTTTGAGCGCAACTCCCGCTCACTAGTCACTTCCCCGTAATACCAGCACAGCTCGACGACGTCCGTCGAGTCGATCCGTCATGCCCACATTCCGTATTTCAGGAGCACATCATGGGATTCAAAGAAGGAAACTTCCCTCCCGTCGATCCGGCAACGTTCATGGACAAGCCGTTTCTCGAGCGTCTGCGTGACATGTCCACGCACTGGGTGGATTACGGCTTCGGTACGCCGAAGATGGTCCACACCGTCTACATCATGAAACTGTTGTTCCTCTACCTGGCAGCTGGAACAGCCGTTGCCACTTTGACTTCCGGCCTCTCGTGGTTCGACATCGGATCGTGGTGGAACCAGCCGATCGTCTACCAGAAACTCATCATCTGGACGATGATGCTCGAGATGCTGGGCTTGGCAGGATCCTGGGGACCGCTCGCCGGCCACTTCAAGCCGATGACCGGTGGAGTTCTCTACTGGCTCCGCCCCGGCACCATTCGTCTGCCACCGTGGCCGGGCAAAGTGCCGCTCACCTCGGGTGACACCCGCACGGTGTTCGACGTCTTCATCTATGCCGCCGCAGTCGCCAATCTCCTTGTTGCCGCTGTTCTCCCCGGTGTTCACACCACAGGAATCGACTCGGCAATCGCTGACAATGCCGGACTGGTGCGTCCGACGGTCTTGTACTCCTTCCTGGTACTCATGGTGATTCTCGGGTTGCGGGACAAGGTGCCCTTCATCGCTGCCCGTAGTGAGCAGTACCTGCCGGCGATCTTCTTCTTCACATTCCTGCCGTTCGTCGACATGATCCTGGCGCTCAAACTGCTGATCGTCATGGTGTGGATCGGTGCCGGTGTCTCGAAGTTCGGTCGCCATTTCTCGCTGGTGGTTCCTCCGATGCTCAGCAATACCCCGTGGATCCCGTCGAAGAAGATCAAGCGCGCCCACTACCGGAATTTCCCGGAGGATCTGCGGCCTTCACACCTGGGCGGCGGCGTCGCACACGTGGCCGGAACGATGGTCGAAATCGTCACCCCGTTGATACTGCTGTTCTCGACGAACAAGACCCTCACGATCCTCGCCGTGATCCTCATGGTCGGATTCCATCTGTTCATCGCGTCGACCTTCCCGCTTGCCGTCCCACTCGAATGGAATCTTCTGTTCGCCTATGCCTCGGTCTTCCTGTTCCTGGGATTCCCGGCATGGGACGGCTACGGACTCGGCGCCATGTCCTCACCGTGGATCACCGCGGGAATTGTTGCAGCCCTTGCCTTCTTCCCCATTCTCGGAAACCTTCGACCGGATCTGGTGTCCTTCCTGCCGTCGATGCGTCAGTACGCCGGCAACTGGGCATCCGCGACGTGGGCATTCGCGCCGGGCGCTGAAGCCAAGATCGACCAGTTCATCAAGCGTCCGTCGCCGGATACGCGCAATCAGTTGATGACGATGTACCCCGAAGATGTGTCCGATGTCGTTCTGCATCAGCTGTTGGGCTGGCGTTCCATGCACAGCCAGGGGCGTGCGCTGTTCTCTCTGATGATCAGGCACCTCGGCGACGACATCAACACGTACTCACTGCGGGAAGCAGAGTTCATGTGCAACTCCATCGTCGCCTTCAACTTCGGTGACGGGCACCTGCACGACGCGAAGTTGATCGCAGCCATTCAGCGTCGCTGCAATTTCGCACCCGGTGAGTTCCTGGTGACCTGGATCGAATCGCAGCCCATCCACAAGGGAACGCAGGAGTACCAGGTGATCGATGCCGCTCTCGGTGTCATCGAACGAGGTACTTTCAAGGTCGCCGACGCAGTCGCCGAACAGCCGTGGTTGCCGAACGGGCCCATTCCGTTCGACGTTCAGTGGACACTGGACGTACGGGCCGACCGCGCGGCAACGGATCCGCAGGTTGTCTCCGAACCGAAGATGCGTACGAGGGTCAGCGGTAGCGAGCAAGAGGTGAGTAAGTGACAAAGGCCGTAGTCGTCGGCAGCGGGCCCAATGGGCTCGCTGCCGCGGTACACCTCGCACGTAGCGGTGTGGACGTGCAGGTGCTCGAGGCTGCCGACCAGATCGGCGGAGGCACCCGCTCCGGTCCGATCGACGTGCCGGGGTTGATCCATGATCACTGCTCGGCGTTTCACCCGATGGGTATCGGCTCGCCGTACCTGTCCAAGCTGGACCTCGAGCGATACGGGCTGATCTGGAGATGGGCAGAGGTGGACTGCGCGCATCCGCTCGACAACGGGGACGCCGGGGTCCTGTACCGCTCGCTGGAGCAGACGGCTGCGGGGCTCGGCGCTGACGGGCCTCGATGGCAACGCATGTTCGGTGACTTGTCGACTGGGTTCGATGCGCTGGCGTCCGATCTGATGCGCCCGATCGTCAATGTTCCGCACCATCCGCTGCGGCTCGCAGCTTTCGGTCCGCGAGCGCTGCTTCCGGCAACGGTGACCGCCAAACTGTGGAAGACGGACAAGGGGAAGGCGCTGTTCGGCGGGGTTGCCGCACACGCCTTCTATCCACTCAACCGTCCGGCCACCTCGGCGGTGGGATTGATGATCACTGCTGCTGGTCACCGCTACGGTTGGCCGGTTGCCGAGGGAGGTTCGCGGTCGATCACCGACGCGATGGCTGCGATGCTCCTCGATCACGGCGGCAAGATCGACACCGGCGTTCGGGTTCGTACGGCCTCCGAGATTCCGGACGCCGATGTTGTTCTGCTGGATGTCAATCCGGGGGGTGCGCTCGAAATTCTGGGCGATCGACTCCCTGGTCGAGTGGCGAGGGCCTATCGAAAGTTCAAGCAGGCTCCCGGAGCATTCAAGGTCGATTTTGCGATCGAAGGTCATGTGCCGTGGACCAATCCGGACTGTGCTCGGGCCGGAACTGTCCATCTGGCAGGTGGTTTCGACGAAATCGTGGCCGCTGAGCGTGAGACGAATTCAGGCCGTATGCCGGACCGGCCGTTCGTGCTCCTAGGTCAGCAATACCTGGCTGATCCCACCCGATCCGCCGGGAACGTTCATCCTCTGTATGCCTATGCGCACGTGCCTCACGGTTACGCCGGCGACGCTACGGAGGCGATCATCCGTCAGATCGAGAGGTTTGCGCCAGGATTCCGGGAGCAGATCGTCGCGACGTCGAGCAGTGGTACAGCTGACCTGGCAGAGGACAATCCGAATCAGGTAGGCGGCGACATCATCGGAGGTGCCAACACCGAACTGCAGGTTGTCTTGCGTCCGCGCGTCGCAGTCGATCCGTACAGCACGGGGATCGCGGGCACTTACCTGTGCTCGGCCTCGACCCCGCCGGGTGCCGGAGCACATGGAATGTGCGGGTACAACGCAGCCGAATCGGCTCTGAAGTACCTGCGACGAAAGGGTGCGGAAGTTCTGTGAGTAGTCCATCGCACAAGGAGCGAGGCGCCGGTGCGATGCGGCGCCTCGCCCGAGTGCCTGCAGCCGCGGAGCCGGAAGTGCTTGCGGTGGTTGCCGAGTTGGCACGACGACTCGACGAGCGCAGCGCCGACATCGCGCGTGAGATGGCCTTCATGATGGCTCACGAAATCGACCAATTGGATGCAGACGCCAAATTGCTCGAAATGCTCGAGGCCAGCGTGCAGGGAAACATCACGACGATCATCCACGTATTGGCCAACGACATTCCGATCGATCATCTCCAACCCACCACTGCTGCAGTGGAATACGCGCTGCGTCTGGCGCAGCGGGATGTCCCGTCCAACTCCCTTGTCCGGGCCTATCACATGGGCCAAGGCGATCTGATGCGGATCTGTCACGACGAGATCAGCACACTGGATATTCCGGCGCGACTCACTTTGGCTGTCCTGAAACACACTTCGGACGTGGTCTACAGCTACATCGACTGGATCACGCTCTACGTCTTCGACGCGTACGAGCGGGAACGCAGTCGATGGATGGCAGCGCAGGGAAACCTCCATTCGGCCGCAATCCACGCCCTCCTGTCCGGCACCAACGCAGATACCGCTGCTTTCGAAGCGGAGACCGGGTACCGCCTCGGTCAGAACCACGTCGCCCTGGTGGTCTGGTCGACGTGGGATGCCGACGTCATGGGCATCAATACGCTGGACCGACTCGTACGTGATCTCGGCGCAGCGGCGGGAGCGGACAAGCCGCCGATCATCACCGCCATCGATCGACGCACGGTGTGGGCGTGGCTGCCGTTCGGTCGCCGGGTGCCTGCGCCGGATCCGGAGTTTCTCGCGGCGGCAGTGCCGTTGGACGGCGGGGCGCGGGTGGCAATCGGACTGCCGGGGTCAGGGGTCGACGGTTTCAAACGGTCCCACGAACAGGCAACCGCCGCCTATTCGGTTGCTGCCGTCCCGGATACACCGCAGCGACCTGTGGTGAGCTTCGGAGACCGCGGCGTCGCTGTGGTCTCACTTCTGTCCGAGAACATCGATTCGACGAAGTCATGGGTCTGGGAGGTGCTTGGCCCGTTGGCGGAAGATACGCCCTCTGCTGCATCCTTGCGGACGACGTTGAGTGTGTACTTTGCACATGGTGAAAGTCATCTGCACACTGCCAATCACATGAATCTGCACCGGAATACGGTGAAGTATCGCATCAACAAGGCGCTCGGCGATCCAGTTGCTGCCGGCCGAGACAAGTTGGATCTTGCTCTGGCCCTGCAGGTTTGTGAGTTGTTGGGCAGATCGGTCTTGCGCCCGGCCAAATCGTCATGAGTCGTGGATGCGACACGGCCTGTGGGCTCCGTATCGGGTTTTGATGTCCGATGCGGAGCCTGGCCGTGTTCTGTTGTCGCCAAAGAGGTTTGACCCCTCAGGTTTTGAAGGTGGTGTTCGCCGGCCTGGGTTGCTGTCCGGGGTCGATCGAGGGCGGCGGGACGAACCAGGGTTTGTTGTCGGCGCCGATTCGGATTTCCCATTTGCCGACGAACCCGGATTTCCGGTGCATCAGTCGGTGATGTGAACGGCACAGCAGGACCAGGTTGTTCATCACCGTCGGGCCGCCGTTCGCCCAGTGCCGGATATGGTGCGCATCCGTCCAGGCAGGCACACATGAACACCCCGGGAACGCGCAGCCTTTGTCTCGGGCGATCAAGGCCACTCGCTGTTCGGGGGTGACCAATCGTTTTCCGGGTTTCGCATCGAGCGGTGCGCCGTGATCGTCGAGCAGGACGGTGGAGAGGAAGCAGTCGCAGCCGAGGAGTCTGGTCTGTGACACGGACAGTGGTCCGAGCCAGGGCATGTGCCCGACATCAAGATCGGCCAGGTCCAGAGAGTCGTCATCACCCGAATCCGAAGACTGTGCGGCACAATCCCGATGCTCCGCCAGATCCCGAGCATTGATGTGCACGTTCACATGCGGACGCTGACCACCATCGGTACCGGTTTTCGCGCAGTCCAGATACCGGCGGATCAGTTCGGTGAACCCGTCCGCGGTGCGTTTCGCCGCCGACCGGGCATCCGGCGTCCCATCCGGTGCTGGGGTCGGCATTGTCAGATTCGACAACGCGGAGAGCAGCATTTCGCCGGTGAGGGCGTCGAAATCGCCGCGCACCACCACCCGACCGTTCAATGTCGAGGCGATCCGCAACTCGTTCCGGTCGACATCTTCGGCGGGCGGAATTTCATCGGATTCGAACAACCGCTCCAAGGTCGCGATCACGTTCTGCACTTTCGTCGTCGTCGCCTCCACACCCGACGCAGCAGCGAGCAACAAATCGATGCACTTCGGGAGCGCCTCCTCCGGCATCCCCTTCGGTGGTGATTCACAGAACGCCACGATCAACACGGCATGATCGAAGGAGCAATCCCCGCCATCGAACCGAGCCGCCACCGCCGGAAACGGCCGCAAAGCCGCACCCAACGCGGCGATCTTCTTCCCGTCCCGAACCTGCAGCATGGTGTTAGCCGCCAACCAGGACCCCACACCGCGACTGGCAATCACCTGATCATCCGGGCGCAACGACAACTCGTCCACCACCGCCACACGCACAGCTTCGAGGCGCAGAATCTCCGCGCTCGCCGACACCGCAGCCGCACGCAACTCGGCAGCAGACAACTGCCACAACCGTCCGCGTAGCCCCACCGCAGAACCCGACACCACATCCGACAACAAGACGCTCATTGAATCCCCCGATCCCCTCCCCAAACCATATTCGAATATGTGTTCGAGTCAAGGGGTCATTCACCAACGAATCGGCCTGACTCCGTGATGTCAGCGGGTTGTCATACTGTGGTCGAGTGACTTCGCCGTGGACAGCTGGGCAGGTGGCGTCGGTAGCTCCGGACGCCGCATCGCTGGCCGCTGCGCGCAAGTTGGCTGGTTCGTGGAGCCATGCCGGCAACAGGGGTCTCGCGCTCTGGGGGCTGTGTCAGGGCAGCGGCTCGAAGCCGTATCAAGCAGTGGTCGACCTGCGGGGCCCTGCATACAAGTGCTCGTGCCCCAGTCGAAAGTTTCCGTGCAAACATGCTCTGGGGCTGTTGGTGGAATGGTCGGAAGGGCGTGTGCCGTCGGCGGACGAGCCCGCCGACTTCGCGGCAGAGTGGTTGTTGCGCCGCGAGGAGAAGGCCGAGACCCGCGGCGAAAGGGCTGAGACCGGCGACGAGGCCCCCAAGAAGGCTCCCGACCCGGCGACAGCGCAGAAGCGCGCCGACCGCGTTGCGAGCGGGCTCGTCGAATTGGACCTGTGGATCACCGATCAGATCCGCAGTGGTCTGGCAGCGATGGACACATCCTGGGCGGGCTTCGACGCAGTAGCTGCTCGAATGGTGGATGCTCAGGCGCCTGGTGTCGCAGGCACACTTCGAGCCTTGGCGGGCACCGTTGCGTCTACCGAGAACTGGCCTGAGAAAGTACTCGACGAGTTGGCTCGGTTGCACCTGCTGGTTGCTGCGCATCAGAAGCTGTCCGAGTTGCCGGAAGATCTTGCCGATTCGGTGAAAGCACACGTCGGCTATCCGGTCTCAACCGAGAGTGTGATGGAATCGATTCCGGTGAAAGAGAACTGGATGATTCTCGGTTCCGGGATCACCGAGGAGAAGCGACTGTTCACCCGAACGGTGTGGATGCTCGGCAGGAATTCGAAGCGGTGGGCCATGCTGCTCGACTTCTCCCACGGGTCACCCAATTTTGCCACCGAAACGCCGCCAGTCGGGTTTCTGCTCAACGCCGATGTTCATTTCTATCCCGGTGCCGCGGCATTGCGGGCGCGGATAGGGGTCACGCACGGAGAACCGGAGCCCTTCACAACCATGCCGTTCGGAAGCATCGACACTGCGTTGCAGCAGTTTACCGATGCCCTCGCCGCGGATCCATGGTTGCGCTCGTGGCCGGCAGTGATCAGTTCGGTGGTCCCGTCGTTCGTCGACGGATCATGGTTTGTCGTCGACGAATCGGGCACAGCGCTTCGGGCAGAGGGTGATTCGGATCTTCTGTGGAAGTTGCTCGGCATTTCCGGCGGTTACCCGGTCACAGTCTGCGGAACGTGGAACGCGCTGGCTCTTACTCCGATCTCGGTTTTCACGGGAGGGCAGGTGATCGTGCTGTGAGTACATTGATCTCAGCGGCGCTCCTTGGGACAGCCAGAACAGCAACAACATTCGAGGAGCTGCCGGCTGAAGTGCGTGGCTACGCTCGCGAACTCGACGGCGATCCTGCCGAGATGCTTCTCGCAGGAGCAGCGTTGGAGAGGGCGTACCGCCGTGGCGGTGCGGGCTCCACCACGGCGGCGGTGCCGACACCTGCGCCAGACGATGTTCGATTCACGCTGCCGGAATCCTCATCGGCGCATCTGCTGTCGATGCTCGCGGCCAAGGCGACCTTGCTCGACGAATGGTTCGCAGTCGCGTTGGAGCACAATTACCGTGCGCCTGATCATCTGGTCGCCGAGTTGCTTTCCTTTGCACGTGCAAGTGAAGCTCACCGGGAGAGCATCCTGCAGATGGTCGGCGAGCGTGGTCGATGGCTTGCCGCGCAAAACCCCGAGTGGAGCAAACTCGTCCGAACCAGGGATGCCAACCCGGACGTGTGGCGTCACGGAAGTTCGTCGCAGCGCACACAGTGGCTGATGGACACTCGTCGAACAGATCCCGCGCTGGCGCTGGCCGAACTCCGAAAGTCCTGGGGCACCGAGCGGGGCGAACAGAAGGCTGCCTTCGTCGCGGCGCTGGCAAACGGACTGAGTGCGGATGATCAACCATTGTTGGAGGAAGCCCTCGACGACCGTCGCAAGGACGTGCGACGCGCGGCAGTGGAAGTACTCGGACAACTCCCCGAATCGGAGTTCGGGGAGAGAATGGCTGCTCGGGTTCGGAAATGGGTGCGGGTGGAAAGGAAACTCGTTCGGTCCACGCTCGTCATCGTCCCGCCTGAGGAAGTCGATTCAGCGGCGAGGCGAGACGGCATCGAAGACCGGCCGAATCCACACACCGACTATCGTGCCGAGTATGTGCGTCAGGCGATCGGTTCTGCGCCGTTGTCTCTGTGGAACAACATGATCGGTGGACCAGGCAAGGTCTTGGGGATGAGCGTTGACGAAAGCTGGGAGCCGATCCTTCACGACGCGTGGTCCACCGCCGCAGTCGCGCAGAACAATACGGAATGGGCGCTGGAACTCTTTCGTATGCGCGGCACCGCCACCGATCGACGCGTGCTCCCGTTGGTGCCGGCCAAGGCGCTGGCTGATCTGTTGAGGTCCGGAAACGGCGACGCCAACGTTCTGCACCCGGGCCGGGCAGCGATCTACGACGCTCTGCGAGGTCCATGGCCCGAGGACATCACCCGGGCAGTGGTAGCCCAGTGGGAACGAGTTGCGGCCAGACGTGCCGACGGAGGCGCCAAGGCCGGCGAATTCTCACGCTACAAGTACGTCGCATCGCTGCGCCTGGCCGAGACTCGATTTCCTTACAGCGCAGTAACTTTGCTGGAGCGTGCGGCGGAGCGTGCTCGTGACCCCGACTGGCGGCAAACCTTCGCCAGAACTGCCAGTGCCATCACCCACCGCAAGACTCTGCTCGAGGAGCTCAAGTGACTGACAGCGTAACCGTGCCCACCACGGAACCGGAAAAGCTCGCGCAACCGGAAAAGCTCGCGCAACCGGCAAAGCTCGCGCAACCGGCAAAGCTGATGCGGCCCCACGCAGAGCAGGAGTACGCGCTCGAACTCGAAGCACTGGCCGCGCAGGATGCTCGTCCGCGTCCACCGTCGTGGAACTTGTCGCCCTGGGCCGTCGTGACGTATCTGTTGGGTGGCACTCTCGACGACGGAACCGTCATTTCGCCGAAGTACGTCGGTCCACGGCGGTTGATGGAAGTGGCCGTCGCAACTCTTGCCACCGACCGGGCGCTACTGCTGTTGGGGGTTCCCGGTACGGCCAAGACCTGGGTCTCCGAACACCTTTCGGCCGCAATCTCGGGTGCGTCGACGCTCCTGGTTCAAGGCACGTCGGGTACGCCCGAGGAAGCTATCCGCTACGGCTGGAACTACGCACGTCTTCTCTCCGAGGGGCCGACCGCCGGTGCACTGGTGCCTTCTCCCGTGATGACGGCGATGGAAACCGGGAAGATCGCCCGCGTCGAAGAGTTGACGCGTATTCCGGCCGACGTGCAGGACGCCCTCATCACCATTCTCTCCGAGAAGACGTTGCCGGTGCCGGAGCTGGGCATCGAGGTGCAGGCAGCCAAGGGCTTCAACCTGATCGCTACCGCCAACGATCGCGATCGCGGTGTCAACGACCTGTCGTCCGCACTGCGTCGACGGTTCAATACCGTAGTCCTCCCTTTGCCGGCCAGCGAGGAAGACGAGGTGGCCATCGTGGCACGTCGAGTCGAACAGCTGGGCGCAGCACTGGAATTGCCGACAACCCCCGCAGCAGCCGAGGAAATTCGCCGGGTCGTCACCGTGTTCCGGGAACTGCGATCAGGCACGACCACCGACGGCCGCACCAAGTTGAAGTCCCCGTCCGGAACTCTGTCGACGGCGGAGGCGATCTCGGTGGTCACCAACGGTTTGGCGTTGTCTGCGCATTTCGGGGACGGCGTACTGCGGGCATCCGACGTCGCTGCCGGAATCCTGGGCTCGGTGATCAAGGATCCGGTCGCAGACAAGGTGGTGTGGAACGAGTACCTCGAGGCAGTAGTGCGTGAACGCGGCGAGTGGTCCGACTTCTACCGGGCGTGCCGCGAGGTCACCGGGTGACCATCGTGATTCCGGACCTGCGTGTCCGGGTCTTCGGTATCCGTCACCACGGCCCGGGATCTGCTCGTTCGGTTCGGCAGGGTCTGGAAGAGTTCTCGCCTGACGTCGTCCTGATCGAAGGGCCTTCGGACGCAGACCCGTTGGTGATGCTGGCGGCGTCGGAATCGATGAAACCGCCGATTGCGTTGCTCGCGTACGCCACTGGCGAGCCGTCGAAGGCGGCCTTCTGGCCGTTTGCGGTGTTCTCACCCGAATGGCAAGCGCTGCAGTGGGCTGCGAAGAACGGTGTGCAGGCACGGTTCTGCGATCTGCCCGCCTTCAACGTGTTGGCGGATCAGGGGATTCGTACTGTCCGCGAGGGCGATCCTCTGTCGGAACTGGCCGCGGCCGCGGGTTTCGACGACACCGAGCGCTGGTGGGATTCGGTGATCGAATCGAGCTCGGGCGCAGATTCTTTCGATGCGATCACCGAGGCGATGGAGGCGCTGCGTGAGACAGTGCCGATCGACGAGGAGACAGCGCATCGCGAAGCGTACATGCGTCAGGTGCTGCGAAAGACGTTGAAAGATGGCGCTGAGCGGGTAGCGGTCGTCTGCGGAGCCTGGCACGCGCCGGCGTTGGTCGGAGCCTTGGGGCCGGCGGCACCCGATGCTCGCATCCTCAAAGGAATGTCCAAGGTCAAGACCTCGCTGACCTGGGTTCCCTGGACACATTCACGCCTGGCGTCGGCATCGGGTTACGGCGCCGGAATCACCTCGCCGGGTTGGTATCACCACCTGTTCACCGCGAACGACAAGACGATCACGCGGTGGCTCACCAAAGTTGCGCGGGTGCTCAGGGACGAGGACCTTCCGATCTCGAGTGCTCACGTCATCGAAGCTGTCCGTTTGGCAGATACGTTGGCGGCACTGCGTTCTCGACCCTTGGCGGGATTGTCGGAGGTCACCGAGGCAACGAGGTCGGTGATGTGCGACGGGAACGACGTTCTTCTGGATCTGATCACGCGAAGATTGGTTGTGGGCGAAGCGCTGGGCGCGGTGCCCGAGGAAACTCCGACAGTCCCACTCGAAGCAGACCTGCGCGCACGCTCGAAGACCTTGCGGCTCAGACAACAAGCGGGAGCAAAGACTCTCGATCTGGACCTGCGACGCGATATCGACGTCGAGCGTTCCCAGTTCCTGCACCGACTGGGGATCCTCGAGATCGATTGGGGAACCCCGGCCGACAGTGAGGTCCGTTCCACCGGAACGTTCCGGGAGACTTGGGCGCTGCAATGGAAGCCCGAATTCTCGGTCTCGGTGATCGAGGCGTCGCTGTGGGGCACGACGGTGGCTGCAGCGGCAACATCACGTGTCGTCTCGAAGATCAACGAGCCGGACATCTCCCTCGCGTCACTGATCGGACTACTGGAGAACTCGCTCCTGGCGAACCTGCCGGCAGCGTTGTCCGCTGTGCTGGAAAGTGTGAAAACGGTTGCGGCACTAGATCATGACGTGTCGCACCTGATGGCGGCGCTGCCCACGCTGACGCGAACGCTGCGGTACGGCGATGTGCGCGGAACCGACGTGTCTGCCTTGGTCGACGTCGCCGACAGCCTGTTGATCCGCATTTGCACCGGCCTCGCAGTCGCCGTCACGGGCCTGGACGATCCCAGTGCCGAGGAGTTTCGCGAACACCTCGACAAGGTTCACTCGGCAGTCATGGTTCGTGACGATCGCGATGCGAGCGCACGGTGGCTGCAGGCCATGGCCGGCGTGATCGACCGTGACGACGTCAACGGATTACTCGTCGGCCGGATGGTGCGGCTACTGCGCGACAGCGGTTCGATCACGGAAACCGCTGCAGCCCAGCGCTTGTCTCGGGCCCTGTCCGTGGGAAGCACGCCGACCGCCAAAGCCGGGTGGGTCGACGGGTTTCTCGGTGGAGGAGGGCTTGTGCTCGTTCACGATCGAGCGTTGCTCACGCTGATCGACACGTGGGTTCGCCAACTTCGTGAGCAGGACTTCATCGACACGCTTCCACTGCTTCGACGTACGTTCGGAGCGTTCGAGGCGGGGGAGCGTCGAGCGATCGGTCAGGCGGTCAGAGGCGGCCGACGCGTCGAAACGACAGTGGAGACCGATGCTCGACGCGGCAGAGCGGCAATGGCGGTCGTTGCGGACATCTTGGGGGTGGGCGCATGAGCGACGACGATCAGCGCCTTCGACGCTGGAGACTGATGCTCGGGGAATCCGCCGAAGAATCGACGGGTGGGCTGGGCCAACCGGGCGAGCGTCGAATGGATGCAGCTCTTGCCGCACTCTACGATTCGTCCGGCCCGACCAAGGGGCGACGCCGCTCAGCCGGATTGGGGGCGTCGGCTCCGTCCGTCGCCAGATGGCTCGGCGATATCCGGACGTACTTTCCCAGCACGGTGGTGCAGGTGATGCAGAAGGACGCGATCGACCGACTGGGTTTGGCGCAGTTGCTGCTCGAACCGGAACTGCTCGATGCCGTCGAGCCCGATGTGCATTTGGTCGGGACGCTGCTGAGCCTCAACCAGGTCATGCCGGAGGCCAGCAAGGCAACTGCTCGAATGGTCGTCGGCAAGGTGGTTCGGGAAGTCGAAGAGCGAATCGCGCAAAAAACGAAGGCCGCGGTGACCGGGGCTCTCAATCGTTCGGCCAGAACGTCGAATCCGAAGTTGCGTGACATCGACTGGGACCGAACCATCCGAGCAAATCTGTCGCACTACCTTCCGGAGTATCGAACCGTCGTCCCCGAGCGGCTCGTCGGATACGGCCGCAAGTCGAAATCCGTGCAGCGCGACGTAGTCCTGGCGATCGACCAATCGGGTTCGATGGCGTCCAGCGTCGTCTACGCATCCGTGTTCGGCGCGGTGTTGGCGTCGATGCAGGCGCTGAAGACTTCGCTCGTGGTTTTCGACACTGCCGTCGTCGACCTGACGGACAAACTGTCCGACCCAGTCGACGTCCTTTTCGGGACCCAACTTGGTGGGGGCACGGACATCAACCGCGCAATCGCGTACAGCCAGTCACTGATCTCGCGTCCTGCCGAGTCGATGTTCGTTCTGATCTCGGACCTCTACGAGGGCGGTATTCGCAACGAGATGTTGCGCCGCATGGCCGCCATGAAGAACTCCGGCGTTCAAGTCGTGGTTCTACTGGCACTCTCGGACGACGGGGCACCGTCGTTCGATCACGACAATGCAGCGTCGCTGAGTGCCCTCGGGATTCCCGCGTTTGCGTGCACGCCGGACAAGTTTCCGGAACTGCTGGCGGTGGCTCTGGAACGCGGGGACGTGTCGGCTTGGGCGGATCAGCTCAGCCTCGAACAGCACTGACCGGTCTGCTTCGAGGACCTGAACACCGGGTACACCCGCACGATGGGTGACGGACAGGTTGCTGGTTCGACGACGCAAGCGGGTTCAGGACTGGTTCTCACGGTGTTGGCATCCAGCCAATTCCTGATGACCTTGGACAGTTCGGTCATGAACGTTTCGATGGCAACCGTCGCCGAGGACGTCGGCACGAGCATCACCGGTATTCAAACCGCGATCACGCTGTACACCCTGGTCATGGCGACGCTGATGATCACGGGCAGCAAGCTGGGGTCGATGATGGGTCGTCGCCGGGCCTTCGCGCTCGGCTTGATCATCTACGGCGCAGGTTCTCTGACAACGGCGCTCGCTCCCAATCTTGCGGTCCTGCTGATCGGATGGTCGTTCCTCGAAGGCGTCGGTGCGGCACTCATCATGCCCGCGATCGTCGCGCTCGTCGCCACCAACTTTCCGGCTCAGAAGCGCCCGGCTGCCTACGGTCTGGTCGCTGCCGCCGGCGCGATGGCCGTGGCGGTCGGGCCGCTGATCGGCGGCGCCGCGACGACATTTGCGTCATGGCGTTACGTGTTCGTCGGCGAAGTCGTGATCGTTGTCCTGATCTTGCTGGTGCTCAGCAAGGTGGTCGACGTCCCACCGTCGAAGTCGCGCCTCGACTACGTCGGATCGATCTTGTCCGTGGTGGGACTGGGCATGATCGTCTTCGGTGTACTGCGCTCGAGCGAGTGGGGTTGGGTGCAGGCCAAACCCGACGGACCGCAGTTGGTCGGGCTTTCCCCGGTGGTGTGGCTGCTGATCGCCGGGCTCCTGGTCGTGTACGGATTCCTGCGATGGGAGGGACGCCTGGCCGCTGCGGGGAAGGAGCCGTTGCTTGATCCGGCGATGCTGCGAAACCGCGAGCTCAGTGGCGGACTTTCCATGTTCTTCGCGCAGTTTCTGGTCCAGGCGGGCGTGTTCTTCGCGGTCCCGTTGTTCTTGTCCGTAGTTCTGGAGCTCAGTGCCCTGGAGACGGGAGTTCGCATCCTGCCGTTGTCGGCGGCGCTCGTCGTGGCGGCGATCGGTATTCCGAAGCTACGGCCTACCGCGAACCCGCGACGCGTGGTCCGAGTCGGATTGTTGGTCATGGTCGTCGGCATTCTGATGCTCGTTGCAGGCATGGACCCCGGCGCCAATGCGGCGATCGTGATGATTCCCATGCTGTTCATGGGTTTCGGCTTGGGGTGCCTGTCTTCGCAGCTCGGAGCCGTCACGGTGTCCTCGGTCCCGGACGAGCGCAGCACCGAGGTCGGCGGGTTGCAGAACACCGCCACCAACCTCGGCGCTTCCTTGGGAACTGCCCTGATCGGATCGGTTCTCATTGCCACTCTCACGACGTCGGCGATCGCCGGAATCGAAGACAATCCGGCGGTTCCGACATCGGTGCAGCAGCAAGCGAGCACCGACATGGCCTCGGGCGTGCCGTTCCTGTCGACGACGCAACTCCGATCCGCTCTCGATGACGCCGGCGTCGCCGAGTCCACGGCGGATGCGATCGTGGACGTGAACGAAGAAGCCAGGCTGGACGCGTTGCGTGTCGCTTTTGCCGTGGCAGCGCTGCTCGCAATCGCCGCGTTGTTCCCGACCGCTCGAATCCCCCACGTCGCGGTCGGCGACAAACGTGGTTCGAGCTAAGAATCAGCAATCGCGGATCGACCTGGACGATCGACGGAACGACCTCTGGATATAGTGATCTGCGCACAATCGATTCGTCAGATGGCTACCGTTGTGAAGGAAACAAGCAGCGAGTCTGAAACACTGACGTTTCACCGGATAAGGGTTCGGTGGGGAGCCAGGGGAGGTTCGGATGGCCAGGCGAGCGGATTCGACGCCCGCTGATGGCGCCTGCGCAGATGTCGGGATGCCTCGCTGATGAGCCGTCCGAGTCGATTGGGCAGGCAAGATCCTGCTTCGGAGGCCGACTGCAACAGCCTGTTTCGCCGTCAGATAGACGAAGCTGCAGCCGTCGCGCCGTTCGCCAATCTTGCGTACATGGCGAGTTTGGTCGTGATTCTGACCTACACCGTCCCGCCCGGACGTCAGACGCTCAGGTGGTTGGGTGGCGCCCTCATCTTTCTCGTCCTCGCGAATTCGATCCGAGTATGGATTCCCCTTCGCTGGCGGCCGTCGAAGCACACCCCGCGCTACGACTACGTGGGTCTGCTCGTCGAAGTGATCGTGGTCGCGACCCTCGACGTCACACTTTTCGCTCTGCTCTTTCACGACATGGACGTCTTCCGCGACTTGGTTCTGATCGCGACGATGGCCGGGATCATGGGCGCCGGGACCGTGACGTTCTCGAGTCTGAGATCGGTGAGCCTGACCTGGATATACATTCACGGCCTCGGCGTCTTCACTGTTCTCGTCGTCCACGCCGAACCCCACTTTCGCATACTTGCGATTCAGTTGTGCATCTACATGTTTGCGCTCACCGTAGGGGCGGTCTATCTGTCGGCCTCTTTCCAGAGACGTTGTCTCGCAGAGTTTCAGGCGGAATCCGAGCGTCAGACTGTGGCGTTGTTGCTCGACGGTTTCGAGGGCGGTTCCCGCGACTGGCTGTGGGAGTGCGACACCAACGGCCGGTTCTCCCATACCTCGGCACGTCTCGCCGAGGTCGCAGGTATGACGGTGGACGAGTTGCAGCAACTCACCTTCGGGCAACTCCTCACCATACTCCAGATCGCATCGAGTCCGGAGGGGCGTGCGGCCGCGGCCCAGATGATCGACAAACTCGAATCGAGTGCTCCCTTCCGGGACACCGTCGTGCCGGTGCATGTCGACGGTAGGCGACGCTGGTGGTCTCTTTCCGGCAATCCACGGGTCCTCGAATCCGGCGTGATTCTGGGTTGGCGCGGTGTCGGTTCCGACATCACGGAGAGGTATGTCCACGAGCAGGAGATCCTTCGCCTTGCGGCCACCGACTCGTTGACCGGGTTGCCGAACCGTCGTGCGTTCGGAGTGGCACTCGAGGAAGCGATCGATTCCCGCGCGCCGGAGAAGCAGGTTCTCGTCGGGATTCTCGACCTCGACAACTTCAAATCGGTGAACGACACCCTTGGTCATCCGATCGGGGACCAATTACTTCTCGAAGTCACGAAACGCCTTCGCGACGTGATCGGTTCGGACATGTGTTCGCGGATGGGCGGTGACGAATTCGGGCTGATCGTCTGTACGTCTTCGCGCGACGATCCCGGTGTGATCTTCGATCGGTACCTGGAAGTGCTGCACGAACCATTCTTCGTCGAAGGCAATCGGATCGAAGTGCGGGCCACGATCGGTTACTCGAGCGCGCCCGAGGATTCGACGGACGCCGACGGATTGGTGATGCTGGCGGATCTGGCTCTGTACGAGGCGAAGTCGACGGGGCGCAATCGAGTGGGCAAGTTCTCACCGCTGCTGCGGGCGAGGGCATCGGCGCGGGCGACGGCGTTGCACGAGCTGGACAGAGGGATCGAGGAAGGGCAGTTCGATCTCCATTACCAGCCTCAGGTCGACACTCAGACCGGTGAAGTGGTGGCCTTCGAGGCTCTTCTTCGGTGGAACCATCCCAGCCGCGGCCTCATCGGGCCCAGCCAGTTCATCTCGGTGGCGGAGGAAACCGGAATGATCATTCCCCTCGGCGCGCAGGCAATGGCGATGGCGACCGCCGCTGCTGCGGGGTGGCCGACCGGAATTGGCGTCTCGGTCAACGTTTCACCAGTGCAGTTGGTGTCGCGAGAGTTCGGTGCGATGGTGAAGAAAGCGCTGACGGATTCGGGCTTGCCTCCGCAACTGTTGCAGCTCGAAATCACCGAGACAGGTGTTGTGGACGATCGCGCGATCCGGGATCTCTACAAGCTGCGTGAGCTCGGGGTCACCGTCGCACTCGACGATTTCGGCACCGGCTATTCGTCCTTTGCCACGCTCCAGAGACTTCCAATCGACGTTCTCAAGATCGATCGCATGCTGGTCACCGACTCGGACGATCCGAAGATGTCCGTGGTGAAGTCCATTGTCGAATTGGCCGCGGCCCTCGGTATGAAATCGTTGGCCGAGGGCGTGGAGACCATCGAGCAGTTCCGCCGCGTCCAGTGGGTCGGGTGTGACCTGGTCCAGGGTTACCACATCAGCAAGGCTCTGACCGCTGAGCGCGTCGATGTGTATCTTGCCGCGACGGACACGGAAACTGGGCGCAGCGTCCACCCACTTACGTGGCTGTGAATCAGATCTGAGCCGAGCGGATCGTATTACCGCCTGCCGCCTTCGCTTGATACATCATCGAATCCGCGACATTTGTCGCCGCCAGGATTGCGGAAGCACCGCCGCTCCACGCCTTCGATTCGGCGGTCATCATCACCGCTCCGACGCTCACCGTTGTGGGGATCGCGTCGGAACAATCCGACAGCGCCGCGTTTATCCCTTCGATCAACAGGGTTGTCGATTCGGGATTGCCGGCGATGACGGCCAGGTATTCTTCCCCGCCGGTTCGAGCGATGACTCCGCGTTCGCCGAGATGTGTGCTCAATCGGTTCGCGGTTCTCCTGATGACATGATCGCCTTCGGCATGACCGTGAAGATCATTCACCGTTTTGAATTTGTCGATATCGACGACGATGAAGGCGAGAGATGAAGAATCGTCTCGGGCGCTCTCGAAGAGATCGCCGACTGCCCCTTCCAGTCCCCGACGGTTGAACAGTCCAGTGAGGGGATCCCGGTCCGAATACTGGGCATCGCGGTAGAGAGTGCGCCAAGTCAGGTGCGCAAAAATGGGAACGAGTGTGACAGCTCCGAAAAGAACGGTGCCGCGGGCCAGAAGCGTCGTGATATCGACGTCGCCTTCCAGATATGCAAGAACGAAAACGGTAGTCGTGACGGTCGTCGACCAAACGACATGAGCGACAAGCCACTTTGCGCTGACAAAAAGCGTCGCAAAGGTTCCGGTGACCGCGAAGACGATGCAACCGAACGTCCCGGACGAGCGATCCGGCACCAGGAGGACGGCAGCCGCGATCCCGAGATCTGCGAATATTCCGAATGCAAGCAACCCCCGGCGTCCGGGAAACGGTTGTGTGAACCAGCATGCGGCGATTCCCACACACGTACAGATCATGAAAATCGAAAGAGCTTTGCCGGGGGTGGTCGGCGGCGTATCCGGACCGATCAATTTGTAGAAAGCGGACAGTCCGAAGATGATCGTCATCATTCCGAGCAAGGTTCGGAAGATCGGAATGATTGCCCGGCCGGACCTCTGGTGCTTTATCCACTCGTAGTCGTGTGGTTCGTTGAACCATTCGTGAAGTGTTCGCCAAGAACTGTGCCCCTCGGAGGCGATGACAGGGCTCGGCATGCTGTCCATTTTGCCTTGAATTTAGGTAAAGAGAAAATCTATGTTCGACCGCTTCCATCGGATCGGCTCTTTTCGGGGAAGAGGTTCAATTATCGAGTCGAGTGCTTACTCGATGCTTGTTTCAAGCCTTCTTCGAACTGCTGTGTGCGTTGTTCGAGCCGGTCGCGAACGATACGACTTTTCGCGTACGAGACTTTCTCACGCCGTAAGCGGCGAGGATGACCCCCAGCGCGACCAGGCTTTGGACGAATTCCGCGCGCGTGGGTTCGTTGAGCCCCATTCCCACCAGGATCACGAGAATCAGACCAGTGACCACTATCGGCAGGCCGGGATACAACCAGACACGGAATTTCAGAATCTCGGGGCTTTCGCGTTCCCATCGGCGTCGGAGGCGTAGTTCGGATACACAGATCAGGATGTAAACGAACAAGCAGATCGCGCCCGACGAATTCACGAGGAACAAGAAAATCGTATCCGGCCAGATGTAGCCGGCCGCGATACAGAAGTACCCGGCCACGGTGCAGGCGAGTACGCCCTTCACCGGCACGCCGCGGCTGTTGGTCCGTGTCATCCAGGCCGGCGCGTCGTTGTAGACGGAGAGTGCGAAGAGCATCCGCGACGCCGTGTACAGGCCGGAATTGAGGCAGGACAGCACCGCGACCAGAACCACGAGATTGAGAATGTCGGCGGCGCCGGGAATTCCGAGCAGGTCGAGTGCGGAGATGAACGGAGAATCGCCGACGACGAACGAATCCCACGGCAGCATCGTCACGAGGAGGAAGGTGGCGACAACGAAGAAGGCGAGAATGCGGAAGACGACCGTGTTCGTGGCCCGCCTGATCGCTCCGGCAGGTTCGGCGGATTCCGCTGCGGCGATCGTGACAAGCTCGGCTCCGGTCATGGAGAAGATCACGGCGACAACGCCCACCAGTACGGGGGTGAAGCCGTTCGGCAGAAATCCTCCGTGGCCGGTCAGATTGCTGAAATCGACTTCACTGCCGGGCCAGATGCCGAAGACGAACAGACTGCCGAGCACGATGAAGCCGATGATGACGGCGACCTTGATACCCGCAAACCAGTATTCAGCCTCGCCGAAGTTGCTGACGGAGAGAAGATTGACCCCGGTCATCACCAACAGGAGTACCGCTGACATGAGCCAGAGCGGGACACCATGGATCCACCGGGAGAGCAAGGTTGCTCCGACGACGGATTCGATGCCGACGACGATCACCCAGAAATACCAGTAGAGCCAGCCAGTGGTGAAACCCGCCCAGTCGCCCAACGCCATGCGGGCGTATTCGGTGAACGATCCCGTACACGGCTTGGCCACGGCCATTTCGCCGAGCATGCGCATCACCAGGAACACGATGATGCCGCAGATCGCGCACGTGATGACTGCGCCGGGGCCCGCCTGGTTGATGATTCCGCTCAGCCCGACGAAGAAACCGGCGCCGATGACGCCGCCCATGGAAAGCATGGTCAGGTGACGCTTCTTCAAGCCTGTTTTGAGTGTCGAATGAACGCTGGCGGCTTCGGCTGTTTCGGTGCTGCTGTCGGGCATCTGGGCTCAGCTCCTATTGCATGACGCGATCAGTTCTTTCGGAGAGACGCTAAGCTCATCGTGTGATCCAGAACATGGACTTGATGTACAAATCTGAACTGGAAACTGTCAGTTCTGTCCACTGCCCATTTATCCACTGCCTTTCTGTTCAATGTCTTCGGAGGTTCCGGTAATGCCGATGACTGTCCGGCGCCTGGCGGCCACCACCTCGCTCGGCCTCACGATCGTTGCCGGTCACGACGACGTGGATCTGTCGATCAGCTGGGCGCACGCAATCGAATTGCAGGATCCGACCCGTTGGCTCGCCGGTGGAGAGCTTGTCATGACGACGGGGCTGCATCTACCGCGTTCGGCGACAAAGCAATACGAGTACGTCGAGCGCATCGCGCAGACCGGTGCGGTGGCACTGGCGTTCGACACCGGCACCGTGCACGAGAGGGTGCCGGACGCGATCATCAGGGCCGGCGACGAACTGGGTTTTGCCGTGCTTTCCGTCGCCAAGGAGACGCCGTTCATCGCCATTTCGCGGGCCGTGATCGACGAACTGACCGCCGACCAGATACGAACGGTGCAGGCGGTGGTCGACGCGCAGGAGAAGTTGGCGCGTGCTCTGCTCGACGGGGTGCCGGCTCTGATCACTGCCCTGGGTCGAGCCGTTCACGCAGCAGTCTGTGTTCTCGATCGGGACGGCGCGGTGCTGGCTCTGACGGAAGGTGCGAGTTCGTCTCTGCCCGAACGTATCAGGGAGCGATCAGGTAAGGAGCGCAGCCGGATCGTGGTGGACGACGACGGTCACCTGGCCATTCACCGCCTTGCTGTGAGCGGCACGCTGGCCGTGGCGTCCGACGCCGCCTTGGATCAGTCCGAGCGATTGTTGGTGGGCCACACGGTGTCGCTGTTGACCATCGAGCTTGCCAAGCCGTTGCGGGTTGTCGATGCCGAACAGCGGCTGAGGTTGGCCGTTACGACGATGGTGCGCCAGGCCGGCGGTGACGTCGACGAAAGTCTGTTGCGGTACTTCGGATTCGAATCCGAAACCACGGTGGTGGCAACTGCCTTGACCGATGTCGGACCTTTGCTTGCGGCCACCGACATCACTTCAGCGGCCCTGGAAGAAGAGTCGGTGCCGTACCTGTTGGCCCCGCTGAATGACGGAACCGGTGTGTGGTTCGTCGTGAAAAGTGAAGTTGCGGAGAAGGTCACGCGCAGTGTGTATGCGAGAGTGCGGGAGAATTCACGCCGGAGTATCAACGGTGGAATCGGTGGCGTCCGGCCGATGAGCGGTGTAGCAGCCAGTCTGCGCGAGGCCGTCTCTGCTGCCAAAGTGGGGCAGGTCGAAGGGCACACGCTCGTTCCGTTCTCGGAACTCGGGACTTTCAGTCTCTTGTTGAGTGTGCAGTCGAGCGAAGTTCTGCAGTCGATCGCGGCCGGCGGTCTCGGTGTGCTGGAAGGCTACGACGCCGAGAACGGTTCCCGTCTGGTGGACTCGATCGAAGCGTTCCTGCACCACAATGGTCAATGGGAATCCGCTGCAGCGCAATTGGGTGTTCACCGGCACACGCTGCGTAATCGCATGGACAAGGCTGCCGAGTTGATCGGGAGAGATCTCGATTCCGCCCACACCCGGTCCGAGTTGTGGATCGCACTCAAAGCTCGTGAACTGCTGCAGGCGGAATCGAATTCAGATCACGCTCGGCCGCCCCTGAGATAGACGGTGGTGGTGTGAGTGAAGAACTCTCGCGCCGCGTCGCCTTGTTCCTTGGGGCCGTATCCACTCCTCTTCGCGCCGCCGAAAGGTACGTGGGGATCAGCGCCCGCCGATTCCGAATTCACGTGCAGGATCCCCACGTCCAGATCGTCGATACCGGCCAGTGCACTGGTCAGGTCTTGCGTGAACAATGCTGCGGACAAACCGAATTCGCCCTCGTTCGCCAAGCGGAATGCGTCTGCGGTTGTTGCTGCCCGCTGCACCGCCAGTACCGGGCCGAAGAGTTCCTCGAACCACAGTTCGGTGCTCGACGGTAGTTCCAGCACTGTCGGTTGGACGTAGTAGCCCGACTGCGGCGCTTCGGCGGTGGCCACAACCCTGGCGCCGCCGTCGACGGCTCGATTGATCCCCCCGATGATCGACTGCTGCGCGTATGCGCTGACCACGGGACCTGTCGTGACGTCGGGATCGAGTGGATCTCCGACTCTCAGTTGCTTGACTTCAACGGTCAGCCTGGCCAGGAATTCCTCGGCGATGGATTCATGGAGCACCAGACGTGAAGTGGCCGTGCATTTCTGGCCGGTTGACCGAAATGCGCCCAGCATGACCTGCTCGACCGCAAGCTCGAGATCTGCGTCGGCAAGTACGACGGCTGCGTTCTTTCCACCCATTTCCGCCTGTACCGGAATTCCGCGCGCCGCAGCAGATCCCGCGATCTTTCGGCCGACGCCGGTGGAACCGGTGAAGGTGACGGCGTCGAGGTCCGGGTGATCGACCAGCGCTTCACCGGCCGCGCTGTCGGCGAGGATCATGTTCAGGACTCCGTCGGGTAGGCCCGCTTCGGTCAGTGCCTGCGCGAGACGGAAGGCCAGAAGGGGCACCGCGGCAGCCGGTTTCCAGACGACGGTGTTTCCGTACACCAAGGCAGGCGCAATCTTCCATGCCGGGATCGCGATCGGGAAGTTGAACGGCGTGACGACGCCTACCACGCCGAGAGGTTTGCGAGTGACGAGAATCTGCTCGCTGCTACGTGGGGAGGAATACACCGTTCCGGTCTCGCGGTCGGCGGCGTTGCCGTAGTAACGCAGAATCTGCGCTGCGCGGCGCACCTCTCCGATACCCTCGGCCAGCGTTTTCCCTTCTTCGCGGGTGAGTTCTTCGCCCCAGGCCTCAGCGTTGGATTCTATGATTTCCGCTGCACGAGTGAGGTATGCGCCGCGTGCGGACATCGGCAGGCGGGCCCAGTCGTTCGCGGCGATGCGGGCGACGCGAACACCGGTCGCCATTTCGGAGGCACCGGCGCGGCCTCCGGTGGCGACAACCTCGTCGGGACGGGCCGGGTTGGTGTCCGTCAGTGTGCCGTCGCTGCCCGTGACCCAAGCTCCGCCGATCAAGCTGCGCACTGCGACGCTCATCGGACTGCGGCCACAGCGTCGCGAAGAATACCGAGTCCTTCGGTCAGCAACTCGTCGGAGATGCTCAGCGGTGGGAGGAAACGGACGACGTTTCCATAGGTGCCGGCGGTGAGCAGAAGGAGACCGTGCGCGTGGGCGTAGCTGACGATCTGGGCGACGGCCTCGCGATTCGGAGCCTTGTCCTCGTCGTGGACGAGTTCGATTGCAATCATGGCGCCGCGTCCGCGAATGTCGCCGATTATGTCTGTGTCCGAAGCGATTTCGGACAAACCTGTGGTTAGAATGTCGCCGATGTCCTTGGCGCGGTCGAGGAGCCCTTCCATCTCGATCGTCTCGAAAACTGCCAGGGCGGCCTCGCAGGCAACGGGATTGCCGCTGTACGTACCGCCGATACCACCGGGATGCGCGGCGTCCATGACGTCGGCACGGCCGGTCACGGCGGCGAGTGGCATTCCGCCGGCGAGACCTTTTGCGGTTGTGATGATGTCGGGGACGAAGTCCTCACTCTCGCTGGCGAACCAGGATCCGGTTCGTGCGATACCGGTCTGGACCTCGTCCGCGACGACGAGAATGCCGCGCTCACGGCAGAATTCCGAGATTCGCTTCAGGAATCCCGGAGCGGGAACGATGAAACCGCCCTCACCCTGAATCGGTTCCACGACCACAGCGGCTACCGATTCGGCGCCGATCTGAGTGTCGATCGCAAGACGGAACTGGGCGAATGCTTCGTCGGCCGCGTTTTCGGGGCCGCTCGGCCAACGGTAGGGGTATGCCATCGGAACCCGGTAGACCTCTGGTGCGAACGGGCCGAATGTGGCCTTGTACGGCTGGTTCTTGGCTGTCATCGTCATGGTCATCAACGTGCGACCGTGGAATGCGTGGTCGAAGACGACAACTGCCGGGCGACCGGTGGCGGCACGTGCGTATTTCACGGCGTTCTCGAGCGCTTCGCTGCCGGTGTTGAACAGCGCTGTTCGCTTCTCGTGATCTCCCGGGGTCAGGCGGTTGAGCGCTTCGCAGACCTCGAGGTACCCCTCATAGGGGTTTGCGAGGAAACACGTATGGGTGAACTGACCGAGCTGGCGCGTGGTGCGTTCGACCACGCGCGGCGCACTGTTTCCGACGGTGGTCACGGCGATGCCGCTGCCGAAGTCGATGAACGAGTTGTCGTCGACGTCGACGACAACTCCTCCGCCCGCTGCGGCAACGTAAATGCTGGATCCGCTGGTCAGCCCGGCCGGTAGTGCGGCGCTCCGGCGCTTTGCCAAAGCGCGCGAGTTGGGGCCGGGCACTTCGGTGACGAGGCGTCGTATCTGGGGAAGGGTCGGTCCACCGATGCACGTTTCCGTGCCGTGCTCGAGAATGGTCATCGCAGTGCCTCCAGTCGTTTTCCGAACTGTAGGACGGCGATGAATGATCCGGACATGGCCGGATTGTCGAGTGGCTTCTATCTCATAGGACGCCGCGTCCAGCAGGTTGTCCAGCAGGTTACTGTGCGAAACTGCCGAGGAATCGTTGCAACAGTGGGTTGTACACCTCAGGGGCTTCCCAGAACGCTGCATGCCCCACACCGGGAATCACGTGATACGTGCCCTCCCAGAGATTCGCGAAGGTCAACGACGCGACATACGACGTGTTCACGAACGGGTCCTCGGCGCCGTCGATCACCGCGAGAGGCACAGACGCCGTTGCAACCAGAGCCTTCTGATCCGATTCGCGGCCGGCGCCGAATGCGTCGAACATGATCTTGCGAGCGCGTCCGTCCGTGCGTATCGCGGCGTCGAGGGCAGCCTGCTCGAAGGGAACGGCGGTCATTCGTGCGTAGAGTTCGGCTTCTTGCGCGGTGATGACCTCGGTGCCGCCGATGGACAATCCGTCGCCGGCATTGAAGGCGTCGCCGAGCGTCTCGGGATTTGCCGGCGGCGTACCGGTGATGACGATTCCGGTGAGCCCGGGGAATTTCGCGATCAACTCGAGAGCGATGTGTCCGCCGAGCGACCAGCCGACGACAACGGCTCTTTCGACGCCGAGTTCGGTCAGAACATCGACGATGGCGTCGGCGTAACCGTTCTGCGTGTATGCGGCTTCGGGATCGCTCGCGTCCTCGGAGTCGCCGTGGCCGAGTAGGTCCAGAGTGATCATGCGGTAGTCGCCGGCCCAGTCGGCGTCGACCTGATGACGGAAGATGGAGCGGCTGGCCGAGTTCCCGTGGATGAAGACAACCGGAAAACCGTCGGTGGCACTGTCGTCGACTGCCATGACGCCATGCCGGGTTTCGATCTTGGTGGTTGTCATCGGAATCCTCATCGTTCGAAGTGCACGGTCAGCGGGTATCCACGCTACCGGGCATATGCGGCATAGAGTTCACCCGTGGACTTCGCATTGCGCTCGTGCAGTTGGCACGGTCACGAGACCTACGCTCCGGACGAACCTGAGCTGCGGGATCGACTACATGTGGATACTGCGGTGGGTCAGGCGTGGCGGTGCCTACGTTGCGGCAACTTCGTCCCGGGAGCGCCCCGAGCATCGGGACCGGCGGACGCCGCCCCCGAGGTTCCGCGGGGGAGGCTGCTTCGCGACCGGTTGATCATGCGACTTCTTGCCACCGAGAGAATGTTCCGCGCTCTGGGTTTGGTTCTTCTGGCGATCGGTGTGTTCGAACTGAGATCGTCGAAGGGTCGCGCCGAGGACGCCTTCGAGAACGAATTGCCGTTGATCAGGCCACTTGCCCGTCAATTGGGCTGGAACATCGACGATTCCAAACTGGTCCATCACATCGAGCAGGCGTTTTCGTTGTCCGCTACGACGCTCACCTGGATCGCAGTCGGGCTGTTGGTCTACGCCGGCCTTCAAGTGATCGAGGCAGTCGGCCTGTGGATGGTCGAACGCTGGGGCGAGTACTTCGCGGTGGTGGCGACCAGCTTGTTCCTGCCCCTCGAAATCTACGAATTGACCGAGAAGATCACGTGGTTGAGGGCCGGGTTGCTGCTGGTGAACATCGCTGCCGTCGTATGGCTGATCTGGAGCAAGCGACTCTTCGGTGTCCGCGGCGGCGGCGCGGCGTATCACGCCGAACATTCGGAGGAGAGCTTGCTGACGGTGGAGAGGGCCGCGGTCAAGCAGGCTTCGTGAGACCAGCTTTCGACGCGGCAGCACCCGCCAGCGTTGCTGCACCGATCGTGATCATGGCGGCGAGGAGGATGGCTGCGGGTTCACCGTCGCCCATCACCCCCAATTGAGTGCCCACCGTAACTGCGGCAACCGGTACTCCCAGTTGTGCGGCGGACAGCACGCCGAGAGGGAGCGGGAGACCGAGGGCGCGTATCGCGGCGTGAACCACGAGAGTTGCTCCGCCCAAGACCAATCCGAGCCAGATGGCGGACGGATGGGTGACGAGGTCGCGCAGATTGATCGCCGCTCCCAACCAGACGAAGAAGAGGGGAGCGAAGAAGCCGTCGGTGATGGCGAAGAGCTGTTTGGCGAGGCGGCGGGGTTCACCGATTGCGGCAAGAACGAGCCCGAAGGCGAAGCCCGCGAGCATGATCGACACGTGAGTGCTCGACGCCAGCGCTGCCAGAGAAAAGAGGATCACCAGATTGATCCGGAGTTCGAGTGCAAACTTTCGTTTCTCCGAGAATTTGTGGAGCCTTCGCCAATGGCCGGACCGGTGGAAGGCTCGCAGTACGAAGAACAAGGCAACCGCACACGCCGCCACAGCCAGTGCGCCGACACCGGCACGAGGGGCATTGTCCGGATCGATCACCAAAGGCAGCGCAACAATGCAGACGGTGTCCGCGATCGCGACCTGGGCAGTCATCTGCAGAACCGAGGTTCCACCGAGCCCCAGCGAATCGACGATGGGGAGAATCAACGCCGCGGACGACGACGCGATCAGGACCGCGTACAGCGCGGCGTGACCGGTGCCGAATGCCGTCGCCGCACCGTAGCCGGCAACAACCGACAGAAGTCCGACGACAACCGAGCGAACGGCACCCTTGCCGATGGCCGCACGGACTGCCGGATCGCGAACCGGGACGTGCGAGCCGGCCACCATCATCGTGAGCGCGAACCCGATATCGGCCAGGAAGGTGAAAGTCCGGTCGGAAGAGTCCAGCAGCCCGAAACCTGTGACACCGAAGACGACGCCCGCGGCAAGTTCGCCGACCACCACGGGGACATGCCAACTGACGCGAGCGCCGAGCAGCGGGCCGAGAATGCCGGCCAGCGCGACGAGGGCAAGGATGCCGAAGGTCATCGACGACCTACGACGTCACTGTCGAGGGAGCGATCTTTGCAGGGATGCCGGTGTTCTCGTCCACGTGGTAGCTCGCACACACACGGTGGTAGCCGTCGGCGATCTGCGCCGGTACTCCGGCGCGGAAGTCTCCCTGCACCAGCAGGATCGGCGACAGCGCGATCCCCTTACGGATCTTCAACAGGTCGGCAGCCACGTGTGGGTTGTCGACCGGAAGCAGAGGGAGCCCAGCAGCCCGCAGGATGTCCTTGGCCTTCTTCGAGACCAGCGTCGCCGTCTTGAGGGCGTACACGAGAGCTTGGACCTGAACCGGCGTCGCGCCCAACTGGAGGTAATCGCGGGCTGCCGGGTAGTCGTGCTCGTCCGGCAGGTCCTTCCAGAGAACGGCGGGAGCCTTCTCGGCTACCTTCGGCTCTGCTGTCTTGGGAGCCTTCGGCTGCGCTGCCTTCGACGCCTTCGGCTGGGCTGCCTTCGACGTTTTGCTCTTGGCCATCTGTGCTGTTTCCTTCAGTGTCGGTCCGCGAGTGGAGCTGGTGCAGAAATCGTGCACTATCAGCGCCGCAGGCACCACATCGGAGCTGTTTGGCCCCCTAGGCGGCGGGTAATCAGCAGACTGCGGGGGAACGAGCAGGAGGCGAAGCAATGAAGCGGATTCTCGCAGTGCTCGCAGCGCTGATCCTGGCGGTGTTCGCACTGACCGCGTGCAGTGACAACAACGATTCGTCGGACAACGATTCGGCCGATCACGACGGCATGGCGATGACCAGTATGCCGATGACCAGCATGCCGACCAGTATGTCGATGCCGAGCATGCCTCTGGGTATGTCGACGCCGGGAGCGTCGTCGATGGGAATCGTGATCAGCGGTTTCGAATACTCGACGCCGGAGTCGGTGATGCCCGGACAGGTACTGACCATTCAGAACAACGACACCGTCGAGCACTCGGTCACGTCCGATACCGCGGGGTTGTTCAACGAGGACATCGAAGCGGGTGAGACGGAAACCATCACGGTGCCGAACGAGCCTGGAACGTACACGTTCCACTGCACCTACCACCCGAGCATGCACGGCACCTTGACGGTCAAGTAGAGGTCGGCTCGGTCTGGCGTGACTTTCGCGAGAAAACGTTGGCGGCACGCGCCGGATTGAGCTGGTGGAGAACAGATCCGGGTGTACGGTTTTCAGGTGCGCCGGAGAATTGCGATCAGTGTCGTCACGCTCGTGGTTTGCGCCCTCGGCTTTTCGCCGCCGGCGCTCGCGGATTCACCGAACGGCTCGTATTCGTCACAGCTGCTGTACTTCTCGGTCGATGTCGGGCCTGAACTCTCGACGCCGTGCACCGTCGTCGGTGAACTCTTTGTTTCCGATGGTGTCGACGCTGACAACCCAGCTCCCGCGATCCTGACCACCAACGGGTTCGGCGGTTCGTACAAGGACCAGATTCCGGCCCTGCAGAACTTCGCCGAGAACGGGTACGTCGGACTGACGTATTCGGGATTGGGTTTCGGCGGCTCGAGTTGCAAGATCACCCTCGACTCTCCCGCATACGACGGTGTCGCCGCTTCCCAGTTGGTCAGCTTCCTCGGCGGCCAAGAAGGGATTGCCTTCACGGATCAGGCTCTGACGCAGCCCTATCCGGCGCTCACCGCGGTGGTTCAGGACTCCGTCGATCACACCGGTGCACCGTCGACGAACGACCCGCGGGTCGGAATGACGGGTGGTTCCTACGGCGGCGGCATTCAATTCGCCGCCGCGAGTGTCGATCCCCGTATCGACACGATCATCCCCATGATCACCTGGAACGATCTCTCGTATTCCTTGGCGCCCAACAGCACGGGAATCATCTCCGGTGTGTCGACAGCGGAGCCGGGAGCCGCGAAGGTGCTCTTTGCATCGCTGCTCTTCGGCGCGGGCATCGCGAATCCCGGTGTGGACGGTTACATCGCAGATCCCGCACGGCTACCCGGCTGCCCGAACTACGTCCCTTACATGTGCAACGCGATCGCCGAGGCGGTGGTGACCGGCGACATCGGACCGCAAGTAGTGAGTGAGCTCCGAGCGTCGTCGGTCTCGTCGTTCGTCGACCGGATCAACATTCCGGTACTGCTTGCTCAGGGGCAACAGGACACCCTGTTCGATCTGAACGAGGCAACCGCGACTTACGACGCGCTGAAGGATCGTGGCGTCGAAGCCAAGATGATCTGGCATTCGTGGGGGCACAGCCACTTGGCCGCTGCGCCGGGCGAGTTCAGCTTCTCCGCACCCGACGAGGATACCCAGTACGAGACCGGTCGCTTCATGGACTGGTTCGATCACTACCTCAAGGACGAGAACACGGAGACCGGCCCGGAATTCGCGTATTTCCGCAACTGGATCGACTACGAGGGAAACGCGGCACCGGCCTACGCGACGTCCGACACCGTCGATGTCGGGACCGCTCGCGCCTTCCATCTGTCCGCCGACGGGGGACTGCTACCGGACGGCACGCCGGTGATACCGGGTTCGAAGACGATCGTCACCGCACCGGCTGGGCTGCCGACGGGCGTAGAGCCACTCAATATCAATCCGGCCGGAAACATTCCGAATGCACAGATTCCGGGAACCGAGGCGCTCTGGACCGCTGCGCCGATGACCGAGGCGATGGACGTGGTGGGAGCCCCCACTGTGACGCTGCGTGTTGCGGCGCCCGGACAGCCGGTGGTGTTCGCGAAACTCTACGACGTGGCTCCGGACGGAACTTCCTCGCTGATCAACGGACTCATCGCGCCCATACGCATCAGTGATCCGTCGCAGCCGGTGCCGGTGACGATGCCGGCGATAGTGCACCGATTCGAGCCAGGGCATTCCGTGCGTCTCGCGATCACCGGTGGCGACATCAGTTTCCGTGGGGGATTGCAGGGCATGCCGGTGACGATCTTCGCCGACGGTTCCGGCCCCCTCGAACTTCCCGTCGTGGGCTGATACACCGTGGGCTGAATTTCAGCGGGTGATGGTTCGACTGTCGCCGCGGAACTCGGCCACGACGGCGTCGCCATTGCGAACGGTCACGTCGTAGATCCCACTTCGGCCGCCTCGAGCCTTCTCGGTGGCGACCGCGGTCAAGGTGTCGCCCAGACGGGTCGGACGCAGAAATCTGATGTCCGCGCGCGCTGCAACGGCTGAATCCTCGTAGCCGTTGCAGGCGAGCGCAAACGCGGTGTCCGCGAGCAGGAAAACATAACCGCCGTGTGTGATTCCGTGACCGTTCACCATGGTTTCGCCCACGGTGACGGTCACGGTTGCGCTACCGGGCGCCAGCTCGGAAATCTCGATACCGAGTGCCTGCGATGCCTGGTCCGCGTCGAATATCTCTCTGGCGGTGATGCTTCCTGTACTCACGAGACAACTCCTGTGTGATCGGGAAATTGCAGGGGTCTAGAGGACCGAGACAACTTCCTGGACATACATGTCGACCGTGCCGGTGGCAAAGTTTGCGACATCTTTTCCAGCGGCGCCCATCTCCGGGGACTTCAGGCCGCTCTGCATAGTCTCGAGATCGGGAAACTCGAGGTTGGCGACGGCATAGAAGACTGGATCGGAGCCGTCCAGCGTCGAGCACTTGCTGAACGTGAAGTCTGAGAGCCCTGGCACTGCGCTGGCGAGCGGGACGTGGATCTCGTTGTAGTACTTGTCGAAAGCCTCCGGATCGGTGGGGCGTCCGTAACACACTGCTACTCGATAGGTCATGTGCTTTCAATTCCCTTCGGGGCGAGTCTTGGCTACCAGAGTCAGGACGTCGTATGTCGCGACCGGATCGTTGTCCTGGTTCGTCACCACGGCGTCCCAACGAACCTCACCGTAGTCGGCGCTGCTGCGAGGTGTGATGGTCTTGGCTGTGAGGGTGACCGTCAGGCTGTCTTCGGCTTTGACCGGAGTCAGGAACCTGAGGCTGTCCACGCCGAAGTTCGCGAGAACCGGGCCGGGAGCCGGGTCGACGAACAGGCCCGCAGCGAGTGAGACAACAAGATAGCCGTGCGCGACGATGCCGCCGAAGAGTGGATTCGCCGCAGCGGCCACCGGATCGGTGTGAGCGTAGAAGGTGTCACCGGTGAACTCTGCAAAATGATCGATGTCTGCGAGTGTGACCTGGCGCGGACCGCCGACAACAGTGTCACCGATCTTCAACTCGGCGAGACTCTTTCGGAATGGATGTTCGGATCCGGTCGTGCGCTGCGATCCGGTGAACCAGCGCTCGCCGACTGCGGTGAGGACGTCGGGTGTGCCCTGTACGGCGGTCCGCTGCATGTGGTGCAGAACTCCGCGGATGCCACCCAGCTCCTCACCGCCGCCGGCACGGCCGGGACCGCCGTGTACGAGGACTGGAAGGGGAGAGCCGTGGCCGGTGGATTCCTTGGCGTCGTCGCGGTTCAGGACGAGCACTCTGCCGTGAAAAGCTGCGAGGCCCAGCACCAGTCGACGTGCGATGTCGGTGTCGGCAGTGACCACCGAGGCGACGAGGCTTCCCTCGCCATGGGCCGCGAGTTCGATCGCATGATCGATGCCGTCGTATCCGATGACGGTGCTGACGGGTCCGAAGGCCTCCAGCTCGTGTACCTCGTGCGCATTCTCTTCCGCCCGGAGAAGGACAGGGGAAAGGAAGGCTCCTGACTGGCCGTCGGCACCGACCACGTCGACGTTGTCCGGGTCTCCGAATACGATAGTTGCCGACTTCGTCAGACCGCGAATGGATTTCAAGACTTCGTCACGCTGTTCGATGCTGGCGAGAGCTCCCATCGTGACGCCGTCGGCATCGGGGTGTCCCACGACCACTTTGTTCAGTCGCTCGGATGCGGCATCGACAACGGCGTCGACCAGCGAGAGCGGGACCAGGGCGCGCCGGATCGCCGTGCACTTCTGACCAGCCTTGACTGTCATTTCGGTGACGAGTTGTTTGACGTAAAAATCGAATTCGGGTGTTCCTGGTACGGCGTCCTCGCCAAGGATCGACGCGTTGAGTGAATCGGCCTCGGCATTGAAATGGACGCCCTTGCCGACGACGTTCGGGTGAGCACGCAGCGTTGCGGCGGTGTCGGCGGATCCGGTGAATGCCACTGAGTCCTGCCCGCCGAGGTGATCGAGGAGGCCCCGTGCACTACCGGAGAGCAGTTGGACGGAACCCTCCGGGAGCAAGCCTGATTCGATGATGCGCCGGAAGACGAGTTCGGTGAGATATGCCGTGGAACTGGCAGGTTTGACGATGGACGGCACCCCCGCGATGAATGCCGGTGCCAGCTTCTCCAGGAACCCCCACACCGGGAAATTGAAGGCGTTGATCTGCACGGCGACGCCGCGACGTGATGTATAGATGTGTTGCCCGAGGAAGGTTCCGCCTTTGCCGAGAGGCTCGACGTTTCCGTCCAGAAAGACTGTGCTGTCGGGCAATTCGCGCCGAGCCTTGCTCGCGTAGCTCAGCAGGGTCCCGAATCCGCCGTCGATGTCCACCCCGGAATCTCGCGTCGTCGCACCGGTGGCAGTGGAGAGTGTGTAGAACTCGGCTTTTCCTGCCATCAACGTGAGGGCGAGAGCCTTGAGCGCGCCGGCACGTTCGTGGAAGGTCATCGCGGACAGCGCAGGCCCGCCGACCTCGCGTGCGTACGTAACCATCTCGGCGAGGTCGATGCCGGTTGCGGAGATCCGGGCCACCTCCGATCCGTCCACTGCGCTCGGCAACGGGGTACCTGCGTCCGGTGCGGCGTACCACTGACCGGCCACATAGCTTTCCAACAGTCTGCTCACGACAACTCCATCTCACCGTACGTTCGGTCGGTAATTACGATCGCCCGGTAACGCCGCGTTGTCAAGGATTCGGCAGAACTGCCTGGAGTCAGGCCTTGCGAAGTCCGTCGAAAGTGACGGCGACGACCGCGTCGGCGATGTCGGAGACGGACTCACCCGCTCGGGGTTTGTACCACTCGATCAGTGAGTTGACGGTGCCGAACATCAGCTTGCTGGCGAGGGCTGGTTCGATGTCCGGGCGCAAGTCTCCCTCCGCTGCGGCGGACGCGACGAGACCTCCGACGAAGTTGTCGAATTCGCGTCGACGAGCTAGCGCGGCGCGCTCGACCGTCGTGTTGCCGCGGACGCGCAGGAGCAGGGTGACGTATGGAAGCTCTGCGACCAGCACCTCTACGCTGCGCCGGACCAGGTATTCGAGCCGGTCGATGTACGGACCGGTGGTGGCGCCCTCTTCGGTCGTGACCGCAAACAGGGCGTTGAGTGCACGCGAAAGGGCGAGTTCGAGAAGTTCTGACTTTCCGGACACATGGTGGTAGATCGAGGACTTCGTGATGCCGAGTTTCTTGGCGAGCACCTCCATGCTGGCGCCGTCGTAGCCCTTGTCGTTGAACACCTTCACGGCCACGGCCAGGAGCGAATCGAGGTCGTAGCCGGGACGTCCGGGGAGGCCGGTGCGTCGAGTGGGGCGTGCCGTAGTCATGTCCCCATCTTCTCAGTTCGGGCAAAGCTGTGCACCATCCTCGTTCTCACCCTTGCCAAACGACCGAATGTTCGGTTACTAATGGAGAAGAGTGAGAAGGAGCGAATGTGAACACCCTGCACGTGGACGAGCGCGAGGATCGCGTCTTGGTCACCCTCGACAGGCCCGCGCAACGCAATGCGATCAACGCGGAAATGATCGACGAACTGCATCAGGTTTGTGGACGCCTCGAACGGGATCCGAAGCTGCTCCTGCTTGCGGGGCGCGGCGACCACTTCGCAGGCGGCGCTGACATCGCGGAGCTCCGAGAGCGCGGACGAGAGGAAGCGTTCGCGGGTATCAACCGCACGCTGTTCGACCGAATCGGAAAGCTCCCGCTTCCCACCGTGGCCGCCGTGAGCGGCTACGCGCTCGGCGGTGGGGCAGAGTTGACCTACGCCTGCGACATTCGCATCGCGACAACGACGGCGGTCTTCGGGAATCCGGAGCCCAATCTCGGCATAATGGCAGCCGCCGGCGCCAGCTATCGACTGCCGAAGCTCGTCGGCGTCTCGATCGCGAAGCAGGTGCTCCTCGGTGCCAGGAACCTCGACGCCGAGCAGGCGCTACGAGCGGGCCTGGTTGTCGAGGTAACCGAACCGAACTGCCACGTCGACGCAGCGCATCGGCTACTCGACCGCATTTCCCGACTGTCCCCGCTGGCACTGCGATTGACCAAGATCATCGTCGATGCGCCGGGATCGCATCCGTTTGCCGACGACATCGCCCAGGCCGTCCTGTTCGAGAGTTCGGACAAGCGCGATCGCATGACGGCCTTCCTGGAGAAGAAATCATGACTGAAGCAGTTGCGCCGAAGACCGTCGGAGTCATCGGCGGTGGACGCATGGGTGCAGGTATCGCCCAGGTGTTCGCCAGTCTCGGCGGGGCGGTCACCATCGCGGAGAGTGGCGACACCGCGGCCGCGTTGCAGCGTGTTTCCGCCGGCCTCGACAGAGCCCACGAGCGAGGGAAACTCGACGACCAGGACCCCGCGACGGTGCTGGCGCGCGTGAGCACCGTGGACGCAGTGACCTCGTTGCCACCGTCGCTCGACCTGATCGTCGAGGCGGTCCCGGAAATTGCGGCCCTCAAGGTCGAGGTGCTCGCCGCTGCGGAAACCGTTGCCGGAGAAAGCACCGTGATCGCCAGTAACACCAGTTCCATGTCGATCGCCGAACTCGGCGCAGCGCTGACGGATCCGGGCCGGTTCATCGGTATGCACTTCTTCAATCCAGTCCCGGCGTCGCTGTTGGTCGAGATCGTCCGGGCGCCTCAGACCCGCCCCGAGGTTGTCGACTCGGTACGAGCATGGGTGTCGATGCTCGGCAAAGCCGAGGTGCTCGTCAACGACTCACCTGGTTTTGCAACCAGCCGGCTTGGTGTCGGTCTCGGGCTCGAAGCCATCCGCATGCTCGAAGAGGGTGTGGCGGACGCGGAATCGATCGACCGAGCAATGGAATTGGGGTATCGGCATCCGATGGGCCCGCTGCGTTCGACAGATCTGGTCGGGTTGGATGTGCGCCTGGCGATCGCCGAACACCTCGCGAGCACGCTCGGTGATCGATTTGCACCTCCAGCACTGCTGCGAGAGAAGGTGGCTCGCGGCGAGTTGGGGCGCAAGACGGGACAGGGTTTTCACACATGGAGCTGAACCGAACTGCCTGCGAAAGGAACATCGATGACTGACGTGATTCGCTTGGAGATCGAGCGAGGTTTGGCGACAATCACTCTCGACCGACCCAAGGCCGCCAATGCCGTCAACGGCGAAATGAAGTCTCAGCTGCTCGAAGCGTTGCTGCAGGTCCACACGGACGCAGAGGTTCGAGCGGTGTTGATTCTCGCCGAAGGCAAGAACTTCTGCGTCGGTCAGGATCTGGGCGAGCACGCTGCAGCGTTGGATGCTGATCCGGCGCACGCGATGGATACCGTCGAGGCGCACTACAACCCCATCGTCACGGCGCTGTCGACGCTCTCTGTCCCGGTGGTGGTGGGTATCGGCGGAGCCTGCGTCGGGGCCGGGTTGGGAATCGCGTTGGCCGGAGACATCCGTGTCGTGGGGGCTCGCGCGAGCTTTGCGACGGCATTCACCGGCATCGGTCTGGCCAGTGACTCCGGGCTCAGTCATGCGCTCGTGCACGCGCTCGGACCTAGCCGCGCCAGTGGCCTGATGTTGCTCGGCGACAAGTTCGACGCGCAGAGCGCGCTGGAGTGGGGCTTGGTTCATCGCGTGGTGGCCGACGAGGACGTCGCAGCTGAGGCTCGGGTACTCGCGCGTCGGCTTGCCGACGGACCCACCGCGGCCTTCGCCCACGTGAAATCGCTGATCCGTGCCGTTGCTCCTGGGCTTTCCCAGACGCTGGCGGCCGAGGCGAACGCACAGGTGGAGCTGGGTTCCACGGCAGATCATCGAGGCGCAGTCACGGCTTTCCTGTCGAAGCAGAAGCCGGTTTTCGAGGGCCGCTGATTTCTGGTGCGGCGAAAGATTCTCTTGTGTGCTGGGACACCTCGGTGCATACTAGTTACCAACCGATCATTCGGTAATAAAAGGTAGGTACGATGACCAACGTGGAAGCTCCACAAGACCTGCAGAACCTGTTCGACGAGACGATCGCGGCAGACCAGCGCATCGAGCCTCGCGACTGGATGCCGGACGGCTACCGCAAGACTCTGATCCGTCAGGTTGCCCAGCATGCGCACTCCGAAATCATCGGAATGCAGCCAGAGGGAAACTGGCTCACCCGTGCGCCTTCGTTGCGACGCAAGGCGATCCTGATGGCGAAGGTCCAGGACGAAGCCGGGCACGGTCTGTATCTCTACTCCGCGGCCGAGACGCTCGGTGCCGATCGTGGCGATCTGACCACCAAACTGATCGAGGGAAAGCAGAAGTACTCCTCGATCTTCAACTATCCGACGCTGACATACGCCGACGTGGGTGTGATCGGCTGGCTGGTCGACGGAGCTGCTATCTGCAATCAGGTTCCGCTGTGCCGCAGCTCCTTCGGGCCGTATGCGCGCGCGATGATCCGTGTGTGCAAGGAGGAATCGTTCCATCAGCGGCAAGGCTTCGAGCTGTTGGCGACGATGATGCGCGGCACGGACGCTCAACGGGCAATGGTGCAGGAAGCCGTCGACCGATGGTGGTGGCCCGCTCTGATGATGTTCGGACCGCCGGACGACGAATCGCCGAACACCGAGCAGTCGATGAAGTGGCGCATCAAGCGGCACACGAACGACGAACTGCGGCAACGATTCGTGGACATGTCGATACCGCAGGCCGAGATACTCGGTGTGACCTTCCCTGATCCCGACCTGCGCTGGAACCCCGAGCGTGGCGCACACGATTTCGGCGAGCCGGACTGGAGCGAATTCATGGACGTGGTCCGCGGCAACGGAGCGGCGAGCGTCGAGCGGATCACCAATCGGAAAGCCGCACACGACAACGGGGCCTGGGTTCGCGACGCCGCGTACGCCTTTGCACAGCGCGAGAGACTCGCGCACGATCGCACGACTGGGGAAACATCATGAGCGAGAACGATCAGGTACAGCGCGATCAGGTGCGGGGCGAATGGCCTTTGTACGAGGTATTTCTGAGGGGAAAGCGCGGACTGAACCACGTGCACGTCGGATCCCTGCGCGCGGCAGACGACCAGATGGCGTTACGCCACGCGCGCGACGTCTACACCAGACGTAACGAAGGCGTGAGTATCTGGGTCGTGCCATCCGCGAACATCGTGGCTTCGAGTCCGGCAGAAAAGGATCCGTTCTTCGCGCCGAGCGGCGACAAGGTCTACCGGCACCCGACTTTCTACGACATCCCGGACTCCGTTCCGCACATGTGAGAATCACTTCGACTTCGAGGACCAACAGATGAACGATCACGACAGTGCCTACGACGGCCTGGTCGACGGTGACGGCCACGGTCAGTGGGCGTTCGGAACGAGCTTCGACGACCCCCTCGCCGGAGTCGACACCACGGTGCCAGGCGATGTCGATCTCGGTGCGCTGGCGCGCTACTGCCTCATGCTCGGCGACGACGCGCTCGTCAGTTCGCAGCGACTCGCCGAATGGTCGACGCGGGCACCGGAACTCGAAGAAGAGGTAGCTCTCGCCAACGTCGGCCTGGACTTGATCGGGCAGGCCAGGCTGCTGCTGGCTCGCGCGGCAGCAGCCGATTCCACTGTGGTTCCGTTCATCTCCGATACGTCACCGGTGCCGGCTGAAGATGCGCTTGCCTTCTTTCGTGATCAGTTCGGTTTCCGCAACGTGAGACTGGTGGAACTCGCCAACGGCGACTTCGCGCACACGGTCGTTCGGCTACTCGTGTTCTCGACCTGGCGGCTGGCGCTGTTCGATCGGCTGCGCATGTCGCGCGATCCGGTTCTCGCAGCTGTGGCGAACAAGGGCGTCAAGGAACTGACCTATCACCGCGACTACGCGGCAAGATGGGTCGTCACCTTGGGCGCCGGCACGGCAGAATCCAAGCGTCGGACGGCCGACGCCTTGCTCGAGATCTTCCCGTTCGTGGACGAACTCTTTGTTCCCACTCAGGACGAACTCGTCTTGGCAGAAGTTGGCGTCGGAGTGGACCCGCGTACTGTTCGGCCGGAGTTCGACGCTGTTCTTGCCCAGGTCCTCCATGCAGCCGAAATGGAAGAGCCCCCTTCGCGTTTCTCCGGTTTCGTCGGCGGCCGCGGCGGGCGTGCCGGACTGCACACCGGGGCACTGGGGCTACTTCTCGCCGAAATGCAGAGCGTCGCTCGGGAGCATCCGGAAGGGGTGTGGTGACCGTGACTGCCGCTACCGTCTCTTCCGCTACTGTCTCTTCGGCGCAGGAGATCGTCGCCTCGGTGATGGATCCGGAGATGCCACTGTTGACCTTGGCTGATCTCGGCGTCATCCGATCGGTCGACGTCGAAGCGAACTTGGTCTGTGTGACAATCACTCCCACCTATTCCGGGTGTCCGGCGATGGCGACGATGCGAGACGACATCGAGCACAAGCTGACCGACGCGGGGTACGGCAGCGTCCAGATCAAGACTCAACTGTCGCCGCCTTGGAGTTCGGATTGGATCAGCGAAGAGGGGCTCGCGAAACTTCGGACGGCCGGGTACTCGGTGCCGGGGGCCGCGCCGCGTCGCACCTCCGGCCCGATCGCCTTGACCTTGACGGCCAAGCCGCGCGACATCCTGTGCCCCCAGTGCGGTTCGGCAAACACCAGACTGAGTTCGGAATTCGGTGCGACCCTGTGCAAAGCGCTCTATCGCTGCCTCGACTGCCTCGAGCCGTTCGATCACGTGAAGGAGATCTGAACAGATGAGTACCGCAACGACGAACCGGAACAAACCATTTCACCCGTTGACGGTCGCCGGTGTCGAATCACTGTGCGACGACGCAGTTGCCGTCACCTTCGACGTGCCTGCCGATATCGCCGATCAATTCGACTTCGGCGCCGGGCAGTCACTGACACTGCGGCGGATGATCGATGGCGTCGAACACCGTCGCTCCTACTCGATCTGTGCACCGGTAGGGGCGTCTCCACGGGTGGGGGTTCGCGAAGTGGCAGACGGACTCTTCTCCTCCTGGTTGGTGCGAGACGTCAAGGCCGGGGATCGAATCGACGTCCAGGGCCCATCTGGCAATTTTGTCGCCGATCCGGCATTGGGTGGACGGCACGTTCTGATCGCGGCGGGCTCCGGAATCACGCCCATGTTGTCCATCGCTGCAACACTGCTGGTGAACCCCGAGGCCGATGTCACCCTGCTGTACGGGAACAGGCGCACCCGTTCGGTCATGTTCGCCGAAGAGATCGCCGACCTAAAGGACCGGTACGGTGCGCGCCTGGACGTTATTCATGTCCTCTCTCGCGAGCCGCGCGAGGTCGAGTTGTTCTCGGGCCGTCTCGACGCCGACCGGTTGCGTGAGATCTTCACCTCTCTCGTTCCGTGCGACCAGGTCGACGGCTTCTGGTTGTGTGGTCCGTTCGGGATGGTCAACGACGCCCAGGAAGTACTGGCCGGCTTGGGAATTGCCAAGGATCGCATCCATCACGAGCTGTTCTACGTCGACGACGTCGCTCCGCCGGTTGCAGTGCATCGTGAGCCCGGAATTGTGGGACCAGGCAGCGAGGTCACCATCACGCTCGACGGTCGATCGACCACCGCGGCACTTCCGCGAGACCAGTCGATTCTCGATGCAGCGGAACAGTACCGATCGGATCTGCCCTTCGCGTGCAAGGGCGGGGTGTGTGGAACGTGTCGCGCCAAGGTCACCTGCGGTGACGTCGAGATGCGCAGGAACTACGCACTCGAAGACTACGAAGTCGACGCGGGTTTTGTACTGACCTGCCAGACCTTCCCTGTCGGTGAACAGATAACAGTCGATTTCGACGCCTGACCGCCCGCACAGCGCCCTCACTGAGCCCACCGGAGACAATCATGACCGAACTCGTCACTGCTACTTCGCAAGAAATCGAATTTGCCAGTCGGGACCGCATTTCGACGCTCCAACTCGAGCGGATGCAATGGTCCCTGATGCACGCGTACACCAATGTTCCGCACTACCGCAAAGCTTTCGACGACGCCGGCGTCCACCCGAGCGACTTGAAGGATCTGAGCGATCTCGCCAAGTTTCCCTTCACCACCAAAGCGGATCTACGTGAGAACTATCCGTTCAAGATGTTTGCGGTGCCACAGGACCGGGTCTCGCGAATTCACGCGTCTTCGGGGACCACCGGTCGCCCGACGGTGGTGGGGTACACGAGCAACGACTTGAACAACTGGGCCGATCTCATCGCGCGCAGTCTCTCGGCCGGCGGCGTGCGGTCTTCGGACAAGGTTCACGTGGCTTACGGGTACGGTCTGTTCACCGGTGGGTTGGGAGCACACTACGGTGCGGAGCGCTTGGGCTGCACGGTCATTCCCATGTCCGGTGGCATGACCGAGCGGCAGATTCAACTGATCGAGGACTTCGAGCCCGACGCCATCATGGTGACTCCGTCGTACATGTTGACCATCGTGGATGCGATGATCAAGAAAGGCATCGATCCCTCGAAGACCTCACTGAGGGTGGGAGTTTTCGGAGCGGAGCCGTGGACCGAACAGATGCGTACCGAGCTGGAACAGCAACTCGACATGCATGCGGTCGACATCTACGGACTCTCCGAGATCATGGGCCCGGGTGTGGCAATGGAATGTGTGGAAACCAAAGACGGGCTCCATATCTGGGAAGACCACTTCTACCCGGAGATCATCGATCCGGTCACGGGCGAAGTGCTGCCGGACGGTGAAGAAGGTGAGCTGGTTTTCACCTCTCTCACCAAGGAAGCGCTGCCCATCATTCGCTACCGAACCAGGGACCTGACCCGACTGTTGCCGGGTACGGCGCGCTCGATGCGTCGGATGCAGAAGGTCACCGGCCGGACCGACGACATGATCATCCTGCGTGGGGTCAATCTGTTCCCCACACAGATCGAAGAGCTGATCCTGACCGTCCCCGCCCTGGCACCCCAATTCCAGTGTGTGCTGGAGCGTCCGGGCCGGATGGATACTCTGACAGTGCGCGTCGAGGCTCGTCCTGACGCGGCAATTTCCGATCATGCGGCAGCGTCTTCGGCGTTGCAGAAGCTGGTGAAGAACAAGATCGGTGTCACGGTCGAGGTGAGCGTTCTCGAACCCGGCGGACTCGAACGCTCGATCGGCAAAGCGCGTCGTCTGATCGACCAACGTCCGAAGGACTGAAACTACTCCAGGGCCATGCGGGTGGCGAAGATTCCGAGAATGCCACCAGCTAGCCATTTCTGAGCCCGCATCCACACCGGACGCGCCATGAGGAAGGTCGACACGGCTGCCGCACAGCACACGATCAACGCGTTGACGGTGACTGCGACCAGGATCTGCACGCCGCCGAGTACGAGTGCCTGTTGCCAGACCGGACCCGCAGTGGGATCGACGAACTGGGGGATCAGGGCCGCGTACATCAGCGCAATCTTGGGATTGAGCAGATTGGTGGTCAACCCCATCCCGAACAGACGGCCGCTACCGTGGCGGTCGACCTCGCCCACCTCGAAAGCGGACTTCCCACCTGGTCGGAGTGTCGACCAGGCGAGATAGGCCAGGTACAGGGCACCACCGATTTTCACCGCGGTGAACACCGTTGGTACGGCGAAGAGAACCGCCGTCAGCCCTGCACACGTGGCGGTGAGGTAGACCAGGAAACCGGTTGCGACTCCGCCGAGCGAGATCAAACCCGCCCGGCGGCCCTGGCTGATGCTGCGGGACACCAGATAGATCATGTTGGGGCCCGGTGTCAGAACCATCGCCAGGGCGATCAGCGCGACTCCCGTCATCGACGCTGACGTGATCATGTCGGTCTCCCACTACTCGATGCGTATGTTTCGTCGAGTACACAAGGGTTTGCAGTCGCGCGCCAAGGTCCAGTTCGCAGGCAGTGGTCCGCTCAGGTGTTGGCCCAGCTGTCGGGCCCGAAGACCTCGTAGTGGATATTCTGTGCCGGGACGTCCCTTTCGAGCAACGATGCGCGCATCGCCAACATGAACGGCATCGGCCCGCAAAGGAAGGCTTGGGTATCGGGCTCCACTGCAATACCTTGCAAATCCGCCCGTCCTTCGTGAACCGATCCGAACGCAACGTGCGTGCCGAGATCCTCGTACCAACGGTGCAGGGTTGCGGCGGGAATCTGGTCGACGAGTGTGCTGAGTTCTGCGCGGTGCGCGTGATCCGCAATGGATCGATCCGCATGGATGACAGATACCGAACGGTCAGCGCCGGTGTCCACGAGATGATTGAGCATCCCGATCATCGGTGTGCAACCGATTCCGGCCGACGCGAGCAGGAGCGGTGAGTTGTCGTCCGGCATGGTGAGATCGCCGAAAGGTGTGGTGACGGAGAGTTCTTGACCTTCGAATACGTTGTTGTAGAGGAAGTTCGACACTTCGCCATCGGGAGTTCCGGAGATTCGCTTGACGCTGATCCGCCAGTCTGCGCTGCTCGGTATCGAACACAGGCTGTATTGGCGGATCTGGCGGGCGCCGTCGGGCAGCGTAACCCCGACCGAAAGGTACTGTCCGGGAGCGAAGGTGGGGAGTGCGCTACCGTCGAGCGAGGTGAGCGTCAGTGAGACGGTGTCGGCGGACTGAAGAACTCGTTCGCTGATCCTTACCGTGCGCCAGACGTCACCGGCGTCGACGCCGGCGAGTTGGTAGAGGCCACGCTCCATCGTGATGAGGGTTTCCGCCATCAGCCAGTAGACCTCGTCCCAGGCTGCCGCGACGTCGGGAGTGACTGCATCGCCGAGTATTTCGACGATCGCGGCAAAGAGGTGTTCGTGCACGATTGCGTACTGGTCGGGCGTGATTCCCAGCGACGCATGCTTGTGCGCGATGCGTGAGAGTATGAGATCGACCTTGGCGCTGTCCGGCTCGAGCTGAAGCGTCGCGAATGCCGCGATGGCACCGGCGAGAGCCTTCTGCTGTTCGCCCTGTTTCTGATTGCCGCGATTGAACAAATCACGTTCGAGTTCAGGATGTGCGTCGAACATCTTGCGGTAGAACAGGGTTGTGATATCGCCGATGGCAGCGCCGACCACGGGAAGGGTGGCGCGAATGACCTCGGTTGACTGTGGGGAAAGCATGAGCTGCTCCGTTCGGTCGAAATTCGATTGATCAGCCTGCTTCGTCGCTCCGGGTGGTGAGGCGTAGCAGGACAGTTTTGGACGGCTGCCGGATGACGTCTTCGATCGTGACCGCGTCGAGTGAAACGAAAAACGCTTCCTGTGCTTCGCGCAACGCACTTCGAAGGAGGCAACCTCCGCGCAATGGGCACGGTTTGTCGCCTTCGCAGTCGACGACTTCACCCGGGCCTTCGAGGCGTCTGGCCAGCCAGCCGATGGTGGCGGTGCGGCCGAGTTCGGTGATGGAAAGCCCACCGCCGCGGCCGCGCCTGGTTGTCACGATGCCGAGCTCACCGAGCCGTGTAACCACCTTGGTGGCATGGGAATACGACACGTTGAGCTGCTGCGCAACATCCCGAGTGCTGGGGGAGGCATCCGCGTCGAGTACGGCCAACCGCATGACGACGCGCAATCCCAGATCGGTGAACTGCGTCAGTTGCATGATCTGAACCTACATAATTCGCATCTGAGATGACTATTTATGTGAGGGGGATCTCGAGGTGCCCCAACCAGGGCGAACGGTACGTTCGGCGCCTCCAGTGCGCTGAACGTGCCGTTCGCTCAGAGACGGGCGGCCGAACCCCCGGCAACGACGCCGAGAAAGTGTGGTGCTCGCCAACCTCGCGCCGCAAAGTCGCGGCTCACCGACGCGATGACCTCCGCTCCGCTTCCTTCCGGAACCAGCGCGATGGCCGAGCCTCCGAATCCGCCGCCGGTCATCCGCGCACCGATCGCGCCGCCGCGTCGTGCTGCGGCAACGGCGACGTCGAGTTCATCGCACGAGACCTCGAAGTCGTCGCGCAACGAGGCGTGCGAGTTGTCGAACAGCTCGCCGACGTCACTGAATCTGCTGCTGCGCAGAAGTTCTGCGGTCTTCCGCGTCCTCTCGATCTCGGTCACGACGTGCCGTGCCCGCGCCCGGAGGATCGGGTCTCGCACTGTCTCGGCCTGGTCTGCTGTAGCCTCTCGCAAGCTGCCGACGCCGAGAGCTGCTGCTGCAGCGACGCATTGAGAGCGCCGCATTCCGTACTGTCCGTCTGCGAGCGAGTGTTTGACCCGGGTGTCGATGACGATCAGTTCGTACCCTGCACCGTGGAGTTCGAAAGGTATGGGTTCGGTGGATCCGTCCAGACAGTCCAGCAGGAGCGCAGTCGAGGGCTGAGCAAAGAGGGCAATGGTTTGATCCATTCCTCCGGTCGGTGCGCCGACGCCGTCGTTCTCCGCCTGGATGCACACCTGTACCAGCTCATCGCGGGCGAAAGGTGAATCATGAAGTTCGTTGACGGCCAACGCAACCGAACAGGTGAGGGCAGCGGAGCTCGACAGCCCGGCCCCGACCGGTACCGACGAGTCGACGGCAAGATCGATTCCTTCGGTCGGGAGGCCTCTGCGCGCAAGAGACCACAGAACGGCTGTGGGGTAGGCGGCCCACCCTGTGGCGATGTCGCCGACGGGCCCGGTGTACGTCTCGGCGGATTGCCGACTGTGCACGCGGACGACCCCGTCGCTGCGCAGTGCGACGGCAACCAGTGTTCGCTGCTCGAGAGCGACCGGTAGGCACAATCCACCGTTGTAGTCCGTGTGTTCACCGATCAGGTTGACTCGACCGGGTGCCGCCCACACTCCGGTTGCCGGATAGCCGTAGGTGGCGTGAAACTGTTGGAGCACAGAATTGTTCGAGACCGTATCCACTATTTCAACTCCCGTAGGCGGGCCGAGACTGCCTCGGGAACGGTGTCGTTCACCCAGGCGCCCATGGCGGACTCGGACCCGGCGAGGTATTTGAGTTTGCCCGGTGCGCGCAAGATCGAGAACAGCTGAAGATGCAGTCGGCCCAGAGGTCGGTTGATGCGGACGGGAGCTTGGTGCCAGGCCGCGATGTACGGTACCCGGTCGACGCCCGGATAGAAGCGATCGATACGGCGTAGGAGATCTTGGTAGACGACCGCAAGCTCTTCGCGCTCTTGGTCGTTCAGCGAGGGAAGGTCCGGGACGTCTCGGTGCGGTGCCAGGTGAATCTCGATGGGCCATCGTGCGGCGGTCGGGACGTAGGCGCTCCAGTGATCGCCGTCGTAGATCAACCGGGCCTTGTCCTCGCGCTCGAACGCCAGAACATCGGCGAGTAGTGAGCGACCGGTGCGCTCGAAGTGTTTGTGCGCCTGCGTCAGCATCGATCGGGTGCGCGGCGTGACATACGGGTATGCGTAGATCTGTCCGTGTGGATGGGTGAGTGTCACCCCGATTTCTTCGCCGCGGTTCTCGAAGCAGAACACTTGTTCCACAAGCGGATCCGCCGACAACTCTTCGGTCCGAGAAATCCAGGCACCCACAATCGTGCGCATGCGTTCGAGTGGAAGCTTGGCGACGGCCGCCGTGTGATCGCTCGAGAAGCACATCACTTCGCAGTGGCCGGCCGCTGGGCGATCGCCCACACCGTCTCCGGGACTGTCAATGGCTTCCTCAGGCGCCGCGGCAAAGCTCGGAAACCGATTCTCGAACACCGCGACGTCGTAGTCTCCGTCGGGTATCTCTGTGGGCGTGCGTGTTTCGTCGGTCGGGCACAATGGACATTCGGCGGCGGAGGGGAGATGTGTCCGTGTCATGCGATGCGAAGCCATGGTGATCCACTCCCCGGTGAGAACGTCGAATCTCATCCGAGACGAGTGGTCGAGAGCCGGCAATTCGCGGGAATCTCGCGCAGAGTGGGCGCGGGCACTGCCGGCATCGTCGAAGTAGAAGATCTGACGCCCGTCGGCGAGGGTGCGACGGGTCGGATCCTGCTTGGGTGTCATGCGTCGACTTCCCATTCCAGAACACCCTTGCTGACAACGGGTTTCCACACTCCGATCGTTGATCCTGTTTCCAGCGCTACGGCATGGGCGGCCAGCATTACCGAGATGGACGCCCAGATCGGACCGCCGTTGTCAGTGGCGTCCGAGGCATACTCGGTCACACAATGGTGGAGTGCGCCGCTACGGGTGTCCACGAAGTAGTGGTACTCGTCCAGTCCGGCAAAGGGAACGAACGAGGGGATGAACATGGTTGCGGCAGTGCCTGCGTCGCGTTGATCGTGTCGATCCATCTCGTCCTCGGCGTAGAGGTCTGGATTCTCGTAGATCGTCTCGTCCCACGTTTCGAGCAGAGTGAGACGAACTTCGGTTGCGACGTCTATGGGGTAGAAGAACTTGTCCGGGAGCACGCTGCCGAGAAAGAGGCCGGTCCGGTCGTCGTGGGTCAGGCTGCCGTTGTGGACCCGATACAGGTCGCGAAGTTCCTGGGGCCACGTGACGCCGGTCGAGGCTTCGAATTCCTCGATAACGGCGTCACCGAGTCCTGGTTGAAACGCTGCAGCCGTCACCGGTGCGTTTGTACGGCACCACGCTTCGATTCGGCTCCATTCGTTTGCAACGCTCATGGGCTTTACGATACGTCCGAGTCAGGACCCGTGAATCAGGTACTGCAGTGTGTCCACGAGCTTTCGGTCCGAAGCCTCGGACTTTCGGCCGGTGATTCCCGATCGGAGAATTGCGGAACCCTCGAGCAGGCTCACGATGGTCTGCGCTGTCGCGCCAAGTTCCGCCGCATCCAGCTCCGGTTGTGCACACGCGACTGCGCGCTCTACGTGTGCGATGTACTGGGCGTAGAAGTCTCGAAGCACGACCGCGACTTCTTGGTCCGCCGCTGCAATGGCCCATACTTCGACGTACAGACGCACCGTGGCCTGGTCGTCCTGTTCTCCGAGCAGGACTCCGATGAAGTGTTCGGATTCCTCGCGGGAGAGGCTCTGATCCGTATCGGGGACGACGGCAAGGCGATCCAGTGAGCGGGTCAATGCACGTGACATCACTGCGCGTATCAGATCTGCACGGGTGGGGTAGTAGTGCTGCAGATGTCCTACCCGCACTCCGGCCGCGGCTGCGAAATCGCGCATTGCCGAGTTGGCATTGCCCTGAGTAGTGAGGACCTGTTCTGCTGCGTCGAGAAGTGCTGCCGCACGGGCGGCGCCCTTGGAGAGGGTCATGGTCGCAATACTGCCACCCCGAAGCTCTCCAACTCGGAGACGGTGCGGCGAGGGTTCGGAAGCGATTCGGGGAAAGTGACTCCAGGCCGGGCATCGTCGGCCAAGGCTCGTCTGACGGCCAACGCGCCGCCCACCGCGGTGAGGTGAGCCTGGCCCTGCCGGTCGACGATTGTCGCGCTTGTCGTGCCGCTCGGGCCGGTGACATCGATGCGTACTTGCGCGCTCCCGCCCTTGCCCGGCGAGTACAGGAGTCCGCGTCGTAGCGGTGTGAAGCGGTCGCCGCGACCCCAACGGAACAGACCCACCTTCTTGGCGGCGAGCAGCGCAGTTGTGGATGCATTCGAACTGAAACCTATTCGAGTGCTGGCAGTTTCGGCGCCCAAGGTCATGGGGAACGTGAATTGTTCCGGAGTGTCGATTCTTCCGACCTTGGTGCGCGATCCGGGGAAGTCGACCCAGCGTGTATCCGTCAACGGGCTGACGGTGATCGGGTTTCCTTGCTGCATCACCTCGAAATCCTGCCCGAGCCGATCGATGAAGTCGACGGAGTCCAGCCCGGCAATGTCGTTGACGTCGTAGCGAATCGAGACGTCGATCGTGCTCGCGCCACCCAGTTCCTCGGCCAGCGCTGCGGCGACGATATTGGTGACTCCGCCCATCCATCCGGACGACAGGTACACCGGTGCGCTCGGCGACTTCTGACCCGCCAGAGTGGCGGCGCGAGCGACGCGGGTTGTCCAGCGGGTGATGTCCACGTACGGAATGCCGGCCTCGACGGCGGCGGACAAGACACGATCGTGGGGATCGTTGACCGTCGACACGACCGCGCGTACGGACGCGTCGAAGGGTGTCGGGTCGAGGAGGTCCCAGCGGCGGACGGAAGCGCCGTGACGGCCGGCCAGTTCGTTGCCTCGCTCGGGGGTGCGTCCGGTGAGGAGTAGTGGGAAGTCGGGGGCGAGCAACGCAGTCAGGGCGCTGCCCACGGTTCCGTATCCGCCGGCCACGAGGATCGGGCCGTCGGCTGAATACTGCAATGAATCGGTCATGCACGTAACTCTAGGTCAAATGACCTAAAACGTCGAATGGGGTTCTTTCCGCTGCTCAGTCCCGGTGTCGCACGATGTTGACGACGTTGCCATCGGGTGCCCGGACGAGGAATCGGCGAACACCCCACTCTTCGGTCGTTATGGGGTGCACGATTTCGTAGCCGAGCCTGCGGGCCTCTTCGTAGGCGCCGTCGATGTCGTCCGTGTGGACTGAGATGACGGAGTCCTCGGCCGCAGTGGCGTCGTGCGTGACGAGCTGTACGTTCGCGCCGGTGTCGGGAGAGGTGTAGCGAGCGACCCACCCCATGTTGAACTCTTCGGTGCTCAGGCCGAGAAAGTCGGAGTAGAAGCTCTTGGCGGTTCCGATATCGGCGACTTTGAGATTGGCGGTGATGCGTCGAGCGCGCATGTGGTTCTCCTACCTTCGGCAACAGATGCGCTCGATGATCGTCCGAAAGCGGATCCATGTCGACTGTGCCGTCCGAAGATGCAGGCCGCCTGGTTGATTCGATCTGTCACTGCGGATCGAACGAGCTCACAGTTCCCCACCGTGAGAAGGGAAGGACGATCAATTGAACCTTGCCGATGACATTGTCGATCGGCACCGTTCCACTGTGTTCGTCATCGAGATGGAAACGTGAATCCTTCGAATGGGCGCGGTTGTCGCCCATCACCCACAGGTTCCCGTCGGGAACCGTGACCGGCCCGAAATACCTTCCTTGGCAAGAGGTACCGTTGCCCGGAATGCGCTTGTCGATGTACGGCTCGGTCAGCGGCTTGCCGTTCACTCGAAGCCCCTCTTCCTCGGACAGGCACTGTACGGTTTGGCCACCGACCGCGACTACCCGCTTCACGAGGTCGTTTTCGTCCGGCGGGACCAAGCCGACGATGGACCCGAGTCCCTGAAATGCGCGAACAATCGAATTGTCGGATCGAATGGATTTGTACTCGTCGTTCCAGGACTCGGGTCCCTTGAACACGACCACATCCCCAGGTTGCGGATCCCCGAATCGATAGCTGATTCTGTCGACGAGGATCTTGTCTCCCGTGCAGCCGGTGCATCCGTGAAGTGTCGGTTCCATGGACTCCGACGGGATCAGAAAGATGCGTCCGACGAAGTTCTGAATGACAACACTCAGGACAAGTGCGACGACAACGAGGATCAGAATCTCACGCCACAGTGGACGTTTTCTCGGGTGATCGGCCACTGCCGATTCAGTGGAGTCGGTCGAGTCCTCGTGGGCGTCGGATTCCGTCACACTCCCGACAATAGATGGCGCAACCAGTCGTCGGCCCGATACGAATCTTCTCGGTTCGTGGGTCTGTCTGTCGGCTGACATGCTTCGGAATTGGATCACATCACGCGCGAAGATCCGGTCGAGATCGGCAATCCGCGCAGTCCTGACCCAAACATCGTGCCGACGAATACCTTTCGCAGAAGCAGGTTGAACAACTCTCCGAGATTCAAGCGTGCAGCACGCCGGCGCCTCTGTTGATCGATTGGCACAATCTTTTGCGAGAGATGGGCATTCTCCCACTGAAGCGTCGGTGCGAGACAGCGCCTCGTAAGGACGACTGTACTTCCGGGCAATTTCTCTCGAACTTGGATTGACCGCACGAAAACCTGATGTTTGGGGGACAATCATCTGGGGCGATCACCTGGGGCGACAAGTCGAGGAGATGCAAATGTCCGAGGCCAAATCCGAAAGCACTGAGTCTTTTTCTGAGACGACACCGCCGGCGGAGCCGTCGAAACAATCGGTGCTCAGGCGGTACTACCCGGCTGCGGTGCCCGTCATCCTCGGCCTGATCATCTATTTCATGCCTGTTCCGGACGGTGTGGATCCCAAGGGCATGCACATGCTCGGAATCTTCGTCGGCACCATCGTGGCGTTGATCTTGCAGCCTCTGCCGACGGGTTCTGTGGCGCTGGTAGGCCTGTCGATCGCCATGATCACCCAGACCGAGACGCCGACGGAAGCGTTGTCCGGCTTCAGTAACACCACGATCTGGCTGATCGTCGCATCGTTCTTCATTGCCGAGGGCTTCCTGGTCACCGGACTCGGCAAACGGGTTGCACTCATGTTCGTGACCAAGCTCGGCAAGTCGAGCCTCGGTTTGTCCTACGGAATGGCGTTGACGGACTTGATACTTGCTCCGGCGACGCCGTCGAACACCGCCCGCGCTGGTGGCGTCGTCTATCCGATCATCGTCTCGCTGAGCAAGTTGGAGGACTCCAATCCCGAGCCCGAGGACTCTCGCAAGAAGCTCGGAGCATATCTGCTGCTCACGTCGCTGCAAGTCAACGTCGTGACCTCCGCGATGTTCATCACCGCCATGGCGGGTAACCCCGTCGCCGTCGATGCGGCTGCCAAGATCGGCATCGACATCTCGTGGGGCAAATGGGCGCTGGCAGCATCGGTTCCGGGAATTGCGAGTCTCATCGCGATCCCGTGGGTGATGTCGAAGATCTTCCCGCCCACGATGTTGAAGACTCCGAAAGCACCCGAGCAAGCCAGGGAGGAACTGCGCAAGGCAGGTCCGATCAGCCGCAACGAGAAGATCATGGCCGCCACCTTCGTTCTGCTGCTGGTGCTCTGGTGCCTGGGCTCGCAGCTCAACGTCAACGCCACTACAACAGCGTTTGTCGGAATCGGCATCCTGTTGGTGACCAAGGTGCTGACGTGGAACAACCTGGTCCACGATACCGGGGCGTGGCAGACGCTCGTGTTCTTTGCCGTTCTGGTCGGTATGGCAAGCCATCTCGAAGAACTCGGCGTGATCTCGTGGATCGGAACCCAGGTCTCCTCGAGCGTCGACGGTTTGCCGTGGATCTGGGCTTTTGCGATCCTGACCTTGGTGTACTTCTACGCGCACTATCTGTTTGCGTCGAACACCGCGCAGATCGTCGCGATGTACGCGGTGTTTCTCGGCGCGGCGGTGGCAACCGGTGCACCGCCGCTGTTCTCAGCCCTGGTGTTCGGCTCCATCGGCAGCCTGTTCGGCGGTATCTCGCACTACGCGTCCGGTCCGGCCGGAGTGATCTACGGTTCCGGATACATCAAGACCTCGGAATGGTTCCGAATCGGTTTCGTGATGAGCGTCGTGATCATCCTGATCTGGACGATCATCGGCGGCGCGTGGATGAAGCTGATCGGCGCCTGGTGACGATCAGTTGTCCTTGCGCCGCAATCCGAATCGCATCGATTCCTTGTTGACAGCGGCAATCGCGGTCAGCGGTATCTCCGCGGGACACACCTGCGCACATTCACCGTAGGTCGAGCACGGCCCGAAATCGGCCTCCATCTGGTGCGACATCGCTCGGGCCCGCTTGCCACGTTCGTTGCGGCCCTGCGTGACGAGAGACAGGTGGGTCAGTTTGGACCCGGTGAAGAGGTGCGCGGCACCGTTCGGGCAGGCTGCCACGCAAGCGCCGCAGCCGATGCACGCGGCGAAGTCCAGTGCAGCTTCGGCACTTTGATGCGAGAGCGGCTGACTGTCTGCGTCCGGCGCGGTTCCTGCATTGACCGAAACGTATCCACCGGCTTCGAGCACCCGGTCGAGCGCAGAGCGATCGACGACGAGGTCGCGGACCACTGGAAAGGCTGCGGAGCGGAATGGCTCCAGTTTGATTCGGTCACCGTCGGAGAAGCTGCGCAGGTGCTGACGGCACGTGGGAGTGTTCGCAACCGGCCCATGGGGAACGTCATCGACGGTGATGCCACAGGACCCGCAGATCCCTTCTCGGCAGTCGGAATCGAAGGCGATGGGTTCGTTGCCGCTTTCCACGAGTTGGTCGTTGAGTCGGTCGAGGAGCTCCAGCAGCGACATCTCCACCGTCGCGTCGTCTATTTGGTAGGTGTCGAATGCGCCGGACGACTCAGGTCCGGATTGGCGCCACACGTCCACGGTGATTTTCATACGTAGTTCCTCGTCTGCAGTGGAACAGCGGTGAAGGACAACGGCTCGTCGTGTCGAACGTGTCTGCCGTCCTGGGCGGTTTCCCACGCGGAGACGAAGCACCAGTCCTGATCGTTTCGCTGCGCTTCGCCGTCGGGAGTCTGATGTTCGGCACGAAAGTGCGCTCCACAGGACTCGTCACGATCGAGAGCATCGACGCACATCAGTTCGGCGAGCTCGAGGAAATCGGCTACCCTGCCGGCCCTTTCCAACTCCTGGTTGAACTGGTTTCCGCTGCCGGCAACTCGCAGGTTCGACCAGAAATCGGTTCGCAGTGCGCGGATTTCGGCGATCGCCTTGGTCAAGCCCTCGGCCGTTCGGGTGACACCGCAACCCGCATAGAGGATCTCGCCCAGTTGTCGATGGAACCTGTCGGGGCCGTGTGTTCCGCCGACCGAGAGCAGCAGGTCCACCCGACCCCTCACGTCAGTGAGCGTCGACGTCACAGCGGGATCGGACAGTTCGAGTGGAGTGGATCCGAGTAGCGGTGCAAGATAATTCGGAATCGCGTACGGGAGGGTGAACCAGCCGTCGACGCATGCCGAGAGCAACGAATTGGCGCCGAGGCGGTTGGCCCCGTGGTATCCCCAGCCTGCCTCACCACCGACGAACAAGCCGGGGATGGAGGTCATCTGGTCGTAGTCGTTCCACAGTCCTCCCATGGTGAAGTGGGCTCCGGGGGCGATGCGCATCGGCACCGTATAGGGGTCTTCGCTGGTGGCGTCGCGATACATCGAGAACAGATTTCCGTATCGCTCCTCGATGGTCTTGCGGCCGAGCCGTGCCAACGCATCGCGGAAATCCAGGTACACACTGTTTTTCAGAGGGCCGACGCCGTGACCGGAGTCGATTTGCTCGCGGGCGGCCCGTGAAGAGACGTCGCGGGGAGAGAGGTTCCCGAACGCCGGATATTTGCGCTCGAGGTAGTAGTCGCGTTCGTTTTCGGGAATGTCGCCGGGCTCACGATCGTCTCCGGGCTTGGCCGGTACCCAGATCCGGCCGTCGTTGCGCAGGGATTCGCTCATCAGAATGGTTTTCGACTGCCACTCGGAGTTGACGGGAAGTGCCGTCGGATGGAATTGGATGAACGAGGGTGAAGCCATCAACGCACCGCGTCGGTGCGCTCGCCAGGCGGCCGTGGCGTTGGAATTCTTCGCAAGTGTGGACTTGTGGAATACGGTTCCGTAGCCGCCGGATGCCAGTACGACGGCATGGCCTGTGGTGGCGCCGATCTCACCGGTCACGAGATCGCGTGTGACTATCCCTTGTGCTCGCCCGTCCGAAACGATGAGATCGAGCATCTCGGTTCGGGTGTGTAGGTTGACCGTTCCGGCTGCGATCTGACGTTGCAGTGCCTGCGACGACGCTATCTGCAACTGCTGGCCTGTCTGCCCGCGCGTGTAGTACGTGCGCGACACCTGAACGCCGCCGAAGGATCGGGTGGCCAGAGTGCCGCCGTACTCGCGAGCAAACGGTGCCCCGATGGCATTCATGTGATCGATGACGCGTACGGATTCTTCGGCGAGACGGAAACAGTCGGCCTCACGGCCCCGGAAATCACCGCCCTTGACGGTGTCCTTCACGAAGCGGGCGAGACTGTCGTTGTCCACTTTTCGAGCGCGAGCAGCGTTGATGCCTCCTTGCGCGGCGACACTGTGTGCACGGCGGGGTGCATCGTGGAAGGTGAAGGACTCGACGTGGTAGCCCAGTTCACCGAGGGAGGCGGCGCAGGCCGCGCCGGCGAGGCCGGTACCGACGACGATGACCGTGAACTTGCGCCGGTTGAGTGGGCTGACGAGCTTGTAGTCGAGTTTGCGAGTGGGCCAGGCCGTCGCCGGATCGCCGGCCGGGACCTTACCGTCCACCGGTGTCCCGATGCTGCGCAGATCGTCGAGTTCGAAGCTGTTCACTTATGACGCTCCTGTCTTCGAGATGGCGCCGGTCATGACCGCGATGGGGATCGACATGTTTCCGACCATCACGACGAGCGCAAAGATTCCGGAGAGTGCAACGCCAATCTGGCGCAGTCGTTGGCCGGTCACGCCGAGATCGTTGACCGCGCTCCAGAGTCCGTGCGCGAGGTGCATTGCCAGCAGAGCCATCGCGACGATGTAGAACGCTGCCACCAGCGGACGCTCGAAGCTGGCAATCAGATTGTCGTATGCGTAACTCTGTGTGCGCGTGGCCGCTTCGTACTCGCTGCTGCCGATAGGTCGGGTTCCGGTCGTGAGGTCGAGTATGTGGAAAAAGACGAACAGCAGCAGCACAGCTCCGGTGACGGGCATCGTGCGCGCTGTAAAGGACTTGATTCCCAGACCTTTACGTCGAAATTTTCCTCGAGCTCGGCGTCCGCGGACGGTGAGCAGCCAGGCACACCAGACGTGTGCGACCAATGACGCGAGCAAGACGATGCGAAGAATCCACAGAAGTCCCTCGTAGGGCAGGAAGGGTTCGAACACCGTTCGTAGCCAGTGTGCGTAGTCGTCGAAGTGATCGGCACCGGTGTAGACCTTCAGGTTTCCGATCATGTGGACGAGAACGAAAGCGGCGAAGATCAGTCCTGTCACGGCCATCAGAATCTTGCACGTGATGTTGGACGGCCGCGGTCGAGCTTGGAGTGAATCGCCGGTAGCTCGCGATACACGGGTCGGAGCACTCACAGACAAACCTCCCACGCCAGACTTGCCGGACAGGTGCCGTCAGCCTAAGCCCGATCGAGGTTTTCGGCCAACGGATGGGTGCCCGACTTGTCTGTTAATGCAGGTGAATGGGAGTGTAGGGGTGCTCATTACCCGAAAGTAAGGAACTCGTGAACGATGTTTGACTCGACGTGGCGACGGTGGTCATGGCGCGCCGGAACGGCATCGGCCCTGGCAGTGGCCTTGTTTGCGGTGGGGTCGCCGGCTGGTGCGCAGGAGACCGTCGAGTTGGCCGACGTGTTCAACCCGTTGGTCGTGAAGGCACTCCAAGGCGCTGACATTTCCACCGAATTGACTCCACTCGGGCTCTCGTCCGATGATCCGTGGTTCGACGAACCTGAAATCGAGCCGGGTACCGCCCCCGGCACACTTCTCAAAGCGCGTCCGGTCAGCGTGCAGGTCTACCAGGTCCGTCCCGACGTGGTCTCGGCTCACCAACTCATGTACACCACCACTGATCACTTCGGTCGGCAGGTGATCAGCACCGGAATTCTGATGATTCCCGAGGACGGAACTGCGCCAGGTGATCGCAAGATCATCGGATACGCCGAGGCGAACGACAGCCTCGGCGTGAACTGCGCACCAAGTCACCAGTGGACCGGCGGCAATCAGAGCGACCCGGCGATGTTCTCGGCGCTCGGCCCGGTGGCTCAGATGTTCGGCCACGGCTGGGCAGTGATGATGAGCGACGTCGGCAACGACGGCGACACTGCTCCCCATCCGTTCTCGATCGGACAGTTCTCAGGGAAGGCAACGCTCGACGGCGTTCGGGCAGCACTCGCGCTTCCGGAAGGCGGCCTCGAATCAGACACCCCTGTCGGCATCTACGGTGTCGCCGGAGGCGGTGTCGCAGCGGGCTTTGCCGCGGAACAAGCCCATGATTATGCGCCGGAACTGAACGTCCAGGCCAGTGCCATTCAGGCGATGATGATCGACCCCGCAACGTTCGAGGAAACAGCGGCCGGTGGGATCGGTTCCGGATTCGTCTTCTCGAGCATTCTCGGATTCGACGCGGGCTACCCCGACGTTCGGCTCGACGATCATCTGACTCCGATCGGTCACAACGTCGCCGCAGCCTTCCGCGCGTCCTGCCAGGCGCTCTACCTCGGACTCCCATTCGTTCCATTCGACGTCCTACTCACCAACCCTTCGCCCCGAACGATCCCTGCGCTGGCCGCGGCGTACGCGGACAACACGTTGGGAAAGCAGGCGCCGGCTTCCAAGCTTCTGATTTCTTCCTGTGAGGACGACTTTCTCGTTCCCTTCAGTGAGGCAGAGCAATTGGCGCAGACATATCGAGCAGACGGCGGCAACGTGGACCTGCTCCCGTCGCAGTGCGGGCCGCTCGATTACGTGACCAACCTGTACAAGACGGTGACCGATCAGCTGGGTATGCAGGACATCGCCTGGCTGGCAAAGACGTTCGACGAAGCCGAGGGGCGATGAGCTTGCGGAAGTCTCTGACGCGCAGGGATTTTGCGCGCACGGTTCTCGTTGCTTCGGCAAGTATCGGCGGTGCCGTCGTACTGGGAGGCAGGGCGTCCGCGGGTACTGGTGAGCTCGACAGGTACCTCGACCTGGAAGCAGTGAACGCAAACGCCGAAGCCACGGGCGGTCTGCATCCTTCTCTGCCATCGGATTCCGCGACCCTGCGGTCTTTGGTGGATACCGCCCGAGCCTCGGGAGTGGATCCGCATCGCTATCAGACACTGCTCAAGCAGTACTGGCTCGCGGTCGGGACGGAGTCGGCAGGTATCGATCTCGCTACGTGGACTCCGTTCGACGGTGTGCACGCGAATCTCGGAAACCTCACCAACACTTTCCAGTTCTACGAGCGACTCCAGCTCGAGCATCGAGAACTGCAGTGGGCAGGTATGGGAGGAATGGTCGGGCCCGCTTTCGCCGGTGGACTCCTCGACTTGGACTACGGGCGAGTTGTGCTGGAAGTCCAAGCGATCAGCGAGGCGATGGCACTGGTGTGGCGAGAGATCGACCGCATCGGGGCGCCGGTTGCATCGTCGATGGGAGCCCCCGAGGACATTGCGGCACTTCTCAAGGTAGGCCACGAGATTCGCCCCGAGGACGTGATGTGGTTCCAGGGGAAAGTGATTGCGATGAGCAAACACATCTTCTCGGACCTGATTCCCATGCACATGGCGTGGGTTCACGACGGTGTCGACGGCATCGCCGAACTCGATCGCGCAGGGCTGCTCGACGAGAACGCCCGTATCGCGTGGAACAACATTGCCTCGGGGACACCGGAATCGGTCTTCGACGGCAATGTGCGTCTGCTGCGAAGGGAGCAGTACCAGTCGGTGGGTGATCAGTGGGACGAGGCGAAGGCCTACCGCGGCAGTGTTGGTCGCTCGTTGACCTACCTGACCACCTTCGCCGCATCACCGTCGATGCCTGGCGTCGTGCCGCCACGCGAGTCGAACCCGCTCTCGTTCGAGGTGGGCAATGCTGTTGTGCAAACGCCGCTTCCGGACTTCAACTGGGCGGACCGGGACGGTCGTTGGACCTACATCAACGGTCAGCTGCTCCCGGTCTACAACAACCTGATGAACAATCAACCGGAACTGTGGCGAGCGACGCTGGCCGCGCCCGTCTCCGTTCGGATAACCGAGCAGCGAATGATCGCTCGCTTGCCGGACATGTTGCGGTCCATGTTGTCGACTCTGGCGATTACGGTCAACTGAACTCGGCGGTGGCGGGGCCTCAGGGTCCCGCCACCGCCCGTGAACTTGTCGGTCAGGCCTGGCTCAGCTCCGCTTGCATGCGCGCGGAGTCCTTGCCGACAGTGCGGGTAGCCAGGTAGATGAATACCGCGGTGAGTGCCAACATGATCGGCACGAGATACATGGCCGAGTTCAACCCGTCGCCGGCGTACTGAGCCAACTTCCCGGTACCTGCATCTGCAAGTGCACGCTTGGCGAACCAGTCCGAGATCGCTCCAACGGCAACCGGTCCGGAGAATCCGCCGAGAAGGTACATGGCAGCGAAGAACAGCGCCGTCGCAGTGCCGCGGAGCCTGGGAACCACGACGTCGTGAATGGCGGGGTAGACGCTGATGTAGAAGCCGTAGGCCAGAAGCCACCCGGCCGAGAACAAGAGCGTGAACATCACGACGTTCCCGCCGTGTTGCAACAGTGCCAGCGCCGTCAAAGGTGCCGCCAATGCCGAGGTTCCGACACCGATCATCAACCGTGCGCGCGGTGAGCGTGCGCTGGCCTTGTCAGCGTAGCGAGCGCCGAGAAGCAATCCGATCAGGCCCGTGATTCCGACGATGATGCCGGTGACCGATGCCGCAGCAGTCAGTTTCAGGTGGTACTGGCGCATCAGAAGCGGGACGACAAACGAATTCACTGCGTAGGCGGCGAAGTTGAACGTCAGTCCGGCAAGGATGAGCCAACGAAGCGTGGGAATTGCGAGCAGACGACGGATCGGACGGGTGATCGGTGCCTGTGAAACAGCGGCTGCGCGGGCCTCCGGACTTTCGGAACCACCACGAACCGGATCTGCCATGCGGTAGAGCACGACTGCCAGCAGGACACCGGGAATCGCCGCGAGGAAGAACGGTGCACGCCAGCTGTCGAATGCCTCGGCGATCTTGCCGACGGTGAAGTAGGCGAGCATGAGGCCAATCGGCAAACCGAGCATGAAGACACCAAGTGCGCGTGAGCGTCGTTCTGCCGGGTAGATATCGCCGATCATCGAGTTGGCTGCAGGTGTGAAGGTCGCTTCGCCCACACCGACGCCTAGACGCGCGAGGATGAACAGCACATAGCTGCCGGCGGCACCGGTTGCTGCCGTCAGTCCGCTCCACACCAGGAGTCCGATCCCGATGATCTTGGGACGGTTCTTCGTGTCGGCCAACCGGCCCAGAGGCAGTCCTGCGACTGCGTAGACGAGGGTGAATGCAGAGGTGATCAATCCCAATTGCAAGTCGCTGAGCGAAAACTCGTTCTTGATCGGCTCGGCAACGACCGAGGGGATCGCCCGGTCGAAGAAGTTGAGCATGTTTGCGAGAAATAGTGCGACGAGTGTGCCGCCGAGAAGTTTGTCGCGTGTTCCGACAGGGGCGCCGTCGACGGACGGCAGCGGCGGAGCGTCTCGTTGAATTGACATGATTGTTCCACCCTTTTCGCGAGTGCTGAATGAATTGTGTTGGGGGAGAAGCTCAGGACAGAGCGTCGGCGACGGTTTTGCCGATCGCCTGCATCCCGGCCGCAGTGGGATGCAGTGGAACCGCCGGCTGGCTAGGGACGATTCCCGTGTAGTAAGCAGTGGCAGAGTCCGTGCAGATGTCATGTCCGGCAGTGGTTTCGGTGATGTCGATGTACTCGACGCCGTGACGGGCCGCAGTTGCTGCCATGACCGTGTTGCCGTAGTCGATCACACTCTGGAGATAGTCGGCGTCGCGCGGCCAGAACGGCTGAGTGCCGGGGCAGCCGCCACCACGGATGTATGTTCCGTATCCGACCACGACGATGCGCGCCGAAGGTGCTCGATCCTGCGCGACTTCGATCATAGAACTCCAACCTGTGGACGCATTTTCGATCATTTGTCGCTGTTGATCGACGCCACCGGAGGTGAACTTGTCACGGCAGGACGTTCCGGCGGGTTCGGGGAGTGGATTGACGCAACTCAGAACTGTCGGGAACAACGAGATGTCGTTGGCACCGATGGTGATGGTGACGAGGTCGGTATCAGGCCCCAATGCTGTTGCCTGCGGTGATACTTGACCGGAGAACGTCGATTGTGCGGTGTCCGTGACGTTGGCGGATCGCGCCGACGAGCAGGTCATATCCGTGAGTTGAGCGCCGAGTTCTCGCGCCACCACGGACGGGTAGTTGTCGAGTGATCGTAGACAGCCCGGTGACGACGAGTCCTGCGCGGTGACCAGTGGGCCGGCCGCCGCGGAATCGCCGAGTGCGACGTACTGGATAGTGCTGACCGGTGTCTCGGCACTCGACACACCGGTCCCGAGAGCCGCGATCGAACCGGCAGCCACGACGCCTGCCAGAATGGCTGCGCTGCGCGTTTTCCACGTCACTCGAGGCTCCTCTTGGTCGAAGGTGGGACTTCCAGTTACGCCGCTGATTGTGAATTCGTGAGTGGCGTGGGTTACATAGTGATAGGAAAAAGGCAGGTCGGCCTTGTGGTGGCAATTCAATTCTGTGGAGGGTTTTGTGTCAGGAAACAAAAATCTGCCGTTCGAGCCGATCCTGGTTGGTGGCAGATCTCTGGCCGACCGACTGGCGCAACGCACCCATCCACTGGTCATTGAGACAGTCGATCTGGTCCACCGCGACGTCACCTTCTACCGGTTGCTCCCTGACGAGGCATTGCGTAACGACGTCACCACCATCGTGAGGCGCAATCTGGAACTGTTCATTTCGATGCTGCGGACCGGCGCCGATCTGACGCCCGAGTTGCTCGCCGACATCAGCGAATCGGCTCGCCAACGGGCTCAGGAATTGGTTCCGCTCGGTGAGGTGCTGCGGGCATATCACCTGGCTGCCGGGCTGTGGTGGGAGACCATCAGCGAATGGGCGGTCCCGGAAGACGGTGTCGCACTTGCCCGCACCGGACGACTCTTGAATGCATACACCGCGGCCTCCGCGTCGGCGGTTCTTGCCGGCTACGGTTCCGACCACGCCACCCAGACGGACGAGGATTCTGCGCGAAGGTCATTGTTCGTAGCACTTTCGACGGGTGTCGATGTTGATCGGGTCTCCGACGATGTGGGCATCAGGTTGGCGCGCCTGTACTGGGTGGTGGCGCTGCACGTCGAACGGAATGACGACGAGTCCTCGACCGAGGTGGACACTGCCGTCGCCGAGCGGAGAAAGGTGCGCCACCTGCAACGAGAGCTCGATCAGGTGGGGCGTGACAAAGCGCTCGGGGTGCTCGGGAGCAATGGCGGAGCCGTACTGATTCCTATTGTGGAATCGGAACCCGTTGAGGGGAACTGGGCGTCAAGTCCGCAGTATCTTTCATTGTGTCGACGATTGGGTGATCTCGAGAAGGTCATCGGTGCATCGACGGTTGCCGCCGTACATGTCGCGGCACCGCCGGCAATTCCCGCAGCGGTGTCGCAGGCGCGCGAGGTGCTGAACGTTGCCCGAAAGTACGGCCGTACAAGTGGGGTCGTGCGTCTCGAGGATCTTGCAGTCGAGTATCAACTGACCCGCCCGAGCGCTGCGCTGCCGATCCTCGCAGATGTGTTGTCGCCGTTGGAGTCCGATCCTGCCGTGCTCGAGACGCTCGAATCTTTCATCGACTCCGGATTCGATCGAGCTACCACCGCTCGGCAGTTGCACGTACACCCGAACACGGTCGTGTACCGCCTGCGTAAAGCGAGTTCCCTGACGGGACTTGACCTGTCGTCACCGAAAGATCTTGTACAGGTCACCATGGCGCTGGGAGCGCGTCGCGCGCTCGGAATGGAGGCGGACTCTTCCCAAACGTGATGGGTCTGTGGTTCTCTGTGAACGTGCCTGATTCTCGGATTGGCAATCCGGCCGGGAGACATGGCCAGACTGGGTCAGCTGATGGTGCAACGAGGCGCGTGGCGTGATCAGACGTTGATCGACTCCGCCTACCTCGACGAGTTGTCCGCGCCCTCTCCGTCCAATGGGGGGTACGGCTTCTTGACCTGGGTGAACGCGGGCGAGGACTTCTACTCCGTGAATGCGCCGGTGAGCAAGTATGTTTCGCATCCGGTGTGGCAGAACGCGCCTCGGGATCTCTATCTCCAGGAGTTCTTGCGGCTTGTCGTCGCTTCGATCGTGGACGTTCCACCGCCGCCGTACGTCGGGCCTCCCGTGCATGGGTCGGGTGGTCCGCTCATCGACGATCCGTCACAGCTCGTCGGCTTCGCGAACCCCGAATTGATCTTCGACACGATGGTCGGGACGGGGCGAGCAGGAACACCCGGATGCAACATCGTGATCTGCAACAACGAATTGTTGCCGTTCAGTGTCGCCGACCTGCTCGGGGATGCTGCAGCTCAGATCGGTAACGCGGCAGGCGCGTCGATTCGAGATGCTGGTAGATGACGGTTTCGAACCCGAATTGTTGCCCAATATTTATGTTTAATCTGTGTGACGGTCAGTGAACAGTAAATTTGAGTCAAATGATGCAATCGCGACGAAATGTTCGTTACCGTGGGCTGGACAATCGACAATCTGGGGGTTCGGCTACATGGCAAATGTTCGTAGGTCTCTGACGAAGGGATTGATTGCTGCTTCGGTAATCGCCGCAGCCGGAGTGGGATTGACGCCGGCGACAGCGAGTGCCGACATCACTCCGACGACGGTCGTCAACGGCATCCTGTCGACGGTGGGCGGCTGCCAAACACCGGTGCGGTCTCTCATTCTCGCGTGCACGAGTGCTGAGACGCTGACACGCCAGTCGCCCGTGCTGCTCGACCTCAACCCCGTGGGCACGAACATCGTCGTCTTGGGTGCCGGCCTCTTCGACGACGGCACGATGCGTCCGATGTTGGTCGACCGGCTTCAGGCGGCGCTCCAGCTGGCCCGTCAGTACCCGCAGTCTCCGATCATCACAAGCGGTGGGGCTCCGAAGGCCGGAGTAACGGAAGCCAGGGCGATGCGCGAATGGCTCGTTGCCAACGGCGTCAACCCGGGCCGGATCACCGAAGAGGGAACTTCGTGGTCGACGGTCGAGAATGCGATCAACTCTGCGCGGATTCTCGCCGATCGAGGCGCGACCGGCGTGGTTGTGGTCTCGAGCGCCAATCACGTGGAGCGCGCGATGGTGGACTTCCGCGTTGCAGTTCTCGGCCGGATCCCGGTCGCAGGCGTAATCGCTGCGACCTGACGTCAGTGATTGTGGGAGTTGGACTTTCGCCAGTTCAACGGCGAGGCGTCGAATCGTCGACGGAAGGCGCGGCTGAACGCGGCATCGGATTCGTAGCCGACAGTTATCGCAATGGTTCCGACCGGCTCGGTGGTTTGCACGAGTAGTTCGGCGGCACGGTCGAGTCGGCGCTCGGTGATGTAAGCGCCGGGCGTCTGGCCGACCAGTCGCGAGAAGCGCTCCGCAAAAGACGATCTCGACAGGGTGGACAGCGTCGCCAGTTCGTCGATGGTCCAGTTGCGTGACGGGTCGTTGTGGACGGCCTCGAGGGCCTGCCCGATTCGTGGATCCATTGCTGCGGTCAACCATCCGCCGTTCGATCCGTCCGCTCGAGCCCACGCTCTGAGGATCTGGACGAAGAGAAGGTCGAGAATCCGGGAAACCATCACGGAGGAACCAGGTTTCGGATCGTCCACCTCGGCGCCCAACAGTCGGCTGCTCACCTCGAGCCACTCGACCGGGGTTCCTTGTGTCGCGCGCAGTTCGACGAAGTCCGGCAGAACGGACAGCAGTCGCTGCGCTGCGACGTCGTCGAGTGTGAAAGTACCGAAAAGCCAACATGTTTCGTTTTTCGTGTGCATCGGCATCGCATTCTCGATCGTATGAGCAAGCCCATGGGGTAACAGTACGAGTTCCCCGGGGCCGAGTTCGATCGGGGCTTTGCCCTGCGTTCTGATCACGATGTCACCGTGCTCGGCAATGTGAAGTGCTCGCACCCCCGTGGGTACCTCCACGGTGAAGTTCTCGCCGTGGACGCAGCGATGAATCTGATCACCGCGAAGGTGGACGACTTCGAGAACGTGCGAGAGGGTGTCCCGGGTTCGAGTCTCGTCGGTGGTGGGTACGTACCGCTGTGATGATGTTGTCCTCATGGATCGATCACTCCGATGTCTCGAGCATTCGGCGTTTCTGCACAAAAACTTGGCAATCTGGTCATGGTTATTGATCCAGGATCCCCTTAACGTGGGTAACAGGCAAGGTCTGGGTTTCGAAGGCTTGCCGATCGTCGGAGTATTCGTCGCACTGCGTATCTGGAGGAGTTGGTCATGACCGAGAAGGTAAACATCGTTCTGGTGCATGGAGCCTGGGGAGACGGTTCTCATTGGCGTCACGTCATACCCGCCCTGCACAACGCCGGGCATCGAGTGGTTGCGGTCCAGAATCCACTTACTTCGCTCGCCGACGACGTGGACCGGACCAGGAAGTTGGCCGAATCGATGGACGGCCCGACCCTGCTGGTCGGACACTCGTACGGCGGCGCGGTGATCACAGGCGCGGGTCATGCGGAAAACGTTGTGGGACTGGTATATATCGCTGCCTTTGCGCCGGACGAGGGTGACAGCCTGGGAAGTATCTTCGCCCGCACGGATCAGCCGGCGGGCGCGGCGAACATCGCGCCGGACGCCGAGGGCTTCTTGTGGATCGCCCCGGACAAGTTTCAGGAGAGTTTCAGTCAGGATCTCGACGACACCGAAGCATTGGTCATGGCGCTGACGCAGAAACCCATTGCGGGTCAGTGCTTCTCGGACCCATCAGGGCCGCCGGCATGGCGTGGGAAGCCCAGTTGGTATCAGGTTTCAGGGCAGGACCGAATGATTCCGCCGGAAACCGAGCGATGGATGGCAGAGCGTATCGGTGCCCGCGAGATCGAGGAACTCGACGCAGGCCATGCATCCTTGGCGTCCCACCCGCACGAGGTCACCCAGTTGATCCTGCGTGCTGCTGCAGAATTGTCGTGACGGCGTAAATCGTCCGGCTGTTCGAGTGGGCTGCCCATCACGACTAATTTGTCGTCAGTCCTCGGAACTGCCCAGTCGGTGAAGCAGCGCTGTCAGCGTGGTGATGTCGTCCGTATCCCATTTCGCGAGTCGGGCGCGCCAGCGATCTATTTGGTGATTGCGGATGGTCGTGAGCTTCGTTCGCGCCTCAGGGGTCAGAGCTACCAACTTGGCGCGAGCGTCGTCGGGATCGGGGATTCGTTCCACCAGGCCGAGTCGAGCTGCGGCGTCGATTTGCCTGGTCAAGGTGGACTTCTCGATATCGAGGGTGCAGATCAGGTCGGACATCCGCACCGCATCCGAACGGTTCAGGATGACCAGAACCGGGTAGAGCGCCGGATCGAGTTTGGGATGAATTGCGCGCGCATAGGTGCGCGCCTGGGCGCGTCCTCGTTGCCACATGTCGGCAAGTTCCATCTCCAGGCCCGTGATCGGATCTGAAACCACTGTCGTTTCCCCTTTGGTGCGATTCGTTCGGTGTTCATCAAACCAGAAGGGGGGCCGAAGTGATTTGGGTGAAGTCACGCTGAGCGAAAGGTACGTTCGGCGTACTGAAGGCGCCGGGCGTACCTTTCGCTCGCAAAAGTGCGTGGGTCAAGCCACCGCATACGCCCGCACACACGTGTTCAGGTCGCGGGTGAGATCGGCCGCGGTACTGGTCGGAGAACCGAATTTCACGACGGACCCGTCGCTCCCGTGGAACAACAGCGTCGGAAACGAAGTGGCGCCGAGCCTGCGTGCTCGGACGAAATCAGCGCGGGCAGCATCCTTCGAGGCGGCGGTGAACAGGGAAGACACCGCGGCAGATGGGTCGAGTTGGAGGGATTCCGCGATGGATCGGTACGTCTCGGGATCGGAAAGGCTGCGACCGTCTCGGTAGAACGCGATCTGCATGGCCTCCGCGATGTCGAGGGCGCGTGTCGGATCTTGCGCGCGCAGTGCGGCGAGTCCGATCGCTGCATCCGTCGAATCCATGACGAACCGCCCATCAGTCACCAGTTGTGAATATCCGTCACCGAAGACAGCGCCGGTCTGGGCGGCGATGGTCGCGTTGGCTGATTTCAGGTACGGAGCCGAAGACATGGGCGCGACGCGCTCACCGGTGAACAGTCCGCCGCTGACCACGGACAAGTCGATGGAATCGGCATTTTGACGGACGAACTCCGTCAACGCAGGGCCGAAGCCGAAACACCACCCGCAATAGGCGTCGAAGACGTAGGTGAGTTGCGTCTTGCCTGCTGTTTCCGAGCGTGATGTCTGCACTGGAAGATTCCTATCCGAGCGTGAACTGATTGATACTCTGACGGTATGTCGCATTCGGGTATTCGGTCACGGTGAAGATGAGTCCCGAACTAGTGAAAAACAGACAAGTACCCGTCCGGGACGTCGGGTACGCATCGTCGGTGGCAGATGCGACCGAGATCGAAGTACTCAGCCTGGACACCATTCGCATCAACGGGGGAAGCGCAGAGTTCGTCGGCCCCCAACGTCCGCAATTTCACTTGCTCGCTCTGGTGACCGAGGGCTCGGCGCTACACACCATCGACTTCGTGAACTACGCGGTGAGCCCGGGGACCGTGTTCTGGGTCAGACCGGGGCAGGTGCAACAGTGGGGGCGAATCCAGGATTTCGAGGCGACGGTTGTTCTGTTCACGCCCTCGTCGCTCGATGCCGTCAGTCAGCAGTTGTTGGACGGGAACGCTCGCAGTCGGCAGGCAGCGTGGCAGTTGTCCGGTGAGAACCTCGAGACCATCAGCACGGGTATGAAACACCTGAACCTGAACTACGGCTGCCCGGATACTTCCGCGCCGGTCGTTCGCGCGGCCATTCTGCGGCACACGCTGACAGCAATTCTGTTGAAACTGACCCATCTCGGTGGACAGGAACAGAGTTCCGTGCTGGCGCACAATGACGTGTTCGAAAGGTTTCATGCCGTTGTCGAACGTGACTTCGCCACGGTCCGTTCGGTTTCGGAGTACGCCAACAAGATCGGGTACTCCGAGAAGACTGTGCTGCGGGCTACCCGAGCCGCTGCTGGGATGACGGCAAAGCAGTACATCGATCAGCGTGTGGTTCTCGAAGCGAAACGTCTGCTGTCTTTCGGCACGGACACGGTCACCCAGGTGGCGTCGAAGTTGGGGTTCGACGATTCTGCGAACTTCACGAAGTTCTTCGCCACCCGGGTGGGTGTTTCTCCGCTGACCTTCCGTCAGGACGTCAGAGCGCGCTGAATGCCGCCCATCGCGCGTCGGCGCTGTCGAGGGTTCCGATACTGTTCTGCCCCTTGCCATGTGCGATGCCGTCCAGATCCTGGATGATCCAGTAGATGGCAAAAGGATGGCTGCCGAACCAGAGATCACCGCTGACGTCCAGAGCGTGCGCCGGATCGGGTGTCAGGTTGTCGAACAGTGGAGTGTTTCGCACGATGGATGCGTCGTACTGCTGCCCGGAAAGTACGGCGACGGTCTGCGCCGCATGCTCGGGTAGGAGTTCCGGCGAGACGGGGGAAATCGTGCCGGTGACTTGATTGTTGGTCGCGTTGACTTCCGATGCCGGCCTGGTGAATCCGGCCTCGGTGACCAGTGTGGAGATGGGAGTGGTCGGTGGCACGGTGAACAGGTTTCCGCTGTAGCCGAGAAGGATCGCAAGGCTCTGGCCGGCAGCCGCGGACTTGACGCCTTCGAGGCCGGATTCCAGCTTTCCGATCATGGCGGTAGCTTCGCTGCCTCGATCGAGCTGTGCCCCAGCTTGTTCGAGCACGTCACGCCACGGCGCCGAGTACGGGAGGACCAAGGTTGGCGCCACGGCGTTGATCTGAGCGAACAGGCTCGGTAATGGACCGGCATTGCTCATCAAGATTTCATCGGGTTCGACGGACGCGATCTCCTCGACGGCGGGGTTGGCGAAGAAGGTCGGCTTGTCGAGAACTTCGACGCCCTGCTCGCGCAGGATCGACTTGGCGACGTCCGATCGCAGGGTGCTGTAGACGACGGTGGGCTTCACGCCGAGTGCGAGTGCACTCAACCCCGCGTACTCGTCGAGCGCGAGAATGCGCTGCGGTGAGGCCGGAACTTCGACGGTGCCGAGTTCGTGGGTGACGGAGCGAGTTGCAGAGGCGGTGTCGGACTCGGCGGAGCTGCTGCACGCGCTTGCGCCGGCGACGGTCAGGAGAAGCGCCGAGACGATGCCGAATGCGGTTCGGGTGGTGAACATCTGAGGTCAACGATCCATTCGTGGGAAGAAGAAGGACAGGAGGGTACCGGCCAGCAGTAGGCCGGAGCAGACGAAGAGGGCTTGGGAGTATCCGGAAACCAGTGCTTCGGTCGGCGCGCTGTCCGAACGTGCCGTCGAGGAAGCGGCGACGCTCACGAGAACGGCTAGTCCGAGTGAACCGCCGATCTGACGCGATGTACTCAGTAGCCCGGATGCCATGCCGACTTCTTCGGGGGGAGCGTCGGCGGTGGCGACGTTACTGAGCGGCATGAACGACAGACCGATGCCGATGCTCGCCAGAAGCGAAGGCACCAGGATGACGGCCCAGAAGGGACTGTCGAGGTTCATGGTCGAAAACATGAAAGTTCCGATTGCGGCGACCGCTGTTCCGACTACGAGCAGCGGTCGAACTCCGTAGCGCGGAAGGAGTTTGGTGGACGCGAGGATGCCGATCACCAGGCCGAAGCAGAAGGGCAGGAAAGCCAGACCGGTGGTGGTCGGTGAATAGCTCAGCCCGCGTTGCAGGAAGAGTGAGACGAAGAAGAACGCGCTGAACTGTGCCGCGCACACCAGGCACATGATGGCGTTGGCCAGTCCGATTCGGGGTCGAAGCAGGGTGGACAGTCTTACCAGTGGTGTGGCGCAGCGGCTTTCGACCACAACGAACGCAGTGAGCAGCGCGATCGTGAGCGCGAATCCACCCAGCACGTAACCCGAAGTCCAGGAATGTGATTCCGTGGCGATCACTGTGCCGACAAGGGCGGTGATTCCGGCCGTCGCCAAGATGGCTCCGGGGAGATCGAGGGAGCCGCCTCTGGCGGCTTGGCCGGCCGGCAGGCCACGGGCACCGGCAACTGCGGCGATCAGGGCCACTGGTGCGCCGGCGAACATCACCCATCGCCAACTGAGCCCTTCGGTCAAAATGCCGCTCAGGACGACACCGAGTGCGCCGCCCAGTGCTGACGACATTGCGCCGATGCCGAATGCCTTGGCCCTGGCGCGTCCGGTGGGAAAGGCCTGACTGAGTGCGGCGAGCCCGGCAGGCGCGATCAGTGCAGCGCCGACGCCTTGAAGCGCCCGCGCTCCGACAAGCATTTCGGCGGACACGGAGAAGGTGCCGACGATGCTGACGAGGGCGAACAGCAGAAGCCCGGAAACCAGAACTCGACGAGTGCCCATCACGTCGCACAGACGACCGCCGAGAAGCAGCAGTCCGCCGAAGGCGAGGGCGTACGCGTTGACGACCCAGGACAACCCGGCGTCGGAAAAGTTCAGCGATTCCTGGATGTCTGGCAGCGCGACGTTGATGACCGACATGTCGAAGGCCACCAGGAACTGCGCTGCCGCGGCGGCTGTGAGGACCAGAGCCGGTGCGGCTACCGCTCGAGTTGTTGTTGTCATTGCAGGTACCTAATTTGTATACGCGTTCTCATAAGTAGTTAGGTTTACCTTGCTGGCGACTGAGATGCAAGGGGTTCCCCGGGCGAGAGCGTCGTAGCAGGGGCGCGCACAATCGACGGATGGCCGAAAAGATGGAACCGAGATCACCGCGGCTCGGACGTCCCCCGACGATCACGTCGGAGCAGATAGTCGACGAGGCGAAACGGCAGCTACAGACCGGCGGCGCCGACGCGTTGAGCATGCGAGCGTTGGCGAAGTCGCTCGGCACCACGCCGATGGCGCTGTACCGGCACGTGGGCGACAAGGAACAGCTGATCAGCGCGGTGCTCGATGTGTACTCACAAGATCTCGGCGCGCTGGTCCTGCCGCAGGATCAGGTCGAACGGCTTCGCACGATCTTCACCGCGATCTTCGAAACGCTGGCGTCGGAGCGCTGGATCATCGAGTTGCTTCAGCGCGGTGGCCGTGGTGGGAGCGGCGCTGTGGTCTTGGTCGATCGGGCGATGGCCGCGTGTGTCGAACTCGGTATGTCACCTCGTCGCGCACTGTTGGTCTATCGAGCGCTGTGGAACTACACACTCGGCGCATTGCTCAACATCTACGACACCACTACGCGACCGGAAGGCAGCGTGTCACCTCTCACGGTCAAGATCCGAGAAATCGGGCCCGAGAAACTGCCGGTGCTCAGTGAGGTGCTCGAGGACTGGCCGGGAGGGACGACGACTGAGAGCTACTTGGAAGGACTGGAAGTCTTGATCAGCGGATATATGAACTCCGACTGAGTGTGTTCACAGCAGTCCGTGCCGCGGTGGGATTGTCCCGGACAGTGTCCACCGGCCGATGTGCTGGACCTTCCACCTCGTCGGATCGTGCAGGGTGTGCGTGCGCGCGTCACGCCAGAATCGGGAGAGGTTCGCCGATTCGCCCGCGCTTCTGGTGCCACCGATCTCGAACAAAGTGCTCGTGGCCGCCAATGACGCCCTGGCGCCGACCACTTTGGCAGTTGCAGCGTCGATGGATGCTCGGGCCGTGGAGTCCTCGGTGGGATCACGACGCGCCACGTCGATCGATCGCGCTGCTTCCGCCAAGAGGGATCTGGCAGCGCGAACCTCGATTGCCGCTTCGCCGGTGAGTTGAACGAGCAGTGGATCCTCCACCGCTGTATCGACTTTCGCCTCGAAGAAGGGACGCGCCTTTGCCGCGAGTTTCACGGATTCACGCAGTGCAGCCGACGCGATGCCGGTGTCGATCGCGGCGTGCAGGATCTGGGCCTGTGCTCCGTAGGTGGTCGGGTGAGTGAAGAGCGACGTGAAGGGTACGACATTGAACTGCGGTACCGAAACGGATTCCAGGGTCACGGTTCCGCTTGCAGTTGTCTTCTGTCCCATGCCGTCCCAGTCGTCGACGATCGACAGTCCGGGAGTATTCCGGGGTAGGTAGACCGCGGATTTCACCTGTGCGCCGGTCTCGGTGAATTGATCCGCATTGGCGGCACGCACCACGATCCAATCTGCGAAAAGCGCTCCGGTGCAATAGAATTTTCGACCTTCGAGCACAAAGTCTTCCCCGTCGGGGGTGAGAGTGGTGCCGTCGATGTCGATGGTCTGGTTGCCGCGCTCGCTCTGGGCGTTGGCGAACTGCTTGCCCGACAATGCTTCGGCGTAGAAGAACTGCTTCTGCTCATTAGACCCCTGGTACCGGAGCGCTTCCAGGAAAGTGAAGTGGCTGTGCGGAATCTGCGCGATGCTGGGATCGCCCTCGGCGAGTAGGCGGAAGACCTCGGCCAACGTCTCGGTGCTTGCGTCGATGCCACCGAACTCCTTCGGCACCGAGAGTCCGAGCAAGCCGGACCGCGCCAGGGTGCGAACCTCGTCGTGGGGAAGGAGGCGCTGCGCATCGCGGACTCCGGCACCTGCCGCGAACTCGTCGGACAGCTGTGACGCCACCGAGAGCGCCTCGTCCTCGCTGGTGATGCGGTGCGCGATCTCCTGAATGTCCACAGCAGTCATGCTGCCACCGTTTCACAGTCGCAGCACCCACCCAACACTTACAACCTGTGTGATCGCTACCCTGGAAACCACTGGGAACTGCATGTTTGCTGGGTTTCATGTCTACTGAACGTATCGCCGACGAGATCAAGTTCGCCTACTGGGTGCCCAATGTCAGTGGTGGTCTGGTCACCTCCGACATCGAGCAGCGGACCAGCTGGGACTACGAGTACAACAAGAAGCTGGCACAGACCGCCGAGAACAACGGCTTCGAGTACGCCCTGAGCCAGGTACGTTACGAGGCGAGCTACGGGGCCGAATTCCAGCACGAATCCACGAGCTTCAGCCTTGCGCTTCTCCTGGCCACCGAGAAGCTCAAGGTGATCGCCGCGGTGCATCCGGGACTCTGGCAGCCGGCAGTGTTGGCGAAACTGGGCGCTACCGCCGATCACCTGTCGAACGGTCGATTTGCCGTCAACGTCGTCAGTGGTTGGTTCAAGGACGAGTTCACACATCTAGGCGAGCCGTGGCTCGAGCACGACGAGCGCTATCGGCGGAGCGCCGAGTTCCTTCAGGTTCTTCGTAAGATCTGGACGGAGGACGACGTCGATTTCCGTGGCGACTTCTACCGCATCCACGACTTCACGTTGAAGCCGAAGCCTCTCAACACTCCGGAGCGCCCCAATCCCGAACTGTTCCAAGGTGGTAACTCGGCGGCAGCCCGTGAGAACGCTGGCCGGTATTCGGATTGGTACTTCAGTAACGGCAAGGACTACGACGGCGTCACCGAACAGTTGGTCGACGTTCGCCGTGTTGCTCGTGAGAACGATCGGGAGGTCAAGTTCGGGCTCAACGGATTCATCATCGCCCGCGACACCGAGGCGGAAGCAAAGGACACACTGCGCGAGATCATCGCCAAGGCCAACCGCCCTGCGGTCGAGGGATTCAAGAATGCAGTCCAACAGGCCGGCGCGTCGACCGCGTCCAAGGACGGGATGTGGGCGGATTCGACGTTCGAGGACTTGGTTCAGTACAACGACGGTTTCCGCTCGCAACTGATCGGCACGCCGGAACAAATCGCGCATCGGATCGTCGAATATCGCCGTCGCGGTGTCGATCTGATTCTCGGCGGATTCCTGCATTTCCAGGAGGAGATCGAATACTTCGGGGCCAAGGTGCTTCCGCTGGTTCGTGAACTCGAAGCAGCCGACAGCGACGAGCAGGTGCTCGTCACCGCCGGCTGATCGCCTGATCTCTCAGGACTTCGCGTGGCGTTTCGCCAGCATCCAACGTGAGATCTTCATGTCCCTGGCTTTTCGCTCGATGGTCAGCAGGTCCAGCGGAGCGTTGAACTTCTGAACGGCCAGTGATTTCACACTGCTGAACTCACGCAGCCCATCGGCTCCGTGGATACGGCCGAATCCGGAATCGCCGACCCCGCCGAACGGCAGGGCGGCGATTCCGGCGAATCCGAGAACCGAATTGACCGTTACGACACCGCATTCGAGCTTTTCGGCAATCGCTCGGCCCTTCGACGAACTCTTGGTGAACACCGAGGCGCCCAAGCCGTACTTCGATGCATTGGCGCGCTCGATCCCCTCGTTCATGTCGGCGACCTTGTTCACCACGACGCTCGGGCCGAACGTCTCCTCGGTGATCGCCGTGGAATCCTCCGGAACATCCGTCAGGATGATCGGATCGATGAACGGACCGTTGAACGAATCAAGTCCGCCGAGTACAGCTTTCGCGCCGCGACTGAGAGCGTCTTCGATCTGGCCCCGGACTATCCCAGTCTGCTTTCCCAGCGTCATCGGCCCGTAGGTCGAGCTGTCGGTGGCGCCGGCGTGGGCGTCTCGTAGCGCGGCGGTGAGCTTGGACAGGAAGGCGTCGTACACGGGCGCTGCGACGTAGATTCGTTCGACGCCGGCACAGGTTTGTCCGCCGTTGCCCACTGCCCCGAATGCCGCGAAGCTCACGGCCGCATCGAGGTTGGCGTCGGAGTCCACCAGCATGGCGTCCTTGCCGCCGCATTCGGCGACCAGGGGGGTGAGGGTGTCCGCGCAGGCGGCCATTACGCGCTTTGCGGTAGCGGTCGAACCGGTGAATGCGATCTTGTCGACACCGGACGAACACAGAAGTGCACCGGTTTTTCCGTCACCGGTAATGGTCTGCAGGACAGGGTGTCCGGGTGCGGCGATGTTCCACAGCCGGGCCAATTCGACGCCGACGCCTGGTGAGAGTTCGCTCGGTTTGAAGACTACGGCGTTGCCGGCGGCCAGTGCGTAGCCGATCGACCCCATCGGTGTGTACAGCGGATAGTTCCAGGGGCCGATCACGCCGACGACGCCCATCGGCCGGTAGCCAACGGATGCAGACTGGTTGGCGCTGATCAGTCCTGCACCGACGCGTCTGCGGCGCAACACTTTCTGTGCGTTGCGTGCCGCCCAGTCGAGATGTTCGACGGCCAGCATGACTTCGAGTAGTGCGTCGTCGCTGGGTTTTCCGGTCTCGGCGGAAATGATCGCCGCCATCGATTCGGCGTGAGTGGCGATCGCGGCGCGGAAATTGCCGAGCACCTTCCGGCGGCCTTGGAATCCGAGTTGATCCCACCACTTCGACGCCGTGCGTGCTGCGGCGACCGCTTTCTCGATCTCCTGCTGGTCTGCAATGGGGTGCTGCGCGACCACGGAATCATTGCGAGGGTCGAGGCTCGCGAAAGTGTGATCGTCCGATCTCGGATCTGTCGACGTGGACGTGCTCTGGCGGCCGAGCTGTTCTGTCATGTTCTTCAGATCCTCCACATGTCGGTGCATCACATATATGTGATGTGATTTACTGTGCTGGTAGTCACAGTATGCGTCGGGCCGAGCTCCGACAAGCCTCCAGCCTCATCTCACTCGGGAGTTTTCGATGTACATGGATTTCACGCAGGAGCAGTCTGATTTCGCCAAGTCGGTAGCGTCGTTCTGCAAGAAGGAAAGTGGTACCCGTGAGCAGCGAGACCTGCTGACCGATCACGGCGCCCATAACCACAACCAGGCGTTCTACGAGAAGATGGCGGAATTGGGATGGCTCGGGCTGACTGTCCCGGAGGAATACGGCGGATCCGCCGGAAGCACGGTCGACCTGTGCATCTTTCTGGAGGAAGCCGCCAAGGGCATGGCGCCGATCGGTGGACTCGGCCCGACCGTCATCACCGGGGCTGCATACGAGAAGTTCGGCAGTCCGGCCCAGAAGGAGGCAGTGCTCGGCGGGATCGTCCGTGGCGCGTCTCAGTCGATCTCGATGTCCGAACCCGAAGCGGGCTCCGACGTGGGAAATCTGAGTTGCCGCGCCGAGAAGGTCGACGGTGGGTGGCTGATCAACGGCCAGAAGACGTGGTGCTCCAACGCGCACTTCGCCGAGAACATCCTTCTGGTGGCTCGCACATCCCGAGGTGAAGGCAAGCATGAGGGCCTGACGATGTTCCATGTCCCGGCCGACATCTCCGGATTGAAGATCAGTGGAATCGACACCATGGGCGGCAAGGAGGTCAACGATCTCTACTTCACCGACACATTTCTGCCCGAGGACGCGGTGGTTGGGGAAGTAGGCAACGGCTGGCGTCAACTCATGGCCGGACTCAACATAGAACGCCTCATCCTCGCGGCGATGATGCTCGGGACCGCGCAGCGCGCTTTCGACGACACCCTCGAATTCGTAACCACGCGTAAGCAGTTCGGCCGTCCGGTCGGATCGTTTCAGGCGCTTCGCCATCGGATCGCGGATCTCGCCACGGAGATCGAATGCGGCCGTCTGCTGGTCTACAGCGTGGCCAGGATGGTCGACGCCAACCCGACCAAGATGTTCCCGCGGGAAGCGTCGATGGCCAAGCTCAAGCTGACCGAGACCGCCAAGAAGGTCGCGCTCGAGGGGATGCAGATGATGGGTGGGTACGGTTACGCGACTGAGTTCGACATGGAGCACCATGTGCGAAAGACTCTTGTGTCCTCCATTTATGGTGGTACCAACGAGATTCAGCGAGACATCATCGGCAAAACGTACGGACTGTGAGGATCGGTTGTGGCAACGTCTGCACGCACTCGGAGGGCGACATCTGAGCTGAGGAGACGGCCACAGTTGTCGGAGGACGTGGCCAACCACGTTCGCAACCTGATCATGTCCGGCTCGGTCCGTCCGGGCGAGTTCGTCAGGCTGGACGAAACCGCGGCCGACCTCGGGGTCAGCGTCACGCCGGTGCGAGAAGCCCTCGTCGCATTACGCGGCGAGGGGATGGTCGAGTTGGTTCCGCATCGCGGCTATCTCGTCTCGCCCCTCAGTCGCCAGGACATCGAAGACATCTTCTGGTTGCAGGGGCAGATCGCGGTCAAGCTGGCGTTGCGGGCGATGGACAGCATCACCGCTGATCAACTCGCGGAACTCGCGGAACTCAATGCCGATTTGCGAGCGGCGGTCGACGCTTCGGATGCAGCTGCGATCGAGCAGTGCGAATTCGAGTTCCATCGCCTGATCAATCGCGCTGCGGGTGGTGCGAAGTTGGCATGGTTCCTGTTCGGCGCGATTCGGTACACCCCTGCTCGTCTCTACGCGACGGATCCAGGCTGGGGTGAGCTTGCGGTATCGAGCCACGATGCTTTGATCGCGGCGTTCGAGAAGCACGATCGAGAACAGGTGGACGCGCAGATGAGTCTGCAGTTCTCCGACGGCGCTGCTCGACTTCTCGCTCACCTCGACAACATCGGGATCTGGGACTGAATGCAGGAGCTCAAGACGGCGGCAGGGCGGGTGCGAGCAGGATCGCCGCACATTCGGCGACCAGTTCTTCTTCCGTCACGTCGATGTACCCGTCGAGCCATGCACTGAGGGTCTGCGCCAGGCCGCCGACCAGGAACGTGGCCGTCAGGGTCAGATGACCGCTGTCGTTCAATCGGTAGAAGGTCTTCGCGTTGGCGGCCAGGAGGCCGATGAATATCGTCGTCGACGCTTGGCGTTTCTCGGCCAGGACAGGGCTCGTCAGGGCGCTGGAGAACAGTAGACGTCCGCGACGGGGATCGTTCGCGATAGTGCGGACGATATTCGCGATTCCAGCGAGCGCCTTGCCGCGTTCGGTCTCGGCGGCGTCCACTGCAGCCTGGGTTGAAACGGCGATGTCCGTGATGACGGTGTCGTAGACGGCCGACATCAGAGCATCACGATCGGTGAAGCTCTCGTAGAAGTACCGCGCCGCGACACCGGCCTTCTTGCACACTCCGCGGACCGTCAGTTCGGGCTCGGCGGAGCCCATGAGTTCCAGACCGGCCTCGATCAGCGCCTCCCGTCGTTGGGCTACGCGGAGCGCGCCGTCGACGCCACCGTACGAACGCGGTTGGTCATTCATGAAGACCATCTTTGCATCCAGAGATTGCTTGACATCTCGGCATTTCGGCGTTTCACTCATCTGAGAACATGCGTTCGCAGATATCGACTCGAAGGGGTTCTGCCATGACGGTGAGTAGGGATTCGATGGACGGGCGCGAGGAAGCGGTGGCAGGCGGCATCGGAGCGGTCGGCGTCCAGGCGGTCGACATCGACGCCGAGGTTGAAAAGGCGATGTCCGGGCTCGGACTGTTGGCCGCAGGCGCCAACGTCATCATGCAGTTGGCGCGCCCGGCGGTGGGGTACGGCGTGTATGAGAGCAAGGTCGAGACGGGTCGGTTGGATCGGCATCCGGTGAAGCGAACCCGGACGACGCTGACGTATCTCGCCGTCGCAAGCCTGGCGACGGACGAAGAAAAGAAGCTGTACCGACGCGCAGTCAACGGCTCTCACAAGCACGTTCGCTCCGATGAGAACAGCGCGGTCGAATACAACGCGTTCGATCCCGAACTGCAGTTGTGGGTAGCCGCCTGCCTGTACCGAGGCTTCGAGGACGTCTACAAAATCTTGTACGGGGATCTCGATCCGGTCACCCGGGATGCGTTCTATCAGCGCAGCGCCACGTTCGGTACAACCCTTCAGATGCGACGCGACATGTGGCCGGCGGACCGGGATGCGTTCGAGGTCTACTGGAACGAGAACCTCGACAAGGTGGCGATCGACGAGACGATTCGTGAGCATCTCTACGGGATCGCGTCGGCGACCTTCACTCCGAAGTTGTTGCATCCCGTGGTCGGTCCGCTCAACCGATTTGTCACCACCGGGTTCCTGCCCCAAGCCTTTCGTGACGAAATGCGGCTCCCGTGGTCAGTGCGTCAGCAGCGTAACTTCGACCGATCCATGCGCGTCGCCGCGCTGGTCAATCGGTTCAGTCCGAAGATTCTGCGGATGTTTCCCTACAACTTCTATCTCTGGGATCTGCGTCGGCGCATCGCCAAGGGAATCCCGTTGGTCTGAGCCGACTCTGGCACTTGAAGTGATTGACACCACAGGTGAATCGGACACATACTCGACATAGTTGAAGTTGACGTCAAGTTTCATCATTCCTGTGGAGGCTGTCAGTGGCGAACATCGAAGGCGTATGTGACCAGCGATTCTCTGGCTTGAAGGAGGCGCTGGCACGCAATCTCGATTCCGGCGAGGACGTCGGGGCAGCGATCGCACTGACGATCGACGGCGAATCCGTCGTCGACATGTGGGGCGGTTGGGTCGACGTCGAGCACACTGCTCCTTGGTCTCGCGACACCGTTACCAATGTCTGGTCCTGCAGCAAGACCGTGACCGCACTGGCCGCGCTCATGCTCGTCGACCGCGGGTTGCTTGATCTCGACGCCCCGGTCGCGCAGTACTGGCCGGAATTCGCAGCAGCGGGCAAGGACCGAATTCGGGTCCGGCAACTGTTGTCGCACACCTCGGGTGTGTCGGGGTGGGATCAACCGTTCACCCTCGAGAACATTTGCGACGACGAATATGCCACCGCCAGGTTGGCGACGCAGGCTCCGTGGTGGGAACCGGGTACGGCATCCGGATACCACGCCCTCAACTACGGCCACCTGATCGGCGAGGTCGTCAGGCGCATCGACGGACGAACCCTCGGCCGCTTCATCGACGAGGAAATCGCCGGCCCACTCGATGCTGATTTCCGCCTGGGCTTGCCGAAGTCGGAATACGGGCGAGTCTCGAATGTGATTGCGCCACCGCCGTTGCCGATCGACATCGCGGCACTCGGGATGGACAACATCATGGTGAAGACATTCACCGCGCCGCCCGCTGACGCTACAGGTTCGTGGACCGACGGGTGGCGCGCCGCCGAGATCGGTGCGGCCAACGGTCATTCGAATGCGAGGGCACTCGCAAGGATCCAATCGGTGATCGCGTGCGGTGGCAAGGTCGGTGACGTTCGCTTGCTGTCGGAGGAAACGATCGACAAGATCTTCGAGGAGCAGTCGTACGGGGTCGACCTCGTCCTCGGCGTGCCGGTCCGCTTCGGCGTCGGATTCGGATTGCCGACGCCCGAGTCCGCCCCGTTCATTCCGGAGGGGCGAATCTGCTTCTGGGGAGGTTGGGGTGGCTCGCAGATCATCATCGACACCGAGAAGCGCATGACGTTCTCGTACGTGATGAACAAGATGGGGCCGGGTCTGCTCGGTTCCGAGAGATCGGCGCAGTACGTATCGGCGGCCTACGACGCTTTGAGTTGATCGACCGATTCAAATCCGGCAGAACGGTTTTTGTCTGTCGCCGCTGACTATGCTGCCGGATATGCCAGTGTGCTCCGGGGGGAAATCAGCGAGTCCGTTTCGTCGAAGTACGCCCAAAAGTTGCGGAGCTGCATCGGCTGATCGGCGATGAACGGTTTGGTCGACGTCGTCATGCGCTGGTGGCAGTTGCCGGACCAGTTCCACAGTTTCAGCAGGTACCTCCAGGACCGCGGGTTCTTGACTTCCTGCCGGGCGCTGGTCGGCGGAACAGCATTCTGGATGGGGCTGGTGTTGCTGTCGGCGCGATTCAGTGACGTCGGTCCGCAAGGTACGTTCTGGCGAGCGGTCAATCTGGCGGTCATCGCGCTGTGCCTCGGCGCGGCCCTGATCTGGTGGCTGTTTCCGCCTACGCCGCTGTGGTCGTACACCTTTGTCGTGGGTTCCGACGTCGCGATTGCGGCGGCGGCCGCAACCGACTCGGAACCGCTGGGACGACTCATCGCGTGCGTCGTTTTCGCGTCGATCGGCGGCTACATCGCGTTCTTCCACAATCCGAAACTCCAAGTCGGTCACTTGGTCTTCGCCTCGACCGTCACGGTGCTTTCGGGGTGGACTTTGTTGTTCGGGCCAGCAGCGGACGTCGGCTTGGGACTGGCGAAGATCTCGGTTGTGCTGGCTACGATCATCGTGATTCCTGTTGTGTCACAGATTGTTCTGGCGGTCCTGGGTTCGGATGCCACTACCTCCGACATCGACCCGTTGACCGGACTGCTCAACCGTCGCGGATTGGCGCGTCGGGTGAACGACTTGATGGGCGCTCCGGTCACCGAAGCGGATGCACTGCTCGTAGTGGTGATCGACCTCGATCGCTTCAAGACGATCAACGACGTTCACGGCCATGACGTAGGAGACAGCACGATCATGCGAACTGCACTGCGCATCCGTTTGTGGACAACCCAGTCCGCCTTGACTGCTCGTATGGGCGGTGACGAGTTCGTCGTGGTCGAACGGGTACCGGTCAGCGTGATCTCCAGGCTGGAAGGACAGATCCGCTCCGCGATGGACGGAGCGAACGATGACCCTCCGACGAGCGCGAGCATCGGAATGGCGGTCCGCACCGCGCCCCGGAATCCGGGTGAGTCAGTCGACGCTGCTTTTGCCGAACTCTTCCGCGTCGCGGACTCGGTGATGTACGAAGCGAAGCGCGAAGGTGGCAACCAGGTGCGGGCGAGCCTGGTCTGATGTGAGAGCTCAGTCGGCGAAGCTCAGACCACGTTCGGCGAGTGCTTCGCGCAGAATCCTCAAGGCCTTCGGTCCCATCCCGTGCAAAGCGCCGAGTTCCTTCTCGGACACGGACGTCAGCTGCGCGAGATGGGTGTAACCCGCTGCGATCAGCGCGCGCTGTGCGGGAGCTCCCGTCTTCGGGAAGTCGGTTTCCACTGTGCCCGGATCCGGTTCTGTCACTGGCCAACTCCTCCGTGTGGGTTTCTCACAGTTTAGCGAGCGTCGTGAACGATTTCGGGGCTGCCGATTTTGTCGGGCGTTCGCGGAAGTGCGCGAGCTGCCACGGCAATGCCGATGATCGAGACAGCGGCGAAGGTGAAGAGAAGCAATTGCGCAGAACGAAGCGTCGACGGTTCGCCGATGTTGACCAGCACTCCGGCCAGGGCTGCACCGAAGGCATTGGCGATCAGCTGAACGGTGTTGATGGCAGCCGAGGCACGCGCACCTTCTCCGGGATCGGTGACCGAGGTCATCGCCCCGACTGCAAGATGAGGCCAGGCGATGCCGATTCCGACGCCGGCGAACAGCAGTCCGATCACCCACGCGACCATCGCACCGGCGCCGGCGTGTTCGGTGAGAAATGCTGCCATGATGCCCAACCCGATCGCGACGAGGATCGGACCGCTGACAACGATTCGTCGCACGATACGAGGGGTCGTGGCCGAGGCGCTCGGGATTTCGCCGAGAGTCCAGCCGAGAGCGAGTGCGGCCCCGAGGAATCCGGCCGCGAGAGGCGCCAGGCCGGCAAGTCGTTGCCCGAAGAGTGGAATGAACGTCTCGACGGTCGACGCGACAGCGAGGACGACGATGGTCAGGTACACCCATTTGAGGGACGACGCGTTGAACGTCGACGGCGGTAGTACGCCGTGGCGCGAGCGACGGTCAGCGGCGACAAAGGCGATCAGTAGCAGCACAGCGGCGAGAACCATTGCGGCGGTCACGGCGAGGTTGGACAGAATTCCGGCAACGCTGACCAGCAAAGCTGCCGCAGTCAGCAATGCCAGCGAGAGGACCGGCACCGGGCTACTGGTGGTGCTGCCCGGTTCATGTGCCGGTAGCGCGCTGGGGACGAGAGCGGCGACTGCGATCGTCGCGATGACCAGGACGCCGAAAGCCCATCGCCAGGCTCCGAACTGAGCAAAGACACCGCCGATTGCAGGGCCGGCGAAGGTGCCGACTCCCCACATCGCCGAAACCAGCGCGGCCCCGCGAGTCCACAGATGTCTGGGGAGCGCGGCATTGATGACGGCGTAACCGAGACCGGCCAGCAGGCCACCGCCCGAACCCTGGATCGTGCGGCCGACCAACAGCAATTCCATCGTCGGGCTGACCGCACAGACAACGGTGCCGAGCGCGAAGATCGCGAGGCCGATCAGGTAGGCCCCGCGCGGTCCCCTGGCAGCGAGGACGTTGGTGACCAACATCGAAGAGATGACGGAAGCAATGAGGAAGACCGTCGCGGTCCAGGCGTAGTACTGCTGACCGCCGATGTCGTCGATGGCAGTCGGAAGCAGGCTGGTCGTCAGGTAGACGTTGGTCGCGTACAGCGCAACGCCGCCTGCGAGGACGGTAGCGGTGCCGAGGTATCGACCGCTCAGGAGTTGCCGCCAGGTTCCGGCGGGAGCATCGGTGGGGGAGTGCATGTTGTCGAAGGTAGAATCTCGAGTGCGCTTCAGGTCAATGTCGCGCAGCCATTGGGAGGCAGAATGATCCGTAAGAGTGACGAACTTCTCTCGATCGGTGAGGTATCGGAGCGCACTGGCGTCGCCGTGTCGGCTGTGCGCTACTACGAAACACTCGGTCTGGTTCCTGCGGAGCGGACGGCAGGAAATATGAGGAAGTTCCCGCGGCACTCGATCCGGCGGGTGTCGCTGATCCAGTTGGCAGTCAGGTTCGGGATACCTCTGGCCGAAGTTGCCGAAGTATTCGGATCGTTGCCGCAGGGTCGAACTCCGACGAAGAAGGACTGGCGCAAGATTTCCACGGAGTGGAATCAGCGCCTCGAGGATCGCAAGCAGGCCATCAACCGGATGCAGGACGAACTGACGGGCTGTATCGGCTGCGGGTGTCTGTCACTGAAAACATGCAACCTGCTCAACCCTGGAGACGAACTGGGCCGGGAGGGACCCGGCGCCAGGCGTCTCTGAAACTACTGTCGGTCACACTCTTTCGCGTGGCCGCGACTGGGCATTCCACCGACCACCACGACGCTCGATCTCGATGGGATGCGAGAAGCACTCGCTGATGTTCTGGGTGGTGATCACATCCTCGGCGAGGCCGCTGGCGGTCACGACGCCGTCCTTGATCAGAAGAGCATGTGTGGTGGTGCTGGGGATCTCCTCGATGTGGTGCGTCACGAGGATGCTGGCAAGTGACGGGTTCTGATTGCGGAGGTCGTCCAGTGCCGTCAAGAGTTGTTCGCGTGCAGCAAGATCGAGCCCGGTCGCCGGTTCGTCGAGCAGAAGCAGGCGCGGTTCGACCATGAGTGCGCGGGCGATCAGGGCTCGTCCCCGTTCGCCTTGGGACAAGTTGGGCCACAGTGCGTCCGAACGCGGACTCATTCCGAGTAGATCGATCAGTGCGTCGGCGTGAGCCTCTTGCTCCGGCGTCGGTGACCAGCGCGGCATCACCTCGGTGGTGTTGGTGAGGCCGGTGATCACGACGTTGCGGACGGTGATCGGAATTCCGATCGTGTGACGAGGGTTCACGTGCCCGATGTCCATCCGCAGTTCCCTCATGTCGACGCGGCCCAACTTGTGGCCGAGGACGTAAACGGAACCGCGAGTCGGGTGGGCGGTTGCTCCGAGCAGGCTCAGAAGCGTGCTCTTGCCCGCGCCGTTCGCGCCGAGGAGGACCCAGTGTTGTCCGGGTTCGATCGAAATGTTGATGTCTTTCAACAAGTATCGGCCGTCGCGGACGAGATCCACGTGTTCGGTCGACAGAACTGTGCCGGTGGGGTGTTGCACGAGAACTAACCTCTCTTAGGCGTCGAGCACACGCAGTCGTCGTAGGACGGTGTCGATGTTTGCTCGAGTTGCCGCTACCGCGGCTTCTGGGTCGGCGTCTTGAAGGGCCTCGACCAACTGATCATGGGCATGTGAGGTGTCGGGGACGCCGGCCTCGTGGGCCATCATCTCGACGAGGGATTCACGAAGGAGTGGACGCACCGACGTGAAAAGCGAGAGCAGAACTGCGTTTCCTGACAGTCGAACGACTTCGGTGTGGAAGTCGAGGTCGACGTCGACGAACTTCTCGACATCACCCTCGAAATGACTGTGTCGCATGGTCAGTCGCCGCCGCAGGCCGTCGAGGTCCTCGGGTTGTACCCGCTCCGCGGCCAGTCTGGCGGCCTCGATCTCGAGTGCGCGACGGACTTCGAAGACCTCGAGGATCCTCGAGCGTCGAAGAAGTTTGGTGAATTCGTCGACGTGCTCGAGTTCGGACGCGGCAGCCACGAAGGTTCCGACGCCGTGTCGGACTTCGAGTAGTCCGTCGCGAGCGAGGAGGCGGATTGCCTCGCGAATCGAGGAACGCCCGACGCCGAGTTCGACGGCGAGGGCCGCCTCGCTCGGTATGCGCTCGGACGGCGCCCACGTTCCATGCATGATTCGCCCGCGCAGCAACTGTTCGAGTTGCGGTACCAGCGGACCACTGCGAAGTGTGAATCCTGTGTGGTCGTCGGACACGGCTCGCCTCTCGGGTGGGTACCGAAAGAGTAACAACTCATCAGACGTCTGAGGACTCGGGTGGCCGGTGTGTCGCCGTAGTGTTCACGCGGTCGAAGCGTGTCAGTTGCGGGTGACGCCGAGGAGCAGTGCGATCAGGTCGAGGGCCGTCTCGATCTCGGCCTTTTCTCGGCCGAGCAGGGGGGCGTAGAGGTGTACGTCGCAGATGCGAACGAGGGCTTCGCCCAGCACTTGCGGCGAGAGCGTGATCGTCAGTTGGCCGGCGTCGACCTGGGACTGCAAGATTTCGGCGGTGATGGAGGCGGAGATCGATTCGATGGAGCCGGGCATCATCGCGAGTTTGATGAACACCATCGGTTCGCGTTTGGTCAGCGCGCGCAGTTCTGTTGACGATTCCACCGATCGCATAACGCGGCCGAAGACGTCGAGAATGTACTCCGGACCTTGCCCCGACGCCTGTGACATCGCCTTTCGGTATGTCCGTTCGGTGGCCTCGGCCAGCACTGTTCCGAGCAGCTCGTCGCGGTTGCCGACCCAGCGGTACAGCGTCGCGCGGCCTACGCCGAGACGTTCGGCGAGCAGTGACATGTCGAGTGGTTCCTCCGCGAGGTACATGCTCGCGGCGGTGTCGATCGCGCGTCGGCGTTCGAGGTCGGTAGGCATCGGGACATTCTCTCCGGTTGTCCGGTACTGCACAATTTCGGCCGTTGAAAAATGGTGAGCCTCGGGGGATCGAGCCTATTGACGAACCTGGCCACGTGAGACACACTAGCTCATTGTCTCATGTTAGTGATGGCGATCACAGTCAGGGGTTCGATCGATGAGTTCAGTACAAACCGTTCGTGGGCCGGTGGATACAGCCGATCTGGGAAAGGTGTTGATGCACGAGCATGTCTTCGTTCTGGGTGAGGAGTTGCGCCAGAACTACCCCGACTACCCCGAACCCTGGGACGAGGAAGTGCGGGTAGCGGACGCAGTAGCAAAGCTGACCGAGGTGAAGTCCCGCGGAATCAGCACGATCGTCGATCCCACAGTGATCGGCCTCGGCCGGTACATTCCGCGAATCGTCCGGATCAACGAGCAGGTCGATCTCAACATCATCGTTGCTACCGGCATCTACACCTACAACGACATTCCCTTCCAATTCCATTACACCGGACCGGGATTGCTGTTCGACGGCCCCGAGCCGATGGTCGAACTGTTCGTCAAGGACATCAGGGAAGGAATCGCCGGAACCGGTGTCCGAGCCTCCTTCCTGAAGTGCGCCATCGAGGAGCCGGGCCTTACCCCCGGCGTCGAGCGGGTCATGCGCGCGGTCGGACAGTCGCAGGTGGAAACGGGAGTGCCGATCACCGTGCACACCAACCCGCACACTGAATCCGGGCTGGTCGCGCAGAAGGTTCTGGCCGAAGAGGGTGCGGATCTGACCAAGGTGGTCATCGGTCACTCCGGCGACACCACCGATCTCGATTACCTGTGTGCGCTGGCCGATGCCGGTTCGCTACTGGGGATGGACCGTTTTGGTCTCGAACCGTTCCTGTCGTTCGAGGATCGTGTCAACACCGTGGTGGAGATGGCCCGTCGCGGTTACGCGGAGAAGATGGTTCTGGCACATGACGCGTCGTGTTTCATCGACTACTTCCCCAGCGCGGCAAGAGAAGTGGCACTTCCGAACTGGAACTACACCCATATCAGTGATGATGTCATTCCGGCGCTGCTCGAACGTGGTGTCACCGAAGACCAGGTCAAGGCGATGCTGGTGGACAACCCACGTCGGTACTTCGAGAGCTGAGATATGACCAACGTGTACGAGAGCAAGCCCTGGCTCGCCAATTACGACGCCGACACTCCGCCGAACGTGGACATCGAGCATGCCAACGCCCTCGCGATGTTCCGTGCTTCGCTGGAGCGCGATCGCACCGCCCCGATCATCAGGTACTTCGACAGGACCGTCAGCTTTGCTGAACTCGACGAGATGTCGGACGCGCTTGCGGTAGCCCTCGCCGTGGACGGAATCGGGTTCGGCGACAGAGTTTCCTTTGTCCTGCAGAATGTTCCGCAGTTCGTGATCGCGACAGTCGCGGTCTGGAAGCTCGGTGCCGTCGTCGTTCCGGTCAATCCAATGTACCGCGACCGTGAGCTGTCCACCGTACTGGCCGACAGCGGAGCGGTAGCAGTCATCTGTCTCGAGTCCTCGGCCGAGACCGTGGCGACTGCGTCCGAGGGCACCGAAGTGCGACGGGTCATCACTACGTCGGAACGGGATTTTCAGTCGCGCGACGATGAACGGATCTTCGGTTCGGCGTCCAGGATTCGTCATGATGGATTTCCGGACCTACTGGAACTGATCGAGGCTCATCGAGGACAGAAGCCCGAGAAGGTCGATCTGTCTCCGGAAGACCTTGCCTACCTTCCTTATACGTCGGGGACGACCGGCCCGCCGAAGGGGTCGATGAACACGCACTCAAATGTCGTGTTCGCAGCGCAGATCTATCGGGACTGGCTGGGGTTGCGCCCCGGCGGCGCGATGTTCGCGGTGGCGCCACTGTTCCATATCACCGGGTTGATCGGGCACGTCGCGGCTCCACTCCTGGCCGGCGCGCCCACGATTCTGACCTGCCGATTCCATCCCATCGTTGCAGCGGAGTCAATTTCGGAGCATCGGGCTACCGCGATCATCGGAGCGATCACGGTATTCATCGCGTGGACGGACAGCGCCGCAGTCTCGAAGGAATCTTTGAGCTCTCTCGAGTCGGTGTATTCAGGTGGCGCGCCGATCCCGCACGCGGCGTTGGAAGCGTTCCGGTCGAAGTTCGGTCACTACATTCACAACGGCTACGGGCTGACCGAGACGAACAGCCCGGCAATCGTGGTGCCGAATTCGCGTGAAGCGCCGGTAGATCCGGCGTCGGGGGCCGTTGCTGTCGGCGTACCGGTATCGAATACGTACGCCGAGGTGGTGGACGAGAACGACAAGCCGGTACAGGTCGGGGAGTACGGCGAGATCGTGGTCTCCGGGCCTCAGGTTGCACTCGGTTACTGGAACAAGCCAGCCGAAACCGCGCATGCCATGCCGGACGGGCGTTTTCACACCGGCGACATCGGATTCATGGACGGCGACGGTTGGTTCTACATCGTCGACCGGATGAAGGATCAGATCAATGCGTCGGGCTTCAAAGTGTGGCCACGCGAAGTGGAAGATGTTCTCTACGAACACCCCGCCGTACGAGAAGCTGCCGTCGTCGGTGTCATGGATCCGTATCGGGGCGAAACCGTGAAGGCCTTCGTGTCTTTCAAGGATGGTTTCGAGGCGACCACCGAGGATCTGGTCGAGTTCTGCAAGGAAAGGCTTGCAGCATACAAGTATCCACGCATCGTCGAGGTAATGAACGACCTGCCGAAAACAGTGAGCGGCAAGATTCTTCGTCGTGAACTGCGGGTACCGAACTAGATCTACCTGACAAACGAATTGCCGGCCGCCGACAAGGTGAGCCGGCCATTCGTCGTGGTGGCTGACGAGCATCGGTAGGGGATTTAGTCCCCTATGCGGCAATGCATTTCAGTGATTGACATCACTCTTTTTGTATCGCAGACTGATCGCAACGCCACAGAGTTGAAGTTGGTGTCAGTTTCTACTTCTGGCCCGGTTCCGCTTCTCAACTCCCGGCGCGACGAGCGTCCGACCCATCGAGGAGTAACCCATGACGAGATCGGCAGTGGATTCGAACACGCAGGCAGGGGGTCTGTCCGATCAGGAACGGAAGAAGAAGAAAGCGCACCGCAAACTTCTCGGCGCGGGACTGCTCGGCAGTTCCATCGAGTGGTACGACTTCTTCTTGTACGGAACGGCTGCGGCACTGGTCTTTCCGCATGTGTTCTTCCCCGATTCATCCGCACTGATGGGCACATTGCTCTCGTTCAGTACGTTCTGGGCCGGCTTCGTTGCCCGCCCCATCGGCGGTTTGGTCGCCGGACACTTCGGCGACAAGTATGGGCGTAAGCCCGCTGTCGTCACCTGCCTGTTGCTGATGGCCGTCGCGACGTTCCTGATCGGCGCGATCCCGAGTGCGTCGGCAATCGGCGTCGTCGCTCCGATTCTTCTGGTGACACTGCGATTCATCCAAGGTCTCGCCTGCGGTGGCCAGTGGGGCGGAATCGTCCTTCTCCTCACCGAATCCGCGAGTCCCAAGAAGCGCGGATTCTCAGGCACTTTCGGTCAGATGGGTGTCTCGTTCGGTGTAGTGCTGGGCAACCTGGTCTTCCTCGTCGCGACCGCGACCATTTCCAATGATGCATTCCTGAGCTGGGGTTGGCGAGTTCCGTTCTTCGCCAGCGCGCTGCTCTTCCCCGTGGTTCTGTACATCCAGACGAAGGTCGAGGACACGCCGGAATTCCTCGAGTTGCAGGAAGACGCCAAGAAGAACCAAAAGGACGTCGTCGTTCAGGCTCCACTGGCGCAGGCGCTCAAGGATCACTGGCGCAAGATTCTGCTCGGTTGCGGACTTCTGGCCGCCACCAATGCACTGTTCTACATCAGCATCGCCGGCGTGCTCAGCTACGGCACAACCGAACTGGGGTTGAAGCGGAACTCACTGCTCATCATCTCGCTCCTGAGTGCGTTGCTGACAGTCGGCGTGGTGCTGTGGTCCGGGAAGATGTCCGACAAGATCGGTCGTCGTCCGATGATCCTGATCGGCGCCGCGGCGATCGTGGTCTGGGCATTCCCGTACTTCTGGTTGATCAACACCAAGTCCCTGCCGCTGTTCTTCATCGCGGTGACAGTCGGCAGCGTGTTCCAGTCGATGACCTACGGGCCGATCGCTGCGTACATGGGTGAGCTGTTCGCGCCCAACGTGCGTTACTCGGCAGCATCGTTGGCGTACCAGCTGGCGGCGATCACGGTCAGCGGTGGTACTCCGTTCATCATGACGGCACTCATCGCGAAGACCGGGACCACTACATGGGTTGCCGTGTTCGTAGCCCTCATGGGTCTGGTGACCTTCTTCAGTGCCTGGGTGCTGAAAGAGACCAACCCGAAGGAAGTTCGGGATGATCCGAACGCAATTCCGGGCGCGCACCTGTACGCCAAGTAACTCTTTCGGTTTCGAGCAGACGCCCGCTATCGGTCACCGGTAGCGGGCGTCTGACGTATAACTGGAGCATGGCTGCAGCACGCACAGGCTCCGAAGATGCTTCGTCGACAGCGTCACGGGAACTCCCCTCCACTCAGCGTGGTTTGCGTACGCGTCGAGCGTTGATCGATGCGGCCCGCACCGTTTTCGAACGGTCCGGCTATCTGGACTCGCGGCTGATCGACATCACTGTGGAGGCGCAGTGCTCGGCCGGTACCTTCTACACCTACTTCGCGAGCAAAGAAGAGATCTTCGCGGCAGTGATGGAGTTGGCACGCGAAGACATGATGCATCCGGGTATGCCGCACACTCCGAAAGGCGCGGATCCTGCTGAGGTCATCGCGGCGAGTAACCGCGCGTACCTCGAGGCGTACCGACGGAACGCGAAGCTGATGGGACTGCTCGAGCAGGTAGCAAGCATCGATCCGGAGTTCCGGGTTCTCCGCCTCGAGCGTGCTGACGCGTTTGTTCGACGCAACGCGCGCAGTATCGAGAAGCTGCAGAAAGCCGGACTGGCGGACGCGAATCTGGATCCGCTACTGACGTCTCGGGCACTCTCCGGGATGATCAGTCGACTTGCGTTCGGGTACTTCGTATCCCGCGGCGGCGAGGACGGCGCCGCCGGAGTGACCTTCGACGGTCTGCTCGATACGGTCAACCGGTTGTGGATCAACACTTTACAATTCTCGCTGCGCCAAAACTGATGTTGACGCCGGGTTCATGTTTGGTGTCTGATGGAGCAATGACACCTACGCGTACGGCAGTGCTCGTCGATTTCGGTGGAGTTCTCACCTCCAGTGTTCTTCAGGCCTTCGAAGACTTCGGGGCCTCGCTTGGGGGCGACCCACGACTTCCGTTGACCCTGCTCTCCCGCGACGACGTCTCGAAGAGACTGCTCTCCGATCACGAATCCGGAAAGATCGACCAGGAGGCCTTCGAAGCAGGATTCGGGGAACGGCTACGAGCGCACGGCGCAGTCGTCGACAGCGTTGGATTGGTCGACCGTATGCAAGCCGGGCTGATTCGAGACGAGGAGATGGTGCGTCTGCTCGCGGACGTGCGGGCGGCGGGTCACCCTGTTGCGCTCGTGTCCAATGCTTTCGGGCGTGATTGCTACGCGGGTTTTGTGCTCGAGGACCTCGCCGACGAAGTGGTGATCTCCTCGGAAGTCGGGATTCGTAAGCCCTCTCGTCAGATCTACACCATCGCGTGCGAGCGGCTGGGTGTTGCGCCCGAAGGCGCCGTGATGATCGACGACCTGCAACAGAACCTCGACGGCGCGGCACGATTGGGGATCGCCGGCATTCTCCACACCGATGCGGAAAGCACTCGCAGTCAGTTGGAATCGACGTTCGGACTACTGCCCATGCAGTGAAACTGTAGGTTCTCGGTAACACTCGAATACTGCTGGAACACTTTTGGAGGAATGAATGATTGCTGTCATCGCGGATATCACCGTCAAAGACGGAAGCGGCGAACAGTTCGAAGCCGTAGTCGCCGAACTTGCCGAGAAGGTGCGCACGGAAGAGCCCGGAACGGTTCTGTATCAACTGATCCGCTCGAAGACGGATACGAATTCCTACAAGTTCATGGAGCTGTATCAAGACGGTGCTGCGATCAAGGCCCATGGATCGTCCGAGCATTTCCAGGCCGCGGGAAAGGCGATGGCGCCCTTCCTCGCAGGCGCCCCGCAGATCGAGTACTTCGACGCACTCTGAGCGTATGGACAGGGCACTCTGAGCGCATGGACAGGTGAACCCCGGCGAAATCTCGCCGGGGTTCACCTGTGTTTTCAGTTCTGCTTCTGGGCGAGGAGTTCGGTGCGGTCGATCGATCGCTTGAGGATCTTTCCCGTCGAACCCTTCGGGAGCGCGTCGATGAACTGGACCACCCGCGGAATCTTGTAGGCGGACAGACGTTCCCGAGCCCACGAGGTGACGTCATCTGCTTCGAGGTCGGAGCCTGGGCGAACGGCCACCACCGCCGCAACCTCCTCGCCGTAGTAGTCGTCGGGTATACCGATCACCGCGGCCTCGATGATGTCGGGGTGCTGGTAGAGCACCTCTTCGACCTCGCCTGGATAGACGTTGTATCCACCGCGGATGATGAGGTCCTTGACGCGGTCGACGATGCGAAGGTCACCGTCGGCGTCGGTCTCGCCGAGGTCTCCGGTGCGGAACCATCCGTCGTCGGACAGGACGGCGGCCGTGTCGGCCGGGCGCTTCCAGTAGCCCTTCATGACCGTCGGTCCTTTGATGAATACCTCGCCCACTGTGCCTGCCTGGCAGACATTTCCGTCGTGATCACGGACCTCGACCTCGGTGCGCGGTACGGCGCGGCCGGTGTATCCGATCTTTGCGACGCGGTCGATGCTGTTGAAAGTTCCGAATGCGCTCGTCTCGGTCAGGCCGTAGCCCTCGAGGATTGTGCAGTTGAACCGTGCTTCGAAGGCGCGAGCGACTTCACCGGGAAGTGATGCGCCACCGGAGATTGCGATCCGCAGTTGTTCGAAGTCGGAGCTGTCCACGTCGGCTGCGGCGTGCAGCATGGCATTCCACATGGTGGGGACGCCGGCCATGATGGTGAGCTTGTCCCGACGCACCAGATCGAGCATGGCGGCCGGGTCGAACCGGGCGAGCAGGGATAGTGATCCGCCGCCGGTGAAGGTTGCCATCATGACCGAACCCTGGCCGAAGATGTGAAAGAGCGGCAGTCCGGTACCGGTGCGGTCCGAGGGATTTCCGCGGCTGCTCTCGGCGCCGATCTCACCGGCAGACAACAGATTCCCGACCGTCAGCTGAGCGCCCTTCGGACGTCCGGTGGTACCGGAGGTGTAGAGAATCGCCGTGGTGTCCGCTGTGTCGCGGTCGACCACCGTTGCCGGTGGATGGTCGGCCTTCGCCGATTCTTCGGTGAGCGTCCACACCGGGACGCCGCGCGCACTCCCTGCATCCTGAACTGCGGGACCGAGCTGGTGCCAGGCGATCGCCAGCGAAATCTCGGCGTCGTCCAGTACGTACTCGACTTCGGGTTGCGCCGACATCGTGTTGATGGGCACCACGACACAACCTGCAGCCTGAATCCCCATGTACGCCACGATGAATTCAGGCACCGACGGCGCCGCGAGCAGAACCCGGTCGCCGATGCTCAACCCTTCGTCGCGAATGCGGCCGGCAAACGCCAGAGACGCGTCGTGGAGCTGTCGGTATGTCCAATGATTATCCGTGCCGCGAATTGCAATATTTTCCGGAGTGGCTTCCGCGTGACGGGTCACCGGGTCGAGAACGCTAACCATGGTTCTGCCTTTCGGGAGGAATCGACCGATTGTGTGTCCTGGGTCTCACCAGAGCGTACACTTGAATCCGGCGTCAACATCGAGTCTGCTGGGATTGTCCCGAAAATGATGTTGATCGGAAGGATGAGGAGCGCACCGTGCTCGACGACGAATCGCGAATTGCCGCCTTACCGGTGGCTCCGCCCGCGCTGCTCCGGGATCGACCGACCACCGAGCGGGGGACACGCACGCGTGCGGCATTGGTTGCTGCTGCCCGTAAGGTTTTCGAGCGCAGTGGCTATCTCGATGCACGTTTGATCGACATCGCAAAAGAAGCCGGTTGCGCGACGGGATCGTTCTACACGTACTTCGCGAACAAGGAAGAGGTGTTCGCCGCCGTCCTCGAGGTCGCGCGAGACGACATGATGCACCCGGGCATGGGACGCGTTGCGAGCGCGGACGATCCGTACGCCGTGCTCGAGGCAAGTAATCGAGCGTATCTGGCCGCGTATCAACGCAATGCGAAGTTGATGGGGCTCATGGAGCAGGTAGCTCACATCGACCCGGAGTTCCGGAAGTTCCGCAGCGAGCGTGCCAATGCGTTCATACGCCGTAATGCCCGCGGGATTGCAGATCTGCAGTCCCGCGGCATCGCGGACACGACGCTGGATCCGATGACGGCGTCGATTGCTCTGTCCGGCATGGTGAGTCGACTCGCCTACAGTCTGTTCACCCTTCGTGAGGGTGAGGTGGACGGGCGTTCACCGGAGTTCGATCAGATTGTCGCCACTGTGACCGATCTGTGGGCGAACGCTCTGAAGTTCCCCGACCGTCTCTGACGAGGTGGGCCGCCCCGGCTGCATCGATGTTCGAGCGGCCGGGCGTCCCAGTCTCGGTTCAGCTCTTTTCGGTTCAGCTCTTTTCGACGACGCGAGCGACGGATTCGGCGACCACGACGGGCTTGTCGGAACCCTCGCGCTCGACCACCTGGCTCATCTTCACTTGGATTCCGCCGGGCAACTGCTCCGCGGACACGACGGTTGCGCGCATGCGGACCCGGGATCCCACGGGAACGGGAGCGGGGAAGCGAACCTTGTCGTAGCCGTAATTGAGGCTGTGGGCGAAGCCGTCGAAGTGGATGAGTTGGTAGGAGAACTGGGGTCCCAGTGAGAGGCTGAAGAGTCCGTGCGCGATCGTGCTGCCGAGCGGGCTCGATGCGGCTCGTTCCGGGTCGACATGAATCCACTGATGATCGTTTGTGGCTTCGGCGAACGCGTTGATGCGCTCCTGGGTGATGTCGTACCACTCCGTCGGGCCAAGTTCCTGGCCGATGAGCTTCTCGAGCTCGGCGAAGGTGGACGGGCGGACGGGCAATTGGTTTTCAGTCATCGTTATCCCTTTACTCGCAGTTCAGGAGGACGGAACGGGCCGTTCGGGTGACCGTCGCGATTCGACGGTTGAAACTGACGCCGGATTCAACTATACATGAGGGGAGACGTGGATCACTGTCAGCGCGTAGGTATGACGCAAGCGAGAGGAATCGCTCATGAAGGTTGCCCAGAAGGTAGCAATTGTCACCGGTGGCGGCGGGGGAATCGGCGGTGCACTGGCCGAGCGACTGGCTGCCGAGGGTGCTCGCGTCGTAGTGGCTGACCTGGACGGGGCAGCAGCTTCGGCAGTAGCGGAGGCGATCAACGCGGAGCGTCCCGGAGCGGCCGTGTCTGCCGGTGGCGACGTCTCCGACGAGACGGTCATTGCGGGCCTGATCGCGCAGGCGGAAAAGGAATTCGGCCCGGTCGACCTCTACTTCGCCAATGCCGGCGTTACCGGTGGCATGGGCCTCGACATCAGTGAAGACGTCTGGGACACGACGATCGACGTCAACGTTCGCGCCCACATTCGCGCTGCCAGGCTCCTCGTCCCCGGCTGGACGGAGCGCGGGGAGGGCTACTTCATCAGCACGGCCTCTGCGGCCGGCTTGCTCAGTCAGGTCGGGTCCGCCGCGTACTCGGTGACCAAACATGCCGCGGTCGCGTTTGCCGAGTGGCTCTCGATCACCTACGGAGATCAGGGTGTTCGCGTCAGTTGCCTGTGCCCGATGGGCGTCAACACCAAGCTTCTCTACGAAGGTGAGAATTCCGGCGATCCGGTCGGCAAGGCCGCAACCGGAGCCGTGCTTGCGGCAGGCAATGTTCTCGAGCCTGCCGAATGCGCCGAAATCGTTCTTGCGGCAGTGGATGCCGAAGAGTTTCTCATCCTTCCGCACAAGAACGTGCTGGACATGTACCGGCAGAAGGGCGCCGACTACGACCGTTGGCTGCGCGGGATGCGCCGGTACCAGGCGTCGCTCCTCGCGGGAACACGATGACCGAGGAACTCGTCCTCTCCGAGCAGAGAGGAGCGGTGCTGGTTCTGACATTCAATCGGCCCCGCGTTCTCAACGCGTGGACCAACGAGCTCGAAGATCAGTACTACGACTTTCTGGCCGTGGCAGACGAAGATCCCAGTGTCCGAGCAATTGTTGTCACCGGCTCCGGCCGAGGATTCTGCTCGGGGGCTGACCTCGGCAATTTGAAGAACGTCGGCGAAGTCTCCGAAAGTGATCTTGTCCGGCCGCGAGACCGTCATTTCCCGACCACCATCCGCAAGCCGCTGATCGCCGCCGTCAACGGCGTCGCTGCCGGGCTCGGAATGGTCGAGGCTCTGTACTGCGACGTTCGTTTCGGTTCGAGCGCAACACGATTCACTACCGCGTTCGCGCGTCGAGGCCTGATTGCGGAGTACGGCATCTCCTGGATGTTGCCCCGCTTGGTCGGGCACAGTCGAGCAGTCGATCTTCTGCTTTCCAGCCGGATGGTGGACGCCGACGAGGCGTACCGCATCGGTCTGATCGACCACCTGGTCACCGGCGGTGACGTTCTGGATGCGGCGATTGCTTACGCCGAGGACATCGCGGCGAACTGCTCGCCGACGTCCCTCTCCGTCATCAAATCTCAGATGAGTGCCGACGCGCACTCGACCTTCACTGATTCCGCCAGGCATGCGGAATCGCTGATGCTGAACGCATTTCACGGCCCGGATGTCGTCGAGGGTGTCAACAGCCATCTCGAACATCGAGCCCCCAATTTTCCTTCCCTCTCTGTCAGGAGTTCACATGTCAGTGTTTGAGTTCTCGGATCGCACCAAGAAGTACCAGGCCGAACTGCTCGATTTCATGGACAAGCACGTTTACCCGGCCGAAGCGGTCTACGAAGAGCAGATGCGTGAGTCCGGTAACCCGCACTTTCAGCCGCCGATCATCGACGACTTGAAGAAGGAAGCCAAGGCCCGCGGGCTGTGGAACCTCTTCCATCCCCATCCCGAATGGGGCCCCGGCCTGACCAACCTGGAATACGCACCGCTCGCGGAGATCATGGGCCGCAGCCACCTGGCCTCCGAGGCCACCAACTGCGCCGCTCCGGACACGGGAAACATGGAGGTGCTCACGCTCTTCGGCACCGACGAGCACAAGGAGAAGTACCTCAAGCCGCTTCTCGAAGGCGAAATTCGTTCCGCTTTCGCGATGACCGAGCCCGAGGTTGCCAGCTCCGACGCCACCAACATCCAGCTCCGTATGGACCGTGACGGCGACGAGTACGTGCTGAACGGCCGTAAGTGGTTCGCTTCCAACGCCTTGCACCAGAACTGCAAGGTTCTGATCGTCATGGGTAAGACCGACTTCAATGCCGCCACCCACCGTCAGCAGTCGATGATGGTCGTGCCGATCGATGCTCCCGGCGTCACGATCCTGCGCAACCTGCCGGTTTTCGGCTACCAGGACCGCGAAGGACACGGCGAGATCACTTTCGAGGACGTGCGCGTCCCGGCCAAGGACATTCTCGCCGGTGAGGGTGAAGGATTCGCGATCAGCCAGGCCCGCCTCGGCCCCGGCCGCATCCACCACTGCATGCGTGCAATCGGAATGGCCGAGCGCGCACTGGAACTGATGTGCAAGCGCGCATCCACCCGCATCACCTTCGGGAAGCCCGTCAGTGACAACGCGAATATCCAGGACTGGATCGCCGAGGCTCGTATCGACATCGAGATGGTTCGACTCCTCACGCTCAAGGCCGCACACATGATGGACACGGTGGGCAACAAGGAAGCGCGCACCGAGATCGCAGCCATCAAGGTTGCGGCACCGAACATCGCGCTCAAGATCATCGACCGCGCCATCCAGGTTCACGGCGGTGGCGGCGTCACCGACGACTTCCCGCTCGCGATGGCTTACGCCCACATGCGCACCCTTCGCCTGGCCGACGGCCCGGACGAGGTGCACAAGCGCGCCATCGCCAAGCAGGAACTGCGCAAGTACCGCGAAGTCAAGGCGAACTGACATGGCAGGACTGGATCTCACAGGTAAGACGGCAATCGTCACAGGCGCATCGCGGGGCATCGGCCTCGCGACCGCGCAGGCGATTGCGGCGGCGGGCGGAAACGTCGTACTGACTTCGCGCTCACAGGAATCCGCAGATGCGGCTGCCGCGCAGGTGAACGGCAACGCGATCGGCGTCGGCGCTCACGCGACGGACGAGGATGCTGCACGCAAGTGCGTCGAGCAGACGATCGAGCGTTTCGGCAGTCTCGACATCTTGGTGAACAACGCGGGCACCAACCCGTCGTTCGGGCCGATCATCAACCAGGATCACTCGCGCTTCGCCAAGACTTTCGACGTCAACGTGTGGGCTCCAGTCCTGTGGACCGGCCTCGCAGCGCGGGCCTGGATGGGCGAGCACGGTGGTTCCGTGGTCAACACCGCTTCGATCGGCGGCATGGCGTTCGAGGCGGGAATCGGTACGTACAACGCGTCGAAGGCTGCTCTGATCCACATCACCAAGCAGTTGGCGCTCGAGTTGTCACCGAAGATTCGTGTCAACGCCGTTGCGCCGGGAGTGGTGAGAACCAAACTCGCCGAAGCTCTGTGGAAAGAACACGAAGAAGCGGTGTCCGCGTCGACTGCTCTCGGACGCATCGGTGAACCCGAGGACGTGGCCGCTGCCATTGCCTTCCTGGTTTCGGATGCAGCCCAGTGGATCACCGGCGAGATCATGACCATCGACGGTGGCCAGTTGTTGGGTGACGCACTCCCGTTCCGACAGGGAGCGTCCGTCGGTGGCTAGCGTCGGAGTAGTGGGACTCGATACCGAAGCGGTCACCGGGTGGATCGCAGGCCTGGGGATCGACTTTTCCGGGCCGTTGTCCTTCGATCGAATCGGCTTGGGGCAGTCGAATCTCACGTACCTGGTTCGCGATCAGGACGGCAATCGCTGGGTGCTACGACGCCCACCGCTGGGGCATCTGCTGGCCTCGGCTCACGACGTGGCGCGTGAGGCTCGAATCCTGAGCGCTCTCGAATCCACCGACGTGCCTTCGCCGCGAGTATTCGGGTTGACCGAGGATCCTGCCGTCACCGAAGTTCCGCTGCTCCTCATGGAATTCGTGGACGGCGAAGTGGTGGACCGAATGCCTCTTGCGGAGGCGTTGTCGGAAGATCGTCGCCGGGCAATCGGAATCTCGCTCGCTCCGACGCTGGCGAAGATACACGCCGTCGACCTCGAGCAGGCAGGTCTCGACGACTTGGCAAGTCACAAGCCCTACGCCGCGCGACAGCTGAAGCGGTGGGGTGGTCAGTGGGAACAGTCGAAGACGCGGGAATGCCCTGATCTGGACGATCTCACCCGACGCCTGATTGCAGCCCAGCCGGATCACACTGAAACCACGTTGGTGCACGGCGACTTTCACCTACGCAATGTGATCACCTCGGCGAGCAACGGCGAAGTTGTCGCGGCCCTCGACTGGGAACTGTGCACTCTCGGTGATCCGTTGGCGGACGTCGGAAGCTTGTTGGCGTACTGGCCGGCGGCTGGTGAGAATACCGGCGGCGATTTCCCGGCGTCGGCACTCCCGGGATTCCCCTCGCGAGAGGAGATCTCCCGGATCTATCTCGAGGCCACCGGACGGGATCCTGCTGCGCTGAAGTTCTGGCACACGTTGGGACTGTGGAAGATTGCCGTGATCGCCGAGGGCGTGATGCGTCGCGCCCGCGACGAACCGCAGAATGCCGCCGAGAGCGGAACTCCCACCGTGGAACGTATTGACGCCTTGGTCGCCAAAGCCAGGGAAATTGCAGATCAGGCCGGGATCTGACGAGATCGTCCGGTGTCCGTCGAATCACGAAAGTATGGAGGGCCAGTGAGCCAGGAACGTAGAACCGCAATTGTCACGGGTGCAGCACGCGGAATCGGTGCGGCAGTAGCGAAGCGACTGTCGGAAGACGGTTTTGCCGTCGCCGTGCTCGACCTCGACGAAGCGGCGTGTGCCGGAACCGTCGACGCGATCAAGGCCGCAGGCGGACAGGCACTGGCCGTCGGCGCTGACGTCTCCGACGAGGCTTCGGTCGCTGCAGCAGTGGATCGTGTTGCCGCAGAACTGGGTGCACCTACCGTGCTGATCAACAATGCCGGCATCACTCGCGACAACCTTCTGTTCAAGATGAGCGTTGCCGAGTGGGATTCGGTGATGAACGTCCACCTGCGCGGAGCGTTCCTCATGTCGCGTGCGGTGCAGAAGTACATGGTGGAAGCGAAGTTCGGCCGCATCGTGAACCTCTCGAGCACGTCGGCTCTCGGTAATCGTGGACAGGTCAACTACTCCGCTGCGAAGGCCGGAATGCAGGGCTTCACCAAGACATTGGCCTTCGAGCTGGGCAAGTTCGGCGTCACCGCCAACGCCATTGCACCCGGATTCATCGAAACCGAGATGACCGCCGCAACGGCCGAGCGCATGGGCGTCGGCTTCGACGACTTCAAGACCGCTGCCGCTTCGCAGATCCCGGTCAACCGTGTCGGTCAGCCCGAGGACATCGCGCACACCGCGTCGTTCTTCGTCAGCGAAGGCGCGGGCTTCGTTTCCGGTCAGGTCGTCTACGTCGCCGGTGGACCGAAGGACTGACCGTCCGCTCACCGCTCGAACCGAAGGAATGGGCATGGCTTTCGACGAAGAGGCAGTATCGCGTGATCTCACCGAAAAGGTGAACACGCTTCTCGCGGAGAATGATCCGAACAGCGTGTCGGTATCGGACTTCCTCGGCGCACGATTCGACGCCGGACTGGCGTGGGTTCATTTCCCCGAAGGTCATGGGGGACTCGGTGTACCGCAGAGCTTTCAGCGTCAGGTGAACGCTCAGCTGGAGGCCGCCGGTGCACCGGGCCCGGCCACCGGCAAGAACGGGATCGGACTGGGCATGGCGGCACCGACCATCGCTGCCTTCGGCACCGAGGAGCAGAAGCAGAAGTTCCTGCGCCCGTTGTGGACTGCGGAGACGGTCTACTGCCAGCTGTTCAGTGAACCGGGCGCAGGTTCGGACCTCGCGGCCGTCGCTACCCGCGCCGTCCGCGACGGCGACGACTGGATAGTCAACGGGCAGAAGGTATGGACGTCGGGCGCGCAGAATGCGCAGCTGGCGATTCTCGTGGCCAGGACCGATCCGTCACGTTCCAAGCATGCGGGTCTGAGCTACTTCATCTGCGACATGACCGATCCGGGCGTCGATGTCCGGCCGCTGCGTCAGATCACCGGCGAGGCCGAATTCAACGAGGTATTCCTCACGGACGTCAGGATTCCGGACGCCAATCGCCTCGGAGCCGAAGGCCAGGGGTGGAAGGTTGCGACCACCACCCTGAACAACGAGCGTGTTGCCATCGGTTCGGGCGCACCGCGTGAGGGAGGCATGATCGGAAAGGTCGCTCAGGCCTGGCGTGACGAGCCCGAGCTGCGTAACCCGGCGATGCACGACGAGTTGATGCGACTCTGGACCGAATCCGAAGTTGCGCGTCTGACCGGTGAGCGACTGCGCCAGCAGCTCGCCGCCGGCCAGCCCGGCCCCGAAGGCTCGGGAATGAAGCTCGCGTTTGCCGGTTTGGCTCAGCAGATTTCGGGTTTCGACCTCGAGCTGCACGGCGAAGCCGGTCTGCGCTACGACGACTGGACGCTGCGTCGACCGGATTCCGTCGACTTCACCGGGCGTGAACCCGGATACCGGTACCTGCGAGCCAAGGGCAATTCGATCGAGGGCGGAACGTCGGAGATCCTGCGCAACGTCATCGCAGAACGTGTACTCGGGCTGCCGCCCGAGCATCGCGTCGACAAGGACATCGCCTGGAAGGACTTACCCCGATGAGCGCCGATCTGTTGTACTCCGAGACCGAACAAGATCTGCGAGCCAGCGTCAGACGACTGCTGAGCGAGCGTGCCGGTGCCGACACCGTGGTCACGGCGTACGACGACGTGTCCGCCGACTTCACCGGGCTGTGGAAGTCGCTGGCGTCGGAACTCGGTTTGGCGGGACTGCTGGTACCCGAGGAGTTGGGCGGGGCAGGTGCGTCGACGCGTGAGGCGGCGGTCGTGATGGAGGAGATCGGACGTGCGGTCGCTCCCGTTCCGTTCTTCACCAGCGCGGTGCTGGCGACGACGGCGTTGCTGAAGGCCGGCGAGACCGAGGTGCTCGGTCAATTGGCAGCGGGGGATTCGACGGCTGCTCTGGTCGTCCCGTTGTCCACTGCACCAGGAACTTTCACACCTACTGTCAAGGCAACGGCGAGTGGACTCGTCGGCAGCGTCACGACGGTTGCCGGCGTCGCCGAGTCCGATGTTCTTGTTGTTCCGGTTGCCGGTGAGAGCGGCCTGGAGCTGCACACCGTTCGGATCGCCGACGCTACCGTCACGCCGGTTCTGTCCCTGGACATGACGCGCCGATTGGCGGACGTCGAGTTCTCGGGTTCGTCGTCGGTCCGTGTCGACAGCGGCAATGCGGCGCAAGCGGTTGAGGAAGCGTTCCTCTGCGGAAGCGCACTTCTGGCGTCCGAACAGTTCGCTGTAGCTCAGTGGTGCCTCGAAACGACTCTCGCGTATGTGAAGGAGCGCAAGCAGTTCGGCCGGGCGATCGGTTCGTACCAGGCGATCAAGCACCGCCTCGCCGATCTCTGGCTCGAAGTCAGCTCTTCGGGCGCGGCAGCACGCTATGCGGCGGACACCTATGCACGCGGCGACGCCGATGCGGCGATCGCAGCGACGGTGGCCCAGGCATTCTGCAGCGGCGTCGCGGTTCATGCTGCGGAGGAGTGCGTCCAACTTCATGGTGGTATCGGAATGACGTGGGAGTATCCGGCGCACCTGTACCTCAAACGGGCGAAGAGCGATCAGCTGTCGCTGGGAACCGCGTATCAGCATCGGGCACGCCTCGCCGAGTTGGTCGACCTCCCGATCTCGTCCTGAAACTCACCCACTATCTGTCTGGAGAATTGCTGTGAAGGCTTGGCGCGTCAACGAACTCGGTCAACCCCGCGATGTGCTCGCGTTGGAGGAGACCGCGGATCCCACCCCGAATGCGACGGAGATGTTGGTCAAGGTGCTGGCGGCTCCGGCCAACTTCCCCGACGTCCTCATGTGCCGCGGTGAGTACCAGATCAAGCCGCCGCTGCCCTTCACACCCGGTGTCGAACTGTGTGGTGAAGTGGTCTCGGTCGGTGAATCGGTGACCAAATTCGCAGTGGGGGACCGGGTGATCGGTAATCCGAGTCTGCCGTCCGGCGGATTCGCCGAGTACTCGGTACTGGATCAGAACAACACGTTCCCGGCGCCGTCGGCTCTCGACGACGCGGAAGCATCCGCTCTGAGCATCGGCTATCAGACAGCGTGGTTCGCTCTGCATCGCCGCACCCAACTGCTCGAGGGTGAGACGTTGTTGGTCCACGCTGCTGCGGGTGGTGTCGGTAGTGCGGCAGTGCAACTCGGCAAGGCGGCAGGCGCCAAGGTGATCGGTGTCGTCGGCGGCCCGGACAAGGCCGAGTACGCGCGCAAGCTCGGCGCCGACCTCGTCGTAGACCGTCACAGTGAGGACTTCGTGGCAGCGGTCAAGGAGTTCACCGGCGGCAAGGGCGCCGACGTGGTCTTCGATCCGGTCGGCGGCGACGCATACGCGAAGTCCACCAAGTGCATCGCCTTCGAGGGACGGATCGTCATCATCGGCTTCGCCGGTGGCACGATCCCGCAGCCGGCACTCAATCACGCTCTCATCAAGAACTATTCGATCATCGGACTGCACTGGGGGCTGTACAAGGCCTACAACCAGCAGGCCATCGACGACTGCCACGTCGAGCTCACCAGGCTCGCCGATGCCGGCTTGGTCAAACCACTGATCAGTGAGCGGCTGTCGTTGACGGACGTTGCCGACGGTATCGGTCGCCTCGGCGACGGCACCACGGTCGGTCGCGTCGTGTTCCAGCCCTGATTCTTGCTGTGCGCCTTTATTAACCCCCGGCGGTTAATAAAGGCGCACAGCACTTCGTGTTCGACGAAAGGATTCCCCGATGAGGCAAGCTGTCATCGTTTCCACCGCCCGTACCCCGATCGGTAAGGCGTACCGCGGCGCGTTCAACAACACTCAGGCTCAAGAGCTTGCTGCACATGCCATTTCGAATGCAGTTCAGCGCGCGGGCCTCGAGGGCGGCGAGGTCGAGGACGTCATCCTCGGCGCCGCGCTGCAGCAGGGCTCTTCCGGCGGCAACGTCGCGCGGCAAGCGGTACTGCGGGCCGGGCTTCCGGACTCGGTTTCCGGAATGACGATCGACCGTCAGTGCTCGTCCGGTCTCATGGCCATCGCAACCGCAGCCAAGCAGATCGTGGACGACGGAATGCAGATCGCGGTCGGCGGCGGAGTCGAATCGATCTCGTTGGTCCAGAACGATCACATGAACAACTTCCGCGCGGCTGATCCGTGGCTGAAGGAAAACAAGCCGTCGATCTACATGCCGATGCTGCATACGGCCGAGATCGTCGCCGAGCGCTACGGAGTCACCCGCGAGCAGCAGGACGAGTTCGCGCTCGTCTCCCAGCAGCGGACCGCAGCGGCCCAGGACGCAGGTCGGTTCGATCTCGAGATCGTCCCGCTGCCCTCGATCAAGCAGGTGCAGGACAAGGAGACGGGTGAGATCCGCAGCGAGTCCGTGACGCTGACCCGCGACGAAGGCAACCGCGCTTCCACCACGTTGGAAGGGCTGTCGAGTCTGCGACCGGTTCTGGCCGACGGGACTGTCAGTGCTCATTCGTCCATCACTGCGGGCAACTCGTCTCAGCTCTCCGACGGCGCTTCGGCGTCGGTGCTGATGGAGGCAGGCGAGGCGGAACGCCGCGGGTTGGCGCCTCTCGGTATCTACCGTGGCATGGCTGTCGCGGGTTGCGCTCCCGACGAGATGGGCATCGGACCGGTGTTCGCGATTCCGCGTCTGCTGGATCTTCACGGCCTGAAGGTCGACGACATCGATCTCTGGGAACTCAACGAGGCCTTCGCCTCTCAGGCCCTGTACTGCCGCGACAAGCTCGGGATCGATCCCGAGAAGTACAACGTCGACGGTGGCGGTATCTCCGTCGGCCATCCGTACGGAATGACGGGGGCTCGTCTGGTCGGCCATGCTCTTCTTGAAGGAAAACGGCGCGGAGCCAAGCTCGTGGTGGTGACCATGTGCATCGGCGGCGGTATGGGTGCTGCCGGGCTTTTCGAGGTCGCATGAGCTTGATCGAGGGACTGTTCGACGTCAGTGGCAAGACCGTTGTGGTCACCGGTGGATCACGCGGCATCGGATACATGATCGCTCGCGGGTTTGTCGAAGGCGGAGCGACGGTCGTCATTTCGGCCCGAAAAGCCGAAGCCTGTGACGAAGCCGCGCGAGAGCTTTCGGAGTTCGGCACCTGCATTTCGCATCCGGCCGATCTGTCCACGGACGAGGGGGTCGAGAGCCTCGCTGCGAAGGTCGCCGAGATTTCGCCGACGCTCGACGTACTGGTCAACAACGCCGGTGCCACGTGGGGCGCTCCCGTCGACGATTTTCCGGCCGCAGGCTTCGACAAGATTTTCGACATCAATGTCAAGGCAATCTTCCTACTGACGCAGAAGCTGTTGCCGCAGTTGCGGTCTGCAGCCACGGCGGAAGATCCCGCGCGCGTGATCAATATCGGATCGATCGACGGACTCGTGGTGTCGGGTTCGGAGAACTTCTCGTACGGAGCCAGTAAGGCTGCGGTGCACATGTTGACGCGCAAGCTCGCGGCAACGCTTGCGGGGGAACAGATCACGGTCAATGCCATTGCGCCGGGCCCGTTCCCGTCGAAGATGATGGCATTCCTCCTCGAGGACGAGCAAAGTGCAAAGGCTGTGGCGGACTCGGTCCCGTTGGGCAGGGTCGGAACTCCCCAGGATGCTGCAGGTCTTGCCATTTTCCTGGCTTCACGTGCCGGGGCTTATCTGACCGGCGCGGTGATTCCACTCGACGGCGGTGCGAGCGGAGCGCGCTGACCTACTGACTGATCTTCTCTGTCCGAAAAGGCCTGAAAGTCTGAACTACTATGACTTTCAGGACTTTTCGCGTCTTTGTCTGATTGGGTTATCTGTGACTGCAGTTGCTAGATTGTCCGAGGTTCGGGGGGAACGACGACAACACCAACAATCCCGGCCATGGGGGAGTCATGTTTCGCGCGGGGAGATCGTTGGGGGTGTTCGGGGTAGTTGCCGCTCTGGCAGCTGCTGCCTTCACGGCGGTGGCTTCGCCGGCGATGGCTGCGCCGGGATGCGTCGGAGTCAGTGGCGTCGGCAGTAGCGGTGGTCCGGCCAATGCGGCGCCGTGGCTCAACGGCAACACCGGAGGGTTGCCAGGTCTGTCCGGTCGTACTGCCGTGATCGAAAAGGTCACCGGGACATACAGTCCAAACAAGACCGTTGATCGCTTCAATGTCCTGGGTACCGACCTGGGCATCATGTGGGACAACGGTGCGGGGCAGATTCTGACCGCTTTCGGCGATACCACCGGGCTCAGTCGTAACCCCGGCTGCGACGGTTTGGTGGGCGAGTGGCGAAGCAATGTACTCTTCCGCAGCTCGGATCGGGTACTGGCCGACGGTATGCGCATCGACAGTGCGCCGATGGACGGCACAGCTCAGGCGCGTGAGATCATTTCCGGTCTGAAGATTCCGGGTGTCGAGGCCTCCAGCATCCCCACGAGCGGCATCGCAGTGAACGGTGTGCAGTATCTGAGCTACATGTCGGTGCGTAACTGGGGCGAGGCCGGGCAGTGGAGCACGAACTACTCGCAGATTGCCACCTCCTCGGACAACGGCGAAACGTGGACCACTCGTCCGGAAACGCTGCGCCCCAACATCGGTGGGGTTCTTCCCGCGGGTGTCGCCCCCGTCGCCGGTAGCGAGAACTTCCAGATGAGCTCGATGGTGAAGGACGGCGGGTTCGTCTACAACTACGGAACTCCCGCGGGACGATCTGGCGAGGTTCGACTTTCTCGCGCGTCCGAGGGTTCGATCCTCGATCTTTCCGCCTACGAGTACTGGAACGGAAGTGGCTGGGTCCGTGCCGATCCCGCTGCGGCCGTACCCGTCATGGACGGCCGCATCGGTGAGGTCTCCGTTCAGTACAACGAGTTCCTCGGCAAGTTCGTGGCGATGTACGCCGACGCGTTCAGTTCGATCGTGATGCGAACCGCTCCCAGTCCGGTCGGTCCGTGGACGGCACCGGAAACATTGGTCAATCTGGTCGAGGTTCCCGGTATCTACGCCGCATACATCCACCCGTGGTCGAGCGGTTCGGATCTGTACTTCCTTGCCACCACGTGGGCCGACTACAACGTCATGTTGATGCGTACGACGCTCGTTCGCTGATCCGACTCACGCTTGCGTTTGCTGGAGGTACACGATCTCCTCGGTGATCGGCGCGTCGTCATCGGCGTCGGTCGGCGGTTCTTGTCGGCGGCGCCACCAGATGGTGAACAGGACGGCTCCGATCACCAAGGCAGCCAGAGCGATTACCGCCACCCAGAATTTCGGGCCGTAGTATCCGACAAGGACCATGCGCATGGCGTTGCGCGCCCACGTGAGTGGCATCAGGGCGTGCAGCCACTGCAGAACCGTCGGCATCTGTTCGATGGGGTATACCGCGCCGAAGGCGAAGATCTGAATCATCAAGGCGCCCAGAGCGATGAAGGTTCCGTTGACGGCTCCGAACACAACGGTGAAGAGCCTGCCCGAGCTGACCGCGGCGGCACCCACCAGGATCATCACTGCGATCATCGCCAGGACACTGGGTGGTTCGACGTTTGCCACGGTCAGTGACACCACCGACAACACGAGCGCCGCGACCAAGGTGACCAGGGCGGGAATGCGGTAGCGGCGCAGCCCCTCACGCACCACGCTGGTGTGCGAGTTCAGTGAACGTCCGCGTCGTGGGCGGACGACGAACCACGTGAGAATTCCGCACAGGAACAGTGCCACCGAGATCACGGCAGGGACGGCTCCCGGTCCGAAACCGGCTGCGGGATAGTTGTTCCGCGCGTCGACGGCAACCGGGGACGAGAGCAGATTGGCCGTGGTGGCGCGCTCGTCGTCCGTGAACTGCGGCACCTGGGCGGCACCGTCGGACAAACCGGTGGCGAGTTCCGCGCTACCCGCGTCGAGCTCGCCGACGCCGGCCGATAGCTGCCCGAGACCGTCACGGAGCGCAATACTTCCAGTGTCCAACTGCCCCAGCCCGGTGGAAAGTTCCTGTGCACCGGTAGCGAGTTGGCCTGCACCGTCGGACAGTTGGCCCAGGCCGGTGTTGAGTTCACCTGCACCGGCCGCGGCGGCAAGGAGCCCACCACGGTAGTCGCTGCTCGGATCAGTGAGCTGCCGCGAGATTTCCCGCGCGCCGTCGCGAAGCTGACCGAGCTGACCGATCACGTCGTCGTCCGACGGTTGTGCGGTCAGGGAAGCCCGCAGTCCACCCAGGGCTTCGACGAGTCCGGCGGAGACCGGATCGGCCGAGTTTCGAAGCATCGACGTGAGGGCGTCGATCTGACCGACGACGGCGTCCGAGGACCCCGCGAGGTCGAGTACCGGGGTGGTGACCATGTCGACCACTTCGCTGATCTGTCGGGCGCCTGCGCCGAGTTCGTCGGTGCCCCCGACCAACTGGTTGAGTCCGCTGCTCAGCTCGCCCGAGCCGGCAGCAGCTTCGCCAGCTCCGGCAGCCAGCTCGCCGGCTCCGGCGGCCAGCTCCTTGCCGCCCTGATTTGCTTCGCCCATGCCGGTGGCGAGTTCCTTGCTTCCAGCGTAGAGCTCGTTGGTTCCGGCAAGCGCTTCGGAGGATCCGTCGGACAGCTGTTGCGCTCCTGCTGCTGCTTCACCGAATCCTGTTCCGAGTTCACCCAACCCGACCAGCACCTGGTCGATGGACTGCTCGCCGATCGACTCGGAGACCGCCGAGCGCACCTGAGCGATGATGCTTTCACCGACCGGGCCGGCGACCAGACTGTTGTAGTCGTTGTACAAGACGTCGAGTTCGGCCTTGCGGCCCGAACCCGATGCGGCACTGGCCACATCCGCGCTGAAAGTTTTCGGAATGACGACCGAAAAGTAATAGGTGCCGTCGTTGACGCCGTCGGCGGCTTCCTGTTCCGAGACGACCTTCCATGCAACGTCTCCGCTCTCGACGAGCGCGGCAACAACTTCATCGCCGGCTTGCAGACGTGTTCCGTCGAGTTCTGTGCCCGCATCGGCGTTGACGATGGCGACGGGCAAGCGGTTGACCGTGTCGCCCGGATCCCACAGTGCCCACATGTAGAACGCCGCAATCGACAGCGGTGCGATGACGAGGACAGCGAGAACTGTCCGGATGATGTGCGTGCGTCGCGTCGTGGCCGCGTTGTCGACTACGGGTTGTGGCGCCATGTGGAGCTCTCTTCTCGTGGACCGAAGCAGGTGTGGCACGAAAGGAAGCCACCAAAACTGCTGGACATACGTCCAGCTCGGTCACGATACAAAGCTAACGGCCATCCTGTGACCGTTTTCGAAGAATTGGGCGTTATCGGCCGCCGTGCTCTGCCTCGATCTTTGCCCACTCCCACCCTCGGAAGTTGGCCAGACGAAGCTCCTCTGCTTCGTCGAAGGTGTACCACTCGGTGCTCGGCGCATCAGGGAGAGTGCCGCGCAAGTATTCGCCCAGGTAGTGAAGTGGGCCTTCCCAGCCGGTTCCGACGCCGTAGCAGCCGGTGTCCGGGTCGTTACGGAAGACATCGGCGACGGAGGCGTGCTCCAACTCGAGCCAGGTGGCGTCGGGGCCGTCGGCAGTCAGCCGGATCTCGACCTGATCGCTGTATCCGCGATCGCCGGGCGGTGTCCACTGCAGTCGCAGCAGGTGTGGGGCGTCGCAGGCCAGGATCTCGCCACTTGCCTGGCCTTCGAAGGCGTACGAGCCGCCCACCTGGAAGTCTCCGCTCACCGGAAGGAAGAAACGGTTGATGCGGTCAGGGGTCGTGATGGCATCCCAGACGTCGTCGACCGACGCGTTGTAGCGGCGCTTGAGTACGGCAGTTCGAGCCGAACCTTCTGCGATGTCGCGGTTACCCATGCTCCGCTCCACCGCGGTGAGGCTGGTGTCCTGGTTCGCGATCTCGGTCATTGTGAGTCTCCTTCGTCGGAAGAATTCGATTGTGAAGATCTGCTCCGCTTCGAGCCGCGTCGTTTCCCGCGTGCGAGTTCTGTGGCCAATGCGTCGAGAGGGCCGCTCCAGAACTGCCGGAATCCGTCGAGCCATTGGTCCACTTCTTGCAATGGCGCGGGCTCGACGGCATAGAGACGCCTGGTGCCTTCGCTGCGGACGGTGGCGAATCCGTTTTCTCGGAGTACTCGCAGGTGTCCGGACGCGGTCGGTTGCGAGATTCCGAACTCCGCTGCCACGACTTCGGCGATCTGACCCGCCGAGCGCTCGCCGCCGGACAGGAGTTCCATGATTCGTCGCCGCACTGGGTCTCCGAGAACGTCGAATGCATGCACCAGTCATTTATATCGGCAATGACCAATATAGGCAAGCGCCGAAACTTGTACCCGGACTCGGTCAGTCCGAGAGCGCGAACTCGTCGGCGTCGAAAAGTTCGCCGATCAGCCCGCCGAGATGGCGTCGATGTTCGGCTGACAGCGTCGCTGCCGCCTCGGCATCGTGGTCTGCGCACAGCTTGATCAGCCTGTTGTGATGATCGACGGAGTCCTGGCTCCCGAGGAGGCTCGAGAACTTGCGGTAGTAGATGCGGTGAATTTGTGGGTGAACCTGGTGAATCAGCTTCTTCAACAGCGGATTCGCCGCAGCATCGATGATGACGCTGTGTAGGCGATCGTCTGCGGTCAGGGCTCGGCCTATGTCGTTTCGTTTGACGGCGGCAGCGAAGTCCTTGTTGGCCGAACGCATCGCCCCGATCATCTCGTCGGTGAGATTCGGTACAGCGGTGACGACGGCCAGTTGGTCGAGAGCCTCGATGACTGCGAGTGTTGCCTCGACGTCGCCGCGGTCGAGGGTGGTGATGCGCGTGTACGCACCGGGTTTCGCTTCCACGAGTCCGGTGTCGACCAGCCTTGCGAGCGCTTCGCGGACCGGAGTTCTGCTCAAGCCCAGATACTCGGCGAGTTCGCTGTCCTTGATCTTCGAGCCCGGCGCCAGTTCACCGGTGACGATCGCTTCGCGAATGCGTTCGAGAGCGATGTCGCTCATTCGTGCTCGCTCAACCGGTTTACCGCCACGCAACATACTGGATATCGTACTCTGCAGCCTCCCTGCTGCAGGTCAGCCCGAAACGACCATCGAAGGGTGTCTCCGGGCATCTGCAACCCGCCGGAGCAGAGCGCGGGCGAGAATTGTTGCCGGATCGATGATCTGACAGGTTGTGGCGTCGGCGGGCAGTCCGAGCGGAATCTCGGTGCATCCGGCCACGACGACCTGCGCGCCCGATTCGACGAGAAGATCAGCGGCCCTGACGAGCTTGTCGGTGGTCTCGTCTCCGACGTTGCCGCTCTTGATTGCTCGGATCGCCGGCATCACCAGTTCGTCCTGGATCGCAGGTCCGGGCACCAGGACGTCAATCGAGTATTCCGACAGCCATTGTTGATACAACCCGGTGCGGACCGTCCCCGTGGTGGCCAATAGTCCGACGGATGTGACGGCGGGTGAGAGCGTCCGGATGTGCCGAGCGACTTCGTCGATCATGTGGACGACGGGAAGTCCCAGTTGGGACGAGATGGCGGGCAGGAAGGCGTGGGCGGTATTGCATGGGATGGCGAGCGTCGTCGCGCCCGACTCTCGGAGAACGCGCGCACCGCGGATCAGCCAGGGGGTGGGGTCAGGGCCGTTCTCGGTGAGTGCCAATGTCCGGTCGGGAACGGTGGGATCGGCCCAGATGACAACTTTGGGGTGCTCCTGATCCGTCGAACCTGGTGTCAGCGCAACGAGTTTGGAGTAGAAGTCGGCAGTAGCGGCGGGCCCCATGCCTCCGAGTATTCCGATGACGGGGTCGCTCATGGCCGCCGGAGAGTTGACGCTCTGCCGTATTCGTTGCACCTTCATATTGCAATCCAACCTTTCGCATCCAATATATTGGATACTCGTAATGTTGACTACAGTGAAGGAGATCGGAGGTGGTTGTCAAGTAAGGCGCAGCGTTCCCGGAATTGCGAAGTTCGAAAACTCAGTCGATCAGCAGGGGTTCGGTTCGCCGATCTTCACGGCCGAGAGCACGGCTTCGATTTCCCCGAAAGGACTTCCGGCAGAGGGTGTCTGATCGACGACAATCCAGTTGGAATCGACCAGTTGGCGTCGACCCGCGCCGGTTGCGTCAGCACTTCTGGAGAAGAAGACTCCGGCCGACTGAATGGTGTCCTGCGCGTCTTGAAGATTCATGCACACGACGTTGGGCATGATCGCGGGAGCTGCAGCGGGCGTCACTTCCGCGGCGACTGGGGTCGTGGCCAGTGGAGAATTCGTCGTACCGATCACCGAGGTGGTCAATGGAGCCCGAGTCGTCGTGGGTTGAGTTGTCGAGGTTGCAGTGGTGGTCGCGGTGGATGTTGATTCGGCCTCGCTGTCGGTGCTTGTTCCTGAGCACGCGGCAAGTGACGCCAAGGCGAATGCGCTGAGTCCGATGCGAACGGCAGTTGAGGGCGGGCGAATCGATGTCGAAAAGAGGTGTGGTGCGCGCACAGACGTTCCTTGTCGGTAAAGGGGCGATGAAAGCGGAGATTCGAGCGCAGAGCACATCCGACGCCGTCGATGTGCCTTATGTCGAATAGAACCATAGGCTTTCGGCACCGGATTCGAGAGGAATTGCCTACATGCATTTTCTGGAACTACGACACGCGCAGTGTGAACCCCCAGCGGCGTATTCGCCTGTCCTGGAGAGCTACGGAGACGTGCAGACTGTTCTTCTGGGCACCGACCCGCTTCCAGCACATCGACGGTTCGACGCCGTGATCGTGATGGGCGGGCCGATGGGCGTCGGCGATCAGGGCGAGGTCGAGTGGTTGGCATCCGAGATCGAATACATTCGCGATCTGGTCGAGAGCGACGTCCCGGTGTGGGGAGTGTGTCTGGGTTCGCAGTTGCTCGCCGCAGCGCTGGGTGCTCGCGTCTACACGGGAGCGGTACCCGAAGTCGGAGTTGAGGAGATCACCTTGACTGTCGAGGGCCGGCAAGATCCCGTGTGGGGAGATCTGCCCTCCACATTTCCTGCAATGCAATGGCATTCGGATACCTTCGACATACCGAACGGCGCGGTGAGGCTCGCTGGTTCAGCCAAGTATCCGAATCAACTCTTCCGATACAAGCAGAGTTACGCCGTTCAGTTTCACCTCGAAGCGTCCTCCGCGGTGGCGCGCGAGTGGATGGAACTGGCCGAGTACCGCGATTCGCTGCATGCTTCGTTGGGAGTGGACGGTCCGCGCATCTTCATGGATCAGTTGGGTGCAGCCGAGTCGCAGGGGCTCGAGATTGCCGCAGCCGTGATGGAGAAATGGTTGAAATCCATCTCCACCGAATAAGCCCGTTTTGTCCTGATTGACCGATTTACCTGTTACCTTGTGTTCTCGTGGGTGGATGAACCGATCCGGTCGAGCAACACACCTCGTAGAGTCCGGATCTCCCCCCGCGAAAGGGGAGCGATGCGCCGGATGCGGAAGATATCGACAGCAGCAGTGACGTGTGTACTCGCGTCGACCGCGGTCTTGGGGGCGACCCAGGCCCATGCATCCCCGTGGGATTGCAATGTCACCGGGAGCTTGGATCAATCAGGTGGGCCGACCAATCCGATTCCCTGGCTCAACGGCACGGATGGCAAACTGCCGGAATTGCAAGGCCGCACCTCGGCGGTCGAGTACATCACGGGCGCGCTCAGCCCCAACCAAACCGTCGAGCGGTTCAATGTTCTCGGCACGGATCTGGGCATCATGTGGGACAACGGCGCAGGTCAGGTCCTGACAGCTTTCGGTGACACCGTCGGTATCGGATCTGATCCTCTGTGCTCCGGGGTGGTCGGCGACTGGCGCAGCAACGTCCTGTTCCGTAGCTCCGACGGAAATCTGTCCGACGGCATGAACATCGACTCCTCACCGACCGACCGACCGAATCACTCGCGCGAGATCATCGGAAGTCTGAAAGTCACCGGCGTCGAAACCAGCAGCATTCCGACGACGGGTATCTCCGTGGGCGGCGTTCAGTACGTCAACTACATGTCGATACGTTCGTGGGGAGGGTCGGGCGAGTGGGTCACCAACTTCTCGCAGATCGCGTCCTCGCACGACAACGGTGAGACCTGGCAGATCGAACCGGCCTCGTCCCGGCCCAATCTGCCGTTGACAGGTAACGACAACTTCCAGATGGGGTCCTTCGTCAAGGACGGTGGTTACGTCTACAACTTCGGCACCCCCGCCGGACGCTTTGGCGAGGGGCGTCTCTCGCGAGTCAAGGAAGCCTCCATCGCGGACGTCGCGGCGTACGAATACTGGGACGGAAAGGCATGGGTCCCCAACAATCCCGCTGCCGCTGCAGTAGTTCTCGACGGGGATGTCAGCGAACTGTCGGTGCAGTACAACAACTATCTCGGAAAGTTCGTCGCGATGTACTCCAACGAGTGGGGAGCGCTGGTGCTGCGGACGGCCTCGGACCTGACCGGCCCGTGGAGCGCACCGGACGTCGTGATCGGCACCGACGAGGTTCCGGGACTCTACGGCGCGTACATGCACCCCTGGTCGCAGGGGCAGGACCTCTACTTTCTCGCCACCACGTGGTCCGACTACAACGTGATGCTCATGAAGACCACGCTGCACCAGTGAACCGGATGGTTATCGTTGAACAGTGAGCACCACCGACAATGCGCTACTGATCACCGCCCTTCGAGACGTGTTGGTGGGACCACTTCCCGAAATCGGCCGACGATTTTCGACGCTGATCGCGGACATGGCGCCGCACACCTCTCTGGTGATCTTCACCCGTGAGTGCACCGGTAGGCCGCGCAAGGTTGCCGGGGATCCAGCTGTCGTCGATCGTGTGACCATCGCCGAACTCGACCGTATCCGTACGGATCTCACTGTCGGACAGATATTTCGGGGAAAGTGCGCTATCGCCGGCCGAGACCGTGAAGTGCTCGCGATGCTCGATCGAACAGACACCCTCCTCGTGCTGACGCCACACCCCGGACCGGTGAAGGCGGCATCCCTCGAATTGATCCAGGCACTGTTCGCGGTGACTGCAACCGGAATTCAGCTCCAGGTGCGGAACGCGAGTCCGGCATATCTCGCCGAGTCGCGGGCAGCGTCGTCCGAGCGTGCACGCACCGTGGCAGAGATGACGGAGGTGCATGCGGCCACCCTCGAGACGATGCTGGCGACGCTGCGCTCGGCGGATCTCGACGACACGCGTGCTCGAACCTCGGCCAGGGAGACTGCGGCTTCGGCCCTGATCGGCCTGCGTTCGGCCGTCGACGTGCACCGCGAGTTGGCCGAGGAGTCGACCACCACCGCTTTTGCGCGGATGCGTGGGGAATTGCGTTCGCTGCTCAAGCATCGGGAAATCGCGTTGGAGTTGGTGGAGCCACCCGTCGACGGGCGTGGGTTACCCGGTGAAGTGGCGCACGGCGCCCGCGCGGTCGTCCGCGGCGCGGTCTTGGCCTTGTCGGATCAGCAGACGCTCTCGCGAATCCGGGTGGCCTGGACCCTCGACGCGGCTTCGCTCTCGATCGACATCCGCGACGACGGTGGTGGTGAAGCCGACGTGATCGACGTGGAACGCCAATTACGTTCGAGGGTAGAGACTTTGGGTGGAACCGTCGAATCCGAGTCGACGCCCGGGTGGGGGAACCGGATCAGCGCAACCATCCCGCTCGACGCGCCCGTCGCCCTACCGAACCGCGACGTCCTGACGGAACTGGCTCCGCGGGAGTTCGAGGTACTCGAGCATCTGGTGGCCGGACGGCGCAACAAGGCAATCTCGGAGCGACTCGGCGTCAGTGAGAGCACAGTCAAGTTTCATGTTGCCGGGGTCCTGCGGAAATTGGGCGTCGAGAGTCGGGGTGCGGCGGCCGCCGCGGGCGCCGAGGCCGGCGTGAAGCCTGCACCCTAGTCCTTTCGGCCAGGTCGGTCAGTCAGTTCGACCAGGGTTGCGGGCACCTACTTCGGGCTAACCTTTCAACGAGTGCACATATCGCAATGTGAAAACACGGCGCCATGTGACGACACGTCCTCAATCGCACGAAGCCAGGAGCAAAGCCATGCCACAGCAGGTACGCGGCGTCATCGCCCGATCCAAGGGTGCCCCCGTCGAAATCGTCCCCATCACGATTCCCGATCCCGGCGCCAACGAGGTAGTGGTCGCCATTGCAGCGTGCGGTGTGTGCCACACCGACCTGACCTACCGCGACGGCGGAATCAACGACGAGTACCCGTTCCTGCTCGGGCACGAGGCGTCGGGCATCGTCGAGAGCGTCGGCCCCGGTGTCACTCACGTCGAGGTGGGCGACTTCGTCGTCCTCAACTGGCGTGCAGTATGCGGGCAGTGTCGTGCGTGTAAGCGTGGCCGCCCGCAGTACTGCTTCGACACGTTCAACGCCGAGCAGAAGATGACGCTCGAAGACGGCACCGAACTGACGCCGGCACTCGGCATCGGCGCATTCGCAGACAAGACGCTGGTTCACGAAGGCCAGTGCACCAAGGTCGACGCCTCGGCCGATCCGGCTGTCGTCGGACTGCTCGGTTGCGGCGTCATGGCCGGCATGGGTGCCGCGATGAACACCGGCAACGTCGGACGCGGTGATTCGGTGGCTGTGATCGGGTGTGGCGGCGTCGGCGACGCAGCGATCATGGGTTCACGCCTGGCCGGTGCCAATACCATCATCGCCATCGACCGGGATCCACGAAAGCTGGAGTGGGCCACGGAACTTGGTGCCACGCACACGATCAATGCCACCGAGGTCGACGACGTCGTCGAAGCGGTCCAGGAGCTGACCGGAGGTTTCGGCGCCGACGTGGTTGTCGACGCAGTCGGCCGTCCCGAGACCTGGAAGCAGGCGTTCTACGCCCGCGACCTCGCGGGAACCGTAGTGCTGGTGGGAGTTCCGACGCCGGACATGAAGCTGGAAATGCCGCTGGTGGACTTCTTCTCGCGCGGCGGAGCCCTCAAGTCGTCGTGGTACGGCGACTGCCTGCCCGAGCGTGACTTCCCCGTTCTGGTCGACCTGTACCAGCAGGGGCGTCTGCCGCTCGAGAAGTTCGTCAGCGAGCGCATCAAGCTCGACGAGGTCGAGAAGGCATTCGAGACGATGCACCGCGGCGAGGTCCTTCGTTCGGTGGTGGTCCTGTGACATTGCGAGTCGATCGCGTCGTCACCTCGGGCACGTTCAGCCTCGACGGCGGAACATGGGACGTCGACAACAACATCTGGCTGATCGGTGACGACAACGAAGTGGTGATCGTCGACGCAGCTCACACCGCGCAGCCGATCATCGACGCTGTCGGTGGACGCAAGGTGATCGGAATCGTCTGCACCCACGGCCACAACGACCACGTCACCGTTGCGCCGGAGCTGGCCGAGAAACTCGACGCTCCGATCTACCTGAACCCGGCCGACGATGTCCTCTGGGAGATGACTCACCCCGGGGTGAAGCATCTGAGCTTGGAAGATGATCAGCGTATTGCTGTGGCGGGTACGGACATTCTGGCCATCCACACACCGGGCCATTCCCCGGGGTCGACCTGCCTCTACCTGCCCGAGGCGGGGGAACTGTTCAGCGGCGACACCTTGTTCTCCGGTGGACCCGGCGCAACGGGGCGGTCGTACTCCGACTTCCCGACCATCATCGGGTCCATTCGCGACAAGCTGTTCGCGCTCCCCGCCGAGACCAAGGTTCACACCGGTCACGGCGACGGTACGACGATCGGTACCGAGGCGCCGCATCTCGAAGAATGGATCCGCGCCGGATCCTGATGTGGTCAGAAGCGAAGTGGGGACGCCGGTACCGGCGTCCCCACTCTTGTCACAACGCTGATGCCCAACCGGCGGTGTCGTTCTCACCCGGGATCGCCATCAGGCCGTGCCACAGTTCGAGGATCTCGAACCATTCTGTCTCGGATCGGCTGAGGGGACGGACGGATTCGTAGCCGGCGCGCAGGCTCTGCCGTACCGCGATCGGTGTCGGTCGCCAATCGGTGAACAGGGTGCCCAGATAGACGCTTGCCTTGGCCAGGTCGCTCACCCGGTGGTCGATCACCACGTCGTCGAAGTCGAGTACTCCGGTGGTCCGAGAGTTTCGAGTCAAGATGTTGGCTGCACGGAAGTCGTTGTGTACCAGTTGAGTTTGGTCATCGAGCTCGGACGCACGCGCCAGGAGGCCCGCGAGCCTACGCGTTGCCTCAGGCGCGAACCCGCGGTCGAAATTCTCGAGCCAACCACCGATGCGCTCCTTCAACCCGGTGCTGCGCGACGAGAAAACCGATCCGTCGACATGGGTGGCGCCGAGCGTTCGGTGTATTTCTGCCAGACATGCTCCTGCCGAACGGACCGCCACGCGGTCCTGCACGTCCAACCAATCTCCCGCCAACTCCGGCAGTGCGGTGAATGACACTGCGCACGAAGGCCCTTCCAGTGTTTCCCGGTCCAACAGTGTTTCCCGGTCCAATCCGTTCAGGGACGTGATTGGTGACGGAACGGGCACGCCCTGCGCGGCGAGTGCGCTCAGCAGGCGCGTCGACGCCTCCAGGTTCGCGAAGCGCTCTGTGTCGCGCGACCACTTCACCACCAGCCCACCTCGGTCGCTCGCAACCCACACAATCGCGTTCTGGTCACTGATCGCCATTCGCGAGCACTCGAGGGCCGTCAATCCCCAAGTCTGCTCGAGTACCGCCGAGACCCAATGGGTGGCTGCGCCGAAGCTGTTGAATCCGAATCGCTGCTTCAGAGCGGCTTCCGACTCCACCGACTCCCAGAGCATGGACAACCCGAGTGGCAACATGCCGTTCGACTCTAGTGGGGGAAGTTCGAATCGAGGTGTCGATCTCGGAAGCACCCGAAGACGCCTTGGCGACAGCTGCAGTTCAGCCGCCTTGACTCAGTTCGCTGAAGATCAGGTTGGTCTGGGTATTGGCGATGGCCGGATCGTTGAGGTGCGCGCTGACGAAATCGCGAAGCCGAGTGGGGGATTCACACGACACGTGCACCAGGAGATCACGGTCCCCACTCATCAGGAACACTCGCTGAACGGAATCCAATCCGCTCAGGTGCTCGGCAATTTCCGTCATCCGACTTCTGGCGTGGGAGTGAATCAGAATCGACACCATCGCCGAGATCTCGAGGCCGAGTAGCTCGAGGTCTATGTCTGCGTGAAACCCCTTGATGACGCCCGATTCGCGTAGAGCGCGCATCCGCGCCAGAGCGGTCGACGGCGCTATCCCGACCTTCTCGGCGAGTGCGTTGTTGGGGATGCGTGCATCCCGGACGAGTTCGCGGAGAATCGCCGTATCGACGTCGTCGAGCCGAACATGATTCGGCCGAGCTGCGGCAGCTGCCCGTTCGATCGCATTTATCATCCGATTTCTCCCTGCCGTCGCGAAAATATTCAGCATCTGTTGACCGCGCCCGTCGATGATCCTAGCTTTTGCCAAACACATCGAATTATCAAACGGTCGAGATCTACACAGTCGACTGTTGCGACGAAGGGGTCTGGATGCTTCCGAGGATCGGCCGACACGCGGGCGACGGACACACGGGCGACTGGAGGGCGCGGTTGATCGACATCAGCCCGCCGATCTCCGAATCGACGCCCGTGTGGCCAGGCGATACCGCCTTCACCCGCGCTGTCACGTCCGACCTCGGCGGCAGTGACGCCGTCACCATCAACCGAATCACCACCACTCCGCATATCGGTGCTCACGCCGATGCGCCGGCGCACACTCGCATCGACGGCGCGACCATTGGTTCCGTTCCCCTCGAGCCCTATCTCGGCGAAGCACTGGTGGTCGACATGACGGGGGTCGACGGTGCCGCCTGCATCAGGCCCGTCGAAGAGACGGTGGAGCGACTCGGCGGCCATCTGCCGCAACGGCTGATTCTGAGGACGTACCCGAAGTACCCACGCAAGTGGGACAACGACTTCGCCGGTGTTTCTCCGGAGCTGACCCACTGGTTCGCCGACCGCGGTGGAGTTCTGATCGGAATCGACGGCGCCTCGTTCGATCCGATGGACAGCAAGACCATGGACGGGCACCACGCGGCAAGCGATCGTAGCGTCGCGATCCTCGAAGGACTTTTCCTCGACGACGTCGACGAAGGCTACTACGAGTTGATCGCACTGCCGCTGAAGTTCCTCGACCTCGATGCCAGCCCGGTACGGGCCGTGCTCCGGACTCTGCCTTCATCACCCTCAACGCCGACACATGCAGGAGAAGAATCGTCATGACATCGACAGCCACACTTTCGTTGGAAGACTGCGTCAAGGCCGACGCAGTGGATCCCCTGAGGGAGTTCCGCCGCGAGTTCGCGATTCCGGAGGGCGTTCTCTACTTCGACGGAAACTCGCTCGGCGCGCGTCCCATTGCCGCGCAGGAATGCGCCGCGAGAGTGATCGGCGACGAGTGGGGCAACGGCTTGGTTCGCAGTTGGAACGAGGCTGGATGGTTCGACCTCCCGGTCCGCCTCGGTGACAAACTTGCCCCGTTGCTGGGAGCAGGTGAAGGCGAAGTGGTAGTGACGGATTCGACGTCGATCAACCTGTTCAAGGCATTGGCCTCTGCGCTGTCCATCGCGGCTGCTCAGGATCCCAGCCGGAAGGTGATCGTCTCCGAGCGCGACAATTTCCCCACTGACCTCTACATTGCGGAGGGCATCATCTCGCTGCTCGATCAGGGATACGAACTACGCCTGATCGACCAACCGGGCGACCTCACCGAAGCAGTAGGACCGGACACCGCCGTAGTGATGTTGTCGCACGTCAACTACCGCACCGGAAACCTGTATGCGATGACGGAAGTCACTGCAGCAGTGCAGGAACGTGGCGCCCTCATGATCTGGGATCTCGCACACTCGGCCGGCGCCGTCACTGTCGATCTGAGCGGTGCCGACGCCGACTTCGCGGTCGGGTGTACGTACAAGTACCTCAATGGCGGTCCGGGTTCACCTGCATTCATCTGGGTCAACCGTCGCCATCAGAACACCGGAATCCAGCCGCTGTCCGGGTGGTGGGGGCACGCGCGACCGTTCGCGATGGAGTCGGCCTACGAACCGGGCGCAGGAATACGACGGTTTCTGAGTGGTACTCAACCCATCACGTCGTTGTCACTCGTCGAATGTGGTCTCGACATCATGCTCAAAGCTGACATGGCCGACATCCGCAGCAAGTCGCTCGCGCTGGCCGATCTCTTCATCGGCCTCGTCGAGGAGCGTTGCGCTGCTTACGGTTTGGAGTTGATCACGCCGCGCGAGCACGAGCGTCGTGGCTCGCACGTGAGTTTTGTTCATCCCGAGGGCTATTCCATCATGAAGGCTCTCATCGCGCGGGGCGTCATCGGCGACTACCGCGAACCAGGAGTGCTGAGGTTCGGTATCACTCCGCTCTATCTCGGATACGCCGACGTGTGGAACGCCGTCGACGTGTTGCGAGACATCCTCGAGAACAAGTCCTGGGATCGCCCCGAATTCCGCGAGCGCGACGCAGTCACCTGATTCTTCCAAGTTTCCGCGGACCGGGAGGTACCGCCTTTCGCAAGGAGCTTTCATGAGTGATTTCAAAAACATTCAGCAGCGAGAATCAGGTCTCAAACGCGAACTCGGCCCCAAGCAGATGAGCATGATCGCGCTCGGCGGTGCAATCGGCACCGGACTCTTCCTCGGCAGTAAGTTCGCCATCGGCTTTGCCGGCCCGAGCGTCATCATCAGTTACGCGATCGGCGGGTTGATCGCCCTCCTGCTGATGGGTGCCCTCGCCGAAATGACTGTTGCACATGCGACATCAGGTTCGTTCGGTGCGTACGCAGAATTCTACGTCGGACCGTTGATCGGCTTCCTCGTTCGCTATCTCTACTGGTCATGCATCGTCCTCGCGGTCGGGACCGAGGTCACCGCGATCGGTGAATACATGCAGTTCTGGTTCGCCGACGTACCGTCGTGGCTGTGGATCGTGTTGTTCTCCGGAGTGCTGATCGGCGTGAACATGTTCAACGTCAAGGCCTTCGGAACGATGGAGTACTGGTTCTCGACGATCAAGGTCTTCGCGATCGTGGCGTTCATCGTGATGGCAGCGTACGTCGTGTTCGGTAGCGGAAACCCGGACTACGGATTCCACAATTACACGGCCGGTGGCGGATTCTTCCCGAATGGTTTGTCCGGCATGTGGTTTGCCGTGATCGTATCGATCTTCAGCTACTTGAGCATCGAGATGATCGCCATTGCGGCCGGTGAGGCGGAAAACCCGGCAGTGGCGGTGAAGAAGGCATTCCGTGTGACGATCGTCCGACTGTTCGTCTTCTACATCGCAACGCTTGCCTTGATTCTGGCAATCGCTCCGATGGACAAGATATTGAGCGGCGGAAGCCCTTTCGTCACGGTGATGCAGGTCGTGAAGATTCCGGGCGCAGACAGCGTGCTGAACTTCGTGGTGATCATTGCCGCGCTGTCCGCGATGAACAGTCAGCTGTACGTGTCTTCGCGAATGATGTTCTCGCTCTCCCGTGCTGGTGACGCGCCGGCCATTCTCGGCAAGGTCAGGGCCAACGGCTCACCGGTCAATGCCTTGCTGCTGTCGACGTCGGGTATCGCCGTCGCAACAATCGTCTACGTTCTCTTTCCCGAGCAGGCATTCACCTTGATGATCTCGCTGTCGATGTTCGGGGCAATGGCGACGTGGCTGCTGATCTTCGTGACGCACTGGTTCTTTCGCAAGCGGATGGCGAGCGAAGGACGGACACTCTCCTTCACGATTCCGTTCTTCCCGGTGGGGACGATACTGGGAGGTGTCCTCATGGTCGCGATCCTCGTCACGACGTTGTGGGTCGAGGATTTCAAGATGACCTTGGTGTTCGGAGTACCGTTTGTCCTCGCCGTGATCGGCATCTACTACTTCACCCGCTCACGTCGGGCACAGAGTCGAGCGGTGACGGCTGAGCAGGTTCAGGACGAGATCACCGGCACGGTGGTCAAGCGGGTGCCCTGACTCGCGCTGGCAATCAAAGGGTTTCGTTGAAGAACTCCATAGTGCGGGTCCACGCGAGGGCAGCAGAGTTCGGGGCGTAGTGGCTGGCCGAAGTGTCGTTGTTGAACGCGTGGCCGGCGTCGGAATAACGGTACACCCGAGCGAGATCGCAGGCGGTTGCGCGCAATTGCTCGACGCTCTCGGGTGGGATACTCGGATCCAAGTCGCCGTAATGGCCGAGCCATGGGACCTGCAGTTGCGCAGCGAGTTCAGTGCCTGCGGCAATCCCATCCCATCGGGCTTCTGCAACGCCGCCACCGTAGTACGTGACAGCGGAATCGACGAGGGGTACGGCGGCACACCACAGGGATGCGCTGCCGCCCATGCAGAATCCGAGGGAGCCGACTTTCTCTGCTCCCTCGGATCGGCTGTAGTCGACGGCGGCACGTACGTCGTGGCCGATGCTTGTGCTGTCGAGTGCCATGAGCGCATCCTTCGCGGACGGGAAGTCGGTGAAGGAGGTCTGTGCGCCGCGGTGGTAGAGATGCGGGGCGACGGCAAGGTAGCCGGCATCGGCGAGACGCTCGAGGATGCTCTCGATGTGCTTGTTCACGCCCCACGCTTCTTGGAGAACCACCACCGCATGCTTCGGTTCTCCTGGCGAATCCGGTCGGCTGACGGTCAGCGGCACGTCGTGTGTGGTCGTCGTGAAAGTTCCCATATCCAGACTGTAGGCGAGCCCAGCCTGTAGACGGACCGTCGAACTAGACTCGTCAAATGTTGAGTTCCGCCGTACAGCCGATCAGCTTGGGCAGTTGGCCGACGCCCGTCGAACCTCTGGCGCGTTGCGCGCAGGCACTCGGATTGGGGCCGGAAGACCTGTGGATCAAACGTGACGACGTCACCGGCCTGGGCGGCGGCGGCAACAAGATCCGAAAGCTGCAGTACACCTGCGCTCAGGCTTTGGCCGTCGGCGCGACGACTCTGATCACTACCGGTGCACCGCAAAGCAATCACGCTCGCTTGACTGCGTCGGCAGCAGCCCGTTTGGGATTGCGTTGTGTGCTGGTGCTCGGTGGTGCCGAGCCGGAATCCGCGCAGGGAAATCTCGTTCTGGATGCACTCGCGGGCGCTGAGATCGTCTGGGCCGGTGGGGACACGGCATCCGCGCTCGACGCCGCGGCGCAGGCCGTTGCTGACTCGGGCGGTGTACCTTTTGTCATTCCCTTCGGTGGTACCAGCGCGGTGGCCGCGCAGGGTTACGTCGACTGCGCACGCGAGATCGAGCACCAACTCTCCGGCGTCGATCGCGTCGTGGTTGCACTCGGATCGGGCGGAACGATGGCAGGCCTTGTCGCGCATCTGGGCGTCGACAGAGTTGTGGGCGTCGACGTCGGGGCTGTTGCCGACCCGGTGTCGACTGTCGCTGGGTTATTGGACGAGATGCCTGGTCCGGCCGCGCGAGCCGCAGATCTTCAGATCCTGCGAAACCAAGTTGGACAAGGATATTCGACGCTCACGGAAGCATCAGCCGGCGCGATCCGATGTTTGGCTCGTACTGAGGGCATCTTCCTCGACCCGACGTACACCGGCCGAGCCTTTGCGGGATTGATCCAACTCGTGAAGGACAAAGCCATCACGGCGGGATCAAAAACGGTCTTCCTGCACACCGGTGGGTTGCCTGGCCTGTTCGGACATCCCGAACTGTCGACGCTGCGGTGAGCGAGCAGATCGACTACCCGCTCAGCAGTCCGCTCGACGAACTGTCCGAGTGGCAACGCGTCGTTCGACCGCTGCGCGTCAGTGCCGACGGGTACTTGCGGTTGGCGACCAATCGGCTGGCCGTCGATTCCGACTACACCTGGGAGATGCACCGCCACAGCGATCACGAATTGCTGTGGGCGATCGACGGTGTTCTCGAGGTCCGTACTCCGGAGACTGTGTACACGGTGCCGAGCGGGGTCAGTCTGTGGATCCCGTCCTATGTTCCCCACGAGGTGACGGCGCGTAGCGGCACAGAATTGTCGTGCACGTGGTTGGTGGCATCCGATGTGACCGGGTTGGATCGTGTGGTGGCCTTGTCCACCCCTCCGCTGCTCGAACAAGTACTCGATCACCTCACCCGAGACGACTTGACCGACGCGGCTCGTCGACGAGCCGAGGCGTTTGCCATCGACCTCGTCGAACCCGTTCCGCGACTGATTTTCGATGTGCCGCTGCCGACGACGCCGTGGCTTCGGCAGATCGCAGATCAGTTGGTTGCCAGCCCGGCCGACACCCGATCGGTCGAGGAGTGGGCCACCGACGCAAAAGTCAGTACGAGGACTCTCACACGACGGTTTCCGGCCGAGACCGGATTGACCTTCTCGGAATGGCGTATGCGATTGCGGGCTCATCACGCGATGCAACTTCTGGCACTCGGTCGAAGCATCTCGTTTGTGGCGCGGAAGACGGGTTTTCGTTCCGAAAGCGCGTTCGGTGCGGCTTTTCGTCGAACGATGGGCGTGACACCGGGGGAGTTTGCAAGCCTGATCGATCATCCGCGCGCGCCAATGACCGATTGGCTACAGGACTAGTCCGAACAGCGACTCAAAGCATCTCGATCGGACTTGTGCCGCGCCGCAGAATGAACTTAGGGTTGGCTAAACAATCACCCTGTAGGAGTTCTGCGTGCGCGCAATTCGATCATTTTCTTTCGGTTCCAGAGTCATCGCAGCGGCGGCGGTTGCCGTCGTAGGTGCGATGGTGGTGACCGGCTGTTCCTCGTCGTCGGCCGACTCCGAGCAGACGGACGTCCGGACCGTCGCGTCGGCGTACGGGGACATCGAGGTTCCGGTTTCACCTGAGCGCGTCGTCGCCGCGTCGTACGACACTCCTTGGCAGCTCATGTCCCTCGGAGTGAAACCGGCTGCTGTGCAGGACTACGGCAAGTGGATCAGTGAATTCACGCCGGAGCAGCAGGCCTTCGTCGACGGGCTCCCGACCATCGGGCCTTTCGGGGAAATGAACTTCGAAGCGATCGCTGCGGCGGATCCCGACATCATTGTCGGCGACGCCGACGAGGTGGACCAAGCGGCGTTCGACCGTCTGTCCGGCATTGCACCCACCGTCATCGTCAAGGGAGAGAGCCGAGGCGACTGGAAGAAGATCACCACCGAGCTTGCTGAGGCAATTGGCAAGACCGACGTGCTCGAGTCGACGCGGACTGCTTACGAAGAGAATCTCGAACGTGTCCGTGGCGAGTACGCCGACGTGATCGCGATCAACAAGTGGATTCACATTTCACTCGGAGACGCGCCCGGCGCTTTCTCGGTTCAGCAGCCCACCGGTGCGATCGGCAATTTGGTGGTCAACGAACTCGGATTGGCGTACGGGCCCGGTGTTCCGACCAATTACACCGATGCCGGATACGCGTCCTATCCGATGGAGCAGTTGGCCGACATCCTGAACGGCGTGACGGTCGTGCTGTATCCGCTGAACGCGGACGGGTCGACCAGTGCGGCGGTTCAGGCGGTCCTCGACGACAACCTCTTCACGAGGCTGCCGGCGGCGCAGGCCGGGCACGTCTTCGGATTGCAGTCGAGCGTCACAGACTTCGTGACCGCGAACGGTTGGCTGAACGAAGTGAAAACGAAGGTGTTTGCAACGCTCTGACGCTTGCTCACCTTTTTACTGCGTGCCCGCAACTGACCAGTTGAGGGCGCGCAGTCTTTTTGGTCGCCACTACGAGCGGAAATCCTGTCCTCTGCTTATGATTTCTGTCACTGCCGGTTACCGTTACTTCGACGAGGGCGACGCGGTTCGACCTTGCCTTGGCAGGGATCATCGATCCTCGGCGACGTGCGGAGGTGGTCGCCATCCCCGCAGATCCGTGGGGTATTTTGTCCGTATCTACTGTCGGGGTGAGCAGTGATGTGCGGGGGAGTTTTTGGTGAGTACAAGCGCTCGTGCCGTCTTTCGAGCAGGGCGCTCTGGATTTCGGGACCATACCCGTCCGGACAATAGTTCTGGTTTGCTCAGCGTGAACGGTGCGTGGGACGAATCGTTCGAGGGGACGAAAGGCGAGATCGGCGAATGACAGCGACTTCCGACGCACGGCGTACCGAATCGAACGCTGTCCAGAACACCGACTCGCCGTCCGGCGAAAATCCGCGCTGGCGCGACCGCAAGAGGTACCTGTGGCCGCTCGGATTGCTGATTCCACTCAGCCCGTTCCTCTCCTGGTTTCTCGTCGACAACCTTCGTCTCGGATTGTTCTGGGCGACCGGCGCGTGGCTACTGGTCATCGTCATCCCGATCATCGACATGTTGGCCGGTGAAGACGGCGAAAGTCCGCCGGACGATGCGATCCCACGACTGCAGAAAGACCGCTACTACCGCTGGTGCACTTACGCGTTCCTCCCCTTGCAATACGCCGGTCTGGCCTTCGCCTGCTGGTGCTGGATCAACGCTCCGATGGGAATCGCGGAGAAGATCGCGATGTCGTTCACGGTGGGCGTCGTCGCCGGCGTCGGTATCAACGCGGCCCACGAGCTCGGCCACAAGAGCGAGAAGATCGAACAGTGGCTCGCGAAAGTGGCGCTTGCGCAATCTCTCTACGGGCACTTCTACGTGGAACATAATTTCGGCCACCATGTGCGTGTAGCGACTCCGCAGGACCCGGCCAGCTCGCGGTTCGGTGAGAGCTTCTGGAGGTTCTTGCCACGAAGTGTGTTCGGCGGCCTGCGTTCTGCCTGGCGGATCGAGAGCGCTCGACTCCAGCGGAAAGGCAAACGAACCTGGAGCTTCGAGAACAATATTCTCAACGCTTGGGCGATAAGCGTTGTCCTTTTCGCGACGCTGATCGGTATCTTCGGTTGGGAGGTCGCGCCCTGGCTCCTGCTGCAGGCAGTTGCCGGATTCACCTTCCTCGAAGCCGCGAACTACCTCGAGCATTACGGCCTGCTGCGTGGCAAGCGTGCCGACGGCTCGTACGTTCGCTGCAGCCCCGCTGACAGTTGGAACAGCGATCACGTCGTGAGCAATCTGTTTCTCTACCAACTGCAGCGGCACAGCGATCACCACGCCAACCCGAAGCTGCGGTACCAAAGTCTGCGTAGCGCGGCCGAAGCGCCGCAACTTCCGGCCGGCTACGCAGTGATGATCGTGATCGCGTGGATTCCACCGCTCTGGCGCCGGGTGATGGATCAGAGATTGTTGGACTACTACGACGGCGACACAGAACGAATCAACGTCGGCTGATCCGCATCCCTCTCTGAACTGTTCGGAGTTGTCGTCTCAGCGACCGTCGTCCCACACGGTGTTGCCGCTTGCAGTCGTCGACGGGTAGTCCTGGACGGCGTCCCAATGCTCGACGATTTTGCCGTTCTCGTCGAATCGGAAGATGTCCATCGAGCCGCTGCCGGCCGTTCCCTCACCGGACGAAGCGAAGGTCTGAATAAAGACGAAGTCGCCCTCGGCTACCGTCCGTGGAAACTTGGTGGCCTTGTCTCCGGTAACGGGTCCGATCCCGGCCAGTGCGGTGACAAATGCGTCCTTGCCGTCAGCGAACGAGGGGTTGTGCTGGGTGTAGGTCGGACCGACCAGCTGGTCGGCAGCCTCGGCGGCTTTGCCTTCGTTGAAGGCGAGCTGCAGGAACGTCAACGCGTTGGCCGTGTTGCGCTCCAAGACTTCTGACGACTTGGACGGCGACGAGGTGGGTCCGTCGAACATCGTGTTCGGATTCGCGGACGTTTCCGGCACGTCTTGAATGGCATCCCAGTGTTCGACGATCTTGCCGTTGTCGACGCGGAAGATGTCGAATACCGCCTGGCCGCGGTCGCCGGGTGCAGACGTGGTGTGGGACTGGAGGGCAACCAGATCGCCCTCGGCGAAAACGCGAGTGATCTCGGCATGCAATCCGGGTGTGGCCTCGACGTAACCGCCTATGCCGCTGACAAATCCGGCTGCCCCATCGGCGGCGGTGGGGTTGTGCTGGATGTAGACGTCGCCAAGGTACCGGTCGGCGGCTTGCTGTACCTGACGGCCGTTGAACGCCAGTTCGTAGAAGTCCGTGACGACGGTCTTGTTGGATTCGAGTTGATCGCCCTGTTCGGCAACAACGCTCGTGGACGTCGTAGAACTGCTGGGCGTTGCGGATTCCGCGTCGTTGGAGCACGCGGTGAGCAGGAGAGCGGCGGCAGCGGGAACAGTGATCCAGGCTGCGCGCCTACGGAGGTTGCTCATGTTCAGTGTGCGACGGTGAAACGCTGGCGACGGTGGGCCGGAGTCTCGATCTCGTCGACAAAAGCGTGGGCGTAGTCTTCGCCCGCGATGGCGGAGTTGCCCTCGGCGTCCGTCAGGAGAATGTCGCCACCCAACTGGAACGATCCCTTCGGGGCGACGCCGGCATGGGCACCGAACGCTGCGGCCGGGCTCACGTAGAACCAGTCGACATTGCTGTCGGTCGCGCGGAGCGCATCGAGGACGTCGGCGTGAGCGAGTGCCTCACCCTTGTATGCGTCCGGGAAGTCGGGGGTGTCGACGACGCGTGGCCCACCCTCGGAGACCAACAGGCTGCCGGCGCCACCGACTACGGCAATGCGAGCACCGTTGCGTGCGGCGGCATCTGCGAGGGGAGTGACGGCGTCGAGCAGGCGCTTGCCGTCGATCTCGCGAGCGGGGATGGCAACGACAACGACGTCGTTGTCTGCCGTGATCTGCTCCACGATCGTGTTGTCGTGAACAGAACCCTGCACGACATTCGTGTCGGTTCCGGACTGCGCGCTGCGAGCGACGACGGTTACCTCGTGGCCGCGTGAAGCGGCTTCTTTCGCGATTGCGCTTCCTGCAAAACCGTTTCCACCGAATACTGCGATCTTCGACATGGGGTGTGCCTTTCCTTGATGTCGTCGTTGTGCTTGTAGTAGTAAATTTATTCACCCCGAGGTGCATAGTCTCGGTCAGATGCGGGCATTCCTTGGTGAAAAACAGACATCATGATGACGATGGGCCGACTGCTTCGGGTCGAAGTTGCGAACCGTAGGGTTGGTACATGACTCTCACCGCCGACAACAATGCAGGTCCAGTGGCAATCGAGCGCTCGGACGTCGAAGCTGCGCGGACTCGTATCGCAGGACTGGCGCGGCGTACTCCGATCTTTCGCACTGCGCTACCGACGCCACAGGGTGAGGTACCGGTTCTGTTCAAGCTCGAGTACCTCCAGCACGGCGGTTCCTTCAAAGTGCGCGGCAGTCTCAATGCAGTGGAACGAGCGGTCGCCGACGGCACCATGCCCGATGCCGGCGTGGTGATCGCGTCTGGCGGCAACGCTGCAATCGGGGCCGCGTGGGCAGCGCGGCGACAGGGACTCACCTGCACAGTGGTGGTGCCGGAGACAGCGCCTGATGCCAAGGTGAAGGCTCTCGGAGAGTTGGGTGCAACCGTTCACAAGGTAGGCGACCGGTATGCACTCGCTGCTGCCGCTGCGGCGGACATCGCACGCACCAGCGGTGCGCTCGAACTGCACGCCTACGACCTGCCCGACATCGTCAGTGGGGCCGGCACCATCGCTCTCGAGCTCGAAGACGACGCATCCGGACCGATCACGTATTGCGTTGCAGTCGGCGGCGGCGGATTGGTCTCTGGAATCGTCGCGGCGGCTCGTCCCGAAGATCACGTGGTAGCCGTCGAGCCGACCGGGGCTGCCACCTTGCGCACCTCGCTCGATGCGGGGCGTCCGGTGGATATCGAAGTAAACAGTATCGCCGGAGACTCGTTGGGGGCTACACGAATTGGTGCCATCGCCTGGGAGACACTGCATGAGAGTTCGGTAGACAGTGTTGTGGTCGAAGATGATTCGATCCGACAGGCGCGGGCATTCCTGTGGCGGGAGTTCCGGATTCTGGTGGAGTTGGGAACCGCAGCAGCATTGGCTCCGGTTCTGAACGGAACGGTGTCGCCGCCGTCCGACGGTGAACTGTGCGTGGTTCTATGCGGAGCCAACACACATCCGACCGACCTGTAATTTCAGCGTATTTGTTTGCCTGCGTGTGAGAAAGTCGCAGGTGGGTACCTCTCGCAGTATGAGTACCAGCAGCATTATCTGGATAATTGTTGCCGTGGTCGTGGTGATAGCGATCGTGGCCGCACTCCTGTGGGTGGCGCGAAACAGGCGTGACGAGCGTCGTCACATCGAGGCAGAACAGATCCGCGAAGACGTCGCAGACAAGTCACTGCAAGTAGGCGAGCGCGAGGCGCGGGCAGAGGAGACAGCAGCCAAAGCGCGCATGGTGCAGGCAGAGGCCGACGCCAAAGCGGCGGAAGCGTCTGCGCTGCAACATCATGCAGCGCAGCATCGGAAAGAGGCGACGAGTTCTCGCGAGGAACTGAACCAGCAACGAGATCATGCAGACACGATCGACCCCAAGGTTCCCAACCCCGAAGAACCGCGGTCGACGCCGGATCAGAACCCTCGAAACCCTTGATCTCGAAACACTTGATGCAGGCGTTCGAGGGAAGCGTCTGCCCGTATATGGTTCGACGATCATGATGAATAAAGAATCGTCACCGCACGACCAGAAGAGCGTCGCGTCCACGGCGGCTGACGTCGCACAGAACAATGTCTTCGAGCGCTTTGCCCGTGCCGGATTCGTCGTCAGCGGTGTGGTTCATCTGCTGATCGGATATATCGCGATCCGCCTTGCTCTCGGTGGATCCGGGTCTGCGGACCAATCGGGTGCGATGGCCGAGTTGGCAGGAAAGCCAGGGGGTGTCTTCGCTCTGTGGGTCGGCGTCGTGGCCTTCCTTGCCATGGCGTTGTGGAGATTGGCCGAAGCTGCGTTGGGAAGCTCGTCGTCGCCGTCCTCTGACGACAAGAAGAAAGAGTTCTTCAACCGCGCAAAGGCTCTGGGCATTTCGCTCGTCTATTTCGGTTTTGCTTTCACTGCATTCGGATTCGCCCGCGGTAGCGGGAAGTCCAGCAGCGGTCAGAGTGCGGGGATCACGGCGCGTTTGATGGAGAACACGCTTGGAACTATCGCATTGGTGATCGGCGGGATCGCGATCATCGCCGTTGGTGTGTACCACGTGTACAAGGGCGCGAGCCAGAACTTCCTCGATGATCTGAAAGGCACACCCAGCAACTTCGTGCGCCGACTCGGAACCGTCGGGTACGTCGCCAAGGGCTTGGCCATCGCTGCAGTCGGCATTCTGGTTCTTCTTGCGGTCAACAGTTCCGAACCCGGCAAGTCCTCCGGACTCGACGGAGCGTTCAAGACGCTGGGCGCGCAGCCGTACGGAGTGGCGCTGCTGATCCTTGCCGGATTGGGCATCATCACCTACGGGCTCTACTGCTTCGTGATGGCGCGCTCGACGAAGATGTAGCGCCTGTAGGCAAGTGGGCCTATCCGAATGACCCGGTCTGGAAGCCGACGTCGCTGCCCGACGAACTTCCCGTCGAGCTACCGAATATGGGTCGTCTCGGAACCAGATCATGCATCAGGTTCACGGCTGCAGGGTCGATCATCGCCGCATTTCCACCGTTCGCCAGAATCGTGATCGACCAGCCGCTGTCGGGAACCAGCAGGGTGATGCAGTTGGATCCCGAGCTGTCTCCGTTTTTCTTGGCGAACCGTTGTGGGAAGTTCGGCGTCGGGGGTTGGAGCTGCCACGCCATTCCCATTCCGAATGCAGGATTCTCCGGAGCTTGCGTGTCGATCTGCTCGAGCATCGAGGTCAGGACTGGTTTGAGCGGGTTGTTTCCGTAGCCGAGAGTTGTTGCAGCCCAAATCGACATGTCCTCGGCGGTGCTGACCAGCCCACCCCCTCCTGCGATCGCACCCGTGTTGTTCCACAGAGGCGCTCGTGTGCCGTCGAGGTGGTACGGAACGGCAAGGTCGGTTGCTTTGGTCTCGATCACGGTACCCATCATCCCGAGCGGGTCGGTGATTTCGCGGGCGACTGCCGCCGCGAATGGTGGCTTCTCTTGTCCCGGAATGATTTTGTCGGCCATCAGTGTGCCGAGCAGTCCGAACCCGAAGTCCGAGTACAGCCAGTGGCTACCGGGGGCGAACTCCAAGGCGCCGGCGTCTTGGAGTCCTTTCCAGAGCATATTTCTGGTGTACTTCGCCTTCTCGTCCGTGCACGATCGTGTGCGATCGGCACACCCCGCCGAAAGATTGGGCGGGTCGTCGCTCAGGCCGGAACGGTGGGTGACCAGTTGGCGAAGCGTGATCTCCTCGCCGCCGATGCCTTTCGGCAGCGGGTTGCCATCCGAATACTTGCTCGCCAGGTCGTCCAATCCGACTTCTCCCCGAGCGATCAGTTTCGCCAGTAGTGCAGCGGTGAAGGTCTTGGTCTCCGAGGCGATCTCGAATTGCGTTCGTGGAGTGACTCTCACGCCGTTTTCGACGTCGGCCTGGCCGTAGTGGTACGTAGTGGTGACACTCGCCTTGCGGTTCTTCTCATCCGGTTTGACGATGGCGAAGGCAAGACCGGGGACTCCGCTGTTCAGCAGTGTCTCTGCGACGCGCTGTACCGCTTGGGCTTCCGCAGGATCGCCGACCCGCGAACCTGGATTGGGTGCAGTGGGGCCGGCGGCGCCGGCGGTCGAGGAGGTCGCGAGGGTTATGACCGCGGTTGCCGCCAGCCCTGCAACGCTGATGAACTGCCGTCGTGACGTCCGGGCGGACCCTCGATCCTGGTTATCCATTGTTTGCACATTACAACCAAAGTCGACTGGTTTGACTGTTTTGTCGGAATTGCCAAGGTGTGCTCCTTAGACGATGGTTTTGCTAAATCACGCCGCCGTTGACGTAGATGACCTGGCCATTGACCCAACGAGCTGGGCCGGCGAGAAACGCGACAGCCTCCGCGATGTCCGCCGGTGTGCCGAGGCGTTCCAGGGGAGCCAGCTTGGACAGGTTCTCCACTGTAGCTTCGTCTTTCCCGTCAAGGAATAGATTGGTGGCCGTGGGGCCTGGGGCTACGGCGTTGACCGTGATATCGCGTCCCCGTAGCTCTTTCGCGAGAACCAGAGTGATCGCGTCGACAGCACCTTTGGTGGCGGCGTACGCGGCATAAGTCGGAAACGCCAGCTTCTTCACGGAGGTGGAGAAATTGATGATCGCACCACCGCGCCGGACACGTCTGGCTGCCTGCTGGTCGACCACGAAGGTCCCTCGGACGTTGGTCCGATGCATCCGATCGAAATCGTCGAAGTTCAGTTCTGCGACGGTGGAGAGGATCATGATTCCGGCTGCGTGAACGACGACGTCGATGCCCCCGAACTCCTCCTCGACCGTATCGAACAGTGCGGCGACTTCACCTTCGTCGGCGACGTCCGCATGCACCGCTATGGCGCGACCGCCCGCAGCGACGATGGCGTCAGCTGTTTCCTGGGCGCGTTGAATGTTTCCTGAATAGTGCACGGCGACAGCCATTCCGTCGGCGGCGAGCTTCTCGGCAGTCGCTCGCCCGATGCCGCCGGAAGCTCCGGTGACGATGGCGACGCGGGTGGTGGTGTCAGTCATGATGTAACTCCTGAACTGGTTTCGGTTGCATCGGACAGCTTGCGAAGCCACTCTCGTAGTAGGCCGACTTCGTTGGCGGAGAGAGAAGTTGAATCTGCGGCGGCCAGTTGGGCGTCGAGAGTAGATGCAACTCTGTTGAGTGAGGTTTCCGGGTGGGCGCCGGATTCGTCGATGATGGACGCGAAGATTCCGTCGCGAACTCGCTGTGACAGCGTCGGATCGGGGTACTGTTCCGGCCTGACGACGAGCATCAGAGCGACGCCCGCATTGGCGGACATCACCATCTGCGTAGCCACGTCGACCGATACGGTCAGAACACCTGCCGCAGCGCATCGTTGGAGAACGGATCGAAGTAGCGCCTGAGCCTGCAGGGCGGTGTCGGCGCTCTGGGCGGAAGGTGAGTGCATCAAGCGGTAGTGAGCGGGATGCGCGAGCGCGAAGGCGGTGTGCGCATCCCAGCCGGCCCGTAGATCGGCAACGGGGTCATCGGAAGGTGTCGCAGCGCGTTTACCTTCGAGGTATTCGAAGAAGCCCGCCTCGACGACGGCTGCGAGCAGACCGTCCTTGTCGCCGAACTGACGGTAGAGCGCGGGGGCGCCGACGCCGGCCATCTCGCACACGGCGCGGGTGGATATGTCGCCGTTGGGGGAGGTGTTGAGCAGCTCGGTTGCCGCGGCCAGAATCTTTGCTCTCGAGCTCAAAAACAACGCTAACACAACTATGTAATCGTTGCTATCGCCGGTTTGGTCGTGCGAACGAACTACAGACACAGGCGCCAGAACTTGATCAGATGAGTGAGCCGGTCCGGCCACGGTTCTGTGTGGAGTGACGGCTAGAGCCGTTCTGTTCTCACACTCTGAACGAAGGAATCCTGGTGATTGACTCGGAAACTACTGTTGCGCAGAATAATTCGCATTTCGGTTATCTGGGGTGGATTCTGCGGGTCATCAGTGTCGTGGCGTGCGCTGCGGTTGCAACGGTCGTTGTCTCGCTGACGCTCGGGCCGCCATTCGCGCGGGCCTGGGCACAGTGGGTTGCTCGTCATCTAGGTGGGGACTTCGAGACGGGAGTCGTTGTCGGATTTGTGACTGGGCTTCTGGGCACCGCTGTGACTTTGTTTGCAGCGCTGATGAGTTCGTTGGCGTGGCGGCGACGCGGTGGCCCGGCATTGTCGCTTGGTGTCGGTGCCATTGCCATGCTTGCCGTTATTCCTGGCGCAGTGAATTTGAGTATCGCGGTCGGTGCAGCAGGATCCGGTGTGAGGGCGGCGGGGAGGATCCTCGACGTCGACGGGCCGGCGTTTCGTGGAGCCTGGATAGCCGGATCTGTGGCGGGGCTGTTGCTGTATATGGCCGCGGCGCTGCTGTTAGGGAGGAGCCTTCGTTCGACGTTCGGGCCTGTCAGGCAGGTGGCGGCACCGCTCCCTGGGGTGGTCGACTACACCGCCGATGGCCAACCCGTTTTTGCACAAGTGGGCTTCACATCGGACGGGATTCCGGTACTTGCAGATCAACTTGCAGCGCGCTATCCAGCGCGACCAGCGGTCGGCACGAATGCCTTGGCCATCGTCGCACTTGTACTTGGAATCTTCGGTGGAGTTCTTGCTATTCCAGTGGGGCATGTGTCGTTGAACCAGATTCGCCGTTCCGGCGAAAGTGGGCGCGGATTGGCAGTGGCCGGACTCGTTCTCGGCTATCTGTCCCTGGTCGTCGTCGTAGGTTTCGTATTCGTGGCTGTGTCCGCGGCCTATCGATAATTTGGGTCGCGCGTCAGAGTTGGGTGGGCTGGAGTGGCTCGATGTCGGAGGTGCGAGGTCCGAACAGGCCCATAGCCCGGGTGCGAATGGACGGTAGTGCTTCGTGGATGCTCCCGCCGAGGCGGTGGAGAGAGTTGAACGAGCGTGATTCCCAAACCGGAAACTCTCCGTCGGTGTCGCGTGATGCTGTGTCCCACAGGAGGGCGTCACCGTTTTCGCTCCATCCGAAAACCTGCAGCGAGTCGGGGAGTGACCAATCGCCGTCGGGTTCGATCATCCAATCGAACTCGTCATCCTGTCCTTCTCTGTAGACCGAATGAAGATGGGCGGTGAGGTTGCGGGCGCGCCCTTGCCAGCCGTCCGCAAATCCGGGAAGGACGGGCGGATAGATGAGCCAGAGTCCGAAGGTCCGCGCCCAACCTGCGTGCCTGATGAATGCGCGATATGAATCGGGGAAGCCCTGCCGGTCGGGAAATCGATAGGAATCCATAAGGGCAAAATCGATATGCGCGAGCGTCGGTCGGCCGTCTACCGTCAGCGCGTTGGTTCCCTGTGCAAACACACGCTCAACGCTAGCAATAGGGGACACCGTGCCGCCCTTTCCGGCTATCGAAGCACTCCGGAATGGGTCACCGAGGCGTGTGCTCGGTGACCTCCGGGTTCAGAGTCGTGTGGTGGAGCGGCGGGGTTTCCGGTCGGGGTCGATGCCCGGTGGTGGGATGAACCAGGGCAGGTGATCGGTGCCCATTCGGATTTCCCATTTGCCGGTGAATCCGGGTTTTCGGTGCATCAGGGTGTGGTGGGTTCGGCAGAGCAGGACCAGGTTGTCCATGACGGTTGGTCCTCCTTTGGCCCAGTGTTTGATGTGGTGGGCGTCGGTCCAGGCGGGGACGCAGTCGCAGCCGGGGAAGGCGCATCCTTTGTCGCGGGCGATCAGTGCGGTTCGTTGTGCTGCGGTGACAAGCCTTTTGAGTGGGGTGACGTCGAGTGGGGCACCGTTTTCGTCGAGGAGGACGCTGGAGAGCATGCAGTCGCAGGCGATCATGCGGGTGCGGCCGATGCTCAGTGGTCCCATCCAGGGCATGTGGCCGACATCGAGATCTTGTTTGTCGAGATATTGGAAGTCGAGATCGAGCATGCCGGGATCGTCGTCCTCGGACGGGACAGGTGTTGAGCCATCGCCCGTTGTGGCGCATTCACGGTGGTAGGCCAGGTCTTTGGCGTTGATGTGCACGTTCAGGTGTGGGCGTTGGCCGCCGTCGATGCCGGTGGCAGCGTTGTCGAGGTAGCGCCGGATGAGTTCTGCCATGGCGTCTGCGTTGCGTGTGGCGGCGGGTCGTTTGTCGGGTGTGCCGTCTTCGGCGGGGGTGGGCATGGAGAGGTTGGAGAGGGCGGAGAGAAGCATTTCGCCGGTCATTCCGTCGAAATCGCCTCGGACGGCGACTCTTCCGTTGAGGGTGGGGGAGATGCGCAGTTCGTTGCGGTCGGTGTCTTCGCTTGGTGGTGGGTCGTCGGATTCGAACATGTGCTCGAGGACGCTGATGGCGTAGCGCAGTTTGACGGTGGTTGCTTCGGTTCCGGATGCTGCGGCGAGGAGTGTGTCGCGGCAGTACGGTAGTGCGGCGTCGGGCATTGCCTTGGGTGGGGATTCGCAGAACGCCACGATCAGTGCTGCGTGCTCGAAAGTGAGGTCACCGGCATCGAATTGGTCTTCGATCTCGGGAAACGACCGTAGCGCTTTTCCCAGGGCTGCGATTCTTCTGCCGGTGGAGATCTGCAGCATGGTGTGGTTCGCGAGCCATTGTCCGGTGCCGCGGTAGCAGAGTACTTGTTCGTCCGGGTTCAACGTCAGGGTGTCGACGGCGGCCACTCGAATGGCTTCCAGGCGAAGGATTTCCGCTGACGCGGTGATGGCGATCTCGCGGACGTCGCTGGGGTGAAGCCGCCACAATCGTCCGCGCACACCCACGGCGGAGCTGTTGACCACGTCGGTGACAGTATCTTCGGTGATGTTGATCGTCATGAGAACCCCCCGTTCCACCTTCCATCATACTCGAACATGCTTTCGAGTCAAGGGCTGTTTCGAGAAGGTGAGGTGGGCCCGGTCGTCGTGATTCTGTTGTTCGAGAACAGGTTCCGTCATTACTCGACTCGTTGGAGGAAGGGGCGAGGCCAGGCGCCGAGTGCGAGAACGGCGAGGATCGTCTGGACTAGTCCGGTGGTGAAGAAGATGCCCTGCAGCGGCGACCAGGCGAGAACGATGGCGATCTCGACGAAGATCCAGATCATCATGGTCAGGCCGGCGGCCGCGTGCAGGCCCCACGTCAGACGGAACCTGTTGTGCTGAGCGAAGAGCGCGGCGGCCTGGATGCCTCCGACGACAACGCCGAGGAGGATTCCGGGCCAGAAATATGAAGGGAAGACGGTTCCCTCGATCCACTCAGGAGGCAGGCCCATCCCGCCGCCGATCGTCAGGCCCGCCATTCCTACGAGCGCAGAGAGCAGGTTTAGCCACGCGATGGCGGACAGACCGATCCGGAGACCCCGTGGAGGGAGCGATGTGGACGTCATGCCTGACAACGATAGAGAGGGTCAGTCGAGCCCGTCCATGTTCCTGCGCGTTGCCGCGCTGGCGGCGTCGGCATCACCCGCGACGATGGCTTCTACTAGATCTCGGTGGGCAGCGCCTTCGTCGTCGATCGATTCGGGGTCTCGCGCCGCGACGTCGGTGATCACGTCCAGGGCCGAGTTGCGGAGCGTTTCGATGAATGAATCGAACACCATCGACAACACGCTGTTGTGCGCAGCATTCACCACGGCGCGATGTAGTTCCATGTCAGCGTCGACAAATTCTGTTGGTGTCGAGGCATTTTCACGGGCTTCGAGTGCTGCGTGTAACAGATCGACGTCGGCCGAAGTTCGGCGCATGGCAGCCAGGCGGCCCGCTTCCACTTCCAGGAGTCTGCGTACTTCGTAGACTTCGCGGCGGTCCGAGCGTTTGAGTTCTCGCTCGAGTTCTGTGACCGGTGTCGAGGACATGACGTAGGTGCCGGACCCTTGATGCGAGTAGAGCTGGCCTGACGCAATCAGTGCGCGAACGGCCTCTCTGCCGGTCGAACGCCCGACTCCGAGGAGTGTGCTCAGAGCCTGTTCGTTCGGGATTTTGGTCCCGACCGGCCACTCGCCGTCGCCGATGAGGCGCGCAAGTTCGTCCGCGGCTTTCTGTACCAGCGACTGCTGCTTGATCTGGCGCACTGCCATGTGACTGCTCCTGACTGACTCGGTGAACCGCAATGGAGCGGCTCACCGAGTAATACTTCATGTCCTCCGATGAATCTTCAGACTACGGGGCCGTCTTTCGGTTTATCGAAGGGCGATGACGTCCAGTTCGCGCTCCGTCTCGTCTTCCGGGTCGAGTCGTCGATCGCGCAAGGTGAATGCGATGACGGCGCCGACGAACAGCACTGCAGTTGTCGCCCCGATCGCCATGCGCGGTCCGAAGTGATCTGCCAGGTAGCCGAACAGCGGAGATGCGATGCCCCCCACGGACATCGCGAGTCCGAGCGTCACCCCACTTGCTGTGCCGGGGCGATTCGGTAGGTAGTCCTGCGCCAATGTCACCTGTGGCGCGAAGGGCAGGAACATAGCAAATCCGAGACAGACGATTCCCAATTCGGCAACTGCGACGTGCGGGGCGGCAGCGAGCAGTGCCAGTGAAGGTACCGCAAGCAGGTAGCCGAGTCGGATGGATGCGCGTCGACCACGACGGTCCGCGAGGACTCCTCCCAGTAGCGTTCCGGCCGCTCCTGCCAATGTGAAGGAGGACAACACGATTGCAGCGCTCGAGGACGATCCGTTCAGTGCGTTGAGCACGAACGGTGAGACCAACGACAGAGTGGTCACGTACGGAATTGACCAACAGACCGTTACCAGCACGAGTCGTGTGAACGAGCGCCAATCGTCTGACACGGGACCGTTCGCTGCCAGTTGCGCACTCAACGACTGGGCTGACTCGGCCGCACCCGTGTTGGCCGATCGCGACTGGGCGACCATCCACCAAATAGCCGCCACCACTGCAGGAACTGCGAGTAGATAGCCGCCGGACAAACCGAGTGAGCCAACCACGAGCGTGACAAACGGTGGCGCCAGCGAGGCGCCCAACGTACCGCCCACGGAGAACACGCTCATGGCTTTCTGTGAATGACCTCCAGCCGCGCGTGCCAAATTTGTGGCGGGAGGATGGTATGCGGCGATGCCGATGCCGGCCACGGCAATTGCCAGCCAAGTGACGATGTAGGTGGTGCTCATCGCTGCCACGACAATGCCTGCTGCGGCCGTCACAAAACCTGTGGGTACCAGCCAGTTTCGGCTCTTTCGATCGACCAGCATGCCGAATGCAGGTTGCACGACACTGGATAGTCCGGTCGCGGCGAGCGTGATTCCGGCGACCGCGGAATAGGAATATCCGCGTTCGAGCATCATGAACGGCAACAGCGCAGGCACAGCCCCCTGGTACAGATCGTTCACGACGTGTGTGCCGGTGAGAAATGCAACTTGCCCCTTCTTCATCTCCTTGGGCATCCCTTCGTTCAGGTCTTCAAGTCCTCAGGTCCTCTGAGGACTTGAAAGTTATCACGAACCCGCGGGCGCACGGTTGCGTTGGAGACCTGGATCTCATTCGAGACGACTGACTAACTCTCAGCAGTCGCGGCGTTGCGGGCGGCGAGTTGCGCGAAAGCGTGGGTAAGTTCTGCCGGGCCGACGACATCGATGTCGGTGTCGAATCGGTTGAAGGAGGCTGCCAGCGCCGTCCAAGACCATGATCCGGCTTCGAGACTGCACTGCTCGGGGCCACGATCTTCGACGATGCCTTCCCCGACAAAGGGAAGAACATAACTGGCTGGTCGATGGAGAACGACCTTGCCATGGCACGGCCAATTGTTGATATGTTCCGATCCTTTGAAGCGCGCGGACACGTATTCGCTGACGTCGCCGCCGGGGATTTCCTTCGGCGTGAACCGGGGACCGTTCGGGGTGCGTGGGGTGATGCGATCGGCGCGGAAGATTCGCCAGTCGTCTCGCGCGAGATCCCACGCGACGAGATACCAGCGACGCTTGGAGGTCACCAGATGATGCGGCTCCACTCGGCGCGGGGGTGTTATTTCGCTGTTGTTTGACTGGTCGTTCGAGTAATCGAAGCGGAACACCTCGCGACCGCGGACTGCAGCGGAAATCGCTACGAGCACCTCTGGGGACACGGAGTCTGCGTCGCCGGAACCGGCCGAAATCGTGGTGAACGTGAGCGCGTCGAGGCGATGGCGCAGACGCGAAGGCATCACTTGCCGCACAGTGGTCAACGCTCGAACCGCATCCTCTTCGATACCGACGCCGGTCAGCGTCGCCGCCTGCAGCGCAACTGCCAGTGCGATGACCTGATCGTCGTCGAACAGCAGGGGTGGCAGCTCGCTGCCGGCGTCGAGTCGGTATCCGCCGTCCGGGCCCATGGTCGCCGCAATGCGGTAACCCATCTCCCTGAGCCGGTCGATATCGCGGCGGACCGTGCGATGGCTGATGTCGAGCCGCTCGGCGAGTAGAGCGCCCGGCCAGTCGCGTCTCGTCTGCAAGAGGGACAGCAGATTCAAGAGTCGAGTGGTGGTCGCCATGCGGTGAGACTACGACGAGTCTAGGACGAAAACAGTCCTATACGGCTGTGAGAGTCGACGTCGTCAGGGAAAACCCGAGCGACGTTCGCACCAGGAGCAGACATGAGCATCAAGACAACGACCCACCTCAACTTCCGCGGAGACGCCCGCGCGGCTCTGGAGTTCTACCAGTCCGTCTTCGGTGGCCAGGTCACGATCGCAACCTACGGCGACTTCGGGATGCCCAAGGAGGTGCCCGGCGCTGAGAACGTCGTGTTCGGCCAGGTGGAGACAGAGGACGGCTTCTGTGTGATGGCATACGACATCCCTGGACAGTCGGGCGGCTCGGCCGGCAACGCAGGCTCGACACACCGCGAGAACGGCACCACGATCACTGACCAACCGTTCTTCGTCTCGGTTCGCGGTGAAACCCTCGAAGAGGTGCAGAACTACTGGGCCAAACTCTCTGCTGGTGCATCGATCATCGAGGGTCTTGCCGCCGCGGCGTGGAGCCCCGGTTTCGGCATGCTCACCGATGCGTTCGGGGTGACGTGGATCCTCGACGTCGCTGCCGGCGAAAACCCGGCCTAGCTACTCCCCGTGCTGCGGCGCGCGTTCCGAGTCACCGCGTCGCAGCACCTTCGTCATTGCGGCATCGAGTCCTGTGTCGCCGAGGCAGTCACAGTGCCTTTGTCGTGAACAGCAGGTCCCCGTGGATTTCGTGAGGCTCCGCATGGTCGGTCGCCACGAATACGAGTTTTTCCAGCACACGGCGAGAAGCGCCGTTCCAGTCACGGACCGTGGCCCACAGACGTCGATAGCCTGATGCCTGCGCCCATTGGATTACCGCCCATGAGGCCTCAGTCGCATATCCCTGACACCATGCCCTACGGAGAAATTCGAATGCCAGTTCAGGCTCTCCGTCAGGTCCGTGCTCAGTCTCGATCAGGCCGCAGTAGCCGATGACGTCATGGGATCCTTTACGCTCCACCGCCAGTAGACCGGGTTGGTGTGAGCGACTGCGAATCTGGTCCTCGATGTCTCCGATGGAGGGTCGACCATCGGAATCGATCCGACGATGCGGTGGGACACGAGGATCGCGCTCACCCCAGAGCTCCCGCAAGACAACGGCATCGGGCACACGGAACGGTCGCAGAAGCAGTCGGTCGGTCTCTAGCGAATTCTCCCGTTCGGACTGTGAAAGGGCGTCCATGTCATGGACTCTATCGGTGCGGATCACCTGCGGGCCGCGACGTACCAAATCGCGATGATCAACAAGGTTGCGGCCGAGGAATATGCGAGGAAACCTCCCATATCGAGCCAGTTGGCCTCCCCGAACGGGCCCGGCTGTATCGGTGACGTCTCGACTGCGCGACTGCCTCGCCGTGAAAGGTGGATCCACCACACCACAGAGTTGCCGAGGCCCCATGTCAGCAGTAGCCATCGGAGTGCCCTGTCGGCAGAGGGACGGTCATAGCTGCTTTGGCGCATGATCGAGTGTCCACCCTCCGGTAGGAAAACCACGCGTTTTCGGTTATTGCAGATTCGGCGGTCGACATCGTGGACCTCGACCGTCACGGACCGAGGTCCGACCCCGGACACGACGAAGCCGCCGGACACCTGCAGGTGTCCAGCGGCTCCAGCGCGTCGGTGCCCGTCTTGCGCCTCTCGGCAAGTGGCCACTCGAAGTGGCAATTCTGGGGTGGTACCCGGGGCAAAGAACCGAACACCGACACCATCTCCAACGAACCTCCACACGGAGTTATTCCATGCTGACTTGTGCCGCGGTCAATCGTGGTCCTGCTCATCGCTCAGCTCCAGCAGAGCTGGCGACAACGGCTTCGATTCTCTGAGGCGCGCGTCGTAGCACCTCGAGGACTGCCTGGGTATGAGATTCCCTGGTCAGTAGGCGAAGCACGAGAACGGCTCAGGCCCTCATCTCGGTGTGAGATGGGGGCCTGAGGTGAGGATCTGAATCAGCCGGTGACACCGGTCAATTCGTTGGGGGCGTGATCGAGAGTGGTCTCGGTCAGGATGCTGCCGTCCTCGAGGTCGACTGCGATCAACTTCTTCGACGCTGGGTCGGTGACGTAAGCGGTGTGATCTTCTACGAAGAGCGCGGGCCTGGGCTCTTGCCATTTGGTGGGCTCGGTCCATGCGTCTATGACGGCGATCTTCTTGGTGACGACGCCGGTGTTCGGGTCGATGACGTGGATGGCGCCGTCGGTGCCGAGCACCAGTGCCTCTCCGTGTGGTCCGCGGCCGAGTGAGCGGAAGGTGTAGCTGGTGCCGAGGTCGACGAGCTTGAGTTCGGACGTCGTCGTGTTGGTCAGTGAGACCCGTTGCGGACGTTCGAGTTCGGCGTCCTTGTCGGTCTTGTAATCACCCAGCACGATGTCCGACTCCTCCGAGCCTGCCTGATTTCCGATGCGGCCGTATGCATCCGGACTCTGGACCTTGGTGATCGCTCCGTTCTTGTACACGAGCAACCCGTCCTGGCAGCCCAGCACGATGGCTTCGCCGGCAGCGACTGCTTCGCCGTGGACACCGGGGCACTGTTCGTTGCGCAGGATTTCCCGGCGGTCGGCATCGAGGATGGCAATGCCGTTGCGGGACTCAGAATTTCCGATGGTCGTCAACAGGCTGCCATCGGCAAGTGCGACCGCAACGCCGTGATGGGGTTCTGGCGTGGTGTACGTCTCGACGCGGGGTTGGCGTTTTGCCAACTGCGCCGGATCGAAGATCTCGACGAGTCCCGAGCCGTCGTTGAAGAGAACGGTTTTTCCGGCATGGCGTACAACGTGTCCGGGTTCGTTGGCTGCGAACTCGACCTCGGACATCGCGGGATCGGCTGTGTAGTAATGAGAATGATCACCGTGAGCCGAAGACCACGTGCCGGTGTCGAGCACCTTGAATGCTTCGCCGGCAGAGATCATGACGTGGCGACCGTCGCCGGCCGGGTTGAGTCGGGTGAAGCCAGCGATCTCGGTCTCGCCGACCACGTCGAGGGAAGTTGCATCCAGCACCAGGACGCCGCCGTCGTACGACACGGCGAGACGTGGTGTTGCCGAGGCCTGTTCGGTTGGTGCGGCCGACGTCGTGGTCGTGGTTTCGGACTGGGCGGAGTCCTTGTTGTCGGACGAGCAACCCGTAACGAGGGCGAGTGAGAGGCCTACTGATGTGGCAAGGGTGAGGCGCCGCGACATGCGGGTGTTGAGGTGCATGGGTATAGATCTACTGCTTAATGTAAATGATTGTCAAAGTCGAGTATGCGAATGTTCGCATGTCGGGCGTGGGCACCGCGCTCGAGCATTCGCGAGCCGATGACCCCGAACACGAGTTCCCAGAAAGGGCGTTCCGATATTGAGCGGTTGAGAACATGCCTGCGATTCTTTTGCCGCGTACGGAATCAGCCGCGTCGAACGCCTCGACATTGGATCATGGCCGTCGGCGTCAGTCATGACCCAGGATTCCAGGGCTGGCAGCAGGCCTGGGCATAGTGTGTATTTCCGCCCAGGTCGGCCGGTGTTCGAGTATGTGGGTCCTGATGTCGGACTGATACCGAGGACTCCGAATTCGGTGTTGATCAGGAATCCGGAACGCTCAGTATCAATCCGAAGGTCTCCGTCAGTGAGTGCATGGTCGAAGGGCATTCCATGCGCCACAGCGTTGTTGGCTGCCGCGCACGCGTTGTAGCCGAAGGGTTGTGCCCGAAGGATGACGCGTACGCGACGTAGCGACGGCTTCAAGGACCATGTCTTTGGCCCACTGATCCAACTCGAGCAAATTGGCGCCGACGGCGCTTCCGCTTTTAGTTCCAGTGCAGGTTAGGCGGCGTGGTCTTCATGCACCGGTGGGCCCGTGCCTCGCGACGGGGAAGCCGGTTTGGTGCTTGAATTTGAGGTTCGTCTACTGCTCTCGGGCCGTCGCTCGTTCCGAGTTCAGGTGAGGTGGCGGCTGGGAGGCGTCAGCGTGGCTTCGACGCCCCATCAGGTAAAAGGCGATAGTGGCCGGCGTGATGGTTGCGAGCGCAACGTAGGACATCGCACTGACTGGAGACGGTGCGGGGAAGAAGATTCCGTTGAGATAGATCCATGAGGTTGCGACGGCACCGGCGATCAGTGCTGCGATTGTCACGGCGGTGGCTGCGCGCTCGCGGAAGAGGAGCATCACGGCGCCGATGCTGATGACGACGTATGGGCTCACCCAGAAATAGACGACCAGAGTTGACACTGCGTTATAGATGGAAGGAAGTGGGCCCGTGGCGCCGATCACCAAAGTGCAAATGCCGAAGAGGCCACCGAGAATGATCAGCAGGATTGCGGAAACAGGGCTGTGAAATCGGGAGTGTATGCGTGTGAACCTTTGTGGTAGAAGCTTTTCGGCTGACAGAGTGGCGACGAAGCGGGATCCGTAGTTGACGAATCCGATCAGTGCGGCGAAGGTCGCTACGGCGACAACGAGGTCCGTCATTTGTCCCATTGCGGTCGGTAAGCCCGCATTCTCGGCCAGGGCGGCGGGGGATGATGTGCCGGAAAGGATTTGGTCGGACGTCTCCGTGATTCCTGGTGCCTGTAGGAAGGTTGCGATCACGTACAAGGTTCCAAGCACGATGGGAACACTCATCACGGCGGCCGGCACATTCTTCTTCGGGTCGCGGGTCTCCGCGGCCAGGGCCGCGCTCCCCTCGAAACCGACCAGGAACGCAGTTCCGGATGCGATGCCGGCCACGATCCCGCTGACGGACGCGCCCTGAAGAGTCAGTTGTTCCTGCAGATGTAGACCAGTGTGAATCGCACTCGCCCCGGTAATGGCCAGCAACAGTGGAAGACAAATCGCGGTGAGTAGGACCGCGATTACGATCGAAACATCTAGGCCGCGACAGGTGATCGCCGCGACAATTGCTGCGGAGGCGAGGTAGATCGCGATTTGTGCAGGGCGATCGAGGCCGCCGTCGATGCCGATAGATTGCAGAAAGCTACCGCTGTACGCGCCGATGACCAGCAAAATGCTTGCGACCATCGCCAGATACCCGAGGAACAACGAGGCTCCGATCAGTGACTGTGCCCATCGCCCGAATACTTCGCCGGCGTAGGAGTAGAGCGATCCGGAGGCGACATACCGGCTAGCGAAGACGGTTACTGCTCTGCCGACGCAGATGACTGTCAGCGCTGCGAGCAGAGCAGCGACCCAACCACCGAGTCCTGCGTTGAGTACCAGCAGCATTGGAAACGACGCCATGCCGACGGCAGGGATCATTGACGAGATGGCCAGCGAGGTCAGTTGAAGGCGGCTGAGATGGCCGGATTCAAGGTTGATGGAATCCGTATCAGTCTGTGCTACAGCATTATTCGACGAGTGATTCATATGTGCGTCCTTGAATTTGTGCACTGTCGAGTGCGGGCAGGGGCTATATGCCGGGATCGGCCGCGATCGCGCGTGTGAGGATCGGGATAGCCCTCAGGAGATGGTGATGTCAGTCACATGACTGAGTCGATCGACTGAGATTAGCTTCGCCCTTGCTGTTCGTCAATGAGTTCCGGAAAATTCCTTGGATGCAGCTGCGGGATTCGGATGATTACGGGCACGACTGTGGCCCGGCGCTGTCGATTGCAACGCCGGGTGGGAAACGGGAAAACTCTAGCGGGGCGGGTGGATCGAATCGATGATGCCGACGATTGCGGACGAGATGGCGTCGAGTTCGGGTGCGCTCACTCCGGTCGCGCCAGTTGCGAGATTTTGCATGTAGATTCCGTCGATTGCGCCGATCGTGTAGCGGGCGAGCAGTGTGGCGTCGCTGCCGGCGATGTCGGTTGCGTGCCGAAGCTCATCGGCGAAGGCGGATATGTACGTCGTGTAGCTGGCTCTGGCGAGTTCGGCCTTGTCGGGATTGCGCAGCGCCCACAGCAGCAGCTCGTATTGGGCGATCGGGACGTCTCGATCGGTGTGGAGAAGATCTTGGAAGCGTTCGAGCAATGAACGGATGATCTCTTGACGTGTCCAGCCAGTTGTCGGTACCAGGCGTGATCCCACCGTGGTGGCACGAAACATGTCGTCCACGGCGGTATAGATCTCTCCTTTGCCGTCGAAACTGTAGTGCAACGCAGCGAGGTTGACTCCGGCTTCGTCGGCGATGCGGCGGGTGGTCGCCGCGGCCAGTCCGTCGCGAATGATGACTCGGGCGGCGGCCTTGACGATCGCAGTCCGCCGCTCGGATGCTGTCAGATACGCCATTCGCTTTACCGTTCACCTTCTCGTTGTCGTGGGCCTCCAGGGGTCGAGCGTATCGATGTCACTCAGCGTGCGTGACACCCTGGTCGTTCCTTATATCTGCCCGGTGCGTTCCGGGTGCGTCGTTGCCGCTCTTCGGGATCTCTTGCAGTTTGCCTATTGACGCTAGCTCCGATCCGCCATAATCTCAGTCACATGAGTTAGTCATGTGACTGACTTCATTGCTCGACTATAGCGCTTGGCAGATCACACCAGGGCGAGAGCTGCGACATCGCACAAAACCGCGCCTCTCTGACGCGCAACCAAATCGCTTGCCCCATGCCCCGAAACTGGAGGGACCACCCCATGACCGACATCCGAGAGCGGGTGGATACAGATCCACCGCGACCCGATGAATCCCATACCCGGTGTGCGCCCGACGTCGCCGTCACGATGGAGTTCGACCCACCCCCGTTGGTACGAGCTGTCGTGACCCGCCTGCGCGTTGCTCTCGATTCCGACTCAGGCAGGAAAGCTCTCGAGGCAATGCCCCCCGAGGTCGACCTGCAGTCGACCAGTGATCCGCAAAGCGCGCGATTGACTCGAACAGCAACCGGCGTGCACGTCAGTAGCCCCGAGGGGTCGACAGTTCCGGTTGTCGGAATCAGCGTCGACGAACTGGCGATATCCGAGGACCAGCCCCTGGCGGGCACTGCGAATGTTGCCCCGTTAACCCCTCTTATCGAACCAGAGCCACCGACGCTGGACATCGCAGCGTGTGAATTCTGGGAGAAAGCTTCGGGCCTGCCTGGAATGCCCGGATTGTCATTGGCTGCTCTCGACACGGGCGCAGCCGTGCACGTGGGGCCGACAACGGATGCGTATGAAATTCACGGCCTCGAGATGGATCTACGTCGACTGCTAGCGGGTTTCGAGTTGTTCGTCTATTCCCTGCGCGCAGGGAAGTTCTACATCAAAGGCACGAACCGACAATTGTCGGTCGTCGCGGGAGCATCAATGAAGGCGGTCCTCCATGTCTGACACGACGAACCTCGGTGAATGGATCGGCAACAATTCCGTTCGCACGATTCGCGCACAAACCGTGACGTTGGATGGTGCCTTGGTCGGAAAACATCTGTCACCCAAAAAGTTTGAGTCCGGAGCGCAATCGGGCTGGGGATTCGCTGATATCGCCCTCGCAGTCGATCTCGGGAACACCGCTCAGCTCGGATTCGATTTCGGTGATTGGCGCGGTGAGATGCACGACGTCTTCCTTCGTCCCGACCTTACGACTCTGTCAACCGACGCATCACTACCAGGTCTCGCCACGGTGATGTGTGATCTGGTCGATCAACACGGGGCACCGCTTCCGGTGTGTTCGCGATCCACGCTCGCACGTGTGGTCAAAGAGCTTGCCGAGCTTGGATTTACAGGTAAGGCGGCCGTGGAGATCGAGGCCACGGTGTTCGAAGAGTCGATCGAGCAGGCCCGCGAACAGCGTTTCACGAACCTGCATCCACTCGGCGGTACCCAGGGCGCGATCTACCTGTTGAGCAGATCACGGGACTACACGACGCTCATGGACGCAATAGCTGACCGCATCGAACGGGCCGGAATCCCTTGGGAAGGCTGGGCAGACGAGTCCGCGCATGGCCAAATCGAAGTAAATCTCCCACCGACCGACATTCTCACCGCAGCGGACTGGTACGTACGAACGAAGCAGATCATGCGGGAAGTCGCCTACGAGCACGGTCGCACCATCACCTTCATGGCTCGGTGGTCGCCGGACCAGTTCGGGCAGGGCGCTCACATCAACCTTTCGCTTCAACAGGACGGACGGAACGCCTTCTTCGATGAAGTTGAGCCCTCGCGCCCGTCGGAGACGATGCGGAACTTCATCGGTGGCGTCCTCGACACAATGGCGGCGGCCAGTTCTTTCCAGTATCCGACCGTGAACTCATACCGCAGAATCGCAGAATTCGACGGACCTCCCACCACCGTCACGTGGGGTGTTGACAACAAGAGTGCGGCCGTTCGAGCCGTCTGCACGACCGAGAAGCTCTCTCGTGTCGAGTATCGCGTCCCGTCGGCGGACGTGAACATCTATCTGTCGATGGCATCGTTCCTTGCCGGCGGTCTGATCGGTCTGCGCGATCACAGCGATCCTGGCCTCGAATGCACCGTCATGGCCTGGGGATTGCCGCCGGGAACCCCGAAGTTGCCAGCCAGCCTCTCTCGAGCGATCGCGGAATTGAGTGGCGATGTAAACCTGACGGAGGTTTTGGGGCGAGAGCTGGTGGAGTACTGGATCGGCACGCGCCGGTGGGAATGGTTGCAGTTCTTCACCACTGGGGGAGACCCGGCCGCAGGAGTCTCCGACTGGGAGCTCGAACGCTACTTCGAGCACGTCTGACAACGAGGACAGGTCTGAAGATGAAAGCAGCAATACTGAACGCTGCCCCTGGTCGGCTCGAGTTCGAAGAACTCGACATCGACGTGGCCGGACCTCGAGAAGTTCGCATACGTACAGCAGCCGTCGGGCTGTGTCATACCGATCTGCACTACGTGGACGCGCTCTGGCGAACAGAACTTCCGGAGGTGCTCGGTCACGAGGCATCGGGCATCGTCGAATCGGTTGGGTCAGACGTCACGGCTGTAGCGCCTGGCGACCACGTCGTGACGTGCATGACAGCTTTTTGTGGCCGATGCCGATACTGCATTGCAGGTCGACTCACCCTCTGCTCCAATCATTCCCGCCTCCGCTCGCGGCCCCAGCCGGCGTTGACGACCAAGGCCGGGCGCGCAGTGGGACGAATGGGTGGCATCGGTGGATTCGCCGAACAGATGCTCGTGCACGAGAACAGCGTCGTCCGCGTCGACGATTCGGTACCTCTCGATCGCGCGAGTTTGCTCGGGTGCGCCACCATCACTGGCGTCGGGGCGGTCTGGCACAGTGCTCGCATCGAACCAGGGTCGTCGGTTGCCGTCATCGGTTGTGGAGGCGTGGGGCTTTCGGTAATTCAGGGCGCCCGGCTAGCCGGCGCGGCCCGGATCATCGCGATCGATGTGGACCAGCGAAGTATCGATCAGGCTCTTCGAGTCGGGGCGACTGCGTCAGTGAACGCGGCTGAGATCGAACCAGTCGACGCCGTACGCGCGTTGTGTCCGGGTGGGGTGGACTACTCATTCGAGGCGATCGGCCGCAGAGTCACTGTCGAGCAGGCATTCTCGATGCTCGCTCCCGGCGGAGTGGCCACGGTCCTCGGCATGGTTCCTGATGACGAGCCGCTGCGGATCACAGCGTCGGAATTGTTTTTCCAGGAGAAGCGATTGCAAGGCTCCCTCCTCGGGTCGAACCAATTCCCGACCGATATTCCGCGATTGGCCGAGCTGTACGTCCAGGGCCGACTCGAACTCGACGAGATGATCTCGTTGCGAGTCCCCTTCGGCGAGATCAACACAGGAATCGCAGCGCTTCGTGAAGGAGGGGTGAATCGTGTCGTCGTCGAATTCGCCTGAGCGTGCGCGTCGCCCATTGATCGGAGTGACCGGTCGGCGCTCGAGCGCGGAACGCCTGGCCGTCGAACCTCGGTACCGCCCTCTCGAGTTCGACATGCACTACTCTGATTTTCCCACCCGGCTGTCGTCCGAAGGCGCCCTGGTCGTCCAAATTCCCTATGAGGCAAGCGGAATCGACCTGATTGAGCGGCTCGACGGAATAGTCATCTCTGGTGGGCAGGATGTTCACCCCGAAACACTGGGTATCGACGCCGCGCCCACCGACCCGGACAGTGACCCGCGTCGAGATGCGTATGAGATCGAATTAATATCGGGTGCAGTAGAACTCGGTACTCCACTGCTGGGTGTCTGTCGCGGGATGCAGATGCTGAATGTGGCATTGGGAGGCACGCTCGTGCCTGATCTTCCGACCATAGACATCAACCACAAGTCACCAGGACTGGGCATAGCCGAGGAGACCCACCCCGTACGGATCGCCACTGATTCGACGGTGTTCGAGATATACGGCGCACACGTAGAGGTCAACTCCTTGCACCACCAAGCAGTGGACCGGCTCGGCCCGGGCCTCACTCCCAGCGGGTGGGCTCCGGACGGTGTCGTCGAAGCGGTGGAGATGCGCGGGAGACCGATCGTCGGCGTCCAATGGCATCCGGAATGGCGCCGGAAGGACCCCGTCTTCGCATGGTTGGTCCAGGTCGCTCTCGCGCGAAAGGAAGTGCTCGATGGAGTTGCATGAATACTCGGACATGGACGCCACGGATCTGAAATGTCGACTCGACCGGAAAGAAGTAACCCCTGCTGAAGTGCGCGAAGCCGCACTAGCTGCAATCTCCCACGTCGACACGCACCTCGGTGCCACCGTCGGTCCTCCACTCGACCCACCACCGACGTATTCCACATCCGGTCCTTTCAGCGGAGTTCCGTTCGCGCTCAAAGATCTCCTGTGCACTGCGGCGGGGATAGCGAACGAGAACGGTAGCGCAGCAACCGCAGGCTATATCGCCACACGTGACTCCGATCTGATGGCTAGGTGGCGCGCTGCCGGACTGTCCGTGACCTGTCGCACTGCCACACCAGAATTCGGATTCAGCGCAACGACGGAATCGGCAGTGAACGGTCCTACCCGCAACCCCTGGAACCCACAGCGGGTCGCCGGTGGATCCAGCGGTGGCTCCGCGGCGCTCGTTGCCGCCGGGGCCTTGCCGTGGGCGCACGCCAACGACGCCGGCGGATCCATAAGAATCCCTGCCGCACTGTGCGGGGTGGTGGGACTCAAACCGACCCGCGGGCTCGTTCCACCCGGCCCGGATTCGGATGAACCGCTCTTCGGCCTCACGACTGAGTTCGCGGTCACCCGGACAGTTCGCGACGCCGCCGCGTTGATGGACGTAGTGCACGGCAGCGCACCGGGGGACCGGTACTTTCAGCCGCGTCGAAGCCCCGGCCACTACAGCCGAGCAGTCGGCCGGCGACCGAAAGGCCTCCGGATCGCTGTGTCGACCGAATCACCCGGCAGTCGTCACGCTGCGGACCCCGCCGTGACAGCCGAGGTGATGCGCATCGCGCGCTTGCTCGAACAGTTCGGCGGCCACGTCGAGAATGCGGCACCAGATGTTGACCCCGAACTGTTTCGGGATCTCAATCTCACTTTCTGGTCTGCGTCGATCGCAGAGTCCATGCGCGCACTGACCGGAGTACGCGCCATCGAGGACATGTACTCCTCGCTGGAGAGCTCGACTGCCGCCATGGTTCGTCACGGATTCACCGTGGAATGGGCGGACATCGCCCGCGCCCGCCGCTACCAGAATCACCTGACCCGTGGCACGGCGAGCTTCTTCGAATTCTTCGACCTCACTCTCACGCCCACCACACCGACGACCGCCTGGCACGTCGGCGAACTCGACTCCAACCGGCGGGGTATCACCGCCGGCGAGTGGGTGGACACCTTGGCGAAGTACTCGCCCTTTACTGCCATCTACAACGTCACGGGCCAACCGGCTATCTCCATCCCCACAGGAATGTGTGACGGACTGCCGATCGGAGTGCAGCTCGCCGCAGCTCCCGGCCGTGACGATCTGTTGCTTGCCGTGGCCGCGCAACTCGAGGAAGCCGTCCCATGGGCAGGCCGCGTCCCACCGATTCATGCCGGCAAGCCGCTCCTCCCAGAAACGGAAAAAATGCCGACCCTCTACTCGGAAACGGAACGCACATGAACACCCGCGAGGAATGGACACGATTCGCGACGTCAATCGAAGCACCATCGGCTATGTGGCTGAACGGTCAATGGTTCAACGGTGACGGGAGTGAGCGCCACTATGTCTTGTCCCCGCATAACGACACCGTCGTAACCAGCGTCCCGCTGGCCACTCACGCCGACGTCGACAGAGCCGTCGAAGGTGCTCGCGCGGCGTTTCTCGATGGCCGGTGGGCGAGGATCAGTGCGCACGAGCGTGGTGCGGTACTGCAGCGGTGGGCAGAGCTCGTCTACGAGCACCGCGACGAACTCGCTGCGCTCATCACACTCGAGATGGGTAAGCCGATCCAGGTGGCACGTGATATCGAGCTGCGCGCCGTCGAGAACACCTTCCGCTGGTATGGAGAACTGGCTGACAAACTCTACGACGAGTCGCCACGCGGCCTGATCGATGCGGTCGCGTTGGTGAGCCGTGAGCCGGTGGGGGTGGTCGCGGCGATCACCCCATGGAACTTCCCACTCACTCTCAGTAGTTGGAAGATCGCCCCTGCGTTGCTTGCAGGCAACAGCATGGTCATCAAGCCCGCTACACAGTCACCGTTGTCCTTGCTTCGCTTGGCTCAGCTGGGTTCGGCTGCAGGACTTCCCGACGGCGTGCTGCAAGTTGTCACAGGTAGCGGTGGACAGGCCGGAGCTGCCCTTGCTCGCCACAACGGCGTCGACTGTCTCACCTTCACCGGATCACCGGATGTCGGCAAACAGCTGCTGATCTACGCGGGTGAGTCGAATGCGAAACCCGTTCATCTCGAACTCGGCGGCAAGAGCCCACAGTTGGTATTCGCCGATGCTCCGGACCTCGCCGTTGCAGCGCGCACCGTGGCGTGGGCAATTACCTTCAACGCCGGACAGATGTGCACTGCAGGTGCTCGCTTGTTGGTCGAGGAAACGATCGCGGATCAATTCGTCGCCGAGGTGGTTTCGGAAATCAAGCGCTGCACTGTCGGTGACCCTTTCGATCCCGATACCCACATCGGGCCCGTCGCGAGTCGGGCGCATCGCGCGGACGTCCTCGAACACGCGAGAACTGCTCACACAGAAGGCGCAACGCTCGCCCACGGTTCGCTGCAGGAACGAGCAGGTTCGGGGGCGTACCTGGATCCGATCGTGTTCACCGATGTTCAGGCCGAGCACCGCCTGTTCATCGAAGAAGTTTTCGGACCGATCCTCGCAGTCACCCGTTTCACTGACGACGCTGACGCCGTCAGGTTGGCTAACGCCACACCGTTCGGTCTCGGAGCGGGGGTGTGGACGTCGAATCTCACACGAGCCCACCGGCTCACGCGCGAAATCGACGCAGGTCTTGTCTGGGTGAACTGCTACGAGGAAGGGGATCTCTCCGTCCCCTTCGGCGGTCGCAAACTCTCAGGCCACAGTGTGGACAAGAGCATCCATGCACTCGACAAATTCACGTCGACGAAGTCGACGTGGATCCATCTCTGAACAAAGGCACAGCACATGTCATCACGGGTCAACGACGGCCACATCGCGATCATCGGAACCGGGTTTTCCGGGCTGTGCATGGCGATCGAACTGAAGAAGAAGGGCATCGACGACTTCGTCCTGTACGAACGCGCCGACGATGTCGGCGGAACCTGGCGCGACAACACATACCCAGGGGCAGCCTGCGATGTGCCCAGCGTGTTGTATTCCTACTCCTTCGCTCAGAACCCGAACTGGACCCGTATCTTCCCGCCATGGTCGGAACTGCTCGACTATCTCAGATCTGTTGCTGCGCAGTATGATTTGCTGCCGCACATTCGCTTCGGTGTCGAGGTCTCCGAAATGCGGTTCGACGAGGACCGGCTCCGGTGGAACATCCAGTTCGCATCCGGCGAATCAGTGACGGCGGCCGTTGTCGTCAACGGCTCAGGGGGCTTGAGTAATCCGTACATCCCGCAGCTACCCGGACTGGAATCATTCGAGGGTGCCGCATTCCACTCCGCCAAGTGGCGACATGACCTCGACATGTCGGGAAGGCGTGTCGCGGTGATAGGTTCCGGCGCCAGTGCGATCCAGTTCGTCCCCGAAATCGCCCCGCACACCGAGACCCTGCATGTGTTTCAGCGATCACCCAACTGGGTCATGCCACGTGGTGATGCCGCGCTGTCGCCCGCCACCCGCGAAAGATTCTCACGGCGTCCTTATCGTCAACGGTGGCTGCGATGGCGGACCTACTGGGCATTCGAAAAGCTCGCCAGCGCCTTCCTCGGAAATCGCAAACTCGTCGAACAGTACCGATCCCAGGCGCTCGCCAATCTTCAACAGCAAGTGCCGGATTCGGACTTGAGGCAGAAGGTCACCCCAGATTACGATCCCGGCTGTAAACGTCGCTTGATATCCGACGACTGGTACCCCGCGCTGCAACGGGAAAATGTGCACTTGAACACCTCGGGGGTTTCCGAGATCCGCCCGCATTCGATCATTGACTCAGAGGGAGCGGAACACGAAGTCGACACCCTGATCTTCGCGACCGGATTCCAGGCAACCAGCTTCCTGGCACCGATGAAAGTATTCGGCCGCGAAGGAGTCGAACTCTCCGACAGTTGGCGCGAGGGCGCCGCAACAAAGCTCGGGCTTGCATCCGCCGCGTTCCCGAACCTGTGGTTCCTCAACGGCCCGAATACCGGTCTCGGTCACAACTCGATCATCTTCATGATCGAAGCACAAGCCAGATACATCGCTTCGGCAGTGCAGTACATGCGCCGAAAAAGTATCTCTGCCCTCGAACTCGATCGCACCGTCCAGACAGGCAGCTACGCCGCCACCCAAGAACGCATGCGCCGAACTGTATGGGCATCGGGTGGCTGCGACAGCTGGTATCAATCCGCTGACGGTCGAATCGACACCCTGTGGCCGGCCAGCACAATCGAATACTGGTTGCGCACCAGGCTATTCCGCAAGTCCGACTTCCGTGCACTGACGACAGGCAAAGGATGAACAACATGGACGTATCAATACTCGGCACCGGCTTGATGGGAACAGCTCTCGCTCAGGCGCTCATACGCAGCGGGACAAAGGTGACGGTGTGGAATCGAACCGCCGACAGAGCGTTACCCCTCGCTGCGGCTGGAGCCACAGTCGCCGAATCTCCACAATCTGCGATTGCGGCCAGCCCGCTAATCGTCATCAGTCTCCTGAACTACGAGATCGCCAAAGATGTCGTTACAGAAGCAGATTCGATTGCCGGAAAAATCATCGTCAACACCGCAACCGGTACGCCGGAGGAAGCGAACCAGTTCGCCGAGTGGATCGCAGGGCGAGGCGCTCGGTACCTCGACGGAGCCATAGCTGCATACCCGGAGGACATCGGAACCGAAAGTTCAGGGATCAACTATTCCGGAGACGAGGACGTGTGGGAGGACGTCCAGAGCCTTCTGACACCCATCGCCGCCCAATCACGATATGTCGGAGCCCGTCCCGGTGCCGCCAACGTGATCGACGCGGCCATGGCAGGCGCATTCTTCAACGTCGCGCTCGGTGCCTTCCACGAAGCAGCAGCGTACGTGCGGTCCGAGGACGTCGCGATCGCGGAGATGCGCCACAGTTTGCACCTGTGGACCGACAAACTTCTCGAACTCCTTCACGAAGCACTCAAAGCGTTCGAATCCGGAGAGTACGAGACCGATCAGGCAACCTTGAACGTATACGCAGCCGCAGTAGAAGCCTGGCAACAATCGATGCAGCGAGCAGGCCAACGCGCCGCTCTGATGACGGCGAATCTCGACAACTTGCAACGTGCATGCGCAGCCGGGCACGGGGACAAGGGCATCTTCGCCCAAATCGAAACACTCTCCGCCAACCCTCAATCCGCAATCTAAGGAGACATCAATGACAACCATGGCCAATCACCTCACCGCCCTGCCCTCGACAACAACAGTCGACGAGATCGTCGACGTGATCCACCGCGACGGCGGTGTCATCGTCGAAGATTTCCTCGACACCCCCCAGCTCGACGAGCTGCGCGCCCAACTTGGCCCCGTCCTTGAAAGCACCGGCTACGGAGAAGACGAATTCTTCGCCGGAACCCAAACGCGAAGAGCAGGAGGGCTGTTCGGTCGGATCGACCTCATGCCCGAGATCGCGCTCCACCCGCTCTACTACGGGGCCGCCAAGAAGATCCTTCAGGTGCCCCTGTCCGTCTGGGTCGGAGACGACCAGATCGAAATCACGCCTGATATCCAGATCGGTGTCACTCAGGCAATCGAAATCCACCCAGGGCAGGGTGCCCAGCGTCTCCATCGAGACGACACGAGCTTTCTGTGGCGCCACCCCGACTACGGACGCGAGGGCCGACTGCAGATCATGGTGGCGGTCAGCGATTTCACAGCAGAAAACGGCGGCACCCTCGTCATACCCGGAAGCCATCGGTGGGACGACCAACGAGGCCCGAAACAAGCCGAAGCGGCGCCGACCGTAATGCGGGCCGGTGCTGCCCTCATCTGGACCGGTTCTACGTACCACGGCGGTGGTAACAACTCGTCCGAGGCGCCACGGACCGGCTTGACGATGGCATTCGACCTCGCCTGCTTACGTCAGGAAGAGAACCAATACCTGTCAATCCCGCGTGAAAAACTGCTTGATCTTTCCGAAGAGGTACAGCGACTGCTCGGCTGGGGGTCCGGAGCGAACCTGATGGGTTACGTCGAACGGGGCGGTCAGATGATCGACGCACACGTTCTCCTCGAAAACGGCGCCGTCGAACTCCCGACTGCCCGCTGAACCCTCGATCCTGCACGTCGCTTGCCACCCGCAACCCAACTCGCACAGTAGTTTCTGGGTTTCGAATCGAGAAACATATCCGTCATGGGCGTACTCCAGCTGATTCACCTTGACATCGTGTGTCTCAGGTCAGGACTAGGCAATTGCCTAGTCCTGACCAAGGGTGCAGTATTCGTACCGCGTGAGCTACCGGTTCTTGAAGAACGAGACGTCGTCGTTGCCGATGAGGTCAGGGACCGTCCAGCCGTCGAGGTCGTATTCACTCAGGCACTGCTCGGCCAGTCCCTTCATGGAACTTGCGTGTCCACGATTCTGGGCTGCGAACAGCAGTTCCGCTTTGACGTTCTCGTGATTGCCGGAGTAGTTGCGCTCGTAGAGTTCGTGTCGGCCGCCGAACTCGGTCCCGATCGAATCCCACAGCGCCTTCATGACTTTCACGCGGTCGACGGCGGTGATGCCGTCGGAACCGCGAACGTACTTGTCGAGGTACGGACGCACGTCCGGGCTCTTGAAGTCGAGTGAACTCGAAGGCAGGTAGATCAAGCCCGACGCGACGTCCTGTTCGATGATCTCCTTGATCCGCGGGTACCCCTGAATCATGAACATTCGATAGGTGAGGCCGTACTCGAGCTTCGGGATCACCGAATCGCCGACCCACTGTTCGGGATCGCGTGCCATCGATTCGGTCAACGACCAGAAGAGGTTTCGCCACCCGATCACCTCACCGACACGGGTCTGGACTCCGCGGAAGCCGCCGGCGCCGGTGGCTTCGAGTGCCTTCATCAACAGTCCGGCGATGAAGTCGAGTTTGACGGCCAGGCGAGTGCAGCCCTGAAAGGTGAAGCGCGGCAGGAAGCCCGATTGAGGGAAGAATGCGTTGATCCGGTCGACGTCGCCGTACATGAAGACGTTTTCCCACGGAACCAACACCTTGTCGAAGACGAAGATGGTGTCGTTCTCGTCCATGCGACTCGACAGCGGATAATCGAACGGACTGCCCATCACCGCAGCATGTTCGGTGTACGAGGTGCGGCAGATCAGCTTCACACCCGGCGCGTCCATCGGTACCGTGCAGATCAGGGCGAACTGCTTCTTCTTGATCGGCAGACCGTAGTGAGCGATGAAGTTGTAGTTCGTGATCGCCGATCCGGTGGCGACCACTTTGGCGCCGCTGACGATCAAACCTGCGTCGGTTTCCTTCTCCACCTTCATGAAGACGTCGCCGACTTCGTCCGGTGGAAGTTGGCGATCCACCGGGGGATTGATGATCGCGTGGTTCCAGTACAGAACCTTCTCCTGCGATTCGCGGTACCAGCGTTCGGCGTTGTCCTGGAACGGTGCGTACAACTCCTTGTTGGCGTGGAGGGTTCCCAGGAAACTTGCCTTGTAGTCGGGGGAGCGGCCCATCCAGCCGTAGGTCATACGTGCCCACGTCGCGATGGCGTCGCGTTCCTTGAGCAGATCAGCCGAGGACGTCGGAGTGCGGAAGAACGGCATGGTGACGCCGCCGTTGCCCGTGTCCGTCGGAACGGTCAGGGCGTCCACGTGCTCGCCCGTATGTAGAGCGTCGTACAGCCTTGCGGTCATGCGGATCGGATTCCGGAACGCGGGGTGCGTCGTGACGTCCTTGACGCGATCACCGTGAAGCCAGATCTCGCGACCGTCCTGCAGGCTCGAGATGTACTCGTCACCGGTCATCGGTCGGGTGGCGAAGTTCTTCGTGCGGTTGGCTTCGCAATCGGCGGCCGGATTGACCTGTGGCGCTCCGGAATCTGCGGGATCGACGCCGGTGGGAGGAATTTCGGTGGTCGTCATGGCAAAGCCTTTCAGATCGTTTGGGGTGCGGGCTGAAGATGAATCGGGGTGAACGAAGTGGTGGCGTCGAACCAGCCGCTGTGGGGGTCGTCCTGACTTCCGTTCCAGACTGTGGTCGACGAGGTAGCGCCTAGATCGTGAAAAGTGCTTCGGTAGAACAGAAGCGGATCCTTGCCACTCGACTGAGCGTCGACGATCTCGCCGATGAAGATGATGTGGTCACCGCCGTCGTACTCCCTCCACGGGACGCACGAGATGGTTGCTGCGGCGCCGTCGAGCAGGGGAGCGGTCGGTCCGTCGATCCACCTCGGCTCGGTGCGCTGCGGTCGGCCGGCAAAATGCATGGCCGTGTCCACTTGGTCGGAGGCAAGGATGTTGACCGCAAACGGCGCGTTGCCGAGGTAGCCGCACGCCTTGGACTTGCGAGTCATCGTGATCTGGCACAGCCGTGGTTCCAGGGAAATGGCCGTGAATGCGGTGACCGTGGCTCCGTGTGGTTGACCGTCGGCATTGGTACAGGTGATGACGGTGACGCCGCTCGCGAATTGACCGAAGATTCCTCGAAGCTGATTTTGTTCCATGACCGGACCTCCTTGTCGGATGGCGGTTGAGTGAGAGTGCCGCGAAGTGCGGGAGGGAAGTAGTGGGCGACTCGCGCCGGGAGTGAAGACGAACGTACGGCGGGCGCAGGCTTCGGTCGATCCGTACAGCGCGGTGGCTATCCGGATTGCGCACCCGATCGCGGCCCGTACCCGTTTTCTCTTGGAAGTGACCGGGGACACAGTGTTCAATGATGTTCAGCGCCCTTGCTCGGCAATGTGGCTGGTCACGGGTTTGGAAGGTGAAGAAGGACGATGGTCGACTCCATGATCGGTACAGCTCCCCGCGACTGGGACGAGGCGTGTCATGCGGTTTCGGACGCCTACTTTCCGCACACGCTGACGCCGTTGTCTCGGCATGCGGCCAGTGGAGTCGGGGTGTGCACCACCGAGTTGGGACCGCTGAGGATCGCTCATATTCGGTGGGGAGCTGACGTCGCCGTCGAATCCGATCATCCCGGTGCCTATGGGGTGAACATCCCGCTCTCGGGCGAGCTCGAGTCGGTGTTCGGGGGCTCGCACGTGCTCTCGACGCAGGGTGTTGCGACGGTATGTCCACCCGACATCACGACGAGAATTACGCGGTGGAGTGCGGACTGCGAGATCGTCGGAGTCCGGATGGACCGTCAGTACCTCGACGGTGAGATGGAAAAGGTTCTCGGTCGACCCGGAATGCACTTGCCTGATCAGGTGGATCTTCGGGGCGACGACGGAGCCAGATGGCTGAAATTTGTTCGCTCACTGTCGGATCAGATACTCGGCCCGGTCGGCGTGCTGCACAACGAACTGGTGGCAGGTCAGCTCTCCGGCGCCGTGGTCACGGCATTCGTCCTTGCCGCAATGCCCGAAAGCGAGGACGCGGTGCGACACGCCAGGCCACGCATCGTCAAGCGGGTGCTCGACGAGATGCACGACGACCCGGCCCGCGTGTGGACCGCAGCTGAGATGGCGGAGGTGGCGGGCGTCAGCGTACGGAGATTGCAGGAGGGATTTCGGCAGTACGTGGGCCGGAGTCCGTCGGAATGCCTGCTCGACATCCGTCTCGAGCGGGTCCATGCAGATCTGGTGGATGCCGACGACTCGACGACGGTCACCGATGTCGCTGTGAGATGGGGTTTCACGCACACCGGACGGTTCGCGTCGTCGTTTCGGCGTAAGTACGGATTGCTGCCTTCCGAGGTGTTGAGGCGCTAGCTTCGGTACCCCATGTCCGCGCTGAGTTGGTTCGCCTTTTCGACGAGGAAAGGCGCGACGTCGGCGCGGAAAGCTTCCGGGGATGTTCGTCCGGCCGAGGTCGAACACGCTGTCACTCCGACGACGCTTCCACCGGCGTCGCGGACGGGAGCAGCGAGGGAAATCAGGCCGTCTTCCAGTTCCTCGGACGTGAGTGCGTAACCCTGCTCGCGCACCACCCGGAGGGCGGTATGGAATGCGCCTTCGTCGGTGATCGTGGTGGGCGTGAGGGCGTCGAACGTGGAGTTCGCGATGACGTTGTCGACGATTTCGGTTGGCGCCCAAGCTAGCAGGGCTCGACCCATGGAGGTGGCATATGCAGGCACTCTGGTGCCGACGCTGACGTTGATGCTCATGATCCGCCGGACGGGTACACGCGCGGCGTAGACCACGTCGACACCGTCGAGCACCCCGAGCGACGCCGACTCGTGGGTGTGTTCTGCGATCTCCAACAGGCGAGGGAGCGCCGCCTCCGTCAAGGCATGTGATGCCGAGAAGTGCTGCCCGATGCTCAGAACGCGTGGGGTGAGCGACCACCGACTGTTGTTGCCGGTGACGTATCCGAGCTTCTGCAGCGTGAGGAGGATGCGCCGGACCGCTGGGCGGGAGAGACCCGTTTCGGCGGCAAGATCGGCGAGCGACGGGTTGGGGTTCTTCTCGTCGAAGGCCGTCAGCACAGCAAATCCACGCTCGATGCTCTGGATGTAATCGCGATCGTTCTCGCTCACGGAATGGCCTTTCATCTGCGGGTATGCCCGATCGACGCCTTCGAAGGTTGACAAACCTTGTGACTGGGCGCACAGTACAAGCGTACGCACAGCGTAACAGAGGTACGCAGAGCGTACAACCCAAACTTGGGGAGCCGACGCAGCCCAGCAGTACGGCACCCACCCGGTAACAGCCACATACGGCCCCGAGGAGGACCACATGACCACTTCCGAGAGCCCCACCGCAGTAGGTTCGGGTACTGCCGCCACCGACAAGTTCCTCCAGGAACGAGTCAGCGCGGACACCCCGCCCGAACGCGTCTCGGCCATCGCCAAGGACGTGCTCGAGGCACTCGCAGGCGTCATCGACAAGCACGGCATCACCTACCCCGAGTACCGCGTCCTCAAGCAGTGGCTCATCGACATCGGCCAGTTCGGCGAGTGGCCCCTGTGGCTGGACGTCTTCCTCGAGCACAACGTCGAGGAGGTTGCGTACCGCGGCCAGCACGGCACCAAGGGAAGCATCGAGGGCCCGTACTACGTTGCCGATGCCAAGACGTTGCCTGCCAAGTGTGAACTTCCGATGCGTGACAACGAGGTTGGATCGAAGCTGGTCTTCGAGGGCCAGGTTCGCGATCTCGACGGCAAGGGGTTGGGCGGTGCAACCGTCGAACTCTGGCACGCGGACGACGAAGGCTACTACTCCCATTTCGCGCCGCACATCCCCGACGGCAATCTCCGCGGAACGATCGTCGCCGACGACGAGGGACGCTTCGAGATCACCACGATTCAGCCTGCGCCGTACCAGATCCCGACCGACGGCCCCACCGGCTGGTTCATCGAGAAGGCCGGCTGGCACCCGTGGCGTCCGGCTCACCTGCACCTCATGGTGAAGGCTCCCGGTAAGCGCACCATCACCACCCAGCTCTATTTCAAGGATGGAGAGTGGATCGAGAACGACGTGGCAACGGCGACGAAGCCCGAACTGATTCTCGATCCGAAGCCAGGTGCCGACGGAACCAACCGGGTCACATACGACTTCGTGCTCGATCCGGCCTGATCCACAACTGCTCTGAAGAAAGTGATTTGATGACAGACCTGTCGATCGTCTCCATCGAGACGACCATCCTCGACGTTCCGCTGGTTCGCCCCCACAAGTTCGCCACCACGTCGATGACGGCGCAGCCGTTGTTGCTGGTCGCGATTCGCACCTCCGACGGGGTGATCGGATACGGCGAAGGAGTCGTTCCGGGCGGGCCGTGGTGGGGTGGCGAATCGGTGGAGACGATGCAGGTCATCATCGAGAAGTACATCGCTCCCGTGGTGGTCGGCAGGCGCGTGGATCACATCACCGCGATCATGGCCGACATCGAAAAAGTTGTTGCCAATGCACGATTCGCGAAGGCCGCCGTCGACGTGGCGTTGCACGACGCCTGGGCGCGTAGCCTGGGAGTCCCCGTGCACACGCTCCTCGGCGGGGCTTTCCGCGAGAGTGTCGACGTCACGTGGGCACTGGGTGCTGCGCCGGCGGACGAGATCATCGAAGAAGCTCACGAAAAGCTCGAATCCCGGCTCAATTTCAGCTTCAAACTGAAAATGGGAGCACTCGATCCGGCGGTCGACGTCGCGCGCATCGTCAGCATCGCGCAGGCGCTGGAAGGCCACGCCGGAGTCCGTGTCGACGTCAACGCACGGTGGGATCGCTTCACTGCCCTGCGGTACTTGCCGCAACTCGCCGAGGGTGGAGTCGAACTGATCGAACAACCCACTCCGGCAGACCAAATCGAGGTCCTCGCCGAACTCAGTAGGCTTCTACCGATTCCGATCATGGCCGACGAGAGTGTGCAGACCCCACACGACGCTCTGGAAATCGCCCGCCGGAGCGCCGCCGATGTCATCGCCCTCAAGACCACCAAATGTGGTGGCCTCCAGCGCAGCCGCGACATCGTCGCGATTGCCAAGGCCGCCGGTATCGCGTGCCACGGTGCGACGTCCATCGAAGGCCCGATCGGCACCGCCGCTTCGTTGCACTTCGCGTGCGCCGAGCCCGGAATCAACTTCGGAACAGAGCTTTTCGGCCCACTGCTCTTCAGTGAAGAGTTGCTTCAGGAACCCCTGAAGTATTCCGAGGGCCAGTTGCACCTCCCCGCCGGACCTGGCCTGGGAGTCGAACTGAACATGGACGCCGTCAAGACCTGGACCAGGAACTAGAGGATAGAAGAACATGGCACTCTTTCACGTTCGGATGGACGTCGATATTCCGCGCGACCTGGATCCGGAAGTACGCGCCGATACCGTCGCAACGGAGAAGGCGTACTCGCAAGACCTTCAGCGACAGGGAAAGTGGGTGCATCTGTGGCGAATTGTGGGACAGTTCAGCAACATCAGCATCTTCGATGTCGAGTCGGCTGACGAACTCCATGAGATTCTCTGGAACCTGCCCCTGTTCCCGTACATGACCATCGAGGTCATGCCGTTGACGCAGCACGGATCTTCGATCAAGTAGCCCGCCATGTCTGCCGTGTCTGCCACGCCTGCGAGCCTGCCGGAATCTGTGCAGCAGTGGCACTGCGAGATGTCGGAGACCTTCGGTGGCCTGTGCCCCGAGAGTTCCGTCGATGCCGCGCCTGTCGGTACGGTCAGCGGCGTAAGTCTCGGGGACGTAGGCGCTTTCGACATCTCCGGTTCACCGCAGATACTGCGGCGGAGCGCACGCGCAGCAAAGCGACACGGTAGTGATCTGCTCAAGATCTGCACGGTCCGAACCGGGAGCGCGATACTGCGCCAATCGGACCGCGAGTTGACGGCCCCGCCCGGCGCGATGATTCTCTACGACGTCGAGCATTCGTACGCGCTGCGTTTCGACGGTCACTGGTCGTGCACCGTCATGACTCTACCGCGCAGTGCGGTGAGTCTGACCGAGCGAGAACTGAATTGCGCGCTCGAGCGCACCCACGACGGTCGGCGTGGGTCCGGTGCATTGCTGGAAAATTTCATCTCGGGCGCTGTTGCATCCCAGGTCGACGGCAGCGCAGCCGGGCTTCTCGGAGATGCTGGAGTCAATCTCGCTTCGGCAGTTCTGATGCAAGGATCTGCGCCCGCGACACCCGGACGTTCGACGCGAGAGGAGATCTTGCGATATGCGCTTCGGAATCTCGACTCACCAGACCTCTCGGTCGCGTCGATCGCCGGTGCGTTGCACCTGTCGCCGCGAACCGTTCAGCGTCACTTCGGTGACGGGGATCTGACCCTCAGTGCGCTCATTCGCCGCGAACGGTTGATCCGCGTACGCCGCGATCTCACCGACGTCTCACTGCGGGGTCATTCGATCTCCATCCTGGCCGCACGATGGTGTTTCCATGACGCACCAGCGTTTTCGCGGGCGTTCAAAGCGGAATTCGGTGCGGCGCCGTCGGAAGTACGTAACTCGCCTGATCCGAACGCCCGCGAACGTCACTGATCTGTCGCATCCGAACAACAAACGTGTCCGATCACGACAACTGGGAGCCCGAATACCGGGGCAGAGTGTGTTTCAGATCGCTTTTTCAGGCTCGCGAAGAGCTCAGGTCCACGAACAGCGAGGACCGCAGCGAAAGCTACGAATCGAGGAACGCATGACGAATCTGCTCGCTCATCAGCAATGGCACGGAAAGATTTTCGACGGCCAATGGATCGACGGAGGCGGTGACACCGTCGAGTCGCTCGAACCGGCTACCGGCGAGGTGCTCGGGGTGATCGGCACGGCGACTGCTGCGGATATCGATCGAGCGGCACACATCGCGTCGGCCGCGCAGCCGGCGTGGGCGGCGACGATCGGGCAGGCTCGCGCTTCGGTGATCCGTAAGGCAGCGCAGATTTTGGAAGCCGAGCGAGCCGAGGTGGAGCGCTGGTTGATCCGTGAAGGTGGTTCCGTACCAGGGAAAGCCGCATTCGAAGTTGATCTTGTCATCTCCGAACTGTGGGAAGCCTCGGCACTGCCGACACAGCCGTTCGGGCACCTTCTGCCCGCCAGCCAGGAGGGGCGCACGAGCATCGGTCGCCGGGTGCCCCTGGGTGTGGTCGGCGTGATCAGCCCGTGGAATTTCCCGCTTCTCCTCGCCATGCGCGCTGTCGCCCCCGCCTTGGCGCTCGGAAATGGCGTCGTTCTCAAGCCGGATGTTCAAACCGCGATCAGCGGGGGTGCGGTCATCGCGGAATTGTTCACGTCCGCAGGTCTTCCCGAAGGCCTCCTGCATGTGCTCGCCGGTGACGCGGAACCTGGTCAGGCATTGTGCGAGAGCCCGAGCATCGCGATGGTGTCCTTCACGGGTTCGACCGCCGTCGGCCGTCAGGTCGGGGCAACTGCCGGTCGCACGCTCAAGCGTGTCTCGCTGGAACTGGGTGGGAACAATGCGCTGATTGTCCTCGACGACGCAGACCTGGATGCCGCGAGCTCGGCGGGCGCGTGGGGTTCGTTCCTGCATCAGGGGCAGGTCTGCATGACCGCAGGCCGCCACATCGTGTTGGAATCGGTCGCCGATCAGTACCTGGACCTGCTGGCCAAGCGCGCAGCGGTCCTGCCGGTCGGGGATCCCAATACAGGCGACGTCGCTCTCGGACCGCTCATCAACGCGCGGCAGATTGCGAACGTCGATCGAATCGTCCAGGGCACCAAGGCGGCCGGCGCCGAAATCCGCGCCGGTGGAACATACGAAGGGCTCTTCTATCAGCCGACCGTCCTGGCCGGAGTCACCTCGGACATGCCCGCGTTCCGTGAAGAAATCTTCGGGCCCGTGGCGCCCGTCGTGATCGTCAAGGACGAAGACGAGGCAGTCAGGTCGGCCAATGACAGCGAATACGGTCTGGTTGCTGCCATTCAAACAGGATCGGCTGAACGCGGCGAGCGGATCGCGGACCGACTGCGTACCGGCATCGTGCACATCAACGATCAGACTTTGAACAACGATGCCTATGCACCATTCGGTGGCACGGGTGCCTCCGGAAACGGCGCGAGATTCGGAACTCAAAGCAGTTGGGACGAATTCACCACCTGGCAGTGGCGAACCAGCCGGCCAGCGGCGCAGACCTTCCCCTTCTGAAGTCGAAAGGTACTCCTATGCGCACCATCTCGGCTCACGATCTTCCCATCGTGTTGCAGGACGGCGAATTCGAATTGCGGATGCGAGAAGAAGGCGACATGATCGTCAACTTCGTCAAAATTCCTGCTGGTGCAGACTTCGCCGAACCGTTCGCACAATTGGAAGGCGGGCGCTGTCAATGTCCGCACTACGGATACGTCTTGAAAGGAAGGATCTACACAGATTCCGAAGCAGGTCGGCAAACCTACGATGCCGGCGACGTGTTCTACTGGGCACCCGGTCACGTTCCCGGAGCGATCGATGACTCGGAGTATGTCGACTTTGCTCCCAAGGCTGAATTCCTCGAACTGATCGACGGAGTGCGTAAGGCGATGGGCGGCTGAGCTGTTCGGCTGCCACCGAGGTCAGCGTATTCCGTCGCGACGTAGTGCGACGGACACTGCGGCAGAGCGGTTATCGACACCGAGTTTGGCGTAGATGTGCCCGAGGTGTGTTTTCACCGTCGCTTCGCTGATGAAGAGCGCTTTACCCAGCTCGCGGTTGGTCATCCCCTCGGCGAGCAGGCTGAGCAGTTCGGACTCACGGGCGGTGAGCGCTTCCTGCGGGCGCTGCATCTGCTGGACGAGACGAGAGGCCACGGCGGGGGAGAGGACGCTGCGCCCGGCGAGCGCGCCGCGCACCGCGCCGAAGATCTCGTCAGGAGTCGAGTCCTTGAGTAGGTAACCGATGGCACCGGCGTCCACGGCCCGCACGACGTCGGCGTCGGTGTCATACGTCGTGAAAACCAGTACGGGAACATCGACACCGTCGCTTCGCAGGCGTTTGATCGCTTCTGCACCGTGCATGCCGGTGCCCATGTCCAGATCCATCATCACCAGATCCGGTGAGGCCGACGGTATCGCCGTGGCCGCCTCCTCGCCGGACGATGCTTCGCCTACTACTTCGACGTCCGGCTGAGTGTTCAGCAGCGCTCTCAGCCCGGCTCGCACGACCAGATGATCGTCGACGAGGAACACGCGAATGATGGTGGTCACCGGATCCTCCGTTCGAGAGGGAACTGGGCCGCGACGACGGTGCCGTCTCCCGGTGCACTTTCCACGGTGAACGATCCGCCGAGCTGTGCGACGCGGCTTCGCATCGCACGCAGGCCGTATCCACCGTACCGAGAATGGTCGGCGAGCTTTCCCGGATCGAAGCCGACGCCGTCGTCGAAGATGTCTACGGAGACGGAGTGGTCGAGATACGTGATCGTCACGCCCGCCGTTTCGGCGCGAGCGTGGCGGGCGATGTTGGAGGACGCGCTCGAGACCACTCGCACGACGGCATGAGCTACGTCCGAGGGCAAGATGACGGCTTCACCGACGGTGCGGATCCGAACGGCCGGGACGAACTGGCGGGCGGCGGCCACGACCAAGGCGTCGAAGTCGCCCGTACCGCCCTTGGTCGGCGCCAGATCGTGGACGAGGTCGCGACTCTGCATCAAGCTCGTTCGGATGTTCTCTGCTGCGGCATCGACATCGGCTCGAGACGGCGAACCCGTTGTATTCCACGTTTGTTCGGCTGCCTCGAGCCGTAGAAGGGCGCTCGCCAGTCCCTGGGTAACTGTGTCGTGGATTTCGCGCGCGAGGCGCTCTCGCTCAGCGGCAACGCCGGCAGCGCGTTCGGTATCTGCCAATGCAGATTGCGCTTCTGCTACCTGACGCAGAAGCCGAAGGCGTTCTCGGGCATCGCGTTCCATCTGCCCGTACGCGGCCGCGACCAGTGCCGCGGTGCACAGCGGCCCGAGAAGTGTCACCAATTCGGCACGACCGGTGACCCGGTAGAACGCGATACCGGCGAGGACGCCCAGGATCCCGACGAGGGGGTAGGCGATCTTGCTCGGATACAGACGAATGCAGAGGAAGAGAACGGGAAACGCACACCACGCGAAACTCGGGGCAAGCCAGACCAGCGCTGCCCATGCGCTCAGTACCGGCCACATCCACAGCCGTTGGCGAACCACATCTCGCGAGGACACCGTGGCCATGACGGCGTAGAGCAGGGCGAGGACCACGGCCAGGACGAGTACAACCCCGAACCGACCGCTGGTCCCGTGGACTGTGACGTACCGAACTCCCGATGTAGACAGCAGTACGAAGAACGACGCGTGGATCGCATACGCCAACGGGCCGCGTAGGCCGCGTTCGGCGTCGGCGTTCATGGCTCCGTTACTCATCCCTCGAATGTTACGGAGGGCACCAGGCCGTCGTATCAACCATTCGGATGATATCCGGGTAGCCGTAGGGGGCACGGTTCGTCACCCGAGCGCCCGATGTGCGCACCCGCCCCCGGACGCGACGCTGTAGTGGACGGTTTCGAACCATTCGATTGAAAGTGTGCCCGACATGAACCACCGCATTTACACACGACTTCCCCGTACGCTCGCTGTCGCCGTTCCGGTTGTCGCAATCCTTGCCAGCGCCGCATGCTCGACCACCGACACACCGGTGGCGAACGCATCGAGCACGACGTCGATTACTGCCACGCAGCAGCCTGCCGCGACCGGTGATTCGGCGATTGTCACTCAGAATCGACTCAGTGCCGACGCAGCAGCGAAGGCTGCTGGTGCGGCCCTGGCGAAATGCCGCGCCGACGGTCTCGGCTTCGTCACCGTCTCCGTCGTAGACCGCGCGGGAAATGTCATCGCCATGGTGCGCGGCGACAACGCAGCCCAGCACACGGTGGAAGCCTCACGCGAGAAGGCATACACCTCTGCAGCTTTCGGAGCCGACACCAGTGACCTCTCGCAGCGTACCAAAGGCGAAGGATCAACCATCGCCGACCTTCCCGGCACTCTCTTCCTTGCAGGTGGAGTCACATTGAAGGCTGGAGCCGGGTCGATCGCCGGTATCGGTGTCGGTGGCGCTCCAGACGGAATGCAGGACCAAGCGTGTGCTGCCGCAGGTCGTGATGCGATCGCTTCGTCACTCGGCTGAGTGAGCGCATTCAGCGTGCTTCGTGAATTGTGCTTTTCGCCACCTGGATTCGCTCGGCACGACAGTTGTCCGATTGTTGCGATGACCTCGACTTTGTAACACCGGAGCCCCCGGAAAGGGACAAACACGTCGACAGTGGAACCGACGATGCACTTACCGAAGCGAGTTTCTTGATGCGCAGTTTCGGGGAAAGACACAACCTTGCAGAGAATCAGATTCACGTTGCCCGAACGCAATACACGGCGGGTGCGGGTGCTCGTAGCGGCGTTGTTGTCGATATTCCTGCTCGGCGGTATGTTCGGTCCGACCGCCGCGAGTGCTACTCCGGCGCGCTCGGCGCCATGGGGTGGGTACGACGAGTTGTGGGTCCCGTCTTCGATGGGAAACATCAAGGTTCAGGTGCAGTGGGCCGCGCGCGGTGGCAACGCCGCGTTGTACCTGCTCGACGGTCTTCGCGCGCAAAACGACAGAAATGCTTGGAGTTTCGAAACGAACGCACTCGATCAGTACCGCAATGACAACATCACGTTGGTGATGCCGGTCGGCGGTGAGTCGAGTTTCTACACGGATTGGTACGCGCCGTCCAATTTCAACGCTCAGCCGATAACGTACAGGTGGGAAACGTTCCTCACCCGCGAGCTTCCGGACTTCCTTGCAGGGTATGGTGTTTCACCAACCAACAATGCGATCATCGGGTTGTCGATGGGCGGCAGTGCCGCGTTGAACCTGGCGGGGCATCATCGGGATCAGTTCAAGTTCGCCGGCTCGCTGTCCGGCTACATCAATATCTCGGGTCCGGGTATGCGTGAAGCGATCCGCGTAGCCATGTTCGACGCCGGCCGGTACAACGTCGATTCGATGTGGGGCCCGCCGTGGTCATCCGGATGGCTTCGCAACGACCCGTTCGTCAACGCGGAATCGCTTCGCGGACTGTCGATGTACATTTCGTCGTCCAACGGCATCCCGGGACCGTACGATCATCCCTCTGCGCCGATCGATTACTTCCACACGGCGACGGGTATGGGGCTCGAGGCGCTCTCGTGGGTGCACGCGCGTGCATTCGAAATTCGCCTGAAATCCTTGGGAATCCCAGCGACGTACAGCTTTCCGCCCGCCGGAATTCACTCGTGGCCGTATTGGTCTGCTGAATTGTGGATGGCCAGAGGACAAATCCTCGACACCATGAACGCCTGGTGAAGCTGTAGTGAGGATCTCTCCGGACTTGCTCTCGATCGAAAGTCCGGAGAGAACTCGCTCAGAAGGCGATGATTCCACGGAGGTTGCGACCGGCATGCATGTCGGCGAAACCGTCGTTGATCTGGTCGAGGGTGTATCGGTTGGTGATCAGTCCGTCGAGTTCGAGCTTGCCGCTGGTGTAGAGATCGATCATCCAGGGAATGTCGGCGGTGGGATTGGATGCACCGAACAGGGATCCCTGAATTCTCTTCTGGTACAGCGTGAGTTCCATCAGGCTCACGGGAATTCCGACGTCCGTCATCTTCCCGAGGCCGGTGACGACGCAGGTTCCTGCCTTGCGGATCGACGAGAATGCCTGCGCGACATGTTCTCCGGTGGTCACGCCGACGGTGACGATGGCCGAATCCGCGCCCTGGCCGTTGGTGAACGAGCGCGCTATGTCGGTGGCTTCCTCCATGGTGGCCACGGCATGGGTGGCGCCCAACTTCAATGCACTGTCGCGCTTGAACGCAACCGGGTCCACCGCGATCACGTGGGCGGCGCCGGCATGCGAGGCGCCCTGCACCGCGTTGATTCCGATTCCGCCGACGCCCATGACGATGACCGTCTGCCCGGGATACACCTGAGCGGAGTTGACCGCGGCGCCCCAACCGGTTCCGACGCCGCAGCCGAGCAGACACAAAGCGTCGAGTGGCAGGTGCTTGTCGACTTTCACAGCCGAGAGAGTGCTGACCGTGGTGTATTCACTGAAGGTGGACAGGCCGCAGGTTTGTGCGACGGGCTGACCGTCGAGAGACATTCTGTAACTCGAGGTTTCGCCGGGTCTGCTGCCAGTCATGATGGCGGCGCCGTTGTCGCAGAGGTTCTGGATTCCGCTTGCACACCAACGGCAACGGCCGCAGGCGGCGAGGAACGAGAACACGACATGATCGCCCTCGGACCATCCTTCCGTGTTCGGCCCGACCTCGACGACGATTCCGGCGCCTTCGTGTCCGCCGCAGATGGGGTAGCGGCCGACTCCGTGGTCGCCGCTGGCGATGTGATCGTCCGAGTGGCACAGGCCTGAGGCGACCATTTTGACAGTGAGTTCGCCGCTGCGGGGTGAATCGAGTTCGAGATCGACCACCTCGTATGTGCCTGGTGCTTGGCGAATGACGGCTCCACGAGTGCGCAAGGTATCTCCTGAGGTAAGAGTTGTTCTTCGGCTTCCTCAGTTGTCTACTCGAGAGTTCAGGACGGGCTCGAGGCCTATCTCACTGATCGGACGTTTCGTATCTTTCAGACCCGTCCGGGGTGCGTCCCAAGATGGCGAGTTGCAGTTCGGTGAGCAGTCGCGTATCCGGCTCGTCCAACGAAATGCCCATGATCTGTTCAGCGCGCCGAATGCGGTAGCGCAGGGTGTTCGGATGTACTTTCAGAGACGAGGCGGCCTTCTTCACATCCCCGAAAGCTGTCAGGTAGGCCGTGAGCGTGAACTGCATGTCAGAGGTGTTCTTGTCGTCGTAGGAGACGAGTCTGTCGATACGAGGGTCTCGCAATCGCTCGTGATCAGCAACGAGGTCGAGTATCTCGCCCAGCAACACCGCGGTGCGTGACGCCGCGAGTGTGGTGACCTTCGAGGTTTCGTGATCATCAGTGGTATCGAGCACGCGGTCCACTTCTCGACGCGCCTCGGGTACGCCGTGCAATCGCGCGATCGGGACCGCGACGGCGGCGCGCACGCTGATGCCCGCACGGGCCTCGACTACTCGCACGGTGTCGTGAGCCCAGTCGCTGATCGCGACCTCGTGTTCGGCCTGAGGAAACAGCACGTAGATCCGGTTGTCGATGATCGTTGTGACCGCGTCGCTGCGGAATGCGCTGGCGCGCAGGCGCAAGGCGTTGGTGATTCGATCGAGATTCGATCCGGGCGCGAGTGATGTCGCAAATCCGATGACCGCAGACGGTCCGTCGGTGTTGATGCCGAAGGAGCCGGCCAGCGAGTGCATGTCGACTCCGCCGGAGCGAACGCCGAACAGCCTTTGTAACTGGGCATTCTCGCGGCTGGAGGCGTCCAAGGTTCGCATGAGAATGCGTGCGGCGACTGCCGCTGCACCCCGCAATACCGCTTGGGCGTCGTCGGAAAGAGGTTCAGAGGCGCGCTGCACCCAGATGCTGCCGAGATTGTGTTGGTGTGCAACAGAACCCGTCGGCGCTGACAGGTCCGGGCGGGTGATGCTCACAGCCAACCTGTGCGCGGCTCCGATGCTCGGCTCGGACGGCAGACTGATGACCTCGTCCGATCGCCTGAGATGCTCGAACACGCCTCTGCGCTCTATCCATTCGGTGTATTCGATCGGCCACTCCCGGCCCAGTATGGAGAGCTGACGGAGTTCGTCTTCACCTTCGTGAGCAGCTGAATATGCGATGACATGGAGTGCCGTGTCGTCGATCGTCACGAGTCCGCCGGTCAATTCGGCGATCGTCTCCGAGAGCGCGAACAGATCCGAATCGCCACCGGCCACAGCTCCTGAGACGGCCCGCGAACGGTACATGCTCGGTGTCAGAAGTCGTTGTACGAGTGAATAGACGTGTCCGGAACTAGCCTGCGGATGTACCGCGGCCACTGCGATTCCGATGTTGCGTGCGGCGGTCAGAAGCGTCGTCGCCTCGCGCGCATTCTTGACGAGCAAGAGCTTCGGACGACGCCTCGCCGGCCTGCCTTCGAACTTTCGCAACCACTGCGTCAACGTCGATTCGGGAACCCCCACGGGGAGGTAAATGTCGGAGATCGCACCACGGCTGTCGGTGCCGTCGATATCGGAGGACTCGACGAGGGCGATCGAACGGATTTCGACATCGAGTCCGTCCGGGCTTTCCAGAAGCTCGATCACGGACTTGTCCGTGGAATGCATGAGGGCGCCGAGGGTGGTGCCGACACTCGGCCCGTTATTCCTCGGACCTGTCGACGCTTGCGGGAGGGTTACAGAAAGTGGCTGCACATTTGCTCCTCGGCCAGTGGGTCACTACAGGCTAACCCCGACAGACGAAATGCAGAATAAGGAAATAGGGGACAAATTTATTCGTCAGGCATGGTGATGCCGAGTTCCTGCACCTTTTCGGCGACTGCCTCTGGAAAAACGTTCTTGAACAGATAAAGGTCTTGTCCGATCACCCAACCAGGTGCCAAAGCCGTCGCATATCGTTCGAAGTATCCGAGTTGTTTACCGAAAAGAACCAATTCCTCGGGACTCGCAACGCCCCACTGCTTGCCCAACTGAATCAGTGCCATGATCAATTCACTGAGCTTGAGTTCACCCAGGTCACGGCCGAGAATCGGGGCCAGGGCCGTTGCGACCTGCATACCGAGCTGATCGTCGTCGACCTCGTAGTCGGTTGCATATCCCAAGGATCGAATTCCGCGGGCGACACGGGCGAAATCACCGTCGATGAGGGTCGCTCGGAACATGTCGGAAAGGATGGATCTCCAGGTCTCGGGAAGGACGCCGACGATGCCGAAGTCGAGCATGGCTATCCGGCCGTCGTCGAGGACCCACAGATTCCCGGCATGTACGTCTCCGTGGAACGGACCGTGAACGATGACTGATTCGAGCCAGACCTTCACTCCGCGTCGGATCAGCATGCGGGCTTCGTCGATACCGTCCGGACCGGCGACGAACCGATCGAGCGGAACGCCTCGCATGCGTTCCATACAGATGACTCGGGGGCCGCAGTAGTCCCAGTAAACCTCCGGTGTCGTGACTCCTTTGTTGTCGCCGAACGCACTGATGTTGTTCCGGAAAGTGGTTTGCCGGTCGGCCTCGACCGCGCTGTTCAATTCCGTCATCGTGGCGTTGTGCAGATCGCGAATGATGGCGGTGGCATTGGCAATTCGAAGGAACTCGACAAATTTCTCGAGGATGTTCGCGCCCCAGTACGCCGCCCGCAGGTCGATCAGCATCCGCGCATAGATGTCCGGACGCTGGATCTTGATGACGGCCTCGCGGCCATCGTGCAGAACGCACGCGTGTACCTGCGCTACCGACGCGGCCGCGAGAGGTACGTCGTCGAATTTCGCGAACAGGTCGTCTACGGAGTATCCGAGGTCTTCGTGCACGACGCTTCTGGCCTGCTCGGCAGGAAATGACGGAACGTCGTCGAGGCAACGTAGGCATGCATTGGCGACGGGGGCGGGGAACAGGCCTGACGACGACGCGACCAGTTGCCCGAGCTTGACGAAGGTGGGACCCAGCGCGATGAAGCCGTCGACCATCCCGTCGGAGGCGGCGTCAGCCCACGTGCGTCCACGCTTGCGGAAAGGCCACACGATCAGTGCCAGCATGATCGACGTCGACAACACGACGGCGATGATCGCGGAACGCCACAACTGGGCGAGGCCGAAGCGTTCGAGGTCCGGCATGTGGACTTCGAGGGCAGTGGCGGGCACTCCTGACGAGTACGGCCCGACAGGTCGCGTTGGATCCAGCACAGCTCTCCCTCGTTCAACGAGCGCATCCAGCATTTTGCCGTGAGATCACTTACGCGACCCCTTCCGTTAGTCAGTATGCCAAGTCACACATAACTGCCGGAACCGCCTACGCGTTCAGCCTACGATCGGTGAATGCGTGAGCACTTGATCCCGATCGGCGAGGTTGCAAAATCGTTCGGAATCGCGGCGTCGACCTTGCGGTATTACGAGGACGAAGGACTGCTGTCCGCGCGGTCGCGAACTGGCGGCAAACGCTGGTACGGGCAGCGTGAGCTGCGCCGGCTGGCATTGATCCGGATGTACACCGAGACGGGAATGTCCTTGGAACAGGTGCGGTCCTTCATCGAAACCGACACCACGTCCGACCAGTTCTCGACGGTTCTCGCAGATCAAGTGTCGACACTCGAGGCACAGATCGCCGCTGCTACGCGAGCGAAGCTGATCCTCGAGCATCACCTGACGTGTCGGCAAGAGCGTCCGATGCAGTGCCCGTGGTTGCTCGAGCAGCTCGACATTCGTGTCGAAGCGGCGCTTGACTTCAAGTTCACTTGAACCTTCATAGTTAGGGCGCACTTACCGCCTTATTCCGGAGGTTGACCATGTCGGCACGACGATGGCTGCCGCTCATCGCCGCATGCATCGGAACTTTCCTGTTACTGACGTACGCCACGATCACAACGATCGCGGTGCCGGCCATCGCAGTCGGTTTGGACGGCAGTACGGGCGCGATGTCATGGGTCGTCGACGCCTACACGCTGGCTCTTGCCGCGCTTCTTGTGGGCATGGGCGCACTCGGCGATGCGTGGGGACGCAAACGCCTCTACATCTGCGGACTGGTCGTGTTCCTGGTTGCAACGGCCGTGTGCGCGATTGCTCCGGACGTCACGGTTCTGGTCGTTGCTCGCGGCGCGCAAGGAATTGCCGGTGCGGCGATGTTCGCGACACTCCTGCCTCTGCTCGGCGAGGCATATTCGGGCCGCGATCGGCACGTGGCTTTTGCCGCGTGGGGTGCCGTCGCTGGATTGGCGGCGGGAATCGGCAATGTTGCAGGAGGGCTGCTGACGCAGTTCTTCGACTGGCGTGCGGTCTTCTATTCCGGAATCCCCGTGGCCGCAGTGGCGCTCGCAATGGCTGTGTTCTGTTTCGCCGACAGTGAGCGCGGCGACGACAACATCGACTGGGCCGGAATCGTTTTGTTCACCCTCGCTGCCGTTGCCGCGGTTCTCGGCGTGACGTGGGGCGGCGACATCGGGTGGGCTTCGTCGTCGACAGCTCTTGCCTTCCTGATCGCAATCGGTGCGCTGACGGCGTTTGTGTTCTGGCAGCGTCGAGGCAGCAGTCCGATGCTCGATCCGGCATTGTTCCGATCCCTGAAATTCGACGGCGTCCTCGTCGCTGCTTTCGGGTACTACCTCGCGGCCTACGGCCCGCTCGTAGTCCTTTCACTGTGGCTGCAGAACGGGCTGGAACTGTCGGCATCGGCGGCCGCACTCGTGCTCTCGATTCAACCGCTCGCTTTTGTCTTCGTATCGGCCTTGTGTGGATCACGGCTTCAGCGAGTCGACCTTCGACTGTCGCTCGGATTCGGGACGATCCTTTGCGGAATCGGTTGCGTGGCCATGCTGTACGTTCTCGCCGAGCCGCTCTGGCCCGCACTGATCGCCGGGCTGATTCTGACCGGTGTCGGTTCGGCGATGGTGTCGCCGGTGCTGCCGGGTGCCGCGATGTCGGACGCCCCGGCAGAGCGCGCCGGGACGGCTTCGGCAACAGCCAACTCGTCGCGTCAATTCGGGCTTGCCGTCGGAATTGCGTTGTGCGGCTCGCTCTTCGTCGGTCCGGACGAGTTCGCCTTGCTGTGGCCGTTGGTCTTCTGTGCCGGCGTCGGAATGCTCACGGGTTTGGTGTCGATCCTTCTCTTTTCTCGTTCGTCAACTCCTGCAACAGTTCAACCAATCGCCGAAAGGGCACACACATGACCACGCTGTTCACTCCACGACCGCACCGGCGTATCGAGGTGGACTGGAATCGCCGCAGGTTTCTCGGCGCTGCAGCAGGATTGGCTGCTGCGCTGGCAGCGGCCGGTTGCTCGCGTTCGGACGCAGACGCCGGGGGCGAAGGCGATGCAGGCTGGTCCTTCACCGATGATCGCGGCAATCTGATCGAATTGGATTCACCACCAAGGAGATTTGTCACCTACACCGGTATCGCGGGTGCTCTGTGGGATTACGGACTGGTGCCTGTCGGAGTTTTCGGGGCACTGACACGATCGCCGGGATCAACGGACACCAGCATCTCCGGCAATTTGGATTTCTCGAAGACCGAGATGGTCGGGCAGCTCTGGGGACAAGTGGAACTCGAGAAGATCGCTGCGCTGGAGCCGGACGTCGTCATAGTCCCTCAGCTGCGTGGTTCGGCACTACTCGACGAGGCGAACTTGGATGCGGTGAAAGGCTTGTCGACAGTACTGTTCGTGGAAACGGCAGCAGGAACCATCGACCGAGCCGTGCAAGAGATCGTGGAACTGGCCGTGGAACTCGGGGCGGACCAGGATATGGAGGCTCAGCGAAAAGACTACGACGCTGCGCGTGCACGGATCTCCGAAGTTGCTTCTTCGCTGAATAATTCACAGGTTTTGTTCGCGTCCGCAGATCCGGACACGATTCGTGTCAGTCGTTCGGGCTTCCCGATCCTTGCAGATCTGGCGGGATTGGGCCTTGCCGTCGTCGATCCGGCCGCGGGATCGTCGGTCTACGTCGAGAAACTGGCTTGGGAGATGGCGGACCACTATCCGGCCGACATGATCTTCCTCGACGATCGCCCGTCCAGTTTGCAACTGGATACGCTCGGAACCAATCCTGCGTGGTCCAACTTGCCCGCGGTGAAGGCGGGAAAGATCGGGACCTGGAATCCGGAACCCGTGCTCAGTTATGCCGGGATCGCCCGTACGTACAACAATCTGGCTGACCAGCTGCTGGCATTCTCACATTCCTGACCGCCGCGTCGTCTACGACGTATGGACCTCTTCACCGATCTGTCTGCTCAAGTTGATTCCCTCGATTGGCCTGCGTTGATCGAGGGAATCAACTCCGGTGGGTGTGCCCAGACGGCGCCGATACTCGACGAGTCGGAGTGTCGCGAAATTGCTTCCTGGTACTCGGAGGTCGACCGGTTCCGGAGCACCGTCGACATGGCTCGATACCGCTTCGGTCAAGGGGAGTACCGGTACTTCGGTGATCCCGTACCGGAGCCGATCACGGCTATGCGATCCGCCTTCTACCGACACCTCCTGCCCGTGGCGCGGGAGTGGGCGTTCAAGCTGGGCGAGGGTGCACCGTGGCCGGATTCTTTCGAAGAATGGATCGATCAGTGTCACGACGCCGGTCAGAATCGCCCTACCCCGATCCTTCTGTCCTACGGACCTGGTGACTGGAATGCATTGCATCGGGACTTGTACGGAGAGTTGGTGTTTCCCTTGCAAGTCGTGATCGGGCTCGACAGACCTCGCATCGACCACGTCGGCGGCGAGTTCTTGCTCGTGGAACAGCGGCCGCGCGCCCAGTCGAAAGGGACGGTGACAGTTCTCGAGCAAGGTCACGCGTTGATCTTCACCACGCGGGATCGACCGGTGCAGAGTTCTCGTGGGTGGTCGAGAGCCCCTGTGCGACATGGTGTCAGCGTGGTGCACTCGGGTACGCGTCGAACATTGGGATTGGTGCTTCACGATGCCGAGTAAGACGTACATTCTCCGCGACGCTCGCAACAAACCCTACGAGAGTTCGACGCCCGGTGTGCTTGGCGGGCACCGGAAAACGAAGATCTACGGGCGACTCGACTGTCGAGGGGCCGCGCAGGCAATCGCGCGTGGCGGGTATGTCGCCAGTCGGGTGTTCTTCGCGGACGAGCCGACCGCGATTGCGGCCGGCTATCGCCCCTGTGCCGTCTGCATGCCCGAAGGTTACGCAGCCTGGAAGGGAGTTGCTACGCGCCGAAGCGGTCGCGGTACTCCTTCGGAATGAGTGGCTTGTCGCCGCGGACCTTCAGCTGCTGGACAGCCCAGGTATTGCCGTCCGGGTCGGCGAATCCGAAGAAGGTGCCCCCGTCACGCTCGTCGAAGACGGTGACCTCACTGGCATCGACGCCGCGGCCGATGAGCTCTTGGCGAGCCGCTGCAGCGTCGGCCACGACCAACTGCAATCCCTTCAACGAACCAGGGGCCATCTCGGTCTGCGACGGCAGGTTGCCGATGACGATCGAGCAGCCCGAACCACGCGGAGTGAGCTGGGCGACCGTCATGTGTTCGTTGACGGTGTGGTGGTCGAGATCGAAACCGACCTTGTCACGGTAGAACTCGATGGAACGGTCGAGGTCACTGACGGGAACGATGACTACTTCGAGGGTCCAGTCCATGAAACTGCCTTTCGCTGAGGAGGTTCGGGCAAACAGGTGGTCAGAGTTGCGCGACGATCTTGTCCAGGCGTTCGTAACCTTCGGTGACGCCGAGCTCCATATTGCTCTCGATCATTCCGTCTCGCGCTTCGAGGCTCGGATATACGGAATGGCCGGAGAGGCGGGTGCGTCCGTTGCCCAGATCCTCGAACGTGATCGATTCGATGCTGACGACGTCGGGAAATCCCTCGTATTCGAAGGTCTGGATGGCAAAGTCGTTCTCGCGAACGACGTGAAATACACCGTTGAACCGGAACTCTTCGCCCTCGGGGTTGCGATGGACGTACTTGTATCGACCGCCGCTCACGAACTCGTATTCGTCGATCTCCATCTCGTATCCGTTGGGGCCGAGCCACTGCTTGACCAGATCGGGATTCGAATGAGCTGCGAAGACGGCACTGACGGGTGCGTCGAATTCGCGGGTGATGTCGATGTACGGCACGCCCTCAGGAGCCGTGATGGTGACGGGATTGGTGGTAGCCATGGCTAAGTCTCCTTCTGTGTGGTGCTGAGTAGGTGATCGAGCTTGCGGAACTGTTGTTCGTGGATCAGTCGATAGCGGTCGATCCAGGCGGTCAAAGCCTCGAGAGTTGCGGCGTTGAGATGTACCGGCCGCCTCTGGGCTTCGCGGCTGCGAGTGACCAAACCCGCGGCTTCGAGTACCTGAATATGTTTGGAGATGGCCTGTTTCGTGATCTCGAACGGCTCGGCCAACTCGTTGACCGTTTGGGGGCCGGTGCTCAGGCGGGCGATGATCCGCCGTCGTACCGGGTCGGCAAGCGCCATGAACGCTTTGTCGAGACGCTCGTCTGCCCCTGGATCCACGATCACTTGTCAACCATCTCCTTTATCAACCAACCTGTTGATTACGATACGAGCCCATGCCGAGGGTGTCAATGCTTCGAAACCGATTAGCGTGGAAACCATGAACGCTCTGATTCCTCGGCCACGATTGGAAGTGGCGCCGGGGGCGATCCTCGTTCCGGATTGGCTCAGCGTCGAACAGCAACGCTTCTTGGTGGCCGAGTGTCGACGGTGGGCGACCGCACCCGTACCGATGCGCTCCGCTGTTGTCCCTGGTGGGCACAAGATGTCGGTGCAAACAGTCTGTCTCGGTTGGCATTGGCAGCCGTACAAGTACACGCGCACCGCCGACGACGTGAACGGTGCGCCTGTCGCAGCGGTGCCTGACTGGCTCGTCGACCTCGGCCGGGCCGCAGTTGCCGCTGCCTATGATGATCCGACTGCGGGGGAGCGGTACACGCCGGACACCGCGCTGATCAATTTCTACGACGAGGGCGCTCGGATGGGCATGCACCAGGACAAGGACGAGCGCTGCGACGCTCCCGTCGTCTCACTGAGTGTCGGGCAGAGTTGTGTCTTTCGATTCGGGAATTCCGAGAACCGGAACAAGCCGTACACCGATGTCGAACTCCATTCGGGTGATCTCTTCGTCTTCGGTGGAGAGTCTCGGTTCGCATATCACGGAGTGCCGAAAGTTATTGCGGGAAGTGCAAGTCCCGACATAGGTCTGCCGTCCGGGCGGCTGAACATCACCCTGCGGGATACCGGAATGTCGTGACTGTCTCACCCCTGCTGTGTCACTGGTGCAGCAGGGTCGAAGTCTGCGCTCGAAGGTCCGTCCCCGACCATCTCGATCAACTCGGTCGACGGTGGAGTTGGCAGCGTGCGCCAGCGCTCTCGTTCGAGGTTGTGGGGTTGTGTCTCGTTCATGCCCTCATTATCGACTTTCGGCTCCGATCCACCAGTCGGGGATGGGCCGGGTGCAATTCGGTAGGCCGTTGAGCGCCCCGCTGTCTCGTCGACATCCTCGGACCTCAGCACGTCGACGACAGTTCGGGTCGCGGCACGGGTCTGGCGAGGTTGGTGGGTGGATTCGAGGCGACCGTGGTTCGCTTATCCCAGTGTCTTGTTGCGGCCGGCGAGGGAGCCGAAGACGAGTTGCACGGCCAGCAGCACCAGCAACGCGATCAGAGGAGTCGTCCAGGAATCGACGGCGTCGTGCAGTGCACCGAAAACGAGGGGACCGGTGGCGGCCAGAAGGTATCCGACGGACTGTGCCATACCCGAGAGTGCCGCTGCTTGACCGTGATTGACAGTGCGTATTGCGAAGAAGGACAAGGCAATGACAATCGATCCGCCGATGCCGATGCCGAGGAATGCATTCCACAGCAGGGCCCAGGAGGGGAGGAGGAGTTGGCCGAGAACTGCCACTGCGGCGACCGACACCAGCCCGAGGACGGCTCCTCTCTGATCCTTGGGCAGTTTGTGCAGGAGCACTGCTGTGAGGAGGCTGCCGATGATCGAGAATATTTGCATGATGCCTTGATGCAGTCCGGCGGTAGCCGCGGTAGTGCCGTGTGATTCTTCAATGGTGGGCCACCATGTCAGAACGGTGTAGAAGAAGAGAGATTGGACGCCCATGAATATTGTGATCTGCCACCCGAGTGCTGAGAGCCATGGGGAGCGATGGCCGCCTGGATGGGGATCCAAAGCCGCAGCGTGATCGTGTTTCGGAAGCGTGCGTCGGCGAAGTTGGGGAAGGAACACCCCAAATCCTATGAGAGCCATAGCGGCCCAGATTCCGAATGCGATCCGCCAACCGTGATCGGTGAGACCGGCGATCGGCACGGCAAGTCCGGATGCGGTTGCGGCGACGGCTGCAGAGACCGCCGAGAAGATGCCGGTCAAACGGCCGGCTTCGGTCGGGAAGTCTCGTTTGAGGAGCGCCGGCAGTAGAACGTTCATTGTTGCGATGGACATGCCGAGCGATACGGTACCGATCCACAGCGCAGGCATCCACGGAACAGAGCGGATCACGATCGCTAAGGCGAGCATGCCGAGTGCTGCTGCGAGTGTCCGTTCCATTCCCCACCGAGCTGCGATGACCGGGGCAACGGGGGAGAACACTGCGAAGCACAGCAGTGGAAGGCTGATCAGCGCTGATGCTGTTGTCGACGAGATATCGAGATCGGTGCGTACCTCACCGAGTAGCGGGCCGACGACTGTGATTGAGGCTCGAAGATTGGCTGCGATGAGAAGAATGCCAGCGATAACGAGTCCTCGGCGCATTATCGGTATCGCGCTCGGGGCAGACGCCACGTTTTCGGTGTCGGAGATGGCGTTAGCCATAGGTGTGCCCTTCTGAGATTGTCTGTGCGCTGAACCTCTTGTGTGTCAGCTACTTCGGCATGTTTTGCAGAAAGAGGGATCGGCTGTGGTCCATCAGTCGGACCACTGCGGCGGCTGCGCCGTCCGGATCGCGGTCACGGATGGCCGCAAGCAGCTGCCGGTGTGGGTCGTCGTCGGTCCAAGGCCCGATGAATAGCTGTCGAGTCTCCTTGTCGGACTTACCTTGTGGGATGCTCATGGTGTCAGAGCGATCGAGACTGCGGTAGATGTCCGCTATCAGTTGGTTCCCGCTCGCTGCGAACATCTCCAGGTGGAAGTCGAGGTCGTACTCGACGGATTTGGCGACGTCGGGCTCAGCGTCTCGGCGATCCAAAGCCCGAGTCATGCGGTCGATGTCTTCGGGCAGGGCTCGTTCGGCAGCGAGTCGGGCGGCGTAGAGCTCCAAAGCTTCACGGGCTTCGAAGATTTCGAGCACGTTCTCCGCCGCTGCACGTCTTTGAAGTGCAATTTCGAGTTCTGAGCTCGCGCAGACGTAGGTTCCGTCTCCCGGGCGTGCTTCGAGGAGGCCGGCATGGACGAGGCCGCGAATGGCCTCCCGGACTGTATTGCGGCTCGCGCCGGTCATTTCGACAAGTTGATGCTCGCCGGGGATCTTCTCCCCTAATTCCCAGTTGCCAGAAGTGATCTGGGACCGCAGTTGTTCCGCGATCTGCACTGAAAGTGGGATGTTGCGTGCGGTGGGTGCGATACGGGAATCCGGCATGAGTCAAATGTAGGACATTTGGCGATTTGTGGATAGGTTTACCTTTGTGATCTAGGGCACTCGGGTTCGGATCGGCCTGGGCGGGGTACCGCCCTTCCGCATGTCTGCGTGCACGTGAGTGCTCCTGCCGACCGCGCACGGGGTAGTTGACTCGACTCGGAGGGCAACTGCGATCGATTCCTCACGGAAGCTCATGCCTAGCAGACCCTCACGTGCGGGTCATTGCTGCGATTCCAGCGTCCATGCGGGCTGGTCGGTCACTTCCGGGCCGTCGTGCAGCACCCAAGCACACGGCTCGGAAATGTAGGTGGCAGCATCGGTGAACCAGTATGTTTCGTCGGGTGCCCAGCCCGCGATGACGCTCGCCGTCTCGGTATCGACCTCGATCGCGGTTCCTGCTGCCGCGAGGTATCCCGTCACGGTAAGGTGCACTCCCTCAAATCTTTCCGCGACCTGCACCCAGTCGGGGATGACCCACCTGCCTGATCGGCCGGTAGTCCGATACCAAACCTGCCGCGTTTCTGCGGTGACCTCGAGCGGGAACCGTCTGCACAGCTCCGACCAGGCTTGCGCGCTGTCGATCTCGTAGATGCGTGCGCCAGTCGGTGGCCGCAATGCTCGGACGACGACCCGTTCCCATCCCATGCTGTCTTCGACGAACCACAAGCCCGCCGGAGTCCCGTCGAACAGCGCCCTCGTCGAACCCTGAGTGGGTGGATTCGACCACCAATAACCTGACCAGTTCGCCGCGGGGTCCACCGGGCGGTCACGTTCAGCTCTCGCTTCCGATTCCAGGGTGCTCGTGCGCCACTCGCTGAGGAGTTGTTGCGCAGCAGGCACTTCGTCTGTGTCCGGAGATTCCTCACCTCTGCTCAGAATCGACCATTGGTCGGATGAGGCGAGCGAGGTTGACCACCACCGCGCGCATTCGGAGCCGGCGATGTGCTCGGCGACGCGTCGAAGCTCATCGCGCATAACTTCGGTGGCGACGAGGACGTCTTCTCCGTCGGGATCCTGCCAGTAACGCGCCGCATCGACCGCTTCTGCGAGGGCGGAGCGTAGATCGACGGCGGTGACGTCGGGGAGCGATATTTCCGTGAGGCTGCGCGCCACGCCCTCCGCGGTGACTATGGTCTGCCGGGCCTCTTCGGCGCCCGGGCCGAACAACACTCGGGAGGTTCCTTGTCCGACGTCGAGGTGATACGCCGCCCGGTGAGCGTTGATGCGGAACATGTCGTCGCCTGGCTCGGGACGCAGGGCGCGTTCGGCGTCGATCGCATACGCGAGCAGCATCCGGCGTCCGCGCGGGCCCGACAGCAAAATATCCGCAGTGAGCATCTGTTCTCCCGTTTTCTGGTTCAGCTGACGGTAGCCGAGGTCAGCGAGATGGAGAGCCTTCTCCCGTGATGTCAGAGCTCCTGGCCCTTTAGTCGCGCACGACTTAGATCGTCACAAACTGCATTCGGCGGCGAAGGCGGACGGAAGGGAGCCCCAGGCTGCTGCCAGTCGCGTGAACGCCGCTTCTTTGGTGTGCGCGATCACTGCCGTCTTTGTGCAGCCGTGGTTTTCGTCGATCAGAGCTCTCTGTTCGCCTGTAGTGACTGCGAAATAGGTCGTATTGATTGCTGAGGCTGAACAATAGGGAGGGCTGAAAATGTTGGGAGACAGGTGTTTTGGCGAGAGTGATCCGTGTGCCATCAGTACAGTCTCGACCGGAACCAGTGATCGAGGCTGATCATGTCGATCTGGTGCATGTCGAGACTCAGCTGGGCAGCAGCTTTCACCGCGTCGGCGCGGGGGATAGAGTTCTGGGGCAGAGTCCAGTTGGTCTCCCGCGCATGTTGCTCGAGAAGGTCGATGACTGTCCGCGGGACAGGCTCGTTGACGTGAAGTGTTGAGCCGTAGCGAAATTGCTGTTCTACCGACAACTCGTAGATGGATCGGGCGAGTAGGTCTACGTCGACTACCGACAGGACAGCGCTACCGCCGTCGATGATCGAGTCGAGGCGAGAGACAATTCGCGTCAGTGTCGGAAGAAACCATCTGTCGCCGGGTCCGTACACGAGATGCGGCCGGACGACCAGGCCTCCGGCGTCGCGCACGAACTTCTCGGCGAGAGCGCGCGTGCGACTGGCAGGTGAGAAGGGGCTGAGAGGTGCGCCGTTGACCGGCAAGTCTCGAAACGGTCCCGGCCCGTACACGGCCGCGGTACTGACGTAGAGCAAGCGTTCGACGCCGACGGTGGCGGCCATCGACGCAACGTTCTGTACGCCGTGTTGGTTGACGTGAACGCACTGTTGTTCGTCGTCGCCCACGTACGACACGCAACAGATGACGGTCGACGCCTGACTCATTGCAACTCGTAGAGAAGCACTTTCGTTGATGTCGCCGATCACGGTGGCGATTCCTTCACGGCCGAACTGTTTGGCTGCGGTGGCCGTGCGAACGAAACCGATTGCAGCGTTTCCGTCGCGGGAAACCAGCTGTTTCATCACTGCGGAGCCGATGAAACCAGTGGCCCCGAGTACCAGAGTCGTCACGGTGTGTCCGTGTCGAGAGCGTTGCTGCGAGCTCTTTCGACGTATCGTTGAGATTCATTCCGTCGGCAACGAGAGCTGGGTAGATCATGCAGGAGCGTGCTGTCCTGACGCGCCAGGCCGTCATTTTGGGTGCTGCGAAGAGCTTCGAGAAGTTCGGGTACTCCGCCAGTTTGGGCACGATCTTGCAGCACGGGGGTGTGTCGAAGGGGGCGATGTATTTTCATTTCGCGTCCAAGGAGGAGCTTGCGCACGCGGTCATCGCAGCGCAGCACGGTATGGCGATGGAGGGTACCCGGCGGGTTGCTGCGCACTCCGACATCGCGGTCGAAACCCTGGTCCTCGTTTCGCAGGAGATGGCTCGGCAGCTTGTGACCGAGCCCATCGCGCGAGGTGGCATGCGGTTGACGATGGAGATCGGCAGTATTCAAGGCCCCATCGAACAGCCGTACCTCGATTGGATCGAGGCTATCAAGCAGGTGGCAACCCAAGCGGCCGAAGCCGGCGATATCGTCCCGGGCACCGATATAGACGCGTTGGCTCGATTTGTGGTGGGGTCGTTCACCGGAGTGCAGATTCTCTCGGAAATGCTGACGGGCAGAACCGATCTGTACGAGCGGTTGAGTCAGATGTGGAACCTGGTGCTGCCAACGATCGTCCGCGAGGACAAGTTGGCGCACGTCATGCAACTGGCGGCGCTTGCACCGAGAGAGTGGGAAGCACCGAGCGCTTGACGTGGTAGACGCGACGAGAAGAACGTGTTCGTTCCCTCTCATGATTGGTCCGCAACTGTAATTTCGAGTTCCGCGGTGGTTTCCAGTTCTTGAGTGAACCGAACTCGGTGCACATGGCCCGACGCGTCAAGGGGGATCGTTGACACCTCGCACGGCGTTTCCCATTCAGTGAACCTCGGAAAGACCGCCGAGAGTGAGGCGATCTTTGTTGCTGGGTTGCCGATGTGAAATCGGAGCGCTTGTCGGGCGGCCTCGAAAAGAATCATTCCTGGGATGTGGTCGACGGGGTGGTCGAAAAGGGAGTGGTTGCGTGGATCGGGAGCGCAGAACATCGCGTGCCGAGCAGGATCAGTGCTGATGAGCACATCTCCATCGGTTAGGCGTCCGACTCGCTCCGATCCGACCACCGCGGCTCCGGAAGGAAGGATGCGCCGGCTCGGGCGGTGGTCTTCTCGTCCTTGCCGAATTCGACGGTATCCCTCGGGGCTGACTCCTCGCGCAACAGCGTTGCATCTGGCGACGTGCCGGTTGCCCTCGCTGAGGATCCCCGACACTTCGACCCCCGAAACCGCTCCGTCGCGATGAGTGAGGTTGTCCACTGTCATCGAGAAACTCAACGGCTCCGCGACTGATTGCACGTCGAGCGCGTCCAGCATCTCGAAGCTGAACGTTTCCATGAGGAACTTGTAGTGCAGTGGAATCTCGTATCGGGTGTGGCACAGAAGCACCACTGCCTGTCGAAATGCTTCTGCCACCCCGAGCGGATCGTGTTGCTCGCTCGATACGTCGAATATCCGGTGCGAGACCGGGAGTTGCACAGCAACCTGGTACGCCGAGTCCGATTCGATCCGGTAGTCCGTCAAGAAAACCTCGGCAACAGCATGTCTGTGGACGAGATGCCGCGGCACTGTGCGTGTGTATTCCATTGATTGAATGCACCTTTCGATGTTCACTCGTGTCTTCGGTGTCGTGTAGGACCTAATATTCGACGTCCGGGCGCGTCATCGAATCGTCAAAATTGACGATCTTTTCGAAGGTCGAGTTCGATCAGGGGCGGCACCCCATCTCGGCGAGTGTGTCTGGGGCACTTCCTGCTAGAAGCGTCCGATCCGAAGTTCCAGTGGGTGTCTGCGTGCGTCGTGACCAGAGCGGCGGAGCATCGCGCATGCCTCCAGCTGGGAATGCACCCCCAGTTTTTGCAGGATGCTTCGGATGTGGGCGCGAACCGTGGTCGGTGCGATGTGGGCGGTTCGAGCAATCGAGTCGACATTCGAGCCTCCGTAGAGAAGGCCCACGATCTCGAACTCGCGATCGGTGAGACTGCTGATTCGTGCGAATTCTTCGGTGCGCAACCGGATGCGTTGTACGAGCGAGGACTTGTCGTGTGCAGACCGAGCGGAGTTGGGGTTGATCGCGGCCTGCAGCTCATCGAGCAGGGATGTGAATGGCAGTTGAGAGTTGAGCACGGCGTGGGCGCCCGCTGCGAGCCCCCGAATCATGGAGTTGCCGCTACTGAGATCGCCGACCAGGACCGATCCCTCGAGCGCGGAGAGCTCCTTCACCTGCCAATCGACGCCCCCGAGTGGTAGGAGAACGAGCGCTCTACCGTGATCGCTGGTGTGATGCCTTAACAGGCTCATGTCTGCGGTTTGTGGCTCGGAATAAGCCCTGGCGCTGATTCCGGCAGCGATTGCATTGGCGAACTCTCGATCGCTATGAGTGGTGTACAGGGTGACTGTGCTGGAGAGTGTCATAGCGACTACATCTCCGGTGGAGGTCCACTCCGCCCGCTCTCTTCGCTGCGGAACCAAAACCGTTGCTTTCAGCGTGGTTTCGTCAGCAGGTTAGCTATCGCAGTGACCTTTCCGCTGATGCGCACGAAGGTTACGGCGATATCGCAGTTGCCCGTCCTCCCATGGAAACTCGCGCGTTCGACACCTGATCGTGGACCTTCGAATTATGCTGGGGCGCTGAATATTTGGGCGATGAGTATCCCGCGTAGACGAGCCATTAGGCGTTCCGTCGACGACGTGAACGACTCCCCAATGGCTCGAGGCATTCAGGCGTCTCGATCGAGTTTCCGCGAGGCCGGTGCGTCGCGCCTCAATGTTCCGTACGCGGCCGGGTCGAGATATTGACTGTTACCGTCAGTTGCACATACCCTGTTCATTGGCGCTGACCTTAGGGAACCCGGCCTGAACCGGCCGATCGTTCTCGGTCACTGCCGACGCCAGAAGTAGCTTCGCGACGACCGACGAAACGAGTTTCCTCATGACACAGCATGTCGACGTACTGATCATCGGCGCTGGCTTGTCCGGAATCGGCGCGGCTTGCCACCTCATTCGTGAGCAGACCGGAAGCACTTACGCGATCCTCGAACGCCGCGAGAACATCGGTGGCACCTGGGACCTGTTCAAGTATCCCGGCATCCGATCGGATTCCGACATGCTCACCTTCGGATTCGGTTTCCGTCCGTGGATCGGAACCAAAGTGCTCGCAGACGGCGCCAGTATCCGTGACTACGTCGAGGAAACCGCCAAGGAATACGGCGTCACCGACCACATCAACTTCGGCCGCAAGGTCGTGGCAATGGACTTCGATCGCGCGACTGCACAGTGGTCCGTGACCGTCCTGGTCGAGGCGACGGGGGAGACCGAGACGTGGACCGCGAACGTCCTCGTCGGCGCCTGTGGTTATTACAACTACGACAAGGGATACCGCCCCGCCTTCCCCGGTGAGGACGACTTCCGCGGTCAGATCGTGCACCCGCAGCACTGGCCGGAGGATCTCGATTACACCGGAAAGAAGGTAGTGGTCATCGGTTCCGGTGCCACCGCGATCACGCTGATCCCGTCGATGGCCCCCACTGCCGGTCACGTCACCATGCTGCAGCGCTCGCCCACGTGGATCCAGGCGCTACCGTCCGAGGACCCTGTGGCCAAGGGTCTCAAGCTTGCACGCGTTCCCGATCAGATCGCTTACAAGATCGGTCGAGCCCGCAATATCGCACTGCAACGCGCCAGCTTTCAGCTCTCACGCACCAATCCGAAGCTGGCGAAGAAGCTGTTCCTCACCCAGATCCGCTTGCAACTCGGCAAGAACGTGGACCTGCGTCACTTCACCCCCAACTACAACCCGTGGGATCAGCGCCTGTGCGTGGTTCCCAACGGGGACCTGTTCAAGGTGCTCAAGAGCGGCAAGGCCGACATCGTCACCGACCGTATCGCCACGTTCACCGAGAAGGGCATCGTGACCGAGTCGGGCCGCGAAATCGAGGCCGACGTCATCGTCACGGCGACCGGCTTGAACGTACAGATCCTGGGCGGGGCGACCATGAGCATCGACGGCGAGCCCGTCAAGCTCAACGAGACGGTCGCCTACAAGAGCGTGCTCTACTCCGACATCCCGAACTTCCTGATGATCCTCGGCTACACCAACGCATCCTGGACGCTCAAGGCCGACCTGGCCGCGTCCTATCTGTGTCACGTACTCAAGATCATGCGTAAGCGCGACTACACGACTTTCGAGGTTCACGCCGAACCTGAGGACTTCGCCGAAGAATCTCTCATGGGCGGAGCCCTGACCTCGGGCTACATCCAGCGCGGCGACGGAGAGATGCCGCGTCAGGGTGCCCGCGGTGCGTGGAAAGTGGTCAACAATTACTACCGCGACCGCAAGCTGATGCACGACGCCGAGATCGAAGACGGTGTGCTGCAGTTCAGCAAGGTCGATATTGCTGTCGTGCCTGATAGCAAGGTCGCCAGCGCATAGTCGGCTCTACCGGGGGATGGACCGGTCGTACCAGTGGGGACGTCGGAGAATGTGCTGGAGATGTTGCGTCGACGTACCCGCGTCACGGGGTTTGCGATCGGTGAGTTCGCTTCCGTAATCGTCGGTTGTGCACCACCACGGGAAGAACATAGGTAGCGACCATGATCACGGCGAGCAGTCCGAGATAGAGATATGGCCAGGTCCATCCCGCTGCTCGTATGGCCAGCAACGATCCGCCCATGATCAAGGGCATCCCGGCCCCGGCGAGCAGGTCGACGTCACGGGGCGAGACGGGTGGGGTTCCGAGCAGAGGTACGCGGCTGCACGAGTTTTCTCTGATCGTGCGCATCACTGACATGCAGTAGAGGGGCGGCGCCGGCGATCGCGATCGCCGCGCCAAGTGCAACTTCGACGACGCCGGTTCTCGCGGACATCAATGCGTAGGCAAACACACCCACCGTTCCCAAAGTGACCGGTGCCGACTTCCAGATCGGCGTCGACTTATGGGTGTCGGCGGGAACACTGACCGGGCGCATCGGTTCGAGAGGCTCCATCAGCTCAGCGTGCCATGCGCCGCTCGGGAAACAAACTGCCTGTGCCGTTTCTGGCAGACTCCGACTGCCTGGCCTGGATGTCGGGACCCCTCACTACGATTCTCATCGTGACCGATTACGACGATCTCGACATGTTCGGTGGCCTCGACGCCTCCTCCCTGCCGCTCCGCCAGCAGCAGATTCTGATGACCATCCGGGATCTCTTGGCTGCCAACGGGTGCACGCCGAGCACACGGCAGATCGGAGACGCGGTTGGTCTGCGCTCGACGTCGACGGTGTCCAAGCACCTCAAGAGTCTCGAAGAGAAGGGCTTCCTCCGTAGGGGAGCGGCCATGGCTCGGCAGTTGGACGTGCGGCCGTTCCTCGTAGGCGCGAAGGAACAGTCGTCGTCGAATACGGTGACGGTTCCGGTCGTCGGTGACATCGCGGCCGGCGCGCCGATCCTCGCGGAGGAGCACGCCGACGAGGTGCTTGCGCTTCCTCGCGAGCTCGTCGGCTCCGGCACGGTGTTCGGACTTCGGGTGCGTGGTGAGTCGATGGTCGACGCAGCGATCTGTGACGGTGACGTCGTCGTGGTGCGCCGCCAGGACGAAGCTCATTCCGGTGAGATCGTCGCCGCGATGATCGACGGCGAGGCCACGGTGAAGGTGCTCCGGCGTCGCGACGGTCACGTGTACCTCGAGCCTCGCAATCCCGCATACAGCGTCATCGACGGCGATCGCGCGGTCATCCTGGGCAAAGTTGTTTCCGTGATGCGCCGTATCTGAGAGGTGTCCGGTCTCAACGACGTTTGGCGCGGGGACCGCCGTATTCCTCATCGGTGACTTTGTCGCCCCATGTAGTTTCGGTGCCTCCGTCGCCGGGTCCTTCCCACAGTGCGAGGTGGCTCATGAAACGGTCGGGTGCCGCGCCGTGCCAGTGTTCCTCTCCCGCTGGGGTGTAGACGGTCTCACCCGGGTGGACTTCGACGATCTCGCCGCCGCGAGCTTGAACCAGCGCGGTACCGGAGACGATGTGGAGGGTCTGTCCGACTGCATGGGAGTGCCAGTCGGTTCGCGCGCACGGTGCAAAGCGAACCATGTTGGCGCGCATCCTCGACGGCTCCTGGCCGGCGTAGATGACGTCCCACCAGACGTCGCCGGTGAACCAGTCGCTGGGTGCTTTGCTGGTGGGCTGGGGCTTCAAGATTTCCATGAGGTCTCCTCGGAATCGAAAGGGGCGGTTCAGTTCTGCGTCAGCGGAACAAGTCGAATGGTGTTGGGTGCGGCGGCGCGGCCGGTGACGGAGCCGACGATCTGCGGGCCGTAGCGGTCGTACTTGGTGTGATAGGCGGAGTCGATCGACGAGTGGGCATCCGGTGCGGCGGACTCGAACGCCACGTCCCGCTCGATTCCTCCTGCTCGGATTCGGCCCGTTCCACTTGCCGTTGCTCGGACGAACCACGGGTTGTCGGTTCCGTAGGCCGAGCGAACGTACAGTTGGTTGTCGGTACGGACAACCCAAATCGTGACGTACGGCCTTGCGGTTCCGTCTCGGCGGTACGAGGAGACCTGCAACTCCTCGGCGTCGCCGATCTTGGTCAGTTCAGCCTCGGTCCACGAGTGCGACATCTCGGCTTCCTTTCTCCTGGTCGAATTGCTTTGCGGTACTTCGCGTTCTCGTAGCCGGGACGATCAGTGCGAGGACGATGACGAGACAAGCGGCGAGCAGGGCGGTGCCTGCGGTGAGAGCCGTTGATACGTGATCGGTGAGTGCCGTTGTAGCGTCGTCGGCAGAGGATCCGGCGCCCGCGGAGACTGCGACGAGGATGCCGAGTCCGAGAGCACTGCCCAGTTGATGTGCAGTGTTGACCAATCCTGATGCGGCACCGGCATCTTCGGCCTGTACCCCGGAGATGCCGGCAGAAGTCAGTGGGGCGAAAGCCAACCCCTGTCCGGCGCCGATCAAGATCATCGGAAGTGCTATCGCAGTGAGGTACGTGCTGCCGGGATGGACCAGACTGAGCCACGCCATCCCGGCTAGGGTGACGGCAATGCCAACCGACAGAATTGCGGAATTTCCGAATCGCGGTGTCAGTCGCGGAATAAGCATCGCCACAGCAAAATTGACGATCGTCATCGGGAAGAAGGCGATGCCTGCTTGGAACGCGCTGAAGCCCATGACGCCTTGGAGTAGCTGAGTCGTGAAGTAGAAGAATCCGATCATGGCACCCAGATAGAGCATTCGGGCGGCGTACGCCCCGGATCGCTCCCGGCTACGGAACAACCTCAGTGGCATGATCGGCTGCTCCGCTCTCGCTTCGTTGAGGAAGAGCAAGGTCAGTAGTATCGCCCCGGCCGCCAGTGTCGCAACGGTGATCGGTGAGGTCCACCCCGCTTCGGCCGAGTTGACGGTGCCGAAGACGAACGCGGTCATCCCGAGTGTGGCGAGAACAGCGCCGGCCACATCGAAACGTCCGGAGTTGGGCTCGGTTTCCGGAATGAACCGGGGAGCGAGAGCGATCATCGCGATACCGATCGGAACGTTGATGAAAAAGCCTGCGCGCCAAGACACCCAGTCGGCAAGGGCGCCGCCGATCACGAGTCCGAGGCTGGCGCCTATTCCCGCAGCAGCGCCGTACCAGGCAACAGCGCGCGTTCGCTCCGGGCCGGGCGGGAAACTGGCGGTCAGCAGTGACAGCGACGCCGGGGCGACCACTGCTGCTCCGACGCCTTGGAGAGCGCGCGCTGCGATGAGCCACCAACCGTTCGGCGCGACCCCGACGAGAAACGACGCAATCGCGAAAATCGCGAGACCGGCCACGAATACGCGACGACGGCCGAAGATGTCCCCGAGACGAGCACCCAGCAGGAGAAGCCCGCCGAACACCAGGGTGTAGGCGTCCTGGACCCAGGACAGCCCGGTTGCCGAGTAACCCATGCTGCTTTGGATGCTGGGTAGCCCAGTGAAGATGATCGAATTGTCGAGCAGGATCATGAAATAGCTGATCAGAATGATCGCCAGGATCGCGGTGGGATTGATGCGACCGGCAACAGGACGGGTGGCAATGTGGGTCACGCGCATCTTCTTCGCAAGTGGTGGACTTTCGCAAGTGGTGGACTACGGGCGGACGAGGACCTTCAACGATTCACGGGAGTCCATGGCTCGGTAGCCTTCCGCTACGTCGTCGAGTCCGACGGTGTGGTCGAAGACCTTGCCCGGCTCGATCTTTCCATCGAGCACATCCGGCATCAGCTCTTCGATGTACGCGCGCACCGGGGCCGGTCCACCGGTGAGTGTGATGTTGGGTCCGAAGAGTGTCCCGAATCCGATTGGAGCTTCTTCGTATTGGGGTACCCCGACTCGGCTGATGACGCCGCCCGGTCGGACAACTCCGAGCGACTGCTCGTAGGCAGGCATGTGACCTACCGCTTCGAGGACGACATGAGTGCCGTCGCCTCCGGTCAGTTCGCGGACTTTCTCGATGCCCTCATCTCCACGTTCGGCAACCACGTCGGTGGCTCCGAACTCGAGACCGAGATCCGTGCGGGTCTTGTGGCGCCCCATGAGGATGATGCGCTCGGCGCCGAGGCGTTTGGCGGAGAGCACTGCCATCAGCCCCACGGCTCCATCGCCGATGACCGTGACCGTCGTGCGTTGGTTGACGCCACCCTTGACCGCCGCGTGATAGCCGGTGCCGAAGACGTCGGAGAGTGTGAGCAGTGACGGTAGGAGTTCGGAATCCTCACCGACCGGCGCCTTGACCAGGGTGCCGTCTGCCAACGGCACTCGGATGGCCTCTGCCTGACCGCCTCCGATCCCGTTTCCGGCCCAGAATCCACCGTGTCGGCAAGACGTCTGCAAGCCTTCGCGGCAGAAGTCGCACGTCCCGTCGGACCAGGCGAAGGGGGCGATGACGAAGTCGCCCTTCTTCAACGTGGACACCTCGCGACCGGTCTCTTCCACCACTCCGACAAATTCGTGGCCCATCGGGGAACCACCGGGCGTGGCCGGCATGTTGTGGTAAGGGTGCAGGTCAGAGCCGCAAACGCACGCCCTGACGACCCGCACGATCGCGTCCGTCGGCTGCTGCAGTGCCGGATCGGGCACGGTCTCGACTCGAACGTCTCCGGCGCCGTACATGATGGTTGCTCGCATGGTGTCCCCTCTTGCTTCTGGTGTCGCGTGCTTGGAAGTCGACGTTTCGGCGTGGACCGGTCGACTGCAATCAGTCAACGCCGCGCCTCGCGGGCGCGGGAGTGTCTGTTGTTCCAGGTAACGGCAGTACCTCCCTCGGTCTTCTCCGCTCGAGTAACGTGAACTGCATGGACAACCGAGCCGAGATCCGCGAATTCCTCAGCTCCCGTCGTGCTCGCATCACACCCGAGCAGGCAGGGCTGCCGGCCTACGGCGGAAACCGTCGCGTCAAGGGGTTGCGCCGTGAGGAAGTCGCTCTGCTCGCCGGTGTGAGCATCGACTACTACGTGCGCATGGAACGCGGAAATCTGGCGGGAGCGTCGGACTCGGTGCTCGAAAGCCTTTCCCGAGCACTGCAACTCGACGAAGCCGAAACTGCCCACTTGTACGACCTCGCGAAGGCCGCCAGTGCAGGCGCACCGAGTAGAAAGCGGCCCGCCCCCAAAGGCGTGAGCCCGGCGATTCAGCAGATACTCGACGCCATCACCGACGCACCGGCGTGGGTACGTAATGCCAGGCACGACATGCTGCCGGCCAATCGTATGGCGCGCGCGTTGTATTCGCCGGTGTTGGCCGATCCACGTAGGCCGGCGAACAACGCCCGCTTCGTGTACCTGGACCCGGCATCGCAGGACTTCTTCGTGGATTGGGAGCGCGCGGCAGACGACATCGCCGCGATGCTCCGCTCGGAAGCGGGGCGCAATCCTCATGACAAGGCGTTGACCGAGCTCATCGGCGAACTTGCCACTCGCAGTGAGGTATTCCGCACCCGATGGGCGAAACACAATGTGCGCTTTCATCGGACGGGATTCAAGAAGGTTCGTCACCCCGTCGTCGGCGACCTGGAGCTGAACTTCGAGGCGATGGAACTGCCGTCCAATCCCGGGCTGACACTGCTGGTCTACACCGCGGCGCCGGAGACGCCCACGGCTGACGCACTCAAACTCTTGGCGAGTTGGGCGGCAACCCAGGATCAGCTGGATCCGGCGAACGACAGCGAAGCGGCGCTCTGAATTCGATCGGCAGGTAATCGTGCCGATTCAGCTCAGATGCGTTACTGCCCAAGCTACCTGGTCTCCACCTCGTCGTTTCGCCCGATACATCGCGTTGTCGGCATCGGCAAGAATCCGATCGATGGTTCCCGAAGCGTCCGGGATTGTCGAGGACAGCCACACGCTGGCTCCGACGCTCACGGAAATCGACTGCCGGCCGGCGGGCCGCGATATCGAATTGTGAATGTCCACCACGGTTTGTTCGATGCGACGTGGCTCCACGGGCATGAGAATCACGAACTCGTCGCCGCCAGTCCGCGCAACCAGTCCGACCTCTCCGACCACCGAGTTCAGGCGCCGGCCGACTGTCACCAGCATCCGATCGCCTTCCGCGTGACCCAGTTTGTCGTTGACGCTCTTGAACGAATCGACATCGATCACCACCGCAAGGACTACGTGTCCTTGGAGTTCGCCGACACCGAACAACTGTTGCCAGACATTGTGCAGCCCACGTCGATTCAGGGCAGCGGTGAGTGGATCACGCCAAGAGTGTCGTGCGTCGTCGGTCAAATACAGGACGAGGAAATGCACGGTCATCGAAGCTGAAGCGATAACACACCCGATGACGAATCCAGTGGACACCGACAGCGAAGAGTCGGTATCCGGATCGGTTACAGCTCGAATTGTCAGTAGCGCAACGACGAACAGCGCGCCGGTGATCTGTGCGGTGACTATTCGAGGGCTGTGGAATACCGACGAATAGTTCGCGACGACCACGAACAGGACGGTGCCGGTCAATGCCAGGAAGCTCGATTGGATTCCGGCGAGAAGTATCAAGGACAAGCAGATATTGGTGAGCGAAACGAAACGAACGGATTGATGGTGACTCGGCCAAGACCGTCCGAGTGACCAGCGAATCATGCAGTAGAGCGCGATCATGCATGCTGCGCCCGCCGCGAGCCGTTCAGGGAGCTCGGTTGCGCCACCCTTCACGAATTGAGCCAGTACGGCGAGTGCCACGAACACAGCACACCAAAAGGTGACGACCACCCTGGCTGTCCCCAACATCGATCGAGCAGCCAGGAACCTCGGGAACCATTCGCCGTCGTACGCAAGAGACCACCAGCGACTCAACAGTCCCGTTGTTTGACGAATGTTCTGCCCCAACCCCGCAGCGCCACTGACTCCCATGAAACCCCCTCCGAGATCTTGCGAAAATTCCCGGAAGATTCTTCGTCAAGATTTGATCCCCGAACAAGGTACCCGATAGTTGAACGATGGATTGCCGTCTCGTGGGGTGTGGGCTGCTCTAGGGTGTGATCGGTGTGGTCAGGATCTTTCTGAGTGCCGGAAGGTCCAGGGTTGCAGCAAGATCTGCAATAGTGACCCCCGACAGTGATGCGCGCCAGGCTTTTTCGGCGTCGGCCATGACCTTGGCGATTCCGCAGGCGGAACGGCACTGTTCCGGTGGGGCGGCGAGGATTCCTTGCTGTCGAATCTCCGTGCACCGGAACGCAGGTTCGGTGCCGTCAACGGCCTGTACGACGTCGAGAACGGTGATCTTCTCGGGAGCCCGGGTGAGAACGTACCCGCCGTCTCGGCCCTCGGTCGGATTGACCAGACCGGCGTGCGCGAGCGCTCGCAGATGCTTCGCCAGGTATGTCTTCGACACCCCGTGAAGTTCGGCGAGTCTGGCTGTGGGTACCGGCCCCTCGGACTGGCTCAGAACCACGCAGCAGTGGAGTGACCACTCCACGCCTCCGGAAAGCTTCATGATTGGACTCTATCGACGCCGCGGAAAGCGGTGCGGGCCGGACGTCGCTCGAGTTGTCGACGTCAGGCCTTCTCGGCAAGCCACGCGTCGTATGTTGTCGGCGCGATCCATGCATCTGCACCGGGCGTCGGGGTCAGTGCCGAGTTGTCGAGTTTCGCGCCGAAGTAGCCGGCTTCGGGATCGGAGATAACCGAACGCTTGTCGCCGGTGACGAGGAACAAGCGCCGGACCAGTTCGTCGATGCCCAGCGGTTCGGGTCCGGCAATCTCGACCGTGCCGTTTTGCGGCGCGCCGGTCACTACCTCGGCGACGTGGGACACGACGTCTCGAGACGCGATGGGTTGCAGATGTCCCGGCGTTGCGTGGACGGCGCCGTCGGTGGTTCCCGCGTCGGCGATTCCGGCGACGAACTCGAAGAATTGGGTCGATCGGACGATCGTGTAGGGGGTCGGGCCCGCTTTGACCAGGTCTTCCTGGGCGACCTTGGCTCGCATGTACCCGGAATCGGGCAGTCGATCGGCACCCACGATGGACAGTATGACGTGGTGCCCGACGCCTGCCTTCTCTTCCGCGGCGAGGATGTGGCCGGTTCCGTCGCGGAAGAAGGCCAAGACGTCGTCGTCCGACCACGAAGGGGAATTGGTCAGATCCACGACGACGTCGGCACCCTCGACTGCCTCGGCGATACCTGCGCCGGTGGTGATGTCGATCCCGTCGCCGCGACCGAGCGCCTTCACGTCGTGCCCGGCGTCAGCGAGCTTGGCGGCGACCTGGCTTCCGATGAGTCCGCTTCCGAAAATGACGATCTTCATGTTTTTCTCCTTTACTCGGATAAGTAGTGTCCAAGTATACTCGGACACTACTTATCCAAGTCAAGGGTTGCCCGGTCAGTCGAAGAGTTCGGCGGCCAGTGCTTCGTAGGTCGCGATCGGATCACCTTCGGCGGGAAGTGCTTGGATCGCAACGTGATCGGCACCCGCCGCGACATGCTCCCGAAGTCGATCCGCGATGGACTTCGCGGTACCCCGCGCAACCAGGGCGTCGATGACGCGATCGTTCCCCTCGTTGGCCAACTCTTCGGGCGCAAAACCGAGGCGCTCGAGATTGCTCGTGTAGTTGCGCAGATACAGATACGGGTTGGCGACGGCGGGGCGACCGATTGCTCTGGCCTTCTCCGGATCGGTTTCCAGGACAACCTTGTGCTCGGGGGCCAGGATCTTCGAAGGGCCGAGGATTTCGCGAGCTTCGGCCGTGTGTTCGGGGGTGGTCAGGTACGGATGCGCGCCGGCGGCGCGAGCGGCGGACAGTTTCAACACCTTCGGCCCCAGTGCGGCGAGGACGCGCCGCGCTTCCGGGACCTGGGCCGCGTCGAGTTCGTCGAGGTACGACACGAGCGAGGCGTACGGCTTGGTGTAGTCGCCGGTAGCCTCCGGATGTCCGACGCCTACGCCGAGCAGGAATCGACCCGGGTGCGCGGCTTCGAGTCGGTGATAGGACTCCGCCACCTCAGCCGCAGGTGAGGACCAGATGTTGACGATTCCGGTTGCCACGGTGATGTGCTCGGTCGCGTCGAGAAGTTTCTCGGCGATCCGTAGATCGGCGCGTGGGGAGCCGCCGATCCAGATGGTGCCGAAACCGAGTTTCTCGATCGCAGTTCCCAGCTCGGGCGGCAAACCAGCCGCTCCTCGCCAGATTCCGTAGGTTCCCAGGTCAGGTGTTTTCGTAGTCTCCGTCACAGCGGGTGCAACTCGGCTGCTGCCGGGATCTATTCCTTCCGTCGTCATTTGCCCGGCGCGCGGTAGTCGGTCGGTCGCTTGACTGCCTCGTCGATCTGCTCCGGCGTGAGCAGTGTGATCGACTCCGAGCGTGCTGCACCTGCCGCAGCCGTGCGAATGCTCAATGCGGCTGCCGCGACGTCGTCCGGCAGGTTGCCGATCACGAACATGTCGTGACCGCCCAGTGCGAAGTGGCAGGATTCGACAGTGCCACCGATGCTTTCGACCATTCGCGTTATCGCGTCGCGCCGCGCAGTGCCTCCCTCCTGCTGTAGACCGGCGGCGCCGGAGTGTGAGTACGTCACTTGCCAGAGGTATTTCGGCATTTCCACTCCTAGCTCGGGATGGGTACTTCGATCGTGTACCCGTAGGGCGCTCGGTGGCAATGGGTAGGGGACAATCACGGCATGGTTGGAACTCCGGTGATCGTGACTATCGTGTCCGTGTGTGTAGGTTTTGTGATCTTCATGCTCGCTGCCAGTGGTGCACGCGGAAAGTGGGACCGTCGCCTCGTGATCGCGTTGTTCGTCGGTGCGGTGGTGTGCCTGACCGTCGTACCGGTATCCGTCGCGCTCAGCGCCGGAGTTTGAAACACGGAGTGCCAAAACGCTCGAGTGCCGCTTAGTCTGAATCGATGGCAGATATTCGGGTAGGTATCTCCGGGTGGACGTATCCCGCGTGGCGCGGAGATTTCTATCCGAAAGGTCTTGCTCACCGCAAAGAATTGTCTTATGCCGCAGAGAGATTGACGTCGATCGAGATCAACGGCTCGTTCTACGCGCTGCAGAAGCCGGAAAGCTACACCAAATGGCGCAGCGAAACTCCCGAAGATTTTGTGTTCGCGATCAAGGGCGGCCGGTACATCACACACATGAAACGGCTGCTCGACGCCCGTGACGGACTCGCCAACTTCTTTGCCGCCGGAACACTCGCCCTCGGCCCCAAGCTCGGGCCGATTCTGTGGCAACTACCTCCGACGCTGCAGTTCGAATCGCAGCGATTGGCCGACTTCTTCGACGGTCTTCCCCGTACCACTCAGGCTGCAGCCGATCTGGCAGCACAGCACGACGACAAACTCACCGAAGACCGAGTGTTCGCCCAGACCGAGAGGGACGTGCCGATTCGCTACGCGGTGGAAGCGCGGCACGCCAGCTTCGAGACCGACGAAGCCGTGGACCTGATGCGCGAGCACTCCATCGGTTTTGTCGTCGCAGACACAGCCGGCAGGTATCCCCGCATCACCACTCCTACTGCCGATTTTGTCTATGTGCGGATGCACGGGGACAAGGAACTGTATGCGAGTGGGTACACCGACGAAGCTCTGGACAAGTGGTCCAAGCGCTTTCGGGACTGGATGGACGAGAGCCTCGACGTGTGCGTCTACTTCGACAACGACATGAAAGGCTTTGCGCCGCACAACGCAATGTCCTTGTTGGAGCGGCTGCGCTGACGGATCGCCTGGCCTGTCGGTGGGATGTGGAAGGCTTCCGCATGAACACGAGGACCGAGGAGATACCACGATGACGCCAGAACAGCGGACGCCAGAACAGAGCTGGCCGACGCATTGGCCGAAGGTCGCCCGTGACATCGCCGATGCCACGGCCGACGCACTCGCCGCGGTGCGGGCGGCAAATCGTGACGGACTACTCGTGGCTGTCGAGGAACTGCGCGGGCTCTCTTTCGAGCAGGTCAGCTCGGTTCACGCGGCGATCGTGCGCGAATTGCTCGAGGACACGCATCCGGACGGCTTGTCCAGCGAGGACGTGCAGGATGCGCTCACCGCCTGCGCCAAGTCCACGATCGTGTGGCTGCCGGATCTGGACGTGCAGGCGCTCGCTGCGGTCTACACCGGGGCGCTCGGGATCTCGGATCTGGAAGACGATTCGTTCCGTATCGGGCACGGCGCGTACCTGCGTTCGGCGGTTCTGGTCATCGGGAGTTTGTCGACCGGAGTGAAGAAAGCTCAGAGCGCGTACATCATTCGTGCAATCGGCGAAATCGCACGTGCTCAGACCATCGAGATGCCCTGAGCGTCAGTTCGTAAATCGAATTAGGCTGAGGTCATGTCCAAGATCGCCAGCGCAGATCGTGTGTCGTTTGCCGAGCTCCTCGAATTCGTCAGGCCGCGCCATCGGGCCACGTTCGTCACGGTGAAGAAATCCGGCGAGTTGCAGATCTCTCCGGTGACGTGCGGGGTCGACGACGAGGGTCGGATCGTCATCTCCACGTACCCGGAACGGGCCAAGGCCGCGAATGTCCGCCGCACCCCGGCGGTGTCTCTGTGTATCCACTCCGACGAGTGGAACGGCCCGTACGTCCAGGTGAACGGAACCGCGGAGTTGATCGACCTCCCGGACTCGGTGGAACCGTTGGTCGACTACTACCGATCCATCGCCGGTGATCATCCCGACTGGGACGAGTACCGCGAAGCCATGCGCAAGCAGGGTAAGAGCCTGATCCGCGTCACCGTCGACTCCTGGGGTCCGATCGCAACAGGCGGGTTTCCGCCCGGACGCTGACGCTATCGAGCAGGCGGCGAGAGTTCGACTACATGCGCGTCTTTGGCGGCCAGCGGCTCTTTGCAGTGCGCGCACACAACTTGGGCGTGCAGGATCTCACCGCAACGGTGTTCGACGACGGTTGGCGGTGGACCCGTCGTCGCAAAGGCGTCCCCCCATTCCATGAGCGCCATCAGAATGGGATAGAGCGCCTTCCCTGATTCGGTGGCGACGTATTCGTAGCGCGGTGGATGGTCTTCGTAGCGTCGCTTCGTGAGGACGTCGGCGTCGACAAGGGTGCGTAGACGCGCGGCGAGGATGTCGCGGCTCGCACCCGTGCCCGCGGCGATCTCGTCGAACCGTCGTTGCCCGAGGGCGATTTCTCTGAGCACCAACAGTGACCACTTCTCGCCGACGACCTCCAAGGCGTTGGCGATGGAGCAGTTGCGTCCTTTTGTCGCCGTCATCTCTGGGCCCCTGTTAGTTGGAAATGTTAGTTGGGAATTCCAACTTAGCACTTGACGGCATGTATTCGAGGGCGGAAGGTAGGTCGAGAAATCCAACGGAGCAGATGAGGGGTCGTCATGACGGAATTGAATCTCGAGGCAGCAAGCGGATTCGTCAGCGCTGCCGGATTGCAACTGGACGAGGTGTCCGGCACGAAGGTTGTCGGGCACATCGATCTGTCCGAGGCACACCACACTCCGTGGGGCGTTGTCCACGGCGGCGTTTACACGACTGCCGTCGAGTCGGCCGCGAGCATCGGGGCGAGTACCGCAGTGGCGTACCGTGGCGAATTTGCCGTCGGAGTGCACAACGGAACGGATTTCCTGCGGGCGCGTACGGGTGGGCGCGTGGACGTCGTGGCTGTGCCGATACAGCAGGGACGCGTTCAGCAGTTGTGGTCGGTGGTCATCACCGATCCGGAATCGGGGAAAGAGGTGGCGCGCGGTCAGGTGCGCTTGCAGAACGTGCCGCTGCCGAAGTAGGTCAGTCCCAGATCCCCGAGTCGATGTTGAGTGAGATGCGTTTGAGCAGTGCCGTCAGTTGGGCACGTTCGTCCTCGTCGAGTCCGGTGAGTACTTGACGGTCTCGCTCGACGCGTCGGGGAAACTCTGCCTCGACCAATGCGCGACCGGCATCGGTGAGTTGAAGCAGAACCACTCGTCCGTCGTGTTCGAAGCGCTGACGCTCGACAAAGCCCAGCTTGGCCAGGCGGTCTGCGTGTTTTGTGGTGGCGGCGCCGCTGACCATCGTGACGGCGGTGACTTCGCTCGCCCGCAGGGGACGGTCACTGCGAGCGAGTGCACTCATCACGTCGAATTCGGCGCGAGAGACCCCGCTGGACGCCAGTGCGCGGTCGAGCTGGTGAAGAGACTGCGCGTTGATGCGGGCGATCCGGCCCATCACTTCGACGGGGGCGGTGTCGAACTCCGGGTAGGCGCGCTTCCATTCGCGACGGACTTTGTCGATGAAGTCGTCTTCGGATCTGTTCGCCGCGCCCATGGCCCCATCTTAGCGACAGATTTCACATTACTTCACAAGTAATTTACTAGTGAAATAAATGTATGCTGGGTGGGTGAGCCGAACCGAAACCGCAGCCAGGACGCCCAGCCGTCTCACTCATTCGAGTGAAGCCATTGCACATACCGTCTCCGGGCGACGTGGCGAGCGGCTTTTCGCGTCGGATCTGCCGACGCGACCATCGCCCCCGCGATCAGGGTCGGGCTCGCCACCGCCGTAGTCCTCGTGGTCGGCGGACTGCTCGGGCATCGGGAATTGGCTGGCTTCGCGGCCTTGGGCGCGCTGTGCGCCGCGTTCGGCAGGTACGAGCCGTATCCACGGTTGGCCGGCAAGCTGGCAATGGTGGGTGCTGCACTGGTGGTTTCGATTGCCTTCGGCGGCGCCATGGGTGTCGCGGGCGTTCCGATGTGGTTGCAGATCGGCATCCTCTCTTTGCTTGCGGGTGCGTCGTACTGCTTCATGTCGGGCTTCCGGATCACCGGGCCAGGGCCCGTCATCCTCGTCTTCGCGGCGACCGGTGCAGCCGGATATGCCTCCAGCGTTGATGATTTGGCGCGGTTGGTCACTGCCGGTGCGCTCGGAGTTCTGGTCGGTTGGGCGGCCGCGATGCTCCCAGCGCTCGTACTGCCGATGGGACCTGCCCGCCTGGCAGTTGCCCGTGCAGTTTCTGCGGTGGGGCGTCTCGAACAGTCCGGCGCAGACGGAGTGGAACCGGCGCTCGGATCGATTGCCAACGCCCGCTTGGTTATTGCGTCGAGTGGCCGGATCAAGTCGACCGTCGATCACGGACGCGAACTGGTGGCGGTGCTCGACGAAGCAGAAGCGGCAGTTCAGGAGTGGCAGTTGCACGGCGACGCCACCCTGATTCGCAGCATTGCTCGGCACGAGAAGGAGCTTCGGAAGCTCAAGCGATCCAGCATGATCGAACACGATCTCGCACCGGCAAAGAACCTGGCCGCGCCCGAAGGCTATTTTCTCGAAGGATTGAATCGGCTGTATTCGCGCCCGGTGCGGATGAATGCTCTCCGCATCGTGGCAGCGTCGGCTCTGGCCGGTTGGCTCGCGGCGGGAGCCGGGTTGGAGCATCCGCTCTGGGCGTCGATGGGTGCCATCGCCGCGATGCAGGGGCTGAACTACAAGCAGACCGTCCAGCGTGGGATTCAGCGGTTGGTGGGAAATGTCGGTGGCGCCGTCGTCGCTGCTGCTCTCATCGCATTGACGCTCGGCTACTGGCAAGCGGTTGCCGTGGTCGTGATTCTGCAGACTGCTGCTGAGCTGCTCGTGATCAAGAACTATGCACTGACATCACTGGCCGTCACCCCGATGGCACTGCTCCTCATCGGTTTCAGTGCTCCGATCGGGACCGAAGCGGCAGTGGCTCGCGTCGCGGACACTCTCATCGGCGTGGTGATCGGAGTTGTCGTCGCCGCTGTGACGATCAGTCGATCGGATCGCCACCACGTCACCGTGTAACCGGTTCTGCCGTGTTTCCGGTACTGCCGTGTTTCCGGTACTGCTGTGTTTCCGGTACTGCGTAGGCTCCTGCAGGTGGAGGACAGCACGCCGGTCGACGGCCGGAAACTGCGTTACCAGCATCGCCGTGCCGAATTGCTCGAGCAGGTAACCGCGTACGTCACGGCGAACGGCGTCGGTGAACTGTCCATGCGGCCATTGGCCAAGGATCTGGGGATCAGTCATGCGACACTCATCCATCATTTCGGTTCGAAGGAACAACTGCTCACTGAAGTAGTTGCCACCCTGCGAGACAGCTCTTCTCTCGACATCTCTTCCGGGACCGACATCGTCGAGATGTTGACGAGTTACTGGAATGGGCGCACATCAGCGGAATCGTTGCCGAACTTTCGCTTGATGTTCGAGATCTACGGACAGGCGTTGTTGCATCCGGAGCGGTATCGCGAGTTTCTCGACCATGTGGTGGGGGACTGGTTGGGTGGTTTGGCGGAAGCTGCGCTCGCGCACGGATGTCCACCCGATCGCGCTGATCGCTACGCGACGATCGTGTTGGCGCAGATTCGCGGGTTGACGCTCGATCTGGTGACCACCGGTGACCGCGTCAGAATCGACGCGGCGTTCGCCGAATTCGCGGCCGCGATGGGCGCTCTGGCCAGCTCCTGGAAGGCGATCTGACGCTCCGAATGCCGTGACGCTTCAGGCGATCTGCTCGAACAGGGACACGATGATCCCTTCAGGCCCCCGGACGTAGGCCATGCGCACGCTGTTCTCGTACTCGCCGATCCCGCCGATGAGTCCGTAACCGTCCGCAGCCACCGCGTCGACCGCAACCTGGAGATCGCCCACCTCGAAAGACACGTTGCGTATCCCGATCTCGTTGGCCATCGGAGCAGGCGATCCGGGTACGTGCTCGGGCGTGACGAAGGACGAGAGCTCGAGCCGTGATCCTTCGCCCGGCGGGCGCAGCATGGCGATTTCGCACTTGGCTCCAGGGATACCGCAGACGGTTTCCACGAACTCACCCTCCACGGATCCGGTGCCCTCCACCTCGAGACCCAGACCGACGAAGAATGCCGTCGCTGATTCGAGGTCCGCGACGGTGATGCCGATGTGGTCGAAACGCTGTACGTGTGCCATGGACACATCCTCCTACTGTTTTTTCGTGCGGTTCGATGCTAGGTCGGAGTTGGGGCCGGAATCTCGACATATACGTTTCACGAAGCTGCAAGATTTTGCTTGACCGATCGGTTAAACAAAATCTACGATAACGTCCAACGAGGTCGCCCACCGCACGAACCGGAGTCGTCAGACGTGAAATTCCAGTCGAAGTCGTTTGCCCGCATATCCATCGCAGCCCTCTGTGCTGCAACGATCGGCTCCGCCGTTGCTGCGCCCATCGCGTCCGCACAGGCACCGAGCGCGTCGCAAGCCACCGGCACTGTGGTGTCGAGTGAGCCGCTACCGAAAGATCTGTGGATTCCGGGTACCGCCGACGCCAAGCGATTCACGTACTGGACCATCGGTTCCAACGGCGGGCCTGCGCTGAGCAGTGGCGCGTACTACGTCCCGGCCGGTCCGGCACCGGAAGGCGGGTGGCCCGTCATCGCCTGGGCGCACGGCACCACGGGACTCGACGATTCCTGTGCCCCTTCGCTGGTCGGTCCTGGCCTGCCCGAGCGTGACTACCCCTACCTGGGGAGTTGGCTCTCCGAGGGCTACGCCGTCGTCGCCACCGACTACGTCGGTCTGGGTACACCAGGGCTGATGCCGTACCTCGACGGAAAGGTGGAGGCGCACAGCGTAGTCGACTCGGTCAAGGCGGCACGGGTCATCGACTCCTCGATCTCGAATCGTTGGGCAGTGGTCGGGCAGTCGCAGGGCGGCGGTGCGGCCATCACGACGGCGCGCTACGCCACTGAATACGGTGGGGATTCTCTCGACTATCGCGGCGGGGTGGGTACCGGAGTGCCGGCCAACATCGAGTTGACCCTCCTGCCTGCCGGTCCGGGCTTCCCGCCCATCGCCCTCGGCGGCGGATTGACGTCGTACGCGCTCTACATCCTCGCGGGCTTGCGGGAAGCGCACCCCGAGATCGACTTGAATTCCTACCTGAACGACTTGGGAAGGGAAAAGGTCGACTCGGCCGAAAAGCTCTGCGCCGCAGACCTGGACGAGGCATCCAAGGATCTGGTCCTCGGTGACATCTTCTCCCGCCCGCTCAGTCAGATCCCGAACTTCCAGGGTCTGCTGAACGATTACATGGGTGTACCGACCAGTGGATACGATCGCCCCATCTTCATCGGCCAGGGCTTGCTCGACGTGGATGTCCCTGCACCGTCTGCACTTTCGCTGGTTGCAGCGTTGGTCGCCAACGGTGAACCGGTCACGTTCAAGACCTACAACACCGATCACAGCGGCGCTTTGGTCGAATCACAGGCTGACACGATTCCGTTCGTCGCGAACCTGTTCCGTTAGACATATCGAGAATCCAACTCATCCGAGGGTTGCTGTCGCACAACTGCGACAGCGACCCTCGGTCATTTCTGTGACTCCTTGATTGCGTTCAGCCGCGCCTCGAGGCCGTCGAGGACACGGTCGAGTGTGTAGCGATAGTGTTCTGCCCGTGTTGCTTCCGCAGCATCCGGTGGACCGGCGAACTTCCCGATCAGTGTCTCCATCGATGAACGAGGATCTGAGGGTCCGTCGTTACTCAGTCGTTCCAGCATCGCGCTGTGATCGGGTGAAGGCTGTCCGCTGGGAATGCGCCTGGCGTCGTTCATGGCGATCAGTGTGATTGTCGAGGTGAAGGCGACGGTGTAAGCCTGAGCGGCTTCTTCCCCGAACCCGGCGTCGATCAGCGATGCCAATCCGGCCTCCATGAGTTCCCGGCTGCGCTGGGTGGCAACTCCGTTCATCAGCAGCCACTGTGCCGCGCCTGGACACTCGATCAAGGCCTCTCGCATCTGCAAGAGCAGATGCGTCAGCCATTGACGCCAATCTTCTTGTGCAGATGGCACGTTCACGGCCGACACCGCACTGTCGACCACCGCAGCCGAGAGTGCGTCCCGATCTCCGACGAGTCGATAGACGACGGAGAACGACGTATCGAGTTCGCCGAGCAGCTGCCGCAGCGACCAGCCCTCGACTCCGTGCTCGCGACTGAGCCCGAACGCCACGGTCAGCACCGCGTCCGCAGTGATCCCGGTGTTGTAACTCCGGCGGCGCTCCGATGTCGCGGCGGACTTCTTGTCAGGTGATGGCGCAGTCATGGTCCGACCGAGCTTAGCGGCGTCGGATCGGTGTGCGTAGTCGACGCAAGCGATTGACGGATGTACTTAGGTGAGGTTTACTTGCCAAATCCGAGCAGTGCTCGGATTTATGCGAACCCCCCGATTTTTCGAAGCTGAAGGACACCATGAAGTTGAAAACGCGACCCGGTTACCTATCGAGGCTGGGTGCTTCGCTGCTGGTCAGTGTCGTTGCCCTGACTGCGGCCGCCTGTAGCTCGAGTGAGGCGGGACCGACGACGGAACCTGCCGAGGGAACGCGTGTTGTGTCCCACGAATTCGGTGAGACGTCGGTTCCGGGCGACCTCGGGCGAGTTGTTTCCCTCGACGAATACGCCGCACTCGGTCTCCTTGCCGTCGGCATCACCCCTGATGTGGTCTTCACGTCGTGGGGATCGGAGATCGGCCAGGATATCTTGGCGTCAGCGGGTACCGAGGTGGTCACGGTGCCGCCGCTCGGTGCACCCCCGATCGAGCAGGTCCTCGCCCAGGATCCCGGACTGGTCATCTTCACGTCGATGGGCGATCGGAGCTACTACGACTCCCTTGCGTCGACCGTACCCACAGTGCCGGTCCCGGCCGTCACCACTCCGTGGCGTGAGAATCTTGCCTTCTTCGGACGCGCTTTTGATCGTCAGTCGGTTGCCGACAAGCTGACTGTCGCTTTGGAGGGCAAGATCGCTGACGTCTCTGCTCGGTCCGGTGGTGAAGTGAACACCGTGTCGGTGCTGATGAGCAGTTCTGGAATCCTTGCCACCACCACCGAGCAGGCGCCGCCGTCGTTGCTGTTGGCGGAGAGCGGCTTCGGGCGTCCGGAATCCCAGCGAGCGAATGCCGCTGGAGGACTGCCGTATGCGCCCCTGTCCGACGAGGCGATCCCGGCGCAGGATGCTCGGATCGTAGCCGTGTTCGACGAGGGCGTGTACGAGTTCGGCAAGGTTGCCGGTGTTCCCGGATTCTCGAGTATTTCAGCGGTGCAGGAGAACCGAGTGGCCAAGGTCAACGGAGACATGTGGCTTGCCACTCATCCCTTCGCCACCTTCTGGATGATCGAGGACATAGATGCCATGGCTGCCGGCAATCTGACCGGCACCGGAACCGAAGCTGTTGCCGCGACGCGCTATCAGGAATTCACGGCGCTGACGGCATGAGTTCGAGAGCGTTGAGTCGGCGCCTGGCTCTGCGATGGGGAGCGGTGACGCTCGGCTCTGCGGCTTTGGGCTCTGCGGCTTTGGGTTCTGTGGCACTGAGTGCGTGCAGCCGTGGTTCGGCGAACGAAACCGGTTCTGAGATTTCACCGTTCGACGACGAAGTTCGTGCTGCCGAACAGGCGAGATTTCATAGCGGGCGCACAGTCGAACGGAATCTGACAGCTGCACCGGCTCGGGTGAGTCTGGGCGCCAGAGAGGTCGACACATGGTCGTACGGTGCGGAAGCAGTTGGCCCGGAGCTTCGAATCTCCAAGGGAGACCAGCTCAACGTTCTTTTGCAGAACGACCTTCCGACGGAGACCTCGGTGCACTGGCACGGCATTGCGATCCGCAACGACATGGACGGCGTCCCGCCGGTCACCCAGGAACGAATCCAACCAGGTGCCGAGTTCACCTACGACTTCGTGGCCCCGGATCACGGAACATATTGGTACCACTCCCATTCAGGCTTGCAGGCCGATCGAGGGTTATTCGGTGCACTCGTGGTCGAGGACCCGAACGACCGGACCGGAGCCGACGAGGACGTCGTCATCGTGATCGACGACTGGCTCGACGGGCTGGGAACAACCCCGGATGCAGTGCTTCGCGCATTGTCACCGGACGTGCAGGGAGGACACCACGGGCACGGCGGCACTCCACCGGAAGTCGATGGTGCAGAGATTGATTCTGCCGCAGAACTTCTCGGCAGTGGTCACGGAAATTCCGAGGCGCTCGGTGGAATGGCAACGCACATCACGTATCCACTGCACCTGATCAACGGACGGCCTGTGGAAGATCCCTTCGTCGTCAGTGCGACGGCCGGAACTCGGCTTCGATTGCGGGTGATCAATGCCGGGGCAGAGACTCCGTACCGTTTCTCGGTCGCCGGGCACGAGATGACCGTTGTCAGTGCTGACGGGCAGGACGTTGCCTACACAGCCGGAGACGAGATTCTGATCGCACCCGCGCAGCGATACGACGTATTGGTGACGGTGCAGTCCGGCTCGTGGCCCATCGCCGCGAAGGTGGAAGGGAAGTCAGGTGGCGTCGCGTGCCTGCTTCGGACGCCGGATTCGGTAGCGGTCGTCGACCTGACTTCGCCTGCAGTGCTGTCAGGTTCCGGCGGTCGGCTCGTTCTGGAATCGGAGCTTCGCCCGTCAGGAGCGCTGGAGCAGAGGGCACCGGATCGTGCGTATTCGGTGGATCTCATTCAGGCCGGCGATCGATACCTCTGGGGAATGGCGGGCGCCGATGCAGGTCGGTTGAGAATGAAGCAGGGCGAGCGAATACGAATCGACATGAACAACGACACCGACATGTGGCACCCGATGCACACCCATGGGCACACCTTCTCGGTTCCCTCCTACGGCGGGCTTCGCCGAGACACCGTGATCGTACTTCCGCGTACACAAATGGCGATCGACTTCGACGCCGACAATCCAGGACGGTGGATGTTTCACTGTCACAACGCGTACCACTTCGAGGCCGGGATGACTGCCGACCTCCACTACGTTCGATGAGGAGAGCAGAATGTCAGTTCGCACCGGATTGACCACATTGATCGCTGTTGCAGTGGTATTCACACTGACGTCGTGCGGCAACGATTCGACGGGATCTACCGAGCAAGCGCCGGTCGAGATCTCGGTGAAAAACCTTGCGTACACACCGAACTCCGTCACCGTGCACACAGGACAGACCGTCACGTGGATTTTCGAGGACCAGGGAATGCCGCACGATGTCGTGTTCGCCGAGTTGGGGATCAAGAGCGATCTCCAAGGAAGCGGAACCTACAGTCAGACCTTCGACAAAGCCGGAACGTTCACCTACACGTGCACACCACATCCGAACATGACCGGCACGATCATCGTCGAAGAGTGAGTGCGGCAATGAAAGTGAACGAGTCCGCAGCCCCGGAAGACTCGCCTGGACTCGTCGACCGAGACGCTTTGGGCAGGATGATCGCGCCGGTGAGAAATCAACTCCTCCTAGGGGCGGGTCTGTCGGCACTGTCGGTGCCACTGCGATTCCTGCCCTACGTTGCGGTGGTCGAGATCGCGCGGGTGCTCCTGACCGGCTCGTCGTTGAACCTGGTCTGGATGTGGGCCGCAATCGGTGCAGCGGGCACAATTCTCGGTTTTGTCGTCTACAACGCAGCGCTGACCGTGTGCCACACCGCCGACGCGCATTTCAAATACTCGATCCGCTCGCGTATCGCTCGGCATCTGTCCCGAGTTCCTCTGGGGTGGTTTGCAAATGGTGGCACCGGTGAAGTGAAGCAGGCGATGACGGACGACGTGAAGCGGATGCATCTTCTCGTCGCTCACCTTCCCGCCGACGTGGTGCCCGCGATCCTGTCGCCGATAGTGGCCCTGATCTATCTGGTGGCGATGGACTGGAAGTTCAGCCTGGTCCTGGTCGGCTACATCGGAGTGTGTCTCGCTCTCGCCGCGCCGTCGATGCGCAGAGCCTATCGAACGAACGTCGACTCCTGGAATCTTGCAATGTCGACATTGACCTCTGCGACAGTAGAACTGGGCGACGGTATCGAGGTTGTCAAGACGTACGGGAGTGGGAGTCGCGCATTCGCGCGCTACTCGAGCGCTGTCGATTCGATGGTTGCGGTGTGCGTGCGATGGATGTCGGGGATGGGAAGGCCGGTGGTCGCGATGTCGATCCTCCTCTCACCGGCGGTACTCATCGTGGTCATCACGGCGACGGGAACTGCAATGTTGTCCGGGGGTTGGATTACCCCGGTAGCTCTTGTTGCCTTTCTGGTCGTCGGAATCGGTGTTCCGTCGTCGGTTCTGCACATGGGAACGATGGCCAACCTCTACCGCGAAGGCCAACTGGGAGCGACTCACGTCGAGAGCATCCTCGGCGAACCAGAGCTGGCCGAACCTCAGGATGCAGTGCCTGCTCGCAGCACTTTGGTCGAATTCGACAGCGTCGGCTTCGAATACACCACTGGGCAGCGCGTCCTCGAGAACATCTCCTTCGAGATGCAACCGGGCACCGTGACCGCGATCGTTGGCCCCTCCGGCTCCGGAAAGACCACTTTGGTGCGTCTACTTCCGCGGTTCTGGGACGTCACGGACGGGTCTATTCGACTGGGCGGAAGCGATTTACGAGATCAGTCCAGTCGCGAAGTCTTGAGATCGATGGCCATCGTCTTCCAAGATGTTGTGCTCCTGCGGGACAGCGTGCGCGAGAATATTCGGCTCGGTCGACCGGATGCAACGGATCTGGAAGTGGAGACAGCGGCGAGGCGGGCGCAGATTCACGACGTGATCATGCGACTGCCGGACGGGTACGACACCGAGATCGGTGGTGGTTCGGGCGGTGAGCTGTCGGGTGGGGAGAAGCAACGCCTGACGATCGCCCGCGCCATCCTTCAGAACCCGCCGATCGTCATCCTGGACGAGGCGACTTCGCAGGCCGATCCCCACAGTGAATCGGCCGTTCAACGCGCACTGGGTGAGATCAGTGCGGACGGCGGCACCCTGATGGTGATCGCTCATCGACTGCGCACCGTCCGATACGCCGATCAGATACTCGTTCTCGACGCCGGGCGGATCGTGGAAAAGGGTACGCACGAACAGTTGTCGGCGCTCGGCGGAACCTACGCGCGGATGTGGGCGCTCCAGAACCCCCTCGTCGAAGACATCTCTCCGCGAAAGGCGCTGCAATGATTCGAGACCTGGACGAAATCCTCGGGCGCGACAACGGGATGCGAGGTCAGATAGCAGGTTTCACGCTCGCCGGGATACTCGAGGGTGTCGTCTTTGCACTGATGATTCCGATCCTGAAAGCGGTGGTTCGCGGCGATTACGACGCCGCAGTTCCGTGGGTTGTCACTGCTGCTCTCGTGGCGGTAGCCTGTGGCGCCGTACGGTGGATCGCCGAGAATCGGGCGTACCGCATCGGAATCGATGGTTTTGCCGGTGGAATCATGCATCGCCTCGGTGAGCACTTGGTGCAGGTTCCGCTCGGGTGGTTCAGCAAGGCAAATCGTGGAGCGTTCACTCGCCTGGTCACCGAGGGCACGGCAATCTTGATGAGCATCCCGGGAATGATCATCGCGCAACTCGTCACCGTCACGGTGACTCCAGCGACAGTGGCGATCGCTGTCTTGTTTGTGGACTGGCGACTGTCTCTCGCGATGGTCGTCTTCGTTCCACTGGGGATTCGGGCTTACCGCAACGTGCAGCGTGCGGTTGTTCCCGAATACGAGGCGATCGGCAAGAGCGAATCCGAGTTGGCATCGCGCGTCGTCGAATATGCACAGGCGCAGCAAGTTCTACGTTCGGCCGGTAAGAGCGGCGAAGGCTGGACTCGGTTGGACGAAGCTCTTGTGTCCAACCGGGACGCACACCTGCAGGAAATCGGATCGGTCGACAAGTATCTGCTGCGGTTCATGATCGTCGTTCAGGTTGCCTTTCTCACCGTCCTGGTACTGGCGGCACTGCTGGTCACCACCGGGTCCATCGACACAGCAAGCGTGATCGTTGTTCTCGTGTTGGCCGTGAGGTTCGTGGAGCCGATGCAGATGCTCGCAGGATTCGGTGAAGGTATCTCACTGGCCCGGGTGTCGCTCGGATCTGTCCGAGAGATGATCGATGTACCGGTGCTGGCGGAGCCTGAGGTGCCGAAAGAGCCTACTTCGTATGATATTCGGTTCGATTCGGTTTCCTTCGGCTACGGCCCGGATCGCGTGATTCGTAACGTGAGCCTCGAGTTCCCGGACTGCTCGGTCACCGCTCTGGTCGGTCCTTCCGGTTCCGGAAAGACAACTCTGGTTCGGCTGATCTCCAGATTCTGGGACGTAGACGAAGGTGCGGTAACCATCGGGGGAGCCGATGTTCGCGAGATCGGAACGAGAGCATTGATGTCTCGGATATCGACTGTCTCACAGCAGGTTTACCTGTTCGACGGAACCATCCTGGAGAACGTTCGGTTGGCGAGACCGGATGCCACCGAGTCGGAGGTCCGTCAAGCAGTGGTGGATTCCAGGCTAGGCGAAGTGATCGACCGTTTGCCGAGCGGTGAGGAGACCAGGGTAGGTGAAGGCGGATCACTGCTGTCCGGCGGTGAACGTCAGCGGGTCTCGATTGCGCGGGCATTCCTCAAGGACACTCCGATTGTTCTTCTCGACGAAGCGACTTCCGCCCTCGACGGAGAGAACGAAGTCGCCATCACCGAGGCAATTCACCGATTGGCCCGTGGTCGAACGGTGGTGATCATCGCTCATCGCCTGTCGACTATTGAGGGAGCAGATCGCATCGTCTACCTCGAAGACGGTGGGGTGGAGGAGGTCGGCTCCCACGAAGACCTGATCGCGCGAGGTGGGAAGTACTCGGATTTGTGGGCCGAGCGCAGTGGCGCGGAGGGATGGAGGATCGACCGAGCGCCTAAGCGGTGAAGAAACCGTGTGGTTTGATCGACGAATGGACGAAGCCGCTGCAGATCCAGTGAAACCGCCGCGCAAGCGCCGGTGGCCTCGTTGGGTCGCAGGCATTGCGGTGCTCGGAGCGGTTGTCTACGCAGGCTCGATCGTGTGGATTTCCGTGGCGTCGGCCGGCCACACGTCGGACGCCGCCGATGCTCCCGATGCTCCGGTCGTGATCGTGCTGGGCGCGCAGATCAAGGACGGCAAGCCGATGGCTTTCCTGAAAGGGCGGCTGGACGCAGCAGTAGAACTGGTGGAAGCGGGAAAGGCTAAAGCGGTCCTGGTCTCCGGCGACGCGAACGGCGGCTCGGGTGACGAGATCGCCGCGATGACGAACTACCTGGTGGAGCAGGGAATCGATGAGCGTCGCATCGTGGGGGATCCGTACGGCCTCGACACCTACGACACCTGCTTCCGGGCCATACATACGTATGGGGTGACCAAGGCGTTGATCGTCACTCAGGGGTATCACGTGCCCCGCGCTGTGGCGCTGTGCCGAGACGTCGGCATCGACGCAGACGGGGTGAACAGCGATTGCGGGTGCGCAACTCCGACGCTGATCAAGAACGCCGCCCGGGAGTGGGTTCTTGCCAAGCCCAAGGCGGCGCTCGACATGCTGTGGAGCCGGGACGCAAAGGTGACGTCGCCGTCGGAGGACTCGGTCCAGGTGGCGCTGTCGTTTCCCTGACGCGGGGTGAGTGCGCACGGTTTCTGTCGAGTGAACACACGCTCCGGAGAGTCGGAGCGTGTGTTCACTCGAGGTGAAGGGTGCTAGCTCGACAGTCAGATCAGTGCTGCGGCGGCGAATGCTCCCAGTGCGATCAATGCCGCGCCGGTGACGCTCTGCACGCGACGGTCCACGACGCACATGATCGAGAGGAATCCCGGCATCGAGCCACCACGCTTGGTGTGCACGATTGCCGCGAGGCTGGGCATGCAGCGGCCAAGGGATACGACCGTGAACAGCGCCGCCCCGAGAGCCGGTGTACCCGAAGCCATGACGCCGAGTGCCAAGAGGTAGTACGCACTCGAGCGGATGAAGATCAGAAATCCCGGACCGATGATCGCGCCGAAGATCAGCGAGACCTTCCACGGCGCCATGGTGCGGCGCAGATGGCGCGGAAGCTGTTGGCGCCGCATCGGAGTCGGCATGCTCACCGCACCCAACTCGTGCAGCCCGTATGCAACCGCGACGACGGCCCAGACGCCCAGCGCCCAGCCGACCGGCACGTACCCGGACATCGCCGCACCGAGAGCGCCGATCAATGCCCCGGTGACGGCTCCCGTCGTGACCGAACCCAGAGCGTGCCAGCCGAGTCGGCGGACGGGAGTCGAGGATCCCTTCCGATCGACTTGCTTCGGCGCGGCAACAACTCCGGCGACGGACATTCCGCAGGTCGACCAGTTCGCGGCCAGCGACGTAACCAGTCCGGCGCCGATAACAGCTGTGGTCAAAGCTGTTGTCGCAGATGGCGTGGCCACGAGTGCGAGGCCGGCACCCGCAGCGGCGCCCGCCGCGACGAGGCTGACACGGGTCGCGGTGCCGACCGAGCCTTGAAGGGTCGGCCGGATGTCAGGGACATCGGTCTGCAGTGGGCCGTGTGAGAGAACAGTAGTCATCAGATCCTCCGAAGTGTTTGTGGTTCAGGAAAAGTGTCGAGCCGAAGTCGCAGCGAAAAGTGATGAGCCAGTGTTCACAGCACTGTGATGACTCCGATCATGTACGGGTGCACGGAGCACGAATACTCGTAGACGCCGACGCTCTCGAACGTGTGCCGGAACGTTCCGTCTCCGGTGATACCACTGTCGAACAGGCCGGGTGATTCCACATGATGCAGGAGTCCACCGTCGTCGAAGCGCCACTCGACGGTGCCGCCGTGCTCCACGGTGACGTCCATCGGACTGAACTGAACATTGCTGATCTCGACCACCACGTCGGGGACGGGATCTTCTGTGCCGCAAGCTGGGACACACGTCGCCGCGACGGCGAGGCCGAAGCCGGCGATCCACCTCCTCACTATTGAACGATCACGGTGCCCACCATCATCGGGTGGGGCGTGCAGTGGTAGGTGAAGGTTCCGGCGTCGTCGAACGTGTACGAGAAGGTTCCCTCGGTGAGCAACTCGCTCTTCAGTTTCCCGTCGAGATCACCGTTGCCGACCACGTCGTGGGGGAGTCCGCTGTCGTCGAACTTCCATTCGACGGTCTGTCCCTTCTCGATGGTGACCGATGCCGGTGTGTACGCCATGTTCTTCACCTCGATCACGACTGCAGGTTCGTCCGACGACGCACCGGCATCACTACTGCAGGCGGTGAGGCTCAGGGCAGCGCACGCGGCCAGGAAAGCGGGAACGAGTTTCTTCATGAGGTGTTCTCTCCATTCTTCGACTTGTCAGCGGACGTAACGCAGATTTGCCGTCATGCCGGCCTCGAAGTGGTAGGCGTTGTGGCAGTGGAACATCCAATCGCCGGGATTGTCGGCGTCGAACTCGATGGCAAGCTCGGTGCCGGGTAGGACGTTGACGGTGTCGCGGCGAAGTCCGCCGTAATCCGGTACCGCAAACGTGTGGCCGTGGGTGTGCATGGGGTGCCACATCGTGGACGCGTTCTTCATCGTGATCCGGACCCGTTCGCCCTGTTTCATGACGAGCTTGCCTGCATCGGCCCCCGCCATTCCCCAGACGTACCGATCGCCGGCCTGGATCAACTCGATGCGGTAGTCGCGATCAGGCGATTTCGTCTCGAGCCGTGCGGATTCCGTGGGCCGGAGTTCGCTTTCGGTGACCAGTCGGCCGGCCAGTTCCGAGAGGTTTCCGCCGACATCCGGGTTCGCCAGCGCCAACGCGTCGGTGCTGCGTAGGACGGTCGACGCATAACCATCTCGGCCCTCGACCTTCGCCACCACCGGCCATGTTCCCGACTTCACCGTCACCAGCACGTCGTAGCGCTGCGCCATTCCGACGATGATGGTGTCGGCGGGAGTTGGTTCCACGTCGTAGCCATCGGTAGCGACAATTGTCATCTCGTGACCGGCCACAGCAAACCGGTACGGAGTTTCGGCGGCTGCGTTGATGATTCGCAGTCGCAGGGTCGAACCGGGCGCTGCAGTCACGACAGCAGGATCGTTGGGTGGCCGCCCGTTGATCAAGTGCAGTGGATACGCGATGTGTTGAGTCATCCCGCCGAGTGGTTCGGAAGAACCGTGTCCGCCGCTCACCAACTGTTGCGCGACGGACATGTCGGCTTCCGAGTGTTCCGCCGGAGTTGTTGCCCCACCGCCGTGTCCGCCGTGCCCGCCCGAAATTGCCGGGTTCAGGGCCATCAGGACGGAATCCGGTGTGGTACCCAATCCGTCGAGCCAGTCGTCGAGCACCAGAACGGCATCGATGTCGGCCCCGGTGATGTCGTTCGGGTTCTCGACGATCAAGGCGCCGAACAGCCCCCGATCGGCTTGTAATCCGCTGTGCGAGTGGTACCAGTACGTTCCCGGATCCGGTGCGATGAAGTTGTACTCGAAACTCGAACCGGCGCCGATGGGAGCCTGCGTGGTGGGTGCCGCGCCATCCATGTCGTTGCGGATTCGAATTCCGTGCCAATGCAGTGTTGTTTCGGCGTCGAGGCCGTTCTGGACGCTGACGTTCACCCGGTCACCGGACTTCAGGCGAAGTTCCGGAGCCACCGCAGCGCCTCCGTACGTCCACGTGTCCACGAGGCGTCCGCCAAGATCTACCGTCGAGAATCCGGCGGCAAGGGCAAACGCAGCGGTGGTCCCGTTCCAGGCTCGCGCCGATTCTGCGGCGGCAACTTCCGGGTCGGTGGGCAGGATGTAGTCGAGATCGGTCGTCGGCGTCGGAGATGCTGCAGTGGAACTGCATCCGGCAATCGTCCCCATTGCGCCGAGCCCGAGTGCTCCGGCGCCGAGTGCTCCCAAACTCAGGAAGCGGCGCCGGCCCATCACCACACCGGATCCGGGACGACTCATCGGAGTACTTCTGGTGTGATCAACCCGCTGACATCCCCGACGTTGCCCGAGACATCGACGGAACTGACCTGCTCGCCGGTGCTCGCGTTGTAACCCACGATCTTCTGCGGAGCGGAGCCTTCGACCTCAGGTCCCGAACCGAGCACGTAGAACGTGGCGCCGTCGACGGAAAAGGTCATGCTCTTGATGTCTGTCAAGCCGAGGTCTGCAAGCGTCAAGCTCTTCACCGGGGCGAAGGTCGTTGCATCGGACAAGTCGATCTTGACCAGTGAGCCTCCCCGAGCAGAGTCCGGATGAATCGCCGTGTCCGTGTACGCGATTGCGAGCCGGGTTGCGTCGGCGTTGATGACGTTCTCCGAGAATCGACCGGAGTCCTGCCCGGCGTTTCCGATCGGCTTGACACCTTCCTGAGGCAGTCCGTTGGAGAAGTCGAAGACGTACACATCGCCGTTCTCACTGACCAGCAAGGCTTTTTGTGCTTCCGAGGCCCACGTGACCTTGCGGGTGGAGACAAAATCCTCGGGTAGGACCTTGCTTCGGGCGGTTTCCTTCGGAACTCCGTCGTCACCGATCGTGACGTGCAGCAGTTCCCGGGTGTCCTCGCAGACGCTGTACAGTTCGTGATCGACCATCCACGTGAACGGACCGCAGCCGACTATCTGGAGTGCACCGGTCGCTTCCTTCTTCTCGAGGTCGACCACCCTGATGCCGTACAAACCGTCGTCCCACGTGACGAAGAACTTACCGTCGGAGGTCACGGCGTTCGAGCCGGGACGTGAATGTACGCGTGCGACGTCCGGAAGCATGACCTCGGCTGGTTCCAGCAGGTTTCCGGAGTAGGTGCTGACCGTGAAATCTGCCGCGCCGCGGGAACCTCGGGGGCGCCACACCTCGGCAGCGAGCACCGCAGGATCCTCGGCGGAATCCCCGACGAATCCGTGAATGACCGGATCCCAGATACCCGGGCCGACGGTGATCCGGCTCTCGGCCACACCGGTTTTCGGATCGATGACGTTGACGCTGAGCTCGAGTTGGCCGAATCCACCTTCGACGCCCAGCAAGCGGTCAGCTGCGATCGGGGTGATCGAACCGACGTGCAACGGCTCGGGAATGGTGTCGCCGATTTCCTGGTCGTCGTGACCGAGGGAGATTCCTTCACCGGGAGCAGTGAACGGAACTGTCGGATAGGTGACATCACCTGCGCTGGAAGGTTCGTCGTTGTCGGACGAACTGCAGCCGGCCAGCGCGAGTACGACGGTGAGTGGGATGACGGCAACGGCGGGTCGCGCCAGTTTTCGGGTTCGCGGACTGCTCATGATCCGGCACCGACCTTGGGGCGCTCGGCCGGTCGAGTCTGGCAGTCCTCACCGATGATGGGCGCCATCGTGCAGGTGTATGCCTGAGACTCGTCGGAGACACACCAGATGATTTCCTGGTCGTAGCTTCCGGAGACCGGGTTGTACATCACGGCCTGCATGTCCGGTTCGCCGCAGAATGCGTTGGAACACGAAGGTGCACCGCAGCAGTCGTAGTAGGCGATCAGATAGGTCTTGCCGGTATCAGGGTTGGTGCAGCATCCGACCCAGAACTCTGCGCCGGGCTTGCTGCCGGGGGCGCAGGTGGTGACACCGCCGCCGTTGCATGCGGCACAGGACGTTCCGTCCATGTTGCACCAGCGCCAGTACTCGCACTCGGCCGGATCTTTACCGTCGTAGACAGGGACAAGAGGCTCGGGGCCAGGTGTCGGCGCAGGAACCTCGGGCTCTTGGGCGAAGGCACTACGTGTCACAGGAAGTGTGCTGATCAGTGCCACTCCTGACACACCCATGGTCCACTTGCCGATCCGGCTGATCATGGACCGCCGCGAAACGCGTTCGGAGAGTTTGCGTCCGGTTCGACTGGTGAGCGAACCGCCCTGGCCCGCCATCCATTCGGCCTGGGCCTGAACTGTCGCCTCGTCGACGGGATATCGGTTCTCCGTCATGTTGTGCTGCGGGAATTCATTGTCGTCCAACGATTTTCTCCTGATTCGTGAAGAGGATCGAACTGTGCAGGAAGATCAGGCCGCGCTGCCGGATTTCGCCTGGGCATGAAGGTGCTGGAGTGAGGGGGTGCCGGATTCGAGCGCATTGAGCAGGCTTTCCACCTGAGCCATGTGATTGCACAGGCCCTTTCCTCGGATCTTGCCGTGCTCGTCGAGAATCACGCCGTACGGAGTGGTGCCCACCTGGTATGCGATACCGACGTCTCGAGCGTCGATGTAACTGAGCTCGGAACCGATCCCGCTGCCGGCCAGGAACTCGCGATGCTCTTCGGGTGTTCCGTCGGAGATGATGATCACGTCGAGATCCGATTCGGCTCGGGCCATTGCCCTTACGCCGGGAAGAAGGCTCTTGCACGTCGAGCAACTCGGTGCTGTGAACAGCAGGAGTTGAGGTTTGTCGCGGTGACCACCGACTCCGACGGTCCGTCCTTCCTGATCGATGAGACCGGCAAACGACGGGCCGGCCTGTTCGACCTTGGGCCCGGTATCCATCATCCGGGCACCGAGAGGTCCGAGACGTACTTGTACGCGGCCGATTTCACGAGCCAGAGCAAGAACCATCAAGAACAGTACGGCTACGGCGATCACCAGGATCACTGTCGCGACAAGGAGGAAAGTGGTCATCGTGGTAGTCCTGCCTTCGAGTTTTCAGTGGTGGGGATGTAAGTTCACGAGCCGTACCGGGACGCGGTTTCGGCGGTTCGGAGGCGGATGGAGGCGCTCGACAGGTAGTCGTCGACCGGGCGTCGTCCGAGGTGGACCACCGAACGAATCTGTGCGAGCGCAACTCCCGCCAGAACGAGGAGGAATCCGAAGGTCGTCGCCACGACCTGGACGCCGATCTCAGCCTGTCCGGCGGTGACCGACAGTGCCACAGCGATCACCGCGAGTGTTCCGGCGCGAACGGCGTGGAACCATCCGATACGCGGAATCTCGCCGACTCCGAATGCAAAACATCCGCAGTCCAGATCGCGTCGCCCACGCAGGAGGTTGATCGTGAGGCCCGTGAAGAACGACGCGAACATGACGGCAGCAACCAAGGCGGCGAGGCGATGGGCCACGCCGAGAACCAGAAGGATGCCTACGACGGTTTCCGCGACGGGAAGGATGCGAGCGAGCGGTACTTCGAGTCGCACCGGCAACACTTTGTATCCGCGCACCGAACGAAGCACCCCGTCGTGGTCGTTCAGCTTGGGAATGCCGGCGAGCAGGAGAACAAATCCGATGATCGCCGAAGTGGTGGCGCTGACCAAGTCCATGCTTCCTCCGTTCCTCTCGGGTAGTGCCGGTGGTGTGTGGGACACATCCTGTACGGGCGATGCTGCGAACCCGCGTCGACCGCGCTACGCCTGGACGAGGTGCAACTGAGAGAGCAGTTGTCGTGTGAGAATCGGAGAACTCGCAGTTCAAGGTGCTGCCGGAGGGGCCGGATACCGTCGGCCGCCCTTGATCCGGCATGACGCTGGGTGGGAAACAGAGTCGGATTCTCACTTGAAAGTTCTGTGCGCGCCATCGTGGAAACTGCGCGGAAACATAAGCGGACTAACTTGACCGAATTCTGACAATTCGCTCGTAGGTTCGGGCCTGGACGCGACGGACGGTGACACATGGCCGTGAGTGCGGCACTGCGTGCGGCGATCACGCGAGCGCAGAATGCGGATCAACACAGTGAGCCCGTGTTCTCCCCGCTCCGTGGTCTCGGACGAGGACGTTTGACCCCGATCGACCTGTTGGGGCAATCACTCTCCACGATCGCTCCGGCAACGGGAATGGTGTTCATCGCCCTGTGGATGATCACCTACAGTCCCGGCTACGTCGGGTTGGCTGCGATTGCTGCGACAACTTCGGCGGTGTTTCTCGTTGCGTTCTGCATCACTCAGTTCACGCGGAGGCTGGCCGCGGCAGGATCGTTGTACAGCTTCGTCTTCCAAGGCTCCGGTATCCGGGCGACACTGACGGCGGGCGCCGCACTGGTACTCGGGTATCTCGGAATCTCGGTTTCGGTTTTCTCGCAGGCAGTTCCGAGTCTGCTCGATACCATCGCCATTGTCGGCCCCGACGTGCGAGGAACTGCCGCGACGGTGATCACGACGGTGGCGATTGCCGTGGCCGTCGCGTGGATTGCAGTGCGAGGCGTCCGGTTCGCCACCCGAGCGATCCTGGTCGTCGAAGCGTGCTCGTTGATTCTCATCGTCGTGGTCATGCTGGCGACGCACAGTGACACGACAACTGCTGTTGCCCTGCCGAATCCGTCGCTGAGTGCAGTTCCGTTTCTCGCGATGCTGACGGTGCTCAGCATGGCGGGCTTCGAAAGCTCGGCCTTCTTCGGCCCGGAAGCGAAACGACCACTCATCAGCGTCACACGCACGGTTCTCATTTCGCCGATCATCTGCGGGGTCCTCTTCGTTTTTGCGGCCTGGGCGGCGATGACCGGTCACGGCGCAACGATCGTCGGAGCGTACTTCGAAGGAACGGCATCCGGAGCCAGCGCGGAAGTGGTTCTGGCAGTCAAGATCGGAATGACGTGTTCCTGGTTCGCATCCACTCTCGGTTGTGCGCAGGCGGGTTCGCGGTTGTTGTACTCGATGGGGATCGAACGGGTACTGCCTGCGCCGCTCGCTCGCGTGCACAGACGATTTCGTACCCCGTACGTTGCGGTACTTGCGTTCGTCGCGGTAAGTGCGGCGGGCGTATTCATCTATTCGGATACGGTTCGCGACGATTCGGGATCCTTCGACGGGGTGGTGGAGACCGCGTTGGTCTGCGCTTACACGCTGGTGGCCTTTGCTTCGTGGAAGTTCTTGCGCCGAATCGGGGAACATACTTCGCTGACCCGGATATGCACTGTGTCCGTGAGCGTCGCCGGTGCTGGTCTATTGGTCTACATCGTTCTCGACGGTGCGGTTCACGGGATGTGGGCACTGCCGATCGCTGCTCTTGCTGTTGCTGTGTCGGGGACAGTGTGGAGTTCATTGCTCCGTAGAGCCAGACCGGAAAGCCTTCTGATGGTCGGCGCTTTCGACAGCGTCGAGACGGCGGACCTGTTGCCCGGTGCGGGCACTCTGCTGATCGACGGTGACGGGCGAAGGCGACTCGTTCCGGATCGTGGGACCGCCGAGGGTGACTCGCCGGAGCATGGGCGGTGACCGCGGACCGTGCAACCGCTGGTCCACGATCAGGCAAACAGATCGGCGAAGAGACCCACTTCAGTGGACAACAACCGCGTGCGGTTCAGAAGGCGCTGGGGATGCTCGAGGCGGTGGCTCATCTGGGACCGGGAACAACCGCGAAGGAGATCGCCACTTTTGCAGGCGTTCCATCGGCCACGGCGTACCGGATGCTGAATCTGCTGGTGGCGGAGGGCTTTCTCGTGCGGGTGCCGGACCTGTCAGGGTTCGCGTTGGGACGTCGGACTGCCGAGCTCTCGCATGCGGCGTCGTCGAGTGGTCCGGCGCCGACGCTGCACGAGCGCGTCGAGGACATGCGGACACACACGAGGTTCGGATTGCACGTCGCGTCATTCGCCGGTGGGCGCTTGAGGTTCGTCGACAAGGATCCGGATCACGAGATCATCGGAATAGCGGCACTGGCCAAGAACCTTCACGCGAATGCGCTGGGGAAGGTTCTGTTGGCGCACGACGAGCGGTTGCTTTCGGGTTTGGAACTTCGCCGGGTCACGGAGTTCACCCTCGGTGATTTCGATGCGTTGTATGAGCAGTTGAGGTCTGTTCGCCTGCAGGGTTTTGCATTCGAGAACCAGGAATGCCGCCTGGGTCGATCCGCGGTCGCAGTACCGGTTCGAGATCACGCAGACCAGGTGGCCGGCGGGTTGTGTGTTCAGGGAGCGAGCGGGCGAGTGACGGACGAGGATCGAGAGTTGGTCGGTTTCCTACTCGATTGCGCGCGTCAGCTCACCGGATTGCTCTGACGTCACACGCGCAGGCTCAGGGGGAGCCCGGCGGTCATCAGGACCACGGACTCCGATTCACTGGCGATGCGGCTGTTCACCAGACCGAGTAGATCGCGGAACAGTCTCCCGGACTTCGTGTCCGGGACGACGCCGCTTCCGACTTCGTTGGTGACGGCGACAATCGGTACCGGACAGGCGGTCCAGGCGTCGGCCAACCGGTCGATATCTGCGTGGACGGCGCTGAGATCTTCTGTCGCCCACGCCTGATGTCGATCCAGACATGCGGTCAACCACGTGCCTAGGCAATCGAGCAGGATCGGTGTTGTTGCGGTTGCGAGAATCTCGGTCACTTCGGAGGTCTCTACCGTCGTCCACGTCGACGGCCTCCGCGCGCGATGCGACGCAATTCGTTCGATCCAGTCGGGATCGTCGTCCTGCGGATCCCCGGTGGCGATGTACGTGACGTGCCGGTAGCCGGCAAGCAGGCCCTCCGCGTAAGTGGACTTGCCCGAGCGGGCGCCACCGGTGACCAGGGTTCGATGGCTCTGTCCTACCCCGATCTCGAGCACAGCTCCATCCGGAACCGCTCGCGCCCCGGACGTTCGAAGTGCTTCCGAGAGTTCGTTTTCGACCGGGTTGTGGTGCCCGAGGTGTACGGCGACCACATCGGTTCGATCGGTGATCGCGGTGCAATTGCGTAGTCGGCTCACCGTCTCCGCGAAACTCGGCAGATCATGGTGCCCGGTGCCGTGGTCAGTCTTGTGGCCGAAGGTCTCTTCGAGAAAGACGGCGTCGAAACGGGCGTCGGCAAGGGCGTCGACAGTGACTTCGGGCAGAGGCCCGGTGTCGGTGGCCCAGAAGATTCGGGTTCCGGATGCGTCGGTGATGTCGTAGAGAAGGGTGGTTACTTCGTGCGCGGCTTCGAGTGCGCGAACACGATAGGTGCCCAACATGATCGACTGGCCGGTCTCGAGCGGTGTGAAGGTCACCGGGTCATCCGGGCCCACCCAGTCTCGGCAGGGAGCGAGCGCGTCGGGTGGTCCGAGAACCTGGAGCGGTTCGGTGCGAGACGCCCAGGACCGGAACAGCAATGCCATCGGGCCGAGGTGATCAGGATGAGAATGCGTCAGCAGGATGTGTTCGACGTGTGCCAGCGTGCGACCGAATCGCGACGCGGCGCGCGGTACTTCGGGTCCACAGTCCAACAGGATGCGGTTGTCCAGCAAGGCAGCGGTGTGTCCGCGAATGGTTTCATTCGACAATGCCGCCAGGCAGGAAGGGCAAGTGCAGAACGGGTTCGGCCAACCGTCGGCAGCGCCGGTGCCGAGCATCACCAGTTCCATCAGCGGGTGCCTTCCTGCCGAATCGGAACAACGATGGGACCGCTGGGCCGTTCCAGGATTTCGACGCGAGCGCCGTACACGCGGCCGAGGAGATCTGCCTCCAGCACCGCTGAGGGTGTACCGTCGGCAACCACGCTGCCCTTGTCCAGCAGCACAATTCGTCGACCGTATTGACCCGCGAGAGTGAGATCGTGCATCGCGGCGATGACCGTGATGTTGTCGTCTTCTCGCAGTTCCTCCACCAAGTCGAGAACCTGCTGCTGGTGACCGATGTCGAGGGCGCTGGTGGGTTCGTCCAGGAGCAATACCTGCGGCTCTTGAGCCAGTGCCCGAGCCAGGACCACGCGTTGCAATTCGCCGCCGGAAAGTTCGGTGGCTCGTCGATCTGCGAACTCGGTGAGGTCGAGCCTTTCGATCACCGAAGTGATCACCGAACGATCTGTGGCGGTTTCGGTTCCGAATCGTCGTAGATACGGAGTGCGGCCGAGCGCAACCAGTTCCTTGACCGTTGAGCCCTCGGGTACTACCGGACGCTGAGGCATCAACGCGACGACGGCGGACATCGCCTTGCGGCTGGAATTGCGAGGACTCAGTCCCCCGACCGAGAGCTCACCGGTAGACGGAATCAATCCAGCGAGGGCATGCATCAAGGTTGTCTTGCCGGCGCCGTTCGGCCCGACCACGGCAACCCAATCGCCTGGTGTCACATCGAGATCGATGCCGTCGACGACGTCCTTGCCGCCGAGATTGACTCGGAGGTCGCGGCACCGCACTGCGCTGTCGGTCATGCCGAGACCCGGCTGCGGCGCAGAACCAGAAGGAAGAACGGAGCGCCGATCATCGCGGTCACAACTCCGATGGGGAGTTCGGCCGGTGCCATGACCGTGCGGGCGGCAACGTCGGTGAGGACAAGAAACGCCGCTCCGAGCATGAGTGACAGGGGGAGAAGCAGCCGATGAGACGGGCCGACGACCAGTCGAACCGCATGGGGAACAACGATTCCGACAAAGCCGATGAGTCCACTTGCACTCACGACCGCGGCCGTTCCCAGAGTTGCGGCGAGCACCAGCACCAGGCGTGATCTGGCCGGGTCGACGCCGAGGCTGGCGGCTTCGACGTCACCTACGGCCATCACGTCGAGTACGCGTCGGTGTACCAGGATGACGGCAGATGCCAGCGCGACGTACGGCAAGACAACCAGAACTTCCGACCAACCGTCGGTGGACAGTCCGCCGAGTAGCCAGGAATAGACCTCGCGCAGTGAATCGTCGAACCGCTGCTGAACAAAAGTCTGCGCTGCATTCGTGAACGCTGCGACTGCGACACCGGCGAGGATGATGACTACCGCGTTCTGCGGCCCGCCAATGCTTCGACCGAGCGAATAAGTTGCGAACACTGCCAGCACACCACCGACGAAGGCGGCCATGGGAATTCCGAACATGCCCAGCGCTCCACCCGAAACGATGGCGAGGGTTGCGCCCAGTCCGGCTCCGCTGGAAACTCCGAGGAGATACGGATCCGCCAAGGGATTGCGGAACACGCCCTGGTAGGCGGCGCCGGCTACCGCCAACATTGCTCCGACCAACGCGCCCAGGACTACTCGCGGAAGCCGGATCTGCCAGAGAATGGCCTGCTGTGTTGCGGTGAGGCCGGAATCTATATGGATGCCGGGTATTCCGTCCAGAAGTTCGAGAATGGTCCGATCAGGCGTCAAACCGGCCGGCCCCACCAGAACACCGATCAGCAAGGCGGCGCACAGAATTAGCGCGGCGCCGAGCAGAACGGCGGTCCGATGTTGGGAGATACCGGCTTTGATCATCGAGTGCTCAGGCCGTGGGAACTTGGGCAACGATGGCAGCGACGGCCTTCACCTGGTCGGCGACACGAGGTCCCCAGCGGCTGGAGAGGTCTTCGTCGAGCACATGGATCTGGTTGCCGGTAACCGCTTTCATGCCGCTCCACCCGGGTCGAGCGGCGACGGATTCTGCTGTCACTCCGCAGCATTGGGAGTCTGCGAGAAAGATGAGATCGGGATTGGCCTGTACCACGAATTCGGCGGACAACTGCGGATAGTCACCCTGCCCCGCGGCGTCGGCGATGCTCTTCATTCCGAACAGCGAGTAGATCTGCCCGACAAAACTCGAACTCGTGACGGTGTAGAGCGAGGAGTCGAGTTCGTGGAAGTACGTCAGCGGCTGTTGGCGCGCAGGAACACTGGCGACAGCGGCGTCGATGTCCGAGCGCATGGTGTCGACAACTTCGGTGCCCTTGTCCTCGTGGCCGGTGGCCTTCGCGACGCGCTCGATCTGGGCGTAGACGTCGTCGATGCTCGTCGCTGCCGGTAGTAGGAGTGTCGGCACCTTCGCCTTTTGCAGTCCGGAGACAAGATCGTTCATGTCATCCGATGCGATCACCAGATCCGGTGCGTAGCCGAGGATGGCTTCGACGTTCGGTTGAAAGCCCGAGAGATCGGTGACCGGGATACCGGCCGGGTAGTCGGACTGATTGTCGACGGCCTTCACCTGATCGCCCGCGCCGACGGCCCACAGGGTCTCGGTGGCGCTGGGACTGAGTGACACGATCGACTGCGGACGTGACTCGATGGTGATGTCCGTGCCGGAATCCGTGGGACCGGAAACAACAGTCACCGGGAACGAGCCGTCCGAGGCCGCTGTGGTTGCGGGTGCATCGGACGTCGAGCTACTGCACGCACCGGCAAGCAGTGCGGTGCTCACCGTCAGTGCTGCAAGTACAGATCTGAATTTACGTGTCGGCCGAGTACTCACAGCCACCCCTCCGCTAGTGGCGAAGGGTCGCGAGCAGCGCGGCCGCGAGGCGAAGCGCCACGAGCGGTCCTTCGTCCGAGAACCATCGTGTCGCCACGAGGCCGGTGACCTGACTCGTTCGCCTCGAGTAGTGACGGGCGAATTCACAGTTGCGTCGACAGTGCCGGGGTTTCACCGAACTTCACACGAGCAGCGTGGCACCCCGGTGAACCGGGGCATCTGCACTTTACAGGGGTCGTCTGGCTTGACCCGGGAGGTCAAGGCAGGGTAAATATCTATTCCACTAATGAACTAGTGAAAGGGTTCGGATGATCGACTTCCGTATCGACCGCCGATCCGGCATTCCCACTTACGTGCAATTGGTCCTTCAGGTGAAGCAGGCGCTCAGGCTCGGTGATCTCCAAGTCGGGGATCGGCTGCCCACAGCCAAGGACGTCGTGGGAGCGCTCGCGATCAACCCGAACACAGTCCTGAAGGCCTACAAGGAACTCGAGCGCGACGGACTTGTCGCCCCGAGGCCCGGATTGGGCACGTTCGTCGTGAAGTCCCTGGCCAAGCCCGGTATGGCGGAAAGCTCTGCGCTACGTCGTGAGTTGGCGCGTTGGGTGGCAGATGCCGTGGCCGCCGGACTCGAGCGCACGGACATCGAAGCATTGGTGAGTTTGGAGCTCGAGAAGACGTTCATCGAAACGGATCCGTCCGGAAAGCAGGGGGAGACATCATGACTGCGCAAGAATCGGCACTGACAATGCAGGACGTGGACAAGCGCTTCGGCAAGAAGAAGGTGCTCGACGCCTGCACATTCGAGGTCGCGACAGGAAGCATCACTGCCCTGGTCGGGGTGAACGGAGCGGGCAAGTCCACACTGATGTCCTTGGCGGTCGGGTTGACGATGCCTGACCACGGTTCGATCACCGTCCTGGGCAGCACGCCGGATCAGGACGGCATCTGCCCAGGCCTGTCGTACCTCGCTCAGCACAAGCCCCTGTACCCCAAATTCACTGTGGCAGAACTTCTTCGATTCGGCGCATACACCAACGACGAGTGGGATGCGAAGTACGCTCTGGATCTGGTGGAGCGCGCTGGAATTTCTCTCGATGCGAAGGCGAAGACTCTGTCACCAGGTCAACGAACCAGGGTTGCACTGGCTTTGGCGCTCGGACGCAGGCCGCAGTTGCTTCTACTCGACGAGCCTCTGGCAGATCTCGATCCCGTGGCGCGGCGGTCTGTGGCGACCACTCTGCTCGAAGACGTTGCCGAGTACGGCACCACGGTTCTGTTGTCTTCACACATCGTCTCCGAATTGGCAGACGTCTCGGATCGACTTCTTCTGCTGGGCGGCGGAAACGCGAGATTGTCCGGTCCGTTGGATGAATTGATCGCTGCCCATTACGTATTGATCGGGGACGGCGATCCCTCGGACGTGGTCGGCGCCGGTGCGGTCATTCATACCGAGAAGGGGATGCGGTCGAATTCTCACGTGGTGGAGGGAATGCGTCCGAGCCCTCGGGACGGCTGGGTGATCGACGACGCAACTCTCGACGACGTGGTGCTCGGGCACCTGAGCGCAGAAACGATGGTGGCGGCATGATCTGGGTTACGTGGCGGCATCACCGGACATCGCTCGTTGTGTCGTTGGGATTCCTCGCGGCATTAGCAGTCATTGTCTTGTCGAGTGGTGCGATCATCAAGAGCGGCGGACAAGCCCAACTCTTCGGATCGCCTCTCAGTTGCTTCGATGACATCACCGCTATCTGCACGGCAGAGACTGCTCTCACACTGACGACAGTGGTTGCTACTGCTCTGCCGGTGTTCCTCGGCGTGTTGATCGGTGTCACCGTGTTTTCGCGGGATGTCGAACAAGGAACACACGTACTGGGGCTTACTCAATCGGTCAGTCGGACTCGTTGGTTCTGGACCCGGGTGTTAATCGTCTTCCTGCCGATTTCTGTGGCTTCGTCATTGCTCGGATTTGCACTGCAATGGGCTCGATCTCTCCCGGACAACTCCCGGTATGCATTTGTTGCCGGGCGTTCGACTTTCGTCGAGATATCGAACCTGTCGTATCCGCTCTTTCAATCCAGCGGACTGGTCTTGGGTGCATACACATTCATGGCACTCATGCTCGGAGCAGCACTGGCTTTGCTGGTGCGTAGTTCGATCGGCGCAATGGCGATCACGATGGTCGGTGTTGTTGCGATCCTGGCAGCATTTCAGTTGGTTGCACGACCCGATTACGCCGAGCCGAGTGTCCGAACGTCACCCGTCGCCGGATTCAGTTCCTACTATTCGAGCGATACCAGTATCCCCGCGGTCAATTGGGAACTCGCGCAGGGATATGTCGACCTCCGAGGTAACTGGGTCGACGTCAAATACGACGAGTGCACGTGGGGTGGATCAGGCGATGAGGACCCGTACGACCAGCGCCCGGAGGAGACCGGCGCCGAGTACAGCCTCCGCATGGATGTGCTCTCAGCGCAGCAGAACAGAGAGATGGAGATTTGTTTGCGGCAGCACGGGGTCGACCACTACGAAGTTCGCTACCACTCGGATGATCGGTTCTGGCGTTTCCAATTCACGGAAGCTGCACTCGTCCTGTTCCTTTCGGGATTGTTCCTCCTGCCGGCGCTCTGGGGTCTACGACGCCTCAAGCCGTGACTCAGCGGGCGACCGGCGCGACCGTCAGCTGGTTGATGTTCGCGCCGGTCATCGAGCAACCCTTGGTGGGGTAGGCGAGGAAGACCGAGTCGTAGCTGTTGGGTGGGTAAACCCTCAGTCCCGCAACGTCGGTCAGGCCGCACTGATCTGCCGGGTAGTTCTCGACGTTCGTAGCTCGCACCAAAGACGTTGCGGCAGAGCCAGGGGCAAGGGAGACGAGTGAACCGGATCCGGAGCGGCCGGCTGCAGCACCCACTTCGCTTCCGGACGCTCCCGTGACATACGAGACGCCGGGGAAACCGTCGAGCGTGCACGTGCGGCCGCCCGTGTTGGTGAAGACCACCGGAAGCTCCACAGAACCGGCGGCGCCACTCGACTCGCCGAGGGTGACGTTCAGTTCCCCGATCGCGCAGCCTTCGGGATTGGGTGCCGTCGAGGTTGTGGTTTGGGTGTGGTCGGTATGGGTCGTCGAAGGTGAAGCGGTGCCGGTCTGGGTCGTCGGCGCAGAGGCGGTCGTCGTTGAGGCGGGTGCCGGTGAACTCTCGGCCGTTCCCGTTTCATCCGAACCGCAACCGCTGAGAAGGGCGAGAGCAGCAAGTGGAGCCGCCAACAAGCCGACGTTGCGCATGCGGTTCGAATTCATCGCTCTGTACTCCTCAGGCTGGTCGACAACTGTTTCCGAACATCCGTGTCCGGTATATCCGAATCCGAGGCCGGATGTGCAGAAACGAATCAGGCTCGCCGGTGATCAGGACCTACTTCCCGGATGGATTGCCGCTGCGGATCTAGCATGAGAAATGACCTGTCCGGATCGCGACCACCGGGAGTAGCGCATGTTCACCTTCACCAGCGACGACGGAGTGGTCATTCATGTCCACGAATGGCCCACCGAGCAGGAACCTCGAGGGGTTGTTCAACTCGCGCACGGTATGGGTGAGCACGCAAAACGCTACGCACACGTTGCCGAAGCCCTGAATGCTCGCGGTTTCCACGTCTACGCGGCGGACCACCGCGGCCACGGTGAGAGCATGCACGCCGGCCCAGGCAACATCGGCGACGACGGCTGGAACCGCTTGGTGGCAGACATGGTGACCCTCACGGGCATCATCCGCGACAAACACCCCGGCCTGCCCGTCGTACTGCTCAGCCACAGCCTCGGTTCGTTCGCTTCGCAGCAGTACATCCTCGATCATTCGCACCTGATCGACGCCGTCGCACTGTCGGGGACCACCGCGGTCGATCAACTGATCGAGAGCCTCGTCAACGACGGCCCGGACGTCCTCGCCCAGTTCAACGCGGAATTCGAACCGGCCCGTACTCCGCACGACTGGCTCAGCCGTGACGAAGCGCAGGTGGATTTGTACATCAACGATCCGCTGTGCGGTTTCAGCCTGGACGACGCCGGCATGGGCGGACTTATCGCAGCGGGACCGAGGTTCGTCGACGTCGAGGGCGTGCGACAAGACCTTCCGATCCTGGTCTTCGTCGGCACCTCGGATCCTCTCAACGCCGCACTGAGCCGTACCGACGTCGCAGTCGAACGGTACAACTCGGCGGGGATCGAAGACGTCACCTACTACACCTATCCGGGCGCCAGACACGAGATCTTCAACGAGACCAACCGCGACGACGTCATCAACGATCTGACGACGTGGATGGACCGCGTACTCGAAGCGTGACCGCCTCACCGGAAAGGGGAACACGATGTCCACAGTTCCGGCCGCACGACCCGATCCAGACCCGCGAGATGTCAAGCGCTGGAGACGATACCTCGCCGACGAACAAGCCGAGGCCGCCGTCTACCGAGACCTCGCGAGTAGGCGCAGCGGCGAGGAGCGCGAAATCCTTCTCGCACTGGCCGACGCGGAGGGTCGACACGAGGCGCACTGGCGAGCGCTACTCGGCGATCACGTCGGCAAACCACTTCGCGGCGATATCCGCACTCGGATACTGGGCTTTCTGGCCAGGCGCTTCGGTTCCGTCTTCGTGCTCGCTCTTGCGCAGCGCGCGGAGACGCGATCCCCGTATCCCAACGACGCCGACGCGACTGCATCGATGGGCGCGGACGAGAAGATCCACGAAGAAGTGGTGCGGGCCTTGGCCACTCGGGGTCGGAACAGACTTTCGGGGACGTTTCGTGCCGCCGTCTTCGGAGCCAACGACGGCCTCGTCAGCAATCTCGCTCTCGTGCTCGGCATCAGCGGTAGCGGCGTCTCCAATCAGATCGTTCTGATCACCGGCATGGCCGGGCTTCTGGCCGGCGCCCTGTCGATGGGAGCCGGCGAGTACGTTTCCGTCCGCTCGCAGCGAGAGTTGTTGGAAGCGTCCAATCCTGGTCCGGCTGCCAGCGAAGCTGTCGGACTGCTCGACGTCGACGCGAACGAATTGGCCCTGGTCTACCGGGCCCGCGGTATGTCCGCCGAGGATGCGGACCAGCGCGCCGCCGAGGTCCTCGCGAACAGCACCTTCGGCGCCGCTGACGTTGTCGACGACCATGAAGCCGTCGGAACCGGGTTGGGCGCAGCGGCGGCAAGTTTCTGCTTCTTCGCCTCGGGCGCAATCATTCCGGTGCTGCCGTATCTGTTTGGCCTGGAAGGCATGACGGCTCTGATCGTCGCATCTGTTCTCGTGGGGATCGCGTTGCTGACGACGGGCGTTGTGGTCGGGTTGCTCTCGGGCGGGCCGCCATTCAAGCGGGCGCTACGCCAACTTGCGATCGGCTACGGCGCTGCCGGCGCGACGTATCTGCTCGGCATGTTGTTCGGGACTTCGCTCTGAGCGTCGGCTTACGCGCGTAGGGCGGGATCGCGGTGAGCCGGATCGATCCGAACCGGAATCTGGCACACCACGGCCTCGGTGTGTTTGCGCAGTGCATGAGCGATCTCATCGGTCCGTTGGCTCGGGAGGAACCGGTGCCATCTGGTCGCCGGGTCGATGGTGGCGACGACAACAAAGGTCTCTCGGTGGGGGAAGTGTGTGCGGATGTATCGGGCGAGGGTGTTCCCCACGGAATTCTCGGTGTCCTCGATGACGATCAAACGCGAATTCGGATGTCGGGCTTGCCATCGGCGTGTGAAGTCCGTCGTCGATTCGTGGGCCAGGCAGACTCGAATTGCGATGGGCTGTGACGACATCGCCGTTGCCGCGGCCATCGCGCGGGTGGAGAGCGACGTAATTTCGGACACGGGTACTAGGACCGCTGGTTTGTATCCGATGGACAGAGAATCGTTCTCACCCTGAACGGTTAACCGCGTACCGATATGTGTGTACGCACCGCGGATGCGTTCCATGCCGAGGACGAGCACAGGGAGCGCGAGAGCGATCAGCCAGGCGCCCTCGGTGAACTTCATGGCGGTCGTCACCACTGCTGCGATCGAAGTCAACGCAGCCCCGAAACCGTTGAGCGCTAGGCGCCACTTCCAGCCCGGCGTCTGTTCGGCGAGCCAGTGGCGCACCATGCCGAACTGCGCGAGCGTGAATCCGATGAACACACCGATGGCGAACAGCGGCACCAAGGTGTTCATGTTTCCGCCGGATCCGATGAGCAGGAGTGCACCGACGCCTCCGAGCGACAAGACGCCGTACGTGAAGACGTCGCGCGTCGACTTCCGGCTGAAGCGGTGCGGGAGCACGTTGTCGTCGGCGAGGATTCGCATCAGGTTCGGAAGTCCGCCGTACGAGGTATTCGCGGCCAACGCCAACAGAATCACAGTGGAGAATTGGACGACGTAGTAGCCCACACCATTTCCGAGGGCAGCGGAAGTGAGTTGCGACAGGACCGTTGTTCCAGGGACTGGGGCCAGTGAGAACTTCTCGATCAACACGGCAAGGCCGATCAACATGGTGCCCAAAAGGATTCCCAGAGCTACTTCGGCGCGCTGAGCGCTACGCACGCGAGGCTTCTTGAAACTGGGTACGGCATTGGCGATGGCTTCGACACCGGTCAATGCGGCGCAACCACTCGAAAATGCCTTGAGCAGAAGGAGAATGCCGATCGTGTGTGCATTGTCGACGATAAAGGGAGCCGTTGCGGCGGCAGGGTTTTCCCGAAGCAGTCCGGCACCGATCACCGTGAAGATGCTGACGACAAAGATCACGGTGGGCAACATGAATACCCGCGCGGAATCTGCGATACCCCGCAGATTCAGTGCCGTGATGCCGCCGAGTATCGCCAGTGCGATCCAGACCGTGTGGGGGAGAAGTGCGGGGAAGGCGGAGGTCAGAGCCGCGACACCGGCTGCGATCGATACCGCGACGTTGAGGGTGTAGTCGACGATCAACGACGCGGCGGCGGTAAAACTTGCCCGCGGGCTCAGATGCTTCTTTGCGACGGCGTAGGCGCCACCGCCTTCGGGAAATGCGGCGATCACTTGGCGGTACGACGCCACCAGGACCACAAGCAGCACTGCGATGGCGATTGTCACCGGCACGGTGAACCCGATCCCTGCGCCGCCGGCGAGGGCCAACACCAACACGATGGCTTCTGGCCCGTACGACACCGAGGCCATCGCGTCGAGCGAAAGCCCTGCCAGTCCGGTTGCGACGGAGAGCTTCTGATTCTCTGGCCCACGGGCCGGGCGGGTCGTCGACGATATGACTCCACGGTGTCCGAGTATCACTGCATGTCTCACCGAGTCAGTATCGTCATTTCCCGTAGCTCTGAGACTGATCTTGACGATGCATTGACGCGATGGCCCGCAAATCTGTACGGGTTCACAACGGGGGTTCGAGTCGCGGGAAGCCTTGTGACAGCTGATCAATCCAGCGAGCGCGCTTGGCGAGAATATCGCGGTTCCGAGACTCCGATTGGGCGGCGACGTGCGAAAGTAGGTCGCGAAGACGGCCCAGAACGAGCGGCGAGTTCGATGCCGAGGCTATGACGTCGTCCAGTCCGGTTCTGACGAAGCTCGTGAAGTCGGGCAGTGGAATCACCACACGCAGATCACCACGCTCGTCGACGGCCCGGATCGAATCTGCGCGTACGGAGGCCACCAGAGAGAGGAGGTCCTCGATCTCGTCCAGAGCCTGCACGGCCGTCGCAGGATCGTTGATAGCGGGTGAGAGCGCTCTGAGCGCGATGTCAGCCAACAACCGAATCGCGAGTAGGGGGTCCTGGGTGAAGGTCCGCTCACTCCCACTGACCAAGGCGTCAAGGATCGTGTTGGCGGGCATGGGTCCGCCGTAGACGTCGGCGAGCGGCAATCCGTCTCGCAGCGTGCTACCCGGCGACACTCGGAGGACCACCATGGACCGGCGGTCGATGCCACTCGATTGTCGTGATCACCGGAAGTGTTGGTAGAGGAAGCAACTCCAGATCAGTGGTGGGGTACACGGCGGCGAAGACTGCTCGGCCACGACTCGAGATCGTGGTCAGTACAGGAGCCAACTGGATGGCCGAGAATGCGCGCAGCTGGAGCAGCCTGATCAGCGTCAGCGTCGCCAAGAGCGCCAGCACTGCGAGGCTGGGCACGATCACCGACACGTCCGTTTCGTTGCTGATGGCGAGCGCCGCCGTGATGTCGAAAACCGACTGGCCTATCGCGAAGGCAAACGTCCGCCACACGATGGGGTCGTCGCGGAACAACAACAAGCGAGGAGTGAAGGTGGTCGCGGCCCACTGGACGACGAGGAACAGCAGCGAGAAGATCACTGCCACTACACCCAGTAACCCCAGTCCGAGGGCAACGAGCATCTCGCTGACCTGACGGGCGGGAATCATCGGGCCGCTCCGGACATACGGCATCCCCAGTCCGGCAGCCAGTCCCACGACGACGCACAGGATCTGGGTCAGGCCTGCACGTACACGGCGCCGGGGGACGAGGAAGGCATGCCCGATCGGGGTGGGAGCGAAACGTCCGGGCTGATCCACACTTCAAGCCTCCACGCTGCGGCAATGGTGCGCCTTCACCCGAAACGGATGATGTCGACGTCGTCGTGATCCTGAAACGCTTGAAAGAGCCATGTGAGAGACAGAAGGCGAGACGTCATGACGGATCCGACAGACCAGAGCCGCGCCGTACTACCGATTCCGGATCGACAACATCTTGGTCTGGTGACGTACGACGCGAAGGATCCGGACACCGAGTTTCCGCCGATCACTCCGCTACTACCGCCGGCCGGCGCACCCAATGTTCTGGTGGTCCTGTTGGACGACGTGGGATATGGCGCGAGCAGTGCCTTCGGAGGACCAGCGGACACACCGACTGCTGAGCGATTGCAAAGTAATGGGCTCACGTACACGCGGTTTCACACGACGGCACTGTGTGCTCCGACCCGCGCCGCTCTTCTGAGCGGGCGCAACCATCATTCGGTCGGCATGGGATCGATCACCGAAACCGCTACCTCGGCTCCTGGTCTTTCCGGCCTGCGGCCGAATACCAAAGCCGCACTGCCGATGACGTTGAAACTCAACGGATACTCGACGGCGCAGTTCGGCAAGTGTCACGAGGTTCCGCCGTGGCAAACATCCCCGGTGGGACCGTTCACGTCGTGGCCGACGGGAGAAGGCGGATTCGAGCATTTCTACGGATTCATCGGCGGGGAGAACAACCAGTATTACCCGGCGCTGTACGAGGGCGTCGCGCCTGTCGAGCCGGACAAGACACCGGAGGAGGGTTACCACCTCACTGAGGACCTTGCCGATCACGCGATCGACTGGGTTCGGATGCAGAAGTCATTGGCTCCGGACAAGCCGTTCTTCGTCTACTTTGCACCCGGCGCCACACATGCACCGCACCATGTTCCGAAGGAGTGGGCCGACAAGTACGAGGGCCGGTTCGCAGGAGGTTGGGACGCTCAACGCGAATCGATTCTCGAGCAGCAGAAGCAGCGGGGGGTCGTTCCCGCGGATGCGGTCCTCACCCCGCGTCCCGAGGTCATCCCGGCGTGGGAGGACATGAGTGAGGAGATGAAGCCCGTCCTCGAACGCCAAATGGAAGTCTATGCAGGATTTCTCGAACACACCGATTTCCATGTCGGCCGGCTTGTCGATGCGATCGAAGAACTCGGAGCTCTCGACAACACTCTCGTGTACTACATCATCGGAGACAACGGAGCATCCGCAGAGGGGACGATCAACGGCGCTTTCAACGAGATGGCCAACTTCAACGGACTCGCCGCCATCGAAACACCCGAGTTCATGGCGGAAGTGAAAGACAAATTCGGTACCAAGGACGCATACAACCACTATTCCGTGGGGTGGGCGTGGGCAATGTGTACGCCGTATCAGTGGACGAAACAGGTTGCGTCACACTGGGGTGGCACCCGTAACGGGACGATCGTGCACTGGCCTGCAGGGATTCGGACCAAGGGGGAGACGCGGTCGCAGTTCACCCACGTCATCGACGTTGCACCGACGATCCTCGAGGTCGCGAAACTACCGGAACCGACCTTTGTCAACGGCGTCCAGCAATCACCCATCGAGGGGACCAGCATGGTCTACACCTTCGACGACGCCGAAGTCGCCGAACGTCACGATCTGCAGTACTTCGAGATGGCCGGCAACCGTGGAATCTATTACAAGGGTTGGAGTGCGGTCACCAGGCACAGCACTCCGTGGCTGTTCGCGGAGGCACTCCCCGCACTCGACGACGACGTGTGGGAGCTCTACGACGGGTCTCAGGATTGGACGCAGTCCAAAGACTTGTCGGCTGAGATACCGGAGAAACTCGCTGCACTGCAACGCTTGTGGTTGATCGAAGCGGTCAAGTACAACGTGCTTCCGATCGACGACCGAAGATTCGAGAGGTTCAACCCTCACATCGCGGGGCGTCCGCAGTTGGTGTCCGGGAACCGACAGGTTCTGTTTCCCGGAATGAAACGGCTGAGCGAGCACAGCGTGCTGAGTATCAAGAACCGATCGTTCAGTGTCACAGCAACAGTCGACGTCGCGGATGGCATTACTGCCAACGGTGTGATGATCGCGCAGGGAGGCAGATTTGGTGGCTGGGCACTTTACACGCGGGAAGGCCGCGCCAAATTCGTCTACAACCTATTGGGCATGACCGAGTTCGTCATCGGTTCCGACGTTGACATTCCGGCAGGGTCACACCAGATCAGAGCTGAGTTCACCTACGACGGAGGTGGTCTCGCGAGAGGCGGTGGGGTCACGATCTATCACGACGGTCGCGAAGTGGGCTCAGGTCGCGTCGAGCAGACGCAACCGATGGTCTTCTCCGCGGACGAGACCACCGACATCGGGGATGACTACGGCATGCCTGTCAGTGTTGATTACAGTGGCGCAACCACATTCAACGCACGTATCGACGTCGTGCAGATCGATGTCGGTGACGACGACCATACCCACCTCATCGATCCGGAGGAGGTGGCGCGAGTGGCGGTGTCCAGACAGTGATTCCACAGGCAAGAGCAGCAGTCACAATCTCCTGAGGGAGGGTCGCAATGCCGACCGTCATCCGAACTGTTCACGATCTGGTCCGCCACGCGCGCGGGCCGACGCACCATCACCACCATCAATCCGTGCACGAGGCGCGGCGAATGCGTGCCCACCACATTCTGGTCACGCATTCGCTCGCCTGATTTCGGGGCTACAGGTCGCGCGCCAATGCTCGTCCGGCTGCGCGGCCCGAGAAGATGCAGCCGCCGAGGAAGGTCCCCTCGAGTGCGCTGTAACCGTGGACGCCGCCGCCGCCGAAGCCCGCGACTTCACCGGCTGCGTACAGGCCGTCGAAGACACTGCCGTCGGCCTTGATGACCTGCGAATCCAGGTTGGTTTCCAAGCCGCCGAGGGTCTTGCGTGTGAGTAGGTGCAACCGGACCGCGATCAGTGGGCCGTTCTTGGGGTCCAGGATCTTGTGCGGTGCAACGACGCGCACGATCTTGTCTGCCAACAGATTACGGGCACCGTGGATGGCGGTGACCTGGAAGTCCTTGCTGTACTTGTTGTCGACTTCGCGGTCGCGGGCGATCATCTCGCGTTCGATGTCCTCGTAGTCGAGGAGCGGTTCGTCGGTGAGGGCGTTCATGCCGTCGACCAGATCGCGAAGGTTGTTGCGCACCACGAAGTCCGCGCCCTTCTGCTTGAACGCCTCGACCGGTCCCGGCGCGCCCTTCTTGATTCGTTCGAGGAGGAGCTTGAAGTCGCGGTTGGTGAAGTCAGGGTTCTGTTCCGATCCCGAGAGTGCGAACTCCTTCTCGATGATCTTCTGGTCGAGGATGAACCACGTGTACTCGTGGCCGCTGTCGAGGATGTACTTGAAAGTTCCCATCGTGTCGAAGCCGGGGAAGTTGGGGACCGGCAGACGCTTGCCGGTGGCGTCGAACCACATCGAGGACGGTCCGGGGATGATTCGGATTCCGTGGTTGGGCCAGATGGGATTCCAGTTCTGGATGCCTTCGGTGTAGTGCCACATGCGGTCGCGGTTGACGATGTTTCCGCCCGCGGATTCGGTGATTTCGAGCATGCGCCCGTCGACGTGCGCCGGTACTCCCGTCAGCATGTGCTTGGGTGCCTTGCCGAGTCGCTCGGGCCAGTTCTTCTTCACCAGTTCGTAGTTGCCGCCGATTCCACCGGAGGTGACCACGACGGCCTGTGCGGCGAACTCGAATTCGCCGATGGGGGTGCGCGAGCTCTTCACGCCGCGCAGATCACTGGAAGGTTCGAGGACGGTTCCGCGTACACCAGTGACCGCACCATCGGTGACGACGAGTTGATCGACTTGGTGGCGGTGCTTGAACGTGACCAGTCCACGCTTCTGAGCGGCGATCACTTTGGTCAGAAAGACATCGACGACGCCAGGTCCGGTGCCCCAGGTGAGGTGGAAGCGCGGTACCGAATTGCCGTGTCCAAGAGCCATTCCGCGGCCACGTTCGGCCCAGCCGACATTCGGCATCAGGCGAAGCCCCAGATCGTGCAGGTACTGACGCTTGTCGCCGGCCGCGAACTCGACGTACGCCTTGGCCCACTGGCGAGGCCAGTGATCTTCGCGCTCACGGTCGAATCCCGCTGTGCCCATCCAGTCCTGCATCGCCAACTCGAGGGAGTCCTTGATGCCGAGTCGGCGTTGTTCGGGGCTGTTCACGAGGAAGAGTCCGCCGAGAGACCAAAATGCCTGCGCGCCGAGGTTGGCAGCGTTCTCCTGTTCCACGACAAGGACTTTGCGGCCCGCGCGCGTCAGTTCGTAGGTGGCGACCAGTCCCGCCAGCCCTGCCCCGACAACGATGACGTCAGCTTGTTCGCTCACGACAACTCCTCTTCCGATTGGTTGTTCTGGATTATTTCGCTGTAGGACAGCAGAATTCGAGTGAAGATATCGCGGCGCAGTGCAAAGGCGGCGTTGGTGTCGGTATCGACGAGGCACTGCACGCTGGTGCCGTCGTGCACTGCAACCAATGCCCGTCCCAACGCCGTCGGGTCGCCGACGATTGTTCGCCCGACGTCGCTGAGTGCGGACTCCACGATGGGCAACAGGGTGCGAAGGATCGCGTCTTCACGGTCGGCAAGGGCTTTGCGAAGTGCCGGGTTGCGGAGCGCGTGGGCTGTGAATTCCGCGTTGATCCGGTACCACTGCGGGTCGACCGGAACCACCGCCACGATCCGGGCGACAGCGGCATGGATGTCGACGGTGTTACCGGCGGTGATCGACTCCGTCGCCAACCGCAGATCGGCGAGCATTGCTGCGGATCGCTGCTCCCACATCGCGAAGAACAATTCGTCGAGTGAATCGAAGTTGGAGTAGAACGCGCCTCGGGAGTATCCGGCGCGTTCGCAGATCTGCTCGACCGTGGCGTGCCCGAACCCGGCTTCGGAGAAGACATCTGCAGCCGCGTCGAGCAGGCGCTGCCGGGTCTGACCACGGCGTTTGGTGACACGCTTGGCCGGCGAGTTGTCCGTTCCAGTCGTCATCGGCGCCTCCGTCAGGGTGGGACCCCAAACGATACACCGATGTATCCGATGCGTAGGCGTATCTCGATCTGTTCTTCTTCGCAGGTATTTCTATGGGTATCTAGTAAATGTCCAAGAGAAGTGAATATTCAGGTGTGATCGCTACAGATGCAGATCACGCTTCCTGATCGCCGCAGTGGCGACGACGCTGATCGCCGAGGTGGCCACCAGATATCCGCATGCCAGCCAGGGCGGACCGCCACTGGCGCCGATCAGTGCCGTCAGAATCAGAGGTGTGACGCCGGAGGCGTAGATACCCGAGAACTGGTAAACGACCGACAACCCGGTGTACCGGATTTCTGTGGGGTAGAGGCTCGCATACAGCGTTCCCTGGGCGCCGTAGAACAAGGCATGAATCACTCCGAAGACCACGACCATCGCGACTCCGAAGAGCAGGAGATTCTCGGTACCGAACAGTGCGAAGGCGGGGAAGATCGCGAGGCCGTACGCGGCGATGCCCACGATGTAGACCCGTTGCGGGCCGAACCGATCAGCGAGTGAACCGGAAAACGGCAGCAAGATCGCCATCACTACTGCGGCCACGGTGACCACAAGAAGTACCGGAACCTTTTCGAAATGCAGAGTCTTGGTTGCATACGTGATTGCAAAGACGCCCCAGGTGTTGAACGCGGCGCCCTCGCCCCAGCGAGACAGCATGCCCAGTAAGGTGTTTCGCGCGACTCTTCCTTGAAAGACTTCCCTGAGCGGGGCGGATGAGCGCTGTTCGAGGTCGCGAACGGCCTGAAATGCCGGCGTCTCGTCGACCTTCAAACGGACCACCAACCCCACGATCACGAGTACCAAGCTCAGAACAAAGGCTATGCGCCAGCCGAAACGGAGAAACTGTTCGTCGTCGAAGACCGTTTGAAGTAGTGCGAACATTCCTGTGCCCAAAGCCAAGCCGAGAGCCAGTCCGATCTGCGGGATGCTGCCGAACAGCCCGCGCTTCTTCTCCGGACTGTGTTCGACCGCCAGAAGAACGGCTCCGGCCCACTCACCACCGAGAGCAAATCCCTGCAGGATACGAAGCAGCAGAAGCAGAATCGGTGCAACGACCCCGATTTGAGCTGCGGTCGGAAGGACGCCCATGAGCGCCGTCGCGATACCCATGATGAACATCGTGAGGGCAAGCGTTTTCTTGCGCCCGATGCGATCGCCGATGTGACCGAACACCACTCCGCCGATGGGGCGAACGAGAAAGCCGACCGCGAAGGTCGCAAAAGAAAGCATGGTCCCGACAAAGGAACTCTGGTTGGGGAAGAACAGTTGGTTGAAGACGAGGCTCGCGGCCGTCGCATAGAGGAAGAAGTCGTACCACTCGACCGTCGTGCCGAGCAGGCTCGCGGCGACGACGGTTCTCAGTCTGGATCGCCGCTCGTCGTCGGTCTCGTTCGAGAACGGTGAATTGTGCTCGACTTCGGCAAACGTGGTCATCGGAGCCCCCGGGTCGCGGTGCAAATTCACGAAGGTATCGCCGGAGCCGAAAGTGGGCACCCGTAGCGATCAGGGTGATTTCAACCCTGTTCTTCGAGGTGGACTGTGGTTGTAATGACAGAAGAGTTCTGCCTGTTCGTCGACGAAAGGAATCACCGTGTCACTGCGCTTCCACTGGTTCTTGCCTACTTACGGTGATTCCCGGAATCTGATGGCGGGTGGGCACGGCAGCTCGATGTCCGGTGATCGTCCGGCGACGCTGAAATACCTCAATCAGATCGGCGCGGCCGCCGAGACGAACGGCTTCGAGGCCGTCCTCACGCCGACCGGCGCGTGGTGCGAAGACGCATGGCTGACGACAGCGATGATGCTCGAGACCACCGAGACGCTCAAGTTTCTGGTTGCTCTGCGACCGGGATTGCTCAGCCCGACGCTGGCCGCCCAGATGGCCGCAACCTTCCAATGGCAGTCGGGCGGTCGTCTGCTGCTCAACGTCGTGACCGGCGGGGAGGACCACGAGCAGCGCACGTTCGGTGACTTCCTCGACAAGAACCAACGGTACGCACGATGCGGCGAGTTCCTCGACGTGATCCGCCAGTTGTGGTCCGGTAACGGTCCGGTTGATTTCTCCGGCGAGTACGTCAACGTGGAAAAGGCTACGCTGCAGCGTATTCCGGATCCGGTACCGCCCATCTTCTTCGGCGGATCGTCGCCGGCGGCCGGAACCGTCGCATCGCGTTACGCGGATACGTATCTCACGTGGGGTGAGACGCCGTCCGCTGTTGCCGCCAAGATCGCCTGGATCCGCGACCTCGCGGAAGTCCAAGGTCGTCACCTCGACTACGGAATCCGTCTGCATGTCATCAGCCGGGACACCTCGGAACAGGCATGGGCAGAAGCGGATCGGCTGCTCAGTGCGCTCGATCCGGCGACCGTCGAGCAGACTCAGGCGAGTCTTGCGCGATCCGGCTCCGAAGGTCAGCGTCGAATGCTCGAATTGCACGGCGGCGGTTCGGCTTACAAGGAGGGCGTCGGAGCGAGGTCGCTGGAGATTGCGCCGAACCTGTGGACCGGCGTCGGATTGGTGCGAGGGGGTGCAGGCACCGCATTGGTAGGTTCGCACCAAGAAGTGGCTGATCGGATTGCCGAGTACGCGGCGATCGGCCTGGATCACTTTGTATTGTCGGGCTATCCCCATCTCGAAGAGGCGTATCAGTTCGGTGAGGGTGTGCGTCCGATCCTCGAAAAGCGTGGATTGGTAGCACCGCACGGTTCGGTCGGCGGACCGGTGCGGACGCCCTTCGTCTCCAGTGGGAACTGAGTCGAAAGCAAGCTCTTCGAGAAGGGGACGTTTGTCCCGATCTTTCGGGCACGGCCTCCCTCCGGGACTATTCACGCAATTCGGTCAGTAGATCCGTTCTAGGCTGCGCACTGTTGCCGAACTCAAGGCGCAGTACGAAAGGATCCTCGATGAAGCTGGGCACGAGTGGAGTACGTCGCGTCGTGGGAACCGTGGCAGTCGCCGCTGCAACCGCGGCAGGCGTCGCGATGGTCAATCCTGCAACTGCGTCGGCCGAGGTGGTCCCGCCGGTCGTCTCGTACAAGGTGACCGGAAACGATCTGGCACTGACGATCACGAACAACAACACGGGCATTGCCCCGTTGTGCCAGGCGTTTGTCGTCAACGCCGCGGATTCTGCTGCTGTGCTTGATGATCCGCTCAAGCTGCTCGATCCGAACCTTGTGGTGTACCCCAAGATCACCGACCCGTCCTCACTGTTCGCCGTCGGTAAGGGGCAGACGGTCACCAACACCGTGACCGATGTTCCGGACGGAACCTACGCCGTGCTCGGTGCCTGCTCCGATCTTCTCGATCTGGAGACGTTGGGTAAGCCTGTTCCTGGCGTGCCGAGCCTCGTTGTCATCGGTGGACCGTTCAGCGGCATCAATACCGGAAGCCTGAGCGACCTGTTCGGCAGCGGCAGCCTCGAAGGACTTTTCGGGTAGCTCACCGTCTGTCTCCCCAATTTTCCGACTGAGCGGTCTATTCTTCAGGCATCTGGTGATCTGACCGACTTGCCTGGAGGTTCGGAAATGCGAAGTCGTGGATTCAAACGCGTTCTCGGAAGCATTGTCGCGGCGTCGGCCGCCGTCGTGGGACTTGTTGTCATGACTCCGGCGACGGCGTCCGCAGCACCGGCGATTCTCCCGCCTCCGATGTCGGTGAGCGCAGCGGACAATGCGATCACCTTCACCATCACCAACCCGAACCCGCGGTTCAGCTTCATCAACTGCACAGTGGCGATCCTCAACGCCAGAGATGTCCCCGACGTGATTCGTGATCCGGCAAAGCTGCTCCAGCCCGGCGTGTTGGTGTATCCGACCGTCAGCAACATCCTCGATCTGTTTGCTGTTTCGCCTGGGCAGACGATCACGCGGACCGTCGGCAATCTGCCGGCCGGGGTGTACGCCGTTGCGGGAGCGTGCGTTCGACTGCTCGATCCGACCAACCCCACTATCGCGATTCCGCAGGCCGTTGTGGTCGGCGGCTGGTTCGAGGGCGCCGGAACCGGAAGTCTCTCAGGTTCTTTGGAGGACCTGGGATATATCACGGTCCAGGACTTGATCGACGCGTGGAATCGAATCAGCTCGGGAAGCAGCGGCGGCAGCTTCCAGTTCGACTACCAAGGTGGCTCGGATTTCGAGGTAGTGGGTCCCACGTCGTAGTCGGTCCGGCTCACTTGCGCGCGCGGTGGCGTCGCACCGCGTCGCGATTCGCACACGTGGGGGAGCAGTACCGCTGATTGCCGTTGCGTGAGGTGTCCGCATAGATGTTGGTGCACTCGTCCAGGGTGCACCGACCTAATCTGTGCATTCCGCGGCCGACGAGGTGCAGCGCCGTGCCTACCGAGAAGAGGGCCTTGAGGACCTCGGCGAGCGACTGTTGCGGATCGCGGTAGTGCAGATGCCACCCGTCGTTTGCATGGTTGGTCATGCGCGGATACGCCGACGCTTGCTCGAGCATGACGTTCACCAACTCGGCGCGGGCTGCCTCCTCCGTGACGTCGACGATTTTCGACCACTCGATCAGAAGGTCGAGGGTCTCGTCGAGGTCCTTCTCGGCGATGGGGAAATCGAGAATGATGCCTGCATCGACGCAGCGTTCGACGAGTTCGGCCAAGGTCTCGGGATTTCGATTGGCCAGGTCGGCGGCCAGCGTCACCGCATATTCGCCGTAAGGGTTGAGATGCACAATGCCATTACATCATGCTCGTCGTATGAAGAAAACAGATTTCGCGCCGATAAGTTGCATCCACCGCTGGGAGATCGAATCTCGGCATCGGACCAGCGAGGGGACGGTCACCTACCTGCGCTGCCATTGCGGGTCGTGGCAGACCTTGCTCGCCGAATGGGTGTCGGGCGGTGCGGGCTCGGCCGTCGCTGCGCCGATCAAGGTCAGGTCCAGGTAATGGTCAGCTAATCGCTCCGTTTTGCCTCGGGTGACATGGAACGTGTTCTAGATTCAGGGTTGTATGCCTCGGTATCGCGGCGCAGACTCTGAAAGGGAAGACGATGCAGTTCAACCTCGCTGATGTATTCGAAACCGTCGCCAGCTCGGTGCCTGATCGCGTCGCCTTGACTTACGAGGGAGAGAACTTCTCCTACGCTGAGCTGGACGCGGAAGCCAACCGAACGGCCAACCTGCTCGCGCAAGCCGGCATCTCGCGCGGCGATCATGTAGCCCTGTTCCTGAAGAACAGCGTCGAACATGTCACGTCGATCCTCGGGTTGATCAAGATCCGTGCGGTCCCGATCAACGTGAACTACCGGTACACGCCCGCCGAGCTCGAGTACATCTTCACCAACTCCGACTCGGTCGCAGTGGTCGTGGAACTCCCCGAGCATCAGCGTGTCCTTGCTTCCCTTTTCGGTGCATGCCCGAAGGTGAAGACGGTGATCGTGATCGGCGAGGTCGAGGCCGAACTGGTCGCTGCCGCGAAAGCGCGTGAAGTGTCGGTGGTTTCCTTCGACGACGCTCGCGAGATGTCACCGGTAGGGGAGTTCGATTCTCGTTCGGGCGACGACGTGTACCTGCTCTACACCGGCGGGACGACCGGATACCCGAAGGGTGTCACGTGGCGTCACGACGACTTCTTCCGTAAGCCGCTCTCCGGCGGAAATCCGTACGGCGAGGAAGCTCGACAGGACCTCGCCGAGATAGCCAGCGCTGCAAAGGAATTTCCGGAACTCTCGTTCCTCATTGCCGCCCCCCTCATGCACGGCGCAGCGTTGTATTCGCTGTTCACGTTCCTCACCCTCGGCGCGCGCGTGGTTCTACGACGAGAATTCGTTGCGGAGAAGGTCGTCGAAGCGATCGAGAAGGATTCGGTACAGGTGATCTTGATCGTCGGTGACGGCATGGGACTGCCGTTGGTCGACGAGATGGAACGACGCAAAGACGAGGTCGATTTCAGCACCCTGTTCTCGATCACCTCGGGTGGTGCGATCTGGTCCACCAGCGTTCGGGATCGCATGCTGGCGGTGAAGCCGGACCTGCTGTTGCGCGACAACTTCGGAGCCTCGGAGTCCGGTAACGACGGCGCCTTCTCCATCGACGAGGCGGGGAATCTGCGAATGCCGCCCTCGCCGAACATGATCCTGGTCGACGAGCGGCTCGAAGAGATCCCCGCCGGCTCCGACGACGTGGGCTACATCGCGCGTATCGGAAACGTCCCGCTCGGGTACTACAAGGATGAAGAGAAGACCGCCCGCACGTTCCCGACCCGCGCTGACGGCACCCGTCTTTCGGTGCTCGGCGACATGGGCAAGGTCGAAGCGGACGGCACGATTGTCTTCCTGGGTCGCGGCTCGCAGTGCATCAACACCGGTGGCGAGAAGGTCTTCGCCGAAGAGGTCGAGGCCGCCCTTCACGCGCATCCGGCAATATCGGACGCACTCGTTGTCCCCGCGCCCGACCCGCGCATGGGGCAGCAGGTCGCAGCGGTGATCGCGACCTACCCCGGATCCGACGAGTTGACTCTCGAAGCGGTACAGGAACATTGCCGCAAGACGTTGGCCGGCTACAAGGTGCCGCGCACGATCGTGCTGGTCGATGAAGTCAAGCGAACCCCGGCTGGTAAGGCGGACTACCGCTGGGCGACGACACTGGCATCGACCTAGCAACGTGGAATGGGCGACGACGACCTTTCACACGGATTTCACCACGACATAAGAGACATACCGGAAAGATGGTGCAGAGTAAGTCGTTCGCGCCTTGCGTCGTCACTCCACGAAAGGGCCTTGTCTCATGCTCATCATCGGAATACTCCTGTTCGGGATCGTCATCGGAGCGGGAGCCCAGCTGATTCTGGGGAAAACGACCGCACGAGTGGACTGGACCTTCGCGTTCATCGCGGGAATCGGTGGTTCGCTGGTCGGCGGATTGCTCGTGAGTTTGATTGCAGGCGACGGATTATCATTGCGCCCGAGCGGCATCCTCGGGTCCCTTGCCGGCGCTGTCATCATCACCGCGGGGTGGCAGTGGTACCGCGGGAGGAACGCAACTACAACTACGCGTCCGTCTGATCGCTGATTTCCACAGTTCCGTCAGGGGACGGAGAGCGTCGACATATGACCGAACTACTCGATGAAGTCCTCACCGCACATGGCGGAGTCGAACGTTGGCAGTCTGTTTCAGCGATCACGGCACGGGGACGTTTGGGCGGTCTGCTGCCTCAGCGCTTCCCCGGCAACAAGCTGGCGAAGTTCACGGTCGAGGTTGAAGTCGCCGAGCAACGCACTGTCCTCCAAGACTTTCCGCGTGTCGGCGAGTGCGCTGTGTTCGACAAGGGCGTCGTGCGGATCGAAACTCGTGACGGCGAAGAACTCGGGAGTCGAACCGACCCACGTCCAGAGTTTTTCGGGTTGAGTGGAGTCCGGCGCAACCTCCACTGGGACGCGCTCGACACCGCTTACTTTGCCGGCTACGCCTTTTGGAACTATCTGAACGCACCGCTGCTGCTCGCCCGCGACGACATCACTGTCACCGAAGCCGAACCTTGGCAGGAATCCGGGCAGCAATGGCGACGACTACAAGCAACGTTCGCGCCGGCGATCGATACCCATTGCCGGCAGCAGACCTTCTATGTCGACAACGGTGGCCTCATCCGCCGTCACGACTTCGTCGCCGAACCGGTAGGCAGCTGGGCGAAAGCTGCTCTCTACTGCGACCAGCATCGCGAGTTCGACGGTCTCACCTTTCCCACTCGACGACGTGTGCTCCCGAGAGGCCCAGGCGGCCGCGTTCCCTCGCGGCCGACGCTCCTGGCGCTCGACTTCGACGACATCGAGATCAAGCGATGAACATCAGTTACTGGTTACCGGTTGTCGAGTGTGAACAAACGGAACACGGTCCGCATGCACAGAACGACGCCGACGAAGCCCAGTACCGCACTCACGAGTGCATAGCCCGACAGCTGAGGTGTGAGTTGTGGTCCGCCAGGTACGAACAGAAGGATCGCCGCGACAATCAGCGCGGTCACCCCCGCCGCCATACCCAGGGCGTTGTTCGCCGACCGTCGTAGCCATCGCCTGTCGTCGGGGTGTGCGACCGAGCGAGTGCGAAGTGTGAAGCTTCCCGACGCGATCGAGGTCGCGATCTGATCGAGCTGACCAGGCAGGCGCCTGACCACCGCGGTTGTGACCGCCGTCGTCGACAGGATTGCCTGCGCTGCTGCAGTCGGGCTGGCGACATGGGTCAACAGTCGGGGTACTTCGGCCCGAACAGCAGCGACGAGGTCGATCTGCGGATCCAGGAGCCGCAGGGCGCGCTCCAAGGACGCGAGCGAACGGAAAGCGGCGGCGACGTCTCCCGGCACTCCGATTCGGTGTTCGCGAAGCACAGTGAACATTCGCGCGAACGATGCCATGGAAACATTGGGTTGGACACTGAGCAGGGTGATCTCTCGGCCCACCTGGTGACGTAGTGCTCCGCGATCAACTTCGGGCGGCACGTCGAATGCCATCAGCATCGCGTCGACTGTCGCCACCGGATCACCTGCGAGGGCAGCGTTGAGGAGCACGGCGAACAAGATCCGTGTCTCGCCGTCCAGAACCCCTACTGCGCCGAAGTCGAGGAGCCCGACCCGGCCGTCATCGAGGATCATGATGTTGCCGGGGTGCAGGTCCGCGTGAAACACGCCGTGGACAAAGATCCCGTCGAGCAACGACGCAAGAAGTTCGTTGGCGATGCTGCTGCGGGTGTCGCGGTCGAGGCCGGTGAGCGCCGACTCACCGTCGGAGAGCGGTGTGCCGTGAAGACGTTCCATCACGAGCACCCGTCCGCTACTGAGGTTGGGGTAGATGTGCGGAACGACGATATCCGGGCGGTTCGACATGGTGGAAGCAATCGCGCCGGTATTCGCTGCTTCGGTGCGGTAGTCGAGTTCCTCGAGCAGTGACGTGACGAGGCCCCCGGCGAGTCGGTGAACGCCGATATCGCGTGCCCAGGGAAAACGGGTCTCCGCGCGGGATGACACGCGAAGGAAGATATCGCAATCCACGCTCACTTGTGCGCTCGCCTCGGGCCGTTGAACCTTCACCACAACGTCGACGCCTTCAACGGTGCGCGCGGAATGTACCTGTGCGACAGAGGCGGCGGCGAACGGCTCCACATCGAACCATGCGAACACCGACTCTGGTGCGTCGCCGAGTTCCGATGCCAGTAGCTCCGCAATGCGGACTGGATCAGCCGGTCGTGCCGAACTTTGCAGAGACGAGAGAGTGCGAGCCAACTCGGGTGGTATGAGGTCGTCTCGCGTGCCGAGGATCTGTCCCAGCTTGACGAAAGTGACACCGCACCGGTTGATTACTTCCACCAGCGCGTCCCCGAACTGAGGCGCTGATGGCCCAGCACGGAGAGCGGGCCCGCCTCCCGCTCGCACGACGATGCCCATGATCTGGACGTATCGCTTGGTTCGTCGCCACGATTTGCGGCTGCGCTGCAATGCTTCTGGCGGTCCGGGGATGGACCCTGTTGGAAGGACAACTTCGAGGAAAACCAATGCGGCCAGGCATGCTGCGAACACCCAGAGCGCGACAACTCCGAAGAATATGAGCGCTGTTCCTACGCTCACCAGAAGTTGATCGTCCTGGCTGGCAATTCCTGCAAGTGTTGCGACGTATCCCGACAGTGGAACCCCCACCGAGAGTGCTATCACCGCGACCGCAAGGGTTCGCGGCCATCCGACTCTCGTCCCCAGCGTTCGTCGCATCACGCCCGCCAGTGCTGCTGCAAGAAATGGCGTCGTGACGATCCAGACCATCAAGTCCATTGCGATAGCGTACGGGTTTGCAATCTGCGATTCATCCAGGAAAACCCTGAGCCCACCCCGACTGACGGGTAACAAAGTCCGACAGTGCCCAAGCGTCGAACGTGCTCGGGCACTTTGGAGTTCATTCGCTCCGATGTCGACCCGTCCTGATCGAACGTCCAAAAAGAAGATAGTGCACCGCAGCAAAGAAACAATCACAGCGCACGGTGCGCTCAACCCTCGATCGCAGTGGATTATCGTCGAGGAGTTGCGCGATCGGCAGCCCTGAAATCGAACCAGTCGGGCGACCGTTGCGGTACACGATGCGGTTTCGCTGGTACCGTCGATGTCATGACTCTGCAGAAAGGCGCATGAGCGCCCACCTCCGGCGTAGGTTCCTGCGCCCTCGATATGTCTTCTTCGCCGCTGCTCACCTGTGGGTGGTCGACGAGCGTCAACCCGTTGCGGCACTGATTGATCCGCACACAGAATCGTTGGCGGGGTTGGTGGCGTGGACCGATCTTCCTCCGACCCCTCCGGGATTCGGCCCAGCACAGATCTCTGCCGACGAGTCCGGTTTGTGGATACAGAATCACCGCGACGGCCCTTTGGTTCACGTCGGTACCGACGGCATCGACCGGTCCGAATACACCGAAGGGCACCATCTGATCGGCGCGGGACGCGCCGGCGCCTGGTGTATGACGACTACACGCAGGCACAACGACATCTCACCCTCGCCGGATATTCCGCCACGGACGCTGAGGCGCAAACCGGCGCTGCTGGTGACCAAGCCGGGTGGTGGGATGCGTCTGGTCGAAGTGGATGCCGCGGCGATCGTGTCGGCCGAGTTCGACGAATCCTCGCTCTATCTCGGTGTCGAGCACGATCCGTGGGAACGGGTGCCGCGCGTGGACGGCACGGGAGGAAAGCGGGCCGGGTTCGAGTTGCGTTACAGCTCATCGGTATTGCAGATACCTCTGCATGATCCGGCCCCGCTGCGCATCGACCGCAACACCTACCTGTGCGCGGAAAATCGGCAGGTCGGGTACGCCAGCGAGTATGCGGATGTGTCGTACAACGAAAACCATCGCCGCAAGCGCGCATTCGATGGCAACGTGCGCTGGTACTGGGGCAAAGACCCCATTGCGCGTGGCGCCACAACTGTACGGGCCTACCGTGGTGAGGTTCCGTCGCCGGTGACGACTTTGATGCTGCCCGGGATGGATGTCGCCCACGGGGTCGCAGGGGCCAGGAGGCTGTGGTTGGTCGCGAGGACCGCTACCCGTCCTGCCGGCGGTCGGTCGGTACTTTCCACCGGGGTCGATGGCGGCATCCATTCGCTGATCACCGGCGGCATCGACATCACCGATCGGTGCTGGCCTGTCGGGCCTGAGCCACTCGATCATCACGGGTACGTGCAGTACTGCCTGCGCGGTCTCGACCGAATGCGGTTCTCGGACAAAGTCGATCAGGTGAGCGCCACGTACGTCGGCCACTGGCCGAGCGGCCGGATCCATGTCCGATTCCGGCATCGTGACTACCCGGGACTGATGTTGACAGCTCGGCTGAATCTGTACGACGAGCTTGGTGTTCGTCTCGACAATCTCCTGTCCTACGCCTCGGCAGAGTTGAGGGAACAAGCCGACACCCGCGCCTACCCCGCGGCTTCCGAAGCGATCGCGGGAGTCCTGCATGTCTGAGCTGAGCGGCGCAGGCGATCGGGCCGGAAAGCTCACCGAAACCAGGGGGAGGCGCGTTGACCTAGGCCGCAGACGACCGATACCCGAATGCATAACGGAGGCAGTGATGACCGAATGGGTGCAGATGTTGGTGACCTTGGCCGACGGACCGCGGCAACCGGTCCACGGGGTCGTGGTCCCGTACCGCAATTCCGACGAACCGTTTCACTATTACTTCGGCAGCTACGGTGAAGAACCTGTGTTTCTTCCCGTTCGCCTCCCCGGCGTGCATCTGTATCGGTGGGGGCGCCGATCGAGGATCGAGTCACTCGACGGGCAGGTGATGTTCGTCAGCGACGGCACCACCGCTTGGGACTTCACCGCCGACCCAGACCAACCGCGCTGCACCGAACTCCATCACGTGCACTCGCCCGGCGCGGGCCGATACCTTGCGATCACCCCGCGCGTTGAGCATTGGGTCGGCAACGATCATTCACGCCCGACAGGGCCGGTGACAGACGTCGAGTTCCTCGGCCGTCGATGCTGGTCGGTGGATCTCGCCCCACGCGAGAGCCGGAATCTGCCGAAGCCGTCGCTGCGGCTTGTCGTCGACGCCGAAACCGGTGCGGTACTTGCCCAACACTCCGGCGACGGTATCGACGGCGCCGCATACACCGACCTCAGAGTGGGGGAGCACCTCGAACTCTCCCTGTTCACCTGGGACGGTCCGGTCACCACCGATGCAGAATCGAGGAGCCTCACCGGTCGCGGCGGGCCACCAGTAACGCCGGCGCAGGAGTCGATGAGCTGGTTTCATGAGGAGATCGCCGCCGAACCCATCAGGGTGCCCATGCTGACGGACCTGACCCCACGCTTCGTTCACTCGATCGAACCCGAAACCGGCGCATTCGCCGCAGAACTCGGTGATAAAGCGGGATGGATCGCCCGGAGGCCACGATCGAACCAGCCGTGGAAAACCAAGACTTACGGATATCAGATCGCCTGGTCTACAGAAGATTTCGACTGGGTCTGCCAGATTCACCACGGAACACTCGACACCGCCGGGATCGAGTCCCTACAGCAGCAACTACACCCCGGCCTATCGGTAGTGGGCACGCCTGAACTTGTATTCGGCGGTTCGAACGGCGACTGAGACTGAGGGCGATAGGCACTCTTCAAGGAGAACGGGCATCTGGCAGCGTCATCGAACATGGCCGGAAACTTGCTGCACTGCCCACCGCGGCGACGAACGCACCTCCGCCGGTCCCGGTGTTCGACAACGATTCGGTGTGGATCGGCCCTGATTCAGTGTGAATTGTGATGGTGCCGAACGGTATACCCTTGATCGCTGCGCGAACGATTGCCGATTCACCATTGGTGGTCAACTTGCAGCCAATCTGCGCGCACTGTTTGTCAGCGGTTGCCGCCAGTGACAGTTCGATTGCGGGTGCCGCATCGGAGCTTTGCAAAGTCTCGACTGCCGTCAAAAATGCCGGGGATAGCGACCCCAGCTTGCTCGAGCCGATCGCCGGGTGGGCGTAAACCCAGCCACTTTTCGACCACTGCGTGTGGCTCTGCCGCCGGTTTCCCTCTCGTTCCCCGATGTTGCCTGACTGGCGAGACAATGAGAGCCTATACGTACTTGGGGGAGTCGGATCCAGGAGTATCGTATGCAGATCCACGCTTTGCTTCCCGCCATGATCCCGCCGGACGATGGCCGTTTCGTCGAACTATCCGATGTCCACGTGCGCGCTTCTGCTGCAATGAGAGTCCTGCGTGATTCGATTCCATGGGACGGATACGCATTGACGGCATGGGATGCGGGTTCAGGAAGTCACAGGCACGTCACGTTGGCGAGCGAAGGCTACACGCGGGAGCTCGACGAACATATGAACGACGCGTTCGTCGACGGGAATCCGGGCTTTCATTTGTTGCATACCCAGGTTCCGCACGCCCTCCGTTGGCTGGACTTGCAGAGGGATTGGCACATCCCGTTCGCGCAGACTCAGTCCGCCGAGGGATTCTTGATTCCCGCTGGGTTCAAGGAGGGCGCGACCATGTGTCTGAGGTTGCCTGGTGGGCGATATACCGGTGCTCTGCACGTGAGTTGGGCGCGCCCCAAAGACGCCAGTAACGAGGCTCTTAGCGTGATCGAGAGGTTCCGTCCTGTACTCGCTGACGTCTGTGATCTCTTCCGGAGCGCTCATGGTGCCGTGCAACGGGCTGGGGTGGCAGCGCACGCCGTCATAGTCACCGATACAGGCGCAATTTCGGAGCTGCCAGGTCATACGGCGGGTCCGGTTCTTGGAGAGTCTGCGCGCAGGTGGTTGGCGTCAGCGATCCGGGATTGGGCTGGCCGACCGGCGCAGTACTTGTGGGCCGAGTCGGATGGTTCGTGCCATCGGATCGAGTTGTCGGCGGGTCCCGGAACGTCCCTCGTGGTCGTTGAACGTCGGATTCCGTGGCCGTTCGGGTTGAGCTGCCGGGAAGTGCAAATTCTTCATTGGGTCACCCGAGGCTGTTCCAATCCCCAGATCGCGAAGAAGCTGTTCATCAGTCCTAGAACCGTTTCGACCCACGTCGAGCATCTTCTCGTCAAACTCGGGAGCCAATCTCGTGTGCAGCTCGCCGCGCTTGCTGTGGAAGCAGGACTGTTGCTCGCGAGCGAGATGTGAGGACCCGGAGTGCGACCGTCGTCAGGGTGACCGCAACGACCAGCGAGTCGGGGGAGTCGGAACGGGCGTAAACCAAAGCCCTACGGTAGCGCCAAAGGCGCTGTGAGGGGAGATGAATCTCCGTTGATGATGCAGCAGCCGCGTCTTTAGTGGCGGATTCTCACCCGTTCAGTTCCGGTTATGAAATTCTCGATGCCCCAGTACATTTCGCCCGTTCGGTTTGTCGTGTCCGCATGCGATGTCCGACCGGAGGTATGCGGAAAATACGTCAACTGACCGATGGTCGAGGAATGTGATTGTTCATACGCTTTTCATCTGGCTATACGCCGCCCAGCCGGCCCTGTTGACGGCCTGCAGAGACGAAAAGAGTATCAATGAAACGCACTGGCTTATTCAGTCGTTCCCCAGCGAGGAACATCGCCTTCGGCGCACTATTCGCGCTGATCAATATGATCGCGCTCTGGCCACCTTTGTACATCGCAATGTCCCACCAGCACGGTCTGGTCATCGGCGTACCGATTTCGGTCTGGTACCTGATACTCGTGTCCGCAGCTGCGATCGCAGCAGTCACCGGTCTCTGGGTCACCGAGTGTCGTCAGGGAGCGGTGGACTGATGATCGTCACTTTTGGCGCCTTAGGCGTCTTCTTCGTCGTCATCGTTGTTGTCCTTCACATCTCCAAGAACCGGCAAAGCGTCGCGACGTTCAGCAACTACGCCGTCGGTGAGCGCTCGTTTTCGAGCTGGTTCGTGTCGATGGCGTACACGAATTCGTGGTGGCCCGGTTCGACTTTTACCGCGGTTTTCGGTCTGACCGTTGCTAGTGGCGTGATCGGGTTGTACTTTCTCGTCTACTCCGTCCTTGGTGTTCTCGCGATGTATTTCATCGCCCGGCCAGTATGGAAGTGGGGTAAGAAGTTCGACCTGCGGACCCAGGCGGATCTACTGGACCTGCGGTACAACAGCCGCGGCCTGAAGTTGATCGGAAGCGCCATCAGTGTCGTCGCCCTCGTGCCCTGGCTCGTTCTCGGGCTCATTGCAATGGGCGCGGTAGTTCAGTGGGCATCGCTGGGTAAACTCTCTGACGCCGACTCCATCCTGATCGGGATTGCAGTATTGGTCGTGCGTCAGTTCTGGACCGTCCAGATGGGTATGAGGGGTCTCATCCTCACCGATATGGTCCAGGGGATTGTTGCCTACATCGGATCGGCCATTTTGTGCCTGGGCCTGTTGTTCTTCTACTTCGGTGGCATCTCGAACATGAGCAAGCTTACCGACGCTCAACTGAGCCTGCCCGGCTTCGGATCCGATGAAGGCGGACTCTACTACTTCGGCATCGTTGCCGCCGGAATCATTGGGAGTCTTTGCTGGCCTATGATATTCACGCGAATCTACACTGCGGCCAGCGTGCGTGAAGTGAAAAAGGGCTCGCTGCAAACAATGGCGATCGGCTTCGTGTTCTGCGTTCTACTCATGTTTGTCGCGCTGTGCGCGGCGCCGATCCCTTTCGCCGCTGCCAATCCAGTATCGTCGTTCTTCGCGATCGCGCAGGACGCCGGTGGTACCTGGTTGTTGGCGATCGCGCTTGTCATAGTTTTCGCGGCGGGAATGGGCTTCGTCGACGGCGTCACCCAAGCGATCGGCACTCAAGTTGCGAACGACATCGTTGCTGTCGTTCACCCACTGCGGGACAAGCAGGAGCTCTACCTCGCCAAGGCTGCGATGGCAGTTACCGCAATAGTTGCCGCGATCATCGCGTACCGCATCTACGATTCACCCAACTTGGCCGGCGTCACGCAGTTGGCGTATCAAGCCATCATCCAACTTGCCGTACCGATCTTCGGCGGACTCATGTGGCGCAAAGGTAACAGGGACGGCGCAATCGCCGGGCTGCTCGTCGGTGCGGTAATCGCTCTGGCGCTGACGGTTCCGTACATGGACCAAGGCGGGGCAGTGCCGTGGCTTGAGGGGTTAGGTTCCGGACTGGTCGGCCTCGTAGCCAATCTTGTCGTCTTCGTCGCGGTCAGCCTCCTTCGAGCCAGTGACCGGGAAGAGTTGGAACGAGTTGATCAGCTCTTCGAGTCGGCCCGAGAGCCGTCCCGCAGCCCAGGCCAGACAACACCCATACCGAGTGCCGGCCAGATAGCGCCCGCACCTTTACCGTGACCCGATCTCGGGACTGCCCCACAAAGAAGAGGAATTGAGTTCATGAGCACGTTCGATCAAACCATCACCATCCCCCACCTCGGCGGCTCGGTCATAGGGGCCACGTTCGGGCGACCTTACAACCCCGAATTGCCGACCCTGGTCATGATCAACTCGTACACCACCTCTGCGGAGTTGTACCGCGACCAGTTCGCGGATACTGCGCTGACCGACAGGGCCAACCTACTGGCCCTCGAGCCGTACGGTCATGGCCGAACCCGTTCGACATACAAGCATTTCACCTACTGGGACAGCGCAGTTGCGAACCTGCAGGCTCTTGCGGCACTGGACATTCCGAACGCATTCGTCTTGGGGACTTCGCAAGGGGGGTGGATTGCCACCCGAATGGGCTTGCTGGCACCAGAGGTAGTCAAAGGCCTGATTCCGTTGGGTACCTCGCTGGACGTCGAGAGTCAACGCAGCCGCGACCTCGGGTGCTGGGACGGGCCGGGATTCTGCACCCCCTACATCGAGGCCTTCGGCGAGCCGGTCGACGACGACTGGGTTGTTCCCGATGATTTCGTCGATGCCACCTTCGACGCTGCGCTGGGAGGCTTGAGCCCGGAAGACCGAGTGAGGTGGCTCGAGATCTACCGCACGAACTACTCCGGCGACGCCGGCCGGCACCGACTGCGGCTCGCCACGATCAATCTCCGTGATCGCGACGGGTTGTTCGGGCGATTGGACGAAGTGACGCAGCCGGTTCTGTGGCTCCACGGCACCGCAGACCAGGTTTATTCAGTGGCCAACGCCGAGGACGAAATCAAACTGTTCACCCGTGCGGCCGAAGTGCGCCTCGAGACGATCCCGAACGGGCATCACTTCCTGAGTGCGTCCAAACCCGCTGAAGTCAATGCTGCTGTGATCGATTTCCTCGGTCGGTGGGCATGACCGACACACAGCTCGAGCAAAAGGCGGATTCTATGCAAGACCTATTGTCGGACAGGCGAATTCATGCAAATACGGTCGCAGTGAATGCGATGCTGCAAGCAGACCCCGTCCTGATCGATGTCACCCCGGCACTCGATGCGCTGCCCGGCATGACCCGCCACACCATCCTCACCTCGGGAGCCCCGTTGCCCTGGCCTGCATACGAAGGAGGCCAGCGCCGAGCGATACTGGGAGCAGCACTTTTCGAGGGGCTCGCGAACTCGGTGGAAGAGGCCGACGCTCTCCTGCATGCGGGAGACATCCTCGTCCGGCCGTGCCATGACTACGGGTGCGTAGGCTCGCTGACCGGGGTGACGACGGCGTCGATGCCTGTCCTCGTTGTCGAAGATTCGATGTCGGGTTCGCGCGGACACTGCGTTCTCTACGAGGGAAGTGCCCGCGAGCGCCTCACCTACGGGGTATGGAACGAGGCTGTACATCAACAATTGACCTGGATCAAGGACGTGCTCGGCCCAGCCCTCTCAGCGGCACTACGACACAACGGCGGTCTACACACCAGTCCCATCATTCGGCGTGCCCTCGGTATGGGCGATGACTTGCACAGCCGTAATACAGCGGCAACAGCGGTGTTCTTCGAGCAGATCTGCGAGTCTGTTCTCGAGGCCAATGGCTTCACCGCAGCAACCCGCGACGTTCTGAACTTTCTCAGTCGGAACGACCTGTTCTTTCTCCATGTCGCGATGGCGACGGGCAAGAGCGTCGCGACAACCGCCAGCGATACACCGCACAGCAGCATCGTCACCGCTATGGCGTTGAGCGGGAAGGAGTTCGCGATTCGTACAGCTGGCACCGGCCAGCGATGGTTTCGCGCGCCGATTCCCACGTTGCAGGCGAAATATTTCGACGGGATCACCGCTGAGGATACTGCGTACATGGGCGGGGAGAGCCTGATCACCGAGACGGTGGGGCTCGGCGGCCTTTCAGCGGCGGCAGCCTTTTCGCTCCAGGATTACAGCGGCGGATCAGCGCAGAACATGGTCGAAACGACGGAGGCAATGTACGGCATTACTCACACCGAGCACCCCCAGTGGAAGATTCCGTATCTAGGGTTTCGTGGCGTTCCGTTCGGAATCGACGCGGCACGTGTGGTTTCCACCGCGATCACTCCACGTATCCACATGGGTGCCGCCCTGCGTGAAGGCGGACACGCGGGCGCCGGTCTGCTCATCGCCCCGATCGAACCCTTCCGCGAGGCCATCGCGGCGCTCACCGTGTCGGCGGCATGACGGAGAATCCCCCTTCGGGCGTCCACGTATCCGCGACTGGCGGCTACTTCAGCCGAAGAACCATCACGGACCTGGCTGCGGACCTTCGGGCACGTCGGGTCACGTCAGCGGACTTGATCGGGATTGCTATCGAGGAGGCCGAGCGCTCGCAATCGACAATCAACGCGTTCGTCACCATCGACGTGGCCGGAGCTCGTGCAGCCGCAACCGCAGCCGATCGAGAATTGGCCGCAGGTGCTGACCGGGGTCCGCTGCACGGGGTGCCGATAGCGGTGAAGGACATGATCGATGTACGAGGTCTGCCGACGACCGCCAGTTCGCGTCATTTCGTGAATCGGATCGCCGCTCGCGATGCAGATTGCGTCGAGCGGCTCAGACGAGCAGGTGCGATAGTGATCGGGAAGACGACGACGCATGAATTCGCGAACGGTCCGACGGGGGATCGTGCTGCAACTGGACCCACTCGTAACCCACATGCATTAGGGCACATGTCCGGAGGGTCGAGTAGCGGTTCGGCGGCCGCCGTCGCTGCCGGCATCGTTCCAGTCGCACTCGGCACCGATACCGGTGGTTCCGTGCGAATCCCCGCCGCATACTGCGGCGTCGTCGGCATTCGCCCCACACAAGGGACGATCAGCACGCACGGAGTACTTCCTCTGGCCAGTTCGATGGACACTGTGGGCGTTCTGGCTCGCTGTGCGGCTGATGCACACGTCGTACTGTCGGCGTTGATCGACGATTTCTCACCACCGGCCGAGTGCACTTCCGTCGCCGGTGTGCGCGTTCGCTGGATATCGCCGAGATCAATTCATGCCACTCAACCATCGATTGCCCGTTCTGCCCGCGATCTGGTCGCACCATTTCTCACCGACGAAATAGATATCCACGGCGCGGAGGCACTTCGCTTCTCCTATCGTGTCATCCAAGGGCGTGAAGCTCACGCGGTCCACGCCGAACGGCTCAGTCTCGCACCCGATCTCTACGACCCAGAGGTGCGTGAGCGTCTCGAGATGGGCGGCACGTACACCGATTCGCAGTTCTTGCAGGCGATCGCGATTCGTGAACAGTTCCATGTAGGTGTTGCTCAGCTACTCAGTGCGGTCGATTTCATTGCGCTGCCTACGATTCCCTTTTCGGCACCGCCGCTGTTCAGCCGTCGGGTGAGTGTCGAGGATCAGCCGGTCGACGTTCCAAGTGGTTTACTCTCACTCACCGCGCCGTGGAGTCTCATCGGACTGCCCGCAGTGTCCATTCCAGCAGCCGACGTCGACGGTCTACCTGTCGGTGTACAGCTCGTCGGACGCCCACACACCGAGGCTGGTCTTCTGTCGTTCGCGGCGAAGCTCGAGGCGCGGAAGCTGTTCGAGAGTTGACCGGGCCAGATCACGCTGCTCGCGCACCGATCAGCTGACCTCGCTGATTCGTAGTCCCAGTCTGCTGTCGGATGCAGGTAACCGATGTCACGCAAGGTGATCGGGGTTCTTCACGGACAATGTGATGAACAATGCTGACGCAATCAGCACGACTCCGAAAACCGAGAACACCGCCATGGCACCCCCGGCTCCGAACATCGCACCGCCTGCTGCGGCACCTGCAGCGATTCCGGACTGGACACCGACCACCACGATCCCGCCTGCACTTTCCGCCTTGTCGGGCACGGTCCTGGTCGCCCACGTCGACCACGCCACCGAAACTCCGCCGAATGCCAAGCCCCACAACACCACCAAGGCTGCGCTTACGCTCTGAGTTGCAGGCACCAGTGCCAGACCTAGGGCAGCTATCCCGATCAGTAAGGGCATCAGCGCCAATGTCAGACGCAGGCTGAGTTGGAGGAGCCATCCGGCGACAAGTGTGCCTGCCAAGTTCGCCACTCCGAAGGCGAACAATAGAACAGTCAAGGTGGAGGTGCCGACATTGACCATGGTTTCGAGCGCCGGCCGAATGTAGGTGAACAGTGCATAGTGCCCGATATGGACGAGCAACATGCCGACGATGCCGATCCCGAAGCGTGGATGTACCAACACCGACCACAAAGTTCTCAACCGTGCCTCGTGCCGCGGTGCCATCGGGGGCAACGCGAACAGCTGGAAGGCAAGCGTCAGGACCCCGAGGGCTGCGGTGGCCCAAAAGGCACTGCGCCAACCGGACAGTTCACCGAGGTAACTACCGAGCGGCACGGCCACGATGGTTGCTACGGCGATACCGCTGAAAATGATTGATACAGCGCGAGGTACCGACGATTCCGGTACCAGGCGCATCGCCGTGGCAGCCGCCATGCTCCAGAAACCACCTAACGCAATGCCGAGCAGGATCCGCATCGCCAACAGCACCACCATGTTCGGGGCCAGGGCCACGAGCGAGTTCGATGCGATCATCAGCACAGTGAAGCTGAGCAGAACAATCCGCCGGTCCATCCGTCGTGTCAGGCTTGCCGTCAGTAGTCCAGAGAGGATTGCTGCTCCAGCCGTGACGGTGACTGCTTGGCCCACCAGTGCTTCCGGCACACCCAAATCATCGGCAATCGGGGTCAACAGACTGGCCGGAAGATACTCGGCCGTAAGCAGTCCGAATACGCCCAGGGCCAGTGACATCACCGCCATCCACTTCGGTGTTACCGGCAGCGGTGGCGGGTCGACAACTGCGGCTGCTCGGACTGGTCGGGTATCGGGCGCGGTGCTGCATACATCACTGGACAACGGTTGTACTTCTCCTGGATCGCATGAAAGGCTTTGAGTCAACACTAGATACGACTTTCAGGATGATCTATGACTGAGGATCCGGCCGTTTTGATCAAGAGTCCGGCCGAGTCGGCTGCCGGGACGTTCGCCTCGTCCTCCGACCTCATCAGCGAACTGTTGACGAGTATGCGGTTGCGTGGAGTGCAGTACCGTCGCGTTCATGCCGGTCCGCGATTCGGCATCGGCTTCGCTGCGAAACCGGGCCGTGCCTATTTCCACTTTCTCGCAGTCGGTCACGCGTTCCTGCGTGCCGAGAACGGCACCGTCCACGAACTGTCAGCGGGTAACGCTGTGTTCATCCCGCACGGTCGACCCCATCAGTGGCTGTCCGGGCCGGGCGTAGTGGTTCAGGGCATCGACAGCTACGACTCCGAACCCCTCGGTGATGCGGTGGGGGACGTGAATGTCGGCCTCGCCGCCGACCTGTCTCCCAGCGCCGTATTGTTCACCGGTTACATGGAATTCGATCTTGGCGGGATGCAAGGCCTGAGTCGTATCATGCCCGAGATCATGATCGCCGACGCCCAGGGGGAGCGATATCCCGGACTTTTACCGATCCTTGCTGCGATGAGGCGTGAGACCTGTTCGGCGCGTGTCGGTTTTGCTGGTGTTTCAGCGCGTCTCGCTGAAGTCGTGGCTGCGATGATCGTGCGAGGGTGGGTTGAATGTGGCTGCGACAATGCCTCTGGACTGGTGGCTGCGCTGCGCGATCCGCGACTGGCGGGAGCCATCTTGGCTGTCCACCGGGATCCCGGACATCATTGGACGGTAGCGGAGTTGGCATCGCAGTGCCATGTGTCCCGATCGGTGTTCGCGGAGCGCTTCCATGCGATGATCGGCGTACCGCCTCTGCGGTACGCGACGGAACTGAGAATGCTTCTTGCCAGCCAGTGGCTGGCCCAGGACACGATGTCGGTGGAAGCCATGGCTCGAAGTCTTGGTTACACCTCTCAAGCTGCGTTCAGCCGCGCTTTCAAACGCGTTACCGGGCAGCCTCCCAGCGCACGCAGAGCTACCTCGCCCATACAGTTCGTTGCGTGATGCCTCCGACAGCGATCGCCCCGAGAAGGTAAAAGGGGAAGGGGTTTCGAGTGCTTCTATGCCCAACCCACTACGAGTCTCGCGGATTGTTCAGGAATCGTGGGGTCCAAACCGGTGAGTTTTGCAAATCGATGAAGGCGATTGGACACGGTGTTGCGGTGACAGAACAGCTCGTTTGCCGATTCCCCGATACTGCCTGTTTTCAGATAGCTGCGCACGCATTCTTCGAGACGGGCCCGCTCCGCGTCTCCGCAGGTCGCCAAGGCGTCATCTACGTCGGTGAGTAGCCCGTTTCCTGATTCTTGTAGGCCTAGTTTGGCCAGTCTCGCCCACCCTCGGTCCCAGGTGAGAGCCGCGTGGTCTTCGCTGGTGATTGTTCGTGTGAGAGCTCGTGCGGTATTGGCCGCCGCGCGAAGGGCTGACAGACCGGTGTCGGCGTTGACAATTCCGACTCGAAGCTTGAGGAGGTTCCGGCCGACATCGGTGACTTGCGGTCCGTCGAGGTCGAATCTGCGTGTGAAGGCAATCAGGACGTCGCCGAGGTAGTGGGTGTACACCGTTCGTCCGGAGCGCTCGGTTTCGGAGATGAACACTCGTAGCGCCGGGATGTCGTCACCGGCAGCTCCGATGACCAGAAGGGGGGCGCGTTGTGGGATTCGGAGTTCGGCTGCAATTGCATCCAGTTGATCTGCGTCTGTGGATCGGGGATCCTGGAACAGGTTTGCGATGCGTCCTTGCAGCGCAGACGATTCCTCTCTCAGCATGCGTTCTCGTTCGGCCATGTAGGCCGCTTGTGTCTGTGCGGCGTACTCGTCGACGGTGCGAAGCACGATCCACGTGTGTCGGACCAACAGTTCGGCATCCCTCGCTGACGACGCGGAGGTGAGGGCCTCCCACAGCACGTTGTAGTCCAATCGGATCGCGGTCATCAATGAGGTGATGGGGATCCCTGCCCGTGCACGAGAGATGCCGACATCGTTTGCGACGGGGACGAAATCGGGCAGACCTCCCGCGCGCAGACCTTGGAGCATGGCGGAGAAGGCCATCCGGCCTGTGCGTTCGATCTCGGACGTCGGTAGCGGCGACGAGTCGTAGCCCGCGATCGAGGCGACACGTTTGACGAAGGTGTCGGTCAGTTCGGCGACGTCGAGGCTGTCGAGCAGCTCTTGCCATCTTCCTGAGTCGCGGGCGTCCGGCTCGTTGCCCGGTCGTGAAGGGGCGAAATGGTTCACCAAGTCAGAATAGGGCATATGCACAAATTCGCAGCGCTAATCGGCGGGGAATGCCTAGGGACAGTGAGCGAATAACCTGAAATGCTTGCGGCAGGCCGAAATCCCCTGGGGACAGAAGCAGACCGAATCCCTCATCCCTGATGGAGAGTTATGACGTACACACAATCGACGTCGATCGAGTTCGGAGCCGTTCATGAGCTCGACAAGAAGAGCGCAAACAAGGTCGCACTCGGCGCTCTGGTCGGTTCCGTGCTCGAGTATTACGACTTCTTCCTGTTCAGTGCCGCGGCCGCTCTCGTGTTCAATGTTCAGTACTTCACCAGCGGCAACGCAACCTTGGCCGCACTTGCCTCGTTCGCCACTTTCGGAGTAGGGGTAGCGGCCCGACCGATCGGCGGCATTGTCTTCGGTGCAATGGGCGATCGGATCGGCCGCCGAAAGACGCTGATGATCACCATCGTCGGTATCGGCATCATTACCGCGTTGATCGGCATACTGCCCACCTACGCAGCGATCGGCATCGCGGCGCCGGTGCTGCTCGTGCTGCTGAGAATCGTGCAGGGACTTTTCGTAGGAGGGGAATGGTCAGGTGCCTTGACCCTGGTGGTGGAGAACGCGCCACTGCATATGCGGGCGCGATACGCAGTGATTCCCCTCATCGGATCTCCGATCGGAACAATTCTGTCTTCTGGTGGATTTTTTCTGGTCACCATTGCAATTTCGCAGCAGAACTTCGAATCCTGGGGTTGGCGCATTCCCTTCCTCCTCTCGTTACCGTTACTTCTTGTCGCGGTTTACATTCGGCGCAAACTCGAAGAATCCCCTGTCTTCCGTCAGCTCGAGGAAGCTGGGGAGTTGGCGACCAATCCCGTGAGCACAGCCTTCAAACACAGCTGGCGTCAGATTCTGATCGGAATGGCGGCTTCACTTCTCGGAATGGGCGGGTTCTACCTCGTCACGACATTCTGTGTGTGGTACGGAGTGAACGTACTCGGATACAGCCGATCGTTGATGCTGCTCGGAACTATCGTCGCGGCCGTAGTCGAGATCTTCGTGATCTTGTTGAGCGGGCGGTTGGGCGCGCGGTTCGGTTCGAGTCGAGTGATCTTGTGGGGCGGGATCGCCTCTGCCGTAGTCGCTCTGCCGGCCTTTCTGCTACTGACTTCGGGCGTTCCCGTGCTCATCGTTCTGTCGATGACGTTGGCAGTGGCGACGTTGTCGTTTCCCTACGCAGGTACAGGAGCTGTTCTGACCGGACTCTTTCCGGCGCGAACCCGATTCACAGGTGTTGCCGTCGCGAACAACACCGCCGCGATGATTGCAGGATTCGTTCCACTTCTGGTTACCAGCCTCGTAGCTGCAGCTCATGATCACTGGTGGCCAGCTGCGTTGGTTCTCGCGCTGATCTCGTTGATCACCGCATCGGCAGGAGCGATCGCGCCGAAATTCAGCGTGGACCTTCCCGGCTTCAAGCACTGAGAAACGTAGCGCGGCTGGTGTGCGAAACATCGCACCTCGTACCGCTGGATCAGACGCGGCTCGATTACTGGACAAGGACATTTCTCTTATGCAACTCGATCTCATTGTGCGGGCGCGCGAAATCATCACCATGGATCCTCATCGGCCGATCGCTTCGGTTGTCGGGGTAATCGGTGACCGTATCGTCGGGTTCGACGACGAGGTCGCCGGTATCGAGGCGATACGAACCCTGGACTTCGCAGACGCCTGTGTGACGCCCGGTCTGATCGACGCTCATTGTCACACCGTCTGGTGGGGACTTGGATTGGCGTCGATAGACCTCAGCCGCGCCGCCAGTCTCGAGGATCTCTACAGGCTGATCGAGGCCGAAGTAGAGCGTATCGGTGATGACGCCGATGCCTGGGTCCACGGCACAGGTTTCAACCAGGGGCACTATGGCGGCGAATTCCCTGCTATCGATCGGCTCGACGCCGTGACGGGAGACCGGCCACTGTACTTACGGCACATCTCTGGTCACGCTGCGATTGCGAACACCGCTACGTTGCGTCTCATCGGTGCGCTTGACGACGGGTTCGAAGTTCCCGTCGGAGGTGTCGTCGTGCGGGATGACGAGGGCCGCCCTACCGGTGTCGTTGAAGAGTCGGCGCAAGGTTTGGTGCAGGCGTTGCTCTTGCCCTACTCCACCGAGCGGCTCGCTGAGGCAATCGACGAAGCAACCAAACGCTTTGCTGCACAGGGGATAACAAGCTTCACAGAAGCCGGTGTCGGTGGCGGTTGGATCGGCCACAGCTCCATCGAAATCGCGGCCTATCAATCGGCCGCAGATCGCAATCATCTGCACGCCCGTGCACAGTTGATGCCGGCAATCGACGCCCTTCATCCCCTTGCCGCGAACGCTTCGGACTTCTGCGGCGAGGGGACAGGAGTGGGCTTGGACCTCGGGATTCGTTACGGCTTCGGCGATTCCCACCTTCAGTTGGGGCACGTCAAGGTTTTCCTCGACGGCTCTTTGCTCGGGGCGACCGCCGCTGTGACAGAGGACTTCTGCGGCCACGAACACAACCGGGGCTACCTCCTCGACACGCCGGAACTGTATCGAGAGCGTGCACTCGCGGCATATCGATCGGGGTGGCCGCTTGCGCTGCATGCAATCGGAGACGCAGCAATAGACCTGGCCCTGGACCTGATCGAGGAGGCACAGAAGAGCTACGGCCGCCACACAGCTCCGTGCCGTATCGAACATTTCGGCATCGCTCGACCGGATCAAGTGCGGCGTGCCGGCGATCTTGCTATTGCTGTGACCCCCCAGGCAGGTTTCATCGGGCCGCTCGGCGATCAGATTGTCGATCTTGTCGGGACCGACCGTGAACCGTGGCTCTACCGTGGGCGATCAGTCATCGATGCGGGAGCAATACTCGCAGGCTCATCAGACCTTCCTGTCGCCGACAACAATCTTCGTAGAGGTATGCAGTCGGCCGTCGATCGTCGTACCGACACCGGATTCGTCCTGGGCTCGAACGAGGCGATCACACCGGAGGAAGCCCTTCGAACGCACACGGAATGGGCTGCGCGCGCGACCGGTCAGATCGACGACAAAGGCACCCTCGAACGGGGAAAACTTGCGGACTTCGCCGTGTTCTCGTCGTCGCCGCTCACCGCGCCAAACATATCGGAGATCGACGTCGTCGCAACAATACTCGGAGGAAACCTAACCCATGATGCCCGACCGACTCGCTGAAGAATTACTCGTAATCTTGTGAAGGAGAATGCCGTGAACGTGATGCGAGAGCCGGCTGACGAACTCGCCGTCGATCTCGGCTACGTGAAAGCCGGACAAACGCACTTCGACCGGACGTTGCGTGAACTCGGTGACAACGAACTACGTGGACCCTCGTTGCTTCCAGGATGGACTCGCGCGCACGTGATCGCGCACGTCGGTTTCAACGCCCGCGCCCTCGGCCGCCTGGTGGATTGGGCGACGACAGGCATCGAGAAACCGATGTACGAGTCTGCCCATGCGCGGAGCCGGGAAATCGGCAGTGCAGCACCACTGTCAAATGTCGAACTCCGTGAACTCTGCGACAGGGAGGCGAGAGCGCTCGAAATCGCCTGGAGCGCAGTCCCCGACAATCGCTGGTCTACCGAGGTGAGCAACGCTCAAGGTGTGCGGATACCGGTCGTCGATACAGTGTGGATGCGATCTCGCGAATTGTGGTTACACGCAATCGATCTCAACTATTCGGCGAGTGCAGCGGACATACCGCCAGCGGTGCAGCGACGAATAATTCACAATGTCCTGGATACGTGGGCCACCCGAGACGACTATCGCGTGCACATGACAGTTGCGGACACCGGTGAAGAGTTCGAACCGGCTTCGAGTCACATCACCACCGCCGATTCGACCACGGCACGCACGGCGGTGTCCGGGTCGCTTCCGAATCTGCTGATGTGGGTGACCGGCCGCAGAAACATCGCAGTGTCCGCGGTCGACACGTCGGGCCGCGAGATCGGCACAGCCCCGACAGCTCCGCGCTGGCTCTGACGCTCACTATCGACAACACGAAAATGAGGAACGAATTGTCAGTCTCGTCAGTAACGGGCGGCCCGCTGGTGTCGCAACATAGAGAACTCGTAACCGCAATTCCAGGACCGCAATCGCAGGTGCTTATGCGTCGAAAAGAGGCGGCCGTTGCGGCCGGTGTAGGGCACGTTGTACCCATATCGATCGTCGCAGCCGGAGGCGGGATCTTGATCGATGCCGACGGCAATTCTCTGATCGATCTCGGTTCGGGCATTGCCGTCACCGGCGTCGGCAATTCAGCTCCAGCCGTTGTCGAAGCCATAACTCGCCAAGCGAAACTGTTCACTCACACCTGCTTCACCGTCACCCCATACGACGGCTACGTTGCGGTCGCCGAGAAGCTCAACTCGATCACCCCCGGTGACCACGAGAAGCGCACAGCACTGTTCAACACCGGTTCCGAAGCCGTCGAGAACGCGATCAAGATCGCACGCTCCTTCACCAACAAACATGCGGTTGTGGTCTTCGATCACGCGTTCCACGGCAGAACCAACCTCACCTTGGGCATGACTGCGAAGAACACCCCTTACAAAAACGGCTTCGGTCCGTTCACGCCCGAGATCTACCGTGTTCCAACCTCGTACCCATATCGCGATGGGCTGAGCGGAGTGGCGGCGGCAGAAATTGCGCTCCTGCAGATCGAAAGACAGGTCGGCGCTTCCAATCTCGCAGCAATCGTCATCGAGCCCATCCAGGGCGAGGGTGGATTCATCGAACCCGCGACCGGTTTTCTGCCTGCTCTATCCGAATGGGCAACTGCCAACGGCGTCGTATTCATCCTCGACGAAGTCCAAACCGGGTTCGCCCGTACCGGTGATCTCTTCGCTGCGAACCACGAGCGAGTCGTACCTGATCTCATCGCAACAGGAAAAGGTATCGCGGGTGGATTGCCACTGGCCGCGGTCACTGGCCGCGCAGAGATCATGGATTCACCACAATCCGGCGCTCTCGGGGGCACCTACGCCGGAAACCCAATCTCCTGCGCCGCGGCGCTCTCCACAATCGAAACGTACGAAAAGAACAACCTGGTTGTTCGTGCACGTGAAATCGCGGCGATCATCGATGAGGTCTTCACCGAACTGGGCGCCTCGGACGACCGTATTGGTGACATCCGAGGCCGCGGCGCGATGAAGGCCATCGAAGTAGTACACCCCGACAGCACAGATCCGAACCCGGCGCTGACCGATTCCGTCGCAAAATTCGCCGCGGATCATGGCGTAGTGGTTCTTACTTGCGGCACCTACGGAAACGTCATCCGATTTCTCCCTCCGCTCGCAATTTCGGACGAACTGCTACGCGAAGGTCTACGCGTCGTGGCCGACGGATTCCGTACGAACGCCCCGACCTCAGCCACAAAGGAAAGCCAGTCATGACATTGAAGCCACATGAACAGGACCTACTCAACCGTGTCGAAACCGGTATCGGCGTCGGCGGAACATGGGCGACATCGAGTTCGGGCGCGACCTTCACCGTCGAAGACCCCGCAACCGGGCATGTGATCAAGACGATTGCCGACGCAACGGTCGACGACGCCATTCGCGCCCTCGATTCAGCCGTTGCAGCACAACAAGAGTGGGCCGAAACACCTAGCCGCCTACGTTCGGACATCCTCCGCAGAGCATTCGACTTGCTGATGGATCGCAAAGAAGAGTTTGCTCTGCTCATCGCCCTGGAAATGGGGAAGCCGATCGCCGAAGCGCGCGGTGAGGTCGTTTACGGTGGAGAGTTCCTTCGGTGGTACTCCGAGGAAGCCGTACGCGTCAGCGGAGACTATCGCCGAAACCCCGAGGGGTCAGGCAACATCACAGTGTCGCACCTCCCTGTGGGGCCCTGCTACTTCATCACACCATGGAACTTCCCACTCGCGATGGCAACCCGCAAGATTGCTCCGGCACTCGCCGCCGGTTGCACCACTATCATCAAGCCGGCGGAACTCACTCCGCTGACCACGATCTACCTGGTGCAGCTGCTGGAAGAGGCAGGACTTCCGCCGGGTGTGGTGAACGTAGTGCCCACGTCGAATCCCAGCGCTCAGTCCAGTGCCCTGCTATCGGATCCACGCCTTCGCAAGCTGAGCTTCACAGGCTCGACGGCGGTTGGCGTCAAACTCCTCGAAGCTGCTGCGCAGAACGTATTGCGTACTTCGATGGAGCTCGGCGGCAACGCACCCTTCCTGGTTTTTGAGGACGCAGATATCGACCGAGCGGTCGACGGCGTGATGCTCGCAAAATTCCGCAACATCGGTCAGGCATGTACCGCCGCAAACCGCATATTGGTACACGATTCCGTGGCCGACGAATTTGTTCGTCGAGTAAGTGAAAGGGTTGCTGCGTTGAAAATTGGTCGTGGGGCCGACGAAGGTTACGACATCGGCGCACTGGTCGACAAGAACGCCATCGCGAAGACAGAAGGTCTCGTCGCTGACGCAGTGGACACCGGCGCGGAGATTGTCACCGGAGGTCAGGCCATCGTCGGCCCAGGCAACTTCTTTCAACCGACCGTGATCGACAAGATCGGGCCCGAAGCTCGGATGGTGAACGAAGAGATATTCGGACCAGTGCTGGCAATAACTCGCTTTTCGTCCGAGGACGAGGCCGTGCACATTGCCAACAACACCGAGTACGGCTTGGTCAGCTATGTCTACACAGAGAACGTCGGCCGAAGCCAGCGAATGATAGAAAAACTTCAAACCGGGATGATGGGCCTCAACACCGGTCTCGTCTCGAATGCAGCAGCGCCTTTCGGCGGCATCAAGCATTCGGGGATCGGAAGAGAAGGCGGCTTCGAAGGAATTCGCGAGTTTTTGTCCACGAAGTACACATTGACACCCCGATGACACTTGAATCGACCGCACGAAAAGCGTCAGCAGGCGCCAGGGCCCGTACCGAACGTAATCGTCGTTGAGTTGCAGTCCGGCACTGTGTTCTGCTCGTAATCTACTACTAGAGAGGAAGTTTCGTGACCGAGAGCACACAACGTGCTACGTCGAACTTTCGGGTAATCGCCGAATACCGGCTGGACGAGGAAGCCGCGGACGAGGCGCTCGGCCATCTGGCCCAACTCGCTGAGGCAAGCCGGAACGAGCCGGCCAATCTCGGCTACGAGTACTTCCGCAACGTCGAGAATCCGCTACACGTAACCATCCTCGAGATGTATATCGACGAAGTCGGCTTCGAAGCGCACCGAACATCGCCGCACTTCATATGTATCGGCACGGACAAGATCCTTCCACTTCTCACTGATCGCATCGTGCGCACGTACTCAGACGAGGGTGATCGCTGATGGCCAAGGCCACCGAGTCGCGTCCCATCATCCTTACAATCGCCGGCCCGGCAATCGTCGGCCCGACTGGTGGCATGATGGAGGACCGAATTTTCTCGCCAAGAGATCCCGACGAGTAGACGCGTCCTCCGACGACGCTCACGCGATGTTCGGCAAGAGCATTGCTGCAGCCGACTGGCACTCGAACCGGCGGAAGGCGTCGGGTTCAACGGAGCCGAAATCAGACGAGTCACGTACGTTCCGAACGAAAAGTTCGCCGCTGGCGCAAGCTTCGTCGGCAGTTTGCCGACACGCGTTCCACCACTAACCAGATGCAGGGTGGCCTCCGATACGGTTCGACGGCAATGCTTCTCAGGTTCGCTGCCGTGCCCGTGGTGTTCGGAACCGGCAGCCTGTTTGCAGGATCGCCCAGGATCGTCACTGGGTGTAGATGACGGGCGCTGGGTACAACGCGCAACAGTGCTCGCCCGCCACGTGGGACGGACCTACGGGCTCGCCGAGATGGCCGATGACGGTGGGTGGTCCTCTTTCGTCGGACGCGGCGACTATCCGATCTCAAGCTGGATATCGTCTGCAGCCTTGCAAGGCCTTGGCGATGCTGTACGTCGATGTCTTTCGGCGTCACGGCTTCGGGTTCACGAAGTGGTGTTTTCTGTGGCAGTCCGTGCATCCGTGTCGGTCCGTCGGGAGGTGCAGGATCGGCGGATGTTCCATGCAAATCCGAGGTCGGCATTCGTGTTGCGTGCCGGCAGTTCAAGAGTGGGTGCCCGGTCGCCGTATCCAGCAGTGCTACCTCGGGATTGCATTTGAACTACGTTGCACAACTGCTGAAATGGAGGATGGAACCGATGCGAGCAGTCGTTGTGTGTATTGGTGATTTGGTGCGTCGAGCACGGCCTCTGTCTCGCCGGCTTCTACGATTTCACCCCGGTAGAGAACCACTGTTCGATCGGTCATCTGCCTCACGACTGCTAAGTCGTGAGTGATGAAGAGCATGCTCATCCCGTTTTCCGCTCTGATAGAGCGAAGCAGCTCGAGAATTTGGGCCTGCACGGACACGTCCAGGGCGGCAACAGGTTCGTCGCAGATGAGCAGCCTGGGTCGAACGGCAATTGCCCGGGCAATCACGGCGCGCTGACGTTCGCCACCCGAGAGCGCAGCCGGACGGAGAGCGGCGTAGCTGCCTGGTAGTCCCACCTTGCCGAGTAACTCCGAGACTTCCGAGGCTACGGAATCGCTATCGCGTTTGTCCGCTCCGGTTCGTACGGCTATAGCTTCTCGCAAGGCTGCACCGATGGTTCGGGATGGATTGAGCGCTGCGTACGGATCCTGAAACACTACTTGGATCTCCCGGGCCAACTCGACTCTGGTTTTTCGCGCAGTGGATCCAGTGGGCGCGAGCTCTCTGCCGAATGCCGATATCCGGCCGGAGGTGACGTGCTCCAGACCTAGGAGAGCACGAGCGATAGTTGTCTTCCCTGAGCCGGATTCACCTACCAGTCCCACTGATTCGCCGGCGCGGATCGAGAAAGTCACGCAGCGGAGGGCGTGCGAGTCCTTGGGCTTGCCGAACATCGCTTTGGCGCGATATACCTTGTGTACGTTCGCAACCTCGACTATCGGTGGGCCGATGGTGTCGAAAGATCGTGACTCGGATTGTTGAGGTAGAGGTGGTTCGAACTCGGAACCGCGGGGAAACTCGTCGTGAATCCGATCGATCCGGATGCAAGCCGAAGCGTGTTCGATCGTGATGGGAGTAAGAGCTGGTCGGGCTGAAAAGCATTCGCCGACAGACCATTCGCATCGGTCAGCGAATGCGCAGATCGCCTCGACGGCTGCGGCTCTGGGCACACTGCCGGGAATCGACGTCAACCGTTCGACTCGACGATCGACAGGGGGACTGGCCGACATCAGCCCACGTGTGTAGGGATGCGTCGGGGTGCGGGCAAGATCGGCGACCGTAGCCTCCTCCACCACGCGTCCGGCGTACATGACCTGGATCCGATCGCAGACGTCCATCGCCACGTGCAGATCATGAGTGATCAAGATGAGCGCCATGTTTCGTGACTTCTGTAGACCGGCGAGAAGTCGGAGGACTTCGTCCTGGGTGGTCACGTCCAGTGCAGTTGTCGGTTCGTCGGCGATCAGCAACTCCGGATCGCCGGCAAGCGCGGCCGCCATGGCAACTCGTTGCCGCATCCCCCCGGAGAGCTGAAAGGGGTACTTTTGTGCGACGGCGGGATCCAAGCCAACCTCCGCGAGACGCGCAGCAACTTCGGCCCGAACTTGTTGGCGTCCGCCTTTTCTGACATTTGGCGGGAGTGTCTCCCGCACGTGCTCGCCTACCGTGTGGATGGGGTTGAGCATGCTGAACGGGTCCTGCATCAAAAGACTGATTCGGGAGCCCCGTAACGATCGCAGTTCACGTTCGCGTGTGCCGATCAACGGGATTCCGTCGAAATCTGCTGCTCCTCGTGCATAGATTCCCGGCGGTAGCAAACCGACAAGCGAACGAACTGCCATCGATTTTCCACTGCCAGACTCGCCGACTATCCCGAGAGTCTCGCCTCGGGGGACCGTGATGTTGACATCGCTGACGAGCACCTGCGACCTGTTCGCGTACACCGATAGCCCGGAAACTTTCAGGAGGGGGCCATTCGCATCGGCCGTTTCCGATTGTACTGTCACATCTTCCACAGTCATCTACTTCCGTTCTCCTGAGTCTGACAGCCGTTTGAAGAACCAGTCGCCGAAGATAGTTGCGGCGCTGCCGGTCAGGATGAGACAGGCTGCGGGGGCAACTGCGACCCAGGGGTTCTCGGAGATCATCGATTGCCCCTGGGAGAGCATCGATCCCCAATCTGCAGCCCCGGGGGCGATACCGATACCGAGAAATGACAACGACGAGAAGGCGACCAACGCTCCGACGAAATCCAGCAGGAAGACGGCGAGCACGGTGGGCGCGATGTTGGGCAGCACATGGCGGATCATGATCCGTGAGTCGGTCAATCCGAGGGTCTTCGCAGAGTCGATGTACGGCAGACGAACCTGGACGCGCGTCACACTGCCGACTATTCTGATGGCGCTCGGTACTGACAGGAAAACCAGAATCGCCACAGTCAGCCAGTAGCTCCCGCCGAGAATCCCCAGGAGCACGATGGCGACGAGGAGCGCGGGCAGGGCATACACGAGGTCTGCGAATCGGTTGAGGACGTTGTCGAGTGCACCGCCGTTATATCCGGCGACCAGCCCCGCGGATGCGCCGGCTATCACTGTTCCCATCGCTACGCACAGCGGTCCGAGCACGGAGCGGCCGGTACCGTCGATCAAACGGGAGAGGACATCGCGTCCCATATCGTCGGTGCCTAACCAGTGTGTGCGATCGGAACCGGTCACACCGCGGAGAAGATCCTGAGTGTAAGGGTCGTAAGGGCTTATGAGCCGACCGGCGACAGCCGCGAATACCATCACACCGAGGATCACCAGTGCAATCACAACGGTGATGGGAATTCGCGATCCCTGCCTGCTCTTTTCGCGATCGGTGAGTGCAGTCATGTCATCCCTTTCCTGCGTACCGCATGCGCGGGTCGACGAGGAGAGCTACCACGTCCACCGCCAGGTTGACGACAATCACGAAGGCGCCGAGACACACGGCCAACCCTTGTACGACGGGTAGGTCCTTTTCGGTGACCGACTGCACCATCAGCGAACCGACTCCCGGTACGGAGAACACGGTCTCGACGAGTATGGCGCCGGACAGCGCAGCGATCAGTATCAGACCGGCCGCAGTCACCACCGGCATTGCGGAGTTCCGTAACGCATATCGGAAGAAGACCCGTGAGGGGTCGAGACCACGAGCTTTCGCGAATGTCATGTAGTCCTGCCGGAGCACGTTGAGCGCTCCGGCGCGTGTCTGCCGGATCAGCAGTGCGATGAGCGCGATGCCGAGTGCTGTTGCTGGCAGGGTGAGGTGCACCAAGCGATCGAAGAATCCATTGCCCACGCCGTAAACGGGGAACAGTCCGAGCTCGAGTCCGAATACGAAAATCAGCAACATTCCGACTGCGAAACCTGGTGCACTCATACCTATTACGGAAGCCATCGAGATACCTCTGTCCACCCATTTATCGCGCTGATACGCCGCTGACATTCCGCAGGGGACCCCGATCCCGACCACCAAAACAAGTGTGTACACCGCCAGTTGGATCGAGACCGGTAGGTGATCGGTGATGATGCCGGTCACCGGCGCACCTGATCTGGTCGACGTCCCGAAATCGAGCTGCAGTGCATCGACCAACCAGTGCCAATACTGAACAAGGAAAGGATCGTTGAGGTGATGTCGTGCCTCCAGGGCCGCGATCAGTTCGGGTGTGCTCGGACGAGAGCCGACAAGGACGGCAATTGCAGAGCCTGGCGTCACCGACAGCAGACTGAACACCAGAAAACTGATTACCAGAAGCAGCGCGGCCGACACCACGAGTCGCTTGCCGATGAACGCCGCTACTGCCATCTCAATCGAACCTCGTTGTGTGGGAGAGATAGTCGTTCACGACGTTGCCTTCACCGCGGTAACCCACGAACCGTTGACGAAGTCGTAGAAGGACATGTCGCGATCGAAGGCGAACCCGTCGGCAATTGCGTAGACCAGATTCGGATTGAACAGCGGGACGTACGGAAGTTGTTCGTGGATGCCGGTCAAGATGGTCTGGGCGGCAGTCCATCGGTCCAGGGGTGAGGTCGATCCGTTCAGGACGGGCAGCGCCTGTTCGACGGAATCGGTAGACCAATTCGAGGCGTTGAATTTCGGTGCGACAGCGTTCTCCTTTCCGACGACGGAGCCGATCAATTTGGGGTCGGGCGTCGATGCGGTAATCGACAGGAATCCGATTCCGGGAACCTTGTGGGCGTACAGGTCGGAAATCCATTGGGTCTGGGTGATGGGCTTTGGAACAACGGTCACACCGAGTGGCGCCAGGTTTTGTTGCAGGTTGAGTACCGTCAGTTCCGTCCAGTTCACGTTGTCGGTGTAGGGGACCTCCACCGTGAATCCCTGGGGGTGCGACGAGGCGGCAAGTTCTTGCGCCGCAAGGTTACTGTCGAACTCGATTCCGCCGATTCCGTCCAGGAAGGATTGCGCGTTCCCAGGGGAACCGGCGACACCGGTCAACATTTCCGGAGTTGCCAAACCCTTCAATATCGCGGAGTCGTTGCCGAATGCCGCCTCTGCGATTCCTTTTCGATCGATCGAGTGCGCGACGGCCTTCCGCACGTGGACATCGTCGAACGGACTCGTACTGGTATCGAACGTCAAATACGTGAGCTTGGTCAGAGGGACCTCGATCGTGTCGATTCCACCGATCTGCTTCCACTGTGACTGCTTCTTGATGTCGGCCACATTCGCAGCTTGGATGTCGCCGGATCGCATTGCCAACTGAGCGGTGTTGCCGTCCGGAATCACGTCGAACTTCAGCGTTTCCGGTGCAGGTTGCTCCGACCAGTAGTCATTGTTACGGACAAGTTGCACACCGGAACTTGAATATTCTTGGACCCGGTACGGGCCAGTGCCCACCGGAACCGCTTGCGCAGTACCCAATTCGGCAGCATGTTCTTCAGCGAACCTTGCCTGTTGGATCAGTCCGAATAGCGCGATGCTCTGCCTGGCAACCGGATCGGGATGCGACAACTTCACAGTCACCCGCATCGGTCCGGTTTGTTCGATGCTTTCGAGACTTTCCAGCTCGCCGGCAGTTTGCGCCCCGGCTGCGGAATCAGAGACGTGCCGAAGGCTCCAGATCACGTCCTCCGGGGTCAGTAGAGTTCCGTCGGAGAATCGCACGTCGGACCGGATGACGTAGTCGATGGTCGTCGGGTCAGGAACCGATACGGCTTCGGCGAGATGAGGTCGCAACTCTCCTTCACCGGAAAGCCGTTCCAGCGGTTCGGTGAACAGGGTCTGAACCTGCATGGAAGGACCGAAATCCTTAGTGATATCTAAGGAGATCGGAGCCGCTGCAAGAGCGAAGGTGAAGGCGGGTATCGGATCGTCGGTGATCGTTCGAGTCTGTGTGGCGCCCGGTGCGGAGCCACACGCGGAAACCACGAGGACGAGTGCTGTTGCCGATACCGCGTACGTGGCGGTTCGCGTGTAAGCGCGCATCGCGCGATGTAGAACTGGCTTCTTCAAGCGTCAACTCCCTGTTCACGAAAACCCAACCGGATATGACGGGTAACGCTACGGAGATGTAGGTCACATATCGTTAGACGATTGTCGAATCCAGCGCGGATATTTTTCGACGATCGGAAGAGTGCTTTGGAAAGTCCCGAGATACAGAGTCAGAGCAAAGATTGCACGCCAACGCGTTCAGACGGAAGCCGGGATTTCAGTTTCGGTGTTCTGGGGGTGATGCGACCTGAAGTCGGGATCGGTTGTTGGAGGGCTTCTTTAGGGCCTCGGCCACGACTGGGCGTTCACCAGTGCGACCCGTCGCCAATGTCGACAGCCTCAAAGCATCAGCGCGCGGATGACCTCGGGTTACCTGATCGGCGACTTGGCGACAAGACTGGGCGGGCTTTACGCCCGGTCTGGCGGGCCTGTCGGTGCCCACGGGCGGTTGTTGTTCTCTTTTGGGAACTGCTGCGTGTACTCCGATGACTGGTGACCGCAGGTTCACCGCGTGGGGAGTGGCTCGAGTTTAGGGTGCTCGGCGTGCAGTGCTCGTCCATACCTTCGAACGGGCGGTCGCTCTCGCCGCCGAGCGGGAACAGGCCTAGTCCTCCATTAACCGCCGAAGTCCTCGCATCCAAATCGAGTGGATCCAGGTTGCGGCTCGCAGATATGGTCCACTGGTGACGCATCCGAATGGTCGAAACGACAGCCCGATCCTGGTGATTGGTGCCGGTGTCGTCGGCGCGTCGATCGCGTATCACCTGGCGCGCGTTGGTCTCCGAGTCACCGTGCTCGAGCGGGGCTCGGTGGCGGGAGGGGTGACCGGCAACTCGTTTGCCTGGGTCGGCCTCTCGAAGAGTGCAGCAGAAACCTACTCCGATCCGTTCCGACATGGCGCCGCACTCGAGCTCGACCGACTGGAGCGCGAACTCGTCGAGCCATTCGGTCTGCGCCGCAGAGGCGCGATCACGTGGGAGACGACGGAAGCGGAGACTCGAAAGTTCGTCGACGCGCATCGAGCACTCGGCCATCCCGTCGACCTCATCGGTAAAGAGGAAATCCTTGCTCGTGAGCCGGGATTACGGACGGCCCCGTTAGTGGCAGCCTGCGCGCCTGATGACGGTGGCGTTGATCCGGTTGCGTTCGCTCGATCGCTCCTGCGAGGTGCCGAAGAGTACGGTGCCACAGTGTATTCCGATGTCAGTGCGCTCGGGGTGCTCACGGAGGGCATGAGAGTGTGCGGAGTAATGACTGCCGACGGTCCCGTCTACGGGTCGGCCACCGTGCTCGCTGCGGGTACCGCGATTCCTGGACTCGCGGCGTCGGCGGGAGTCGACGTCGAGGTCGACGCCTCCCCGTGTTGCCTCATCAGATTCTCGACGCCCCACCCATTGGTGAACGGAATACTCTCCTCTCCGGATTTCGAGATCCGGCAATTGGACGACACGACACTGATTGCGGCTGAGGATGTTCCGTTCGGGTTCTCCGGAGATGCTCGTGAGCTTGCGGGGCCGACGCTGCACGCGATCCGCAGTCAGCTCGAGGACGGTGACCAAGTGGAACTGATCGAGGCGGTAGTCGCTGACCGTCCCATTCCACGCGGTGGCCGGCCACTGCTGGGCTTCGCCGAAGACGTGTCGGGGCTCTATCTGGCCGCGGCGCATCCTGCGATCATTCTGGCCGGAGCAATTGGGGCCCACGTGGCCGGGGACTTCATCTAGCGGTCGGGCTCGAACAGGTAGACGGGATGCTGGGCGCTCAGTTTTCGGTAGGGCGTTTTAGGGTTAGCAACGAGACCACCACGAGGGTAATGCCGAGAACCCCCAAACTGGCCATCGGCCAGTCCACGACGACCGAGGTAGCCGTGGAGTCCACATCGACTAGATGTGTCGTGCATCTGGCTGCTGGCACAGGCAGCGGAAGACGATGTGCCTTCCACACAGCTGAAAAGTATCCCGGACCAGGCGAGTCGGGGGCGGGATAGTTGTCCTGGCAAAGCGTGTCTGGTGTGGACGCGAGCAACGACATGACCCATAGCGCGCCCCCCGCGATGATTCCGATCCCCGCCCGAAGCCATTGCATACGGCGATAGTACGAGGTTCACGGGGTGCAATAGCAGTTACTAGTTCTCTCTAGGACACGCGCTAGAGAGCGGGATATTCGTCTACCCTGCTTGTACCGTCGATGGGCATGGACCCCGTGCGCAATCCGTATGCCCCCGGTGCCGGTCAACGCCCGCCGGAACTCGCTGGGCGCGACAAGCAGATCGACGCCTTCGACGTCGTTCTCGAGCGAATTGCGCGTGGCCGCCCGGAACGAAGTGTTGTCCTCACCGGCTTGCGTGGCGTCGGCAAGACCGTCCTGCTCAATCAGTTGCGTTCGGCCGCGATCTCCCGAAGCTGGGGGACAGGCAAGATCGAGGCGCGCCCCGATCAGGATTTACGACGCCCACTCTCGTCAGCGCTCCACATGGCAGTCCGAGAGATCGCGGTCTCCCATCGCGATCCGGAGCGAGTCGAGCAGTTCCTCGGAGTCCTCAAATCGTTTGCCCTACGCGCCACTGCGGACAAGGGAATGCGCGAGCGCTGGCAACCAGGCATCGACGCACCCGCGATCAAAGGTCGCGCGGACAGCGGCGACATCGAGATCGACCTGGTCGAGTTGCTGCTCGACGCGTCGTCGCTGGCCAGGGATGTCGGCGTCGGGATCGCCATCTTCATCGACGAGATGCAGGACCTCGGAGCAGCGGATGTCTCGGCGATCTGCGGGGCCTGCCACGAGTTGAGTCAGGACGCGGCACCGTTGATCGTCGTCGGGGCGGGGCTTCCGCATCTGCCTGCTGTGCTGTCGGCGTCGAAAAGCTACTCGGAGCGCCTGTTCAGCTACCACCGGATCGACCGCCTCGAGCGTGAAGCTGCAGATCAGGCACTGATTGCGCCTGCCGAGCGTGAGGAGGTCGAGTTCACCGAATCCGCGCTCGACGCTCTGTACGAAGCGGCTGACGGGTACCCGTACTTCGTTCAGGCCTACGGGAAAGCCACGTGGGATGTGGCGGCGTCGAGTCCGATCACGGCAGAAGACGTGCGCGTCGGCGCACCGACGGCTGAGGAAGAACTCGCTGTCGGTTTCTTCGGATCGCGGTATGAGCGAGCAACACCTGCGGAGCGTGAGTACATGCGCGCCATGGCCGATCTCGCCGGTGACGACGGGCCCGTCGCAACCGCGAAGATCGCCGTCGAGTTGGGGCGCAAACCGGCTTCCCTGTCGCCGGCACGCGATGGACTGATCAAGAAGGGGCTGATCTATTCGGCAGAACGTGGATCCATCGGATTCACGGTCCCGCACTTCGGCCGATACCTGCGCGGACAAGCGGAGTGAACGCGCTCGAAACCGCGTGGGATCGGGTGGCGGCGCTCAGTCCCAATCCGCCGGCCTGGGTGGTTCAACTGGCCGCGTTGATCGCCGTGATCATCGTTCTCGAACCACACCTGTGGCGGATCGCCCGCAACGTCGTCACCATCGCACACGAGGGCGCTCATCTGATCGTCGCCGTCCTGGTCGGTCGACGGTTGAAAGGTCTTCGCCTGCATTCGGATACGTCGGGTGTCGCGATTTCGTCGGGCAAACCGACCGGCTTCGGCGTCATTTTGATGACGTTCGCGGGGTACGTCGGACCGTCGATTCTCGGACTCGGCGCGGCCGGGTTGTTGGGCGCGCAGCGTGCGGTCTCGGTGCTGTGGATCGGCGTATTCGTCATCGCGGTGATGATGGTCCTGATCCGAAACCTCTACGGAGTCTTCTCACTTGCAGTCGTGGGAGCCGTGTTGTTCGGGCTCGTCTGGTGGGGGACCCAGGAGCAGCAAGTGGCCGCAGCGTACTTCCTGACGCTCTTCCTCCTCTTTGCCGGACCACGCCCGGTCGTGGAACTTCAACGGCAGCGAATGCGACGAGGCGGGGCACCGGACTCGGACGCCGACCAATTGGCCAGGCTCTCACCGATACCCGCGATCGTCTGGGTCGGGTTGTTCCTGCTCGTGAACGTCGCGGTGCTCGTGCTCGGCGGATGGTGGATTCTGCGCCCGGTGGGTGGCTGACCGGATTGATCCGTTGTCCCGTCAGGACAACGGACCAACGATTGTTGATGCTCTGCGGACGTAGTCATCGCATGAAGGCGCTCATATCGTGGAAGTCGACGAGTGGTCGTGTGGGGACTTCACGCGGCCACACCCGCAACGACGAAGACCGTCGACGATGACAAGGATTCGTTTTGGACGACAAGAACTTCCGCGGACGAACCGCGATCATGTCCGGGGGAAGCCGTGGCATCGGACTTGCCATCGCCCGTGCGATAGCGCGCCGCGGCGGAAACATCGTGTTGCTCGCCAAGACCGATACGCCGGATCCCAGGCTGCCCGGAACTGTCCACACGGCTGTGGACGAGTTGAACGAGCTCGAGGGTCATGCCGTTCCGGTCGTCGGCGACGTGAGGAACGACGACGACATCGCGCGGGCCGTGGCTGCAGCGGTAGAGCACTTCGGTGGCATCGACATCGTGGTCAACAACGCGAGCGTCCTCGACATCTCGAAAACCGAAGATCTCGCGATGAAGCGATTCGATCTGATGCAGCAGGTCAACGTCCGTGGAACCTTCGCGCTCACCCGCGCGTGCCTTCCGTACCTTCAGGTTTCGGCCAACGCGCACGTGTTGACGCTGTCGCCGCCGCTCAACTTTTCGCCGCACTGGTTGGGTGCTCATCCGGGCTACATGCTGGCCAAATACGGAATGACATTGGCGGCCTTGGGCATCGCCGCAGAGTATTCAGGTGCACCGATTTCGAGTAATTGCCTGTGGCCGGAGACCATGATCGCCACGGCCGCTGTCGGAAACCTGCTCGGGGGAGACGACAGTATCGAGCACTCGCGTTCACCCGAGATCATGGCCGATGCGGCTGTCGAGATTCTCGGGCGTCCCGCCGGCACGGATACCGGTCGTACAGTGCTCGACGTCGAGATCTTGCGCGAGGCGGGGATCTCGGATTTCTCGCAGTACGGCGGTGAGTCACCGTTGGCGATCGACATCTTCGTCGACGCTCCAATTCCGTGATCTCGGGCGATCTACAGGTATCTAGCCAAATCGCTAGATACCTGTAGATCTTCCTCACGCCACTTCGTGCTCGCCGCCCGGGGCAACCTTCTGAAGTCCGCGATATGCGTCGCTGGCACTTTGGCGACCGCCGATGACGGCCTCGACCTCCGCGGCAATCGGCATGTCGACACCGTATTCACGGGCCAGATCCATGACGGTGGGGGCAGTCTTGACGCCCTCGGCAACCTGGCCGAGCTTGGCTACAGCCTCCTCGACGGTCAATCCCTGCGCCAGAGCTTCGCCGACGCGACGATTGCGAGAAGTCGGAGCCATGCAGGTGGCAATCAGATCGCCGACGCCCGTCAAGCCGGCAAAGGTGCGCGGGTTGGCGCCCATCGCCTCACCGAGTCGGGTCATCTCGGCGAGACCGCGTGCGAGCACCATCGCACGAGTGTTGTCACCGACCCCCAGACCGTCAGCCATGCCCGAGGCGATGGCAACGATGTTCTTGAGGATGCCGCCGAGTTCACAGCCGAGTACGTCGGTGTTGCGGTAGACGCGGAAGACCGACGATGCGAACAGGGGTTGCAGCGCGGCGGCGACACGATCGTCCTGGGTGGCCACGACCGATGCCGCGGCCATGCCGTCGACGATTTCTTTGGCGATGTTGGGGCCCGCGAGCAATCCGACGGGATGGCCGGGCAGGCACTCGGCGATCACTTCGGTGGGACGCTGCCGGGTGCCGGGCTCGAGGCCCTTGGACAGTGACAACACCGGGACCCACGCCCGAACCTCGTTGGCGATCTCGGCGAGGGTGGAGCGAACGGCGTGCGATGGCACCCCGCATACGAGTACGTCCGCTTCGCGGGCGGCTTCGACCAGATCCGAGGTTGCCTTGAGCCCCTTGGGAAGTTTGCGCTCACCAAGGTATTTGGAGTTGGTCCGTTGCGAATTGATCTCGTCGGCTGCTTCGGAATTGCGTGCCCACAACAGGGTCGGGGTGTTGCGGGCGGCGAGGCCGGCCACCGTGGTTCCCCACGATCCGGCACCGAGGACGACGACGCGTACCGGGCGGGCCATCAGAGTGCGCTGTTCTGGGTAGCGAGTGCTGTCATGGCGCCAAGCGTTCCACTTGCGGAGCAGTTGCGGGCCAATTCCGCCGAGTCTGTGGCTCGACTTACAGATGAGGCGGCGGTTCGGGGCTTTCGCGCATTGTTTCGACCGCTTCTGCGGATTCCGCGACGATCGAGCGCATGGCGGCTTCCGCGGCGTCGGCGTCCCCGGCCTGAATAGCAGATGCGACCACTCCGTGCAGGTGAATCGCTTCGGGGTCGGCCTCGTGGGGCATCAACGAGTGGCGGGTGCGGCCTTCGAGTATCTCGACGACGATCTGCGACATCGCCCGCAGCATCGGGTTGCCGGAAGCGGCGAGCAATGTGCGGTGAAAGTCGGAATCATGGCCGAGATATGCGTCGGTATCGGCAGCGCGCGAGGTAGCTGACATGCCGATGACGGCTGCAGTGAGAGCGCCGCACTGCTCAGGTGTGGCGCGAGTTGCGGCCAGTCGCGCAGCCAGAGGTTCGATGCCGGAACGGAGTTCACTGAGGATCGAAAGTTGCTCGAACCGATCAGGACCGGCCAGTTGCCAGCGGATGACATTGGGGTCGAGCGAGTTCCAGTGTTCGGAGCCCAGGATGGTGATTCCGACGCGTCGACGAACCGAGGCAAGTCCGAGGGATTCGAGAACGCGGACAACTTCGCGGATGACGGTTCGCGACACGTCGTATCGCGTTGCCACCTCGTCGGCGGAGATCGTGGTTCCCGGAGCGAGCACACCACCGACTATGTCTTGGCCGAGCTGTTCCAGCATCGAGTCGTGTAACTGCTGAAACGGGACAGAAGGCATACGTAGATCGTCCCATGCGTATGGAGTAAGCCCGGTGGAAGCCGAATAAATACTACAAATTAGTGTCTGCTCTTGAAATTGTAGGTTAATTAAGGAACAGTGACCTCAATCACTCATCGGACTGGGAGTCCCTATGAACACCACAGCATTGCTGGCGGCCGAGGTCGTCCCCGCTGGTAGCGACGCACGATTGATCATCGCTGCAGTCGCCGGCGTCGCGGTCATCATCGCGTTGATCACCTGGCTGGACCTGCATCCCTTCCTCGCGCTGTCCATCGGCGCGGTGGGCGTCGGTCTGGCGGCCGGCCTCGGATCGGCCGAGTCGGTCGCGGCATTCGCGACAGGCTTCGGGTCGACAATGGGAAGCGTTGGAATCCTGATCGGTTTCGGCGCGATGTTCGGCAAACTCCTCGCCGATTCCGGCGGTGCCGACCGAGTGGTCGACACGCTGGTCGGCCGTTCCAGCACCAAGGCGCTTCCGTGGACCATGGCTCTGGTCGGCGCAGTGATCGGTCTGCCGATGTTCTTCGAAATCGGTCTCGTCCTGTTGATGCCGGTCATCATCCTCGTTGCGCGGCGTTCCGGCTTGTCCCTGATGCGCATCGCGATCCCCACCCTCGCCGGCCTCTCGGCCATGCACGGGTTGGTTCCCCCGCACCCCGGGCCGCTGGTTGCAGTCTCGGCTTTGAACGCAAACCTCGGCCTCACCCTCGCACTCGGTGTCCTCGTCGCGATCCCCACTGTTGTTCTCGCCGGACCGGTCTTCAGTAAGTACGCCGCGCGGTGGGTCGACGTGAAGGTCCCGGATCTTTTTGTCACAGGCGAAGATCGAGGCGAGGAAGAGAAGAAGCAGCGTCCCTCGTTCGCGGCTACTCTCGCAGCGATCCTCCTCCCGGTTGTTCTCATGCTGGGCAAAGCATTTGCAGACGTGATCGCACCCGATTCCGAGGCACTCCCCAAGTCCGTCCTCGACTTCCTCGGAACACCCGTTGTGGCTTTGGGTCTCGCGGTTCTGGTCGGTATGGTGCTGCTGGGTCGCGGCGGCGGAATGGACCGCAAGGCCATCTCGAAGTCACTCGAGAGTTCCCTACCTCCCATCGCAGGCATCTTGTTGATCGTCGGCGCCGGTGGTGGTTTCAAGCAGGTCCTGATCGACACCGGTATCGCCGGAGTGATCGCCGACGCGATCAAGGGCAGCAGCCTCCCCGTGCTGTTCCTGGCCTGGCTGGTAGCGGTATTGATCCGCGTCGCAACAGGTTCGGCAACGGTGGCAACGGTGACGGCGTCGGGCATCCTCGCTCCGGTTGCGGCAGACCTCTCGTCCGCACATGTCTCGCTGATGGTCTTGGCGATCGGTGCGGGCTCGCTCTTCCTCTCGCACGTCAACGACGCCGGATTCTGGTTGGTGAAGGAGTATCTGGGCGTCAGCGTGGTACAGAACCTCAAGACCTGGACCGTGATGGAATGCATCATCTCGGTATCGGGCCTGGCCGGAGTGCTCGTGTTGAGCGCATTCATCTAGGTAGGCGAGCACATGAACACCGAAGCGGCACAGCAGAAGCAGTATCCCGTGCTCGTCCTGATGGGTGTCTCGGGTTCGGGAAAGTCGACGGTCGGCGGCATGCTCGCCGGAGCGATGGGTTGGGACCTTCAAGAAGGCGACGATCTCCACCCGCAGGCGAACATCGACAAGATGGCGACCGGGCATCCGTTGAACGACGAAGACCGCTGGCCCTGGCTCGACAAGATCGCCGTCTGGATCAAGAGCCATACCGACGCCGGTCAGCCGGGCATCGTCACGTGTTCGGCACTCAAGCGCAGCTACCGCGACGTGCTTCGCGGTGAGCACGTCGTGTTCGTGCACCTCGCCGGTTCGCGGGATCAGATCGGCCAGCGATTGACCGCTCGCCTCGATCACTACATGCCCGCCTCGCTGCTCGACTCCCAGATCTCGACACTCGAGGCCGTCGACCCGGACGAACAGGCCATCGTCGTCGACGTGGGCGGGAGTCCCGCCAAGATCGCGGAGGAGATCCTGCGACGCGTGGAGACATTCGAATACTGAGCAAGCCCGGCGTGTAAGCACCCGAGGTTCGGGTTACGGTGCTTGGGTGACTGCTGCTGAAGAAGGCCACGACGTCGATCAATTGCGTGTCGATGCCCAAGCGCGTCTGGAAGTCGCGGTGGGTGAGGGGCGTTTGACCCTCGAGGAGTACTCGGACAAGGCGGCAGTGGTGTGGTCGCCCACCGCAGATCGAGGGCAGCTCGAGCAGATCGTGCCGTTCAGTGCGGCACCACCTGCTGTGGTGTCGCCGCCGCAAGCAACGATCGTCGGTGTCTTCGGTGACACGAAGCGCTCCGGCCGTTGGTCTTTGGCGAAAAAGACACTCGCTCTGCTGTTGTTCGGGGACGTCAAGTTCGATCTGCGATCGGCAACCATCACAGCGTCCTCCTCGACGATCACCATCGTGTCGATCTTCGGGGACACGAGGCTGCGGGTTCCGGAGTGTGTTTCAGTCGAGTTGGGTGGCTTCGACCTTTTCGGAGATCGGGAATTCGACGGGGGTCGACAGGATCCCGGCCCAGGTGCACCGGTTATTCGTGTCGTCGCGTATTCGTTGTTCGGCGATCTCACCGTGCGTACCGGCTAGCTCGGACGCCGTGACCGACTTCGACTTCCACAGCGTCTGGACGCTTCCTGCCTCTGCTGACCGCGTCTACGAGGTTCTCGCGGATGCCGAACGGTATTCGCAGTGGTGGCCTCAGATACGCCGAGTCGGGACGATCGACGAGCATTCAGGCTCCATGTCCATCCGCAGCGCTGTCCCTCTGACGCTGCTGGTCTTCGGGCGACGCGAGGTGGAAGACTCAGTTGACCGCTATCTGAAAGTGCGTCTCACCGGCGCAATGACCGGGTGGAGTAGCTGGGCGGTGCGCCCCGCTGGATCTGGTTGCGCAGCCGAATTTCGGCAACAGGTAGCGGTGTCCGGAGCGCTTGGTCTGGCCGCGAAGGTCGCGAAGCCGCTGTTCGAGTGGAATCATGAAGCGATGATGCGTGGAGGGCGCCGCGGACTGTGCGCATATCTCTCCCGGCCGTGATCGCGACCAGAACTTGCACACGCTCGAGCAATTGATCCATACCCGTCGTGTCATTTTGACGCAGCGTCAGTTATCGTTCACATCAGCAGCCGACAAGTATGTGTAACTCAAATGCACAAAACGGCTTGACCTGGGAGGACGCTATGCGGACGCGAGATTCGACGGTATGGCATTGGAACGTGAGTCCGCGAGCGCGGGTTATCTTCTGCCTGACCAGGACGTTCGTGAAGCCGATGTTCACCCTCTGGCCGACCACCGAACGTGGTATCCGCCAACTCGAGCGACTCGACGCGATGGCGGACAAACTGCCGAAGCCGAAGAACCTCGATATCGAGCCTTTCACGCTGGGTGGTGTGCCCAGCGAGAAGGTGCAGCATCCACGCAAAGCGCAGGGCGAGTTGGCCGGCGCCACGATCCTCTACTTCCACGGAGGGGGATTCGTCTTCTGCGGTCTGGCAACGCACCGGGCACTGTGCGGTTTGCTCTCTGCGAAGGCCGGAGTACCGGTGATCTCCGTGCGCTACCGCCAGCTGCCGGAAGGTTCCATCGGCACCTCCGTCAAGGACGCAATGGCCGCGTACACCGCGTTGCTCGAGACAGCCGAAAACCCGAACAAGATTGTGGTTGCCGGTGACTCGGCGGGCGGATACCTGGCCATGAAGGTCGCCGAAATTACCGCACTGCGCGGAATCACGCGGCCCGCTGCCGTGGTGGGATATTCCCCTCTTCTCAACGTGAACCTCGAGGACCATGATCCCGATTTCATGAAACGTGATGCCTACCTACCGATGTCACAGGTCGAAAAGCTCAAGGACCGGTGGCTCGAGGGTCCGGACGAGATTCCTGGTGCGCAGTCGCCGATCAACGCCGACGCCAGTCTGATTCCGCCGTCGTTCCTGGTGTCCGCCGAATACGAACTGATGCGTCCGGACGTCGAGATCATGACCGAAAACTTGATCAAGGCAGGACAAGCCGTCGAAACGCACATCTGGAGTGGGCAGATCCATGCTTTCCCGGTGATCGGGAAAGCTCTTCGGGAGGGGAAGGCGATCGTCGATCTCACGATCAAGTTCCTCGAGCGAACGATGGCATCGCAGAACCAGATCAGCGCCTGACGCTGCTTTTCAGCCGATCGATGTGAGTGTTGCGTAGTCGTCGTTGTCGAGAACGCCGTCGACGACTGCGCGAACTTCCGAGGCGTGCAACGTGATCGAACCGCCGTGATTGTCGAGGAAGGCTGTGTCTGCGGCATCTCGGCCGGTCGAGATGCGCACAAGATTGCTGCGCGGCGCCAATTGCGTTGCATCGACCACGCGCCAGACGTGGTCGATATTGGCTTCGACTACGGCGTGAAAATCCATCGGATCGCAGCCCGGCGCGTAGACAGCCACCAGTCGAGCGGGAATCCCCACGGCGCGCAGCAGTGAGATGGTCAGGTGCGAGTAGTCGCGGCACACTCCGGCGCCGGCGAGCAAGGTGTCGACCGCACTGTCGGTGCCGCGACTGGTGCCGGGAACATAACTCAAATGTGTACTCACCCAGCGAGTGACTTCGACGAGGAGTTCGGCCGGGGGAGTGGCGAGATCGAATTGCCCGGCGACAAAACCGAAGAACTTGTCGGCCTCGGCATACCGGCTGGGGCGCAGATATTTCGACACGTCGTAGTCGCTGACCGACGCCGGTTCTGCGCGGCCGATGACGGTTGCGTCGTAGCTGACGATCAGTTTGCCTGGAGCACAGTCGAGTAGGTGGATCCGGGTACCGTGTTCGGCGGTGATCTCGCGGGGTTCGAGCGGATTGCCGTCATGGACGAACGACATCGTTTCCAGCAGTTCGACACCCGGCGCGCGCGTCACCGCGATCTTGAACTCCAGGTTGGTCGCCTCGTCGATCTCGATGTCGAGCAGGGCGGCGACGGTACGTTTCATCGGGCCATCTTTACACCGAATACGGACACCCACCACCTGGAGGATTGTGACGTGCGATCAGGCTTCGGGGTAGTCGACGTCGACGCCGCTGCTGAGGTCGCTGCACTCCACCAACTCGACCCCGTGTTCGCGTAGGTAGGTGTTGGCGCCGCCGTCCCCGGTGAGTGACTTTGCAAGCGTCGGCCAGTGATCGCGTCCGATCAGGACGGGATGGCCGGGACGGCCGTGAAAGACAGCTCTTCGCAGTATGTTTCGTGATGGGGAGCTGTGACCCACGATCCGCGTCACGGTGTCTGCGTTGAGGTCCGGGACGTCGACCAGGGAGATCGCTGCCGCATCTGCGTCGTCGATTCGCATGGCGGCTTCGAGTCCGCAGCGCAGTGACGCGCTCATTCCGTGTTGCCAATCCGATATCACCACAATGACATCGGTGGTGGGCAGTAGTTCGAGGGCGTCCTCTGCCTGCGCGCCGAGCACCACGATGACCGGTGAGAGGCCTGCGGACTGCAGTGTCGTCACCCCGTGGTGGAGCCAAGACTGACCCTCGGTGTTTGTGACGAGCGCTTTGGGTTTGCCCATGCGGGATCCGGCCCCTGCCGCCAGCAGGATCCCGCACGTAGACATGACTATGCTCCGGTGACCCGCGGACGCAGCCACTCGACCAGATCGTTCAGAACTTCTTCCTGCTCAGGCTCGTTGAAGATCTCGTGGTACAGGCCGTCGTACACCTTCAAGGTGACATCCGAAGAGCCGGCCAGATCTGCGACGAGCTTGCTGCCGGCCGGGTCCGTCAAACGGTCGTCCGAGCCGTGTTGAAGCAGTACGGGAATGGTGAGCGAGGGCAGCCGCGCCGGGAAGCCTTCCGCGGCGGTGATCATGCCGCGCGCGATGCCGGCGGGAACCTTGCCGTGGTGAACCAGCGGGTCGGCGTTGTACTTGTCGACGACCTTCTGATCACGCGATACGGCAGCAGCTTCCAGGTTCTCGACGGGCACGTCCGGGAGGTATTTGCCGACGATCTTGCCCAGCTGCATCACGATCTTCGGAGTGCCGGTTGCGATGATCACCGCAGGTCCGGACAGGGCGAGGGCTTTGAGATCGGCCTGATGGTCGAGGGCGTAGGAAAGGGCGATCGCGCCGCCCATGCTGTGCCCGAGCAGGAACTTGTCCTTGCCGGGATGTGCCGCCGTCACGATCGAGAACAACGTGTGGACGTCGTCGGTGAAGTCGGAGAATTCCTTGAGGTGAACGCGCTTGCCGCCAGAGCGTCCGTGCCCGCGATGGTCGGGTGCGTACACGATGAGCCCGAGTTCCCCGAGCCGCGCAGCAACATGGTCGTAGCGCCTCGCGTGTTCGCCGAGTCCGTGGCACAGGACGAGAACCCCGGTGGGTTCGCGGTCCGGTGTCCACACGTCGTAGACGATCTTGGTGCCGGCCACTCCGGTGAACGACGACTCTTCGTGCTGCATTGTTGCGCCCTCTCTGCGACCGGTTCCGGTACGCGGATTCTCACATGCTATTCGCCGCGTGCGCAGGGCGCGGGTGTTCAGGGTGTGAGGTCGTCGAGGAAAATTCGACACTTGTTTGTTACGTCTGGTTACATTAACTTAGGGGCGTGACCGGACAAACCGTTGATCGTTCCGACCCTGTTCCCGCCACCCGCTCGCGCCGATTGTGGCGACCCGCGGTTCGGGCCTTGCTGGACGGCGCGCTACCGCTGATCGACAAGCGAATGGCGGAATCGGTACGCCCGTTCGATCGGCCCGACATGATGCGTCCGCACCTGGCTTCGCGGAAGTTCGCGTGGACGCACTACGGGATCTTCGTTCCCCGGCTGCCAGGGCCTCTCCGTTACCTCAACACCATGACGTTGATCGGTGCAACCGGGACGGTGGTGTTCGACAACGACTATCTCGCTGCACCAGACGCGCGAAACACCGCAACCGTGCTGAGTTCCACCGCAGCGCCGGGCCATCACTTCTACCGGGCGTACGACGCTGCCGATGAGTGTGCATTCGAAGAAGATGGTTCGCGAATCGCCTTCGGTGACAACCTGATCATCGAGAACAGCTATCCGAACTTCCGTGTCACCGGGCGATACGACTCATTCGACGTCGATCTCGAGATCGTGGCAACGGACCAAGCGTCGTGGTTCGTGCGTAATCCCGTCTACGACCACGTCAGTCTGCTGGCACAGTGCTCCGGAACAATTGCGAGTCCGGATGGACCGGTGAGTATTTCGGCTCCGTGCACCGTCGAGTACGCGCGGTGCATGACACCGCAATCGTTGACTCGCCGCGCGCTTCCCGAGTCGTGGAAGCTCCCGGCCGACTTTTTCACCTACCAGATCGTTCAACTGGACGACCGGCATCAGTTGTTGCTCACCGATGTTCGAGCGTCAGGCGTTACGGCGTGCAAGCTCGCCTACATTCGGACTGTCGACGGTAGTGCGAAGGTCTTCGACGACGTCGAGTTCGACGTGCTCGAGTACGCCGACGCATTGCACGTCGACCCACAGGGTCGCGAGATGCGTGTGCCGCGCGTACTGCGTTGGCAGGTGCGCGATTACGGTAGGACGGTCGTGGAGTTCGAGGCCGAGATCGACTCGGAGTGGCGCTACGGTCACGGCAAGGGATACGTCGGCGCGTACACCTACCGGGGAAGCTTCGACGGTGCGTCGATCAACGGCACCGGTTACATCGAATGGGTGGACTGCGAAGTGTAAGGCCCCTAGGGTGTATCGGTGCCTTTCGTAGACCCCGCCGCGCTGACGATTCGTCCGCAGAAGATCCTTGTCGCGGGGACTTCCGGTGCCGGAAAGACGACTCTCGCCGGTCGAATCGGGCGGCTTCTCGAGATCGAACACACTGAGCTGGACTCGCTGTTCCACGGGCCCGGCTGGATTCCGCTCGACAGTTTCGAAACCGAAGTACGACGCTTTTCCAGCGAGCCGGCCTGGGTGACCGAGTGGCAGTACGGTGCGGTGCGTCGACTTCTGGCCGAGCGTGCGGACCTGATGCTGTGGTTGGATCTGCCTCGGCGGACGGTGATGCGCCAGGTGATCACACGAACCGTGCGTCGGCGATTGCAGCGAGAGGTGTTGTGGAATCGCAACATGGAGCCGCCACTGCACACCATTCTGTTCGATCCGGATCACGTGGTGCGCTGGGCCTGGCGAACCGACGGACGCAACGAGGAGCGAATGGCCACGGTCCTTGTCGATGTGCCGTCGTTGCCGATAGTTCGGCTTCGCAGTCGAGAAGAGATCGAGGCTGTGCTCGAAGTCCTCGGCCGTCTGCCCTCAGATCGTCTGAGCTAGGCGAAATCCCAAGTCGTCGATAGCAAACGTCGGGTGGCTTCGCCTCCTTACGGTAGCGCCACAACCGCGCTCACTTTCGGCCCAACTGCCGCCGCGGAAGATCCGGTACGTGCCGTACACCTCGGGGTCGTAGAGATCCCAGCACCATTCCCAGACATTGCCGATCATGTCGTACAGGCCCCAGTTGTTGGGTGTCTTGGTTCCGACGGGATGCGCTCTACCCTCTGAATTGTCGCTGTACCAGGCAATCTCGTCGATCTCGCCGTAGCGGTAGCCGGAGGTGCCAGCCTTGCATGCGTACTGCCACTCGGCCTCGGTGGCGAGCCGGTAGCCAGTTGCGCCCCGGTCCCACTGCGGAGAATCGGTGTCGACGTCTCGATATGCGGGTGTCAGACCGTCCGCGGCCGAAAGTGTGTTGCAGGTTGCGATGGCGTCCTTCCATGAAAGGTCGACCGCTGGTTTGCTCGAATCGTCCGACGAATCTCCGTGAAGCAGCGCCCTGGTGGTGAGATGGCTTGCGAGGCGGAAGGATTCGACTTTCGAGGTCCACGAAGTACCTTTGCGGTCGTCCCGAAGGTGCACCTCGCCGGCAGGGATCTCGATCATCAACTCCGCTGCTCCGGTCATTCGTTCATCATCGCAGAGGTTGTCGCTCACCCGGGGAGACGCTCGAACGCTGCTTGTGGATCAAGGCCGGTGCGCATGCGCCATGCGGTCAGCGCAAGCCCGAGGCAGACCACCTGTGCCGGATCGTCGAGGGAAACACCCATCAGCTTCTCGATACGCGTGAGCCGTGCATAAAGCGACTGACGCCGAATGCCGAGGAAATCCGCGGTTCTCGCCTTGCCGCCCCGATGTGCGAGGTACGCGTCGAGCGTTCGGACGAGGTCGGCGGAATGTGCTGTGTCGTAAGCGATCAGCGAACCGAGTTGCTCCGTGACGAACGAGGACAAGGAAGCGGGCGTCGTGCCGGCGGCGAGCAGTCGTTGGACGCCGACGTCCCTGGCGAGGATCACTCCGGTCCGGGTGCCGAAACGCCGTGCGATCTGGACGACTTCGCGAGCTTGCGCGACCGCCGCACCGACGCCCGACAGATCCTCGACCGGCGTCGCCACTCCGAGCGTGCGTACCGCGGAACCGCCCGGCCCGCGGCGTAGCAGCTCGTCGGCTTCGGTGAACGCAGTCCGCACTCGAGCGGGGGATGCGGACGCCCACCCATGCGCGAGCACGATGACGTGATTGGCCGCAGTCCCGACGACACAGGAGCCGAGCACGGCCCGTACGGCGTCGCGTACTTGGTCAGCGAGCTCTCGAACCGGCGTTTGCCGATCGATGTCGACAGCGGCGACGAGGACGTGGTGCCCCTCCGACAACGGCGTCCACCCGGCGGCTGTCAGTCGCTCGGACAAGTCGCCGTGCGATGTGAGCACACCGCCCACCACGTCGGTGATCACCGATTGGGCGAGTGACTGTCTTGGGCCGAGATCGCCGTGACGGCCGAGTTCCAGAGCTACCGCGACGGCGGCGCAGTTTGCGACGGCGGTTCGGCGTGTGGTTGCCGGCCCGCACAGGACAAGTCGACCGAGTGAGTTCGTCGGGCCGCGTACGTCGTGGATAGTGCGTTCGGTCTCGGATCGCTCTGCGCCGGTTGTGCTGCGCTCGACGGTTCTGCCATCCGCGTCGAGCAGATCGACGCCGCACCCCGCGAGTCGTGACACCTTGTCGAGCAGCGCGGTCATGCCCTGGCCTGCAACCACGAGACTCAGAAGTTCTTGCCAGACAGGCTCGCCCGCTTGCGCCGAACCGAGAGTGCGGCGGAGCATGAGGTCGTGAAAGTCTTCGACCATCCGCTCGAAGGGCACTACTGCGTGCAGGGCCAAGAACGCGAGTCCCCGTCGGCGCGAAGCTTCGACGAGTTCGGGAGGGGCCGTGAGGAACGAGCGCCCGACTTCCATCGCGAGTGCGACGCATCCCGCGTCCGCCAATTGGTCGATGTAGGCGGTGAGCTGCTCGGGAGATCGCCCGTGCAGACCGAGGCCCGTGGTCAGAAGGACCTCACCTCCGGACAGCAGCCCACCCATCTCGTACACCTCGGACGAATGGACCCAGCGGACCACCGCGGTATCGACGTCGCCCGCGAGCACCTCGATTGCGGCGGCCTTGAACGAGGGCATCGCAAGAACTTGTCGCAGAGTCGGGAGCATTTCTATATCGTCCGCCGAGGGGGCACTTCGTCATAGAGCTAGTTCTGCCGAACTGACAGGTTGTCCCTTGTCGGGCTGTTACCACCGTGGTCGGATTGTGACACGAGCCACAATCGACGATTTTGGTCAGACTCCAGGAGCGCACATGAATCATCCGGCACACACCGATGAGTATTTTCTCGGACTTGCGATCGAACAGGCGAAGATCGGTTGGGAGGAGGGCGGCGTGCCGATCGGCGCGGCGCTGATTCACCGGGGCGAGGTTCTCGCAGTCGGACGTAACCGTCGGGTCCAGATGAACAGCGCCATCCGTCATGGCGAGACCGACTGCATCGAGCGCGCCGGACGACTGCCGGCCTCGGTGTATCGCGAGTGTGTCCTCTACACGACTTTGTCGCCGTGCTTCATGTGCGCCGGAACTGCGCGCCTGTACGAGATCCCTCGAATCGTGGTCGGCGAAAATCGTTCGTTCGAGGCGTCGGAGGAATGGTTGCGCAGCAGCGGAATTCAGGTCGACGTCGTCGACGACGCGGAGTGTGTGGCACTGATGGACCGCATGCTGGCCGAGCGCCCGAGCCTGTGGCTCGAAGACATCGGCGAAGTTGTATGAGCAGCGCCGTCGAACCTGCCACGGTCGCAGGCGATTCGGAGAGCGCAGGCCCCCCGATCGATCCAGACTATCCCGTCACTCCGGTTCCGCTTCATGCACGAAAGCCGTTCTTCTCGCTCGCAGTCGTGTTGTTGGGGTTCACCATCTTCACGCCGACGATGTTGGCCGGAGCAGCGCTCGGTACCGCGTTCTCGTTCTGGAAACTGATGGTGGTGATCGCCGCCGGATCCGCCATCTTGGGGGTCTACGTCGCCATGATGGGGTTCGTCGGAGCCCGAACCGGACTGACTACAGTTGTGATGGCGCGCTACAGTTTCGGCACTCGCGGGTCCAAGCTCGCTTCGATCCTGCTGGGCGGTACTCAGATCGGCTGGTACGGAGTCATCATCGGCACGATCGGTGATCTCACCGCGCAGGCATTGGGCTGGGAGTCCTATCTCGCGCGGGCGTCGGTGATGATCGCGGCGAGCATCTTGATGTGCGTCACCGCCTGCTACGGCTACCGCGGAATGTACTGGGTTTCGCTCGTCTCGACGCCCTTGATCCTGGCGTTGGCCTGCTGGGTCGTGTTCCGGTCCCTCGAAGAGGTCGGTGGATTCTCCGGCCTGGTCTCGGTTCAACCGCAGACGACCATGACGATCGCGCTCGCAATCACCACTGTCGTCGGCACGTTTGTATCGGCGGGAACGCAAGCGCCCAACTGGACCAGATTTGCTCGCTCCGGATCACAAGCGGTGTGGGCCTGCGTTATCGGGTTCCTCCTCGGAAACGGATTGATGATCCTGTTCGGCGCCATCGGAGCCATCACGTTCCACGAGGGTGACTTCGTGTTGATCCTCTACAACCTCGGGCTTGTCGGCTGGGGCCTGGTCTTGCTGTTCGGAAACCTCTGGAAGAGCAACGCAGACACCGCATACGCCTTCGGAGTGGCCGGTGCCGAACTGTTCAGAAAGCCTCGCAAGACCCCGTTCGTCATCGGTGGATGTGTGATCGGCACGGCGCTCGCTCTGACCGGTGTGCACAACCATCTGGTCGACTACCTGAGTCTGCTCGGAACTTTCATCCCGCCATTGGGCGGCGTGATCATCGCTGACTTCCTGTGCCGGTGGCGGCGAGGCATTCCCGAGGGATACACCCCGCAGCCGGTCCACTGGCGAAACCTGGCCGTCTATGCCGTCGCAGCGTTCCTCGCTTGGCTTTCCGGTGAGTTCGAGGTGGGAATCCCACCGCTGATCGGAATCGTGGTAGCCATTGCTCTGACGATGTTCCTGCACAAGGCGTTTGGCAACAGATCGGCAGATCGGGAGGTCTCGACCTCCACCGTCTGAATCATGCTTCAGGCACCAGCGAGCCCCCGGCGGTATCGACCGCGCCGGGGGCTCGCGTAATTGATGGAAAGGGTAGACGATTCCGTCTCAACCGTCAGCGCAGAACAGGCAGGTAAGGTGCCTCGATTCCCTGCTCTTCGAACGCAGTCAGCGCCGAGCGCGCAAATGCGCGCTGGACTGCCCATTGGCGCCCAGGCTTGACCTGCGCCGTCACTCGAATGGTAATTGCCTCGGCAGTAACCGAATTGACTCCCAGCATCTCCGGCTTGTCGATCATGTCCGCCCTGATCGGTTCGGACTCTGCCGCCTCGAGGACAGCTCGCGTCGCCACCTCACACGCTTTGTGCACGTTCGCATTGTGGGCGATCGGGAGATCGAGAACTGCAGTGGCGTAACCCTGACTCATGTTGCCCACTCGCAGGATTTCGCCGTTGCGGCAATACCACAAGGTGCCGTTGACATCTCGAATCGTGGTGACGCGCAGGCCCACTGTTTCGACGGTGCCGACCGCGTCGCCGAGATCGACGACGTCGCCGACACCGTACTGATCCTCGAGCAACATGAAGATGCCGGAGAGGAAGTCACGCACCAGGTTTTGTGCACCGAAACCGATGGCAAGGCCGATGACGCCGGCGGATGCGATGAACGGCGCGACGTTGATCCCGAGGATGCCGAGAATCTGCAGCACACACCAGACCAGGATGACGATGGACACCGTCGATTTGAGTACCGAACCGATGGTCCGGGCTCGCTGCGATCTGCGCTCGTTCACCTTGGCGTTCGGAGACTTGCGAGGCTTCGACATTCGATCGATCCCGCGGTGCAGTGCGAAGCGCAGAACGACTGCGAGTGCCACGTAGATCGCGATCTCGACGGGTCGGTGAATCAACCAGTCTCGGTTGGTATCGGTCAGTTCCCATGCTTGTATTTCGGAAATCATCTCCATACAGTCTACGGATTCGGGCCGATCCGGGCATCGGTGCAGGGCAGACGGTCCAAAGCCGAACAGGCAGCTAGGCTTACGCCATGGCTGCGTTCACTGGCATACCCGTTGCTGCACTCGACTTCTACGAAGACCTGGAAGCCGACAACAGCAAGACCTGGTGGGCAGCGCACAAGGAGACGTACGACGAAGTGGTTCGTCGTCCGATGGCGTCGTTGACCGCGGCGTTGGAGGACGAATTCGGCACGGCCAAGCTCTTTCGGCCGTATCGTGACGTTCGATTCTCGAAGGACAAGATCCCGTACAAGACGCACCAGGGAGCGTTCGTCGGTCTCGCCGAGAGCTGTGGCTACTACGTGCAGATCGACGCGGCAGGGTTGATGGTGGCCGGTGGTTTCTACGCCAGCAGTTCGGAGACCATCGCGCGTTATCGTGCGGCTGTCGACGACGACGTTCGAGGGCCGGAGCTCGAGAAGATCCTGGCCTCCGTCGAGAAGGCCGGATTCACGATCGGCGGCGACAAGCTCAAGACGGCGCCTCGCGGATACACGGTCGATCACCCGCGGATCGAATTGCTGCGTCACAAGTCGCTGACCGCTGGTCGTAGTTACCCAAGCCCGTCGTGGCTAGACAGCGCCAGGACATTGAAGGAAGTTCGCACAGCGTGGCGCGCACTGACGCCTTTGGTCGAATGGTCCGGACAGGTGCTCGGACCGAACTGACCGTCCGACAGAAAAGTGTGACGTAGCCGTAGGAGAGTTCACCTCGAGTTCATCAAAACTCGAGACGCCTGGGGCTAGCGTGGTGTGTGTAACCGAAAGTTTCGGCCCCGCTTCGAGTCGCAGCGCCGCAGTTCGAAGCCATTTTCTCTCGATCGACATCGTGAACAACCCGTGTCAGTGGAGACCATCATGGCTATGTTTCTCGCCCTCGTCCTGATCATCTCGGTCCTCGGAATCGTCGGCACCTACCTCGCGTTCAGTGCGGTCTACTTCGTCGAGATGCGCAAACTCGACAAGTAAGGGGTGCGAATTGGCCTGATTCGACTATTTCTGGGCCGATCGCGACGACCCTCCCTGCGTACGCTGTTAGGGCATCCTTATCCGCTCGCAACAGTGGATGATTCATTTCTTTTGGAGGTTCGACACGCATGCCCGCTCAATCCACGCTCTTGCTTCCCGAGGGTTACTCCGACAACCGCCTCGTCTCGGATCTCACTCGTCGGCAATTCGGCTTCGGCGCCGGAATCGCCGGACTGGGCGCGTTCCTGGCGGCGTGCGGTGACAGCGGAAGCAGTTCGGGCGAAACCGAAATGCGTTCCGTGACGACACCTCTCGGAACGTACGACATTCCTGTCAATCCGAAGAGAGTTGTCGCGATCGACTCTCGGCTCGACCTCGAACCTGCTGTAGCTCTGGAACTTCCGCTCGTCGGCTACACGTACGCCCAGGCGACACCGTGGGTGCCTATCGATTCGTCGGTACCGTTCCTGTCGGAGATCCCCAACCGCGAGCAGATCTTGGCGCTCGAGCCCGACCTGATCGTGTGCCTGAACTACGAGAGCGAGTGGTGGCCGGTGGCCGAGATGTCCACCATCGCACCGGTTCTGACGACAGAGTTCACCGACGACTGGCGCACAAACCTCTCGCGGTTGTCGGGCTGGCTCGGTCGAACGGCCACACTCGATCGATTGACGCTCGACTACGACAATCTGATTTCCGACATCCGCAGTCGTCATGCCGAGAAGATTGCGTCCAAGACCGTCGCCAGTGTCTCGTTCATGCCGGACACGAACACGCTGTACGTCACGAGCATCCGTACCTCCGAGAAGGGCGACAAGCCCAGCGACATGACGCTCGGCGACATCGGTGGCAAAACCGCCACCTCGGAGGGGCTCGATCCCGAGGGCGGCGTCAGCCTCGAAGGCCTCGACGTGCTGGCCGGCGTCGACGGCTTCATGATCACCGAGAACGAGGACAGTGCCGCGTACCAGGCATTGGTGGCGAGCAAGCTGTGGCAGCGACTCCCGGCAGTGCAGGCGGGCAACGTCACCAGTCTGGGTGGCTCTACGTTCTACGGTTCGATCTACACGATTTCGTACGTGGCACAGGGTTGGGATGCCCTGTACAACAAGATCAGCTGAAGCCTCTGCCGACCGGACCGATGAGTTTAGGTAACGCGGGCGGTCTAATCAGGTAGGCATTGACCAGACCTGAGGAGATCGACGTGCAAACAGAGCAATCCCCAGCGGTAGTGCAATCCCGCGACGGTACGACCATCGCATACGAACGCTCCGGTGCCGGACCAGCAGTGGTCCTGGTCGCCGGAGCGTTCTGCGACCGCGGATGGTTCGATTCCCTGGCTGCAGAGTTGGCGGCGGACTTCACGGTGTACTCGTACGACAGGCGCGGACGCGGGGACAGCGGTGACAGTCGCGCGTTCTCGATCGACGCCGAGGTGGAGGACTTGCGGGCGGTCGTCGCTGCCACCGGTGAAACACCGCTCGTTTACGGATTGTCGTCGGGTGCCGCGCTGGCTTTGGAGGCCGCTGCGCAGGCCGTTCCGATGCGTAAGCTCGCCGTCTACGAGGCGCCGTACATGGACGACGACCAGCGTGACGAGACTGCCCAAAGTGACCTGGAGCGATTGATTGCGGGCGGCGACAGGGAAGGTGCTGTGACGCGTTTTCTGGATCTGACCGGCGCGTCTCCGGAGATGGTCGACGAGATCAAGCGGAGTGCCGATTGGCCCGACATGTGCGCCATCGCGCACACCTTGCCTTACGACGTCGCGGTGTGTGATCACGGCTGCGAGTCGCTCGATTGGCTGGCCTCGATTACCGTCCTCACGTTGGTCATGTACGGCGGTGGCAGTGGTCAATGGGCGCCTGCTTCGGCAATGCGAATTGCCGCACAAGTCTCGGGGACAAAGACTCTGGAGATCCCCGGTCAGGGCCACGGCGTCGCCGACGACGCTATTGTCCCGGCTCTGCGTGAATTCTTTTCCGGCTGAGCACTGGGCGGCGAAAACGATCGTCAACCTAGGGTTGACGCTTTCGATTGCGTCAACCTATGGTTGACGCATGAGCAAACCAGTGGAAATGACCAACACGGTTCGACTCGACGACCTCATCGACGCGATCAAGAAGGTGCACACCGATGCTCTCGACCAACTCTCCGACGCCGTGATTGCCGCTGATCATCTCGGTGAAGTTGCCGATCACCTGATCGGCCACTTCGTCGACCAGGCGCGCAGGTCGGGAGCGTCGTGGACGGAGATCGGCGCGAGCATGGGTGTCTCGAAGCAGGCTGCGCAGAAGCGTTTTGTTCCCAAGGCGCCGAGTGATCAGAAGCCGATGGATCCGAACGAAGGGTTCAACCGGTTCACTCCCCGGGCGAAGAACGTCGTCATGGCCTCGCAGAACGAAGCCCGCGCCGCCGGTAACGCAGAGATCCGGCCGGAGCACCTGCTCCTGGGGCTCGTCGAGGAGCCTGCCGGGTTGGCTGCGAAGGCGATAGTGGCGCAGGGGGTGGAGCTCGGATCCGTCCGAGCTGCAGTGGCCGGTGTACTACCGGCTCCGACTTCCGAACTACCAGAACTCATTCCGTACGACGCTCGTGCGCGCAAGGTCCTGGAACTGACGTTCCGTGAGGCTCTTCGCCTGGGCCACAACTACATCGGAACCGAGCACATCCTGCTCGCACTGCTCGAACTCGAAGACGGATCAGGTGTTCTGGCTGATCTCGGAATCTCGAAGTCGGTGGCGGAGTCGAACATCGTTGGAGCGTTGGCCGTCATTCAGGATCAGTGATTCAGAGGTGAATCCGATGCAGAAGAGGGCCGCACCCTTGCGGGTGCGGCCCTCTTCTTGTGTCACTGATCAGACAGCGCGCACATTGGTGGCCTGAGGACCCTTCTGGCCCTGGCCAACCTCGAACTCCACACGCTGGTTCTCGTCGAGCGACTTGTAGCCGTTGCCCGAGATTTCAGAGTAATGAACGAACACGTCCGGTGTTCCGTCGTCGGGAGCGATGAAACCAAAGCCCTTTTCGCCGTTGAACCACTTCACGATGCCCTGTGCCATACCGATACTCCCTACAAACTCGATCCGGGCCCTCACATCGAAGTCCCGATCTCGATATGTCTATCCTCCCACGCCGCGCAAGTCGAACGGTGGGCGACGTGCAAAAGACGGTAATTCGGAAGCTTTCGAGGAGGGAATGGCAACTGATCTTCGACTGATTTTCGACGCTGGAGCGACCCGATCGCAGAAGGCAGGGACTGGTGGCTCGCCCAACTGCCTGCGGTGATAGATCAGCGGGAATGTACTTGTCCGCTCGAGAACGGTCCATTTTTATCGCTCCGATCTCTCGGAATCGCAAACGTAGGAACCCTATGGAAGATGAGGGTGGGCTAACCTCTCTTTCGCTGTGCCCTCGGCGCGCGCAGCAGTCGCCGAGAAGGAGAGTGCATACATGTACGGAACGATTTGTGAATCCACGACGTCTGAACTTGTGGACCAGCTCAGTCGCCGCGGGTTCTTCGGGGTCGGCGCACTGGCGGCGGCCGCCATCCTTGCGGGGTGTTCGACTACATCAGATGCTTCTGATGCCGGCGAACAACGTGAGGTGATCAATGCGCTCGGAACCACCACGATCTCGGGAAAGCCGGAAAGGATCGTTGTTGCCAGCGACTTCACGGATCTGGAATTCCTGCTCTCGCTCGGCGTTCACCCAGTCGCCTACGGCAACACAGGATCGTGGGACCGCGGTTCACTGCCTTGGCAGAGCACCGCGGGAATAGCCGACCTCGAAAGCTTCGGCACCACAGGCGAAATCAACCCGGAAATCATCGCGCGCTACTCGCCGGACCTCATCATCGGAATGAAGACTTATCTCGAACCTGCAGCCGAGAGGCTCAGTCAGATCGCTCCGGTCATCGCGCTGGACTGGACCACCTCGTGGCGTGACGGCGTCGCCACGGTCGGGCAGGCCGCATTTGTCGACGAGGCTGCTGCTGCAGCGATCGCCCGGACCGACGCTCTGATCTCCGACACCGCAGCTTCCCTGAACGGCTTGGGTGGCAAGACGATCATGATCGGCTCGATGTACGGCGATCAGTTGTATGTGCAGGGGGATGCCAGTGCGCCCGGGGTTCTGCTGCGCGAACTCGGACTCGACTATCGCGGATACAACGCCGAGCAGATGACTGCGCTGTCGATGGAGCAGGCGGAGGTACTCGCACCCGCAGACATTTTGCTCAGCCTCGCTTCTGATCAGGAAGCGACGACGAGGTTGGAGAACTTCGCAGTTTTCCAGAACCTCCCCGCGGTGAAGGCGCGAGCCTATGCGCCGGTCGAACTTCTGCTCTCGAATGCCTTTGTCGACAATTTCGGTCCACTGAGCGCGCCGTACGCCTTGCCGCAGCTCGCCGAGGTCTTGACCGGGCTTGCGGCGGGCCAGGGAAAACAACTCCCCTGACCTCGCTTCTGAGCGTACGGACCCTGCGTCGGCCTAGCATCGAAACATGGTGGACATAGATCTGACGGGCCGCGCCGCAGTAGTCGGCGGATCACAACCGCTGCGAGCGATACTCGAAACCCCCACTACCCCCGGCCCGTGGCCGGGGGTAGTGATGATTCACGAGGCCTTCGGGCTCGAGGAGGTGATGCAGCGGCAAGCCAAGCGGCTGGCCGCTGCGGGATTCCTGACGCTCGCTGTCGACCTCTACAGCGCGGGCGGGGCGAAGCGGTGCCTAGTGCCCACCATGACGTCGATGCTTCGAGGACACGGCAAGGCGTTCACCGACATCGAAGTCGCTCGCAGTTGGCTGGTGGAATCCCGGGACTGCACCGGAAAGATCGGTGTCATCGGATTCTGCATGGGCGGCGGCTTCGCGCTGGTCAGCGCCGGAGATTTCGACGCTGCCTCGGTCAATTACGGTCAGCTTCCACGCAAACTCGATGAGGCCGTGGTGGATGCGTGCCCGATCGTCGGGAGTTTCGGAGGCAAGGACTTTTCGCTCCGGGGTGCTGCAGCGAAGCTGGAGACGGCGCTCAGCAATGCCGGTATCGAGAACGACGTCAAGGAGTACCCCACCGCCGGCCACGCGTTCCTCAACGACGCGGAGGCCGGACCCAAGGTGCTTCGTCCTTTGGAGCGCATTCTCGGAATCGGTCCCGATCCTGTTGCAGCACAGGATGCCTGGAAGCGAATCGACTCGTTCTTCGAGCGCCACCTGGCGTGATCAGCGACTGGTTCTCTCGCCGCCGTTGACTGCCAATACCTGACCGGTGATCTGCCGGGCACCCGGTGAGGCCAAGAAATGGACGGCTGATGCGATGTCGTCCGGGGTTCCGGCGCGCTTGGTGCTGGTGGATTCGATCAGCATCGCGCGACGCTCGTCCGTCAGAAAGTCCCGGAAGAACTCGGTGTCGGCGATGTAACCGGGGGAGACGATGTTCGCGGTGATGCCTTCTGGGCCCAGTTCGGCGGCCAGATCGATATTCCACGTGGCAACTGCTGCTTTGGCAGCGCCGTACGCTCCAGCTCCCTTGTCGGCGGCAATCGATCCGATGGTGATGACGGCACCGCCACTGGGGATTCGATCTCGAACTGCTGCTGTGGTCAACACTGCCGAGATCAGATTGGAGTCCAGATTGGCCCGCCACCCGGCGGCCAGGGATTCCAGATCTGACGGCGCTTCGCGATCGAAGTCCGTGTTGCCGCCGGCGCAGTGCACCACGACGTCGATGGTTCCCGGAAGTGAATCCTGCAGCCGCTTCAGGTCTTTCGGGTCGGAGTTGTCACACGTCAAGGCGTGAACATTATCGCCCAACTCCTCCGCGGTCTTTTCGAGTGTTTCCGTGCGTCGGCCGGTGACAAAAACTGTGTCTCCGTCTCGGGCGAACGCCGCTGCAACTGCGCGTCCGATCCCTGTTCCGCCGCCGGTTACCAGAACTGTGCGTGTCATGCCTACCTCCGTGAGCTACGTTTAGACCTATACGAAGAACGTATCATTTAGAGCTAAACGAGGTGTGCAGTGGTGGGCGACTACAACCCGGACGACGCGGTGGACGCGGTCGCGTTGGCCTGGCTTCGCGAAAGGCCGGGCACGCCGGTAGAGGGCATCGGCATCGTGACCAGGCTGTGGATGTGCGCCAAGCTGCTCGGTGAGGATCGCCGACGGGTACTCGCCTCGGCCGGTGCGGACACCGCGACGCTGGACCTGCTCAGTGTCCTGCGGCGATCCGGCGAGCCGTATCAGTTGACGACTCGCCAGATCACCGAGCAGACCGGAGTCACGGCCGGTGCGATCTCGCAGCGACTCGCGCGCGCGGAGAATGCGGGTCTGGTGGAGAGGTCTTCCGCCGCGGAAGGGTCACGAATAGTGCTCGTGACCCTCACTGCCGCCGGTCACGAACTGGTGGAGCAATTGGTGGACCGAGTCCTCGGCCGTGAAGCCGGACTGACGTCGATTCTCACCGAGCAGCAGCAGGCCGAACTCACCGACCTGCTGCGTGTCTTTCTCGACGGCCTACGCGGCGAACTCGGTGACTCCGGCGTCCCGCACGTCGGGGCTTGATCAGGACAGGCGCTCGAAGACCGCAGCCAGGCCCTGCCCGCCGCCGATGCACATCGTCTCGAGGCCGTAACGCGCTTCGCGACGGTCCATCTCGCGCAACAGGGTGGCCAGGATTCGTCCACCCGTAGCTCCGACCGGATGTCCGAGGGAGATGCCGGAGCCGTTGGGGTTGATGCGTGGGTCGTCGGCCTCGAGATTCCAGCTCTGCAGGACTGCAAGTGCTTGTGCCGCAAAGGCTTCGTTGAGTTCGATGACGTCCATGTCCGCCAGGGTCAATCCGAGGCGGCCGAGTGCCTTCTCCGACGCCGGTACGGGGCCGATGCCCATGGTGCGCGGCGGAACGCCCGCAACGCTCCAACTCGCGAGGCGTGCGAGCGGTCGCAGTCCGAGGGTACGAGCTTTGTCGGCGGTGGTGACGATCGCCAGTGCTGCGCCGTCGTTCTGACCGCTGGCATTACCTGCAGTCACGGTGGAGTCGGGGTCGATCTTTGCGCGCATGGGACGAAGGCGCGCAAGCGATTCCATCGAGGTGTCGGCGCGTGGATGCTCGTCGGTGTCGACGAGCAGGGCCTCGCCCTTGCGCTGCGGAACGGATACCGGAACGATTTCTTCGGCGAAGACGCCGTTCTTCTGTGCGGCGACTGCACGCTGATGGGATTGAACCGCGAGTGCATCTTGATCCTCGCGGCTGATGGAGAACTCGGCGCGCAGGTTCTCTGCCGTTTCGATCATTCCGCCGGGAACCGGGAAGTCACGTCCGCCGGCTGTGACGCGGGCCCGCGCGAGACGATCGCTGAGCGCAACTCCTTCACCCTTGACGCCCCAACGCATTCCGGTTGCGTAGAACTCGGCCTGGCTCATCGACTCGGCACCGCCCGCGAGGACCAGGTCACTGCCACCGGACTGAACCTGCATGACGGCCTGGATGACTGCCTGTAATCCCGACCCGCACCGGCGATCCACCTGCATGCCGGGAACATCGATGCCCAGACCCGCGTTGAGCGCCGCGATGCGTCCGATCGCCGGAGCCTCACCGTTCGGCGAAGCCTGGCCGAGAATGACGTCGTCGATCTCCGCGCCGGAAATGCCGGTACGCGTGACGAGTTCGGTGATCAGCGTCGAGGCGAGATCTTCCGGGGCTACGTCACGGAAGACACCGCCGAAGCGGCCGACAGGGGTACGGAGCGGTTCACAGATGACAACGTCAGGCATTGGTTCTTCCTTGGGTCTGCTCGGTCAGCGGGTGGCAGCCGAGTGATTGTTGGACGACTGAGTACGTCCGAGATCGACGGAGATGGCGTCCGCGGTGGCGACTGCGGCCGGAACCAGTTCACCGCGAACAGCTTCGGCGCTGTAGCGGGCGGCTTGGGTGGAGATGTTGACGGCCGCGACCACGTCACCGGTCGCGTCCCGGATGGGTGCGGCGAGCGAGCGCAGACCCTCTTCGAGTTCCTGATCGACAATCGCGAACCCGTCGGCGCGAATCTTCTCGAGTTCGGCACGCAGTCCGTCGGCGGTGGAGATGGTCTTGCCGGTCAGGCGGGCGAAGGACACTCGGGCGAGGTAGGCGTCCAGTGCGTCGTCCGGCAAGCCTGCGAGCAGAACTCGACCCATGGATGTGGCGTACGCGGGAAAGCGCGTGCCGATGGTGATGGACACCGTCATGATGCGGCTGACCGGAACACGAGCCACGTACACGACGTCGTCACCGTCGAGGATCGACACGGACGTGGATTCACGGACCTTGGCGGACAAGGCTTCCAGATGCGGCCCGGCGATCTCGGGAAGGGACAGACTGGAGAGGTAGCTGTAGCCGAGTTCGAGGACACGGGGCGTCAACCAGAACACCGAACCGTCAGTACGTACGTATTCGAGTTCGACGAGTGTGAGCAGGAAGCGGCGAGCGGTCGCACGCGTGAGATCGGTGTGCCTGGCAACCTCGCTGAGGGTGCGACGCGGGTGCTCACCGTCGAAAGCCTTGATGACGGAAAGCCCACGGGCCAGCGACTGCACGTAGTCCGGGGACGGTCCCGGCGCCTGCTCGCTGCTGTTCTCACTCATGTTGTCTCGTTCTCCTCAGGTTCGGCCGAGAGGTCCGCGAGTGCTTGCTTTCCCAGCGCAAAAGCCAAGTTGCTGTTCGGCACACCCGCGTAGACCGCGGTATGGAGAAATACTTCCACGAGTTCGTCGGGATCGATCCCGGCACGCAGCGCAGCGCGAATGTGCATGTCGAGTTCGTGTTCGTTGCCGACGGCGGTGAGGATCGCGAGAGTGAGGAGCCTGCGGGTGTGGTGATCGAGGCCGGGGCGCGACCAGATGTCACCCCACGCCGTGCGAGTGATGAAGTCCTGGAAAGGGGCGGTGAACTCGGTGGCACCGGCAATGGAACGGTCGACGTGGGCGTCGCCGAGCACCTGGCGTCGTACGGTCATGCCGGCCGACACCGCGGCGCTACGTTGGGCGAGCGCAGATGTGTGCGAGGCAATATGCGTTGCAAGTAGTTTGGTGACGCGCCCGGCTTGTTCGACGTTGGCCAGGTGTGCGCCCGGATCGACCACGTGCAGTACCGCATCGGCGATGCCGTCGGCGATCGCACCCAACGTCGACGGAGGCGTCGCCGGATCCTGCTCGCCCGCGACGAGGAGCGTCGGAGCGACGATGCGGGCCAGGTCGTTGCGGCCGTCCCACGTCGAAAGCGCCTCGCAGCAGGCGGCATAGCCCTCGTCGGGTGTGGCTTCGACCATCGCGACGTGGCGGGCGACAAGCTCCGGATCGTTTTCGGCCAGTCCCGGCGTGAACCAGCGTCCGACGACGGCGGCCGCGATGGACGCGATGCCGTCCGCACGGACAGCCTGCGCACGATCGATCCACGGTTGAGCCGGGGCGAACTGCGAGGACGTGCACATCAACGTCAACGTCTCGACGCGAGTGGGGTGGTGCGCGGCGATCCATTGGCTGACAGCGCCGCCGAGGGAGAGCCCGACGAGATGTACGGACTCGAGTTCGAGCGAATCGAGGAGAGCGATGACATCGCCGGCGAGATCGGCAATTGAGTAGGGGCCCGTAGCCACCGGTGACTTGCCGTGGCCGCGATGGTCGACGGCGATGACGCGGTAGCGATTCGACAGCGCGTGAATCTGCGGCTGCCACATGGACAGATCGGATCCGAGTGAACCCAGGAGAACCACTGCCGGGGCATCGAGATTGCCGGTCTGTTGAAAGTTGAGCGCGACGCTCATCGAGATCCTCCTGTGGAGCGTTCGGCGAGGGCGCGGTCGACCAGATCGGTGGCGTGGCCCAGATAGTGTGCGGGGTCGAGTAGTTCGGCGATCTCGGTTTCGCTCAGGTGCTCTGCGATGGCGGGATCACGATCCAATCTGGTTCCGGAAGTGGCTGCCGCGGTGACGATGTCGCGCGCTCGATCAGTGTGTGCGGACAGGGCCTTGGTGACACGCTCGGCGAGAATCAGGCCACCGGTGATGTCGAGATTGCGAGCCATCGACTCGGTGTGTACTTGCAGGCCGGTGAGGCTCACGGAAAGCTGGTGCGCCGCTCCGCCTGCCAGACGCAGGAGATCGGTGACGGTTTCCCACTCGGCGTGCCAGGGGCCTGCGGCGCGAGCGAATTCGTGATCCATGTTCGACAGGGCTGTGGCCACCAGCGCGGGAGCACGTCGCGCTGCCGCGCGGGCGGTGATCGCGGCAACCGGATTCTGCTTGTGCGGCATGGCCGAAGAGCCGCCCGGAGCGCTCTCGGCGACCTCGGACAGTTCGGTGGACGCCATGACGGAGATGTCGGTGGCGGGCTTGGAAACGGCGCCGGCGACGATACCGAGTGTGGTCGCGAGTTCTGCGATGGTCACGCGGTCGGTGTGCCACGGAGTGACCTGCCTGGCCAGACCGAGTTCGTCGGCCAGCGCGTCGGCGATCCTGAGCCCGTCGGGATACAACGCAGCGAGTGTTCCTGCGGCTCCGCCGAACTGAACCGGCAACGTGGACAGCACGATCTCGAGGCGAATCGCTGCGGCGTCGAGTGCCGTGAACCAACTCGATGCCAGAAGGCCGAAAGTGGTCGGAAGTGCTTGCTGGCCCAGAGTTCTCGCGACCATCGGAGTGGAGCGATGGAGGCGGGCGAGGTGGGCGGCGGAATCGGCGGCGCGCGTCAGGTCGGCCAGAACCACCGCGCCCGCGCGTCGCGTCAACAGCATCAGCGCACAGTCCATGATGTCCTGGCTGGTGGCTCCCGGATGCACCACGGAGGCAGGCACACCTTCCTGTCCCACCCTTTCGCGAAGCGTCTTCACCAGCGGAATGACGGGATTTCCACCGGCTGCCGACGCCCGGCCGAGCGCCACGATGTCCAGACCACCCGGTTGTGAGAGTTCGGCCGCAGCAGCAGCCACCGCGGCGCAATGTTCCCCGTCCGCCAATCCGACGGTGGCCATCGCACAACTCAGTGCGGCCTCCACGTCGAGCAACGCGGTGACCCACGCCTGGTCGGACAGGTGCTCCGATACGCGGGTGGCCCCGAACACCGGGTCGAACAGTGCGCCGCGAGTGGGCATGTGTACTCCTCTTACAGCTCGAAGAAGGGCGTCTCGACGCCGTTCGCGTCCTCGTCCTGAACATAGACCGTCCAGGAGTACCCACCGTCGACCTTGGTTGCAACCAGCTTCGCGCGTTCGGTTTCGCTCAGTGAGGACAGCACCGGATCTGTTGCGTGTGCGTCGGCGTCTTCGGGGAAGTACAAGCGGGTGACCAGGCGGTCGAGCATGCCGCGAGCGAAGACCGACACGTTCACGTGTGGGGCCTCGTCCGCATCCGTTTCAGTGGGCTGCGCACCGGGCTTGACAGTGTGGACCAATGCAGTGCCCGTGGGATCCGCTGCGCTGCGGGCGAATCCGCGAAAACCAGCCGGAGTGAGCTCCACTGCGCCACGGGGATCGTCCGGATGGTTGAAGCGTCCGAGCGTATCGGCCTGCCATGTTTCGATCATCGCGTCGGCGACGGGTGTACGGGCGCCGTCGATCACCGTGATGGCCAGCGTGATTCGTCCGGGGGCATCGGCGGGAGCGGCGTCGGGGCCGTCCGTCCAGGGGAGGCCGATGTGCCAGTACGGCCCGACGGTCTGAGAGGGCGTGACACCGAAGGGGGCGGTGGTGAAGTCGCCGGGGACGACCGGATAAGTGGGTGCGGGCTTCGCGGTGTGATCAGTCATCGTGGTCTTCCTCGTTCTCGAATACGGAGGCGTTACGGCCGCGCAGGACGATGTCGAAGCGGAACCCGAGAGCCCAGTTGGGGACTGTGGCGTCGTAGTCGAAGACGCTGACCATGCGGTGACGTGCTGCTTCGGGTACCGCGTTGTAGATCGGGTCCTGGAAGAACATCGGATCGTCGGGGAAGTACATCTGCGTCACGAGGCGCTGCGTGAATGCCGTGCCGAACAGCGAGAAATGGATGTGGGCCGGTCGCCAGGCGTTGTCGTGGTTCATCCACGGGTAGGCGCCCGGCTTGATCGTGGTGAAGCTGTAGTGGCCGTTCGCGTCGGTGACGCAGCGACCCAGGCCGTTGAAGAACGGATCCAGCGGCGCGGGCCAGTTGTCGCCGGTGTGGCGGTAGCGTCCACCTGCGTTGGCCTGCCATACCTCGAGCAGTGTGTGGGGGACGGGTTTTCCGTCGCCGTCGAGTACGCGGCCGTGAACGACGATGCGCTGTCCCTGTGCTTCGCCGCCGTTGGCAATGGTCAGGTCGTTTTCGCCGGCGCCGACGCGATCCTCGCCGAATACCGGCCCGGTGAGCTCCGTGAGCCGCTGGGGGAGCAGCTTCAGCGGCTGCTTCGGGTGGCGAAGGGAAGTCGTCTTGTAGTCCGCGAAATCGGCCGGGGCGTTGACGCCAGTCGGCCGCTGGTACCTCGGCGGTAGATGCAGCATAGGGAACCTCGTCGTTCGGTTACGTGAAGTTGTTCGCAATGTGTACATGTGTTGCGCTCTGCGAACAGAATAGTTCGTAGATGTGACCCAGGCAATGCCGGGGGCGAAAAATGTTCGTTATGCGGACGGGGGTTCACAATACGTACGGGTCGCGCTACTGTGATCGACATGATGGACAAAGTCATTCCCACTGCTGCCGAGGCCGTCGCCGACGTGCCGGACGGCGTCACGATCGCTGTTGGAGGTTTCGGGCTCGTCGGAGTGCCGGAAATCCTCATCGATGCGCTCCTCGAGCAGGGCGCGACATCACTCGAAACGGTGAGCAACAACTGCGGCACCGACGGGTTCGGGCTCGGAGTGCTTCTTGAGAAGGGGCGTATCCGTCGTACTGTCAGCTCGTACGTCGGCTCCAACAAGGAGTTCGCGCGTCAGTACCTTTCCGGTGAGCTGGAAGTCGAACTCACGCCGCAGGGCACGCTCGCCGAGCGCATGCGCGCCGGGGGAGCGGGCATCCCCGCGTTCTTCACCCCGGCCGGCGTCGGCACCCAGGTCGCCGACGGCGGCCTGCCACTGCGTTACGACGGTAACGGCGGCATCGCAGTTGCCAGTCCGCCCAAGGAAACTCGTGACTTCGACGGCGTCACCTACGTGATGGAGCGCGGCATCGTCGCCGACTATGCACTGGTCCATGCCTGGAAAGGTGACCGGCACGGCAACCTCGTCTACCGCGCGAGTACCCAGAACTTCAATCCGGCTGCAGCAACGTCGGGGCGCATCACCATTGCGCAGGTCGAGCACCTCGTAGAGCCGGGTGAGCTCGACCCCGCCGAGATCCACACGCCGGGCATTCACGTTCAGCGTGTTGTCCACGTCGGCCCCGTGACGGTCGGCATCGAGAATCGGACGGTACGAGCATGACTTCTGTACTACCCACCAAACTCACCCGCGAAGAGATGGCGGCCCGCGTCGCGCGCGAACTCGAGGACGGGCAGTACGTGAACCTCGGCATCGGTATGCCGACGCTGGTTCCGAACTACCTCCCGACCGATATCACCGTTGTATTGCACTCGGAGAACGGCGTTCTGGGCGTGGGGCCGTACCCGACCGAGGACGAACTCGATCCCGAGCTGATCAATGCGGGCAAGGAGACCATCACCGTTCTCCCCGGTGCGTCGTTCTTCGACTCCTCAGCGTCGTTCGGCATGATCCGCGGCGGCCAGGTCGACGTTGCCGTGCTCGGTGCCATGCAGGTCAGTGCCACCGGAGACCTCGCGAACTGGATGATCCCCGGCCACATGGTCAAAGGCATGGGCGGCGCGATGGATCTGGTCCACGGCGCAAAGCGCGTCATCGTGATGATGGAGCACGTCTCGAAGAAGGGTGAGCACAAGATCGTCGAGGAGTGCTCGCTTCCGCTGACCGGTAAGGGCTGCGTCCAGCGAATCATCACCGACATGGCCGTGATCGACGTGACTGACGACGGTCTCCGCCTGGTGGAGACGGCGCCGGGCATCAGCGTCGAGGACGTGGTTGCTGCTACCGGAGCGAAACTGATTCTTTGACAGTCTGTTTCATCTGATGGCTCAGCCGCCGGGTCGTGACTTCCATCCGACCTGGCGGCTGTTTTACGCCCCGACGTCGTTCAGCTCGCTCTCGACCGGAATCCAGAGCTCGAACCGTGCGACGGTGAAATCGTCGTTGTATTCGGTACGCATGATCTCGGGACCAGGTACGGAGCGAAAAGGGTTGGCAGGGAACCATTCCGTGTAGATATCTCGCCACAAATACTGCACAGATTCGATTTCCGACCCGTCGGCGGTGAAGACGGCCCACGTGTGTGCGTCGACCGTCAGCACATCGAAACCCGTGGGTGAAGGTTTGCCGGTGACCACTCCCAGGTAGTAATCCAGTTCTGTGCCTTCGGTTCTGGGATGCGCCAAATTGTCGACGACACTGACGATTCCCGCCGGGTCCTGATCGGAGAGCTCGCGCAACCCTCGCAACGCAACCTTGTCCACGGAGCGGGTGAAATCTTCGATCGCAGAATTGGGACCTTCGTGAACCAATGGAACCCGGGTCTTGAACCCGACTACCGTCAGGGCAGGTTTGTCCACAAGCATGTAGTCCATCGGTGTGGCTCCTTCCAGTGTCACGTGAATGACAAGTTTCTGTTGGGATTTGAGAACGGCGGGAGCGCGTGTGACCGCGCCGGGGCTCACGCCGTGAAATGCGGTGAACGCTCGTGTGAAGGCCTCCGCGGACGAGTAGCCGTACTTCACGGCGGTCTCCAACACTCCTGATCTGCTGACGGACAACTCGGCACCAGCCAGGGTGAGTCGACGTCGACGGATGTATTCGGATACGGGAATGCCGGCCAGGGCCGAGAACATCCTCCGAAAGTGATACTCCGAGGTGGTTGCCAGCCTTGCCATCTCGGCTGTCTCGATCTCGCCGCTCAGATTGCTTTCGATGTAGTCGAGCGCGCGGTTCAGTCCGTCGATCATCGTGTCTTCCTGTTCACGGGTTTCACGCTACGCAGATCACTTGGGCCGTACCCGACTATCCGTGCCCGAAAAAGTAGGGCAGGAAATGCATCTGGACAACTCAGTTAATCATCATTATCTTGAATCGAACATCGATGGTTGACCAGGAGGCACAGTGAGCACCCGTTTTCCGCAGGCTGAATTGACCGAGGTGCCCGAGGACATCGCCGCCAAGATTCTCGAGATCCAGGAGAAGTCGGGGTTCGTGCCCAACGTCTTCCTGATGTTCGCTCGGCGCCCAGCCGAGTTCCGGGCATTCTTCGCATACCACGACGCGATCATGCTCAAGGAAGATTCCGCACTCACCAAGGGTGATCGAGAAATGATCGTCACCACGATCTCTGCGGCCAACAAATGTACGTACTGCGTTGTCGCGCACGGCGCAATTCTGCGTATCTACGAGAAGAAGCCGTTGGTTGCCGACCAGGTTGCGGTCAACTATCGCACCGCAGAGATCTCCGATCGTCAGCGCGCGATGCTCGACTTCGCCACCAAGGTGAACTCCGCCTCACACGAAATCGCCGACGCCGACTTCGACGCCCTCCGTGTGCACGGCTTCGGCGACGAGGACGCGTGGGACATCGCCGCGATCACTGCATTCTTCGGGCTCAGCAATCGCATGGCGAGTTTCTCCGGCATGCTGCCCAATCCGGAGTTCTACCTGATGGGGCGCGTTCCGCGGTCCTGATTCCTGCGGGTAGAGCAGCAGCTCTCAATTTTTCGGACCGACCGGTCGTAACGTCTGGAAGTCAGCCGACGAAGTAAAGGCTGTCCACGCCGGAATTGCCGTCTTCGTAAAGAAGGCCGAAAGGTTGAGCGCTATGTCGGAGAAGTCCATCGCCCATTCTCGGAGGGTCCGCTCTGCGGCCGCCGGTGCCGTACTAGCTCTCGGATTGGCGGTGGGCGGCACGGGAATTGCATCGGCAGAGCCGGAAACCGTGTGTACCCCGAGCGCTGATCCGCTGGTGACCTGCGCCGAGGAAGAGGCAGCTGCCACCACCGACGCCGACGCGGCGACGAGCACCGAGACCACGCCGGAGAAGGTTGAAGCCGGGGTCGCGGGCACGGGCAGTGCCGAAACCGCTGGTACGGACGCTGCAGCACTGGCGGAAGCCGAAGCAAAAGCCAAGGCAGCTGCCGACGCGGCAGCGAAGGCCGCCGAAGCAGCCGCGACGGCAGGGGTCGACTCGTCCGCAGCGACAGACACTTCGGTGAAGGCGACCGAGGCAATGACCCAGGCGAGCGTCGAGGCAACCAAGGCGGCGGTCGAATCGACCAAGGCCAAGGCGGAGGCCGGGGCCGCGGAACAGTCTGCCAAGGAAGCCGAAGAGGCGGCCAAGGTTGCGGAGTCCGCGGCGGCCGATGCCAAGGAGGTAGCAAAAACAGCTCAGGCAGAAGCCGACGCGGCCGCAGCCAAGGCTGCGGAACTCGAGGAGGCTGCGAAGGCCGCCGGTTCGGGGCCCAAGACCGAAGAGGCAGCAAAGGCGCGCGCCGAGGCTAATGCTCTGCAGGCCAAGGCCGATGAGGCGAAGGCTGCCGCGGATGCAAACGCCAAGCTGGTTGCGGACAAGAACAAGGAAGCCGAGGAAGCCTTCAAGAACTGGGATTTCGCGAAGGCAGCCGTCGCTAAGGCTCAGGCGCTGGCCGCGGCTTGGAACGCCAAGCAGCTCGCGATCACCGTCAAGGAAACTCAGAAGGTGGCCACCGCCGCTGAAACCACGGCCAAGGCAGCCGAGTCCGCAGCTGCCACCGAGGTAGAAGCTGCTACCGCCGCCCGTAAGGCCGCAGATGAAGCGGCGGCTACTGCGGCTTCCGCGCAGAAGGATGCCGACGCTGCGCAGAAGGCCGCGGAGACGGCCCAGGCCGAAGCCGATGCTGCGGGCGAGGCTGCCACCGACAAGCGAGCCATCGCCGACGAAAAGGCTGCCGAAGCCGCCAAGAAGGCCGAAGCTGCCGAAGCGGCGAGCAAGAAGGCGCAGGATCTCTACCTGGCCGCCGAAGACGCGAAGGCCGCAGCCGACGCCGCGGCAGCAAAGGCCAAGGAAGCTCAGGCCGCTGCAGCCGCCGCAAAGGCCGAAGCGGATGCAACGCAGAAGATCGTCGACGAGCTCAAGGCAAAGGGCGAGAAGGAGATCGACAACGGAACAGGCGTCGGCGGTGAAGTGATCATCGGTGAGCACACTGACGACGGCTCCGGGGTCACGAAGGTCGACGAGACCACCGCTGTAGTGAACAAGACCGGCGTCAAGCTGGTCGGCTACTACAACAACAAGGGAGCCTTCGACGTCGTCGACTACTACGTAACCGATGCCGACGGCGATCCGGCGCTCGCCGGAAGCCTGCCCCCGGTCGACCTTGCTCTCGGTGACACCGCAAGCAGCAGCACCAGCGGTAGCAGCAACTCCAACCTGCCGGCTGTATTGATCGGCGTCGGAGTCGTGGGCGCTGCCGCCGCAGCAGCTACGACGGTGGTTGTTCGTCGCAAGCGTCATGACGGCCCGGGCAACACGTCTGCGTAGCCTCGGTCTCTCGGCGGTAGCGATCCTCGCCCTCCTCGTATCCGGATGTTCGGGCGAGAACGCGGGATCGCTACCTGACCGCTCGCCGGTGCAGTCGCATATCGCGGCTGCACCGGCTTCGGTGACCGTCGATCCGGCAGAACCCGAGAGGATCGAGTTGAGGTCTGCGTCCGGGGTCACGTACCTGAGCAGTCCGTTGCACTCGGAGAAACTGATGCGCGGCGGCGAGAGTGGGCAGCAACTGAATCCCGTCGACGAACTGCCGGTGTGGTGGGGTGAAAGCGGAATGCCGGGAACGTCGACCACACAAACAGTTGTCGTGGTCGGCCACAACTACACCACTCGCGAAGCACCGTTCCGGGCGCTCCGGGTAGTGGAGCCGGGCGATCGAATTCTCCTGGGTACACCGAACGGCACACTCGAGTACGACGTCGAAACAGTCGGGCCGCTGCACAAAGGTTCGCTGCTGGGCGCTCACGAGTTGCGCGAATCGGTTCCGGGACGGCTGATCCTCGCCAATTGTGATGTCGTCGAAGGAGAGTCGACCGACGACAATTACGTTGTCATCGCCCAGCTGGCAGCGCACTGAATCCGTGGCAGTGCAAGAATAGGTACATGGATTCCCTCGGACTTCTCTCGGAACTGGTAGCTCTCGACACGGTCTCGGGGGAGTCCGCTCCTCAACAGCGGGCGATGGATTCGATTGTCTCGTTGGTTCTCTCACGTGCGCCACAGGCGAAGGTGGAGTCAGACCTGACCGGCAATCATCCCTGGGCCTTGATCACCAACGAAGCTGCACCCTCGGCAGCCAGACTCCTGTTCGCCTGCCACGTGGACACGGTGCCGGTGGGCACTGTCTCCGACTGGGAGTTCGATCCGTATGCCGCACAGGTCGACGGCGAATTGTTCCTCGGCAGAGGGACATCGGATATGAAGGCCGGCCTTGTTGCCGCTACTGCCGCGGTTGTCGACGCTTTCGAACGTGGAGTCCCGGTCGCGCTGTTGCTGACGAGCGACGAGGAAATCGGATCGCTCGGGGCTGTTCGTTCGGCCGACGCCGTTGCGAATCTCGAGGTCGGGGCCGTCATCGTTCCCGAGGCGACCGGCAATCGCATCAACCTGGGGCACCGCGGCGCACTGTGGCTCGAAGTGTCCGTCAAAGGAAAAGCCGCGCACGGGAGTACGCCGCAGCGAGGAACCAACGCCGTCCTCAAACTGCTTGACGTCGTCGACCGAGCCCGGCGTGAGCTTCCGCTGTCGTCCGACGCGTTTCTGGGTGCCGAAACCTGGAACCTCGGCTTGGTCGGCGGGGGTTCGGCTCCGAACATCGTGCCGGACAGTGCACGTGCGGTGATCGATCACCGCACGGTGGGAGACGGCGCCGACCTGCTCGCGTGGTGGCGAGCCCAACCAGAAGTCGACTCGGTGGAGACGTCGATTCATCTGGGAGGTGTGCGTACCGACGCGTCGGACCCGTGGTTGGCCACCCTGCCTATCCCTGTTGCAACCGAACCGGTTTCGTACTTCACCGACGCTTCGGTACTGGCCGCCGCCGCCCCTGGTGCTCCCGTCGTGATCTGGGGCCCTGGCACTCCCTCGCTGATGCATGCGGCCAACGAAAGCGTCAAGGTCTCCGAACTGGACGATGCGATCGCTGCTTACGGTGCGGTTGCCGCCGCTTGGCCGACGGTGGACTGACGGACAATCAGTTCAGGAGCAAGCGCGATGTGGGCTGTCGACTCGGAAGAGTTGTTCATCGCCTGATCCAGAAGTCGCACAGCTTCTTCCGCGATTCTTTCCTGCGGCTGCCCGACGGTGGTCAACGGCGGGTTGCACAATTCGGAGAACGGGATGTTGTCGAAACCGGTGACCAGAACGTCGCCGGGAACGTCGATGCCCAATGTGTGACACGTCTGCAACACGCCAAGTGCGATCAAGTCGTCGGCGCAGACCAGGGCGTCGGGGCGAGTTTTGCCGGTCAGGATGATGTTGGATGCCGTGCGCCCCCACTCGATCGAGTACTCGCCGAGTTGTGTCCACTCGTCACGAGTTTCGATGCCCATTCGATCCGCGTGGCGGAAGAAGCCGGCCCGGCGAAGTTCTGTTGACGAATTGGTCAGCTCGGAACTGATGAAGGCGGCTGATTGCGCGCCACGCTCCGACAGATGCTCCATCACCAGGGATTGAGCGGCGTCGTCGTCGACGCCGACCCAGTCCGTCTGGGTATCCATTGCAAACCGGTCCAGTTGAACGACCGGAAGCGTTGCCGCGCTGGCTCGGACGGCCTCGGCACTCAGTTCGCCGTGGCACGGGCTGATGATGATTCCGTCCACTTGCCGGGAGACGAGCGACTTGAGTCGCTGCGCTTCCACGTCGGGATCGGAACGAGAATCGCACAGGAACAGTTGTAGTCCGCGCCGAGCGAGGACGTGTTCGACGTTGACCACCAGCGAAGTGAAGAAGGGGTTCGCGATACTCGGAACCACCATTCCGACAGTGTCCGTCCGATTACGACGCAGTGAGCTGGCGATGATGTTTCCCGAGTATCCGAGAGAGTCCGCGGCTCGTTTGATCGTCGCTGCAAGCTCGTCCGAGACAGGGCGGGATCCGGACAGTGCCCGCGACACGGTGGCCGTCGACACCCCGGCCAGTTCCGCGACATCGCGAATGGTCGCCTTGCGCATGCGTCCCCCGTTTTCTGCTCGATTCGGGTCCGAGGTTATCGAACCGCACGGTCCAGTGTCCCGCATGTAACGCGATTGAGGCAATCGTTTACAAATTCGAATTGTGAAATCCTTGACACAACCCGGTGTTGATCGCATAACCTGCTAATTCATCAAGGCAATCGATTACATCGTGTGCAGATCTTGTGCATGGACATACAGCGCAAATCTTGCGCATGGAATGGGGTAGCTGAAGTGACCGCATCACCGCTCGGAGTCTTTCCGCCCAAGCCCTCGGCGCTGGCAGAGATGTTCACCGGCACGCCATCTCTCATCGGGGCCATTCACCTCCCGGCCCTGCCGGGCAGCCCGCACTACACCGGGCAGCCGGTTTCGGAAATTGCTCGCTTCGCCGTCGAGGAAGCACACGCGTATGTCGACAACGGTTTCGACGGTGTGATCGTCGAAAATCACTGGGACATACCGTTCCTCAAGCCCGGCGAACACGGATACGAAACCGCCGCCAGCATGGGAGTCATCACGGCAGCGGTGGTCGGCGAGTTCGGCAAGGCGGTCGGCGTCAGCATCCTGTCCAACGCCGGCGAGTGCGGAGTGGCCGCAGCGTGGGCGGCAGGCGCGAGTTTTGTGCGCGTCAATCAGTGGGCAAATGCCTACATTGCCAATGAGGGATTCATCGAGGGTCAGGCGGCCAAGACGACGCGCTTCCGCCATCGCATCGGTGCCGACCCGGTCCGGATCTTCGCTGACGTGCACGTCAAGCACGGTGCGCATGCCATTGTCGCGGACCGCACTGTCGCGGAACAGACCGAAGACGCCGAGTTCTTCGACGCAGATGTTCTGATCGCGACGGGTTCGCGCACCGGTGACGCCGCTTCGGTCGACGAGGTTTCCGTGATCCGAGACAACACCGTTCTTCCCGTGATCATCGGATCCGGCATCACGGCTGCCAATGTCGCAGCGCTGATGAAGGAATGCGACGGCGCCATAGTTGCATCCTCGGTGAAGGACAATGGACGCTGGTGGGGACGGGTCGCAGGCGAGAAGGTCCGCGAACTGTCCCGGGCCGCAGGAAAGTAACCATGATTGTCTTTTGTGGATACGCCAACAACGATGTGACGGTACATGTCCCACACGTACCGGTACTCGGTGAGCGCGTTCAGGCAACGGCCATCAGTCAGATCGACGGTGGAATGAATGCAAATGCTGCGGTATCCGCGGCCAGAATGGGCGCGCAAGTGATCTTTGCCGGTGCCGTGGGCCCGGACGCGCGGTCCACCGAGTTTCTCGAATCCCTCGAGGCAGACGGCGTCGACACCAGTTGGTCGCCGCGAGATGCGTTCCTGTCGACGGCAGTTGTTCTCATCGCGCAGGACGGCGATCGCTCAATCATCAGCCAGGACGACCCGAACGATGCCGAACGAATCGGGGTTGTCATCACCCGATTGGCTGCTGCCGGTGGTGGACGGCTGTTCCTCGACGGATACCGTGCGGGCTTCCTGCCAGAGGGATTGCCGGGAAGCGTAAGTCTGGTAATCGATCTGGACGGTTGTGAAAACAAAGCCGCGGCACTGCGCGCGTTCGCTCTGGCCGACCACGTCGTCGTAGGGCGTGCCCTGTGGGAAGGCGAGTTCGGGATCGGTTTCGACCAGTGGCAGACTCTGGCCGCCGAGCACCACACCCACCTGCTGGTGACCGACGGCTCGCGAGGTTGGACACTGGCCACACCGGACGGCGAGGTGACGAGCGAACCGGCAGTAGTGGTCGACGTCGTCGATGCCGTCGGGGCCGGTGATTGCTTCGGCGGTACGTACATCGCTTTTGTCGACGCCGGGCGCTCACCGGTGGACGCCGCACGACTCGCCGGGGCATCGGCTGCATTGGCTTGCGCCACCGCAGGCCCCCGCGGATGCCCCACCCGAGATGAATTGGACAGCTTCACAGCAACATTGACCCCTCACACCCTTTTGGAGACTCGATGATGAAACGTGCATTGCCTCTGGCGCTGGGAGCTGCAGTCGCGCTCACGCTCACCGCTTGTGACTCGGCTTCGTCGAGTGACTCGAAGGACGCATCGGGGGGCTCGTCCATCCCGCAGCCGACCCGGGTCGCCGAAAGCTGTGACGGGACGAACGGCAAGCTCAAGGTCGGTCTGGTGACCATCAACCTCCAGGCGCTGTACTTCAACCAGATCAACAATGCCGCGAAGAACGTCGCGGACAAGGCAGGCGTCGACCTGCAGATCATCAGCGGCAACGACGATTCCGTCGCGCAGGCCAACGCCTTCGACAATCTGATCGCCGCCGGAGTCGACGCGATCATCGTCGATGCAATCGACACGGACGGAATCAAGCCGTCGGTGGTCAAGGCCAAGAACGCGGGCATCCCCGTCGTCGCGGTGGACGCGACCATCGACGATCCGGCACTGTCGACTCAGGTCGGTACGGCCAACGCCGAGGGTGGTGCCAAGATCGGAAACACCTTGGCCGACGTCGCGAACAACACCGGAACGGTCGGTATCGTCGGCGCGCTCAACAGCACTGTTCAGTTGGAGCGGCAGAAGGGCTTCACGGAGACCGTGACCGGCCGCGGAATGACCGTCGGCACCGTCGTGGACGGACGTAACATTCAGGAGAACGCACAGACCGCGGCGGAGAACCTGCTGACCGGCGGTGGCGACATGAAGTACGTCTACGCAACCGGTGAGCCGGCACTGATCGGTCTCGTCGCGGCGGTCAACAGTCAGAAGGCGCAGGATCGCATCGAAGCAGTCGGTTGGGATCTTTCGGATCAGGCGGTAGGCGGACTCAAAGCCGGTTGGCTTAAAGGCGTGGTCCAGCAGAACACCTTCGAATTCGGCCATGAGGCAATGAATTCGGCAATCGACCTGGCTTGCGGACGCGGCGCTCCGGCAAACATCCCGGTTCCCACCCAGATCGTGACCCCGGAGAACGTGGCCGACTACATGTACTACTTGGAGAAGTAATCATGGCACCTCCACTGATCGAACTCTCGGGCATCACCAAGTCGTACGGACCGGTGAAGTCCCTTCAAGGAGTGGACCTTCGGCTGGCGAAGGGTGAAGTACTCGGAGTGGTCGGCGACAACGGCGCCGGTAAGTCCACTCTGATGAAGATTCTCGCCGGTGCGGTTCAGCACGACGGTGGCGAAATGCGCGTCAACGGTGAACCAGTGCGCTTTTCGACGCCTCTCGACGCCCAGCAGAAAAAGATCGGAATCGTCTACCAGGATCTGGCTCTGTGCGACACGCTGGACGTCGCCAGCAACCTGTTCCTCGGCAGAGAACCGCGAAAAGGCCCCTTCCTCGACCGGCATGCCATGCACGAGAAGGCGGCTCACATTCTTGCCGACCTGCATGTCAAGGTGAAGTCGACCTACCAGGAGATCGGGCAACTGTCCGGCGGACAGCGGCAAACCGTCGCGATCGCCCGCGCAGTCTCCTTCCGCCCAGACGTACTGATCCTCGACGAGCCCACCGCAGCGCTTGCCGTCGCCGAGGTCGAGTCGGTGCTCAAGCTGATCACGGACGTCGCAGCGGCCGGCGTGGGCGTCATTCTCGTGACACACCGCCTGCAGGACCTGTTCCGCGTGTGTGACCGAATCACGGTCATGTACGAGGGGCAGAGTGTCGACGACGTTCCGATCGGCGACCTCAACATCGAGTCCCTCGTCGGACTCATCACTCGAACTCCGGTGCCGCAACGGACATCGGCAGCAACACAGGGAGCCACGGCATGACCACTCTCGAGAAGACCCAGGCGCCGATCGAGCGCAAGCTCGCCGCGAAACCCTCCTTGTGGGACAGCGTCAACAAGCCCACCCTCGCGATGCTGGCGGTGACAGTTGCTGTCGCAGCCGTCTTCTCGGCGACCACGTCGTCGTTCCTGACATTCACGAACCTGTCGAACCTGGCAACCCAGATCGCTCCGGTTCTGATCATCGCGGTGGCGATGACTTTCGTGATCACGGCAGGTCAGATCGACCTGTCCGTCGGTGCGATCGTCGCGTTCGTCGCGGCGATGAGTGCCGAGCTTATCCAGGCCGGCGTCGATTCGTCCCTGGTCTTCGTCGCCGCCCCGGTGATGGGTGCGGCCTGGGGCCTGGTCAACGGATGGCTCGCTGCCTATCAGGGTATTCCGCCGTTCATCGTGACCCTGGCGACGATGTCCGTCATTCGCGGTATCGCGCTGTATCGGACCGAAGGATTCTCCGTTCCGGTTCCGGCCGACACCTACTTCGCGAAGCTCGGAACTTCGGAATTCCTCGGGTTCTCCGCCAGCGCCTGGATTGCTCTCGTCGTCGTGGTCATCGGAGCAATTGCGCTCAACCGCATGCGCTTCGGGCGCTACGTCACCGGTATCGGTTCCAACGTCGAATCCGTACGACGGTCCGGTGTCAACACGCGTCGTGTGCTCATGATGACGCTCGTCTTCACCGGCCTGGCTGCCGGCATCGCGGGACTGCTGATCGCGGCTCGACTGGGCTCGGGTTCGGCCAACTCCGCAACGGGATTCGAGCTCACCGTGATCACCGCGGTGGTTCTCGGTGGCACCAATCTCTTCGGCGGTCGCGGCACCGTGATCGGTACCGTCATCGGCGCCGTCCTGACCGGAATCATCGCCAACGGATTGACCCTGCTCGGCGTGAGCCCGTTCCTGACGCCGATCATCACCGGTGTCGTTCTGCTACTGGCCATCTGGATCAACATGCGCGGACACACGCTGAGCGCGCTGTGGCGACACCTGCAGTCCGCACCGTCGGGGCCCGCACGCTCATGAGCAAGGTTCGTACTGTCACGGGAACTGTGGACAGCTCGGAACTCGGACTGGTTCTCCCACACGAACATCTGCACAACGACGTCACCGGTGCGTACACCGAGGCCCCGGATCCGGTTGTGGCACAGCGGTTGGCCGGTCCGGTACGCGCCGAGGATGCCTGGCTTCTTCACGACAATCCGTACTACAGTCTCGACAATTGTCGAGTCGACGACGGATCGGCCGTGGTGGAAGACCTTGCGGACTTCGCCCGCCTCGGTGGTCGGACGATCGTCGATCTGACACCGCCGGGACTGGGCCGGGCACCGGAGAAGTTGGCGGAGTTCTCGCGAAAGTCAGACGTGCGAGTGATCATGGGTTCAGGGTGGTACCTCGAGACGACCCATCCGGTCGAGGTCCACGAACTCGGTGTCGACGATCTGGCAGGTTCGCTCGTCGAGGAGTTCGATCCGGCAAAGGAATTGGCTCCTGGCGTGATCGGGGAGATCGGAGTCTCCCCGCTCTTCACTCAGAACGAGGCGAAAGCGTTGCGGGCGGCATGCATCGCCCAGCGCGAGGTGGACGTGCCCCTGTTCGTCCACCTTCCGGGCTGGCAGCGCGTGGGACATCACGTCGTCGACATCGTGGTCGACGAGATGGGCGTCGATCCGCAAGCAGTGGTCCTGTGCCACATGGACCCGTCCGGACACGACGCCGACTACCAACGATCGCTCGCCGACCGCGGTGTCTTTCTCGAGTTCGACATGATCGGGATGCCTTTCGATTTCCCCGGCGAGGGTCTTTCTCCGCATCCGGCGGAAACAGCCACTGCGGTAGCCGGATTGGTCACCTCCGGTCACGCATCACAGCTCCTGCTCAGTCACGACCTCTTCCTCAAATCAATGCTCAGAAAGCACGGCGGAAACGGATTCTCCTACGTACCACTCGCCTTCGCCGCCCGATTGGTGCGCGCAGGCGTAGATCCCCAGCAAGTGTCCGCATTGATGCGAGACAACCCGAGGTCGCTCTTCGAGCAGGCCGCGAAAGGAAACAGAAGCAGTCATGGGTAAACGAGTACTGATCGCCGGCGAGAGCTGGATGACGACGTCGACGCACGTCAAGGGCGTCGACGAGTTCAGTGTCCATTCCTACGTCGAGGGAGTCGGCCCGCTTCGGGATGCGCTCACCTCACGTGGCCACGACGTGACACACATGCCCGCACACCTGGTGCCGACGCAGTTCCCCGGTACCGCAGAAGCACTGTCGCAGTTCGACGTCGTCGTTCTCTCCGACATCGGAGCGAACTCGCTGCAGCTGGCTCCCGGCGTGTTCGACCAGTTCCGCGCCGGCGAGGATCGCCTTGTCGCGCTTCGTGACTGGGTGAACGCCGGCGGCTCACTGATGATGATCGGTGGTTACCTCTCGTTCTCCGGGTTCCAGGCGCGAGCAGCTTTCCGCCAGACCGCGATCGCCGAGGTACTGCCCGTGACGATGCTGGCCGAAGACGATCGCGTCGAGACACCGGCTGGGATCGTTCCCACCGTCGTCGATGCTGCTCACCCGGCTCTCGGTGGTGCCGGCGATTCCTGGCCGGCGCTCCTGGGATACAACCGCGTCGTCGCGAAGGACGGTGCCGTGGTTCCCGCCACCATCAACGGCGATCCGCTTGTCGCTGCCGGTGAATACGGCGCCGGACGCTCGATCGTCTTCACCTCGGACTGCTCGCCGCACTGGGCTCCGCCGGAGTTCTGTGAGCAGTGGCCCGGATACACCGACCTGTTCGACGGCTTGATCAGTTGGGTCGCCGGCGAATGAGTCGCTCCTCAGACCTGCTCGCGCGGCAGCAGAGTAATCTCGCTGCCGCGCGGGCGGTTCCATTCATCGAGGACACCATCGGCGGGACGTTGAGTGATGAGGGATTCCGCCGGTACCTCGTGATCGAAGAGGCATTTGTACTGACGGCCGTCAAGGTGTTGGGGTTGGTGGTCGCCGAATCCCCGACGCTCGACGACGCGCTCGACCACGTGACGTCGATGTCGAACCTGGTGGGCGAGCAGCGCGAGTATTTCGCGCAGTTGCGTTCCCGCTTCCCGTACGAGGGTGACGCAGCGGCGCTGGTCGAGGAGTCGGCCGTGCTGTCGACGCACGCCTTGACTCTCGCTCGCGAAGAGGGCAGGGCGGCGGCGCTGGTGGGCATGTACGCCGCGGAAACCCTGTATCTGTCGTGGTGCCGGGAGGCGGCGGCAGTGAAGGTAGATCGCGAACCAGCGTTGCAGGACTGGGTGGACATGCATGTCGCTCCGCCGTTCGTGTCCCAGGTGGCGGTGCTGGCGTGCGAAGTGGACGCCATGCCGAAGTCCGTCACCGACGAGGACCTGGATCGGTGGTTCTCGGGCATGCTGGCCGCAGAGATCGATTTTCACAACGTGGTGGTGTGAACCACTGCTGTGCGCCTTTATTAACCCCCGGCGGTTAATAAAGGCGCACAGCAAAAGGCCCGTAGGTCGCTTTCGCAATCTACGGGCCTCTTCTTTGTAGCGGGGACAGGATTTGAACCTGCGACCTCTGGGTTATGAGCCCAGCGAGCTACCGAGCTGCTCCACCCCGCGTCGGTGTGAAACCAACAGTACACGACTTCTGGAGGCGCAATTACCGCCCCCTGTCACCGGCTGGAGTGCGCGCTTTCCGAGTAGTAACCGCGGATGTGTCCGACTATGCGCTGACGTGCGAGTTCGCCGTCACCCGCGTTGACCGCATCCACCAATCCTCGGTGTTCGTCACGCAGTCGCATGCAGGTGCTCGGCCAGCTGTCGATCTGGACGCCCGCGAGAACGTAGTCCTCGATGGACTCGCGCAGGCCGGTCATCATGGCTGCGATCACCTGATTGCCCGCCGCGTCGGCGAGCGCCACGTGGAACTGTGCGTCGAGTAGCAAGAATTCCTCGGCCGAGAGAGCTGCGTCCTCCATCGAGTCGAGCAGTTCGACGGCCGCGCGGAGGTCGGGTGTCGGGGTCCGCGATGCCAGGGATTGCATCACCTCGGATTCGAGCACGAGTCGTGTCTTCACTACGTCCGATACCGGAAAGCCCTGTGCTGCAACCTGCATCCGCATCAGCATGGTCATGCCGCCGGTCGGTTTGGCGACGATCATCGCGCCGGACGTCGGGCCGGATCCAGTCTGCGCCTTGAGGAGGCCGAGTGCTTCCATGACCCGCAACGCTTCTCGGACCGATGACCGTCCGACGCCCAACTCTGCTGCCAGAATTCTCTCTCCCGGCAGGCGCTGGCCAGGAGACACCTCGCCTGAAACGAGCCGACGTTCGAGGTGGCTCAGTACTTGTTCCCACGCTCGCGGGCTCGGCTCGGTCGGCATGAGGCAAGAGCATAACCGGGTGGACGCCGTTTATGGGGTGGCCTGTCCGGGGATGTATTACTGTGGTCAGACCACACCGACAGATTGCGGGGAACCACATGCGAGTAGCGCTGTTCGCCACCTGCATCGGGGACACGATGTTTCCCGACGCCGTCAAGGCCACCGCCCTCCTGCTCACCCGTCTCGGGCACGACGTCGTGTTTCCGTCCGGGCAGACCTGCTGCGGGCAGATGCACGTCAATACCGGCTATCAGCCGGGCGCACTACCGCTGGTCGCGAACTACGCCGATACTTTCGGTGATGCGTCGATCGACGCCGTTGTCGCACCATCGGGGTCGTGCGTCGGCTCGGTCCGTCATCAACACGAGATGGTCGCCGAGCGCTACGGCACCGCGTCGCTGTGTGGACAGGTGCAGACCGTGAAGGCAAAGACGTACGAGCTTTCCGAATTCCTCGTGGACGTTCTCGGGGTCACCGATGTGGGCGCGTACTTCCCGCACCGAGTCACCTATCACCCGACCTGTCACTCACTGCGCATGTTGAGGGTGGGGGACAAGCCACTTCAGTTGCTGCGCAACGTCCGCGACATCGATCTGGTCGAACTCCCCGAAGCAGATTCCTGCTGTGGATTCGGCGGCACCTTCGCCATCAAGAATGCGGAGACTTCGACGGCCATGCTGGCGGACAAGATTCGCCACGTTGCGGACACCGGCGCCGAATTCTGCAGCGCCGGAGACTCGTCCTGCCTCATGCACATCGGTGGCGGTATGTCACGACTGCAGATGGGCGCCAAGACCATTCACCTCGCGGAGATTCTGGCGTCGGTGGAAAGCCGGGTGCACGCATGAGCGCTGTGACGCTGGGTCTGCCCAGCTTCCCGCCGAGGTCGCCCGAGGGTGCAGGGTTCCTGCGAGGTACTGAGAAATTCCCCGTCGCAGCACATCACGAGCTGGCCAACGCGCAACTGCGACGCAATATCGGCAAGGCGACGCACACCATCCGTGCCAAGCGCATCAACGTGACTGGAGAGCTGCCCGATTGGGAAGAGCTGCGTGACGCGGGTTCGGCGATCAAGGCCGACGTCATGGCGCGGTTGCCGGAACTGCTCGAACAGTTCGAGGCTGCAGTCATCGCGCGCGGTGGGCAGGTGCATTGGGCGGCGGATGCCAACGAGGCCAACGCCATTGTGACCGAACTTGTCAAAGCCACCGGCTCCGACGAGGTCATCAAGGTCAAGTCGATGGCCACGCAGGAGATCGGTCTCAACGAGCATCTCGAAGCCCACGGAATCACCGCCTACGAGACCGATCTCGCGGAATTGATCGTCCAACTCGGCCACGACAAACCGTCGCACATCCTGGTTCCCGCGATCCATCGCAACAGGTCCGAGATTCGGGAGATATTCCTTCGTGAGATGCCAGATGTCGACCCCAACCTCGGGGAGAACCCGGCCGAACTTGCCGCTGCTGCACGAAAGTTTCTGCGCCACAAGTTCATGACGACGCCGGTCGCCGTCTCCGGCGCCAATTTCGGCATCGCGGACACGGGCACTCTGACCGTCGTGGAGTCGGAGGGCAACGGGCGAATGTGCCTGACCCTGCCGAAAACACTGATCACCGTGATGGGCATCGAGAAGATTCTGCCGACGTATCAGGATCTGGAGGTCTTCCTGCAATTGCTGCCGCGGTCCTCGACGGGGGAGCGGATGAACCCGTACACCTCCATGTGGACCGGCGTCACGCCCGACGACGGTCCACAGGAGTTCCACCTGGTCCTCCTCGACAACGGTCGGACTGCCGCGCTTGCCGACAAGATCGGGAGGGAAGCCCTGAGCTGCATACGGTGCTCGGCGTGTCTGAACGTGTGCCCGGTCTACGAGCGCACCGGCGGTCACGCCTACGGATCGACCTATCCGGGACCGATCGGCGCGGTGCTGACTCCGCAGCTCGCGGGCATGCATGGCAAAGACGATCCCAACTCGACGCTTCCCTTTGCCTCGAGTCTGTGCGGTGCGTGCTTCGACGCCTGCCCGGTCAAGATCGACATACCCTCGCTGCTCGTCGAATTGCGGCACCAGAAGGTCGAGCAATCTGGTGTCACGGCAGAGTCTTTGGCGATGAAAGCCGCCTCTCTGGCGATGTCGACCGAGGGCCGGTGGACGTTGGCTCAGAAAGCTGCCGGGCTCGGACGCGTCGTGGCCGGCAGGAAAGGGAAGATCTCTACGTTGCCACCTCCATTGAACGGTTGGACAGCTGCCAGAGACATTCCCGCACCGCCCAAGCAGACCTTCCGATCCTGGTGGGACTCCGACGAAGGCCGCGCGGCATTGGACGAGGCTCGTCGTGACGGGAAGGCGGACAGATGAATTCACGTGAAGTGGTGCTCGGACGCATTCGTGATGCCATCACCTTGGCGCCCGCCCGCGAAGGCGAGATACCGCGAAACTACCGGACTGGCAGAACCATGTCCGACGAGGAACTCATCGATTTGTTCGTCGACCGTCTGGTGGACTACAAGGCGCACGTTCACCATTGCGCTGCAACAGAAATCGCCGAGGCCGTCGCCGGAATACTGAGAGAGCACGGACTACACAGTCTGGGGATCCCCGCCGGCCTCGACCGATCATGGGTAGCCGGATTCGACGGAACGCTGGTGGTGGACAGCCCGGACGTACCGGCTCCTGAACTCGAGAACCTCGACGCCGTTGTTACCGGCTCGAAGGTATCGTGCGCCGAAACCGGCACCATCTTCCTCGACGCCGGTCCATCGCAGGGACGCCGTGCGTTGACGCTGGTACCGGACACACACATCTGCGTCGTGTATCGCAGCAGTGTGGAAGTGGGAGTGCCGGAGGCGATTGCGAAGCTGACACCGGAGCGCCCCGCCACCATGATCAGCGGCCCGTCGGCGACCTCCGACATCGAACTCGAGCGCGTCGAAGGTGTCCATGGTCCGAGGAATCTTCACGTCGTCATCGTCGACGGTTGATTCCCGTCGAGCGGGAACTCGGAGGCAGCGGGCCACATCAGCGTCTAACGTCCCGGCCATGACACAACTGTTGGCAGGCAAGGTCGTTTTCATCACCGGTGCAGCGCGGGGTCAGGGACGCAATCACGCGATTCGACTCGCGCAGGAAGGTGCAGACGTCATCGCTGTCGACGTGTGCGCGTCGGTGTCCGAAGACGTGGGTTACGCGGCCGCGACTGAAGCCGACCTCGAAGAAACGGCTCGTCTCGTGCGAGCGGAGGGGCGCGAGATCGTCACCGCTGTAGCGGACGTCCGTGACCTCGAGGCACTGCGTGCGGCGGTGGCGTCGGGCGTCGACAAGTTCGGTCGCCTCGACGTCGTGATTGCCAATGCGGGCATCGCTACGTGGAACCGTTTCTGGGAGATGCCTGAAGAGCAGTGGTCGACGCTGGTGGACATCAATCTCAATGGTGTCTGGCGCACGATGACAGCTGCGGTTCCTGCAATGATCGAAGCCGGCAACGGTGGTTCCATCGTGATTGTGAGCAGTGCTGCCGGCGTCGCCGAAGCGCCCGGCTGCGCGCACTACTCGGCGGCCAAGCACGGCCTCGTGGGTTTGGCTCGCACTGCTGCAACGGAATTGGGAAGCTTCGACATTCGAGTCAACACCATCCACCCTGGCGCGGTGGAGACCGAGATGGGCAACGATCCCAACGTCGGTAAGGTACTCACTACTCATCCGGAGTACATGAACTCGTACAAGTGGCCGCTCACGTCCGTCCCGCGCACCACCGTCGAGGACATCTCCAACGCTGTTGTCTACCTCGCGACGGACCTCTCCCGCGCGGTCACCGGGACGAAGATCGTCATCGACATGGGTCAGACGATGGCGTAGTTGCGCTCAGAGGAGATTGAACTGCGCGACCTCGATGGTGTTCTCGACTGCCTCCGAGAGTGCGCGAATACGTTCGTCGGCGCCTGGCGCGGTCAAAATCGCCAGGCGATCGGCGTCACCCATCGGAATGCTCCTGGCGAGGGCATACAGCCGAGAACCCAGCGGATCCAAGGGATCCGGTGGGACGGGCATTCGCGGAGTCTGTTCGCCGGCCCGAAGTGCGAGCTTTCCCAACATTCCGTACATGAACTCGATGCGCTCGAGGAGCGAGTCGTATTCGTAAGCAGTGACTGGTGTTCCGTTGTTCTCGTCAGGCCACAATTCGACCTCGGCAAGTGGGTAGGGATCGTCCGGCAGCCATCGATTGACCCGGATGCGGTCTTCGGTCCGGCAATACAACTGATACCGCCCGGCACCCATGGCGACATGAGACTCGATCCGAGCCAGAGTGCCGACGTCGTGACGTGATTCGCCGCCACCGACCTCGTGGCCACGAGCGATGAGCACTACTCCGAACAGTGGGCCGTCGGCAGCTTCGAGAACGTTCTCGACCAGTGCGCGATACCGAGGTTCGAAGATGTTCAGGGGCAACACCTCACCCGGTAGCAAAGCGGAGCCGAGCGGAAACATGGGGAAGATGGGCATCAGGGGATTCTCAACCTCGGAATCGGAGGGGCGGGGAAATCGCCGGGGCGATCGATTTCGGCGAGCAGGTGCTCGGACCACGTCAGTAGACCGGGGATATCGAGGCCGTGCGGACTCTCGACCTCGTAGTGCCTGATGCGGTCGTGACCCTGGCCGAGGAGTGAGACGGCGCCGGTGTTGTTGCCCCGAAGCAGATGGGTGAGCCCGACGGCCAACTGAGCCAGTCCCTGCCACAGGTCACGTTCCTCGGGCGGCGCGCTTTTCCACGTTCCTTCGAGAATCTCGTGTGCGTGGAAAGGCATGCCGTGGTCGAGGAGGCGCTGCGCCTCGGTGATCGACTCGTCTGGTGGCAGGCGTACATCGTCCGGAATGCGCGGGACACCGCCCGCTGCGTCGCGTGGCAGTGGACGTCCGAGTCCGTCACGGGGCCGCGAATTGAGGGGTTTCCCAGCGGCGTCCCGGTCGCGTTCGGTCATACACTCAGCCTAACGGCAGCGCCTCGGCCGAACTCGCCAATAGTTTTTTCGAGTCGCCTGTCGATTCCGGGGAGAACCGTTCGTCGTCATGTTGTAAGGCAAGAAAGCCGCAAGAAAAACAACAGACCAAGGAGTCAGTCATGAAGTACATGTTGCTCATCTACACCGCACCCGGCGGAGACACCGAACCCCAGTGCACGTTCGAGGACTGGCAGCAATACGACAAGGAAATGAAGGATGCCGGGATCTGGGTGTCCGGCGATGCCCTCGCCGACCTGACGACTACGACGACGGTTCGGGTCTCGCAGTCCGGAGAAAAGACCGTCACCGACGGACCCTTCGCAGAAACCCGTGAAATCCTCGGCGGCTACGACGTCATCGACGTTCCCGATCTGGATGCGGCGCTTTCATGGGCCGCGCGGTGCCCCGGCGCGCGCGACGGCGGCAGCGTCGAGGTGCGTCCACTGGCCGGGTTCGGGGACTGATTCGCCGTGGACGAGCAGGCCGAGAACTCCATCGAGTCAGTGTTCCGGGAGGAACGCGGACGACTCTTGGCCTCGCTCGTCTGCCGCTTCGGTGATCTGGATCTGGCCGAGGAAGTCACCTCCGAAGCCGTCGAGGCCGCGTTGGTGCACTGGCCCGTGGACGGAGTGCCGGCTAAACCGGGCGCCTGGCTGCTGACCACGGCGCGTCGTAAAGCCGTCGACAGGCTTCGTCGTGATCAGGCCTATGCGGCGCGATTGGCGGTGATGCAGGTGGACGCCGATCGTGCCGACCCGGCGCCGCCCACGGTCGACGGAGAACTTCCCGACGAGCGGTTGCAGCTGTTCTTCACCTGCTCGCACCCAGCGCTGGCCGAGGACGACCGAATCGCACTCACCTTGCGTTGCCTCGGCGGGTTGACGACGCCCGAAGTCGCTCGGGCCTTCCTCGTGCCTTCGGCGACCATGGCGCAGCGGATCGTGCGTGCGAAGAAGAAAATCCGTCAGGCTCGGATTCCCTTCCGAACTCCCAGCGCCGAAGAACTCCCGGAGCGTCTGCCCGGTGTTCTGCAGGTGATCTATTCGGTGTTCACCGAGGGGTACGCAGCGAGTTCGGGTCCGGATCTGCAACGCGTCGACCTGGCGGTGGAGGCGATCAGGCTGGCGAGGATCTTGCGCGCATTGCTTCCCGATGAGCGCGAGATCGCCGGATTGCTTGCATTGATGCTTCTCGTCCACGCGCGTCGGGATGCCCGTACCGACGCCGCCGGCGGGATCGTGCTCCTCGAAGACCAGGATCGCGGGTGTTGGGACCAGCCGATGATCGAGGAAGGCAGCGACCTCGTCGTGGTCGCGTTGACCGGGGGAGCGCCGGGGCCGTACGGGGTGCAGGCCGCCATCGCCGCATTGCACGACGAGGCCGCAGATGTGGAGAGCACCGACTGGCCACAGATCTGCGCTCTCTACGGAGTGCTCCTCACGCTGACTCCGTCGCCGGTCGTGGCCGTCAATCGGGCAGTAGCGTTGGCGATGCGCGACGGCGAGGAAGTCGGGCTGACTGCGCTGGAGGAACTGGCAGCGGAGCCCAAACTTGCCGACTACCATCCGTATCACCTTGCACGAGCCGAACTACTTGCTCGGTTGGGGCGCACCGACGCAGCGGCATCCGCGTACCGACAAGCTCTGAAACTCGTTGGTACGGAACCGGAGCGGGCCTACCTGGAGCGTCGGTTGGGTGAGATCTCGGACTGAGCGGCGCCTCAGACCAATTCGAGTCTTCGGGCCATGTCGGACACGAAAACACCTGTCGGATCGATATTTCTGCGTATCTGGATCCACTCGTCGATTCGCGGATACATCGAGTGGAAGCTTGCTGCGGTAGTCCGAGAGTCCTTGGCGGTGTAGAGGCGACCGCCGAATTCGAGTACCCGTTTGTCGAGGGAAGCGACGAACTCACCCAGGCCGGACTTGATCGGGAAGTCGAAGGCGACGTTCCACCCGGACATCGGAAAGCTCAGTGGCGCTGCGTTTCCCTCGCCGAAAAGTTTGAAGACGTTGAGAGCTGAGTAGTGTCCCGAACGCTGGATATCGCGGATGATGCTCTTGAATTCGTCCACCGCGTCGACGGGCACCACGAACTGGTATTGCAGGAATCCCTTGGACCCGTAGGCACGGTTCCACTCACCGATGAGGTCGAGCGGATGGTAGAACTGCGTCAGGTTCTGCACCTTCCCGACGTAGTTGCCGCCGGTGCGGTAGTAGAACTCGCCGATCGCTGACGCCGAAAGCTTGTTCATCAAGCCGTTGGGGAAAACATCCGGTGTCGTGAACAGTTGTGGCGCATCGAATTTCAACGGATTCTTCTGCAATTTCAGCGGAAGCTGGTCGACGGTCGCCAACGAACCACGCGTGATCGAGGCCCGGCCGAGCTTCGGCGGCGCACTGACTGCATCGAACCAGGCGCTCGAATACGTGTAGTCGGCTTCGCTGCCGTCGCTGTGAAAAGCGACGGTTTCATCAAGACTCGCGGTCAGAGCGCCGTCGTTGGCGAAATACGCCGTTTCGGTCGGCGTCATCTCGAGGGTGACGCGCAGGATGATCCCGGTCAGTCCGATCCCGCCGACGGTAGCCCAGAAGAGCTCGGATGTCGGGCCATGCGGCTCCAATGTTCGGATACTGCCGTCAGCAGTGAGCAGATTCATCGAGCGGACATGATTTCCGAAGCTGCCCTCGGCGTGGTGGTTCTTGCCGTGAATATCGCAGGCGATCGCTCCGCCGATGGTTACCTGGCGTGTTCCGGGGAGAACCGGGACCCAGAGGCCGAACGGTAGTGCCGCGCGCATCAGCTGATCGAGAGAGACTCCCGCGTCCATCTCCACGAGACGGGACTCGGCATCGATCTTGTGAATTCGACGGAAGGCGGTCATGTCGATGACCAAGCCGCCGGTGTTCTGCGCGTTGTCTCCGTAAGACCGGCCCAGACCACGAGCGATGACTCCACGTCGGAGGTGCAACGGCTTGTCCGCGTTGTCGTCTGCGACGCGGGCGACGGCCTTAGCGATCGCCTCTACATCAGGGGTCGAAACGACGTGCGAGGTAGTTCGGGCTGTGCGACCCCAACCGCCGAGGACGGTGGACGCAGCGGTTGGCAGATCGGTGGCGTAGTCGGACACGAAATCCGAGGGTACCTGTTTGCGGACCACCCGGTCTGAAACCTTTGGTTGCGCCGGTGCTCTTATCGAGGGACGTCGAGATCGAAGTACAGGGTCTCGGACCAGTAACCGAGGCCGAGCTCGCGTAGCGGTTCCTCGACGCTCTCCTGAGTCGGCGTGAACAGCCGCTCCCAGAAGCGCGGCTTGGCGGGTGCGAGTGTGGCCAGAGCCGCCTCCATCTCGGCGTCGATGTCCGCCAGACCGGTCATCAGGGCCGCGCCCTGTTCGGCGAACGGTTCGTCGTCCATGTCGAAGATCTCGCCGCACTCGAGGACGAAGTAGTGGTCGGGTTCGGTGTGGCTGTGCAGGAAACGCAGCGCATCGCCGGCCATCGTGCCGAGTGCGGGGTGATCGATGCGGCCGAGGAAGTCTTCGAGCCGGGCGATACCAGGACCACAGGGCGCGGTGACCGCGATCAGGTCGGGGGTGTCGTCCCAGATGATCGACTGGCGGGGGAGCGGATTCACGGACACAAGGATCCGGGGGACCAGTGGTATCGCGTACGACCACTCCGAGATTCCTTTGAGTCCACGGGTGCGAGCGGCAGCCGGATTCTCATGCGGGGCAACAGGGGTCGAGTAGAGATAGGTGCGGTTGGCCACTGGCCGAGTCCTTTCTGCGGTCGGCGTCACCTGATTCGGGCGGCGCCCACCATCCTCAATGCCAGGTCTCCGTACAGTTTTCCGATGTCTTCCGGATTCGTGTAGTTGCCGGCCGGGAACCAGCGGCACACGTCGACGCACAGGGACATCAAGGCGAGGGTGACGCCTTCGGCATCGGGGATCGTGAAATCGCCCGACTGCACGCCGGCATCGACAACCTCCCGGACCACCCGCGTCGTGCTGCGGCGAAGCGCGACGACGGTTCGGTAGTGCTCTGGTGTGAGGGCAGTGAGTTCGTACTGGACAACGCGAGCGAGTGAATGGTGCCCGGCCTGCCAACTGGCGAAGGTGCTGATCAGTTCCTGCAAACGAACGGACGGTTCTTCACCAGGTCGGTCGGCGCCCTCGACCACCTTCAACGCTTCGGTGTGGCCTTCGAAGCTGATCGCGAAAAGCAGCTCTTCTTTCGAGCGGTAGTGCGGGTACATGGCGGCGGGACTCATGTCGAGTCGCGCGGCGATGTCACGGGTGGTGGTGCCGCCGTAGCCGGCAGAGGCAAAAGCGTCCACGGCTGCCGCGCGGATACGGGCCGCAGCTTTGGAGGGGCTGATCACCACGTCAGGTGAATCGCTCACGGTTTCCTCCAGGTGTGACGGATTTCGATGTTGACAATATCCCGCTCTCGATTCACTATAAGCAGGTGCTTAGATTCTAAGCGAATGCTTAGGAACATCGTTACGTGTGGCATTGCCACGCCGAAAGGAAGCAACTCGTCATGCGTCGCACTCTGTACGGACCCGATCACGAGGCATTTCGCGAATCTGCTCGCGAATTCGTCAACCGGAACATCCTTCCGGTCGCAGAGAAGCTGATCGACCAGCGCTTCATCGATCGTGAAATCTGGCTCGAAGCGGGACGCAACGGCTTCCTCGGACTCGAGGTTCCGGAGGCGTACGGCGGAAGCGAAGCCGGCGACTACCGCTTCAACGCGGTTCTGGCCGAAGAGCTCTCGCGCGCCAGTGCAGCTGTTGCCTCGAGCTTCGGCATTCACGCCGACGTCGTTGCTCCCTACCTCGTTCAGCTCACCACCGAAGAGCAGAAGCAGCGTTGGCTGCCCAAGTTCTGCACCGGTGAGATGCTGACGGCCATCGGCATGACCGAGCCTTCCGGTGGATCCGACCTCGCCTCGCTCAAGACCACTGCGGTCAAGGACGGCGACGACTGGATCATCAACGGCTCCAAGACCTTCATCACCAACGGCTACAACGCCGACCTCGTGATCGTGGCGGCTCGGACCAGTCCCGAGAAGAAGTCCAAGGGCATCACCCTCTTTGCCGTCGAGACCGGCATGGAAGGCTTCGAGCGCGGACGCAAGCTCGACAAGGTCGGCCAGCACGAGTCCGATACCGCCGAACTGTTCTTCGAGAACGTTCGCGTGCCGTCCACCAACATCATCGGTGAGATCGACCGCGGCTTCATCCACATGATGGAAATGCTGCCGCAGGAGCGCGTCGGCGCTGCGGTGTCCAACATCGCGCACGCCGCTCCGATCCTCGAAGAGACGCTGCAATATGCCAAGGACCGCAAGGCTTTCGGTCAGCCGATCGGCTCGCTGCAGTGGAACAAATTCCTTCTCGCGGATCTCGTCACCCGCATCGAGGTCACCCAGGCCTACGTCGACAACTGCGTCGCGGCACACGCTGCCGGCGAGCTGACCGCCATCGACGCCGCGAAGGCTAAGTGGTGGACCGCGCAGGTGCAGAACGAGGTCCTCGATCACTGCGTTCAGTTGCACGGTGGCTACGGCTTCATGACCGAGTACCGCGCCGCTCGCGCGTGGATGGACGCCCGCGTCACCAAGATCTGGGCCGGATCCAACGAGATCATGAAGGAACTCATCGGCCGCGATCTCGGCCTGTAATTTCGCAACTGCAGTCGATACGTCACTGCAACCGCCACTTCCCGAACCCGACGACACAGGAGCATCACCGCGCATGTCTGTTCTCGACAAGTTCTCTCTGACCGATCGAGTGGTCATCGTGACCGGTGCGTCGTCGGGCCTCGGGGTGGCGTTTGCGAAAGCCGCAGCAGAGGCCGGCGCGGACGTCGTCCTCGCTGCTCGCCGCGTCGACAAGCTCGAAGACACGGCCAAGCTCGTGCGTGACGCAGGCCGCGAAGCATTGTGCGTGGCCACCGACATCGTCGATCCGGCTCAGGCTCAGAACATGGTCGACGCCGCGATGGAGAAGTTCGGCCGCGTGGACGTGCTGGTCAACAATGCCGGCGTCGGAACTGCCGTTCCGGCGACCCGCGAGACCCCGGACCAGTTCCGCGCCGTCATCGACATCAACCTCAATGGGTCCTACTGGGCAGCGCAGGCCTGCGGCCGCGTCATGCTCCCGGGCAGCTCCATCGTCAACATCTCGAGCATTCTCGGATTGACGACCGCCGGACTCCCACAGGCCGCCTATGCGGCGAGCAAGGCAGGCGTCGTCGGATTGACCCGCGACCTCGCACAGCAGTGGGGAACGCGCAAGGGCATTCGCGTCAACGCGATCGCGCCCGGCTTCTTCAAGTCGGAAATGACAGACCAATACAACGACGGTTACTTGGACGCGATGGCTCCGCGCCTGATCCTCGGCCGCATGGGCGATCCGGAAGAGCTCGCGGCCACCATGGTGTGGCTCGCGTCCGAGGCCGGCGGATACGTCACCGGTCAGACCATCGCCGTCGACGGAGGAATCACCATCACCTGACGCCGATGCCGAGATGTCGCCGGCTTTGCCGTATAAGTAGCTGGTGACCTCTCGCGCCGAACCTCAGGAGAACTGGGAAGACCGTCCGCCACCATCCATGGCTGCGACGGAGCTTCTGCGTGACCTGCCGGTGACTGCCCGCGGCGTCCGGACCAGGGCTTCTCTGGTCGCAGCGGCTCGAACGGTGTTCGAGCGCGCAGGGTATCTCGACGCCCGTCTCACGGACATCACCAAGGAAGCGAACTGCTCCACCGGCACGTTCTACACCTACTTCGACAACAAAGAGCAGATCTTCGCCGCAGTTCTCGACGTCGCGCAGGAAGACATGCTGCACCCAGGCATGGGACGGGTCCGCGACGTCGACAATCCGTATGCGGTCCTCGAATCGAGCAACCGTGCCTACCTGACGGCTTTTCGCCGCAACGCCAAACTCATGGGCCTACTCGAGCAGGTATCGCACATCGACCCGGCCTTCGCGAAACTGCGTCGGGACCGAGCCGAGACCTTCATTTCTCGCAATGCCCGAGCCATCGAACGCTTGCAAGCAGCTGGCAAGGCAGACGCCTCGTTGGACCCGCTGTTGGCTTCCCGAGCACTGTCGGCGATGGTGAGCCGTCTTGCCTACAGTTCATTCGTCTCCGAGGAACCTGGCGCCGACGGCAACCCCGTCCCGTTCGAGGACGTCGTCAAGACGGCTACTCAGGTGTGGGCCAACGCGCTGGGACTCGAAGGCGACCGCGGGTAGTTTCAGCCTTCGCCGCGGGCCGCGAACTGCTCCTCGAGGCTGTGGCGCAGTGTTTCCTCGCTGTTCTTGACAGCGTTTTCGACGAACGGCCCGATCAATCGGCCGAGTGCCTTGCCGGCAATGCCGCCGGGCAGTTTGTAGGCGAAGTCGACGGAAAGCTCGGTCTTGGAATCGTCGATCGCGGCGAACTCCCACGTGGACGAGTTGGATACACCGCCGAGCGAGGACAGCTTGATGATCCGATTCTTCTCCCACTCGGTGACCTCGAGTTTGGAGCGCAACGTGCTCGGCCCGATCTGCATGGCCGCGTCGAACGTGGCGCCGAGTCCCTGATCGAACTCTCCGAACGGGGTGAACTCGGAAACACCGAACATCCACGTCGGGACATTGCGGTAGTTGTCGATGTAGTCGAAGGCGACATCAACCGGCACGGCAGCAACCGCGGTGTGGCGAACATGGATCATGACTGGTCCCTGTCTTTCGGTGAACACCGACTCTAACCAATGGCTCCGACGTGTTCGGCGGCGGCGCAAGAGCGATCTACGGTATCGGTATGACGAACGAGCTTCCGGTACGCGGGTCCTGGCGCGATTACGAAGACCTGGGACTACCGAAACCGCTCGCTGCGGCGTTGGAGGCGTTCGTCGAGCAGGGCTATCACGGGACTTCGATCCGTGACGTCGCGTCGCGGTCCGGGCTGTCGGTGCCGGGGCTCTACCACCACTACCCGTCCAAGCAAGCTCTGCTGATCGGTCTGGCGACCGTGGTGATGACGGAGTTGTTGGAGCGAAGCCGCGCCGCCGAACTCGATGCCGGGGACGATCCCTCCGATCGCTTCGACGCGGTGATCGAATCTCTGTTGCGGTTCCACATGTTTCGACGCGAGCAGTCGTTCGTCGCCTCCTCGGAGATCCGCAGCATGGAGCCCGACAGCCGGGCTGGTTACATCGCCCAGCGCGACGAACAGCAGAAGCAGGTGGACCGGATCGTCCTCGACGGCGTCGCCTCGGGCGTGTTCGAAGCCGACCATCCCGAGGACGCCAGCAGAGCCGTGGTGACGATGTGCGTCGCCGTCGCGGTCTGGTACCGACCGGACGGTGAGTTGTCTCCGGACGAGTTGGTGGAGAGGTATCTGGAGATAGCGCGTCGGATGGTGGGGGCGAAGCGGGTGGGGGAGTGACTGTGGGGGCGAAGCGGATGGGGGAGTGATCTGTTGACGCAACTGCGCGAATCAGTCTGAATTTTTGAGCAATTCGAGCGCTGCGTTCCGGCCGGCACCGAAGGGGTCGGTGCCGATACCGATCCCGTCTGCGACAAGGGCACCTTCGTGAAGCAGCATGATTGCCTCGACGAGACGTTCGTCGGCTAGTCCGTCCGTCGCCAGAATGCGCCGGAAAAGGTCTGACATCTCCCGCTTTTGTTCGGCGATGACAGCGAACACCGGATGTGAGTGATCGCTGAACTCGGCGTGCGCGTTGATCATGCTGCACCCCTTGCCTCCGCTCGCCTTGGACCAGGAGGCGGAAGCGTCGAATACCGCACTCAACTGTTCGGCGCGGCTAGCTCCGGCTGATGCGAGCTTCTCGTCGCGAAAGATTCGCCACCGCCGATCTCGAGCCCTCAGGTATTCAACGACGAGACCGTCTTTCGAGCCGAACCGTTCGTACAAAGTCTTCTTCGTGACCCCGGCGTCAAGTGCGACGGTATCCACGCCTACGGCATGAATCCCCTTTTCGTAGAACAGCTTCGACGCAGACTCCAGAATGCGACGCGCTTTCGGAGTCAATTCGGGTGTGGATTCCTCTGCCATGGACAAAAGTATACCGATCTGTATAGTCGGGCTCATGAGTAAACAGATCGGTATACCTCGGATCGTGACCTCGAGATCTGCCGTGACGGCTACCTTGTCGGTCCTGTTCGTCGCGTGCTGGAGTTCGGGATTCATCGGAGCCAAACTAGGCGCCGGCAGTGCCGGGGTCCCCACGCTGCTGATGTGGCGTTTTCTCCCGCTCGCGGTGGTACTGCTCCCGATTGTCTGGTTCTCCGCCCGGCGCCAGAACACGATGCCGACACCACGGGCTCTCGGCAGGCAGGTGGTGATCGGGATGCTCTCCCAGAGTGGCTACCTGTTGTCGGTGTACTGGGCAGTCGATCTCGGCGTGAACACCGGAACAACTGCGCTGATCGACGGTATTCAGCCGCTGGTGGCTGCCGCGCTGCTCGGTCCGGTCCTCGGTGTCGCAGTCCCGCGTATGCAGTGGGTCGGGTTGGCGATCGGAATGGGCGGCGTCGTGATGGTCACGGCAGCCGATGCCGGGGCCGGTACATCGGCGCCGTGGTGGGCGTACGCGATTCCGTTCCTGGGGATGCTCAGCCTGGTTGCATCCACCTTCGTCCAACAACGCGCTCCCACGTCTACACCGCCACTGCAGGCTTTGGCCATCCACTGCTCTACCAGCGCAATAGTTTTCACGACACTGGCGGTGGCCTCAGGTGTCGCCGTACCACCAAGCGTCAACACATTCTGGATCGCATTGCTCTGGTTAGTCGTGCTGTCCACGTTCGGTGGTTACGGGCTGTACTGGTTACTGCTCCGTCGCATCGGCATCACGTCCGTCAACACCTTGATGTTCTTGATCGCCCCCGTCACCGCGGTCTGGGGCGCGTTGATGTTCGGAGAATCGTTCACTGCGTTCACCGCGCTCGGCTTGGCGGTGGGGATCCTCGCCGTCGTCGTGGTCACCCGGGCGGACAATCACCAGAAAAAGCGGGGAGAGGGCGAAAATGCCTGTTCGGTAAGGGCTCCGATCACTTCGCGCTGATGACTCCCGACCTGGATGTGAACCGCTCGCGGAGCGCGGTGAGTTGCTCTGCGGTGAGCTTCAGTCCGTTGATTGCGTAGTCCTCGACGGTGCCGAAGTGCGTGCGCATTTCGTCGAGAGCTGCGTCGAAATAGCTGTCACGGACTCCGAGGAGGGGTCGTAGCACTTCTGCGTCAACGCCTTTGCTCGCGGCGAAGTCGAGGATCGGTTCTGTCATGGGAGCCAGATCGGTGTTCGTCTCCAGGTAGTCGGCGCGTACATCGGCTTCGTCGGCCCCGAGGAGGAGTAGGAAAGAGGTCGCGGCCCACCCGGTTCGATCCTTGCCGGTGGTGCAGTGGAAAAGTGCTGCCCCGGAGCGTTTTTCGTCGATGAGGTCGAGGTAGAACGTGCGATAGGCGTCGAGAGCGGACGGCAGGCTGACGAAGTTGCGGTTGGCTTCCTCCATCTGTGCGATCCCACGTCCGTCGCTGATGGTCTCGGCGTATGCGACCGGGTCCGTCATGAGTAGTCCAGTGGCCGCGGCGTTTTGGGCATTGTCGGCAAGTACGTCGAGCCAGACTGTGCGCGTCGAGTCAGGGAGATTGTCGAGTGCGCCGTCGCGCTCGGCGGCGGTCCTCAGGTCGTATACCGTCCGCACGTCCAAGTCGGCGACCGCGGCAAGGTCGTCGCCGTCGAGTTTCGCCAGAGTCGCCGAACGATAGAGCGCGCCCGCGCGGACGGTGCCGTCTGCAACAGGAATGCCACCGAGGTCCCGGAAGTTCGGAGCGGTCTTCAGGAGAACGCGGCGATCGAGCGGGTGAGTTGGCATGGCTGACTCCTTGTGGGTTCCGTTTCCGAACTGATCATTCATGCCTTCTGCACACTGCGCACGAGCTTTTCGGCATTGCGTCTCTTGATCCACTTGTCGATGACGAGAGCCATGAAGATCCACCCGCCCAATGCCGTGATCACCCACACGATGATCGGGGCGAGGATCCAGGACCCGACGCCGCTGATCTCGATACCGTCGGGGACCAGGGTCGCAACCCAGAGCGCGAGCAGTGTGGCGACCAAGCCGACACCACCCGCGAGCGGAGCCGCGTAGTGCAGTGCCACGCTGAGCACGAATGGGCCGAGGATCATGTGTGCGAGGGTGAATACACCGATAGCGGCCAAGAAGCCGTTCACGCTCAGGCTGACCCCGGGAAGAGCAAAATGCACGACGATCAGCGCTATCGCGCCGAGAACACATTGCGAAATGAGCTGAAATAACAGACGCATGGCTTGTACCTCCGTGATCAGGTCGAGTCACCCGAGAGTGGTGTGTGCGTGGGGAACGCTTTGCTGCAGGGCTTCGGGACGAGGCGCCGTCCAGGTGCCGTCGAGCACGGAGGGACGGGGGCGGTACAGGCGCAGTACGTAGTTCCACCCGGGCATGATGGGCAGTGCGTTCGCGACGCCGTCGAGATGGACCCCGAAGCGAATGGTGGTGCTGCCGTCGGAGTCTGGGGTGGCCGTGAGGCTGTTGATGCTGTTGACGCCCAGAGCGTTCTCTTCGAAGTATCCGGCCGCGTTGTACAGCGAGACCGACCAGAACGCATCCACGGGAACATCGTTCAGGCGGAGACGGTATTCCCCGACCGGGAGACGTTCGTCGAAGTTGACGTAGGTGGCCTCGTACTCGGGAAGGCCACCCCAGCCGGATGCGGTACCGAGCAGGTGCCTGATCGGATCGACTTCCGCAGCGGTACCGAATGAATGGTCGTACGTGGTGATGCCACGCGCGAGTGCGAGGAGTGCGTCGCGGGTCTCGGTCTGCGATTGCTCGTCGTAGTCGGGCAACGGGAACTCTCCCGTTCCGCCGCCGTCGATGTTGAGGGCGTCTTGCAACCGGTTCACCTCGGCGACGTCTTCGGGGCTGTTCGGATCGACGAGGATGCGCACGATCAGTGCGGCGTAGTCGGTCCCGACCAATTCACGCGTGAGCAGGTGCTCTCCCGGGTCGCGCAGGATGACGGGACCGAAGTGATCTTGACTGACCACCCACACGGAGATGTAGCGCTCGCCGGTATCGGGCACCGTGATGGTGACGTTCTCGCGCACGTCGATGATCGCGCTGCTGTACAGAGTGTCGCGGTTCTGGCGGATGATCGGCTGGTTGTCGAGTGACCCGAGATCACGAGTGTGGTTCCACGTGCCCAGGCCGACGCCCGCGGCCAGGCGAGCGAACATGAGATCGGACTCTGCCCGATTGAAGTTCAGGACGTTGACGGCGATCGTGGACATAGTGGGTTCCAATCGGTGTCGGGGTACGGAAGCGGGCGCGGTAATCCATGGCCCGTCGGGGTGAATCAGCCCAGCAGTCGTGCTTTCGCGGCTTGGAACTCGGCGTCACTCAGCAGGCCTTGTGATTTGAGGTCGCCGAGTTTCTGCAACTCGGCGACGAGATCGACCGGGGCCGCGGGTGCGGGTGTGGGCATCGGGAGTGCGGCATGCTGCTGGGCGAATTCGTACTGCGCCTGCTCGTAGTCGGCCTGAGCTCTCCTTTGCCGGCGGGTGGCCATACCGTCGCTGACGGCGGTCGCGGTACCGGTGACGACCGCGGTGCGGGCGGCGAGGCCCAGCAGTCCGGGGCGGCCTCGTCTCGGGATGTACGGCATGTCAGACCTCCAATTTCGGGATGATCGTGTCCATGAGGGCATTGACGACGGGTGCGGGTATCCGCTCGTAACCCAGTAGCACCGCGCCTGACGCAGCGGTGCGGGCGGCGAGTTCGCGCTGATAGACCAGCTCGAGCGCGACCAGCAGCGCTGCAGCGCCGGTGGGAATGGCTGCCGCGAGTTCGGTGATGTCCTCATGCCCGAGCAGACCGGACGCGCCGAGCATCTCGACGTTGATCTCGAAGCCGTTCGGCAACTCCTCGACTTCGATGAGGGTGAGTTCATCGTCCTCGGACTTGGAGATGACGATCAGATCGAGCAGCCGCACCAGGCCGGTATCCGTAAGGTCGGTCAGTGCGGAGAGCGCGGCCGGGTCGAGGCTCTGCCCAGGCAGGCCGAGAAGGTAGAAGTCGACGGGGCCGAAACGCGCGGCACTCACGAGAGGACCTTCAGCTTGAGTGCGGCGAACTCGTCCTCGCTGATCGCTCCGGCTTCGAGCAGTGCTGCGGCTGCGGCGATCTCCTCGCTGGGGCTCTTCCCCGCGACCTCGCGGATATACGATTCGGCGGCCTTCTCGGCGTCGCGTGCGGCCTTGTTGCTGCGTTCCGTCATCCCTTCGCCGCGGGCGACGAGATAGACGAGGGCGGTCAGGATCGGTAGGAAGAGCAGGAAGAACACCCAAACGGCCTTCAACCAACCGCTGAGCTTGTGGTCGCGGAACAGGTCGGCGATGATCGCGAACAGCGCGAAGAGATATTCGATGAAGACGGTCGCCCACAGCATCCAGCCGAGGCTTTCCCAGAAGCTCATGTGTCTTATCCGTTTCGTGTAAGGCCTGCGCACACGGTATTCCGCTGACTCACGCATTTCGGTTGATTCCGGCAATTCTCACCGGTATCGGCGGGCTTCGATCGCGGCCTAATCCGAAGCGGATGAGACCGGATTTCCACGGACATCGAACGTCTCGAGTATCTTCGACACATGATCGAAGCCGTGCGTGACGCACTCGCCTCTGGTGAGGCGGAGCAGGCTCGACGAGTCCTGCGGAAAAACTGGCTTCGTTTGATTCTCGAATCTCACACCAGGGAACTCGAGCAGCTCTGCCTTGCTCATCCCGATCCCCACGATCCGCACATCCTGCTGATACGAGCGTGCTGCCGCGATCTCAGCGGTGATCCGTACGGCGCTGAGTTTCTCCGCGGGCAGGGTCTGCGGGTGGCGTCCGACGATTTTGTCGTCTGCTTCACCGACCTGCTGCTCGCTCCGGACACCTCGACCAAGGCCGTCATCGCCGATCGCGCGCGTCACGCGCTCGCCCAGTGCGAGCCCGAGGACGATTACCCGTCCGCGCTTTTCCTCCTCGGATGGACCGAGGTCAGGCTTCGTCGTGACCTTCCTCGTGCCATCGCGCTACTTCGCTCCGCCGGCGACGAGGCGCAGTTGCAGTCGCGCACGGAGACATTGCGTCTTGCACAGTCCAACTTGGCCTTTGCGCTGACCCACGCGGGAGCATTCACCGAAGCCGAACAGATCCTCGACGGCCTTCCTGCGCGAGATGTGGCGTCCGATTGGGAACGCTTCGAAGGTGGTCTCCCACAGTCGAATCGGGGGTGCATCGCTTACTGGCGTGGCGACTTCGAGGAGGCGATCGCTCAGTTCGACTCGATCATCGTGGAGGGCAGTCCCGGAACCAACTTCGAGGCGCTCGCCCGTCTGTACCTGGTGATGAGCCTGATCGCTCTGAACCGGGAAGACCGGTACCACAACGCCGCTCGTCTGCTGCGAGGCGTGAGCACTGCGGACAAGCACGGCATTCCTTGGGATACGCTGCGGCGCGTCACCACGGCCTGGCTCGCCCACGCTCAAGGACAGGACGAGCAAGCTCGCCGCATCGCAATGCCCACGCTGACCAGAACAGGTGCTGCGGTCGCTCACGCGCTTCTCGCGGAGCTCTACCGAGTCATGGGGGATCCGGAACCGTCGGCTCAAGCGCTTCGCTTGGCAACCTCGGCCGCGCTGCCGCGATATGCGCTGGTGAGCACCCTTGTCACGTCTGCCGCCCTGAGCTCCGTCGCCGGGCGTGGACCGCAGGCGCACGAGCAGTTGGATCGTGCGCTGGCGGAAGCAATCCCCGAGCGGATTCTCGCCCCATTTCTGAGCGGCGATCCGGTAATCGTCGATCTGTTGAACGCGCACGCAACACAGGGGTCGAGACACCAGGAGCTCCTACGCACGATTCTGGAAAAACGGGGCCAGCTCTCTGCCAAGCTCGCCGGAGTCCTGACGGAACGTGAGAAAGAGATCCTCACTTTTCTGCGAACTACGATGACTGCAGACGAGATCGCTGCGCACCTCGGCATCGCCTATCCCACTGTGAAGACTCACATTCGCTCGATCTACCGCAAACTAGGCGTGACCAAACGGCGTGCCGCTGTTCAAGCAGCCGACAACCTAGACCGCGGGATCGGGGGCGATTCCGCGGCGGAGGCTGCGAACCGTCAGATCCAAGGCTTGTAGTCGCGTCCCGGAACCGCGGTTCACGTAGTCCATCGACGTGTAGAGCAGTGACCACAGCAGGTTCTGCACCCAGTCCGAACCCATGTCGGGGTCGATGGAACCGTCGGAGTGTCCGCGCTCGATTGCATCGGTGACTGAGTCGTCGTTCGACGCGGACTCGGCAAACGAATCTTCTTGATACACACCGGGAGTGAAGAACAGGACCGTCAAGAGGTCGGCCAGTTCGAAGTATTCATGGCACAGGCGAACCAGTGCTTCGGCTCCGGTACCCTCGCCGAGTCGAGCTGCTGCTGCTGCCTCTCCGACGGCGCGGGTGGCCTCGGCCGCGACTGCGTCGACCAGGTCTGACCGTTCGGGAAAGTAGCGGTGCAAAGTGGTCCGGCCGACCTTTGCGGCCGAAGCGATCTCGCTGAGGGTCGCAGCAGGCTTGGATGCGAACACCGAAACGGCAGCATCGAGGATGGCCTTCCGTGTGCGCTCGCGGGTCGCGCTTTGTTCTGGTGCGCTGTGGATCGTTGTCACGAATCCGAAGCGTAGCCGTGTCCGGTTTCGGTATCCAGTGTTTCCGAATCGGAATTTCTCTTGCCCTTTATGGAACATTCGTGTTCCATAAATTCATGCTTGAATCCGACGCTTCTCAGCCCGCACCGAAATGGAGCAATCTCCGCGTCCTCTCGGAGTTCGCTCGACCGCATCTGCCGTCGCTCCTTCTCGGATTGGTACTGGCGCTGTGCGGCTCCGCGGCGACGCTGGCAACGCCCATGGTCACCAAGTGGGTTCTCGACACCCTCGATACCGGTGCGTCGCTGAAAGGACCTATCCTCACGCTCGTCGTCCTTCTGATCGTCGGTGCAGTGCTCGGTTGTGCTCAGTGGATCGTTCTCGGAACCGCCGCCGAGAAAGTTGTCTTCGACGCCAGGTCGTCGCTGGTGAAGCGATTCCTCGCGGCGACGGTGCCGGCGCTGCAATCGCGATCCGTGGGTGAATTGGTCACCCGGGTCACGTCTGACACCTTGCTGCTGCGGGAGGCTGCGTCGTCGGCCGCGGTGAATATTCTGAACGCAGCCGCGTTGACCATCGGAACGATTGTTCTGATGGGCGTACTGGATCTGCCGTTGTTGGGCGTCACCATGGTGGCAATCGTGTTCGCCTCCATACTCTTTGCGGTTCTGATGCCTCGGATTTCCGCAGCGGAAGCGCGAACCCAGGAATCGCTCGGTCAGCTCGGCGGCGTTCTCGAGGGTGGCTTGCGTGCGATCCGGACGGTCAAGGTTTCCCTCGCCGAGGATCGCGTCGGGGCTCTGGTGACGAACAATGCGTCCGATGCGAAAAAGCATGCGATCACGGCGGTGCGAGTGTCGGCAACCGCGTGGACTGTCGCGTGGACCGCCATTCAAGGATCGATCATTGCCATCCTGGGCTTCGGTGCCTGGCGAGTCGCCGACGGCGAAATGGCAGTCTCGACGCTCATCGCGTTTCTGCTCTACGCCTTCACCCTGATGGGGCCGGTGTCGGAGCTTGCGCAGAACGTGACCTCCGTTCAGTCGGGAATCGCGGCAGCTATCCGGATTCGCGAGATGCAGTCGTTGCCCACCGAGCAGTACGACGAGGTCGTGGACGTGGTCGCGAAAACAAACGCTGCCGCGCCGCTGATCGAGTTGCGCGACGTCACCGTGAGCTACCACGGATCGAACCAGCCGGCGTTGCGCGATGTCTCGCTGGTCATTCCGACGCGTGGGCACATGGCCATCGTCGGCCCGTCGGGTGCAGGAAAGACGACCTTGCTCTCGACCGTGCTGCGATTTGTCGAACCTCGATCGGGTGAGGTTCTCCTGCATGGAGTCGGTTACGACGCGCTCGATCACCGCGCTGTGCGCGAGAGTCTCGCATACGTGGAGCAGGAGACACCGGTGGTGCCCGGAACGATTCGGGAGAACGTCGTCTTCAGCCATCCCGATGCGACGGACGAAGAAGTCCAGGCCGTTCTGCGCTTGCTCCGGCTCGACGACGCGATCGAGGCCCTGCCCAACGGACTCGACACCGCTCTGACGGCCACTTCGCTGTCGGGCGGCCAACGTCAGCGGATCGCGATGGCGCGCGCAGTTCTGCGGCCGAGTGCTTTGCTTCTGCTCGACGAAGCCACTGCCCAGGTCGACACGCTCACCGAAGCCGCGATTGTCGACGCGATCAACGAACGTGCGCGCACCGGGGCCGTGGTGACTATCGCTCACCGGCTCTCGACGGTGCGTGACGCCGACTGGATCGTGGTCATGGAAGACGGTCGGATCCGCAACATCGGCAACCATGACGAGCTCATGGACAAGGACGATCTGTACCGCGACATGGTGGTTGCCGGCCGGCTCGATCAGGGCGAGGCAATGCTCGAGGATTGTTGACCCGACGCGTCGGCGTGTGCGAGAGTGCTGATACCGAGCGATCGCTCGGTCGGGATGTTCTTTCGGAGGTGGCTGGTGGCAATCGATCTGACGTACGCGCCCGAGGTGGTGGCGCTGATCGAGAAGACGCGCGACTTCACGCGCAACGTAGTGCTCCCCATCGAAGACGAACACGCCGGTGACATCGCTGTAGCGGGTGGCGATGCAATCCGCATCGAGATGCAGTCGGCAGCAAAAGAAGCCGGTGTCTTCGCCCCGCATGCGCCGATCGAGTACGGCGGACACGGACTCAACATGAGTGATCGCGCGCCGGTCTTCGAGGAAGCCGGCTACTCGCTATTCGGGCCGACGGCGCTCAACATCGCGGCGCCGGACGAGGGCAACGTTCACATGCTGGCCCACGTGGCGAACGAAGCACAGAAGCAGCAGTTCCTCGCGCCGCTCGCAAGCGGGGACATGCGGTCGGCATTCGCCATGACCGAACCCGCGCCCGGAGCGGGATCCGATCCCTCGGCTTTGAACACCCGCGCCGAAAAAGTCCCCGGTGGCTGGAAGATCAACGGTAAGAAATGGTTCATCACCGGCGCCGACGGCGCCGGGTTCTTCATCATCATGGCGCGCACGTCCGGCGAGCCCGGGCAGCGCGGCGGAGCGACCATGTTCTTGGCGCCGACGGACACTCCCGGCCTGGTAGTGGGTCGACACATCGACACCCTCGACAAGGCCATGATCGGTGGGCACTGCGAGGTCACGTTCGAGGATCTCTTCGTACCCGACGGGGCCGTTCTCGGTGAGGTCGATCAAGGTTTCGCCTACGCGCAGGTTCGCCTCGGTCCCGCCCGCATGACGCACGTGATGCGCTGGCTCGGTGCAGCGCGCCGCGGCCACGACGTCGCCGTGGCCAGAGTTGCCGAACGAGAAGGCTTCGGCTCGAAACTCGGTGATCTCGGAATGATCCAGAAGATGGTCGCCGACAACGAGATCGACATCGCAGCCAGCCGTGCACTTCTGGTGCAGGCCTGCTTCGAACTCGATCAGGGCGGGCACGCGAGCAACGCGACGTCCATCGCCAAGACCTACGCTGCCGAGGCGATCTTCCGGATCGTGGACCGCTCCATTCAGATGTGTGGCGGAATGGGCGTGTCCGGCGATCTGCCGCTGGCACGCTTGTCCCGCGAAGTGCGTCCCTTCCGCGTCTACGACGGCCCGTCCGAGGTTCATCGCTGGGCAATTGCGAAACGTGTTGTCGGAGCTGCGAAGCGCGCTGCTCGGGAGGAGTCGAAGTGACGGACTTTCCAGGACTCGATCTCGCGGCGCTCCACAAGTATCTGCAAGCCGCTGGCGTCGAGGTGAGCGGTGAGTTGCGAGCCGAACTGATTTCAGGCGGCAAATCCAATCTCACCTACGGTATCTTCGACGACAACTCGAAGTGGATTCTCCGTCGTCCACCCACGGCCGGCCTCACGCCGTCGGCGCATGACGTTGCGCGTGAGTTCCGAATCACCTCGGCGTTGCAGAACACTGCCGTGCCGGTCGCGCCGACCGTCGTGCTGTGCGAGGACGCCTCGGTGATGGGTGCGTCGTTCACGGTGGTCGAGTTCGTCACCGGTCAAGTGATCCGAACCAAAACCGAGTTGGAAGCTGTTCCGGCAGCGCAGGTCACGCAGTGCACCGACGAGTTGGTGCGTGTTCTCGCTGCACTGCACGACGTCGACTACACCGCAGTGGGTCTCGGCGAACTCGGCAGACCCGACGGTTACGTAGCCCGCCAGGTGAAGTTGTGGGCCGGTCAATGGTCACGCGTCAAGACCGAGGACTCGGCCGACGTGGACAGGTTGGCGTCGAGCCTCGCGGAATTGATTCCGGCGGAATCAGCCTCGTCGATCGTGCACGGCGACTACCGGATCGACAACACGATTCTCGCGGCGAACGACGTCACCAAGGTTGCCGCAGTGGTGGACTGGGAACTGTCGACGCTGGGCGATCCGCTGGCGGACATCGCGATGATGTGCGTCTATCGGCATCCCGCGCTGGATCTGGTTCTGGGTGAGCCTGCTGCGTGGACGAGCCCGTCGCTACCGTCCGTTGTCGATCTGGCGCAACGGTATTCGTCCGTGTCGGGTCGTGAACTGGCGCATTGGAACTTCTACATGGCGCTCGGGTTCTTCAAACTCGCCGTCGTGGCGCAGGGCATCGATCACCGATTCCGAGCAGGAGCCACCGTCGGCGGGGGATTCGACAAGGCTGGATCTTCTGTGCCGGAACTGATCTCGGCCGGACTCAACGCACTGCAAGGGAAATTCGAATGACTCGATCAGCACTGGTCACCGGCGCCTCCAAGGGAATCGGGCTCGGCATCGCAACACGCTTGGCTTCGCAAGGGTACGGGCTGACCATCACAGCGCGTGATACCGAGCGGCTCGCCGTTGTCGCCGAAGAACTTACGCGCGCCGGATCGCCGGACGTCGTCGTCTCGGCCGGCGACATGGCGGACGAGAACTTCGCCGCAGCACTCGTCGCCACACACAATGAGCGATTCGGCTCCATGAGGGCTCTCGTCCTCAACGCCGGAGTGGGAACCAGTGGGCGAGTAGCGGATTACCCGATGCGACGTTTCGACAAGACCGTTGCCGTCAATCTCCGAACACCGTTTGCACTATTGCAAGCGTCGCTGCCGCTCCTGCGTACAGCGGCGGACGCGGACCTTGCCGGCGGAGCGAAGGTGATCGCTCTCGCCTCGATGGCCGGTGTGTATGCCGAGAGCGGCCTGGCCGTCTACGGAGCCACCAAAGCTGCGCTGATTTCGATGGTCGAGGCACTCAACGCCGAGGAATCCGGAAACGGCGTCAGTGCGACGGCCATCGCTCCCGGTTACGTCGACACCGACATGTCGGCATGGACACACGATCGGATCACACCGGACACCATGATCAAGGTCGACGACATCGTGGAGTTGGTGGACGGTCTGCTCAAGCTCTCGTCTCGAGCGGTCGTTCCGAAGGTCGTCATGGCGCGGGCCGGGACCAACGGCTACTCCGCCTGAAATTTCAATCCAGCTTGGCTTCGCCCCGCTTGCGAAAGAAGTGAAAGCCAGGCACCCCGACGATCGCCTGCCGCAGGTCCTTGACCACTCCGAGGAGTTCGTGGATCTCGGGCGAGACGGAGTCCAAGGTTCCGAGGATGGGCAACACCGCGGCCACCCGGTCGGTGAGCTCCGGTAGTTGGTCGATCAGCTTGATCGCGGCGCTGACCTCTGCCTCGGAAAGGTCGTCGGCGAACCTGGCGGCCAGCGGCGCGAGCTGTAGGGCGATGGGCTCGTAGATCTCGAGGAGTTGTCCCGCGATGTCCGACGTCTGCTCGACGGCCTCGACCAGTGTCTCAGCGCGAACGGTCACGGCGGCAGCTCCGATGACGACGCGGTCGGCGTTGTCGGCGATCTGGTTGATGCGCGCCACCAACCTCTCGACCGAGAAGAGGAGCGCCTCGAGTCGAGTGGGCAGGGTGACCGCAAAAGCGACCGTGGACAGGGACCAGTGCACCACGTCGCCGACGGAGCGGACGACGGTGGAGCTGCCGGGCAAAACTAGAGCCATCCCTCGATACTGCCTGATGTGACGTCAAAGTACAGGTAAATCTCACATTCACGAGGCCCGCGGCGTCTTCGAGGTGTCGGTGCCTGCGCGGACAATCACTTCACCCGCTGCCTGCCGCACCGCGCAACCTGGAAGGATCGAGACATGACGGCTATCCGTACGCACACTGTGATCGACTCGCCGATCGGAGCGTTGACGCTGGTAGCAGCAGGTGACGACCTCTGCGGTCTGTACATGGCGGAGCATCGCCACAAGCCGGACGAGTCCACGTTCGGTGATCGTTCCTCGGCGGTCTTCGGTGAAGTCGAATCGCAGCTCACCGAGTACTTCGAGGGTGATCGCACGGAGTTCTCCGTGCCGCTGGCGCCCGTGGGTACCGAGTTCCAGAAGCGGGTGTGGGACACCTTGCGAACGATCCCGTACGGCGAAACCTGGACCTACATGGAGCTCGCGCAAACTTTGGGTAACCCGCTTGCGATCCGTGCCGCCGCCGCGGCAAACGGCAAGAATCCGATCAGCATCATCGTTCCCTGTCATCGCGTGGTCGGTAGCGACGGAAGTCTGACCGGTTTCGCCGGCGGCCTCGAACGTAAGCGGTTCCTGCTCGACCGCGAGCACGGCGGCGAATCGGATGTCCTCTTCTGATGCGCTCGGCTCACAATTCGGTGATCGGGAACGTCTACCGGTCGTGACACTCAAACCGTTCGAAGACGTCGTGACCGAATACGGTGCAGTGGTCCTCCGTGTCTGCCGCGCGGTGGTCGGGCCCGTCGACGCCGAGGACGCGTGGTCCGAGACGTTCATCGCGGCGATGCGGGCATACCCGGATCTGAACCCGGACGCGAACATCGAAGCCTGGCTGGTCACCATCGCGCACCGCAAGGCGATCGACATCACCCGAGTGCGTGCCCGCGTGGCCGTGCCGACAGACGACGTTCCGGAATTGCCGACGCGAATCGGCGTGCCGGGCACGTGGGATCACGAACTCTGGGACGCACTCGAACAACTACCACTCAAACAACGTGCGGCGGTCGCCTATCACTTTCTGGGTGGGCTGCCGTACGCAGAGATCGCGGACATCCTCGGCAACACGCCGGCAGCCGCCAGACGCGCGGGTGCCGACGGTATCGCCACCCTACGAAGAACCTACTTGTCCGCTACCGCTGCGGAAGGGAGTCACTCATGAGTAACGATGTGTTCGAGGCACTTCCAGCCGTTGACGCCGACGCCATGATCCGCCTACGGGCGCGCCTGGCTGCTCAGGCGTCCGAAGCCGAATTGATCGACGTGGCATATCGAACCGTCGATTCGCCGGTCGGAAAGCTGCTGCTGGCGGCAACTGATGTCGGCCTGGTGCGGGTTGCCTTTGCCGTCGAAGGGCACGACCTCGTTCTGGAACGATTGGCGGACACCGTCAGCCCTCGTGTGCTTCATTACCCGCGCAGGCTGGACACTGTCACTCGCGAGTTGGACGAGTACTTTGCCGGTGCGCGTCGAGAATTCGATCTGCGCTTGGATTTCCAACTCGCGAAAGGGTTTCGACGCGAAGTGTTGCGTCATCTTCCCGAGATCGAATACGGCCACACTGCAAGCTATTCGGTGGTCGCAGCAGCGTCGGGAAGCCCACGTGCGGTGCGTGCCGTAGGGACCGCATGCGCAAAGAACCCGCTGCCGTTGGTGGTCCCGTGTCACCGGGTGGTGCGCAGCGACGGCAGCCTCGGGCAGTACGCGGGTGGCCCCGAACTGAAAGCGATTCTGCTGGATCTGGAAGCCGGCCGGTGAGCGCAGTGACGCTGCGCTTTCAGGCGCCCTATGCAGTCGAACCGCTCACCGGTGCCCTGCGGGCTCACTGCGTCGCAGGCCTCGAGCGTCACGACGACGGTGTTCACACCAGAGTCGTACCGTTGCCTTCCGGACCCGTTGTCGTGTCGGTGTCGTGGACCGACGACGGTGTCGTCGTGGATTCCGATGTGCCGGTAACGGATTCCGCAGTTCTGGAGGTGATCGTGCGCCGTTGGCTCGACCTCGACGCCGATCACACTGCTGTCGAAGCGGCGTTCGGTAGTGATGAGTTGTTGGCCCCACTTGTTGCCGCCCGTCCAGGATTGCGTGTGCTCGGTTCGGTGGACGGGTTCGAGACCGCAGTGCTCACCGTTCTGGGACAACAGGTTTCGCTCGGCGCGGCGAGGACGTTCGGTGGTCGTTTTGTCAGCGCATTCGGAGCGCCGGTGCAAGGGGATTTTCTTGCCTTCCCTGATCCGGACATGGTTGCAGCGCAATCAACCGAGGGCATACAGAAAGCCGTCGGATTGACCACAGCGCGCGCAAGAACAGTGCACACGCTGGCAACTGCGGCAGCGAACGGCCTCGACCTCTCCTGGAATGCGGATCCTGTCCAATTTCGGCGAGAGCTGTTGGCGCTAAAGGGAATCGGACCGTGGACCGCTGACTATCTCACCGTCCGGATTCTCGGTGATCGCGACGCATTCGTACCCGATGATCTGGTGTTGAAACGTGCGCTGGGGGTCTCGACGGCCAAAGAAGCCGCAGCGTTGTCCGAGCGCTGGCGACCCTGGCGAGCCTACGCGCTCTTTCATCTGTGGACCAAGGAAGCGTTTCTGTAGTCGGTCAGTCTTTCGCGCGCGCCAGTTCGGACGGCCACCAAATACGTTTCCCGATGTCGTGAGAGAGTGCCGGCACCAGGACGCTGCGCACGATGATCGTATCGAGCAGCACGCCGAAGGCCACGGCAAATCCGATCTCGGCGAGGAAGACCAGTGGCAGGATGCCCAGTACGGCAAATGTTGCGGCCAAGACGATTCCGGCTGACGTGATCACACCGCCCGTCACCGCAAGACCGCGCAGTACACCTGCGCGGGTGCCGAATTCTCCGGTCTCCTCCCGGACTCTGGTCATCAGGAAGATGTTGTAGTCGATACCCAGCGCGACGAGGAAGACGAAGGCGAACAGCGGGAACGATTGATCCGCCCCGGCGAACCCGAATACGTGTGTGAAGAAGAATCCGCTCACACCGAGGGTCGCCGCGAAGGAAAGTACCACGGTGACAATGAGAATCACCGGGATCAGCAGAGCGCGGAGCAAAGCGGCCAAGACCAGGAAGATCACCACCAGCACGATCGGGATGATCAGGTTTCTGTCGCGGACCGAGGCGGCCTGGACATCGAGGGTGGTGGCCGTGCTGCCGCCGACGAGCGCGTCGGCGCCGGGCACGTCGTGGACGGCAGTCCGCAGTCGCTTGACAGTTTCGAGTGCCTGCGGCGAATCGTAAGAGTCGGCGAGGGTTGCATTGATCATGGTTCGGCCGTCGATCGGTGCAACGGTGAAAGCCGCAGGGGCGCAACCCGCAGCGGCGGCTTGTGCGACGGCAGCGGGGTTGGTCTTGATCAGCTCGCTGACCTTTGCGACGTCCACCTGGGTGCAGACGGCGCCGGGATCCTGCGAGATACCTTCGACGCCGCTGGCTGCTTTGATGACGGCGTCGGCCCGGTCGGCGTTTGCGGTGATCACGGCCGGTGCGCCGGCTCCGGGATCGAACTTCGAGTCGTAGAGTTCTTGTCCGACAACAGCGTCGGGACGATTGGTGAAGCTTTCGGTGGATGTCAGGCCATCGGTTTCGAGACTGCCGATCCCGGCCGCGAACAGGATGATCAACAACACTGTGGCGCCGATCCACAGTGGGCGGTCCTTGCTACCGACGGCCTCGGCGATCTTGCCCCACATCCCGTGCGTCGTAAGGTCTGCGGCGTGATCGACCTTGGGCTTGCGCGGCCAGAAGACCCACCGTCCGGTGGCGGCCAGAGCGACCGGCATGAACGTCATCATCACCAGATAGGTGCAGGCGATCCCGATGGCGGCGACGGGTCCGAGGCTCTTGTTGGAGTTGAGTTGAGAGAACGTCAGGCAAAGCAGACCGAGAATCACGGTGACAGCCGAAGCGGTGATGGCCGGCGCAGACTCGCGCCAGGCCTTGATCATCGCGTCGAAGCGGTTGGGATACGTGTGCAATTCTTCGCGATAGCGAGAGATCAAGAGTAGGGCGTAGTCGGTACCGGCACCGATCACCAACACGAAAAGGATGCCTTGAGACTGTCCGGTCAGAGTGAGTAATTCGGCTTTCGCGAGAAAATAGATCACCATCGACGACAAACCGATGGCGAGGAGCGCGGAGAACAGCGGGAAGAACCACAACACCGGCGATCGGTACACGACAAGCAGGATGAGGATCACGACCAGGAGTGCCGCGCCAAGGAGCGCTCCGTCCAGACCGGCAAAGGCGTCGATGAACGCAACGAGTAGCCCACCTGGCCCGGCTGGGAGTACCTCGACATCACCAGCTGCTTGTTTTGCTGCGTCGATGACGTTCTGCTCGGTGGTCGCCAGGACATCGCCTGCCACGGATGTGTCTCCGTCCTTGGCGACGAGTGGCACGAAGATCGACGCAGTTGTGCCGTCGGCGGAGTACTGAGTGGGCTGCATACCGTCGGCGTCTACCCCGGAGATGCCGGCAATGGCGCCGTAGGCCGAGTTGATTGCAGATTTGTCCGCCTCGGTGAGGGCCGAATCTCTATGGAACAGAACAAATCCAGGGATCGTCTCGACTGCGAGGAAGTTCGCGGATTGGTTGCTGACGATTGTCGATTCGGCGGAACTCGGGAGGTACGAGGCGTTGTCGTTCTTTTGAACCTCGGCGAGTTTGCCCTGGAAAGAACCGCCGAATCCGCCTGCGACGAAGGCGAAGATCGCAAGGGCGATCACGGTGAAGATCGGCACGCGAAGGCGCTTCACGGCTCCGCGCTCGTTCCGTTCTGCGTCAGTTGTGTCCAGCTTGGTCATGGTTCTCCTCGAACGCAGTCGACCAGCACCAACAAAGCAACGTTTTCCAGTAGAACACGCAATACGGGCGCGGTGGAACCACTTGGCGTGGAATTGACGACGCTACGAAGTGCCTTTGCCGTATGTCTCGCGGGCTGCGACGTCCATGGGAAAACGGACGACTGTGTCGCCGAACAACAATCGAGTTGCCGAAGCAGCTGCGGCCAGCACGTGCGCGGTACCGGTTTCGGGGTTGCGGGTATGCACGACTACCTCGTCGTGCTGGAAGAAGACCAACTCGCCGTCCGGATCTTCGGCGAGGCGGCGCCTGAGGTCGGCCAGGAGGCACAGCGCCCACTCGGACGCAGTCGCCTGCACGACGAAGTTGCGCGTGAAACGACCGCGGGCGTGAGCGTCGCCGTGGGAGTAGAAGTCGGGAGACGGTGGGGGACAGGCCCGGCCGAGCAGTGACTTCACCACCTCGCCGCGCTCACCTGCCTTGGCAGCTTGCTCGACGTACTCGACGGCGACCGGGAATCGCTTCCGCAACAAGACGAGCAGTGCTTTGGCTTCACCCGCCGTCGCCCCGTACAGGACTCCGAGGATTGCGACCTTGGCTTTTGCGCGATCACCGCCGAAGGCTTCGGCACCGACAAGTGCGTACAGATCGTCGTCGCCGGCGGCGGCCATCATGCGGCGGTCGCCGGACATGGCGGCCAGAATTCGGGGTTCGAGCTGACCGGCGTCGGCGACGACGAACACGTGGCCCGGATCGGCGACGACGCTCGAGCGCATGGTCTTCGGAATCTGGAGGGCCCCGCCGCCCCGGCTCGCCCACCTGCCGGACACGACACCACCGGGAACGTAGATCGGGCGGAATCGATCGCCCCGCACCCAACTGTCCATCCACTGCCAACCGTTGGTGCTGTACAGCTTGGCGAGTTCGCGGTGACGTAGGAGCAGCGGCACAGCCGGATGATCGATTTCCTGCAGAAACCACTTGCGCGTCGACGGTAGTTCGATGCCCTGACGTCCGAACGCCTCGGTGATCTCCACCGAAGACGAAGGATTGACGGTGCGCCCGAAGACCTCACTGATCTGGGCGGCAAGTTCCTGCATACGAGCGGGGAGGTCGTATCCCGTCGGCCGCGGCCCCAGCCGTTCTTCGAGGAGTTCGCGATGCTTCTGCGTCGAGAACGGAAGGCCCGTGTGCGTCATCTCGGCGGCGCTGAGAGCGCCGGCCGATTCTGCTGCGATCAACAAGTCCAGTCGAGCGTCCGTGCCGATGGTTGCGCGCTGCTCGGCGAATTCGGTGACGACGGCGAGGGGATCGAGAACGGGTGCAGTGTCGAAGAGTCCGAGTCGATCGTCGTCGAACTCGTCGGCGGGCGGTGACGGTTTGCCGGCGCGCATTCCGAGTATCGCGCGGGTCAGGGAGATGTCGTGGCACCGTTGAACCCGTACGCCTGCCCGCAGTAGCGGTGGGTACACGGTCGCCGTACTCGGCCACACCCACCGCGGGTGCTCGGCTTCCTCGATGGTGCGTACCGCTGCGATCAGGTCGGGGTATTCGACGGGATCGGCGAGCGGCGTTCCAGCGGGATCGGTCCGTAGGACAGTTGCCGTCACAGCTCCCGTGGACGTCGTACTACCGGGGACCAGGACAACTCGCACGACATCAGTGTGACGGCTGGGTCCGACACGCTATCGCTCGGCGTGCTCAGGCCCTGACGAACCGGATGTGTTGACCCGGGCGGGCTTGGCCGAGTCGGTCGATATCTGCGTCCGCGACCACTCCCACCACCGGATAGCCGCCGGTGATGGGGTGATCGGCGAGGAACACGACAGGTTGGCCGCTGGGTGGTACCTGGATCGATCCGAGTGCCACGCCTTCGGTGGGCAGTTCGGTGTCGTCTGTTCTTCGAAGTAGTTCGTCGGCGCCGACGCGATCGACGCGTGCGCCGATTCGGTCCGAGTCGGTCGAGATCGCCCATCGGCCATGGAGGAGTGTTTCGGGGTTGGTGAATCGATCTGCGCGAGGACCGAACACCACTCGAATGGCGAGAGTCTCGTTTGCCATCGGCGGCACCGGTGCGAGGTCGACGGCTGAGAACGTGGTCGGCGATGGCCCGATCGGGAGAAAAACACCAGGCTCGAGAGGCGCCGGACCGATCCCGGACATCGTGTCGGTGCTGCGCGATCCCAGGATCTCGGGAACCACAATGCCGCCTCGGACGGTCAGATACGTCCGCAGTCCACTCGGTGCGTAGTCCAGGCGGACGGTCTGCCCAGCCCGCAGATCGATCACGCTCGAATGCCCGACCGGAATGCCGTCGCGGTAGGCCTGTGCAGGCGCACCGGTGAACGCGATCGTTGTCGGTTGCTGCGCCCGAAGACTCAGCCCACCCAGGAGGACCTCGACACCGGCTGCGCCCTCGTTGTTGCCGACGAGCCGATTACCAAGCCTGAGAGATCGCCTGTCTGCCGCACCGGAAACCCCGACACCCGAGCGAAGATGACCTATCCGTCCGAGGTCCTGGATCAGGCTCAGCGGCCCGGTGTCGAGTATCTCGAGGCCGTTCATCGTTGTTCCTCGTTCACGAAGCGCACGCGTCTGCCGGGCTGAACGGTGGCCGGTGGTGTGGCGTTCAGATCCCACATCACGGCATCGGTGCTCCCGATGATCTGCCAGCCACCCGGTGATGCACGCGGGTAGACCGCGCTGTATCCAGCGGCCAGGGCGACGGAACCGGCAGGCACAGCGGTTCGTGATTGCGTTCGACGCGGAACGTCGAGCCGAGTGTCGCCTGAAGTCAGGTAGGCGAAGCCGGGTGCGAATCCGATGAAGGCGCAACGCCACATTGCCCCGGTGTGGGCCGCAACCACCTCGGATCGGCTCATACCAAGTGACTGTGCGACGTCGTCGAGGTCGGGCCCGTCGTACCTGACGGCGATGGTGAGTGCATCCATCTCGAAATGCTCGTCTGTGGTCGCGGCAGAATCGGTCTGCTCGAGATCGTTCAAGCGCTTTCGGACGTACGTGAGATCTGCCGCCGGGGTGCACGTGACCAGGACCGTGCGAGCTGCGGGGAGGAAGTCTTCGACCCCGACCGGGGTGTTACGCGTCAGTGCTTCGGTGAACGCGAGAACGCCAGCTTCGGAATCGAAGTCCACGAGCAATGCGCGTTCTCCCGCGGGAAGTATGCGAGTCACAGGGAGGGCTCCCTATCGACTCGAGTCCGCTCCACGTCCGCTCGCATCGCGGCGATGAAACTCTCGATGGTGGCTCGCTCTGTGGCGGTGTAATTCCCGACGGTGCTCGCAGCGCGTGAAATGAGGGGGCCGAAGAAGCTCTCGCCCAGAGTGACCGCCGATGGTGTGACCTGCAAGAGCACCCGTCGACGGTCTGCTGAGTCCCGCTCCCGAGCTACGTGCCCCGCTTTGACCATCCGGTCGACCAGTGCAGTCACCGACGCCGAGTTGATCCCGAGCTGTGAGCCCAACCAACCTGGCGTCGCCGATGTGTTCGAGCGCTCGGCATCGAGAAGGCAGATCAACGCGCGCACGTCGGTGGAGTGCATTTTGTACTTGTTCGCAAAGCCGGAAACCGCCACGTTCAAGTCGACGGTCAGTGCGCGAAGCGAGTGGACGATCGCCATCGCTTCGTCTTCTGCATCGCCGACGCTCAAGGATGCCTCCAGCCCTGGTGTGTTGTCTCTCGATTGTCTACTATCTCGATAATCGAGGGAAATGGGGGTGGGGGATGGACTTCAATCGCGCATACGACGCTGTACTGACCAAATGGCCGCAGAAACCGCTGGGTGTGGATCTCGCGGGGCGGTTCGGTAACACGCATGTGAACGTCTGTGGGCATGCAGACTCGCGGCCGTTGATCCTTCTGTCCGGGGGAGGTGCCACTTCGACGGTGTGGTTCGACAATGTTGGGGCGCTGTCGAAATCCCGGCGTGTCTTTGCTGTCGACACCATGGGCGATGCCGGGCGGAGCGTTCCGAATGGTGATCCGATGAAGTCCGTCGACGATCTGATCGAGTGGATGGACTCGATAGTCGATTGCACCGGGGCCGGCACCGTTGATGTGATCGGACATTCCTATGGCGCAATGATTGCGTTGGCCTTTGCGCTGCATCGACCGAATCGTGTCGGGAAACTTGTTCTGCTCGATCCTAATTCGAGTTTCTCCGGCATGAAGGCGGGCTACCTTCTGCGTGCGCTTCCGCTGTTGCTCTCCCCGTCGCGAGCGCGCCGACGGCGACTGTTGGATTGGGAGACAGGTGAGTTGAGTATCGACTCCGACTGGCTGTCTCTTGTGGAAGTGGGCACTTCGGATCTACCGCGACCCGATCTCGTAGTGCCTCGACGTCCTTCGAAGGAGGCCTTGAGCGCACTGGATGTCGAGTTGCTGGTGGTCCTCGCACAAGACGGACGGGTGCATGATCCGGAAACCGTGTCGAAGTCAGTGCGGGAGAGGGTTCCCGCAGCGCGTGTCGAGGTGCTGAAAGCTTCTTCGCATCACAGCATTCCGATGGTTCCCGCCGATGAAATCAACCGGGTGCTCGTCGACTTCTTGGAGGGCTAGCGGATCAGGGTGCGACGACGCACCCCGGACCGATCGGTGTCGCCGGATTGACATCGACCGTTGTGACCGGCCCGCCCGCGGACGTCTGGTAGGCCATCAGAGAGTGTTCGCCCGGTGCAGTCGGAGTCCACAGCGTGACGGCGTGGCCGAGTACGACCGGCAAGGTGAAGTAGGGATTGACGGTGTCCCAGATCAGTTCCTGCGGGAACATGGTCGACGCTCGGTTCATGTCGACAATCGAGACGTTCGGCTCGTTCAACGCTGCTGTCCTGGCAACCACCAGATACGTGCAGCCCGCTCCGTACGACGTCGTCGGCCCGCTGCTGAAACCCGAAGGATCGTGACGTCGACTACGTCCGCGGAAGCTGACGTCGCGGAACAGATGGCTGCACTCGCGCAGAGGGCAGCGGCGACTACGGTAGTTCGAGCGATTCGTGAAAGTGTCATACCAGCAGGTCGGTTTTATCTGGGTGGGTGTTACAGGCAGACTGACCGGATGCGCGCACTTCACGTTCTGCTGGCCGGCTTCGGCTTCCTGCTGGGGTTCCTGATTATTGTTGTCTCCGGCCTGATCGAGTGGGCGTCCTTCGCCTCCCGAACCGATTTCGCCTTCGTCGGTGACTCCGCCGTGTCGGTTGGTGTTTCCAACGAGGCGATCTACACCGCCGTCGCTGCTCCACTGGTGGGTGCACTGTTGGGCTGGGGGTCAGCTGTCATCGCGACGAGGTTCGGGTGGAGCCTCACTCGTGGGGGTGCCACGCCGGCAAGCGAGTGACCAGGCAGCGGACCCGCTTGCTGGTCCGTGGGTTATGAGGAAAGGCCCCGACCTCCATCGAGGTCAGGGCCTTTCTTTGCGCCGAGCTACTTCTGTGTCGAGCTACTTCTGTGTCGAACTACTTCTGTGTCGAACTACTTCTTCGAGACGCGGAGCAGCTTCTTGTTGACGAACTCGTCCATTCCCCACGGACCCAGCTCGCGGCCGACTCCGGAGCGCTTGACTCCGCCGAAGGGCAGACCGGGCAACGTCGTTCCGTGCTCGTTGACGAACGCCATTCCCACGTCGAGATCTGCAGCGACCGACCGGGCGGAATCGAGATCGCTGCTCCAGACGGATCCGCTCAGGCCGTAGACCGACGAATTGGCAAGTTCCACAGCCTCGCTGGCCGACTTGACCTTGTAGACGACTCCGGCAGGTCCGAACAGTTCTTCGCTGTAGGCCCGCATGTCCGGTGTCACGTCTGCGAGCAATGTCGGTTGAACGTAGGCGCCCGGGCCGTCGATCTTCTTTCCACCGGTCAGCAGCGTGGCACCCTTGGACACAGCGTCGTCGATCTGCTCGATCAGAGTATCTGCCGCGCTCTGCGAAGAGAGTGGACCCAACACTGTGGATTCGTCCAACGGGTCACCGGCAGTGACGGATTCGAAGGACGTCGCCAACTTGTTGGTGAAGTCGTCGTAGAAATCTTCGGTGACGATGAAACGCTTGGCCGCGTTGCAGGCCTGGCCGGCATTGGACAGACGTGCCTTGGTTGCGGACTTGACGGTGGCATCCATGTCGTCGGAATCGAGGACGATGAACACGTCTGATCCGCCGAGTTCGAGGACGACCTTCTTGAGATTGCGTCCGGCAGTTTCGGCGACGCTGGTTCCGGCGCGTTCGCTGCCGGTCAGTGACACACCTTGAACTCGGGGATCGGCGATCATGTCCGCGATCTGCTCGTTGGTCGCGAAGACGTTGACGTAGGCGTCGTCCGGCAATCCGGCTTGTCGCAGAATCTCTTCCATCAGCAGCGCCGACTGCGGACAGTTCGATGCGTGCTTGAGAATGATCGTGTTACCGAGCATCAGATTCGGTGCCGCGAAGCGGGCGACTTGGTAGTACGGGAAGTTCCACGGCATGACGCCGATGAGAGCGCCGATCGGTCGCCGGTACACAACCGACTCCTCGGCCCCGGGAACGTCGAGTCGTTCTTCCTCGAGCAGTGCCGGACCGTGGTCTGCATACCACTGATAGATCGCGGCCGAGAGTTGTACTTCGCCCTTGGCCTCGCGGACCGGCTTACCCATCTCCAAGGAGATCATTCGGGCCAGTTCGTCTGCGCGCTCTGTGTACAGTTCGGCGGTCTTGCTCAGGACTGCCGCACGCTGCTGTGGCGCACTGTTGCGCCAGGTCAAGTAGCCGCGATGCGTGTTCGCAAGTGCGGCTTCAACTCCGGCGTCATCCAAAGTATCGAATTCCCTGACGGTTTCACCTGTCGCGGGATTGACTGTTTTGTAATTAGCCATAGTTGTACAACGTGCGGAAGGGGCTCGAAGATTCCCGAAACGCGCAATCACATTGAATCGGCTCAACAGGTTTCGATCAAATCCCGGCTGGGTACCATGTCACGCCACCTTGGGACGATGGGTGCGCTCGTAGCCCTTGCGGTCGTAGAAACGGGTGGTCACGATGCCGAGTACGACGCCGATCAGTAGCCCCACCAACGTCATCCAGACGGCATGCAGCAGGCCTGCCTCACCGCGTGCGCCGAAGAACAGGATCGATCGCGTGCCCATGTAGATCTGGTGCATCGGCTCGAATTGCGCCAGCCAGGCATACAACCTGGGGCTGGCTTCGAGGGGGATGGTGCCACCGGACGAGGGCAGCGCGAGAATGACGAACACGAACAGGTTGATCAACATGCCCAACGAGCCGAACGCGGCCATCACCGACATCGCCGTGATGCCCACCGCTGTGATGACCAGCGCGCCGTACTCCCACAATGCAAGCCCGTGAGTGACCGGCATTCCGAGGGCGCGACTGATCCACTGGAACAACGCGGAGACTATGCCGGACAACACGATCATGAATGCCCATTTGACGAGCAGCGTTCGAAACCTGTTGATACCCACAACGTCGTTCTGAACGAAGAGTGGACCGAATTCGGTAGGCGCGTATCCGAGCATGCCGTCCACCAAGGAATTGACCACGGTTGCTCCGGTGAATCCCGCAAGGACCAACAGCAGCGCGAAATAGAATGCCACCAAACCGAATCCGGTTCCGTCGGGAAGTGGATCGTGGGCAACCGTGAGTACGTTCACCGGGTTTTCGAGCAGCAGGCGGCTCGCTCCGGAGATCTGGGCTCCGGTGCCTCCCGCTTCCAACTGCGCGGTGACAAGGGCGGTGAGTTGCTCGCCCATGTTCTTGTTGACCGAGGCGAGGGCTGTGGTTCCGATCGACTGGACCAGCGATGCCGAGACGGAACCGGCGCGAGGATTGGTGTAGATCGTGATGATCGGTTGCTCTACGTCACCGGCGACGACGCTGGCCTCCGCCAGGATGATCGTCCTCTTCGTGAAATCACTGGGAATCACGATCGCGCCGTACAGCGTGCCGGAGCTCAACCGCGATTGGGCTTCGGCGATACCGATCTGCTGCAGGTCGATCTTCTGGTGGTCGATTCCGCTTTCGAGGCCGGCGACGATGTCGTTTCCGAAGTTCTTGCGGTCGGCGGGGTCGCCACCGGGGAGGGTGTCGCCTTCGTCCTGGTTGACCAGGGCGATCGGGAACTGGTCCAGGTGTTTCTTGGGGTCGAGTATTCCGCCCATGTACAACGCTGCCAGCGCAGACATCAAGAGGGTGACCACTATCAATGGTGTCAACCAGAATCGTGGTGTGTGCATGACGGTGCGGGCAGACGGCTCCGTGTTCTTGCTCATCGTCAGTCGACCGGCTTTCGTTCGCGCGGAGTTCCTCGGGCTGAGCGTAAACGCAAAGGTGCGCCGGGGCAGTCTTTCGATCTGCCCGCGGCGCTGGAGACCTGTCCGGTCGGCGACAGGCCGGATTGCCGGCAGTCTCATCCGAAAAGGCTGAGAACGGATCGGTAGGGTATGGCCCGCGGCAACCCTGCCGAGACGATTTCGGAGAAACCGTTGACCAACGTGCTGATAGTTGTCCTGATACTCGTAGTGATCGCTGCCGTCGTGTTTGTGGTCCTGCGTGGACGCCAGGGCAAGCCGAATGCTCGCGTCGACCCGCTCGCCGACTATCCCGAGGTGTACGACCCCCACAAGATCGGGGTCGGTGACATCATCACGTACGCGGGTATCGACCATGTTGTTCGAGGGACCATCACGCTCGACGAAGAGGGGTACATCTGGCGTGAGCACCTTCTCGACGGTTCGACCGGTCGTCGTTGGTTGACGGTCGAGGACGACGAGGGCGAATTGGAGATGACTCTCTGGATGCGTCGAGAAGGAACCAACCTGGTCCCGAACGGCGACGTCATTCTCGACGACAAGGTTCACCGCAAGATCGAAAGTGGAACGGCGAAGTTCACGGCCGAGGGTACGACGGGTACGGCCCCTTCCGGCTCGATGGAATACGCGGACTATGCGACCGCAGACAAGACCGGCCTGATTGCATTCGAGAAGTGGGCGCGCGGACAGTCGTGGGAGGTTTCCACGGGACGGGCGGTCACTCGCAGCGAACTCACTGTCATCCACTCGGGCCCCCCGGAATGAGCCTGTATCTACTCGACGTGGAGCCGACCGACGTGGATGCCTCGGCACTGGGGTTGGTACTGGGAGCTCCTGCGCCACCGACCCTCGCCGAGTTGGTGATCGGAACTTCCGACGCGACGCTGACCCTCGGAGTGCTGGGGGCTTCGCACGTGGTGACGGCCTGGGCGTCGGGAAAGAAACTGACCGAACAGGTTTCGTGCGATGCTCTTGCAGTCGGCGGTGAACTACTGCCCGCAGTGGAGTCCACGCAAAACTACCGGTTCGAGTCTTCCTCACTGGTGATGGACCGGGTCGAATTCGACTCGGAAGCTGCGTCGTTGAAAGAGTCCGCCGGCCACGACGGTTGGATCTGCGGATCCTTTCCCGGTGACGACACGGCTTTGACCGCTTTGTATGGCGTGCGAGACCGCCAGGGGTGGAGTTGGCAGAGTTGGCATTTGTACCCGGGGGAGGGGACAGGAGTGATCGTGAAGACACGCAGCAGGTGGCAGCCGTGAGGGGGCGGACGTGGTTGGCTCCGGTGATGCTGGCGGCCGCAATTGTCTTGTCGGCGTGCGGTGGTGGAGCCAAAGACTTCATCGCGGACAACTATTCCAAGACGTCCCAGGATGGCGACGTCGTGTTGTACTCGTCGAAAGATCCAGTGGGCACGACCGTCTCACGGATTGTCGACGCGGACGAACCAGCGGCGCGAAGTGCTGACGGCGGCAACGAATACCTGCGCTACGACGACGACATCGTCACTGTCAGTTCGGCTTCGGGCGGTGGCAGCACCATCAAGGTAGAGGACATCGACGGCACGTATCGCAGCGGCGGATACGCGTACCTGGGACCGGGCTTCAACCCGGGATCCCCGGCGGGTGGAAGCAGTGGCAGCGGCGGCTCGGGTAGTGCCAAATGACGGTAATGCTCAATGAGAAGGAGAACGGCGTGACGAACATCTTTGCATCCACTTCCGTCGAGATCGGGACGGTGGATCCGGCATTGCTCGTCGGGGGCGTTCTCGGCACCCTCGCCTACTTCGTCGTCGGTGCAGCGGTTCTGGCGACGGGATTCCTGGTCCTCGACCTCATGACACCCGGAAATCTCCGCCACCAGGTTTACGTCGACAAGAACCCGAACGCTGCGATTCTGTTGGCCTCCAATCATCTTGCGCTGGCGATCATCGTGGTGACGGCAATCCTGACCAGTTCGGACGGCTTTGCTCAGGGACTCGCCGACTCCGCGGTGTACGGACTGTTCGCGATCGTGTTGCAAGCGATCGCGCTGCGATTGATGAACGCATTCCTTCCCGGCAAGTTGGTTGCGCTGGTGCAGGATCCGAAGATGTGTGGCGCCGCGTGGGCTGTGGGTGTGAGCTTGCTGTCCATCGGTTTGGTGAACGCCGCAGCGCTCACCTGATGGTTGCCGCTGATCCCGATGTGACAGTTGACGAGCGTTCGACGATGCTCGGCCCGCGCGCACGCGTCCTTCTCCTTGCGGCTGTTGCGGCGTGCGCTGCGTGTGGCCTGATCTACGAGCTGGCCCTGTTGACACTCAGCGTGAGCCTGACCGGCGGCGGCATCACCCAGACGTCGTTGATCGTCGCGGGATTTGTTGCGGCTCTGGGTATCGGAGCGCTGGCCGCCAAACCTCTGCTGGGACACGCTGCCGTTTCGTTCGTGACGGTCGAGATACTGCTCGGGCTGATCGGCGGATTCAGTGCCGTCACGCTGTACGTGACCTTCACGTTCTTCGGTTCCAGCGCAGCAGTTCTGGTGGCGGCGACCGCGCTGATCGGCATCCTCGTCGGTGCCGAAGTGCCTCTGCTGATGACGCTCCTGCAGTCCGGTCGCAGCGACAACGACGCACAGAGCACCGGAAAGGTACTGGCCAACCTCAATGCCGCCGACTACCTCGGCGCATTGATCGGTGGTCTGCTGTGGCCGTTCGTACTGTTGCCGTGGGCGGGAATGATTCGCGGTGCCGCACTCACCGGCATGATCAATCTCGTGGCTGCGGCAGTGGTCGCGCTGATACTCCTTCGGTGGCAGCTCAGCCTGCGCGCACGATCGATCGCCGTCGTCGCAATGCTGTTGGCAGCAAGTTTGATCGGATGGTTGCTGATCGCAGCGTCGGACATCGAGACCACGTCGAGGCAGCGGCTCTACACCGATCCCGTGGTGGCCGCCGAGCGATCGGTGTACCAGGAAATCGTCGTCACCGAGCGGGGGAACGACGTGCGCCTGTTCCTCGACGGAGACCTGCAGTTCTCCAGTGTCGACGAGCATCGGTACACGGAGTCGCTGGTGTATCCGGCCCTGGTGAACGACCCCCGGCGCGTGCTGATTCTGGGCGGCGGTGACGGCCTCGCTGCACGGGAAGTGCTGCGAATGAACAGCGTCGAGCAGATCGTTCAAGTGGAACTCGATCCGGCAGTCATCGAGTTGGCCAACACGCGTCTTCGTGATCTGAACGAGGGAGCGCTCGAGGATCCACGGGTGGACGTCGTACTCGACGACGCGTTTCGGCGGCTGCGAGAGCGTCCGGAACCGGGTTTCGATGCGGTGATCGTCGACCTCCCGGATCCCGACACCCCCGCACTTGGCCGCTTGTATTCGATGGAGTTCTACGGACTTGCCGCTGCCGCGATGAATCCGGGCGGGCTGATGGTCGTCCAATCCGGCAGCCCGTACTCGACGCCGGATGCGTACTGGCGAACGGTGTCGACGGTATCGGCTGTCGGACTGAGTGTCTCGCCCTACCACGTTTTCGTGCCGAGCTTCGGTGACTGGGGATATGTGCTCGCGCAAGCGGGATCCACTCCACCCGACCTTCGTCTGCCCGCTGATGTGCCGGAACTACGGTTCCTCGACGAGCCGACGCTGGCGTCGGCCTCGGTGTTTCCTCGCGATCGCCCGAGGCGGGAGTTGGAGCCCTCGACGCTCGACCGGCCACGCATCGTCGACGATATGCGCAAGGGCTACGAACGCTGAACTCCCGACCGAGTAGCTTGAATCGAGACTCTCGGCCACGACGGAGGTACGGATGACTGTTCGGATCGAGGAGCACGCACCGGGAGTTCGGTTGCTCACGATGAAGCGCAGGAAGCATTCGCAGCTTTTCATGAAGAAGAGGTGATCGAAATGAACGGTGCACAGTCGCTTATCCAAAGCCTGGTCGACTCGGGCGTCGAGGTGTGCTTCGGCAATCCAGGAACGTCCGAGATGCATTTTGTCGCCGCACTCGATTCCGTTCCGCAGATGCGTGCGGTACTCGGCTTGTTCGAGGGCGCCGTGACCGGTGCCGCGGACGGCTACGCACGGATCGCCGGAAAGCCCGCCGCGACGCTGCTCCATCTGGGCCCCGGTATGGCGAACGGACTGGCGAACCTTCACAACGCGCGCCGCGCCCACACCCCCATCGTGAACATCGTCGGGGACCACGCGACCTACCACCACGGTTTCGACGCTCCTCTCGAATCGAACATCGATGCGCTGACCGAATGGTTGGAGGGGTGGAGTCGACGTTCCGAATCCACCGCGACCGTCGGTAGCGACGCGGCCGACGCCGTTGCCGCCTCGATGAATCCGCCCGGGCACATTGCCACACTTGTCCTCCCTGCCGACGTCTCGTGGGGCGAAGGTGGAGTTCTTGCGGGTCCTCGGGACATACCGCCGCGGGCGGAAGTTTCTGCAAAACAGATCGACTCGGTGGTGGGCGCGCTCAATGCCGAGGGTCGCGCCACGCTACTGCTGGGCGGCGCAGCCTGTTCCGAAGCTGGGCTGCGCGCCGCTTCCCGAATTGCGGTCGCGACCGGTGCACAGATTCTGATCGAGACTTTTCCAGCCAGGCTTCAACGCGGTGCGGGGCTACCGTCATTCGAGCGCTTGGGATACTTCGCCGAGCACGCCACCGAACAACTTCGCGGAACAACTCAGCTGGTTCTGGCCGGAGCGGTTTCGCCGGTCTCGTTCTTTGCGTATCCCGGAAAACCGAGCGATCTGGCACCGGAGGGTGCTGCGGTGACAACGCTGGCAAGCGTCGGCGACGATGTTGCCGGTGCACTGGAGGCAGTGGCCGAACTCGTGGCACCGGGAGTCGAACCTGTTTTGCAGGAAGCGAATCGGCCGGCGCTGCCGAGCGGGCCTCTGGACGTTCGAAATTGGGCCGACGTGATCGGCGCCCTGCTGCCAGGCGACGCCATCATCTCCGACGAGGCGGCGACTTCCGGTTGGGCGATCCCGATTGCCCTTGCCGGAGCGCCGCGCCACGACGTGCTCACGCTCACCGGAGGTGCCATCGGCCAGGGCATCCCGGTGGCGACGGGCGCCGCTGTGGCAGCGCCGGAGCGACCGGTGATCAATCTCGAAGCCGACGGAAGCGCGATGTACACCATCACGGCGTTGTGGACGCAGGCGCGAGAGATGTTGAACGTCACGACGATTCTGCTCAACAATCGCGCATACGCCATCCTGCGTGGCGAACTGCAACGAGTCGGCGCAGAAGGTGGCGGCGTCGTCGCACAGTCGATGTTGGATCTGTCATCTCCGAACATGGACTACGTCAAGATCTCCGAGGGGTTGGGAGTGCCCGCGTCGCGGGCGAACACAGCGGAGGAGTTGGCCGAACAGTTTGCCGCAGCGCTGGCGGAACCCGGCCCGCATCTCATCGAGGTCATGCTGCCTCCGACGTCGTGATTTCGACCTCGAATCGATCGTCGATCGTGCATTCAACTGGAGGTTTTCGGTGCTAGCTGCGATCGGTTTGTCTCTTCCGATTGCCCTCGGCCTGCTTTTCGTCTCGATGCCCATGGCGGTGATCGTGCTCGTCATGATCACCGCTGGAGCACATCGAGGGGCGGCATCTTTTCTACTCGGGTGGGTCCTCGGAATCTCGGCAGTCGTCGCGGTGACCATCGTGATCGCGGACTATTCGTTTGCGGAGTCGGAGTCGTCGCAGACTTCGGTGTGGTCGAGCGTCGTACGAATCGTGTTGGGTCTTGTCCTGTTCGGCTTGGCATACAAGCAGTGGCGCGCGCGTCCGCGAAACGGGAGTGAGCCGACAGTTCCGAAGTGGATGAAGAGCGTCGACGGGTTGACTCCGCGGAAGGCGTTCGGATTGGCGTTCTTGTCCGCGGCGGTCAATCCCAAGAATGCAGCGCTGGCGGTATCCGGTGCGGCCACTATCGCGGTCGCCACGAATGTCGTTGCCCAACAGATTGTTGCCGCGGTGATCTTCACGGTCATCGCGAGCGTCGGCATCGCGTCGCCGATCCTGGTGAAGGTGTTCTCCGGCAAGCGTGCCGACGAGATCCTCGCGTCCGCGAAGGCATGGATGACCGCCAACAACGCGGTGATGATGACGGTCATCCTGACGATCCTCGGTGCGACCGTGCTGGGCGAGGGGCTCAGTGGGCTGCAATAGGTCGCCTACCATTGGCGGGTGACTGATTTCGACGACGACGCTGCCGGTTCCATTGCCTCCGCTGCTTTGGCTGTTCTGCGCGAGCAAGGCCCGCTGAGTCTCGAAGAGTGGGCGACCCATCTCGAGGAGTACGGAACTGCGACCGAGTTGGCCGATGTACTCGAGTACCTGTCCGAACCGATGCTCGGGTACCTGCCCAACGGAAAGTACGTCGCTCTCGACACGGTCCTCGAAGGGCTCGTGTTCACTCACCGGCTCAGCGAAGTCGAAATTGCGTCGGACATCCTTGACGCGAGCCCCGACCTGGAACCGATCTTGGCATTCGGCGACGACGACGGGGCGATCCGGGTGGCCCTGGCGGAAGAAGCAGCCTCCGAACGCGGAGCTGCTCCCTTCCGGAGTCGACGAGTTGTGGTACTTCCGGCCGGAACCCTCGGCGAGTGCGCCGACGGTGATCTCGTCGGCTTGGCTGTCGAAGACGGAACACTTGCGTTTCGTCTGGTCGAGATCGAGGACGAACCCGATCTTGCTCCGGCGCTCGGCGAACTCTTCGAGGAGGACGGAGTCGAGGCCCTGGATTCTGTGTGCTGGCAACTCCTGATCGAGGATCCGTCACTCTTCACGGTTCCTGTTGCGCCGCTGGGTGAGATCTTCGAGGTGGCAGGTTACGAGCACGAGCGTGAGCTACTGGCTCGGCGGGGATTCGACTTCGACGCCTACGACCTGCAGATTCGGACAGCCTTGGCGGCCAGTACCTACGACCTGACCCACGACGAGGCAGTCTCTGCCGTTGCGTTTGTCGATCTGGCGGACCGCGGATACACCGACGCGGTCATCGCCGACTTCGATATCGCGGACTGGGCCCACCGTCATGTGAGCGCTGCTCCGGACTCTTTTGTCTCACTGGCAGATCCGGGTGCTGCAGTGGCCGTGTTCGATCTCGGATTTCGGAATCAGGACCCGGTGACCGACGCAATCCTCGAAGCGCTTGCCTCCGAACTGGCCGAGCGAGGGCCACGGTCGGTGCGGGCGGCGGCTCATTGGCTCGCCGGTAAGGCCGTCGATCGGCTGGGACGCGTCCTCGAAGCGGAAGCGCACTACGAGAAAGCGGTCCTTGCCGAATCCGGTTGGGGTCCGGCTTTGTTCGAGCTGGCTCAGTTCGCGTCGGACCGGGGCGACGCGACCCGGGCGCTGTCACTGCTCGGGCGGATCGACGGCGGAACCGAAGAGAATCTCTACGCCGTACTGCAGGACTTCGTCCCAGCCGATCACCCGGAACTCGGACGAAACGACAAGTGTTGGTGCGGTTCCGGCCGCAAGTACAAGGTCTGCCACCTCGGAAAGACCGATGAATCCGTCAAGGCGGACGGTCGGTGGCTGTACAAGAAGGCATGCCTGTTTGCGTTCGCCTCCGAATTCGTCGACATCGTGACCGGGCTCGACGATCTCGAAAACGAAAGTCTCTCCGAGGACGAACTGATCGCGGCCACGATCTTCGACGGCTCGGCACTGGACGTCGCTCTGTTCGAGGGTGGAATCTTTGCCGAATTCTTGGCCAGACGCAGCGAACTACTTCCGGAGGCGGAAGTTGTGACAGCCGCACAGTGGCTCGGAATCCGGAGGTCGGTGTACGAGGTGATCGAAACGTCCGACACCGGCGTCGTGCTGCTCGATCGTGGGTCCAAGGAGACCGTCACGGTTGCTCACTCGGTCGAAGGCAAGCCAGGTGATGTGATCAGTGCTCGGGTCCTGACGGCCCCCACTGGCGCGTTTGCGGTGGGTGTTGTGGTCATGGCAACGGAATCGCAGGCTGCGAGGGTGCTCGAGGTTCTCGCTTCCGAAGATCTCGAGGCCGAAGAACTGGTGCGCGAGTTGCGTGGAGGCGCCGATCACTCGACCGATGACCGGTGACGATGTATCGAGTCGACCCCGTTAAAGTTGGATAGGTGAACGAACCGATGGATGCCAATGACTTGATCGCCGAAGCCGCGATGGAGTTGTTGCGTGAGCACGGCCCGCAGACAGCGGCGGACTGGGGCACTCTGTTGGCTGACGCCGGCCACGGCACAGCCGAGGACATGACCGAATTCGTCGAGTACGTCGAGGACCCGTTGCTCGGATACTTGAGTGAGGAACGGTACGCCGCCCTCGACACGTTGTTCGAGCATCGAGTGCTGACCCATCGGCTCACCGAAGCCGAAATAAAGTCCGGCGTTCTCGACGCGAACCCCGATCTGATGATGCTGCGGGTGTTCCTCGATCGTGACGACGACGAGATTCATGGCATCAGCGTCGTGCACCGCGGGATAGACGACGACCTGTTGGCTGATCGTGGGATCGAAGATCCGGAGTTCCCACACGACGAAGGCTTTCTACTCGACACCGACACCCTTGCCGAGTGCTCGGCAGGTGACTTGATCGGATTGTTCGTCGCTGACCGTGAGCTGACGCTCTGCACCATCCCCGAGGTACTGGATCCCGCACCCGGATTCGGCGAGCACCTGGCGACGGTCCTTGCCGACATCGGTGCTGACACCCTCGATGCCATTGTCTGGCAGTTGATGCTCGACGAGCCGTCGCTGTTCCGTCAGCCGACCGCCCCGCTGGGCGAGATGCTCGAGGCGTCAGGTTACGTCCGCGACGGTGACTACGTTGCGGTCGACGGATTCGATTTCGAGGCATACCACCTGGCGAACCGGGCTCGCATGCTCGAGGTCCGCGAGAATCTGCACCCCGAAGAAGCCGCGTCGGTGATCGCCTTCGTCGATGTGGTCATGACCGCGAAAGCCGAAGGCGTCGACGATGTCTCGGACTGGGCGCGCAAGCAGATCAAGGAGGATCCGCAGGCCTTCGCCGGCCTCGCCGAGCCGCCCGCGGCTGCGGCAGCGTTGGAGCTGTTGTCCGAACTCGACGATCATGATTCCGTATTGCATTCTGTTGCAACTGCTCTCGCCGAAAAAGGGTCGCGTCGTGTCAAGCCGGCAGCGCACTGGCTGGCGGGCAAGGCTTCGGATCGTCTCGGCAAGATCCTGGCCGCTGAGGCGTCGTACGAATCAGCGCACGATCTCGATCCCGACTGGACTCCCGCGATCTTCGATCTGGCGCTACTGGCCGCCGATCGAAGCGATGTGACGCGCGCGCTGGCTTTGCTGGGCCGAATCGAGGGTGGCGAGTCCGAGGTTCTGCACGAGGTTCTTCAGCGCTACGCCCCGGCCGAGCACCCCGAACTCGGACGAAATGACAAGTGCTGGTGCGGTTCCGGTCGAAAGTTCAAGGTTTGCCATCTCGGTAAGTCCGAGGTGACGTTCGACGACCGGGCCAGCTGGCTCTACGTCAAGGCTCAGTTGTTCTCGCGCACGCCGGAGTACTTCGACGCCGTGTTCGATCTTGCGCTCATCCGTGCCGAGCAGTTCAACAGCGAAGAAGCACTGACGCTGGCCGTCGAAGGTGGTTTGGCCGTCGACGCTGCCTTGTTCGATGCGGGTATTTTCGCAGCTTTTGTCGAGCGCCGCGGAGAACTGCTGCCTGCCGACGAACGCGAACTGGCCGATCAGTGGTTGTCGATTCCGCGCTCGGTGTACAAGGTCGCCTCGACGGAGCCGGGACAGTTGGTGACCCTCAGCGACGTCCGCAACGGGCATCTGGTGAAGGTCACGGACGAGTGGGGCTCGCTGAACCTCGAGCCAGGCACACTCGTGTGTGCTCGTGTTCTTCCGGCCGGGTCCACGATGCGCACGTTCGGTGGCATCGAACCGCTTGCGGTAGAAGACAAGAAGGAGTTGATCCAACTGATCGAGTCGGTGGATACCGAACCGGGTCAGCTGGTGGAGTTCCTCAGCCGCGGCCTTGCCGGTGCGCCTTTCCGGTAGCGCGAACTACCAAAAAGGCGCACGGGGCCGGAGGCCCTAGGGCGTTACCTGAGCCAACATCATCTGCTCGAAACCCTCACCGTACGGCGGGAGCATTCCCCATTCACCGCGTGGGTCATGCTGCGCTGCTTCGAATACCGTTCGGGCGTGACTGAACTCGAGGAAACCCTCGCGGCCGTGGTAGTGCCCGATACCCGAAGCCCCGACGCCGCCGAAGGGTGCGTCGCTCAGCCCGGGGTGAGACATCGCGTCGTTGATGGTGACGCCGCCCGAGACGGTGCGTTCGAGTACGGATTCCTTCTCGTCCAGATCGGTTCCGAAGTAGTACAGCGCCAACGGTTTCGGTCGTGAATTGATGTCGGCGACGACGTTGTCGAGTTGGTCGTACGGCAAGACGACGACGGCCGGCCCGAAGATCTCCTCCTTCATGATCTGCGCGTCGGTCGGAGGGTCGACCACGATTCGCAGTGGGCGACGACGAGTGTCTGCGGAGAGTTCTTCGTCGGGAACGGTGATGATTCGTGCCCCACGTTCTTCGGCGTCCGCGATGTACCCCTCGATGCGTGCGAGGTGACGATCGCTGACTATCGAGACCATGTCTTTGTTGTCGGCAATCGTGGGAAACAGTCCCGTGAACTGGTCGGTGAACGCGTCGATGAATGCTTCCGTGTTCTCGCGCGGAACGTAGATCAGATCGGGAGAGACACAGAGTTGACCGGCGTTGGTGGACTTCGCGATAGCCAAACGCGAAGCAGCAGAGCTGATATCGGCACTGCGGCTCAAGACGCTCGGTGACTTGCCGCCGAGTTCGAGGGTGACCGGCACCAGGTTCTTCGCAGCATTGGCCATGACCAGCTTTCCGACGGTCGTGCTGCCGGTGAAGACGAGGTGGTCGAAAGGCAGCGACGTCAGCAGATCAGCGACTTCCGGGCCGCCGGTCACCACCGCGACCTCCACGGGGTCGAGAGTTCGACGCGCCGCCTCGGCCAGGACGGCCGCAGTATTGGGCACGATCTCCGACGGTTTGAGAACGGCGCGATTTCCTGCTCCGAGGGCGCAGGCGAGCGGGCTCAGGAGAGTGAACAGGGGAGCATTCCAGGTTCCGATGATGCCGATCGAACCCTTCGGCTGGTACGACACGTACGCCGTGGCACCCAACTGGTCCTGCATCGCGCCGGTAGCTCTCGGTGAGCGAATCATCCACTCTTCGAGCGAATCACGAACGTGCTTGAGTGAAACCATCGACCCGAGAACGTCATTCATCACCGAGTAGGCCGGGATTCGGCCGCCGAAGTCTTCGTTGATCGCCTCGGTCAGATCCTTGTGGTTTGCCACCAGGAGATCGACGACGCGTTGAATGCGCTCGCGTCGTGTCTGCGCTGACGGAAGACCAGCCGCTCGAGTTGCTTCCTGCTGAGCGCGCAGAATCTCTTCGAGATCAGTGGTGACGGCGGCATCGGTGCTCATGGGCACTCCTCGTAGTGGCGAAGTATTGACCGGACCGTATCGACGCGGTGCGAGTGGATGTCCTTTTCGTCTCGTTGACCGGGACGGATTCGATTGGTAGAGAGAACACATGTCGCAGACACAGGTAGAAGACACTGCAGTGAAGATTTCCGTCGAGGAATCGGTGGGACTCGGTTTCCTGACGCTCGATCGGCCGGCGCGGCGCAATCCGCTCTCGGCGGAGACCATGCGTGAGGTGACGGCTGCCCTTGTCGAATTGTCTGTAGACGAGCGCGTGCGGGTCGTGATCGTGCGCGCCGAAGGCCCGGTGTTCTCCGCCGGACACGATCTGACGGAGATGATCGGGAGAACCCTCGAGGACGAGCGGGCGATCTTCGACGGCTGTACCGAGATGATGGAGACCGTACAGCGGATTCCGCAGCCGGTGATTGCCGCAGTACAGGGCCCGGCTATCGCGGCGGGCTGCCAACTGGCCGCGTCGTGTGATCTGGTTGTTGCTGCGTCGAATGCTGTCTTCGGCACGCCGGGCGTCAAGATCGGACTGTTCTGCTCGACGCCCATGGTGGCGCTGAGCAGGGCAGTAGGGCGCAAGCGCTCGATGCAGATGTTGCTCACCGGGCAGACGATCGACGCCGACACCGCTGCGGACTGGGGTCTGGTGAACTTCGTCGTCGCGCCCGAAGACCTGGACCGAGAGGTGCGCGAACTGGCCGCCAAGATCACGACGGCCAGCCCCTTGACGGTGAAGATCGGTAAGCAGGCGTTCTATCGCCAGATCGATCTGCCACAAGCGCAGGCGTACGAGGCGATGGCGGAAACTATGGCAACCAACGCCGTGACCTGCGACGCTCAGGAAGGTATGCAGGCCTTTGTAGACAAGCGAAAGCCCGAATGGCGCAATAAGTAACGATCGCTCTTCCGGTTTAGTTGGACGTCCTATAACCTGAGGCGCATGAGCCTGGATCCACGCACCAACACTGTCGACGGAGTGCTTCGGCGCTCGGCAGCCAAGTACCCCGACCGTGTAGCCGTCGTCTTCGAAGATCGCACTCGCACCTACCGCGAACTCGACGACGCGGTGACGCGGGTCGCCGCCTACTTGCTCGGTCTGGGGCTCGAACACGGCGACCGCGTCGCGGCATACGGAACCAACTCCGACGCCTATGCAATCGGATTTCTTGCCTGTGCACGAGCAGGTTTGGTGCATGTTCCCGTCAATTACGCACTGAAGGGGGAGGAACTCCGGTACCTCGTGGCGCAGTCAGGCGCCCGCGCGGTGTTGGTGGATCCGGCATTGGCGCCGACACTCGACTCGGTACGCTCCGACCTCGATCTCGATCACGTGATCGCACTGCGGGACGCGGAACTGTCCGTCGTCACGATCGGTGAGGCAGGCGAGGTGCCGGTCTTCGAACCGCGTGCGACGTCGACCGATCTGGCGCAACTCCTGTACACCTCGGGCACCACCTCGAAGCCCAAGGGCGCCATGATGTCTCACGGTGCACTGGTTCACGAGTATGTGTCCTCGGTGATCGCGCTCGGCCTCGACAAGAACGACAACCCGCTGATCTGCATGCCGATGTACCACTCCGCGGGCATGCACGTCTTCATGCTGCCCTACCTGTCCGTCGGCGCGACGGTCAGTCTGATGCAGGCGCCGGACATCCCGGAAATCCTGCGCCGTGTCGAAGCCGAAAAGATCGGATCGCTGTTCCTGGCGCCGACCGTGTGGGTGCCGCTGGCCAACCATCCGGACCTCGAGACCCGCGATCTGTCGTCGCTGAAGAAGGCGCAGTATGGCGCCTCGATCATGCCGGTCACCGTGCTCAATCGTCTGCGCGAGCGCTACCCGGACATCGGTTTCTACAACTGCTTCGGCCAGTCCGAAATCGGCCCACTGGCAACAGTTCTCCAGCCCAGCGAGCATGCTGATCGCCCGTCTTCCTGTGGTCGCGCGGTGTTCTTCGTCGAAACCCGCGTCGTCGACGCCGACGGAAACGATGTCGCCGACGGTGAGGCCGGCGAGGTTCTCTACCGCTCACCGCAGCTGTGCAACGGCTACTGGGAGAATCCGGAAGCCACCGCCGAGGCCTTCCGTGACGGCTGGTTCCATTCGGGCGATCTGGTCGTGCGGGACGAAGAAGGGTTCATCACGGTCGTCGACCGGATCAAGGACGTCATCAACACCGGCGGCATCCTGGTGGCGTCACGCGAGGTCGAAGATGCGGTCTACACGCACCCCGCCGTGGCAGAAGTTGCCGTGATCGGTACGCCCGACGAGAAGTGGATCGAGGCCGTCACCGCGATCGTCGTGCTAAAGGACGGCAACGACGAGTTGACGCCCGAGGCGTTGATTGCCCACGTCAAGGAGCGAATCGCTCCGTTCAAGGTGCCCAAGCATGTCCGTTTCGTGGCCGAGCTTCCGCGCAACCAGAGCGGCAAGCTACTGAAGCGGGAACTGCGCACCGTCTGAAGCTTGCTATAGGTTCTGCCTTACCTTCGGTTCGTTTTCAGGTCTTTGACTCCGATTGCCTCACGGTATTGACTTCGGGGGACGGCATGGACTTCGGAAACAGCAAGGTGAGTGGTGGGAATGCAGGTCGACGCAGATGACTTCGCAGATATCTTGGCGACTGCGCGGGAGTTCATCCGTAAGGAAGTAGTTCCGCGTGAGCAGGAGATAGCCGACACCGACGCCATTCCTGAGGACATACGCAAGAAGGCCGCAGCTATCGGGCTCTTCGGTTACGCGATCCCTCAGGAATGGGGTGGGCTCGGACTCGACCTCACCCAAGACGTCGAACTGGCAATGGAATTCGGCTACACGTCTCTGGCGCTGCGTTCGATGTTCGGTACCAACAACGGAATTGCCGGACAGGTGCTGGTCGGCTTCGGTACCGACGAGCAGAAGGCTCAGTGGCTCGAGCGCATCGCCTCCGGTGATGTCGTGGCTTCCTTTGCTCTCACCGAACCGGGCGCGGGCTCCAACCCGGCCGGCCTTCGGACCAAGGCAGTGCTGGATGGATCCGACTGGGTGATCGACGGCAACAAGCGGTTCATCACCAATGCTCCACTGGCGCAGCTGTTCGTGGTGTTCGCGCGCACTCGCCCGGCGGATTCCGATGGTCCGGGAATTGCAGTGTTCCTGGTTCCGGCTGACACGCCAGGTGTCACGGTCGGTCCCAAGGACAAGAAGATGGGTCAAGAAGGTGCTTGGACCTCCGAGGTCACCTTCGACAACGTCCGGGTTCCCGAGTCGGCCCTCGTCGGTGGCGACCAGGACACCGGATACCGCGCAGCGATGACGTCTCTCGCGCGCGGACGAGTCCATATCGCGGCGCTCTCGGTGGGAGCAGCACAGCGAGCGCTCGACGAATCTGTCGCGTTCTCCGTGGTCACGGAACAGGGCGGCACCGCGATCGGCGACTTCCAGCTGGTTCAAGCGATGTTGGCAGACCAGCAAGCCGGTGTGATGGCAGGGCGCGCGATGGTGCGCGAGGTGGCCGCGCGGTACGTCAGCGGTGAGGATCGCCGTCTCGGGCCTTCGGCGGCAAAGCTTTTCTGCACCGAGATGGTGGGCAAGGTCGCAGATCTCGCCGTGCAGATCCACGGGGGCAACGGGTACATGCGCGGTGTGCCGGTCGAACGCATCTACCGTGAAGTTCGCCTGTTGCGCCTGTACGAGGGAACCAGCGAGATCCAGCGTCTGATTCTCGGTGGTGGGCTCGTGGCGCAAGCGAAAAAGCAAAACCAACGCTGACACATTTTCCAGACGAGCTTTAACCTCACGAACGGAGTGGACATGGGATTGTTGGACGGCAAGGTTGCGGTAGTGACCGGAGGAGCACAGGGCATCGGGCTCGAAATTGCGCGCACCTTCATCAAGGAAGGCGCGACCGTCGTTCTCGGCGACATCAACGAAACCGTGGGAACGGCTGCGGTCGCCGAACTCGGTGGAGAGTCGGTCGCCCGTTTCGCTTCCTGCGACGTGCGTGACTCCGGACAGGTCGAGGCCATGCTCGATCTGGCCGAAAGCGCTTTCGGTCCAGTCGATGTCATGGTCAACAACGCCGGCATGACGCGCGACGCCACGATGCGGAAGATGACCGAGCAGGACTTCGACGACGTGATCGCCGTTCACCTCAAGGGCGCCTGGAACGGAACACGCGCTGCCGCCGCCCGCATGCGCGAGCGTGAGACGGGCGCGATCGTGAACATCTCGTCGATCTCCGGCAAGGTGGGCATGCTCGGGCAGACCAACTACTCGGCCGCGAAGGCCGGGATCGTCGGTCTGACGAAGGCCGCGGCAAAAGAGGTCGCGTTCAAGAACGTTCGCGTCAACGCCGTTCAGCCCGGACTGGTCCGCACGGCGATGACCGAGGCGATGCCCGAACGGATCTGGAACGAGAAGCTTGCCGAGATTCCGATGGGGCGCGCAGCCGAGCCTTCGGAAGTTGCTTCGGTTGTGCTGTTCCTCGCGAGCGACCTCTCGAGCTACATGACCGGCACGGTTCTCGAGATCACCGGCGGCCGCCACATCTGATCCGTCCTGTTCGAGTGCAAGAATTCAGAGTGTGAGAATTCTGGGTGTAAAACTTCTGGGGTGACTACTGACATGGGACAGCCGAACTCGGATCTTCCGCTCGACGGAATCACCGTAGTTGCACTCGAACAGGCGGTGGCGGCACCGCTCGCCACCAGACATCTCGCGGACATGGGTGCGCGGGTGATCAAGATAGAACGCGTCGGCGAGGGTGACTTCGCGCGTCACTACGACCAGGCGGTTCACGGTCAGGCATCACACTTCGTGTGGCTCAACCGTTCCAAGGAATCGATCGCCGTCGACGTGAAGTCGGACCCCGGCCGGCAGATCCTTCTCGATCTGGTCGCGCGAGCCGATGTGTTCCTGCAGAACCTGGCTCCCGACGCAGCCGCGAGACTGGGGTTCGGCGCGGAGGAACTGCGCGATAAATACCCACGGCTCATCGTGATCGACATGTCCGGCTACGGCAGTGCCGGCCCGCGGCGCGAGCGTAAGGCCTACGACATGTTGGTCCAAGCCGAGACCGGAATGATCTCCGTGACAGGCACACCGGAGACGGCCACCAAGACCGGCATCCCGGTCTCCGACATCGCGGCAGGAATGTACGCGCTGACTTCGATTCTGAGCGCCCTGTTCCGTAGAGAGCGAACGGGCAAGGGAGCGCTCGTCGAGGTCTCGATGTTCGATTCCACCGTCGAGTGGCTGGGCCATCCGATGTACATGAAAATGTATGCGGACAAGCAGATTCCACGTGTCGGTCTCGGCCATGCCGCGATTGTTCCCTACGATTCGTATCCCACGGCCGACGGCGAAATCCTGATCGGCGTCCAGAACGATCGTGGATGGCGAGCGCTGATGGTGGACGTGTTCGAGCGAGAGGATCTGGTCGATCATCCGCGTTACCGCACCAACATCGTGCGCGTCGAAAACCGTGGCGAGGTGGACGAATTGGTGGGCTCTCTGACGCGTCTGTACTCGACGACAGATCTGGATCAGCGTCTGGCCGCCGCTGGTGTTCCGGCCGCGGCACTCAACGACATGGCCGGTCTGCTGGAACATCCGCAGCTGGAGAAGCGTGCCAGGTGGCGGTCCGTGGGCACCGAGAACGGTCCGATCGATGCCGTGCTGCCTCCGATGACGTATTCGGATGTCGAAATGAGCATGGGTGACGTTCCGGCACTCGGCCAGCAGACGGATTCTCTGCTGGCCGAGTTGGGACTTACGGGCGACCGGATCGCGGAACTTCGCCGCGACGGATCGATCGGTTAACGCTTCTAGCGTCGCAGGTTCTCGAACACCGCGGCAATCCCTTGTCCGCCACCGATACACATGGTCTCGATCCCGTACCGTGCCTGGCGCCGGTCGAGTTCGCGCAGCAGATTGGCGAGGATCCGCCCACCGGTAGCGCCGACAGGATGTCCGAGCGAGATTCCGGAACCGTTGACGTTGAAGCGTTCCTCGATGTCCTGCGCGCTCAATCCCCAGGCTTTGGCGCACGCGAGAACCTGGGCGGCGAAGGCCTCGTTGACTTCGATGAGGTCGATGTCGTCCAGCGACAGATCGACACGGGAGAGAGCCTTCGCCACGGCAGGCACCGGTCCGATGCCCATCCGGTTCGGCTCCACACCGGCCACACCCCAGCTGACCAGTTTCGCGAACGGCCGCAGGCCCAGCCGTTCGGCGTTGGCCGCAGTGGTGACGATGGCCGCGGCTCCGGCGTCGTTCTGGCCGCAGGCGTTTCCGGCGGTGACTGTTGCTTCAGGGTCGACGCGACCTCGAATGGGGCGCAGTGCAGCAAGATCGGACAGTTGTATCCCTCGGCGCGGATGCTCGTCTTGGGTGACGACTGTCTGCTCACCACGGCGTCCGGGCACCGAAACGGGAATGGTCTCGTCGTCGAAGTACCCACTGTCTTGGGCGTGAACGGCCCGTTCGTGCGATCGCACCGCGTATCGGTCCTGCTCGTCGCGGGTGATCGAGTACTCCCGGCGCAAGTTCTCAGCGGTCTCGATCATGCCGCCTTCCACCGGAAAGTTGACTCCGCCGGAGTTCGTGCGCGGTTTGGCCAATCGGTCGTGGAACTCGACGGAAGGGCGCTTTGTGCCCCAACGCATGTCGGTGGAGTAGAACTCGGTTCCGCTCATGCTCTCGGCGCCGCCGGCGATGACCAGATCACTCATCCCAGTCTGTACCTGCATCGCGGCGTAGATGATCGCCTGCAATCCCGAACCGCAACGGCGATCGAGTTGTATTCCGGGAACGGACACGTCGAGACCGGCGTCGAGTGCCGCGATTCGTCCGATGGCCGCGGCCTCTCCGTTGGCGTACCCCTGACCGAAGATGACGTCGTCGACATCGGTGGACGCAATGCCGGTTCGTTCGACGAGGCCACGCACAACAGTGCCGGCGAGAGTGGTGACGGGAACGTCCTTGAAGACTCCGCCGAATCCGCCCACCGGGGTGCGAACGGGTTCACAGATGACTGCGTCGTGCATGGAATGCGCCTGTCTCGAGGAGAGGTGGGGAATGCGTCGCGTGAACGGGCCGATCGAAGGGCCCGTCGCGACCTGGCCACTCGAATATCCAGCACGCGTGGCGCGGTTGTCAACAGCAGGAACGACCTGTTCGGACATAGTTTCCGCCATACGGTTCGTATGCGAAATCGACTTTGACACATATACCCTTCGGGGATTGAATGGATACAGCGTCTCTGCCGCACACACGTCGCGGCGGGATGAAAGTTCCTGGAGTCGAATCAATTTCGTCGACCGGGAGGGCACGAAGTACCGACTGACAGGTGGAACAGTGACTCGTTTGGCGCAGACGGCGGGATTGACCGAAACTCAGACCGATATCGTCGGGGCGGTACGCGAGTTCGTCGATCGTGTGGTCATCCCCGCGGCGCAGGAACTCGAACACTCGGATACGTACCCGACCGACATCGTCAAGCAGATGAAGGACATGGGTCTGTTCGGACTGACCATCGACCCCGAGTACGGGGGTATCGGCGAATCATTGCTCACCTACGCGCTGTGCGTCGAAGAATTGGCCCGTGGATGGATGAGCGTGTCCGGTGTCATCAACACGCATTTCATCGTGGCTCACATGATTTCGGCGCACGGGACGCCGGAACAGAAGGCGAAGTACCTGCCGCGTTTGGCGTCCGGGGAACTCACCGGTGCATTTTCCATGTCGGAGCCTGCCCTCGGTTCCGATGTTGCTGCCATATCGACCAAGGCGAAGCGGACGGACTCCGGCGATTACGTGATCACCGGCCAGAAGATGTGGCTGACCAACGGGGGTTCCTCGACCTTGGTGGCAGTCCTGGTCAAGACGGACGAGGGCGCGGAGAAGCCGCACAACAATCTGACGACGATATTGATCGAGAAACCCGCAGGTTTCGGCGAGGTACTCCCGGGCCTGACCATTCCGGGCAAGCTCGAGAAGATGGGGTACAAGGGAATCGACACCACGGAGATGATCTTCGACGGTTTCGAGATCGGAGCCGAGGAGGTTCTCGGTGGCACCCCTGGCTCGGGATTTCGGCACATGATGGACGGCGTCGAGGTCGGCCGGGTCAACGTCGCCGCGCGTGCCTGCGGAATTGCCCAGCGCGCTTTCGAACTGGCTGTCACCTACGCCAAGCAACGCGAGACTTTCGGCAAGCCGATCGCCGAGCATCAGGCCATCGCGTTCCGGATCGCCGAGATGGGCACCAAAGTCGAAGCGGCACATCTGATGATGGTCAACGCTGCCAGGCTCAAGGACTCGGGTGAGCGCAACGATGTCGCCGCGGGTATGGCGAAGTATCTGGCGAGTGAATTCTGCTCGGAGGTCACCCAGGACAGCTTCCGTATCCACGGCGGATACGGCTATTCCAAGGAATACGAGATCGAGCGGTTGATGCGTGAGGCGCCGTTCCTTCTGATCGGTGAAGGCACCAGCGACATCCAGAAGCAGATCATCAGCAAGGGCCTGCTTCGCACGTACAACTGAGCCGAGAAGCGGCACCGCGAATATGCGCGGTGCCGCTTTGTCGTGTCGGGTCAGCGGGAGGACGTCAGCGGGTGAAGGCCAGGGTTGTCACCGGTGACCGGTTGCCGTATGCGTCAACGGCTTCGACGCGGGCTTCGTACGCGGTGCCCGCTGCGGCATCGGGAATCGGAATGTCGAGGCTGTTCGGCCGCGGCATGAAGTAGAAGTCCGAGAGCACCTTCGACGAGACCACCTTCGCTCCGGTGGCTGTGTCCGTGACCTCGACGGCGTAGTGGTGCACCATCTGATCGTCCTTGGCCTGCGCGATCCTCAGTGCGGTCGCACCGTTTTCGCCGGTCGTCACCGAGAGCGGAGTGCTCGAGGTGAACTCCGGCGCGTGCGTGTTCCGTGCGCCCGAGGTGTAGCGGAAGTTGTCCTTGATCTGCTGGTTGGTCGACCCGTCGAGTTCGACTGTCCACCCCGAACCGCTCAGCGTGCCCGCGCTCGAGTACGGAGGCTGCCAGTTGGCTGACCACGCGCCACCGGCGTAGATGTCGTGCTTGTCTGCCGCCATGTTGATTCGGTTGATTTCCGTGCGGTTCTGGTAGACCTCGACGAAGAGCGCTTGGGCAGTGGGTGATTCGAAACGGTTCGCGAGACCGGACTCGGTCACCATCTGGTAGCCGTGATCGATTTCGATGTACGACATCGAGCCGTCGTTGACCGACGTGAAGTCACGCTGATGGATCGACCGGTCGTCGTTGTTGTTCAGATGTGAGTGCCCGGAGAAGAAGATTGCCTGAGGGAAGGCACTCAGGTCTTCGGTCAATCGAGGGTTCGACGCCTGCTGCCCGTCCATGGCTGTGTTGCTTGCCGGCCGGTGTCCCTGGACCAGGATCGGCTTGGTCAGGTTCCCGGACTCCGCGGTGATTTCGGTCAGGCGGGACTTCAGCCAATTGCGTTGCGCTGAATCATTGTTGTAGGTTTCGGTGTTGACCGTGAAGAGATGGACACCATTGACGTCGGATTCGTAGTATCCGCCACCGGAATCCGGGAACCACTCCGCCGGATATCCGGCTCTGATCGCCGCGAGACTTGCATCGTGATTGCCGTTGGAGATCAGGAGTTGTGTGTCGTTCATGCCCTTTCGGGCGAGGTTTGCCTGGAAGATTTCTGCGACGATCTTGTGGTCGGGCCCCTTGCCGTCTCCGTTGTCGTTGATCATGTCCCCGTTGGAGAGGATGGCGTCGGGTTTCGGGTAGATGGAACCGATTGTGTCGAAGAAGCTTTCGTACTTCTTGTCGTTGTTCGCGTGATCGCCGACGTGGACGTCGGACATCACGACGACCTGAGCCAGCGGCTTTTCCGAGGTCTTGATCAGGTAGCCGAACGAGACGGCCGCGCTCGCGTGATCGCCGCGGAAAGCTGCGACAGTGACGTTGGTGTCCTGTGCGATGTGCAGCGGACGTCCCGGCGTGGCAGCTTGGCTGTCGGTGGTGGGTGTCGTTCCGTCCACGGTGTAGCGGACGGTGGCGCCGCGCTCGGCGGTGAAGGTCAGGTCGACGGGGTGCTCGTACCGTCCGCCGGGGACGCTGACGCCGGGCGCTGCGGGCGGCGTGTTGTTCTCGCCCGAAGAGCTGCCCCATTCGAAGGACGAACTGCCCCAGCCGGGTTCGGCGTGGGATTCGGCGGGGGCGATGCCGGGAACGGCGAGAGCCGCGGTCACGGCTGCTATCGCGATGGTCGTACGTCTTACGAGGATTCCTTGTCTTCGACGCGGTGGTTCAGACCTATCCGTAATTGGTCTGGACCAATTACGGTAGGTGGCGCCGGGTAGAAGAAGGTGTGTCCTGAATGTCCGATTGATGAAGCGTGTGTGAACACCCTGCAGTGCTTGGTACCGGTATACCTGTCTGCGTTTATGGCAAAGTCGATGGAGTGGACCTACGTCAGATCGAGTACTTCCTTGCCGTTGCCGGTGGTGAGTCCTTGTCGACGGCTGCGCAGAATCTGTCGGTCACCAAGCCGTCGCTGTCGCAGGGTATTCGTGGCCTCGAGCGCGAACTCGGAGTCGAACTGTTTCACCGTGTCGGTCGCGGTTTGGTGCTGACGGCAGCAGGTCGGGCGTTGGTAGGGCCGGCGAGGCAGATGACTCGCAGCAGCGCGGCCGCGTTCGACGTCGCGATCGGTACGGCCGACGAGCCTCGTGGCCGGCTCGACATCTGCTCCGCGGCACATGGTCTCGAAGGTCCGATCGCACGCATCGTGGCAGACTTTCGTGAGCGGTGGCCTGCTGTGACCGTTCGGGTCGGTGAGTTGCCGCAGGGTGCAACGTCTGAGCAGGTGTTGGCAGACGGCGCGTGCGAGGTGGTCTTCAGCTATTGGCCACCCGACATGTCGGCGCTGTCCACGAAAGTGTTGGGGGTGAACGAGTACTGGCTGGCAGTGCCGTCGGGGGTTCATCCCGACGTCTGGCCGAATGGTGTGAAACCCGCTGCGGGAGAGCCGGTGTCATTGACGGCATTGCCCGATCTCCCCGTGGTGGGTGTGCTCAAACACTCGCGGGCTCGGCTTGCCATCGAGTCGTCTCTGCAGGCCGCCGGGGCCCGGACTCGGATGTCGACGGAGTTGGCGCAGCGGGAGACCGTCGGCGCGTTCGTCTTTGCTGGTTTGGGCATGGCATTCATGGAGCGTTCGTTGGCCGAGAGATCGGTCGCGTCCGGCGCGGAGATATTTCCGGTGGAGCCGGCGATCTCACTGAATTACGGCGTCGAGTTCGATCCGGAGACGCTCTCGCCGTTGGGCAGGCTGTTCGTGGAGGGCTTGTGACGTGGGGAGATGTTCTCGATGTACGCAGACCCGGCCGGTGAGAGCGGGCCGTCGCGGTAGACCAAGATCGTCTGCCGGGTGATCGGTGGGAAAAGCGAGCGAACCTCAGATGCCGGTGAGTCTTGTTCGGCGATCGATCTGGGCAGCAGCGCGGCGCCTACACCTTGCCCGACCATTTCCCGGACAGCAAGGCGATCTGGCACTTCCACGACGACGTCGGTGAGTTCCAGATCGTCGTCGATCGAGTGCCCGCGCCGAACTGCGGATGCCTCGACCACCATTGGCAGGCGCGCGACCACGGTGCGCGGAACCGGATCGGGGAGGTCTGTGGCCAGGCGAATGGGGATCGACAAGACCGTTTCCTGGGTGCTCACGGCAATTTCTCGAAGCCCGTCGGAGACTTCGGTACCCGGGTGGGTCTCGAGAAACCCGAGTTCACACGTACCTGCTCTGACGAGCGCGCGCACGTCCTGTGCGTTGGCGGAGGCGTTCGTGGAGAACCGAATTCCGGGTGCCGTCAGATGGAGGCGTCCGGCGACCTCTGCAACAGGGTCGATGGCGAGATCGGACTGAACTGCTATGGCGAGTTCCTCGGCGCGCAAAGCGGTTACCGCAGCCACCGCGGCCTCGGCCCGAGCAACGTCGGCGAGCAACGTACGGGCAGAATCGGCAACTGCCAGTCCGACCGTGGTGGGAGCCAGACCGCGAGTGGTGCGCTCGAAGAGTGTGGCTCCGAGAGCTCGTTCGAGGTTGCGCACGGCCTGCGAGAGGGACGGTTGCGAGATACGCAGGACGTCCGCGGCGGCAGTGACGCTGCCGTGATCGACGACCGCGACGAGATACTGCGCGCTGCGTATGTCCATGCCGGGTGCCTGCATCTGACGAATTCTCCCAGATGACGGAGCCTTGGCGGCGGTGACTTGCTGCGACCTGCGGACATAGGTCTGAGCTATGGCTCTGTGCGCCTTCTCGTCTTTGTGGCGCAGGCCATAGCGATGGTCGACTGTTCCAGTACCACCGACCGCGGTTCGTGCTCGGTGAGTACCTGGAACACAGGAGCGTGATGTGAGCGAGCTTCACCTACCCAACCGGATACGCCACTCGGCGTCGACACGGCCGTCCGATCCGGCAATCACGTGCGGCGACCGAACGCTGACTTGGGCTGAGCTGGATGGCGAGACCAGCACCTTGGCGAGTGCGCTGGCAGAAGTGACCACAACGGGTGCTCGTGTCGGTGCGCTACTGCGGATGGGGCTCGAAGGTGCGGAAACCTTCATCGCATGTGCGAAGGCAGGCGCTGTGTTCATCCCGTTGAACTGGCGGCTCAACCCACTCGAACTCGTCGACATCGCCGAGGACGCGGAGCTCGACGTCTTGATCGTCGATGACGAGTTCGCCGCGGGGGCGGCGGCGATGTCCGCAGCGTTGCCGGACATCGAGGTCATAACCGTGGGAGCTGCAGGGGGCCTGCCGGATTCGCGAACCTGGGCGGAGTTCGTGGCATCAGGGACCGGTGTCGACCCCGGACACGGGCACGATCCGGACGCAGCAGTTCTGCAGCTGTACACGTCCGGGACAACCGGCCGGCCCAAGGGCGTCGTGGCCACTCACCGGAATCTGTACAACGAGCCCGAGGGGTTCGATGTCTACGAATTCGGTTCGAATACAGTCGCACTCGATGCACTTCCCCTCTTTCACATCGCCGGTGCCGGCTGGATGAGTACATGCTTGTCGGCCGGAGTGCCTTTGGTGCTGCTCGGAGACATGGCGCCTGCTCGGGTCGCTGATGCCATCGCGACCCACCGCGTCACCCACGCATTTCTGGTGCCTGCAGTCATTCAGACGCTGGTAGATCTGCCGACTCTCGACAGTTTCGATCTGACCAGCCTGGAGGTGGTCGCCTATGGGGCGTCACCGATCACTCCGGCGCTCCTCGCCCACGCGATGACTGTCTTGAACTGCAAATTCGTTCAGCGATACGGGATGACCGAGACGACGGGTTCGGTATCCGTCCTTCGTGCTTACGACCATCATGTGAGCGGGCCGCGTTCGGAGTTGCTTCGCTCTGCGGGCAAGCCGATGATCGGCGTCGAGATCTCGATTCGAGACGTCACCACTGGTGAGGAATTGCCGCCCAATAATTCCGGTGAGATCGTCGCGCGCAGTAGAAACAACACTCGCGGATACTGGCGACGTGACCGTGAGACCGCCGAATTGTTCACCCACGACGGTTTCCTCCGAACGGGGGACGCCGGCCATCTGGACGACGAGGGGTATCTGTTCGTCACCGATCGACTCAAGGACATGATCATCACCGGCGGAGAGAACGTCTATCCGATCGAGGTGGAATCCATTCTGGCCGAGCACCCCTCGGTCGCCGAGGTTGCGGTGGTCGGGGTTCCCGACAAGCGCTGGGGTGAATCCGTGACCGCAGTGGTCAAACTGGTCGACGGTGCCGACGTGCCGAGCGTCGACGAGTTGATCGCTTTCAGCACAGCGAAGTTGGCGTCGTACAAGAAACCTCGCCAGATCCATTTCGTGGACTCCCTACCTCGCAACGCGAGCGGAAAACTGCTCAAGTCGAGCCTGCGGACCATGCTGAACGCGAGCGGAGAAGCATCATGATCGTGACCGAAGACGTCGGTGTCGCACAACGTGAGGCATGGGCGAACAAAGTCCTTCCACCGGTCGAACAGGTGCGGGACGGATTGTGGTCGATCCCTGTTCCTATGCCGGACAACCCTTTGCGCTACGTACTCGTCTACGCACTCGCGCTCGACGACGGACTTGCCCTCATCGACGTCGGTTGGGATCACGAACAGTCCTGGCAGGCTCTCGTCGACGGCATAGCATCGATCGGATACCACGTTTCCGAAGTGCGCTATGCGGCAATCACGCACCTGCATCCCGATCACTTCGGCCTGGCGCCGCGTCTTCGGCAGGTCAGCGGCGCGACACTTGCGATGCACGTGGCCGACGCGACGCTCCTCGGGTACCACGGGCCCGAACAGACCCGCGACGACATCAGTGGCTGGAACCTGCAGTTGTCCGAACTCGGCGCACCGGCCGAAGTGCTCGACGCGTCTCGGGTCGACCTGGTGCGGTTCGCCGAGTACGAAACCATCGACATCGTTCTGGGAGAAGGGGATTCACTCGACCTACCCGGTTGGAATCTCCGCGCCCAATGGACACCGGGGCACACTCCCGGACATCTCTGTTTCGTGGAAGAGGACAGAGGCTTGTTGTTCAGCGGCGATCACATGCTGCCGAGGATCAGCCCGAACATCTCCACGATTCCCGGTGAACTCGAGAACCCACTTCATCGTTATCTTCTCTCGCTCGAGGCGACGACAACACTGGGCGAGTGCGAAGTGCTTCCGGCACATGAATATCGATTCCGTGGGATCGCCGATCGTGCACGTCAATTGATGGGGCACCACGAGGAGCGATTGGCGGAGATCGTGGCTGCGGTGCAGGATGAGCCTGAATCCACGGCCTGGGAACTCTCACGCACGATCTCCTGGTCTCGCCCGTTCGAACAGATGTCGCCGCGACTACTTCGCTTGGCAGTCCGCGAAACCCATGCTCATCTTGTTGTTTTGGCGAAGCGGGAGATCGTGACACCGTCCGGCGGCACACCCGTGCGCTGGAGCATTCGCGCGCAGTGACCTTTCAAGAATCTCATCACGGAAGTAGGAACCGAACATGAGCGTCGTGCTCACCGACTTCGCCGACGGCGTTGCCGTCATCACCCTCAATCGTCCCGAGGCCAAGAACGCGGTCAATCTCGAACTTGCCGAAGCCTTGGCTGCGGCCATCGACGAGTTCGAGGAACGGGCCGATCTCACCATCGGCATTCTGACCGGATCTGGTGGAACCTTCTGCGCCGGTATGGATCTGAAGGGATTTGCGCGCGGAGAGCGGCCATCGCTACCGGGTCGTGGTTTTGCCGGTCTGACCGAGGCACCGCCGTCGAAGCCGCTGATCGCAGCCGTCGAAGGTTGGGCACTCGCCGGCGGTTGCGAACTGGCCTTGGCGGCCGACTTGATCGTGGCGTCCACGGACGCGAAATTCGGCCTGCCCGAAGTGAAGCGGGGACTTGCCGCGGCCGCCGGCGGACTCCTACGTCTGCCGAAAATTCTTCCGTATCAGTTGGCCATGGAAATCGCGATCACGGGGGATCCACTCAGTGCCACCGTGGCGCATCATCACGGCTTGGTCAATCGGCTCGCCGAACCGGGACACGCGCTGACCGTCGCACGCGAGCTTGCGGCCCGAGTAGCGGCTAACGGTCCACTGGCTGTTCGCGCGACCAAGCAGGTACTGGCAATGTCCGCCAAGTACACCGATCCGGATGCCTTTGTCGCGCAACGCGAATTCATCGATCCGGTCTTCACCTCTCGTGATGCCAAGGAGGGCGCCACGGCATTTGCCGAGAAGCGCTCTCCCGTGTGGAGTGGTTCATGAGTGCCGAGACGATCGAGCGTGCGGCCGTAAGCATCGAACGAGACGGTGCTGTCGCGACGATTGTTCTCTGTCGGCCGCACCGCCGCAACGCTCTCGATCTCGACGCCTGGATCGCTCTACGTGAAGCAGTCCTCGAACTTCAAGAGGACGCGCAGATTCGCTCGGTGATCCTGACCGGCGCGGATGGGACCTTCTGCGCGGGCTCCGATCTGGACAAGCGTGGCTCGTCGCACCCGCTCGATCGCATGCGTGTCATCAACGCAACGGCAATCGCACTGAGTGAGTTTCCCAAACCTCTGGTGGCGAAGGTCGACGGGTTTGCCGTCGGAGCCGGATGGAACATGGCGTTGCTCTGCGACTTCGTCGTGGCGGCCAAGGGTGCGAAGTTCAGCCAGATCTTTGCCAAACGGGGGTTGTCTGTCGACTTCGGTGGTTCGTGGATCCTGCCGAGACTGGTCGGCCTCCAACAAGCCAAGCGACTGGTGATGCTTTCCGAGACGATCGACGCACAGGAAGCCTACGAGCTCGGGTTGGTGACTTATCTGGTCGAACCGGCCGAGCTGGACGAACACACGTCAACACTGGCGCAGCGGCTCGCCGCCGGCCCGCCGGCCGCACTGAGTCAGTCTGCCGCCATGCTCGAACGTCACACCTCCCTCTCGTTGCGGGAGGCCTTGGACAACGAGGCGAGGGCGCAAGCGGTCAATTTTGCGACGGATGCCACCGACGCGGTTCGTGCCTTCGTGGAAAAGCGGGAGCCGATCTTCACCGGAGAGTGGGCCGTACCAGGGGCAACTCGGGTGGAGTGAGCGACGGATCGCTGGTCGTATGATGGATGAGTGGATCTGCACTTCGTCACCTACTTCGTCGCTGTTGTCGACCACGGTGGGATAACGAAGGCCGCTCAGGCTCTCTACATTTCGCAGCCCTCGCTGTCACAGGCAATTCGTACGCTCGAGCGTCGACTCGGCGCCACGCTGTTCGACCGGACGGGCAGGCGGTTGGTTCTTACCGACGCGGGCCGCACGTTCGATCTCGCGGCCAGGAGAATCCTTGCCGACGTCGAGCGCGCGAAGGCGAAAGTGACCGCCGTTCGCGAACTCGAGTTCGGTCGTGTCGACGTCGTCTCGTACTCGGCGTTCTCGATCGATCCGATGGTCGAGTTGGTCCGGCGATTCCGGGCCAACTTCCCGAAGATCGTCGTGCGTGTTCTCGACACGTACGGCCCGGCCGGGGTCGACAATGCGTTGCGGCGAGGGTCGGCCGAGGTCGGCGTCACCGATCTGAGTATCGGGTACGAAGGTTTGGTCACGGCTCCGATTGCCACTCAGGAGTTGGTGCTCGCCACCCATGCGTCGTTGTCCGGCCGACTTGCAACGCCGTTGGCGGATCCGGTTCCGCGAGCGCTCTTGCACAGTTTGCCGCTTGTGGTCGATCTCGGTGATCAATCGAATCAGTTCCGGGGCTTGCTCAGCGAAGGCGCCGAGAACGTAGTCGTGGACTGTGTCCACCCTGTGACCACGTGGGAACTCGTGCGTCGAGGAATCGGCGCCACTGTAGTGCCGAGAAGGGTTGCACAACAGCAGATGACAGACGTCTGCGCCTTCTCCTTCGATCCGCCGCTGACACGCGACGTCGGTATCGTCTATCGCTCGGGCGAGCAATCCCCGGCGGCCGCTGCATTCATCGCGACGGCTGCGGAAATGGCCACCTCCGCCGTTCCGTCCACGGAAGAGGAGTGAACTGTGGAGTTCCGGCAGATGGAGTACTTCCTCGCAGTGGTCGAGAACAAGGGGATCAACGGCGCCGCAGCGGCTCTCGGCGTTGCTCAGCCGACCGTGTCACAAGCGTTGCGCGGGCTCGAACGTGAACTGGGGGTGAGGCTGTTCCATCGCATCGGGCGAGGCATGGTGCTCAGTGCTGCCGGTCGCAGTCTGGTCGGCCCGAGTCGACAGGTCTTGCGAGACGTAGCTGCGGCGGCTGAACAGTTGACGGCATCCGATGGCGCCATCGTCGGTCGCCTCGACATCATGGCTTTCCCTGCACTGACCTCGGGGACGATCGTCGATCTGATTGCGGAGTTCTGTCGACGGTATCCGCAAGCACGAGTCAGATTCTCGGAACTCGAGCGTGAGGACAATCTGGAAAGTCTCATCCGGGACGGCCACTGCGAATTCGCGGTGGCTCATCTGCCGCTCGAGGCGGGCGAAGGGCTCGAAATCGTCGAATTGGGGGAGCAGGAATACCGCCTGGTCTACCCGGCGGGAACGGAACTACCCGAGGGGCCGGTACGCCTTTCGGAAATGCCGGACATTCCCATGGTATTCGTTCCTCGCGGGGCAGCGATGGGTGACGCGATCGAAGATTCGATCCGAAAGGCCGGTACCAGAACGGAACTCGCGGTGGTGACCGAGCAACGGGAGTCGCGGCTCCCGATGGTCATCGCCGGACTCGGCGGTTCGTTGGTCGAGCGCTCGGTGGCGAAATCGATGCCTGGTCAGGTGGTGGAACGGGCCTGCGAGCCGAGATTCCTGCGTGCGTACGGTCTCGCCTTCGACCCCTCGACGTTGTCGCCGGTGGGACAGGTATTCGTGAACCTGATCCACGAGTACCTGTCCGACGAACGCCGGTCACAGCACTAGAGTCGGCAGATACGTTCTCGCGCGGCAGAGTACTCGGCGGCGAGACGCTCTACTACTGCATGCGTCGGAAGGACTGCATCGATCGCTCCGATGCCCTGTCCGGCGCCCCAGATGTCACGCCAGGCCTTGGTATCGGTGTCGTTGGTCGCGAAACTCATTGCGGATGGATCGGATTCGGCCAGGTTGTCGGGGTCCAAGCCGGCGGCAACGATGCTGCCCCGCAGGTAGTTTCCGTGTACTCCGGTGAACAGGTTGGAATAGACGATGTCGGAGGCCCCTGAACCCACGATCATCTCCTTGTACGCAGGATCCGCGTTAGCCTCTTCGGTTGCGATGAAAGCTGATCCGACGTATGCCAAATCGGCCCCGGCCGCGAGCGCAGCGAGAATCGAATCACCATGAGCGATGGCACCTGACAACAGCAGTGGACCGGCGAACCACTCACGAATCTCCCGAATCAGGGCAAACGGTGACTGCCTACCGGCATGACCACCGGCCCCGGCAGCTACCGCGATCAGTCCGTCGGCGCCCTTCTCGATCGCCTTGCGTGCAAAGCGATTGTCGATGACGTCATGGAGAACGATTCCGCCGTATGCGTGGACTGCGTCGTTGATGTCGGTGCGAGCGCCGAGGGACGTGATGACGATCGGAACCTCGAACTCGGCGATGGTCGCCAGATCCTCTTCCAGGCGGTTGTTGGACCGGTGGACGATGAGGTTGACGGCAAATGGCGCCGACGGATTCTCCGGGTGCTCACGATCATGTTCCTCACGAGCCACGGTGATCAGTTTGAGCCAATCCCGAAGTGCCGACTGCGGACGAGCATTCAGTGCCGGGAAGGACCCGATGATGCCAGAGGTGCACTGCGCGATGACGAGGTCAGGGGTCGAGATGATGAACATCGGTGAAGCGAGAACCGGGACACGCAGTTGCGACGTCAGGTCTGCGAAGGTCGTCACCTGGAACCGCCTTTCTGATCGACGGATTCGAGAAGTCTCGAGCGGAGGTCGGTCTTGAGGACCTTACCGGCAGCCGATGTCGGAAGGAGTTCTACCTCGACGACTTCGCGAATCTTCTTGTACGGCAGCACCTGCTCGGCGACGAACGCCTTGATCTGCTCGGCGTCGAACTCGGCGCCCGGAATCATCACCACGAAGGCTACGGGCTCCTGGCCGTTGCTCCCCACTTCGCGGCCGACAACCGCGGCAGTCGAGATCGCCGGGTGCGAGACCAGAATCTCTTCGAGTTCCCGCGGATAGACGTTGTACCCCTTGTAGATGAGCATGTCCTTGGCCCGGTCACAGATGAAGAGGTATCCGTCCGAGTCCAGGTACGCGATGTCTCCCGTGTCCAACCAGCCGTCGACGAACTGTTCTGCGGTGGTTTCCGGGTGTCCGAGATAGCCGTCGGTGACCTGAGGCCCACGCACCCACAGTTCGCCGCGTTCGTTCTCGCCCAGAACGGTCTTCCGGTCGAGCTGATCGCGAATCTGGATTTCGGTGTCGAAGATCGGGAGGCCGACGCTGCTCTGCCGATATTCCGAGCCGTTGATCAGCGGTGCGGCCGTGACCACACAGGTGGCCTCGGTCAGCCCGTAGCCTTCGACGACGAGCGCTTTGGGAAATGCCCGGCGGAGTGCGGCGAGCGTGACACTGTCGATCGGGGCAGCACCCGAAGACACGACGCACACGCTGTCGGTGTTGCGCACCGTAGCGTCGGGATGAACCGACAGTGCGTGCCACATAGCGGGAGACCCGGTGAGATAGGTGGCCTCGTGCTTTTCGATCAGCTCGAGCATCCGGCCGGGTTCGAACCGACCGGCAAATACCTGGGTGAGACCGGAAATCAACAGGAACGACGTGTTGAGCAACGAATGTGCGTGGAAGAGAGGGGAGACCACGATGGTCGCCCCGGTCCCGGGCGTCGGACCGAGCACGTCGAGGCCGTCGATGCGTCGAGGCGTGACGAGACCGTCAGGACCTGCTTCCAACTCGTGACCGGTTCTCCACCCACACATCTGCGTGATGTTGCCGACGACGTTGCGGTGAAGAACACGAACACCTTTGGAGACTCCGGTGGTTCCGCCGGTGAACGCGATGTGTGCGATGTCGTCGCTACGAACCGAGGCAGGGGTGAATTCGGTGGGTAGATCGGCGATGAAGGAGTCGAATGCGACGACCGACTCCGGTGTGTCGAGCGCGCCCTCGGTGTCCTGGACCATCACGATCGTACGCACGGAGGTTCCTGAAGCGGCCGCGAGCAGTACGTGCAGCTGCGAACTCTGAGTCACTGCAGCAACGGCGGACGTCTCTTCGATCTGCTTGCGCAGGCCGAGCTCTGGCTGCAGTGGGTTGACCAATGTGACTGTCGCCCCGGCCTGTAGGCATCCGTAGTAAGCCTGGAGGAACTCGACGCAGTTCCCGAGGTGCATCAACACCACGTCGCCGACGCCCACCCCGGCTTGCCGCAGTGCGCCGGCGAATTGCGCACTGCGCTGACCGAGTTCGCGGAAGGTGCACGTACGTTCGCCGTCCACGACGGCGAGGCGGTCACCGTAGAGCGCCGCCATGCTGGGCGCCCAGTACGCCATGGTGGTATCCGGGTATTGCATGTTGTGCCGCAGTTGTGGATTGGCGATCACGCTGGTGCCCGTCACCGGGGAGCCATTCGGATAGCGCCGTCGAATCTGATGGTCTCGCCGTTGAGGTAGCCGTTCTCGAGCATCGAGACGGCGAGCTGGCCGAACTCGTCCGGACGACCCAGTCGTGAGGGATTGGGAACAGAGGCTTCGAGGGCCGTGCGCACGTCTTCGCGTAGGCGCGCCAGCAGGGGAGTGTCCATGATGCCGGGAGCAATGGTGTTTACGCGGATTCCGCGGCTGGCGAGATCGCGGGCAGCGGTGACCGTCATACCGACGATGCCGGCTTTGGACGCTGTGTAGTTGATCTGACCGATCTGACCTTCGAATGCTGCGACCGACGCCGTCATGACGATGGCACCTCGCTCACCGTCCACGGCGTCGAGTTCCGCCATCCGCTCGGCGCCGAGACGGAGTGCGTTGAACGAACCGACAAGATTCAGCTTGACGACGAACTCGAAATCTTCGACCGATCCGGCTTTTCCGTCCTTGTCGAGAATGCGCATACGACGCCCGGCGCCCGCGCAGTGGACGACGCCGCGGAGGCCGCCGCGCTCGTGCGCCGCGTCGAGTGCTTCGGCGAATTGTTCGCTGTCGGTGACGTCGGCCGGGGCGAATTGTGCGGCAGCACCGAGATCGGCCGCCACCTGCTTACCGTCGGACGAAGGCAGATCGATCAACGTGACCTGCGCTCCGGCGTCGAGCAGCCGTCGAGCGGTTGCCAGGCCGAGGCCTGAAGCGCCGCCGGTGATCGCGGTGGAAAGTCCCTCGAGTTTCATGGATCAATTCTTCTTTCCTGCTGGATGACGTGTCGGCCCGAAAGCGTTGTCGGGTCAGATCAATTCGAGAATGGTCGCATTGGCCATGCCGCCGGCCTCGCACATCGACTGGAGACCGTAGCGAATTCCGTTGTCGCGCATGTGATGTGCCAGGCGAGTCATCAAGATCGCACCTGATCCGCCGAGTGGGTGGCCGACCGCGATAGCGCCGCCGAGCGGATTCACACGATCGATGGCTGCGCCGGTTTCAGCCTGCCAGGCAAGCGGGACGGGGGCGAATGCCTCGTTGATCTCGAAGGCGCCGATGTCGTCGATGGACAATCCGGAGCGGTCCAATGCCTTTGCGGTGGCGGCAATCGGACCGGTGAGCATGATGACCGGGTCGTCGGCTGCGACCACTGCGGTGTGAATACGAACGAGCGGCTTCCACCCGCGTGCCCGGGCGTACTCGCTGGTCGTGACGAGTGTGGCGCCCGCCCCGTCGGAGATCTGAGAAGAGTTGCCGGCGTGGATGGCACCGTCGGTGTCGAAGGCCGGGGGCAACTTCGCGAGCGACTCCACACTTCCGCCTCGCCGAATGCCTTCGTCCTGGGACAAGCCCGCGATCGGAGTGATCTGCCCGGTGAATGCCCCTTCATCGGTGGCACGGGCCGCGAGTTCGTGTGAGCGGAGGGAGTATTCGTCCAGAGCTGTTCGTGTGAGTGCCCATTTCCGGGCCATCATCTCGGCGCCGGTCCCCTGGCTGAAACCGTCCACCCCGTAGCGTTCGAGTACCGAAGCCGGAAAATGCTCACCGTTCTTGCTGGCGGTACCCATCGGTACTCGTGACATCGATTCGACGCCTCCGGCTACGACCACGTCGTTCTGACCGGAGATGACGGTGGCCGCAGCAAAGGAAACTGCCTGCTGGCTCGATCCGCAGGCCCGGGTCAGTGTGACGCCGGGAACGCTGTCGGGCCAGCCGGCAGCGAGTGCCGCTGTGCGGGCGATGCTTCCGGCCTGCTCGCCGACCTGACTGACGCAACCCCAGATCACGTCGTCGACCGTCGCCGCGTCGAGTCCGGTCCGTTCAGCGAGCGCACGCAGTACATGGGCGGACAACTCGGCCGGATGGATCTCCGAGAGGGCGCGGCCGCGACGGCCGATCGGTGTACGTACTGCGTCGACGATGACGGCATCTCGCATGTATCTCTCCTGCTGTTCGTGCCCGGTTCTGCGACTGTGCGGTCGGGGCGTGTCTCGAGTCGATCACGAGCGGGTCGACCCGGCAATGTCTTTCGGTGAATGGCTTTGTTAGCGAATGGCTATACGTGGAGTACTCAGCCTCGGATGAGCTTGCGATCGCGCTCGGGATTGGCGAAGACGAGGACCAGAACCGCGGCGATCACTCCGATGACGCCGATTGCCTGGAAGGACTGGGCGTAACCGTCGGCCGGGGTTGCAGCGTTGTCCACGATGACTCCCGTTGCGTAAGGAGCAATCAGGCCACCGATCGACATGATGGCGAGGAAGAATCCCATCGTTCCGGCAGTCTGCTGCGGCGGGCACAGCTCCGAGATCGCAGCGTTGATGAGCGGGAAGGTGATTGCCGAGAACCCGTAGCCGATCGAGACCATGGCGACAGCGACGATGGGGGTGGAGATCTGTGGCAGGAACAGGAGAATCGATCCGCAGATCAGAACGCCGACACAGGGAACGATGACGCGAACCGTACGAGAGGTGAAGCCGCGGCCGATCAACTTGTCCGTGACGGAACCGGAGGTGATCATGAGGACGAGACCGACGATCGAGGGCAGCGCGAACATCGAACCGGCTTGCATCGCACTGTATCCGAGGCCGACCTCGAAGTACGACGGCAACCAGGTGAGAACGACGGTGGTCAGCGCGTAGATGGTCGCGATGAGGAAGCAGCAGCTGACGAAGGTGCGGGAGAGCAGGATCTTGCGCCACGGAACATTGGGCTCGGTGACCGCCTTCGTGGCTGTCCCGGCTGCCTCGGTTGCTTCTGTATCTGCAGTCTTGGTCGCCTTGACGGCCTTGCTCGTGTACGGGCCCTCGGACCAACCGGCCAGCCAGCAACCCATCCACACGAGACCGAGAACGGAGAGCGAGAGAACTGCTGCGCGCCAGCCGTAATGAACGGCGATGAAGGTCAGTACCGGCGCGAGGGCGATCTTTGCGACAGAGGCGGATCCGGCGAGCATTGCGCCGGGAAGGCCGCGCTTGGCCGGCGGGTGCCACGAGTACGCCGCGGTGTGCATCAGCGCCGAACTGGGGCCTTCGGCAAATCCGAGGAGCATGCGCGAGACGATCAACATCGCGAGGCTGGCGCCGAGAACGAGGGGGAGCATGACCACGGACCAGATTGCGGCCAGGATCAACAGCGCCCAACGCAGGGTCAGGTACTTGTTGAGCGGTCCGGCGAGGAATCCACCGATGCAGAACATCAGGAAGAAGAGCGAGCCGACCATGCCGATTTGCGAAGACTTCAGTCCGAGCTCACGAGCGAGGGGCTGAGCGATGATTCCGAGGACTGCCTTGTCCGCGTAGTTGACGATGTAGAGGAAAACGACGAGCCCGGTCATCGTCCACGCACGCTTGCGGGTACCGAAGACGGGAACTGCTGACGAATCTGGCGTTGCTGTTGCTTCGGGCTGGACGTCGTTACGCTGTGGCGCGATGGGGGTCACGTGGCGTCCCTTCGAGACTGGTGGGCGGATGCGATCGTGCTCGAAGCGCGGCCTCGAAGCGATCGATGGTGGTGTGTTTGCCGGCTGACTCATTCAACGTGTTCTGGATCACTTTGAGCAATGTCGCGTCGATGATCGGAACGATAGCGGTTGCCTATGTATCGCAGGTCAGGCCATATTGGTACGCCCTATCGGACGCATAGCCGATGAGTGTTGGATCGAATGCGGAACATTGAGGCAAGGTGAGATCAGGATCACCCTGTCCCCTTGACCGACTGGAGTTCATACATGCAGCGCACCGTGTTCAACGAGGATCACGAGGCATTCCGGGCAACCGTTCGCGATTTCATCGCGAAGGAAGTAACCCCGGTCCACGAGAAGTGGGAAGAGGACGGTCACCCGCCCCGTGACTTCTACCGACGACTCGGAGAGCTGGGCGTACTCGGAATTCAGGTGCCGGAGGAATACGGCGGAGGCGGCGAGAAGTCGCTCAAGTTCAACGTCGTCGTCGCCGAGGAAGTTGCTGCCGCCGGGGCGTCGTTCGGCTCGCAGTCGGTGCATACGAACCTGATCCTGCCCTACCTGCTCGAGTACGCGAACGAAGAACAGAAGAGCCGCTGGTTGCCGGGCTTCGCTTCCGGAGATCTGATGTTCGCGATTGCGATGACCGAACCGGGAACAGGATCGGATCTGGCGAACATCGCGACCACGGCCAAGCTGTCGGAGGACGGTACGCACTACGTGGTCAATGGTTCCAAGACGTTCATCACCGGTGGAGTACTTGCCGACCGCGTCCTGGTGGTGTGCCGTACCGCGCCCAGCACAGCGGAGAACCGGCGCACGGGGTTGTCGATTCTGGTGATCGATACGTCGTCGCCCGGATACTCGGTGGGGCGCAAGATCAACAAGATCGGGCTCAAGACCTCCGACACTGCGGAGCTTTCGTTTGTCGACGTCAAGGTGCCCGTCGAGGACCGACTCGGAGAAGAGGGCGACGGCTTCAGCTATCTGACCCACAACCTGGCTCAGGAGCGGTTGACCATCGCGTTCGGAGCGGCCGCCACTGCCAGTGCAGCGCTTCGCTTTGCCATCGACTACGTCAAGGACCGCAAGGTGTTCGGCAAGCCGGTCGCGGCCTTCCAGAACACCAAATTCGTTCTGGCCGAATGCGCTACCGAGGTTGATGCCATCCAGCTGGTGTCCGACAACGCACTCGAATGTCATGACCGCGGCACTCTGACGATTCCCGACGCAGCGAAGGCGAAACTGTTCTGCACCGAGGCGGCAGGTCGAGTGATCGACAAGTGCCTCCAATTGCACGGCGGGTACGGCTACATCACCGAGTATCCCATCGCGCGTCTTTACGCAGACACGCGTGTCACACGAATCTACGGTGGCACAAGTGAAGTCATGAAGACCATCATCGCGAAGGATCTTGGTCTCTGACGCACTCTCGACATGTTTTCGGCCTCGGAACAAATGTTCCGAGGCCGAAAACATCTTCCGGGTAGGTCAGTTCGCCGGAACCCCGACCACGCCGTCCGCGATCAGCGTCGATGCGTGATCGGCGTTGGTTCCGAGGATGTCGGCGAGCACCGCGATCGAATCGCCGCCGACCTCGGAGGCGGGTCCGGTACCCAGGTGTGCGCCGTCGAACGAGGCAGGATTGGCGGCAGCCAGGTAGCTTCCGATTCGAGGTTGATCGAGTGCGGAGAACATCGGGTTGTTCTCCAGTTCGCCAGATTTCACCACTTCCTCGAAACTGCGGTACCTCTCGAACAGAACCGACGATGTGTCCAGCGCTGCAGCGATCTCGGCGCCGCTGTGTTCCCGGAACCAATGTGAGAACAGAGCAGTGAGTACCTCTCGATGACGGTAGCGATCCGCTTCGGTGGAGAAGTCGGCTCCGAGTGCAGCTTCGACAGCGTCGACAGCCGCCGTGGTGCCGGTGACCGACGCAAGGTCGCGGAAATGGCGGGTAGTGAGTGCAACGATCATGAACCGATCGTTGTCGCTGGAGACGAAATCGATTCCGTACGTGCCGTAGACGGCGTTTCCGCCGGACTCGCGACTGCGACCGTTCACTTGTACTTCGGTGAGGTAACCGAGGGTTCCCGCGGTGGCCAATGCGACGTCTTCGAGTGGGAGCGTGATCCGAGATCCATGTCCGGTCGAGTCACGTTGGCGCACTGCGGCAGTGATCGACAGGGCGGCGTAGAGCCCGCATGCGACGTCCCAGGCGGGCAGTGCGTGGTTGACAACTCCGGCGTAGTCGGCGGGGCCGGTGATCTGTGGAAATCCCAAGGCGGCGTTGACCGTGTAGTCGACTCCGGGGCTGCCGTCGCGGCGTCCGAGGATCTCGAGGGTGATGACGTCGCTACGCAACTGGGCCAGGGAGTCGTGGCTCATCCACTTACGGCCGCCGGCGTTGGTGACCAGGATTCCGCCGCCAGGTCCCGGCGCCGTGACCAGTCGGCGAATCAGTTCTTGGCCGCGTTCGGCGCGCATGTCCACTGACAATGACCGTTTGCCTTTGTTGAGTCCGGTCCAGTAGATGCTCTCGCCCTTGTCTGTGACGGGCCAGCGGTTGTAATCGGAGGCACCTCCGATCGGGTCGATCCGGATCACCTCGGCGCCGAGTTGGGAGAGCGTCAGTCCGCACAGCGGCGCGGCGACAAAGCTCGAGACCTCGACGATGCGAAGCCCGGACAGCGGGCCTGGGCTCTGAGTCATGTGTGGTCCTCCGTGATAGAAGAGTGTGTGCTCATGCCATCAACACGGTGAAACGCCAGTCGAGAACCGGAGTTTGTGTTGCAGAAGCATTGTGGGAGAACACGAGCGAACGCAGTTGCACTGCGGTTCCGTGTTCGAGGGGCGACGAGTTTTCGACGTGCAGTTCGCTCGTGAGGGTATCGCCCTCGTGAACGGGTCCGGTGTGATCGCACGAGTGCCACCCGAGAACCGTCACCACGTTGGGCAGAGCGCGAGTCGCCTGGGCGAGTGCGATCCCGATGGTGTGGCCGCCGTAGACGAGGCGACCGTGGGCGCCGACGCGATCGTCGTGGTGCGTCGCTGCGATGTTCAAGCTCAGCCGGGCAAGTTCGGGTGCGCTGGAGACGACGTCGCCGCTGCTGTGGAAGACGGAGCCCACCAAATCGGAATCGAAGTGCCTGCCGGGTACCCGCTCTCGATACGTGTCGAGGTCCCAACCGTCAGGTGATACGTACGGAGCCGGTTCGGACGGACCGATCGCCCCGAGGTCGTCGGCGTGGCGAGTTCTCGCCTCGATCGGGTCGGGGCTCAGGGGGAGCATGGCGCAGCGGTAGAAGTCGAGGACCGTGTTGCCGTTCTGATCAGCAGACGTCATCCGTAGCGCGGCAAGTCCGGTGGCGCCGCGTCCCGGCTTGGCCGAGTTCTCGCGTAGACCGACAACCTCGGTGCGCGTGTACAGGGTGTCACCGAGTACCGGGAAACGGTGGAATCGCAGTCCACGGTAGAAGAGGTTTGCCTTGACGTGGTGTGTGACCACGGTTGACTGACCGATGGCGATGTCGGTGACCAGTCCTGGATTTGCCACTGGTGCAGCGGAACCCGTGACGCTCGACGACAGATGTGCGTCGAGAGGCAAGCGCATGCGGTCACCGAGGATCGCCTGATGGGAGGCGGCGAGTCCACTGGTCAACGTCACCGCGGGGGCTTCGTCGAAGATCTGACCATGGGTGAGCTCGTCGAAGTACGGGCCTCCCACGTAGTGCTCGCTCATACGGTGACTCCTTCGGCTCGGGCAAGCGTACGACGCGCTGCCACGGCCACAGCTTCGTCGAGCATCTGGCCGTCGAGTTGGGCGGCACCCGAACCCAGGGTTTCGGCTTCTTCGAGTGCGGTCAGTACCCGTCGGGCGTCATTGACGGCGTCGTCCGAAGGAGTGAATGCGGTAGTGGCCGAGTCGATCTGCGCCGGGTGGATGACCCATTTGCCGTCGAACCCGAGAGCGCTGGTCCAGTGCGCGGCGCGGCGGAAAGCGTCGTCGTCGGTGATGCCGAGAAAGGGCCCGTCGATGGCTGCGACGCCGGCTGCGCGGCAGGCGATCAGGATTCTGTCCTGGACGGCAAGCCATTGTTCAGGCAGTGGCGAGCGTGAACGGCCGAGCGCTGCACCGAGATCGGCGTATCCGATGATCGCGGCTTGGAGACGAGGAGTCGCGCGGGCGATGGAGTCGGCATTCTGGACGCCGAGCGGAGTTTCGATCAGGGCTTGCAGGGTGGTGTGGTGCCCACCGGCAGTGAAGAGGATGTGCTCGGCCTCGAGTAGTTCGTCGGCGGACTCGACCTTTGGGACGATCACGCTCGTCAGCGATTCTCCGAGGGCGCCGCAGGCGATCAGGTCGTCGCGGGCCCATGGTGTGGTCAGGCCGTTGATTCGGACCGAGATGGTGCGCGCCCTACCGAACTCGTGCACCAAGGTGCTCACGAGGGTTCGCGCCAGGTCCTTGTTCGCCGAAGTGACGGCATCTTCGAGGTCGAGAATCACCTCGTCTGCGTTCGAGAAGAGTGCTTTGCGTGCCTTGCGCTCGTCAGAACCCGGCGCGACCAGGGACGCGCGACGTCTGGTGGCGCGGTAGTGGTTCTCGTCCATAGTGTGTCGATTACCTCGATCTGGAAATCAAATGTACGGCCAGTTGTGAAGTGGATGAGCTGCCGTGAACGGCGTTGATGTGCACCGAACTGCCTCGATGCTGGCAGTTGCTGCGTATCGATGTCAAGGCGCGGTATTGACATTGCGCGAACAATATCGAAATATGGCCGTACAAACTTATTTCAAGTCGAGGCGGATTCATGCTCAAGCTCAACGACGAAGAGACATTCCTGATCGAAACCGTGCGCCGGTTCGTCGACCGAGAGGTCAAGCCCACGGTCCAGGAGGTGGAGCACGCGAACGAGTATCCCGAGAAGTGGATCGATCAGATGAAGCAGATCGGGATCTACGGGCTCGCGATTCCCGAGGAGTACGGCGGATCGCCGGTGTCCATGCCCTGTTATGCGCAGGTGACGCAAGAACTGTCGCGCGGATGGATGTCCCTGGCGGGAGCGATGGGCGGGCACACTGTGGTCGCCAAGCTCATCTCGCTGTTCGGTACCGAAGAACAGAAGGTGAAGTACCTGCCGCGAATGGCAACCGGCGAGATCCGGGCAACGATGGCCCTCACCGAGCCCGGCGGAGGTTCCGATCTGCAGGCCATGACAACCAACGCCAAGAGCGACGGCACAGATCTGGTCGTCAACGGCGCCAAGACATGGATCACCAATGCCCGCCGATCCGGCGTGATCGCCTTGCTGTGCAAGACCGATCCAAGCGCAAGCCCTCGTCATGCGGGCATCTCGATCGTTCTCGTCGAGCACGGCGAAGGGCTGACCGTCTCCCGCGACCTCCCGAAGCTCGGATACAAGGGCGTCGAGAGTTGTGAACTGTCCTTCGACAATTACCGCATCTCCGAGTCGGCCATTCTGGGCGGTACTCCCGGAAAGGGTTTCGGGCAGATGATGAAGGGGCTCGAGACCGGCCGTATCCAGGTGGCTTGCCGCGCACTGGGCGTCGCCACGGCCGCACTCGAGGATTCACTTGCCTACGCGCAGCAGCGCGAGAGCTTCGGCCAGCCGATCTGGAAGCACCAGTCGATCGGCAATTACCTCGCCGACATGGCAACGAAGCTGACGGCCGCACGGCAGCTGACGTGGCACGCGGCGCAGATGTACGACAGCGGCGAGCGGTGCGACATGGAGGCAGGCATGGCCAAGCTGTACGCCTCCGAGGTGGCGATGGAAATCGCTTTGTCCGCCGTCCGCATCCACGGCGGTTACGGCTACTCGACGGAGTACGACGTCGAGCGGTATTTCCGTGATGCACCACTGATGATCGTCGGGGAGGGAACCAACGAAATTCAGCGCAACGTGATCGTTTCGCAGCTGGTTGCCCGCGGCGGTCTGTGACGGACCGGTGAGCAAGTAGGATCATGTCGCTATGAGCGGTAAGGAAAGAGAGACGGAGCCGGCGTACCAACGCCTCTCTCGTGAGCTTCGTCAGCAGATCTCTGCCGGTACCTACCGCGACGGCATTCAACTGCCCACCGAATCCGAACTGGCGCAGCATCACGGCGTGAGTCGGCAGACGGTCCGCCGAGCCTTTCACGATCTGGTTGCCGAGGGCATCGTGTACCGAGTACCCGGGCGCGGAACGTTCGTGACCGAGAACAGCGGCCGCTATCTCCGTCATCTCGGATCCATCGAAGATCTCATGAACCTTTCGCGGGACACGACGATGGAAGTTGTGTCACCGCTGCAACGGCGCGTGGACATCGAGGCGGCCAGTCGGCTTCGGCTCGACACCGACGTCGTGTACACCGTGGTCTTCCGGCGGATACACGAGGGAGTTCCGTTCGTGCAGACGACGGCGCATCTGCCGGAGGCGATCGCGCGGCAGATCATCGACCTGCCCGCCATGGCGGCCGGTGCGGTGAGCGCCAATACGGTGATCGGCTTGCTGGAACCGCTGATCGACAGTCCGATTGTCGAAGCAGCACAATCGATCACGGTGTCCCCGGCCACGGCGGACGTTGCCAGGGACGTCGATTGCGAAATCGGCCACGCCATGTTGCGGGTGGACCGTTTGTACTCCAACGCGCAGGGCGTTGCCAACGAGTTGTCGGTGAGCTATTTCTTGCCGGAGCAGTACACGTATCGGGTCACGCTGCGCCGCGGCGTACATTAGCGCTGCACTTTTCTTTGCTGTTCAACACCTTTCAGGAGAGAACTATGCGAATTTTCAACGGAATCGACGAAGTAGAGACGGCTGTCGGTGAGCACTTGGGCTACAGCGCGTGGTTCCCGGTCACACAGGATCGGATCGACAAGTTCGCCGACGCCACCGAGGATCACCAGTGGATTCACGTGGATCCCGAGCGCGCAGCGCAGGGTCCGTACGGCGGCACCATCGCCCACGGCTATCTGACTCTTTCGTTATTGCCGGTGCTCGGCGCTCAGGTGATGCGTGTCGACGGAATCTCCATGACCGTGAACTACGGAAGCAACAAGGTGCGATTCCCCGAACCGGTCAAGGTCGGTTCTTCGGTGCGGGCAGGTGCGGAGATTCTTTCCTTCGAGCGCACCGCGAAGGGCGCGACGATAGTCGTGCGGTACACGATCGAAATCGAAGGAGCGGGTAAACCTGCGCTGGTAGCGGATACCGTGCGCCTGTTGGTCTCCTGAATCCTTTTCCATTCTTCCAGAACGAGATTCGAGGTCAGTTGTGAAACGAGCAGCATTGGTCGCGCCGGTCAGAACCGCGGTGGGCCGTTTCGGAGGGGCACTTCGTGACGTGCCTGCGGAAAGTCTGGCTGCCACCGTCGTCAAGGAGACCGTGCGTCGTAGCGGAATCGATCCGTCCCGCATCGACGACGTCGCGATGGGGCAGTCGTATGCCAATTCGGAGGCACCGTGCATCGGAAGGTGGGCGGCGCTCGAGGCCGGGTTGCCGATTTCGGTAGCCGGCTTCCAGACGGATCGCCGATGTGGAACGGGTCTGCAGGCCATCGTTACCGCGGCCATGATGGTCCAGACGGGTGCGGCCGACGTGGTTCTCGCGGGTGGCGTCGAATCGATGAGCGGGATCGAGCACTACACCACCGGAGCGCGGTGGGGCACCAGATCCGGTGGGCTGCAACTGTTCGACCGCCTCGATCGTGGCCGCGAGCGCTCGCAACCCGAGTGGCGTTTCGGCCGGATCAGCGGAATGATCGAAACGGCCGAGAACGTCGCGACACGCTGCGGGATCACGCGGGAAGAGTCGGACACCTTCGCCGTCGACAGCCACCGAAAGGCAACACTGGCAAGAGAATCCGGCCGCTTCGATGCCGAAATCGTCGCCGTCGAACTGACGGATCGAAAAGGGAACGTCACACAGTTTCGTGCTGACGAGGGGATCCGTCCGGATACCTCACTCGAAACCTTGGCACGGCTGCGTGCGGTAACCGAGGGAGGCGTCGTGACCGCCGGTAACGCCAGCCAGCAGAACGACGCTGCGGCAGCGATGTTGGTGGTCGCCGAGGATCGTCTGGACGAGCTGGGGCTGGAACCCATCGGGTTCCTCGACAGTTGGGCCGCGGCCGGTTGTGAACCGGCGCTGATGGGCCTCGGGCCGGTTGCCGCCGTCTCGAAACTGTTTGCTCGCACCGGGGCAGGCTTTGCCGATTTCGATCTGGTCGAGCTGAACGAGGCGTTTGCGTGCCAGGTTCTCGGCGTCGTGAAGGAATGGGGATTCGAGGACCTCGATCGCCTGAACGTCAACGGTTCCGGCATCTCGCTCGGGCACCCCGTGGGAGCGACGGGTGCGCGTATGGCAACAACCGCGCTTCACGAACTCGGCCGACGCGGCGGCGGAAAAGCGCTGTTGACCATGTGTATCGGCGGTGGCCAGGGTATGGCGGCCGTGGTGGAGTCTGCCTGACGAGGTTCGCTTCTGGGTACACTTGCGGCGGGGGATCGGAAGTTCTACGGAGGCAGTCGGTTGACGAATGCAGGCGCAGCAGACACCAGTGGCGCGCTGAGCGTCGAGGATGTTCGTCGCGCCAGGGCCGCACTCGAGGGTTTGGACGTCACCAGTTGGTCCGGTCGCTTCGAGCTTCTCTCCGACACCAATCGTCTGCGTCTGTTGCTCTGCCTTCATCACGCACCGGGTATCTGCGTCACGGATTTGTCCGTGGCGCTGGGGATGAGCGGCACAGCCGTCTCACATGCGCTGCGGCTACTGCGTAGCCAGGGGTGGGTGAGCGCGACCCGCGACGGCCGATCGATGCGATACCAACTGGCGGACGACACCGTTCACCAGCTGCTGCATTCGATCGGCGCCACACATTTTCACGACGAGACACCCACCCCCGGGCACACGCACAGCTGAGCGCTACTCAAGGAGTCGCGAAGAACTTCTCGACGGCCGGCGCAGCGTTCGGGTTTCCGTTGGTGATTCCTGCGCCGACTCCGGCAACCGTGCCGATGACTCCACCGACGATGCAGCCGGCGATGAAGTTCGGGAAGATCGACAGGCAGCCGATTCCGACGCCGAGGTTGGCTCCGATCAGGGTCGACTGCAGACCACCGTTGTTCCAGCCGATATTGACCTCGTTGGCCATCGTGTCGAACGCGGCCTGCTTCGGATCGTTACCGGGGAAGAGCATCAACGCCGCCTGGCTGTTCGACTCTGCGGTCGGTGTCAGTAGGGGTTGGGACGGATCGAAGCCCGCATTCGGGGGCGCTGCGACCGCGGTGCCGGCTCCGGCGCCGACTGCGGCGACGACGAGAACGGACATGGTGAGAGTTCGGGACAGTTTCATGGGGACGGCCAATCTGTCTGTGTGGAACCAGTCGTGAATGGTGGCGGTGCAGTTCGTTAACCAGAACTCCACCGTCTGGATCGATCGTGCGGACCTCCTCGGGCACAACGGGACCCGTCGTCTCCGCGCGACGGGCCGTGTTTGGTGGCTACCCGACTCCGAGTGCCCTGAAACCGCCTAGTCTCATTCGTTTTTCGACAACCGCGCACGCAATTCTTCGACCTCGGCAGTAAGCCGATCTACCTCGGCTTGCAGGGGTTGGCGTGCCAGAGCGAGGGATTCGTCCATGCGCTCCTTGTCGAAGCGTGGCGTGATGTTTCGACTGCAGTTCCAGTCGAACGCTTCGACGTCGATGACGATGGAACGCTGGGCTTTTGCCGTCATGGTGCCGCCGGGGACTTGCAAGAGCTGTTGCAGTAGTGCAGGGTCCTCGTCCGCTTCGATCACCTGCGCGCGCCCGTAGATCTTCAATCTCGTTCGCGTCGGGTAATCGATGACGAACAGCGAGGTGCGATTGTTCTCTTCCAGATTGCCGAGCGTCACGAATTGCTGATTGCCGGGGAGATCGGCGAATCCGATTCGATTCGGGCCCAACACATGCAGGAATCCGCGCGGGCCGCCGCGATGTTGGACGTACGGCCAACCGTCGGGCGTCACCGTGGACATGAAGAAGGAATCCACGGATTTCACGAATCCCTGCGCGCGGAAATCGAATTCCATCGGGCCTTCGTCGGGCTGATCGAGTTTCGAACCGTACACGGTGAAACTTCCGGTCGACCGCTGACGCTCCACCGCAGCGGGGGAGAAGGCGATGTGTGCGTATCGGGTCGACATTTTCCAACTCCTGATGCTCAGTGCCAACGGTGGTCGGCAACGGCAGTTCGCGGACCGAACTTGGGTTTGACGGCTTGCCCGCTGACCTGCAGAAGCCTCACGGCGCGGTATCGATGCGGTTGAAGGGGAGCGAGGTACTGCACCATCTGGGCGTCGTCGATCGGTTCACCCAGCAGTGACCACCCGACGACGGCAGAAAGGTGGTAGTCGCCGACCGAGAGTGCATCGGAATCGCCGAATGCACGCTGAGCCACTTCGGCGGCAGTCCAGATCCCGACGCCGGGTACCGCTCGCAACCGTTTGGTCGCCTCGGTTCTGGGGAACGTGGATGCCTGCTCGAGGCGGTCGGCGACGCGAGCGCACTGAACGATCGTCTTGGACCTCGCTGGATCGACGTTCGCGCGATGGAATTCCCATGACGGCATTCGACGCCATTGGTCCGCGGTGAGTGGAACTCGCATTCCGTCGGGCGCGGGGCCGGGTGGGCGCTCCCCGAACTTGGTCAGCAGGCGGCGCCACGCGGCAAATGCGTCGATGCCGTGGACTCGTTGCTCGAGGATCGCGGGAACGAGAGCTTCCATGACGCGGCCGGTGCGGCCGATGCGCAGATGAGGGAAGCGTCGATGAGCTTCGGCGAGCTTGGGATGTTCGGGGGCAAAATCTTCGGCCTCGTCGTCGAGACCGAGCAGCGCTTCGGCGCCGGTCAGGAATTCCGTGGCGCCGGGACCCCAGGCCTGTACCCGGACCGTATGGCGATCCGACTGGGTGATGCGGTAGGTCACAGGACCCGAAAGTTGGCGGGAAACTCGCCAGATCGCTCCGTCGGCTGACCGTCGATGTGCGGGGTCGCCGGGTCCGCGCTGATGCGGGCTGAGCGTCAGCGCGGCATCGAGTGGTCGCTGAGAAGTCACCGTGACTTCGTCGACCGGAGATAGCGGCGTCATCGAGGTCAGCGTATCGCCACCGTCCATCCTCCGTTAAGGCGTGTGTCGGTGGCGCAACGTATTGTCCGAGCCATGATCATCGTGAGCACCGACGGATCCTGTCTGCGAAACCCCGGTGGGGCTATCGGCTGGGCGTGGGTCAATCACGAGGGTCCGAGCATGTCCGGCGGAGAAGCGTCCGGTACCAATCAGATTGCCGAGTTGCGTGCGCTCTTCGAGGCCGTCGTCGCCCATCCCGGTGCTGATCCTCTGCTCATCGAATCCGACTCGCAGTACGCCATCAAGTGCGCGTCGGAATGGCTGCCGAGTTGGAAGCGCAAGGGCTGGAAGACCGCGAGCGGCGGGGCGGTCAAGAACCTCGATCTGGTGCAGAGTATCGATCGAGCCATCACCGATCGTGTCGGACCGGTGCGCTTTCGCTGGGTGCGCGGGCACGTCGGCAACCACTACAACGAAATGGCAGACAAGCTGGCCGGCGAAGCCGCACGCGCCATCGTCTCGGGGGACATCGCATCGGTGCCGCTTGCTGCCCCGGTGAAGAAGGAACCGACCGCCGTGAACTCTCCTTACAAGGAGAAGTCCACGACGGTCGAAGAACCGGCAGATCTGTTCACACTTTTCTGAGCGGTTCAGAATCCGTCGGCAACCTGAACCAGCGCCCGGCCGGTGTACTTGCCTTCGCGTACCTGATCGATCACCGAGACGACGTCGCGGACGGCAACGAGGTTCGTGATCTCCTTCAGATGACGTGGGGCCAAGTCGGAGCCCAGCCGGGTCCACAGCGCGCGACGGGGTTCGATCGGCATCAATACCGAGTCCATGCCCAGCAGTGAGACTCCGCGGAGAATGAACGGCAGCACGGTCGTAGGCAGCGCGGCGCCGCCGGTCAATCCGCTGGCAGCGACAACACCGCCGTAGTTGATCGTGCTCAGAACGTGAGCGAGGGTCTTTCCACCGACGCAGTCGACGGCCGCCGCCCACTGAGATTTTCCGAGCGGGCGAGGCTTGGCGTCGGGATCCTCGGGGAGCCGGCCGATCACCGAAGACGCACCGAGTGACGTCAGAAGGTCTGCCGCGCCGGGCTTACCGCTGGAGGCGACCACGTCGAAGCCTGCGCTTGCCAGAAGGTCGACGCTGACGGTGCCGACTCCGCCGCTCGCGCCCGTCACCAGGACGGGACCGTCGGCGGGCTTCACTCCGCTGGCCAGAATGGCTTGGACGCTCATGGCTGCGGTGAATCCTGCCGTGCCGATCGCGGCAGCGTCGGCGGTGGAAATGCCGTCGAGCTTCACGACCCACTCGGCAGGCAAACGGGCGATCTCGGCGTAGCCGCCGTTGCGGGCGGTCCCGATCTCGTAGCCATGTGCGACGACCTTGTCTCCCGGGGCGAATGCGTCGGACTCGGAGGCGAGGACCTCGCCGGCGACGTCGATGCCGGGGACGATCGGGTAATCGCGAACCACCCCGCCTTTCGGCGTGACCGCGAGCGCGTCCTTGTAGTTGACGCTCGAATACTCGACGCGAATGGTGACCTCACCTGCCGGGAGGAAGGATTCGTCGACGGTTTCGGGGGCGAAGTCGATGGTGCCGTCGCTGTCGCGGGCGACCCAGGCGTTGAAAGTAGTCATGGGTCGAACATAAAGGCCTTCGGCCCTGTGCGCCTTTTTGGTAGTGCGAACTACCAGAAAGGCGCACAGGGGCGGAGCCCCTAGATCAAGCTGCCCTCATGCACCGCTCGATCGAACGCCGGTAGCGGGCCACCGGCGCGCAGGGTAGTTGCCAATGCAGGATCGGCGAGATGGAGACGGCCGATCGCGATCAGATCGAACTCTCCGCTGCCGATGCGCTCCTCGAGCTGTGGGATGTTGTCGACTACAGGTGCGACGCCTTCGATGCGGCTGTCCCGCAGCGACTTTCCGATACCGACGCTGCCGACGGCCATCGTGACGGCGCCGGTCAGCTTCTTCGCCCAACCCGCCAACGAGAGATCGCTGCCTTCGAAGGCCGGCACGTCGAAACGCCTGATGCTGGCGTCGAGAACGTCGACTCCGGCGTCGACCAGCGCGCCCAGGATGACGCCCAACTCTTCGGGGGTTTCCGCGATCTTCGCGGTGAAATCCTGCTGCTTGTGCTGTGAGAAACGGTAGATGATCGGCAGATCCGGTCCGATGGCCGCGCGGATCGCGGCGACGACGGCGGCCGGGAACCTGGTACGACGCTCCAGGTCGCCTCCCCACGCGTCGTCGCGCTGGTTGGTGCCCTCCCAGAAGAAGGAATCGAGGAGGTAGCCGTGACCGCCGTGGATCGCGATGCCGTCGAAGCCGAGTTCGACGGCGTGCTTCGCGCTACGGACGTACGCGTCGATGACGTCCTGGATGTCCTGCTCGGTCATCGCTTCGGTGCTGGCCTGTGCGCGTTCGACGTAGGCAGCGGAGTACGAGGTGACGCCGAGCGGGCCCCATTCGCCAGAGGGGCGCATCGGCTTGAGTGAGGGGTCCATCTGCGTCATCGCGCCCCACAGAGGTCCGACGTGCCAGAGTTGAGGCACGATCTTGCCGCCCGCAGCGTGCACGTCGTCGACTACCTTCCGCCATCCGGCCTGAGCAGCGGGAGTGTGGAGGTTGGGGACGTTGGCGTGGTCGACAGCAGTCTCGTGATCGATCGCGACGCCTTCGGTGACGATCAGTCCGGTGCCGCCCTCAGCTCGTCGGCGGTAGTAGTCGGCAACGTCGCGGCCGGGCACGCCCTCGATGGAGTACGTGCGCGTCATCGGCGACATGACTATGCGGTTGGACAGTTCGAGCGAACGGATGCGGAGCGGTTGGAACAGCGGGTTGGTCACTTCGTCACAGCGCTTTCATGAATCGGAAGAATCCGGGGTCCTGGTCGACACGGAGCCGGGTGAGGGTTCGGTAGCTGATCAGCCACTTGCCGTCTTCTTTGCGGTATTTCTCGTGGTAGTGGCCGTAGCCGTGTAGGTGCAGTTCTTTCTCGCCGTCGTTCCACCACAGCATGTCCTCCATCGCCCAGATGCCGGTTGCGGTGGTGGGCGAGGTCAGCACGATTTCGGGAGTGTGTGCGTGGTGCGCCGTGGTGAGGGGGATTTCGCCGTCGAGCATGTTCCGAATTGCCGCGGTGAGTTTGTCGATGCCCACTACCTGGTTCGAGGTGTCGCCGGTCTTGGGTTGCTTGTCTGTCGGGAGTCCGCCCCACGTCTCGCTGACGACGTCTGCGGTGTGCAGGGTTGGGTAGACGTGCCACTGCTTGGTGTCCATGCAGCGTAGGCGCGCGGCGAACACACGCTTGATTTCCTCGATTGCGAGCAGTTCCTCGACGGCACTGATCGACCCCACTTCGGACTCGGCCTGAGACATTCAACCTCCAACGGTGATCGGCAAGATGGGTTCACATTCGGGTGCTCCGGGCGGGCCGTCAACGACCTGTCCCGGTGAGCGCGACGGCACTCGGTATGGTCGAGCGAACGAAAGGGGTGTCAGACGTGTGTACCGAAGAGGTCCCATCGACCGGACCGGAGGAGATCGCCGAGGTTCGGGCTTTTTGGCGCGAGTTGGGTGTTCCTGGCGTGATCGACGTCCACACCCATTTCATGCCGAAGAGCGTCATGGACAAGGTGTGGGGTTACTTCGATTCGGCGGGACCGATGATCGGTCGTCCTTGGCCCATCGCCTACCGACTTGCCGAGGAGGAGCGGGTACACCGTCTCCGCGAGTTCGGTGTCCGGGCTTTCACGTCGATGATCTACCCGCACAAGCACGCGATGGCCGAGTGGCTCAATCAGTGGGCCGTCGAATTTGCCGCGCAAACGCCCGATTGCCTGCACACAGCCACGTTCTATCCCGAGGAGTCGGCGGCGTCGTACGTCGGCAAGGCATTGGAGTCGGGCGCGCGAATCTTCAAGTCCCACATCCAGGTCGGAAACTACGATCCGAACGACCCTCTGCTCGACAAGGTCTGGGGGCAACTCGAGGACTCCGAGACGCCCATCGTGATTCACTGTGGATCGGGACCGGCGCCGGGGGAGTACACGGGACCTGATCGCATTTCTTCGCTGCTCGCACGGTACCCGCGCCTGTCGTTGATCGTCGCCCACATGGGGATGCCCGAGTACAGCGAATTCCTCGATCTGGCAGAGGCTTACGGCAACGTCCGCCTGGATACGACCATGGCGTTCACCGACTTCACGGAAGAGCAGTGTGCCTTCCCGAAGGTAGACGTATCACGGCTCGTCGACATGCAGGACCGGATTCTGTTCGGTAGCGACTTCCCGAACATTCCGTACCCGTATCTCACAGCCTTGCAAGCGGTTACGCGCTTCGATCTCGGAGACGAATGGCTGCGAGCCGTCGTGCACGACAACGCCGCCAAGCTCTTCTCGGTGAGCTGAGCTCACCGAGAAGAACTTCGACTCAGCGCAGTTTGATGCTGCCGCCGTCGGCCATCAACGTCTGACCCGTCATGTACTTGGAATCCTCGCTCGCCAGGAACACCACGACGGGAGCGATGTCGGTTTCAGGATCACCGATGCGTCCGAGAGGCACCTTGGCAACCGATGCGGCTGCGCGCTCAGGGAAGGCTTCCTGCCACTTGACGACGCCTTCGGTGGCGGCGAACGGGCAGACCACGTTGACCCGAATGCCTTCCGGCGCCCACTCGTTGGCGACGACGCGCGTCAGGCCTCGCACAGCTTCCTTGGCCGCAGCGTAGGACGTCTGGGTGGGCATTCCGTCCAAACCTGAACCCGATGCGAAGTTGACGACCGAACCCTTGGTCTTCGCGAGTTCGTCGTGGCACGCCTGCATGAGGTGGACAACGGGGTAGAAACCGGTGTTGAAGGACAGGTCGAACATGTCCTGCGTGGTTTCGAGCAACGGAGCCTGACGGGACGCGTGAGCGTTGTTCACCAGGATGTCGAGCTTGCCGAAAGCCTCGAGCGCGGCGTCACGGATCTGCTCGGCCGAACCGGCGGCAGCAAGGTCGACGTTCAGGAACTTGCCGGAGCCGGCCAGTTCTTGTTCGAGGGCCTGGCCCTGCTCCTCGTTGATGTCGACGAACAGGACCTTCGCGCCTTCACGGGCGAAGACTCGGGTGACAGCGCGACCGATTCCACCGGCGCCGCCGGTGACGATCGCTACCTTGCCGTTCAACCTCATGAAACGCTCCTCTTCGTAAGTGCTGCTCAAACTGTTGCGGTCTCGTCGACTGCAAGTGCGATCTTTTCGAGGCCGGCGATGCTGTAGGCGGCGTAGGTCTCGTACGGCCCACGGCCGGAGAAGTAAGACGAGAGCTGGCCACCGAGTTCTTCGACGGTGAACGCGGATCCGGCTGCGTCGAAACGGTTCTCGACCTTGGGTGCTTCCATCAACGCCACCATCTTGCCGTAGACGACGAAGACCTGTCCGTTGATCTCGTCGGAATCGGGGGATGCGAGGTAGCTGACCAGGGTCGCGACGCGCTCGGGTGCAAGCGGATCGAGGCCGACGACGCCGGTGTTGTTCTCGCCGAAGGCTTCTGCCGTCATGGCGGTGCGGGCACGGGGGCAGATCGCGTTGGTGCGGACGCCGTAGCGGGAGAGACCTGCTGCGCTCGAGAGCGTCAGAGCGGTGATGCCGGCCTTGGCTGCCGAGTAGTTGGGCTGTCCGGCGCTGCCGAAGAGGAAGGCCTCGGAAGAGGTGTTGATGATGCGGCCGTAGACCGGTGCGTCGGCTGCCTTGCTGGCTGCGCGCCAGTGGACTGCGGCTGCGTGCGAGGTGGCGGCGTGGCCCTTGAGGTGCACGCGGATGACGTCGTCCCAATCGGATTCGGTCAGGTTGAAGATCATCTTGTCGCGCAGGATGCCTGCATTGTTGACGAGGATGTCGAAGGATCCGAAGTTCTTGACAGCCTCTTCGATGATGCGCCCGCCGAGCGACCAGTCGGAGACGTCGCCGGTGATGGCGAGTGCCTGTCCACCTGCGGCCTTGATCTCGTCGACCACGTCGTTGGCCGCTGCACCCATGTCGTTGACGATGACGGCTGCACCGGCAGCCGCGAGTCCGAGTGCTTCGGCGCGACCCAGGCCGGCGCCGGCGCCGGTGACGGCGGCAACTTTGCCTTCCAAGCTCAGTGATTGCGTCATGTCGTGCTCCTTCGATCCGGGCGGTCGGGTAGGTCTTGCAAAATTAGTATTCATTCTAATTTGAAGTCGAGAGTTCGGTAGTCGTTCCGAAAAAATCATTCGAGCGAAATCAGAATTAGTTCTAGTTTTGAACAGAAGTTTGGCCGACTGAGGAGGAGTCTCACTCAGCGGGAGCGGTGATCTGGGTCACGAGCGCTGCATGCCACCTTGGGGCGACGCGGCGATCCCACCGCGTACGCGTTTGCGTCACCACCGATCCGCTCAGTTCTCGGCCGCATTCGTCGGCTCCAGGGTCGGATAGTTCTCACCGAAAACGCAGTACGGTCGGCCCCGAATTCACCGGGCCGGACATCAAGGAAGGCACCAGCAGTGTCACTGAATTTGGCAGATCTGTACGAGGGCATCTCGGATCTGATTCCGGACCGCACGGCGCTCGTGTGCGATGTTCGTCGTCGCACCTACGTCGAGCTGGACGAGGGCTCGAATCGCATCGCCCGCCACCTGGCGAGTGTCGGTGTCGGGCCCGGCGATCACGTTGCTCTGCACATGCGCAACAGCATCGAGTTCGTCGAGAGTTTGCTCGGGTGCCTCAAGATTCGCGCGGTCCCGATCAACGTCAACTATCGCTACGTCGACGCCGAACTGACCTACCTGTACAACGATTCGCAGTCGGTGGCACTGATCGTGGACGAGGAGTTCGCTCCGGTGGTGGAGACGGTTCTCCCGGCCGTGCCCGGCATCAAACACGTCGTTGTCGTCGGCAAGTCCGTGGTCGGCGACATCGAAGGTGTCGACGTCGTTGGATACGCCGACGCCGCCGCGGAGCAGCCCGCTACTCGTGACTTCGCGCCCCGCAGCAACGACGACCTCTTCGTCATCTACACCGGCGGCACGACGGGGATGCCCAAGGGCGTCATGTGGCGTCATGAAGACTTCTACTTCGCGGCGCTCACCGGCGGAAATCCGTTCGGTCCGCCGCACACGACCGCCGAGGCTCTGTTCGCCGCGGTGCCGAACGTCCCCGCGATGAACATGCTCAGTACCGCACCCCTGATGCACGGTGCGGCGTCGTACTCGCTGTTCACCGGATTCTTCATGGGCGCCAACGCAATTCTCATGGCGCGGTTCGACGCGAAGGCGACGCTGCAGCTCGCCGGAAGTGAGAAGGCCGTCTCCATCACCGTCGTCGGAGACGCGATGGCACGTCCGCTCGCAGACGAATTGGCAGCAAACGCAGCAGATTACGACCTCAGCACGGTCGGAATGGTCTCGTCCGGCGGAGCCTTGTTCTCGCTCTCACTGCGGGAGCAGCTCAAGTCGATGCTTCCGAACCTGGTGATCCGCGACGGATTCGGCTCCTCGGAGTCGGGCGTCGACGGCAATCTGGAGATCGGCGAAGACGGCCTGATGCGCATCGCCGCTCGCGACGAGACCCGCGTCGTGGACGAAAGGATGCGGCCGCTGGAGCCGGGATCGCCCGAGACCGGCTACATCGCTCGCAGCGGTCACGTGCCGGTCGGCTACTTCAATGATCCGGTCAAGACCGCGGCTACGTTCCCGGTGATCGACGGGGTGCGGATGTCGGTGCTCGGCGACGTCGGACGCGTGGAAGCCGACGGCTCGATCGTCTTGCTGGGACGTGGTTCTCAGTGCATCAACACCGGCGGGGAGAAGGTGTATCCGGAAGAGGTCGAGCAGGCGCTCAAGAGTCACCCGGCGGTGCTCGACGCTGTGGTCGCGGGAATTCCGGATGCGAAGTTCGGTGAGCGCGTCGCTGCGGTCATCACGACCCGCGAAGGCTTCGACGTCCCGGACGCTGCCGAGATCGGTGAGCATTGCGCGTCGCAGGTCGCTCGGTACAAAGTGCCGCGCACCGTCATGAACGTTCCGTCGATCAGGCGTTCTCCCAGCGGAAAGGCCGACTATCGCTGGGCCAAGGCCACTCTCGCCGAGCAAGTCTCCTAGTCCGGCCGGAGCCGTCCAGCGCGTTTGTGAGGGACGCGTTGGGTGGCTCCGGTGCTCTAGCCTGTCACCGTCAGAACCAGCAGAGCGACGTTGAGTGCAACGATCAAGCCCGCCGCAATCCACGCCGCGACGGTCGTGAGCGGGGCATTGCGCGCGTCGCCCATGAGTTCGGGGTCCGAGGTCATTCGCACCAGCGGGATGATCGCGAAGGGGATGCACAGGCTCAAGACCACTTGGCTGAGCACGAGCGCCAGCGTCGGGTCGACGCCGAGTCCGAGCACGATCAGTGCCGGGACGAGCGTGACGATCCGGCGTGTGATCACCGGAATCCGAATGGCCAGAAGGCCATGCATGATCTCGGCGCCGGCCGCGCATCCCACGGAGGTCGACGCGAGTCCGGAGGCGAGGAGGCCGATCGCGAACACCACGGCTACGCCCGGGCCGAGCGAATTCTCGATCGCGGCATGCGCGCCGTCGATGGTGTCGGTGCCGGGTACTCCGCGCAGCGCCGAAGCGGCCAGCAGCAGCATGCCGATGTTCACGCCACCGGCGATGATCAACGCGACGACGACATCCCAACGGGTGACTTTGAGTAATCGCTGCAACCGTGGGCCGGGTTTGATGTGGCCGTGGCGATCACGTGCCAATGCGGAGTGAAGGTAGATCGCGTGCGGCATGACCGTTGCTCCGAGCATGCTGGCGGCGAGCAGTACGGTCTCGGTTCCTTCGAAGCGGGGGACCAGTCCGGCGACGGCCTCGCTGCCGGAGACGTCGGTGAAGGCGAGCCCGGTCAGGAAGCCGATGGTGATGATGGCCAGCAATCCCATGACCACGAACTCGAAAGTGCGCTGTCCGCGCCGACTTTGGATCGTCAGGATGACCATCGACACGCATCCGGTGATCAGTCCGCCGAGGAAGAGCGGGATGTTGAAGAGCAGGTTGAGTGCGATGGCGCCGCCGATGACTTCGGCGACGTCGGTCGCGATCGCCATCATCTCGGCCTGGAGCCAGAAGGCGCGGCGGTTGTTCTTACGCAGGCGCTGACCCAGCATTTCGGGCAGGGATCTGCCGGAGACGAGACCGAGTTTCGCGGACAGATACTGCACGAGGACGGCCATCGCGTTGGCGAGTATGAGTACCCAGATGAGGAGGTAGCCGTACTTGGCGCCGGCGGTGAGGTTGGCGGCGACGTTGCCCGGATCGACGTACGCGATTGCCGCGACGAACGCCGGACCGAGCAGGGCGATGGATCTCCCCGTGGGTCGTCGGCGCGGAGTCGTCGGCTCTTGCGTACTGGTGCTCATCGGTCTCCTGGTCACACGTACTCGGACCTGTTGGTTCGAATAAGTGAACTATAGAGTTCGGGGAGCCGAACTTTCAACAGCTGTGCGCGGTCAGCGACCGCAGAGGGTCCCTAACCGCGCACAGGCCGGTTAGGCCGTCACGCCGGCAGCCAGGAGAGCGCGAGCCTCGGGTCGGCCGTCGAGGAGGGCGTTGGTACGCAGTTCGACCTTCCACTCGCCGTCCGTCTTGATCAGTTCCCAACGGTTTGCGGTGATGCGGAGGACCTTGAATCCCGTCGGGTTCTCGGGATCTTTGATGACCAACTGCGAATGGCAGGTCGCGACGGCCTTGTTGCCGTCGATGCGGATGTGCGCGGGTGTCATCATGTGGGCCGCGCCGTTCATGATCCAGTTCTGGTGTGAGGCGCTGTGAACCATCGCGCGCAGTTCGCCGCGGCCGTGCATCGCACCGGTATCGACGTCGTAGACGCCGTCCTCGAGCCACAGGTTCGCGACCTCGTCGGCTGATCCGCTGTCCACGGCAGGGCTGTATGTGGTCAGCAGTTCGGTGATCGCGAGCTTGTCCTCGAGCAGTTCCACTCGGGCGAGCAGGGATTCGATCAGGGCGGTCGAGTCGGTCATCGGTACGTCCTTTGCATTGGATTGTCGGCGAATCAGGAAGTGGTGAAAGAAAAGCCCTCGGCGAGGGCGATTCGGTGAAGTTCTTCGAGTTGTTCGCAGTAGTGCTCGACGCTTCGAGCGCCGACCGAGCAACTGGCGATGGTCGCCCCGGCGTCGCGGACGCGAGTCAAGGCGCGAAGGGTGGATTCGCGATTGTCGAGAGGATCGAGCGGCGCACCCGCGGGAAGCACCACGTCGAATCCGTCGGGGAGCGTCGTGGCATCGAGCATTTCCTTCAGTTCGGAGAATCGCAGCCCGAACGGCACCCACCCGTCGCCGTGTGTGGTGGCCCGGCGCAGCGATCTCTTGGTCCGGCCGCCGATCCACAGCGCCACCCGTTTCTGGACGGCGTGGGGTTCGACGACAAATCCGGAGTAGTCGTAGAACTCGCCGTGATACTCCGGAGTCGGCGTCGACAGTGATGCCCGAAGTGCGGCCAAGGCATCGTCAGCGCGCGCTCCTCGGTCGGGAAATGGAGCATTTATGAGATCGAATTCTTGTTTCAGAGTCCCCACCCCGAGGCCGAGTATCAGGCGTCCATTGCTGACGCGATCAAGCGTTCCGTAACGCTTGGCGATCTCGAGGGGGTGGTGGTAGCCCAACACCAGCACCTGGGTCGCCAGCAGGATTCGTGATGTACGCGCGGCGAGAAAACCAAGGGTGGCGAGCGGATCCCAGTAGGTTCCGCCGCGCTCGGTGGCAATCTCCTCGGGGACCGCCACGTGTTCACTGCAGGTCAGATGATGGAAACCGAGTCGATCCGCCGTGGCGGCCACTGTGGCGATCTCGCCGATGTCAGCACTTGCCTCCCACTCCGAGCGCGTGCTCGGGTGCTGAATCAGGACCGGCGTGACGATTCCCAGGTGCATCGGGCGTTTATAGCGTCCCCACTCGCCCAGCGGCAGGTGAATTACCGCTGATCGGGATCGAAAAGATCGATTCACTTTCCAGAAACTGTGACCTGGGTTATAGTCGGTAGAATCAATTCCAGTTTTCGGGAGGCGTCCATGACCATTGTTGACATGAACGACACACTGTCCACCGTCCAGACTGCCGGTGGGCAACCCAAGAAGGATCTGCCGCCGTCGATGGTCGAGCGGATGACACTGATTCTCGACGCATTCGACGGCCGCGCCGCGCGGCTGACGCTGGAAGAGGTCGCGTGCCGTACTCAGTTGCCGCGCTCCACGGTCCACCGCATTCTCGATCAGCTGGTCAAGCTGGACTGGGTCGATCACGCATCGTTCGGCTACTGCCTCGGGCGTCGCGCGCTCGGCCTCGGTGGTGGCGACGGCGGCCACAGCCAGATCCGCGAAGCCGCTGCACCGCTTCTGCACGAACTGCACCTGCAGACCGGCATGGTCGTTCACCTGTCGGTGCTCGACGGACGCGAGAGCGTCTATCTCGACAAGGTCGGCGGACGATTCGCCGCGGCGCTCCCGTCCCGCGTCGGCGGCAGAGTGCTCGCTCATTCGACGGCTGGTGGCAAGGCGATGCTGGCGTGGATCGACCCCGAGCGCGTCGACGCTCTGTTCGGGGCTTCTCTTCCCCGCTGCACCGAGAACACGATCACCGACGTCGCTGTGCTCCACCAGGAACTGAACCGCATCCGTCAGCGTCGGGGACTGGCCTTCGAACGCGGGGAGTCAGCGCGTGGAGTCGCTTGTGTGGCTTCGGCAATTCGCGGACACGAGGGTCCCGTCGGCAGCATCGCGTTGTGTGGTGACATGCGGACCGCTCAGCTCGAGCGAGTTGCTCCGCTGGTCGTCGACGCGGCTCGCGAGGTCTCACGGACGCTGTACCCCGAACTGGGTGCTCCTCGCCGCGGCCGCAAAACGCCTCCCGTTCCGACCAATACGTTCTCGGCGGAGACGATGGATCGCCTGCTGGCAGCGTCGTCCGACCACTGGATCTGACATATTTTGATCGACTTGTCTCGCTGATCGGGACGAGTCATAGCAGCTCAGCGGTACTGATGGCACGGTTCGGACCATGACGACTGAACTGAGCTACGAGGGAACTCTGAAGGAACTGCAGACCGATCTCGGTGTGCTCCGGTACCACGAAGCCGGCGACGGCCCGCCGCTCCTGCTGCTGCACGGATCGGGCCCCGGCGTCACCGGTTGGCGTAACTACCGCGGCGTTCTCGCGGACTTCGCGAAGCACTTCCACTGCTACGTTCTCGAGTTCCCCGGATTCGGCGTCAGCGATCCCGGCCCCGACCATCCGATGATGATGGCGCAGGCGTCGGTCGGGATGTTCCTCGACGGCCTCGGCCTCGGCCCGGTCCACATGATCGGTAACTCCATGGGCGGCATCGTCGCCACCAAGGTCGCGATCGACGAGCCGCACCGGGTGAGCAAGCTCGTCACCATCGGCGGCATGGGAAAGAACACCTTCTCGCCGGGGCCCGGTGAAGGCATCAAACTCCTCATGGAGTTCACCGACAACCCCACCCGCGAAGCCCTGGTCCGCTGGTTGCATTCGATGGTCTTCGACCGTGCCGTCGTCACCGAGCAGCTCATCGAAGAGCGTTGGGCCCTGGCCACCGAGCCGACGACGCTCGAGATCGCCCGTCGTATGTACAGCAGCAAGGCCATGGCCGCCATGGGCGCGGCTGCCGCTGCGTCGACCGCCGTGCCGTACTGGGCGCAGCTGAACAAGATCAAGGCGCCAACGCTGTTGACCTGGGGACGCGACGACCGCGTCAGCCCCGTGGACATGGCGATTCTGCCGATGCGCGACATCCCCAACGGCGAAGTTCACATCTTCCCCAACTGCGGACACTGGACGATGATCGAAGCTCGCGACGCCTGGGTCGCGTCCGTTCTGGCATTTCTGACGCGTCCAGAAGGCAAGTAAGGACGGTGCGCCTTTTTGGTAGCCCCCACTACCAAAAAGGCGCACAGGGGTGCTCCCACTCACCGGGAAGCGTTTCTGCACTTCGGTGGGCTACCTGCCACCGTTTCACCAACAGATTTTCATTCTGCCCAGGCACTCGCCGGGTAGCGAAACCAGAAAGCCGGAAAAATCATGGGTCAGGTTCTGGACAACATCTCACAGTTCGCCGACGAGATCCGCGCCGACGGGGTCGAGGGCGACAAGCTGATGCGCTTGACGGACGGCAGCGCGAAGCGCTTGCGCGACTCCGGCGTCATCCGGATGTTCCAGCCGAAGGAGTTCGGAGGCCTCGAGGCGCATCCGCGTGAATTCGCCGAGACGGCAATGGCTATCGGTGCGATGGACGGTGCCACGGGCTGGGTCAGCGGCATCGTCGGTGTGCATCCGTGGGAGCTTGCGTTCTTCGACCGCAAGGCTCAGGAAGAGGTGTGGGGAACCGATCCCGATACGTGGATGGCGTCACCGTATGCGCCGATGGGTGTGGCGAGGCCGGTCGAGGGTGGGTACATCCTCAACGGTCGTTGGTCGTTCTCGTCCGGTACCGATCACTGTGACTGGATCATGATCGGCGCGATGGTCGGTGACGAGTCCGGCAAGCCGTTGATGCCGCCGAAGCACCTGCACGTACTGCTGCCGCGCTCCGATTACGACATCGACCAGGACAGCTGGAATGTCGTGGGCCTGCGCGGAACCGGGTCGAAGGACCTGATCGTCAAGGACGCGTTCCTGCCCACCTACCGCACGATCGACGCCGGAAAGGTGTACGACGGGACGGCGTGGAAGGAAGCGGGTCGTACGGAGACGTTGTACAAGTTCCCGTTCTCGTGCATTTTCCCGTTGGGGATCACCTCGTCGTTGATCGGTATCGCCGAAGGTGCGTTGGCGTGCAACATGGCGGCGCAGCGTGAGCGGGTGACGGTCAGTGGTGTTCCGATCAAGGAAGATCCGTACGTGCTGTTCGCGATCGGTGAGGCGGCGGCCGAGATCGCTGCTTCTCGGGCTGCGATCTTGGAGACGGTGGATCGTTTCTGGGACATGACGGAGAAGGGGCAGGAAGTTTCGTTCGAGCTTCGTGCGATCGGTCGCCGTACGCAGACTGCTGCGGCGTGGCGGGCGGTGCGTGCGGTGGACGAGATCTTTGCTCGTTCCGGTGGTGGGGCTTTGCAGTTGAACACGCCGATGCAGCGGTTCTGGCGTGACGCTCATGCCGGTCTCGCGCATGCGATCCACGTACCCGGTTCCATTTTCCATGCGTCGACGCTCTCGCAGCTCGGTGGCGAACCGCAGGGTATCCACCGCTCGATGATCTAGTCCCACAAATACTTTCGAAGCAAGGACGGTTAGGCATGACTGAAATTCGGGGCCTGGGGTATCTCAGGATCCAAACGCAGGACGTGGCTCGCTGGCGCGAGCTCGTGGTCGACGGACTCGGCCTCGCGGTCGGTAGTGGCCCGGAAGCCGACGGCCTCTACTTGCGCCTGGACGAGCGTCGTGCGCGACTGATCGTCCTGCCCGGTGAGACGGACAAGGCTCTCGCAGTGGGCTGGGAAGTGCGAGATCAGTTCGCGCTCCAGCGTGTTCGTGAAGCAGTGGAGAAGGCCGGAGTCGAGGTCGAGGTTCTTTCCGAGGTCGACGCCAGCTACCGCGATGCCGAGCAGGTCATCGCATTCGACGATCCCAACGGCAACCGAGTCGAGGTCTTCTTCGGACCGGTACTCGACCACAGCCCGTTGGTCACCCCGCACGGCGGCCGTTTCGTCACCGGCGATCAGGGCCTCGGCCATGTGGTGCTTCCGGTTACGCGTTTCGACGAGGCATACACCTTCTACACAGAGGTGCTCGGATTCCTCCCGCGCGGTTCCATCCGTCTCGGCGGTATCGATGCGCCGCCGCCGGCTCGCCGCGTTCGCTTCATGGGTGTCAACCAGCGCCACCACAGCCTGGCGTTGTGCCCGGCGCCGCCGGTTGACGAGCCCGGTCTCGTGCACCTGATGATGGAAGCCGAGACTCTCGACGCCGTCGGTCAGGCTCTCGATCGTGTTGCCAAGCTCGGCTTCTCGATCTCCTCGACGTTGGGTCGCCACACGAACGACAAGATGGTGTCGTTCTACGTGCGCGCACCGGGTGGATGGGATCTGGAGTTCGGTTGCGAAGGCATGCTTGTCGACGAAGCCTTTTACACCGCTGAGGAAATCACGGCGGACAGCTACTGGGGCCACGACTGGTCCGACAGTGAACCGCTGGCTGCGTTCACTCCCAAGAGCTAGCTCTTCGCAACGAAAAAGCTCGGTCCCAATGCATATCGGGGCCGAGCTTTTTCGTGCGATAGATCAGGAAGCTGCTGCTGCCAAACCGGTTTCGAGGTCGGCGAGGATGTCGTCGATTCCTTCGATGCCGACCGCGAGGCGGACGAGCCCGGGCGTGACGCCCGAAGCGAGCTGCTCTTCGGGGGTGAGCTGCGAGTGCGTCGTCGACGCGGGGTGGATGACGAGTGAGCGAACGTCACCGATGTTGGCGACGTGGCTGTGCAGCGTCAGGGCGTTGACGAACTTCTTGCCTGCGTCGACTCCACCGGCGAGCTCGAACGCGACGATGGCGCCGGTTCCCTTGGGAGCCAGCTGCTTTCCACGCTCGTGCCAGGGCGAGGATTCCAGTCCGGCGTACGCGACCGACGTGACTTCGGCGCGGCCCTCGAGGAATTCCGCGACCTTCTGGGCGTTGGACACGTGGCGCTCGATGCGCAGGCTCAGTGTCTCGATACCCTGCGAGATGAGGAAGGCGTTGAACGGTGCGATGGCCGAGCCGAGGTCGCGCAGAAGCTGAACGCGTGCCTTGAGGGCGTAGGCGGGTGCACCGAGATCGGCAAAGGTGACGCCGTGGTAGCTGGGGTCGGGGGTCGTGAAGTTGGTGTGGCGTCCCTGGGTCCAGTCGAAGGTGCCACCGTCGACGATGACGCCGGCGATCGCGGTGCCGTGTCCGCCAAGGTATTTGGTGGCGGAGTGGACGACGATGTCGGCGCCGTGCTTCAGCGGCTGAATGAGATACGGAGTTGCGACCGTGTTGTCCACGATCAGTGGGATGCCGTGCTCATGGGCGACTGCGCTGATGCCGGGGATGTCGAACACGTCGTTCTTGGGGTTGGAGATGGTTTCGCCGTAGAACGCCTTGGTGTTCGGACGGATTGCCTCACGCCAGTGATCGAGGTTGTCCGGGTCCTCGACGAAGTCGACGGTGATACCGAGCTTGGGCAGCGTGTAGTGGAAGAGGTTGTACGTGCCGCCGTACAGGCGAGGGCTTGAGACGATGTGGTCCCCGGCCTCGGCGAGGTTGAGGATCGCGAAGGATTCGGCGGCCTGACCGGACGCAACCAGCAGAGCCGCGACTCCGCCTTCGAGGGCGGCGATGCGCTGCTCGACGGCGTCCTGCGTCGGGTTCATGATGCGGGTGTAGATGTTGCCCGGCTCGGCGAGGCCGAAGAGCGCCGCCGCATGGTCGGTGTTGTCGAAGACGTAGCTGGTGGTCTGGTAGATCGGAAGCGCCCGAGCGTTGGTAGCGCTGTCCGGGCCCTGTCCGGCGTGGACCTGCTTGGTTTCGAACGACCAATCGGCGGTCGGATCGGTATCGACGGGGGTGTTCTCGCTCATGAATTCATACTCCGTGGTGAAGGTGGGTTGGTGCGGGTCAGGCGGTTTCGACGACTGTATGCACTGGGACGGGATTGCGGGTGAGATCGAGTACGGGGCAGTGGGCGTCGACTGTTTCCTGCAGTTCCAGGTAGCGCTCGCGGGTTTCGGGGCCGGTCAGGGTGACGACCACGCGGACCTCGGAGAATCCCGGACGGACGGCGTCGTCGAAGCCGAAGAATCCACGAACGTCGAGGTCACCTTCGGCTCTGGCCGAGATGTCGTCGAGAGCGATACCGAGTTTGTCCGCCCAGACGCGGTAGGTGACCACCTGGCAGGAGAGCAGGGAAGCAAGGTAGTACTCGACAGGATTGGCTGCGGTGTTCTCGCCGCCGAGGGCCGGCGGCTCGTCGACCTCGACGCTGTACTTACCGATAGAAATGGTGCTGGCAACGGCGTCGTGCGCCTGGGCGGAAGCCTTGAATACGACGTGTGCTTTGCTCGCGTCTTTGTCGATGGCGTCGGCGTTGGCTGCTACGACGGAACTCAGGTGTGAGATGGAGGCGGTGGTCATGACAGAAATGTCCCCTGATCTGGGTGTACATACGAGTATCGACGTGAGCGGCGCTCACGTCGTAGGTCCGATCAGTAGATCGGACACCCGGATGTACAGACATGCGCAAAGTCGACATGGCGCCGCCGCGTCAGCAGCGTGCCCGTCTCGTATGCGCCGATTCCCGTCACAGGAGAGACTGTAACCGGTTCATACCCTTTCCGACCAGACGTATAGGAAATCTGTCTCGGATTGTGGTCTGTCATGCGGGCGGCAGTCCGCTCCATCGGGGTGTCCGACGAGTGGCGAAAGCGTCGAGTCCTTCGGCGATGTCCGGAGAGCGCAACACTGCGTCCTTGGCGTCGTCGGTGACCTTCCATCCGTCGGCGTCGGCGTCGGCGTAGAGAGCCTCGATGGCCTTCAGACTCAGACTCACGGAGGTGGGGGAGGACTCGCAGATCTCCGCTGCCATCACCAGTGCCTCGTCGAGTGCCTTACCAGGGGCAGTGACTGCATTGACGACGCCGAGGTCCTTTGCCCGTTCGGGATCGAGTGTGCGGCCGGTGATCAAGAGTTCACGGGCGACGTTGATCGGAAGCGCGCGAGGAGCCCGAAAGAGTGCGCCGGACGTCGCAACCAGACCGCGTTTGGTTTCGGGAAGGCCGAATTGCGCTGTGGCAGAGGCGACGATCAGATCGCAGGCCAGTGCGATTTCGAAACCGCCACCAAGCGCGTAGCCCTCGACTGCAGCGATCAGGGGCTTGTTCCGCCGGCGCCGAATGACGCCGTACTCACCGCCGCGAGGCATGCGAAGGTCGGCCCGCTCTCGGATATCGGTTCCGGCGCAAAAGATGTTGGGGGTTCCGGTGATGATGCCGACCCACAGATCAGGGTCGTCGTCGAGAAGATTCAGCGCGGCTTCGATTCCCTCGGCAGTCTCACGGTTGATCGCGTTACGGCGTTCTTCGCGTTCGATCCTGACGATGAGAACGCGGTCATGGCGTTCGGTGGAAACAGTCGACATAATTGGACTGTAGTCCACCTATCGGAGGCGGAGGTGCGTCACCTGACGGGACGGACATTGGACACATTCCGGACTGTGGCGAAGACTGTGTTCTGAGGCGGAGAAGGGCAGGTCGACGTGATTTCCAAACGAGAACAGAACAAGCGCGACACCAACGACAGGTTGCTCTCGGCTGCTCGAATTCTGTTCTCGGCGCAGGGTTTCGCCAGCACGACCGTCGACGACATCGCCGAGCGAGCCGAGGTGTCGCGAGCCACCTTCTTCAATTACTTCCAGGGCAAGGACTCGGTTCTCGAGGCGTTGCACAGTGATCATCTCGATCAGCTTGCGGCACTGGTGGATCAGCTCATGGAATCGCCGATGCCGACTTCTGATCGGATCTCCCGGATTTTTCAGGACTTTGCGCAGCAAGCGATCATGCACCCGCGCTATCTGCGCATGGTGACTGCAGAACTCGAGCGCGACTTCGCCTCCTCCGGAGCGGGGGCGGCCCACGATCATCGGTTCCACGTGGAACTTCTGCGGATCGTCACTGCCGGTATCGAAGCCGGCGAAGTGAGATCGGACTACCCGCCGCTCTTTCTCGCACAGATGATCGGTGGTACGTACGGAGCGTTGGTCCGCTTCTGGCGGCAAGACGCCGATTACGACGTGGTCGGAGAATTCGATCGCGGAGCCAGGTACGTCGCGGAAGGCATCGCTGCTCGCTGATCAGGGAGTGGGCACTACCAGAGGCAGCATCTGCTGGACGCTCTCCGAAAGATAGTTTGCGGCAGTCTGATCGCCGGACAGATGGCGCAGCAGGCTCTGCTGGAACAGGCCGTCGAAGATTGCGTACATCGCCGCCGAGGTGACCGATGCCTCTACGTCGAGAAGCTCGGCGTAGCGAGAAACAATGCGCCAGATCATGTTTTCGAGACTCTCGTCGATCGCGGCGACGTCGGCTCGGAACGACTCCTCGAACATCGACTGCGCGCGCAGGTCGTACCAGAGGCGGTGCATCGTGGGTTCTTCGATCATGGTCTCGGCGAGCAGTGCGCCGAAACCGGTTTTCAGTTCCTCCGGTGTCTTCGCGGTGGCGACGATGCCGTCGTAGCGGGTGACGCAGCGTGCCTTGTAGTGGCGCACGCAGTGGGTGATGAGATCGACCTTGTCGCTGAAGTAGTAGTGCAGGACGCCGTGGGAGAACTCCGAATTCTGGGCGATTTCGCGCAGGCTCGTGCGTGCGTAGCCCAATTCGGCCAGGGTTTGCAGTGCGGCCTCGGCGAGTTGATCACGTCGCTCGGAGAATTTGTCGACCTGGCGACGCGACACCTTGTCTGCGTTGGACCGCTTGGCGGAGTCGGACCGCTTCGCGGAGTCGGACTGCTGGCCCGGTGAGCTAGGTGCAGCCTTTTTCCCTGCCTCACTAGGCTTCTCGACTGTCGTGGTCACGATGGCACGTCCTGTTCCCTGCGGTTTCCACAGCGGCACGATCACCGCGTCCGAATCAGTGTAACCCCTGGTCTTTGACGAGCGTGTAACAAAATCTTGACAGTCGTCAAGATTTCTCTTGACACTCGTCCAAAGTTGAATACTCTGTGACTCATACCACTTGGCAGCGTCGCTGTGAACGGTGGCATCGCGAGAGTCGTTTCAGTCATGGAGGCAGTCGAAAATGAGCGTGTTTGATCTCGAGGGACGAAAAGCACTGGTCACAGGTGGTGCCAAGGGGCTCGGAGCCGGAATGGCTGAGGCGTTGGCGAAGGCGGGGGCGTCAGTGATGATCGGCGACGTTCTCGAAGACGAGGGTCGTGCCACCGCAGAGGCTGTTGGTTCGGGCGGAGTCAAAACCGGCTTCGTAAAGCTGGACGTCACCGACGACGCCAACTGGGAAGAGGCAGTCGCCGCCACCGCGGAGACTCTCGGCGGCTTCGACATCCTCGTCAACAACGCAGGCATCGAGATTTCCTCGCTGGTGGTCGACCTCGATCCGAACGACATCCGCCGTATGTGTGAGGTCAACATCCTCGGAACAGCGCTCGGAACCAAACACGGACTGCGCAGCATGCGTCCGGGTGGCGTAGCCGGAACCGGCGGTTCCGTCATCAACATCTCTTCAGTGGCCGCAACCATTCCGTTTCCCGGGATCAGTGGATACTCCGCGACCAAGTCCGCGGTCGATCGCTTCACCAGAGTTGCCGCCGCCGAGTCGGGCAAGCTCGGCTACGGAGTCCGCGTCAACTGCATCTACCCGGGTCTTGTCGCCACGGAGATGGGTCTCGGACTCGCGGCGGACATGGAGAAGCTCGGTCTCTGGCCCAGCGCCGAAGCAGCAGTCGGAGACGTCATCGGCCTCACCCCGCTCGGCCGCCTCGGTGAAGTGAACGACATGGCTGACGCCGTTGTGTTCTTGTCCTCCGACGCCGCGCGATTCATCACCGGAATCGGCCTACCGGTCGACGGTGGCATGGGCATGTAACTCGCCCTTCATTCGTACGTACACCCTTCTCACGTCTTCGAAAGGTTCCACGAACATGTCCGAAAAGAAGCCCGTCATCGTCTACGGCGTCTCCGGGTACACCGGCCGTCTGGTGTGTGAATACCTGCGCGAGTTCAACATCCCGTTCATCGCAGCCGGCCGCGACGCCGCTCGCATCCAAGAGGTCCTCGACAAGATCCCCGGTTTGGACACCGTCGATCACGAAGTCGTCGAGGTCGAGCACACGGTCGAGGCTCTCACCGAATTGTTCACCGGTGCACAGGTTGTCAGCAACATGGTCGGGCCGTTCATCAAGCTCGGCGGGACCGTCGTCGAGGCCGCGTTGAATGCCGGTTGCCACTACATGGACACAACCGGTGAGCAGGACTGGGTACTCGACGTCCAGGAGAAGTTCAGCGACAAGTACCAGGAGAAGGGCCTGCTCCTCTCGCCCGGTATCGCGCAGATGTACACCACCGGTGAGATCGCGGCCAATATCGCACTGGAAACGCCGGGCCTCGATACGCTCGACATCCTCGTGCTGTGGAAGGGATTTCCCACCTACGCGTCCACTCAGACGATCTTCACCATCCTCAAGGCAAACTGGTACTACCTCGAGCAGAACAAGTACGTGCAGTGGGCGCCCGGCCAGACTTTCGACGTCGTCGTTCCGGGCCAGCACGAAACTGCGCTTGCATTGCCGTGGGGCGGAACATGCCACCCGGTGTGGTTCAAGAACGATCCGCGAGTTTCCAACGTCAAGGCTGCGGGCGGAGTGTTCGACCGCACCGTGATGGAAGGCGTTGTCGCGACGCAGAAGATCGTGGAGGAGCAGATCAAGACCCTGCCCGCCGACGAGCAGGAAGCCGCCTTGGCCGAGATCGCCGGATCGGTTCAGGCCGGTATGCCCCCTCGTGAAAATCCGCGCATCAACACCTCACTCGACTCCGTCTACGCGTCGGGCCCGCTGGGTCGCTCGCACGTCGTGATCCACGGAAACTGTAACTACAAGCAGACGGGCCTCCTGCACGCCTATGCAGCGCATTCTCTGCTCCAGCAGGCGCCGAAGCGGACCGGGCTTGCCTCGGCTTGCCAGGCGTTCGGCCATCGCGAACTGCTCGGCGCGCTACGTAGTTTCGGGCTGGCTCTGGAGCCGGAAGTAACCATCAACGCCTAACTCGTCGCCCTCGTCATCATGTTCACGGCTCCCGGCGTGTAGCGCGCCGGGAGCCCCGCCCTGGAGGCTCCCCATGCGTTTGACCGACTATCTCGACAAGGGAGCCTCTCTTGGTTCCACCGCACCGTGTTTGACGATGGGGGAGCGCACTCTCTCCTACGGCGAGGTGCAACAGTTCAGCCGACGCTTCGCAGCTTCGCTCGCGGCTTCGGGCATCGCGCCGGGCGAAAAGGTCGCGATTCTGTCCGGCAACGACCCGATCTCGTTCTCCTGCGTATTCGGTATCAGTAGGGCTGGTGCAGTCTGGTGCCCGATCAACCCTCGCAACGAAGCTGCGGAAAACCGAGACCTGTTGGATTTGTTCGATTGTCGCGCTCTGTTCTTCCAGAAGTCCTATGCGCCGCTAGTCGACCAGATCAAGGATGCGCTTCCCCAGTTGGTGACGCTCGTCTGCATCGACGGCGAATCGGAATCGGCACAATCTCTCGAAAGCTGGCTCGGGGAAGACGAACTCGACGTCGCGGCGCCCGACGACGTCACCATGCTGGTCGGCACCGGTGGTACAACTGGACGGCCAAAGGGAGTGATGTTGACCGGGCACAACATCGAGACGATGACCGCAATCACTTTGATGAGTTATCCGTTCGAGGGGTGCCCGGTGTATCTGGCGCTGGCACCGTTGACTCACGCCGCCGGTGTTCTGTGCTTCCCGATCATGGCCCTCGGCGGCGAAGTGGTGATCATGCCGAAGCCCGATCTCGGGTACTTCCTCGCGAACGTTCAGAAGCACAAGGTGACTCACACCTTCCTGCCGCCGACGCTCATCTACATGCTGCTCGAGCACGAGGCCCTGTCGGCCACGGATCTCAGCTCGCTGCAATGCTTCTGGTACGGAGCGGCGCCGATCTCCCCGACCAGACTCGCGGAGGCGATCGACAAGATCGGCCCGGTCATGGCTCAGCTGTTCGGGCAGAGTGAAGCCCCCATGATGATCTCGACGATGTCACCGAAGGAGCACTTCGGCTCGGACGGCACTGTCGCAACGTCACGACTTTCGTCGGCGGGTCGACCGTCGCCGTTGGTGACAGTGGGGATCATGGACGACAAAGGCGCGCTGCTCGGACATGGCGAGCGTGGTGAGGTGGTGATTCGCAGTTCGTTGGTGATGGCGGGTTATTACAAGAACCCCGACGCAACCGCGGAAGCGTCAGCCCACGGCTGGCATCACACCGGCGATATCGGGTACCTGGACGAGGACAATTTCCTGTTCATCGTCGACCGTGCGAAGGACATGATCATCACCGGCGGTTTCAACGTCTATTCGGTCGAGGTGGAGCAGGCACTCATGGCGTATCCGGGGATTCAGGACTGCGGAGTGATCGGGTTGCCGGACGACAAGTGGGGCGAACGCGTTGTGGCAGTGGTGCAACCGCACCTCGGCGCCGACATCGACGGCGCCGAGGTGATGGCTTTCGTGAAGGCTCGCATCGGAAGTGTGAAGACTCCGAAGCAAGTGATCGTCTGGGACGATCTACCTCGCTCCAAGGTCGGCAAAGTTCTCAAGAACGAGATCAAGAGCGAGCTGACTGGCTGAATACCCTCGGGACGCCTATGTTTCACCGCACGGAGTGCCTGTCGAAACCGACAGGCACTCCGCTTTCTTGTCACCCCGGCTGGTCGATTGCTCACGAATCGAGTACCGATCATCGGGAATCGTGTCTGTGAAGTTCGAATCGCGACCCGCATCGTCTCTGTGTCAGCCATCACAATGATGTGTTCGAATGAGTACGAGGTGAATCATGCGTCACGAAAGAACAGTCACCGAGCAACTTCCCCTTCCGGCCAGGACCGTCCGGAAGGTCATGCTCCGCTTCATGCCGGTCATCGGATTGGCATACATCGTCCTGTATCTCGACCGATTGAACATCGGCGTTGCAGCATTGACGATGAACAAAGAACTCGGAATATCGGCCTCGATGTTCGGGTTTGCGGCCGGAATCTATTTCTGGAGTTACACGATCTGCGAACCCCCGAGCAACTACATCCTCACAAAGGTCGGTGCGCGGCGCTGGATCACACGAATCATGATCACGTGGGGCGTGGTCACCATCGGAACCGCGTTCGTTCAGGGTGCCAGCGGATTGGTGGCAGCACGATTCCTGTTGGGTATTGCCGAAGCCGGCTTTTCGCCCGGCATGCTGTTCTTCGTCTCGAAGTGGTTCCCGAATCGGGATCGAGGCAAAGCAATGGCGTGGATCGTGACCTTCATCTGTATCTCCGGCCTGGGTACTCCGATCACCACACACCTGATGGCTATCGACGGCTTTCTCGGGCTTTCCGGATGGCGATGGGTTTTCATTCTCACCGGCGTCCCCGCTGTGGTCATGGCGTTTGTGATCTACAAGGTTCTGCGGGACAAGCCTTCGGAGGCGGAGTTCCTCTCCGAGGAAGAACGCGGTTGGCTCACCGATACGCTCGAGTCCGAGGCGCAAGAGCGCGAAGCGGTCGTCGGTAAGCACAGCTTCCTCCAGGGACTCGTGCACCCACGAGTACTGGTGTTGATCTCCGTGTTCATTTGTTTCACCTTCAGCCTCAACGGTTTCCAGATTTGGATGCCGCAGATTTACGCGCAATTCGGGATGAGCACCAATCAGATCGGATGGGTTGCCGCACTACCTGCACTGATTGCGATCGGACCGATGATCTGGTGGACGCGCCATTCGGACCGCGCCGGAGAGCGCCCCGTGCACTTCGCCATCGCCGCATCGGTCGCAGCACTCGGATTTGCTATTGCTGCGCTGTTCTTCACCACACCGGTTGTCGCTATCTTCGGATTCTGCATCGCCGGGATCGGTCTCTACAGTTCGATGAGCATCTTCATCACCATGCCTTCGAGCTTCCTTACCGGCGCTGCCTTGGCGGCAGGTTTCGGTGTCATCAACGGAATGGGTAACCTCGGAGGCTATTTCGGTCCACAGGTCACCGGCTGGATCAAGGACGCGACCAACAGTTTCACACCAGCAATCGGGGTGTACTCCGCGGTGCTGGCGACGGCAGCATTGATCGTGCTGCTGCTCAAGGTGATCACCAGAAAGGCCGACAAGGCCAACGACCAACTGACACTGGATTACCGGGCGGAGCGCGACGCCGGAACCTTGGTTGCACCTGAACAGGCTTGAGCCGAGTCTCGGCCCCGGAAGATTCCCGATCAACGGGAATTCTTCATTCTTCAGGCGAGCATGCGCAGGACATCATCACTTATCAGGATCACAGTCGTCGACCGTGGTTTCGTCGGCAACGAACAAACGAGGACTTCGTGAGTAGATACTTCGGGCCTTTGCGCCAATTGGGTTTTGTGGTCAACGACATCGACAGCGCGCTGAAGCATTGGATCGACGTTGTCGGCGTTGGCCCCTTCTTCTTCGTGGAGGACCAACCGTTGAACGACTTCGTCTTCCGTGGCAAGTCGAGTGCGCCTCGATTCAGTGTGGCGCTCGCGCACAGCGGAAGCGCGCAGATCGAGCTGATTCAACAACACAACGATGAGCCGTCGGCATTTCGCGAGTTCGCCGATCGAGGGCTCGAAGGACTTCAACATGTTGCCTACTGGACAACGGATTTCGATCGATATGTGGAGGAATCCAAGAACCGAGGGCTCGTCGAATTGCAGAGTGGTAGATCCGGTAGTGGCGCACCGGACGAGCGATTCGTTTACTACGAGGACGGCCCGTATCCGGGAACAGTCATCGAAGTCTCGGAGGTCAGCGGAAGGAAGGGCAATCTGTTTCGCGCAGTCGAGGCTGCATCGAAGGAGTGGGACGGGTCGAATCCCATTCGCGACATGAGGAAGGTGCTGTAGTCGTGAGTAGGAAGGTAGCGATCGTCACTGGTGGCGCATCCGGGATCGGCCTGGCAACGTGCAAACGATTCGCCGACTTGGGTTGGCATGTCATCTCTGCCGACCTGTCGCATACATCCGGAGACACTGCGCCAGAACCAGATACACGGACGGTCGGCGTTCGAGTGGATGTCACCGATGAGGGAGACATCCGACGGCTTCGCGACGTCGCCGAAGAGCTGTTCGGTCGTGTCGACACGGTTGTGACCTCGGCGGGAACCGCGGACAACGCGCCGATCCGGCACACCACACCCGATCGATTCAGGCGAACCCTCGAGCTGAACCTCGTTTCCACGTTTGCGGTGGTCAGGGAGTTCGTGGATCTGCTCGCCGCGGATGGCGGCGGATCCGTGGTGACAATTGCCTCGGTTTCCGGCCTACGCGGCAGCGTAGACCGTGCTGCGTATTCCGCATCGAAAGGTGGCGTGGTCGCGTTGACCACACAACTCGCGATCGAGCTCGCCGGCGAGGGGATCCGAGTCAATTGTGTTGCACCGGGTTCGACGCGGACACCGCTTGCAAGTCGGGCCCAGAGCCCTGAAATGCAGAGCGCCATCTTGCAATCGATCCCGTTGAGCCGTTACGCGGAGCCGGCTGAGATTGCCGAAGTCGTGACCTTTGTCGCTGGTCCCGGCGCCGGTTTCGTGACGGGTCAGACGTGGACAGTCGACGGAGGTCAGTCGATGACAGCCGGTTGGAATCTTCCGAAGGAGCGACATGACTCTTGAGGCAACGTCCAGTACAACGGAGAAACCGGTAATCATCGGAGTGCACGTCAACGAGAACACCATGCGCGCACCCAATCCCCACATTCCGTGGACGCCCAGCGAAATAGCCGACACTGCCCTCGCTTGTGAGGGTGCGGGGGCGTCGTTGATGCATTTTCACGGTCGAGCCGTGGACGGCGGCGTGGATCACTCGGCGGCGACCTACGGAGAGATCGTCGAGCGGGTTCGGGCGGTATCGAATCTGCTGCTTGCGCCGTCGATGGCCAATGTTCCCGGCTACACGATAGACGAGCGGCTGTCGAATCTTGCCCCGAACCAAAGTGATCCGAAACGACGTTCGGACTTCTTGGTCGTCGACATGGGCTGTGCGGCGATGGACTTGATCGATGCGACGACAGGCTTGTTCGCAACCGATTCCAGGGTCTTCGTCAACGACACTCGAACACAGATCGAATTACTCTCGCGCGCTAGTGAATTGGGTCTGGTGCCGTATCAGACGTCATTCAACGTGAGTTGGACGCGCGCGATCTTCGCCCACGCAAGGGTGCGGAATCCGTCGTCACCATTGGTGATCGCTTTCATTCTCGGTGGTGACGAGTTTCCGGCTGCACATCCGGCGACAGCAGCAGGGCTACGTGCGCAACTGGACCTCCTGCCGGCTGATCTTTCAGTGGAGTGGATCGTCTCGGCCTACCGAGGCAATGTTCTTGCAGCAGCGGAGGAGTCGATCAAGCGCGGGGGCCATGTAGCAATCGGTGCCGGTGACTACCACTACGAAGAACTGGGATACCCCTCCACACCTGATCTGGTCGCCGAAGTTGTTTCGATCGCTCGGCGGTACGGGCGTGAACCCGCAACTCCTGATCAGGCACGTCGAATTCTAGGGGTGGATGTCCATGCGAGTAGTTGAAACCGAAGGTGCCGAACCTACTTTGGTTCATTCCTCTAACGGAACGAGAGTGTGGATCATGGATTCGATTGCGTTTGCTTCCTCGGCTCAGGCCGGTGATGTGATCGTGACCGGATCACACGGAGGGACGAGTGCTGGAGAGTACGCCGTCGGGTTCGGGGTTCGTGTTGTGGTGTGCAATGACGCCGGCATAGGGAAGAACAAGGCCGGAATCGCAGGTTTGGCTGCGATCGACGCCCAGAAGATCGTCGGCATTGCAGTCGGACACGAGAGTTCGCGTATTGGAGATGGCAACGACGTGTGGGAGTGCGGCATCGTGACGTATGCCAATCCGACTGCAGTCGCAGCGGGTGTGCGTGTGGGCAGCCGCGTTTCCGAAGAAGTGCTGGCACTGATAGAGAGGAGCGTCGACTGATGTTTCGGAACATTGTCGGTGTGGAGAACGGTAGACAGATTGTCGTCATGGACAGTATGTCGCAGATCGAACGGTCGGACCGCGACCGCATCGTCGTTGCGGCATCCAACGGCGGTCAAGAGTCAGGGCGGATGGCGATTGCGACGGGCTGTGCGTTGGCGGTGCTGAACGATGCCGGAATCGGCAAGGACAACGCGGGGATCATCGGAATCGTCCGCATGGGAGATTCGGGACTTGCCGGCGTAGCGGTCAGTCACGACTCTGCCGAGATCAGCAATGGAATGGATATGTGGCACAACGGAACTGTTTCGTATGTCAACGAGCCTGCAGCGGAGGCTGGGATACGGGTCGGTGACAACGTTCGCACGTGTGTGAGTGCGTTTGCGGTTCGCTTCCCTGTCGGCCCAATGTCGGCGTCCGAGAGTTCGTTATGATCGGCCATGTGGTCAACCGGCCCGAGGATGTAGTCCGCGAAGCGCTCGAAGGACTTCAGATCCTGCACCCGGAAATGCTCTCCTACCACCGAGATCCGTTGTTTGTGACTCGCGCGGGTGTCGCCCGAGACAAAGTTGTGTTGGTCTCAGGTGGCGGGGCCGGGCATGAGCCGTTACACGCGGAGTTCGTCGGATCCGGCATGTTGGACGCCGCAGTTCCTGGGTCGGTCTTCGCCAGTCCCACAGCCTTTCAGATCCGCGCTGCGGTCAATGCTGTCGAGACCGGACGGGGTGCACTTCTCATCGTGAAGAACTACACCGGAGACAAACTGAATTTCTCGATCGCGGCCGAGTTACTCGGAACTGAGCGGCAAGTGGAGATCGTGATGGTCGACGACGACCTCGCGACGACGACTGCAGACGAGGGTGGACCTGGACGTCGTGGTACCGCTGCGGTAATTGCCGTGGAGAAGATTTGTGGGGCGGCCGCGGAACGGCACTGGGCGCTTTCCGAGATCGCTGACCTGGGGCGCCGGGTGGTGGCGGCGTCGGCGACGTTGGGTGCAGCTTTCCGCTCGTGCACGGCTCCCGGACAGGATCGTCCGTCCTTCGAACTGGCGCCGGGGGAGATGGAGTTCGGCATCGGAATCCATGGCGAGCGTGGACGTGAGACGCGTCCGACGGTTCCTGCCGCCGAACTCGTGGCGCAGTTGTCGGAGCCGATCCTCGATGCTGTCGGGGTTGAGCGCGGGGACGGTGTGATAGCGATAGTGAATGGGCTAGGGGCAACCCATGGACTCGAATTATCCATTGCCACTGCAGAATTAAAGTCTTTCCTCGAGGATGCCGGTATCGGTTTGGATCGTGTGATTGCAGGTTCTTTCGTCACTGCATTGGATATGCACGGGCTCTCTATCACCCTTCTCCGTTCGACCGAGGAGTTTCTGGATCTCTGGGATGCAACGGTACGCACTCCCGCACTCGCTTGGTAACTCGAATATGCACTACTGAAAAGAGTTTCATGATGACAATGTTGAGCGTCGGGGACACTCGGGCGTGGATCGATCGATTTGCCGATGCCGCCGAAGATCAATTCGATTCCCTCACAGATTTGGACCGGCTTGTCGGAGACGGCGATTTCGGAATGAATCTGCGGACGGGCCTGCGAAGTGCGGTGCAACGACTTCGTTCCGACCCGCCGACCAGTCCTGGTGAAGTGTTCGCCCGTACGTCGGATGCGTTTCTCGACATCGGTGGGACAAGCGGACCACTTCTCGGTCTATGGTTCGGCCGGATCGGAGCAGTCTCTGGAGTTGAAGTGACCGCAACAGACTTGGCTTCTGCCTTGGGTACGGCGACAGCTGCGGTGCAGCGTCTCGGCAATGCCCAGGTGGGTCACAAGACCATGGTCGACGCCATGGTCCCCGCAACCAGCGCATTGACCGAGGCGGCAGTCAGCGGGGCAACCTTGTCCGCTGCCTTGAACTCTGCGGCCACGGCTGCGAGGCTCGGCGCCGAATCGACTCGCGCGATGCTCGCCCGCCGCGGACGCGCGACCTACGTGGGAGAACACGCCAGGGGCGTCGAGGACCCGGGGGCATCGGCGATTGCCATGTTCTTCGCCGCATCCAGCTACAGGAGCGTTCCGGCATGAGCGATCTGCGAGACAAGGTCATCGTCACAGTTGCCCCGACGGGTGGCTTCCTCACTGTTGCCGACAATCCGTTCATTCCGACTCAGCCTGAGCAGATTGCGGCGGATGTGGCACGCTGCCACAGCGCTGGAGCCAGCGTGGCAGCACTTCATGCTCGACGACCGGACGATCAAGCGACCTGTGATGCCGCAATCTATCGGCAGATGAATACGCTTGTACGCCAAAGCTGCGACATCGTGATCAACAACTCGACCGGCGGCGGAGTCAACGGTGACATGGTGAGTGTTCGCAGTGACGGTGCGCGCATCGTGGACTGGGACGCGAGGCTCCAGGGCCTGCATGGCGGCGCAGACACATGCACGCTCGATGCCATCACGGCCTATGTGACCTCACCGGTCGGTGAGGTACTGATGGACACGCCGCCCAGTCGTGCCGCCGAACTGGCAGCGTCAATGCGCAAACTAGGAATCAAACCTGAGTGGGAGGCCTTCAGCCCGTCACATCTGCTCCAGGAGATACGTACGTTGACCGAAGGGCAGCCTGGCCCGCACCTCGTCAATCTTGTACTGGGACTTGATCGAACTTTTCAGAATGCGATGCCGTACTCCCCGCAGATCTTGCAGCAGATGGTGGAACACCTACCGGAGAAATCGGTCTTCTCCGTGAGCATCAGCGGGCCAGATCAACTGCGTGGTCTGACTCATGCACTCCTGCTCGGAGGGCACGTGCGTGTGGGAATCGAAGACTATCCGTTTCTCGCGAATGGAGAGCCGGCCGAGAACGTTCGTTTGGTGGAGAACATCATCGACATCGTCCAGCGACTCGGAATGCAGCCTGCAACACCTGGGGAGGCAAGGGCAATCCTTGGTTTGGAGGGTTCGGATGAGTAGAACACCGACGAGTAGAACACTTCGCTCGCAGGATTGGTTCGGAGGCAATGATCTCAATGCACTCATCCACCGCTCGTGGATGAAGAACCAGGGTATCCCTGATCGGATGTTCGACGGCCGACCGGTTATCGGTATCTGTAACACGTATTCCGAGCTCGCGCCGTGCAACGCTCACTTCAGAGATCTGGCCGAGCAGGTGCGACTGGGAGTCATCGAAGCAGGCGGATTTCCAGTTGAGTTTCCGGTGATGTCATTGGGTGAGACGATCATCCGCCCCACCACGATGCTCTATCGGAACCTCGTCAGCATGGATGTGGAGGAGTCGATTCGAGCCAATCCGATCGACGGCGTCGTACTGCTCTGCGGCTGCGACAAAACCACCCCGGCGCTGGTGATGGGCGCAGCCAGTTGTGACCTTCCCACCATTGTCGTATCCGGTGGGCCCATGTTGAACGGCCGCCATCAAGGTAAGACTGTCGGATCTGGAACCTCGGTGTTCGAGATGAGTGAAGCAGTGCGAGCCGGATGCATGAGTGAATGTGAGTTCAGAGCAGCGGAATCGGCTATGTCTCGATCGCCCGGTCACTGCAACACTATGGGCACCGCGTCGACGATGGCGTCGCTTGTCGAGACTTTGGGCCTCACGCTCCCCGGTAACGCTGCGATCCCGGCAGTGGATTCACGGCGACGTGTACTTGCACGCGACAGCGGCGTGAGAATCGTGGAGATGGTGGCCGAGAACCTGACGATGTCTTCGGTCGTCGACCGAAATTCATTCGAGAATGCGATCAAGGTGAACACGGCTATCGGTGGGTCGACCAACGCTGTGGTGCACTTGCTTGCCATCGCCGGGAGGCTGGAAATTCCCCTCGAGCTCAGCGATTTCGGGGAGCAGAGTCGTGACGTTCCCCTGCTGGTCAACCTCATGCCTTCGGGTACCTATTTGATGGAGGATTTCTTCTACGCAGGCGGACTGCCTGCGGTGATCGCCGAGCTCGGAGACATCCTCCATCTGGATGCCGCCACGGTTACCGGAAAGACTCTCGGTGAGAACAACTCCGGCGAACCAATTTGGGACGACGACGTAATTCGTAGCACGGCGGCACCGTTGCTGGAGCAAGCCGGCATAGCGGTATTGACCGGCAATCTCGCGCCGAACGGTGCAGTGATCAAGCCATCTGCGGCGTCGCCGGAGTTGCTCAGCCACGTGGGCCGTGCGGTCGTGTTTCACGGAATGGACGACTTCACGGCGCGCGTCGACTCGCCGGATCTCGACATCGAGGCCGACGACGTCATCGTCCTCACCGGCGCTGGACCGAAGGGGTTTCCGGGTATGCCAGAAGTAGGTAATCTGCCACTCCCTCGAAGGCTGCTCGAGCGGGGTGTACGAGACATGGTCAGGATCTCTGATGCGCGAATGAGCGGAACAGCCTTCGGCACAGTCGTTTTGCACGTTGCGCCCGAAGCGGATGCCGGTGGGCCTCTCGGCGCGGTCAGGGATGGTGATTTGATCGAGTTGGATGTTGCTCGTGGGGTCTTGCGTGTACTCGTCGACGACGACGAGCTGGCCAGGCGTCTCGAGGCGTTGCCGCCACGCGTACAAAAGAGTACGAGTGGGTATCAACGACTGTTCGTGGATCATGTGATGCAGGCCGACCGCGGAGTCGATTTCGATTTCCTGGTGGGCAGGCGTGGAACGGAGGTACACGGTGACAATCACTGAGCGTGTCGGCCGAGTCGTGGTCGTGACCGGTGCAGGGTCGGGACTCGGCCGCGCAATGGCCAGAGGTCTACTCGATGCAGGACACCACGTTGTATTGGCTGGTCGAAACAGCGTGAGCTTGGAAGCGACAGGTGGGGGTCACGAGCGCGCAGTGGTAATTCCCGCTGATGTGTCCTCGCCCGAATCGGTTCACCGGTTGTTCACATCCGTGACTGAGCGTTTCGGCAGACTCGATGTGCTTGTCAACAACGCAGGGACATTCGGGCCGTCGGGGAGTGTGGACGAGATCGATCCTGAAGCGTGGAACGCGACAGTTGCAGCCAATCTCACCGGCGTATTCCTTTGTGCGCGTGAAGCGATTCGTATCATGAAAACACAGGATCCGAGAGGAGGCCGGATCATCAACAACGGGTCGCTCTCCGCTCACACGCCCCGGCCCGACAGTGCCGCCTACACGGCGACCAAACACGGTGTGTCAGGTTTGACGAAGTCGATCTCTCTCGACGGCCGAGAGTTCGACATCTGTTGCAGTCAAATCGACATCGGCAATGCGGCAACTGACATGACAGCCGGAATCGGCCACTCGGCAAGACAAGCTGACGGCACCACCAGGCCCGAGCCGACATTCGATCCTCGTCATGTCGCGAACACCGTTGTGCAACTGATAGATCTACCACTCGACGTGAATGTCCCGACTCTGACGATCATGGCAAACCGGATGCCGTACGTCGGGCGCGGTTGACGGCATCAGCGTCGTTGTAGGACAGGGCGGACGACGGACTGGGCACTCGAGAGATCACGTGAGATGGCGATTGCCGTCGTCCGCACCGCCGCGTCGATACGGGTCAGATTTATTCGGCCTGCCATACCGGAAATGGAGATTGCGCCGAGGACGCCTTCGTCCGGGCCGAATATTGGTGCTGCGGCGCCGACGATCCGGGGAAATGCTTCCTGGCGGTCGAAGGCGACACCACGCTTGCGAACACGATCCAGTTCTCGGTGGAAGAGTTCGGGATCGGTGATGGTGTTCTCGGTGTGTGCTTCGAGGACAGTGGGCATCGTGAAATCCCCAGAGTTGGTGAACGCCAATACTGCTTTACCGGAACAACTTGCGTGTGCAGGCCACCGACCACCAATTTGCTGCGGAAGGCGTGGTCCGTCGTCGCCACGGAAGACATCAAGGTAAACCACGTCGAAACCGTCCAATACAGCGAGTCCCACGTTGTGTCCCGTTGCTTCACGCAAGGCCGAAAGGTGGCGCCGCGCTGCTTCGCGGAGGTTTCGCTGCCGTGGAACAGATTCGCCGATCTCGAACAGGAGGAGACCCAAGCGGTAGTTGGTTCCTTGCCGTTCGAGCAACCCGACTCGGACGAGATCGTCGACCATTCGATACACCGTTGTTTTGGCCATGCCTGTCCGTCGAACAAGCGCTGCTGCGCTGAGAACGCCTGAGCTGTCACGAAAAGTCTTCAGTATCTCGGTGGAACGACCAATTGCGGAAACCTCGCCATCGGCCCGATGAATGGGACTCACCGAACTATTCTGTCTGCCTGATGCGAGATTGTCGAGGGGCAATCGCGCATCAGATCACGCAGGTCTTCCGGTGATGGGATCGCCGGAAATCGTCACGACTCGCACACCACGTCTTCGGCCGGTAGTGAGCCGTCGAGCAGGTACGAGTTGACGGCGGCGTTCGCGCAAGTATTCGCGTAGCCGGGGAACACCGCATGAGTGCGGCCTGGAACTGTCACGAGCCGTGAGCCTTTCATCGCTTCATGCATGCCGAGGCCTTCGTCGTACGTCGTGCGGGTGTCACCGGTTGCCTGGATCTGCAATGCCGGAACGTTGTTGTCGATGTCGATCCGCGTAGGGGCCTCACTGCGCCAGAACGCGCACGGCATGATCGTGTTGTGTGTGCCGGCAAAGATCGGCTGATCATCACGGTGCTCCTCCAACTTGTTGCGGTACCACTGGGGATCGCTCGGCATCGATACGTCTCCGCAGACGATGGCGATTGTCCCGGCATAGTCAGGACCGGTTCCCAGTTCGGTCTGGAACCATGCCTGCATCAATCTCGTCAGCTGGGGATGGATGTTCTCGACGGTCTTGCCTGCGGCGAGATCGCGCAACTGAACCAATACCTGTGCGAATGCCTCACTTTCCTTCTCGGTGTCGCCGGTTCCGTTGACGTACATCAGGAATGGAAGGACGTGATCGTCGACGGCATGATCACCGATCTGTATCGGAGTGGTGGCCGCGTCCGAGATCAGCTTCTCGATGAGGGCGCGAACTTCGGCGGGCGTCGATCCGAGTGCATAGGTGGAGTTGTGTTCTGCTGCCCACTGCGAGAATCCGTCGATCGCTTTCTCGTTGGCCGGGCCCATGTCCTGGAACATCTCGTATCCGTATTTCTTCGGATCCGGTGCACTGTCGAGAACCACACGGTCGATCCTGTCCGGGAACATTTGAGCATAGGTTGCACCGAGGTATGTGCCGTACGACCACCCGAAGTACGACGCCTTCTCCTGGTCGAGGGCGCCACGAATCACGTCGAGGTCGCGGGCGATGTTTTGAGTATTGATGTGCGGCAGATAGTCCGGGTACTTGTCCCAGCATGTGTCAGCGGCCTCGCGTGCGAGCGCAACACTCTCGTTCCATCCCTCGTCCGTGGTGCCCGGCGACCGCATCCATGTCATCTGTTCGACGCCGCAGTCGATCGGTGTGCTCTTGCCGAGTCCTCGGGTGTCCGTGCCGATGACGTCGTATGCCGCTGCGACTTCCGGTGTCATGCCCGCATTCAGAATCTCGGGCAATCCCAGTCCTCGGCCGCCCGGGCCGCCGGGGTTGGTGAGCAGGATCCCGCGTCGCTGTGCGGGGTCGGTGGATGCGACCCGCGAGATCGCCACTTCGATCGTCTTGCCGTCGGGGGCGGAATAGTCCAAAGGTACTGTGACCATGGCGCATTCACTTGCGGTCGACGTTCCGGTGTCTGTGGCGCATGGCCCCCACTCGAGATCCTGTTCGTAGAACGCGCTGAGATTCGATTGTGGATCTTCCTGCGGAGTAGCAGGATCCGAGCACGCCGCCAATGCAGGTACGGCGAGTGCGGCAGCGGCGATTGTGGTAGCCAGCCACCTTCGTGATCGAGGCATGCGTGATCTGGGCATGGTGAATCCAGTCATTGTCGTGTCCTTGCGTTGAGCCCATTTTCGGGCAGTGTTGGTCACCCCACTTCGAATGTGGGGGCTAATCAGGGTTTTTCAGAGGCGGGATTGACGGGCGGCGAACTCCGCGGCCACAGCCTTCGCGAATCTTTCCTGGGTGACGGTTCGTCGATCCGCTTGGTGTTCGCGCAGTACCGCTACCAGCCGGGTGGGGGAAGCGTCCTCCGGTGCAGCCTGTTCGGGTAGCACGCGCTCGGTGAAGTCGCAGAACTGAATGGCAAGGGCCGCAATCGTGTCCGCGTCAGCCGGTGCGTCGGCGAGGGCATACATACGAGTTATCAATTCGATGGCCTGCTCGCGGTTCGGCTCGGCCAATACCCGGCGATGGGCGGACAGGAGTGAATCGCAGACCTCGGGATCGCCCCCGGAGACCGTGAGTGCGAGGATCAGAAGTTCACGCTCGTTGTCGATCCACGCTGTCGGCGCACCGGCAACGACGTACTGTGCGAGCACTTCCGAAAACGCGTCGGGTAGTTCAGGATCGGCATTGCGGCGTAGCGACTCGATGTGCGCACGCTGAACAGCGATCTGTTCGGCCTTCGTCGCCAATTCCTTGTCGAGGGCATCGAGTGCGGACCGAGTGTCGTGAGCGTCGCCGTCGAGTAGTTCGGCGATCTTGGCAACAGGAATCCCCAGATCGCGCAGGCGGCGGATGCGACTCAGTCGTGCCAGGTCCACCGCCCGGTACATGCGGTAGCCGTTGGGTTGGCGTTGTGGTTCTTCGAGAAGGCCGTTCGAGTGGTAGTAGCGCACGGATCTGACGGTGGTGCCGGCCAATTTGGCCAGCTCGCCGATGGTCATCATCGCCCTGCCCTCCCGTGATCGAATCGGATTCCGTCTGTGAAAACCATTCTCCAACCTTGACGCGGCGTCAGGGTCAAGATTCGCGCCGGAGAACGTGACCGTTGACACTTTAAGGCGGTGAACTTAATCTGACTTTTGTCCTTTACGACATCGTCGATTTCGAGGAAGTGCCCTGATGGCTACCCTTTTTCCTGCGGCAACAATCTTTCCGATCCCCACCGACCCGCTTGCTGCGTACGGTCCACTCGTTGCTCGCCGGAATCCCGAGTCGGTAGTTCCGGCACCGTACGAACACTTTGCGGTCAAGGCGGTCGCGCCGACGATCGGAGCGGAAATCTCCGGTATTCGACTCGGCGGGGGCCTGTCTGATGCCGTGATTGCGGAACTCCGCCGAGCTCTCCTCGAATGGAAAGTCCTCTTCTTCCGCGATCAGGACCTCGACCGAGCGGAACATCGAGCTTTTGCCGAGCGTTGGGGCGATCTCGAACAGCATCCGTTCTTCAAGTACACGCAGCCCGGGCAGACGGACGTCGACGTCACGACACTGGCGAAGGATGCGATGGTCGGCGGAGTCGAGAACAACTGGCACAACGACGTTACGTGGCACGAGTTTCCTTCGTTCGCAGCAGTTCTTCGTGCGGTCGAGGTGCCGGAGGTGGGTGGTGACACTTTGTGGGCCGATACTGCAGCTGCCTACGATCTGCTTCCTGAAGACATCAAGAAGCGTATCGACCCGCTTGTTGCAGAACACGATTGGATCAACTCGTTCGGCAGGTCGATGCCGGTGGATGCGGTCGAGATGTTGCGTCCGAAGTTCCCCGCTGTGCAGCATCCGGTGGTTCGGATCATTCCGGAAAGTGGCAGGCGGGTGTTGTTCGTCAACATGACCTTCACGCAACGGATCTTGGGTGTGTCAGAAGAAGAATCGAACGAACTTCTCACGATGCTGTATCGCCACGTCAATCGTCCGGAATTTCAGGTCCGTTTGAAGTGGGAGCCGAATACTGTTGCCTTCTGGGACAATCGGACCTGCCAGCACTACGCGGCCAGTGACTACTTCCCGGCTCGTCGTGTGATGGATCGAATCTCGATTGTCGGGGATCGACCGGTGGGCGTCGGGGGCTGATACGACGCTCAGCGCCTCGAGTGTCTACTACGGGAAGTAGTAACGCACCTCACATAGTTTTTCGACGCCTTGTCGATATGATTTCGACAAGGCGTCGATAAAAATCGGCGTGACTCGCACCGACGACTTTGGAGCTTCCCGAATGTTCCTCGCCCTGCGTGAACTGTGGTTTGCGCGAAATCGATTCCTCTTGATGGGTGCCGTGGTTGCCCTCATCTCGATCCTGATGGTGATTCTGTCCGGCCTCTCGTCCGGCCTGGTAAACGACGGTGTCTCCGCTTTGCAGCGGACGCCGATTCAGGCGTTTGCCTTCGCGCCGGACACCAAAGCCGACTCAGCGTTTTCGCGCTCGGTCGTCACCGAGGAGCAGGCGCAGGCATGGCGCATGCAACCCGATGTCCAAGACGCCGAGCTCTTCGGCAACATGATCGTCAATGCAAAAACTCGCAGTGGCACGCCTGTCGATCTCACGCTCTTCGGCATCGAACCTGGCTCCTTCCTCGAGCCCGTCACCGCCGACGGGAGGGGACTGCATGCCGACACGGAAATCATCGTCAGCTCTACCTTCCGTGACGACGGTGTTGCGATCGGTGACACCGTGATACTCGATCGACTCGGTACGGAGCTGACAGTTGTCGGATTCACCGAAGACAAGCGCACTTTCGGTCACGTCGACGTCGCCTACCTGCCCCTGCGTACTTGGCAGGAGGTTCACGCCGGTGCCAAGATCGGCGAAACCGCCAATGCCAGTGCCTATTCCGAAGCAAGTGTTGTTGCGATTCGGGGCATTGGTGGCGCGTTACCGGATCTCGTGTCGGGTGATGCGGCGGCGGGAACGTCCGCAAAGACGCTCGAGGAATCTTTCGACTCCTCACCAGGGTTCTCCGCGGAAATGATGACTATGTCGATGATCAAGGCGTTTCTGTACGCGATTTCGGCCCTGGTGGTCGGTGCATTCTTCAGTATCTGGACGGTTCAGCGCGGTCGTGAACTCGCAGTGCTGCGCGCGATGGGAGCCTCTACCGGCTTCCTGCTTCGTGACGGCATGGCGCAGGCACTGGTAGTGCTGCTTGGTTCCATCGGCCTCGGTGTGTTGCTGGGCTTGGGGCTCGGTTCGGGGCTCGAAGGCGGGGGGATGCCGTTCGCCCTCGAGTCCGGCCCAGTCGTCAACGGCGCAGTGCTCTTGGCGGTACTCGGGCTGGTCGGCGCAGCCGTTGCCATCGTCCGTGTTACCCGTGTCAACCCGCTCACCGCATTGGGAGAAAACCGATGACCACAGTCGAAAAGACCACAACCGGATTGGTATTGACCGCTGTCAGTCTTCGATTCGGTGACGGTGACTCCACCGTGCTCGCCCTCGACAACGTGAACCTGGAGGTCTCGTGCGGCGAACTTGTCGCGATCGTCGGACCGTCAGGCGCTGGAAAGTCGAGCTTGCTCGCTGTGGCCGGCGGACTCGGTCGGCCGTCGAGTGGAACGATTGTCATCGACGGCGTGGACGTGTCGGCGATGCCGGCCCGTGCTCTCGCCAAACTTCGACGAGACAAGGTCGGCTTCGTCTTTCAGTCCGGCAACCTGATTCCAGCGCTGACGGCGCGCGATCAGCTTCGGCTGATTCCCAAGCTCACGGGGCGGCCGGGTCGCGATCCCGAGGAGTTGCTCGACTCGGTCGGTATGAGTCACCGTGCAGATCGTCGACCCGGTCAACTCTCCGGCGGTGAACGCCAGCGCGTCGGTATCGCTCGGGCATTGATGAGCAATCCCTCGCTACTGCTCGTCGACGAGCCGACGGCTGCTCTCGACCGCAAACGCAGCCATGAGGTGGTCGAACTGCTCTCGCGCGAAACTCACGAGGCAGGCGTCGCTACGATCATGGTGACCCACGATCACGACGTGCTCGGGCACTGCGACCGCATCCTCGAAATGGTTGACGGTCGGTTGCGTCAGAGCGAGTAAGCCCGCGAGGGGACTGGAGGAGATTCGGTGCCGAGGATCGATGCGCCCACTGTGGTCGAGCATCGTGCTGCTCAGCGCCGTGCCCTCCTCGACGCTGCACACGCTCTTCTGTCCGAGGCCCCGGACCGGCCGCCGGGGCTCGGTGAGGTGGCAGCGAAGGCAGGGCTCGCCAGGTCGAGTGCCTACCACTACTTCCGGTCCCGGGAAGATCTCCTCAGTGCCGTCGTCGAAGACATGTTCCCGCGCTGGAACGACAAGATCGTCGAGGCGATGGCAGGCGCAGACGATCCGGTATGGGCGTACGTCGAGGCAAACCTCCAACTGGTTGCCGACGGGGAGCATGCGATAGTCGGAGCGCTGGCGACGCTGACCCCGCAAATGTTTCGAGATTCGCGGATCATGGAAATGCACGACAGTCTTGTGCTTCCTCTGGTCGAGGCCCTCCGTCTCCGTGGCGTGTCGGACCCGAAGCTCACCGCCAAGTTGATCAACTCGCTGGTGCATACGGGTACTGAACTGATCGAATCCGGTTGCAGCATGGACGAAGTCAGGTCCGCCGTGCGTGAGGTCCTCGCGTGAATGGCAGCCTCAGGCCGTAATCAGATCCATCCGAAGGTACTCGGTGATGCGGAGCAGCCTCGGGGGTTGGGAGACGTCTGAGGAAAGTGCTTGAAATGCTTCGTCTTTCGCGACGAGGCGCGGGGCGCCAAGGCGCACCTCCGTCTCGTCGACCGACAGTCGAGCACTTCCCGCTTTCAAGACGTTCTGCACCCAGTCCGAGCCTGATCCGTACACCAGAATGAAGACGTAGCCACCCTCGACCGGATAGGCGTCGAGAGGTGTCCGGTAGGTCGTGCCGGATGTGCGTCCGACGTGAGTCAGTACCGGCCATTTACCGCTCGAAATTGCACGCGGGTTGAACACTCGTTTGTTGACATGTCCCCACCATCTCGGCATCGGCATTGTGATCTCCCTTCGCGAGCGCCTTACGAGCGTAAGGCTGACTTACACCTGTAAGGGTGACTTACGGATGTAAGGTTGTCAACGTATTCGTTCCTCGGAGGGGAGTCTGTGTGTCACGGCAGCCGCGACAGTTGCTGAACAGGACTCGCGTAATCGAGGGTGCGATCCGCGTTGCCGACGCGGGTGGTGTCGAGGCCGTCACGATGCGACGGGTGGCTCAGGAGCTGGGCATCGAGGCGATGTCGCTCTACCACCACGTGCCCAACAAAGATGCGATTCTCGACGGCGTCGTCGATGCGGTCTTCGAGGCGATCGACCTGCCCGACAGTGAGTGTGTGGATTGGCGAGACGCAATTCGTGGACGCGCCTATTCCGCTCGCAGAGTCCTGTCGCAGCACCGTTGGGCTCTCGGTCTGCTGGATTCGCGACGCAGCCCTGGCTCGGCGACCCTGCGTCATCTCGACGCTGTGCTCGGAGTCCTCCGGAAGGCCGGGTTCACACTCCCGATGGCCGCGCACGGAGCCTCGCTGATCGACAGCTATATCGGCGGATATGTTCTCCAGGAGGCGAATCTACCGATGAGCGCACCCGGCGACGTCGAAGAAGTTGCGAGTGACATCCTCGAGCGCCTTCCGGCTGAAGAGTTGCCCTTCCTTCACGAGATGATCGTCGATCACGGTCTGAGTCCTGATTACGACCACACGAATGAGTTCGCCTACGGTCTCGATCTCATCCTCGATGCGCTCGAGGCGCGCCGAGGCTAGCGCTGAACCGGCACGTGCTTCGTGACTATCCGGTGGATCAGACGAGCAGCCGTTCGGGCAGTGCGATTGTCGACGTCGAGGCTCGGGTTCAGTTCGGCGACATCGAGAACCGCGAGTTTTCCGCTGGACGTGACTCGGTCACATACGTATTGGATGGTTTCGAGGCTGACTCCGTAGGCCGCAGGTGCGCTGACGCCCGGCGCCACCGCTGCAGGCAGGACGTCGAGGTCGATGGTCAGGTAGACCAGATCGACGTCATCGAGGAAGTCTGCGAGGAACTGATCCACGACGCCTCGGCCGATCGCTCCGCATTCTTCGTCGAGCAGATAGCGAACACCGAGGCGGTGAGCCGTGTCGAACAGTGCCGTGGTGTTGCTCGGTTGGCTGATTCCGATCACGCTGTACTGATGCGAGGTGCCTGCCGCGGCTTCGTCCTCGGCGATCTGACGAAAGGGTGTGCCGGAGCTGGGTATCGGATCGCCCCGCAGGTCGAAGTGCGCATCCAAGTTGAGGATTCCGAGTTTGGCTCCGGCGGTTCGCAACTCGGAGCCCGCGACGCCGAGGTATGTACCGTAGGCGATTTCGTGTCCTCCCCCGAGAACCACGGGGAAGTGTCCCGAATCAAGCGCAGCGCTGACGGCGTTCCCGAGTGCGGCCTGACCGGCCTCGAGTTCTTCACCCGACACGGCAACGGTTCCCGCGTCCTGAATCTGCAGTGGTTCGGCCAGCGCCATGGAAGCCAACCCGGCTCGCAAAGCGTCGGGGCCATCCGCGGCACCGCGGCGGCCCTTGTTGCGGCGGACTCCTTCGTCGCTGGAGAATCCGATCAGAACACAGTCGCCGGGAGCTGTTTCGGCTGAATACGGTTGCACGGCATGATGCCACCGCAGATGCTCGGCAGTGGTGCCGTCGGAGCGCCCGGTCCACGGCTTGGGTTCGATGTCGACTGCGATCTGATGTGCCACGACGGCCTCCCGGTGAGTGTATTTCAGTAGCTTGTGGCGAGTGCGCCGTTTTTCCAGACCTCGCGCACCAGAGGGACGCCCGGGCGGTAGGCGAGGTGGAGGTACGACGGTGCATCGAGCGCGATGGCGTCGGCACGTGTTCCGAGAGAAAGGGTTCCGACGTCGGTGCGCTGCAGCGCCCGGGCGCCTCCTGCAGTGGCTGCCCAGACTGCCTCGGCGGGTGTCATGTGCATGTCTCGCACCGCAATTGCTATGCAGAACGGGAGGCTGGTGGTGTAGCAGGTGCCGGGATTGCAGTCGGCGCCGAGAGCTACGGTGACGCCGGCGTCCAGCAGTGCGCGGGCGTCGGGGTACTTGTTGCGGGTGGAGAAGTCGGCACCCGGCAACAGTGTTGCGACGGTGGAACTCTGAGCCAGGGCGTCGATGTCCTCGGCGGTGACGTAGGTGACGTGATCGACGGATGCGGCTCCCATCTCGACGGCGAGTTGAACTCCTGGCCCTTCGCCGAGTTGATTGCCGTGGACGCGGGGGATCAGTCCAGCGGCGACGCCTGCGCTCAGGACTGCATGTGCCTGTTCGCGGTTGAACGCGCCTCGCTCGCAGAAGACATCGATCCACTTCGCGTGTGGCGCACAGGCAGGGATCATCTCGTCGCACGCCATGGCGACGTAGTCATCGACGCGACCGGCATATTCGGGTGGTGGAACGTGGGCGGCCAGCAGTGTGACCTCGTCGGTGAACTGTCCGGCGATCAGTGCGCTGCGTAGTTCGCTCTCGGTGTTCTGCCCGTATCCGGTCTTGCATTCGACGGTTGTGCTGCCCGAGCGCAGGGATTCGTCGAGTAGGCGTCGAACATTGGCCTGCAATTGTTCGTCGGTGGCCGAGCGCGTCGCTTCGATGGTGTTGCGAATGCCGCCGGCGGCGTACTTCTCGCCCGCCATGCGAGCTGCGAATTCCTCGGCCCGCTCGCCACCGAACACCAGGTGCGAGTGACTCTCCACGAAACCGGGGAGCAGGGCCCGACCGCCGATATCCTGACCGATATCGGCAGCCGGGGCGTCGGCGGAATCACCGACCCAAGCAACAACGCCGTCGTCGAAAACGATTGCCGCGTCGTGTCGTACGCCGAGCTTGCCCTCACCCAGAGTCGGGTCATTGGTGACGAGGGTTCCGATGTTGGTCAGAACGGTGGTTCGAGAACCATTCGTGGTCAATGTAATTCCTAACTCAGGGTGAGGTGGTGGAGCTGTTTCAGTTCTCGGTCATCGGGATGCGGACGCCGCGGGTGGCTGCCGTGTCGATGGCGTGGTCGTATCCTGCATCCGCATGCCGGATGACGCCCATCCCGGGATCGTTGGTGAGAACTGCTTCGAGCTTCTTGGCTGCGAGTTCGGTGCCGTCGGCGATGCACACCTGTCCCGCGTGGATGGAGCGCCCCATCCCGACGCCGCCGCCTTGGTGGAGTGAAACCCACGAAGCGCCGGACGCGGTGTTGACCAGGGCGTTGAGCAGCGGCCAGTCGGCGATCGCGTCGGACCCGTCGATCATCGATTCGGTTTCGCGGTACGGCGAGGCGACCGATCCGGAGTCGAGGTGATCGCGGCCGATGGCGATCGGTGCGGAGAGCTCGCCCGAGGCCACCATCTCGTTGAACTTGAGGCCGGCGAGGTGGCGCTCACCGTATCCGAGCCAGCAGATGCGAGCCGGAAGGCCTTCGAAGGCAACCTTTTCGCCGGCCATGGTGATCCAGCGGCGCAGGTGCTCGTTCTCGGGGAAGAGTTCGAGGATGGCCTTGTCGGTGGCCTCGATGTCCTTGGGATCACCCGAGAGCGCCGCCCAGCGGAAGGGGCCGAGGCCTTCTTCGAAGAGCGGACGGATGTAGGCGGGAACGAATCCGGGGAAGTCGAATGCACGGTCGTAGCCGGCCTTGCGGGCCTCGTCGCGGATGGAGTTGCCGTAGTCGAATACCTCGGCGCCGGCGTCCATGAATCCGACCATGGCCTTGACGTGTGCGGCCATCGCGTTGCGGGAATCTTCGGTGAACTTCTGCGGATCCTTCTCCGACATGGTCTTCATGTCGCCGAAGTCGATGCCGATCGGCAGGTAGGCGAGGGGATCGTGCGCCGAGGTCTGGTCGGTCACGATGTCGATGGGGGCCTTCATCTCCAGCAGCGCCGGGAAGATCTCTGCCGCATTGCCTTCGAGGCCGATGGAGAGCGGCTTCTTGGCATCGCGTGCCGCGGTCGCCAGTTCGAGCGCGTGCTCGATGCTGTCTGCCTTGGTGTCGAGGTACTTGTGGGCGATACGACGGTCGATGCGGGTGATGTCGCAGTCGACGCAGATCGCGACGCCGTCGTTCATAGTGACGGCGAGAGGCTGAGCGCCGCCCATGCCGCCGAGACCCGCAGTGAGGGTGATCGTTCCGGCGAGTGAGCCGTTGTAGCGCTTCTTCGCGATGGCGCCGAAGGTCTCGTAAGTACCCTGCAGGATTCCCTGGGTGCCGATGTAAATCCAGGAGCCTGCGGTCATCTGGCCGTACATGGTCAGGCCGAGGTCTTCGAGACGGCGGAACTCTTCCCAGTTCGCCCAGTCACCGACCAGGTTGGAGTTGGCGATCAGCACTCGCGGTGCCCACTCGTTGGTGCGGAAGACACCGACCGGCTTGCCGGACTGCACCAGCATGGTCTCGTCGTTCTTCAGCGTCTTCAGCGTGGCGACCATGGCGTCGAAGGCAGCCCAACTACGCGCTGCGCGACCGGTTCCGCCGTAGACGACGAGGCTGTCCGGGTGCTCGGCAACATCGGGGTCGAGGTTGTTCATGAGCATGCGCAGGGCACCCTCCTGCTGCCAACCGAGCGTCGTGAGCTCGGGGCCGCGGGGAGCACGGACGGGGCGCGGCTCGTGGCCGGGGGTGCTGATTTCCATTGTGTTCTCCTAGCTTGCTGAAGTTCGAAAGACGTTGGGGGATCAGACGCGAGAGTCGGTCATCGCGGTGTGATCGGGGTAGATCATCGACGAAGGGGGATTGCTCGTGCGCTTGGCGAGTGGGTAATAGATCAGCCCGGTGAACACGATGCCGACCAGCCACGAGATGTCGGCGCCGCCGAGCATGTCCGTGACGGGGCCGGTGTACATCTTCTGGGCGAGGAACGGGATCTGGGCGAGAACGCCGGCGGCGTAGCAAGCCAATGCGGTGAAGTTCCATGCTCCGTATCGACCGTTGACGTCGTACAGCGCCGGAATGTCGATGCGTTCCTTGGAGATCAGGTAGTAGTCGATCAGATTGATCGCACTCCACGGCGTGAACACCATCAGCAACACCAGGACGAAGTTCTTGAAGTTGTCCAGGAAGTCGGCGCTGGCGGCGATGGCGATCAAGACCGAGACCGCAGTGAAACCGAGGATGTAGAGGGTGCGCGCGGTGCTCGAGATTCGCGACTGTCCGTTGAAGGCGGTGACGGTGGTCAGGATCGACATGAATCCGCCGTAGGCGTTGAGCACGTTCACCGTCAGCTTGCCGACCAGGATGACGAAGTAGATCAGGAAGGCGATGGCAGCGGGTCCGGCCAGATCTCCCATGAAGCCGACCTGGTTACCCAGGAACGCGTCGCCGGCGCAGGCCGCGACGAGAGCGCCGAAGGTCATGGACCACTGCGACCCGATGACACTACCGAGGAACGTCGACCAGAACGTGGTGCTCTCGGAAGTGCTGCGCGGCAGGTAACGCGAGTAGTCGGCGACGTACGGGCCGAAGGTGAGCTGCCAACCGGCACCCAGCGAGATCGCGAGCAGGAAGGTGACTATGTCGAAGCCCTTGATGCCGACGTACGAGGCGACGTCGTACTCGAGGAACAGTCGAACGGCCAGGTAGGAGAAACCGACGATGCCCACGACGGTGGCGATCCTGCCGACGATGTGGATCAGCTTGTAGCCGGTGACCGCGACGAATGCGGTGAGGAGACCGAAGACGACGATGCCGACGGTGGGGCTGTCGATGTGCAGGATCTTGTTGACGGCCTGTCCGGCCAACACGGTGCCGGTGGCAGCGAAGCCGAGGTACATCAGGATGACGAGAACAAGCGGTACGACTGCTCCCTTGACGCCGAACTGGGCGCGACTCGAGATCATCTGGGGGAGACCCATACGCGGGCCCTGTGCGGAGTGAAGCGCCATGACAGCGCCACCGAAGATGTTGCCGATCAGAAGTCCGACGATCGCCCAGATGGCGTCCGCGCCGAATACGACGGCGAGAGCGCCGTCGACGATTGCAGTGATCTGCATGTTGGCGCCGAACCAGAGAGTGAACTGGCTGCGCGGGGTGCCGTGTCGTTCTGCATCCGGGACGACGTCGATAGTGCGTCGTTCCGGAGTGAGGATGACCTCGGCCGGTCCATCGTGAGTCATAGGCCTGTCTTTCTGCTGCGAGCCCGTCGAGCGACGGAATCGACGTCGGGGTATTGCCCACCTTCTTCGTGCTTGGTGCTTTGCGCCTTGTGCTTTGTGCGCTGGGTCACTGTCACTGCGGATAAATGTATATGCCTGTATATACAGGCGTCAATACCCGGGACCCGTTTTCGCGTAAATGCTGTGTAACACCACGCGAGAAATCAGAAACCCTTACCCGGGTTGAGGATTCCGAGCGGGTCGAAGGCAGCCTTGATCGATCGGTGCAGTTGCATGCTGTCCTCGCCGAGCTCGAGAGAGAGCCAGCGACGCTTCAGAACGCCGACGCCGTGCTCTCCGGTCAGAGTTCCTCCGAGTTCGAGAGCACGCCGGAAGACCTCGTCCGCGGCGGTCCACACGGCTTCGGGGACCGAGCCGTCGGCAGTGCGGTCGAAGACGAAGGTCGGATGGACGTTGCCGTCACCAGCATGCGCGACGGTCATGATCTTGACCATGTGCTCGGCGGCGGCTCGGTCGATACTCTCGAGCATGTCGGGCAGTTTCGACCGCGGGACCCCGACGTCTTCCACGAGACATTGCCCGAGTCGTTCGGAAGCCGGATAGGCGAGTCGGCGAATCTCGAGTAGCTGTGCGGCTTCTGCCGCGTCCTGCGAGACGGCGACAAAATCTGCGCCCGCCCTCTCGAAGTGTTTCTGCATCGCCGCGGCTGCTGCGTCGGCATCGACCCCGTCGGCCTGTGCGATCAGCATCGCGGCGGTGTTGTCTTCCAACCCGATTCGTTTCCAGTCGTCGACTGCGCGCAGCGTTGCTCGATCGATCAGCTCCAGCACGCTCGGTCCGATCCCGTCGCGAACGACCGCGGCAACTGCGTCCGCTGCGGAGCGGAGAGAATCGAAACTGCCGACGACGGTGACCGGTGCTCTCTTGGGCTTGGGCTGCAACTTCAGCGTGGCACTCGTGACGACTCCGAGTGTTCCCTCCGAACCGACGAGAAGACTGGTCAAGTCGTATCCCGCAACACCTTTGACGGTCCTTCGGCCTGTCCGCACGATCCGACCGTCGGCGAGCACAACCTCGAGACCCAGGACTGAATCGCGGGTGACGCCGTACTTCACGCAACGCAGTCCACCGGCGTTGGTGGCGATGTTTCCGCCGATCGTGGAGATCTCGAAACTGCTCGGATCAGGGGCGTACATCAGCCCGTACTCGTCTGCTGCTCGACTGATGTCGGCGTTGATCACCCCGGCTTCCACGACAGCGAGCTGATCGTCCGGATTGACCTCGAGAATCGAGCGCATGCGAGTGGTCGAGATGACCAGGCAGCCCTCGACGGCTGCCCCGCCGCCCGCCAAACCGGTTCCCGCACCGCGGGTTACCACCGGGACACGGTGAGCAGTAGCCCATTTCAGCGCCTCGGAAATGTCGGCCGCAGTTTCGGCGAGCATGACGGCCGCCGGATGGCCGGGTTCGGCGAGATGGGCCTCGTCACGGCGGTACGAGTCCATTACCGCAGGGTCGGTGATCAGGCGACTCGAACCGATCGACCGAGCAAGTTCGTGGACGGACATTCTTTTCTCCAGTCGGTCAAAGGTTGTGTGCGAGTGCATCCACAGCGGAGATCACGGCGTCTTCTGCTGCCCGCTCACCTACGGTCACCCGCACTCCCTCGCCGGGGAACATCCGGACCGAGACACCCTGCGCGACGCAGGCCGCTTCGAGTGCAGAAGCTCTCTTGCCGAGAGGAATCCACACGAAGTTGGCACCGCTCGGGACCGTCTCGACGCCGCGCAGAGCCAATTGCTCACGTAGGTGAGAACGACCCGCGGTCACCGTTTCGACTATCGAATCGGTGTGTGCCGGATCGGTCAGGGCCGCGCAGGCTGCGGCCTCGGCAACGGCGCTGAGCCCGAAGGGCGGTGCAGCGCTGCGAAGATCCGCTGCGATCGCCGAGTTGGTGACGGCATAGCCGGCACGAAGTCCGGCCAATCCGTAAGCCTTGGAGAAGGTTCGGAAGACGACGATGTTGGGAAAGGCTCGAAGCAGGTCGACGCCGTCGACGTCGCTGGTCGCGAACTCCCGGTAAGCCTCGTCCAGAAGGATGAGGACGTCACCCGGGATTGCACGGGCGAACGAGACGAACTCGGCGGTCGAGAACTCGCTACCGGTCGGATTGTTGGGGTTGCAGACGAGTACCGCGCGGGTCTGCGGCGTCACCGCCGCCGCCATTGCACTCAGATCGTGCCGATGTTCGGAATCGAGTGCGACGGGTACACCGCTCGCCCCGGCGATTCCGATCAGTATCGGGTACGCCTCGTAGCTGCGCCACGGGTAGACGACCTCGGTGCCCGGACCCGTGTACGCAGTCAATACCTGCTGGAGCAGTGCCAACGACCCGGCGCCGACCAATACCTGGTCGTCGCCCACGCCCAGACGGTCGCTCAACCGAGCGATCAGCGTGTCGCCGAACAGCGACGGATACAAGTGCGAGTGTGAGGCCGCGAGATTGACGGCCTCGAGAATGGCCGCCGAGGGTGCAACCGTCGACTCGTTGCTCGACGCCCGCCACCGAACCTGCTCGAGGCCGGCGGCTTTGGAGTATCGAGGGAGTGCTTCGATTTCGGGTCGGGGGCGAGGCCTCAGCGCACCGGGCGCGGTCATGCCAGGGCGCCGATCGCGTTCTCCGCGGCCGCAACAAGTGCACCCGATGCCGCCAAGTCCACCGCGGCCTCGATCTCGGGGGACAGGAAGCGATCGGTACCCGGCCCCTGCACCTTCTCGCGCAGGGTCCGAAGGACGGCTCCGGTGGCGGGGGAGGGCTCGAGTGGGGAGCGCAAATCGATTCCTCGTGCTGCAGTCAGTATCTCGATCGCGAGAACTCGGGTGAGACCGTCGATGGACCGGCGGAGCTTGCGTGCACCCGACCATCCCATGGAGACGTGATCTTCCTGCATGGCCGAGGAGGGAATCGAATCGACACTGGCCGGGCTCGCGAGTCGCTTGAGTTCGGACACGATGGCAGCTTGTGTGTACTGCGCGATCATCAGTCCGCTGTCGACACCGGGGTCGTCGGCGAGGAAGGGGGTCAGACCGTGATTGCGTGCTACGTCGAGGAAGCGATCGGTGCGGCGTTCGCTGATACCCGCGACATCCGCGGTCACGATGGCGAGGAAGTCCAAGACGTAAGCGACGGGAGCTCCGTGGAAGTTACCGTTGGATCGAACCCGTCCGTCGAGGGTGACAACGGGATTGTCGACAGCACTGGCCAATTCGCGCCCGGCAACCAGTCGGGCGTGATCGACGGTGTCGCGTGCGCCGCCGGCGACCTGCGGTGCGCACCGCAGTGAGTACGCGTCTTGAACCCTGGTGCAGTCAGGGCCCGCATGGCTGGCGACGATCGGGGAGTCGGCAAGCAAGCGCACCATGTTCGAGGCGGCCGCGCCCTGTCCGGGGTGGGGGCGAAGCGCCTGAAGATCGGCGGCGAACACTTGATCGGTGCCGAGCAAGCCCTCGACGCTCATAGCGGCAGCGATGTCGGCCAACTTGAGCAGATGATCGAGATCGGTGATCGCAAGGGCCAGTTGACCGAGCATCCCGTCGGTACCGTTGATCAGTGCGAGGCCTTCCTTCTCGGCCAGAACCACCGGTTCGAGACCATGGGCAGCCAATGCCGTTGCCGCATCGGTGAGTTCACCGTCGGCGGTGCGGACGGAACCTTCACCGATGATTGCCATCGCCACATGCGCCAGTGGTGCCAGATCTCCCGAGCATCCGAGGCTGCCGTATTCGTGCACCACCGGGGTGATGCCTGCGGTGAGTAGGTCGGCGTACGCCTGTGCGACCACGGGGCGCACTCCGGTTCGCCCGGTGGCGAGCGTCGACAGACGCAGAAGCATCAAGGCCCGGATCACTTCGCGTTCGACTTCCGGTCCCGAACCTGCCGCATGTGAGCGGATCAGGCTGCGCTGCAACTGTGTCCGCAGATGCGCTGGAATGTGCCGGGTGGCAAGTGCGCCGAATCCGGTGGAAACTCCGTAGACCGGTGTGGGGTCTGCGGCCAGCGCTTCGATGCGTGCACGACTTTCGGCGATCGCGGCCAGTGATTCCGCGGTCAATGCAACGCCGTATCCGTTGCGCGCGACGTCGACGACGTCGGCGATGGTGACAGCGCCGATTCCGACCTCGATGGTTCGGGTGGCTGTCTGGGTGGCAGGGGTGGCGTTCATGGGACTCCAATGATGATTCGTGGCTATCTAACAAAGTCTTGTATACGAGACTCTAGTCTTGAATATGAGACGAAAACAAGGCCCGCAAAGTACGGAACGGAGAAGTTGGCTACATGTCTGCGGTCGGGGTCTCCACCATTCGATCTCCGAGATCGGCGGAGAACTCGGCGCTGACGGCGCGCACTCGGTCGGCGATCAGGGCACTCTCCTCGGCCGATTTGGAGCCGGAGAGGAAGGTGACGCCGAGAGCTGCGACCGGACGACCGTCCCGTGTGATCACGGGGCTGGCGATGCAGTTGATCCCGGATGTCGTCGCATTCTCTTCGACCGCATATCCGCTCTCACGTGCTGCGGCGAGCAGTTCTCGCAGTTCGGCGAGCGTCGACGGACCCGTTCCGGTCCGCGTCGGCCAGGTGTACCCCTCGTAGAGCGCGCTGATCTGTTCCGCATCCAGACGGCTCAGAATCGCCCGCCCGACTGCGGTGAGATGCGCCGGAAGGCGGGTCCCGATCTCGGTCACCAACCGAACGCCGGGCTTCAGAGGTTCACGTTTGTCGAGGTAGATGACGTCAGAACCCTGAAGTACCGCCAGATGGGAGGTCTCGTCGGTCGACTGAGTGAGTGCCAGCATGAATCGTTGGCCCTCACGGTGAAGTGGGCCGGACCGCATGTACGACGCACCGACTTCGAACGCCGAGACACCCAGGGTCCAGGCGCGTTGATCAGCCCAGTACGAGACGAACCGTCGATCCCGCATGACATTGAGGAGGTGATGCGTCGTACTCTTCGGCAGCTCGAGGGCGCTGGAGATTTCTGCCGTCGCCAGCGGCACACCCCGGCGGGCCAGGAGATCGAGCACGTCGAGCACGCGCTCAGCAGATTTCACGCGGCTCGTCGTCATATGGGGTGTGTCCTTACGGGTAGGGCTGAGGTGGGAGCGGGGAACCACATTGTCTCGGATACGAGACTGAATCGCCAAGTGCTCGGATACGAGACTGAATCGCCAAGTGCTCGGGGTGGTCAGGGAGTCTGGTTGCCGAGTTCCGCGGACAACCGGGCGCAGTGCTCCACCAAGACGCGGCCGTGGCTGGCGCAGACCTCGTCCGTCAGACGGAAGGTCGGGCCCACGACGCTGAGCGCTCCGGCTATCTGACCGACCGCGTTGTAGATCGGCGCGGCAACTCCGGTCGAGTGATCCTCGATGGTGTCGTGCGCAATGGCGTACCCGCTCTCGCCTACCTTGCCGCTCAACGCTGCGCCGACGGCGGTGCCGTCCAGGGGAACGCTCTGGCCCACCCACCCCATGTGGCGGATCGCGTGCGTGCCCTCGATCTGATCGAGATACAGCGCAGTGTCTTTCGGTCCCTTCGTCGACAGGTAGGTCGACTCTCTGGTGGTTTCGGCGATGGCCTTCATCGCGGGCCGCGCTCTCGGCAACAGTTGATTGTCACCGAGAGCGCGAGCCCCGATCTGTAGTAGCCGCGGGCCGACGCGATAGACGTTGTCCTCGCCGCGGACGACGAACTCGGTTTGTTCGAGGCTTCTGATCAGGCGAAGCGCGGTACTGGTTGCCAGATCGGTTGCCTTGGCGGCGTCGCCGAGCGTCAACCCGCCGTGCTCGACGATCGCACCGAGAAGTTCGAACGTGCGATTCGCGCTGCGGGTCACGTCGCCGGGGGCCATGTCCTACTCCAAGTGCCGAGGGATGTCTGCGCTGAATCTATCGCGAGCCCGGCAGTACCTCACCGTGGTGCTCGTCCAGCAGGGGACTGCGGCGGACATCGGGGCGTCGGCTATCACCGAACACGACGGGTTGTCGTACGTAGGAGATTTTTCCTGCTACCGGGTGCTCGAACGATTCGACGACTCCGCGATACTCGGCCTGCGCGGAGGTGAGTGCCTGCTGGACGTCCCAGATTTCCGAGCCGGCGAGGCCCGCGTCGCCGAGAATACCGACCACGTCGGCGACGGTCTTTCCGGCAGCCCAGTTTTCGATCTCCTTGCGCAGTGCCGGTTCGTTCTCGGTCCGGGCGGTGTCGTCGGCAAATCGGGGATCTGCGATCAGGTCGACGCGATTCATCGTCTGCGCCAGCTTCTCGAAACCCGACTGGCTCGCAACCGCGAGGACGAAGAGTCCGTCGTCGGCCTTGTAGGTGTCGAACGGTGTTGACACCGGATGACGGTTGCCGACGCGTGGGGGAGTGAGCCCGGTGGATTGCAGTTGGCTGTGTGCTGTCGGCAGCATGGCGAGCATGCTGTCGAACATCGCGACGTCAAGGTGCTGCCCGAGTCCGCTCGCCCGTGCACTCAGCAGGGCGGTACTGATTCCCCAGGCGGCGAACAGCCCGGCGACCAGGTCTCCGAACGACTCACCCAACCGTGTCGGCCCGGATTCCTCCGAACCGGTGATGCTCATGATTCCCGAAAGAGCCTGGACTACAAGGTCGTAGGCGGCGGCTCCGGACATGGGCCCGTCCTGTCCGAAACCGGAGATGGACGCGTACACGATCCGCGGATTGCGAGCCCGCGCAGCCTCGTAGTCGATTCCCAGGCGCTTGGTGACGCCGGGGCGAAAGTTTTCGACGACGACGTCGGCGGTCTCGATGAGCGTCAGCAGCGCCTCACGGTCCTCGTCGTTCTTGAGGTTGAGTGCCACCGAACGCTTGCCACGATTGAGCACGTTGAAGTAGATGCTCTCGCCGTCGCGGAACGGGCCGAGGTGCCGAGAGTCTTCACCGTGTTCGGATTCGATCTTGACGACGTCCGCACCGGCGTCGGAAAGCAGTGCGGTGCAGTAGGGTCCGGCAAGGACGCGCGAGAGGTCGATGACCCGGATGCCGTCGAGTGGGGGAAGTGCAGTCATGTCCGCGCCTTTCAGAACTCGGTGGAACGCGGCGACGGAGCATTGCCGGCAATGGTGAGCAACTGGATCTGCGAGGTGCCCTCGAAGATGCGGAGAATGCGGCAATCGCGGTACAGGCGTTCGATTTCCGATTCGCGCATGAAACCTGCGCCACCGTGGATCTGTACGGTTTGATCGACGATCGAGAAGCAGGCTTCGGTGGCGACGTACTTCGAAATCGATGCGGCGCGGCGGATGTCCTGACCGGCGTCCTTGACGTCGGCGGCCCAGTCTGCGGTGACGCGTGATGCGACAAGTTGCGCGTCGCAGCCACCGAGGAGTAGCTGGATTGCCTGGAAGTCGAAGATCGGCGTGCCGAACTGCTTTCGCTCCGTTGCGTACTCGCGTCCCAGTTCCCAAGCGCGCAGAGCGATGCCGTTTGCCATTGCCGCTACGTCGATGCGTGCTCGGTTCAGGGCGGTCAAGGCAATGTTGCCGCCGCGACCTTCGGTGCCGATCACGGAGTCGAGCGGCAGAACGACGTCGTCGAGGTAGACGGTGTACGTCGGGGCCGAACGAATTCCCATCTTGTCCTGCGGCTCCGAGTAGCTGATTCCCGGAGTTCCCTTGGGGACTACGAAGGCGGTGATGCCTCGGAATCCTGCGCTCGGGTCCGTCTTGGCGAAGAGCACGACCAGGTCGGCTTCCTTGGCGTTGGAGATGTACGTCTTCGATCCGGAGAGATGCCAGCCGTCGTCCTCGCGTCGGGCGACGGTACGCATCGAGGCGATGTCGGAGCCGGCATCGGGTTCTGTGAGTGCAAAGCCGGCCAGTAGTTCGCCCGACGCGAGCTGGGGCAACCAGCGATGCTTCTGCTCTTCGGAGCCGCCGACGAGAATCGGCTCGAGGCCCAGGTAGTGGGCGGTGTAGATCGATGCCAGCGCGGCGTCGGTGCGTGCAACTTCTTCGATGGCGACCAGTTGGGTTCGTGTCGACAGACCCAGGCCGCCGAATTCCTCGGGCACGGAAATGCCCATGAGGTCCTGCTGCCCGAGGCGCTTGACCAGCTGCGCCGGGAACTCCTTGGACTCGTCGCGTGCGGCTGCTCCTGGGTGGATCTCGGCGTTGGCGAAGGCTCGGACAGTGCTGCGGAACTCTGCGAGATCGACGCTGTCGGTGTCGGGCGCGGTCTGGGTAGTCACGGGGGCTCCTTCGAGGCGGAATAGTTACGAATTTCATCTAATGAAATCTAATTGCCACTAGTTGGCATGGACTGACTATGGCCGAGGGTGGCGAATTTGTCCAGGGGTGAATTTGTTGTGTCGCGGCTCACGTTCTGCAATGATCAACTTGTCTAAGCCTGTATAGACAAGTTGATTGCGGATCGAACCCACTACAAGTCGGAAGCAGCGTGGCTTTCGACGGAAGGTGCTGACATGAGCCTCGTTTCAGTCGACACGACACCGGACTCCGAGAATGTGAGGAGGGTGTCCAGTACGTATTTCGAGGGCTTGTCGGCGGATCGATACGCTGCGCTCGCCGAAGACCGCAAGCTGGCGATTGTCGCCGCGCACATGGACCTTTCGCGTCGACGAGGACACAACTCGTCGATCTCGCGACTCGCGCCGGCCGGGGAGTTAGGGGATGGCCCCGCGATTCAATACGTCGGCGACGACATGCCGCAGCTCGTCGAAGCGGTCTTGGCGACACTTGCCCGTGCCCGCGTGGAACCTGAATTCGTGGTGCACCCCGTGCTTCGCACAGCCGTACAACCGGCGCACAGCACCGAAGACGCCCGGGCCGGGGAGCGCACCGAATCATGGATCCACATAGGACTACCCGCACACTGTTCGGACGCGCAGGCGCAGGTGATCGCGGACGACGTCGCCGGAATCCTCGACCGTATCGCGCGTGCCTTCCGCGATTCCGTGCCCCTGCGGGACCTCGTCGACGAGGCGCGCGAGCAACTGGACTCGAACGGCTACGCCGAAGAAGCTGACTTTCTCCGGTGGTGCAGCGCCGGAAACTTCAGTGTCATCGGTGGTGCGCGAACTGTCGACAGTGACGAGCCGTACGCCATCGGCGTGCTCCCCGATCCAACCGGCTCTTCGGATTCGAAAGCGGCGCCCCTCGCGATTGCAGTGGTGTACCTCCGGCAAGGGTTCGGTGGATCCGAATACGCCACCGAGATCGACGTGTCCGTCGGCGACCGTGCGTACCGATTCGTCGGGTTCTTCACCGCGACCGGTATCGTCGCCGACGTCAGGCTAACCCCGCTCGTGCGAGGACGCGTCGCAGACATCTTCGAGGCCTCAGGATCCACCGTCGATTCGTTTGTCGGACAATCGATGCTGGCAGTGATTCAGTCGATTCCGGTCACAGTGCTCCTGGCGGCCGAGCCGGCCCGAATCGCGGACGCGCTGGACGAACTCACTTCCGTGGACGGCCGCACATCGATCCATCTGTTCTTGCAACCGGTGGGAAGTTCCCCGGCGACAGGGCGAGATCAAGAGTTGTCGGCTTTGCTCTTCGTTCCGCGCGAGAAATTCAGTACGACGATCAGAACAACGGCCGAGTCGGTACTCGCCGACGCACTCGGTGCCCACAATATCGAGTTCTCCAGTCGAGTCTCGGAATCCCCCTTGGCCGTCGTACATTTCACGGCCACAGTCGGCGGCGGCGCGAACTTCGCGTCGGCGCGACAAGCACGGGAGATTCGGGACCTCGTCGTCGACGCGTGCCTGACGTGGGACGAACGATTCGTTCTGGATGCTTCGCACTACGACGAGCGGCGCAGGCGTGCTCGGTTCGCCGAGCGAGTTCCGGCGGCATACAAGCAGGATTTCGACGCTGTCCGAGCCGCCGAGGACATGGCGGTGTTCGAGGGCCTCGCGCCCGGAGAAGTAAGTCCACGGTTGGCCCGATCTGTCGACGGACCGGGTACTCACCGTCTCGGGCTGTACGTCTCGGGTGATCCGCTCTCGCTGGGCGAGGTGCTGCCCGTATTGCAGAGCCTGGGCGTCGAAGTGGTCGACGAACGTCCGTACGAGATCGCACCGGTGGGAACCGAACAGTCCAGGATCTACGAGTTCACGCTCGACTATCCGAGTGCTCCGGTCGAAGGCTTCGACAACTTTGCCGCGCGATTCGCGGCGACGTTTGCCGCGGTTCGAAACGGTGACGCCGAGCCGGACTCGTTCAACGAATTGGTCGCGATCGCGGGACTCGGCTGGAAACAGGTAGTGGTGCTGCGGGCATACGCGGAGTTCTTGCAGCAAGCGGGATTTCCTTACAGCACCGGTCGCGTCGCCGAGGTACTTGCCGATCATCCCGAGATCGCCGGCAGATTGTGCGAATTGTTCGAGAGCCGTTTCGATCCTGGCGTCGTCGACGGAGATCGAGGTGCACGTGCAGCAGCGGACGTGGAAACGGCCGTGGCGCAGGTGCAAGGACTCGACGCCGATCGGATCCTGCGCGCATTGTCCGAACTGGTCCGTAACACGTTGCGTACCAACTATTTCGTGTATCCCACTCAATCGCTCGGCGCGCTCTCGTTGAAGTTCGATTCGGAGAAGCTGTCCGTATTGCCTTTCCCTCGACCGAAGTTCGAGATATTCGTGTACTCACCCGATGTAGCAGGTGTGCACCTTCGTTTCGGTACGGTGGCTCGCGGCGGCTTGCGCTGGTCGGATCGGAAAGAGGACTTTCGCACCGAGGTACTGGGATTGGTGAAGGCGCAGGCAGTCAAGAACGCAGTCATCGTGCCTGTCGGAGCGAAGGGCGGATTTGTCGTCAAACGCCCACCGGTTCCAGGGCTGGGCGCAGACGCAGACCGAGAAGCCGCGTTGGCGGCCGGGATCGATTGCTACCGATCCTTCATTCGCGGACTACTCGATCTGACCGACAACGTCGACAAGCAGAGCGGGGCCGTTGTCGCGGCGCGGCGGGTCGTTCGCCACGACGGAGACGACACGTATCTTGTTGTCGCCGCGGACAAGGGAACTGCGAAGTTCTCCGACATCGCGAACGAGGTTGCCGCGGAGTACGGATTCTGGCTCGGCGACGCCTTCGCGTCCGGCGGGTCGGTCGGCTACGACCACAAAGCCATGGGTATCACGGCGAAGGGCGCCTGGGAAAGTGTCAAGCGGCACTTCCGTGAGCTCGGCGTCGATACCCAGCACGATGACTTCACCGCGGTGGGGATCGGAGACATGAGTGGCGACGTCTTCGGCAACGGTATGTTGTGCAGCAAGCACATTCGCCTGATCGCGGCGTTCGATCATCGGCACGTGTTCGTCGATCCGGACCCGTCGCCTGAGCGCTCGTACGACGAGCGATCACGTCTCTTTGCGCTCCCCCGATCCTCGTGGGCCGACTACGACCCGACCTTGATCAGTGCCGGCGGCGGAGTGTGGGAACGCTCGGCGAAGCGCGTTCCGATCAGTGACGAGATACGAGAGGCACTGGGCCTCGAGGACGACGTCACCGACCTGACTCCACCGCAACTGGTTCGGGCGATTTTGCGGTCCCCGGCAGATCTGTTGTGGAACGGCGGCATCGGAACGTACGTCAAGGCCTCCGGTGAGTCCGACCTCGAAGTCGGCGACAAGAGCAACGACGCCGTTCGGGTGAACGGCAACGAAGTGCGTGCCCGAGTGATCGGTGAAGGAGGCAATCTCGGCCTCACCCAGGCCGGACGGATCGAATACGCACGCGGCGGTGGACGGATCAACACAGACGCCCTCGACAATTCGGCCGGAGTCGATTGTTCCGACCACGAGGTGAACATCAAAATCCTTCTCGACTCCCTGATCAGCTCAGGCGTCGTCACGGACTCACGTCGTGACGCACTACTCGAATCGCTGACCGACCAGGTCGCAGAACTCGTTCTCGCAGACAACCGTTCGCAGAACGAACTGATGGGTACCACGCGGGCGGATGCGGGGGCGATGATCGGTGTGCACGGCAGAGTGATTTCCAACCTCGAATCGCGCGGGATCGTCGACCGTGTCATCGAAGGGTTTCCGACCAAGAAGCAGTTCGCCGCGGCCGAGAAGTCGGGAACGGGGCTGACGTCGCCGGAACTCGCCACACTGATGGCCCACGTCAAGCTCGATCTGAAATCCACGCTGTTGGCGGGAAGCTCGATCGACAACCAGATCTACCGCCAGGTGCTGGCGAACTATTTTCCGGAGGGCGTTCGAGTTGCAGGGGGTGACGCCCTCGACCGGCACCCACTTCGTCGCGAGATCGTCGCGACAGTGCTGACGAACAACGTCATCGATCGAGGCGGCATCACCTATGCGTATCGGCTCGGTGAAGAAGTCGGCGCTGATCCGGAAGACGCAGTACGTGCCTTCACTGTGGTCTCCGAGGTGTTCGGACTGTGGAAGTTGTGGCACGACATCAGCGAAGCCTCGCTCTCGACCGCAGTGTCCGACGAGTTGATCCTGCTCACCAGGCGACTGCTCGACCGGGCGTCACGGTGGATGCTGACACGTCGTCCGCAACCGCTGGCCGTCGGGGCCGAGATCAGCAGATTCGGTGATCGCATCGCGGAGGCGTCGGCAGAGCTCGATGACTGGCTGGTAGGCGCAGATCAGCGGAACCTGGCTGCGCGAACGGTCCTCATCACGGACAAGGGCGCGCCGGAGAACCTGGTCAGGCGAGTGGAGATATTGCTCGATCAGTTCGGACTGCTCGACGTGGTGGAGATCGCGGACCTTGCCGATCGGACGATCTCGGAGACCGGCGAACTCTATTTCCGGCTCGGTGAGCATGTTGGGCTCGTCCCGATGCTCAATCGAGTGTCGGCATTGAGCAAGGACGGAAAATGGAACGCGTTGGCGAGGTTGTCGTTGCGGGACGAGTTGTACTCGACGGTGCGGGCCCTGACCCTCGACGTCTTGGCCGACGCGGAAGCGGGTGACACGACGGCGGAAAAACTCTCGAGGTGGGAAGAAAGGAATGCGTCGAGAATCGAGAGGTCCACTCTCGCGCTCGCAGAGATCGAGGCGTCCGGGCAACACGATCTTGCTGCGCTTTCGGTTGCGACGAGCCAATTGCGGCGCATGGTGGGTTAGGTCCGGCGCGGACGCTCGCGGATGGATCGGAAAGGTGCACGAGGCGGATAGACTTCGGAGGCCGAACGGGAGAACCGACTCGGTGGTTTTCGACGAACGGGTGGTGGCGATGGCGATTGCCGAAGTGGACGCAGAACTCGCCGTGCTGTTCAACGAGGCAGGCGGCGAGTCGGCCCCTGCCTACGAACGGGTCAAGAACCTCGTGGTCTCGCAGATCAACTCGGGTCGGTGGACCGAAGGCGATCAGCTGCCTTCGGAGAATCAACTGGTCAGTGCGCTGGGGTTGTCACGAATGACGATCAATCGAGCGCTTCGCGAACTCACCAGCGACGGTCTGATCGTGCGGATGATGGGGGTCGGTACTTTTGTCGCCGCCACGAAGACCGCGTCCCCGCTGTTCGAAGTCAAGAACATCGCCGACGAGATTCAGCGCCGCGGCCACCGTCATCGAACCGAGGTCGTCTTCGTTCGTGAGGAAGAAACCGACCACGGGCAGACGTTCCTTCGTGAATCGGTGGGCAAACGGGTGTTCCATTCGCTGATGGTGCACTTCGAGGACGAAACTCCGATTCAGGTGGAAGACCGATTCGTGAATCCGAACGAGGCGCCAGACTATCTGCGCCAGGACTTCACCGCGATCACCCCCAACAACTACTTGAGTGACGTTGCGCCTCTGGTTCGCGGCGAGCATGTCGTGGAAGCGGTGTTGGGTAGCCCGGACGAATGCGAGCTGTTACGCATCGATCGCGGGGAACCGTGCCTGCTGATTCGCCGCCGCACGTGGTCGGCTAACGGATTGGTCAGCGCGGCGCGCTTGATCCATCCGGGTTCACGCAATCGCTTGGAAGGAACCTTCGAGCGTTGATCGTTTCGAATGGCGAATCCTGAACACTCGCTCGTCGGATTGCACCATTTTCGGGGCCGACTTCGGTGCAATCGACCAGGACGTGACTGCGAGCACACTGAGATCATGGGTGGACGGTTATTGCTTCCGCAACCTCACTTCCCGACGAGTGAGACCTGAGCGGATCCCAGCAACGCCGTCTACGCCGCTCGCTTCCATGATCGAAGGAGTTCGACCTGTGACCGACTTGCCCAAGGACCTACTTGTCGCCCCGAAGTGGCAGGAACGCCTCGACGAACTGGCAGCCAAGCATTCGGTACCGGGCGCGCAGGTCGGTGTGATCGCGCTGGGCGAAGACGGCGCAGCGGACATCCGTGTCATCACCACCGGAGTGACGAGCCTGAACACGCGCGTTGACGTCGACGCAGACACCCTGTTCCAGTACGGATCCGCGAGCAAGATCTGGACGACGACGCTGATCATGCAGCTCGTCGACGAGGGCAAGCTGACGCTGGACACCCTGGTGGTGGAGGTGCTTCCGGAGTTCACGATCGCGGATCCTTCCAACACGAAGGAAATCACGATCCGCCAGTTGCTCACGCACACAAGCGGTATCGACGGAGACCTGTTCAACGACACCGGTGACGGTGACGACTGCGTCGAGAAGTACGTCGACGAACTCGCGACCGCGATCAGCGTCACCGAGCCCGGCGGGCATCTGAGTTACAGCAACGCGGGTTTTGCCGTTGCCGGCCGCATCGTCGAGGTCCTTCGTGAGATGACGTGGGACGAGGCGTTGGTCGAATATCTCTGGAAGCCACTCGGATTGACGCACATCATCACCAAGGCCAAGGACGCGCCGCTGTTCCGCACGGCCGTCGGCCACGTGGCCAACCCGGATCGGACGTCGCCGGACAAGGTGATTCCGACCAAGCAGTGGCTGCTTCCGCGCGGTATCGGTCCGGCCGGGATCATCACCGGATCGGTCAGCTCGCTCCTGACCTTCGGTGCTGCACACATGCGTGACGGACTCGCATTGACGGGTGAACGCATTCTGTCCGAAGAATCCGCGCGCCTGATGCGCACTCCGCAATTCGACCTGACCGCGGTCTCGAGCGTCGATCAGGCCTGGGGCCTCGGCTGGATCCTGTCCGACTGGGGCGGCGTGACGTCCGCGCAGCACGGTGGTGCGACGATCGGCCAGATCACTCGTTTTCACACCTTCCCCGAGCTCGGTCTCGCCATGGCCGTGGTGACCAACTCGCGTGGCGGCGGCGCCCTGGCCCACGACATCGAGAAGGAGATCGCCCAGGAGCTCGATCTCGTTCTGCCGGAACCGAAGTCCGAGCCGAATGCGGAAGACATCGACCTGTCGCACATTCTCGGAACCTATGAATCGACAACCGTGCGAATCGAACTCACGCGCGGCGAGGACGGCGGATTCCAGGTGCAGAACTTCGCCAAGGTCGAGATCGACGGCGAGCCGCCGGCTCCGCCCACCAAGGTCGTACCTCTGTCCGCCTCCAGGTTCTTGATCAGTAACGAGAGCGCTTCGGGTGAGATGGCTCATCTCACGATCGATGGCGAGCAATATCTCTACATGACAAGGCTTTTCAAGAAGATTTCCGACTAGTCGCGGCGAGATGATTCTCTCCGCTGAATGAAATCTCGGGCAGGTCGAAGGCGATGAGGGCCCTCGACCTGCCCGCACTACTTTTCGAGGAAAACTCATGATGAAACCTCTCGCTCCTTTTCCGGACGTGAATCACCCCGCGGCACTGGATGCTTACGGCCTTGCGCCGGTCATCGACGGTCACAACGATCTGGCCTGGACGGCTCGCGAAACTGCCGCATACTCGGTGGAGAATCTCGAGAAGGATTCCATCTTCCAAACCGACATCGACAAACTCGGTCGCGGCGGCGTCGGTGCGCAGTTCTGGTCGGTTTACACCCCGTGTGACAGGACGGAGCCAGAGGCGGTTCAGTACACACTCGAACAGATCGACTACGTGTACCGGATGATCGAGCGATATCCGGATACTTTCGAATTCGCGCGTACAGGTGACGACGTGCGTCGCATCTGGAGCGAGGGCAAGGTCGCGTCCTTGTTGGGCGCGGAGGGCGGTCACAGCATCGGCAGCTCGCTCGGTGTCCTGAGAATGATGGCGCGCCTTGGTCTTCGGTACATGACGCTGACGCACAACGACAACACCGGGTGGGCGGACTCCGCGACGGACACTCGAGTACACGGCGGGCTGACCGACTTCGGTCGCGAGATCGTGCGCGAAATGAATCGGCTCGGCGTACTCGTCGACCTGTCGCACGTCTCGGTGGAAACGATGAGAGATGCCATCGAGACGTCGTCGGCGCCGGTGATTTTCAGCCATTCGTCGTGCTCTCAGCTATGCGGTCACCCCCGTAATGTTCCCGACGACGTCATGCGACTGCTCGCGGACAACGGCGGGGTCATCATGATCGCCTTTGTACCCATGTTCCTTTCTGCCGAGTACAACGAGTGGTTCAAAGGCGGGCGAGTCGGCCCACGACCGGCGATGACAGTGGACCATCTCGCCGACCACGTCGAGCATGCCCGAGACGTCGCGGGCATCGACCACATCGGTTTGGGCAGTGACTACGATGGGTTCGACGACTTTCCGGACGGTATGCAGGACGTATCCGGTTTCGCGGTGTTGATAGACCGTCTGGCGGAACGCGGTTGGTCCGCGGAGGACTTGGCAAAGCTGATGGGCAACAACGTGTTGCGTGTGCTCGACGAGACCAGTGCGGCCTCGATGTCGAGCCTTTCCTAGCCGTATCGACGCCCGAGAAGATGAGGATGAGAATGAAGAAGATTCGTACCGTTGCACTGAAGCTGGTTGCTTCGGTGTCCGTAGTTCTGGTTGTGCTGGTATCGATAGCGCTCGTATTCAATGTCGGCTCCAGCAAAGCGAGCGTTCCGGCCGGGGAGACGGGCAACCAGTTCGTGTCCGTCGACGGAAAGAACATGAGCTACTCGATCCGCGGCAACGGCGATCAGACCATAGTGCTGTTACCCGGGTTCGGAACGTCCGCACCGATTCTCGACTTCACACCGCTTGTCAACGAGCTCGCACCCGACTACCGCGTCGTCACGATCGAGCCCTTCGGTTACGGCTACAGTGACGGAACGGACAAGGACCGCACGACTGCGAACATCGTCGAAGAGATTCATACGGCAGTACAGTCGCTGGGAATTGACGAATACATCCTCATGGGGCACTCGATCACTGGTCTCTATGCGCTGGACTACACCGCGAAGTACCGTGACGAGGTCACCGCATTCGTGGGTATCGACAGCAGTGTTCCAGGGCAGCCGAACATGGATACCAAATTCCCGATCGACGCACTCCGAGTTGGAAGGCAATTGGGCTTGGCGGAATTGCTGTCCAAGGTCGTCGGTGGTGAAGCCTCGGACGAGTACCTCGATCCCGCCGCAAAGGACGAGATGCGACAGTTGACTGCGAAGAACAACTTCAGCGATACCTATCTCAACGAGATGGATCATCTTTCCAGTAACTTCGCTGAAGCAATCGGCAAGACGTTCCCAGCCGATCTTCCGATTCTGTTGTTCGCCGTGAACAATTCAGAAGTTCAGGGCTGGACAGAGCTGCACGAGGGGCAGGCAGCCTCCGTCGATCACGGAGAGGTGATCTTGCTGGACGGAGACCACTACCTGCACCACACCAGGTCGAAGGAAATCGCCGAGAACCTCGGAAGGTTCTTGGGTGAGCTGAACTGAATCCGGGAGGACGTTAAAGTTGGAGGCGGGGCCATCGAGTCGAGATGGTCCCGCTTCTTTCTTCTCCACTGATCGTTCGGAGGCATTGTGGCGCAGACCTGGTCACGCGAAGAACTGGTGAGCGAGCTGGACTCGGCGTATTCGAAACTCGAAGCGTTACTCGACGGCGTCGCCGAGGCCGATGCGTTCGACGCCGTTGCCGTCGACGCGTGGACGGTGCACGACGTACTCGCTGTGCGTGTCTGGTGGGCAGAGGCCGTCGCAGAGTGGATAGGTGCCGGGCTGCGAGACGAGGCTCCGCAGACGCCGGCGGCGGGTTACAAGTGGACGCAAACACCCGCACTGAACCAGTCGGTTGTCGACGCGAGCATCGACATTCCGGCTCAGGAGCTTCGTGACCGCTTGGGAGCTGCTGTTGCGATATTGCGCAACTACATCGAGGCCCTTGACGATGATCAACTGCTGTCGGTCGGGGTTTTCTCGTGGACCCGGACGTGGCCGGTCTCGAGGTGGATCGCCGTCAACACGATCACCCAATACGCGTCGTTGTCGAAAATGATTCGGCGAGTGCTGAAGTCGAACAATCAGCCCTGAAGTCGATGCATCCGCCATACGTCCGGTCCGTCGGGGAGCGAGGTCTGGCCGACGATCGTGAAACCGAACCGTTGGTACAGCGGTAGATTTCGTTCGGTCGACGTATCGATCCAGCAATTCTGTTCGGTTCGATCCAGTTCCGCCAAAGCATGTTTCAGTAGCGCAGAACCCAATCCGGTTCCGCGTGAGCGCGGCGTCGTACCGATCGTTGCCAACGACCACGCGTTGTCGGGGACGGGAAGCGCAGACAGTTGTTCGTCAGCCTGAAGAACGCGCTCGAACCGATCTCCGTGCAGTTCGACGATCTTCTCGACGGTCGCTTCATCAGGCTCTGGAGTGTCCGGCGGCAGGACTGCGATGACGCCGTTGCCGGAATCGTCTATGTAGGAACGCCCGAACGGTAGTGCCAGGTGTTCGAGGTAGATCCGTTGCAGAGTCGCGACGCGTTCCACGTGGGAGTCTTCGGCGACGCACCAGTTCGTCCAGGGGTAGTCGGCAAACGCCTCGCCGAGAACCTCGGCGGCACGGTCGAGGTCGTCGATGGACAGCGGTCGAACAGAATTCTGCATAGTGCCACTTCAGCACAGTGAGGTCTTCCGTCGCCACTCGATTTCGGCGGTGTAGCAGGTGCGCGGGCCGTGGTCACGTACTTGTGAGTTCATTCAAGAAAGTTGGACGAGGCTGTCGATCCTGCGTTGACTGGTAGTGATCGGGCAATCGCCGAGCTGTCAACTCCGGGCACGTGAGATCCGGGTACGGCGATTCTCCGCGAAAGGAACAGATATGAACAGGCTCGAAGGCAAGAATGTAGTGATTACAGGCGCCGCAAGTGGAATCGGGCGTGCAGCAGCACAACTCATGGCGGCAGAGGGCGCCAAGGTGCTGGTCGCCGACCTCGATCCTGCGCGTGCAGAGGAAGCGGCGGTGGCGATTCGCGAGACGGGTGGCAATGCAGTGGGTTTCGGCGTCGATGTCATGAACGAGGACTCTCTGGCAGCGATGATCGAAAAGGCGGTCACCGAATTCGGCGGCATCAACGTCCTGTGTAATCACGTGGGCGGTAGTAACCCGCGCAAGGATCTCGACCTGCTCCGGATGGACTTGGACGAGTGGGATCGCGTGATGTCGCTCAACGTCCGCAGCACTGTCGTCGCTTCACGACTTGCCATTCCGCACATGAACAGTGCCGGTGGAGGATCGATCGTCAACACGGCCTCGGTAGGTGGATTGATCGGGGATTCCCTGCAGTCTGCCTACGGATCCGCCAAAGCGGCAGTCATTCGTCTGACGCAGTACATCGCAGTCCAGTACGGAGCAAACGGTGTTCGGTGCAATGCCGTAGCGCCGGGCGCGATCCTGACACCCGCTCTCGTGGACAACATCCCCGCTGATGTCATCGACGGCATGAAGCAGGCAAACGCCCTGCCTTACCTCGGCGAACCCGAAGACATCGCGCATGCCATGGTCTACCTGGCTTCGGACGAATCTCGCTACATGACGGGGCAGACCCTGGTGGTCGACGGCGGACTCACCAGCAAGAGTCCGCTCGCGACCGGCCGTTCGTCGATGTTGAGCTGAATCAGCTCCGCCAACCGCTGGGGCCGGCGCCCAGAACCTCGATGGATCCCTGACTGGCGTGTGAATGCTTGGTGCGGTGCGTCATTCGCCACTTTCCGTCGATCCGCGCCCATGAGTCGTGGTAGTCGCCGAGGGTGAAGAAGTTCAGGTGAGCCTTGCTCCCGGTGCCCACATGCATGTCGCTGACATAGGAGCGGCTGGTGGCGAGATCGCCGACCACCTCGACCAGCACGTTACCGATCAGATGTTGGGTGGGACCGCACTCGTCGAGGAACGAGCGGATGGACGCCACTACCTCGGCGGGTCCGCGCAGAGTTCCGGTGCCCAATTCTGCCGTAGCGTCCGGCGTCATGATCCGGTGGAGTTCATCCCACTCTCGCGCATCCATAGCTCGGGCGAACTCGAAGATGGAGCGGGTGATCTCGCGTTCGTCGAGAAGAGTGGTGATGTCGATGCTCATGCTGTGCGCCTTTCTTAACGTCGGGGGGTTAATAAAGGCGCACAGCAGATGTCAGCGGTTGAGCAGCTTGCGCATCGCTTCGGCAGCGCCCTTGACCATCTTGTCTCGGGGGAAGCCACTGCGCTTCTTGGCGCCTTCGTAGTTTCCTGCAGCCACCCAGATCGGGCCGTCGGCAAGGTGTTCGAGACCTTCACGTGCAACATCTTCGGGCTCTGCGACGTTCATGCCCGGGATGTCGAAGTTCAGTCCCGCGCGAATCATAGCGGGTGTGCGAGTGACACCGAGAATGAACTCGACGACGTGAACGCCGTACGGCTGGAGTTCGAGCCACAGGCTTTCGGCGAAGATGCGCCCGAATGCCTTGGACGCCGCGTAGATGCTCTGGTGCTCGGAGCCCATGAATCCGGCCAGCGAACCGAGCAGCATGATGCCGCCGCGTCCGCGATCCTTCATCAATCCGCCGAAGTGGTGCGAGAGTTCGAGCTGCTTGTTGATGTTCAGCTCGATGACTCCGGCAAATCCCGTCAGATCTCCGGTGACGAACTCGTGGCCGTAGCTGTTGGCGCCGGCGTTGAAAATGAGGAGACCAACCTCGACGTCGTCGGTGACAGCCTTGATCTGATCGAGCGCGTCCGGAACGAGCAGATCCAATGCGAGAGTGCGTACTTCGACGCCGTTGGCGCGTGCCTTGGCCGCGGTCTCCTCGAGCGGGCCCGGCTTGCGGGCGATGAGAACGAGGTTGATGCCGATCTTGCTGAGCTCGTCGGCGAACCCTGCGCCGACACCTTCTGAACCGCCGGCGATGACTGCCCACGGGCCGTAGTACTGAGGATCGATCATTACTACCTTCTTCGAAAGATGTTGGCTTGACTAGTGAAACGGAGTCGGTACGGGTTCGCTGTCGTCGACGATCGGCTGAGGCACCGGCTCGTCGTTGAGGATCTCGAGTTCGCCCGCTGTTGCAGCGTTCACGATGGACGCGATCAAGGCGCCGCACTGCTTGCGAGGGGCACCGGGTCGTCCCTCTCGCTGCCCGAATTCACGGTCGTCGGCGATTTCGAGGCACTGGGCGCGGGCCTGGTCACTCCACTGAACGGTGGTGTGTTCCCAACTGTTCTTCTGGACCAGGACCTGAGCCTTGCACTCAGCGCACTGAAGAGGCTGCATCTTCGTCTGCCTTCTTTGCAGCGAGGTTGTCTTCGACTTCCTTCTGCCAGGCTGCGACGGGTCGCGCGGTGTCGAGTTCGAATTCGAAGCGCTCGGTCATCTCGGGAGCGATGTCCGCGACATCGACGTAGAACTGTTCGTACCAGCGACGGAGCTGGTAGACCGGGCCGTCTTCTTCGCACAGGAGCGGGTTCTCGATGCGAGTCTTGTTCTTCCAGATCTCGACGTCCTGCTCGAAGCCCTTGGCGATGAACGTGCCGAAGTTCGCGGCCATCGCGTCGGCGGCTTCACCCTGGAAGCGATCCGACTTCTTGACGATGATGCCGTACTGGAGCACGAACTTGTCCGCACTGACCGGGTAGTGGCAGTTGATGAGCACAGAGTCGACGTTGTAGTCCTCGTACTCGTAGGTCAGGTCGTCGACCATGAAGGAGGGGCCGAAGTACGTCGCAACCGAGTTGCTGCCGACCATCTTCGGGGTGCCTGCTGCGTGGGGACGCATGTCCGAGCGAGCGACGCCGCGCATGTACTGCGTTGCGGCGTGGCCTTCGAAGACGTTCTTGAAGTACGTCGGGAAGGAGTAGTGCACGTAGAAGAAGTGCGCCATGTCGACGATGTTGTCGACGATTTCGCGGCAGTTGGTGTCGACGGTCGTGGTGTACCAGACCCAGTCGCTCCACTCGTCGCTGAGCGCGCCTTCGATGCGGGGGATAGCCACGTCGTCGGTCGGCGGGTTGCCCTCGGGGTCATGCCAGACGAAGAGCATGCCGTCCTGGTCGAGGGTCTGCCAGGCGCGCGTCTTGGCCAGCGGGGGGACGCGGCGTGCGTACGGAATCTTCTGGCACTTGCCGTTGCCGCCCCAGCGCCAATCGTGGAACGGACAGGCAATGGCGTCGCCCTTGATGGTGCCCTGGCTCAAGTCGCCACCCATGTGACGGCAGTACGCGTCGAGGATCTTGACGTTGCCTTCACTGTCGGCGAAGACGACCAGTTTGGTGCCGAACGCCTCGATGGAGTGCGGCTGGCCGTCCTTGAAGGACTCCGTGAGTCCAATGCAGTGCCATCCACGCGCAAAGCGTGTAGGCGCGGTTCCAGCTTGGATCTCGCGAACCTCGTCGTTGTCGGACTGAGTGATCGTCACGATGAGTCCCGTCCTTTCCAGGGGCAGTGTCGACGCCCGACGCTAGGGGAGCGTGAATTGCCTCTGGGGTCTCGTCTCACTGGCCGGGACCAGCGGCGAGCGCGAGGATCCGGCGGCTGATCCCGGCCTCCGGGACTTCCGATCACCGGAACGCGTGACCGACATATCGTGACGGGGCAGCCGTTATGTCTATCTGCCGATCCGCTCCCTCACGGTTCGGTGCGAGGAGTGTCTCCCATGGTCAACAAGGTTCTGAGTTCAGTCCGTGATCTGCTTCCGAAGATCGCGGCCCGCGCTCAGAAGGTCGACGATTCGCGCAAGATCTCCGAACGGACCATCCGGGAGCTGTCCGAAGCCGGCGTCTTCTCCATGCTGGCGCCGAAAAGATACGGAGGTGCCGAGAGCGACCCGGTTCAGTTCTACGAAGTGGTCAGGGCCATCTCGGCTGCCTGCGGCTCGACCGGTTGGGTCGCGTCGGTGGTGGGGGTGCACCCGTGGCATCTTGCACTTTTCGACGACCGAGCGCAGGCCGACGTGTGGGGAGAGGATCAGACGACGCTCATTTCGTCCGCCTATGCGCCGGTCGGTCGACTGACGGCGGTGGACGGAGGCTACGAGCTATCGGGCCAGTGGGGTTTCTCCTCCGGTTGCGACCACGCGAGTTGGGCGTTGCTGGGAGCGATGGTGGTCGGCATGGATGGTCGTCCCGTCGATTTCATGACGGTGTTGGTGCCGCGCACCGATTACGAAATCCGTGACGTGTGGGATGTCGTGGGTATGCGGGGCACCGCGAGCAACGAGATCGTGGTCGACAAGGCCTTCGTTCCCGAGCACCGATTGAAGCGCAACTACGAGACCGCACAACTGCGTGGTCCTGGCCAAGCGGTCAATCCTGGCCCGCTGTACAAACTTCCGTTCGGGAGCATCTTCACCTCGACGGTTGCCGCTCCGTGTGTGGGCATCGTCGCCGGTTGTTACGAGGGGTACCTGGACGTGATGCGTGAGCGCGTCCGTCTGAGTTTGGGTGGTGGACGGTTCAGTGAGGATCAGTTCGCTCAGGTCGCCGTCGCACGTGCGTCGTCGGAGATCGATGCTGCGATTTTGCAGATGGATCGCAATATCCGGGAGATGTACGAACTTGCTGTGGCCGGTCAGGAGCTCCCACTCTCGATGAGGCTGCGTGCGCGTCGTGATCAGGTTCGTGCGACGGAACGCTCGGTGGAAGCGATCGACATGCTTTTCAAGACGGCAGGCGGGAACTCCCTCTCTCGCGGAAACCCGATCGAGCGTGCGTGGCGTGACGTTCATGCGGGCAGCGTTCACGTTGCCAACGAACCCGAGCGCGCGTTGGCGCTCTACGGCCGGGCGGCGTTCGGACTGCCGGTGGAGGACAACCTGATCTGACGGGTTGGCGCGTCACCGGGTGGGGTATTTGCCTTTGGATGAGGGAAGTACCGGCTCTGACCATCGGCTCGATCGTCGACATGGCGGGTGTCGCGCGCGCGAAGGTGATGCCGGCCGGCCGAACCGGTGTCTTCGAGAAAGCCGGTGCGGGAGTCTCACCGAGCTGGAACGTCTTCTGTAGCGACGATCGGATTGCCTTCACCGATTCCTTTTCCGTCGTGGGTGATCTCCGGTTGCGTATCGACCGCTCCGACCTCCGTGATCTCGGAGGGGGCGTGTCGTGGGCGCCGGCGACGTTGCACGATCAAGACGGTGCGACGGCTGCCGTGTGTACTCGGTCCGCACTCACTGCCGTCGTGGCGCGGCTTGCCGCCGACGGACTGGAAGCTCGGGTGGGTCACGAGATCGAGTTCACTCTTTTCGGTGATGCGTGTGACGGAGCGTGGTCGGCGTACGGGTTAGGTGCAGTCCTGCGCCGCGAGGACTTCCTCAAGGACCTTCTGCGCAATGCCGAACGCGCACAACTTCATATCGAGCAAGTGCATGCAGAGTACGGACCGGATCAATTCGAGATCTCCATCGCTCCGGCAACTCCTGTTCAGGCTGCCGACCTGGTGATACTGGCCCGGATCTTGATCAGCCGCACTGCCAGAGCCCATGGATTGGCGGCCTCGTTTTCACCGATACCTACGGTCGGAGGTGCAGGGAACGGTGCACACCAGCACTTTTCATTGAACTCAGGTGGGCGGCCCGTCTTCTCCGGTGGCGGGCAGGAGTACGGGATGACCGACAAAGGATCGTCAGCTTTGGGTGGAATCCTCTCTCACCTCACGGAATTCACGGCCATCTTTGCGTCCTCACCGCTCTCCGGGGTCAGGCTGCGACCGGACAATTGGTCGGGGGCCTACGTCTGTTGGGGGCTCGAGAACCGGGAAGCGGCACTGAGGTTCTGCGCAGAGTCACCGTCGAATCCACACGGCGCCAACGCCGAAGTGAAAATCGTCGATCCATCGGCCAACCCGTATCTGGCGACCGCTGCGATACTTGGCCTTTCGCATATCGGTATCGGCAATGCCTCGCCATTGCCGCCGGAAATTGTGGTGAACCCGTCGACTCTCACGGAGGCGGAACGTGATGAGCGCGGGGTGACCCGAGTCCCCACCGATCTGCGCGAGATAGTGCAGAAGTTCAACTCCTCCTCGGTGGCGAAGGAAATCTTCGGGGAGTCGATCATCGAAGCGATGGTGTCAGTGAAGGGAGTTGAGCGCGAGACTTTCTCCCAGATGGACGAGGCGACAACCGTCGAGCGGCTTCGATATACCTGGAGCTGAAAGGGTTGACGCGCAAGATGTCGAGTCCTATGTTTAAGCTATTCCTTAATTAAGGAGTTGCTTACATGGACGAGCGAAGTGGCCGACTCGATGCAGTGTTCAGCGCATTGGCCGACCCGACGAGGCGTGAAATGCTCTCTCGCCTCACTGATGGTTCGATGACCGTCGGTGAGTTGGCCGAGCCGTTCGACATGAGTCGACCTGCCATCTCTCAGCATCTGAAGGTGCTCGAGCGAGCCGGTCTCATCGAACGAACCGCCACCGCGCAATGGCGCACGTGCACCCTTCGCGCAGAGGGTCTCGACGACGCCAGCGCCTGGGTCGACGAACACCGGCGAGGCTGGAACGAACGCTTCGACCTCCTCGACGAGCGTCTACGTGAGCTGAAACAACGTCGACCGAAGAAGGAGAAGGACAATGAGTGACCGGAATGCCGATGCCACTGCAGAATTCACCATCACCCGGATCTTCGACGCGCCGCGCGACCTTGTCTGGCAGGCGTGGACCGACCCCGACGAGGCGGCGCGCTGGTGGCATCCGAAGGGTGTCAGCAGTCCCCGTGAGCATGTCACGATCGATCCCAGAGTTGGCGGAACGTACCGCTACCTGATGATCAACGACGAGAACGGAGCCGAGTACCCCACCGGCGGAACCTATCTCGAGGTCGACGAGCCGAAGAGGCTGGTCTTCACCTGGGGAAATCCGAGTGATCCGGTGGATGCCGCACCTCGGATAACGGTCACGCTCGCAGAACGGGGTGACAAAACCGAGATGACCTTCCACCTGGTAGGAATTCCGGGATTCAAGGGTGACGGGAATGTGTACGACGGATGGGAATCCGCTTTCGACGTGTTGGACGAAGTTCGCGCCGGCGACTAGTCGGGAATCGGACACCGCGACAGCGGTGCCGGTGATTGAATGAGACTGATACTTCATTCATCACCGACTCAGGAGAGCCCGATGGCACCAGAAGTTGCGGTAGTTCTCGAGGGATACACCTACTTCGAATGCCCGCGCTGGCACGAGAACCGGATCTGGGTATCCGACTTCTACACCTACCAGGTGATTTCGGCCCGCGAGGACGGGACCGACATACGCGTCGAGGCGGAGGTTCCAGGGCAGCCGTCCGGGCTGGGGTGGCTTCCGGACGGCAGATTACTGGTCGTCTCCATGCGGGACCAGAAGATTCTGCGGCGAGAATCCGATGGCGAGTTGGTGGTGCACGCAGACTTGTCCGGGTACGTCAGTGCCAACGTCAACGACATGCTGGTCGACGCACAGGGACGAGCGTACGTGGGCAACTTCGGGTTCGATCTGATGAACCTGGCCCCCGTCGAGACGGCAGATCTCCTCCGCGTCGACCCCGACGGATCGGTGCACGTCGTCGCGCGAGATCTCCACTTCCCCAACGGAATGGCTCTGACGTCGACCGGAGATCTGCTCGTGGACGAAACGCTGGGAAATCGAATCAGTGCGTTTGCCGTCCAGGCCGACGGCTCTCTGGGTGAACGCCGCGACTGGGCGTCGTTCGGGCCGGTGCCTGGTGGACCCGAGATGGAGACCACCCTCGCTCAGATCGTCGTTGCGGCGGACGGGTGTTGTATCGACGGAGACGATTCGATGTGGGTGGCCGATGCCCTCGGAAGCCGTGTTCTTCATGTGGGCGCCAGCGGGGAGATAGTCGACGAAATTGCCTTCGACAGCGGTGTCTTCGCTTGCGGACTCGGCGGTTCCGACGGTCGTACCCTGTTCGTTTGTGCCGCCCCGGATTTCAATGAACACGCTCGCAAGGTGGCTACCGAAGGAAAGCTGCTGTCGATTCGCCTGGAGCCTTTGAGCTGATATGGAATTGGTGACCTCGCTACCTGCCGACACTCCGCTGCGGCAGGTAGCTGAGCACGTCCGACGCATCGAGAACCTTGGTTTCGACACGGTGCACATCTCCGAAACCATTCGTGATCCGTTTGCGGTGGCGGCCTTGGCCGTCGAGCACAGCAGTACTCTCACTGTCCGGACGTCGATGGTTGTCGCGTTTGCGCGCAGTCCCATGGTGACGGCTTTGGCTGCCTGGGATCTTGCGGGTTTCTCGGGTGGGCGATTTCAACTGGGGCTTGCGACGCAGGTGCGTGGGAACATCGTCGGGCGGTACTCGATGCCGTGGACGGATCCTGTTGCGCAACTGCGTGATTACGTCAGCGCTGTACGCGAGATCTTCCGAGTTTTTCAGGAGGGCGGTGAACTCGACCATGCCGGAACGCACTACACCTTCGACCGGCTGCAGCCCTACTTCAATCCGGGGCCGCTCGATGTTCCGGCTCCGGAGATCTGGACCGGGGGAGTGAACTTGCGCATGTGCTCACTGGCGGGAGCCGTCGCCGACGGTTTTGTTTCTCACCCCACCAGCTCCCATCCGAAGGTGCTCGCGGAGAGGATCATTCCATCGTTGACGGCAGGAGGAAGGAAGCCGCGACTGATTGCCGTTCCGAAGATGATCACCGGCAAAGATCCTGCCGCGATACTTGCTCAACGAGAAGCGGTGCGCAGTGAACTTGCCTTTCTCTACTCCACTCCGGCGTACCGAGTCGCGCTGGAGGTCCTCGGATTATCCGAGGTCGGGGAAGAACTGACAGTGATGGCGCGGGCAGGTGATTGGGCTCGACTACCTGCCGTCCTCACCGACGATGTTCTCGACAGGCTGGTCACGCAATGCACCTACGCCGAACTCCCCGAGGTGCTGAGTTCGAAATACGCGAGTCTCTGCGACGGCATTGCACTGGCGGTGCCGGCGAATCCCGCCGACGACCGCGTCTTCGCAGCGATGTGTGAGGAGATTCGAGCCGCCGCAGCGTCTGCCCCGTGACGTCCAGTCGGCGCGAACTACACTCTCGACATGGGGCGCGTCTACGAAGGCATCGATGAAAAGCTCACCACGTGGTTGCAGGCTCAACCGCTGTTCGTCGTTGCCACCGCACCGTTGTCTGCTGACGGGTTGGTCAATTGCTCACCCAAAGGGGGAGTCGGATCGTTTGTGGTGCTGACATCCAACCGGGTGGCGTACCTCGACCTCACCGGCAGCGGTGTGGAAACCATCGCGCACGTGCGCGAGAACTCCCGAATAACACTGATGTTCATGGCGTTTGACGGACCACCGAAGATCGTACGACTGCACGGTCACGGACACGTTCTGCTTGCAGGGTCGGAACCGTTCAACGAGCTTGTCGGTAGGTTCCCTGAGCACCCGGGGCTGCGGTCGATCGTCGTGGTCGATCTGACGCGCATTTCGGATTCGTGCGGATACGCAGTACCGCTGATGGACTACCAATCCGATCGTGACGTGCTCGACCGCGTAGCGGAGAAGAGGGGGCCGGAGCGGCTCATCGCCTATCGCGCCGAGAAGAACGCGAAGAGTGTGGACGGGTTGCCCGGTATCGACCTGGAGTGATACAAAATCGCGTCGCCGTGCGAAAGAGTGTGGGGCAGGTGATTCTGACATTGCCTGCCCCACGTCCTCGTTGTGCTGGTTACTTCGCCATGTCCTGGGCTGCTCGGTACGAGAAGACCATGGCCGTGCCGAGCGGAACGCCAGGACCGGGGTAGAAGCGGCCGCTCAGTGACGCGCTCGTATTGCCGGCGGCGTACAGGCCGTCGATGGCGCTGCCGTCGGCACGCAGGACTCGACCGTTGACGTCGGTGACCAATCCGCCCTTGGTGCCGAGGTCACTGAGGACGATGCGGGCCGCGTAGAACGGACCGTTCTCGATCGCCGTCAGTGCCGCATTCGCGCCGCCGTTGGGTGGGCAGAAGAATGCGTCGTACGGGTCTTCGCCGCGATGGAACTCTTCGTCGACTCCCAGCTTTGCGGCATCGTTGAACTTTTCGACAGTGCTGCGCAATGCGTCGGCCGGCAGTCCGGTCTTGGCGGCGAGTTCTTCGAGAGTGTCGGCGGCGACCCAGGTTCCGGCCTCGAGGTGCTTGGCGGGCGCCGTGTTCGGGATGCAGATGGCAGGTAGTCCGCCACCCTCGCGCGAGTCGAAGATCATGAACGACGGCACTGCAGAACCGTTGTCGTCGTGCGCATCCATGGCCCGGCCGAACTGGTCGTACGGGAGAGACTCGTTGAGGTAACGCTCGCCCGCGTTGTCGACGACGAGTCCGCCGCGAACGCCGACCATGAATGCGGCGCTGCCGTCCGGCTGCTCGACGCCGGGGCAGAACCACGCCTGATCGAGCAAAGCGGTTGCGCCACCGACAGCAATTCCGGCGGAGATCGCGTCACCGGTGTTGGCGCCGAAGGGACCCATACTCCAGATCGCTTTGCCGGGGGTGCCGGCCTGCTCACGCATCTCGGCGTTGCCTTCGATGCCGCCCGCTGCCATCAGCACACCGCGGTTCGCCTTGATTCGCTGGGTTTCGCCGCCGGATTCGACCTCGGCGCCGACAACCCGACCGTCTTCCACGATCAGGGAGGTGAGGATGGATTCGGTACGAAGTTCTGCGTTACCGGTGCTCTGGACTGCGGCCAGCAGTCGGCCGATCAGTGCGCGCCCACCGATCATCGGGCCGGGAGCATGATCCTGACCGGTGCGGTCTTGGTCGAGTTCCGGACGCACCTTGCCGGCGAGGTCACCGATGTCGGCGGGATCGAGATCGAGAGGGTTGATGGAGCGTCCCGTGTCCATCCGGCCTTCGGCCTTGTAGTAGTCGGGGAACGCACGGAACTCGAATTCGATGTGCGGGTTCTGCTCGAGTAGTGCGACGACATCGGGAGCGGTCTCGACATAGGCATCCTGGCGCTCGGACTCGGCGTCGCCGAGCAATGCGCGCAGATAGGTGCGTGCGTTCTCCGTTGAGTCGGGGAGTCCCGCACGTTCCTGTACTTGGGTTCCCGGCAGCCAGATGGATGCGCCCGAGTACGCGGAAGTTCCGCCGAAGCGATCGGTTTTCTCGAGGACGATCGTCGTCAATCCTCGAGCTGCCGCGGTGTATGCGCCGGTCAGCGCGCCGCCGCCGGAGCCGACTACCAACACGTCGCACTCGGTGGTCCAGTCCTGCATCATTGCGTCCTAACTCCAAGAGGGTGGGGTGTCCACGGAATACCGCACGGGGAGAGAAGGCCATGCCAGGTCCCACTGAGCGGGCAATATGCCGAGATGGGTGGTCGAGATGAGAGAATTGGCGAAATCGTTCGCGACCGGGACACAGAATCGATGATGGGGGCGACGTTGCCGAGAATTGCCGAGGTCAGGGACGCTGCAGAGCCCAGTTCGGACGAGCAGCGGGCGCGCCATGTGCGGATGCTGGAAGCGGCGGCCGAATTGGGGACCGAGAAGGAACTCTCACGGGTACAGATGCACGAGGTCGCCAAGCGGGCGGGCGTGGCCATCGGCACTCTTTATCGCTATTTCCCCTCGAAGACGCACCTCTTCGTCGCTGTGATGGTCGAGCAGATCGACCAGATCGGTGCCAGCTTTGTCAGGCATCAGGTTCAGTCGGACAATCCGCAGGATGCGGTGTACGAGGTATTGGTTCGCGCGACTCGCGGGTTACTGCGTCGGCCGGCTCTCTCGACTGCGATGCTGCAGTCGTCCAGTACCGCCAACGTCGCGACGGTGCCGGACGTGGGAAAGATCGATCGCGGCTTCCGGCAGATCATTCTCGATGCGGCCGGGATCGAGAACCCCACCGAGGAAGACAACACCGGGTTGCGTCTGCTGATGCAGCTGTGGTTCGGGGTCATCCAATCGTGCCTCAACGGTCGAATCTCCATCCCCGATGCGGAGTACGACATCCGCAAGGGATGCGACCTGCTTCTGGTGAATCTCTCACGGCACTGACGTGACTTCGCCCCTCTCTGGGGAGGGTTCGTCATGTTCGCAAAATTGAAATCAATTCTATTTTTGAATCCGCATCAGTTGAGAGTTGATGTCAATCCGGACATTGCCCTGACATCGTTAATAGAATAAATTACAGAAAATTAGACGGTGAGCCAGCTCACCGACCGAAAACTCCACGAAGGAGCGAACATCATGGGTCATGCAGTCATCGTCGAGGCCGCTCGGACACCGATCGGCCGTCGTCGCGGCGCCCTGGCGGGACTGCACCCCGCCGAGATTCTGGGAGCAGCGCAGCTCGGCGTTCTCGAACGGGCAGGCGTCGCACCGGAAGACATCGGACAGATCGTCGGCGGCTGTGTCACCCAGGCAGGTGAGCAGTCCAACAACGTCACGCGGCAGGCGTGGCTGCACGCCGGATTGCCGTACAGCACCGCGGCAACCACTATCGACTGCGCCTGTGGATCCGCCCAGCAGGCAGTGCATTTGATTTCCGGCCTGATTTCGTCTGGTCAGATCTCGGCCGGTATCGGCTGCGGCGTCGAGGCTATGAGCCGTGTGTTCCTGGGTCAGGCAAACGCACCGGGAACGGGAAACCCGTACCCGGACGACTGGACCATCGACATGGGTGACCAGTTCACCTCCGCGCAGCGAATTGCCGAGAAGCGTGGGATCACGCGCGCCGACGTCGACGCGTTCGGTCTGGAATCGCAGCGCCGCGCAGCTCAGGCTTGGGCAGAAGGACGCTTCGACCGCGAGATCGTGCCCGTCAAGGCTCCCGTGGTGGACAAGGAAGGCGTGCCTACCGGTGAGATCGCCACTGTCACTCGCGACGGGGGACTGCGTGAGACGACGGCAGAAGCGCTGGCTGGGCTCAAGCCGGTCATCGAAGGCCATATCCACACCGCCGGCAACTCGTCGCAGATCAGTGATGGCGCGGCTGCGGTACTGCTGATGAGCGAAGAGCGCGCACAGGAACTGGGATTGAAGCCCCGCGCGCGGATCGTCGCGTCCGGCATGGTCGGATCCGATCCCTTCTATCACCTGGACGGGCCGATCGAGTCCACCCAGATGGTGCTCGACAAGGCCAAAATGACCTTGGACGACATCGATCTCGTCGAAATCAACGAAGCCTTTGCCTCGGTCGTGCTCTCCTGGGCGCAGGTTCACGGCGCAGACTTGTCCAAGGTCAACGTCAACGGTGGTGCGATCGCGCTCGGGCATCCCGTCGGTTCCACGGGCGCTCGTCTGATCACCACTGCGCTGCACGAACTCGAGCGCTCGAACAAGTCGACGGCTCTGGTCACGATGTGCGCCGGTGGCGCTCTCTCGACCGCCACCATTATCGAACGCATCTGACCCGTACTGACACTGTCGAATTGACGAGGTAGACATGACTATTGGATTGAGTGAAGAAGATCGTGACCTCCGCGACTCCGTACGGGGCTGGGCGGCGCGTCACGCAACACCCACCGTCGTCCGTGAAGCCGTCGAGGCGAAGGTCGAAACTCGCCCCCAACTCTGGAACGGGCTTGCCGAGCAGGGGCTTCTCGGACTACACGTAGCCGAGGAATTCGGCGGCGCAGGATACGGATTGGTCGAACTCGCCATCGTCGTCGAGGAACTTGGACGCTCGATGGTTCCCGGACCGTTCCTGCCGACGGTAGTGGTCAGCGCTGTTCTCAGCGATGCCGGAGAAACGGACAGACTGCCGACGCTCGTGGATGGCAGCACGCTCGGAGCTGTTGCACTACAGCCGGGTTCGCTGAAGATCACCCGCGACGGCGACAACACCACCCTCAGCGGAACGTCCAGCCTTATTCTCGGCGGCCATGTCGCTGACCTGTTCCTCCTCGCGACGGACAGCGGATTCGTTCTGCTCGGACGTGACCGCCTCGAGGTCACGGACTTGGCCAGCTACGACGTCGTGCGTCGTAACTCCGAGGTCACCGTCGACGGTTTGGTGCTCACCGATTCCGAGATCCTCGCCATCGATACCCAGCGTGTACTGGACATTGCCGCAACACTGTTCGCGGCCGAGGCATCAGGCTTGGCCGACTGGGCAGTCACGACGTCGGCCGACTACGCGAAGGTGCGTCAGCAGTTCGGTCGCCCGATCGGCCAGTTCCAGGGTGTCAAGCACAAGGCTGCACGTATGCTCGCGCTTGCCGAACAGGCACGCGTCTGCGCTTGGGACGCTGCGCGTGCGCTGACTCCCGCCAACGGCGTCGGTGCCGAAGAGGCTTCTCTCGCAGCAGCCGTCGCCGGAGCCACGGCCCTCGAGGCTGGCTTCTCCGTCACGCGTGACTGCATCCAGGTGCTCGGCGGAATCGGCTACACGTGGGAGCACGACGCGCACCTGTACCTGCGCCGCGCGCAGTCCCTGCGAATTCTGCTGGGTTCCACGGCATCCTGGTGTCGTCGCGTTGCCGAGCTGACCATTGCCGGCACCCGTCGCGTGCTCAGCATCGAGTTGCCGCCCGAGGCCGAGGCGGTCCGCGCCGACGTTCGCGCCGAGCTCGGTCCTGCGCTCGAACTCGAAGGTGCCGCGCAGAAGACGTACCTCGCGGAAAAGGGCTACACCGCACCGCACTTCACGGCTCCGTGGGGCAAGTCCGCCGACGCCGTCAGCCAGCTGGTCATCGCCGAAGAACTGCGCGCTGCGAAGATCAAGCCGCACGACATGATCATCGGCAACTGGGTCATCCCGACGCTCATCGCGCACGGCAACGAAGAGCAGCTCGCCAAGTTCGTCCCGCCGTCACTGCGCGGGGACATCGTCTGGTGTCAGCTCTTCTCCGAGCCCGGCGCAGGTTCCGACCTCGCCGCGCTGAGTACAAAGGCCACCAAGGTCGACGGTGGCTGGAAGTTGCAGGGCCAGAAGGTGTGGACGTCGATGGCACGCGACGCGCACTGGGGAATCTGCCTCGCGCGCACCGACGCCGACGCACCCAAGCACAAGGGCCTGTCCTACTTCCTCATCGACATCAAGAACAGTGGTCTCGACATTCGTCCGCTGCGCGAGATCACCGGTGAAGCACTGTTCAACGAAGTCTTCTTCGACGACGTCTTCGTTCCCGACGAGTGCCTGGTCGGCGAGCCAGGCGACGGCTGGAAGCTCGCTCGCACCACGCTGGCCAACGAGCGTGTCTCGCTGTCCAACGACTCGTCGCTCGGATCGGGTGGCGAGGCTCTTCTGAGCCTGGTCGACGGACTGCCCGGTGGCATCGACGACGAGCAGCTGACCGTGCTCGGAAAGGTGCTGTGCGACGCGCAATCCGGTGGTCTGCTCGGTCTGCGCACCACGCTGCGCTCGCTCACCGGCGCGCAGCCGGGTGCCGAATCCTCGGTGGCGAAGCTGATCGGTGTCGAGCACATCCAGCAGGTCTGGGACGTGGCAATGGAGTGGGCCGGACCGAGTTCACTTCTGGGCGAACAGCATCGGATGTCTGCAACCCAGATGTTCTTGAACTCGCAGTGCATGTCCATCGCGGGTGGTACAACCAATGTTCAGCTCAACATCATCGGTGAGCGAATCCTGGGTCTGCCTCGCGACCCTGAACCGGGAAAGTGACCTGCACATGAGCAATCGCACCTTCGTCATCGGCGTCGGCATGACCAAGTTCGAGAAGATCGAGACCCGCGACTGGGAATACCCGGACATGGTGACCGAAGCCGTCTCGAATGCCCTGACCGATGCCGGGATCGGCTACGGCCAGATTCAGCGTGCTGCGGTCGGTTACGTGTTCAACGCGTCGACAGCAGGACAGCGAGCTCTCTACGAGACCGGTCTGACCGGCATTCCGATCTTCAACGTCAACAACAACTGCGCGACCGGCTCGACGGCGCTGATGATGGCGCGCGAGTGGGTCCAGGCCGGACAAGCCGAGTGCGCCTTGGCCGTCGGCTTCGAGAAGATGACCAAAACGGCGTTGACCGGTAACGGTGAGATGCCCAAGGTCACGACCTTGGACTCTCAGCTGAAGATCATGGTCGAGGATTACGGGTTCGCCCGATCGCCGATGACAGCTCAGCTGTTCGGTAACGCTGCCGTCGAGCACATGAAGAAGTACGGCACCACGGTCGAGCAGATCGCAGCGGTGGCGGTCAAGAATCACAAGCATTCGGTGAACAATCCGTACGCACAGTTCCGTGACGAGTACACCCTCGAACAGGTACTCGGCGACAAGATGATTCACGAGCCGCTGACACGTTCGCAGTGCTCGCCGACCTCGGACGGCGCCGGAGCCGCGATCGTCGTGAGCGAGAAGTTCGTGCGTGAGCACGGCCTCGAAGACCGGGCGATCGAAATCGTCGCACAGGCGTTGACCACTGACACCGAGGCAGCGTTCGCCGAGAAGTCGATGATCGACGTGGTCGGCGCGCCGATGACGGCAGCTGCGGCAGAGCAGGTCTTCGCGCAGGCCGGGATCACCATCGATGACGTCGACGTCATCGAACTGCACGACTGCTTCGCGATCAACGAGATCATCACCTACGAGGGCCTGGGGATGTGCGCGGTCGGAGAAGGCGGAAAGCTCGTCGAATCCGGCGCGACCACGTACGGCGGCCAGTGGGTCGTCAACCCGTCGGGTGGTTTGATCTCGAAGGGACACCCGCTGGGCGCGACGGGCTTGGCGCAGTGCGCCGAACTCACGTGGCAGCTCCGGGGGACCGCGGATGCGCGGCAGGTCGAAGGCGCTCGTATTGGCTTGCAACACAACCTCGGACTGGGCGGCGCGTGCGTCGTGACGGTCTACCGAGCCGGAACTTTGGAGAACTGATGGCTATCGATCTCGAGGTGGCGTTGGCCGCCGAACCGACTGTGCGCGAGGCGTCGTGGACCGATCGCGACGTCATGCTCTACCAATTGGGACTCGGGGGAGGGGTGAATGCTCTCGATCCCGCCGAACTGACCTGGGTGTACGAAAAGGGGCTGAAGGTACTCCCGACGTTTGCAATGGTTGCAGGCCAGGGAGTTTCGGCGGGTGTACTGCCCGCACCGTCGATGAGTATGCCGGGAATCGACATCGATCTGCGAAAGATCCTGCACGGTGGGCAGTCGCTGGCACTTCACGCGCCCATCCCGTCGACGGGTGCTGCCCGTATTTCCTCTCGGGTCGCCGATGTCTGGGACAAGGGTAAGGCAGCTGTGATCGTTCTCGAGACGGCGGCCGAGGACCTGGACGGGAATCCGTTATGGACCACCGGAATGCAGATCTGGGCGCGCGGCGAAGGTGGATTCGGCGGCAACGCCGGACCCGAAGTTGTTGCCGGGGTGCCTGATCGAGCGCCCGACAAGGTACTGACGTCGAGCACGAGTCCCTCACAGGCGCTGGTGTACCGACTCAGTGGAGACATGAACCCGCTGCACGCTGATCCCTCCTTCGCGAAGATGGCGGGCTTCGATGCACCGATTCTGCACGGCCTCGCGTCGTACGGCATCGTCTGCAAGGCCGTGGTAGACGGGATTCTCGACGGAGATCCGACGCGGGTGAAGAACTACTCGGTGCGGTTTGCCGGTTCGCTCTTCCCCGGCGAATCCATCACCACCTCGGTATGGCAGGACGGCAACACACTGACGTTGGCGGCGACGTGCCCCGAACGCGAGAACTCCCCGGTTCTCACGCACGCAACAATGGAGATCAACTGATGGACCTCGGTTCGCACCCCACAGCAGCGACACATCCGGGCGGCACGATTCTGACGTCGCCGCCGCAGGACGCCCCGGTCGACCGGGCCACGGCAGCAGCGCGTCGCGTTGTCGACGCGATGCTGCGCACCGACCGCGGAAACGCCAATTTGGACCGGGTTGCGGAGGAGCTCAACAGCATTGCAGAGCATCTCGAACAGCACTCACCCGAGGTGGCCGAGCGGTTGATCGACATGTGGAACGGTGAGGGCGTGACTCGTCACGACCCCGTGACCGGCCCCGAGAACGCCATTGCGCCGCCGCTCGTACTGGAAGGGCTCGCTGACGGGTCGGTGCAGGGAGTGGTCACGTTGACGCTGCCGTACCAGGGCCCTCCCGGCCATGTGCACGGCGGTGTTTCGGCGCTGCTGCTCGATCACGTTCTCGGCGTCGCGAACGCCTGGGGTGGAACTTCCGGCATGACAGCACAATTGAGCACTCGGTACCATCGCCCGACTCCGCTGTTCGAGCCCCTCACGATCAGCGGCAAATTCCTGTCCAAGGACGGCCGCAAGATTCACACCGTCGGTGAGATCAAAACTGCGGACGGCGAATTGTGTGTGTCGGTAGAGGGACTGTTCATCGACAAGACCGTGCCGCGCCCCAGGTAGGGGCTTCGCCCCCGTGCGCCTTTTTGGTAGTGGGAACTACCAAAAAGGCGCACAGGGGTTCTGACGAAGGAGGGCCCAGTGGGCAAGCTCGACGGACGTGTAGCAGTGGTCACCGGTGCCGGTATGGGCATCGGGCGCGGAGTGGCGGGCGCGTTCGCGCGTGAAGGCGCGTCGGTGTTGGTTGCCGAGATCGACGAGGCAGCGGGCCTCGAAACCACCCAGTGGTTGCGGGACGAATGGGGCGCGGAGGCGGAATTCGTCCGGACCGACGTCACTGACAAAGCTCAGGTTGTTGCCATGGTCGACAAGTCCGTCGAGCGGTTCGGACGCCTCGACATCCTGGTCAACAATGCTTGGCGGACTTTCGGTTTCGCTCGGCTCGAGAAGATGACCGACGAGCAATTGCGCGGCGGTTTCGACATGGCAGTGATGGCGGCATTCTGGGCGATGCAGGCTGCCCTGCCGGAACTGGAGCGACACGGCACGGGCCGCGTGATCAACATGTGCAGCCTCAACGGCGTGAATGCTCACATGTACTCGGTGCAGTACAACGCGGCGAAGGAAGCATTGCGAACCCTGACTCGCACTGCTGCCCGCGAGTGGGCTCCCAAGCAGGTGAACTGCAACGTCATCTGTCCCGGTGCGCAGAGTGCGGCGTATAAGCGTGTCGCCGAAGCCAATCCGGAGAACGTGGCAGTGATGGCCGCACAGAACCCGATGGGGCGGATCGGCGATCCCCTCGACGACATCGGCCCCGTTGCGGCCTTCCTGGCAAGTGACGACAGCCGTTACGTCACCGGCAACACCCTCTTCGTCGACGGTGGTGGGCACATCAACGGCGTGCAGTGGGCGCCGACCGTCGACTGATCGACGGCGACTCGGCCGGTGTATCCGGCATCTATTTGGCCGTGAACCCGGCGTCGACCGGCAACGCGATACCTGTGACGTATCGAGCCTGATCCGAAACCAGCCAGGCTATCGCGTTGCTGACGTCGGCAGCTTCGATCAACTCGACATTCAAGAGGTTGCCCACGTCGGCTCCGCTCGATGTCGGGGAGTCCGCAAACAGCTTCGCGACCGCATCGTTGACGACCATCGGTGTATTCGCGCCAGTCGGGTGCACGGAGTTGACACGAATATTGTGGGGAGCAAGCCAGTGCGACCACGTGCGCCCAAGCCCCACGATGGCGTGTTTACTCGCGCAGTAGCCGTCGGATCCGCCGGTGCCGTCACCTCCACGACCGACAAGTCCCAGAGTTGATCCGGTAAGGACTATTGCGCCACCTGTACCTTGTTCGATCATCGCGGGCACTGCGGCCTGGACGGTATTCCAGACGCCGAATAGGTTGACCTCCATCTGGTCGCGGAAGGCGCGAGCATCGTCGATATCCGGGGACATCATGCCGATACCGGCGTTGGCCAGGACGATGTCGACGCTGCCCAGCTCCGCAATTCCTTCGGATACCGCAGTTCGCAGTGCGGACAGATCGCGAACATCCACTTCTCGCGCGACGATACTTCGTCCCAGGTTCTCGACCGCTGCTGTTGTCTGCCGCAAATCGTCGGCGGTTCCCATCGGGTAGGCCACCGATTCGATCTGACGGCAGATGTCGAGCGCAATGATGTTCGCGCCCTCCTGCGCCAATCGCACGGCGTGGCTCCTGCCCTGACCTCGGGCGGCCCCGGTGATCAGTGCGGTTTTGCCTTCCAACTGTCCGGGCATGCGTGCTCCGTCCGTCGTGAATCATGATTACTCGGTCATGAGTACTGACCCGAGGGGACGGCGAAATTCGTCGCCGGCGACGTAGTCTGAGTTCAGTTACAGCGGGAACTCGCTTCGGAAGAGAAAAGGCTCGGGATGTCCGATTGGGTGAAGAAGGTCGAAGCTGAAGCCAAAGGGCTCCTCGCCGAGGCGGAAGAAGAGCTGACCGTCCTCGAAGGTGTCGACACCATAGATCCGCTTGCCGACGACGATCCGGCACCAGAAGACGGCACCAAGCCGACGTCAGACTGACCCAGCGACCCGTCGGCGCGCCTCGACACCGCTCGGTATCTCAGAACGGTGGCGGGTCGTCCCCGTAGTCGATGGGTTCTCGGCGGGCTCGCGGTGATTTCCGCCGCTTGTATTGAACGTGCTCCTCTGCTCGTTTCTGTATCCGTCGGCGCTGGCGATTGCGTTCACTCTGGATACGGGCAGCTTTGTTCTCCGCCTGGGTCCGCCGATTTCGACCGCCCTGGGGCGGTGTCGGTTCGTGCGATCCAGCCATCAGTCCTGCGGGTCGCGTTCGGTAACAATGCCCGGTCGGCGACGTCAGCGACATGGTCCGATCCTCGTTCGACGCGAACCGCCACCGGTCGGAATGCTTGAGGCGATGATGGTTGCGGCAGAACGCACTCATATTCGACGCGATCGTTTTACCGCCGCATTCGGGGTCGCCGTGATGGAACGGTTCATTGTGGTCCAGATCGGAATTCCAGGCCGGGACATCACAATGCAGCCATTGGCAGCTGCCCGCGATGATCCGTAACCAGGTATCGAGAACGGCGCCCGGTCGGTAGACGCGCGCCGAAGCAGGCACCGGCTCTGCGACGTCATCAGCAGGTGCTCGGACGTTTCGAATTACGGCGTCACGGGCGATATCGCGAGCATGCTCAGCGCTGATCACCCCGTACCCGTCGAGGTGGGCGGGCTCGCCGCCACCGTGCAGAGTGGAATCAGTCATCACGACGTGAACCACGGGCCGACGAACGACAACACCACCGCTACGATCCTGCGGGCAATCAGCTCGGCCACAGTTGCACGGCAAGAATTGTGATCCGTTGGTCAACTCGAAGAGCGCGTCGGCTCGTCGCTGCTCGTACGTTCGAGAGTCGTTTCGGCATACCGACACTGCCAACTCGCGTAGTCGGCCGTTGAATGCCCGAGCCTGCTCTGCCGGAACGCTTCCCAAGATCTTTGCCATCCCGTCCTCGGCAGCGCTGACCCCGACGAAGCGATCGGTGAGAGCACGGCGTCGGCGTTCTCGCATACCTTCCGGGTCCACCATCGCCACGATCCGATCGATCGCCGCTGTCAGTCGTCTTCCCGTCAAGCCCGTTCCGCCTGCTGCTGGTGGGGCGAGAACCTGCTCGAGCAGTAGTCGTTCCACCTCGTCGATCAATTCGTCTTTCACGTTCGCGGTCGCGGAATCGATCAAACCAACTCGGTACAGATCCAACTCGCCACGCGCCATCGCCGCTCGAGTGCGATGCAGACGAGTCCTTAACGAGAACCCCAACCCGATCAGCTTGCCGGCAGCCGCGCGACCCATCGTCAGTGACGCACCGACTTCCGACTCCGCCAACTCGTGTGCGGTCGACGACCACGCACCACTGGCGACATGCTCCGAGCTTCGCCGCGAAAAGAACTCGGCAATCACAGCGAGCTTGCGTTCGACCAGCATCGCCTCGCATGCATGCAGATCGGTCATGAGATCAACCAGCGCACAATCAGTTTCGGTACCGGTCAGCTGTGCTGAGATACCGAAGAGCTCTATCGTGGGGTTGACCATGCATCGATCTTATTCGAATATGCGTTCGAATGGCGTCGAATTCTTGAATCAGTCGGAATAGTCGGTTTCCTGAATTTCAGTGCATCTCAAGGGTTAGTCGTAGTGCGGTGAGCGGATCCGAGGCATCTCGACGCCCACGCGGACCAGGCCCTTCGGGGTTGACGAAGCGGCCCTCGTCCGAGCGAGTCCACTCGCGTACGGCCCATCTCTCCTTGATCGCCCAACGGCCGTCGCGCCGCTCCATGTGGTCGATGAACCGCGCACCACTGGTGAAGTTGATCATTCCGATGTCTTCGGGCCCGCCCCAGTGTGTGGACATCGAATACGCCTCGCTGATCGCGTGGTCGCCGTGCAGTTCGACCAGGTGGTTGCCGATGTGGTGCATCGTGCCGCCGATCGCGGAGAGTTTTGTTGTGGCCCAGGCGATGTACTCGTCGATGGTGCCGTCGAATCCGGTGTGATGGTCGATCGCGTCCGGGTGGTAGGCGCTGCGGACGAGATCGAAGTCGAGGCGATCGATGCCGCGGCAGTACGTCAGAACCACCTCACGAATTGCCTGCTTGTCGATGAGATCCTGCAGTGCCCGGTCCATGTCATGCCTCCTTGATGCTGGTCATCCAGTCGAGTAATTCCGGTAGTTCTTCGGCAGCGCAATCGAATACGGCAGGCCGAAGCACCACGGCAGACGCGCCGCGGTCGGACCAGTCCAGGACCTTGTCAGCGGTTGCCGAGAGGTCGACGGACCGATTGTCGCGCCGAACCGGCGCCGCAGACACTTGCACACGTGCGGTATCCGGCTCGCGGTCGTGGGCTTCGAACGTGTTGCGCAGCAATGTGACACTGTCGGTGAACGTTCCCAGGTCGGTCGGGTTCACGGTCCAACCGTCGGCGACGCGTGCTATGCGGTCGAAGTTCCGCCGGCTTGGTCCGAAACCGAAGAGCACCGGTACGCGATTTTGGATCGACAGCGGGAGGCTGTGGTAGTTCTCGAAGGCGAAGTCGCGTCCCTTGAAGGTGGCCGGAGCATTGGTCCACAGTTCGCGACACGCTGCGACAGCCTCCTCCATGCGCCCGAATCGCGCGTCGAAAGGCATGTTGGTAGCGGTGTATTCGGCTTCTTGCCAACCGACGCCGAAACCCATGACGGCTCGACCTTCGGACAATGAGTCGAGAGTTGCAACCTGTTTGGCAAGCAGGGCGGCTGGGCGAACAGTGGCGATCAGAACCGATACTCCGAGGCGAGCGCGTTCGGTCACTGCGGCGATCGAGGAAAGAAGTGAAATCGGTTCGTACCAAGGGTGATCCAACGGGAACAAGAAGTTGTGTTCGGCTACCCGCTGAGCGTGTGCTTCGGCATTGAACCCGAGATGATCGCCGGTGCAGATCAGATCGATCCCGGCACGGTCAGCACGCGCGGCGAAGTCCAGAACCGGGCGAATCTTGCCGTCGAACAGGGCCTCGAGGCCCAAGATGTTGACGCCGATTTCCACAGTCGTCGTTCCTCTACAGTGCCCGCTTGGCATGCGCGGACATCTCGCCCATGTTGTCCAGACAGAAGAGTCTCGAGCTGAACTGCCACGACCCGTCGACGCAGGTGAAGCGATCGAAGTAGCGCCCCGCCAGAATAGGTTGCAGGGCAAGATCTTCGGTACCTTGGATGACCGTGACGTACGAGAGTGCCGTCGCTGATTCACCGTCGACTGCGATTCGCGTGTTGGTCAGCAGATGTTTGGTTCGTGGAACCGGCGGATCACCGTACATTCGAATAAAGCCGCTGCAGGCTGCGAACACTGCGTCGGCGTCGGACGAAATGAGCGTGATGGCAACCCCGTCCGGCCCGCACTGCCCGTAGTCGGACGAGGCGAACAATGCAGCGACTTCACGCAATCGGCCCTGATCGATCAGATGCGTGTACTCGCAGAGCAGGTCACGGATCGCCGACTCGGCGACGATCCGTGACAGCTCCGTAGTCATACGGTGATCTCGCGCCGAACCATCTTGCCGGTTGCATTGCGAGGCAACAGATCGCTGGTGATGCGCCACTTCGACGGCACCTTGAAGTAGGACAGTCGCTCGGCGGCGTAATCACGCAGCTCCGCCTCCGTTGTGGCGGCTCCGGGACGCAGGACGACCACGGCGGACACTTCCTGGCCGAGGTCGGGGTGCGGCATGCCGATGACAGCGCACTCGATCACGTCGGGGTGTTCGTCGAGCGTCTGCTCGATCTCGGTGGGGTAGACGTTCTCGCCGCCGCGCAGGATCAGGTCGGAACGGCGACCGGTGAGACGGAGACGCCCGTTCTCGATGACGCCGAAATCGCCGGTGCGGAGCCAGCGTCCGGGGGCAATTGCCGACTCGGTCGCCTCGTCGTTCTCCCAGTATCCGAGCATGACGAAGGGGCTGCGTACGCACACTTCACCTTCGATGCCGTCCGGCAGCCATTCGCCGAAGGGATCGCGAATCTCCATCGAGACGGTGATGATCGGACGCCCGAGAGTGCCTGGGAACTCTTCGAGTTCGGCGCCGACGGCGACCGCAATGGCGGTGCTGCATTCGGTGAGGCCGTAGCTGTCGACCAGAGCATTGCGTGCGAACGGCACCTGCTCCTTGAGGCGTTCTTTGAACGCGGGCGACGACGGCGCGGATGCCAGCGAGAATGCAGTCAGCGAAGAGACGTCGTACTTGGCGATGTTGCCGTGCTCGAGTAGCCGCGATGCCATCGTGGGGACAGCACCCCAGTTGGTGACACGCTCGCGTTCGACCAACCCGAGCACCTTGTCGACGTCGAATCCGCCCTCGGTCAGGATGACGGCACTGCCCGTCGCGAGACGGGGAACCACCAGATTGTGAAGGCTGGCGATGTGGAAGAGCGGGGAGGTGAGTAGATAACGCAGTGGGCTCGGCTTGGAAGCGTCGTACTCACGGCCGGTGAATGCGGCGCCGATCGCGTCGCTGTACTTGTGGTAGTCGACGACGGCCATCACGTTGCGGTGCGAATGGAGTGCGCCCTTGGGGCGGCCGCTGGTACCACTGGTGAACAGGATGACGGCGGGGTCGTCCTCGTCGATGTCGGTGCTCGGCACGTCGGAGCCTGCATACTCCGCGATGAGCGCGGGCAGATCCTCTTCCATGGTGAGGACCGTGATGTCTGCCGGCAGTTCGGGGAGGGCGGCGCCGCGCTTGGCATCCACGACCAGAACCTTCGGACGTGAGAGCTCGATCCCGTGGGTGACCTCGCGTGGAACCCACCAACCGTTGAGTCCGACAGCGATCGCGCCGAGCGCCTGCGTCGCGAAGAACGTCATGACCCATTCGGGAGTGTTGGCAGCGAGGATGCCCACACGGTCGCCCTTGCGGACTCCGTACTTGTCCCGCAGAGCAGTTGCCAGCGCGGCAACGGAATCGGCATGCTCGGTGAACGAGATTCGACGATCGCTGGTGACGAGATAGTCGCCGTCGCCCCAGGCGCGAGATGCCGAGATGAGTTCACCGATGGCGTGACCGCGGTTCTTCATCACAGGCATGACGGTGCCGAGAACCTCTTCTTCGACGATCTCGAATGGCCCACCTGGACCGGTGAGGCGTGAGACCGCCTGGTCCAGAAGCAACTGCGGATCTGCGGGGGCAGTCATGGAATGGCCTTTCGTATTGTGGCGCTTTTCACGTCACAAAATCTCACGAGAAAATCATATCTGTGGCGGCGGTTACCACTGAGCGAGACTGGGACGGTTCCGGCTCTGAGGCGTCGATACGTTCGAGTCGTATCGCAGTTGGAGTAATCGACATTCCGATATCGACTAGGACACAGGACACGATGACGAACACCGCCACCGAAGCATCTTCGAATGCAGCTCTTGCAGCTCCTCAGCGCGAGGACGTCGCGCAGATGTTGATCGACCGTCTCGGTGATCAGCACCTGGGTCTGCGGACGCGGACGCAGGACTGGAGCTGGGACGAGGTGGTGCGCGAGAGCGCAGCGCGCGGCTCGCTGGCGAAGTCGCTTCGCGCGCCCGGACCGTTTCACATCGGAGTTCTTCTCGAGAACGATCCGGAGTTCCTGTTCTGGCTCGGCGGCGCGGCCCTGACCGGGGCCACGATCGTCGGCATCAATCCGACCAGGCGTGGAGCTGAACTCGAGGCTGAGGTCCGGTACGTCGACTGCCAGCTGATCGTCACCGACAAAGCAGGCTACGAGAAGCTTGCCGGCCTGGACCTCGGGCTGACCGAAGATCGTTTCGTCCTGGTCGACGACGCGTCGTACCCGGACAGGATTGCAGCACATCACGTCGAGTCGCCTCAGATCGACCTCGGTGTCGACGCGTCGACGCTGTTCTTGCTTCTCTTCACCTCGGGCACCACCGGAATGTCCAAGGCAGTGCGGTGCAGCCAGGGGCGTCTGACGCGGTTGGCCTACGCGAACTGCGCCAAGTACGACATCGACCGCGACGACGTCTGCTACTGCTGCATGCCGCTCTTCCACGGCAACGCGTTGATGGCTCTGTGGGCGCCGGCCCTTTCGCAGGGAGCTACGGTCTGCCTCGTTCGTAAGTTCACGGCCTCGGGATTCATGCCGGACATTCGGTTCTACGGCGCAACGTATTTCACCTACGTCGGTAAGGCCTTGGGGTATCTCATGGCGACGCCGGAACTGCCCGACGACATCGAGAACACCCTCACCCACGGCTTCGGGACCGAGGCGTCGCCGGGGGACAAGGCAGAGTTCATCCGTCGTTTCGGTGCACAACTTTTCGAGGGATACGGTTCGAGTGAAGGTGCCGGTTCAGTAGTGCTCGATCCGAACCAACCTGCCGGAGCGCTGGGCCGTCCCGCGAGCGAGAACATCGTCATCGTCGATCCCGATACGCGCGAAGAGCGACCCCGCGCAATTCTCGACGAGCACGGTCACGTGCTGAACCCCGACGAATCCATCGGCGAGATGGTCGACAAGGCCGGATCGAAGAAGTTCGAGGGGTACTACAAGAACGAAGACGCGATCGCCGAGAAGATTCGCCACGGTTGGTACTGGACAGGCGATCTCGGCTACGTCGACGAGGCCGGCTTCATCTATTTCGCGGGACGCAAGGGCGACTGGATCCGCGTCGACGGTGAGAACACCTCGGCTTTGATGATCGAGCACATCCTGCGTCGGCACCCCAAAGTGATTGCCACGGGTGTCTTCGCGGTACCGGATCCGCGTTCGGGTGATCAGGTCATGGCTGCGATCGAGGTCGCCGATCTCGCCGATTTCGATCCGGTCGAGTTCGCCGACTACCTTGCCGCGCAGGCGGATCTGGGTACCAAGGCAGCGCCACGATTTGTTCGCGTTTCGACCGACCTGCCCGTCACGGGCTCCAACAAGGTACTCAAACGTGAACTTCAAGCCGATCGCTGGCGGACCGACGAACCAGTGTTCCACTGGGTGGGCCGAGGCACTCCCGAATACACGTTGATGACCGAAGCTGACGTGGTGAACCTGGAGAAGGAGTTCGAGACGCACGGCCGCACGCGGTTCCTGTGAGTGAAGTTGCGCTGGTGACCGGCGCTTCCCGGGGGATCGGCCGAGAGTGCGCGCTGGCATTCGCGCGCGCCGGATTCGACGTTGCAATCACTGCTCGCACCGTTGGTGAAGGAGAGGGGCGGGCAGCCCCGCGAACGAGGCAAGGCGAGCAAGTGATTCCGGTGCCCGGCAGCCTGGAGACGACGGTTGCCGAGATCGAGTCCTTCGGTGTGCGCGCATTGGCCGTTCCGATGAACCTGCTCGATCTGGCATCCGTCCGCGGCGCCGGTGAACGGGTGCTGGCCGAGTGGGGACGCGTCGACGTGCTGGTGAACAACGCCTATGCGCAGACGGTCGGAAACATGGACCGGGTGCTCGACATCGAGATCGACGACGCTCAGGCGATGGCGATCGGGAATTATCTGCACCAACTCGCTCTGGTCCAGGTGATACTCCCGTCGATGATCAAGAGCGGCAACGGCGTAGTGGTCAATCTGGCATCGGGCTCGGCGACCATGGATCCGCCTGCGCCTCCCGGCGAGGGTGGTTGGGGTCTGTCGTACGCCGCGTCGAAGGCGTCGTTCGGACGTATTGCCGGAGCGATCAACTCCGAGTACCGAGACGCCGGAATCAAAGCGTTCAACCTGAGTCCGGGATTTGTCATCACGGAATCAGGGAAAGCCCGTGGTGGCGCGGACGCAATCGTGGACGCCGGATTTGCGGCCACACCGGCATCCGTACCCGCTGCAGCGGCGGTGTGGCTTGCAACAGATCCCGATGCGGACCGGTACCTCGGTCGCGTCGTGGATGGTCCGAAATTGATGGCGACACTGGAGGAAACGGTATGAAGCTCGGCGTGGTCGTTCCGGTCGAACTGGGTCGAAGCGGAGACCCTGATTGGATTCTGCAATTCGCCCGTGCGGCCGAGTCGCTGGGTTTCGACGAGATCTCGGCAGTGGAGCACTCGGTGGTCATCGCCGACACCGAGAGCGAGTACCCCTATTCTCCGACCGGAAAATCGCATCTTCCCGATGACTGCGACATCCCGGATCCGCTCGAACTGCTTTCGTTCGTGGCGGGTGCCACAACCACTTTGGGCTTGTCCACTGGAGTTCTGGTACTGCCCAATCACAATCCGGTAGTGCTCGCCAAACGATTGGCGACGCTCGATCGCCTTTCCGGTGGGCGATTGCGCATCTGCCTCGGCCTGGGGTGGATGAAGGAAGAGATCGAGGCGTGCGGCGGTGACTTCGAGCGCCGCGGCAAGGTAGCCGATGAGGCCATCGCGGTGATGCGTTCACTCTGGGCGGGCAAGGAAGCGGTCGATTTCGACGGCGATTACTTCTCGTTCAAGGGTGCATACAGCTGGCCGAAGCCGCACCGCGAATCCGGAGTTCCGCTCTACATCGGTGGACACAGTCTCGCTGCTGCTCGGCGAGCAGGCCGATTGGGTGACGGTTTCCAGCCGCTGGGACTGGCCGGTGAAGATCTCGACAAGGCCGTAGCAGCGATGAAAGCTGCTGCGGTGAAGGCAGATCGAGATCCTGCCGACGTCTCGCTGGTACTCGGTGCGACACTGCCCAGGCTCGACGAAGCGAAACTCGAGTGGGCACGCGGGTTGGGAGCCGATCGAATCGTGCTGTCCGCCAGTCGTCGTGGCACGTCGCTGGAACTGATCATCGACGAAATGGCCGAATGCTCGAAGCGGCTGGGGCTGAGTAACTAGGAGTGCGGGCGTGACCGGCAGCCATCGGAGCGGCTGCCGGTCATTGCTGTCGGAACGTCGATCAGTTATTGCTTGGTCAGCAATTTGCTCCGGAGCTTTGCGATAGTGTCGGCGTCAAGTTTCAGCACGTCCTGCGAAAACTTCTCCCACCCACCGAACTGGTCGCGAATCTTGTCGAGTACTGGCTGAATCTGGCTGGGACGCTGCTCCATCAACGGTTTCAACAGATCGACATCGATTCCTTTCGAAGACAGAAACGTGTAGGTCTGTTCGTTCTTGGCTTTGTTGTAGGTGTTCGACAGGACGAAGTCGTCGACGATGGTCTTGTCAGGAACACCCAGAATGCCGAGAAGTAGAGCTGTCATCAGTCCAGTGCGGTCTTTGCCTGCCGTGCAGTGGTACGCGACTGCGGACTCGGAATCGGCGATGGTCCGTAGGGCTTGGGAATACCCAGCCATTCCGTCAGGCTTGGACAGTTGGTCGACGGCGCCGGTGTCGCTGATCCGGACGGCTTCACCGCCCCCGAGCACCTGCTCCACGATTGCAGGGTCACCAGATTTCAGGGCACTCGTAATCGCTGTGGCAAGAGCCTGAGTGCCGGCATCCAGGACTGCCGTGTTGACCACTTTCACGTTCGCGGGAACCTTGTCTGCTCCGTCCTTGGCGATCTCGCTGTCACCTCGGAAATCGACAACGGTCCGGATGCCTGCGTTCTCGATCGTTTGTTGATCGTCAGCAGTCAGATCGCTCAAGCGGTCGCCACGAAAAACCAGGCCCCACTTGACTGATCGGCCGTCGGCTGTCTCGTATCCGCCGACATCACGCACGTTGGCTGCGCCCTGCAGCGTCACGTGGCGGGTTGACGCGATGGTGGAAGTGCCGTCCTCGTCTATGACCTCGAAGTACCAGCGTGACAGTGGGTCGAGGCCGTCGACCTCAGTGGAGAAGCCGTCGACCGTGCCAATTTCCTTTCCTTCTGCGGCTGGGTTTTTCGGGTCGGTGGCGGCGAATACACGCACCTTTTCCGAGCCGCCGTGTTCCCAGACCAGTGAGTAGTGTCCGGCGGACGCTGATGTCACGTCGAGGTCGGTCGGCGTTTTCGCCGACTCGGCCTTGCTGCATGCGCCGAGTACGAGCATGAGTCCTGCCGCCGACAGCGCAAGAACTCGAGTTTTGCAAGTAGCCATGGGTCCTCCGAATCCAATTGGAAATCGGAGGCTACGCACCAGTGATCACTGTGTCGTGACCGTGTTGTGCAGAGCGGGAAAACTGCAGGCTGGAGTGCTTGTCGCCGATGATGATCAGGGATGGGCCAGCCCGTTCAGGAGCATCGCGCCGACAAAGATGGCACTGCTTGCGCGGGCGCTGCAGGACGGGTTGATCGCAATCGACGAACTCTGATCGAAGCGCGAGCGATCGGGTGCGTCGATCCGGGAGTCAGTCGAGGGCGGTGGCGTCGGTTGTCGGCGTCTTGGTGCCGGGAGTCGCTTCGATGTCGAGAACGACCTGGCTGTCGGTGGCTTCTTCGGGGAAGACGTACCGACGCATGGCCCACCAGCGGAAGGCCGTCGCCAGCAGGGTCCCGATGATCGATCCGCTGATGAAGTCCGCGAAGTTTTCCATCAACACCGACACCTCGGGTTGACGCAGATGGAACACGTACCGGGAGGTCCAGAGTGGTACCTGGTTGATGGCCAAACCGATACCCGCGACGATGAAGAACAGAGCGGCCTCGTGATGGCGCTGTCGACCACCGCGCTGCGCAAACGACCATTCGCGGTTGAGGACGTAGGACAGAACCGTCGCGATCAGGACCGCAAGGATGTTGGCCGTCACCGGGTGCTGAGGCAGAACCGTCCACTTGATGCCGAAGAACAGCACCGTGGTGACGATGAAGGCGATGCCGCCGACCACCAGGAACTTGAGCATTTCTGCGTGCGGCAGGACGCGCACGAGAACCCGCTCAGGAAGCCTATTGACCATCTTTTCGACAAACGCCATTGTTCGAGGCTAACCCTGAATACGACCGAGGGCACAAATCGTCGATGCCCGTGTCGGCAAGATCATCAGAATCCGTACCCGAGAATTGCGGGCTTCTGCGCGTTGAAAGCGAAGTCGAAATTCAGGATCTCCTGCGGATCGGACGCGTGGAGTCGGTGCGCCGCCGCGAAGGTCTTGGCCTGGTGCTCGCCCAGGTACAAGCTGCTCAGGACATCAGAGGGCATCGTGATCGCAGGCACCGCGTCAGTGGCCGTACAGGTGGCCTTGCCGCCCTTGACCTGAAGTGCGAAGGTTCCGCCGGCCTTCAGGAACGGATCTTCGACCTTGACGACTGTGTCCAGGTCAGCAGCATATTCACGAGCCTCGAGAGCCGCGGGAACGTCCATGATGCGCAGCCACAGTCGATCGGAGCGCGTCGTCGTCCGGGCAAGACGGTAGTCCGTCAGCATCAGCCGGAGAGGATCGGCAGGATGCTGGCGTGTCTCGATCCGGGTGACGAGGTCGAGGCCGCAGATCGTGCGCCACAGCGCCGCGTGCGCATCTTCGGTGATCGTCACGAACTCGTCGATCCGGGCGATGCTGTCGCGGCCCTCGCTCGTGTGCCGGTAAGCGATGTATCCGTCCGCGTGTGTCAGAAAGAACAGTCCGGAGGCGCCGTCACGATCCTCCGACGGGTCGGCGAACATGTGGTCCCAGAGTGGTTGCGGACGGACCTGAGCGCCGGGTGTCTGCAGCCGCCAGCGGTCGTAGATCTCGGGAAGAAGCGTCGAGGCAGCTTTGATGTCGACGATGGACACGCCACCGTTGTCGGGCACCTCGGGGCGGAATCGCGCGAAGCGGCGATCGAGGGTGATGCCTTCGCTGAAGGTGGCCGGGCCGTATCCGAAGCGGTTGTAGATGCCGGCCTCGCTGGCCGTCAGGGCCGCAAGTGGTGCTCCGGTCGACTCGATGTGGGCGTGAAGTGCAGTGAACATCGAGCGTAGGACACCACGTCGACGGTGAGTCGGGGCGACGGATACCCAGGTGATTCCGCGCGTGGGGAGTTGGCGTCCGCCGGGCACGGTGAATTCCATGTCGATTTCGATGGCCACGCCGACGGGTAGGTCACCGTCGACGGCGAGGATGATGTCCTCGGGCTTGTAGAGCGCCTTCGTCAGTTCGCTGACCGCGGGAGACGGGTGAAAACCGAACCCCACCGAGTCGAGTAGTTGGAGAGCCGGCCAGTCGCTCTCGGTAGCGGTGCGGATGGTGATCTTGTTTTCGGGGCTCACGTATATCGACTTTGGCATAGATTGCGTGAAGACGCACATGAATATCGGGGCTGACGTTTCCGCACCGGCTCCCAGGGGTACCGCCCGACGGACCAGTCCTGCGGCACGGAGAAAACCGATACGGAGAAACACTGTGGCGATCACCGACATCAAGGAATATGCCCATCTGACCGAGGAAGACGTCGAGGCACTCGGGCGCGAGCTGGATGCCATTCGGCTCGACATCGAGGAGAAGCGCGGCGCGCACGACGCTCGATACATCCAGCGGACGATCGCGTTTCAGCGCTCTCTGATGGTGGCCGGCCGCATCGTCTTGTTCGCCAGCAAGAAGAAGCCTGCCTGGATTCTGGGGACTGCGCTCCTGGGGGTCGGCAAGATCATCGAGAACATGGAACTCGGCCACAACATCATCCACGGCCAGTGGGACTGGATGAACGATCCCGAGATTCACTCGAGCAACTGGGAGTGGGACAACACCTGCCCGTCCTCGGGATGGAAGCACTCGCACAACTTCACCCATCACAAGTTCACCAACATCGTCGGACTGGACAACGACGTGGGCTACGGAATCATGCGCGTCACGCGCGATCAAAAGTGGCACGCCGACTACCTCTTTCAACCGATCACGAATTTTGTGCTCGCGACCCTCTTCGAGTGGGGAGTGGCACTGCATCACCTCGAAACGGACAAACTCCGCAAGGGTGAGGTGAAGTGGTCCGAGAAATCGGAGATGGCCAAGGACGTCGGTAAGAAGATCGCGCGTCAGGTGGCGAAGGATTACATCCTGTTCCCCGCCCTGACCGGCCCCGCGTGGAAGACCACGTTGACGGCGAACGTCGTTGCGAACCTCATCCGAAACTACTGGAGTTACGCCGTCATCTTCTGCGGGCACTTTCCCGACGGTGCCGAGAAGTTCACGCTCGAGGAATTCGAGAACGAATCGCGCGCTCAGTGGTACCTACGACAGATGCTGGGCTCTGCCAACTTTCATGCCGGTCCCGTCATGGCCTTCATGAGCGGCAACCTCTGCTACCAGATCGAGCATCACTGCTTCCCGGATCTGCCGAGCAATCGGTACTCGGAAATCGCGGTGCCGTTGCGCGACCTGTGTGACAAGTACGACCTCCCGTACACGACCGGGCCGCTGTGGAAGCAGTACGGATTGACTCTGCGCACCATCTGGAAGTTGTCGCTGCCCAACAGGTTTCTCTCGGCTTCCCAGGACGACGCTCCGGAGACGCACTCGGAGTTGAAGTTCCGCATCCGAGGCGGAATCAAGGAAGTGTTCGGCGTCGATCCGCAGACGGGTAAGCGGCGCGGACTGCGAACAGCGATCGCGATGGTCTCGAGCTGATCAGTTACCGCTTGTGCGCCATTGAACGAACCACGAGATCGCCGGTCGACTGGATTGCCTGCACCAGCACGATCAAGATCACGACTGCGACGAACAGCACCGGTGTGTTGAATCGTTGGTAGCCGTACTTGATTGCGAAGTCGCCGAGTCCACCGGCGCCGATGGCACCTGCCATGGCCGAGAAGCCGATCAGCATCACCGCCGTCAGGGTTGCTCCTGCTACCAATCCCGGTACGGATTCGGGCAGTAGCACCTTGGTGATGATGTCTTTGTCGGTGGCGCCCATGGACCGCGCTGCCTCGACGCGTCCGGAATCGACTTCACGCAAGGCGTTCTCGACGACGCGCGCAAAGAAGGGCACCGAACCGATGGTCAGCGGGACGATCGCTGCCGTGGCGCCGAGCGCTGTTCCGACGATCGCCCTCGTTGCCGGGATGAGGAGCACCAACAAGATGACGAACGGCAGCGAACGGCCGATGTTCACCACGGTGCCCAGAACCGAATTGAGGACGCGGTTGGGACGGATTCCGTCGGGGGCGCTCGCGTGCAACAGAACACCGAGAGCGATACCGATGATCACGGTGAGCACGAACGAGACACCGACCATGTAGAGCGTGTCGAGTAGGGCTTCCCATGCTTCGCCCAGGGAATCCTGCCAGGACGTCTTGTTCATGAGAACGTCACCTTCACTCCGCGCTGCGAAAGATGTTCTTCGACAGACTTTCTTGTCTCTTCGTTGCTGACGAGTCCCGTGTGTGAAGCGAACTCCACGCGAAGGCGACCGACCTGATGGGATCCGATGTCCTCGATACCGCCGGAGATCACGGTGACGTCGACGTCGAGATCTCGTGAGAGTTGGGAAATCACGGGTGAGGTGGACAGTGAATCGACAAAGGTGAGGAGCGCCGGAATTCCGGTCGTGGACGTTCGTACCGTTCCGGTCGGCAGTAGCGCCTCTCCGAGGGGTGAGTCCGGGTCTGCGACCAGTTCGGTGAGCGTTCCCTCGTCGACGATGCGGCCCTGATCGATCAGCGCAGCGCGATGGCAGATCCGTCGAACCACGTTGAGTTCGTGGGTGATCAGAACAATGGTCACACCGAGTCGTCGATTGAGATCGGCGAGCAGGTCGAGGATCGAATCGGTTGTGTCCGAGTCGAGGGCGCTCGTGGCCTCGTCGCACAGGAGGACGTCGGGTGAAGCCGCCAAGGCTCTCGCGATGCCGACGCGTTGTTTCTGGCCGCCGGACAGTTGCGAGGGGAAGGCGTCACGTCGGTCTTCCAAGCCCACCAACTCGATCAGCTCGTCGACGCGGGCACGTCGATCTGCCCGCGAGTATCCCGCCACTTCGAGGGGGAAGGCGATGTTGGCGGCGACCGAACGGGAATGCAGCAGGTTGAAATGCTGGAACACGACCCCGATCCGCTTGCGTGTGTCGCGCAGTTGCGCTGGACTCAGCGCGGTCAGATCGGTGTCGCCCAACAGAATTCGGCCACTAGTCGGGCGTTCGAGCAGATTGAGGCAGCGCAGCAAAGTCGACTTGCCGGCGCCGCTCTTGCCGATGATGCCGAAGATTTCGCCGTCTTCGATTTTCAGGGATACGGAATCGAGTGCATGCAGAACTTGTGTGCCGCTGCGGTATTCCTTGGAGACCGATTCGATCGAGAAGACCATGACGGGTCTCGATCAGGTAGCGCTGGCCGGAATGACCGAGCCCTGATAGGTCTGCTCGATGAACGTCGCGACGTCGGCGGACGTCAATGCCTCGGCCAACTTCTGTACTCGCGCATCGTTTTCGAGCGAGGTGCGTACGGTCAGGACATTGGCGTACGGGTTGCCCTCGGCCTTCTCGAGCACCAGGGCGTCCTTGGCCGGGTTGAGGCCACCTTCGATTGCGTAGTTGCCGTTGATGATTGCGAGATCGACATTTCCGTCGTCGAGCGTGCGCGGCAGCTGCGGGGGATCGACCTGGGTGAACGTGAGTCCCTTGGGGTTGTCGATGATGTTCTTCTCGCTGATCTGCGTGATGTCGGTGCCGGGGGCGCCCAACTGCTGATCGAGCTTGATCAAACCGGCCTGCTGCAGCAGGTACAGCCCACGGGCGAAGTTCGTCACGTTGTTGGACAAAGCGACCGTTGCGCCCTGGCGCAGGTCGGCCACGTTGGTGACCTTCTTGGAATATGCACCGAGGGGCTCGACGTGGACCTTCGCCACGGCGACCAGGTCGTCGACACCCTTTTCCTTCGACCACGATTCCTGGTACGGCACGTGCTGGAAGAAGTTGGCATCGGTGTCTCCGGCTTCGAGCACCTCGTTGGCGTCGAGATCGCCGGTGATCTCGCTGACCTCGATCTTGGTGTCACCGAGCAGGCCCTTTTCTTCGACGAACTTCAGGATCTCGGCGTGCGGAACCGAAGAAGCGACGATGCGAAGAGGTGCGTTCTCGTCGGAGGAGTTGTCGCTCGAGCACGCGGCTACGGTTCCGACTGCGACGGCGGCCACTGCGAAGGCAGCGAGGAATCTTCTGGTGCGCGAGCGTGACATGTGAATCTCCAAGACATAGCCGAACGCACGCCGAGATGGCGTGACAGTTGCTGAACGCTAGCCCGGTAAACCTCCCGTGAGGAGATACAGAATCACCGCGATTTTTTCATGTACCTATTGTCCGAGCAGGATGACCGGAACGTCCTCGGCGAAATCGACGACCAATTCACGACGCGAGAACAGCCAGGTGCCGTCGACCTTTTGGAAGCTGTCCTGGTAACGGATCTCGATCCGGTTGTCCCGGTGGCCCTCGCCCCGCGGATAGATGTGGTGAGCGGAGCAGTAAGCCTCACCGTGTGCGGTGGTGGGGCCGTCGAGGTCGAGGATCTGCTGCTCGACGATGTGCCGGGTCGAGTGCAGATGTGAGACGGCATCGACCACCGAACTGCTGACGACGGAGTTCCCACGTATCTCCGTCGGCGCACCCGTTCCGTTCAGTGCCGGCGGCAAGACGAATGCCACGTCGTCAGTGAAGAGAGCCGCAAGTGCAGTGGTGTTTCGGCGGTCGACGGCCTGTGCGTACCTGGCGGCCAAGTCGGTGAGAGCGACGCGATCCGAGGAGTCCATGCGCATATCTCACCCTATGTGACGCCGCTCATGTTTCGGCTTCCCGCTCATCGAGACACTCACAGCGCCCACCTGGGCATCTGGTTAGCGTCCAGGCCAAGAGTTGCCAGCCATGAATGCCATAGGAGAAACAGCGATGGATCTGAGGGAATCGCCCGAGCAGCAGGAGCTCCGCAAGGAGTTGCGCGCGTACTTCGCGGCGCTGCTGCCGGAAGAGAAGCGTCGCGCGGCCGGCGAGCAAGGTGTGGGTGGCGAGTACTTCCGCGAGATCGTGAAGTTGCTGGGCAAGGACGGTTGGCTCGGTATCGGCTGGCCCAAGGAATTCGGTGGACAGGGACGCTCCATCGAAGAGCAGTTCGTGTTCTTCGACGAGGTTCAGCGCGCAGGTCTGCCGTTTCCCTTCGTGACGGTCAATACCGTCGGACCGACGTTGATGAAGTACGGCACCGAAGAACAGAAGGAACGTTTCCTGCCCGGCATCCTGGCCGGCGACATCGTCTTCGCAATCGGGTACACCGAGCCCGAGGCCGGCACCGACCTTGCGTCACTCAAGACTCGTGCGGTTCTCGACGGTGACGAGTGGATCGTCGACGGCAACAAGATCTTCACCAGTGGCGCCAACACTGCCGACTACGTGTGGCTGGCCTGCCGCACCGACGCGGATGCCCCCAAGCACAAGGGAATCTCGATCCTGATCGTCCCCACCGAGGATGCAGGCTTCGAGTGGTCACCGATCAACACCGTCGGCGGTTTGATGGTGACGTCCACGTACTACTCCGGCATTCGAGTTCCGTCGAAGGACGTTGTGGGCGAGGTCAACGGCGGCTGGCAGCTCATCACGGCTCAGCTCAACCACGAGCGAATCGGCCTGGCGGCCATCGGTGGTCGCACGTACGGTCTGTGGAACCTGGTCCTGGACTGGGCCAAGGAAAACGGCGCCATCGACATCCCGTGGGTGCAACAGGACTTCGCTCGCACACACGCCAAGCTCGAGGCCATGCGACTGCTGAATTGGAAGATGACGGCAGCCGTCGCACAGGACACGCTCTCCGGAGCCGACGCCGGTGCCACCAAGACGTACGGGACCGAGACTCACGTCGACGTCTACCGCACCCTGCTCGGAATTCTCGGCTCCGCCGGTCGCATCCGCCCCGAGTCTCCGGGCGCTCTGCTTGCCGGTCAGATCGAGCAGATCTCGCGTCAGGGTGTCGTGAACACCTTCGGCGGCGGCGTCAACGAAGTTCTGCGGGACATGGTCGGCACCATCGGCTTGGGACTCGTTCGCGAAAAGAGGGTCAAGTGAGCGACATTTCGGCGCAACTCGACGCTTTTGTAGGCCAGACGCTTGTTCCCACCACCTGGGGGCCAGACGAGGTCAACATCCCCATGATCCGGCATTGGGCCGAGACCATGGGCGATACCAACCCCGTCTACCTCGACGACGACGCTGCCCGCGCCACCGGTCGTGACGGCGTCGTCGCTCCCGCTCAGATGCTTCAGGTCTGGATCATGCGGACCTTTACCGACAAGATGGCGGGCAACGACCCGTCGCAGGTGTGGACCGGTCTGATCGCCACCCTCGACGCAGCCGGCTACAGCTCTGTCGTGGCCACCGATTCCGATCAGGAGTTCTTCGCCGAACTGCGCCCAGGCGATCGCGTTAACTACACCGAGGTCATCGAGTCGATTTCGCCGGAGAAGAAGACCGGCCTCGGTGTCGGACACTTCGTCACGACGCTCAAGACCTACCGCAACGGTGACGATCAGGTTGTCGGCACCCAGCGGTGGCGGACGCTGCGGTTCAAACCTCAGGAATCTGCTGCGCCCGAAGCTCCTCGTGCACTGCGTCCGCGTCCGGCTCTCAACGCGGACAACGCTTTCTGGTTCGAAGCGGCCAAGGAGCACCGTCTGGTGATCCAGCGCTGCACGTCCTGCAAGACGTTGCGTCATCCCACCGGCCCGATGTGCGGCGAGTGCCAGTCGCTCGAGTGGGACACGATCAACGCGTCGGGGCGTGGCACGGTGTACAGCTTCGTGGTCAATCATCACCCCAAGATCGACGCGTTCGACTACCCGCTCATCGTTGCGGTAATCGAACTCGAAGAGGGAACCCGATTGATCGCCAACATGGTGGGTATCGCGCCCGAAGATGTCGTGGTCGACATGCCCGTGGAACTTGACTGGATCGACGCCGACCCGGATCTGACGCTTCCCGCGTTCCGGCCGGCCGTACGCGAGGAGCACTGATGGACTTCAATTTCAGCGAAGAGCAGGAAGCAATTCGCGCACTGGCCGACGAGGTCTTCACCAGCAAGGCAACGATCGAGCGCACCAAGGAGATCGAACTCTCCGCCGAGCGCGTCGACCGTGAACTGTGGCGTGAGCTCGCGAGCACCGGGTTGCTCGGTATCGCCCTGCCGGAGGAGTTCGGCGGCGGTGGCCTCGGCTTGTCCGAGCTGTACGCACTGCTCGAACAGCAGGGACGTCACGTTGCGGCCGTGCCGATCTGGGAAACGACCCTTGCAGCATTGGCTGTCAACAAATTCGGCTCTGATTCCCTTCGCGCCGAACTCCTTCCGGGAGTTGCCGACGGCAGTCGATTCCTGACCGTCGGTCTCGAAGAGTTCGGTCCGTACACGGGCGGCGACCCACTGACCACGGCTGAGCAGGACGCCGACGGCAACTGGACCGTGACGGGTGAGAAGGCAGTAGTGCCGATGACTCACGTCGCGAACCTTGCTCTCGTTTCGGCAACCGCTTCCACTGGTACGGCACTGCTGCTGGTCGACCTGAGTGCCGAGGGAGTGACGCTCGAACAGACGCAGTCCACCAGTTGGGAGATCTGTGCCAACGTCACCTTTGCCTGTGCCCCCGCGCAGCTGATCGGTGCGGCTGACGGCACCACGGTTCCGTGGCTGATCGACCGCGTTCAGCTGGCATTGGCCGCAATCCAATGGGGCGTCGGCTCGGGTGCAGTCGCGCAGGCCGTCACGTACCTGAACGGCCGCAAGCAGTTCGGCCGTCCGCTGGCGACCTTCCAGGCCGTCAATCATCAACTCGCTGACTGCTACATCGATCTCGAAGCGATGCGCGTGACACTGTGGCAGGCCGCCTGGCGCATCTCCGAGGGACTGGATCTCGGCACCTCGGTACTGGTCGCCAAGTGGTGGGCTACCGACGGCGGACAGCGCGTCGTGCATCGCACCACGCATGTTCACGGCGGCATGGGCGTCGACACCGACTACCCGGTTCACCGTCACCTGTTGTGGGGCAAGCAGATTGCTGCCACCCTCGGTGGTTCCAGCTCCGATCTGGCGCGTCTGGGTGCGCAGCTCGCATCCGGTGTGGAGGTGCTCGCATGACCGTACTTGCCGGTCGCAGTTACGCAGACGTCGTTGTCGGAGAGGCATTGCCCGAGTTGGCGATCCCGCTGACCCGCACGTTGATCGTCGCCACGGCAATCGCCACTCGCGATTTTCAGGACGTGCACCACGATCCGAGCCTGGCCCAGGAGCGTGGCTCGAAGGATGTCTTCATGAACATCCTCACGAGCAACGGTCTTGTCGGTCGATACGTCACGGACTGGGCCGGATCTGCATCGACCCTGCGCCGCATCGCCATTCGTCTCGGGGCGCCCAACTACCCGGGTGACACCATGACGATGACCGGTGAGGTCGTGTCCAAGGAAGACGGAGTGGTCGTGGTCAAGGTGCAGGGTGCAAACAGCCTCGGCAACCATGCATCCGGCACCGTCGCAGTCGCTTTCAAGGAAGAGGAGAGGCCCTGATGGCGATCAGCCCACTCTCGGGAGCCGCCGCCATCGTCGGCATCGGATCCACCGAGTTCTCCAAGAACTCCGGCCGCACCGAACTGCAGTTGGCGTGTGAGGCCATCGTCGCGGCACTCGCTGACGCCGGTATCGATCCGTCCGAGGTCGACGGTCTGTCCACCTACACGTCGGAGACGAACGGCGAAGCGATCGTGGCTCGCAACTGTGGTCTCGGCGAGCTGAAGTTCTTCTCGCGCATTCACTACGGCGGCGGCGCTGCGTGTGCCACCGTGCAGCAGGCAGCCATGGCAGTTGCGACGGGTGTTGCCGACGTCGTGGTCTGCTACCGCGCCTTCAACGAGCGCTCCGGTGTGCGCTACGGCCTGGGCCAACACGATCGACCGATGGACAGCACGGCTGACCGCGCCGCGTATGCGTGGATGACTCCTCAGGGATTGTCGACTCCCGCTCAGTGGGTCGCCATGTTCGCCCGCCGCTACATGCACCAGTACGGTGCGACGAGTGAGGACTTCGGACGAGTTGCAGTGGTGGCGCGCAAGCATGCCGCCAACAACCCGGCTGCTTGGTTCTACGAGCGTCCGATCACGCTCGAGGACCATCAGAACTCGCGCTGGATCGCCGAGCCGCTGCACCTGCTCGACTGCTGCCAGGAAACCGACGGCGGCCAGGCATTGGTCATCGTCTCTGCCGAGCGCGCAAAGGATCTGGCCAACAAGCCCGTCGTCATCAAGGGCGCCGCTCAGGGCAGTAGCAAGGATCAGCACATGATGACCAGCTACTACCGGCCCGACATCTCCGGTATCCCGGAGATGGGCCTGGTTGCTCGTCAGCTGTACGGCCAGAGCGGCCTGACACCGGACGACATCAACGCCGCGATCCTGTACGACCACTTCACTCCGTTGGTGCTTCCCCAGCTCGAAGAACTGGGCTTCTGCAAGCCAGGCGAAGCAAAGGACTTCATCCGCGAAGGCAACCTCGAGATCGGTGGACGCCTGCCGTCCAACACTCACGGTGGTCAGGTCGGCGAGGCGTACCTGCACGGTGTCAACGGAATTGCCGAAGGTGTGCGACTGGTGCGAGGCACGTCGACCAACCAGCCCGAGGGCGTCGAAAACGTATTGGTCACAGCCGGAACAGCAGTACCCACCAGCGGTCTCGTTCTCGGCGCTGTTTGAGAGAGGAAAAGACAGTGACAACTTCGGAAGCTGCGAAGACCGCCGGCGATTGGCGTGGAGCCGATCTCGGGACCCGCACCGTGTCGTACACCGAGCGCGACGCGATCCTGTACGCACTTGCCGTGGGCGCCAAGGCGACCGAGCTGGACCTCGTCTTCGAGGATCAGCTTCGGGTACTGCCGACCTTTGCTCTGACGCTGGCGCAGTGGGCTCCCGACGCTCTGGGTTCGGCGGGCGCCTTCGACACCTCGACGGCACTGCACGGCTCGCAAGAGCTGAAAGTGCTTGCTCCGCTTCCGCGTAGCGGTGACGTGACCTTGAAGGCTTCGGTCGGCGAGGTGTGGGACAAGGGCGCAGCGGCCGTGTTCGAAGTGAAGGTGGAGTGCGAATACTTCGTCGCGACCTGGTCACTTTTTGCCCCCGGTGCCGGTGGATTCGGCGGAGAACGTGGACCCTCACGTCCGGCGGAGCCGACCGGCGAGCCTTTGTTGACCGGTGTGTTGACCACAGCGGAGAACCAGACGGCGATGTACCGGCTCCTGGGCGACAAGCACCACATCCACATCGATCCCGAGGCTGCGGCGCGGATCAACCAGCCGCGTCCGATCATGCACGGCCTGTGCACGTTGGCCGCGAGCACGCTCGAGCTTGCCCGGGTCGCCGGAGTGCATCCGGCGGACCTTGTGAGCCTCGAGGGTCGATTCGCTGCGGCAATCCATCCGGGTGAAGCGCCGTCCATCGTTGCGTGGGGAACTCCCGACGACCTGGCCTTCCAGGTCACCAAGGGTGATCAGGTAGCGATTTCCGGTGCACGAGTGAGCTTCTCCGCTCGCTAGTCCCTCCAGACTCAACTGCGGGGTGCTTGACCCCTCGTCGCGCCCCGCAGTTGTTCACACGAAGAAGCAGCCCCCGAGCGAATCCGCTCAGGGGCTGCTTCGTATTTGTTTCAATCCTGGTGGGTCGCCATGTAGCGAGCCGGGTACTCACCGCCGCCGTGAACGGCGATGTCGGCGCCGTTCACGTACGAGGAGAGCGGGCTCGCCAGGAACAGGCAGGAGTTGGCGATATCGGCCGGCACGGCCATGCGCTCCATCGGAATGGTCCTGGTGACCGCAGCGCCGCCGTCGGCGCCGTAGACCTCGGCGGCAGCCTCGGTACGGATCAGGCCGGTGGTGATGTGGTTGATCCGGACCTTCGGCGCCCATTCGAGGGCCAATGCCTTGGTCAGAACGAGGAGGCCTGCCTTGGCTGCGCTGTACGCCGCGGTTCCGGGCTGCGGGTCGATCGCCGAGACACTGCCGATGTTGATGATGGCGCCGCCGTCGTCCTGAGTCTGCATTACTGCATTTGCGGCCTGGGCAACGTTGAAGGGTGCCAACAGGTTCAGGGCCACGATCTTCTCGACGAAGCGGGGTGACACCGTCGCAGCGTCGGCGTCGGGGGAGCCGCCGGCGTTGTTGACCAGGACGTCCAGACGGCCGAAGCGCTCGACGGCATCCTGGACGAGGGCTGCGGCGTCGGCGGGATCGCGGACGTCCGTGGCGCGAAAGGCTGCGCTACGACCGTCGGCGGTGGGTAGGTTTTCGGGCTCGTTACGGCCACAGACCAGCACGTTCGCACCCGCGGCGAGAAAGGTTTCGGCGATGACGTAGCCGATGCCTTTGGTGCCGCCGGTGACGATCACCGAGCGTCCGCTGAAATCGACGGGGTTGGGCAGTGTCACGGTGGAGCCTTCCTGGTGCGGTGCCGAGCTGAATTGCCGCCCAATGTGATTGACGCGACGTGGTCGCACAACTTAGGGTCAAGCAAGTGCTTGGTTGTTTTGTAGGTCGAGTGTAGACGACAAACAGCGGCAGTCACCAGAATCGACCGGTCCCTCCCGCAAAAGGGACCTCTGCGTCGACGGACATTGGAGTAGTCACATGGGCAAGCTCGAAGGCAAAGTTGCACTCATCACCGGTGCGGGTCAGGGAATCGGGCAGGGGATTGCCCTGGCCTTGGCCAAAGAGGGCGCCGTGATCGCCGTTGCCGGCCGCACCGAATCCAAGTTGCACACCACGTGCGGACTACTGGCTGACATCGGTGCGCGCGGTGAGGCGGTGGTCTGCGACGTCAGCAAGAAGGACGACATCACCGACGCCGTGGACCGTACCGTCGAACTGTTCGGCGGAATCGACATCCTGGTCAACAACGCCAACGACTGCAAGCCCGGCCCGCTCTTGAGCGTGCTCGACGAAGACTTCGAGCGTTCCTTCGCGACGGGGCCGCTCGCCACCCTGCGCATGATGCAGGCGTCGTACCCCCACATGAACAGTCGTGGCGGTGGCGTCATCATCAACATGGTCACCTCGGCGGCGGTGCGCTGGGATGCCAGTAACTACGGCGCTTACGGTTCCATCAAAGAAGGCATGCGCTCGTTGACCCGCGCTGCCGCCTGCGAATGGGGCAAGGACAACATTCGCGTTCTCAATGTTGCCCCGCACGCCAAGACTCCCGCGTTGCAGTGGTGGATGGAAAAGAATCCCGAAGAGGCAGCGGCATTTGTCGCAGGTATTCCGCTGGGACGCGTCGGAGACCCCGAGACCGACATCGGTCGTGCCGTCGTCTTCCTCGTCAGCGAAGACGCCGGGTACCTCACGGGTGCCACGATCCCGCTCGACGGCGGCCAGTCGCGCTGGGGCTGACCGCCATCGACCCGATCAGGTCATCACGGCGCCGCCGTCGACGGCAATCGTCTGGCCGGTGACGTTGCGAGCCTTGTCACTGAGCAAGAAGGCGACCATCTCGGCGATGTCTCCGGGCGTCTGAGCTCGACCCATCGGAACCATCTGTGCGACAAAAGAATCGAAGACGTCAGCATCGGAAACATCTGTGAGCGAGGGATCGCGTCGACGCAGTTCCTTGATGGTTCGAAGCCACATGTCGGTGAGGATCAGGCCGGGCATGACCGTATTCGAGCGAAGTCCTCGAGTCGCACCGATCCGGGCGACGCTGTGACTCATCTCGATCACGGCGGCCTTCGATGGTCCGTAGTGCGCGAGCATGTCACCGCCCAAGCGGGCACCGATCGACGCGATGTTGACGATCGCTGCCGGACCCTCGGTTCTGCTCACGAATTCGCGGCACATCAGGAAGCTGCCCTTGGTGTTCACCGCAAAGGTGTTGTCCCACTGGTCTTCGGTGATCTCGAGGAACGGAGTGAAGACGCCGATTCCGGCGCCGTTGACGAGTGCAGTCGGGCTTCCGGCCGATGCAGCCACGTCGAAGGCGTTCTTGACGTCACCTTCACGTCGAACATCGCATCGTGCCGTGTGGACTGCTACGCCAAGGCTTTCCAGGCGTGCTGCGGTGTCGGCGAGTGCGGCCTCTTCGATGTCGAGGAGAAGCAGGGTGCCGAAGTCCTCCGCAAGGCGCTCGGCAATAGCGGCGCCCAACCCGGCAGCTGCGCCGGTGACAATGGCTACGGGCGCGCTCACGGCAGGTGCGTTTCGAGCAGTGGGGCAAGCAGTTCGGCTGCGCGCGCCGCAGTGATGACCTCGCTCGGGTCCACCTTGGTCACGACTTTCGAAGCAGAATCTTCGTAGACATGCTCACCGATGAGTCGCCCCTGCTCGTCGTACGGCCAGACAAATGCCAAGGTCCGACGCACGAGATACCAACCGTCGGGGTCGATGTCCGACGACTGTTCGGGGGCTGCGGGGGTGGATCCACCCGATTCGTGCACCGCGCCGAACACCCCGTCTCCCAGAATCGATCCTGGGACGAATTGACTGAAGAGAGTCTCACCCGAGAATCCGCTGTCGGAGACCGCGAAGTCGGACTGTCCGGTCCACATGACAAGGGTGTCCGTCTCGGCGAGTGACTGGTAGAAGTTGGTGACGGCGTCCATGCCGTCGAGGACAATCGACTGCCCGTCTTCGAACAACCGGTAGACGGGTTCTTCGACGGTCATGTCGGGCGAGAGGATTTCCTTGTAACGACCGGAGACCTCGAGCAATGCGTGGCGCCGGTAGTTTCGGAGGATCTTCTGGTGCCGCGGATTGTCGATGGTTTCCAATTGCTTTTCGACGCCATCCATCATGTGGACGAATTCGTGCTCGTACTTGCTCATCACATCTCCTGGTTTCGCGGATTCGGCGGGCTGTCCGGATCTGCGACAACTGTGACCTGACGTGGCATTCGCTGTACATGTAGAACTTCGTTCGACAATTGCCGGTTTGCTTAACTCCGCTGTTCAGATACCGTGATGGTCATCACTTTGCTGGCGAACGGCGGCCTAAGACAACCGAATGGACGGTAATGAAAAAGGCGAGAAGAGGTGAAGATCTGAATCTGCGGTTGGTGTCCTCGTTGCTCGTCGTCGTGGCGGAAGGGCACTTCGGACGAGCGGCAGACCGGTTGTTCGTCACGGCGCCTGCTCTCAGTCAGCAGATTCGTCGACTCGAGGAGCAGGTGGGAGTCGAGTTGATCGATCGCAGTTCGCACCCGGTGGTGCTCACCGCCGCGGGTGAGGTGTTCGTCGCGGATGCACGGCCCGCTCTCGAGTTCGCCGTCCGCGCGATGAACGGACTCGACGCACTCGAGCGTCGGCGGGCCAGGCGGTTGCGGATCGGATTCATCAACGGGGCGGCCGGAAGTTTGGGACGTGCGGTGATCGATTCGTTGCATGCGGAGGTGGAGCTGGTCCAATTGGACTGGTCCCAACAGGTTTCCGCGGTGGCGAGCGCGACCGTCGATGCCGCCTTCGTGCGCCCTCCACTGCCGGTGCTCGACGGTGTGGTGCTCGAACGGATCGGCGTCGAACCGCGGGTGGTGGCCCTGCCTCGAGGACACCAACTGGCGGGCCGTACGAGCATCGAGATTTCTGAAATAGATGGGACTGTGCAGGTTTCGAGTGACGGTGCGCCACCCGAATGGGTGAAATGGTGGTCGGTGGACCCGCGCCCCAGTGGTGTACCCGTCCGGTACGGTCCCTCTGTCCGCACGATGGACGAAGCGCTCGAGGTTGTCGCCAACGGTCGGGCGGTGGTGATAACGGCAGCAACCATTGCCGAGTACTACACCCGCTCGGATATCAGTTTCGTGCGCATTTCCGATATCGAGCAATGTTCGATCGATCTGTGTACCCGTGAGGGCGACAGCAGTCCGGCAGTGATCGAGCTACGCAAAGCTGTTTCAGCCCTCGGTGCCGACAGGTGATTGCTGTGTCCTGATGTGATGCGCATGTACTCGGATGAATACGCATTCTTGCCGCTTTCGTTTTAGTCGCTTAGACTAAAACCATGAAAACGACGCACACTGCACTCGAAACGGTCGAGACGGCCAAGGTTTCGGCTGATGTGTTCGGGGGAGTCCCCAGTGATCTCGACTCCCGCCGCGCTGCAAAGCGTCGTTTTCATCGGCTCGCCTCAGCCATTCATCCGGACCGGGCGAAGCCCGAAGATCGGGTGCGATACTCGGCCGCAACATCTCGATTGAACGAGCTTTACCGCAGTTGGACAGCGGAGTTCGAGCCGGCAGATTCTCGACCCGTTTATGTCGGCGAGCGGGGCGAGTACATGTTGAGTGGACTGGTAGCGCGCGGCTCGGTCGCTAACCTGTACCGGTCCGATGCCGGTGTCGTACTGAAGATTCCGCGAAACCCTCGGGCGAACTCGATGATCGAGGCCGAAGGGAATGTGCTGACGGACATCGAGAATTCGTGCGAAGCCGGTTGGGCAGTCTCGTACTTCCCGCGATTGATCGATCGAATCACCCATGTGGGCAGCGGCACGAGACGTCAGATCGATGTGCTGGACGATCTGACCGAAGGTTTTGTGAGTCTCGCCGACGTCCGTGAGGCGTATCCGGGTGGCCTCGATCCACGGGACTGGGCGTGGATGCACCGACGGCTACTTCGGGCTCTGGCAGCAGCGCATGCGACTGGTTGGGTGCACACCGCGATTACCGCGGAGAACGTGCTGATCGAGCCTGATCGGCACGGGGTGGTGCTGGTCGGCTGGTCCTTTGGCACCCGTACGGGCAGCCGCCCGGTGGCGACGATCGGTTCCGATCGTGATTCGTACCCACCGGAACTCGGCGAAGGAGCGTCTCCGGCCTGGGACGTCTACATGGCTCATCATTTGATGCTCCGAATGCTGGGCGAGCAGACCCACGAACGGATGAAGGTGTTCGCCGACGGCTGCATGCAGGACAACCCGAGATTGCGTCCCGACGCGGTCGACCTACTGGGTGAGTTCGACGAACTCCTCGATCTTCTCTATGGCCAGCGGACATTTCGTCCGTTCGCCGTTCCATCCACGAAAGGACAGTGATTGTCATGGGCTACGGAAACTGGGACGACAACACCTATTTGGCGGGCAAGACTTTTCGTGCCGCACGCGGTGTCGACGATTTCGGTTACACCGATTCGCTTCGGTCGCGTCCGCGAAGCAGTTGGAAAGCGGACCCGACCCTCGACCCCTTCGGCGTCGACAAGCGTGAATGCCGAGACTCGGCCGGGCACCCCGATTCTCTCCCGATAGCAGTGCTTTTCGATGTCACCGGCTCGATGGGCGCTGTTCCTCGAATCATGCAGGACAAGCTCGGAAAGCTGCACGGGCTGCTGCAACGCAAGGGATACGCGGATGATCCGCAGATTCTGTTCGGTGGTATCGGCGACGCCGATTCCGATCAGGTGCCACTACAAGTCGGCCAGTTCGAGTCGGGTAACGCGATGGACGAGCAGCTTCGGACGATCTTCCTCGAGGGCAACGGTGGTGGACAGAAGTCGGAAAGCTATGAATTGGCAGCATATTTCATGGCGCGCCACAGCAGTACGGATGCCTGGGAGAAGCGCGGAAGGAAAGGCTACCTCTTCATCATCGGCGACGAGCTGAACAAGCCGCGGCTCTCGGCTCGTCACATCCGTTCGGTGATCGGCGACAAGGTACGTCAGGACGTATCGGTCTCGTCGATCTACCGTGAACTCGAAGAAAGATGGAATGTTTACTTCGTTCTGCCAGATCAGTCGTCGTACTTCAACGATCCGGAAATCGCGGATCACTGGAAGAAGTTGCTCGGTGAACGCTTCGTCAAACTCGACGACCCCGCTGCGGTGTGCGAACTGATCGCGCTGACGGTCGGAATCGGCGAGGACCGCATCGACCTGCGTGACGGACTGGCGGATCTCTGCGACATCGGTTCAAAAGCTGAAGCCGAGACCGTCGGCAAGGCTCTCGCTCTAATTCCAGGGCGCAGCACCGCGACGGTGGCCGGGTTGCCCCACGATCTCGGAACCGATACGGACGATGTTGATTTCGCATAGAAGGAGAGCATGATGGAGCCGTTCGAAGACCGCGATATCGTCGTCGTAGACCTCGGGTTCGGAGATGCGGGGAAGGGAGCAACCGTCGATTGGCTTTGCTCCGACCAAGCCGATTTGGGTGTGGCCGCAGTGGTCCGCTTCAACGGTGGGGCACAGGCAGCGCACAACGTGACGGTCGGCGAGCGCCACCACACGTTTTCGCAGTTCGGTTCGGGAACGCTGTCCGGCGTCCCGACGTTTCTCTCGAGATTCGTGTTGGTCGAGCCCATCGCGCTCGCCCGGGAGGCGCGTGCTCTGGAAGCGCTCGGAGTTCGAAATCCGTTCGATTTGATACGGATCGACGCGCGCGCATTGTTGACGACGCCGATTCACGTGGCCGCCAACAGGGCCCGTGAGGATGCTCGCGGCGGTAACCGACACGGCTCGTGTGGCAAGGGGATCGGTGAGACCGCGGCGTACGCGCTCGAAGTTGCGAATGCGCCTACGGTGGGAGACTGCCGGCGACCTGACTCCTTGCGTCGTAAGTTGTCGGCGTTGGTCACATTCTACGGACCGTTGATCGCGGAGAGTCGCCACGGTTTTCCGCCGATCGACGACATGGTCGACATGTACGCGGAATTCGGTGCCGTCGTGGACATCGCCGACCCGGATGCGCTGGGCGCGTTGGGTGCCGGTGGTCGTCTGGTATTCGAGGGGGCACAAGGTGTCCTTCTCGACGAGTGGCGGGGGTTTCACCCACACACCACGTGGTCGACGGTCGAGCCGTCCAACGCGCGAGCAATGATCGACGAGTTGGGCCGGGACAGTTACGTACTCGGCGTCACCCGCACCTACATGACACGACACGGAGCTGGGCCCTTCCCGACGGAGGATCCGGAGTTGGCGAAGGTGTTGCCCGAGTTGCACAACGGGACGGGTGAGTATCAAGGCGGATTCCGGACGGGCCACTTCGACGAGTTGTTGTTGCACTACGCAATCGAGGTGAGCGGTGGCGTCGACGGTTTGGCGCTTACTCATCTCGATGCGATGGATCGCGCGCGGGCTGCAGGCATCCCGATCCACGGGGTGCACGCGTACGAAGGATTGCCGTTCGTTCCCGTCGGAGAGTGGAAGGATCTCGATCACCAGCAGGCGCTGACAGATTCCCTGAAAGCCGTAGGGATCGTGCCGAAGGAACTTCCGGCCGACCCGGAGGATTTCGCCCGGTATCTGAGCGAGGAAATGGGTGCGCCGGTAGTGCTGACCGCGAACGGTGCCGACCGGGTCGATCGTCAGATGCGATGCCCAGTGCCTGCATGATGGACGGTGTGGACCAGTCACTTGTCTCGATCGATGTCATCGCGCTCCGGTTCGGCAATCCGGAACCCGGGATGTTGCGATTTGCCGTCACTCCGCGGCAAGCGGAGCCGTACACCGGGCAGTTGGCGCTGCCCGGTGTACTGCTGGGCGCCGGTGAGCGGTTGCAGGACGCCGCCAGGCGAGCCGTGACCACCAAGCTCGGAATTCCCGACGAGAAGATCCTCGTCAGCGGTCAATTGACCGTGTTCGACGAACCCAATCGCGACCCCCGCGGTCCGACGCTCTCGGTGACGATGTGGGCAGTGATCTCGTCGGACGAGGTGCCGGGTTCGGCCGAATGGGTGAGCTGGGACAACCCGGGGGACCTTGCGTTCGACCACAATCGGATAGTCGCCGATACCCGCCCGATCCTTGCTGACACCCTGTTGTGGCGAGATCAGGCATTCACGCGGGCACTACTGGGTCCGTCGTTTCCGGCGTCGTACGCGCTGGCCGTGGCGGAGGAGCTTTCCGGTGTGCGTCCGGACCCGGGCAATTTGAACCGGACGCTCAAAGCGTTGCCAGGGCTGGAACGTACGGACGAACGAGTCCGGGTCAGTGCCACCGGGCGACCCGCGGTGGTCTGGGCGTGGACCGAAAACAGCTGACCTACCTCAGAAGTTGCCCCGCGCGGCCTGCTCACGCTCGATCGCTTCGAACAGGGCTTTGAAGTTTCCCAGTCCGAATCCCAGTGAGCCGTGGCGTTCGATGATCTCGAAGAACACGGTGGGACGATCTCCGATCGGCTTGGTGAAGATCTGAAGAAGATAGCCGTCCTCGTCGCGGTCGACGAGGATGCCTCGCTTCTGCAATTCCTCGATCGGAACTCGAACCTCTCCGATACGCGCGCGCAATTCGGGATCCTCGTAATACGAAGCCGGAGTAGAGAGAAACTCGATTCCTTCGTCGACCAGAGCATCGACTGCTCCGAGGATGTCGTTGGTCGCAAGTGCGAGATGCTGAGCGCCGGGACCTTGGTAGAACTCGAGGTACTCGTCGATCTGTGACCGCTTCTTCGCGATGGCAGGTTCGTTGAGTGGGAACTTGACTCGGTGATTGCCGCTCGAGACGACCTTGCTCATCAGCGCGGAGTAGTCGGTGGCTATGTCGCCGCCCACGAACTCGGCCATGTTGGTGAATCCCATGACCCGGTTGTAGAAGTCGACCCACTGGTCCATCTTGCCGAGTTCGACGTTGCCGACGACGTGGTCGAGGGCCTGGAAGATGCGCTCGGGCGCGCCGTCACGCTTGCGGTACGACGACGTCCGTTCGACGTATCCGGGAAGGTAAGGGCCGGTGTAGCGGGAACGGTCGACGAGGGTGTGCCGAGTCTCGCCGTACGTCGCGATGCTGGCCAGGCGAACGGTGCCGTGCTCGTCGGTGACGTCGTGCGGTTCGCTCAACACCGTCGCACCTTGGGTGATGGCGTGCGCGATGCACTTGTCCACGTCAGGGACGCTGAGCGCGATGTCGCGGATGCCGTCGCCATGACGGCTGTGATGCGCGATCAACTCGCTTGTCGGATCCACAGCACCTTTGACGACAAAGCGCACGGCACCGCTCTTGAGTACAAACGCGTGGTGGTCGCGGTTTCCCGTCGACGGGCCTGAATAGGCCACCAATTCCATGCCGAATGCGGACTGGAAGAAATGTGAAGTCTGCGTGGCGTTTCCGACGATCCATTCGAGGCCGTCCCAACCACTCACCGGGAAGGGATCGTGATCGCTGTCGTACTCGACCAGTCCGACCAGCTGGCGTAATTGCTCCAGATCCAGGCCGGCCAACTGTTCGTCGTCGGTGAGAGTCTGTTCGACGGTCATGGTGAGTCCCCTCTGAGTGCGATGTACACAGCGCGGTGCTCGAGTTATGTTCGGCACTGCCAGTACAAACAGATAAGTCCTTCAGAGGTTGGGTAGTCAACGGAGGTAGTTGAAAGTAGACACAGCGCCGGAATGCAAAGATGGTGGCACTGTTTTGTAGGCAATTTGCATAGTTGAACGACGAGTGGAGCGGACGTGAATCTCGACGCAGTGGATCTGGCTCTGTTGGACGCGATGAACAAGCACCCGAGAGCCGGTGCGTTGGAGCTTTCGCGTCAGGTCAAGGTTGCGCGGGCGACAGTGCAGGCGAGATTGAAAAGGATGGAAGATGCGGGCGTCATCGCCGGATACGCGCCGCACATCAATTTGGCTGCAGCGGGTTTCGGAGTACAAGCATTCGTGACTTTGCAGATCGCCCAGGGGGCGCTCGACACCGTCACCGCGGAACTCGAGGCAATCCCCGGTGTGCTCGAAGCCTTTGCCACCACCGGCTCCGGCGACGTGCTGTGCCGGATTGCCGCTGCGTCGCACGAGGATTTGCAAGCGACGCTGCTCGAACTGAATCGGTCGGGGATAGCCACCCGGTCGACCAGCGTCATGGTTCTCTCGGTTGTGGTGCCGCTCCGGTCGATGCCCCTCCTGCAGACTCTGCAGTCGGAGCAGACGACCAAGGCCCCGGCGTACCGACGAGGCGGTCAGTCTCGCTGACGACCCGGAGCCCAGAATCCCAGAACGATCGCGGATACCCACATGATCGCAGCGAGCGTGAGTGCTCCTTGATCCATGCCTTTGATGAAGGCTTCACGGGCGAATTCGGCCAACTGGGCACCCTGCGGCCCGGCTGCTTCGGCGACGTGGAGAGCGGCGGCCAGAGAACCGGATACCGGCTCCTTGGCCGGTTCGGGTAGCAAGTCGACCGCGGGCTGGACGTAATTTCCGTAGCCGGCGGCGAGGATACTTCCCGCCAGTGCAACGCCGATGGCGGAGCCGATCTCACGGGTTGCGTCGTTGACTGCTGAGGCAACCCCCTGTTTGGAGTCCGGTGCGTTGGAGACGATGGCAGCAGTGGCGGGGGTTGTCGACAAACCCAATCCAATAGCGGCCACTACCAAGGGAACACAGACTTCGGCATAGGTCGAACTGGCATCCAAGCGCGTCAGGAGTGCAATTCCGGTTCCGAGGAAGGCGACACCGGTTGCGGTGAGGGCGCGTAGACCGATACGCGGAATCAGCAGGGGCGCAACCACGGACAGGGCCATCACCGGCACGGCGATCGGCATGAGGGCGAGCGCCGATTGCAGGGGGGAGTAGTCGAGCACCAGTTGCAGATACTGCACGATCAGGAAGAACAAGCCGAAAGTCGCCAGGAATTGCAGGGTCAGTGACGCTGCGCCGCTGCCGAATGCACGATTGGCAAACAGTCTGACGTCCAGAAGTGGGTGGCGAGTGCGTAATTCGACCCAGCTGAAGATTGCTGTCATGGCAATTCCGCCGACCAGCAACGCGAGAACTACCGGATCGAGCCAACCACGGGCCGGCGCCTCGATCATCCCCAGGACGAACAGTCCGATCGAGCCGGCGATCAGCGCTGTACCAGGTAGATCGAGTGGAGTTGCCTCCGTGTCCTTCGACGTCACGATCGTGAACGACACCACGAGGATGAGGACCGAGACGACGGCCAGGCTGACGAAAATCGAATGCCAGGACCATTTTTCGAGGAGTAGCCCGGAGACGACGAGTCCGGCGATTGCACCGGACCCTGCGACGCCGGACCAGACTCCGACGGCGCGGGCACGCTGCGCCGGCGGGAAACCTGCAGTGAGTAGAGACAGCGTCGCCGGCATGACAAATGCGGCGCCGACGCCGGATATCACGCGGGAGACGATGACCCACGACGGTTCGTCCGCGAAGACCGGAATCGACGAGCCAGCAGCAAAAACGAGTAGTCCGAACATGAGCAGTTCTCGTCGACCGTATCGATCGCCGAGTGCGCCCGCCGGCAACAAGAGACAAGCCAGCGTGAGCGTGTACCCGTCCACGATCCACGTGAGCTGGCTCTGTGTTGCACCGGTATCGCGGGCCAAGTCGGGAAGGGCCGTGTTGAGAGCGGCCATCGCTGCGACGACCAGCGCGACGGCGCAGCACGCGACCGTCAGCATCCAGATCTGTCGGATGGTCCACGTGGACTGTTCGAGCGTCGTATCGCTACTCACGAAACCTCCCGATAGAAACAAGACCATCAGTATCGTTACAAGAACAGCAGTTCCACAACCCCCAAGTGGGTATAACTGAAGTTGTGACGGTGGGAATCGACAAGCAGGGAATCGAACAGCAGGGAAACGACGAGGACCCGCGCAAACAGCGTTCCAGGTCCAGGTTGCTCGACGCAGCGACCACGCTGCTGGCAGAAGGCGGCGTCGACGCCGTGACGATCGATGCCGTCACCAAGTTGGCCAACGTCGCGCGTGCGACGCTGTACCGCCATTTCGACAGCGGCACGGAGTTACTCGCCGCGGCATTTGCACGTCTACTGCCGCCGGTGCCGGAGATGTCCGGTGAAGGCGATCTCCGCGCGCAGTTGCTCGAGTTGTTGACCAGTCAGGCCAAGGCCATCGAAAGCGCACCGATCCAGGTGACGGCGATGTGCTGGCTCGGCTTGGGGCCGGAACTGAAGGGTTATTCGAGCGTCGATGCCCTGTCCACGGACAAGCCCGAATTGCGATCGCTGCGCCAGACGGTTTTCGAGCAGTACCGACACGCGTTCGATCGGATCCTGCGCTCGCCGGACGCGATCGACGCGTTGGGGGAGTACGACTACGACGTCGCACTTGCTCAGTTGGTCGGACCTTTGGTGCTCACCAAGCTGGCCACGCTGACGCCTCTCGGGGAGGCTGCGTGTGAGCAGATCGTGGACGACTTTCTGGCTGCACGCGGAGTGTCGAGCTGAGAGCTCACGGCTCCAGATTGCGGCGTAGCACGTACTGCTCGAGCCTGTCGATGCCGCGCACTCGTCGCGGACGAAGGTGTCGCAGTTTGAAATTGGCGTCCGAGCCGAGCTGGGTGGCCAGCTCGGAGTCGATCAGCACAGTGCCGGGACGAGCAGAGCTGGTGAGACGCGCGGCCTTGTTGACCACCGAACCGTAGAGATCTCCGAAGCGAACCAACGTCGGCCCCATGGCCAGACCCACCCGAAGCTGCGGATCGTCGTGATCGGCGAGGACCGCCTGCTGGATCTGCAAAGCGATCTCGGCGGCGTGGTGGGGACTTTCAGCGGCAAACATGACCTCGTCACCGACGGTCTTGACCACCCAGCCGTAGTTGCGACCGATGATTTCGGTGGACGCGGACTCGAACCGCTCGAGCAGATCGTTGAGTTCGGCGGAGTCGAGGCCGCGGGTCAGCGAGGTGTACCCGACGATGTCGGCGAAACCCACAACCAGAACACGACTCGCTACTTCTTCGCCCGGGTTTCCCACGTTGCGGCCCGTCGACGACGCGACGTGACGCTTCCATACGTACGTCTGCAGAGATTCGACAGCGGGAATGATCTCGGCGCCGAGGCGCAGAACGATCTTCCGGATCGCTTCGGGCTCGTGATCTGCCGAGTCGGCGAGCTGGTCGATGATGTGTGTGCTGATCAGCGAGACCTGCCACTCAGCCAACCTCGACATCGACTGCCCCAGTGAACGGGCGGCAGCCACCTCACTGCTCTGCGAGATGACTCCTCGATTGACCATGTCGATGATCGTCTTGAGGGCGTTGGCGTCTTGCTGGGTGAACATGACGGCGTCTGGATCCTCGTCGACGGCAAAGCCCATCGCGACCCACAAACGATCGGCACGCTCGCGTGTCACACCGGCGAATTCCGCGATCTGCGATTGCGTGAAGCAGCGCGGTCCGCCGAGGAGGGACTCCTCGATGTCGGCTTGAATCCGGCTGAGCAGATGAGCATCGACGTCGACCGGATCAGCAGTGTGAGGTTCGGCAACGTGAGATTCAGCAGGGGCGGGTTCGGTGACCTCGTCGATCCACTCTGACTCCGAACTGCTCACCGTGCTCCTTATTGCCGCAACGAATTTCTGTCCACCATCTTCCACGCGGTGCCCCGAGAACAGTACTGAATTGGCCGAACCGTCTACGGATCCTCGGGCTCAGGCGGGCGGTGAGAGTCAACACGTCGGTGGCTTGTGCAAGAGTTGCCCCGAGAAAAGCACTGTCGATACCGAAATGCACGAGATACTTCTGAAAGGACCTGCGCATGCCACCCCGTAGACGTTCCGGCGCTGCCGCATCAACGCCGGATCACCTCACTGCGGACAATCTGGCAGCGCTCGCCACGGCTGTCGCCGAAGGCAAGCGCGCCACCGTCTATCTGCGCGAGGCGACTCCCAGCCTGGGGATCGAAGCCGGTACCTCGGCGAAAGTCGTGTCGGTGGACGGCAACACCGTGATGATCCGCCCCAAAGGCGTCAACGACGAATTGCCTTTCGAGGCAGAGGAATTGCGCATAAACCGCGTCTCCGCGGCACCGGCCAAACCGGCGCCACGGCCCAAACCAGTTGTGGAGTCCGAGCCCCTGATGGAGCCACTCGTAGAGCCTGTTCGACCGAAGCCGCGTGCGCAGCCTGCACCCGCTCCGGTACCGACTGCCACTGCTGCCCCTGCCGCGACACCTCGTCCGGCCGTCAAGCGTGCGAAGAAACTGCCGGCCGGTATCAGCGTCACCATCCATGCCGGCGCGGACAACGACTGGAGCGTGACGGTCACACAGGGCGCCAAGCGTCCGGGCAAAGCAGTTCCGGTCGCACCCGATGCGGTCGAGCGAGCTGTCCGCGAGTTGGGTGAGCCCACCGCAATCGAGGCTGTCGAGTCCATCATCGTCGCTGCACGGGACATGGCTGCAGCGCGAGTCGACGAGTTGAGTCGTCAGCTCGAGGAGGCACGCAAGATGCTCGAAGCGCTCGGAGCTACCGACTAGAAACGCTGCGTAGGTCCGCACTTTCCGGGGTATGCGTTTTTTGCAGCGGGGAGATTACCGGCGGAGAGATTGTGATGTTGCAGCGAATTGTTTCGGCTCTGGCAGCGTTGGTCTTGGCACTCGGACTCGGGTTCATCGTCAGCAGCAATGCGGTTGCTGCACCCACGCCCATGGGTGGTGGTTCGGGCATCATCATCGACAATCAGCTGGTCTGTACGTTGACCACTATCGGTCACGACAACGGCGGCAGACTCGTAGGTATCACCGCAGGTCACTGCGGTGGTCCTGGATCGTTCGTGATCCCGGAAAGCAACGAGGACGCAGGCGTGGTCGGCACGTTCGTCGAGTCGAACCCGGACCTGGACTACGGGGTCATCCAGTTCGATCCGGGCAAGGTCACACCAGTTCGAACGGTGGGCGCGGCAACCATCACCTCGATCGGCGCTCCAGCCAGCTTCCCGGCTACAGCCTGCAAGGAAGGCCGTACGACGGGCACGACCTGCGGCGTCGTCTGGGGAGACCTGAGCGCCGACGCATCCACCTGGACTCAGATCTGCGTCGACCACGGTGATTCGGGAGCCCCGGTCACGGTCGGGACGACGCTGGTCGCGATGGTCAACGCCTACCTCTGGGTGCCGTGCCTGGGGCCGGAACTCGGCACCAACATGACCTCCATCGTGGACACGATCAATGCCCACGGAGGTGTCGGCGCCGGGTACCGGCCGATCTAGCGGCGGGCTGGGATCAGCCGCACACTGCTCCACCCGAGGCTGATCCCACGAGCTTGGAGTACTTGGCCAACACACCACGTGTGTAGCGAGGCGGCAACGGCTCCCAGCCCTTCTTGCGGGCTTCCAATTCGGAGTCGTCGACCAACAATTCGAGTTGTCCGGTACCCACGTCGAGCCGGATCTGATCGCCGTCGCGAACGAACGCGATGGGACCGCCGTCGACGGCCTCGGGCGCAACGTGTCCGACACACAGGCCGGTGGTGCCGCCCGAGAATCGTCCGTCCGTCAGCAGCAGGACGTCCTTGCCGAGACCCGCGCCCTTGATCGCGCCCGTGATGGCCAGCATCTCGCGCATGCCGGGACCACCCTTCGGGCCTTCGTAGCGGATGACGACAACGTCACCGCCGGTGATGGTGCCGTCCTCGAGAGCATCCATCGCGGCGCGCTCGCGTTCGAAAACCCGTGCAGTGCCGACGAATACATCAGACTCGAATCCTGCCGACTTGACCACCGCGCCGCCGGGCGCGAGTGACCCCTTCAAGATCGTGATGCCTCCGGTGGGGTGAATGGGCTTGTTCATCGCCCGCAGGACCTTGCCGTCCGGATCGGGCGGGGTGATGTGCGCGAGATTCTCCGCCACGGTCTTACCGGTGACGGTCAGGCAATCTCCGTGCATGAGTCCCGCGTCGAGCAATGCCTTCATGATCACGGGGACGCCGCCGATACGGTCGACGTCCGTCATGACGTGCTTTCCGAAAGGCTTGACGTCGGCGAGGTGCGGGACCTTCGCGCCGACGCGAGCGAAGTCGTCGAGCGTCAGCGGGACGTACGCTTCGTGCGCGATCGCGAGGAGATGGAGCACCGCATTGGTGGATCCGCCGAATGCCATGACGACTGCAATGGCGTTCTCGAATGCTTCCTTGGTGAGGATGTCCCTGGCGGTGATGCCTCGACGCAGGAGCTCGACAACGGCTTTGCCGCTCTCGCGGGCGAAGCCGTCGCGGCGACGATCCGGTGCGGGCGGTGAAGCGCTGCCGGGCAGCGACATTCCCATGGCCTCGGCGGCGCTGGCCATCGTGTTTGCCGTGTACATGCCGCCGCACGCGCCTTCGCCCGGGCAGATCGCCCGTTCGATGGTGTCGACGTCGGCGCGGCTCATCAGCCCACGCGAGCAGGCGCCAACCGCCTCGAACGCGTCGATGACGGTGACTTCCCGCTCACTGCCGTCGGAAAGTTTGGCGACGCCGGGGAGGGTGGAGCCGGCGTAGAGGAACACGCTGGCGAGGTCGAGGCGGGCCGCCGCCATCATCATGCCGGGCAACGACTTGTCGCAGCCGGCGAGAAGGACCGATCCGTCGAGACGCTCGGCCTGCATGACGGTCTCGACGCTGTCCGCGATCACTTCACGGGAGACGAGGGAGAAGTGCATGCCCTCGTGCCCCATCGAAATGCCGTCGGAGACGGAGATAGTGCCGAATTCGAGAGGGAACCCGCCGGCTTCCCGTACGCCCTCCTTGACGGCCTTGGCCAGGCGATCGAGGGACAGGTTGCATGGCGTGATTTCGTTCCAGGACGAGGCGACGCCGATCTGCGACTTGACCCAGTCGTCGTCGCCCATTCCTACTGCACGCAACATGCCGCGCGCTGCGGTCTTTTCGAGTCCGTCGGTGACGTCACGACTTCTGGGCTTGATGTCGGGTTCGGTCATTTTCCAAGCATAGGCGTCAGCGGGGTGTGTTTCCGGCAGACGAGCGACTCGACTTGCCGACAAACGCCGTCCGTCGTGAATAGACTCGTCGTATCGGTGTGGGTGACTTTCTTTGCCGCTCTGCTGATACTGCCCATCCTGTTCGGCGCGTTGATCGCAGGCTATTCCGCGTTCTCCGAGGTCGACGGGTCCGAGGCTCTGCTTCCGCCGGCGTTCTGGATCCTGATCGCGGCCGGGGGTGCACTCGGCGGTTACATCGGAGTCAAGGTCGGTGTGGTTCGAGGCTCGGCCCTCGATTACCGGTTGTAATCGGGATCGACTCGATCAAACTTCCAGAGAAGCGCAGGCGAAGCCTGGGTGAACATCCCGAAGCTCTCTTGAACGCCCGTTCAGGTGCGGGTTCACTCCTAGCGTGCACACGAATGCCTTCGATCGAATATCCAGACGTGGCCTGCTGCAGGGATCGGCGGCCCTCGCCGGCGCAGTAGGTCTCGGTGTCGCTTCGGCGAGTCACGCCGGTGCCGAGGTTCCGGGTGGCAGCCCGGGCTTCGCGCACGGCGTGGCATCCGGTGACCCGTTGCCGGATGCGGTGATCATCTGGACCCGCATCACCCCGACGGCAGACGCGACGCCCGGTTCCGGCGTCGGGCCGGCGGTGACTCTCAACTGGCAGGTCGCGACCGATGAGGGGTTCGCGAGCGTCGTTGCGTCCGGAAGTGTTGCTGCTTCGGCGGATTCCGATCACACCGCGAAGGTCGACGTCACCGGACTCGATTCGTCGACGACGTACTGGTACCGATTCACTGCGGGTTCGGCTGTTTCTCCGGTGGGCCGCACCCGTACGGCTCCGTCGAACTCGGCAGATCTCGATCGTCTCCGCTTCGGCGTGGTGTCCTGCTCCAATTGGGAGGCGGGGTATTTCGGTGCCTATCGTCACCTCGCATTCCGCGAAGACCTCGACGCGATCATCCACCTCGGTGACTACATCTACGAGTACGGGCAGGGGGAGTACGGCGCGAGAAACGGATCCGTTCGCCTTCACGAGCCGGCCCACGAGATCATTTCGCTGGCCGACTACCGAATTCGGCACGCGCAGTACAAGACAGACCCGGATCTGGCAGCTCTGCACCTGAAGCTCCCGTTCATCACCACGTGGGACGATCACGAATCGGCCGACAACGCGTACCGGGACGGCGCCGAAAACCACACTCCCGGTGTCGAAGGTGACTGGGCAGATCGAAAGGCCAACTCGGCCAAGGCATATTTCGAGTGGATGCCCGTCCGCCCGTCGGGTAGTGGTTCGAGCGTTCAGCTGTATCGTCGGTTCCGCTTCGGGAATCTGGCCGAGATCTCGATGCTCGATCTGCGTACTTACCGCGACGAGCAACCGACCATGAAGCAGGTCGACGATCCGTCGCGCACCATTACCGGACGCGCACAGATGGATTGGTTGACCAACGGAATCGTCACCTCCCCGACGCAGTGGAAGGTCGTCGGCAATCCGGTCATGATTACGCCCTGCGTGTTCCCGCCGCTGGAACCGGCGACCACCGCGGCGTTGACCGAACTGGTGGGTGTGCCGCAGGCCGGTGTCCCGTACAACACGGATCAGTGGGACGGGTACACCGCCGACCGCACCAGGCTTTTCGACGCGATCACCTCGAACGGTGTGGACAACACCGTCTTCATCACCGGTGACATCCACACGTCATGGGCCTGCGACCTACCGACCAACGCCGCCAACTATCCGGGTGGGCCGACCGTCGGCGCCGAGTTCGTCGTCCCGTCGGTGACGTCGCCCAATATCGACGACATGCTGAAAGTGCCACCGCGCACGGTAACCGTTGCGGCAGAAGAAGCATTCAAGGCCGTGAACCGCCACGTGCGGTACGTCGAACTGGATTCGCACGGCTACGGCGTATTCGAAATTGCCCGCGAAGGTACTCAGATGGACTGGTACTACGTCGACGATCTCACCAATCCGCAGAGCAATGCGCACTACGCCGTGAGCTACCGTCTGCCGGCAGGCGCGGGCAGTAGAGTCTCACCCACCTCGGCCGCCCTCGATCAGGCCTCGTACCGACCAGGAGTCGACCAGTGAGTATCGAAGTTTCGCGTCGTAGCGTTCTGATCGGTGGAAGTGTTGTCGCCGGAACGGCATTGCTCGGAACGCCCGCTCGCGCGAGTGTTCCCACCAGCGCCGGAATCCCAGACCTGGACGTGCATGTCATAGTCGTAGACGGCATGCGGCCGGACGAGCTGCGATCGGAGCTCACCCCGACGCTGACCGGGCTTGCGGCCGGCGGTATCCACTACCCGGACGCCAGTGCCATCACGATCGCAGAGACGCTGCCGAACCACACGGCGATGATGACGGGAGTGCTGCCGGCGCGTTCGGGTGTACCCGCCAACTCCGTCTACGATCCGGCCATCGACAAGAAGCGGGACCTCGATCGGCCTTCCGACCTGCAGGCATCGACGGTTCTGGATCGGGTACGCACCGAACTCGGATTGACCACTGCGAGTGTGCTGTCCAAGCACTACCTGCACGGGTTGTTCGGTGACCGCGCCTCATTGGTGTGGGATCCGCAGCCGCTCGTTCCCGGTACCGAGCATGCGCCGGACAACTTCACGATCGACGCCTTGATCCGTATCGTCGGCGGGAACTCGCCGCGGCTCTCGTTCACCAACCTCGGTGACGTCGATCGGGTCGGGCACCTGGATCTGTCCGGTCCGTCCATCCGGATCGCTCGCACGGCTGCACTTCAGAACACCGACAACCAGGTTCGCCGTTTCGTCGACTTCCTTCATGACACGGGTCGCTGGAATCGGAGCATTCTGATCGTGTTGGCCGACCACTCGATGGACTGGTCGGAGCCCGCGCGGCTCATCGGCTTGGATCGACCGCTGAACGCGGACCCGTTGCTGGCAGGCAAGATTCGAATCGCCCAGAACGGTGGCGCAGACCTGATCTACTTCGTCGGACCCGATGGCGAACGGGCGGAAGCCGTCAGCCGGATTCAGCAGATCGTGGATGGTGTGGACGGCGTCGAATCCAGCCACCTCCCCGCCGAATTCGATCTCGGCACCAATGCCGGTGACGTCGTTGCGTTTTGCGCTCAGGGCTGGCGGTTCAGTGATCCGACTCCACTGTCCAACCCGATTCCCGGCAACCACGGCCACTTCGTGACACTGCCCATTCCGTTCTTCCTCAGCGGCGGACATCCCGCTCTGGACGGTGGACGGAAGATCGACACGCAGGCTCGCACGATCGACGTCGCGCCGACGGTTGCGGCTCTGCTCGGCCTCGGTGCACCTGCCGGCGGCTGGGACGGCGTCGCCCGCACGACGGGTGTGTCGCTGAACGTCTAACGAGGATCGCGACCGGTCAGGGCAATCAGCTTGTCCTGCAACGACGCATCGTCCGGGAGGTCGACGGGATCGGAGAAGAGTCCGCTCTCGGCGAGCATGTCGCGCTGCCCGTCGAGGTCGGACCAGACGGCCTCGACGAGGTCTGGATCGAGTCGCTCGTCTGCTCCGACCGCTCGCGCGAGGTCCCAGGTGTGGATCGTGACGTCCGAGGTCTGCTGGCGCAGATAGGGTTCCACCTTCACCGTGCCGTACGAGAGGTGAACGTGGGCACTGAGGTCCGTCGATTTCCACGCTTTGATTGCGGCATCGGAGTACTTCTGCCATTCGGTCCACAGGTCGTCCCCGACGGGAACGATGTCCGGTGTCGCCTCGCCGACCGTCAGTCCGGCCAGGAGCGGCGGTACCCACTGCTGCTCCTCGATGACGTGGCGGACGAGGTGTTCAACGTGCCAGTCGGAGTCGGGCGTGGGTGCGTTCCAGTCCTCGACCGCAGCGAGTCGTGAACCGAATTCGCGGTGGGCGGTGAGTACGAGTTCGAGCCAATCGAATGCCATCACTCGAGGGTAACCCGATCAGCGTGACGTTAATCGGTGCGTGAGGCTTCGATTCGGTGAAGACTGTCGGGGTTGTCGCTCAGTCGAATCGAGGAGTTTTCATGACCGTCCCCACCGTCACTCTGGCCGAAGGTCTCACTGTCAGCGCCCAGGGATACGGCGCGATGTCCGTCGCCCCGGTCTACGGCCCGGTGGATCCGGCCGAGGCGCTCGCCACGCTGCACCATGCGGTGGACATCGGGATCACGTTCATCGACACCGCCAACGTGTACGGCGAGGGCTCGAGTGAGCGTGCGGTGGGAGAGCTTCTCAAAGACCGCCGGGACGAAGTGCAGTTGGCGACCAAGTTCGGTCTGGTCGGCAACATCGCCAACGGTCAGCGCGGGATCAACGGAGACCCGGCTTACGTGCCGCGGGCACTCGACGAGTCTCTGGGACGACTCGGCGTCGATCATGTCGACCTCTACTACTTGCACCGGGTCGACCCGAACGTGCCGATCGAAGACACCGTCGGCGCGATCGCGGAGCAGGTGAAGGCGGGCAAGGTCCGCAACATCGGACTGTCCGAGGCGACCGGCGATGAACTGCGTCGTGCGTACGGGGTACATCCGATCGCGGCGATCCAGTCGGAATGGAGCATCTGGAGCCGTGACGTCGAGAACAAGGTAGTACCCACCGCGGCGGAACTCGGAGTCGGGTTCGTGCCCTTTTCACCTGTGGGCCGAGGCTTCTTGGCGGGATCGTTCGATGCGGCGACGCTCAGTGACAACGACCTACGCCGACGCTTCCCCCGCTTCTCGGACTCCGCACTTCCCGCCAATCAGAAGGTTCTCGACGTGGTCCGCGCCGTCGGTGAGGAGCTCGGCGCGACGCCTGCACAGGTTTCCCTGGCATGGCTCGATGCCAAGGGCCGCCAGTACGGGTTGCCTTCCGTTTCGATTCCCGGCACTCGGTTCGCTGCACGAGTCACCGAAAACGCCGGAGCGTTGGACATCGTTTTGAGCGAAGACCAGATCGCTCGCCTCGACTCCCTCGCCGCGATCACCGAAGGCTTCCGTTCGGCCGATCTGAATTGGGTGTCTCAGGGCCGCGAATAATCATGTCCTGAGCCTTGCGAAAGACAGGAGTAACATACAGACCCGATGAAAAAAGTGTGGTCGGTCTGGGGTGTCGGTGTTTTTGCCTACGTGATCGCCGTGCTTCACCGCACTTCGTTCGGCGTCTCGGGTCTGTCTGCTGCTGATCGGTTCTCGATCTCGCCCAGCGTTCTGTCGAGCTTCGTCGTGCTGCAGATCGTCGTGTACGCCGGCATGCAGATTCCGGCGGGAGTCCTCCTCGACCGCTACGGTTCGCGGATCATGATCGCAGTCGGTGCGTTCATCATGATGTCCGCGCAGTTGGCTCTCGCCTTCACCGAATCGCTGCCCGTCGCGATCGGTGCACGTATTGCCGTCGGTGCCGGGGATGCACTCACCTTCATCTCGGTGTTGCGGTTGGTACCGCAGTGGTTCCCGCCCCGGCAGGTGCCGTTGGTCTCGCAGTTCACGGGCATCCTCGGTCAGCTGGGCCAGGTGATGTCTGCGCTTCCGTTCATGTTGCTGTTGTCCGGACCGGGCTGGACTTTTGCCTACGGCAGCGCTGCCGCTGTCGGACTGTTGGCGTTTGCGCTGGCGTTGAGTGTCATCCGCGACGCGCCTCCCGGTGCCGACGTGGTCGCCGTGCCGGCCGGCGCCAAGGAGATCGGGCGACAGATCAAGACGGTGTGGATGCGGCCCGGCACCCGACTCGGGTTCTTCAGCCACATGGGGACTCAGTTCTCGATCACGACGTTCGCGCTGCTGTGGGGTGTGCCGTACCTGAAATCGGCTCAAGGCCTCGACTCCACGACGGTCGGCTCGCTGCTGACGCTGTCAGTCATCTCGGCAATCGTGGCCGGCCCGATCCTCGGTATTCTCACCGGTCGCTATCCCATGCGTCGATCGTGGTTGGTTCTCACCATCATGGTGGCCAGCGCGCTCATGTGGACGATCGTGCTTTCACGAAGCGAACCGTCTCCGCTTTGGTTGTTGACGATCCTGGTGGTCGTCATCTCGGTGGGTGGACCGGGTTCGGTGATCGGCTTCGACTACGCGCGTACGTCGAACCCGAGTTCGGCGATGGGCACCGCGCAAGGCATGGTCAACATCGGGGGATTCCTCGCTTCCCTCATCGTGATTCAAGTGATGGGCGTCATCCTCGGACACATGGGCGGGTACACGTTCGACGGATTCCGTGTCGCCTGGATGGTGCAATATCCGGTTTGGATTCTCGGTATCGTCGGTGTGCTCGTCACCCGAGGCAAAGCCCGGCGAGCCCTCGCAGCAGAAGGCGTACACGTACGGCCGATTCGCGAAGTCATTCGTCGCAACAAATAACTCGATCGCATCGGGTAATTCATCCCCTGCGGGTGAGGTTCCCAAGCGTCCGAGCCACCAGGCTTGATGGATGAACGACGCAATGAACATCGGACCGGTCGAGCTCGTGGTGCTGGCATTCCCAGGTTCAACTGTGGATCCTGAAGCTGTCGCCGCGCTGCAGAACGTGGTGGAACGAGGTTTTGTCACTCTGCTCGACCTCGTGTACATCGCCAAGGACGCGGACGGACAGGTGTCGCAGATCGACGTCGACGAAGATCTCACCGACATCGGACTGGCGATTCTGTCCATCGAAGCCAAGGCATTGATCAGTGACGAGGACCTGGACGTGGTCCGTGAGTCACTCGAACCAGGAACGTCCGCCGCAGTCATCGTCTACGAGCAGACGTGGGCGCGTGAGCTCGCGTCGACGGTTCGCGGTGGCGGCGGCGACGTAGTCCTTCACGTTCAGATACCGCGCGAGGTAGTCGTCGCAGCGGTCGAAGCAGCATTTCAGTAGCGACAATTACCCAAGGAGTTCGGCATGGTTTTTCGAGGTGGACGCAGAGGGCGGCCGGGGTTGCTCGGCACGGTGGCGCGCACGGCGGTAGTGGCTGGAACCGCAAAGGCGACGTCCAACGCCATGGATCGACGGAGTCAACGAAAGGCCAGCGAGCAGCAGCAGGAATATCAGCAGGAGTACCAGCAGCAACAGCCGCCGCCGCAGCAGCAGGTCGCCCCCGTGCAGTCCGTTCCCCCTTCAGGCGCGGACGATCTGGTCTCCAAGCTGCAGGAGTTGGGACAGCTTCATCAGTCCGGCGTGTTGACCGATGCCGAGTTCGCGGCGGCAAAGGCGCAGTTGCTGAGCTAGCCCTGCTGTTCTCCTCGATTGCGGCAATGCGCATTGCCGCAATTCGGCGTGAAAGGCTGACTTATGATCGACCCACGTGCGGCATCGGCCGCAATCGAAGCCGCGAACGCCCGAGTCGCCGAGACTCTACCGTTCTCCGACGACGCCGACTTCACCGAGGCGAAGCGGGGTTTCGTCGCCGCGCTCGAACCGGGGCTGGTTGCCGATTCGGACGGGAAAGTCCTGTGGAACAACGATTCCTACGCGTTCCTTGACGAGGACTGCCCGCCAACGGTCAATCCGAGCTTGTGGCGTCAGTCGAAGTTGGTCGCCAAGCAGGGACTCTTTGCGGTGACGGATTCGATCTATCAGATTCGCGGACTTGATCTGTCGAACATGACGTTGATCGAGGGAGACACCGGAATCATCGTCATCGATCCACTGATCTCCCGGGAAACCGCTGCCGCCGGGCTCGCGCTGTACCGGGAACACCGTGGTGATCGACCTGTAGTCGCGGTGATCTACACGCATTCGCACATCGACCACTTCGGCGGGGTCAAAGGTGTGACCACCGACGACGACGTCGCCGCCGGGCGATGCGTGATCGTCGCACCCACCGGGCTCGTGGAGCACGCGGTCGAGGAAAACGTCTATGCGGGAACGGCAATGGCTCGACGTGCGGCCTACATGTACGGAGCGGCCTTACCCCGAGGTCCCCGAGGTAGCGTCGGAGCCGGGTTGGGGCAGACCACCTCAACCGGCACACCGACGCTCATTTCGCCGACGGTGTCGATCTCGAAGACAGGTCACACGGAGACGATCGACGGCGTTCGGATCGAATTCCAGATGACGCCCGGAACCGAGGCCCCGTCCGAGATGAACTTCTACTTCCCGGATTTGCGCGCACTGTGTATGGCGGAGAACGCAACTCATACTCTCCACAACCTGCTCACGCTTCGCGGTGCCCTGGTACGAGATCCTCACGTCTGGTCTGCGTACCTGACGGAATCGATCAATCGTTACGCCTCACGATCCGACGTTCTGTTTGCGTCCCACCACTGGCCGACGTGGGGGACCGAACGGCTCACCGAGTTCCTGTCATTGCAGCGCGACCTCTACGGGTACCTTCACGATCAGACACTTCGTCGAATCAATCAGGGGTGGACCGGTCTCGAGATCGCCGAATCGATCGAGCTGCCAACTGCATTGGCGCAAGCGTGGCACACGCACGGGTACTACGGTTCCGTCAGTCACAACGTCAAAGCCATCTACCAGCGATACATGGGTTGGTTCGACGGTAACCCTGCGCATCTGTGGGAGCATCCACCCGTCGAATCGGCCAAGCGTCACGTGGAGTTCATGGGCGGATCAGCAGAAGTGTTACGGAAAGCTCGGGAATCGTACGAGCGCGGCGACTTTCGCTGGGTTGCGCAGGTGGTGAACTACGTGGTCTTCGCTGAACCGGACAACGTCGAGGCCAAGAATCTGCAGGCCGATACCTTCGAGCAACTCGGGTACGGCGCCGAGAACGGCACCTGGCGGAACTTCTACCTCACCGGTGCATACGAACTGCGCAACGGCTCAGTGGGGACGCCCACGGTTGCCGCGGCGCCCGACATCACCGCAGCGCTGTCGGTAAGTCAAGTCTTCGATGCAGTATCGCTGCGCGTGGATGGAGTGCGCGCAGCGGGCTCGCACATCGTCGTCGATTGGAACATCGCTGACGAAAACATCGTTCACCGAACGGAACTCAGCAACGGAGTTCTGATCCATTTCGACGTGGAAGGTGGGTCTGCAGATGCTGGGTCTGTGGATGCGGTGTTCAGTTTGAGTCGGCGCGACTTACTCGGTGTGCTGCTCGGTGGTGTGGACTTGGGTGCCGAGATTGCGAATGGAACCATCTCGGTTTCCGGCGACCCGGCGAAGCTCGCAGAACTTGCCGGATACCTCGACGAGCCGGATCCGAACTTTGCGATAGTCACTCCGACCTAGCGCTGTATCAGTCGTGAACGAGCCTGTACTTCAATAGGTCTCGAGCCACCCACCTGTTTGAAGTTGTCCGGTTTGTCTCTGGCTATCGAAAGTATGTTCGATTAAGCTTTGAGTGTGGACAGTCGGGGAGCGTGGCAGCTGGACGGTGAGGGCCTCAAGAGTGAGGTTCTGGCTCTGGTGCGCGTCCGGCACGAGCTGCAATCGCGGATGGTGTTGCTGATCGTGGAAATGTTTTCCCGTGAGGTTCTCGGTGGGAAGGGTTTTCGGGCGATCGCGCAGTGGTTGCACGGGTCGACGAATCTGGAGATCGGTGAGTGCAGTCTGCTGGTCGGGTTGGCGCGGTTGTTGATGCTCGAACCCGTTGTGGGCGATGCGTTTCACCGTGGTGACGTGGATGCGTTGAAGGCGCGGCAGGTTGCGTCGTTTTGTCAGCATCCGCCGAAGAACATGACGCCGGCGGATGTGGACAAGGCTCGCGGGATCCTGCTTGGCCTGGCGTCGCAGAACATCGCCGATTGTGATGCGGTGCGAGCAGCGATCCGTCGAATCGAGAAGCAGTACGGCAAGCGCGAGGACGGGGTTCCGGTGGGTGAGGATTCGGAGCGTAACGAGTTCTACGCGTCGAAGGGCCTGTACGGGCGGGTGACTGTGAAGGGTGATCTGGATGCTGTGAACGGGGCGCGTCTGATCACGTTGTTGTCGAGTCTGTCTGCGCCGACGCCGGAGAAGGACGGCGTGAAGGACACGCGTACTCCGGCATTACGGCGTGCGGATGGGTTTTGCGAGTTGTTGCGCCGGTACGAGCGGGCGGGGTTGGGTCCGATGGAGGGCGGAGTGAAACCGCACATCACGGTGACCGCGTCGGCGAAAGACATGACCGACCTCAAAGCGTTGAAGGACCTCCTGCCGTCCACCGAAGAACTGGGTTTCGCGTGGACGGATTGGGTGGGCCCGATCAGTATCGATACCGCGCGGATGTTGGCGTGCGACTGCACCGTGACGCGGATTTTGTTGGATGCGAATGGTGTTCCGCTCGACTGCGGCAAGGAAGCGAGAACGGCGACGGTTCCGCAGCGGCGGGCTCTTGCGGTTCGGGATGGTGGGTGTGCGTTTCCGGGGTGCGGGACTCCGTCGGGGTGGTGCGATGCCCATCATATTGTTCACTGGGGTGATGGTGGCCCAACGGATCTCGATAATCTGGTCTTGTTGTGTGGTCATCATCATCGGACGCTGCATCACACGGAGTGGCGGGTGGAGATCGGCCCGGATCGGAAAACGGTGTTCTATCCACCGATGTCGATTGATCCGTTCCAGCGGCCGATCGGCGGGAACAGTCCGCCCACCGCGGCGTGAATCGCGACAACTGAAGACGTGAGCACCGGGGCACAACCATGCCCCGGTGCTTGCTCAATCCAGTATTTACTCAAGACAACGTGATGTCGGCAATCAGGCCGTGGTGATCGGATCCCTCGATCTCGATCCGTTCCAAGGATGTCGCCACGGCGCCTTTCGTGATGATGTGGTCGATACCGACCACCGCCGGATACCGCTTGTCGGTCGGATAGGTCGCGATCAGGCCGGAACCCAATTGGTCGGCGGCGCTGGTGTATCCGTTCGTGAGAAGATTCCGGAACTGTTTGTTCGAGTACGACGCGTTGAAGTCGCCGCTCACTATCACGTTGTCCCGTCCGGCGACTTTGTCCATGTAAGACCCAAGCCTTCGCTGCTCGTCCGCCCACACCGAAGGCGGTGAGATGTACGCCGGTGCCGGATGCACGGCGAACAATGTGACTGGCTGCGCCAAGCCGACATTCAGTTCTGCGGACAGCGTTTCGGGTGAGAATCCGTCGAGGCTACGCGGATTGGAGAGTGGAAAGCGACTGTAGATTCCTGCCCCGCCACCACCGTCGGTGTACGGGACGAGGAATTGGTGGCTCAGAACCTCGTCAAGCCCGGCGGCTTTGAGCGCGTCGGCTTCCTGGTACGTCAACTCCTGGACCGTCACCACGTCGACCTCGCGTTCGCGGACCATCGCCACAAGCGACTCCGGATCCGCTGCACCGACCATCAAGTTGGCCTGCATGATTCGAATCGATGGACCGTTCGCAGACGTCGACTCCCCAGTTCCGCCGATGTACAGCGGGCTCACAGACCATCCGAACAACCCAAGGACGAGGATCGAGGCGGCGCACACGATCCACTGACGCCCGATACCCGAGACGACGGCACCGATCAGCGGAGCAATCATCAACAAGGGCGCCACTGACGCGAGAACGATCACGATGTTGTGATCGACGTCCAACTGAGTTGCGATCAAGGCAACCAAACCAGTCACGATGCCGGCCACACCGGCCACGGCCGAAAGGCGGCGAAGAACCAGTCGACGAGGGGTCACGGCATCGGGTTGCATGACGTCCATGGAAGCAGAAGAGCGTCGTAGCTCCGGGAAACTGCAGGTGGAGTCGGTGTGCCCTACTGTTTGCGCCCTATTGTTGCGGATACGGAAGGTGGCTGCTGCTGTTCTCACTGACGGAGATCGAGCGGCCGAGTTGGGGGAAGGCGCGTTGAGAGCACGCTGGCCTGTCACAGACTTTGCACCCCGCGCCGATCGGCACGATGGTCGCGGGGTCGTCCGTCTGAATTCCGTGTGAGTAGACCATGCGATCGGCGTAGCCGATGTCGCAACCGAGTCCGACGGCGAAGTTGCGCTCGGGTGCGAGGTACCCGAGTCCGCCGCTGTGGGTAGTGCGCGCCACCCAGAGGTATGTCCGGCCGTCGGGCATCTTCGCGACCTGAGTGAGGATGCGACCTGGGCTCGCGAATGCCTCGTGGATGACCCACAGCGGGCAGCTGCCTCCGACTCTGGAGAAGTGAAAGGCGGTAGCAGACTGACGCTTCGAGATGTTTCCGGCGCGATCGGTTCGGACGAAGAAGAAGGGGATGCCGCGTTGGCCATGACGCTGGAGAGTGGACAACCGGTGGCAGACGGTCTCGAAGCCGACCTCGAACTTGAGGCTGAGCAGGTCGATGTCGTACCGCAAGGCCTCAGCGGATTGCAGGAATTGGGTGTACGGGAGTAGCAGTGCGCCGGCAAAGTAGTGTGCGAGTCCGACGCGAGCCAGCGCTGCGGACTCGGCGCTCAATGATTCATCCTCGGCGACAAGGGAATCGATCACGTCGGCCTGCGTGAAGAAGGCCAACTGCATTGCGATCTGGAACGCGCGTTGTCCTGCCGACAGACGACGGGCGAGTGTGAGGACCGACTTGTTCGGATCGTAGTAACGCTTGGGGCCGAGCTTGTCGGGTTCGTCGGTACGGATCGTCACGGTGACGCCGTGCTGATCGCGAAGTAGTCGTGCCAGTTGCAAATCCACTGCGCCCACGGACAATCCGTTGTCCAGGAACATCTGTTCGGCAGCGTCGTCCAGAACGGCGATGTGATTCTTTCGGTCGTAGAAGAAGTCCCGAACTTCCTCGTAGGGCATCGGTACGAGTGACACATCGGATGCTGGTTCGCCGGACAACTGCGTCGAGAACTGGTCCAACTGCTCTGTCGCGGCGTGAAGGCGGCGGTGCAACATCACGAGGGTGCGTCCGACCGCCGGCATGCGGGCCACCAATTCGTCCACCTCGGCCAGAGATACGTCTCCAGATTCCGAAGTTTCGGCCAAGGCGTGATGAACGTCCGCAACCAGGCGTGCGTCGGAATCGGAGGCGAAGAATTGCACGTCGAGATCGAACTCGGCGTTGAGCTTGAGAAGGACGGGCACCGTCAGCGGTCGTTGATCGTTCTCCAGTTGATTGACATAGCTGGGGGAGAGTTCGAGTGCCTTCGCCAGTGCGGACTGTGACAGGTTTCGTTCCTCCCGCAGCCGTCGCAGCCGCGCTCCCGCGTACATCTTCTTCATCGAATCTCCTCGGTGCCGATCGCGTTCACCCTACCGAGAAGCTATTCGCAACATTCGCAACATTGCAGCATTGTCATTGCACAAATAGGCAATTGCGAGGGCCTATCCCGAGGTGAATGAGCTGCGTAGCGTGCAAATAGATACCGAAGAACGTGAGAAGAGGACCGATGAAGACGCATCTCGTACGCACTCACCGCTCTGCCGAAGAGTTCCCCAAGGAAGACCACCTCGCGTGGAAGATCGCGGAAGTTGCGACGGATTCCGTCGACGTCACCGACGCCACATCCGACATGATCGTCAACCGGATCATCGACAACGCGGCAGTTGCCGCAGCTTCCCTGGTACGCCGTCCCGTGGTGAATGCGCGGGCGCAAGCACACTCGCATCCGTATACGCCGGGCTCCACCGTGTTCGGTATCCCCGGTACGTTCTCGCCTGAATGGGCCGCCTGGGCCAACGGTGTCGCGGTTCGTGAACTCGATTTCCACGACACGTTCCTCGCCGCCGAGTACTCGCACCCCGGAGACAACATCCCGCCGATCCTCGCCGTCGCTCAGCACACCAGCCGTGACGGTCGAGACCTGATTCGTGGTCTGGCGACCGGCTACGAGATCCAGATCGACCTGGTTCGGGCTATCTGCCTGCACGAGCACAAGATCGACCACGTCGCACACCTCGGCCCCTCGGCTGCGGCAGGTATCGGAACTTTGCTGGGCCTGGGCACCGAGACGGTCTACCAGGCAATCGGCCAGGCGCTGCACCTCACGACGGCGACACGTCAGTCCCGCAAGGGCGAGATCTCCAGTTGGAAGGCGTACGCGCCTGCGCTGGCAGGCAAGGTTGCCGTAGAGGCGGTCGACCGCGCGATGCGCGGTGAGGGCGCACCGTCACCGATCTGGGAAGGCGAAGACGGCGTCATCGCCTGGTTACTCGGTGGCCCGGACAAGGAGTACCACGTTCCGCTGCCCGGTTCGGGTGAGGCGAAGCGCGCCATCCTCGACTCGTACACGAAGGAACACTCCGCGGAGTACCAGAGCCAGGCGCCGATCGACCTCGCTCGCCGGATGCGTTCTCGCGTCGGTGATCTCGACCAGATCGCGTCGATCGTCCTGCATACCAGTCACCACACCCACGTCGTCATCGGCACCGGTTCCGGCGATCCGCAGAAGTTCGACCCGACCGCCTCGCGTGAAACCCTCGACCACTCGGTGATGTACATCTTTGCCGTTGCGCTACAGGACGGTACGTGGCACCACGAACATTCCTACGCGTCCGAGCGTGCACAGCGCGCGGACACGATCGAGCTGTGGAACAAGATCTCCACGCGCGAAGATCCCGAATGGACACGCCGTTACCACTCGACGGATCCGGACGAGAAGGCTTTCGGTGCTCGCGCCGAGATCACCTTGAAGAGCGGCGAAGTCATCGTCGACGAGCTTGCGGTGGCCGATGCGCACCCGCTCGGCGCACGTCCGTTCGCTCGCGATCAGTACGTCGCGAAGTTCCGCACCCTCGCCGAGGGCGTCATCGAGCCGAGCGAACAGGACCGCTTCCTCGACGCGGCTCAGCGCACCGCCGAATTGAAGGCAGGCGAACTCGATCAGCTGACCTTCACCGTTTCCGAAGACGTTCTCGCTCGGGCTCCCAAGGTCGCCAAGGGACTTTTCTGATGTCGGGCCTCATCGCAGCAGCGACGTCTGCAGCCGACAAGCGGATTGCCTTCCGGGCGGGGCTGACGTCCGGAAAGATTCAACGACTCCCGGGTGCGATCAATCCGCTGACAGCCAGACTGATTCAGGAAATCGGGTTCGAGGGTGTCTACGTTTCAGGTGGTGCGTACTCCGCCGGATTGGCGCTTCCCGACATCGGACTGACCACCTTGACCGAGGTCGCCGGCCACAGCAAGCAGATCGCGCGCGTCACGGACCTCCCGACGCTCGTCGACGCCGACACCGGTTTCGGTGAACCTATGAGCGCGGCCCGCACGGTCACGATCTTCGAGGACGACGGAATAGCCGGTCTGCACCTCGAGGATCAGATCAACCCCAAACGCTGCGGGCACCTCGACGGCAAAGCAATTGTGCCCACCGAAGACATGGTTCGCCGTGTTCGTGCTGCAGTGTCGGCGCGTCGTGACCCGAACTTCGTCATCTGCGCGCGCACCGATGCTGCCGGAATCGACGGTATCGACGCGGCGATCGAGCGAGCAAAGGCCTATGTGGATGCCGGTGCCGATCTGATCTTCACCGAAGCTCTTGCCACCGAGGCCGACTTCGAGAAGTTCCGCGCAGCGGTCGACACTCCGCTCCTCGCCAACATGACCGAGTTCGGGAAGTCGAATCTCATTTCGGCGAAGACGTTGGAAGAGATCGGTTTCAACGCCGTCATCTACCCCGTGACCACCCTTCGGCTGGCGATGTTCGCTATCGAAAAGGGTCTGCGCGAGATTTTTGCGGAGGGCACGCAAGAAGGACTGCTCGGCGAAATGCAGCATCGCAGCAGGTTGTACGAGATTCTCGAGTACGAGCGCTACAACGAATTCGACAGTGGCATTTTCAATTTCAGCTTGGAGGGGAGTAGGACATGACCGAACAGATTCCGACGATCTACAAGGGCTTGGCCGGAGTTGTCGTCGATACGACGGCTATCTCCAAGGTAGTGCCCGAGACGAATTCGTTGACGTATCGCGGTTACGCAGTGCAGGACCTTGCCGCGAACTGCAGCTTCGAAGAAGTTGCGCACCTGCTCTGGTACGGCGAACTGCCGACTCCCGAGCAGCTCGAATTACTCTGCCTGCGTGAGCGTGCGGCCCGTCGTGCCGACCGCTCACTGCTCTCACTCCTGACCAAGATGCCGGACAACTGCCACCCCATGGATGTTGTCCGCACGGCGATCAGCTACCTCGGCGCCGAGGATCCGGCGGAGGACGACAACTCGGAGAAGGCCAATCTGGCCAAGGCGCTGCGGATGACGGCTGTGCTGCCGACCATCGTCGCAGCCGATTTCCGCCGCCGGCGCGGTCAGGATCCCATCGCGCCGCAGTCGGACCTGGGTTTCGCCGAAAACTTCTTGAACATGTGCTTCGGTGCTGTTCCGGAGCCGGCGATCGTGAAGGCCTTCGAGGTCTCGCTGATCCTGTACGCGGAGCACTCCTTCAACGCCTCGACGTTCGCCGCTCGTGTTGTGACGTCCACACTTTCGGACATCTACAGCGCAGTGACCGCTGCTATCGGCACGCTCAAGGGCCCGTTGCACGGCGGTGCAAACGAAGCTGTCATGCACGACATGCTCGAGATCGACGACCCCGACCGCGCCGAAGCCTGGATGTCGGAGAAGTTGGCTGCCAAGGAGAAGGTCATGGGCTTCGGGCACCGCGTCTACAAGAACGGTGATTCGCGTGTTCCGACCATGAAGCAGGCCCTCCTCGACGTCGCGGCAGCGACCGACGGCGAGAAGTGGGTGCAGATGTACGAGATCCTCGAGAAGACCATGGTCAGTGCCACCGGAATCAAGCCGAATCTCGATTTCCCTACGGGCCCTGCATATTTCCTCATGGGCTTCGACGTCGAGATGTTCACGCCGATCTTCGTGATGAGCCGCATCACCGGATGGACGGCGCACATCATCGAGCAGGGGCAGTCGAATGCACTGATCAGGCCGCTGAGCCAGTATTCGGGCGTGCCACAGCGCACAGTCGTGGCATGACACTTTTTGCTGTCGTGGCATGACGCCCCTTTGATACTGCGTCGGCGAGGTTCGGTTCTGGCATCACCGTCTCCTGGCCTCGTCGACGCTTCTCCGTTCGCACTATCTGCAACTTTGCATCGAGAATTCGCAAAGATATTCAAGTGCAATGTGTTTCGACTTTTCTCTACCGGAAATAACGTGAGTGTCATGACTGAAACGCACGAAGAAATCTTGATCATCCGTCGTGGCGAGACCCTCGACGTCGTGTTCAACCGGCCGGAAAAGCGCAACGCATTGACCCCGCAGATGTACGACGCCATTGCCGGAGCCTGCCGGCGCGCCGACTCCGACCGCGAGATTCGGTTACTCACTCTCCGAGGTGCGGGGGGAGAGGCGTTCTCGGCGGGCTCCGACATTGGCCACCTTCAAACCTTCTCGAGCTTTCAGGACGGGCTCGACTACGAAAGCCGGTTCGTCGGCGTACTGACCGAACTCGAGAAAGTGAGGGTTCCCACCCTCGCGGTCATCGACGGTGTGTGCGCGGGAGCAGGGCTGTTGCTGTCGGCAGCGTGCGATGTGCGGATCGCGACGCAGGGGTCACGCTTCTGCCTACCGATCGCGCGCACACTCGGAAACTCGTTGTCGATCCATTCCGTGGCGTTGCTGGCGGACAGGATCGGCAGTTCGCGTCTGATGTCGTTGATCGCTCGGGCTGGGGTGATGTCGAGTGGCGAGGCTCTGCGGAGCGGCTTCCTCAGCGACTGTGCAACAGAGTCCGAGTTCGCGACCCTGACGGCCCAGGTATCTCGCGATCTACTTGCCGCCGCCCCGATGACCGTCTGGACTATTCGGGAGTCCCTGCGACGCATCAGAACCCGAGTGATTGCCGACAACGATGATCTGATGAGCATGATCTACAGCAGTGACGACTTCAAAGCCGGCGTCGACGGTTTCCTTCGCGGGGAACGACCGCTCTGGGCCGGCGTGTAGTTCGGCGGTAGAACCACAGGCTTGCGTTGGAGCGCGCTCTAACCCCTAGCGTTGCCGACCATGACAACAAAGACCTGGATCATCACCGGAGTTTCTCAGGGTTTCGGCCGTGAACTCGCACTGTCTGCACTTCGATCGGGCGACGCGGTAGTCGCTGCAGTTCGTCGTCCCGAGTCCGTTGCAGATATTGCGTCGGCGAATCCGGATCGGTTCTCGGCGGTGACGTTCGACGTCAGAGACACCGCAGCGGCTCCGGGCGTCGTCGAATATGCGCTCGAGCGCTTCGGTCGCATCGACGTGCTGGTCAACAATGCCGGTCGTGGGATGGTCGGCGCGGCGGAGATGGTGGACGATTCGACCTTGCGGGATCTGATGGAACTGCACCTGATCGGACCCGCCGCGTTGGTGCGCGCCGTCCTCCCGTCGATGCGAGTGCAGGGCAGCGGGACGATCGTGCAGATGAGCAGTCAAGGCGGCCGTATGTCGTTTCCCGGTGTCGGGGCGTACTCGGCGTCGAAGTTCGCTCTCGAGGGTTGGTCGGAGGCTCTCGCCGGTGAGGTCGCGCAGTTCGGCGTTCGGGTGATGATCGTCGAGCCCAGCCGATTCCGTACAGCATTCAACACGCCTGGCGTTCTGAGCTTCGCCGAATCATCATCGGAATACCGTGATTTGCTGGATCCCGTTCTGCGGGACATGGCGGCCGCAGACGGTGTTCAGGAGGGTGATCCGGAGAAAGCAGCAGAGATCATCACCTCGCTTGTGCACAGCGAGAATGTGCCACTTCGTCTGCCACTCGGAAAGGAAGCCGTGGAGCGTGTCTCCGCGTCGTATCGGAAGAATCTCGCCGAGGTATGCGTCTGGGCCGACCTGGCTCGCAGTGCAGACTTCGCGGATGCTGCCGGCCCTGTCCGCCCGTTCTAGGCTGAGAGTCATGGCTACGGAAGACTTGATGCGTAAGGCACTCGAGGCACTTGGGGAAGTGGACGGGCCCATGTCGATCGAGGTGATTCACCGACTCGTCGATGCAGGGGACGTTCAGGAGCCGATGTCGATCGCCGAAGTCTCGGACCTGCTGGATGTCTCGGCACATACGCTGCGCTACTACGAGAAGATCGGTCTGGTCGAGGTCGATCGTGACTCGAGCGGACATCGTGTGTACGGTCCGGAATCTGTTCGCAGGCTGGTGTTTCTGACCCGCATGCGCATCTCGGGTATGGCGATTCGCGACCTGCAGCACTACGTCGAACTGGTCGACGCCGGTGAAGGGACAATTCCGGAGAGGCTCGACATGCTGCTCGAGCGCCGAGACACCGTTCGTCGGCAGATCAAGGAGCTCACGTTGTCTTTGGCTGCGACGGAGTACAAGATTGCGACGTACGGCGGGCGGACCGGAGAGCAGGAGTAACCCCGATTACTTGCCCGGCATTCGATTCAGCCCACTTTCCATGGATACTGCCAGTCGCTCGAGTGCGGCAAGGACCTTCCCCCGGTCCCGGCCGAGTTGGGTGAACAATTCACCGTGAGCGGCGAGTTCGCGAGGAAAGACGTCGTCGACGACAGCGTTTCCCTGGACCGTCATCGTGATCAGTGCAGATCGCCTGTCTTCGGGATTGCTTGTGCGGGAGACGAATCCTCGCTTCTCGAGTCGCGCGAGTGCCTTGCTGACCCCGGCCCGAGACATACCGAGGCGTTCGGCGAGACGAATCGCGGTGACCGGTTCCTCGGCGTATCGAAGTGGCACAAGCAGTTCCACTTCCGACACGGTGAGATCCGCGGTTTGGTATACCGGTTCGACTGCTAGTTCGAGAAGCGCCGTAATCCGTTTGAGTTGCGCGACTACTTCCATGGGCGAGGTGTCGAGGTCGGGATTGTTTTCGGCCCAGAGGTTGCAGGTACGGGAGCGGAGTGTTGGTTCGTTCACGATTCCTCAACTTTGTTAACCGGTAAACAAATTTGCTAGATTGCCAGAATAGCCCACCGTCTCGGGTGGGACGATCTGCGGACTGGGGGAGCACATGAGGTTCGACGTGGTGATTGTCGGTGGCGGTGCGGCGGGGTTGAGTGCCGCGCTTGTTCTGGCTCGTGCTCGGCGGCGAGTGATGATCGTCGATGCAGGTAACCCGCGCAATGGTGTCTCCGAGCACCTGCACGGGTACCTGACGCGGGATGGTGAGAGTCCTACGCAATTACTTGCGGCCGGCCGCAAGGAGGTTCTCGAGTACGGCAGCGAAATGACGACTGGCACCGCAATCCGAATCGAGCGCACGGACGACGGTGGGTTTCTTGTGCAAACCGACGCGACTGCGTCGCTGGAGGCACGGACTGTTCTGGTTGCTACTGGGTTACGTGACGAGCTGCCGAACATCGCTGGGCTGCAAGATCGCTGGGGCGTCGACGTTCTGCATTGTCCCTACTGTCACGGGTACGAGGTTCGAGATTCCCCGATCGGTGTGCTCGGTGGTGGCAATAGGCCGTTCACCATTCATCAGGCGTCGTTGGTGCGTCAATGGTCGGAGGATGTCGTCTTCTTTCCCAACCGTATCGAGCTGACGGGAGCCGAACGGGAGCGGCTGATTGCCAGGGGGATTCGCATTGTCGAAGGCGATGTGGCTGGCGTGTCGGTTGGCGATGGTAGATTGGACGGCGTCGAACTGGCCTCCGGTCAGGTAATTCCGCGAAGCGTAGTGTTTGTCGGCCCACGGTTTGTTCCGCGAGGCGATCTGTTGACTGACCTGGGGTGTGAAGCCGACGAAAATGGTTGGGTGGTAACTGATCCTGCAGGCAGCACAAGTGTGCCTGGAGCCTGGGCCGCGGGGAATGTGTCGGATTCTCCGGCGCAGTTGATCACCGCCGCCGCTGCCGGATCAAAGGCTGCGATTGCACTGAATCACTATCTGCTCGAGCAGGATATCGTGCGAGCGGTTGCGATCGCAGCCGAACTTCAGCCGAGTGAAACCGGAAGCAACCCTCGCGGGGTCTCTTGAGCGATCTGGTTCAGCGCAGACTCCAACGTCGGAAATTGATACTGGAAGCCGCTGTCCGCGAGCACCCCTGGTGAAACCCAGCGACTCTTCGTTACCAGTTCAGCCTCGGTGCGGATGATTCGTGCGCCGAACTCGAGCATCCAGCCCGGCGTCGGAAACCCGTATTGTCGGCCAAGTTTCGCTCGTACCATCCGCATCATGTCGGTGTTGGTTACCGGATACGGGGATGCGATATTGACCGGGCCTGAGATCTCCGGATTCTCGTAGACGTGGATGATCGCGCGAATGACGTCGGCGATGTGAATCCAGCTGAACATCTGTCGGCCGTCGCCCATTCGTCCGCCGAAGCCCATTCGGGCGAGGTTGACGAACGGATTGATCGCCCCACCGCCGGCTCCGAGGACGATCGACATCCGAAGTGCCACTTTGCGAACAGGCGTTGGGGCTGAGAACAATTCGTGTTCCCACGCTCGCGCGACCGCTACGGAGAATCCCTTTCCCAGCTCTCCGTTCTTCTCGTCCATCGGTCGATCTCGTGCGTCTCGGTAGATCGTGCCGGTACTGGCATTCGCCCAGAGTGAGGGTGGCTGCGGCGTGCGGGTCAGCGCACGACCCAACAGTGCAGTCGTTTCCACTCGGGAGGAGAAGATGTCGTCGGCATTGCGCTTGTTGTAGCGGCAGCTCACGGAGCGGCCGGCGAGGTTGACGAGCAGATCCGTGCCGCTGAGTACATCGGCGACGCCGTGCTCGTCGGACCACGTGGCATCGCTCGTTCCTCCCCGGCCGATCGTCCGAACGTCGACCCCGTTGGATTCGAGCGTTCGAAGAAGGTGTTGGCCTACGTAACCCGACGCACCACAGACAACAACGGTCTTCATGGTTTTGTGTTCCCCTCTGCAGAAACGACTTTTGTCATCAGGGCGGCGACATCGCCGACCAGACCTCGTGCCACTGGCAGCCGGGCGAGTGTGAGCGCTTTGGCGATGATCGGTACCAGGCCGTCGACCAGGGATCGGGTGCGCGTTTGCCCCGGAGACGAGTCGGTGACCCAGTGCAGCGTCACGCCCAGATAGCTGAGCCACAAGAGCGTGGGGAGCTGGGTCTCCAATGACGCCGGAGTCTTCTGCTTCGACGCCGCCAGTGCTTCACGCATCAGATCGACGGCCATCGATCTCGCATCGGTCGACTCGGCCGAGAACGGGCTGGACGGTGATGCGGTGGGCAGTGCAACGTGCAGAAACGCGCTACCGAAGCCGTGATAGGGCCCCATGACATCGAGTCCGGTGTGCAGAACAATCCTGAGATTTTCTGTCAGTGACCCACCTTCGCGAAGGAGTGGAAGCGCCAGAGCGCGGTGATCGCGTTGGATGACGAGATACAGCTCGTGAACCAGTTCGTCCTTACTGGCGAAGTAGTAGTAGGCGTTCCCGAGCGAGACCTCTGCCTCATTTGCGATCTTGCGCATGGTCGTCGCTGCGAAGCCCTCGTCGCGGAAGAGCCGCAATGCTGTTTCCACCAGCTTTTCCCTGGTCTCGATCCCGCGACTACTCATCGACACTCCTTCTTTGAACATGTTCAAGTGCAGCGTACGCCCTGGAGTTGAACACGTTCAAGAGTGGATCTGTTGCGTGAAATATAATAAGCGCGCATACTAAATGTATGAATGAATGTGCTTTCGGTTCGCCAGGGGGCCGGCGATGAATGCCTGGTTAGGGGTTGTCTCTGCCGAACATGTGCGTCGCGCAGTGGATCTCGGTATCGCACAGATCGGGCACGGAAAGAGAGCTGGTTTGGTACGGATGAAAGCAGGTGACGTGCTTGTCTATTATTCGCCGGTCGAGTCCATGGGCGACCGAGATCCGTTGCGCGAGTTCACAGCTCTCGGTGTGATCGAAGAGGGTGAGATCTGGCAGGCGGACGAGGGGTGTTTCAAGCCGTTTCGGCGGCGAGTTCGGTACGAACAGTTCAACCCCGTTCCTCTCGACGCAGTCCGGAGTCGATTGGCGCTGACCTCGGCACCGAATTGGGGGTATCAACTCCGGCGTGGCTTGATTCCGTTGGATGACAACGACGTCGAGGTTCTGCGTTCGACGACGAGCTGACACACTGGCGCTGTGGCGAAGAAACTGGAAACCGACTTCGAGGACGCGGACGAGAGTCCCGGTCTGATGTTGTGGCGTGTCACCAATGCTTGGCAAGCCTCGATTCGCGCGGCGCTGCGACCTTTCGACCTGACCCACGTACAGTTCGTTCTGCTCGCAGCACTGACCTGGCTGGATGCAGAGACGCCGATAACTCAACGCGGTCTTGCCGAGTACGCGCGCACCGACGCGATGATGACGTCACAGGTGATTCGGACCCTCGAATCCAAGGGGTTTGTCGAACGACGGCCACATCCGACCGATGCTCGTGCTCGCTCGCTTGCCGTCACGCCGGTGGGTGCGGCCTTGGCCGGCAGGGCGAACCGCGCGGTGGAATCTTCGGACCGGGAATTCTTCGCCGCTCTGGGGGATCGTCAGGCGGCCTTCGTCGCGATGCTCGGCGCGCTTGATCGACGGTAACAACCCTCAGTTTCGAGGAGGTTGCTCTGTAGTTCTCTGCAGCAGTGCGTATTTGGCGTCCAGCCCGTCCAGCAGGGATTCCAGTGCGAGTTCGAAGCTGGCGCCGTCGATCTCGGTGGCACGCTCACGCAACAGGTGTGCTCGTGTGAGGTGCGGGTAACGCTCGGCGTAGATAGCGGGATCGTCCACGAATCCGCCGGAGAACGTTGCCGTCGCAGCACCCATGACCACGTACTTGACGGAAGCGCCGATCAGCGTTGCCGTGCGCTGCGGCCATCCGGCGCGCACCAGGCCGCCGTGGATGGCGTTCGCGCGATCGAGGGCGATGGGCCTGACGCTCGGACCGTAGGCCAAGTAGGGAACGATATTGGGATGCTTGCCCAGGGCGGCGTGGTAGGACCGCGCCCACGTGCGTAGCGCGCCGCGCCAATCGTCGGAGTCGAAGCCGCTCACGTCGACGGACTCCATGATGACGTTCGCGACGTCGTCGAGTAACTCGTCCTTGTTGGCGTAATGGCTGTACAGCGACGGTGCCTGTACGCCGAGAACAGTGGCGAGTTTGCGCATCGAGAAGTCGGTCAAACCGTGCTCGTCCACCAGTTTCAGGGCGGTGTCCCTGATGATCGGCTTACTCAGTAGTGGAACCCGCGGTCGCGCCATCGGCCAGAACCCTTTCGTCTGAAAGTACTGGACAACCTTACACTGTGAGTTTATTATCCAATTAACCTAACAGTGTTCGGGAACGTGGAGGATCAGATGACACGGGTGTTCGAGAACAAGTCCGATCTCCTGGGGGCGGTCGGTGAAACGCTGGGCTCGAGCGAGTGGGTCGAGGTCACCCGCGAGATGGTCCATCAATTTGCCGACGCGACCGGTGACCATCAGTGGATTCATGTCGACGACGAAAGAGCCAGGCGCGAATCACCTTTCGGTGGACCAATTGCGCACGGGTATCTGACGCTCTCACTCCTGCCGCTTCTGTCGAAGTCCGTGTATCGCATCGACGGCGCGAAAATGGTCATCAACTACGGGTCCGACAAGGTTCGATTCCCGAGTCCGGTGCCAGTCGGGGCCAAGGTTCGAAATACCGCAGTGCTCTCCGCGATCGAAGAGTTGCCGAACGGCTCGCTGCAGAGTCAGATCACCAACACCGTCGAGATCGAAGGCGTGGGCAAACCTGCCGTCGTTGCGCAGACCGTCGCGCGAATCTTGTTCTGAAATCCTGCAAGAAGAAAGCAGACTCCACATGAATCTCGAACTGACCACTGAGGAAGTTGCGTTCCGCGAGGAGATGCGAAAGTTCTTCACCACCGAATTCTCGCCCGAACTTCGAGCACGTGCAGCCGGATTCGGAAAGCTGACTCGTGAGGACATCGTTGCGGGTCAACAGATTCTGAACGCACACGGGTTGGCGGTTCCACACTGGCCGGTCGAATGGGGTGGCAAGGACTGGACTCCGGTTCAGCGCCACATCTATTCCGAGGAAATGCAGTTGGCGTCGGTACCCAACCCGTTGCCGTTCAACGTGAGCATGGTTGGGCCCGTTATCGCTGCCTTCGGTTCGCAGGAGCAGAAGGAGAAATTTCTCCCCGCTACGGCCAACGCCGATATCTGGTGGTGCCAGGGTTTTTCGGAACCAGAAGCCGGTTCGGATCTCGCTTCACTCAAGACGGCCGCTGTCCGTGACGGCGCGGATTACATCGTCAACGGTCAGAAGACGTGGACTACTCTCGCTCAGCACGCCGAGTGGATCTTCTGTCTGGTTCGCACAGATGCCAGTGCCCAGAAGCGGCAGGCCGGAATTTCGTTCTTGCTCATCGATCTGGCAACTCCCGGCATCACGGTTCGCCCCATCAAACTGATCGACGGCAGCGTCGAGGTCAACGAGGTGTTCTTCGACAACGTCCGCGTACCTGCGGAGAATCTTGTCGGCGAGGAGAACAAGGGCTGGGACTACGCCAAGTTCCTGCTCGGCAACGAACGCACGGGGGTCACACGGGTCGGGTTCTCCAAAACCCTTGTCGCCACGGCAAAAGAGAAGGCGCAGGAGGTCCGCGTCGGAAAAGGCACACTCCTCGAGGATCCGTTGTTCGCGGCTCGGTTGGCTGAGTTGGAAAACGAACTGCTTGCACTGGATCTGACTCAACTGCGAGTTGTGGCGAGTTCGGCAGACGGAAAGCCGAATCCGGCATCGTCGCTGCTCAAGCTCCGTGGCTCCGAATTGCAGCAGGCGGCAACGGAATTGCTGATGGATGTTGCGGGTCCGGACTCGTTGCCGGTGAACACGGCCGAGATCGACTCGCCGGAGTGGGCGCAGCAGGCGGCGCCGCGCTACCTGAACTACCGGAAGGTTTCCATCTACAGCGGATCAAGTGAGGTGCAGCGCTCCATCATTGCCTCCTCGATCCTCGGATTGTGAGCATCTGACATGAATTTCGAACTCGACGACGAGCAGACGATGCTTCGCGACACGACGCGTGAATTGCTCAACCGCAGCTACGACGCGGAGAAGCGCAACGCCACCTCGGCTACTGACGAGGGATGGAATGCCTCGGTGTGGAAGCAGTTCGCCGAGCTCGGGTTGCTCGGCCTGCCATTCGCGGAGGCCGACGGCGGGATGGGCGCTGGGCCGGTCGAGACCATGGTCGTGATGACCGAACTGGGCCGCGCGCTTGCACCCGAGCCGTATCTGGGTGGTGTTCTGATCCCCGGCGGTTTGATCGCGGCTGTCGGTTCGGCAGATCAGCGGGCGCGGCTCCTGCCGGCGCTCAGCGACGGGACCACTCTGTCGGCCTTCGCGCATACGGAACCCGGCACGCGCTGGCCGGTCGCCACTGTCACGACCAATGCATCGCAGGAGGGATCGGGGTGGACGATCACCGGCGTCAAGAACCCGGTTCTGCAGGGCGACAGCGCGCACGTCGTGATCGTCAGCGCCGCACTTCCAGGCGGCGGCACCGGGCTCTTCCTGGTGGATGCGGAGGGCTCAGGTGTCACACGGAGCACGTACGCCACCCACGACGGCCGTCGCGGTGCGCAGTTCACGTTCACCGATGCCGCGGCCGAACAGCTTGGTGAGGGCGGCGATGTCACGGAGGCGATCGTCGAAGCAGAGGTTCGGGCGCAGGCAGCTCTGTGCGCCGAGGCGATCGGGATCATGACCGAAGCTCTGCGACTGACGACGGAATACCTGAAGCAGCGCAAGCAGTTCGGTGTTCCGCTCGCGAAGTTCCAGACGCTGACTCATCGTGCGGCCGACATGTACGTGGCGCTCGAACTGGCGAGCAGCATGAGTCTGTACGCCACCATGGCCATCGCCGACGGAGTGATCGATCCGACCATCGCGTCGCGAGCGAAGCTGTCTGTCGGTCGCGCCGCGCATCAGATCGGTCAGGAAGCAATTCAGATGCACGGTGGTATCGGTATGACAGCCGAGTATCCGGTCGGGCACTACGTCTCGCGGCTGGTGGCCATCGAACACACTTTGGGCGCATCTGACGATCACCTCAGGGTGCTGGCCGCCGGCGTCTCGAACTATTCGATGGTGAACGTCACCGAGTAGATCGGTGGTGAAGATAACGGGAGGTCACGCGCAGGTCGCGTGGCCTCCCTTGTCTGTGCGGGGGCCGACCCGCGGTATTCGCGGTCAAGTAAAATTCCTGTGATCAGTCCGAGAAGAGAAAGGGATCGAAGTGACCGCGCATACCGAGCAGCTCGAGTTCCAAGCAGAAACACGTCAGCTGCTGGATCTGATGGTTCATTCAATCTATACGAACAAGGACAGCTTCCTTCGTGAGTTGATCTCCAACGCTTCGGACGCGCTGGACAAGCTCCGCCTCGAGTCGTACCAGGACAAAGACCTCAACGTCGACGTCTCCGATCTGCACATCGAGATCGACATCGACAAAGCGGCGCGCACCCTCACGATCCGCGACAACGGCATCGGCATGTCGCGTGACGAGGTCGTCGACCTGATCGGCACGCTCGCCAAGTCCGGCACCGCCGAGGTACGTCGTAAGCTCAAGGAAGCCAAGGATGCAGCGGCATCGGAAGAACTGATCGGTCAGTTCGGCATCGGTTTCTACTCCACGTTCATGGTCGCGGACAAGGTCACGCTGCTGACCCGCCGTGCCGGTGAAGATCACGCGACGCGCTGGGAATCGACCGGCGAAGGCACGTACACGCTCGAGCATGTGAACGAGGCACCGCAGGGTAGCTCCGTGACCCTGCACCTGATGCCCGAGGATTCCGAGAACGGCCTGCACGACTACACGTCGGAATGGAAGATCAAGGAACTGGTCAAGAAGTACTCCGACTTCATCGCGTGGCCGATCCGCATGGATGTCGCTCGTACGTCGACGCCGGCCGAGGGCGAGGAGCCCGAGGTCACCATCGAGACCGAGACGATCAACTCGATGAAGGCGCTGTGGACTCGCTCCAAGGACGAGGTGTCCGAGGACGAGTACAAGGAGTTCTACAAGCACGTCAGCCACGCCTGGGACGAGCCTCTCGAGGTCATCCCGATGAAGGCCGAAGGTACTTTCGAATACCAAGCGCTGCTGTTCATTCCGTCGACGGCGCCGTTCGATCTGTTCATGCGTGAGCGCAAGGCCGGCATCCACCTCTACGTCAAGCGCGTCTTCATCATGGACGACTGCGAAGAGTTGGTGCCCGATTACCTGCGCTTCGTCAAGGGCGTGGTCGACGCACAAGACCTCTCGCTCAACGTCTCTCGTGAAATTCTGCAGCAGGACCGGCAGATCGCTGCCATCCGTCGTCGTCTGACCAAGAAGGTCCTCTCGACCATCAAGGACATGAAGGCGAACGAGCCGGAGAAGTACTCGACTTTCTGGACCGAGTTCGGACGCGCGCTCAAGGAAGGCCTGATGGCCGATGCCGACAACCGCAAGACGCTGCTCGACATCTCGTCCTTCGCCTCGACCAACAGTGAAGAGGGCGTGACCACTCTCGCCGAGTACGTGGAGCGTATGAAGGACGGTCAGGAACAGATCTACTTCATGACCGGCGAATCTCGTCACCTCATCGAAAGCTCGCCGCACATGGAGGCTTTCAAGGCCAAGGGCCTCGAGGTTCTGGTACTTACCGATCCCGTGGACGAGATGTGGGTCGACGCAGTCTCGGACTTCGACGGCAAGACCTTCCAGTCGATCGCCAAGGGCGAGGTCGACCTGGACACCGAGGACGAGAAGAAGGCGGCCGAGGCCGAGCGCGAAGAGAAGGAAAAGGAATTCGGCGCGCTACTGACGTGGCTGACCGAAACCCTGTCCGACGACATCAAGGAAACGCGTCTCTCGACGCGACTGACCACGTCGGCTGCCTGCATTGTCGGCGACGCGTTCAGCATGTCTCCGACGCTCGAGAAGATGTACAAGGCTTCGGGTCAGCCTGTTCCACACAGCAAGCGCATTCTCGAGCTCAACCCGGAGCATCCGCTTGTCTCGGGTCTGCGGGAGGCGCAGGCCGCCAATGACAATGCAGAGAACCTGACGGAGACGGCTCAGTTGCTCTACGGCATGGCGTTGCTTGCCGAGGGCGGCGAGCTGAGCGATCCGGCGCACTTCACGCGCCTGCTGGCCGATCGTTTGGCCCGCACAGTCTGATCTCGTCTAGCTCGCTCGAACTCCCGGCACCCACCTTCATCGGTGGGTGCCGGAAGTTTTTTCTTGATCGCTTTCTAATGAGGACCGTTTCTGTCCGCAATAACTTCTAACGTAGTTCTCACAGGGCACGAACCCACGAGCGAAGGAAAACATCATGAACGCACCGATCACCACCGTCACCGGCGAGCGCGCGGATCTCCTCCAGAGCCTGCGTCGGCATCGTGAATTCCTTCTCTTCACCGTCAAGGACCTCACCGACGAGCAGGCCGCTTCGAGGCCGACCGTGAGTGAACTGTGCCTCGGCGGATTGATCAAGCATGTGGGTCAGGCGGAAAAGGGATGGGTCGACTTCATTCTGGAAGGGCCGGCCGGACTTGGTGGGGACTTCGACCCGACCCAGTGGTCGGAAGAGATGCAACAGGAACGGGCGAACGAATTCGCGATGGTCGAGGATGAAACCTTGGCAGGCATCGTTTCCGAGTACGAGGGGATCGCGGCCAGGACCGACGAGTTGGTGGCCTCGCTGGACAGCCTCGACATCTCGCATCCACTGCCGTCGGCGCCGTGGTTCGAAGCGGGAGCTCGCTGGTCAGCGCGGCGCGCATTGCTGCACATCATCGCCGAGACGGCCCAGCATGCGGGCCACGCGGACATGCTTCGCGAAGCCATCGACGGTTCCAAGACGATGGGTTGATGGATGGATTGATCCACCGGGATGTTTACACATCACACAAATATGTAACACTAGTGTCTATGAGCACCGAAAAGTCTGCCTTGCAACCGCCGATGCAGTGGGACGCCTGGGGCGATCCGGCCAAGAAGCGTGAACTGTCGGACGCAGTCACATCATTGTTGACCGGATTTCTCGGTGTCTCCGCACCGACTCGATCGCGTCTCGCCATCGAAGACGTCCAGGTGGCTCCGTCCGCTATGGCCCAGTCGCATGTCGAAGCGCTGTCCGGGCTGGTCGGGGCCGAGTACGTCAGTACCAAGGATTCCGATCGAATCCTTCGGGCCGGTGGCAAGAGCACCCCGGATCTGCTTCGCCGTCGTAGCGTCGAGCCGCAGGACGCACCGGACGCAGTCGTCACTCCAGGGACAGACGCAGAGGTCGAGCAGGTTCTCCGATACTGCTCTGCCAACCGGATCGCAGTGGTCCCGTTCGGTGGTGGCACCAGCGTCGTCGGCGGGCTCGATCCCATTCGTGACGGGTTCGACGCAGTTCTTTCTCTCGATCTGCGCAGGTTCGATCAGCTTGTCGGGTTGGACGAGGAATCGGGCATTGCGACGTTCGGCGGCGGAACTACCGGCCCACGGGCCGAGGAGCTTCTGCGTGAGCACGGTTTCTCGGTCGGGCACTTCCCGCAGAGCTTCCTGTTCGCCACTCTGGGCGGGTTTGCCGCCACCCGGTCTTCGGGGCAGGCGTCGGCTGGATACGGGCGCTTCGAGGACATGGTTCAGGGCCTCACCGTTGTCACCCCGAGTGGAGTGATCGAGACCGGGCGTGCGCCGGCATCCGCTGCAGGCCCCGATCTGGGTGAGCTTTTTGTCGGCTCCGAGGGCACCTTCGGCGTCATCACGCACGTGCGTGTGCGGGTTCACCGTCTGCCCGAGACCACCGTGCGCGAAGGGTGGAGCTTCCCCGACTTCGCCACCGGCGCAGCTGCATTGCGTGAGCTTGTCCAGGAAGGATCGGCTCCGACCGTGCTGCGGTTGTCCGACGAGGCCGAGAGTGGCGTGAATTTGGCGACCACCGACAAGATCGGCGAGAACGCCTTCACCGGTGGTTGCCTCGGCATCACTACCTACGAGGGCACCGCTTCGCACACCGCTGAACGGATGGCGGAGGCCCGAGCAATTCTCACCGCTCACGGCGGCACATCGCTCGGCGAGGAGCCCGGAAATAGCTGGGAACACGGGCGATTCGATGCACCGTATCTGCGTGACGCTCTCCTCGATGTCGGTGCGCTGTGTGAAACCCTCGAGACGGCAACCACCTGGGGTAACCTCGCGAACCTGCGCTCCTCGGTCACCGAGGCGCTGACCAAGGCTCTCGTCGAGCAGGGGACTCAGCCGCTCGTGATGTGCCACATTTCGCACACCTACAAGACCGGTGCTTCGCTGTACTTCACCGTGGTCAGCGCGCAGACCGAGGATCCGATCGCTCAGTGGCACAAGGCGAAAACTGCCGCTGGCGATGCGATCATCGCCGCCGGTGGCACGATCACCCATCACCACGCTGTCGGCGCCGATCACCGCCCATGGATGAAGGACGAGATCGGTGAACTGGGCGCGAACATCCTTCGCGCAGTGAAGAATGCAGTGGACCCTGCCGGCATCCTCAATCCTGGAAAGCTGATTCCGTGACCGAAACCCGCAGTCAGATCGAGAAGGTTACCGTCCTGATCAATCCGATGGCGGGACATGGTCACGCGCCTGCGGCAGGACGCAAAGGTGTTGCGCGACTGCGCGCTCGGGGAGTTGCCGTCACCGAGATCATCGGAACCGACGCCGACGACGCCAAGAAATTGGCCCGTCGTGCGATCGAGGAGGGTACCGACGCGCTGGTGGTGGTCGGCGGTGACGGTGCCATCAGCATCGGATTGCAGGCTGCCGCGTTGACCGATACTCCTATCGGGCTCATCCCGGCGGGCACCGGTAACGATCACGCCCGTGAGTTCGGCATTCCCACAGGCGATCCCGAGGCAGCCGCCGATGTGATCGCCGACGGCGTCGTGCAGCAGTCCGACCTGGCGAAGATCACGCTGGCCGACGGTTCCGTCGTCTGGTCGGGAACGATCATCGCGAGCGGATTCGATTCGCTGGTCAGTGAACGGGCCAATCGGATGTCGTGGCCCAAGGGACCGATGCGCTACAACTTGGCGATGCTCGCCGAGTTGGCGAAGATGAAGCCGCTGCCGTACCGGATCGAACTCGACGACGAGGTCATCACGGTGGACGCGACGCTCGTGGCTGTCGGCAACGGCCGCTCGTACGGTGGCGGCATGCTCATCACTCCGGGCGCGTCGAAGTCTGATGGGTTGCTGGATCTGACCGTCGTCGGGCACGGTTCGAGGTTGCGTCTGGTGCGCCTGTTTCCGCGGGTGTACAAGGGAACTCACGTCTCCTTGGATGCGGTGCAGACGTATCGGTCGAAGAAGGTGCGGTTGGTCTCCGAGGGCATCATCGCCTACGCGGACGGTGATCGGGTGGGGCCGTTGCCCATCACGATCGAGGCAGTTCCCACGGCGCTCAACATCTTGACGCACACTCGGATCTGAGTCGGTTCTGCCGGGCACTAGGTAGCGGTGGTGTCAGACTTCTCGGATGAACGAATCGACGAAGTCGGCGCACCGCCGCGCTGCGTGGACGTTGGAGAAATGGCAGCTAGCCATCGACATCCCGTTGACCGCTGCGGCCTGCCTGTTCTTGGTGGCGTACGCGTACCAAGTGCTGGCGCAACCGACGGGCCTTCCACATCGTCTGACCGAATGGACGATGTGGGCTGCGTGGGTCGTTTTTGCCGTCGACTACGCAGTTCGCCTGTGGTTGGCACCTGCCCGCGGTCGCTGGTTCGTCAGGCATCTCTTGGACTTGGCGATGGTGGTGTTGCCCATGCTGCGTCCGCTGCGCCTACTTCGGTTGGTCACACTGCTTGCGATAGTTCACCGCTCGAGCGGGCAAAGCTTGCGTGGACGGGTGGTTATTTACGCCACTGGTGCCACGGCCTTGCTGATCGGTGTCGCGGCGCTGGCCATGCTCGATGCCGAGCGTCACGCGCAGGGCGCTGCCATCACGTCGTACGGAACGGCATTGTGGTGGGCGATGGAGACGGTCACGACCGTCGGTTACGGAGACATGGCGCCCGTTACCACGACCGGGCGCATGATCGCCGGAGCATTGATGATCGGCGGAATTGCGTTGCTGGGCATCGTGACTGCCACACTCGCTTCCTGGTTGGTCGAGCGCGTGGCGGAACAGGACGAGGCATCCCAGGCCGCGACGCGTAAGCAGGTGGCGGACCTGTCGTGGCGCAGCACGCGTCTTCGGACAACTGACATGCATCGCAGCGAACAATAGAACGATGGTCTGATAATCTTGCGTGATGGTGGCGACCCACGGATTTCAGCGCGCGCGCAGGCCTGAGCAGATCGAAGCGCGTCGGTGCGCGATTCTCGATGCGGCCCGCGCGATGCTCGGGTCCAGGCCCGTCGCCGACATCAGCCTGCGTGAGCTCAGTGAGAGCGTCGGACTGGCGAAGTCGAACGTGCTTCGCTACTTCGACAGTCGCGAAGCCATCTTTCTCGAAGTGCTCGACGAGAACTGGGTTGCGTGGTTGGACGGGTTGTCCGAGTCGTTGACCCCGACCGGTGACGACTCGCCGTTCGCCACTGAAATCCATGTGGCATCGACGGTTGCGGAATCGCTTGTCGCACAGCGTTTACTGTGTGAGTTGATGAGCGTCATGGCGGGTGTCCTCGAAAGAAACATCTCCGTCGACTTCGCCCGTGACTTCAAGAAGCGGGCAACGGTCAACTCGGGAAGGTTTGCGTCGCTGATTCATTCGCAATTGCCTCACCTCTCGGAGGGCGACGCGGCTCAATTCGCCAAGGTAACCCTGGTGATTGTTGCAGGCTTGTGGCCGACTGCCGAGCCTGCCGAATCCATGGTCGTCGTACTGAACGAGATGCAGGCGCCCCCTGCTGCCGACATGTTCGCAACCGGCCTACGTGAAGGTCTGATCAATCAGCTCGTCGGGCTGTCGGCGCGAGCGGCAACCCGAACGAGCTGAGCCCGTTCAGGCGCTGTGCAGCGTCAGGACGGTGATCTCGCTCGGTGCGAACACGCGGAATGGTGGACCCCAGAACCCGGTTCCGCGGCTTGTGTACAACTGCGTGCGGTCGCCGTGACGGGTGAGCCCGTGCACCGACGGTTGATCGAGTTTGACCAGAAGGTTGAACGGCCAGATCTGTCCGCCGTGGGTATGACCGGCGAGCTGCAGATCCACTCCCGCGGAAGCGGACTGAGTTACCTGCTTCGGTTGATGGGCGAGCATCAGGATCGGCAAATCGGGGTCGGTGCCGGCAAGGGCCATATCGAAGTTCGCGCCGTGACCGTCGAGCTTCGATCCCAGAGCGGTGGCGTCGTCGACTCCGGCGATGACCAGGTTGTCGCCGCCCTTGGTGACGACGAGGTGCCGGTTGTGCAGGGCATCCCAGCCGATCGAGGTCATGTAGTCGAGCCACTCCTGAGCCTCGTGGAAGTACTCGTGATTCCCGGTGACGTAGACACGAGCGAGTCTGGCTTCCACCGACGCGAGTGGGGTGGCTTGGCCGAGGCGCTGCTCTACCGTTCCGTCGGCAATGTCACCGACGTGGGCCACGATGTCGGCGTCGAGATCGTTGACTGCCGCGATCACGCGCTCGGACCACTTCTCGCGATTGATCGGCCCGAAGTGAGTGTCGGTGATCGCGACTACCCGAAGTTTGTCCATCCCCGCACCAAGGCGGGGGATGGTGACGTCGACGTGCTTGATCCGTGGCAGTCTCATGGCTTCCCGATAGCCCCAGATCAGCAGAACGGCCGAGGTGATCAGTGCCGCAACGGCGACGATTCTCGATCGAAGCGGGTCATCCACGCCGCCGACGAGCAATCCGAGCCTCAGGACTTCACCGAGCAGGGTCCACACGAACACGACCCAGATGATTCCGAGGAGGGCGTCGCCGACCAGGCGAACTGGATCGCGGTCAGTGTGTCCGTGGCTGAGCATCATGGTGGCAGGCAGGGTGATCAGGAGGGCGGCAAATAGAACGGTGCCGAAAACTGCCACCGCTGTCGGCCAGTCCGGCCGGACGAACAAGCTCCACCACGGGTACACGAACAACAGAGCCAAGATCGACGCGACAATCGCGGATATGGCAACGATCCGCAACGGTCTGCGGCGCGGAACTCGAGCGACGTCGGTCGCCTGGGGTGTAGTCACCCCGTCCAGAGTAAAGGTCCACTGGTCTATTAACAAGGGGACGGTGGTCCGCTATCGGAATGTCGGTGTTCTCGGATAGGTTTCCGAACGTTGAAACTCGGCCAGTGATCAGGTGGGTGGCGTATGGAGAAGTACGACGTCAAGAAGGCATACAAGGATCTCTATTCCCCCGGGCGCCGCGATTTTGCCCTCGTGACCGTCCCGCGCTTCGGCTACTTCGCCGTCGACGGTCACGGTGATCCCAACACTGCCACCGAGTACTCCGAGGCGCTCGAAGCGCTGTATTCGGTGTCCTACGCGACCAAATTCGCGAGCAAGAAGGAACTGGATCGCGACTTCGTCGTGGGCCCGCTGGAAGGGTTGTGGCGGGCAGATGACCCCGAGGTGTTCGTGACGCGGGACAAGTCGTCGTGGGATTGGACGATGATGATCTCGCAACCGGAGTGGATCACGGAGACCGAACTGTCTGCGTCGATTGACGCAGTCCGGGCCAAGGCAGTGCGGGCCAAGAAGGAGATTGCCGCTCTCGACAAGGTCAGGTTTCTCGAGTTGGAGGAAGGTCTGTCCGTCCAGATTCTTCACGTCGGCTCGTACGACGACGAAGCTCCTACCCTGGACCGGCTGCACAACACGTTCATCCCGTCGAACGGCCTGAGCTTCAACGGCGATCATCACGAGATCTATCTCAGCGACGCTCGCCGTACACCGCCCGAGAAACTGAAGACGGTTCTGCGTCAGCCTGTTTCGAGGTAGCAATCAGGGCTCGAGGCCGCGCAACTTCTCGAGGTCGCGTCGCTCGCGTTTGGTCGGTCTGCCGGCGCCACGATCACGTCGCGGAATGGACGCGATCAGTTCGGGCGGTGGTGGGGGCGGCGAATTGTCCTGCAGGCAATCGGCGGCCAGCACGGCGCTGACTCGCTTCGTGATCGGCTTGACCACGACGACGATGCGCTCGATGCCGGATACACGCACCCGCACCTCGTCGCCGGCTTTCACCTGCTGAGCCGCCTTTGCCGACGTTCCGTTGACCCGAACGTGTCCCGATCGGCAGGCGGTCGCCGCCTGCGAGCGTGTTTTGAACAGCCGAACCGCCCACGTCCAGCTGTCCACGCGGACACTGATCGCGTCGGAGGGGAGTTGGGCTGGCACGCACTCCAGCCTACCGACGAGTGCTCACAGACCCTGCGCGCGGATGCCCGAGTAGGCGCGCGGTGCATACCGCAGTCGTAACGGCAGCAGATGCCAGAACCGATCTGTCAATGTCAGGAAGCGGGCGAACCAGAAGTACATCCGTTCGTCGCGCGGCGTCCATTCCCATTCAAGGGTCTTGCGCGCCTTCTCCGGCATCAGTGCCTTGCCGATCCAGTTCGCCACGGCCATCGTGGGGCGAGAGCTAAGACGCCACAGCCACGTCGGAACCTTCGGAGCCGGTGCGATGTCGTGCTCGGCGATGCGCGTCGACCATTTTGTGGTGTGGGTGTTGATCAGGTGGTTGTCGAGCATGTCTTCCCAATACGTGCGGAAGCTGGCGTAGTCGTCGAAAGCCGGTCGGTCGGTGAGTCCGTAACAGCGCCACCAGGTTACGGCCTCACGGACAAGCTGGTCCTTCTGCTCCGGTGTGAACTTCTTGTATGCAAATCGTTCGTTGAAATCGAGTATCACCTCGAAGAACGTGACGTGAGTCCACCAGAAAGTGTCAGGAGCGAGGGCGTGGTAGCGCCCGCCGGTTTCGTCTGTTCCTTTGAGATCGGTGTGGAAGTTGCGAACGAGCGTGCCTGTGCCCTCTTCGGTCCGGTCGTACACGACCCCGTAGATGGGAGGAAGTGAGCGGAACAGGCGGTCGAGCGGATTGTCGAAGAAGTTCGAATGATCTTGCAGCGCTCCACTTACCGCGGGGTGCATGTTCTGCAGCGTGCCTGCGCGTCCGAGATACAGCAGACCGCGAACGTCGCCGAAGTGTGTCCACGTCAGGGAACCGGGGCCGATCGGATCGGCTCGTAGTTCCCGGGGCTCTGGTCGCGCCTGGGGCTTAGGTCGACGAGTATCGGTGTCCGGATCGCTGCTCATCTGGTTGACCCTCCGCCTGCGCTCATGTGACAACGGTTGTTGTCACATGATGACTTTTGCTGCGCCGCGCGAATTTGTCAATGGATTCGGCTAGATCTGCCCGAAAACAACTCCGGCCCCTCACCTGCAACAGGTGAGGGGCCGGAAGAGTGAAGCGGTCGGACTCAGGCGTATTCGTAGAAGCCGCGACCGGTCTTCTTGCCGAGGCGACCGGCGTCGACCATGCGGCGAAGCAGCGCCGGCGGAGCGTAGTGCGGTTCTGCGAATTCCGCGTACAGCGACTCCGCTGCTGCGAGAGCGATGTCGAGACCGACGGTGTCGAGCAGCGTCAGCGGGCCCATCGGGTAGCCGCAGCCGCCCTTCATGGCCTCGTCGATGTCTTCTGCTGTGGCGTAGCCGGATTCGAGCATCCGGACAGCCTGGCACAGGTACGGGATGAGCAGAGCGTTGACGATGAAGCCCGAACGGTCGCCCGCGCGAACCGTCTTCTTGCGCAAGGTGTTCTTGGCGTAGTCGGTGACGGCGAGAACGGTCTCTTCGGACGTCGTCAGGCTGACCACGATCTCCACGAGCGGCATGACCGGCACGGGGTTGAAGAAGTGAACGCCGACAACCTGGCCGGGGCGCGAGGTGGCCTTGGCGATCTTGATGACGGGGATCGACGACGTGTTGGTCGCCAGAATGCCTGCAGGCTTGACGATCTTGTCGAGCTTGCCGAAGATCTCGTACTTGAGAGCTTCGATCTCGGGAGCAGCTTCGATCACCAGATCGCGATCGGCGAACTCTTCCATGTCCAAGGTGACGCGGACGCGTGCGATCGCGGCGTCGGCGTCTTCCTGGGTGATCTTGCCCTTGGCGACGCCGCGGTTGATCGACTTGGCGATCCGTTCGCGAGCAGCGGCGGCAAATTCTTCTTTGGTTTCGAGCACCAGTACCGAGCTACCGGCTTTTGCACAAACTTCGGCAATGCCGGCACCCATGGTGCCGCCGCCGATTACGCCTACGAGTTCCACAATTCTCCTCAAAAATTAGGGGCAAGCCCCTGTGCGCCGTTCCGGTAGTCAGAACTACCAGAAAGGCGCACAGGGGCGCGAAGTGCCTTACTTCAACAGCGCACGCGACATCACGACGCGCTGAATCTGGTTGGTGCCTTCGTAGATCTGCGTGATCTTGGCGTCGCGCATCATGCGCTCGACCGGGAAGTCGGTGGTGTAGCCGGCGCCACCGAACAGCTGCACGGCGTCGGTGGTGACCTCCATGGCAACGTCCGAAGCGAAGCACTTCGCCGCAGCGGAGATGAAGCCGAGGTTCTTCTCGCCGCGCTCGGCGCGTGCTGCGGAGGTGTAAACCATCAGACGTGCGGCTTCGACCTTCATCGCCATGTCCGCGAGCATGAACTGAACAGCCTGGAAGTCGCTGATGGACTTGCCGAACTGCTTGCGATCCTTGGTGTATGCCAGAGCCGCGTCGAGTGCGCCCTGGGCCAGGCCGACAGCCTGAGCACCGATGGTGGGACGCGTGTGGTCGAGGGTCTCGAGTGCCGTCTTGAAGCCGGTGCCCGGTTCGCCGATGATGCGGTCGCCGGGGATGCGGCAGTTCTCGAAGTACAGCTCAGCGGTGGGGGAGCCCTTGATGCCGAGCTTCTTTTCCTTCGGTCCGACGACAAAGCCCTCGTCGTCCTTGTGGACCATGAAGGAGGAGATGCCGTTTGCGCCCTTGTCGGGATCGGTGACAGCCATGACGGTGTACCAGGTGGACTTGCCGCCGTTGGTGATCCAGCACTTGGAGCCGTTGAGGATCCAGTCGTCGCCGTCAGCCTTTGCGCGGGTACGCATCGAAGCGGCGTCGGATCCGGCTTCACGCTCGGACAGTGCGTACGACGCCATTCCGCCGTTGACGAGGTCCGGGAGCACCTTGGACTTGAGCTCTTCGGAACCCTTGAGGATCAGGCCCATGGTGCCGAGCTTGTTCACAGCGGGGATCAGCGAGGAGGAGCCACAGACGCGGGCGACTTCCTCGATGACGATGCAGGTGGCGACGGAATCGGCGCCCTGGCCGTCGTAAGCCTCGGGAACGTGGATGGCGTTGAAGCCGGACGCGTTGAGAGCGGTGAGCGCTTCCTCGGGGAAACGTGCGTTCTCGTCGACGTCCTTGGCGTACGGCGCGATTTCCTTCTCGGAGAGTCCGCGGATAGCAGCCCGCAGTTCGTCGTGCTCTTCGTTCAGTGCGAAGAGATTGAAATCCGGGTTTCCTGCCATGGGAACGCTCCTTGGTGAAGGTGGCTTGAAGGCGGTCGGTGCGGCTCCGGCGTTACCAGCGAGATTCGCGGACAGACCGGTGCCCATGACCCCAGTCAAACACGGCACTGAGTGCCAGGTCAAGGGATGGGTGTGTGAAGTTTCGGTGCGCGAGCAGTGTCAGCCGAGTTGTTCGTGGATTTTTCTGCTGATCTCATCAGCGGACGTGCCTGGGGGAAAGGCTACTACCAGCACGGACTTCGATTCTGGCGTGCTGGTCTTGGACCCGGGTGCCACGCCGTATGTCCGCCGAACGTCGAGCAATGCCTGACTTAGTGCATCAGCTGTGGCGTCCTCGTCGCCTTTGATCATGCTTCGCAAGAGGTAGTTGTGGCACGCGGTGACAGCTGCGGCAAAACCGACAACCTCGAGGACAGGTTCGCGGGGCACAGCGCTGCGCAGGTAGTCGACGAAGAGGCGCTCGTAGCGGAATCCGGTGACGAGTTCGCGGTCGCGAAGAGCCGGAACATGCTGTACGACGCGGTATCGCCGCATCGACAGGTCTCGGTTCCTGCGGAAGAAATCGAAGACCAGTCCTGCGGCCTCGCACACGGACGCCCAGGGGTCGGCGGAATCGGACGCGAGGAACTCTGCGACGTGTTCGAGGAGGGACTCGTGATCGGCGAAGATCACGTCTTCCTTGGAGCGGAACTGCCGGAAGAACGTCCGACGCGACACACCGGCGGCAGCGGCGATCTGCTCGACGGTGGTGGCTTCGTACCCGTTCTCCGAGAACAACCGGATCGCTTGAGACGCGACGTGTACCCGAAACTGTGCGGGGTCAGTTCCGGGTACATCGGAGCGCTCGGTCATGGATGCAAGTATCCAGGTTTCGTCGGCGTCAGTTGTCGGCGCGTAGCTGGAACTTGAGAACCTTGCCGGTGGGGGTGCGAGGAAGGTCGAGCGGGAAGACGATGTCGCGGGGAACCTTGTACCCGGCCAGCAAAGTGCGGGTGTGCTCGACGATGTCTTCGGCGGATGCCTGTAATCCCTTGCCCAGCACCACGAATGCCTTCGGGCGCTCGCCCCACTTCTCGTCCGGAACGCCGACGACTGCCACGTCGATCACCGCGGGGTGACTCATGATCGCCTGCTCGACCTCGACGGTGGAGATGTTCTCGCCGCCTGAGATGATGATGTCCTTCGCGCGGTCCTTGAGCTGGATGTATCCGTCGGGATGCATGACGCCGAGGTCGCCGGAATGGAACCAACCACCGGCAAATGCTTCGGCTGTCGCGGCCTCGTCGCGGTAGTACCCGAGCATCACGTTGTTGCCGCGGAGCACGATCTCACCCATGGTCTGGCCGTCGGCGGGGACGTCGTTCATCTCGGCATCGACAACGCGAGCATTTTCGGCCTGCACCATGCCGACTCCCTGACGCGAGAGAAGTGCGGCGCGCTCGGACTGCGGCTTGTCGTCCCAGGCTTCCTGGTATTCGCAGATCGTGTAGGGGCCGTACACCTCGGTGAGGCCGTAGACGTGAACCACGGTGACACCGATGTCTTCGAGTTTTCCGATGATCGTCGGTGACGGGGGAGCTCCGGCGGTGGTGATGCGCAAGGCGTCGACCTTGTGGGCCTGGTCTGCGTCGGCGATGGTGGAGCAGACGGTAGGAGCGCCGCACAGATGTGTCACGCCCAGATTGTCGATGGCGTCCCAGATCGCATCGGCGCGGACCGCGCGCAGGCAGATGTGTGTGCCCGCGGCCTGAGTGACGGCCCACGGCGTGCACCACCCGTTGCAGTGGAACATCGGCAGTGTCCACAGATACTTCGTCGCTCCGTCGAAGCCGTTGTGGAATGTCTCGCCGAGCGAGTTCAGGTACGCCCCGCGGTGGGAGTACATGACGCCCTTGGGTTTTCCGGTGGTACCCGAGGTGTAGTTGATGGCGATGCACTGCTGCTCGTCGTCGACGCCCCAGTGCAGTGGCTGATCGGAGAGAGCTTCGCCTTCGGCAATCAGATCGGCGTACTGCCCGGTGACGATTCCGGTGGGAACGTCCGGATAGGGGACGGTGGAGTCCGGGATCTCGACGATCTCACGCAGGCTCTCCACGTTTGCCTTGGACGAGGTGACCGAACCGACGAATTCGGAGTCCACGAACAGGATCGTGGTTCCCGAGTGATCGAGAATGTATTCGAGTTCGGGACCGGCGAGGCGTGAGTTCAGGGCGATCAGGACCCCGCCGGCGAGGGGGACGGCAAAATGCGCGAACAGCATCTCGGGTACGTTCGGCGCCAGGTATGCAACGCGGTCACCGGGCTGAATGCGTTCACGCAGGACGCGGGCCAGAGCCGCGACCTCGTCACCGAACTCTCGGTACGAGTAGGTCCGGTCGCCGTGAACGACGGCGGTGCGCTCAGGGAACACCGCGGCGCTGCGCTCGAGAAAGCGCAGCGGACTGAGCGGGGTGTTGTTGGCTGCAACAGCTGTCGGGACAGACACGGTTCCTCCGAAGGCGACGTGGCACGGTTGGTGTCACGATAAGTGTGATCGGCACTACAAACGGCCTGGATGCACGCTATTGCCCAGCCAAAGGTGCCGCTACCCTCTGAATTGGGTACGTGGAGGTGAGAGTGAGCAGGGTACTGAGACCGAGCGACGACGACGCGTTGCGCGCCGAACTGCGTCGGCTGCACCCCAAAACCGAGTTGCCGGTTCTGTTCGGCGGCTGCGTCAGCGACCGGTCGCTGACCATCACCGGTCACGTCGGCACGCGCAGCAACATCCTGCGAAACCTGCGGATCGACGCCGAATGCGGACTCGGCGGTCGGGCGATCGCAGAACAACGACCGGGCGCGGTCCAGGACTACGCGAACTCGTCGCACATCACTCACGACTACGACTATGAAGTGGGTACCGAAGCGATTGAATCCTTGATGGCAGTCCCCATCGTCGTACGCGGGGTTACTCGCGGAGCGATCTACGGAGGACTGCGTGCCAACCTGCCGATCGGCGACGTGATCGCAGAGACGATGATGCGATCGTCGTACGCGTTGGCCCGAGAATTCGAGATTCGCGACGAAGTGGATCGTCGGGTGGCGATGCTCGATACCGCTGCGGTGGAACATGGTTCGAACCGCGATGCCCAGATTTCCGAAGGGTTGACCGAGAGCGTCCTGGCGCTCGGCGAGATCGCGGCGAACCTCGAGGACATGGCTCTCAGCGCGCAGGTCCTCGCGGTCGAGGCAAAGTTGCGGGCGTTGGCGTCGCCGAAACCTTCCGCGAACACTCCAGTCGCGAACACCGTTGTCCTGTCGCCACGCGAGCGGGAGGTGATGGGTTACGTCGCTCTCGGACTGCGCAATGCCGAGATCGCCGAGAGGTTGTCCCTGAGCGTCGAAACGATCAAGACGTACATGAGGAATCTGATGGGAAAACTCGACGTCCGCAGTCGTCACGAAGCGGTCGTGGAAGCGCGGCGGCAAGGTTTGATTCTGTGAGGGCTTGATTCTCTGATCGGTCCCGCCAAGCGGAATTTCGGAACTGCGTCGCCACTCCGGTTGATATGACGGACCTCACTATCGGCAGAGTTCGACACGAGTGATGAGGGCATCGATGCAGGATTTGTTCGACAACAACGACATGACCGGCCTGGCCGAAGCGATCAAGAGCGGCGACGTCTCCGCCAAGGAAGTCCTCGAGTTCAGTCTGGACAGGCTCGACGAGCGCAACCCGGCAGTCAACGCGGTGATCAGTGAGCGCCGAGAGGAAGCGCGCAACGAGGTATCAGGCGGCCTGCCGGATGGTCCACTGCAGGGCGTCCCGTTCGTGATCAAAGACCTCGGCATGGACGTCGCAGGATTGCCGAGCACCAATGGATCTCGATTGTTCGCCGACGCTGTGGCAGAAAAAGATTCGACGCTCGTCGAGCGCTACCGCCAGGCTGGTCTGGTTGTCATCGGCAAGACGAACACCCCGGAGTTCGGCAAGAACGCGAGTACCGAACCTGCGCTGTTCGGACCCACCCGTAACCCTTACGCCCTTGATCGTTCGCCCGGCGGATCTTCGGGTGGCACGGCTGTAGCTGTTGCCGTCGGGATCGTGCCAGGCGGGCATGCCAGCGACGGTGGTGGATCGATCCGTATTCCCGCATCGGCCTGCGGCCTGGTAGGCCTCAAGCCGAGCCGAGGACGTACTCCGACGGCACCGGCGCGCACGCTCTTCTCGTCGCCGATGAGTGTTCATCACGCGCTCACCCGAAGTGTCCGCGACACTGCGTTGCTTCTCGATCTGTCCGCCGGGCCGACAGTGGGCGATCCTTACGTGATCCTGGCGCCGAAGCGGCCGTACATCGAGGAAGTGGGTGCCGATCCCGGACGGTTGCGGATCGGTCTGAGTAACGCTCTTCCTGACGGCACACCGGTGGACCCGGAGTGCTCGGCCGTCGCGACCGGTGTTGCCGGCCTGCTCGAAGAACTCGGTCACGATGTCACCGAGAGTGCCCCGAACTTTCCGCTCGATGCGCTCACTGCCGGGCTTTCGGTGTTGATGGGCATTCCGATGACGATCGAGGTCGACGAACGACTCGACGCCCTGAACCGCGCGATCCGCGACGACGACCTCGAGCCGATGGCGCGGATGATCTACGACCGCGCGAAGTCCGAAAGTGCGACGAACGTCGTCAAGGCGCTGCAGGAACTCGAGCGGGCCGCCCAGGTGATCGGTGCGTTCTTTGTCGATCACGACCTGTTGCTGACTCCGACGATGGCTCGGCCGGCAGCTCCGCTCGGTCTGCTCGATACGGCGAATCCTATGTCGATCTGGGAGCATTCGGCCGGGTACAGCGGCTTGACCAGTCCGTTCAACAGTTCAGGTCAGCCGGCGATTTCCTTGCCGATGGGTCATGACTCGGCCGGCGTTCCGATCGGCGTGCAGTTGGTCGGCGCGTTCGGCCGTGAAGATCTGCTGATTCAGGTTGCGTCGCAGCTCGAAACAGCCCGTCCGTGGTCCATTGCGCCGGTGTGGCCGCCGGTCCCGGCGTAGCGCGCGGTCGTCCGAGCCGGGGAGGACGTCAGGCGATGATGCGAATCGGCCACTGGCCGTTCACATCTGCCACGTCCCTCCCTTGGCTGAGAAGGTACTCGGCGAAATCGCGTTGCCGCTCGGCGTGCCAATCGGCTTGATCGACCATGAGATCGAGCCCCAGGATGTCGGGGAACCGCACGGCCAACTCGCGGGCCAACGCTGCCGCAGCTTTGGCATCGGCCTCGGCTTCGTGCGCCGACTCCAATGAAATTCCGTAGTGCTCGCACACGGCCGCAAGCGTTCGCTTGCCCTTGCGGAACGTATCCATCGCCCGATCGATCACGTACGGATCGATCACCAACCCCGGAACGAATGCAGGCTTGCCGATGCGCAGACCCTCGGCATGCATGACCGTCAGATCATAGGAGGCATTGAACGCCACGACGGCGTGATCGCGCGCCCAGGAATTGTGCAGAGCCTCGCGAATCTCTTCGTAGCCCTCGGAATAATCCTGGCCGTGTTGCGCCGCGAACTCGGTGCTGATGCCGTGAACAGCCGAGGCGCCGGCGGGGATGTCGACGCCGGGATCGAGTAGCCACGTGCGTGTTTCGACACTCGAACCGTCGATCACCGCGACGCAGGCACTGACGATACGAGCGGTCGACGGATCCCGCCCCGTGGTCTCGAGGTCGAACGCGCAGATCGGGCGATCGGACCAGCTACTCATCGGGGGCCTTTCGGTGCAGAACGTCATGTCCGAATCACTATGCACCCCCCTACCGACACAAACGACGAACAGCCACCTCCGGGGTGACGGTGGAGGTGGCTGCTGCGTGACTGTGTGACGGACCTACAGAATCTCGGTTCCGACCGTGAAGCGATCCATGACGTCTTCGCGCGGAGTCACACCGAAGCCCGGTCCCTGCGGCACGGCGATGTGGCCGTCCTCGATGACAAAAGGTTCGGTGATGTCTTCCTTGTAGAAGCGATCGGACGCCGAGATGTCGCCGGGCAGCGTGAATCCGTCCAGCGCCGCGAGGGCTGCGTTGGCGGCGCGGCCGATTCCGGTCTCGAGCATTCCGCCGCACCACACCGCAATACCGTGCGCCGAGGCGAGATCGTGGATGCGCTTGGCTTCCAGATATCCACCTACGCGGCTTGGCTTGATGTTGATGACCGAAGCGGCGCCGAGCGTGATGGCATCCGCCGCATCCTTGGCCGACTCGACCGACTCGTCGAGGCAGATCGGAGTCGAGAGGGACTGGGCAAGCTTGGCGTGCTGCACCAAATCGTCCTCGGCCAGCGGCTGTTCGATGAGGAGCAGTGCGAATTCGTCCAGGCGGCGCAGCAACTGCGCGTCGACGAGGGTGTACGCGGCATTCGCGTCGACCTGCAGAGGAACGTCGTAGCCGAACTCCTTGCGCACCGCAGCCACGGGAGCGATGTCCCAGCCCGGCTTGATCTTCAGTTTGATTCGCACGTAACCCTGCGACAGATAATTACCGACGGTTTCGAGTAGCTGCGGAATGCTGTCCTGGATGCCGACGGACACTCCCGAGGGCACCCGAGTGCGAGTGGCACCGAGGTACCGAGCGAAAGACTGTCCACGAGCGCGCAATTCAGCATCGAGGATTGCCATTTCGATAGCCGACTTCGACATCTGGTGACCCACGACGTGGTGAAGTACGCTGCCGACCGTCTCGGCCGAGAGCGGCTGATCCGACTGCGACTTACGCAGCGTCGGAACGAGATACTCGCGAAGCATCGCCCGCGCACCAGCGGTGTATTCGGAGTTGTAGTACGGATCGCTGAGCGAGCCGCACTCGCCCCAGCCGACGGTCTCCACCGGACCGTTGGGGCCGTCGGTGGTGCCGCTCACTTTCAGGACGAGGGTGTTGCGCTCGAGCTGGGTGCTGAATGACGTGGTGAAGGGGGAGACGAGAGGGATGCGCAGTTCGCGCAATTCGACGGACTCAATGTGCATGGACTTGCTCTTCTCCGGTTGTCTCGCAGATTTTCGTGAACATGTAATAGCCGCTGGGGTCGAAGCCGGTCGATTGCCATTCCTTCGAGGCGATCAGTGGTTCGAGGTACTCGCGAAGCGCGTGTCGCCAGGCAAAGGCAGAGGCGCGGTCGACTGTTCTCAGATGCTCGATGTCTCTGGGTATTCCGACTGCGATATCGACGCAGTCGGGTGGGATCGGGAGCATTCGAGGCGTACCGTCTTCGGTGGGTTGAAGCACCTTGAATGTATCATTCACGGCCACAGTAGAACTCGGAGACCCATCGACGTCGAGGTCCCAACTGACGAGCATACGATCGCTGGCGTCGCCTGCGTTGATTCCGTCTGCCATCGACCCGTAGAAATCCGGGTTGTATTCGGCCGGTTCGGCTCCGAGACGCTGAATGTTGAAATAGGCATTTCGTGCGACCAGTGGATCGAAGGTCCACCGGATCGTCCTGACGCCGCGCTCGATGCACCAGTCTCGCTGATGATGCTTGAGGGCGCGGCCGATTCCCTTGCCTGCGTGTCCCGGTAGTACTCCGGCGATGTGTGAGTGCAGAACCTCGCCGAGAGGCTCGACGAAGAATCCGACGCAACCACCGATCATTTCGCCTTCGGAAAAGGCTCCCACCACGTAGTGACCACCGTGGTGAAGCGCAACCAACATCGCAGTGCCGAAATGAGCCGGTCCGGGACTGGTAGCCCAGATCTCGTCGAAAACGGCGGATAGATCGGCTATTTCGCGGGTATCGACCAGTTCTCGAAACTCAACCGCTTTGCTTTTCGACACGAGGGCCCCCTTCAGACGTGATCGAACGAATAAGGCCCGCAACCAACGCCGTTCTCGGAGCGATTGCGGACACGAGCGCATGCTCGGTCTCGGCGTGTGCACCGCCGCCGACGCCACCGAGGCCGTCGAGGGTGGGGATGCCGATGCCGGCAGTGAAGTTTCCGTCCGAGGCTCCGCCGACGGCGAGGCCGACGGGAGGAGTCAGATCATGCTCGAGCGCAACGCGTTCCGCCAACGCCAGCAACGGTGCGGACATCGTCGCTTCGAGAGGGGGACGGTTGACGCCACCCGAGACCGTGACTACGGCTGCGGGGTGGATTGCCTGCAGGGCTCGGATATTCGCATCGACGCGCTCCTGCTCGGCAGCGCTGGTCGCGCGCACGTCCACGTCGACGAAGGCTTCTGCCGGAACGGTGTTGGTTGTGGTTCCGGCTGAAATGACAGTCGGGGTGACGGTGGTTGCCTGCGCCGGCGAGGACAAGTCGTTGATCGCGATCACGAGACGAGCCAGTTCTACTGCAGCGTTGATGCCTTTTTCCGGCTCCAGCCCGGCGTGGGCGGCGCGACCGGCAACATGGATCCGATACAGCGACACTCCCTTGCGGATAGTCTTCAGTTCGCCACCGTCACCGCCGGCCTCGAGAACCAGTACCGCGCCTGCCGCAAGTTCCTCGATGAGGGACCGCGACGTGGGTGAACCGATTTCTTCGTCACCGGTCACGAGGAGTGTGATTCCGTCGAGTGCATCGTCGCCGTGCAGCTCCCGGACGATAGCGAGGGCGTGGATTGCCTGAACGACACCAAGTTTCATGTCGAGTCCGCCCGGACCTCGGAGCGCTCCGTCGGTGACGGCTGCGGGCAGGCGTGTCAGGGTGCCGATCGGCCACACGGTGTCATGATGACCGAGCAGCATCAGCCGCGTCGGTGAGCTGCCGAAACGGGTCACCAGATGGGTACGGCCTTCCGTCACTATCGACTCCGGTGTCACGCTGAGTCGTTCGTGGACAAGGTCTGACGTCCACTTCGCGCTGCGGGCAACAGCTTCGAGATCGTGTGACGGCGACTCGACTTCGATGAGCGCGATGGCGTCCTCGAGGATCTGAGGAAGTTGGCGCTCGGCCAGATCGCGGAGAATGGTCATCGGTTGTTCACTCGCGGATACGCGCGGCTTCCGACGTGTAGCAATTGTGTACTCCCGTTGTCGGAGAAAGTGATCCGGATCCAACCCGCTGATTGAGGTAGTTGGGTCGCGAATACTCCAGGGTGAACTTCGATCAGGCTGAGAGAGACGGACTCTGCGCTTTCGGCGGTGACCGAAGGGTCGATGTGATCGGTGCGGCGGGCGGTCAGGGAACCGCCGGTCCTTTCCAAGACGAAATCGGCTGCGGCATCGCGGTACAGGCCGCACAGCGCATCGAGTTCTTCAGGTGAGGACGTGACGCGGGTGTGGGGGTCACCAGGCGAGAATGCCGGTGTCACACTGACGCCGCCTATGGAACCGATTACTTCAGCCAGAAGATCGCCGGAGAGAGCGTCCATTGCTCCACCGTTGGCCATCAGGACCACGGCTAGACCGCACGACGGCACCACTCGCAAGAACGACTGCTGGCCGAGAGTTCCGCCATTGTGGCCATGAGCCAGTACCCCGCCCCAATTATGCAGCAGCCACGTGGTTCCCATGATGTCCGCTGACGACACGTCACCGATCTGGCGGCGCTCCTCGAGCATCGCCAGATGGGTGGACCGCTGAAGCAGAATCGGATCCTCGCGCATCGAATCCTGCGCGAACAGAAGAAGGTCCTCGGCGGTGCTGTTGATGAGACCGGCGGGGCCCATCGAGCGAGGGATGAGGAATTGTGGTGTCTGCTCGAGGTCGTCGGCAGCGCCGACGTGCCCGACTGCAGCGCGGTGCAGTGCCGTCTCCTCAGGCAGGGTCGTGGTTTTGGTCAGGCCGAGCGGTTCGATGATCCGCTCGCGCAGAACCGCGTCCCAACTCTTACCTCGGAGAACCTCGATGATTCGTCCGGCGATCACGAAGCCGGTGTTGCAGTACGACCAATCGGTGCCGGGGGCGAAGAGCTGCACCGTTGATTTCAGTGATGCGACGTATCGCTCGACGCAGTCGTCGCCGCGCCCGCCGTCGATGAAAACGTCACCGTCGATGCCACTGGTGTGAGTCAACAGGTGGCGAGTCGTGACCGTTTCGGTGGCTACCGCGTCGGCAACTGCGAAGTCCGGCAGGATGTTCCGGACAGGTGAGTCGAGATCCAGCAATCCTTCTTCGACGAGCTGCATGATCAGGGTGGCCGTCCAGACCTTGCTGATCGAACCCATCTGGAACAGCGTGTCGGGCGTAGCCGCGACGCCGGTGCGGGTACTGACGACACCAGACGTGACCACGGTGCGGGAGAATCCGCTGCGGGTTGTGGTCAGAATTCCCAGTGAGGCGCCGGGCACCCCGTACTTCGCACTCAGGGTGTCGAGTCGGTACTGCCAGTAGTCGGGATCGACCGTGGTCAGTGCGGGCTTGGGGGAGAGGTGCCGTTCGATCCAGTCGACGAGACGAGTGCTGTACTCCAGTCGGTGGGACGGCCGACCCGTCAACACGAAGGCATGTGACGCGTCCGGGAAAACCACCAACTCGGTCGGGGTGCCGGCCAAACGCAGTCCACCGAACCACTGTTCGGCCTGGTTGACCGGGCAACGGACGTCGCTGCCGCCGTGAAGGATCAGCGTCGGTGTCGTCACCTGGGAGACTCGCCCCAGCGGCGAAAGTTCCTGTACCCGAGATGACTGCGGGTCGAATTCGACCGTCTGCAGCAAGATGCCCTCGTCCGAGGGGCCGGCCGTGTTCGCGATGTCGCAAACGAGACCACCGGCGACTGCGACGGCAAACCGATCGGTGACGGACGTCAGGGCGCACGTCATGAATCCGCCGTAGCTGTAGCCCGTGAGTACCAGTTGCTTCGGATCGGCCATCCCCTCGGCGACAAGGGTTTCGACCGGTTCGAGCAGGTCGGCACGATCCGCCTCACCCCAGCCGTCCCGCACACCGTCGAAGAAGTCGTTTCCGTAGCCGTCACTTCCGCGCGGATTGATCATCAAGACCGTGAATCCCAGCGCGACCAGTTCCGCGTGGTATGCGTGCATCACGGTGGGCGTTCCGGTCCAGGCATTGTGTGGTCCGCCGTGGACGTCCAGAACCAGCGGACCGGCGCCCGTGACGTTCGGGTCGCGCAGGATCCAACCCTGAACACGGGTGCCGTCGCTGATGTCGAACCAACGCTCGGAGGCGACTGGAAACGCGACGGAAGTTGTCAGTTCCGTGTTCAATTCGGTGACCGTTTCGACTGCACGAGTCTCGAGGTCGATGACGGCGACCTCGCCGAAGGATGTCGCCGTTGCCAGCGCGACGACGGCTCGCCCGGACGTCAGGGCAAGGCCTGAGACCACTGTCTGCTCGCCGGTGAGAAGTGGTGAGACGGAGCCTGATCCGAAATCGACCTTGTGCAGTTCGGTGGAGCCGTGGTTGCGGATGCAGAAGACGATGTCGCCGTCGGCGGTGAAACTCGGTGCGCCACCGGGATAACCGGTTCCGCCCGGCATGACGTTTCGGTCGAGTCCGGACGTCAGGCTGCGGTCTTCCACTCGCTGGTCGCGGTGCAGGACAAGAAGTTCGTTGTTGTGAATGATCGGTGTGTGCCAACCGACGGCTACGACCGCGTCGCCGGCAGGTGTCCATGCAAGTGGTCCTGCGATGCCGCGTGCGTGCCCCAACATCCGCGGAGTGGAGGCGAGATCAGTCAGCGATACGGTCCAGGCGGAACTCGCCCGCGTCAGATCGGCGTCGCCGTCCATCGCCGCGGTGAAAGCCAGTTCGGTGCCGTCGGGACTGTACGCGGGATGCGAAGCGTCCCAATCGCCGTCCGTCAGCTGCCGAAGCGAGCCGGCGGCCAGATCGAACTCGAACAAGTGCGCCCGAACGCTGCCCCGGACACCGGATCCGTCGACCTTGTAGTTGAGGCGCTTCGCCACCAAGAGGCATGACGATCCGGCGGCAGTGCGGTCGACGGGGGCGCTGAAGGCGATCCGAGCGCCGTCAGGAGAGAACACCGGTGCCCCCGCGCCGAGCGGGAGCTGCGCCGTGGTGGTCAGCTGTGTTGCCGGACCCCCGGTGGCGTCGACCTTCCACAGTTGTGGTGTGCCCGAGGAATCCGGCCGAACGAAGACCAACAGCGTCGAAACGGGATGCCAAGCCGGCGAGGTGTCGGCAGGTCCCGCGGTGAGCTGTAGTTGCGGGGAAGCCAACCAGATCGAGTGCTCGTTGGTATCCGCAGCCGGATTCGATTCGGTACGTACGTATGCAATGCGTCCCGACGCCGATACGGCGATGCTGGTCGGTGTAACCACGGACGCGTAATCCTGGATTCTCGCCGAACGACGTTCTTCGGCACGGGCTACGGCTGCGGGAGAGTCGAGAGTGGTTGGCGTTGTCATTGGAACATCGGCTCCCCGAATGTCGGGATCGCGGACAACAGCTTTGCCGTGTACGGCTCCTTGGGCGAATCGATCACGTCGAGAACCGGCCCGTGCTCGACGATCTCGCCGCCGAGCATGACTGCGACGTGGTCACAGACGTAGCGGATCACCGCCAGGTTGTGACTGACGAACAGAACCGTCAGACCAAGCTGCTTCTGCAGATCCACCAACAGATTCAGAACCGCGCCCTGCACGGACACGTCCAGAGCGGAGGTGATTTCGTCGGCAAGCAGAACTGCCGGTGCGGCTGCCAAAGCCCGCGCGAGGGCAACGCGTTGGCGCTGACCACCCGACAACGACGATGGGTATTCGTGCGCCTTCTCCACCGGCAGTTGGACGGTGGTGAGGAGTCGAGCGACCTCGGCAGCGCGGTCGCCGCGGCTGCGCCGAGCTTTGTCACGACGCTCGGTGGACCGCAGCGCCTCGGCGAGTGACTGGCCGATGGTCATTCGCGGGTCGAGGCACGAGTACGGATCTTGGAAGACCATCTGGATCCGGTGGCGCAGACGAGCCGTCGCGCCGCGGGCGTGAGCGACGTCCACATCGTCGAGAAGGATCTGGCCGGAACTGGGCTCGGCCAGGCCGACAGTTGCTCGCGCCAGTGTCGACTTTCCGGAACCCGATTCACCGACGAGACCGACCACCGATCCGGAGGGGATGTCGAGATTGATGTTCTTGACGGCGTGGAATTTTTTCGAACCGCTACCGAGGTGGACGTTGACGTCACGGAATTCGAGTCTGCTCATCGGATCTCCTCTGCAACAGCCAACAGTTCTTCCAACTCGATGTCGGCGGTGCTCTCCTCGGCGTCGAGGCTCTCCACCTGCCAGGCTTCGTCGACGGTGGCAAGCGGCTTGTCGCGATCGGTGCTCATGGTGGGGACCGCGGCGATCAGCGCGCGGGTGTACGGATGCTTTGCACGGCCGGCAATCAGATCGTCGACTGCGATGTCTTCGACGATTTCGCCGGCAAACATGACGAGGACACGGGTGCACATGCCGGTGATGACGGCCATGTCGTGCGAGATGAGAAGGATTGCGGCGCCGGTTTCTTCGCGAACCTCGTGGAGCAGCCCGAGGACCTCACGCTGAACGGTCACGTCGAGCGCAGTGGTGGGTTCGTCCGCGATGATCAGAGCGGGCTTACCCATCAGACCCATGGCGATCATCGCGCGCTGACGCATACCGCCGGAGAACTCGTGGGGGTACTGCTTCGCACGCCTGGGCGCGTCGGGGATCTTGACGGCGTTCAGTCGCTCGACTGCCGCCTTCTTCGCGTCGGCCTTGCTCATACCTTCGTGGAGCCAACCGATCTCGGCGACCTGGTATCCGACCTTGAGAGACGGATTCATGGACGACATCGGATCCTGGAACACCATCGCCATACGTGTGCCGAGTTGGCGGGCAACCTTGCGCGAAGCCGCGTCGTCCGGCCGCTTTCCGTCCTTCATCAGCACGGTGCCGTCGAACTCGATGAGCCCGGCGTCGACCACGGTGGGGTGGTCGGTCAGCTGCGCGATTGCCATGCAACTCAGTGACTTTCCGGACCCGGATTCACCGACGATGCCCACGGTTTCGCCGCGGTGAACTGTAAAACTGATGTTGTCGACGGGGCGACGCCAGTCGTCACCCGCGGGGACTGCGACGGACATGTTGCGGACGGTCAGTACCGCGTCTTCGTCGGTGGGCGCCGAATCGGCCTGGGCAGTTTTCCGGTTGATCGGCTTCCACTTCGGCAGGCGACTGCTGATCGGGCTGCGAACTCCCGCGCCGCGAGCAATGGCCTCGCCGAGCAGCGTGAAGGTCAAGCCGGCGAGCACGACGGCGATGCCGGGGGCGAGTGCGGTGGCCGGGTTGACGAAGATCTTCGACAGACCTTCGTTGAGCATCCGGCCCCAGTCGAATGCAGGCGGCTGAATGCCCAAGCCGAGGAACGAGAGTCCGGCGAAGACCACGAGGCCGCTGCCGACAGCGATGCTGGCATTGACGATGAGTGGTTCACGGATATTGGGGAGAATGTGGCGGAACAGCAGCCCCGGCTTGGTAACCCCGAGGATGCGTGCTGCGTCGATGAAGTCGCGTCCGTTGACCGACGAAGCCAGTGCGTACGTCAACCTCGCGAACGGCGAGGCCAGGGCGAGACCGATGGCGATCACCGCGCTGCCAGCACCCTGTCCGAGAACGACCAACAGGAAGATCGCGAGGAGCAGTCCGGGGAATGCGATGGCGAAGTTGAGGAATGCCACGACCATTCGTCCGACCCAGCGGGGAGCGAGCGTCGGGAGCGTACCGAGTATCAGGCCAATTGTGACACCGAGTGCGACGGCTCCGAGAGCCATGAGCACCGACAGTCTCGCGGCGGTCATCGTGCGGGCGAAGACGTCACGCCCGCCGGCGTCGGTGCCGAAGATGTGCTCGGAACTCGGTCCCTGAGAGAGTGCCTTCGGGTTGGCTGCGACAGCGGCGTCACCCCAGATCATCGGTCCGAAGATGACGAGGGCGATCAGAGCGGTCAGGAAGGTGAGGGCCAGGATTCCCAATGGGGTGCGGAACGTTCCGACGATCCAGTGTCGTCGCGGGGGCGTCTTGGGGGCCGCAGTGGGGGCCGTAGGTGAGGTGCTCAACTCAGTTCTCCCGAATTGTGGATCGTGGGTCGATGAGAGCGAGCACCACGTCGACGATGAAATTGATGAGAAGGACGATGGCGCCGTAGATCACGACCAGTGTCTGGGCGAGCGGGTAGTCCTTCTCGGTGATGGACTTGACCAGCGCCATGCCCATGCCGGGCCAGGCGAAGATGCTCTCGATGAGCACGGTGCCGGCAATCAGACCACCCAGGAGGAGTCCGGCGAGCGTCAGCGTCGACGTCATGAGGTTGGGCATTGCATGACGGAAGTAGATTCGTGCCACGGGCATTCGCTTGGCGCGCGCCGTACGGATGTAGTCCATGTCCAACACGCCGAGCGCCTCTGCACGGACGATGCGCGACATCGAGGCGATGGCACCGATCGACATGGCCGCGACCGGGAGGATGTAGCTTTCCGGTCCACCTCGGCCGGCGACGGGCAGAACAGGGAACGTGACGGCAAAGAGGTAGACCAGCGCCGTACCGAACATGAACTCGGGGATCACGGCGATGGTGCCCGACGTTGCGGTGTAACCGATCTCGACTCCGCGTCGTCGACCGTTGCGGGTCAGTGCAGCGAAGATGAGGCCGATCGGAATGCCCACTAGCAGCACCGTGACGACTGTGAGTACAGCCAGTTCGAGTGTTGCCGGTAGGCGGGACGCGATCACCTCGAAGACCGGAGTCCTCAAGGTGATCGAGTCACCGGGATTCCCGCTCAGCAACCCGCCGACGAATCGGAAGTACTGCTGCCACAAGGGAAGGTCGTAACCGAGCTGAGACCTCGTTGTCTCGACCAGTTCGACCGGTGCGTTCATTCCCAGTGCCAACCGAACCGGGTCTCCCGGAATCAGTTGGAGCATCAGGAACGCCGCAGTCACCAGCGCCCAGAGTGAAATCACGAAGGTGCCGAAACGACGCAGAAGATATGCGGGCCAGCTGTCGGACTCGAGCCACTTTGCTCGAGCCTGAGGCGCCGCTTCTGGTTTCGCGGCTTCAATAGTTTGACTCATGGGCTGTCTTTCCGGAGGGCGGGATGCTGGGGCGGGAAGATATTTCAGAGTGGGCGGACGGCCTACTGGTAGAGACGCAGCGCAGAACCGTTGAGCGACTTGCCGAATGAGAGTCCGGCCTTGTTGAAGTACACGTTCATGACGGAGTCTGCGAAGGGCACGGCCGCGATCGTCTTGGTGAGCTCCGACTCGGCGTCGGCCCAGGCGTCACAAGCGTCGCTACCGGTCAGACCGGAAGCCTTGGTGGCTGCTGCTTCGTAGGCGGGGTTGCTGACCGATCCGAAGTTCTTGCCTGCTGCGGGAACCGGCCCGGCAAAGTACGCAGTGAAGGTGCTGGGCAGCGAGGAGTTGACCTGGACCCAGGCGATGTCCCAGGCAGAGTTGTCCTTGCCGCTCAGAATGACGTCGATGATCTTGTTCGAGTCGCCCCCGGTCACCTCGACGTTTGCGCCGAGTTCGGACCACGCCGACTGAGCAAGTTCGGCCGCCGCGTTGCGCGGATCGTCGGTGCCGTCGTACACGAGGCGGAGATTGAGCGGCTTGCCATCCTTGCTTCGCTTGCCGTCAGCGCCGGCGGTCCAACCAGCGCCGTCCAGTGTTGCCTTGGCGGCAGTGAGGTCGAAGTCCGGAATGTTGCCTGCGACAGAGTCGTAAACGCAGGCGCGCGGTTCGACGGCGACGAGGCTGGTTGCCCGGACCCCGTGTCCGGCGGTGATGACCTGAGTGAGGTCGTCGAGATCGACCGCTTGGATCAGGGCCTTGCGCACTGCGGGATCGCTGGTGGGATTACTCGCGATCTGGTTGAAGTACATCTGGCCTGCCGGCAGAGGCCGACCGACGGAGTCCAGATTGGCTGCCGCGACGCGGTCCTTGTCCGGACCGGCGATCGGAGCTGCGTTGAGTTCACCCGAGAGCAGCTGATTTGCGGCGGTGCTCACGTTCGGCGACATGGCGGCGACGACCGTCTTGGGGACGCCCGGGGTGTCGGAGGTCGTGCCGTCGGGGCCCCAGTTGTAGCCCTCGCGACGCTGGAACGTGTAGTGGTCGTTGGCGGCAACTTCGGTGACTTCGAACATGCCGGTGCCGAGCGACTTCTTGTTCGACGCTGTCGGATCTTTCAATCCGGCCTCGCACAGGATCGGCAGGCGACCGACGTTGAGAAGAAGGAACGGGCTCGGCGCCGGAGTGGTCACCGTGACACTGCGCGTTGCCGGATCGGCAGTCGCAGTGGCGCCGGTCGGTACGGAGGACCCGCGCAACTGAGAACCGTTGTCCGGGTTGGCCACGAAGTTGATGTTGTCCGCGACGGTCTGCGGTGTCAGCGTCGATCCGTCGGTACAGGTCACCCCGTCACGGATGGTGAAGGACGCCGAGGTCGGGGTCTCCTCCCACTTCTCCGCCAACCACGGTCCGACTTCACTGGTATCGGGATCCTGGTAGATCAGGTAGTCGTACGCCAAACGCGACAACTCGGCGGTCGCCGAGGCGGCCGACATGATCGGGTTGAGTGCACCCGGATCGGCCTGCAGGGCGAAACGGAAGGTCCCGTCGGTGGCCGGTTCACCGCCACTGGCGCCCGAGGACGTGCCTCCCGAGCCACAAGCAGACAACACAAGCGTGAGCCCTGCGGCTGCCGCAAGTGTTGGATAGAAGCGGTGTTTCATGGTGCCTCCGTGATGGAGCAGGGGCCCGAGCGAAAAACGTGAGGGCGCGGTTGAGTGTTGACTGCTAAATCTTGGCGCATGACGTGACGCGCATCTCTGTCGATCCTCACGAAAATCGGGTCGATTTTCGTCCGCTCCCACGAAAACCGTCAGGATCAGTGAATACCTGTCCGTATACCGACAGCGACCGGCGAAACACGACGATTTCCCCGGTCGCTACCGGCGGTCTACTGGTACAGGCGCAGGGCCGAACCGATGAAATTGCGGCCGAATGCAAGACCCGCATTGTTGAAGTAGAGAGTCGTGATCTTGTCGGCAAAAGGTACCGCCGAGTTTGCTTTGATGATCTCGGACTCAGCGTCTGCCCAAGCGGCACAAGCGTCCTCGCCCGTCAGCCCGGAAGCCTTGGTGACGGCTGCGTCGTAGGCCGGGTTGGAGATCGACGCAAAGTTCATTCCCGCAGCGGGTACCGGACCGGAGAGGAAGGGGACCAACATGCTGGGCAGCGCGACGTTGATCGGCTCCCACGCGACATCCCACGCCGTGTTGTCCTTGCCGCTGAGTGCGACATCGAGAATCTTGTTCGAGTCTCCACTGGTGAGTTCAACGGTGGCGCCCAGGTCGTTCCAGGCGTTGACCGCGACGTCGGCAGCAGCATCGGTCGCGTCGCCGAACGTCTCGTAGACCATCCGAATTCGGAGTGGTGTGCCGTCCTTGCTGCGTTTACCGTCCGCGCCGACCTTCCAGCCCGCAGACTCGAGAGTTGCTGCGGCCGCACTGGTATCGAAGTCCGGTAGGTTTCCGGCGACAGAGTCGTAGATGCAGGCCCGCGGTTCGATGGACACCATTGTGGTCGATCGGGTTCCGCGGCCGGCGGTGAAGATCTCGGCGAGGTCGTCGAGATTGAGAGCCTGGACCAGCGCCTTGCGTACGGCAGGATCGCTCGTCGGATTGCCGGGACTGTGGTTGAAGAACATCTCGCCCGCTGGAGCAGGCTGCTTGACGGTATCCAAGTTCGCGGCGTTCATGCGGTCCTGATCGGGGCCGGAGACGGCAGCGGCATTCAGATCACCGGACAACACCTGGTTGGCCGCTGTGCTGTTGTTCGTGATGATGGATGCGACGACATTCTTGGGTACACCGGCAGTGTCGGAGGTAGTGCCGTCCGGTCCCCAGTTGTATCCGTCGCGCCGAACGTAGGAGTAATGATCGTTGGCGACTGCCTCGGTCATCTGGAACATGCCCGACCCGAAGGTCGTCTTGTTTGCCGCCGTCGGATCCTTCAACCCGGCCTCGCACATGATCGGTATTCGCGCCAGGTTGAGAAGCAGGAACGGAGAGGGTTCCGGAGTTGTGACCGTTACGGTCCGGGCCGCCGGGTCGGCGGTGGCAGTTGCAGTTGCCGGTGCGTACACCCCGCGGAGAGCGGATTTGTTTGCTGCGTTGGTGATGAAATTGACGTTGTCGGCGACGGTCTGGGCAGTCAGAGCGGATCCGTCGTTACAGGTGACGCCGTCGCGAATGGTGAAGGACGCGGAAGTGGTTGTCTCTTCCCATTTCTCGGCGAGCCACGGCTTGGTTACGCCGGTATCGGGATCCGGATGGAGCAGATAGTCGTAGCTCAGACGCGCCAGTTGGTGCGCCGGCGAAGCGGCGGTCATCAGCGGATTCAGAGCGCCAGGGTCGGCCACGAGAGCCAATTTGAAGGTGCCGTCCGTGACGGGTTCACCCCCACCCGAACCCGATGAGCCACCCGTTGAGCACGCGGTCAGGGCAAGAACGGTGCCAGTTGCCGCAGCCAGTAGTGCGTAGGACCGTTGTTTCATGGTGCCTCCGGAAGGTGTGGTCCCGCCCGAGTGACGCGAGGTCTGTCGGGGCAGGAGCAAAAGACGATTGCTTGAATCTTCACCCAACAAAAGAACGAGAACATCGTCCGGATTTACGAATGTTTCGTGAGACTTGGTAGATCGCTACAACATTGTCGGATGGAAGAGACGAAGCTGGAGCATCAGGCTGAATCGAGTTTCCGGATCATCGAGATCGATGCCGGCAATCCCGGCAAGCTTCTTGAGGCGGTACCGGAACGTGTTGACGTGGATGTGAACCAAGGACGCAGCAGCCGGAATGTCGCCGAACGTGTCGAGCCAGGCACGGAGAGTGTCGACAAGGTTGATGTCGTGACTGCGGTCGTACTCAAGCAGTACCGCGAGCGGACCCGATGCGGTCTCGTTCTCGTCCGCCAGGGCGTCGGAGAGGCGCAGAAGTAGGGAATTGATCTGCACGTCGTCGGCGCGCGCGACGGTCCGGCCCGAAGAATTCCACGTCGACCTCAGAACGCGAAGTGCTCGGTCGGCTTCGTCGCGTGACTTCTCCAGCGTCATCACGTCGGCCACTGTCGCACCGATTCCGATGACCACCGACTTTTCCGAACGGGAACGGTCTGCGAACTCCGACGCGATCCGACGCACGTAGTCGTCGTCGGTCTGGTGCCGGGTGTGTGGGATGACGGCGTAGACGGTGCCGCCGATCGCTGCCGCCACCGACAGCGGAAATACTTGGTCGAGATAGGTATTGAGTGTCAGGGCCAGTTGATCGACATCGGCTTCGGCCTCCAACGATGCACCGGCGCCGCTACGGAAGCCGGCCGCAAGTACGTTTGCCTTCGAGCGGCCGTAGCCCAGTCGCTCGGCCGCTTCCTTGGCTGAAGTGCCGCCACTCAGTAACGTGATCACCTCGCCCAACCTCAGCCGTCGTGCCGAATCGGCTGCCAGCTTGGCGCGAAGCAAACTCATCGCGGCCACGCCCGCCGCCTCGACGAGCGTTTTGACCTGCAATTCGTTCGGCTCCTCGTCCAGGATCACCCAGATCGAACCGAGGATCTGCGATGCCGCATGTATTCGCATGCCGACGCGGGGCCTGATGCCCGGCCCGATACCCGGTAGAAATACCGGCAGGGTAGAGCCGTAGATCTTGTTGAAATACCCCATTGACCTGAGCCGATCGGAATAGTGCTGCGGCACTTGATGTCCGAGGACACTCTGCTTACGTGCCTCGTCGCCGAAGGCTTGATCCGCCGAGAACGCGAGGATCCGGCTCGACTGATTCTCGATGGTGACCGGGCCGTTCAATACCTGAGCGATCGAGTTGGCAAGATCGAACAGGTCGGCGTCGGCGGCCGACGTGCGGTCCCCGTTGTTGCCGGATTCGAGGATCTCGTTGATCAACGACGCGCTTTGCAGCCAGCTTGCATCCTTGACCATTCCGAGGAGTGCGACGTCGGTGTCGGCCACCGCCTTCTCGACGAGGCCGTCGAAGTCCAGGGGCTCTTTGACGATCAGCGCTACCGCACCTGCCGAGCCGTATTCTCTTACCGCCGTTGCGATATCGGCCGAACCTGCGAGACCTGCGCCGAGTACGACGGCGCCCGCACTGTCCTGGATAGCTTCGGACCCTTCGTGCAGGGTCACGCGGCTGACAGTGCGGGCGCCGTCGACGGTGTCGCCACCGCTGAGGAACGTCATTCCCAGTCTGTCGACGATGTCGACGATCGATACTCCCGTAGGTGTGGTCACCACCACACCTTAGGGGGAGCGGGGTCGATCAGTTGTCTGGTTGCCCTGCTCAGTTGCTGGGCTGCTCCGCCACGGCCTTCTCGACGAACCGGCGGGTCTGATCGAACGCCGCGGGCACCTGGACGGAATCGGTCATGTCACTGATCTCGGACCACCGTTCGGCGACGACCTCGGGGGAGAGTGCGCCTTCGGGGATGTAGACGCCCTGCGACTCCTCCATGCGAGCGATCGCGAAGACGCCGGCGCCGGCGCTGAGGATGGTCTTCGTCGGTGCGTCATCGGAGACCATGAAGAGTGCGCCGGGTGAAATCGATTCGGGTGCAAGCAGAGCGAGAGTCTTCTCGTCGAGGAGGTCTTCGGTCATGCGGGTCGCGGCGGTCGGGGCCAGCGAGTTGACGCGGATGCCCTTGCGTTCGCCCTCGATGGCGAGAACGTTCATGAGGCCGACGACGCCGGACTTCGCGGCGCCGTAGTTCGCCTGGCCGAAGTTGCCGTAAATTCCCGATGCCGACGTAGTCATGAGGATGCGTCCGTAGTTCTGTTCGACCATGTGCGGCCAGACTGCCTTGGAACAGATGACGGAACCCATCAGATGCACGTCGATGACTTTGCGGAAGTCGTCGAGCTCGGCCTTGATGAACGACTTGTCGCGCAGGATTCCGGCGTTGTTGATCAGGATGTCCACGCGGCCCCACTTGTCCACGGCCGTCGCGACCATGGCGGCAACGGCGTCGACGTCGGTGATGTCGCAGTGGTCCGCGATGGCCTCGCCGCCCAGCTCGACGATTTCCGCCACTACCTTGGCTGCTGCGGTATCAGCGCCGCCACTGCCGTTGACCGAGCCACCCATGTCGTTGACGACGACGCGTGCGCCGCGTGCGGCGAGGGCCAATGCGTGTGAACGGCCGAGTCCGCCGCCTGCGCCCGTGATGATCGCTACCTTGCCGGAAAAATCCAACGACATTGGAAAACCTCTCTGATCTGGGATACTACTCAGTATTACTATGCGATGGCGTGGAAACAGTCAAGGGCGGGCAGGCAGTGTGAATGGGAGTGGAAGTCGAATGAGTAGTGATCTTCCGGACGTGCGATCCGCGATCATCACCAGCGCCGCCGACGCCTTTGCCGAAGACGGTTACGCAGCCACGACTGTAGATTTACTGGCCGATCGAATCGGCGCCACCAAAGGTCTTGTCTACTACCACTTTCGTTCCAAGTTCGACATCTACCTGGCAATCTACGAGCGCGGGATGAGCCTGCTCCGCGCTGAGGTCGAGTCTCGGATGGGCGGGGCAGAAAGCGGCCTCGCGCGTCTCGAAGCGATGTCGCACGCCCACCTGGTCAATCTCATGACACATCTCGGGTACCACCACACGATCCACCAAGGCGTCCGGGGCCAGATGAACTCCGCGCTCAAACCGAGACAACAGCAAGTCCTCGTGGAACTGAATTCGCTGCGACTCGATTACGAGAATCTGTTCGTCGACGTGATGACCGAAGGTGTCGCGGATGGTTCCATTCGTGCGGGCTCACCTCGAATGGCGGCAAAAGTCCTCCTCAGCAGTCTCAACGGCATCGACCTCTGGTACCGAAGGCGTGAAGGGCAGACGTTGGCGGAGACGGAGTCGTTGGCGGACCAGATCGTCGAACTGTTGATCGGCGGATTGCGCGCTGCGAACTGACTGAAAGCTGCATTCGTCGAGCGGGTTTCCTCCGACCGGTTCGTGCTGTCCTGCGGCTTGTCGTTCGGTTTGTCGTGCTCTGACAGTCGGGGTAGCATGTTGGCGTCGTGCGCGGACTTGCGTAGGAATTCAGGGAAGAGGAGGTGTGGCTGTAGTGCGTGGCCAACCTCCGAGTACCAACTGAAGCTGTAGCCGCCCGGGTTGATCCGGTATTTTGCTGCAGCTTCATCGTGTGTTCATCGGCTTCGGCTTTGCTGTGAAGCAAGCGTCGTCGTTCACTCTTCCCTCGAAAGCTGTTCAGCATGCGCGAATTTCGTCGTTCACGTTCGGTACTGCCACGTCGTTCCGCGGGGCTCGGTGACTCACATCCCGGACACTCGCGTGCCGCACGCACCGTCGTCAAGGCTGCCCCGCCCGAGGCGGTGGCGCCCGTCGAATCGACCGTCGTCAACAGCGGCGTGTACCGCGACGGCGAGCGGATAGCGTCGCCGTCCACGCTGGCGGAAGCGCTGTCATGCCTTCCGGATTCGCAGTCGATGGCGTGGATCGGCATGTACCGGCCCGACGACGCCCAGTTGTATGCCGCTGCACAACATTTCGACCTCCACGAACTGGCGGTCGAGGATGCGATCGTCGCGCACCAGCGCCCCAAGCTCGAGCGCTACGGCAAGACACTGTTCGTGGTGCTGCGTGCTGCGCGGTACCGCGACGAGACCGAGCGGGTCGAATTCGGCGAGTTGCACATCTTCTGTGGTCCGAACTTCATTCTGACCGTCCGTCACAGTGAATCGCCGGATCTGTCGGCGGTGCGGACTCGCATGGAGAACGATCCTGACCTGTTGCGGTTGGGTACCGAGGCCGTTCTCTATGCCATTCTCGACGCAGTCGTCGACGGGTACGCCCCGGTGGTGGCCGGACTGCAGAACGACATCGACGAGATCGAAACCGAAGTATTCAGTGGCGATCCCGGAGTTTCGCGTCGCATCTACGAACTGACCCGTGAGGTGATCGAATTCCAGCGGGCGACGCGTCCGCTGCTGGGAATGCTGCGTGGGTTGTCGGCAGGGTTCGACAAGTACCACACGGACGAGGAACTCCAGCGATACCTGCGCGACGTCACCGACCATGCGACGACTGTGGTGGAGCGGGCCGACGGCTTTCGTCAGTTGCTCGGAAACATCCTCACGGTGAACGCAACTCTGGTGTCGCAGAACCAGAACGAGGAGATGCGCAATCTGACGCAGGCAAGCTACGCGCAGAACGAGGAGATCAAGAAGGTCTCGGCGTGGGCGGCAATTCTCTTCGCGCCGACGCTCATCGGAACCGTGTACGGGATGAACTTCGACGACATGCCGGAACTGCACTGGCACTTGGGCTATCCGTTTGCGCTCTCGATGATGTTCCTGACCTGTGGAAGTCTCTACACGATCTTCAAGCGTCGGGGCTGGCTGTAGAAAGTGCCGGCTGTAGAAAGCGCTGTGCGCCTTGCCAACCGAGATCGGTTGTCAAGGCGCACAGGTGTTTTTCGGGAGGGCGCTCGAATCAGAGCGTTGCGACGCAGACCGTGAACTTACGTTCCGGGTGCTCGAATCCCGAGTCTGCCCCCGAACCGCATTCGTCGATCGACGTGGAGTTCTGCAGGATTTCGACGACCTCGACTACATTGGTGCCGCTGGTATCCGAGCATTCGATGCGGGCGGGCTCGTCCATTCCGCTGCCGAGATCCATGCATCCGCCGACTACCCAGTCGACGTCGAGACAGACAGCGCCCTGCTCGTCACCCGCGAGGGTCTCGTAGTAGTACGAGTCGACGTCGGAGGCACACAGATCAGAGGTGGGAACCTTGGCGACCACCTTGTAGTTGGAATCCTTGCTACCGCAGTCCGCGTTGTCGATTTCTGCGGCCGTCGTGGTGCCTCCGAGCTTGACGCAATCACCGATCGACACGTCGATGTCGACGTCGCCGCCGTCGTCCGAGCCTTCCTGGCCGGTGATCTTCGAGGTGGTCGGGGCCGCGGAGGTAGTGGTCGAATCGGCAACCGAGGAAGATGATTCCGCAATGGCTTTCGGCTCGATGTCGGAACCGCAACCGACGGTGAAGGCGGCGATTGCAGAAGTTGCGATCACCGCAGTGCAAAGTCGCCGGACGATTCCGGACATAAGGACCCCTTTGTTGATTCTTGGATAATTCTGTTGGTTCGTGGATTGTTCGGGACCTATTCCAATACATCGGTAGTCGAATTGCCAACCGGACTGTCAGTATGGGTAGGTGGAGCTACCCCTGATGCCGCCGCTTGCCCCGATGCTCGCGAAGGCTGCGGCCACTGTGCCGCGTCAGCCCGAGTCCGGTGACCCGACGTGGTCGTACGAGCCGAAATGGGACGGATTTCGAGCAATCATCTTTCGTGACGGTGACGAAGTGGTGCTCGGATCGCGAGGAGGAAAGGACTTGGCGCGGTACTTTCCCGAGGCGGTGGAAGCCGTCAAGTCTGAATTGCCCGAAAAATGTGTGGTGGACGGAGAACTGGTGGTTCCCCGTGAGATCGACGGTGTGACGCGCCTGAGTTGGGAAGCGCTCTCCGAGCGGATTCACCCCGCCGCGAGCCGCGTCGCATTGTTGTCGGAACAGACGCCCGCGCAATTTGTCGGGTTCGATTTACTGGCGCTCGGGGATCGCGACGTCTCGATCGAGGACTTCGGGGTTCGACGTGCGTTGCTCCTCGATTGCGTCGGTGGCGGGCCGAGTTGCCACGTCACGGCAGCGACGGCCGACAGCGCCGAAGCAATGGCCTGGTTCGAAACCTTCGAAGGCGCGGGTCTCGACGGGGTTGTCGCCAAGAAGCTGGCGGGACCGTACCTGCCGAACAAGCGCGAGATGATCAAGGTGAAACACGCCAGGACCGCGGATGTCGTACTGCTGGGCTACCGTCCCCACAAGAGTCAGCCAGGTATCGGGTCGATGCTTCTTGGTCTGTACGACGGTTCCGAATTGAAGATGGTCGGTGGCGCTTCTGCTTTCACCGCGGCGCGGCGGATCGAGTTGTTGGCCGAACTCGAACCTTTGCGCCTCGGGGACGACGTTGTAGCCGAGGGAGAGGCCAGCCGGTGGAGATCGGCCGCAGACCGCTCCTGGATTCCGCTTCGTCCTGAGAGGGTGCTCGAAGTGGCGTACGACCAGATGGAAGGGGAACGCTTTCGGCACGCTGCACGATTCCTGCGCTGGCGTCCGGACAGGGTGCCCGACGAATGCACATTCGATCAGTTGGAGGTTCCGGTGCGATACGACTTCGCGGATGTTCTTGCAGGCGGTAAGTGATGGCGAGCCCGGCAGAGGAACTGGACGTCGACGGGATCGCGGTCCGATTGTCGAGCCCGGACAAGATCTACTATCCGCAGTTGGGTGAGGACGGCGGAACCAAACGGCATCTTGTCGAGTACTACCGAACGGTGGCGCTGCAGGGTGCAGCGTTGCGGGCGCTCCAAGATCGGCCCACGCATCTTCAGCGATTCCCCGACGGCATCGAGGGCGAAGAGGTTTACCAGAAGCGGCTGCCGGCAAAGCGGCCCGAGCACGTCGAATCCTGCGAGGTCACGTTCCCGTCGGGTCGCAAGGCCGACGTCCTTCGAGTGCGAAGTGCTGCGAACATCGTGTGGGCCGCCAATCTCGGGACTGTCACGTTTCATCCCTGGGCCGTGCGGTGCCCGGACACCGACCACCCGGACGAACTCCGCATCGATCTCGATCCGCAACCGGGGACCGGGTTCGACGAGGCCGTTGCCATCGCGGACGAGGTCCTTCGCCCTCTGCTCGCCGAGTTGGGATTGGAAGGATTTCCCAAGACGTCCGGTGGCCGAGGCCTTCACGTCTACATCCCGCTCGAGGCGCGCTGGGATTTTGTCGAGGTCCGCCACGCGGGTATCGCCCTCGCCCGTGAAGTCGAACGTCGTAGTGCCGATCGCGCCACAACCGCGTGGTGGAAGGAAGAGCGGGGTGAACGGATCTTCATCGACTTCAATCAGAATGCCCGTGACCGGACGATCGCGGCGGCGTATTCCGCTCGTAAGACGCCGATCGCAACTGTGTCGACGCCGGTGACCTGGGACGAACTGCGCGACGTGCATCCAGACGACTGCACCATCGCCACGGTTCCCGGCTTGCTCGCCGATCGTGGTGATCCGATGGAAGCCATGCACGACAAGGCCTTTGCCCTCGATGTTCTGTTGGAGATGTGGGAGAAGGATCTGGCGGCAGGACTGGGCGATCTGCCGTACCCGCCGAACTATCCCAAAATGCCCGGTGAACCCAAACGTGTTCAACCGAGCAAGGACCGCGATCGGAAGAACAAAGACGGGTAGCGTCAGAGGCGGACATATCGGGTAATTCGATCAGACGTCGAATGTACGGTCACGTCGAATGCACTGTGGGGGTTGGATATGGATCGCCGGAAAATGCGAGCAGCAAGCTTAGCGGCGGGCGGCGTGATTCTTGCCGCCTTCGGATTGTCACTCGGTAGCGGAACAGCGTCTGCCGCGACGTTGGATTGTTCGGCGCGCGGGCAAGATCAGACGATCGTCGACGGGTCATCCGCGTGCCGAGCGGTGGCAGATCCCTCCAGTTACGCGATTTCACACGTCGAGGGCGACGGCGTCGGCGTCGCGGATTCTCGAGACGGCGGCAGGTCGGCAGGCCTCGGCCTCTTCGGCGGCGTTGCTGCGGCGGAGTCGCGCGGTGGGTTACTTGCCGCCGTCGCGTACGGCCCGGGTTCGCTCGCACTCGGTCGCACCGACTCCTCACCATTTGCCGTCGTGCTCAGTGGGCCTGGTGGCAGAGCGGCGGTGGGTGACGCGGACGTCGGGGCGATCTGCTCAGGTGGTCCCACCCTTGTTTTCAATATCGCCACAGGTCAGGGATGTTTCAGCGATGGCACTTCGACGTGGGTCACCCCGTGAGGGCACCCCGGCCCTGAGCCTCTTGCGTGACAGTGGTCACAATGGTGTCAAGCTCCTGCCACCGATCGGGTGACCGGGCAACTTGATCAGCGGGGATCGGAGGACGCGATGACTCCCAGTGCACGACGGGGTTCACTCGCCCGGGTGGAGGTGCCTTCGCGCACCGAGCTGTACGTGGACCGGCGATTCCTTCCCTTGGCCGACCGCTTCTTCGCGATGTATCGCCAACCGCAACAAGGCGGCGGCGCGCTGGTCGTGTACCTGGGCGGCGAGAAAGTTCTCGACATCTGGGCCGGCAATGCCGATCGTGATCGGCGCTGGGACCACGACACGGTGTCGCTGTCGTTCTCGACCGGCAAAGGCGTCGCCAGCACCGTCGTTCACCGACTCGCCGAACGTGGGTTGATCGACTACGACGCCCCGGTTGCTCGGTACTGGCCTGAATTCGCGGCGGCCGGCAAGGACAAGATCACCGTCCGCGAACTGATGTCACATCGCGCGGGCCTTCACCGAGTTCGCGGCTTGATGCCGCATCCTCTCGACCTGATGGACTACGACGCGGTCGTTGCCGCCCTGGCTGCCGAGAAACCGGATCCGCGTCGGCTTCGAGGCCCCGGCTATCACGCTGTGACCTACGGCTGGTTGGTAGCCGAACTTGTGGCCAGGGTGTCCGGTCAGCCGTTCATCGACGTCGTACAAGCGGAGATAGCGAAGCCCCTCGGAGTCGACGAATTCTGGTACCGCGTACCCGAAACCGAGCGTCCACGGATCGCGAAGCTGTTCCCACATATCAACCCTGCCGGCTTGAACTGGGCCTTCGCGTCGACCGTGCTCTCACACGTCGGTCCGACTCGCGGACTCGCGGAGGCCGCGATGCCGGACGGTTTCGACGTCATGGTGCGCAACCCGGCTGTCCACGACGCCGTCATGCCGGGCTGGAACGGAGTGTTCAGCGCGCGTGCTCTCGCGAAGATGTACGGCGCCATCGCGAACGGCGGCGTGATCGACGGGAAGCGGTTCCTGAAGGAATCGACCATCGACCAGATGTCGACCATCCAGACTCGCGATCGGGATTACGTGCTGGCGGTGCGGCCCAACTGGACTCTCGGTTACCACCCGCCGATCATTGCCGCGCGGCGGCAGCCGCGGAATGCGATAGGCCACTACGGAGTCGGCGGTTCAGGCGCGTATGCGGACCTGTCCAGCGGACTCTCGCTCGGTTTCACCACCAACAGGTTGGGTAGTGCTGTGACAGCTCTCGGTGATCTTCGCCTTGCGAGGCTCGGCGCCGAGGCGCAGGAGTTGGTTCGTCGAATCTGACACGAAGGGAATGCCATGAGCAGCAACGTGTACCGGGTGACCGAGATCGTCGGCTCGTCCACCGAGAGCAGTGACGCGGCAATTCGCACCGCCATCGCCCGGGCGAACGAGACGGTGCGCAACCTCGAATGGTTCGAGGTGGTGGAAACTCGCGGTCACATCGAGAACGGCGCCGTGGCGCATTTCCAGGTCACGTTGAAGGTCGGCTTCCGGCTCGACGGCGACGAATCTTGAGTCGTCGTTCATGAGTGTTGATCTCAGGGCGGCCGTCGGGTTCATGGCGGGACATGCCAGGACTCTCGATCGGCATCGGCTGAATTTGATTCTCGGACAGGGTGACCGGGCCGCGGTTTGTGCGGCCGTGGACGGTTATCGCAACCCGGACGGTGGGTACGGCTGGGGACTCGAACCGGATCTTCGCTCGGCAACCAGCCAACCTGGCGGAGCGCTGCATGCCTTCGAAGCCTTTGCCGACATCGGAACGCCGACGCCCAGAGCGGTCGAACTGTGCGACTGGTTGCAGACCAATTCGCTGGCAGACGGCGGTTTGCCGTTCGCCTTCCCGATCGCCGACCCGGCCGGTTGTGCGCCCTTCTGGGTGGATGCGGATCCGTTGGCGCCGTCGTTGCAGATCACCAGCATCGTGTGTGCTGCAGCGGCTCGCGTTGCCGAATTCGACGAGGCCGTCGCCGAACATCCGTGGTTCGCCTCTGCCGTTCGATATTGCCTCGACGCGATCGACGGGGCGGATTCTCTCCATGCCCTCGAGCTGGCCTTTGCCTTGCAGTTTCTCGACGCGGTTCACCGGAACAGTCCCGAAGCGTCGTCGTTGGTGAGCACTCTTGGTTCGCGTATCCCGGCTGACGGCTTGGTTCACGTGGACGGGGGAGCCGAGGGCGAATTCATGCGGCCCCTCGATTTCTCACCGCTTCCCGGCGGCCCGACCCGCGCGTTGTTCGACGCATCAGTGATCGAGTCCGAACTGTCTGCGCTCGCTGCGCGACAACATGGCGACGGCGGTTGGGCGGTGGATTTCGACAGCTATTCACCCGCCGCGGCGTTGGAATGGCGAGGTCACGCCACCGTGCAGGCGGTGTGGCTGCTGAAGCGCAATGGGGTGATCTGAAAACGATTCTCGCGCCAAATTGGAACACGTTATAGTCTGGGAACCAGTTCGAGCTTCGTGTTTCAGGGATAGGGGAATGTCATGGCGTATGTGATCACGCAGCCGTGCTGCAACGACGCCTCGTGTGTTGACGTGTGTCCGGTCAATTGCATTCACCCGACACCGGACGAAGCCCCGTTCGCGACCACCGAAATGCTCTACATCGATCCCGACACCTGCATCGATTGTGGTGCGTGTGTGGACGAATGCCCGGTCGAGGCGATCTTCCCGGACAACGAACTCGACGAGGACGACGCGCCGTACCTGCAGATGAACGCGTCGTACTTCGAGAAGCATCCGATGGGCCCGGATTGGCCCGAGCCGATCACGATGGCCAAGATCGATCCCGAACTGGGAACGCTGAAAGTAGCGATCGTCGGCTCCGGCCCGGCCGCCTGCTACGCGGCGATGGAACTGACCGGCAAGCCTCGCGTCGAGGTCGACATGTTCGATCGACTTCCCACTCCCTACGGTTTGGTGCGCGCCGGCGTGGCGCCAGACCATCCCGGAACCAAGGGGGTCACCGATCAGTTCCGCGCCGTCGTCGCGAAGAAGACTGTGCGCTGCCACTTCAACGTCGAGGTGGGCACCCACATCTCGCATTCGGAACTCTTGGACCATCACCACGCAGTGATCTACGCGGTGGGTGCTGCCGGGGATCGCAAGCTCGAGATCCCGGGCGAGGATCTGCCGGGAAGTCACGCCGCCACCGAGTTCGTCGCCTGGTACAACGGCCACCCGGGATATGCCGATCGGACTTTCGATCTGTCTGGCGAGCGAGCGGTGATCGTCGGAAACGGCAACGTCGCACTCGACGTCGCACGCATCCTGGTGACCGACCCTGACCAGCTTGCGAAGACGGACCTCGCCGAGCACGCATTGGAAGCGCTGCGGAACAGCAAGATTCGTGAGGTGGTCATTCTCGGGCGTCGTGGGCCGGCGCAGGCCGCGTACACCAATCCCGAACTGTTGGCGCTCGGACAGATGGCGAACGTGGACGTAGTCGTCGACCCGATCGAAGCCGAACTCGACGAGGCCAGTCAGGCGTTCGTGGACAGCGATGCCGCCGAGCCGTCCGTCCTGCTCAAGGTCAAGCAGGCGCAGGAATTTGCTTCGCGTACCGCAGATCCTTCTCGCAAGCGGATCGTTCTCCGGTTCCTCACCTCTCCCGTCGAGGTCCTCGGCGACGGTGCAGTCTCACAGGTGCGGATCGTGAAAAACGAATTGGTGGCAACGCCGACCGGTCAGCTCTCCGCCCGGCCTACCGAAACCGAGGAGACGATCGACACTTCACTGGTGCTTCGGTCGGTCGGATACCGCGGCACACCGATGGCCGACTTGCCCTTCGACGACGCTCGCGGCGTGATCCCCAACGAGAACGGCAGAGTAATCGACACCGAGACCGGCACGCCGATCCCGGGTGTCTACGTCGCGGGTTGGATCAAGCGCGGACCGACTGGCGTGATCGGCACCAACAAGTACTGCTCCGCCGAGACCGTGTCGATGATCTTCGACGACTTCGCTGGTGGGCGCCTCGCCACCCCGACCGAGGATGCCGACAAGTTGCAGGTTTTGTTGGCAGACCGGTCGCCGGATCAGGTGGACTATCAAGGTTGGCAGCGGATCGACAAGGCAGAACGCGCATCCGGTGCCGCAACCGGACGGCCGCGAACCAAACTCATCTCCATCGAATCCATGTTGGCGGCTGCCCGGAGCGAGGGATAGCAACGTTTGGGCGAACATCCGAATTGCTCGATTGCCGCTTTTGTGTGTTAATGACTATGGAAATGTGCGGTTTGCTCTCTTCGGCGTGCTCGGGTGTGTAGGTGTGCTCCGAGCGGGTGCGTCCGAATGGTGCATCGGCATCGGTACCAGGCGGGTATCGATGCCGGCCGCGCACGATCCACGTGAGTACGTGGTCAGTCGAGCGAAGGTAGTGACATGGGCAGCAAACAGGGTCGTCGGACGTCACGGGTTGCCGTGGCAATCGTCGGAGCAGTGGCCGCCGGCCTGGCTCTGGCCGGACCCTCCGCGGCTGTTCCTCTCTTCCCCGGTGGACCCGACATTCCGTTGCCCGTCATTCCCGGCGTTCCGTACCTCGATCCGGCGATTCCGGTTCCGGGCATCCCGGGTACACCGATTCAGGCTCCCATCGGCGTCCCCAACTTCTCCGCGCCGTCGCTCAATCCGTCCGCGGGCGAGACCGTCGGTATCGCGCAACCGATCATCATTCGATTCAACGAGGCCGTCGGCGACCGTGCTACGGCCGAACGCGCGATTCGCGTGACCACCGATCCGCCGGTCGAGGGCAGCTTCTACTGGATCAACGACAGCCAGGTCCGTTGGAAGCCGACACAGTTCTGGCCGGCGAACATCTCCGTGACCGTCGACGCCGGTGATTCGCACTCCACGTTCAACATCGGTGACGCACTCGTCACCGTCGCGGACGACAACACCAAGCAGGTCACCGTCACCCGCAACGGTGAGGTCGTGCGCACCATGCCGACGTCGTTCGGCAAGCCGGGTCACGAAACACCGAACGGCACGTACATCGTCGGTGAGCAGTTGCGCGACATGTACATGGATTCGTCCACGTACGGCGTCCCGATCGATTCTCCCGAGGGTTACCGCACCTACGTCGAGTACGCGACACGAATTTCCTACAGTGGCATCTTCGTCCATGCCGCTCCGTGGTCGGTTGCGCAACAAGGTTTCACCAACGTCAGCCACGGCTGCCTAAATGTCAGCACCGAGGACGCCAAGTGGTTCTTCGAGAACGCAGGCAAGGGTGACCCGGTGATCGTGCAGAACACCGCAGGTGGAGTCCTCAGCGGCGCCGACGGATTGGGCGACTGGAACCGCTAGACATCGACGAGGAAGGCCCTGCGCGAGAAGTATTCGCGCAGGGCCTTTTTCGTGTCGCGTTCAGCTCGAGTGTCTTGTACGTTCACCATTCATTCGTTGCGGGCGGTCAGACTGCCTCAGTGAGATCGAGTCCGGAAAGAACGCTGCCCACATCAGGCAAGCCAGGTCTGTGGGGCAGACCATGGCGTGATTACGCGCTGTTCGCGCTCTTGGTAGGTCCCAATCTCGCGTTGCTGATCTTGTTCACCTATCGCCCGCTGGTGGACAACATCCGACTTTCGTTCTTCGACTGGAACATTGCGGACCCGAAGGCGACGTTCATCGGGCTGAGCAATTACCGCGAGTGGTTCGGACGAAGCGACACCTGGCAGATCGTCACCAACACAGTGGTATTCACATTGGTCACAGTGGTGGGTTCGATGGTCATCGGTTTGGCGTTGGCCATGCTGCTCGATCGCAAGCTCGTCGGGCGAAACCTGGTCCGGTCGGCCATCTTCGCTCCGTTCGTCATCTCCGGTGCAGCGATCGGTGTCGCGTTTCAGTTCGTCTTCGACCCCAACTTCGGCCTGATCCAGGATCTCCTGCACCGTGTCGGACTCCAATCGCCCGACTTCTATCAGGATCCCCACTGGGCGCTGTTCATGGTGACGGTGACATACATGTGGAAGAACCTCGGGTACACGTTTGTCATCTATCTCGCTGCACTGCAAGGAGTTCGGCAAGAGCTGAACGAAGCTGCCGAAATCGACGGCGCCAAGCCGTGGACCAAGTTCCGCCGGGTGCTCCTACCTCAGTTGCGCCCGACGACGTTCTTCCTCTCCATCACCGTCATGCTCAACTCGCTCCAGGTCTTCGACATCATCAACGTCATGACCCGAGGTGGTCCGCTGGGGACAGGGACGACAACGATGGTCTACCAGGTGTACAACGAGACGTTCCGAAACTTCCGGGCGGGCTACGGTGCGACGGTTGCCACCATCATGTTCCTGATCCTGCTGATCATCACCGTCTACCAGGTTCGTGCCATGGATCGGGGAGAAGAGAAATGACAGCGGTAGAGGAAAAGAAAAGCGCTGCTACGACTTCCGTCGTTCGGCCCGGCCCGGACCGCAAGAACGTGGACCGGCGTGAGGTCGGTGTGAAGATCCTCGGCTATGCGGCAATGGTGATCGCGTTGGTCATCATCGTCCTGCCGCTCTACTGGATCGTGATGACCTCGTTCAAGGAGCGCCCGGAGATCTACACGCAGCCGGCAACGTGGTGGCCGTCGTCGCTGCATCCCGAAAACTATTCGGAAGCAACCACATCGGTCCCGTTCTGGATGTTCTTGCGGAACTCGATAGTGATCACGACGATTCTGTCGGCGGCGAAGTTCGTTCTGGGGACTCTCAGCGCCTATGGGCTTGTTTTCCTGCGCTTCCCGGGGAAGAACTTCGTCTTTCTCGGAATCATCGCCGCATTGATGGTTCCGAACCAGATCACCGTGATCTCGAATTACGCGCTCGTGGCAGAGTGGGGCTGGCGTAACACGTTCCAGGGCATCATAGTTCCGCTCGCGGGTGTAGCCTTCGGTACGTTCCTCATGCGCAACCACTTCCTCTCGATCCCTTCGGAGATCGTCGAGGCGGCGCGGATGGACGGAGCCGGCCACTGGCGGTTGCTCTGGCGCGTGGTGCTCCCCGTTTCCGGACCCACGATGGTGGCGTTCGGCATCATCACGGTGGTCAACGAATGGAACGAGTACCTGTGGCCGTTCCTCATGTCCGACGATTCCTCGGTGGCGCCGCTGCCGATCGGATTGACCCAACTGCAGAACAACGACGGACTTACCAACTGGGGTCCGGTCATGGCAGGAACGGTGCTGACGATGCTACCGATCCTGGTGATTTTCCTTCTGCTGCAAAGACACATGATCAAGGGCCTCACCTCCGGTGCGGTCAAGGGCTGACAGCTTTCCCGTCACATTTCTTTCTCGAGGAGCAGTAATGGCAAACATGAACAGGCGCGGATTCTTGAGCCTCGGCGGTGCAATCGCCGCCGGCGCCGCACTGACCGCGTGCGCGGGATCCGGCGGGTCGAGCGCTGATGCTGCGGGAACATCCGGTGCGTCGGGTGATTCCAACACCATCACCTTCTGGTCGAACCATCCGGGTAAGTCCACCGACGTGGAGAAGGAACTGATCAACCGCTTCCAGACCAAGTACCCGGACCTGAAGGTCAACTTGGTGGACGGCGGCAAGAACTACGAAGAGGTGGCACAGAAGTTCAACGCTGCCCTCTCCGGTGGAGATGTGCCCGATGTGGTTGTGCTGTCGGATGTCTGGTGGTTCAACTATGCACTGGCCGGGGCAATCGAGCCGCTCGACGGACTCTTCTCCGAGGTGGGGGTCGACTCGGCCGACTACGTCGATTCACTGCTCGCCGACTACCTGTTCCAGGGCAAGCACTATGCGCTTCCCTACGCGCGGTCGACGCCGTTGTTCTACTACAACAAGGCGGTCTGGTCGCAGGCAGGTCTTCCCGACCGTGGGCCGGCGACATGGCAGGAGTTCGACGAGTGGGGACCCGAGCTGCAGAAGGTCGTGGGCAACGGCAAGTTGGCACACGGGTGGGGCAACGCGAAGGATTACCTCGGCTGGACCTACGAAGGCCCAATCTGGACGTTCGGCGGCTCGTACTCCGACCAGTGGAATCTGCAGCTCGACAACGAGAAGACCATTGCCGCAGGGCAGTTCCTCTCCAGCATGATTCACGACAAGAAGTACGCCGCGGTCTCCACTGACATCGCGAACGAATTCGGTACCGGCATTCTGGCGTCGACCATCGCGTCGACGGGCGATCTGTCCGGCATCAAGAAGACTGCCAACTTCGACTTCGGCACCGCTTTCCTCCCGGCAGTGGACGGAACTCCCGGTTGCCCCACCGGCGGTGCCGGGCTTGCCATCCCGTCCAAGATCTCCGATCAGCGTAAGAAGAACGCGCTCAAGTTCATCGACTTCATCACCAATGGTGAGAACACGGCGTACTTCTCGCAGAACGTCGGCTACATGCCGGTCCGCAAGTCGGCAACCTCGGAGCCGAGCATGAAGGCGTTCCTCGACGCGAACCCCAACTCCCGTACCGCTGTGGATCAGCTCTCGCGTACGCGCTCGCAGGACTACGCACGCGTGTTCGTCCCGGGTGGGGATCAGATCATCGGCACCGGACTCGAGCAGATCGCTCTCCAGAAGGCCGACGTCGCATCGACATTCGCCGGCGTTGCCACGCAGTTGCAGCAGATCATCGACCGGCAGATCACCCCCAAGCTGCCGAAGTAGTAGGAGAGAACACTCATGGCCAACGTGCAATTCGCGGGAGTCACGCACCGCTACGAAGGAACTGATCGACCGGCAGTCGACCGTCTCGACCTCGACATCGCCGACGGTGAGTTCCTGGTACTCGTAGGACCTTCCGGTTGCGGTAAGTCCACCAGCCTGCGAATGCTCGCCGGTCTCGAGTCCGCGTCGGACGGTCGGATCGAGATCGGCGGCACGGACGTCACGCACCTCGCTCCGCGAGCACGTGACGTCGCCATGGTGTTTCAGAGTTACGCGCTGTACCCGAACATGACCGTCGAGCAGAACATGGGCTTCGCGCTCCAGAATGCCGGAGTGGGAAAGACGGAGCGCCGGGAGCGGGTACTCGAGGCCGCGCGGATGCTCGAACTCGAACCCTTGCTCGGACGGAAACCGGCAAAGCTGTCGGGCGGGCAACGTCAGCGAGTTGCCATGGGTAGAGCCATCGTTCGCCATCCCAAGGTGTTCTGCATGGACGAACCACTCAGTAATCTGGACGCCAAACTGCGCGTCAGCACACGGTCGCAGATCGCCGCCCTACAGCGTCGACTCGGCACCACGACGGTCTACGTCACCCACGATCAGGTCGAGGCGATGACGATGGGGGACCGAGTGGCGGTGATGCTGGACGGTCGCTTGCAGCAGGTGGCGAAGCCGCGCGAACTCTACGACAACCCCGTCAACACCTTTGTGGCCGCCTTCATCGGATCGCCCGGCATGAACCTGATCGAAGCGCCGGTCGAGGGAACCGTCGCAGTGCTCGGTGATCTGCGGATTCCGCTGCCCACCGGGGCGTCCGAGCGGGAGCGGGTCGTCGTGGGAGTGCGCCCGGAATCGTGGGATCTGGTGGGAGCGTGGCGAAAGGGCTCGCTGGCCGTGGATGCCGATCTGCTCGAAGAGTTGGGAGCCGAATCGTTCGTCTATGCAAAGGGTGCCCCGGATTCGCAGTGGCAGAGCCGATCCGGTCGAATCGTCATTCGCGTCGACCGGAAGATGTCGGTGGCACCGGGGGAGTCGCTTCATCTGCTGCCCAAGGCCGGCGAGGTGTACTTCTTTTCCGCGGAGACCGGAGTACGTCTGTAGCGATACTGTGTGCGGCATGACCGTCGCACGTTCGCTGTTGCTGTTCGTACTCGCCGCGCTGCTCGAAATCGGGGGCGCGTGGTTGGTGTGGCAGGGAATTCGCGAGCACAAGGGATGGATCTGGGTGGGGCTCGGCGTCATCTCGCTCGGCCTCTACGGTCTGGTCGCCACCATGCAACCCGATGCGAACTTCGGGCGCATCCTCGCCGCGTACGGCGGGATCTTCGTCGCAGGTTCACTGCTGTGGGCGGTGGTGATGGACGAATTCCGCCCGGATCGTTTCGACATCGCCGGTGCGCTGATCTGTCTGGTCGGCGTCGGGGTGATCATGTACGCCCGGTAGGCCTTCGGCCCCGTGCGCGCTCAGGGAGTCCAGGGGGTCCCTAAGCGCGCACAGGGGCTTGCCCCTGCTACCAGATCTTCACACGCTTCTCCGGCTCCAAATACAGTGCGTCACCGGGCTTGACGTCGAACTCCTCGTGGAACGTGTCGAGGTTGCGGACGACGCCGTTGCACCGGAACTCCGGCGGCGAGTGCGGGTCGACGGCGAGACGGCGAAGCGCTTCGGCCTCACGGGCCTTCGTGCGCCATACCTGCGCCCACCCGAAGAACGCGCGCTGCAAGCCGGTGAGTCCGTCGATGACCGGAGGTTCGGTACCTTCGGTCGCGATCTTGTACGCCGCGATCGCGATCGACAGCCCGCCGAGGTCGCCGATGTTCTCGCCGATCGTGAACTCGCCGTTGACGTGGTGGCCCGGCAGTTCCTTGGGCTCGAACTCGTTGTACTGCTCGATGAGAGCCTTTGTGCGCTTGCCGAATTCGCTGCGGTCCTCGTCGGTCCACCAGTCGACCATGTTGCCGTCGCCGTCGTACTTGGCGCCCTGATCGTCGAATCCGTGACCGATCTCGTGGCCGATGACGGCGCCGATGCCGCCGTAGTTGGCAGCGTCGTCGGCTGCCGCGTCGAAGAACGGCGGCTGGAGAATGGCTGCGGGGAAGACGATTTCGTTCATGCCCGGGTTGTAGTAGGCGTTGACGGTCTGCGGTGTCATGAACCACTCGTCACGGTCGACGGGGCCGCCCAGCTTGGCCAGGTCACGGTCGTACTCGGCGGCGTATCCGCGACGGTAGTTGCCCACCAGGTCGGTTGCCGAGATCTCGAGTCCGGCGTAGTCGCGCCACTTGTCGGGGTAACCGATCTTCGGGGTGAACTTCTCGAGCTTGGCCAATGCAGCCTCACGAGTCTGCGGGCTCATCCACTCGAGGTCGGAGATGTTGCGGCGGTACGCCTCCTGCAGGTTTGCGACCAGTTCCAGCATGCGGGTCTTCGCCTCTGCGGGGAAGTGTCGATCGACGTAGAGCTTGCCGACGGCCTCGCCGAGCAGATCCTGGACCAGGCTCACCCCGCGCTTCCAGCGCTCACGGTTCTCTTCGGTCCCGGACAGTGTGGTGCCGTAGAAAGCGAAAGTCTCGTCGACCAGGGCCGAATGCAGGTAAGGGGAGCGGGCATGAAGCACCTTCCACGCCGCCCATGCCTTCCAGTCGTCCAGTGACTCCGACGCCCAGAGTGCGGTGAAGGTGTGCAGGAATTCGGGCTGGCGGACCACGATCTCGGCGAACTTCTCCGAATCGGCGCCGAGACCGGACAGCCATGCCGCCCAGTCCAAACCGGGGTTCTGCTCGGTCAGTTCCTCGAAGCCCACCAGGTTGTAACTCAAATCTGCGTCACGACGCTTGACGACGTCCCAATGCCCGGCCGCGATCTTCTTCTCGAGCTCGAACACACGCTGGGCGTCGTAGCCGACGCCGGCGAGGGTGAACATCTTGTCGATGTGCGCGACGTACTTCTCGCGGATCTCCGCGTAGTTGTCCTCGCGGTAGTACGACTCGTCGGGGAGGCTGATTCCCGACTGGCTGAAGTGGATCAGGTACCGCTCGGAGTTCTTGGCATCGGTGTCGACGTAATGCGAGATGGCACCGCCGACGCCGACGCGCTGGTGGCGTCCGATCACGGTGGCCAGCGACGACCGGTCCGGCGCATCGGCGACGGCGTCGAGCTCGTCGTCGATGGGGCCGAGGCCTGCGGCCTCCACGGCGTCGGCGTCCATGAAGCTCGAGTACAGGTCGCCGATGCGCTGTGCATCGGTACCGGCGGCCGAGTTGGACTCCGCGGCTTCGGTGATGATGGTCTGTACGTCTTCTTCGGCCTTGTCGTAGAGCGTCCGGAAGGCCCCGTCGACTGCGCGGTCTGCCGGAATCTCGTATTCGGCGAGCCATTTTCCGTTGACGTGGACGAACAGATCGTCCTGCGCCCGTGTGTCGCCGTCGAGGTGGGTGAGGTCGATGCCTGAGCGATGAGCCGTGGTCATTTCTCCATCCTTACACGATCATGACGAACTACTCGGTGTGTGCGCGATCGCTCCACGCCGAGTTCATCTCTTGTGCTGGGCAACGTCGGTATGGCATGGCACGATCGAATACGTGACCAGCAGACCTGCCGCAGATCCGCACCTGCAGGACCTCGCGCGACTACGACGTGTGCGAGACCGTATCGACCGGGAGTACGCGCGGCCTCTGGACGTGGAGGCGCTCGCGCGGGGAGTGAACATGTCTGCGGGGCATCTCAGTCGCCAATTCCGTCAGGCATACGGAGAACCGCCGTACGCCTACCTGATGACCAGGCGAATCGAGCGAGCGATGGCGTTACTGCGGCGCGGAGACCTCAGTGTCACGGACGTCTGCTTCGAGGTCGGTTGCAGCTCTCTCGGCACTTTCAGCAGCAAGTTCACCGAATTGGTGGGGGTTCCGCCCAGTGTCTATCGGCGCGAGGCCGAGCAGTCGACGGCAGGAATGCCGTCCTGCGTGTCCAAACAAGTCACCAGACCGATCAGGAATCGAGAAGCGCAGACCGCGCAGCCGCAATTAACGTGATCGCCATGGACATCACCATTCACTCGAGTTTCCTTCCGCAGGACGACCCTGAAGCCGCCCTGAACTTCTATCGCGACACGCTCGGCTTCGAGGTTCGCAACGACGTCGGCTACGACGGGATGCGTTGGATCACGGTGGGGCCGCCCGGCCAGCCCGGCACCTCCATCGTGCTGCATCCGCCGGCCGTCGATCCCGGAATCACCGACGAGGAGCGCCGCACCATCATCGAGATGATGGCCAAGGGCACCTACGGCGGACTTCTCCTGGCCACCAAAGATCTGGACGACACGTTCGAGCGGCTTCAGGCCGGCGACATCGACGTCGTCCAGGAACCGACCGAGCAGCCGTACGGCGTTCGCGATTGCGCCGTCCGGGACCCAGCGGGAAACCTGATCCGTATTCAAGAACTGCGCTGAGCCCGTCAACTGCGCTGAGACCGTCGGCGATCGACTGACAGATGGAGACACGATGACTGCCTTGCACACCGCAGACAGCCACGATTTGATCCGCGTGCAAGGCGCGCGGGTGAACAACCTCGAAGACATCAGTGTCGAGATCCCGAAGCGGAGGCTGACGGTATTCACCGGCGTCTCCGGTTCGGGGAAGAGTTCGCTGGTGTTCAGTACGATCGCCGCGGAATCGCAGCGGATGATCAACGAGACCTACAGCGCTTTCGTTCAAGGATTCATGCCGACGCTCGCGCGGCCGGACGTCGATGTTCTCGACGGCCTGACCACCGCGATCATCGTCGATCAGCAGCGGATGGGAGTCGACCCGCGCTCGACCGTCGGAACCGCCACCGACGCCAACGCGATGCTCCGCATCCTGTTCAGCCGTCTCGGAAAGCCTCACATCGGTTCGCCTCAGGCGTTTTCGTTCAACGTGGCCTCGATCTCCGGAGCAGGCGCGGTCACGATGGAACGCGGCGGACGTCAGACGAAAGAGCGTCGCAGCTTCAAGATCACCGGCGGCATGTGTCCGCGGTGTGAGGGACGAGGGGCGGTCAACGATTTCGATCTGACCGCGTTGTACGACGACACCAAGTCGCTCAACGAGAGTGCGATCACGGTCCCCGGCTACAGCATGGAGGGTTGGTACGGCCGGATCTACCGCGGCTGCGGTTTCTTCGATCCCGACAAGCCGATCAAGAAGTACACCAAGAAGGAACTGAACGATCTGCTCTACAAAGAGCCGACCAAGATCAAGGTCGAAGGCATCAACCTGACGTACACGGGTCTGATTCCGCAGATTCAGAAGTCGTTCCTGGCCAAGGACGTCGACGCGATGCAGCCCCACATCCGGGCTTTCGTCGAGCGGGCGATCACGTTCACCACCTGCCCCGAATGCGACGGGACGCGACTGAGCGAGGGGGCGCGGTCGTCGAAGATCAAGGGCGTCAACATCGCCGACGCCTGCTCGATGCAGATCAGCGATCTCGCGGAATGGGTCAGCGGACTGAAGGAACCGTCGGTCGCGCCGTTGCTCACGACGCTCGGTGAAACGCTCGACTCGTTCGTGGAGATCGGACTCGGCTACCTCAGTCTCGATCGGCCGTCGGGAACCCTCTCCGGCGGTGAAGCTCAGCGCACCAAGATGATTCGTCACCTGGGTTCCTCGCTCACCGACATCACGTATGTTTTCGACGAGCCCACCACCGGCCTGCATCCGCACGACATCGCGAGGATGAACGACCTACTGCTGCGCCTGCGGGACAAGGGCAACACCGTGCTCGTGGTCGAGCACAAGCCGGAGACGATCGTGATCGCCGATCACATCGTCGACCTCGGTCCGGGTGCGGGTAGCGCCGGCGGAAACGTCTGCTTCGAGGGCACCGTCGACGGTTTGCGTGCCAGCGACACCGTCACCGGCCGTCACTTCGACGACCGGGCCGCAATCAAGGAGACCGTTCGCGAGTCCACCGGGGCAATCGAGATTCGTGGAGCGAACGCGCACAACCTGCAGGACGTCGACGTCGACGTACCGCTCGGCGTCCTGGTCGTGGTCACCGGTGTCGCCGGGTCGGGCAAGAGTTCGCTGATCCACGGCTCGCTCGCGAAACGCGAAGACGTGGTGTCGGTCGATCAGAGCGCGATCCGCGGCTCGCGTCGGAGCAACCCGGCGACGTACACGGGGCTGCTCGACCCGATTCGCAAGGCATTCGCCAAGGCCAACGGCGTGAAGCCGGCGCTGTTCAGTGCCAACTCCGAGGGCGCCTGCCCGACGTGCAACGGCAACGGCGTCATCTACAGCGACCTGGCGATGATGGCCGGCGTTGCCACTCTCTGCGAGGAGTGCGAGGGCAAGCGCTTCCAAGCCGAGGTACTCGAATACAAATTCGGTGGCAAGGACATCAACGAGGTTCTCACGATGTCGGTGGCCGAGGCCGAGGAGTTCTTCGGCGACGGTGAGGCCAAGACCCTCGCTGCGCACAAGATCCTCGTCCGACTGGTCGACGTGGGGCTCGGATACCTCACGATCGGCCAGCCGTTGACGACGCTGTCGGGCGGTGAGCGTCAGCGCATCAAGCTGGCAACCCACCTGGGCGAGAAGGGCGGCGTGTACGTCCTCGACGAGCCGACCACCGGACTGCACCTGGCCGACGTCGAGCAGTTGCTCGGCCTGCTCGATCGACTGGTCGATTCCGGTAAGTCAGTCATCGTGATCGAGCACCACCAAGCGGTGATGGCACACGCAGACTGGATCATCGACCTCGGCCCTGGTGCCGGTCACGACGGCGGTCGGATCGTCTTCGAGGGCACTCCCGAGGAGCTCGTCGCCGACGGCTCCACACTCACCGGAAAGCACCTCGCGGCATACGTCGGCAGCTGACCGGGCTCCTACCTCAGGCGTCGATACCCAGGTTGATGACGGCGAGGTAGGACCCGTCCGACTGCTTTTCGACGGTCATGAGGCCGGTGTCGTCGTAGATGCCGTCACTGGCGTTGTTCGTGTTGTTCTCACGACCGGTGTGCTCGCTGTACGGGGACTGCGAGTACACCTCGTCGAGAAGGGTCTCGTCGAAGAAGGTCTGCGACGTGAGGACCGTCTTCTTGTCGATGTGAACCTTGACGTGGATGTGGGTGGTGCGGCCCATGTACCAGCCGGGGAAGATCGTGGTGAACTGTGCGATGCCGTTTGCATCGGTGGTCTGCGCCCCGCGCAGATAGGTACCGTCGTCGGTGGTGGTGGCTTCGGTGTCGCCGACGCTGTACGAACCGTCGGAGGTCTCACCGGACCCTCCCATGCCGCCGCCCATTCCGCCGGGGGCGCCTGACGGTGGTTCGCCCATTCCGCCTCCGGGTGCACCTGACGGAGGTTCACCCATCCCGCCGGCCGGGGGAGTTCCGCCGCCACCGCCGCCGCCGTTGGCGCTCAGCGAACCGGATTCGAAGCCGGAGTACACGCCGCCGGCGTCGCAGTGCCAGATCTCGACGACGGCGTTACTGACCGCGCCGATGCTGCCGTCGACGTTGCACTGGCTGTTGTCCTGCACGCGCATCGCAACCTGCAGCGTGGTGCCCGGACGGTCCTCGCGGATGTCGCCGCGAATGGAGTCGACGTCGAACCAGTAGGGACCCTGCGTCTCTTCCTTGCTCATGACACACTGCGGTGCTTTGGCCAGAAGTGCGGTGACAGCGTCACCGGACGTGGCCGCGGCGGAGGTGCCGGAAGTGGTTGTCGTCGACGCAGCCGCAGCCGAAGTCGTCGTGGCGGTGCCACTGTTGCCGGAGCACGCTGCGATGAGCCCGCCGAGACTGATGGTTCCGCCGAGGGCGAGAGCCCGCCGACGGCTCACGCGCAGCCTGCTCGCTTCGATGTCTTTGTTCACGCCGCTGTACCTCCATAGTGTGGGCTGTTGTCTCAATGGTGGACGGGCGACCTGGTGCGGAACTGGTTATCCGCTGTGAACTTGCTGGGAGAGCATCTGAATGCTCGAAGTGGCCCGCACATAGACCTGTCCGCCGGCGTCGACGATGCGAGTTTCGATCAGCGCGAGCCTGCGCCCGGCACGAATCACGGAGGCCTCGGCGCGCAAGACCGGCCCGCCGATGTCGGGTGAGCGCAGGAAGTCGATCTTGTGGTCGAGGACGCGATAGTCCTGGTCGACGCGGGTCAGGGTCTGGGCAGACAGGCCAGTGATGGCGTCGACTGCCGAGATGAGGACACCGCCCTGAACGGCGCCCAACGGGTTGGCCATCCAGGCCACGGGTGCGAACTCACCGACGACGGAACCCGGGGTCACGTCGACGACAGCAAGATCGAGGAGACCGGCGAGTGGACCGCGTTCGAGTTTGCCGTCGCGGATTCCTTCGACGACGTCGGACCCGGACAACCCGCTCAGGTTGCTTGTCTTCTCCGGCGTCGGGACGGGCAGCGGCTCGCCCTCTACGTAGTCGTCGATTCCCACGACGGGGGGACGCGAGACCACCATGGCGCGACCGGCCATCACTGCCAGAAGGGTGCCGTTCTCGTCGCGAAGTTGCCCGGATGCGAGTCCGACGCCGTCGTCGAGATGCACGAGTGTTCCGGTGGCACCGACGTCCGCGATGTCGGGGATGTCGGCGCCCGCACTGACCGTGACCTGCGCGAGCACGGACTGATGGCCCGAGGTCAGTCCCGAGTACACCGCGCCACCCATGGCACCGTCGATCATGACTCCGATGGAACCGAGCACGGTCTTGCCACGGTGATCGTGGAATCGCTCGCCGACGGCCTGCGCGAAGGCCAGGTCCCCGGGCTCGACCGAAACGGCGCGCACACCCATCAATGTGTTGAGTGGGTCAAGCTTCTTGACGGGCGCGGCGGAGTTGTCGATGCTCATCTGTCGAGTATCTCCAGCGCGCCGAGTCCTGCCGAGACCGGGTCTCAACCACCGATACGTGAATGCATCTCCCAGACGAGGACTTCGGCCCCGGCGTCGGAGGTCAGCTGCTGGCCACCCGAATCGCTCAACCGGACAGCATCGCCCTCGTACAGTGTGCCGACGCCCTCCATCTCGGCAGTGCCCTGCGCGACGAAGACGTGCAGGAACCGTGCGCCCGGAAGATTCACGGAGGTGCCCGGCAGAATGCGTGCGACATGCATGGCGGCGTTCTTGTTGTTGATGCGAATCGCCGAATGATCCTTGTAGCGCTCCATCCCGGAGGCAACCGGGATCAGACCGCCGCGCAGCAGTTCGTCGTCGATCTCGAGCTGTTCGTAACCGGGGGTCAGTCCACCTTCGTCCGGTACCACCCACATCTGAATGAAATGCACGGGGTCGGAATGCTGTTCGCCGCCGATACGCCACGAATCGTTCTTCTCACTGTGCATGATTCCGGTACCGGCGCTCATGCGCTGGGCGAGTCCCGGATAGATGACGCCGGTGTGGCCGATGGAATCCTGGTGCACGAGCGAACCGCGAAGCACCCAGGTCACGATTTCCATGTCCTTGTGCGGATGGGTGTCGAAACCGGTTCCCGCCAGTACGGTGTCGTCGTTGTTGACGAGCAGCAATCCGTGATGAGTGTTGTCCGGATCGTAGTGCTGTCCGAACGAGAACGAATGTTTCGAATCCAGCCAGGAGACGCGGGATTTCAAGCGATCGCCGGAGCGGTGCACATCGATGTGCGGTGTCGTCCGTGGGGCCTGTGCTCGACCAGATGCCATGGCTCCTCCTTCTGTACCACCGGGATCCACCACAATCGGGATCCGCCACTACCGGCATCCACCCTACGACGAACCTGCTGTGTAGTCCGAACATTGGGCGTACTCGGTGGTGTCGTCAGTTCGTCGACGCGTGCATCTCCCACACGAGTATCTCCGCATCGCCGATTCCCTCGACTCGTTGACCGCCAGTATCCTTGAGTCGCAACGAATCTCCCGGACCGAGCAATCCGACTCCCTCGACGTCGACAGTGCCACCGGCGATGAAGCCGTGCACGTACGGCGCATCCGGGAGAGATACCGACCCACCGGTCTCGAGGCGAGCAACATGCAGTGCCGCATGTTTGTTGTGCAAGCTGATCGCGCTGTGGTCGCGATGCGCGGGCATCCCCGACGCCAGGGTGATCAGGCCACCGCCGTCGAGTTCGGAGTTGATGTCGAGTTCCTGATAGCTCGGAGTCACTCCGGATTCGTCCGGGGGTATCCACATCTGGACGAGGTGAACGGGCTCGGTGACACGTGAGCCGTCGGCCCGGAAGCGATCGTTGCGCTCGGAGTGCAGGATTCCGGTACCGGCGCTCATTCTCTGCGCGAGTCCGCGATGGATGACCCCGGAGTGCCCAGCGGAATCCTGGTGAACCAGAGATCCGCTGAGCACCCACGTCACGATCTCGGTGTCGCGGTGCTGATGAGTGTCGAAACCGTAGTCGGCTTCGATGATGTCGTCGTTGTTCACCAACAGAAGTCCATGCGCGTACGCGGCGTGATCGAAGTTTCCAGCGAAGGGGAAACTGTGACGCGCCGTGAGCCAGCCGTAGTTGAGATGCGCACGTTCGTCAGCTCGCTGGACGACTACCGACGACATGTCAGCTCAGCGTCTCGTGTGCCGCCGGGATGGATCCCAGGCGTCCGGCCTGGAAGTCCTCGAAGGCCTGCATGACCTCGGACTTGGTGTTCATGACGAACGGCCCGGCCATCGCGATGGGCTCACGAATCGGTTTGCCGCCGAGGATGAATACCTCGAGAGATTCGGTCCGTGAATCCTGGCGATCGGAGGCGGCGACGGTGATGGAGTCACCGCGTCCGAAGACAGCTGTCTGTCCGACACGAATGGGCCGACGCTCTGCCCCGACCGTGCCTTCGCCGGCGAGCACGTAGACGATCGCGTTGAACTCGGGGTTCCACGGAAGCGTCAGGCTCGCACCCGGGGCCACAGTCGTGTGGGAGAGCGCGATCGGTGTGTACGTCGAACCAGGTCCGGCGTGGCCGGCGATGTCTCCGGCGATGACGCGTACCAAGGCTCCGCCGTCCGGCGAGGAAAGCAGGGCCACCTTGTTACCGGTGATGTCCTGGTACCGCGGAGATGCCATCTTGTTGTCGCGAGGCAGGTTGACCCACAGTTGGACGCCGTGGAAAAGGCCGCCGCTGAGGACGAGGTGCTCCGGCGGAGTTTCGATGTGGAGGATGCCGCCACCCGCGGTCATCCACTGGGTGTCGCCGCCGCCGATAATGCCACCGCCACCGTTGGAGTCCTGGTGCTCCATGATGCCGTCGATCATGTAGGTCACGGTTTCGAAGCCGCGGTGCGGGTGCCACGGTGTGCCTTTGGGTTCTCCGGGTGCGTAGTTGACCTCGCCCATCTGGTCCATGTGGATGAAGGGATCGAGGGCGGAGAGGTCGATGCCGGCGAAGGCGCGGTGAACGGGAAAGCCTTCACCTTCGTATCCGGCCGGTGCGGTGGTGATGCTCTTGACGGGGCGGTCGACTGCTGACTCTGCCGGCTCGTCGAGACGGGGCAGGGCCAAGATGTTCTCGACTGTCACAGCAGGCATGTCGTACTCCTTGTATCCGTGAAGCTGATGTCAGGTAGTTGATTGTTCAACTATCTCATTCGGAGTCAACAAAGTCGAGCCCCGGGTATTCCCGGGGCTCGACTGGTGTTCGGATCAGCGCAACATGCTGCCGAGGGTTTTTGCCGCTGCCATGACCTCGGCGCCCAGCGCTGCTTGGTCCTCGGAGTCGAACACGGAGATTCCGAGGCTGGAGATGGCGTCGCGGCGTCTGCCGGGGATGACTGCCGAGATTCCGAGGACGGACGGGATGACCTCGCCGACGGTCACTGCGTAGCCGCGTGCGCGTGCCGCCGTCACTTCCTCTCGTTCCCCGCTCGTCGGCGGGAGTGAGGCAAGGATGGAAAGCCCGGCGGAGCCGCGGTCGATCGGATCGACCTGCCCTGGATGAAACGCGACGTGAACCTTGGCGCTGCGTGGTTCGACCACCATCAGTGCGCGCACTTCGGTATCGCTCTCGCGGACCACCAGGTGCGCTGTCGCCTCGGTGGCCTCGGCAAGTTCTTGAAGTATCGGGCGAGCGAGAGTGCGCAAATCTTGCTCCACCGGTTCGGCGAGGGTGACCAGGCCGGCGCCGAGAGTGACGCGCTTGAAGGAGTCCTTGCGGCACAGGTGATGAGCCTCGAGCGTGCGGATCAACCGATGTGCGACGGTTCGGTGGACTCCCACTCCGTCGGCGATGTCGGTGACCGACAAGCCGTGCGGATAAGACGTCAGGAGTTCCAGGATCTCGAGTCCGTGGTGCAGCGTTTTCGACATGCTGGAGTCCACTTGAACTGCACTTTTGCGCGGTCGGTGTTCCTCGCTCAGCTCTGACATCAAATCCCTTTCTTGACGTTTGTGAGGTATGCCACCTACGCTTTGAACATATCGCACAGTGTGTGCGATTATCGCACACTTTACGAAGCTGCACAACCTTCGGGTGGATGCAGCGCAGCGTGTTCGGAGAGAACCTTCATGAGCAACTACAGCGTCGTGGCAACGGAGGACGTTGCCGCAATCCACCAGCTGTACGGCCACCAGAGTCATTGCATAGACTCTGGGCGCCAGCAGGATTGGGCGCAGACATTCACCGATGGCGGTGAGTTTCATTCCCCCAGTTATCCGGAACCCGTGGTCGGTTTCGACGACCTTGCGGCTTTTGCTGCTCGCTTCTTCGCTGCGGCGGAAGCTGCCGACGAGGTGCATCGCCACGTTCTGACCAATCTCGTCGTCGAGGCGGTGGACGAGAGTGCTCTCACAGTGCACGGGTACCTGCAGATCGTTGCCACCGCTCGCGGCGGAGACTCGCGACTGGTGCGGATGACAACTGTCACAGATCACGTGGTTCGGGTCGGTGAGGAGTGGAAGATCGCCCGCCGCACCGTTTCTCGCGACGACGCGCCCCGAGCGTCCGAACAAGCTTGAAGTACCGAAATGTTTCTTGCACAACAATATTCAGTAGGAGAAGTACATCATGACCGAAAGCTCTGACCAGACGAACCCGGGCCGTACCGTTGTGACGCAGATGTCGGCGGTGTACCCGGAGTTGGCAGGCAAGGTCGCAGTGGTGACCGGCGCGGCTCAGGGTATGGGTGCGACGTTCGCCGAAGGACTGGCAACGCGCGGCGTACATGTCGTCGGCGCCGACATCAACGAAGAGCAGATGCTCGCCACGGCCGCACGAATCAACACGGACCTCGAATCGAATGCACTGGCGGACAAGCCGGGTCGCGTCGTCGGAGCTCGGGTCGACGTCACCAAGCCCGACGAGCATGAATTGCTTGCGCAGTTGGCGTTGAAGGAGTTCGGCCGGGTTGATTTCTGGATCAACAATGCGGGTATCTTCCCGTTTGCGCTGGCCGAGGAGATCACCCCGGAGCAGATCGGCGCAACGCTGAGTGTCAATGTCGAGGGAGTGCTCTACGGTGCTCAGGCGGCGGCACGTCACCTCGGTCCCGGCGGCGCCATCGTCAACATGTCTTCGGTGTCTGCGCTGCGCGTGCGGAAGGGGAGAGGCGCATACTGCACGTCGAAAGCTGCCGTTGCGCACCTCACGGAGTCTCTCGCAGTGGAGTTCGGCGACAAGGGTATTCGGGTCAACTCCATTGCACCCGGCTACATCGACACGGCGATGACGAAGTGGGTCCAGGAAGATCCGATCGCGCTCGCGAACGCACTCGACGCAGTACCACTGCATCGTCTGGGCTCGCCCGAAGAGGTCTTCGGCCCGCTGCTGTTCCTGCTCTCGGACAGCGCGCGTTACGTCACCGGGCACAGCATTGCGGTGGACGGTGGTTCGCGGCATGTCTGAGTCCACGACATATCCCGGCGTCGTTCTCGTTACCGGCGGTGCTGCCGGGATGGGGGCGCATCACGCGCGCACTCTCGCCGCGCGCGGTTCGCATGTCTGCATTGCCGATGTTTCGGATTCATCCGGCGTGGTCGACGACATCGTCGCCGCAGGCGGATCGGCGTCCGCTCATATTCTCGACGTCACCGATGTCGATGCCTGGGACCGGGTTGTCGACGAAATTCGCACCACCCGTGGGGAACTCGGCGGACTGGTCAACAACGCCGGCATCTCGCGTCGGCTCGAATTCATGGACACCCCGAACGACATCTGGGAACTGACCATGAAGATCAACCTCTTCGGCCCGTTCTACGGTATGAAGGCGGTGGCGCCGCTGATGCGCGAGAGTGGTGGCGGATCTATCGTCAACATCTCGTCCATCGCCGGTCAGATCGGATACTTCTCTCCGGCTTACTCGTCGAGCAAGTGGGGTCTGACCGGTCTGTCGAAGTCGGCCGCAGGCAACTTCGCGCAGTGGGGGATTCGCGTCAACTCGGTGCACCCGGGACTGGTCGGTACGGCGCTGCTCGGCGGCGCGAACGACTTCGTCGCCGCGTCACTGAAGTCGGTTCCCTTCGGACGCATGGGAACTCTCGACGAGATCACCGAAGCAGTGCTGTTCCTGCTCTCGAACAGTTCCACCTACACCACCGGTACGGAACTCACTGTCGACGGCGGGTTGGTGTCGAACGGTCTTTACCACCGCATCATCGCGCAGACTGGAGAACTTTCATGACCGAACACTGGGACGTCGTTGTCATCGGTGGCGGCGGAGCAGGTCTCGCCGCTGCGGTGTCGGCAGCTGAAGAAGGCGCATCCGTTCTGCTGTTCGAATCCGAAACCGAACTCGGTGGATCCACCGCGCTGTCGGCCGGCATCTTCACGGCCGCCGGAACGAGCGTGCAGGCCGGCCTCGGAGTCGACGACTCGGCAGAGAAGTTCTTCCAGCACTACATGGACCTCAACCAGTGGATGCTCTCACCCGGATTGATTCGTGCATTCTGCGAAAACGCCGGTCCGACACTGGAATGGCTCATCGGACTCGGCGTCGAGATTCCCGCGGCGATCTCAGGTAACGCTCACCAGCCGGGACTCGCCCAAGCCGGCGTCGAGGACGTCTGGCGCGGCCACGTGCCCAAGGATCAGGGATACGGACTGATTCAGGTGCTGGACAAGGCTCGTCGTAAGCACGGGATCGAGGTCATCTTCGGAACACGGGTGCAGAAGCTGATCGAGGAAGACGGTCGGGTTGTCGGCGTTGTCGCCGACGACATCGAGGTGCCTGCGGGCGCCGTCGTTGTTGCTTCCGGTGGATTCGCGCAAGATCCGGGTTTGGTGGAACGCCACTTCCCGGACGCGAACAAGGCCGGAGAGGCCTTGTTCGTCGTCGCAGCCGAGGGGAGCCGCGGAGACCATCTTCGTTTTGCCGAAGACCTCGGTGCTTCCCTGGCGGGCGACGGCTGGGGTCTGATGCTGCCCACCGTCTACTTCCAGCGATTCCACCACTGGCAGGCCGGCTTTCCGCCGAAGTCGCGGATCTACGTCAACCAGGACGGCCGTCGTTTCATGGACGAGGACAGCTCGTACGCGGTCTCGACCGGCATCATCGACCATCAGGGTGGATACGGTTGGATGATCTTCGACGAGAACGCTCGCGTGAATCTGGCTCCAGGATATGCGGATTGGAATCCCGAACGCATCGAGGAAGAAGTTGCCGCCGGTGGCACGATTCGTGCGGACACGATCGAAGAACTCGCAGTGGCTACGGGTGTTCCGGTTGCGACGTTGGCGCAAACCCTGCGTCGATGGAACGACCAACTGCCCAGCGGTCACGACGACGACTTCCTCCGCCATCGCACGTTGCGGAACAAGGGTGCCGTCGGCAATCCGGATCCTATTGCGACAGCTCCGTTCTATGCCGCGAAACTCCTTCCGGCAGAGCTCGTCTGTACGCATGCGGGAATGGAGATCAACACCGATGCGGCCGTGCTCGGCAGCACCGGAGTACCTATCGAGGGTCTGTACGCCGCAGGTGAGGCCGGCGCCGGAATCCTCGGACTGAGATACGTGGGCGGCGGCAATGCGGTTGCCAACGCTTTGACCATGGGCCGCGTAGCGGGACGTAATGCGGCGAATTACACCAGGACCAGCGCTGAGAGCGCACCGGTCCATTCCATCGCGCACTCCTGACGTCCGACGTCTGCGCGGCACCGAATCCAGTCAGTATCCAATCCAGGCAGGGAACAACATGTCAGAGAATGAGACCATGGCGAGAGCCGAATCCACCGAGGGCAGCAGCGTGGCAACCGAACGACAGTCGACGACGAAGGTAATTCGCGCGGCCATCGTCGGTACCGTCGTCGAGTACTACGACTTCGGTATCTACGGATACATGGCCACGACGATCGCCGCGCTGTTCTTCGTTTCCCATGACCCGAACGCAGCACTGCTCGGTACCTTTGCAGCATTCGCCGTGGCCTTCTTCCTACGCGTGCCCGGCGGCATCTTCTTCGGCCACATCGGCGACAAGTACGGCCGCAAGAACGCGCTGTCCTGGACCATCCTCCTGATGGTTCTCGCGACAGCCGGAATGGGCCTGCTGCCGACTTACGCCACGTTGGGTGTGTGGGCGACGTCCATCCTGGTTCTGGCTCGTTGCCTGCAGGGCTTCGCGGCCGGCGGTGAACTCGGCGGCGCCAACGCGTTCGTCTCCGAGTCCGCTCCCAAACGGTGGCGTGCGACGCAGACCTCGATGGTCAATACCGGCACCTACCTGGGTTCGCTGGCAGCTTCGCTCATGGCCCTCGGCCTGACGTCGGTGTTCTCGCAAGAGCAGATCCTCGAATGGGCTTGGCGTATCCCGTTCCTGCTCAGCCTACTGATCGGTGGCATCGGTATCTGGATCCGCAGCCAGATGGAAGACACTCCTCAGTTCGAAGAACTGCAGGACAAGGGTGAGACCAAGAAGCTTCCCATCCGTGAGTTGCTCAGCACCTCCGGTGGCAGCGTCGTCAAGATCATCCTGCTGGGCGCACTCATCACCGGCGGTTACTACATCGCCTCGGTGTATGCCGCGACGTACCTGCAGACCACCGGCGGTCATTCGTCGCGCGTTGCTTTCCTTTCCACCTCTCTTGCACTGGTTCTCGGCGTCATCACGTTGCCGATCTCGGGATACATGGCAGACAAGTACGGGCGTCGGCCGGTGCTGTTCGCCGGTAGTGCCGCCGCAGTGGTTCTCGGAATCCCGATGTTCATGATGATGGCCGGTTCTGGCATCTGGCAGGCGGTTGTCGGTCAGTCAGTGCTCTTCATCTGCGTTTCCGTTGTCAACGGTGCTTCGTACGTGACCTATGTCGAAATGCTGAAAGCATCTGTGCGGTACAGCGGTCTGGCATTGGGTAACAACGTCACCAACATGTTCCTCGGTGGCACCGCGCCTTTCATCGCCACCTATCTCATCAGCTTGACCGGTAACTCTCTCGCTCCGGCTGGATACTTCGTCTTCTGTGCGGTGATCACCCTCGTCACGGTCTTCTTCATCAAGGAGACCAAGGGTGTTGAACTGCAGGTTGATTGATCATCGGGTAGAACAGGAGCCTGACCGTGTCCCTCGCTGACAAGCAAGAAATCACCGAAGTTCTGTATCGCTACGCTCGGGCCGTCGATCGGAAGGATTTCGACAGCGTGGCCCTCTGCTACTTCGACGACGCGATAGACAACCACGGCGGTTACATCGGAACCGTCGACGGGCTGATCGAAGACATGAAGCTCAGACACAAGACGATCGACTCGTCGATTCACTGCATTTCCAACATACTGATCGACGTCAACGGCGATGTCGCTCAGTGCGAGTCGTACTGTTTGTGCTTTCTGCGGCAAGAGCGTTCCGGTACGGATACGGTGCAGACGCTTGCGACGATCAAATGCCGTTACGTCGACAGGTTCGAAAGGCGCCACGGTGAATGGCGAATCGCCGATCGGATTGTCGTGTTCGACGAATCCCGTGAAGACGTGATCGAGAACATCCTGTCCACGGACTGGGTGACGCAACGTCGATCCTTCGACGATCCGGTGTACACCAGGACGCCTTGACCAGTAGTGCAGACGAAGGCCTTCACACACATCGTGTGTGAAGGCCTTTCGCCTGTTCACTTCTCGTGTCAGCCCAATGCGCCCGGTGCGGCGACCTCGGTCAAACGGCCGTCCGAGAGCCTGAGCCAGCGTTCGACCTTGACCTCGGCCAGGAATCTCTCGTCGTGGCTGACCACCACGAACGCCCCCTGATATGCATTCAGGGCACTTTCGAGTTGAGCAACGCTCACCAAGTCGAGGTTGTTGGTCGGCTCGTCGAGAAGAAGCAGCTGCGGGGCCGGATCGGCGAAGAGAACGCACGCCAATGTAGCCCGCAGTCGTTCACCGCCCGAGAGTGCAGCGACGGGAAGATGAGCACCCGCACCCCGAAAGAGGAAGCGCGCCAGGATGTTCATGCGTTCCGGTGCCGGTAGGCCTGGAGCAGACAAGGCAAAGTTCTCTGCGACGGTGCGTGCGGGGTCGAGTAGGTCGAGCCTCTGCGACAGGTATGCCACTCGACCGTCGGCTCGCGTGATCTCACCGGAAGTCGGCGCCACATCCCCGTTGACGATGCGTAGCAACGTCGACTTTCCGACGCCGTTCGGCCCGGTCAACGCGATACGCTCCGGTCCTCGAATGGCCAGGTCGATTCCGGAGTCGGCGAAGATCGCATGATCACCGAACGCGAATTGCATTCGCTCACCGAGGAACACCGTCCGGCCGGCGGGTACATGTGTGCCAGGCAATTCGAGTGAAATCGTCTGGTCGTCTCGAAGAGCGCGGCCCGCTTTGTCGAGTCGGTCCTTCGCCGCGTCGACCCGGGCGAGGTGTGTCTCGTTGGCCTTGCCTGCCGACTCCTGAGCATTGCGCTTCATGGTCCCCGCAAAGATCTTGGGCAAGCCCGCGTTCCCGAGATTGCGGGCAGCGTTACTTGCGCGTCGCGAAGCACGTTCTCGGGCCTGCTGCAGTTCGCGCTTCTCGCGCTTGACCTCTTGCTCGGCGTTGCGGATGTTCTTCTCCGCCACTTCGCGAGCCGAGCGTGCCGCGGCTTCGTAGTCGGTGAAATTGCCACCGTAGAAGCTGATCTCGCCGCTGTGAAGTTCGGCGATGCGGTCCATGCGGTCGAGTAGTCCTCGATCGTGACTGACCACCAACAGACAACCACTCCAGTCGTCGAGAACGTCGTAAAGCCTGCGGCGCGCGTCCAGGTCGAGGTTGTTGGTGGGTTCGTCGAGGAGAAGGACATCGGGGCGTCGCAGGAGTTGCGCCGCCAGTCCGAGCGAGACGACCTGCCCGCCGCTCAGAGTGTCGAGGCGACGATCGAACGTCATGTCGGCCAAACCGAGTCGACCGAGTTGGGCTCGCGTTCGTTCCTCGATATCCCAGTCGGACCCGATTGTCGTGAAGTGTTCTTCTCGTGTGTCCCCGGATTCGACTGCGTCCAACGCAGCGAGCGTCGGGGCGATGCCCAAGACCTCGGCAATGGTCAGATCGCTCGTCAGTGGCAGGTCCTGCGGAAGGTATCCGAGAACGCCGTCGACGGACACACTGCCGGCGCGCGGCCGCAACTGGCCGGCGATCAATCTGAGCAGAGTGCTTTTCCCGACGCCGTTCTGGGCCACCAGCCCGGTTCGGCCGCCGGGCACGGTGAATGACAATTCGTCGAAGACCGGAGTGTCGTCCGGCCAGGCAAAAGACAGATTCGAGCAAACGATGTAGGTATCGGACATGAATAGACCTCAGGTGTTGTGCGGGCGCGGCAACGCTGCTCCGCGAAGAGTCGGGTAAGTGAACGACAACATGGCCACGACGGCAGCGCTCCGAGGCGTCTGCCGGTGGCCGTCATGCCCGGTTTTATCCGGAGATGTCGAGTTCACCAACCATGTCTGATCCTTTTTGGTCTGTGTTGTTTCATCCGACGATAACAGGAGCCGGTATCTACATACGAGCAATACCGGCGCAGAGAAGTTCGACCAGTCGTCGATACACCCGATCCGGGTCGGTGCCGGCCGGTTGTCCCTCTACCGATTCGAGGATGCAGAAGCCGTGCAGCGCACTGCGAAGAGACCACGCCGCCTGCTCCGAATCATCCGGGCTCAGACCGTATCCCGCGATCACCTTGTTGATGACGTCGACCACCTCGCCGACGGCGGAGACCAGATCGGGATGCGGAGCAGTGGGGTAGCGGTCGGTGATGGCGTAGAGCCCGGGGTGTACTCGGACGAACGCACGCCATGCGTCCGCGAGCGCCATGACGGCGTCGTCGCGCGAGAGACCGACCGCGGCGGCACGCAGTTGTTCGGCGAGAAGGCTGCGTGCGAGGAGGCTGAGTTGATGGTGGACGTCGTCGACCCCGTCGACGTGTTTGTACAGCGCTGACTGCCGGACGTCGAGGGTCTCGGCGAGTTGACTCAGTACCAGAGCGTCGGCGCCTTTGCTGTCGACCAGATCGGCTGCGGCAGCGATCACGCGTTCACGGGTAACCGGAGTTCTCATGCACGCATCTTCCCTGTATGACAGGCTTCGCGTCGGTGATACATTATCACCATGAGTGATGAAGTATCGCCACGCGAGCTGTCCGGCGATCAACTACGCCGTCGTGACCTGCGCGTAGTCGTCACCGGTGCATGCATCCTCGGGTTGACCTCGGTGCTCTACGAACTCTCAGGAGTGTCTCCGTCGACGGGTGCATTCTTTCGGTGTCTCTATGCGCTCATCCCTCTCGGCATGCTCGTGCTCGTTCAGCGTCGTCGGTCACCCCGGCCTTCGATCTCGGCGCCCTGGATCGTGAAGTCTCTACTTGCCGGCGCGTTCCTCGGAATCGATCTGGTGTTCTGGCACGAGTCGATTCATTCGATCGGGGCAGGTCTTTCGACTGTGATCCTGAATTTGCAGGTGCTGTTCGTCGCAATCCTCGGCTACGTTGTTCTGCGCCAACGGATCGGCCGGGAACTGGTCGCCAGCCTTCCGTTGCTCTTTGTCGGAGTTGCTCTGGTAGCCGGGGCGAGCACAACGCTCACCGGGTCGAATCCTGCTGTCGGAGTGTCGTTTGCCGTGATCGCCGCAGGCGCGTACGCGGTCTACATCTTCCTGATGGGTCTGGCTACTCGGGCGGCGGGCAGAACGGCGTTGCCGATGTTCGTCTCGACGGGAGCCACTGCCCTCACGGCAGGTGCATACGGCCTCGTGAGTGGAACTTTGGATCTGACACCGTCACTCGTAGCTCAAGGTTGGCTTGTGCTGCTCGCGTTGGTATCTCAGGTGATCGGGTGGCTGCTGGTAGCCAGCGCCAGTCAGCGTCTGCCTGCCAGTGCAGTCGCCGCCAGCCTCGTGTTGCAATCGGCGTCAGCACTGTTGTTCGGCGCAGTGCTGCTTGCACAGACCCCAACTCTCGTCCAACTTGCGGGTGCCGGAATGATTTTGGCCGGAGTGGTTGTGGCGACGCGGATACCCGCGAAGAAATCCTCGACGACTGTTGTCGGAAAACGAATGGAGACAAGCGTATGACCACGGCGGCTGACCACATCTACATCAACGGCGACATCAGGGCCATGGACGGTGCGGTCGGCGATAACGCCACCGCTGTGGCAGTCAAGGACGGCAGATTTGTCGCCCTCGGAACTGACGCCGAGATCTCGGCGCTGACCGATTCCGAAACCTCCGTTGTCGATCTCGCCGGAGCGGTGGTTGTGCCGGGGTTCATCGAGACGCACCTTCATCCGATGATGTGGGGTTTGATGCTCAGTGGGGTCGACGCAACGACGAATACGTGCCCGACCATCGAGAAGTTGATCACGGCGTTGGCCACGCGGGCCGCGATCACACCAGTTGGCGAGCCCATCGAAGCGTGGGGCTTCGACGACAGCCTCGTGGCGGAAGATCGAGGCCTGACCGTAGCTGATCTGGACAAAGCTTCCACCGAGCATCCGATCCTGTTGCGGCACTTGTCTGCTCACGGGATCTATGTCAACTCGGTCGCACTGGAGAAGGCCGGAATCGATGCCACCACGGTCGATCCGGAAGGTGGTGTCATCGTTCGGGACAGCGACGGTGTACCCACCGGTGAACTGTGCGAGGTTCCGGCGATGTCTCTGGTTCACGGACTTGTTCCGGATATGAACCCGGACGCGTCCAAGATCGCGATGCTGCGGGCGCAGGAAGTCATGGCGTCGGTGGGCGTGACGAGTTTCCACGACATGTACGTCACGGCCGAGATGTACGAGGCGTACCGGCAACTCGACGCCGATGGTGACTTGAGGCTGCGTGCGCGCCTCTATCTCGGCCACGGGGTGCACGATCAGTTGGGTGAACTCGCCGATTCGACAGACCGAGTTCGTGTGGGCGGCGTCAAACTCATTTCGGACGGGTCGATTCAGTTGCACACCGCTGCGCTGACCGCGCCGTACCACGATCTGGGCGGATGCCACTGCGGCGGAATGGCAATCCCGGCAGGTGCGCTCGGGGCACTCGTCGAGGAACATCACGCCGCCGGCCGACAGGTTGCGATTCATACCAACGGTGATCAGGCCATCGATTTTGCGTTGGACGCAATTGCAGCGGCACGGACGGCGCACCCGGACATCGAAGTTTCGCATCGCCTCGAGCACGTTCAGACGTTGCGGGAAGATCAGATCGCGCGGATGGTCGAACTCGGGGTGGTGGCGTCGATCTTCGTGAACCACGTCTACTACTGGGGTGACCGGCACCGCGATCGTTTTCTCGGACCGGGTCGCGGCGAGCGGATCAGCCCCGTGGCGTCGGTCGTGGCGGCGGGGCTTGCCTACGCGCTGCATTGCGACTGCCCTGTCACTCCAGTGAACCCGCTCTTCACGATGAACACCGCCGTACATCGTGTGACGCGAGAAGGTCATGTTCTGGGTGCGGAGCAACGGGTTTCCGCGTCCGAGGCGCTGGCCGGCTACACAAGCGCAGCCGCTCGTCTCACCGGTGAGTCATCGGACAAAGGTCGGATAGCGGTGGGACTTTTGGCGGATTTTGTTGTGCTCGACGGAGATCCGCTGCGCAGCGAATCGACAGACTTGAATGAACTGTCGGTCCTGCGCACGGTTGTCGGAGGTGAGACCGTCTTCGGGGCGTAGATGCTCGTCGTTTTACCTTGGGATTGGGTGCCGGTAGTCAACTCCTTACCGGCTTCGCAACTGTAGATGCACGTGGGCCGGGGAGCGAATTTGCTTCCCGGCCCACAGCTTTGGATGCAGAACGGGCAGTCGCGATTCGATGGTCGGACAAAGTTATTGGTGGAGTGCTGGTTTCGGAGCGCGCGAGAGTTTGTCCTGGCCGGCCGATCCGGCGGGGCGCAGCGATCGATGGCGCCCGTGTCCGTGGCGCTAGTGGACGAAATGCGGGGGTCTCGAAACGGCTCGATCCTTCTGTTTGCTCGAGGGTCGCTGTTCTCGGCGAGTTCGTTCGTGGATTCCCGGACATACCAAGAGTATCTAGAACTTGTTCTTGTTTGGATCGGAATGAATCGCCCGTTCGATCGCAGAACACCTTTTGGTAAATAGTTGCGATGCACAGCTAACTATTTCTAACGGTACTGGTCAGGGTGCAGAATTAGCCCTTGAGGGATGTCGAACTTCCTTCTGAACGTTTGACCAGTAAAACCGCCACAAAAGCTGATACGTGTGATAAAAATTGATCCGAAGCGGAGCGGTTGCTATGTATGAGCGAGGGCATGCACAGCGTCACGGTTCGGCTCGCAAGCTTTCTGCAACATGTTTGGCACCGATGGCGGATGTACCTCGTTCCGCCATCTCTTCACCCAATGCCCGGCAACGGGACAGACGAAATGAGTCTTCACATGCCTCGATTTTTCCCGGTCGGGGACGGACGAGAATCCCGTCTCCCCCGGCGCGCCACTGCTGTGTTGGCGGCTCTGCCGGCTGCACTGCTCCTCGCGACCTCGGGTGCGCTGCTTGCACCTGGTAGCGCAGCGGCCGCCCCGGGCGACGACATCACTGACCAGTGCCTGGAGATGTCCCAGAACGGTGGACCCTGGGTGAAGCCGGCGGCCTTCGATCCCAGTGGAACCGACTACATCCCGATCCCCGGTGACGAGGGCACGCAGTTGGCCTTCAACGTTCGTAATGTCTGCGACCTTCCTGCCACGCTCACTCTTTTCAGTGAGAGCTGGTCCGTCTCGGGCGGCGGCACTGCGACAGTGCGGGGCAAGCTCGACGGCCAGGTCGGCCAGCAGTTCGTGATCGGGCCGAATGCGAATTCGTCGACGCGGATCGAGCTGGTGAAAACGCCTCTCGCACAGAACGCCAACGTGATGGCTGGTTTCATGATTGGCATCCCTGCCGGCGAAGTTTTGCAGGGATACGAGATCAACCCCGGCTGGGGTCTCGTCCTGGTGGAGGGCGAGCCCGTCGTTGTTGCTCCCAGTGCGCCGACCGGTTTGACTCTGGGTTCGGCCGAAGTAGAGGCGGGCACACCCGTCAAGGTCTCCGGCAAGGCAGAGCCGAACAGTACCGTCACCGTGACCGGAGGCGGCGCCACCTGCACCGCCACCGCGGATACGAGTGGGAACTTCAGCTGCAACCTGACGATCACCACGCCCGGCAGTCATCCGATCACCGCCACTGCGACAAATGAGGGTGGGACCAGCCCGGCCTCTACCGCGGTGACGGTGAAGGTCACGGCGAAAACCACCGATCCAGGTGGCAGCAGCAGCGGTTCGCTCGGAAGCAGCACCGGTTCGCTCGGAAGTCTCGACCTGTTCGGCAGCCTCGGCGGATAACCACTCCGGCCCAACCGGCCACTTAGACCTCGCGATGCGCGGGGCGATCTCGACCATCTCCGCGCATCGCCAACCTTCTCGGTCACCGAATTCAATTCGGCGGCTTCATTTCCCATGCCCCTTCCTGGGGCTGTTTCACCGGAGTGCACATCCGCACGGCCCGGGCTCAACCAAGCGCGTCGGATGTCCCGCCGCGAACTGCACAGGAGGAATACCAGATGAACAAGACCACAAAGGGTGCCATCGCCGCTGGTGCGGCTGCCGTTCTGCTCGCAGGCGGTGCCGGAACCATGGCCGCGTGGAACTCGTCTACCAACGGTGGCGCTCCGCAGACGGTTGGCGCCGGTTCGCTGTCGGTCGAGCAGGTCGGCGCCGGCGTGTGGAAGTGGGCAAACGGCAGTACCTTCAATCCCGCGAGCGACCTGATTGTGCCCGGTGATGTCGTCACCTACACCGCGAACTACAGCATCGACCTCGTTGGCACGAACCTGAAGGCGAAGTTGACGCCTTCGCTCACGGGGGTCACCGGAGACCTCGTCACGCTGAATCAGCTGACCGTGGCCCCGGCTAGTGGCACCGTGACTACATACACCGCCGGCCTGGATCAGGCGGCAACGTTCACGACCACCATCACATTCAACGCGGGGGCCGCGGGCGACAACACCGGTCAGACGAAGACCGCCAGCCTCGCCGGCGGCGCGGTCACCCTCGAGCAGACGCTCAACTAAGCCAAAGAAGGTCACGTGAAGACCCAGTACAAATGGGCGATCGCAGCGTCGTCGGTTCTGCTCATCGGGTTCGTCTCGGTGCAGCAGACCGGCGCGCTGTGGCGCGATACCGCAGAATCGACCGGCGGCACTATCCAGGCAGGCATGCTCGATATCTCTGCCGGCGGTGAAGGGGTCAAGCAGTTCAACCTCGATGGGTTCAAGTTGGACAACAAGGGCCCGGGCGACAGCATTCAGATGCCTCTGCCGGTGATCAACTCCGGCAACGTGCAGATGAACTACGTGCTTTCCGATGTTGTACTCAACGGCGCCACCCCACCGCCGCTGAGCCTGCGCGTGGCCAAGGTAGCCAACGAGGCGGCCTGCACCGCCACTGGCGACGTGGGCACTGAGCTCTACAACGGTGCCATGGACGGCGCGGCCTTTTCCGAACAGCTGGTTCCGGCCGGGCAGATGCAGGTGTTGTGCCTGCGGGCCACGCTGGGCCAGGGCGCGGCAGCGAGCCAGCAGTCCAACGCGACGTTCACTTTCGACGCAAGCTCAGTGAGCCAGTCATGACCGTCACCGCGAGAAGCCGGCGTGCAGGCGAACGTGCCGAGTATCGACCCCGGCACAGCGCACACGTGGAAACATCTGAGCGGCAACATGATCCCGAACAAGGCGGAGACGACAAGACCACCCTATGGTGGTGGACTCGCACCATCGTCTCGTGGGTACTGCTGCTGCTGATGGTCGGCATTCTCGCGGTGATGGTCGTTATCCCTCGACTCACCGGCTCCACCGCGTACACGGTTCTCACCGGTTCGATGGAACCGACCATGCCCCCTGGCACGCTCATCGTGGTCAAGCCGACCCCCAACGAGGATCTGACCACCGGGGACGTGATCACGTTCCAGCCCGTCTCCGGCGATCCAGCGGTGGTCACCCACCGCATCGAAGGCATCTATTACACGGGCGAAGGGGAGCGTCGCATCCACACTCGCGGCGACAACAACCCCGTCGCCGACTCGTGGTCGCTGGTGCCCGAGCAGATCCGTGGTCGGGTCATCTACTCGGTGCCGTATCTGGGCCGGGTGAACTCGGTGATCAACGGGCAATCGCGTTCGATTCTCACCACAGGCGTAGCTGCGGGCCTGGCTGTATATGCCGTGTGGATGGTCGTCAGTGGCATCCGCGACAAGCGGGGCAAGGCCGGTGACGACGAAAGTGGCACAGACCCGACTCTTTCCGGCCCTGAACTCGGCGCGCCGGTATTGCCCGCCGATCCATCGGCACCAACCTCCGAATCGAAATAGGACAGCAGAATGTCTACAGAACAGAAATCGGGCGGCGACGCGCGTCTCGGGGCGCGGATGCGAAGCCGTCTGGGCGAGACCGGTTGGATACGGACCCGGGCCGTGCTCTCACTGGGCATGGTCCTGGGCCTCGGAGCGGTCGGCACGATGGCGGCGTGGTCCGACAGCGCTACTGCGACCACCGGCATGTTCAGCACTTCGTCGGTCCAGCTGAAAGTCGACAACCAGCGGCCCGCACACCAATTCACCGAACTCAAGCGCAACAGCATGCTGCCAGGCCAGAGTGAGGCCGGGGCATTGACGGTTCAGAACACCGGAACGGCCAACTTCCAGTGGGCGGTATCGGCAACGGCCACTGGCTCGTCCGCGCTGATCGGGAAGCTCAAGGTTTCGCTACATCAGACCGGCGCCAACGACGGCAGTACCTGTTCAGGACCGATCATCGGGACGCAGCAAGCGTTCTCCGGGAACCCGACACTCGTCTCTGGCCGATCACTCGCTGCCGGTGTTTCGGAGCAGGTGTGCATCAAGGTGACCGTCGATTCGACCGCGGGTCAGACGGAGCAGTTCAAGATCGCCGATCTGGGCTTCAACTTCACCGCAACGGGGCAGTGATCATCGCGATGGACAGCACCGATGAGGAGGTGAGCGTGGGACGCAGTCGTGGCAAGGAAATTGCCTTGAATGTGGCTGCGGTCGCCGGACTCATCTGCATAATCGCCACTCTCGCGTCCCTGATATTCGGGATCAAACCGCTGGTGTTTCGCTCGGGTTCGATGGAACCTGCAATTTCCACCGGTGCGCTGGCGCTGGCGAAGACCGTGCCTGCAACTGAACTGGCTATCGGCGACGTGATCAGCGTCGACAACGACCAAGGCGTGCGCATCACCCACCGTGTAGTCGAACTCGAATCGGCAGGAGCGGACACCGTGCTCGCCACGCTCAAGGGCGATGCCAACAATGTGGCTGATCGACTGCCCTACACCATCACCGAGGCCGACCGAGTGTTCATCAGCGTCGGTGGGCTCGGCTATGTCGTTGCTTGGCTTTCCAGCCCGCTCGCAACCTTCCTCGGCGGCGGATTGGTAGGCGCGGTGCTGGTCATCGCATTTGGACGAACTAAAGACCGGCGTCTGGAGAATGCCCGCGCCGCCACTACAAATGACGCCCGCGTCGATGCTGACGAAACCTGCGGGGAGCTTCAGGAGGCTCATAATGATTGAAATGCGTCGGGCTAGCACCCGCATGAAGTCGCTGCGGTCGTTGATCGCAATCGGTGGCGCTGCTGCAATGGCGTTCGGCCTGGCTCAGGCCAGCGGGACGCTGGCCAATCCAACTGACGTGGTCAATTCGACTGGCGCACAGGTGGCGACGGGCAACTTCTATCCGACTCCGTTGACGGCCGGTCCGATCTCCTGTTGGTATGAGGCGCCCTGGTACGACTCGGTGGTGGGAAGGCGAGTGTCTATTTCCTGGCCTCCAGTCGCGGGTGCCACCGGATACAGGGTGGTCTTCGTCAGGAAATCCGACCCCAACTATGTTGTCCGCGTGGACAATCTATCGGCGAATCAGACGTCGATCACCGGAATCACCCATGGTGATCGGAACCTGATGTATGCCCGCGTTCACACGGTAAATGGTTCGGTGATCTCGTCGGGCTACAAGACCTCGGTGGAGATCACCCACAAGGACACCTTTACTGACAGGACCGAATGCCAGGGCAATACCGGTCCGGAGTTGGCCAACCAAGCCTGGGAGAACGTCTCCACCTGGAATCCGGCGACACCGGCACCCAACGGGGCGAACCCTCTGAGCAGGATGCAGGCCGAAGCGATGGTGCCGAACGAGCCTGATGCGTTGGAGACGACCACCACCCAAGCTCCGTCCACGAGCGAGACCGCCAATCCGACAACGTCTACCGAGCCGACCAGCACAACGGAGGCCACGACCACGACGGCACCGAGCACGACAACTCCGGCACCGACCACCCCGGAAACGACGTCGCCGGAGACCACCCCCTCGGCTGATCCGAAGCCGGTTCTGACGGACACAGTCGAGAGTGGCGGCCTCACCGGCGGCTGGACTGCGGGTGGTAACAAGGTTGCAGTGGTCGACGCCGACGGCAACGAACTCGCAAGTGGCCGTGTCGAATCGGGTTCCACTCTGCACTGGTACGACGGCCAGTTGTGGATTGTCGGTGCAACCGAGGTCTACCGCATCATGGAGTCGCCGCAGGACGGCACGTGGAAGTTCTACAAGGACAGCGGGCAGAACATGCCTGACTTCGGGTAGCGGCCTATCACTCGACGTCTGGACTGTGCCCCCGAGTTTCCGGACCCGGGGGCACAGTCGTAGCTGCGCATGTTCCGACGGTGTCGGGCAATCAGGTAACCGGCTGGTCGCCCGCTGGAGAGGTTTCGGCCGCCCGTGAACTGGATAAACCAACTGCAGACGGCAACGACGTGTAGAGATGCCTGAAGCGTTCGCAGTGGATTGGCACTTATTCGGGGCTCGAGTTATCTTACTGCAAAGTAAGTGTTTGGTGTCGGCGTCGATCGGGGCTATGCCGACCTGAGTACAGGGATCGATATGCGGATGAACCTGGGGGCAGGTGTTCGGCGACGTCGTTGGGCGCGCGACGTATTCGCAGCCGCGACGGCATGTGCGCTGGCGATGTCCGCGTTGCTCTCGGTAGAGATTTCAGCGTCGGCGTCCGAGCTGGACGAGTACGTGAATTTGCCTTTGGTGAATCGGAATGCCGAACACGGTCCGGGCGGTGTCCATCCCGCGTTGCCGACTGATCTCGGCACCTTGCAAGCCCTTGTGAAAGAAGCCCGCGCCAGTGGTCGCAGTCCGGAATCCTATGCGGCCTTGCTGTTTCAGTATCGATTGGTCGCTGCCACGGAAGCCGCCGGAATCGATCTCTCATCGTGGAATCCGCGCGCCGGAGTGCTTGCCAATCGCTCGAACCTGGTGAAGTCGTACCGCTTCTACGAGGATCTGCAACTCGGTCACCCGGAATTGCAGTGGGCGGGCATGGGCGGACAGGTTGGTGCGGACTTCGGCGGAGGACTGATCGACTTCGAACTGATGGCGGACATGTACTCGTTTCCGAATCTGCAATATGTTGCCAATTCGATAGTTTCTCAGGTCATGTATCAGGTTGGCGTGCAAGCGCTGAACCAATTGCCGGCAGGGCTGCGCGCACTCGCCGCGGTGGGCAGGAACGTCACAGCGGACGACTTGGATTATGTGCTGGGGATGATCCTGGTGATGCAGAAGAACATCTTCTCGGATCTGATGCCGATGCATCAGGCATACGTGGATGAAGGACTTCCCGCGCTGGAAGAAATGCAGGGTGCTGGAATGTTCGGTCAGGATGTCATGGACGCCTGGCGTGATGTAGCTTCCGGCGATTCGAATCGGATTGCACGTGGGAACGTAGCACTGCTCCAACGTGAGCAAGGGGTGATCATCCGCGACCAGTGGGATACCGTGCGCGCCTACAAAGGTGATGTGGGAGAAGCGATCACCTACGCATCGACCGTTGCCGGCTCGCCCTCGGTCGCCGGCGTGGTCCCGCCTCGCTCGTTCCGGCCCCTCGAGTTCACGACGACACTTGCCGACGGACGCACCGCGACAGTGACACTGCCCCTCCCGGATTGGAACTGGTCGGTGTACGAGGAACGGTGGGACTACATCACCTCACAGCTCTTGCCGAAGTACCGAGCGATGGTCGAAGAAGATTGGCCACGGCTCGTAGCCACATTGAGTGTTCCCTACGAAATTCAATTGGAGAGTCACCGCCCGATGGTGACCCTCCCACAAACTCTCGAATCGGCCCTCTCCAGTTTGAAAGTGACGGTTCAGTGATGTCGTCGGCGACATTCCGAAGGTTGGCGCCGCTGGTAGCGCTGACCGTTGCGCTGGTCCTGCCAGCAACGGCTGGAGCTGAGGTGCCGGACAGTGATGCCCCGAAAGACGTGCAAACTCCTGTATCCGAGGAGTTTCGAACCGACACCCCAACTCTGGGAGAGGTGTTCAACGGGTTCACCGTCGGTGCTCTCAGTTCGGGGGAGTTCGCATCCGAAGAGGAGATCTTCACTGCACTCACGCCCGATGATCCGTTTTACGACGAGCCGGTGTTGACCGGCGCCGAGCGTCCCGGTGATCTCCTGAAGTCGAAGAAGGTGGATGTACTGTTCACCGGATACAAACCGGGACAGCTCGACGCCTACAAGATCATGTACGTCACAACCGGAATCGACGGTTCGACGCCGGTGGTGAGCACCGGGATCATGATGATCCCGATCGACGGAACACCGGCATCGGAGAAGAAAGTCATCAGCTACCAGGAGGCCAACGACAGCGTTGGCGGCTACTGTCATCCGAGTTCGCACTGGACGGGCGGCGATCCGCTGGACGGCGCCTCCTGGTCGGCGTTGGGTCCGCTGGCACTGATGTTCGGAAAAGGCTATGCCGTAGTGATATCCGACGTCGGGAACAACGGAGACCGCGATCCTCACGGCGTCTTCGCGGGCAGGTTCGCGGGGCACGCGCAGTTGGATGCTGTGCGTGCAGCATTTCAGGTGCAGGATTCCGGGCTGAATCCTGAGGCGGAGATTGCGTTGTTCGGAATCGCTGGTGGTGGAGTCGGTACTGCATTCGCCGCCGAATCTGCGCAGTCCTACGCACCGGAACTCGACATCGTCTCGACAGTCCTCGAGGGAATGGTGATCAAGCCCCGAACATTCATGGAGACAACAGATTCCTCGGTCGGTGCCGGCTTCGGATTTGCGACGCTCCTTGGCCTCGAACCCTGGTACCCCGAGATGAAGTTGAACGACAAACTCAATCCCGTGGGCCGAGCGATTGCCGACGTGTACCGGGATGAGTGCCAGATGCCGGCGTACTTCACGCTTCCGTTCGTACCGCTGGCGAGCCTTTTCGAGCCGGGGATCGATCCGATCACAGAACCCAGTTTCCAGCGCGCGTACGACGACAACGTATTGGGTCACGGTGCTCCGGCGTCGAAGGTATTGATAGCTTCGTGCGCAAAGGACGACTCCCCGATGTCACTTGTGCCGGCAGCTGATGCGCGAGAACTGGCGGACACGTACAGAAGCCGAGGGACGGACGTGAGCTATCAGCCCACGGACTGCAGTATGGATCGCGCATTCACGGATCCATACGGTTGGGGAACTGATCTGTTCGGAATGCAGACGATCGACTGGATAGCCCACAATTTCGACAACTGAGTGAAACTATCCGGTGACAGCGAGACGCAAACTCTGATGGCGGCGTACGAACATGCTGGGGACCCAACGGGGTGGGGATTCGGAATCGATTGTGAAGTGCGCACTGTTTTCGAGAAGGACTGCGATCGCGATCTTTGCTTCCAGACGAGCCAGCGCGGCCCCGACACAGAAATGTGCTCCTTTGCCGAAGGCGAAATGTGCTCGGGGATTGACTCTGTCGAGGTTCATCACCCGTGGTTCGACGAACGACTCGGGGTCGCGGTTCGCCGAACCCCACAGCAGTATGAGATGACTGCCGGCGGCCAGTGTCATGCCACCGAGTGTCGTGTCCGCGTTGACATGTCGGTGATGTCCGCGAAAGGGTGACTCGAGCCTGAGCGTTTCTTCCAGGAACGCGCCCACGAGTAGAGGGTCCTCGCGCAGCTGCGTCTGAATCTCAGGGCGCTCGGCGAGCAACCGTGCAGAGTTGGCGATCAGTCCGGCGGTCGATTCGCCACCCGCACCGACGAGTTGCACCAACATCAGCACGGCCACGTCTTCGCTGAGTTCGCCTGCGTCACAGCAACGGACGAGGTCTCCGAGTAGATCATCCACCGGGTGAGCCCGTGCCTCACGAAACTTGCTGTAGAGGTACCCGGTGAGTTCGGCCGCCGAGGTGACGACGCCTGTCAACCGTTCTGCGGTCACGATGCCGCTGAGAAGTTCGGTGCTGTCGTACGACCACGCCAGCAATTGGGGGACGTCGTGTGCCGGCAAGCCGATCAGCGTGGCAACCATCTGCAGCGGCAGCGTGTCCGCTACCGACGTGACCCATTCGATCCGTCGACCGTCGAAGCCGTTGTCCCACAACTGCTGCGTGTACTCGGTCATCGCCGGCTCGAGTGCTCGTATACGTTTGGCGACCAGTGTCGGCAAGACAAGTTTGCGCTGGTGTTGATGGTCGGGCTCGTCGGCAGTCGCGAGAACGTGAACAGCTTGGCCGCCGCCGTTCATGTCGAAGGTCATTGCCGAACCGTCCGGTGTACGAACCAGCACGCCGGTGAGGTTGTTGGAGAAGTCGTCGGTACGGGAAACGGCTTCGGTGACCAATTCCCACGTGGACACCAGATAGAAGTCGGTATCAGGAATGCGGTACACGGGGTGCTCGCGCCGGAGTACGTCGTATAGCGGGTACGGGTCGTCGATGTTCGACGGCAGGAAAGGGTTGATGTCGAGCGTCGATGGTGTCACGAAGGGAAGATTTCACGGCCGTCGAGGAGAAGTCAACAGGTGGAAAATGCCTCTGAACTGGCATTTTGAGAAAATCTCACGCACTTCAACCCCATCGTACTTCTCCCAGGTCAGAGGCTCGCGGCCTTCCGTAGCCTTGAGATTTCTGATTGAATCTGTCTCAGAGTGAGACGAGGTGACGGAGAGTGACCGGTGCAAACGAGCGCCGCGCCGCCGACTGGTTGGCCGGCGGTAACCGCCGTGAACTCGCAACCGAGCGCATCTTCGCGGCTGCGGCAGAGCTGATTCGAGAACAGGGATTCGATAGGTTCAACGCCGACGACGTCGCTGCCCGCGCAGGCTGTTCGAGGGCAACGCTCTACCGCTACGTAGGTGGCAAGTCCGCGATCCGCGAGGGGTTGTTGTCACGAGGCGCGGCATCCGTGGCGAGCCAGGTCGCAACCGCCGTCGAATCACTGCACGGCGACGAGCGCATCGTGGAGTCGATCCTCGTCGCCGTCGACGCGATCAGATCCGACGCTGCCATGAGCCACGGCCTTGCGGCAGCGCGGGCCAACGGAATCGACGAGTATCTCGTGTCCTCGCCGTTGCTCCCGCGTACTGCACTGGAACTTGCAGGATTGGATCCTGAAGGTCAAGAGTCGCAGTGGGTGGTTCGGATCGTGTTGATGCTGTTGGCGTGGCCGCTTGCAGACAGAGCCGCCGAACGAGGGATGGTCGAGTCGTTCATCTACTCCTGAGCGGGATTCCGTGTTCGTGAACGGTGCATCGGATCGTCGCTGCTGTAGACGGTTCGGTTCATTGCTTCATTCCTCGGCTCGGTACTCTGAGCTTGTCCGCTGCCGCGAAGGAGAGAGTCACGATGGTCGTACGCAGGCCCCGCGACCGTAAGCAGCAGATTCTTGCGGCTGCAGGTGAGCTTTTCCGTGAGCACGGTTATCACAACGTGTCTGTCGCTCAGGTGGCTGCTGCAGTTGGAATCACGGCACCTGCGCTCTATCGGCACTTCAAGAACAAGCCGGATCTCCTCTACGCCGCGGTCAACGCAGGCATCGAATCGCTCTACGATCGGGTCGCAGGTGCCGAGGATCTGAAAACACTGATCACCGAACTTGCGGCATCGGTGTCCAAACGTCGGGGTCTGTCGCTCCTGTGGCAGCGAGAGGCACGCTATCTGCCTGACGAGCAACGTGAGGAAATGCGTTCGACCCTCAAGAGTGCAGCTTCGCGCGATGCAGCGCTGATCCGAATTGAGCGTCCCGACCTCGACGAGGAAGACAGCTATCTGCTCGCCTGGGCTGTCATCGCAGTCTTCAACAGTGTGTCTTCGCATCGAGTGTCCTTGCCGAGGCGTCAGATGGAACTGCTGCTTGTCGAGTTGGCAGACCGCGCTGCATACGCGGAACTGGGTCGCTCAGAAGTGAAAGTCGTGGCGGCAACGGGTCACCTGCCCGTTGTGATACCCAGACGTGAACTCTTGTTGACCGAAGCAATTCGGCTGTTCGACGAGCGTGGATATCAAGCAGTCAATACCGAGGACATCGGTGAGGCTGCAGGGACGACAGGCCCGAATGTGTACAACCACTTCGATGCCAAGATCGACCTGCTGATCTCCGCGGTCGCGAGGGGCGGCGAGCGTCGCCGGCTCGGCGTTGCACAGGCTCTCGGCGCCGCAACCGGCCCGGAGGACGCGCTGTCCGGATTGCTTGCCGCACATATCGATTTCGCGATCAACGAGCGTCATTTGATCGGGTTGTTGATCAGCGAACTCGACCAATTACCGGACAAGTTCCGCCGCACGTGTGAACAGAATCAACGTGAGTACGTCGCGCTATGGGTCAAGATGCTCGAAGAAGTCCGTCCGGGCCTCGAGTCCGCCACCGCCAGGATCACCGTCAATGCCACTTTGACAGTTGTGGAGAACGCCGTCCGAATCGGCCGGCTTCGCCGTCGCGACGACCTGTCGGACAGACTCTTCGAGATCGGCTGCGCCCTGCTGCTGGGCGCATGAAAAATTCGGGTAAGCGCCACGGGCGGCGGATCGACTCACGAAACTGATCGGAGACGTCATGCGTTTCGACGCAACAGAACTGACGATCGAGGAGCTTGCTCTTCAGGCTGACGTGCGGGAGTACCTCGACAAGCGACTCACCCCCGGTACCTACTCGCTCGGACTCGGGATGGCCGGGGCGGTGGATCCGGTGTTCTCGCGAGATCTGGGTCGACGTGGGTGGCTCGGCATGTCGCTGCCGAAGGAATACGGCGGGGGCGGACGGTCAGCAGTGGATCGATTGGTCGTCGTCGAAGAACTTCTCGCGCGGGGAGCGCCGGTCGGCTATCACTGGATCGGAGACAGACAGTCGGGTCCGAGCATCGCCGCCAACGGCACGGAAGAACAGAAGCGGTACTTCCTTCCCGGTATCGCGAGCGGTGAGTTCTCGTTCTCGATCGGGATGAGTGAGCCCGACTCGGGTTCGGACCTGGCATCGGTGCGCACTCGCGCCGAACGTGTCGATGGTGGCTGGAAAGTCAACGGCACCAAGATCTGGACCACCGGCGCCTTCCACGCCACACACATACTCGCCCTGCTTCGAACCTCGGCAGACAAGCACAACGGACTCACTCAGCTGATCGTCGATCGCGACAGCGAGGGTCTGACCGTCTCACCCATTCCGTTCATCGACGGTAGTGAGGACTTCTGCGAGGTGTCGTTCCAGGATGTTTTCGTGCCGGATTCGCGTCGCCTCGGAGACGTCGGAGCGGGCTGGGGACAAAACACCGGTGAACTCGCACTCGAGCGAGGTGGCGTCGACCGTTGGATGTCGCTGATGCCGGTCCTCGAGAACTTCGCGGCCAACCAAGCAGCGCAAGGCGGTCCAGCTGCCCTCGCCGATCTGGGCTCGATTACCGCACGCTGCTGGGCTTTTCGCGGGATGTCGCTGTCCATCGCACGGATGGTCGACGCCGGTCGCTCGCCGGTCACGGAGGCCGCGCTGATCAAGGAGATGGCAACACGCTTCGAACAGGACTGTGTTGCGACCGTCGCGCGGCACCTCGGCCGGGCTCCGGACCTTGCATCCGACGATCCGTACGAGTCGCTGCTCGCCCGGGCCGTGCTGGTGGCGCCGTCGTGGTCGATTCGCGGCGGTACCAACGAAATTCTCCGCACCGTGATCGTGAAAGGGTTGGACCGATGAATTCGGGGTCACAGATCAACGCGTATACATTCGACGCCGACCTCGAATCGATGGTCGAGCAATTTTTCGCCGAGAAGTCCGGCACCGAGGTGGTAGCGCAGGCGGAGATCGGCGGTCTGCCCGCCGGATTATGGAGCGCGGCAGTCGAACTAGGGTTACCTCTGGTCGGTCTTCCCGAATCGGTTGGTGGTTCCGGTGGCTCGCTCCTCGACGCCGTGACTGTCCAGCGCGCGGCGGCGAGGCACGCTGCGCCGCTGCCGCTCGCCGAGACGTACCTCGCGGGCAGGCTGGCAACAGCGGGCGGGTTACCCGTGCCCTCCGGAATCGCAACGGTCGCCCCGGGTTCGCCGCGCGACGATGTGCGCCGGACCGACGACGGTTTCCTGTCGGGAACCTTTCACGACGTGCCGTGGGGTAGTGCCGCATCAGTGCTGGCAGCAGTTCTCGGTGATCGCGTCGTACTCCTTGACATCTCCGACGCCGAGATCGGTGGCGGGACGGATCTTGCGGGGCAACCGCGTGAGAGCCTGACCTTCTCCGAAGCGCGGACCATTGACGGCGACAACCCGGTCGATGCCCGGATTCTCAGCAAGCTCGGCGCGTTCTTGCGCTCGGTGCAGATGTCGGGAGCGATGGAGTCGGCGTCGACGTTGACCCGGCGCTATGTGTCCGACCGGGTGCAATTCGGTAGGCCCGTCGCGCAGTTTCAAGCAGTCCAGCAGCATATCGTGACGCTTGCTCAGATGGCTTCGATGTCCACGCTGGCCGTCGATCGCACTGCACATGCACTCATCAGAGGCGACGCCGACTTCGAAGTGAGCGCAACCAAATTGGTGGTTTCGCAGAATGCGCTCGTGAGCGTCCGCGCCGCCCACCAGGCACACGGTGCAATCGGCATGACCCGCGAATACCGATTGCAACAACTGACGCGTCGACTGCACGCCTGGCGATCGGAGTTCGGCGACGAAATCGCGAGTGCGACGCAACTAGGAGAGGCCGTAGCGGCGTCGCCGTCACTGCACCGCTTGATCACCGACCCAGAACCGACATTGAAGCTGTAATCCTGACCGTCGTAAAGGATTACGTTGCGTTGCAACGAAGATCGCGCTTCAGCACCTTGCCTGCTGCCGACAGCGGCAATGCATCGACGAATTGGAAAGTGCGCGGAGATTTGTATCCGGCTATCAGCGTTTTCACGTGAGCGCGCAGTTCGTCGGCGTCGGCGTCGAAACCATGCCGAAGGACGACCACGGCATGGACACGCTCGCCCCACTGGGCATCGGGCAGACCGATCACGGAACAGGCCGCGACGGATTCGTGTTGTGCCAGAGCATTTTCGACCTCGGTGGAGTAGACGTTCTCGCCACCGGTGACGATCATGTCCTTGATGCGATCGACGATGAACAGGTAACCGCGGGCGTCGAGGTATCCGGCGTCGCCGGTATGCATCCACCCGTCGCGGAGCACTTCTGCGGTCTCCTTCGGTTTGTTCCAGTATCCGAGCATGACGTGGCTGCCGAACGTGACGATTTCGCCCACCTTGCCGGGTGGGAGTTCCGAGCCGGCCGGATCGACGATTTTCACCTCGCAATGAGGGAGCGCGCGACCAGCGCTGCGGAGGAGATCACCACCTTCGAGGTGATCGGCTGGACTCAGCATGCTGATGTGCGCGGTTTCAGTCATCCCGTAGCCCTGAGCGAAGGAACTGTTGGGGAACATTTGCATGACCTGCCCGAGAAGCGTCGGAGATATGGGCGAGGCGCCGTATCTCAGGATCCTGACGCTGGACAGATCGTAGGTGGTTGCGTCTTCGCCCGTTTCGTTTTTGTGGGCGACCAACATCTGGAGCATTGTCGGCACCAGACCCACGGTTGTCGGGCGATAGCGGTCCACGGCCTCGAGGAACGTCCGTGGGCTGAAGTTCGCTACGAAGACCTGGGTTCCACCCATCAGCGACTGAGCCAACCATCCGACGATCCCGGCAATGTGAAACAGAGGGTTCACCGCGAGGTTCGTTCCGTTGCTGATTGCCACGCCGCCTGCCGCGAGAGTGCCCAGCGCCGAGGTCATCAGCGCTTGATGGCTGATCATCACGCCCTTCGGCACTCCGGTGGTCCCGCCGGTGTAGAGGAGTAGTGCAAGCGTGTCGCCGCCGACGCGCAGATCGTCGACCGGAATCGCCTCCGCGATCACCTGTTCGTAGTCGAGCATTCCGTCCGGAACTCGATCGTTGCCGCAGTAGACGACAGTGGTCAGGCCTGGACACGCCTCGCGAAGGGTAGATCCGACGGAAGCAAAATTCTCGTCCACGAGTAATACCGTCGACCCTGAATCTTCCAGGGCGTACCTGATTTCCGCCGTGCTCCAGCGAGAATTGACCGGACTGGCCACTGCTCCGAACCACCAGCAGGCCAGGAGCGCCTCGTGGTAGTAGTCGGAGTTCGATGCCAAGATCGCGACTCTGTCACCGGTGCGCAGGCCTAACGTCTGCAGCCCGCCCGCGAGCCTCTTGATCCGGTCGACCGATTCGCGAGACGTGCGCACTCGGCCGTCGGAGATCGTCATCACCGCTTCGGGCGACGCTCGTAGGGATCGGTGAACGAATTGAGTCAGCTGCATGCGATTCCTCCTGCGAGTGTGCGGCGAGTGCTCTGACTCGGATCAGTTCCGGCACTGATGCTATTGGCCTGACAATTGCCCTCACCCACCGCCTGAAATCATGCCCCACTCCGGTGCAATCTAGACGATTGTCCAGTTAACTCTGACGATTCCATCCTGCCGTGGGGTGATTTCTGCGAGAGTGTCGAACATGCGAGCAATCCTGGTAGCCGGTATGAGTGCGTTCGTGGCGGTCGTCTCGGCGCCCTCTGCCGGCGCCGAAACGACTACGAACCAAGTGCGCTCGTTTTCCGAGACCACGTCAGTCGGGGTCCACAATTCCTACGAGAAGGCGACGTTTCCGTACTTCGCCGACGCTTTGGATTCCGGGGCGTCGTTGCTCGAGCTGGACCTGTGGACCAACGGGGGCGGTCCGGACTGGCGTGTGTCGCACATGAATCCGGTGGCGAGCGAGAGCAACTGCGTCGGCGCTCAGGACGCATCCGGGTTGCGAAGCGGTCTACGAGATCAGGGATTCCGTGGATGCCTGGCAAATATGCGGGCGTGGCACGAGGCCAATCCCGAGCACCCGCCGGTGATGATCAAGTTGGAAATCAAGGACGGGTTCACTGCCGGGTACGGACGTGGGCCCGCGGATCTCGACGCCCTGATTCTCGGGACACTCGGAGACGCGGTTTTCACGCCGGCCGATTTGATGGGGGAGTCCTACTCCACCCCGGATGCCGCCGTCACCGAGCGTGGATGGCCGAGCAATTCCGAAATGACCGGGAAATTTCTGTTCGAGCTGATACCGGGAACGATCGAGGAGGGAAACCCTCTCGATACGGAGTGGACGGACCGGCAGTATGCGACGCACCTGCGAGATCTGTCCTCCGCCGGGCTCGTCGAACTCGGCGCCGCCTTTCCCGCTGTTCACCGTGCATCACCGGGAGACCCACGTCTCGACCGCTATACCGACCCGGGGATCCGTCCGTGGTTCGTGATTTTCGACGGCGACGCTCTCGACTACACCGCCGGAGTCGTGGATCCGAGTTGGTACCACGATCGCGGCTACCTGCTCGTCATGACCGACGCGCACAAGGTCGCTCCGCAGATCGACGGAACCCATGCCACCGAAACCGAGGCGAGCGAGCGTCTCGACCTGTTGGCCGGGCAGCACGCAAGTTACATCACCGCGGACTGGTCGAGGTTGCCGAACGTACTGTCCACCGTGGTGCCGCGTCGGTGATTTTCGAATGGCCGGATCGTGAAGAGCGAGATCTGACGGGCGGCAATTCTCAGGAACAGGGTGCAGGATGGGTTCATGCGCACTGTCACGTGGAATCCCGAAGTCTACGGCCGCTATTCGGGTGAGCGGTCACGCCCGTTCGTGGACCTGGTGTCACGGGTGGCCACCGAAGACCCGACGCGGGTAGCCGACCTCGGCTGCGGATCAGGCACCCTGACCGCGATGCTCGGGGAAAGATGGCCGGACGCCTCGGTATCCGGATTCGACTCGTCTCCCGAAATGGTCGCGCAGGCCCCTACAGACCTACCGGGAAACGTCACCGTCGAGTTGGGGGACATCATGTCCTTCGACGCCACCGGTTACGACGTGGTCGTCAGTAACGCTGCATTGCAGTGGGTTCCGAGCCATCGCGAGCTGATCGACCAGTGGGCGGACACCCTGGAATCCGGATCGTGGCTGGCGTGGCAGGTGCCGGGTAACTTCGATGCTCCGTCCCATGCGCTCATGCGAGATCTCGCGGAATCAGCGGAATGGAGTGAGCGACTGGGTGGCGTCCTACGCGGCCCGGAAGGCGTCGACAGTCCAGTTCAGTACGCGCAGCGTCTCCAAGAACACGGATTCGACGTCGACGCCTGGGAGACGACGTACGTACACGTGCTGGCAGGTGCCGACCCGGTGCTCGGATGGGTACGGGGGACGGGGGTACGGCCCGTGCTCGACGTTCTCGGCGAAGCTGACGCTCCGGAGTTCGAGCGTCAGTATTCCGATCTGCTGAGGGAGGCCTACCCCGCAACAGCCGCCGGAACGCTCTTTCCGTTCCGGCGGGTGTTCTGCGTCGGACACAAACGGTAACTACTCGGCTGGGTTGCGGTCAGCCGATCACTGCGCGGTGACAAAGCCTTCCGAGACCAGCCAGTTGCGGGCCACGTCCGCCGGCTCCTTGCCGTCGACGTCGACCTGCCGGTTGAGCTCGGTCATCACCTCGTTGGTCAGTCGCTCCGAGATCGGTGCCATGACTTCTGCTACCTGCGGATGTGCCTCCGCGAAGTCCTTTTTCATCACCAGTGCCGGATTGTATTTCGGGAAGAACTGGAGATCGTCGTCGAGCAGAACGAGATCGAGTGCGATGATGCGACCGTCGGTGGTGAACACCTCGCCGAACTTGCACTGATCGCCATCGGCTGTCGCCTGGTAGATGATGCCGGTCTGCAGGATCTGGCGTTGGGCACGAGAGGCGTCGAAACCGTATTTCGCTGCCAGGCCGGGATATCCGTCCTGGCGGACGTTGAACTCGGTCTCGACGCACGTCACCGCAGCTCCGGGATCGGATTCGACCAACTTCGCGTAGTCGGAAACGGTCTTGACACCGGTCTTCTCAGCGGTCTCCTTGCTCATCGCCAATGCATACGTATTGTTCATCGGCGCCGGATCGGTCCACACCATGTCGTTCGCAGCAAGGTCCGCATCGCGGACGGCCTCGAACTGCGCCTGCGAATCGGGAAGCGGTGTCTCGTTGCCGAGGTAGTTGATCCAGCCGGTTCCGGTGTATTCGTACGCAAGATCGATCTGGCCGTTCAACTGTGCGTCACGGGTGCTGTTCGAGCCCTGGATGTTCGTGAGGTCTCGAACATCCGCGCCCGCAGCGGCCATCGCGAATTCGATGACGTACCCGAGCACGATCTGCTCGGTGAAGTCCTTGGAGCCGACGGTCATCTTCACACCCTCGAGCTCCGGAACCGGCTCGATGCTGCCGGGGCCGACGGCCAGGGGCAGTGCGCCACCGGACTCGAGACCACACGAAGCGACAAGTGTGAGGCCGATCGTGGCAACCGCGAGTTTCCAGCCCCACGTTCTGGTGATCGAAGTCTTGGTCATCGCAATCCCTTGGGCCCGAGATAAGTTTCGGCGAGCGCGCCGAGCCAGTCGATCAGCAAGGCCAACGACACCGCCAGTACGGCACCGACCACGAGGGTGACGTTGTCGCGGAGCTTGTATCCGGTGTCGATCAGAATGCCGAGTCCGCCGGCACTGACCAGGAAGCACAGCGTCGCAGTACCGACGGCCAGAACGAGCGAAGTACGCAGTCCTGCAAGGATGTACGGGACGGCCATCGGGAACTCGAGTTGACGTAGGACCGTGAGCGAAGACATTCCCTGCCCGCGCCCCGCATCGATCAAGGTCTTGTCCACTTGCTGGTAGCCGAGGATGGTGTTGCGCAGCACCGGAAGCAACGAATAGAACGCAATGGGAAACACGCCGATCCAGAAGCCGGTCGTTCTTGTCGCGAGATAGAACAGCACGAGCAGGCCGATGGCAGGCGCTGCGGCTCCGATGTTGGCTATTCCCACGAAGAACGGTGCCAGGCGGGTGAATTTCGGCCTGGTCAGCAGGGTTCCGAGTGGAACCGCGATGGCGACGACGATGATGACCACGGCGGCGGTGATCAGTACGTGCTGCCAGGTCAGAGTGACGATGTTGTCGAGGTTGATGCTCGCCTTCTGCGTCGCGTTGAGATCTCGGCTGAATGCCCAGATCAACACGCCCGCAACCAGGATCAGGACGATGACCGGCTGCACATACAGTCGCATCCGTTCCGCACGGCGCGTGGCGGCGTTCTCGGCCGCACCCAGATCGGGGGCGTCCGGTTCCATCTCAGGCGCGGAGACGCGCTCCTCTGTCGTGGCAGTCATGTTCAACCCTCGACGTTCTCGGTGTCTGGCTCTTCGTCGTGGTCGTGCGCATGCTCCTCGCGCATTTCGGAGAGATGGCTGACCAGTGTGTCGATGGTGATGAGACCGACGTACTCGCCACGCCGTCCGGTGACCACGGTGGACGCATTGCTCTCTGCGAGAAGAGCTTCCAAAGCATCCTGCAGGGTGGACTGGATGGACACGGCTTCGCCGATCTCGTTACCGACACCTCGAAGAGTCGACGCATGGGCGAGGTGGCCGGGCGAGACCCAGCGAAGCGGCCGTCCGCGCTGATCGAGAATCAGGGCCCACTTCCACTTACGCGCTGCGAGTGCGGTTCTCAAATCATCGACCGAATCGGTTTCGCGGGCGGTGAGGCACTGCTTGAGTTTGATCTGGCGCACGCGTGTCAGGGTCAGCTGCTTGAGCGAGGCGTCCGCCCCGACAAATCCGGCGACCATGTCGTTTGCGGGATTGGCGAGAATCGCTTCCGGAGTGTCGTACTGCATGATGCTGGATTGATTGCCCAGCACGGCAATACGGTCACCGAGTTTGACTGCCTCGTTGAAATCGTGCGTGACGAAGACGATGGTCTTACCCAACTCCGACTGCAGACGCATCAGTTCGTCCTGGAGCAGGCCGCGGGTGATCGGATCGACGGCACCGAAAGGTTCGTCCATCAACAGCACCGGAGGATCGGCAGCCAGCGCCCGCGCCACGCCCACACGCTGTTGCTGCCCACCGGACAATTGGCGAGGGTAGCGGTCGCGATAGGTATCGGGATCGAGGCCTACGAGGTCGAGCATCTCGTCGGTGCGCGCTGCGATACGTTTCTTGTCCCAACCGATCAGACCCGGGACGGTCGCGACGTTCTTCGCAATCGTGAAGTGCGGGAACAAGCCTGCCTGCTGGATCGAGTACCCGATGCCACGGCGGAGCTTGTCCGGGTCGATCGACAGCGCGTCCTTGCCGTCGATGGTGATCTTGCCGGAGGTAGGTTCGATCAGGCGGTTGATCATGCGCATCGTCGTTGTTTTGCCGCAACCCGAAGGTCCGACGAAGACCACGATCTCACCAGCCGGAACAGTCAGCGAAACATTGTCCACCGCTGCAGCTTTCTGGCCCGGGTACCGCTTGGTGACGGACTCCAGGACGATCTCGACCCCGGATACCTTCTGATCTGTGGATACGTCAGACGGAATGGTTTCAGTCATTGCAGCCCCTTCGAAGTAGTGAGACGACCGATGACGACGTAGATTCCGTCGAGAATCAGAGCGAGAATGACGATCAGTACGGTGCCGACCAGCGCTTGCGGAACAGCATTCGGGCTACCGACACGCGAGAGTCCGGAGAAGATCAGGTTTCCCAGACCAGGACCTTTGGCGTACGCCGCGATGGCGAGGATGCCCATGAGCATCTGTGTACTGACCCGCATGCCGGTGAGGATCGACGGCCACGCGATCGGTAGCTCGATTCGACTCAGTACGTGCATGCGATTCATTCCGACACCGCGGGCTGCGTCCGTGATCGCCGGGTTGACTGCATCCAGACCGATGATCGTGTTCCGAATGATCGGGAGCAGGGCATACAAGATCAACGCGGTGATCGTGGGAGCGACGCCGAGACCGAGAATCGGAATGAGCAGTCCGAGGAGGGCGAATGAAGGAACCGTCAGGATCGTGCTGGCCAACGCCGTAGCGATGGAGGATCCCGCCGGGCTCCGGTAGACGAGAATGCCGATGATCACGGCGGCAATCGTCGCGATGATCACGGACTGGATAACTGCTGAAACATGTAGGTACGAGTCGGTCATCAATTGTTGTCGTCGTGCAACGACAAAATCCCATAGGGCGCCCATATTTCCGAACCCACTTTCTTCGGACTTCTGCTCGCTCGAACGTCTTCCCTCGACACCGACCGGCGCACAAGGGTTTTCCCCGCAGCCTCCGTAGGCCGAGGGGTTTCCCTCGACTGTCGTCCAAAAACTGAGATACTGCAACTAATTCCGATTGCAGCGTGTCGGATGTTGTTCTGGACGTGAGATTTTGCGAGACGCGGGTATGTACCCACTGCGTGCAGAGTTGAAACGCGCTGTAGATGGCAAAGCGGGAGAGTTCCGCAGAACTCTCCCGCATTGCTTGATTTGTCCGAATTGTCCTCAGGCCCAGCTGAGCGCATCCTCATCGGAGAGGCGCGGCAGACGATCGAACCAGGGGTTCTCACCGGGATGGCCGATGTTCACCACGAGGATCGTCTTGAAACGTCCGTCTGCGAAGAATTCGCCGTCGATGCCGTCGGCGTCGAACCCGGCCATCGGGCCGGCGACCAGACCCTGTGCGCGAATCGCGAGGATCACATAGCCGGCCTGAAGTGCGGCATTGAACCGACTCGTCGAACTGGCGGCAGCCTCGTCGGATTCGAAGTAGTCCTTCATCTCCGGGCGAATGGGGAACAGGTTGGGGATGTGCTTGTAGAACTCGGTGTCCACCGCCAGTACGGCAACTGCAGGAGCGGCCTCGGTCTTGGCTTTGTTGCCGTCTGCCATGTGCTCGACGAGGCGTGCTTTGCCCTCCTCGGTACGGACGAACAGCACACGTAGCGGATTGGTGTTGGCCGCGGTCGGTGCCCACTTCGCGAGCTCCCAGATCGCAGTCAGTTCGTCGTCGGTCACAGGTTCGTTCGAGAAGGAGTTGGCGGTGCGAGCCGCAGTGAAGAGGAGCTCGCGGCCGGCTTCGTCGAGTTGCTGGGCGGTGAATGGGGTGGCTGCGTCGAGAGACATCGGGGGTTTCCGTTCCGTGGTAGCTCGACCGAGCATCACCCGGTAAAGCTAGTTGCTAGTAAAAAAATAGTGCCTACGGATACGTTAGCACTGTGGCTAGGATGGTGGGGTGGCAAGCAAGAGCGAAGCGGGACACGAGCCCCGCGCATGTGACGGGGCTCTGGCCCGCGCGTTCGGCTTCCTGGGCAAACGGTGGAACGGCGTCATTCTCGGCACGCTGCTGAACGGGCCGGCGGGATTCTCCGAACTCAAGCGCGCGGTGGGCGGGATCAGTGATTCGGTGCTCTCGGAACGCCTGACGGAGTTGGCAGGGGCAGGCCTGGTGACGAGGAGCGTCGATGCAGGTCCGCCCATCGCCGTGGAGTACGAACTCACAGCGTCGGGGCAGGCGCTGCTCCCCGCTCTCAGTGAACTGACAACGTGGGCCGCCGAAAATCTGCCACCCGAGAGTTGCTCGAACTGAGCGCTAGCTCGAACGGCAGTTCAGCGACTGCGCGGGTCCTGTTTCTGCCAGTTGTTATTTCCTTACCGTTTTTCCCGGGCGATACTGGCCGAACATTTGTCGGTTCGGGGCTGCCTGGGGACGCCGGGTATGGCTCTTTTTGTGCTGCTGTTCGCATGGCTGAAGGAGAACGGCCGCCCGGTGTTCTCGACGACTCGACCTATCAATCGCCTGACGGACTTCGAAAATTCGGCCGGACGAAGTCGGAAGTGTGGTTCCGGAACAAGAAGGCATACAACGCCTCTCGGATTGACGACGCCGCGGTCGAGGCCGCAAACGGGTAGTTGGTGCGGGTGGCTGGGCAGATGTCGCCGCCACGGGTGGTGACGTGTCTGCGTTCGGAAGCGCAGACAGATTGGCCGGCATCTCAGGGTCTAGCGCCTGTGCCGCGAGATTCGGTCCGAGTCAGTGGAAATCTGTGCCGGCCGCGCAGGTACGACCGCAGGCTGTTGCGGGCCTTCTATCTGTCCGCGCAGCACAGTATCCGGCACAACGCTCAGTCGTAGGCTTTTTGTACCCGCAAACGGGCCGAGGGGCAGTGTCATACGCAGGCGGTTCTTGCGTTGGGAGGCGGAGACTGAACGTGTGGTGGGCGCTCCTCCGCGATAACGCGATCTATCAACTTGGACCGACTACCGTCGCGGCTGCGTGAGCGCCCTAGCGACTAACGCAGTGCGGTAGATGTATGTGCGCCGGGGGAGTGTGGCTCGTAGCGCTGAGAATCCACGGTGTTGAGACATGTCCGAGCCCGCTATGGTTTCCGGTGATGGACCGGCCGTCGATGCTGCCTGCACCCGAGGCCACCGCCGGCTGAAGGAGACAGAACTGTGCTGCATCTGCGTGTCATCTCGCCGAGTGAGCGGACCGGAGATGTGCTGAACATGTTGGCCGCCGAACCTGGGGCTACTCATGTGACACTCGCACTCAGAGCCGCTGTCGATCCGCCGGGAGATGTGATCGAGGCCGATGTAGCCCGCGCATGCGCGAACGACGTGCTTGCCGCGTTGACTGCTCTGGACCTGGTGAGGGCTGGCGGTATTTCGTTCGAGCCGGCGGGAACCATGCTGTCCTTCTCCGCAGAACGGGCGGACACTGCGGCCCCGAGAAGACCCGACGAGACAGTGGTGTGGGAGCAGTTGCTCGGTCAGATGCGCGAAGGTGCCCGACTGACTCCGGCGTTCCTGGCCTTCCTGGTGATCGCGTTTTTGCTCTCGGCAGTCGGTGTTGCCACGGCGTCGCCGCTCACCCTGGTCGGTGCAATGGTGGTGGGGCCGGAGTTCCGGCCGCTGGCAGCGCTTTCAGTGGGTCTGGTACGTCGAGACAAAGATCTCGTGCGAAATTCGATTCGTACCCTCGCGATCTCGTTTCCGGCCGCGATGGCCCTCACCGGCCTGGCTACCATGCTGTGGATTCGTCTGGGCTGGGTCGGAATCGGCGATGTCGAGAACGCCCGCGCATTCGACTTCATCTACGAGGTGGGGCCGTTCTCACTGGTGGTAGCACTGCTGGCGGGAGCGGCTGGCATGCTGGCAACGGTCACCTCTACCTCTACGGTCCTGGTGGGGGTGTTCATCTCGGTGACGACGGTGCCAGCTGCGGGATTGGCGGTCGTTGCGGTCTTCGCAGGTAAGTGGAATGTCGTGCTGAGTTCGCTGGCTCAGCTCGGTGTCAATCTGATCGGTATCGTGCTCGCTGGAGTAGTTGTGCTGCTGCTGTTCTCATTGCCCCGATCCGGTCGCCAATGGAAATCAGTCACGCGCCGGGACGCCAGGCCTGGCACATCGCCGTAGGCGCCTGACCCACTGCCGGAACTGGACTTTCGAGGCTTCAGGCTGACAGCTGTCTTGCGGATCGGTGGGAATGTCTGCGCCGACAAACGCCGCGACAAACAGATCCGGCATGCGAACTGTCGGATCTGGGTACCGCTGTCTGTACCGATCATGGCTTCCAGGCTGGTTGCAGCGACTGGAAAAGGGGATCAATCGAGACGCAACCGATTGGCCGCGTGACTTCACTCAGACCCTTCGGACCTGCAGCGCCGACGGCTCTGCCGGAGGAAACGGCCTACCGCAGTGCTTGACAAGACTTGTCGAGATTCTCCTTGGTAGCGACGAAACATCTACGCAACGTAGATGCAACGTAACCAAAACTAGTGTTCTGGATCACACAGCGTTCGTGTGGTCGAGAGGCCTTTGGTCACGAATCTGTGGGCAGAACGGGTCCTGGTTCGCTACCGGTGGTGGATGAGGACAAGGTTCCGCGGGTTGAGCACACAGCTCGCGGAACCGCCCCACCACACGCCCCGACGAGGGCACCGGCCGACAGGAGTTCAGGTGTCCGTAGTTGCGGAAGTCTCGGCGATCGATTTCGCGGAGACCGAATTCGATTGGGCGCAGCGATCGACGCTGATTCGTGAAGTCGACCCACTCGTTCCGGGGCCACCATCCTTGGCGATGTGTCTGAGCGAGCCGACGCGCGGACTGGTCGACATCGCTTCACTGCTTCTCGCGGCTCCCTGGTTGCTTCGATCGCCGCGTGGGGACGGGCATCCGGTCCTCGTTCTCCCCGGATTGCTGACTTCGGACGTTTCGACTCTCGCCTTGAGGACATACTTGAGCTTTCTCGGTTACCGGGTTCACGGTTGGAATCTGGGTCTGAACACCGGTCCGACGGCGACGGTGGTCGACGGACTGCCTGCCGCATTGGCCGAGGTAGCAGATCGATACGAGCAGAAGGTGTCGGTGATCGGCTGGAGTCTGGGCGGTATCTACGCTCGAAAGCTGGCGAGGGACCTGCCGGATTCGGTGCGTCAAGTAGTGACACTCGGAAGTCCTTTCGGTCTCACCAGTCTGGAGCAGACGAGAGTCGGATCTCTCTACGCTCGTTTGTCCGGCAATCACGCGATACTGCCTCCGGTAGACGGCATCGAATCCGAACAGGGATCGCCTATTTCTGTTCCCGCCACGTCGGTCTACTCCAGGCACGACGGTATCGTTCCATGGCAAGCGTGCTGTGAAACCTCGGCAGGCCTGTCGGAAAGCATTGCGGTGCAAGGCAGTCATATGGGGTTGACCCACAACCCGTCGGCGTTGTGGACCGTTGCCGATCGTCTGGCGCAGGACGTCGACAACTGGCAACCTTTTGCGGCTCCGAAACGGCTTCGACGCATGTTTCCCTGCTGAGGTGCGAGGCTGAGGTCCGAGGCCGGGGTGTGGGGGAGAACCCTGAGTCCGACGCGGGGACGGACTCGTACCTGAGGACACACCGCGTCGGAAAAGATGGGTCCATGGCCTGATGCGCACAGGTGGATCGGCAGCGGATAGTGGAGGTCGACGCGGATGAACCGCGAGTTCCGTTGAAAGGAAACAACACATGACCTCCCCGATGAATACCCGCAAGCTCACCCGCGCCCGCTCGGGAGCAATGTTCGGTGGGGTGTGCGCCGGAATCGCTCGGTACTTCGGTTGGAAGTCGTCGACTGTCCGCTTGCTGTTCGTACTCTCGTGCCTGCTGCCCGGCCCGCAGTTTCTGATCTACATCGTGATGTGGATTTTCATTCCTCGTGAGCAGATCTGACCGAACCGCTCAACGGCGGCGGTCTTTCAGGCATTGCTTGGCCTCGTGCAATTCCTCCGAACTCAGTGGAGGAAGGGGCAGTGCGTCACGGTGCAAGCCCTCCGTGCGTAGGCCGTCGAGCATTACCGAGAGGTATCGACGCCACACGGTCGGGTTGACGGGCTGAGCAAATTCGGTGACTGCGCCCACCATGAAGATGAGGCCGAACAGGTCCGTCGGTACGGCGTCGGTGCGCAGCATCCCGGCCTCCTGGGCCCGGTAGAAGATCCTCTCGACCGACGGTTCGATGATGGATCGTTGGCATGCGACTTGCTCGCATCCCTCGTCGGTTCCGTTCAGGACGTCTTTGAGTCCGCGGTTGACAGACATACGGCTGCAGGCGAATTCGGCAAAGGTGACAAGTCCGTCCCACGGATCCGGATTGGCAAGTGACGCGTCCGCGGCCGCTGCCATGTCGGCGAAGTTCTGCTGGAAGACTCCGTCGATCAATTCTTCTTTGCTGGCGAACCGCCGATAGACCGTTCCGACTCCGACCCCCGCGCGCCGGGCGACGTCGTCGAGTGTGACGTCGATCCCTTCTTCGGCGAACAATTCACGTGCGGCGTCGATGATCAACTGCCGATTACGTGCAGCATCGGCGCGAAGGGGGCGCTCCATTGCGGTACTCATGTCCCCACTCTACCCGCCAAGTGGAGACAGCCTCTCCGTTTTCGTGTAGCGTTTTTGCTAACCGGAGAAGCCATCTCCGCATAGGTTGGGCGAGGGACTATGTCAGACATTGCTGAACGGACTGAATTCGAGCAGTCCTCAGCGCCTTCAGGGGACAACCACGCAAAGCGGTGGCTGGTTCTCGCGGTTCTGGGAATTGCGCAGCTGATGGTGGTCTTGGATGCCACCATCGTCAACATCGCGCTGCCTGCTGCGCAGCGCTCACTGGAGTTCGGTGATTCGGACCGCCAGTGGATCATCACGGCATACGCATTGGCGTTCGGCAGTTTGCTGCTACTCGGCGGTCGATTGAGCGACTTGTTCGGGCGCAGGCGAACTTTCATCGTCGGCCTGATCGGCTTCGCAGTCGCTTCCGCCATCGGTGGCGCAGCCGTCAACTTCGAAATGCTTGTTGCCGCTCGTGCCGGCCAAGGCGTATTCGGTGCGCTCCTTGCCCCGGCAGCCCTGTCGCTGCTGTCCGTGACATTCACGGATCCAGGTGAGCGTGCCAAGGCGTTCGGTATCTTCGGTGCCGTTGCCGGCGGTGGTGGCGCCATCGGACTGCTGCTCGGCGGCGCACTCACCGAGTGGGTCGACTGGCGCTGGTGCCTCTTCGTGAATCTCTTCTTCGCGGCGATCGCTCTGGTCGGAGCAGTCCTGTTGCTCGCGCCGCACACCAGTGACTCGCGACCCAAGCTCGACATCCCCGGAACGATCCTGGTGTCGATCAGCTTGTTCAGCATCGTCTTCGGATTCTCGAAGGCCGAGTCGGACGGGTGGAGTGCAACTCCCACTATCTCGTGGCTCGTTGCCGGCGTCGTGTTCATGGCGGCGTTCATCTACTGGCAGACCAAGTCCGAGCACCCACTTCTTCCGCTGCGGGTGGTCCTCGACCGAATCCGGGCTGGCTCGTACCTGGCGATCTTCCTTTCCGGCGCAGGCATGTTCGCAGTCTTCCTGTTCCTGACGTACTACATGCAGCTGATCCTCGGGTACAGCCCGATCATGACCGGCCTCGCATTCATGCCGATGGTGTTCGGAATCGTGACAGCGGCAACGCTTTCGACAGCGGTTTTGCTGCCGCGCGTCGGTCCGCGAGTGCTGATCGTGAGCGGAATGGTCATCGCGGCGATCGGAATGACTCTGCTGGCCCAGATCTCGGTGGACAGCACCTATGCAGTCCACATTCTGCCGGGGCTCGTCGTCACCGGACTCGGCATGGGCAGCATTTTCGCCCCGTCGATGCAGGGAGCAACTTCAGGCGTGCATCACGAAGATGCCGGCGTCGCATCTGCCACGGTCAACACGATGCAGCAGGTGGGCGGCTCGATCGGAACTGCACTGCTCAGCACGATTGCCGCCTCGGCTTCCACCAACTACCTGGTGGGCCGCGAGATGAATCCGCTGACTCAGGCGCAGGCCGCCGTCGAGAGTTACACCACGACGTTCTATTGGGCCGCAGGCATATTCGCGGTCGGCGCGGTCTTGACCGGACTGGTTCTTCGGAGTGGACTGCTTCCGGATTCGCCGGAAGGTGAACCGGTAATCGCCCACTGACAGCAAATTTCGGGGTCGACGCCGCAATGGCGTCGACCCCGAAATCGACTCAGCAGTTCTTCCCGGGCGTTGCCTGAAACCGATGAAGGACGTGATCGAGTTGCTCGGAGGACAGCGCCGGCACGGGCAGTTCCCGATGGTCGGTGCGCGACGCGCAGAGTCCGTCGATCATGAACCCGAGTGCGCGGCGGTAAGCCTGAGGGGCCTCGTCGCCACCGAACTTCTGGGCCATCTTGACGACCTGCATGAGAAGCGGAATGTCGTTGACTTCGAAGTCGCTGCGCAGGGTGCCCTGTTCCTTGGCTCGATTGACAAGTACCGCAGTGTGTCGAGCGATCCCGGCGCGCGCGCGAGCGAAGGTGTCGGACGTGAAGCGTCCGTCCATCAGGAGATCGCCGAATCCGCGGTTGTCTGCCATGCGCAGAGAGATCACGTCGAGAAAGTAGACAAGACCTTCCCAGGCGTCGGGCATCTCTCGGGCGGTGGCGGCGATCGTTTCGATCTCGGAACACCGCGTGTCGAACAGTGCCTGGATCAGTTCGTCCTTGCTGGCGAACCGGCGATAGACGGTGCCGACGCCGACGCCGGCGTGCTTCGCGACGTCCGCCAGCGTGGCGTCGAGTCCTTGGGCAGCGAACACCTCGCGAGCGGAGTTGAGGATGCGCTCGAGGTTGGCCTTGGCGTCGGACCGAAGGCGCGGCTGTGAGCAGTCGGCCGAGGTCCCCGCATGAGAAGCGTCGGGGTGTGTTGTCGGCATCCTCACAGTCTACGGCACTAAGCGGAATGATCGATTCCGTTAATGCTATATTACTAAGCGGAACGTGTGGTTCCGATTGTCCGTATGAGAGAAGCCGATATGAGCACGTCTGACATCTGGGTCGGGAGCAATCCGATCTCGATGGTGGGTACGCGGAGTGCAGGTTTCGCGGCAACGAGGCTTCGCGCCCTTGCCGGCGACGGCGCCTTTGCTCAGCTCGTTCGTTTTGCCCTCGTCGGCGGAGCCAGCAACATCTTGTACTTTGCCGCTTTTCTGGCGCTGCGCGGTGACGGAGCGCTGGTCGCCAACGCAGTTGGTGCGGTCTTGAGCACCATTCTGGCCAATGAGCTGCATCGCCGGCTCACCTTCCACGCCGCGGATCGCGTCAACTGGTTCACCGCGCAGTGGGAAGGCGGTGGACTCGCACTGGTCGGGTTGATCGCCAGTTCTGCCGCCATCAGTGCGCTCGGCTTCCTTCTCCCAGGCGCCGACGGGCTTCTTCAAGCCGGGCTTGTGATCGCCGTGAGCGGAATTGTCGGTGGCCTGCGATTCGTCGCCCTTCGCGGTTGGGTGTTCTGAGCGGTTCTCGAATTCGGATCGGACTCGGCTCGTAGGGAACACTGAGACCCATGAGCCTTTCGATAGCCGACTCCGGCATCCGTCTGGCTGTGCTCTGCATCGTCATGGCACTTGTCGCCACGCTCGTCTACCGATTCACCTATCTCGGTAGCGTTCGGGTGGTCCCCGGTGCCCTCGCTCGTGGCGCTCTTCAGCTGGCTGCGATTTCGTTGATCCTTGCCGCCGCCTTGGCCCACATCTGGTCGGCGCTCCTCGTGCTCGTCGGCATGTTCGTTGCAGCGTCTTTCACCGCGGCACGACGCTCGAACGCGGGGACGTCCGGAGTTTGGCTGACCATCGCGTTGGCGTCGGGAATCGGTGTGGTTCTGCCACTGATGCTGCTGTCCGGAGTGGTTCCGCTGCAAGGCGTCGCTCTGGTGCCGATCGGCGGCATTGTTCTGGGTGGCGCGATGACTGCAACATCGATGGCAGCCAAACGCGGACTCGACGCCGTCGACGACCGGTACGGGGAAGTGGAAGCAGCACTGAGCCTTGGATTTTCCCAACGAGATGCGCGGTGGGAGGTAGCCCGCACCGCTGCCTCCGATGCTCTGCTGCCTGGAGTCGACCAGACGCGCACCGTCGGCCTCGTGACATTGCCCGGAGCCTTTGTCGGTGTGTTGCTCGCGACGGGATCGGCCGTTCAGGCCGGTGCTGTGCAAATTCTTGTATTGGCAGGGTTGTTGTTGGCACAAACTTGCTCGGTGGCCGTGGCGTTGGAACTCGTCGCCCGCGGTTTCGTCTTTCGAGGTCAAGCTGTCAGGCCTGCGCGAGTTCGTTGATCTTGTCGCTGCGAAGGACGCGGCCGGGAAGATCGGGGGTGTTTGCCGCGAGGGTGATCATTGCCCTGCCGATGTTTTCACTGGTGGTCACGCTGCTGGGCCACACCCTGCGTAAGAGTGGGTGGAGAGGCACGGAGATTTGATACGACCGTGTCGATTCGTGAATCGTCCATGTATTCGACCAGCACTCTGTTGCCGACCATCACAACGGAACGGACTGGAGATCATCCGGCCGGAATGGCCAACTGAACGCTTGACCTGCAATTATGAGTCCATTTTGATCCGACTCGCGACTAAAGTCCCTACAAACCGGCTGGACGGTTGGCTGAAAATAGTTTTATGGACGAAGGAGTTGATGAAATACACGTTCTCGGATCGGAGTCCGCCGGTCGAATGGTAGAGGCGTCGGCGATCATCGTTCTCGGTGCGCTCTGTGCAGTAGTCGCAGGTTCGGGTGTGTTCTTTGTCGCCGGATCGATTGGTGGCTTCGCCCGATTGCTCTACCTGGTTGTTCGTGGTCCGCTCAACTCTTGCTCGGTACCGGTGTCGACTGTCGAGCTGGCGCCTTCGAGAACGTCATGTGGTCGTTGATGCTCCCGAACGTCGAGTGAAGACGATCAAGGATGTAGTTCTGACGCATGTTCCACGGTGACTTCGATCCCTGCTTCGGGAACTGTTCCACAGCACGCATGACGTACCCCGACGCCAGGTCCAGGATCGGCCGCTGGTCCATCTCTTCGCTCGCGTGCGGCACGCACTTCGAATAGCCGCGCTTGTCCATCTCCGTCAGCAGTCGGCAGACGTACATCGACGTGAGATCTGCTCGCAGAGTCCACGAGGCGTTGGTGTAGCCGACGCACATCGCGAAGTTCGGTACGTCGCTGATCATCATGCCCTTGTAGACGTAACGATCACCGAGGGTGACGGGTTCGCCGTCCACTTCGATCGACATCCCGCCGCACGCTTCCATCTTCAATCCTGTTGCAGTGACGATGATGTCAGCTTCGAGTTCGCGACCTGACGCGAGACGAATTCCGGTCTCGGTGAAAGTGTCGATGCGATCGGTCTCGATCGAGGCCTTGCCGGATCGGAGGGCTTTGAACAAATCGCCGTCCGGTACGACGCACAAGCGTTGATCCCAGGGATCGTAGGTGGGTGTGAAGTGAGGATCGAGTGGGATCTCTTCCGGGAGTTGGCGACTGATCGCGAGGTTCAGCAACCGCTTTGCGCGCGCAGGACTGCGCCGGCACAGTTGGTAGAAACTCAGGTTCACTACGATGCTCTTCCATCGAGCGATGCTGTGCGCGAGTTGATTCGGCAGTACTGCGCGAATGGTGTCCGATAATTTGTCGCTGGACGGCAGAGCCAGAATGTATGTCGGTGATCGCTGGAGCATCGTGACGTGGCTTGCGTCCCGTGACATCGTGGGGACCAATGTGACTGCGGTGGCGCCGCTTCCGATCACAACGACCTTCTTGTCGGAGTAATCGAGTTCTTCGGGCCAGAACTGCGGGTGCACAACCTCGCCGGCAAACGATTCACGTCCGGGGAAGTCGGGGGTGTATCCGCCCTCGTAGCTGTAGTAACCGCTGCAGAGATAGAGGAAGTTACAGGTCAATGTTTCGTCTTCGTCGCCGGTCGTGACCGTGACTGTCCACGTCGAGTCCGCTGACGACCATGATGCGGCCGTCACCTTCCGGTTGTACCGAATCTTCTTGTCGATCCCGTTCTCTCGCGCGGTGTCGCGCACGTACCGGAGGATCGAATCACCGTCGGCGATTGCTTTGGCATCTGTCCACGGCCGAAACGGGTAGCCGAGCGTGAACATGTCGGAATCCGATCGGATGCCAGGGTATTTGAAGAGGTCCCAGGTTCCGCCACTGTTCGCACGGGCCTCGAGGATTGCGTACGACTTGCCGGGAAGCTCGGTCTGGAGTCGATACGCAGCACCGATGCCGGACAAGCCGGCGCCGACGATCAGGACATCGAGGTGTTCGGTGCTCATCAGTTCGGACTCCGTATCGATCGTGTGGGGCCACCGGGCAGACTAAGTGTTCGATCTCCACACTACTGAACGATGCTCAGTAAGGCGAGGATGACCATGTGATCGTCGGCGGTCGGATAGCCGCACACAGTGGTTTACCTGAGGCGTCGGTGAGGCCGAGGTCTCCGTGGAGCATGCCGGAAGCGTCGGCCTCCTCGGCGATGTGCTCGGGGATCGCGTCGAGCATCAGCTTTGCGCGCCGAAACATCTCGAACGTCTGGTCATCGGATACCGTCACCCAGGACAGGTAGATGAAGCGTCCGCGAGGTGGACCCTGGATGTATGGACCGAGTAAGTCCCAGGCACCGGACTTTCGCTCCAGACTCGCTGTCAGTTCCCATCGCACTGGCTCGGTATCTCCCGGTACGAGGTCGAGGATTTCGTGTGGCTTGCCTCGGCGCTGAACGCCGACGTGGATGTTGCTGCGCTCTTCGAAGGTTGCGGTTTCGGAACACTCACGTCCGGGCAGGCTGTGACCGGTGATGATGATCTGCATATCGACATCATGCTCTGCATAGGTCGGGAGGGGTTGGCGTGGTGAGTCGTTCGGGTAGAACCTTTGTTGCGGCCGTGGTGGCGAGCATTCTGTTGTCGGGTCTCGGGTGGGGGTCAGGTGTTGCAGTGGCGACGGCGGACGAACCGGAAGTCGCGGGCGCGCTGGAGTCCTATGGCGAACTCTCGGCCGCAGTGTTTCCGGTCGGCGCCGGTGAGACGCAGCGGGTCGTCTATCGAACTCTGCGTACCGCTGACAGATGGGGAGAGTCGTCAGGGTCCGTGTTTCTGCCGGAAGGCGCCCCACCGGCGGGCGGTTGGCCCGTCATCTCCTATGCCCACGGAACTTTGGGCAGTGCGGATCAGTGTGCACCCTCGTCGACCGGATTCGGTCCGGGCGAGATCGAACCGATCGAACGCTGGTTGGAGCAGGGGTACGCGGTGGTCGCTACCGACTACTCGGGAGTTGGTACCGACGGGGTGCTGGCCTATCTCGACGGACATGCCGCCGGGGCGAATGCCGTCGACATCGTGCGGGCCGCGCACGAGTTGTACGGCAATGTGCTGAGTCCGCGGTGGATGGTCGCGGGTTTGTCCGAAGGTGGTCATGCGGCGTACTTCGCGGGACACGATGCCACCACTCGTGCACCGGAATTGGATTTCCGTGGCTCGGTTGTCGTCGCAGGCCCCACACACATGGAAGGGCTGTTTCCGTTGGGCGGCCCGCTGTTTCCCGACATCGGTATCACCGGGCTGGTGGGATATGCGCTGTACGTCCTGGCCGGGATCGACGATCAACGACCCGAAGAGAACATTCGCGAGGTTCTCTCGCCGCAGGGGATCGAGTGGATGGAAAAGGCTCGGACACTGTGCGCCGGAGATCTCGGCCGACACATTCGAGCCGAACGAATCCAGTTGAGCTCGTTGTTTTCTCGGTCGGTATGGACGCCGCGCATGTACGACCTGTTCCGCGAGATGATGCAGGTGCCGGTCGACGGCTACGACCGTCCACTGCGCGTGGTGCAGAGCGTGTCGGACACAACGGTTCCTGTCGCCCTTACCTGGGCGCAACTGGTCGACATGCGTTCGCGGGGAACGCAGTTCGAGTATCAAGAACTCGCCGGAATCAGCCACGGTCAAACGACGGTCGCTTCGATGGACCAGACCATGGAGTTCGTCGATCGATTGATGAGGTGATGTTCGGCGGTGTTGTTGTTGTTTCAGTGTGGTTGTTCAGCGCATACGTCGCGGCCCGTAATCGTGGCCACCGTTGGCGAACCACACGATTGCCGCAATCGCGTACAGGATGCAGACCAGGAGAAGTAGCCCGCCTGCGATCCACAGCGAGATCTGACCGAGTCGTTTCACTCGATCGGACGCGTACCGCGACCCGGCCACATCGCCTTCAGCCCACAGCGGATACACGTTGAAGGCGTGCGTGAAAGCGGAGAAGGAAAGCGGCCAGAAGAACAGCAGCGAGACCACTGCCCAGCCCGCATTGACGGGTGGTCGAATCGGGTGCTGAGGAACGGATTGCTGGACAGTGGGTTGATCCGGGGTGGTCATGGGGGCTCCTGACATGAGGTGGCCCTTTCGACGCTACTGCGATGGAGCTGAAGAATCACTGAAAAACGGTGTTCGGTGATGCGATGTGGATCAGCGGCGTAAGTGTGCTGGATCAGCCGCATTGCCAGTCGTGACCGCTGGTGGTGGTTCCGGGTCATTGTTGTGCAGACGAGGGGCGTTCACGTCAGCGCAACTCGATGCCGCTCCGCGAGCATCCTGGCTACCGGCAGGACGTCCTTTGCTGCCATCTCGATACGCTCGAATACCTCGGGGTTGAGGATAGTCGTTCCGTCGAAATCACCTGAGCTGAGATAGATCCCGACCGGAGCGGTCAGCGCTTGGAAGAAAGCGAACAGTGGACGCAGGGCATGGTCCAACACGAGAGCGTGGCGGTCGCTGCCACCTGTCGCAGCAAGAATCACCGGAGTGTTGGCAAGCGCGTACTGGTCCACGAGATCGAAGAAATGCTTGAACATTCCCGTGTACGAGCCTCGGAACACCGGTGACGCCGCGATGACGATATCGGCGGACTCGACTGCTGCCAGCGCTTCGGCGGTCACTGAGTCGACGTGATCGCGATCCAGAGCAGATGCAAGACCTGGAATCAGATCCACGATCTCGAAAACTCGTGTGTCGATCTGCTCGAAGTCTCCCAAGGTTTCGACGATCAGGTCGACGAGGGCACGAGTCTTGGAGGGTTTTTGAAGGTTGCCGACAACGGCAACAATTTTGAGCGGTGTGCTCATCGAAACTCCTATTTTTGGGACGACTTCAGTGATTCGATTTCCTTACGCACAACGGGGGCTACTTCGGTGCCGAGGATCTCGATCGCACGCAGCATGTCCTTCTGTGGCACGTTGCCGAACCCCATCTGGATCATGATGCGGTCATGATGGAACAGTTCGTACTGCGCCATCGTCTTGTCGATGATTTCCTGCGGGCCGCCGAGGAAGAACGCACCCGCGGTGGTTGCCTGCGCCTCGTATGCCCTGCGCGGCATGGGAACTCCGTTTCCCCGCTGATGATGATTCTGCATCCACCCGGCCTGGAAGTACGGGTACGACGTGTCGAGTGCTGTTTGCTTCGAGGTATCGACAAATCCTGGCGAAGCAATCGAGACAGCGAGCTTCTTCGGATCGTGTCCGAACTCCGCTGCAGCCCTGCGGTACAGATCGACGAACGGCTCGAACTGTTGGTAGCTTCCACCGATGATGGCCAGTGAGAGGGGCAGGCCCAGTTTCGCGGCACGGACGACAGAGGCCGGAGTACCTCCGACTGCGATCCACACCGGAATCTGACGGTCCGGGCGGGGCGTCACGTCACCGTCGATCAGTGGTGCGCGAAGTTGTCCTTCCCAGTTGATCGGGTTCTCGTCGCGCAGTTTCAGTAGTAGATCGAGCTTTTCGGCGAAGAGTTCGTTGTACTGGGACAGGTCGTACCCGAAAAGCGGAAATGACTCCGTGTACGAACCTCGGCCGGCAATGATCTCGGCACGGCCTTCGGAAAGCAGGTCGACTGTCGCGAACTGTTGGAACACACGGACGGGATCGTCGGAACTGAGTACGGTTACGGCGCTGGACAGCTTGATGTTGTCGGTAGCCTGAGCCATTGCCGCGAGCACAACTGCCGGGGCTGAGACTGCGAAGTCGGTGCGATGGTGCTCGCCGACGCCGAAGACATCGAGTCCAACCTGATCGGCAACGGTTGCCTGCTCCACCAAATGGCGAAGGTGGACACCGGGATTCATCATCGCGCCGGTAGTGGGATCTGGGGTGAGTTCACCGAAATGGTAGACGCCCAATTCGAAAGCCATGTTGTTTCTCGCTATCTGTTCGTGGGGGTGATGGAGAGTTGTTCTACGTGCGCATCGCATGCGCCGCCTTGATTCGTGTGATGTGTGGCAAGTCGGGAGAAGAAGCGTTCGAGTACCGGAAGCTCCTCGGTTTCAATGAGATCGGAGAAGTATTCGGCGATCCCTCGCGTGTGTATGGCGGACGCTTTTCGAAGCGTCTTCTTGCCCGCAGGCGTCATCGATACCGTCACGACGCGTCGATCGTTGTCCGGTCTAACACGCTCCACTAATCCGGCCTCGACCAATCGATCGACGACGCGCGTCACGCCACTGGTGGTGACCAGGACCAGTTCGGCCAGATCGCCCATTCGGATCGTGTTTCCCGGAGCTTCGTGCAGTCGGAGCAGAACGTCGTACTGGCCAAGGGTGAGCCCGGTGGTGGTTCGAAGGTCCGCCTCCATCTTGCCGAGGATGACGCTGTGGGAGACGACGAGGTCGCGCCACACACGACCACGTACGTGTTCATCAGTTGTCATCGGTGACGCCCTCCATTTATTTGCGACCGCAAGTATTGCTTACTCAAATAATACGCGTGCGACCGTCGAACTATTCCCTGCTCTTATTTGCGCTGGTAGCGAGGTATTGACTCGAACGCATGTTCGAGTATTGTTTGGGGAGGGGATCGGGGGATTCAATGAGTGTCTTGTTGTCGGATGTGGTGTCGGGTTCTGCGGTGGGGTTACGTGGACGCCTGTGGCGGTTGACTGCTGCCGAGTTGCGTGCTGCTGCTGTCGAGGCGAGTGCGGAGATTCTGCGCCTGGAAGCCGTTCGAGTGGCTGTGGTGGACGAGTTGTCGATGCGGCCGGATGATCAGGTGATTGCGAGCCGCGGGGTGGGTGCGTGGTTGGCGGCGAACACGATGCTGCAGGTTCGGGACGGGAAGAAGATCGCCGCGTTGGGTGCGGCGTTGCGGCCGTTTCCGGCGGTGGCGGCTCGGTTCGATGGCGGGGACTGCTCCTTCGATCATGCCGTGTTGATCGTGGCGTTCTGTGAGTCACCACCGAAGGGCATGCCGGAGGAGGCGCTGCCGAAGTGCATCGATTTGTTGTTGGCTGCTGCGTCGGGGGTGGAAGCGACGACGACGAAAGTGCGGAACGTGATCGCGACGTTGGAGCGGTTGTTCGAATCGGATGAGATTCCGCCCGCCGAGGATGTGGATCGGAATGAGTTGCGGATCGCGTCGACGTTGAACGGTCGGGTGGTGGTGCGTGGGGATTTCGATGCCCTGACCGGTGAAATGTTGTTGTCGGCGTTGTCGAATCTGACGATGCCGACCCCGGCACCGGATGGGACGCCGGATGCTCGGTCGGCGGCGAAACGGACGGCTGACGGGTTCACCGAACTGATCCGCCGCTATCTGGACTGCGCCAAGACCGGTACCGATGGTGGTCAGCGTCCGCATGTGAACGTGCACATCAATGCTCGTGATTTGGCGGAGCATCGGGATTGTGCCGCACAGTCTTCGGATTCGGGTGATGACGGCTCACTGGAGCTGTCCGATCTTGATGTCGGGCACATGCCCTGGCTCGGGCCACTCTCGGTCTCGCAGACCCGACTCCTCGGGTGCGATTGTTTCCTGTCCACTGTTCTGCTCGACGATCACGGCGCGCCCTTGGATGCGCAACCAGGAAAGAGGCTGGTCACCGCCGAACAACGGACTGCGTTGATCGCCCGAGACAGAGGCTGCGCGTTCCCCGGCTGCACATGTGTACCGGCCTGGACCGATGCACACCATATCCGGCACTGGGCCAACGGCGGCCCGACGGTGATGAACAACCTGGTCCTGCTGTGCCGTTCGCACCACCGGTTGATGCACCGGAAATCAGGGTTCGTCGGGAAGTGGGCGATTCGGATCGGTGTCGACAACAAACCGTGGTTCATTCCGCCGCCCTCGATCGACCCGCAGCAGCACCCGCGACCGGCGAACACCACCTTCAAAACCTGAGGTAGTACTCCTCGGGCACAACAGAACACGGCCGAGCACCGCATCGAAGGAGACCTCGATGCGGTGCCAACAGGCCGTGCGGGAGGCTAATCAGCGCTTCGAACGCTTGTGGCGGTACATCTCCGCATCGGCCGTATCCCAAGTCTCGGAAAGGCTTTGGGTCATGGAAAAGTCGGCTCGACCGATCGAACAACAGACGTCGGCATTCCGGAACGCCTTCTCCAAACACTCGAGCAGGTAGTCGACGGCGCGCGGCTGTGTATCGGGCAGAGCGATTCCGAACTCGTCTCCGCCCAACCGTGAAACCACCGCACCAGGGTGCGCGCACGCTGCCAAGATCTTGCCGGCCCTTTGAACGTATTCGTCGCCCGCGGCGTGGCCGAGTTCGTCGTTGATGGTCTTCATGCCGTCCAGATCGACGATGATGATAGCTCCCGGATCGGCGAATTGGCGGTACCGAGTTTGCTCGGCCTCGAGGATGCGATTCCACCCGCGCCGATTGAGAAGACCTGTCAACGGGTCGGTCTCGGCATCGAGTTGCGCAGTTTCGGCCAGTCGGACTGACTGCGCGCGCTGATAGTCGACATCGAGAATGGTTCCGAGAAGTCGGCACAGGAGATTGAGGAGGGCTAGGTTGTCCTCGAGTGCGGAGTCGCCCGCACTCGGGTCGGCGCCACACAGAGTGCCGAAGAGACTGCCGTCGTTGTGGAGGATTGGGATGCTGACGTATGCGCCAATGCCTTCCCACCTGCCATCACGGGACAGTGCGCGCACGAGTGCGCGATTCGATGAGACTGGCGGCGCATTTCCGAGTACCACCTCGCTGCACATGGTGTTTGGCCAAGCCCGGGTCTCGCCGACTTCGATGTGAAGTGGGTTGGGTGAGACGGTGAGAAAGATTTGATTGGACCCGTCGAACCGCGTGATCGACCACAGTGCCAGCGGAAGATATTCGTCGAGGTAGGACACGACCGAGCGACTTGCGTCGTCGAAATTCGTCAGAGGTGGCAAGAGTGGCAACATCGGGATGGTGCGCGCCTGGCCGTGCGGCATTTTTGACCTCCTGATCGACCCTAGGATTCTGTCGATGTTCAGGCTCTTGGTCCCGCGTGCGACAAATCTTCCACGAACAGTCTGCCTCGAGAATCCTCGCGATTGCTGAAAGTGTGCTGTGATTCTTCCGACCGCGGGGCCGTTGATTCTTTGGTGGCCAGCTAATCTTCCGGTATGGAGCTGGCGCGTGGAGCGAACACAGTCGTTGAGGGAACTTCGCTGAAGGTGGCGGTGAACGGTAGCGCCCCGGGCACGGTAGACCTGATGGTGTTCCAGCTCGACGAACGGAACAAAGTACGGGACGACGCAGATTTTGTCTTCTTCAATCAGCCGGTCTCACCCGAAGGCGCGGTGCGCTTGGAGTCCGGCGGCGTCATCGAAATCGACATTGCGAGGTTGCCCGCTGACATCCATCAGCTGAGTGTTGCCGTGGCACTTGATGCGGCGGCAAACGGAACCCTGTCTGCTGTCGGGGGCCTTGGTGTCGTGGTGGAGCAGGTTGGTTCCACCGCCATCGTGGCTCAGGCTTTGGGGTTGACGAGTGAGAGGGCAGCGGTTCTCGTCGAGATCTATCGCCGCGGCGCGGGCTGGAAGCTGCGAAACGTGTCAGCTGGCTGGGACAGCGGATTGGCGGACCTGGTAACAGCATTCGGAGTGTCGGTCGACGAGGAACCGCAGGCTCGACCCGCCGGCTCTGCTGAAACGACAGACGGCATTCGGACCGTGCCCGACGAAGCCAAACTCTCCATGGTGAAGCGGGAGAAGCTGGACCTCCGAAAGCGCGAAGTGGCCAAGGTCCTGCTGACGAAGGGTGGCAACGGAATTCGGGCACGGGTGGTCCTGGTGATCGACAAAACCGGAAGTATGGCCAAGCAGTACCGCACCAGAGTGGTGCATCGTGTTGTCGAACGCATGATTCCCGTTGCGATCCAACTCGATGACGACGGCAAGTTGGAGCCGTACTTGTATGCAGTCAGCTTCGTCAAACTCCCCGAGATCTCTGTCCATGACGCGGAAGAGTGGTCGGATACCTACCTGCACTTGCGCGGCTCGCACGGCGGATTCAACTACGACAAGATCGGCGCCGCAAATCGTGAAGTGCCGATCATGACTGAGATTCTTTCCGGCCTGACACGTGGTTCCGCGCCGACGCTCGTCCTGTTCTTCACCGACGGTGGCTTCAGCGAGCGCAAGGAAATCACGAAATTGATGCGCGAAGCGTCTGGGCTCCCGGCCTTTTGGCAGTTCGTCGGAATCGGCAAGGCCAACTACGGAGTGCTGGAGAAGCTCGACGACCTCGACGGCAGGGTGGTCGACAATGCCGGATTCTTCGCGCTGGACGACATCGACACCGTCGACGACGCCCAGTTGTACACCCGTTTGCTGAGTGAATTCCCGGATTGGCACAAGGCAGCTGTAGCCGCGGGCATCACAACGCCGTGATTTAGCTGGTCGAAACCAACTGCGGTGCATTCTCTTTCAAGAATTCGTCGATGTGCGCCCAGGTGGAGTCTCTCGCGGTGGGGCCGGCAACGAGCCCGAGGTGACTTCCCGGCGCCTTCTCGAACCGGACCGACGGCGCTCCGGTGAGGACCGACGTGATCGCTTCCACCGAAGCGATGGGTGCAATCACGTCAGTGGTGCCGCCGACCGCGAGAACGGGAACGCTCAGAGCTGACAGTTTGATCTCGCGTCCGGCAAGCGTGACGGTGTCGTTGAAGAGATTGTTGCCCAGCATGAGTTGTTCGCAGATCTGCTGAAAAGCCTTGCCAGGGTATCCAGGCATGGCTGCCATGAACTTGTCTATCGATTCCATGCGAGCCAGTGTCTCGGTGTTGTGGAGGTTGCGCATGATGAACCATGGCTTGAGAACTTCGCGCTGCAACGCCGTCACCTTGTAACTCGCCTGAACGAGTGGAGCAGGTAGTCCGCCGACAAGATTGGTCGCGGACGTGAGTGGGGTGTCGCCCGTGTATTTGCCGATCAGCCTCAAGGGGCTGATAGCGGGAATCTTCGTGTAATCGATTGGCGTTCCGATTGCCGTGATCGATGCGATCGGCAGGTCGGAGTGAGCGGAGCCCGTGAGCAGAGACATGGTCCCGCCGAGGCTCCACCCGATCAGCGAAACCGGTGCGCCGTCATGTAGGTCCGAGATCGTACGGATCGCTTCCGGGATGATGTCGTCGACCCAGGCCTCGAAACCCATTCCGCGGTCGGAGTACCGCATGGTCCCGTAGTCGAGGAGGTAGGGCGTGTTCGCCCCATCCAGTAGGTGCGCGGCGAGGCTTTGGCCTGCACGAAGGTCGTAGCAGTCGGCTGAAACCGCGAGGGGCGGTACGAGGAGAACCGGACTACCTCTTGGCGTCCACAATGCGCCGAAGCGATACAGATCGCGGTGTGGACCTTTGCTGATCATTACGGACGGGGTGCGTTCGGGCTTCTCGACACCGTCGCCGAACGAGAGTCCCCATGCATTGCGTGCTGCGGTGTCCAGCGTCGGACGCCATGCCGCGATCAAACCACTGATATCGAGCACTGGTTCCCCTCGGAGTCGAATCGGCGGACGGCCGAGTCAGCCGCGCTCGGTGTATGTTACCTGCCTTCACATACATCGATCTCGGGGGTGCAGAAACCCAGCTCGGCAACGGAGCCACCGTGCCGAGCTGGGGTGATCGAGGTGATATGGCAGTGATCGGGGTGGGGACGATCAGGTGGGGACGATCAGGCGGGGACGATCAAGCCCGCCGCCGCCGTGGCCGTTGCGTAACGCTGTGCAACGTCTTCCCAGTTGATGACGTTCCAGTAGGCCTTCACGTAGTCGGCCTTGACGTTCTTGTACTGCAGGTAGAAAGCGTGCTCCCACATGTCGAGCATGAGCAACGGAACGATACCGATGCTGATGTTGCCTTGCTGGTCGGTGAGCTGCTCGATGACCAGGCGCTGCCCGACCGTGTCGTAGGCCAGTACCGCCCAGCCGGACCCCTGCAAAGTGGTTGCTACAGCGGAGAAGTGGTTGACGAATGCGTCGAAGGTGCCGAAGTGCTCGTCGATTGCGGCTGCCAACTCGCCCTCTGGCCGCTCACCGCCGTTGGGGGAGAGGTTCTTCCAGAAGATGGAGTGATTGGTGTGGCCGCCGAGGTGGAAGGCGAGGTTCTTGCTGAGCAGCGGCGCCTTCGCGGTGATCGTGCCGTCTTCGCGCGCAGCAGCCAACTGCTCGATTGCGCTGTTGGCGCCCGCCACGTACGTGGCGTGGTGCTTGCTGTGGTGCAGTTCCATGATCTCGCCGGAGATGTGCGGTTCGAGAGCGGCGTAGTCGTAATCCAGTTCGGGGAGAACGTATTCAGTCATGTGACATGCCTTCCTTTGAGGAAATGTTGTGAGTCGAGAGATTTCGATAGGTTCGATCGTGATAGACGAGCGGCGCTGACACGTGCTGCGGATCGATGACGTCGACGACGCGTGCAGTGACGATCACTGCGGCGCCACATGTAGTGGCATTCAAGGGAACCGCACGCAGGGCGTGGCCTGTCCCATGTAGGAACGGTTCACCCGTCGAGAGAAACGACCAGGGCATATCGTCTCCGAAGCGCACAGCGCCGCGGGTTGCGAACGTGGAAGCCAGTCGTTCGTTCGCCGAATTTGCCAGGTGAACAACAAAACTGCGGGCGGAAGCGATGACGCTCGCAGAGCCTCGCAACGACTGCAGTGAAAACGCCAGAACTGCAGGATCGGCGCTGATCGAGATCACCGACGATGACGTGATGCCGGCCGGGCCGTCATCGCCCGTTGCGGTGATGATCGAGACGCCGGCGGGATGGTTCCGGAACGCCTCGACGAAGGAGTTTCGGATGGACGGCTCCGCATCAACAGAGTCGTCCGAAACAGATTGGGTGCCAACCAGTTTTGTGGTCACTCCTCGCCCCTCTTCTGTCTCGGGTTTTGCTGCCGTTGCACTGTCTTGTGCAATACCGACGTTAAAACCTCGAGTGCAGTTGAGGTCAAGATGCTGTGGCGGACCTCACCGTCCGAGCTTGGCTGCCAGGCGTTCCATGTATCCGACAACCTCTTCGGGGCTCTTGTCCGGAGTGCCGAACATTGCTTCGGTGACACCGATGTCTTCCCAGTGGGCGAGCTTCTCCGAATCGGGTTTGCCTGCCAGGACGGTTATTTCAGGCTCGCCGACTCTACCTGCTTCGGCCCAGATCTTTCGGAGCAGTTCCACGTTTCCGTCGATCTCCTGCTCGATGGGTGTAGTGATCCACCCGTCGGCAGAATTTGCGATCCACTTGAAAGTCTTCTCGTTGCCGCCGCCGCCCAACAAGATGGGAGGACGGGGCTTCTGAACGGGCTTGGGCCAGGCCCAACTAGGCCCGTACTTCACGAATTGGCCGTCGTACGAAGCTTCTTCCTTCGACCACAGTTCACCCATGGCTTCGAGATACTCCCGGAGTGCGGTCCGGCGTTTGTTGGGCGGTACGCCGTGGTCGGCGAGTTCCTCTGCATTCCAGCCGAATCCGACGCCGAAGACCACGCGTCCGCCGGAAAGATGGTCCAGCGATGCGATGGTTTTCGCGAGAGTGATCGGATCGTGTTCGAGGGGGAGGGCCACGGAGGTGCCCAATCGGATGGTGTTCGTGACCGACGCGGCGGTGCCGAGGGCAACCCAGGGGTCGAGTGTGCGCATGTAACGGTCGTCGGGCAATTCGGCCGACTGGGTTCCGGGGTGATCGGAATCCCTCGAGACGGGGATGTGAGTGTGCTCCGGAACGTAAAAGGCGTCGAATCCATTCGCCTCCGCAGCCTTTGCTGCATCGGCAGGGCGGATGCCGCGATCACTGGTGAACAGGCTGAGTCCGTAGCGCACTGGTTCTCCTTCGATGGTCCGTCGAAAAACTGTAACCTGTTGCATCTTCGTTCGGATAGGTTTCCGGCCCAGTAAATCGATTGCCGACGTGACCGGGGACGTGGTGAACTCGGGCGGACTTGTTGTGCGTCGAGAAGTGGATGCAGTAGTGATGGATGCAGCGGAGATGAATCGGTTGTCGTGGAATGCGGCGACCGTCGCTCACAACAGTCACAAAGGAGACCAGGCACAGTTCTTTCGCAACGGCGGGTCGACCTTGTATCCGGAAGAACTGGCGCTGCTCGGCGAGATCGACGGCTCCTCGATTCTTCATCTGCAGTGCAATTCCGGTCAGGATTCGTTAAGTTTGGCCGCTCTCGGTGCCGCGGTGACCGGCGTCGACATCGCGGATTCCGCGATCGACTTCGCCCGAACCTTGTCCGCGGAATCCGATATTGCCGCCGATTTCGAGCGTGCCGATGTATCTGCGTGGCTCCGCGCTGCTGCCGCTGGCCAGAGAAAGTTCGACCGAGTCTTTTCTTCGTACGGAACGGTGATCTGGTTACCCGATCTCGACGAGTGGGCCGAGGGGATTGCCGGTGTTCTCGCGCCGAACGGTCGATTCGTTCTGGTGGAGTTTCATCCGTTTGCCATGTGTTTCGACGAGAGGTGGTCGCTGACATACCCGTACGGAGGCGGGACTCCCGTGACCGAACCCCGTGGCGTGGGCGACTACGTGGCAGATTCGGCCGATCTCGTCTTGCCAGGCGCTGAGGGAAACGGAGTCGAGAACTTCGAAAATCCTTTCCCCTCATGTGAATTCAACTGGTCCATTTCCGAGGTGCTAGGAGCTTTGCGGCGCGCCGGATTGACGCTCGAGTCTTTCGACGAGTACCCGTACGCCAACGGTTGGCAAGGATTCGAGGAGATGGCTGAACTCGGCGGCAAGCGTTGGGGAGTCCCGGCCGGACGACCCGAGATCCCGCTCATGTATTCGCTGTCGGTTCGCTTGGCCGACTGACGCCTATTTCCCCCGCATTTGCGGGTAATTGCAGACACAGGTAGTAATTACCCCCATGCCCTCGACGCCACTGACACGACGCATCGCCGTCGACCTGTGCCGTCTTGGTGCCAACTGCTGTTGCTGTTGATTCCTTCCGACTGTCCTGAGTGAGAATGGCGCCGCTCTGTGCGCCTTCGCCCCTGCATATGCGCCCGTTGCTGCATGTGTGCCGGAATTTTCCGTACGTCGAGGAAGAACAGCGATGTCGACTCCTGTCGAAGCAATAGAACCAACATCAGTCACGGAACCGAACCGTGAGCCGCGTCGGCCGTGGACTTCGAGTGCGACCACGGTCGGACTGCCGGTGCTTTCCGTGATCGCATTCTTGGCCCTGTGGCAGGTCGCTGCCGCGAGCGGCACCTGGAGTGAGACCTTCGTGCCGTTCCCGAGCACGGTCTGGCATGCCTTCGTCAACACGATGACCACGCACGACGGAGTGCACGGCTACCAGGGTTACCTGCTCTGGGAGCACCTCTACATGACGCTGCGACGGGTGCTGGTCGGTGTGATCATCGGCGTCGGATTGGGCGTGATCCTCGGTTTGGCCATGGGATCGGTGACATGGCTGCGGAGCCTGCTCGAACCGTGGTTGACGTTCCTGCGCGCACTGCCGCCCCTGGCGTATTTCTTCCTGCTGGTGATCTGGCTGGGAATCGACGAGGCGCCGAAGATTACATTGCTGGCGCTCGCTGCTCTTCCGCCGGCAGCGGTGGCCACCACAGCTGCTGTGGTCGCGGCGCCGGTCGGACTGGTCGAAGCGGCCAGGGCCCTGGGAGCCTCACGGGCGCAAGTGATCCGGGACGTCGTCATCCCGTCGGCCTTACCGGAAACTTTCACGGGCATTCGGCTGTCTGTGGGTATGGCGTACTCGTCGGTGGTCGCGGCCGAACTGTTCAACGGCATCCCCGGAATCGGCGGAATGGTCAAGGATGCAAGCAATTACAACAACACGCCGGTCGTGCTGGTGGGGATCTTTGCCATCGGATTCTCCGGCCTGATCATCGACGGACTGCTGCGGGCTGCAGAGCGCCGCGCCGTTCCCTGGAGGGGAAAAGTATGACTGACAATCAGAAACACGCCAGCAGCAATCTGAAGCGCAGCAGTAATTCGACGCGCAATGAAGGAAGGGCTTCCCGGACGGCGTTCACGGTGCTGATCGGCGTCCTTGCCCTTGTTCTCGGTGCGTGCTCGGTGGATCATTCGGGCCAGGATTCGTCCAAGGAAACAATCCGTATCGCTTACCAGTCGTTCCCGAGCGGCGACTTGATAGTCAAGAACAATCGCTGGCTCGAAGACGCACTGCCCGAGTACAACGTGAAGTGGACGAAGTTCGATTCGGGAGCCGACATCAACACCGCCTTCATCGCTGGTGAAATCGATTTCGGCGCAATCGGTTCGAGCCCGGTTGCTCGTGGCCTCTCGGCACCGCTGAACATTCCGTACCAGGTCGCGTTTGTTCTCGACGTGGCCGGCGACAACGAAGCCCTGGTGGCGCGCAACGCAACCGGAATCAAGACCGTCGCAGATCTGCGCGGCAAGAAAGTGGCCACGGCATTCTCCTCGACCGCGCACTACAGTCTGCTGGCATCGCTGAACCAGGCCGGACTCAGTGCCGACGACGTCCAGTTGGTGGATCTCCAGCCGCAAGCATCCCTCGCAGCCTGGCAGCGCGGTGACATCGATGCCGTCTACACCTGGCTGCCCACGCTCGACGAACTCCGTAAGGACGGAACACAGTTGATCGCCAGCCGTGAGCTCGCGACAGCAGGAAAGCCGACACTCGATCTTGGTGTGGTGTCGACTGCGTTTGCCAAGGATCACCCCGAGATCGTCGACACCTGGCGCCAGGTTCAGGCCCGCGCGCTCACGACGATCGCCACTGATCCGAACGCGGCAGCGGAAGCTGTTGCCGCACAATTAGGCGCCTCGAAGGAAGACGCGGCAGCGCAGTTGAAACAGGGTGTGTTCCTCACTCCGGAGCAGATCTCCTCGCCGGAATGGTTGGGCACCGAGGGCGCTCCCGGGAATCTGGCAGTGAACCTGCAGAGTGCAGCGCAATTCCTGGCCGAGCAGAAGCAGATCGACAGTGTGCCTGACCTGACGGTCTTTCAGAGTGCTCTCTATGCGAAGGGGCTTCCCGATGTCCTTGACCAGTAGCGTGACCGCGCAGCAGGCCTCGGGTGGATTCGCCCCCGACTGCCCGGGCGCGATCCGAATCGACACCGTCTCACACAGGTACGGCCACGGTCGAGAGTCCGTCACGGCACTCGGGCCCGTATCGATCGACGTCACACCTGGTGAGTTTCTGGTTCTCGTCGGAGCGTCGGGTTGCGGCAAGAGCACATTGCTGCGCCTGATCGCGGGTTTCGAAAATCCTTCCAGTGGAACGGTTCAGGTCTCCGGATCCGACCCGATTCCCGGGTCGAGTGCGGGAGTGGTGTTTCAGCAGCCACGGCTCTTTCCGTGGAAATCGGTGGGCGGCAACATCGATCTGGCACTCAAATACGCCGGCGTTGCGAAGAGCGAACGCGGGCAAAGGCGTGACGAGCTTCTCGACCGCGTCGGTCTGGTCGGCACTGCGGACCGGCGTATCTGGGAAATCTCCGGCGGGCAGCAGCAGCGGGTGGCAATTGCTCGTGCCTTGGCGGCCGAAACGTCGTTGCTCCTGTTGGACGAACCCTTTGCCGCGCTGGACGCCCTCACTCGCGAGCGTCTGCAGGAGGACCTGCGCAGTGTCAGTGCCGAATCGGGGCGAACAAGTGTCTTCGTCACTCACAGTGCCGACGAGGCGGCCTTTCTCGGCTCCCGCGTCGTAGTTCTGACAAGCCGGCCGGGCAAGGTCGCGCTCGACCTGAAAATCGATCTGCCACGAACCGGCGTCGATCCCGACGATCTCCGAGGCTCACCCGAATACGCGGCATTCCGAGCCGAAGTCGGCCATGCGGTCAAGGTTGCAGCTGCAGCGTAGGTACCCTGCGCGTCGACTACCAGGTGGCCGCGTCGATAATAGGAAGGAGAACGTGCAGGACACGACGAACAAGGAGTGGTCATGGCAACTGAGGTGGAGTCCGGTGACCTCGTGCAGGCAGCCGGCCATGCGGGTCCGTGGACGGTAGTCGAAGTTCGCCAGGGGATGGCGCTGCTCGAACACAGTGACGGGCACAGGTTGTCGCGTCGAACGACGACGTTGACCGTCGTCCGCAAGGGCTCGGGCAAGAAGGCAACGGCCGTCGAAGACGGGAAGGACGAAAACGGATCGCCAACTCTGTTCGACTGAAACCGCAGCTCGACTGATCTTCCGTCAGTTCGAGACGGCGTCAGCTGGAGAAAATGTCGTCGACGCGTTTGTCGAAGTACTCGGCGATTCGGAACGCCAGCGACAGACGCGGGTCGAAGTGTCCCTTCTCGATCGAGATGACGGTCTGGCGTGTGATGCCGAGCGCGTCGGCGCACGCTTGCTGTGACAATCCGGCTGCCGTACGAAGTTCTTGAAGGTTGTTGCGCATCAGATCTCGTCAGATCTCGAATGTGGGGTGCGGTCCCTCGACACTGCCCAGTACCGGATTCCGAAGTCGGCCAGCCCGAGGGCTGTAAACATTACGAGCGGCAGTTCGGGAGCGCCGAAGACATTGTGCGCGATCAGCGCGATCCCCATGGCAGTGATCAAGTCGGTGAACGCGCCGAAGCCGGCCTTGCGACTCCATTCTGTTTCGACGGTGTCCTCGGGGTAGGCGGGGGCCTTGTCGTTATCCGATGGAAAAAGGGCCCACGCCGACCCGATACAAGCCGGTGCCATGACGATTGCGAAGACGATGAAGGCCAACGTCTTCCGATCATCGGCGGTCAATGCTGCGAAAAAGCTGAAGGCTAGCGTTGCTGCGACGCCGATACCGATGATCAGGCTCCACCGTGCCGTGGTGCTCATGAAGCCTCCCAGGTGTAAGAGTTCTTTGACATGCCTGAGCGTAGGTCTACGTGCGCTGGATGTCAAAGAACTCTTACATCGCGCTGAGGGTCAAGCGACCCCGAAAGGCGCTGCGTATGAAAACTTCCCCGTCTGATCGGGGCGGTGCGTGGTGAGGGTCCTGATCTGAAAGTGCTCGCCCCACTCGGCTTCCGGAGAATCGATCCCGGCGTCCGTGCTGGTGACGAACCCGAACTGCGGGTAGTACTCGGTGCTGCCCAGGAGGGCGAGCAGTGGCACGTCCAGAGCGTCGGACGCACCGATCACCGCGTGCATCAGCGCCGAACCGACGCCGCTGCGTTGGTTGTCCGGTGTGACTGCCAACGGGCCGAGGCCAACCGCCTCAACGGGACCGACCCATCCGCGTGTTCCGATCACGAAACCAACGATCTCATCACCGGCGACGGCGACAAGGGACAACTTCGGTAAGTAGTCGTTCGAGGCGAAGAGCTGACGTGTCAGTTCGATCTCGTAGGGAGACTCGCCGGGCGGCGCTTGGTCGGCAAACGCCGCCCCGAGCAGTGAATAGATTGCGTCACGGTCGGAAGAAGTTTCGCGGCGGATGTACATGGCCACGAAACTACCCGCTTCATCTCCGATCGTGCTCCTCGTTTTCGGCCTGACGTGCCACTCGCTTTTCGTAATCCGCACGCCCGTTCGGATCTACCGATGTCAGCGCGCGGCGATCGTCGATCACCCGGCGTCCGATGTTGATCATCCATTCGGGTACTACAGCGTCGATGAGGTCCCAGCCCGCAAGGTAACGCGGAACAGTAGTTTCGGCTCGCCGGTGCGCGACCGTGTCGACGACAGCTTTGGCCACGACCTCGGGTTCAACCGTCGGCATGCCCTTTCCGAGTGGCACACCGGAGGAGAGCCCGGTGCGCACCGCGCTGGGCAGGATGGCGCTGACGCTGACGCCGGAATCTGCGAATTCGACACGAGCAGAGGCGGAAAGGCCCACCGCACCGAACTTGCTTGCGTTGTACACGGCCATTCCTGGCACCGGTAGCTTGCCTGCCATGGATGCGATGTTGACGACGTGGCCGCGTCGCCGATCCACCATGCCGGGCAGCACGGTGCGCATCCCGTGAATCGGGCCCCAGACATTGACGTCGAGGGTTACTCGACTGGTGGCGTCGGACTCGTCGAGGAAGCTGCCGAGCGGCATCACGCCCGCATTGTTGACCAGAATGTCGATGTGACCGAATTCGCCGATCACTGTGGAGACGAACACATCCCAGGATTCGCGTGAGGTGACGTCCAGAGCGTACCCGCGGGCCCGTGCGCCGATGGATGCGGCGGTGTCGACGGCCGTCTCCTCGTCGAGGTCGCCGACGCAGACGAGTGCGCCGCGAGCTGCGAACAACTCCGCTGTGGCCCGGCCGATTCCGCGGCCACCTCCGGAGATGACGACGACTGCTCCGTCGAGATCGATCGGCGGGTAGGTGGTGCCGAAAAGGCTCATGTGGTGTACTCCGGTTCGGGGGTGGTGGTGGGCTCAGCGGGGGTGTCGTCTGACGCAGGGTTGTCGGACAGCGTGTGGTTGTAGGCATATGGATCGAAGGCCCGTAGCCGTCGACGCATGGCTCCTGACGACCACGGCCAGTTGAAGCTGTTGCGGCCGTTGACGTCGAAGAAATAGCTTTCGCAACCACCGGCGTTGTAGACCGTGGTACCCAATGCCTCCTGAACTTGAGAGTTGAAGGCTGCCTGTACTTCCGGGCGCACGTCGATGGTTTTCCAGCCGTGCCGACGAGCGTGGCCGATCGCCTGTGCCACATAGTTCAGTTGGGCTTCCAGAATCATGAAGGCCGACGTGTGTCCGGTGCCGAGGCTCGGGCCCAGCAGAATGAACGCGTTGGGGAATCCGCTGACGGCGGAACCGAAGTACGCCCGCGGGCTTCCCTGCCAATGATCGTCGAGTGATCGACCTTCTCCGTCGAATACCTTTGATGCAATGGGCATGTCGAGGATGTGGAAGCCCGTTCCGAAGATGATCGCGTCCACTTCCGATTCCACTCCGTCGGCTCCGATCACGGTGTTGCCGTGGATCTCTTCGACTGCGTTGGCATGGACGGTCACGTTGGGTCTGCCGAGGGCCGGGTAGTACGAGTTCGACATGAGTAGTCGCTTGCAACCGAGGGTGTAGTCGGGAGTCAGCGCCTTGCGTAGCTTCGGATCGCGCACCTGCAAGCGCAATTGGGCCGACCCGAGTTTCTGCACGATACGCAGGATCCACGGATTGCGGAACCCCAATCCAAGCGCTTCCATGATTCCGTATTCGATGCTGCGTAGAGCCTTGTGCGCTCCCGGTACGAATCGCATGACGGACCTTTCGATCCGCGGTACGTAGTGATCGGGTTTGGGAAGGACCCATTGAGCGGTGCGTTGGTAAAGGTGAAGGGCGGACACGTCGGAGACGATGCGCGGCACGAATTGGACTGCGGAAGCGCCGGTACCTACGACGGCGACGCGCTTTCCGGTCAAGTCGTAGTCGTGATTCCACTGCGAGGAATGAAACACCTCGCCCTCGAACGTTTCCAGCCCGGGAATCGCCGGCGTCAAGGGTTCGTTCCACGGGCCGGCGGCGGCTATCACGAAACGAGCAGTGAGTTCACCGCTGGAAGTTGTGATCTTCCAGAGTGATTGCGATGCGTCCCACTGTGCGGAGAGCATTTCTACCCCGAAGCGAACGTGCTTGTCGACCCCGTGGCGGACGGCCGTGTCCTCGATGTACTCGCGGATCTCCGGCTGCTCCGCGAACAGTCGGGTCCAATCCGGATTGGCGGCAAAGGAATACGAGTACAGGCCGGACGGAACGTCGCAGGCACAACCGGGATAGGTGTTGGCGCGCCAGGTGCCGCCGAGGGAGTCCGCTTTCTCGAGCAGGACAAAATTGTCGAGCCCGAGGCGCTGCAGGTGAATTGCTGCACCGATCCCGGAGATCCCGCCACCGATGATCACGACCTCGAAGTGGTCAGTTCTGTTGTTCACTGAGTCTGCGCTTTCACTGGTGGGACGGGGTGGAGTGGAACGGGCGCGCATCGAGTTCGCGTTTCACGCTCGCACGTGTTGTACGTAGGGATGATTCGAAGGTGGCGAGCCGCCGTCGGCCGTCCATGAAGTTGGCGCCCATGACGGCGAGATCGTCGTCGGTGGCGTCTATGCGCAAGACCCTGGTTCCCGCAGCGCGCACCAGTTCGATTTCCCGGTCGAGGCCCTTGGACATGGAGTTCCGCAGGGCGCCGCGTTCGATACGGGCGGCGCCGCGCGCCGGCTTCAGTGTTCGAGATGCCATGGGCGCCAGTACAACCAGCTCGTCGAGTTCGAGGGGGAGCAGGAGGTCTACCGATGCCGTGGACGCCGCGCCGCCGTCGATGTACCTGACGCCGTCGATGGTGACAGGTGGGAACCAGCCGGGAATCGCCCAAGACGCTCGAAGCGCTTCACCGACTGTCGCTTTCGGAGCCCCCTGTGCCCCGAACGCGACCCGTCGCCCGGTTCTGTAGTCCATGGATACCATGTACGCGCACGGATGTGGGAGCCACGAATCGCCAGGGGCAAGAGATTCGGCGAGCGTGGTGAGCCAGGACGGGTCGCCGCCACCACGCGGTGCGATACCGCTCATCCGGCTCAGAACGGGAAGATCTCGACGCGTCACCAGTCGTGGATTGCCGATCCCCAAACTCGGAAGTGGCGGGATTCTTCCGGGCGCCGATGCTGTGTGGGCGAGGAGTTCGGGACGTGCGGCGGGCTCTCCGAGTTGCATGGCTACCAACTCGTCGACGCCGACTCCGCTGCCGAGCATTGTCACGAACTCGGCTCCGGCGGACGTGCCGATGATGGCGGTGGCTTCGCGGGGATCCCAGTCGAGGGCGTCCCGAACCGAGGCGAGGGCAGCAACGGTCCAGGCGAAACCGAGGGTGCCGCCGCATCCGATTGCCAATCCCCGTCTAGGCGCGCTGTGTCGTCCGGACCCGGGCGCGGTGGTGCCGGTCACTTCTGAAGTCATATTTCGGAGACTATCAGTATCTGAATAACGTGGGTACCCCAAATTGGGGTTTCGGGAGTGCGCCTGCGGTGCGCTTCCGGTATTCGGCTACCGTTGGAATCTCGATACTCAGAACCGCGAGGAGGTTCCGATGGCGCGATTGACCAGGCAGGAAGCGCAGGCGATGACCCGCGAGACCCTGTTGGCGACGGCCGTCGAACATTTCCTCGATCGCGGGTACGCCGCCGCGTCGCTCGATCAGATCGCTGAGGATGCCGGTTATTCCAAAGGTGCGGTGTACTCGAACTTCAAGAACAAGGACGAGTTGTGCGCCGAGGTGCTCGGCCGAATCAGGTTGACCAAGGTCGGCGAGATCACCTCACAGCTCGGAGCCAATTCGACGCTCGACGACGCGGTGGCCGAGTTCGCGCGATGGGCCGAGCGAACCATCGGGGACAAGAGATGGACGTTGCTCGAAGTCGAGTTCTCGGTGCGATCGCGGCACAGCGAAGAGATCCGCGAAAAGATCGCGACGGGTGCCGATCAGGTGCGCGGATTGATTGCCGGAGTGGTGCAACATCTTGCCGAGTCCAACGGCGTGACGCCGGCACTGGACCCGAACGCCGCGGCACTGCGCATACTCAGCGTCGGAATCGGTTTGGGGCTACAGCGTGCGATCAGCCCTGAGCTGCCGGTTGATCCGCTGGTGGATACGTTGCGGGAGATTTTGCTGGGTGGGTGAGTAGAACGCGGAGCATTCCGCCGATCTCGGCGACGGCGGTGCGCGAACCCACGCTCGGTCCCAGAACGTTGACGAAGCCGTGGATGAACCCGCGATAGCGTCGATCGGTCACGTGAACACCGTTGTCGCGCAATCGAGCTGCGTAGGCTTCGCCTTCGTCCCGGAGTGGATCGAATCCCGCCGTGATCACGATGGCCGGCGGCAGTCCGGTCGCGTCGGGGGCGCGTAGCGGCGACACCATCGGATCGAGTCGATCGGCATTGCTGCCGAGGAAGCTGGACTCGTAGAAGTTCATGTTGGCCTCGGTCAGGAAGAAACCTTCACCGAACGTCGTTCGCGAGGGGGCCTTCTCGTGAAAGTCGGTCGCGGGGTAGATCAACAGCTGCGCCGCCGGTGGGGTCTTGCCGTCGTCGCGGGCACGCAGCGCGACCGTTGCGGAAAGATGCCCGCCCGCGCTGTCGCCCCCGACAGCGATGCGCGTCGGGTCTGCGCAGAACTCGTCGGCGCGGTCGACGATATCGAGGTAGGCGGCATAGGCATCGTGTACCGGTGTGGGGAAAGCGAATTCGGGTGAGAGCCGGTAGTCGACCGAGATGACCCGTGCGCCGGAGGTTTCGGCCAACAGGCGGCACGGGGCATCGTGGGATTCGATGCTGCCCTGTACCCACCCGCCGCCGTGGAAGTAGACGAGCAGAGCGCCGGTGTCGGCTGTCGGGACGTAGAGCCGGGCGCGAAGCGGGCCGTCGGCACCCGAAACGGAGATCTCCTCGGTGTGGACGGGCGTGGGCCTGCCGCCCATCATGATCGCGGTTCGGGTGAGATTGGCGCGAGCAGCGGCGAGTGACTGGGGATCGGTTGAATGCGAGGGGAGTGGCCGCGTCTTCGCGAGCGTGAGCAGAAGGTGTGCGTCGGCGTCGAGCGTGTTGCCCTCGATGACGACGGGTGGTCCGGTGATTCGACGTTTCACCGCGCTGGGCAGTGCGAATGCGGCTGCCACCAAGGATGCTTCGGCGCGATCTCGAATGCTGCGGCTGCTGGCCTGCTTCACGGATTCCGACACGTGGCGCAGACTACCAAGCATGACTACTGCGGCACTGTCGATCACGCAGATCGAGAACACACATCTGGTTCGGTGCGGTCACGCCAATTGGGTCCTGGTCGAAGAGGGGTCCGATCTGACCTTGATCGACGGCGGATATCCGGCCAACGGCACCGACGTCGAACGCTCGATCGAACAGATCGGTCACCAGCTCGGGGATGTTCGGGCAATTCTCGTCACTCACGCGCACATCGATCACATCGGTGGGATCGTGGACATCGTGACTCGGCTCGAGGTTCCGGTCCTGATGGATCCGTTGGAAGTGCCGCATGCGAAGAGGGAGTATCTGCAACAGTTGTCGCCGGCCGGAGTTCCGTTGCTGTTGTGGCGGCGAGGTGCTCCGAAATGGCTTCGCGACGTGATCGGAGTCGGCGCGTTGAAAGGTGCGGAACTGCCTCGGGCACAGTCCTTTGCGTCCGGTGGTGCGCTGGACGTTCCCGGTCGGATCGTGCCGATTCCCACTCATGGGCATACCGACGGCCACAGCGCTTACCTTGTTCCCGACGCAGGAGTGATCGCGTCGGGTGACGCTCTGGTGACCGGACACGCGACGTCGAGTGTCGCCGGACCACAATTTCTGGTGTGCCCCTTCAATCATGACCGTGAAGCGACCGACCAGGCGTTGGACAATATCGCCGGTGCACCTGCCGGCGTGCTGTTTCCCGGACACGGTCCGGTTTACGAGGGCAGCATGACTGCCGCGGTCGAACAGGCCCGAGCGGGTCGGACAAGGATGCGTCCATGACTACTGTCGAAACGGTCGACGAAGGTGCGGTGCACGGTTTCCTTCATCGACCTGCTTCTGTGTCCTTCGCGTCGCCCGTCGCCACGCTTGCACTGACTCACGGCGCGGGAAGTAACTGCGACACCGTGCTGTTGCGTGCTGTTGCCGACGGCTTTGCTGCGGCAGGAGCGCAAGTTCTGCGCTTCGATCTCGCGTTTCGGGTGCGTCGAGCTTCGGGGCCTCCGCATCCGTCGCGTGCTGCAGAGGATCGCGCGGGCATTGCCGAGGTGATTGCTGCTGTTCGCAAGGACTACTCGGTGCCCGGACCCGTTCTGCTCGGCGGACATTCGTACGGCGGTCGGCAGGCGTCGATGCTTGCGGCGGAGAACCCGGGACTTGTCGACGGCCTGGTCCTTCTCTCCTATCCACTGCATCCACCGAAGAAGCCCGAGAAGCTCAGAACCGAACACCTGCCCGAACTGAACACACCGACCGTTGTCGTCCACGGATCGAAGGACGAGTTCGCGACAACGGAGGAGATGCGGGCAGCACTCGCCTTGATTCCCGCCGCGACTCGTCTGGTGGAGTTCGAAGGAGCTCGACACGACTTGTCCGTGGTGAAATTTCCGGTGGTGGAGGAGACAATCGCGGCCGCATCGGCGGTGTTTGCGTTCTGAACGCCGAGCGGGCGGTTGCCCGTGTCGGTGGTTCCTGGTGAGATCGAACCATGAGTGCCCAGCCGTATCAGCCCAGTGCCCTGTCCGACGTCACGGTGAGCGTCGACGGTGACGACACAGTCGTCAGCTTTCCTCGGGTGCTGCCGTATTCCGTCGAGAAGGTGTGGGAGGCGATCACCGACCCGGAGATGTTGGCGCAATGGACGCCGTACACCGCCGATCGGAATCTGAGCCGTACCGGTGATGCGGTGATCACCATGCTCACCGAGGACGGCGCCCCCGAAATGTCGCTGCCGGTCACCGTTCACGTCGTGGAGACCACTCGGCGGCTCGAACACGAGTGGGGCCCGGACGAATTGGTGTGGGACCTGACCCCGATCGAAGGCGGTACCCGCGTCGTGCTGACGCAGAGGTCGCGCGCCGAGGGGATGGCGTCGGCGCTCGCTGCGGGGTGGCATCTGTGCTTCGACGTACTCGATGCCCTTCTGGCAGGCGAGCCCTTCGGACCGATTGTGGGTGAACGGGCGCGCGAGTACGGCTGGGACGCACTCAACTCCGGTTACGCGCGACAGTTGGGCATCGACGAATCTCAGGTCTGGTAGCTGCTCAGAGTTTGCGACTGGCAGGCTTTCTGGTGGAGGCTCGCGCGATCAGTTCGACGGGAAGCTTCACGGATTCGACGTTCTTGCCGGAGATCAGTGCGAGTAGGTGCTCGAGCCCGGTCGCGCCGATCTTTCGGGCGGGGGACCTGACCGTCGTCAGGGGCACCGGGAGTTGGGAGACAACCGGAATGTCGTTGTAGCCGACCAACGCAAGATCGTCGGGAATGCTCAACCCGAGATCACGGGCCACACCGAGTACGCCGATCGCGATGGTGTCGCTCACCGTGAAAACGGCGTCAGGGCGCGTGTTCCCGCTGAGCAGTGTGGACGCCGCATCGACACCCCCTTGAACTTCGAACTCGGACGCCACTATTCGGTTCGGCGGCAGTTCCAGACCGGCTTCGGCCAGGGCATCGCGGAAACCCGCGACGCGTTCCCGCGACGTGCTGGCGTGATCCGGCCCCGCGATCACTCCGAGATCGCGATAGCCGCAGTCCAGTAGATGCTTCCCCGCGAGGTAGCCGCCGAGGCGGTCGTCGCCGCTGACAAAGGGAAGGCTTCGGTTGACGGATGACGTCGCCGAGTCGATGTGCCGGTTCAGCAGCAGGATCCGCAGTGAGCGCAGGGGGAGCGAGTCGACGAAATCGGTACCCGGCAGGTGGATGCTGCTCAGCATGAGACCGTCGACCTGTCGGCTCACCAGGAACTCGACCGCTTTGCGTTGCGCTTCCAGATCGTCGGGCGGGCTGGAGAGCAAGACGGAGTACCCGGCTGCGGTGGCGGCTTCCTCGATGCCTTGGAACATGGTGGCCACTACAACGTCTGTCAGTCTCGGCATCACGACGCCGATAGTGGTGGTCTTGCGGGTACGCAGGCTGGCCGCCCACAGGTTCGGTTGGTAACCGAGTTCCTCGGCAACCTGACGAACTCGGAGTGCGGAGTCGGACCAACCGTCGGCGGGCTCGGGCTGACGGAGGACCCGCGACGCCGTCGAGATGTGGACCCCGGCCTGGTCGGCGATTTCGCGCAACGTCGGCGGACGGCCGTTGCTGCGGTTCGACGGATCGGGCGTCATCTGCGTCGTGGCTCCTGGTGTGCGTCGGTCCTGAGTTGATTCGGTGTCGGTCGGCAGTTCGGGGATTGACGGGTGCGCAACCGGGCTCTACTCTAGGCGATGCAAACGATTGCGCAATCGTTCTCGCAAAGGATTGCGCCCGAGAACACTGGAGGCCCCGTGACCACGCCGCAGTCCCTGTCCGAGCTTTTTGCCATCGACACCCTGCTGGACGCAGAGGAGATCGCGATCCGCGACACGGTCCGCAAGATGGTCGACGATCGCATTCGCCCGCACGTAGGTGAATGGTTCGAAGCGGCAGCACTGCCGGCTCGTGAGCTGGCCAAGGAACTGGGCGCGCTCGGCGTACTGGGCATGCACCTCGAGGGCTACGGCTGTGCCGGGATGAGCGCCACGGCGTACGGGTTGGCCTGCCAGGAACTCGAAGCTGTCGATTCGGGCATTCGCAGCCTCGTCTCGGTCCAGGGCTCGCTCGCCATGTTCGCGATCCACCACAACGGAAGTGAAGAGCAGAAGGAAGAATGGCTCCCGCGAATGGCGGCGGGTGAAGCCATCGGCTGCTTCGGTCTCACGGAACCCGATTTCGGATCCAACCCCGGCGGTATGCGAACCAACGCCAAGCGCGACGGGGACGACTGGATCCTCAACGGCACCAAGATGTGGATCACCAACGGCTCCATCGCGGACGTCGCCGTGGTCTGGGCTCGAACCGACGACGGCGTGCGCGGATTTGTCGTTCCCACCGACACTCCGGGATTCTCCGCCCCCGAGATCAAGAACAAGATGTCGCTCCGGGCGTCGGTCACCTCGGAACTGGTGCTCGAGGACGTGCGTCTGCCTGCCTCGGCGATGCTGCCCAAGGCTCGCGGACTGTCCGGCCCGCTCGGCTGCCTCAACGAGGCACGCTTCGGCATCATCTTCGGGGCAATGGGTGCAGCACGTGACTGCCTCGAGACTGCGATCTCATATGCACGTGATCGCAAGGTCTTCGACAAGTCGCTCGCCGCGTATCAGATCACCCAGGCCAAGATCGCCGACATGGCAGTCGAATTGGGCAAGGGGCAGTTGCTCGCCATCCACCTCGGGCGCCTCAAGGACGCCGGGACGGTTCGCCCCGAGCAGGTCAGCACCGGCAAGCTCAACAATGTCCGCGAGGCCATCAAGATCGCCCGTGAATGCCGAACCATTCTGGGCGCCAACGGCATCACGCTCGAGTACCCCGTGATCCGGCACGCCAACAACCTCGAATCCGTTCTCACCTACGAGGGCACCTCCGAGGTTCACCAACTCGTGATCGGCCGCGCTCTCACCGGTGAAGAAGCTTTCCGGTGACGGCAGACGCTGTCGGAGCGCTCGACGGGTTGGTGATCGCTGATTTCGGCCGCGTCCTCGCCGGTCCGTACGCCACGATGATTCTCGCCGACCTGGGTGCCGAGGTCGTCAAGATCGAGCGGCCGGGTGTCGGGGACGACACTCGCAGCTGGGGCCCACCGTGGGTGGGGGACGAGTCGAGCTACTTTCTGTCGGTGAACCGTAACAAGAAGTCGGTCACTCTGGACCTGCGCGAGCGCGAGGATCTGGAGAGTGCACGCGAGCTGGTTCGCAATGCGGACGTCGTGGTGCAGAACTTCCTGCCGGGAACGATGGACCGTCTGGGGCTGGGCTACGACGCTGTCCGAGAAATGAATCCGCGTGCGGTCTACTGCTCGATCAGCGGCTTCGGTGGCAACAACTCTCTGCCGGGATACGACCTGTTGATTCAGGCGGTCGGCGGATTGATGAGTATCACCGGACCCGATCCCGAGACTCCCACCAAGGTCGGTGTCGCGGTGGTCGACGTCATCACCGGCCTGCATGCCAGCGTGGGAATCCTTGCAGCGCTGCGCCATCGCGATCGCACAGGCGAAGGGCAGCACGTCGAGGTCAATCTGTTGTCCTCGTTGCTGTCCGCACTGGCCAACCAGTCGTCCGGCTACGTGGCCGCGGGCGTGGTGCCGCAGGCAATGGGCAACCGGCATCCGAGCATCGCACCATACGAGGTATTCGACACCGCGGACCGTCCGCTGGTCCTCGCGGTCGGCAATGATCGGCAATTCAGTTCGTTGACAGAGGTTCTCGGAGTTTCCGAACTTGCCGCTGATGCGCGTTTCGCGTCCAACAGCGACAGGGTTGCGCATCGAGAAGAACTGTTCGACGCCGTCACTGCTGCATTGGCCAAGGGCTCTGCGGACTCGTGGTTCGAGGCACTGACCGAGCGAGGTGTTCCGTGTGGGCCTCTCAACGACATCGCCGACGCGATAGCGCTGGCGGAACGGCTGAATCTCGATCCGGTGGTGTCCATCGACGACCCGCGTCGCGATGCACCGACTCGGCAGGTAGCCAATCCGATTCGGATGAGCGGCACGCCGGCAACCTATCGGTCGGCCCCGCCGCGGTTGGGGGAGGACAGCGTTCCCACTCCGTCCGGAGTCTGTTGACCCAAGCGAATCGGCCACCGGAATACCGGTGGCCGATCTGCGTGTGTGGCCGACTCAGCTGACCTTCAAGACCAGCTTTCCGGTGTTCGCTCCGGCGAAGAGAAGATTGAGGCTGTCGCCGAACGCGTCGATACCGCCGTCGACGACGTGCTCGCGAGCAGTCAATTCGCCACTCTTGATCCACTTTCCGATCTGCTCTTGTGCTTCTGCGTAGCGATCGAGGTAGTCGAAGACCACGAAGCCGGCCATCGTGGCGCGGTTGACGAGAAGTGACAGGTAGTGAGCAGGGCCTGGCTGAGGTTCGGTGGCGTTGTAGCCCGCGATGGCGCCGCAGATGACCACCCGAGCTCCGAGGCGCAGACGGGAGAGAGCGGCGTCGAGAATTTCTCCGCCGACGTTGTCGAAGTACACGTCGATACCGTCGGGAGCGTTGGACTTGAGCGCCTTGTATACGGATTCGTTCTTGTAGTCGATGGCGACATCGAAGCCGAGGTCCTCGGTGAGCCACGCGCACTTCTCCGGACCGCCGGCGATGCCGATGACCTTGCATCCGTGAAGCTTTGCGATCTGGCCGACCAGACTGCCGACCGCACCCGCGGCACCGGACACGACGACGGTGTCACCGTCTTTCAGCTTTCCGACGTCGAGTAATCCGAAATACGCAGTGACGCCGGGGAAACCGAGAGCGCCGAGCCAGGTCGGTAGGGGAGCGATCGATTCGTCGACCCGAGTGACGTCTGTACCGTCGGAAACGCCGTACTCGGAAGCGCCGAAGGATCCGGCCACGATGTCCCCGACCTGGTAATCGGGGTGCTGTGATTCGGTGATGCGTCCGACGCCGTGGGCGCGCATGACGGAACCGAGCTTGACCGGCGGAACGTACGACTTGACGTCGTTGAGCCAACCGCGCATCGCGGGGTCGAGGGAGAGGTATTCGACCTTGACGACAAACTCGCCCGGTCCGGCGGACGGGATCTCGGCATCGACGTATTCCCAGGTGGAAGCGTCGGGAAGTCCTGTCGGGCGGGCGGCGAGGCGTACTTGGCGGTTGGTCATCTCTCCCCTTCGGCGAAACGAATTGAACTTGAGGCCGGATTCAATATAGGTGATGGATCACGAACTGGGAAGAGTTGGATGAACCGATTGACGACTATGTATGTTCGATCGATGAGCAATGTGGTCGAAGACGCGCCTGGTTGGTTCACTCGGGCGTTGGCAGCGCCGGTCGAGACGGGGTCGGTGGAGGTCGAGGGTGCCTCGGTGCACTTTCGGGCTTGGGGGCCGGCGGGGCCGGGAATCGTGCTGATTCACGGCGGCGCAGCCCACAGTCGCTGGTGGGATCACATTGCGCCGCAGTTCGCCGAGGGGCGCCGCGTCGTCGCTCTCGACTTGACGGGCCACGGCGACAGTGACACTCGCGACGCCTACGCGATGTCCCAGTGGGCTCGCGAGGTGCTGGCGGCGGCCGAGGCCGGGGGAATCGACGGCAAGCCGATTCTGGTGGGGCACAGTATGGGTGGGATTGTTTCTTTCGTGGCCTCGCATCTGCATGGCGAACTGTTGGACGGGGTTGTCATCATCGATTCTCCGCTCAAGGCGCGTACGCCCGAAGAGGAGGCGGCTCGACGCCAGAATGCGTTCGGCCCCAAGAAGGTTTATCCCACCAGGGAAGACGCGATGGGCCGTTTCCGCTTCGTTCCGCCGCAGGATTCGGGTCTGCCTGCGGTGCGTGACCATGTGGCGGCCACGTCGATGGAGGAAGTCGAGGGCGGTTGGTCGTGGAAGTTCGATCCGAATTTCTTTCTCCGAGTAGGCGCCGAAGATGTCCTCGACAGCGAACCACGTTGCCGCGTAGCCTATTTCCGAGCCGAGAACGGCATCGTGTCCGATCGACTCATGGAGCACATGCGCGGATTGTTCGGAACGGAGGCCATCGTGGCGGAGATTCCCGAAGCCGGACATCACGTCATGATCGATCAGCCGTTGCAACTCGTGACCGGGGTGCGAACTGTGTTGAGTGCGTGGTCCGTCGCAAGTCAAGTGCCGGTAGATCAAGCGGCAGGTAACGTCGAGGGAAGGGTAGAAGCATGAGCACGGAATTGACGCTCGAACCGAAAGTCGAAGCTGCACTGAAGTTGTGGCACACCATGATCGAAACCGGCGATCTGTCGGCGCTACCGACGATCGTCGCGCCCGACGCGCAGTTCCGATCGCCCACGGGATTCAAGCCGTACCAGTCCGCGGATGCCGTTGTGCTCATTCTCAATACGGTGATCCAGGTGTTCGAGAACTTCGAGTACCACCGTCAGTTCGCCGGAGCCAACGGTCGACAGGTCGTGCTCGAATTCAGTGCGAACATCGGCGACAAGAGTCTCAAGGGAATCGACATGGTCGAATTCGACGAGGACGGCAAGATCGTCGATTTCGAGGTCATGGTGCGTCCGGCCAGCGGGCTCGCGGCTTTGGCTGCCGAAATGGGTAAGAGGCTCGGGCAGACGCTACCGACCTACAAAGCCTGAACTGAGTCCGGCCAAGGCTCAGTTCGTACTGAATCCGCCGTTGGAGTGAAGGAGTTGTCCCGTAATCCAGCCTCCGGCGTCGGACATCAGAAACCGAACGAGGTTTGCAGTGTCGCCGGGAGTACCCAGCCGGCCGGCAGGAGTCTGGAGGGTTGTGGCCTGTCTGATCTCGGGTGTCATCCATCCTGTGTCGATAGGTCCTGGGTTGACGACGTTGGCTCGTATGCCGCGTGATCCAAGTTCGACTGCGGCGGCGATGACGATGCGGTCGAGAGCGCCCTTGCTGGCCCCGTACGGAAGATTGTGGGCCGCATGGTCGCTGGTGAGTGCGATGATCCGCCCGGCCACCTGACTGACGTCGCGCTGTTCCGGAAGCCGTTCAGCGAACGCTTTGATCAGCAGCCAGGAGGCGCGAGTGTTGACGGCGAAATGTCGTTCCCAGCTCTCGACGGTGGTATCGAGGATCGAGCTGTCGACGCTTTCGCAATGTGAGAGCACCAGCCCACGGAGGTCGTTCCGCGCTGCGGCAGCGTCAACGAGCTGATCGGCCACGTCGGGCGAGGCCAGATCTCCGGGAACGAGGTCGACACGGCTTCCGAGTGCGCGACACTTCTCGGCAATGTCTTGCGGATCGTGCGCTCCGCGCCCGAACCCGACGCGTTCGTCGTAAGGCTCCCAGTAGCCGATAGCCAGATCCCAACCATCCTCGGCAAGGCCCAATGCGAGGCCCGCTCCGATCGACTTGCTCCGACCGACACCGGTGATCAATACGGTCCCGCGCTTGTCAGACACTGCTCGCCTCCAGAGATGTCCTGCAATTCAAATGGGGTGAGGTCACTTCAGATGGAAGCATCACTGTAGCGGGCGAGCTGTCGCCTGTATCGAGCGAGCTGTCGCCGTGCCTCGACCTGACCTGTGTCTTGACACGGCGCTGTTCACAGCGTTTGACTGAGATGCAAGCTCGAGTTGATTCGCCCGACTGCGTTCCGGGAGGTTGACCTATGCGCGGCAATGGAATTGCAGGCAAGGCTTTCTCAGGCGAGGGCTGTAGACGTGGAGCACGGTCTCATCGCGGGACCGTCTCGGTTCTGGCTTTGGTTGGGGTGTGCGTACTTTCGTTTGCCACCACTCAGATGGCCGGCGCGCAACCGGTTGCAGAGAATGTCGATACCGGGTTCGTGATCCCTTTTGCCGGGGCACCGGTCTACGAGAGCGTCGCGCCCACGCAGATGACTACTCCGGATCAACTCAACCAGCCACTCGGTCAGCAGACTGCGGAAGAGATTGCCGCGCAGATCGGACTCGAGCCAGCCGACGCTTTGACCGAGGAGCAGTATCGCGACCTCATGGCCGGTGGTGGGGTCGGTGGCAATCTCGAGGATGCCGAGGTGATCGACGAATGCGCCCGGATTCTCACCAATACGAACGGGCGGCCCCTCTATTCCGGCACTACGCCGTCGGTTCTGGCCAGTTACGGGTTGTACGTGAATCCCGACGGATTGCTGGAGAGTCCGGCCAACGCGGATGCGCCGACGCGACAGGTGAATACGCTGATCGCCCCTGGCGGTTTCGTGGGCACCTGGTTGCGCAACAACGGTGCAACGCACACTCTGATTGCGCTCTATCAGTCGGCATACACGGTGCAGGCAGTCTACGGATTTGCAGCGCAACAGATTTCGGGAGCAGCGCAGCTGGTGGCCAACACCAAAGGCGATGTGAATTCGGAAGTCGGCATGTCGATGGCACCGCCGCTCTGGATAGTGAACTTCGCACTGCTCTACATCTTGAAGCCGTCACTGGCGGCGGCCATGCCTGCGCACTGGGCTCCCATTCCGCCTGCCGTTGCCGACGCCGTGAAAGCGAGTCCCACCGGTCAAGTCGCTTTCAGTGACTACGCGTCCTATTTCGAGTGATCGGTCTGGCGGACAGCGCTCACGAACTTCTCGATCAACGCGTGGTCCTTGACGCCGCGGGAGGATTCGACGCCGCTGGAGACGTCGACGCCCCAGGCTCCGGTGGCATCGAGTGCGTCGCGAACGTTGTCCGGGGACAGTCCGCCCGCCAGGATCCACTTGCCTTGCGGGCGCGATTGCTGTTGGGCCCAGTTCCACGGCACCCCTGATCCGGCGTCTGCGCCGTCGATCAGGAGTTCGTCCTCGCCGAGGTCGAGATTGTAACCGTCGCGGACGTTGCTGGAGACGACCGCGCGGATGACGGTGAGGCCGGCATCGTGCAGCCGCTGCACTTGCTCGGCGTCGACAAGATCGTGAACCTGTACGGTGCGAAGCCCGGTGATCTTCGCGATCTCGAGGATCTGTCCGATCGGGTTGCCGAGAAAGACTCCGATTGCACGGATGTGATCGGGAACTCGCGCGAGCAGAGCGACTGCGAGTGTGGGGTCGACTTTGCGGACGCTCTCGGCGAAGACGAAACCGATGGCGTCGACGCCCAGGCCCACCGTGAGGTCGACCGTGTCAACGTCGCGTAGGCCACAGACCTTGATGAATGTCACCTGATACAGAGTACTAGCGTCGTCGTCTAGCCTCGTGCGTGCGACATTTCTACGCGCGAGAGGTTTGACGTGGACTGGCTCTACCGAATCAGTTTGATCTCGGGACCGCTGCCGGTGATCCTGACTGTCCTTGGGGTCCTGGGTGGCGTGTGGCTGCTCGGTTCGAACGTGCGCTGGTACTACCGCAGAGCGGTGCCGATCGCGGGGCTGATTGCGCTGGTGATCATGATCGCCGTGTGGATCACCGTCGAAAAGGTGATCGTGCCGTTCCCCGATCCCATCGAGATGTCGATCTACGTGTGGATCGGTCTCGGTATCTACGCGCTGCTACTTCTCGGGCCGCGAATCAAGGCGGGCGGAACCGTCGCGAAAGCGCTCCTGTCCGTGATCGCGACGGTTCTGGTCGTCATCACTGCCGCGACGCAGATCAATCTGGTTTTCGCCGCGTATCCGACTGTGGGAATTGCGTTCGGACACGACGATTTCGACCGCATCTCACTCAGTGAAGTTCCCGGTCCGACCGATCCTGTTGTCACCGGCGATCCCACCGACACTGTGTGGAAAGCGCCGGAGGGCATGCCGATTCGCGGACGGGTCACGACTTTGCCTGTCCCCGGGACGATTTCAGGATTCTCCGCGCGCGACGCGCAGGTGTATCTGCCGCCGTCGTACTTCACCAATCCGCGTCCGCTTCTTCCCGTGCTCGTGCTCATGGCAGGTCAGCCTGGCAAGCCCGAGGACTGGCTCCAGGGCGGAAAGCTGACCGCGACAATGGATGCCTTTGCACGAGATCACGAGGGGTTGGCTCCAGTCGTCGTGATAGCCGATGGAACAGGGTCGCAGATGGCCAATCCGCTGTGCACCGACTCGTCACAGGGCAAGGTCGGCACGTATCTGGCAAAGGACTTGCCCGCTGCGGTGGCGAATGCGTTCCAGATCGACACGAATCCGCGAGCGTGGGCAATCGGCGGGCTCTCCTACGGTGGCACCTGCTCACTGCAGATGGCGACCAATTACCCCGAGGTGTACCCGACATTCCTCGATCTGTCCGGTCAATTGGAGCCTTCGCTCGGTGACCGACAGCGAACCGTCGACGAGATATTCGGCGGCGACGAAGCGGCGTTCGTGAAGGTGAATCCGATGGACCTGCTGGCGACTCGGAAGTTCCCGAACTCGGGCGGAGTGTTCGTCGTCGGAACAGATGACAATGAGTTCAAGCCCGGTCAGCAAAAGGTGTACGAAGCGGCCAAAGCGGCCGGAATGGACGCCAGGTATCTCGAGCTTCCCGGTGGTCACAGCTTTTCGGTGTGGTCGGCCGGCGTCGAGCAGGAGCTGACGTGGATCTCGCAGCGAATGGGACTGATCAGCTGAATCCTGTTCCGGTTTTGGAACGTGTTCTATATTCGGTGTGTGGCTGTCGTTCGGCAGTCTCTCGATCGTTCACCGACTGGAGTTCAGGCACATGTACGAGTGGTCCGACACCGACCTGATGTTCCGCGACGCCTTGCGGGGCTTTATCGACAAAGAGGTGCGACCTCACGTCGACGAGCTCGAAAGCGGTGCGCTGCCGCCGTTCGACATCATTCGCAAGCTGTACTCGACCTTCGGTCTGGCGGACATGGCACGCGAGGGCCTCGAGAAGTCGCTGGCACGCGAGCGCGGCGATGCGCCCTCCGGTGACGGTGAGAAGTCGAGCGCCTTCAGCGGCGCCGGCAGCATGGGCGTCGTGCTCAACAGCGAATTGGCCGGAGTCAGCCTCGGCCTGGTCGCATCGTTGGGTGTCAGCCTCGGATTGGCCGCCGGAACTATCCGCAGCCGCGGCACACTCGCGCAGAAGGAACGCTGGCTCCCCGGCCTGGTGACATTCGAGACCGTCGGCGCCTGGGCGATCACCGAACCGGACTCCGGCTCGGATGCCTTCGGCGGCATGAAGTCCTACGTACGCCGCGACGGCGACGACTACATTCTCAACGGCAACAAGACCTTCATCACCAACGGTCCGTACGCCGACGTGATGATCGTGTACGCAAAGCTCGACGAGGGCGATGCGTCGGTTGATCGTCGCGATCGCAAGGTGCTCGCCTTCATCCTCGACAAGGGCATGGAGGGTCTCACCCAGAGCCCGCCGTTCAAGAAGATGGGCATGAACTCCTCACCCACAGGTGAGCTGTTCTTCGACAACGTCCGCATCACCAAGGACCGTCTGCTCGGCGAGACCGAGGACAGCGGAAAGTCGGACGGCAAATCCAGCGCCAAGGAGAGCTTTGCCGCCGAACGCATCGGCATCGCGTCCCTGTCTCTCGGCATCATCAACGAATGCCACCGTCTGAGTATCGAATACGCGAAGTCCCGCAAACTGTGGGGACGCGAGATCGGGCAGTTCCAGCTCATCCAGCTCAAGCTCGCCGAGATGGAGGTCGCTCGAATCAACGTGCAGAACATGGTCTTCAATGCGATCGAGCGCACCGCAGCCGGAGACAAAGTGAGCCTGGCGGAGGCGTCGGCGATGAAGCTGTACTCCTCGCGCGCAGCGACCGAGGTCGCGATGGAAGCCGTGCAGCTGTTCGGTGGAAACGGCTACATGGCCGAGTACCGAGTCGAGCAGTTGGCGCGTGATGCCAAGTCGCTCATGATCTATGCGGGCAGCAACGAAATTCAGGTCACCCATATCGCCAAGGGCCTCCTGGGCTGACACCGGTACGTTTTCGCTTGTCGGTCGATCGCAGCAGGAACCAGATAGTCTTGCTGCGGTCGGCGACACCGCGCCGACGGATCGGAGTAAGCAGTGAACGCGCCGGATCCCACAAATGTTCATCCGATGGCCGGGCAACCGCGTGTGGTGTTGCTGAGGCCGTTGATCGACAACCCGTTGATCGAGGTAGGGGAGTACACCTACTACGATGATCCGGAGTTCGCCGAAGAGTTCGAGACTCGAAACGTGTTGCATCACTACGGTCCCGACAAACTGGTGATCGGAAAGTTCTGCGCCCTGGCCACCGGTGTCACCTTCATCATGAACGGCGCGAACCATCGTATGAACGGTGTCTCCACCTACCCGTTTCCGATCATGGGCGGTGATTGGGCCAGGCACATGGATTTGGTGCAGGATCTGCCGTCACGCGGTGACACCGTCGTCGGGAACGACGTGTGGTTCGGCGGGAACGTGACAGTCATGCCCGGTGTCCGGATCGGTCACGGGGCGATCGTGTCCACTGGCGCCGTCGTAACGCGCGACGTCCCGGACTACGCAATTGTCGGCGGCAACCCGGCAACGGAGATCAAGCGCCGCTTCAGTGCCGAAGACATCGAGAAGTTGGTGCGAATTGCATGGTGGGACTGGCCGATCGAGAAGATCACCCGCCACGTCCGGGTGATCTCGGACGGGAGTGTCGCGGAACTCGAAGCGGTCGAGTGATCTCCGCGCCCGCTAGTTCGTTCGTGTGAGCGAGTAGTTCCGGACATAAAGCAGGGCGGCCGCGAGAAGGCCGACGGCAAGACCTGTTGCGGTGAAGGTGATCAGGTTCGGCTCGAGGTCGAAGTGGATGATGGCCGATTCGGGGTAGGGCTTCTGCGGGTCACGAGGTTCGGGAAGGACCACCGAATAGAAGGTGGGCGGCCAGATTCGTCCGACAACGGCGACCGCGAGTCCGTAGGCTGTGCCGAAAGCTGAAAGTGCAAACGGAAGAGCAAATTTTCTACCGCGTGTGTCACGGGCCAGCCGCCATCCCGTCGCGTTCAGTATCGCCGAGACGGCAACGGCGACAGCGGTTCCGACTGTCAGAAACCACGCAGTTGCGGGGAACCAATGTGGCGCGTCAGAGTAGCTGTAGCCGTCGATCACCCACATGTATCCGGTCTTGCCGTCCTCCATCGGCGGCGGTGGTGGGGGTTGGATTCCGACATGTTCTGTTCGCGTGGATGGCGTGGCAAATCGCCAGGCGAGCACTCCGAGGATGCTCAGGAGCAAGCCGGTCGCGATGAAAACTGCGAAGAGTAGTTCTGCAACACGGTCGCGCAGCGTTGTGAGTCGCATTCGACGATCGTCTCATCTCAGCCCGAGATCGAGAGTCTTTGTCGGTGGCTTCCATTAGCGTGTGCGCATGACTCTCACACTCGGCATGATCACCTTCGACAGTCTCGATCCCGGTCCGCTCGCAACGTGGTGGGCAGCGCAGTTGGGCGGAAACATCGTCGAGGAAAACGACGGTTGGTTCTACATCGTCGCGGTCCCTGACAGCGCCACCAACTTCGCATTCCAGAAGGTCCCGGACCCCACCGCCGGCAAGAATCGCATCCATCTCGATTTGGGGAGTCCGGATCTCGACGCCGAGGTGGCGCGGCTCGTCGAGGCCGGAGCTACCGAGCACCACCGCGAGAACATGGACGGTTTCCGCTGGGTGACGCTCCTCGATCCTGATGGGAATCAGTTCTGCGTATCCGGTCCTCACGCCTGAGCTAACCGATTCTGTGCCCACCTGATTCGTGGCCACTGATATCCCGGACACCTGTTCGGGCATGATGAGAGGCATGACTTCTCAGACTTCTCGGACGGCTCGGGCCGGGGCGGCTTCTCCGACCGGGGCCGACGCAGACGGCTTGTGCAGCTTCGTCGATTCGTCACCGTCGCCGTTCCATGTGTGCGCGACGGTGGCGACCGAGCTGACGGCCGGCGGGTTCGTCGAAGTCCACGAAACGCAGTCGTGGCCAGCCGAGCCCGGACGGTACTTCCTCATGCGAGGCGGTTCGCTGATCGCCTGGAGCACCGAGGGCGTGGGAAGTACCGCTCCGTTCCGGATTGTCGGAGGTCATACCGACAGCCCCAACCTGCGGGTCAAACAGCATCCCGACCTCACTTCGGCCGGGTGGCAGATGGTGGGCCTCGAACCGTATGGCGGTGCGTGGCTGAACTCCTGGCTCGACCGCGATCTCGGTATCTCCGGACGATTGAGTGTCCGGGTGGGAAACACTGTGGAGCAGAAGCTGGTTCGCATCGACGACCCGATTCTTCGTGTTCCGCAGCTGGCTATCCACCTGTCCGAAGATCGCAAGGGTGTGACGCTGGATCCGCAGAGGCACGTCAACGGAATCTGGGGCGTGGGTTCGAAGCCCAAGTCGTTCATCGGCTTTGTCGCCGAGCGTGCGGGTGTAGCCGCGTCGTCGGTTCTCGGCTGGGAATTGATGACACACGACCTTGCGCCCAGCGCAGTCGTGGGGGTGGACAAGGAATTGGTCAGCGCCCCCAGGCTCGACAATCAGGGCACGTGTTATGCAGGGACACAAGCACTTTTGGCCGCGGCTGAGTCGCCCGGTCAGCAGGTCCCAGTGCTTGCTCTCTTCGATCATGAAGAGGTCGGCAGCATGTCCGATCGCGGAGCTTTCTCGGACCTGCTGAACACCGTGCTCGAGCGGATCGTGTTGGGACGCGGTGGTGGCCGCGAAGAATTCCTGCAGGCGATGGCCGGCTCGGTATGCGCGTCGGGCGACATGGCACACGCGACGCACCCCAATTACCCGGACCGCCACGAGCCCGCTCATCGGATCGAGATCAACGGTGGGCCGGTACTCAAGGTGAACCAGAACCTGCGCTACGCCACCGATGCGGCCGGTGCCGGCGAATTCGCGCTCGCGTGCGATCAGGCGGGAGTGCCGATGCAGCGCTACGTCCACCGCGCTGATCTGCCGTGCGGCTCCACCATCGGACCGATCACGGCATCACGCACCGGACTGTCCACCGTCGACGTCGGCGCGCCTCAGCTCGCGATGCACTCTGCCCGCGAGCTGATGGGCGCGGCAGATGTCCGCATGTATGCCGACGCGCTCGGTGCGTTCCTCACGCCGCGTAGTTAGAGGGTGGGTAGCTGGGAGCGGGCAGTCAAACGGCTGAGAGCCCAGCGGGTGTAGCCGGTAGATCCTCGAAGAAGTCGGCGCTCGGAGTGAAGAACATCGAGCCCGTCACGGCCGTCGAGAAATCGAGCAGACGGTCGTAATTGCCGCGAGGGTTGCCGAGAAACATGTTCTCGAGCATCCGTTCGGTGATCGCCGGCGTGCGGCAGTAGCCGATGAAAAAGGTGCCGATCTCGTCGTCGCCGAGGCGCCCGTACGGCATGTTGGCACGCAGGATCTCGAGAGCCTTGCCGTTCTCGTCCTTGATTGCGTTGAGGGCTACGTGCGAGTTGGCCGGCTTCACTTCGGACGTCATCTCGATGTCTTCGAGCTTGCTGCGTCCGATCACACGTTCCTGCTCGTCGACGGTGATTGCTTCCCAGTCCCGCATCTTGTGGATGTAGCGCTGGATATGGACGTAGCTTCCTCCGGTGAACGCAGGATCTTCGTCTCCGACAGTCACGGCGGCGACGGCGTCGCGGCCCACCGGATTCTCGGTGCCGTCGACGAAGCCGATGAGGTCGCGGTTCTCGAAGTACTGGAAGCCGTGAACCTCGTCGACCACCGTGGCTGCGCCGTGCAGTCGCTTCGTGATCTGCCGAGCCACCTCGAAACACGCATCCATGCTCATCGCGCGGATGTGGAAGAGCAGATCGCCGGGAGTCGACGGCGCCCAGTGAACGTCGCCCTGCAAAGCGGTGAACGGGTGCAGTAGCGCGGGGCGCGGACCGGCGAACAGTCGATCCCAAACCGACGAACCGATGCTTGTCACCACATCCAAACCTGATCCGGGGACGCGCAGCCCCACGGCGCGCTGTAGGCCGGCGACGTCGGCGAGTAGTTCTCGTGTGGTGTTCTCGCCACCCGGATTCACGGTCGCGACCAGGAAAATCGCAGCCGGAGTGAGGGGAGTGGTCACCGACTGGGACTGTGCCGTGAGGTCGGACTGACGAACATCCTGGGGCATGCGAGACCTTTCGAGGGAGAGAGTGGACCGGCCCTGACTTTAGGAAAACCGACCGGATCACCCAACCGGGGCGGGTGTGACCGGCGATACTTCGCAGGCCCGGAGGTGTTGCGGGTGCTGCCGTCTGCGGAAGTCGTCGGCCCACACCGATAGACTGTCCCCCGGCACGTTCTTTCGTTGGGCACATTCGTGGTGTCCCGCTCCGCGCCGGCTTGCCTCTTGACTCCCGTAGGGAAGGGACCACTCTCCAGTGTCTGCTCACCAGGTCGATACCGTCACGCACGCATCGGCTGATCCCGATGCCGCTCAGCCGTTCAAGGAGCTCGGTCTCAAGGACGACGAATACGCACGCATCAAGGAGATCCTGGGCCGCCGTCCCACGGACGCCGAACTGGCGATGTACTCGGTGATGTGGAGCGAGCACTGCTCGTACAAGTCCTCCAAGGTCCACCTCGGATACTTCGGCAAGACCACCACCGACGAGATGCGCGCCAACATGCTGGCCGGTATCGGTGAGAACGCCGGCGTCGTCGACATCGGTGACGGCTGGGCAGTCACGTTCAAGGTCGAGAGCCACAACCACCCGTCGTACGTCGAGCCTTACCAGGGTGCGGCGACCGGTGTCGGCGGCATCGTCCGCGACATCATGGCCATGGGTGCTCGTCCGATCGCCGTCATGGATCAGCTTCGGTTCGGTGCTGCTGACGCCCCTGATACCCGTCGCGTCGTCGACGGTGTCGTGCGCGGTGTCGGTGGATACGGAAACTCCCTCGGCCTGCCGAACATCGGCGGCGAGACGGTGTTCGACGAGTCCTATGCAGGTAACCCGCTGGTCAACGCCCTCGCTGCCGGCGTCATGCGCGTCGAGGATCTGCATCTGGCCTTCGCTTCTGGCGCGGGCAACAAGATCATCCTGTTCGGCGCACGCACCGGTCTCGACGGAATCGGCGGCGTCTCGGTCCTCGCGTCGGCGACGTTCGACGACGAGGGTGGAGACACCGGCGGACGTAAGAAGCTGCCCGCGGTTCAGGTCGGCGACCCGTTCACCGAGAAGGTGCTCATCGAGTGCTGTCTCGACCTCTACAAGGCCGGCCTCGTCGTCGGCATCCAGGACCTCGGCGGCGCCGGGCTGTCCTGCGCCACCTCCGAGCTGGCTGCGGCCGGCGACGGCGGCATGCACATCAACCTCGAGAAGGTTCCGATGCGCGCCACCGGAATGACCCCGGCCGAGGTGCTCTCGAGCGAATCGCAGGAGCGCATGTGCGCCGTGGTCACGCCCGAGAACGTCGATGCGTTCATGGAGGTCTGCAAGAAGTGGGACGTCCTGGCCACCGACATCGGCGAGGTCACCGACGGTGAGCACCTCACCATCTCCTGGCACGGCGAGACCGTCGTCGACGTTCCCCCGCGCACCGTCGCGCACGAGGGTCCGGTTTACCACCGCCCCGTCGAGCGTCCGGCAACGCAGGATGCCTTGATCGCGAATACGACCGCCGGACTGAAGCGTCCCGAAACCGACGCCGAGCTCGAAGCGACCCTGCTGAAGATGATCGCCTCGCCTGCCCTGTGCAGCCGCAAGTGGATCACCGAGCAGTACGACCGCTACGTCCGCGGAAACACCGTCCTGGCCGAGAACGCCGACGGCGGTGTCATCCGCATCGACGAGAAGACCGGACGCGGGATCGCACTGTCCACCGACGCTTCGGGCCGCTACACCGCGCTCGACCCGTACACCGGTGCGCAGCTCGCGTTGGCCGAGGCTTTCCGCAACGTGGCAGTCACGGGCGCAACGCCCAAGGCCGTCTCCAACTGCCTGAACTTCGGTTCTCCCGAGGACCCGGGTGTCATGTGGCAGTTCCAGCAGGCCGTTCGCGGCCTTGCCGACGGCTGCGCCACCCTCGGCATCCCCGTCACCGGCGGCAACGTCAGCTTCTACAACCAGACCGGATCCACGGCAATCCTGCCGACGCCGGTGGTTGCCGTCCTCGGTGTGATCGACGACGTTCACCGCCGCATCCCGACGGGCCTCGGACTCGAGCCCGGCGAGACGCTGATCCTGCTCGGCGACACCCACGACGAGTTCGACGGCTCCATCTGGTCGCAGGTCGAGCACGGTCACCTCGGTGGCGTGCCGCCGAAGGTCGACCTCGCCCGTGAGCAACTGCTCGCCGACATTCTGCTCGCCTCTTCGCGTGACGGTCTCGTCACCGCAGCCCACGACCTCTCCGAGGGTGGACTGGCCCAGGCTGTCGTCGAAGCCGCGCTGGCCGGCGAAACCGGTTGCCGCATCCTGATTCCCGAGGGCGCAGATCCGTTCGTGACCCTGTTCTCGGAATCGTCGGGACGTGTCCTCGTTGCAGTTCCGCGTACCGAGGAGACTCGTTTCACCGGTATGTGCACCGCCCGCGGCTTGCCGTGGACGCGTATCGGGGTCGTCGACGAGGGCAGCGACTCCGTCGAGGTCCAGGGACACTTCTCCGTCACGATGGCCAAGCTCCGTGAGGCCTTCGAGGGAACGCTGCCCGCACTGTTCGGGTGATAGATGGTCGATTCCGGAGAACTGACTTCTTCTGACAGCCAGCCGCAGGAACACCACCTGCGGCTGGCTGTTCCCGCACCCCTCGAGAAGCTCGACAACCGCTTCACCGAGTGGGCGTGGGGGCTCCTCAAACTCGACTTCACCGGCATCGCGTTTGCCGCGTTCTTCTTCTGCTGGTCGTTGACCCCTTCGCTGTTGCCGCGCGATTGGCTTTTCCAAGGTCTGATCGGCGGAATCAACTCGGCCATCGGCTACGGCGTCGGTACTGCGATCGGTTGGGCTGTCGAGCGATACCTGCTCAGCGGGCGACGGTGGTGGCCACTGCCCGAGCCGGTGCCTTCCGCGATCAAGGTCTTCGTTCCGGTCGCGTCCATCGTCGCGGCGATCATCATGCTGGTCTACGCGGCCGGGTGGCAACGTGAAATCGCGGCACTGACCGATGCCGAAGGCACGACCACTTCCGGCTACATCCGAACCCTCGGACTGAGCCTGCTCGTCGGTGGCCTGCTCATCTCGATCTGGCGGGTCCTCCACGATCTGGTGAAACTGATTGCCCGACAGCTGATGCGGCGGTTCCACTGGTCACGGTCGGTGGCCAATGGCGTCGGTGCCCTGGTTGTCACCGTCCTGTTCTTCATGCTGGTCGACGGCGTCCTGGTCCGCGGAATCTATGCAGCGACCAACTCGATCTTCAGTCTGCAGAACTCGACCACTCGCGACGGCGTCGTCGAACCGCAGGATCCGATGAAATCGGGTAGCCCCGAATCAGCCGCTCCCTGGGACACATTGGGGTTCGAGGGACGAAACTTCGTCTCGCGCGGACTCGACGCGCAGGAACTCGAAGCGGCAACCGGTAAGCCTGCGATGGATCCGATTCGCGTATATGCCGGACTTGAAAGCGCCGAAGATCCCGAAGAGCGTATGGATCTGGTCATCAAGGAGCTGGAGCGAACCGGCGCCTTCCAACGCAAGGTCCTCGTGGTCATTCCGACGACGGGTACGGGGTGGGTCAATCCCACTGCGGCACAGGCAATCGAACTTGTGCATGACGGCGACACTGCTCTTGTCGCCAGCCAGTACTCGTACCTGCCGAGTTGGATCTCGTTCCTCGCCGACCAGGAGAAGGCGCAAGCTGCCGGACGCCTGTTGATCGAGCGGGTACACGAAAGATGGCTCCAGGAACCGGAAGCCACCAGGCCGAAGTTCATGGTCTACGGCGAGAGCCTCGGCGTCATGGCCGGCGCCGGAGCCTTCGACACACTGCAGGCGGCACGCGATACCGCCGACGGAATTCTGTGGGTTGGCCCACCGAACGCGACGCAGTTGTGGCGTTCGATCGAGAAGAGGCGCGATCCAGGCACTCCCGAAGTAGCTCCTGTCTACGCGGACGGCTTGGCCGGTGTGCGGTTCGCGGATCGCTCCGAAGACATTCCGACCGACGGGATGACGTGGCCGCAGCCGCGGGTTCTGTTTGTCCAGCACCCTTCCGATCCAGTGGTGTGGTGGTCACCCGACCTCATGTTCAATCGGCCCGAGTGGCTCAAGGAAGTACCCGGTTTCGACCGCTCGCCGTCGATGAAATGGTTCCCGGTCGTGACGTTCTGGCAGGTGTCTGCAGACCTCGGTAACGCCGCGGGAGTTCCCGACGGTCACGGTCACAATTACGGAACCTCCGTTCTGGACGCCTGGATCAGCGTCGCCCAGCCCGAGGGATGGACGGCCGCAGAAACCGAGCGAGTGCGGTCGGCTTTGGTTGTCGCCGTGAAATCAGAGGGCCCCGAGAAGTGAGGGGAGTCGCCTCGATCGCGCTCTCCGCTACCGCGATCACCTGGAGCAACGTCGTGCTTCCGGCATTCGGTCTTTCGCCCCGAGCCCGCGCCGTGGTCAACACCGCGGCCGGTCTGTCGGCGATCGGAGTCCTACTCGCACGTGGTTACACCCGCGAGGAACTCGGCTTGGCGCACACCGGCATTCGTGGTGGTGCTCAGTTCGGCGGAGCCGCGGCGGGGGCGGTCCTCACCGGCTACAGCGTCGCTTTGGCCGTTCCGTCCTTGCGCGCGACTCTCGCTGCCGACGAGCGAGCAGACGGCCGCGAAGACTTCCTCGAATGGATCATCCTGCACATCCCGTTCGGGACGGTGCTCTCCGAGGAACTGTTGTTCCGTAGCGCGATGTCGGCCGTCTGGAGCCGCGAACTGAACAGGCCGACCGCGCAGGCTGTTCACGCACTGACCTTCGGGCTGTGGCACGTCGCCCCCGCCCGCGGTGCCGGCGACAACGTTCCCGCAGCCGTGGCGTTCACCGGCGCTTCGGCATTGCTGTTCGAGTGGCTGCACCGCCGTGGCGGCAGCGTACTTGCCCCCGCCCTGCTGCACCTGGCCACGAATGCCGGTGGCGCACTTGCCGTTCGTATCGCTACTCGCAGACAGGGAGTGAACTGATGCCGCCCCGCCGCGCCGTCGACCCCGCCGAATTTCGTGCCGCCGTCCTGGCCGTCGGCCCGTGGCTTCGAGATCCGGAACTGCCGAAGCCTTCGCGCAGTGAACTCGGTGCGGCAGTGAAGATGAGTGCGCGCACTCTCGAACAGATCGCCCCCGGATCGAGCGTCGAGGTGCGGGTCCCACCGTTTGTTGCGGTGCAATGCATCGAAGGTCCGCGTCACACGCGCGGAACCCCGCCCAACGTCGTCGAGACGGACGCTCGGACGTGGTTGCAGATGGTCACCGGACTGCTCGAGTTCTCCGAGGCCTCAGGTGACGGACGAGTCGACGCCTCAGGTAGCCGCGCTCCCGAAATTGCGCACTGGCTCCCACTGCTGCGGTTGACCTAGCAACAGAGGGGTTGGCGTAGTGACAGAGTGGTTGACGCAGTAACAGAGAGAGACCATCCGGTTCGCTTCGGCGTGATCTGAGACCCAAGGCAGCCCTCAGGGGAAGTGAGTCCCAAAATGGCCGTAGACTGTGGATGCCCCCCAACCCCTGCCCACAAAGGGAGCGCCCGGTGACTCGTGCCGATCTGTCGGTCAACAGTCCAAATCTCCTCGCTTCGAACCCGTCCGACGAGGACGAGAACGAGCCCCGCGAAGAATGCGGTGTATTCGGCGTCTGGGCGCCGGGAGAGGATGTGGCGAAGCTCACTTATTACGGCCTGTACGCACTTCAGCACCGTGGTCAAGAAGCTGCCGGCATTGCGGTAGCCGACGGCTCCCAGGTGCTGGTGTTCAAGGATCTCGGCCTGGTCAGCCAGGTATTCGACGAGCAGACCCTCGCAGCGATGCCAGGTCACGTCGCCGTCGGACATTGCCGTTACTCCACCACCGGTTCCACGACGTGGGAGAACGCGCAGCCCATCTTCCGTACCACCACTGCCGGTACCGGCATCGCGCTCGGCCACAACGGCAACCTGGTCAACACCGCTGAACTCGCGAGCCGCACCCGTGCAGCCGGCCTGGTCAACGACAAGCGCCCCAACGCAGCGACTTCCGACTCCGACCTCATCGGTGGTCTCCTGGCACACGCTGCCGGCGACAGCACCATCGAACAGGCCGCAATGGAATTGCTTCCCACGTTGGAGGGCGCGTTCTGCCTCACCTTCATGGACGAGCACACGCTGTACGCAGCGCGCGATCCGCACGGCATCCGCCCGCTCTGCCTCGGTCGACTCGACCGCGGTTGGGTAGTCGCCAGCGAGACGGCAGCACTCGACATCGTCGGTGCGTCGTTCGTTCGCGACATCGAACCCGGTGAGCTGCTTGCGATCGACGCCGACGGCGTTCGCTCCTCACGTTTCGCGAATCCGACTCCCAAGGGCTGTGTTTTCGAGTACGTCTACCTCGCGCGTCCCGACAGCGTCATCGGTGGCCGTTCGGTCCACTCGACCCGCGTCGAGATCGGCCGTCTGCTCGCCAGCGAGCATCCCGCCGAAGGTGATCTGGTCATCCCTGTTCCCGAGTCCGGCACCCCCGCAGCCGTCGGGTACGCCCAGGGTTCGGGCATTCCTTACGGCCAGGGTTTGATGAAGAACGCCTACGTCGGCCGTACCTTCATCCAGCCGTCGCAGACGATCCGTCAGCTCGGTATCAGGCTCAAGCTCAACCCGCTCAAGGAAGTCATCCGCGGCAAGCGGCTTGTGGTGGTGGACGATTCGATCGTCCGCGGTAACACTCAGCGTGCGCTCATCCGGATGCTCCGCGAAGCCGGCGCCCTCGAAATTCACGTCCGTATCGCCTCGCCGCCGGTCAAGTGGCCCTGCTTCTACGGTATCGACTTCGCCTCACCGGCCGAGTTGATTGCCAACGGCGCAGGCGGACAGGACGCGACGTTCGAGGAAATGCTCGACGGCGTGCGTCGTTCCATCGGAGCTGACACCCTCGGATACATCTCCACCGAGGGCATGATCGCCGCCACCGAGCAGCCGGCCAGCCGTCTGTGCGCCGCGTGCTTCGACGGGACCTACCCGATCGCGCTTCCCAAGGAAACCTCGATCGGCAAGAACGTCCTCGAGGGGATGCTCGAGAGCACCGCAGGTTCGACGGCCACTCGCGACAACGACAATGCGAGCGCGCTCAGCCGCCCCTGAACATCAGAATCGTTGAAATTCGACAGCCGAGAATCTGCCGTCCACAGCATGTGGGCGGCAGATTTTCTGTTCACGACTTTCTGTTCCACGACACGGCATACGTCGTGAGCATCTGGCATAGTGCCCTCCGTGGCGCAACTGAGAATGGATGGGCACCGGGTCCTGGTCGCAGACCTGGTGGGGGACACCATCAAAGCGATCAACGGCTCGATGGTGGCGTACGAGGGTGCGATCACCTTCAAGAACGCCGGAATGGGCGGTGGCGGCGGGCTGCGTGCCGCGCTGAAACAGAAGGCGGCAGGTGAATCACTGTCCCTGATGGAAGTCAGCGGACAAGGCACCGTCTACTTCGCGGTCGACGCCCAGGACATCACGATCATCGAGCTCAACAACGACGCTTTGCACGTCGAAGCCTCACAATTGCTCGCACTGGTCGGACAGCTGCGAACCGATGTGAAATTTGCCGGCCTCCGCGGCGCAGGTTCCGGACAGGGCTTGTTCACGACGGTCGTCAGCGGCACCGGTCTGGTGGCGGTGCTGTCGAAGGGCGGACCGATCATCGCGCTCGAAGTCAGCCCGCAGTATCCGCTGGTTGCCGATCCCGACGCCTTCGTCGCTCACCGCGGTCAGCTGAACCAGAGCTTCGTCACCGACGTCACCTGGCGCTCCGCGATCGGCGGTGGCAGCGGTGAAGCGTTCTCGCTGCGATTCGACGGATCCGGTGTCGTTTACATCCAGCCTGAGGAGCGCTGACCCATGCCGTTGGAATTGGTGAACAGCAAGGTCGTCAAGTCGACCCTCGCACCGGGACAGAACGTGCTCGCCCGCACCGGGTCGATGCTCTACTACACCGGCGACGTCCGCTTCATCCCGCACAGCATGGGCGGTGGGCCCGGCGCCATGCCGAACATGGGCGGGATCGCCGGGATGGCCGGCCGCATGATGTCCGGCGAACACGCACGCATGATGGCGGCCGAGGGAAACGGTGAGGTCTTCTACGGGCACGCCGGCTTGTACGTCGAGGTCATCCACCTCGACGGGTCGTCAATGCTCACCGTCGAAGCCGACCGACTCCTCGCACACGACGGTTACCTCCAGAGTTCGATAGTCGCTCTCACGTCGCAGGGCGGTGTGCGCGGAGCCGTACGCGGCGCCATGACCGGTCAAGGACTGTTCACGACGCAGTTGCACGGCCAGGGAAGCGTCGCGGTTCTCTCGCACGGGGGCGCGATTCCGTTGCAGGTCGGTCCGAACAATCCTCAGGTCGTCGTCGACCCGCAGGCATACGTGTGCCACATCGGTCAGATCAACGTCGACATCTCCGCGAACGTCGGTTGGCGCGAGGCCGTCGGCAAGGGCTCGGGGGAGTCCATCCAGCTGAAGATGACCGGCGCCGGCACCGTCTGGGTCCAGGCGTCCGAGCAGAAGTTCTGAGAGGGCACAGAGCATGGGTATCGAAATTCACAATCCGGCATCTCTGCCCGCCAACGACAACGTCCCGGGCAACGACTACGCCTTCTGCGTCGAGATGGCCGGACAACCGTGGTTCACGTCCAAGGGTGCGATGATCGCGTACTACGGAAACATCAACTTCGAGCCGCTCGGGCGCACGAGCATGACGGCGATCGTCGCGGCCAGGTTTTCTTCACCGCTCTACGCGGACGACTGGGTGCTCGCTCAGGGACAGGGCAAGTTGATCCTCGGGGACCGCGGATTCAACATCAATTCCTACGACCTCGACGACGGCAACCTCACGATTCGCGCGGCCAATCTCCTCGCCTTCGAGACGAGCCTGGACCTCAAACAGTCCATCGTCCCAGGCTTTTTGACGCTACTGGGGACAGGCAAGTTCCTGGCGTCGTCCAATGGCCCGGTCATGTTCGCGGAGCCGCCGCTGCGCATCGACCCGCAGGCGTTGGTGGGTTGGGCCGACTGCCCGTCGCCGTCCCACCACTTCGATGCCGACTGGATGCAGAGCTTCCTGGGCGCGGTTCGCGGAAGCATGTTCGGCGCGAATACCGGCGAAGAACGCCAGTTCGATTTCACCGGAGCCGGGACGGTACTGATCCAGTCGAGCGAGAAGGTCGTCCACGACGGACACCTCCTCAAACACATCGAATCCGAGACGGTCGCACTCGGGCAGAACAGTCTGCGCGCACTGCACGCCTCGATCGGTGCGCGGCTGCAGAACTGACGTCTCGGGGTACGCGAGGTCTCACCGAGGGGGCCGGTCCGGTAGCGTATGGGCGTAATCGTCGGTATTTGTGTGCGCGCTCTGGGTCTCGAGTCGAACGATCCATCTCGCGTCACGAGGATTGCAAACACTTCACATTGCAAGACCACTTACCTGTGCACGAGCAATACGTGCTCGCGAGAAATACAAGGCTGGAGTAGTAACCCGATGACCGAGGACAGTCACCGCACCGCAGGCGCCTCCTACGCGGCAGCAGGAGTCGATATCGCCGCAGGCGACCGGGCGGTGGAACTCTTCGCCCCTCTGGCCAAGAAGGCCAGCCGCCTCGAGGTCATGGGTGGTCTCGGTGGTTTCGCCGGCTTGTTCTCCCTCAAGGGTGACTACAAGGAGCCGTTGCTCGCCGCATCGACCGACGGCGTCGGAACCAAGCTCGCTGTCGCGCAGGCGATGGACAAGCACGACACGGTCGGACTCGACCTCGTCGCCATGGTTGTCGACGACCTCGTCGTCTGTGGCGCCGAGCCGCTGTTCCTCCAGGACTACATCGCCGTCGGCCGGGTCATCCCCGAGCGCGTCGCGGAATTGGTCAGCGGAATCGCCGAGGGCTGCATCCAGGCCGGCTGCGCTCTCCTCGGCGGCGAGACCGCCGAGCACCCCGGCATCATGGCCGACGGTGACTACGACCTTTCCGCCACCGGTGTCGGCGTCGTGGAGGCAGAGAAGCTGCTCGGACCGGATCGCGTTCGCCCCGGCGACGTCGTCATCGCGATGGGTTCTTCGGGACTGCACTCCAACGGTTACTCACTGGCCCGCAAGGTCCTGCTCGAGATCGACCGCATGAACCTGAGCGCACACGTCGACGAGTTCGGCCGCACGCTCGGTGAGGAGCTGCTCGAGCCCACCAAGATCTACGCCAAGGACTGCCTGGCACTCGCTGCCGAGACCGACGTGCGCACGTTCTGCCACGTCACCGGTGGCGGCCTCGCCAACAACCTCGCGCGCGTCATGCCCAAGGGCTTGGTCGCCGAACTCGATCGCGGAACCTGGAGCCCCGCTCCGGTCTTCGCCATGATCGCGCAGCGCGGACGCGTCGAGCGCGCCGAGATGGAGCAGACGTTCAACATGGGCGTCGGCATGGTCGCCGTCGTCGCACCCGAGGACGTCGACCGCGCACTTGCCGTCCTCACCGCACGCCACATCGACTGCTGGACGCTCGGTAGCGTCAAGAAGGCGTCGGACGCCGCTGCAGAGCGTGCGTTCCTGGCCGGAGACCACCCGCGCTTCTAGACCGCAACGTCAGCTGCCCCGTCGGAGAGATCCGGTGGGGCAGTTTTGTGTGTCCGTACAAGTAGGCGCGAGGCGGAAAATCGAACGCAAAAATGAGGAAGAGCGATCAGCTCTTCCTCATTTCACAGTCTGCGCGGTGGCAGTGCGCGGTCAACGCCGCCAGTCGTCGTAGTCGTCCTCTCGCGCATGCCCTTCCCTATCGGAAGTCTGGTCCGATCGGACACTGCTCCGATGCGAGTTGGTCGATCCACCTGCGAGCTCTCTTTGCAGGCTGTCGAAATCCGTGGTCGGTACGCTGTATTTCAATTCGCGTGCAACCTTGGTCTGCTTTGCCTTAGCCCGGCCGCGGCCCATGGCTGACCCCCTCGCGCTTTCGCGGGGCGGCCTGGGGAATTTGGCGGCCCCGTTTGAGTGTGTAAGTTTCCTGACACACACTCTAGCGTGGAAAAGTCGCTTCCGCTTCCACGAAGGCCTCACCGCCGTGTCTGATTGCTCTCACTATGGCCGCGAGCTGCCAGGATGCTGAAAGAACTCGTCAGAACTTTGTGAGAACTGCTCAGAAGTTTCCGGGAATTGCGCGAATCGTCCCCACTCGGGCGTCGCCGCCGAAGACCGGAGCGGATGCGAGAGCCGCCAACTCCTCGGTCCACTCGGTGTTCATCCGCTTGAGCAGAGCTGCCGCCAAGGGCAGGAGCGCCCGCTCGTGACCGTCGTCGATCTTGAGGGCGAAAGCGGAACCGTCGGGAAGCGCTCCGGCGTAGATGCCGTCGTATCCGGTCTTGGAGAACAGACCCGGCACTGCGGACATCAGACGCTGATCGTTGCGGCCGGTGCCCGAGACGAGGAAGGGGTTCTCGCGGACCGCGTCGGCCACAGCTCGTTCGGGTGAGTCGGGCTCAGCCGATGGCAGGCGTCCGAATGCCCGAGCCAGGTTCGTGAGCGAGAGCGGCACGATCGGGAGACCACAACCGTCGATGCCGAGTTCCTGCTCTTCCTCGCCGCTGAGATCGAAGATCGTCTCCTGGATCGCGAGTTGGAGGGGATGAGTCGGCTCCATGTACGTCTCGAGCGGCCAGTCGTTCACGACGCACGTGGCGAGCATCGCGGAGTGCTTGCCCGAGCAGGTCATGTAGATCGGGCTGGGAAGCTCGCCCGCTGCGATCAGTTCGGCTCGGGCCAGTTCGTTGCCCGGCAGATCGGAGGGGCACTGCAACTGGTCGACACCGAGTTGGTAGCGAGCGAGAAGCGCTGCGACCAGTTCGATGTGATCGGCCTCGCCCGCATGTGAGGACGACGCGACGGCCAGCTCTTCCGGGCTGGTGGGTGCAAAGCCGTTACGAAGCGCAGCGACGGCTTGCAGCGGCTTGTTCGCCGAGCGCGGGTAGATGGGTGTGTGAATTTCCCCGAGTCCGACAACGACCTCGCCGTCGGCGCCGAGAATGACGGCCGATCCGCGATGCACGCATTCGCGGAATCCGGAGCGGACCACTTCCACCAATTCGATACTCACGAGTGCACCTGCGCTTCTGCTTGTTCGATGAACCTCTGGACGCGCGCGGTGACGTTCGGTGCAAGGTCGGTGTGTTCTGCGAGGAGCCGTCGAAGCCGCTCAGGATCCGTTCCGGCGAAGACCTCTCGAACAGTCACTCCGTGATCCGGTACGTGGACTCGGGTGACCGAATCGCCCGCGGCGATCGTGCCGGTCCGGTTGACGCGAAGGTAGGCGCCGACGTCGGTCCGCTCGGTGAATCTTTTGACCCAGCCCTTTTCCGCGGCCCAGATGCCGAAGGTGCCGCACGGGACGCGGGGCGCGGTCACCTCGAGTTCGAGAACGTCCGACGCCTCGGCTCCGGTGATGTGCCAACGCTCGCCGATCACGGCGTCCGTGACGAGCATCCCGCTGATGTGAAGATTCTCGCCGAACCATCCGGGGCCGAGAGGTCGGCCCAATTCGTCCGACCAACGCTGCGCTTCGTCGCGCTGATACGCGTAGACAGCTTGGAAGGCACCGCCGTGGAACTCGGTGTCGCAGACGTAGTCGCCACCCAGACCGAGTCGTCCTACCGCGACGCGGCCGTCGACGGGACGCTTGTCGATCGCGGTACGGGGGACTCGCCTGACGCCACTGTCACGTTCGGTGTGGACGACGCAGACCGCGTCGACCGTGCCCGTCACTTTCCGCGCAATCGGTTGACAGCCTCACGTCCGGCCTGGGGTGCGTCGTCCGCGACGATCGAATCCGGATCGATGGACGCAGCGCTGGGGCCGGCCATCAGTTCGGTGTCGACCGGGATGTTCCGCTTGATCAGAGCGAGTGCGATGGGGCCGAGCTCGTGATGATTGACGACGGTCCCGACGCGTCCGACGGCCCGTCCGCCCGCCGTGATCGGGTCACCCGGTTCCGGGACGGCTTCGGCGCTGCCGTCGAGGTGCAACATGACGAGATGGCGCGGGGGCTTGCCGAGATTGTGAACTCGGGCGACGGTTTCCTGACCGCGGTAGCACCCCTTGTCGAGGTGGACGGCGCCGTGCTCGGCCGGCCCACCGATCCAGTGGACCTCGTGCGGGATGGTCCGTTCGTCGGTGTCCAGTCCGAGGCGAGGCCTCGTCGCTTCGACGCGCAGTGCCTCGAAGGCCCAACTGCCGGCGGGCTTGGCGCCGGCATCGGTCAGCCTGGTCCACCACGCTGCCAGTTGCTCACGTGGGACGAGAAGATCGAAAGAGTTCTCGGTAGGCCACGGCATGCGGCGGACAAATCCGCCGTCGGCCAAGGCGTGAGCGTCGTAGGCCTCGGTGGGTGTCTGAACCTCGAGTGCGGCGAGGACAGTTGACGCTTCGGGTCCGATCAGGCTCAGGACCGCGAGTTCGTTGCCGTCTCGAGGTTCGGCCTTGGACCAGAACACCATCTTCTTCAAGAAGGAGAGAAGGTCGGGTCCGCGGTTCGCCTCGGTGTCGATCCAGGTGACACCTGCCAGGTCCGTCTGCACGAAGTGGTGCTCGACGCGTCCGTTGACGTCCAGGCTCAAGTTCTCGGCACTCTTGCCGTCGGGGAGCGCGGCGATGTGCTGGCTCGAAATCGTGTGCAGCCACGTGAGGCGTTCGTCGCCGGGAATGGCGATCACGAATCTGTGACTGCGGTCGACCACCACTGCTGCGCGCTGCGCGGTTCGCTGTTCGCCGAGGGGATCGCCGTAGTGCCACGCGACACCGATGTCGGCCGAACCGTCCGGTGCGGTGACCGCGCCGGGGGAAGTCAGAAGTGGGCTGTTGGGCACAAGAGCGTTGTCGACCACGAGACCAGTCTAGGAGTGTGGGCGGGATCGCGGTTACAGGGCGGCCCCGGCGGCTTGGCGGATCGTTAGGGTTGATGGCATGCCTGATCGCGTATTGGTGACTCTCGACCATGAGGTGCTCGATGCTGACGCACCGTTTCTGCACGCCGACGACCTGGCGGTGGTGCGCGGCGACGGAGTCTTCGAGACGCTGTTGGTACGCGACGGCCGCGCCCGGGTGGTCGAGGGACACCTGAGTCGACTGGTTCTGAGCGCGCGGGCACTCGGTCTGCCCGCTCCCGTTCTCGATGATTGGCGTCTGGCGATCGAGATGGCTGCCGAGGAGTGGGGGACCGAGAAGGAAGGCGCTCTTCGTCTTGTTCTGACCCGCGGCCGTGAGAGCGGTGACAAGCCGACAGCCTTCGTGATGGTCGGTCCGGTGGCCGATCGGGTCAGACAGGTCCGCGAATCGGGGTTGTCGGTGATGACTCTCGAGCGAGGTTTCTCTGTCGATCTCTCTGCCCGGGCACCCTGGCAGCTACTGGGCGCGAAGACGTTGTCGTACGCAACCAACATGGCAGCGCTTCGATATGCGGCGAATTTGGGTGCTGACGATGTGATCTTCGTCAGTTCCGAGGGCAATGTGTTGGAGGGGCCACGCTCGACGGTGGTGATCGTTCGGGACAGGACTTTGATCACACCGCCTCCCGCACAGGGCATTTTGATGGGCACTACGCAGCGCGCCCTGTTCGACGTTGCCGGCAGTGCTCGCTTCGATTGCCGATACGAAACCCTCCGACCTGCGGATTTGATTGCGGCCGACGGAGTGTGGATGGTTTCGAGCGTCACGCTGGCCGCACGCGTCCATACACTCGACGGGCTCACATTGCCAGAGCCGAAGGTCTCCGGGGAATTCGCTGAATTGGTTGAACGTGCAATTGATTCGGATTCAGCAGGGCGATAGGCGAATAGGAATCGCGACAGGTCTCTACTACATTTGGTAGTAGCAAAGTCCTGCGGTCCAAACCGGACAGCAGTACCGTGTCCGCAGGGGCCGAGCGACTGCCCGCGTCTCGAACCCCGAAGCCTGTCCCAGGGCCCTACTCTCGGAGTAGCCAATGGATACTTTGGACGTCTCCAGGTGGCAGTTCGGTATCACTACCGTCTACCACTTCATCCTTGTTCCGCTGACCATCGGACTTGCGCCGATGATCGCGATCATGCAGACGATGTGGGTGGTCACCAAAAAGGACCACTGGTATCGGCTCACCAAGTTCTTCGGCAAGCTTTTCCTCATCAACTTCGCACTCGGTGTAGCCACCGGCATCGTGCAGGAGTTCCAGTTCGGCATGAACTGGAGCGAGTACTCGCGATTCGTCGGTGACGTCTTCGGAGCTCCGCTCGCATTGGAAGGCCTCGTCGCCTTCTTCATGGAGTCCGTCTTCATCGGACTCTGGATCTTCGGTTGGGGCAGGCTGCCCAAACTTGTACACCTGGCGTGCATTTGGCTCGTGGCGATCGGCGTCAACGCGTCGGCATTCTTCATCATCGCGGCCAACTCGTTCATGCAGCATCCGGTCGGTGCGACGTACAACCCTGAAACGGGTCGTGCCGAGCTCACCAGTATCTGGGAGCTGCTGACCAACAACACCGCTCTCGCTGCCTTCCCGCACGCGGTTGCCGGCGCCTTCCTGACAGCGGCGACGTTCGTCGCCGGCATCAGTGGTTGGTGGATGGTGCGGAACATGCGCCGCGCCAAGCAGGCTGAGGCCGCCGAAGCCGAGCGCCTCGAAGCCGACGCACGGACGATGTACCGCCCGGCAACACGATTCGCGTTGCTCGTCATGATCGTGGCCGGAATCGGCATCATCTATACCGGTGACGTCCAAGGCAAGCTCATGTTCCAGCAGCAACCCATGAAGATGGCGTCGGCGGAATCGCTGTGCGACACCGAGATGGATCCGGACTTCTCGATCCTCACTATCGGCACTCACAACAACTGTGACAGCGTGACGCACGTTCTGAAGGTGCCGTTCGTTCTTCCATGGTTGGCCGAGGGCAAGTTCACCGGCGTCGAACTGCAAGGCGTGAACCAACTGCAGGAGCAGGCGGAGCAGGACTTCGGACCGGGTAACTACCGACCGAATCTCTTTGTCACGTACTGGTCTTTCCGCGCCATGATCGGCCTCGCCGCCGGTTCGGCAGCACTGGCTCTCGCGGGACTGTGGGTCACTCGTAAGGGGCGGGTCCCGGACCAGAAGTGGTTCGGAATACTCAGCCTGGTCGCGATCCCCACTCCGTTCATGGCGAACAGCGCCGGTTGGATTTTCACCGAGATGGGCCGTCAGCCCTGGGTGGTGCATCCCAACCCGACCGGCGTCGACATGATCAGACTTACTGTCGACCAAGGTGTTTCGGACCACGCGTCGGCTACCGTCTGGGCTTCGCTGATCACCTTCACCCTGCTGTACGGAGCGCTGGGAGTCGTCTGGTTCAAGCTGATCGTGCGGTACGCGAAGGAAGGCCCGTTGGAGCACGACATGCATCCACCAGGCGATGCAGATCATGACGAGCCGGAAGATCCGGACAAGCCCAAACAACTGTCGTTCGCGTACTAGGAGGCGATCATGGGACTTCAAGAAGTATGGTTCGTGCTCGTCGCAGTACTGTTCATCGGGTACTTCGTCCTCGAAGGGTTCGACTTCGGTGTCGGGATGCTCATGCCGATCGTCGGCAGAGGCAGTGACCTCCCGGCCGATACGCGTCGACGGGTGGCGCTCAACACGATCGGCCCGGTGTGGGACGGCAACGAAGTGTGGCTGATCACCGCCGGTGGCGCGATGTTCGCGGCATTCCCGGAGTGGTACGCGACGTTGTTCTCCGGGTTCTATCTACCGCTGCTGATCATCCTGGTGGCCTTGATCGTTCGTATCTGTGCCATCGAATGGCGAAGCAAGATCGACGACGACAAATGGCGTCAGCGTTGCGACTGGGGCATCATCTTCGGCTCCTGGGTCCCGGCAGTTCTCTGGGGCGTGGCTTTCGCGAACATCGTTCGGGGCGTGGCGATCAACGCCGACAAGCAGGTCGAGTCGGGATTCTTCGATCTGCTCAATCCGTACGCGCTGCTCGGCGGTCTGACCACCGCGCTGGTGTTCGCTCTCCACGGCGCAGTGTTCCTGGCACTCAAGAGTGCCGACGAGGTTCGTGAAGACGCCGTGAAAATTGCCGCACGACTGGCAATTCCGGCTATTCCGGTCGCCGGCGGATTCGTCCTCTGGACGCAACTCGCCTACGGCAAGGGATGGACGTGGATTCTGGTAGCCGCCGCTGCTGCGGCACTGATCGGCGTCGTCTTCCTGACGCGGGCCGAGCGCGAAGGCTGGGCTTTCGTTCTCACCTGTGTGGCCGTCATCGCCACTGTCGTGCTGCTGTTCGCCTCGCTGTTCCCGAACGTCATGCCGTCGACGCTTGATCCGGCGTACAGCCTGACCATCGAGAACGCGTCGTCGAGTCCGTACACGCTCAAGGTGATGACGTGGGCCGCGGCATTCATGACACCGGTGGTGATCATCTACCAGGGCTGGACGTACTGGGTGTTCCGACAGCGCATCTCCTCCAAGCAGATTCCGGCGTCGATCGGTCTCCGATTCAAGGAGAAGACGTGGTAGTCACGAACCCTGAATCACGACACATTCGAAACACGAAAGAACTGACGGTCGAATTCACGTGACAATCGAAGTAGGCGACGCTCCCACCACTCGGGAGCGTCGCCGGGGGCCGATCGACCCGCGGCTGTGGCGACATTCCGCTTCTGCGCGCGGCTACCTGATCCTGACTGTTGCTCTGTCGATGGTGAACGTCGTGATGGTCATCGTCGCGGCGCTCATGATCGGCCGGGTGCTGGCCGGAGTGATCACCACTCGAACTGTGGATGTTTCCTCGTGGACAACCGAATTGGTTGTTCTCGCCGCAGCTGTGGCGGTCCGAGTTCTGGGGACCTGGCTGCAGACCAGGTATGCGCACCGGGCGTCGACTCGCGTCGTTGCCGAGATCAAGAACGGCGTGCTGACGTCGGCGACGGCGATGAGTCCTCGCGATCTGGATCCGCGGCGTGACGAGATCGCGACCGTGGTCACCCGAGGTGTCGACGGCCTTGGTCCGTACCTGACGGGATACCTTCCGGCCCTGGTCTTGTCGGTGACGCTGACACCCATCACCCTGATAGTCATTGCGGTGCAGGACATGACGTCTGCGGTCATCATCTTCGTGACGCTGCCGCTGATCCCCATCTTCATGATTCTGATCGGCCTGCTGACAAAGGGTAAGTCGGAGAAGACGCTGGCAGCGATGACCACGTTGTCTTCGCAACTGCTCGATCTCCTTGCCGGTTTGCCGACGCTGCGGGCGCTCGGTCGTCAGCAAGGTCCTGCCGAGCGCGTCCGTGAACTCGGTGACGCTCATCGGAGAACGACGATGTCAGCTCTCCGCGTCGCGTTCCTGTCCTCGATGGTGCTGGAACTGCTCGCAACGCTCTGCGTCGCGTTGGTGGCCGTGAGTATCGGCTTGCGACTGGTGTACGGCGACATGTCACTCGAGCCGGGGATAGTCGCGTTGATCCTCGCCCCCGAGGTGTACCTGCCACTTCGGATGGTGGGAACCCAGTTCCACGCCGCCGAGGACGGAATGGCGGCAGCCGACAAGGCATTCGAGGTTATCGAGGCGGATTCTGCCGCGCCGGAGGGTGGTAGCACGACGGTGGTCGCTCGAGGCGCCGACATCGTCTTCGACGGACTCGGTGTGGCCTCTCGTGGGGGAGTCGCACCGTCTCGACTTTCCGCCGTGGCATCGCCAGGGGCGATCACCGTGCTCACCGGTCCCAACGGCTGCGGCAAGTCGACGGCAGTGCACGCGCTGCTCGGGTTGATCGAACCGAGCAGTGGGCGTGTGACGGTCGCCGGCGTCGATGTCCGAGACCTGGACGAGCACGCGTGGTGGAGTCAGTTGGCCTGGCTTCCCCAGCATCCGGTCCTCCTACCCGGCACCGTTCGTGAAAATCTCGATCTCACCGGGGTCGTCGATGCGCAAGCACTGACCCACGCCGCTGCTGCGACGGGATTCGACGCGGTACTGGCCGAGCTGCCTGCGGGCGTCGAGACCGTGATCGGCGTCGGCGGTACAGGTCTGTCTTTGGGGCAGCGGCAACGGCTGGCACTGACACGCGTGCTTGCCTCGGACCGCGCAGTTCTTGTCCTGGACGAACCCACCGCTCACCTCGACTCGGATTCGGAAGGGACAGTGTTGGCTTCTCTGAGAGCACGGGCGGAGCGTGGCGACACCGTTGTCGTGATCGGCCACCGTCCGAGTGTGCTTGCCGCAGCTGACCGGATCGTCGAGGTGCGCGCTCATGAGAAGTGACGCTCACGATCCGCTTCTGCGTGCTCTGCGGCTACTGGAACTTCGGCCACGACGCGTACTGACGGCGGTAGCGGCGGGTGTGGCAACACTCGGTAGCGCACTCGCCTTGGCCGCGCTGTCCGCATGGTTGATCACGCGTGCTTGGGAGATGCCCCCCGTTCTCGATCTCAGTGTTGCGGTAGTTGCCGTACGCGCATTGGGAATCTCACGTGGTGTCTTCCGCTATCTCGAACGATTGACGACGCACGACGTCGCGTTGCGCGGAACCACCGCGGCGCGATCGAGGATCTACCAGCAGTTGGCCGCAGGAGATCCCGCGGCAGCAGCCGGACTACGACGCGGTGACCTGCTCTCACGTACGGGCGCCGACGTGGATGCACTGGGCGACGTCGTCGTCAAAGCACTGATCCCGATTGCGGTCTCGATTGTCCTCGCGTTTGCTGCGGTGGGAATCCTGTTGTTCATCTCGGTTCCGGCCGCGCTCATCCTGGCTGTTGCGCTGGCGGTGTCCGGGATCGCGGCACCCTGGCTTTCGGCTCGTGCTGCTCGTCTCGCCGAGGCCGACAGTTCTGCTGCCGCAGCGCGATTCAGTGAGTCCGCGGTGACCGCCCTCGACCATTCCGCCGAGCTCCGGGTATCGGGTCGCTTGGATCAGGCGGTGAGCGAGGCTGTGTCCGCCGAGAACGAGGTGGTCGATGCAACCGATCGCGCGGCGGTACCGAGTGCCTTTGCCGCCCCGGCGACGCCCCTGGCAATCGGCGTGAGCGTCCTCGGTGCCCTGTTGATCGGAATTACGCTGTACGGAACCACCGACATGTCACCGATGTCCATGGGAATCCTTGTACTGCTTCCGCTGTCGGCTTTCGAGGGAACCGCGATACTGCCCAGCGCGGCGGTGGCATTGACCAAGGCGCGGCTGGCGTCGGCACGCATCATGGCGGTACTCGATCGAGCCGACGCCGAACACGTTGAAGGAAATCGTGCGTGGCCGGAGGACGGGGTCCTGAGTGTGCACGCGTTGCGGGCGGGTTGGCCCGGGGGAAAGGTGACCGAACCGCTGTCGGTGGATCTTCCTCGCGGTGCTCGTGTTGCCGTCGTCGGCGAGAGCGGATCCGGAAAGACCACCGCGCTGATGACGATGGCGGGACTGCTGCCGCCTATCGCGGGAACAGTTCGCGTTGGCGGAGTGGATGTTTCGGAAGTCGATCCGGCCGAACTGCGCAGGCACGTCGGGTACTTCGCCGAAGACGCACACCTCTTCGAGACGTCGGTACTCGAGAACCTGCGCGTTGCGCGGGGTGACCTCACCGCCGAGGACGCGGAGAAGGCACTTGCCGCAGTTGGTCTCGGCGACTGGCTGTCGGAACTGCCGGGAGGGCTCGACACCTACCTGGTCGGCGGCATGCGAGCGGTTTCGGGCGGTGAGCGTCGTCGGTTGCTGTTGGCGCGCGCGATCGTCTCGCCTGCGGAGGTGCTGCTGCTCGACGAGCCGACCGAGCACATGGACGCGGAGGCGGGCGATCAGTTGCTCCGCGAGTTGCTCAGTCGCGACGCAACGCTGGTCGATTCTTCGCGAACCGTTGTTGTCGTCACCCACCAACTTCCGGACGGCACAACAGCTGACCAGGTGATATGCGTCGGAAGAGTTTCTGTGGAAAATACGTTGCCGTCATCGTGAAGTGGGCGTACTTTCTCCTGTACACAAGGAAGGAGGTGGTCTGAAATTGAAGTACAGACGGACGCGTGAGGTGGCTGCCAGCTAGCCGCAATCGCTGATGGAATTCACTTACCGCGTGAGCGGCCGGCGAATCCCAGGCAGCCACCCGACCCCCGAGCCCCCGATCAGTCCGACCGGGATCCGCGCGAAAGCGTGGGTGTGGCTCGGGGGTCGCTTCGTGCCGTGCGCCTTTATCAACCCCCGGCGGTTAATTAAGGCGCACAGCGTGGACAAGGATTAGGCCCCCACCATCCACCGCGCTCGAGGATCGCTCTGACCTCGGCTGCAGTTCGGCACGAGGCCCCCTCCACCTCCTCCCAACCGAAGACCAGTGTGGCGTTGCCTGACAGTTCGGATGCGTTTCCTCGCCGACGATCCCGCAGCGCAGTCGCCCGAGAAGAGTGGAAGGCAAATCCGTCGAGTCGAACGATCAGTGCGACACCGCAATTGCGGTAGTCGACGTCCTCGTAGAAAGTTCTCCCATCGACGAGGACCGGCGATTGCCGTCGTGCTTCCGGCAAACCGTGTGCTCGCTCGACCTCGATTGCGTAGCGATGCTCGAGTACCGACTGGACACCGCGATCCAACAGGTCCAATGTCGAGGACAGCGCTTTGACATATCGCCTCGGCCGTCGGCATTCCATTCGGGTGCGCAATTCCATCCGTGACACTTTGCACGCCGTGGCCGAGCGAACCAGAGAACGAGCGGCGTCGCGAGCCGACGGCTCTGCAACCGCCAGGTCAATTGCGGTGTCGGCCAGCGAAGTACGAGCAGGCTGAGTGGCAACGCCGATGTGGGCCTGAGCGCGTGAACGATGAACGATCACTCCGGGATGGGCAGTGGACCACCCCAACGGAACGGGGCGCGCCGGGGAGCGTTCGGGTCTGACCGTCGGACTCTGACAGCGCGAGGATCTGCCGTATCGGACCGTGATGTGGACCGGCAGTTCGGACTCGATGTGCGTGAGTCCCCACTCTTCAGCTGCCGTCCGGTGACTCAGGTAGGTCTCTCCGCCGCCGAACAGAAGGGCGGCCTCGAGAATCATTGCTCGGTTGAGCGGGCCGTTGGTGCTGGATTGAACGCCGTGGAGGACGGAAGTCCATTGACCCGATTCGACCAGATGTTGGATGCGCCGCGGTGAATAGCCGAAAGGGCGTAGTTGTTTATTGGTCGCGAGTCCGTGTTGGAAGTCGAAGAGTCTTCGGAGATCAGGATCGATGTAGTCGCAGCTCATGCGAATACCGTCAGATCGCGGACCGACAAGAATCGGTCGAAGATGCCGCTCCGAAGCCCGCCTGTGGAATTTGTCGGTGCCTGTGGATAAATCTGCTGTGCGCCTTTATTAACCGCCGGGGGTTAATAAAGGCGCACAGCAGAGCTAGCCGATGTAGCGCGTCAGGCGGGCCGAGAGACGCGGTTCCAGGCCACCGTCAGACATGATCCGCTCCTCGACGTACGCGAGGTCGCCGCCTTCGACGATGCCGTACAGACGCTTCGCGCCGCCGTACAGTGCACCCGACTGGCTGCGGATCACCACGTCGGTGGCAAGTTCCCACGACGCCTGGGTGAGTGCGCGCCCGTAGTACATTTCGACGACACCGGAGCTGTGGCTGAGCAGGAGTTCGACCACTTCCTGGTTGACGCTGCCCGGGATGCCGTCGCCGCCCATGCGCCAGTAACCGCTCTCGCGCAGATCGGGGCTCACGTACTTGCCCTCGGCGTCGAGGCGCCAAGATCTGGACTCCCAATTGAGGTAGGGGCCGCCGTCGTGCGAGATGACGATCTGCTGACCGAAGGCGTAGTCGCCGTTCTCGTCGTGTCCTTCACCTTCGCCGCGCCAGACACCGACGAGGGGGAGAAGCGCGAGGAGTTCGGGATTGATGTCCGGGCCGAGGCGCAGGTTTGCGGTGTCCTCCGGCAACGGAAGGTCCGGCAGGGTCGGAATGTTGAGCGACGCCGTCGACTTGGAGCGCTCGACGGCGATGGCGACAGCTTCGTCCCCGCTGCCGCGCCTTACGGCACCTGCAGCGGCGGAATCGTCAGCGGTCGCGTCGGACCCTGAATCCGGAGCCTGACTCACGACTCGTCGGTGACCAAGCGGTACACGACGTACACGGAGAACCAAGCGATCATGACGGATGCGAGTGCGAGGAGTACCTCGAAGAAAATGACCACGGGTACATCTTAGACCGCGGCGACCGACCGGAAAAATCGGGAGCCGGAATGCAGAAGGCCCCGCACCGGAGGGGTGCGGGGCCGCCTGACAAAGCAGGAATTACTTGCTGACGGTCACGTCCACGTTGTGCACGCCCGAGCCCTCGGGAGCGACGGTGGAGGTGCCGTTGCCCGAGCTGGACAGTGCACGCACGGTCCACTCGCCCGGAGCGGCGAAGAAGCGGAAATCGCCGGTTCCCGATGCCACGACCTCGGCTGTGAACTCTCCGGAGCCGTCGAGCAGACGCACGAATGCGCCTCCGATGGGCTGGCCGTCAGCTGCGAGAACGCGGCCGGTGATGACCGTTTCCTTCTCGACGTCGACGCCGGCAGGCAGGGTCTGGCCCTGGGTAGGTGCTCCACACATGATCAGGCTCCCAATTCGATCGGTGCGCCGACGAGTGAGCCGTATTCGACCCAGCTGCCGTCGTAGTTCTTGACGTTGTTCTTGCCGAGGATCTCCTGCAGGACGAACCAGGTGTGGCTCGAACGCTCGCCGATGCGGCAGTAGGCGATCGTTTCCTTGGTGTCGTCGAAGCCCTTTTCCGCGTACAGCTTGGCGAGGTCGTCGTCCGACTTGAAGGTGCCGTCCTCGTTGGCGGTGGTGCTCCACGGGATGTTGATGGCTCCGGGGACGTGGCCACGCTGCTGCGCCTGCTCCTGCGGAAGGTGGGCGGGAGCGAGGATCTTGCCCGAGAACTCGTCAGGGCTACGAACGTCGACGAGGTTCTTGCTGCCGATGGCGTCGATGACCTCGTCGCGGAAAGCGCGGATCGAGAAGTCGGGGGTCTCGGCCTTGTACTGCGTGGCTTCGCGGTTGACTGCGTCCTTGGAGAGCGGGCGTCCGTCGAGTTCCCACTTCTTGCGGCCGCCGTCGATCAGCTTGATGTCCTGGTGGCCGTACAGCTTGAAGTACCAGTACGCGTAAGCGGCGAACCAGTTGTTGTTGCCACCGTAGAGAACGACGGTGTCGTCGTTCGCAATGCCTTTGGCGGAGAGCAGATCCGAGAACTGCTCCTGGTTCAGGAAGTCGCGTCGGACGCCGTCCTGGAGGTCCTTGCGCCAGTCGAGCTTGACTGCACCCTCGATGTGGCCGCCGTCGTATGCGCTGGTGTCCTCGTCCACCTCGACAAAAACGGTCTTGGGGGTGTTGAGGTTCTGCTCAGCCCAGTCAGCGGAGACTAGGACGTCGGAGCGAGCCATGGTGTTCCTTTCGATGTGGTCTTGCATCGGTCGTTATCTAGCAGGGGTTCAGCAGGGTTGTGGGGCAAGCGTTTTCACGCGGTGGTAGCGCGGCCGGTATTCCGCAGCCTTGCGACGAGTGGATAGATCTGGCAGCCGAGGCAGATGCCGAACGCGGCGTTGAGCAGGGCCGCGAACAAGGCGAAGCCGGTGGCAACGGTGCCGACGATCGTCGACCCGGCCAGGAAACCGACCGTGCCTGCCAATGCGAAGACGAGGCCGACGAACTGCGCGAAGCGCAGCGGTGCCACGGGTTCGCGTTCGCTGACCGGCGAGAGTCGCGGGGCGACGAGCTTGCCGAAGATCTGGCCGTACGGGCTGCGCTTGGGGCCGAGTACCGCTCCGACCGCGAAGACTATGGCCTGCAGTGCGAGAACGACGGTGGCGGCGGGCAGTGAGAAGGTCGAGAGGATGAGCGTGAGTACGAGAACGCCGGTGGTGACCCACGCGGCGAATCGAGGTCCGCGGACGTCGACCTGCTCGAGCTGGGGTGTGGTTGTGGACATCGGGAGTGCTCCTGCGCTGGATTGCATGATGCTGTGCCTGGACCGAGAAAACGGGACGTCAAAGTCCCACTCGGTGGATTGATCACGTGAGCGAAAGCTCGAAGGTCAGAGAGATCTGACGGATGTGGTGATCAGCAACAGGTACAGCAACAGCCCCCGAGGCGGCACAGGTCTACTGCGCGGCGTCGGGTGAGCATCAGCTCGTGGCGGGTTTGCACGTCGGCGAGTTTACCCCGAATTCTCGGATTTTGGCTCGTGGGGTCCGGATAGTGGTACGAGTGCAGCTTTCAGATCGGCTGCGGATGGCACTCCGGACACCCGGAACTGTTCCTCCAGGCCACCGTCGAGGATGAAGGTGGTGGGCAGCGAGAGGACACTCATCTCGCGTGCCAGAGCCGGTTCCTGGTCGATGTCGAGCTCGATCTCCACCGGCGGACGGGGAGCGTCGGCCATCGAGATCACGACCTGACCGACGACGCGGCGTACTGCGGCGCACGGTCCGCACCAGTCGGCAGAGAAATGCAGTACGACGGGTCCGCCGTTCGGCGAAGAGACTCCAGCGGCGCGGAGCAGTTCGAGGCGACTGTCCGCCGCGCCGGTCGCGGCCGGCGTGGTGACTCGGACCTTTCCGTTGCGCGACTTGAGAAAGAGCCCGACCGCGACGACGGCCACCAGCGCGACCAGCAGAATTGTGATCCCGGTCATCGGTTCTGCAGCTCTGCGAGATCGATCGTCGTGTTTTCGGCGCTGCCCTCGATCACGATTCTTCCGCCTTCCGCGTAGACCAGGCTCGGCTGAATTCCGTAGGGAAGTGCCTGCGGATCGATCGTGTAGCTGAACAAGCCGAGGACGACGGGTTCGAGTGCTGCGGGGATCGAGAAATCGGCTTTGCCCTCCGGACCGAAGTACAGATTGCTGGCGACGATCTTGACCTGCCCACCTTCCAGAACGAGGTTGGCCTGCACGCTCACTGCAGTCTCGACCGGACCGACGGCAACCGTTCCCGTCAGCACGACGGCGCCCGCGGTGCTCGCTCCGGTTCCGCCGCTGCCCCCGGTGCCATCCGACTTGTTGGCCGGCGGCGAAGATACCTGCAGGTCAGGGATATTGAGCAGCTTTCCGAGGTCGGTGGCGTTGATTCCCATCCGGCCGTCGAGTTTGTCGACGGGGAGTTGGGTGACATTGCCGTTCACGATGTCGGAGAAGGGAACGGTGACCCCGCGCAGATCGGCCTCGACGGTCACTTCGCCCACCACGTCGCTCTGGACGCCGGTAGCTCTGACGTAGACGTCCTTGTATTTCCCGCCGAGTGCCTGGGTGAGGAAGGGGAACCCGTTGAAGGTGACCTCCGGATCCGACTCGAGTGATGCGCCGGTTCGGAGCTCGCGGGAAACCCGGTACTCGGCGTACGCGGCCGCGCCGAAATCGGCCACCAGTCCGAGGCCGAGGAGAAAGACGATGCCGATGATCAGTTTGCGCACCGCACCATTGTGACGGACTCCGGTCGGGGTTCGATGCGACGGCCCCGGTACCAGGCACGCTAATGTAGGGACCGACCAAAAGCGTCGAACTACTCGAGCGTTGCCCTCACGGGTTGCGCGGGCTACTAGATAGGAGGCCGTGTGGAACTGCTCCTCCTCACCTCCGACCCCAACCCGGAAGCTGTACTACCGGCGTTGGCGTTGCTGGCGCACTCGGTTCGGCCTGCCCCCACAGAGGTTTCCTCGCTACTCGAGGCAAGTTCCGCGGACGTGGCATTGGTGGATGCGCGCACCGATCTGGCTGCCGCACGCGGGTTGTGTCGATTGCTCGGAAGCACAGGATCCGCAGTACCTGTGGTCGCCGTCCTCACCGAAGGCGGACTCGTTGCCGTCAACGCCGACTGGGGGTTGGACGACATCCTGCTTCCCGGTACCGGTCCGGCTGAGGTGGACGCCCGATTGCGGTTGTTGGTCGCCCGCAGCGGCGGTGTGGCCAGTCCGGAAGCGTCGGGAAAGATCACGCTGGGCGAACTGGTTATCGACGAGGGGACGTACACGGCACGACTGCGTGGACGGCCCCTTGATTTGACTTACAAGGAATTCGAGCTGCTCAAGTACCTCGCGCAGCACGCCGGACGGGTATTCACCCGGGCGCAGCTGCTGCAGGAAGTGTGGGGCTACGACTTCTTCGGCGGCACCAGGACGGTCGACGTCCACGTGCGTCGTCTGCGGGCGAAACTCGGCACCGAATACGAGTCCTTGATCGGTACAGTCCGAAATGTCGGATATAAGGCAGTGCGTCCGACCAGGGCCAAGGGTGGCGCAGCTGCTCCCGTTCAGTTCGAGGACGACGAGGACGTCGACTACGACGCGGCCGACGGATCGGTGGTCTGACGTGGGTTGGACAGATTCACTGCCGGCTGGATTCGCCGAGCAGGTTTCCGCGCTTCTCGATCGCGCAACCGAGTTCGACGGCAAGGCGCCCGTGTCGGAACAGGGGCGCCATGCCGTTGCCGGGCGCGGCGGCGCGCGACACTTCCTCGAACTCGACGGCGATGCAGTCGTCGGTTATGCGCAGCTGCAAGCCGGTTCGGACGAGCATCCCGACATGGCGGAGTTGGTGGTCGACCCGCAGGCGCGGCGCCGCGGCATCGGAACCAGGCTTGCCGCAGCGGTATTCGACGAGGGCCGGCCGGGCACGCGTGTCTGGGCGCACGGAAACGTCGACGCCGCAGTCGAATTCGCCAAGAGCCGCGATCTGGTCAGCGTTCGTGAACTCCTGCAGCTGCGTCGACCACTCGATGCTCCGCAGCTTCCGGAAATCGTTGTGCCCGAAGGTGTGACGATTCGGACGTATGGTGGACCCGAAGACGATTCCGAGATCCTTCGCGTCAACAATGCGGCCTTCTCCTGGCATCCCGAGCAGGGTGGCTGGACCCAGGCGGAGATCGACGAGAGAACGGCCGAAGGTTGGTTCGACCCTGCTGGTCTGTTCATGGCGTTCGCGGACACCGATCCCGATACTCTTCTCGGCTTTCACTGGACCAAGGTGCACGCACCCGAAGGTGACGATCCGGAGCTGGGGGAGGTGTACGTCGTGGGGATCGATCCCGCGGCGCAGGGACGAGGTCTCGGCCGAGTGCTGACTCTCGCGGGCATGCATTACCTGCGTGATCGCGGCCTCGGAACCGTCCTTCTGTACGTCGAAGGCGACAACACGGCCGCCCTCCACACGTACGAACGACTCGGCTTCGATCGGTTCCACGTGGACATGGCTTACGCCCGCGCGCTCTGACGTCACAGTCGGACACGCAGAAATGTCCAGTCTGTTCATTCTCCGTTAACCATGTGTGGTCCAGCCGGACACCGCGCCCGCCTACTTTTCTCTGTGGGCAGCGCCGTGTTGCCTGATGCAGATTTCAATCATTCTGCGTCTCATGTCGCCGCCCGATCGTGGGCGTGGCGGTAGCGATTTCCGGAGGATCTTGGTGAATCTCAAGCGCAGTGGTGCCCTGCTCGGTGTAGTGGCCGTGGGCGCCATGACCTTGGCCGCATGTGGCAGCGACAACAACTCGTCGTCGACGGGTGTGGACGCGTCCGCATCGAACGCAACGTGCGAAGGCAAGAGCAACCTCTCTGCCGCTGGTTCCTCGGCACAGAAGAACGCCATGGACCAGTTCGTCGCCACTTACATCTCCGTGTGCCAGGAAAAGGGCAAGACGGTCAACGTCGCATACAACCCCAGCGGTTCGGGCGACGGTCGTACACAGTTCATCGCCGGCCAGATCGACTTCGCCGGCTCCGACTCGGCCATCAAGGACGAGCAGGCCGACAAGGCCAAGGAGCGTTGCGTCGGCGGCGAAGCCTGGAACCTTCCCCTCGTCTTCGGCCCGATCGGAGTTGCATACAACCTCGACGGCGTCGACAAGCTCGTTCTCAACGCAGAGGTTCTCGCGAAGATCTTCAACGGCGGCATCACCAAGTGGAACGATCCGGCAATCGCCGCGCTCAACTCCGGTGCATCGCTTCCCGACGAGAAGATCACCACCGTGATCCGCTCCGATTCCTCGGGTACCACCGACAACTTCCAGAAGTACCTCGACGCGGCATCGAACGGTGCTTGGACGTCGGGCGCAGGGTCCGACTTCACCGGTGGCGTCGGTGAGGGCGCCAAGGGTTCGGCGGGCGTTGCACAGGCAGTTGCCACGGCACCGGGTTCGATCACCTACGTCGAGAAGTCGTTCGCCGATCAGAACAAGCTCTCGGTTGCCGAAATCAACACCGGCTCCGAGGCAGTCGCACTGACCAACGACACGGCCGCGAAGTCGATCGCAGGCGCGAAGTTCAAGTCCGACGCAACCGGCGACCTGACGCTCGACCTCGCGTCGATCTTCAAGACCAACGAAGCCGGCGCCTACCCGCTGGTTCTCGCCACGTACTCGATCGTCTGCTCCAAGGGCTACGACGCGGACACCTCCGCAGCAGTGAAGTCGTTCCTGACGAGCGCGGCCAACGAGGGTCAGGCCAACCTGGCCGAGCAGGGTTACGTCCCGCTGCCGTCCAACGTCCAGGATCGCCTCAACGCGTCCATCACGGCAATCAGCTGACCTAGAGACTCGTGCGGACAAGCTCATGGATCTACATTCAGACGTGAAGGAAGTGAGCGCGCATGAGTGACGCGCCCATCACCTCGACATCTCGTTCTCCCGGCCCCGCAACCAGCGGGGCCGGGGTGGGCGGTCCGAACGGCACCACGGAGGACACGATTACTTCCACCAAGGCTCCAGAAACCGAGCATCCTCCGAAGGGTGACGGTCCGGGTAGCGGCAACAGCAAGACGGTGACCCGTCCGGGTGACCGCATCTTCAGCTCGCTCGCCTCCGGTTCGGCAATCTTCATCACGGTTGTCATCGCGGCGATCGGCGCGTTCCTGATCTGGCGTGCTGTTCCTGCTTTGAGCCGGAACCAGGTCAACTTCCTGACCAGCCGTGAATGGGTCACGCAGAACATCAACGCGATGGCGTTCGGTGTCCTCGATCTTTTCCAGGTCACGGTGTTGGTCTCGCTGTTCGCACTGGTGCTCGCGATGCCGATCGCACTGGGCATCGCGATCTTCCTGACTTCGTACTCACCCAAGTGGCTCACGCGGCCACTGTCGTACACGATCGACCTTCTGGCAGCTGTGCCGTCCATCGTCTACGGCCTGTGGGGACTTCTCGTCTTCGCTCCGGCGATCACCCCGGTCGCGGTGTGGCTCAACGACACTCTCGGCTGGTTCCCGCTCTTCGCCGACGGCAGCGGATCGATCACCGGCGGCGGCACCATCTTCACCGCAGGCATCGTCCTCGCCGTGATGATCCTTCCGGTCATCACCGCAGTGACCCGCGAGGTGTTCATCCAGACCCCGCGATCACAGATCGAAGCCGCACTCGCCCTCGGCGCCACGCGCTGGGAAGTTGTGCGCACCACGGTCATCCCGTTCGGTAAGTCCGGCTACATCAGCGGCTCGATGCTCGGTCTCGGACGCGCACTCGGTGAGACGATGGCGCTCTACCTGATCCTGCGCACCACCTCTCAGGCCTTCGGCTGGTCGCTGTTCGACGGCGGCTCGACCATCGCCTCCAAGATCGCCCTCGGCTACGCGGAGTTCAACAACGACATCCAGGCAGGCGCGTACATCGCAGCCGGACTGGTGCTGTTCGTACTGACCTTCGTCGTCAACGCGGCTGCCCGCGCAGTGATCGCCGGAAAGAAGGACTGACCCATGACCTCCACTCTGGACCGGCCGGTCAAGGCCCCCACTTTCCAAGGCGTCGGAGCCCGTCGTCGTGCCAAGGACGTCATCGCGACCGTCCTGGTGAGCCTGGCAGTCGTCATCGCGCTCATCCCGTTGGTCTGGGTGCTCTTCACGGTCATCGCCAAGGGCCTGCCCGCTCTGACGTCGCCTACCTGGTTCACCAACTCGCTGAGCGGATTGACGGCGTCGGCCGACGGCGGCGGTATCTATCACGCCTTGATCGGCACCCTGCTGCAAGGCATCGTGTGCGCGGTCTTCTCCATCCCGCTCGGTATCTTCGTCGCGATCTACCTGGTGGAGTACGCCGACCGGAAGTCGAAGCTGGGCAAGCTGACCACGTTCATGGTCGACATCCTCAGCGGTGTTCCGTCGATCGTGGCTGCGCTGTTCATCTACGCCCTGTGGATCGCGACCTTCGGCTTCCCCAAGTCCGCGTTTGCGGTGTCACTGGCTCTGGTCCTTCTGATGGTCCCGGTCGTCATCCGCTCCACCGAGGAAATGCTGCGCATCGTCCCGATGGATCTGCGAGAGGCGTCGTACGCGCTCGGTGTGCCGAAGTGGAAGACCATCTCGAAAATCGTTCTGCCGACGGCACTTCCCGGCATCATCACCGGCGTCATGCTGGCCCTGGCCCGCGTGCTCGGTGAGACCGCACCGCTGCTGATCCTCGTCGGCTACGCACCGTTCATCAACTTCGACCTGTTCAACGGCGAAATGGGCACACTGCCTTCCGTCATGGTCGCCGAGATGAACAACCCCACCGACGCCGGCACCAACCGCATCTGGGGCGCAGCACTGACCCTGATCCTGCTGATCGCGATCCTCAACATCGTCGCGAAGCTGATCGGTCACTTCTCACAGGTCAGAAGTAAGTGATGCGGCCTCGGAACATGTTCGTACTCAACAGCGTCAACAACTCAGTAGGGAGCCGGTAATGGCCAAGCGTCTGGATCTCAAGGACGTCAACATCTACTACGGCAAGTTCCACGCCGTCGCCGATGTGGGCCTGTCCGTCCCGCCCCGGAGCGTCACCGCCTTCATCGGCCCGTCCGGTTGCGGCAAGTCCACCGTTCTCCGTTCACTCAATCGCATGCACGAAGTGATTCCCGGTGCGCGCGTCGAGGGTTCGGTGCTGCTCGACGGCGAGGACATCTACGGCTCGAACGTCGATCCGGTCGGTGTTCGCAAGACCATCGGCATGGTGTTCCAGCGACCCAACCCCTTCCCGACCATGTCCATCAAGGACAACGTCGTCGCGGGCTTGAAGTTGCAGGGCGAGCGCAGCAAGAAGAAGCTCGACGAGGTGGCCGAGCGTTCGCTGCGCGGTGCCAACCTGTGGAACGAGGTCAAGGATCGCCTCGACAAGCCCGGTGGCGGCCTCTCAGGCGGTCAGCAGCAGCGTCTGTGCATCGCGCGTGCCATCGCGGTCTCGCCCGACGTCCTGCTCATGGACGAGCCGTGCTCCGCGCTCGACCCGATCTCGACTCTCGCGATCGAAGACCTGATCACCGAGCTGAAGAAGGATTTCACGATCGTCATCGTCACGCACAACATGCAGCAGGCTGCGCGTGTGAGTGACCAGACGGCATTCTTCAACCTCGAGGCAACCGGCAAGCCCGGTCAGCTCGTCGAGATCGACGACACCGAGAAGATCTTCTCGAACCCGACGCAGAAGGCCACCGAGGACTACATCTCCGGCCGCTTCGGATAGGTCCCGGGATCAACCCTGCACGATCATGTTTCACCCCCGTTTCCAACAGGAGACGGGGGTGAAACTTTTTGGTTGTGGTGATAGTTCCCACTCCGGTGCGCAGAGCTGAGCGTCGTTGGGCGCCCGAATAATTCGATGAGCAGCGCAAGTGCGCCGAGTGGGCGCTGAAGTAGCCGACGACGTGAATCTCGTGGATACTGACGACGCTTCGGACAATGCTAATCTCGGCCCGACAGCACGCTGTCGATCGATGTCGTTTCACAACCGGAAGGGCTTGTCAGTGCACCTCACCCCTTCAGATACCGAAAAGCTGCTCCTGAGCGTCGCGGGCATGGTCGCCCGTGACCGCCGCGAGCGCGGGGTACTGCTGAACTACCCCGAAGCGATGGCACTGATCTCGTGCTGGATTCTCGAGCGCGCGCGTGACGGAATGACGGTTGCGGAACTGATGAACGCCGGTCGGCAAGTGCTCACCCGCGACGACGTGATGGAAGGGGTACCCGAGATGATTGCAAACGTCCAGGTGGAGGCCACTTTCCCGGACGGTCGCAAACTGGTCACCGTGACGGAGCCCATTCGATGATTCCCGGCGAAGTACGTGTGTCCACCGAACCGCTCGAGTTCGGCACGGACGCGGAGAAGATCACGATGGTCGTCGTCAACGACGGCGATCGCCCCATTCAGATCGGTTCACATCTCCACCTTCCCGCGGCCAACCCGGCGTTGACCTTCGATCGCGAAGCGGCAGACGGCTTCCGGCTCGACATCCCCTCGGGAACGTCGGTTCGGTTCGAACCCGGGGTCAGCAGAACGGTGACACTGATCGCGCTCGGCGGACTCAAAAGGGTTCCGGGCCTGCAGATCGTGCCGGACGAAGACCTACCGACACATGCGCGCGAGCCCAAGACCGTCATGCCGTTCGGCACGCCCGGCGTCGAGGTCGAAGAACCTTTGCGAGCGTCCTCGGTGAACGTGCGTGTGAGTGATGTTCCAGTCGAGGCGGATTCACCGGACGACGCCGCGACGACAGTTGAGAGGACAGCCGAATGAGCAGGATCGATCGACGCGGCTACGCCTCCCTGTACGGCCCGACCGCAGGTGACCAGATCCGTTTGGCCGACACCGATCTGTGGATCGAGATCGAGCACGACTACACCGCGACCGGCGACGAGATGGTCTTCGGCGGCGGTAAGAGCATCCGAGAGTCGATGGGCCAGGGCCTGACCACTCGCGACCAGGGTGCTCTCGACGTCGTCATCACCAACACGGTGATTCTCGATCACTGGGGAATCGTCCGGGCAGACGTTGGAATTCGCGACGGACGCATCGTTGCGATCGGCAAGTCCGGTAACCCCGACATCATGGATGGCGTGCACCCCAAGTTGCTCATCGGGCCGAGCACCGACGTGATCGCCGGTGAGGGAAAGATCCTCACCGCGGGTGCGATCGACACTCACGTGCACTTCCTCAGTGAAATCGAGATGATGGAGGCGCTCGCGACCGGTACGACGACGGTGGCGGGCGGCGGAACGGGTCCCACCGAGGGAAGCAAGGCAACCACCGTCACACCCGGCGCCTGGTCGCTGACGATGATGCACCGCGCCCTCGACCACATCCCGCTCAACGTCCTTCTTCTCGGCAAGGGCAGCACCGTCAGCCATGAGGCCATGCGCCAGGAAGCTCTCGCGGGCGCAGGCGGATTCAAGGTTCACGAGGACTGGGGTTCCACTCCGGCCGCGATCGACGCCGCTCTTCGAGCAGCCGACGAGTTCGGCCTCCAGGTAGCGCTGCACGCGGACAGTCTCAACGAAACCGGTTACGTACAGCACACTTTGGACGCGATCGCCGGACGCGGAATCCACGTATTCCATGCGGAAGGCGCCGGCGGCGGGCACGCGCCGGACATCATCGTGACCGCCGGTGAGCCGAACGTTCTTCCAGCATCGACCAATCCGACGTTGCCGCATACCGTCAACACGGTTGCCGAGCACCTCGACATGCTCATCGTGTGTCATGCGCTCAATCCCCGGGTTCCGGAGGATCTTGCCTTTGCCGAGTCCCGGATCCGGCCGACAACGATTGCAGCAGAAGACTTTCTGCACGACATCGGAGCCATCTCGATCACCTCGTCCGACGCCCAAGCGATGGGCCGTATCGGTGAGGTGACCCTGCGGACATGGCAGGTGGCTCACGTCATGAAGGCCCAGTACGGCAAGCTGGGCACCAGCATGCCGGCCGACAACGAGCGTGCGCGGCGTTACGTCGCCAAGTACACGATCTGCCCCGCGGTGGCGCACGGTATCGATCACGAGATCGGCTCGGTCGAGGCCGGGAAGATGGCGGACCTGGTGCTGTGGGATCCCGCGTTCTTCGGAGTCCGTCCTTCTGCCGTGATCAAGGGCGGGGCGATAGTTGCTGCGCCGCTTGGTGATCCGAATGCTGCTATCCCGACCCCGCAGCCGGTGTTCGTTCGCCCGGCCATCGCGGCGACTCCGGGATCGGCCCCGCACCTGTCCACGACGTTCGTCTCTCCGATGGCCATCGAGGACGGTCTGGCCGATCGTCTCGGTCTCACCCGCACCCTTACCGGTGTTCGTCCGACGAGACACCTCACCAAGGCGGACATGCCGAACAACACGGCGCTGCCGTCCATCGACGTCGATCCGGAGACGTTTGCCATCAAGGTCAACGGCGACCTGATCGCGCCCAACCCCGTTGACGTGGTGCCGATGGCTCAGCGCTACATGCTGTTCTGAAACCATGTCGATCGAGACGGCATCTGCCGAGATAGCATCGATGCTCTTGGCAGATGGGCGTCTGCCTACCGGCGGTCACGCGCACTCGTCGGGGTTGGAACCGGCACTGGCGGGCGGACTCCTGCAGAGTCAGGTCCCTGACTTCATTCGCGGTCGACTCGAAACAGTCGGACTTGTCGAGGCCGCTTCAACGGTGGTCACGCGCCGCTGGGCCGTAAGTGAGGGTAGTGCAGGCGAACTCGAGGACATCTCGAGGGAACTGCTCGCTCGGACTCCCAGCGCACCGCTGCGTGAGGCGTCGATTCAGCTCGGCCGTGGGCTGGCGAGACTGGCGTCGCGATTGTGGCCGCAGCACCCCGCGGTGCAGATGCTCATGGCGCTGCCTGGGCATCCGATGCGTCCGCTCGCGTTGGGCGTCTTCACGGCGGTCTCCGGGATGGACGACCTACAGGCAGCCAGATCTTGTTTGTACGACGACGCCCAAACGGTGGCGTCGGCGGCATTGAAGCTACTGCCGGTGGATCCGGCAGAACCGGTCGAATGGTTGCTCCGAGCAGCCCCGACCATCGAAACCGTCGCCGCGGCTGCCGTAGCCGTCGAGGGCGTCGCAGATATACCCGCAACAACAGGGCCGTTGGTCGAACAATGGTCACTCGAACACCACGCTCGATCCAGGAGGATTTTCCGTGCTTGACAACCTGAACAACACCACCACTGCTGCAAGAGGTTTGAGGCTCGGCGTTGCCGGCCCCGTCGGCACCGGCAAAAGCACCCTCATCGCCACCATCTGCCGCGAACTCGCGGCGGAGTACGAGATCGCGGTGGTCACCAACGACATCTACACCGACGAGGACGCGCGACTGTTGCGCGCGGCCAACGTTCTGCCGATCGAGCGCATCGTCGCAGTCGAGACCGGTGCGTGCCCGCACACGGCTATTCGTGACGACGTCACGCCGAACCTCATTGCGGTCGAAGACCTCGAGCGTCAGTTCCATCCCCTCGACATGGTGATCGTGGAAAGCGGCGGTGACAACCTGACCGCCACGTTCAGCCCGGCACTGGTCGACGCCCAGATCTTCTGCATCGACGTCGCGGGCGGCGGAGACGTCGCACGCAAGGGCGGTCCCGGAATCGAGCGGGCAGATCTGTTGGTGGTCAACAAGATCGACCTGGCCCCGTACGTCGACGTCGACGCGGTCCAGATGGTTGCCGATGCCACGGCCGCGCGTGACGGACTTCCCGTTCTCGCGCTCAGCCAGAAGGATCACTCAACGATCGACCAGCTCAGTGCGTGGCTCCGCCAGGTCATCGCATCTCATCGCGCGGGTAGTCACACCCCGCAGGATCCGGGGCCGATGGCGCCGCACTTCCATGCCGATGAAGAAGACCACGGTCACGGTCACGGGCACAGCCACTCTCACGCTCACTGATGCGCACTGGAGCTACGCGGGTCGTCGTCGAGAGAGTGGGTGACACCGCTGTTGCGCGAGAGCTGATCTCGGGCGACTTCTTGGCCCCGCGGTTCGTCGACGCTCGCGGGCTCACCGTGCGAATTGCCTTGGTAGGGCACAGTGCAACGCTGCTGGCCGGCGACGACCTGCGTATCGAATTCGTAGTCGCTCCGGGTACGTGCCTCGAGGTGATCGAGCCGTCGGGGACCGTCGCGTACAACGCGCGTGGCGGCCGGGCGTCGTGGTCGGCTTCGGCGAGCGTCGGCGCCGGTGCGGCGCTGATCTGGCGCGCGGCACCGTTTGTCGTCGCGGGCGGCGCGGATGTGACCAGGCGCGTGGATATTTCACTGGAATCCGATGCGGTTGCGCTGCTCGACGAGATGATCGTGTTCGGCCGGACCGGCGAAACCGGCGGTGCCCTTCGCTCGGATCAGCGCATTACCGTCGACGGTGACGCGCTGCTCGTGGAAACTCTCGACCTGCGTAGCGTGCCGGGCCGTTCGCTGCCGGGAATTCTCGGTGGCCATCGCGTGCTCGGTACGACCATGCTGTTGGGGATGAAGACTACCGACGACGTCGAAGGGCACGTGACGCCGCTGGCGGGAGCAGGGATGCTGGCACGGGCCGTTGCCGATCACGCACACGAGGCGAGCGCAGCGTTGGATCCGATCTGGTCGCAGTGGCGTGGGCGAGTTTCGCAGGAGTACACCGACTGATTCGCCCTACCGTCACACTTCGGGAGGCTGCGTCGTCCAGTATGTGACCAGGCCGAAGAGAGCCGGGCGCACAGGTTTGACGGAGGCATCATGCGAATTGTTGTTCTGGGCGGAACCGGCCAGATGGGAAAGCTGGTCGTCGAGCAGGCAAAGGCAGGGGGCCACGACGTGGTCGCTGCCGCTCGATCGACGGGAGTCGACATCTCTACGGGTGCCGGGTTGGACGAAGCATTTTCCGGCGCCGACGTGGTCGTCGACGTGAGTGATCATGTCACCAACGGTGCGAGGAAGGCGATCGAGTTCTTCGAGACGGCAGCGAAGAACATCGCCGCGGCCGAAGCCAGGGCCGGCGTGAAGCACCACGTGTTGCTCTCGATCGTGAACTGCGACGATCCGCGATTGAAGTCCTTCGGTTACTACCAGGGGAAGGCTGCGCAGGAACGCGCGGTGGAAGCGTCGAGTATTCCCTTCACGATCCTGCGATCCACTCAGTGGTTCGAGTTCGGCGAGAAGACGATCGCGCTCTTCGGGCTGGGGCCGGTCGCGATGGTTCCCCGGATGCGGTCACAACCGGTGGCAGCGAAGACCGTCGCCGAGGCGCTCGTGACCTGCGCTCAGAACGGTCCGACCGGGAGGGCTCCGGACCTGGCCGGGCCCGAGGTCCTCGAGATCCCGGCCATGACGCGCGAGATCTTGAAATACCGTGGCCGACGTAAGTGGCTGATCCCGATCTCGATGCCGGGAGCGGGTAAGGCGATGAAGGGTGGGGCGTTGCTGCCCGCGCCGGGATCCACAACTGCAGGACCCACGTTGGAAACCTGGTTGCACGAGAACTGAATAGGAAAGGCGGCCGCGCAAGTGCGCGGCCGCCTTTTACTCACGTGGACGGTTGGGTTCAGAGATCCGGGTAGTTCAGAGATCCGGGTACGAGGTGAGGTTGTCGACCTTCTCGGTGGTTTCGGGCTCTTCGGGCAGCTTGCCGGTCACCAGGAAGATGACACGTCGGCCGACCTCGACGGCGTGGTCGGCGAATCGCTCGTAGAAGCGGCCGAGCAGCGTGACGTCGACTGCGGCGGCAACGCCGTGCTTCCACTCACGGTCCATGAGGACGGTGAAGAGGTGGCGGTGGAGGTCGTCCATCGCTTCGTCTTCTTCGCGCAGACGGGCAGCGCGCTCGGGGTCGCGGGTCTCGAGGACGACCTTGGCGGCCGCACCGATGGAGACAGCGATGCGTCCCATCTCGGCGAAGTAGCCGTTGACCTCTTCAGGAAGCACGTGGTTGGGATGTCGGCGGCGCGCGATCTTGGCGACGTGCAGGGCGAGTGCGCCCATGCGGTCGATGTCGGCGACGATCTGGATTCCGCTGACCACCGAGCGCAGATCTCCGGCAACGGGAGCCTGCAAGGCGAGCAACGCAAACGCGCGCTCCTCGCAGATGGTGCTGAGTTCGGTGATCTTGTCGTGTTCGCCGATTACTTGTTCTGCCAGGGACAGGTCTGCCTGGAGCAGGGACTGGGTGGCGCGCTCCATAGCGGCACCTGCCAGTCCTGCCATCTCGCCGAGCGTGTCTGCAAGCTCGGTCATCTGTTCGTTGTAAGCCACGCGCATGAGGTCAGAGCCTACGTGCCGTGAAAGACCAAGTCACAAGCACCAGGTGAACGCAAGGTGAATGAACGCGTGTCAGTCGCAGGTGGTGTCGCCGGCGTTGACGCTGGCGATGTCGGCGGGCAGAGCCGTCGAGGTGCTGGTGTCGACCGACGTCGGATTTGCCGCCAGGATGGTTCCCGGGTCCGCGGGGGCGACGACGGTGCCGGCGAAATTGCTTCCGACGACGACCTCGATCATGTCTCCCATGCTCGGAGCGAGAACCAGAACCGCGCCGGGAATCGACGACGCGACCGTCACCGCTTCAGCCTCGTAACCTGCGGCGTAGCGCACGACGGTGGTCGACGCTTGAGCATTCGCCAGGCCGGTGGCTGCGCTGAAGTTACCGACCGTGGAGATCTGGAAACCGTAAGCCGCGAGGCTGTCGGCGATCGTCGCGGCCTGCCCGGCGATTCCCGACGCGTTGGAGACGTCGACCGAGATGTTGTAGGCGCTCATTGCCTCGACGGAAGTGGCGGCCGGCGGCGTGCTGGACGTAGGAGCGGTTGTCGTGGAACTGGTCGACGACGGTGTGGTGTCCTCGCGCTCTTCGCCCGGAAGCGGATCGTCGTCGATGATCGCCTGGAAGAGGGACTTGATCTCGTCCGTGCGAGGAATCTCGTTGCCCCAGTCGTTGGTGCCGTCCGTGGGGACCGTCAAGAACGTGACCGCGCCTGCGTCGACGTTCTGGAGCGAGCGACCGAGGGTGACCAGTGACTTGGTGTCGATGTTTTCGACGAACGTGTCGCTGGTGAAGGCGTTGATGAATCCGTTGAGCTTGCTCGGATTCAGGAGGACCTGGTTGGACAGGGCCGAGCGGAGCAGCGCCGACAGGAACTTCTGCTGACGGGTGATGCGCCCGTAGTCGCCGTTGCCCTCGGCTTCGACGTGGCGAGCACGCACGTAGTTGAGGGCGGTACGGCCGTCGAGCATCTGCGTGCCGCCGGAGGCGAGGACGGTTCCGAGGATGCCGTCTTCGATCGGTCCGGGGGAGCAGACGTTCACACCGCCGACGGTGTCGACCATGCGCTCGAAACCGGCGAAGTCCATTCCGACGAAGTGCCCGATTTTCAGGCCGGACATCTTCTGGATGACCTTGACCAGGCATTTGGGGCCACCGAGTGCGTACGTCGCATTGAGTTTGTCGCCGCTCGCTGCCGGGAAGGTTTCGCTGGTGTACTTGCCGGCGTCGTTGTCCCATCCCTGACAGATCGGACGTTCGACGTCGAGGTCACGCGGGAAGGAGACGGCGACGACGCGGCTTCGGTCCGCGGGAATGTTCACCAGCATTACCGTGTCGGCTCGGGCGCCTTCGGCGTCTTCGACGGTTCCGGCGCCGATCTCACCGCTCGCACCGGCGCGGGTATCGGTGCCGATGATCAGGTACGTCTCGTCGCCGAGTTGACCACCGGCGTCGATGATGTCGTCGGACTCGGTGTCGAGTGCCGCAATCTGATCGAATCCGCCTTCGACCGAGCGCAGATAGCCCCACACGACGCCGGTCAATGCGAGAGACATGACGGCCAGGAACGCTACTGCCGATCGGCCGATCACTTTTGCGCGATGGCGGCGGCGAATCTTGCTTTGCGCCAGACGAGTGGCGCCGGTGTCACCGACTACCCGCGGCACTGCGGAGGTGACGGGATGTTCTTCGGTGATCCAGTCCGCAGCGGCGGGCGGAACGGTCGGACGGGCGGGAATCGGCCGGGCGGGGGGCGGCGACGACGCTGCTGAAGATTGAGTCTTGGGTGGTACGGATTTGTTCGGCGCCGGCTTGGGCGGCGTAGCCGGGGCTGGTGGCGGCTTCTTGTCGCCTACCCGACGGACCAACTCGGCGACCGAAACAGAGTCGTCGGTCGGAGGCGAGTCCCGTCGCCCGGTACGTCCACTGCTGCGACGCTCCGGGGGACTGGGTGGTTGCGGTGTTGGTCGCTGGGGTGTGGCAGGGCGCTGGGGCGTTGCCGGTTGGTCCGGTCGGGCGTTGCGGAAGCGCTTGTCTGCGAGCGGACGTTCCCAGGGGGCGCGGCTCTCGGGCGGAGGTGGGCCCGAATCGTGATCATCACCCACCGATGCAACCTGTCCCGTCGTCGACTGTCAGTAACTCGTCATTCAGATGCCGGCGTCAACCGGTTGTCGACGAAGCTGGAGCCATATTACTGGTGAATCCTGAGTGCTTCACTCAGAAAGTGATGTGAGTAATCCGACGGCGTGTTTTCGCTAGCCACCAGAGTGCATCATGTCAGCTCCCACCGGCACAAGGTCGTCTTCGGGATCGTCGAGCCAACCTTCCGGGAGTGCTACCTGACCGGGTGAGCCTTGGCGTCCGCGCGGGCCTTCGGCGTCCTTGGGGAACGGGACGTCGTGGTCGAGCTGTCCGAGCAGATCGTCCAGTTCGGACAACGTGCTGACCAGAGCCATCGAGACCCGCAGATCCGATCCGACCGGGAACCCACGCATGTACCAGGAGACGTGCTTGCGAAGTTCGCGCAGACCCTTCATTTCACCGTGATGTGCGGCGAGCAGTTGGGCGTGACGGGCGATGATCTTGGTGACTTCGCCGAGCGTCGGCGGCGTGGCGATCTGTTGTCCGTTGAGAGCTGCGCTGAGTTCCGCGAACAGCCATGGCCGTCCGAGGCAGCCGCGTCCGACGACGACGCCGTCGCAGCCGGTCTCGTTCATCATGCGGGCAGCATCCGAGGCGTCGAAGATGTCGCCGTTGCCGAGGATCGGCACGTCGGTGACGTGTTCCTTGAGGCGCGTGATCTCGTTCCAGTCAGCAGTGCCGGAGTAGCGCTGCGACGCGGTACGTGCGTGAAGTGCGACGGCAGCGGCGCCTTCAGCTGCGGCGATCCGGCCGGCGTCGAGGTGCGTGTGATGTTCGGGGTCGATGCCGACGCGCATCTTGACGGTGACCGGAATGTCGGTGCCTTCGGTGGCGCGCACGGCTGCCGCGACGATCTGACCGAACAGTCGACGCTTGTACGGTAGCGCCGATCCACCGCCCTTGCGGGTCACCTTGGGTACCGGGCAGCCGAAGTTCATGTCGATGTGATCGGCCATGTTCTCGTCGACGATCATCTTGGCCGCGGCGTAAGTCGTATCCGGGTCGACGGTGTACAGCTGCAGCGACCTGGGCGTTTCGGTCGGACCGAACGTGGTCATGTGCATCGTGGCGGGTTGGCGTTCGACGAGCGCGCGGGCGGTGACCATCTCGCAGACGTAGAGCCCGGACGTGCTGCCTGCACGTTCGAGTTCGAGTTCACGGCACAGCGTGCGGAAGGCGACGTTGGTGACGCCCGCCATGGGTGCGAGGACCACGGGGCTGTGCAGCTCGAGTGAACCGATACGAAGGGATGACATGTCTACCTCTGAACAAATACTTGTGACAATTGGAAGTGCCCGGTACCGAATCCGGTACCGGGCACAGAATAGCTGGTGAAACTAAGAAGCCTGCTGTTCGCGCTTGGCGGCTTCGCGTGCGAGCATGCGATCGCGCTGTTCCTCGAACTTCGTCGCGTTGGCGGCGAGTGTCTCGAGGAAGGCCGCCAACTCTTCGCGCGTGTTCTCGCCTTCGGCGCTGAAATCGTTGCGCTCGAAGATGTTCCACTTACGCAGGACAGGCCAGACGACCTCGTCGAGGTGCTGGCGAAGGTCGTAGATGCCGTGCTTGGCCATGAGGGCGCCGTTGCGGCGGAAGTTCGGCATGCCGGCACCGGGCATCTGGAAGTTCTGGACGATGTTCGCCACAGCCTTGAGCGCCTGATCGGGAGCAAGATCGAGCGCGGCGGCGCAGATGTTGCGGTAGAAAATCATGTGCAGGTTCTCGTCGGCGGCGATGCGCTGAAGCATCTTGTCGGCAATCGGCTCGTCGCAGGCCTTGCCGGTGTTGCGGTGGCTGACGCGCGTCGCGAGTTCCTGGAAGGTCACGTAGGCGACCGAGTGCAGCAGGCCGGCGTCGCCCTCGTCGATGGGTGCGCTGTAACCGTTTGTCATGTGTTCCATGCGGAAGCGCTCGAGCTCGACGGGGTCGACTGCGCGCGTGACGACGAGGTAGTCACGCATCACGATGCCGTGGCGGTTCTCCTCGGCGGTCCACCGGCCGACCCACGTTCCCCAGGCACCGTCCTGCGAAAAGTTCTCGGCGATCTCACGGTGGTACGACGGCAGGTTGTCCTCGGTGAGCAGGTTGGTGATCATCGCGGCGCGAGCTACCTCGCCGAGTTGTGACTGTTCGAGACTCCAGTCTTCGCCGCCCATGGCTGCGAAGTTACGGCCCTCGTCCCACGGAACGTAGTCGTGTGGATGCCATTCCTTGGCCATGGAGATGTGGCGGTTGACGTTCTCCTCGGCAACCGGCTGCAGCTCTTGTAGCAGCTCCAGCTGCGTCAGAATCCTCGTCATTTCTTGCCTCCATGTTGAGTGAATGCGCGACTTCGCCCCAGCCTACGGCACCGTAGGTTTGAAAAGAATGGCATGAAAATTGCTCCCCTCGAGGGATGTTACCGATCCGTAGTTATCCGGGGGCACTTTCACTACCAAGTCGTTCTTTCGACGTAGTCGCGGAACGTCCGGGCGGGATCGGACAGCTTGCGACTCTTCGACCAGATCAGCCCTATTTTTCGCTGTGCTCCTTCGATCGGTACATAGACGACTCCTTCGGCCCAGATCGGTGGATCCTGAACCGGCATGACCGAGACACCGAAGGACGCGGAGACCAGTCCGCCGACCGTTGCCAGCTCGCTGCTCTCGAAGACGAAATTCGGAGTGAATCCTGCGGCCGCGCACAGTTCATCGAGAATTCTTCGCATCCCGAAGTTCGGATGCATACCGATGAACGGTTCGTCGGCCGCGTCCGCAAGCTCGACCGAATGCAACTTCGCAAAGCGATGATCAGCCGGAACAGCCAATGCCAGTGACTGCTGGGCGATCTGCATCCACGCCACCTGCGGATCGCGCGGCTGAGGCGAGACGACGGCCAGGTCGGACGTGCCGGCGGCGATTCTGTCGACCAGGAACTGCGCGCTGTCCTGATGCAGTTCGAATCGCACTCCGGGATACTCGACGCGGTATCCGCGCAGCATGTGCGGCACCAACCAGGTGCCGAACGAGTGGAGGAAGTCGAGTCGGACCGTGCCGCTCTCGGGGCTCGCCAGCGACTGGATTTCGGTCTGCGCGGCGTCGAGGGCACGCAGTGCGATGCGAGCATGTCGATAGAGGATCTCGCCGTACCGGTTCAGTTCGAGTCGGCGTCCCTGACGGTCGAAGAGTGTCACGCCGATCTGTCGTTCGAGGCGAGCGAGTTTGCGCGAAAGGGTCGGCTGCGACAGGTGAGTCAGATTCGCGGTAGCGGTCACCTGTTGGGTTTCGGCGAGCACGACAAACCATTCGAGGTCTTCGGTCAGCATCACGAACCCAATCTATATACCCCCAGAGCATATAGAACACCAAGTTTATGCATTTTCTTTTGCCAAGTCGGGGCGGGAGGATTCTTGCCGGAGGTAAGTGATGCCTGGAGGTACGTGGTGACTGTCGAGAATGTGATCGAATCCGAAGTGATGCCGCTTCGCCGCGGAACATCGGGATATCGAACCGTGACCGTTGCGTTGTTCGCGGCCGGGCTGTCGACGTTCATCTCGATGTACGCGGCACAGGCGTTGCTGCCTGCGTTCGCCGAAGACTTCCACGTCTCGCCTGCGGTGTCTGCGCTGTCCGTCTCGGCGACGACGGGCATGTTGGCGTTGGCAATCATTCCGGCCAGTGCGCTCTCCGAGCGCTTCGGTCGCACGCGGGTGATGATCGCGTCGGCGTCGGCGTCCTGTGTGATCGGTTTACTTCTGCCGCTGAGTCCGACGATCGAGGTTCTGCTGGTCGGACGCGCAGCACAAGGATTGGCTCTGGCCGGTGTCCCGGCGGTGGCGATGGCCTATCTGGCCGAGGAGGTCGATCGGAAGAACCTCGGTGCAGCGATGGGAAGGTACGTCGCCGGCACAACGATCGGTGGGCTGATCGGACGGCTCGTGCCGTCGGCCGTCGTCGATTTCAGTACGTGGCGTTGGGCGCTGTTGACTGCGTCCGCGCTGTCGGCATTGTTCGCGCTCAACATGATCCGGCGGCTTCCCGCGTCGAAGTTCTTTCGCCCGCAACCGATATCGGCGCGCACGATCGCGTCGAATCTACGACGCCACCTTGCGAACCCGTCGCTGCGAACACTCTTCGCTTTGGGATTCATCCTGATGGGCGGCTTCGTTTCGATTTACAACTTCCTCGGGTTTCGGCTCACGGCAGCACCTTTCGGCCTTCCTGAAGCGCTTGTGGGCCTGGTGTTCCTTTTCTACCTTGCCGGAACTTTCACCTCGGCGGTAGCCGGCGGGGCCTCTGACCGACTGGGTAGGCGCAGCGTGCTGCTCGGGTCGGTTGTCGTCATCGGTATCGGCCTGGCACTGACCGTTCCGGACAATCTGGCGTTGACGCTCGTGGGGATGCTGCTCTTCACCGGAGGATTCTTCGCCGCACATTCGGTGGACAGCGGTTGGGTGGGGCTGATCGCTACCGATCACCGGGCCGAGGCGTCGGCGTTGTATCTGTTTGCCTACTACGCGGGTTCGTCCGTGGCGGGCGCCCTCGCGGGTCTTGCATACGCGGGTGGCGGTTGGGTCGGGGTCAGTACTTTTGTGGGCGCGCTGCTGTTGGTTGCGTTTGCCTTGTCACTGAGGATGTTTCGATCTTCGACGATTGACTGAACAGAGCACTGCGGCGACCCCGAACGGGATCGCCGCAGTGCGTTCTGTCGAGCGTCTTACTTCTTGCCGCCGCCGAGGAGGCCGCCGAGCAGGTCTCCGAGGCCGCCGCCACCGGATCCACCCAGGATGCCGCCGAGTGCGCCGCCGATGCCGCCGCCGGAATTGCCGCCGCCGCCGAGAATTCCGCCGAGGAGATCCCCGAGCCCGCCGCCACCGGAGGCCTGAGTCTGCGCGCCGGCACCGCCACCGGTGAACTGCTTGGCGAGGTAGGCCAGGACGATGGGAGCGAGGATCGGCAGCAACTGCTTCACCAGATCGTTTCCACCGCCGCCACCGACACCGCCCAGTGCGCTGGCGACCTGATCGGTGTTGCCGCCGAAGATGTTCGAGACGATCTTCTGACCGTCAGCGGTGTCGACTTTGCTGATGTCGACGCCGTCGTCGAGAAGGCTGGTGTCGGCGTGAGACTGCAACGCGCTTTCCAGCGAGGCTGCACCGGCGGGATCCTGCGCGTTGGCGCCGAGGCCACCGACGAGGGTCGGAAGTGCAGTCTTGACCGCCGATTCGGCAGTTGCCTGGTCGACGCCGAGTTGCTGCGCGATCTGGTCGATGGGGATCTGGGATAGAAGGTCGTCAAGCGATGCCATTGATGCCCTACCTCTTCTGGGGTACTACTCGTCAGTACCCGGCTGTTGCAGACACTAGTGAATGTCGGCGTCGACGGTAACCCTCTGGTTGCCGAGCGGTCAGGCTCGGGTCTTCTCGCGGGGGACCAGGCACGCTAGGAGAGCGAGAATCAGTCCGCCGGCCGTCAGAATGAAGCCTGTCTGATTTGTCAGGATCGTGGAGTAGTTTTCCCTGATGACATTGTCGAACTGATCGTTCACGCGGTAGTAGAACGTGCCAAGAGTCCCCAATCCCACGATAATTCCGATCCATGCTGCGATGCGAGAACCGAACAATGCGGCGATCAGAATCAATACGGCGGCGGCGAGCAGAAGTATCGCCATCGACCGGTAGAAGGTCACGGACTGATCGCCGAGTTGCTCGATTGCCCACCCTGCCGGAAAGCCGTCCCGCAGGTCCTCGAGGCGAACGTTGTCGGGTTTGACCCCGGCCAGTACGTACGTGAACGAGCCGACGGCAACGGCGATTCCACAAATGAGCAGAACGAGATGAACTAACGTGCGCATGCCAGTCTCCCTGTGTTCGGAGTTCGGTGACGCGGTCGTCGCCGAGCCTAGCTGTGTCGCGGGTGTCAAGCTCGGTATCGAGCGTGCAGAATCGTCTCCATGCCCGACAACATGCGTCGACTCGAAGAGATCTCGCTGTCGCTGCCGGAAGCGGAGCGCGTCGACATCGAAGCGTGGGACGGCCACCCGACGTTCCGGGTCCGCGGCAAGAACTTCGTGTTCTGCAACCTCGAAGCCACCTCCTTGACCGTCAAGCTGAGCAAGGAGGAAGCCGAAGCGGTGGTGGCCACCGAACCAGGCGCAAGTGCTGCGGGCTACGGACTCGGTCGACACGGGTGGGTTGCACTCGACATCGGCACCGACGTTTCCGAGGAGAAATGGTCGCAACTGGAGGAGTGGATCTACACCTCGTTCACCCTCGTTGCGCCGAAGCGGCTTGCCCGGATCGTTCTCGATGCGGATGAGGAACGCCCGTAACGGATAGATTCGTCAGTACAGACGCCGACTAGACGAGGAATTGTCATGACGACACCGGAAACTTCACCGGCCACCGCAAAACCGGGCATGCCGCCGTGGGCGAAGAAGGCCATCGGGATCGCAGTGATGGCGGTGGTCCTGGTCATCGCTTACTTCATCCTTGCCGCCTTCCTTCCGCGTTGGTGGGCGCAGCGCATTGCGTCGTTGGCGAACGGCAGTTTCAGCGCCGGAATCGCGTGGGGGCTGCTGTTCGGTCTCGTGTGCACCCTGGTCCCGCTCATCTTCTTCCGGGCGGTCTGGCAGGTGCGCAAGCGCAAGCATGCTCGAATCATGCAGATCACGGCTCTCGCGTTGGGTGTGATCTTCGCGCTGCCGAATCTGCTCTCTCTGACAGTTGTTCTCGGCAACAACAACGCTGCGCATGCCGGCGAGCGGATCCTCGACGTCGACGGCCCCGGATTCCGCGGAGCATCCGTTGTCGGTGCCGTCCTGGGCGTTGCGTTGTTCCTTGGACTTGTCGCGCTCGGCTACATGTACAAAAAGCGTGGAAAGGATCTCGACAAGATGCGCGGTGAGCTCAAGCAGCACGAGCCGCAGAGCAAGGGCGAGGCTCCGGCTCCGGAAATTTGAGTCAGCTCTTCGACCGAGTACTCAGGCCGACACCGACTCCGACGGTTCCCGCCGCCACCAGTCCGGCGAGCGGGACAGCCCAGTGTCCGGCAAATGTGCAGGCGAGAACCAGGATTGCACTCACCGGTAGAACGGCCTGCTCGATCCTGTCGCGCTTGAAGTGGCGTGAATGCATGAGCCACACGAAGATCAGGAACATCGCGGCCGGAATCGTGACCGCGGCAGATGCTGCGAACGTCGAAATGTGCGCTTCGCCAACTGCTTCCTCGACGGCTACTTCGATGCCGGCGCCGATGGCCGCAGCGGATCCGAATACGAAGTAGTGCCCGTATCCCCACAACAGGACGGCGCGATTGCCTTGGTCTGCGAGGTACTCGTGGATCGGGACGGCGAAGTAGATCCACAACGCGGAGAACACGATCAGAACTCCGCCGACGGCAATCGGAATCAGTAGATCGGCGGCGTCGAAATCCCGGATGCCGGATTGGACCGCGATGGTGGCGGCAGCGATGGTTTCGCCGAGCATGATGATGGTGAAGAGGCCGTAGCGTTCGGCGATGTGATGCGGGTGCCACGGCGTCTGGTGGTTGCGTTCGGCGATCGCCGGCACCGCGAGTTCGGCGATCATGAGAACGAAGAAGCCCGGAATCCACGCCGACGCCGGCATCAGGAGCAGCACGATCCAGCCGGCCTGGACGATCACGAGCCCGGCGGCATATTGCAGAGCAGTGGTTCGCGCTGCACCGGATTCACCGCTGGCGGCTCGAAGCCATTGGCAGGTGAGCGCAATTCGCATGATGAGGTAGCCGACGATGGCCGTCGTACGGTCGGTTCCGTCGAATGCGTCAGGGATTCCGGCGGCGAAGACGAGCACGCCACAAATCTGTACGAAGGTCGCGACCCGGTAGGGGACGTCGTCCGTGTCGTAGGCAGACGCGAACCAGGTGAAGTTCACCCACGCCCACCACAGCGCGAAGAAGACGAACATATAGCCGGCGATGCCGTCGGCGTAGTGGCCCTCGGCGACAGCATGCACCAGTTGAACTCCGGCCTGTGCGGCTGCAACCACGAAACACAGGTCGAAGAACAGTTCGAGTGGCGTCGATGCTCGATGGTCCTCGTCGCGGCTGCGTGCGCGCATCCGGATGATCGGCATTACGGCCCGGCCGTGGCCCGCGCCTGTACTGGTGTGTTCTGTCATCGTCCCCACCTTGCTCCGACGTCTAGTGCAGGAGCGCAGTCTAGGGCGAATTCCGTCGGGTCGACGAATGAGACATTTCGCCCCTCACCACACGAGAACGGGTTTGATGACGCGCCCCGACGCTTGATCTTCGACGGCTTTGTTGATGTCGGAGAAGGCGTAGCGCGTCACCAAGCGGTCGATCGGAAACCGGCCACCAGTGAAGAGTTCGACGAGTTCGGGGATGAACGTCGAGACTTCCGACTCTCCTTCGATGCATCCTCGAATTGTCTTTCCGCTCAGCATGATGTCGGCCATGTTCATCTCGACCGTGGACGCTCCGAGTCCGACTACCGCCAGTGTTCCCCGTGCTCGAAGTGATGTGACGGCCTGATTGATCACGGAGCCGATTCCGGTGGTGTCGAGGGAATGTGTCGAACCTCCGTCGGTGGCGGCGCGTACTGCTTCGACCGCGTCCTCGGTGGTCGGATCGACAGTGACGGCGCCGAATTCCTCGGCGAGTGCGCGCCGCTGCGCAACGGGGTCCACGGCGACCAGGGTGGAAACGCCGGCAGCCCTCGCTGCCAGTAGCGCTGCGAGTCCGACGCTGCCGGCTCCGAAGACGACAAACGTCGAGTCGGGCTCGGGGCGAAGTAGATTCAGCACGGCACCCGCGCCGGTTTGAAATCCGCAGCCGAGGGGAGCCGCGACGGTCAGGTCCACTGCAGGATCGACGACGACGGTGTTGTCGGCAGTGGCGATGACGTATTCCGCGAAGCTGGACTGGCCGAAGAATGCGGACCGTATCGGAGTTCCGCTTCGCCGGACCGGCGTCGAGCCGTCGGTGCGTGCGCCAGAGCTGTTGAGCCCGTGTGAGCTTTCGCAGTACGCCCGATGGCCGCTGAGACACTGCCTGCACATACCGCAACTGCGGTAGCTCAGCAACACGTGATCACCGGGCGCAATGCTGTCGATCGACGAGCCGACGGCCTCGACCACCCCCGCCCCTTCGTGCCCGAACACGCAGGGGCCGAGCCTTTCCGGTAGCACCGACTTCGTGAACAGATCTGTGTGGCACAGGCCGGTAGCGACGATGCGAACCAGGATCTCGTCTGCGCGGGGTTCGTCGATTTCAACGGTGTCGAGTGTGAAGGGGGAGTGCGGGCCGTGTGAGAGCGCCGCTGTCATCTGCATGGAGGATCTCGAATTCTGTTCGGCGCGAATCACGCTCGCTCGAGCAGGAAGTAGTAGTGCTGCCCACCGTCGAGAACCAGCGCCGACTTTCCGTTCATGATGCCCATCAGTGTCGAGTCGTCGACCTTCTTGAAGTGGTCGAAGATCGGCGCACCGTCGTAGACCATCGTTGCCGTGACTTCGCCACGAAACTCGATGTTCCACAGGCTTGCTTCGCCATTGCCGCCCTTGACGTCGGAATAGAGGTTGCCGTCTTCGTCTCGGCAGATCAACGGCTTGGCGTCCTCGACCGAGTTGAAGGTCTTGCCGTACCAACGGCTCGCGAACAGCTTTTCGTGAAGCCGGTGACCGGTGGCGAAGTCGTCACCCTTCCACTCGCCGAGGATTTCTTCGGCGGCGACGGTTTCCAGCGCGGCCCACACTTCGTCGAGTTCTGCTGGTGATACACCACTTTCCGCAGCACGGAGCCGGGCGAAAGCAGTTCGGGCTTCGTCGAGATTCATGTCTCTCCTCGAGTTGACGGTAAGTGGCACGACTTGTTCGCGAACCAAATTGTTCGTCAACTCTGCACGCTACGCCGAACCGGATGGTTCGGCAACGGTCGATTCGTTCTAGGCTGTGAACATGCGCTCAGCAGGGGAAGCTACGAGGGACCGCATTCTGGCGGCCGCAAAGGACGAATTTGCCACGTACGGGTTGGCCGGCGCGCGGATCAATCGGATCGCCGCGCAAGCGCGTGCCAGCAAAGACCGCCTCTATGCGTACTTCGCAAGCAAGGAAGAGTTGTTCGCTGCCGTGACCGAACAGTGGACGTCCGAAACAACAGCGGAGACAGCACTTCGAGGTGACGACTTGCCGGGCTATGCAGGTCGCCTCTTCGACAACTACGTTGCCCATCCCGAGAACGCCCGATTGCAGCAATGGGCGGATCTCGAAGCGCCGGACGTCATGAGCGAGGACGACATACGAAGCAAGACCTTCCGGCCTAAAGTTGCGGAAATCCGCAAGGGGCAGCTCGAGGGACACATCGACCCCGCGTGGAATCCCACGGAGTTGATCCTGCTGATCACGGATATCGCCCGGATGCTCGCGCTCAAGTCGTCTCGTTCCATCCCTCGACGTCGGGAGGCGGCAGTCGAGGCGGTTCGGCGTTTGATTGTGGCGTAGCGAGTCCAAACGCGAACGTCCACGCCCGTCGCTGTGTGGTTGCCCGGATTTACGGATTTCTCAGTAACGGTGCGTACGTTGGGCGTCGGCTCGTTGACGCCCTCGGGATGTTGACGTGCCGCCAAAACTTTTGTCGTCGACTGTTCAGATGCTGGTGAGCAAAAGGATCGCGGCCGGCCACCCTGACTGAATATCGTCGACGCCGAGCGTGTTCCTTCGGTGCGCGCACCTGTTCAGCATCTGGAGTGGACCCGTGTCGAAGTGGCCGTGCATATGAAGATCTCGAAGAAGGTAGCGCTGGTCGTTGTGGCTGCTTGCGCCCTGACGTTGGGATCGGCGCAAGTCGGAACCGCCCGCGCGGATGCGCCGGTCAAGGTCAGCGTGGCCGGTCATGTGGTGAGCGCCGGGCACTTCGAGCAGGTGCGGCGCCCCAACCGGTGTGTGAAGGCCGGGACGGGGAAGTCGAAACCGAGCGAGCAGAAGTCCACGAATCGCAGTGGGCGTCGAGGCAGCGGGGGATGCTTCTGACAGTGATTGCGAAGTTCCGCAATCAGCCGTCGCAAATCTGTAACACGTTCTAATCTTGCGGTATGGACGTGACTTACGAAGGGACCAAACGCGAAGTCGCTACCGACAGGGGGACTTTGCGCTATCACGAGGCGGGCGATGGTCCGCCGTTGATCCTGTTGCACGGCTCCGGGATCGGCGTGAGTGGATGGCGGAATTACCGGGGGAACCTCGAGGTGTTCGCAAAGCACTTCCACTGCTACCTCCTCGAGTTCCCGGGGTTCGGCGTGAGCGATCCCGTCGACGGTCATCCAGTTCTCACGGCAACCTCGGCGGTGGTTCGATTCATGGATGCGCTGGGAATCGAATCCGCTGCGATGATCGGCAATTCGAAGGGCGGAGTTGTCGGGGTCAACGTCGCGATGAGGTTCCCTGACCGCGTCCGCAGATTGGTCACCATCGGAGGCGTGGGCCCGAACATCTTCAGTCAGAACCCGAGCGAAGGTACGCGTCTCCTCCAGGAATTCGCCGACGCTCCCAGCCGTGAGAAGTTGGTTCGCTGGCTCGAGTGCATGGTTTACGACAGATCCGTGATCACCGAGGAGCGGATCGAGGAACGATGGCAAACGGCCAACGATCCGGCCTCGCACCAGGCATTGACCGCGATGTACGGATCCAAAGCCTTTGCCGCTCAGCAGCAGATGATGTCCAACTCGGATGTGCCGCCGTACTGGTCGATGATGCACAAGGTGCAATGCCCGACCTTGCTGACATGGGGGCTCGATGATCGGCAGTGTCCACCGGACATGCCGATGATTCCGATGCGACTGATTCCGAACGCCGAACTGCATGTATTCCCGAACTGCGGGCACTGGGTGATGATCGAAGCCAAGGAGGCATTCGAGCGCGTGACCCTCGAGTTCCTGCTTCGATGACCTGCTGATGCATTGATGTGGCACGAATTGATGTGGCATGAACGCACAAGACCCGGCGCCTCTGAATGAGGCGCCGGGTCTGTGTTTGTGCCCCCAGTAGGACTCGAACCTACGACCTGCGGATTAAAAGTCCGTAGCTCTACCAACTGAGCTATAGGGGCGCGGCGCAGAGTCTAACGGGACCGCAGAGTCCGTGAAAACACCACCCCCACCAGAAGGGCGATTCCGATGACGGCGATGGTCCCGCCCGTGCGATGCAGACCCGCGTCGTCGATGGTTCCGCGCATGGTCAACTCGATGACGACGGCAGCAAGGTTGGCGCCGATGTACTGGATTGTTCGGTACAGACCGATCGCCGTCCCGACGTCGGCGGAGGTGGTCACCGAGTTGATCAGGTTCTGGTTTCCCATGTTGTTGAAGCCGTTGGGAATGCCCAGGATCGCCGCAATCAGCAGGAGTGCCACTAGGGGAGTCGAGCTCGATTCGACAAAGGCGATCAGAACGCCGCCGACGGCCAAGGCCGCGGTGCCGATCAGCAAGGTGATCCGTGCGCCGAATTTCCCGTACACCCTGGACGCGGACATGGTCGCGAAGATCCCGACCGCAGCGACAGGCAGCATGAAGACCCCGGCGCTGATCGGTGACATTCCGCGGGCTACCTGTAGCCACTGGGGGAGTCCGAAGAAGATGCAGTAGAACGCTGTGTAAGTCAGCAGGGTCCGGCCGAGAGTCATGCTCAGTGCGCGGTTTCGGACGACGGCGCGGACGTCGATGAACGCCGAGGCCGTTCGACGTTCCCACCAGACGAACAGGAACGCGAAGAGGGCCGTCGACGGGACGAGGTACCACTTCGCGTGCTCGGCGAGAGAGAGGAGAAAGAGCATCGTCGATGTCGTCAGAGCGAGAAACAGGGTGATGCCCAGTGGGTCGAGAGATTTGAACAACGCAGCGGCGCCGGCCCGGTCGGGCAGGGCGGAGTCGCTCGGGGCGGCGAAGAAGACCCATACGGCAGTGACGACGACAAGTGGGAGGTTCACCCACATGATCGATTGCCAACCGAGTGTGCCGACCAACAACCCGCCGAGAGTGGGCCCCAGCGCGACGACCGATTGAGCGCAAATGGTGAGTGTTGCTATAGCTGAACGGGTTTGAGTCCGGTGGCGGTCAGCGTATTCGCGGATGACGGTCATTGCGTTCGGATACTGTGTCGCCGTGCCGATTCCGAGCAGGATTCGTGCGGCGATCAGCCAGCCCAGCGACGGGGCGAGCGAGCCGAGGATCGATCCGGCAGCGATCAGGCCCAATCCGGCGAGGTAGACGCGTTTGGCGCCGAGGATCGATCCGAGTCGACCAGCCGCCGGCGCCGTGACCGCAGTCGCGATGTAGAGGGCCGAGATGACCCACGCTGTGCCTGAACTGGAACCGAAGTATGTGGCGATCGGGACGATTGCCACGGCAATCATCGACGAGTTCAGCGCTTGAAGAACGGTTCCGGAGCCGAGAGCAAGACTCAGTTTCAGTGGAACGGGAGTTTGGGGGGTCGGCGTTTCGACGACGGTGGTCACGAGTTCATCAGTGACTCCTCTGATATCGATGTCGATGCTGGGGACTCGCCCTGGCCTAGTCTGCGCAGGATTCGGCCGGCGATCAGAAGCAAGTCACGCTCGGCTTCGGTGCACTCGGCGTCGATGACCTCAGCCAGCCACTCTGTTCGTTTCGTTCGGTCTTCGTGAAGGGTCGATGTGCCGAGTTCGGTCATCGTGACCAAGACCGCGCGGCCGTCCGATGGATCCGCCCTTCGCGTCACCATGCCCTGTTCTTCGAGCGCCGCCACGGTCTTTGCGATTGATTGCGGTGTGACGCGCTCGAATTTTGCCAACTCTTTGGCGGTCGACGGACCTTGTCGGTCGAGGTGGCCGAGGGCCTGGATCTGGCTCGGCGTGAGCTTGTGGTCGTTGCGTTTGGTGCGTAGACGTCGGACGAAGGCACCCAGATCGTCCCAAAGTACGTCGATCTCGTCTCGAGCCTTGCTGCGACCCTCTCCAACGTTCATTTAGACAGTCTAACTGTGTTGTTTCGATGCTGCCAGCACGGTTTCGACGGAAAAGGGGGAATAAACAATTGCACTAGTTGTTTAAAACCTTGGGACTGCTGTCCATCGGTCGGCGAAGCAGTTCCGTCTGCGAGGTCGAATTATCAGAATCTCGGGCACGAAAAAGCTCGGATGCGCACCCCCTGCGGCGCACCCGAGCGGCCAAAACCATACCACTTGGTGTCTTTTGGGCATAAAGTCGGTTCTTGTCCCCTGAACAGCCGATTGCGTCTAGTACTTTTGGCGGGTATGGCTCTAGTCCTTACGTAGGGTGTGTTGGAGGGGATATTGTGAAGTTTCGGGGGATGACAGGCGCCGATCACGGCGGCTCTGCGTACCAACTCTGCGAGAGGCACAACACCGTAAATGGCACGTCAACAAGAGCGTGCGCGGCGTACCCGCGCCGCCCTGGTCGAAGCGGCTGCAGTCGAATTCGCCAAGCGCGGCTATGCAGCTGCGTCGGTGAACACGATCCTCGAGGGCTCCCGCGCCACCAAAGGCGCCATGTATTTCCATTTCCAGTCCAAGGAAGAGTTGGCGCGAGCGGTTCTGACCTCGGCTATCGAAACCTTCACTGGAATTACTGATCGTTGGGCCAAGAGAACAGACCTCGATCCATTCGTCGCTTTGCACGGTCTCGTGCTCGACATTGCCGAGGTCTTCCGTGCCGAGGTAATCGTGCAGGCGGAATTCCGGCTGATCATCGAGCCCGAGTTCTACAAGGATGTGCAGTCCGGTGGTGGGCAGGTCTGGGGAAAGACCGCCTATGAGTTGGCATTGCGTGCCAAGGACGACGGTTTGCTCCGAGAGGACGCCGACCCGGACAAATTCACGCGTGTACTGGCAGCGAGCCTTGCCGGTCAGCGGTACATGGCAGACCTGATTGCCTCCAGTGGAGATCTGGGCGAGTGGTTCGAGGAGTCTCTCGAAGTAGTCCTCGAAGCCATGGCTACGCCGCAGTGGTTGGAGACGTTCCATCGTGACGGGTGGCCCCAAGTCGAGTTCCCTGACACTGAATAGTGCACTTTTCTGCCCGTGAACAGGCGATTTGTGATTTCCGAATGCCGTGCCATAAGCTATCCAAGCTCCCAACGGAACGCCGTTGGGGTACTAGTTCGGAGAGATCCGGCGGGCCCCCTTCGTCTAGCGGCCTAGGACGCCGCCCTTTCAAGGCGGTAGCGCGGGTTCGAATCCCGTAGGGGGTACGTTTTGCGAAGGCGAAACGATGCAGTATGGTTTGACCCGCACGACACGCTTTGAGATGCACAAATGCCAGGCCAGGACAGTGGTTTGGGAGCGGCTCGAAGATGTAGTACGGTTTCACAGCAAGGAAAAAGCAAGGCCCTGTGGCGCAGTTGGTTAGCGCGCCGCCCTGTCACGGCGGAGGTCGCGGGTTCGAGTCCCGTCAGGGTCGCAAAGCTTTGTTCTCAATCAATCGGTTGAGAACAAAGCAATGCGATAGGCATTCGGTTCGGGTGCCGTCCGGCCAGGTAGCTCAGTTGGTACGAGCGTCCGCCTGAAAAGCGGAAGGTCGCCGGTTCGATCCCGGCCCTGGCCACCATAATTCTTTTCGACAAGCTCCAATCTCATGTTCTTCGAACATAAGGTTGGAGCTTTTTCGTATTCGGATGTCAGTCGCCGTCAACCACTCGGCCCGATCATCTCAGTTATGCGCATCCTTTGTCTCCGTGAATGTTTCCGGTCACCGGGAACGTGCTGGGCGTCACTCCACAGAGGACATCACTATTAGCCGATTGCGGCCGATCCGTGGCTGCGTCTACTGAAAGTGAGGTGGAATCTCCGTGTCGCACTCGAGATCTTGGCGCATCGGGAAAGTCAGCCGGGTCGCCGTCGCATTGTTCGGCACCGGGGTTCTGTTGGTGGGCTGCGCGAGCAACGGTGACGACAGCGGGACCGATACGACGACCGCGTCGGCGGACGTCGTGACCGGCATGGTCAACGAGCAGCCCGATCCGGGAACTGCGGTGGCCGGCGGGACCATGACGTACGGCGTACAGGTGCTCGTTCCCTCACTCGACCCGACGAAGACGGCCGCGCGCGGCGGTTCCGGCGGTGAGGCCTTCGCTGCTGTGTACGACGTCCTGATGAGTTACGACACTGCGAGCGGCGAGTTCGAGCCCAAGTTGGCTCAATCGCTCGAGACAGCTGACGACGGAGCCACCTGGACGCTGAAACTTCGCGACGGTGTGAAGTTCAGTGACGGCACCACCCTCGACGCCAACGCCGTGATCGCGAGCATCGATCGGTACAACGCGGGCAAGGGCAATGGCGCCGAACTGTGGCTGGCTTCGGTGGAATCGGCGCAGGCAAGCGGTCCGACGACGGTGGAATTCAAGCTGAAGACGCCGTGGATGCGCTTTCCGTCGATGCTCGCACTCGGGCACGGGATGATCGTCGCCCCGAGTTCGCAGCAAGGCGACAAGTTCACCGCCGTCGGAGCCGGACCTTTCACCGAAGATGTCTTCACACCGAGCGTCGAGCGAATCTTCAAAGCCAACCCGTCCTACTACGGCGGCGCTCCCAAGCTGGACAAGTTGCGGATGGTTGCGCTCAACGGCCCGCAGGCCAATCTCGAATCATTGAACAGCGGTCAGCTCGATGTCGCCTACATTCGCGGCCTCACGTCGGCGATCAATTCTGCCAAGTCCGCTGGTTACCCCGGCTACATCGACGTGCTCAATGCCGGCAGTGCCGAGATCGTCAACAACCGTGAAGGCCGACCGGGCTCGGATGTTCGCGTTCGCCAGGCCATCGGCTACGCGCTGGACACCACGTTGATCGATCAGCGAGTGGAAAACGGTGAGGGATTGCCGGGCTCGGAGTTGTTCGGTCCGACGTCGCAATGGCATGTAGACACACCGGGTATTGCCTACGACCCCGAAAAGTCGAAGGAACTTCTGAATCAGGCAAAGGCAGACGGGTACGACGGCAGCCTCGACTACGTCGTTCTCAGTGAGCCGAAGGACCACGCGATCGGCCTCGCCGTGCAGTCACTGTTGCAGGCCGTCGGGTTCGAGGTGAACTTGATCTTGGCCAACAACGCCGGCGACATCGTGCAGAACGTCTACGTCAAGCACGATTTCGACCTCGCGCACGCGGGCATCGGAATGTACGAGTCGATTCTCGATCTCGGATTGTTCTCCACGACCAACAGCACCTCGATGGCGAATACTGCTGGATATGCGAACCCGGCGATGGATCAGCTGATCGCAGATCTACAACAGGCCAAGGACAATTCGTCGACCCTGGCGATCATCGGCAAAATTCAGACGCTGTGGAACGAGACGGTTCCGTCGGCGCCGATCGGCGGGCTGACGTCGTTCTGGGCTTGGCAGAAGAACGTGCACGGTGTGGTTCCGACTGCAACCGGCATCATGCTGTTCGATCAGGCATGGATGGGCGCGAAGTAGCGTTCCAGCGCACACCGAGAGCTCCGTCCGACGCGAGTCGGGCGGGGCTCTTTCGTGTCTACGTCGGCTAGCGTTGCGCAACCCTTTCGATCAGGATGATTGTATTGAAATATGTTGTAGGTCAATATGATTCGACAAGCGTGATTTGACTTGCCCAGCGTGGCCCGCATAGATTGCATCCACCATCCAGAGTGGCTGAGAGACCTGGCTCGATGATGCCGCAGCAACCCGCTACCTAACCGCAGTGTGGGTGCTACCGCCAGGACCGATGGAGGACACATGACTGTATTTGCCGTGGGTATCGAACTGGACGGCGAGGGCACTCACCCCGCTGCCTGGCGCCGAAGCTCACACCGCCCGGACCAGCTGCTCACGGGCAAAGCCGTGCGCGATCGCGTCGCGGCTGCCGAGAATGCCGGCTTCACGTTCGCGACGTTCGACGATTCCATCCTCCCCCCGAGTGGTGACGTCGTCGGCCGCATCGATGCCGTCTCGAGGGCGTCGTACGTGGCGGCGACAACCAGCACGATCGGGCTGGTCCCCGTCGTCGGGACCACGTACGCCGAACCGTTTCATACGTCCTCGCAATTGGCGACGTTGGACTACTCCTCGCGTGGGCGTGGCGGCTGGCTTGCTGTTCCGGTCGAAGACGATGCCGCGGCGAGGGCGTGGGGGAGGGCTCCGGTAACAACGGAGTCGGCGCGTCAGCAAGAGCAGCGGGATTCGGTCACCGTTGTGACCGATCTCTGGGACTCGTGGGAGGACGACGCCGTCGTTCGTGACTATCTCAGTGGGCGTTTCCTCGAGCGTGATCGTCTGCATTACGTCAATTTCGAGGGCGACACGTTCTCGGTGAAGGGGCCGGCAATCGTTCCGCGGCCGCCTCAAGGCCAGTTGGTGGTGTTCGGCCGCTACGGCGAAATCGATCCACGCCAGCCGGATGTTGTTCTCGTTTCCGGTGATTCGGTGGAGACCATTGCACAGTCGGCTGCCAAGGCGCGCGATGAGGGCGCGTCATTGGTGTTCGCCGAGGTCGATGTGGCATTCGATACGCCGAATCTGTCTGCGGCGCAGCGGAGGACCGAGCTGAACTCGTACGGGAATGCCGTCGTCACCGGCCGACTGCTCCTGGCTGCAGATCCGGGGGAAGCGGCCGTGGTTCTGAAGGAATTGGCCGGACACCTCGACGGTGTTCATTTCCATGCTCTCGTGATCGACGAGGACCTTCCGGTGCTGGCCAAATTCGTGCTTCCGACGCTGTCCAAGGCCGGGTTGACGCGACGCCCGGTTCCGGGATCGACTCTGAGGGGCAACCTCGGTCTGCAGCGGCCCGCAAATCGATTCGTCCACTCCTCCTGACTTGACTTCGCGCTAAGGATATTTCGGCCATGACTGCATCACGCTCCGCCGTACCTCGACCCGACGCTCACGTTCACTTCGGTGTCTTCTTCCAGGGGGTCAACCACACCACCATCTGGTCCGATTCCGCGAGCGGATCCCAGATCGACTTCGAGACGTTTCGGCGGTTGGTACTCACCGCCGAGCGAGGTCTGTTCGACGCCTTCTTCCTCGGTGAAGGCCTGCGGCTTCGGGAACAGAACGGCAAGATTCTCGATCTGGATATCGCCGGCCGACCCGACGCCATTGCGCAGTTGGCCGCCCTCGCCGGTATCACCGACAAGATCGGGCTGGTCGCGACACAGAACACCACGTACAACGAACCGGCCGACCTCGCCCGTCGACTCTCCGGCCTCGATCTACTTTCCGACGGACGGGCCGGCTGGAATGCGGTGACCACCGACAACGCTTGGACGGGAGAGAATTTCCGTCGCGGTGGTTTCCTCGACCACGCCCTGCGTTACGAGCGTGCCGGGCAGTTCATCGAAACTGCACGGGCACTGTGGGATTCGTGGGCCGACGACGCGATCTCGGATTCTCGCACGTCCGAGAACTGGTCTACTCCGGGTGCCGTCGGCGACGTGCGCAGGCGGACTTCACAGTTCGACATCTCCGTGACGCCGACGCTTCCCCGAAGCCGCCAGGGGCATCCGGTCATCTTCCAAGCGGGTGATTCCCCGAGTGGACGCGATTTCGCGGCGACCCATGCCGACGTCATCTTCTCGCGACACGGGACTCATTTCGACGGCGCGCTCGACTTCGCCGACGACATTCGGGCTCGGTTGCGTAAAGCCGGGCGACCGGAGGACGACGTCAAGATCTTGCCCAGCACGCAGATCGTGTTGGCGGAGAACGAGTCCGAAGTCGAGGAGAAGGCACGGTGGGTCCTCGAAGGCCAGTTCACCGGTCAGACTGCCCTCTCTCTCGTCGGACTGGTGTGGGGTAAGGACCTTTCCGATCGAGACCCCGACGGTCCACTCCCCGAGGAAGATCCGGTTGCCCGCCCGGTTTCGGAGACGCGCGGTTCCGCGCGGGACGGCAACGACCCCATTGCGATCGCACGTGAATGGCGTGCTCTTGCCGAGGCAAAGAATCTGTCCCTACGTCAGGTCGCTATCGAGACCTCGCAGCGTTCGGGTTTTGCGGGCACTCCGGGGCAGGTCGCAGATCAGTTGGTCCATTGGGTGCGCAACGGAGCTTCGGACGGCTTCAACATCTCGCCGTACCTGGTGCCGACCGGGCTCGACGAGATCGTCGACTGGTTGATCCCGGAACTGCAGGAGCGTGGGGCGTACCGCACCGAGTACTCCACGTCGACGCTGCGAGAGCACTTGGGGTTGCGACCGCCGCTCACGCGTCGGGCCACGTCTGAAGCTGCGGGGTAACGGGTCCTGTCCCACACAGTCACAGCGACGGCCGAATCCACCAAGCTCGGTTCGGCCGTCCGCTGGGAAATCGTCGTCTGCGTAGCTGCGGGTTTCACCACCCTTCTCGATTCGGCGGTGCTCGGAATCGGGGTTCCGTCGATCCGGGCGTCGCTGGGCGCGTCGACCTCCGAGGTGCAGTGGATCCTTGCGAGCTATTCGCTGACTTTCGGCTTGGCCCTTGTGCCGGCGGGCCGACTCGGTGACGTCGTCGGGCGTCGACGCTTGTTCTTGGCGGGGCTGAGCATTTTCGCTGTGATGGGAATCCTCGGAGCATGTGCGTCGGATCCGTCGATGATCGTGTTGGCTCGTCTTGGGCAGGGGATCGGCGCAGGCACCATCAGTTCGCAGGTGCTCGGCATCATCACCGACCGGGTGTCCGGAAAGGCTCGGGCGAAGGCGTTGGGCGCGTACAGCACCGCGGGTGGTCTGGCCGGCGTTTCCGGACCGATCCTCGGTGGCGTTCTGCTGAAGTATTCCGACGCCGACTTCGGATGGCGGTTGCTTCTCGTTCTCAACGTGCCGTTTGCCGTGATCACTCTGATTTTGGCGTTTCGCTTTCTGCGCCGTGATCGAACTACCCGATCGGGCGCATCGATCGATCCGGTTGGGCTGTGTCTGCTGGCGACTACGACCGGGCTCCTGTTGTGGCCCATCGTGACCCGGACCAGTGTCACTGTGGCTGCGGCTTTCCTGATCGGTGCGTTCGGCGCTGCCGTTGCCTTCTGGTTCTGGGAACGTCGGTACGCCGAGCGCGGCGGGACGCCGGTACTGCTTCCGTCGTTGATCGCCTCACGGGGCTTCCGACTGGGTACGACGGTTGCACTCTTCTGGTTCGGATCCATCCTCGCCGTCAACGCGGTGCTCAGCCTCTATCTGATCGAAGGTTTGGGCTTCGCCCCGCTGAGTGCGGCGTTGATCATGACCGGTAGCTCACTCGCGATGGCATTGACGTCGGCTCTCGGATGGCGGCTGGTTGCCAGGTTCGGCCGAAGTGCAGTGGTTTTTGCCATAGTCGGCGAGATCCTTGTCATCCTCGGGTACATCGCAGCGGTCAATCTGATTCCGCGGGAACATCTGATCCCGGTGCTGGTGGTCCTGGCGGTGTTGTCGGGAGTTGCCAGCGGTTTGGTCGACGCGCCCAATCGGGTGCTGACTCTCGAATATGCACCGCCGGGCGCGAACGGTGTTGCGGCGGGTTTCCTTCAACTGTCTCAGCGCCTGTCAGCGACCATCTCGCTGGCCGCGGTATCGGGGTTGTATCTCGGTGTACTCGGATGCTCGCCCGACGGATACGGACGTGCGTTCGGGATCGCGCTTGCCGTCTGCGTGGTCATGTTGACGCTCTCGTTGGCGGGGGCGGTGGCAGACCGACGCCGGCGAAGGACGTGACCTGGTATTTCGTGGGTCTCCATGGACCTCGGGAGGCCGAGCCCGTGTGACTCATGGGACTTGTGTTACCCATGGGTTAGGAGTCGTGGGACGATACTTGTGTGGTGACCGGTCGCAGTGAAGACAAGCCCAACGGTCGCGGGAGTGGAGAGCCAGTTAACTCACCCCGTGGAGCGTCGGACAAACGTGACCGCACATCGACACCCTTCCGCGCTCGAACGGCGATGTGGACGAATCGGCCACTGTTCGATTTCCATATGATCGTCGGTCTGGTCGTGCTGATCGTCGCGTTCGGACTGCTGATGGTGCTGTCGTCTTCGGGCGTCGAATCCTATGTTCTGTCCGGGACGTCCTACGCCCGCTTCTGGCCCCAGTGCATGTTCGCAGCGATCGGTTTGATGATGTTCGTGGCGGTCGTGCGGTTGCCGACCGAAACGATGCGTAGAGCCTCACCATGGCTGCTGATCCTGTGTCTTGTTCTGCTTGTCCTGGTGCTGATTCCAGGTATCGGCTCGGAACAGATGGGTGCTCGCAGCTGGTTCGTGATCGCGGGCATTTCCTTCCAGCCGTCGGAGCTGGCCAAACTTGCTCTGGCGATCTGGTCCGCAGCGACGGTTGCGTCGTTCATGAAGGCGCGGATGGACGTCAACCGCGCGCTGCCGGTGATCGGCGGTACGACGTTGCTGGTTCTGGTTCTGGTGGTGTTGGAGAAGGACCTCGGAACCACCATCACCATCGGCATCATTTTCATGTCGGTGCTGTGGTTCGGGCTGTTCCGGATGAAGACATTCATCAGCCTCACACTCGGTTCCGCAGTCGCATTTCTCGTGCTCGGGCTTACTGCTGGTTACCGCTCGGATCGCATCAAGGCTTTCCTCAATCCTGATCTCGACCCGCAGGGTTTGAACTTCCAGAGCACTCAGGCCAAGTACGCACTGGCGAACGGAGGCATCTTCGGGCGCGGTCTAGGACAGTCCGACGCCAAATGGAGCTATCTCCCGCAGGCGCACAACGACTTCATTTTTGCCGTGATCGGTGAAGAGTTGGGTCTGGTCGGCGCGCTGATCGTCGTCGCTCTCTTTGCCGCGGTTCTGATCGTCGGGCTGCGGATCGCGAAACGGTCCACTGATCCGTTCCTCAAAGTCATGACAGCGACGGCAACGACGTTGATCGTCGTGCAGGCGTTCATCAACATCGCCTACGTCGTCGGCCTGATTCCGGTGACCGGTCTGCAACTACCGCTCATCTCGGCGGGCGGAACGTCGATGATCACCACCCTGCTGATGTTCGGGCTCATCGCGCACGCAGCCTTCCGTGAGCCCGAGGCTGTCGCCTCGGCCGAGAGCAGCGGTCGCGGTTGGATACCGCTGGTCTTCGGCAAGCCTCGGTTCGGCATTGCCAAGAAGCCACAGACCGATCGACGGAGGCCGCCAGCTCGCCGCGCCCAGCCTGCTCCAACTGGGCAACGCCGACCGGAACGACGGGCACCACAACCCGACAGACGCCGGACTCCAGCTCCGGGCCGACGCGCACCCTCTCGCGACTGGTCGGAAGATCCACGTAGACGCGGCCGATCCGATCGGCCGCGGCGCGCTTCCTGATCTGGGCCAGTTCCACTGGCGGGCAGTTTCGGAAGCGGGCAGTCATGCACCCGACAATTGCGTTGGGCGGCTACATTGGGAGTCGGCAAAACGACGTCTAAAAAGGGTTGTGGACATGGCAGGTGGCGACAAGACAGACCAGTCGGTGGTCGAACGTAGCTCGGTGACCGGACGTCGTACGACGCCGTCGCAGCGAGCGCGTTTTCGCCGGATTGTCGACGCCGCAATGGAATCCGCCTCCGAAGGCGGCTACGACGCGGTGCAGATGCGATCGGTCGCCGATCGCGCCGGCGTCGCGATCGGCACTGTTTACCGGTATTTCCCGTCCAAGAACCACATGCTCGTCGTCGCATTGTTGTGGATGTTCGAGGGTTTGCGTGACAGATTCCAGGACTTTGTAATCCCGGGCGAGACTCCGTCGGACCGAATTCTGTTTGTGCTGCGCAAGAATACGGAGGTCCTCGAGACCGATCACCTCCGTTACGAAGCGTTGGTTCGGGCGTACATGTTCGCGGACGCGTCGGCGACCCCGGAACTCAACGCGCTCGGTGGGGTCGTGACCGAGATGTTCGCGAAGGCGATCGGTGTCGAGGAAGTCTCGCAGCAGCAGTTGGACGCGGTGAAGGTGATCGACGACGTCTGGATGTCGAGTCTCGTCTCGTGGGTTGCGGGCCGGATGACGACGGACGAGGTGATGGCGCACCTGGAACTTGCCGTGCGACTGGTCTTTCGCAAGTTGGGCGGATAGCGCTCAGACGGTGTAGCCACCGTCGACGTTGAGCTTCTGACCGCTGATGAATCCGGCCGCGTCGCTTGCGAGGAAACATACTGCTTCGGCGATGTCGGCAGCTGATCCGAAGCGCTTCAACGGGATTCGGCTCATCGTCACGTCGAGCGCGCCCTGGTCGAGTTCGGCGGAGCTGATCAGGCGCTCCGCCATTCCGTCCGTCAACATGCCTGGTCCTACAGCGTTGAACCGGACGCCGTAGCGTCCTTCCTCTGCGGCGAATCCGCGAACAAGTTGTTCGACAGCCCCTTTGGTGCCAGCGGAGAGTCCGTCGCGCACGGGAAAGCGATCCGTTGCCGCGGTTGTCACCGCCACCACCGAACCCGAGGATGCACGCAGCGCAGGCAGGGCGGTGTGGACGAGGGTGAAGAACGCCGCGGCCTCCTGGTTGAGTTGTTCGGTGAAGAACGCCGGCGTCACACGTGAGAGGTGCGTCATCGGGACGTGCGGTCCCGCAGCGTGGACCAGCGTCGTCAATGTGCCCAGATCACTGACCGCATCGTTGACGGCGGCGCTGATCGACAACTCGTCGGTCAAGTCGAGAGAGTACGAGTGGGCGCGCACGCCATGCGCTCGAATCTGCTCGCTCAGTTGCTCGGCAGCGCCCTTGTTGTTTCGGTAGGTGAAGGCGACGTCGTGTCCGCGTTCGGCAAGGGTCAGGGCGATCGCCGACCCGATTCCACCGGTTCCGCCGCTGACAAAAGCGGTGCGTACTGCGCTCACAATGCCTCCAGATGTCTGCCGATTCCAAACCGAACAAATGCTTGGTTGGGGTGCCAATCGGAATATATCAGTGCGCGAAGGACAGGCTCAGATTGCTATCGCAACCGGACTGATCGTCCTAATCTGTTGCCATGTCCGGAGACAGTGTGCAGTTGACCGACGGGGCGCCCGGTGGAGAATCGGAACCTCACGCACCGAGTTTGAACAATCGCCTGAACTGGCTGCGTGCAGGTGTTCTGGGTGCAAACGACGGAATCGTCTCGACCGCAGGCCTCGTGGTCGGTGTTGCGGCAGCCACAACCGAGCGCTCAGCAATCTTCACAGCCGGTTTTGCTGGACTGGTTGCCGGCGCTGTGTCCATGGCGTTGGGCGAGTACGTCTCGGTCAGCGCTCAGCGGGATACCGAACGCGCACTCCTGCAGAAGGAGAAGAAGGAACTCCTCGAGACCCCGGAGGCTGAACTTCAGGAACTGACCGAGATCTACGAGAACAAGGGATTGAGTCCGGAGACGGCCCGCCGCGTCGCCGAAGAATTAACCGAGCACGACGCCTTCGCAGCGCACGTAGAAGTCGAATTGGGTATCGATCCAGACGATCTCACCAATCCGTGGCATGCAGCGATTTCGTCGGCAATCTCGTTCACGATCGGCGCGGCGATCCCGTTGGTCGCAATTCTGGTGCCGCCGACAGGCATCCGCGTCCCCATCGCATTTTTCGCGGTGCTGATCGCACTTGCGCTGACCGGGACGATCAGCGCGACGCTCGGCGGAGCTCGCAAGACCAGAGCGGTGCTACGCGTGGTGATCGGTGGCGCGCTGGCGATGGCCGTGACGTACGGAGTAGGTCAGTTGGTGGGCACGGGTCTCGCCTGACCCCTGCTGTGCGCCTTTATTGACCGCGGGGGGTTAATAAAGGCGCACAGCAATTCAGGCGCGACAGATCATGACCGGCCCTGGCGCATGGTGCAGCAGATTCTGGCTGGTGGAGCCCATCACGGCGCCCGCCATCGCACTGCGGCCGTGACTTCCGACAACTATCAACTGTGCGTCGTCGGCGTATTTGAGCATGACGGGAGCAGCGGCACCGGGTTCACTGATGCGGGTGACCGGCACGTCCGGGTACTGGTCGGCCATACCGGCTAGATTTTCCGCCAGTAGCGCCGATTCCTCCTGCTCGACAGCCTCCCAGTCGATCAGGATTCCCGCTCCGCCTTCGCGGAAGGTGGACGAGCCCTGCCAGGTGTGGACCGCGATGAGCGGCGCGTCGAACTGATCGGCATAACGAAACGCGTACTCGACGGCCTTCTTGCTCAACGCGCTTCCGTCGACTCCGACGATGACGGGACGCTGATCCGGACCGGGATTCTCCGCCGAACCACGCCACACGGTGACCGGACAGGTTGCATGATTGGCCACCTTCAGTGCGGTCGATCCGAGCAGCCGTGAGCGCAGTGCACCCGATCCGGTCGACCCCATCACGATCAGGCGTGCGGTACCCGAGGATTCGAGGATATGCGTCGACGCCGGCCCTGGCGCGATCTCGGATTCGATGGTCAGTTCGGGGAATTCGGCCGAAATCACCGCGGCGGCGGCATCGACGATCGCTTCGCCGTCTTCGCGGATCTGGCTGAGGAACTGTGACTGCAACATCACTGCAGCGGGACTGTAGATCGGGCCCTCTTGCGGCAGGGCGTGCGCCAGAATCAGTCGTGAGTTCACCGCGTTCGCGACGGAGGCCGCCCACCGGGCCGCCGCCGTCGAGGCCTCGGATCCGTCGATACCGGCGACGACATCCTGGTGTCCTGCAAGTGTGTTCATGTCTACTCCCTCTGAAATGATCGAGATCGGTCGACTGGTTACAGCGACGTCACCAGAGTGACGATGCTGACTTCACGGCTTCCTTCCACGTCTTGCGTAGCAGGGTCGATTGCCCGTCGGCTATTTCCAGTTCTCGTCGGTAGGCCATGCCCAATCCGAAACTGGTGAGCGAGGTATGCTCCTGCTCGGCTGCCATTGCAAGTAGATGATGTTGGGCGACAACGGAATCCTGGTGCTCGCCGAGAACATCCTGGAAGTGGCTGAAATGCTTCAGTGCACGCTTCGCTCGGCTCTTCGACACGGGTTCCATGACCTCGATCGCGTACTTCATCCGCTTGGCTCCCTTGCGGGCGCGGTGCATTCGCTCGTCACGCTCGGTGCGGCTATCGGCATCGAAGACGTGATCGACCCGCTTACCGACCTTGTGTGCCAGGTGCCGCAGGGTATGGGCCAACTCTCGTGCCGATGCCTTCTTTCCGACGCGGTGGGTGGCGGTGTCGAATTCGAGGTCGCCGACGTACTCGTCGAGGCGATCGAGCAGCGTGGTGTATCGCTCGGAATCGAGCGCCTCGAGGGCTGTTTCCTGGGCGGTTTCACCACGTGCAGAGAAGAACTCGTCGATTCGAGCTCGCACAGCTTCTCGCTCGGGCATCTCGTCGATTTCGCCGAGGCGTTCCACAAGACGCTCCCACTGGACCTCGACGTCGCGGGCGTCACCGAACTTTCCACCGATCCACCGCAGATCCGTGATGAGATCGTCGGTCTTGGGGGAGTGGCCGGCGTACGACTGCAGAGCGCTGCGGATGCGACGTGCCGCAACCCGGAAGTCGTGAACGGCTTCGTCGTCGGCCCGACGCGTGCCGAGATCCGCGGCGACCAGTGCGCGCAATTGTTCGATGAGGTAATTACGCAACAAGATCCGCGGATTCGACGCCTTGCCCGAGGTGACCTCGTGACCGGCGTACGGTGTGACCGACGTGCCCAGTGCTCGTTTGAGTTTGGACGGACTCGCAGAGCGCTCCAGCCCGGCGTCCAGTAGAACCGACTCGATTGCATCGGCCAGCTCTTGCCCGCCTGCGCCTTGTTCGACCTCGACTTCCTGCCACGTGGACTCTCCGGAACCGTCTGCCTTGCAGGCGATGACGGTGTCGGAGACCACTTCGGCAAGCAGCACACCGTTTTCGCCGTTGAGCCTGGTGCGCTCCCGATCGGTGATGATCAGGGCGACCGGCACCAGATCGTGACCGCGAATGATCGCCCGGATCAGACTCGACAGCGGCGAGGGCACATCGGTGCTCTCGTCCGGGGGAAGTTGGATTTCGGTTCGAGTGTCCTGGCCTGCGGGAAGTTTCATGTGCCACCCCGCGTCGTCGCCACCCTCACGCTTGCGCAGCGTGATCTTCTCGGCCAGCAACCGGTAGTCCGCGGTGTCGAAGTAGGTGGCAGAGAGCTGTATCGAGTCGTGGACCGGTTCGCCGACAACACCGGGAAGTCCGCCCAAGGCGGGAACTTCCTGCTCGGCCGGCGCCTCGTACTTGCGCTCGATCTCCCGTACGGCTTCGGGTACGACGGCGGTCTTGCTCATCTGGTCTCCTCTTGCGGTGCGGTCTGCGCTTCCATCCTCCCGGTATCGGAGGCGCAGTGGAAGGGTCCGGGGTCCCTACGGCGAGTCGCCACGGCCTGATTCGTCCGGCCAGGACAGGGTCCGCCGACTTTCGAACCGTTGCAGCCGGCCGGTCTTCGGATCCTCGAACTCGAGAACCTTCGACAGCAGGCGCAGCGGGTTCGAATAATCTTCCGCGGCAACGTCGTAGAAGTCGGGATAGAAGTTGTCGCCGTGGATCGGGAGCCCGAGCGAGGTCATGTGCAGCCGAAGTTGATGGGTCTTGCCGGTATGGGGAGTCAACCGGTACCGCGCGAAGCTGTCTCGCGTCTCGATCAGTTCGATCCGCGACTCGCTGTTGGGTTCGCCCTCGATCTCCGCGGCCTTGAGCACGCCGCGTTCTTTCACGATGCGACTGCGCACGACCACGGGAGTGCTCACCTGCGCGTCGTAACGCGCGATGGCCTCGTATTCCTTGGTGACGCGGCGGTCGGCGAACATGGTCTGATAGCCGCGCCGGGCCGCCTGATGCACGGTGAACAGCAGCAGTCCTGCCGTGACGCGGTCGAGGCGATGCGCTGGACTCAACTCCGGCAGATCGAGATCCCGACGCAACCGCACCAACGCCGATTCGGCGATGTATCGCCCGCGCGGGGTGCTCGCCAGGAAATGCGGTTTGTCCACGACCAAGATGTTCTCGTCCCGGTAGAGGATGTCGATCTCGAACGGCACCCGCGTTTCGACGGGAGGGTCGCGGTACAGGTAGACGAACCGCCGGGGAGCAAAAGCGCTCGTCTCGGTGATTCCGACACCCTTCTCGTCGACGACCTCCCCGGCTGCGACTTTCTCCCGTAGGCGGACGGCGTCCTGGGGAAACCGTTCGAGCAGATAGTCGAGCGTCGTCGCCCACATGCCGTCGTCGGGCTGACGGATGCGACTGGGGTTCAGGCCGTCGCGGACGGGAAGCGGTGATCGTGACACATCTTCAAAGCTAGCCGTCCGGTCGGCATTCAGACCTATTGACGACATATGGGACGGAAGTTACTATCCGGTAAGTTCGTGACACCGGTCACTGTCGTGGGGGCAGGGCTGGGTCATCACAACAGAAAATTGGAGTTTTCGTGAGGACACGACTTCTACGTCGAAGGTCGACAACGATTGCGGTGGGGCTGTGCGTCGTGGGATTGGCGGTGCCGAGCGCCGTCGCTTCTGCGGATCCGACGGGAGGGTCGGACGGGCAGGCCTGGCTCGCGGCAACGGAGGCGACGCCGCAGTATCCGGGGGTCTCGATCGAGTGGGACGTGCCCATCACGATGAGTGACGGCACAGTTCTGCAAGCGAATGTGTACCGACCGGCGGATGCATCCGGGCGGGCCGTGGAATCGAAGACGCCATCGGTCCTCAACATCACGCCGTACACGAAACTGCTGGACACACTGGTGGATTCAGCTCTGTCGATCCCGCAGGTCGGTGAGACGCTGATGGACGTTGCGAACTCGCTCGACCTCGCGGCGCCGTTCGACGGCGTGTCGGAGTTGACGGGCGTCATCGCCGGCGGAGGCGCCAGGGTTCTCGGCGTCAACCGTGATCTGGTCCAGAACGGATACACGCAGGTAGTGGTCGACGCTCGTGGAACCGGCTTCTCCCAAGGTAATTGGGACGTGCTCGGTAAGCGCGAGCAACAGGATTCGGTCGAGGTCATCGACTGGATGAGCAAGCAGGGATGGTCCGACGGGAAAGTAGGGATGGCGGGCATCTCGTACTCCGCGATCAACTCGGTGCAGGCGGCGAGCAACAATCCATCTGCACTGAAGGCGATCTTCCCGGTCGAACCTGGCAACGATCTGCTGCGCGACATCGTCGGAACCGGTGGCGGCCTCGGAGTCGGGTTCATGCCGTTGTGGTTGACCGCGGTCAACGGGCTCAAACTCATCCCGAACGTTCAGGACATCCTGCAAGGAAACTTCGATCCCCTGTGGTTGGCGAGCCGCCTCGAGGATCCCGGTACGCTGATTCCCGAACTGGTGCAAGCGATGACGGCTCAGAGAATCGAGGACGTGTCGCCGTCGACTCTGCAAGTCGCGCAAGACGGGCAGTTCTATCAGGACCGAGCCGCTGACGTCGGCAACATCGCCGTTCCGACGATGGTCTACGGCGGTTGGCACGACATCTTCGCCAACAGTGAGCCGCGGATCTACAACGGAATCGATCTGCCGCCCGGGCAGAAGCAGTTGATCATGGGGAACGGCTATCACGTCACTCCCGGTGGAGGATTCGGCAAGGACGGTGCGCCACCGCGCCTCGACGTACTCGAACGTGCGTGGTTCGACAAGTGGCTCAAGGGCATCGACAACGGAATCGATCGTTACGGTCCGGTGACGATGTCCCAGCAAGGCGGCGGATGGATCACGGACGATCAGTTCCCGCGAGCCGGTGCGAGCTACGAACGTATGTATCTGAACTCTGCGCCCAGCGGTACTGCCGCCCACGCATCGTATGACGGTTCGCTGACGAATGACCCGCCCAGTGCCGCAGCGCGATTGACAGTCGCACCAGGACTGCGAGGCTTCTGCTCCGGTGACGGAACTCAGGGAACTGCCGGGATCTCCGTGGTGCTCGGTGCGACGTGTTCCAAGGATTCCCGATTCCAGGAAGCGGAGGGCCTGACGTTCACCGGTGAGGCAGTGACGGAGCCGACCTCACTCTCGGGCCCGATCAACGTCCATCTCGAGACAGTCTTGGACGCGACGGACGGATTCTGGGCAGCGACGGTCAACGACGTAGCACCGGACGGAACATCGACACCGATCACGAACGGCGCTTTGACTGCGTCGCTGCGGGCAGTCGACGATTCGAAGAGCACTCGCTCGGCCAACGGTGACTACAGTGAACCGCACCACTATCTGACGATCGACACGCGTCAGCCGGTGGTTCCCGGTGAGGTCACCACCGTCGACATCAACATGCTCCCGACGGACGCAGTGCTGCAACCGGGGCACCGGCTCCGCGTCGACGTCTACGCTGCCAGCGTGCCGCGATACCTGGCGCTCGGCCCGATGCTCGCCGACAGCCAACTCAAACCGCAGCACATCGAGTTGGCTGCAGACCGGCCGAGCTTCGTCAACGTTCCGTTCGTCGGGGGCCGCTGACTCGGATTGGATCGGCGGCGTGAGAACCTGCGGGCTCGCGGACGTTCTGAGAAGATCGTCCGATGACAGAATCCCGACTCTCCGCCGCCGTCCACGATCGTCTGGACGGACTTCTGGATCCGGTGGACGAGCGGCTCGCGGCGCAGTACCCGGGAAACCGTGACGAGATCCAACCCGTGCACACGATTTACGTCAGTGCCGCGGATGCAACCGTCGACACCCCTCGACTCTGGGGTGAGCAGGCGATCGCGCTTCTCGATTCCCATGCTCATGTGTTCGCCGATCTCGACACGGAGAATGCGCTCGCTGATGTGCGAGTTCAACTCGGCCGCAAGCCGGTCCAAGACTTTCGGATCGATTTCGAGGACGGGTACGGACGCCGCAGCGACGAAGAAGAAGACGATGCAGCGACGTCGGCCGGACAGACGCTTGCCGCGCTCAGCGCTGATCCTGCCGGGCCGAACTGGAGTGGCATCAGGTTCAAGGGGTTGCCGGCCGGTGAGCGTCGGCGCTCGATCAGGACGCTCGAGCTTGTGCTCGACGCGGCCGGCGGAGTGCCGGACGGATTTGTCTTCACCGTTCCCAAACTGCGCGCGGTGGAGCAGGTCACGGCGACGGTGTTGCTCTGCGAAGAGCTGGAGAAGGCGCACGGACTCGAGCTCGGTTCGCTTCGGTTCGAGTTGCAGATCGAGAGCCCGCAGGCGGTCATCGCGGCCGACGGAACGGTGGCAGTTGCTCAGGCCATCCATCGCGGTGCCGGTCGTCTGACCGGTTTGCATTACGGCACTTACGATTACAGTGCAGCTTGCGGAATTGCATCGCGTCATCAGTCGCTCGAACATCCGGTGGCAGACCACGCAAAGGCTGTCATGTTGGCTGCTGCCGCGCAGACCGGCGTCTGGGTGTGCGACGGGTCGACTCAGGTCGCGCCTGTCGGGAGCGTTACGGCGATCCGCGACGCGATCACTCGGCACCATCGCCTCGTCACGCGGTCCCTGGAACGCGGTTACTACCAGGGGTGGGACATGCACCCCGGGCATCTGGTCACCCGCTGGCTCGCCACGTTCGGCTTCTATCGCAACGCGCTCGGCGCCGCTGCCCCGCGCATCCAGTCGTACTTGGGGCGCCAAGGTGGCGACGTGATGGACGAACCTGCAACCGCCCAGGCGCTCGCAGCGGTGGTACTGCGCGGGCTCGACGCGGGGGCTTATCCGGAATCCGAAGTTCTCCGGCTCGCCCCGAGCGCCGACACCAACGCACTCCGTCACCTCGTAGGACGCACCACACCGATCACAGGAGAACACTGACCGATGAGCACCACCGAATTCACCTTGCTGCCCGATCTCGCACTGCGCACCCTCGGCGGAGCCGTCATCTGGGCGAACGACGAGGCGTTTGCCGAGCGTGAGGCCCTGATCCGCCCAGGCAAGGCCGGGTACCAGCCGGCGACGTTCGGTCACAAGGGGCAGGTGTACGACGGTTGGGAGACGCGTCGCCGCCGGGTGGCAGGCCATGACGAGGCGATCGTCCGACTCGGTGTTCCCGGAGTGGTGCGAGGCGTCGTGGTCGACACCGCGTGGTTCAAGGGCAATTACCCGCCCGAGATCTCGGTGGAAGCAATCTCGGTCGACGGGTATCCGGATCCCGCCGACCTGGCCGGATCCGGTGAGTGGACAACCATCGTCGAGCGCTCGATCGTGCATGGTGACTCGGAGAATCCGTTCGCGGTGGCGTCGGAGCAGCGGTGGACGCACGTCAAGCTGACCATTTACCCGGACGGCGGCGTGGCAAGATTCCGTGTTCACGGCGAAGCGCGGCCGGACCCGCGTTTCCTCGATGCCGGGCCGTTGGACCTCGCAGCACTCGAAAACGGTGGCCGCGTGACCGATTGCTCCAACATGTTCTACAGCTCACCGCAGAACATCCTGTTTCCCGGACGCGCTGCTTCGATGGGTGACGGGTGGGAGACCGCCAGGCGCCGCGACAACGGAAACGACTGGGTGCAAGTACAACTCGCGGGTGAAGGCGTACTGAGTTTCGTCGAGATCGACACCTCGTACTTCCTCGGAAACAGTCCAGGTGAGGGTGCTCTGACCGGGCGGACGTCGGAGGGGGAGTGGATCGAACTGTTGCCGCGCACGACGCTGCGTCCGGATACGCGCCATCGCTTTCCGATCGATTCCGAAGTCCAGGTCACCGATGTTCGTCTGGACATCTTCCCGGACGGTGGCCTGGCGCGGCTGAGAGTCTTCGGCGTACTCACCGACGCTGCTCGCGCTGTGATCTCCGGGCGCTGACGGTAAAGTTGTTGGCATGAGCGACTATCCGCGCGACGACTATCCCCGGGACATGGTGGGGTACGGCCCTCATCCGCCGCATCCGCACTGGCCCGGCGACGCGCGGATAGCGGTTCAGTTCGTGCTCAACTACGAAGAGGGAGCCGAGAACAACGTCCTGGACGGGGACGCGGCTTCGGAAACATTTCTGTCGGAAATGACTCCGGCAGAGGCATTTCCGAATCGACACATGAGCATGGAATCGCTGTACGAGTACGGCTCCCGGGCCGGGTTGTGGCGTGTACTGCGAACCTTCGAGCGGCGAAACCTGCCTCTCACAGTCTTTGCGGTGGCGCGGGCGATGCAGCGGAACCCCGAAGCAGTCAGTGCTTTTCAGGAGTTGGGCCACGAGATCGCGTGCCACGGATTACGTTGGAAGTCTTACCAATCCGTGGACATCGAGCGCGAACGCGCAGACATGGCCGAGGCAGTGCAGATTCTGCGAGATCTGACGGGTTCGGCGCCCCTCGGTTGGTACACCGGGCGCGATTCACCGAACACCCGCGAATTGGTGGTCGAGCACGGCGGCTTCGTCTACGACTCCGATTCGTACGCCGACGATCTGCCGTACTGGGTCGACGTTCCGCGTGGCGCAGAATCGGTGAAGCACCTGGTCGTTCCGTACACCCTTGACACCAACGACATGCGTTTCGCCTCTCCCGCAGGATTTCCCAGCGGTGATCAGTTCTTTGCGCACCTACGCGATGCCTTCGACGTGCTGTATGCGGAGGGGACGGCCGGATCGCCCAAGATGCTCTCGATCGGGTTGCACTGCCGCATAGTCGGCCGCCCTGCCCGTGCGGCCGCTCTCGAGCGATTTCTGGACCACGTGCAGTCACACGAGAAGGTCTGGATCGCGCGGCGCATCGACATCGCCGAGCACTGGAAGACCGCGCACCCCGTTTAGATCACGGTCGGTCGACAAAAGACTTCATTCGAGCAGTCCGGGTACTGGTTCGACTGCCGCGTATTCCGCCATCGAATTCTAGGCCATTGACAACTGGCACGGTTGTGGATGACTCTTTGGAGATGGAGAAACACACAGCAGTCGAAGCGTCTTCAAGGTGAGCCGACCGGTGCCGACCAAGAAACCGACCAAGAACCGCGGATCGAAGGTGTCCCACAATGCCCGCGCAGTGGTGACCGGCGCCGGCAGCGGAATCGGCCGTGCCTTTTCGTTGGAGTTGGCGCGCAGAGGCGGTGAGGTGATCTGCGCGGATATCTCGCTGGAACGGGCCAAGGAAACAGTGGCACTCATCGATGAGATCGGTGGTACCGCGCACGCCGTCAAATGCGATGTGTCAATTCGTGAGCAGGTTCAGGACCTGGCGTTGTTCGCGGAACTCGAACTTGCGGGTCCGCTTTCGCTGGTGATCAACAACGCCGGGGTCGGTATCGGTGGAAAACCTGTGGGCCAGATCGGTTTCGACGATTGGGAGTGGGCACTCGGGATCAATCTGTGGGGTGTCGTGCACGGCTGTGAGATATTCGCTCCACAACTGCGTGCGAGCGGGGCCGGGGGATTCATCAACGTGGCCTCGGCTGCTGGGTTTGCGGCTGCGCCACTGATGGCGCCCTACAACGTCGGTAAAGCCGCCGTGATGTCGCTCTCGGAGACCTTGTCCGCTGAACTTGCCGGTACGGGAGTGCGGGTGACGGTGCTGTGTCCGACCTTCGTCAAGACAAATGTTGCTCTCGACGGCCGAATCACCGCGGAAGCAACACAATTGGCGCAAGCGTTGATGCGGCGAACCGGCTTTTCGCCGGAGCGCATCGCCGTCACCACTCTCGACGCCTACGACAAGGGTCGACTCTACGTGGTGCCGCAGTTCGATGCGAAGGTGATCTGGCGACTCAAACGGTATCTACCCGTTGCATACACCTGGGGCTGTGGAGTTCTCAATCGCTTTGCACCGAAACAGAAGTCGGGTTCATCTGGAACTTCGGCGGCGCCGGAGACGAACTCGCCGAGCACGAAAGGAGCGTGACATGTCCTTCGATTTCGACGGCATGCTGCACAAGATCAAGGACCGCCAATGGGCTCTGGTGGACATCGACTGGGATGCTCCGGGCGCCGAGACGATCAGTCCAGAGCTTCATGCGAAGCTGAAACCGTTCATGTCGGACCTGATGTGGATCGAGAACGTCGGTGCCCGTGGCTTCGCTGCGATGGCTCTCAAGGCGCCGACTGAAACTCTCCGAGACATCTATCGGCATTTCCACGCCGAGGAACAGAAGCACGCCAACGCCGAACTCGCGCTGATGCGTCGTTGGGGAATGCTGGACGGCGACGAGATGCCCGAGCCCAACATCAACGTCAAGCTCGTCATCGACTGGCTGGACAAGCATTCCGACGGTTTGTCGCTCTCGATTCTCGGGACCGTCATACCGATGCTCGAGGTGGCGCTCGACGGAGCCCTGGTCAAGTTCATCATGGACGAGATCGAGGATCCGGTCTGTCAGGCTGTGTTCAAGAAGATCAATGCAGACGAGTCCAGGCATCTGGCGGTCGATTTTGCGGTGATCGAGATGCTCGGGCACTCGACGACGCGCAAGCTCGTTGTCGAAACCGTCGGCGCCTGGATGAATCCGGCGTTGATCATCGGGACACTTCGCTACATCCCGCTGCTGAACAAGATGCGCGACAACATCGTCGACATGGGAGTGAACGAGGAACGGCTCTACACCGCGATGAAGCGATTCAGGAACGTAGGCGAACGGAGTCCGGCCGCGCTCCGCGTCCCGATGTATCGGGTGGTGAAGTGGCACGGCAACATGGTCATCAATCGCAACCATCCCTACCATCTGCTTGCCGATCGGATGGTCAAGGTCACTGGCCGACTTTCCGGCAGCAGGCTAAATTCCGAGCCGACCTGGGCCAAGGAACTTACGTACGAGCCACTCGCATGAGTACTGCCGAGCCACTGTCAGTGGCGATCATCGGTGGAGGTTTCGCAGGAATCGGAGCGGCGATTCGGTTGAAGCAGAACGGTATCGAGGACTTCGTCGTTCTCGAACGCGGCACGGAGGTCGGCGGGACGTGGCGCGACAACACGTATCCGGGAGCTGCGTGCGACATTCCGTCCCGTCTGTACTCGTACAGTTTCGCCCCGAACCCGGACTGGTCGCACACCTACTCGGCCAGCGCGGAGATCCTCGGCTACATCCGAACGATGGTGAAAGAGTTCGGTCTCGAGCCGAAGATTCGGTTTCGGTGCAACGTCACGGGCGTCGAGTGGGACGAGCAGACAGGTGTCTGGGCGATCGCGCTCGAGGGCCGTGAAGCGGTCATTGCCCGGACCGTCGTCATGGCGTCCGGTCCGCTGGCGAACGTCAGCTTTCCCGCTGTTCCGGGTTTGGAGAGCTACGAAGGACACAAGATTCACAGTGCTCGCTGGGACCATGACTACGACTTCACCGACAAGCGGGTCGCAGTGATCGGAACTGGGGCCAGTGGCGTCCAGATCGTCCCTGAACTCGTGAAAACTGCACGATCAGTGAAGGTTTTCCAACGAACACCGGGATGGGCATTGCCGCGAGCAAACCTACGCACCCGATCTCGCACGAAGGATCTGTACCGTCGTCATCCGGTCGTCCAGACTCTGGCGCGTCGGGCTTGGTACTGGGGACACGAATCGGTAGCTCTCGGGGTGGTGTGGGAATCCCCGTTGACGAGGGTGGTGGAAACAGTCGGGCGTCTTCATCTGCGCATGCAGGTGAAGGACCCGTGGTTGCGGCGACAACTCACTCCCGACTTTCGGGCAGGGTGCAAGCGGTTGCTGATGACCAGCGAGTATTACCCGGCTCTCCAGCAAGACAATTGCACACTCGTGACCTGGCCGATCGCGAGATTGGCGCCACATGGCATTCGCACGGTCGAAGGGATCGAGCATCAATTCGACTGCATCGTCTTCGCCACCGGCTTCGACGTTTGCAAGACCGGAACACCGGTCCCGATCATCGGCCGGGACGGACGTGTGCTCGCTCAGGAGTGGAAATCCGGGGCGCGTGCGTACAAGAGCATTGCGGTATCCGGTTATCCCAACCTGTATTTCACCTTCGGACCCAACTCGGGTCCGGGGCACAGCTCCGCCCTTGTGTACATGGAAGCGCAACTCGACTATCTCGCCCAAGCGATCAAGATCGTTCTCGAGCGCGACCTCAAGGCACTCGATGTTCGTCAAGATGTCGAAGATGCGTACAACGTCGAGTTGCAGCGTCGGCTGTCGAAGACCACGTGGAACTCGGGATGTTCGAGTTGGTATCTCACCGACGAAGGATTCAATGCCACTATGTTTCCCGGTTTCGCGACCCAGTACGTGAACCAATTGAAATCGGTGGATCTTCGGGACTACACGAGCACTGTGCGTGAGAAAGACACCGCGCAGACCTGATCCCGGGTTCTGATCGGCCTGGTGTTGCCACTAAGTTGGAATCGTGACGACCGACGCGGCAGAGGAGACGAGGCGGTGACCGAGTACCGCATCGACGATCTAGCGCGCGCTGCGGGCACCACCTCGCGGAATGTACGGGCATATCAGGAACGTGGATTGCTTCCTCCGCCGGAGAAGCGTGGGCGGGTAGGCATCTACGGCGACGCGCACCTCGAACGCCTCAAGCTGATCGACACGCTTCTTCAACGAGGTTTCACCACTGCGCATATCGACGACTTCATCACCGGGTGGGAAAGCGGGAAAGACCTGACAGAGGTGCTGGGTCTGCAGCACGCGGTCACCGAACCATGGTCCCGCAGCGACACCGTGAGTATCGAGATGGCCGTCGTACGCGAGTTTCTCGGGGGAGATGCAGATGGTCAACTGGATCGTCTCGTAGATCTCGGACTGGTACAGATCGAAGGAGAGAACTGCGTTTTCACCGATCCTGCTTTGCTCAGCGGATTTTCGAGTCTCCTCGACTACGGTTTCACTCTCGATCAACTGGTCGATGTGCACGAAAAGCTTCACAACGCTGTGGACGGGATCGCCAAAGACCTGATTCAGGCGGCGAAGGATCGCATCGTCGATCAGCACGGGGTCGGTTGGCTCCCGGAGGGCGACGAGGTTGCCGGAACAGCCGAGATGCTCCAGACGATGCGTGAACTCGGTGTGGCGTCGGTACATTCGGCACTGGCCCGGGCACTCGACGCGAACCTTCAGCGTGAACTCGGCGACTATCTTGCCGCTGCGATCGGCTCGCGGAGCGACGCCGACGAGTCCGACTAGCAGCATCGATCACGTTCGGGATGTGCGGCCCGTCGCGGTGCGCTCAGCTCTTGCGTGCCTCGATCAGGAATCGACTCGAGTGCGCGACAAAAGATCCGTCGCGACGGATCTGCTGATCGAGTTCGCGGAGCCGGTCCCGATACTGCGCGACGGTGAATCCCGGAACCATCCAGATCACCTTGCGTAAGAAGTAGACAACGGCGCCGATGTCGAAGAATTCCATGCGCAGACGCTCGAAACGAAGGTCGACGACGGTGAGCCCGGCCTCAATCGCGTCGGCAGTTTCGTCCTCGTGGTGCCGTCCGCGACGAGCCTGCGGCTGAGGACCGAGAAAGTACTCGACCAGTTCGAACACGCTGGCGTGACCCACATGTTGAGCGAAGTACGTTCCTCCCGGTTCGAGTACCCGCGCGATTTCGGTCCACCACACCGTCGCTGGGTGTCGGCTGGTCACCAGGTCGAAAGCCGAATCGGCGAACGGTAGCGGCGGCTCGTCCGGATCGGCGACCACCACCACACCTCGGGGACGCAGAAGGGCGGTGGCCTTGGCGATGTTCGGTGGCCAGGATTCGGTTGCTGCCATCACCGGCGGGAGTGACGGTGCAGCGGCGAGGACTTCGCCGCCGCCGGTCTGGATGTCCAATGCGGCGCCGGCGCGGCCGAGACGTTCACCCATCAGCCTCTGGTACCCCCACGACGGACGCTGCTCCGTGGCGCGTCCGTCGAGCCACGAGAAATCCCACCCGTCGACGGAGGCGGATTCCGCTTCGGCGACAAGTTCGTCGAAACCTCGTGACATGCTCTGTGACTCGCCTTCAGGCGTTCCTTCCGACATCACATCATCATCGTCGCGGAGGGTCGACGGTGCCAGTTGTTTACGGCTACTTCGGGGTGGCGCCGAGCATCGGTGCGAGTTGAGTGGCAATCGGGTTCAGGTTGAGCTTGTCCGGGTCCACCTTGGGCTTGCCGTCCCACGGTTGCGAGGTGTTCGGGTCGGCGAACGCGATGCGGTTGGCGCTACGAACCCCCGTTTCGCTGCCCTGAGGTGCCTGGCAGTTGGCGGCAGTGTTCAACGGGAAGTTCTGCGTCGTGTCGTCGAAGTTCGGGTCCTTGCGCTTCATCTCGTCGAGGATCGCCATGGTCCCTTCGTAACCGACGGTGCACGAGAGCGGGTTGTTGGTCTCGAGTACCAAGCCCAGATGTACTGTGCCGTCTCCCGGTGCAACGGTGGGCGCCGCCCCGGCGAGCGCAGGCAGGAAGAGCAGGAAGGGCTGCAGCGAGGGCAGTGTCGGTGCGGCTGCCGCTGCAACGGCGGAGAGGTTGGAGAGGTTGGTCGTGAGCGCGGGGCCGGCTTCGGTGACGAGAGAGCCGACTTGTTCGCTGGCTGGTATGCCGTTGTCGATCACGCGTCGGATGTCGGGGTCGCTGGTGCGCAATTGCGCCGTCAGTGCGTCGAGGTCGGTGCTGAACTGCTTGATCGCCGACGATTGATCGGACTGGGTCGTGAGCACCGTCTGGCTGTCGCGGATCAGTCCGAGGGTCTGGGGAAGGGTGTCGAGGCCCGACTGGGAGATCCCCGACAGCGAGTCGGCAAGTACCTGCAGATCTTCGCCCTTGCCGTTGAATGCCGCGCCGAGTTCTTTCGCGACGGTGTGGAGTGCGTCGACCGGAACGGAGTGCACCAGACCGTTGGCGCTGGTCAAGACATTCTCGATCGGGATCGGCGTGGTTGTGTCGCCCACGGCGATCACCGAGCCGTCTTCGAGGAACGGGCCCTGGTCGGTATCGGGCTGAAGGTCGACGTACTGCTCGCCGATGGCTGAGCGATTGGCCACCACGGCCCGCGCGGATGCGGGAATCTGCGGAGCACTGCTGTCGATCAACAGGTCGACTTCGATTCCGTCGGACGTGAGCGACATGTCACCGACGCGTCCGACGGGTACACCGCGATAGGTCACTTCGGCGTTGGTGAAGATGCCACCGGACGTCGCCAGTTCGGTTTTGACCGTGTATTGGCCGAATCCCAGAAGATTGTCCAGCCGTACGTATTTCGCTCCGACATAGATCAAGCCCAGGAGTGCAACCACGACGAGGGCGACCAGCTGCCATTTGGCGAGCTTCGACATCACCATGAGGTGACGACCCTGAACTGATGCGGTGTGTTCATGGTTCGACTCCCGAATGACAAGCCGGGTACGGCTGGTGTTGAGCGAATTGTGTTCACCCACGGACGTTCTGAGGTGAACCGGAAACTTCCGGCAATTCGTTGTTGGCGATAACTATAAACAAGTCGTCACAGATAGAAAGTCGGCGCTGAGATTTCCGCAGGTCGTCGAAACGTAAGTGTCGCAGCTCACTTCGAATGCGTCGATGTGATGCAGACGGCTTTCGGTCCGGATCGGGCTTGACTTCGCCAAACATATCCATAAAAGTAGATGCGTTCCGGTTGTCGTGCAGAAGGGTGTGGTCCATGGATGCTTTGGCGATCTTCAAGGCGCTGTCCAACCCGACTCGCCTGCAGATCATGGAGTGGCTCGCGCACCCGGCGAAGTATTTCGACGAGGACTCGTATACGCAGCAGGATCTCGGGTTTCACATCGGAGTCTGTGTCGGTGACATCCAGGGGCGATCGGGACTTGCCCAGTCGGTGATCTCGGGGTACCTGCAGGGCATGAAAGACGTGGGTCTGCTCGAGTCCGAGCGCATCGGGAAGTGGACGTATTACCGACGAAACGAATCCGTGATCGGCGAGTTCAGGGAATTCGTTCGCGAAAAGCTGTAGCGGCTGAATTGCCCTCGTCGGCCGGTTTGTTCAACCAAATATATCTACATATCTAGATATGTAACTGTCTTGTGTGACGTAGTAGTGAGGAGTGTGTCGTGAAGTCGAAATTGTTGATACCGGTTCTGGCGTTGGGTGTATTCGGAATCATCACTACGGAGATGGGCATTATCGGGGTTCTGCCTCAGATCAGCGAAAAGTTCGGTATCACCGCGTCGACTGCCGGATGGTTGGTCGGTGTGTTTGCACTCGTCGTGGCGGTGACCGGTCCGTTCACAACGCTGATCACCTCGGGAATCAACAGGAGAACCGTTCTGTTGGTAGCGATTGCAGTCTTTGCGGTCTCCAATGTGGTGTATGCGACCACATCGAGTTTCGAGGTGATGTTTGCATTTCGGATCATCCCCGCCGTGGTTCATCCGGTCTTCTTCGCTGTCGCGCTTGCAAGTGCGGTTCGTCTGGTATCGCCTGAACAGGCGACCGCCGCGGTGACCAAGGTATTTGCAGGCGTCACAGTCGGATTCGCGTTCGGCGTGCCCTTGACGTCCTATTTGGCCGAGAACTTTTCGGTGTCGACAGCATTCGTGTTCGGCGCCGTGGTCAACGTTCTCGCGTTTCTCGGGATTGTCGTACTTCTGCCCTCGGCTCCTGTGACACAACGCCTGTCGTACGGTGCACAGGTCGGGACACTTCGCCGGCCGCGCGTGTGGTTGACCATTCTTTCCGTCACCTTCGTCTTCGCAGCCATGTTCTCGGTGTACGGATACTTTGCCGAATACCTCGGCGAGGTGACCGGCATGAGCGGATCGTGGATCAGCGCGATGCTATTGGCTTTCGGTGTCGTGATGATCTTCGGCAACTTCGTCTTCGGGGCTCTGCTCGCCAAGGGGGTGGTGCGCACGGTTGTGGCTTTTCCCTTGCTGTATATCGTCGTCTACGTGATGCTCTATCTGGCGGGCCCGTACTTCGGCGCGATGGTTGTAGCCGTGTTGGTTTGGGGTGTAGTGCATTCCGGTGGACTGGTGGTTTCGCAGAGCTGGATGGGGCGAGACGCAGTCGACGCGCCTGAATTCGGCAACAGCCTTTTCATCTCGTTCTCCAACCTGGGGATCACGCTCGGCACTGCGGTCGGTGGACTGTTTCTCGCGCATTTCGAAACCCGCCAATTAGTCTGGGCTGGAGTATTGTTCGCGACCCTGGCGCTGCTGGTGACAGGTGTTCGACTCTCGCTCAGGCACGCTCACAGCGAGAACGGTGTCAGTGTACCGGTGTAGTTCTTGGGAAGTGGGCGTGCGAACTCGCCGCGCGAACTGGTCGACAGCCCGAGGGTGACCAACGACTGAACCATCGTGACCCCAGCGGCAACGCCGTCGACTACCGGGACACCCAGTTCGTCGGACAAGTCCTGGCACAGGTCCGCCATGCCGGCGCAACCCAGCACGAGGACGTCCGAGTCGTCTTGCTCCAATGCGTCGAAACAGGCTTCCAAGATCACCTTTCGCGCGTCGGGATCACGATCGAGTTCCAGAACCGGAATCTCGCAGGAGTGGATACCCCGGCACCGAGCCTGCATGCCGTACCGGTCCACCAGATCGGCTGCGCGGCCGCGGGTTCGGCCGAGAGTGGTCACGATGCTGAATCCGCGACCCAGGAAACTTGCGTAGTTCATTGCCGCTTCGGCAACAGCTACGACGGGGCCCTTGGCCAACTCTCGGGCTGCATCAAGACCTGGGTCACCGAAGCAAGCGATGACGTAGCCGTCGACTTCGTTCTTTTCTCCGGCGGCGATCTCGGTCAGGATTCCGGGGACGCTGAGAGCTTCGTCGTAGTGGCTTTCGATCGACGCGGGACCCATGGCAGGGCTGACAGCCTCGACGAATGTGCCCGAGCCTGCGACGGTCCGGGCACATTCCTCGATCTTGGCGGTCATCGCCCACGTGGTGTTGGGGTTGATCACCTTGATTCTCATGACGATCAGTCGACCGTCACAGTGTCGGGAGAGGAAGCATTCCGGACAGCTGAGGAAGAGCGCGCGGCGAGTAGGTAATAGACGGTGAATCCGAGCCCACAACCGATGAACCAGCTGTACTGCGCTGCGGTGTACATCCCGGTGAGGTCCTTGCCCAGGACCGGGACCATCGCGACGACGGCTCCCACCACGGTGGCGATCACTGCAGCAGGGTTGTATCCCTTGCTGTACCAGTAGGTTCCGGTCGGCGACATGCTGAACAGTTCGTCGACGATGACCTTCTGCTTGCGCACGAGGTAGTAGTCGGCAATCAGAATTCCGAACAGCGGACCGATGAAGGCTCCGAGGGTTTCGAGTGTGTAGTGAATGACGTCCGGATTGTTGTACAAGTTCCACGGCGTGATGAGGATCGAGCCGATCGCTGCGATCATTCCGCCGGCGCGCCAGCTGATCTTCTGCGGACTCACGTTGGAGAAGTCGAAGGCCGGGGAAATGAAGTTGGCCACGATGTTGATGCCGATCGTGGCGATGGTGAAGGTGAGTGCGCCGAGAACGATGGCGAAGGTGCTGTCGATTCGTGCAACGGTCGCAACGGGATCGGTGATCAGTTCGCCGTACACCGGCAGCGTCAACGATGCAGTGACGACGACCAACACCGAGAATACGAGGAAGTTCAACGGCAAACCGAGGAAGTTGCCCTTCTTGACGGCAGCGAACGACTTTCCGTAGCGGGAGAAGTCGCCGAAATTGAGCATCGGTCCGGAGAAGTACGAGACAACCAGAGCGATCGCACCGAGCATGACCGGCACGGCGTCGAAACCCGAGTACTTGACGTCGCCGAGCGTGAGATCGATGGCGCTCCAGCCTGCCTTGTAGATCAGGTAGCCGCACAGCATGAACATCACGACATACACAGCCGGCCCGCAGAAGTCGATGAAGCGGCGGATCGATTCCATGCCTCGCCAGAAGACACAGGCCTGAAGTACCCACAGGAGCATGAAACTTCCCCAGCCCAGTGCGGAGAGTCCGGCGAATCCGTAGTCTTCGACGACGGCATAGGGCGCGAGTGACGGAAAGAGTTTAATCAGTACGACATCGAGGGCTGCTGAAGCGAGGAAGGTTTGAATTCCATACCAAGCCACGGCAATCAGGCCACGAATGATTGCCGGGATGTTCGCGCCGAGGACGCCGAACACGCTGCGGCAGATCACCGGATACGGCACGCCGGTAACTTGGCTGGGCTTGGCGACGAGATTGCAGAAGAAGTAGACGATCGTGATACCGACAAGCAGGGCGACGAGTACTTGCCAGCTGGCCAATCCCAGTGCGAAAAGACTGCCGGCAGTGACATATCCGCCGACGCTGTGTACGTCGGACATCCAGAAGGCGAAGATGTTGTACGACGACCAGGTCTGCTTGCGAAGCGGCGCCAAGTCCTCGTTGGTCAAACGAGGGTCGTAGCCCGGCTTGATCAGGCCGCTTCCGACAGGGTGACCCGCGGCTTCGACAAGGTCACCCGATCCGCTTTCCTTTGGGGGAGTGGGGGTAGTGGTCGTTCGGGACGGAAGAATGTCGGTCATGACAGCTCCTGTGCGTCAGTGCAGGAAATCAGCGGACGGTGCCACGAGCTCTCAGCGTCAGTGATGAAAACTGTGTTGAGAGAAAGGTATCGATGCTGTGTTGCACGACTATTGCGCGATCGGTATATCTTTTTCGGCCAATAGACCGGTGTCTGTCGGTAGAGTCGCGATCACGGTATCGAGTCGGCGATGATGGATTTCGGAAGCGCTCAGAAGTGCGGATGCGTCCCGACGCAGGAATGCGTCCAGCATCGCGGTGTGATCGGAGTGCAGAACCTGGCGATCGACGCCGGCAACATGGACCATCGGCTGTACTGGTTCGGTGATGTTCCAGGCAGCTTCGAACATGTGCAGAAGTCGAAGCATCTGAGACGGTCGGGTCAGTGCGAGATGAAAGTTTCGGCTCTCGCAGTGATAGGACTGAGAGTCGTCGTAGCGCAATGCGATCTCCAAACGGGAGTTCACCTCGACGGCGTGTTCGTGATCCTCTTCGGTTGCCTGCTCGACAGCGACGGCCAATGCAGCTGATTCGAGAGTTTCGCGGACGATGTACATCTCTCGCAGTTCTGCCGGCGTCAGCTGAGCAACGGTGTAGCCGAATTGATGTCGATGGTCGACCAAGGACTCTCCGACCAGTGTTTTCAGTGATTCCCGCACGGGTATTCGACTGACACCGAACACATCAGCCACGTCGCCGAGAGGAATCGGGGTACCCGGAGGCGCCGAACCCGACAGAATCACTCGCCGCAGTTCGTCGAGGATCGTTTGTTGGGGACTTCCGGGAGCATCGATTACCAGTTGCGTCAGCAGTACCGATCTACGGCGCGGCGGCATGTCGCTCTCCCTTCGTCTGTCTGCCAGAGTAGGAATACGTTGTTTCGTCTGCGTGACACCGGTGTGGCCGTCGTGCATCTCGCACTCGGGGGAGAACAAGTGGGCTCCGATCACATGCTCGCGTGAGTGCTGCTCGGGAGGCCGATCGTGGGGGTAGCGTTGTTGTGTAGTGGTATGGCAGAAAGCGAGTCGGTCGATGGCATCCGCTGTGCGCTCAGAAGCCGACCAGCGAGTTGTCGGCAACCTGCCCTTGGAGCTGACGAGTTTCGTCGGTCGTCGGCGTGAGTTGGCCGACGCCAGGAGATTGTTCGAGACGTCCCGTTTGTTGACACTCACCGGGATCGGTGGCGTGGGCAAGACACGGCTCGCGATCCGACTTGCGGGCGCGTTGCAAAGGGTGTTTCGAGACGGTGCCTGGTTGGTGGAACTGGGGGAGCAGACAGATTCGGATCTCCTCGAAGATCATGTCGCCGTGACCCTTGGTGTCCGGTCGGTCTCGTCGGCGGACCCGCTGCAGGCATTGATCGACTACTGCGCCGATCGGAGTCTGCTGTTGGTGCTCGACAACTGTGAACATCTGGTCGATGCCGTCGCTGTGTTCGTAGGCGCGATCCTACGGCGATGTGCCGGCGTCAAGATCCTGGCGACGAGCCGCGAATCGCTGGGCCTGGGCGGTGAGGTGACGATGCGCGTTCCCTCACTCACCACACCGCAGCAACAGCCGCCCGAATTCGAGGGAATTGCCCAGTACGAATCGGTGTCGTTGTTCACCGAGCGTGCGGCTTCCGTCGTACCTGGTTTCACCCTCACCGAGGAGAACAAGCGCGCCGTTGCGCATATCTGTCACGACTTGGATGGACTCCCACTTCCGATCGAACTGGCGGCAGCTCGCCTGCGTGGTATGTCTGCTGAGCAGATCATGAACAGGCTCTCGGATCGATACCGACTTCTTACAACGGGTGGACGCGACGTTCCGAGTCGTCAACAGACGCTGCGATTGTCGATCGATTGGAGTTACGACCTCTGCTCGCCAACCGAACAGCAGTTGTGGGGGAGGTTGTCGGTGTTCTCGGGTGGGTTCGACCTCGACGCCGCTGAGGGCGTGTGTGGGCAGGACATGAATTCGACCGAAGTGCTCGATCTCGTCACCGCGTTGGTCGAGAAGTCCATCCTGATTCGTGAGGAAACCGACGGGGATGTTCGGTACCACCTCCTCGACCTACTCCGGGAGTACGGACATGAAAAGTTGGAGTCCGCCGGTGAGTATTCCGCTCTGCGTCGAAGCCATCGTGATTGGTTCGAGGCACTGGTCGTTCATGCGGAAGCCGAGTGGATCAGTGGCCGGCAAGCTGCCTGGATCGCAAGGCTCGGTCGTGAACAGCGCAACGTCAACGATGCGTTGGAGTACTCGATTTCCACTGCCGGAGAGGCGCGATCTGCAACGCGAATGGTCGGTGCGTTGTACAGATTCTGGCTTGCAGGTGGATTACTTGTGCAGGCGCGTTATTGGACGGATCGAGCCTTGAATGCAGAGGATCGAGAACTGGATCCGTTCCGAGTGGATGTCTTGGCCATCGACGCCGTGAATCACGCGATGCAGGGGGAACTCGAACGGGCAGAAGAGTTGGTCGACGAGAGTTGGCGCCTGGCAAACGACTTGGCGGATGTGCGCTCGCGCGGCTTGGCGACGTGGGGAGACGGATACGTCGATACCTTCAGAGGTAACTTCGATACCGCTACGGCCAAGCTGGAATCCGCGTTGACGCTGTTTCGACTCGACAAGAATCTGCTGCATGTGGTGATCGGCCTGGACACCTTGGGAGTCGCGTACTTCCTGTCCGGCGCTCTTGATCGCTCTGTGGAGTGCAACGAAGAGATTCTCGCGATCACCGTGCCCGCCGACGAGATGATGTTCCAGGCATTTGCGCTGGGAACTCTCGGGCTCGTGAGCTGGCTCCGAGGTGAATTGGATGCCGCAAGTGACTATTTGACTCGAAGTCTGAGAATTCTCGATGCCCCGATGAACTCGGCGTGGTGTATCGAGCCGTTGGCGTGGATTGCTGCAGCGCAACGTGATTGGAAGCATGCAGCGGTTCTGCTCGGCGCGGCAGCCATGTATTGGCAGAAGGTCGGGGGACGGCTGGCGGGCCTGCCGGGTTTGTCAGCTCATCACGACACTGCTGCAGAGACTGCTCGCAAAGCCATGGGTGACGATGCTTTCGACAAGTCGTTTCGCAGCGGGTTTGCGATGTCCGAAGGTGAAGCTGTCGCATATGCGCTCGACAAGCGCTCCAGTGTCACGACTGCGTCGTCGGCTGAAGGGCCTCACCTCACTCCGCGTGAGCAACAAGTTGCGGAACTGGTTGCCCAAGGGTTGACCAATCGCGCGATTGCGGAGCACTTGGTAATCTCGCTGCGCACCGCTCAGGGACACGTGGAACACGTACTGACAAAACTGGGATTCAGTTCCAGAGCGCAGATCGCAGCGTGGTACGTCTCGACCGCGCAGGAGCGTGACTCGCGTGAGGTCAATGGTTCAGCAGGCCGGAGTTGACGTCCGATAGCAGTTCACCACGGTCGTCGCCGCACAAGCAGAACACCGGGTAGCGCTTACCTTCTTCACGCCCCTGAAACGACACTCGTAGCGGTCCAGGCGCATCCGCGCGAGGGGATTCGGTGAGGAAAGTGTACAGCCACGGCCCCTCGTCCAATTCCACGATGGCGAGAACGGTCGAGGGGTCGCCGTGAACCGTTCGCCAGGACACGACAGTGCCGTCTCCGCAACACCTCGTCACGTCCAACCGCGCCCCACGACACCTGGCGCAGACCGCGCTCGCGGGTGAGAGGATGACATCACATTCCGCGCAATGGGGGAGTGTCAATCGTTCGGCTCGCGACGAGCGATTCGAATATCGCCGCGATACACGCTGTTTCATCGAGCTTGCGGGATTCATGTCAGTAACGTCGGGCGAGGTAGTACGGCATCGAGTCCACGGGTGCGCGTTCGACCGACTCCCCGGACGTCGGGGCGTGAACGACCTCACCGCCTCCGGCGTAGATCCCCACATGCTCCCCGCCGTAGTACAGGACCACGTCACCCGGCTGTAGATCGTCCCGGGAAACTGGAGCGCCGCCAACCGCCTGGTCGGAGCTGGCTCGCGGAATCGAAACGCCCGCTTGTGCATAGGCCCATTGAACGAGACCGGAGCAGTCGAACGAGTCCGGCCCGGTCGCGCCCCAGACGTACGGAGTGCCGATCTTGGACTCTGCGGCTGCCAATACGCGGCCTGTATCCGAGGAAGCGAAAGCTGACACCTTCGCCGGAGTCGTGTCGACGGAAACTGCGGCGATGTTCCAGTCCCGAAGCACGGGGGCCTGAGCGTTCGCGGTGTCGATACTCACGGCAAGGGTTGTCAGGGAAAGAACACCGACAACAAGCGCCCTTCCGAGTGCATGCTTCCTCGTGCGGGGGTCGGTGAATCGGTGGTGCGACATTTCTCGTGTTGCCTTTGCGTCGATGCGTCCCGAAGCAGGTGTCCAGCTGGGTGTGATCGGGCTTCGGCTTGCGACACTCAGCCTGGTTGCGCCTCGACGTGTTCGCACCGGTCAGTTGGACGGGGTGCATACCTGTTTCGAGTGGCATTGTGGGTGCAAGGTCTGTTGATCGATCGCGAGAACTTCGACGGACTTTCGTGATCCGAATCAAGGAGGGCACGGCGGCCGGCCTCCCCCCGGCTCCGGTCAGGCGATTCGCAGCGGGAGCGCCGAACGCTCAACAGTGGCACGGTCGGATGGACCACGATCCTGCGCACAAATGGCTGCGCGAACAAGTACGTGAGGCAAGCGTCTGGCTGGATTCGGCAGACGTTCTGTACTCTCGCAGTCATGCAACAGCGGAGCACAGGAACGGTGACACGGTCACTGTTGCTGCTTCTGCTGCCGTTCATCGCTCTTCTCGCAGTGCCTCCGCTTGGTTCCTCGGGTAGCGCCGCGGTGCTGGGAACTGCGATTGCCGTCTTCGTGGTCGCTGCGCTCGCAACTTCCTCGAAGTACGAACTTCTGCAACTATGCGCGGTTTCGGCCACTGGCCCGTCTGATGACGAACGCTGCCTGCGTGGTGCTTTCCGCAGGCAGAGCAGCCCGGACGCGCCCGGTCGTCCGCAACCTCGAGCTCCGGGAATCGGTCTGTAGATCGGCAGTCGACGGGTGTGAACTCGTCGTAGGTCGGTCAGACGTCTTGCGTCCACGACCATTCCCGCGCTCTCATCTCTCTGAGCGTGCCTTTCGGTGAGGTTCATTCGTCATGCTCGATTTTGTCTACTACCCCGTGTCCGGAATCCTCTGGTTCTGGCACAAGGTCTTCTCACTGGTCTCCGGATCACCCGACAACGGCGTCGTGTGGGCGTTGTCGGTCGTATTTCTCGTCTTCACGCTCAAAGCCCTGCTGTTCAAACCCTTCGTCAAGCAGGTCCGCACTCAACTGGTGATGCAGAAGCTGCAACCTCAGATCAAGGCGTTGCAGAAGAAGTATTCGGGTGACCGGCAGAAACTCACTGTAGAGATGGCCAAGCTGCAGAAAGAACATAATTACAGTCCGTTGCTCGGCTGTCTGCCGATGCTGGTTCAGGCACCGGTGTTCATTGGTCTCTATCACGTCCTGCGATCGTTCAATCGGACCGGAGCGGCATCGCACGTCCCGTTTCTGAGCCCGACCGAACCGATGTCGGTGGCGGACAACGCGAACACGGCCAACTACTTCTTCAGTGCCTCGGATGTGCAGTCTTTTCTCGACGCCAAACTGTTCGGCGCACCGTTGTCCGCCATGATTTCGAGCCCGGCAGCACAACTGGAAGCATTCGGCGACGTCAGCCGTATCTCCATCATTCTGGTAGCTGTACCGCTGATGATATTTGCCGCCGTCGCTACACATTTCACATCGCGGGCATCCATCGCGCGCCAAGTGGACACCGGAACCGTCAACCCTCAAACAGCGATCATGAACAAGCTCGCATTGTGGGTGTTTCCGGTGGGGGTGATCGCTTTCGGTGCGTTCGCGCCTGTGGCGATCCTGCTGTATTTCGTGAGTAACAACTGCTGGACGCTGGGACAACAGCATTTTGTGTACGGACGCATCGCTGCGGAGCAGAAGGAAGCCGAATCGTCGCCGACTCCCGGAATGACCGCGCCCCCGTCGCCCAGAGTGGCTGCACCGCCGCTGCCGGGCGCCAAGCCCATCCGCGCCAAGCGCAGGCGATGACGGAAAGCGACCCCTCCCTACCGGCGAGTAAGGCACGTACGCTGGAAAGCATGACCAAATGGACCGCAGAAGACGTAGTCGATCAGACCGGCCGCACATTTGTCGTCACGGGGGCGAACAGCGGACTGGGTGAGGTAGTCGCACGAGCGCTGGGCAAAGCCGGGGCCGACGTCGTCCTCGCCTGTCGTGACACCACGAAGGCCGACGCCGTAGCCGCCGAGATCGGGCCCAACGCGGTTGTCCGCAAATTGGACCTCTCGGATCTGTCGTCGGTACGAGCCTTCGCCGACGCAACGGAGAAGGTCGACGTCCTGGTGAACAACGCCGGCGTGATGGCGGTTCCGTTCCGCCGGACGGTCGACGGATTCGAAATGCAGATCGGCACAAACCATCTCGGACACTTCGCATTGACCGGATTGCTGAAGGACAAGCTCACCGATCGTGTCGTGACGATGTCCAGTGCCCTGCATCAGCTCGGAACTGTCGATCTGGACGATCTCAATTTCGAGCGTCGGAAGTACAACCGATGGTTGGCCTACGGGCAGTCCAAGCTTGCCAATCTGTTGTTCACGTACGAACTTCAACGCAGGTTCGCGGCGTCGGGATCTTCGCTCAAAGCGCTCGCTTCGCATCCGGGATACGCGTCGACGAACCTGCAGGGGCACACCGAGTCGATCCAGGACAAGCTGATGGGAATCGGCAATTCGATCTTCGCGCAGTCCGCGGAGATGGGCGCCCTTCCCGAACTGTGGGCGGCAACCGCGCCGGATGCCTTCGGCGGCAGTTACATCGGACCGGACGGTCCGTTCGAGCAGCGAGGGTATCCGAAGGTCGTGGGGTCGAACAAGAAGTCACACGATACGAAGACAGCCTCGGGTTTGTGGACACTGTCGGAGACGTTGACCGGAGTCTCGTTCGGGATTTGATTCAGATATGAAGGTGGCCGCGAACTTCGAGAAGTTCGCGGCCACTTTCATATCCGTTCGAGCAAGATGTTGTTCGGGTTACAGCGTGACAACCATCTTGCCGGTGTTCGCGCCGCGCATCAGGTCGATGAACGCTTGCGGTGCATTCTCCAGGCCTTCGACGATGGTCTCGTCCCACTGAATCTTGTTGTCGGCGAGCCACCCTGCCATGTGGGTGCGGAACTCGCCACCGAGGTGACGGTAGCCGCCCACGAGGAATCCGCGCAGTGTGAGCTGCTTGCCGATCACCAGTGCCAGGTTGTGGGGAGCTGTGGGCTTCTCGGTGGTGTTGTACTGAGCGATGGCTCCGCACAGGGCAATCCGGCCACCCTGGTTCATGGCATCGATGGCGGCTTCGAGATGCTCGCCACCGACGTTGTCGAAGTACACGTCGATGCCGTCAGGGGCGGCAGCGGCGAGTAGTTCGGTGATCGGGCCGTCGTGATAGTCGAATGCCGCATCGAATCCGAGTTCGAGAAGTCGGGCAACCTTCGCCGGTGAACCGGCGCTACCGATTACTCGCTTCGCTCCGAGCAACTTGGCGATCTGACCGACGAGCGATCCGACGGCACCTGCTGCGCCGGAGACGAATACGGTATCGCCTTCCTTGAACTCCGCAACCGCGGTGAGGCCGGCATACGCGGTGAGGCCAGTCATGCCAAGGGCACCCAGGTAGGCCGTCGCCGGCGCGATGGACGTGTCGGCCGGAGTCACTGCGGATCCGTCGAGGATGGCGTATTCACGCCATCCGAGGCCGTGGACGACAACGTCGCCCACGGCGCGATCAGCCGACTTGGATTCGACGACCTCGCCGACGGCACCACCGTCGAGCGGCGCACCGACCTGGAACGGCGGAAGGTAGGACTTCACGTCGTTCATTCGGCCGCGCATGTACGGGTCGACGGAGATGGCGATGTTGCGGACCAGGATCTGGCCGTCTTCGAGTTCGGGGAGTTCTACTTCGGCGGTGGCGAAGTTCTCCGACGTGGGCCAACCGTTCGGGCGTGAAGCGAGACGGATTTCCCGGCTGACAGTGGTAGTGCTCATTCGTCGTCCTTACTTACTTCGAGGGTGACCTCGATGTTGCCGCGAGTTGCATTGGAGTACGGGCACACCTGGTGTGCCTTCTCCGTCAGCTCGACGGCCTGATCATGGGGTAGATGGGGGAGTGAAACCTCCAGCGTCACAGCGAGTCCGAAGCCTCCTGCACCGTTGGGGCCGATGCCGACCCGCGCGCCGACTGCGGAATCAGCCACGTTGGCCTTCTCGGCACGGGCGACCATCTGCAGAGCGGAGTGGAAGCATGCTGCGTATCCGGCGGCAAAGAGCTGCTCGGGGTTGGTGCCTTCGCCGCTGCCACCCATTTCCTTGGGAATGGCGAGGCCGAGATCGAGGCGTCCGTCCGAGGTGCGAGCGTGACCGTTGCGGCCTTCGCCGGTGGCAAGTGCTTCTGCGGTGTAGACGATGTTCATGACTTCTTCTTTCCGTCGGAGTGGGCATTGGATGCTTGGAGCGACTCGCCGAGACGAGTGAGAACGTCTCGAAGTTCGGTGAGTTCGTCGGTGCTCAGACCAGTGGCACCTGCGAGTTTGGCTGGGATGTCCTCGGCCTTGCTGCGCAGGGTGGAACCCGCCTCGGTCAGGTGAATCTCGACGCGACGCTCGTCGGTGGTGAGGCGTCGGCGCTCGATGAATCCCAGACCCTCGAGCCTCTTGAGCAGCGGCGAGAGAGTTCCGGTATCGAGATCGAGTGCCTCACAGATCTCACGCACCCCGCGGCCGTCTCGTTCCCAGAGTGTCAACAAGACGAGGTACTGGGGATACGTGATTCCCAGGTCGTCGAGCATCGCCCGGTACGCGGCCGTCGTGGCCCGCGACGCCGAATAGAGGGCGAAGCAGACCTGGCGTTCGAGGGCGAGTGGGTTGGTCACGAGAACAACTGTAGCGCACAGTTAAGTTGTGCACAACAAAGAAGTGTCAAATAGATCTACGGATAGGCGGCCGTTCGTCTACGGCGTCGACAGGATCTCGGAGACATGCGAGAGGAAGGTGTGCACTGTCCGGGCAGCGGGCGCAGGAAACCTGGTCCGCACTGCCAATCCGTCGTGAGTTCGTGAGAACCAGAACTGAACGTCGTCGGCGTTCGAGACGCGACTGAGTTGCTGCGGATTGATCGGCGCAGGCTGTGATTCGCTGGACTTTGATTTACGGGGGCGAGATCCACCGGGCATGGTTCGGTAGTCGGCGTAGGACACCGAGAAGATGTCTCTGCGAGTGGGCGAAACCTCGGGCCCCAAGCTCCGCAAAACCTGCCTCGACGACACGGACGACAGTGAAAGTGACTCGTGGAAAGCGAGATTGACTGCCCGGGCAGTGCTGTGAAGATTGTCCATGCTCGTCACGGTGATGGGCGCATTGGCTACCAGCCATCCGAAGGTGTGGTTGTGTCGCGGTTCCCGACGCGTGTGAACAGGGAACAGTAGGTGCGTGTCCCTCTTGCCGGTCAATTGTGTTGTGGCCAAACCGATCGACGCAAGAATTGCACCGAACGACGAGTGTCGATGATCGGCGCAGTTCTGGTCGAACAACTCTGCTTCGTCGGCGTCGAGGAGCATTCGGGTGTCTGTGCCCTGGGGCGACATCGCCCCGGCGGGCAGTCCCAGATCTACGGGAAAATGGGGAGTGTCACCCCCGCATGCTCGGAGGAAGGACCGCCAACCCGCAATCCGGTGGTCGCCGGGCTCTGGATCCGCGGTTGCCGATTCCCGGAAGCAGTAGTTGAGGAAACTCCCGGGCTCCGGAAGGAGATCAGACGCGATCGGATCACGGTCCGCTCGCGTGTATTCGCGATACAGAGTGCTGATCTCGGTAATTGCGATGCTCATGGACCAGCCGTCGCAGATGGCATGGTCGAACCCGCAGACCACTGTCGACTGGTCCTCGCGGGTGATGGCACCGAGAAAGTACGCGGGAAACGCGAAAGGATTGCACCATCGATCCAAGCGCTCGCCCAAGAGTTCTCGCACCTGCTCCGGTGTTCGCGCGTCAGCCACTGTTTCCTCACGCAGGCGCAGATCGCCGACGTCGGCGACGTCGACGAACAGTGCCGAGGATTCACCCGATTCTTCGGCCTGGGAGAACGAGCACGACAGGGCGTCGTGACGGGACGTCCATTCCTCGAAGCTGGCCTTGAGTGCGTCCGTGTCGATGGGGCCGGGAACGTCGAAAGTGGCAGCGAGCCAAGTCGTATCGCCGCGGCTGCCGGCAAGATGCAGCTGCTGATTGGAGGTCGGGGGAACCGGATACGTCGTTCCGGTGGAGATTTCGCTCGGCGTCCACTGCAGAATGCGGCCCGGCCGTGCCTCGAACCTGTCGAGAAACGTGATGTGCATCAGGCGGTCTCCACTTCCTGACGTGCATCCGCCTGACGCACGACACGGTAGTCGCCGGTATCAGCGACCGTTCTCAGGACGTTGCGAAGGTGTCGTAGGTACCGATTCACCGATGTGTGTGCCTGCTCGGTGTCCGGAAAACTGACCATCACGTACGTACGGTCTTCCTTCCGGTTGATCCACATCGACAGATCACCCGTCGTTCCTGGCCCACCCAGTGCCCGCGCCTCGAGTTCGTCATGGTGCTCGGCACCTGGAATCAGGCGCATGTCGATGTACGACACCATCGGCGGGACCGAGGTTCCACCGATGTCGGATCCGGTCAACTTCGACACCTGGGCGATCACCGAGTGAATGGACACGTCCGCGAGTCCCTTCACCGCAGCGCGAGCAGCGTGGGCAAGGGGGAGTGCATCGGTAAAGTTCGTGACACCGCTCAGCGTGAACGAGACCGGGACGAGATTGATGAACCAGCCTTGGGAATAGAGGTATCTCGGATCGGAGCGAGTGCCGACTGCGTTGAGCGCGAAGTAGTTCGCTCGATCCGCAACTTCGATCTCGGTGAGGGCGAGGGCTGCGAAGATCCCCGTGGAGAAGCCGACGCCATTGGACTTGCACAGCGCTGCGAACGCGGCTGACTCGTCGCTGTCGAGAACGTCGATGTGTGTGCGGGTCGACCGGGCCTGTTCGCCCCGCGCGACACCGAGGTCGAGGGGGAACGTCGGGAGTTGGCCGGCGTTGGCGGCGAGAATCGAAATCCACTGCTGCACAGGCGCTGCGGCCAGGTCGAGGTTCCCCGCGGATGTCCGTTCCTCGCCGCTGTACTCGACGTAGCTGCCGGGAGAGGGAAGTTGAGCCTCGATGCCGGCGCTTTCGGCGATGTACAGCGCACGAAGTTCTTCGACGCCCAGCATCAACGACAGGCCGTCGGTGTGCGAGTGATCGACGCCGTAGTAGACGGTGAAGCCGGCGCCGTGCTCGACGACGCCACTGATGAACGAGGGCCATTGCAATGGGCTGGTATCGCCGGCGAAACTTCGGCTCACATGCTCGCGAACCGCATCTGTCGTGTTCAGAGAACCGATGCTGTGCGGCGTGAGTTCGATCGTCGACGCATCCACCACGTGACGGTCGATGACCCCGCTACCGTCGGGATCTTCGGATGATCTCACCTCGAACCAACTGTGCAGTGTGTTGTGCCGCAGGACAAACGCCTGGACCGCCCGACGCAGTGCCTCCCGATCGAGATCACCGGGCAGAGTGAACGTGAATCCGATCCACGGTGACCAGTCGACGCCTTGTGCGCGCTTGTGATCGGCGGTACGAATGTGTCCTTCCTGTAGGAACGAGAGCGGTTGGTCGCTCCGCGGTGCCCCGGATGCCGCCGCCAGGGATTGTTCAGTAGGCCTGAACTCGGTGAGCGTCCCGGCTTTCGGTGCCCAGAGATCGATGGGTGTCATTTCCATGAGAGTTCTCCTCGATCGGTGCAGCGGTTTTGGTCGGAGGTGCGAAAGTGTCGGTCGAGAAGGCAAAGTCCTCCATTTCGCGGCGTAGGAGTCCCGCGAACTGATGGATGTGGCGGCTCGTGCGCGCGTTGCCCGGGTGGCGTATGGCCAGATTGAGCCCTTCGGGAGTCCGCGTGAGCCAGATGTAGACGTCGGTTCCCGAATGATCTCGACTACGAAGGCCCCTGGTCTGCCAGCTCGTCCATTGCTCGGCACCAGGAACGTGACGAACGTCCATGTACGAGAGCACGAACGGCAGGTGCTGCGGGGAGTCGATCAGCTCGCACACTTTCGAATACGGCAGTGCCGCGGCGGGGCGGACGCGCCGTATCTCCGTGCCGGCAACCTTGGCCAGATCGCTCACGGTTGCGGCGGGGGCAATCGGAATCCTCACCGGCACAACACCGATGAACCATCCCAGCGACGCGGCCCATCGAAGCTCCGAACGGGTGTGTTGCGGCACGACGACGCGGAATTCGTCTGCACCGGTGAGATCGCCGGTCACCTTGGCCGCGCACGCGAGTATCGCGGCCAGGAATCCTTGGTTGCTGCGCTTGCTCGCTTCTGCCAGGCGTTCGGCTCCCCGGGCGCTCAGAAGCCAGGCAGACAGGCTCTGCTGAGGGACTCGGCGTCCGGTGACCGGTTCGGGTAGCGCTGGAAAGTACGGAGCCTCGCCCTGCGCGTAGAACTCGCGCCACGTCTGCACTGCCGGGTGAGAGCGGTCCGCGTGTCCCACGAGATCTCGTTCCTTGGTGCCGAAGTCGATGTAGCTTCCGGTCTCCGGCGGCGAGGGAGGGCTTCCCTCGCTCAACGATCGGTAGATCGTCTGCAGTTCGTGCGCGGTCAACGCCACCGAATATCCGTCCAGCAGAGCATGATCAGCGGCAAAAACCACGGTGAAGTGGTTGGGGCCTTCGATCGTCGCGAACTGATACGCAGGCCAGACAAGTGGATCGGTCGATCGGTCGAGCAGTTGCTGCAGATGCGTGAAGACAGACATCGAGGACGCAAGGTGTCCGACCTCGGTGCCCAGAATCCGGACGTCTCCAGACGCCGCGGTGCGTCGGACTATCGTTTCGCCCTCCACGGCGACGTGTGTTCGGAGCACTTCGTGGCGATCGATCCAGTGATCGAGAGCGGCCGCCCAGATCCTTCGGTCGAGTCGGTCGTGGATGCGAAACGAGGTACCCAGCCACGACGGAGTGCACACGTCGGTCTGATGGTGCACCTGCCGTTTCGCCTGCTGGGCATGTTTCAAGTGTGCCTCGTGTATGTAGCTGGCGGGACGCTGGTCGACAGGCCACAGCTCGGGCGGATTCACCGCGGCGGGAGTCCACTCGGTGACGGTCCCTGGAGGTAGGGGATAGTCGGCAAGTTCCGTGAATTCCATTGGCAAACCTGATCTCTCGAGATGGCGAAAGGTGGGGATCGTGAACGGGGCGGATGTTTGTAACCGAGAGTGACAGATGATTAGTCAAGGCAAGTAGAACGCGGCCCGAGGCTCCGCGCAACTGCTTCGGTGCGGGATGTGACGAGGAACATTCCGCTCGTTATTTCGGACAATTCGAATACTGGACATCCGGTTTACGGCCCTGGTCACCTGTCAGTTGATCGATCAATCACTCTGTGGTGAAACAAATTTCAACAGACCGTTGTGAATTCCGTCGGCGACGAAGCATGTGCGCATGCGAACATCGGAATATGTTTATGTGTAGCAAGTTTCGTATGGATTCGGCTGTATCTCTTTTAATTGCAACAGGGTTCGTGTACTGCCGTCGTGTCGTTTCGGCGCGCGGATTGTTCACCGAGTATTGACATGCTCGGCATCTGCCGGTCGTATGCAGACGGTATTTCTAAGCGATGACTGATCCGATGGAATACGACCTGGTTGTGATCGGCTCCGGCCCGGGTGGGCAGAAGGCTGCCATCGCGGCGGCCAAGCTGGGTAAACGGGTAGCGATGGTCGAGAAAGGCAACATGCTCGGGGGAGTGTGCGTCAACACCGGCACCATTCCGTCGAAGACGTTGCGTGAGGCGGTTCTCTACCTCACCGGGATGAACCAACGCGAACTGTACGGCGCGAGTTACCGCGTCAAGGAGAACATCACTCCGGCCGACCTGCTGGCGCGAACCCAGCATGTCATCACCAAAGAAATCGAAGTCGTTCGATCTCAGCTCCTGCGCAACCGCGTCGAATTGTTGGTAGGGGTCGGCTCGTTCGTCGACGAGCACACCATCCTCGTCGAGGACGCCTCGCGCGGAGACAAGATGACGATCACGGCGAAGTTCGTCGTGATCGCGACCGGAACGTTGCCTGCTCGCCCGGCGGGGGTGTCCTTCGACAGTCACCGGGTGCTCGACTCCGACGGAATCCTCGATCTGACCTCCATCCCGACCACCATGGTCGTCGTGGGCGCGGGAGTGATCGGTATCGAGTACGCATCGATGTTCGCGGCACTCGGCACCAAGGTCACCGTCGTCGAGAAGAGGACGTCGATGCTGGACTTCTGCGACCCCGAGGTCATCGAATCGCTTCGATTCCATCTACGCGATCTGGCGGTCACTTTCCGATTCGGTGAAGAAGTGACGGCCGTCGACGTCGGAGCGAACGGAACGCTTACGACGCTGCGCAGCGGCAAGCAGATTCCCGCCGAGACCGTGATGTACTCGGCTGGACGGCAAGGCCTCACGGCGCCACTCGCGCTGGAGAACGCCGGGCTCGAAGCCGACGAACGTGGCCGTATCTACGTCGACGACAATTTCCGCACCAAGGTCGAACACATCTACGCCGTCGGTGACGTCATCGGATTCCCGGCGTTGGCGGCGACGTCGATGGATCAAGGTCGACTCGCGGCCTATCATGCCTTCGACGAACCAGGCGCGAAGCTGATGGATCTGCAGCCGATCGGCATCTACTCGATTCCCGAGGTGTCGTACGTGGGCGCCACCGAGGTCGATTTGACCAAGGAATCGGTGCCGTACGAGGTTGGCGTTTCCCGATACCGCGAACTCGCGCGCGGGCAGATCGCAGGCGACACCTACGGGATGCTCAAGATCTTGGTGTCGACGGATGACCTGAAACTGCTCGGTGTTCATATCTTCGGCTCGGGTGCAACGGATCTCGTGCATATCGGCCAAGCGGTGATGGGGTGCGGCGGGACCGTCGAATACCTTGTCGACGCCGTCTTCAACTATCCGACACTGTCCGAGGCGTACAAGGTGGCGGCGCTCGACGTCATGAACAAGATCAGGGCTCTCAAGCAATTCCACTAGGGGTCGGGGTGTCCCCAGGTACCGGTCAGGGGCGGTCGGTGTACTTCTCGGGTAGCACTTGTTCGAATACCTGAGGGTGATGTCAGGCCTGGGGAAATAGGGCAGGGTCTATCTCCATGACCATTGCCCAGGAACTTCGTGTGGAATTTCGATGCTGATCGGACTGATTGCCGCGATCGTGGCTTGCGTCGGGTACGGCGTTGCATCCGTGCTGCAAGCCTACGGCGCGCGCAAGTCGGCAGCTGCCGCCGAGCAGCGTGGCGAGGCCGGACACGTGACGGCGTCGGGTGGCCCGACCTTGCGTTCGACGTTCGCGGCCGCGCTGACGGCGTCGTTCATCCTGGGCACCGTGCTCGATGCGGTCGGATTCGCCGGAAGTGCCATCTCCGCGCGGCTCATTCCACTGTTCTTGTCGCAGACAGTGGTCAGTGCCAATCTCGTCATCACGGCAGTGCTGGGGACCGTGGTCCTCGGCATCCAGTTGCATCGTCGCGACTGGTTCGCGATCGCTGCGGTGATCGGATCGCTCCTGCTGCTCGGATTGTCGTCAGGTCACGCGGGCGGTGGGAGTTCCAACGACGTCGTCCATTGGGGTGTCCTCGTGGGCTCGGCGTTGATCTTGCTGATCGGCATCGGTTTGATCCGATGGTTGGGCTCACGCGCAGCAGTTGTCGCCGGGTTGATCTCGGGTGTGCTGTTCGGCTGTCTGGCCATTGCCGTACGCGTGGTCTACGGAATCGATCCGTTCGAAATCGGTACGATGCTCCGCGATCCGGCCGGCTGGGCGATCCTCGTTTCGGGCCTGGGCGGTTTCTATCTGCACACGGTGGCGCTGCAACTGGGATCCGTCAACGGAGCGACAGCGGCTCTGGTTGTCGGCGAGACGGTGGTTCCGGGAATCGTTGGCGTCGTGGTGCTCGGCGACGCGTCGAGACCGGGCCTGGAATGGCTTGCCGTGGTCGGCTTCGTCGGGGCAATCGCGGGCGCCGTCGCCGTGGCCGTCTTCGGCGCGGCGAGCCACGAGGAGAAACCGGTCGAAGAAGTGACCGTCTGATGCGGTAGCGAAAAGCTGTGCTGTTCGATCGGTCAATTGGTAACGGAAACCGCGTTCTCGCAGATAGTTCCAGCGCGCCCCAACGTCCCGCATACGTTGTGCGGTCACGGGCAGCGGGACGAAGAACGGAGGAAAGTGATGAGCAGCTTGGATATTCAACGCTGGTCGAACGACTTCACCGCGCTGACCAAGGTCATATCGGAAGGCATCGAGCAGTTTGTTCTCCGGTTCATTTCCAGCTGAAGTGATCTGAGCTCGCTGCCTGTCATGGAATTATTGATCTCCACCGCGGTTCGGAGGACGAATCGTGATGAAGCAGAGGTTCTTACGGGTTTCGGAGGCCTGGGCGGGGGCGAGCAGGTAGGAGAACACGTACGTAACTGCGGCGATGACCGCCAGTACGATCAAGGGGGTCGGGAATCCTCCGGCATCTCGCACCGGGTCACCAGTAGCGACGACAGCCGCCATGAACAGTCCTACCCAGGACCAGGCTCCATCGCCGACTATCGGGATCATCACGGCGACACCTGTGACCGCACCTGTGAGTGCAGCCAGACTCAGTTCCTTGTCGACCCAGCTCATGGATCAACTAGAACACAGGCACGCTCGCGAGGCTGTGGAGTATCTCGGATTCAGGGGCTGAAGAACTCGAGTCGGCGGTGCAGGCGTGCGATCGACGGGTCCCCGATCGTGCGTCTGCCGTCGGTTCGGGCTTGGCTCGGGGTCATCCCGTAGAAGTCCTTGAACGCTCGCGCCAACTGGGATTTCGAGGTGAAGCCGCATCGCAGGGCCAACGCTTCGATCGTTTCGTTCGGCATCTCGGTTCTGGTCAATTCGCGGTAGACGAGTTCGAGACGCTTCCGCCGAATGACAAGAGCTATTCCGCCGTCGGATGCGAATGCGCGATAGAGCTGTGCCCGGGAGACGGACAATGCTGCGCACATGCTCGTCGGGCCGAGCCAGGTCTCCGAGAGATGCTCGGCGATGTAGGCGTACGCACGATCGCGGAGAGAGTGATCGGGCCGCGGCGACAGATCAGGTTCGGCGATACCCAAACTGACACGAAGGAGGGAAGCGACGACGTCCTCGTAGCCGGCCGCAGCATCGGGATCGAGATGCGGTAGCGCGAGTACGACCGATTGCATGCACTGAGCGAGCACGACGGCAGGAACTCCGCGCAGTACCGTCCCGTGTAGAGAACGACCCTTCGACTCGGCCTCGACGAGGGAACGCGGTGCGAGGAGCGTGATGGTGCGCCCTGTCGATTCCGCCTCCGCGTCGGCGGTCCAGGTACGCCCGAGGTCGAAGAATGTGACATCGCCTGGACGTGCGACGAAATCGACTCCGTCGGCGTTGCCGCTCAACTGCCCGTCGAGGACGACCTGGACCATGTATTCATCGTCGAGTCCGCTCTCGGCGATCAGCCGATTGTTTCGGGTGTACTTCTGTGTGTTGAAGGTAGTTTGACCGATCAACGAGGTTCCGATGGAAAGCGCTGTGATCGAGCCTTCGAGAGATGTGTCAGGGTCAATTCGGTCGGTGACGAAGAACGGACGTGTGGCACTGCGCCAGAAGTCGTCGGCGTCCGCAGGATCGACCGATCGGGTCGACACGCGGATGCGGGCGGAATTCATCGACACGCGGGCATGATATGTCAGATCCCGCAGGTCGCAGTCACTCTCCCGCAAATAGACGTCAATAGTGACCGAGCCCACATAATGAGACAAATCGGGCGTATTTGTGAGACGGCCAGTGCTCGCGTGTCGCGGCGAAGCTGTCTATGTTGTTCGTTATGGGTGGACAGGTTGGGAGTTCGATGCTCGAACGAAATCTCGAGTTCGGCGGGGATCGACTGCTCGTTTGTCGGCCATCATGACGTCCACTTCGAATCGATCGCAGCTATCTCGAGCAAAGCGAAATCCTCGAGGAAGGGGCACGCTGCAAAGGCGGCTTGCCGGGCGTGGAGCCACGGCGATTCGTCCCCGCCTCCTCGGATTGATGGAACGCTCGGCGGGATTGACTGTCATCGATTCGCCGCTTGGGTTCGGCAAGACGGAACTCGCCGCGTTGTGGCTCACGACTCTCGGGCAGGTGCCGAGCAGACCGGTAGTCTGGGTGCCGGCGCCATCGCATCGGATGACCCCCCTCGAGTACTGGAACACCGCGCTCGCAGTAATTCAGGATTCCCTGGAATCACTCGAGGCCCCGCCACGAATGCGCGAGGATCCAGTGGGCGCGATCGAATCACTCCTTGACTCGTCGCCCGCACCATTCGTGTTGGTGTTCAACCGCATCGACCTGGTTGAGGGTGACGAGGTGGGACGCCGAATCGTGGATCTGATCGTGCGGCTTCCCGGATTGAAAGTAATCGTCACGCTGCAGGATCGGTCTGCGACGGACTTGCTCGAAGACGTCCGCGTGGACGAGTACCTGTGCGCGAACGACCTCAGATACACGCTCGACGAGTCCACCGTTCTGTTCGCGGAGGCAGGGATTCACCTTCCCTCGGGCATCGTCCATTCGATCTGTGAACGCGTCGCCGGCGTTCCCGTGCTGATGAAGGTTGCTCTGAGTGCGGTTGCGGGGCTGAGTGAACCGAGCCGTGGACGCGAACGCGTTCAGCAGCGAGTGGACCAGGCGATCCACGCGTACGTCAGTCGGACCGCTCCTCGGTCGGGCAAGTCGCTCGAGTTGTTCGACTTCGCGACTACGATCGCCGCTGCCCGCACGGTGACACCAGAGATCGCTCGTGTCTTGTCCGACGATCTTGACGTGGAGGGCAAACTGGACTTGCTCGAGTCTTTCGGTCTGATCTTCCGGAATGGTTTCGAGGGAGAACCGTCCTGGTACTTCGCGCCGTCAGTTCGACTGGCATTCATACAGATACGGGCCGAACAAGGGGATGGATTCGAAGATCCCTTCCAGGTACTCGTCGATCACGCTCTCGGGACTTCGGATATAGCCGGTGCCGTTCACTACGCCTTGGACGGACGCAAGTGGACCAGGGTGCTCGACATACTCGAGCGCCACTGGGCTGATCTTCTGGTCGATCACACCGGATTGGTCCGGACTGCGTTGCAATCCATACCCGGTGACGTACTCAGTTCGAACCCTTCGATTCTGGTGGGTCGTGACCTGCTCGAATCACGTCTGCGGCCGCAGTTGATCAACGGCGATTCATTACCGACGGAACCGGCGGAATTGCGTGCGATAGGTGGTAGTCCGCATGCGCACAGCTTGTTGAACGTCGGAACTGTCCAATCGGTGGTGCTGAGAACGTCCGGTAAGTACCAACGCTCTACCGAGATCACGCGCAAATTGGCGCACGTCGTATACGGACTCGGCGACGAGTCGTTGGGTGCGTTGGGGTCTCAACTGCCCGCCCTGCGGTTGATCTGGGGGGTCTCGCATCAATTGACCGGTGACCTCGGTGATGCCGCGGTGGAATTGCGACTCGCCTATCAAGGTGCGGTGCAACATGGTCCGGAGTTCGTCCTGCGTCACGCCGCAGGCAATGCCGCGCTCAACTCCGCGCTGATCGGGGACGTCGCGCACGCGACGGACTGGCTGCACCTGGAATGCACACACCCGGACGTTTCGGGATGGTTGGGACCGCCCTCGCACATGGGGGGAGCGATCGCGCGGGCACTGGTGGCGTGCGACAGCGTGGACCTGCACGCCGGCGCTGCCGCGATGGACGCACTCGCCGAGGTCACACCGCCGGGCGACCTGTGGGCGTTCGCGGCCTACACTTACACCAGATTTGCACTGCTGCAATCGGACCCGTTCTCGGGGCTGATTTCCCTCCAGCGCGCAGTGGCAACGCACGGGCACGTGAATCCGTGTGAACGATCGCTCGGTGACGCGCTTCTCACCGCGGCACGTATCGATCTTCTGTTGGCGTCCGGGGAGGGTACCAAGGCGCTGGAAGAATCAGTCGCTGCGCCACATACGTTTGCAGTTGTCACGGTCTCCGTGGCGCGGACGCATCTCCTGACCGGGTCGCCGTCCCAGGCATTGGAATTGTGCCGCGAAATCGATTGGAGCGGGCAGTATCTCACGAGGTTTCGGCTCGAATCCCTGCTGATCGAATGCGCTGCTCTGTGTGAACTGGGCAGGATCCCCGCTGCCGCGAGTACATGGGAGGAAGCTCGCGGACTGCTCGAAACCTCCGGTGTCCTGTCGGCCCTGGCGACGATACCGCGTGATCTGATCAGGCAACTCGAAGATGGGGCCGAGGGCTCGAGCAGTGCCGTCGCGACCTTTCTCGAATCCGAAGCGGCGCAGATGTATCCGGCGGCCATCGTTCGGGTCCAATTGACGAAACGGGAGATGGACGTTCTCGTGGAACTGGGTCTCGGCATTCCGATCGGTGAGATCGCGCGGCGGTTGTTCGTATCCAACAACACGCTGAAGAGTCACCTCCGAGCCTTGTATCGCAAACTCGGTGCGCATTCCCGGGAAGAGGCTGTCGCGGCAGCGCACCGACACAACCTCCTCGGCAGTGGGCAGGACTGATCGGCGTCAGTGCAGATTGCGCTCGGCGTAGACCTTCATCGCGTCACGGACCAGTGAAGCGGTGCCTTCTCCGTACTTGTCGTAGTTTGCAGTGAAGCGGGGATCGTCGACGTACATCTGGCCGAGTCCGGTGAAGGCGTCGGCGCTGGGAGTCCTTCCCTGCCAACCGATCTTTATCCACTCGAACTGTCTTCGGGTAATCGTCTGGACGTCGTCGCTTTCCGCGGACAGCCCCGCTGTCAGTGCTTTTCCGAATGCCGCTGCGATGTCGGCTTGAGCTTGCAGATGAGCTTTACGGTCCTGCTCCGACATCGACCGCCACCAGTTGTCGCCGCTGGTGTAGGCGTCCTTGCCCCAACGCTCGATGACCTCGTCCTTGTATCGGGTGTGGTCGAACCCGTCGAAAACATCTTCCGGCATGAGTGATTCACCATTCTTCGTCTTGTTCAAGGTCCTGTTGACCGATTCGATCTGTCTCGAGATCCGCGTGCGCTCTTGCTCGAGGAGTTCGAGGTGCGTACGCAGTGCGGCGGCCGTATCGCGTTCGCCGGTGAGGACTTCGGCGATGGCCGGCAATCCGAGTCCGAGTTCCCGAAGTAGAAGGATGCGTTGCAGTCGCACCAGGGCGTCTTCGTCGTAGAAGCGGTAGCCGTTGGCGCCGATGCGACTCGGTTCCAGGAGTCCCAAATCGCCGTAGTGACGCAGCGTTCTGCTGGTGGTACCTGCGGATTTGGCGAGTTCTTGGATGGACCATTCGCTCACGTGGAGTTCCTACTCTCGGATCGGTTGTGCTCATTCAGCATGCAAGTTGACGTTGCGTCAATGTCAAGAAAGTTCTCGGTGTGCATTGTCGGGAACGTTTTATGTCCGTTTCGCCGTATCGCCACGAACGGGTCTCCAACTGATTGATTCGATGACCTAGGTCACGTGATTTGGCTCACAAATTGTCAATTTGAATAGTTGAACAAGCCTCTGTTGACGCTTTCACATACCTCGACCACGATCATCTGAACAGATCGAGTTACGCGGTTGTTGAAAATGCACGGTAGTTGAAATGCACTGCAGACGGAACGGTGGTCCACGATGACTGAACTGGTGTCGGGCGTAGCCCAGGCCAAGCCCTATGACCTCGATGATCGGTACCGGTCGGGATCGGGACCGGTGTTGCTGACCGGTGTTCAGGCAATTGCACGCGGCTTCGTCGAGCAGCACGTTCGCGACATTCGGGCAGGTAAGCGTATTGCCACCTTCGTCTCCGGTTACCAGGGCAGCCCCCTCGGTGGCGTCGACAAGATGCTTCACGGCATGCCCAAGGTTCTCGCCGAGCACGACATCACCTTCATCCCTGGCTTCAACGAGGAGCTCGCCGCCACGGCGGTATGGGGAAGCCAGACGGATCTCCCCGCCGGAACCGCGACCCACGACGGCGTGACCGGCGTCTGGTACGGCAAGGGCCCCGGCGTCGACCGCGCTACCGACACCATTCGCCACGCCAACATGTACGGCGTGAACCCCAAGGGCGGCGTCGTCCTCCTGGTGGGCGACGACCCCGCGTCGAAGTCCTCCACGGTTCCGGCCGTCAGCGAGCGCTCGCTTGCCGCGATGGGCGTGCCGGTTCTCTTCCCACGCAATGCCGAAGAGATCATCACGATGGGTATGCACGCCGTTGCTCTCTCGCGTGTCTCCGGTTGCGTCGTAGCGCTGAAGATCGTCGCCGACGTCGCAGACGGTGCCTGGACGATCGACGGCAGCATCGCGGACTTCGACATCGTGGTTCCGGAAGTGCAGTTCGAGGGCAAGCCCTTCGTCTACAAGCAGCGTCAGATGGCCGCGCCGCCGGACAGTGTCATTGCCGAGGCCGATCTGTACGGCCCGCGATGGGATCTTGTGCACGCGTACGGAACTGCCAACAACCTCGATGTGATCGAGGTCAACCCCTCCGGTGCGAAGATCGGTATCGCCGCCACCGGTACAACTTTCGACTCCGTCCGACAAGCTCTGGCAGACCTCGGCGTCGATGATGCCGCGCTGCACCGCGCCGGGATCCGTCTCCTTCGCATCGGAATGTGCTACCCCGTCGTGGGCGAGAAGATAAAGGAGTTCGCCGAAGGTCTCGAGCAGATCGTCGTGGTCGAGGACAAGACCGCGTTCATCGAAGCTCAGATCCGGGAAGTCCTGTACGGCACCGACGATGCCCCTCGCATCATCGGCAAGCGTGACGGCCAGGGCCGTCTGCTCATGCCTGCCAGTGGTGAACTGACCGCAGGCCGGCTGCTCGCCCCGTTGCGCCGCGTACTGAAGCCGCACGTCGAACTCAAGCGCACCCTCCCGGCCCCGCTGTCGCTCAACGTGCTCTCCGCCAAGCGAACCGCGTACTTCTGCAGCGGGTGCCCCCACAACCGTTCCACCGCTATTCCCGAGGGTTCCATCGGCGGCGGCGGAATCGGTTGCCACACACTCGTCACCATGTCCGGCCGTGAGGACAGCGCTGTCACCGGCCTGACGCAGATGGGCGGCGAGGGCAGCCAGTGGATCGGGCAGGCACCGTTCACCGACGTGCCTCACCTGTTCCAGAACATCGGCGACGGCACCTTCTTCCACTCCGGTCAGTTGGCTGTCCAGGCATGCATCGCCGCAGGCGTGAACATCACCTACAAGTTGCTCTACAACGAAGTAGTGGCGATGACCGGTGCACAGGACGCGGAAGGTGCCCTCTCCGTTGCTCAGCTCAGCCACAAGCTGACCACCGAGGGCGTCAAGCAGATCATCATCTGCGCCGACGAGCCTTCGCGTCACAACAAGCGCGCTCTGGCCAAGGGCACCAAGCTCTGGCACCGCGATCGCCTCGACGAGGCCCAGAAGGAGCTTCGCGAGATCAAGGGCGTCACAGTGTTGATCTACGACCAGCACTGTGCGGCCGACGCTCGTCGCCAGCGCAAGCGTGGCACGCTGCCCACTCGCAACACTCGCGTCGTCATCAACGAGGCAGTGTGCGAAGGCTGCGGTGACTGCGGTGTGAAGTCGAACTGCCTCTCGGTCCAGCCCGTGGACACCGAGTACGGCCGCAAGACGAAGATCGACCAGACGTCCTGCAACACCGATTACACCTGCATGGACGGCGATTGCCCGTCGTTCGTGACCGTCGAATTGGTACCGGGCAAGAAGGCTCCCAAGGCCGCACGTCCCGTCCCGCCCGTCGTCGCAGACCCCGATTTCGGACCGCTCACCAGCACGCAGAACGTTTTCCTCGCGGGCATCGGCGGCACCGGCATCGTGACCGTCAACCAGGTGCTCGCAACGGCTGCACTGCGCGCCGGCCTCGAGGTGGAGAGCCTTGACCAGATCGGACTGAGCCAGAAGGCCGGACCGGTTGTCTCGCACCTGCGTTTCAGCTCCAGCGCGCTCGAGCCGTCCAACCGCCTCACTCCGGGCAGCGCGGATTGCATCGTCGCCTTCGACCTGCTGACCGCGACGGACAACAAGAACCTCGACTACGGCAACGCCGAGAAGACGGTCTCCATCGCCTCGACGTCGCAGACGCCGACCGGAGACATGGTCTACGACAAGGCTGTTCGCTACCCCGAGGAGACGTCACTCCTCGCCCGTCTCGACAAGGTGTCGCGCACCCTGCGTTCGTTCGACGCACTCGCCGCGGCACAGGAGTTGTTCGGTAACACCGCAGCGGCCAACTTCCTGCTGATCGGTGCTGCCTACCAGAGCGGTGGACTTCGTCTGCCGGCCGAGGCCATCGAAGAAGCGATCGGCATCAACGGCGTTGCCGTGGACGCGAACATCGCGGCATTCCGTTGGGGTCGTGCAGCAATTGCCGACACCGCAGCGTTCTCGGCCGTCACCACGCCGGCCAAGTCCGTCCGCGAACCCGTTGTCGCACCGGCTCACATGTTCGCCGGAACCACCTTCACCGGTGAAACCCTGCGACTGGTGGAACTGCGTGCAGCGCAGCTCATCGAGTTCCAGTCCGTCAAGATCGCCCAGCGTTACATCGATCAGGTTCAGGCAGTCTGGACCGCAGAACGTGCCGCAACCGAGCGGACCGATTTCAGCGAGGCTGTTGCCCGCGGCCTGTTCAAGTTCACCGCGTACAAGGACGAGTACGAAGTTGCTCGTATGCTGGTCGACCCCGCATTCATCGAGGACGTCAAGTCTCAGGTGCCGGCCGGGGAGAACCTGACCTACAAGCTCCACCCGCCGATCCTTCGAGTGATGGGCCGCAAGAAGAAGATCGGTCTCGGACCCAAGTCGCATGTTGCACTGAAGGTTCTGGCCAAGGGTAAGAAGCTTCGCGGTACCAAGCTCGACCCCTTCGGCTACATGCACGTCCGCAAGGTCGAGCGTGAACTGCTCGCCGAGTACGAGGCCATGATCGCTGACCTCTCTCGTACTCTCGCAACCGACGGATACGATCGCGCCGTCGAGATCGCGGCACTGCCGGACGTGGTTCGCGGCTACGAGGACATCAAGCTCGGCAACATCGAGCTGTACAAGACTCGCCTGCGCGAACTCGGTGTCGGTGAGTAGGAGCGCCGGCGAGTAGATCGAACAAGACTGTGCCCCAGTGACCGTCGTCGCTGGGGCACAGTTGAATTCAGGTCCTACTCGGACCCAGGCAGGTTCAGGAGGGTGGGAACTGGCCGTCGGCAACCACGGCGCTGCCGTTCCACGTGAAGTTCACTATGTTCGGTCCGCCTTGGGGACAGCAGAATGCATCGTCGTCCAGCAGCCAACGGTATTGGACGGATACCGAATCCTTGTTGCTGTCGATGACGTGTGTGTACGAGTACGGCTCACTGGTAGCCGTGCCCAGGTATGTTCCGTCGTGGAAGAACAGGACGTGTGACTGGTAAGTCGCATCGCCGACGCCGTCGCCGTCCACCGAAACCCAGAGCAGGTCAGGACAATTCCCGATCTGTTCTTCGCTCGCGGATCTCGGTATCCAATTGCCCCCGTTGATGTCGGTGCCCAGCGTGCCGATGGCGTCGGTGACGAGCGAGGAGCCGACGTCGAGACAGGGACCCGAAGCGGGGATTGCTGTCGTAGTCGCCGTCGTGGATGCATTTGTGCGGGTGTTCGATTGTGGCGGGGGAGAGCTCGCTACCGTCGTCTCGGTTTCGTTTGCCGTCGATGTCGCCGACGCCGTTGAACTGGCTGCCGTGGAACTCGCCGCCGCTTCAGGTGTTCCTTCGGTCGACCCACAACCGGCGACCGTCAGGGCAGTGGCCGTCACCAGTGCAGCGGCTGCGACGGCGGCCGAAATCGGAGCTTTCCTGCGCATGCGTCCTCCAGAGTGTATGGGTTCACGTGTTCAAGTCCCTCCTTCGTTCTGTCGCCGGGCCGCATGCGTGCGTTATCGAACAACCGGTAACGATCAGCTATCGGACTCGGTGTTCCGTGCTTCGGTGCTCTTGGCCCCGGCCGCGTCGTATCGCACGGATCCAGCAACGACGGTCATCGCAATCTCTGTGGTCAGGAGAGAATCGACCCCTTCGGTGAACGGATCTTGTTTCAGTACGACAAAATCGGCTGCTTTACCCCGAACCAGCTGGCCGGTCACATCTTCCCACCGGCACGAGTAGGCAGCGTCGCGAGTTGCGTGAGCCAGCGCATCCGCGAGAGGTAGAGCGTACTTCGGCAGATTGGGTGCCAGCGACGGATCGATTGCGGATCGACGGGTGGTGGCGATGAACATGTTCGGCAGCGGCGGGTGGGGAGCGGTCGGAGCGTCCGAACCCAAGGCCAGAACCGCTCCGGCTTCGGTGAATTCAGGCCAGGGGTACGCGCGATTGACCCGGTAGTCGCCGAGCATCGCCTGCCAGTTCTCCTGGATTGCAGGGTCAGCGTGAACCGGTTGCATCGAGGCGATGATTCCCAGGCGGGCAAGCCTTTCGACGTTGTCCCGGGTGATGGACTCCAAGTGTTCCATTCGGTGCCTGCGGGGAATGTCTCCGTTGGCGGCGATCGCGTACTCGAGTGCCGTCAAACCGATCTCCGACGCCTCGTCGCCGATCGCGTGCATCGCGATCTGCAGGCCTGCGGCGTCGGCGGCTGTCACGACGGGGATCAAGGATTCGAGATCCCAGATGGGCTCGGCGTTGGTGCCGTCCGAGTACGGTTCTTTCATTGCGGCAGTGCAGCTGTCGATCACGCCGTCGATGATGATCTTGATTCCGGCGATACGGAGCCACGGACCTTGGACGCGCTCGTGGAGTTCGATCGCGTCGTGAACTTGTCGGACGTTGTCGGCCTCGTTGTCCTCGCGGGTCATCAGCCAGTGAGCCGCGACGCGCAGCGGCAGTATTCCGTCTCCTGCGTCCAATGCTCTTTCCAGCGAGGCTAATTCGTCCGCGCCGAGAGCCATGTCGACCGCACCGGTCACGCCGTCCTCGAGATAGTGGCGGAACGCGAGAGCGAGGGCGGCGTCCCGGTCTTCGTCGGATGCGAGCTCCGCCAGTTTCGGCCAGACGTAGAGCATCATGGCGGTCTCGTACAGCATTCCGGTGGCTTCTCCGGTGTCCGGATCCCGGCCGATACGACCGCCGATCGGATCGGGAGTGTCCGCGTCGATGCCGAGTTCTCGCAGTGCTGCAGTGTTCACCCAGACCGAATGTACGTCGTTGGCGTCGAGGTACACCGGGCGATCGGGTACGACGGCGTCGATCATCTCTCGCGTCGGGTGCCCTCCATCCAGCGCGGAGAACAACCAACTGCGACCCAGCAGTCGTGGTGCGTCCGGGTTCGATTCCGCGAATTGCTTGATGCTGGACTGAATGTCGGCGAGATCGGTGGCATCACGCAGATCCAACTTCTGCAGCGCGAATCCCATCATCACCAAATGTGTATGGGCGTCGACGAAACCGGGTAGCACGACGGCACCTTCGAGGTCGATCACCTCGGCGTCTGGAGCCAGGATATCGGCATAGACGGTTTCGCCCACGAATCTGAGCTTGTGGTCCTCGACGACTATCGACTCGGCCCATCCGTCGTCGGCAGCCGTGAAGATCTTTCCGTTGCGGTAGTGAGTGATGCTGTCATTCATGACTTCTACGTGATCCTTACGCGATGACGGTAGTAGTGATGGCGGCGCTGTGGTGACGATACGCACCTTCGGTACGTGCGGAGAGTCGGGAAACCAAGGCGAACGGGACCAGTAGAACGAAGCTGATCCCCGAGATGATGACTCCGAAGGTCGGATACCCGAGGCCGGCCGTCACCGAAGTTCCGAACAGCGGCGCGAACGCGGAGCCGATGAGGTAGGTGCCCAGTAGTGGCGCCGACCATCGGCCGGCCGCGTCGAGCGCGGCCGAGATGGCAACCAGGACGATGAACGTGGCCGCGTAGATCGTGTTCCAAGCGATGACCACTACCAGGTAGATCGTGGGATCGGTGGTGAGGCCGGCAGACAGCTTCAGAATTGCCCCGAGTATCAGTAGCACGGAGATCGATACTGTCCGACTGACCCGAGAACCCAACGCGGTCAAGGTAACAGCCGCGAGCACACCACCCGCCGTTGATGCGCTCAGTGCGAGACTCATTTGTTGATCCGAGAGCCCGGCGTGCTCGGAACCCATGATGCCGAGTACTGCCCACAACGAGTCCTCGCTGATCGCCCAGACTGCAAGCATCGCGAGAAATGCGGTTCCGGCAAAAGTGAGACGTTTCGCGCTGACCCCGGCGGGGAGAGCTGTGGTCGTATTGGCGGACTTCGCCGTCTCCGGCGACTCTTTCACCGGGGACGACGGCAACCAGGTGACCGTTGCTGCGGTAGCCAGTGCCAGGACTGCGACGATGCCGAATGCGTTGGTCATGTGTGTGCCGAGGATGGGTATGAGAGCGAGGACGGCCGTGACGACGACACGGTTCACGAGGCCGCTGATGCTTGACGCCCGGTCCGGGTTCGTGAGCGCGGCCAGTGCCGCTCCACCAACGGATGCGGATCCACCAGCGCCGATACCGCCGACGATGATCGCGGCGCATGCGATCGTCGTGGACGGTGCGATGGCCGCAACGCCGAATGCGGCTGCCATCGCGATCAGGCTGACGCGGCCGAGGAGATGGCGATGCCGGCCCGAGGCGATTCGGGTGGTGGCGAGGCAGGTGACGGCGCAGACCAGCAGCGATGCTGTCAGAACGGCACCGGCAGCGGATTCGGTGACACCGAGGTCCTCGACCATTGCCACGATCATCAGGGGGATGAGGTTCGCGGTAATGAACCCCATGACGCCGATACTGAAGACGGCAATACCGCGGTTGGCGGTGAGTGGAACCCGGTCGGACTGCGTATTCGTCGAAGCGTTGATCGGCACTAGGGCAACCCCATGTCCTGAAGGGGGTGGCTGAACCGACCCCTGGTGTCGTGATGTGAGTCACTTAATGAATGTGATTCGTTAAGTATGGGGATGAGCTCCGCCACGGTCAAGAGATCTAACGAATTTGATTCGTTAATTGTATGTTTCCGGATACCTGCTTCCGGAAAGTGGCGTCGCCGGTCTGTTTCCTGTTGTGAGGCTTATGCTTCCGCAATGGCTGAGATTGCGGAACGCACCCGCTACTTCGAGCGCTACGTCACTTTCATCGACGCGATTGTCGCCATTGCGATCACGCTGCTCGTCCTGCCGCTGGTCGAACTCACCAGTGACCACCACGGCACCACGTCGGAACTCCTGCGCGATCACGCTGCGCAGTTCTATTCGTTCGCCCTGAGCTTTCTGGTGATCTTCCGTCTCTGGTGGTCGCAGCATCGGCTGCTTCGTTTTGTGGTCGACGGAGACAAGGTGGTCGTTCGCGGGCTGGGGTTGTGGGTGATGACCATCGTGTTCCTGCCCTTCCCGACTGCGCTCGTTGCAGCGCCGTCGCAGGATCTCGGAACCAGGGCTCTCTACATCGGGACAATGGCAGCCAGTGCTGCGTGCCTGGCGGTGGTCGCGTGGGGTCTGGTTCGCAACCCTTCGTTGAGCGAAGAGAATGCGAAGCCGCATTTCACCGCTGAAATCGTCACTTTCCTGATCATGGTGGTGGCGCTGCTCGTCAGTGTGCTCGTTCCGGTGACGTCGTACTTCCCGCTGTTTCTTCTCCTGCTGTCGACGCCGATCGAGAAGCTGTGGAACCGAGTGGCGGCGAAATGGAGTCGTGGTGAAGGTGAGATGAGCTAGTCGGCGCGAGCGGTCATCGCGGATTTCTTGGCTTTGTTTCCGCAGATGTTCATCGAGCACCAGCGTCGGTTGTTGCCGCGACTGGTGTCGACGTAGAGGCCGGTGCACCCGTCGCCCTGGCAGGCTTTGACGCGGTCCCGGTCGGGTCCACCGAGCACCGCGATCGCGTCGGCAGCCACTATCGACAAAGCGTCGCGGATCGGATTGTCTCCGGCTGATTTCCAGAGGGCCCGGCCACTCTCGAGGACGAGGTGGGCATCACCGAGTTCGGATGCGGTGTTGACGATCCCGACATCGGCGCGTGAGACGCGGCGGTCCTCGCATACGGCGGTTCCGATGCGATGAATGGCCTCACGTAAATTCTGCGCGCCGAGGAGGTCGTCTTCTGTCGCGGTTGCGGGGGCGTCCATCAGATCGTTGGCGCGTAACCATAATTCGAGTCGCTGCGGGCTCGTGAGTCGTTCGAACCTCGAGCCGTTCCGATTGGTGAGGGTGGCGGTGAAGCGGAAGGCGAGCGTGTCGTTGTCGAGTCGAAACACGTCCCGAGCGGATTGATCAGCTCCTGCTTCGTTCACTTTCGTCCTCCTTCGTGGCGAACCATCTCAACCGGTTCGACAGCAACTGTACCCGTATGAGAGTCTTGAACCGTCTTAGATGGTTCAGCACTTTCGAGAGGGAAATCCATGACTTCTGTTTCCGTGGTCGGCTTGGGCGCGATGGGCCGTCCCATCGCTCGAAATCTACTGGGCGCAGGCTTCGACGTGACGGTGTGGAATCGCAGCCCTGAAGCGGTAGCCGAACTGGTCGAGGAAGGGGCGATCGGCGCGAAAACCGTTGCCGAGGCATTCCAGTCCGGTGTTGTGCTGTCGATGTTGGCAGATGATTCGGCCGTGTCTTCGGCCATTCTGGATCCCGCCGTCCTCGCATCCGTTCCGAGTGGAACCGTGCACGTCAACATGGCCACCGTCAGCGTCGACCTTGCCAAGCGCGCCGCCGCACTGCACGCCGAGTACGGTATCGGGTACATCGCGGCGCCGGTGTTCGGACGCGTTTCTGTTGCTCAGGCTGGCCAGTTGAACATCATCGCCGCCGGCGACAGTTCCCTCCTCGAGCGAGTGCAACCCTTCCTCGACGTCATCGGTGCTCGCACGTGGCCACAAGGTGAGCGTCCGGAGCAGGCCAACATCGTCAAGATCATCGGCAATTACCTCATCCTCGCCGCGATTCAATCCTTGGGCGAGGCAATCACATTGGGGGAGAGGTCAGGTGTGGACGGAAGCCAACTCGTAGAACTGCTGACCTCGACGATCTTCCCGGGGCCGGTCTACTCCAGCTACGGAAACCTCGTCGCGACGCGTCAGTACGAGCCTGCAGGATTCACCACAGCTCTGGGCCTCAAGGATTTGAGGCTTGCGCTCGACGCCGCCGACAGCGTCGATCTGGATTTGCCGTTCGGTGGCGTACTTCGAGGCGTGCTCGCTCAGGCTCTGGCGAACGGTCAGGGCGAGATGGACTGGGCGTCTATTGCAGAACTGGTCCGTTCCGGCCAGTCGGGTGAAGGCAGTCCCGAAACACCGACGAGGTGAGCTCGAACTCGGACGGGACGGCGACTTCGGCACTGACGGAGACCGATTCCGTCCGGACACTACCGCTGGCCGGGTTGTCGGCACTCGCAATGGCAGGCTTCATAGCGATCACAACCGAAACCATGCCGGCCGGACTACTGGTGCAGATCGGGTCAGGGTTGTCCGTATCAGTCTCCGGCGCAGGGCAATTGGTTACCGCATACGCATTGGGTTCCGTCGTCGGGGCGGTACCACTGATCGCATTGACCCGAGGGTTGCGACGGCGTGCTGTCCTGGTGTCGGCGATTCTGGGGTTCGGTGTCTTCAATCTGGTGACAGCGCTTTCGTCGAATCTTGTTCTCACCTTGGGTGTTCGGTTTCTGGCCGGTATGGCGGCAGGTGTGGTGTGGGGGTTGCTTGCCGGGTACGCACGCAGGATGTCGCCCCCTCACCTGCAGGGGCGGGCCGTTGCGGTTGCCTCCGTCGGACAGCCGATCGCGTTGGCAATCGGCGTTCCGATGGGGGCGTGGCTCGGGACCCTGGCCGATTGGCGCGTCGTCTTCGCCGTGATGTCGGTTGCTGCGCTACTTCTGGTCGCGTGGATACTCACGGTGATGCCGGACTTTCCCGGGCAACAAGCGGATCGGCAGCTGCCGGTGCGGAAAGTCCTGGTCCTGCCTGGCGTACGACCGATTCTGTTTGTCGCGTTCTTGTGGATCCTCGCGCACAACATCGTGTACACGTATCTGGCGGCGTTTCTGGATCGCATCGGTTTCGGCGATCGGTTGGGAATCGTCTTGTTCGTGTTCGGACTTTTCGCCTTCGTGGGCATCGGTGTGGTCGGGGTGTTTGTCGACCGGGCCCTTCGAAGTCTCACCGTGCTGAGCTTGGTGGTCTTTGCCGCAGCTTTGACGGCGTTGGGCGTCGGCGGTGACAGCTTCGCTGTGATTGCACTCAGCGTTGTGGCGTGGGGTGTGGCATTCGGGGGCGCTCCCACTCTCCTTCAGACGGCGCTCGCGGATACGACGGGCGACGCTGTGGACACTGCGCAATCGGTTTTCGTGACGATCTTCAATGCGGCGATCGCAGCGGGCGGCGTCGTAGGCGGGCTGATCTTGGCGGACAGGGGTGCGGGAGCGTTGCCGTTGGTTTCGCTGGTGCTGATCGTCGTCGGTGTTCTTGTGGTCAGTATCCGACAATTCGGACATAGCTTGTGATTCACTTCACGCATGCGGAAGTCATTGTTGGTGGTTGCTCTCGTTGCTACGTGGTTTGTCGCCGGAGCGATGCCCGCGGGGGCTGCGGATGCGAATTGGTCCGGTGATTACTCGCTCAAGCGTTTTGCCGCGACCAAGACGGGCACAAGTCTGGCCGCCAGCCAGTGGGAGCCGGATTTCTCCGATACATACACGTTCGAGACGGATTGCTCGAGCGGAGTCTGTATCGCCACAGTGGTCGGCGGTCCGGCTCCCGCCAATCCGACGTTGCCGCAGCCTGCGCGATACACCTGGGACGGAACCAGTTGGGTGCACCCCTATGACTGGGAGTGGGATTGCTACCAGGGGGAAGGCGTGCCCAAGGTGTGGGCACCGGCGCACTCCGAGGCGTATTACACACCTCAGCCCGATGGCAGTCTGAAAGGTTCGTGGCGTACCGACATCGCGAGTGGTCCCTGCGAGGGATCGGTGATCATGCACGTCGAGGCGTACCCGGTCGGTCGATCTACCGGATCCTTCGGTAGTTGAGAACGATCTGTGGCCCGAAGGTGTTGAAACAAATCTGAGGCCGCGGGAATTGATCGAGCCCCATGCACGTTAATTGAGTCAGTAACGCTCAACTTTCTGCAAGGAGGCTTCGGAATGCCAGCATTCTTCGGGCCCGAGGGTCCCGGTCGCATCGATATTTCCCGGCTCATGAGCAGGGCCACCCAGCAACTCATGGCTGACGCTGCACGTGTAGCGGCTGCTCGCGGTGATTCGGATCTCGATGCACTGCACGTTCTCCGCGTCATGGCGGAGCAGGATCCGGTCCGCACGCTCATGCAGCGCGCCGGAGCCGACCCGAAATCCGTGGTCGACGCCGTCGACCTGCGGCTGCCACAAGGCCGTGAGCAGGGGGCCTACTCTGCTCCTGCGCTCAGCAGTGCCGTGAAAACCGCTCTACTCGAGGCTCATCAACTGGCCCGAGCCCTGGGATCGACGTACATCGACCCCGAACATCTCTTCATCGCCCTGGCCGGTGACCCCGATCATGTTCCGGGTCGTCTGCTCGCTTCGGCCGGCATCACGCCGGAGAAGCTGCAGGCAGCGGTTCAGAATCCCGCAGCCGGTCCAGTCGAAGACGAGTCCACCACACCGACGCTCGACAAGTACGGCATCGATCTCACCGATCGCGCCCGCAACGGCGGCGTCGATCCGGTGATCGGCCGCGCCGACGAGATCGAACAGACCATCGAGATCCTCTCCCGCCGCACCAAGAACAACCCGGTCCTGGTGGGTGAGGCCGGCGTCGGCAAGACTGCCATCGTCGAAGGTCTCGCCCAGCGCATCGTCGACGGGGATGTCCCGGAATCGTTGGTGGGCAAGAAGATCGTCCAGCTCGAACTCTCGAGCATGGTCTCGGGTACCCGTTACCGCGGAGACTTCGAGGAACGGCTGACCAAGGTGATCGACGAGATCACCGCACACAAGGACGAGCTGATCGTCTTCATCGACGAGATGCACACCATCGCCGGTGCCGGAGGCGGCGCAGACGGTGCGATGGATGCCGGAAACATCCTCAAGCCCAAGCTCGCTCGCGGTGAACTGCACATCGTCGGCGCCACCACGCTCGACGAATACCGCAAGAACATCGAGAAGGATCCCGCGCTCGAGCGGCGCTTCCAGCCCGTACAGGTCGGAGAGCCGTCGATCGAGGACGCAATCGCGATCTTGAGCGGACTGCGCAGTCGGTACGAGGATCACCACAAGGTGCACTACACCGACGAGGCGATCACCGCTGCGGTGGAGCTGTCGGCACGTTACATCGGCGACAGGTTCTTGCCGGACAAGGCAATCGACCTGATCGACCAGGCCGGCGCCAGGCTTCGCTTGAAGACGGCCACGGTAGACACCGCCGCGCTGCAGCAGCGTCTCGAGCAGCTCGAGAGCGACAAGGAAAAAGCCGTCGCCGACGAGTTGTACGAGAAGGCGTCGACCCTGCGTGACGAGATCAACGGCGTCGCAAAGCGTCTCGAGAAGGCAGGATCCTCGGTTCCTTCCGAGGAAACGCCGGACGTGACCGCTGAACAAATCGCCGAAGTTGTCGCTCGCGCAACGGGTATTCCGGCAAGCCAGATGACTCAGGCAGAGAAAGATCGCCTGCGCCGTCTGGAAGAGGAACTGCACGGTCGTGTCATCGGGCAAGATGACGCCGTTCGCGCCATCGCGCGTGCCGTGCGTCGTAGCCGGACCGGTATGAGCGATCCGGATCGTCCCGTCGGTAGCTTCCTGTTCCTCGGACCCACTGGCGTCGGCAAGACGGAGCTCGCAAAAGCTCTGGCTGCCACACTCTTCGGAGACGAGAACAAGATGCTGCGCTTCGACATGAGTGAGTTCGGTGAGAGGCACACGGTCAGCCGATTGGTCGGTGCTCCTCCCGGATACGTCGGCTACGGCGAGGCCGGACAGCTCACGGAACAGGTGCGTCGTAACCCGTACTCGGTGATCCTGCTCGACGAGATCGAGAAGGCACACCCGGACGTGTTCAACACCTTGCTCCAGGTGCTCGACGACGGCCGTCTGACCGACGGTCAGGGTCGGACGGTGGACTTCAAGAACACCGTCGTGATCATGACCAGCAACCTCGGCTCGGACATCATCTCGAGCAAGTCCGGTGGACTCGGCTTCACCACGGGTGACGCAGAGTCGGCGGAGAAGCCACTGCGCGACCGCGTGATGGCCAGGTTGCGCGAATCGATGCGGCCGGAGTTCCTCAACCGTATCGACGAGATCGTGATCTTCCGCAAGCTCGACACCGAGCAACTGCACCGGATTACTGATCTGCTGCTCGACGACAGCCGGAAGCGGCTGCAGTCCAAGGGCATCGAGATCGAGTTCACTGCCGACGCGGTGGACTGGATCGCCGAGCACGGGCATCAACCCGAGTTCGGGGCTCGCCCGTTGCGTCGTTCGATTCAGCGTGTGGTCGACGACAAGATCGCCGACATGCTGCTCGACGATCTCCTCGAAGAGGGCGGCAGTATCACCGTCGCGGTTGACGAGGGTGAGTTGGTGTTCAGCTAGGGGCACAGCCCCCTGTGAGCGGTTAGGGAGTCCCAGGACTCCCTAACCGCTCACAGGCGCGTAGCACCCAAAATCTCCGCCGCCAGGGCATCGTTATGCCGGAAGAACCCTGCATTGGTACGGGGACGAGGGAAAGCCGCCGACCAGTTATGGCCTGCAACCCACGGCCCGGCCGCGAAGCGGCGGGGATGAGCAGTGTTGTTCTGGTCGAGAATTCGTGAAGTACCGTCGACGGCGAGCTTCGCCGAACTGTCCACGGTCGCACGAAGTTCGACTGCCTCGCCCCGACGGTGAAGCGTCCGCAGGAGCAAGTCACCGCTCGCGCTGATGGAAGCAACCGGCAAGCGTGCTTCGACGAGGGTGTTCGCGGCCACGATGTCGGTGTGCGACGCACTGCGCGCGACAAAGATCCCAGCCCCCGTTGCCGGGTCGATCTCGGTGGAGAACACCGAATCCGGCCCGAGGAACTGGACGATGCCCGCCTCGTTGAGGGCGACCAACTGTTCCAAACGCTCGGGCGGCGGACCACTGGCGATGAAGCTGAAGAACGAATGAAGCCAACCCTCGACGTCCTTGGCGACGGATTCGGCCGGGATTCTGCCGCGCCGCAACAATTCTCCGACGGTCATGTACGTCGACAGCAGCGCTGAGAAGACAGCCGCGTCGGCGCTGAAATACGGGTCCGACCTCCGCGCGACATCCGCCGAGATGTATTCGGTGATCCGGGACTGGACCTCGGCAAGCCCGTCGTAGCGCTCACCGCCGAGTGGGCGGTTCAGCCGCTCGAGATCGATACGGTCTTCCGGCTTCGGGACTGCGTTCTCGACCAGTTCCTGCAATCGAGGCGATCCCCAAGCCAGCGAGGCGAATTCGGCGTCGAACTCCTCCCAGGTGCCCACTGTCCGATCCGGGTGAGATGCAAACAGCTCGTAATAGTGGGCGCCTGCCAGTTCTTTCGACGCCAAGGGCCAGATGTCGTTTCGGAAATCCAACGGTCCGTCGCCGGGAACGAGATCAGCGGTGAAGAACCGCGGTAGCGGTGGCCGCGCGTCAGCGATCGAGTACGAAATCTTGGAATGATACGGCACTCCGCGACGAGATCCGGCATACAACAGGGGTTCCCGACCCGAGGGAGCGTAAGTGAGGACGCCGTCTTCACCGCGTTCGAAGATGCCGCCACGGCTCTCGGCGAGGAGAACCATCCAGTCGATGAAAGCCAGCCCGAGTCCGGCGATCAGAACCGGTTCGCCTTCGGGAATGACATCGGCGTCGAGATCGGCAGTGTAGCCCGGACCCACATACGTCAACCCGTGATCGGACGCGAAGCTGGTCAGCGCGGTTTCGCGTGGGGCAGGCAACGCATCGGGGTGCCCTTGTGCGAGAAGGACGGTCGTCGCGTCGATGACAGCTCCGTCGTCCAGATGAACTGTCTGTGTCTCGCCGACGTTCACGATGTCGACCACGGATCGTCGATGAACTCGAACGTCGACGTGCGCTGGCGCGGAGTCGACTGCAGTCTCGAACACCCAGTTCAGGTATCGGCTCTGCAGTGACCTCGATGCAAACGACGACGGGGTGAGCGTCGGAACTTCTGCTGCGATTTCGGGGAATTCGGCAAGCTCAGCCGAGCGCTCGGCGACCCATTCCGCGAGGGTCGGACCCGGCAGCACCGGGCCGATCACGGCGGTGGTCTCGTCGGTGAACATCGTGACGTCCGCTGTTGTCGAATTCATCCACAGAAGCGGCGCCTGGCTGCCTCGCCAAATACGGCCGGCACCTGCCGGATACGGGTCGACAACGTGAATGTCGATCGGTGTGGGATCGGCGTTCACCGATTCGTGAGCGAGGATCCGCTCGAGTACGCCGGTCCCGCGGGGTCCACCGCCCACGATCACGATGACAGCTGCTGTCCCCACTGAGGTACGGGGTCGATCGCCTGGCACGAGTCCTCCATCGGACCTGGCAGAAAGCACCCGCACCTCAGCAGAGGGGGTTGCTGCGACGTCACGGAGCCAGGACTCTCGATCGCTCTGGATGGTTAGTCCAGCTTATCTTCGGAGAATTTTGAGGCAAGGAATTCCGGACATCAGATCAGCGTGAATCAAACAGTTGTCAATCACTATCTTTCGGTTTGCGTTGCAGGCAGGATCCGAGCGTGAACATCCCCGAAGCCGATTCGTGATCCGCCGACGCCGGGAGCGGTGGCTGAGATGGCGATGGTGTCGCCGTCTTCGAGAAAGGTACGGGTCTCGGAGCCCACAGCTACGGGTTCCTTGCCGCCCCACGTCAGCTCGATGAAGGCGCCGCGCTGATCTTTGTCCGGTCCGGAAATGGTTCCGGACGCGAAGAGATCGCCGGTGCTCGCTGCTGCGCCGTTGATGGTGGTGTGCGCGAGCATCTGCGCAGGCGACCAGTACATCTGGGCGTAGGGCGGCCGGGAGACGACGTGACCGTTCCATTCGACGGCCAGGTCGATGTCCAGCCCCCACTTCTCTTCACCACGCAGATAGGAAAGCGGTTCGGGATCCTGCACCGGAGTGTCGATTCGGGCTGCTTCGAGAGCGAGCAAGGGTACGACCCACGGTGAGATGGAGGTCGCGAAACTCTTCCCCAGGTTCGGACCGAGGGGCACGTACTCCCACGCCTGGATGTCTCGGGCAGACCAGTCGTTCACGACCACGGCGCCGAAGACGTACTCGGCAAATTCGTCCGGGGTGATGGAATCGCCCATCTTCGAGGGAGTTCCGACGATGAACCCCATCTCGGCTTCGATGTCGAGGCGCCGGGACGGTCCGAAGTCCGGGCTTTCCTGATCGGGTGCCTTCCGCTGTCCGCAGGGACGAACGATGTCGGTGCCGGAGACGACGATGGTGCTGGAGCGCCCGTGGTATCCGACGGGAAGATGCTTCCAGTTCGGCATCAAGGGGGCTGCGTCCGGGCGGAACAACCGCCCGAGGTTGGTTGCGTGATTCTCCGAGGCGTAGAAGTCGACGTAATCGGCCACTGCGATCGGCAAATGCATTGTCACCGAATCAACGGAAAACACTGCATTCGAGTCTATTTCGCTAGTCACGAGCTCCGTGATCCGGTTTCGCACCGATACCCACTGATCTCGTCCCTGAGCCATGAACGCGTTCAGAGTCGGTTCGGAGAAGACGGAATCGCCTAGTGTCGCTGCGAGATCGACCACCGATTCGGCGACGCGCACACCGACACGCGGTAACCCTCCCGCGGGGGAGAAGACCCCGTACGGCAGATTGTCGAGACCGAACAGTGAGTCGGCGGGAATGTCGATGGTCGTGACAGTCATACGAGAGTTCCTTCGGTTTTGTCGGAGCGGACGATCAACCCGAGGCCTTCCAGCTCGGTCAGAGGGTCCGAGATGCTGCAGGTACCGAACGAGAGGAATCGGCGACGCACCTCGCCGGCCTCGTCCTCGGTGAGGTCGGCCAGGGCTTGCGCGATCGATTTTCCATCGCGCTGAGACAGTGCAGCAACAATTTCCGAACGATCGGCGCCCCGCCTCGCCGCGTCGACGGCCACCATGATGTTGAGGAAGCCGTGTTGCTCGAAGCCTGTTTCCGGATCGGTGTTGCGCACACCGTGGTGCAGTCCCGCAGTCGCCTTGAACGGGATATTCGCTCGGACAACGGATATCACCGCATCGGCGAGCTCTTCCTCGTTCGGGTACGCCTCGGCGACAATCCCGCCGGTGCGAAACTTTGCGGAATGCCCGGCAGTTTCGAGAGCTGTGAGATAGCCCGCGCGCCGATCACCTCGAGGCACCTCGACAAAAATGTCGACGTCGGGATGAGCGGCATGGACACGAGAGAGTTCCTCGAAGGCCGCATCGGCGTCCAACCCGTCTGGAATTCCCACCTCGACGGCGGCGACGTGAACACCAGGGATGGCTCGCGCGTTCGAGAGTGCGGCCGCCGTATCGGATGGGCCGGCCGGCACGGTCAGACTCAGCGTCACCGGGCTGTCCGCTGAAACGTACGCAGCCAGTTCGCTCAGTCGAGGCGCGGGAAAAATGAAAGGCCCGACCAGTGCGTCGTAGTCCGCCTGCAGGTAGGCGGCGTGGGCCGGAATTGCTTCGGCGAGAGAAGCATTGCCGGGTGGGAAAAGTGCTGCGTCGTCGCACAGGCCGCGCAGGAGTGGGGAGATGATCGTCATTGCCTAGGCCCCCGCCCTGCCCAACTCCAGGCGTACGCTTCGTCCTCGCAGGCCAGGGCTCCCTCACCCAATTCGAGGGGCCGGAACGTATCGACCATCACGGCGAGCTCGTCGAAGAACTCGGCGCCGATGCTCCGCTCGTAGGCGCCGGGTTGTGGTCCGTGGGCGTGGCCGCCGGGATGAATAGATATCGAACCCTGTCCGATGCCGGAACCCTTGCGCGCCTCGTAGTCACCGCCGCAGTAGAACATGATCTCGTCCGAGTCGACGTTCGAGTGGTAGTACGGCACCGGGATCGACAGGGGGTGGTAGTCGACCTTGCGCGGAACGAAGTTGCAGATCACGAAGTTGTTCCCCTCGAACGCCTGGTGGGCCGGCGGCGGTTGGTGAACACGGCCCGTGATCGGCTCGTAGTCGGAGATGTTGAAGGTGTACGGGTACAGGCAGCCGTCCCAGCCGACGACATCGAAAGGGTGCGTGGGATAAACCATTCGGGTGCCGACGATGCCCGCCGACGTTCGGTGCTTGACCAGTACCTCGACGTCGGTTCCTTCGGCGATCATGGGCGCGATCGGTCCGTGCAGGTCTCGTTCACAGAACGGTGCGTTCTCGAGCAGCTGGCCGAAGCGGGAAAGATAGCGCTTGGGCGGGACGATATGACTGTTCGCCTCGATGGCGTAGGCACGAAGTGGCTTGTCACCCTTGGGGATCCATCGATGCGTTGTGGACATCGGGATCAGGACGTAGTCACCTTCACTGGCCTCGAGTGCACCGAAGACGGTCTCGACGGTCGCCTCGCCAGATTCGATGTAGACCATCTCGTCGCCGATTGCGTTGCGATACAGGGGAGATGGCGCTGCCGCAACGACGTAGGACAATCGCACGTCGGCATTTCCGAGGATGAGACGACGGCCGGTTACCACGTCGGTCTCGTTCCAGGTGCTTTCGGGAAACAGCGTGTGGAGTTTCAGATGGCGCGGTTTGAGGGGATGGTTGGGGGTTGTGCTCTGATCGCGCAGTTCCCAGACCGTTGCGTCGACGATGGCCGATGGGATCTCGCGGTGGTACAGCAACGAAGAATCCGAGGAGAAACCTTCCTCTCCCATCAGCTCTTCGTAGTAGAGGTTGCCGGACTCGTCACGGTGTTGGGTGTGACGCTTCGGTGGGATGTTGCCGAGTTGTCGATAGAACGCCATGACGGGGCTCCTTCTGTGCTGTTCTGCCTGGCTCACCTCCACCAGATAGTAAACACATTAACTAAAATGATGTGATGAGTGCAACCCTCCAAGGGGTTCGGGTCTATGTCAGTTACGTCCGCGTACGTCGAACTGGCTGCGGTTGGTGATCAGTTTGTCCAGGAGCATGACAAGAATTCGCTGTTCGGCCTCGCTCAGGACGCTTACCCAGGCGTGTTCGCGTTCGTTCTGCTCGCGAAAGGCTTCGACCATGGCTCCTCGGCCCTTGGCGGTCAGGTACAGCTGGACGGAACGGCCGTCGTTCTCGGTGGGCCGACGATCGATCAATCCGTCTGCCAGCAGCGACTTGGACAGATTGGAGACCGCTGCCCTACTCATGCCGGTGAGCTCGGCGGCAGCCTTCGGCTCGATCGGACCGGCCAGCCAGGTGACGAACAACAGCCTGAAGGAGGACCATGACCAGCCGCGAGGGCGGTGGATCGACGACTCGAGATCGTAGGTGACCACGTTGGAAGCCCGATTGAGTGTAAGTAGTACCTCGGTGGCCAGCTGGTCGCGAAAGCCATGTTCGGTGGCCAGTCGCTTGTTGGCCAGTTCGATGAACGACCAGAAGTTCAGCACGCCGACGGTTGGCTGGTCATCGGTTGTCCGGTCAGTCATGGACTAACCCTAGCGCGATCTGCAGTTGATTAATCCGTGTATTAGATCTCGGGGTTACGATGAAACTTCGCAACCCGGCACTGCGGTCAGGATTCTGAACTATCGTGACGCGCGTGACTGCGCGCAGCGACGAGTTTCCCTTGGACGTCGACCTCATGTCGGTGGGGCAACTCGAGCGGAGAGGACGACTGACCACGGCGGTGGTCGAGATGCTGGCCGAGATGCCGTCGGATCGAATCCAGATGAAAGACGTCTCGGAGCGTTCAGGCGTCGCACTCGGAACGCTGTATCGCTACTTTCCGACCAAACAGCAACTTCTGGCTGCGGCGATGACGGCGTGGAGCGGTCTCGAATCGGTCCGTCGTCCTGAGAAGTTGCGGGCAGACGGTGGTGAGAACAACGCGTACGAGCGGGTTCTGGCACTTCATCGCCGCGAGATGAAGGCATTCGAGCGTAGGCCCTACTTCGCTCGGTTGGAGATCGAACTCCATTCGTCCTCGGATCAGTTCGTGATCGAGTCGTTGGATCTGCGCGCAGCGGCACATCGGAGAATGCTGTTCGAGTTGATGGACGGCGTCCCGGCCGAGACGGCGAGGGTTGCGGCCGTGGCAATAGGCGGCACGATGTTGACGGCCCTTGCGCTGTGGACCAGTGGCCGGATCGGATTCGCAGAGGCCCAGCGGAACGTCGAAGACGTCATCGGACTGGTAATTCGCTGAACGGTTGCAACCTAGAATTCAGTTCTTGTTTCTGCTGTCATGAACGCGAATTATCGCTTCGGCTTTGTGAAAACGAAGACGCAGGACGAGACCTTACCTAGAATTCACTTACAAATATGTCGGGTGTCCGATCCAGGGATCGACGTATCCGTGAACTGTGAAAGTGAGTCGCAATGAAGCGCTCGTACCGAGTCCGCGCTCGAATCTGGATGGTTGTCCTGGCGTCGGCGACGCTGGTGGTGACGGGGTGCGCCGGTAGCAGCCAAGGTACGACCACGGATGCATCGGACGTGACGGTCGGAGTTGTCGGTGACCAGAACAACGGGGGAGAGCCGCGATCGGGTGGCACCGTGTCGTTTGCCACCTACAACGGGATCAGCAGTCTCGATCCGGCTGACCGTCAGGACGGCGGCGCTACCGGTGGTAGCGAAATGGCAGCCATCTACGACCTTCTCATGCGCTTCGATACGTCGGCGGGCGAGTATGTTCCCCACTTGGCTCAGTCGTTGTCGGCCAACGGCGACAACACGGTGTGGACACTGAAATTGCGCGACGGCGTCACCTTCAGCGACGGCACTCCGATGGACAGTGCGGCAGTCCTGTGGAGCATCGATCACTATCTGCAGAAGAAGGGAACTCACGCGCTGGTGTGGAAGACCGCTGTGCGCGAGACGAATTCACCGGATCCGAGTACGGTCGTCTTTACATTGGCGCAGCCGTGGGACGAGTTCCCGATCATGTTCACCACCGGTCCCGGCATGATCGTCGCGCCCTCGTCGATGGCTACCGGCACGTTCACCCCGATCGGGGCAGGCCCGTTCACCGTCGAGAAGTTCGCCTCCCAGGACGAATTGGTGCTCGCTGCCCGTCCGACGTACTGGGACGGGGCGCCGTACCTCGAGAAGTTGCGCTTTCCGGCAATCGTCAACGAGAAGAGCAAACTGGAAGGATTGCACACCGACGGAATCCAGGTTGCCTATCTGAAGTCTCCCGACTTCATTCACGAGGCTTTCGAAGCCGGTGATCCCGGATTTGTGTACTCGGCCAGCATGGCCGGAGTTCTGGCAATCAATCAGCGCGACGATCGGGCAGCGAAGGACGAGCGCGTGCGTAAGGCGATTGTCGCTGCGGTGGACCCGAATACGTTCAACGAGCGAGTTCAGGGCGGCTTCGGCGAACCCGGCACCGACATGTTCGCGTCGTGGTCGCAGTGGCACGGATCGGTGGCCGGGAACGGCTTCGACCCCGAGGCGGCCAAGAAGTATCTCGCCGAGGCGAAGGCGGACGGTTACGACGGAAAACTGACGTACGTCGGGATGAACGATCCGGCGACGCAGCGCAGCGCACTGACGTTTCAGTCGCTCTTGCAGGCAGTGGGTTTCACGGTCGACATCACCTACGCAACCAGCATCAACGATCTGATTTCCATGCTGTACGCAAAGCATGACTACGACGTGTCCTACTTCGCGTTCAACGTGCTGGAAGAGTCACCGTTCGTGCGTATGTACGGCAACCTGTTCAGCGAATCGCCGTCGAACATCCTCGGTTACAAGAACGCTCGGATGGACGAGTTGCTCGGCAAGCTGCAAACGGCGTCGGGCGAGGATGAGCGGCGAGCCGTCATCGACGATATTCAGACCGTGGTCAACGAGACGGCGCCGATGGCCGTGGTCAACTCCGGCAAGGTCTTCATCCCGTGGCGCGAGAACGTGCACGGAGTGACCCCGAGTGCGGACGGGATTCTGCTCTTCGGCAATACGTGGTTGAGCTGACCCCTGTGCGCCTTTTTGGTAGTGCCCACTACCAAAAAGGCGCACCGGGGCTTTGCCCCTATAGCTCCGCTCGTACCAACTTCGCGGCTTCGACGAGGTTACGCAGTGACGCCTCGACCTCGACGGAACCGCGGGTCTTCAAACCGCAGTCCGGGTTGACCCACAACCGCTCGACAGGAACAGCTTTGAGTGCCTCACGCAGGGATTCGGCAATCTCGTCGACGCTCGGCACCCGCGGCGAGTGGATGTCGTAGACACCCGGGCCGACGCCGAGGTCGAACCCGACCGAACTGAGATCGTCGAGGACCTCCATGTGTGAGCGCGCCGCCTCGATGGACGTGACGTCCGCGTCGAGGCCGGCGATGGCGCCGATCACCGCTCCGAACTCGGAGTAGCACAGGTGCGTGTGGATCGCGGTGGAATCCGCGACGCCCGAGGTAGCCAACCGGAAGGCGCCGACCGACCAGTCCAGGTAGGCACGCTGATCCTCGGCACGCAGTGGGAGTAGTTCTCGTAGAGCCGGTTCGTCAACCTGGATGATTCCGATTCCGGCGGCCTGCAGGTCGACGGTCTCGTCTCGAATGGCCAGTGCGACTTGATTTGCCGAGTCGGCGAGGGGTTGGTCGTCGCGGACGAACGACCAGGCCAGAATGGTGACGGGTCCGGTGAGCATGCCCTTGACCGGCTTGTCGGTCAGGGACTGCGCGTACGTGATCCAGTCGACGGTCATCTGTTTCGGGCGGGAGACGTCGCCGTACAGAATCGGCGGACGCACGCAGCGGGTGCCGTACGACTGGACCCAACCGTTGGCGGTGGCGAAGAATCCGTCCAACTGCTCCGCGAAGTACTGGACCATGTCGTTGCGTTCCGGCTCACCGTGAACAAGAACGTCCAGGTCCAGCTCTTCCTGGAGCGCAACAACTTCGGCAATTTCGGCGCGCATACGGTTGACGTACTCGGCTTCGTCGATCTCGCCCTTGCGCAGTGCTGCGCGAGCGATGCGGATCTTCGAGGTTTGCGGGTACGAACCGATTGTCGTCGTGGGCAGCGGCGGCAGAGAAAGCAGTTCGTCCTGGGCAGCGCGACGTTCGGCGGCGGGCGCGCGACCGGTCGCCGAGTTCAGCACCGCGTCCAGACGGCCTCGAACACTCGCATCATTGAGTCTGCGATCGTCCTTGCGGGTCGACGCGGCCGCTCGTGCCAGAGCGAACTCGTCTTCCACCGACTCCCGGCCCTGTGTGAGAGCGGTTGCGAGAGTTACTACTTCCTTGACCTTCTCGGTGCCGAACGCGAGCCACGAGCGCAGGGCCTTGTCGACATCGGCTTCTGCGTCGAGAGTGTACGGAACGTGCAGCAGGGAGCACGATGTGGAGACGGCAAGATTATCCACGCTGCCCAACAGAGCACCCAACGTGCTCAGTGCCGAATCCAGATCCGACCGCCAGATGTTTCGTCCGTCGACCACGCCGGCGACGACCAGTTTGCGGGCGAGTTCGGGGACGGAGCCGATCGAATCCTGACCGGCCACCAGGTCGACGGCAAATCCTTCGACGCCGGTGGACGCAAGCGCGGGCAGCGCCTCACGCAGCGAACCGAAGTACGACGCCAACAGGATCGACGGCCGCTCGGACAGCGCTGAAAGCTGTTCGTACGCAGCGCGTGCCGCTTCGATTTCCTCGTCGGTGCGATCGCCTACGAGGGCCGGTTCGTCGAGCTGAACCCAGCTCGCACCGGCCTTCGCGAGCCGACCGAGTAGATCCGCGTAGAGGGGGAGTAGTTCGTCGAGTCGCGAGAGCAGCGGCTCGTCGGTGCCGACAGCCTTCGAGAGCAGCAGGAAGGTGACCGGTCCGATGACGACCGGGCGGGCTGCAATACCGTCGGAAAGTGCTTCTGCCAGTTCGGACAAGACCTTGGACGGGTCGAGTGCGAACGTGGTGGACGGCGAGATCTCCGGCACCAGGTAGTGGTAGTTGGTGTCGAACCACTTCGTCATTTCGAGCGGCGCGATGGTGTCCGTCCCACGGGCAGCGGCAAAGTAGCGGTCCAACGGATCGGCGACCGACGCGACGCGGTCGGGCAGCGCGCCGAGAAGAACTGCGGTGTCGAGCATCTGGTCGTAGAAGGAGAAGGTATTGACCGGGACGGAGTCGATGCCCAGGTCACGGAGGTCGGCCAAGCCCTGCCGACGGAGGTCACGGGCGACAGCCTGCAGGGCGTCGGCGTCGATGCGCCCTGCCCAGTAGCTTTCGGTTGCCCGCTTGAGTTCTCGATGAGGACCGATGCGCGGTGAGCCCAGCACGGTCGAAGTGAATGTTGTTGTCACGGAGTTTCTCCAGATTGCCAATGCATTGATGGCCACTGCCGGCAGACGGGTACACCTCACGAGACCCCGAGTTTCAGCGGGCAGCACTGCCCGCACCGCACACGAGGTCCGATGGAGATCTACACGCCCATTCCACGAGGCGGTGGACCGTCGGGCACGGCGTGCCCGACACAGTCGGCAGGTCTTCGGACTCGCGGGCACTCGATCGAGTTGGATCGAACCTACTGGCCGTCGCTTCCCAGGCGGATGCCCAGTGCACATGAACGGCGGTCGTTCCTGCTTACCGCTGCGGGACAGTCCCGGATTTTCACCGGGTTCCCTCTCACCCCGACAGCTTGCGCTGACGGAGCTTCGACGCCGGGACCGGTCTTCGGGGCTCCTCATGACCGTGCCGGGCGAACCAGCTGCATCGACCAGCATAAGGCCAACCCTCCCTGAGCAGTCAAGGAGAGTCGGCGAAGGGCGCTATGCGCGTGACATGTAGGAATTCGAGTCCGGTGGTACGCGCGGAAGATTTTCGGAGGACCGTAGATTCTCCGCCATTTCGACAAGCAGATCCTGTGAAGACGGTGAGAGGTCGACGACACGGGAGGTGAGGTTCCGCAGGCGCACGTTGTGCAGCTGTTCGAGGAGGGAGAGGTCTGCCTCGCCACCTGAGATCGCGGGCGGAGTGTGATCGGACGGGGCGTAGAAGTAGTCCGGATTGACCTTGAAGAAGTGGGCGAGGGCGGCAACCACTTCGGGTGACGGATTGGTTCGGACGCCGGTGCGCAGTTGCGACAGGTACGGCGTCGAGATACGGCAGCCGAACTCGGTCATGCCGCGAACGACCATCGCGTTGGTGACGTGAAAGTCGGCAGTCTCGAACAGCGAGTTCAAGCGATCGTTGAACTGGTTCGACATGAGACGTCCCTTCCCCCGCTACGCACAGGCTCCGTCGGTTCAATTAACTGCATCATAGCCAGTTATCGAACGATTAGCTGTTTCAGATTCTCGCGAAGCGGTCGTTTGCAGGGAAAATCCCTAGGGTAGAAGGTCCCTACTTTGAGTGATCTGGACAAATCGCCATCACGAATCGAACGGCGAACTATTTGCCGGGGAAGGCGATTCCAGACGCGCGGATCAGAGCCAGCCGTTCGACTCGGCGATTCTGACGGCTTCCGCGCGCGTCGACGCACCCGTCTTACCCATCGCGGATGACAGATGATTTCGAACTGTCCCGGCAGACAGGAAGAGCGCCCCTGCGATGGCTGCCACGGGTGCGCCGTCGTGAGCGGCGCGCAGTACTTGGGTCTCACGCTCCGTCAGGGGCGACTCGCCGCTGACGAGGCTGTCGGCCGCAAGGGTGGGATCGACGACGCGCAGTCCGGCGTGGACACGCCTGACCGCGTCGGCAAGCTGCCTGGCGGGGGTGTCCTTGACGACGAACCCGCCGGCCCCGGCGTGCAGGGCTTTACGAAGAAATCCGGGACGGCCGAACGTGGTGACGATCAGAATCCGGGTGTCGGGTGCTGCCTCGCGAAGGGCCGCCGTCGCGGCGATTCCGTCCATGCCGGGCATCTCGACGTCCAGAAGCGCGACGTCCGGGCGGTGTTCGAGAACGGCGGACACCACCTCGTCGCCGCGACCGACCTCGGCCACCACGGACAGGTCGGATTCCAGATCGAGCAGCGCGGCCAAAGCTCCTCGCACGAGCGCCTGATCGTCCGCCAAGAGCAGCCGTATGGTTGCTCGATCGCCCTGGCTGTTCACTCTGTCTCCTGTTCGACTACCTGAAGTGCAAACCCCTGCGGCTGGGGATGAGTGATGATCACTCGTGCGCCCGACGCTCCGGCGCGCTCGCGCAATCCGATCAGACCGTTTCCGGAAGACGTCGACTCGGCCCCTCGTCCGTCGTCGACGACCGACGCACTATTTTCGTCGACCGTGATCCGGCAGTGGGTCGCACCGCTGTGTCGAACGACGTTGGTGACGCCCTCACGGATCGTCCATGCAAAGAGTTCCCGAAGACGCGTGGGAACCATGTCGGTACTGCTCGGCACCTCGTCTTCGATACCAGCCGCACGCAATGCCTCTCGCGCTCGGGCTATCTCGACGGGAAGAGAAATCCCACGAAATCCTTCGACGGCCGAGCGCACGTCCGCCAACGCGTCACGCGAAAGTCTTTCGAGGTCGTCGAGTTCGTTGCGCGCACGCTCGATATCGACATCGAGTAGGCGATTGGCCAGTTCGGCTTTGATCGTGATGACGGTCAGCGAGTGCCCGAGGATGTCGTGCAGATCGCGCGCCATCCTCGTTCGCTCCTCCATGATTGCCCGCTGCTCCTGCTCTTCGCGTTCATGGAGTATGGCGAAGTTGCGGCTGATCAGGGACATGATTCCCCAGGTCGCGAACGCGGCCGCGCAGACTCCGAGTGAGAGTCCGGAGTAGTTTCCCCATCCGGACGAGAGGCTGACTATCTCCACGGAGGCCGCGAACACCAAGGCGAGAATGCCGCCGGCGACGGTCGGCAACAGCGTCACCGCTGTCACCGCGAGGTACGGTGCTGCTGCCAAACCTGTCGGCCCGACGCTCACGATCATCACAGCGGCCAACGCGGTCAAGGCGGACAGAGCCAGTGCAGCTTCGCGAATCGTCGGCCGAGTCATCGTCATTCGACGTCGCTGCTGCGTTGTGGCGAAGGTGTAGAGGTAGAGGGCACTGAAGGCGATCGTCGCGAGAATCCCTGTCCAGCCGCGCAGTTCGTCGCGTAGATTCCATCCCTCGATCAGCGGCCCGCCGAGAAATACCATCCAGACCGCCGCGAAGAGAACGCCGAAACGATTCCGCCGCGGGAGCGCGACGGAATCTTCTCGGTCAGTCGTTTGCGACAACTACACACGCTCCGTATCTCGTTGGAACCGCCAGATCGCTCCGCCGGCGAAGATGGCGAACCACACCAGGATATTGACGATCCAGGTCCAGTGAATGCTATTGCCCGTCAACGGTGCGTGGGCGAGGGCGTTGATGCCGAACATCGGGGTGAACTGTGCGATGGTCGCCCATACGGAACCGTCGGTGAGTGGTACGAAGAGTCCGCCGCCGAATGCGAGCAGAGCCAGTCCCGGTCCGAGCAACTGCATGACGTTCTCACTGGGGAGTAGGTACCCCATGAACAGGCCGAAGGCCGCGAAGATCGACGATCCCAGCCAGGCGATCAATGCCGTTGTGAACCAGAGTGATCCGTCCATCTGCGCCGAGGTGAACGCGCCGACGACGTAGACCACGAGAATCGAGACGAGACCGAGCAGCATCGCCATGATCAGTTTGACGGCGATGTAGGCGACCGGGGTCAGGGGAGTCAGCCGAAGTTGTCGGCTCCACCCGGACGCTCGTTCGATCGAGACCATCGCGCCGCCGCTGGTGGTGGCCAGCATCGCGCCGTACAGGGCCATGCTGATCATGATGTACGCGGCGACATTGCCGTGCCCGATCCCGTGGTCGTCGTCGCCTTGACCGAGACCGAAGACGAGGAAGAAGACAACCGGCATGACGAGCGTGAAGATCATCGTGCGCCGGTTGCGAGTCAGGCGACGAAATTCCAGTCGCAGTAGCGTCGTGTTGAATCCGCCGAGAGGTACGACGGTTCGCTCGGCTCCGTAGGTATTCGCTTCGGTTGCAGTGGTCATCACTTCTGTCCTTCGGAGTTGTTCGACGTGAGTGCGATGAATGCGTCTTCGAGGCCACGCGAGACGATTTCGAGATCGCGAGCCTGCGTATTGGTCAACAGGAACCGTGCAACGGCATCGGTGTCGCCCGAGTGCACGAGCAGCGACTCACCGCGCACCTCGACGGCGTCGGAGTTCGGTATGGCTCGCAGGAGTTCGTCGGTGATGCCTGGAACAGTCGCGCGCAGGGTGCGTCCGGACGCCATCGCCTTGACCTCGGCGGTGGTCCCGTCTGCGACCACGGTGCCTTGCCTGACCAGGATGATGCGGTCGGTGTAGACATCGGCCTCTTCGAGGTAGTGCGTCGCAAAAAGCACAGTGCGACCGTGATCTGCGTCGGCGCGGATGGCGGACCAAAAGTCCCGACGCCCTTCGACGTCCATGCCGGTGGTGGGCTCGTCGAGAATGAGCAATTGCGGGTTCGACAGCAACGCCATCGCAAATCGCAACCGCTGTTGTTGTCCGCCTGAGCATTTGCTGACCAGGCGATCGGAGATGTCGAGGATTCCGGCTCTCCCCAGCACTTCGTCGACCGGACGGGATTGGGAGTACAGGCTGGCGGTCAGCTGCACAGTCTCGGCAACCGTCAGCTCTTTCAGTAGTCCGCCGGTCTGCATGACTGCCGAGACGAGTCCGCGGGCAATCGCCGATCGAGGTGACATTCCGAAGACGCTCACCTCGCCTGACGTCGGCCGGGACAGGCCGAGGATCATGTCGATGGTTGTCGTCTTGCCTGCGCCGTTCGGGCCGAGGAACGCGACGATCTCGCCGGGGCGGATGCTCAGGTCGATACCTTTGACGGCGTCGACGGTTCCGAAACTCTTGCGAAGTCCGGTCAACCGGACGGCGTCGTGTGCCGATCCTTGAGTGCGTGTATGCAGTGCCTGTGGTGAATGCCGTGCCTGTGTTGAGGTCATACATAGAATCTGCTCGCTTCGAGGTCGTGATCCCTCGTCCGTCCGTCATTCTTCTGCCATGACATTTGTCATCGGGTCGGCCGGTATCTGTTTCGGTGCAACCTGACCGAGGCGCGCGAGGACCAACCCCGCGATGATTGCTGCGCCACCTACAGCTTGGAGTGCGGTGACGGATTCCCCGACCAGGATCCACGCGGCGACGACCGCGCACAGCACTTCGGTCAGCGCTACCAGAGACCCGATTGTCGGCCCCAGCAGCGTGATCGCGGCGATGCCGGTGAGATAGGCAATGACAGTGCTGACCAGGACCAGGACCACCACCGGCAGCCACACGTTCGCCGAATGGTCTGCCACGACGGCGTTCGAGGCCGAGAACTGGAGGGGGAGGACGCCTACGAGTCCGAGCGCGCCGATGACCACTGCACTGACCGTGAGCCCCGATGCCGCGAGCACAACAGGATGGAGATCACCGTCCGCACGTTCGGAAATGACGAAATAGACTGCAAGGCATGCCGCGGCGGCCAGTCCCCAGGCGACTCCGACGGCACTGATCTCTGCCGATCCGAAGACGTCGATCACCACGGCGGCGCCGATCAAGGCCACCGCCGCACCGAGAAGCGTCTGCACGCTCGGACGCGCGCCCTTGGTTATCCACACCCACCCGATGACGATGATCGGTGCAAGGTACTCGAGAAGCAATGCGACGCCGACCGAAAGATGTTGCACGGCATTGAAGAAGCACAGTTGAACGCCCGAGATCGCGAACACCCCGTACAGCAGTACCGTTCGCGTGTGGGTGCTCACCTGTCGTAGGCGAGGCCATTGGGTGGCTACGGCGATCACCATCATCACCAGTGCGCCGCCGGCAACGCGCGCGAACACTGCGCCGCCGGGGGACCACCCTGATTCGATGAGAGATTTCGCGAACGGGCCCGATACGCCGAACGTTGCCGCGGACAGCAGAGCGAAGATCAAGCCGTTGCGAGAGTTCACGTCGTCACCCGTCAGGAGTAAAAGCGATTACGATGCTGACATTAGGTTGATACGGCTCAGGAGTCAAAGTGCATTTTGCTGGTGACACGGAATCGGCGCTCGTCTTCGCCGCGTCGTTGGTCAACACGGCCCGCGGCGGGGCCGAACTGCTTCCGGATCAAGAGGAGCTGACACGGTTTCTCGACGCGGATCGCTGGACCGGCAGGCGGGACGGCACGCAGGAGGAATTGACGGCGGTTCGTGCGCTGCGTCCACGACTGCGAAAGTTCTGGGAAGCCGCGGGAGTGGACGACGCCGTCGAGGTGGTGAACACACTGCTACTCGAATCGGGCGCGAGGCCGCGGCTCACCAGGCACGACGACCTCGGCTGGCATCTGCACGTCACCGCTGACGATTCGCCACTGGTGGACCGGATGGCCGCAGAAGCGGCGATGGGTGTGCTCGATCTGATCCGAACCGACGAATTCTCGAGGTTGCGATGGTGCGAGGCCCCGGACTGCGAGGCGGTCTTCGTGGATTTGTCGCGCAATCGTTCGAAGCGATACTGCGACACCGGAAACTGTGGGAACAGGGCGCATGTCGCCGCCTATCGTGCCCGTAAATCCGGTGCGTGACCAAGCGGTGTGCGGAGGGATAGAACCAGGCTGAGTGAATTCCTTGTCGGGAGCCAGGATCGGTCTAGCGTTGTGAATTCGGAACAGATTTCGCGAAGCCAGGAGGATGGTCGGTGGCCGATCGTAGGCGTCCACTCAAGACGGTGACCGGTGTCAGCGGGGCGGTAAGTATCTACGACGCAGCGATCGATCCGACGACGTCGACGGTCGCGTCCGCGATCGACGTCGCAAAGACGGCCGAGGCGAACAAGATCGACGGACTGTTTGCCGCCGACCTGCTGAGTTTCGGCGCGCAGGGCGCGATCGGTGCGCAGGAGCCGTTGATCTTCCTTGCCGCGCTGAGTGCGGTCACCACCCATGTGGGGCTCATCGCCACCGTCACGACGACGTTTCATCACCCATTCAACCTGGCACGGTTGTTCGGCACCCTGGACCACGTCAGCAATGGTCGAGCCGCATGGAATGCCGTCACTTCCTCACTCGGAGAAGAGAACTACAGCGACCTGGACCTGCCGAGTCCGGAGGAGCGGTACGCCCGAGCGGCCGAATCGCTCGAGGTGGTCAACGCGCTCTTCGACAGTTGGAAGCCCGGCGCCTTGATCCGGGGAGAGGGCTCAGCGGTGCTCGATCCGTCGAGGGTGGTCCCCATCGAGCACCGAGGCAAGTACTTCACGGTGCAGGGGCCGCTGAACATCCCCTCCCTGCCGCAGCGTCGTCCGGTCCAATTCCAGGCAGGCCAATCTGCCGGAGGTATCGAACTGGGTGCTCGCTTCGCCGAGGTCGTATTCACTTCTCTCGCAACCTTCGAGGACGCGGTCACCTACACGAAGACGATCCGCGCCAGGGCGGCAGAGTTGGGGCGTGGGGACGAACTGCCACTGATTTTCAGCTCGTTCCACGCAACGTACGGCGCTACCGAAGCCGAAGTCGAACGATTGGTCAGAGAAGCCGAGGAATCGACGGACTTCGACGCCGGACGCACCAGGCTTGCCGACATGTTCGGCGGTGACGTGGATTTCTCGGAATTGCCGCTGGATCGGCCGATCCCGGAGTCGTTGTTGCCGGACCCGTCGTCGGTGAATCGACGACGGGGCCGGGTCGAGATCTTCGGCAAGCTCGCATCACTAGGAAAGACTCTGCGTGAGTTGATCATCGCGTCCAAGGACACCGGCCACTGGGCAGCGGCGGGCACCCCGGAACAGCTCGCGGACGCGATCGAGGAACGATACGACGCGGGCGTACTCGACGTCATCACGCTCGGTGACCTTGCCGATCCGCGTACACGCGATTTCGTCACGAACGGGCTGCTGCCGGAGCTGCGCAAGCGCGGAATCGTGGGATCCGACTACGTCGGCGGTACCTTTCGCGAAAACCTCGAGTTGCCACCGCTGCCACCGGTTTCCGGTGTCTAGTTGTTGGAAGCGAGTGAGCGCATGAAGAACATGAGGTTGGCCGGTCTTTCCGCGAGGCGACGCATGAAGTAGCCGTACCACTGGCTGCCGTAGGGAACGTAGACCCGCAGGTGATTGCCTTCGGCTACCAATCTGCGTTGTTCGCCGTCGCGGATGCCGTAGAGCATCTGAAACTCGAAATCCTCGGCTGTGCGTTCGGTCAATGTGGCGAGTTCGAGGGCGGCGTCGATCATGGTGGGATCGTGGGAGGCGACCATCGGGTACCCGTCACCTTCCATCAAGACCTTCAGGCAACGCAGGTACGACGCGTCGACTTCGCCGGCCTTTTGGAACGCGACGCCGGCCGGTTCCTTGTATGCACCCTTGCACAGCCGAATTCGTGAACCTGATCCGGAGAAGTGCCGGCAGTCGGCCTCGGTGCGGTGTAGATACGCCTGCAGGACCGTGCCGAGCGTCGGGAAGTCGCGGCGCAACTCTTCGACGATGGACAGTGTCGAGTCGGTGGTGGTGTGATCCTCCGCATCGACGGTGACCCACGCGCCCACTTCGTCTGCCGCTGTGACGATTCGGTGAGCGTTCGCCAGGGCGATCTTCTCGCCGTCACCGGGAAGTGACTGCCCCAACGCGGAGAGCTTGAGCGAAACCTCCAGGGAGTGTTGCGTCCCGGCAATCTCGGAAAGCGTTGCGTACGAGCGGAGAAGGGAGAGATAGGCATCGACGGTAGCTGTTGCCTGAGCCGGATCGGTGGTGTCCTCGCCGAGGTAGTCGACCGTCACGAACCGGCCACTGGTGAGGATGTCGCGCACCGCTGACATCGCTGCGGGTTCCGCGTCCCCGGCGACGAACCTGTCTACAAGCTTGCGGGTCAAGGTCATCCCGGAGACTGTCTTCTCCAGTCGCGACGAGCGTGCCGCCGCGAGGAGCACCGGGCGCAGTGGGTTGCTCAGCGAGACGGCACTCATCAACGGTTCTCGCTCTCGGCTGGATCGACGTCCTGGTGGGGGTAACGATGATCGGTGGGAGGAACGAAGGTTTCCTTGACGGTGCGTGTCGACGCCCAACGGAGCAGATTCTGCGGCGAACCGGCCTTGTCGTTGGTACCCGAAGCCCGCGCACCTCCGAAGGGTTGTTGTCCGACAACCGCTCCCGTCGGCTTGTCGTTGACGTAGAAGTTTCCGGCGGCGAACCGCAGACCATGATGAGCTTGATCGACGGCCGCACGGTCGGTGGCGATCACGGCACCGGTCAGGGCGTAAGCGGATCCGCTGTCGATACGAGCGAGGATGTCGGCGTAGGCATTCGGTGCGGAGTCGTCGTAGACGTGAAGCGAAAGGATGGGGCCGAAGTACTCGGTGCTGAAGGCCTCGTCACTGGGGTCGTCACCGAGCAGGACCGTCGGCGAGATGAAGAATCCTTCGCGGTCGTCGTAGTCGCCGCCTGCTGCGATGGTGAGGCTGCTGGTCGACTTGGCGCGGACGATCGCGGCGGCGTTTCGGTCGAACGAACGTTGGTCGATGACGGCGCCGCCGAAGTTCGTCAGGTCGGTGACGTCTCCGTACTTCAGCGACGACACAGTGTCGATGAACGTGTCGCCCATCTTGGCCCACACCGACTTCGGGATGAACGCCCGTGATGCGGCCGAACATTTCTGGCCCTGGTAGTCGAAGGCCCCGCGAATCAATGCCGTCGTGAGTACGTCCGGGTCAGCGGAACTGTGTGCGAGTACAAAATCCTTGCCGCCGGTTTCGCCGACGAGACGCGGATACGTCCGGTAGTTCGAGATGTTGGCTCCGACCTCACGCCACAAACGCTGGAACGTTGCGGTGGATCCGGTGAAGTGGATACCCGCCAGTCGGGGGTCGGCAAGCGCGACCTCGGACACCAAGGGGCCGTCGCCGAGAACAAGATTGATCACCCCGGGCGGGAGGCCGGCAGCTTCGAGTAGTTGCATTGTCAGGTACGCCGCGACGGCCTGCGTGGGTGACGGCTTCCAGATCACGGTGTTGCCCATCAGGGCCGGTGCTGTGGGGAGATTTCCGGCGATGGCGGTGAAATTGAAGGGAGTGATCGCGTAGACGAAACCTTCGAGTGGACGATATTCGACGCGATTCCACACTCCCGGAGCGGAAACGGGTTGGTCGGCGAGTATCTGACGTGCGAACGCGACGTTGAAACGCCAGAAGTCGATCAGTTCGCAGGGCGCGTCGATCTCGGCCTGGTATGCGGTCTTCGACTGGCCGAGCATTGTTGCGGCGGCGATGGTTTCGCGCCACGGGCCGGAAAGTAGATCGGCGGCGCGGAGGAAGACCGCAGCGCGGTCGTCGAACGAGAGGTCGCGCCAGGCCGGGGCGGCGAGTGTGGCGGCGTCGATGGCATCACGAACGTCCGAGTGGGTTGCGCCCGCATACGATCCGAGCACCGAACTGTGACGGTGTGGTTGAACAACGCTCTCTCGCTTACCTTCCGCAGTTCGGTGGATGCCGCCGATGACCTGCCTGATGTCGGTCGGCGATTCGGCCAGTTCGGTCAGTTTCGTACGGAGGCGCGATCGTTCCGGGCTTCCCGGCGCGTAATTGTTCACCGGTTCGTTGGCTGGGTGGGGGACATTGGTAACGGCGTCCATGACGATCCTTCGGCAGACTCAGGAGTGGGCAGTTGTCGTGTCGTGAACCAGTCAAGTCGAAAGACGTCGGCGAGTAATCCGCTGAGCGGCCAAACATCGGTGTCCGTGTTTGTCCGATCGGCTGAACCGTTTTCGCAGGAAAATGCACTATTCTCGAAGTTGAGGCGTTGCGACGGTCCGGAGAGTGGGTGGTACGTGTCTATCCGTGGGGTCAGGCTCGACGCGGTCCTTCGGGCGCTGGGCGGAGCTTTTGTCGAGCTCGTCCTCGCGCCGTCAGGTGATGACGTCTTCGTCGACTCCGTGGTGTTCGCAGAGGTCGGGGACCTCACGCGCCCCAGAACCGCGGCCGTCGAATCCTCTGAGCTCTGGCTCGCTGTCGGTATCGGCGCAGCCGAATTGGCGGCCTGGCTGAACCGCCTCGATCAGAAGGGATCAGCGCCTCGGGCCGTCATGTCGAAGGAGGCCTCGGACACGTCGGTGCGTGCGGCGGCACAGCGCGCCGGGATCGCCTTGATAGCGGTCCATCCGGATGCTCGTTGGGATCGATTGTTCACGACCATCCGGGGCGTGCTCGATCATTCGGTGTCCCGACAGGATTCGGACGACATCGTATTCGGTAGTGACACAGACTTGTTCGAGCTGGCGCAGAACGTCGCCGCAATCACGCGGGGGATGGTCAGCATCGAGGACGAGCATTCCCACGTCTTGGCCTATTCGGCATCGGGAGATGCTGCGGACGAGCTACGTCGGCAATCAATCCTCGGCCGCGAAGGACCTCGCGAATACCTCCGAAAGCTACAGGAGTGGGGCGTCTTCGAGAGCCTGCGGCGAAGCGACGACGTAGTGGAGGTGCCCGCTCACGACGACCTTGCGATCAGGCGACGGTTGGTGGTTCCGATTCGGAGAATATCCGACAATGTCAAGGGGGAGAGCGGTTTCAGCTCTGATCTTCTCGGCACGATCTGGGTGCAGGAAGGCCCGGTTCCCATTGCCGGCGATGCCGACAGCGTGCTCCGCGGTGCCGCGGCCGTTGCTGCTCGGCTGATTTCGCGCATCCGAGACGCGCCGAGTAACGAGGCGATACAGATTCAGCGGTTGCTCGGGGTTCGCGGCGGCGGTGTCGACGTTCCTTCGCTCGCCGCCTCGTTGACCATCCCGATGTCCGGACCGGCGATGGTGGTCGGAGTGGCGAGTATCGGAAACGGTGGGCTGCCGTCTTCGGGCGAACTCGTGTCGTCTTTGCGACTGCACGCCAGCGCCTTTCAGCGTGAATCGCTGGTGAGTGCCGTCGGCACCCGGATCTATGTGCTGTTTCCGCGAACCCAATCCGTGAAATCCACAGTCTCGTGGACCCGCGAAGTTGTCGCGCGTTTGGACAAGGTGTCGCCTTCGGGGCTACGGGCCGCGGTCTCGTCGCCGGTTTCGACGCTTGCGGAGGTGGCCCAGGCTCGGGCCGAAGTGGATCGGGTCTTGGACGGAACGTCGGGTGATGTTCGTGTGACCACCCTCGCGGACTCGCGCACACCGGTGCTGCTGGGCGAAATCATGGACACCATTGCGGCCGACGAGCAACTGCACGATCCGAGAGTCGACGCCCTGGACGTCTACGACAGACGCAACGGGTCGAACATGCGCGAAAGCATCTCCGTTTACCTCGCACATTCGGGCGATGTCCGACGTGCATCCGAGCAGCTTCGGATTCACCCGAACACCCTCAGGTATCGGATCAAGAGGGTCGAGGAGATCACGGATACCGACCTCTCCGAGCCGTCGGCCAGGCTGTTGATGGAGATTCAGTTGGCGGCGTCTGCTCGGGCAGTGAGTTCGCCGAACCTGTCGGACCCCAGCAGTACTCTTCGCGAATGATCGACTCAGCGAAGGTGCCAGGCGCAGCGCGCGCGTATTTCGACGGCGGCGACGTCCGCGGCGTTTTCACCGAAGACGCAGTGGTTCGTGACGACGGCCGGACGTATGTCGGGATCGAAGAAATCGTGGCGTGGAAGTCCGCCGTGTCGACGGCGTTCACCTTCACCCAGAAGATCGAGTCGGTCAACACCCCAGGCTCGGCCGTTGTCGTGTCGGTGAAGGTCGAGGGTGATTTTCCCGGAAGCCCCGTCCAGTTACATCACCATTTCACTCTCGACGGTGATCGGATTTCCGCTCTCACGGTGTGCCCCTGATGCCCACCGCTGACGAACTGCTCGGGAAATCCGTCGTCGCCGATCTGGCAGGCTGTCTAGAGCGAGCCTCCGGTCACACACGCCTCGCCCTCGTTCGGGGTAGTACATCCGAATTCGACGGTATGAGTCTCGGCGAACGTACGCGCGTCGTGCGGGACGCGATGACTGCCGAACTGCCTCAGGATCTTCCGGCCTTCGCCGAGATCATCCGCCGTGCGCTTTCAGAAGAGACCTTCACCGGTTGGATGATCTGGCCGGTGACCGAAGCCGTCGCCGTCACGGCGACACGAAGTGGCTCCGAGTCGGATTTCGACGAGGGAATGGCTCTGCTTGCCGAGCTGACGTCGCGTCTGACGGCCGAATTCGCAATTCGCACATTTCTCGAAACGAACCTTGACCGTTCGCTGGCGATCGCACTCACCTGGACCGGCCATGAAGACGAACACGTCCGGCGCTTGGCGACCGAAGGCACTCGTACTCGTTTGCCCTGGGGAAGACGAGTGAAAGAATTGACGGCGCGTCCCGAGTCGACAATCGTCATTCTCGACGAGCTGTATCGGGATGATTCGGAATATGTACGACGTTCGGTCGCAAACCATCTCAACGATCTCAGTCGTGCTGACGCTGCGCTCGCAGTATCGACTGCGAAGCGTTGGCTGCAGACACCGGATGCCAACACACTGAAAATCGTCAAACATGCATTGCGGACGTTGATCAAGGCCGGCGATCCAGATGCTCTGTCCCTCTTGGGGTTCTCGCCGCCCACCGACGTCGTGGTCGAGGGGTTCGTCATCGACCGCGAAACAGTTGATGCGGGTGGAGAACTCACCTTCGACTTCGCCGTCACGAACAATGGCAGCGAGTCCGTCACCGTCGTGATCGATTACATCGTCCACCACGTGAAGGCCAACGGGCAGACGACGCCCAAGGTCTTCAAACTGACAACACGAACGCTGGAACCCGGGGTGCCGGCCCGTATCGCGAAGAGGCATTCCTTCAAACCGATCAGCACCCGGAAGTACTACGCCGGCGAACATGCCGTCGAGGTGCAGATCAACGGCGTACGCCAGGTGCGAGGTGTATTCCGTTTGGACGCGTGAGGAGATCCGGCCTAGACGCGGAGACTGGCAAATATCGGGATCGGGGCTATGCGGACCGTCGTCCAGATCAACACGAGTGTCAAGATCACAGCCGGTGACCAGCGCAACTGATGCCAGAGCACGACGGGTCTTCCACGGGTGCGGGCGGTCGTCCACGAGACGTACGTGAACGCCAGTGCAAGCAGCATCACGAGGCCAAAGGCATTGAAACGCATCGCTGCACCGAAATCGCCGTGGATGAGGCTGTACACCATCCGAGTGCTACCGCAACCGGGACAATTGACGTTGAACAGCGCTTTGGTCGGACAAACGGGAATGACCCCACCAGGTGTGGTGGGGTCACTCCAGGAGATGAAGCCGCACAGCGCAATTGCCGTGAACGCAACTGCCGCTGGCGCCTTCAGTGCGGCGAGTCGTGATATGTCATCGTTCTCGGTGTCACCACAATTCGGTGTCATTGCAGTTCGGTGTTTGGCCGTCGATCAGTGTCGCCGGTCGGCGTCGGCGGTCACAGGGAACTCGATCCGGCAAGGACGACGACAAAAAGGAAGTACAGAACAGCGACGGCAACACCTGCGCCGACTGACCACAAGGCGAACTTCTTGGCATCGTCAGCTGATTTTCGCGCAGCGTCGAACTGACCTTGCGCCCACAAAGTGTTGACCTGGCTTGATTTGACGATCGAGACGATGCCGAGCGGGAGGCAGCAGAACACTGTCACGAGAATCGCCCAGACCAGATTGTTGTCCGGCGGAGGGCCGACCGGTTGTTGCTGGCCGTAGTACGGGTTCTGCGTCATTGGTCACCTAGCGTTCGGAGAAACAGGGCGTTCGGAGAAACACCCTCTGACGTGCGAAGAGCACGGGCAGGTGACAACATAATCCGTTTCCGAGTGAGTCAGTATCGACTGTTCGTATGACAGAGAATCCGGTTGATTTCTGATTCGGAAGGCGATACCGAAGACGTCAGCGCATGACCTGTACCTGCTCGGCGATATCAGCGGCCAGGGCCATCGCAGTCAGAGCGAGGCCGTTGTTGAGGTCGTATCGCAGATGCCCGACATGGCCGTCCTGGACAGCGCGGACTCGTTTCCACGTGGGCGACTCGGCTTCCACAGCGTCGGGGTTCTGTAGCAAGACGAAGTCGGCCTGGTCGAAGATCGCAAGCTCCTCGAGGCTGTAGAAAGTCGAATCCTTCCGATCAGGTGCGGCATGGGCAGCGTCGGTCAAGACGTTCAAGCCGAGGTCCTGCGCAACCGACACGGCGAACGTGTTGTTCTGCAGCCAGATCTGACCGCTGTCTGCGCCGGCGATCGCAATCGACTTGCCTTCGAGGAGACCACCGATCTTGGCCCGCGCTTGCGCAAGTTCGGCGTCGTATCGGGCGATGACGCGTTCGGCGACTTCGCGGCGATCGAGAGCCGTGAGCTGCGCGGTCATGGCCTGCTTCCACGACGAGCTCGTCGTGCCCTCGTCGACGACGAGCACCGGTGCGATGTCAGTGCCGAGCAGGCCCTTGTCCTGGTAGTAATTCCACCAGCCTTTCCCGACGACCAAAAGATCGGGGTCGTGGCTCAGTATCGATTCGGCATTCGGTTCGTTGTTCGTCCCACCGAGGCGAGCCGCGCCGGCGGGTACCTGGCGCATGAGTTGAGACTTCGGATCCCAATTGGTCGCGACGATCGGGTACTCGGCAAGTAGTGCAAAATCGAGGGCACCTCGAGCTTCGAGCACCACGACACGCTTGGGGTCCCGCGGCAGGCGGTAGGCCTGGTCCGCGACGACGATGTCGACCCACTCGTCCGAGGCTTCGGTGCCGCTGGATTCGCTCGAACATGCAGAGAGCGCGCCTAGTGCACCGAGCGCCGCCGCACCGGCCAGGAATCCGCGTCGTGTCAAGGAATCGATCAGACGGGTGAACTCGCCGTCCACATCTCTTGTCGACTGCAAGGGGGTATCGGTCGCAAAAGGGGACACCGTCGGGTGGAAGGTTTCGGTCGATTCGATCACAGGCATGAGAAGGCGCAGCTCCATCTGATGTTCCGGGCATTGGCAGGTGCCTGACCAACGTATTCGAATTCCGTAGCCGGAGCCTTGCTCGAAAGCGCCAATCGCTCAGCGGATTTGGCCATTCGTCACGGACTCGTGCCACGGGACGCTCCCCTCGGATTCGGCTCGTCGTGGAGGGGCGCGCCCATCTGATCCGAACTCGAGGTATCGTGGCCGACATGCAGCGCGTCTATTTCTGGTTTAGCAGGCCGGCCCCGGGTGGGCCTGCCGGCGTAACCACGCGCTGACAACCTCCACCCAAGAGCCGGACTACAGACCGGCTCGCTGGAGTTTCTCTTCATCTCTGGGGTCGGCCTGAGAACAGGAAACCGAAAACCCCATGACTGTCACCATCGACACCACCACAGCTTCGGACAGCCTCGACGATCAGCGCACTGTGAGTATCAGTCCGCTCGTGTCACCGGCGACTGTTCGTGCTCAGCACGCTCCGGACGAGGTCGCCGCCGCCACTGTGCGCACCGGTCGGGCCGACACCATCAACATCCTCAACGGTGACGACGATCGTTTGATCGTCGTAGTCGGTCCGTGCTCTGTGCACGATCCGGAAGCGGCGATGGACTACGCCCGCCGGTTGGCCGCCAAGGCCGACGAACTGCGGGACGATCTGCACATCGTCATGCGCGTCTACTTCGAAAAGCCGCGCACCACACTCGGGTGGAAGGGCCTGCTCAACGACCCCCACCTCGACGGCACGTTCGACATCAACACCGGGCTCGGTATCGGCCGCAAGTTGCTTCTGGACGTGTCGAGCCTGGGCCTGCCAGTCGGCTGCGAGTTCCTTGATCCGATCATGCCTCAGTACATTGCCGACCTGGTCAGCTACGGTGCGATCGGCGCCCGGACCGCCGCCAGTCAGGTTCACCGTCAGCTGTGCAGCGCGCTGTCCATGCCCGTCGGTATCAAGAACTCCACCGAAGGTGACGTGCAGGTAGCCGTCGACGGCACCCGCGCCGCGGCAGCGAGCCACGTGTTCCCCGGAACGGACCTCGACGGCCAGGCTGCCTTGATCCGTACCGCGGGCAACCCCGACTGCCATGTCATTCTTCGTGGCGGTAGCGACGGACCGAACTACGATGCCGAGACAGTCGCGGACACCCTTGCCCGCCTGCGTAAGTCGAACCTGCCCGAGCGCGTGGTCATCGACGCGAGCCACGGTAACAGCAGCAAGGACCATGAGCGTCAGGTCATCGTGCTCGACGACATTGCCCGACGTCTGACCGAGGGCGAGCAGGGAATCGCGGGCGTCATGTTGGAGAGTTTCATCGAGGCCGGCCGTCAGGACCTGACCTTGGGCAAGGCGGACGAGCTCACCTACGGCCAGTCGATCACCGACGCGTGCATCGACTGGTCCACCACCGCAGCGCAGTTGGACCGTCTGGCGCAGGCCGTTGCGGCTCGGAGGGGCTGACGCCCCCGTGCGCCTTTTTGGTAGCGCCAACTACCAAAAAGGCGCACAGGGCCGCTAGGCCAACACTTCTCGCGTGGCCTCGACCAGGCGTTCCAGCCAGGCATCCGTGCCGACGGCCTGACGCAGTGGCTCGTTGGGCAGTTCGATGCTGACCGGCAGTCCGGCAGGCAAAGTCGACCAGATGTCGGCCAGGGCTATGCCGCCGGTGCCGGGCACCAGACGCTCCTCGCGGGCCTGACGGATCAGCTCTGCGTCCCCAGTGGGAGCGGGGGTCGAACCGTCGCACATCTGGGCGTAGTGCAACCACTCGCGCGGGATGGACGCAAGATCCTCGAGCGTTGTCGCCGAGCGGTCGGTGTGCAATGCGTCGACGAGGACACTGCGAGCCGGACCGTCTGCCGCCGAGACGATCTCGATGGCCGCACGCGCATCGGGCACCGCAGTCCACGGCATGAACTCGAGGGAAGCGACGATGCCGTAGTTCGCGCACAGTTCAGCGAGGCGGGCATAGGAGTCCGTGAGCCGAGCGCGGTCGCGGTCGTCGCCGCCCACCAGAACGGCTTTGGCTCCGAGCTGTGCTCCGGCTTCGAGCAGCGGAACGTAGTCGGTGGGGTCGAAGTCGGCTGCAAGACGGATGATTTCGAGGTCGAATACCTCGACCGGTGAATCGCCCAGTCGACGCACCAGTTCGTCCAACGACTGCTTGTCCTCGTGCAGAGGGTAGGCCGTCGTACCTGGTGCCGCGGGCATCAGACGGATACCGATGGTGTCGAAGCCGTGCTTTTCAGCCAAGGCGACGTGCTGCATCGGTGCGGTGTCGAGCACTGTGAGGGCTGCCAGTCCGAGTGAGAGTGTCATGCGTGCGCTCCAACTGTCTTGGCTCCGGCCAGTTCCCGGCCGGCCAGGTAACCGAATGTCATGGCCGGTCCGAGGTTGATGCCCCCGGACGGGTAGTGCCCGCCCATCACGCTCGCCTGATCGACGCCGACGGCGAGCAACCCCTCGATGGGGCGGTCGTTGTCATCGAGAACCTGCGACGACGAGTCCGTGACCAGTCCGGCGAAGGTGCCGAAACTCCCTGGCACGACTTTCACCGCGTAGTACGGACCCTTCTGCAAGGGCGCGAGCGACGGGTTCGGCCACGGATTGGAAGCATCTCCGGAACCTCGGTTGAACGGTGTTGTACCGCGACCGAACTCGGGGTCTTCACCGGCCACGGCCCCGATATTGAAAGCTGCGACGGTTTTCTCCAACTGCACGGGGTCGACGCCGATCTTCTCGGCCAAGTCCCGAAGAGTGCGCCCACGCGTGAGGTACCCCGAGCGCAGGTACGGCTGGATCGGGATCGGCAAGGGCTTCGCCATGCCCAGCGGGAGGTATCGGACATACTGTTGATCGGCAATCAACCACGAGCACACCTCTTCACCCTCGGGAACCTGCTCGACCATCGCGAGTGTGTAGTCGTGATAGCCGAGTGCTTCGTTGACAAACCGCTTGCCGTTCGCGAGAACTCCGATGACACCGGGCTTTCCGCGATCGAGGATGTGCGGGAACACACCTTCCTTGCCGTTGCGGTAGCGAACGATGGAGACGGGGCAGTACGCGACGGGGGAGGCGAGGGTGCGGTCGAGGCGACCACCCACGGATTCGCCGAGGGTGATGCCGTCGCCGGTGGTTGTCTTCGGGGTGAGTGACCAGTGCTCGTTGCCGGTGGGGGTGCGCGGGAACAGTTCGCGTCGTCGGTCGATGTCCTGTGCGAAGCCGCCGGTGGCGAGTACGACACCACGTCGGGCAGTTACCGAGTACGCGCCGTCCGGACCTTCGAGGCGGACGCCGACAACGCGGCCGTCGTCATCGGTCTGCAACGCGGTCGCGGACGTCTTCACCCGAAACTCGACGCCGAGATCGAGCGCTGAGCGAAGCATCATGCCGACAAGCGCAGTGCCGTTGACGAGTTGCTGACCACGACGCTTGGTGGCGAGATCGAACATGTGCTTAGTCACCCGAACACCACAGTGCACAAAGGCTTTTGGTGATCGGGTCGAGTGCAGGAAAGCCTGCAGGTCGGGCCCGGCCATGATGCCCATACCGAGGAACGACGTTTCGTACAGCTGCCGACGCAGTAGCGCCGCGACATCGGGTCCGAGCTTTCGCAGACTCACCGGTTTCGGTCCGACGGAACGGTGACCCGTGCCGGCGCCCGGTGTGTCACCGTGAATATCGGCGATCTTGGCTCCGGGCACGAACTTCAGAGCAGTCTTGCGTTCGAAGAACTCGACCATCTCCGGGGCGCCGTCGAGGAGTGCATCAACTTTGGCGGCGTCGAAGTTGTCGCCGAGTCGGTTTTCCAGATATGTCCGCGGTGCCGAGCGATCCTCGACAACCCCGTCGGCGATGGCAAACATGTTGCGTGGGGTCCACATCCACCCGCCCGACCAGGCCGTTGCGCCGCCGCAGGTGTCGGCCTTCTCGACAACGAGTACCGACGCGCCGCCATGTGCTGCGGCAATTGCTGTGGAAAGCCCGCCTGCGCCGGAGCCCACGACAACCACGTCGTAGGTGAGGGGGGTACTGCTACTCATTTCTGCTCCTTGGCAGTTGTTGCGAGGGTCGGTGTCGATGTCAGCTCGACAACCTTGCCCGTTCGTGACGATTCGTAGATTGCGGCGATGATGGCAAGTGATGCGCGGGCGTCCCGGCCGGTGACGGCGGGTTCACGCCCGGTCAGGACGGCGTCGGCGAAGTCTTGCACCTGCAGGGTGTGGAAGTCGGTCAGTGCCGCATTGACCGCGCCCACATCAAGATTCGCATCGATGTCCGCGGAGTACGGCGACCGGAACTCCACTTCGCCCGGCACCGTCCAGATTTCGTTGACACCCTCGTGCCCCTCGGGGAACTCGAGGACACTGGCGATGGCACCGGTGCGCCCGATCACCGTGACGCGGTTGCCCAGGTTGTGATTGGCACCCGTTGTCGCAGTGACGGTGGCGGTGCCACCCGAGGCAAAGGAAATCACAGCTGACGCGCTGTCTTCCGTCTCGATGTGCTCACCGTGGGTGTGGGTGCGGATGAAGCCGCTGACCGAGACGGCCTCGCCCATGAACCAGACCAGCATGTCGATCTGGTGCACGGCCTGAGTCATGAGCACGCCACCGCCGTCGGTGTCCCAGCGTCCACGCCAGGCGTCGGCCGAGTAGTAACTCGATGGGCGATGCAGGATCACCGACGCCTCACCGAGCATGGGTAGTCCGATCCGCCCGTCGTCGATGGCGTCGCGGATCCGACGTGCTGCCGGCCAGAATCGGCGTTGGAAGAGCACCCCGAACGTGATACCGGCGCGGTCGGCGGCCTCGATCATGCGGTCGGCGGCAGCAACATCGACTGCGATGGGCTTCTCGCACAAAACATGTACACCCGCTTCGGCAGCGGCCACGACTACCTCTTCATGTACCGGGTGCGGCGTGCAAACGGTGCAGGCGTCGAGTCCGAGGGCGAGAAGTTGCTCCACTGAACTCACGGCTGCGGGAATGCCGTGCGCTGCCGCGAACTCCTGGGCGCGTCCGAGATCGGGATCGCAGCAGCCGATCACCTCGACACCGGGGACTTGTTGCAGCGCGCGGGCATGGTTGCCGGCGATCTTGCCGCAGCCGACGATTCCGACTTTCAGCGTCATCAGAAATGTTCCTCTGCTTCGACGTCCCGCGCCGCAGATTCGCCGCGGTCGAGACTGTTCAGTGCTTCGATGTCCTCGCTGGATAGGGTGACGTCGAGTGCTGCCAGGTTCTCGGCCTGACGCGTCGGGTTCGCTGATCGCGCGACCGGAACCACACCCTGCGCGACGTGCCATGCGAGCACCACTTGAGCTGGTGTGCAACCGATTCGACCGGCGATCTCCCCGACCACGGCGTTGTCGAGCACGTCACCCCGGCCGAGCGGACTCCACGACTGCGTGAAGATGCCAAGTTCGTCGTTGGCGCGGCGAACCGGGATCCGAGCGAGCGACGGGTCCATCTGAATCTGGTTGACTGCCGGTGCCTCGCCGGTTTCGGCGACGACGCGGCGCAGGTGGAGCTCCAGGAAGTTCGACACACCCACGTACCGAACCAGTCCGGCGTCGCGGCAGGCCAGCATCGACTCGAACGACGCGACATAGCGATCGATTCGCGGGAGTGGCCAGTGGATCAGGAACAGATCCAGCTGGTCGAGTCCCAGTAGTTCCAGACTCTGCTCGAGGGCGCCCCGAATGTCGCCGGAAACCTGGTCGTTGCCACGAAGTTTGGTGGTGACGAACAGTTCTTCTCGCGGCACACCTGATTCCGCCAGCGCCACACCGACTGCGCCCTCGTTGCCGTAGATCGCGGCGGTGTCGATGAGGCGGTACCCGGCCTCGATGCCGGAGAGAACCGAGTTCGTGGCGTCGGCACCGACCAGGGGCCAGGTTCCGAGTCCAATGGGCGGCAATGCAGTTGCCACGGGTGTGGCTGCCTGTGTGGTCATGCGTGAACCTCCTGACGTGCCGCAGCGGCGGCGGTGATCGCGACGGCAACGTCGGCTGCGGTCACGAGTGCGGCATGGATGGACCCGCCGTCACCGCTCGCGTCGCCGACGGTATGTACTCCGAGTCGTGGTGCCAGTGAACGGAGTTCGGCAAGAAGTTCCGAACGCGGCTCGACGCCTTGCGAGATCAGCAGTTCGCCGGGAGCATCGACCTCGCTCAGCACACCGGCCGTCGAAATCGAGACGCGGTCAGCGGCGACTGTGGTGACGATCGAGCTGAGGTAGGTCGTGAGGTTCTCACTTGCGGCCAGGCGCGGCAGCAGCACGATCTTTCCGCGGCGTCCGACGTCGTGCGCGATGGTTTCCTGCGGGCCGATCATCACGACCTGGGTGCCCTTCTGAAGGAGATCGTCGGCGACGGCCGCAGCCTCACGGTCGGCGCCGAAGATGGTGACAGCGGCAGGAGCCGGATCGCCGGAGACGAGGAATTCGCGGACGTCGCGAACGGTACGGGTTGCTGCTCCGGGGAGATCGACCACGGGGCCGACGCCGCCGGCGGCAAGAACTATGGCGTCGAAATCGACACCGGAGAGCAAAGCAGCATCTACCCGGGTCGAGGTGTGGCAGTGGACCCCGAGTTCAGCCAGTTCCGCGGCGTACCAGTCCACGATCCGTCCATATTCGGGATACTCGTGAAGCTTCGATGCCAGAGCGAAGTCGCCACCGAGGCTGGGTCGCTCGTCGTACAGGTCGACGCGGTGACCGGCAAGTGCGAGGTCGCGGGCAGCGGCCATTCCCGACGGCCCGGCACCGATGACGGCGACCCGCACGGTGGCATCAGCCGGCTTTGTAGGCTGATCCAGTTCGCGGCCGACCCACGGGTTGACGGAGCAGGGAATGGGGCCGGCGGCCAGGCTGTCGATGCAGTAGTTGCAGGCAATGCAAGGGCGGTACCGGCCACCGTCGATGGCGCGATTCGGGAAGTCCGGATCTGCGTGCAGCGTACGAGCCATGCTGACGAAGTTCGCCTGCCCGGATTCGATGATCCGCGCAGCGATCTCCGGCGACGTGATGCGTCCGGCCACTCCCACCGGGATGTCGAAGTCGCGCTGGTACTGCTCGGAGTACGGCGCGAGGAGACCGCGCGACCATTCACCGGGCTGGATGATCCACTGTCCCGCTTCGTAGTTGCCGGCCGAGACGTCGAGGAAATCGAGTCGGTCGGTGTCGATGGCGCCGATGCGAGCGCGAGTCATCTCGGCGTCGAGTCCGCCGTCGATGCCTTCGAAGGCTGAGAATCGGAGTCCCAGAGTGATTCCCGGTGCGTGCTCGTGGACGGAGGCGATGACCTTGTTGACGAACAAGGTGGGGTCGGCCCACTCGTCGTCGCGGTGATTGTAAGCAGGGGAGAGGAACTGGTGGATCAGATACCCGTGGCCACCGTGCAGGGAGATGACGTCGACGCCGGCCTGCTGGCAGCGCGCTGCGGCTTCACCGAAACACTCGATGATGTGCTCGATGTCGTCGCCGTCGAGTTGTTCTGGCATCTCGCCGCCGACAACCAAACACGGAATCGGTGTCGGGGCAACGGGAACAAACCCGCTGACAGAACCTTGCGCCGTGCGACCACCATGGTTGAGTTCGACTCCGACGAGCGCTCCATGCGCGTGAATAGCGTCGACCATCTTCTTGATGCCGGGAATCCGTTCGTCGACGTCGACGCCCATCTGCCGGATGCGACCCTTGCCGTCGGCACGCACGTAGCTCGCTTCGGTGAAGATCAGTGCAGCACCACCTTCGGCGCGGCGAGCGAGGTACGCGATGTACTCGTCCGTCATGGTGCCGTCGACTTCGCAGTAGTTGCGTTCCATCGGGGCCGACACGAACCGGTTCCGGAGGCGGACGCTGCCCATATCGAGAGGTTCGGCGAAAGGCGCAGTCACATTCATCAGTGCTCCTGGTACTTCGCGAGAAAGTAGGTGTTCGGTTGTGCTCATGCGCATGCCGTCTCGGAGAGCAGCTCGCTCAGATGGCTGCGCATGCGATCCGTATCGGCTTCGACACCCGTCAGGAGTGTGAAGGTGTCAGAGGCTTGAGCCACCAGCATCTGGCCACCGTCGAGGACTCGACATCCGAGAGTAATTGCAGCGTCGAGCAATTCGGTGCGCATCGGCCGATAGACGATGTCCGCGACCCACAAGCCCGCGTGGAGCGCCGCGGGGTCGAACGGAGTTCCGGGATGGCCGACCATCCCGATCGGAGATGCGTTGACGACGCCGTCGCACGTCGTCAGGTTGACGGCGATCTCATCGATCGCCAAAGCCGTTGTGCGCGTGGCAGGAAAGGCCGAGGCGACGCGAGAACACACATCGGCAGCGCGAGCGGGATCAATATCTGCGATGCGAAGATCCGTGGTGCCGGCGGCGGCGAGTGCGTATGCCACAGCGGAACCCGCCCCTCCTGCCCCGGCAAGCACCACTCGGTCCAAGGCGGCGTCGGGCAAACCGCGCTGCAGTGCTGTGAGGAATCCGCTGTGGTCTGTGTTGTGGCCGATCAAACGGCCGTTGTCGACCACAACCGTGTTGACGGCACCGAGCAACCGCGCGTTGTCGGACAGCTCGTCGAGCGCGTCCACGACAACCTGCTTGCACGGATGGGTGATGTTCAGTCCGGTGAAATCGCCCGCGACGGCGCCACGCACCACCTCACCGGTTTTCTCGACCGAGATGTTCAGGTTCTCGAGGTCTACCAGTTCGTAGCTGTAATCGTCGAGTCCCAGTGCTGCTGCTTCGTGTGCGTGCAACGCGGGCGAGAGGGAAGTCGAGATCCCGGCTCCGACAAGGCCGATTCGGTGACGTGTGAATTCGGTAGTCATGACATTCTCCTGCATAAGTGGGGACGGCCCCTCGCGGCAATTCAGCGCGAGGGGCCGGTCCGGTCAAGCGTTGTTGCTGGTGAGCTCTGAGTCCTGCTTGATCGGCAGGCTCGGCTTCGGTTGGCCCAGATCAGCTGTGGGCGTGCGGTACGTTTCCGGTCCGGTCATTGCCGCGATGGCGGAGACGACGGCGAAGCCCAGGCACATCCAGGCAACCGGTGTCCAGTTGCTCTTGTCTCCGGCTGAAATCGCCTGAGCGATAGCCGGTGTGAAGCCGGCAACAAGGAGTCCGAGCATGAGGCTGACGGCCATTCCGGTGTATCGGACCTTCGCGGGGAACTGCTCCGGGAAGTACGCCGGGTACGTGCCGTTGGGCATGGCGTAGAAGATGCCGATCATGACGATTCCCGAAGCGAAGACCATGGGGACGCTTTGGGTTCCGATCGAATGGAAGAAGACGAAGATCATCAGGCCGGCTCCGATCGCGCCGACGACGAAGATGGGCTTGCGTCCGTAGCGATCCGAGAGGATGCCGAACAGCGGCTGAGTCAGTACGGCAACAAAATTGGCGGTCGCGATTGCCCACAGCATCGTGGAGCGCTCGAAGCCGGATTCGACGGCGTACGCCAGAGCGAAGACGTTGACGATGGTGTTGATCATCGCGAAGGTCGAGCTCATGCTGATACGGATCACGGTGCGCCAGTGCGAGCGGAACATCTCGACGACGGGAATCCCGGCCGTCTCGTCCTGTTCCTTGAGTTCTTCGAATACCTCGGGTTCATCCAGGGCACGACGTAGCCACAGGGCAACGACGGTCACGATGATGCTGAGCCAGAAGGGAACTCGCCAACCCCACGAGTAGAGGTCTTCGTCGGGCAGGCTCGCCACTGGGATGAATACCAGGCTGGAGACGACGATGCCGAACATGATCCCGCTCATGGTGAACGAGGTGAAGAACGAACGACGGTGATCCGGCGCGTGTTCGAGCGTCAGTGCGGAAGAGCCGGGTGATTCACCGCCGGCAGAGAGCCCTTGAAGTAGACGAAGCAAGACGAGAATGATCGGCGCGGCGATGCCGATCTGGTCGTAGGTCGGCAGGCAACCGACGATGACCGTCGCAACACCCATGAGGAGCAGGCAGGCGAGAAGCGCGTTCTTGCGTCCGTACCGATCGCCGAGGTGACCCCACAGCACCGCGCCGAGCGGGCGGGCGACGTAGGCGACACCTAAGGTGCTGATCGAGAGCAGGGTTGCCGTTGATCCGCCGCCGGGGAAGAAGATCTTGGGGAACACCAGCGCGGCCGCGGAGCCGTAGATGAAGAAGTCGTAGTACTCGAGGGTGCTGCCGAGGAAGCCCGAAACGGCGGCGCGGCGCGCGTTCGCATTCGGATGTTCCTCGGTTGAGTTCGTGGATCCGGTGGAGGTGATCGGAGGTGCCATGTGAAGTCCTTTCGTCCCGATGGGCCGGCCGTGGCGGCACGTTTGGAGATGCACCACGCATCGGTGACGTCCCTCACCTTTCGGCGGCTGAGACGACAGTGCCACGAAGGACTATGGCGCGTCCAACACTAAATGAGTCTCAGATAATGACGTTTTTGGTCTCAATCTCCGGCGTCGGCAGAATTTCCTCGGATGTCTCCAATGCGACGGCGAGCGCATCGGACATGTGCCGCGGTGACCAGGCAATTCCGTGATTCATGAACGTCGGCTCGCCGGTGAGTGGGACGAACACACTGCCAGGTGGGGTGATAGCAGCCATGCCGGACGTCATCAGCGCTACACCGACGCCGGCGGCAACGAGCATCAGGATCATGTACGGATCGGTGATCTCCTGAACCACGCGAGGCCTGAAGTCTGCGTTCATGCAGGCGCGCATCGCGGTTTCCTGGAGGGCCGAGCCGGCCGAGAGCGGGGTGGTCACGAATCCGTCGTCGGCCAATTCGCGGAGGTCGATCGCGTCCCTCTCTGCGAGGGGATGGTCGATCGGAAGCACAGCGCCGAATGCCTCCCGTCGGATGAGTCGGGTAGACAGTGATGCGGATTCCACGGGTAGTCCGACGAAGGCGAGATCGAGGGCGCCGCTCTCGAGTTGGATGACCGCGTCGCGCGTCATGATCCGGCCGAGGAGTGTCAGTTCGACTTCCGGATAACGCTGACGCAACGCGCGTGTCAGTGGCGGAAGTGCTTGATAGTTGAGCACTCCGGTGAACCCGATTGTGACTCGTCCGTAGACGCCTCCCGACGACGCGCGCGTAGCGTGTCGTGCCGTCTCCATGTTCTCGATGACGCGATAGGCGTGGGGGAGAAAGGCATGTCCGCCGGATGTGAGTGCGACGCTGCGAGTGCTTCGTTCGAACAACTTGACGCCGATGTCCTTTTCGAGCTTTCGGATCATCTGGCTGAGCGGCGACTGGGCCATCTGGAGCCGTGATGCGGCCCGCCCGAAGTGAAGTTCTTCCGCAACCGCGACAAACGCGTGCAACCAGCGGGTTTCCATCGGCAAGGCCTCCAGGTATTTGACGTTGACAACAAACGCCATATATTCAGAATTTCTACACAGTGTGACGGCAATTATGCCTGTTTGCAACATAAATTGAGTGCGTAGCGCACAGAAACTCAGGAGTGAATGCGATGCAGGGTTACCCAGAGGGTGTCACAGCGCTCGTTACCGGCGGTGCGAGCGGAATCGGCGCCGCCAGTGCAAAGCTGTTGACGGAGAGGGGAGTTCGGGTGGTAACGGCAGATCTTGCCGAAGGCGCGGACGAACAACTCGACGTGAGTGATCCGACAGCAGTCGATGCGCTTCGAACCAGGCTCGGCAGAGTCGACATCTTGATCAACAGTGCGGGAATCGTCGGACCATCAGCGCTACTCGTCGACGTCGACCTCGCGGCTTGGCAGCGTACGTTCCGCATCAACGTCGAAGGGACATTCCTGATGTGCCGGGCGTTCGTGCCGGGGATGGTTGCGTCGGGGTGGGGGAGGGTTGTCAACCTCGCAAGTATTGCGGCCAAGGACGGAAACCCGAATCAGAGTGCATATTCCGCGTCCAAAGCGGCCGTCGTCGCGCTGACGAAATCACTCGGCAAAGAGGTCGCCACCACCGGTGTGCTGGTCAACGCGATAGCTCCGGCGGCCGTGGAAAGTCCTATGAATGCCGGCACCGATCCGGCCATCCTCGCCCGTTCGCAGTCTTTGACGCCGATGGCACGGATGGGGAAGGCGGACGAAATCGCCGAACTGATCTCCTGGCTGTCGTCGTCGGCGGTGAGTTACTCGACCGGCGCCGTGTACGACGCCAGCGGCGGCCGTGCAACATACTGAATTACCTTCTGGGAGAAATCGATCAGAACCGGAGCAGTGACTGCCACAGTTCGCGAGATGCGTCCTGGTACTCGAGCATGTGCGAGATCAGTTCGCGCAGTGGCTGTGTCGGTTCGAGTTCTTCCGGAAGGAGCGGATTGCGCACGATGACCGCGATCACCGCGCTGCCCAGAGCAAGTGATTCGCGGGCCGCCTCCTCGCGACTGATTGTCGCCAGGCGTGTTTGCGCCTGTGTGAGTGCTTCACGGGCCTCGGCGATGTCGGCCAACAGTGCTTCCGAGTTCCAGAGTGTGCGGATTGTCGAATCATCCTCGGGGGCAAAGTGAGCGATTTCCATGACAGCCGATTCGGGGGCGGCGCCGAGTCGGCGGAGAGTGCGGCGGGCGCTGTCCGTGCCGCCGAGCAGATTGTTCGGGCGGACGGCGAGTGTGGGCTTCCACTCCTCGTAGCCCGCAAGGCGCAGCGCCTGATCGTGTCTTCGGGCGGCAGTGCGGTCGCTACGTTTGAGCGCTGAGTGCTCGACGGCTATCCACGTGCCGTCCCAGGGGCGTATGCGATCGGTACGAGTTCGCCACCCCTCCACTTCGCTGTAGGTGGGGATACCGTCCGGGTTGAGGACGTACGTTCCACGAGCGGTACGACGCAGTTTGTTCTCGCGGCACAGGCGGCCCGTTGCCACGCGAATGCTCGATGCGCTGACGCCGACGATCTCGCCGGCCCGGGTCAGCACAGCGGTGCTGAACTCGGTGTCCGGGCTCGCTGTTGCGAGGTCCAGCACAACTCGGGTTGCGGACATTCCTCGATCAGTTTGTAACAACTTTTGAACAACTCCTGACAAATTCTGTTACAAGTGACATGGTGGGTACCGGGAAACCTTATCCGCGAGCAGTGAGGAAATATCGTGACCGACTCCGATCGACCAGGTGGCGATGTCTATGTGGAGCGTGACGGTGGCGTCACCGTCATCGTGATGAATCGCCCTGATCGCAAGAATGCGGTGGACGGGCCGATGGCGGCGCAGTTGCGTGATGCCTTCCTGGAGTTCGAATCGGACGAGAGTCAGAAGGTGGCGATTCTGTGGGGCGCGGGCGGCACATTTTGTGCCGGTGCGGATTTGACCGCAGTCTCCGACCCCGCCCGCGTGCATGAGTTGCATCCGGAAGGCGGCGGCACCGGCCCGATGGGGCCGAGTCGGTTGGTGTTGTCCAAGCCATTGATCGCCGCCATCAGCGGATACGCGGTTGCAGGAGGGCTCGAGCTTTCATTGCTCGCGGACCTGAGGATCTGCGAGGAGGATTCCGTGTTCGGAGTCTTCTGCCGGCGCTGGGGAGTTCCTCTCATCGATGGTGGGACCGTGCGACTGCCGCGAATCGTCGGGCAGGGGCGAGCGCTCGACATGATCTTGACCGGTCGCCCGGTCGACGCTCCGGAGGCGCTGGCCTTCGGACTGGCCAATCGTGTTGTTCCAGTGGGGCAGTCACTCCAGGCAGCCAAGGAGCTTGCGCACCAGTTGTCCGCTTTCCCTCAACTCTGCATGCTCGCGGATCGCGCGTCGGCCTACCGATCTTTTGATCTACCACTTGCCGAAGCACTGCGGGCCGAGGGCGTCGCGGGAAATCCCATTGTCATCGCTGAGGGTGTGCGCGGCGCTGCTGCGTTCGCCGCGGGCGCCGGCCGGCACGGCCGGTTCGAGAACAACCCGAATTCGAACGAGGAAACTGAACCATGATGCCCATAACCAGAGACCTGATCGCCCGTGGTGCGCGACAGCACGGATCGCGAACAGCCGTCGTTTTCGGCGATCGATCGATGACGTTCACGGAAGTGGACGAACTCAGCAGCCGATTGGCGCATACATTCATCGCCCTCGGTATCGGGCGTGGTGCACGGGTTGCATTGCTGGTCAACAACTCTCTTGCCAGCGTCCCCGTCGATTTTGCCTGTGTCAAAGCCGGCATCAACAGGGTTCCGCTCAACTCGCGTCTCTCGCTCGACGAGCACGCGAGAATGCTCGAGGACACCGACACCTCGCACGTCGTCTTCGGTAGTGACCTCGCCGACCGCGCCGCTGAACTGTCCGCCAGGTTCCCCGAACGTACGTTCATCGGGCTGGAAACAGGTTCGGCGCGGCAGCGTTCGCTGCTCGACCAAGCACAGAGCATGCCGTCGGACACACCGGACGTCGAGTTAGCTCCCGACGATGTGATCCTGACGCTGTTCACCTCCGGGACCACGGGAACATTGAAGGCCGCGCAGCACACTCAGCGCAGCTACGCCGGCATCTGCCGCAATGTTCTGCTCAATCTGCTTCCGGCGACTCAGGACGACACGATGCTGCACGCGGCATCACTGATTCATGCCAGCGGTGTCTTCGTGCTTCCGTTCTGGCTGCGTGGCGGTAAGACCGTCATCCTCCCCGGTTTCGACCCGTCGACCTTCTTGGACTCGATAACCGAGCATCGGGCTACGGCAATCAATCTGGTGCCGACGATGATTCAGATGCTCCTCGAACGCCCTGATTTTGCGAGCGCAGACATCTCGAGTCTGAAATCCGTGATCTACGGTGCGTCGCCGATGCCGCTGGCCACCATCGAACGGGCGATGCAGGCGTGGGGGCAACACCGTTTTCTCCAGTACTACGGGCAGACCGAGGCACCGCTGTGTATTGCAGTCTTACGGCCCGAAGATCACACGGAAGATCGCCTGCTGTCCTGTGGTCAGCCGGCCATCGACGTCGAGATCAGGCTGCTCGACGGCGAGGGAAACGAAGTGCCCCAGGGAGAACCGGGTGAAATCGTGATCCGCTCGCCATCGGCGATCGCCGGATACTTCAATGCACCGGAACTGAATGCGGACACCTTCACCGAAGACGGCTGGGTTCACACCCGTGACATCGGTCAGTTCGACGCCGAAGGATTCTTGTTCTTGAAGGACCGAGCTTCGGACATGATCATCAGCGGCGGATACAACGTCTACCCCCGTGAAGTCGAGGATGCACTCCTGACGCATCCGTCTGTCCGTGAGGTCGCCGTGGTGGGTACCGCCGACGCCAAGTGGGTGGAGGCGGTCACGGCTGTGGTGGTACTCGAGGACGGGACCGTCGAAAACGACGTACTGCAAGCATCATTGGTCGCGCACGTCGGCGAGCGACTGGCGTCGTACAAGAAGCCGCGTCGGGTTGTTTTTGCAGAATCCATACCGAAGACGGCCGTCGGCAAGCTCAATCGGAAGGCGCTGCGAGACGAACTCCGCGACGCTATCTAACTCCGCGAGTGCGGAATTGAACGCTGATTCTCGGCCCGAGGGCCCGCGCACTTTTCGGGACACAGTGTTCCCACGTGCGTTGGCAGGATCCGCCCATGACGAGTAGATCTCCGTGTCCGAGATTGAAGCGGATGGATTCGCCGCCCCCACGAGGGCGCAATAGGAGCGGGCGAGCCGCACCGAGAGACAGGATGGCCACCATCGTGTCCTCGGTGCGACTTCGTCCCGTATCGTCCCCGTGCCAGGCAACGCTGTCGGAACCGTCGCGATAGAAACAGAGACCCGACGTGGCGAATGGTTCGCCGAGTTCGTCGAAGTAGTGACTGCTCAGCGCGTCTTTGGCTTCGGTGAGAAGTGCGTCCGGCAGTGGTTGATTCTCTGCGTAGAAACACACCAGACGAGGGACGTCGACAACGCGGTCGTACATCTGACGCCGTTCGGAACGCCACGGCACCGTAGCTTCCAGATTGTCGAACACGGCCTCCGATCCGGTCAGCCAGGCCGGGCGATGGTCGACCCATGCGCCGGCGGTGAGGATACGTCTCTGCACCGTGCCCTCGAGATCGCCCAAAGAGACGCCCAGGTCACCGTTGTCGAACAGAGACGGTTGCATCGTGGCGGTCATAGACTCCACCGTACACCGAAATCGAACATATGTTCCCATGAAATTTGATTGCAGTGCTGGACGGCTGTTCATCCTTGCTGGGTGATGTCCGGCGGCGTGAACCTTTGAATACTGTTCTCACGCTATTTCGCCGAAGAAGGGGATGTCATGACTGCTCCGCACCAATCTCATGCGAACCACCCTGTCCGACAAGGCTTTGCCATCGGGACCACGGTGGCGGCAGCATGCCTGCTCTTCGTCGCGGGAATCGTCGCGTTGCTGCAGGGCATCGCGGCTCTCGCGGACAACGATCTGCTGATCGTCGGAGTCAATTACACCTTCGAATTCGATGTCACGACATGGGGTTGGATCCACATCGTGCTCGGAATCATTGGCATCGCGGTGTCGCTGGGATTGTTCGTCGGCATGGCGTGGGCCCGCGGGATGGCATTCGTCATCGCGGCACTTTCGATCGTGGCGAATTTCCTGTGGATGCCGTACTACCCGCTGTGGTCGATCGTGATCATCGCCCTCGACGTCGCTGTGATCTGGGCCGTCACGACCTGGCGACCTGACGAGGTGTGATCCTCTGACCGAAGTGAGTGGTTCACCTGCGGTAGGTGAACCACTCACTTCGCTGTGTCCGGGCCTCCACGGTTGGCCTCATCCCTACGCGGCGTCAGCGCCGTTTCGGTGACTCGCGATCCTGGTTCTCGCGCGGACGCATGTCCTTCGTCGATCGGTGTGGGAAGCCATGGATCATCGAGCAAGAGATCCAGCAGATCACTACCGTTGCGATTCCGAGTCCGATCGACGCGAATGGTTCCTGCGTAGCCAGCCAGACGCTCAGTCCGATTGCCGTCCCGACGATCAGAATCAGGATGGTGTCGAGTCGTGTCGTTTGCATCGAAATCATCGCCTGGCACAGATAGTTTCTGGCGGCCCGCTGGTTTTGGCGGCCCGCCGCCCGGCGAGTGACAGCCGGGGGCAGACCTTGCGCGGCTGACCCCTCGCTCTGGAAATCGCCGCCGCAAGTGATCAATACCCGCGAAATTCGTCTGCGAAACTCCACACAGGAAGAACAGGACCTTATGCCTCAAGGCCCGACATGCCGGGCCTTGACTATGACGTAGCGTCATAGTTAATGCTGTTCGTATGCGAATCAGCGACGTGGCCAGTGCGGCAGGCACCACTCCGCGGACCGTTCGGCACTATCACCGACTGGGGTTGCTGGCCGAGCCGAGACGACTGTCCAACGGTTACAGAACTTACGAACTTCCCGATCTGGTCAGGCTGATGCGCATTCGTTGGCTCACCGCCGCCGGCGTTCCACTCGGATCCATTGCCGCGATGATCGAACCGACGCCGATCGATGCACGAGAACCGGACGACTTCGCCGAAGATCTTTCCTCCTTGATCGCGGAGATAGACCGGAAACAACGAGTCCTCGCAGACCAGCGAGTGCGCCTCCAGGAAATGCTCTCGGCGCGTGGCGCCGGCCGGGTGGTCTCGCCGCTTCCGGTGGAGTTGCTGTCTGCGTTCGACGAGTTGATCGCGTCGTCCCCGACGGATTCGGTTCGGCGTCTGTTCGAGCGTGAACGCGACATGTGGGAATTGGTGGCGATCTCGGGAGCAGCGCCACACGAACTGTTCTCCACGGCTGCGCGATTGCTGTCCGACGAGGGCGACCGGAAGAGAATTGTCGATCTGTACCGTCGTTTCGCCGCTCTGGCTGGGCGCGAGGTAGCCGAGGTTGTAGACGAGATCGCGTACTTGTCGGACGAACTGGAGGAATCACTGGACGGGGTGCTCGGCGATGTGTACGCAGACGGAGACTCCGCAGGCGTGGGATTCTCGGTTGGGATCGCGGATCTGGTGCCTGATCCAGCGCAACGTGAAGTGGTCGCGCGCGTCGCAACACGTCTCATGTCAGGCGGTACGGCGTGATCCGATCACTGTGGTTGCTCTCGACGGGTCGGAGAGACGGAGGTTCCAGTGATACAGCGACTTTCGGCTACGCGAGGGGGACAATGTCGATACCGGTGGCATTTGTTGCGGCGAGTGTGATCGAGGCCGTGGCGATTCACTTCCTGGTGCCGTGGCAGTGGCTTCGCGTCGTGCTGCTCGTTGCAACGGTGTTGTCGCTGATTGCGATTGGCGGTTGGCTTGCCGGACGCGTCGTGCACCCACATCTCGTGTCCGCTCGAACGGTGGTGTTTCGTTCCGGCACGGGCGTTCGTATCGAGGTGGACCGATCACGGATTTCGCGGGTGAGCATGGTCCGAAGATTCGGTGAGACCGCAAACGTGATTGTCGACGACTGCCTGGTTCTACCGGGGCCCGACGGCACTGTCGTGGACGTCGGCTTCGACCGACCCGTCTCGGTCACGCTCCCGAAACGGCTGTCGAAGGGATCTAGCTCCACTCTGATCGATGGGTTGCGGTTGCATGTCGATCAACCCGGTGAATTCTGTGCAGCGTTGTCGCGGGACTGAACTCGCAAAGATCGTCTGGAGTCGGTCAGAGCGGAGACCTCGATGGAAGACCTTCAGGGAAACGGCTCGACAACCAGCCACTCCACCGTTCCACCGACATTCCATAGTGCATCGGGGTTGTCGAGCGAGGCCGCGTACGTTGCCGCAGCTTGGTCGCCGGCGATCTCACCGCTCTCGCCCGACGGCGGGTTGGGCTCGAGGAATTCGGAGGGGTGCGGCCCTGGCCATGCAGGCACGTCGAACGGGGAAATGCTGGTGTCGATGAGGCCAGGTCGATGCACGGTCACCCGGTCGGGAACTTGCTTGGTTTCCGCCGCCACGGCGATCCCTGGTCCCTCGGCAGCTTCGCCGTCGCCGCTACCGCAGCCTGCCACTGCAAGAACAAGTCCCGTGATTGCCACACCCACTACCGCATGACGTATCCGCACCGTTTTCTCCTAGCCGGGGCTGACCCCGTTCGAACTCCACTATTGCATCTCGCCAACTCCGCGGGATGCGTCTTTCGATAAATGTGAGAAACGCACTGAATGTGCTCGACAGGAGAATTGGATTGTATTGTGAGCCATGCCGACCCTGCTTCGACGTGCATTCAAGATCGGCGCGGTAGCGCTGGCAACGATTGTGGTGGCGGCCTACCTGTATCTGGCCTTCACTTATCGCAGCGCTGATGTCTTTGCGCCGCCAGGGCGCATCGAGTCTCTCGGCCGGACCTACCTGATCAGCAATTTCCCGCCGCGCACTCGTGAAGATCTCGAACAGCGATTCGCGCAGGGCCATCGTGAGCAGTACACCTTGGAACAAGTGAGTTCCGTATTTCCGTGGCGCGCTGTCTACCAGTGGCAGAACGACCAGATCCGCGGCCAGGCGACGTCGAGCGCGTACCTGAAATGGGGCGAGACGTACATCAGCTATTCGCTTTCGGGTGGCCCATGATTCTGCGTAGACCGAGTCGAACTCACATCGCTTCGTCTGCTGTCGCTCGTCGTGCTACTGCTGCACCGGACTGAGCCTGCCACCGTTCTTCGATGCGGCCGTACCGCCACACGAGTAGAGCAATCAGCCAGGTGGCGACGAAGAGTCCGACGATGATGAAGCCCATCGCGCCGAGATCCAAGTTCCCGATGGCGCCGATAAACCCGTCGTGAATGTCGAGTTTGTCGGTGAAAATCGAGATGATTTCCTGGGTCCCGATCAGCAGTGCCACTGCCACCGAGAGTCCGGTGATCACCATGTTGTAGTAGATCTTTCGGACCGGCTGAGCAAATGCCCAACCGTAGGCGAAGTTCATGAACGATCCGTCGATCGAGTCGAAAAGCGACATCCCGGCGCAGAAGAGGATCGGCAGAACGAGGATCGAATACCACGGGAGCCCTGTCGCCGCCGCGCCGCCGGCGATCACCAACAGCCCGACTTCGGTGACGGTGTCGAATCCCAATCCGAACAGTAGGCCGACCGGGTACATGTGCCAGGGCTTGCGAACCATCTTCATCACCGGGCCCAGAATCTTGTTCAAGGCGCCGCGGCTGTCGAGTTCCTTCTCGAGTTGTTCCTCGTCGAAGGTTCCGGCCTTGTACTTCGTGTACACCCGATGAATCCCGATGAGAGAGACAAGGTTCAAGATTCCGATCAAAATCAGGAACGTGCCGGAAATGGTGGTGCCGAACAAGCCGGTCCACTTCTCCAGATCGGAGTTGTCGTCGGAAAGGCTGGTGGCCAGTTGCCGCACACCCAAAGCCAAGAGGGCGACGAGTACGAAGACGATGGTCGAGTGTCCGAGCGAAAACCAGAACCCGACGGACATCGGTTTCTTGCCGTCCGCTACCAACTTCCGAGTGGTGTTGTCGATAGCGGCGATGTGATCGGCGTCGAAAGCATGGCGCATGCCGAGCGTGTACGCCGTGACACCGAGTCCGACGCCGAAGACACTGCCTTCGATCGTGTAGTGGCCGGGGACAACCAGGCCGAGAAGAACTGCCCACCCGACGACGTTGAGCGCTACGACGGTGACGGTCATCCCGATGATGCTTCGACGCTGGCCTCGATCCAGACTGTGCCAAGCACCGGCGATTCGAGTGCCCGTCGTGGTCATTGTCGTGGACATCGAACCTCACCGATCTTTCAGTCGCGGCCGGCGGCCACGCTACTGAAATCGTATAAGTGTTCAACTGTTCAGATAAGCGCCTGGAGGTTACAAATTGCCCATTCGGGAGTAAAGATATTTTGCTCGTCGATGGGAAATGCTCAGGCGAACACGGTATTGACCAGCGCGACGTAGATCGTCGTTCCGACGACGATGCTCAGGACGGCATTCTTTCGCCAGAGGTGCGCGGCGATCGTGGCGCACACAGCAATCAGTTCGGGTAGGCCATGAGAAGGGGCGGTGATCGACACCCCTTTGAGTGAATACATGACGAGAATCAACATGACGCCTGCCGGCATGTAGATGCCGAGGTAGCCGACCAGGGCGGAGGAGCGCAGCGGCATGAGCGCGGCGAAGGGGATTGCGCGCAGCGCGAAGGTGACCACGGCCATGACTGCGACCGCCGCAAAGATGTACGAGGTGTCAGGCATCGATCTTCGCCTTTCGTGAGTCGTAGACAAAGCGCCCGATCAGGAAGAGCACGAAGGCGCCCATCGCAATTGGCAGCATGTGGTCCGGCGCTGCGAGCCGGGCGACCAGAGCGCAGGTGACCGCGGCGACCGGCACCGCGAATCCGTTTTGTGCGCGAATCGCTTCGATCGAGAGGACGACGAACAACGCCGTCAGGGCGAAGTCGAGGCCGACGATCGAGTCCGGAATCCACTGTCCTGCTGTCGCGCCCAGAATCGCGCCACCGATCCAGTAGCCGTGCAGGTAGAGCTGGGAGTAGACGATGACGCGTCCGGTGAGTGCCTTGGGATCGGCAGTTACCGACATCGCATAGGCCTCGTCGGTCAGCGCGAACATGCTGTAGAAGCGGGCGAAGGGGTTGCGAATCTTTTCCAGCGGAAAACTCAAGGCGTAGAACACATGTCGAAAGTTGACCAGCAGTGCGGTCAGAGCGACGTACGGCAGCGGTGTCATGGCCGCGACCATTCCGACCGCGAGAAACTCCAGCGATCCTGCGTAGATCAGCGAGGTGAAAGCGACTGCCCACCAAGGGCTGAGCCCTTGTTGGACCACAAGAACGCCAAGTGCGATCCCAAGTGGGAGCAGGCCGAATCCAACCGGTAGCGACAGCTGGAAGGCGTGCCGCCACGCCGGGGTTCGCGGTGGGAGTTCGACGGCCGGTGCGGCCGTCGACGATGCTGGTTCGATCACGACGCAAATCTATAACAAAGATCGAGGTGATCGATTGCTCAGAATGCCCACATATTGAACAGTGCGCAATAATAGTGCGATGGATGCCATGGATGACGCAATTTTGTTTCACCTACGCCAGGACTCGAGTTTGACCAATACCGAGTTGGCGGATCTGGTGGGTCTGACACCGTCCCCTTGCCTGCGCCGCGTGAAAAAGCTCGAAGCCGACGGAATCATCACCGGGTACCGCGCGATCGTCAGTCAGGAAGCGCTTGGCCGAGGATTTCAAGTGATCGTCACCGCCGAGATCGGAGTCAACGACCAGGCCACCATCGAGGACTTCGAATCCCAGGTCGCCGCCTTCGACGAAGTGATCGAATGTCGGAGATTGTTCGGAATTCCCGACTACTTCATTCGCGTCGCGGTGAAAGATCTCGCGACGTACGAGAACTTCATGGTCACCAAGCTCAGCGGGCTTCCGGCTGTCTCGCGGGTGACATCGTTGATCACCATGAAGACCATCAAGAGTGTCGACTGATGCCCGGGCTCGGCTGAACCTTCACTAGGTGTCGGTGGTCGGCGTTAACGTCGGAACATGGGATACGAATTTCAAGTCACAGTAGATTCGGCACATCCGCACGAACAGGCGAAGTGGTGGGCCGCAGCACTCGGGTGGGCAGCGGAGCCCAGCGACGAAGACTTCATCAGGGGCCTCGTCGCCGCTGGTCACGCCAAGGAATCCGACACCACGACATTCGAGGGAGTCCTCGTCTGGCGCGAAGGTGCGGCCATCAGCGATCCGGAGCATCCCGAACGTCCCCGCGTTCTGTTCCAACTGGTTCCGGAATCGAAGACGGTGAAGAACCGGCTCCATTTCGACATACGAGTGGGCGACAAGCGCGAGGATGTCGCAGCGCACCTCGAGACGGTGGGGGCGACGATCCTGCACCGAGGAGCGCAGGGGCCGAGCGTGTGGATCACGATGACCGATCCCGAAGGAAACGAGTTCTGCGTCAGCTAGCGGTACGAACTCGGAGTGTCGCCGGTCCATCGTTTGAAGGCCCGACGGAAGGCGCTGGGCTCGGAGAACCCCAATCGCGCCGAGAGTACTTCGACGGATTCTCCGCGCCGCAAACCAGCGATGGCTACGTCGCGGAGCACTTCCTCGCGTAGTTGATTGAGTGATGTTCCGTCACGCCGCAGCAGTCGACGCAGATGGGGAACGCTGATCGAGAGCATCTCCGCGATCTCCTCGGCCGTGGAGGTTCGCCCCTTCACCCCGAGTTCCAGGACCCGTCGTACCTGCGCCGACGCAGTGCTGTCGTAATCACGTTCGGACATGAGCTGAATCGGAGATTCTCGGAGGTACTCCTCCAACGTCTCCTCGGTTTGGATGATCGGTGCACGCATGGCCGAGTTGTCGAACTCCAGTGCCGCGCGCTGCGCGCCGAAGGTGACCGGCGCTCCGAAGATGTAGTCGTAGTCCTGCGCCAACCGTGCATCCGGTGCCGAGTACGGAAATTCGACCGCCCGAAGTCGGACGCGCTTTCCGATCAACCATGCGGAAAATCGGTGCAGCAAGATCAGGACGAAATCGGTTGTGACACGTTCTGCGACATCAGGTTCGGCGACGCCTTCGCGAGCTCGGACAGCGAAACTCACCCGAGTGCTTTCCTCGCCCTTCTCGATCGACAGTGGGGCCAGAGCCGGTAGCGCACGGATCACGTCGGACATTCGAGCGAAGGCCGATCCGAGATCAGGGCAATGGATCAACGTCAGGCAGATCAATCGGAAAGTGCCACGGGGGACCGGGGCGGATCCGAGGCCGAACAATTCGTCGTCGGTGATCTGCCACGTGGATTGGATGAACGTGGTGACCTGAGTCGGGGTCAGTCGGGCGCGCGGGTCGGACAGTGTCTCGAGGTCGATCCCGGCAGCGCGCAGTGCACCCGACAAATCGACGTCGTTGTCCGGCGAGAACGCGAGATAGCGGTGGACGAATGCGGTCGGGATGGTCCGCGCTGTCATGGGTGCGCTGCTCCTTGGAGCAGGTGGAGACGGCGTGCAGCTTCGGACAGAATGTGGTCCTGCTTGCAGAAGGCGAAGCGCACCAGGTGCTTCCAATCGTCGCGGTTGTCCGCGAACACGTCGACCGGAACGGCCGCGACGCCGATCCGCTCGGGCAGTGCGCGGCAGAAATCTCCCGCATCGGTTTCGCCCAACGGTCTGATGTCGGCAAGGAGGAAGTACGTGCCGCCACCGGAATGCACCGTGAAACCGGCGTCGGTCAGAGCTTTACCGAGTACGTCGCGTTTGCCTTGCAAGCTCTGTCGAAGTTCGACGACCCACGGCTGTTCGTTGGTGAGCGCGTAAGCAACGGCCGGTTGGAATGGTGCACCGGCAACAAATGACATGAACTGCTTGGCGGCACGGACTCCGTCGATGAGTTCGCGCGGGCCGATCGCCCAGCCGGTTTTCCAGCCGGTGACATTGAAAGTCTTTGCGGCACTGGACACCGTGACGGTGCGCTCATGCATGCCCGGGAGCGACGCCATCGGTGTGTGGGTGAGGCCGTCGAAGACCAAGTGCTCGTAGACCTCGTCGCTCAACACGATCAGGTCGCGTTCGCACGCGAGTTCGGCGATCGCTCGAAGTTCGTGATCGGTGAATACGGTGCCGGTGGGGTTGTGAGGACTGTTGACGATCAGCATCTTCGTCTTGGCGGTGATCGCGCCGCGCAATGCATCGAGATCGACCGCAAATCCGTCTCCCGCGGTTACCAACGGAACTGTGCGACGTACAGCGCCTGCCAACGCGACGGATGCAGCGTAGGAGTCGTAGTACGGCTCGATCAGCACTACTTCTTCGCCGGGTTCGACCAGTCCGAGAATCGCAGCACTGATCGCCTCGGTGGCGCCGACGGTGACCAGAACTTCGGAGTCGGGATCACTGTCGAGTCCGTAGCGGATGCGCCGATCCTCCGCGATGGCCTGACGCAAGACGGGCATGCCCGGACCGGGCGGGTATTGATTGACGCCCTCGGCGATGGCTCGGCGCGCTACCTCGAGCATGGCCGCAGGACCGTCGGTATCCGGAAAGCCCTGACCGAGGTTGACCGCGTCGTGAAGTGTGGCCAACGCTGTCATCTCGGCGAAGATCGTGGATGCGAACGGCTGCAGACGCGAGACGGTGCGGTTGCGGGGCGTCGAAGGCATCTTTGCAGCTTAGTCGGCTGACACCGCATCCTCACATCCGCTCGGACGCGGTGCTTGTCACGTTTGAATCGCCGCCATCGTCCAACTCTGTAGAGAGCATCGAATCCGGTGCCCCAGAACATACGGAGGCTTGCCATGACTCGCATTCCCGCAGTGACACCGTCAGAAGCCAGTCCGTTGATCAAAGTGGCATACAAATTCGCCGCCAGGCAGTACGACGAAGTCCCCGAGCCCTTTGCCGTCCTGGCCAACCATTGGAAATTGTTCGTAGCGGCTGCCCGCCACGAAATGGCTGTGCAGAAGGCGTCGAAGGTGCTGCCGTCGAACATTCGTGAACTGGCCGTCTATCGCGTCGCCTGGACTGTCGGCTGCTCGTGGTGTGTCGACTTCGGGACGATGCTCTCGCGCTTGGACGGTTTGGACATCGACAAGTTGAAAGAGATCGCGAACTACCGGGATTCATCGAAGTACAGCGAAGACGAGCGGGCCGCGATCGTCTACGCCGACGCCATGACCGGTGACCCCCATGGGGAGAACGGGGTGACGGACGAACAGGTCGCGGATCTCGAGCGCAGGTTCGGGCGAGCGGGCGTCGTGGAACTGACCTATCAGATCGGGCTCGAAAACATGCGCGCCCGGATGTATTCGGCGTTGGGGATTACCGAGCAGGGGTTCAGCACCGACTCCTGCCGTGTGCCCTGGGCAGAAGAATGATGCGCTGATTCGTCTACGGCAACTATCGACAATGCTCCGCAGATACGTGATCATGATTGACTAGTTCACGCATCTGCGGAGCATTCCGGCTTGTTAGGTCCGCACTTGCGACCTACGATCACCTGGTGCCCAACATTCGAATCCGCGAAGCTGCCGGCCTGCTCGGTGTCAGTGACGACACCGTCCGGCGGTGGGTCGACGGTGGGCTTCTCACCGCGACGACGGACGACTCCGGCCGCAAGGTCATCGACGGTGCCGAGTTGGCTGGCTTCGCCCGGTCCAACGCCGGACCCGCACCGGCCGATCCGCTCACGGGTGCGAGTTCGGCCCGCAACCGGTTCGCCGGCCTCGTCACCAAGGTCGTCACCGACAAGGTGATGGCCCAGGTCGAAATGCAGTGTGGGCCCTTCACTGTCGTCTCGTTGATGAGTACCGACGCGGTTCGGGAGCTCGGACTCGAGGTCGGGAGTATCGGAGTCGCAATCGTGAAGGCCACCACGGTCATCGTGGAAACGCCGTAGTTTTTGAACATACTGGAGGAAATTCGTGAAGCGTGTAGTCGGACTTGTTGCAGCAGGTGCCTTTTCGCTTGCCCTGGTGACCGGTTGTAGTTCCTCCGACAATTCTTCGTCGGAGACGTCGTCGGCCGCTCCGACCACAACCACTTCGACTGAGAGTGCCACGGGAAGCATCACCGTCTTCGCGGCGGCGTCACTCAAGAACAGCTTCACCGAACTCGGCAAGGAATTCGAGTCCGAGAACCCTGGTTCATCGGTCACTTTCAGCTTTGCCGGGTCCTCGGACCTCGTCGCTCAGATCACTCAGGGCGCACCGGCTGACGTGTTCGCCTCGGCTGACGCCGCCAACATGACCAAGGCCACCGACGCCGGTGTCGTCGCGGGGTCGCCCTCGGACTTCGCGAGCAACACCTTGACGATTGTTGTACCGCCGGGCAATCCGAAGGGCATCGCGTCGTTCGCCGATCTGGCAAAGGAGGGGACGCAACTGGTGATCTGCGCTCCGCAGGTCCCTTGTGGCGCGGCTACGAAGAAGGTCGAGACGGCCACCGGCGAGACCCTCTCGCCCGTCAGCGAAGAATCGTCGGTGACCGACGTTCTCAACAAGGTGACGTCCGGGCAGGCCGATGCCGGCATCGTTTACGTCACCGACGCGAAGTCCGCTGGTGACAAGGTTCAGACCGTCGCGTTCCCGGAAGCCACCACGGTGGTCAACCTGTACCAGATTGCGGTGCTGAAGGATTCGAAGAATTCGGAAACGGCAACCAAGTTCGTCGATCTCGTGAAGGGTCCCAAGGGCCTGGCAGTTCTGAGTGACGCGGGATTCGCTGCTCCGTGACACGCCTACGACCGTCAGCCCGAGCCCCGCTCGGGTTGCCGGTATGGATTTACCTTCCCGCGCTGATCGGCGGGGCGTTAGTCATCGCTCCCTTGGCCGCGATGCTGGCCACCGTGCAGTGGTCGCAGTTCTGGGAACTCGTGACTTCCGAATCGTCGGTTGCCGCGTTGAAACTGAGTTTGAAGACAGCAGCGATGAGCACGCTGCTGTGCATCCTGTTCGGCGTACCGATGGCCGCGGTGTTGGCGCGCAGTCATTTTCGGGGACTGTCCGTTCTTCGATCGTTGATCCTGCTCCCGCTGGTTCTGCCGCCCGTGGTGGGCGGTATCGCGTTGCTGTACACGTTCGGGCGCAAAGGGTTGATCGGTGAGCAGCTGGAAGTGCTCGGCATCCAGATAGCATTCTCGACAACCGCGGTGGTCCTGGCGCAGACGTTTGTCGCGCTACCGTTCCTCGTCGTCAGCCTCGAAGGTGCACTACGCACTGCGGGCACACGATACGAGGCCGTAGCCTCGACGCTCGGAGCCCGCCCGACCACCGTGCTTCGCCGGGTGACTTTGCCGCTGGTGCTTCCCGGTCTGGCGTCAGGGGCAGTGCTGGCTTTCGCTCGCGCACTGGGGGAGTTCGGTGCAACGCTGACGTTCGCGGGAAGTCTGCAAGGGGTCACGCGTACCCTGCCGTTGGAAATCTATCTCCAGCGTGAGACCGATCCGGATGCAGCGGTAGCGCTTTCGCTGGTGTTGGTCGTAGTCGCGGTGGTCATCGTGGTTGCGGTGCGTGGACGCGGATCGGCGGGTTCGTTGTGAGTGGCCTCCACGTCGACATCGAGATTCCGGAGCGCGACGTCGTTGCGGCGTTCGACGTCGCGGCCGGTGAGGTGACCGCTGTCCTCGGACCGAACGGCGCAGGCAAGTCGACGGTACTGGCGGCGGTTGCCGGACTACATCACCCGCGGCGTGGGTTGATCGAACTGAATTCTCGCGTTCTCACCGATACCGGTAGGGGAGTCGCGTTGGCGCCGCATCGGCGCGGCACTGCTCTACTCGCGCAAGAGGCACTTCTCTTTCCCCACCTCAGTGCGGCCGCGAACGTGGCGTTCGCGCCGCGCAGTGCAGGGCGGTCGCGTCGCGATTCCGCCGATTCCGCGCGCCACTGGCTCGACGCAGTCGACGCCGCCGAATTGGCTGACCGCAAGCCGTCACAGCTCTCCGGCGGTCAAGCGCAACGAGTCGCAGTGGCGAGGGCATTGGCTGCTGAACCCGAACTACTCCTGCTCGACGAACCGATGTCTGCGCTCGACGTCGCCTCCGCCCCGGCATTGCGGTCGTTGCTGCGTAGAGTGCTCCGAACAGGAGATCGCACGGCCGTGCTCGTCACGCACGACGCTCTGGATGCGCTGGCCCTTGCCGACACCGTTGTCGTGCTGGACGGCGGCCGGGTCGTCGAACGTGGTGACGTACGAACAGTTCTGACTCGCCCGCGTAGTGCATTTGCAGCACGCATCGCAGGGATCAACTTGCGCAGCGGCACGATGGCCGGAGACGGAATGCTCAGAAGTCCGGTCGGGGTGGATATCGCGGGCCAGACGGAGACCGACCTACCGGCCGGCAGTGCCGCCGTGGCAGTCTTCGAGCCGCGAGCAGTGTCGGTCTACCTGGATCCGCCTCACGGGAGCCCACGAAACGCGTTTGCGGTCACGATCGCGGAGATCGAAAATCGAGGCGATGTCGTCCGAGTCCGAGCCGAGGACGAAGCCGGCCAGCCGGGCTTGTCTGCCGACATCACGGCGAGCGCAGCGGCCGAGCTCGATCTGGTTCCGGGATCGGCCGCTACGTTTGTGGTCAAGGCCACCGAGACGCTGATCTATGCGCAGGGCGCAGGCTCGTAGACGTCCTCTACGACCGAATCCGCATAGAGGGCTGCAATTTCGGACGCGTACTTCTCGGCTATCGGCTTGCGCCTGAGCTTCATCGTCGGTGTCAGCTCGTCGCCGCCTGGCTCCCAGAACGTGGTGAGTACGTGAAACCGCTTGATCTGCTCGGCCCTCGACAGACGCGAGTTTCCCTCGGCGACAGCAGTTGCAACGATGTCGACGATCCGAGCGTCCTTGGCGAGTACCGCGGCCTCGGCCGCAAGTCCCAGTGAGCGTGCCGCTCCGACCGCGGCGTCGGCGCTGAGAGTGATCAACGCTGTGTTGAACTTTCGGCCGTCTCCGACTGCCACGACCTCACCGATCAACGACGACGACGTCTTCACTGCGGTCTCGATGGCAGCGGGGGACATGTTCTTTCCCGACGCATTGATGATCAGCTCCTTCTTGCGATCGATCACCGTGAGGTATCCGTCTGCGTCGGCCGTGACGATGTCTCCGGTCGAAAGCCAACCGTCTGCACTGATCGCTTCGGCCGTTTTTGCCGGTTCGCCGCGGTACCCCTTCATGACCAACGGTCCTCGAACCAGTAGCTCACCGTCCGCCTCGATGCGCATTTCCATGCCTGGAAGCAACTTTCCGACCGTTCCCAGCTTGGTCGGCTCGGCCGGTGCGGTGCTCGCAATGCATGTCAGCTCGGACATTCCCCAGATCTCCGAGATCGGAACTCCCAGGGCTGCAAAGAATGCCAAGGTGTCCGGCGGAATCGGTGCGGCGCCAGAGATGGCCCACTTCAGTTCGGCAAAACCGAGTTTCGCACGCAGAGCGGAGAGGACCATTGCATCGGCTCGGGCGTAGTCCGCTTCCAGTTCGGCGGGGACTGTTTCACCGGCTCGCAAGTGTGCGAGCCGAGTGCGACCGACGTCGAGTGCCCACTGCAATGCCGCTCGCCGCGCGTCGTCCGGTTCGTTGGCGACGGCCGATTCGACTGCAACCTTCAGCTTTTCCCACACACGGGGGACGCTGCCCCAGATCGTGGGGCGACAGTCCGGAAGCGCAGCCGCTACCTGGCTCGGATCCGGCACGACAGTGATCTGGGTGCCGAACACCATTTGCATGTACAGGCAGGTGAGCCGATCGGCGATGTGCGCCGACGGCATGTACGAGGTGATGCGGTCACCGAACTCGACGGGGAGTACAGCACTGACGGCGGTGGTTTCGAACAACAGACAGGCATGAGTCGTCTCGACGCCCTTGGGGTTGCCGGTCGTGCCGGAGGTGTAGATCAACGTGGCGACGTCGTTCGGTTTCACCGCACGCCAGGTGCTCTCGAAATCGAAATCGGCTGCAGCAGAGGACTTCATCTGCTCCAGCGTCAGGGTGCCGGACTGCTGGGCAGACGGTTGCGCGTCGACGACCACGATCGTGTCGAGTGTGGCACCGGATCGGCGAACGGTATCCACGTACTGGGCCTCGCAGACGAGCACTCGCGCACCGGAATTGGCGAGGATGTACTGGATGGCTTCGGGTGCCGACGTGTTGTAGATGGAGAAGGATGTCGCGCCGAGGTGTTGGGCGCCGACGTCGATCGGGTAGAACTCGATGCGGTTACTCATCATCAATGCAACCGTATCGCCATGTCCCACGCCGATTCCGGCCAATCCCGCGGCAACATCGCGAACCTGTTCGCCGTACGCGCGCCACGTCAGTGTTCGCGCATCGCCGATGTCTCGCAAAGCCACCGCGTCGGGCGCTACCGCCGACACTCGCTGGAAGGCTGCACACAACGTAGTCATGATGTTCTCCTGGATGCCTTTGGCAGGGCTGATGCATTCGTCGGGGCCGCAGCGGTGGTTCTGTCTTCGAGTTCGCGGATCAGGTCGTGTGCCTGTTTGTCTTTTGCCAGGTAACCGTCGGCAAGGACATTGATGAATCCGCGTCCCCACGCCCAGGGTTCCCAGGCAGCGGGGGCAAGGGTCCGGGCGGCGCGGCGCGCGATCGCGTCGGCGATCACGGTGGCGGCACGGTCCGGGGAGATTCGATGACGGAGGGGACCAGGTAGTCGAGCGTCGAGTTTGCGCCCGATCTCGTCGTCGTCGAGTGTTGCGCGTGCAAGTTGTGTATCCACCATCCCGAAGTACGCGATGCCGGCAGTAGCGCCGTAGCCGGCAACCTCGAGACGCAGCGCCCGGCCGAGCGCTTCGACCCCAGCCTTGCTGATCATGTACGAAGCGCCGCCCAAACCGGGGGCGAACGACGCCGCCGATGACACGACGACGATGTGCCCACTGTTGCGGATCACCTCGTCGATGGTCGGATGCACGGTGTTGAAGACGCCGGTGAGATTGACGTCGAGCACACGATCGAAGGCGTCGGGATCGATCTGGCGCAATGTTGCCGGGGGAGGGGTGATTCCGGCGTTGGCCACCACGACGTCGATTCTGCCCAGCTGCTCGACGATCGTGCGCGCGGCCGCTTTCATACCGTCCCGATCTCGGACATCGGCCGTCACCGTCACGACTCGCTGTGACTCGAATGAGCGCTCGGCCGTTGCCAATGAACTCTCGTTGACGTCGACCAGTGCGACGGTGGCCCCACGCCGGTGGAGAGTGCGCGCCAGCGCTGCACCGATACCGTCACCTCCACCGGTGATCAGTACGACCTTCCCGGCGACGTCGTAGTCGATTCGGCGTCCGGGCAGTGGAATGCCCAGATCGCGGACTGTTCCCGCAATTGCGGACAAGCGTCCCGTCATTGCTTCAGTGCCTTCCGTGTAGCGCGCGGATGAGAACCTTGACCAGCCAGTCGATTCGGGCGGTCCGTCGAAACGTCGTCAGTGGTAGGGGCGAACGGAATCGTTGCCGGGTCGTCGAACGAGCGTAGGTGAACTCCTTCAGACCATCTGGGCCGTGAACGCGTCCGAAACCAGATGCTCCGACCCCACCCAGTGGCAGGTTGGGAACCGCGGCATACATCACGTAAGAGTTCACCGACGCTCCTCCGGATCGGAGCCGATCGGCAACAGCCGCTCCGTCCTTGCCGAACACGCTTGCTCCCAATGCGTATGGCGACGCATTGACCAACTCCACCGCCTCGTCCATCGAGGCGACCTTGGTGATCGTCATCGTCGGGCCGAAAGTTTCCTCCGTGACGGCGAGGCTGTCTTCGGGGACGTCGACCATGATGGTCGGTTGCACGTACTGGCCGGAGATCGAGCCGAGCCCTCCGAGAACGACACGTCCACCCCGCGACATCGCGTCGTCGATGTGGCGCCGGATTACAGCCACTTGCGAGGGCATGGTGATCGGACCGATCTTGTCTTCGGCATCCGGACCCGCATGAACTCGGGCAGCCAAAGTGATTGTCTTGTCGATAAACTCGCCGTAGACATGTTCGTGCACGTATACACGCTCGACGCCCAGACAGGTTTGACCGGAGTTGGACAATGCTCCCCACACCGCAGCATCCGCGGCGGCACCGACATTTCCGTCGGCATCAAGGATGAGCGCGTCCTTACCACCACATTCCATCAACACCGGTGTGAGGGTCTCGGCGCACGCTGCCATGACTTTCTTGCCCGTCGCGGTCGATCCGGTGAACCCGATCTTGTCGACACCGGCCAGGCACAGTGCCGCGCCGACCGAACCATCGCCCGTGACGACCTGCAGCACAGGATGTTCAGGGACGACCTCGGCGAAGGCGCGGCCCAACCATTGCCCGACTGCCGGTGCGAACTCACTCGGCTTGTAGACCACGGCGTTGCCTGCAGCCAGCGAGAACGAGAGCGAACCGAGTGGGGTGAAGACCGGATAGTTCCACGGACCGATCACACCGATCACCCCGAGAGGTCGATACTCCACCGAGGCGGCCTGATTGACCGTCAACAAACTGGAGCGGACGCTGCGCCTGCCCAGTACCTTTCGGGCATTCTGCGACGCCCACGCGAGATGTTCTAGTGCCATGGCGATTTCGAGCATCGCGTCAGGGTGCGGCTTGCCCATGTCCCGGTGCACGACGTCGGCGAGTTCGGATGCGCGACGAGCGATGATTCCTCGCCACCGATCCAGTCGACGAGCGCGTTGCTCGAATGTCAGTTCTGCCCACCATTCGGAAGCAGTACGGGCGTCGCGCACTGCCTGTGTCACTGTGTCGTCGGGCGCCTGTGTGGTCGTGTCGATCTCGGTCGCCGTCATCGTGGAGTTCCTTGAAGTGTGTGGTGGACGGCGCCGTCGGCCCAGCCGCGGGTGACGCGTTGGAGGATCGGTCGGGACAGAGTCAGAATGGGGGCGAACCACGGCTGCGCTTGCACAGCGAACGTCCAGGTGAGGCGGCTGCCAGTCGAAGTCGGTTCCAACACCAGATCTTCGGCGAAGCGTTTGAACCCCGGAAGTGACGCCGACTCCACGTAGAACGACATCCGGCGCCCCTCGTCCCAGCGGAAGAATCGCTCGTTCAGTGCAGCAAAAGCGCCGGCTCGCACGGTTCGCGTAGTCCCGATGCCGAATGGTCTGTCCGAGGTCCAGTCGGCTCCGGTGATCCCGTGCGCCCACGACGTGAGCGCTCCGTCCGAGGTCAACGTCTGCCACAAGCTTTCACATGTCGCTTCGGATTCGATCCGGTGAGTGATCACCAGCGGAGCGGAGCGGATGAAGGCTGCCTCGGCCGCAGAAAGAGAGAATTTTCCCTTCACAGGTCCACCACCAAAGACCCACCGGTGGAACGTGATCGACAGGTCAACATCGAACCAGTACGTTCGGATTCGGTGAGGAGGGTGTCTCGATGCTCGACGGTCCCGGAGAGCACCCGGACCTTGCATGTACCGCAGAAGCCCTGTTGGCATGAATACGCTACTCCGGGAAGTACGCGTCGTATTGCAGCCAAGGCGCTTTCGGACTCGCCCACATCGACGGTGAGACCGGTGCGCGCCAGATGCACCGTGAACTCCTTGCCGTCGACTACCGGGAGTGGGGAGAACCTCTCGCTGTGCACCGATCCGGTCGGGTTGGCGGCGAAAGTTGCCGCACGCACCGTGTTCATCAGCGGAACCGGTCCGCACGTGTACACCGCGGCACCGGGATCCGCAGCAGCGACGACTGTTCCGATATCCGTCGGACCCAGCTCGTCGTCGGGTCGGATGGTTACCCGGCCGCTGGAATACTCCTCGATCTCGTTCAGGAATGGCATAGCTGCCCGAGTTCGTCCGAGATAGTCCAATCGCCACGGGACTCCGCGGCGGTGACAGCGTTGCACCATGGGAAGTATCGGAGTGATCCCGATTCCGCCCGCAACAAAGAGGTACGACGGAGCAGTGACAAAAGGAAATGCATTCCGCGGCCCTCGTACGTCGACAACCATTCCGGGTTTCAGCGACTCGTGTATCTCGCGGGAGCCACCCCCGCCCTCGTCGATCCGCCGGACGGCGATCCGATACGAGGTCAAGTCGTCGGGGTCTCCGCACAACGAATACTGTCGTTGCCTTCCCGAGGGGAGAATGACGTCTAGGTGAGCGCCGGGAATCCACGACGGCAGGGTGATTCCTTCCCTCGGGGTCAAGGTGACGCTCAGGACGTCTGCGCACTCGAACCGGACGGACTTCACGTCCAGCGTCATGTCGAATCCGCTGTAGCGGACCGGGTTGGGACGCGAAAGTATCTGCGCTGCAGGACTTGACGCAAAGATTCGACGGTATGCGCTCGTCGCCTGTGCGGCAATCCTCAACGACCGGGTCGGTGTGAAGTCTTGTGCGTCGTGAGGACGGTCGGCAGTCGTCTTGTTCATCCTTCACTCTTTTCGGAAGAACGATTGGCGGCAGGTGAGCGAGCGAGGTAGCGCATGGCTACGTCCATGTCCCCGATCTGGGACGGATGGAAGCTCGGCCGCAGATACGGAGGAATCTCGGTGATCAGGAATTTCATGTTCGGGACCAGGCCGCGGCGAGTGGCGCTGATCAGTTGCAGAGGCCACAGGCGGCCCTTCGCCTTCGACGGGTCCTGCCGGAAGAGGTAGTTCATCGAGGCGATGAACAACACGAACAACGTGAAGCTGGCGAGTAGCGCCGTGCGAACGCGGCGGGCGTAGCTACCGTCCACGTACATGTAGGCGTCGAAGGCCACGTTGCGGTGCTCGACTTCCTCGGCGCCGTGCCACTTGACCATGTCGAGCATCGTCGGGTGCATGCCGGCATCTTCGAGGGCGGGATCGGTGAGCAGCCATTCCCCGACCACCGCCGTGTAGTGCTCCATCGCGGCAAACAAGCCGAGACGTTCACAGAGCCAGGCGTGCTTGGCTTTTCCGGTCAATCCTTTGTCGCCCAATATCTTGTCCACGAGCCAGTCCATCCGGCGTGACATCGGTTTCATGTCCATGCCGAGGTCCGCAAGATGCTCGCGTGCACCTTTGTGCGACGACGCGTGTGTTGCTTCCTGGCCGACGAATCCCACCACCTCTTCGTGCAGGCGGGGGTCCTCGATGAGCGGGAGCGCTTCGGCGAGCGTTGCGGACATGGCCCGCTCTCCCTCGGGCAACACGAGATGCATGAAGTTGATGACGTGGGTGACCAGCGGTTCGTTCGGCACGTAATGCAGTGGTACGCCGTCCCAGTCGAATTCGACGTCACGGGCGGCGATCGCATGTGCTTCGTCGGTGTAGCGGCGCGCGCCGGACGGTGCGACGACGGGTGTGCCTCGGAAGGCGTTGATGCCGAGCATTATCGGCTCCTCACGGTTTCTCGGGCAGTGGTGAGTGATTCGGACGAGACGGGTTGTACTTGCGCGTAGTGAGCGAGGTCGGCTCGTTTGGTCCTGGTGCGGAAGGATCGGTTGAATCCGGGATAGAAGGTGTAATTGCGGCCGCCGTCGACGAGGTAGTAACTACTGCACCCGCCGGCGTTCCATACGCTGGTGGCGAGTCGGCGGTCGGTCGCGCGCACGAACTCTCTCTGCACGTCTGCCCGGACGTCGATACTGCCGATGCCGCGCTCGTCCATTTGAAGAATGCAGCTCACGATGTACTCGACCTGCGCTTCGATCGTGACGACCTGCGAGGTGTAGACCACGGAATTGGGGCCGAGGATCATGAAGAAGTTCGGAAACCCGCTGATGGTGGTGCCGAGGAAGGCCTCGGCACTGCCGTTCCACGTCTGCGCGAGGCTGCGGCCGTCCTTGCCCCGGATGATGTCGAACGACGGGTTGTCTCCCATACGAAAGCCGGTTCCCATGACTATGGTGTCGACTTCCAGGAAGGCGCCGTCCGCGGTGAGGACTCCGCGCTCCTGCACCTCGACGATTCCGTCCGTCACCACCTCCACATTGGGTGACGCCAGCGCGGGATAGTAGGTGTTCGAGAACGTCGGACGCTTGCATCCGAATGCGTAGTGGGGGAGCAGCTTTGCGCGAAGCTCCGGGTCCCGCACCTGCCGGCGAAGGTGTGCTCGGCCGAGTGCGGCCAGCCCTTTGAGCAGTGACGGCTTGTACACGAATCCGGGTACCAGGGCTTCTTGGAGCAGGTCAAGTCCCTTGCGTGCCAGTCGTTGGGTGAGCGGCACCCGCTCGAAGAGATCGCTCGGCCAGCCGGTCATCGGCTGATCCGGGTGCGGCAGGATCCACGTCGGTGTCCGCTGGAACACGGTCAACGTGTCCGCGAGCGGTTGCAGTCTGGGGATGATCTGCACCGCAGAGGCGCCGGTGCCGACCACGGCTATCCGCTCACCGCGAAGGTCGTGGTCGTGGTTCCAGTCCGCGGTGTGGAACATCTGACCACGAAACGATTCGAGCCCGGGAAGGTCGGGTGTGGCGGGGGCACTGAACGGGCCGGTGGCCGCGACCAGGAACTGTGCCTCCCACACGGTTTCCGCAGTGTGTACCCGCCAGATCTGGGCTTGCTCGTCCCACGAAGCTTCTGTCACGTCCTGGTTGCAGTGGAAATGACCGGCCAGTCCGAAGCGATGGACGCAATCCCGGAGATAGTCGTAGATCTCGGGCTGTAGCGGATACAGCCGCGTCCAGTTCGGATTGGGCGCAAACGAGAACGAGTACAGAATCGACGGGATGTCGCACTGTGCACCGGGGTAGGTATTGACCTGCCAGGTCCCCCCGGGCTCCGCGGCACGTTCCAGAACGACGAAGTCGTCGATCCCGGACTGCTTCAAGCGGACAGCCGTTCCGATGCCGCCGAAACCGGCTCCGATGACGACGACTCGTGTTCGGCGAGTTCGAGTTTCCTCGTCACCGGCAGATGGCCCCGAGGTTGGGTCGATGTCGACCATGTGTGACGCCTCCTGATTGGTGCGTGAACAACTGAACGAAGAGTAAGTCTGACATCAAGTGATGTCAACAGCGGTTGATGTCAGAATTCAACTGATTGACATCGGGCGATGTCAGTTCGCTTGCGGAGGTCGCCGCGATAACCTGAGGTCGAGAGCGCTGCCGGTCAGTGAGAACATGGGGACATGACGGATACCGAGGCTCGGCGCACCGGCCCGCGCAGGTGGCGTGGGCAGGAACCGGAAGATCGCCGCGCCGCGCGCCGGGCACAGCTGATCGAAGCCGGGTTGCAGATCATGGGCACCGAGGGAGCGGCCGCCGCGACCATGCGTGCGACCTGCCGCGAGGCCGCGCTGACCGAACGGTACTTCTACGAGAGCTTCGCCAACCGTGACGAACTGCTGGTCGCCGTGCTCGACGAGGTCGTTCTCGGTGCGCGTGACACTATTCTGGACGCTCTCGAGGCGGCGCCTTCCGAACCGTCGGCCCTGATCCGCCACGTGGTGAAGGCCTTCACCAACTACGTATTCAAAGATCCTCGACGTGGACGCATCATGTTCGTCGAATCCCAGGCGGAACCTGCGCTGTGGGATCGAGGGCGAGAATTGATGGCGGAGTTCACGAATCCGATTTCCGCGTCGCTCGAGCTGATGTACGGCGGCGAGGCAACCGACTCCGCGAACTCCGAACTCAATTCGGTGGGGCTGTTCGGTGCCCTCGCGTTCATCTATCAGGCGCACACCCCGTCCTCCAAGATCTCTCGAAAGCGTTTGGTGGAGCACATTTCGCTCATGGTCGAGGCGCAGGCGACGGTCAACAGCACGCCCGCGAGAAAAGAATGACGTCCGCGTCGGCCACAGGCGGAAGGCGTCTCGGTCCCGAAGACCGGCGTGAGCAGATCATTGTCAGCGCGGCAAAGGTTTTCGAGGAGAAGTCTTTTGCCGACGTCTCGATGACCGAGTTGGCCAAGGCGGCTGGGGTCGGACGTCCGCTGCTCAATCATTATTTCGGCTCCAAGCGGGAGTTGTATCTCGACGTCGTGCGGCGGTTCGTCTTCATTCCCGAAGTGGCGGTGGACCGCATTCCGCGATCGGCGAGCCAGGAGAAGCGGATCGGCGCCGTGATCGATCGGTGGCTCGACGTCGCCTGGCGTCATCGCGACATGTGGATCTCGACAGTCATGTCCGACGACCTCCGCCGTGATCCCGAGATGGATCGGATCCTGCAGGATGCTGACGACGTTGCTGCGCGACGCATGATGGATGCGCTCGAGATTCGACCGAGTGAAGGCAGTGAGGCTGCTGTTCATTCGATGATCGTGGCGTACGGAGGCTTGGCGAAGGCCGCCAGTAAGCAGTGGCTGGTGACGGGAGCGCTCGACCGCGAACAGGTGCACCTTCTGCTGGTACGCAGTTTGCTCGCCATCGTGCGTGACGTTCTGCCGGCGTGCGAGGCGGATTCCTGATTGCTCAGAGTGATCTCGCCACGAGGTCCTTCATGACTTCGTTCGATCCGGCGTAGATTCGCTGAATACGAGCGTCGGCATACATCTGAGCGATGGGATATTCGAGTATGTAGCCGTACCCGCCGTGTAGTTGCACGCAGCGGTCGATCACGGCGCACTGCTGATCGGTGAGCCAGTACTTGGCCATCGCGGCGGTAGTCGCATCGAGCTGGCCGGCAAGGTATTTGACGATGCAGTCGTCGATGAACGTTCGTGAGATACGAGCGATGGACGCGCACTCGGCAAGTTCGAAGCGCGTGTTCTGAAGATCGAAGAGCGTTTGCCCGAACATGTTTCGGGATTTGGTGTACTCGACGGTGAGGGCGACTGCACGCTCCATTGCCGCAGTGGCTGCAACTCCGCAGATCAATCGTTCGGGCAGTAGCTGCTGCATCAGCTGGGCAAACCCTGTGCCTTCGCGGTCCCCGAGCAGGTTTGTTGCAGGCACCCGCAAGCGGTCGAAGAACAGCTCGGTGGTGTCCTGGCCCTTCTGTCCGACCTTCTCGAGTATTCGCCCGCGCTCGAAACCCGGTGTGTTGTCATCGACCTCGGCCACGATGAGCGACACTCCACGCGCTCCGAGGCTGGGATCGGTCTTGGCGGCAATGATCACCAGATCACAATTGCGACCGTTGGAGATGAAGGTCTTTGCGCCGCTGATCAGATAGTCGTCACCGTCGCGGACGGCTCGGGTGGTGATGTTCTGCAAGTCGGATCCGGTGCCGGGCTCGGTCATGGCGATTGCGCCCACCCACTCGCCACTCACCAGTTTCGGTAGCCAGCGCAGTTTGTGCTCGTGATCGGCGTAGGCATTGAGGTAGTGCGGCACGATTCCCGAGTGCACGCCGAGTTGGAGTGAATGATCACCCGCCATGACCTGCTCGTGGAACAGCACGGCGTCGTGCGCGAAAGTTCCTCCTCCGCCGCCGTACTCGGTGGGGATCGACATGCCGGCGAGCCCGAGCGCCCCGAGTTCTCGATATGCGGATTTGTCGGGAAAACCTTGGGACGCGAAGCGTTTCTGATGCGGTGTGACGTGTTTGGCGAAGAAGTTCCTTGCCAGGTCGGCCACGGCCTCCAATTCGTCGTCCATCCACGGGGACCGTCGTTCTGCGGTCCGGGTTGCGGTAGATCCTTGCGTCATCGTGATTCTCCCGATCGATGAAGTGCGACCCGCGAGCGGATCCGACTCCACCTATCATCCACACTGTTGACATAGTGTCAATAAAGGGGTGGTCGAATCGACCTCCGGACCCGCCTCGAATTCCACGTCGGCCGCCCGCAAGAATGGGACGACACAGACACGAACAGGCCGGCGCGAAGGATGGGCAGTGGACCCCGAAGAAACATCAGCGGGTCACGAGTCCGACCTCCCGGCTCCGCGGCCGGCGCGCAGCGTCCTGTTCGGATTGCCGCCGGTGGGAAACCGGTACCCCGGAGCGGTTCGCGTCGCCCTCGCCCTGGCGATTCCGGCGGCCATCGCCACACTGCTCGGATTCGGGTCTGCTTCGCTCCTGGTCGGCCTCGGTGCATTTGCATCGATCTACGGTGAGGGTCGTCCGTACCGGAGCAGGTGGAAGGCAGTCGGTATCGCTGCGACGGCGCTGACGATCCTGTCCTTCGTCGGGGCATCGGTGGGTGAGCCCGTCCACCGAGCCATCGCCGAGGGAGCGCCGACGGTGCTGCTCGTCTTTGTCGTGCTGATCATGGCCGTCGTGGTGTCGACCTGCGCCTTCACCGTCGACGCGCTTCGATTGGGTCCACCGGGCGCGTTCTTTCTGTTGCTCACCACCGAGATCAGTTCCGTGATCGCCACTCCCGGTCAGCCGCCGGTCGAGGTCGCGATGTGGACGGCAATCGGTGGGATCAGCGCGGTGGTCGTCTCGATGACGGGAATCCTGTGGGCACCGAGAGCTGTCGAACGCAGCGCCGTACAGGCAGCCGTCTCGGCCGTTGCGGAGTACACGGACGCTCAGGCGACGTACGCCCCACCCGAACTCACGCGAGACAAACGCCACGCTGCAGCACTTCGGCTGCACGACGCGTGGCACTGCCTTTACCGCGGCGCAATCGTCGGGAAAGACCACCCGTTGACCCGTGAACTCGAACGAGCGCAGATCTCGATGGCCAGGGCGATCTCCGACGACCACGATCCGGAGCTCATGGCGGACCCCGCGTTCGACGTCGACGAGGTCGGGGCCCACCCGCCTCTGCCCGACCCGACGATCCGATATCGGTTCCTCCGCGCCTGCAATCCGTCCAGCCGAGCGTCGGTGACGGCACTTCGGCTGTCCATTGCCTGTATGGCGGCGGGAACCCTCACCGTCCTGCTCGGCATCGATCGCCCGGACTGGGCGGTGATCGCCGCGGCGATGGTCCTTCATCAGGGACCGGATCGAATACTGGGCACCTATCGCGGAATCCACCGCATCGGCGGAACCGTCCTCGGGTTGATTCTGTTGGGTGCCATCTACGCCTGGAGTCCGACCGGTCTGTGGTTGGTGGCGGTACTTGCAGTCCTGATGGCGGGGATCGAGCTGTTCCTGGTGCGGAATTACGGGATAGCCGTCATCTTCATCACCGCCCTCGCGATTCTCCTCGGCGCGGCCGGTGGTGCGCACGGGACCGTCCGACATCTGATCCTCAGCCGCATGCTCGAGACGGCAATCGGCGTCGTCGTGGCGTTGGTGGTCCTGTGGACGGTGGGGCGCGGTGCGCATCGACGCACTCTGATCTGGGTCGACGAACGGGCGGGTAGCGTCCTGTTCAAGCTGCTGACCGAAATTCGCGCGAGGCACTATGCACCACAGGCGAATTGGTCGGAGCTTTCGGAGCTTCGTCGGGACCTGGACTTCGAACTGCGAGGTAGCGCGATGGCCGGGATCGACGCCGCCCACAACGAACCCGAGTGGGCGTCGCAGCAGTGGAGGACGCACACCGAATTGCATCATCTGGGATCGGATGTACTGCACCGACTGTGGTTCGGCACGCAGGTGTCCAGATCACACCTCGAGGAATGGGAGTCTCGCTACTTGCGTTCGGGTTCGGTGTGATCGAGCATCGGCACAGCGCTGAACTTGGCTGGATTCGCAATGTCGTAGGCCGCGCACACGACTCCGTCGCGGACAGTGAAGCCGGCAACGCGAGCGGCGAACTGCGGGTACTGGTCGTCCCCCGGTGAGCCGGCGAATACACCGCCGAGCTGTCCGTTGACGAGAACTGGCGACATCGAGAACAACGCCGCCGGTCCGTACTTGCGGGCCAACCCCAGATAGAACCGCGCCACACGATCACTGCCGCGAACGACGTTGACGGCCGTGCGGGTAGTTCCGCCTGCGTCACCGATCAGGACGGCATCGGGATCGAGTGCATCGATCACGGCGTTCAGATCTCCACTCGCGATAGCCGTCACCAATCGCTCGACGGCGGCAGCATGCTCCTCGCTACTGACCGGGACCGGCGCCGAAACTGCGGCTTTACGGGCCCGCGAGGCCAACTGACGGGCAGTGGCTACTTCGATGTCGAGGATGCGCGCTACCTCGGCGAAGGGCACGTCGAAGCCGTCATGCAAGACGAAGGCAACGCGTTGAGCGGGAGTAAGGGTGTCCAGGACGACGAGGGCAGCAAAACGATTCTGTTCCTGCCTCACGACGTACTCCAGCGGATCGGGTGTCGCTGAGGGTGTGCCCGCGGTGGCGTCGACGGGCGTGACGATCGGCTCCGGAAGCCACTGTCCGACATAGCTTTCTCGTCTGACCGCGGCCGATTTGAGATGATCGAGGCAGATGCGGCCGACAACTGTGGTGAGCCATCCGCGCAGTTCGCGGATCTGCAACTCGTCGCCTCGCGTGTTTTCGGCAACTTGAAGCCGTATCCACGCTTCCTGCACCGCATCCTGAGCGTCGCTGAAACTTCCGGTGAGACGGTAGGCCACCGACGTCAGGTGGCCACGGTGTTGCTCGAAGTCCTGCGCAGTCGTCGGCGAAAGCATGCCCTCATGATACGGACCTCACACATTAAATCCGGCATGAATGTAACCGTTGACCCAGGTAGTGGGTGCCGACGTATGGTTTCGGCACTGCTCACGGCTCGATCCTGTCTGCACATTCATTGGAGTCTCACGTGTTTCGGTCTTTCCCGCTCATGTCGCTCAACTGTTGTCGTTGAACTGACATTCCCCACACCTGCCTGTGCCGAGCGCCGCACACGGCGCTCCGGACAGGTGTAGCCGAGAACTGAACCAATCATCTTCTACAGGAAGCAACTTCATGATTCGCCCTCGTTTCGCGCGCTCGGTAGCCGCGGTCGTCGCTCTTGTCACTCTGTCCAGTTTTGCCGTTGCCTGCTCGGGCTCCTCCGACGAAGTGGTCAAGACCGCCGACGGCAAGACCGTCCTGCGGTACGAGGGCAGCACCGGACAGGTCATCTACCCCGAACTGGCCGCTGACCTCGGCTACTTCAACGACGTGGAGCTCAACTGGATCGGCGATACGACCAGCGGCCCTCAGAGCATTCAGAACGCAGCGACCGGTCAAACCGAGTTCGGGGGAGCGTTCAACGGTGCGGTGGTGAAGTTGGCTTCCGCGGGTTCACCGATCACCTCGGTCATCGGGTACTACGGCTCGGACAAGGAGAGCTTCAACGGTTACTACGTTCTCGACGACAGTCCGATCAAATCGGCGAAGGACCTGATCGGCAAGAAGGTCGGGATGAACACCCTCGGTGCGCACCACGAGTTCGTCGTGCGTGAATGGCTTGCGCGGGAGGGGCTTACACCGGACGAGATCAAGCAGGTGGAACTGATCGTGGTTCCGCCGGTCAACACGGAACAAGCGTTGCGGCAGGGACAGATCGACGTCGCCACCCTCGGCTCGGTCTTCCGTGACTCCGCGCTCGAACGTGGTGGCCTTCGCGAGCTGTTCACGGACGAATCGTTGTTCGGCTCGTTCACCTACGGCACGTTGGTGTTCCGTGACGACTACATCGCGCAGAACAAGGAGGCGGTCGCCGATTTCGTGCAGGGAACAGCGAGGGCCATCCGCTGGACGCAGACGCACCCACGAGAAGAAGTGATCGCGAAGCTGACGTCGATCATCAACAGCCGCGGACGCAACGAGGACACCAAGCTCATCAGCTACTGGAAGAGCCCGGGGGTCGCCGGTCCAGGCGGAACGATCACCGATACCGAGATCAGCACGTGGATCGACTGGCTCACCCGTAACGGCGAACTCGAAGAAGGAAAGTTGAAGCCGTCGGACATCTACACCAACGAATTCAACCCGTACGCCAACGGAACGTATTCACCCGACAGCGGCGCTGACGGACAGGCACTGGAGGCAGCAAAATGAGCACAGAACCGAAACTACGGCTCGAGCACGTCACCAAACAGTTCGACATTCGTGGGGCCGACGAAGTTTTCACCGCGGTCGAGGACATCAACATCGACGTGGCGCCGGGGGAGTTCCTGGTCCTCGTCGGGCCGAGTGGTTGCGGCAAGTCGACTCTGCTGGACCTCCTCGGAGGACTCAGTTCGCCCACTTCCGGTCGAATCCTTCTGGACGGCAAGCAGATCACGGGCCCAGGCTTGGATCGGGGAATCGTCTTCCAGCAATACGCGCTACTTCCATGGCGAACTGCACGTCACAACATCGAGTTCGGACTCGAAGCGAAGGGCGTGAAGAAGAGCGAGCGACGCGAGCTCGCCGAGCATTACCTCGAACTGGTCGGTCTGCAAGGTTTCGCGGATCGCTATCCGCACGAGTTGTCCGGTGGAATGAAGCAGCGAGTCGCGATCGCCCGCAGCCTGGCATTCGACCCCGAAGTGTTGCTGATGGACGAACCATTTGCTGCGCTGGACGCACAGACGCGAGAGTCGCTGCAGGACGAGCTTCTGCGCATCTGGAAGGCCACCGGCAAGACCATCTTGTTCATCACCCACGGAATCGACGAGGCCATCTACCTCGGGCAACGTGTTGCAGTACTGACTTCGCGGCCGGGGCGCGTCAAGACGATCGTCGACATCGACATCGACCGGTCCGGCGACGACGTGCGATCAGGTGAGGAGTTCCGAGTGTTCCGGCACCGGATCTGGACGCTGCTGCACGGTGAAGTCGAGCGCGCTCGGGCCGGCGAACTCGATCCTGCCAAGGAGGTTGCACATGTCTAGCGCATTGGCGACGCCGGAGGTGGTCGCCACCCCGAAACCGTTGGCCGACAAAACACCTGACATTGCGCAGCGGAGCCAGGCCGGCGGCAAGGCGGCGCGCTACATTCGTTCCACCGCCTGGCGGATTGCCAAGCCGTCGATTGCGATCGCGATCTTCCTCGGGATCTGGGAAGCGGCACCTCGGCTCGGGCTGGTGGACAAGGTCTTCCTCCCGCCCTTCACCGAAGTTGTGTCCGCATTCTTCACTCTCGCCGAGAACGGACAATTGCAAGAGCATGTTTCGGCCAGTCTGACGCGTGCGCTGACCGGATTCTTCGTGGCCATCGCGATCGCGATTCCGTTGGGAATCGCGATCGCCTGGTACCGCCCGGTCTCCGACTTCCTCAACCCGATTCTCGAATTGTTCCGCAACACAGCAGCCTTGGCTCTGCTTCCCGTCTTCGTGCTGATTCTCGGAATCGGTGAGGAATCGAAGATCGCCCTGGTGATCTACGCCTGCACCTTCCCGATTCTGCTCAACACGATCTCCGGTGTGCGAACAGTGGACCCCCTGCTGATCAAGTCCGCTGCCTCGCTGGGGTTCTCCTCGATTCGGCTGTTCCAGAAGGTGGTTCTGCCCGCCGCTGTTCCCACGATCTTCACGGGTATCCGCATGGCAGCCGCGTCGTCGATTCTCGTGCTGATCGCCGCCGAAATGGTCGGGGCCAAAGCCGGTCTCGGGTATCTGATCACCGCTTCACAACTCAACTTCCAGATCCCGAACATGTACGCGGGCATCGTCGCGATCTCGTTGTTGGGTCTGACAATCAACGCGATTCTGGTCCTGATCGAACGTCGGCTCTCGCGCTGGCGCGTCACCACCTGACCACACATTCACGGAAAGATTCTGCGAACTCATGTCCGAACGACAATTTCATCTGAACGCCTTCCTGATGGGCGTCGGCCATCATGAGGCGGCGTGGCGCCACCCACGCACAAATGCGGCCAACCTCCTGGACGTCAAGCACTTCCAGGAATTGGGGAGAATCGCCGAGCGTGGAAAGCTGGACTCGGTGTTCTTCGCCGACGGTCTAGCAGTCGGCCCGCGGGTCAAGTACAACACCCAGGCGATCTTCGAACCCGTCACCTTGCTGTCGGCGATCGCGGCGGCCACCGACAAGGTGGGGCTGATTGCAACCGCGTCGACCAGTTACAGCGATCCATACACTCTCGCAAGGAAGTTCGCTTCCCTCGATCACATCAGTGGCGGACGAGGCGGGTGGAACATCGTGACGTCGGCCGGCGCCGACGAGGCCGCGAACTTCGGCCTCGATGCGGTACCGACGCACAGCGGTCGTTACGAGCGCGCCGAGGAGTTTCTCGACGTGACGCTCGGACTCTGGGACAGCTGGGAAGAGGGGGCAGTTGTCCTGGACGAAGAGGCCGGAATCTTCGCCGATCCTGATCGTGTCCATCGCATCGACCATGACGGTCAACGATTCACGGTGGCTGGCCCGCTCAATTCGCCGAGGTCTCCACAGGGACGTCCGTTGCTCGTGCAAGCCGGTTCCTCCGAGAGCGGTAAGGACTTCGCGGCGAAGTATGCCGAGGCCGTGTTCACCGCTCAACGAACACTCGAGCAGGGGCAGGATTTCTACACCGACCTCAAAGCGCGGCTGATCAAGTACGGGCGTAGTCCCGACGAGATCAAGGTGCTGCCAGGCATCGTTCCCTTCATCGCGGATACGGAAGAAGAAGCCAAGGCACTGGAGCAGTCGTTCACGGATCTCATCTCACCTGAGTACTCACTGCGCCAACTCTCGAACATGGTGGGCGTCGACCTCACAGAGCATTCGCTGGATGCCCCGTTGCCCCCGTTGCCGGACATCGATCGCATCCAAGGAAACAAGAGTCGATACCAGCTCGTCAAAGACCTTGCGGAGAGCGAAAACCTCACCGTCCGTGAACTGATCGGCAAACTCGGGGGTGGCCGTGGGCATCGGACATTTGCCGGGACACCGGAGCAGGTCGCGGACGAGTTGACCGAATGGTTCGACAAGGGCGCCGCGGACGGCTTCAACATCATGCCGCCCTATCTGCCCGGAGGGCTCGAGGTGTTCGTCGACCGGGTCGTGCCGATTCTGCAGGCGCGTGGGCTCTTCCGGACCGAATACACGGAATCCACCCTGCGGGGTCACTACGGCCTCGATCGTCCGGCGAATCGGTTCTCGCGGGCCGCTGACGCGGCAGAAGTGAGCGCGTGACGGAAACACTGCCCAAGGAACAGCCGGCGATTGCCGGTCTCAAGCCACTGGTCACAACGGTTTTCGTACCGGCGACGATCTTCGGGATCGGTCAGGGTGCGGCTGCCCCCATCATGGCCGTCACCGCGCGCGACCTGGGTGCCTCGGTTGCCGTCGCCGGCCTGATCGTTGCACTCGGTGGTTTGGGCGCCGTACTCGGTGACCTCCCCGCCGGCAGGATCGTGTCGCGTTTCGGTGAGCGCAGGTCGATCATCGGCGGAAGTTCCTTGGGTGCAACAGGAGTGGTGATCTGTCTCCTTGCACAGACTCCGTGGATGCTCGGTATCGGCGCACTGTTGACCGGATTGGCGAATGCGGTGTGGGGCCTTGCGCGGCAGAGCTACCTCGCCGAGACCGTGCCACTCGGTCTACGGGCCCGAGCAATGTCGTCGTTCGCTGCGATGTGGCGGTTGGGTTTCTTCCTGGGACCGCTCATCGGGGCCGGCGTGATTCTCCTGGTGGGAGCGCGCGGAGGATTCCTTGTCCAGTTGGTGGGCGTCGTGCTCGCCGGGGCGCTGATGGCCCGCGTTCCCGACCCGCCACGAAAGGTGCAGGCAGGCAACAGCGATCACGGACACGTTACGCTCCCGGAGATCCTTCGCCGTCATCGTGCCGCTCTGTCGACGCTCGGGACAGGCTCCCTTCTGATGGGCGCCGCCCGCGCTTCGCGTGAGGCCGTTCTTCCATTGTGGGCATTGCACCTCGGATTGGATGCAGCCCAGGTGAGTGTGATCTTCGGTATCGGTGCGGCCGTGGACCTGCTGTGCTCGTACCCGGCCGGACACATCATGGACCGATACGGCCGCAGGCTGGTCGCGGTGCCTTCGCTGACGGTGATCGGTGTGTCGTACCTACTGTTGCCGTTCTCGACGGGTGCAGTGGGATTGACCGTGGTCGCTGTCGTGATGGGGATCGGCAACGGACTGGGCAACGGCGTGATCATGACCCTCGGTGCCGATATCGCCCCGCCCGAAGAACGCGCCGAGTTCCTCGCTGCATGGCGATTGACGCACGACACCGGCATGTTCGGTGGGCCGCTCGCGATCGGTCTACTCGCCGCGGTGCTCCCACTCGGGTGGGCATTCGCCGCTCTGGGCGCGACGTCGTTCGCCGGCGCGGCGATGATGTTCCGCTTCATTCCGGTCTACTCTCCGCGGGTGTCACCCCGGTCGCGCGTCGGGAAACTGTAGGTAGGCTCGCTACATGCGATTCGGACTGTTCGTACCTCAAGGCTGGCGTCTGGACCTGGTCGGCATCGACCCCGCGAAGCAGTGGGAGGTGATGCGGGACTTCACGCTGCGCGCGGAGGCAGGGCCGTGGGAGTCGGTGTGGGTCTACGACCACTTCCACACCGTTCCCCAGCCGACGGAAGAAGCGACTCACGAGGCGTGGACATTGATGGCCGCACTCGGTGCGTCGACCTCGCGTATCCGACTGGGCCAGATGTGTACCGCCATGAGTTACCGAAACCCGGCGTACCTCGCCAAGGTCGCCGCGACCACCGACCTGATCACGGGTGGACGCGTCGAGATGGGCATCGGCGGCGGCTGGTACGAGCAGGAGTGGCGCGCATACGGCTACGGCTTCCCCTCTGCCGGTGAGCGTCTGGGCCGCCTCGACGAAGGAATCCAGATCATGCAGCAGGCGTGGTCGACCGGCAGCGCGACGCTCGACGGCAAGTACTACCAGGTCGACGGAGCGCTGTGCCGTCCACTTCCGTTGCAAGAGGGCGGAATTCCCATCTGGGTTGCCGGTGGCGGCGAGAAGGTCACACTCAAGATCGCGGCCAAGTACGCGCAGTACACGAACTTCGACGGCACCCCGGCCGGCTTCGCGCACAAGTCCGAGATCCTGAAGAAGCACTGCGACACCGTCGGCACCGATTTCGACGCCATCGTCCGTTCGGCCAACTACAACGTGGCCATCGGCGCGACGGAATCCGAGGTGGCTCAGCGGTTGGAGACACTGAAGGACAGACTGACGCCGTTGGTCGGCGAAGCTGCCGCCGATGCGTCGCTCGATGCGTTCCGCGGAATGCCCGCCGTCGGTACACCCGAGCAGATCATCGAGAACCTGTCGGCGCTCAAGGCACAGGGACTCGAGTACGGAATCTTCTACTTCCCCGAGGCCGCGTACGACACGTCGGGAATCGAGATGTTCGAGAAGGAAGTGCTGCCCGCGCTCGCGTAACCGTTGGGGCTAGCGCAGTGAGTCAGGAAGATCGGCCGGGTTGATCAGAACCCGGCGATCGGGGTGGGTGCGAACTTCTTCGGAATCGGGAATCCGGCTCTGCAGGAAGTTCCACTCGCTCGCACTGACAGCAGCGATCGCGCGTGCCAGCACTGCCGAGTCCTTGGTCCCCCACTCGATCGGCATGGGACTGACCATCTGCCACGTGTCAGCCTTGCTGCGGGTGGAACGATCCGAACGCAGTGCGACCGACGGAATGCGGTCGCCGACTCGCCACTTCGGATTGAGTCGAACGTTGCGGCTGACGAGCGCGTACTGCGGTGCTCCGGCCGCAGGCTTCGCGATGTCGATCAATGCCGTCAAGGTCGCCGCTCGAGGGTGAACCTCGGTGACGATCGCGGGAACCAGTGGGTTGTCCGCATACAGAGATTCGACGCTTCCCACCTTGCGAGGTGCCCACACGGCAACCCACAGGGAACTGGCCGCACCGATGGCGAGGACTGCGCCGATGATGATGGACCACACCTCGCCCATGCTGATCAACCAGGCCCCGACCGCGGCGAGGACGATCGCGAAGATCACCGCAGAAATCTGCAGGCGGCGTACATCGGCCAGTGTGTCGTTGACCGACTTGGCGTGAGCCTTGTCGACGGTGAACTGGAAGTCAGCCACGAAAAATTCCTTCGGGTGGTGCCGGACGATCTAGGACCGGCCCCCGATCTCCCGGGGACCGTCCACCAGCGTAGCTAGTTTCGCGCGCGCTCCCACATCTGCAGGTAAGCCTCGGCGCCACGGCTCATGTCCTCGATGATCGTGTCGCCGTCGGCGCCCGCAGCAATACGCATGTCCGCGATCCAGTCGGGAATCATCCCGTACTGGGCAACGCCGTCGGTGTTCACGTCGAAAACCCGGGTGCCGGCGCGCTGCTGGTCCATGACCGTGCCGTCGAAGGCGGTGTACGGATATTGCAGCGGATTTTCTGCGGCGTCGCCGCGCGGTGCGGCCTGCGGCCCGAAGCCGTTGGTGTCGGCGCCGTAGCCGAAACCGAAGTAGTAGTTCTCGCTTCGCATCGCCCGTGCGTCCCGCCACTGGTCGATGAACCCACGCTCTTCGGGCTTTTCGTCCGATGCGTCGAGTTGTCCGGCGTACAGGGCGACAAATCCGCCGAGTGCGTAGATCCGCTTGTACAGGCTCGGGTCGCTCCAGCTGTGACTGGAAACGACGCCGGAGTAATTCGCAGCTTCGAGAATATCGAGAGCCGCTTCGGCGGTCTTGACGCTCATGTGATCGATGTCCACGATCATCCCTCGGTCCATCAAACCTCGGATCGTGTACGCGCCGAGGTCGGTCAGGCCGTGCGAATTGCATTGCGGACCAGAGGGGTACACCGGAAGCGTCACTCCGGGTGGGAGTACCGCGAGAAGATTCTGTGCGCCGTCGACCTTGGTGGGCAGCACATTGTCCTCGGCAACGCCGGTGCATGGTTCCGACTGCCAGAACTCCCCGGTGCCCAGGTAGTTGCCGATGTTGACGGCCACTCCGGTGACGCCGCCGTCGAAACGGGCACCGCCGAGGGCGTTGTCGAACTTGTGCGTGACGATCATCTGCCGGACACCGAGGTCGTACAACTCGTCCAGGCCGCGGTCGATGTCGTCCTCGGTGCACTGCGGAATACCGTTGCGCACAGAGCAACCGAAGGGTTCGGACACCTCCACCCCGAGGGTGACGGCCAGCTTTCCGTCGGCGGCCACCTGCCTGGCCTGTTCAGGGGAGCTCACGATGCGGAACCAACCCCGGCCGGGACCGCCGTACTGGGCGTCGATGTAGTCCTGGAGTTCGCGTGTCTGCTGCGCCTGGATCCGGACGGTCTCCATCTCGTCACAGGGATTTCGTTTACTCGGATACAGCTCGCACAGGACACGGTTGGCGACAAAGAGGTTGGTGAAGATTCGCAGACCGCCACGCCAGGCCCGCTCGACCCACTTGTAGTACGTCTGCTCGTGTGTCAGTGAATCGTGCGCCGGCCAGTCGGTGAAACTCGGCCAGCCGGTGGTGTCGTGAGTTTCGAAGGGATTGCCGTACGACAGAACATTTTCGAGGAGCGCCGGTATCCCGTCGGGTTGATGGTCCGGGCAGTCGACGAGCGCTGCGGTGACGCCCTGAGGATCGAAAGGTCGGCCGCAGTGCAGGTTTCCGCCCATGAACTCGGAAGCATTCATGTGCACGTGTGTGTCGATGAATCCGGTGACTTCACCGTTCGGTCCGATTTCTCCCGGAACGCCGTTTGCGCCCACCTCCGCTTCGGGGAAGTCGGCGCAGCCGTCGCGCGGGATCAGCGTGAACGCAGATTCGGGAACGTCACCGGGATCGGACATCGTGAGCATCAAATCTCGCGAGATCAGTTGTCGGCCGTTCGAGGTCGCTGTCAGAACGAAGGACTCGCCAGTGGACATCACGGTCCAGTCGGTGGACGGAGTTGCTTCGGAAGTGGCGAGCACCGAGTCTGCGCCGTCGTGCGAGAGCATCGACCCGTCCGGGCCGTACAGCATGAATCGACCCAACTGGGCCGCATGTAGTCGGAACGGTTCGGCGTCTGCGGCTTTCGTTACGTCGGTGAGGTACGCCGACCCGTCACGACGGACGAAATCGCCGGACTCCGTACGAAGTGCGAAGCAACCGTTCGCAAGTGCGTACACCGAGTTCTGCGCAGTAGGAGCAGGACTCGGTGCCGCGGCGCTGACGCCGGTCGCGGCGACGACGACGGCGGCAGTCAGCAGCGAGATGGTTCCGGCGAGCCGACCCCGTAGACGTGGAACTGAGCGCATGGTGCTGGTGACCCCCGGCCGATGGACACAACTGTGACAGGGGACACTCTACAGATAACTGGACGTATGTCCATTTGATTCTGCAACGTGTTGCAGAAATGCTCAGCCGATGGCAGGTCCGAGCAGGTCATCGGCGTCGGTGATCCGATAGGCGTAGCCCTGTTCGGCGAGGAATCGCTGACGATGTGCCGCGTACTCCGCATCGAGAGTGTCGCGCGAGACCACCGAATAGAAGTGAGCCTGACCGCCGTCGTGCTTGGGTCGCAGTAGGCGTCCGAGTCGCTGAGCCTCTTCCTGTCTCGACCCGAAGGTTCCCGAAACCTGCACGGCGACAGATGCCTCCGGAAGGTCGATCGAGAAGTTCGCGACCTTGCTCACCACCAGCGTCTGGATCTCACCGTTACGGAACTGATCGAAGAGGATCTCGCGTTCCTTGTTCTTGGTGGATCCCTTGATCACCGGGGCGTTCAGGGCTTCGCCGAGTTCGTCGAGCTGATCGAGATACGCACCGATCACCAAAGTCGGAGAATCGGGGTGCTTGGCCAGGATCGACTTCACGACCGCAATTTTCGTGTGAGCCGTCGAGCACAGTTTGTAGCGCTCCTCCGGTTCGGCGACGGCATAGGACATGCGCTCGGCGTCCGTCATCGTCACTCGCACCTCGACGCAGTCTGCCGGTGCGATCCAGCCCTGCGCTTCGATGTCCTTCCACGGAGCGTCGTAGCGCTTGGGTCCGATGAGCGAAAAGACGTCGCCTTCGCGTCCGTCCTCACGAACCAACGTCGCGGTCAGGCCGAGACGGCGGCGTGACTGCAGGTCTGCCGTCATCCGGAAGACCGGCGCGGGGAGCAGGTGTACCTCGTCGTAGATCACCAATCCCCAGTCTCGGGAATCGAAAAGTTCGAGGTGCTTGTACTCGCCCTTCGTGCGACGTGTGATCACCTGGTACGTGGCGATCGTGACCGGCCGAATCTCCTTGCGCTCGCCGGAGTATTCGCCGATTTCTTCCTCGGTCAACGATGTACGCGCGATCAACTCACGCTTCCACTGACGACCGGCAACGGTATTGGTGACGAGGATGAGGGTGGTGGCCTTGGCCTTTGCCATCGCTGCGGCGCCCACCATCGTCTTGCCGGCGCCACACGGCAGCACGACGACGCCCGAGCCGCCGGCCCAGAACGAATCCGCTGCCATCTGCTGGTAGTCGCGCAGTTCCCAGTGGCCCTCTTCGAAAGCGAGATCGATCGGGTGCGCTTCGCCGTCCACGTAGCCGGCGAGGTCCTCGGCCGGCCAGCCCACCTTGAGCAGCATCTGCTTGAGGCGGCCGCGTTCGCTCGGGTGGACGATCACGGTGTCGTCGTCGACCTTCTCACCGAGCATCGGCGAGATCTTCTTGTGTCGCATCACCTCGGTGAGGACTGCGCGGTCGAGGCTGACCAGGATGAGGCCGTGCACCGGGCTCTTGACCAGCTGTAAGCGTCCGTACCTGGCCATCGTGTCGACGATGTCGACCAGCAGCGGTTGTGGAACCGCGAATCGTGAGTACGACACGAGCGCGTCGACAACCTGCTCGGCGTCGTGTCCGGCGGCGCGGGCATTCCACAAGGCCAGGGGAGTGATGCGATACGTGTGGACGTGTTCGGGGGCCCGTTCGAGTTCCGCGAAGGGGGCGATTGCCTGCCTGGCATCGCCGGCGCGCTCGTGGTCGACCTCCAACAGCAGCGTCTTGTCGGATTGGACGATCAACGGTCCGTCGGTCACGGAATCCTCCTAGTGAAGCAAACGCGGCAGCCACAGAGCGTTGCGCCGCGTTGTCGGCTGACGCCAACCCTGCCATTGTCCTGGTATCGGGGCGCAGACGCCAACAGGCGACGCTCGCACAGCCCGAAGTAGAGGTGCCCGGGTGCGAGCACCCCTACGTCAACAGGGCAGGATCGACTGCTATTCCGGGAGGCCCGCGGGTAGTACGAGGATCTTCACGTGTTCGTCGGGTGCGCGCAGAGCTGCGAAAGCGTCCGAGACTCCATCCAGACCGACCCTGCCGGTGATGATCGCTTCGGCGTCGATCTCGCCGTCGGCGAGCCTCTGCAGGGTGATGTCGTAGGCATTCTCGTAAGGACCGTGACCGAAGTTGATCGAGATCCTCCGGAACTGCCCGACGACGGGAATGATCGTCTCGTCGCCGAACGGCGCAGCCAGAACCTGAATCCGCGAGTTGAACGGCAGAGTGTGCATAAGTTCTCCGATGACTCCCGCCCGCCCGCTGCATTCGTAGGCGATCAGAACTCCGTTCGCGGCCTGGCCGACAAGCTGGTTGCCTTCGGCGATCATTCGATTCCACAGTTCGATCGGATCCTGCTCGGCCGGATCGACGACGATGTCCGCGCCCATCTTCGCGGCGAGCTCGCGTCGTTTGGGGGAGGGCTCCGACGCGATGACGATCTGCGCTCCGCGCGCTTTCGCGGCGACGATGGCGCCCAGTCCGATCGTTCCGCAACCGATGACGAGCGCCGAATCGGCCGAGGTGAGGCCGGACTGTTGGAGATGCATCTCGCCGACGTGGAGAGGTTCGGCAAGTGTGGCGTGCTCGAGTGACAGGTGGTCGGGAACTTTGCGGACCCAGAACGCGTCGACGACTATGTGATCGCCGAACGCGCCGTGGTACTCGTTCGAGTAGCCGATGATCGTCGGGATCCCGGTAGCGGTGTCGGTGGCCAAGCCGATGCCGGCCACCCGATCGCCGATCGCGAAATCGTCTACTGCAGAACCGGTCTCGGAGACGATACCCGCGTATTCGTGCCCCAGTACCACTGGCGCGTCCGGATCGAAGGTGGCGAGCGGGTAGCCCCCGTCGTGCGCGACCTCGACGAATCGGCACGGGTCCTTCGACATGCTCAGGTCGCTGCCGCAGATCCCGCAGGCGACGACGTCGATGCGGATCTGATGGGGTGCCAACGGCGGCGGGTCGGCGATCTCGGTGACCGCGAATTCTCCCTGCTGGAAACGGACGGCTCTCATGCGCGCACGGCTCCCGTCTCGGCCGGCTGGCCGTAGTAGTCGGTATGGGCTTTGGTGATCGCTCCGACCAGCCCGCCGATCAGGTATTCGCGATTGTCCTCGGCGAACTGCATGCTCGCCTGACGCCCGACATTTCGCTTCCGGAAGTGCGGGACCACCTCGGAGGCGAACAATTCGTAGCTGCGTTTGGTGTCCTCCCAGCTCGCCATGTCGACGTGAAGGATCAAGAACGTGCCGAACCCTCCCGTCTTCTCGATCAGACGCTCGATCTGTGCGATCGCATCTTCGGGGGTACCGATGATCGCCTGACCGAACTCGCCGAGCGTGTCGTTTCGCCACTGATCGATGATTCCGGCAGGTGTATCTGCCCAGGCCGGGTTCTGGCCGGTCTGTCGATTCACGTAAGAAGCCATCGATCCGATCCGCCGGCTCACGGCGCGCTCGGCCTCGGCTCGGGTCTCGGCGATGAACATCGGATTGACCACACGCCACGTCGCTCGGTCGGCGCGGTGGCCGTGTTCGGCCGAGACCTTCTCGTACACATCCCAGTTGCGATCCAGTGCGTCGAAGCCGCTGGGTGAACTCGCCGCCAATGAGAGCAGGGAGAGGCCGTTCTTGCCTGCGAGCACCGAACCGTTGGGGGAAATCGTGGACGCTGTCACTGTCTCGATGCCGTCCGCGCGGTAGGTGGGCAGCTGTGCGCGTGCGTCACGCAACGTGAACCAGTCGGTTTCCATGTTGACGACCTCGCCGCGAAGCAACGCGAGAATGGCCTCGAGCGCTTCGCCCTGGCGACGACGCTGGTCCGACGGGTTGATGCCCATCATGTGCGCATCGAGGGGGATCTTGCCCGGGCCGGTGCCGAAGATGAGTCGTCCGCGCGTCTGCAGATCGAGCTGAGTGATGCGGTCGGCCGTGATCAACGGGTGGTGATAGGGCAGAGACGTCACGCCTGTGCCGAACTGGATGCGCTCGGTTCGCTCTGCGGCGGCCGCGATGAACATGTCCGGGGCAGGCACGATCTCGGCGCCGGTCGAATGATGCTCACCCATCCACGCTTCTTCGAATCCGAGGTGGTCCAGGTGTGTCATGAGGTCGATATCGCGTCTGAGTTGCAGGGCGGGATCGGCGTCGAGCGGGTGGTACGGGGCGAGGAAGGCTCCGAAGCGGATGGACGATGCGGACCACACGATGACAACTCCTGTCGACAGGGGAGTGATTTGGATCACTCGCTCTGATCGAGATGTCTAACATGGATCAACTGATCCAATAAGTTGAGCCTCCCGCACAGTGGGAGATTTGTAATCACCTGTAGTTCAACGTTATCTGGTGCATTGACGTCGGATATCGTTGTTGCAAGTCGATCGACTGAACCAAGTACTTTCCGAAGGAGTATTGAAGAGGTATGCAACTGGCCGTCACAATCACCCCCGACTCCTCGACCGTCGAACTGAACAGTGTCGACGACTTCACCAGTCTCTCGGTCGTCGTTGGCGGCGACGATCGATCCGAGACTCTGAGTCGGGTACTGGAACCGTGGGGGGAACTCGAGGGGGATCACGTCTGGCTCGACATCGGCCACTTGGAGCAAGCCGTCGCTGCCCGGATCGGAAACACCGAGTGGAGACAGAAGTTCTCCGCGATGGTGGACTACGCACGCGCCCACGGCTGGGTGGATCGCGACAACAGGGTGCGAGCACACCGTGAATCACTCTGACTCCGCGTTCGCCACGGTTGAGACGTTTGTCGAGCCCGTGCGAAGCTCGTTCGTATGACCGACTCCCGGCAGAACCGTCAAGGCGACGCGACGCGTCTGCGTTTGCTCAAAACTGCTGAACGGCTTTTCGCGACAGAGGGATTGGATGCAGTTTCGCTGCGCTCGGTCAACGCCGCGGCCGGTCTCGGGCCGTCATCGGTCCACTACCATTTCGGAACCAAGGACGATCTGGTCGCAGCGGTGCTGTTGGACATGGGAACGTCGGTGCGAGATCAGATCAGCGCGAACGTCGACGCCCTCTCCGCCGACAAGACGCCGCCGACGGTGGAGGCGCTGGTACGGGCCGTCACTGCGCCCTACAAGGCATTGCTCCTTCGCCATCGCACGCGGGGAATGCGATGGATCAGAATCGTCACGCAGATCTCGCAGCCGCAGATGTCACGACCGGGCCATCCAGCCCTCGAGGCGACCGAGCTGCACTTGCGTGAACATCTTCTCGACCAGGTCCGTCGTACTTTTCCTGCTACCGATCCCGAACGGCTCGAGACTCGCTGGGCGATTGCCTTGATGGGCTTCCTCCAGGCGTTGAGCCGGGCGGACGATTGGAGCGGAAGTGGCAAGCCGCTCGCGCCGGAGCGGCTTGCCGACTTCTACGAGGACCAGGTCGTCTTTCTTATCGGTGGTGTGCGGCAGTTATTGGGGTGAGCGCCTAATCGATGCGTCTCCTATTTCTGCGCGACCACTGACTTCCGCATTTCCATTACATGAGTAATAGCTTCGGAAATTCCGGACCGGTAACCGATATTCTTTTCGGAATCACCCGGAGTGGAATCAAGCTCCGATTCGAGTCTCGTTTGAATGCGGTCCAGGGTATGGATTGTTTTTTCACGATGGTTGATTCTCTTTCTGCGGTAAATCCGATAGAAGTATTCCGGATTGCCGAGCGTGTTCGTCGAGGACGCAGAGTGAAGCGAGGGTCATGCCCGCTGCGTACCCGCGCGAGCGTGCGTCAGTTCCTCGATTACGTGACTTGAACAGGTTGAACGTTTCGTGCAGGTGCACAAGGGTGTCGGTGGGGGCAGGCATTGGTCAGCTTCGCAATCAGCTCGTCTTCTCTGGACTTTGCTGTCAGCTCCGCTTCCGCTTACGGATGAACTCGGAAGACTCCGCAGATTTCGCCCGCTTCTCCGCGCGGCGTTCCTTGATCGACTGGGCGGGTTTCTTCATGTTCTTACCCGGCGCCTTGTCAGCCATTGTCGCTCCTCATTTTTCGAAGTGGCAATCACAAACTGACCTCGACCATACTTCATTTACAGAAAAAAGCCAGTTGCTTCTTTTTTGCTACTTTTTTCCGGAGTCGACGGGGCTGACGGAAGTAATTCGGTGCAACGTGAAACGGCGAACCGCGCCGCTCGCGGGGTCGAAGGCGTCCAGCTGTCCGCCGCCCACGCTGACGGGGTCGACGATGCGATGCGTCGCGACCCCCTGGGCGTCGACGTAGCCGATATTGACGCTCGAATTGTCTCGGGCCGCCGTGGCCAGCAAGGCGATGGTGGCGGCGTTGTTCTCCCGTGAACCGTCCGTTCGCACTCCGCCGCGGCCGGGGGCGGAAGCACGGTCTCCGGCCCGCATCGTGCGGACCAACGACGCCAGCTGATCCGCCGACGGGCTCGCCGGCATCCTCGACGCCGGTCGGCTGCGACGGTTGGGTACACGTGCCCCACGTGGGCGGAGATCGACCAACGTGCCCGAGGAGTCCTCACCTGCCGGCGCGAATCCGGCGGCTCGCAGCTCGGTCAGGACTTCGCGGAGAGGGGCCTGCGAAATCGCGACGGTGGGAGCCAAGGCGCGCAGTGCCAACGGCTCAGCCACTGCGGATGCGAGGACCTCCGCCAGCAGTGACGCGTCCTCACATCGAATGAACGACGCCGCCACTCCGGCACGCAGTCGTCCGTGTCGACGGGCGACATCGTCGATCAGATACGAAAGTGATTGGGGGACAGGAGTCTTCGATTTCGAAGCGAACATCGCATGCAGTTCGGTGGCCGTCAGACCGGCGTCGAGCGCACGACGCACGCTGTCCTCGCTGATGCGGTACATGGACGCCGATCCGGCCGACTCGATGTCTGCGACCAGGCTCACCTGCTCGAGCAGGTCCGGTACCAGCGGGCCGGGCGCAACCAGAGTCAGATCCGCCTGGACCAGGATGTAGTCGATGGGCTCGGGTAGCGCGGACTGCATTTCGGCTTCGGCGTCCCCGCCGTGCAGCAAGGCTCGTCCAGGTGACGACAACGCGCCGCGGGCCACCAGTCCGAGCGCGGCGGCCTCGTCCAGAGTCCGCTCGATCGCGAACGTCCGCAGGCGCCCGCTCCATCGCGGGCGTCGCCACGCCAGCAGCCGACTTACCTCGACGGCCGACGCGGTCTGACCGCTGTCGAGTTCGGAGAGCAGCCCCAGAATGGCCTGACGATCTCGCGGAGCCGCCGGAGCGCGGCCCTCCTCGGACAACGCCGCGATCGGCTTGTCGGTGGAATCGCGCAGCCCGATCATCCACGGGACTCGAGGTACGTCGACCCAGGCGGACGCCAGGACCTCCCACCGTCGCGCTGTGGATGCGTTCAGCCAGCCGTCGACCGCAAGCGTGGGCGTCCAGTATTCGTCCGCGTTGTCCGAGACCGGCGCCGGATCTGGTGTTCCACTGGCGATGAGTCCGGCTGCCGAGAGCAACTCGACAAGTAGGCTCACGCGCGCTTCGTCGAGATCGGCCGTCTTGGCCACGCGTCGTAGTTCTCGAACACCGAGCCCACCGGCTCGCAGTGCGGGGGCCGGCGCTGCGCCCAGAACAGCGATCACGTTCTCGCATTGGCGTACCAACTCGAGCGCCTCGCCGGCTGCTGCGGCGTTCACGTCCGCCGGCTTGAGTTTGTCGCCCCCGATGACAGGTGCGGTCAGCGTCGTCGGATCGAAAACCGGCTCGCCGCGGATGACCTGACGAACCGTCGCCGGAAGCTCGACAGTCTGCTCGTCGAGCCACCGCAGCAGGCCGGCCGCCAGCAGTCGTTGAACCGGGCGCTCAGGCGGCGTTCCGGGGGCAGCGTCGCGGGTGCGACCGATCGGGCTGGAGTTGGCGAGTGTCTCGAGGAGATCCCGCTCGCGGGTGTCCAGAGCGTTGAGCGCAGCCGAGATCTCGGTCTCGGTCATCGCCTCGGCAGGTTCGAGGGCGCGCCCCACACGCCACGGAATCATCCCGATGACTGCCGGGACGACGCTGATGGGATCGACACCCCAGATGAGGGCGGACGCGCGCATCTTCGACAGAGACTTGTCGACGGCCTTCTTGGTGACCTTGCCCTTGCCGGTCAGGGCGCGTTCGGCGATCGCACTGTTGAGCTCCGCCCGCGTCATCGGAGTTTCCTCGGCGCCGGCCAGTGCCAACAATTCGAGAAGACCGAAATCGAGGGTGTCGAGTTCGTCCGCGGCTCGGCTGACCGACGCGCGTTGCTGTGCCCGACCGCTGAGAACCACCATCGTGCTCGGCGGCGGTACGGCCAGATCGGGGCGCAGACGCAGCAACTCCGTCAACTCGGCGTCACTGCGCGCCGAGAGCCAATCGGTCAGACTTTCGGCTGCGGAACTGCCCGCCGGGGTGCCACGTGTTTCGGTCATCAGGTATCAGATTAGAGACCTGGTCTGTACGGCGTAACGGCGTCCTGTCAAAATGACTTCGTGGCCAACAATTCGAAGCAACACTATGTAGATCCAGGATGGCCGGAAACTGCAGACGGAGATCACGCAGTGACCGAATTGTCATCGACCCGCGCAGGTGGACTTTCACCCTTCGGCGAGGACACCACCTTTCCGGTTCCGGTGGAGTCACTTCCTTACGTACACCCGCACACCGTCATCAACCGATAACAACTCGACACGAAGAAGGCCCGCACCGAATCGGTGCGGGCCTTCTTGATGTTCGAGCGTCCGAGCGGACAGTCTTGCCGGTGTTACTTGAGGAACGACTTCGCGGTGTCGGCGACTGCGAGGATCTGCGGGTCGACCGGGATGCCGTTGGCCTCGGCGAATGCGATTGCCTGATCGATGGCGTCGGCGACCGGGTGTGCAACGGTCTGTGCGACCTGCTGCGCCGGAGCCGGAGCTGCCTGAGGAGCCGTCGTGGCCGGAGCGGAACGCTCGGTGGCGCCGCTGCTCAGCCCGAGGCTGGAGGAGCAGGACGGCCATGCGCCCCAACCCTGGTTTGCGAGAACACGCTCGGCAACAACGATCTGCTGCTCGCGAGTGGCCTGGTTTGCGGTGGCTGCGTACTGTCCGCCGCCGTGTGCGTTCCACGTGCTGGGGGAGAACTGCAGTCCGCCCTGGTAACCGTTGCCTGTGTTGATGGCCCAGTTTCCGCCGGCCTCACACTGGGCGAGACGATCCCAGTCGGAGTCGGGGGCAGCGTTTGCGGTTCCGGTGGCTGCAATTCCTGCTACGCCCATGATGGCGCCGGTGACGGCGACCTTGGCGACAGTGCGGCCGGTGGTGGTGGGCTTGCGATGGCGTCCGCTCATGATGGTCGAAATCCTCTCCACACGCGCCTGCGAGGTCAGCTGTCGGGTTCGGGCTGAGAGGTCGCCCGGCCTCGCCTTTCCTGGCTGGAAAGGGTCTGGCTTCACCCCAAGATTCGGTCTTGCGATCGAACCGGTGTCCACTGGAGAACTTTTCTGTTCTCACAGAGGACTTTGGGTCCCCCGTCCTCGTCCCTGGAATGCTCTGTCGGAAGTCCGGTACCCGCGGGACAAGGCTTGGCGCGGCGGGCCGGAGGTGGCCGAGTTTCCCGGCCGAAAACGACGGTAACGGCTCGAGTCGCTCGTGTCACCATTTGATAACGCGGCGTGGCGAAAGACGTACAACGCGTCACACAAAGCGCAGGAGACTCTTCCCAGGTAGGTGGGGGTGCCCGAGTGAATGTCCGGTTGTGTCCGTTCCGTTATTCATCCGTAATGTGAGCAAGGTCACACGTTATGCGGAAATAGAATCTCGGGCGATTGAGAGGTGCGTCGATCCGGACCCAAGGTTGTGGCCCGTGTCTCAACATCGACTATGAAACTTAGGTTAGGTTTGCCTGACTTGCCTCGCTTGGGCAGGTTTCGCAGAGTCTTCCAAAGAAGTAGGGCACCCCTCATGAAACTGCAATACCGTCGGCGTGCGGTCACCGCGTCACTCGCCGTTGCCGCTGCTGCTGTCGGCCTGGCCGTCACTGCTCCCGCTGCACACGCCTCACCCGAGGATCCGACACACGGTGTTGTCGGAAGCTATTCCGCAACCCAGCCCGGCGACATCGTCGTCGACGCGGCAACCCACCGCGGATACATCACGCAGTACGGCGGACCGACCAGCTCGTTGTCCGTCGTCGACACGAACACCGGCAAGTCCGTCGGCACCATCGACGGCGTCGTCGGTTACCCGTCGGCACTTGCCGTCGACTCAGGCCTCGGACGCGCATACGTGTCCTCCTCCTACGGCGGCGCGATCTCGATTGTCGACACGAAGACCGGGAAGGTCGAAAAGACGGTCACGCTGAGCGAGAAGAACCCCGACGGCTCGCGTCCGCAGATCAACGATGTCGTCGTCGATCCCACAACACACCGCGCGTACTTCTCGGACTACAAGTCCGGCAACATCCGAGTCGTCGACCCCAACGCCGCCGACGCCGTGTCGAGCATTCTGGTCCACAAGTCGGCAACGCCGACCAAGCTCGCCTTCGACAGTGTCCGCGGCTTCCTCTACATCGCGGACACCAACTTCTTCGACGAGAATTACGGCCGCACGCTGTGGCAGGCGGACGTACGCAAGGGCGGAGCACTCAAGTCGATCGTGCGTGCCGACAACCTCTACCCGGTCGACGTCGATGTCGACACGAACACCGGCAACATCTACATGACCGACACCCGGGCAACCAACCTGTGGGCGATCACCCCGGCCGGCGCGGTTCTGTCGAAGACCACGCTGTCTCCGACCGCGATTCCCAACGGCGTGGTCGTCGACGCTGCGGCAGGCATTGCATATGTCGCGGACGTCATGAACGGACACCTGTGGTCGGTCGATCTGACGACCCGCGCCACCACCGCTCTGACCGATACCAAGGTTCCGGCACTGGAGAAGGTCAAAAACCTCGCGCTCGACACCTCGACCGGCGCCATCGCGTCGACGACCAACGGGGGCAAGGTGACAGTCGTTGCTGCGTACCCGCTACCCGCGACCGTCGAATTGCCTGCCGCTCAGGTAGGTAAGGCGTATTCGCAGAAGCTCACTGCCGCCGATGCGCGCGCAACGTTTGCACTCACCAGTGGCACTCTGCCCGGCGGACTGTCCCTCGCACAGGACGGCACCATCTCGGGTACCCCCACCGCTGTCGGCAGCGTCACCGTCGAGATCACTGCGAAGAGCGTGCTTTCGCGTGCTTCGAGCGTGATCATCGTGGTCTCCGAGGGGCCGGTCGGCCCCGTCGATCCGGGCAACCCGGGAACGGGAACCGGTTCGCTCGGTAACCTCCCCGGACTCGGTAGCCTCGGCCGCTGATACGACCTGATACCAGAGAACCCGACCACAGCAACTGCTGTGGTCGGGTTCTTCGGTCCGCGGGCCCGCTATGCGTAATCGACGCGGTCCACGACTATGCGTAATTCACCCGGTCCACGTCGACGATCTCCTTGCCGAGCGGCATCAGCGAGATCGGAATCATCTTCAGGTTCGCGACCGCGAGCGGAATTCCGATGATCGTGATCGCCATCGCGACGGCGGTGACGATGTGTCCGATCGCCAACCAGATACCGGCGATGATCACCCAGATGACATTGCCGATCATCGAACCGACACCAGCGGTCGGCTTGTCGACGACGGTCTTACCGAACGGCCACAGTGCGTAGATGCCGATGCGGAATGCCGCGATTCCGAAGGGAATCGTGATGATGAGGATGCAGCAGATGATGCCTGCGGCGAAGTAACCCAACGCCAGCCAGAAGCCGCCGAAGACCAGCCAGATCACGTTCAGGAGGATTCTCATGGTCAGTGACCTTTCGGTTGGAGGCGGGAGTGATCAGCGCACGCGTCGACCGGATCTGAGCGTGTAGACGATGGCCAGAAGGAAACCGATCGGGCACGCGAGTGCTACCAGGTACAACGCCAGGCCGGGTGGGGTGTCGCTGAAGATATGGACTGCGAAGATGGCCACGATCGCCAGGAATCCGACGATGAACAGTGCCATCGCCGTACGGAACAGACCGTTTCCGGTGCCGGAAGTGCGCGGGTTCGGTTGAGGGTCCACACCTACGAGGATAGTGCCTGTAAACCTGGGTGCCGACCCGGGTTCGTCACAGGTAGACTGTTAACAGACTGCGCGCCCCGCTGAAGCAAGTGTGGGGCGCGTTCTTTTGCATTCTTCCACCGGAAGCGATGCGAGCAAGGCCATGAGGCTCTTCCGAGAGCCTCCCGAGCACATTGGGGCAGACGCCCCAGTCGAGTGATGAGCAGGTGAACGCGGTGCCGACCGGCAAGGTGAAGTGGTACGACGTCGAAAAGGGTTTCGGCTTTCTGTCGCAGGAAGAGGGCGAGGACGTCTACGTCCGTGCTTCCGCTCTCCCCGAGGGCGTCGAAGGCTTGAAGGCCGGCCAGCGCGTCGAGTTCGGAATGGCTGCGGGCCGCCGCGGTCCGCAGGCACTGAGCCTGAAGGTACTCGAGCCGGCGCCGTCGTTGCGCGGCGCGACGGCGACGCGTCGTGAGCCCGTCGAGCGTAAGCACACCCCTGATCAGTTGCACGGCATGGTCGAGGACATGATCACGTTGCTCGAGGCGAAGGTCCAGCCGGATCTGCGCAACGGCAAGTACCCGGACCGCAAGACCGCTCAGCGGATCTCCGAGGTCGTCCGGGCCGTCGCTCGCGAGCTCGACACCTGATCGCTCGATACGAGCTGCCATACACGGCTTCGAAACAAAATGCCCTGCACACCAATCGGTGTGCAGGGCATTTTCGACGTTCCGGGGATCAGGCGGTCTTGATCGACCAGATCAGCAGTCCCTGTTCGCTTCCCTCACCGACGGCGAGGTGGATTTCGACGCCGACGAGTTGCTTGACGGGATCGCTCGAAGACTCGACCGTCACTGCCAGGGCCTCGCCGGGCTCGAAGACTCGGGGCTCACCGGTCTGGTTGCCGTCGGCATCCTCGTAGACGGCGAGCAGTGCCCACTGCGCATCCGAGACGTCCGTCGACAACGACAGCTGCAGCGGGTAGCCCGCTGGAACGTCGAGTGCGTAGATGTCGCCCACCTGGGCGCACTGGGACAGGTCGATGGTGCAGAAACCGGCAGGGTTCGTTTCGATCGTCTTGCCGTGTGCGTATGCAGTGATGACCGGCAGCTTGTCGGGGTCGTCGTTGATGTTCTTGATGATCACGAAAAGAACGGAGACGTAAGCAACCAGTGCCACCACCATCAGGACACTGATCGCTGCCACGATCTTCTTTGTTCTCGAGCGCATCATCACTGCGGAGTACTTCCTTGTCCTCGGTTGGATTTACCGGTGTAAATCACTTCGGTCACTTCTTGTTCGGCCAGATCGGGTCGCTTCCCGCCGAGGCCGGGCAGGAGGCTGCTTCCTCGGTAGCTCAGGAAGGTCTGCAGAAGCCCGATCGTCAGGAACACCGATACAACAGTGAACCCGATCCAGTATTCGGTCGGAAGCAGAACCCCCAATGCGCCGCCGAGTACCCAGCTCAGCTGCAGAACCGTCTCGGATCTACCGAATCCGGACGCGATCGATTCCTCGGGCAGGTCGTGCTGGAGTGACGCGTCGAGTGAGACCTTGGCGAGCGCGCTGGCGGCCGATGCGATGAGCGTGGCAAGCGCGGCCGTCATGAGGTTGTCCGTCAGAGCTGCGATCACCGCGATGATCCACACCGACGCAGTACACCGGAGCACGATCAAGGCAGGCCGGCCGAGCTTGAGGCGCGCACCCGTGGCATTTCCGGCGAAGTTACCCAGACCGGCTGCTGCGCCGACCAGGCCGAGCATCATGGCCTGCTGGAGCGGCTCGTGATCGGTGCGTGATTTGGCGACGAACGCGATGTAGAGCGTCAGGAAGCCGGTGAGCACGCGAATGGTGCCGTTGCCCCAGAGTCCGATGATCACGGCGCGTCCGAGAGGCTGACGGACCTTGGCAGGTTTGGCGTCCGGCTGCGGTGGGGCGCTGCCGGCGTGATGCGCTTCGTCCGGGTGGTAGGTGATGGTCGCGGGAACCTCACCCTCGGTGACCTCGACCCACGACGGGATTCGCATGCTCAGATATGCGCCGAACACGGTGACGGCGACCGCGAACCACAAGGCGCCGGTGGAACCGAAAGCCAGCGCGAGCGCACCTGCGACAGCGCCGGCCCCGATCGTTCCACCGATCAGCCCGAAGACCGTCAGACGCGAATTCACGCGCACCAGGTCTATTTCCGGTGGTAGGACGCGTGGTGTCACTGCGCTCTTGAGCACCGAGAACGATTTACTGAGCACCATCATGCCGAGCGCGGCCGGATAGAGGATCCAACTGTCGAAGTTGAAGACCAGGATCACCGCGAGGAGCGTCCGGATTCCGAACGACGACGCGAGTGCGATGCGGCGTCCGCGCTGCAACCGGTCGAGCATGGGGCCGATGAGCGGTGCGATGACCGCGAACGGTGCGATCGTGATCAGGAGATAGAGCGCGACCTTGGTCTTGTCCTCGCCCGTCGCGGCCGAGAAGAACAGCGTGTTGGCCAGAGCGACGGAGATCGCCGCGTCGGTCGCGTTGTTCGTCATCACCGCGTAGGTGAGAGCGGTCAGACCGGACTTGTCCGCGCCGTCGGCCTTCGCCGCGCGCTGGAAGGTCGCGATGCCCTTGTTCGTCAGTTCGCGGCTGCGCATCGCTGCGACGCGAGTGACGGTGAGCTTGCGAGGCATCGGTGGAGCCTTGGGAGCGTCCGCCCCCGGCGTCTTCGAACCGGCCGCGGATTCGGAGTCTCCCCGCGATTCGGGAATCGGATGCAGCGGTGGCAAAGGCGTGCGACGGGCAGCGGGACGGGCCGAAGGTGGGTAATTGTCCGGGCGGGCCGCGGGTGGGTAATTGTCGTAACCGGGGTGCACCTGTTGCCCCTCCGGCTCGTCGTGGATTCGCCGAGTTTCGGGGTCGTAGGGTTCGCGCGGTCCGGTCACCACTCAATTCTGTCCTAGTGTCGGCGCGGCTACCACGCACACCCCTGCGAGTCCTGTGTCATGTCGGACTCAGTTAACAAAACGGACTTCGAACATCTGCGGCCAATACTTGCCGGTGAGCAGGAATCGATCGGTACCGGGAATCTGCGCGATGCCGTTGAGAACGTCGACGGTGCTGGTCGATCCGTCCGCGACGAGTTCTTCGCGTAGCGGCGAAGCGTCGTACACGTTCGTGACGCTGCCGTCCGACGGGTCGATTCGGACGACGGTGTCCGTGGTCCAGACATTGGCGTAGACGGAGCCGTCTTCGGCGCATTCCAATTCGTTCAGCTTGCCGACGGACTCCGAAGATCTGGTGACGTCGACGGTCGAGATCGGCGCAAAGGTTTCGGGATCGCGAAAGGTCAACGTGGCCGAACCGTCGCTCGAGACAATCCGATCCCCGAGCGAACAGATTCCCCATCCCTCGGTGTCGAGTGGGAACCGCCCCCGTTCGGTCAAGGTGTCCTTGTCACGGGCGATGGCAACGCCGTCTTTCCAGGTGAGTTGCCACAGTGTGTCTCCGGCGACCGTGATGCCCTCACCGAACAACGGCGGGTCGAGATCGGCACGCGCAACTTCCGGTCCCGAAGCGGGGGACTGCTCGTCGGAGATCTCGCTCGAGCGCACCCAGGACTGCCCGACGCGTCCGGTGCTTTCGTACAACCGGTTTCCGTCGATCTCGAGGCCCTGCGTGAACGCGTCGGGATCGTGCGCGGACACTCGAACGATCTCGACGGAGCCGGTTTCGGACGTGAGGTTGTCGGGAGCGCCGGGGGAATCGGAGCACCCCGCCAAGGCCGAGGCGATCACGGCGACCACTGCAAAAGTGCGCACGGAATTGGCGTGTGACCTACTCATCTGCCCAGCATGGCAGCCCAGTGCGTTGCGGACTTGCGGTGGTGCGGCAAACTGGAGGAGTGAGTGTTGCTACTTCTCCAGAGCGTGCAGTGCCGCGCCCAGTACTGGCCGATGCGGTCGAGCTTGCCCGAAAGGCAGTCGTCGACCTGCATGAAGGCGGTGTGGGGGCATACCTCGGCGTGACGTCGGAGGACGAATTTGCCGCCACCCATCGATTTGCAGCAGACATTCCGGGATACCGCGGTTGGCAGTGGGCGGTTGTCGTCGCTGCCGGACCGGAGGACACCCACGCCACGATCAGTGAGTTGGCGCTGTTGCCGGGTCCCGACGCGTTGGTTGCGCCGGAATGGCTGCCATGGGATCAGCGGATTCGTCCCGGCGATCTGTCCGTCGGTGACCTACTCGCCCCGCCGGCCGAGGATCCTCGCCTCGTTCCCGGCTACGTCGCCACCGGTGACCCGGAAGTCGACGAGGTAGCTCTCGAAATCGGGCTCGGCCGCAAACAGGTCATGAGCCGCGAGGGCCGACTCGATGCCGCGCAGCGTTGGTTCGACGGTGACTTCGGCCCGGAGTCGGAGATGGCGAAGGCCGCGCCGTCGACGTGTGGACTGTGTGGATTCTTCCTTCCACTCGCCGGTTCGCTGCACGCAGCGTTCGGTGTGTGCGGAAACGAACTCTCCGCAGACGGCCGTGTGGTCAGCGTGTCCTACGGTTGTGGCGCGCACTCGGACACCAGCCTGCCGCTCGGTGCGGGCTCGCCGCAGTTCGACGCATTCGACGACGGGGCCGTCGAGCTGATTGCGGTGCCCGCTCGCCCGTCGAGCGCTGTTGCAGTTGAGGATTCGGTATCCACCGAGTAGAAGATCCGTTCGGTACGGACGCACTCCGCGAGGCGACGCTGCGCGCGTGGTCGGAATCTCCGACGCGATTGCGTGAAGACGCGGCTGCGGAATCCGACCTCGCAAAGGCCGGGTACCGCGACCGTCTGCTCACCGAACTGGCGCAGAACGCTGCCGATGCAGCTGCACGCGAGGGCGTCCAGGGCTCTTTGTGGGTGGATGTGGACGGTCGGACGCTGACGGTGGCGAACACGGGCCGTCCACTGGACGAATCCGGTGTACATGCGCTGACCGCGCTGCGCGCGTCGAACAAGGTCGACGCCGACGAAGGTGTGACGGGACGGTTCGGCGTCGGATTCTCGGCAGTTCTCTCGGTCAGTGACGAGGTGGAACTGCGCTCGTCGACGGGATCGATTCGATTCTCTGCCTCGCACACTCTGCGCGAGATCGAGTCTCGCGAACTCCCGGTGCCGGAAACCGGTGTCCCCGTACTTCGTTTGGTGTGGCCGTCTGGCGAATTGCCGAGCGATGGTGCTGATTCGGAAGTGGTGCTGACGCTTCGGCCGGACGTCGATGCCGCGGCGCTGCTTTCGCAGATGACACGTGAGGCAGTCGACCTGCTGCTCGAACTCCCGGCTCTCGGATCAATTCGTCTGGGTGAGAAGACTTTTCGGCGATCGGAACGGGTGCTGGATTCCGGCCTCGTCGAGATCGCGATCGGTGATCGCACGTGGTGGCAGTACACCGCGCCGAACGCGCGATGGTTGGTGCCGGTCCGCGACGGGGTCGTCGAGCCGGTCGCAGACGACGTCCTGCGGGCGCCGACGCGATCCGACGAGGAACTGTCGATCCCCGCGATCATCATTGCCGACATTGCAATGCAACCCGATCGGCGACGCCTCATGCCCGCTGCACCGATCGCTCCGCTTGCCGAGGGGTACGCGAAGTTCCTTGCTGCACTACCTCCTCGGCAGCGAACGGCACTCGTTCCGATCCCTGCCTTTGCCCGCAGCGAAACGGATTCGCTTCTGCGCGAAGCGCTTCTGAAGGAGCTGCAGGAAAACGAGTGGCTTCCGGTGGTCGGTGAGCCCGACCGCGCGCCGCAGCGAGCGTCCGTGGTGCCCGGGCTCAGTGATGACCTTGCCGAGTTGCTCACCGACATCATCGGTGGCCTGGTTGTCCCCGAGCTCTCCGGCCCCAAGCACGAGCGAGCGCTCGCGGCGGTGTCGACACACCGCATCGGGCTCGCGCGCATCGCCGAACTGCTCAGCGGTTCGGAACGTGAACCCAAGTGGTGGAATCGCCTCTATTCGGCTCTCGAGCCTCTGGTGATCGACACTCTTGCGGTGGAAGAGCTTGGAACACTGCCGGTTCCGCTCTCCGATGGACGGACGGTGACCGGGCCGCGGACCGTCGTCGTCGGCGTCGAACTGGGCGAAGACGCGCCGTCGGTGGAGTGGACGAGGTTGGTTCATCCCGTCGCGGTTCACCCGTTGCTGTCTCGATTGGGAGCGCAGACCGCGAGTGCCACCGACCTGCTGTCCGATCCGGCGCTGCGCGCATTGATCGAAGATGCTGCGGACCAAGATGATTCGGTAGCGACGGAGTTGGCGCAAGTGGTGCTCGGATTGGCGGCCCACGTGGCGCCAGGGGCGCTGCCGTCGTGGATCGGTGAAGTGCTGCTTCCTGATTCGGAAGGCGAATTGCGGTCCGCCGACCAACTTCTGCTTCCGGGAGCTCCCCTTGCAAGCGTCCTGGTCGAGGATTCTCCCTTCGGCATCGTCGACGCTGATTTTGTTCAGCGGGTGGGGGAGCAGGCGCTACGGGTAGTCGGTGTCGGGTGGGGTTTCACGGTGGTCCGTGAGGAATTGCCGTCCGGCCCCGATCACGATCTCGACGCCGAAGACGCATGGTGGGACACCCTCGACGAGGACCCCGAATACATCGAAGCCGTGCGCGATCTCGATCTCGTGGACGAAGACCGCTGGCCGCAGGCGCTGTCGCTGCTGGTCGAGTCGCCGGCGACGCGGGCGCTGCTCACCGACCGTCGTGGATACACGGCGTGGTGGTTGCGTTCGAATGCCGAACTCGGCGGTGAGGTGCTGGGCTTGCTGCGCGCTCCGGGCGATCGCACCTTCGAGGGATTGCTCGATGCTGCCGAACACCCCGACGCCGGATTCTTCTCCGGATTGCTGGCATCGGATACCGTCGACGATCCGGAACTGGCTCAGCTGCTGCTCGATCGGCTTGCCGACCCACTACGGATGCCGGCCTCCGCCGTCGTCGCGCGGACGCACCGACTACTGGGGGAGGCAGCGCAGCGACGGGTTCTCGACCTGGAGGAACTGCACCTGCCGCCGTTCGTGCGAGGCCTTTCCGGCGATCTGGTCGATCCCGGCGACGCCCTTGTTCTCGACCGACCGTGGCTGGGAGCGGCACTGCCTGCACAACGAGTGGTGCTCGGCAGCTTCGAGACGGCCGACGCACTGGCAGATCTGCTCGACGTCGCGACGGCGTCTGCATCCGTTCACGGACGAGTGAGCAGCACCGGCGTCGTGACGACGTGGGCGAACGAACCGCAGGCAGTTCTCGGCTTCGCAGCCCTCGGCCGTGAGGTTCCCGGCGGCGAGGTAGTGATCCATCACGAACTGTCGGTGGAACTGACGGGGGCGGTCGAGACGACGGTGATCGTGCCGTGGTGGGTGGACTCGGACGGCGTTCATCACGTGATGCGTACGTGGACTCTGCCGCAAGGAATGTGAGGGCAGATGTCTTTTGATCAGTGGGTACTCGACAGCGCAGTGAGTCAGCGGACGGCGTGGCTCGTGGACGTCGTCGACGTCATCACCGACAGCGGCGGAACCCTCGCGTCGTGGCTGATCGCGACGCTGCTCACGATCGTGCTTCTGGTTCGGGGACTACGCACCGAAGCTCTGCTGATCGCCGGATCGATGTTGACCGGTCTGCTCGTGATGAGCGGATTGAAGCGCATCTTCACGCGAACCCGTCCACCCGTGCCGGAGCGGTTGATCGAAATCGATTCGTATTCGTTCCCGTCGGGCCACGCGATGATGAGCGCGATCCTCGCGACTTCGGTTGCCGCCGTGATCCTTCGTCTTGCCTTGCCGAGGCTCGCGAAGATGGCAATGCTCGCGAGCCTCGGCCTGTACACGATCGCCGTCGGATTCTCCCGCGTCTACCTGGCTGCCCATTGGATGACCGATGTACTGGCAGGTTGGGCGTTCGGGATGATGTGGGCCGGGGTGTGGATCTGGGGAACCGCGCAGATCAGAAAGCGCCGGGCGCTGGTTACTTCGTGAGCTCGGCGAGTAGTTGGCTCGTGGCCCACGGCAAGCTCAGTGCCGAGCTTGCGGTCAAGGCCGCACCGACCTGCGGAGCCTGATCGTCGTTGACGTAGACGACGCGATTGTCCTTGACCACGTCGAGTTGCTGGAAGCCAGGGTTGTTTCGGACCGCCTGTGCGGCATCGGGATTGCCGATGACAACGAGACGGTCCACGTCGAGAAGATCCAGTCGTTCGGTGGAGATCGGCGCGTAGAACTCACCGTTCATCAAGGCCTCGACCGCGGGAGCAGGTTTGAATCCGAGACTGCCGAGAACCCGTCCGCGGGCGTCCTCGGAGGAGAAGGCGTAGAACTCCGGGGTCGCGTCGACGCTGATGATCACCGCGGTCTGGTCTGCAAATTCCGGGTGAGCGCTTCTGGCGTCGGCGAACTGCTTGTCGATATCGGCGACCAACTTCTCGCCGTCGGCTTCGCGACCCACTGCCTTCGCTGCGGTCTTCGTCGTGATCTGCCACGGAGTTGCGTAGTCGCCGTAGGCCGGATCCTTCGCGACGATCGGGGCGATCGCGGAAAGTGTGCTGTACAGGTCTTTGTCGATGCTCGAGTAGAGCGCGAGGATCAGGTCGGGCTCGAGCGCAGCGATCTTTTCGACGCTGATCGTGGTTTCGGGATTGCTGCCGACGACGGTCGGTTCGGTTCCGCCCCAAGGGCCGGTGACCCATGGCCACGTGCGGTTGACGTCCGGTTCGCCCGGGTACTGGTTGACCATTCCGACGGGCTTGATGCCCAGAGCCAACAGAGCCTGCTCGTCGTTGTAACCGACGGTGACGATCCGTTGTGGTTCGGAATCGATCGTGGTGCTGCCGAAAGCGTGATCGATCGTGACGGGGAAGGCGCCACCACCGGAACTCGACGAACTACTTGCTGCGTCGTCGTTCGAACTGCAGGAGACGAGTGCTGTGCCGACCAGGGCGACCACAGCAACGGATGTCAGTCTCGTCCAACGTCCTCGGCTTTTCCAACGATTTCGGTGCGAGATCTTCACGGCTACGTGGTTCCTTTCAGCATTGACAAGCTAAGACCGACACTGGAGTGCAGGGTAGGCTTACCATACTGAAAGGGTGAATCGACCTGCTCAGTCGACCAGACCGGCGCCCTGCTGTGCGCCCTTGTCACCGCGCACAGCTGCGCGTCGTTGAATGGAGAACAGAGCGAAGCCGAGGAAGCCGACTCCGATACCCGCGTAACAGATCGGGAGTGCATCCGACCAACGATCGCCGCTCACCGCGACCACGATCGTGGCGATCACCCACAACGCGGTGCCGATGATCAGTGCCGGCGCGGGTGCGGACAATTTGCCGATCAGGCCTGTTGTGTTGCGAGTCTCCGTCACAAAATTAACGCTACCCGTACCCCGGTGGCCTACTCTCCCTAGTGCGACCGGCTTCATGTGCGCCGGCACACGGCGACCTACAGCGATGGGGAAAGAACAAACATGGCGGCACCCGGCAAGATCCTCGACACCTATTTCAAGATCAGCGAACGAGGGTCGACGATCTCGACCGAGATTCGCGGCGGTGTCGTCACCTTCGTGGCGATGGCCTACATCGTGGTCCTCAACCCCCTGATCCTCGGCAGTTTCTCGGCTGACGACGCTGCAGCGAAGACCGACGTTCTCGGCAACATCCTTCCGGTCAACCAGGTGGCTGCGGTCACCGCTCTGGTTGCCGGCCTGATGAGCATCGTCTTCGGTGTCGTTGCCAACTATCCGTTTGCCATCGCCGCGGGTCTCGGCATCAACAGCCTGCTCGCCGTCACAATCGCACCTCAGGTCACCTGGCCCGAGGCGATGGGCCTGGTGGTCATCGACGGTGTGATCATCGTTCTGTTGGCACTCACCGGTTTCCGAACTGCGGTGTTCAATGCGATTCCCTCGGCATTGAAGTCCGCGATCGCGGCCGGTATCGGCATGTTCATCGCCTTCATCGGACTGGTCGACGCCGGATTCGTCCGCCGTATCCCCGATGCCGCCGGTACGACGGTTCCCGTCGGACTCGGAATCAACGGCTCCATCGCTTCGTGGCCGACCGTGGTGTTCATCTTCGGTGTGCTGCTCATGGGTGTTCTGGTCGTGCGCAAGGTTCGTGGTGGACTGCTGATCGGCATCGTCGTCACGACGATCCTCGCCGCGATCATCGAGGCAGTTGCCGACGTCGGACCCTCGCTCGGAACCAACCCCAAGGGCTGGAACCTCAGCATCCCCGCGATCCCGGAGATGCTCGGTGGTATGCCTGATCTGAGCCTGGTCGGCGACGTCAGCATCTTCGGCGCATTCACCCGCATCGGTGTTCTGGCCGCCAGCCTGCTTGTCTTCACCCTCGTGCTCGCGAATTTCTTCGACGCCATGGGCACGATGACGGGTCTCGGTAAGGAAGCCGGCCTGACCGACAAGGACGGAAACCTCCCCAACGTCGGTCGCGCGCTTGTCGTCGAAGGCGCGGGCGCGATCGTGGGCGGTGGCGCTTCGGCGTCGTCGAACACCGTGTTCGTGGAATCCGCGTCGGGTATCGCCGAAGGCGCCCGCACGGGCCTGGCAAACGTCGTGACCGGACTGCTCTTCCTCGTCGCGATGTTCCTGACGCCGCTCTACTCCGTCGTGCCGATCGAGGCAGCTGCGCCTGCCCTCGTCGTCGTCGGTGCGCTGATGATCGGGCAGGTCCGAGACATCGATTTCACCAAGTTCTCGGTTGCTCTCCCGGCGTTCCTGACCATGATCGTCATGCCGTTCACCTACTCGATCGCCAACGGCATCGGCGTCGGCTTCATTTCATGGGTGGTCCTGCACGCTGCCAGCGGTGGTATCAAGAAGATCCACCCGTTGCTCTGGATCGTGGCGGCACTTTTTGTGGCCTACTTCACTGTCGGACCCATTACCGACGCCCTTACGTGAAATCAGGGTTGACCGGTATTCGATTACGTGAGCTACCGGCCAGCTCTTGACGTATTGTCTGACGCGTGACCACCGAAACTCGTGCGCTGGCCAGCGATCTTTCCCTGGCTGTAGTGCGTCTCACCAGGCATCTGCGCGGCCGCAGAGTCGACGCTCAGGTATCGCTGACGCAACTGTCCGCCTTGGCGAGCCTGGATCAGTACGGCCCGATGACTCCTGGCGTACTCGCAGCACGTGAGAAAGTGCAGCCGCCGTCGATGACGCGCGTTGTTGCTTCTCTCGCCGAGCTCGGTCTGGTCGAGCGCTCGCCGCATCCCACGGACGGTCGTCAGATCATCGTGAATCTGTCCGACGCCGGGCAGGCGTTGCTCGCGGACGAAACCCATGCGCGCGAGGCGTGGATGAACGAGCAGCTGGCCGGGCTGGGTGGCGAAGAACTCGCGACGCTGCGCGGTGCCGTCGAGATCATCACCGAGATGGTCAACAAGACGGAGTAGCTCCGTGAGTTAGAGGTCGCGTAGCTCCGCTACCCAGAGGTCGTTGCCCAAACGAATTACTCGAGGGGCAAGATAGTGGGGTGCCCCGAGACCCCGATTCCGGCATGTTTGCCGCGCTCCACAACCGCAACTACCGCCTTTGGGCTTCCGGACAGATCGTTTCTCTGGTCGGCACGTGGATGCAACGCATCGCCCAGGACTGGCTGGTACTGACGCTCTCGGACGGCAACGCGCTGGCGGTGGGCATCGTCATGGCCTTGCAGTTCGGCCCGACGCTGTTCTTGTCGGTGTGGGGTGGGGTGCTGGCCGATCGGTACGACAAGCGTCGGATCCTGATCTTCACGCAGTGGGCGAGTGCGGTATGCGCACTCGTGTTGGGCCTGCTGGACGTCGGTGGGCTCGTCGCGTTGTGGCATGTCTTCCTGATTGCCTTTGCCCTCGGCTGTGTCTCGGCGCTCGACGCACCCGTGCGTCAATCGTTCACCATCGAAATGGTGGGCAAGGAGCACCTGTCCAACGCCATCGCGCTCAACTCCATGACGTTCAACACGGCCCGCATCGTCGGTCCGGCCATCTCGGGTGTGCTGATCAACCTGATCGGAACAGGGTGGGTGTTCCTGCTCAACGTCGCGACATTCGGTGGGGTGCTCATCGCGCTCTACCTGATGAACAAGAAGGAGTTGATCCCGTCGGAACCGGCCCCGCGCACCAAGGGGCAGGTGCGCGACGGGTTCCGATATGTATGGGGCCGCAAGGACCTTCGCGTGATCATGGTGTCGGTCTTCATGGTCTCGACCTTCGGCCTGAACTTCGCGATCAGCCTGGCGGTGATGGCGCGCAACACGTTCGGTCTCGAGGCCGACGGTTACGGATTGCTGTCCACGACGCTCGCCGTGGGCACCCTTGCCGGCGCTGCGTACGCCGCAAGACGGAAGGAAGCGCCGCGGTTGCGGACGTTCCTCGGTGCCGCCGTGGCTTTCGGTGTGTTCGAGGTCGCGGTGGGATTGATGCCCACCTACGCGTTGGTGGCGCTGATGTTGATCCCCACGGGCGCACTGACGTTGACGTTCACGACGTCCGCGATGAACATCCTGCAGATGTCGGTGCCTTCCGAGATGCGCGGGCGGGTGATGGGTATCTACATGCTCAGTTTCCTCGGTGGCACACCGCTGGGAAGCCCGTTGCTGGGTTGGCTCGCCGACTCCGTGGACCCACGTGCGCCCTTGATCGTGGGCGGAGTGATCTCGCTCGTCTCGGGCACTGTGGCCGGGGTGTACCTGCTACGCAGCGAAGGGCTGAAACTTCGTCTTGCGCGACCGGAAGACGGTGGCAGGCTGCCGGTTTTCGTCCTGCGTCCGGTGATCGTATGCGACGCGACCGAACAGGCAGTCGAGGCTAGCCGCGCGCCGTGACCTTCTCACGCTTGGGAAACACCGTGTAGCTCAGGGCGATTGCTCCCCAGATTGCGAGTACCACTGTCAGCTTGCTGATCCATCCGTCGAGGGCTCCAGTACGGGTGGGGTCGTCGACGAGGAAGATGGCCGCGCCGAGAAGTCCGCACGCGACGGCCCAGGCGATCGCGGCTTTGCCGAACTCGCGCCATTCGCGCAGTGCTCGCGCACTCCCGTACTTGGGTGGTGCGACGGGAGCCGGGCCGCCGGCGAATCGGTAGGCGAACCTGGCGTCGGCCCAGGAGATGAGGCTGTGTCCGAACGCGACGGAGAATCCGATGTAGGCCGCGGCAAGCCCATGGGTGAAGTTCGCCTCGCCACCGCCACGAAGATCGAGGGCTGTGGCGACGAGCAGTACGACATCCACCAGGGGCGCGCAGATGAGCAGTGCGGCGCCCAGCGTTTTGCGGCGCAGTAGATAGCGGGCCGCGAGACCTGCGGCGATGAACACCCAGAACATGATTTCGCACGCGATGATCAAGTGGACGATCATGACATCAGCTCATTTCTAGTACGACTGTGTTAGTGATCGAAAACTAGCACAGCTGTGTTAGTTTTGTGAAGTGGTGAAACGTAGCAGTCCGGATGAGCGGCGTGAAGAGATCGCCGAGGCCGTGTGGCGTGTGATCCGTCGAGACGGTGTGGCGAGCGCCAGCGTCCGGGTGGTCGCGGACGAGGCGAAGATGTCGACGGGGTCGCTACGGCACTTCTTCGCGACGCAGTCCGAACTCTTGCTGTTCGCGATGACGCTCGTGACCGTCCGGGTGGAGCAAAGGATTGCCGGCATCGACTTCGATCCCGACATCCGCCGCGCGATCCGTCAGTTCACCGATCAGTTCGTTCCCCTCGACCAAGATCGGCGTGAAGAAATGCAGGTTTGGGAGGCCTTTGCTGCTGCCGCCCAGGCCGATTCGGCGTTGACGGCGGTGCGTGACGAGACAGACCGGACCTTGTTCGAGCACTTTCGTTCGTTCGTGGAAGCGGCGCATCGAGCGGGTTTTCTACGGCCGGGTGCCTCGGTCGACATCGAGGCGATGAGATTGCATGCGCTCGCCGACGGGCTCGCGTCGCACGGCGTCGACAATCCCGAGCGAACCAATCCAGAGGTGATCAGCCAGGTGCTCGACGCGCATTTTGTCACGCTGTTGCGTTAGGTGTTGTGGGTATGGACGTTGCTGACGCTGGATTGAAGTAGACGGGCTGGCCCTTCGCGGCAGGATGGAAGTTGCGAAACAGACCATCAACAGCAAAGGGACCAGCCCTGTGACACACCGTAATGCTCCGCTGACTGTCGAGGGAAGACGACGACTCGTCGAGCGGTGCCAGAGTCGTCCGATCACCCACGTCGCCGCCGAGATGGGCATCTCCCGACAATGCGCCTCCAAATGGGTCAACCGGTACCGAAAATACGGTGACCTGGGATTACAGGATCGATCCAGCACACCACACCATCAACCGGCCGCCACGGCGGCAGGGCTTGTGGCCGAGATCGAAGCGATGCGGCGAACCCGGAAATGGTCGGCCGCGCGCATCACGTTCGAACTCCGAATGGATGGAACGGTCATCGCACGCCGGACAGTCACGAAAATTCTGCGGAACCTGGGATTGCACCGTCGCCGGTTCATCGACCCGAACGGCGAGAACAATCGCAAACCGCAGGTCATCGTCGCGAAACGACCAGGCCAGATGGTGCACGTCGACGTCAAGAAAGTCGGCCGAATCCCGGACGGTGGTGGTTGGCGCGTTCACGGCCGCGGCTCCGCACAGGCCAAACAATCCCAGCGACGCAAGGCGCGAGCGAAGCAACCCCGGATCGGTTACACATACCTGCATTCCGCGATCGACGGCAACACCCGTTTGGCATACACCGAGGCACGCGATAACGAAACCGCCGCAACAGCCATCGATTTCATGAACAACGCCCGACACTTCTTCGCTGCACATGGCATCACCCGTATCGAACGGGTGATCACCGACAACGGATCATGCTATCGCGCAGCAGATTTCACCGCTTCACTCCGCGAGGCTCGGCATTACCGGATCAGGCCGTACACACCGAAACACAACGGGAAGGTCGAACGCTACAACCGCATCCTCGCCGAAGAACTGCTGTACTCCCGTGAGTACATCAGCGAAGCCCAGCGGCGCATTGCCGTCGAGGTATGGAACGTTCACTATAATTATCACCGACCGCATTCAGCACGCGGAGGACGACCGCCCGCCGCTTACCGCCGGCACCGCGTCACCAACGTCCGTTCCTCCTACAGTTAGGTCGGGAGTAGTGGTGGGGGCTCGCGGTGCGTACGGCACGATAGACCCGTGGTTCACGTCATCGACATCTCAGATCCCGCCGACCCCCGGCTGGATGACTTTCGCGATCTCAACTCTTCGGATCGGCGCCCCGACCTCCCGGAGGGCAAGGGACTGGTCATCGCCGAGGGAGTGTTCGTCACTCAGCGACTGCTGACTTCGCGGTTCGAGCCGATCAGTCTCCTCGGCGTCGAACGACGGCTCCTGGAGCTCGCTGACGATCTCGACGGAGTGGACGTGCCGTTCTACCGTACGAGCGCCGAAGTGATGGCCGAGGTCGTCGGATTTCACCTCAACCGCGGCGTCCTCGCTGCAGCAGCACGCCCGGCACCGCTCGCGGTCTCGGACGTGTTGAAGGACGCGAAGACCGTCGTGGTTCTCGAAGGCGTCAACGATCACGAGAATCTCGGCTCGATGTTCCGCAACGCGGCGGGGCTCGGTGTCGATGCAGTTCTGTTCGGGAAGGGTTGTGCCGACCCGCTGTACCGGCGGTCGGTCCGTGTGTCGATGGGGCACGTGCTGCGAGTGCCCTTCGCGCATGTGGCAAAGTGGCCACACGACTTGGATGAGCTGCGTGGCAACGATTTTCAGCTCATTTCCTTGACTCCGAATCCGGAAGCGGTCACTTTGGCCGAAGCGATGACGGGGGAGAAGGTAGCGCTACTGCTGGGCGCCGAGGGGCCAGGTTTGACCGAACATGCGATGCGGGCCACCGATATTCGTGCCAAGATACCCATGGCGCCCGGCACCGACTCGCTCAACGTCGCGACCGCAGCGGCGATGGCCTTCTACGAACGTGTCAGGACCGGCCGGTGACTCAGGACCGCACGCCCTGGTTCACCGGAATCGCGGTGTCGGTGTTCGCAGCCATGCTCTCGACCAGTGCCGTCGCGGCGTTCTGTGTCGCGCTGGGCAACGTGAACGTGCTCCTGGCGGTTGTCGTCAATGTCATTGCGGTAGGCGGACTTGCGCCGACCGTCTGGCGCTGGCGAGCCGTCCCCGTCTGGCGATGGGTGGTCTACGGCGCGGTAGTCGGCGTACCGCTCGGGTGGATCGCAGCGATAGCCGCGTGAACCTGTGAGGCTGCTCGGCGCTACTTGAAGCCGAAGTACCGAGCGAGGCGGCCGCGCGGCTTGGCCACCTGTGCGTCGTGGATCGGCGGCATGTTTTCGGGCATGGGTACCTCTGTCGGCGCCTGCTCGGGCATCGGCGCGGGGGCTGGGGGTGCAGGTTTGGGTGCCTCGCCGGGTCGGTGAATCTTGAAGCCCCACAGGAGAATCTGCGTTGTGTCGAGTTCGTGTTCTCGCGGCGCGCCGGTGTATCGAAATCCCAGCCACTCGAGGTTGGCGGACTCCGCGAACTGTTGCGGGTGGAACGGAAGTGACTGCGGATCAGGCAGGATCCCGGGCGGGTAACGCAGGGGATGGTTGCCGGCCCAGAATTCCAGTTCCCAGGTCTGTGGGATCCCCAGATTTTCGACGATGTCGATCGGGATGGCACTGAACGAGCGTCGTAGCTCGCCGTCCTCCCACAGTGCAAACGAACCCTGCGCGGTTTCGGGGACGGAGCTGATCAACAGCGTCGAGCCACCCTCTGCCGAAAGGTGCCAGGAATCAGGCAGTTTCGAGGGGACGAAGGTGCTGAGTTCGGAGCTGCAGACGACACTCACTCGACCGTACGCGCCGACGAAGACGTAGCCGGGGCTCACCGTCGCGGCCATCGACAGCGGCTGAGGCCCGAGCGACTCGAACTCCTTGTCCGGGTACAGCGACATGGCGATTTTCAGGGCCTCGGTCTGATCCGGCTGTGGGTACCTGCTCAATTCGGTGCGAGCGTCTGCGCCGCCCAGAAACCAGATCGTCGATACCCGTGCAGCCACCGGCAGCCCTCTCTCCTCAGCCTCGCTCGAAAGAAGAATACTTTCCTTCGGGTCAGCGACCGCTGCTGCGGACCCCGAGGAGTACGTCGTCCCACGAGGGAAGAGCAGGCCGTCCGCGCTTGTCCTTGGTCTGCGTCTGCTGCGGAGCGGTTTTCGGGGTCACATCCGGTGCGGGTTCGGGAACCTCTTCGGTGACGACGGTTTCCGGCTCGACAGCAATCGGTTCGGGCGCCACGATCCGTTCCGCCACCACCGTCCGCTCGGGGACTACTGTGCGCTCGGAAACTGCTGTCCGCTCGGAAACTGCTGTCCGCTCGGAAACTGCTGCGGGCTCGGGCTCGATCTCCGCCACCGGTTCGACGTCGAATCGGGACAGTTCGAGCTGCTGCGGCTCGTTCGAGACCACCGGTACCAGGCCGCGGAGCGGGCGACCGAAGTCGGGATCGATCAAGTCGAATGCCGCGTCGTCGAGTGCGACGATCGTTCCGCCGTGCGCGTCGGGCTGGTAGCGCCAGTGCGCGGCGTTGGTGGTGCGGCCGGCCTGCCACTGCAACTGCGCGACCCACTGATTGTCCTCGTCGCGCCAGGCATCCCAGGTGGCCTCGTCGATACTGTGGCCGCGGGCGCGGAATGCGTGGGTCACGATTTCGGAGAGGGTGGGAACTGTCGGACCGTTGTCGCGCACCGGGTGTCCGCCCTGCGCCATTTCCGCGGCGCGGGAGCGCTCGAGCAGAACGGGGTACGCAAAGCGCTCGACCTTGCTGATGGGGATCTTCGCTTCTTCGGCGACCTGCTCTACGGAAGCACCGGAACGAATGCGCGCCTGAATTTCGCGGGGACGGAGTTGGCTTTCCATTTCGATCTCAATCTGGCCGAGTCGAGCCACGTCTCCGCGGGAAGCTGCACGAAGTTTGTCATCGGCGGGAAGCCGGAATTTCTGGCCGGTTTCAGCATCTGCGCACACCACATGCGATCCATCGGGTTCAAGTCCGATCACTCGAAGCTCTCGCACATTGACCTCCTTATCGCGCCGGCTCGCGACTTTGCGCCGCGCTCAACTGTAATTCATTCGTGACCATGGACTCGGCAGGACACGCAGGGCGAGATGACCTCGGATCCGCCCACCGGTGTGGTAGCTCACAAGGTCTGGCGCAAACGACGCTCGGCCCCCGACGTCATGCCGGGGGCCGAGCGGTGAAGCAAATGTGAAAATCAGCCGAGCTGAGAAACGACCCAGTCGATGCTCTTGGTGAGAGCGGTGACGTCATCGGGGTCGATGGCCGGGAACATGCCGACGCGCAGCTGGTTGCGGCCGAGCTTGCGGTACGGCTCGGTATCGACGATTCCGTTGGCGCGCAGGATCTTTGCCACCTCGGCAGCGTCGACGTCGTCGTTGAAGTCGATGGTGCCGACAACCTGCGAGCGGTGTGCCGGATCAGCGACGAACGGCGTTGCGAAGTCACTGGCCTCGGCCCAGTTGTACAGGCGCGAGGACGAATCCGCGGTGCGAGCGGTGGTCCAGTCGAGGCCGCCGTTGCTGTTCATCCACTCGATCTGGTTGGCGAAGAGCAAGAGGGTGGCCAGGGCCGGGGTGTTGTACGTCTGATCCTTGGAGCTGTTGTCCACGGCGATGGGCAGCGAGAGGAAGTCAGGCGTCCAGCGTCCCGAATCCTTGATCTCCGCGACGCGCTCGAGGGCGGCCGGGCTCATCAGCGCGATCCACAGTCCGCCGTCTGCAGCGAAGCACTTCTGCGGAGCGAAGTAGTAGACGTCGGAATCGGCGACATTGACCGGAAGTCCACCGGCGCCCGAGGTGGCGTCGATGGCGATCAGTGCGTTCTCCGAACCCGCGGGACGCGAGACGGGGATCGACACACCGGTGGAGGTCTCGTTGTGCGCCCAGCCGATGAGATCGACGGAAGGGTCGGAGACCGGCACCGGTGCGCTGCCCGGATCGGCGGAAACGACGATCGGGTCACCGATGAACGGGTTGGCCTTGGCGACCGAAGCGAACTTGGAGCTGAATTCGCCGTTGGTCAGGTGCAGCGACTTCTCGCGGATGAGGCCGAATGCGGCCGCATCCCAGAACGCAGTGGTTCCGCCGTTGCCGAGGACGACCTCGTAGCCCTCGGGCAGTGAGAACAGATCGGCGAGGCCGGAACGAATGCTGGCCACAACGTTCTTGACCGGCTTCTGGCGATGGCTGGTGCCGAACACCGAAGCGCCCACCTCGACCAGGGACTGCAGCTGCTCGGGGCGAACCTTGGAAGGACCGCAGCCGAAGCGTCCGTCGGCGGGCTTGAGGTCGGCGGGGATGATCGGTGTGGAGGTCATCGCTTCTTTCTGTTCCTTCACTTGTGTTCTGTACTACCGTGATTGGCGAATTCGAGCGGGGTACTACGCGTGGCTGATCTGGTCCCAGCCCTCGACCGACTCCGGAGTACGGGGCGCCGGGCCGGTGTAGATGGCGGCCGGGCGTACCAGCTTACCGAGACGCTTCTGCTCGAGGATGTGTGCACACCAGCCGGCGGTGCGGCCACAGGTGAACATGGCGGGCATCATGTGCGCGGGAACCTCGGCGAAGTCGAGGATGACGGCGGCCCAGAACTCGACGTTGGTCTCGATCGCGCGATCGGGACGACGCTCACGCAGTTCTGCCAGTGCAGCCTGCTCGAGAGCTGCGGCAGCCTCGTAGCGGGGAGCGTTGAGGCGCTTCGCCGTGGCGCGGAGCACGCGTGCACGGGGATCTTCGGCGCGGTAGACGCGGTGTCCGAAGCCCATGAGCTTTTCCTTGCGGTCGAGGATTCCCTTGACCAGTGCGCGGGCGTCGCCGGTCTTCTCGGTCTCTTCGATCATCGGAAGAACTCGGGCCGGTGCGCCGCCGTGCAGCGGGCCGGACATCGCGCCGATGGCGCCGGAAAGCGAAGCCGCGACGTCGGCGCCCGTGGAGGCGATGACGCGGGCCGTGAAGGTGGAGGCGTTCATGCCGTGCTCGGCTGCCGAGACCCAGTACGCGTCGATTGCCTCGACGTGTGCCGGATCGGGCTCACCCTTCCAGCGAACCATGAAGCGTTCGGTGACGGTCTTGGCCTCGTCGATGCGGCTCTGCGGGACTGCCGGCTGGTAGATGCCGCGAGCGGACTGCGCGACGTACGACAGCGCCATGACGGATGCGCGGGCGAGCTGGTCGCGGGCGGTCTCGTCATCGATGTCGAGGAGCGGCTGGTAGCCCCAGATGGGAGCCAGCATCGCCAGTCCGGCCTGAACGTCGACACGGACGTCGCCGGTGTGAATGGGGAGGGGGAACGGCTCGGCCGGCGGGAGGCCGGGGCCGAAGCGGCCGTCGACGAGAAGGGCCCATACGTTGCCGAAGGTGACCCTCTGGCCGACCAGGTCTTCGATGTCGACTCCGCGGTAGCGCAGTGCGCCGCCGTCCTTGTCAGGTTCTGCGATATCGCTGGTGAAGGCGACGACGCCTTCGAGTCCGCTCACAAAATCGTCCGGTATTGCTGCGCTCGCTGCCATTCTCGTGGACTCTCCTCGTTCGAGTGCGCCAGGTCTACAGTCGCACTGCCTCAGCTTCAGTGACTGCGCCTCGGTGCTCGCAGGGATGAGCACGCACCGTGTTTTGTACTGCGCAATCGTCTCGTCCCGATTCGGCGCTGTCGCTGGTGCGGCTCGCGGTCCGGGTCGGGTCTAGCCACGGCAAACTTTAGCGCGTGCCGCGTAGCCGTTGGCCAGTGAGTACCCGGGAGTAGCGTTCTCGGCTGTGTCGAATGAACGTCAGGACCCGCAGGCGGTGGACAACGAACTCGCGGCCATGCGTGTGGGCTATCCGCAAGCAGGCAGCGAATCGGAGTCCGTCGAGGACCGCATGAGTGCGGAATTGGATACTTCGGTTGTCGAAACCGGTTGGCTGCCCCTCATGCGCCAATGGCTCGTGGACGCCGTCGAAGCTGACGCGCCGGAGCCCAACGCCATGACTCTGTCGACGGTGGACGACGGTGGCCGTCCGGCGTCGCGCACCGTGCTCTGCAAAGGGCTCAGCGAGGACGGCGTCCTCTTCTTCACCAACTACGGATCCGACAAGGCTCGTCACCTCGACGCCCACCCGTACGCGTCGGCGAACTTCACGTGGCTGACCCTTGCCAGGCAGGTGATCGTCCGCGGCACCACCGAGCGGGTGAGTGCTCAACTGACGCAGGAGTATTGGCGAACCAGGCCTCGCGGTTCACAGCTCGGCGCGTGGGCGTCGTCGCAGTCTCGTCCGATCGACTCGCGTGCCGATCTCGACGAGCAACTGCGTGAGGTCGCTGCTCGATTCGGCGTGGACGGTGAGATTCCGGTGCCACCGAACTGGGGCGGGATTCTGATTCGCCCCGAGTCTGTCGAGTTCTGGCAAGGACGCGCGAACCGCATGCACAATCGAGTTCGCACGAGCCTGGTCGACGGACAGTGGTCCGCCGTCCGTCTCCAGCCGTGAGCCGGCTACTCGCGGACACGACTCCGCTCGAGAATCGCGACTATCGACGGCTGTGGACGGCCGGCATCGTCACCGTCATCGGCGCTCAGCTCAGCGTGGTCGCCGTACCGCAACAGGTGTACGAGATCACCCGAAGCTCGGCCTACGTCGGTCTGACGGGAATCTTCGGTCTGGTCCCGCTGGTCGTTTTCGGTCTGTGGGGCGGCGCACTGGCCGACGTCATGGATCGACGACGGCTGTTGATGATCACCTCGATCGGACTCGGCGTCACGTCGGTACTGTTCTGGATCCAGGCTGCCCTGAACGTGAACAACGTGTGGTTGGTGCTCGGATTGTTCTCGGTTCAACAGGCGTTCTTCGCGGTGAACCAGCCGACGCGAGCGGCGATCATCCCTCGGTTGATTCCGGGCAGGCAGTTACCTGCCGCGAACTCGCTGAACATGACTGTCGTGCAGTTCGGTGCGATAGCCGGCCCGCTACTGGCGGGTGTCCTCATACCGTCGGCCGGTCTGCAACTGCTGTACCTGCTCGACTCGATCTTTCTTCTCGCCACACTGTGGGCGGTATGGAAGCTCCCGGCGATTCCGCCGACCGGAACGTCTCGGCGAGCCGGATTGAGCGAGGTCCTCGGCGGTTTCACGTATCTCGCGACGCAGAAGGTTCTGCTCGCGTCGTTCGTGGTGGACATCATCGCGATGGTGTTCGGGATGTCGCGAGCACTGTTCCCGGAGATCGCTCACGAATCCTTCGGTGACCCCGCCAGCGGCGGTTTTGCGCTGGGACTGCTGTTCGCGGCGATGTCGGTGGGAGCCGTTCTGGGCGGAGTCTTCTCGGGTTGGTTGCCACGGGTTCAGTACCAGGGGCGAGCCGTTCTGGTCTGCATCGCGCTGTGGGGGCTGTCCATGGTCGGCTTCGGCGTTGCCGTGTACTTCGCGAGTCCCGGTTCCAGTGTGATTCTGCTCTGGGTGGCGGTCGCATTCCTGGCATTCGGCGGAGCCGTCGACATGGTCTCGGCGGCTTTCCGCAGCACGATGCTCCAGCAAGTGGCAACCGACGACATGCGCGGACGACTGCAGGGCGTGTTCATCGTGGTCGTGGCAGGTGGTCCGCGTATCGGTGACGTGCTGCACGGCGGTGCAGCCTTCCTGTTCGGGACCGGTGTCGCGGCAGCGGGCGGCGGCTTCCTGGTGATTGTCGGTGTTGTCCTTTCTGCCCTCGCATTTCCGGCATTCGTTCGCTACAAGGTGGGACGCGCCGTCTGACGTCCTGGTTAACCGGTCGCTCGTGGTGGAAACTGGTACGTATGACTGCGCCGCACAGCACGGGTAGGGGAGGGTTCGAGATCCGTGGTGGAGGCTATCGAGCCGAGATCGCCGCGGCCGGTGCCGGGTTGCGGCTACTCGATCACGAAGGACCGAACGGTCAGCGCGCGCTGACCGAGACCTGGGCACTCGGATCGAAGCCACCGCTGTCGGCCGGATTGGTTCTCGCGCCGTGGCCCAACCGAATTCGCGACGGGCACTTCATGTTCGACGGGATCGAGCATCAACTCGAGATCACCGAACCTGCGCTGGGGAACGCGAGCCACGGGTTCGTCCGGCGTCGCAATTGGAGCCTCGTGGACCACACGTACGAGCGCGTCGAACTGTCGGTCGACGTGGGACTTCACAAGGGTTGGCCCTATCCGTTGCAGCTGACGGTCGCCTACGAGGTCGGTGCCGACGGACTGACCGTCACGCACACGGCTACGAACAAGGGTGCGACCTCGTCGCCGTTCGGGCTCGGAATGCACACCTTCATTCGCGCCGGCGACTTTCCGCTCGACGAATGTGCTCTGCATCTGGCAGCAGGCACGCGGTTGCCGATCGATCCGGCGAGGATGCTGCCGAACGCGTATTCGCAGGCAGTCGCCGGTACGGACTACGACTTCCGGACACCGAGACTGCTTGCCGGGGTGCAGTTGGACACTCCGTACAGCGCATTGGACGTCGTCGACGGCAGTGGTCGCACGCAACACGAGCTGCTGGCTCCGGATGGAACGGGCACTGCCCTGTGGACCAACCGCGAGTTCCCGTGGATTCAGGCCTTCATCGCAGATCCCGCCAACGACAAGGGGTATCCCGACCGTGGGCGCGCATTGGCTTTGGAGCCGATGACCTGCCCGCCTGACGCCTTCAACTCGGGCATCGATCTCCTGGTGCTTCATCCTGGTCAGACGTGGACGGGTAGCTGGGGCATCAAGGCGCTGTGATCCGGCTCTCATACCGTGGGATCGTGTAACACCAAGTAGGCATCAGCCGATAACGATCGGTTTTCAGTACCCCGTGTCAGTGGTCCGGAAGGTCCGACGTTGCTCCCATTTGCGAATTGCAGCCGAGATTTGCAGATCAGTGTGGGTAAATGCGCGATTCCGTAGACTGGAGTACCGGTCACGCGAGTGGGAAAGCCCAGACTGGAACATGTTTCAGTTTCGGTGGGTATGTCGGGTTCGTGAGTACCCGAAAAATAGCCGTGGAGCGACCCTCCTTCGGCACGATCTCTCCCGTGCGACTAGTTTCTAGTTGATCGCATGTAGTTACTCGTTGGTTCGAGCTTGAGAGGGATCCTTCGTGCCCGCTGACAATGACACAAAGCCCACGCTTACTTACCCCGGTGGTGAGTACACGATGTCCATTGCCAGGGCAACAGAGGGCAATGACGGCATCGAGCTGGGAAAGCTGCTGGCCACAACGGGGTACACCACCCTTGACCCCGGTTTTGTGAACACTGCATCCACCAGTTCTGCAATCACCTACATCGACGGTGAGAAGGGAATCCTGCGTTACCGCGGATATCCCATCGAGCAGTTGGCAGGTAAGTCGACGTTCATCGAGGTCAGCTACCTGCTGATCTACGGCGAACTGCCGACCGACGCCCAGCTCGAGTCCTTCACGGACCGCATCCGTCGACACACCCTGCTTCACGAGGACCTCAAGCGGTTCTTCGACGGATTCCCGCGCAACGCTCACCCGATGCCGGTTCTCTCGTCCGCAGTGAACGCATTGTCGGCGTACTACCAGGATTCGCTCGATCCCGAGGATCCGGAGCAGGTGGAACTGTCCACCATCCGTCTTCTCGCGAAGCTGCCGACCATCGCTGCGTACGCGTACAAGAAGTCCGTCGGACAGCCGTTCCTGTACCCGGACAACTCGTTGAACCTGGTCGAGAACTTCATGCGTATGACGTTCGGCTTCCCCGCCGAGCCGTACCAGGGTGATCCCGAGGTCGCCAAGGCACTCGACATGCTGCTGATCCTGCACGCAGACCACGAGCAGAACTGCTCCACGTCGACCGTGCGTATGGTCGGCTCGTCGGACGCCAACCTGTTCACCTCCGTCTCGGCCGGCATCAACGCACTGTGGGGCCCGCTGCACGGCGGCGCCAACCAGGCAGTGCTCGAGATGCTCGACGAGATCAAGGCCAGCGGCAGCACCGCAGCCGAGTTCGTCCGCAAGGTCAAGAACAAGGAAGACGGCGTGAAGCTCATGGGCTTCGGGCACCGCGTCTACCGCAACTACGATCCGCGCGCTGCGCTGGTCCGCGAAACCGCGCACACCATCCTCGCCAAGCTCGGCGGCGACGACGAACTGCTCAACATCGCAATGCAACTCGAAGAGGCCGCCCTCACGGACGACTACTTCATCGAGCGCAAGCTCTACCCGAACGTCGACTTCTACACCGGCCTCATCTACCGCGCGATGGGCTTCCCGCCGCGCATGTTCACGGTGCTGTTCGCCATGGGCCGTCTGCCCGGCTGGATTGCGCACTGGCGTGAAATGCACGAGGATCCGGCTACGAAGATCGGCCGCCCGCGCCAGATCTACACCGGCTACACCGAGCGTGACTATCGGGACATCACCACCCGCTAGCCCCTGCCCCCCAATTTTCGCCTCAACGAGGAGGACCCATGAGTAGCAAGCCCGTAATCGAGTTCCAGGAAGGCCCCGCGCCGACCGATCTGGTCATCAAGGATCTGGTTGTCGGAGAAGGCGCCGAAGCCGTTCCCGGTGGCACCGTCGACGTTCACTACGTCGGTGTCGAGTTCGAGTCCGGCGAAGAGTTCGACTCTTCCTGGAGCCGTGGCGAGTCCATTCAGTTCCCGCTTCGTGGCCTGATCAAGGGCTGGCAGGACGGCATCCCGGGCATGAAGGTCGGCGGACGCCGTCAGCTCACCATTCCGCCGGAGCTGGCATACGGCCCCGCCGGTGCAGGGCACCAGCTTTCCGGCAAGACCTTGGTCTTCGTGATCGATCTGCTGGACGCCAAGTAATCCACTGTGCGCCTTTATTAACCCCCCGCGGTTAATAAAGGCGCACAGCACAAGCAGCCCCGCACCGTCAGGTGTGGGGCTTTCTTGTGTGGTCAGCTCGCGGTCTTTCGTCGGTAGAGCCAGTTCGACCACACGAATCCCACGGCGGCGATGCCCAGGCACCACGCGAGGGCGATGGCCGCGCTGTTCCCGATCGGCGTGCCCATCAGGAGTCCGCGCACAGTCTCGATGATCGGAGTCACCGGTTGGTGCCGGGCAAACCCCTGCAGCCAGGACGGCATGGTCTCAGCCGGTACGAAAGCAGTGCTGACGTAGGGCAGGAACATGATGGCGAAGGTGAATCCGCTTGCAGCCTCCGGGTTCTTGGCCAAGAGTCCCAAAGCTGTCGAGAGGTACGACATGGCAAAGACGAAGGCGACGATCACAGCGGCGACGCCGAGCCAGCGCAACGGATCGCTGGTCGGGCGAAATCCCATGATCAGCGCAACCACGACCACGATCGCCGTAGTCAGGACGTTGCGGACGACGCTGGCCAGTACATGACCGGTCAGGACCGACGGCGGAGATATCGCCAAGGTCCGGAAACGGTCGATGATCCCGTCCTTCATGTCGCTCGAGACGCTGACCGCGGTGGTCGAGGCGCCGAAACCGGCGCACAGAAGGATGATTCCGGGCACTACGTAGTCGATGTACTCGCTACCGGTGTTGATGGCGCCGCCGAAGACGTAGACGAACAGCAGCATGAGCATGACCGGAAGGGCTATCGCGGTGATCATCGAATCCGGACTGCGCAGAACGTGTTTGAGATTCCGGCGGAGCATCACCGCGGAATCGATTGCAATGGTGGAGGTCATCGAACGCTCGCAATCTCGGGTTGGCCTGATCCGGTGAGCGCGAAGAACACGTCGTCCAGATCCGGAGTGTGAACGGAGAACTTCTCGACGGTGATCGACGGATCGTCGATCGAGTCGAGGATCGCTTTGATCGACGGAACTGCCCCGTCGGAAGGGATGTGCAGGGTCAAGGTCTCGGCATTCGAATGCGCCTGCGGCAGTGATGCCGCGGCGAGTTCGAGTTGGGCCAGGTTCTCGAATTGCAGTGCGACGTGGCCGCCGGGAACAAGGCGTTTGAGTTCGTCCGGTGTTCCCTCGGCGACGATGCGGCCGCCGCTCAGCACGCCGACCGTATCGGCCAATTCGTCTGCCTCGTCGAGGTATTGGGTGGTGAGGAAGATGGTGACGCCTGACGCTGTGAGTCCTCGAACGATCGACCACATGTCGTGGCGGCTTCGCGGGTCCAGGCCGGTGGTGGGTTCGTCGAGAAAGACGACGTCCGGTCGGGCGACGAGGCTCATTGCGATGTCGAGTCGTCTGAGCATGCCGCCCGAGTAGTTGCCGGCGCGTTTGTCGCCGAAGTCCGTCAAAACGAACTGGTCGAGCAATTCCTCGGCACGGCGACGGGAGTTCTTCCGGCCCAGGTGATTCAGTTCGCCCAGTAGGGTGAGGTTCTCGAATCCGGTCAGCAAGGTGTCGACGGCTGCGTACTGCCCGGTCACGCTGATGCGTCGCCGAACGTTCTGTGGATCTCCGGGCAGTGAATGCCCCGCGACCGTGACCTCGCCTCCGTCGAAGGGGATGAGGGTGGTGAGAATTCTTACGGCCGTGGTCTTTCCGGCGCCGTTTGCGCCGAGGAGGGCGTACACCGATCCGGCCGGGACCGACAGGTCGAGTCCAGCCAGTACCTGTTGATCGCCGTAGTGCTTACGGAGTCCGCGGACCGAGATTGCGGGGATCGTTCCTGACATCGAGACCTCCAAGTAAGAACTGTGTATGTCATAAACTCGTGTTTATAGCGTACACAGTTCTAGGATGATGGCAAGAGTGAAGAGTGGGAGCTTATGGATCGCGGAGCGCTACCGAGAGCAGTTGAACTGGCCTGGGGACTGGACCAGCCGGGAACGCGGGGTCCGAAGAAGGGGCTCAGTCTCGAGCAAATTCTCGACACCGCGATCGAATTGGCCGACGCAGAAGGCGTCACCGCTCTGTCGATGGGCCGCGTGGCCAAAGCGCTCGGGTTCACGACCATGTCGCTCTACCGCTACGTGGCAAGCAAAGACGAACTGATCGAACTGATTTCGGATCGGGTGATCGGGCCGCCGCCGGTGATTCCCGACGGCGTGACCTGGCGCGTCAAGCTCGAGGCGTGGGCGAATCAGGAGTATGCCACGATGCTGAGTCGACCGTGGTGGCTCAAGCTGCCCATCACGGCTCCACCGACCGGGCCCAACAACATGGCGTGGCTCGACGCGGGTCTGAGCGCCCTCGACGGGGTCGCCCTGAGCGCCGCGTCGAAGTTCCAGGTGGTGACCAACGTGTCGTTGTTCGTCATCGGCCGCGCTCGATTCTCGGCTGACCTGGCTTCTCGTTCAGCGCAGTCGGCAGACGACGACGTCGCATACGGCGCTCTCATTGCTCGTGTCATCAATCGGGAGGGATTCCCCTACCTGAGTGCCGCAATCGAGGAAGGCGGCTTCGAGGACGGCAGCCCGGAGGGTGAGGCCGCCGGCGACGATGCCTTCGATTTCAGTTTCTCGCTCGGCTTACTTCTCGACGGAATCGAGAAGCTGGTGCAGCGGTCAGGACACCAGCGCGGTGGCGCTGACGTCGTCGATGATCAGATCGGTGATCAGCCCGCCCCGTAGTGCTCCCTCCAGGGCCGGCAGTTTTGCTGTTCCGGCGACGATGCACACGCGCCTGGCGACCTTCTCGAAAAGGTCCAGTCGCGGGCCGCTCGCGCGCTCGTTGAGTTCGATTCCGCGGTAGCTCCCGTCCGACCGGAAGAAGACGGTTGCGATGTCGCCGACCACTCCGTCGCGTCGAAGTGCTTCTGCTTCATCGGGTTCGAGGTATCCGGCGGTGTAGACGTGACTCGGTACGTTGCCGCCCGGTACGCCGATGCTGAAGACTGCCAGGTCCATTCGCTTCTGCATGTCCAAGACGCGTTTGATGCTTCGTTCGCGCCACAGTTGCTCCCGAGTTTCCGGGTAGTCGAAGAAGGCAGGCACCGGAAATCCTTGTGGCAGAGCACCGTAGGCGTCGGCGATGGTTCTGATGATGTCGCTGGCGTAAGAGATCCCGGTGGTGCGAGTATTCGCGGCGCCGTTGAGTTGCACGACGTACGAGTTGTACGTGCGTTTGGGGGCAAGGTGCTTGCTGACTTCACTGAGAGTGGTTCCCCAGGCGATCCCCATCACCATGTCGCTGTCGAAGAACGACGCCAGCAGGCGTCCGGCAAAGGTTGCGACCTTTTCGAGTCGCTCGAGATCTCCCACCAGTTCCGGCACGGTCACCACGTGGGCGCGCACTCCGTACCGTTCCGAGAACTCGCGTTCGATGCGAGGAGCCTGGCCGTGCGGGGTGCTGATCTTGATCTCGACGAGACCCGAGGTGCGCGCGTAGGTGATCAATCGGGAGACGGTGGATCGGGACACCCCCATGTCGCGGCCGATGGCAGCCATGGTCTGGTCCTGGAAGTAGTAGAGGCGTGCGGCCTGAACTGCGTCGGCGATGCGCGGGTCCGCCGGATCGGAGGTAGCGGAGTCCGAAGTGGGAGTTTCCATGGGTTCGTCCTGTCTGCACGTACGTGCAAGAGCATTGAACCGAATCTTATCCGAGTAGGCCCAGGCCGAGGCGCTCGATCACGCAAAGTCCCAGAAGTGTGTCTGTTACCCGCGTTACGGTGCGCAAATGGGGCAATTGCACATATGTGCACGAGCTATGCGTGAATGTGCAAACGGCCTTACGCTACGGGTGCAGCAATCCAAACTATGACATGCATCACAACGGAGTGAGGGTGGGGATGGAGAAAGCCAAGCGATTAGGGCTTCCAGGCGAGTTGGCAGCCGAGTTCGCCGGAACGATGATCTTGATCTTGTTCGGCGTCGGAGTTGTGGCGCAGGTTGTGTCCGGCGGGAGCGGTGGGGGTCTCGGCGGACACGACAGTATCGCGTGGGCCTGGGGACTCGGCGTCATGTTCGGCATCTATGTCGCAGGCCGGGTGACGGGTGCTCATCTGAACCCCGCAGTGACCTTCGCCTTTGCGATCTTCCGGGGATTCTCCTGGCGCAAGGTCCTGCCCTACACGCTGGCGCAGACCGCTGGAGCCTTTGTCGCGGCCCTGATCGTCCGGTGGAATTACAACGACATGCTCAATGCCATCGATCCCGGACACACAACGGCGACTCAGACGATCTTCTCGACGATGCCCGGAAACGGAACGCTCCCGGTCAGTCTGGGATCAGCGCTGATAGATCAGATCATCGGCACGGCGATCCTGTTGTTCCTCATCGTTGCGGTGACCGATACTCGGGGAACTCCGCCGCTCGCGAATCTTGCGCCCTTCGTCGTCGGTTTGATCGTGGTGGCAATCGGATTCGCATGGGCGACCAACGCGGGTTACGCCATCAATCCGGCCCGTGACTTCGGTCCGCGGCTGGCGTCGTATCTCACCGGTTACGGCAGCGCCTGGCGAGATCAGTACGGGAGCCTGTATTTCTGGGTGCCCATCGTGGGGCCGCTGATCGGCGCTCCGATCGGGGTGTTCCTCTACGACAAGCTGATTGGTCGATTCCTGCCTGACGAGTCGGTGGAGAAGGCAGCCGAGGAGCCGGCCACGATACCGGCCTGATGGCGAATCATCATCTCTGACAGTAAATCTTTCGCACTTTCTTCGACACCAAAGGGGTAGCACGATGGCGCAGTTCGTAGCCGCGATAGACCAGGGAACCACCTCCACGCGATGCATGATCTTCGATCACAGTGGGCACGTAGTCGCTGTCGAACAGCACGAGCACACACAGATCTTTCCGCAGGCAGGCTGGGTCGAACACGATCCGATCGAAATTTGGGACAACGTCCGCAACGTCACCGCGGGCGCCTTGGCCAACGCAGATCTGACCGCGGCCGACATCGCATCCGTCGGCATCACCAATCAGCGTGAGACGGCAGTGGTCTGGGAACGAGCAACCGGAAAGCCCGTTTACAACGCCATCGTCTGGCAGGACACACGCACCGATCGAATCTGTACTGCACTCGCCGGCGAAGACGGCCCCAGGAAGTACACCGAAGTCACCGGATTGCCGTTGGCCACGTACTTTTCGGGCCCCAAGGTCAAGTGGATTCTCGACAACGTCGAGGGCGCGCGTGAGAAGGCCGAAGCAGGCGAGTTGTGCTTCGGCACGATGGACACCTGGGTGCTGTGGAACATGACCGGCGGCGTCGACGGCGGAGTGCACGCTACCGACCCCACCAACGCGTCGCGCACTCTGTTGATGGATCTCGACACTCTCGCTTGGGATTCGGCGATCTGCGCCGACATGGGCATCCCCGAATCGATGCTCCCCGAGATTCGCAGCTCGTCCGAAACTTTCGGATTCGTGCGCGAACGCGGAACGTTGTCCGGCGTGCCGATCGCCGGAATCCTCGGCGATCAGCAAGCAGCGACTTTCGGTCAGGCCTGCCTCTCGCCCGGAGAAGCGAAGAACACCTACGGAACCGGCAACTTCGTGCTCCTCAACACCGGCACCGAAAAGGTGATGAGCAAGAACGGCTTGTTGACGACGGTCTGTTACAAGATCGGTGAGCAGCCAACGGTTTACGCACTGGAAGGATCGATCGCCGTGACCGGTTCGCTGGTCCAGTGGCTTCGGGACAACCTCGGCATGATCGACAACGCGGCCGACATCGAGGTGAACGCGCGCTCTGTGGACGACAACGGTGGCGCGTACTTCGTGCCCGCGTTCTCGGGCCTGTTTGCACCGCATTGGCGCGCGGATGCACGCGGTGCGATCGTCGGTCTGACAAGGTTCGTGAACAAGGGGCACCTTGCCCGGGCGGTGCTCGAAGCGACTGCGTACCAGAGTCGTGAGGTGATCGAGGCGATGAACCTCGACTCGGGTGTCGACTTGAAGGTTCTCAAGGTCGACGGCGGAATGGTCGCGAACGAACTCCTCATGCAATTCCAGGCCGATTTGCTCGACGTCGAGGTGATCCGCCCTGTCGTTGCGGAGACCACGGCATTGGGCGCTGCGTACGCCGCTGGTCTCGCGGTCGGGTACTGGGAGAGCGAGGACGACATTCGCAGCAACTGGGCGAAGGACAAGAGCTGGACGCCGTCGATGGATTCGGCCGAGCGTGAGCGCCTGTATGCAGGCTGGCAGAAAGCCGTCACTCGGACACTCGACTGGGTCGACGCAGACTGATCGCGGCGCCCCCATTTCTACCTATTTTCAAGTGAAGGAACAGTTTTCATGAGCACAGCACAAGCATTGAGTCCGTCCTCGCGGGCGGAGTCGCTGAAGAAGTTGGAAGAAACCGAACTCGACGTCCTCGTTATCGGCGGTGGCGTGGTCGGAGCGGGTAGCGCGCTCGACGCCGCAACTCGCGGTCTGAAGGTGGGCTTGGTGGAGGCTCGCGACTTCGCGTCCGGAACCTCGAGCAGGTCGAGCAAGCTGTTCCACGGCGGACTGCGTTACCTCGAGCAGTTCAATTTTGCGCTCGTGTTCGAGGCACTGCGTGAGCGGTCGCTGGTTCTGAATTCGCTGTGCCCGCATCTCGCGAAGCCGGTGCCGTTCATCTACCCACTCGAGAAGTTGATCGACCGGCCGTACGTCGGTCTGGGCATCGGCGTCTACGACGTGATGGGCGCAGGCCGCGGGGTTCCCTCACACCACAAGCATGTGGGCAAGAAGAAGACTCTCGAGTCGTTCCCTTCCGGAAAGCGCTCTGCTATCCGGGGTTCGGTCAAGTTCTACGAGGGTCAGGTAGATGACGCCCGCCACACGATGATGCTGGCGCGCACGGCGGCCGAGTACGGCGCGCTGTGCGTCAACAGCACCCGCGTAATCGGCTTTCTCCGTGAGGAGGACCGCGTAGTCGGGGTGAAGGCCGTGGATCTGGAAACAGGTCGCGCGTTCGAGATCCGTGCTCGTCAGGTCATCAACGCCGCCGGTGTGTGGACTGACGAGATTCAGGAAATGGTCGGTGGGCGAGGGCAATTCCAGGTTCGCGCTTCGAAAGGTGTGCATTTGGTCGTCCCGCGAAACCGCATCAACTCTGCGACCGGAATCATCACGCGGACCGAGAAGAGTCTGCTGTTCGTGATTCCGTGGGGAAGCCACTGGATCATCGGCACGACGGACACCGACTGGAACCTCGACCTCGCCCATCCGGCAGCGAGCCGAAGCGATATCGACTACATCCTCGGACATGTCAACAAGCTCCTTCAGGACGAGTTGACGCACGAGGACGTCGTCGGTGTGTACGCGGGGTTGCGTCCGTTGCTGTTCGGCGAATCGGATTCGACCAGCACTCTCTCGCGTGAGCATGCGGTGTCGAGTCCGGTCCGAGGTTTGACGGTGGTCGCCGGTGGCAAGTACACCACTTACCGCGTGATGGCCAAGGACGCTGTCGATTCCGCGGTGCACGGATTGGAACAGAAGGTGCCGAAGTCCTGCACCGAGCGTATCCAACTTGTGGGTGCCGACGGCTACTTTGCCGCGCACAACAATCGGCATCTCACCGCTGAGCGCACGGGACTGCACGTTTCGACCATCGAGCACCTACTGGGTCGGTACGGCACTCTGGCTGACGAGTTGTTCGAACTCGTCGAGGCGAGGCCGGAACTGGGGCAGCCGTTGGACTCCGCCCCCGAGTACCTCAAGGCGGAGATCCACTACGCTGCGAGCCATGAGGGTGCGCAGCATCTCGACGACATCCTTACCCGTCGTACCCGCATCTCCATCGAGGTGACCGACCGCGGCGACGCGGCAGCCGCGGAAGTAGCCGAACTGGTTGCGCCGGTGCTGGGTTGGACTCCCGAGCACATTGCCGAGGAGATCGAACACTACCGGTTGCGTGTTGCAGCCGAGCGGGAATCTCAGGAGCAGCCCGATGACCTGACCGCTGATGCGGCGCGCCTTGGTGCACCGGACGTTCGCACCGGAGTCGCTGTCGGACAGGTTTGAGTCCGAGACACCACCAATGATCGGCCGGGACCCTGTGTCCCGGCCGATCGACCGAACTGCCTCGGTGTCAATCGAACTCGTCTGCCGAACATTCGGGGAGGTCGATCGTCACCACCGCGCCCCCGTTCGGATGGTTCGCGAAGTCGATACGAGCGCCGATGACCGCCGCTTGTCCCACTACGATCGTCAAGCCGAGACCCAGGCCTGAGTTCGGGCCGCGTTCGACGGAGTTGGTCTGAAATCTCCTCGGCCCCTGGCGAAGCCACTCTTCAGTGAACCCGATGCCCCGATCCCACACCGTGATGCGGGAGTGGTCGACGTCGACATTGATCGGCGGCTTTCCGTGATTTCGAGCATTCAAGATCAGGTTGGCGATGATCCGCTCGAGCCGACGTGCGTCGGTGTGCGACACAGGGGTCCCGTGAACTCTCACTTCGCACTCCACCCCGGTGGTGGAAATCGCGTGACGCACCACCGGTGCCAGTTCCACCGATTGGATGTCAGCCTGCTCGGACGTGGTGTCGAGGCGGGCCACTTCGATGACGTCCTCGGCGAGCCTCCTGAGTTTATGGACGCCGTCGCGCACCAATTCGGTTGGCCTACCGGGTGGCAGGAGCTCTGCGGCGCCGACCAGTCCGGAGATGGGTGTTCTGAGATCATGCGCGATGTTGGCTGTCACGCGCTTCTCGGCGTCCAATTGTCCCCGTAGAGCATCGGACATCGCGTCGACCGCATCCGCCAGCTCGGTGATCTCGTCGTCGAAAAGCGACCAGGTGACCGAGCGGACGCGGATGTCCGCTCCGGTAGACACTTTGCGAGCCGCACGGGCGGCCGAGCGTAATCGATACGACATCGCGAGTCCAAGCAGCACACCCAGGACGGCACCCGCTGCGATCACTGCGATGGTGGCGTTGCGAAGTGTCCGATCGACGCTGGCGATCGATTCCCGCTGCGCGGTGTACGGGACGCGAATCGCCACCACCTGAGTGTTGACGTCGGCAGCAGCCCAGACAAATGGCTGGTCCCCGCTGTCGACAAGGTAGGTGGCACGTTTGCCGCCCACCACGGCCTGACGCAACTCTTCCGGAACGTCGAGACCATCTGTGGTGGCGCGGAACAGCGCACGCATGCTGCCCGTTTCGTCCTGCAGCACCAGTTGGAGATTGCGATCAGCTGCCGCCCGCGCTGCATCCTCTTGGTTGTGTGAAAAGGTTTGATGCATCACGGTACTGAGCGTGATCGAGGCGACGGCAATCACGAACGTGATGGCCGCCGCGATCTTCCACTGAAACGACAACCGCCTCCCGGTGGACGGGAGCTTGGCGGCGAGATCCCGCGATCTCACCGATGGTTGTCCATCGTGTAGCCGAACCCCCGGACGGTCCGGATCTGTTCGGAGCCGATCTTCGTGCGCAATCGCTGAACGTGAACGTCGACGATGCGCGTATCGCCGCCCCAGTCGTAATCCCAGACGTCCGAGAGCAGTTCGGAGCGAGACCAGACTTTGCGCGGCACACTCACCATGACCAGGAGCAGCTTCATTTCGGTGGGCGTGAGAGCCACTTCGGCGCCCGAACGCGTGACGGTCACCAACTCGCGATCGATCTCCAGATCGCCGAGAGTCACGATGTCTTTCTCCGTACCGGAATGGGATTCGACCCGCCGGAGCACACTTCGGATACGGGCCACCAGGACACCGCTGTCGAAGGGCTTGGTGACGTAGTCGTCGGCACCGGCTTCCAATCCGAGAACGATGTCGACCGGGTCGTCGCGCGCGGACAGCATGATGACCGGCACCGACAGTTCCTCACGAATGCGCCGACACAGGCTGATTCCGTTCAGGTCGGGAAGCATCACGTCGAGGACGGCGATATCCGGCTTGGCGTCGACCGCCATATCCATTCCGGTCAACCCACCCGATGCGGTGATCACCCGAAACCCGTTGCGTTCGAGATTCAATTGCGTTGCTTCGCGGATGACAGCGTCGTCTTCGACCAGCAAAATCAACGGATCGGTCATCGGCCTTCGCTTTCATGGGAACGGAACACTCTCAAACCCTTCACCGGTCCACTTGTATGCAGTCGACGATTGACAGAACTCCGGAATGCCGGGGTCTTTGCACAGGTCGACCATGACCGACAATCCTCCGGTTGAGCCGACGACGTAGCGTCCTGGGTCTTGCACTCCGAAGACTTTGTGAGCGCCCGATTCGTCGATCTGGTAGACGAATCCGGCGACCATGAAGCTGACCGGTGGGGCCGGTCGTCCCCAGATGCCGACAGACTCGCAGGTGAAGACATTGACGACGGCATCTTGCCAAACGGCGCCTGTCACGGGGGAGTACCGGATTTCGAAGGGGAAGTTCGCATCACCGCACAGTCGGAGACTGTCCTTGACCGCATCGGACACTTCCGGGTCTGCTCTGAGGAGGGCAACAGGATCGATGCTCAAGCCCTGTGAGAGATCCGAGGGGTCGAGTGATGCTGCGATATTCGGAGTAGGTTCTGATTCAGGCTCGGTGGAACAGGAGGCGAGAGCAAACGCGACCGGCAGGCAAACACCGGCGAGCATCGCGCGCCGACGGCGATCAATCACGGATGAACTCCATTCCATCCCAGTAGAACTCGGTCCGCAGCGGTGGACGGGGGCAACATTCGAACTCCGGTGGCCGCGGATCCGTTTCCAGGACAGACAAACTCGCGGCGCGTTGACCGCTGACGATGAACTTTCCGCGCTCTTCGACGGAGAACAGGCGCTCACCTAGTTCGGGATCGTCTTCACTCGAACCGGCCTTGCCGCTGCGGTAGACGTAGCCGGCAAGGTTGACCGAAATCGACACTCCGGTCCCGGGTTGGTGGGCCGGTTGGCACGGATACACATTCATGACGACGAGTTCGGTCTCCGGCACGATACGCGGTGCGCCTGGATCGAGAAGGATGGACCCGACCGAGATCGGATACCAGTCAGGGCACGACCGAAGTTCTGTCTTCACTCCCTCGGACACCCCAGGATCGTCGAGGAGCGCCCGGCCCAACCTCGAGTTTTCGGCAACCCGTCTGGCCAGGTCTGCAGGTTGTGTGACGGGCAACCCGGTGGAAGCGACATCGCCTTCGATCACAACGCCCTGGGTGGACGCGCAGCCGGTGATCACGGACGCTCCGAGGGTTGCTGCCGCGAGCGCTGTACCGAACAGGCTGCGAGTACGGTCTGATCGACCGCCGCAGATGTCACTCCGATACAACACGTTCCCCTCCCCGGCCGCTGCGAACCCTCTCATCGGCATGTGCGTTTTCATACGATCACAGGTGATCTCGATATCGGAGTTTTGCCACCCACCGTTACGTAATCGTATGAATGTCAGGACCGTCGAGAGTTGGTACGCGACCGACGGAATTCTGTTACGAAACCGATGGAATCAGGCTCCTAGAGTGAGTCACGTCGGTGTTCACCGCTTGGGCGGAACGAGCTGATCCGCGTATCGAGGAGTGTGAGAGCAAATGCGTGAAGTATTGCTGACCAATAAGACTCGGCGTCCGCGAGTGCTGCTCGCCGTACTGACGATCGGGGTGGTGTGCGCGATGACAGGGTGTTCGAGTGATGACAACAGCGCTCCAGGAGACGAACCGACGACTACATCGGTGGTTGCGGCGTCTACGACCCCACCGCCGCTGACCGCAGCGACCACTTCGGAGACAGTCGAAGGCTCGAACTCGGTGGGCGGCGGTACGGACGCATCCACCCCCGGAGTCCCGGCGGGCGGAGCTGCGCCGGCCTGGACCCCGGTCTCGACCAGCGCGGCTGCCCCTGCGGCCCCTGGTCCGGCTACCGAGTCGACCAAGTGCACCGATCAGATCAATTATGTGGGTGACCCTCGTTCGAATGCGGAGATCAACAGCATCGGAGAGCAGATGGGTTCATGCCCGGCGCCGCTCCCGCCCGATGCCGTCGAGCCCTCCGAGAAGTGCACCGACCAGATCAACTACGGCGCTGACCCTCGTTCCAACGCCGAGATCAACATCATCGGGGAACAAACCGGGATCTGCCCCGAGCCGATACGCCCCTAGCGAGTTCAAAACCTGAGCAGTAGTCGGGAATTCGACCAAGAGCCGAAGCAGGGGGAGATCGGAATGACAAGCAGGGCAGGTGGACGTTCGATCGACAGTGTTGCCGACGATGCGTCCCGAGGGGATCGGGACGCGATTGCAGAACTCCTTCAACGCATCGTGCCTCTGGTGACGCGGCGCTGTCGTGCCGAACTGCGACCGCTCGACGCTGATCGTATTGCCGTCGGTATCTGCCGATCCGTCCTGTCCGACATTCGGCGACGTAGACGTACCGGAGAAGCGTTCCTCGCGCATCTGTACGACGCGATCAGTCGCGAAATCGATTCGCTACCCGCCTCCAGTCGACTCACTCTGCCCTTCGGTGATCTGTCGGCCGCAGAACGCAACGTCTTGGTAGCTCGCATCGTTGTCGGCTTCGACGTGCGCGAGACGGCGCTGTCACTGAGAACGACAACGAGCGCCGTCGAACTCGCCCAACACCGCGCGCTGGCCAAGATCAGACGCGACAGCCTGAGCGGCGCCTGAATCAACGCTCGAAAGTCAACAGCTGCAACCCTTCGCAACTCCCGGCAACCTCACGCAACTCTTTCCCTTCGCCCGTGACCTGCACGACACTGCATGGCGACGAGTGATCGAGAACGAGGAGTGTGACTGTGGTTCAACGGACGGCGCAGAAGCCGACAACCCCAGGATCGAAAAAGACCGGCGCCAAGCCTCATTCGGGGCTGGACCGGGATGCATTGCTGAAGGCGTACGAGAAGATGTCGCGCATCCGCGCGTTCGAGGATCGATTGCACGAAGAGAATGCAACCGGTGACATCCCCGGCTTCATTCACCTGTACTCGGGCCAGGAAGCCATCGCGGTGGGAGTGTGCGAGAACCTGAGCGACGCCGACTACATCGGATCCACTCACCGCGGTCACGGGCACTGCATCGCCAAGGGCTGCGATCTGAACGGCATGATGGCCGAGATCTTCGGCAAGGACGACGGCCTGTGTCGCGGTAAGGGTGGGTCGATGCACATCGCCGACCTGTCCGTGGGAATGCTGGGTGCCAATGCGATTGTCGGCGGAGCCCCGTCGTTGGCGATCGGCGCTGCACTGAGTGGCAAGACACTTCGAAACGGCGTCATCGCAGCGTCGTTCACGGGAGACGGTGGATCCAACCAGGGAACCGTCTTCGAGGCGATGAACATGGCTGTGGTGCTGGATCTTCCGATCGTCTTCGTGATCGAGAACAACGGATTCGGTGAGGCCACCGGAACCGACTACGCGGTGGGCGCACCCGACATCGCCGCCCGCGCTGCATCCTTCGGAATGCCTGCCGTCAAGGTGGACGGCACCGACTTCTTCGCGGTCTACGACGCGATGGCGGAAGCATCCGAGCGAGCCAGGACCGGCGGTGGCCCTACCACGATCGAGGCGGCCGCATTCCGTTGGCACGGCCACTTCGAGGGTGACGCGCAGCTGTACCGCACGGCGGAACAGGTTGCGCAACTACGGGAAACCAAGGATCCGCTCAAGAATTTCCGTAGCAGCGTGGATGTGAAGAAGGTCAGCACCGCTGATCTGGACGCGGTGGACGAGCAGTCGCGAGTGCTGGTGGACGAGGCGGTAGCGAAGGCGCGTGCCGCGGCGTATCCACCCGTCGAGAATCTGCTGACCGATGTCTACGTGTCGTACTGAGGAGCCCGAGATGACAAGCGTGGAAGCCGAGAACGTGTCGAAGAAGACCTACCGCGAGGCCGTCAAAGAGGCCATCGCCCAAGAAATGCAACGCGACCCGAGCGTCGTTCTCATCGGTGAGGACGTACGGGGTGGGCATGCCGGTACCAATCCCGATCTGGAGACGAAGAAGATCGAGGCATTTGGCGGTGTCCTGGGTGTCACCAAGGGATTGTGGACGGAGTTCGGATCGGAGCGTGTAATCGATACCCCGATCACCGAATCCGCGATCATCGGAATGGCTGCCGGAGCCGCACTGACCGGACTGAGGCCGGTCGCCGAGCTGATGTTCATGGACTTCTTCGGAGTCTCCTACGACGCGCTCTACAACCAGGCTGCCAAGTTCCGCTACATGTTCGGTGGCAAGGCCAGAACCCCGCTGGTGGTGCGAGGCATGATCGGCGCAGGGTTCTCCGCCGCTGCGCAGCACTCTCAGTCTCCGTACAACGTGTTCGCGGCGGTGCCTGGTCTGAAGGTAGTCGCTCCGTCCAATGCCTACGACGCCAAAGGCCTACTCATCCAGGCCATCCGGGACGACGATCCCGTCGTCTTCTGTGAGCACAAGGTTCTCTACGACCTCAAGGACGAAGTGCCGGACGAGCCGTACGCGATTCCGTTCGGCGTCGCCAACTACACCAGGCAGGGCGACGACGTCACGATCATCGCGTTGTCCGCAATGGTGAACCGCGCCAACGACGTAGCAGACAAGCTGGCCGCCGAGGGTATTTCGGTCGAGGTTGTCGATCCTCGTACCGTCTCACCATTGGACGAGGACGGCATCCTCGAATCCGTCGCATCGACCGGACGCGTCGTGATCGTCGACGAATCCGCCGCCCGCTGCGGTTTCGGGCACGACGTAGCCGCGCTGATCGCCACCAAGGGATTCAACTACCTGAAAGCGCCCATCGAACTGATCACGCCGCCGCACACGCCGGTTCCGTTCTCCCCGACCCTCGAAACTGCCTGGCTGCCTGACGCGGCGCGCATCGAAGAGTCGGTTCGCAAGCTGGTGAGAGCCTGATCATGGCTGACATCAAAGCTATCGACATCCCCAAATGGGGGCTCTCCATGGAGGAGGGGTTGGTCAACGCGTGGCTCATCGAGGAAGGTGACTCGTTCACCAAGGGCCAGTTGATCTGTGAGATCGAGACCAGCAAGATCACCAACGAGCTGGAGGCGCCGTTCGACGGTGTTCTCCGCAAGATCGTCGGCACACCGGGGCAGACTCTGCCCGTCGGCGCCGTGATCGGTGTGTCCGCCGATGCGTCCGCGACGGATGCGGAGATCGAGCAGTTCCTCGCCGCCCGCGGCGCAACCGCGCCGGCGAAAGAGCCGGCACCGTCCCCAGCTCCTGCGCCGGCGGCTCCCGTGACACCTGCGGCTTCACCGGCTGCGAAGGTGGTTGTCGCACCGAAACCTGTACCAACCGGTTCCACCGTCGTACCGAGCGTTCTGCAAGGCACGACGCAGGACGATGTGTTTGCGAGTCCTCGCGCACTCCGACGTGCCGAATCGCTCGGAATCGATCTCGCCGCCGTAGTGGGTACCGGTCCCCTCGGGCGGATCAGTGTCCGCGACATCGACGACGCGATTCGTGACGCCGGTGGCACTGTTGCGCCGGTAGTGCCGGCCGCGAGATCCGGCCTCCCGCTGCGATCGACCGCCGACGACAGTGCCGTGCCTGCCACCCCGGTCGCACGCAGAACTGCCCGATCACTGGGCGTCAACCTGCATGACTGTCGTCCGACGGGTTCGCGGGGGCGCGTCTGCGTCGCCGACGTGCACGACGCCGCTCGTTCCGCGCAGCTCCTGCCCGAGGCGGCGGCTGAGACCGAATCTGTTGCGGCCGAACCCGAGTACGACACAATTCCTTTCACCCCCATGCGATCGGCAATCGCCGGTAGGTTGCAGGCGTCCAAGCAGCAGGCACCCCATTTCCGGCTCACCGCAGACCTCGAGCTCGATGCGCTCCTCGCTCTGCGCAAGGAGATCAATTCGACCGTCCCGGCGGTCAAGCTGTCGGTCAACGACTTCATCGTGAAGGCTTGCGCCGCTGCACTGATGAAGGTGCCGGACGTGAACGTCCAGTTCGATGCCGCGAACGAATCGGTTCTTCGATTCGCGTCGGCGGATGTCTCGGTGGCAGTTGCACTTCCGACCGGGCTGATCACGCCCATCGTGCGTAGCGCGAATACCAAGTCGTTGGCGGACATCTCGGGTGAGGTGCTCTCGTTGGCCACCAAGGCGAAGACCGGCAAACTTCGTCCCGAAGAATTCCAGGGCGGAACCTTCACGGTGTCCAACCTCGGCATGTTCGGGATCAAGGCATTCGACGCGATCATCAATCCGCCCCAGGGAGCGATCCTTGCCGTAGGTGCGGGGGAGAAGCGCGCGGTGGTGGTCGGTGACAGTGTTTCTGCCCGGACCGTGATGACCGTGACCCTCTCGTGCGATCACCGGGTTATCGACGGAGCCCTGGGTGCGACCTTCCTTCGGGAGCTCCAGCGCTTTGTCGCTTCTCCCGCGCTGATGTTGGTGTAAGGGGCTGTGGTGGAAAACAATACGTCGCATAAGTACGACGTTCTTGTCATCGGTGGCGGCCCCGGTGGTTACGTGGCGGCGATCCGGGCTGCCCAGTTGGGGTTGAACGTCGCGCTGGTAGAACGTGATCGCCTCGGAGGTATCTGCCTCAACTGGGGTTGTATCCCCACCAAGGCGATGCTGCACGGCGCGGACGTCGCGCATACCTTGAGTGAACTCGACACATACGGATTCAGTTCGGCGTCTGTCCAGTTCGACATCTCGAAGTTGGTGTCGTTCAGCCGAGGGGTTTCGGAGAGGTTGTCCGGCGGTGTTGCCTATCTGATGAAGAAGAACGGCGTCGACGTCATCTCAGGCGCCGCTAAGTTGGTGGACAAAGGCGTCGTATCCGTGGGAGGACAGACGTATCGAGCCGACCACGTGATCATTGCAACCGGTGCCCGGCCGCGTTCGATTCCCGGCGTTGCCCCCGACGGTGATCGGGTATGGACCTACTTCGACGCGCTCGTCCCGAAGGAACTGCCGAAGTCGCTGCTCGTGATCGGGTCCGGCGCGATCGGAGTCGAATTCGCCAGCCTGTACCGCGATCTCGGAACCGAGGTGACCATCGTCGAGATGGCACCACACATCATGCCGGTCGAGGACGAAGAGATCTCGGCCTTCGTTCGCAAGCAGTTCGAGAAGCGTGGCATCACGATTCACACCGGAGCCTCGGTGTCGGCGGTGACCGTCGGCGACGACGCCGTCCAGGTGAATGTGCAGACGAGTGACGGTGTCGAGTCGTTGACCGTGGACCGGGTGTTGGTGGCGGCCGGAATCACCGGCAACGTCGAGGATCTGGGGTTGGAGGCTCTGGGCGTCGAGATCGAGCGCGGTGCGATCGTCACCGACCAGTGGTGCCGTACCAGCGCTTTCGGGATCTATGCGATCGGTGACGTCGCGGGCGCTCCATGTCTGGCGCACAAGGCAAGCCACGAAGCTGTCCTGTGCGTCGAAAAGTTGGCAGGCGTGCCCGACGTTCATCCGCTCGATCGCGACTACGTTCCGGGATGCACGTATGCCCGCCCACAGGTGGCGAGCCTGGGTCTGACGGAGAAGCAGTGCGCCGGTACTGGTCGCGCGCTGCGGGTCGGACACTTCGACCTGCAGGCGAACGGCAAGGCACTGGCGATCGGCGAGGCCGAAGGCTTCGTCAAGACGATCTTCGACGCCGATACCGGGGAACTTCTCGGCGCGCACATGGTCGGTCCGGATGTGACCGAGCAGATTCAGGGTTTCGGTATCGCTCGATCCCTCGAAGCCACCGGCGAGGATCTCGCCGAGGTCGTGTTTGCTCATCCGACGCTCTCGGAGGCAATGCACGAGTCTGTGCTCTCGGCGCTGGGGAGACCCCTCAACGCGTGAGTACCGTTCGCGTGCGTGAACGCCGTCCTTTCGTTCACGCACGCGAACAACTCTGCAACCGGGTGCAACGCTCGCTTTCGAAGACCCCGTCACATAGGACTGGAGTGTGATCGGCGAAACGAATCGACTCGAACCGGCCCTGGCCAGTGGTGAAGACCCGGCGCAGTACGCACGTGTTCTCGAATCCGTGTACGAAGCAACGATGTCGGGACGCAAGCCGCCTGCGCGTCCGCGCTCCGTCATCGCGAATTCGTGGTCGCGTTTGCGTGCGCTCGGACTCGATCCGGACCGGTGCTCGATCACCGAGACGGGCCGCGAATCCGAGATCGAAGAAGGCAGACGCGCAGCCGGCATGGCGGAGATCTTCGGCGAGGCGGTGCACGGTCTGGCACCACTCGTCGGCCCGGACGACGCGAATCTGATCGTGGTGGCGGACCGCTACGGACGTATCCTCTGGCGACACGGGTCCAGTCGAATGCTGGATCGGGCCGAACGGCTCGGGATGATCGAGGGTGCGTCGTGGACCGAGGAAGCTGTTGGTACCAACGGGATCGGCACTTCCTTGGCATCAGGTTCGGCAGTGCAGGTGTTCTCGGCCGAGCACTACTCGCGCTCGCAGCATCCGTGGACCTGCTCCGGGGCGACGGTTCGAGATCCGCGTAGTCGCCGGGCCATCGCCGTCGTGAACGTCGCCGGCGCAGCAGACACGGTCCACCCGTCGACTCTCGCTCTGGTGGACAGTGTGGCCAGGCTGGCGGAATCCGCACTGCGGGAGAAGCATCGAATCGGATTGGATCAGCTCCGGATGATCTCGGCATCGACGCTGGCTCGCGCGAGTCAGCCGACAGTGGTCGTGGACCGCAGTGGCTGGGTCGCGGCGGTGGACTCGATGGCGCCGATCTACAGAATCGCACTGCCGAAAGTGATGAGCAGCGGCGAGCATTGGCTCCCGTCGCTCGGACTATGTATGTGCGAGCCGCTTCCGGGTGGTTGGCTCGTCCGCCCTCAGATGGATCCGGCGTCCGGAACGGTTTGTGCAGAAGTCGAATTGGATGTGCAAGATCCGAATGCGATGGAATTGCGGTACTCCTCGGCAATGGGGAGCTGGAGTATCGACCTCAGCCCGCGCCATTCGCAGATCCTCGTGGCTCTGACACAGGCGCCCGAGGGCCTCACGGCCTCGCAGCTCGCCTCACAGTTGTTCGGCGATCCACGCAAGACGGTGACCGTCCGGGCCGAGATGTCGAGGTTGCGTAAGCGATTGGCCGGAATCCTGTTGGCTCAGCCCTATCGCTTCGACCCGGCGGTGAGGGTAAAAACCGCCCCTGCTGTGCGCCTTTATTAACCGCGGGGGGTTAATAAAGGCGCACAGCAGAGCGGCGCGAACGCCGCACCTTCGCGTACTCGTAGCCGTTCTGCCAGGTCACGGTGGCCACCAGCACCCAGATGATCCACGTGGCGCTCATGTGCGTGCCGACGATGCCCATGACGATGGGGACGGCGGTGCACGGGAGCGCCCAGCCGAGCAGCCACCGTCGGTCCGATCGCGCGAACAGCCCTGCCACCAGGCTGATTCCGAAATAGACTGCGATGCTTCCGCACAACAACCACCGCAGGTTCGCGGGCGTGTGCTCCGCACCGTGTTCGGTTGCCGCTCCGAGCCCCGCGACCAGAACCGCGATAGCGCCGGTGGTGAAACAGTGCAGCGCCATGTCGATGCGAGCGGGAAACTTCTCGGGCTGCAGGTGCGGAACACCGGCGTGGCCGTAGAGAAGCGAGAGAGCCCACATGCCCGAGAGCAGGACAAACGATCCGACTGCGAGGCTGACCACCGTCGAGTCCCAGGTGAGCTTCGAGGCCGCAGAAATCACGAGGATCACACCCTCGCCCAGCACGATGATGACGTACAGGCCCAAGCGCTCGGCAAGGTGAGCCCGATCGGAGTGCAGGGCTTCGAGTTCGGGCATCCGGTCGTCCTTGAACCCCCGAACCTTGATGATGCGGTCGAGCTTTTCCTGCGCGTCTTCCATGATCGCGCTGCCGGAGACGACGAACATGATCAGCAGGTCGATGGTCACACCGGCGGTCCAGAGCCAGAACCGAGTTTCGCCCTCGAACCAGAACGAGACGATCCACGGGATCACACCGAGAGACATCTGGGCGATCGGCCAGTCCACGACTATCTGGCCGTTGTGCCACACCCGACTCGCCAGCAGACGTACGGCCACGTAGGCGACAGCGAAGGCCAGCGCATGGTTGTCGTGGATGCCGGCCACGGCCGCCATCATGACGGCCAGTCCGAACATGGCGATCAGCATGCTCGGGATCCGGACACGGTCACCGGCAACGTTGCCGTACATCGTGAACGTCGCCCACGCGGTCCAGAACGCGAGATAGAGCAACGCGTAGAGCGCGACATCCGACCACGACGGCGAACCGTGGAGCAGGTGAGCCAGCTGACCGATACCGGCAACCACGACGAGGTCGAAGAACAATTCGATCCATGACGCGTGTCGCTCGAGCACCGCCTTCTGCTTCGAGTCTGGTTCATTTCCGAGTTCCGACATACAGCTCAGTATCGGCTATCGGCATCAACAGTGCTGGTAGGCGGCGAAGTTGTCCGTTCTCTCGAAGTAATGCATATGCTGTCCGATGAGTGATCTGGATCATAGTTCGGGTGAGGTGGTCGACGTGCACGGTAGCGGTGACGTCGCTCTGTCCGCTGCGGACTACGACCGTGTCTTCGCTGTCTTCGACTACTGCTCGGCCGCGAGAACGCTCGATCAGCTCAAGGATCTCCTCATGGTCGCGCTCCATGATCACTACCGCTGTCCCAACACCACCTTCCTTGCCGGCCCGACCTTCACGACGGCTTTCGCCGACCCGGATCCGGTGACGACCGGGCGGATCACGCCGATCCTCGACGAGTACCAAGCGCACTGGTACCTCGACGACGTTTTTGCGACGGCGCAATCGCGGGCAACGCTGTTGGCATCTCCCGCCATCACGCACACTCAGTTGGCCGACGTCCCTTCACAGTCGGCGACGTACCTGCGAGATTTCCTCTATCGCAAACGCCTTCACAGCGCGTCGGTGATGCATCTCCAGTTGGCCCACGGCGGTCACGGTCTGGTGGGGATTTTCGATTCAGAAGGCAAGGATCTGTCGGGGCGCGACATCGTGGGCTTGGGCATTCTGGGCAAGCAATTGTCGCTGTTGTGTCAGACGCTGCCCGGGCAACGCGAGCCGGGATGGCGAGAGAAGCTGACGCCCCGGCAGATCGATCTCGCGGAGTTGTTGGCGGACGGCCATACCAACGACGAGATCGCGGTGATCCTGTCGCTGAGTCCGGACACGGTGAAGAAGTATGTAAGCCGCATCCTTGCTCTTCTGCGCGTTCGCAACCGTGCCGAGTTCGTGAAGTTGGTCTACGCGCAGAAACTTGCCGATCAACGCGCTTGAGATTGTCCACTTTCGTGCACTGTGACCGCGGTCACGGCACGGATAGCGTTTTCGGTGCACGGCCAGGAGTTGGCCCACAGCACTAGGAGAACTCATGAGTAGGCTTCGTTTCGGGTATTTCATGGCACCGTTCCACGTCCCCGGACGCAATCCCACCGCCGCACTGCAGCGTGATCTCGAACTGGTCGAGTACCTCGACCGGTTGGGCTACGACGAGGCGTGGTTCGGTGAGCATCACTCTGCCGGAAGCGAGATCATCGCGTCGCCGGAAATCATGATCGCTGCAGCCTCGCAGCGCGCACCTCGGATTCGTTTCGGCACGGGTGTCACGTCGTTGTCGTATCACAACCCGCTGTGGGCAGCGGATCGAATCATGCAGTTGGATCACCTGACTCAGGGGCGCACCATCTTCGGAGTCGGGCCCGGTTCGTTGCCCACCGACTCGGCGATGATCGGTCTGAACCCGACGGACACCCGAGAGTTGTTGCAGGAGAACCTCGACATCGTCGTGCGCCTTCTTCGTGGCGAGACGGTTTCCGCGAAGACACGAACCCACGAGCTGTACGACGCCAAGCTGCAGCTCGCTCCGTACTCGGAGAACGGCATCGAAATCACCGTGGCCGCAGTGGCCTCCCCGACAGGACCTCGCCTGGCCGGTACGCACGGTCTCGGTCTGCTCTCCATCGGAGCAACCTTGTCCGCCGACGGTTTCGACGCCTTGGCGCACCACTGGAATGTGATGGAGGAACGCGCTGAGGTCAACGGGACGACGGTGGATCGTCGGCAGTGGTCTCTTGCCGGACCTTTCCACATCGCCGAAACCGAGGCGGAAGCACGCAAGCAGGTCGAGTACGGCATCGAGGAGTGGTTCGACTATTTCCAGCACGTCGCGGCCTTCCCTCAGATGGCGGTCTCCGGTGCGCGTCTGAGCGAGATGATCGACTTCATCAACGAGGCCGGGATCGGTGTCATCGGCACACCGGAGCAGGCCAGACGTCAGGTACAACGGCTGTGGGACCAGTCCGGTGGTTTCGGCTGCATGCTGCAGATGGGTCACGATTGGGCGAACCCGCAGGACACCCGACGTTCGGCAGAGTTGTTCGCGCAGGAGGTCTTTCCGCACTTCCAAGGGCAGGCGCAGGCGACGCTCGACGCGGCAGCTCACGCGCGCGCTGTCAGGGAAGGGCATGCAAAGGCGCAACTCGACGCCGTCGACCACATGACGAAGAAGTACGCACAAGAGTTGGCAGACAAGGGCTGACATCGTGAATGTCCCACAGGGCAACCGGGCGTTGCGTTTTCGAGAAGCCATGGCGCACGTGTGCTCACCGGTCGCCGTCGTCACGGCAATGGACGGCGACCGGCCGCACGGCACGACGGTCAGCGCATTCATGTCGTTGTCGATGGACCCGCCGATGACCGCGGTGGCTCTGGATCGACAGTCGGAAGTTCTCGGCCTCATCGAAGGAACGCGGAGGTTCGCGATCAATGTCCTCGGGACCGCGCAAAGCTCACTGGCGGTTGCCTTTGCGAGGAAGGGCCGTGCGAAGTTCGACGGTGTCGAGTGGGCGGAGCATCTCGGTGTTCCGAGACTGCCGGACGTATCCATCTGGATCGCGTGCACCGTTGATGCCGTCGTGGACGGTGGTGATCACAAGATCGTGACAGGATCGGTGGACGAGGTCGAGCACCGCGAGTCGAATCCACTGACCTACCACCGGCGTGTATTCGGTACGCACGCACCGACGTCAGTGCTCTAGGAAGGAGAGCCATGTATGTACTGGTGGACGACGGCCGCGTCAGCATCCACGATGTGGACAACCTGAAGGACTTTCACGTCGAGGTGAGTGCCGACATCTCCGAAGCCGAACTGGACGAACTCTTGCGCCTTCAGGATTACGGATACGTCAGCGGTGGTAGTGCATTCATCTCGGTAGCCCGCGTTCGCGAGAGCACCACGGACGTCGAAGGTGTTGCCGCGATGGTCGACTACGCCCAGAGCAAAGGCTGGGTGGACGAGGACGGCGAAGCACTGCAGGCCCACGTCGTTCGCCAGAAGTAGCGGAACGGCTCAGACCATGTCGTTCTTCTGCAGCCATCGCAGCGTCGGCCAACCGCAGAACACCGGGAGCCAGCAGGTCAGCACTCGATAGAGCAGGACCGACGGGACCGCGATGCTTGCCGGCAGTCCGAATGCGGACAGACCACCGATGAGGGCGGCCTCGACGGCTCCGACGCCACCCGGTGTCGGAGCCGCCGAGGCGAGCGTCCCACCGATCATCGTCACGATGGTGACGGTGATGAACGTCGTTCCGCCGCCGAATGCCTCGACGCTCGCCCACAAAGCCAGGGCGGCACCCAGAGTTGTTGCGGCGCTGCCGCCCACGATGATGAGGAAGCGCGTGGGATTTCGCGCGAGTTGGCTCAGTTCACCCAACACCTCGGTGATCTGAGGACGCAGATCGTCGCGTAGCCACCCACGGAGTTTCGGGATGAACATGAATGCACCGAGAACTCCGAGCGCGACGCCGCCTGCCAGATACAGAACAGTGGATCCCGGGATGAAGTGCGAGAGGTTCGTATCACGTCCGGCGACGATCGAGAAGAAGATCAGCAAGCCGACGTGGGTGACCACCTGGACCGTCTGCTGCAGCGCGACTGCGGCCGTTGCACGGACGGTACCGAGCCCGCCCTTCTGCAGGAACCGCACGCTCAGCGCGAGCCCGCCGACTCCGGCCGGAGTTGTCGTCGCCGCAAAGGTGTTGGCCACCTGCATGATCAAGAGGTTGCGGTAACTGACCATCGACGACGCACAGGCCCACAGGGCCGCTGCCGCGCCGACGTACGTCAGTGCGGAGACGCCGAGGCCGAGCAGTGCCCACCACCAGTTGGCCGTCTTCAGTTCGGTGATGAACGCGGGGACCTGGCTGATGAAGGGGTAGGCGACGTAGACCAGACCGATGAGCAGAACGAGCTGGATCAGCTGGTTGCGACTGAATCGGGTGACCTGTGCGGGAGCGACCTTTTCGATCCCGTTCTTGGCACCGACCTCGTCTCGGATCTCGGTCATCAGTTTCGCGGAATCCGTGACCGTCCGCCGAATTCGGTTGGGCAATGCAGCGGTGGTCAATCGGCCGGAGGCGGCGAGAATCGTGTCTGCGCCTTGCGCTCGAATCGCGGCGTCCACCGCTGCATCGACCCCGAACAATGATGCGGTGGCGAAGAGAAGTTGTGCGTTGTCGGACTGCATCTGAACTTCGGTGGCGCCGAATTCGGAGTACGCGTACCCGCCGAAGAGGATGGTTCCGCCTTCGACACGAATTTCGGAAGCGCGCAGGTCGCCGTGCGCCATCTGGTGCACGTGAGCGGTATGCAGTGTTTGCCACAGCGCGTCGATCAGTTTGGTGGATTCTTCCTCGCCCGCCTGGTTCTCGACGGCGACGGCAAGGGGGATGCCACGAGGACTCGGGCGCGCGTACATCTCCCACCCGCGATCGAGTACCGAGATTGCGACGGCCTTGGAACTGGCCAGACCGATGTCGGCGAACGCGATACCCATGAGCGCTCGGTGTTCGACGGCGCGACGAAGTGATCCGTAGGGCGGCGGAGTTTCACGGTTCCGGAACGAGATCCAACGGAACGTCTGTCGAATTGCTCCGCTGCTTCGCTGGTTCTGTCCGTACAACTCGACGACGAGTTCGTCGAAAGGTTCGTCGTCCGGTGCTTGGTCGATGGCTGCGGACATGACAAGAGGCCCGATTCCCGAGGGACTCACGACGCGGAATGCGGTGACGCGGTAACCGCGCCGCGCGAGTACGCGTACTGCCGAGTCCAATGGCACTTCGAGGGCAGGGGTGCCGACGGCGAGAACGATCACCGCGCCGATCAGGTAACCGACGGCGAGACCCAGCATCGATCGTGCGGGAACGATCGAGCTGACGATCAGATGGATGGGAGCGAAGAGCAGAAGCAGCGTCCACCAGGCTCGTCGCCACTTCTTCGGAAGCCACGGGCCCGAGACGGTGAGCACCGCCGCGAGCATCGCGATCCATCGCGGATCGTCGAGGAATTGAGACAGGAAGGTGGCGTCGAGTCGGTCCGGCACGTCGAGGTGCCATTTCGGTGCCGCCAGGCCTGTTCCGGTGAAGGACAGCGCGACACCGGCGCACAGTCCGGCGGCGGCGTATCCGGCCAGCAACTTCCACCGGCGCCCGACGATCAGGCCGATCAGGATGGCGAACGGTAGCGCCAGAATTGCGATGCCGTAGAGCAGGTACACAGTGTCGGACAGGCTCGGCGAGAGAACACCGACGATGTTGGACACCGACGTTTCGAGGGCGTCCCACTGACTTCGAGTGATCAGAGATCCCGCGATCACGCCGCCGAGCAGCACAGCAGCGATCGCAACCCGCATGATGTCGCTCGTACGGCGGTGCAGTGGTGGCAGGAGGCTTCCCGTTACCGGGATCTCCCGTCCGTCTACTCGCATCTCGCCAGAACTCTCTTCTCTCGGGGTTACCGACCGTCTCAGTTACCTCGATCAAGGTACCGCGTGAGGGTTCGGCGACTGGGAAGCCGGACCTGTCGTTACCTCCTCGATGCCAAGCAACATTCTCTTCGGACCCGCGGGAGCGGGCTTCGGCGCGTAAAATTCACTTTCCGGACGTTCGTTCATTTCGACGACAGGGAGTGCGTATTCATGAGCCCCGACGCCAGCGGTGTGGACGGTCGGGTTCCTGACCTGCCGACCCCGTCGACCAGAATTTCCGTCACCGAGGATTACGCGGCCGAGATCGACGAGCTGTCGAGTCTCAAGCACAAGCTCGGCGTGCTGGAGCCTTCGGAGTTCGCGGATGCCTGGAAGCAGGGCTATCCGTACGAGAAGAAGATGTCGCGCCGCGAGTACGAGCGGAAGAAGCGGCGTCTGCAGATCGAGTTGCTCAAGCTGCAGCTGTGGGTCAAGGAAACCGGTCAGAAGGTGCTCATCATCTTCGAAGGTCGCGATGCTGCCGGTAAGGGCGGGTCGATCAAGAGATTCACCGAGCATCTCAATCCCCGTGGAGCCCGCGTGGTCGCGCTCGAGAAGCCCACCGACATCGAGCGGACGCAGTGGTATTTCCAACGCTATGTCGCACACCTACCCAGCGGCGGCGAGATAGTGATGATGGACCGGTCCTGGTACAACCGCGCCGGCGTCGAACGAGTGATGGGTTACTGCACGCCGACGCAGTATCTCGAGTTCATGAGAGAGACCCCGGACTTCGAGCGGATGCTCGTCAACTCCGGGATTCATCTGCACAAGCTGTGGTTCTCGGTCAGCCGCGAAGAGCAGTTGGCGCGGTTCGCGGCCCGCCGAACGGACCCGGTGCGTCAGTGGAAGCTCTCACCGACCGATCTGGCTTCGCTCGACAAGTGGGACGACTACACCCAGGCCAAGGAAGCCATGTTCTTCTACACCGATACCGGGGATGCGCCCTGGACGGTGATCAAGAGCAACGACAAGAAGCGCGCTCGCCTCGAGGCGATGCGTCACGTGCTCGCCAGCTTCGACTATCCCAACAAGGATCACCGGGCTGTCGGTACTCCGGATCCCTTGATCGTCGGGCCGGCGTCGGCCGTATTCGAAGAGGGCGAGCACGTGAACGTGGAGTTGCCTCAGCTCTAGCGCAGGTGATCGCTCAGATCGAACTGGCCTCTGCCCACAGATTGATGCCGCTGTCCTTGGCGTGCTGATCTATGGAGGCCAGTTCGGCTGCGCTGAATTCGAGATTGTCGAGCGCGCCGACGTTGGCTTCGAGTTGGGCGACACTGGACGCACCGATCAGTACCGAGGTGACCCGCGAATCGCGGAGTGCCCAGCTCAGTGCCAGCTGAGCCAGCGACTGGCCGCGGTCTGCCGCGATGTCGTTGAGCGCGCGGATGTGGGTGAGAGCGTCGTCGGTCAACCACGACGGATCCAGTGACTTACCTTGAGCTGCACGGGAATCCTCGGGGACGCCGTTCAGATAGCGATCGGTGAGCATGCCTTGAGCGAGTGGTGAGAACGCGATGACGCCGACGCCGAGATCGTCGACAGCCGACAGCAGGTCCTGCTCTATCCAGCGGTTCAGCATCGAATAGCTCGGCTGGTGGATCAAGAGCGGAACCCCCGCAGCGGCGAGCAGTGCGGCGATTTCACGGGTGCGCTCCGGCGAGTACGAACTGATACCCGCGTACAGGGCCTTGCCCTGCTGGACAGCGCTGATCAGGGCGCCTGCGGTCTCGTCGATCGGAGTTTCGGCGTCAGGGCGATGGCTGTAGAAGATGTCGACATAGTCGACGCCGAGTCGTCCGAGCGACTGATCGAGGGACGACAGCAAATACTTGCGGGACCCACCGAATCCGTAGGGGCCGGGCCACATGTCCCAGCCGGCTTTGGACGAGATGACCAATTCCTCGCGGTACGAAGAGAAATCCTCACGCAGGATCCTGCCGAAGTTCGTCTCGGCGCTTCCGTACGGGGGTCCGTAGTTGTTCGCAAGATCGAAGTGGGTGATTCCGAGATCGAATGCCCGCCGCAGAACTGCGCGCTGGTTCTCGATCGGTACGTCGTCGCCGAAGTTGTGCCAGAGGCCCAGCGAGATGGCCGGGAGTTTGAGACCGCTCCGACCGGTTCGGCGGTACGGCATGGCTTCGTAGCGGTCCTGCGCGGCGACGTACTGATCGGACATGGTGCCTGCCTTCACATCGTTGTGTCTGCGGTTGAGCGTTCACTCCCGACCATTATCGCCGACGGCGCTCAGGTGTGCCGGCCGCTGGAGGTGTGTCAGTCAAAATGCTTGCGGTTTAAAGCAATTCGATCGATCTTTTGGACCGATGTTCAGGTTCGAGTCACAGTGCCGGGCGGCGGTGACGTCGACCACGTCTGGGCTCGCATCTAAGGGAACGGTAAGGAATCGCGGTTACCATGGTCACAGTCGATCGGCGATACCGATCGCCGATTCGCTTCGAACATGTTGCCCAGCAGCCGGATCCGGGGTCCGGCGAGGAGATCTATGTCGACGCAGTCCGTAGTGCACGCACAATCATCCGCAGACGAGAGCGTCGTGGGGGATTCGTCTCCGCCGGGTGGTGGAAGCCGGCGATATCTCGAGCAACTGATCAGATACGACGTGCCGGCGTCGCTGGTCGTCTTCCTGGTTGCGCTTCCCCTGTCATTGGGAATTGCTATCGCCTCCGGGGCGCCGATCATGGCAGGTCTGATCGCCGCAATCGTCGGCGGAGTGGTGGCCGGAGCTGTGGGAGGTTCACCGCTGCAAGTCAGTGGTCCCGCAGCCGGCCTGACCGTGGTGGTCGCCGAACTGATCGGCAAGTTCGGGTGGAAAGTCACCTGCCTGATCACCGTCGGCGCCGGAATTCTGCAGATCGTGTTCGGGCTCAGCCGAATTGCCCGTGCGGCGCTGGCTATTGCTCCAGTGGTGGTGCATGCGATGCTTGCCGGTATCGGCATCACCATTGCGCTACAACAGGTTCACGTGTTGTTGGGTGGAAGCTCGGCCAGCTCGGCGCTGGACAATCTACGGCAGTTGCCCGCACAGATCGGTGCCTTGCATGTCGAGGACCTGATGATCGGACTCGTCGTCATCGCCATCCTTCTCGGGTGGCGCTATCTCCCTGCCGGTGTCCGCAAGGTTCCGGCGGCGTTGGTGGGCATCGTATTGGCAACTCTCGCTTCGCTGGCGCTGCCGATCGACGTCGAGCGTATTGCTCTCGACGGATCTTTGCTGGACTCGATCGGACTCCCCGCTCTGCCCGACGGCCAGTGGCTCGGCGTCGCAACCGGCATCCTCACCATCGCCCTGATCGCCAGTGTGGAGAGTCTGCTCTCGGCCGTGGCCGTGGACAAGATGCACTCGGGCCCGCGGTCGAACTTCGATCGCGAGATGCTCGGCCAGGGCACCGCGAACATGGTGTCCGGGGCCATCGGCGGCCTTCCGGTCACCGGGGTGATCGTGCGCAGTGCGACCAATGTCGAGGCCGGGGCGAAGTCCCGCGCGTCGTCGATCATGCACGGCCTGTGGATTCTGCTGTTCTCGGCTGCGCTCGCCGGGTTGGTCCAGCAGATTCCGAAGTCTGCACTGGCCGGACTGTTGATTGTCATCGGTATTCAACTGGTCAAGCTGGCGCACATTCGGTTGGCGCGACGGACCGGTGATCTGTGGGTGTACGGCATCACGGTGGTCGGCGTCGTGTTCTTGAATCTGCTCGAGGGCGTCCTGATCGGGTTGGCGCTGGCCATCGCCCTCCTGGTGTGGCGTGTCATCCGCGCAACTGTCACCGCAGAAGAGTTGGGCGACAACGATTCCGGGAGGTGGCGCGTCCTGGTCGAAGGCTCGTGCACCTTCCTGGTGCTGCCCAAGCTGACGTCGGTGCTCGCCGGAATCCCACCGCGGTCGGACGTCACCGTCGAGCTGTCAGTCGACTTCCTCGACCATGCCGTCTTCGACGTCATCGAAGAGTGGGCGAGGCAGTACGAGTTGGCAGGTGGTTCGGTGATCATCGACGAAGTCGGCTCGGTGAGTATGGAGAGCGCGACCACCGGTCCGCCGAAGCGCGGCGCCGCAGTCACCGACCTGCGCGGCTTGCTCGCGCCGTGGGGCAGTTGGCAACCACAGTCTTCGGGGAGGAATCTGAGCAGCCCGCCGGCCTTGCGGCCCATTCTCGACGGGGTGTCCAACTATCATCGCCATCGCGCCGAAGCGATACGGCCGCACATGGATCAGTTGCGCGACGGGCAGAACCCCGACTCTCTTTTCCTTACCTGCGCAGATTCGCGAGTGGTGCCGAACATCATCACGAGCAGTGGCCCCGGCGACCTGTTCACCGTGCGCAATGTCGGAAACCTGGTTCCTGCCGGCGGCCGCGATACGTCGGTGGAAGCGGCACTGGCCTTCGGGATCGACGAGTTGGGTGTCAGCTCGGTGGTCGTGTGCGGACATTCGGGCTGCGGCGCGATGCAAGCACTCCTGACCAACGGTCCGTCGGAATCGGGAGTCGTCGGGGAATGGCTGCGGCATGCGGAGACGAGCTTGCAGGCCTATACGAGTGGCCATCCGGTCGCGCGTGCTGCGGCCGAGGCAGGTTTCTCGGAGGTCGATCAGCTCGGAATGGTCAATGTCGCAGTCCAATTGCAGACTCTCGAACGCCATCCTCTCGTCGGTCAGGCCCGTGTGGATGGTCGCCTGCGTATCGCCGGACTGTTCTTCGACATCGGCTCGGCTCGGGTCATCGAAGTGACAGCGTCGGGGATCGGCCAGTTGATCGAGACCTGAAGGGGCTATTCGGGTCCGGGCTGATCCCTGAGTTCGACCAGCAGGCGAGCCCCGCCGAGTGGACTGTCGTGAAATGTCGTCCGTCCGCCGTGCAGGGCCGCCTGCTGCGCCACCAGCGCCAGGCCCAAACCGGAGCCTGTCTTGCCTGCTGTCGATCCGCGAGTGAAGCGCTCGAACACGCTCGAGCGTTCCTCGGCCGGTATTCCGCAACCGTTGTCGTCGATCGTGATCGTGACGGTGTCCGGTGAATCTGCCGGGCGAGCGAGGGTGATGCGCACCGCGCTCGCGCCGCCGTGGCGGACTGCATTGGTGATCGCGTTGTCGAGGATCAACCGGATTCCGCCGGGAAGGGCCCGGATGCAATAGGGGAGTGGGGAATCCACCGTGACGACGCCGACGTCGAGCCCAGGATGATGTCGGCGTGCGTCGTCGGCGGCGATGTCGCAGACCTCGGTCAAATCGGTGTCCTTGAAATCCTCGGCCGTCGAGAGTTCACCCTTCGCCAGGCGCTCGAGGTCTCTCAGAGTTGACTCGACGCGGCCCTGCGCGCGGGCCAGATCTGTGAGGATCTCGCGTCTTTGTTCGTGATCGAGGTCGTGAATGGACAACACTTCGATGTCGGTTCGCATTGCTGTCAACGGAGTTCGGAGTTCGTGAGCCGAGGCGGACGCAAAATCTCGGGCGGCGGCAAGGGCGGAGTTGGTTGCGGCTTGCGCTCGAGCGACGTCGCTGAGCATCGATTCTGCTGCTGCGGCAAGCTCGTCCGCTTCACGGATTCCGGAAACCTCGGTGGCGAGATCGGGATCGCGCCTGGCGATCCGGCGGGTCAACTCCACGAGGGGGCGCACCGCCGGGCCACCGAACAACCATCCCAACGCAGCTGCGGCCGCTACGGCCCCGACGCCGAAGAACGCAACCTGTCGCTGTTGGTCGACTGTGATGTCTCGCGCTTCGGCATAGGGAACCGCCAGCGAGACAAGGGCATTGATCCCGTCGGCCTCGGCGGTATATGCCCGGTACTTCGTACCGTCCACGTCGACGGTCGCCGAGCCGACCGGTAGTTCGGGCAGTCGCGTCGGGGTACTGGATTTGACGGTTCCGTCGGTGTCGGAGCGGATGGTCACGGAAAAGGCGCCGCCGTCTCCGAACGCGCCGAGAAAAGGTCCCGCTGTAGCCGCATTGGCCACGATGACCGTCGATGCCGTCTCCAATCGACGGTCCAACTGCGCCAAATTGTTTCGTGCGATAGCCAGTGCAACGACCACACCGAGTGCGATGACGATGAACGTCGCCCCCAGTGCCGCGGCCGCGGCAACGCGAGTTCGTAGTGAGAAGCGGCGACGCTTCACGGGTTCTCCCGAAGCACGAACCCGACGCCGCGAACGGTATGCAGCAGACGAGGTGAACCGCCGGATTCGAACTTTCGACGCAGATAGCCGATGAAGACGTCCACGACGTTCGTGTCGGCGACGAAGTCGTAGCCCCACACCAGTTCGAGGAGACGTTCGCGAGTGAGCACGATGCCGGAATTGTGTGCGAGCACTTCGAGTAGCTCGAATTCGCGTTTGGTGAGCGGTACTTCCTTGCCGTCGACACGAACCCGGCGACCGGAGAGATCGATGTCGAGGTTTCCGACCCGCAGGGTATTCGTACCCTCGGAGTGATCGCCGGCCGGAGTGTTGCTGCGACGGAGCATTGCGCGGATCCGGGCAACCAGTTCGGCAAGAACAAACGGTTTGACCATGTAGTCGTCTGCACCGGATTCGAGTCCGGCGATGCGATCGTCGACCGAGTTGCGCGCACTGAGCACGCAGATCGGGATTTCGTTGCCGGCGGCACGAAGCGCCGTCACCACACCGGTGCCGTCGAGCACCGGCATGTTGATGTCGAGGACTACCGCGTCCGGTCGCTTGTCGGAGATCACTCGGAGCGCGTCGGCGCCGTCCACCGCCGTCAGTACGGTGAATCCCGAGAGCCGCAATCCGCGTTCGAGTGAGGTCAGGACGTCTGCGTCGTCGTCGACTACGAGGATTTTCGGTATCTCGGTCACAGCCCCATTGTGCCTTGCCTGGTACGTCGGGTTTCGCCGATCAGACCGGCAAGTCGGTACCGTCCGGACGCAGACCGGCCATGAACACCGCGACCAACCGCGGGACCAGGTTCGGCATGGCCTCGTCGGACAACTCGATTTGCGGGCGCGTCAGTTTGGCCAGAGCCATGACGAATTCGAGCGGTTGCAGATCGGCGCGAACCAGTCCGGCGCTCTGAGCGGCGCCGATCGTCGCGGTCATCTTCGTTTTCGTCACCTCACGCACCGCCAGAACTTCGGGCGCCAGCTCGGTGAAACTGCGTTCCACCAGCGCAGGAATGAGCGCACCCAGGCGCAGTTCCACGAGGCGGTCCACCAGCGTGTGCCACGCGTTTGTCGGATCGGTGGACATTGCCGTGAGTGCGATGTCGGCAGCCTCGCGGACATCGGTCAGTGTTGCGACGGCGACGGCGGTCACGAGGTCCTCGCGCGTCGGAAAGTTTCGATACAGCGTGGCGATGCCCACTTTCGCGAGTTCTGCGACTGCATCGAGCGGCGCGTCGTGCCCGCGTTCGGTGAACACCGCTCGTGCGGCGTCGACTATTGCGTTTCTGCGTTCACGTGCATCGGCTCGCACATCCACCTCCGGTATTGACAGTTCATCATAACCGGAGGAATATCTTCCACAAATAGTGGAGGAAAAACTTCCACTTAGGGAGGGTAGTTATGAACGCCGAAGTCGAAGCACGGGACCGCAAGAAGTTGGTGGCTGTGGTGTTGGGCTTGTCCGCCGTGATCGGGCTGATGCTGCTTGCCTTCGTGCTGCCCTCGGTCAACAGTGGCCCGCACGAACTGAAGTTGGGCATCACCGGTCCAGCTGCGGCAACCGAACAGATCAGCACCTCGCTCGAGGCGAGTAAGCAAGGCGCCTTCGATACTCGAGAATTCGCCGACGCCGACGCCCTGCGTGACGCGATTCGGAATCGCGACGTGGTCGGCGGAATCGCCGTTGATGCCAACGGTCCTCACGTGTTGATCGCGACTGCAGGCGGAACCCCGATCGCCCAGACCCTGACCGGGGTGGCCAACGGCCTCTCGGAGGCCTCGGGGGCAAAGGTGCCCGTCGAAGACGTTGTGCCGCTGACTGCGGACGACCCGACAGGTGCTGGGCTCACGGCATTGGCCTTGCCCTTGGTGTTCGGCGGAATCATGCCCGCTGTTGTTCTCGTGCAACTGTTTCCGCGCAGCATCGTCAAGCGAGTGTTGGGCGCTGCCGGCGTCGCGGTGGTCGCGGGTTTTGCACTGACTGCCATTCTGCAGTTCGGCACCAACAGTCTTGACGGAAACTACCTGCTCACCGCGCTCGCACTCACCATGGGCATGTCGGCCATCTCGCTTCCCATTTTGGGGCTCGAATCCCTGCTCGGGATGAAGGGGTTCGCGTTGGGCGCCGTCACGATGATGTTCATCGGAAACCCACTCTCGGGGATGGCGACAACTGCCGCGTGGTTGCCCGCAGGCTGGGGCGCATTGGGGCAGCTGCTCCCACCCGGCGCCGCAGGAGCATCCGTCCGTTCGATGGCGTTCTTCGACGGCCATGGCGCCACCACGCCACTTCTGGTGCTGGTGTGCTGGATTGCCGTCGGGATCGCGCTGTGCGTGGCTGCCGGCCGGAAGAAGGCGTCGGCGCCGGTTATCGAACCGGAGGCTGCGCTGGTCTAGTCGGCGCAGCTTGCGTACGGGGTCAGGTCGGGAATCGGCCAGACCCCGTCAACGCGTTCCACGGCCAGTTCGGCGACCACGGTGTCCTCGTCCATCGGTAGAGGTCGGAGGATTCGGGGCTGTCCCGCCTCCCATTCGACGTCGATGCCTGCGGAGGTCAGGGCGTCCTGATCGATAACGGCGACGACCAGTGGCAATGTGAGGTCGCCGAACACCAGATCGAGCACCGAAGCGAGTGCGTCCGGGGTCGTTGCGCGAATGAATCCTGCCTCGTCGTAACTGATTCCGCGCGTCGAGACCTCGTACTCACCGAAACGCTTGCATGCTTCCCAGTCGTCGGCGATGGCGACGTGGACGAGTCGTTGTCCGGTCATGCAGTGCTCCTGTAGTATTCGAATTAATGAAACGCCAACGTAGCATTAATTCACCGGCACGGTAACAGGGGACTTGATGGAGCAACCGCGCAGACGTGGGAGAACCAGTGACGCCGAGCGCGCCGAACGACGCAACGAGATTCTCGACGTCGCTGTCGACTCGTTTCGAGATGTCGGGTTCGCCCGAACGACCATCGAGGGCATTGCCACGGTGGCCGGCGTGGCCAAGCGCACCGTGTACAGCTACTTCGGCGACAAGTCTGCGGTCTTTGCAGCTGCGGTTGCGCGTCAGCACGCGTACGTCGACAATGCCGGCGAGGGCCAGTCCGACCTGCTCGCCGCTGCAGTGGACATCGTCATCGCCCTGCACAGCGACAACTCGATTGCGCTGCACCGCATGATGATCGGCGAGGCAGTGCAGTTCCCTGAATTGGCCGCAGCGTTCTACGAATCCGGCCCGGCCAAGTCGATTGCCTTTCTGGAGAAGATATTGATCGATCAGCACGGCCAGAAGGCTGCGCTGTGCGCGGATCAGTTGTACACCTTGCTGCTCGGGGAGGAGCACCGGCGGCGACTGCTCGGGCTCACCTCCGAACCGACAGCCGAAAGAGCGGCGCAACTGGCGGCCCGTGCGGTGGGATGCGTTCTGAGATCTGATCGGTAGGCTCGACTGGGTGAGTAACTCTGTGATCTGGTTTCGACGCGATCTGAGGGTCGGTGATCTTCCGACTCTGACTGCAGCGGCGGATGCCGGCGGACAGACGTTGGGTTTGTTCGTCCTCGACGAGAAGTTGCTCGGACCGGCAGGCTCACCCCGCCAGAATCAACTGTTCGCCAACTTGTCGGCACTCGACAACCAGCTCGACGGAAAACTGATGGTTGTTCGAGGTGATCCGGCAGACGTGGTGCCCCGCGTGGCGGAATCCGTTGGCGCCGAAGAAGTTCACATCAGTGCCGACTACGGGCCCTACGGCCGACGGCGCGACGCGGCCGTGGCCGAGAAGGTGGAGTTGATCGCCACCGGGTCACCATATGCCGTGGCGCCCGGACGCGTCACCAAGGCGGACGGTGATCCGTACAAGGTGTTCACGCCGTACTTCCGTCAGTGGATGGAACATGGTTGGCGGGGCCCCGCGTCGACCGATGCGGGGACGGTCCGTTGGTTCGATCCGAGCGAGAAGGACGGTGGCCCGCGCCGGGTGAGTATCCCCGCGCCGTCCGGCACCGTCAGCGATGTCGTCGGTGAGGCCGGTGCGCTCGAACAGTGGAAAGAATACTGCGAGAACGATCTTGACCGGTACGACGACGAACGAAATCGACCCGACCTCGACACCGCGAGTCGGATGTCGATCCCGCTCAAGTACGGCACGATTCATCCGAGAACCATGTTGGCAGATCTCTCCAAGCGACTCGGAGACGGCGCTCAGGCGTACCGTCGCCAGCTTGCTTGGCGAGACTTCTACGCAGACATCCTGTTTCAGCGCCCCGACAGCGCGCGGAAGAACTACGACGACAAGTTCGACCGTTTACGTCACGACGGGGGAGTCGACGCAGACGCCGCCTTCACGGCCTGGTGTGAAGGCAAGACCGGCTTCCCGATCGTGGATGCCGGCATGCGGCAACTCGCCGCCGAGAACTGGATGCACAATCGGGTCCGAATGATCGTCGCGTCATTCCTGGTGAAGGACCTGCACATTCCGTGGTGGCGCGGCGCACGGTACTTCATGTCGCAACTGGTGGACGGTGACTTGGCCTCCAATCAGCACGGGTGGCAGTGGACTGCCGGGTCGGGTACGGATGCTTCGCCTTTCTTCCGCGTCTTCAACCCGATCACGCAAGGGGAGAAGTTCGATCCCGACGGCACATACGTCCGTCGGTGGGTCCCCGAACTTCGCGATGTTCCCGGGAAGGCCGTCCACTCGTTGAAGGCGATGCGCCCAGTCGACTACCCGGACCCGATCGTCGATCACGCGCACGAGCGTGAGGAGGCCTTGCGCCGGTACGGCGAGATCAAAGGCTGAGTGCTCAGTGATCTGCGGGCGCTACGCGGACGCGGTTTCCGTCCAGATCTGAAATGACGAACGTCAGACCGAAGACATCTTCGTTGGGTTCTTCGACGACCTCGACTCCCTTGGCCACCCACTCGTCGTGGATCGCCCGAATTTCGTTGCTCCCACCGTCGACCAAGATGCCGACTTCGAAATTGCGCGGTGTCGCGGGATCGAGGTCGCGGGACTTGCCGCTCCACAGTGCAAGGACCACACCGCCGCCGAGGTCGAAGGTCATGTACCGAGGGCTGAGGACCTCAGGCTTCGCGTCGAACAATTCGCCGTAGAACGCTGCTGCGGAGGCGGCATCGCTGACGTAGATCAGAAACTGGTTGGGTAGTCGCACTGTGGTTTTCCCTCTCCCGTTGATGTTCGGGCCACCGGCAGCGGGGCGTGTCCCTGCTCGTGCGGGGTTGCGTTCAACAATCCCCGCGCGCCGGACGAATGTCCAAGAACAAGTGTGTCTGAGTGGCAGATGGATTACTTATGACGACTGCTGCAGTCACACCACACTGAGGTGGTACCCGACGCTCAGGTTCGGGTAGTAGCCGTCGATGTAGCTCGAGATGAAGTAGTGATCAGGGTCGGTGGTGCGAGTTCCGTCGGTGTCGAACTGCGGATAGTCGTTGGCCATGAAGACTGCTTGTCCGCCGTCGGGAGTGGAATAGACGACGTCGACCGTCAGGCCGCGCGGGTCCTGGTTGTATGCCGTGACGATCTCGGTCTCGTGAGGCGCGAGCGACTGGCGTGGGCTCTGCATCCACTGTCCGTAGGGGTTGTCGGCGCCTTCGAGATGAATTGTCTGTTCGGTGTCGTTGCTGATCGTCATCGTGATGCTGTTGCCGGTTGTGGGAAGGGTTCCGGCACTGGCGATTCCGCTCAATCCCAAAGTGAGGGCGCCGGCGGCCAGAGCTGTGATTGCGGCAACTACGTAGCGTGGGTTCGTCATCGTCGGTGTCCTTTGTCCGGGTGAGCGTTCGGTTGGCTCTCTCGAAGACAACTATGTCGGAGCAGATCGATGTCGTATGTCCACTCCCCGGACCCTGTGCAGGCGGAACGGTGTGTCCACCGATCGGGGGACACCTACTCCGACACCGAGACGGCTTCGACCTTTCGCTCGCCGGTGACCAGCAGTCCGATCAGTGCGGCCGCCGCGAGCACCATGACGAGTGCTCCGTAACCACGCGTCGTATCCACCAATCCGACCTTGCCGACCAGGTAGCCGGCCAGCAAGGCGGGAAGACTGTTGGCCAGATATGCGATGACGTAGACGGTGGACAACAAACCCGCGCGTTCGTGGTTCTCGGCCAGCGGCATGACGGTGAGGATAGTTCCTTGGAATCCTGCTCCGAAGCCGATACCTGCAACAGCCGTACCGACCAGAATCAATACGGCAGAGGATGTTTCAGCACCGATGAGTGTGACGGCCACCCCGAGCACCAAGGCGGTGGTTCCGATCAGCATCACGGTCCGGCCGCCGAGTTTGCGGAAGGTGAGTACTGCTGCCGCTCCGAATCCTGTCAGTGTTGCAACCATGATGGCACCGATGAGGGAGCTGTGAACGTCAAGTGCGTTGCGCGCCAATGCAGGTCCGAGTGAGAGGTAGAAACCTCCCAGCGCCCAGACCGCGATCAGGCACGGTGCGGTCAGGGCAATCATCGTGCGCGCCTGACGAGGAACGGCCAGTGTGGGGCGCAGGGACTGCCAGGCTCCGGGGCGTCCGCCCGAAGTCTCGGGAGCGGCCCATACTCCGAAGATCTCGAGAATGACAAGCACGAGAAGGACCAGGTAGACAGTGCTGGTGGGCCGGGGCAGGTGCTCGCTGATGAGGCTCGAACCCACTGCTCCGACTGCAAGCCCCATCGTCGGAGCGACGCTGTTGATGATCGATCCTCGGCCCGGAGTGCGTTCGAGGTCGATCAATGCCGAACCCAGAGCACTGATTGCAGCGCCGGTGGCAACACCCTGTACGACCCGGGCGATGAGCAGGATGGTCAAACCGTCGGCCGAGGCGAACAGTGCGAGCGAGACTGCCTCGAGCGCGAGTGCTCCGAGCAGGACCGGGCGCCTGCCGATGTGATCGGACAGGGATCCGGCGGTCAGGAGCGTGGCGAGCAATGCGAGAGCGTAGATGCCGAACACGAGCGTCGACGCGAGCGAGGAGAATCCCCACAACTGTTGATAGTGCTCGTACAACGGTGTCGGGGTCGCGGATGCGCCCAGGAACGTGGCGATGATGACGGCGATGAGTGTGAAAGCGACGCCTCGCCCAAGGCGTGGGCGTGAAGTGCTCTCGGTCTGTGGTGAAACGGTCGTTGTCATTGTCGTAGCGCTTCCCGTGCGGGTGGTGAAGACTTCAAACGCAAATACTTTGCGTTTGGGACGCTACGCCTGGCCGTAGCCTAATGCAACATCTTTGCGTTAGTATTGGATTTATGAGTCCGTCCGCAGGTCCGCGCCCCGGTGGCCGTAGTGCGCGCATCCAACAGGCCGTGCATGCGTCGGCGCGCAAGTTGTTGGAACAGCGTGATCGAGCCGAGATCACGGTGCCGATGATCGCGACCGATGCGGGAGTGACCCCGTCGACCATCTATCGGCGGTGGGGTGACATCAACGAAGTCTTTGCCGACGTCTCGATCGAGAGATTGCGCCCGGACGCCGACCCGCGTGAAACGGGCTCGCTCCGAGGGGATCTGACGATTTGGGCGCAGGAGTACCTCGAGGAGATGTCTGCGCCTGTCGGTCGTGCTTCGTTGCGTGACGTGTTGATGAGCGACGATCAGACGCATGCACCGGACGGTACGAAGAAGTTCAAGTGTGCCTTCTTCTGTCGGACGCAGATCGACGTGATCCTCGCGCGTTGGCCGGAAGCTGCCGGCGTGGATGGTGATTCGGTGGTCGACCATGTAGTGGCGCCGATCATCTACCGAATTCTGTTCGACCTCGAACCGGTCGTGCCGCAGCGAGTTGCGGAATTGGTGGATCAGACGCTTGCCCTCGCGGCGCGAGTCGTTGCCGAAGGCTGATCGCTACGTAGTCGGGCGTGGACGTGCATGTCGTGCCAGCCGTCGGCGTGCCTGGCGGAGCTTCGTCGAACACCTTCTTCGCTGAACCCTGCTTTGGTGGCGACTCGGCACGATCGTGGGTTGTGGATCGAGTGCTCGAGTTCCAGTCGATGAAACCCTGCTTCGCGGAATGCCCACTCGGACAGTGCGGTTACAGCCTGGGTGCACAGTCCGCGGCCGCGCGCCGCTGGGGTCACCCAATACGCGAGCTCGGCAGTGCCGTCCCACAAATTCACCCCCTTTGCTGCGATTCGACCGAGGAGTTCATTTGTCTCGGGAGCGGCGATCGCCCAATGGTATTCGGATTCGCTTGCCCACCCGTCTCTCCACTGGGTGAGCCAACCCCGTGCTTCGTCGATCGAGTCGGCGCGGCGGATGTGCCAACGCTGAATCGACGGATCGCGAAAGGCTTCCATGACGGCCGGTGCGTCGTCGCGGGTCCAGGGTCGGAGAATCGCGAAAGTCCCGACGTGGATCGAGGGTTGGTCCATTCCCCGGAGATATCCAGCGGCGATAGCGGGCGTGGTCAACTTGGGCACGTGAAGCATCATCGCCTACCCGCCTGATGGCGGGCAATGGCGTGAGCTTTCCGGTCATTATCCCTGCCACTCTGCGTTCAGTCGGCGCGCAGATTCCAGAGTTGCGATGGCCTCTTCGGTGTCAACTCGTGCGAGTACCAATGCACTTACCTTGCAGGAGAGAAGGATTCGAGTGCGATCTGAGAGCGTGGCGTCTGTCTCGGTTGGAAACGCGGCGTGTAATCCACTGTTGATCGCGTCGGCGAGCTCTCGGCGGTAAGCGCGGATCACTGCGGCCACCGCATCGTCGTGCGCGCCGAGTCCGGCAGCCGTATTGAGAAGTAGGCAACCGCGCCGAGGTGAGTCGGCGGTCATGGTGCCGATCGCGTGCGCAAGCGAGGAAAGGTAGTCGTCGACGGCGTCTGCCCCGGGATTTGTCGTGAGGCTGCGCAGACGTGGCCGGATGACATGTTCGAGGTACAGCTGCACGGCGGCGTCGAACAATCCGCGCTTGTTGGTGAACGAGTTGTAGAGACTTGACCGACTCAGCCCCGTCGCGGATTCGAGGTCGCCGAGTGAGGCGCCTTCGTATCCGCGTGCCCAGAAAACGTCCAAAGCGGCAGCGACCACGGCTGTTGTGTCGAATTCTTGTGATCTGCCCATCAAAGCCTCGCTCTTTCTGTATCGTTCGGTCCAGTATATATTGGACCGAACGATACAGAATTCACTCGAAGCAACAGGAGCTCACCGATGAACGTAGCCGGCTACATCTTCGCGGGACTGGCCGCAGCAGTGCACGTGTACATTTTTGTCCTCGAATCGATTCTCTGGACGGCCCCGAAGACCCGCGCCACGTTCGGCGTGAAGTCCGAGGAAGAGGCGATCACCACGCAGCCGCTCGCCTTCAACCAGGGCTTTTACAACCTTTTCTTGGCGATCGTGTCGGCGGTCGGCATCGTGATTGCGGCGACCGGCTCCGCGTCGGTCGGAATTGCCCTCGTACTGGCAGGCACAGGATCGATGGTTGCCGCGGGATTGGTGCTGATTCTCTCGTCTCCCGACAAAGCCCGCGCAGCCGTCGTGCAGATGCTTTTCCCAGCTATTGCCGTTGTTCTGCTGGTAATCCACCTGCTTTGAGTGGTCTCTATCCGCCGCCGAGCACCAGTGATTCGATCAACGCAAAAGCCCCGTTGAGTGCTCCGCAATCGAAGGCTTCGGCCAGGGCGTAACCGATGACAAGTTCGTCGGTGCTCGGCGTGCTCGACCAGACTGCGTCGGTCTGTCTGGGATCGGATTCCTCGTTCTTGGAGAAGTGCCCGATCCGCAATCCGTCGCGGGTGAATGCACTGTTCGCGTCGTCGACTGGGGCGAAGTTCAAACTCACGCCGTCGACGAGTGCCGAGACAGAGTACGAGCGACGGGACAGAAACCCTTTGCCGACAGTGAGTTCGACTTCGTCGCCACCGACAGTGAAGAACAAGTCGGCGGCGGCGCGCGTTCCGATAGGTGTGCCTTCACGGCGCGGGGCATCGACTCGACGCGTCAACAGAGCGTGTGAGTTGCCGTTTCGGACGTCGACGACCCCCGTGTCGACATCGAACGAGATCTCGACTTTTCCGTGAATCGGGTCCATTACGGCGTATTTGACCGTCACTGTGCCTACCCCCTGTAAGTGTGAACTCGGGTCCATAATACGTGGTGGGAGCGTTGTCCAGTATGCCCGAATCCAAAAAAATAGTGCCGAATGACGCGCGTTTGCGGCCAAATGCTTCTACGCTGGGTCTTGGGTTTGTTGCGCATCCCACAACGGTTTTTCCCACACCAGACGAGGAGCGCCTATGAGGTTGTCGACTACTTGTTCTGTTGCTACGAAGGCTTGATCAAGCCGGAATTGCCTCTGCCGGATGGTGCTCGAGACCCATCCGGCAGAGGCAATTCTGCATCAGTTCGGGCCTTCAGCCGCCGGCGAATTTTTCCGAGGTGCCGAGATCGATCGGCAACGCGATGCCGGTGATCCCGCGGCCGGCCGGCCCCACCAGATAGAACACCGCATCCGCAATCACCTCGGGGTCGACCCACGGGTGGGGCAGCAGATTCAGCTTCGACATGATCGGAGCGGTATCGGCGAGGACAGGATTCTCCAAGTCTGGACGGAACGCACGAACCATCGGTTCGTTGTCAATCATCGTCGTACGCACATTGCCCGGGTGTACGGAGTTGACTCGGATGTCTGCCCAGCCGAGTTCGTTGGCCAGAGACTTCGCCAACCCCCGAACGGCGTGCTTGGACGCCGAGTAATGTGCAATCCCCGGCACGCCTCGAAGCCCGGCCATCGAGCTGATCAACACGATGGATCCACCTCGATTGCCGTTCATGATGTGCGGAATCGACACCTTGGTCGTCAACCAGACGCCGGTGACGTTGATGTCCATCAGCTCGCGGAACTCTTCGGCGCTCAGGTCCCAGGACAATTTCGCCGACGCCGCGATTCCCGCGTTGGCGATCACGATGTCCAGTCGGCCGAGTTTCTCGACTCCGGCGTCGACCGCTGATTTCAGGGCATCGAGGTCGCGAGTGTCCGCGACGGATGCGACGATACGCCGGCCCTGAGCTTCGACCAGGGCGACGGTCTGGGCGAGGTCGGCTTCGGTGGCCATGTCGTACCCCGCCGTTGCGACCGGCGCGCAGAGATCCACCGCGATGATGTCCGCGCCCGCGGACGCGAGCTTGACGGCATGCGCGCGCCCTTGACCACGCGCCGCTCCGGTGATGAATGCGACCTGACCGTCCAAATTGCCCATCGAACTTCCCCTGTCCGTGTGAATCGCCGAAACTGGAACGTGTTCATACTGCTACGTCCGGAGGCAGACAGACAGGGGAATTCGCTGAATCCTTATCCGCGAAGGAGTTTGGACAACTCGTCCAATACGCTCGCGTCCTCGATGGTCGACGGGACCGTGTACTCCTCGTTGTCGGCGATCTGCCGCATGGTCTTGCGGAGGATCTTGCCGGAACGAGTCTTCGGTAGTGCGGCGACGACGGTGACGTCCCGGAACGTGGCGACGGCACCGATCTGGTCTCGCACCCGCGCGACCAGTTCCTGTCGGAGTGTTTCGGGATCGATGTCGACGCCGGACTTGAGCACGACATAACCGCTCGGCCGTTGCCCCTTGAGTTCGTCGTGAATGCCGATGACCGCGCATTCGGCGACAGCCGGGTGGCCGGCGACGACGGCCTCCATGCTTCCGGTCGAAAGGCGATGTCCGGCAACGTTGATCACGTCGTCACTTCGTCCGAGCACGAAGACGTAGTTGTCCTCGTCGATGTACCCGGAGTCGCCGGTGAGGTAATAGCCTTCGAAAGTCGACAGGTAGGACTTCACGTACCGGTCCTCGTCACGCCACAGTCCGGCGAGTGTTCCGGGAGGAAGCGGCAGGCCGATCACGATGTTGCCCTCGGCGCCCGGACCCACGAGTTCGCCCTTGCCGTCGACGATTTCGACGCGGTATCCGGGGCAGGCGACGGTGGGTGAGCCTGCTTTGATCTCCATGGGTTCGAGGCCGCGCAGATTCGCGCAGATGGCCCAACCGGTTTCGGTCTGCCACCAGTGATCGACCACCGGGCGATCGAGAATCCGAGTAGCCCACTCGTAGGTGTCGGGATCCAAGCGCTCGCCGGCCGCGAACAGTGTGTCGAGCGACGAGATGTCGTACTTGGCAAGCTCTTTTGCGTCCGGGTCGGCCTTGCGGACCGCGCGGATCGCTGTCGGAGCGGTGAAGAGTGCCGACACGTTGTATTCGGAAATGATGCGCCAGAACGCACCGGCGTCGGGGGTGCCGACGGGCTTGCCTTCGTACATGACCGTCGTGGCTCCGGCGAGCAACGGTCCGTAGACGATGTAGGAGTGGCCGACCACCCAGCCGACGTCGGAGGCGGTCCACCACACCTGTCCTGGGCTGATGTCGTACAGATTCTTCATGGTCCACGTCAGCGCAACGGCATGGCCACCGTTGTCCCGGACGACGCCCTTGGGCTTACCGGTCGTTCCCGAGGTGTAGAGGATGTAGAGCGGATCCGTCGCGGCGACCGACACCGGGTCGGCCGGGGTGGCGTCGGCGATCAGCTCGTCCCAGTCGAACCAGGCTGCGGCACTTGACTTGTAGTCGGAAGCTGCACCGGGAATCTGCTCGCGATTCTTCACGATCACGGTGTGCGCGGGAGTGGCGGACAGTTGCAGAGCCTTCTCGACCATCGGCAGGTACTCGATTGTTCGTCCGGGTTCGAGGCCGCCGGACGCCGTCACGAGCACCACTGGACCGGCGTCGTCGATACGGGTTGCGAGCTCCTTGGCCGCAAAGCCGCCGAACACCACCGAATGCACCGCGCCGATTCGCGCACACGCGAGCATCGCGATCGCAGCCTCGGGGATCATCGGCATGTAGATGATCACGCGGTCGCCCGCCACCACACCCTGATCTTTCAAGACGCCGGCGAAGAGTGAGACCTGCTCGAGCAATTCGGCGTAGGTGTACGTGGCCTTGGTGGGGACCATCGCGGAGTCGAAGATCAACGCGGTCTGATCGCCGCGGCCGTCGCGGACGTGCCGATCGAGGGCATTGAAACTGGTGTTGAGCGAAGCATCCGGGAACCAGCGATAGATCGGCGCGGCAGAATCGTCGAGAGCCCTCGTGGGGGCGACATCCCAGTCGACGGCCCGCGCAGCGTCGAGCCAGAACTTCTCCGGCTGATCCATGCTCTCGCGATATGCGTCGGCATACGTGGTGTGGGACGCCTGCTCGGAAGAGCTCATCGACGTGTGTCCTCTCGTGAACTTCGCTTACCGGTGACCTGAAACACCTTAGGTCACCGTCAGTGCGGTGCGCCTCAGTAGCGGTGCGGGTACCGTCCCTTTGCGCCGGGCGGGCCTGTCCCGTCGGCCAGTGGCGCGCAGGGGTGGGATAGGGCAGGGACTGAAAGGGGGGATCGATGTGACAGGTGCAGCGCAACGCGCAGGCTTCTGGGGAGTCCTCGCTCTGCGTGACTTCCGACTTCTGTGGACCGGCGACGCAGTCAGCGGTATCGGAAACGGTGTCACGACCGTCGTACTGCCGCTGATCGCGCTTCGCGAACTGGACGCGAGTAGCTTCCAGATCGGTGTGCTGGCATCAGCAGTGTGGTTGCCGTGGTTGATCGTCGAACTACCAGCCGGTGCCTGGATCGACCGGCTGCCTCGGCGCCCGATCATGATGATCGCGAACGCTGCGTGCGCTCTGTTCTTCGCGAGCCTCGCGATCGCCGGCTTCCTGGAGGCGATGACATACGGCCACCTGCTCCTGGTCGCGCTGCTCACCGGTACAGCCACCGTCTTCTTCCAGGCGGCCTATCACTCGTATCTCCCCACGGTGCTCGCCGAAGCGGATCTTGTCGAAGGGAACTCGAAGATTCAGGGCGCTGAGGCCGCAACTCGGGTGATCGGCCCAAGCGTCGGTGGGCTGGTGGTTGCAACTGTCGGGCTCGCGGCCGGTCTGGTTGTCGACGCGTTCACGTTCGCCTTCTGCTTTGTATGCATCTGGCTGATTCGTGTGCAGGAGACCGTCCATCGCGGACAGAATCAGCGAGAACCGTTGCGACGCCAGATTGCGCTCGGACTGCGATTCGTCGCCGGTGATCCGTATCTGCGGTCGATCGTCGTCTACGGCACTCTGCTCAATTTCGGTCTCACCGGGTACTCCACGATCCAGATCGTGTTCCTGGAAAAGACGCTTGGCGTGGGGGAGTTCGGACTCGGGCTTCTCTTGGCGATTGCCGGGGTGGGCGGAATTGTCGGATCGATGATCGCGCGCCCGCTCGGCCGCAGATCCGGCACTGCCCGAAGCGTTCTCATCTGTCAGTTGGTGACGGGACCGTTCATCCTGTTAGCACCTCTGACGACGTACGGTGCCGGCCTGTTCTGGTTCTGCATCGGCGGCATGGTGATGGTTGCGGGCGTCGTGTCGTGCAACGTGGTGCTCGGCAGTTTCCGTCAAAGTTACTGTCCGCCGGACCGCCTCGGACGAGTGGTGGCAACGAGTATGTTCCTGCTGCACAGCAGCATTCCGCTCGGTGCGCTGACGGCAGGCTACCTCGGCGACGCAGTGGATCCGCGCGGGACGATGTGGATCATGGCCTGCCTGATCGCGCCGTGCGGATTGGTCCTGCTCTTCAGCCCGCTCCGCGGGATCCGCGATCTACCGAGTCGGCCTGCGGTCCCACTGCGGTAGAGGATTACTGCGGTAGAGCTGCGGCGGACTCTTCGCTTCGAATCGCGATGCGGAGAGTCGCGAGCATGAACAGTGACACCGCGAATCCGAAAAGCGCGCCGAACTGGTCCTGTGTGAACAGATAAACCTGCGTCACCAGGAGGCTCACGATGAGGGATGCACGCAGGAGCCTTAATGCTCGCAGGTACGGACCTCGGAAGAGGAACCACACTCCCAGAACCACAAGAACTCCGGTTGCGACGGTGGAGATCTGGACCACCAGGTCGGAGACGTCGTCGGCCTCGACGACGTTCTCGGAAACCAACGCGTAGATCACCTGGACAATCGCCAGAAGAGCCTGCAGTACGAACAGGGTCAGTACCAGTCGGCGGACGACCCGGTGCCGGAGCAGTTCCTCGGCACGGTGGAAGAACGCGTTGCGGCCACGAGTGATCTTCGATTCGATACCGCCGGTCGGCGGAGTCTGTGAATGCAGGCCGGCTTTGATCGAATCGACGAGGTCGGTGAGGCTGCGGTCTTCGACGCCGTCGAGTACGCGGAGGGCGTGGTTGTACTGGATCTCGTCGAGCTGACCGAGAGCGAGGTCCGAGAGCGCTCGCGCCCCGATGGCGAGCCGATGACGATCATTCATTCCGCGCCGAATCACCACCTCGCGCGCGGCAAGATAGAAGAGAACGAAGACGACGTACATGATCGCGATGGCAGGCTGGTAGAAGTAATCGACGTCGGCGGTGACGAATTTTCCGACCTCGTCAATGAAGAGACCGAACCCGATTCCGCCGACGAGCGTGGCCAGGTCACGCGTGCGAGAGCCTTCGGTGATGGCGGTCGCCACGATGGCTACGGCCATCAGCAATCCGCCCCAGAGAACGTGTGCGATGTGGAGGGCGCCGCCCCCGATCTGGGGATAGCCCGTTGCCGCCAGATATGCGCGGGTGATCAGCACGGTGGCGATGCCCGCGAACAGGAACAATTCGAAACGAGCGAGTGCCGCGCGGTCGTAACTGTGCGGCAGCGTCAGCGCATTCCGGTCCTTCGTCGTCATTGCGGAACTCCCAGGTTTCGATAGCGCGCGATACGGGAGGACTGGCGATCGGTGTCCGACTCTTCGGCAAGCACGAAGAGTTCGTGCGCTATCGCAGCCCCTACCCTCTTGGAGAATTCCACGGGTTCGTCGGCCGCGTCAGGCGTTTCGGGAATGATCGCGTCGATCACGCCGTCTCGAAGCAGATCCAACGAACGAATGCCCTGCGCTGCCGCCATCTCCGGTGCGTGACTGATGTCGCGATGGACGATCGCGCTTGCGCCTTCCGGCGGCAGGGGAGCGAGCCACCCGTTCTGTGCCGCGAGTACCCGATCGGCGGGCAGCAGCGCGAGCGCCCCGCCGCCTGTTCCCTGGCCGAGCAACACCGACACTGTCGGGGTCTTCAGCGTCACGAGGTCGGCGATGCAACGGGCGATCTCAGGGGCCAGTCCACGTTCTTCAGCTTCTTTGGACAGCGACGCGCCCAAAGTGTCGATCACGAGGACAAGCGGGAGTTGTAGTTCTTCGGCAAGTTTCATGCCCCGTCGCGCTTCCCTGAGCGCTGCCGGTCCCATCGTGGTGAGCGCGGATTGGCCGCTGCGGTCCTGGCCGAGCAGGATGCACGGAAAGCCTCGGAAGCGGGCGAGCGAGAGCAAGATCGTCTTGTCGGTTTCACCCTGCCCGGTGCCGCTGAGCGGTACCTGTTCAGTTGCGGCATGGCGGAGCAACTGCCGAATGCCGGGTCGATCGGCCCGGCGCGAGAGCATCACCGACTGCCAGGCAGGAACATCGGGAATCTCGGGTGAGGGAATCGGCTCCGTGGCCGCCGGGGCCGGGGGATCGGTGAGCACGCACAACGCTCGATTGACCAGCAGACGGAGGCGGTCGACGGGGACGACGCCGTCGATCACGCCGTTGCGATACAAGTTTTCGGACGTCTGGATACCGTCGGGAAACTTTTCGCCGTACAGCGATTCGTAGACACGGGGTCCGAGGAATCCCACCAGAGCACCGGGTTCCGCGACGGTGATGTGGCCGAGGGATCCCCACGAGGCAAAGACTCCGCCGGTGGTGGGATTGCGCAGGTAAACCAGGTAGGGCAGGTGTGCCGCTTTGTGAACAGCCACTGCCGCAGCGATCTTCACCATCTGAACGAAGGCGACGGTGCCCTCCTGCATCCGCGTTCCGCCGGAGGTGGGCGAGGCGAGCAGCGGGAGTTGTTCTGCCGTAGCACGTTCGACGGCGGTCACGATCCGCTCGGCCGCGGCGACTCCGATGGAACCGGCGAGAAAGCTGAATTCACAGGCAATTACCGCGACCCGACGGCCCCGAACCGTACCGACACCGGTGACGACGGACTCGTCAACTCCGCTCTTCTCGCGGGCCTTCGCCAGGTCTTCCGCGTATTTCGCGCCAGGTCCGACGTCGACGGGCGGGGAGTCCCAAGAGACGAAGCTCTCGGGATCGAGTACCGCAGTGAGTAGTTCTTCGGCCGAGATTCGCACAACGTCCTCCAAGTAAGCAGCACCCCGTCCAGGATGAACCTACCTGGACGGGGTGCTGCCGGGATCGTGTGGCGTCAGTTGTGTGCCGGATAAATCAGCGTCCGAACGCCTCTTTCCACGAAACGACCTTGCCGATGCGAAGGATGGAGCGCTGGTAGATCTTTGCCGCGATCATCGACAGCGCAGCGGTCACCACCAGCATCAGCAGAATCGTTCCCACGATCTGGAACGGAGAAGCAACACCGGCGGAAATGCGCAGGGGCATGAGGATTGCCGAGAACGGCGGAATCCAACTCAACACGTTGCTCAGGGTTCCTTCTGGATTGCTCACCGAAACGAAAGCCACGCTGACCATTGCCATGACGAGCAGCGCGAGAGGCATCGCGGTGGCGTTGACGTCCTCCTGTCGCGAGACCATGGACCCGGCCGCGGCATACAGCACGGCGAAGAAGAGGAAGCCGAGAATGAACCACCCGAGAGTGCCGAACAGAACGCCGATTGCGGTGCCCGTCACGGTCAGGACGCCCGTCGCCAGTCCGGTGGCGACGCCCGCGACGGCATAGGCAGCCATCTGCATCAGGCCGACAGCACCGATTCCGAGAACCTTGCCCCACAACAACTGCAGTGGACGGAGAGTGGAGAGCAGCAGCTCGACCACGCGACTGGACTTCTCCTCGACGACGCCCATCGCCACGTACGTTCCGAACAGCAGGATCTGCATGTACAGGAGCACCACAGCAGCGATCGACATCGCTATACGTTGGCCTTGTTCGGGATCCGGGGGATCGATGGCATCGATGGTGACCACTGCGGTGGACGTGGCTTCGGCGAGCTGAGCCGGGTCGATCCCCGCAGCGGACAGCGCATTCGATTGTGCCTGCTGTGCAACGGAACTCTCGATGACAGCGCGCAGATTCGTGGGCACTTCCTTCTTGGTCACGACAGTGACGCCGCCGCCCGATCCGGCAATCACGGCCACGTCGAGGTCGCCGTCCTTGACTTGATCACGCGCGGTGCCGTCGTCGGAAACCTCCGTCACCGTCACCGGATTTCCGAGGGTGTCGCCGATGGACACCATCGTGGCACTGAGTGATTGGTTGCCGACCAAGCCGATCTTCGACTTGTCCTCGTCGCCGCCGGAGAAGAGCGAGAAGGCGATGATGCCGCCGATGATCGCGACCAGAATGATGACGTTGCTGATCACAAAACTCTTCTTCGAGATCTGCGTCATGAATTCGCGTCGGGCGACCAACCCGATGGCTCGACCTCCGCTCAACTGGTTGCTCATGCGGCTACTACCTCTCGGAACAGATCGGTCAGTGACGGACGTCGTAGCGTGAACTCGTGCACCGGCCCGGTTTTCAACGCTGCATGCAGGATCTGCTGATCGTCGGCGGTTCCGTCGACGCTCAGGAGCGTTCGACCGTCGAGGTGGCTCAGTGTGGTGACACCGATCAGATGGTGTGCCCAACCGACCGGCGCGTCAGGGGCGAAGACTTCGATTCGGCCGTCGCCCTTGCCTCGTAGCTCGTCGACGGTTCCGATCTCCCGCATGCTGCCGCGGCTGATGATGCCCACGCGATCGCACAAGCGCTCCACCAGATCCAGCTGATGGCTGGAGAAGATTACGGGAACACCGGTGCGAGCCTTCTCGACCAACACGTCACTCATGACATCGACCGCTACGGGGTCAAGGCCCGAAAACGGTTCGTCCAGAACGAGTACCGATGGGTCGTGAACCAGCGCCGCCGCGAGCTGCACACGTTGCTGATTACCGAGGGACAGGGAATCGACGGTGTCCTTGACGCGTTCGGCGATGCCCAGACGTTCGGTCCACCGCTCAGTGGCCGCGTGCGCGTCGGCCTTCGACAGTCCGTGTAGCTCGGCCAGATAGGAAAGTTGCGCTCCCACCTTCATCTTGGGGTAGAGGCCGCGTTCCTCCGGCATGTATCCGATAGTGCGACGCACGTCGAGGTCGACGGGTTTGCCGCCGAGGCGAACTTCTCCCGAATCTGCTCCGAGCACACCCAGCGCAATGCGCATCGTGGTCGTCTTGCCGGCGCCGTTGCTGCCGACGAATCCGAAGATCTCGCCTGGGCGCACTTCGAAACTCAGGTTGTCGAGTGCGACGACGTCGCCGTAGCGTTTCGAGATGCCGTCGATCGTGAGGGTGGCTGACATGGGTCCTTCCCATCGGTCGAGTGGTGCGCTTCGGTAATACGGGTCAGAGATCGAACTCTTCCGAATCAATCGGATCCGGGTCTGGATTGGTCCACGAGAGAATCATCGCGGGCGTGCACGCGCCGATCAGCATTGCAGTCAGTGCCAATAAACCTCCCGTGTAAGGCAGCCTCTCTACATTCCACTGCACCGACGAGGTGAAAATGAGGAAAATGGCGACAATGAAGACCAACGTTTGGGTCACGCTGAGCCCGACGGAGCGAGCGTCGTTGCGTTGCTGGATCTCCCATTCGTCCAACGCCTGCCGCGGAGCATCCCCTTGCCGGCCCGACACGATTTGAAGTGAGGACCACGTCGGCAGGAACAGCAGGGTGAGGACCGGCCATGCCACGGCGAAGAGCGGATTGAACAGGCATGCTGTGCTGACGGCAACCATCGTGGTGAACAGGACCGCCAGGGCGACGACGAGTACGCGCCGACGTCGACGGGTTCGCCAATTCGGGAGCCAATGTCGGAACGTCTCCTCGTTCTGCAGGAACCGCCGAGTGCGGTGGGCCTGGTAGCGGTCGATCAGATTTGATTCAGGCACTTGGCTTTTCACTCCCCTCGGTAGTGCGGTCAGATCGGTAGACCTCCGTCGACGGTGCATTCCGGTAGACCTCCGTCGACAGCGGCCCGAACTCCGTCCGGGAGAACACCGCCTCCACCGGGAGGTCGAACACCCAGCAGATTCGGAATGCAAGATCCAGGCTGGGGTAGTGGTCACCGCGTTCGAGTGCCCCCACCGTCTGCGGATTCACGTCGACGAGTTGCGCAAGCTGTGCCCGGCTCATCTTCCGCTCGGCGCGAAGCACTCCGATGCGATTGAAGATTGGGAGCGCGTCTCCCCGCCGGACTGGGCTCATGCATCAAAGTGTTGTGAAAACCCAACAGTTTGTCAACACGAACCGCGATTGTTCCGCTTCTGGGGCGTGCCGGCGGATAAGGTTCGGGCAACGGAAGGGGCTTGGCATAGTGGTCGAACAGTTGGTGCTCGAAGAGTCCGGCCTGGTCGTGCAGGTGCGCGAGGATGGTAGCTACTGCGTGGGACCGCAAGGGCGCGAAGCGGTCTGGCGCGATCCGATGGAGAAGGGTGCAGTCATCGGTATCGGGCAGCACACTCCGGGGGATGTGGAAGGCGAATCGTGGTGGGTCGTGTACGGCCAGTCGGACATCGGGGCGGACGTCACCGTTCGACTCGAGGACGGGTCGCACGTGCCGGTTTCGCGCCTCGGTGAGATCTTCGCCAGTGAATGGGTGAGTACCCCGCAGCAGGCGTTGCTGTACCGGTCCGATCGCCCGGTGGAGTCGCAGCCCACTAAACTGTCTGTGCTGTTCGCCAGGCCGAAGTTCATGCCCAAGGCGGCGTTTCCGGAGAATGATCGCTTGTAGTTGCAGCGAGCTGCCGTCGGGAGGCTGGTAGCCATCTTCTCGAAACATTACGGTACGTACTGTACTGTTTTGGAATGACAACTTGGCCGAGCGACCTCGCAGTAGTGCAAGTGCGCGTAGCGCGACCCACCGACAGGCTCGACGACGTGATTGCGTTCTATCGCGACTGTCTGGGATTGCCAGAGCTCTACCGGTTCTCCGGTCATTCCGGGTACGACGGAATCATGCTGGGTCTGCCGGATTCGAACTATCACCTCGAATTCACGACCCACGAAGACGGAAGCCCGTGCCCGGCGCCGACGCAGGACAACCTGTTGGTGCTCTACTTCGCCGGCGAGTCGGCGATGTACGAGGTAGTTCAGAGGTTGGGGGAAGCAGGGCACGAACCCGTTGGCGCCGAGAATCCGTACTGGGAGGAGAATGCGGGGATGACTTTCGAAGATCCCGACGGCTGGCGTCTGGTGCTCATGCCGCGGCCGGTGCTGTAGATGGTGCGCGCCCGCGACGAGCGGATCGACGACGCCGTTCTGGCGGCAACCCTGGAGTTGTTGGGGGAGAACGGATATGCGGAGCTGTCGATCGGTTCGGTGGCGACGAGAGCGGGCGTGCATCGACCCGCCATCTACCGGAGATGGCCGTCGAAGCGGCATCTGGTGGTCGACGTTGTCGTGGCGCACATCGGTACTGATCCAACGCCGGACACCGGCGATCTCAGGGCAAACCTGGTCGCCGGCATCACGACATTGGTTGTGGGACTGAGTGAAACGGTAGTCGGTCGGATCCTGCCCGCGTTGGTCGCGGATCTGGCGGCGGACCCGGAATTGGCGCGGGATTTCCAGTCGGCATTCTTTCAGCCTCGACGCGATTCCACTGCGGCAGTGCTGGAATCGGCGCGGCTACGCGGAGACATTCGGAGCGACTTCGACATGGACTTCGTCCTGGACGCGCTGGCGTCGCCGATCTATTACCGAGCGTTGTTCCGTCACTTACCGCTGGACGCGCTCCTGGCCGAGCAGTCCGTCGATTCTGTGCTGCTGACGTTGACTCCCCACGAAAATTCTTGAAGCCGTTTCGATTCAGTTCAATTCGACTGGAACGGGTCCGACACGGCTGTCGGTGTTCAGCGCTGCGATGGCAGCTGACTCGTCGGTATCGAGTGCGAAGTCGAAGATTGCGGCGTTGTCGCGCATACGGGCAGGCGTGACCGACTTCGACAGAACGGTGTGGCCCTGTTCGAGATGCCAGCGCAGAATGATCTGTGCAGGGCTCTTGCCGTGTGCTGCAGCAATTTTCCCGATGGCCGGGTCGTCGAGGATAGTTCCCTGTCCCAATGGGCTCCAAGCCTCGATTTCGATGCTGCGACTTCGCGCGTACTCCCGAGAAGTGTGCTGTTGCAGTCTGGGGTGCAATTCGATCTGGTTGACGGCCGGGGTGGTCGCGCTGTGTTGGGCCAGCAGTTCGAGATGCTCGGGCAGGAAGTTGGACACGCCGATCGCCCGGGTGCGGCCAGAGGCGAGAATTTGCTCGAATGCCGCCCAGGTCTCGACGAACAGGCCCTTTGCCGGCGCGGGCCAGTGAATCAGATAGAGGTCGACGTAGTCGAGTCCGAGCTTGTCGAGGCTGGTGTCGAAAGCGGCGAGTGTTCGGTCGTGGCCCTGATCGTCATTCCACAGCTTGGTGGTGACGAACAGCTCTGACCTAGGGATATCCGAACCTGCGATGGCGCGGCCGACCCCGGCTTCATTTCCGTAGATCGCGGCCGTGTCGATGTGGCGGTAGCCGATCTCGAGAGCTGCGGCAGTGACCTCTTCGGTCTGTGCGTCCGGTACCTGGAAAACGCCGTACCCGAGTTGCGGGATGGTGATCGGCTCGCCGGTGGTTCCGTGAGTCAGTGTGCGGTCGGGGATCGACAACATTGAAGAGTGCCTTTCGGGACTGGGATGTGGCAGCTCGACGGAGGATCATGTCATCCGCGGGCCACCTATGCCGCGCATGCAACTATTGCGTGCGCCGATAAATAGTTGCACACGCGGGTTGTCTGCGCAAGCAGAGTCGATCGGCTACTCCTCGAAGAGCTGTCCGTTCTCCATTCGCCACCGGCGCGTGCTTCGGGTGGACTGCAGCATGCGTCGATCGTGAGTGACCAGAAGGAGGGTTCCCTCGAACGACTCCATCGCCTGCTCGAGCTGTTCGATCGCCGGAAGGTCGAGATGGTTCGTCGGCTCGTCCAGTACCAGTAGGTTCACGCCGCGAGCCTGGAGCAAAGCAAGCGCAGCCCTTGTTCTCTCGCCGGGGGACAGGGAAGCGGCAGATCTGAGTACGTGGTGTCCGCGCAGGCCGAACTTGGCGAGGAGAGTGCGGACATCGGCATCGGGCCAGTCCGGAACCTGTGCACCGAAGGCCTCCACGACTGGTTGATCACCTTCGAACAATCCACGCGCCTGATCGATCTCACCGATCGCGACACCGGAACCCAGCGACGCGATGCCCTCGTCCGGGACGAGTTTGCCGAGCAGGACGTTGAGGAGGGTGGTCTTGCCTGCCCCGTTCGCGCCCGTGACGAGAATCCGATCACCCCAGTCGATCTGCGTCGTGACCGGACCGAACGTGAACTGACCGCGAGTTACCTTGGCGCCGTTCGTGGTCGCGACAACGGATCCGGACCGCGGCGCCGCCGCGATCTCCATACGAAGTTCCCACTCCTTGCGCGGTTCCTCGACCACTTCGAGTCGCTCGATGCGACGTTGAGTCTGGCGTGCTTTCGCGGCTTGCTTCTCCGTCGACTCGGTCCGCAATCCGCGTCCGATCTTGTCGTTGTCCTTGGCTTTACGACGCGCGTTGCGGACGCCGTGTTCCATCCAGTTGCGCTGCATCTGTGCGCGATCTTCGAGATCGGAGCGGGTGCCTGCGTATTCCTCGAACGCCTCGCGTGCGTGCTGGCGGGCGATCTCGCGTTCGGCGAGGTACGACTCGTAGCCGCCGTCGTACACGGCGATGTCCTGTTGTGCCAGATCGAGTTCCACGATCCCCGTGACGGTGCGCGAGAGGAACTCGCGATCATGGCTCACGACAACCAGTGCTGCGCGCGTCTCGGCGACAAATCGCTCCAACTGCTCGAGACCTCGTAGGTCGAGATCGTTGGTGGGCTCGTCCAACAAGAGAATGTCGTAGCGCGAAAGCAACAGTGACGCGAGGCCGGCGCGCGCGGCCTGACCGCCGGACAATGCCGTCATATGTGCATCGAGTGGAACTCCGAGACCGAGTTCTTCGACCACCTTCTCGGCGCGCTCGAGCAGGTCGGCGCCGCCGAGAGCGAGCCAGCGTTCCAGTGCCGGGGAGTACAGATCCTCTTCGGCTTCGGCCAGGGTTTCGGCTGCGGAGTTCATGACTTCCTCGGCGTGGGCGACGCCGGTGCGGCGGCCGAGGAACTCGAGGACGGTCTCACCCTCGATGCGATCGGGTTCCTGCGCGAGGTAACCGACCGCAGCATCCGGCGGGCTGAGGATGATCGAACCTTCGACGTCGGCAGTTCCGATTCCGGCCAGTGCGGTGAGAAGCGTCGACTTGCCGGCGCCGTTCGCGCCGACGAGGCCGATGACGTCGCCGGGGGCAACGGTGAGATCGAGGTCGGAGAACAGGGTGCGTTCTCCCCGGGAAGCAGAGAGGCCGCTGATGCGCAGTGTTGCAGTCACCTGAGAAGTATCCCCGGTGCTGTGCGCCTTTATTAACCGCGGGCGGTTAATAAAGGCGCACAGCAGTCAGCCACGGACCAGGTGATACCAGCACGGATGTGCCGCACGGACCGGAAGTGGCGATTCACTCACGTCCGCGGCCATGCTCGAGGCCATCGACCAACCGTCGAATGCTCGCATGACGTCCTCCTCCGAGACGCCGTGTGGCATCGGCCAACGGTGCCCCGGTCCGAATGCGAACATCACCATGGACGCCCCGGGTGCGGTGATCGCGTTGACCGACCTCCCGTAGTCCCGTCGTTGATGATCGGTGAGCCCGTGAAAACAGCCGATGTCGAGCACCAGCATGTGCCCGCCGTCGACAGCAATGTGCAGGTCTGCCGCGTCCTCGTGGAGGAACCGGACGTCGACGTGTGCTTCACGCGCGTGTATGCGCGCTTTGTCCAGCGGTTCCTGTTCGGCGTCGACGCCGGTGACGTGCCAACCGCGTTGCGCCAGCTCGATGGAATGGCGTCCGGTGCCGCAACCGATATCGAGTGCACGGCCACCTTCCGGGACGGGAATCGCATCCAGAAGGCCGGACAGTTGAGCGTCGAACCCGTGCCCGGTGTGCTCCCACGGAGTGACGCCGACCTTGTAGGCGAGACGATATGAAAGATTCATCGCTCTCTCTTTTCTCGAGGCGATTCCAATACTTGTCTTCCAAGGTAGACCGGCATTTCGGGCGGTACAAGGGCACTGCCCGGAGGTTCGGCGGGGAATGCCTCCCGGCCCTCGCGCGTTGGATCCACATATGACCGAGACCAACGATGTGACCTCTGTACCGACCATTGTTCTGAACGACGGTAAGACGATCCCCGCACTCGGATTCGGTGTGTTCCAGGTTCCGGACGACGAGACGCAGGAAGCCGTCTCCACCGCCCTGAAGACCGGCTACCGCAGTATCGACACCGCCAAGATCTACGGCAACGAGGTGGGCGTCGGCCGCGCGATCGCCGAATCCGGCATCGCCCGCGAAGACCTCTACATCACGACAAAACTGTGGAACGACGACCAAGGCTACGACTCGACGCTTGCGGCATTCGACGCCAGCCTCGACAAGTTGGGTCTCGAGTACCTCGACCTGTACCTGATCCACTGGCCGGTTCCGTCCAAGGACCTGTACGTCGAGACGTTCAAGGCATTCCAGAAGCTCAAGGCCGACGGACGGGTTCGATCCATCGGTGTCTCCAACTTCACCATCGAGAACCTCGAGCGTGTCATCGGTGAAACCGGTGAGGTGCCGGTCCTCAACCAGATCGAGCTTCACCCCAAGTTCAACCAAGCCGAACTGCGCGCCTTCCACACCGGCAAGGGAATCGCGACGGAAGCGTGGAGCCCGCTCGGACAGGGAACCGTTCTCGGCGACCCCGTCATCACCGCTATCGCCGACGCTCATGGCGTCACCGCGGCTCAGGTGATCATTCGCTGGCACCTGCAGATCGGAAACGTGGTGATTCCGAAGTCGGTGACCCCCGAACGTATCGCCGCCAACTTCGATGTCTTCGGATTCGAACTGACACCGGAACAGATCAACGCGATCGGTGCTCTCGACGACCCGGCCGGCCGCATCGGCCCCGACCCGGTCACGCTCGGCAGCTAGTACTTCCGGCAGACCCACAAACGGCACTCCCACAATTGCGGGAGTGCCGTTTTGTCGTGCGAGGTCAGTTCAGGTGTGTGCGATGTTCTGCGGTGAATGCGATGTGCTCGTCCGCGCGTCCGGTGCGGAGCTTCTCGACCCACTCGGGATCGGCGAGCAGCGCGCGCCCGATGGCAACCATGTCGAATTCACCCCTCTCGTACTGAGCTTCGAGACGCTCCAGTCCGGTGACAGCAGATGCAGCTTCGCCGGTGAATGCCGTCGTGAACACGGAATCGAGTCCGACCGAACCGACGGTGATGGTCGGCAACCCGGTCAGCTTCTTCGTCCAACCGGCGAGGCCGAGTGTGCCGTCTTCACCGTCGAGTTCAGCGAATGCCGGTTCCCAATGACGCCTCGTGGACGGATGCAGAACGTCGACGCCGGCGTCGACCAGGGGAGTGAGGATGCGGCCGAGTTCTGCCGGGCTCTGGGCGATACGAGCGTCGTAATGGCCGGACTTCCACTGCGAGAATCGGTAGACGATCGCGAACTCGTCCCCGACGGCCTCTCGGATTGCGGCGACGACCTCGGCCGGGAAACGGGTGCGGGCCTCGAGTGATCCGCCGTAGCCGTCGGTTCGGACATTGGTTCCCGCCCAGAGAAATTCGTCGAGCAGGTAGCCATGTGCTCCGTGCAACTCGAGACCGTCGAACCTGGTGTTCTTCGCGTTGAGTGCGGCGTCGACCCACGACTGCTTCAAGTCGTCGAGGTCAGAGGTGGTGAATTCTCGTCCCAGGCGGGTGCCGTCCAGTGCCAGGCCGGAGGGGCTGACGGTTTCGACCTCGGGGTTCAGGCGTGAGTTCTCGCCGCGTTCGACTCCGAGGTGCCACAGCTGAGGAATGATCGATCCGCCTTCGGCGTGGACGGCGTCGACGACCGACTTCCAGCCACCCAGGCTCGAATCGCCGTAGATGCGCGGTACGCGGGTGTGCGGGCCGGCTGCCGGGTCCGGGATGTACGTGCCTTCGGTGATGATCAAGCCGACACCCCCTGCTGCGCGACGACGGTAGTACTCGGCTACGTCGGCGCCGGGGATTCCGTCCGGCGAGAAGGCGCGCGTCATCGGGGCCATGGCGAAACGGTTACGCAACGAGAGTGATTTGACCTCGAAAGGCTCGAAGAGGCCGCGCAACGCGGAGGCCTCGGGTGCTGTCGATGTGTCGGGAAGAGTCACGGGTTTGTTCAACGCGGCGGACCCTCGACCTATTCCGCCGCCTGACTTTATCTCACCGAAATCTGCAAAAGGTTGCGTACGTTCGGTTTTCGATAGTTGCTCACGTCGACCACACTTAGTTTGTGCATTAACTATTAACATGCGATATGGTCGTGCGGAAAGTTCTTGAGGCGGTATCGAGCACGAAAGAGGACGCGCGAGCATGACGACAACGGTGCCGGACGAGCGGACCGGAGAGTTGGAGCCGATTCCGGAGCGGCCGTACCCGAAGCGCCGTGATCCCAAGGGGTCGTGGATGTTCGACATGATCAAGACCACCGATCACAAGAAGATCGGGATCATGTACATGATCACGGCTTTCGTGTTCTTCCTGATCGGCGGCCTGATGGCCCTGTTCATGCGTGCGGAACTGGCTGTCCCCGGGATGCAGTTCCTCTCGAACGAGCAGTTCAACCAGTTGTTCACCATGCACGGCACGATCATGTTGCTGCTGTACGCGACGCCCGTCGTTTTCGGCTTCGCGAACTACATACTTCCGCTGCAGATCGGTGCCCCGGACGTGGCGTTCCCGCGTCTGAACGCATTCGGATTCTGGCTCTTCACTTTTGGTGGTCTCATCGTTCTCGGCGGATTCCTCACGCCGGGCGGCGCTGCCGACTTCGGTTGGACCGCGTACACCCCGTTGTCGGGCGCGGTGCACAGTCCCGGCGTCGGCGCCGACCTGTGGGTCTTCGGTCTGACGGTCGGTGGCCTCGGCACCATTCTCGGTGCGGTCAACATGATCACCACCGTGATCTGCCTGCGCGCACCAGGTATGACGATGTTTCGGATGTCCATCTTCACGTGGAACATCTTCATCACCAGCATTCTGATCTTGATGGCGTTCCCGCTCTTGACCGCTGCGTTCATGGGTCTGTTCGTCGACCGTCATCTCGGTGGGCACATCTTCGACCCGGCGTCGGGTGGAGTTCTGTTGTGGCAGCACCTGTTCTGGTTCTTCGGTCACCCCGAGGTGTACATCATCGCGCTGCCGTTCTTCGGCATCGTCTCGGAGATCTTCCCGGTCTTCAGCCGTAAGCCGATCTTCGGGTACACCGGATTGGTCTATGCGACACTGGCGATTTCAGCTCTGTCGATCGCGGTGTGGGCTCACCACATGTACGCGACGGGTGCTGTTCTCCTGCCGTACTTCTCGTTCATGACGTTCCTGATCGCCGTGCCGACAGGTGTGAAGATCTTCAACTGGATCGGCACGATGTGGAAGGGGCAGTTGACCTTCGAGTCGCCGATGCTGTTCTCGGTCGGCTTCTTGATCACCTTCCTCTTCGGTGGTCTGTCGGGTGTCATTCTCGCGAGCCCGCCGATCGACTTCCATGTCACCGACACGTATTTTGTCGTCGCCCACTTCCATTACGTGGTCTTCGGTACGGTCGTGTTCGCCACGTACGCCGGTATCTACTTCTGGTTCCCGAAGATGACCGGTCGCATGATGGACGAGCGTCTCGGCAAGTGGCACTTCTGGACCACGTTCGTCGGTTTCCACGGCACGTTTCTCGTTCAGCACTGGCTCGGCGGCGAGGGGATGCCGCGTCGCTATGCCGACTACCTGCCCTCGGACGGGTTCACGGTGCTGAACTCGGTGTCCACGATCTTTGCCTTCGTGCTCGGTGCCTCGACGCTTCCGTTCATCTGGAACGTTTTCAAGAGCTACCGCTACGGCGAAGTTGTCACCGTCGACGATCCGTGGGGTTACGGAAACTCGCTGGAGTGGGCAACCACCTGCCCGCCGCCGCGTCACAACTTCACCGAGTTGCCGCGCATCCGCAGTGAGCGTCCGGCGTTCGAGCTGCACTACCCGCACATGGTGGAGCGAATGAGGGCGGAAGCGCACGTGGGTCTCACCGGGCAACCCACGTCGACGTTGGAGAAGAGTGACGATCATCGCCAGATTGATTAGTGCAATAATAGTTGCTGCACTAATTAATCTGATAACATCGGATTCATGACGACGAAGGCTCCGCAGACGCAGATGGATGATCCGCTGGCTCTCGACCGGCAGGTGTGCTTTGCACTTGCGGTCGCGAACCGGGCGGTGCTGTCCGTCTACCGGCCACTGCTCGAGCCGATGGGCCTCACGCATCCCCAGTACCTGGTGATGCTGGCACTGTGGGGAAAGTCGCCGATGGCGGTCAAGGAAATCGGGCAGGCACTGCAACTCGATTCGCCGACGCTGTCGCCGCTCCTCAAGCGACTCGAGGCGTCCGGGCTGATCACGCGAACCCGTAGCCGCGCCGACGAACGGCAACTGGACGTGGACCTCACCGAAGCCGGTGTGGCACTGCGCGCGGAGGCGGAGAAGATCCCGCCGGCGGTTGTCGCGAAGCTCGGCGTCAGCCTCGCCGAACTCGAAGAACTCCACAACGTTCTGACGCGGGTCAACGAGGCCGCGCTCCGCGCCGGAGCCTTGGACCAATGAGAGAAATGTGATGACTGCATCCGAAAGAAACGTGATGACTGCGTCAGTACCGTCGATGCGTACCGAACAGGTGACTTCCGTGACTTCCAAAAAGCAACGTACGAGCCCGAATCCTCTTCAGTGGTTGGGTTATTCAGTGGGGCGCAAGCTGCCCGATTCGATGCAGGACTGGGTACGAAACGACCTGATCGGTGACTGGGCCGTGCCGCGTCACCTGATCCGAAGCATGGTGCCGTTCATTCCAGTGTTCGCGGCTTTCATGCTCTTCCCCGGACCGTGGGCCCTGCGGGCATCGATGGTGCTGCTCGGAGTGCTTCTGGCACTGTTCTATTCGGTCTCCTACATGGCTCAGAACAGGTCGCGTCGCCTCGAGCGTCACGGTTTGCCTTCCGACCTCGAGAACCCGAAGAAGATCTCGCGCCACGACGCCGAGAAGGCCGCCTACGAGAAGTTGCACGGCGGCCCCGCGACGTAGACACCTCGGTCACAAGCCGTGGAGGGCGCTGCCGCCGTTCAACTCGCAGACGCGTTGCTCCACGGTCGCCGAGAAGCCCCCTTCCGGCTCGGTCGAACGGAGAGCCGATTCGACATCTTGCTCGACCAGATATCCGTTGATCGCGATTGCCGCGGTCGAACCTGCCGCCGCAGCATTGATTACCTGGGCGCGAGGGTCGACGACGTTGCCGGCGCCCCAGATACCAGGAACACCGGTGGCGCCGGAACGATCGACAGCCACGAATCCCGTGGGGCTGGTTTTGCAGCCGAGTCGCGTCAGATGTGCGTCGTTCGGAACGAAACGCGGCGCAACGAACAGTGCTGAGCGCGCAACAAGTTGGCCGTTGTCGAGTTCGACGGCTTTCAGTTTGCTTTTCTCGCAGACCAATCCAGATACCGATCCGTCGGCAACCGTCACTCCTCGGGCAGCCAGTCGCGCGCGTTCGTCGGGGGTGAGCGAGATCTTGTCGGGGAAGAACGTCACATCCGACGACCACTGTCGGAGTAGAAACGCCTGGTGAAGTGACATCTCGCGAGCGTCGCCGCCGAGAACGCCGATCGGTTGGTCGCTGATCTCGTACGCATGGCTGTACGGGCAATGGAGCACGCTTTGTCCCCAAAGCTCCTGGATGCCTGGTATTTCCGGGAGTGAATCCCGTAGACCGGTGGCAACCAGCACAGTACGAGTTTCGAGCGTCGTGCCTCCTGAAAGTTCGACGACAAAGCCGGGTTCGATACCGCGCCAGGAGATGTCGACTACGTCATCTTGTGTCAATTCCACTCCGTACGTCTGCAATTCGCTGCGTCCGACGGCGAGCAACTCACGTGGCGCCATGCCGTCGCGCGAGAGGAAGCCGTGCATGTGTGCTGCCGGTGCGTTGCGCGGTTTGCCGGAATCGATGAGGGCGACCGAGCGCCGAGCACGACCCAACACCAGGGCTGCGCTGAGTCCGGCGGCGCCACCGCCGACGATCACGGCGTCGAGGATCTCAGTTTCAGTGTGTGTTCGCATGAGCACAGATTGCTCGCGGAGGGGGTTCTTCAGCAACTAATGTTGCCATTTCTGGGAATCGTCGTCAGACTCGGCACCATGAATGTCAACGGTCCGCACATCGATGCCGCCATCTCGCAGATCGGCGCGCGCCTCAAACGCATTCGTACACAGAGGAACGTCACGCTCACAGCGCTGTCCGAGTCCACCGGTATTTCGAAGAGCACCCTGTCGAGGCTCGAAGCGGGGGAGCGTCGCCCGAGCTTGGAGTTGCTGCTTCCGATCGCGCTTGCCCACCAAGTGCCGTTGGACCAACTGGTGGCGGCACCGCAGGTCGCCGATCCACGCATCCAGAGTGCGCCTCGAAGCGTCAGTGGGCGAACGGTATTGCCGCTGACTCGGCAACCGGGTGGGTTGCAGGCATTCAAGATGACCATCCCGGCAAGCCAGACGGAACCGGATCCCCAAGTGCACGACGGCTACGAATGGCTGTACGTGTTGTCGGGGAGGTTGCGGTTGGTGTTGGCCGATCACGACATCGTGATGGGTACGGGTGAAGCTGCTGAATTCGACACCCGAAACCCGCATTGGTTCGGCAGTGACGGGCGCGGCCCGGTCGAGGTACTGAGTCTGTTCGGCCCCCAAGGAGAACGCATCCACGTTCGGGCCAGGCCTTCGGCGAAGTGACGGACAGTCATACTTTCATTCGATGCTGCCGGAAGCGAAGAGGACAGTGAGGGTCTGTGCGAATCGAAATTGACGACCTGAGTCGGGATGCGGTCCGTGCTCTACTCACCGAACATCTCGCCGACATGCACGCGACCTCGCCCTCGGACAGCGTTCACGCGCTGGACGTCACGGGGCTGATGGATATCTCTGTGACCATGTGGACGCTGTGGAGCGAAGGTGACGAGTTACTCGGTTGCGTCGCGCTCAAGGAACGGTCGTCGGCGGGCGGCGAGATCAAGTCGATGCGAACGTCATCGGCAGCAAGGGGGCGTGGCGTGGGAACGCGACTTCTTCAACACGTCGTGGACGAGTCGAGACAACGAGGTTACCGGCAACTCGAATTGGAGACCGGTACGCAAGAGTTCTTCGATCCAGCTCGCCGGTTGTACGCGAAATTCGGGTTCGTGCCTTGTCCACCGTTCGGGAACTACCGCGAAGACCCGAACAGCGCATTCTTCGTTCTCACCTTGTGAGCAGCTCGCACGCTACAGCATCTTTGCTGTGATGCGTCGTACTGCACTGTCGGAGTCCATGATTGCGGTGTCGAGCACCAGCCGTTCCGTAGTCCACGGCTCGTAGTCTCGATCCAGAATTTCCTGCCACGTCGGTGGTACGAGATCCGGGATGTCGACGACTCGCCGTTCAGCGCGTCTGCGATGCTCGTCGGGATCCGAACAGATGACCTCGACACCGAGCAGGCGCGCCGAATTATGTTGTGCGGTAGCGGACCAGGCGTCTCGTGTCGCCTCGACGGGGTTGACGCATTCGACCACGACCGAAAGTCCGAGTCGCAATTGTTCGGCGGCGAGCGCGTACCCGGTGATGTATCCGGCGGTCCCGGACCCGTCAGCGATACCGCTGCGGATCAGCGCCTGTTCGATGGTATCGATCCGCACGAAGGGGATTTGGTGACGCTGCGCAAGCGCCCGCGCGATCGTCGACTTGCCGGTGGCCGGCAAACCACCGATCACGACGAGCGTTGCGCGAGTCGATGGCTGGGGGTTGTGTCCGGCATCCACCATCCCCGAAATGTACGGGGCGTTGTCGATTTACGTGAACTCGCCCCGTACTCGCCCCGTACTCGCTCAGTTCGAGATCGCGAACTCTCGTGCTTCGAACGCCAGATCGTCGGCGGCGGATTCCATTCGTGCCGTCGCGCGGTTGGGTGCTGTCAGCACTGCGACAATCGGAACTGCCAACGCCAGCAGGCCGAGAACGAAGACAGGGAAGAGGAATGAGAACACTTCGAGTCCCTGTGGCGCCGGGGCTGCCGCGTCGTGAACAACCTCGACAGCGGCCATTCCGGTGTAGTGCATACCGACGACAGCGATGCCCATGATGATTCCGGCGACAAAACGCAGAATCGTGGACTCGAGCACCATGGTGAACCACAGTGCAGCGGTTCCGGCGACGACTGCGATGAGAACCGACAGTGCAACGAAGAGCAGGTCGTAGTGGATCTCGCCCTGAAAGCGCAAGGCGCGCATACCCGTGTAATGCATGATGTTCACGGCGAGACCGGTTACCACGCCCCCGATCAGAAGCCGCGTCCAGCGAAATTCGGTCCCGATGATCAGCAGGCCGACAAACACGGCCCCTACTGAGATGATCGCGGAGATCACGGTCCATCCGAGGTTGTATCGAATGGGACTGCCGGGGACCGCGAAGCCGAGCATGGCGATGAAATGCATGAGCCAGATGGCGACGCCACCGATCGACAAGGCAGCCATGGCGAGCCATCGCATGCGTGTGGCGGTTGTCGTCGCGGACGCTGAATGCCTGGTGCACGCCAGGCCGACTACCGACCCGACCACGGACACGACGTAGGCGAGTCCGAGCAGCCAGATTCCCATCGAGAAATGGTGCATTTCATCCGACATGCCAGTTCCTTTCGGCGACGATTCGCATCTGGTGATTCATCTAGACGACTGCTTCAGCTGCAAGTCGTTCGAGGGAGTATTCGGTGACGGCGATCAGCGCGCGTTTGGCTGATTCGCGGTTTCGGGCGTCGATCTCGATCATGGGAACCCGGTTGGGTAGAGCCAACGCCTGGCGGAGATCGCTCGCCGAATGGATTGGTGCGCCGTCGAAACGGTTGACCGCCACGATGAACGGGAGGCCTCGCGCCTCGAAGAAGTCGACTGCGGCGAAGCTGTCTTCCAGGCGACGCGTGTCGACCAGAATGACCGCACCGATCGCACCGGTGATCAGGTCGTCCCACATGAACCAGAAGCGGCGCTGTCCCGGGGTTCCGAACAGATAGAGGACCAGGTCGTCGGCGAGAGTGATGCGCCCGAAGTCCATCGCGACCGTCGTGGTGCTCTTGTCGGGAGTGGATCCGAGATTGTCGATACCGTCGCTGGCGTCGGTGACCATGGCCTCCGTGCGAAGGGGGACGATTTCGGAGACGGTCCCCACAAGTGTTGTCTTGCCAACACCGAAACCCCCGGCGATCACGATTTTTGTCGATTTCACGCGAGACGATGAGTCAGAGTGCCCGAAGTCCACTGAGGGTCCTTTCGATCAGTTCGCGTCGCTCGACTCGAGATGCGTCGCTTCGCAGAGTGGCATGTATTTCCAGTGATCCGGCTACTACGAGGTCGGCGACCAGTACCCGCACGACTCCGATCGGAACACCCAGGTGGGCAGCGATCTCGGCAACCGAGATCCGCTGCTCGCAGAGTGCGACGATCGATGCACGAATATCCTGCGGTGCAAGATTGTTCGAGACCGCGTCTTCGATCGTCGCGATGATCGCTTCGAGTGGGAGGTCGATGGACGGCAGGGTCCGACCTTCGGTGAGCGCGTACGGCCGGACCAAGCTCGGTTCGGCGTCGTCGTACTCGGATTGATGGTGAGGCATCGAACTCAAATACCCTGCGATGTTCTCGGGGCAATGTCCATGGTGGTGCCGACGCGATCGACGAGAGTCGCCATTTCGTAACCGATCTGGCCGATGTCGCATCCGGCGACAGCGAGAGCGGCAAGGTAAGCGCCACTACCGACGCCCATGAGAAGCAGGTAGCCGTTCTCCATCTCGACGACGGACTGCATGACGGCTCCACCGTCGAAGAGGCGTGACGCCCCCGCGGACAGGCTGGCGAGTCCGGAAGTGACAGCGGCTAATTGATCGGCCCGATCGAGCGGAAGATGTGTGCTCGAGGCCGTCAACAACCCGTCGGCTGAGACGATGATCGCGTGACTCACACCCGGCACGTCTCGGGCAAAAGCCGATACCAGCCAGTCGAGTGCGCGGGGAGTCTCTTGGGCTCCGACAGTGTTCACTGTTCTCCTTCATCGTTGTGCAACATCGTGGACGATTCGAAAGACTGTCCGCCATCGGGCTCATGGTCGGCGGCGCGCCGACGCCCTCGTTGTACGCCGGATTGGTAACTGCTCCAACCACGTTGGACGTCCGCCGGATTGGATGCATGGCGCTGTGTCGTTCCGCCTCTCCCGACGGCACCGGGAACCAGGCGGGCTCCGCGGTCTCGAATGGGAAGTCCGGAATCGGCGATCTTGGTGACCGGCATCTCGAACGAGGTCCGAGCGGCCAGCCAGCCTTGATCCGCGTCGGTGGTCCAAGCACTGCCGGTGGAAGCAGCTGAAGTCTCCGCCGTCGGGTCCACGAGCCACTCGGACACCATCCGGGCGAAAATCGGCATCGTGGTCGGGGCAGCGAGTACGCCGTTCGAGTTGCCCTCTCCCGCGCCGTCAGCGCGCGCCGATGCGCGAGCAGAGAGCCCGTCACGGGTGCGCGAGGAGAAGAACGCCGCAGTATTTGTCGGCGTCGGGGCTGAGAGCCGGTGCCGTGGCGGCGGGGTTGTCGACGGGTGTGGACCCACCGGGATCTCGGGACCCTGTGCCGGCGAGGTGAATTCCGGCGAAGGAGTACGCACGGGAAGGGACGTCGATGCGCTTGTGCCTTCGGGATCGGGCAGAGGAGCGAAGGACGACACGGAGGTGGCGGGTGCAGCAGTGGTCGGAGTCGAGGTACTGACCGCCGGTACTCCACTTGTGCCCGGAGTGCGACGTGGCAACCCCGAAGGCGCTGTTGTCGTGGGAATGGATTGCGGTGTGATCGGGGCGAACGTCTCAGTCCGGTCGGTGCTGTTGCTGGGCGTTCGACGCGGGAGATCTGCGAAACTTCTGGTCGCAGGCCGCGGGGGTGCCAATTCGGTCGGGACGGGCTTTGACCAGGACGGTTCAGACGGTGCGGGCGGCGGAGTCCGATCGAGCGTGGGCACGGGTCCGGTTCGCGGCGTGCGGATCTCGGGTCCCCGAGAAGAATCGAGTATCGACGTCGGTAGGAGCACCGTTGCGGTGATGCCGCTGTGCGTCGACGACGTTGCCGTCGGGCGCAGGCGCACAGAGATGTTGTAGCGACGACTGATTCGGCTCACGACGAACAAACCCATGCGACGCGCTGTATCCGCGCTCATCTCGCCGCCGGCGGCGAGGCGCTCGTTGGCATCGAGGATATCGGCAGGCGACATGCCGATACCGAGATCTGCGATCTCGACGATCATGGAGCCGTCGATGGTGCGGGCAGCGTTGATGGAGACGGTGGTCTCCGGCGGGGAGTACCGCAGAGAATTGTCGAGCAGTTCAGCGATGAGGTGAACGACGTCCGGGGCAGCATGACCGGTGACGACTCCGGGCGGTATCTGCCCGAGTTCGACGCGTCGATATTCCTCGACGCCTGATACCGCCGCACGAAGGATATCGCCGAGAGCGACGGGGGCGGTTCTGGCGCGGCGTACATCGGTTCCGGCGAGAACCAACAAGTTGTCGCCGTTTCTACGCATTCTCGCGGCGATGTGGTCGAGCCGGAACAGATTCTCGAGGCGACGAGGGTCGTCTTCGTCCTGCTCCAACTGTTCGATCAAACCGAGTTGCTGGTCGACGAGGGACTTGTTACGCCTCGACAGCGTTTCGAACATGTCGTTGACCTGGCGCCGCAGGGTGGCCTGCTCGCCGGCCAGCGTGATGGCCTGACCGTGCATGTCGTCCACCGCGCGTGCAAGCTCGCCGATTTCCTCGTGGGTGCGGATCGGTACACGGGCGAAGTCGACGTCGTCGATACTGGCACCTGCGCGAATTCGTTCGATCGCGTCGGGGAGTCCGCGTCGTGCTGCTTGCAATGCGGCAAATCGCAGCCGACGGATCGGATCGATGAGCGATCGGCTGATGACGAGGGCGATGGCCAGTGCCAGCAGGACCGCGCCGAGCACGATTGCAGTGTCACGAAGTGCTGCGGTTCGTGCTGCATTGGATTCAGCGGTGACGGTATCGCCGAACTCGGTGACGGTGGTGTCGGTCAGGCTGTTGTACTGGTCGTTTCCGGATTTCAGATCGGTACCGACGCGGCTCCCCAGAGGAGAGGTCGACGGGGTTGATCCGAGTGCGTTGATCCGGTTCTGAGCGGAGTTGCTGAGGGTCCGGACGGTGTCGTTGCTCCCGTCGATGGCGAGAATGTTGTTCAGAGCGACCAGTTCGGCACCGGCGGCACTGACCATCGAGGTACGAGCCTGCTGGTCCGGATCACCTGAGCCGAAGAGGATTCGTTGTTCGGCCAGTGCTCGTCGCGCATCCCAGAGTGCTGAGAGTCGGCCACCCTCTTCGCGCAGCGCCGGACGCTGAGAATGCTCGACGACGCTGGTGAAGGTGCTCGAGAGTGCGCGAGAGACTTCGCCGACCCGCGAAACCAAGCGTGCGGGAGCCACCGCGCCGGCGGCGACCTCCTCCGTGATGGAACGGCTCTCTGCGAGCGCCGAAGTCACTTGGTCGTTGAGATCGTCGTCGGACTGGAACGCGCGCGCGGCGTCGACCAGTTGATCCATTGCGTCCGAAACCGCTTGTGTGGCGGGGCCGGTGTCAGTGCGTGCCGATGCGGCTTCGGCGAGCTCGTACAGCGCGGATTCGAGATTGATCGCGGCGGGCACAGCGAGGGCGCGCTCGGACGAGGAACTCAGCTGTGCGGCTTCTTCGAGTTCCGTCTGAACGCGAAGGGCTCCGAGGACGACGGCGACGATCATCGGCAATGCGAGAACGGCGATGACCTTCCATCCCAGGCGCCATTCGCCGATCGACCACCAAGAGGTTGTCGTGTGTGAATCGTGTTTCATGCGGAACATGGCCCCTTCACGTCAACCCCCCGTGGGTCATTGCCCGAACCCCTTCGATCCGGTTTGACCAGAAGGGGTAGTTAGCTGAACGGTAACAGACTGTTCGCTGGCTCGCTACATCGCAGTTGGCTTCTCGGATCGCCGATGACTATATCCGGATTGTAAGGCCAGGTGAAAGGGTAAACGGACAAGTGCGGCGAATGGGATAGCCGGAAAGTCCAATTTGGTAGCTCGGCGAGCGGTGTTGCCCGGGAATTCGTGGAACTGCTCGCGACGCGTTGCGCGCGATCGCCGAACTGCTCGCCCCTGACAGCGCTGTTGTCATCGATCGTGTGACTCTCGCGATCGACCAACCGGAACGGTATGTCGAAGTACAGAACGAGTTGTACTCACAGACGCTCGAGAAGCCACACCCGGAAATGGCGTGGTTTGCTCTCGTCGACGCATTGCACGAACAAGAACGCCTGGTCTGGGTGGACTGGAACGAGGATGCTGCCGAGGTTCTGGGTCAGCTGCGAGTGCTCACGTCGGCGCCGGCGGGATCGTGGGAGTGGTCGGACAGTCTTGTCGTGGCCTTCGATCGAGCTGCCGGACTCGAATCGCTTCTCGCCCGTATCGGCGACAACATCACCGATACGGGCGTTTCACTTGCCTGGCTCGACAGCGACAGCGATACGTTTCTCCTCGCGCTCGTCCCGAGTGTTCACGGTGCAACGCTCGTCGAACTCGCGCTGGCAACCGGGCACTGCGTGCGCGTGTTCTAGAGTCTCAGCGTTTGCCGAGCAGGCGGCGCAATCCTTCGATTCGATCGCTCAGTCTGGGCGGCGTGCGCTCGGGATCCATCAGTGCATTTTCAGCGAGCACGTGGTCTTCGCCGTCGACTGTGTTCCGGTCGAATTCGCGCAGACTGCGAGCGGCGGAGGTCGAGAGAGCGCGAACCGTCGACAACAGTGACTGCTCGCCCAACGCGTCGTCGACTTCTTCCTCGGTGACGTCGAGGTGCTCGCTGAGTAGGTGGCGCCTCAATCCGATGATCGAGGCGCGCAACTCGACATCTGCGTCGTCGTCGGATTCGACGGCGATGTCGCACTCGGTGTCGAAGCCCATCGAACGGTTGTTGAGATTCGACGACCCGATTCGCAGGAGGCGATCGTCCATCACGAGAACCTTGGCGTGTACGTAAATAGGTGCGCCAGAAGAGGTCACGGGATAAAACGCACCGAAACGGTCGTGGATATCGGCCGACCACAGCAAATGCAGCAGGTCGTGGCGTGCCCCGTCCATCGCCTTTTGTTCGAGCCATCCATCGGCATTGCGGGGAATGACCAGAACGATTTCCGGCCCGTCGGCCTCACGTAGACGCGCGGCAATCGCCTCGGCCAGCGTGCGTGATGCGAGGTACTGGCTTTCGATGTACAGCGTGTGTTCGGCGCCGGCGATGGCCGCGAGATACAGCGCCTCGATCTCACGAACCTCCGCGCGCTCGCCGAGTTCCGGCAATGTTCTGGCGACGGCTACGTCGACCACCCGCAAGGTGGGAGCCAAATTGACGGGCCACGGAGTCGCAGTGCTCTTGACCGGTGTCAGATCCTCGCCGGTTGCGGATTTCCAGCGTGCCCGCGCCAATTCGCCGATGGCCGCAGCCGCATTGCCGTCGACCGCCGTGGTTGCGTCATGCCAAGGGCCGTAACGCCTTCCGCTCGGCGTGATTCGATAATTGTTTCGGTCGACGTGATCCGAGGTGTCCCAGCGGTCCACAGTCATGTCGATGCCGCCGCAGAACGCCAGAGCGTCGTCGATGACGATGATTTTCTGATGGTGCGCCGCACCAACCGGGTGGGCGCCGTCGATCTCGAACCGTAGGCGCTCGTCGGTCAGCCAGTTGGACACGAAGACGGGAGTCATGCCGCGGCCGATTGCGGTGAACGCGCCGATGTTCCATTTGAGTACGAGGATTTCGAGGTCGGGTATCTCGCGGACGAGCCAGCGGAGGAACATTCCCAACCGGTTGGGGCCGTCGAGAGTCTGCTCGCCTGGTTCGAGTTTGATGCGCGTGTCGAAGTCCCAGCCGATCAACATGATTCGCTTTTCAGCTTGCAGCATTGCGGACTTCGCATGATGAAAGTAGTCAGCGGCGTCGACGATGCAGGCAAGATTGTCCGCCGGTTCGATGCGCCAGCAGGTTTCGCCCGGAACAAGGATTCTGTTCATTCGCCGATTCCCAGGTACGCGGTCAGTTCGCGCGCTGCCGCTTGGCCGGCGCGGTTGGCTCCGATCGTCGACGACGACGGTCCGTATCCCACCAGGTGCACGCGAGGGTCGGCTTCGACCTGCGTGGCGAGGCGCCCGGTCATCGGGATTCCGCCACCCGGTCCGCGCAGGTGCAACGGCGCCAGGTGATCGAGTGAGCTACGAAAACCGGTGCACCACAAGATGACATCGGCGTCGGCGACGGTACCGTCGGCCCATTTCACGCCGTTCGGAAGAATTTCGGAGAACATCGGCAGTCGATTCATCACACCACGCTCACGTGCTGCCCGGATGGCAGGCGTTACCGGGAGGCCGGTCACCGAGACAACGGATCCCGGTGGCAGGCCGCGTCGTACACGATCTTCGACCATGGCAACCGCAGCGCGGCCGATGTCCGGCGTGAACGGCTCGTCGCGGAACTCGGGTTCGCGCGGCGTCACCCAGGTAGTGGTCGTGACGCGTGAGATCTCGTCGAGCAGTTGGACAGCCGAGATCCCGCCGCCGACCACGACGACATGTTTGCCTTCGAACTCGGCAGCGGTTCGATAGTCCTTCGTGTGCAGTTGTCGGCCACGGAACGACTCGGCCCCGCGATAGTGGGGGATGAAGGGCCGCTCCCAGGTCCCCGTCGCGTTGATCAAGCCTCGCGCCGCGAATACTCCCTGGTCGGTCTCGATCCGCAGGCGCTCTTCCCTCGGACACACCACTCGCGTGTGTACCGGGCGGTGGACGGGAAGTTCGAATTGCTTTTCGTACAGTTCGAAGTAGTGGGGGACCGCCACCGATGCAGGCACCTGTTCGGCGTCTGTACCGGTGGTTTCCGCGAAGGACATTCCCGGGAGGTCATGGACGCCGTTGACGGTGCTCAGTGTCAGGCTCGGCCAACGGAACTGCCACGCCCCGCCCGGCCCCGACGCATGATCGAGCACCACGAACCCCGATTCGGGCTCGATTCCGAACTTGCGCAGGTAGTACGCGGCGGAGAGTCCGGCCTGTCCGGCGCCGATCACCACCACGTCAACCGGGTGTGGTTGCTGTGCGGCAAGGTCGTCTGTACTCATCGGTAATCTAACCTCCTGATGTACAGAACTTAGCTGCAGAGAAGTATGCGGACGGTATCGGCGCCTCGGAACATCCCTGTGTCGAGCCTTCCAGAAACGAAAGTGAGCGGACATGATCGGGTTCTCCCGTGACGGCAACGTCGTGACCATCGAGTTGCAGCGTCACGAGCGTCGTAATGCGCTCAGCGCGGAACTCTGCATCGCAATACGGGACGCGATGAACGCGGCGGTAGCCGAGCACGCGCACGTCGTCGTCATCACCGGTGAGGGATCGGCGTTCTGTGCAGGCGCGGACCTTTCCGGCGACGTCTACATGGAGGGCTTCACCGATCGTCTGTTCGAGATGCTTCGCTCTATCGACACGGCGCCCATCCCCGTCATTGCCGCTGTCAACGGTCCGGCCATCGGCGCGGGCACGCAACTGGCCATCGCGTCGGATCTTCGCGTCGTAGCGCCGAGCGCTCGCTTCGGAATCCCGGCCGCCACCCTCGGTGTCTCGGTGGACAAGTGGACGATGCGTCGGCTCGCGTCGCTGGTCGGCGGCGGTCCCGCGCGCACCATTTTGCTCGGCATCGAACAGATCGGCGCCGAAGAAGCCTTCACTCGCGGCCTCGCCAACAAAATTGGAACCCTCGACGACGCTCAGGAATGGGCACACCGCATTGCAAATCTCGCACCGCTGTCGTTGCGGCACATGAAGATGGTTCTCAACGACGACGGCACCATGGAGGAGCAGTCTCCCGAGCAGCTCGACGCGCTTCACGCCGCCTGGCTCAGCGAGGACGTCCAGGAAGCCCGCGCTGCCCGCATCGAGAACCGCCCTCCCGTATTCAAGGGTAAGTAAAGCTGGTTGCAGGGAAAACAGGCGCCGGGCACGCAGGGCAGATAGTGGCTACGCTCGTCTGAATGAAGAAGACGACGGTTCTCGGAGTTGCTGCTGTTGCCGCGGCGACGGGGTGGGTGGCGCGAGCCGCATGGGGCATCCCGACGCAGATCGGGGCCTCGCGAAACACGGTGCAACCGTATGCGGCGATGTCCCCGCGATACCGGGACCGCCAGTTCCACAACTCGGAGCCCAGCAGCACACTGGTTCCGGGCACCGATGTCGGAATGTTCAAGTCGATGGCCACGCGAGGGTCGACGGGTCGGCCGCGTCGGCCGATTCCGTTGGCCACTCCGCTGGCACCGGCGGCAGCCGGCGACGCGGCGGTGACGTGGTACGGCCATTCGAGCGTTCTCGTCGAGGTCGACGGCTACCGCGTTCTCGCCGATCCGGTGTGGAGTGAACGCGTATCACCCTCGGCCACAGTAGGTCCCGCACGCATGCACCCCACTCCGGTGGCTTTGACCGAACTGCCTGCAGTGGATGCGATAGTCATCTCTCACGATCACTACGACCATCTCGACATGGCTACGGTCAAGACCCTGACTCGTACACAGACCGCTCCGTTCGTCGTGCCGATCGGTATCGGTGCGCACCTGCGGCACTGGAAGGTGCCCGAGAACCGGATCGTGGAACTGGACTGGGACGAGTCGACCAAGATCGGCGACCTGGTCCTCACGTGCACGGAGGCTCGTCACTTCTCCGGTCGTGGCCTTGTCCGGAACACGACCCAGTGGGCGTCGTGGGTATTCGCCGGGCCGAAGCACCGGGTCTTCTTCGGTGGTGACAGCGGATACACATCACGTTTCGAACAGCTGGGTGAAACCTATGGGCCTTTCGATCTGACGCTTCTCCCCGTCGGTGCGTACGACGTGCGCTGGCCGGACATCCACATGAATCCGGAAGAGGCAGTGCAGACGCACATCGACCTCAACAAGGGCGACGGGTCGCGCGGTGTCTTCGTCCCGATTCACTGGGCGACGTTCAACCTCGCGTTTCACTCGTGGTCGGAGCCGATCATTCGCCTCGACGAGTCGGCTGCAGATGCGGGCACAACAGTGTCGGTCCCGATGCCGGGCGGCAGGATCGACGCGTTGTCACCGACACCGCCGTCGAAGTGGTGGATACCGCTGGGCTGAGCGGCGAAGTGTCGCGGACGTGGTTGCCTGTCGAGTCGCACCCTGATTAGTTGCTCCGGGTGCGTAATCTTTGACCATGGCTCACGAGCACACCAGTTCAGAAGAGACAGCAGTGGCGGTAGCGCCTGAGCGATTGCCGGACGACGTCGACGTCGCCCGCGGTCTGACCGCCGATCAGGTTGCAGCAAGGATCGCGTCGGGACAAACCAACGATGTACCGGACCGGGCGTCCCGCTCGGTCAAGGACATCATTCGCGGCAACGTCTTCACTCGCATCAACGCGATCCTGACCGTGTTGTTGGTGATCGTGCTCGCGACGGGTTCGATCATCGACGGCATGTTCGGACTGCTGATCATCGCGAACAGCGGTATCGGCATCATCCAGGAGATCCGCGCCAAGCGCACGCTCGACGCTCTGGCCATCGTGAGTCAGGCCAAGCCCATGGTCAGGCGTGACGGCGTCGCCGTGGCGATGGCGCCCAAAGATGTTGTGCTCGACGACATTATCGAACTCGGATCCGGTGACCAGATAGTAGTCGACGGTGAGGTGGTCAGTTCGGCTGCACTCGAGGTCGACGAATCGCTGCTCACCGGTGAGGCCGATCCGGTTCACAAGGCGAGTGGCCAGCAAGTGTTGTCGGGCAGTTTTGTTGCCGCGGGCAGCGGTGCATACCGCGCCACCAAGGTCGGCGGCGATGCATACGCGGCCAAGCTGGCCGAAGAGGCGAGCAAGTTCACCCTCGTGCATTCCGAACTGCGTAGCGGCATCGACAAGATCCTGAAGTTCATCACCTACCTGATGATTCCGGCGGGTGCGCTGATCATCTTCAATCAGCTCTTCACGATCGGCCTGCCGATCCGACCGGCACTCAACGGCATGGTGGCAGCTCTGGTTCCGATGGTTCCCGAAGGCCTTGTGCTCATGACGTCCATTGCATTTGCGGTCGGTGTGATCCGGTTGGGCAAGCGCCAGTGCCTCGTTCAGGAGTTGCCGGCGATCGAGGGTCTGGCCCGTGTCGACGTGGTGTGCGCGGACAAGACCGGAACGCTGACCGAGAACGGCATGCGCCTGTCCGAGGTCGACGTCGCACCGGGTGGATCGGGGGAGACTGCGGTCAAGTCCGCGTTGAGCGCGATGGCCGCGTCCGACCCTCGCCCCAACGCGAGTGTCCTGGCGATTCGCGAGTCTCTCTCCGACGACTCCGGGTGGGGCGAAGCGACAGCGGTGGCGCCGTTCTCCTCGGCGAAGAAGTGGAGCGGCCAGTCGTACGGCAGTCACGGCAACTGGGTACTCGGTGCCCCGGACGTGCTGCTCGATCCCGACTCGGAAATGGCCCGCAAGGCCGAGGAAGTGGGTTCGAGCGGACTTCGTGTCCTCATGCTCGGCAGCAGCGACCTCCCCGTCGACGACGCCGACGCCCCTGGCACCGTCACCCCCGAAGCTCTGGTCGTGCTCGAGCAGAAAGTGCGCCCGGACGCCCAGGAGACGTTGGAGTACTTCGCCAGCCAGAAGGTCGCGGTCAAGGTCATTTCCGGCGACAACGCGGTTTCCGTCGGCGCCGTTGCCGGATCCCTCGGACTCGAAGGCGGCGACCGCCCCATCGACGCGCGAGAACTGCCCAGCGATCAGGAAAAGCTGGCGGACACTCTCGACGGAGCAACGACGTTCGGTCGAGTGCGACCGGATCAGAAGCGGGAAATGGTCGCGGCCTTGCAGTCTCGCGGACATACCGTCGCGATGACCGGTGACGGCGTCAACGACGTGCTCGCCCTCAAGGACGCCGACATCGGAGTCTCGATGGGGTCGGGCAGCCCGGCTACCCGAGCCGTGGCCCAGATCGTGCTGCTGGACAACAAGTTCGCGACGCTCCCGTACGTCGTCGCGGAAGGCCGCCGAGTGATCGGCAACATCGAGCGTGTGTCGAATCTGTTCCTGACCAAGACCGTCTACTCGGTGGTGCTTGCGTTCCTGATCGGCATCACCGGCGTCCTGTCCCAGGTCTTCGACTTCGAACCGCTGCCGTACCCGTTCCTGCCCCGCCACGTCACGATCGCAGCGTGGTTCACGATCGGTATCCCGGCCTTCATCTTGTCTCTGGCACCCAACAACGAGCGCGCGCGAACCGGTTTCGTCTCGCGCGTGATGCGTCTGGCGTTGCCGTCGGGCCTGATCATCGGCATCACCACGTTCATCTCCTACGTATTGGCTTACCAAGGCCCGGACCAGACGGAAACCCAGAAGATCCAGGCCGGAACCAGTGCGCTCATCACGTTGATCATGATCGCCGTGTGGGTTCTGGCCGTCGTGGCTCGGCCGTACGTCTGGTGGAAGCTCGTTCTGATCGGCGGGTCGGTGGCCGGATACCTCATCCTGTTCGCGCTGCCGTTCACCCGCGAGTTCTTCAAACTGGATCCGAGCAACGTCGCTGCGACGACGCTCGCGATCACCCTCGGCGCGATCGGCGTTGTACTCGTGGAACTCTCGTGGTGGATCAGCGCACGCCTGCACGGGGAGAAACGAAAGATGTTCGCGACACCCGACGACCTGCCCGGCGAGCATCACCATGCCCACAGTGAGTGAGTAGTTTCAGCGCCTGAACATCTGCACCCAGGCAATGCGATCGCCGCCCCGCTTCTTGGCTCGGTACATCGCATTGTCTGCGTGCTCGATCAGTTCGTTGACAGCCCGATCCGGTAAGTCCGTCTCGGGACTCAGATAGACACTGACGCCGGTACTGGCGGACACAGGATAGGGATCGGAGTCGGACGAAACCGCCGAATGTATCTCGGTGGCGACCTGCTCGATATCTCCTCGATCGACTCCGCGCAGGACGACGAACTCGTCTCCACCGATTCGAGCCACCACCGCATCGGGGCCGGCGGCAGCGATGAGGCGGTCGGCGACAGCGGTCAACGCGTCGTCGCCCGCGACGTGCCCGTGCGTGTCGTTGAGGTTTTTGAACGAGTCGACGTCGATGAGTAGTGCGATCAGAGCCTGCGTTCGATCACTGCGCAGCAGATGCTGTGCCTCGTCCTGGAGTCCGCGGCGATTGAGTGTCGCGGTGAGGTAGTCCCGGTGGGCGTTGCGTGCGTCGTCGGTCAGGCGCAGCCAGACGATCTGCAGAATCCATGCGGTGGAGAAAACCACACCGGCAACCATCAGATAGAGATTCACGACCACCCAGTCGTCGTTGACCGGCTCGGACATCGCCATGGCAGCGAGCGTCGTGCAGACAGCAAGAGCCCAACCGATGTGGCTGATGGCAACGCGAGGGCTGTGAACTATCGCCGCATAGAAGCCGATCATGATGAACAGGATGCAGCCGATGGTTCCGACGAAAGCGGTGCGTACGGCGAAGAAGAGAGTGACGGCGAGCCACAGGTCGGCCCAGACGACAAAGGCCACGGATTGTCGCCAAGTTGGCCACGATTCATTACGCGCCCAGCGGTAGCCCGCATAGGCGCCACTGATAGTTCCGAGGGCGAAGATCGACCGCGCCAGGGCGGTGTCGGAACCGAAGCGGCTCAACTGCATGGTCGCCGCGATCAGGGCGAAGAGAAAACACCACACCGCGACTAATTTGCGTCCGGGAACGGTCAGCCCGCGAGTGTCGAGGAATCGGGGGAGCCAGGTGTAATCGGTGCGATCCGACCACCACCGGGACAGCAGTTCACGCGTGGGGTAGGGGTCGCTCCCCGTCCCGCGCAGTCCTGCATTCAAACCGGGCACCTGTCGATGTCGATGGGTGGTCAATCAGCTATTGGCGGGTTAACGCTACCTCGAGTTGCGCACGGCTCGAACGCACGGACCTGCTTTCTGGCGCAGAGGCCGTCGACCTGTGAGAATCGAAGGGCGCGGAGGAACGATTCCGCCGAAGGATGTGCGTTAGCACCGGGAGAGGACACGGACATGGGTTTCTTGGACAACGTCAAGGGATTGGTCGAAAAGGGCCAGGAGCTCGCAGCGGAGAACTCCGACAAGGTTCACGACGCTATCGACAAGGTCGCCGACATCGCCGACGACAAGACCGGCAACAAGTACGGCGATCAGATCGACAAGGCAGCTGAGGCCGCCAAGAAGGCTGTTCCCGAAAAGCAGTAATACCGGATTCGGCATACCGTTTTTCGGTAGCACCGTTGCTCAGGGGCCCGTCACCGAAAAGGTTGCGGGCTTCTGTGCGTCCGCTAGGTGAACTCCCAGGGTCGGCGGGCAGAATGAACGCGTGAACTTCACCTGGATTCTGCTGGTCGTCATTGCCGCCATCGCAGTCACCGGGCTGTCCAATCGACGAAACCTGCAGGCTCCGCTGGTTTTGGTGACGGTAGGTTCGGTCGCATCCTTCATACCCGGTATGCCGCGGCCGGAACTCGATCCCCACGTCATTCTCGGTGTGGTCCTGCCGCCGCTTCTCTACTCGGCCGCTCTGAAATTCTCGGTGGCGACCTTCAAACGCAACTTGGCCCCGATCTTGCGCCTCGGCGTCGGAATGGTGTTGGTGACGGCGTTCGTGGTTGCCTTCTTCGCCGAATGGATGGTGCCCGAGTTCACGATCGGCGCCGCCCTGGTGCTCGGGGCCGTGATCGCGCCGACCGACGCCGTCAGCGCGGTGGCGGTCGGTCAGAAGCTCGGGCTCCCGAAACGGGTGATCGCCATCCTGACGGGCGAGGGGCTCGTCAACGACGCCACCGCGCTCACGCTCTTCACCGTCGCCGTCGCAGCAGTGACCGGAACGCGAATTGCCACCGATTCGCCCCTGTTGTTCTTCGCGTACGAAGTGATCGGCGGCGTTGTCGTCGGCTTGGTGCTCGCGTTTGTCGTCAAGTTCGTTCGTGCCCGCATGTACGACTCTCCACTGGAAACCGGCTTGGGGTTGGTGCTTCCGTTCGCTGCCTACCTGGCCGCCGAAGAACTACACGCGTCCGGTGTTCTGGCCGTTGTGGTCGCTGGTCTGGTGATCGGGCACTATTCGACGGACGCGTCGATCATGACGCGATTGCAGGAGCGCTCGGTGTGGTCGAGCCTGGACACTCTTCTCGAGATGTTCGTCTTCGCATACATGGGGCTCCAGCTGAGCTTTGTGATCGACGATGTTGTCGCCGACGGACTTCCGGTGCTTCACGTGTTCGCGTACGGTCTCGCAGTCCTGGCCGTTGTCATCGTGATTCGGCCGGTGTGGCTGTTCCTGAGCTACTCGCGTGTGCGATTCGGTGTAACCCTGCGCCGTGATCGCGAGAATCAACTGACGTGGAAACAGAATCTGGTGGTCTCGTGGGCTGGAATGCGCGGCGTCGTCACTCTTGCTGCGGCCGGCGGTATCCCGTTTGCACTCTCGTCCGGCGAGCCGTTCCCCGGACGCGGCGTCATCCAGGCGATCGCGTTCATCGTCGCGGTCGGGACATTGCTCATCCAGGGATCTACCTTGCCGTTCATGATCCGTCGCCTCGACGTCGCGGATCCTTACGAGCAGTTGCGCACGCAGGAACAGATGGAGTTGGCCCGCAACATTTCTCGCAAGGCGGGAGAGAAGGCGTTGGCAGACGCGGCCGCGCACCCTCCGCCGGGGATCGACGGGAAGGAACTGCAGGCGATCGTCGAACGCGTACGACGCTCGATGCAGGCGAGGCTTCAACTCCAGGAGGTCGACGAGGACGCCGATCGCGAGGCCGCCTTGTGGAATGCGGGAGCTCTGTTCGACAAGTTCCGGCATCAGTCACTGCGCTCGCAACGAGTTGCGCTGATCGCCGCACGTGACGACGGAGATCTCGACGACGAGGTATTGCGTACCGTATTGGAAGGACTCGACATCGAAGAGGCCGCAGCAGAGGAACGTGTCAGGCGTCGCCGAGCAGGTAGCGGTGCGGGCAAATAGAGGGGAACACTGCGTATGACTGTTCGGAGTTCGAGGGTTCGCGCAGTCTGGGGAGTCGTGGTGGCGAGCGCACTTCTCGTGAGCGTCGGCTGCGGATCGGATGCCTCGCCGGATGTCTCCGTCACCGACACCTCGACCACGACAACCCCGTCGGTCGAGAGCAGTGCGCAACGTGGCGTCGTGTTCGACAGTGAACCCTTCACCAGCACAGCCGAAGTGGCGGCGTCCGGAGCAAGCGCGGTGAAAATCCTGTACGGCTCCACCTCCGGTATCGACGGCCGAGAGACTCAGGTGTCGGGAACGGTGTTCACGCCGCCTGGAACTCCGCCGGAGGGCGGTTGGCCGATCGTCTCCATCGGCCATGGCACGACGGGTATTTCGGACGACTGCGCGCCGTCGGCCTCGCCGACCCTGTTCGGCACGATCGGCCTGGTCGCGCCGTTCCTCGACTCGGGATACGTGGTCGCTGTCTCCGACTTCGAGGGCCTCGGCACTCCGGACCCGCATCCTTACCTGCAACCGGACACCGCGGCGTTCAACGTCATCGACGCGGTTCGAGCGGCGCGCAACGTCGTTCCGGACACCTCGACTCGTTGGGCAACTCTGGGGCTGTCCCAAGGCGGGCAGGCATCCTGGGCGGCAGCCGAGGAAGCCGACACCTACGGCGACGGACTCGAATTCGTCGGTGCAGCAAACCTGTCCCCGGCAGCGGACATCTCGCCGATCATCTCGAGTGATTCCGAGGTGAATCTGTCACTGCCTCAGCAACTGCTGCTGCCCTATGTACTCGAAGGGCTGTCCCTCACCCATCCGGACCTCGAACGAACCGACTACGTGCGCGGCGCATTCGAGCAGAACTACGACCTGCTCACCTCGTGCCTGACCTCTCGGGCGACGGAGAAGTTGGGTCTGGTCGGAAAGGTGACGCCCGCCGACACGCGGCCGGCTACCGCCGAGGATGCGGACCGAATTCACGCGTGGCTCAGCGATGTTGCTCTTCCCCGTCAACGCGCGAGCGGTCCGATGTACGTAGTCGTCGGTACCAATGACAACCTGATCCGTCCGGAATGGACCGAGGCGGCAGTCGAACGCGCCTGCGCCGGCGGTGACGTCATCGAATTCCAGGCGCGACCGGGTGAAGGTCATGCGGACGGCGCCGCTGTGCCGGGAGCTGTCGCGTGGGTGAAGGATCGATTTGCAGGTGTTCCGGCACCGAATACCTGCGGGTCGTGAATCGATGACGCCGTTGGAGCGAATCCGCGCTCTTGCACTGGCATTGCCGGAGGCGACCGAGCGGGTCAGCCACGGTGAAGCGTCGTGGTTCGTGCGCAAGGCGCCGCAGTTCGTCACCATGGCAGATCACCACCACGACGATCGCGTCGCGATCTGGGCCGCGGCCCCACCTGGGGCGCAGGCAGATTGGGTCAGTCGTGACCCGTCGAGGTTCTTCGTCCCTCCGTACGTGGGTGGCCGGGGATGGATCGGCGTGTACCTCGACGTTCCGAGTGCCGACGAGACCGAGGACGAGAAATTCTGGAACGACGTAGCCGACGTCGTCGAAGATGCGTACCGCACGGTGGCTCCGAAAACACTGATACGGAAACTGGACGAGGACTCGCCTTGAGTCCGGCCGTGGTCGCGCTTCTCAGCGTGCTGATTCTCGCAGTGGCCGGGGCGCTGACGGCTGTGTGGATGCGCACCAGACGTGAGGTGACCACCCCCACCGAACGTGCAGTCCATGCCGCTCTCCATACGGCTTCGCTTGCCGCGCGGCCACTTCGGCGTGGACTCGACGAGAATTCGGCCGCCGAGGCGGCGCCTCACCTACGCGAGCTGACCGGCGGCTCCGGTCTGGGCCTGGCAGACGCGTCGGGAAACCTGTTGGCGTGGGACGGCCGTCACGAAGCGTTGTCCGAACAATTCCATGACGCCGCCATTCGTGCGATCGAAGGCGAACGCCGGGTACTCGTCACGCACTCGGACCTGGTGCGCGGACCGAGCGATCACCATGTGCGAGCGCTGATCGCTCAGCCCCTGCTGATCGAGGACATCGGCGTGGTCGGCGTACTGGGAATCGTCACCAGCGAGGACCCGTGGCCGGGAATGCTCGGAGCGGTCACCGAGGTCGCACGATATGCCTGCAGTCAGATCGAACTCGCCGACCTCGACGCGTCCAGAGCCCTGTTGGATCGAGCCGAAGTGCGTGCCCTGCGCGCACAGATCAGTCCTCATTTCATCTACAACGCGCTCAACACGGTCGCATCGTTTGTTCGAACCGATCCGGCGCGGGCCAGAGAACTGATCCTCGAGTTCGCGGACTTCACGCGGTACTCGTTCCGATCTGCGGGTGAGTTCACCCTGCTTGCCGACGAGTTGCGCAACATCGATCGTTACCTGACCCTCGAACGCGCGCGATTCGGGGAGGCTCTGAACGTCCGCCTTCAGATAGCACCCGAAGTGCTCAACGTGGTTCTTCCTTTCCTTGCCCTCCAGCCGCTGGTCGAGAACGCGGTTCGTCACGGCATTTCGAGTAAGCCGGAGGGCGGGACCGTGAGCATCGTGGCTGCGGACGAGGGACCGGACTGCATCATCAGCGTCGAGGACGACGGTGTGGGGATGGACCCCGAACTACTGCGCTCCGGTTCGCTCGACGCCATCGAGTCGGGATCGGGGCGACCCAGCGCACGAGAAGCTGCTCACGTCGGTTTGGCCAACGTCGACGACAGACTTCGTGCCGCGTTCGGCAACGACTACGGACTCGTGGTGGAGACAGCGCCGGGTGCCGGTACGAAGGTCAGCATGCGTGTTCCCAAGTTCAAGCAGGGTATTCACGTCTGATTCTCGCCTTCGATGATCAGGCTGAAACCGTCGTGGGAACATGGACCTGTTGTGAACGAGACTGACACTGATGCCCAGCTGACCGTCCTTGCCGTCGACGACGAGAAACCAGCCCTCGACGAGCTGGCCTTCTTGCTGCGCGCCGAGGACTCGGTGGCGCACGTTCACACGGCATCGGATGCGACGACAGCGTTGCGGATACTGCGCGGTGGAAGCATCGACGCGGTGTTTCTCGACATCAACATGCCCGGACTCGACGGTCTCGAACTGGCCGGCATCCTCTCCAATTTCGCGACGCCACCGCCCGTGGTGTTCGTGACAGCGCACGACGATCGAGCGGTTGACGCATTCGATCTCGGCGCCGTCGACTACCTACTCAAACCGCTCCGGGAGGAGCGTCTCGCTCAGGCCGTTCAGCGGATCGTGGGGCTCGCCGGGCGCACCAAGAGTGAGAGCAAACCCGAAGCTGCGCCCACGGACGAGGTGATCCCGGTGGAACTGGGCGGTGTCACGACGCTCGTTCAGCGTTCCTCGGTGGAGTGGGTGGAAGCCGACGGGGACTACGCGCGTTTGCACACCGCTGGAAAGTCGCACCTGGTGCGCATCCCGATCTCGACGCTCGAATCACGCTGGGCCGACGCGGGCTTCTTGCGTGTGCACCGCTCCTACCTGGTGTCTCTGGCGCTGGTCACCGGCATCCGCACAGTAGGCAGCGGTTTGGTGGTCTGTCTGCGCCCGCACGGCGACAAGCCTCCCGTCGAGCTTCCGGTCAGTCGCAGACACACCCGTGAACTCAAGGATCGACTGGTTCGTGCGCCCAAGCAGAGTTGGTTGTCGCGGTGACGTCGCAGTCCGATCCTCCGCAGCGTGAGCGCGTTGTGTTGGCGCAACGTAGTGGCGCACGGATCGTGCGAACACGGGTGGAGGTGCAGGAACAGACCGAAGTCGGTGACGCCATGATCCGCGGTCTCGTTCGCGCGCAGTTGGGACTGGCGATTCGCCTTGCCGTCGTCGCAGCCGGGCTCCTGTGTGCGGTACCGCTGCTGACGCATCTCTTCCCGACGCTGTCGGAGGTCGCGGTCCTTGGCATCCGGTTGCCGTGGCTCGTGATGGGCGGCGCCGTGTATCCCTTGCTGTTGACGACCGGTTGGGTGTTCGTGCGTCGTGCGGAGCGAAACGAGCAGGACTTCAACGACATCGTGGACGACTGAGCGCGGCACTGTGGGAGGACAACCTATCCCGGTGTTGACGGTGCTCGGCATCGTGGCAGCAGCTGTCGCGACGGTGGCTATCGGAATCTACGGCGTTCGGCTCGCTCGTACCACCTCGGACTTTCTCGTCGCGTCCAGAACCGTCAGTGCGCGGTGGAATGCGACGGCCATCTCCGGCGAGTACCTCTCTGCTGCTTCGTTTCTCGGTGTTGCGGGGCTGGTCGCCAAGTACGGCGCCGACGCACTCTGGTATCCCATCGGCTTCACCGCCGGATACCTCGCCCTGCTGCTGTTCGTCGCAGCGCCGCTTCGGCGTTCCGGTGCGTATACCGTCCCCGATTTCGCCGAGTTCCGTCTCGGCTCACCGCGATTGCGCAAGCTCGCGATGCTCGTGGTCGCGATGGTGTGCATCCTGTATTTGATTCCACAGTTCCAAGGCGCGGGACTGACGCTCAATATCTTGCTCGGGGTTCCCAGTTGGATCGGCGGCGTAGCGGTCGGGGTCATCGTCATCGCCAACGTCGTCGGCGGCGGGATGCGCTCGATCACCTTCGTTCAGGCCTTCCAGTACTGGCTGAAACTGACTGCCGTCGCGATTCCCGCTGTGGCACTGACCTTCTACTTCTTCGGCGATCACCACGACGTCGGCGCGTCGATGCCGCCGACGGTCACCACTGCGACGACCGTCGACATCACCACCGACGTCGTCGTCCAGGTGTCCGAGCCGGTGACGGTCAGCGGCGGCACAGTCGACGGGCGAGCGGTCGAAGGCACGATGACCCTGGGGCCGGGGGAGCACACTCTCGGTGAAGGCATGTCCATGGTCCTCGACGCGGGAGCCGCCGTCCCTGTCGTCGCCGGAGCGCCCGCGCAGAACTCTGACTGGATCACCCCGGGTTGGGGTTTCGGTGGGCCGCACCCGATGTACCAGGTGTACTCGCTGATGCTCGCGACCTTCCTCGGAACGCTCGGCCTTCCTCATGTTCTCGTCCGGTTCTACACCAACCCCGACGGCCGGGCAGCCCGTCTGACGTCGCTCGCCGTTGTCGGTCTGGTCAGCGTGTTCTACCTGTTTCCGACACTCCTCGGCGTCTTCGCTCGCCTGTACGTCCCGCAACTTCTGATCACCGGCACCTCTGACGCGGCGGTGCTGCTGTTGCCGGGCTCGGTGTTCTCGGGGTGGGGCGGACAACTGCTGGCAGCCCTCGTGGCGTCCGGTGCCATCGCCGCTTTCCTGTCGACGTCGTCCGGATTGCTCGTCAGCATCGCCGGCGTCGTCAGTACCGATGTTCTCCGTGGTCGAGTTCGAGACTTCCGTATTGCAGCGCTACTGGCCGGGGTCGTTCCTCTCGTGCTGTCGCTGGCGGTGGTGTCGGTCGACCTCTCGAGAACCGTCGGTTTGGTGTTCGCAGTCGCCGCGTCGACGCTCTGCCCACTGCTCGTATTGGGTATCTGGTGGCGCGGTCTGACTGCCGTCGGCGCGGGGGCGGGGATGGTTGTCGGTGGATGTGTTGCGGGCACTGCCGCTACTGTCGCCGTCCTGGGTGGTTTGTCGGAGGACGTCCTCGGTGGCTGGCCGGCAGCCATTTTCGCGTTCCCGGCCGCGGTGAGCGTGCCGCTGGCGTTCCTCACGATGATCGTCGTGAGCAAGGTGTCGTCGAAGCAGATACCGGCAGATATTGCGCGAATCTTCACGCGGATGCACGCCCCGGAACGTCTCGGAATGGGCTCCGATCGCGAAGACGATCTCCGCCAACCCTGACTTTCACCGCCCGAACCCTCTGCCGTTGGTCGCGCCTGCCTGACCGTTCGGCGCAGCGCGCGACTGCTCACCGTGTGACTGGCGCCACAGCGTCTTCATGTGACTCCGATCTCACTAACGTCTGTGCGTAGTTCACTTCACACGCGAGGCGAGGAGCCGGCAGTGTCCACAGCAGAAATCAGTGAGGGGTCGCCGCAAGAGCGACGCACCCCGGATGCCCAGGCATTCATAGACATGCAAGCGAGTCCCGAATTCCAGGAACTCCGAACGCGTCTGCGCAAGTTCGTTTTCCCCATCACTGCATTCTTCCTGCTCTGGTATGCGGTGTACGTCGTCCTGGCTACCTATGCCCACGACTTCATGGCCACCAAGGTCCTCGGCAACATCAATCTCGGCATCATCCTCGGCCTCGGGCAATTCGTCACGACCTTCGCCATCACCGCGTGGTACGTGAAGTTCGCCGGTCGTGAGCTCGATCCCCGCTCCGCCGCCATCCGTGAAGAACTGGAAGGTTCCGCATAGTGATCACCACACTCGCCGCGTCCGGAACGGACGTAGGAAACCCAGCCTTCAACATCGCGATCTTCCTCGCTTTCGTCGTCGTGACCATGACGCTGGTGATCCGCGCCAGCCGGACCACCAAGAAGGCGTCCGACTTCTACACCGGTGGTGGGCAGTTCACCGGCCCGCAGAACGGGTTCGCCATCGCCGGTGACTACCTCTCGGCGGCATCGTTCCTCGGTATCGCAGGTGCGATCGCCGTGTACGGCTACGACGGCTTCCTGTACTCTATCGGCTTCCTTGTCGCCTGGTTGGTTGCACTGCTCCTGGTCGCCGAATTGCTCAGGAACACGGGCAGATTCACGATGGCCGACGTGCTGAGCTTCCGACTCAAGCAGCGTCCGGTGCGCATGGCGGCAGCCCTGTCCACTCTGGCCGTTTCCCTCTTCTATCTTCTTGCCCAGATGGCCGGCGCCGGTGGACTTGTCGCGCTGCTGCTCAACATCGACGGCAAGGTGGGACAGTCGATCGTCGTCGCGATCGTGGGTGTGCTGATGATCGTGTACGTCTTGGTCGGCGGCATGAAGGGCACCACCTACGTACAGATGGTCAAGGCAGTTCTGCTGGTTGCCGGAGCCGGAATCATGTTCGTACTCGTTCTGTGGGCAGTGCGCGGCAACTTCTCTCAGTTGCTCGCCAATGCGCAGGACATGGTCAACAGTTCCACCACCAAGGGTGTGCAGGGACGCGACATCCTCGGGCCCGGTGCCAAGTACGGTCTTTCCGGAATGACGAAGCTCGACTTCATCTCTCTCGGAATCGCTTTGGTGCTCGGCACCGCGGGCCTGCCGCACGTGCTGATGCGCTTCTACACGGTGCCCACTGCCAAGGAAGCTCGCCGCTCGGTGACCTGGGCGATCGCGCTCATCGGTGCCTTCTACCTGTTCACACTGGTTCTCGGCTACGGCGCGGCCAGCATGGTCGGACCGGACAAGATCTTGGCAGCGCCTGGTAAGGAGAACGCGGCCGCTCCGCTTCTCGCCTTCGAGCTCGGTGGCACCATCTTCCTCGGCATCATCTCCGCGGTGGCGTTCGCGACCATCCTCGCCGTCGTTGCCGGTCTCGCGATCACTGCTTCGGCGTCGTTCGCTCACGACATCTACGCCAGTGTCATCAAGCGCGGCAACGCAACCGAGGAGCAGCAGGTTCGAGTTTCTCGAATCACCGTCGTGGTCATCGGACTCGTCTCCATCGTTCTCGGCATCATGGCGATGGGGCAGAACATCGCCTTCCTGGTGGCTCTCGCCTTCGCAGTGGCGGCCTCGGCGAACCTGCCCACCCTGCTCTACTCGTTGTTCTGGAAGAAGTTCAACACCACCGGTGCGCTCTTCAGCATCTACGGCGGTTTGATCAGCTGCTTGACGCTGATCGTGTTCTCCCCGGCGGTGTCGGGTAAGCCGTCGTCGATGTTCCCGAACTCCGACTTCGCCTGGTTCCCGCTCTCGAACCCCGGCATCGTCTCGATTCCGCTGGCATTCGTCCTCGGCATCGTCGGTACGTACATCGGACGTAACAAGATCGAAGATCCGGCAAAGCAGGCGGAGATGGAAGTTCGCTCCCTCACCGGCGTCGGCGTCGAAAAGGCAGTCAGCCACTAAGAGGGGCAAAGCCCCGTGCGTCTTTCTGGTACCTCTGGTTACGGAAAAGGCGCACGGGGCTTATTGTTCTGCCATGGCAAAGCTCACAGTGAAAATCGACGTTCCGCTTCCTCCTCAGGAAGTGTGGGACAAGGCGTCCGATCTCAGTGGATACGAAAACTGGCTCGTGGTTCACGACGGATGGCGCAGTGAACTTCCCGAACAACTGGGTGTCGGCACCGAGATCAGCTCGGTCGTGACCGTGAAGGGCCTGCGCAACCGCGTTCGGTGGACCATCAAGAAGTACGACGTCCCGAAGGCGATCTCGCTCAAGGGAGACGGCAAGGGCGGGGTCAAGCTCGGTCTCGAACTCGACGTCAAGGCAAAGGGCGACGGGTCGGAACTCGCGCTGACAGTCGAGTTGGGCGGCGCGCCGTTGTTCGGCCCGATCGGTTCGAGTGTGGCGCGGGCGCTCAAAGGCGATGTGGAGAAGTCGCTGGCCCAGTTTGTCCAGATCTACACCTAAGTTGTGGAGATTTCCACATCGAGCTACTTCACCGCTAACATGAGTTAGGATTCTTTTCGGCGGGATAAACCGGGCATCGGTTGGTTATTGATGCGGGTCCCGCCGGAAAGGATTCGATCAATGTCGTCTCGTCATGGGTACGGCGCACCACCTGCGTCCATGCCTCGATCCGTGCAGGTTCTGATCGGACTCTTGGCAGTAGTCGCAGTCGGTGGAACCGCAGCATTCGCCGTGACGTTCAAAAGCGTCAGCGACAAGGGAGAACTCGGTGCGAGTGCTGTCACAGCTGCGACGGCAACCAGCTGTGAGAACCCGGAAACCGTGACCGTGGCCGCCGATCCGTCGATCGCCTCGGGACTCGAAGCTGTCGCCGCTGCCATCCCCGCTACGGAACTCGGGTGCAGCTCGCTCAGTGTGACGCCGCAAGATCCCGTGCTCACCGTCGCGGCGATCGCCGACGGTTCGGCACCCGCACTGTGGATCCCTGATTCGAGCGAATGGTTGGACAAGGTTTCGGCTAGCGGGCAGGAGATTCGCCGGATCAGCAACTCGGTCGCGTCCACCCCTGTTGTCACTGTCTCGGCGCCGGGTAGCGAGGCACCCGCCGCTTGGACGGATGTCCTCGGCGCTCCAGCACTGCACATCGGCGATCCCCTCACCAGTGCCGTCTCCAGCGCACCGATCGTGGCAGCCTTTGCCGAGGCCCAGTCGCGGGGCGGGGACCTCACGTCCATTTCGGCAGCCCTGGTCCCGGTGGCGCAAGCGCAGTACGGAAATCTGAAGGAAACCGGTTCGACCGGACGCATCCAAACCGTGGACGCGGACGGCGGGACCGCGGTGACGACCGAGCAGACCTTCGAGGCTTATCTCGCCGCACATGCGGACAGTCGACTCACCGCGTCGGTACCGTCTTCCGGTTCGGTCTTCATGGACTACCCGATGGCAAGTGTGGGTGCAGACTCGTCGGCGGCGGACGACGCCGGCAAACTGCTGGCGGCAGCGCTGGCATCGGACACCGGGCGCTCCGTACTTGCCGGCCTCGGGTTCCGCGGCGCGGATCAGGCCCCACCGGTAGCCGGTGGAGTGGGAAAGGTTGGCTCGCTGGTGCCGTCCGATCCGTCTGTGGTCACCAAAGCGCTTGCGCGGTACGAGATTCTGTCCAGGCCTTCCCGCGCGCTGGCAGTTGTCGACGTCTCGGGGTCCATGGACTACATGCAGGACGGGGTCACTCGAATGGCCGCGACGGCGCAGGCCGGTGACATCGCGATCCGAATGTTTCCTGCCAACGCACAATTGGGTCTCTGGGCGTTCTCCGTAGACCTCGGCGAGGGCACGGACTACCGCGAACTCGAACCTGTCGCCCGTATGGATGCAACTGAAGGCGACACGGATCATCGGAGCAAACTGCTGTCTCGGATCGACAGCCTCTCTTCGATCGTCGGCGGCGGAACAGGTTTGTACGACAGCGTTCTCGCCGCGTATCGGTCCATGCAACAGACCTACGATCCGGCCTCGATCAATTCGGTGATTCTGCTTACCGACGGTGCCAACGATGATCCGTCGAGTATCTCGCTGCAGGAACTTCTCGACACCCTGACTCGCGAGCAGGACCCGACGCGGCCGGTACCGATCATCACCATCGGTGTCACCGATGACGCCGATACCGATGTGCTCGAGCAGATTTCGACTCTCACCGGCGGCAACAGTCACTTCGCTCCGACACCGGCAGACATCCCGAAGGTCTTCGTCGGCGCGATCAGTGGGCGCGCCGGCTGAACTACTCGAGAACGGGTGCGTCGGCGCTGTCCGTGATCCATTCGGTTGCGAGTTTCTCGAGGGTGCCGTCGGCGTAGAGCGCATCCACGGCGGCAGAGACGCACGCCGTCAGCGGACTGTTCTTCTCGAGCACGAACCCGAAGAATTCGGTGACTGCGTTGGGCCGCGGAAACTGACCCACGATGACCGACCCGGGCAGTTCGTTCTCGGTGATGTGAAATCCGGTCGGGATGTCGACGACCAGTGCGTCGATCTCGCCTGCGGCCAGCGCAGCTTTCGCATCGTCCGTGGTCGCGAACTCGCGTGGCGCAGTGGTCGGAACAATCGTGTCCGTGATCGCCGCGAGGCTGGTGGAACCGGTCTGAGCGCCCAGTCGGTAGCCGGCAAGATCCGCAAGATTCTTTGCCTCAGCGGCTTTGCTCCCGCGCGAGGCGATCACCGACTGCGCCACTGCGTAATACGGCGAGCTGAAGTCGACGTTCTCGCGGCGATCCCCGGAAACCGTGAACTGATTGACGTCGAAGTCGAAATCCTTGGGGCCTGGTTTCAGTGCGTCGTTGAAGGCGACCGTGGTGAAGCGAACCTGATCGGCGTTGTACCCGAGTTTGTCGACGACGGCCCGGGCCACCGCCCCCTCGAAGCCCTTGCCGTTGGACGGAGTGTTGTCGACGAACCACGGCGCGTACGCCGGCGAATCGGTGGCGATGGTCAAGACACCGTCTTCGAGGGTGGTCCCGCTCTGGGGTCCGCACTTGTCCACGGCAGTGGTCGAGGGCAGTTTGGTGAATGCCTCGGGAACCGTGGTCGTGGTGTCCGCTGCCGCAGGTGCCTCCGGCTGCGACGAACACGAGCCCAACAAGATCGAGGAAGCGAAGATCGCGGTCACGGCAACAGCGCGTCGTGTCATAGGCACAAGGCCATCTTGCCTGTTTGTCCGGTACGGACGTGACGGGGGTCTCGTGTGAGCGGAGTTCACGCAGCTGAGCGTCGTAGTGCAAGGCGCTCCGACGGTGTCGTCCCACCCCATACTCCGTGTGGTTCAGCGGTGTCGAGTGCAAACGTCAGGCAGTCCCGAATGACCGGGCAGCGGAAGCACACCTGCTTGGCGGAATTTTCCCGTGCAGCCCGATTGCGTCCGCGCTCTTCACCCGGCGAATAGAACACCGCCGGGTCCACTGTTTTACAGGTGGCGAACATCCGCCAGTTGTTGTCCACCAACGGCTCCACGGAACTGCGAACTGTCATCGTGGTCTCCTCTCCCATCGAGAATCCAGTCTTGCCCGTGGCCTGGCGCAGCGGCAGGTTTCCGATCCATCAGATTTCTACTGCCAGACGCAGCGCTATCCAGCACAATGAGGAGATGGCAACGACGGATCGGGGTCAGATCACTCTCGACGGCACAACCGTGTCCGTGACCAATCTGGGCAAGATTCTCTACCCCGAGAGCGGCACCACGAAGGCCGAAGTCATCGACTACTACACCCGTATCGCCGCAGTCATGCTTCCGCATGTCGTCGGTAGACCGGGTACTCGAAAGCGTTGGCCCAATGGCGTGGACGGTCAGTCCTTCTTCGAGAAGAACCTTGCGTCGTCTGCCCCGCAGTGGCTCACGCGTGCGTCGCTGCAACATTCTGATCGTGTCGTCACTTACCCGGTCTTCGATTCCGTTGCATCCCTGGCGTGGCTGGGGCAGCAGGCCGCACTCGAATTGCACGTTCCCCAATGGCGATTCGACGGTTCCGAGCGTGGTCCGGCGACACGACTGGTATTCGATCTCGACCCGGGCGAAGGCGTCGGGTTGACCGAGTGCGCCGAGGTGGCGAGGTCGATTCGAGATCTGGTCGCAACTCTGGGGTGGACTGCCTATCCGGTAACCAGTGGTAGCAAGGGAATTCACCTCTACGTTCCACTGGATCGAGCCTTGGACGGCAGCGGTGCGTCGACTGTCGCCAAGCAGATCGCCACCGGACTCGAGAAGCTTCACCCGGATCTCGTCACCGCGACGATGGCTCGAAATGTGCGGGCAGGCAAGATTTTCGTGGACTGGAGTCAGAACAACGCAGCCAAAACAACCATTGCGCCGTACTCGATGCGCGGTCGCGATCAACCCTATGTTGCCGCGCCGCGCAGTTGGGCCGAACTCGACGATCCGAAACTACGACATCTGTTGTTCGACGAGGTTCTGGAGCGCGTCGAATCCGATGGTGATCTGCTGGGCGATCTGGATCCGCCGGTCTCGGCGGCTGTAGCCGACACGTTGACGCACTATCGCAACAAGCGGTCGGCCGACCGGACGCCGGAGCCGATCCCTGCTGCGGTGACCAAGGAGACAGCGGGCAATACCTTTGTGATTCAGGAACATCACGCCAGACGATTGCATTACGACGTTCGCCTGGAGCGGGATGGTGTGCTCGTGTCCTGGGCTGTTCCGAAGGGCGTGCCGACCAGTGCCGGAGAGAATCGGTTGGCCGTGCACACCGAGGATCACCCGCTCGAGTACGCCACGTTCTCGGGCACGATTCCGAAGGGGGAGTACGGCGGCGGTTCGATGACGATTTGGGATTCCGGGACGTACGAGACCGAGAAGTGGCGTGAAGACGAGGTGATCGTGCGCCTCAGTGGGAAACGGGTGCAGGGACGCTTCGCGCTGATCCGGACGAAGGGTGACCAGTGGTTGATGCATCTGATGAAGGATCAGAACGCGAGTTTCGGAACGGAGTTTCCCAAGAATCTCGAGCCGATGCTTGCCACCGCTGGAACGCTCGAAGGTCTCGACTCGCAGGAGTGGGCTTTCGAAGGTAAGTGGGACGGGATCCGAGTGATTCTCGAATATCATTCGGGCACAATGTCACTTCGCAGTCGCGCGGGTAACGACAAGACCGGGGACTATCCCGCCCTTGCCGGGTTGGCCGAGGTGCTGGACGGTCATGACGTGGTTCTCGACGGTGAAGTGGTGGCGTACAACGACGCGGGGGGCACCGATTTCGGTCTTCTCCAGCGAGGTGGGGAGCCGGTGTTCCTGGCCTTCGATCTTCTGTACCTCGACGGAGTGTCTTTGCTGCGGAAATCCTACTCGGACCGGCGCACCGTGTTGAATGCGTTGGCGGGCAAGGTCGGTGAGCTCGAGGTACCTCCACAGATCGAGGGCACGGCGGAGAACGCGTTGGAGGTGAGTACCGATGCCGGATGGGAAGGGATTGTCGCCAAACGTCGTGCATCGGTCTACCTTCCGGGGCGGCGTGGGTCGAGTTGGATCAAGGTGAAGAACTGGCGCACTCAAGAGGTGGTGATCGGAGGGTGGCGCACCGGGCAGGGCAATCGAGCACAGGGGATCGGGGCGCTGCTCATGGGAATTCCGGGTGAGTATGGATTGACCTACGTGGGACGCGTCGGTACCGGCTTCAGTGATCGCGACTTGGAGTCTTTACTTGCGACACTGGAACCGCTGCGTCAGAAGGAAAGTCCGTTCGGGGAGGAACTGCCCGCCGACGACCGCAAGGGAGCAGTGTGGGTGAAACCGGAACTCGTCGGTGAGGTGCGGTTCATGGATTGGACGAAGACCGAGCGTCTGCGTCATCCGAGTTGGCGAGGTCTGCGGGAGGACAAGAAACCGGGCGACGTGGTGCGGGAAACAGTGCAATGACGGCCAACGCACCGACGAACGCGACTGCGGCACAGATTTGGATTCCGGTACTCATCGCCGAGGTGTAAGCCTGGTTCGCTGCGTCGGTCAAGGCACTCGCGGGGGGAGCGCCGGCATGGATCTGCGCCGGATCGGCTGTGGAAGTGTCGACTCCGGGTTCGAAGCGGGACCGGAAAACGGTGGCTACGACCGTCCCGATGACGGCGACGCCCAGAACTCCACCCAACTCTCGCACGACGCTGTTGATCGAACTGGCCATCGAAGCCTGCTGGGGCGCAACCGAAGACATCGACGTGGTTGTGGCCGGAGCCATGACCAACCCCATCCCCGCGCCGACCAGTGCCATGATCGCAGCCAGGATTCCGAACGGTGCGTACCAATCTGCTGCGATCGACAGGACCAACAGTCCCGCGGACATGACTGCGAGACCGCTCGCGATCGAACTGCGCACGCCGAATCGGCCGACCATACGATCGCTGCTGGAGGCGACAGTCGCCATCACTATCGCAAACGGAACTGCACCGACGCCGGCGACCAATGGACCGTAACCACGAACTAATTGGAGGTATTGCGTGTACGTGAAGAGAACTCCGAAAAGGGCGAAGAACGTTACGGCCAAGATGGCATTGGAGATGCTGAACACTCGACTGGTGAAGATGCGCACGTCGGTCATCGGCGCCGAGGCCCGCAGCTCCCACCAGACGAATCCGGCGAGAAGTGCTGTTGCGCTGACGATCTCCACTAGCGTGACGGGCGACGACCATCCGCGAAGGCTTGCCTGGGTGAGGGCATCCACGATCAAAGCCAGTCCGCCGGCGGATAACAGGAGCCCGGGGATGTCGAACGAACCCTTCGTGATTCCTCTTGCCGGGGGCACAAGAGAAACCGTCGCGGCGATCACACCGGCGACCAGTGGGACGTTTATCCAGAAGACGCTTCCCCAACTGAAATGTTCGAGTAGTACGCCACCGGCTACGGGGCCGATCGCGATTCCCAGTCCGGCGGTTGCAGACCAGATTCCTATCGCCCGGCCTCTCTCGTGCGGGGCGAACATCGAGACGACAAGTGACAGCGTCGCCGGCATGACCAGTGCGGCGGCTGCCCCCATCACTGTTCTCCAGCCGATCAGCTGCAACGACGTGTGAGAGAGGGCAGCGAAGGCTGACCCGAGAGCGAACAAGGTGAGGCCGGTCAGAAGTATCCGACGGTGACCGAATCTCGCGCCGAGTCCACCTGCCGTGATGAGCAAGGCGGCGAACGCCAATGTGTATGCGTTGGTGATCCATTGCAGGTCGACGGTGGTCGCCCGCAGTTCGCGGGCAAGGGTCGGGATAGCGGTGTTGAGGATGGTGTTGTCGATCGTGACTACGACGAGGGATGTGCAGAGGGCGCCCAGTGCTGCCCATCGTCGCCGGTCAGTGGGTTCGAGGGAATTCATCATGTCCTTACGAATGTAACCTTACGAATGTTTAGTGATGAGAACGTACCCCTTCGCCTTACATGTGTAAAGTTTGTCGGGTGAGTGATGTTTCCGAAGATGCCGATGAAACTGGGACGAGTGGTTCTCGGAGTACTCGCGCCCGAAATCCGAGAGGAAGCGGCGCACGGCTCCGCGGAGAGATCGTCGCCGCAGCGGCGACGCTCATCGCCCGCACCGGATCGGATCAGGCGGTGACGCTCCGATCGGTCGCTCGCGAAGTCGGGATATCCGCACCATCTATCTACGGACACTTTTCCGATCGCGATGCCATTGTCGAAGCGGTGGTCTCCGAATCGCTGGAGCAGTTGCATCTCGCCGTGGCCGACGCCGTTTCCGCACACCCCGACCCGGTCGAGGGTCTGTATGCCGGGTGCTCGGCATACGTCGAGTTCGGCATTTCCGAGCCCGCTCGGTATCGGGTCTTGTTCGGGTGGTCCAGGCCGAAAGGTCAGTCACCACAATCGGATACGCGAGGACTGGCCGCCTTCAACACGCTGGTGACCAACCTCGACGCGTGCGTCGCCGCTGGGAGGTCGGCCAGCACAGACACTTTTGTCGATGCGGTATCGATCTGGACTTCGCTGCACGGACAGGTGATGTTGCGGGCCGATCTCCCGGAATTCCCGTGGCCGTCGACCGACACCGTCGGTGAGATGGTGAGGAGCCTTGCGCGGCTTGTGAACTGACGCCTCAACCGTTTGCTGATCGGCAACCAGGCGAGGTCTGATCCAGCATCGTGAGATAGGCATCGAGCTGAGCTGCGCCGGCGAGAAGGTTGCGACTGCGTGTGGCCAGCCGGTCTTGCCAGGATTCGAGGAACGCTGACAATGCGTCTGCTCCGCCGGCCTCGCGCAGCGAATCGAGAAACTGAGCGACTTGCGACAGCCGATAGCCACCGCGCCGCAGCTGCCGTGCGATCTCGGCGTCGCGCACACACTCCGGACCGTATTCGCGATAACCCGTTGCTCGTTCGCGCTCGGGGCGCAGGATGCCGTGCTCTTCCCATGTGCGCAGTGTCGCCGGGTGAACGCCGAGACGGCGCGCCAGCTCACCCACCGTCAGCGCTGGACCGTGCACCAGTGCCGGTGCCATGGTGGACAGAGTCCCCAGCGCTGTGGCTACCTCGGTGCGAGTTTTTCGCTCGGCGAGCAGCGTCACGTGCGCACTGTCGATCAGGCGGTAGGCGGACTCGGTGTCGCCCTGGTTGGTCGCCCGCATGATTTCCGTGGCCCGCTGGTGCCCGTGACCGCCGCGCAATGCGAGGAAAGTGCGCAGGGCTTGCGCGTGCACTGGGGTGTATCGCCGGTAGCCGTAAGTGCTGCGCTCGCTCGGAGGGAGGATGCCGGCATCGTCGTAGTTGCGGATCGCCTGTGCGGACAACCCGTGTTCACGGGCAAGGTCTATGGGCCGCACTGATCACCTCCGATTGAGGCTTTTCACGGTATACCCCAGGTAATTGCCAGTGAAAGTTTCAAACGAATCTTCAACGATACTGTCGAAGGCAGTCCACCTTCGAAAGGGATGATCATGTCCACTGCCCCAGCGCTGAGTGAGTTCGGCCGCCAACTCGAAGACGCGGCAAGTCTTGGTCGTGCGGTCGACGAACTGCTCGCAGCGCGAACCGAGGTGCCGGTTCTGCTCGCTCTCGGCGAGCCGACTCATGGGATCAAGGCTTTTCCGTTGCTGCGCAACGAACTTCTCGGCCAACTGGTCGAACGAGGATATCGGTCGATCGTGCTCGAAACAGATGTCTTTGCGGCTTTGCTCGTGAACGACTACGTGAACGGGGGAGAGGCGGACATCGAGAAGGTGCTCGCCACAGGCTTCAGCCACGGATTCGGTGCGGTACCGGGAAACCGCGAACTCGTCGAATGGCTACGCGAGTACAACCACGGCCGCGCTCCGGCCGACCGAGTTCGCTTCTACGGCTTCGACGCTCCGGTGGAGTACTCCGGCGCACCGAGCCCACGTGGCGCGCTGTCTGCAGCAGGTGACTTCCTGCCCGCTGCGATGCGGCCGCACTCGTTCGACGACATCGACCTTCTGCTCGGGCAGGACCCCGACTGGACCAACCCGGCGGCGATGTTCGAACCGGCTGCGTCCGTCGGCAACTCCGATCAGGCTCGTGCCCTGCGCATCATTGCGGACGACCTCGCCAGCGTCCTGCGGCGCGCCGCACCTGTGCTGCGGCCCGCCGACCCGGGCGGATACGACCTGGCCCTCGCACACGCACGCACCGCTGTAGGTCTTCTGCGCTACCACGCCGCGATGGCGAGTTCCGCTCCTGATCGTATCGGCACTCTGCTCAGTCTCCGTGCCGAGATGATGGCCGAGAACCTGCTGGCCGTCGTCGCCCAGGAGCAGCGACGCGGGCCGATCCTGCTCTTCGCACACAATGCCCATCTCCTGCGAGTGCCGTCCGACATGCCCGTCAACGGCGACGTGGTCAGCTGGGGGAGCGCCGGCTCACTTGTCGGACTTGTCCTCGGAGAGCGCTACGTATTCGTGGCAACCGACGCCAACCCCGACAGTGATCCGGGCACTCTGCAGGGAGCGTTGGCCGATGCGACCAGTCGGCGTGCCCTGTTTCCGACCCCCGCACTTCGCGCAGCACTTGACCTGTCCGTCACCGCGGGAGAGGCGATCCTGCCAGGGCATCTGCCGCTGAAACCTTCGGAGTTGGACGGCGCCGACGCGGTCATTTTCGTCGCGGACACTGATGGAAAACGTCATCAATACTGGTAACAGCGTCAAGGGCAGAGTGCGTGCGAGAGTATCGCGACGGTGTCCGGCTGGTCCTTCGGCGTCGACGTCAGCGTCACAGTGAACGCGCGGTCCGGCGTCGCACCGGACAGTGTGTAGTACCCGTAGATCCCACCACTGTGGCCGGTATAGGTGACGCCGCAGGGAAGTTCGGTGGCGCCGACGCCCATCCCGTACCCGAGTCCCTCGGCTTCGGTGGCGGCGACCTGAGGGGTGGTCATCTCGGCAAGCTGCTCGGCCGGCACCACCCGCCCGTCGAGTAGTGCACGCCAGAAGGTGTTCAGGTCTGTGCCCGTCGAGACCATCGCTCCGGCAGCCCAGGGGATCGACGGTTCCGTGCGGGAAACGTCGGTCAGGCCACCGTCGAGATCCTGATAGCCCGTCAGGTGATCGCCCCTGATGTCGAGCTCACCGGCCGGCGGGAGGTACGTGTCTTCCAAGTCCAGCGGATCGAGTATCCGAGACCGGAGTTCATCGGCGTAGCTGCGGCCACTCACCGATTCGACGAGCATTCCGAGAACGATGTAGTTGGTGTTGGTGTAGACGAACGACGTTCCGGGGACGAATTGCGCCGGTTTGCCGAGGGCGATGGCGACCGCGGCGGACGGCGTCAGCGTTCGGTTCTCGTTTGCTGCAATCCATTCGTCGGCGCCGGGTTCTCCGGCGAACTCGGGAAGGCCGCTGCGATGTTGCAGCAGTTGCCGCACGGTGATCGCGCTACCGTCGATGCCACTGCCGTCCATGTCACTGCTGTGCAGTAGGCCCGGGAGATACTGCTCGATCGGTGCGTCGAGGTCGACCTTGCCCTCGGCGACCAACTGCAGAACGAGCGAAGCTGTGAATGTCTTTGTCACACTTCCGATCCGGACGCGATCATTCTTGCCGATCGAATCGCCGTTGGTCCGGTTGGGCACGCCGCTGGTCATGACAGCCGTCGTGGTGCCGTCGTCGAGTGTTGCGATCGACCCGACGACACCCGACCTGGCGAGTCCGTCGAGATCCGATTGAATCTCCACTGCGCGCTGGAGCGTCGAGCAACCGATCAGCGCCGTGGTGGCTCCGATGATGACCGCGGCGACAAGGAGGTATGAGCGCATGATTTCGAATCTAGGGATCCGCCGGCTCCGACGGATCCAGGAAATCCCCGATCATTCCCTGATCTTTGCCAGGCCGGGACGTAAGGCCCGTTTGTTCAAAACCGACAAATCGGATCAATCATTCCTGTCCGAACACAACGTCTACGCCGTTAACATCCGAACGAAGTGTTTGTTTTCACGTGTCTTACCAGTTCACGGCTATCGAGGTGCGCTGCCGCGCGCCGAAACGACTCCCACGAAGGACGGATGCATGAAGAAGTCGACACTCCGCACGGGAACGGTCGCTGCTCTGCTGACCGGAAGTGTCCTGTTGCTCTCCGCTGCCCCCCCTCGGCCGATCCGGGAAGCCTCGGCAGCGGCGGCAGTAGCGGGAGCTCCGGCAGCCTGGGAAGCGCAGGAAGCATCAGCAGTGGATCAGCCGCCCTCCCCATCCCGAGTCCGGCAGGCCTGATCGCGCTGGCAGCGGCGAGCACTCAGACCGGAAAGCCCTACCAGTGGGGCGGCGTCGGGCCGAACTCGTGGGACTGCTCCGGGCTGGTGCAATGGGCGTTTCGGCAGGCCGGAGTGAATCTGCCACGGACCAGCCAACAGCAGGCCAACGTCGGACAGCCGGTTCCCCGGTGGGCCCTCGCTCCCGGCGACGTCATCACCTTCTACCCCGGTGCGACGCACGTCGGCATCTACGCTGGGTTCGGAATGGTGTTCAACGCCTACGGAGTTGGTGTTCCGACCGGACTGACGCCCCTGGCGGATCTGCCGATCAACAACATCCGCAGGTTCTAGAACCTGCACAGAACCTTCACAAGTCCTCCCAGGTTCATCCACGAGGGCCGAATACAGTCAGTTCCATGAGTCAGCGAAGAGTGCTCGTGGTCGACGACGAGGTCAGCATCTGCGAGTCCATCGCGGCGAGGCTGCGTGCCGAGGGCTACGACGTCGAGCTGGCGTTCGACGGTCCCAGCGCGGTGGCCCGCTGCGAGCAGATGGACGCAGACCTGGTGGTACTCGACGTGATGATGCCGGGATTCGACGGACTCGAAGTCTGCCGCCGCATCCAGGCCGTGCGCCCGGTGCCTGTGCTGATGCTGACCGCTCGCGCCGATGAAACGGACATGCTGATCGGTCTCGGCGTCGGGGCCGACGACTATCTGAGCAAGCCGTTCAGCATGCGTGTGCTCGTCGCCCGGGTGCAGGCTCTGCTTCGGCGTGCGGATCGCGCGGAGCACGCTGCTCGCCCGGTGGCCGACCTCCTCGAGTTCGGTGACGTCGTGATCGACCTGACCGAACGTCGAGTGCGCCGTGATGCGCAAGAAGTTCACCTGACTCGCACCGAATTCGATCTCATCGCCTATCTGGCGGAGCGGCCGCGAGCCGCGATCCCGCGGGAGTCGCTGCTCGAGGAGATCTGGGGCTGGGGTGAGGGAGCGGGCAGTCGGACCGTCGACAGCCACGTCAAGGCGCTGCGACGCAAGCTCGGACCTTCCGTGATCCGGACCGTTCACGGCGTCGGGTACGCCTGGGACGTGCCGCGATGAGCGTCGTCGACCGTCTTTTTGCACGGTGGCCGCGGCCGCTGGACCCGATGCGGTCCTTCAAGGTGAAGGTCGGCCTCCTGGTTGTCGCAGCACTGGTGTTCGCCGCGGGTGGTTTCTGGCTGACGTCGCAACAACCGTTTCGTTTTGCTCTACTGACGGCGTTGGTTGTCGCTCTCGGCGTTACGCAGGTGCTCGCACACGGGATGACGTCACCGCTTCGCGAGATGACGGCCGCGGCGAAGGCGATGGCGCGCGGCGACTATTCGCGGCGAGTACGAGCGACTTCCAGAGACGAAGTAGGCGAACTCGCCCATGCGTTCAATCGGATGGCCGAGGACCTCGGGGCCGACGACCGGTACCGCCGCGAGTTGATCGGCAACGTCTCCCATGAACTGCGCACGCCCATCACCGCTTTGCAAGCCATGCTCGAGAACGTCGTCGACGGTGTCGAAGAACCGGATCCGGCGATGATGAAATCGGCGCTGCGGCAGACGGAACGACTGGGCGCGCTGGTAGCCGACCTTCTCGATCTCTCGAAACTCGAGGGTGGCGCAATGCCGTTGAAACGCCGCCGTTTCGAGGTCGAGCCGTTCCTACGTGAGCTGTCGAGTGTGAGTGCGGGCGACATCGAGATAGACGTCAAGCCTCCGCAATTGTCCGTGGTCGCCGATCCGGATCGCCTCCATCAGGTGGTGACCAACCTGGTGGACAACGCGGTTCAGCACGGGAACGTCGACACCAAAGTTGTGATCCGAGTACGTACCGGCAGCGCGGGGGAGTTGGTGCTCGACGTCCACGACGACGGCCCCGGCATCGAACCACAGGCCCGTGAGCGAGTGTTCGACCGCTTCATCCGCGGCGGCTCGACCGACGGGGGCACCGGACTCGGCCTCGCGATCGCGAAGTGGGCGGTCGAATTACATGACGGCAGGATTGCCGTCGTCGATGCCCCGTCGGGTTGTTGCATTCGAGTAGTGCTGCCGCAGAACTGAATCAAAGTCCCTGACGAGATCGAGAGATCTCGCGATGGCGCATGTCTTCATCGGCATTCGTCTGTACTTCCGACCCTGAAAATTGAACCAGACACATAGGAGATCACATGAGCGCTCCGATAGTAATTCCACCGAAACCGCCGATGCCGGCCGTAAAACCGAAGCGTCCCAGCCGGTTCTGGCGTCCCGATCGCACGTCGATGGCCACCCGCTCGATGCTCCTCGGCGCGGCCGGAGTAGGGGTGCTTGCGGCCCTGATCCTCGACCCAGGGTTCGCGAGTATCGCGTACGTGATCGTGGGTGCCGGTGTGGTGATCGTCTTCGGGATTCTGACGCCGCCGCGGATGACCGTGACGCAGTGGGTCGCCGCCATCGGGATGCTCGCACTGCTGGGTGTTGCCGCCGTTCGCGGTGCGGAGTGGTTGGTGTTCCTCTGCGTCGTGGTTGCGTGGGTTCTGTTCACGTGGACTCTGATCGGCGGGCGGACGTGGACCGGGATACTTCTGGGAACGTTCGCTCCCTGGCGGGCACCGCACCGGACGGTCAACTTCGTTCGTCGTCGAAAGCTCGCTACCCGCTCTGCTCCGCGGGTGCCGGCGGCGCGAGTTGTCGTCGTGAGCGCAGTATCGATTCTTCTCCTGTTGATTTTCGGATCTTTGTTCGTGAGTGCGGATCCGGAGTTCGCGAAGATCTTCGGCGGCTTCGCTCCGGCCATCTCGGTGTCGAACCCGGGGGCACGGATCTTTGCCGGCGTCGTGATGGCGTTCGGCACGCTGGTTGCGGTGTATCTGCGCCGCAGAACGCCGACGGTGGACGCGTTTGCACCTGCGCCGGCGACGCCGTTGCCGATGTGGGAGTGGGCGGTCCCGCTCGGAGTACTCAACGTGCTGTTCCTCGGTTTTGTTGCAGTACAGACGAAGACGCTGTTCGGGGGAGACGAGCACGTACAGGTGACCGATGGACTGACCTATGCGGACTACGCGCGTGAGGGTTTCTGGCAGCTTATGGCGGTTACCGTGCTGACGCTGCTCGTCATCGCCGTCGCAGTGCGGTACATCGACCGCCGCGACGCTGGATCGAGGCGTCTTGCCCGCGGACTGCTGGGTGCCCTGTGTGTTTTCAGCCTGGTGATCGTGGCGTCCGCTGTGCACCGGATGTGGTTGTACGAGAATCAGTACGGTTTCACGGTGCTCCGGGTCAGCGTCTTCGCGACAGAGCTGCTTCTTGGATTCGTGTTCGTGTTGTTGCTCGTCGCAGGTATTCGGATGTCCGGGAAGTGGCTGCCCACAGCTGTTCTCGCCACTTCGGCCGTCGCGCTGCTGGCCTTCGCGGTGTTCAACCCCGACGCGTACATCGCGCAAAAGAACGTGGAACGGTTCGAGGGCGGCAAGAGCATCGACGTTTCCTACTTACGCGGGCTCTCCGTCGACGCGGTACCTGCCTTGGATCGTCTACCGGAACCGCAGCGTTCATGTGCCTTGAGCAGATATCGATTCGGAGTGCCGGGCACCACTGCGCCCTGGGAGTTCAACGCAGCGCGTGAGAAGGCCCGCGACATCCTGGAAGCTCGCCCGGTGGGGCCGTGCCTGCAGATGTACACGGTCGGATAGACGCAGGGCGATTGTGCAGCCGCGCGGCAGATGGCCTGCGCGGCTGCATAATCGGCGAGCGCCGCCTGGTCGATCAGTGCACGGCGAGTGAGATTTTCTCCCGTTCCTCTGCGGACACCACGTCTCGGGTGGATCGTAAGTCGACGGTCACGCTGTGGAGTTTGCCGCCGTAACGGAACGTGCCCTTGTCCGCGAACTCCTCCGCCACCGGGCTTCCCCGGTTGATGCCGACGTCGAGCTGTTCGTTCATGCTGAAGATCGCCCGAGTGGTCTTCTCGATCCGGCCTTCGGAGACCACCTCGTCGTCGACGCTCAGGGTTGCGGTTCCACCCTTGCCGATTCCGCCGCCGTCGTACTCGAAGTGGACGGACACCTCGCGTGCATTGGGTGCCAGCGGGTTGCGCCCACGCACGAAGGTCCGACCACCGCCGCTGAAGTTGTAGCAGTAGACGGGGACGGAATCGAGTATGTACAAAGCGAATCCGCCGAACCGGCCACCGAGGCTGACCAGCATGCCGTCGGCGACGCTACCCAGACTTGCGGTCAGCGTGTACGAGCGGTTGAAGAACGTCGGCGCGGCTTTCTCGACCAGACCGTTCATGTGTGGGTACAGCGTGAGGGTCTTGCGGCCCATCATCGGATGCGGGGGTCGTGATTCCGCGGTGGCGTGGCGACCGACCGTTCTGTCGTCCAGCGGCAGCACCTGATATTTGGCCGCCTCGACGAGGAACTTTTCCTTGAGCCGGGCCAGGATCTCGGGATGCTCGTCTGCGAGATCGCGGGCCTGCGACCAGTCGACCGAGGTGTCGTACAGCTCCCAACGGTCCTCGCTCATCGGTGTGAGCTCGAGGCCGTGAGTGGCCATCAGCCAGGGTGCGCGGTGGGCCGTGACTGCGGTCCAACCGTAATCGTAGATTCCGCGGTTGCCGAAGATCTCGAAATACTGTGTGGTGTGGCGCTCTTCGGCGTCGGGCTCGGCGAAGGTGTAGTTCATCGCCACGCCTTCCATCGGTTTCTGGGTCACCCCGTCGACGCTGGACGGTGCCGGAATACCGGCAGCTTCCAGGATCGTCGGCGTGATGTCGACGCAGTGATGCCATTGCTCCCTGATGCCTGGCTTGTCGATCCCCTTGGGCCAGTGGGCGATCAGGCCGTTCCGGGTACCGCCGTAATGGGACGCAACCTGCTTGGCCCACTGGTACGGGGTGTCGAGAGCCAGAGCCCACGACGCCGGATAGTGCGGGTAGCTGGTTTCGGTCCCCAATTCGTCGTAGCGCGCCAGTACGTCGGATGTCGCACTCTTGTAACCGTTGAGGCCGGCGAGGTAGTTGAACGAGCCCTCCATTCCGCCTTCCGCGGAAGCGCCGTTGTCACCCATCATGTAGAGCACCAGAGTGTTGTCGAGTACACCCATGTCCTGCAACCGGTCGACGAGCCTGCCTACCTCGTCGTCGGTGTGCTCGAGAAATGCCGCGTACAACTCCATCAGACGGGCCGAGACCTTCTTCTGGTCGTCGTCGAGTTCGTCCCAGTGTGGGAGCCCCGGAGCCCACGGGGCCAATTCGGTGTCAGGAGCGACGACGCCCAGTTCCTTCTGCTTTTGGAGGGTGATCTGGCGTTGGCGATCCCACCCGTGATCGAATTCGCCGACGTACTTGTCCAGGTAGCGGTCCGGGACCTGGAGTGGAGCGTGGCACGCGCCGAAGGGGAGGTAGCAGAACCACGGCTTGTCGGGGTCCATCGTGTTGACGCCCTCGACCCATTCGATCGCGTGGTCGACGAGATCTTCGGACAGGTGGTAACCCTCCTGTGGTGTCTTGGGTAAGTCGACCATCGTGAAGTCCTCGTAGAGAACCGGGGTGAACTGGTCGGACTCGGCACCGAGGAAACCGTAGAACTTGTCGAAACCCTCACGGACCGGCCAACGGTCGAACGGCCCGGCAGCGGTGGTCTCCCACGTCGGGGTCTGGTGCATCTTGCCGAAAGCACCTGTCGCATAGCCGTTTCCCTGTAGGACGCGTGCGACCGTGGCGGCAGAGGCGGGGCGGGTCCCGTTGTATCCCGTTGCCGCGTTGGCCATTTCGGAGATGACACCCATACCGACACTGTGGTGGTTGCGCCCGGTCAGTGTGGCGGCACGCGTCGGCGAGCACAGAGCCGTGGTGTGGAATCGGCTGTATTTCACGCCGGTTTCGGCCAAACGCTCGGCGGTGGGGGTGCGGCACGGGCCACCGAACGCGGAGGGTGCGCCGAATCCGACGTCGTCGATCATGATCAGCAGCACGTTCGGGGCCCCGGCCGGCGGGCGAAGCGGTTCCGGGCGGGTGTACGGGGGATTCTGATCGGGGTAGTACACGGCGGCCGCGACGTTCGGCGTCTCGGGAATGATCGGAATGGAATGGCGATTCACCAGCAGGCTCCTTGGCGTGTGCAAAACCGGGCGGATTAAGCAGTCGTCTTAATCTGGAGCGTATCGATCGGAATTCAGTTGGCGGCGTATGTCTCGTTGACTGGGACAACTACTCCCGTGAGTGGTTAAGGAGTCCCTGCACTCCCTAACCGCGCACAGGGGATGGGGCTTGCGGAATTAAGACAGTGACTTATATGGTCGGTGTATGCCCGCCTCGTTGGATGCCAAGAACGCCATGATCGCCGTCGCCGAGCGGATGTTCGCCGAGCAAGGTATTCACGAAGTGTCCATGCGGGACGTGGCGACTGCGGCCGGGCAGCGCAACAACTCTGCAGTTCAGTATCACTTCGGTGGGCGAGACGGTCTGGTGCTGGCCGTATTCCGGCATCGGATGGATCAGATCAACGCAGCGCGACTGACGTATCTCGACGACATCGACGCCAGTGGGCGGACCGACTTGGTCCGTGCTTTGGTCGAAGCCTTTCTGTACCCGCTGGCAGATTTTCTGGCGACGGTCGACGGTTCCAACTATGCGAGGTTCATTGCCCGAATCTCACCGTCGGTGGATACGCAGAGTGCTGAGTTCCGCGAGGTCAGCGAGGGGATCAACGAAGTTGTCGTCAGGTTGACGCGGGCGTTGCCGCATCTATCTCGCCGCGTCGCGGTCGAACGGATCGATCTGACGTTCAACATGAGCGTCTCCGCTCTGGCAATCTTCGAGCAGCGCCGCGAAGACGAAAACCCGGTTGTGCAGGCAGATTTCGATACGACAGTGGATCATCTGGTCGATCTCGCGGTAGGAGCACTGACCGCGCCCCAAAGCGCACACAAACGCACACGAGCAAAGCGGGTGCACGCGTCGACTGACGTGTGACCCCGCGACACGACACGACAGGACGGAGTCATTCGATGGCTACCCTTACATCCTCACGAACAGTCCAAATCGGCAATCACACAATCGAATTCGGACCACGCGGAATGAGGCGAAACCCGGAAGGCGTTGAATCGAGGCCGTACGAGCGGTTCACTCTGACACCCGTCACACCGTTCATCGGTGCCGAGATCAGCGACATCGACCTGCATGATCCGTCGGAGGAGCAGATCGAGGACGTGCGTCGGGCCCTGCTCGAATGGAAGGTCGTGTTCTTTCGGGACCAGCCGATTTCGAGCGTGAATCATCGTGACTTCGCTGCCCATTGGGGCGAACTCGAGGTCCATCCACTTCTCCCACAGGGAGAGGTTCCGGCAGTCGTCAGATTCGAACGCGGAGAGGACAGTCCAGGAACCGAGAACATCTGGCACGTCGACGTCACGTGGACGAAGACGCCGCCGCTCGGTTCAGTACTTCGGGCGATCGACGTACCGCCTGCCGGTGGTGACACGCTCTGGGCTGATATGGGTAACGCCTTCGACTGCCTCCCCGACGAGATCAAGGACTTGATCGACGGCAAGGACGCCATCCACGATTTTGTACCGTCCTTCGGACGCGGCATGAGCCCGGAGAAGTTGGAGCAGATGAAGGAGCAGTACCCGCCGGTTCTGCATCCGATGGTGCGTAAGCATCCGGAGACCGGGCGTAAAACTCTGTTCGTCAACAGCCTCTTCACCACCCACATTCCGGATATGGATCCTGTCGAAGGCAACGATCTGCTCAACCTATTGTTCGCGCAGGTCAAGGTCCCGGACTTTCAGTGCCGCTTCAAGTGGGCGCCGAATTCCATTGCCTTCTGGGACAACCGGGCCACCCAGCACTACGCTGCGAGCGACTACTTCCCGCATCGTCGCGTCATGGAGCGGGTGGCCATCCTGGGGGACGTGCCCTTCTGATCTACTCCTGCGGAATGCGGATGATGCACCGGAAGCCGACGTGGCAGGTCGAGGACTCCTCGGATTCGCCCTGCCGCGCGGCGGGGCGGTATCGCAAGCAGTAGTTCGGTGCACACAGATGTGAGCCGCCTTTGATCACCCGTCGTGCGTAGGGTTCGCCCACCAACGCCTCCGTGGCGAACTCCGCTCGGGGATTACGAGGAATGCAGCACGACGAGGCCGGCGCGACGTTCTTGGAACTGTGGGCGTGGTCGGACGTGTAGTGATCGGCCGTCCATTCCCACACGTTCCCGGCCATGTCGAACAGTCCGTAGCCGTTGGGCCGGAACTTTCTGACCGGAGCGGTGCGCTCGTAACCGTCCTCGAGCAGATTCTCCCAGGGGAACTGGCCCTGCCACACGTTGCCACCGGGCCGCCCGCCCGGAGAGTCGTGATCGCCCCACACGTACGCCTGGCGATCGAGTCCACCGCGGGCGGCAAACTCCCACTCGGCCTCGGTCGGGAGTTCCTTGCCGGCCCACGCGGCGTAGGCCTGGGCGTCGAAGTACGACACGTGGGTGACGGGGTGCCGTTCACGTCCCCCGATGTTGCTGTCGGCGCCCTCGGGATGGCGCCAATCGGCGCCGGGAGTGAACGACCACCACTGGGTGTAGTCGTCAAGTGAAACCGGGCCGGGTGGCGAATTGAAGACCAACGATCCCGGGACGAGGAGGGCTGGATCGGCGTCGGGATAGTCGGCGGCGTCCGGGGCGATTTCAGCAGTGGTGACGTGGCCGGTTGCCTTCACGAAGCGTCGGAACTCGGCGACCGTCACCGCCGTCGTGTCCATCCAGAATCCGTCGACTGTGACCTGGTGAACTGGGCGTTCTTCCGGATAGAAATCTTCGGAGCCCATCCAGTACGTCCCACCCGGGATCAAAGACATGTTCTTCGGGGGAGTTGCCGTGGAGTGAGGCGTCGTCATGAATTCAAGAATGGCACGTTGGTCGCGCCGATGTGGGGAGAGTCCCACCGAGTGTCTCGACACTTACACGGAGCGTCGAAATGCTCCGTGTCGCAGCCTACGTAATCAGGATTTAGGCAAAAACAACTCGGATCGACTCCATGTCGATCAATCGACCTATTTCGCTGCACTGCAGTCAGTTTGAAGTTGCCGGTCTGGCCGGTGATCGACACCCGCAGGCGCTTGGGCGAGAGATCACTGGTCCGCGAGACTGGACAGCCCCCACCTCGCGAGGTGGGGGCTCCACTCGATGGTGCTAGATTCTGTGACTCGCCTGGATGTCCGCGAGGGTGTTGATCCGTCGCTGCAGGTAACGCGTTTGCGAACCGAACCATGCCGGTGCCCACAGCCAACTCATAACGGGGGACACCGTCACGGGCGAGTTAACAATCCCGTGGGCCTGGTTCAATCGCTTCGCCGTTCGAGACAGTCCCACAAGACCGTAGAAAGGGATGATCTGCGACCACCAGCGCGTCCAGCCCTCACGTTGATTCCCGGTGAAGCTTGCCAGTTCGCCGTTGATGCGGTCGTACCAGACGAGGTAATAGATTCCGAAGGTGATTACCGTCAGCCACCACAAACCCCACGGCCCTTGTTTCCGAATCGGGGTTTGCTGAACCGGTAACTGAATCCCTTGTTGCGTCATTACTCTGTCCTTCGAGTCTGTTGCTCGCACTTTGCTCGGCGAGTGTGCAGTTATCAAACCAGACGGACGGGATTTATGATCAGCCGATCGAGGTGACTCGCATATTTCAAACCCAAATTTGGCTGTGATCACACGGGAAGCGCGGCGCCCGAGATTAGGCTGACGCAATTGTTCGTTGCTTGAGAACGCATTCCCATCTGCGCTTGAGGATCCCAAATGTGCCCTCGGCAGGATTCGAACCTGCGACCCTTCCTTTAGGAGAGGAATGCTCTATCCCCTGAGCTACGAGGGCGGGGAGCGTACCGACAAGCGCTGAAAACCCTGTGCTGCCGGGGTTTTCGCTTCTCGATACTGCTGTTGCGTCCGCTCGACCTGTCGGCACGAAGCCTCGGGCGTCACAGCTGCGCTAGTCAGTGTAGCGGCCCGCCGACGAGGTCGCGAAGTCGACGGTATCGCCGGGTGCAAGCAGGAGCCGAACCGATCGCACTGATCGCAATGGTGTTCACCGCGGAGCAGGCACGGCATCGTGCGGGAATGACCCGCAGAATCCGATTCAACGCCTTTGCCATGAACTGCGTCGCCCACCAATCACCAGGTCTGTGGCGCCACCCGGAGGACCAGTCGTCCAGGTACACGGATCTGAGGTACTGGACGGAATTGGCGAAGCTCCTCGAGCGTGGACGATTCGACGGGCTGTTCCTGGCCGACGTGTTGGGAACGTACGACGTGTACGGCGGCAATCACGACGCAGCGCTGCGGCAGGGCGCGCAGGTACCGGTCTCGGACCCGCTACTGCTGGCGTCGGCGATGGCTGCCGTGACCGAGCACTTGGGCTTCGGGATCACCGCAGGTACAGCTTTCGAGCATCCCTACCCGTTCGCTCGGCGCTTGAGCACCCTCGACCACCTGACGAACGGGCGAATCGGGTGGAACGTGGTCACCGGATACCTCCCCTCGGCCGCACGGAACATGGGCGAGGACGACCAACTCCAGCACGACGATCGCTACGACCACGCGGACGAGTACCTCGAAGTTCTCTACAAGTTGTGGGAAACGTCGTGGGAAGACGACGCGGTGGTGCGTGACAGAACCACCGGGGTCTACACAGACCCCGCCAAGGTTCATCCGATCGAGCACGAAGGCAAGCACTTCACCGTTCCGGGCATCCACATCTCCGAACCTTCTCCGCAGCGGACGCCGGTCATCTTCCAGGCCGGCGCGTCGCCTCGCGGGGTTCGGTTCGCCGCCGAGAATGCCGAAGCAATTTTTGTCGGTGCACCGACAAAGGCGATTCTCAAAGACACCGTTGCCCGAATCCGAAACGAACTGACGAAGGTCGGGCGAGATCCGTACTCGGCCCGCATCTACACACTGTTGACGATCATCACCGACCGAACCCCTGAGTTGGCCCAGGCGAAGCTCGAGGACTACCGCAGCTACGCGAGTAGTGAAGGCGCGCTCGTTTTCACCTCGGGGTGGATGGGAATCGACCTCTCCGGATACCGAGCGGACGAACCGATCGGGAACGTCGAGAGCAATGCCATTCAATCCGCGGTCGCATCGTTTCGCCAGGCCGACGAGAAAGGTGGCGAATGGACGGTGGGGGACATCGCGGAGTGGGCGGGCATCGGCGGGCTCGGCCCGATCGTTGTCGGTTCCGGCGCGGAGGTCGCCGACGAATTGCAGGAGTGGGTGTCCGAGACCGACGTCGACGGTTTCAATCTCGCGTACGCGGTGACTCCCGGAACCTTCGAAGACATTGTGGAGCATGTGATTCCGGAGCTGACCAAACGAGGTGCCTACCAGAGCGACTACGACGAGGGAACGCTGCGCAACAAACTGTTCGGGCGAGGGGACAGGCTGCCGCTCGAACACCGAGGCCGGAGCTTCGACCGGATCCGCACTGCCGGCTGAGCGGGGACCTCAGGACCAGCCGGACCCGGGTACGTGAACCGAGGTGGTGAGGTTGACGGCCTCGATGTCCGAAGACCTCAACTCTTCACCGCACACACTGCAACCCAAGCGTGCTTCGAACCGTTTACCGCAGGCCTTGTGATGGAGAACGATGTCCGGGCCGTCCGCGGATCTGAACCAACGCTGACCCCAGGAGATCATGCACATCACCACGGGGAAATACGCCGTGCCCTTGGCGGTGAGTCGATACTCCGACCACTGTGGGCGATCCGGAAGCGGACGCGTTTCCATCACACCGATCTCGGTGAGGTGCTTCAAGCGATCCGCGACTATCGCCGGTGGTGCACCGGTGATCTCGGCGAACTCTCCGTAGCGGCGAGCGCCTCGGAAAGCTGCACCGATGATCGCCGCTGACCAGCGATTGCCGACAAGTTCCATCGTGTGAGCCAGAATTTCCGGACGGCGTTCGGACTTGGTGGAGCGTCGCCGCGATGTTGCTTCCGGGACACTGCGTGAGAAGTCCCCACTCGGACCCATTTGGGAGTCCAGGGATCGTACGTCCACGTCCTCGCCGCACTCCTTGCAGCGCAGGATCGGGGTGAAGTCGTTTCCGCAGGTGCTGTGCCGCAGTGGTGGAAGCGGCTGGGTTTCATTGGGCGCCCACTGCTTCTCCCACGACCACATGGTGATGAGGACGGGCCAGATCGACTGCCCTTTGCGGGTGACCGAGTATTCGTGCCTGGGCGGGTTCTGCTGATACTCACGACGCTCGAGCATTCCGCCGGCCGTCAGGACCGCCAACCGTGAGGACAATACGGAGTTGGAGATTCCCCCGAGGGCGAGCCAGTCGTTGTATCGCCGCGACCCCAACAGGGCGAATCGCAGAATCCAGAGGTTCCACTCGTCCCCCAACAACCCGAGCGTGACGGCCAGTGCGTTCGGACCGCCGGCAGGCAACTCGGTGACGCCCGCCGACGCGGTGGGTGTCGAAGATCCGGCTGCATTCACTCGTACCACCCCGAAATCATAGGCCGCGCACCCTGCGGCACCGCGAGACCGTACCGAATGGTCTGCAGAAAGAGTCGGGAATCACTCGGTGCGGGCAATGAGTAACGCTTCCTGAGTGATCTGGCAGATCTGGAGTCCGGACTGATCGAAGACCGCGGCATTCACTACTGCTCTGCCGGTGTGAGCTGTGGGGGTCGAGTGCTCGAAGAGCAGCCACTCGTCCGCCCGCACAGGGCGTTGAAACCACATCGTGTGATCGAGGGACACACCAGTCCAGTCCGTGTCGAGCGAGTGCTCCTGCCCGATGTCGTAGCCGTGCGGAGTCAGTGCGGTTGCCATCAGCATCAGATCACTGGCATAAGCGAGAGCAGCCACGTGAATCAGTGGATCGTCGCTCAGCCGCTGAGCCGAACGCATCCAGATGTTGCGCGGAGGCGCCGCCGAATGCGCGGTGGGGGAGTGCGAATCAAGGGGGGAAACACGAATCTCGATGGCGGAGAACTCCTCCCACACCTCACCCAACCCACCGTCTGCCTCGGCCAACTCTTGCAACGTCACGCACTCAGTGGGCGGGAGTGCGGTAGGTACTGCGCGACTGTGAGTGATGCCCTCGTCGATCGAGGAGGCAGAGACCGTCGAACGGCAGACGAGTCGTCCGTCCTGGTGGACGTCGACGCCTCTGGTGGACAGGCGTTTTCCGTCCCGAAGGCGATCTACCGAGAACTCGGTCGCGCGATTCGTCGACCCCGGGCGAAGGAAGTGGGTGTGGACGGAACTGATCGCTTTGCCGTCGGTAACCGTGTGCCCGGCTGCGAGAATCGACTGGGCTACCAGTTGGCCGCCGAACAGCTGAGGCAGCCGAACACCGTCGTTCGACCCTTGCCACCGGTCCGGGCCGGTCGATTCCAGATCGAAGACGTCGGCGAGACCACTCGTGGGGGCGCTCACGACGCGTGGTTTCGTGCCGGACGGGGTGGACGAGGTAAGAATCCGCTGGTCCGGGCGACGTAGTCGTCGTAGGCCTGCCCCTTGCTCTTGCGCATGCCGCGTTCGAGAAGGGCCTTACCGCTGTAGCTCACCAGCAGTTTGATCATGACGATCGGAGAGACGATCGTGATCAGCGCCAATGGATCACCAAGCGCGAGGATGAACAGACCGACCCAGACGCATGCATCACCGAAGTAGTTGGGATGGCGGGTCCAGGCCCAGAGCCCACGGTCCATCACCTTCCCGGCATTGGCCGGATCAGCTTTGAAGCGGGAAAGTTGGTAGTCTCCAACCGATTCGAAGACGAAGCCGACGGTCCAGACCGCGATGCCGATCGCGCCGAGGACTCCGAGGGCGCGAAACTCGTACATCGCGAACTGGACGGGCAGCGACACCACGAGAATGAGAACGCCCTGGAGGCCGTAGATTTTGCGAATCAGGAACGGAACCAGCGGTCCCTGTTGATGTTTGAGCAGGGCAGTGTAGCGCTTGTCCTGCCCGTGCCCACGGTTTCGGAAGCCGATGTAGAGGCCGAGTCGCATTCCCCACACCACGGTCAGAGCCAGCACGACGAGGCGACGCAGATCGTTGCCGTCCGACCCGATGGACGTCAGGTACGAGACGACGGCGACGACGGCAAAGCCAGGCCCCCAGCAGATGTCGATGATCGAGTGATTGTTCATCCGGATGGCGACGGCCATCACGACTGCGATGAAGACGAGGACGGCGAGTGCGCTCACACCGAAGTTCAGTGCAAGGTCGCCCAGTGGGATGTCGGTCATGTGCGCGCTTTCCGATTGTGGTGGTCGAGCAGTTCGGAAGCGAAGTCCGCGAAGGCTTCCTGTGCGCTCGGATAGGTGTGAGGAGTGCCGAGCCGGCTGGTCACGAGCAGTGCGTCGAGCGCTTTGGCATCGAGTTCTGTGGTGGTGGGTAAGAATTCGGTCGAGCCCTCGACGGCGTCGGCCGAACGCACTCCGTTACCTGCGGTGACGATCACCTGCCCGTTGGTCGTGGACTCGGGATCGACGAGAGCAGTGACCACCGGGGCTACCAGGTCGGCCCCCATGATGTCGATGAATCGTGGGTCCATTCCGGACTCGGTCATCTGCGTAGTGGCATAGGGCAGTACGACATTGGTGAACACATTGCGACTCGCTCCTTCGCCGGCTGCGGTGCGTCCCAATGCGATGACGGCACCCTTGCTGGCGGCGTAGGCGGACACGGTGGGTTCTCCGTGCAGTCCTGCGGTCGAGGCAATCATCACGATGCGCCCGAATCCGGCTTCGCGCATCACTCGGGAGGCTTCGGCGGCGACCAGTGCGGTTCCGACGACGTTTGTCGTGATGACGGTGCTGAGGTTCTCGGCGGTGGTGCGATGAAGCATCTGTGGACCGCTGACCGCGGCGCTGGTGATGCAGAAGTCGAGTCGTCCGAACCGAGTGAGAGCGTCGTCCACCAACTTTCGGCCGACCTCGGGGTCGGTGACGTCGTCGTGGTTGGCGACGGCCTGTCCGCCGGTTTCGAGGATTTCGTCGACGACCTGATCTGCAGGGCCTCGGCCGCTCGAATCGAGTGTGCGATTCCGATTGTTGACGATCACCGTGACCCCTCGGCTCGCGAGATGCAGTGCGACGGCACGGCCGAGGCCCTTACCCCCTCCCGTGACGACGGCAACGCGGCCGGAGAGTGAACTGACGGTCATGAGGCGATCCGTTCGACGAGCACCGCGACTCCGACACCGGCGGCGCCGCTGACCGCGGCCACACCGTAGCGTCCGTCGCTCCGTACCAGTTCGTCGACACATGCGCCGACGAGAATTGCTCCGGTGGCGCCGAATGCATGGCCCATCGCCATCGTGCCTCCGTTGGGGTTCATGCGGTCCGGCCCGGCGTCAAGATCGCGGCGGAACCGTAGGCAGAGTGCGGAGAACGCCTCTGCGAACTCGAACACGTCGATGTCCTGTGGACGAAGCCCGGCTCGCGCGATGACTGCCTCCACGGCGCTCTGGCCCGCAGTGAGCATGAGGACCGGATTCACCGAAGTCGAGGCGGATCCGATGATCCGTGCGCGAGGGGTCAAGCCGGCTCTCGCCGCGGCTTTCTCGGATCCGAGGAGTAGGAGCGCTGCGCCGTCGGCCATGGCGGGAGAGGATCCGACGGTGTGCAGGTGTTCGATCTTGCCGACCTCAGGGTAGGCGGCGAGCGCGAGTGCATCCTGACCGGCGGCGCCGAGCCCTTCGAAGGCCGGAGGCAGCGCGGCGAGTCCCTCTGCCGTCGTCTCTGCCCTGACCAGTTCGTCGTGCGCGATTCCGGCTTCACCATTTCTGCCGGGGACAGGCACAACGGACCGCTCGAATGCGCCGTTGCGCCAGGCCTCGGCAGCCTTGTGCTGGGTTTCGACGCCGTACGCATCCAACTCGTCGCGGGAGTACCCCTCGATCGTGGCATTCAAGTCGGCGGCAACACCCATATGGATGGAACCGATCTGCGCGATAGTTGCCGGATCGGTCCACAGCGGTCCTCGATCACTGAACATCGGAGTCCGGGAGACGCTTTCGACGCCACCGGCCACGACGAGGGACACGTCGTCGCCGCGAATGCGGGCCGCGCTCTGGCCGACTGCGTCGACGCCGGATGCGCAGAATCGGTTGAGGGTTGCGCCGGGGACGGAGTCGCCCCAACCGGCAAGGAGTGCGGCAGTTCTCGCGATGTTCGCGCCCTGCTCGTCCACCTGCGATGCGCAACCGAGAACGACGTCGTCGATCTGTTCTGCGGCGAGGTTCGTTCGACCCTGCAAAGCCTTGGCCAGGTGGACGACAAGATCGACTGGGCTGTGTTCGTGGAGGGCGCCTCGCGCCGATGCTCGACCGCGCGGCGTTCGCACGTAGTCGAGGACAAAAGCATCAGTCATTTTCAACCCTTCAATTAGTAGAGTTACTCTGCTAGTTGTAGTACGGTTGCGGTGAAATTACAACCGCCGTTGCGCGGGTATCTCGGTGACGTCACCGAGGCCGGATCGGCAAGGGGAGAGGTCATGACTGTTTCGAACATTTGGATTCTCGGCGGGTACCAATCCGACTTCGCACGGAACTTCACCCGTGAGGAACTCGATTTCGCGAACCTTGCCGAAGAGGTGGTGAACCACACCCTGGACGCGGCGAAGGTTCCTGCCACCGACATAGAGGTGATCCACGTCGGTAATGCCTTCGGGCAATTGTTTGCCGGCCAAGGTCAGCTGGGCGCGATGCCCGCCACCGTGCATCCAGACCTGTGGGGTGTGCCCTCGTCTCGGCACGAGGCGGCGTGCGCATCGGGCAGTATCGCTGTACTTGCAGCGATGGCAGACCTGCGCGCCGGCAACTACGACGTGGCTCTGGTGATGGGTATCGAACTGGAGAAGACGGTTCCGGGTGATGACGCGGCTGGCCATCTGGGCGCTGCAGCCTGGGTCGGACACGAAGGTCAGGAAGCAAAATTCATGTGGCCGTACATGTTCGACCGTGTGTCGAAGGAGTACGGGCGGCGTTACGGGATCGACGAATCTCACCTTCGCGCGATCTCGCAGATCAACTTCGCAAACGCGAAGAACAACCCCAACGCGCAGACACGCGGTTGGGCGGTGCCCGATCTACTCGGAAATGCGGGTGGTGACGACACCACCAATCCCGTTGTGGAAGGTGGTGTTCGACGATTCGATTGCAGTCAGGTGACCGACGGTGGCGCCGGGGTTGTGCTGGTGACGGACAAGTACCTCCGAGAGCATCCTGATGCCGCGGCGACTCCGCTGGCCCAGATCGCGGGCTGGGGTCACCGGACAGTTGGTTTAGGTCTCGAGCAGAAGCTGGCCCGCGACGCCGATAATCCCTACGTGATGCCACACGTTCGGGATGCGGTGATGGGTGCCTTCTCCCGGGCCGGAGTCGACCTGGCCGGGATAGACGGGATCGAAACACATGATTGTTTCACGGCGAGTGAGTATCTCGCGATCGACCACATCGGTCTGACCGCACCCGGCGAGTCGTGGAAAGCCATCGAGAGTGGTGACATCGCCATGGGCGGCAAGCTACCGATCAACCCCAGCGGCGGTCTGATCGGCGGTGGTCATCCGGTGGGTGCCAGTGGTGTTCGAATGCTTCTCGACGCGGCCCATCAGGTGACGGGAACGGCCGGCGGTTTCCAAGTCGAGGGTGCGAGCCGCTTTGCGACGCTCAACTTCGGTGGAAGTACGGCCACCACCGTCAGTTTTGTCGTCGACGCAGTTTCCTGAAAGTGCAGCCCAACCCAGCCTTTCCCCATCAGTCGAAAAGAGAATTCCATGGACGTCGAAATCGTAGGCAAGTTGTTGTCCACCCTTCCCGCCGATGACGATCACCCGTATCGCACCGGCCCGTGGCAACCCCAGACCACCGAGTTCAAAGCGGACAACCTCGAAGTCGTATTCGGTGAGGTTCCGAAAGACCTCGACGGTGTCTACCTGCGTAACACCGAGAATCCGCTCCATCCCTCGATGAAGGCGTATCACCCCTTCGACGGTGACGGCATGATTCACATCGTGGGCTTTCGCGACGGAGAGTCGTTCTACCGCAACCGATTCGTACGTACCGACGGCTTGGCGGCCGAGCAGGATGCCGGCGCTGCGTTGTGGGCCGGGCTTGCCGAGTCTCCCAAACTCAGTCGCCCCGAGGGCGGCAAGGGTGCGCGCACCCGGATGAAGGACGCGTCCAGCACCGACGTCGTCGTTCACCGGGGGACTGCTCTCACCAGCTTCTACCAGTGCGGAGATCTGTATCGTCTCGATCCGATGTCGGCGGAGACACTCGGCAAGGAAAGCTGGAACGGCAAGTTCCCCTTCGAATGGGGTGTGTCCGCGCATCCGAAGGTGGACGACAAGACCGGAGAAATGCTGTTCTTCAACTACAGCAAGGAAGCGCCGTACATGCACTACGGCGTGGTGGACTCGGCCAACGAGTTGGTCCACTACGTCGACGTCCCACTTCCCGGTCCGCGCTTGCCGCACGACATGGCCTTCACGGAGAACTACGCGATCCTCAACGACTGCCCCTTGTTCTGGGATCCGGTTCTGCTGGAGAAGGGCGCGCACGTCGCGAATTTCCATCCCGATATCCCGCTGCGTCTCGGAGTCATCCCACGCCGCGGAAATACCTCTGACATCAAGTGGTTCGAAGCCGATTCGACCTATGTCCTGCACTTCGTGAACGCCTACGAAGAGGGGGACGAGATTGTTCTGGACGGTTTCTACCAGGGTGATCCGGAGCCGTCGGACAACGGTATGGGCAATCAGTGGGAGCGCGCCTTCCGTTTCCTCGCTCTCGATCGCATGCAGACCCGGCTTCACCGCTGGCGTTTGAACCTGGTCACCGGAGCCACGCGTGAAGAGCAACTCAGTGACTCGATCACCGAATTCGGCATGATGAACGGCAATTTCGCGGGTGAGAAGTACCGATACGCCTATGCGGCTTCTGGTAAGCCGTCGTGGTTCCTGTTCGACGGCTTGGTCAAACACGACCTGCTTACGGGGAACGAGGAACGATTCTCCTTCGGTGACGGCGTGTATGGAAGCGAGACCTCGATGGCACCACGCGTGGGTGGTACCGCCGAAGACGACGGCTATCTCATCACGTTGACCACCGACATGAACGAGGACGCGTCCTTCTGCCTGATCTTCGACGCTGCCCGCGTCGGAGACGGACCATTGTGCAAACTTCGCCTTCCCGAACGGATTTCGAGTGGCACCCACTCGACGTGGGCGCCGGGTGCCGAGCTCCGACGCTGGCAGAGTGCCGACACCGCAGCCGAAGCGGTCGGACTGTGACGGGCACGCACGACGCGGGCATGTGGGAGATCCTGCGACAGGTGGTGATCGGTGCACGAGACGTGGACAAGACCGGTCACCAATTGCGCGAAGCATTGAATCTGGCACCAGGATTCGCGGATCCACTGCTCGAAGACATCGGTTTGGCCGACGAGACCTTGGCCGTCGGGCCGCAGGCATTTCTCGAGATCGTCGCGCCGCTCGACGAGAAGGTCTCGCTGGCGAGATGGATCCGCAAGGGCGGAGGGGAGGGCGGCTATGCACTCTCGATCCAGGTTTCGAACATCGAGCCCTATCTGGAACGTGCAGCTGCGGCCGATGTTCGGACGGTGGCAGATATCGAGGCCTACGGTCACCGGATCGTCCAACTTCATCCCGGTGATCTCGGACTGCTCGTAGAACTCGACGAGATTCCCGACGCCGACGAGTGGTTCTGGGATGAGACGGAGAAGGAGGTTTCCCTCGATCCCTGGGTCGACGACATCCTCGGCGTCGACGTGTCCTCGCCCGATCCGGCCAGGACGGCGACGCTGTGGGCCGAAGTGTTCGGAAAGAAACCGGTCTCGGCGCAACCACTCTCGATCAGGCTGGGATCACGCGTCGAGTCGTTCGTTCCGGGGGAGCGGTCGATGCTCACTGCAATCGATCTGGCGGCGTCGAGCGGCGCGTCTGCCGTCGAGCCCGGGCTGAGTGTCGGCGGCGTGGAGTTCCGGATTCACCCACGCTGAGCGTGCTTCACATCGAACGACAGAATTCGGGGCCGATCGCTCGAAGCGACCGGCCCCGAATTCGTGTCATGGACTCAAGCGAAGTCCTGTCGCAAACGAGTCTTGAGCAGCTTCCCGCTAGCGTTGCGTGGCAGCTCCTCGATGAACCGAACTGCACTGGGGCACTTGAAGTGAGCCAGTCGCTCGCGTGACCACTCGATGATCTCCGCTTCGGTTGCATCCGAATCAGCAGCTCGAACGACCACGGCAAGGGGAGTCTCACCCCACCGATCGGAGTGAACGCCGACTACCGCGACCTCGCGGATGCCGGGGTGCCCGGAGAGAACACTCTCCACCTCGGCCGGATAGACGTTCTCACCGCCGGAGACGATCATGTCCTTGAGGCGGTCGTGGAGGTAGAGATAGCCGTCCTCGTCGAACGATCCGCCGTCTCCGGTGCGAAGCCAGTCGCCGTCCAACATGGTGGCCGCAGTGGCTGCTTCGTTACGCCAGTAACGCTTCATGACGTGAGCGCCGCCGATGACGACCTCGCCGCGGGTACCGACCGGGACGTCTTCGAGCGTCACGGGATCGACGATGCGGATGGGCACTCCGAACATCGGCTGCCCGACGGACTTCAACCGATGCGCGGTCGACTCGTCGGTCGCCCGATGATCTTCCGGGGTCAGCATGGTGACGCCGCCGGTCGACTCGGTGAGTCCGTATGCCTGCAGGAAACTACACCCGAAGACCTCGGTCGCGTCTTGCAACAGGGGCAGTGGCATCGGCGCGGCTCCGTAGACGAGGAACTGCAGGGCACTCCAATCTGCCTCGCGCACAGCCGGAAGGGAGGTCAGGACGCTGATCACCGCGGGAACGGCGACCGCATGCGTGACTTTGTACTCCTGCATCAGCGCGACGAGTTCGAGAGGTCCGGCGATGGTCTCGAGCAGTAGAGCGCCACCGCCGAGCGTCGTGACCAGGGCGAGACCCAGTCCGGCCACATGGAAGAACGGAACCGGGCACATAGCCACGGAGTCGGTGTCGAGATCGAGCAGGTGATACATGGTGGCGAGGGCGCGGCCGAGGTTGGCGCCGGTGAGTTCGATTCCCTTGGGGTGACCGGTGGTTCCCGACGAGTAGAAGATCAGCGCTGTGTCGTCGGGGCGGCGCGACGACCCCGGATCGTCGTCGCCGACACCGGAAAGCCAGTCGTTCCACGAGATCGAGTTTCCGGAACCGTCCACCGTGACGACGGTCCGGACGCTACCGACCGCCGCGGCGACGTCGGAGAGGCCCTCATCGCCTGCTCCGAGTACGACAACGGTCGGCTCGCTGTTGCTCAGGATGTAGTCGACCTCGCCCGGTGCCAGCCGATTGTTGACGGCCGTCAGGATCGAGCCCATCTTCGAAGATCCGTACAGGACGGAGAGGAAAGACGGTGCATTGGCCCCGATGTACGCCACCCGGTCGCCGGGTCGAACACCATCGCGCAGAAGTGCATTCGCGACACGATTTGTTTCGATGTCGAGTTCGCGGAAACTGGTACGCCCGTCATCGGAGATGACGGCGGTGCTCTCCGGACTGGCAATCGCCCGGCTGCGTAGCAAGTCTTCCAGATTCTGCACGGGGCGACCGTCGGGCAGGAGCGCGTTCACGGAAGGTTCACGGACGGCAGGTTCACGGGTGGCAGGTTCACGGGTGGCAGTCGAACCTACGTCCGTCGGCTGAGTTGTCATGCTGAATGCTCCAATCTGAAGGGGGCAAAGACAGGGGGTTCGAAAATGCCGGCGGGAGCAGCGAGTACATGCTCGACGGCGCGTAGTGCCGGGCCTGCAGTGATGAACTGACCGGCTGTCGTGCGACTGTTCGGATCTTGTGGTTCGACCAGGTTGACGGTCATCACGATCTCGGGTTTGCCGAAGAGGTGGACTTCCCATTGGTCCCGTCCCGCGTATTCGTCGCGATCAGGTTCCATGGTCCAGATGATGGCGAGGGTGAGGAACTGCTTTCCGTCGACCATTGCGTGCCAGCGCCATTCGGTGGTTCCGACGGTTCCCGCGGCGATGCGTCCGGCGGCGACGTCGAGATCCGTACGTGCCGGAACGACCCTGTGATCGGACACGACCTCGTCGTAGGTGACGCCCAGGCGCTCGCACATGAACGCGATGGTCTCGAGGTACAGCGACGCGTACAGCGAGGGCAACGGCCCGGTGCCGTCCAGGTCCTTCGGGGGCGAACCCATTCCCATCACGGTGAACGCGAAGTCGGGGTCAGGCATGCCGCGAGCGTCGAGCACCTCGTCGATCGTAATTCGGTCGAGTTCGATCGATGTTCCCGTCAGCGCCAACGCCAATCGCTCGCCGATGACACCTGGGCTCACGCCGACCCCGAAGAGCGTCGAATCGCCTTCCTTGCATGCTTGGGCGAACATGTGCTCGCGTTCGGTGCCGTGTGCGCGGGGGAAGTGCTGCCCGGCCGTCGTGATCACGTTGATCCCGGCGCGAAGCAGACGGCACAGATCGTCGTCGTGGCGTTCGTACGGAATCTGCAACCGCGGACTGTGGATGAGAACCTGTGGGCGCGAGCGGATGATCTCGTCCACGTCGCGTGTAGCGATCACCCCCGTCGGTGCTCGTCTGGCGATGTCACCGGCGTCTCGACCCGCCTTGGCGTCGCTGTACACGTAGAGGCCGACCAACTCCAGGTCGGGACGATCGATGATTCCGCGTAGCGCTGTCTTGCCGATGGCACCGGTCGCCCACTGGGCAACACGAATCGGATCGCTCATGATCGAGTGGTCAGTTCGCCGGCGAAGAGGAGCTTGCCCAGACCGCGTTCGTACCGAATCGGGTCGCGTGCCAGACGCGCACGGGCATCGATTGCCATGAAATCTGTGTCGCACGTCCACTCACCGCGTTGCGTGGCGGCGAGTCCGGTCGCGGCGATGTCCAGAGGATTTTCCTTGTGGCCCTGAACATGTGACGCCATGCGGGTATCGACGCTGCCGACGATCAACGACGTGACGGTGATGCCGTGCGGTTCGAGTTCGGCGCGAGCGATGCCGCCGAGCGACAGAGCAGCCGCCTTGGCCGGTGAATAGCCACCCATGAAGGCGGTCGGAGCGATTGCGGCCACCGACAGGACGTTGACTATCGATCCTCCGCCGCGGGCGGCGAGTACCGGCGCGAAGGCGCGGATCATCGTCAGAGGCCCGAAGTAGTTGACCTCCATCTCGGCTCGCGCAGCCGCTTGGTCGTCGGCCTCGATCAACCGATTCCCGGTGAACAGTCCGGCATTGTTGACGACCACTGTGGTGTCACCGCACGCCCTGGCCGCTGCATCGACGAGTCCTGGATCGGTCACGTCGAGTTCGACGATGTGTGCTCCGGTGGATCGCAGCTCGGCGGGCGCCTCGTCGGGATTTCTCACCCCTGCATAAATTTTGGCGGCACCCATCGACTTCGCCTGTTGGACGAAGGCCAAGCCGAGCCCTCGATTGGCGCCGGTGACGAGGACAGTCGCGCCCTCTATCGGCGTTCCGCGAAACCTTGTCATGAGTGCTCCTGTGTCCGCCGTGTGTAGATGAGGTCGTCGGGAAATTTCTTGCTCTTCTTCAAAGACGTTTCAGGCGCGAGCATCCCGAAGATCCAGCCTTCGGCTGTGGCCATGTCGTGGTTCCAGTCCCACCGCAGTGCGCGGTGGCGGATTCCCCACCTGCCGTCCTCGTAGCCGAAGCGGTCGATCAGGCGCGCCGCGGTGAGTGTGTCGGCTATGCCGTCCGAGTGCTTGATTCGCGCGAAGGCAAGCACGTAGGACTCGACGTGTGCTGTGGCCCCGTCGAGTTCGATCAGGACGTTGGTCATTGCGTGGGTCGTCAGTGACCGTGGGTGAGTGATGGCCCCGGCGATGTGGTCGATGTAGTCGTCGGCGGTGCCGGTGAAGACACCCCCGTGGTCTTCGGTTGCGCCGGGTAGATAACACCGCCTGGCGTCCTCGACGTCTCCGCGATCGGCAGCTCGGAGGAAACGAGCCAGAACCTCGTAGATTTCCTGCTTGGCGACGAGAGCGTCGACCCGGCTGTAGTCCCTGACGTCTGGGCCCCCGCCGCTGTCGACTGCGTGAATGTTGTTGGACCTCACGATGATGTCCCTTCTCGGCTCCGGATCGGGGGCCGCACGTTGACGGAGTGCCTCTGTTTACTGTAGTAATCTCTATCACACTGTTAATTGAAGTGTCACGAGGAGGTGAAACCAATGCTTGGAAACACACCACCCGCACAACCCGCGAATGACCCGGTCGTACTCACGCTCTCCGATGTATCGATCGAATTCGGCGGAGTCACGGCTCTCGACGACGTCGGCTTCGACGTCCACGCCGGCCAGATCTGCGGACTCATCGGGCCGAACGGCGCTGGTAAGACCACGCTGTTCAACTGCATCACAAGGATTTACGAACCGAGTCGCGGTGTCATCACCTGGCAAGGAACCGACCTCTTGGGATTGCGGCCCTATGCATTGGCATCTGCAGGGATCGCTCGGACCTTCCAGAATCTCGCACTGTTCAGCGGCATGAGCGTCTTCGACAACACCATGGTCGGCGGATCGTCTAGGGGCCGCTTCGGACTGGCGAGCGGGCTTCTCGGCTGGCCTCCAGCGCGCGCCCGAGTCCGAGAACTGCGAGAGAAGGCCTGGTACCTGCTCGAACGCCTCGAACTCGTCGACGTCGCGAACGCGCCGGCAGCAGGCCTTCCGTTCGGAACACTCAAGCGCGTCGAACTGGCACGAGCATTGATGTCCGAGCCTTCGCTGCTTCTGCTCGACGAGCCCGCCGGCGGGCTCACACACAGCGAAGTCAAGGAGCTGGGAGAACTGATCGTCTCGCTCCGCGACGACTTCGGCTTCGGAGCGCTTCTGGTCGAACACCACATGGGATTGGTGCTGGGTATCTCCGATCACGTTGTCGCACTGAACTTCGGCCACAAGATCGCTGAAGGTACTCCGGCGGAGATCCAGCAGAACGACGCCGTGATCAATGCTTATCTGGGGCGAGCGGCATGAGCCTGCTGAGCGTCGATGATCTGCATGCCGGTTACGGGCGAGGCAATGTACTGCACGGGGTGTCGCTCGACGTGGAACCCGGCGGGGTCGCTGTTGTTCTCGGCGCGAACGGTGCCGGCAAGACCACCATGATGCGCGCGCTTGCCGGATTGATTCCGCACCAGGGAACGATCACCTTCAACGGTTCGCCGCTCGGATCCAAACCTGAACGCGCCGTGGCCGCCGGCGTCAGCCTTGTCCCACAGGGCCGTGGAACTCTCGGTCAACTGTCGGTACGTGACAACCTGCTCGTCGGTGCTGCGCTTCGCAACGACAAGGCGGAGATCGAGGCCGACATCGAGCGGTGGTGTGAGACATTTCCGGTGCTCGCGAGGAGGTCCACACAGTTGGCAGGTTCGCTGTCAGGCGGTGAACAGCAGATGCTCGCGGTCGCGCGGGCATTGATGAGCCGTCCCACCCTTCTTTTGTGCGACGAACCGAGCCTGGGTCTGGCGCCCATCGTCATCGCCGAATTGTTCGACACGCTCGGTGCGATCAACCGGAGCGACGGAACTGCACTGCTGATCGTGGAACAGAATGCCGATCTCGCGATGAAACTCGCGTCGAAGGTCTTCCTGCTCGACGTAGGCACCATCGTCGCTGCCGGCACGCCCGAGGAATTTCGTTCGGACGACGTCGTGCGCAGCGCCTATCTCGGGTACCAGGAGTAAACGGTGACACTCTTTCTCGAACGACTCATCTCCGGATTGACCAACGGTTCGATCTACGCAATTCTCGCGCTGGCACTCGTGGTGGTGTTCCGTGCCACCGGCACGATCAACTTCGCTCAGGGCGAGTTGGCCCTGTTCACAACCTTCGTGGCGTGGTGGCTCACAACGATGTCCTGGCCGATCTGGGCCGCGATCGGAGCGGCTCTCGCTCTCGGCTTCCTGCTCGGGGCGTTGATGGAGCGTCTGCTCATCCGGCCGGTTCAACGTAGAAGTGACATGGCAGTGCTGATAGTGGCACTGGGATTGTTCACCGGGCTCAACTCGTTGGCCGGAATGCTGTGGGGGAGCGAAACGAAGATCATGCCGAGCCCGTTTCCCAACGGTCCCACCGACTACATCTCGGTGGGCGGCGCGCGCGTGTACGGCGACGCACTGGGCGTACTGGTTGCGCTCGTTGTCCTACTTGTGTTGATGTCCTTGCTCTTTCGCAAGACGAGAGTCGGTCTGCACATGCGTGCCGTCGCGGACAATGCCGAATCTGCCACTCTCGCCGGAGTTCCGACCAGCCGGATACTCGCAATCGGCTGGGGTGTTGCGGCAGCGATCGGCGCACTGGCCGGTGTCCTGGTCACTCCGCTCTCGCCGCAACAACTCGGCCTCACGACCATGTTCCCGATCTTCATCGCAGCATCTGCGGCAGCGCTGTTCGGCGGTCTGGACAGTCTTGTCGGCGCAGTTGTGGGTGGGTTGACGATCGGTGTTCTGGAATCGATGCTCAGCGGCTACATTTCGGTCATCGGCGGTTCGCTGCAGCAGACATCCGCGCTACTGATCATCGTGGTGATCCTCTTCTTCAGACCCAATGGACTGTTCGGTACCAAGAAACTGGAGCGGGTATGACGACGCTTGCCGAGAGAAATGAACCCGCGGTCGCCGAAAAGGCAGTCAGGCAGCCGCGCGTGGTGGTTGCCGGATCGACGTCGTACCGGATACTCCAACTGGTTCTGCTGGTGGCTGCCGTCTGTGCCCTGCTCCTCGTGTCGCAGAGCGCGCCGTTTCGCGTAGGGCAGTTCACGAGTGTCTTCATCATCGCGATTGCCATCGCCGGACTGAATATCGTCAGCGGGTACACCGGACTTCTGTCGATCGGCCATTCTGCCTTCTTCGGCCTCGGCGCGTACACGACCGGCGTTCTGATCGTCGATCGCGGATACTCGCCGTTGACCACAATCCCGATGGCAGTCGTATTGTGTTTCGTACTAGGACTTCTCGTCGGGCTTCCCTCCTTGCGGATCAAAGGGCTGTATCTGGCCCTCGTTACCCTCGCCGCCGCTGTGGCGTTTCCCGAAGTGATCCGCAAGACCGGGGATCTCACCGGTGGCGCGGCCGGCATGGTCGTTCGTGCGAATCTTCTGGTCCCGCCGAAATGGACGGGTTTGACCCGCGCGGACACCTATCTCTGGATCTTCTGGGTTTCGGTAGTGACGCTGGCAGTGGTCATGCTCCTGATCCGCAATCTCGTCAAGAGTCGATTCGGTCTGGCAATGGTTGCGGTGCGCGACAACGAGATTGCGGCGAGTGCAAACGGCATCAACGTCGCGCGGGTCAAGATTCTCGCTTTCGGACTTTCCGGCGCGATCACCGGTCTGGCAGGTTCGCTGTTCACGATGTACATCGGCGCGCTCTCACCCGAGTCCTTTTCGTTGATGAAGTCGATCGAGTTCATCACCGGACTGGTGTTGGGCGGAATCGCAACGCAATTCGGCCCGATCGTCGGGGCTACGGCAGTGGTGTTCCTGCCGTACTACACCGGAAGCGTCACCGACGGCCCCGTGTCGGGAGTGGTGTTCGGCGCGGTGCTGATCGCGATCGTGTTCTTGATGCCGGACGGAATCGTCGGCCGGATCAACAGCGTTCTCCGACGGTTTGTCCTCGTGGTTCCCGCAGATCATCCCAAGTATCGCGAAGGTGAACCCCGCACCTGAGCGCCGTCTCCCTCGCCCACTCTCGTTTCTCTCAACTCACAGCAAGGAACTGGACGATATGAAAAGGCAGACCACGATTCCCGCAGTCATCGCCGCTGCGGCACTACTCCTTTCGGCCTGCGGAGGTAACTCCGACGCAGAGAGCAACACGTCGACCTCGGCCGGAGCAGTATCGGTCGACGACTGCAGCGATCCCAGTGGTGCCGCGGCGCCGATCACCGACAAACTCACGGTGGGGTGGAGTGGGCCGACGTCCGGCCCGCTCGCCGACGCGGTCGGCAACGTGATCGAAGGAATGCGAGCACGGTTCGAGGTCGAGAACGCGGCCGGCGGCGTCGGCGGCGTCAAGCTCGACGTCGTGGTCAAGGACGATGCCTTCTCGCCGGAGCGCGCCAAAGCCAATGTCGGAGAGTTCATTCAGAAGGACAAGGTCGACGTTCTGGGCACGTTCGGAGCAGGCCAGTTGAACGCCATCGCGGACGACCAGACCACTGCCTGTGTTCCACTGCTCTTCGCGCAGGCAGGCATGCCCGAGTTCCGGGTGATCGAAGACTTTCCGTGGACCACGGAGTATCTACCGGATCCGGGCGTCGAGATGGAGGTAGTGGTCGAAAGCCTGAAGAAGAAGTATCCGAGCGGCGCCAAGGTTGCCTTGGCCACGAACCAGACCGAGTCCGGACAAGGGATCGCCAACGGCTTCAAGTCCGCGATCGAAGGAACGAACTTCGAGATCGCAGCCGAAGAGGCGCTGACCGACCCCAAGACGGCGGCATCGACCCTCAAAGCCAGTGGCGCCGAGGTATTGGTGGTGGCCGGTGTCACCACCGATTGCCTCGCGATCACCCAGGCGATCGGACGTGTCGGATGGAAGCCCGACACCGTGATTCAACCGTCGAACTGCGTCGACGGTGCGACGCTGTATGCGCCCGCCGGTGATGCTGCCGACGGGCAGCAGGTGATGGTGTGGCTCAAGGATCCAAACAACGCCCTCTACAAGGACGACGCGGCGGTACGTGACTACCTGGCCGGTGCGGCTGCTCACGGTGCCGATTCCCCGACCAACAGCTACACCGTGAACGGCTGGGCCATCGGTGACCTGTTGGTGGACAACTTCACTCGGGCCTCTGAGTCGTCTGACGGACTCTCACGCGCCAGCATCATGAGTGCCGCACGAACGCAGGACTACCACCCGCCGATGTTCATCGACGGAATCAAATTCACGATGACCGCGGACCATGCATTGGGAATCCTGGCATTCCAGCCGTTCGAGTGGAACGCCGCTACCCAGGCGTTCGAGAAGCAGGGCGACGTGATCGACATTTCCGGCCGTTACGAGAACTGAAACGAGTACGCGAATGAACAAGGCACACAGGGGATTGCATCCTCGCGTCAAGGTGGACGAATACACCTCGAAAGGGTGGTGGTCCGACGAGACGATCGATCAGGTGTTCCGGGCGCAGGTGCGGGTACGCGGTGACGAACTTGCCGTGGTTGATCCGGCGAACCGGAGCGAGTTGTCCGGCGGAGATCCGCGACGCCTCAGTTGGAACCAACTGGAGAGCGAAGTCATCGCGCTCGCTGCCGGCTTCTCCGAGGGGGGTTTGGGCCGGGGAGATGTTCTGGGCGTGCAGATGCCCAATACCGTCGAATTGGTCGAGGTCTACCTTGCAGCGTGGTCTCTGGGGATCGTGGTCTCGCCATTGCCCATGCAGTACCGCGAACGTGAAGTGGAAGGAATGGCAAACCAGGCGGCGTTTGCAGCATTTGTCACCGTACCCAGTTTTGGTGACAGACTCCCTGCTACGGAGATCGCTGCAATCAGATCCCGGATTCCTTCTCTGAGATCGGTGTTCGCCTACGCTCCCGAATCAGAGCTTCCGGCTGAGCTTCCTACCGGCGTCGTGGGGCTGAGTCCTCGGGCGGCCACCGAAACACAGCGCAGTGAATTGGATGTACGAATCACCGAAGATCCCAACGACCCCAACGATGCGATGACGATCTGTTGGACCTCCGGGACCGAAAGCGAACCGAAAGGGGTCCCACGTTCGCACTACGAGTGGCTGGCCATCTGCTGGGCCACGATCGACGCTCCCGACATCGTCGTCGGCGACGTCTTGTTGAACCCGTTCCCGATGGTCAACATGGCCGGAATCAACGGAATGTTCCTGCCGTGGCTCCGCACGGGATGTGTACTGGTACAGCACCACCCGTTCGATCTTCGAGTTTTCCTCGGGCAGATCGAGGCCGAGCGCGTGACGTACACGGTAGCGCCGCCTGCGCTGTTGTGGATGCTGCTCGCCGACGAGTCGATGCTCGCGGCGGTCGACCTGTCGAGCTTGACTCGGATCGGTTCGGGTTCGGTGCCACTGCAACCTCCGATGGTCCGGGGATGGCAGGAGCGATACGGAATCGGAGTCATCAACTTCTTCGGATCCAACGAAGGCATCAGTCTGCTCTCCTCGCCTGCGGACATGCCGGATCCGGACGACCGCGCACGGTACTTCCCCCGCTTCGGTGTCGAGAACTTTCGCTGGAGCACAAGAATCTCCGACTGGATGGACGTGCGCTTGGTCGACGCGGTCACCGGCGAGGACATCACCGAAGTCGGGCACCCGGGTGAGTTGCGAATCAGCGGACCGACGGTCTTTGCCGGCTATCTCGGCGATCGGCCGTCTCCGTTCGACGAACGCGGATTCCTCTGCACCGGAGACATCTTCGAGATTGCCGGTGATCACGGGCAGTTTCTCCGCTACCTGGACCGGGGGAAGGACCTCGTGATCCGCGGCGGAATGAACATCGCCCCAGCCGAACTGGAGGGATTGATCGCCGAGCATCCGGCCGTTGCGGATGTGGCCGTCATCGGCGACCCCGACGAAGTACTCGGTGAGCGCGTCGCAGCAGTGGTCACGCTGCGGCCCGAGACGGAACTCGAGCTGGACGCTCTGGTCGCGTTCCTGAAGGACAAGCGCATTGCGTCGTACAAACTTCCCGAGCGGCTGGAGATTCGGAAAGAACTGCCGCGCAATTCGACCGGAAAGATCCTCAAGCGTGAGCTTCGACAGAAGAGTGTGGCATGAGTGTGATGAACGACAGTGACAAGCTTGCGTTGGCGCGTGAGATGTTCCAGGCGTGGGACGTCATGGACTGGACACGCGTCGTCGACCTGTTCGCCGAAGACGGTGTGCTCCACAGCGTCATGCAGGAACCTCTTGTCGGCAAGGATGCCGTTGCGGGCCGAATTGCGTTACTGGCAAGCAAGTGTGAACGGATCACACTGAAGATCGAGTCTCTCGGCGTGATCGACGGAAGGGTATTTGTGCAGCGAGTGGACGACTTCCACTTCGACGGTACCCATGGCGTCGTTCCTGTTGTCGGAATCCTCAGCATGGCAGACGGACGGATCACCGAGTGGCTCGAGTACTACGACCGTCCGACACTGTTGGAGGGAATGGGTCTTGTCTCCGACTTCGAGTAGAGGTTTGCCGACCATCGACATCTCCCTGGGGTTGTGGCAGGACCGTCCGCAGCAGGAGGTGACCGCTACTGCACGCCTCGCCGACAGACTCGGGTTCGGCCGAGTGTGGGTGGGGGAGATGGCGACGTACGACGCCTTTGCTCTGGCGACGTCAGTCGGCACCGGATTCGAGCACTCCGAACTAGTGGTCGGCCCGCTCGCGGTGACGGTTCGTGATCCGGCGATGATCGCGATCGGGGCGGCGTCGGTATCCGACCTGACCGGGCGTGACGTATCGATCGCGTTGGGTACTTCCAGCACTGTCGTGGTCGAGAAATGGCATGGGCGAAGCAGATCCGGGGCGGCACGTGCACTTGCGGAGTCCGCCCGCGGTGTGCGAGCGCTGATGAACGGTGAGCGGGGCGAAGTCGCCGGAACGGTGATGCGGACCAGCGGATATCGGCTGCGACTTCAGCCGCCAGGTGGGCGGCTGATCGTTGCGGCATTCGGAGACAAGGCTCTTCGGGCCGCCGTGGAGTTGGGTGACGAACTGGTGCTCAATCTGGTGAGTGCGGAGCAGGCCGGTCGTCTGATCACACGGTGCAAGGAGATCGCGGCTGAGACGGAAACGGTGATGCCCCAGGTGTCGGTGTGGGCGCCGGCGGCCGTGGCAACCGAAGGCCCAACTCAGATGTCGATCGATCAACTCAGACGTGGACTCGTGCCGTATCTCGCTGCCCCCGGATACTCGGACATGTTCGTCCGCGCAGGCTTCGCGGACGTGATCGAGGCAGCCAGGGCCGGGGCCGCGCCGCGCGAGCTCTTGAGCCAGGTCTCGGACGCGATGGTGGCAACGGTGGGAATCGTCGGGACTCCGGCCGATGCTCGCGCGCAACTCGAGGCGTACCGAGCGGCGGGTGTGGACACCGTCGTGGCCGTACCGTCATCCACTGATTCGGACCCGGCCGGGCAAGAGACCATGGAACTTCTTGCCGAGATGGCATGACGAATCCCCGGGGAACTTACTCTCAGGTAAGTTCGTCGGGGATATGTCGAATCGGAGGAGTTGCCGTGAGTGATCGTGTTCGTGTCGAGGTAGTGCAGTCGGTGGCGTACGTGACGCTGAACCGACCGGAGAAACTCAACGGTCTCGATCTGGACATGCTCGACGCGCTGGTGAATGCCGCTCGAACGATCGAAACCGATCGTTCGATTCGGGGCGTGGTTCTGCAAGGCGCGGGTGACGCATTCTCGGCCGGGTTGGACTTCGCTTCTGCGGGCAAGCAGCCGAGGCGGATGGCAAAGGCCTTCGCGAAGTTTCCCGGTCAGAAGACCAACCTCTTCCAACGCGCGTGCTGGGTGTGGCGCGAATTGCCCGTGCCGGTCATCGCGGTCGTTCACGGGCACTGCTTCGGTGGGGGACTGCAATTGGCGCTCGCCGCAGACTTTCGATTCACCACCCCCGATTGCACGTTCTCGGTGATGGAGGCGAAGTGGGGATTGATCCCCGACATGACCGGAACGGTCACGATGCGCGAACTCGCGGCAATGGACGTCGTGAAACGCCTCGCCATGACTGCTGAACTGTTCGACGGAAATCAGGCTCTCGAGTGGGGGTTCGTGAGCGGAGTCAGCGACAATCCGATCAAGCCGGCGCAGGAACTGCTGTCGCAGATCGCGGTTCGCTCGCCGGACGCCGTCGCAGCGACGAAGACGTTGCTGCACAAGACCTGGAACCGCTCGCCTCGCGGCGCGTTCTGGATCGAATCGCGGATCCAACTGGCGCTGATGCGAGGCAAGAACCACAAGATCGTGCGCACAGCGAATGCTGCGAAGAAGTTGCCGGAGTTCGCCTTTCGAAAGTTCGGCTGACAAACTCCGGCATCGCGACGCCGTTGGGCGTCCACATTCAGGTCGATTACACCATCAGGTCTCGTCCTGATCGATCCTTGATGAGCATCGTGGCGACGAACGAGACCGCGGCCAGCAGGGCGAGGTATATCGAGATGGCAAGGGTGCCACCGGTCTTGCCGAGGAGCCACTGTGCGACGGTGGGAGCAAAGGCGCCGCCGAAGATGGTGCCTACCGCGTAGGAGATCGACGCACCGCTGTAACGGATCGAAGCCGGGAACAGTTCGGCGAACAACGCGGGTTGAGGTCCGTACGACAGCCCGAGTCCGACCGAGAACAGGATCATCGCCACGTAGATCCAGCCGAGATTCCCGGTGTCGATGAGGAGGAAGAACGGCACCGCGAAGAGGACCATTGCGAGGTTGCCCACGTTCATCACCGTGGTGCGGCCGCGTCGATCCGACCAGTAGGCGCCGATCATGGTGAAAACGCCCCACGTGACGGCACTTGCGAGCGTGGCAATCAGTAGTTCGGTCTTACCCAGGCCATAGGTCTTGGTTGCGTACGCGACGATGAATCCGCCGATCACCATGTAGCCGTTGCCGTTTGTGCCGATGAAGGACAGCGCCGCGAGTACGACCTGCTTCGGGTGTTTCTTGAACAGAGTTCGGATAGGCGTGTTGCTCTCGGTGCGGCGTTCCTTGAGTTCGGCGAATACGGGTGACTCGCTGACCTTGCTTCGAATGTAGAAGCCGACGCCGATCAACACGACGCTGAGCAGGAACGGCACTCGCCATCCCCAGGTGGTGAACTGTTCGTCCGTGAGGGTGAACGTGCACAGTGCCAAAACGCCGGTGGCGAGCAACATTCCGAGCGGTACTCCCATCTGTACGAACGCTCCGAAGAATCCTCGACGCTTGGTGGGTGCGTGTTCGACGGCAAGAAGAGCGGCCCCGCCCCATTCGCCGCCCGTCGAGAATCCTTGGACGACGCGAAGCAGGATCAACAGGATCGGTGCCCAGATTCCGATCGATGCATACGTCGGCAGCACGCCGATGAGAACCGTCGCGGCACCCATCATCGCCAACGTCGCGACCAGGACACGTTTGCGGCCGAGCCTGTCGCCGAGATAGCCGGCCACGATGGCACCGAGAGGACGGAAGACAAAGCTGATGCCGACCGTGACGTAGGAGACGATCTGGCCTGCCGAGCCCATCGGCTTGAAGAACAGGTCGGCAAAGATCAGGGCTGCAGCTTGGGCGTAGATGAAGAAGTCGTACCACTCGACGGTGGTGCCGACCATCGACGCCATCGCGGCGCGGTCGTATTCCTTCGCGGCGGGCTTGGTGCCAGTTCTGGTTGTGGTCATCGAGCTACTTTCTGCCAGTCACGTGGTTCACCGACACGGTGAAACTGCGAAGTCGGAACAGGGGAGAAACGCTGTTCGATCTGCGACGTTGCCGGTGTGCTCGGTGCATGCTTTTGGCTGACTCGGAGCGTTCCTGCGCGATCTCATCGTCGATATCGACAACCGAATGATCGGTAGGTAATGAATTATGCAGAAGTGTGAGCGTCAACACAAGCGATGCCGGAAAAGTCTGATTTTTTGATGCGGAGCGTGCGAGAAGTCAGCGACTCACGTGTGGAGTGACGCCGCGATCCGCAGATCGATTTCCCTGGCGCTGAGCAGATGGTCGAGGACGAGAACCGCACAACCGAGGATGCCGGATTGTGCGCCGTGGCTGACCGAAGCGATCTGAAGCTTTCGGGTGGCAAGCGCCGTTGCGTTGCCGTAGACGGACTCCCGAAGCCCGGCGAGGAAGAGTTCGTCCGCCTCGGCCATGTCGCCGCCGATGATCAGGACCTCGGGATTGAGGAGATTGACCGCGCCGGAAATGACGTCGCCGATCAGTCGGCCGCTGCTTCTGATGAGCCGGCGGGCTTCGCTGTCGCCGTCCAGGGCGAGGCGAACGACATCACGCACGTGACCGACGCTTCGGCCCTGATCTCGGAGGGCGTGCACGAGAGCCCAACCGCTGGCGACAGTTTCGACGCAGCCGACGTCGCCGCAGCGACACTTCATGCCCCGCGCTGCAGCGGTTTTGGTATGCCCGATCTCGCCGGACGCTCCGAGTGAACCGCGTTGGAGGACTCCGCCCATGACGATTCCTGCGCCGAGGCCGGTTGACGCCTTGATCATCAGGAGGTTGGGCGCACTCTCGCGTCGCTCGCTCAATTCGGCCAGAGCCATCACGTTGGCATCGTTGTCCGCGAACAGCGGAGCCGTGGTCACCGATGCCAGATAGGGGGCAAGCGCGACTCCGTCCCACCCCGCCATCATCGGAGAGTCGAGGCTTGCTCCCGCGGCGACGTCGACCGTTCCGGGAATGCTCAGTCCGATTCCGATGACCTCGGTAGACGCGCGGTGGACCTGGGCCAGTAGTGACGAAAGATGCTCGGCAATTTCGGGCATCAGTTCGTCGGGGCCGACCCCGACCGACTTGTCGATGTCTTCTGCCGCGAGGATCGTGCCCGCCAGGTCGGTGACGGCAAGTTGTGCCCGCGATCGACCGATTGCCACGACGAGAACCACGCCGGACGAGTTCGCGAACGTGAGAGTGGACGGCGGCCGACCGCCTGTCGACGGGCCCTCGTCGTCATCGGCGATCAAACCAAGCGATTGAAGTGCTGCAACCCTGGCCGATACCGCCGTCCTGGACAGGCCGGTGAGCTTCCCGATCTCGCTGCGCGTGGTCGCGGAACCGCTGCGTATCAGCGTGAATACCTCTCCCGCGGTAGCCGGAGTCGTGGACGGTCGGGTCATTGTCCTATTCAAGCATTCCTCGTCGGTAACTTCAGCGTGCGAAAGTTCGCATACTTTGTCCACAAAAAGACGTAAGTAGGTCTTGTGAAAAAGCAGAAGTAGGCATAGTCTGTGTCTTGACTCACTGCCACGGGCGTCCGAGGAGACGAGTCGCAGTTTCTGTGAAGCAGGGCGCACAAACAGGGGAGAACCTGATGAGCCGCACCGATACACAAGAGATCGTCGAGTTCGCACGTAAGTGGCAGCAGTTCGACGGTGGACCTGACGAAGAGATCTTCGTAACCTTCGGCCTCGCCCCGGACGAGTATTTCCGCAGGCTGCAGGCAATTCTCGACGACGGCGTCGTAGCGCTGACTCCGCCGGTCACCGGCGAACTCGCAACGGTCTGTGCACATCGACTCGGCCAATCGGCCAGGCGTCGATAAGTCCGACCCGGCGTCAGCCCAGAGTCACCCGAATCCGTGTCACCCGAGTAAGGAATTGAGGTCGCCATCATGCACAAGCACCTTCCGATGCCGTACCCGACCGCCGAAGTGTGGGACTGGCAGCTGCAGGGAGCGTGCCGCGGGCACGATTCCGCGGTGTACTTCCATCCGGACGGCGAGCGTGGACACGCCCGCGAGAACCGTGAACGCAACGCCAAGAAGGTCTGCGCGACGTGCCCTGTACTCCAGCAGTGCCGCGAACACGCACTCTCCGTCCACGAGCCGTACGGCATCTGGGGTGGAATGACGGAGACCGAGCGCGCAGAATATGTGCGATCGCTGCGTAAGCGCAGCAACCGGATGCCCGCGGTCGCCAACGCGAGCTGACGGTCCTTCGGAAAGGACGCCAGTGTGACCCTCGTAGCCGGTATCGATTCGTCCACCCAGTCGTGCAAAGTCATTGTCCGTGATGCCGATTCGGGAGAGCTGGTACGAGAAGGGCGGGCGGCGCACCCCGTCGGTACCGAGATAGATCCGGCATGCTGGCTCGAGGCGATGGACAGTGCAATCGCCGCGGCGGGTGGGCTCGGCGACGTCGCAGCCGTATCGGTCGGAGCTCAACAGCACGGCATGGTGTGTCTGGACAGTGGCGGCGAGGTTGTCAGACCGGCGTTGCTGTGGAACGACACTCGCTCGGCGAAGGCTGCGACCGATCTGGTCGAAGAGTTCGGCGGACCCAAGGCGTGGGCCGACGCAGTTGGTGTAGTTCCGGTCGCCGCGGTCACGGCAAGCAAGCTTCGATGGCTGGCAGATCACGAACCCGGCAACGCCGATCGCACTGCCGCGGTGTGTCTTCCGCATGACTGGTTGTCCTGGAAGTTGGGTGGGTCCGTCTCGATCGAGGAGCTTGCCACCGACGCGGGCGACGCCAGTGGAACCGGCTATTATGCTGCCTCGACGCGCGAATATCGTAAAGATTTGCTGGCGTTGGCATTTCGCGGTCGAACCCCGCATGTTCCCCGAGTTGCATCGCCGAACGAAAAGATCGGAAGTACACGTTCCGGAGGTATTGTCGGGCCTGGCACCGGTGACAATGCCGCAGCCGCACTGGGTTTGGGGGCAGTTCCCGGTGACGTGATCATCTCGATCGGAACATCCGGCGTCGTCTCGGCTGTATCGGCCACCCCCACGCATGATCCCGGCGGGAACGTGGCAGGATTCGCGGACGCAACCGGCCTGCACTTGCCGCTGGTGTGCACTCTCAACGGCGCGCGCATTCTTGATGCGACGGCGTCCATTCTCGGTGTCGATCACGCCGAACTGTCGCGGTTGGCGTCGACGGCGCCCCTCGGAAACGACGGGCTGGTCATGATTCCGTACTTCGAGGGTGAACGGACGCCCAACCGCCCTGACGCCACGGGGGCCATGCACGGATTCCGGCTGCAGAACTCGACGCCTGCGCACTTTGCACGAGCCGCAATCGAAGGGCTCCTGTGCGGCTTGGCCGACGGCGTCGACGACCTGGTTCGTCAAGGCGTCGAGGTGAAGCGAGTTCTCCTCGTGGGAGGCGGAGCGAAGTCGCGCGCTCTCTGTGAGATCGCGCCGGCAATTCTCGGAGTGCCGGTCGTGATCCCTGCTCCGGGTGAGTACGTCGCCGAAGGGGCATGCAGGCAAGCAGCATGGGCACTGTCCGGGGACACGCAGCCGCCGGTGTGGCCGAAACCGAAAGAGCGACGATTCGACGCCGAACCAGCTCCCCACGTGCGCGAGCGCTACGCGTCGTTGCGCGAACTCACCGAAGGTGTCTGAGCGCTCCCTACAGAAGCCCGAACTTCCGCACTGCGTCGAGTAGCGCGTGCGGGCGTTCGGTCGTCGGCAGGGGATCGACGAGTGCGAACTGGCAACCGACGTCACGGGCAGCGCCGTCGGCGATGTCGCTGTCACCGACCATCAGAGCCTGCGCCGCATCCACATCGAGTTGTGCGAGGGCGTACTCGAAGATCGCCGGTTCGGGCTTGACTGCACCCACCTCGAACGAGAGAACGAACTCGTCGACCCAGACGTCCCAGCCGCGGTCGGCGAACGCCGGACGGATGTCGAAGGCGATGTTGCTCAAGACGGCAGTGCGTATGCCCTTCTCCGACAGTGACTTCAGGACCTCGCCGGTATCCGGGTACGGCGACCACTGATCCGGATCGACCAGCAGGGCGTAGAAAGCTTCGGCCCGAACCGGATCGGGCACCCCGGACTTACTCAACACGTCGAGGTAAGCCTGACGATGCAACTTCGGATCCCGGTCGCGGTTCTCCCACGCGTAGATCCCCGCTTCGTCCATCTCCACGGTTCTGCCCACCGGCGCGGTCATCCGACGCATCAGCTCGGCTTGAGCGTGCACGTCGAGCGGATCGCCTTGGTGATCGACGAGGTGCTCGGTCCAATCGTCGCTCTCCTCCAAACGGAAGAGGGTTCCGGAGAAATCGAACAGCGTCGCGGCGATATGTCCGTCTTGATGGGCCGTGCTGTCAGTGTTCACCTCGACAGGTTATCGGCGTCCGCTTTCCGATGCGTGATGTGAGCCAGTGCACGCGTACTTTGAGAGAGCACATTTTCCGAGGTTCCCCCGACGGGCACGATTTCGATGCCCCGGATGAACCGAACGACGAGGGGGATCCTCCGTGTCCGACCACGCGAATACACCAGACCTGACGAAGCCGTCCGGCGAAGACCCCCACCTCTCACGTCAGCTGTCCAACCGGCATATCCAGCTGATCGCCATCGGTGGTGCCATCGGCACCGGACTGTTCATGGGATCGGGCAAGACGATCTCGCTCGCCGGGCCTTCCGTGATCTTCGTGTACATGATCATCGGATTCATGCTCTTCTTCGTCATGCGGGCGATGGGGGAGCTGCTGCTCTCGAACATGGCGTACAAGTCGTTCTCCGACTTCGCCGCGGATCTGCTGGGCCCCTGGGCGGGATTCTTCACCGGCTGGACCTACTGGTTCTGCTGGATCGTCACCGGCATCGCGGACGTCATCGCGATTTCCGGGTACTTCAAGTACTGGTGGCCAGGGCTCGCGGCGTGGATTCCTGCTTTGCTGACGATCGCGGCGCTGCTGCTCCTCAATCTCCCGACCGTTCGCGCCTTCGGTGAAACCGAGTTCTGGTTCGCGCTGATCAAGATCATCGCCATCGTCAGCCTGATCGTCGTCGGCATCGTCATGGTCGTCTCCGGGTTCACGGCGCCGAACGGTGCCACCTCCGGTATCGACAACCTCTGGAACGACGGCGGGATGTTCCCGACCGGATTCATGGGCTTCGTCGCCGGCTTCCAGATCGCCGTGTTCGCCTTCGTGGGTATCGAGCTCGTCGGCACGACGGCAGCCGAGGCGAAAGACCCGGAGAAGAATCTGCCGAAGGCCATCAACTCCATCCCCATTCGTGTCCTGCTGTTCTACGTCGTTGCACTGACCGTGATCATCGCGGTGACTCCGTGGCGTGAAATCAGCGCAGACAAGAGTCCGTTCGTCGCCATGTTCACACTCGCCGGCCTCGGCATCGCTGCTTCTGTCATCAACTTCGTCGTGCTGACCTCCGCTGCATCTTCGGCCAACTCGGGTATCTACTCCACCTCGCGCATGGTGTTCGGCCTTGCGCAGGAGGGCGACGCACCGAGGGCCCTCGGCAAGCTGAACTCACGCAAGGTCCCCGCGAACGCCCTGATGTTCTCGTGCATCTTCCTGCTGGCGTCGTTGATCCTGCTGTTCTCGGGCGATTCCGTGATCGAGGCCTTCACCGTCGTCACGACCATTTCGGCGCTGCTGTTCATGTTCGTGTGGACGATCATCCTGGCGAGCTACATGGTGTACCGGAAGCGTCGTCCGCACCTGCACGAGGCGTCGAAGTTCAAGATGCCCGGCGGCATCGTGATGTGCTGGGTCGTGCTCGCGTTCTTCGTCTTCATCCTCTGGGCACTGACAACCAAGGACGACACCCTGCAGGCACTTCTCGTCACGCCGATCTGGTTCGTGGTTCTGGGCATCGCGTGGGCGATCATCCGGCGTCGACCCGCTCACCGGGCACGATACGACGCATTCAAGTCAGAACTGGACGCCAGCCGACAGAACGGCGAGAAATAGTTTTGGTCAAGATCGGGTAACGGTGGCGGCCGCCTTGATCAAACTGTTACATTCTTCGGCAGACAGAGGAGCGGGCTTCATCAGAAGGACGCTGCACGCCGACGACTGACGGAGTACACACTGTGGGAAACCACCACCGCACGGGCAATGACGATGTTGTCTTCGAGATCGATCCCGAGGCAGCAAGCGGCCGCCACCGCACCCCGTCGGCTGGCCCTGGTGCCGGTGTCAAGGCAGGTGTCGTAGCTGCGGCTACCGGTGCACTCCTCGTCGGTGCAGGCCAGATGGGCGCAGGAACCGCTGCTGCGGCGCCGGCAACACAGACCATCGCCGGCATCGAAATCCCGCAGGGTCTGCTCCCCGAGGGCGTTGTCGTTCCGGCTGAATTGGCGGCACTTCCGGCTCTCGACATCCCCGAGCTTCCCGATTTTGCTGCCGACCTCAACACGCAGGCACAGCAGTTCCTCGCTGGGATCAACCCCGGCACCTCAGCTCGTACCGTGCAGCCGGTGTCCGGAACGCTGACCTCCACCTTCGGTTCGCGCTGGGGAGCACACCACGGTGGCCTCGACATCGCGGCTCCGATCGGTACGCCGATTCTGGCTGCAGCCGACGGCCAGGTCATCGACGCCGGCCCGGCGTCAGGTTTCGGCCTCTGGGTCCGCGTCCAGCACGACGACGGCACGGTCACCACGTACGGCCACGTCAACGACTACCAGGTCAACGTCGGCCAGCGCGTCAACGCCGGCCAGCAGATCGCCACCGTGGGTAACCGTGGCCAGTCCACCGGCCCGCACCTGCACTTCGAGGTTGCCGAGAACGGCGCAAAGGTCGATCCCGCAGCGTGGCTGCAGGCTCGCGGCGTAGCTGTCACCTGGGTCGACAACTCGTAGAAGAAACTTTCGGAGAACTGCGGTGGCGCCGGGAAATTCTTCCCGGTGCCACCGCAGTTCTCGTTTGTCGGTGACACCGGACGGATAGCCTTCAGTGACGTTGATCGTCGAAGGGGGAATGCGCAATGGGTGCAGAGGTCACGGCGCGAGAATTCACCAGAGCCGACCGTAGGCTCTTTCGTAAGAAGGTGCGCTCGTGCGTCGACGCCATGAAGCAGATGCTCGACGGTGGTGACTTCCGAGACGCCGTCGACAAGCCCGCTCCGCTGTTGGGCATGGAGATCGAGTTCAACCTCGTGACCGGCGAGATGACGCCCGCGATGTCCAACCGTGAAGTGCTCGAATCCATCGACGACTCTGCGGTTTTCCAAACCGAGCTCGGACAGTTCAACGTCGAGATGAACGTCGAGCCCGGCCCACTCACCGGTGATGCGACTTTCGAATTGGAGAAGAAACTGCGGGCGTCCCTCGACGTCGCAGACGCGCGAATCCACGCGCACGACGCCGAGATGGTGATGATCGGGATGCTGCCGACCCTGCAGCTCGAGCATCTCGATCGTGAGTGGATCACCGCCAACCAGCGCTACGAATTGCTCAACGAGCAAATTTTTGCCGCGCGAGGAGAGGACATCGAACTCGACGTCGAAGGTGTCGCGCTACCCGGTGGCGACGTGGAAATCCTTCGGGCCGACACCAATTCGGTGGTGCCGGAGGCGGCTTGTACGTCCATGCAGTTGCACCTGCGCGTCGCGCCGGAAGAATTCGCAGCGCACTGGAATGCCGCGCAGTGTCTGGCCGGAGTACAGGTGGCGCTTGCGGCCAATTCTCCTTTCCTGGCAGGGAAGGCGCTTTGGCACGAATCACGCATTCCGATCTTCGAACAGGCAACGGACACCCGAACTTTCGAGCTCAAGAACCAAGGTGTGCGACCGCGAGTGTGGTTCGGTGAGCGGTGGATCCATTCGGTTCTCGACCTGTTCGAGGAGAATTCACGGTACTTCCCGGCGCTGCTCCCTGATGTCTCGGACACCGATCCACTGGAAGTGCTCGCGGCGGGCGGGGTTCCGGAGTTGAGCGAGCTTCAGATGCACAACGGCACGGTCTATCGCTGGAATCGGCCTGTCTACGACTGCTCGGATGGCAAGCCGCACTTGCGTATCGAGAATCGGGTGCTGCCGGCCGGGCCGACCGTCGTCGACATCATGGCCAATGCGGCCTTCTACTACGGAACCGTTCGCGCATTGGTGAACGCGGAGCGGCCAGTGTGGTCGCACCTGTCGTTCCATGCGGCCGAAGAGAACCTGCACATCGGCGCCAAGTACGGACTCGACGCCACCCTGTACTGGCCGGAGATCGGTTGGGTCGGTGCCGACGAGTTGGTCCTGCGAAGGCTGCTGCCGTTGGCGGACGAGGGTTTGGCCGACTTCGGATTGTCCGCCGCGGCCCGCGATCGGTACCTCGGCGTGATCGAAGGGCGGTGCATGAATCGGCAGACCGGTGCCGCCTGGCAACGCGAGCAAGTGGCGCACGCGGAGGCCTCGGGCGCGGACCGCTCGACTGCGCTCACCGGAATGCTCCGCGGTTACGTGGAGAACATGCGGACGGGAGATCCTGTTCACACCTGGTCCTGATTGCTCTGCTAATTCTCCTATCCGTCAACAGTTTCGGGGACCTAAGTCCCCGAAATGAAGAGGGGGCGACCCCAAAAAAGCCGGACAAGTGGGATGGTTAGAGTGAAAGTGGCTCGGTTACTTCTTCAGGAAGGTGGGCACATGAGTTCACGCGAACATAACAGTGTTGTTGTCGGAGTCGAGGGTTCGGACACTGCGTCCACAGCGCTCCGCGAGGCCGCGAAAATCGCCGCCCAGCGCGAATTGCGACTCGACATCATCCACGCTCTCGACTTCGCGCCTTACGGTTTCGGCGGACCGTACGTCGACGCGGGTGGGGTGTACGAATGGGTCGAAGAGGCCGGAAAAGCGATCTTGGCGGAGGCGGAACAGTTCGCCCGTGAGATCGATCCGAAACTCGAAGTTCACACCGAAATCGCCATCGGCAGCGCAACTCAGTGGCTGATCGAGAGTTCGGCACAAGCCAGGCGGGTAGTCGTCGGAGCGTCGGCGTCAGGCAAGGCGGCGACAGCAGTCCTCGGCAATACCGCGGTCGGTGTGGCCAGTCACGGCAAGTGTCCGGTCATCGTCGTTCGGGACCGCGATGGTGCGGTGCCCTCGGAAGGACCCGTAGTGGTCGGCGTCGACGGCAGCGCATTGAGCGCCCAGGCCGTCGGTGCGGCTTTCGAGGAAGCGTCGTTCCGCGGAGTCGAGTTGGTGGCGTTGCACGTGTGGAGTGACCTCGGCAGTGCGGCATTCGAAGACCCGAGGGCCGCTGCGCTTGCCCCGCAGTCTCTCGAAGAGGAAGAGCACGCGGTACTCAGCGAGAGCTTGGCCGGATGGTCCGAGCAATACCCGGACGTGAAGGTCCGGCGCGAGGTATACCTCGACAACCCACGCGGACGGCTGTTGGACTGGTCGGCAAAAGCGCAGCTCGTCGTAGTCGGAAGCCGTGGTCGCGGTGGATTCCGCGGCATGTTGCTCGGCTCGACCAGCAACACCCTGATCGCTTCGGCCAAGTGCCCCGTCATGGTGGTTCGCCCCGAAGAATCCTGACCCTCGACAGGCTCTCCCACTACCCCGTTCATTTCGGTCATCGAATATGAACGGGGTAGTCACATGAATGCGGACTCAGGTTCCGTAGTGTTCGATGTGAGTAAGTGTTCGATGGGAGTACCACTGCTCGTGTGCGCGTCGCACACGGCAGCAATCGTCAGGATTGGGGTTACAACGTGCGTATCGGTATGGGTTTGAACTACAGCGGCGGGTTCGCCGAAACCGTCGAAGAGGTCGGTGACCTGGAGAAGGCGGGCCTCGACATCGCCTTCGTCCCGGAGGCGTATTCCTTCGACGCCGTCAGCCAGCTCGGTTACCTGGCGGCCAAGACGTCGACCATCGAACTCGCTTCGGGAATCTTTCAGATCTACACCCGTACCCCTTCGTTGACCGCCATGACGGCGGCTGGCCTGGACTTCGTCTCCAACGGTCGCTTCGTGATGGGACTGGGCGCTTCCGGACCGCAGGTGATCGAGGGGTTCCACGGCGTCAAGTACGACGCTCCGCTGGGACGCACACGTGAGGTCGTCGAGATCTGCCGTCAGGTATGGCGCCGCGAGAAGGTCGAGTACCAGGGCAAGTACTACCAGGTTCCCCTCCCCGCCGAGAAGGGCACCGGACTCGGAAAGCCGCTCAAGCTGATCAATCATCCTGTGCGTGAGCGCATCCCGATCCTGATCGCTTCGCTCGGACCCAAGAACGTCGAGCTGACGGCGGAAATCGCCGAAGGCTGGGAACCTATCTTCTTCCATCCGGAGAAGGCAGCAAGCGTGTGGGGTGAGCCGATCGCCAAGGGCAAGGCCAAGCGCGATCCGAGCCTCGGTGAGCTTCAGGTGTACGCGTCGCCGGCACTGGCCATCGGTGACGACGTCGACCACATGCTCGACTGGGTACGCCCGAGCCTTGCGCTCTACATCGGTGGCATGGGCGCCAAGGGCAAGAACTTCTACAACGATCTCGCGGTGCGCTACGGCTACGAAGAGGCCGCCGAGAAGATCCAGGATCTCTACCTCGCGGGCAAAAAGGACGAAGCCGCCGCAGCAGTGCCGGACGAACTGGTTCGCGCAGTGTCGTTGATCGGTCCCGAGAGCTACGTCAAGGAACGCGTCGCAGCCTTCGCCGAAGCCGGTGTCACGACGCTCAACGTCACGCCGTTGGCGGCCGACCGCAACGGCCGAGTGCAGCTGATCGAGAAGTTCCGCAAGATTTGTGACTGACCCTGCTGTGCGCCTTTATTAACCGCCGGCGGTTAATAAAGGCGCACAGCAGAGCAGGTGGTTCAGGATCTCCTGCGTACGAAACCCGATTTTGGGCGCTTGTTGACAGGACTTTTTTCACTTCTGACCGGTCGGGTTCTTCACCTAACGTGGATCGAGTAGCCAGGGTTTGCGTGCGAATCCGGCACCGGTGGCCTCGTTGACGCCCGAAAGGGATGTTGGCGGGGCCGTTGCCGCAGTCCACCCGAACACCCAATGTCCGATTCGGGACTCGCGTCGGCTGATGAATCCTTTTTGCCGTCATTGGGCAATAGTGTGAGGGCGAAGAGATTCTGTGGTCGATTGTGGAGGGACGAACATGAGTGCAACCAAACCCGTCGTCGTAGCGGTAGACGGTTCGGAATCGGCGTCGTCGGCTGTCGTCTGGGCGGCGAGGACCGCGGTGGCGCTCGGTCGACCGCTCCACATCGCGACGGTGGTGCACATCCCAGCCTTCTACTACTCCGAGCCTTACCTCGCCGAGAGCTTCAAGGACGAACTGCGGCGCACTGCCACCGCTCGTCTGGACAGCGCACAGATTCTCGCGCGGCAAAGCATCGACGACGACCTCGAGATCGTCACCGAACTACTCGACGGCAGCGTCTCCGATCGCCTGATCGAATTGTCCAAGGGCGCGTACATCATTGCGCTCGGCCCTCGCGGGCACGGCGAATTCACCGGATTGGTCGTCGGTTCTGCGACGGTCTCGGTTGTCTCGCACGGCGAATCTCCGGTTGCAGTTGTCCGAGGACGGACGCTCGACGGTCGACCGCCGACCGAGGGCCCCGTCGTCGTCGGCGTCGATGGATCCGAAAGCAGCATCGAGGCAGTCGAGCACGCTTTCGAGCAGGCCTCCGCGCGGGGCGCCACCTTGATTGCCGTCAACGTGTGGAGCGACGTGAGTGTGCAGCCCTCGTTGGGCGCCACCCCCGACGACCCACTGTGGAGCAGCATCCAGACGGGTGAGGAAGTTGTCCTCGCCGAGCAATTGGCCGGATTCACCGAGCGTTACCCGGACGTCGTCGTCGAAAGAGTCGTCGCGCGTGACCGTCCGGTCCGAGTCCTGAGCGAATACGCGGAGACGGCGCAGTTGATAGTCGTCGGCAGTCGCGGGCGCGGCGGATTCGCAGGAATGCTCCTCGGATCGACCAGTCGGGCGCTCCTGCACACCGCGGATTGCCCGGTTCTCATCGTCCGGCACGTCAACAAGTGAAGAGAATGCATTCCATGAGTTCTGAGTCCACCGTCTCCGGTACCGTTCGACGTGAGATGTCTTTTGGAGGGGTTCGATGACAACGCGGATATTCCTGGTCGACGATCACGAGATCGTCAGACGCGGATTGTTCGACCTACTCGGTGGGGTCGAGGACTTCGTGGTGGTGGGCGAGGCGGCGTCCGTGGGGGAAGCGCTGGCCGTGGTACCGCAGAGCAACGCCGACGTCGCTGTTCTGGACGTACGCCTGCCTGACGGCAACGGCGTCGAACTGTGCCGAGAACTCCGCTCGATGCTTCCCGACCTCCGCTGCCTGATGCTCACGTCGTACGCCGACGACGAGGCGTTGCTCGACGCGATCATGGCGGGCGCCTCGGGATTCGTCCTCAAGCAGATTCTCGGAACCGACTTGGTCGCTGCAGTCCGCACAGTCGGGCGCGGCGGTTCACTGCTCGACAGTCGTGCAACCGAGGCGCTGATGCAGCGGATCCGCAGCGACCGTACAGCTGATCCGTTGGCCGAACTTTCCGATCAGGAGCGAGCAGTCTTCGACCTCATCGGAGAAGGGCTCACCAACCGGGAGATCGGCGCGCGATTGTTCCTCGCAGAGAAGACGGTCAAGAACTACGTGACGCGTCTGCTCTCGAAGCTGGGCATGCAGCGTCGTACTCAGGCTGCGGTGCTGGCGACCGAAATCCGTAGCGGCAGTCGCTAGGATCTAACGACCGGATTTCGGTCGATTCGAGTTGGTGCGACCGAGCGGTACTCGCCAGAGCAGGCGTGCACCGCTCGGATCGTGATTGACGATCGTGCACGTACCGCCGCAATGTTCGGCGCGGCGCTCCAGATTGTGCAGTCCACTCTTGTGGAAGTCGGAGGGGAGTCCGACGCCGTCGTCCTCGATCGTGATCGCAAATTCGACGTCCGCGGTGACAGCGATGGTGATGTGGCGTGCGTGTGCATGCCGAAGGACGTTGCTCAACCCCTCACGCAGCACGGCTTCGGCGTGCTGGTGGATCCCGGGATTCACCAGAGTGTCGATGGCGCCGGAGAATTGGACGCTCGGGGTCACCGCGGACTGTGCGGTGGCGTCGCCGATGACATCGAGGAGGCGTCGGCGCAGGCTCGACGAATCGGTGGCCGTCGGAGTCTGCAGATCGAAGATGGTTGTCCGGATCTCGCGGACTGTCTTGTCGAGCTGTTCGAGAGATCGTTTGACAATCGCGCGCGCCGACTCCGGGAGGGTCTCGTCCGGAAGCGTGCTCTGCAGGCTCATTCCGCTCGCGAACAGTCGCTGGATGACGTTGTCGTGCAGGTCTCGTGCGATGCGGTCGCGGTCGGCGAGAACGGACAACAGGCGTTGCGCCTTTTGTTTCTCGTCGAACTCGATTGCAACGGAGCCGAGTTCGGCCATCGACTCGATCCGGGTCAGTTCGTCGTGATCCCAGTGCGTGTTGGTGGAATTCGACGCCACGATGACCGCGCCGACTACACCCGAGGCGACGCACATCGGTGCCACGACCGCACTCCCAGCCGACGGCACCAGTTCGGTGAGTGCGCCTAAAGTGGTGAGTACCTGTAGCTTTCGACTGCTCCGCACCACGTCGAACGGATAAGTGGTCGCCGGGATTCTGACTCCACGTGACGTGGTCCGGGCGCTGGCCGCGGCGTGAACCTGTGCGTAGCCGTTCTCGCAGATCACCACGATCACGTCGTCGACGCCGGTCAGGTCCCGAACGCGACTGGCAAGAAGTTGCAGGCCGTCCTCGAGCGAGTCACCGGCCAGCAACCGCGAGCGGATGGCAGATGTTGCGGTGAGCCATCTTTCACGAGTTCGTGACTGCTCGAACAGTCGGGCGTTTTCCACAGCGATACCGGCTGCGATGGCGAGGGCTTCGAGAATGACCTCGTCTTCCTGGGTGAACTCGGCCTGTCCCCGTTTCTCGGTCAGGTAGATGCTTCCGAACACCTTTCCCCGCATCATGATCGGCGCCCCGAGGAAGCTCTCCATCGGTGGATGATTTGCGGGGAATCCCACCGATTCGGGATGGTCGCCGAGATGGGCCACACGCAAAGTCTGCGGGTGATTCATCAGAACACCCAGCACGCCATGACCTTCGGGGAAATGTCCCATGGTCGCGCGTTGGGACCCGGAGATTCCCTCGTACACGAATTCCGAGAGCCCGCCCCCCGGCGCCGCGACCCCCAGGGCGCCGTAGCGGCAATCCAGAACCGTTGTCGCAGAGGTGATGATCCGTTGAAGCGTCAGGTCGAGGTCCAGGCCGGAGCCGACCACCAGGACCGCCTCGAGCAGGCGGTGGAGTGTCGGTATGTCGGCATTGGAATCGCCCAGGCGGTCGAGCAACTCGCCGAACGTACGTGCCGGACTGTGACCCGAAGCTTCGACCATGGTCGAAGCATATCGCCTCACCGAACGTCAGCTCTCCTGGCGGCGACCTTCCCACCACGACGACCAGTGATGCTTGATCTCGTCGAACTCGTCATCGCTCAGGTCGTAGGTGGTCAGCAGGATGGACATGCCTCCGTCGGGCCGCTGCGCCGTCACCGACTGGGTGGCGACAGACAGCAAGCCAGGGCCGAGATCCTCGACTGTCAACCCGAATTGGTGGTCGGTGACGTAATCGACGACGCCTTCGAAATAGTCGCCGGGAGCGATTGTCACCGCGTACCGACTTCCCGCTTCCAATTCGATTTCGGTGAGCCCGAGGACGCTTGCCACGTTCTCACCGGGGAGCAGAAGGCCGTCGAGATAAATGGTTCTACGCTCGGCCAGTCCGTGGTGCTCCACTGCGAATCTGAGCAGCTGGAGGAATGTCGTCCAGCCCTCGGTGATGTCGTCGTACCAGTCGTCGTCGGCAGATTTGGCCGGCCGATCGATGCGGACGACCGTCTTGCCGTCCTGTTCGCGAAGTGAGAAACGGTCGCCGTTTCCGAGTTTCAGCGTCAACGCTTCGGGGTCGGCCTCAGCGGTGGAGTAGATCTGGTTGATTTCGTCGTCGAGTCCGTCGTACTCCCAGCCGAACCAACGTCGAATCAGCGACGGGTCGCGCAGCGCGGGCCAGAGTACGGACGGGGCTGCGACGACGGACACTTCGATCACGGTTTCGCTCACGCGGAAGACGCTACCGATTTCAGCCCTTCATGGCGACGGTCAGTAGAAATGCAACGTCTTCGAGCGCTTCGACGCTGTGCCGGTCGGCCGGGACGGTCAGGAAATCACCCGTGGATCCTTTCCACTGGTCGCTCCCACATACAAGATTCAGCTTCCCGCTCAGGACCAACAATGTGGCTTCGCCCGGACTGTCGTGTTCGGCGAGGCTCTTGCCGGCGCTCAGCGCGATCACCGTTTGTCGCAGGCTGCGCTGGTGGCCACCGTAGACGGTTTGTGAACTGCGACCGCTGGTCGCCGAGCCCGCCAGTTTCAACTGTTGGCGAGCGAGAGCGGTCAGTGACTTCTTGTCCATCGAAGACCTCTCGGAAGCGGTGAATGTCCTTCTTGGAGTATGACCGACTCACTCGCGAGGTGCCTCGTTATCGGCGGAAGTCGGTCAGCGCGTGTACTCCAACCAGCGGAAGCGCAGGCCGCTCTTCTCCGAGGTCTGCCAGGGCTCGTCGGATTTCAGGTTCCATTCGGGGCCGATCTCGGGAGCAAAAGCATCGCCGGCGATGTCGAGGTCGATCTCGGTCACCAGTAGATGCGTTGCGAATGGCAGTGCAGCCGAATAAATTTGCCCGCCACCGACGACGAAGACGTCACCGTCCGGCAACGCCAGGGCGTCGTCCAGACTGCGGACCACCTCGGCGCCTTCGGCGTGCCATTGCGGATCGCGTGTGACGACGATGTTCCGACGCCCGCTGAACGGACGGAACTTCGATGGAATGGAGTCCCAGGTGCGCCGCCCCATGATTACCGGATGGCCCATGGTGACGCGTTTGAAGTAAGCCATGTCCTCGGACACGCGCCACGGGATCGAGTTGTCGGCGCCGATGACGCCGCCGTGGGCCTGCGCCCAGATGAGGGTGACTGTGCGATCGGTCATCGTCAGACCGCTACCGGGGCTTTGATCGCGGGGTGGTGCTGATAGTCGACGATCTCCACGTCCTCGAAGGTGTAGTCGAAGATGGAGTCGCGCTTGTTCAGCTTCAGGGTCGGCAACGGCAGCGGTTCGCGGCCGAGCTGCTCGGTCACCTGGTCAACGTGATTGTCGTAGATGTGGCAGTCGCCGCCGGTCCAGACGAACTCGCCGACGTCGAGTCCGGCCTGCTGGGCCATCATGTGGGTGAGCAGCGCGTAACTGGCGATGTTGAACGGAACGCCGAGGAACATGTCGGCGCTGCGCTGGTACAGCTGGCAGGAGAGCTTGCCGTCGGCGACGTAGAACTGGAAGAAAGCGTGGCACGGCGCCAGGGCCATCTGCGGAATGTCGGCGACGTTCCACGCCGAAACGATGATCCGCCGCGAATCGGGGTTGGAGCGCAGAGTCTCGACGGTCTGCGTGATCTGGTCGATGTGCTCGCCCGAAGGGGTGGGCCAGCTACGCCACTGGACGCCGTAGACGGGGCCGAGTTCACCGTTCTCGTCGGCCCACTCGTCCCAGATGGAGACGCCGTGCTCGTGCAGCCACGCCACGTTGGAGTCGCCGCGCAGGAACCACAGGAGTTCGTTGACTATCGACTTGAGGTGGACCTTCTTGGTGGTGACGAGCGGAAAGCCGTCGGCAAGATCGAAACGCATCTGGTGACCGAAGATGCTGCGGGTGCCGGTTCCGGTTCGATCGGATTTGGCGGTACCCGTCTCCATGACGAGCCGGAGGAGGTCTTCGTAAGCAGTGGAGACAGTCACGGGAATCAGTCTAGGGCCTGCCCTGCCGTGCGCCTTTATTAACCTCCGGCGGTTAATAAAGGCGCACGGCAATATAGCCTCGGCACATGCGCGAACTCTTGGTGATCGGTATCGGTGCTGGTGATCCCGACCAGGTGACGGTTCAGGCGATCAAGGCCATGAACAGGGCCGATACCTTCTTCATCATCGGAAAGGGTGACGAGAAGCAGGCCCTGGTCGACTTGCGCACCGGCATTCTCGACGAGCACGTTCACCTCGACTACAAGGTGGTCGAGATCACGGACCCGCCGCGGGACCGAACCCCGACTGACTACGAGGGCGTCGTCGAGGACTGGCACGAGCGTCGGGCCGCGAAATTCGAAGCGGAATTCGCGGCCGAACCTGGCGTCGGCGCGATTCTCGTCTGGGGTGACCCTTCCCTCTACGACAGCACTCTGCGGATCGTCGAGCGCGTGCTCGCTCGCGGGAGAGTTTCGTTCGACTACTCCGTCATCCCGGGAATCACCAGCGTGCAGTCGCTGGCTGCACAACACCGGATCGTCCTGAACCGAATCGGCGAACCCATCCACATCACGACCGGCCGCAAACTGGCCGAGGGATTGCCCGACGGCGTGGACAATGCCGTCGTGATGCTCGACGCGCATTGCACCTTCACTCAGGTAAGCGAAAACGACGCCGAGATCTGGTGGGGCGCGTACCTCGGGACCCCGGACGAGGAGTTGATTTCCGGCAAACTGCGTGACGTCGAAGATCGGATCGTCGCTCGCCGGGCGGAGTTGCGTGAGAAGCACGGTTGGATCATGGACACGTACCTCGTTCGGCGCTGACAACCGACCCTGAATTTGCCGCCTCGATCCTGCACTCTTGATCCCGAACGACGGTCTGCGCACCTATGATCTGCGCATGACATCGTTCGGGCAGGACCGACTGCAGTCGATTCTGCCCGCGCCGCGTGGCCGTGAAAAATCAGCTGTGAAGTCGGCTTTCGACCTTCTGGTTCAGTGGTATCGGCGTCCTGATCAATTCGACAGTTTCAATCGATACCTCGCCACGAAGGGCCTGGAGCTAGCTGTCCGATTGCTGGTCATCGGCTCGCTGACGACGGTCATCATTGCGATGACTCTGCTGCGCTTCAGCGACGCGGGCGTGCACAACCACGTCACCAGCGTCGTCAACGCCGTTATCATCGCCGTCACGATTGCGGTGATCGTGCTCTTCTGCCTTCTGCCCGAAATCACGCGTCGGTGGTCGTACTTCTTTGTCGCCTACTGCGAGGTCGGCGTATTCGTCGGCGTGTTCTTGAACAACGACCCTTTCATCGGGTTGATCCAGTGCGTGCTCTTCGTACTGATCGGTGGTTACATCGCGTACTTTCACAACGCGAGACTCCAGGCGGTTCACATCGCGCTGTCCATCGTGGTTCTGGCAGTGGTCGGCCGAAAGGTTGCGGTCTACGCGGATCCTGCGTTGGCCACCGCACTGTGTCTGATCATCGCCACCGGGATCGTGGTCATCCCGTTCGCCTGCCAGTTCGTCCTCTCACTTCTCGGCTCCGACGCGGACAGTTCGGATGTGGATCCGTTGACAGGGCTTCTGAATCGGCGCGGGCTGCAGCGAGCTGTTGTCGAAATGGGGGCGACGGGGCATGCGTCGAGCAAGTCGTCGTATGTCGTCGCGATTGTCGATGTCGATTCGTTCAAGAGCGTCAACGACTCACAGGGGCACGAGGAAGGCGATCTCGTACTTCGCCAGATTGCTGATCGACTGCGGTGGTGCGGCGGCGAGAAGGCGCTCTTCGCCAGATTCGGTGGGGACGAGTTCGTGTTGGTAGACACGATAGACGTCGGCGCAGCGCCTGCGTTCGAAGACAATCTGCGAAGGCACTTGCGAATCGACGATCGTGATCCGGTAGTGACCACCAGCGTCGGAGTCGCGATCACCTCTGCCGAATGGTCGTCGATTATTTCCGACGAGGAGTTGACGGAACTGTTTCGAGTAGCCGATGCCTCGATGTACCGCGCGAAGGCCGCCGGCGGCGATCAGGTTGTGATGTGGGACGGCAAACAGTGAAAATTGTCTGATTGCGGGGAGTTGACTGGATTACCCTGACACTATGGAATCTGCCGAGAGTGTTGAGCGTTCGGACGCCGTGGCGTCTCGACGACCGCTCTCGGGCCCCGCGTTCCGGCTGATCTCTTCTCAACTTGTCGATTGGTATCGGCGTCCGGACCAATTCGACACCTTCAATCGCTATCTCGCGGACAAAGGGTTGACCGTCGCCTCGCGGTTTCTCGTCGTCTGCTCGTTGGTGCTGGTCACCGTGATCATGTTCCTCACTCGCTTCAGTCCACAGGGACCGACCACTTCGCACGCGCGCACCGCGAACGCAGTCATCATGGTCATAACCGTGATGATGGCCGTCGCCCTCTCGACGAGGCGCAATCTCTCCCGTTCCTGGTCTTACGCCTTTGTGCTCTACTCGGAAGTGGGAATAGCGGCCGCAATGCTGCTGTACTCCAATCCACTTGCAGCACTGGCACACGCCGTGATGTTCTCGGTGATCGGCGGATACATCGCGTTCTTCCACAATGCTCGAATACAGAGCCTTCACATGTTGTGGGTATTCGTCGTGGTCATCGGCATCGTGACACGTACGGCCGTGGTCGAAAACGATGTGGATGTTCCGGTTCTGGTCGCGTTGGTAGTACTGGTCGGCGCGGCAATCTACGTGATTCCCTTTGCCTGTCAGTTCATTTTCTCGATCCTCGGCACCGACGCGTTGAACTCGCAATTGGACCCACTGACGGGACTGCTCAACAGGAGGGGACTGGCCGACGAAGTACGACTGTTGCTGGAGCGGTCGTACACGCACTCGGCGCTCTTGGTAGTCGCCGCCGTCGACATCAATCGATTCAAGGCCATCAACGACGAGTACGGACATACCGTCGGTGACGCTGTGATCGAAAAAGTCGGATCGAGGCTGGTCGAATGCGCCGGCCCGGCGGCCTTGATCGCACGGATAGGCGGCGACGAGTTCGTCATCGTCGATTCGGTCGATCAACGCTCGTTCCATCGACTCGAACATGAGCTACTCCGTTCGACGATCACCTCGCCCGATCATCCCGAGGTGGCGATGAGCGTCGGAATCGCGAAGATTGCAGGGCCTTTCGAATCAGCGGATGATGCGCTGGTCGCATACCCGACTCTGCTGCGGCGAGCGGATCGGGCGATGTACTCCGCGAAGGCACGCGGTGGGCATTCGGTGGTGCTGCAGACGGAAACGGACTGAGCGCGCTGTGAGTGTCCGTGGTCGGCGTTAGTCTGTTGCCATGCCTGAACTACCCGAGGTGGAAGCGCTGGCAGGGTTCCTTCGTCAGCACGCGGTCGGCGCAGTGGTGGGACGCGTCGACATCGCTGCATTGAGTGTGCTCAAGACCTTCGATCCGCCGATCACCGCTCTGCAGGGGCGTGACGTCACGGGCGCCGCCCGCTTCGGGAAGCATCTGGCTCTGGATTGCGACGGGTTGTGGTTGGTCACGCATCTCTCCCGTGCCGGCTGGATGCGCTGGCTGGACAATCCATCGGCGACGCCGCCGAAGCCGGGGAAGGGGCCGTTGGCGCTGCGCGTTCATTTCTTCACACCCGAAGGGTTGACGCCGGCATTCGATCTCACCGAAGCCGGCACCAAGAAACGCCTCGCCGTCTGGGTCGTGAACGATCCGCAGGAAGTTCCGGGCATCGCCCGGTTGGGGCCGGACGCGATGGCTGTGACCGAAGCCGAGTTCGCACAGATTCTGGGCGGAACGTCGGCGCGGATCAAGAACTCGATAGTCGAGCAGTCGTTGATCGCCGGTATCGGGAACGCCTACTCGGACGAGATCCTCCACACCGCGAAACTCTCGCCTTTCGCGACCTCGTCGCGGCTGACGCCGGATCAGATTTCGACGTTGTATGCCGTGATGCGATCTACGCTGGCCGACGCGATCGAGCGTTCGGAAGGTCAGGACGCGGCCCGGCTCAAAGGTGAGAAACGCTCGGGGATGCGAGTACATGCTCGTACTGGACTTCCGTGCCCGGTGTGCGGTGACGTCGTACGCGAAGTGTCGTTCGCGGAGCGCTCTTTTCAATACTGCGCGACGTGCCAGACCGGCGGTAAACCGTTGGCGGACAGGCGAATGTCGAAACTGCTCAAGTAGCGAACTGCGCTGCGAGTAGTTCGACGAACTCGCGGGCGAGCGCCGACGAATGGGTGGGTTCGGTGATTGCGTGGACGATCCGATGCGGCGCATCGGTGATCGGAATACAGACCAATTCGGGGTGCAGGGCGCTCATGGACTGGGGGAGCAAACCTACGCCCAGGCCGTTGGCGGTCAGTGAACAGATCAGGTCTACCGAGTTGGCTTCAAGGGTTTTTCCCCGAGGGACCTGTGATTCGGCGAAGGCTTGGTCGGTTTGGACACGGGCCTCGCTGCCGGAGGCGAAGTCCACGAGAGTGTGATCGCGTAGGTCTTCGAGCCTGATCGACGAAGCCTGGGCAAAGGGATGGTCGGGAGCAACGAACGCTGCGGTGGGTTCACTCCACAGCGGTGCGGCGGCAAAGCTCTTGGGTAGGCGACCTGCGGCCAATCCGACAATGCCGACGTCGATTGCACCGGACCGGACTCCCTCGATAACTACTTCACTGCCGTACGGTCGCGCGGTGATGTTGATTGCAGGGTGGCGCCGTGTCAGATCTGCCAGGGCGCGTCCGACGTCGACGCGCCCCGCCGAGGTGATGGTGCCGACCGTCAACCGCACTTGCTCGTTGCTCCGTGCCGAGACATCACTGACGAGTCTCGACACGGCGCCGAGTACCTCGCGGGAGCGGGCGACAAAAACCTCGCCTGCAGCAGTCAGGCCGACGTTTCGGCTGTTCCGGTTGAACAATTCGACTCCCAGTTCCTTTTCGAGGTCTCTGATCTGGGCACTCAAGGCGGACTGGGAAACGTGCAACCGCGACGCTGCTCGGCTGAAGTGTCTGTCTTCCGCGACTGCCAGGGCGTAGCGGATGTGACGTAGTTCCATTGCACCAATCTATCGTTTCTGGAGATAGATCATGCATATCTATCTATTGGACGCGCGTCGGTGTAGGCGGTCATGCTTGACGACATGATTTCAAGCGACGCGCGTCCGAGGCTCGGACTACCTATAGTGCTGCTGATGGCTGCGGCGACGGGCCTGTGCGCGGGCGGTAACTATTTCAACCAGCCACTCCTCGATTCCATCGCAGATCACCTGAATGTGTCGGCCTCCGCAGCGGCCGCGACGGTGACCATCGCGCAGGTCGCGTATGCACTCGGATTGATACTTCTGGTTCCGGTGGGCGACATGGTGGACCGACGCAAGCTGACGGTAGGGCTCATGCTGCTGGCGGCGACCGGTCAAGCGGTCAGCGGATTTGCGCCCAACTTTGCCACGCTGGCAGTGGGAATCGCTGTCGCTGGCGTCTTTTCGGTCGCCGCCCAGGTGCTGATTCCGTTTGCCGCCTCACTGGCCGAACCTGAGAGGTCCGGTCAGGTGGTCGGCACGATCATGAGTGGACTGCTGATCGGAATCCTGCTGGCGCGCAGCGTTGCCGGCGTCCTCTCCGGATTGGGAGGTTGGTCGACGGTATACAAGGTTGCGGCGGTGCTGATGGTGGTGATGGCCGTGGCATTGTGGCGATCTCTGCCTTCCGATTCCGCAGATCGCCCGAAGGCAAGCTACCGCGCAACGCTCGCTTCGGTAGGGAAGTTGGCTGCGACCTTGCCGCGCCTGAGAACCCGATCGGCCATGGGCGGACTGGCTTTTGCTGCTGTCAGCACCGTCTTCACGACGATGGCCTTTCTTCTGTCCGGCGAATTCGGCTACAGCGACACTCAAATCGGCTTGGTCGGACTACTCGGTGTGGCGGGAGCTTTGATGGCGACGGTGGCGGGCAGACTGGCCGATCGGGGATTGGGTCAGCTGGCGACCGGCGGCGCCATCGCGATTCTCTTGGTGTCGTGGCTTCCCTTTGTCGCCGGTGCCACCCACGTGGTGTGGTTTCTCGTTGCCATCGTCCTTGCCGACCTCGCGCTGCAGGGAGTGCACGTCAGCAACCAGAACGTGATCTACGCCCTTGTCCCCGAAGCACGTTCGCGTGTGAATTCCGTGTACATGACCACCTACTTCGTCGGTGCTGCCGTGGGCTCGGCGGTGGGGTCAGTGGTGTGGAAGTCGTACGGCTGGAACGGAGTATGCATCGCCGGGTTGGTCTTCTCCGTTGCAACGGCGATGGTGTGGGTGCATGATCGCCGACTGGAGACGGCTGAACTGCGAATCCCGGAATCCCCTGTTGCAGTGGGGTAGGCACCCACACCTTCTCGGCTCCAGCACCTTTCAGATTTCGGCACCGTCCACCAGGATCTTGCCGACGCGTTCGGGATAGAACGACACGTGGTCGTCGATCCCGGACGCTTCGGCGGTAGTGAACGGATAGAACCACGCCAGATCCTCGATCGGAGCGAGTTCGGTTGTGCCGGTGAACGACAGATACGACGCAGTGCCCTTGTAGGGGCAGGCCGTGGTGGTCGGGGACGGCGCAAAGTACTCGCTGCGAACGTCGATTCTCGGAATGTAGTACCGCGTGGGCAGTCCGGTTTCGAAGAGCAGTCTGGGTCGTCTCGTCTCGGCGACCAGTACGTCGCCGACAAAAACCTGGACGTGGCGGGACGAGGGGAGTGCGTCGATACGTACGTATGGATCGCGGGCGTGGACAAAGACCTGTTGATCCTCCTCGTACCAGGCGTCCATGCGATCCCAATAGAATGCGACGTACTCACTCAGATCCAGGGAACCGTCGAACTGTTCAGGGTAGGTCCAGACGGCGTCCTCGGCCCGGCGATCCCCGATCTCGATCGTCCAGTAGGTGGCGTCACCTTTCCATGGGCAATGGGTGGTCGTCGACGTCGGGACGAGGAATTCGGTACGAACGTCCGCGAGGGGGATGTAGTACATCGGCAGGCGGCCGCGTTCGAAAAGGTATACCGAACGAGTGGTGTCTGCGACGGCGTGACCAGCGAAGAAGGCTCGAATTCGGCGGGGGTTCGGCTCCAGTGCGATCCGCCCGTTGGAAGCTTTGATCTGTGTGTCTTCTGCGTGAGTCAGTGCTGTGGACATTCGCGAATGCTCCTGAGATCGGCAGGGTGGTCCTTCCCATCCTGCGCCCGGCAGCAGTTATTTGACAGGTTGGAGTCGAAATACGCGGATCTGGCGCCCGAATGCTCGATCGGCGTAGGTTTCGTACGGCGGCCACGTGGTGGTCGCGAGCTCCCACAGCTTCTTACGCGTGGCGCCCTCCGCCAGACTCGCACCGACCGGTATTTCGACGCCCTTCACTGTCACGATTGCGGTGGGGTTTGCCATCAAATTGAGTGTCCATGCTGGATGCGTATCCTGCCCCCAGTTCGAACCGACGACGACAAACGCATCGCCGTCGGGTGCGTACAGGAGTGGCGTGGTTCGAGAACGGCCGGTCTTACGGCCCGTCGTGGTGAGCAGTAGCTGAGTCACGGTGTTCTCTCCGACCAGCGAGAGCTTGCCTCCCGACACTCTCTGCACTGCTCGATCGAGCGGAACCAGATCCTTGCCGAGATCCGAGAACCATTGTGTATGGCCGACATTGCGCATCAATGACCGGTAGATATTGCGCATCGGACCCCTCGCATTCTCGGCACTGTTTCGAGGCTGGTGCACCTCGACTCGAAAGAGTCTGCCACGTCTGGTCACAGATACCTGAGTCCCAAGGTCCCGAAAGGAATGAAGCGGTCAGCCGAATTCGGTTTTGGTGGAGTAGAATTGGGGCATACCGCCGAAACCGTTCGTTTGTGCGCGTTGGACGGTCGTTGGAAGATCAACCCTCCGAGGTCAAGACATCAGGCTCTAGCCACTCGACGCCGAGCAGTTCGGACAGCGACCGCAGACCGGATCGATCACCACCTTTCAGACCTGTGACCGAATTGAGATTGCGCAACATGACCGTGGCGACGTCCTCTTCCTTGGTGCCCACGCCGAAGGGTATGACCCACGGGCACGTCTGGTAGTCGCGATGCGACCGACCGAACGTCTGTTCTGCCGCGATCCCTGAGTAGCGCGGTTGATGAAAGATTCCCGTCCGCGGCAACGGGGACGCGTGAGTGCCGTCCGGGAGTGCTTCGTTGGCATGGAGCGAGATCGAGGTCGTGACATTGAAGACGATGACCGGTGCGTCCCCGCGTTGAAACCGCAGACGTTGACCCTCCTTGTCCGGCACCGCGCCGAACAGTTTTGCCACCGAGATCCCGGCGTCTTCGATCATCTCGACCAGTGGATCACCTGCCGTGGAGACGAATTCGACGGCCACCAACACCTGCTTGCCTGCCTTGACCTGCGCCTGCGCCCACTGGGCCGTCGACTCGGCGCGGATCATGCCCGCTTTCTGTCGGTAGCGCAGAACCAGCGCACGGCCGCGCGCGATGTTGCGACTCTTGCGGGCCAATCCCATTTCGTAGGCGTACTCGGCCCACTCCGTCTCGTACTCGGCGCGCTGGGCATGGGTGAGGTCGATCGGCATACCGTCGAGCGGAACAGGTCCCCACGGAGTCGGTCGATGAATCATCAAGGGCGGTTTGCTGTTCGACATCCACCCACGCACGGTCTCGAGCGCGCGAGATTGCAGCGTAGGTGATTCCTTCGCCTCTGCGCTCCACGTCCACTTCCCGTAGGACTTGTCCAGCGGAAGGCCGGACTCGACCAGCCTGGCGCCCAGGTCGGACCAGTACTCCGAAGGTTCTGAATGCAGCTGCGCGAAAAGCGGTGCCAGGTAACGCTGGTCGGCCGGCGTGTGTCCCGGTGTTGCCGTCACGGACAGGACGAACGGCGCTTGCTCGTGAGCATTCGAAAAGCGCGCGACCTTCTCGAATGCCGCCGTGCGCTGTGTGTCGTTGCTGTACAGCTGGGCCTCGTCGGCAATCACCACACCGAACGTGTACTTGGGGCGGCCGTTTCGCGCGATCAGCTTCTTCAATTGGTCAGGCGACATGATCAACCAGCGGAATCCACCGTCGCCCACCGAGGCGATGGAATAGCGCCAATGCGGAATGGTGATCTGTGCGGGTCGATCGACGAGGACGAGGATGTTGGTTTCGCCACGCTCCTCGGCAATCGTCTTGGCAGACATCACTGCGATCAGCGTCTTACCCAGGCCTGCATTGTCTGCCAACAGAAATCCGCGTTTGCCGGCGCGAGCGGCATCGACGACGGCTGCAGCCCCCGAAACCTGCTCGGGCCGAGGAATTTTGGGTGCAGCAACGGGACGTTCACCGGTGCTGTCATTGATGTCGTCCTCTACCCACTGCTGATAAGAGAAGGGGAGTGCCTTGAATGGAGCGAGTTCTACGGGTAACTCCGTACCGACCCACGCGTAGCTCTTCCATTTCTTGACGAATTGCGCACCAGGCGCCGGCGTCCGAAAGGGAACGTCGAGGAGCCAGACTCTCTCACCAGGGCCGGCAGTCGGCACATCCGGCATCGTCGCGCGTGAGCTCTTCTTTGCGACAGTCTTCTTCGGGGCGGTCTTTCTGGTCGTGTTCCTCTTGGGTGCAGCCTTCTTCGGTGCAGCCTTCTGCGGTGCAGCCTTCTTTGCGGCAGCCTTGCGTGCCGTGGTTGCTTTGCGTGGTGGCATCAGGCGGTTTCTGCTGTGAGGAATTCACGCAGCGTGAGCGCAGGCCGGCCGACAAGGTCCTCCACGGTGCCCGTGATCAGCGCCAATTCACCCTGCGCGATTGCGGTGTACGTCGACACCCATGCGTCGAGTTCCCAAGCGGGTGCGTTGTACGACGCCCGCGATTCGTAAGCTTCCTCGAGCGTTTCCTCGACGTACGTGGTTCGCTTGCCGGTGACTTCGGTGATGATGCTCGCGGCCTCGGAGAGCGTCAGTGCCTCCCGTCCGGTCAGGTTGTACGTCTGTCCGACATGAGAATCCAGATCCTGCAGAACCGACACAGCGACGGCAGCAATGTCGGAGCGCGCTACCGCGCCGACGAGACCGTCCCCTGCGGGTCCGCGGATCACACCGTCTTCACCGGCGAGAGCGGGTAGGAAATCGAGGTAGAAGCTGTCGCGCAGGAAGGTGAATGCGAGCCCGGAAGCGCGGATATGTTCTTCGGTGACCCAGTGATCGCGAGCGAGCGTGAACGTCGCGTCCGGAGCAGCGCCGAGGAAAGACGTGTACACGATGTGCCTGACCCCGGCCTCCGCTGCGGCGTCGATGAAGGTGCGGTGCTGATCCAGGCGATCTGCGCTTTCGGCCGCCGAGACCATGAAGAGGGTGTCGATTCCGGCCAGAGCCGCGAGAGCGCGCTCCTGATCCCCGTACGTGGTCTCGGCCGAATCGGCACCGGGGAGCTGCGGTAATCGGTTGACCGACCGTGCGATCAGCCGCTGCGGGACACCGGCGTCGGCCAACGACCGGGCCACCAGTCCGCCGATATGACCGGTCGCGCCGGTGACGGCGATCCTCGCAGACCGTGAATCTACGGACATGGTGCCCCTCCTTCGGTCGGTGTGCATCCCATCTTGCCGGAACCCACTCCCACGTCAGGTCACGACGCGACGATTACACCGCGAGCCACCGACAGAGCGTCGGACAAAGCTGTCCTGGTGTTGTCGTCGAGGGACAGCAGGGGCCGGCGGGGAAGGCCGGCGTCGACGCCGAGAGATTCCAACCCGGCTTTGACCGTCGACGGCAGTCCGCGACTGACGAGGACCTTCAGTAGCGGCTCGATCTGTTCGAACACAGCGGCGGCACCCGACCGATCACCGGATTCGAGTAGACGCCAGAAGTGCACCACCTGTTCGGGGGCCAGACACGGGGCTGCCGTGCACCATCCGCTTGCACCGGCAGAGAAAGATTGCAGTGCAAGAGGATTGCTGCCGTTGAAGAAGGGGATCGTGCCACCGCTCAGTTCGTTGATGCGGTTCATCCGGGTGATGTCGCCGGTGGATTCCTTGATCATCGTGATGCCGTCGACGGTGGAGACGAGATCGACGAGAAACTCCGGCGACATGTCGATCCCGGTGGTGGCCGGATTGTTGTAGATCATCGTGGGAATGTCGACGGAATCGGCCACCGCGGTGACGTGTTCACGAATCTCCTGCTCACCCAGATGCCAGTACGACGTGGGGAGGATCATCATTGCGTCGGCTCCGGCGTCTGCCGCGATCGATGCTCGGCGGAGTGCTCCCGCCGTCGTCAGATCCGACACTCCGACGACGGTGGGGACTCGGCGGTCGACGTAGTCGACAGTCTCCCGAGCGACCGTCTCCCACTCTGCATCGTCGAGATAGGCGCTCTCGCCGGTACTGCCGAGTGGGGCTATCGCGTCGACACCACTGCTGATCATGCTGTCGAGGAGCGTGTGTAGCGGCTTGGGGTCGAATGCTCCGGTGTCCCGGTCGAACGGGGTGATGGGATAGGCGACGATTCCCTTGATGGTGCTGCTCATGAGGCTCTCAGTTCTGTTGGTGGGAAACAAAAGTCAGTTGGTCAGTGTGTCGGGATGATTGCGGAGAGCGCGACGGGCGTAGTAAGCGAAGTTCGCCTCGCTGCGCCGAGGAGTCAGTGTCCAATCGTGTGCCTCCTTCGCCAGGCGAGGCGGTAGCGGCTTGATGTCTCCGGCAGCCATCGCCAGCAACTGCAGTCTGGCCGCTCGCTCGATCAGATGCCCGAGAGAGCATGCCTCTTCGACCGTGTTGCCGACGACGAGTTGGCCGTGGTGGGCGAGCAGAATTGCCCGCTTGTCGCCGAGTGCAGCCGAAATGATCTCGCCCTCCTCGTTTCCCACGGGAACCCCGGGCCAGTCGGCGAGAAATGCGCAGTCGTCGTAGAGCGGCGCGATGTCCATTTGGGAGACGACGAGGGGAATCTCGAGCATCGACAGCGCCGTCGCATGTAGCGGGTGTGTGTGGACGATGCAGTTGACGTCGGGTCGTGCGCGGTAGATCCAACTGTGGAACCTGTTGGCGGGGTTCGGCATGCCTTCCCCGTCGAGGACTTCGAGATCCTCGTTGACGAGCAGGAGGTTGTCCTCGGTGATCTCGTCGAACCCGAGGCCGAGTCGCTGTGTGACAAACGTTCCTGGCTGCTCACCGCGGGCGGAGATCTGTCCGGCAAGGCCGGAGTCGTGGCCGGCGTCCGACAGTGCCCGGCAGGTCAGTGCGATCTTCTGTCGAAGAGTCCAACTACCTGTCGCTACTTCGGTGAGCATCTTCGTCTCGGCGGTGGCCATGAGTTCCTGCTTGCTCGCATGCATCGTGTCGGTCATAGGGTGTGCCTTTCTCGGGACCCGGGAATCAATGACATTCAGTCACCTATAAGACACAAAGTGTCATATAGGACGGAAATGTGCAACCTTCGATTCCTGCATCGCTGATCGCCGCAGGTCAATGTATTGGTAGGGTGATGACACAAAGTCTCGTGAGGGGAACCGAATGGCAGCGTTTTTGCGAACACATCGGCGTCGCGCCGGTCTGACGCTCGAGGGCCTGGCCGAGCAGACCGGTCTGACGAAGAGCTATCTCTCCAAGGTCGAGCGGGGTATCAGTACCCCGTCGATCGCGGTGGCACTCAAGATTGCGCGTGTGCTCGACGCCGATGTGGGGCAACTGTTCTCGGACAGTATGGAGGGAAATGCCATGACGATCGTGCGCGCGAAGGACCGCGTGATCGACCCGGCCAACTCCGTGCAGTCTTCCGTCTACGATCCGATCGCGCCCTCACTGGTCGGAAAGGCCATGCAGCCGTTCGTGGTTCATCCGGCCTCGGTGATGGGTCCCAAGTTCATGGACCACACGGGAGAGGAGTTCGTGTTCGTGCATTCCGGATCCGTAGAATTCGAAATCCCCGGGCAGACGATGCACCTCGACGCCGGCGACAGCTTGTACTTCGACGCGAATACGCCGCACCGGATGCGGTCGGTGTCGGCGGATCGTGCGGTGGTGTTGGTTGTCGTCTACGACAAGCCTTCGGCTGGATCACCCAGCGGTGACTCGCTGGAAACGCACTGCGGGGTGGGCAGATGACGCTGGGGATCGACACGACACTGACGCTTCTCGCTGCCGGTCTGATCTTCCTTCTCTCCCTGTGCCTGGGAATCTGGAAATACCGACAGATGGCCACTTCGGACAATCACCTCGCCCATCCGTATGTCGACATCGCACACCGCGCTGCCCTGATGTACTCGTTTGCGACGCTGCTGATCGCGGTGTTCGTCGAACTCAGTGCGTGGCCGACGTGGATCAACCTGACCAGTGCCGCAGTGGTCGTGTTCTTCTTTCTCGCAGCGATATTCAGCTACATCGCTCACGGTGCGATGAAGGACACCGACAATCAGTTCGAGTCCGCCGGTCCGCCCCTGCACCTCGGGATGTTTCTGCTGATTCTCGGCGAGGTGGGCGGATTTGCCGTCCTACTCGCAGGTTTCGTGAAAGGTCAGTTCTTCTGATCGGGCTTCAGCGCCTGTGCTCGTAGCCGATCCAAGCCCGTCGACGCTCACCCATCGGGTCGTTCTCCACTCGGGACGTCTCGTCGAAGATCATTGTTTGCCGCTCCGGTACGGAGTAGGCGGGCCAATCCCGGTCCGGCACTCCGTGGCGGGCGAAATGGATCCAGTGGCGCTGCATGGTGGAGGTCACCGCAGTCAGTCCGCGGCGCCCACCGACCGCTGTCAAGGCCGCGGTGAGTGCATCCGAACGCCCGAAGACCGCAAGCAATTCGGTGGCGTGGGTAGCGCCCATGCCGATGAGTCTGAGCAGGCGAGGCGCAAAATCGTAGCGGTAACTGTAGGTAGGAGCTACCTGGCAATGACCCTGTGCGCAGAGTATCGCGGGCTCCCAGAACGTGATGTCGCCGCCGAGATCTGCGGCAGCAAACCGGTGCGGATACGTGGGATACGCCGCGAGCGCACGTGCTTTCACTTCAGGGGTGGTGTGGGAGAACATCTTCTCGATCCGAACCGGGTCGGTAGGCAAGATGTCGAGAACGCGCGGGAAGATTCTTCCCTCGTGGAGATTCGAACCGACGAGCAGCGGAACGGGGTGGGCGCGTCCGGCGGCGAACACGTCGAGCGGGTGTTCGGGAAGGACGTCGTCACCCACCACGGGGGCAAATGCCCGCGTTCCGGGTTCGTCGTCCGCGCCGCGGCGCGCAAGTTCTTCGCCGGCATCGACCAGGTCCTTCACCGAAGCGGAGCGCAGCCACGATGCCGGATCGGCATCCGGAGCCTGTGCGATCTCGAGGAACTCGCGTGCCCAACGGTGCGCTCGCTCTTTTCCGTATGCCGAAGCAGCCGGCGGACTTTGAGCGATGGCCCGGGCGAACAGCCCTCGTGCCGCCGGCGTTGCCATCAGAGTGGTGACCGCGTTGGCGCCGGACGATTCACCGAAGACGGTGACGGCGTTCGGGTCGCCACCGAAAGCGGCGATGTTGCGTTGGACCCACGTCAGCGCGGCGATCTGATCGCGCAATCCGAGGTTCGTCTCGAATGATTGTTCCGCAGTGGAATATTCACTGAAATCGAGGTAGCCCAACGCGCCGAGACGATATTGGATCGAGACGTAGACGATGTCGCCACGTTCGACCAGGCTCGTTCCGCGGTACATGGGCGTCGACGGATTCCCGCCGTTGTACGCGCCGCCGTGAATGAAAACCATGACCGGTCGCAACGAATCCGACGGTACCTGCGGAGCCACGACATTGACGAAGAGTGAGTTCTCGTCGAAGTTGCTCTTGCGCTGCGGAGACGGAGAGCCGAATGCTTCCGCCGGGCGGACACCATGCCAAGCCTCGACCGGCTGCGGTGCGCGAAATCTCCGAGGACCGGTCGGGGCCGTTGCGTAGGGGATTGCTCGCCAGGTGCGCAGTCCTCGATCGAGGCGCCCGCGTACGACCCCGGAATCGAGAGTGATCTCGAGGGGGCTCGTCACGGTAGGGAGATGTCGGTGCCGTGGCTACGGTAACCGCTGTATCCCGCCCAGGCCAAGCGTTGTTCACGTCTGGGATCGTTCTCGACGCGGACGATCTCGTCGAAGATCATGGTCCGACGCTCCTGCCCCTCGTAGCGCGGCCACGATCCGCGCGGCGAGCCGTGCTCGGCGAAGTGAAGCCAGTGTCCCTGAACAGATTCGGTGACTGCGCGCAGTCCGCGTCGACCGCCGGGAAGGGTGAGGCCGCGCCCGACAAGGGTGTCACCGATGCCGAAGACTGCAAACAGCTCGAATCCGTGTGTGGCGTCGAGGCCGAGCCAGCGCATCATCGTCGGCGCGAAGTCGAATCGGTAGGCGTATGTCGGCGCCGATTGTGCGTGCGCTTGCATCAACTCCACGGACGGGTGCCAGAACGTGACGTCTCCGCCGACGTCGATCGCGGACTGCTCGTCCGGGTAGCCGGGATAGGTTGCGAGGATGCGCTTCCCGGCCTCGGGATCGGTGAGGGCAAACATGGTGTCGATGCGCGACGGGTTGGTCGGAAGTGCGTCGAGCACCTTCGGGAACAGCGTCCCCTCCCGTCTGTTGGTGCCGATGATCATCGGCACCTGGTGTGCCGATCCTTCTTTGAATGCGTCCAAGGGGGAGCGCGGCAGGAAGTCGCCGTCGACGACCGGTCCGAAGGGATGTAGTCCAGGTGTGTTCGCGAGTACCTCGGCGCCCAGTCTGCTTCCGGCTCTGCCCAATTCGACGGCTGTCGCCGAGGTCAGGGCCTTCGCGGGTGGTAGGCCGGAATTGAGGATCTCGACGAAACGCGCGCCCCAGGCATGCGATCGCTGCGTGCTCGAGACCAGATCCGGAGCCGAACTCTCGGCGATAGCGCCGGCAAAGAGTCCCTTGGCGGCCGGAGTCGCCATCAGGGTGGTGACGGCGGTGGCTCCGGCGGATTCACCGAAAATCGTGACTTTTTCAGGATCCCCACCGAAGGCGGCGATGTTGCGTTGCACCCACTGCAGGGCCGCGACCTGATCGCGCAGTCCGAGGTTGGAGTCGAATACGCGCTCGGATGTGGAGAACGGGGTGAAATCGAGGTAGCCCAGAGCGCCGAGTCGGTAGTTGATCGAGACGTAGACGACGTCGCCGCGTTCGACGAGGGACACGCCCGAGTACAAGCCGGTGGCCGAGGTCCCGATGGTGTTTGCCCCACCGTGGATGAAAACCATGACGGGACGCGGAGTATTGCCGGTGTTCGCGGGGGCGAGCACGTTGAGCGTCAGGCAGTCCTCGCTGCTCGGCTGGTACTTCCCGGGCGCGAGCAACAGCCCCTTCTTGTGTTGGACAGACGCGTCGCCGAACCTGGTCGCGTCGCGTTCTCCGGTCCACGGCGTGACCGGCTGGGGTCGCGTCAGACGCAGTGTTCCGACCGGCGGCCGGGCGTAGGGAATTCCGCGCCAGGCACGAAGTTTTCCCACCCGGCGGCCGCGCAGGGTGCCGTCGGCCGTGGTCACAAGTATGTCGGACGCCATGTCGCGACTATACGTACTTCGGGAGCGCGTCAGCGGCGAGCCTCCAGCAATCGAAGCCAGACTTCACTGACCGTCGGATACGAGGGCACCGCATGCCAGAGAGTTTCCAGTGGTACGGCGCCGACGACCGCGATTGTCGCCGCATGCACCAGCTCGGATACTTCGGGCCCGGCGAAGGTAGCGCCGAGGATCACGTCGGTGGCCTTGTCGATCACCAACTTCGCGCGCCCCGAGTAGTCGTCGCGCAGCAGCGAAGATCCCGCGACGGCGAGTTCGATCTCCACGACTTCGACGTCGTAGCCGTCGTCGCGAGCTTTCTTCTCGGTGCGTCCCACCCAGGCGATTTCGGGTGAGGTGAACACCACCTGGGGGACCTGTCCGTTGTCCGCCGACGCCGTGTACCGAGGTCCCCTGAGTCCGCGGCTCTCGGCCCGCGCGGCGATGACGTCTCCGCAGACTCTCGCCTGATACTTGCCCATGTGGGTGAGGGGAGAACGACCGTTGATGTCGCCGACGGCGTAGAGCCACTCACCTTGGGCACAGAGGTGATCGTCAGTGGTGACGTACTTGCCGTCCTCGAGGCCGATGACGGACAAGCCGAGATCGGCAGATGTCGGCCCGCGGCCCGCCGCGACGATGACCTCGTCGACTTCGATCACGCCGGACGATGTCTCGATGCTGACGGGTCCACCGTGGATGTGACCTTCGCCGGTGTCCTTGGCATCGGGGCGTGAGACCGAGTTGACGGCAGTGCTCAGTCGAACGTCCACACCGCGGGCACCGAGTGCTTCGGCCACCATCGTTCCGGCAAACGGTTCTGCTGATTTCAACAGAGCATCGCCCCTCACGAGCAACGTCACGTGAGCGCCGAACGACGACAACCACGTTGCGCACTCAGTTGCGACCACTCCGCCGCCGATGACCGCCACTCGCGACGGAACCTCGTGCAGGTTGGTGGCGTCGCGCGAGGTCCACGGGAGTGCCTCGCGCAATCCCGGTGTCTTCGGGACGGTGGCGGTCGTTCCCGTGGCGAGTACGACGGCCTGGCGGGCACGGAGCTTACGGGTCCCGTCGACGGTCACTGCTCGCTCGCCGTCGATGACCCCGTGGCCTTTGATCACGGTGATGCCCGCGGAGGTTGCCCAGTCGACCTGGGACGAGTCGTCGTGGTTGTGGGTGAACGAGTCGCGCCGTTTCAGAATGGCATCGACGTCCAGCGGTCCGGCCGGGATCCCGGGCAAGGCGTCGGCCGCCTCGAGGACCTGCCCCGGGCGCAGTAGTGCCTTGCTGGGCATACAGGCCCAATACGAGCATTCACCGCCGACCAGTTCGTGTTCCACGATTGCGGCGGTGCGATTACTTCCGGCGATGGCGTATGCGGCGGCGTTCTCGCCGGCGGGTCCACCGCCGATCACGATGACATCGAATTCGTCGGTCATTGCTCCACGGTATGTCGGATCGGTCCGAGTTCGCTCGGTTACCGCCGGGTACGAGAACTCGATGATGGTTACAGTTGCACCCATGACGCGGCAGAAGATTTTGATCACCGGTGCCAGTTCGGGTCTGGGTGAGGAGATGGCCAGGAGATTCGCCGCGGCCGGTCGCGACCTCGCGTTGTGTGCCCGGCGGACGGATCGTCTCGACACGCTGCGTGGGGAGCTGGTGGCGCAGTACCCGTCGATCAGCGTCGCAGTGCGCGAACTCGATGTGACCGAACACGATTCCGTCGTCCGGGTTTTCGGTGAGCTGCGCGACGAGTTGGGTGGCCTGGACCGGGTGATCGTCAACGCCGGGCTCGGCAAGGGCGCCAAGATCGGAACCGGAAAAGCGCACGCGAATCTTGCAACAGCGCAGACGAATTTTGTCGGCGCGCTGTCGCAGTGTGAAGCTGCGCTCGAGATCTTCCGCGCGCAGGACTCCGGACACCTGGTTCTCGTGTCCTCGATCAGCGCGGATCGGGGGCTACCCGGGCCAAAAGCGGCCTATTCGGCAAGCAAGGCGGGAGTAGCGGCTCTGGGTGAGGCGCTCAGTATCGAGTTGGCGCGCACACCTATTCGGGTCACCACCCTGCTGCCGGGCTTCATCAAGACCGACATGTCCGCCGGCGCCGGCGACGACGCAGCGCTCATGGCCAGTCTGGACGAAGGCGTCAGTGCCATGGTCGACGCCATCGAGAAGGAAACCACCCGAGCGGCGCTACCCGGCCTCAAGTGGCAAGGGATAGATGCGGCCCTACGATTCCTGCCCAACTCCGTGACAGCGAGGTTTGTCTGATGAGCATCCACATCTCGAACGGTAAGCCCCGCGTAGTGATCGTCGGTGGCGGCTTCGGTGGACTGTACGCAGCGAGACGGCTCAAGAAGGCCGACGTCGAGGTGGTTCTGATCGACCGAGGGACCAGCCACGTCTTCCAGCCCCTGCTCTACCAGTGCGCCACGGGTCTGCTCTCCGAAGGGCAGATCGCAAGTCCGCTGCGACATCTGCTCGAGGACAACAAGAACACGAACGTCGTTCTGGGCGAGGCCAAGTCGGTGGACGCCGACGCCGGGATACTGACTGCCAGTCGCTTCGACGGGTCGACCTTCGAATTGCCGTACGACTACCTGATCGTGGCGGCTGGAATGCGCCAGTCCTACCACGGCCAGGACGAGTTCATCAAATGGGCGCCCGGCATGAAAACCCTCGACGACGCTTTGGCGATCAGGCGCAGTCTCATTGCTGCGTTCGAGATGGCCGAATCGCTCCCGACTGCGGAAGAACGTCGACCGTGGCTGACATTCGCCGTGGCGGGCGGCGGACCCACCGGCGTCGAATTAGCCGGACAGATCCGCGAATTGGCGATGCACGCGCTCACCAACGAGTTCCGGTCCATCGACCCTGACGAGGCAAGGGTACTGCTCTTCCACGGCGACGATCGGGTGCTCCCTTCGTTCAGTCGCAAGCTCTCGGCCGCCGCCAAACGTACTCTCGACGGGATCGGCGTCGAGACTCACCTCGGCGTGCACGTCACCGACGTGTGCGAGACCAGCATCGAGACGACGGACAAGAAGACAAAAGAGAAGCGGCAGTACGAGACCCGCACGATTCTGTGGACCGCGGGCGTCGAAGCAGTGCCGTTCGCCGAGGCACTGGCCACGGCGCTGGGTGTGAAGCAGGTCGGCGGTGGCCGCATCGAGGTGGAAGCCGATCTGACCGTTCCCGGCCACCCGAACGTCTACGTGGTGGGCGACCTCATGTCGCGGGACAAACTTGCCGGGGTGGCCGAGGTCGCGATGCAGGGTGGTCGGCACGCCGGTGCCCGGATCGCTGCAACCGTGGAAAACGGAGTGCCCAGCCGAAAACCGTTCAAGTACCGCGATCTTGGAACCGCGGCCTACATTTCGCGACGCCACGCGTTGCTTCAGGCAGGGCCGGTCAAGTTGTCCGGGTTCATCGGATGGGTGTCATGGGGAATCATCCACATCGCGTTCCTCGCGGGGTTCCGCAATCGCGCCAGCACGGTGCTGAACTGGGGCGCAACCCTGGCGTCGAAAACGCGTCGGGAACGGGCAATCACGTACGGCGACCCCGAAACCGCTCGGCAGCCGTACAACTGAGGGTTACTCGGTCTTGAACACGGGGTTTCCGGCGGCGTCGATCATCCACCACAGGCTGCCGACGCTCTGTCCGAGCATGTCGCCGGGAACCTTGTCGTCGAGGTACCGATAAACAGGCTTGCCGTTGACGGTGATCTGGAAAGATCCTTCAGGCCCGTCGACAGTGTCGATGACGGCGTCGATTCCTTCGACGATCGGCGAATCCGTGACCGAGGTGACCGCCGGCCAGTAACGCAGGCACGCTTCGTCGCACGACCCGGCTTGTGAGTTCTCCTCGTCCGGGTTGTAGACGTAGACGGTCATGCCTTCGCCGTCGACGGCGATCGTCCCGAGTGGGGAGTCGGCGGTCTTCAGCAGGGGTGCATCAGCGGCGGCGGGTGGCGACAGCGACGTCGCAATGGCAGTGACGTTGTCTGCGCTGTCCCCGGAATCGAGGGCGTCGGGCGAGCAACCGGTGAGGATCAGGGCGCTACTCGCAACCGTCGCGAACAACCACTGTCTGCGCATGACGTCTCCGTTCTGGGCGGGAGTGCTCGGGACAAGCAATCGGGGATACCCGTTGCGGACGAGCTGAAAACGCCGGGCGTCCGGATTCCTCGACAATAGCTCTGTTACAGAGCTATTGTGAGGTATGGATGAAATCGGAGCAGATCACAGGCTTTCGGATGACGTCCTGGAGACGCTCGGACAATTGCGCCGGGTCACGAGGAAGGCGTCGGGGCGGCCGTTTGCGGAACGACCGCTCGCCGGCGCCCAGATCGAACTCGTCAGGCTGCTACGGCGCAACCCGGGTCTGTCGGTGGCCGAGGCCGCCGGGCGATTGGGTGTCGCGGCAAACACGGTGTCCACCTTGGTGCGGCAGCTCGTCGACGAGGGAGTGATCGAACGCGTTGCCGACGAGGCCGACCGCCGCGTCGCGCGATTGGTGCTCGCGGACGAGGCGCGCGCCCGCGTCGAGGTGTGGCGTGATCGCCGGAGTGTGATTGTCGGTCAGGCATTGTCGACTCTGACCGCAGAGGACAGGGCAAGTATCGAGGCTGCTCTACCGGCCCTGTCTCGATTGGCGAGCGCTCTGGCAGCAGCCGGATCGGAAGGCGGGGGGCAGTGAGATGCTGACGCAGTGGTGGAGGAGCCGAGCAGTACACATGCCTGACCCTGACGCACCCGCGGTCGAGATCGACTCGGTCACATAGAAGTTCGGCGGTCATCGGGCGGTGGACAACCTGAGTCTGGTCGTCAACGCGGGGGAATGCTTCGGCCTGCTCGGTCCCAACGGTGCAGGAAAGACGACGACGATCAGGTTGCTCAACACGTTACTTCCTCTGCAAGAGGGTGACATTCGAATTCTCGGTCGCTCCGTTCGCAGCGAAGCGATGACCATTCGGCGCTACCTCGGGTACGTGCCACAACAGCTCTCGATCGAAAGCGCATTGACCGCACGCGAGAACGTGACCTGGTTCGCGCGACTGTACGACGTTCCGCGGTCCGAACGACGCGAGCGCGTCGACCAGGCGCTCGAGATGGTGGATCTGCTCGATTCAGGTGAGCGTCTCGCGTCGAGCTTCTCCGGCGGTATGGTGCGACGGCTCGAACTTGCGCAGGCGCTGGTGAACCGACCGTCGTTGCTGGTGCTCGACGAACCGACGGTGGGGTTGGATCCCATTGCCCGCGAATCCGTCTGGCAGCGAGTGGCGGAGATGCAGAAGCGGTACGGCATGACTGTGCTGCTCACGACGCACTACATGGAAGAAGCGGAGGAGTTGTGTGATCGTGTTGCGTTGATGCATCACGGTGAACTTCGTGCGGTGGGCGAGCCGAGCGCGTTGGCCGCCGAACTGGGGCCGGAGGCCACTCTCGAAGACGTGTTCCGTCACTACACCGGCGACGATCTCACCGGCGACAAGTCAGGAGGTCTCCGCGATGTCCGCAGTGCCCGTCGCACAGCGCGCCGCTTGGGCTGATCCCACTACCAACGGGTTTGCTCGATTGCTCTCGAGAATTTACACATTCTGCCTCGTGGAGGTTCAGAAGTTGCGGCACGACCGATCTGAATTGGTCACGCGCGCAATCCAGCCGATCCTCTGGTTGGTGATCTTCGGTCAGACGTTCAGTCATATCCGAGCGATCCCGACTGGCGACGTACCGTATCTCGACTTTCTCGCGCTGGGCATCATTGCGCAGTCCGCGCTTTTTGTTGCGATCTTCTACGGAATCCAGATCATCTGGGAGCGTGACGCGGGAGTCCTCACCAAACTCATGGTGACGCCGACGCCACGAGCCGCGCTGGTCACCGGAAAGGCATTTGCGGCCGGTATCCGTGCGGTCGCCCAGGCCGTGGTCGTAGTCGTTGTAGCGGCGCTGCTGGGCGTGAGCATGACGTGGAACCCGATCAAGCTGCTCGGCGTCGTGGCTGTCGTTGTCCTCGGCTCGGCGTTCTTCGCCTGTCTGTCGGTTGCGATCGCGGGGATCGTGCTCAAGCGAGATCGATTGATGGGCATCGGCCAGGCGATCACCATGCCGTTGTTCTTCGCGTCCAACGCTCTGTACCCGGTCGAACTCTTGCCGACGTGGGTTCAGTGGCTCAGTCGCATCAATCCGCTGAGTTACGAGGTGTCAGCGCTGCGCGGTCTGCTGATCGGAATGCCGACCGACTACTTCGTCGACTTCGGCGTGCTGATCGGGGCCGCGCTGCTCGGAATCATCACAGCTTCGGCACTATTGGGCCGCTTGACTCGCTGATCTGACTCGCTGAACTTCGCTCCGGACTAGTCGCGAGTGAACGGTGGGGTGTAGGTGCTGCAATCCGGAGGGACGGCCGGGAGTCCTTCGGACGAGCGAAGTTTCTCCGCAATCGATGAGAGCAAGTCCTGCGATTCAGGGGAGAGATCGACCGCTTTTATGGCCAGAGAACGTAATTCGCTGTCGTGGAACTCCTCGACAACCGAACGGTCTTCTTCCGGAATCAGTTCGGGATCTTGGCGAGGTGTCGGGCCGAAGAAATACTCTGCTGCTACGCCGAAGTAATCGGCCAATGCCAAAACGACTTGCTCCGATGGATTCGTGCGCACACCGCTCCGGAGTTGCGAGAGGTACGGTGTCGAAATCTTGCATCCACGTTGCGAAAGGGCTTCCACAACTTGTGCGTTGGTGAGTCTCGGTGCTGTGGCCGGGTACAAGGCGTTCAAACGGTCCTTGAATGAATCGGTCACAATTCCTCCCTCGAGCGTGACCCAGCGTCACAGCTACTTCGCAGTTTTCACATAGTAGACGACACGGTTATTCTGGACTCTGGTCGAAAGTCCTTTCACCTGCGGATATTTGGCGCAGAAAAATTCCAAAGACTTTGTAAAGTATGTGATTTTCGCCGCGTACTGACCGTTCGTTTTGCCAAGGTGTACGGCGGTAGCGTATAAGCCGAACGGTGGTGGTTACGCCATTGTGCTGCAGGTTCTTTCAGCCGGTCCTATCCATTTTGTGTCGATGCATTCCTGCTCGGTCTGTAACGTGCGAAGCGCTGCCGCCGGGCACCGGGCGTCGTCGTGCCGGCGGTTGGCGCGCCGCGTGTTCGGGACTTCTTCTCGGTGCTCTGCTCGACGCTCGCGCGCAGTGGTGGGCCCGTATTTTGCTGCACTCGAGAGTGAGCGCTCAGGTGTGTCCACCTGCGAAAGTGACGCGCATCGAAAGCGGCCGATTGGTATGTCATCGACGTTGGAACACAGTGCTTCTCGTCGGTCCCCATTTTTCATGCGGTGACATAAGGTTCATGCGGTGACATCAGCGCCGCCCGGGCGTGTTGCTGCGGCGGACCGGGCTCGAAGCGCAGCCGGCCGGCCGGACATGTCGAGCGTCGACTCTGCGTCTTTCGGATCGGAATTGCCCGCTGCGCCAGTAGTAGTCGACGTCGTCGCAGTCAGGTGCATGTCAGAACCATGTGGAGGATTACACGTCTTGCACACGGAGGGCGACAGTCCGGGCGGCAATTCTGTCGCACAGATCTACCATCCAGTCCCCGCCGTGCGCTGCTCAACCTGCGGCATGTGTGCCTCGGCCTCGGAAGCGCTTTATGGCACGGGGGTTGCTGACCGGCGCATACTGGTTACAACACAGTGTGTTCGAAGGGCAGGACTGACATGGTCAGTGTCGAGAAGTGGGCGATGTGGGATTCCGCCGTGGAGGTGGACGTCACCGAGGGCGCTGCGCTGCCTACTGCGCACGCGTTGATCGCAGCTGCCATCGACGAAACCGAAGCGGTCTGCGACCTTCGCCGGGGAGACGCCGAGATTCACGCCGTCAACCTCGCTCAGGGAACTCCGGTCAAAGTGACACGACGTATGTCGGCTCTGCTGCGGTCGGCGCTGTGGGCTGCCCGTATGACCGGCGGTGCAGTCAATCCGCTTGCCGACAACTACTCCGAGGACGAATCCATCCCTCCGGTGCACCCGACCCCGACGTTCGAGGACGTACAGCTCGACGGAGACGTGGTGTACGCGCCCTGGGGTGCGTCGTTCGACATCACCGGAGTTGCCAAGGCCGACACCGTCGATCGCGCCGCGCAGATCGTCGCCGCCGAATTACAATGCGGCGTTGCTGTGCGGATCGGCGACGTGATCGCCACGGCCGGCCATGCACCGGCTGGTGGCTGGCAGATTCCGGTGCCGGACAGCGAAGAAGTCGAACTGATCAACGGAACCGCGATGGCGACGGCGCGGGCGCTGGAGCTGCCCTCCTGGGAGCCGAACCAGGAGCGGCCCTCCACGGAATGGGCACAGGTCTCGGTGATTGCTGACGACGCGGTGTGGGCGTACGCCGCGAGCGAAGCTGCGTTGATCCGGGGGATAAGCGCCATCAAATGGGTTGAACAGCAAGAGCTTCGGGCTCGGCTCGTCGACCGATCCGGACGCGTGTACACAACGGAAAGTTGGTTCGGCCCGGCGGCCGCGTGAGTCAGGCCCGTCCGCGCTCTCTGCGGTACCACTGCACCAGAGCATCTGTGGATGTGTCGCCGAGGTCGCCGGGTGCTGCTTCGGAAGAGAGCGCAGGCCCCAGTTCCATGGCTTGTGTCTTGCCGAGTTCGACGCCCCACTGATCGAACGGATTGACACCCCACACAGCACCTTCGACAAATACCTGGTGCTCGTAAAGTGCGATCAGCTGACCGACGACCGAGGGGGTCAGCTCCCTCGCCAAGATAGTGCTCGACGGTCGGTTGCCTGGCATCACCTTGTGTGGCACCAGCTCCGGAGCAGTGCCCTCTGACGCGATTTCTTCGGCAGTCTTCCCGAACGCGAGAACCTTTGTCTGAGCGAAGAAGTTACTCATGAGCAGATCGTGCATTGATCCCGTGCCGTCCGCAGTAGGCAGATCGTCGGTGGATTCCGCGAACCCGATGAAATCGGCAGGCACCAGCCAGGTGCCCTGATGCAGGAGTTGGTAGAAGGCGTGTTGGCCGTTGGTTCCGGGCTCGCCCCAGAAGATCTCACCGGTCGACGTGGTCACCGGTGAGCCGTCGGCGCGAACCGATTTGCCGTTGGACTCCATGGTCAGCTGCTGCAGGTAGGCGGGAAAGCGCAGCAAGTCGTTGGAGTAGGGCAGCACTGCGCGGGACTGTGCGCCGAAGAAGTTGGAATACCAGAGCCCGATGAGGCCGAGGAGGACCGGCGCGTTCTGCTCGAGCGGTTGGTTTCGGAAGTGCGTGTCGATCTGGTGGAAACCGTCGAGGAACTCCGCAAAGCGAAGCGGTCCGACGGCACACATGACCGACAAGCCGATCGCCGAGTCGACGGAGTAGCGCCCGCCGACCCAATCCCAGAACCCGAACATGTTCGCGGTGTCGATGCCGAACTCCGCCACACGGTCACCGTGGGTGGAGACTGCGACGAAATGCTTGGCTACGGCCGAGACGTCTTCGCTGCCCAGACCGGCGAACAGCCAACGCTTTGCCGCTGTCGCGTTGGTGAGGGTCTCGAGGGTGGAGAACGTCTTGGATGCGACGATGAAGAGCGTCGTCTCCGGATCGAGGTCGTCGAGCTGTCCGACCAGATCGACAGGGTCGATGTTGGAGACGAACCGGACGCTGATTCCGGCGTCGGCGTAATGCCGTAGTGCGCGGTAGACCATCACCGGCCCGAGGTCGGAACCGCCGATGCCGATGTTGACGATGGTGCGGATGCGCTTGCCGGTAGCTCCGGTCCACTCGCCGCTGCGCACACGATCGGCAAAAGCGCCCATCGCGTCCAGAACTTCGTGAACGTCCGCGACGACGTCTTGACCGTCGACGGTCAGAGCAGAATCCTTGGGCAGACGCAGCGCTGTGTGCAGTACGGCGCGGTCTTCGGAAGTGTTGATGTGATCGCCCGCGAACATCGCGTCGCGTCGTGCCTCGACGCCGGCCTCGCGGGCCAGGTCGACGAGTAGCGCGAGAGTTTCGCGGCTGACGCGATGCTTGCTGTAGTCGATGTGAAGATCACCGGCGTCGATCGTCAGCTCTCGCCCGCGGGCTGGATCGTCCTGGAAGAGTTCTCGCAGGTGAACGCCTTCGGTGTCGGCGTAATGAGCGCGCAGTTTCTGCCAGGCTGAGGTTCCGGTGATGTCAGTGCTCACAATCATCGACTTTAGTGGCACAAGCTGGAAACTTCCGCGTGAGTCTCGCTCGCGGGCAGACGGACGCGGCTCCGACGAGCATCATGGAACCCATGGACACATTCGAATTCATTCGATCAGTTCCCACCCAGTTGTTCGTCGGCGGTCGGTTCGTGCCCGCGGAGAACAACGCGACCTTCCCGGTGGCGGATCCGGCGACCGGGAAATCGTTGACCGATGTCGCCGATGCGAGCCCCGCGGACGCGCTGCGCGCTCTCGACGAAGCCGTCGCCGTCTCGTCGAAGTGGGCGAGCACACCTGCGCGCGAGCGTGGTGAAATCCTGCGAGCCGTCTTCGAGAAGATCACCGAGCGAGCCGAGGACGTGGCGCTGCTGATGACCCTCGAAATGGGCAAGGCACTCGCCGAAAGTCGCGCCGAGGTGAAGTACGGGGCGGAGTTCTTCCGGTGGTTCAGCGAGGAGGCCGTTCGCATCGGCGGGCGCTACACGCCGGCGCCGGCGGGCAACGGCCGGATCCTTGTCACCAAGGCGCCGGTCGGACCGTGTCTGGCCATCACTCCCTGGAATTTCCCGTTGGCGATGGGTACCCGCAAGATCGGCCCGGCGTTGGCCGCCGGCTGCACGATCATCGTCAAGCCCGCCTCGGAGACCCCGTTGACGATGTTGTTGCTTGCTCAGCTCATGGCCGAAGCCGGGTTGCCCGACGGAGTCCTCTCGGTGTTGCCGACATCGAAATCCGGTGAAGTGACCGGCCCTCTCATCGACGACCCTCGACTGCGCAAGCTCACCTTCACCGGGTCCACCGGCGTCGGCAAGATGCTGGTGGAGAAGTCCGCGAAGCGATTGCTCCGCACGTCGATGGAATTGGGTGGCAACGCACCCTTCGTGGTGTTCGACGACGCGGACGTCGACAAGGCAGTCGAGGGCGCGGTACTGGCGAAGCTTCGCAACGGAGGCGAAGCATGCACCGCCGCCAACCGGTTCCACGTCGCCAACGCCGTGCGTGAAGAGTTCACGACCAAGCTGACCGAGAAGATGGCGACTTTCACGATGGGACCCGGTACCGACCCGGAGACGAAGCTCGGCCCGCTGATCAACCAGAACCAACTCGACACGGTCGCGGAGTTGGTTGCAGATGCGGTGGATGCCGGGGCGAAGGTGCGACTGGGCGGCGAAGCGCCGGGTGGTGAAGGGTACTTCTATCCAGCCACGGTGTTGGCAGACGTTCCGGCCAGCGCGCGGATTCTGAAAGAAGAGGTGTTCGGACCCGTCGCCGCGATCACCGGCTTCGACACCGAAGCCGAGGGAATCGCAGCCGCCAACGACACCGAGTTCGGACTGGCCGCGTACATCTTCACAAGGGATCTCGACCGTGCGCTTCGGGTTTCCGACGCACTGGAATCAGGAATGATCGGCGTCAACCGCGGAGTGATCTCGGACGCGGCAGCGCCGTTCGGTGGCGTGAAGGAATCCGGATTCGGCCGCGAGGGCGGGACCGAGGGGATCGAGGAATACCTGAACACGAAGTACATCGCGCTCGAGAGCTGATACACACGCGAACGGCCACATCGGGACTGCCAGAGGCATCCGATGTGGCCGTTCGCAAGTGATCTGGGTGTGCGCTAGTGGCCCAGGCGTCCGCGGCCCAGGCGCAGGAGCAGCATCGCGAGAGTGTGGCCTTCCTGGCCCAGCTCGTTGAATCGTTCTAGGACCTTCATCTCGCGGCTGTGCACCAGACGCGGACCACCCGATGCCATCCGGGTACGGCCGATGATCTGGGAGACCTCGGAGCGGCGTTTGATGGCCGCGAGGATCTCGGCGTCGAGACGGTCGATTTCTTTCCGTAGTTCGTCGATCTCCGCCTCACTCTGGGGGATCTCGACGTCTGTCGGAGCAGTTTTTACAGTATCGACAGTATTTCCATGGGGGGCTGCAGCCTGGGTGCTCATTGCTATTCGTCTCCTCTTCCTACTGCGTGGATCGTGGTCTCGGCTCGGGTCGTTACCGATCCAGGCACACTGACGAAAATGCCCCGGATCCGATTCGGACCAGGGGCGGGTGAGCTGTTCAGATCACGTGCACCGAGGTCCGGGGCACGTAAAGTAACGCCACAGCGGGCCGACGGGGTCGGCCGTGTTGTCGCGAACGGAAATGCTGAACATAGCGTCCAGTTTGCCATGCTCGACACAGGTAATCCAAGTGCCTCTACCAGCAGGTGGACGCACTGACGACCGTGTCGGTGGACGCCGGTAGCGTGGACAGGCGATGAACACGTACCCAGCACTCGGTGAGCACGACGGACATTCCCAGCACGACGGGGGCGGCGCGCGGGGACACGACGCGGGTTCGGACGCCCTCCTCGAGGGTCTCAACCCGCAACAGCGCGAGGCCGTGGTCCATGCCGGTTCGCCGTTGCTGATAGTCGCGGGCGCCGGCTCGGGCAAGACTGCAGTGCTGACGCGTCGTATCGCCTATCTGCTGGCCGAACGGGGTGTCACCCCCGGTCAGATCCTGGCCATCACGTTCACCAACAAGGCTGCGGCCGAGATGCGCGAGCGTGTGGCAGCTCTTGTCGGACCGCGTGCCAACGCCATGTGGGTCTCGACGTTCCACTCCAGTTGCGTGCGGATTCTGCGAGCACAGGCGGCGCTCCTACCCGGTTTGAACTCGAATTTCTCGATCTACGATTCCGACGATTCGCGTCGACTGCTGACGATGATCTCGAAGGACCTCGAGCTCGACACCAAACGATTCTCCGCGCGGCTTCTCGCTACGCATATCTCCAATCTGAAGAACGAACTCGTCGGACCGGAAGAGGCGGTTGTCGCAGCCGATCAGGATCCGGCCGAACTTCCGCGACTGATCGCCAAGGTCTACGGCCACTACCAACAGCGGCTGCGTGCGGCGAACGCACTCGACTTCGACGATCTCATCGGTGAGACCGTCGCGCTTCTTCAGGCGTTTCCACAGATCGCCGAGTACTACCGCCGCCGCTTCCGTCACGTGCTCGTCGACGAGTACCAGGACACCAACCACGCGCAGTACATGCTTGTGCGTGAACTGGTCGGTGGAGCCGGCGAGTCCGACCACGCCGTTGCCCCGGCCGAACTGTGCGTCGTCGGTGACGCCGATCAGTCGATCTATGCGTTCCGCGGAGCCACTATCCGCAACATCGAAGAGTTCGAACGCGACTACCCGGATGCTCGGACCATCCTTCTCGAACAGAACTACCGTTCGACGCAGAACATTCTGTCTGCGGCCAACTCCGTGATTTCCAAGAACACCGGCCGACGAGAAAAGCGTCTGTGGACCGATTCGGGTGAAGGCGAACTGATCGTCGGCTACGTTGCAGACAACGAGCACGACGAAGCATCGTTTGTCGCCTCGGAGATCGATCGGCTGGTGGACCAGGGCGAGACCAAGTTCGCCGACATCGCGGTGTTCTACCGGACCAACAACTCCTCGCGCGCGCTCGAGGAGATCTTCATTCGACTCGGAGTGCCGTACAAGGTGGTCGGCGGCGTTCGCTTCTACGAGCGCAAGGAAGTTCGGGACATCGTCGCGTATCTGCGCGTCCTCGCCAACGAGGACGACACCGTGAGCCTGCGACGCATTCTCAACACGCCCCGACGCGGTATCGGTGATCGAGCCGAAGCCTGCGTCGCCGTGCACTCCGAGCATCGCAACATCAGCTTCGCCGCCGCTCTCCGTGACGGCGCGGAAGGCAAAGTGGCGCTGCTCAATACGCGGTCACAGAAGGCCATCGCGTCGTTCCTCGAGATGATGGACGGGCTGCGGGCCCTGCTACCGACAGCGGCCGCCGACGAGGACGAACCGTTCGAGCTCGGTGACATCGGTGAGGTTGCCGAGGCGGTGCTCGAGCGCACCGGCTACCGCGCCGAGCTTGCGGCGAGCAGCGATCCGCAGGATGGCGCGCGACTCGACAACTTGAACGAACTCGTCAGCGTGGCAAGGGAATTCAGTTCCGACGCGCGAAACGCGGCCGGGCTGATCGATCCGGACGACGAGGAAACCGCAGCAATGCGTGAAGGTGAACCCGATCCGGGTTCGCTTGCCGCCTTCCTCGAACGGGTATCGCTTGTCGCCGACGCCGATCAACTGCCGGACTCCGACGACGGCGTCGTGACCATGATGACGCTTCACACCGCCAAGGGCCTCGAGTTCCCGGTCGTCTTCGTCACCGGTTGGGAGGACGGGCAGTTCCCGCACATGCGCGCCCTCGGCGATCCGGCGGAGCTGTCCGAAGAGCGTCGACTTGCTTACGTCGGCATCACCCGTGCCAGGCAGCGCCTGTACCTGACGCGCGCGATCATGCGTTCGGCGTGGGGGCAACCGATCCAGAACCCGGCGTCGCGGTTCATCCAGGAGATCCCGGAGGACCTGATCAACTGGCGCCGTGAGGATCCGGGCACCGGTGGCGGATTCGGAAGCGGCAGGCCGGGTTACGGCAGCGGAAGCCGCTACGGCAGCCAGGGCGGCCAGGGATACGGCGGCGGGCAGAACTACGGGGGAGGGTCCGGCAAGGCCGCGTCGACTCCCAGTTTCGGTGCCGCGCGTGGCCGCAACAACGTTCTGGTCCTCGCCACGGGTGACCGCGTCAGTCACGACAAGTACGGTCTGGGCACCGTGTTGGAAACCAAGGGCACTGGCCCCACCGCGACGGTCACCATCGACTTCGGTAGCGCGGGCAAGGTGCGGTTGATGCTCATCGGCGGTGTGCCGATGGTCAAGCTGTAGAAGACAGGCAAAAACTTCCGGCCCGTACCTGGAAAGGTGCGGGCCGGAAGTTTTTCATCAGAAGCGTTGGGCTTGCGATCAGTCCTGCTCGACGCCGAGGCTGATGCCGCGTGAGGCGAGCCAGGGGAGGGGGTCGATCTTGTTCTCGCCGGCGAGATGAACCTCGAAGTGAAGGTGCGGGCCGGTGGAGAAGCCGCGGTTGCCGACAGTGGCGATCTGGTCGCCGGCCATGACCTGCTGACCGACCGTGACGGTGGACGTGTCGATGTGGCCGTAGACGGTGATCGTTCCGTCTGCGTGCTGTAGGCGTACCCACATGCCGAACCCGGAAGCCGGACCTGAATCGATGACCTTGCCGTCGGCGACGGCGACGATGGGCGTCCCGATCGGGGCGGCGATGTCGACGCCGGCGTGCAGGGTGCCCCAGCGGGTGCCGAAGTTGGACGTGAACGTGCCCACTGCCGGCAGGACGAACAGCGGGCGACGGGCAGCGGCTTCGCGTGCTGCGCGCTCGTCACTGAAACGCTGGCCCTTGGCAAGCAGGTTGCTGAACTGGGAGAGGTCGGTCGGCGCTGCGACGTTGAGGACCTGCGGAGCGTCGGCCTCGGTGGTGGCTGCCGTGGAGGTGGCCGGAGCGAACTGAGCGGCCTGCGGTTCTGCGGTGGTACCGATCGCGGAGGACTCGTTGGCGAGTGCAACTTCCGAGTGGTCGGCGGCAGAAGAGGAACCGTCGTTGACAACTGCCTGGCCCGCGGCGACAACCGCGCCGGCTGCAACTGCCAGAACGGCGGCGCGGCCCTTGAGAGCGGAGGGAGGGGTGGGGAGTCGGTGAGCACCGCTGCGGCGAACCGGAGATTCGACATCGACTGTCGGTGCGGAGGAGGCGTAAGTGGGGGTGCTGATCACGTCGGACTCGACGAACTCGTGAGAGTCGGAATCTGACGACGTGGAGGATGAATTTCGAGTGAACATATCGGTAGAGATCTCAGAACTTTTGGTCTCGGTGTAACGCCTGGCCGAGTGCGTTGGATAAGTGGTCGTGACCTCGTCTGGAGCTGAGTTCGAGAACCTACTAGCGGTGAACTGGCTGCGGTGATGCATATGCCGGTTCTCTCCTCGAGTTCGTGATCAGCCCGTGACTTAGACCGACTGACGGTAACGAAATGATTGCGATGGGCGCAAGCCGTAGCGGAAACCTGTCCGATTATGTGACGTGCCTCACAGCTTGACCTGGGAATATGTCGATCCGGGCAAAACGGACGAATCATCTCGTTTCGTGATCGCGCGTGTCACAACCGGATCACCGGTCCATTCAGGCACTACCGTCGATCGAGTGTCCACAACACCTGGAACTACGTCGCAGGCGCGTATCGACGACCCCGGAGTGAAGTCCGGGGCGCCACTCGCGGCGGTAATCGGACTGCTCGGTGCCGTCGGAGTGGCAGCCAGTCCCGTCGTCGGAGTCGGGAGTGGCCGCGGGGTCGACACGACGGGGGCTCTTGCTTCCGCCGCTCTCTTCGCCGCCGTCTGCACGATCGTCGTGCCGCTGGTTGCGGTGCTCACCTCGGGGCGCAGGCCCGCCTTCGCAGGTGGACTCCTGGCAGGTATCGGCGCGGTGTCCCTCGGCGCGGCGATCCTCGACGTTCAGTTGTTCGTCGACGCAATCGATGCAAACCGCTTGGACCTTTTCCGTCCGATTTCGGCGGGTTCGATCGATGCGGGTCCGGGCGCTTATCTCGCGCTCGCGGGCCACGGACTTCTTGTGGTGTCCGGTGTCCTCGGCTTCATGGTCGTCCATCGTGAATCGGAGCGGGACGGATACGGCAGCGCTCGCGCCGCGGAATTCGACGGGCGATCGGTTGGCGGGCGGATCGGCGGATGGCCGACTGCGCTGCTGATTCTGGCCGCGGTGGTGTTCGTGCTCTCCCTGTTCGGTCCTTCCTTCAGTTCGCAGGATCCGATCTTTCTGGTCAAACCGCTCGTCGACTCGGCGGCGGCCACCGCCGTCGGTACGGGATTGGTCGGCGTCGCGGTACTCGTTGCGGTCGCGGCGGCATTGACGTCCATCTCGCTACCGGTGGGCTGCGGCGCCCTGATCGGTGTCGGTCTCGGCGCACTCGCAGTCAGTGGAACCAGGGTGATGGCTGGGTTCGCGGCCGGCGATCGGATCGGCGTCGGTTCGGGATCGGTGGTCGGGGCACTGGCCGCCGTGGTCATCGCCGTGATCGGAGTTTCAGCTCCCTACCTCGCTTCCAGGCGTGAAACAGATGCGATTCCCGCTGAAAGTGTGGTTCGCGCACCCGCGAAGACGACAAAGGGTGCGCTGAAAGCGGCGATGGTGGCTCAGTCCCGGGCGGCGCAAGCGCGGGTGAACAGACTTCACCGCGTTGCCGGTATCGGCGCAGTTGTCACCGCAGCAGTGGCAGCCCTGGGGGTGGCATTTCCGGTCCTGTCGTTGCAGGAGAACATCCCCGAACCGTCCATGCTCTCGTCTCGAGTTGTCCTGCTCGCGGCTGCTGTACTGCTGGTCGCCGGTCTGGTCTTGTTCGCCCCGGGCCGCGCCGCGGTGGTGCGGCCGGCCGTCGGCGTGTTGTGGACCACGGTCGTGATGGGAGTCGCCGCTGTCATGCAGTCGGCGGTCATCGCGACGGACGTACCAGGCGTCGGGTTGGGGGCCGGCGCCTTCGTGCTCTGCGGCGCGGCTTTCCTCGCTGCGGCGACGGGACTGCTCGTCTGGCTGGCGGGAAGCGCCGAGCGTGAGGATGTCGACACGTCGGTAGGTGGCGGTTCGCGAGGGCTGGTGCTTATCGTCGGTGGGATCGGCGCCGTCGCTGTCCTGATCGGAACCGCGCTTCCCCTCTATCAGGGCGACACCTATACGGCGGCCTCAGTTCTGGAGTGGCCGTGGGGAATTGACGTCTGGGGTCAACTGCTCGTCGGCGTCACCGTCGTGATCGCCGCTGTGATCGCAGCGTCCGCGCGGCCGTCGCGGGGCGCGGCATTGCTGATCGGATCTGCCGTGGCAGCTCTGGTGTACGTAGGTGAGTGGCCACTCACGTCATCGCGCATATCGGACGCAACCGTGGGGGTGGGTGCGATCACAGCGGCCACGGGCATAGTGTTGCTTCTCGTTGCAGCGTTCTCGAGCGCAAGAATCAGTGAGACTGATGCTTGACAAATTCGGTGTGGCCACCTTGCCGAATCGGTGAGGCGTGCCTCATCGAGCAATTGCGCGTGACTTGGGCCACATAGCATCAATGCGGGCGCAAACCGAACGCGGCAACTGGTTAAAGTCCAGAACAGACCCGCTCCTACCCCTCGAGCGGGTGACAACGCAGACGAGACGGTGAGCAGATGGATCTCTTCGAATACCAGGCGAAGGAACTCTTCGCCAAGCACGGAGTGCCGACTTCGGCTGGACGTGTTACAGACACAGTCGCCGGCGCACGCGAGATTGCCGAAGAAATCGGTAAGCCCGTGATGGTGAAGGCACAGGTCAAGGTAGGCGGCCGCGGCAAGGCCGGTGGCGTCAAGTACTCGCCCGACGTGGATGCCGCAGTGGCAAACGCCGAGGCAATCCTGGGCCTGGACATCAAGGGCCATGTCGTCAAGAAGCTGCTGGTCGCAGAGGCAAGTGACATTGCCGAGGAGTACTACATCTCCTTCCTGCTCGACCGCACCAACCGCACCTACCTGGCCATGTGCTCGGTAGAGGGTGGCGTCGAGATCGAGGTCACCGCCGAGGAGAACCCCGACGCTCTCGCCAAGATCCCCGTCGACGCAGTCAAGGGCGTCGACCTCGCGTTCGCGCGCAGCATCGCCGAGGCAGGAAAGCTGCCCGCAGAGGTGCTCGACGCAGCGGCCGTGACGATCCAGAAGCTGTGGGAGGTCTTCATCGGCGAAGACGCACTCCTCGTCGAGGTCAACCCCCTCGTTCGTACGCCTGACGATCAGATCCTCGCCCTCGACGGCAAGGTCACCCTCGACGAGAACGCAGCGTTCCGTCAGCCCGGCCACGAGGCATTCGAGGATCGCGACGCTACCGATCCCCTCGAGCTCAAGGCCAAGGAAAACGACCTCAACTACGTCAAGCTCGACGGTGAGGTCGGAATCATCGGCAACGGCGCAGGCCTGGTCATGTCCACGCTGGACGTCGTCGCATACGCCGGCGAGAACCACGGTGGCGTCAAGCCCGCCAACTTCCTCGACATCGGCGGCGGAGCTTCCGCTGCAGTCATGGCTGCCGGCCTGGATGTCATCCTCAACGATGCACAGGTCAAGAGCGTGTTCGTCAACGTCTTCGGCGGCATCACCGCGTGTGACGCAGTTGCCAACGGCATCGTCGGCGCACTGAAGACCCTGGGTGACGAGGCCAACAAGCCGCTCGTCGTTCGCCTGGACGGAAACAACGTCGAAGAGGGTCGTCGCATCCTCGCCGAGGCCAACCACCCGCTGGTCACGGTCGTCGCAACCATGGACGAGGCCGCCGACAAGGCCGCCGAACTCGCTCACGCAGCGAAGTAAGGGACTCACAGAACAATGGCAATCTTCCTCACCAAGGATTCAAAGGTCATCGTCCAGGGCATCACCGGCGGCGAGGGCACCAAGCACACCGCTCTGATGCTCAAGGCCGGCACCCAGGTCGTCGGCGGCGTCAACGCTCGCAAGGCCGGCACCACGGTCTCGCACGTTGCTGCTGACGGTTCCCCTGTCGAGCTCCCCGTCTTCGCGACGGTCGAAGAGGCAATCAAGGAGACCGGCGCAGACGTCTCCATCGCATTCGTTCCCCCGGCCTTCTCGAAGGACGCCATCGTCGAGGCCATCGACGCGGAGATCCCGCTCCTCGTGGTCATCACCGAGGGCATCCCGGTTCAGGACTCCGCTTACGCTTGGGCGTACAACGAGTCCAAGGGCAAGAAGACCCGCATCATCGGACCGAACTGCCCCGGCATCATCACCCCGGGTGAGGCCCTCGTCGGCATCACGCCCGCCAACATTGCAGGCACCGGCCCCATCGGCCTGGTCTCCAAGTCGGGCACCCTGACCTACCAGATGATGTACGAACTCCGTGACTTCGGCTTCTCCACCGCCATCGGCATCGGCGGCGACCCGGTCATCGGAACCACCCACATCGACGCCATCGAGGCGTTCGAGAAGGATCCCGAGACCAAGGTCATCGTGATGATCGGTGAAATCGGTGGCGACGCGGAAGAGCGTGCAGCCGATTACATCAAGGCCAACGTCACCAAGCCGGTCGTCGGCTACGTGGCAGGCTTCACCGCTCCCGAAGGCAAGACCATGGGCCACGCCGGTGCCATCGTCTCCGGTTCCTCGGGAACTGCTCAGGCAAAGCAGGAAGCTCTCGAAGCTGCAGGCGTGAAGGTCGGCAAGACGCCGTCCGCTACCGCTGCTCTCGCTCGCGAGATTCTTCAGTCCCTGTAAGGGGCTTCGCCCCCGTGCGTGGTTAGGGAGTCTCCGGACTCCTTAACCACGCACAGTGGTATCGACCCACATCGACCCGGCAGGTTCCAACTGCCCGGCACCGGATGTGATGGATGCGACGATCGAATCGAGATCGTCGGCGTCACCGGCGGCGAGCGTCATCACCGCCTTCGATCCATACGTAGTTCCGAGCACCGAGACGCCCCGCGCTCTCAGCTCCGCTTCCACCCGACCGGCCTCTGAGTGCCGGATCGCCAAAGTGCGCAGGACCTTTCTCTCCCTGGCCACAAGCTCGGCCGAATCGAGAGCCACCGAGACCGCTCCCGAATACGCGCGGACCAATCCACCGGCGCCGAGCTTGATTCCGCCGAAATAGCGCGTGACGACAACAATCACATCGACCAGATCTCGAGACTTGAGAACCTGAAGCATCGGCACCCCGGCAGTGCCGCCCGGTTCACCGTCGTCGTGTGCACGTTCGACGCGTGAGTTCGCCTCGTATCCGATCACGAAAGCCGAACAATGATGGCGCGCATCGGGATACAGCGATTTTTGCTCCGCGACGAACTCCGTGGCGGCTTCGGCGTCGTCTACCCGGTGAAGCGCGGCGATGAATCGTGAGTGCTTCACCTCGGTTTCGACGACGTGGTCGGCGCCGGGCGCGAGGGTGAAGGGCATCTGCCCATTGTCTCCTGTCGGTGTTAGCGTGCGAAGTCGAGACACATACGCTGGTAACCATCGAAGACCGTCTACGAGGAGAAGTCATGACGTTCACGCCGCAAGGGCCCAGCTTCGGGCCACCGAATCAGCCGGCAGCGGGCGGTGGAACCAAGAATCTCGGATTCATCCTGCTCATCGCCGTCGCGGCACTCGGCCTGATCAATTTCCTGCTCGGTTTTGCGCCCTTCACGTCGATCAGTGGAAGCAGCAGCGGCATCGGTAGCGGCCTGGATACCAGTTCGAGTTTCTTCGAATCGAGCATCTACGGCCTCGGATTCGTTTTCGCCGGCGGTGTGGTTGCGGGCGTATCGCTCCTCCCGAAGCAGTCGTATGCAGGCATTGCCGCAGCGCTCACCCTCACGGGTTTCTTCGCTTTGGTGTTCGCCGCGTTCTCCGTCGGTACCAGCGACTACGTCGACATCAGCCTCGGTTGGGGCCTGATCATCGTGCTGATCCTCTCGTTCGTGCAGACCGTCGTCGCAGTCGCCGCGTTGTTGTTCGAGATCGGAATTCTGAAGGCGCCCGCGCCCCGACCGGTAGCTCAGCAGTACGGTCAGCAGCAGCCTTACGGCCAGCCCCAGGGCCAGGCGCCGGGGCAGGCGCCAGGTCAGCCACAGGGATACGGACAGGCTCAGTACGGCCAGCCTCAGCAGGCTCAGCAGCCGGGCCAGTACCAGCAGAATCCGCAGTACGGGCAGGCGCAGCAGCAGGGATACGGGGGAGCGCACGCCGCCCCCGTCGACCCGACCGCTTCGCAGCCGCCTTACGGCCAGACTGCGTCTCCCTACGGGCAGAACCCGGTGCAAAATCCCGGACAGACCGACTCGTCGGCCGCGACGACGTCGTCTTACTATCCGCTGACCTCTCAGCCCGGTGGCCAGCCGAACCCGAGTTACTCGTCGGATCAGTTCACCGCTCCACGCGGTTACGGCCAGCCGTACAACCAGCAGCAGACTGGCTCGACCGAGCAGCCGACGGGCTTCGAGCCGCCTACCTTCGAAGCGCCGACGCCGTCTGCGGAACCTGACCAGGGCAGCAGCGATTCCGCGGCCGAGACCAAGGTCTTCGGCTCGCAGAACCCCGACGAGCGTCAGCAGTAGTATTTCTTCGTTTCACGAACATGAATGTGGCCTCCGACCCGCTGCGGGTGGAGGCCACATTCCGTGAGCCCGACGGCGCGCCTGAGTGCGCGGCGCACTGTCGAGTGAAACCCTCGAGGGGATGAGTTCTTTGATTGATGGCACCCGGTCCCGTCCCACGTCCTCACGACCCGGACGTGGTCGTACTGGCAGCGGCCGCGTCGGCGGCGGTCGCCCGGGACCGAACCCGGACCTGGCGCGCAAGCTGCTGACCGTCGCCTTCCGACCGTCGGGCCTGACGATGCTGCTGATCGCGGCTGTCGTCGTGGTCACTTTGGTATCGGCGAGCAGCGATCTGACCGGAACCTTCGGCGCCATTGCCACTACATGGTTGGCCATCCACCAGGTGCCGGCGACTATCAGCGGCGTCCAACTCGGTGTACTGCCACTGCTTCCAACGGCGGTCATGATGTGGGTGGTCGCACGCCGATGCGCGTCGACTGCGGTGCACACCGACTCCCGTGACGACACCCTCCGCCTGGTGGGGGCGGCGGTAGCCGGACCGTTGACTATCACGGCAATCGCTCTCGCCGTTGTCGCCGACGCCTCCGCGGCAATTCCGCTGTCGAGCCCCAACACGTTGGCCGCTTTCGGCTGGGTCGCCGGGATTCACCTGATCGCCGCGTCCGTCGGTGTTGCTGCTGCGCACTGGGATCGCGTCGTCGCCGAGATTCCGCCGTGGGCATCTGCCGCTGTTCGTCCGGCCGCGGCTGCGTCGGCAGCGCTGCTGGCTGCGGGCGCCGTGGCCGTCGTGGTGTCGCTACTCGTGTCGTGGTCGACGGTCGGTGACCTACTCGCACGCGGCAACGGGTTTGTCGGCGTACTGGGATTGACGGTGTTGTCGCTGCTCTACCTGCCGAACCTCGTGGTCGGTGCAGCCGCGGTGATGACGGGATCGACGGCCGATTTCGGAAACGTCTCCATCAGCGTGTTCGGCAACATCGGTGGAGATCTGCCACCCTTGCCCCTTCTCGGAGCGGTTCCGGAAGGCGTCGCCGGCGGAATCTGGCCGGTGCTGTTGATCGTTCCGGCTGCGGTGGGTGTGATGCTCGGCCGTGATTGCGCTCGACGCATCGCCGGGCAGGACAGTGTGCTCGCAGTGCTGACGGCAGCTGCCGGTGCCGGCGTCGTCATGGCTCTGCTTGCCCTTGCTGCGGGGGGAGACCTCGGGCAGTTCGGCACCGTCGAGGTCCTGTGGTGGGGCTTCGGTCTTCTGACTTTCGCGTGGCTGGGATTGTTCGGAACCGTCTCGGCGCTGTTCGCGATGTGGTTCTCACACCGCGGACACATGAAGGACGAGGTTGCGCCGCCGACGGCTGAACCGGCTCGAGAATCCGAGCCCGAACTTGCGATCACGGCCGCGGCCACAACGGATGGCGAGGACGACGAAAACGCCGACGAAGTGCTCGCCCAGGAATCTGCGGTGGTAGTGACCAAGGTCGTCGAAGCCGAAATTGTCGAAGAATCAGGCGAACCCGTGCAGGTAGTGACAGAGGAAACCGTCGAGATCGAAGTAGTCGACGCGGAGGTTGTCGCGGCACCCGAGGCGGACCCCACAGCCGGGGCCGAGCCGGAGACCGACCTGCCCTCGAAGCCGCAGGAGTCCAGCGACTAGGCTGTCATGCGGCCGATACTCCGGCCGCATCATCTTCCAGTTCTCAGGAGTAGTGCGCTGACTGCCTCGGCCGACAATCCGCAGCCGACAATGCCCGACAGGGTCCAATTTCGCGACTCTGTCGCGCGGGTAGTCGTACTCGCTTCCGGCGCGGGAACCCTGCTGACTTCGCTGATCGACGCTTCGCATGCCGAGGGATACCCCGCCGAGATCGTTGCCGTCGGTGTAGATCGTGACTGCCTCGCCGCCGAGCACGCTGCGGATTCGAAGATCCCGTCCTTCAAGGTCTCGATCAAGACCTACGAAAATCGTGCCGCCTGGGACGAGGCGCTGACAGCAGCAGTGGCCGAGTACGAACCCGATCTCGTGGTCAGTGCAGGCTTCATGAAAATCCTCGGCCCCAGCTTTCTCGAGCGTTTCGGCGGCCGAATCATCAACACTCATCCCGCGTTGCTGCCTGCCTTTCCCGGCGCGCACGCGGTTCCCGACGCTCTGGCGTACGGCGTGAAGGTCACCGGTTCCACGGTGCATCTCGTCGACGGCGGAGTTGATACCGGGCCGATCTTGGCGCAGGAAGCTGTGCCGGTGCATGACGACGACACCGAGTCTTCGTTGCATGAACGCATCAAAATTGTGGAGCGACGGTTGTTGGCGGACGTCATCGCCGCTGTTGCTACGCGCGGAGTGGTTTCCGATGGACGAAAGGCCGTGATCCCCAGTGAGTGAACGCAAGGCTGTGCGCCGTGCACTTGTCAGCGTCTACGACAAGAGTGGTCTGATCGAGCTGGCCACGGGCCTGCACGAGGCCGGTGTCGAGTTGGTCTCGACCGGTTCGACCGCGTCGAAGATCGCCGACGCCGGAATCCCCGTGACCCCGGTCGAGGCTCTGACCGGATTCCCGGAATGCCTCGAAGGCCGTGTGAAGACGCTGCATCCGCGCGTCCACGCCGGCGTTCTCGCCGATACCCGCAAGCCGGATCACCTCGCTCAGCTCGAGGAACTCGGCATCGCGACCTTCGAATTGGTTGTCGTGAACCTGTACCCCTTCACCGAGACGGTTGCCTCGGGCGCTAGCCCGGACGAGTGCGTCGAGCAGATCGACATCGGCGGCCCGTCGATGGTGCGTGCTGCAGCCAAGAACCATCCGTCGGTTGCCGTCGTGGTCGATCCGGCTCGGTACGCCGACGTCCTGACTGCCGTTGCCGGTGGCGGATTCACCTTGCGTGAGCGCACTGTGCTTGCAGCGCAGGCGTTCCAGCACACTGCGTCGTACGACGTCGCGGTTGCGAGCTGGATGACGAGCACGATCGCCGCTGACGAGGACGGTTCGCTGTTCCCGGCCTGGGTCGGTGCGACCTGGAACCGCAGCGCTGTTCTTCGCTACGGCGAGAACCCGCACCAGGACGCTGCGCTGTACGAAAACCCGGCTGCGCCTGCAGGTTTGGCTCAGGCGGAGCAGTTGCACGGCAAGGAGATGTCGTACAACAACTACACGGACTCCGACGCAGCGTGGCGCGCAGCGTACGACTTCACTGATCCGGCCGTCGCAATCATCAAGCACGCCAACCCGTGTGGCATCGCCATCGGCACCGACATCGCCGACGCCCACCGCAAGGCGCATGCATGCGATCCGGTCAGTGCTTTCGGTGGTGTGATCGCTGCCAACCGCGAGGTCACCGTCGAACTGGCCGAGCAGATCGCCGACATCTTCACCGAGGTCGTCATCGCGCCCTCGTACGAAGACGGAGCTGTCGAGGTTCTGCAGCGTAAGAAGAACATTCGTGTTCTGAAGGCAGCCGCTCCGACCGCTACCGGAATCGAACTGCGTCCGATCTCCGGCGGTACCTTGCTCCAGCAGCGCGACGTCCTGGACGCCGACGGCGACAACCCGGCCAACTGGACCCTCGCCAACGGTGAGGCTGCCGATGCCGAGACTCTCGCTGACCTCGAATTTGCTTGGCGCGCCAGCCGTTCGGTGAAGTCCAACGCGATCCTGCTGGCCTCCGGCGGTGCCTCTGTCGGCGTCGGCATGGGCCAGGTCAACCGCGTCGACGCAGCGCATCTGGCTGTTCAGCGAGCCGGTGACCGCGTCGTAGGTTCGGTTGCAGCTTCGGACGCGTTCTTCCCGTTCCCTGACGGTCTGCAGGTGCTGCTCAACGCCGGCGTCAAGGCTGTTGTGCAGCCGGGTGGTTCGGTTCGCGACAACGAAGTGATTGCCGCAGCCAAGGAAGCCGGTGTCACTCTCTATCTGACCGGTGCGCGCCACTTCGCGCACTGACTCCTACGTCGGTAGCGGGCCTCGACTCCTCAACGGGAGTTCGGGGCCCGTTCTGCATTCAGGCCGCCCGGGTCTTTCAGGCGGCGCTGCTGTGGGTGCCCTGGAGTTCGCGCGGTGAGCCGGTGATGACGACGCGTGAGGCTCCGCGACTGCGGATCTCGCTGATCAATGCGCCGAGGGTAGCTTCGTGGGCCGCATCGGAGTGTGAAAGATCCAGGGTGACGGCGTATCCGGTGAGGTCACCGGGCAGATCGACATACGGCGGCGCGATGGACAGTTGGTTGACTCGAAGTTTCATGTGGTGCTCCTGCGTGTGAAAGGTAAAAGAAAAGGCACCCGAGGCGTTTGCCCTGGGTGCCCGAGAACGAATCCGGTGAAACTGGGGATCATTCTCGGGGTACACCGCGCTTGTTGCCCATGTGCTTGGCCGACATTGCGGCCGAAAAAATGTGCTTGTCTGCGGTGCAGCTGCGCCACGAAGGTACGGATACGACGTGCGGGTGTAGCGACATGATGTCCGTTCCCTTCTGTGTGGCGTTGCTGGTTAATGGATGACCGTACAGCACGGATCGAGGGTTCGCACCAATAAAAAGCGCCGCGAACGTAAACTCCGGGTGACTTCTGTCCCCGGGCTCGCTGGATTGAAAGAGTCTGCGTTGCAGGTCAGGCGTAGAAAGCAGAATTCCCTCCGCGATGGTTCGCGGAGGGAACTTTCTACCTGAAAAAGAGGACGTTCGGTCTGTACGTGATCAGGAGAACGAACGGACCCACGCTGTGAAGGGCTCCGAGAACTCTGCCGAGTACGGAAGCGGCGCGACGTAGTCGGCACCGGTGGACTGTTCGTCGCCGATGTCCTTGAGTACGAAGTTGGCGTTGCGCATCCGCACGGAAGTCAGCGCTGTATGGGAGAGCGCGGCGTCGAGTGCCGCGACATCGGCGGGAATGACTTGGATGTCCTTGTCCGAGCAGCTCGTGAGAACGGGCATGCCCGCCGGTAGCGCCGCCACGAGCGCAACCGGGTCCAATGCGTCTTCCTCGGCGAGTGCCTTGGCGTTGGCGTGTACGAGTCCCGCATTCTGCAGCGGCTCGGGCAGGTCATCCGGAACAGTGCCCTCGGATCGCAGCGACTCGACGGCATCGGCGAGCGCGACGCGCAGTTCGTCAGCCAGTTCGACCGGCAACTGACCGGCGCCGACGACCGCATCGAGCTGGCGGTGAATCTGCGTCGTGAGTAGATCGAGAAGTCTGACGCTCAGTGGCTCGAGCAGTGCGAGGGCACTGACTCTGGCGCCCTCCTTCGCGGTGGCGAGAGCCAGTGCGACTACGGCGCCGTCGCTGTGTCCGACCACGAACAAGCGCTCGGGATCGACACCGGGTTGCCCGGCGAGGTAGTCCAGTCCGTCGGAGGCGGCGTCGACAAAAGTGTTGAAGCCGAGATCGGCGATGTCCTCGATCTCGTAGTCGCCGAGGGCGGTTTCGCCGCTGCCGAGCTTGTCGTAACGCAGGCTTGAAATGCCTTGATTTTCAAGAAGATCCGCGATGAACCGCAGAGTTCCGATGTCGCCTTCGAGGAGGGCGCTGTCGCCGTTGCGATCGGTGGGGCCGCTGCCGGCCAGAATCAGCGCGGCCGGGGCAGGGGCGTCGGGTGAGGCGGCCAGGCGAAGACTCCCGTACAGGGTGACGTCGCCGGATTGGAACGAGATCTCGGTGTCGGACATGACGACTTGTCTACCAGGTCGGTGCGGTCAGGCGGTGCGCAGACTCCGGACACGACGCCAGCCACGCCAGCTGAACCACAAGAGCGCGGCGAGCAGGGGAATGATCAGGAGCGGCAAGATCATCGCGATCAAGGAAGTGAAGAAAGTCAGCACATCCTCGATGACGGAAACGACGGGATTTGCCAGCCCACCGGTAGTGGCCGTACTGACCGCGCGAGTGCCGGTCTGCGCGGCGCTGAACGTCAACGCCGTCGGCGCTCCGACGATGATGCCCGCCAACGCGGCCATCGCAGGGTCGAGATGGCTGAAGGCCGCCCAGGCCGCGATCACTCCGGCGATCGGCCCCGTGACGTTCCCGATCACCGAGAGTGCGTTGTCCACGAACGGAATGAGGTCGGCACCCAGTTCGACCACCGCGGCGATTGCCAATGCCACCAGCGCGCCGGTCGATCCGATCCACCGCATCGACTCACCGACGGTGATCCCGAACAGTTCGAAGTGGACGGCAGCGCTGAGCATCAGCAGGGGCAGGAAGGTTCGCATTCCGGACGCTGCGGCGAGTCCGAGGCCGAGCATGGCCGGCAACACCCAGGTATCCATGGGTGGAGTTTAGGTCTACTGTGCGCCTTTATTAACCGCCGGCGGTTAATAAAGGCGCACAGCAAAGTCTCGGAAAGGACCTTTCATGGCGACAAACCCGCAGCCGATGTTCTTCCTCAACCTGCCCGTCAAGGACCTCGGCAAGGCCACCACCTTCTACGAGGGCCTCGGATACTCCAAGAACACGCAGTTCTCCGACGAGAATGCGTCGTCGATGGTCATCAGTGACACCATCGTCGTGATGCTGTTGGCCGAGCCCTTCTTCAAGACCTTCACCACCAAGGGCATCGCCGACACCTCGACGTCGACGGAGGCGCTGCTCGGTCTCTCGGCCGAGACCCGTGAGGCCGTCGACGCCCTCGTCGACAAGGCGCTCGCGACCGGCGGTTCCGAAGGTAACGCGACGCAGGATCACGGCTTCATGTACAGCCGCAGCTTCCAGGATCCCGACGGCCACATCTGGGAAATCATCTGGATGAATCCCGAGAACATCGAGGGCTGAGCGACCGAACTTCCTCGGCAAGAGGCGAAACCCCGAAAACACTCGTAGCGTGGAGTGGTGACTGTCGCAAAAACCCTCGGAGAGCTACGCGCCTCCGGACACGTACAGCGAAGTGTCAAGGAAGAACTACGAGAGAATCTTCTCGCCGCGTTGCGGGACGGCCGTGACCCCTGGCCCGGGATAGTCGGGTTCGAGGACACGGTCGCCCCGCAACTCGAGCGGGCGCTGATCGCCGGCCACGACGTGGTTCTGCTCGGCGAACGAGGTCAGGGAAAGACGAGGCTGCTTCGCACTCTCGGGCTCCTGCTCGACGAGTGGACGCCCGTCATCGAAGGCTCGGAACTGGGGGAGCACCCGTACGAGCCGATCACCCCGGCTTCGATACGTCGAGCCAAGGAACTGGGCGACGACCTCCCGATCGCCTGGCGCCACCGCAGCGAGCGGTACTCCGAGAAGTTGGCGACGCCGGATACCTCGGTCGCCGACCTGATCGGCGACGTCGATCCGGTCAAGGTTGCCGAAGGCCGGAGCCTCGGCGATCCGGAGACCATTCACTTCGGCCTCGTGCCTCGCGCGCATCGCGGAATCGTGGCCATCAACGAGCTCCCCGACCTCGCCGAACGCATCCAGGTCTCTTTGCTCAACGTGATGGAAGAGCGGGACATCCAGGTCCGCGGGTACACGCTTCGGCTTCCGTTGGACGTTCTTCTGGTCGCGAGCGCCAACCCCGAGGACTACACCAACCGCGGGCGCATCATCACACCACTCAAGGACCGCTTCGGCGCCGAGATCCGCACTCACTACCCCGTCGAGCTGGCGGGCGAGATCGCGGTGATCGAGCAGGAGGCGCACCTGGCCGCGGAGGTGCCCGACTACCTTCTCGAAATTCTTGCCAGATTCACTCGCCTGCTCCGCGAATCCACCTCGGTGGACCAGCGATCGGGTGTGTCGGCACGCTTTGCCGTCGCCGGCGCGGAAACCGTCAGTGCCGCCGCGGTACGACGGGCAGCGGTGCTCGGCGAAGCCGATCCTGTTGCACGGCCCGTCGATCTCGAGTCCGTGGTCGAGGTTCTTCGCGGCAAGGTCGAGTTCGAATCCGGTGAAGAGGGACGGGAACTGGAGGTGCTCGAGCACCTGCTGCGTCGCGCGACGGCCGATACGGTTCGGGTGCGTCTCGGCGGGATCGACCTGGGGATGCTGGTTGCTGCGGTGGAGATGGGCAACACGATCGTCACCGGTGAATCTGTCACGGCCAAGGCATTTCTCGACGAGCTTCCGGACCTCGAGGTCCTGGACGAAGTAGCCGAACGCCTCGGCGCGCAATCCGACGGCGAGCGTGCCGCCGGTGCCGAACTTGCCCTCGAAGGGCTTTACCTCGCGCGCCGGATCTCCAAAGATCAAGGCCCGGGCGGCCGCTCGGTGTATTCGTAAGGGGCAGTGATGATCCACAATCCGCGGTACGGGCCTTACGACGGTGGTCCCGATCCGCTGGCGCCTCCCGTGGATCTGCGCGAGGCCCTGGCAGCAATCGGCGACGACGTGTTGTCGGGCACGTCGCCGCGCCATGCCCTCCGAGAGCTCCTGCGCCGAGGCAACCGGGACATGCGCGGGCTCGACGACCTTGCCGCCCAGGCGAACCGGCGTCGACGCGAGTTGCTGCGCCGCAACAATCTCGACGGAACTCTCGACGAGGTTCGCAAGCTTCTCGACAAGGCGGTGCTCGAAGAGCGCAAAGAATTGGCACGTGCTCTCGACGACGACGCACGATTCAACGAAATGCGGATCGAGGAGTTACCGCCGTCGACAGCTCAGGCCGTGCAAGATCTGGCCGACTACAACTGGCGCAGCGAACAGGCGCGCGCGGATTACGAGAAGATTCGTGATCTGCTCGGGCGAGAGGTCCTCGATCAACGCTTCTCGGGAATGAAGCAGGCACTCGAGGGCGCCACCGACGAGGATCGTGAGCAGATTCGCCAGATGCTGGCTGATCTGAATCAACTGCTCGACGCGCACTCTCGGGGTGTCGACACTGCGGAGCAGTTCGCGGAGTTCATGGACAAGCACGGGCAGTATTTCCCGGACAACCCGCGCAACGTCGAGGAACTTCTGGATTCTTTGGCGCAGCGCGCGGCGGCTGCACAACGATTGCGGAACTCGCTCTCGCAGGAGCAGCGTGACGAGTTGGATGCGTTGGCGCAGCAGGCGTTCGGTGATCCGAGCCTGATGAGTGAACTGAGTCAACTCGACCAGTTCCTTCAGGCGGCTCGGCCGGGTGAGGACTGGGAAGGTTCGCAACAGTTCCGCGGCGACAACGGAATGGGGTTGGGTGAGGGGACCGGTGCCCTGCAGGACATCGCCGAGCTGGAATCCTTGGCGGATCAACTGTCGCAGCAATACGCGGGCGCGGCGCTCGACGACATCGACCCCGAGCTACTCGCGCGGCATCTCGGCGACGAAGCCGCCGCTGATGCTCGCACCCTGGCCGATCTCGAAAAGGCTTTGCAGGAACAGGGTTTCTTCGATCGTGCACCGGATGGTCAATGGCGCTTGTCGCCCAAAGCCATGCGACAGCTCGGACAGACTGCTCTGCGCGATGTCGCCGGGCAACTGTCGTCACGAACCGGTCAACGCGATACGCGTCGGGCCGGTGCGATGGGTGAACCGACCGGAGCGTCCCGCGAATGGGAATTCGGGGACACGGAACCGTGGGACGTCACGAGAACCATCACCAACGCCGTCCTGCGTGACCCGGGCCGAATGCCGGTGCGGCTGAGCGTCGTCGATGTCGAGGTGGCCGAAACCGAACAGCGCAGTCAGGCTGCGGTTGCTCTCCTGGTGGACACGTCGTTCTCGATGGTGATGGAAGATCGCTGGGTGCCGATGAAGCGCACCGCTCTGGCACTCAATCATCTGGTGAGTACGCGATTTCGCAGCGACGAACTCCAGTTGATCGCCTTCGGACGCCACGCGCACGTGCTGAGCCCGTCGGAGCTCGCTGGTTTGGACGGCGCGTGGGACCAGGGAACCAACCTGCACCACGCACTGTTGTTGGCGGCCAGGCATCTTCGACGCCACTCCAACGCACAGCCGGTGGTACTGATCGTCACCGACGGTGAGCCGACGGCTCATCTCGAAGCGGACGGAGAAGCCAGGTTCGACTACCCGCCGAGTGCACGAACCCTCGGTTTGACGGTTCGAGCACTCGACGCGGTGGCCAGGCTGGGCGCCAAGGTCACGTTCTTCCGCCTCGGTGAGGATCCAGGTCTGGCCAGGGTGGTCGACCGGATGGCGCACCGTGTGGGTGGACGCGTCATCGCGCCGGACCTGGACGGCCTCGGCGCCGCGGTCGTGAGTGACTACATGCGAGGTCGCCGCTAATTCTGCCGCCGTCAGTCTTGTTCAGCGGGCTGGTGCTGGGTGATGCAGTGGATGCCGCCGCCACGTTCGAACAGCGGTCTGGCGTCGACGGTGACGACGGTGCGCCCGGGGTAGGCGGCCGCAAGGATCCGGGCCGCTTCGGCGTCGGCCGGATCGTCGAAGCTGCAGGCAATCACTCCGCGATTGACCACGAGATGGTTGATGTAGCTGTAGTCGACGAATCCCTCGTCGTCGCGCAGGATTTCGGGAGCGGGTACCCGAATGACCTTCCACGGCCGGCCGCCGACGTCCGTCGAGCTTTCGAACAACTCGATGATCGTCTTGCTGACGGCGTAGTCGGGGTGCACCGGATTGCGTTGGTCATGGACGAGTACCACTCCGGGGGAAGAGATGGCAGCGACGATGTCGACGTGTCCGCGCGTTCCGTAGGTCTCCTGATCGCGGGTCAACCCGCGGGGAAGCCAGATCACGTGCTTGGCGCCGATGGTGCGGGCGAGTTCGGCCTCGATGTCGGCCTTCGTCAGGTCGGGGTTTCGTCCCGGATCGAGTTGGACGGTTTCGGTGACCAAGACGGTGCCGAGACCGTCGACTTGAATACCGCCGCCCTCGTTGACGATTGGTGAGTCGATCAACTGGGCACTGGATTGTTCGACGACAAATGCGCCGATCTTCGAGTCCTTGTCCCACTGCGCCCAATCCTGTGCACCCCAGCCGTTGAACACCCAGTCGACTCCGCCGAGACGGCCTTCGTCGGACAGGACGAACGTCGGCCCGATGTCGCGCATCCACGCGTCGTCGAGAGGTGCCTCGACGATGTCGACCTTCTCGGACAGGTACTTTCGTGCTTCTTCGACTTCGGCGGGATCGACGACGACGGTGACCGGCTCGAATTCGGCGACGGCGTGGGCGACGGCCGCCCACGTCGAGCGCGCTTCGTGCTGTTCTTCCGCGGTGTCCCCGAGAGAGTATCCGGCGCTCGGGTACGCCATCCAGGTACGTTCGTGCGGCTCACTTTCCGCGGGCATGCGCCAGGTCATCGGTTGGCTCCTGCAGTGTTCACAGGTGCGGTCAGGGCCGAGTAGGTGTCGGGTCGGCGAGTGGCCAGGAACGGGAACAGCGCAAGCCAGTCTTCACGGTGCTGCAGGTCGAGATCTGCGACCAGGACGGCTGATTCGTCGCGCGGAGCCTGAACGAGGATGCGTCCGTACGGGTCCGAGATGAACGACGAACCGTAGAAGGTGATGAGACCTTCACTGCCGTGGCGATTGGGGACAACCATGAAAGTGCCGTTGGCGATACCGTTTCCGACGATCACTTGCTGCCACAGCGGTTGGGTGTCGAAGTTCGGGTGATCGGGTTCCGAGCCGATCGCCGTCGGGTACACCAAGACCTGGGCACCGGCGAGGGAGTATGCACGTGCGACCTCGGGGAACCACTCGTCCCAGCATGTCGGGAGTCCGAACTTGGCGCCGAGTGCCTCGTGAACGGGGTATGCGTCCTCGGACGGACCGCCGCGAAAGTACGTGTCCTCGTAGTACCCGGCCGTCACCGGAATGTGGAGCTTGCGGGTACGACCGAGAAGTTCACCCCCGGGCGAGACCAGGATCGCGGTGTTGAAGCCCAGGCCGTCCTCGGCGTCGCTGCGCTCGTACAACGACGCGTGAACGAGAACCTGGTTCTCCGCGGCGGCCTTGGTGGCGAAGGCGAAAGTGGGTCCGGTGAGCAGGTCTTCCGCCGCGCGTCCGGGATTGTCGCCGGCCGGGGTGGAGGCGGGGTAGCGGCTGAGCGTCAGCTCTGGAAGAAAGACCACGGAAGCGCCCAGCTTCGCTGCGGACGCAATGCCTTCGCTCAATTCGGCGTGGAGGTCGTCTTGGTCCTCGTGCCAGCGATGTTGGACGAGACCTACACGCAGAGGGGTGGACGTGGACGGCGAAGTCGCGGCCGGTGACTCGGGTGGGGTGAGGGCGGTGATCGTCAGCATGGGGTTTCCTCGGTGCTCGGGTATTCGACGTTCAACGTAAAACGAATGTGATTCGTTAAGTATGGTGGGTGAGCGCTGATTGATCAAGGACTTTCGAGGAATTGTTTTTTGCAGCGCCCCGAACGGTGTGGATCACTACAGGAGGACATATGCCGCGGCCATCGCAACGACTGCTCTCACCGGCGATCATCACCGAGGCAGCGATCGAGTCGGTGGACGAATCCGGCGACTTCACCATGCCGGGACTCGCCGCAAGACTGAAGGTTCGACCGTCCTCGCTCTACAACCACGTTTCCGGACGAGCCGAGATCGTCGAACTGATGAGGGCTCAGCTGATGGCAGGAATCGACGTCGAGTCGGCCTCGGGGACCTGGAGTGAGACCGTCGCGGCGCTGGCAGCCGAGTACCGGCGAAGCTACGCCGCGCATCCTCGTCTGATTCCGCTCTTCACGGCCCAGACGGTGCAGGCCGGTGTGGCGTTCACCCTCTACAACGCATTGGCGCAGGCATTTGCCGATGGTGGCTTCGACCCGACCGAAACACTGCACGCGATCACGACCGTCGACAGTTTTGTTCTCGGTTCGGCCCTGGACCTGGCGGCGCCGGACGTCCAGTGGGCGTCGGGACCCGAAGCCAACGACGCGATGAAGGCGGCGTTGGCAACGTCCGGGAAAAATCCCGAACGTGCCGACGCCGCCTTCGAATTCGGCTTGCGCGTGTTGATGGCGGGCCTGATCGCGCAGGCCCCCGAATCTACTGTCTCCTAGGACACGCTGAGGTCGTTCTCGTCGCGCAGAGCCTCCGTGTCGCGGTTGAGGGTCTTGCCCTCGAAGAACTCGGGATTGCGCACTCGCATGACCATCATCAGGACCGCGCCGAGGATGAGGATTCCGAAGCCGAGGAAGAAGACCAGGCCGATTCCGCCGATGGATGCTCCGCTGGCATTGTCCGGATTCATACTCTCCTGGACCGAAATGACGAACACCGCAAGCAGCATGAGGCCACCGATGAGTGGGAACGCGAGCCGGAAGACGAAGTTTCGTACGCTCTCGAAAAGCGTCTTGCGGAAGTACCACACGCACGCGAATGCGGTGATGCCGTAGTACCAGCAGATCATGATGCCGAGTGCGGCGATCGTGTCGAGCAGAGCACTTTCGGACAGGAACGTGACGACGCTGTAGAACACTGCGGTTACCGCGCCTGCCACGACGGTCGCGTACGACGGCACCAGGAACCGAGGCGAGACCTCGGCGAGCTTCTTGGGGAAAGCTCCGTATGCACCCATGGCGAGCATGGTTCGTGCCGCGGGCAGGAACGTGGTCTGCAGGCTGGCGACTGAAGAGACGAAGACCGCGAGGAACAGAAGCATTCCGCCCCAGTTGCCCAGGACCGGGTCGGCCAGAGCGCCGAAGACGTTCTCGGAGTTGTCGGGATTGCCGAGGCCGAGGCCTTCCTCGCCGACGCCGGCGTACATCATCGCGGCAACGGCGACCAGCAGGTAGGTAAGGAGAATGGTTGCGACACAGAGCAAACCGGCGCGGCCGGGGGTCTTCTTGGGGTTCTTCGACTCCTCGCCCAGCGTGAGACAGGTATCCCAGCCCCAGAACGCGAAGATCGATCCGGTGAGTCCGATGACAAACGCACCGATGGCGAGTCCGCTGAACGGGTTGAACCAACTCAGGTCGAAGGACAATCCGGCCGGGGCGTCGCCGGCGCCGACGTGAACCAGTGCAACGACGGCGAAGACGACCAGCAGCACCATCTGGAAGCCGACGAGCGCGAACTGTACGCGCTCGCTGGTGGTGATTCCCCGACTGGCAATCCAGGTGGCCAACGCGATGAACACCAGTGTGGTGCCGACGTTGACGAATTTATTGCCCGGCAGATCGGCGATGGAGGGATTGTCGGCCACCCGCGCGATGAACAGATAGAAGAAGTCGACGGCAATTGCAGCGAGGTTCGAGAGCACGATGATGGTGGCGATCACCATGCCCCAGCCGCACATCCAGCCGACGTACGGTCCGAATGCCTTGGTGGACCACGTGAATGACGCTCCGCAGTCAGGAGTGTCGGAGTTCAGTTCGCGGTACGCGTACGCGGTGAGGAACATCGGGATGAAGCCGGCGATGAAGATGGCGGGCATCTTGAGACCGACCGCAGCGACGATCAATCCGATGCTGGCCGTCAGGGTGTAACCCGGTGCCACGGAGGAGATTCCGAGCACCGCGCCGGAGATCATGCCGATCTTGCCGGTGGCGAGGCCTTTGGAACTCAGTTCGGTGCTGGTCATGACAGTGCCTCCGGCTGGGTGAATTCGTGCTTGGGCACTACGACCATGGGTACGGGCAGTACGCGCAGCATCTTGGCGGCGGTCGAGCCCAGGAACAGTTTGCGGGGCTGTGCGAGTCGACTTGAACCGACCATCACGAGGTCGCCGTCCTGCCAGTCCAGTTGACGCACTGCCGATTCCACGGTAGATCCGTCGGCAATGATGACCTCGATGGGGAACTCCGCGGGGAGCGCGGCTCTTGCGACGTCGAGTGTGTCCTGAGCGTGATTTCGTGCACGCTCCCTGGCCGACTCGGCGGTGTCGCGATGATCTCGCAGATCGTTCTGGGGGTCGAGCGCTACCAGTGAGACCAGTCGGAGCGGAACCTGCATCAGTTCGCTGGCGCGCACGGCGGTGTTCAAGACGATGTCGGCGCCGACACGGGTGCCGAGTGCACAGGTGACCTCTCGTATCGCAGTGGCCGCCGAGTGCCGCGTTCCGCGAGGCGCCAGTGCTACCGGGACGTGGGCGGAGTGAAGCAGTTCGGTCGAGACCGAACCTATCGCGTGACGGCCGAGCAGACCGTCGCCGGAAGCTCCCACCACGATCGCGAGCGCATTCAGTCGGTCCACTTCGTCGAGCAGGCCCTGAGCGAACGACTCGTGGAAGCTCAGGTGTACTTCCACCTGGATGTCCTCGGGCACCGACGCTTTCGCCTCGGCGAGCCAGTCGTGTGCACGCGCGGCGAGGATGTCGTCGTAGCCGGCTTCCGAGGGAACCTTGGCCGGCAGTGTCCGATCCGGTGGGAGGACCATGCAGATGTCGAGTTGCGCGCCGAGACTGCGCGCGAGCTGGGCCCCGAGGACCAGCCCGTCTTTACCGCTGGGTGTGGCGAGGTATCCGACGATAAGGCGCATGGTGGCTCTTTTCCGGATTGGAGGAATCTGCTGTGCGCCTTTATTAACCGCGGGGGGTTGATAAAGGCGCACAGCAGGAGGGGCGGCGACTCAGTCGTGCGAACTCATGACGTGCTTGAGACGGGTGTAGTCCTCGACTCCGTAGGCCGAGAGATCCTTGCCGTAACCGGAATACTTGAAGCCGCCGTGCGGCATTTCGGCGACGAGCGGGATGTGGCAGTTGATCCACACCGCACCGAAGTCGAGAGCAGCGGAGACGCGTTGCGTGACACCGTGATCCTTGGTCCAGATGCTCGAGGCCAGGCCGAACCGAACGTCGTTGGCAAGCGTGATCGCCTCCTTCTCGTCGGAGAAGCTCTGGACTGTGAGGATAGGACCGAAAGTCTCTTCCTGCACGATGTCGTCCGATTGTGCGGCGCCGGTGATGACGGTCGGCTCGAAGAAGAATCCGGTTTCGCCCGAACGCTTTCCGCCGGTAACGATCTTGGCCGACGCCGGCAGGTTCGCGATCTTGTCGCTCACGGCGTTGAAGTGATTGATGTTGTTGAGCGGGCCGTAGAAGGCATCAGGATCGGAAGGCGCTCCGGGGCGCAGCTTCTCGGCGTTCCGGACGAGGGCTTCGACGAGCTGATCGTGGATGGACTCGTGAACGATCACGCGAGTGGCCGCGGTGCAATCCTGGCCGCCGTTGAAGAACGCTGCCTCGGCGATGCCGGTGGCGGTCTTCTCGATGTCGACGTCGCCGAAGACGATCGCCGGCGCTTTGCCGCCCAGTTCGAGGTGCGCGCGCTTGAGTTGCTGTGCTGCGGACACGGCGACAGCGATGCCCGCCCGCACCGAACCGGTGATCGAGACGAGACCGAGGGCCGGGTTCTCCACCAACGTCGCTCCGGTTCCGCCGTTGCCGAGCACGACGTTGAACACGCCGTCCGGCAGGATGCCCTTCGAGAGCTTCGCCAGGACCAGCGTGCTGCCCGGTGTGGTGTCGCTGGGCTTAAGGACGATCGTGTTGCCGGCCGCGAGGGCGGGCCCGATCTTCCATAGCGCCATCATGAACGGGTAGTTCCAGGGCGTGACCTGACCGACGACGCCGATCGGCTCACGACGGACGTAGGAGGTGAAACCCTCCATGTACTCTCCGGCCGCCTTGCCCTCGAGAAGTCGTGCGGCTCCGGCGAAGAACCGCATCTGATCGGCTCCGACCTTGACCTCTTCGTCGGCGATCATCTGGTGGGCCTGGCCGGTGTTGGCGCTTTCGGCTGCGACGATTTCGTCGCTGTGCGCTTCGATGGCGTCGGCGAGCTTGAGGAGTGCAGCCTGCCGCACGCTCGGCGTCGTCTTGCCCCAGGTCTCGAATGCTCTCTGTGCGGCTTCGACGGCTGCGTCGACGTCTTCCTTCGTGGAGACCGGCGTACGCCCGACCACACTCTCGTCCACGGGGTTGATCAGGTCGAGTGTTTCCGTCGCGGCTGAGGCGACGAATTCACCGTTGATGTAGTTCTCGAGTACGACGATCGACATCGGTACCGGTTCCTCTCGAGGTCGAACGAGTTCCGGCCGAGGTGATCAGCACGGAACTCGCACTTTGTGGGGCGTGTGTGAGCAAGTGTGCGCTGACTCACAAGTAAAGGCAGCTGCCAAAAAGGTGAAATCTTTGATCGCCGACGCGCCGAGTTGTACAGTCCAGCCCATGACGATCGCTGTGCGGTGGATGTTGGCGCAGCCGGACCTCGCGCTGGAACTCAAAGGCGGCGCCCAGGGCGTCGGTCGCGAAATCACATTTGCGCACGCCACGGAGTTGCTCGACCCTTTCCGGTGGTTGACCGGCGGCGAATTCATCCTCACCACCGGCATCCGATTGCCGTCCACTCAGCAAAAGCGCGGCCGCTATCTCCGAATGCTCGACGCGGCAGGTGTGGCGGCGGTGGGATTCGGAACCGGGCTCTCGTACCCCGAGGTCCCGGCCGATCTGGTGGCCGTCGCCGACGAGATCGGACTCCCGCTGATCGAGGTGCCGCTGCCGACGCCTTTTGCTGCCGTCGTCAAGCGTGTGATGAGCCGGTTGGCAGAGCAGGAATATGAAGCTGTCCTCCGGGCGTCGCGGGCGCAACCGCGAATGACGCGTGCCGTCATTTCCGGCGGAACGGCTGCGACCGTGCGTGAACTGGCGATCGCGACTTCGGCGACGGTGCTTCTTCTCGACGTCGCCGGAAGAGTTCTCGAGAGCTCACCTCAACTGCCGACGGACGACGTGATCGACGAACTGCGAGCAACTCTCGGGGGCGGTGCCTCCAGTAGCGTGACGCTCGCAAGGTCTGGAGCGTCGATCGCGGTGCAGCAGATCAGCGTCGGGCGAACGCCGTACGGATACCTGGCGGTGATCAGTGCTTCGGCGCTCAGCTACGTCGATCAGATACTGCTCGGTCACGCGAACTCGTTGTTGGCGTTGGACTTCGAGAAACCTGCGCGCCTGCGTGCTACTCAGGATCAGTTGAATTCGCACGCCCTCGGGCTGCTGCTCACCGAGGATCGCGACCCGGCGCCGGCGTGGCAACAGATCAGGCATGCCGCCGACGGCGAGGGAATGATCCGAGGATTGACAGTTCTTGCCGACACGTCCGACGTAGCGGGACGCGTCGGAGCCGAGATTGCCGAGTTCATGAACAAGGCGGGGCGGCAGTTGTTCTCGCGGATCAACGACACTCGCGTCACGGTGCTGCTGCGTGGAACCGACGACGTCGAGTTCGCCCGAGAGCTGCTCGGCGGGGTATCGAGGTCGGATCTTCGCGCGCTTCGTGTCGGCTTGAGCGCGCGACGGGTGGTCGCTGCGCTGGCGGTCGCCGTCGAACAGTCCCAGCTGTGTGCGTCGGCGGCGGAAATCGGTGGCGAACCTTTGGAATTCGCGGCGCTGACCGGAAGTGTGCTGCTGTCTTTCGATTCGACGCGTGAAGTGCTCAACACGCTGGCGGAAACGATGATCACACCGATCGAGGACTACGACCGTGACAACGGCACCGAACTGCTGGCGTCGTTGCGGGCATTTCTCGAGGCCAACGGACACTGGGAAGCGGCCGCCATCACGATGGGCGTTCACCGGCACACACTGCGGAGCCGAATGGCGAAGGTGGAGAGCCTGATCGACTGTCGGCTGGAAGTGGCCAGGGTTCGGGCCGAACTACTGCTCTCGATCATTGCCCGGCAATCGTGACTGCCGGGCAATGATCGAGACTTGGCAAAGCGGCCGTCAGGCCTTGCTGCGAGCGATGATGTCGGCTGCGGTTCGCTGACCCATCCGAACGGCACCGTCGACGTGCTGGTACCCCTCGGCCGCAATGTCGGAGCACGAGAAGTGAATCGGGCCGACGGGCGTGCGGGAATCCGCGCCGTAGCGGTGCAGGCCTCCGAGGTCGAAGCTCGCTGCGTACGCACCGCGGGTCCATTCCTCCGAGCCCCAGTCGGATTCGTAGTACACAACCGGCTCTTCGGCCTTCGGGCCGAGATAGCGGGCAAGTGAGGCCAGAATCGTGGCCTTACGCTCCTCGACGGAAAGCTCGAACATCGCGTCGGCCTTCTCGTCGGAGACGAAAGCGACCAGGGTGCCGCGATCGTCCTCGTGGTTGGTGTTGTCGTACACCTCCTGCACTACCTCGGACGCGCCGAAGCCGGTGCCGGAGAGGCCGTCTTCGCGCCAGAAAGGCGTCTCGTACACCGCGTGAACCTTGATGACGAGGCCGAGGGACTGGTGCTGGTGCATCTGGTGCTGACGACGCGGCAGCGGGGGATCGTACGAGATTCGGGAGTAGAGGTTGGGCGGTACGGCCAGGATCACTCGGCTTGCCTCGACGCGAACATCGCCGTCCGCCAACACCGTTGCACCGGATTCGTTCCACTTCACCGTTCGCACGGGTGCGTTGAGGAAGACGTCGTCACCGAGGGCCTCCGCCATGCGGATCGATACCTGCTGCATTCCGCCGATCACTCGCTTGTCGAGGATGAAGTCCTCGTCGACGAGGTGGGAGAACGAACCTGCGGAAGCGGCCATGAGTACGGCCTGCAGGGCAGAGAACGAGTGGGCGGGCTTGGTGAGCATGCCACCGGCGATGAAGAGGCCGATGTTGTCACGTGCCTCGGCGTCGTCGGACTGATTGATCAGCCACTGCTTGAAGGAGACTGTGTCGAGATCGCGGGCGAGGGGATGTGCCCACGGTTCCTCGGCGCCGATCTGTGCTGCGAGATCGTCCATCTCGTCGATGAGACGGTCCATCTCCTTCTTCGTGGTGTCGTTCGTGGGGAAGGAATCACCCGTGTACTGCGTCCGCTCACCTGCCGACGAGATGTAGACGGACTCGCCCTCGCGGTAGCGCTCGAAAGTTTTCAGGCCGAGTTCGTCGAGCAAGGAGATCAGCGCGGTCTGGTCGGGGGAGACCCACTGGCCGCCGATTTCCAGAACTGCTCCGTCGATGGTGTCGGTCCACGTGCGGCCGCCGACGCGGTCGCGCGCTTCGATTACAGCGACGGTCAAACCGGCCTTGCGCAGCGCGGTTGCAGCTGCCAGGCCAGAGGGGCCGGCGCCGACGATTGCAACGTCTCTCTGGAGAGTAGGCACTTGCGAGCTCCTTCATGTTGAGCACCGCTCGAGTCGAAAGCTGCCGACGAGCGAGTGAACGGGTGTCGGTTTTCAGTCTGTCCCGAGGAGACGCACACCACACCTGACGAAACGGAGTGTTCGATCGTCGAACTTGTGCCGTTTAGGCGCGGCTAGCCGTTGATGACGTGACGATCGCCGAGCGGTCGGCTCAGCGGGACATCCAAGCTGCCGAACACGGCAACCAGAATGCACATCTTGTCCGCGGCCTCGGGCAGTGCCCCGGTTCGGAGCGTGACGATCACCGTCGTATCGGTCTCTTCGACGGTTGCGTACGCGCCGTAGCACTCCGGAGTGCCGGTCACGAAGTGGACGGCCACCGTGTGATCGTCGACCTCGGACCACGATTCGAACATCGTGGCCGTCGCACCCACGATGTCGGTGCGGCTGTCGAACTCCGTGCCCATCTCGCTGTCGTCGACCTCGTCGGGAACGGGGGTTCCGAGCGACCAGTCGGCGGGACTTGCTTCGTTGGCCGCCATCGGATTCGGTGCGGCAACCGGCCCCGTGGTCTGGGCCCCGACGGAGCATCCGGCCACAGCAAGGCAGGCCAGAACGGCGAGGGTTAGTACACGCATGAATCCACCGTAACCCTGCTCAAGCGAGTAGCGCTGTGACCAGCGCAATTGCGGGAATTGACGCCAAAGTGGTGACAAAGGCACTGTCTCGGGCGAGGACCATTCCGCGCCGATAGCGGCTTGCATAGATGAAGACGTTCTGCGCCGTCGGCAACGTCGAGACGACCACGATGGCGAACAACTGATGACCGTCGATGCCGAGGAGGAAATGCGCCATCAGATAGGCCAGCACAGGTTGGACCACGATCTTGAGCGTCGATGCCAGCGCGACGTCGCGGCGTGGACTCGAGCCCTTCTCCAGCACCCGCACTCCGTAGAGCGAGAGCCCGAATGCCAACAGCGCACCGGGTACCGACGTCGCGCCGATCAATTCGAAAGGCTGCATCAGCGGCCGGGGCGGTACCCAACCGATCAACGCGACGATCAACCCCGCAGCGCCCGCGAGCACGATCGGATTCTTGAACGGGGCGGTGACGGTGTCGATCAACGAGAGCTTCTCGGCATCCGCGCCGCGAAGGGCCGTCAGATCGAGGATCGTCAAGGCGATCGGGGAGTACACGACGATCTGAAAGAGCAGGAGCGGCGCGACGAACGTGGCATCGCCGAGCACGAACACCGCGATCGGGATTCCGAGGTTGGCTGAATTCACGTACGAAGCCGACAGCGCGCCGATGGTCAGTTCGGGTAGCGGCCGGTTGAGCCAGATCTTTGCGACGACGACGTACAGAGCGCCGACGGCAAATGCAGTAGCCGACGCAACGGCGAGCGTCGGCGAGAAGATCACCGAAAGATCGGACGACGCGAGGGTGGTGAACAGCAGGGCAGGCGTCGCGACGAAGAAGACGAGTCGACCGAGAACGAACTGTCCTTGGCTACCGAGGGTGCCGAGACGGCCGAGGAGATACCCAACCGCGATGACAACAAAAATTACGGTGAAACCCGCAACAACTCCCGACACGCTGCGGGCACCTCTCGACTGGAATGAACGACTTCGGGAAATCTTAGTCCGGGCAACAAAAAGGCCGCGCAGTCGAGTGACTGCGCGACCTCTTCGGTACTTCTACGTGTGACTACCGAGCACGTATGACTACCGGGCGGCGGTGAAGGGGAGCAACGCCATTTCGCGTGCGTTCTTCACTGCAACGGCGACCTGACGCTGCTGCTGCGGGGTCAGGCCCGTGACGCGACGGCTGCGGATCTTGCCGCGGTCCGAGATGAACGTGCGAAGCAAGTTGATGTCCTTGTAATCGACATGCGTGATCTTCGCTGCGAACAACGGGTTCTTCTTGGGCTTACGACCCTCTACGGGGCGTGGCTTCTTCGACGGTGAACGCTTGACTGCCATCCGACTTCCTTACCAGCTCGACTTGTGTACGCCAGGCAGTTCCCCACGGTGCGCCATTTCTCGCACGCGAATCCGGGAGAGCCCGAACTTCCGCAGGTGGCCGCGCGGACGTCCATCCGCAGCGTCTCGATTGCGCAATCGTACCGGACTGGCGTCGCGTGGTAGACGTTGCAGGGTCGCTTGGGCCTTCGCGCGCTCCTCTGCCGAGCTTTTCGGGGAGCGGATCGTCTCCTTGAGAGCGGACCGCTGCTCCGCGTACCGCTCGACGACGACCCGTCGCTGGTTGTTCTTCGCGATCTTCGACTTCTTGGCCATGCCTACTTCTCTTCTCGGAAATCGACGTGCTTTCGCAGCACCGGGTCGTACTTCTTCCGTACGAGTCGATCGGGGTCGTTACGACGGTTCTTGCGGGTCACGTACGTGTACCCGGTGCCCGCGGTGGACTTGAGTTTCACGATCGGGCGGATCTCGTTGCGTGCCATCTGCTCAGACCTTCTCGCCGCGCGCGCGGATCCGGGCGACGACGGATTCGATGCCGTCGCGGTCGATCGTCTTGATGCCCTTGGTCGAGAGCGTGAGTGTGATGCGACGCCCCTCGCTGGGCAGGAGGTAGGTCTTGCGCTGGATGTTCGGGTTCCAGCGACGGTTCGAACGCTTGTGAGAGTGCGAGACGGATTTTCCGAACCCCGGCACACGTCCGGTCACTTGGCAGTGAGCCGACATGGGTGTTCCTTTCAACTTGCAGATGACAATCATTTTCGACAATGCGGTGAGATCAATGTACCGTTCAACCTCGGTAATGACAATCATTCCCAGAAAGGCCCGCTGTGAACACGATCTTGGACGGCAGGACTCCGCTGGTCCTGGTCGCCGGCATGAGCGAATCCACCCCACACACCGCACGAGCGTTGCTGCGAACGGGAACTGTTCTGGTCCACCACGACCTGAGCCACGTCCGTGAAGGGGTGGTCCGGCGGACGGTCACCTCGATGACCGGGAGTGCCGGGTCTGCCGGCACTGTGTCCGAGCGCGAGACGATCCTCGAGCTCGCGCACGGCTGCGTCTCCTGCACTCTGCGCGAAGACTTGCTGCCGCTCCTGCGCCGGCTTCACTCGCACAGTTCGGTGCAGCGGATCGTGTTGCTGTTGGACCGGCAACTCGAGCCCGAGGCGCTGTGCTGGGCGATCGAGCACGTCGTCGTGACCGGCGTCGTCGGCCAACTGGACGGACCGGCGCAGCGGGACGTCCGCGTCGACGCCGTCGTGACGTGCATCGACGCGGTGACCTGGCTGGCAGACGCCACCGGCGACGAAGCCCTCGACGACGACCGCACCCTGGCTCAGGTCGTCGTCGGGCAGGTCGACTTCGCCGACGCGCTCGTCCTACGCGGGTCCGATGCGCTCGACGGCTGGCAGCGGTCCCGCTTGAACGCGGTTCTCGCGCGCATCGCTCCGCGGGTACCCGTCTTCGATGAGGGAGACGACATCGAGGCACTGCTCCTCGAGGTGCCTGCGGATGCGCGACGCGGTGAACTGGCCGACGCTCACTCACCGTTGCTGCGTCGCCAGCCGCCGCTCGACGACGACGGCGGAGTGATGCTGGTCGAGTTCACCGCGAACCGGCCGTTTCACCCCGGGCGTCTGCACGAGGCGATCGACGTTCTGCTCGAAGGCGTCGTGTACTCCCGGGGGCGCGTCTGGGTGGCGACGCAACCGGGTGAAGCGCTCTGGCTCGAATCGGCGGGCGGTGGCCTGCGAGTTGCCAGCGCGGACACCTGGCTTGCCGCGATGACGCCGGAGGAACGAGACCGCGTTCCAGCTGAACGCCGTGCACTCGCGGCCCTGAAATGGGACGAGCGTTTCGGTGATCGCGACACCTCGATGGTCGTTCTCACATGCGGTGCGAACCCGCTCGAGATCGACCGAACACTGCAGCACGCCTTGGTCACCGACGACGAATTGGCGGACGAAGCGTCGTGGGCAACGTGGGAAGACCCGTTCGGCGAGTTTCACGAAGACCCGTGTGACGAATCCGAATCACCTTATGCCGAAACCGAATCAACGCGAGAGGGAAACGAATGAAGAAGCAAATGCACCCCGACTACCACCCGGTGGTCTTCCAGGACGCCAGCACCGGCAAGAGCTTCCTGACCCGATCGACCGTGACGAGTGAGCGCACCGTCGAATGGGAAGATGGTGGCACGTACCCGCTGCTGGTCGTCGACGTCACGAGCGACTCTCACCCGTTCTGGACCGGAGCGCAACGTGTGATGGACACCGCCGGACGCGTCGAGAAGTTCGAGCGGCGCTACGGAAAGCGCAAGGCACTCTGATGGCCGTTCCCAAGCGGAAGATGTCCCGTTCCAACACGCGCAGCCGTCGTGCCCAGTGGAAGGCGACGGCGCCCGATCTGGTCGAGGTCACAGCCTTCGGCCAGACCCACCGAGTCCCTCGGCGACTGGTCAAAGCAGTTCGACTCGGGGTGATCGACCCGAGCCGCATCTGACCGTGCGATCCTTGGCCGGTGCTGCTGAGGATCCTCGAACTGGTGGGCATCGTGGCGTTCGCGGCCTCGGGTGCCCTGGTGGGCGTCACCAAGCGACTCGACATCTTCGGGGTGTGCTCGGTGGGTGTGTTCACCGGCATCGGCGGCGGTATCGTCCGCGACGTTCTCCTCGGCGTCCATCCGCCCAGCTCGCTGAGCAGTTGGCCGTACTTCGGAACGGCCGCCGCCACCTCACTCGCCGTGTTCTACCTCCACGAGCCGCTCAATCGACTGCGTCGTGAAATCCTGGCGCTCGACGCACTGGGGATGGGCTTGTTCGCGAGCACCGGCGCCGTCATCGCGCTGGACAACAACGCCAGTTCGCTGGCGGCGACGTTGATCGGTGCGACCGCGGCGATCGGCGGCGGCGTGATCCGCGACGTTCTCGTCAACGAGGTGCCACTGCTCCTGCACAAGGACCTGTACGCGGTTCCCGCACTGCTCGGCGCTGCGTTGGTGGTCACAGTCTCGCAAGCCGGACTGTCCACCAACGCCGCGCTGGTGTGCGGCACAGCGTTCGCCGCGGTGTTCAGACTGCTTGCGTTATGGCGTCATTGGAGCCTGCCCGGGCCGAGGCGAACCCGGGACTGACCGCGACACGCCGGAGGCCGGAATCGGACCCTCTCAGCCGCATCTCAGCACTTCAGTCCAAACTGTCGGTATGCGTATTTTGGTGGTCGACGACGACCGGGCGGTTCGCGAGTCGCTTCGGCGGTCGCTCAGCTTCAACGGCTACACGGTCGAGCTCGCGGTCGACGGACTCGACGCACTCGAGAAGATCCTCGCCAACCGGCCCGACGCCGCCGTGCTCGACGTCATGATGCCGCGACTCGACGGACTCGAAGTGTGCCGTCGTCTTCGCAGTGCCGGCGACGACCTGCCCATCCTCGTGCTCACCGCCCGCGATTCGGTCAGCGAGCGAGTGGCCGGTCTCGATGCCGGAGCGGACGACTACCTGCCCAAGCCCTTCGCTTTGGAAGAGTTGCTTGCCAGGTTGCGTGCACTACTTCGCCGCACCGCGCCCGATCTGGACGCCGATTCCGAAATGATGGCGTTCGAGGACCTCACCCTCGACCCGGTCACCCGTGAGGTCAAGCGCGGCGAACGATCGATCAGCCTGACGCGCACCGAGTTCTCCCTCCTCGAAATGCTCATGGCCAACCCACGCCGCGTGCTGACCCGTGGACGCATTCTCGAAGAAGTGTGGGGATACGACTTCCCGACGTCCGGCAATGCCCTCGAGGTGTATGTCGGCTACCTGCGTCGCAAGACGGAAGCCGACGGCGAACCGAGGTTGATCCACACCGTCCGCGGAGTCGGATACGTCCTGCGGGAGACGCCTCCGTGATCACCGCTCCGTTCGGCAAGAACGCCGAACCTAAGAAATCCTCCACCACCCAAGCGTCCGTCGAAATGCGCCCGCCGATGCCACTGACCCGTTCGGTGTCATTGCGTTGGCGTGTGACGCTGCTCGCCGCGTCGGTGGTGGCCATTGCCGTCGCAGTCATGGCGATCGCTGCCTACGCGGTGGTTTCGCGTGCGCTCTACGCGGACGTCGATCACCAGTTGCGTACCAGGGCAGCGGTGCTGATCGACAGCAATGTCGTGCGATTCGATCCTCGCTACATCTCCGGTGCGACGCTGTACACCACCGACATCAGTGTGGCCCTGATCTTCTCGGACCTGAGCACGTACCAGCCGCCCGGTTCCGACGTGCCGATCGGTGAAGCCGAAGACGCCGTAGCGCGTGGCGAATCGGATTCCTCGCTGCGAACGGTCGACGGTCAGCGAGTGCTGGCTCAACGAACCCATGACGGAAGCACTTTGGTGATCGGTCAGCGGCTCGCGCCGACCGTTGCGGTACTGGACCGTCTGGCCTGGGTGCTCTTCGTGGTCGGCGGGTGTGGCGTCATACTTGCGGCGGTGGCGGGTACTACCGTGGGCCGCACCGGTTTACGACCTATTGCCAGGCTGACTGCTGCCACCGAACGAGTCGCTCGGACCGACGATCTGACGCAGATCCCCGTTACCGGCAGCGACGAATTGGCGCGCCTGACAGAGAGTTTCAACACGATGCTGCGGGCGCTCGCCGAGTCCCGTGAGCGTCAGTCGCGCCTCGTCGCGGACGCCGGACACGAGTTGCGGACGCCGTTGACTTCGTTGCGCACCAACATGGAATTGCTGATCGCGTCAAGTCGCCCCGGTGCGCCGCAGATTCCCGACGAGGACATGGCAGAACTTCGTGCCGATGTCGTTGCGCAGATCGAGGAACTGTCGACTCTGGTCGGCGACCTCGTCGACCTGGCCCGTGAAGACGCACCCGAAACCGTGTACGAGCGCGTCGACGTCAGCGACGTCGTCGAGCGTGCGCTCGAACGAGCGCGGCGCAGGCGCAACGAAATCGAGTTCGAGGCGGTCACCACTCCGTGGTACGTCTACGGAGATCAAGCGGGCCTGTCGCGTGCCGTGTTGAACGTCCTGGACAACGCTGCGAAGTGGAGTCCGAAGGGCGAACAGGTACGCGTCGAAATGCGTCCGGTGGGTCAAGGATTGTTGGAATTGACCGTAAGTGATGCGGGACCTGGCATTCCGGAGGAGGATCGGGAGTTGGTGTTCGATCGTTTCTACCGGTCGACTGCGGCACGTTCGATGCCGGGATCGGGTCTGGGACTTGCGATTGTGCGTCAGGTCGTCGTCAAGCACGGCGGCACCATCGCGATCGACGAATCCGATCGTGGGGGAGCGCTTGTTCGTATCGTGCTTCCCGGTGAACCGGGGCCGAGTGCCGAGTAGCGTGTTCTGTAGACCCGTTGGTCCCTCGCTTCGGTGACTGACGTCACGGCTTAATGCGTTCGGCCCGAAAGTCTTTCGGGCCGAACCGACAACACCGGTTTTTCACGTCGAACTCTGGGTAAAGTGACAGGCACGTCTCAGCGCCTTCTCAGCAGCGCAAGGCAGCATTGTCGGCAGAACAGTTGTGACTGCCCGTCCGGTGGTCACCGTAGACGAAAGCGAGCCGATGACCGAGGACCGTAACGTCGGGCCGACCCGGCCCGAGCAGCCCAACAGCGAGCCCACCACCCAGGCGCAGCCGACAGCACCTCAAGCGCAGCCGACAGCACCTCAGGCACAGCCTCCCGTGCCGCCGCAGCAGCCTCAGGGGCAGGCGCCTCAGCAGCCGTACCAGCCGACCGAATCGTTCGCCCGACCCGCCGAAGCCCGACCCACTGAAGGCCGGCCCACCGAAGCCTTCGGGCAGGCACAGCAGCAGCCCACGCAGGCTTTCGGCCACCCGCACGGTGCCCATGAGGCCGCGTACCAGCAGAGCGCCCCGTACGGCGCACCCAACCCTGGTGGCCCCGGCGGTCCGAACGGCCCGGGCGGCGGCCACAACCAGATCCCCGCACCGCTGCAGGGGCCGAACTCCGGTTCGACCACCACCAAGCCGAAGTCGGGACGCATGGCGCTGGTTGCCGGCGCTCTCGCCCTGGTCCTGGTCAGTGGTGGTGTCGGTGGCGTGGTCGGCGCAGTCGTCGCGGACCGCAACGGTGGAACCGCGACGGTCACCAACTCTCTGAACGCTCCGAAGCCCACTGCGACCAACACGTCCAACGCTCCCGCCGGCTCGGTTCAGGCCGTTGCCTCGAAGGTCGTGCCCAGCGTCGTGCAGATCGAGGTAGCCACCGCGCAGGGACAGGGGGGTGAGGGCTCCGGTGTCATCCTGTCCTCCGACGGTCTGATCCTGACCAACAACCACGTTGCCGGCGCACAGGGAGCGCAACTTCGCGTTGCGTTCTCCGACGGAACCAAGGCCTCGGCCACTCTGGTCGGTGCCGACCCCGTCTCCGACATCGCCGTCATCAAGGTCGACGGTCGCAACGACCTCACCCCCATCGATCTCGGCAACTCCGGCGACGTCCAGGTCGGACAGCAGGTGGTTGCCGTCGGGTCCCCACTCGGCCTGGCCGGCACGGTCACCGAAGGCATCATCTCCGCACTCGATCGCCCGGTGTCCACGAGCGGCGAGTCCGGCAACCAGAACACCGTCATCGACGCTCTGCAGACCGACGCAGCGATCAACCCCGGCAACTCCGGTGGCGCCCTCGTCAACATGGACGGCCAGCTGATCGGCATCAACACGGCGATCGCCTCGCTCGGAGCGTCGTCGGGTACCCAAGGCGGTTCGATCGGCCTCGGTTTCGCCATCCCGATCGATCAGGCACGCCGCGTCGCCGACGAACTGATCAAGACCGGCAAGGCGACTCAGGCCATGATCGGCGTGACCGTGCCGTCGCAGGACAACGCCGACGGCGCAACCGTCATGGATGTCACTGCTGACGGGCCGGCAGCCAAGGCCGGTATCCCGAAGGGTGCAGTCATCACCAAGGTCGACGATCGTGTTGTCGCAGATGGTGATTCGCTGATCGCGGCAGTGCGTTCACATGCTCCCGGCGACAAGGTCTCGATCACGTACAGCGACGGCGGGCAGACCAAGACCGTCGACGTCACGTTGGGAACCGCGGCAGCGCAGGGCGGTCGATGATGTTCGGCGATCAGCAGACGATCGACCCGATCTTCGGCCAGATCGCAACGGCGTCGGGATCGGACACTACGGTAGGAGTCATGGAACTCGAAGCCACATCGGCCGGCCGCGCTCTGGTCGTCATCGTCGACGATCGCACAGCCCACGGCGACAACACCGACTCCATCGGTCCACTGGTCACGGAACTGCTGAACGAAGCGGGTTTTCTCGTCGATGCGACGGTCGCCGTCGCCGCCGACGAAGTGGAGATCCGCAACGCTCTCAACACCGCAGTCATCGGTGGCGTCGACCTCGTCATCTCGGTCGGCGGTACCGGGGTATCCCCGCGTGACGTCACTCCTGACGTGACCGCTGAGGTTCTCGATCGCGAGATCCCGGGAATTGCCGAAGCACTTCGTGCTTCCGGTCTTTCGGCCGGATCGCTCGAAGCAGGCTTGTCCCGCGGCCTCGTCGGAGTTTCGGGAAGCACCGTGGTCGCCAATCTGGCGTCGACCAGGCCGGCAATTCGCGACGGCATGGCAACCCTGACGGCTTTGGCGAGTCACGTGATCGCCGAGCTCTCCAGCCTCGAGGGCTGAGACAGCTTGTCGGAGCAACGAGATACCCCGAAGAAGCCGTCAGTCGACAAGAAGCGCCTGGCGCGCATCTTCGGGGACGTCTTTCCCGAGACGACGTCGGACGAGCGGGGTCCCGAGGGATCCTCGCGGTCCTCGGACGACGACTGGCTGCGCAGTCAGCGGCCCCCGCACCACGGGGGTTGAGAAGTAAATCAGGCCCCCGGACAATTGTCCGAGGGCCTGATTTGATCTGTGGGCACTGCCTATTCGAGAGTCTTGGCGTGCGCTCCCGTGTCGGCGCCACCGGCATTGGCCGAGAGGATGTCGCGGATCTGGATGAGCAGATCGGTTTCGCTGGCTTCCTTGTCCTCGGGCTCGGAGACGAACTTCTTCTTCGCCGCATTCGCAGGGACGATCAGCACGAAGTAGACGACCGCTGCGATGATGATGAAGTTGATGATCGCGGTGACGACCGCACCGAAGTTCAGGAACGTCTCAGCGGAGTCACCCGTCAGCTGAATGCCCCACCCGTATTCGTTGGCTCCGCCAATCGAAGCGACAAGTGGGTTGATGATATTGCTGGTGAAGGCAGTCACGATGGCGGTGAAGGCCGCGCCGATGACCACTGCGACGGCCAGGTCGAGCACGTTTCCGCGAAGCAGGAAGTCCTTGAATCCCTTGAGCATGTCGGTGTCCCCTCGAGTCTCCGATGGCAAGTGCCAGATGGTCCGTTGATACCGAACCGACTGGAAAAATCCTAGAGGAGCTTCGGACGCTTTGTGCGGTCAGCGGAATGTCACGGTGATCGCATTGGACAGAGATGCCGCGGCTACGACGTTGGCTGCTGGTGTCGGCAGGGCCAGCAAAATCACCTGTTCCTGCTGGTTACGTGTACTTTCCGACGTGGTGACCAACGCGACTACCGCTCCTGCCGCAAGAATTTGTGGGGCCTTGTCGGCAATTGATTCGTTGGGTGTGTCGGGGTGGGGTGTGTCTGGGCGGGATGTGTCAGGGCCGACGGTCAGGACGTCGACGACGTCCCCGCTGCGCAACATGTCCGCGACGGCCGCATCGGCCAATCGGACGGGGACGATGCGGGCGTCGTCGGTTCCTACCGACAACCCGGCCAGCCGTGGGCTGAGAACGCGCACGTCGGTGACGGTTTCTCCGGAGCGAATCGGGCCGGCAACGGTTCTTCCGACCACCAGGTCGGTGTCGGAGACAACTCCTTCGGGAAGTTGTTTCGAGTCGATCTCTCGCATCTCGACATCCGAATCCGCAATCACCTGCCCCGGAGTGAGATCGCGGCTCGAGACAACTACGGCGACCGTATCGGTCGCGGGATCGCCTCGAAAGAAGAGAACAACGCCGAGTGTGGCGAGGACAACGGCTGCGATCTTACGGACTGTCGCCGTGCGGAATCGTGTGCCCCGTGTCAGTTCGACGACGCGATCGAAGGTGCTCGGGCTGAGATCGAGTTGGGCGCGCAGTGGATCGGAGCGCCTCGGCGAGCGAGAACGTGCTGACGGCATTCATGCACGTTAGGGCCGGAAGCGGTGCTTCCGGCCCTGACAATGTGAACCTGTGGACAACCCGGAGGTTGTGGAAATCAGCTCGCGGCAGCCTTTGCGGGCGCCGGCGTGCTGGTCGACGAACTCGATGTCGACGAGGAGTCCGACTTGGACTCGGACTTCGTAGCGGGTGCCGAATCACTCTTGGCGGGCTCGCTCGCAGTCCCGGAGCCGCCGCGGCTGTCGGTGCGGTAGAAGCCGCTGCCCTTGAACACGATGCCAACAGAGTTGAACAGCTTGCGGAGCTTGCCTGAGCAAGCTGGGCAGACCGTCAGCGAATCTTCGCTGAAGGACTGGACGATGTCGAAACGGTTGTCACATTCCGTACATGCGTATGAGTAGGTGGGCACCGGGCTTCCTCCGCACTGTGATGTTCGAGCAGCCGCGTATTTACACCGCAGCCTTTAGCACTCTACAAGTGACAGTGCCAACAGCGCTAATCAGGGATCTATTCCCGCAGATCAATCGCCTTGGAGCGGCGTGAGACCGCCGCTTGGCGTCAATGCCCAGCCCATGGGAATGTCGTGGTCGTCGGCAGGCAAGGCCTCGACGAGTTCGGAGTCTCTGACAATTGCCACGAGCCGAGTCTGTGGTCCGACCGACCCGAGCGTCCGGTCGTAGAAGCCTGCGCCACGGCCGAGGCGTGTTCCGCGAAGATCCACCGCGAGAGCAGGGACAAGCATGCATTCCACGTCGGACAGGGTTTCCGGTGGTAGGACGGGTCCGACAGGCTCTCGAATGCCGTACTTCGCGGGGCGCAAACCGTCCGCGCCGCTGTACTCGACCCAGGACAACGGTCCCGGCTCCCCGGTGATCGGAAGTAGTACACGCTGAGCGATCTCGGCAACGGCGTCGAGCAAATCGGTGGATCCTGGTTCGGTGCGGGTGGGGACGTACGCACAGACGACCGAGCCGTCGACAATCACTGAACGTATGTGCGTGATCAACGCCGCAGTTTCCGTGTTTCGAGTGTGCTCGGAGACTGCATCACGTGCTGCGAGTGTGATTTGTCGCCATTGTGCTTTTGTCTGAGGTGTCACCCCGCAACGATATTCGTCGTGCTGACCGAGCGGTAACAAGCGGCGGCTAAGGTGTTGGCATGACAGACGTTGTCGCTAGCAGCACGAGGGCCTTCCGTACGGCCGTGGTTCCCGCAGCCGGACTTGGTACGCGTTTCCTGCCTGCCACCAAGACGGTTCCGAAAGAATTGCTGCCGGTCGTGGACACACCGGGTATCGAACTGGTGGCAGGTGAAGCTGCGGACTCGGGAGCCGAGCGGCTCGTCATCGTGACGTCCCCGGGCAAAGACGGCGTGGTTGCCCACTTCGTCGAGGATCTCGTGCTCGAAAGCAAGCTGGAAGCAAGCGGAAAACTCGCTGCCCTGGCGAAGGTGCGCAAAGCGCCGGGTTTGCTCGAAGTCGACTCCGTGATTCAGGAGCAGCCCCTCGGCCTCGGGCATGCAGTCGGTTGCGTCGAGTCGGTTCTCGACGACGACGAAGATGCCATCGCGGTCCTTCTGCCCGATGATCTCGTACTACCGCGTGGCGTCCTGGAGATCATGGCGCGAGTTCGGGCCAAGCGCGGCGGATCCGTTCTCTGTGCAATCGACGTCCCGAAAGACGCAGTCAGCGCTTACGGCGTCTTCGACGTCGAGATCGTTCCCGACGCGGTCAATCCCGACGTCCTCAAGGTCGTCGGCATGGTCGAGAAGCCGGCTGTGGAAGACGCGCCGTCGACCTTTGCCGCTGCAGGTCGCTATCTGCTCGATCGTGCGATCTTCGACGCACTTCGTCGCATCGAGCCGGGAGCCGGCGGTGAGTTGCAACTCACCGACGCCATCGCTCTCCTGATTTCCGAGGGCCATCCGGTTCACGTGGTGGTGCACCGCGGAACGCGTCATGACCTGGGCAACCCCGGCGGGTACCTCCGCGCTTCGGTGGACCTGGCGCTCGACAGTGACGATTACGGCCCGTCCTTGCGTAAGTGGCTCGCGGATCGGCTCGACCGCTGAGCGTGTCGCCACGGTGGTTGATCGCCCGATAACGCAGTATCAATGTGCTTGTCCCTTTTCGGCGGCAAGGCATCATGAGCTGACGGATATCACCGAATTTCCAGACACAGGAGGACGCGGACCAGATGCGGTCGGTTGAGGAGCAGCAGACCAGGGTTACCGCTGCTGCAGTGGCACCCCGTCCGGTTCGGGTCGCCATCTCGGAGGCGCAGGGACTGCTGTGTGCCGAGGAAGTGGTGACCGAACGCCCATTGCCGGGATTCGATCAAGCTGCCATCGACGGTTACGCGGTTCGCAGTGTCGATGTCGCCGGCGCCGGAGCCGACCTCCGAGGCGAGGACGGCGAGCCTACCGACCTCAGCTTGCCGGTGGTCGGTGAGGTGACGGCGGGCTCACGCCAACCGATCCGCTTGCAACCTCGCCAGGCCGTCCGAGTCGACACCGGCGCGCCTTTGCCCACGCTGGCCGACGCAGTTCTTCCCCTCGAGAACACCGACGGTGGTCGCGCTCGCGTTCGGATCTTCGAGCCGGTGCGTTCGGGCGATTACGTTCGCCGTGCAGGCGACGACGTCCAGCCGGGCGACGTGGCCGTTCGGGCAGGCACCATCATCGGAGCCGCACAGGTCGGGTTGCTCGCCGCGGTCGGCCGCGACAAAGTACTCGTCCATCCCCGTCCGCGCCTCTCCGTCATCAGCGTCGGTGGAGAACTCGTCGACGTGGATCGCACGCCGGGGCCTGGTCAGGTTTACGACGTCAATTCGTATGCCCTCGCCGCCGCAGCGCGCGATGCCGGCGCCGACGTCAACCGTGTGGGAATCGCAGGCAACGACTCGCGTCGTCTTCGCGAAGTAGTCGAGGGACAGCTGATTCGCTCGGAAATCGTTGTCATCGCCGGTGCCGTGGGCGGCGGAGCGTCCGACGAGGTTCGTGAGGCGCTTGCCGACCTGGGGACACTCGAGGTGGAGCGCGTTGCCATGCATCCGGGATCGGTGCAAGGCTTCGGAAAGCTGGGAAGGGACGAGGTTCCGACCTTTCTCCTACCGTCCAACCCGGTCAGCGCACTGGTGGTATTCGAAGTCATGGTTCGCCCGCTGATCAGAATCGCGCTCGGACGCCGCCAGCCGATGCGGCGAGTAGTGAAGGCGCGGACAGTGGGAACGATCACGTCGATTGCCGATCGCAAGGGTTTTCTGCGTGGTCAGCTGATGCGTGACGAAGCGACAGGGGAGTACCTCGTGCAGGCCCTCGGGGGTGCGCCCGGTGCGTCCTCACATCTCCTCGCGACCTTGGCGGAAGCCAATTGCTTGGTTCTGGTCGATCGAGACGTCACCGAAGTGCACATCGGTGAAGAAGTCGACGTAGCTTTTCTCGCCCAACGTGGGTAACGCCGACCCGAGTGGGGTGTGATGTCAGTCCATCCAGGATGGCCGGAAGATCTCGGCCCGCTGCGAGTGCCCGCGGGAGTGGTGACCGTCCGCCCCGTGAAGCTCCGTGACGCTGCGGTATGGAGTCGTCTCCGCATTCGCGATCGCGAGCACCTCGAGCCGTGGGAGCCCACCGGAGAATCGCCCTGGGATGCTCGCCACCACATCACCGTCTGGCCGTCCCTGTGCGGAAACCTTCGCTCCGAAGCGCGCAAGGGCAGGATCCTTCCCCTGGTGATCGAACTCGACGGGAAGTACTGCGGGCAGGTCACCATCGGAAATGTGGTGCGCGGCGCTCTGCGGTCCGCCTGGGTGGGCTATTGGGTTGCCTCGCACGTGACCGGTGGGGGCGTAGCCACAGCTGCCGTTGCACTCACACTCGATCACGCATTCTCGAAGGTCGGTCTGCATCGAGTGGAGGCCACTGTTCGGCCGGAGAACGCGTCGAGTCGCGCAGTCCTACGAAATGTTGGGTTCCGGGAGGAAGGTCTTCTCAAGCGCTACCTCGATGTCGACGGCCAATGGCGTGATCATCTTCTGGTCGGAATGACCATCGAGGAAGTACCCACCACCGTCGTCGACAGATTGGTGCGGTCCGGACGCGCTTCGTGGGTGTGACGAAGACGGCGCCAGAAGCGTGAGAAACGCGAGCTAAACAGCAGTTACCGCTGAGTAGTCCTACTTTCGGTCGGGAAAATGTGGTTTTTGATTCAACCAGAACTTGAAACTTTTGGGACTGAACCGGAAGTTCAGTTCGGTACGCGTGTGACACATGAGTATGGTGGGGTTCGGCGCGTCGGCAACGATGCGAGGGCGTCGGCCGTTAACCTTGACTCGTCAACGGCTGGCATAGGTGCTGGTAGGTGATCGGGAGGAGGCCGCGGCATGCCTAGCTCATTCGTGTGGATCGGGCTGGTGGCCGTGTGGCTGTTCGTCCTGGTGCCGATGCTTGTCAACAAGCGCCCCAGGATCCGGCAGACGAGTGACGCGGCACTCGCGACTCGAGTACTCCACCGCGGTGACAGCAACCCTGTTCAGCGCGGGCCGGCAGCAGGACATCGAAGCGATCCGAACTGGCAACCAGAACCAGTGCGCAGCAGCTACGACGCGGAGGACCAGATGGACACTCACGCAGAAGACGACTACGCCGGCGGTCGTGCACCGGTCGGAGAATTTGTTCCGGTTCGGCGCGGCCGAGGCGGATTCGACCCCGAAGCGGATGCCATCGCCCGGGAGGCGCGGTATGCATTCCGTCAGCGGACGTTGCTGGGACTTGCGTTCGTCGCGATTCTCTCGGGCGCTCTCGCATTGATCATCTCGCCGATGGTGTGGTGGTTGTTTGCGCTGACCGTGTGCGGCCTCGGCGGGTACATGGCGTACTTGCGTCGGCAGGTTCGGATCGAGCAAGAGATTCGCCGCCGTCGTACCGAACGCCTCAACCGATCGCGACTCGGAGTCGAATCGCACACCGACGAAGAGCTTCGCCTGATTCCGGCGCGACTGCGTCGGCCAGGAGCGGTTGTCCTCGAGGTCGACGACGAAGATCCGGTGTTCGATCACCTGGATCACTACGAAGAAGAGATCAGGCACACCGAGATGCGTCGCGCGTCCGGTCAGTGATCTTCTGGGCCGATCTCGTCGGGCCGAAAGTTCGTGTCGGGTGATTCCAACGGGAGTATTCGTTCCTGTTAGAGTTGCCGAGCACCGCTGAGGCGGTGGCACGGGGCTGTGGCGCAGTTGGTAGCGCGCTTCGTTCGCATCGAAGAGGTCAGGGGTTCGATTCCCCTCAGCTCCACCAAGAAGTACCAGCGAAAAGGGTCTTTCAACGAAAGTTGAACGACCCTTTCCTGCATTTTCAGGGCCTGCCCGAATTGCGAAGATTCGATCTGAGTGTGCGCCGTTTCATACGATTGCGACCGCTGATCCGGACCGTTGAGCTTCCAAGTGAGGGATGATCCTTGGGCGGATACATGTTTGCCGGAAATGTAACGAGGGTGTGTCCGGTGCGATAGGCACGGTGAGTCTGCCGCAGTTTTCCGCAGGTCGGACGTATGTGTCGGGGAGGAATGTCGATGAGCCAGCCACGACGGCTAGCGATGATGCTTGTTGCTGTGATGTGCCTGATGGGTATCGGCGTCCTTGCCGTATCGGTCTTCCCCGCCATCGTCGCCGCCCAACCTGGCGGCAACAGCGGTGGTGGCAACAACGGCAATGGAAACGGCAATTACGGCAACAACGGCGGCAATAACAACGGCAACGGTGGCGGTCACAACGGCAACGGCGGCAATAACAACGGCAACGGTGGCGGTCACAACGGCAACGGTGGCGGCAACAACGGCAACGGCAACTATGGCTGGCATTGTCACCGTCACAACTGCGGCACGACCGTAATTCCGACACCGACCACGACGACTGAGCCGACGACGACTGAGCCGACGACGACTGAGCCGACCACGACGACTGAGCCGACGACGACTGAGCCGACCACGACGACTGAGCCGACGACGACTGAGCCGACCACGACGACTGAGCCGACGACCACGACTGAGCCGACGACCACGACTGAGCCGACCACGACGACTGAGCCGACCACGACGACTGAGCCGACGACCACGACTGAGCCGACCACGACGACTGAGCCGACGACCACGACTGAGCCGACCACGACGACTGAGCCGACCACGACGACTGAGCCGACCACGACGACTGAGCCGACGACGACTGAGCCCACGACGACTGAGCCCACGACGACTGTGCCCACGACCACGACTGAGCCCACGACCAACCCTTCGGCGTCGCAACGTCCGAGCAGCAGCGCTTCCCCCGCGACCAACGCAACTTCTGCGACCAACGCAACTTCTGCGACCAACGCAACTTCGCAGACCGAGAGTCCTTCGAGCCAAGCACCCTCCGAGACACAGTCTCCTTCCGAATCGCAGCCGAGTTCCGAGCAGTCGTCCGCGGTAGCGGCTCCGCCGGCTGGACCGTCTGATCCGCAGGGACCGTCAGCGGGCGGCGGAGCGCCTGCACCCTCTGCCGGTGGACCGGCAAACGCTGCGCCGGGCGCAGTCGCAGCCCCTTCCGCACCCGAGGTTCTGGCCGCACCCGCACCCGTAGCTCCGCAGGTACCGTCGAACGTTCCGAACGTCGCGGCTCCGACTGACAACCCGCAGGCATTTCCGACGGCGTTCACTCAAGGGCTTCCGCCGATTCTCAACGCCGCCGCCGTCGCCGGCGGTGTAGGCGGAATGGCAGTGGTAGCGGCCGGTGCGGGAGCACTGACTTTCCGCGGAGCATCGCTGCAGAAGGCACGATTGGCTGCCGCGCGTGCCGAATTCCTGGCACCCGGATCACAGGGAGGTGCGTGAGTCGTGCCGGACAGACGTTCACATCGCCGCGTTCTGGCCGCGGTGGATGCCGTATGCGACGCAGCAGCGTCGTCGGAGGCAGTGTCACTGCTGACGGTGGTGCAGACAGTCGCCCGCGAGCGTGGGCGCCCGATCGAGATCGATCTGGAAACCCCTCTCGCCACCGGAGTGTGCGGTCAGCGCCGGGCCTACGACGACCACGACGTCATCGTTTTGGCTCCCGGACTACCCAATGTCGAGCGGACTCTGGCACATGAGTTGGGGCACATAGTGTTTCGCCACGAGGGTGCCGAGATCGCCGAGGCGACGCTCGAGGTCAGTGACGATTTGATCGCCTACATGTTGAGTCAACGTTCTCTGCGGCGCAACGAACCCGTGCCGATGGACGACATCGCGGAGTGGGAAGCCGAGACGTTCGCGTCGATGTTGATCATGCGTCTGCGAACGATGAGTGGCCGTGGGACACCGCTGTCGGTGTTGCGGTACGACGAGGCGATCGGATGATCTTTTGGGCTGTGGCCCTTCTCGTCTGGGTTGCAGCCGGCGCGAGACTGGGTCGAGTTGTCGCGCGCACCGCGACGCCGTTGCGAATGTCGATGGTCTTTGCAGGCTTCTCGGTCGCATTGTCGTCGACGGTCATGGTGCCGGCGGTATGGGACATCGTCGATCGCATTGCGCCGGAGCAGCATGCCGCCGCGATGATCGTCATCGTCTTGTGGACAGCGTTGTCTGCGGCCAGTGCAGTCGGCGCCGTGTCTGCGTGGCCGGTGATGTCACGTCCGGCTATGCGCGGCCTCGCCACCGTGCTGTACTCGGTGGGGCTCCTGGTGGCGATCGCGGTTCTCTTCGGCTACCCGGCGCCGGCTCTGATCTTTATCATCGTCGCTCTGTCCCTTGTCATTTCGACAGGGCTACGGCACGTTGCGTGGGCGCCGTTGGGGCGCGGAATCGCGTTGATCGTGACCGGTTCGTCGATCCTGCTCGTCGTGGTCGTCGTGATGCTTGTCGAATCGATCGGTGGCACCGGCGCACTCGAATCGGATATCTGGACGGGCGCAGGGGTGTGGTTCATCGCTGCCTCGAGTGTTCTGATTGCGCTGGGCATCACGTGGGTGCTTCTCGAGACCTGGTTACGTGCGCGACGAGATCTGTACCGGCTGCGGCGGATGCACGCGCTTCTCGTCAAGCGATTCCCCGAGGTAGTCGACGCGGACAGCGCCGGGAGTACGTCTGTGCTGCGGGCATCGGACATGATCGCGCAGATCATGGATGCGATGTACATCCAGTCCGGCGCCGGGATGTTCGACGTCGGTGGTCAGGAACCGCCGCGGGCCGTCACTGCACACGCGGGGATTTTGGCGGGGTGGATCGCCGATCCCTTGGCCTCGGATGTGTTGGACACCAGGTGGATTGCGCCTCCTGAGAAGATGTCGGCGCGCCGATGGGTGTTGTTGTTGGCGAAAGTACTCGATGAAACGACAAAAGTAGGTCGACGTTCGTAGTCGACCTACTCCATGTCATTGCAGTGCTCGAGATCGAGTCAGTGCTTCAGCACGTTCACATCAGCGTGACGCGTCAGGCGGAACCTCTGGCAAACCTTCACTCGCGCGGAGCTTTTCAGCCATCGTGGTGAGTAGATTCTGCGATTCTTCCGAGAGGTCGAATGCACGGCTCGAGAGGCGGCGAAGCCCGTAGCCTTGGAGCTGTGAGAGCAGTTCGAGATCGTGATCGATCTTGGCTGCGTAGATGTCGTTGAAGAAGTAGTCGGGCTTCACCTTGAAGAACCGGGCGAAGGCTGCGACTGTCTCGTCTGAGGGGTTGGTGCGCTGTCCCGAGCGGAGCTGCGAGATGTACGGCTTGGAGATCTGATGGCCGTCTTCGATGAGCGCTGCCGCAACCTCGGCGTTGGTATGGGGTTTGCGCCCCGGAGGATGAACACTGTCGAACAGTTTGTTCAATCGTTCTGCAAAGTCAGCCATTGTGAACCGCCCCGTAATCCTCTCTAGCTAGCAATTGTCCGTTCAGTGAATCCTACGGTATCACGCGGATAACCGATCGGTAGCTCACCGTAGTCTGTTTAGTGGACTAGTTGTCAAATGTGTCCGAGATTCGATTCGTCCGGCCAATGAGTGCTCAGCTATGTCTCAGCGCACATTGAGTTTCCGCCACACGGAAATGTGCAGCTACGACTGCGCTATTCGAACCTTCCAGTACTTGGCCAATCTGCCCAATATCAAACCTTTTACCCGTTTTGGCGATATTAGCTATGCGTTAGCCTGGTTTTTCACAACTATTTCGATTGAAAAACTGCAGTTCAAGCGATGTTTGAAGGTTTGGGGTCGCGATCAGGGTGGCTGGTTGCGATGTCATGCGGATCACCTCGGGGTTGAACCTTGAACGGTTTGCCGGATTGCGATCTGTGCTAGCTAAACCCTCCGAGTGGGTGCAGAATTGTGACATGAAACACACGATGAGCGATGATGAATTGCGCCGCGCAATCCGTGAAATTCAGGATCGAGCCCACGACGCACGCAAGCGTGGGGACGATGTAGCGGCGGAAGAACTCGACCGTACGGTCAAGGGCTATCAAGAGCAGATGATGCAGCGTCTCTAGTGCTCGCTGCGGTCGTCTCTGTGCGGTGTTTGCGCGGAGTACGGCCGTGCCCCGCAGGTCGTCTTGCGTGTTTCAGGGCGGCCGCACCGTGCGTGCGTAGACTTTCCCGCATGTCCACAGTACGAGTGCGGGGGAGTGTTCATCCATGTCTGTAAGGTCGCTCGACGGCAAGAAATGCCTGATCACCGGCGCCGGTAGTGGAATTGGACGTGCAACTGCGCTGCGTGCATCAGAGGTCGGCGCCGAATTGTTTCTCACCGATATCAACGGCGTCGGATTGGAAGAGACGGTCGCGATGGTCGGCGCCGGCGGCGGCACGGTCAGCATGGCGAAGGCACTCGATATCTCGGACTACGACGAGGTCGTGAAATTCGGTACCGAGATTCACACTCAATTTTCTTCGATGGATGTCGTCATGAATATCGCCGGCATTTCAGCGTGGGGAACTATCGAGAACCTCGAACATCGGCATTGGAAGTCCATGGTGGACGTCAACCTGATGGGGCCGATCCATGTCATGGAGACGTTTGTTCCACCCATGATTCGTGCCGGCAAGGGTGGACACCTGGTCAACGTGTCTTCGGCTGCCGGACTTTTGGCCCTGCCGTGGCACGCCGCCTACAGTGCGAGCAAGTTCGGCCTTCGCGGGGTGTCCGAGGTGCTGCGATTCGATCTGAAGCGGCACGGAATCGGGGTCAGTCTGGTTGTGCCGGGTGGGGTGAAGACGCCATTGGTGGGAACCGTGGAAATAGCGGGTATCGACAGGAACGACCCGCGGGTCGAAAAACTCACGCACCGGTTCGAGGCGCGTGCTGTCTCCCCGGAGAAGGTGGCGTCGTGCATTCTGCGGGGAATCGAGAAGAATACGTACCTCGTATATACGTCCAATGACATCCGATTCGGATACTGGTGGGCGCGCAAATTCGCCCTGCCTTACGAGTTCGTGATGCAAAAAGCGAACGACCAGTTCAGTAAATTGCTCAAGCGATGAGCGTTAACTCCGCCGGGACTTTTATCTAGTCGAATAGGGACCAAAGTCATGCCGAAGAGTTTTCACTTCGATATCGAATTCAAATATCCGATCGACGACGTGCATCGAACTTTGACCGACCCGAATTATTGGAAAGGCAGACTCGGAGACCTTTATGCCACCTCGGACATCGAAGTTCGAGACGGATCGATCGAAGTATCCGTGTCCGAGGAAATCGACTCCGCCTCCCTCCCGAGCCTGGTCGCCAAGGTTGCGCCGAGTCGGCTCGGTCTGAAACGGGTCGATCGGTGGGGACCTCTGTCGGACGGGCGTGCAGCAGGGTCGGTCACCGGAATCGCGCGGGGACTGCCGATCCGAATCGAGACGACGCTCGATCTCACCGCCGCCGAGTCCTGCACGCGGTTGGTCGTCGACGGAACGGCTGAGGTGAAGATGCCGATCATCGGCGGCCAGATCGAGAAGTTGCTGAAGAAGACCGTCGAGGACTTGCTGGGGCGCGATCGGGACGCCGTCGAGTCATTTCTCGCCTGAGCCTGCACCGAAATCTACTTCCAGAACGCGCGCACCCGGGCCGGCGGATGCGAGTTGATCGTGCGGGTTGGCGAGGGCGCACCCCTCCAACGAGAGGCACCCGCAACCGATGCAACCGGTGAGGTTGTCCCGTAGACGTTCCAGTTGCTCGATGCGTAGATCGAGGTGGCGCCGCCACCCGGTCGACAATCTTTCCCAATCTGCGCGGTTCGGGGTACGGCCTTCAGGAAGTGTGCCGAGGGCCTCTCTGATTTCCGACAGCGGAATGCCGACGCGTTGCGAGATTCTGATGAAGGCGACGCGTCGAAGCGTGTCTCGTTGGTATCGGCGCTGGTTTCCGCTGGTCCGGCGACTGACGATGAGGCCTTCTCGTTCGTAGAAATGCAGGGCCGAGACGGCGACACCGCTGCGCTCGGAGAGCTGGCCGGGCGTGAGTTCCTTTGCCTTCCACGACGGCATCTCCATGGCGACTACCGGTCCGTCGCGCGGTGGAGGGTGGCGTGGAGATGATGCGTCAGCGGGGTGTCGCCGTGCGCCATCCACAGGTCGTATGTCAGCGTGTCGCCCTGAACGCGCATGACTCGCCGAACGTCGTGAACCGGTTTTGCGTCGGGTGATGCTGCGAGCGTGCGACGGGTCAAGGCGAGAGTGCCTTCGGAGTCGAGGGTGCCGCGATGGATCTCGACGAATCCGGTGGGCTGGCTGACCAGCAATTCGAGCTCACCACCCGGTGTTGGGCGCAGGTATCCCGATTCCATGTGAAGCGGTCGTCCGTCGGGGAGCCCACGAGTGCGCGACGAGTAGGTGAGAAACGGTTTCGGGGTGGGCGCGAACTCGATCTCCTCGGAGTACTCGAAGTCGTCGATGGTGGGGAAATGTCCGGCTCCAGCGCCGACCCAGCGCCCGGTGAACCTCTCGATTCCGGCGCCGTTCAGCGCCGCCTGATCCGTACTACTCATTGCCTGGTCCTCTCGCCTGCGTCGGATCAGACGTTACGCGGGCCGGTACGACAGCTGCTTGTCCCTGCTGGGTGGGGCCTACGGGATTAGTGTTCACTCATGAACGCTTCTGGCTCCGTCCCCCTCGGTGTCGATTCCGAGGTGGGCCGATTGCGATCGGTCATTCTTCATCGTCCTGGCGACGAGTTGAAACGATTGACTCCGCGCAACAACGACGAGCTGCTGTTCGACGCGTTGCCGTGGGTGGACCGCGCGCAGGAGGAACACGATCAGTTTGCGACCGTCCTTCGTGAGCGCGGCGTCGAGGTACTGCTTTTGTCCGATCTCCTCACCGAGGCGCTCGAGGTCAGTGGCGCAGCGAGGATCCAGGGAATCGCGGCCGCCGTGGACGCACGCAAGATCGGCCACGCGCTCGGGCAACACCTGGCCGCCTACCTGCGAAAGGTGGAGCCGAAGGAGCTTTCGTCGATCCTTACTGCAGGAATGACGTTCGACGAATTGCCGATCGATGCCGACTCGACCTCGTTGGTGCGCAGGATGCATCACGGCGGTGACTTCGTGATCGACCCGTTGCCCAACTTGCTCTTCACCCGTGATTCGTCGTTCTGGGTCGGGCCACGGGTCATCATCACGTCCTTGGCGTTGTCAGCGCGAGCTCGCGAATCCTCGATAACGGATCTCGTCTACGCGCATCACCCTCGATTCAAAGGCGTGCGCCGCGCGTACGAGTCGCACACGGCTCCTGTCGAGGGAGGTGACGTGCTGCTTCTCGCGCCGGGGGTGATCGCAATCGGTGTCGGTGAACGTACGTCACCCGCCGGAGCAGAAGCATTGGCGCGTAGCGTGTTCGACGACGGCCTCGCCCACACGGTGTTGGTTGTTCCGATCGAGCAACGCCGAGCGTCGATGCATCTCGACACGGTCTGCACCATGGTCGAGGCCGACGCGGTCGTCATGTATCCGGCCATTCAGGACACCCTGGCGGCGTTCACTCTGCGCAAGGAAGACGACGGGGTGAGTATTCGCGGTGCGACGCCGTTCCTCGAAGCGGCGGCCGACGCCATGGGAATCGGAAAACTGCGTGTGATCGACACCGGACTCGACACGGTGACTGCCGAGCGTGAGCAGTGGGACGACGGAAACAACACCCTCGCCGTCGAGCCTGGCGTCGTCGTCGCTTACGAGCGCAACGTCGAAACGAACGCCAGGCTGGAGGCCTCGGGTATCGAGGTTTTGCGAATCGCGGGTTCGGAACTGGGGTCCGGCCGAGGTGGTCCTCGGTGCATGTCCTGCCCGATCGCCCGCGATCCGCTGTAAGCCGTCGACGCTGTCAGAGAATTTCTTCCACCTTGGCTGCAGGCCGCGCGAGGACGGTGCCTTTGTCGGTGACCACGAACGGGCGTTCGATCAGAATCGGGTGCTCGATCATCGCGTCGAGGATCTCGGATTCGGATGCATCGGCGAGCCCGAGTTCCTTGTACTGCGTTTCGCGCTTGCGAACGGCTTGGCTGGGCTCGAGGCCGGCGTCGGCGAGGAGTTTTTCCAGCTCGGATCGGGTAGGCGGAGTATCGAGGTACTTCACAATGGTCGGTTCGATGCCGGCGTCGCGGATAAGTCCGAGAACAGTCCGCGACGTGTTGCACCGTTGATTGTGGAAGATGGTTGCAGATGCCATGTCCGTCATTCTGCCTCTGTGTCCGAACTCGTGGGACAAACAGGGGAACAACGGACACCTCCGGCGCGCTGCACTTGAAGTACCGACTTGTGAGGAGAAAACGATGACGGAACATCGAAGTGTGGACGAACGGCGCGTGGTCATTGCCGGTGGGCACGGCAAGATCGCGCAGCACCTGACGTACCTGCTGGCAGGACATGGTGATCGGCCGGTAGCGCTGATCCGCAACTCCGCGCACGAGGGTGCGGTCCGCACACTCGGCGCGTTCCCCGTGGTGATCGATCTGGAATCCTCCACGGTCGAGGAAGTTGCGAAGGTACTCGACGGTGCCGACGTCGCGGTCTTCGCCGCGGGCGCCGGACCTGGTAGCTCGATCGAGCGGAAGGACTCCGTAGACCGAGCTGCGGCGGTGCTGTTGGCCGATGCCGCCGAGAAAGCGGGAGTGCGTCGGTTCATACAGATCAGCGCCATGGGTGCTGGTGACGAAATACCGGAGAACACCGACGAGGTTTTTGCCGCCTACCTGCGGGCGAAGACTGCAGCAGAGGAAGACCTGAAGACAAGGACTTCGCTGGATTGGACGATTCTTCGGCCAGGCCTTCTGACAGACGACGACCCCACCGGTGAAGTCCTTCTTGCAGAGCCGCCCGTCGATCGAGGCTCTGTGCCTCGTGCAGATGTCGCCGCAGTGATCGAAGCGCTCATCGACGCGCCGTCCAGTGTCGGCAAGATATTGGTTCTGACCTCCGGCCCGCATACGATCCGCGAAGCGATCGAGGGTTTGTGAGAGAGAAGATGCTGTGACCGAGAAGATACGACGAGGGTGACGATGAAGATCGCTATCGAACACGATTCCTCCACAGCTCCGTACGACCAACTGCGGCAACAGATTATCGAGCAGGTTCACGGCGGCGGATTGATTGCGGGAACCAAGATCCCGACGGTGCGTGCATTGGCCTCGGAGCTGGGATTGGCGGCCAACACCGTCGCGAAGGCTTATCGCGCGCTCAGCGATCAGGGCGTGATCGAGACGAGGGGAAAGCAAGGGACGTTCATCGCTTCGGGGACCGATCCGGTGCAGGCGCAGGCGGAGCAGGCGGCGACCGCGTTTGCGCATAAGGTCCGCTCGCTCGGGTACTCCGACACTGAGATCGTCGCCATGGTGGAGTCGGCATTGAGAGGTGCGTGACACATTGATTAAGTTGACGCTTCAACTTAAAGCTGTCAGTCTTGGCTCATGAATTCGTCGATTGCTCGTGACCTCGGACTCCTCATCGCCCGTGTCGGCCTCGGGATCATCTTCATCGCCCACGGTTGGCAGAAGTTCTTCACCTACAAGATCGCCGGAACGCAGGCCGCATTCGAAGGGATGGGCGCCCCGCTCCCCAAGATTTCTGCAGTTCTGGCAGCATCCATCGAACTCGGTGGCGGCATCCTGCTCATCGCGGGTCTGCTGACCCCGCTCGTCGGCGCACTGCTGTTCCTCGACATGGTCGGCGCGTTCTTCATCGTGCACGCCGACAAGGGCGTCTTCATAGACAACGGCGGCTATGAACTCGTCGTCGCACTCGGTGTCGGTTCGCTCTTGATCGCTGTTATCGGCGCAGGACGCATCAGCATCGACGGATTGATCGGCAAGGGCAACGGTTGGGTTAAAACCCCAGCTTGATCGGGGTGAGAAGGCGGGTTCAACGGCTGTTGAGCCCGCCTTCCAGCTTGCTTTTGGCCCACAAAGTGACGAACGTAGTCATCTATGGTGACGAAATCTGATCGATCCGAACAAGATTCCGGGGCCAACGAAGAGCGCCCGGAGACGGGCTTTACTCGGGTAGGCGTTCGGACCGACTACGTGGTGTTTTCCGTGGCGGCCGCAGCGGTGCTGGCGATTGTCGTGTGGGGTCTCGTAGCTCCCGACAACCTGAACTCGGTAACCGGAAGTGTTCTCGGCTGGTTGGTGACGAACATCGGCTGGCTCTTCGTACTCGCAGCTTCGGCTTTCGTGCTGTTTTCCATCTACCTCGCTGTCAGTCGATTCGGCGACATTCCGCTGGGCAAAGACGGTGAGAAGCCCGAGTTCCGAACCGTCAGCTGGATCGCCATGATGTTCAGCGCCGGCATGGGCATCGGCCTGATGTTCTTCGGTGTCGCGGAACCGCTTGCGCACTACGTGACTCCGCCTCCCGGTACCGACGGTGGCGTCGGAACTGCCATGGCTACCACCATGTTTCACTGGGGTCTTCATCCTTGGGCGATGTATGCCGTTGTGGGCCTTGCCATTGCGTACGGGTCGTATCGCCGAGGACGCAAGCAACTGTTCAGTTCGGCCTTCATCCCGTTGCTCGGTCGCAAAGCCGAAGGGCCGATCGGCAAGGTCATCGACATCCTGGCAATCTTTGCGACACTTTTCGGCACCGCAGCATCTTTGGGGCTCGGCGCACTTCAGATCGGCTCCGGTTTCGAGGTAGTCGGCTGGATGGAAGAAGCCGGCGTATTCCTGCTCGTGGCCATCGTTGCGGTGCTGACCCTGGCGTTCGTCGCTTCGGCAGTTTCCGGTGTGGCCAAGGGAATTCAGTGGCTCTCCAACATCAACATGGTGCTAGCGCTGATCTTGGCCCTGTTCGTGTTCGTTCTCGGGCCGACCGTGCTGATTCTCAATCTGCTCCCGACGACCATTGGTGCATACGTTTCCGACCTCGCCCAGATGTCGGCCCGCACGGGTGCATCGTCGAATCCTGAAACCGGCGCGTGGCTTTCGTCGTGGACGATCTTCTACTGGGCATGGTGGGTGTCCTGGACGCCGTTCGTCGGCATGTTCCTGGCCCGCATCAGCCGCGGCCGCACGATCCGCCAGTTCATCGTCGGCGTCATCGCCGTTCCCACGACTGTCAGCTTGCTCTGGTTCGCGATCTTCGGCGGCGCAGGCATCGGTGAGGAACGCGACGGAATCGGCTTGTCCGGCCGAGGCTCGGAAGAGGCTCAACTGTTCGGCATGCTCGACAATCTGCCGTTGGCCGGAGTGACGACTGTCCTGGTCATGCTGCTCGTCGCAGTGTTCTTCGTCTCCGGCGCCGACGCTGCGTCGATGGTGATGGGGACGCTCTCGCAGCGCGGAACGCTCGAACCGAGTCGCTGGGTCGTGGTGTTCTGGGGCATGTTGACCGGTGGCGTCGCGGCGCTTCTGCTGTGGACCGGTGGTTCCGAAGCGCTCGACGGCTTGCAGACCATGACGATCATCGCTGCGGCGCCGTTCGTGCTGGTCATGATCGGATTATGCTTCTCGCTGTACAAGGATCTTTCGCACGACCCGATCATCATTGCGGCGAAGGAGCAGAAACGTGCTCTCCTACGCCCGCGCCGAGGACGCCGTGCGGGTAAGTCAGTGGAGTAGGACTTGAGCGGAGTAGGACTTGAACCGTGAAGGGGCACCGAACTGCGGTTCGGTGCCCCTTTTGTCGTCCGGTTATTTCCAGCTGGGCAACCACAGATGGTTCTGCCACGATTCCGGCGTGATCGGCATGGCGGTGAGTATCGGCCAGAGGTAGACGAAGTTGGCCACGACCAGACCGATGTACAGACTGACTGCCAGAAGTCCGGTGGTACGACGCTCGACGGACGCGCTCGCCTTGCCCAGTACATCGCCGAGGAGCAGCGCAAATCCCATGACCATGAACGGGGCGAGTGCTACTGCGTAGAAGTAGTACATCTGGCGGTCGAGCGTCGCGAACCACGGGAGGTAAGCGGCACCGTAGCCCGTCAGGACCACGGCGTATCGCCAGTCCCTGCGCACGAACGTCTGCCAGATCGCCCACGCCAACATCGGTAGGGCCAGCCACCACATCGCCGGTGTGCCGATCAGCATCACGGCCTTGACGCAGCTGGCGGCCCCGCAACCGGTGACCTGCTCGCCGTCGGCGTAGTAGTAGAGCATCGGTCGTAGCCCCATCGGCCACGTCCACGGTTTCGACTCCCACGGGTGGTGGTTTCCGGCGGAGTTGGTCAGACCGGCGTGGAACTGGAGAACGTTTCCGCTGTAGTACCAGAGTGAGCGCAGCGCGGAGGGAATGAAGCTCCATGTGCCGCCCTCACCGATCTCGTTACCGACGGCGTGACGGTCGACGCCGGTCTCGCTGGTGAACCAGGCCCAGTAGCTCGCGAGGTACACACCGAGCGGAATGATCACCAACGCGTACAGAGCCGGCCCGATGTCGCGAACTGCAGTGCCGACCCATGGGCGCTGCACGCGGTAGGCGCGGCGCGCTGACAGGTCGAAGGCAACACTGAGCAATCCGAAGAACAGAATGAAGTACATGCCGGACCACTTTGTTCCGCAGGCCAGGCCGAGCAGGATGCCGGCGCCGAACCTCCACCACCGGAAACCCAGCCGCGGACCCCAGGCAGAGTCGCCGATTCGGCCCTCTTCGTATACCTTCGCCATCCGTTCGCGGACTTGGTCGCGATCGACCACCAGGCATCCGAGAGCAGCGAGGACGAAGAAAGCCAGGAAGATGTCGAGCATCCCCAGGCGTGAGGAGACGAAGGTGACGCCGTCGACGATGAGCAGGATTCCGGCAATCGCGCCGATCAGCGTGGACCGCGTCATGCGGCGCACGATCCGGATGATCAGCAAGACCATCAGTGTCCCGACCAGGGCCGACGAGAATCGCCACCCCCAACCGTTGTAACCGAAGAGTGCTTCGCCGATCGCGATCATCTGCTTACCGATCGGCGGGTGTACCACCAATCCGTAACCGGGATTGTCTTCGATGCCGCCACCGGTCAGAACTTGCCAGCCCTGCGGAACGTAGTGCTTCTCGTCGAAGACAGGTGTGCCGGCGTCGGTCGGGTAGGCGAGCATCGTGAAGCGTGTGATCGCCGCGATAGCGGTGACGAAAGCGGTGACAATCCAGCCGCGCAATCTGTCGGTCGGGCCGAAATCAGGATCCGGTACCAGCGGGCCGGGACTACGCATTACCCGATCGCTCGTGGCGGGCGTTGGCCGCTCGTCCGTCTGCACAGTCACCTGGCAATCGTAGGCTGTCAGGTATGACTGGTCGCTTGGTACTCGCCGCAACACCCATGGGAGATGTCGGTGACGCGTCTCCGCGTCTTCGGTCTGCTCTCGCAACCGCCGACGTCGTTGCTGCGGAGGACACACGACGCACCAAGTCTCTGGCGTCCGCGCTAGAGGTAACCATCACCGGGAAGATCGTCAGTTTCTACGATCAGGTCGAGATTTCCCGGCTGCCCGCGCTGGTCGCCGACGTCGCCGAAGGCAAGACCGTCCTGCTGGTCACGGACGCGGGCATGCCGTCGGTCAGCGATCCCGGATATCGCCTTGTCGCCGCCTGCGTAGCCGAGAACCTCGCCGTCACGTGCTTGCCCGGTCCGTCGGCGGTGACGACGGCGCTGGCACTCTCCGGATTGCCCGTCGAGCGGTTCTGCTTCGACGGGTTCCCGCCGCGTAAGCAGGGGCAGCGCAAGACGTGGCTCTCTGCCTTGGCAACCGAGCAGCGAGCGTGTGTGTTCTTCGAAGCGCCTCATCGCCTTGCCGACTGCCTCGCAGATGCGGTGGAAGTGCTCGGGCCGAATCGCCGCGCGGCCGTGTGCCGGGAATTGACCAAGACCTACGAGGAAGTGAAGCGCGGCACTCTCGGGGAGTTAGCTGCTTGGGCCGCCGAGGGCGTTCGCGGTGAGATCACGGTGGTGCTCGAAGGCGCAGTGCTGGTGGCATCTGATCCTGCCGATCTGGTCGACGAGGTGGAAAGGCTGGTCGAGGGGGGAGCACGATTGAAGGACGCGTGTGCTCTGGTCGCAACGGCCGGAGTCTCCAAGCGTGAGTTGTACGAGACGGTCCTGGCCGCTCGAAAGGACTAGCGGGAGCGGTTCACGGCGGGTGCGCCGGGACGCAGGTTGGCGTCGTCGGCTGCAGCCTGGCCGGCGTGCCAGCCTTCGGCGTCCACGGACCGTCCGCGAGTCTTGCGGGTTGTCGGGAACAATCGATCGAATTCGGCGTCGACGGCCTCGGATGTGGTGGCGAGGATCGGCAGAAGATCCGCGACGTCCATCGATGCCGCGTCGGCCGCTTCGGCGGTGGCTTTGGTGCCGGCGTCACGCAGGCGGTGTCCGATGCGGCTGGCGAACCCGGCCAGGAATCCCTTGCGGAACGAGGTGGTGCGTGAGCCGCCACGATTGCTCGAGTCGGCGAATTGCATTGCACGGGTTGCCTGTACGAGCAGAGAAATGAACAGCATGTCGACTTGCTGAAGGTCGACCGGAGTGCCGACGACGGTCGCGAGCGCGATATCGCTGAACCACACCGTCCTGACACGATTCGATTCGCCGATCTCGGTCAGGAGGTGAACTTTTTCTTTCACGTACGGGTTCTCGATGTGAATGCGTCGGGCATTGACGGATGTGTCGGTGACCCCGGCGCGACTGTGGAGCAGTGCGGAGTCGATGGCGTACCGGGTCATCAACTCCTGGGCCTTCGCGGTGAAAATCTCGGCTTCTTCCGCGAAGTTGGTTGCTTCCGCTTTGGCGAGTAGTCCACGAATTCGCTTGAGTACCTTGGCGTCGACCTCGGTATCGCCGACGCCGGCATAGCTGGTATCGGTGCGTTGCGACGGCCAGGTGGATGGTGGCGCGAGCAACACCGTCCACTGAGGTAGGCGCATCCACGATCGCGCGACGTCGACGATCTGCGAAACGAGGAAGTAGGGATCCTGGAACAGAAGGCCGGCCGCGAGGGAGCGAAAAACGTCGTCGTCCACGGTGATTCGAGAAGCGATGTGCCGAGACTTCGGATACTGCTCGCCGATTGTCTGCAACTGCCCCACCCATTCGAGCGGAGCGCGATCGGAGGCGCGCGACGCCTTCGCGTCGAACAGGATGGTGGTGGCGGCGAGATCGGCGTCGGACGCTTCTTTGCTTCGACGCGCCAGATGAATCAGATCCGCCGGCTGCCATCCGCGGTCGTACGCCGCGGACAGTTCGGAAACGAGATCTCGCACCGCGGAAACGGATTGAGGGCTGACCTCCTGAGTGGACACCCGCGCTCCGTTCCATGGCAGTGTCTGCGCCGAAGCGCTGGTTCGAATGTATGTTCTATTCGTCGTCATGGCTGGAGTGTGCACGTGGGGTCCGACACATCCGCCTGTAACCGGATATCTCGGACCCCACGTGCGGCACTCTCGCTTAGCTCATTCCTCGACGAAGCGGGGGAAAACTGGCGCCGGAGCAGGCAGTTTCCGGTTCGCGTCGATGCGAACCGCAATGTCGGCGAACTGCCGGTTCTCTTCGCTCTGGCCAAGCAGATCGAGGATGCGTGACGCCGCGTCGGGCATCACCGGCTGAACGAGAAGCCCGACGATACGGACCACTTCGAGCGTCACGTACAGAACCGTCGCCATGCGTGCCGGATCCGTCTTGCGCAGAACCCACGGTTCCTGCTTGGAGAAGTACCGGTTGGTCTCGCCGAGAACGCCCCAGATGGCTTCCAGTGCGAGATGCAGCGCCTGCACGTCGAACTCGCTGCGGCACTTGGCAAGCAGGGCATCCGCCGACGCCAGCATCGCCAGGTCGTCCTCGGTGAACTCGCCGGGGGTCGGTACCTGGGCATCGCAGTTCTTCGCGACCATCGTCAGTGAACGCTGCGCGAGGTTGCCCAGTTCGTTGGACAGGTCTGCATTCATACGCGTCACGATTGCTTCGTGGCTGTAGCTGCCGTCCTGGCCGTACGAGATCTCGCGGAGCAGGAAGAAACGGACCGCGTCGAGGCCGTACTGATCGACCATCGCGATGGGGTCGACGACGTTGCCGACCGACTTCGACATCTTCTCGCCCTTGTTGTACAAGAACCCGTGGACGAAGACCCGCTCCGGCAGTTCGATGCCGGCAGACATGAGGAACGCCGGCCAGTACACGGTATGGAAACGCGTGATGTCCTTGCCGATGATGTGCAGGCTCGCGGGCCAGAACTTCTCGAACTCCGCCGAGTCGACGTTCGGGTAACCCACGCCGGTCAGGTAGTTGGTGAGGGCGTCGACCCAGACGTACATGACGTGGTCGGGGTCTCCGGGAACCTCGACGCCCCAGTCGAACGTGGTGCGCGAGATCGACAGGTCCTTGAGGCCGCCCTTGACGAAGCTGACGATCTCGTTGCGACGAGTCGCGGGTGCGATGAACTCGGGATGCTCTTCGTACAGAGCAAGCAAACGGTCCTCGTAGGCCGAGAGACGGAAAGTGTAGTTGGACTCCTCGGTCCACTCCACCGGAGTGCCGGTCTCCGTCGACTGACGGGTGCCGTCGTCCAGGAGCGTGGTCTCGGCTTCGGTGTAGAAGGCCTCGTCACGAACCGAATACCACCCCGAGTAGGTGTCGAGGTAGATGTCGCCCGATGCGGCCATCTTTTCCCAGATCGCCTTGCTGGCGACCTGATGGTCGGCGTCGGTGGTGCGGATGAACCGGTCGTACGAGATGTTCAGGACCTTGTCGAGGTTCTGGAACACGTCGGAGTTCCGAGCCGCGAGTTCGCGGACGTCGATGCCCTCTTTGATCGCTGTCTGCTGCATCTTCAGACCGTGCTCGTCGGTGCCGGTCATGAAGAACACTTCGTGACCGTCCAACCGCTTGAAACGGGCGAGCGCGTCCGAGGAGATGTACTCGTACGCGTGGCCGATGTGCGGAGCGCCGTTGGGATACGCGATCGCTGTCGTGATGTAGAACGGCGATCGTTCCGCGCCTTCCGGGGCAGCGGAGTCCGGGCGCGGGGTCTGGGAGGGTGAGGCAGGCACAGTCATGGTGGGCTTACTCTATCGGGCGTGAGCAAAGACCGTCCCGCCCCCGATGCCCCTGAGCCCTTGTCGCCTCTGATCGACGCACATACGCACCTCGACGCCTGTGGTGCGCACGACGCTGCGACCGTGGCCGAAATTGTCGATCGGGCCGAGGCCGTCGGCGTCGGACGGGTCGTCACGGTGGCCGACGACCTTGATGCCGCACGCTTTGCCGTCGACGCTGCGAACTGGGATTCGAGGGTTTACGCAGCCGTCGCAATCCATCCGACCAGGGCGAACGTCCTCGATGTCGACACCAGAGCCGAGATAGAACGGTTGGCGTCCGATCCGCGGGTCGTCGCGGTGGGGGAGACCGGGCTGGATCTCTACTGGCCGGGCAAGCTCGAAGGGTGCGCCACCATCGAGGAGCAGGTCGACGGTTTCCGGTGGCACATCGACCTCGCGAAGCGTCTCGGTAAGACGCTGATGATTCACAATCGCGAAGCCGATCAGGACCTGCTGCGGGTGCTGCACGAGGAAGGCGCGCCGGAGACTGTGGTGTTCCACTGCTTCTCCTCGGATTCGGAGATGGCCCGTGCGTGCATCGCCGCGGGCTACGTGTTGAGTTTCTCGGGAACCGTGAGTTTCAAGAATGCGAAGGCGCTGCGTGAGGCCGCGCTGTTGGTGCCCTCGGATCAGCTGATCGTCGAGACGGATGCGCCGTTCTTGACGCCGCACCCGTTCCGCGGTGCGCCCAACGAGTCGTACTGCCTGCCGTACACGGTGCGCGCACTCGCAGACATCCGCGGCGAGGATCCGCAGGCGCTGGCAGCAGCGTCCACGGCGACAGCGGAGCGCGTCTACAAGCTCTGACGCTATGGTGGTCTGACAGGTAACTCCGCGCCCGGGACCGTCGTGTCCCGGTTCGTCTACTGCGCGGAGTATTCAGATGAATGACCGCATCGATCCCTCCGACGTCGATCCCGACGACGTCGAACACATAGACGAACAGTCCTCTCGATCCGGCGCGAGCGCTGCGAATTTCTCGCATCCCGGGAGGGAATGAAGGCGCACAGCTTCACTGAGCCGACGCCGGTCGACTCTTCGGTCCAGATCGTCAGCGTTCATGTCGACGCGGTCGAAGTCGAGTGCTGCGGACCGTTTCCTGTAGTCGGTGAACAATGCTCGTGGACATTGACACCGCGATCGCAGGACGACGCGTTCGACGGTTGGGTTCACGGCGGGATGCCGGCGTCGGGAGTCGTGACCACGGGTGTGGTGCTCGGGATTCTCGTGGTCACGACGACGTACGAGGAAGTCGGAAGTCCACGCATGTGGTTGCCCGTCGAAGGTAGCGAGACCTATCGAAGGGTCGAGGCCAGTCCTCGGTGGTTCCGAAGGTTCGGCGACTTCGACTTCGAGCCGCAGAATCGGATCGAGACCGGGCTGGTCGTCGAATTGGCCACCACCCGTGCGCCTTTCCAGTAGTCCCCACTACCAAAAAGGCGCACAGGGGGCTTGCCCCTAGAGAACCTTCGCCAGGAAGTCCTGGGTGCGCTGCTGCTGGGGGTTGCCGAACAGACTCTCCGGCTTACCTTCTTCGACGATGTATCCGTCGGCCATGAAGATGACTCGGTCGGAAACCTCACGGGCGAAGCCCATCTCGTGGGTCACGACGACCATGGTCATGCCCTGCTTGGCGAGGTCGCGCAGCACCTGCAGAACCTCACCCACCATTTCGGGGTCGAGGGCGCTGGTGGCCTCGTCGAAGAGCATGATGTCCGGACTCATCGCGAGTGCGCGGGCGATGGCAACGCGCTGCTTCTGCCCACCGGACAGGCTGGCGGGCTTGGCATCTGCCTTCTCCGCGAGACCGACCTGGCCGAGCAGTTTGACGGCGATCTCGCGAGCCTGCTCCTTGGTCGATCGCCCGGTCTGCACCGGAGCGAGCATCACGTTTTCGACGACGCTCATGTGGGGGAACAGGTTGAAGTGCTGGAACACCATCCCGATGTGCTGGCGCACCTTGTCGATGTCGACATCCTTGTTCGTGAGGTCGAACTGGTCGACGCGCACGGATCCGGCGGTGATGTCTTCGAGGCGGTTGAGGCAACGCAGGAAGGTCGACTTGCCGGAACCGGAAGGCCCGATGACGCAGACCACTTCACCGCTCTTGATGTCGACGTCCAGGCCCTTGAGGACCTCGTTGTCGCCGAACGACTTCTTCAGTCCCTTGACCGAAATCTTGACCTCGGTGGCGGACTTGCCCATGTTGACGGCTGTTTCGGTCACTTGTTGATCCTCTTCTCGAGGCGGTTCGACAGCTTGGTGAGCGCCATGATGATGATGAAGTACATGACGCCGATGATCAGCCACATGTTGAACGACTGGAAGTTGCGCGCGATGATGATGCGCCCTGTCTGAGTGAGCTCGGCGAGTCCGATGACCGACAGGATCGACGTGTCCTTGAGGGTGATCACGAACTGGTTGATGTACGACGGGATCATCGTGCGAATTGCCTGCGGCATGATGACTTTTCGCATCGACTTCATGTAGCTGATGCCCAGGCTTCGTGACGCCTCCATCTGTCCCTTGTCGACGGACAGGATGCCGCCGCGGACGATTTCAGCCATGTACGCGCCGGCGTTGAGCGAGAGCGTGATGATGCCTGCGGTGAAGGCGGACATCTGGAAATGCAGGGCTGCCGGGATGCCGAAGTAGATGAAGAATGCCTGCACCAACAGCGGTGTGCCGCGGAAGATGTCGACGTAGGTTGTGCCTATACCTCGGACGAACATGTTGGTGGACACGCGGCAGAGACCGAAGATCGCGCCTAGGACCAGAGCGATCGCGATCGAGACGACGGAGAGAACGATCGTCAACCACAGGCCCTTGAGAAGCTGCGGGTAGGTGCTCTTGATCAAGCCGATGATGGAGTTGTCCGACGTCGACGCGCCCTGACCGAGGTAGGTCGAGACGATTTCGTCGTACTGGCCGTCGTCGCGCAGGTTCTGCAGTCCGGCGTTGAACATCTGGAGCAGTTCGGCGTTCTGGCCCTTGTTGACTGCGAAGCCGTAGCTCGCGCCCACCTCTTTTTCGGTGACCGTCTTGAGGCCGTTGCCCTGTGTGATGCCGTAGGCGAGGACGGGGTAGTCGTCGAAGACTGCGACGGAGTTCCCGGTGCGGACCTCGTCGTACATGCTGGCGGAGTCGGCGAAATAGACTGTGGTGAAGCCGTATTGGTCCTTGATGGACTCGGCGAAGCTGGCGCCCTCGGTGCCGTTCTTGACGGCGACGCGCTTGCCCCTCAGATCCTCGTACGACTTCACGTCGTTGTCGGTCTCGAGGACCGCCATCTGCACGCCCGACTCGAAGTACGGGTCGGAGAAGTCGAACACCTGCTTGCGGGCGTCGGTGATGGACATGCCCGCGATGACGCCGTCCGCCTGCCCGGCCTGCACGGCCTGAAGGGCCGCGTCGAAGCCGAGCTGCTTGATGTCGACCTTGAAGCCTTGGTCCTCGGCGATCGCATTGAGCAGGTCGATGTCGATGCCGACGAGTTTGCCGTCTTCGTTCTCGAATTCGAACGGGGCGAATGTCAGATCGGTGGCGATCGTGTAGGTGCGGCCGGGTTGCGCGCTCGCGATTCCGGGGGCGAACAGCGCTGCGATCAGCGCCAGCAGGATGGCCAGGATCGGCCACCTGGCATTACGTGGTCTGTCGAATCTTCTTCGCACTATCGCCCAGCTTTCTTCTGTCGCGCCCGGGATCGCCGGACTGCTTTGAACCAGACGAGAACATACTGCGCCCAGAGCTGAATCGATACACGGGTATCGGAGCCGGAAAGTGCAGAACACACGACACGCCGTTGCCGTTCCGTGACAAAAGTCGCATTTCGTTGTGATTTGGTTGCCGATACAACGCTCGGTCGTTACCGTATTGTGATCGAACGTCGTCTGCCTTGGGATTTCCTGTGTCGCCTTTTGCCAAGATCAACTCCACGAAGTCACCACTTCTCTATTCAGTGGTGGGTGCGTTGCTTCTGACGCTCATCGTCGGGGGTGCGCTCGCCGTGGTTCGGCACAAGACGATCACCCTCGACGTCGACGGCGACATGATTTCGCTGTCCACGATGTCGAGCAGTGTCGGTACCGCTCTCGAGGACGCCGGATACCCGGTCGATCCCAAGGACGCGCTCGCACCCAGTGCCGATTCCTCCCTGTCCGATGGCGATACCGTCGTACTGCGCCGTGCCCGTGAGTTGGCTCTGACCGTCGACGGTCAGCCGACCACCATCTGGACCACCGCATTGACGGTCGACGAGGCATTGAAGCAGGTAGATGTTTCCGACGACTTCGCAGTCTCGGCTTCGCGCTCGCATCGTCTGCCGCTCGAACGGACCGAGCTCGACGTCGTCAGCCCGAAGACCGTCAGCGTCAGCGACGGTGGTGCTCCCGCGGCGGAGGTCAAGCTCGCCGCCGTGACCGTCGGCGATCTTCTCGCGGCCAAGAATGCGCCGCTCGAGCAGGCCGACTCGGTGGTTCCCACCGCCGACACACCCGTTACCAACGGCCTGACCATCCAGGTCACTCGCGACCGCACGGACATTCGCGTCGAGACGCAGCCGATCGCGCCGCCGGAGAACAAGGTCGAGGATCCCGAGCTGGAGAAGGACAAGACCGTCGTCGAGAACCCGGGTGTTCCGGGTGAGCGCACGGCCACCGTCGAGGTCAAGACCGTCAACGGCGTCGAGGCCGGACGAACCGAACTGTCCGCGACCGTGATCAAGGAACCGGTCGCAGCAGTGGTGAAGGTCGGTACCAAGCAGGCTTCCGCTCCCGCTGTGTCCAACGCGTCGACGTGGGATGCCATTGCTCAGTGCGAGGCGACCGGAAACTGGGCCATCAACACCGGCAACGGTTTCTACGGAGGACTTCAGTTCACCCAGAGCACCTGGGAAGCATTCGGCGGCGGTCAGTACGCAGCTCGCGCCGACCTCGCATCACGTGAACAGCAGATCGCGATCGGCGAGAAAGTCCGCGCCGGTCAGGGCTGGGGTGCTTGGCCGTCCTGCACCAGCAAATTGGGCCTGCGCTGACGCGCTCACACCTCACAGAACACAGGAACCGATGTCACCGTTCGCCAAGATCAACTCGACCAGGTCGCCGTTGTTGTACTCGGCGATCGCCGCTCTTCTCCTGACGGTTCTCGTGGGTGGTGTTCTGGCCGTCGTCCGGCACAAGACCATCACTCTCGATGTCGACGGTGAGCAGATTCGCCTGAGCACCATGTCGACCAACGTCGACGGCGCTCTCGAGGACGCGGGTTACCCGATCGGTGACAAGGATGCAGTTGCTCCCGCGGCCGACGCTTCGCTGTCCGACGGCGACACCGTGGTGCTCCGTCGTGCCCGTGAGATCACGCTGACGGTCGACGGTCAGCCGCAGAAGCTCTGGACCACTGCCTTGACCGTCGACGACGCGTTGAAGCAGTTGGACGTCGCGGCGGATGTGCACGTGTCGGCTTCGCGCTCGCAGCGTCTTCCGCTGGACGGCGCCGCGCTCGACGTGCTGACACCGGTCGTCGCAAAACTGGTCGACGGCGCAAACGCGGCAGCAGACGTGCGTATCGCGGCGCCGACGGTCGGGGAGTTCCTTACCGCCAACGGCACTCCGCTCGAGCAGTCGGACACGGTGGTTCCCGCCGCCGACGCTCCACTGACCGAGGGCCTGGAGGTCACGGTGACGCGCAACCGCACCGAGAACAAGGTCGAGACCTTGCCGCTCGATCCGCCGGATCAGCGCATCGAGGATCCGACGATGAACCAGAGTCGCACGATCGTCGAGAACCCGGGCGTGCCCGGCGTGCGTGACGTGACGTTCGCCGTGAATCTCGTCAACGGTGTCGAAGCCGGACGTACCCAGGTCTCGGAGACGATCACCACACCGGCGCAGCCGAAGGTCGTGCGTGTCGGAACGAAGCCGGGCACCGAGGTGCCGCCCGTGGAGAACGGTTCGACGTGGGATGCGCTCGCACAGTGCGAGGCCACCGGTAACTGGGCCATCAACACCGGCAACGGTTTCTACGGCGGCGTGCAGTTCGATCAGAACACCTGGGAACGACAGGGCGGGTTGAAGTATGCGCCCCGCGCCGACCTCGCCACCCGTGAAGAACAGATCGCGATTGCGACACAGACCCAGCGCACTCAGGGCTGGGGCGCATGGCCGTCGTGCTCGGGTCGCCTCGGACTGGGATAAGTTCTACTGGTGTCAGACGCCGAACAATCGAACGAACCCATCGCTACTCCGCGCGGGCAGGCAGCCCTGCTCGGTCCGGTCGAGGTGCGCGCTCTTGCCGAGGAATTCGGTGTCCGGCCCACGAAACAGTTGGGGCAGAACTTCGTTCACGACGCCAATACCGTGAGGCGCATCGTCACCACGGCAGGCGTGACACGTGACGACGTCGTTCTCGAGGTAGGGCCTGGTCTCGGTTCGCTGACGATGGCGCTGATGGACGTCGTCGATCGGGTCATCGCGGTCGAGATCGATCCCAACCTCGCGGCTCGCCTGCCGAAGACGGTGGCCGAGCGAGCGCCGGAACTGGCCGATCGACTGACCGTCGTCGAAGCCGACGCGATGCGTGTGCTGCCTTCACAGATTCCCGGCGAGCCGACCGCGCTTGTCGCGAACCTGCCGTACAACGTCGCGGTGCCGGTGCTGTTGCACCTGTTCGCGTCGCTTCCGAGTCTGCGGACCGCACTCGTGATGGTGCAAGCCGAGGTTGCCGATCGCCTGGCGGCTGATCCGGGAAGCAAGATCTACGGCGTTCCCAGCGTCAAGGCCAACTTCTTCGGCGAGGTTCGCCGCGCCGGTGCAGTCGGACGCAACGTGTTCTGGCCGGTGCCGAAGGTCGAGTCAGGACTGGTTCGTATCGATCGGTACGCGGAGCCGCCGTGGCCGATGGACGAGAAGCACCGCAAGCAGGTTTTTGCGGCGATCGACGCCGCGTTCGCGCAGCGCCGCAAGACTTTGCGTGCCGCGCTCAGCGGTTGGGCAGGTTCGCCTGCCGAGGCCGAACGACGGCTCCTCGCTGCCGGCATCGAGCCACAGACGCGTGGTGAGATGCTCGACGCAGCAGCCTTCGTTCGGCTGGCTGGAGGCGAATAGCCCCGTGCGCGGTTAAGGAGTGCAGGGACTCCCTAACCGCGCACAGGGGCTTGCCCCCTTATTTGAACCGCCGCAACCTCAGGCTGTTGCTCACCACGAACACACTGCTGAATGCCATTGCGGCACCGGCTAGCATCGGGTTGAGCAGGCCGGCCGCAGCCAGCGGGATCGCAGCCGTGTTGTAGGCGAATGCCCAGAACAGATTGCCCTTGATGGTCTTGAGCGTCTTGCGGGACAGTCGAATTGCATCGGCTGCCGACCGCAGGTCACCTCGCACCAGAGTGATATCGCTGGCCTCGATCGCAACGTCGGTACCCGTGCCCATCGCCAGGCCGAGATCGGCCTGAGCCAGGGCTGCCGCGTCGTTCACGCCGTCGCCGACCATGGCCACGACGCGTCCTTCCGCTTGCAGTTTCTTGACGGCGTCGACCTTGTCCGCAGGCATGACCTCGGCGAAGACGGTGCTGATCCCGACCTGATCCGCGACAGTGCGAGCAACGGTGGCGTTGTCACCGGTCAGCAGAACCGGTTCGAGGCCGAGTGCTTTCAACTGCGCGATTGCTTCGGCGCTCGTGTCCTTGACCGCGTCGGCGATCACGAGGATGCCGTGCGCCTTGCCGTCCCAGCCCACCGCGATTGCGGTGCGCCCGGCCTTCTCTGCTGCAGCCTTCGCCTCGCGGAGATTTTCCGGCAACGGCATCGACCAGTCGGCGAGCAGCGCGTCTCGGCCCGCGACGACGGCGTGACCGTCGACCATTCCCTGCACGCCGCGCCCGGCGACGTTCACGAAATCCTCGACCGTAGGCAATTCGCCCACGGCTTCGGTCGCACCCTTCGCGATCGCTGCGGCGATGGGGTGCTCGGAGCGATGTTCGAGTGCGCCGGCCAGCCGAAGGACCTCGTCGACGGTTGTTCCTTCGCCCACCACGGTGTCCAGCAATGTCATCTGACCGGTGGTGACGGTTCCCGTCTTGTCGAGCACGACGGTGTCGACTGCGCGCGTCGATTCGAGCACCTCGGGTCCCTTGATGAGGATTCCCATCTGAGCTCCGCGACCCGTGCCCACCAACAGGGCTGTGGGCGTTGCCAATCCGAGGGCACAGGGGCACGCGATGATCAGCACGGCGACCGCAGCGGTGAAGGCCATCTCGATGGGGTTACCGGTACCGAGCCAGTAGCCCAGTGTCGCAACGGCAATCGCGATGACGACCGGCACGAAGATACCGGCGATCCGATCGGCGAGGCGCTGAACTTCGGCCTTGCCGTTCTGGGCGTCTTCGACCAGTGCCGCCATCTGGGCGAGTTGGGTGTCGCTCCCGACCCGGGTTGCCTCGACGGTCAAGGTTCCACCGACATTGACGGTGGCGCCGACGACAGTGTCCCCGACACCGACTTCCTCCGGCACGGATTCGCCGGTCAACATGCTCATGTCGACGGCTGAGCGGCCCTCGGTGATGATGCCGTCGGTGGCGATCTTCTCGCCGGGCCGGACGATGAAGGAGTCGCCCGCTGCCAGTTCTTCGGCGGGGATTCGTACTTCGACGCCGTTGCGCAATACCGCGACGTCTTTCGCACCGAGTTCCATGAGTGCGCGTAGTGCGGCGCCGGACGTGCGCTTGGACTTGTGCTCGAAGTAGCGTCCGGCCAGCACGAACGTGATGACGCCCGCGGCAACTTCGAGGTAGATGTTGGCGCTGCCGTCCATCCGGTCGACCGTCAGCCGGAAGGCGTGCTTCATACCGGCTTCGCCCGCAGTGCCGAAGAACAGTGCGTAGAGCGACCAGACGAAGGCCGAGATGGTGCCCAGCGAGATGAGCGTGTCCATCGTGGCCGCGCCGTGACGCAGGTTCACCCAGGCAGCCCGGTGGAAGGGGAGGGCCGCCCACACGATGACCGGTGCGGCCAGTGTGAGGGAGAGCCATTGCCAGTTGTCGAACTGCAGCGCAGGAATCATTGCCATAGCGATGACCGGCACGGAGAGAAGAGTCGAGATGATCAGGCGGGTACGGAGCTCGCGCAGATCACGATCCTGCGGGGTTTCCGCATCCGGGTCGACGGTGTCCGGCGCGCTGGGCGGCTTGGGGAGCGCGGCGGAATAACCGGCGTTCTCGACGGCAGTGACCAGATCTTCGACGGGTACCCCGTCCGGGAAGGTGACCTTGGCCTTCTCCGTCGCGTAGTTGACGGTGGCTGTGACGCCGTCGATCTTGTTGAGCTTCTTCTCGATTCGTGACGCGCAGGAGGCGCAGGTCATCCCGGTGATCGCGAGTTCGACGCTGCTCGAGTTGGCAGCATTGTCGACCGCAGTCGGTGACGTCATCAGTGCCCTCCCTCGTGATTGTCTGGAACTGAAGCCGTGGAAGTGCCTGCATCAACAGTGAATTCGGCGGTCCGAACCACGCCTTCGTGCTGGAAGTCGAGGAACAGTCGGTATGTGCCTTCGCTCGGTGCCTGTGCGTGGAAGGAAATGTCCGGACCAGGAGCTGTGACGCCGTCGCCTGGCTCGCCTTCGGGGTGCACGTGCAGGTAGGCGAGGTCGCCGGTGCGCAGGGCAACGAGGTGACCGAAGGCACCGAGGTACGGATCGAGATCGGTGACCGGGGCTCCGTCGCGAGCAACGCTCAGCGTGATCGGGCCGCCGGCAGTGGTCAGATCACCGTCGAGAGTCACGGTGTATCCGTCGACGGTTGCGGTCGCGCTCTTCTCAGGTAGCGGCGCAGGAGTGAATTCGCCTGCCACGTCGAAGTTTCGGCCGAGTGTCAGTTGGGTGCCGTCGGTGGGATCGAAGTCCGCGAAGACTCGGTAGGTGCCGGCGGCGGGCCAGGCCCAGTCGATCGACCAGGTGCCGTCTGCAGCGAGGGACGGATGTACGTGGCGGAATTCGCTGGTGTCGTTTCGGACGACAATGAGGTGGAGTTTCTTCTCGTGCAGGAGGTCGAAATCGACGACGGGCGTGTTGGTGTCGTCGAGAATCCGGAAGGTCAAGGTTCCCGGCTCCCCAGCTCGACCGGGTGCGGTCACATCGGTGAGTGTGTATCCGCCGGAAGAGACTTCGAGACCTGCAGGTGTTGCCGAATCCATGCCTGGCATCGATTCGGTGGTTGATTCGTGGGTGCTGTGCTGGGTGGTGGACATGTCTATCGGGCTTCCGATTGCGGCCCCCACGCCGAGGGCGGCGCCGAAGACGGCGACCAGCCCTACGGCGTAGGCGGCAAGTGTTGTCGAGGTGCGCACGGCTGACTCAGCTTGGTACGACTGCGTAGCCGGCTTCGTCGACTGCTGCGACGACGTCGGCTGCGGAGACGGGAGCATCGCTGGTGACAACGACGCGTCCGCTCGCCAGTTCGACATCCACCGCGGTTACTCCCGCGATGTTGCCGATCTCTTCCTTGACGGATCCGACGCAGTGTCCGCAGGTCATTCCGGAAACGGTGTATTCGGCGGTGGTCATCGCAGATCCCTTCGGTTGTGGAAAGCTTATTTTACGGATACCCGGTGTAGGTATCGCTCTGCAATCGAAGGTACCCCCAGGGGGTATGCCTGTCAACGGGCTGGGCAGTGATGAAGGCCTCAAGGAAGACAACACGGCGGATGTGTGGTCTACTTGTGTTGGTCGTAAGTGTTTGTGTTTGTGTTTCCACGCTCGCAAATGGTTAGGTTGCGAGCGTTTGGACATCCTCCACGGATTTGTCTCAGAACGGTCGTAGTAAGTGACCCGGGCGGTCGAAGCGACTGCCTGTTGACACTGTGTTAGAGGAGATTTACATGGCAGAGGGCATCGTGAAGTGGTTCAACTCCGAGAAGGGGTTCGGCTTCATCGCTCCCGAAGACGGCAGTGCTGACGTCTTCGTTCACTACTCCGAGATCCAGAGTGGCGGCTTCCGCACTCTCGAGGAGAACCAGCGCGTGGCGTTCGAGATCGGTCAGGGCAACAAGGGCCCGCAGGCCACCGGCGTTACCATCGTCTAAGACGTCCATGTGAGTCGGGCAACCGACGCATGACGTACTGACAAGACCCCAACTCTTCGGAGTTGGGGTCTTGTTGTATTTGGGTGAAAAACGCTGTCATGCATCGAGATACCGCTGAGTGGCGACTGCCGTTTCCGCCGCGATCGTGCGGCATTCCTCGCGGAGTTCAGGTGGATTCACAACGGTGAAATCGACGTCGAAAGCTCTGAGCCAGTGTGCGATCGATCGCAGAGAAGTGCCCGAAAGCACTATGACGCAACGCCCTTCGTCGGTGGACTCCACCGATCCCCACTGTTCGTTGACCATCGGTGCTATCTGCTCGATGGGTGCATGCAGTAGAACGGTTGCGCGCGTGGAGGAATAGGCCCGAGCGACACCGCGGGAAACGAAGTCTGCTGCACCACCGGCGGGTAGTTCCCGCGGCACGAATCGTGGGCCGGTGGGGATCTTGGGTTCCATTCTGTCTACGCGAAATGATCGCCAGTCTTCGCGAGCGAGATCCCAGGCCACCAGATACCACCGGACACCCGACCGTACGAGCCGGTACGGTTCCACCTCGCGCCGGCTCTGGGTGCCGTCGTGAGTGCTGTAATCGAATCGCAGGCGTTCGTGGTTGTGGCACACCGACGCGATGGCGGACAAGACCGACGCATCGACTGCGCTCGCGGCGGGCTCGCGTGGCACGACATCGATCGACAGCGACTCCAGACGGTGTCGCAGCCTCGACGGCATGATCTGCCGCAGCTTCGCCAGCGCGCGCATCGAAGCCTCGCCGATGCCGACCACAGAGCCGGGCGCTCCGGACTGCAGTGAAAGTGCCACCGCGAGCACTTCTTCGTCATCGAGCTGTAGCGGGGGCATCTCCGCGCCGGCACCCAGGCGATATCCGCCACCGACTCCGACTGTCGCGTCGACCGGATAGCCGAGATCGCGGAGGCGGTCCACGTCACGTCGAACCGTGCGCGGGGTGATCGCGAGTTTGTCTGCGAGTTCGGCACCGGACCAGTCTCGACGCGTCTGGAGCAGTGACAGCAACCGCAGTAGGCGAGCCGATGTCTCCTTCATGGCCAGAAGTCTGCCAAACATTTAGGACCGTATGAGTCCTCAATTGAATTTAGGTTGGTCCACATCCGACCAGTCGAGAAGAAATTGGGGCCACGTCATGAGTCGCATCAACGACGGCAGACCGATGATCGAGACGAAGGCGCTCACCAAGCACTTCGCTCAGGGCAAGAAACTCGTGGAAGCAGTCAAGGGAGTCACTCTCGACGTAGCGGAGGGTGAGTTGGTTGCCTTGCTGGGGCCGAACGGCGCCGGGAAATCGACGACGTTGCGCATGTTGACCACCTTGCTCGAGCCCACGTCCGGCAGCGCGCGAATCGCAGGATTTGACATCGCTGCGGCACGAAACGAGGTGCGATCGAGCCTCGGATACGTCGGACAGGGGAACGGAGCCGGCCACAACCAGCGAGTTCGCGACGAGTTGGTGACGCAGGGGTTGTGCTACGGAATGCCCAAGGGTGACTCGCAGGTCCGGGCCGACGAGCTGCTGCGTGATCTCGAACTCACCGAGTTGGGCACTCGAAAGGTCAGTACGTTGTCCGGCGGGCAGCGACGGCGGCTCGATATCGCTCTGGGCCTGGTCCATCGCCCACCGCTCCTGTTCCTCGACGAGCCGACCACGGGCATGGACCCGCAGAGTCGGGCCAACCTCTGGGACCACATCCTCCGGCTGCGGCGCGAGATGGGCACCACGATCGTGCTGACCACGCACTACCTCGAAGAAGCGGATTCGATGGCAGAGCGGGTCATCGTCATCGACGAGGGCACTGTTATCGCGGACAACACCGCCGCTGCACTCAAAGCGGATCTTGCGGGGGATCATCTTCTGCTCACCTTCGACAGCGTCGAGGCGGCCGCCGTCGCAGCGTCGGTGGCCGAGCGACTTGTCACTGTGCGTGACGTCACCGTCCAGGCGAGTTCGGTGAGTATCCGTGCCGGCGAGGGTGATTCGACGCTACCGGTGTTGCTGCGTGAAGCCGATGCCCGTGGTGCCCGCGCACTCACTGCCGACATCACCAGGCCGACTCTCGACGACGTCTTCCTCACTCTCACCGGCCGCAGCCTGCGCGAGAGCGCCGCCGCGGTCGCTTCCTGAAACACGACAAAGAACTTCGACGAACAGGAATCCGCCATGACAATCACACTCGATACCCCACGTACCGTGCACGGCAACATCGTTCGAGACAGCGCAATCGTGATGGGCCGTGAGCTGCGACCGATGTTGCGCGACCCGGTCAGCGTCATCTTCAGCCTCATCCAGCCGCTGATCCTGTTGGCGTTGTTCGGGCCTCTGCTCAAAGGGGTTCCGGGTACCGGTGACGGCGTATGGAATTGGTTCATTCCCGGTGTGTTGGTGATGATCGCGATCTTCGGAACGACGATGACCGGGTCCAACCTCCTGATGGAGATGCAGCAGGGATCGCACGAGCGAATGTTGGTGACTCCGCTCCGACGCTCGTCCTTGTTGATCGGGCGAGCGTGCAAGGAGATGGTTCCGCTTGCCGCGCAGGCGATTCTGATCATTCTTGTCGCACTTCCGCTCGGATTGGACGTCAATGCAGCGGGAGCCGCGCTCGGGATAGTCCTGCTGGGAGTGTTCGGCGTCGGACTCGGTGCGCTCTCGTACGCTCTCGCTCTGGCTGTGCGGGAGCAGGATTGGATGTTCTGGGTCGTTCAGCAGACGCTGATGTTCCCGCTCCTGATCCTGTCGGGAACCATGCTTCCACTCGAGGACGCACCAGGTTGGATGAAGGTCCTCGTGAACATCAATCCGCTCGGCTACGTCGTAGACGCCGAGCGGGCACTCTTTGCCGGAGACTTCGCGTCGAGCAGCGTTCTGGCAGGAATCGTCGCCGCCTTGGGCGTGGCGGTGGTCGGTCTGGGCGTAGGTGTGCGCGCGGTGAAATAGCGTGGGTGTGCTGGCTGTCGGACGGGCTGCTGCGGTCGCAGGTTTTCGCCCAGGTGTTCGCAGCGCCTATTGTTGTTCCTTGTGCTCTCCGTCGTTCCACGCCCCGTAGTCGTCCGGGCCCCGTCCAAGGTGAATCTCCACCTTGCCGTCGGGGACCTGCGAGACGACGGCTATCACGAGCTGACGACGGTTTTTCAGGCTTTGTCGCTGGCAGACACCCTCACGGTGGCGCCTGCGGACACCTTGACCGTGCGGGTGATCGGCGACGACGCCGCGGCCGTGCCGACCGATCGCACCAACCTCGTGTGGCGTGCCGCCGAGATGCTCGCCGTCGAGGGTGGCGTGGCCCCGAACGTCGAGATAGTCATCGAGAAAGGCATCCCCGTCGCAGGCGGAATGGCCGGCGGGAGTGCCGACGCAGCCGCCGCTTTGGTTGCGCTCAACGCTTTGTGGAAGCTCGACTTCTCGCGGCCTGATCTCGACGCTTTTGCGGCACGCCTCGGGAGTGACGTTCCGTTCTCGCTGCACGGTGGCACTGCCCTCGGAACCGGCCGCGGCGAACAACTTGTCCCCGTGTTGACCCGCCACACTTTTCACTGGGTGTTGGCGCTGGCCAAGGGTGGCTTGAGCACACCAGTCGTGTTCCGCGAGCTGGACAAGCTGCGGGCAGAAGGCTCCCCGAAACGGTTGGGGAGCGCCGATGCGTTGATCCAGGCACTGACCACGGGTGACGCTCATCTGCTTGCGTCGCTGCTCGGCAACGATCTGCAGGCTGCGGCACTCTCACTCAACCCGGATCTACGACGGACGCTTCGAGCGGGCGTCGAAGCCGGAGCTTTGGCCGGCATCGTCTCCGGCTCCGGACCGACATGCGCCTTTCTCTGCGCCGACGCACAGTCCGCGGTGGAAGTGAGCGCAGAACTTGCGGGAGCGGGGGTGTGCCGCACCGTTCGCGTGGCGAGCGGACCCGTTCCCGGAGCACGAATACTCGACAATGCGGCAAAGGGACAGCACTGATGGCGAATCTGATCAATCTGGAAAACGTGTCGAAGTCTTTCGGCGTCAAGCCGTTGCTCGACGGGGTCTCCCTGGGCGTCGAGGAGGGCGAGCGCATCGGCGTCGTCGGCCTCAACGGTGGCGGTAAGACGACCATGCTCGAAGTCCTCGCGGGTGTGGAGCAGCCGGATTCGGGACGCGTCAGCCGCGTCGGCGGATTGCGTATGGCCGTCGTGACGCAGCGCGGTGTGCTGCCTCCCGGCTCCACTGTCGGTGAAGTGGTCCTGGGGCCGCTCGGAGTGGCGCAACACGAATGGGCCGGCGACGCGCGCATCCGTTCGGTGCTCTCGGGTATCGGCATCGACAACCTGGGCGCCGGTGGCGAGCGGTCCGCATTGGACGCCAAGGTCGACGGCCTGTCCGGCGGTGAGCGTCGCCGCGTGGCTCTCGCTGCGGCCCTGGTTCAGGACCTCGACCTGCTGGTGCTCGACGAGCCCACCAACCACCTCGACGTCGAAGGTGTTCAGTGGTTGGCCGAGCACCTCGTCTCGCGTCGCAGCGCGCTTGTCGTCGTGACCCACGATCGCTGGTTCCTCGACACCGTCGCCACCCGCACCTGGGAGGTTGTCGGCGGCGGCGTCGAAAGCTACGAGGGTGGCTACAACGACTGGGTGTTCGCTCGCGCCGAGCGTTCGCGTCAGGCTGACGCTTCCGAAGAGCGTCGACGCAACCTTGCACGCAAGGAACTCGCATGGCTGCGCCGCGGTGCGCCGGCCCGTACGTCCAAGCCGAAGTACCGCATCGAGGCCGCGGAGGCCCTGATCGCCGACGTTCCGGCACCTCGTGACGCGGTGGCACTTGCGTCCTTCGCCCAGCGTCGACTCGGCAAGGTTGTCATCGAACTCGAAGACGCGCGTCTGGAGACTCCGGACGGCCGTGTACTCGTCGAGGATCTGACCTGGCGTCTCGCTCCAGGTGAGCGTGTCGGCCTGGTCGGTGTCAACGGCTCGGGCAAGACGACTCTGCTGCGGACTCTGGCCGGCGAACTCGAGCCTGCCGCCGGAAAGCGCATTCAGGGGCAGACCGTCCACATCGGTTGGCTCAAGCAGGAACTCGACGATCTACCGACCGACATGCGCGTACTCGACGCGGTCAAGGATGTAGCCGAGCGAATCACGCTGGGAGACAAGGAAGTATCGGCGGGTCAGCTGGCTGAGCGGTTGGGCTTCACACCGGCGCGTCAGCGCACCCCAGTCGGTGATCTCTCCGGTGGTGAGCGCCGACGTCTGCAGTTGACACGTGTCCTCATGGCCGAGCCCAACGTCCTGCTTCTCGACGAGCCGACCAACGACCTCGACATCGACACGCTTCAGCAACTCGAAGATCTGCTCGACGGCTGGGCGGGCACCATGGTGGTCATCTCGCACGACCGGTACCTGATCGAGCGCATCTGTGACACCACCTGGGCGCTCTTCGGTGACCGCAAGCTCACCAACCTGCCCGGTGGTATCGAGGACTACCTGCGTCGGCGCGCAGCAATGGGGGATGGCGACAACCCGTCGGTGGCTTCGACGGCGAGTGGTGCGTCGAAGAGCAAGCAGGTCCGCGACGGCGCCGCGGATCGCGCTGCACGCAAGGAACTTTCGAAGCTCGAGCGGTCCATTGCGAAGTTCGACGACCGAGAGAAGAAGCTGCACGCTTCCCTCGCCGACGCGGCCACCGACCCGGACAAGCTGCAGAAACTCGGCGCAGAACTCAAGCAGGTCATCGCCGACAAGGAAGCCGCCGAAGAGCAGTGGATGGAGCTCTTCGCCGAGCTGGACGGCTAGGGGAACTTCGCCCCGAACCTCTTGAAGGTTTGCTCTGGATCCAGGGTTTCCGGCGCCTGCCTGCGCAGCAGTGCGTCCAGAACGAGCCCGTCCAGTGCTGCGACCAACTCCGTTGCATCGGACGAGGTCATGCCGCGTTCGATCAAGATGTCGACAAACCGATCCCGACCACGCACCAGTTCCACTGCGAGGTCGGGATCGTGGAATGACGCGATGATCAGTTCGTAACGCGCCCGAGTGCGGCCGGATTCAGGCCCCAGCCACCGGGCCACCTGTTGCTTCGGCGTCTCGCCCGGGCGAGGAAGATCGCCGTCCAGAAGATGCCGCACCACCTCGACTATCAGTCCACGTTGGTTTGCGAAGTAGTGCCGTGCGCTGCCGTGTGGCACGCCCGCCTCGTCTTCGACGCCTCTCATCGACCAGGCTCGAAACCCAACCCGGCCCGTCTTTTTCGACATCCTGCTTGTGCTGTGCGTTGTTGCGATTGTGTGTTTCGCGGGATACGTCCTCTATCGCGTCGTCTTTGACGGCTAGCTGAATGGTGATGTACTTCAACAGGTCTCAAGTCTTCATGTTCCCGAAGTTGTCCGGTTTGTCTCTGGTTATCGAAAGTATGTTCGATTAAACTTTGAGCATGGACAGTCGGGAAGCGTGGCAGCTGGATGGCGAGGACCTCAAGGGTGAGGTTCTGGATCTGGTGCGCGCCCGACACGAGTTGCAGTCGCGGATGGTGTTGCTGATCGTGGAGATGTTTTCCCGGGAGGTTCTCGGTGGGAAGGGTTTTCGGGCGATCGCGCAGTGGTTGCATGGGTCGACGAATCTGGAGATCGGTGAGTGCAGTCTGCTGGTCGGGTTGGCGCGGTTGTTGATGCTCGAACCTGTTGTCGCGGATGCGTTTCACCGTGGTGACGTGGATGCGTTGAAGGCGCGGCAGGTGGCGTCGTTTTGTCAGCATCCACCCAAGAACATGACCCTGGCGGATGTGGACAAGGCTCGCGGGATCTTGTTGGGGTTGGCGTCGAAGAACATCGCCGATTGTGATGCGGTGCGGGCGGCGATTCGGCGGATCGAGAAGCAGTACGGCAAACGCGAAGACGGCGTTCCGGTGGGTGAGGATTCGGAGCGTAACGAGTTCTACGCCTCGAAAGGCTTGTACGGGCGGGTGACCGTGAAGGGCGACCTGGATGCTGTGAACGGGGCACGTCTGATCACGTTGCTGTCGAGCCTGTCGGCGCCGACGCCGGAGAAAGACGGCGTCAAGGACGCCCGCACGCCGGCATTACGACGGGCGGATGGGTTCTGCGAATTGTTGCGGCGGTACGAGCGGGCGGGGCTGGGTCCGATCGAAGGCGGAGTGAAACCGCACATCACAGTCACCGCCAGTGCAAAAGACATGACCGACCTCAAAGCATTGAAGGATCTACTGCCGTCGACTCAGGAACTGGGTTTCGCGTGGGCGGATTGGGTAGGTCCGATCAGTATCGATACTGCCCGGATGCTGGCGTGCGACTGCACGGTCACCCGGATTTTGTTGGACGAGAACGGTGTTCCGCTCGACTGCGGCAAAGAAGCAAGGACCGCGACGCTACCCCAGCGGCGGGCGTTGGCGGTTCGTGATGGTGGGTGTGCGTTTCCGGGATGCGGGACACCGTCGGGGTGGTGCGATGCCCATCATATTGTTCACTGGAACGATGGTGGCCCAACGGATCTCGACAATCTGATCTTGTTGTGCGGTCATCACCATCGGACGATGCACCACACCGAATGGCGGGTGGAGATCGGGCCGGATCGCAAATCGGTGTTCTATCCGCCGATGTCTGTTGATCCGTATCAGCAGCCGATCGGCGGGAACAGCCCACCGACAGCGGCGTGAATCGCGACAACTGAAGACGTGAGCACCGGGGCACAACCATGCCCCGGTGCTGACGGCTGTCTACTGTCAGAACGCTACTGTCAGAACGTGAGCGTGAGTCGCCCGTTCTCGTCGCTGATGTGAACAGTTCGCCCGATCGACGGAGGGTTGTCACCGCGAAGCTGGGTCAGTTCGGCGGCATTCTCGGGACCGGTGTGACCGGCGACGCGGCCGCCGTCCGGCGTTGCCGCGATCACGAACCCGATCTCAGGCTCCCCGGTGCGGCCGTATTCGACAGAGGCCGTAACTATTTCCGCCGTGCCCGTGTAATCAGTGATCAGTTCCGGAACCTCCGCAGTTAGCGCGCGTGCGTCGGGATCACCGACGTACCCGCCAGCGTGAGCGGCGGACGACAGCAGTACGCAGTGCTGGTAGGTGAGGAATCCACCGTTGCCGTGGACGAGGGCAAGGTTCGCGCCGTCGCGAATTCGCCTGGTGACTTCAGCGACGGAATGCAGGGTGTAGCTGTTGAGCGGTCCGCCGAAGAACGAGTGTCCTCCGGTGACGCTTGGGATCGCGGTATCGGGAAGTCCGAGTTCGCGGATCAACAGCTTGGGCACGATCGGGAAGCAGCTGTAGGCATCGACGATGTCGAGTGCGTCGGCGCCGACTCCGGCACCGTCGAGTGTGCGATGTACGGCGTCATGCATCGCGGCCGAGCTGTCGAAGCTGTTGCGGCTGAGGATGTCCAACGGATCACTCGCACCAGCGCCGCCCCAGAGGTACACCAGTTTGCTTTCATCGATCCCGAACTCGCGGGCCGTCGACAACGAGCAGACGACAACGGCCGCAGCCTGATTGACGAAAGGCATGGCGTTGAGCATCAGCGGGTACGGCTCGGAGACCATCCGATTGCCGGGGCCGACGGTGCCGATCTCGTCTGCCGATCGGATCTCCGACGTCCAGGAGGCGGGATTCTTCGAAGCCAGTTCCGAGAACGCGGCGTACATCCGCGCGGACCAGTCGAGCGATTCACGGGCGTCGTGGCCCTCGGCAGCACTGAAACAGTTCTCGAAGAGCGGGTAGACACGAGTCGGCACGATGAAACCGGCGCGCTGCATTTCGGCGCTTCCCAGGTCGGTCGGATCGAATCCGGGAGGCCCACCCGGCGCGGCTGTCCACCCGATCGAGTCGGGGGCGACTCCGGACTTTCGCAGGGCGGTACTGCTGGCGTGCGATTCGCCGCCCACGAGCAGAGCAGCCGAGGATTCACCGCGAGCGATGGCCGCGCCGATCCGATCGAGGAGCGCCGCGGGCCAGTGGCCACCGATCGGCGAGGTAGAGGTGACCGTGGGGGTCGCGCCTAATCGTGAGGCGAGTAGCCCGGGGAGATCGTCGTACGACCAGCTGACTGTCTTGATCGCGAACACGGAATCGATCTGTGTTCCCAGTTCAGCGTGTCCACTGTCGTTCAACGCGGCGACGGTGGTGTCGTGAATCAGATCGAGGGGTTCGCGGTGCCCGTCGGCAGGATTCCGGCGCAGATCGCCGACGCCGACGATGACCGGGATTCGTGATGCGTCAACCATCATGTACCTCTCGTTGCCGACCCGTAGCCGGGAGTTGCAGTCACGATATCGGGGACCCTGGTATGTGTAACTCTGGGGTCACAGTCAACGATTTTCGGGTTCCTATTTAGGTATGCCTAACGAAAGTCCTATACTCGTCTTCATGACAGCTGTGGCAGAGAGAATTTCGGTGCCCGTGGGGCCGCGTTCCATCGATCACCCCTACTCGATGACAACGGTGACTCTGAAGCTCTCTCATCAGCGGCAGTGGGCCCCGCATCGTCATCCTGAACATGAGCTGATCTGGGGAAACTCCGGTGGAATGCTCACGGTTGTCGCTGACGGCATCACTTGGGAGGTGCCGCCTTCGGCCGGACTGTGGCTGCCTGCCGGGGCGTTGCATGCCGTGAAGGCCGGTCCGGGTACGGAGTTCTTCTGCACCTACTTCCGGCCCGAGGCTCACGCCGCGCCGTCGGGTGTTCCGGGTTTGTTCGGTGTCAGTGCTCTCCTGCGTGAGGTGCTCCTGCACATGCATCGGCGGAACATGCCCGACGAGGCGCGTAGTCGCGCCGAGCGGGTGGCCTTCGACATGCTGCAGCCGCTCGAAGTTGCTGCGGTTGAGGTTCCGATGCCGACCGATCCGCGAGCGTTGTTCGTCGCCGAAGCGTTGGTCGCCAATCCGGCAGACCAGCGGTCGCTGTCCGAATGGGCGCTGACGGCTGGCGGTAGCGTCCGTACGCTGACGCGTGTGTTCGCGCAGGGCACTGGAATGACTTTTGCGCAGTGGCGAATTCAGGTACGTGTCCGCGCAGCATTGACGTATTTAGCTGCTGGAGTGCCGGTTTCGGTTGTCAGTAGGCGGGTCGGATACGAAACTCCGAGTGCTTTTGTCGCAGTGTTCCGCCGGGTCACCGGCCGTACGCCCGGCAGCATGATGAACAAGGGGAGTGTGGCGCCCGAATCGGTGCCGTACCTTCTGCACGCTTGAGTTGGGTTGCACTGGGCGGAAGTGCTCGGTGCAACCGTCGCGGTCAACTCCGCGGCGCGGACCACGCTTCCCACAGCTCCGCGTACCGACCCCCGAGGTTGACCAACTCGTCGTGAGAGCCGTGCTCGACGACGCGGCCGTCGTCCATCACCAGGATCTGATCGGCGTCGACGGCCTGTGAGAGTCGGTGTGCCACTGTGACAGCAGTGCGACCTCGGGTCAGGGCGAGCGCGGCGTCGTCGAGGACCCTGGCTCCGGCGCTGCCCGCTTCGGCGGTCGCCTCGTCGAGAATCAGCAGCGGCGGATCCAGTAATTCGATTCTTGCCAACGCAAGTTGTTGTGCCTGTGTTGCGGTCAGCCGGTGTCCACCGTCTCCGACCACGGTTTCGAGTCCGTCCGGGAGAGCCCGCAGCCAATCCGACGCGCCGACGGTATCGAGCGCCGCGGTGATGTCGTTGTCGGTTGCCGACGGGTCGGCCAGCCGCAGATCCTCGGCCAACGTGCCGGCGAAGACGTGGACCTCCTGAGTCACGAGGGCCACCGCGCTCCGAGATGTCGACGGTGGCAGTTCGTTCCGGGGCACCGTCCCGATCTTCACGACGCCTTCGGTCGGTTCGTAGGTTCCCGCGATCAGCTTTGCGACTGTAGATTTTCCGGCTCCGGTAGCGCCCACCAGTGCGGTGACGGTTCCTGCCGGAATGGTGATGTCGATGTCTCGCAGAACAGGAGCGTCGCCGCTTCGGTACGAGAATGTGACGCGTTCCAAAGAAGCTGAGCTGTCGACAGGTTCCTGCGGATCGGTCGGTGCAGATGGCACGGGCGCAAGCGTGACTCCGACCAGGCGAGCCAACGCGATTGTGCCTTCCTGCAATTCGTCGAACACGCTGAGAACCGCGCCCACCGGATCGAAGAGGCGGTGGAAGAACAGGGCTGCGGCGGTGGCGGCACCGATGCTGATCTGACCGTCCTTCACCAGCCAGAAGCCGGTGATCAGCACAGCGGACAGGCCGATGAACTCCGCGATGTTGAGCCGGCCGAAGAACCTGGTGCGTAGACGCGTGGTCAACAAGCTCAGCCGGACGGCCGTCATCGATCGAGATTCGATCTGTTCGAGATGCGGCTGGGCCAGGCGAAGCGATCCGACGGTGTCGGAGTTGCTCAGCGAGTCCAGGAGCTGTTGCGCACGTGCACCTTCTGCCTCCCGCTCCTCGCGGTAGACCGGTGCCGACCTCGAGAGGTACCAGCGCAGCGCCTGGATCTGGATGGGTGCCGCGATCACCGCGGCGACGGCGAATCTCCAATCGAGGCTACCCAATCCGATCAGCGTCAACACGATGGTCAGTGCCGCGGTGGCAAAAACCGGAAGTGCTTCGGATACGGCCCGGGTCACCAACCGCACGTCGCCGGTGATGCGGGAGACGAGATCTCCGCGCCCGGCCCGTTCGACGTCGCTCTGCGGAAGGTCGAGAACCCGGACGACAACTTCTTCGCGAAGGTCGGCGACAACGCGCTCGCCGACGCCGGCGAGTAGGTAGTTGCTCATTCCGACGAGAAGTGACGAGGCAACCGCGATGCCGACCAACGCGAGAGTCAGTGTGCCGATGCGAGAGACAGCGTCGCCGTCTGCGTCGGTCACGGCGTCGACCATGGCGCCGAGGACCAGCGGTGTGAGCAGACCGATCGCGGTCGCGGCGGTCAGGGTGACGACTGCTGCGATCGCGGAAATCCGGTGGGGTCCCATCAACCGAAGTGCCGCGCGCCGCGCCTGTTTCGGTGTTGCGGTGGGGAGTAGTTCGTTCACAGCTCGATCACCCGATCGCAGATATCGAGCAGCACTGGGCTGCTGGTCAGAAGTATTGTGGCGTGCGCCCCGCGTACCTCGGCGATCCCGCGAGCAATGCGTGCTTCGGTGACGGAGTCGACGGCAGTGGTGGGATCGTGCAGGACCAGGACGGGAGCTTCGCTCGCCAGTGCCCTCGCCAACGCGATGCGCTGACGTTGACCGCCGGACAAAGAATTCCCTTGCTCGGTGACTCGGGTTGCGAGGCCGAGCGGCAGTGCCGAGATCACTTGATCTGCCGCAGCAGCGGCGATGGCCTCGTCGTTGCGGCTGCCGATCGGTGCGAGGGCGTCGATGTTGTCGCCGACTGTGCCGATGAACAGTGCCGCGTCGTGCGGTGCTGCCAGAACGTGAGTGCGAAGTTCGTCGATGTGCAGCTCGTGAATGGCGTTGTCGCCGAGATGAATTGTTCCGCTCGAAGGCTCGATTCGACGCGCCAGTGCGTCGACCAACGCATCCGCCCAGGCGGCATTCTCGGTGACGATGCCGATGATCTCGCCGCGTTTGACGTCGAGATCGACTGGTGACGCTCCGGCCAACACGACGTCGCGCAGCGTCAGGAACTCGGAGTGATTCAGGGACACAGGTTCACCCGCGGGAGTGACAGCCTCGCCGGTCCCGAGAAGTGCTGCGACGCGGTTGGCGGAAGCACGCGCCCGTGCCAGACCGGCGCCGAAGTAGATGATGTCGATCAACGGACCCCGAAGGAACTGTGCCAGACCAACCACGGCAACGAATTCACCGACCGAGATGCTCCCGGACGCTGCCATCCGTCCGCCCACGTACGCGATGACGGCGAGGAAAGCGCCGGCGATCGCAACGTTGGCGGCGGAGTACATCGCTTGGTATCTCTGTGCGCGAAGGGTTGCTTCCAACGAAGTCCGGCTGGCTCCCCGATACCGCTGCGCTGCAGCATCTCCGGCGCCGATTCCGGAAAGGATTCGGAGTCCGGAGAGTAGATCTGCGGCTAGCGCGCCGGCCTTGGCGCCCTGCCATTGATCTGTTTCGGCTCGGCGTTCGAGCGGCCGACTGACCACCTGCATGAGAGCCAGCACCGGGGGAGTGCCGAGGATGACGAGCAGGCCGAGTGGCACCGAGATCACCAGTAGCGAAATCGCGGCGGTCAGCACTCCGCAGGCGGCCGCAAGTTTGGTGCTCAGCGTGTGCGTGAATCCGGCCACCGAACCCGCGTCGGATGTTGCAATCGAGTAGACCTCGCCCGGCATACGCCGCGGCGACATGCCGTGCGGATCGAGGCCTCGGCGCGCGATGTCCATCCGCAAGCGATGTGCTCCGTGCTCGGTGACGGAATCGGAGATGCGCGCCGCGAAGCGCCAACTGAGCAACAAGCCGGTGAAGAGAATTCCGAGAACGAGGATCCACTTTCCGAGCGCTGCGGCATCGCTGGTCGCCACAGCACGGTCGATCACTGCACCGATCACCACCGGCACCAACGCTTCCGCGACCTGGTGGCCGGTGAAGCCGACGGACGCGGCCGCCAGCTTGGCTCCGCGACCTTCGGAAGCGATCGCGCGTGTGATTACCTGACGCGGCGTGATCGCCGGGCTGGTTGGGGGACCGTTTGTCTCGGCCGAAAGAAGTGGTGTCGAAGGCACTGGGTCCACGCTAGGGATCGTGGGCGGTAGTCAGAAGTCACACCGGTGCCAATACTTGTCGTGAACAGGCCATACGTATTGCGTTGGCCGAATTGCGATAGTAGTTGGCCCCGTTGCAGCGGAGAAGGCATCGACTCATCGACGACACTGCAATAAATTAAGGTCTACCTTACTTAGCACGGGTTAACTATGTCCGGAAGTCGGATGGATCCTCGTGTTCGGGTCCGGTTCATGTTCCATCGATGTTGGAGATTGTTGTGAGTCTTGTGTTCGGCGAGGTACTTCACAAGGAGTACGTGACCCCGGGAATGGTTCGTATCGTGTTCGGTGGGGAGGAGCTGACCGCCTTCGAAACCACCGGTACCGGTGACGAATACCTGCGCCTCCACTTCCCGGTCCCGGCTACAGGCAAGTTCGTTCTTCCGGCGGAAGATCCGGATGCACCGCGCGGTTGGCGATACCCGGAGGGAGAGGAACCGTCCCCGTGCCAGCCGTACACCGTGCGACGGTTCGATTCCGAAACCAGCTGCATGACGATCGACTTCGTCGTTCACGAGGGTGGTATCGCCAGCGACTGGGCGCAGAAGGCCGAGATCGGTGACAAGTTGGCGATCGGCGAGTCTCGTGGCCTCTACGAGCCTCCGGCCGACGCACGCTGGCAGGTGTTCGTCGCCGACGCGACTGGACTCCCCGCACTCGGGCGCTTGATCGAACAGTTGCCCGCCGGGATGTCGGCCAAGGCGATCGTCGAGGTGGTGGACGAGTCTCACAAGCAACAGATCACCTCGTCGGCCGACGTCGAGTTCATCTGGCTGGTCGGCAGTGGCAACGGTGTTGCACCGTCGAAGTTGCCGGACGCGGTTCGCGCGATGAACCTGCCCACCGAACTCGGATACGTGTGGGTTGCAGGCGAGAGCACGATGCTCCGTGACATCCGCAAGTACCTTCGCCACGAACTGAAGTTGCCGGGTGAGCAGTACAAGGTCATCGGCTACTGGACGTACAAAGCCGAGGTGTGGAACGCGAAGTACGAGGCCCTCGACGAAAGTGTCCGCGCGGCACTCGATGCGGCCTGGGAATCGGACCGCGACGAGGAAGAGATCCGCGACGAGGTCGAGAAGACTCTAGAGAGCGCCGGCTTGTGACCGTTGGATTCGACAAGAGTGCTGTCGACAGCGGTGCGGCGGACAAGAGCGCAGTCGACAAACACACCGAAGAACTGATCGACGAGTCGCTGCACGAGAAGCAGAAGCAACCGGACGGGCTGGTATCGACCAACTCTCGTCGTATGGCGGGTCTTCTGGTGTGCCTGGTGGTGCTCGCCGCCGTGCTCCTGCTGAGTATCGCGGTGGGATCGAAGACCATTCCGTTCGGCACCGTGATCGACGCGCTGGTGAACTACGACGATTCCAATGATCACGTGATCATCCGTGATCTGCGGCTACCTCGTACTCTGCTCGGTCTGATAGTCGGTATGGCACTGGGTGTGGCCGGTGGCCTCATCCAGGCGATGACACGAAATCCCTTGGCTGATCCAGGAATTCTCGGTGTCAATGCCGGCGCGGGCTTCGCGATGGTCGTTGCCGTCGCGGTCTTCGGCTTGACCAGCATCTGGTCGTACATATGGTTCGCTTTCCTCGGAGCGGTGATAGCCACGGCGATCGTCTACACGCTGGGCTCGATCGGTCGAGGTGGTGCGACGCCCATTCGGCTGACGCTTGCCGGTGTTGCCATCGGCTCCGTGCTCGGCGGCATCTCGTCCGGGATCACCTTGCTCAACCCGACCGCCTTCGACCAGATGCGCCAGTGGAATGCCGGCTCACTCAGCGGGCGTTCGTTGGAAATCGTTCTGGCCGTTGCCCCATTCATTCTCATCGGGCTCTTCCTGGCGCTCGCGTTGGCGCGCCAACTCAACGCGGTGGCCCTGGGTGACGATCTGGCACGTTCGCTCGGTGCCAACATCACTCGTACTCGCATCCTCGGTGTCATCGCGGTGACATTGCTGTGCGGCGCGGCGACAGCTGCGGCCGGGCCGATCGGATTCGTCGGTTTGATGGTTCCGCACGTCGCGAGATGGTTCGTCGGACCGGATCAGCGATGGATTCTCCCGTACACGTTGGTGTGCTCGCCGATTCTTCTTCTCTTCTCCGACGTCGTCGGCCGAATCGTGCTGCGCCCGGGTGAACTTCAGGTCGGCATCGTCACGGCCTTCATCGGCGCTCCGGTGCTGATCATGCTGGTGCGTCGAAGCAAGGTGAGCGGTCTGTGAGCATCGATTTCGGGCGCGCCACCACGGTGGTGCGCTCACCCAAAGAAGGCTGGTCCGCGCGGATCGACGTCCGCACGGTCACAGTCTGCCTCGTCCTCGTTGCGCTTGCATTGGCCATCGGTGTCATCGCGCTCGGTAGTGGTGACTACCAAGTGCCGATCGGGGACGTCCTCGGTGCACTGTTCGGCGAAGCCCCCGCGCGTATCCACATGGTCGTCGTGGAATGGCGTCTGCCCCGAGTTCTGTTGGCGCTGATGCTCGGTGCGGCGCTCGGTATGAGCGGTGCGATCTTCCAATCGCTGACCAGGAACCCGTTGGGTAGCCCGGACATCATCGGCTTCAACTCCGGTGCGTACACGGGCGCTCTGGTGGTCATCCTCCTCATCGGTGGTACTTACTACGAGATCGCAGTCGGTGCTCTGGTGGGCGGAATCGCCACCGCAGCAGTTGTTTATCTCCTTGCGTACAAGCGAGGTGTGCAGGGATTCCGGTTGATCATCGTCGGTATCGCCATCAGCGCGATGTTGGGCTCGGTCAACACCTGGATGATCCTCAAGGCGAAACTTGACGACGCCATGGCTGCCGCAGTGTGGGGTGCCGGTTCGTTGAACGGCCTCGGCTGGACTCAGGTGTGGCCGGTGGTCGTCGTGCTGGCCATCCTCGTTCCGCTGATCCTGGTGTTGGGCAGGCGGATGCAGATGCTCGAGATGGGCGACGACGCCGCCAAGGCGCTCGGCGTCCGGGCCGAACCCACGCGGCTTTCCCTGGTTGTTCTCGGCGTCGCCCTGACGGCCATGGTGACAGCAGCGGCCGGTCCCATCGGGTTCGTCTCTCTTGCGGCTCCGCAGTTGGTGAGGCGATTGACCGGTAGTGCCGGAGTGACCCTGCTGCCGTCGGCAGCAATGGGTGGCGCGTTGCTGATGGTCAGCGACTGGGTGGCGCAGCGAGCTTTCGCGCCGACACAGTTGCCGGTCGGCGTCGTCACCGTCTCCATCGGTGGCATCTATTTCGTATGGCTTCTCGCGCGAGAGGCACGTAAGCAGTGATCGGTGAAGGAACGAGGAACAGCGTGAACGAGACAAGTACGGCCGCCGTCGTGGTCGAAAGGACGAATCGGCTTCGCGCCGAGGACGTCACGATCGGTTACGACAAGCGCGTCATCTCGGAACACCTCGACGTCGAAATCCCCGACGGTGGCTTCACCGTCATCGTCGGTCCCAATGCCTGCGGCAAGTCGACGCTTCTGCGTGCGCTGTCCCGGTTGCTCAAGCCGACCACCGGCAAGGTCCTTCTCGACGGTAAGGCGATCACGTCGTACCCGGCAAAGGAAGTTGCGAGGCGACTCGGGCTTCTGCCGCAGACGTCGATCGCGCCGGACGGAATCAAAGTCGCCGATCTGGTTGCGCGAGGGCGTTATCCGCACCAGAAGCTGATCCGCCAGTGGTCCCGAGAGGACGAGGCCGCCGTCATCAAGGCGATGGAGGCAACCAAGGTCACGGATCTGTCGGCCAGGCCGGTCGACGAACTGTCCGGTGGTCAGCGCCAACGTGTCTGGGTAGCTATGGTTCTCGCGCAGCAGACTCCGTTGGTGCTACTGGACGAGCCGACGACGTTCCTCGACATCGCGCACCAGATCGAGCTGCTGGAACTCTGCCGCGATCTGAACGAGAACGACGGACACACGCTGGTGGCGGTGCTTCACGATCTCAATCACGCGTGCCGCTACGGAACTCACATCATCGCGATGAAGGACGGCGCGGTGGTCGCCGAGGGCCCGCCCGCGGAGATCATCACCGAAGAACTGGTGCAGGAGGTGTTCGGCATGGCGTGCCGCATCATCGACGATCCGGTTTCCCACACACCGCTGGTCATTCCGCTGGGACGCGAGCGTCAGCGAAACATCGAAGGAGCAAAGGTATGACACTCGTCCTGGATGCGCAGGTTACCGACACGGAGTGGGCTCAGATCGTCGACCGCATTTCGCGACGCCGATTCTTCGGTGGCGCAGCTGGTGTGGCTGCAGCATTGGCGCTGAGCGCCTGCGGAAGCTCCGATGGCGAATCCGACTCTGCCAGTGACACTCTCCCGTACACGTGGGCCGAGTTCAGCGGCGACGTTCCGCGCGACCCGAAGCGTGTGGTGGTGCTCGACGGCCGCGTCGACCTCGAATTCGCGATGATGATGGACTACCCGATCGTCGGATCGGGCAACTTCTGGTTCCCCGACGCCAAGGCAGGATTCCAGTTTCCCGGCCGCACCATCGAGGACGCGAGCTTCGTCAACGTCGCCGGCGACTTCTCCACCAACTTCGAGGCTCTGCTCGCTCTCGAGCCCGATCTGATCGTCATCACTGCGATCGGATACACCAGTGACTGGTACGGCACCGAGCGCTTGTCTTCCATCGCGCCGCTGTTGGTCGTCGGCGACGACGTCGAACCGATTGCCGGGCACCCGGTCGACTGGCGAGGTGCTCTGATGGCGCAGGCGAGCCAGCTCGACCGGGTGACGATCGCCGAGGCTTCCATTGCGGAGTACGACGACAAGCTCGCGAGACTGCGACCGATGTTGCAGGAGAAGCTGGGCGGAAAGAAGATCGTGTTCGGCGTTCAGACGCCGACGGGCTTCCTTGTGCATCAGCGGAATCTGCGAATCAGTGTTGCACTCGATGCCGGCCTGGACGTGCTTTTCCGTGACGACGACAATGCAGAGAACTCGTTCGAGTTGTCGTTCGAGCAACTCGACACCTTGGCTCCGGCGGATGTGATCATCGCCCAAGCACGCGATCAGGAAGCGCTCGACGCAATCAAGTCGCAGCCGACGTGGCAGCGGTTGCCTGCAGTTCAAGCGGGCAACGTGTTGACCAGCGACGCGCGATACAACCAAGGATTTGCGCTCACCGCGGCCATCTTCCTCGACGTTCTCGAGGAAGCGGCCGGACGAATCACTGCTGGGCAGTAATTCAGGCGACGTTGCGGGCCTGGTCGAGTAGTTGTGCAACCTGCTCGAACCAGGCGCCGTAATTGGCGTAGGTGTTGGGACGCTTGTCGTCGAAGTCGATCACCTGGTTCGCGGTCACCGCGGGCAGCTTGACGAACACGGGTGATGCCGCGAATGCCTCTGCCGACTTCGCGAACTGGAACACGATGTCCGCCGGATAGTCCGGTACCTGTTCCCAGCTGAGATCGGCCCAGCCCTTGTCGCCTCCCGGACCGGTGAACTTCACGCCCAGTTCCTTCAGGTACCCGAACTGAGCGAGCGCCGTTGTGCCTGCGTACAACTCGGAGCTGTCACCGTTCAGGGCGAGGACTTCGATGTCGTCGACCTTGGCCGCAGCAGTTCGGATGCGCTCTGCACCGGATTCGAATGCTTCCTTGCCCTCGCGTGCTGCCACTGTGTCGGTGTTCCCGCCGAGTGCTTCGGCGAGTGAGGCGTACTCGTTCAACACGTCCGGTGTCGAGGCTCCGGAGAACTTGACGCCGACAAACGGTGCAACATTGTTGACGGTCTTGCCCATCGGCTCGTCCCACCAAGTCCATCGTGTCGGGTCGTCGCTGTTGCCGTACCCGATGACCAGGTCTGGGTCCAGCGCCGCAAGAGCTTCCGCGCTGAGTTCACCTTCACGGCCGACGACGGTCATCGTCGACTCGTCAGCGCGATCGGTGACGTCTGGATTGCCGACGCCGTAACCGAAGATGCCGACCGGCCGAATGCCGTAGTCCCACAGAGCCGCAGCGGAGTACGCGTCGACGACGATCCGCTCCGGGGCGTGGTCGAGGGTGATCGTGTTTCCGTATCCCGTTGTGTAACTCCAGGACTGGTCGGCAGACCTGGTCTCGGTAGAGGGCGCTGCGTCGCTACTTCCGCAACCGGCGAGTAGGAGCGTGGCGACGGCGGGTAGTGCGGCGAAGCCGGCGAGCCGGCGATTGATTTTCATGAGAACCTTCCGAACATGGCGAAATAAGCGAGGTAAGCCTAACCTGACATGTCATTCGGGTGTTCTCGGGGTCAGTTGCCCTGCCACATCTGAAGCCATTCGCTCCAAGACGGGGGAGTGATCGTTGGTCGAGGTGTTCCGCCACGAAGTCCGTCGAGCATGAAGTCGAGATAGCGCGTGTGTATTTCGGTGGCTCGATCACCCTCGATCGGCAGAGTCGGCCGCAGATGCACTGTCATGAGCATGACGTCAGCAGCAGTGAAGTCGGGCGGGACTTCGCGAGCGTCGATGCAGACGTCGACCATCGATTGCAGTGCGGCCTCCAATTCTTCGGCGGCACGAGTGACTTCGGCGTGTTCAGGTAACTTGCCGCCGAGGACCGGAATGAGCGGTCCCACTGATTCGGTGAGATATCGCGAGAAGAACGTCTTCAATACGGCTTCATCGGTTTTCGCGGTGCTCATGCACTCTCGGGCGAGGGTGGCGAGGTGGTCGATCGCCCAGACGCGCAGGGATTGCGCCAGTTCCTCCTTGCCTCGGTATCGGCGATAGATGCTGCCTACTCCCACTCCGGCCCGGGTGGCAATTGCCGATACCGGTGCATTCCAACCCTGTTCGGCAAAAATCTCGCGCGCTGCTCGCAGTACGGTGACGTCGTTGTCTGCGGCTTCTCGGGCGCGTCCGGGGAGGCTCGCATTCTCTTTCGCCATTCCCACAGGCTAGCAATGCATGGTTTACTCAATCGGAACGGAGTGTTCCGTTCCGATTCGATTCATGATTGGAGGAAGGTGTCGATGACAACCTTGGCGGAGGCGCCCACGCGATCCGGGAGCCGGGTGATCGCCGCGCTTGCGGGGGCGGTACTCGTCTACTCGCTCATGCAGACCATGCTGGTACCGGCGTTGCCGGTGTTGGGTGAGCATTTCGACACGTCCGTGGCGGTGACCGGCTGGATCCTGACGGCGTACCTGTTGGCGGCCGCGGTGATGGCTCCGATAGTCGGCGCGATGGGTGACCGATTCGGCGACAAGCGAGTCCTGGTGATCGTCCTGATCATCTTCGCTCTCGCGACATTTGCCGCGGCAGCCGCCCCGAATATCGGGGTGCTGCTTGTCGTTCGAGCTGTCCAGGGAGTGAGCATGGCGAGCTTCCCGCTTGCGATGGCAGTACTGCGGAGAACGGTAGTAGGTCCCGAGTTGTCTTCAGGGATAGGTTGGCTCGCTGGGACTTTGGGAATCGGTGCCGGAAGTGCACTGGTGATCGGCGGTGTCATCCTCGAGTATCTCAGTTGGCAGTGGTTGTTCGTGATCACCGGGATCTTGATCGTGCTCGCATTGGTCGCAGTGGTGGCCGTGGTTCCGGGCTCGCATCGCCGCCCGGGTATGCCGACGGACTGGGCCGGTGCCGGCGCTCTGGCGTTCGGATTGGTGAGCCTGCTATTGGCGATCACGAAAGCCTCCGACTGGGGAGTTTTGTCGCTCGGATTCTGGGGTCTGGTGGTAGTCGCGTTCGTTTCGTTCGCGACACTGATTGCCGTCGATTCCCGCCACGACGCGCCGATCGTCGACATGCGAGTTTTTCGGGACAAGCCGATGATGATTACCAGCGCACTCACCCTGGTGTTCGGGTTCGTGCCGTACATTTTCTATCTCTGTCTGCCGCGGATCCTCCAGGCGCCGGAAACGTCCACGTATGGAAGCGGATTCACCGTTGTGCAGACCGGCTTGGCGCTCTTGCCCGCCGCTGTCCTCGTCTTTCTCGGTGGCCGCTTGACGCCGGCTCTCGCGCGGCGATTCGGGCCGCGGGTGCCCGCTGTCATAGCGCTGGCCCTCATGGCGGCGGGCGCAGTCGGACTCGCGATCTGGCCGAGTTCGGTGGTTGCGATCGTGGCGTTCTTTTCCCTCGTCGGATTGGGGAACGGCGTGGGGTTCGCGGTCTGTGCTCTGTTGGTTGCCTCGATCGTCCCGCCATCGGAAATGGCAGCAGCCAGTGGAGTCAACAGTGTGATCAGAACCGTCGGTTCGGCGGTGGGCGCCCCGGTGACCACAGCGGTCCTGGCGATCGGCATTTCCGGCGACTCGTTCGCGCTGGCGTTCGTGATGGGTGCCGTCATCAGTGTTGTCGCCTGTCTGCCGGCGATTGCACTTCCAGCGACGAGGACTGCACAAAAGGCGTGACTTATTGTAGGCTCCCCTAATCGAGACAGCGTGTAACTAAAGCGGGGAGAGAAGGATGCGGCAGCAGTGGGGCCTGCGAGCAACGGCACTCGCAGCGACAGCAACGGCGCTTGTCGGTTGCTCCGTGGGCGGCGATGACGCAGACGCATCGGAAACAGGCGAGTCGTCGGCCGTACCTGCACCTCAGAAACTGCTCGCACTGGACGAGTTCGCAGCGCTCAACGCACTCACGCTCGGGGTCAAGCCCGATACGGTCTTCGCCACGCTGCAGTCGCAGGCGGCGAAGGAGATATTGCAGAGTGAGGGGATCGAGGTCGTCGACAAACCGACGTTCTTCCAATCACCAGATGCGGAGCAGATCGCGGCCGTTCATCCTGACCGAATCCTGCTCAGTGATGTCGGCTCGTTGACGTCGATCACCGTGCGGGCCAACGAGATTGCCCCGACGACGGTGCTCGCCTATGCGGCGCCGTGGCGCGAAGTTCTGAATACCGCGGCGACTGCACTGGGTCGAGAGTCCGAAGCTCGCGAAATCGTGTCGAGGCTCGAGGCCAAATTTGCCGAAGTATCCGGAACGGTCGAGGCGCAACCGCAGACACTGTCAGTGCTGGTGGGATTCTCCGGCGGCATCTACACCGTCATCCCACAGTCGCCGATGTCCTCGATCATCGAGGAAGCCGGTTTCGGGCGCCCGCAAGCCGAACTCGACGCGAAGATCGGCCCCAACACAGGTGTTGCCACGTCTTCGGTGTCAGGCGAGGAGGTCGGACAGCACGCGGCGGACGCGATGGTCGTGACCTCGGGCAACATCTACGACGGCGCTCTAGTTCACGCAAATCCACTGTTCAACGAGATCTCCGCAGTGAAGGCCGGACGCACAGTGGACGTGAGCGGTGAACTTTGGTTCGGCAGTTATCCTTTCGCGGTCTACTGGATCCTCGAAGACCTCGAGGCTCTTGCCGATCTCACTCTCACCGGCGCGGAACTCCAAGGCCGCATCGCATCCGACGCCGACGCAGTAACCCGATGGAAGGCGTTCTCGAAATGACGACGACACAGGCTACGAAAGCAGACATTTCATCTGAAGAGGCCGACGCATCACAAGGAGCGACGGCCGAAGCCTCGCAAGCCAAAGCTGAAGCGGCGGCGCACAAGAGCGCGCTTCGCGAACTCCTTGCGCCAGTTCGTACACGGACCACCATCGCGATGGTGATGCAGGTGATCGCCGCGGTCGCGGCCATCGTGCCGTACGTGGCCATCGCCGAGTTGGGTAAGACGCTGATCGTGGGCGGTGACATCGACTCGTCTCGCGTCTGGACGATCGTGTGGGTGGTCGTCTTCGGTCTGGGTATGCGCGCGTTCTTCGGAGGCGGTGCATTGATCGTGACGCACTTCGCCGATGTCAATCTTCAAGCTGTGCTTCGGCGTCGAATCGCAGCGACACTCGGTCGACTTCCACTGGGCTGGTTCACCTCCCACTCGTCCGGAACCGTGCGAAAAGCCGCGCAGAACGACATCTCCGATCTCCACTACCTGGTTGCGCACAGCGCCGTCGAGACCACCGGCGCCATTGCGGTGCCGCTCGTCGGGCTCGGCTACGTGATCTCGATCGACTGGCGTCTGGGACTGGTCGCGATTGCCACCCTCCCGATCTACATGATCGCCTACGCGATGATGACCAAGGACATGGCCGTCAAGTTGAGCCGGATGAATGAGGGCATCGCGGCCATCAGCAACACCATCGTCGAGTTCGTCACCGGCATCGCAGTGGTCAAGACCTTCGGTCAGGACAAGCAGTCACATTCTCGATACCGCGACGCTGCCAAGGCGTTTGCCGTCTCGTACGAGGGCTGGGTTCGCCCGATGCTCCGGACCGAGGCGCTGGCCTCGATTGCGTTGAGCGCACCGGTTGTGCTGGTGGTCAACCTTGGCCTCGGCTCGTGGTTCGTTCACTCCGGATGGGTGTCACCCATCGATGTGCTGACCAGTTCTCTTGTCGCGATGGTGATTCCGGTGTCGCTGACGACCATCGGTTTCGGTATGCAGGCACGCCGTGAGGCAGCCGCCGCTGCGGCGCGACTGATCGCGCTGTTCGCAACCGACGCTCTGCCGGAAACCGATCATCCGAAAAAGCCTGTGGGGAACGAAGTTCGATTCTCCGGAGTTTCCTTTGCATACGACGACGGCGCCGACGTTCTGACCGGCATCGATCTGACGCTGCCGGAGGGCACGGTGACGGCGTTGGTCGGACCTTCGGGTTCGGGTAAGTCGACGCTGGCAACGCTGGTTCCGAGGTTCCACGACGTGCGTGCCGGATCCGTGGCCATCGGTGGTGTCGACGTCAGGGAAGTCGCTACCGACGAGCTGTACCGCCACGTCGGATTTGTTCTGCAGGACGTGCAGCTGGTCGAAGCGACCGTGCTCGACAACATTCGGCTTGCCCGACCGCAGGCGACTTCGGCCGAGGTGAAGGCCGCTGCCGCAGCCGCGCAGATCGACACCCGAATCGAAGCGCTCCCGAGGGGGTACGACTCGGTGGTCGGGGTCGACGCCAGATTCTCGGGTGGTGAAGCCCAAAGAGTCTCCATCGCGCGTGCGATTCTCGCGGACACTCCTGTTCTCGTGCTCGACGAGGCAACCGCGTTCGCCGACCCGGAGTCCGAAGCCGATATCCAAGAAGCGCTGTCGCGTTTGACGGTCGGCCGCACGGTGCTGGTGATCGCGCACCGGTTGGCTTCGATTGTGTGTGCCGATCAGATCGTGGTCCTCGACGCCGGACGGATCGTGGAGAAGGGCACGCACGATCAGCTCGTGGCGAGTGGTTCAACCTATGCCCGGATGTGGGCGAGTCACAGTCGGGCCGACTCGATTGAACACAGTCGGGCCGACTCGATTGAGCACAGTCGGGCCGACAGCATCGCAGGTACGTCTGACGCAGCAGGAAAGGCCAACTCATGATTCGCGACCTCTTCCGGATACTCGGCCCGCAGAATCAGGGCCGATATCGCGAGTTCCTGGTGTGGGCAGTGTTGTACGGCGTGATGCAGGGTTTGGCAGTGGCGCTTCTGGTCCCGGCGGTGCAGGCACTGTTCGATCAGAATTGGGGCAGTTTCGTTCGGTGGCTCGCCGCCATGGCCGTATGCGCTGTGATCAGTTCGATTGCGCACTACCTGCAGGCGATGAAGGGTTTCGAGTCGGCCCTCACTCTGCTGCGGACGATGCATCTGCGCCTGGGAGATCATCTCGTCACTCTGCCGCTCGGCTGGTTCGGCGCCGGCCGACTCGGGCAGGTATCGCAGGTTGCCAGCAAGGGCACCATCTCGGTGATGGGGGCCGCTGCGCACCTGATGACACCGATCATCTCCGGAATTGCCAGCCCGGCAACCATTGTCGTGTGCATGTTGTTCTTCGACTGGCGGCTCGGGCTCGCGCTGGTAATCAGCGTTCCGATTCTCTTCGCGGCAGCACGATTTGCCTCGACGATGACTGCCAAGGCCGACGATCGGGCTCATGCAGCGGCCGTCGAATCGAACAATCGAGTGCTCGAATACGCGCGTTGCCAACCGGTCCTGCGTGCTTTCGGACGCACCCACGGGGTGTACGAACCGCTCGACGACGCGATCGAAGCGCAACACACTGCGGGTCGTTCACAACTGTGGTTCGTGGTGATCGGGTCCGTGGTCAACGGGATCGCCCTGCAATTCGTGTTCTCTGCCGTGATCATCTTGGGCGCGTTCCTCGCGCTCGGCGGCGACATCGATCCGGTCACGTTGATCGCGCTACTCGGACTGACCGCACGGTTCATCCAGCCGCTGGGTGAGATCGGCGAGTTCGGCGGTGCAATCAGAATGGCACGCAATGAAATCCGGCGAATGTCCGAGATCCTCGAAGTTGAACCAATGGTCGAACCCGATACCAGCGGGGCGGCGAGGGGGGAGACGGCAGTGCAGTTCGACGCCGTCGACTTCGGATACGCGGACGGTGGGCAGGTTCTGCGAAACATCTCCTTCGACGTGCCACGGAAGTCGTTGACGGCGTTGGTCGGTCCGTCAGGGTCCGGCAAAACCACCGTCACTCGGTTGATCTCGCGCTTCTACGACGTCGACTCCGGTGTGGTGCGTGTCGGCGGCGTCGACGTGCGGGACCTCACGAGTGCCGACCTGATGTCGCAGCTGTCTCTGGTCTTCCAGGACGTGTACCTCTTCGACGACACGTTGATCGCGAACATCCGCCTCGGCCGCCCCGAAGCCACGGACGAAGAAGTCTTCGACGTGGCTCGGATCGCGGGCGTCGCGGAAATCGTCGAGCGGCTTCCGCGGGGTTGGGACACCCGTGTCGGTGAGGGCGGGACGGCACTGTCCGGTGGAGAGCGGCAGCGGGTCTCCATTGCACGCGCACTCCTCAAACGCGCACCTGTCGTTCTGCTCGACGAGGCGACGGCCGCGCTCGATCCCGAGAACGAGGCACACGTTCAACGTGCGATGCAAGAACTCGCCAGGGAAAGCACACTGCTCGTGATCGCTCACAAACTGTCGACCGTCGTGGCCGCAGATCAGATCATCGTGCTCGGTGACGACGGTTCGATCGTCGAAGTGGGCACCCACGAAGTCCTGCTCGCAGCCGGTGGGAACTACGCCGCGTTCTGGAATCAGCGCCACCGTGCGTCGGGATGGCGGTTGGTGGCAAGCTGAGCAGAATGCAGACCGGAAAGAAGACGGGGCGGCCGCCGACGTTGTCGACAGTGGACATCGTCGAGGCCGCCCTCGCCGGTGATCTGAGTGAACTGACCATGCCGAGCGTGGCAAAGCGGCTGGGCGTCAGTCATTCTGCACTTTATCGCTACTTCGCAGACCGCGAAGCGCTGCTGCGTGCCTGCTCGGATCATGTTGTGCGTCAGACTGTATGGCCCGATACGAATCGTCCGTGGCGCGAATTCCTGAAGGATTTCTGCGACGTTCTGTGGTCCTCGTTCGAGCGCTATCCAGGTCTGGCCCAGGTCGGTCTCGCAGTTCCGGGCACGCCGCCGGCGATAATCGAGATCGTGGAGAAACTGGTCGGTTCGTTGACTGCGCAAGGCTTCACACCCCACGATGCGATATTGGCGGTGGACTTCATCTCCGAGGTGACGATGACGCAGTTCGCAATGATGGCGGCGATGGACAAGACCGTCAGCTCCGCCGATTCACGTTCCGCGCGACAGGCGTATCAGGAAAGTTGGAATGCATCGGAGTCGTTGATCGAGGGAATCGGCGACGAATCGACGTGGCACGGGCGAGGTTGGTTGGACGAGAAGATCACGATCATGCTCGACGGCCTGGAAAAGCGTGTTATCGGCTGACATTTCTACTAGCTTTGAGAGTAATGCCCGTTTCGGCGTGATACAGGCTAATGTGCACACATAGGACGGGTGGTTGCTGCACCGGGAGGCGGGGATCATGGATCTCGAAGCGATTGTTCTCATCCAAAGACTCAAGTACCGATACGCACGCGCCTTGGACACCAAATCGTGGGTCGAATTCGCCGACACTCTGACCGTCGACGCCACCGCGATCTACGGAGAACAACTCAGTTTCGATTCCCGAGATTCGTTCGTCTCCTTCCTCGAGAACACTCTCGGATCACACATCATCACCGAACATCAGTGCGGGCAACCCGAGATCGACGTCGACGGAGACACCGCAACCGGGATCTGGTGCCTCGCGGACACAGTGGTAATCCCCGAAGACGGCATGCTGCTTCGCGGATCGGCCTTCTATCACGACAGATACACCCGCTGCAGCGACGGTGAATGGCGAATCTCCCACACGAGCTACGAGCGGACCTGGGAATCGGTGGTGGCGCTCGCCGACATGCCGAGTTTCCGATTGACGTCCAACAAGTGGGCGCTGCTGCAGCAACCGTCGTTCGGCGACTCGGTAGTTCGCAACGTCTCCTGACGTCGCCCGCGATTAGAGTCGGCTCATGGTTGATGCAGATTTTTCGCTGCCTGACGTACGGACGTGGATTCGCGGTATCCCCGCGCTGACCGGAACTCCGCCGCCCGCGCCCGAGTGTTTTCCGGAAAAGCCGGGGGAGTTGTTCCTCGACTGGCTCCGTGCGGCCGTGGCCTTCGGCGTCGTCGAGCCACACGTGTGTGCGCTCTCGACCGTGGACGGCGACGGTATGCCTGATTCTCGCTTCCTCATCCTCAAGGACGTGACCGAGGGAGGGTTCTGGTTCTCTGGTTCAGCTGCTTCGCCGAAAGGTGTTGAGTTGAAAGAAAATCCGCGAGCATCGCTCGCCTTCTACTGGCGCGAAACAGGCCAACAGGTCCGGATTCGCGGAACGGTTCGCGAGGGCGACGACGCACTTCGACGCCGAGACTTCGTCGAACGCTCCGTCACCGCGCGAGCGGTGGCGACGGCAAGTAAGCAGAGCGAGGTGCTCGAAGACTTAGGGGCGTACGACGCGTCGGTGGCCGCTGCGGAAGCAAGAATCAGCGACGACCCAGGGTTCGTGTCGAAGGACTGGCGTGCGTGGTGCCTCGAGCCGGAGTCTGTCGAGTTCTGGCAGGCAGACTCCGGGCGTCGACATCAGCGGTGGTTGTACCGGCGCGGCTCGGACCGAGCATGGACACGAGCAGTGCTATGGCCCTAAGGGGCAGCTGGGCCCAGATCAGCTCGCGCTGATCTCCGGCGATACGAGGTTGACGACGATCGACTGTCCGCCCAGCTTGGCGTGGATTTCGGGATGTTCGAACCCCGAGGACAACAGGTAGCTGCCGAGCATCGTGAGCAACTCGTCCAGATCCGTCGTGGGATCGGAGGAATGTGCGCTCGAGGGTGAGGCCTGATTTGCGATGAGTTCGGTGTGGGTGAGTCGACCGGCCACTCGAACGGCGGCTACGCCCATCGCGTCGCGACGTACGACGGTACGACTTCGAGTTTCGAGCGTCCTCGATGATTCGCGTGTTGAAGCTGGCACTGAAAGGTCCTCTCCGCTGCTGTGTGCGGTCGTGGTTCGGGCAGGAAGCGGAAACGTGAATGCATCGGATTGCTTGGGTGCGGTCGACAGAAAATCCGCTGTGGCGGTGGCACTGCTGGAACCGTTACCCGTGGAAAGGTTGCTCCCAGAACCATTGCTTGCAGAACCATTGCTTGCAGAACCATTACTTGCGGAACTATTGGCTCTCGATCCGTTGCCGGAACCGTTGGGGCCCGCTATTCCGTGAGAATTCTTGTCTTCCATTGTTTCGCTCCTGATGCCCGTAAACAGACCGCCGGTTTGCTTAATCGACGCAAACATACCAGGAGTTGGTTTATGGTCACACCCCTTGTGGAGTTCGGCGTTGAATGCGCAGCCACATTGCGAAGCCCCACAGGACGAAGAATGCATAGACCAGATAGAGGATCGCCGAAGGGTAATAGCCGGCTCGGAAAAGAAGGGGAACACCAACGGCGTCGACGCCGATCCAGATGAGCCAGAATTCGGTCCAGCCGCGCGCCATGCCGTATGTCGCGAGGATGGAGCCGGTGAAGATCCAGGCCTCCGCCCACGCTCCGTACGAGCCGAGGAGGTCGAAGATCCAGGCGAAAGCGATTGTGCCGCTGGTCATGACGGCGATCATGGCGACGCGCTCGCGAGTTGTCGCCCAATGGGGCAGGACTGCGCGACCGGAGTCGCGTGCCCCGCGTCGCCACTGAGTCCACCCGTAGACGCTGACGGTGATGAACAACAACTGACGGCCGGCCTGGCCGTAGAGATTGAGCTCTTGCGGCGTGTGGAAAAGTGCGCCCATGAACACCGTGAACAACAAGGCATTTCCGGCTATACCGACGGGCCACGCCCATACCGAGCGTCGCGCGCCCGCGATCGCGGAGCCGATTCCGAACGCGTTTCCGATGATCTCTCGCCAGAGAATCGTGGCGCTGCCGATGTGCAGTTCGGCGTCGAACAGCGCCTCGATCAGGCTCATCAGTCCGCAGCAGCGACGAGGGGTTCGAGCGTCAGATCCGGGAGTTCCTTCTGGATGTACTGCAGGCGCCACTTGTCACTGACCAGGGCGAGCAGAACACCGTCGGAACGGGTGAAGACCTCCACACCTCGTTGACGGTTCAGTTCGACCTCGGACGCGGCGTCGGTACGGCGAGCCAATGCGTAGCCGAGCGGTTCCATCTTGGCCTCGACGTTGAACTCGGCCTTCATGCGTGCTGCGACGACCTCGAACTGCATCGGGCCGACGGCCGCCATGACGGGGGAGGCGTCGCCGCGGATGTCGTTGCGGAGAATCTGGACGACGCCCTCGGAATCGAGTTGGTCGACAGCACGGCGGAACTGCTTGTACTTGCCGGCGCTTTCGGCGCGCAGGATCGAGAAGTGTTCCGGCGCGAACGACGGGATCGGCGGGAACTCCACCTTCTTCTCGGTGTACAGCGTGTGGCCGGGTGCGAGTGCGGTGGCGTTGACGAGGCCGACGACGTCGCCGGGGAACGCGGATTCGACGGTGGAACGTTCACGTCCGAACACCGTCTGGGCGTACTTGGTCGTGAAGGGCTTGCCGGTTTGGGCGTGTGTGACAACCATGCCGCGCTCGAACACGCCGGAGACGATGCGCATGAACGCCAGACGGTCGCGGTGCGCGGTGTCCATACCGGCCTGGACCTTGAAGACGACCGCACTGAACGGATCGGTGACCTCGCGCGGCTTGCCGCTGAGGTCTTCGCGCCCACGCGGCGGCGGCGCCAATTCGACGAGGGTGTCGAGGATCTGGCGGACGCCGAAGTTGAGCATCGCGGACGCGAAGATCACCGGGGAAGTCTGACCGGCGAGGAACATCTCCTGATCGTGGTCCTGGCCGGTAGCGGAGAGCAGTTCACTCTCCTCGGCCGCGGTCTCCCACTCGGAGCCTTCCTTGGCGAGCGCCGCGTCGGCGTCCATGACCTCTTCGGGGGCGATCTTCGCGCCGCCTGCGGTGCGGGTGAAGCGGACGTACTCGCGAGCCTCACCGTCTTCACCGCGCCGCAGCAGTCCGCGGAAGTCGCCGGCGATGCCGACCGGCCAGTACAGGGGGGTGGGCGTGAGGCCGATCCGTTCGCTGATCTCGTCGAGCAGTTCGAGAGGAGTCTGACCGGGACGGTCCCACTTGTTGATGACGGTGATGACCGGAATGCCGCGGTGACGACACACCTGAAACAGCTTGAGCGTCTGCGGTTCGAGGCCCTTGGCAGCGTCGATGAGCATGACCGCCGCGTCGACGGCGGTCAGGACGCGGTACGTGTCCTCGGAGAAGTCGGAGTGACCGGGGGTGTCGACGAGGTTGATGACGTTGATCTGCTCGTCCGGGGTCTCGGACGAGTGGTAGTTGAACTGCAGTGCGGTGGAACTGACGGAAATGCCGCGGGCCTTCTCCATCTCCATCCAGTCCGAGACCGTCGACTTGCGGCCTGCCTTGCCGTGGACGGCTCCTGCCTCCGAGATCTTCTTCGCGTGCAGTGCAAGCGCTTCGGTCAGCGTCGACTTTCCGGCGTCGGGATGCGAGATGACGGCGAAGGTGCGGCGACGCTCTGCCTCGGCGGACAGGCCCTTGGTCGTCGTCGTGACCGCGACCGACCCGCTCTCGGTTGAATCGGGGCCTTCGGTGTCGGACTGGACAGTCGAGTCGGAAGGGACGGTCGAGTCGGACGGGGTAGTCAACGAAGAACCTCTCGAAGTGGGCGTCGGTGCCGGCGACGTGCCGGTGCGCGGACAGGTGGAGAGTGCGGCAGCACAACAGAGAAAGGATACTCGCAGACCACGATGCAATAGCCACTGCGGCGTAACACTCGGCGAACGATCGCTGATTATCCATGTATGTGTGTGTTCGAACACACAGCCATTTGTGTCCTGCGAAGAGTTGCACTGATCGAAGAGTGACACTGACCGAGGAGTTGCGTTGAGCAAGTTCACCGAAGAGATGTATGCGACCGCCGCAGTCACCGACCGCGGCCTGGTGACGGGAGAGCCGGACAACGCTTTCCGTCAGACCTGGGGCGACATCCACCAGGAGGCTCGGCGCATGGCCGGCGGCCTGGCCGAGGTCGGTATCGATCGCGGCGTCGCGATCGGCATTCTCGCCGGACAGCCCGTCGACATCGCACCTGCCTGCCAGGCGACGTGGATGCGCGGTGCGTCGGTGACGATGCTGCATCAGCCGACCCCCCGAACGGATCTGGGCGTCTGGGCTCAGGACACCGAGACTGTGATCGACATGATCTCCGCGAAAGCCGTCATTCTGGGTGCGCCCTTCGACGCGGCCAAGCCGCTCCTCGAAGAGCGTGGCATCACCGTCGTGACGGTGGACGAGCTTCGCAGCGGAACGTCGATCGATCCCGTGGAGACGGCCGAATCGGATATCGCACTCCAGCAGTTGACGTCCGGTTCCACCGGTTCGCCCAAGGCCGTGCAGATCACGCACGAGAACTTCTACATAAATGCCTACGCCATGATCAACCGCATCAAGTTCTCCATCGAAGACGACGTGATGGTGAGCTGGCTTCCGCTCTTCCACGACATGGGCATGGTCGGTTTTCTCACGGTTCCGATGCAGGTGGGCGCAGAGGTCATCAGCATCACGCCGATGGATTTCCTGCGCACCCCGGTGCTGTGGGCCGAACTGATGGGCAAGTACGGCGGAACCGTCACCGCCGCACCGAACTTCGCGTACTCGCTCTTGGCTCGTCGACTCGCACAGGCGGAAGACGGGGCAGTCGACCTGTCCAGCGTCCGATACATGTGGAACGGCGCCGAGCCGGTGGATCCCGACACGATGGATGCACTCGCCGAGGCAGGTGCGCGTTTCGGTTTGAACCCGACTGCGCTGGCGCCCGTGTACGGAATGGCGGAAACCACGCTCGCCGTGTCGATTCCGGATCCCGATCAAGGTCAGGTCCTCGACTACGTCGATCCAGACTTTCTCGAATCGATGTCTCGAGCGGTGCCGTCCAATCGCCCCAACGCTCGTGCCCTCGCCACACTCGGCAAGATGGTGCCTGACCTCGAGGGACGCATCGTCGACCGTGACGGTCAGGTGCTTCCGGCCCGCGGTGTCGGAATCATCGAGGTTCGCGGCAAGGCAGTCACTCCCGGGTACGTCACGGTCGACGGACACAAGCCGGCCCAGGACGCCGACGGTTGGCTCGACACCGGTGACGTCGGGTACTTCACCGAGGAAGGACTGGTCGTGGTGTGCGGGCGTGTCAAGGACGTCATCATCATGGGCGGCCGGAACGTGTACCCCACAGACATCGAACGGGCGGCCGGAACCGTTGCCGGTGTGCGTCCCGGAAACGCCGTCGCGATTCGTCTCGACGCCGGCCAGAAGCGTGAGAGCTTTGCAGTCGCCGTCGAGACCAACGCTTTCGAAGATCCGGAAGAGGTCAAGCGTATCGAACGCGAAGTGGTCCACGCCGTGGTTGCCGACGTCGGTGTCCGACCTCGTGCCGTTGCGGTCCTGGGTCCCGGCAGTATCCCGAAGACGTCGTCGGGGAAGCTCCGCCGCGCGAATTCGGCTGCACTGCTGGGTAACTGACCGTCAGTGCAGGCGGTTCTGTGCGGCTTCCAACCCGAGTTCGAGCAGTAGCTCCACTGCATCCGCAGCCTCTTCGCATACGAGATCGAGTTCTTTTCGCTCCGTGGACGAGAACGGCTTGAGAACGTAGTCCGCCGGGTCCATGCGGCCCGGCGGACGACCGATCCCGACGCGCGTGCGCAGGTAGTCCTTGGTGGTCAACGAACTCGAAATGGACCGCAGGCCGTTGTGGCCGCCTTCGCCGCCGCCGAGTTTGAGTCTGATCGTCCCGAAATCGAGATCCAGTTCGTCGTGGACGACGATGATGTTCGCGGCGTCGACCGAGAAGAACCGCGCGAGACCGGCGACAGCGCCACCCGAGAGATTCATGTACGAGCGTGGTTTTCCGAGAATCACGCGCCGGCCGGCGAGGCGACCTTCGACGATTTCGGCACCACTCTTCTTGTGTACGTTGAACTTTCCGCCCATGCGCCCGGCAAGGGTGCCGGCGACCATGAAGCCGACGTTGTGCCGGGTCTTCTCGTACTGGGGGCCGGGATTACCCAGGCCGATGACGAGGGCGGTATCTGTGCTCAACGGACGCTACTTTCTGGCTTGATTTTTCCTGCTACGCACGAACGGCGCGTCACTCCGAATCGGAATGACGCGCCGCGCGCAGTGAGTTCTGTTGGAACCGAGAGGATCAGGCCTCTTCTGCAGCCTCGTCGGCGGCGGGAGCTTCTGCGCCCTCTTCGAGGTCTGCCTCGGTGGGTGCAGCAACGACGTTGACGATCAGGGTGTCGGCGTCAGCCTGCAGGGTCGAGCCCTTGGGCAGTTCGAGCTGGCTGGCCAGGATCTGGGTGCCGATCTCGAGACCCTCGACCGAAACCTCGATCTGCTCGGGGATGTGAAGCGCGTCGGCCTCGATGGAGATCGTGGATGCGTCCTGCGCGACCATCGTGCCTGCAGCAGCATCGCCGACGACGATGACGTTCACGTCGATCGTGACCTTCTCGCCCTTCTTGATGACGAGGAGGTCGGCGTGCTCGATGTAGTTGCGGATGGGGTGCACGACGACCGACTTGGTCAGTGCAACCTGCTCCGTGCCCTCGATGTCGAGGGTGAGGATGGCGTTGGTGCCGTGTGCACGGAGGATGGCGGCGAAGTCGCGAGCCGGCACATTGAGGTGGCGGGGATCTTCACCGTGGCCGTACAGAACCGTGGGGACCTGGCCGTCACGACGTGCGCGGCGAGCTGCGCCCTTGCCGAATTCGGTGCGGACGACGGCGACGAGGTTGTTTTCTTCAGACATGATGAAACGGCTCCTACAACTCACGGGGTTCGTGCTCGGTTTACTGACGTGTGGTTTTGCCTGCGGCAAGGCGGACAGGCGCGCACACGGCCAGGAGCGAAACGCTCGAGCTGAGCCGTAGCCGCGTCGATCACGGTAAACCTGCAACGTGTGGAACTGCTGCGATTCACCCTCGCCGAGACAACTTTGGATACGTTACCGGAGTTTGCTCCCGGCCGCTAATCGCAGGTGGTGGGGACCTGGCCGTGTGGACGTGGTTCGCGTCACATCGAAAGCGGTAGCCTGACGGAGTGACCATCGTGGGGAACGCTCCCGAAGGCAGTCGGCTCGGTGCCGTCGTGCCGGGTACCGACCTGTCGCAGCATGCTCGCCTACTCAGTCGGGTGCACGACGCAGTTCTCTCCGGCCAGGAACCACCGGCGCAGCCGCGGACCGTCGTGGCGCGGTCGTGGTCGAGGGTGGCCGCCGGCGGGCTCACGCCGGATCACTGCGGTGCGTCTACTGTCGCCGATTTCTCCGAGTTGGAGGCGAGGCGTTCGCGTACCGCGCTGCGAAGCGTTCTGCCCGAACTGCGAACCACGCTCACCGAGGTCGCCGAGGACGCGGGCTTCATCGTGGTCGTTGCCGACGCCGACGGTGTCCTGCTCTGGCGCGAAGGGGCGAAGACCGTCAAACGTGCGGCGGACGCTCTCGGGTTCGCGGAAGGCGCACGCTGGTCGGAGCAGTCGGTGGGGACCAACGCGATAGGTACCGCGCTGATCGAAGACTCTGCGGTGCAACTCTTCTCGGCCGAGCACTATGCGCCCACGCATCACAATTGGTCGTGTACCGGCTCGCCCGTGCACGACCCACGGACGGGCGAGATCCTGGGCGTGGTGGACATCAGTGGATCCGCAGCTTCGGTTCATCCCACCACCGTCGCGCTGGTGCGCACCGCGGTTCGCCTCGCGGAGGCGACGCTGTGGCGCGAGCACGCAGCTTCGCTCGAGCGCCTGCGCTCGCGGGCGGCACCGCTGTTCGCGGCAGGAACAGGTCCGGCATTGGTGGTCGACGAGTACGGCTGGGTGGCCGGCGCCAGCGGGATTGCCGCGCCTGACCGCGTGGCAGCACCCAGTGCGGGAAAGCCCGTCATCGTGCCAGGTCTGGGGATGTGTCTGCCTGAGCCGCTCGGAGACGGCTGGCTGTTGCGCACCGGCGTCGGCGGGCCGTTGATCGAGCTGGAGCTGGCCCTCGGCGCATCGCCGCAGGTGACGGTGCGTGGTGACGCCAACTGGACGCGCGCGCTTTCGCCGCGTCACGCTCAGATCTTGCGGGCACTGGCAGCCGTCGGTTCGGCAGGTGTGGATGCCGCAGGCCTGAGCGAAGTGCTCTTCGGTGATCGCGAGCATGTCGTGGCAGTGCGCGCCGAGGTGTCCAGACTGAGGAAACACCTCGGCGCGGTCCTGCAGACTCAGCCGTACCGCTTTGCCGACGGTGTGCGAGTTGTGGTGATCTAGCGCGCCGCGCTGATTCCGGCACGACGTCCGAAGAAGCTGCCGTCGCCGAGACTTGTCCCGCTGGCGTAACCGCCCGCACAGACACCGGACGTGCAGCGACCCGCTGCGAAAAGTCCGGGGATCGGCGCACCCGAGACGTGCAGAACCTCGGAATCGACGGTGGTCTTCAATCCTCCCAGCGTGAATCCGCCTGTGCGGCCACGGAGATCGATTGCCGCGAACGGGCCGACGATCGGCTTCACCCACTCGGACTTCTTGCCGAGCACCGGATCCGAACCTTCAGCCGCGTGCCGGTTGTAGAGGTCGACGGTGGATTGCAGCGATCCGGAGGGCAATCCCATCTCGCCTTCGAGTTCCTCGACGGTCTCCGCCACCCAGCTCGGCTGCGCCCGCAACTGTGCACTGGACGATTCGGCATTCATGCCTTCCTCGTACGCAGCTTCGTCGATCACGAGGAATGCCTGGTTATCCTGCTGGAACAGCGTTGCCTGGCCGATGCGGCCGGGGTAGGTGTCCTCGGGGATGTATCGCTGACCGCGGCCGTTGACAAGAATGCCGCGCACCATCAACTGTGGGTCGCAGAAGAACGCGACCTCGGTGGCGTCCATGTGTGCGGTGTCGGCGCCGAGTGCCTGACCGATCTGGATTGCGCGGCCGTCGTGCGCCTCGATGGAGGCCGCCGGGTGGCCGAAGATACGCGGTGCGTTCGAGCGCACCATCTCGTTGTTGTACGCGAAGCTGCCCATCGCCAGCACGACGCCCTTGCGTGCGCGAATCGCGACGTCCTTGCCGTAACGCTTGGCGACGACGCCGACAACCCGATCGCCGTCTACCACCAGAGTTTGGACGCGCAGATCGTATTCTGCTCGGACACCGAGCTTCTCGGCCGTCTCGACGAGTGGCTTCATCAGCATGTAGCCGCCGCCCTTCTCGCCGGTGTTCTTCTCGGACATCTGCGGAACGTGTCCGCGGGGCGCGGGATCGACGAGGGTGTTGAACGGCGCGGCGTTCTCGCCTCCCGAGTACATGAGGCCGTCGTCGTACGGCGGTTCCCAGCCGGGCTGACCCCAGAACGATTCCTTGAACGGGACCCCGGCGTCGACGAGCCAGTTGTAGTGATCGACGCTGCCCTCGCAGTACGCGTCGATCTTCGTATCGTCGGTTCCGGGGCCAAGCGCTGCCTTCATGAACGTCTTCATGTTCTCGACCGAGTCCTCGAACCCGCACGCCTTCTGCAACGGCGTTCCACCGCCCAGGTAGATGAATCCACCAGCCAGTGACGCGGCTCCGCCCCAACCGCCCGTCCGCTCCAGGACGAGCACCTCGGCGCCGGCACGAGCTGCTTCGATCGCAGCGGTGACGCCGGCGATGCCGTATCCCGCGACGACGACGTCGGCCTCGTAGTCCCAGGTGGTGATGTCGGCAGCGGAGATCGGTCTGACGGTGGGGTCGGCCATGCGAATAGTCCTCTCGGAAGGCGAAACTGCTGATCACCCCACAGTTGCAGTTTCGACTTCCGCAGATCAGGCATGGTCCCGGTCAACGGGAGGTTTGCAAACTCCTCACCGCGCCCAGAAATGTGTCCAGGTCGGCTTCGTCGACGAAGTAGTGCGGCGATGCGCGAACCACGGCGTCGAGTCCGCGGGCATCCATGTCGAGGAGCGTGGACCCGCGACCGCTGACGGTGACGGTGATGTTCTGTGCTGCAAGCTGATCCCGAACCAGGTGCTCGGAAATACCGTCGACGGTGAAGGAAACGATGCCGCTCAGATGGGTTCCTCGATCGCGGACTTCGACTCCGGAAATCGCTGCCAGACCTTCCCTCAGCGTGACTGCTCGGGATTCGATCTGCTCCCACGCCGTGTCGGTGCCGATCGAGAGCAGATAGTCGGCGGCGACGCCGAGACCCAGGCGCGCCGCGACACTCGTTTCCCAGAGCTCGAATCGTGTTGCATCCGGCGCAGGGACGAAGCTGTTCTCGCTGGTCCATTCCGCTCCGTGCAGGTCCATCGCAGCGGGTTCGAGTGCGTCGACGAGTCCGGGGCGGACGTACAGGAATCCGGTTCCGCGTGGCCCGCGGAGCCACTTGCGGCCGGTTGCGCTGAGGGCGTCGACGCCGAGTTCGGTGACGTCGATGGGCAATTGGCCGACGGACTGGCATGCGTCGAGCAGAACGAGCGAGCCGTGGGCCCTCGCGAGTTCGACGACCTCGCGGACGGGGTTGATCAGGCCGCCGTTGGTGGGGATGTGGACGACGGAGACGACGCGAACACGATCGTCGAGCATGTTCTCGAGTGCGTCGAGGTCGATGCGTCCGTACTGATCGCTCGGGATGATCTCGACGTGGGCACCGGTCGAACGCGCCCGCCCCAGTGCAGCGATGGCGTTGCTCGCGTATTCGACTCCGCTGATGAGGATTCGATCACCGGGTCCGAGCGGAACGGCAGCGAGGAAGTCGTTCCACGCACGGGTCGCGCTGTCCGTCAAAGCGATATCGGTTGCCTGAGCACCGATGACCCGGGCCAGCGAATGGGGAACAGCAGCGAGGGCGCCGCTCTGACGAGCAGCTGCGACGTATCCGCCGACGTCGGCTTCACGTCTCAGGTGCTCGATCATCGTGGTCAGCACCGGCTCGGGCGGGAGCGAGGATCCCGCGCTGTCGAGGAACACCTTGTCGAGGCATCCGGGAGTGTCGCGGCGGATCGTGTCGAGATCGAACATGGCACCTTCCGTTCATGTCGGTGTGGTTCAAACTACCTGTGAACGAAGCTGTCCCGATGGAGCGAAGACTGGGCACGTCCGATGCCGTGGTGATCGGCCTCGGCGCGATGATCGGCGCCGGAGTCTTCGTGGTGTTCGCGCCCGCTGCCGCAGTAGCCGGTACCGGGTTGCTTGTGGGCCTGGTGATTGCAGCGTTCATCGCCTACTGCAACGCGACGTCGTCGGCGCAGCTTGCGGCCAGATACCCCACTTCAGGTGGGACCTACGTCTACGGACGTGAGCAGCTCGGACCCTGGTGGGGGTTTGCCGCCGGCTGGTCGTTCGTGATCGGGAAGACCGCGAGCTGCGCGGCAATGGCTCTGACTTTCGCGACGTATGTTGCGCCTACGGCCTGGCGTGTCCCCGTCGCGGTATTGGTGGTGGCAGCGCTGGTTGCAGTCAACTACCGCGGAGTCACGCGGACGGCGCACATGGCCAGGGTGATCGTCGCCGTGTCGACGACGGCGCTGTGTGTAGCGCTGGTGGTTGCCGTCGTCGGTCCTGGTGCGGTGCGCGAGTTCCCGGATCTCGCATTCGGGTCGTGGTACGGCATTCTGCAATCGGCGGGACTGCTGTTCTTTGCCTTCGCCGGGTACGCCAGGATCGCGACGCTGGGGGAGGAAGTGCGTGATCCGCGTCGAACGATTCCGCGGGCGATCCTGATCGCACTCACCGTCGCCGTCATCCTCTATGCGCTGGTAGCGGTGGTGCTGTTGGTGACGCTGGGACCTGATCGGCTGGCGAATTCGGCGCGACCACTGGCAGATGCGGTGGGCGCAGTCGGGTGGAGTTGGGCCGTTCCCGTAGTGGTGATCGGTGCCGCGGCGGCGTCGGCGGGGGCGCTGCTGGCTCTGATCGCCGGCGTGAGTCGTACGGCGATGGCGATGGCCCGCGAGCGCGATCTGCCAGTGGCCCTCGCTGCAGTCCATCCACGGTTCGGGGTCCCTCACCATGCGGAACTTGTGGTCGGTGCCGTTGTGATCGCCTTGGTCTCGACAACCGATCTTCGTGGGGTGATCGGCTTTTCGTCGTTCGGAGTGCTGCTCTACTACTTCGTCGCGAACGTGAGTGCGTACAGCCAACGCGGTGTGGACCGGATGTATCCGAAGTGGCTGCAAGCGGTCGGCGCGGCTGGTTGTGTCGTTCTGGTGGTCACACTTCCGTGGATCGCGGTTGTTTCCGGCGCAGGTGTGGTTCTGTCCGGTTGTGGGTACCGGTGGATACGACTGAAGAAATTCAACGACACGTAACACCACAAAGGGTGCATCTCGGACGTTGGCGTTCTATCGTCGGTAGCGACCGCGAAGACCGCCCGAAGGGGAAGTCGAATGGTGACAGCAGCGTTGACAGCAGCACAGACCACGCAGGTGGATTCACGTCCTGCGGCCGAGGCCTACGTCGGTGGTGTGTGCTTCAAACAGGGGCCACCCCGTTTGGTCGGAGCTGAGCTCGAGTGGCTGACCAGCCAGGTTCCCGGTGGGGAGCGGCCGTCAGCAGCGACTCTGGCAAAGGCACTCGGGCGACACGCACCCACCAGTATCGACCCGGATTCACCAGCGGTTCCGCTTCCTCGTGGCAGCCTCGTCACCGTAGAACCTGGCGGACAGATCGAACTCTCGTCAGCGCCGCGGACGTCCGCCCGAGAACTGTGTGACTGTCTCGACGAAGACCGTCGTACTCTCGAAACACTCCTCGCGTCGTACTCCATCGAAATCAGTTCTGCCGCGGCCGACGTCGCCCGCCCACCTTCCCGGATTCTCCGGTTGCCACGTTATTGCGCAATGGAATCCCGCTTCGCCGGGATAGGACCGTACGGCACCTTGATGATGTGCAATACAGCAGCAGTGCAGGTCAGTGTCGATGCCGGCGGCAGCCCGGAGTCCATTGCCCAGCGTTGGCGGCTCCTCGGGGACATGGGGCCGGCGCTCATCGCTGCGTTTGCATGTTCTCCACGCTTGCAAGGGGTTCCGAGAGGGGATTGGGCGTCCCAACGCATGCGGACGTGGCTCGAACTCGATTCCTGGCGAACGGTCGCAGTCCCGGAAGTGCAGGACTACGCCGGCTGGGCGCTCGATGTTCCGCTGATGTGTGTGCGAAACGAGGGCGACGATTGGACGGCTCCGCGGGGTGCCACTTTCGGGGACTGGATAGACGGCGCTGTGGATGCCGAGATCGGACGCCGACCCGTCTGGGCGGACTTGGACTATCACCTGTCCACGCTGTTCCCGCCGGTTCGCGCTGTCGGCCATCTGGAGGTTCGCTACATCGATGCGCAGCCGGGAGATCTGTGGCGAGTACCGGTAGCAGCGATCGACGCGTTGCTGTCCGGGCCTGCCGTGATGCGTGAGGCGAGTGATGCCGCAGCGTCGACGGCCGGGAGATGGCGGGATGCGGCAGAGTACGGTCTGGACGACGTCGAACTGCGTTCGGCGGCAACCTCTCTGATGTCGCTTGCCGCGTCGTACGCGCCGGAGCCGCAGTTTGTCCGTCTTCTCGATGCCGCAGCCGAACGGTGTTGTCGCGCAATTGTGCCCGGTGAGAGCGACACATGACGGGGGAGATCACCAAGGAAGCGGTCGAGGCCGTACTTCTGCGAGCGCGTGAGCGGTCGACGCTGCTCACCGACTGCGTCGACGATACCGAATTGGTCGCTCAGCATTCCCCGTTGATGAGTCCACTCGTGTGGGACCTGGCGCATATCGGCAATCAAGAGGAACTCTGGCTGGTGCGAGATGTCGGTGGCCGCGATCCGGTGCGTAGCGACATAGACGAGCTGTACGACGCGTTCAAGCATTCGAGATCGTCGAGACCCACACTTCCCCTGCTCAACCCGGCCGAGGCGCGCGAATACGTACGTACGGTTCGCGGGAAGGTCTGGGATGTGCTCGAAGCCAGCACCTTCGGACGCACAGAACTCGACATGGACGGTTTTGCCTTCGGGATGATCGCGCAGCACGAGCAGCAACACGCCGAAACCATGCTCGCAACACACCAATTGCGTTCGGGACCCACGGCACTCGTTGCCACACCCGCTCCGCAAGCGGCCCGCATGCCGGAACTCGACGAGGTCACGATCCCCGCCGGCCCCTTCGTCATGGGGACCGACGACGAACCGTGGGCACTCGACAACGAGCGCACTGCGCATCAGGTCTATCTCACCGACTTCGCGATCGACAGATTCCCGGTCACCAATGGGCAGTTCGTCGAATTCATCGAGGACGGCGGCTATTCCCGACCGGAACTGTGGTCTCGAGACGGTTGGCGGCATCGCGTCGACGCGAAACTCCGTGCACCACTGTTCTGGGAACGCGACAGTTCGGGTTGGTGGCACGAGACTTTCGGCGTCGAGGCTCCGGTCCCACCGGACAAGCCCGTCGTGCATGTGAGCTTCTACGAAGCCGAGGCCTACGCGAGTTGGGCAGGCAAACGGCTTCCCACCGAGGCGGAATGGGAAAAGGCCGCGCGGTGGGATCCGGAATCCGGAAGATCGCGACGATTCCCGTGGGGGGACGTGTCCGCAGACGAGAATCAAGCCAATCTCGGTCAGCGCCATCTCGGTCCCGCCGGCGTCGGCTCGTACCCGGCGGGTGCGTCGGCAGCGGGTGTCGAGCAGTTGATCGGTGACGTGTGGGAGTGGACGTCTTCGGGTTTCCATCCGTATCCGGGTTTCCGGGCCTTCCCGTATCGGGAGTATTCGGAGGTGTTCTTCGGCGGCGACTACAAAGTGTTGCGAGGGGGATCGTTCGGGACCGACAGCGTTGCCTGCCGGGGGACGTTCCGCAACTGGGACCACCCGATCAGGCGCCAGATCTTCTCGGGTTTTCGCTGCGCCAGAACGATTTCGGGTAGATCCTGACATGTGTCGGCACCTCGGGTATCTCGGGCCGCCGCGTTCGGTTCGTGAACTCCTCCACGACGGCGAGAACTCACTGATGCGACAGTCGTGGGCACCTCGCGAGATGCGTGGCGGCGGGACCGTCAATGCCGACGGATTCGGCGCGGTGTGGTGGAACGGTGGAAGGCAGGGACGGTACCGCAGTATCTCGCCGATCTGGTCGGACCCGACAGTCGACGAGACGTTGTCCCACATCATTTCCGGATCCGTTGTCGCCGCCGTACGTTCCGCGACGGAGGGGATGGCCGTCGAGATCGGTGCCTGCGCACCGTTCGTCGACGGAACCTACGCTTTCAGCCACAACGGAGCGGTGTCCGGTTGGCCTGGCTCACTCGCCGACTTGGCAGCAGAAGTTCCGGCCGTCGAACTGCTGAAGATGCCCGCCCCGACGGATGCTGCCTTGTTGTGGACAGTGCTTCGGCATCGGTTGAAGTCGAAGCCCGCGGAGGCCGCCGTGACGAGCCTCGTTCACGATGTGGCTGCGGCGGCACCGGATTCACGATTGAACCTCCTGTTCGGCGACGGGCAGGAACTGTGGGCCACGGCGTGGGGCCACACGTTGTACACGCGGGTCGACGAGTCGCGGGCACTGATCGTTTCCGAACCGTCCGATCGTTCGCCGAACTGGGAGCAGGTGCCGGACCGGCACATCGTCTGCGCGCGTCCCGGCCATTTGATCATCACCCCGATACCGATGGGAGAACAATGAAAACCCCTACGCTCGAGGTTTATCTGACACCGGCCGAATCGGTCGACGCATTGCGAGCCGAGGCCAGGGAGGGCTTGACCGCTACGCCGAAGTGGCTCTCGCCCAAATGGTTCTACGACGCGCGTGGAAGTGAACTCTTCGAGGAGATCACGGCCTTACCCGAGTATTACCCCACCCGTACCGAACGCGGCCTGCTCGCTCGGTACGCCGACGAGATCGCGGCGTTGACCGAACCCGAGATCCTGATCGAACTGGGTTCAGGTTCCTCTGAGAAGACGCGGTTACTCCTCGACGCGATGACGGCTCGCGGAACTCTGCGAACGTATGTACCGCAGGATGTTTCGGTGACGGCCCTCGAAGGTGCGGCGCAGCAAGTCGGTGCCGAGTTTCCCGGAATCGACGTGGTCGGGGTGGTCAGTGACTTCACCGGTTCGCTGCATCATCTACCCGGGGGCGGACGGCGCGCAGTCGCTTTTCTCGGTGGAACTCTCGGCAATCTCGTTCCGGCAGAACGCGCCGAGTTCCTCTCGGGCATTGCAGCGGTGCTCGATCCCGGTGAGAACCTGATCCTGGGCGTGGGATTGGTGATCGATCCCGCAGTCCTCGTGCCCGCCTACGACGACGCTGCCGGTGTGACTGCTCAGTTCAATCTCAATGTTCTCTCGGTCCTGAACAAGCAACTGGGAGCGAACTTTCCCTTGGAGGACTTCCGTCACGTCGCGCTCTGGGATGCCGAGAACGAGTGGATCGAGATGCGCCTGGAAGCACTTCGTGAAGTCTCGGTGCATATCGACGACCTGGATCTGGAGATCACCTTCGCAGCGGGCGAGCAGCTGCGCACCGAGATCTCGGCGAAGTTCACCGAGGAGGGGATTGCCGCGGAACTCGCGTCCGCGGGCTTCGGGGTACGGAAGGTGTGGACAGATCAGGATCAGCGCTTCGCGCTGTTGTGCGCGCAGCGGGCGTGAAGTGGGCGCTTGTCAGAGGATGCTGTCTCCTCCTAGAAGTGTCTCAAAAGTTCTGTAGGCGGCAATATTTGAGAAGTGTCGAGAGTAGAGATCTGCGGTGCCGGTATGGACAGCGTCCGACACCGGCGCAAGATCCACGAGATGCGCGAGTTTTACATAGGACTGGTCATCGCTCGCGCCGAGCGGATACTCCCGCTCGCCGGCCTTGCGCTCGAATTTTGACTGCGCCTCAGCGGGGTCGCCAGCCCAGATGAGATAACAGTCCTCTCGGTGGAAGCACCCGACCCCGTCATTCTTCCCCAACTCGAATATCGCTATGCCGAAGTACGGTTGATCTCGTGTCGGATGCTGAGTCATGCGATTGAACGTAGTGACATCGGAGCGCAAAAGGTATCGGTGAATACCCCGGGATTTCGCAAAAACTTGTCGGTGGGCGCCCGTAGAATCGCTCATATGTTCGAATCGAAGACTTCCGCGGACGCGCTGTTTCGGCAGCATGCGGAAATCGCGCGCGCCCACTTCCTCGAGATCGACGCGGTCACTGCGCTGTACTTGGACCGTTGTGAGGAGGATGCCGCGGTTGGAGTCAATGAGGCTTTTCGGGGTCAATTCGCGCACGTGGAGATCGCGTCGATACTGAGCATTACGGAGTACGCCGCGCAGAAAATGATTGCACTGGGATGTGACCTGCGCTGGCGACTTCCGCGGGTGGCGGCCGCTTTTGCTTGCGGTGACATCGATCTGGCCAAAGCGATGGCACTGTCCGAAGCTCTCGCCAACGTCTCCGAGCACGCGCTCGATGACATCGAGCGACTCCTCGTGGACGGTGCCTGCCGTGTAACCGGTAACAAGTTGAAGGCGCGCGCACGAGGTCTCATTGCTCGGCACGACCCTGATGGGGTGCGTGCCAGGCGAGTTCGTGCGGAGGCGGATCGGGACGTTCGGACGTGCGCGTCGCACGACGGTATGTCGACTCTGGACGGAATGCTTCCAGCGGTCGGCGCTCAGACTTTGGCCACCAGGCTCCGTGCGATGTCGATGCAGGTCTGTGGTTCCGATCCGAGAACTTTCGGGCAACGGCGTGCCGATGCACTGATCGCATTGGCGGAAGGAAAGACGTCGTTGGATTGTCAGTGCGACGGCGATTGCACCCGTAGGGATGATACGAAGACCTCCGCGCTCCCGATTGCGACAATTCTTGTGGGTGTCAACGCTTCCACCCTGCTCGGATTCGACGACCTGCCAGGCTATTTGCAGGGGTACGGCCACATCGATGCCGACCTTGCGCGCGCGATCGCCGCGGACGCCACGTGGCAGAGAGTCCTCACCCTTGCACCGCCCGAGGTGCAACATTGTTCGACTGCGGGGGCAGTCGGACCGGTGCTCGGCGTGGGTCGGTCGATGCGCTCACCGGAGATATTGCCCGCTGCGGCAAGGGATAATCGCTCGAGAAGGAACAGTGGTTCGCGGCGCGGTGAATCCACGTACCAGCCGTCCGCGGCGTTGGCGACGATTGTTAGGACGCGAGACGGTACGTGCCGCTTTCCGAATTGTGTTGTGCGTTCTGATAGTTGCGATATCGATCACACGGTGCCGTTCGATCACGGCAACCCCGCTCAGGGAGGGCCCACTGCAGAACGGAACTTGGCCTGTCTGTGTCGAAAACATCACCGACTGAAGACGTTTGGCAGGTGGACAGTGAAGCAAATCGGAGGTGGTCTTCTGGAGTGGAAAGATCCGTCAGGACGACGAACGGTTACCGCGCCCGTAGGCCCATTCTGTGACCCCGAACTGAGGTTGCCCGACGCGGCGAGACTGCATTTGACGGACGACGATGCGCTGGAACGACGTTTCGGACTTCGGGACAGGGGAGTGGAAGCGGATCTCGAATACCTCCTGGACTGGAGTGTGCCCGGCTGGCGGAAGGCACGATCTGCATCAAGACGTAACGCATCCCCACTGGCGAACGCTTTGCCGGAGTTTGCCGACTTCTGAAGGGGTTTCGTTTCTCCTGTGGCCTGCGGGTATAGCGAGAGGGCCCGAAAAATGGTGTTTGTCTGTTTATAGTGAGGCGCAGAACGGTTTCCGACCCGAGGAGAACGCGTGCGTCATCCGAAGCTCGCCGCATTGACCGTGGCCCTGACTGCAGTACTGGTGATGCCGGTAACGCAGAGCGTGGCTCAACCATTCCCCTTCGACCCCGGCAGTTTCGGCAACGGAAGCACCGGATCGTTGGGGAGCGACGACCCGGACATACCCATCGAGGACACCCTCCCGCAGTTGTCGGTCACCACACTGGTCGACGGACTCGACCACCCCTGGGACGTGGTGGCGGCCCCGGACGGTGCAATCCTGACCGGACAACGATCCGGCGGATTCTTCGTTCGCCGAGGCGACAACACGACAGGTCCAGTCGCTGCTGACCTTTCGGATCTCTACGCGCAGTCCGAAACCGGGCTCATGGGCATCGCGCTTGCTCGCGACTTCGCTCAGTCGCGCACCCTGTACACCTGCCAAGGATTCAGTGCTGGGGGAGTCACGGACGTTCGAGTGATCGCGTGGACCGTCGACGCCGGATGGACCGCACTCACGCGAACCGGAACTGTATTGCCAGGAATCCCGGTCTCGTCCGGGCGTCACGGGGGTTGCCGAATTCTTGCGGCGCAGGACGGAACGCTGTTCGTCGGGACGGGTGACACCGCGACGCCGAGCGTCCCGCAGGATCCGAATTCGCTGGGCGGCAAGGTCTTGCACATCAACGCCGACGGAACTCCGGCGGCGGGGAATCCGAATGCTTCCAGCCCGGTCTACACGCTCGGGCACCGCAACGTCCAAGGCTTGGCCGTGCAACCCGGAACCGGCCGGGTGTACTCGGTTGAACAGGGCACAAGCGTCGACGACGAAGTCAACCTGCTTACCCCCGGCGGAAATTACGGCTACCGCCCGGATCGGCTTCCCGGAACGTACGACGAATCCGTGCCGATGACCGATCCCGTGCGAGTGCCGGGAGCAATTGCGGCGGTGTGGCGTTCGGGTAGCTCGACGTTGGCTACCGCCAGCGCTGCCTTCACCGGTGGAGCTGCATGGGGTGCCTGGGACGGTGCGCTCGTAATGGGTGGCCTCAAGAGCAAGGAACTGATCTTCCTCCGCCTGAGTGCCGATGGACGCTCGGTCGACGCGCAGACCTTCGGGTTGGAGAACCAGTTCGGTCGCTTGCGGTCGGTGACCCCGACGCCCGACGGCTCGCTCCTGGTGACCACCGACAACGGCGCCGGCGACAAGGTGCTGCGGGTGACGCCCACGCCCTGATCTTCAGTACCAGGCGATGACCCGGCACGGACCACCGGAACCACCCGCATGCGTCGGCGCTCCCACCATCACCGTGGCGCCGACGGCCGGAAGTGCGGACAGATTTGCGAGGGCTTCGACTGCGTACTTTCCTGAGCCCAAAGCGCTTCGGTGAGCCCCGTGGGTGGTGCTTCGGCCCGCGTCGATGCTGAGGGTGTCCGAGCCCACGGCGACGATGTTGCGCTCGCGGACGAGAAAGTCGATCGCCTCGGGGTTGAATCCCGGTGTGTGTTGCACGCCGAGTGGATCTCGATTCGTGAAGGCGCCACCGGCACCGGCCCGGTTATCCCAACCCGAGTTCATCGCGACCAGGCTGCGGGGAGCGATCGTCCCATGGACGGCTTCCCAATCGAGGATGTCCTGGTGGGTGAGCAATGTGTCAGGGTCGGCGGCGGCGCGGGCGCTGATGTCGACGACCGCAATCGGTACGACGAGGTCGGCAACCGGAATCTTCTCGACGGTGATCCCGTCCGCACTGGCGTGTGCGGGCGCGTCGATGTGAGTACCCGTGTGTTCCTCGAGGCGGAGTTCGTTGAGGTAGAACTTTCCACCTGACCCGGCGGAGCCGAGCGAGCCCAGAGACCCGCCGGCGTCGGCGATCTTCGCCAGGTTCCTCATCTCGAACGAGCGCGCGCCCGGCCACACCGGGAACTCCGGCGTCAGTACGTGTGTCAGATCGACAATGGTCCGACCCGATGGCGTTGCCGACGCAGCGGGCTGTACAGCGCCGGCCATGACGGTCGCGCCGAGGGCACCGGTGCCCAGCGCCGCGAACATCGATCGACGGCTGATCTTCCTGCCCTCGCGTCCGATCGATTCGTAGACCTCCGACAAGACCTTCGGTGAGCACATCAGAAACTCCAGATCACTGGGATCAACACCGTTGCAACTATCAGGAACCACAACAACATCGGGAGTCCGAGCTTCCAGTAGTCGCCGAACTTGTAACCACCAGGGCCCATCACCATCATGTTCGCGGGAGTGGCTACAGGCGTCAGGAAGGAGGCCGCGGCAGCGACGGTGACCGTCATCAGAAGGGGCAGCACCGAGATGTCGAGTTCGATGGCGACCGAGATCGCGATCGGCGTGATGATCAACGCGGTTGCAGTGTTGCTGATCAGCTGGCCCAGAGTCGCCGTCACGACGAAGAGTCCAGCGACGACGACATACGGGCTTGCCCCACCGACGACGTCGACAAACGCATGCGCGAGCTTTTCGGCCGCGCCGGTCTGCTGGATTGCGGTCGACAGCGGGATCATTCCGCCGACGAGAATCAACGTGGTCCACGAGATGGACCGATGCGCCTGCTCGACGCTGATGACTCGTAGCAGCACCATCGCACATGCCGCGAGGAGTCCGGCTATCGCGGACGGCACCAATCCGAACGTCAGCATCACTACCATCGCCGCGACGACGACGAGAGCGATGACCGCGCGGGTTCCCAACGGGGCTGCCTGCTTACGGATCTGGGCAGGTGCGTCGACCACGAGGACGTTCGGATCGACGGAGGTGTGGGTGTCGAGATCGTCCCAGCTTCCTTGCAGGAGAAGCGTGTCACCGGCCGCCAACTTGACGCCCTTGGGGCCGCAGTCCTCACCGGCGCGCTGGACTGCGAGTATCACCAGATCTCCACTGTCGGTCACCATGCCCGGAAAAGCCCTGTCGCCGATCATTTCCGAGCGCGGCGGGATGATCACTTCGACCACGCCGTCGTGCTTGGTGATCAAGGGCTCTGCGGACGGCGCATCCTTTCCCATGAGCTGATACTGCTTCGCGAGGGTCTTGGCATGCCGGCTCAGGTCAGGCGACATCGACGTCCCCGCACGATGGGGGAGGACGTGAGGACCGAGAAGTACGGCGATCGCAATCGTTCCCAATACGAGCGGCGCACCGACCAAGGTGAAACTGAAGAACCCGAAAGCACCGGCCCCGGATTCCTCGGCGGCTTCGGAAACGATGATGTTGACCGGTGTTCCGGTCAAGGTGAGCATCGATCCGGCATGGGCGGCAAATGCCAACGGCAGAAGCAGTTGTGACGTCGATTTACCGAGACGTACCGCCAAGACGACCACCATCGGTACCAACGCGGCTACGGCCCCGTTGACGCTGATCAATGCGGTCAACGCGGCAACCAGCAACATGATCGCACTCACGAGACGGACTCGGGATTCGCCGACTTTCGCCAGCAGTTTCTCGCCCGCCCACGTGGTGACACCGGTGGCGTCGAGGGCTTCGCTGACGACAAAAAGCGCGGCGATGAACACCACCGTGGGATCGCCGAATCCGGCGAGCGCCTGCTCCATCGTGATCACACCGGTGGCGTACAGCGCCAGGGCAGTGCCGATCGCGATGATGCCGACCGGGATTCGCCCGATCACGAACAGCGCCACGACCAGTGCAAGCACGACGAAAGTGATGGTGATGTCATTCACGATTCGTAAAGGTACCTGCTCATACAGAACGGCCCCGTCTCGCAAGTGAGACGGGGCCGTGGGACGGACGCGAGGAGAATTAGTTGGAGGCGGCGATGCGGGCCTTCTCGAGAGCGGCCAGCGTGCGAAGAACCGTGGCCTTCTGCTTGTTCAGATCGCTCAGTCGTGCGCGAGCCGGCAACCCTTGTGCGAGTTCGGCGACCTTGATCTGCTCGTCGATCGAACCGAGCTGATCGAGAAGCCCTAGGACGCGCGTCTGGAGCGTGTCGATGTCCACGGTGTCGGTCTTGACCGGAGCGGCAACACGCGTCGCTGTGCCCGTGCTGGCGGGGCGGGAAGCGCGTGCGTGTGACGTGTCGGCGACAACCGTTGCGGCGCGGGGCCGAATTGCCTTGCGAACAGCGGCCGCATCAGGAAGGACGTCCATACGGATCTCGTTCAGGACTCGGCGTGCCTCGCGTGCGTTGACGCGGTACTCGCGCTCTTCGTCGTCGTCGGACTGCAGCGTGCCGCCGAGCGGGCGCAGACCGTACATGCCGAGGAAGCGCTTGGCGTCGTCGATGATGCCTTCGTTTTCACGGCATTTTCCGCAGCGGGGTTCGTTGCGGAACATGTCCACGGAGTTGTCGTCTCCGCACCAGACACAAGATCCTGGGCGCCACCGCCGGATCGTCGGAACTGATGAATTCAGGGAATGAGATTCGGGCCGGGATTCCAGGGTTTGCGCGTCGATCACGACGAGCCACACTAGGCGAAGATTGCGGCGCGGTGAACACCGCCCCAACATCGACCTGGGTTTCTCGACGGGAGCGTGATCAAGATCATGCCAATCGTCGCATTCGGCGGTATTCGTGTGTCCCACAGGTGGTTTCATGATGACCGGGTGGTCTGTTTCTGAGAGGTTCACGAAGACGACGACGGGCGCGTACCGGTGACCGTGAAGTCACAGGTACGCGCCCGTAGTGCGGCGCGAGACTAGGCGCTGCCGTTGAACAGCGAAGTCACAGAACCGTTCTCGAAAACTTCCTTGATGGTGCGAGCGAGCAGCGGTGCGATGGACAGCACCGTCAGCGTCGGGAACTTCTTCGACTCGTCGATCGGAAGTGTGTTGGTGACAACAACTTCCTTCGCGCCACACGTCGACAGACGCTCGGCCGCAGGGTCGGAGAGGACGCCGTGGGTTGCAGCGATGACGACGTCACCTGCGCCGGCTTCCTTGAGCACCTTGACCGCGCCGGCGATGGTTCCGCCGGTGTCGATCATGTCGTCGATCAGGATGCAGGTGCGACCTTCGACCTCACCGACGACGCGGTTGGACTTGACCTGGTTGGGTACCAACGGGTCGCGCGTCTTGTGAATGAATGCCAGCGGTGCTCCGCCGAGCGAGTCGGCCCACTTCTCGGCGACACGAACGCGGCCCGAGTCGGGGGACACCACCGTGATGTTCTCGAGGTTGTAGCCCGCGCGAATGTGGTTGGCCAACTGGCTGTGTGCGTGCATGTGATCGACGGGGCCGTCGAAAAAGCCCTGGATCTGATCGGTATGCAGGTCGACCGTGATGATGCGATCGGCGCCGGCGGTCTTGAGCAGGTCGGCAATCAGGCGAGCGGAGATCGGCTCGCGTCCGCGATGCTTCTTGTCCTGGCGGGCGTACGGGTAGAACGGAAGAACGGCGGTGATGCGCTTTGCCGATCCACGCTTGAGAGCGTCGATCATGATGAGCTGCTCCATCACCCACGTGTTCAGCGGTGCCGGATGACTCTGCAGGACGAACGCATCGGAGCCGCGAACCGACTCTTCGAATCGAACGAAGATCTCACCGTTCGCGAAGTCGCGCGCGGTCTGCGGGGTGACGCGGATGTCGAGTTCCTTCGCCACCTGCTCCGCCAACTCGGGATGTGCGCGACCCGAGAACAACATCAGGTTCTTCTGGTTGTCGATCCAATTCGCAGTCACTGGTTCATGCCGTCCTTTTGTACTTGCCGGTCGATCTGGTGGTGATCTGTGCTGTCTGTTGTGCAGGGCTGTCAGGTTGTTGCAGGGCCGTCAGGTTGTGCAGCTGCTGCAGCGGCATCGGCCGCGGGTGTGCCGGGACGATTCTTCTGGACCCAGCCCTCGATGTTGCGCTGCACCCCACCCGAGACGGCGAGCGCCCCAGGCGGTACGTCGTTCTTCAAGACCGTGCCCGCACCCGTGTATGCGCCGTCTCCCACGACGAGAGGGGCGACGAACATGGTGTCGGAGCCTGTTCGGACATGCGACCCCACCACAGTACGGCTCTTGTTCACCCCGTCGTAATTGACGAAGACGCTCGAAGCTCCGATATTGCTGTGATGGCCGATGGTGGCGTCGCCGACGTAGGTAAGATGCGGAATCTTCGAATGCTCGCCGATATCCGCGTTCTTGGTTTCCACGTAGGCGCCGATCTTGCCGTGTGCCCCGAGGCGGGTACCAGGCCGGAGATAGGCGAAGGGGCCCACAGTCGCATCCGCGCCGACAACGGAGTCGGTCCCGTGCGAGCGGACGACTACTGCGCGCTCACCGACTCTCACGTTGTCCAAGGTGGTATCCGGGCCGATCACGGCGTCTTCGCCCACCGAGGTCGTGCCGGTCAACTGAACTCCGGGCAGGAGCGTCACGTCCTGTGCGACGTGCACGCCGCAATCTATCCATGTGCTCGCAGGATCGACGACGGTGACGCCGGCACGCATCCACTTCTCGAGGATCCGACGGTTCATCTCGCGGGCGAGCGTCGAGAGCTGCACGCGATCGTTGGCCCCCGCGACGAGAACCGAATCCGCGATGTGCTGAGCACGAACACGCTTGCCCGCGCGACGGGCGATCATGATCACATCGGTGAGATAGAACTCGTGTTGTGCGTTGTTGGAGTCGAGGGACGCCAGCGCGTCGCGCAGAGTTTCGAAGTCGAAGGCGTAGACCCCTGAATTGACTTCGGTGATCGAGCGCTGCGAATCGGTGGCTTCCTTCTCCTCGACTATGGCGTTCACCTCGCCGTCCGTCGTACGAAGGATTCGCCCGTAGCCGGTGGGGTCGACGGCCGTCGACGTCAACACCGTCACCGCGGCCGCGGGAGCAGCCGTGTGCTGGGCGAGGAGGTCTGCGATGGTCTTGCCGTCGAGCAGAGGCACGTCGGCGGCTGTGACGAGTACGGTCCCGGAGAAGTCGGCCGGCAACCCCTCGAGCCCACAACTGACAGCGTGCCCGGTGCCCTTCTGCTCGTCCTGAACGGCGACGGTGACGGAACGGTCCAGTTCCCCGGCGACTGCGTTCACGGCTTCGGTGACACGCTCACGATCGTGACCGACGACGGTCACCAGGTGCGTGGGATTCAGTGAGGTTGCCGCGTGAAGCGAATGTGCCAGCATGCTGCGTCCGGCGAGAGTGTGGAGGACCTTGGGAGTCTTCGACTTCATTCGTGTACCGGCACCCGCTGCGAGAACGATCACGGCGGTCTGCACTGGTTTGAGCTCCCTCTGTCGATCAAACTGTCGATCAAGACATACATTTCCGCTCGGGAAAGCATGTTGTTCACCAGCTCCGCCGCCAGGACTCGAACCTGAACTATCTGAACCAAAATCAGAGGTGCTGCCATTACACCACGGCGGATTGCCACGCATTGCCGAGCCTTGCGGCCGAACGCGCGAAAGAATAATCGCATGCCGACCCGCCGTAGGTCGAACCGCTCCTCCGATCGGGCCCCTGAAGTCCCGATAGGCTGAGCGTCCACAGCAGTGATTTGTGTGTCGGCGAGAGGAAGACAATGGCGACGGTGTCCGGTTCGGGTGGCGGGGATCCAGTTCCCGAACGAGTGACACGGATCCGGATGACCGGTACCCAACGTCGGCAACAGCTGATCGAGATCGGGCGGGCATTGTTCGCCGAACGGGGATACGAAGCGACCTCGATCGAGGAGATCGCCCAGCGCGCGAACGTGTCCAAGCCTGTCGTGTACGAGCACTTCGGCGGCAAGGAGGGGCTGTACGCCGTCGTAGTGGACCGGGAGATGTCGCGACTCCTCGAGATGATCACGTCTTCGCTCTCACAAAATCGCTCGAGAGTTCGAGTCGAGCGGGTTGCGTTGGCTTTGCTCACCTACGTGGAAGAGCACACCGACGGATTTCGGATACTCGTGCGCGATTCGTCCGTTGTCGCGCCCAGTGGGACATATTCGAGCTTGCTCAACGATGCGATCAGTCAGGTGGGCTACCTGTTGGCGGGGGACTTCTCCAGACGCGGTTTCGACCCCGGACTAGCAACGATGTACGCACAGGCGCTTGTCGGCATGGTGTCCACTACGGCTACTTGGTGGCTCGACGAACGGACTCCGTCGAAGGAAGTTGTCGCCGCTCACCTCGTGAATTTGTGTTGGAATGGGCTGACGAATCTGGAAGCCGATCCACAATTGGAGGGTTAACCAGGCGCGCCTGCCGCGCAGAGATGGATCGCGGTCTAAGCTGTGTTCGCTGTATCACGATCGTTTGATGGGCAAATGTCTCATTTGTTTGCAGGGTGGGTTGAATGCCGAACCGTGCCATCCATTTTGACGCTGTGAACGGTTAAGACCAAGAATTCGTTCGATGTGTGGTGATTGGAGGCCGGATCGATGGTGAGGCAAGAGCGGGCAGAAGCCACCCGTGATTCGGTGCTGCGCGGAGCAGCGGGTGTGTTCTTGCGCCTGGGCTATGCCAATGCCAGCTTGAGCGAGATCATCGCCGAGTCGCAGGTGACCAAAGGCGCCCTGTACTTCCATTTCGGGTCCAAGGAAGAACTCGCGCGGGCGGTGATAGACGAGGGTTCGGCACGTTTCGACGCAAAATGTGAGCTCTGGTTGGACCGTCGAACTCCCGCACTCGAGTCACTGATCGGTATTTCGTCGGTCATCGTCGACATCGGTGCGCATGACGCCATGGTTAGAGCGACGTTCCGCTTGTTGGTCGAGATCGGGGACTATCGGGGCTCCGGGCCGGCGACTCTGGACGTGTGGCTCGACATTTACCGTGAACTTGCCAGCCGTGCCGCCGACGAAGGTGATCTGCGTTCGGACGCGGATTCTGCTGACATTGCTCGTTTCCTGTTGGAAGTTGCGTCGGGAGTTCGGCTGATGGCAGCCGCGACCGGGACCGTTCGTGAGCTTTCGGACTCCATGAAGGCATCGTGGAACCTGATACTTCCGATCGTGGTCCCGGAATCGAAAGTGGAGTACTTCAGGCAATTCGCGGCCCGTCGCCTTGCCAGTGATCACTGAAATCACTGGCTCTCCGCACTGCTCCTTGGTCAATTTGCTGCAAATGTCCTGGTAGGGACATTGCTCTCTTTGTTCTGCATTCGAAACAAACTAAGAGTATGTTTATAGTGTTGATGGGAATCTGGAAGTCCGATCTTGCCGTCAATCTTCGGATTGCGGTATGTTCTATCGGTAGCTGAAGAATTGCTGAGAATGAAGGTTTGTCAGGGCAGGGTGACGGCGTCGGCGCACCGGGCAGCATAGGGGGCTGCCCGGCGTGTACGACCCCAGATGGGGAGTCGACAGATGGGTGACACTGCGCCGACGCCGATGCTCGACATCGGCCCGCGGATCGGCTGTGACGTAGTGAACGTCGTGGATGTCACTCGAAGTATTGAACTCTTCGGGCGGAGGTATCTCGATCGGACCTTCACCCCGCACGAATTGCAGACGTGCGCCGGGCCGGCGCGGGATCAACGATTGGCTGCACGTTTCGCCGCCAAAGAGGCTGTGGTGAAGGTACTGCGGCCTGGTGACGTTCCCGTTCCGTGGAGTTCCATCGAAATCACTCGGGCCGAGTGGGGTGGCTGTGGGGTGACACTGTCCGGTAATGCCGCGGAACTCGCGCGGGCCCAGGATCTGCACGATTTTCAAGTATCTATCTCGCACGAAGCGGACGTGGCCATCGCAATGGTGATCGCAACACGCTCGGGCGCTCGCATCGAAAAGAAGGACGACATCGCTGATGATTGATCAGGCAATTCGGAAAGTGCTCGTCGAGCACGGTCGGCTGGCAGTCGACGTGAGCACGATCGACGGAGAGGCCGATCTTTACGAGTTGGGTTTGACGTCGCACGCGAGCGTGAATGTCATGTTGGCGCTGGAGGATTCGTTCGACATCGAGTTCCCTGACGAGTTGTTGCGGAAGAGTACTTTCGCAAGCGTCAAGGCGATCGAGGGTGCGTTGACGGAGTTGGGTGCTGCATGAACGCTCCGCAATCGCAGTGCTCCACCGGAACGGCCCTCGAGCGGGCCGCACGGTTGGCCGACGAAGTTGCAGCGGTGTGGGCCGACGAAGTCGATGCAGAAGCAAGGTTTCCGCGTGAAGCTGTCGACGCCATGCGAAGCGAACGGCTGCTGTCCGTAGCTGTGCCGAGGGAACTAGGCGGCGAAGGGCTCTCGCTGCAGGAAGTGTCGCAGATCGCCCGTGTGATCGGAACGCGCTGTGCAGCAAGCGGAATGATTTTTGCGATGCATCAGACGCAGATATACTCGTTGGTCAAGCACGGCAACACCGAAGCACTACGCGAGTTTGTCGAAGAAACGGTCGACAAGCAATTGCTGTTGGCATCGGCAACCACTGAGCTGGGAATCGGTGGTGACGTCAGCCGGAGTTACTGCGCGGTGGAAGACTTGGGCGGTCACCTGCTGTTGATCAAGAACGCGCCTGTCATTTCGTACGGTGAACACTCCGACGCGATAGTCGTGACGGCTCGGCGAACACCGGAGAGTCAGCCGAACGATCAGGTTCTCGTGGTGTGTCGTACCCCAGACCTGACGCTCGAACGCACCACCGAGTGGAACACGCTGGGGCTGAGGGGTACTTGCAGTCTCGGTTACATCCTTCGGGCCACCTCGACGCCGGAGATGGTCGCCGGCGTACCGTATTCCGATATCTCCACCCACACGATGCTTCCGGTCTCGCACGTCGTCTGGAGTTCGGTGTGGTTGGGAATTGCCGACGCTGCAGTCGAGAAGGCGCGCAAGTACGTGCGTGCCGCCGCCCGCAAGCAGCCCGGGGTCACTTCCCCCGGAGCGCTGCGGCTCGCCGAAGTTGCCGCTTCGGCACAACAATTCGCCGATCTCGTCGGTGCCTCTGCGCGCAGGTACGACCGCGCAGTCCACGCGGAGGAAGGCGTTGCCGATTTCGAGGCGACGGGAGCGGTGGGATTTTCGCTCGCGATGAACAACCTGAAAGTCACAGCGTCGACAGCGGTGGTGGAAATCGTGGGGCAGACAATGTTGATCTGTGGAATCTCGGGATATCGCGAGGACACCGAATTTTCGCTCGGTCGGCACCTTCGTGACGCGCACGGCGCAGCGGTGATGGTGAACAACGATCGAATCATGGCAGGTTCAGCGCACATGGCTATCGGATACCGGGGAACGCTATGACGAACGAGACTGTGACAGGCGAGACCGATCTGGATCGGGCCCGGGCTGCATTTCAACGTGAACTGCTCGTCGAAGGACTTCTCGTCGAGACGGAGGTGCCGGGACTCTACGGGCGTTCCGGCGTGTTCGAGGACATCGTCGACGGTATCGACCGAGTGGTGATTGCAGCGGGGCCAGGCGACGCCGCGACTCGGCTGCGGTTCCCGCCGGTGTTCCCGCGGAGCAGTTTCGAGCGCACCGACTACATCGCTTCGTTTCCCAACCTCACCGGCGCCATCAACACCTTCGCCGGTTCCAATCGCGATCACGCGCGACTGCTGGCCGATCGCGCCGAGGGACAATCGTGGGACCGCCACCTCGAGCCGACCGAGACCATGCTCGTGTCCGCAGCGTGCCATCCTGCCTATGCGCGGTACACCGGAGTTCTGCCCGAAGGCGGCGTGCTGCTGGACATCTACGGTTTTTGCTTCCGGCACGAACCGGCCATCGATCCGGCTCGCATGCAAGCGTTTCGGATGCACGAGTTCGTGACGATCGGTGACGCCGCGGCAGCGCGAGCGCATCGCGAGCACTGGATCGAGCGGGGGCTCGAGGTGCTCGGCCGGCTCGAACTCGACGCTACCCCGGTGATCGCCAATGATCCTTTCTTCGGGCGCGCCGGAAAGATGCTTGCAGCCAACCAGCGTGAAGAGAATCTCAAGACGGAACTGACAGTTCGGCTCTACGGAGATCTCGACGAGGGCACGGCGATCGTGTCCTCGAACAACCATCTCGACCATTTCGGTGTCAACTTCGACATCCGAACGGCGGAGGGGGAGGTGGCACACAGCTCGTGCGTCGGCTTCGGGATGGAGCGAATCGCGTTGTCCTTGTTGCGGACTCATGGTCTTGACGTGGCTGCATGGCCAACCTCCGTTCGTGAACGAATGGGCATCTGATGTTACGGCTCATCGACATTTCACCTGATCGCTACAGGCCCCATTCGTTGCATCAGGACGACCGCGTGTGGGCGCAGACCAACTGCTACACGGATCTGTGGATCGAAGTGTTGCATTCGCTGGGATTGGACCCCGTCCCGGCATTGGCATGTGCCTTCTCGTCGCGGTTCGACGGGACTCAGTGGACGTTCCTCAAGCTCAAGGCCGAGGACATCTACGCGCTGTACGGAATCGAAGTCGCCGAGATGAACGTCTGGCGGGCACCGCTGATCCATGTCGAGGACAACCTCGCGGTTGGGATGCTGTCGACGGTTGAAGTGGACGGATACTGGCTTCCCGACACTCTTGGAACGAGTTATCACGAGGGGCACACCAAGACCACGATCGTGCCCAATCGGATCGATCGCGTTGCCGGCGAGCTCGAGTACTTTCACAACAGCGGGTACTACTTGCTGCGAGGCGACGATTTCTCCGGCGTCTTCGATCTCGATCGTTCCTCACTTCCTTCGTTCGTGCCCTATGTCGAACAGATCAGGTTGAATCCGGTTCACGCGACCAACGCCGGAAACATCGCCGAAGTGGCTCGGCGGAATGTAGCGGTTCGAGCGGTGGGTAATCCCGTGCGAGAGCTGGGACGCAAGGTGATCGAAGACCTCGAATGGGTGCAGGGGGCGGGTATGGATGCGTTTCACCTCTGGTCCTTCGGGCTACTTCGTCAGTGCGGGGCCAGCGCGGAGCTGGCCGCCGACGCCAGCGAGTTCTTGGACACTGCAGGTTTCTCCGGGACAGGCGAAGCTGCGCCAGATTTCCGCAAAGTGGCATCCGGTGCCAAGAGCGTGCAGTTTCAGATGGCGCGTGCCTCCAGGGGCCGCGCGGTGGACCCGCGTGAGCAACTCGACGAGATGGCCGTGTCGTGGAAGAGGGCGATGGAAATCGTTGCCGACACAGTCGGCGTCGACTCGCATCGACACCTGAGGTTGGTCTGACAGTGCCACGTTCGTCAGCAGACCTGCTGGCCGGCGCGATATGGCGATGCGCTGCAACCGAACCCGGATCCATATCTGACCCGGATGCCCTCGAAGCCGTGACCGAGTGGGTCGCAGCGTCCGTGCCTGGAACAGTCGTCGGTGCGTTACGTGCGGCGCAAACGGACGCCGGACGCACAAAGTCCGTTTCGTCGTCTGTTTCAGAATCATCCGTTTCATCGTCGGACTGGTGGTTCGTGACTACCGTGGCCACGACTGGTGAGGGGTCGTGGCTGCTCCAGTTCGACGGTATGACGGCGTTTGCGGATGTCTGGATCGGCGGTGTCCGTGTCGCGTCCACTGAATCCATGTTCGCACCTGGGGAAGTGAGCATTCCGGCCGGAGTCGGCGCTGGTAAACGTGTCCAGGTGGCTGTTCATTTTCATTCTCTCTCCGCGATTTTGAGATCGAGGCGTCCTCGAGGACGTTGGCGCTCGTCGATGGTCCGTGAGCAGGGCCTTCGGTGGATCCGAACCACGATGCTCGGTATGGCTCCCGTGTTCAGTGGTGTGCCGGTACCGGTGGGTCCGTGGCGGGGTATCCGCTTGTTGGACAAGGGGATTGTCGCCGTAGTCTCTGCTGTCAAGCATGCGAGTGTTGACGGCACAACCGGTCGCGTTGCCGTCAGTGCTCGGCTCACCGGATTGCCGGCCTCGCTGGAGTACGTGACCGTGCGTGTCGGCGAACACTCGCGGCAATTGGCTGTATCCGCCGGACCGGATGGATTTCTCGAGGTGTCCGGCGTCGTCGAAGTGCCGGACGCGCAGTTGTGGTGGCCGCACACTCATGGCACCCCGCGCACTTATCGGGTGACGATGGAAGCGGTCGGACTCTCCGAGCATCTCGGTTCAGTTGGCTTCCGGACGGTGGAGGTCGACAGATCCGATGGTGGATTCCGTTTGTATGTCAACGGCATCCGGGTGTACTGCCGTGGTTCGGTGTGGGTGCCGACCGACCCGATCTCGCTTCAAGGCGACGCCGGCACCACTCGTGTCTTGGAACGCCTGGCAGAGGCGGGACTGAACATGATTCGAATCCCGGGGACGATGGTCTACGAGAGCGACCACTTCTGGGAGGAATGCGCGCGACTGGGCATTCTCGTGTGGCAGGACATGATGTTGGCGACGCTCGATCCGCCCGACACCGACGAATTCTTCGAACTCGTTGCCACCGAGGTCACCGAGTTCTTGCACAGAGTGCGCGGAAATCCCGCTTTGGCAGTCTTCTGCGGCGGCAGCGAGACCGAACAGCAGCCGACCATGCTGGGCTTGGTCGATCAGCACATCCCGCTCATTCATTCGAGACTGCCGGACTTGATCTCGACGGTGGCACCCGAACTCGAGTACGTGACGTCGTCCCCCTCGGCGCCTCGCGGGGGCGAGCAATTGGCAACGCATGTCGGAAGCGGGGTCGCTCACTACTTCGGGGTGGGTGCCTATCGTCGTCCACTGGCCGACGTGCTCAGCGCGCGAGTACGTTTTGCGACCGAATCATTGGCATTTTCGATTCCACCGTCGAATGCCGTGATCGAGAACGAATTCGGTTCACTCGCCGTCGCGGGGCACCACCCGGCATGGAAAGCCGCGGTGCCTAGGGACAACGGATCGTCGTGGGATTTCGAGGATGTTCGGGACCACTACGTCCACGCGCTTTTCGGCGAAGACGCTCGTGAAGTCCGGTGGTCCGACCCGGAACGCTATCTCGACCTGGGGCGAGCAGCTGTATGTGAGGCGTTCGCATCGACGCTCGGATACTGGCGTCGCCCGGACTCTCGGTGCGACGGCGCCTTGACACTCGCACTGCGAGACCTGGAGCCCGGACCGGGATGGGGGGTCCTCGATTGGAGCGGCAGCCCCAAAGCTCCGTGGTTCGTGCTCCGTAGGAGCGCCAAACCGATTGCGCTCCTCGTCACGGACGACGGTATGGACGGATTGAGGCTCGACGCGATCAACGAGACCGCCGAACCTGTCGTCGGCGAGATCAGGTTTCGAGCGCACAGTCGGTCAGGTGTCGTCCCGGTCGACGTCGCGCTACCGGTCAAGGTGGAAGCGCATTCAAGTCTGACCTGGTCCGTGGACAGCCTTGTCGGACGTTTCACCGACCTCACTCACGTCTTTCGTTTCGGGGCGCGGACATACGACGCCGTCACCGTCACACTCGAAGACGAAGACGGCGAGATGGTGGACGAAGTGGTCCACCTCCTGGGTGGCTCGGCGCGGCCTCGCGAGCGATCGGTCGGACTTGTTGCCACAGCGCGCAACGTCGGTGACGAAGAGTGGGTAGTCGACGTCTCGACGGATGCTTCCGCCCAATACGTTGCCCTCGAACTGCAGGGCTTCGAGCCCGAAGACTCCTGGTTCCACCTCGCGCCGAACGGTCGCAGGACTGTACGCCTACGGAGAACCGGTCAGGCGACGAAGGTGATCGGTCGCGTTCGGGCGCTCAACTCGCACGTGAGTGTGGCCGTGGCGCCGCCGATCACTCCGGTCACACAATCCTCGCCGTCCAAGCGGACGTCGAAGAAGACGAGTGCTACGGGAAACTGAACGGATCGGACTGCGCTGCGAGATCGCACACCGATAGAATCGAACCGGCGCACAACTCTGCCTCGGTGGGGATATTGCGCTCGGGCTGTGCGTCCGCAACCCGTCATCACTGTTCAGGAGCGCGTTCGTTGACTTCCTTGTCCTCTGCCCAGACTGCGCTCGCTGGACTCGCCGAGGTCGCCCTCGCAGATGCCGCGTTCACTCCGGTGATCGAATCCATCGGATCGGCCGCCTTGGACATCGTGGCTCCGAAGCCGGCTCGGCCGTTCATCGCCGCTGCACTCGCCGCTCGCACGCCGGTGCTGCTGGTGACAGCCACCGGTCGTGAAGCCGACGATCTGACTTCGGAACTCACCGAGATGCTCGGTGGAGGAGTGGCGCAGTTTCCGTCGTGGGAAACATTGCCGCACGAGCGACTGTCGCCGAGCGCGGATACCGTTGGGCGACGGGTGGAGGTACTGCGCAGACTCGCCAGGCCAGACGACGCCTCGTACGGATCGCCTCTTCGGGTGATCGTCACCACGGTGCGCTCCCTCGTTCAGCCGATGGCGCCAGGCCTGGGCGAGATAGAACCGATCACGTTGCGCGTCGGCACCGAGATCGATTTCGATTCCGTTCTGGTTCGTCTGGTTGAGATGGCGTACAGCCGGGTCGACATGGTGGGAAAGCGTGGTGAGTTCGCGGTCCGTGGTGGCATTCTCGACTTGTTCTCGCCCACGGCGGATCATCCGGTCCGTATCGAATTCTGGGGTGACGAGGTATCCGAGCTTCGGTACTTCTCAGTTGCCGATCAGCGTTCGCTAGCGGACGTCGACGTCGATTCCGTGATCGCGCCGCCGTGTCGTGAACTGATTCTGACAGCTGATGTTCGTGATCGAGCTGCGGCACTCGCTGCTGAGAACCAGGCTGACGCGTCGTTGGTCGAGATGCTGGACAAGATCTCGGCAGGTATCCCCGTCGAGGGGATGGAAGCTCTGCTTCCGGTTCTCAAACCCGGTGAACTGCAACTACTTTCCGATGTACTTCCCGAAGGGGCGCACATTCTTCTGTGTGATCCGGAAAAGGTGCGCACCCGCGCCACCGACCTGGTGCGCACCGGCCAGGAATTCTTGGAAGCATCGTGGACGGCGGCGTCGATCGGCGGCGCTGCACCGCTCGACACGTCGATCCTCAACGGCGGAGGAGTCGATCTCGGTGCCTCCGCGTACCGGTCGCTTCGTCATGTTCGCGAATCTGCCGAAGCTGCCGGCAGACCCTGGTGGACAGTCAGCCCGCTGGCGTCGGGAAACGGTGAAGAACTCGAACTCCCGGTGCATGCGGCACCGCAGGTGCGCGGTTCCGACGACCTGTTGGCCGAGCTGTTCGTCAGCCTTCGGGCGCACGTGAGCACGGGCGGTCGCGCGGCGATCGTGGTGGCAGGTGCCGGAACCGCAAGCCGCGTCGTGGAGCGACTCGGTGAAGCCGAAGTGCCCGCCAAGATGCTCGATGCCGGCGTTACCCCCGCTCGTGGACAGGTCGCGGTGCTCCGCGGATCACTGCACGACGGACTGGTACTCGCCGGCGACGACTCGACGCCTGGGATGGTGATCGTCACCGAGTCCGATCTGACCGGCAACCGCGTTGCCGCGGTCGGCGACGGAAAGCGCTTGCCGGCCAAGCGCCGCAATCAGGTTGATCCCCTCGCGCTGTCGGCAGGGGACATGGTCGTGCATGATCAGCACGGTATCGGCCGGTTCGTCGAAATGGTCGAACGCACCATCGGTGGGGCGCGTCGTGAATACCTGGTCATCGAATACGCGCCGAGCAAGCGCGGTCACCCGGGCGATCGTCTGTTCGTCCCGATGGAATCGCTCGATCAACTCTCCCGATACGTCGGTGGAGAGTTGCCGGCGCTGAGCAAGCTCGGTGGATCCGACTGGGCAAACACAAAGCGTAAGGCCCGCAAGGCAGTTCGTGAGATCGCGGGCGAGCTGGTTCAGCTCTACGCAGCGCGTCAGGCTGCTCCCGGGCATGCGTTCGGCCCGGACACACCGTGGCAGAAGGAACTCGAAGACGCGTTCGCGTTCACCGAGACGATCGACCAGTTGACCGTTATCAGTGAGGTCAAGGCCGACATGGAGAAGCCGGTTCCGATGGACCGGGTGGTCATCGGTGACGTCGGGTACGGCAAGACGGAGATCGCCGTCCGCGCCGCGTTCAAGGCAGTGCAGGACGGCAAGCAGGTGGCGGTGCTGGTGCCGACGACTCTGCTTGCACAGCAACATCTTCAGACCTTCACCGAACGAATGTCGTCGTTCCCGGTGAAGGTGCGAGGGCTGTCCCGGTTCACCGACGCCAAGGACTCGAAGGAAATCATCGCCGGCATGGCGGAAGGTGAGATCGACATCGTCGTCGGTACTCACCGGTTGCTGCAGACCGGTATTCGCTGGAAGGACCTCGGGCTTGTGATCGTCGACGAGGAACAGCGATTCGGAGTCGAGCACAAGGAACACATCAAGGCGCTACGCACCCACGTCGACGTCCTGACGATGTCGGCTACCCCGATTCCTCGTACTCTCGAGATGAGCATGGCCGGGATCCGTGAAATGTCCACGATCCTCACACCGCCGGAAGAACGTCATCCTATCCTCACGTACGTCGGCGCGTATGCGGACAAGCAGGTTGCCGCGGCCATCCGGCGTGAACTTCTGCGCGACGGTCAGGTCTTCTACGTTCACAACCGTGTCAGCTCGATCGACAAGGCAGCCAAGAAGATCCGCGAACTCGTCCCGGAGGCTCGCGTCGTCGTCGCGCACGGTCAGATGAACGAGGACACTCTCGAAAAGACTGTGCAAGGATTCTGGGAACGCGACTTCGACGTGTTGGTCTGTACCACGATCATCGAAACCGGTCTGGACATCTCGAACGCGAACACACTGATCGTCGAACGCGCGGATTCGCTGGGCCTCTCGCAGTTGCATCAGCTTCGCGGACGCGTCGGGCGTAGTCGTGAACGTGGATACGCCTATTTCCTGTACCCGGCCGAAAAGCCTTTGACGGAAACGGCATACGACCGACTGGCAACGATTTCGCAGAATTCGGACCTCGGCGCGGGTATGGCCGTCGCGATGAAGGACCTCGAAATCCGTGGAGCCGGAAACGTTCTGGGCGCAGAGCAGTCCGGCCACGTCGCGGGGGTCGGGTTCGATCTGTACGTCAGGCTGGTCGGTGAGGCGGTCGAAGCCTTCCGGGCTGCAGCCGACGGCAAACCGATCACAATGGACGAGGGCACGAAGGAAGTCCGGATCGACCTACCGGTGGACGCGCACATCCCGCCCGACTACGTCACCAGTGACAGGCTCAGGTTGGAGGGGTACCGCAAGCTCGCTGCGGCAACTGATTCCGACGGCATCGCTGCCGTAGTCGAAGAACTGGTCGATCGCTACGGCCCACTGCCCGAAGAGGTTCGACGGCTGATCTCGGTGGCCAAGCTTCGACTGCTCTGCCGCGAGTATCAACTGGAGGAAGTCGCCGTCACCGGAACTCAGCTCAAGATCTCGCCTATGTCACTGCCCGATTCCAAACAGATCAGGCTCAAGAGGATCTATCCGAGCGCGCAGTACCGGGCAACGACCGGGCTCGTGCAACTCCCGCTGCCTCGCACCGGCGGAGTCGGCTCGGATCGCCTGCGGGACGTCGAATTGCTCCAGTACATCGCGGACTTCATCCTGGCGATTGACGGGCGCGCCGCCGGTGCCGTCCTGGTCGAGGCGTGAGCACACGGTGAACGAATCGCCCGTCGTCGTACTGCTCGATCCTTTGCGGCCGCATGTCTTTCCGCTGGAGGCGCTCCCGTTCCTGTCCGGCGCGATCGATATCGACCCGGACGTTCCCGACTCGGTACGCGGCGCACTGCCGGCCACGACACCCGGCGCCGCGGTGACTGTGATGATGGACACCGCCGAGCCGAAGATCGCGGCGTTGTCTGCCGCTGGGGTAAAGATGATTCGCGCCGAACCCATTCACGGCGATCGACTGGTGGAAGCGGCGTCGATCATGGACCGGTTGTGGAATCGCGGCGGTTGGGAGTCGACCCAGACGCACGAGAGCCTCTCCGTTTACCTCGTCGAGGAGACCTACGAGGTAGTCGACGCGATTCGAAGCGACGACGAGAGCGATCTTCGGGAGGAACTCGGAGACCTGTTGCTTCAGGTGTTGTTCCACTCGCGGATCGCTCAAGCACACGGTGTTTTCGAATTGGACGACGTGGCCGGTGCATTGATCGCGAAACTCGTGCACCGCAGCCCGCACCTGGTCAGTTCCGGGGCGGTCGACATCGCTGAGCAAGAGCGGGCGTGGGACGCTTTGAAGGCTGCCGAGAAGGCTCGCGCGTCATCCATGGACGGCATCGCTCGGTCGCAGCCGCCGTTGCTCCTCGCCGAAAAAGTACTGAGCAGGGCCGCCAAAGCTGGTGTGATCGAAAGCGCCGATGAAGCTGATCTGGAAGCTCTGATCGAGCAGTGCCGACGCGCCGACACTGCACTCCTGGGCGCCCTGGACATGCTGATCGCCGACATTCGGATTCGTGAGGGAAGACGTCTCGAAGACGTGGAGGATTAGCCCACTTTGACGTAATTGCCCGGTAATCACCTGGCAATCGGAAAATAGCTTGGGCTTGGTGAGTGCAGTTGAAACAAACCTAAGGTATGTTTACGTACGAAATGAGCAACACTGGGTCGTTTTCTTGCATGAATTGGCCTTTGATCGGCGGTTATGTAGGGGGGTCCGATGACGGTTCATTTCTGCACTGCGAGCAGCGAGGTACGGCAACCGGCGGGGTGTTGCCGTACCTGGACGCTCGCGGTGGCTACCGATCAGCGATCCCCCAAGCCGTTCGATCCGCTGACGCCGTTCGTATGACAAGAAAGACTGATGGCAAATGAGCGTTCATGCTGAGGTGGAGAGCCGGTCGGCGGTATCGCAGGATTCCGCTCATGTCGGAACAGACTGGCGCCGGGCATACCGGAAGCGGATCGCAGTGAGCGATTCGATCACGGTCCTGTTCGTGATCGCACTCGCTCAGATCGGCAGTATGTGGCCGCATCCCATCGAGTGGCTGACACCACTTAAAGTGATCGCGTCTGCAGCGTTGGGCGGACTGTGGATGATCGCCCTCGCACGGGGGCGTAGCCGTCATCAGGCGATGCTGGGCGAGGGCAGTGACGAGTACGAGAAGGTACTGCTCGCTACCGGCCAGGTCTTCGGAGTAGGCGCATTGGCCGGGATCATTCTGGGCGTGGGAATTGCGCGAAGCTACCTCATGATCGCACTGCCCGTCGGACTCGCTGCGCTGCTTCTCGGACGCTACCTCTGGCGACGCGACATTCGAAAGAAGCGTGCGATCGGGGATTGCCGTAACTCGGTGCTGTTGGTCGGTGGACATGCGTCCGTCGTTGCTACTACGCGTGCCTTCGTGCGGGAATCCTCGGCAGGCTACGACGTTGTGGGAGCGTGCATTCCGCGTCGGGCGACCGCGTTGGACGATCACATCGTTGTCGACGGAGCAGCAGTCCCGGTAATGGGCAACGAGTTCGAGGTAGTCGAGGGGATGCGCGCAAGTGGCGCAGACACCGTCATCGTAACCGGGACCGAAGACCTCGGACAGGTGGGCATTCGCAAACTGATGTGGGACCTCGAAGCCGAGGGCGTCGACATGGTGGTTTCACCGGTCGTGGCCGATGTGTCGAAGGCTCGCTTGATGTTTCGCCCTGCGGCGGGTCTCCCGTTGATTCACGTTGCGCGGCCGCGCTACCAGGGCGCGAACCGGCTTGCGCCCGCTGTTTTCGACGCGGTGTTCTCGATGCTGATGATCCTCCTCGTGGCGCCGGTCATGCTCGCCGCTGCCGCTGCAGTCAAGTTCACGTCGAAAGGCCCGGTGTTCTACAAGGCGGAACGCATCGGCCTCAACGGGAAACCGTTCCCCATGTTCAAGTTTCGTACCATGGTGGAAGGCGCCGATCAGCAGGTTGTCGATCTGATGGGGGACAACGAAGGCGCCGGAGGTGTGTTGTTCAAGATGCGTGAGGATCCACGAATCACGTCCGTCGGCAAGATCCTTCGTCGATTGAGTATCGACGAGCTACCGCAGTTCTTCAACGTCATTCGCGGAGAGATGAGCGTTGTCGGCCCACGGCCGCCATTGCGTCGCGAGGTCGAGATGTACGACGACGAGGTTGCCCGGCGCCTGCTGGTCAAGCCTGGCATCACCGGCCTCTGGCAGGTAAGTGGTCGCAGTGATCTCTCGTGGGAAGAATCTGTTCGACTGGACTCTTCCTACGTGGAGAATTGGTCTATCCTGCAAAATCTTTCGATCATTACTCGTACCGTCTCAGCGGTCGCGAAAAGCGACGGAGCGTACTGACTACGCGGTTGGTGCCGGCGCGGATATCCGCGCCGGGCACCCTCCTGTCAGCTGTCGAGCTCAACAATGCGAGAACAGATTCTTGACGTAGCCGGCAGTTTGGTAAACGTAGTTGAATGCCCACGTCCCGATCGAGAGTTCCGGACGGCTTGCGACCATGACCAGTTCTCCTTGATAACACTGCGAAATGATGTGCCGCGCCCGCGAGATATGAGGAACGAACGTCACGACGATGACAGTCTTCCATCCGTTGGCATTAGCCATTCTCTCGATTTCGAACCCCTCGCCCTCGGTGGTGGACGGTGACGGGACGAAACAGTCGACAGGGAAGTCGAACGTACCCTCGCAGATCGACCGCATCTTCTTGTCGTTGTCGCCGTACGGATTCGAGAAGATCAGGCGTGGTGCGTAACCGTCTTTCATCAGTTGGATTCCGACCTCCTCGCGTCCGTCGTGTGCTCCGCCGAGGACAACGATAGCGTCAGCACTTCGTGGTGCATCGATCTTGGGTGAGACGAAGACGGGCCAACCCGCTGCCGCACCAAGGGCGAGGAGTGATAGAGGTATGCCCGCAATCTTCAAGGCCGATTTGATCTGTTTGATGGCCCCACAATACCTGGACCCAGGAGACGACGATGACCGGATCGCAACCACTTCGGACGGTGGCGGGGTTGACCGCCTTACGGGATGCCTATGGGCAGAACATGTCTGGACTCGTACCTGAGACCGGTGTGTATCTCGCCGACGACGGTTGGTGGATCGCTCTCACGGGTGCACCCGATCCCAGCTACAACCTTGCATTGGTCCATGGGGGTGATGTGCGGAAAAACACGGTCGCCGTTGTGGAACGAGTGCTCGCAGAGCGACTGCGCACCGTTGTCATGCTCGCCGGGGCGGGCCTGGATGCCGCGACCGTCCTCGCGGATGCAGGGTGGGTGTGCGTCGGTTCGAGTTCGCTGCGCGCGCTACCGAATTCTCCGTCAGCGCCGGATGCCGCGGTGCGGATCCTGGAAGATGGCGACCTGCGTTCAGCACGACAACTTGCGGAGGATGTTTTCGGTATCGATCGCGAATCTGCGACTCTGGTGTATCAGGAGGCGGCCCCCGACCGACCAAGTGAGCGTTCAGTCGTCGGCCTGTTCGAACTCGACACGCTGCAGACCGCAGCGATGCTGTCGTTCGGTAAGCCCATCAGCACTGTGTGGGCGGCCGGAACCAGGGCGCAAGGACAGCGGCGCGGACATGGGTTACGGGTCCTTCGGCAAGTGTCGGCAGCCGCATTCGAGGCTGTCGGCGACGGCGCCGTGTGTGGTCTCGCCAGCGCTGCCGGCAATGCTCTGTACGACGCGAGCGGAGCCGAAATCGTCGAGTACTGGCAAATGTGGTCGCGACCGCGATGGCTACTTGGTAGCTGACATCAGCCGTCAGGTATGTTTGTGTGCGTTCGGCAAACTTTTGGTTTCTTTCAGCTACGCTTCAACGCGCGATCCAATCGGGGGTACTCAAGATGGCAGATTCGAGTACCAGGGATGCGGCGATACGTCGCGAACTCGGCGTTCCGCCCACTTTCGACCTGGTGAGGCATGCACGAAACCTTGCAAGAGTGTTCTTCCCCGCTCTTGTCATCGCATTGCTCGTCGGTGGGATTGTCTACGCTGTGCGGGGAAGCGCGACACCGGTGTATCAATCCGACATCGTCGCGGAGGTTCAGTCTGCCTCTCAGATCGTCGTGACGGACGCGAACCTCGGCCAGTTGGTTGCCCCCTATGTCGCACTGGCCACCGATAGCGATGTGGTTGCCGCCATCCACGACCAGTTGAATAACGGGTGGACGACAGCGGATGTCTCAAGCCACATCTCGGTGACGCCCGGTACTTCTCCGGCATTGGTATTCGTCAAGGCGACTGCCTTCAGTCAGGCTGACGCGGACGCGCTGGCACGAATAGTCGTCGCCACCTTGAGCGACGCGCAGGCGCGACGCAATGCAGACACGCTGGATCGTCGTACCCGAGTTCTCACCGACGACATCGCTCGATTGAACGGGGACTTGGACGCAGCGCGGCGAGAAAGCTTGGACGAATACGAGACGCCCGCCGACGATCCGACTATCAAGGCGGATCTCGACGCGAGGCTGGAGCAGTTGCGCCAGTTGAGATCGACCGTATCCGGTTCCGACCGACTGCAGTTGCTTTCCGCCCCCGCGGGAACGGGTCTGCCGGTTGCGCCGAAGCCACTCGTCGAGTCGGCGGTTGCGTTCTTGGTGGTCCTCATTCTCGCTGCCGAAATCCTCTCTGCCTGCCGGGGTCGATTCAGTTCGCGAGTGACCGACGCGTGGGCACGTCGAACGGCCCGGAAATACGGAGCCTCACTACTCCTGCAGCACTCCGAAGCCGCTGAGTTTCCGCCGAACCTCGCGCTGACGATATGCCAGCGTGCAAGTCTCGGTGATCATGTCCTGGTGCTTTCGGGTGACGGCGTCCTCTCCACATCATGGGATGTTCCTGCGCACGTGCGATCCGGGGTCTCCCGATATTCGCTGAAGTCGGACTGGTGGCGCCGATTTGACTCCAATGGAACCGGGTTTGCCCTGGTTGTTGTCTCCGCACAGCACGCCAACCAACGGGAGATCGTCGAATGCCTCAGGGCTTTGGCCGAAGTCGATGTTGCGCGAACACTGGTACTCGTGGGTCCGTCTGCTCCCGAGCCTCTCCTCGACGTACTTACCCTCGCGGTGCTGCGTCGCAGACGCAGGCCCGCAAGTTCAGTGAAACTGGCGGCCGAGCCGACCAACTCGGCCACGAACTCACAGGCCCCGTCCGACAGCGCCTGGGTGAAGTCCGGTGCGCCGCGGCTGAACGAGCCTTCCGTTGCCGTGCCGTACGGAATGGATACTTCCGCCCTGGATTCGAGGAGGGATCGCGCCAGCCTGGTGGATGCGAAAACGGTCAGTATTGCGAAGAAGAACCTGCCGAAGGCTATGCCCAAGCCGAGCGCAGGGGTCGAGCTCGAAGAGCCGCAGATCGTGCAGGCTGTTGATGTCGAGGGCGCCGGAGTCGAGGCGTCCGCAGTGGAGATTTCCGGAGCGGAGTCGACCAGCAATGATGCAACTGGTGTCAAGGCGTCCGGGGAAGCCGACGGCATCGACTCCGAAGCCTCGACCGAACGAATTATGCTGACCTCCAAAGATATAGCGGAAATTCGAAAGAGGAGGCAAAGAACTCGCGTGAGCCTTATACGTTCGGATTCAGCAGACGGACAGTCGGAATCCTGAAGGACCGGGCTTTCACTAGATCTTGGGTGTGCTGCACCCTCCAACTGCCTGTTTCACCGCTGCGAGTGCGGGTTTCGGAGTGTAATTGATCGTGACCAGACCGAAGTTCTGTTCGATATCCGAAGTGTTGGTTCCGCGATCACGCATGCTGTAGATGAAAATGCGCTCGATGTAACCGAGCACCTTTGCTTGCGCGAATCCATCCGAGATGATGTTGGCCTGTAATTGCGGGCTGACGGCGGTCGGGCCTGTACCTGTCGGAGCTCCGAATTCGGTTGCCCAGACTTTCTTTCCGCTGTCCCCGTTCTGCACCATCGATTCTCGCATCAGTCGGATCCTGTAGAAAGTGTTCCAATTCTGGGTGGACGAATCCGAAGGTAGCGCAGGCCAACTGTACGGATGGATCGAAAAGACATCGAATGAAGACTTTGCTCCTGCCGCGTACATACCCTTGAGATATGTGACCGGTGAGATGTCGGATCCGTTGTCGACGGCCGGTGCCAAACCGCCGTTGAGAATCTTTGCACCCGGTTGTACCGCACGGATACTTTCAGATGCGGCTTTCAGGAGTGCAGTGTATGTGTTCACATTCGGCTTGGGGCGGAAGAATTGTGTCAGGTTCGGTTCGTTCCAAATCTCCCAAGTGCTGATTCTGTTCGAGTACCGTTGTGCTGCTTGTTGTGCAAACTTGGCAAACGCGGCCGGATCGGATGGATACCCGTGGGTATCGTTGACCCCGGCGACGCGAGCCCAAGCCGGCGTGTACGTAACGATTCCCAAGACGCTCAATCCTTGGAGACGTGCTCGATCGACGACGCGGTCCGTTGTGCTCCAATTCTGTTGGCCCTTGGTTGATTCGACGGCGGACCAATCGACGTCGAACCTGAGCCAGGTCGCGCCGGCATTCTTCATTGCGGTCAGTTCTGCATCGAGATCATTCTGAGAGAGACCGTTGAGTGGGGCGCCCGCGGCGATCCCTAAACCAACGGAACTGCACGTCGAGTTCGGGGTTGGGGTTGTTGTTGGAACGGGACTCGGTGCACACGCGCTCAATGACCCGACAGTCAACAGGGCGCAGGCGAGGGACAATCGAAGTCGACTCACGCCGACCACCTTCTTTCCACAGTGACTCGAAACCGGTGCGGGACAGACAAGTTGGAAGCCGAACTAGATGACCAATCCGACAAATCAAAGAATTGCATGAATTGGGTCACTTGGCACCAGTCTCGAAGTCGGTTCTGCAGTACTTCCGTCCGGTTGGGTGCTACTGCGAAATGCGCCGGTTGGTATTGTCCGATTTTCTCGGTGACTGTGGTCGAAAATGATCAATAGTTCAGAGGCATCCTCCAGTTTCGTTTGCATCTTGCAACACGGCCATTGCGGGCTTCGGTTCGAAGTCGAGATCCAGAAGGCCAAAGTTTTGTTCGCGATCACCGGGATCGGAGCCGCGGTCCTGGAGACTGTAAACGAAGACCTTCTGAACGAACCCGAGGCTACGCGCTTCGTTGAATCCGTCACGCAGTATCTCGGCTTGCATCGACTCGGTCACAGCGTCGAGACCAGTTCCTGTTGGTGCCCCGAATTCGGTCGCCCAAATAGATTTGGTCGAGTCGCCGTTTGCAACCATTGTGTCGTGCATCAGCCGCATTCGATAGAAAGAGTTCCAGTTTCGAGTCAACGGGTCCGAGGGCAGTGCCGGGTAGGTGTACGGATGCATTCCGACAACGTCGAAGTGTTGTCCAGCTCCATATTCGTAGATGTTCGCGAGGAACGTCGTGGGGCTTATGTCAGCGCCGTTGTCAGTTGCGGGGGACAAGCCACCGGAGACAATTGTTGCGCCCGGTTGCACTGCCTCGATTGCTACGCTCGATGCGGCGAGCAGCTTCGAGTAATACTCAGGATCCGGCGTCGGATTGAAGAATGTTTGGAGATTGGGCTCGTTCCAGATCTCCCATGACGAAATGGAATTCGAGTAGCGGGCAGCGGCAAGCGCCGCGAACCTACCGAACGCGTCCGGGTCGGCCGGACGGGTATGCGTGTCAGGACTCGTCGCTGCCGGATCTCTTGCCCAGGCAGGCGTGTAGGTGATGAGACCGAGAATCTCGAGCCCGGAAGATTTCGCGATGTCCACGAGGCGATCGGTTCCGGACCAGTCGAAGGTGCCCTCGGTACTTTCGATGGCGGACCAGTCGATGTCGAATCTGACCCAGTGCGAACCCGATGATCGAATAGCTTCCACCGTTCGATCCATTTCGGCGTCACTCATTGCGGTATAGCCGGAACCAAGTGCGATGCCAGTATTGTCTGACGAAGGTTGAACTGCGCAAGGTTCGCCGGTTGCGGTAATCGAAGAATGGACTACCAATCCGACAATCAACAAGACCACTGCGACTGCGGCGACTCGACGTGCCTTAGCCATCGATGAGCTCCTTCAGCAGAGCCGGAAGATTCTTCTGGATGTCATATCGGTCCTCTACCTTCCGCCGGCCGATGCGTGACAATTCGGATCGTGCACTCCCGTCCTCCAACAGTCTCGTTATCTCGGCTGCGAGTTCTACTGAATCAGATGGCTCGACGAGCGATCCGGCGCCGTCCCCCAGCAGCTCGCTGGTGCCGCCGAGATCGGTTCCGACGACTGGCACTCCGATGCTCATTGCTTCGAGTGCCACGAGTGGGCCGGCTTCGGGAGAGGTGCTCGCAGAAATCGCGATGTCCCATCCTTTGATAGTTGCCAGTGAATCGACATATCCGAGAAATGTGACGCGACCCGCCAGATCCGGCTGCTGTGCGCGTTCACGAAGTACTTGTGCGTACATTTCATCGCCCGGGAACGGAAGTCCGGCGATTTCGAGTTGGACGTCTACTGTGCGGGCGATGGCATCCATCAACACCAAGTGGCCTTTCCACGGCGTCAGTGACCCGATGATTCCGACAACTCGGCGTGCCGGTGATCGAACTTCCGTTACCTCAGGGGGAACTACAACACCAAGTCGTGACACCGAGGTGGGAATTCCCAGCGAAAGAACAGGAAGCGATGTCGGTCCGGAGACGGCGACTGCTCGTCGGATCCCGGGTTTTGCAATCCGTACGACGAATCGTTGTTTTGTGCTCGAGAGAGTGTCGTGGACAAGCCACGTTGCACGTTGCGGTACGCGGCCGAGCCTGATCACCGGCAATGCGAACAATGAGTTGACTATCACGGTCGAGCTGGCCGACTGAGCCCGAGACGCAATGATGCGCCCGGCAATTCGCCAATTCTTTGCAACTTCGAGAATCGCCAGGACGCGTGCCAGACCCCCTTCGCCTCTGAGCGACAGGGTTGGTAGCGTGACCGTTTCGAAGTCGACTGACGCGCATGCGCGATCCCTCAGCGGCCCTTCCGGACAAGCCAACATTACCGTGAAACCCTGCTCGTGTGCCAAACGCATCAGTTGGAGCATGACCAGTTCGGCGCCGGAGATCTCTCCAGTGTGGCTGACGAAAATGATCGTTCGTGTCATTTTACTTCCCTGTCGGGTTTTACCATTGCGAGTGGCGACTTCCCGCCCGCGAGCGATACAAGTGCATAGATTCCGACTGTCCCAAGTGGAGCGAGAACCGAAACGACTGGCCATGGCACGCACAACCTTTCGACGCAGATCGTTCCTGCCACTGTGACCACCGCGCAGAGGGCGACGGCCGCTCCGAGCGGGAGCATCGGAAACATTCTGTGAACCGGCAGACTTTGCCGCACTACAACCCAAATTGCAACGAAAAGAAGCAGTTCGGTCGATACGGTCGCAACTGCCGCTCCGTTGAATGACATTCGAGGAATTAACACGATGTTGACCACGATATTGAAGAGTAAGCCGCCCAATGCAATCCACGGATATATTCGATGCCGGCCGCTCGCAACCAGGATCATCAACCCCAACTGGGTGAGCATCGAGAAGCATGCGCCAAGCACCAACAGTCGCGTCGAGGTCCCTGCAATTGCGAACCGCTCTCCGTACAGAAAGGTGAGCACTCCGGTGGCAGCAGGCCAGAACGCGGCGATCGATGCGCTCCCGAGAACTGTCAGGACGATGAATGTTTCGCGGCTTCGTTCGCGGAACACTGCCACGCTGTCGGGCCAATAGGACACGAGAAGTGTTGTTACCGGGGTGACTACGGTGATTGCGACGATTTGCAGAAGGTCCGCGAATTTGTACCCGATGGTGTACAAGCCGACCGAATCGAAAGTATCGAGCTTGCCCAAGAGCAGCACATCCACTTTGGACAGAAGCGTGACCAAAGCGAAGCCGATGCTCAAAGGGATTGCTTCGATCAGCATTTCCCGCCACCTACGAAACTGCGCTCGTGACGACGGCCTAGGCCCGGCGACGCCCTTTCGGACACCGCGCACTTTCACGACGGCCGCGACCACTTCGTTGATAACCGCAGGGATGACGAGAACGAGGAGGATCGGCTGCCACAAAACCGCGACGATGGTCGCGACAAGCTGGGCGAGTTGCCCGACGCCCTCGGCGATCGCGACATACGTCATGCGCAGGCGGCTCTGGTACATGACGGAAAGTGCATGGCTGGGAGTGGCAACGACAACGACCAAACCAGCGACCGCCGTTGCTTCGACCACTTCTGCGGGGTAGCGGAGAATCCAGACATAACCCACCGCGACGATGTATCCGAAAAGACCAAGGGCGACCCGTAGGGATATGAACGCGGTGGTGACCAGCGAAACTTCCCACGGATTGCACTCGACCAACTTCGCGAGCACCACTCGGCCGACGCCGAGATCGGTGACGACGGACAACAATCCGAGCAATCCGAAGATGAGGGAGAACTGACCGAATTCGTCAGGGCTGATCGAACGCGCGATCAGAACCGAGCCGGTCCACCCCATCGCTGCCACTGCGATCCGGCTTCCGAGCATGATCGCAGTGCTTCGGCGTGCATCGTTCGCAGTCAAATCCGGAGCGGCCGGCCCGTGGATTTTCGTCTCTCGCTCGCGACGTTCCTTCTCGAACTTGTCGATAGCGGCCTGGCGCAATTCGGCGAACTCTCGCGGCGATACGGGCTCGGTGCCCGTCGAATTGCGATTCGTCATGAGCAACTCACACGCTCAGCCCTGCAGTGCGGTACGCGTCAACCGTGTATTCGGCTGTTCGGGTCCACGTCGATCGGGCCGCGACACGTGGCGCAGATATACGGAGTGCGGTGTTGACATCGTCGTCCAGGACGACTGAGCGAAGAGCGGCCAACCAGGAAGCCTTGTCGTGCTTGCGGACAAGCACGGCGGCGTTGTCGGCGAATTCGGTCAGTGCTCCGACCGCACTCGCAACCACTGCCGCGCCGCACGCCATGGCTTCGAGTGGCGGCAGACCGAACCCCTCGTAGTGGGAGGAGTAAGCGACAGCAGTTGCGGCGGAATAGAGTGCCGGAAGGTCTTCTGTCGCGACGTAACCCAATCCTCGGGCGGAACGGGGCGCGTCGGGGCCAGTCGAGCCGGAGCCCGCCAGCAGAAAAGGAATCGACAGCTCCGTGCACGCTTCGGCGACCAGAGCGACATCTTTTCGAGGTTCGATCGTTCCGACCTGCAGCACGAATCGCTCCGGTAGTTTCAATCGCCGCCGAACTTCGGTCACTGCAGCTTCGGTGGGGATCGTGGCCCAGGATGCGGGTGCCAGCGGCGTGACAACGGCATGCCGACCGCTCAGTGCGAGTATTCGTTCGGCGGTGAAGTCCGATACTGCAATGACGACGTCGGCCTTGCGTAGCGCCGCGGACAGGAGTCGGCGTTCGCCAGCTGCTCGATATCGACTGAAGGCCCACGGAACGTCGAATACCGACATGTCGTGAAACGTCGAGATCTTCAGGCCGCCTTGCCCGATCGGGAGGTCGACGTCGAGGCTGTGGAACAAGTCGCTGCCCGCGACCGGCACCATCGCCCACGCGGCTCTGCGTGCTCCGGAGGCAACAGGGCGCGTCACGGCGCGCACTCCGGTTGGAATCTCATCGACAGCGTCGATTTGCACTGTTGCGCTGAGGTTCGTCGATTCGCTGATCAGTGGGGAGAGTTCTCGGAGTAGTTCGCGTGCATAGGTTTGGACGCCGCCCCCACCAGGTCGGAGTGCCATGGCTCCGAGGGTGATTCGTGATCGGATATCGCTTCTTTCTCCGAGTGGTGTTGAGTCAGTGCGCATCCCACGGTTCCAATCAGTAGCCAAAAGTAGAGGTCGAGGGGAAATATCTCGAAATATGTCGAGACGACAGAAGCGACCGCGGCCGCGACGATCGAGGCGCTGACACCGAGAGCCAAAGCGCCGTCCGAGCCGGGAAGCACACGCGATGCCCTCAGCGCGGACGCTCCGGAAGATATGAGGACCAGGACAAAAATCCACAAGCCGATCGGTCCGAGCTCGACTGCGACTTTCATGTAGTAGTTGTCGGGCTGATAGGGGATCAGCCCAAGTGTTGTCGCGGCCTTGATCGTCATCGTGTTGAGCATCGGTTGCGCTGCTTCCGCCGCCTTTGCTGCCGCGGATCCTGTTGCGCCCAGACCTTGCCCGAGTGGATGCACGAACAGCGAGCTGATTGTCGACGACCATCCGCTACCGCGTTCTTCGAGACTGTACGACGAGAACAGTGGTTTGACGATTGATGGTGGTGCCAACAGAAGTACAAAGGGAACGGCAGCGGCAGCCGCGCCGAACAACATCAAGATAGACCGATACTTGTATACGGCAATCCAGAGAAGCCCGACAGCCAACCCGATGTAGCTGGCCCGCACAATCGAGACTCCCATGCCTACGACCATGATCGGAGTTGCGGCCAGAAAGATAATGTTGCGCAGCCGTTTCGGATCCGCGAGAGCGACCGAAATACCGACGATCAAACTCAGCATCACGAAGAGACCGAACGCAAACGGACCGGTGAAAGTGCTGAAGCTTCGCAAGATCGAGCCGGTGATTCGAATCTGTTCGGTGTAGCTGTAGCCGAGATCCACCAGGTATGCAGGCCCTACTGCTTGCTGAAGGAGTCCGATGACTGCTGTCAGTATCCCCATACCCATCAGGACGGACACGAGATGATCTCGGTCGTCCCGCGAGAACGGTGCGCGCCAGAGAATGACGGGTATCAAGATGTAGAAGTAGGTGATCTTTATCGATGTCACCCCGGCGATACCGGACAGAAGCAGTGCTGACGCGGAACCGAAAGCTACCCAGGCCGCGGCAGCCGGCCACCAAGGCATCGAGGGGCGCACTACCCGAAGGCGATTGGGGCTGACGAAGGTGCATCCCAACGTGAGCAGGAGCAACCCCTCCTTCCAACCGGCCATCGATGTCCCGCCGGGAATGATCGCCAACAGACCGTGGAGCGGAGCGAACAGTGCAACAAGCAGCAAGCCGCGTTGTGGTCGCTGGTAGATCGCAACGACGATGGGTACTGCGAAGATTGCAGCAACAAACATGAATGATGTGTTCACGCGATGAACCGGTTCGCATTCGCCGTGTCGGCCCGAGGGACCGTCGTAATTCCGAATGCTTTCGCTATCGAAGAAATCGCCTTTGTTTGCACGATATTTCGGAGGTCACGATGGTAGGACGGGTGATCGCCGACCGGTGGCATGATCGCGTCGAACGTTTGTCCTCGGTGAGTCATCCGGGCAACGCCTTCGGGTCCGCGTTGCTGATTGAACCATGCGGCGTCCGCGGGGGAGAGGATGACGGTGGTATCCACCCCACGCTTGCAGAGTGCCTCCAGCATTACCTCAGGAACCTGCGTGATTCCCCTGATTCCCAGAAGCTTCCACGCTGGATAGGGGAGACGGGACTGCAGTACGCCTTTCACCCGTCCGCGGAGGGGAAGTTTCGTGGTTTCGGCACCTGGATCGATTCGAGGAGCCTCCGGCAAGACAGCATCCATCAGGGACTTCTTGCGCCTCACCGACCACAAGATCATGTTTACGAGTATTGTCGATCTCGCACCCATCTGGAGCGCCATGGACGCTGAGGTCCATGCCCCCGAACACAATCCGGTCATCACGAGGTTTCTCGGATCTGCGCCGAGTGCGGCAACGGCAGTGCGTGCGTCCTCGTCTGCCGCGTGTGAATAGACCGACGTCGGATTGTCGGCGTCGATCGGACCCGAGTCGCCGACCCCTCGTCGGTCGAATCGGAGACTCGTGACCGAGAGAGCCGCGGCCTCACGAGCGATGGTCACCCACGAGCGGCCAGGCCCGACTCGATGCTCGATTGCAGTAGTGAAGAACAGTAGTCCGCGCTCGGGAGGCGCATCGGTGGTCGATATGTTGCCTGCCTCGGATTCGGGAGAAGTTGCGGGATGCGTGCGGATCGCGAAGAGCTCCTGAGCGCCGAATCGTTCCAACGTCTCGAACACCTCCTCGCCGACTTCGGTGACCGCGACGCGAGCTGTGGTGGTGATCGCGGGAGTGAACGCGGAGGAACTCGTGGGCGCGTGGCGATCCAACCACTGTGCGATTTCGCTGATGTGTGTGTAGGGGATGTCGACGTAGAAACTGGGAGGCGACGTGAACGCGTCGTGGTTCTCCAAGATCATCATCTCGGGATCAAGAGTTGCTGCGAGCCCGGCGACAGCTCTGCTGTCCAGTACCGAAGACTTCACGGCCAGAAGGGTGCGTGGACGTCCGAGAAATGGTCCGGTGATGCGGAGACGTGACAGTTGGTCGGCGCATTCGGGAGCCAGCACGCCACCCATGATCGACACACGTGAGTCGGCGGGATCGTCCTCTCCGACGCTGATCGCGTAGAACGCACGTTGTTCCCTGAGGTAGTTGCGGCCGGTCAGAATTGGGTCCCACAGGACTATCGAGTTGACGTGTCCGCACTCCTGCAATGCCGACGCTGCCAGGAGGGCCCCAACTCTCAGTCCGACGATGCTGACGGATTCCGCGCCCGCTCGTCGGACATAGTCCACAGCGCTGACGATGCTCTTCAGCCAGAGGGTGAGAGCGTCAGGATCGTCTTCGGCACCGGCCGAGTCGCCGACTCCCGCGTACTCGAAACGAAAAGCGGCCATACCCTGTGCCGCGAGTTTTTCGCCGAGAAGTCGCATGCCGCGATAGGTGTCGATGTGCTCCTTGCCCAGCGGGGGACACATGACCACGGCTTCTCGGACAGTTCCTGAAGAGGGCACGTGAACGAATCCGAGCAACGGCCTGTCTGCCGACCCGAACCACGTGGCCAGTTGAGTCTCGATGGTGATCACTCCGGTCAAGATCGGTTGCCTGTATGTTGCTAGTAAACATACCAGTAGTCTGTTTGATGCCGATCCGGCAATCTCTAGGTTTGTGAAGCGCCAAAAAAGCGCATAGGAGTCCGAAAATGTCAGGTGTACTCGTCCATGAATGGATAGAGCGTTCGGGCGGCGCAGAGAAGGTGCTGGACGAGTTCGTCAACTGTTATCCGGACGCTGACCTCTATTGTCTGTGGAACGATGCTCCCGGGCGTTACTCGACAACCGATGTCAACGAAAGTGTGCTCGCTGCAACGCCATTGCGTCGTAGCAAAGCGCTCTCATTGCCTGTCATGCCGTTCACCTGGCGAGGGTTGGAGAACCGCGGCTATGACTTCGCGCTGATCAGCTCCCACGTGTTTGCCCATCACGCAACATTCAGGGAGCAGTCTGCGCGATTCCGGAAATTCGTCTACGTGCACACCCCCGCCAGGTACGTGTGGAATCCCGAACTGGACGAGCGTGGAAACTCGCCACTCGCGAGGCTGGGATCACCCATTCTGCGCAAGATCGACCGCAAAAGAGCGTCGGAGGGAGCCTCGTTCGCAGCGAACAGTGTGTTCGTCAGTCGACGGGTTGAGCGAGCCTGGGGCGTGCAATCACGGGTCATCCACCCTCCGGTGGACGTCGACCGGATCTCCGCCGTCGAGGATTGGCGGTCCCGATTGAGCGAAAACGAAATTCAGCTACTATCCAGTTTTCCCTCGCCATTCGTTCTCGGTGCCTCGAGGTTCATTCCGTACAAGCGTTTGGACTGGGTGATCCGGGCAGCCGAGCGGGCCGGAACGGCTGCTGTCATCGCAGGGTCGGGCCCGGAAGAGGATCGGCTCCGCGCGATGGCTGACTCTGCGTCGGTTCCCGTTCGAATTGTTCGGCGCCCCTCGGATGCGTTGCTTTTTGCGCTGTATCAGCAGGCACTCGCATACGTCTTTCCGGCGATCGAAGACTTCGGAATCATGCCGGTGGAGGCAATGGCTGCGGGTGCGCGCGTGATTACGAACAGCATCGGGGGAGCTTCGGAAACCGTGACACCTGGTGTCGACGGACTCCATTTCCACGACGACAGTTGGGAATCGGTGGCCGAGTGCATCCGAGATGTCGCCGCAGTGGACGTGAATGGTGCCCGCTCGTACGAGAAGTACTCCGTGCGCAGATTTCGTTCCGAGATCGCAACCTGGACCGGTGTCCCGGTGTTCGGCTACGCGAACAGCGCGGAGCCCCAGTAGCTCCCGTCGGCGAGACCGCCGGGGCAAGCGAAGACCGCAGAACCGACGTGCTGGATGTATTCGTTCAGCGCATCGTGTCGTGAAAGGTTTTGCTGCATCGGAACAAACTGCTCGACCGGATTCCGGCAGTACGCAACGAAGAACAGTCCCGCGTCCAGGTGGCCGAAGCCATCGGAGCCGTCCGTGAAGTTGTATCCGCGGCGCAAGATCTGAATCCCACCGAGTTCCTCGGCAGAGGCCAGGCGCACGTGTGAATCCTCCGGGATGACGAAGTCGTGTCCCATTTTGGAATCGAGATCGAGCTCGTCGAACTCGTCCTTGCCACCGAGCGGCGCTCCGCTCCGTTTGGAGCGGCCGATGACAGCTTCCTGTTCCTTGAGTACTGCGCGATCCCACTGCTCGATCAGCATGCGGATTCGTCTGGCGACGAGGAATGATCCGCCCGCCATCCAGGCCTGATCGTCAGTGGGATCAACCCAGACGTGCTGGGCGAGTGCGTTTGGATCTTCCGCCTTGATGTTGGCTGTTCCGTCCTTGAACCCGAACAGATTTCGTGGCGTCGCCTGCGTCGTCGAGGTCGAGGATGTTCGTCCGAACCCGAGTTGCGACCATTTGACCGACGCGGTCCCGAACGCGACTCGCGCGAGGTTGCGGATCGCATGGACGGCAACCTGGGGATCGTTGGCGCACGCTTGGATGGCGATGTCGCCCCCGCTCCGATTCGGGTCGAGGTTGTCCGCACGGAAGTGGGGGAGATCGAGCAGGGCAGCAGGTTTCTTGTCTGCGAGCCCGAAACGGTCGTCGAAAAGTGACGGTCCGAATCCGATGGTCAGGGTGAGTTGCGACGGCGCGAGATCGAGTGCCTCACCCGTATCGCTCGGTGGTGCATACGGACCGTCGCCGGTCGCTCCGTCTTCGGTTGCTTCCTGACCCGCCGTCATTCGTTCGGCCATCGCCGTCCACGTCTGCAGCAGCGTGATCAGTTCGTCGCGCGACTTCGTCGTCACATCGAAAGCGACGAAGTGCATACGATCCTGGGCCGGCGTCGTGATGCCTGCCTGGTGCTCGCCGCGAAAGGCGACCACGTCTGCGTGATCGGCGCCGGAACTCTCGTCGGCGGTCACCCGCCCGATGACGGCACCGGCACCGGCCAGGACGGCGCCGGCCCCCACGGCGCCGAACAGTCGGCGCCGTGAGACTGCGTGCGGTGCTGCGTTTTCCGCAGCGGGTGTGCCTTCTGGTGAATCAGTCATCTACTGTCCCGCGACTACTTCCTGGACCTGGCTGACCTCGGCGGACAGTGCATCGATTTTACGCGAGAGTTCCTGACGCTGCGCCTCGGTGACGGTGTCGTAGTACACGAATCCGTCGCCGACCCGGAACTGCGCCAGCGCAGCGTCGAGGTCGGCGAATCGGTCAGCGATGCGCTGGGCGAGCTCGGGATCACGTTCCTGCAGAATCGGGTTCAGTGCCGCGATCGCCGCTTGCGAGCCGTCGACGTTGGCCTGGAAATCCCACAGGTCGGTGTGCGAGAAGATGTCTTCCTCGCCGGTGATCTTGGAAGTCGAGATCTCGTCGAGCAGTCCTTGGGCGTCGCCGGCGATCTTGGTTGGATCGATCGTGTAATCCTCGGCATTCAGCTGGTCGGCAAGATACTGAATGTCTTCGAGCAGTTGATCGGCGACCGCGTTGGTATCCGGCTGAAGCCCGGTCACCCACAAATCCTTCTCGAGGCGGTGGAATCCCGTCCAGACCTGACCGGGCTCCAGATCCGCTTCGCGCAGGTCCAGCTTGGGATCGAGTTCGCCGAAGCTCTCGGCTTCGGGTTCGATGCGCTCGTAGTAGGTACGTGCGATCGGGAAGAGTGCCTTCGCCTGGTCGACGTTGCCGGACTGGACGGCGGCGACGAACTGAGCTGCGGTGTCCTGCAGCGCGACGATCTGGCTGCGGATGTACCTCCGGTAGCCGTCGGCAGCTTCGGCGAGTTGGCCGCTCTCGTCGGTGGCCGCCTGCGAATCGCCCGTGACGACGAAGTCCTGACGGATGCCGGTTCCGACCATGCCCGGCTTGCACGCGAGTTGATAGGTCGCAGCCTCGGGGAGGGAGACGATCAGCTGCCGGGTAAGGCCGGGGCCGATGTTCTCGACTTCGCCCATCGCTCGATCGCCCTCGGCGAAGACGTAGAACTCGGTGACCTTGGAGCCGTTGTTCGTCACCTGGAAGGTCGACGTGCCGGTCGTCCCCGTCGTGGCGCTGACCTCACATGAGTCGTCGGTGGCGGTGACCGTGATGTCGCCGTCGTTCGCCGTCGTCTTCTCGGTGCACGCGGCGAGGGAGAAGGGAAGTACCGCAGCCGTGGCCAGTACGAGGGTGGATTTACGCATGTCGGCAATGCCTCTCAGGATTTTTCGGGAACGTGTGTGTCGTGCGCGGGCGGGGCCGTCGGCTCGGTTGGCTTCGACGGAAGGGGACGCAGGAAGAGTGCTAGGACGGCTACGAGGTAGACGAGCCATGCGACGGCTTGCAGGACGGTCGGGTCCGGGCGGAAGTTGAAGATTCCGGCGAGGACGGTGCCGTACCAGGTCGACGGGTCGTAGCCGGGTGTCAGGTTGAACGCGAGATTCGAACCGCCCGGCAGGACGTTTCCGGTCTGCAGAGCGCGAACACCGTACGAGAGGATTCCGGCGGCTACGACGATGAGGAAGATCGCCGTGTACCGGAAGAACGTCGTGAGGTTGAGACGGAGGGCGCCGAAGTACATGGCGACGGTCAAGACGGCGGCCAAGAGAATTCCGAGGAGCAGTCCGACCAGCGGCCAGGAGCTGCCGGCGGTGTTCTCTGCGTACCCCACCATGAGCAACGCTGTCTCGACGCCTTCACGACCGACCGCGAAGAATGCCAGCGACAAAATGGCGACGGGTCCGGCAATGAGCGCCTTTTCCATCCCCGCCTTGAGATCTCCGGAAATGTTCTTCGCTGCCGTACGCATCCACAGGACCATGATCGTGACGATGACGACGGCGATCAGGGAGGCAACGCCCGCGATGATCTCTGCGGTCAGGCCGTCGACCGTCGACGTTCCGTAGTGGATCGCGAAGAAGATGATCGCCACCATCGCGACGGCGATCGCGACGCCGAGCCACACCCATTTCAGTGCGTCCTTGCGCTGCGCCTTCACGAGGTAGGCGGCGAGAATCATCACCACGATGCCCGCTTCGAGGCCTTCGCGCAGACCGATCAGGCCACTGCCGAATAACTGGGTGGCAACTGATGGTGTGCTCGCGGCAGCGAGTACCGACACGGGCACGGGCGACTCCTGACAGGAAGGGTGTAACAGCTTCGGACAAGTTCGTGAGGCTAGGCCAGCCTTAACTCAGAAGAAGATACTCCATCATCGACGGCGAACCATGCCCTCACCTGTACTTTTGCTGTTCTTTACCAATGGATTCGGGAGTAGTTCGTTCACATGTGGATGATGGAAGGGTGTACCGAACCCCCGCTGACCGCAGAAGTCCCCGGCGTCTCTCGCGAGCCGTAGCAGCAGTAGCTGCCGGAACGGCTTTGCTGGGCGCAGGCGTAGTGGCTTGCGGATCGAACGAACCGAAAGTGGCCATTCCGGAGGGAATACCCCCAGGTACCGGCGCTCCGACGCCGCCGATCGACATCGATGCTCCCGGCCGCAGTGCTGATCAACTCGCCGACTGGGCAGCGGGATTGTCGGACGACATCGGGATCGGGACGACGGCACTCGAGGCCTACGGGTACGCCGCTGCGGTCATGGCCGAGACGCTTCCCGGCTGCGGAATCGGGTGGACAACTTTGGCCGGTATCGGCAGCGTCGAGAGCCGCCACGGGACCTACGACGGCTCGTCGGTCGACGCGTTCGGCCAGGTTGCTCCGATCATTCGGGGAATCCCTCTCGACGGTGGCCCGGGAGTTGCCGAGATCCCCGATACCGACGGCGGGGCGATGGACGGCGATCCAGTGCACGACCGTGCGATGGGGCCCATGCAGTTCATCCCCGAGACGTGGCTCAAATGGGGAGTCGACGCCAACGGCGACGGCCGGGTGGACCCCGACAACATCGACGACGCTGCCCTCACGGCCGCCCGCTACCTGTGTGCACGCGGGGGAGACCTCACTTCCGCTGCCGGATGGCAGCAGGCACTGATGGCGTACAACCTCTCGGGCGACTATCTCGCGCTCGTTCGTGATCGTGCGTCGGCGTATTCAGTCGGGGTACGGCCGGACTGACGGTGATCGATCCGCAGGTCGGACCCGTGACCGCGCGTCGATAAAGAAGCCTTCGGCCCGTGCGGTTAGGCTGTGTGCTGGCACTACAGAGGTGCTGGCACTGCAGAGGCCCAGCCGCGATCGTGGTCCTCTTTCGACCGGAGGGGTCGGAGCCCAAGTGTCAAGCACGCAGAGCGTGCCCCAATGCGAAGCCCATTCGAAGGAGAACCACACAGTGGCCAGTATTGAGCAGGTCGGAGCTCGCGAGATCCTTGATTCCCGTGGTAACCCCACGGTTGAGGTCGAGGTTCTGCTCGAAGACGGAAGTTTCGCCAGGGCTGCGGTGCCGTCCGGCGCTTCGACGGGTGAGCACGAAGCCGTCGAACTGCGCGACGGTGGCGCACGCTACGGCGGAAAGGGCGTCGAGAAGGCCGTGGAGGCTGTGCTCGGCGAGATCGCTCCTGCCATCATCGGCATCGACGCAACCGAGCAGCGCACGGTCGACCAGGCGCTGCTCGACGCGGACGGCACCCCGGACAAGTCGCGTCTCGGCGCAAACGCTCTGCTCGGTGCCTCGCTTGCCGTGGCTCGCGCCGCCGCCGAGTCCTCGGGCCTCGAGCTGTTCCGCTACGTCGGTGGCCCCAACGCTCACGTTCTCCCTGTCCCGATGATGAACATCCTCAACGGTGGCGCGCACGCAGACACCGGCGTCGACGTCCAGGAGTTCATGGTTGCTCCCATCGGCGCACCGAGCTTCAAGGAATCGCTGCGCTGGGGCGCCGAGGTCTACCACTCCCTGAAGTCGGTTCTCAAGGAGAAGGGCCTCTCCACCGGTCTCGGCGACGAAGGCGGATTCGCGCCCGACGTCGCAGGCACCAAGGAAGCACTCGACCTCATCACGATCGCCGTGAACAAGACCGGCCTCAAGCTGGGTACCGACGTCGCGCTCGCTCTCGACGTCGCTGCCACCGAGTTCTACACCGACGGCACCGGCTACAAGTTCGAGGGCAAGAACCGCACCGCGGCCGAGATGGCGGCGTTCTACGCCGAGCTCATCGACGCCTACCCGCTCGTTTCCATCGAGGATCCGCTCGACGAAGACGACTGGGACGGCTGGGTCGCACTCACCGATCAGATCGGCAACAAGATCCAGCTCGTCGGCGACGACCTCTTCGTCACCAACCCCGAGCGCCTCGAAGAAGGCATCGTCAAGGGTGCGGCCAACGCACTCCTGGTGAAGGTCAACCAGATCGGCACCCTGACCGAGACCCTCGATGCCGTCGATCTCGCTCACCGCAACGGCTACAAGACGATGATGAGCCACCGTTCCGGCGAGACCGAGGACACCACCATCGCCGACCTCGCGGTTGCCGTCGGCAGCGGCCAGATCAAGACCGGTGCTCCGGCACGCAGCGAGCGCGTTGCCAAGTACAACCAGCTGCTGCGCATCGAGGAAAACCTCGGCGACGCAGCACGTTACGCCGGCGAGGTTGCGTTCCCGCGCTTCGCTTTCGAGGCCTGACGGAAATCTAAGATTCAGTAGTGTCTGCACAGCGCGGTAAGCCACGATCCCCCGGCGGAAGTCCGGGGGGTCGTGGTTCCCGTCGTGGGGACACACCGTCGCGTGCGCGTCGGGACAGTGCCCGACGCCCACGCGTGTCGGAACCTTCGGTAGATCCGGAAGCAGTCGATTCCGCTGTGACAGACCCCGCGCAACCGGGGGTCTCCGCCGAGAAAGCGTCGGCGCGAGGGTCGAAGTCGGCCCGGGGGAAGAGCGGAACCAACAAGTTCTGGTCTCGGCTTCCGAAGTCGGACAACACCATTTTCGGCTTGTCCACCAGTCGGGCAGTTGTGCTCGCGATGGTTGTGCTCATGCTGGCGCTGACACTGGCAGTGCCGCTCCGTACTTACATCAGCCAGCGTTCGGATGCCGCGCAGGTGGCGGCGGAACGTCAGGTACTCGAGGAAGAGCTGCGAAAGCTGCAAGGGCAGAACGCGCGCTTCGACGACCCTGCGTACATCGAAGCTCTTGCACGAGAACGCCTTCGGTACGTCAAACCGGGCGAGACCCCGTTCCAGGTTCAGCTTCCCGGTGACTACAAGGAACCCGAGAAGAAGCAGGAAAAGGAAACACCGCTCACAGGTCCGTGGTATCGCGATCTGTGGCAAACGATTTCGGAACCGCCAGTGGTTCCCGAGACGACGACACCGGCCCCGATGCCGTTGGCGCCGATAGAGCCAGAAGAACAAGGAGTACCCACCGGGTGAGCAACACGTCCGAAAATTCCCCACAGGTTTCACAAGCGGATCTCGACGCCGTTGCCGCTCAATTGGGCCGTGAGCCACGCGGAGTGATCGAGATCGCGTACCGCAGCCCGGACGGTCAGCCGGGCGTGGTCAAGACCGCCCCCAAACTTCCGGACGGAACACCGTTCCCGACGTTGTACTACCTCACGGACCCGCGACTGACTGCCGAAGCGAGCCGTCAGGAATCCGCCGGCGTCATGCGTGAAATGACCGAACGCCTGACCCAGGATCCGGAACTTGCCGCGGCCTATCGACGGGCATACGAGTCGTACCTTGCCGAGCGGGACGCGATCGAATCTCTGGGAACCGACTTTGCCGGCGGTGGGATGCCGGATCGTGTCAAGTGCCTGCACGTGCTGATGGCACATTCGCTTGCCAAGGGACCCGGCGTCAATCCGCTCGGTGACGAGTCCGTCGCGTTGGCCGGTCACGGAAAGCTGCGCGGCACTGCAATTCCCGCGGACTGGCCTGGCATCGACGATGCCGACAACACCGACCGGTGACTCGCCGTGTCGCCGCAGTCGATTGCGGTACCAACTCCATTCGACTGCTGATCGCGGACGTCGGCGCCGACGGTCGTCTGGTGGATGTCCGGCGCGAGATGCGCGTCGTGCGACTCGGTCAAGGTGTTGATGCGACAGGGGCATTCGCGCCCGAGGCCATCGAACGCACCCGGGTCGCGCTGGTCGAGTACGCGTCGATGATCGCCGATGCCGGAGCAACCGCCGTTCGCATGGTCGCCACCTCGGCTACTCGCGACGCTGCGAATCGGGAAGACTTCTTCACGATGACGCGGGACGTGCTCGGCGCGGTGATTCCCGGATCCGGAGCAGAGGTCATCACCGGCGACGAAGAGGCGCGCCTCTCGTTCAGCGGTGCTGTGGGAGAACTTGATCCGTCCGAGGGCCCGTTCGTGGTCGTCGATCTTGGCGGCGGATCCACCGAAGTTGTCCTCGGCGACACGTCGGGCGTCCAGGCTGCGTACTCCACCGACATCGGCTGTGTGCGCGTCACGGAGCGGTGCTTACCGTCGGATCCGCCTACAGCAGAGCAGGTTTCCGAGGCGACGGCTTTCGCGACCGCGAAACTTGCCGAGGCGTTCGAGGCCGTACCCGTCGAGAAGGCGCACACGTGGGTGGGTGTCGCTGGAACCATGACGACGCTGGCCGCGATCGCGCAGGAACTTCCGGAGTACGACGCCGAGAAGGTGCACCTGTCGAGGATTTCGTTCAATCAACTGTTCGACGTGTGCGAGCGTCTCATTGCTATGCCTCGGGTTGATCGTGCTGCCTTCGGCCCGATGCATCCGGGGCGGGTGGACGTCATCGGCGGCGGAGCGATCATCACCACGGTGCTGGCTCAAGCGTTCGAAGCCAAAGCCGGGATCGCCGAACTGGTTGTCAGCGAACACGACATACTCGACGGCATCGCGATGTCGGTAGCTCAGACCGACCCGATAGTCTGATCCCTGCCGCACCCGACCCGTCGGGTGCGGCAAGGCCCCCATAGCCCAATTGGCAGAGGCAACGGACTTAAAATCCGTCAAGTGTCGGTTCGAGTCCGACTGGGGGCACCACGTAGATCCTCCTGCACATTGAATCGAAAAACCCCGCTCGTCCTCTTCGGGCGGGCGGGGCTTTCCGTGGAGCAGCGACTGACCACCACGTGGCTACTGAGCCCAGACGGTCGTCCCGGCAGGAGCATTCAGCGTGTTGACGAGATCGATGCCGGCTACGACAGCCGCGCCGCCGCCGCCGAGGATCGTTCCGGCGACACCGCCGATTCCGGCGCCTGTTGCGAGGCCACCCAGGCACAGTGCCGCGGCGACGGGGAGTCCGACGATGGTCAAGCCCAGCGGAGCGCCGACAGCGCAACCGATTCCGGCGCCGACGATGGTGCCGAGCAGGCTGCCGACCTGAGTGCCGAGGCCGAGTTGGCTCTGGAAGTGCGCAATCGCCCGATCATTCTCCTCGGGCGAGGCGACGGGCGTCCATTCCTTTGCCGCAGGCGCACTCTCGGGTCGAGGTGTTGCCTTCGCAGAATCGGTGATCGGTGTCAGCGTGAGGGTCTTACCGTCTTCACTGATCGTGCGATCGAAGGGGAACTGTAGATCCCCGAGGTTGTATGCGAGAGGCAGGGAAACAAGGTCGGCTCCCTTGCTGTCCTGCAAGACGACGGACTTGCCGTCGCTGGACACCTTGAACAGCCCGGCGTCGATGGTGGTGACGATCGACTTGTCGACGACCTTCGCTTCGTAATTCACGTCGGTCGACGGATCAGCTGATGCGATCCCTGTTGATGCTCCGACTGCAGCGACCGCTAGAGCAGTCACAGCCGCCTTCGTGAAGAAACCCATAGTTCAACCCCGTGTTCGCCTGCGTGTGCTCGCAGAAACTCGACAACTTCGGACATTGGTAAACCCCCGACAAAGCCTTCGTATTAAAGCAGACCGAAGTGACGGAAGGGATAGTTGCGCTCGGGCCGACCGGAAGCGGCCGGTGCAATCGAATGTGCAGCGTGCAGTACCAAGTTGTCGAACATGTGTGCGAAAATGTGGAGATGCGGTTGACCGAGCAATCCCCGGACTGCTGCCCCAACGGACACCGGCTCACGGCGAACACATGCCTTGTCGGTTGGGAGGTCTGCGGGTGTGCCTCGACGGAGAATGGCGGACACAGGACCCATTACTGCAGGCGATGTGGTGAAACTGTCCGGACGCCGGAGTGCGTCGGCGTGGATCCGCAGAAAAGTCGGTGGAGTTGAAGTGCTGTTACGTTGTGTTTCAAGGAGATTCGCGAGAGCCTCACCCGGCGGATCGGTGCCGGGTGAGGCTTGTGGATCAGGTAGGCGGGGCGACGGGTGCGTCGCTGCTTCCTCCCGAGCTCCCGCTCGACGAGCCGGTGCCGAACAGTAGACCGAAGAAGCCGGAGATTGCGCCGAAGAAATCGAACATGGGCGAGCCTTTCGCGAGGACGAATGCGGTCACGACAAGTGGCCGACTTGTGGTGGTGTTCAGAGAAGTTCCGTCGACATTGACGGCAAAGGCGTCGGACGAAGGCCGACTGCCGGATGAAATGTACGATTCGTCCCGGTTTGATACAAGTCTTTCCCGGGTAACAGTTACTTGAGGCTTAAATTATCGGCGGTGCCTGCCTGATCTGGGGTGCCCTGCCTGCTTGGGTGGGGCAACCAGGCAGGGCAGTGGTTGGCCGTCCCTCTCAATACCGACCTACGGCGAACCATCGGCGTTGAAACTACCCACAGTTCGTGACGTGCGCCACTTACGTACCGGTACCTTCGTTAGCCGAGGTCGGACGTTGCGGCGAAGGCGGTCGTCGACGTCCCCGCGGGGACGTGGTTCATCGAGAAATCGCGGTCCCGATCAGGGTTGACGACGCTTGCCAACAGGAGCATGGCGGCGACAAAGAGAACTCCTGCGGCGAGGTAGGCGATTCTCACGGGCAGGCGCGGGCGTCGATCTGAATTCGTGGACATTCACGTTCTCCATCGGTGCATGTTGGACGAACGCCTAGTTTAACGATCAACTAATGAAAGGGTGCGAACAGTGACGCAAGATACGAAAAGGCCCTCGATCTCGGGGGAAATCGAGGGCCTTTCCGGTCGAACGTCGGCGCCGCCAAGCACATAGCGTCACCGACCCACTATCGGTGTCGAGCGTGACCCCTCATGTCCGACCCCACTTCTCGACACTATCCAGTAACTTGCGACATTGTGGATGATTCGGACATTGTCATTCGGATGGGGGAGGCCTCGTCCGCAGCCCCTACTTTCGTCCGGCAGCCCATTTCATACCCCAGTTGTACGCACGGTCGAGATCGGACTGACTGCCGTTGATGTACTGCACTTCGCGCGTCACCGTCACGCCTTGACCTGAACTTTGGATGAGCGCGATCGCGCACAGTCGCTCCTGGTTGCTCGCGGAGTCGAGTCGCACTTCCACCTCCGGCCCGTTGGTGGGATACAAGGTGACGACGCCGTCCACGGCCGCCCAGTTGGGAGCGCCGTCGTAGATCATCGCGAAGATCAGGATTCGCCGGAAAGCGCTTGGATCACCAAGATTGACGTGCATGTTCTCGCCGCCGGTGTTCGCACCACTGCGGTCGTCGCCGTCGAGGGAGATGTAGGGCGGAGAAGTCAGTGAACCGAAACTGTTACCCAAGGCCTGAACTACTCCCTTGGACCCGTCGGCAAGTTCGTAGAGGCATCCGAGGTCCAGGTCGACCGCACCAGAGCCTGCGCCGGCGAGCTTGGCGAGAAAACCGGTCTTCTTCGGTGGTGCCCCCTGTGACCAGTTGAGGTTCACGCGCATATTGCCTTGTCGTTCACCCGCCTTCGCGAGGTTGACCGTCGGCGCCGATTTTGTGAGCGTGATCTTGCTCAGGCTGACCGGTGCTTGCGACGGAGTGGACTCGCCGGAACGTCGGGTGTAGTCGATTGCCATCGTGATAGTCCTTGTCTGAACTCGAATGAGTCCGATCGTGTTACCCGTCGAGGAATCTCCACCGACGTGATCGGCGACCTCCGGCCATTGTCCCTCATGTCTGATTTCAACCCATGGGCATCAAACTTGCGGCGCCAACTTGCGGCAGACCAGCAGTTTGCTGATTACTGTGTCTGTGGGCAGACGCGACTCCGAAATAGGGTGGACGCACTGGTTGACACGGCAAAGTCCAATTACGGAAGAATTGCTGAGTCGGACGTCCGATTCAATTGCGTCGTGGGAGCGGGAGGTAAGAGATGTCAGTCCTGTCTCTTCTTCAACCCCACCAGAGAGAAAGACTGACGCCCGCCCAGCGCGATGACGTCACTCGCGAGCAGATAGCCGTCACCTTCGGCGTGCTGCCATGGGCCGCTGCCGTCCACCTCGTCGTCACACTCGGGCTGACGTTGTATGTGATTCCGCCGGACAGCGGACTGTTACCAAGCCTGTGGCCATTTCTGTCCGGCGTGATCGGGTTGGTGGGGATGTGCGTGGGTCTCGCCATTCATTTCAACCTGATCACACCCACGTACCGGATGTCCTACGCGTTTCTCATCGTCGAATTTGCTGTAGTCGGGATCCTGTATTCCTCGCTCGCCCTGGTCCTGTACCCGATCCTGGACGATTCCGGCGATCTGATCCTGATAGCGGTCACCACATCGATCACCGGTGCCGGAGCCGTGGCCACCGCGATGTTGCGAGTGGTGGGGGTCACCTGGGTCCTGTCCAATCTGATAATCCTCGGGGTGGCATTCTGGCTTCAGCCGGGACCCGAGTTCGAACGAATTCTCATTGGAATGATCGCCTATGGCGCGGCTCTGATCGGCGGCACGATAGTGGTCTCGGGCAACCTGGAATCTCGCTATCGAGCTGAATTGAGCGCCGCGTCGGAACGATCGGTCGTGCAGATGCTTCTCGAAGACTTCGAAGGCAACGCCGGGGACTTCGTGTGGGAGACGGACCAGAAAGGCAAGTTCAACCGAATCCCGACGCGGCTCGCGGTCGAAGCGGGGCTGGACTCCACCGAGTTGCAGGGAACGGCGTGGCAGGACCTGTTCATGGAGTTGGGCACCCTACGGATCCCCGGCGGGATCGATGCGCTGATGGAGTTGCAGCAGGCCCGCCACACGAAGACCGCATTCGTCGACGTGCTCGTTCCGGTCCGAGTTCACGGTGAAATTCGGTGGTGGCAGATCTCCGGACGCCCGCGCCCCGGCCGTACACCCGACGAGTTCGTCTGGCGAGGAGTCGGTTCCGACGTCACGGAAGTAAAACTGCAGAGTGACGAGATCGTGCGGATGGGTCGTGTGGACGCACTCACCGGTATGCCGAACCGGCACAGCTTCTGGACCGAGCTCGAGCGACTGCTGCGCGAGCCGTACACAAGCGAAAGTGGTCTCGCGTTGGCCATGCTCGACCTCGACAACTTCAAGTCGGTCAACGACACACTGGGACACACCGTTGGCGACGCGGTTCTGCGAGAGGTCGCGGATCGCCTGTCCGAAGCCGGCGGGGTGTCACAGTTGTTCGCACGTCTGGGGGGAGACGAGTTCGCGGTTCTTTTCACCGATGTGGGTGACAGCTCACAAGTTCGTACTCTGCTCGGCCGCTACATCGAAACTCTGCACGAGCCGATCACAGTGGCCGGTACGCGGTTGGAGATCGGATGCAGCATCGGGTACTACCTCCCCGACGAGCTGCCGTCCTCCGCCGACGAGATGATGGGCGCTGCGGACCTGGCTTTGTTCGCGGCAAAGGAATCCGGGCGCGGGGCCGTACGTGAATATCGAGACTCGATGAAGTCCGTGGCCGATCGGCGGGCCCGCCTGCTCGAAGATCTGGGAAACACTGTCGCGGAGAAGGACCTCGAACTCGAGCTGTTGCCCAGGATCGACGTGGTTTCCCGCGAGATCGTGGCCGTGGAAGTCCGCGTGATCTGGCACAACGCCCGCCTCGGTGCCGTTACGTCCGCCGAATTCATGAGCGTCGCAGACGACACCGGTTTGGCGTACTCACTGGGGACTACCGTCTTCGAGTTGGCCTGCGAGGCGGCGTCCCGCCTTCCTGATCACCTGCGGGTAGCCGTCGCGGTATCGACGCGTCAGCTCGAATCGGATTCCTTTGTCGTCGCGATAGGGGACTCGCTTCGACGATCAGGTGTCAGTGCACATCAGCTCGAGCTCCAACTCAACGAATCATCGGCGATCACCGACGAGTCCAAGTTTGCGTTGCACGCCATCGCGGACATGGGAATCGCGCTGACCGTGGACGAGTTCGGCGCCGGATTCTCCTCGCTCGCATCACTGTCCGGCCTTCCGTTCACCCGAGTCCGGATAGAGCGCTCCATTTCGGGTGCAGTGCCTGGTGGACGGTCGATCCTCGAAGCTGTCGTGGATCTGGTCGACGCGTTGGGAATGGAGGTCGTCGTCTCGGGAGTCGACGGTGAGGAAGACTTGAAGTCCGTGGCCGCTGCAAGGGTGAGGACTGTTCAGGGATACATCGCCGGCGGAGCCATGTCGGTCGACGCGGTCGCAGCGGCGGTAGCAGGCCGACGTGGATGACCCGGCAGTACTCCGTAGGCGTCGTGTCGAGACGTCGGTGCGCAAACTCGGTCGCAGCGGCACGGAACAACACCTCTCGGATTACGATCGCCGTCGCCTACTCGATCGACGACTGCGGTTCACCGCGCGCGTACTGCCGTGGTCGTTTCTGACCGCAGCGGTTGCGTTGTCAGCGATCGTGGTGCTTCTACCGGTGGATTCCGGATGGTTCACCTTCGCCTGGTCGAGCGTCATGCTGTTGTCGAGCGCTGGATTCAGTGTGTATTGGCTCCGGCGCTCGCGTCTCGGCGTCTCCGAGTCCCAGACCACCGAACTGGTGGTACTCACAGTCGAAATCATTGTCTGGGGAGTGCTCCTGGCGTGCTTGGCTCTCGTTCTCTTTCCGATGCTCGATCCTCGTGACGAGTTGGTACTGAGCTCGACCTTGATCGGTGGGATCGCGGTCGGCGTGTTTCCCACCATGATGTTTCGCGGAATCACTGTGGTCTGGATCAGCCTGGTGGGAGTCGGGTTGGCCGGGGCGTTCTGGACGGAACCGGGCACATCGCGTTTCGTGCTGATCGGGGTGCTGGTCGTCTTTGTAGGTTCGCTCTACAGCGGAACTTTGCTGTTGGCCAAACTTTTCGAGAGACGGCTACGCGCCGAACTCATAGCCGAGGACGAACGAGATCTCGTCGAGTTGTTGCTCAACGATCTCGAAGACGGAGCACAGGATTGGCTCTGGGAGACCGATTCGCGCGGTATCGCCAGTACCGTGTCGTATCGATTCGCCGAGCAGGTCGGTTTGCCGGCAGCACAGATTCGGGGCCGCACAATGCACGAGATCCTGATCGGGATCGGCGTGTCCCGAACAGATGTGGGCAGGAAGTCCCTTGATCTCCTCGCCGCGAATTTTCAAGCCGGGACGGCGTTTCGGGACCTCACCATGCAGGTCGTCGTTCGGGGCGATACTCGCTGGTGGTCGATGTCAGGTCACCCGGGCAGTGGCGATGGGGCGACCTACGGGTGGCGCGGTGTCGGATCCGATATCACGCACTCGTATCACCAGCGCCAGAACATCTTGCGATTGGCAGAGATCGATTCGTTGACCGGTCTCAGAAATCGGTACAGCTTCAACGCTCAACTGTCTTCGCGGATTCGGGACGGACACAGGGTGTGGCTGGCAATTCTGGATCTGGACAACTTCAAGTCGATCAACGACCGGTTGGGACACCACATCGGAGACGACGTGCTTCGCGATGTTGCCGGCAGACTGCACAGCGTTCTGCGATCGAACGAGATCTGTGGCCGACTGGGGGGTGACGAGTTCGCCATCGCCTTCGACGACCTAGCCTTCGACGACATCGGGAGTGCAGATGAGGTGGAGAAGAGATTCCAAACGATTCTCGACTCATTCGAACGACCATTTTCACTGGTCGGCAACCAGATTCGCATTCGTGCCAGTCTGGGGTACGGCTCGATGCCCGACGACGCCGACAGCCTCGAAGACCTGGTGATTGTCGCGGACCTCGCGCTTTACCACGCAAAGGAGAGCGGTCGGAACCAGATTCGCGCCTTCGATGCGACTTTGCGGGATCGTGCGACGGGTAGGGCCAGGGCATTGTTGGATCTTCGTCGTGCGTTGATCGACGAAGAGTTCGAGTTGGTTTATCAGCCACAGGTCTCGGCCGCGACGGGAGTTGTTGTCGGGTTCGAGGCTCTGCTGCGGTGGAACCATCCGACTTCAGGTCTCGTCTCGCCGGGAGACTTCATTTCGGTCGCCGAGGAAACCGGCTTGATCGTGCCGATCGGTGCAGGTGTTCTGAGGGCTGCCTGCACGGCGGCGACAACGTGGCCGGAGGACATTCGGGTTGCCGTCAATGTTTCTCAGGTGCAACTGCGTTCGAGTCGATACGTCGACTCGGTACGCCGGACACTGATCGAGGTGAACCTCCACCCCAGCCGACTCGAGATCGAGGTGACCGAATCGTTGGTCATCGACGACGCCGACCGAGATGTGTTGGTACAGCTCTCGGCGCTCGGCATCGCCATTGCGATGGACGACTTCGGCACCGGGTTCTCCTCGGTTGCCAGCTTGGCCCGGCTGCCGCTCGATCGGTTGAAGATCGATCGGGCGTTCGTCGCACCGCTGGACGCGGATCCCTCGAATTCGAGGTTCGCTGTCTTGCGAGCCGTCATCGCGATTGCCAAGTCTCTGGGGCTGGACACCGTCGCCGAGGGCGTGGAGACGGAGAGGCAGCGCGCGATAGTGACCGAGTGCGGATGTGACGTGATCCAGGGGTACCTCGAGGGAATGCCGATACGGGCAGCCGAGATTCCGCACTATTTGAATGGGCGACTCGGCGGTTCGAGCAGGTGGGGTGTCGCGGCTACCACTGAGTGAGAACTTTGCGCCCGTTTTGCCGTTCGATGTGTGACGGTACGCCGAAGTGCTTCACATCGAACTGCAGAAGGGTGTGTTCGTGGTGGTCGGATCGGCGTACTCCCCAGGGCCGATGTTGGTGGGTAAGAAGGCAGTGGTCACAGGCGGTTCCCAGGGAATCGGCGCAGCGATTGTTCGAGCATTTGCATCGCATGGCGCGTCAGTTCTGGTTGTCGACGTGGCTCCTCTTGGCGACGTCGAATTCGACTCGGCTGCAGGTGGTTCGATCAACTATCTCGAGTACGACGTGCGGACGCGGGAAGTCCCCGTCGCGTTGACCGAGTTCGCCCCGGACGTCCTTGTGAACAATGTGGGTCATTTCCTGAACCCGCCGACAGAGTTCACCGGTACGGATCCCGATTTTTGGTCCGAGGCCGGCAGCATCAATTTCGATCACGTCGTGCGTCTGACCCATGCCCTGCTTCCCGGCTTGATCGACCGCGGTTTGGGTGGATCGATCGTGAACCTGACGACGGTGGAGGCGCATCGAGCGATCCCGGGCCACACGATGTACTCGGCATACAAGGCCGCGCTGACACAGTTCACCAGGAGCCTTGGTGTGGAGATCGGTCGAACCGGAGTGCGCGTCAACGCCATTGCCCCGGATCTGATCGAGTCGGTACAGGTGCCGTATCGCACGATCGTTCCCGCCGACGACTGGGACAAGTGGCCGGGGTGGGCACCGTTGGGCGGACCGGGCCAGCCGGTCGACATTGCCGGCCCCGCACTGTTCCTGGCTTCCGACCTGGCGAGATACATCACCGGAACCGTGATCCACGTCGACGGCGGCTCGCACGCTGCCGGAGGCTGGTTCCCCACAGAAGAGGGTGGCTGGACCAACCGGCCCCGAAAGGCTTGACACATGACAACTTTCAGTCTGAACGTTCCCAACTTCGGCACCACTCTCGCGGAGGACTCCTACGCGAAACTCGTGCAGGTCTGTCAGAACGCGGAAGCTGCCGGCTTCGACCGGGTCCTCGTCACCGATCACGTGGTGATGGGCTCGGACAACTCGGCGTACACGTGGTCGGCGTTCCCCACCGAGCCCGACGCCAACTGGCTCGAGCCGCTGACCGTCCTGGCTTTTGTTGCCGGACAGACGAAGACAATTCGCTTGGGGACCGGAATCGTCATCGCGGCGCTGCGCGGGGGAGCGGTACTGGCCAAGACGGCCGCGACACTCGATCTGCTCTCCGGGGGCCGACTCGACCTGGGCGTCGGAACCGGTTGGCAGGAACGTGAATACGAGGCGGCAGGTATGGACTTCGGTAAAAGGGGACCACTGCTCGACGACGCTCTCGCAGTGTGCCGGGCCCTGTGGAGTTCGGCGCCGGCGAGCATCGACACCCCTCGTCTGAAGTTCGACGACGTGTACTGCGCGCCCCGTCCGGCCGCTGGAATCCCGATCTGGGTGTCCGGTTCGCTCTCCAAGGCCGTTGTACGACGCGTCGCAACCTGGGGTGACGGGTGGATTCCGATCATGGGTGCCGCGGACGACGACCTACGTGAAGGGATCGACGTCATCGGCAAAGCGATGGCGGATCTCGGACGCGATCCAGCGGAATTGCAGGTCCGTGGGCGACTGACCGTCGTACGCGGGTCCGACGGTTCGATCGACCTCCCGGCGACGATGATCGGCGCCGAGCAGCTGCTCGAATCCGGTGCCACCGATGTGCTGGTTGCGCTGGCAGCAGTAGATCCGGATCCGGATGCGGCGATGGCAGAGTTCGGCGAGCTGGTGTCGGCCTTCGCAAAGGTGACCCGCTGACGATTGCGTCGAGGCGGTAGTTCTATCGTGCGAAGTGTTGTAGTGCAGCCTGATCGAGGAGAGAACACATGACCGAGAGCATCGTCGTGGATACGAGCCTGGAAGCGTTGCTCGACGCCCGGATCAGCTGCCGCGCCTACGAGGACCGTCAGGTGCCACGTGAGGTGATCGAGGAGATCCTTCGGCTGGCGCAGAAGACGCCGTCGTGGTGCAACACGCAACCGTGGCAGGTCGCGATCACCGAAGGGGAGGGCACCGAGCGATTCCGCGCCGGCCTCGGTGAGTACGTGATGGCCAACGCCCAGGAGTCGGACTTCGAGTTCCCGCGCGCGTACCAGGGCATCTACAAGTCGCGTCGGTTCGACTGCGCGATGGCGCTGTATTCGAGCGTCGGAATCGAGCACGGTGACCGCGCCGGATCCGCGGCACAGACGATGAAGAATTTCGAGCTCTTCGGCGCTCCTCACGTCGCGATCATCACCACCGACGAGGCATTGGGCACCTACGGCGCAGTCGACTGCGGGTTGTACGTGAACAGCTTCCTGCTCGCGGCCCAGAGTCTGGGGGTCGCCACCATCCCGCAGGCGGCGCTCGCGGGCAGCTCCAAGTTCATTCACGAGCATTTCGGTATCGACGACACTCGCAAGGTTGTCTGCGCGATCTCGTTCGGATACCCCGACGCCGACCACCCGGTGAACGGATTCCGCACCGAACGCGAAACCGTCGACAACGTCGTGCAGTGGATGTCGAACTGACAGGGATGTCGAACTGACAGGGATGTCGAACTGACAGGGATGTCGAACTGATCACCTGCTGGTCGGGGGATTGAGTGTTGCGTAGTTCCACCTGAAAGACTGGTGGCATGTCCGACACACCCGAACTGTTCGATCGTCTGCGCCGATTCCCCGATGTCGAGGCACCCAATCTCTTTGCCGTCGATGCGGCTGATCGTCTGATCCTCGACGAGGCCGCCGACGCTCTCGCCGCGGCACCGGCGGGCACCGTCGTCGTGATCGGCGATCACTACGGTGCGCTGACTGCCGGTGTTGCGCTCGTGCACGGAATCGCCGCCGTGCGCGTTCACCAGGATCCGCTCACCGGAGAGCTGGCCCTCGCGAACAATGCGCGCGAACTCGGATTCAGTGACGCCTTCACCTCGCACGGACTGGACGAGGAGTTGCTCAGCGGCGCCCGCGTCGTGCTCATGCAATTGCCGCGTAGCCTCGCCGAACTTGCCGAGATCGCCCAGCTGATCGCGCTTCACGCCGACCCGGCGGTTCGTGTCTTCGCCGGTGGGCGTGACAAGCACATCACCCCAGCGATGAACAAGGTTCTCGGCGAATCGTTTTCCGACGTCAGCGCCTCGCGTGGGCGTCAGAAGTCCCGCGTACTCAAGGCTTCGGAACCGAAGGCCGAGGTTGCTATCACGTTCCCGGTGACCGAACGCCTCGACGAATTCGACCTCGACGTCGTTGCTCACGGCGCAGTGTTTGCCGGTGCGAGCCTGGACATCGGCACCCGGTTGCTCCTGGAGAACCTCGGAAAGATTGCGGTCGATCCGCTGAGCGACGTGATCGATCTGGGTTGTGGCAGCGGCATTCTCGCGGCGGCGATCGCGCGGAAGTTCCCGGACGTGCACGTGATCGCAACGGATCAGTCCTCGGCAGCCGTCGCTTCGGCTCTGGCGACCACGTCCGCAAATGGCGTCGGCGATCGAGTGAGCGGCCTGCGCGACGACGCCGTGAGTTCGTTGCCCAGTGCGAGCGCGGATCTGGTTCTGTTGAACCCGCCGTTCCACGTCGGCGCGGCGGTCCACACCGGCGGAGCACTCAAGATGTTCGAAGCTGCCGGCCGTGTCCTGCGTCCCGGTGGCGAGTTGTGGACTGTTCACAACGCGCATCTGGGGTATCGCGAACCGTTGAAAGCCGCGGTGGGTCCGAGCGAGGCGATGGCGAAGAACGCGAAGTTCATCGTGATGAAGTCGGTCAAACCGTCCTAGTATCGAAAAGGGACGAGTGTCGAAGAGTGTTGATCTTCCGGAAATGCGCCGGGAACTACAACCGAAGCTTCGACGTTGTAAATTACGAGTGCTTTACTTTTAGTCAGGTACACGGACCGTGTCGGAAACTCGGATCCGTCCGGCGAACCCGCGACGCACCCGTCGTAGGCCACCACGATGAAGGGATGATCACGGTGCGCACCACCAGCAACCCGGTGTTCCGCAATCTGCCCAAGCAAGAGGGCAACGGATACGCCTCGTTCGGATCTGCGACGGCGGGCGCCTCGCAGGCAACCCAGCAGTTCGGTCAGCCGCAGTACGCTCCGGCCGAGCCGTACCAGACCGGTCCCACCTCGCGGGCCATGACGATCGACGACGTCGTCACCAAGACGGGCATCACGCTCGGTGTGCTGACGATCTCGGCACTGGTGTCGTACTTCCTGGTCAACAACAACGCCGACCTCGCAGCCCCGCTGGTCATCGGCGGCGGTCTCGTCGGCCTCGTTCTGGTTCTGGTCGCGACGTTCGGTCGCAAAATGGACAACCCGGCAATCGTGTTGGCGTACGCCGCGGCCGAGGGCCTGTTCCTCGGTGCGCTGTCGTTCATGTTCACCTTCCAACTCCAAGGCGCTGACGCGTCGATGCTGATTGCGCAGGCGGTCCTCGGAACCTTCGGCGTGTTCTTCGGCATGTTGGTCGTCTACAAGACCGGTGCGATTCGGGTGACACCTCGTCTGACGCGAATGATCATCGGTGCGTTGATCGGTGTTGTCGTTCTGGCGCTCGGTAACCTCGTCGCGAGCTTCTTCACCGAGGGCGGACTGGGACTGCGTGACGGTGGAACCGTCGCCATCATCTTCAGCCTCGTCTGCATCGGCATCGCAGCCTTCAGCTTCCTGCTCGACTTCGACGCCGCTGATCAGCTGATCCGCGCACAGGCGCCCGAGAAGGCAGCCTGGGGCGTCGCATTCGGGCTCACCGTCACCTTGGTCTGGCTGTACGTCGAGATCCTGCGTCTGCTGAGCTACTTCAACAACGACTAGTTCTCGAGTCGATCCGTAACACGAAGAAGGGCCCCGCGAGGGGCCCTTCTTTTGTCGTCTGTGGACGGTTACGGTGCTTGGATACCTAGCAACTGCTTGGTTTGGAACGAAGGGGAGCGAATGTCGACAAACACCTCTGAACCCATCCTGGTCGCGGATGCCGGAGCAGTGCGAACGCTGACCTTCAATAATCCGAGTCGCCTGAACGCATTTGATGCAGCCGGTTTTCGAGCGTTCACCAAGGCGCTCGACGACGCGGCGTCGGACGAAGCCGTGGCCGTGGTGATCGTCGAGGGTGCAGGCAAGGCATTTTCCAGTGGCGTCGACCTACGCGCACTCGCCGAACCAGGCGCAGACAACGCCGACTTCGGCCACGCATTCGCGCCGCTGATCGTCGCGCTGGTGGAGTTCCCGAAGCCATTGATCGCCGCGGTACACGGCGCTGCCGTCGGCATCGGCCTGACCATGCTGCTTTACTGCGACGTCGTCTACGTTGCCGAGGACGCACGTCTGCGGGCACCGTTCACTTCGCTGGGTACCGCTCCCGAAGCTGCCAGTAGTTGGTTGCTGCCCAAGGTGATCGGAACGCAGCGAGCCGCCGAGCTGATCCTGTCGGCCCGGTGGCTCAGCGGCGTCGAAGCTGCCGCCTACGGACTGGCGACAGCCGCCGTGCCGGCCGACCAGGTACAGGCACGCGCCCGCGGGAGTGCCGAGCAGATTGCCGCCAACGTCGGACCGGCAGTCCTTGCCGCCAAACGACTGCTCCGTCACGGATGGGCGGACGAAGCTCGCGCTGCCGTGCAGCGTGAGGACGACGCTGCGCGAGAGTTGATTCGCGAGTTGGGGAGTTTTGCTCGGAAGTTCACGACTACCTGAAACCCGACCACACGAAAGCGGCCGCCCGGCAGAAGCCGGGCGGCCGCTTTCGACGTGCTCAGGGGATCAGCTGAGGCGCTCGATCACCATTGCCATGCCCTGTCCGCCGCCGACACACATGGTCTCGACGCCGAAGGTCTTGTCCTGCTCCTGCAGGTTGTTGATCAGGGTGTTGGTGATACGGGCACCGGTCATACCGAAGGGGTGACCCAGCGCGATCGCGCCACCGGAGATGTTGAGCTTGTCCTCTTCGATGCCCAGTTCGCGAGCGGATCCGAGGACCTGCACTGCGAATGCCTCGTTGATCTCGAACAGGTCGATGTCGGAGATCGACTTGCCGGCGATCTTCAGGGCGTTCTTGACGGCCTGGATCGGGCCGAGGCCCATGATCTCGGGGGACAGGCCCGAGACGCCGGTGGAGACGATGCGAGCGAGCGGGGTCAGGCCGAGTGCCTTTGCCTTGGTGTCGGACATGATCACCAGTGCGGCTGCGCCGTCGTTGAGCGGGCAGGCATTGCCGGCGGTGACGGTGCCATCGGGGCGGAAGACGGGCTTGAGGCCGCTGATGCCCTCGTAGGTGGTGCCGGCGCGGGGGCCGTCGTCCTTGGAGACGACGGTGCCGTCGGCGAGCGTGACGGGCGTGATCTCACGCTCGAAGAAGCCGCGAGCGATGGCTTCCTCGGCGCGGTTCTGACTGCGAACTGCCCAGCGGTCCTGGTCTTCGCGGGTGATTCCGGTGGCGGAAGCGACGTTCTCCGCGGTCTGGCCCATGCCCAGGTACACGTCGGGGATCAGGCCCTCTTCGCGAGGATCGGTCCAGGCGACTCCACCTTCGGCGAGCTTGGCGCTACGGGCCTGCGCTGCGTCGAAGAGCGGATTCTTGGTGTTGGGGAGGCCGTCGGCGTTGCCGGTGATGAAGCTGGAGACGGACTCGACGCCGGCGGAGATGAAGACGTCGCCCTCGCCTGCGCGGATGGCGTGCAGCGCCATGCGGGTGGTCTGCAGCGAGGAGGAACAGTAACGGTTGACCGTGACACCGGGGAGGAAGTCGTAGCCGAGCTGAACGGCGACGACTCGGGCGATGTTGAAGCCCGACTGGCCGGCGGGCTGGCCGCAACCGAGCATGAGGTCGTCGATCTCGGTGGGGTCGAGCTCGGGGATCTTTGCCAACGCGGCGGCAACCATCTGAGTTGCGAGGTCATCCGGGCGGATGTCCTTGAGCGAACCCTTCATTGCGCGGCCGATGGGCGACCGTACTGCTGAGACGATTACTGCCTCGGGCATGAAAACTCCTTTTGTGTACTGCTCGAGGGCGGCTTGAAACGCCGTCGAGCAGGGCAAGTTGAATGCAGCTTCGACTTACAATTTACGTTGCCGCTCCCAGATGGTGGTCACGCAGTCTCACTCAGTTGACGTCGGGGCGCTGACCTGCAGGTTTGGTGCGTCTCGCGAAGGCTTTCCACTGGGTTGCCGCCGCCGTCAGTCGGGCCGCGACGGTGCGGGCTTGCGCCGCCTCTGAAACGTGGGGGAGCTCGGGTAGCGGGCCACCCTGCCATTCACCCAGAGCCGACGCGAGAACCGGGACGATCTGCTTCGCCGCGAGTTCGTATCCGGCCGCGGACGGATGGAAACGGTCGGCCGAGAACATCGTGTCGGGCGAGGCCAGGAATTCCTTGGCCAGCAGGTCGGCCAGTGGAACGGGATGACCCCCGGCGTTTCTGGTCGCGGCCGCCTGGGCGAGTGCGAGGCGATGGCCCCATTCGCGCACCACGGAGCGCAGAGGTTGCGGGATCGCCGTGACCACCCCCAGATCCGGGCAGGTGCCGACAACAACGACGGCGCCGCTCTCGCGTAAGCGTCGAACCGCGTCGCCGAGGCGTTTAGCCGACGCGTGAATCGCGTTCTTGGCGGTGACGTCGTTGGCGCCGATCAGGATCACCGCAGCGTCCGGGGGAGGACCGGCGACGAACATGGCGTCGACTTGCCCACTCAACCCGCGGGAGGTGGCGCCCCCGATGGCCTTGGTGCTCAAACGGATTCGCTTCCCGGTTTCACTCGCAAGCAGCTTCGCGACCTGAACACCCGGTACTTCCGAGGCCGTCAGCGCGCCGACGCCGGCCGCAGAGGAATCGCCGAAGATCATCAAGTGGAGATCGAAGGGCACGGCCCGCCACCAGAGTTCCGGGTTGTCGGCGCCGGGTGCGTACACCCCGTCCGCCTCGGGTGGCTTGGCGATATTGCGACCGATCACCCCGCGGGCCGCCCCCGCCTGCGACATCAGATAGTTGTAGCCCAACCAGGAGAGCGTGCCTGCACTCGATCCGGCCACCACCGTGGCCACCGACGCTTTCAGTCCGGTTCGACTCACACTTGCCAATCTAGCCGGATTGCACCACCTTCGCCCGACGTCCGCGCGCACCGTTTTCTTTCATCTGGGAACATGGACGAATGCGCATCGCGGAACACGTCGTCGACCTCATCGGCAACACCCCACTCGTCAAGCTCACGTCCGTCACGGGCGAAAACTTCGGCACGGTGGCAGCCAAGGTCGAATACCTCAACCCTGGCGGTAGCTCCAAGGACCGCATCGCCGTCAAGATGATCGACGCAGCCGAGGCTTCGGGTGAACTGAAGCCGGGCGGCACCATCGTCGAGCCGACTTCGGGCAACACCGGAATCGGCTTGGCGCTCGTGGCGCAAAAGCGTGGATACAAGTGCGTTTTCGTCTGCCCAGACAAGGTCAGCGAAGACAAGCGCAACGTCCTGCGCGCCTACGGCGCCGAGGTGGTCGTGTGCCCCACGGCCGTCGCGCCGGACAACCCGAACAGCTACTACAGCGTCTCCGACCGCCTCACCCGTGAGATCCCCGGCGCCTGGAAGCCCAACCAGTACTCCAACCCGGGCGGACCGGAGAGCCACTACGAGACCACCGGCCCCGAGATCTGGGCCGACACCGACGGCAAGATCACGCACTTCGTCGCGGGCGTCGGCACCGGCGGCACCATCACCGGCACCGGCCGCTACCTCAAGGAAGTTTCGGGCGGCAAGGTCAAGGTCATCGGCGCAGACCCCGAGGGCTCCGTCTACTCCGGCGGCACCGGTCGTCCGTATCTGGTCGAAGGCGTCGGCGAAGACTTCTGGCCGTCGGCATACGACCCGTCCATCCCGGACGAGATCATCGCCGTCTCGGATGCCGATTCCTTCGAGATGACGCGTCGCCTCGCCCGCGAGGAGGGACTGCTGGTCGGCGGTTCCTGCGGTATGGCCGTCGTCGCTGCCCTCGAAGTAGCCAAGCGTGAGGGTCCTGACGCCCTGATCGTCGTCCTCCTCCCGGACGGTGGCCGCGGCTACCTGTCCAAGATCTTCAACGATCAGTGGATGGCGTCGTACGGATTCCTGCGCACCCCACTCGACGGCAAGACCAACGTCCCCACCGTCGGCGACGTTCTGCGTGGCAAGTCGGGCGAGCTGCCGGACCTCGTTCACACCCACCCGTCGGAGACCCTGCGCGACGCGATCGAGATCCTGCGCGAGTACGGCGTGTCCCAGATGCCCGTCGTGGGTGCGGAACCGCCGGTCATGGCAGGCGAGGTCGCCGGAAGTGTGTCCGAGCGGGATCTGCTGAGCGCGGTCTTCGAAGGCCGTGCGCACCTTGCGGATTCCGTCGAGAAGCACATGAGCAAGCCGTTCCCGCTCATCGGTTCCGGCGAGCCGGTCTCGGCTGCCACGAAGGCGCTCGGGGACACCGACGCACTCATGGTCGTCGACGACGGCAAGCCGGTCGGTGTCATCACGCGCCACGATCTCCTGGGTTTCCTGAGTTCGGATTCCTGAGTTCGGATTCCTGCGCCGGCACCGGCGCCATTAGGCTGGGGACCATGAGTGAGCAACGCAGCAAGGCCGACAACATCAGCTGGCAGGGTTTCTCCACGAAAGCGGTGCATGCGGGTTACGAACCCGATCCGCTGACCGGTGCGGTCAACGTGCCGATCTACGCGAGTTCCACCTTCGCCCAGGACGGCGTCGGTGGAATGCGCAGTGGCTTCGAGTACGCGCGAACGGGTAACCCCACCCGTCGCCCACTCGAGGCGAACCTCGCAGCGCTCGAATCCGGAACCTACGGCCGAGCGTTCAGTTCGGGAATGGCGGCCACCGACTGCCTGCTCCGTTCGGTACTTCGACCGGGCGATCACCTGGTCATCCCCGACGACGCGTACGGCGGAACCTTCCGCCTCATCGACAAGGTCTTCACGCAGTGGGGGATCGAGTACACCCCGGCTCCGGTGTCCGACGTCGATGCGGTGCGCGCGGCGATGAAGTCCAACACCAAGCTGGTCTGGGTCGAGACGCCCACGAACCCGCTGCTCAATATCGGTGACATCGAGCTCCTTGCCGAGGTCGCCCACGAGGGCAACGCAAAGATCGTGGTGGACAACACCTTCGCCTCGCCGTACCTGCAGCAGCCGCTGCAGCTCGGTGCCGACATCGCGCTGCACTCCACGACCAAGTACATCGGCGGACACTCCGACGTGGTCGGTGGCGCTCTCGTCTGCAACGACGAAGAACTGGACACCGCGTTTGCCTTCCTGCAGAACGGATCCGGCGGCGTTCCCGGCCCGTTCGACGCGTTCCTGACGTTGCGCGGAATCAAGACACTGGCGCTGCGCATGGAGCGTCACAGCGACAACGCGGAGAAGGTCGTCGAATTGCTCGACGGCCACCCCGCGGTTGCCGGCGTCATCTACCCCGGACTGGCTTCGCATCCGTCGCACAAGGTCGCGGCCAAGCAGATGCGACGCTTCGGCGGCATGATCTCCGTCCGCCTCAAGGGCGGCAAGGCGGCAGCTCTCGACCTGTGCTCGCGCACCGAGATCTTCACGCTGGCAGAATCTCTCGGCGGAGTCGAATCCCTCATCGAATTCCCCGGTGCGATGACCCACGCCTCGACGGCCGGTTCCGCTCTCGAGGTTCCCGACGATCTGGTTCGCCTGTCGGTCGGCATCGAAGACGCCTCCGATCTGGTCGGCGACATCGAGCAAGCGCTGTCCTGATCTTCGCTCTACAGTAATTCGACTTCGAATCTGCAGTGCGCCTTCACACCTCACGAGGGTGTGGAGGCGCACTTTCTGGAGGCATGCGTGAATCTCGAACAGATAAAGGCTGCACAGCAACTGCTCGCCCCGGTCATGCGACGCACCCCGGTCGTGGCCTCGCGAGTGTTGTCCGAAACCACCGGCTTCGCCGTGAGCTTGAAATGTGAAAACCTGCAGCGCACCGGCTCTTTCAAACCGCGCGGTGCGTACAACCGCATTGCCAATCTTTCCGCAGAGGAACGGGCAGCGGGCGTGGTGGCGGCCAGTGCCGGTAACCATGCGCAGGGAGTTGCCTGGTCTGCAACAGAATTGGGAATCAAGTCGACCGTCTTCATGCCGACGGGTGCGCCGCTGCCGAAGTTGGTGGCCACCAAGGCATATGGAGCTCAGGTCCACCTGCACGGTTCGACTGTCGACGAAGCGCTCGTGGCCGCTCGCGAATTCGCGGACCGAACCGGAGCAGTTCTGGTCCACCCGTTCGACCACGAGGACGTCGTGGCGGGGCAGGGGACTGTGGGGCTCGAAATCCTCGAGCAACTGCCTGAGGTCGGCACGATCCTCGTTCCCACCGGCGGCGGCGGTTTGATCGCGGGAGTGGCTGCAGCCGTCAAAGCTGTGCGCCCGCAGGTCCGCATCGTCGGAGTGCAGGCCGAGACCGCGGCTGCCTGGCCGGCGTCGTTGGCAGCCGGGAAGCCGACCGCCTTGGCGTCGATGTCCACGATGGCAGACGGTATCGCCGTTGGCTGCCCGGGCGAGGTTCCGTTCGCCGAAGTTGCCGCCCATGTCGACGCCGTGGTGACGGTCAGCGAGGAAGCGCTGTCCAAGGCGCTCCTGCTGTGCCTCGAACGCGCCAAGCTCATCGTCGAACCGGCCGGCGTCGCGGCCGTCGCGGCCTTGATGACCTGTACTCCGGAGGAGCTGGGACTGACAGGGCCGGTGTGCGCCGTGCTTTCCGGCGGCAACATCGATCCGCTACTTCTCACGCACGTCATCTCGCACGGTCTGCGAGCGGCCGGACGGTTCCTCGGAGTTCACATCACCATCGACGATCGGCCGGGCGCACTGGTCTCGTTGCTGGAAGTGGTTCGAGCGAACGGCGCCAGCGTGGTCGATGTCATCCATTCCCGTACCGGTGGCGAACTTGCACTCGACGAAGTGGAAGTCTTCCTCACCGTCGAGACGCGTGGTCCGGACAACAAGGCGGAACTTCTGACGGCCTTCGACCGCGCCGGTTACGCAGTACGACTGCAGAACTGAGGCGAGTTACTCGTCAGGCCAGCCGCCCAGAACCGTCACGCGGTACTCCTGGTCGACCAGCCTGGCGGGTACGTCGAGTTGATGTAGCCAGTCGATGGCCGAACCGCCCATGCCGACCGCAACCCGACTGAATGCGGCGGCCTGGGCGCAGGAGGATGCAATCACCGACACCGTGCGCCACATCGGCGTCGCCGTCGATTCGCGGTGCAGTGGCTTGACGGTGCTGGCCGTGGCGATCCCGCAGTCGGACGGAAGTGCTACCTGGCAGGTCGGGTCGCCGGGCAGGTCTTGCACCTGAATCTGCCAGCCGTCTTCCGGCGCCGGGCCGGCAACCGCGATGTCCCCGCCGAGGCCGACCAGCACGCCACACCCGAGAAGAGTCGCAGTGGACGCGGCACAGTGGTCCGCTGAACTGGCGCGGGCCGTCGCGGACAGATCGAGAACGACGTCGTCCGGGCTGTACACGCGGTTGTTCTCGACGCGAATCTTCCACCAGGAGTGAGGGTCTGCCGACCCGGCCGTCGGCGTGAGTTTGCCGTCGGTCAGTCGTGCGACAGCCAACGCGTCTTCGAGGAAGTGCGCGAACATCGGGGTCACGGCGACGCCGTCGACGTTGCTCGCGGCGCTGACATAGGTACGAATCTCGGAGTCGGCACGATCTCGATTGGTGGCGGCGTCGGCAGCGCTGAGGTACCCGCGAACCAGGCTGGCCGCGGAGGGAAGGACTTCAGGGTCGGTGACGACGACCCGGGCCTGAACCCCCCACGTGAGCCACTCGGAGGCCGAGCGCGGAGTACTCACGAACCGTTGGAGACGGCGTCCGGGGTTCCGAATCCGGCGACCACGACGGGCCGCTTCGCTACGGGATTCTTGGTGTGAGAAGCCGACGTGTCCGGCGCGAGTGCCGTGGCAGTGGGAGAAGAAACGAGTGAAAGTCCGCCGCTTGCGAGTGCTCCCGCCACAGCCGTGGCTGCGAGGGCGAGGCGAACGGGTCGATACACCGTAGTGCGTCCCCGGGCGGGTCGTGGCCGATCGTCGCTCATGGACTCAGCTTGCACGCCGAACCTGAGAAAAGCCTTGGCGTCTGTAGTCATTTGCGTAACGCCCGCCGAGATAAATGAGACATTGGTTACAGGAGTCGCGAGACTGAGCCGTGTCGAATGCATGTTCGAAAGAGTAGATGTTCGCACCGACAAGTTTCGGGTACGACCACGTACATGGATTTTCAGAGGTTTATCGGAGGTTCGGATGGCAGTCGGTGTCCTGGCGATCGCTGTGTCGATCGGCACCGCACTGGGCGTGATGAGTGGAACTCTCGGAGCGCCCGCACAAGTCGAGAAGAACGAGTCTTCGAATGCTGCAGTCTCACTTGCAGCCTGGAACGGACCGGCACGAACTCAGGACACACCTGAGGGAATCGTGCCTTCCGTACCCTCCAACTTTCCGGGAGCGACATTGGCGCCCGTGGGAGCGGTGGCAGTGTTCGCGCCGTGGATCAAAAAGGCCGGTGCTCTGTGCTCGGAGATCACACCCGCGGTGATCGCCTCGCTGTACTCGGTCGAGAACGGATTCAAGTACGGACCCGATACCGACATCTCACCGGAAGGTGGGCGCGGGCCTGGCCGCTTCACCACCGCAGCGTGGACGGCATACGGCAAGGACGGTGACGGCGACGGAAAGATGGACATCCTGGGCGTTGCCGATCCGGTGATGACAACCGGATACCGGTTGTGCGATCTCGTGAAGCAAGCGCAGTCCTGGCAGAAGTCCGGTGAGGTCGAGGGCGATACCGTCGACCTCGCGCTCGCTGCCTACGACGTCGGGCCGGACGCAGTTCGCGAAGCGGGCGGCGTTCCGGCAGACAAGTCGGGCGAGGTTCCTGCGGAGCAGGCGGTCGCCGCTCCGTTCGTCGCCCAGATCAAATCGTTGCAGGACTCGTTCGCCCTGATGCTTGCGCCCTTCGACTACAACAACCTCGCCGCAGCGGTGGGCGGCGTCGTCGAGGCCGGTCTGAAGTTTCTCGGATTGCCGTACGTGTGGGGTGGCGGAAACATCAACGGGCCGTCGATGGGCGGGTTCGACTGCTCGGGGCTGACGTCGTACGCGATCCACGCGGCCACCGGGGTGACTCTGCCCCGGACCTCGGAGACGCAGTGGGGTGTCGGCGTCGAGATCCCGCTGGATCAGGCGCAGCCCGGTGACCTGTTGTTCGGCAACTGGCAGGCAGGCGGCCCCGGCCACGTGGCGATCTACGTCGGCAACGGTCAGATGCTTCACGCACCCACGTTCGGCGACGTGGTGAAGGTCGGCCCGATCTTCGCCGGCATGAAGGCTCGCCGCGTGGTGTGAGTGGGCAGGAAACGGCGAGCGTCGACAGAGCAAGAAGCGCCACCCGACCGAGTCGGGTGGCGCTTCTTTTCAGAGCTGGTACAGCCGATCAGCTGTGGTAAGGCTCCGCGCTCAGCAGCGTGACCTTCATGGTGCTGCCGTTGGGCAGGTTGTACTCACGCGTGTCGCCGACCTTGGCTTCGAGCAGCGCGCCGCCCAGCGGTGAGTTCGGCGAGTAGACCTCGAGCTTGGCGTCACGTGCGCCTTCTTCGCGGGTAGCGATCAGGAACGTCTCGGTGTCACTCTCGTCGCCGTCGTAGTAGACCTTGACTACGGATCCGGGCAGTGCGACACCGGACTGAGTGGGGGCCTCGCCGACCTTTGCGCTGTTCAGCAGCTCCTGGAGCTGGCGAATGCGGGCTTCCTGCTGACCCTGCTCTTCGCGGGCAGCGTGGTAGCCGCCGTTCTCTTTCAGGTCACCCTCTTCGCGACGCTCGTTGATCTCGGCGGCGATGACCGGGCGATTGGCGATGAGCTGGTCGAGTTCGTTCTTGAGCCTGTCATGTGATTCCTGGGTAAGCCAGGTCACCTGGGTCTCGGTCATCTCGATCACTCCCTAGTAGTCGGAGCCGGGGGCTCCCTCGACGATCGCTGCAACAGCAGCGAACAACGACACAGAAGCACCACCAGGGATGCAACCTTGCCGTCAAACCTTGCGTCAATGCAGCAATACACGGTTCCACCCGGAACCGTGTATCGGGCAATTCTATCACGCATGACTACCCGCCCTGTCCGGCGTCAAACGTCCGGCAGGGTGGGTGCGTCCCGAGGTCAGCTCTTGGTCAGGTACTCCGGAACGTCGAAGCTGCAGCCGTAGACGTCGGCCATGCCTGGCGGCTGGGACGTCTTGACCTCGGTGTTGAACTCGAGGGTCTGATGTTCCGACGACGGGACGTAGACCTCACGTCGACCGGTTTCGGAGCCGTCCTTCGAGCGTGCGCGCACGATGCACATCGCTTCACGCGACGAGTCGTCGCGTGTGACGGTGAAACGGATCTTCACCGTGGAGTCGTTGGCGATGTCGAACGAGATGGTCTCGGTCTCGATTTCCTTGACCGCAAATTTTCCGTACGCGTAGTACGCGATTCCGCCGCCTACGACGATGACGAGAGCGGTCAGAGCCCACACCATCCACTTGCGGGGACTGCCCGTGCGAGTTGTGCTCGGGTACCGATCTTGGGGAAGCGGTTTGCTCATCACTCTGCTCTCGAAGACTCGAGTTCGCGTGTCGTGCAGCAACTGACTGTGTCCCGCCGGATTACCGAAGGGGTCACGGCTGCGCCAGGAACTCTCGGGTGGAACTATAGAGGACGTATCCCGTCGCGCCGTCGGTAGGTTTGTCGGCAGTCGGTACGTTTGACGGCAACGGCCCGGAGTAATCCGAGCGGTGCACAGCGTGTGATTCGAAGACTGCCGGTGACGGCTACAGGTGAACTGCCGGTGACGGCTACAGGTGAACTGCCGGCAACGGCTACAGGTGAAGTTGAGGTGAACGAACACGTGAGCGGATTCCGGCTCATGGCCGTCCATGCCCATCCCGACGACGAGTCGAGCAAGGGTGCGGCCACCACCGCCCGTTATGCAGCCGAAGGCCACGAAGTGATGGTCCTGACGCTCACCGGGGGTGAGCGTGGCGACATTCTCAACCCGGCCATGGACGTTCCCGGTGTCCGCGATCGAATCAGCGAAGTTCGCCAGGAGGAGATGGCCGAGGCCGCTCGCATCCTGGGCGTGAAGCAGCGCTGGCTCGGTTTCGTCGATTCCGGGCTTCCCGAGGGCGACCCTCTTCCGCCGCTGCCCGAAGGGTGCTTCGCCCTCGTTCCGCTCGAAGAGTCGACGCGCGCTCTGGTGAAGGTGATTCGCGAGTTCCGTCCCCACGTCGTCACGACGTACGACGAGAACGGCGGATACCCGCACCCGGATCACATCCGGTGCCACGAGGTGACGATGGCAGCCTACGAAGCCGCCGCCGATCCCGAGTACTTCCCCGAGGACGGTCAGCCGTGGGAAATCAAGAAGGTCTACTACTCGCACGGATTCATCCGTAAGCGCCTCGAACTCTTCCAGGAGGAGTACGAGCGTCGCGGTGAGCCGTTCCCGATGGCGGACTGGCTCAAGAAGTGGAAGACCGAACGCGGCGACATGATGGTCCGGGTGACCACTCAGGTCACGTGCGGCGACTACTTTCCCCAGCGTGACGATGCTCTGCGCGCACACGCGACGCAGATCGATCCCAACGGTTCGTTCTTCGCTGTGCCGCTCGACATTCAGCAGAAGATCTGGCCCACCGAGGAATTCGAGCTCGCCAAGACGCGGGTCACCACGTCCATTCCGGAAACCGACCTGTTCGCAGGTCTCGAAGAGGACGCTCAGAAGTGAATGCTCTGTCCGCCGAGGTAGTTCTCGGCACCACACAATTTCTTGCTCAGACGCCCAGTAACCCATCCGGCCCGGAGTTCGGAAAGTCCTCTCCGGTCGGCCTGCTGGTGATTCTTGCGCTGCTCATCGGTGTGATCCTCCTGGTTCGGTCGATGAACCGCCAGCTCAAGAAGCTGCCGGAGACGTTCGAACCGGATCATCCCGAACTCGATCAGCAGGCAGACGAAGGCACCGACCGGGGAGCTATCACTGCTCCGAGCCCGGCGGAACCCAACGTCTCTACCGAGAAGAAGCCCAAGCAAGAATCCTGAGACGAACGAGGTAGCGGCGATGGACCCACGGATGCGGAACAACCTGGGTGGGTCCTCGAGCCCTTACCTGCGTCAGCACGCCGACAATCCGGTCCACTGGCAACAGTGGGGCGAAGAAGCGATGGAGTGGGCGCGCGAGCGCAACGTGCCGATTCTCCTCTCGATCGGATACTCGGCGTGCCACTGGTGCCACGTCATGGCGCACGAGTCGTTCGAGAACGACGAGATCGCGGCCGTCATGAACGCGAACTTCGTCTGTGTGAAGGTGGACCGAGAAGAACGTCCCGACATCGACGCCGTCTACATGAATGCGACGGTTGCGATGACCGGCCAGGGCGGCTGGCCCATGACCTGTTTCCTGACTCCCGACGGTTCACCGTTCTACTGCGGCACGTACTACCCGCCGACGCCTCGCGGCGGAATGCCCTCGTTCACACAGCTTCTCGAAGCGATAGTCGACACCTTCACGAATCGGCGCGACGAGGTCGACAACGCGGCACAGTCGATCGTCACGGAACTTCAGCGCGCGTCGGGCGGGATTCCGTACGGGGGAGCACCTATCGACGCCGAGCTGCTGAACGCGGCGGGTCGGTCGATCCTCGGCGACGAGGACGTCCCGCGCGGGGGATTCGGTGGGGCACCGAAGTTTCCACCGTCGGCACTACTGGAGGGGCTGCTCCGACAGTACGAGCGAACGGGTTCGGGCGAGATCCTCGGCGGCATCGAGCGCACCGCCGAAGCAATGGCACGTGGCGGGATCTACGACCAGTTGGGTGGCGGTTTCTCGCGGTACTCGGCCGATGCCGAGTGGGTGGTTCCGCACTTCGAGAAGATGCTCTACGACAATGCGCTGCTCCTGCGGTTCTACGCGCACTGGGCGCGGCGCACCGGATCGGACCTCGCCACTCGCGTCACCGAGGAGACCGCAAGGTTCCTGCTCTCCGATCTGCTGACCGAGAACGGTTGCTTCGCTTCGGCTCTCGATGCCGACACCGACGGCGTCGAAGGCCTCACGTACGTATGGACGCCGACGCAGCTGGTCGAGATTCTCGGCGCGGAGGACGGGCAGTGGGCGTCGGAGTTGTTCCGGGTCACCGATACCGGAACCTTCGAAGAGGGTGCGTCGGTACTGCAGTTGCTCCGTGACCCCGATGACTGGTCGCGCTGGCAGACGGTCTCCGACGCTCTACGCGCCGTCCGGGCTCAGCGTCCACAGCCCGGCCGCGACGACAAGGTGGTGACGGCCTGGAACGGGCTGACCGTCACGGCCTTGACGGAAGCCGGACTTGCCCTGGACCGACCCGACTGGATCACCGCGGCGGCCGAGTGCGCAGGCGCTCTTCTCGACCTTCACCTGGTGGACGGTCACTTGCGTCGCGCTTCCCTCGGCGGGGCTGTCGGCGCCCCGACGGGCGTGCTCGAGGATTACGCAATGTTGGCCACCGGCCTCCTGGCTCTATACCAGGCAACGGGATTGGCGCGGTGGCTCGATGCGGCGCAGCAGTTGCTCGACGTCACTGTCGACCACTTCGCTGATCCGGCCGAGCCGGGAAGCTGGTTCGACACGGCCGATTTCGCGGAGTCGCTCGTGACTCGGCCCCGAGACCCGTTGGACGGCGCGACGCCGTCCGGTGCGTCGAGCGTCGCGGAGGCTCTGTTGACCGCAGCGGCGTTGACCGATGCCGAGCGCTCTTCTCGTTACGCCCAGGCCGCGGCGGACGCGCTGGCGAGGGCCACGTTGCCGCTCGAGCGTGCGCCTCGCTCGGCGGGACATTGGCTCGCTGTGGCGGAAGCGTCGTCGCGTGGTCCGATACAGGTGGCCGTCGTCGGGGAAGGTTCGCTGTTGGCCGATGCCCGTCGGCTTGCGCCGGGTGGTGCAGTGGTTGTCGGGGGAGCCCCGGATTCTTCACCGCTGCTTGCGGATCGACCACTTGTCGACGGTGGTGAAGCCGCGTACATCTGTCGGGGATTCGTGTGTGATCGGCCGGTGACGACGGTGGTTGAACTGGCGAGTCAGTTGAACACGACGAGCCATACCGCGATGTAGTGGCAGATCGCCGCGACGACCGTCGCGGCGTGGAAGAACTCGTGGTGACCGAAGGTCGTGGGCCACGGGTTGGGCCATTTCGTCGCGTACAAAATCGCACCGACGCTGTAGAAGATTCCGCCGACGAGCAGCAGCACCATCGGCGCCACACCGACCTGGTGCGTCAGTTCACCGACCACGGGAACGATCGCCCAACCGAGGAGCAGGTAGAGCGGGACTCCCACCCATTTCGGGGCGGTGGGCCAGAGCATCTTGAGTGCGACGCCGGCGAGCGCGCCTGCCCACACGATCGCGAGGATGATCTTGCCGGTGTGAGTCGGGAGGCCGAGCATGGCGAACGGTGTGTAGCTGCCGGCGATGAAGAGAAAGATCATCGAATGGTCCGCACGCTTCATCCACGTACGGCCCTTGACCGTCTGCCACTGGATGCGGTGATACGTCGCACTGATGCCGAAGAGGCCACAGATCGTGACGCTGTAGATCGCGGTCGCCCAAGCCGCTTTGGCGCCGACCTGAGCGCCGGCTACGGAGACGAGAACGATGCCCGCGACGACGGAGACACCGAGCGCCCACAGATGGATCCAACCGCGCATGCGTGGTTTGACCGGAAGCTCTTCGAGCCCGAATGCCGTCATGTGCAACCCCTCTCGTTCCGTACTGTTGCGAACCGCGTAACCTACGGTACCGTAGGTTACGCATCAGTAGCATAACCTACCTGCGGGTTTTCGACGCGTACAAAAAGCGTGACGGCGCTCGCATGTGGCTGTCACTGCCGGGCGTAGTCTTTGACACCATGGTGATGTCACGGTGAATCTGCGCGGACTGCTGTACAGCATCTACGAGCGACGACTCCTCAGTCATCTCGACGGTCTCGCGCACCCACGGCACGTAGCCGTGATGTGTGACGGAAATCGGCGATGGGCTCGCGAGAACGGCTTCACCGATGTCAGTCACGGGCACCGCATGGGCGCGCTCAAAATTGCCGAATTGCTCGAGTGGTGCGACGCCGCCGGAATCGAGATGGCAACCATCTACCTGCTCTCGACCGAGAACCTGCGCCGCGAGCCGGAAGAGCTCGACACCCTCCTCGAAATCATCACCGACGTCGTCGAAGAGATCTCCGGGCCCGGCAAGAACTGGAGTGTGCAGATCGTCGGTGCTCTCGATCTTCTGCCTCCCGAGCAGTCCAGGCGCTTGCGGGAAGCGGCGGCGGGGACGAGCGGCCGAACCGGGACACATGTCAACGTCGCGATCGGATACGGCGGGCGTCAGGAGATCGCCGACGCCGTCCAATCGCTCCTGCGCGACAAGATCGGTGCGGGTCTGAGCGGCGACGAACTGATCCAGGCCGTCACGGTCGACGGCATCGACGGGCATCTGTACACGTCGGGACAGCCCGATCCGGATCTGGTGATCCGCACCTCCGGCGAGCAGCGGCTCTCCGGATTCCTGTTGTGGCAGAGCGCCTATTCGGAGATCTGGTTCACCGAGGCGTACTGGCCCGAATTCCGTCGAGTCGACTTTCTTCGAGCCTTGCGCGATTACGCGGCGCGCCACCGCCGGTTCGGCGCCTGAGCCGTCTCAGAGCTTGCGCAGTCGCAGCCGGTTGATCGTGTGATCGGCGTCCTTGCGCAGCACCAGGGTTGCGCGGGGGCGGGTGGGGAGAATGTTCTCCACCAGGTTCGGGTGGTTGATCGAGTTCCAGATCTCCTTCGCCGCGATGGTCGCGTCACGGTCGGAGAGGCCGGAGTAGTGGTGAAAGTGGGCGTTCGGATCGGCGAACGACGTGTTGCGTAGCGCGAGGAACCGCTGGATGTACCAGGCTTCGATGTCCTCGATGCGGGCGTCGACGTAGATCGAGAAGTCGAACAGATCGGAGACCATCAGACGCGGGCCGGTCTGCAGGACGTTGAGGCCCTCGATGATGAGGATGTCGGGCTGGCGGATCAGGTGGTACTGGCCCGGGATGATGTCGTACGACGTATGCGAATAGACCGGCGCCGCTACCTCTTCCGCCCCGGACTTGACTTCGGTGACGAAGCGCAACAGCTTGCGGCGATCGTAGCTTTCGGGAAAACCCTTGCGGTGCATGATGCCCCGACGCTGGAGTTCCCTGGTCGGATAGAGGAATCCGTCCGTGGTGACGAGGTCGACGCGCGGATGGTGATCCCAGCGGGCCAGGAGAGCTTGCAGCACACGAGCAGTCGTGGATTTTCCGACCGCGACCGAACCGGCGACGCCGATGACGAAGGGCACCTGACGGTCGGGATGCTTCTCGCCGAGGAAGGTCGCGGTGGCCGCGAACAGTCGTTGGCGCGCCGCTACCTGTAGGTGGATCAGACGTGCGAGGGGGAGATAAACCTCGGCAACTTCTTCGAGATCGATCTGCTCGCCGAGACCACGCAAGCCGTACAACTCGTCCTCGGTCAACACCAGTGGCGTCGACTTACGCAGTGTCCGCCACTGCTTGCGGTCGAACTCGACGTAGGGACTCGATTCGTTGGTGCGCGCCATCAGCCCAGCTCACCGGCACGTAGTGAACCCGGGGCCCGGCGGACGAAACAGCTATGCGAGCAAGCCAGGCGCGTGTGCGCACGATCCGAGTGCATAGTCGGATTGTGCTCGGTGCCACGTCCGGGACTTTCGCCGGGTGGCATTCCGGAGCGAGCGACTAGGCTCGGTGGTTATGGATCCAGACACACTTGTTCGCCAATACCTGCTGCTCGGACTGGGTTTCGACCGTCTCGAAGACGGGTTCGTCGACGCGTTCACCGGTGACCCGGCGCTGCGTAAGCAGATCGAGAGCGCCCCGAAGCCCGATCCGCGTGAACTTGCCCGCACGGCACGTGAATTGCGGGGCGAGTTGGCCGGAAGTGGTCTGAATGCCGAACGCTCCCACTTCGTCGACGTACACCTTCGCGCCCTGGAATGCTCCGGGCGCAAGTTCGCGGGTGAGGACATCGGCTTCGTGGACGAGGTCGAGGCGTACTTCGACGTACGAATCGAAAAGGGAAACGAGGACGCCTACAGCGACGCTCACCGGTTGATGGGTGAAGTTCTGCCCGGTCCGGGACCGCTGGCGCAGCGGGTGCAGGCGCATCGCAAGGCCGACGAGATCCCCGCGGCGAAACTGAACGAATGCGTCGAGGCAATGTCGAGTGCGCTGCGCGATCTGGTCCGCGGCACCTTCGGGCTTCCCGCGTCGGAAACCGTCGAATACGAAGTGGTGGGGGACAAGCCGTGGTCCGGCTTCAACTACTACCTCGGTGACTACCGCTCCAAGGTTGCGATCAATTCGGATCTGCCGCAGTTCATGGCCAACCTGCCGCGGCTGATCGCGCACGAGTCCTACCCCGGCCATCACACCGAGCATTGCCGTAAGGAAGCCGGTCTGGTCGGTTCGGGCCAGCTCGAGCAGACACTGTTCCTGGTCAACACGCCGCAGTGCATCATGGCCGAAGGCCTCGCGGATTTGGCGCTGGAAGCGATTGTCGGCCCGGACTGGGGTGTGTGGGCGCAGGACATCTACGCCGACCTCGGCTTGTCTTTCGACGGGGAAAAGGCGCAACGGCTCTCCGCCGCGTCGGGGCAACTGCTGAGTGTCCGGCAGGATGCGGCGCTGATGTTGCACGACGAGGGGCGCAGCCTCGACGACGTGGCGCTGTTCCTCGAACGGTGGTCGCTGTCGACGCCGGAACGCGCTCGCCAATCGCTCAAGTTCCTGTCTTCGCCGCTGTGGCGGGCATACACCAGCACGTATGTCGAGGGATACCGGCTGCTCGGGGGATGGCTGGACGAGGTGCCGGTGGGCGCGGAGCGCACCGGACGCTTCCGCAGGCTGCTCGACGAGCCGCTGGTCCCCAGCTCTCTGCGTGCTGCCTAGTGCCGGGTGGAGACGGCGGGAGCGAACTTCGTAGACTGGACGCATTCGTTTCCGCATCCAGCTTGGAGATTCCTCGATGACCGCTGTGCCCGGCTCCGACGTCAACTCTGCATCACTCGCCGAACTCGACCCCGAAGTCGCCGAGGCGATGGCTGGTGAATTGGCTCGTCAGCGCGACACGCTCGAGATGATCGCGTCGGAGAACTTCGTTCCCCGCTCGGTTCTGCAGGCTCAGGGCAGCGTCCTGACCAACAAGTACGCCGAGGGCTACCCGGGACGTCGTTACTACGGCGGTTGCGAGCACGTCGACGTCATCGAGGATCTGGCGCGCAACCGTGCGAAGGAACTCTTCGGTGCAGAGTTCGCGAACGTTCAGCCGCACTCGGGCGCACAGGCCAACGCTGCTGTTCTGATGGCACTGATGAACCCGGGTGAGAAGCTGCTCGGCCTCGACCTTGCACACGGCGGTCACCTCACGCACGGCATGAAGCTCAACTTCTCCGGCAAGTTGTACGACGTCGCGTCCTACGGCGTCAGCAAGGAAGATCACCGCATCGACATGGACGAGGTGCGCTCGATCGCCCTCGCCGAGAAGCCGAAGGTCATCGTTGCCGGCTGGTCCGCGTACCCGCGTCAGCAGGACTTCGCGGCGTTCCGCGCGATCGCCGACGAGGTCGGGGCGTACCTGTGGGTGGACATGGCTCACTTCGCCGGACTGGTTGCGGCAGGCCTGCACCCGTCGCCCGTCCCGTACGCAGACGTCGTCTCCTCGACCGTCCACAAGACCCTCGGTGGTCCGCGTTCGGGCCTGATCCTGGCGAAGAAAGAGTGGGCCAAGAAGCTCAACTCCGCTGTCTTCCCCGGTCAGCAGGGTGGACCGCTCATGCACGCCATCGCGGCCAAGGCAGTCACCTTCAAGATCGCTGCCGGTGAAGAGTTCAAGGATCGTCAGGCACGCACCCTTTCCGGTGCGCGCATCCTTGCCGAGCGTCTGGGCAACAAGGACGTCGCAGACCAGGGCATCAGCGTCCTGACCGGCGGCACGGACGTCCACCTCGTTCTCGTGGACCTGCGTAACTCGCAGCTCGACGGCCAGCAGGGTGAGGACCTTCTGCACGAAATCGGCATCACGGTCAACCGCAACGCTGTTCCGTTCGATCCCCGCCCGCCGATGACCACCTCCGGTCTGCGTATCGGTACCGCAGCGTTGGCCACTCGCGGATTCGGCGATGCCGAGTTCACCGAGGTCGCCGACATCATCGGTACCGCTCTGGCCGGCAACGCGGATCTGCCGGCGCTGCGTGCGCGCGTCGCCAAGCTCGCTCTCGACCTTCCTCTGTACGACGGTCTCGAGAACTGGGGCCTGCTCAGCAAGAACGTCTAGGAATTCCTTCACCGACGGCCCGGTCCCTTTCGAGGGGCCGGGCCGCTGGTTTTTTGCCAGTCGCGGATTGTGGCATCGGTCACATGACCGATGGTGGCCGAGTTCGGTGCTTCCTAGCCTGAGAGCATCACCCCTCCGGCGAAGGAAACCCCATGACCGAACAGAATCTGCATTGGCTCTCCGCTACCGAGATGGCGGCGTCGGTCGCGTCGAACAGTCTCTCGCCCAACGAGATTGCCGAAGCGATGATCCAGCGCGTCGACGCCGTCAATCCGTCGATCAACGCGATAGTGCAGTTCGATCGCGAGCAGGTGACGCGCGATGCGGCCGAACTCTCACGGCAACAGGAAGCGGGCGAGAAGCTCGGCCCGCTGCACGGCGTTCCGTTCACGATCAAAGATCTGACGGCAGTCGACGGGCTGCCGACCACGTTCGGGATGAAGCCGATGGCCGACAACATCGCGACGGGAAATGCCGTCGTCGTGGACAGGCTGCGTGGCGCCGGCGGACTGTTCCTGGGAAAGACGAACACTCCCGAAAGTGGTTACTACGGTGGCACGGACAACCACCTGTACGGGCCGACGCACAACCCGTGGAAGCTCGGCAACAGCGCGGGCGGGTCCAGTGGCGGTGCGTCGGCTGCCGTGGCTGCAGGCCTCGGGCCACTCGCCGAGGGCAGTGACGGCGCGGGATCGGTGCGTATCCCGTCGGCGCTCTGCGGGGTCGTCGGGTTGAAGCCGACCACCGGCGTCATCCCGCAGACCATCCTGGCCGGGCGCTTCTACAACTGGGCGTACCACGGTCCGATCACCCGGACTGTTGCCGACAACGCGCTGATGCTCGACATCATGGCCGGGCCGGACAATGCGGACCCGCTCTCGATCGAGCGTGCCGAGACCTCGTACGTCGAAGCCTCGAAGGGTGACGTGAAGGGCCTTCGCGTGGCGTGGTCGCCGAATCTCGGTCTCGGCCATGTTGATCCGGAGGTGCTGGCGGTGTGTCTCGACGCGTTGTCGGCATTCGAGGAATTGGGTGCCCGGATCACCGAGGCGACCCCGCAGTGGGGAAATCCGTCGGAGTCGATGTGGAACGGCATCTGGGTTCCCGGTTTCGCTTCCGAATACGACTTGCTCGACTGGGAGAACCAGCGCGGTGAGGTCGACGACAACCTGATCGAGATCATGCACGAGGCCGAGCGGCTCACCGGTGTCGACGTCGGGCGGGCCGACGCATTCCGCGGCGTGATGTGGGACACGTGGACGACGTTCATGAACGACTACGACGTGTTGGTCTCGCCGACCTTGGCTTCGGCCACGTTCCCGCTCAGTCAGTTCGCGCCGTCGTGGCTCGAAGGTGCGTCGCTGCGTGAGCAGTTGCTCGATTGGCTCTTCACCTACCCGTACAACATGCTCAACAATCCGGCGATCACCGTGCCCGCTGGATTCACCGCCGACGGTCGACCGGTGGGGCTGCAGATCGCCGCACGTCACCGCCAGGACGCAGTGGTCATGCGGGCTGCCGCGAACTTCGAAGCGGCACGTCCGTGGGCGGACAAGAAGCCGGCCGATTCACTGGTGGTGGCCTAGCTCACACGATTGGCTAGATTGGTGTGATGACGTCTGTACTGCCTGATCGCGGCGCTGGACCTGACATGTTCGCGCCGCGATCGCCGGCGGCCGGGGCGTACGGCATTCTCGGCCTGTGCGCCGAAGAACTTCGCGCACGTGGACTCGCGTACTCGGCTGCGGCGGTCACGTACCGGGACCCGTCGAGCGGAAGGCATCGGGCTCTGGCGAGTTCCGGATACGACGCCAGGGTGCTCGAGTTCCTGCTCGAGGACTTCGTCGCCGATCGCAATCTCTTCGGCATCATTCGCGAGGCTTCGGGCGTGCCCGTGTTCTGGCAGGACGTGCCACGATTCGAGCAGGTCGAGATGGTCACCGATGTTCTGCGGCCGTCCGGGTACGCCGAGGGTGCCTCGGTCGCATTGGGGTTCTCCGGCCGTGAGGTGACCGGATTGCTGCACATGAGCTTCGCGGATTCCGGCGTCGTCGATCGCGTACGGGAGGTGGTGGCGGCGTCCAGCGCAGCCTGCTCGCGCGTCGTGGGGGACCAGGTGGCGCTCGATCGTGTCCATCTGAGCCCACGGGAGATTCAAGTACTGCAATTGGTGGCCAGGGGCGCGGGCAATGTCGAGATCGCCGAGGAGTTGTTCGTCAGCCGTCGCACCGTCGCCACCCATCTCGAGAACATCTTCGTCAAGACCGGAACCAATTCGCGGGTTCAGGCAGCGGTGCGCGCCGCCAAGTGGGGTCTGATCGAGTCCTGAGTGACGCCGAATCACACGAGTGGCATTTTGTTACCTGGCGTTCACCAGATGTGCGGCTCGTTCCGTGGCGCGAGTGTCCGATCCGCAGTACCGTCGGCAGTAACGAGTAACCAGAAGTTACTTGTGCGGGAGGTTCTGATCGTGACTGAAACACTCAGTACGAGAGGGCCGGCGCCCGGCCCTTGTTTCAGCTGACACAGCGTCACCTGACACCAGAGCCGTCCGGCCCAGCGAGCTGAGTTTGCGCGGGTGCCGCGCAGACCTAGGAGCCCAACGTGACTGCATCACGCTCCGTCTCTGCCCACTCGGCCCGGGCTGATCTATCAGCCGGGAATCATTCGGGAGATGCACTTCGCACGTACGTCTTGGATACCTCGGTACTACTGTCCGATCCATGGGCTGTCACTCGATTCGCCGAACACCACGTGGTACTCCCACTGGTCGTGATCAGTGAACTCGAAGGCAAACGGCACCACCACGAACTGGGATGGTTCGCCCGAGAATCGCTCCGCATGCTCGACGATCTACGGATCGAATACAGCCGCCTCGACCGTCCGGTGCCGATCGGCACCGAGAACGGGACACTGCAGGTCGAACTCAATCACACCGACCCTGCGGTCCTGCCCGTCGGATTCCGCACGGACAGTAACGATTCGAGGATTCTGGCGTGTGCGCTGAATCTTGCTGCGGAGGGCAAGGACGTAGTCCTCGTCAGCAAGGACATTCCGCTTCGTGTGAAGGCAGGCGCGGTGGGACTACCTGCCGACGAGTACCACGCTCACGACGTCGTGCCATCCGGATGGACGGGCATGACCGAGCTGGACGTCGCCTCGACGGACATCGACGAGCTGTTCAACGAGGGTTTCCTGGACCTCGACGAAGCGCGAGATCTACCGTGTCACACGGGTCTTCGCCTGCTCGGTGGTTCGTCGAGCGCCCTCGGTCGGGTGACTCCCGACAAGCGCATCCAGTTGGTGCGCGGTGAGCGCGAGGCGTTCGGGTTGCACGGCCGCTCCGCCGAGCAGCGCATTGCGCTCGATCTCCTCATGGACGAGAGCATCGGCATCATCTCTCTCGGTGGTAAGGCGGGCACCGGTAAATCGGCCTTGGCTCTGACGGCAGGTCTGGAAGCCGTTCTCGAGCGCCGCACTCAGCGCAAGGTTGTCGTCTTCCGTCCGTTGTATGCCGTTGGTGGACAAGAACTCGGCTACCTTCCCGGTAGTGAGAGCGAGAAGATGGGCCCGTGGGCTCAGGCCGTTTTCGACACTCTCGACGGGTTGGCCTCGCCAGAGGTTCTCGAGGAGGTTCTCGCCCGCGGAATGCTGGAAGTGTTGCCGCTGACGCACATTCGCGGTCGGTCGCTGCACGATTCGTTCGTGATCGTCGACGAAGCGCAGTCGCTCGAACGAAATGTTCTGCTGACAGTGCTTTCTCGTCTGGGAACCGGCTCGCGAGTGGTCCTCACGCACGATGTCGCGCAGCGTGACAACCTGCGAGTGGGCAGGCACGACGGAGTTGCGGCCGTCATCGAAAAGCTCAAGGGGCACCCGCTTTTTGCGCACATCACACTCACGCGCAGTGAGCGTTCGCCGATCGCCGAGTTGGTGACCGACATGCTCGAGGAGTTCGGCCCCACTTCCTGAGAAGTGATCTCCCCGTGCGGACTTCGGTCTGCACGGGGAGATGCCTGGGTTTGAAGTTGTTCAGTTTTGCAGCGGTCCCAGTTCGTTGTCGAGAACTTCCTGCACGACACGCATCGCCGCCAGCCCCGCCGGCGCGCCGCAATACGCGCTCGCGTGGATCACGGTTTCGACGATCTCGGTGCGCGTCAATCCGTTTCGCAATGCCCCACGTACGTGGCCTTTGAGTTCGTTCTCGGCGCGCAGCGCGATCAGCATCCCCAGATTGATCAGACTGCGACTGCGGCGATCGAGTCCGGGACGCGTCCATACAGAACCCCAGACGTTGGCCGTCACGAAGTTCTGCAGTTCTTCGCTGTCCGTTCCCCGGGTGCGCTCGAAGGCGGCGTCGACGAAATCGGCCCCCATGACTTCGGTGCGCACAGCCAATCCGGCGTCGAAGGAGTCAGGCGTGGTGTTTTCGGACATGGCAGGTTCGCTCGCTTTCGGCAGGTGATTTCAGGCCGGAGCAAGCCTACTTCGTGTCCCGGTCCCGACGACTGCGCGGCCGACCGCGGTCACCACGCCCCACGCGACGTCTCGCAGACTGAAGTAGTCCCGCCAGACGCAGACCTTGCCGTCGCGCAGTTCGAAAGTTCCGCATACCCAGAACTCGATGCGCAACGGTCCGACAGTGAGGATGTCGGTGCGTTCGGTGAGCACCGTGGACTCGTCGCCGACGATGTGGTGCATCTCCGCCTCGAATTTCAGTGAAGGCTTGGTGACCAGACGAAGCGCTCGCACGACGGTCTTCTTGCCTCGCAGGGTGGGGAGCGAGACGTTCTGCCAGACGATGTCGTCTGTCATCAATTCGGCTGCGGCGTCCACGTCGAAATCGGTGAGGGCCGCGAACATTGCGTTCACCGTGGCTGTCGAACTACTCATGGGGTGTCCTTGGCTGATTATTCGGCCGGTGTTGCCCGGATGAAGGTACCGAGATGATCGTGATCGAAGTACTCCAAGGTTAGCGAGTTTCCGTCGAAGGTGGCCTTCGAGACCGTCCCGGCCGGTGCGTTCTCGCCGCTGAGCGGGAACGTGAAGGTGTTTCCGTCCCAGTGGGTCAGAGGGTACGTCGCGGCCGCGGGACCCATGGTCAAGGTCAGCGCACCGTTCTGCTGCGTCACGAGCGCGGGACCCCAGTACGGATTGCCGTAGTCGCCGGTCAATTGGTCTGTCGGTGGCGCGGGAGCGGGGGAGGCCGGCGGCGTCTTCCCGGCAAGTTCGCCCTCAGGGTCGGCCTGTGAGGCAAAGGACGCTTCGTACAGCGGGCGCCACTCGCGGGTGATCTTCCCGAACTGCACCAGATCGGCGAATTCGGCGGTCAAGGTCTCTGCGACGCCGGTGGGCGTGCCGTTGGTCAGAACGACTATGCCGACGTCAGCGGAGGGAATCGTGACGAAATTGGTCCCGGCACCGAGCAGGAAGGCGCCGGAGTGGCTGGCGGTCACACGGCCTGCCGCGCTGTCGGAAACGTTGAACCCGTAGCCGTAGAAGCCGGAACGTTCCCCGATTTCCTGCGCATGGCGCGAGACGATTTCCGGGTTGACTGCTGGCACGAGCGCCTCCGTCTGAACGACCTGCTGCCCCTGATACCGGCCGCCCGACAGCACCATGTCCAACCACTTGGCCATGTCGTTCACCGAGGAGCTGACTCCACCGGCGGGGGATTGGGCGTCGGCGTCCCGAACCGGCCCTACCTTGTACTTTCCGTCTTCGAGGATGTGGCCGACTGTTCGATTTTCTCGGGCTTGGTAATCGGCGAACCGCGAAGACGTCGAAGTCATACCGAGCGGACCGTAGATCGTGTTCTGCGACAGCGTTTCCCAATCGGTGCCCGCCGCGGCTGCAACGGCCTCCGCACCGGCAGTGACGCCGAAGTTCGTGTACTCGTATGTGATTCGGAATGGATTGAGCGGAAGTTGGCGAAGTTTTTCGAGCACCTGGGCCCGGTTGTAGCCCAGGTCCTCCAGCCCGTCGCCGGCGTGGTCCGGTAACCCCGACCGATGCGTGTAGAGATCGGAGATCGTGAGGTGGTCGGTCACCCACGGATCGGCAAGCGCAAACCCCGGCAGTTTCGAGATCACCGGAGTGTCCCAGTCGACGGTCCCGATTCCGACTTCGTGGGCGACCACCGTGGCCCCGACCGATTTCGACACCGATGCCAGTTGGAACACGGTGTCGGCATCGACGGTGGCGCTCTTACCCAACTCGCGAACCCCGAATCCCTTTGCGTACACAGTCTTACCTCCGTGCACCACGGCCACCGCCATGCCGGGAACACCGGAACTTGCCATGAGGTCGTTCGCGAGGCCGTCGAGCTTCCCGACCGCGTCGTCGATTTGCCCGTCCGGGATCGGCACCCCGGCGTCGAGACCCGGGCTGGCGTCGCTGACGACCGGCCCGGGCGCCGAGGTGGTGTCTGAATCGGACGAGCATCCGGCGAGCAGGGCGACCGTCAGTACTACCGGAACCGCCGCTGCCGACAGTCGCGGGCTGTTTCTACTGGTGATGGACACGAGATTCTCCCTAGCAGGGTTGTCGTCGGTACCACTCGGTCAATCCAGTATCGGGGAACGGCGGGCTGATATTGGGACAAATCGGGAAACCTTGTAGCTACTTCGGGGTCTTGGTTGTCAGACTGCCGAGAATGGAGCCTTCCGTGACCGGCTTCCAAGGGAGCAACAACGCGACCAGCAGAGCGGTGATCAATGCTGCTCCGACCGTGAAGTACGACGCGATGGCGAAGCCTTCCAGGCATGCGGTCTTCATCGTGTAGATCAGACTGTCCTTCTGCTGCTCGAAGAGCGGACTGATGTCGCGGGAGCGGATTTCGATGACGCTGAGCACGGACTCACGAGCGAAGCCTTTCTCCTGCGCCGACATCACGGCGTCGGGAATGGCGTCGACGATCGGAGCCACCTTGGACGTGTAGTACGAGGCGACGATCGAACCGATGACGGCGACGCCCAGGGTCCCGCCGAGCTCACGCGTCGTGTCGTTGACTGCCGAACCTGCGCCCGCTTCGTCGAGGGGCACCGAGGACATGATGGAGTCGGTCGCCGGTCCCTGCACAATTGCGAGGCCCAGACCCATGAGAACCATCGAGATCACGACGGGTCCGAGGTAGGGCGTCTCGACGGTCGTCTGGCCGGCCAGGAACATGCCGCCGCTGAGGACGAGGAGGCCGAACACCATCACTGCGGTCGTGCCGAGTTTCTGTGCCGCCAAGGTGGCGACGGGGGCGCCCACGGCGACAGCGGCGGCGAAAGGCAAAGAGTGGATGCCGAATTCGAGCGGCGAGTATTCGCGAACGCCCTGGAAGTACTGCGTGATCAGGAACAAGAACCCGAACATACTGAAGTAGCTGACCGCAATAGCCAAGGCGGGGAATGAAAACCGCCGGATTCGGAAGAGATTCATGTTCAGGATCGGCGCGTCGGTGCGCAGTTCCCATGCTACGAATGCGGCCAACAACACTGTCGCAGAGAGGTATCCCGTGATGCTGAATGTCGACACCCATCCGCGATGTGGTGCGTCGATGATGGTCCACACCAGAATGACGATGCCCAGTAGCGACAAGATTGTTCCGACGAAATCGAATCGGCCGACGTGGAGCGCCTTCGATTCCGGAACAACCAGCAGCACACCCACGATGACCAACAGTGCTGCCGGAACGTTCATCCAGAACACCGAGTGCCAGGAGAAGTGCTCGAGAAGCCAGCCGCCCGCAGTCGGGCCGATGGCAATCGCGAAGCCGGCCATTGCGGTCCAGGCCGCGATGGCGATGGCTCGTTCTCTGGCGTCGGTGAAGATGTTGGTGATCATGGCCAATGTAGCCGGAAAGACCGCTGCGGCAAAGACACCCATGGCGGCTCGCGCCATGATCACCTGTTCGAGGTTGGAAGCCAAAGCGCCGACGAGCGACATCGCACCGACGCCGATCAAGCCGATGATCATCACTCGGCGGCGTCCGAAGCGGTCACCCAGGTGGCCGAAAGTGAGTAGGAACCCGGCGAAGGTCAACGTGTACGCGTCGACGATCCATTGCAGGTCGCTGACGCTGGCGAACAAGTCGACGCTCATCGTCGGCAATGCGACGTTGACCACTGTGTTGTCCAGCACGACAAGGAGTTCGGCGAGGCAGATGAAGATCAGCGCAGTGAATCGACGGGACTTGGTCATCATGGGCGCCGAGGGCGCCGGTGCAAGTGTGTGAGACATGTTTGTACGCCATCTCTGCTCCTGCGCGGACGGCAGCAGCGGTTGGAAGAAAGAGGGTTGGTCAGCTCGGGGCCGAGACCAGAGCCTTGAGGTGAGCGCCGATGCGATCGAGAGGCGCCGTGGTGTGCTGAGCTTTTGCCATCAGCGTCGCGCCTTCGATTGACGCGATCACGACGGTTGCCCACTGTGCTGCAGTCTCGGACGGCTGTCCCTGCTGCCAGAAGAACGATGTGAGAAGCGATTCCCACGAGGTGAAGGATTCGCCCGCAGCAGTTAATGCCGCCGGCGTCGACGCGCCCTCCACTGCCGCGGCTGCGACCGGACAGGAGGAGGTGAAATCGCTCTCTACCAAGCTGTTTCGAAATATCGTGACAACCGCGTCGATGATCTCCGGTGGGGAAGACTGAGCGATCATCGAACTGATGGCGGCACTGACGCCCCGGCCGAAGTAGGCAACTGCTTCGCCGGCCAGCTGTCCTTTGCCCTCGGGAAAGTAGTGGTACACCGACCCGCGGGGAGTTCCCGAGCGTTCGACGATCTCGGTGAGCGAGGTCGTCGCGATCCCGTGTTCACGGAAGGCATTGATGGCGCCGACCAGCATCAGAGTGCGGGAATCGGAGTCGGCCATCCCGCCATCGTATGCAATCGCAGTGCTGTTCGAATCATCTGGTGCCGCTGATTCTCTTGGTACTCCCCACTTGCGACGCGCTGCGGCGATCGGACAACGCGTCTGCGGGCCGGTCATGGCAACGAGGCGTCTCGAGGTGTGTTCATCACTGCCTCCCAGTATGTCGATCGGTATAGGAACGAATCTGAGACTAGATGTAACCGGCAGACACAGTCAAGTGTTGTGTGCAGGTGGTGGGTATCGACGGAGATTCTTGGTGGCAAAACTCCCCGAACAGTGGTTATATCGTGCGATATAGAGCTGTTGCTTCGAGCACCAGCTTCGGAGGAGAGGAAACGACATGCCGGTACCGACGTCAGTTGCACGAAAACGAAGAATCGAAGTCGCAGTCGGGAAGTATTTCGCCAATCCGCTGGTCACCGGATTGAATCGGATCGGTTTGATGCCGTCGTTGATGACCGAGATCGAGACGGTTGGACGCCGAACCGGTCTGACCCGCCGAGTGCCCGTTGCGATCACCTACGACGGTGACGAGGCGTGGGTCATTGCGCAGCATGGCACCGGCACGGGGTGGGGTGCCAATATCTCTGCGACGCCGAAGGTTCGGATCCGTCGCCGCGGCGAGTGGGTCGACGGACAGGCCCAGATCATGCCGGACGACGACGTGCCGGCGCGGGTGAAGACATTTGCGTCGGGGAAGATCAGATCGGCGCTGACGGCCTCTGCCTTTCGCGGATTGCAGACCGACCCGGTCAGTGTCCGCCTCAGGCTCGCACTCGATCCGTCAACCGATTGAATCAACGGGAGTTGAAATGGTCGGTGCGGAATGACCCGGTGCGTTCTCGTCGTTGACGAATGCAGCGGTGGCGCGATCGCCACTGCACACGACGAAGGAGCAGGGTCATGCGCATCGGAATCATCGGAGCCGGTCAGATCGGTGGCACGCTCACACGTAGGCTCGCTGCGCTCGGTCACGACGTGCGCGTCTCGAACTCGCGGACACCGGACACGCTTGCAGAACTGGAAGCGTAGACGGGCGCGAAGGCAGTCCGCAGCACCGAGGCCGCCGAGGGTGCCGAGCTGGTCATCGTGAGCATTCCGCAGAAGAACGTGGTCGATCTACCGGCGGGGATTCTCAGCGGTGCGGTCGCCGGTGCCCCGGTCATCGAGACCAACAACTACTACCCGCAACAGCGTGACGGTCTGATCTCGGCCATCGAGGACGGGCAGACCGAAAGCGGATGGGTGCAGGAGCACCTGGGTGTTCCGGTATTCAAGGCGTTCAACGGAATCTGGTGGAAGCATCTTCTCGAGAAGGGCCTTCCCGAAGGTGCAGAGGGGCGCATTGCGCTACCCGTCGCCGGCGACGACGACGCGAACAAGCAGGTCGTCTTCGATCTGATCAATCAGTTGGGCTTCGATCCCGTCGATGCGGGAACGATCGACGATTCCTGGCGTCAGCAGCCGGGAACTCCGGTGTACGGCAAGGACTTCGATCGAGAAGCGACGTTGAAGGCATTGGCCGAGGCGAGCCCCGATCGCACCGACGAGTGGCGGGCAACCGCTGCGGTGTGAGTGCAAGGGTGGCGGTTTCCGAAGTGGAAACCGCCACTCTGTTGTTTGTTCAGTCCTTGACCTTCGCCATCGCCAGAACGTCGAGACGCTTGTCGAGTTCTTCCTCGCTCAGCTTGTCCGGGACGAGTCCGCGCTCGATGACGACCTGGCGGATCGTCTTCTTCTCTTTGAGCGCCTGCTTCGCGACGGCTGCGGCTTCCTCGTAACCGATCGCCGAGTTGAGGGGCGTCACGATCGACGGTGACGATTCGGCGAGTGTCTTGAGGTGCTCCTCGTGCGCGACCAGTCCGCTGACGCACTTGTCGGCGAACAGTCGAGAGACGTTGGCCAGCAAGGTGAACGACTCCAACAGGTTGCGGGCCATGACCGGGATGTAGACGTTGAGTTCGAAAGCTCCGGCAGCGCCGCCCCACGCGATGGCGGCGTCGTTTCCGATCACCTGAGCCGCAACCTGAGTGGTTGCCTCGGGCAGGACCGGGTTCACCTTTCCGGGCATGATCGAGCTTCCCGGCTGCAGATCAGGGAGTGCGATCTCGCCGAGTCCGGTCAGCGGACCCGATCCCATCCACCGAATGTCGTTGGCAATCTTCGTCAGTGAGACGGCGATGGTCCGCAGCGCGCCCGATGCCTCGACCAGTCCGTCACGCGCGGCCTGCGCTTCGAAGCTGTTCTTCGCCGGAGTCAGCGCGTCGACGCCGGTCGACTTGACTAGTTCGGCAACAACTTTGGGGCCGAATCCATCCGGAGCATTGAGACCGGTGCCGACTGCTGTTCCGCCGATCGGCAGCTCGCCGAGGCGGGGGAGTGTTGCGTTGACGCGCTCGATGCCGGCCTCGATCTGACGTGCGTAGCCGCCGAACTCCTGACCGAGCGTGACCGGCACAGCGTCCATCAGATGGGTGCGCCCGGATTTGACGACGGTCTTCCACTCGGTCGCCTTCGTGGCAAGCGCAGCATGCAGATGTTCCAGTGCCGGAACAAGATCGGTGACCGCTGCTTCGGTAGCTGCGACATGCGTGGCGGTGGGGAAGGTGTCGTTGGAGGACTGCGACATGTTGACGTGATCATTGGGATGTACGTCCACACCGGCGGCCTTCGCGATGGATGCGATGACCTCGTTGGCGTTCATGTTCGAACTGGTTCCCGAGCCGGTCTGGAAGACGTCGATGGGGAACTGATCGTCGTGCTTGCCTTCGGCGATCTCGTTCGCGGCGGCGATGATTGCGTCGGCCTTGTCCGCGTCGAGGAGTCCGAGGTCCTTGTTGACCTGCGCACACGCTGCTTTCAGCAAGCCCATTGCGCGGATCTGGGTGCGCTCGAGCGGGCGCCCGCTGATCGGGAAGTTCTCGACTGCACGCTGGGTCTGTGCTCGCCACAGTGCGTCGATGGGCACCCGAACTTCGCCCATGGTGTCGTGTTCGATTCGGAACTGTTGATCGTTGCTCTCCGTCATGGCTCCACATTGCCACTTTTCGAGAGCGGGTAGGGGACTACGTCCCCCGTGAGCGGTTGAGGAATGCAGGGACTCCCTAACCACTCACGGGGCGGAGCCCATCAGAACGTCGGGGGAACCGCGCCCTCTTCGCCGTCGAAGTCGACGGAGCTGTACTCGCGCAGCTTCTCGAGACGGTGGTACGCGTCGATCATGCGAACGGTGCCGGACTTGCTACGCATCACGATGGACTGCGTGCTGGCGCCGCCGCCGTAGTAGCGGACGCCGCGCAGGAGGTCACCGTCGGTGACGCCGGTGGCGCAGAAGAAGACGTTCTCGCCCGAGACGAGATCTTCGGTGGACAGGATCCGATCGAGATCGTGACCGGCGTCGATGGCCTTCTGACGCTCTTCGTCGTCGGTGGGGGCCAGCTTGCCCTGCAACGATCCACCCATGCAGCGCATGGCTGCTGCGGCGATGATGCCCTCTGGCGTTCCGCCGATGCCCACGAGCATGTCGGTGCCGGACTCCGGACGCGCTGCGGCGATCGCGCCGGCAACGTCACCGTCGGAGATCAGACGGATACGAGCGCCGGTGTCGCGAACGTCCTGGATCAGCTGGTTGTGACGCGGGCGGTCCAGGATGCAGATCGTGATGTCGGAGACCGACGCCTTCTTGACCTTGGCCACGCGCTTGATGTTCTCGGCGATCGGTGCGCTGATGTCGATGACATCTGCGGCATCCGGCCCGACAGCGATCTTCTCCATGTAGAACACGGCCGACGGATCGAACATCGCGCCGCGCTCGGCAACAGCCAGAACAGAGATCGCGTTGGGCATGCCCTTGGACATCAAGGTGGTGCCGTCGACCGGGTCGACGGCGAAGTCACAGTCGGGGCCGTCGCCGTTTCCGACCTCTTCGCCGTTGAACAGCATCGGCGCTTCGTCCTTCTCGCCTTCACCGATGACGACGATGCCGCGCATCGAGACTGAGGAGACGAGCTGACGCATGGCGTCGACGGCTGCTCCGTCGCCGCCTTCCTTGTCGCCGCGGCCTACCCAGCGGCCGGCAGCCATAGCACCGGCTTCGGTGACTCGGACCAATTCGAGTGCGAGGTTACGGTCCGGGGTCTCACGATGAGTGCTGCTGGCCGTCATGTGCGGTGCCTCCTGGCGCGGTCGCGGTCGACGGGGTGTGTCGACGCAGTGGTTTCTTCAGGCGTCATTGTCCCAGATGGGAGCGGCTACGTGCGCTGTCGGGTCGCCGCAGAGACGTTTTGTCTCGCTCGAGGGGGACCGGGAATCGTATCTACTGCGCAGTACCTGGATACTGGGGGTGTGGCATCGAAGAAACCCCGCATTCTCGAAGACAACAAAGACATGGTCTGGTCTCTCGTACCGTTGGTGCTGTTCTGCATCATCATTGCGGGCATCGCCAGCCAGTGCACGTTCAGTCCTGGCGGCCCGACACAGGGGCCTATCCCGAGCGTCGACGTGGACGCAGCTCTGAACTACGACGCGAAGGAACTCGGATTTCCCATCCGTAATCCCGGTGTTCCGGACGGGTGGACTCCGAACTCCGGCAGTCGCAAGATCATCTCCGGCGACGGCGGCGGAGATTCGAGCACTGTGGGATTCATCACGACCAGTGGTCGCTACATCCAGCTGACACAGAGCAACGCCGAGGAATTCCCGTTGGTGTCACATGTTGCCGGTGGACAGCGATTCGCGACCGGAGTCGAGACCGTCGGTGCCGATACGTGGAACGTCTTCGGCGGCGAAGGTGTCGAGTCGATCTGGGTCACGGACGTCGGGGATGTTCGCCTGTTGCTCACGGGCGCGGCGACGCCGGAAGAGTTCCGGATTCTTGCCGAGAAGGTCGGCGCAGCGCAGCCGATCACGCCATAGGATTTGCGGTCGGAGCGGACGCTACTCGTCCGCTTCGGCCAGAGCCTTTTCGACGCGGGCCCTCGCGCCGGCCAAGTGCTCTTCACAGCGCTTGGCCAACGCTTCGCCTCGCTCCCACAGTGAGAGTGACGCGTCGAGGTCCAGACCGCCCTGTTCGAGAATCTTCACGACGCTCACCAGTTCGTCCCGGGCTGCTTCGTAGCCGAGTTCGTTGATGTCGGTGTCGGTGGCGTTGCTCATTTTTCTCTTCCCATCACTGCGGCGCGAACGGCGCCGTCTGCAAGTCGAACTCGAATCTGGGTACCGGGTGGCGCGTCCTCGACCGAGCGCAGAACCTCCGGATCGCCTTCGGCGACAACACGTTGCACGACTGCGTATCCGCGGGCCAGCGTCGCGGCGGGGCCCAGCGTGGTGAGCCGGGCGCGCAGATGCTCGATCGTTCGGGACTCGGAGTCGATCAACCGAGTCACATCGCGTCGTCCGGCGGCTTGGAGCCTTTCGACTTCCTCGGCGCGACGGTCCACCGCGAGCAGCGGCGATGCCATGACCGGTCGAGTGCGCAACTGTTCGATCAGATGAGACTCACGCTTGACCCAGCTGCGCAGTGCCGCAGCGCTGCGGTCACGCAGATCCGCAACCAGGGCAGCTTCCGCAACCGCGTCGGGTACGACGCGCTTGGCCGCGTCCGTGGGTGTGGCTGCGCGCAGGTCGGCGACGTGGTCACTGAGCGGGCTGTCCGGCTCGTGTCCGATGGCACTGACGATCGGCGTCGTGCAGGCCACGATGGCGCGGCACAGCGCTTCGTCGGAGAACGGCAGGAGATCCTCGACGCTACCGCCGCCGCGAGCGAGGATGATGACGTCGACTACCGGGTTGGCGTCGAGTTCCTTCAGCGCTTCGATGATCTGGGGAACAGCAGTCGGGCCCTGAACCGCGGTGTTACGCACTGCGATGGCAACTGCTGGCCAACGACGATGGGCGACTGAGACGACATCCTTCTCGGCCGCACTGGCTCGGCCCGTGATCAGGCCGATCGTGCCGGGCAGAAACGGAAGCGGCCGTTTGAGCCGCGGATCGAACAAGCCCTCGGCGGCGAGCAAGGCGCGCAGTCTCTCGATGCGGGCAAGCAGCTCACCGATACCCACGGCGCGAATCTCGGTGACACGCAACGACACCGTTCCGCGTCCGGTGTAGAACGAGAGCTTGCCGAACATCACGACACGCGAGCCCTCGGTCAACGGCACCGGGGAGTTGTGCAACAACTGCGGTGAGCACGTGATCGACAGCGACATGTCTGCCGACGGATCACGCAGGACGAGAAAGGCCGTTCGGGTGCCGGGGCGTGCATTGATCTGGGTGATCTGGCCTTCGACCCAGATGCTGCCGAGCCGATCGATCCAGCCGGCGACCTTGGCGGAAACCGTGCGGACCGGCCACGGCTGCTCAGCGCTGCTGGCGCCGGACGATCGCTGCGATGAAGCGGGGGGCGTTGCGGAAGTCACTTTGCCTTGGCTGTGGTGATGCGGTTGGTGAGCATGGTCTGGAACGGTGCCCGGGCGAGCGTCGCATTCTCGTAGTCCAGGACTGCGGTCAGCTCGTCGATGCTGAGCGTCCGGATGCGCGCACGGAGCTGTGCGAGTGTGAGGTTGGGGTAGTCGAGTTCGGTGACGATCTCGGGCTCTTCGGCAGGTCCGTCCGTCGTAGCTGCCGTGGATTCGGACTCGGCGACGGGTGCGGGTTCCTCGATGGGGGCAGTCGGCTCGAGCGAGTAGAGCGCGAAGCGACCGGCGTTGGTCGGGGTGTCAGCGGTGGTCGATCCGGTGGAAGACGTCGGGTCAGCAGGCGCGTCGACGTCTTCGTCGAAGACCGCCCACTCGGGCTGTTCGTCCTCGGAAGACCAGTTGATCAGTGCAAATGCCTGATCGCCCTTGATGGCCAACGAGGTGATCGACTGCTGCACGCGCATGCTTGTCTGCAGCATCTGGCTCACGGCGGTCATCGGCAGGGCGACGGCGGTGGTGGGCAACTTCTTTGCCTCTTCCATCGCGGTGACGGCGAGTCCCGCGGCAACGCGCGCCACGAACGGTGGTCGGATCATTCCCACAGCTTGCCGCAAAGCTCCGACAATCGGTAGCCGACTTGCCTGTGACGGCCGTACTCGTTTACTTCGGAACCTTCGATCGGAGCCCGAAACCGAGGTATTCACGTTTGCCTGAGTGTCTCACGTTCGAGGTGCCAGTAGGCTGGTCACATGTCTTCGGCTGTTCCTCTCAATCTCGGTATCGCGCACTCGGCTGATTCGCCGTCCACCCGCAAGGGCAGCGCCAAGCGCGTGCTCCTCGCCGAGCCTCGCGGCTACTGCGCCGGCGTCGACCGCGCGGTCGAGACCGTCGAGAAGGCCCTCGAGAAGCACGGCGCACCCATCTACGTGCGTAAGGAGATCGTCCACAATCGCCACGTCGTCGAGACGCTCGAAGATCAAGGCGTGATCTTCGTCGACGAAACCGACGAGGTTCCCGAGGGATCGTTGCTCGTGTTCTCGGCGCACGGTGTGTCGCCGGCCGTCCACGACTCGGCTGCCGAGCGGAACCTGCGCACGATCGACGCAACGTGCCCCCTGGTCACGAAGGTGCACCAGGAAGCAAAGCGATTCGCCCGCGACGATTACGACATTCTGCTCATCGGCCACGAAGGCCACGAGGAGGTCGAGGGCACCGCAGGTGAGGCTCCCGATCACGTCACCATCGTCGACGGCCCGGATTCGGTCGACGCGGTCACGGTTCGTGACGAGTCGAAGGTCATCTGGCTTTCCCAGACCACACTGAGCGTCGACGAGACGATGCAGACCGTCGCGCGCCTGCGTGAGCGCTTCCCCAATCTGCAGGACCCGCCGTCCGACGACATCTGCTACGCCACGCAGAACCGTCAGGTCGCGGTCAAGGCGATGGCTCCCGAGTGCGATCTCGTGATCGTGGTGGGTTCGCGGAACTCGTCCAACTCGGTTCGCCTGGTCGAGGTCGCGCTCGGGGCGGGCGCTGCCGCGTCGTACCTGGTCGACTACGCCCGTGAGGTCGATCTCGCGTGGCTCGAGGGTGTCCAGACAGTCGGCATCACGTCAGGCGCATCGGTACCCGAGGTGCTCGTGCGCGGCGTGATCGAACTTCTTGCCGAGCACGGATACAACGACGTTCAACCCGTCACCACTGCCAACGAGACTCTGGTGTTCGCCCTTCCCCGTGAATTGCGAGCAGCGCGCACGTCCTGAAACAAGAAAATGCGGGGCACCTTCCATCTGGAAGGTGCCCCGCATTTTTGTGCTACCGGGCGCGTCTGTTCAGGGCTCTTCGCGATCGCGGTACCGAACTCGCGGCGGCGGATACGCGGGAAGATCGACTCCGGGTGGGCGGCGGCGAGGGGGCAGCGGCGGCGATACGTCGTCACCCGAAGCGAAGAAGGGCTCCATCCGCTCCTCACGTCTGGGCGACGGAGTGGGCTCGGGCGCCCGGCGGCGACCGTACGACGGGTAGTCGTCGTCTGCCACGGGCCGACTGTCGGGCTGGGGGCGACGCGTAGGCGGTTGGTGCGTGCGATCGACCCTGGGTGGCTGAGGGCTTCTCCGAGGCGGCAGCGGACGCTCGTCCTGGATCGGCTCGCGCCTGGGGGTGCTTCGGTAGGCGGGCTGCTCGTCCACCTCGGGGGCGCGGCGACGCGGGGGCCCGGGGACGGGCGCGTCCGAGACTCTGCGTCGACGCCCGGTCTCGGGTGCGGGTTGTTCTCGCGTGGCAGCTGCAGAGGAGTCACGAGTGGTGGCCGCCGAGCGGCGGGAGCGGGTCGAGCGCGCGGGTCCGGTGGGGCGCTGATTGAGCAGGAAGTATCGGAAGCCACCGATGATCAGCACGACCACGGTTGCGGCCAACATGATCGGAAAGCGGTTGACCAACGGATACGCGATGTTGATCGCGATATCGCGCAGCGCGGTGCTGTTGTCCTTGCCGATGAGCGTGTGCCCGATCGGCACCGCAGCGAAGAGCAGCAACGGCGGTTGGGCCATCGCGGTGAAGAGGGCCTTGTTCGAAGCGGCAACCACAGCGAAGAGACAGCCCAGGAAGTAGAACGTCGAGAACACCGCGGTGAGCTCTCCGCCGCCTCCGGTGGCATCGATCAGTACGCCGACGGCGGTCACACCGGCAGCAAGCAGGATCACTCCCCACCAGGGCAGGCCGGGGACGGTCACGATGAGCGATCGCTTGTCCAGCGGTACCCCGGAGCGAGCACGTTGGGTTGCAGACACATAACGACATTAGCGGTTCTTGCGTTGTCGGCCGTGTTTGTGCGGGTCGTGGCTGGCGCATTTATCGACGCGATGGCGCGATGGTTTCGGGTTCTTCGTCAAACGAACCGGACGGATTGTGTGCAGGGTCACCGGACGCTCGTGGGTTGGGGCACACCGACGAAGCCGTCAGCGTGGGAGATCGGCGGTGTCGGTGGGCTGCTCTACCGTCGGATTCATGAAGATTCTGCACACCTCCGATTGGCATATAGGTCGCACCTTTCACGGCGTCGATCTGTTGGCCGATCAGGCGAGTGTGCTCGGTTCCATCGCAGATTCCGTCCGCGAACACGGCGTCGACGTCGTGGTCGTGCCCGGTGACATCTACGACCGCTCGATTCCCAGTTCCGACGCGGTCACCGTGTGCAATCGAGGCTTCGAGGCAATCCGGGCGGCGGGGGCGGTCATCGTCGCGACGTCCGGCAATCACGATTCCGCGGTGCGGCTCGGAGCCGGGGCATCCTTTGCCGCTGCCGGCGGCTTGCACTTGATCACTCGCGTCGGCCAGATCGGTACTCCGGTGATGCTGAGCGATCAGTTCGGTCCTGTCGCCTTTTACGGGATTCCGTACCTCGAGCCGGAGATCACGCGCGTCGAGTTGGGCGTGCCCCGGGCTCGTACTCATTCCGACATCCTCGGAGCGGCCATGTCGCGTGTTCGGCGAGATCTCGCCGAACGAACGGCTGCCGACCCCGCGACTCGATCGGTATTGCTCGCCCATGCCTTCGTCGTGGGCGGTGAGGCCTCTGAATCGGAACGCTCCATCTCGGTCGGCGGAGTGGAGACCGTCGCAGTGGGCGAATTCGACGGCGTCGACTATGTCGCCCTCGGACACCTGCATTCTCCGCAGATGCTCTCGGAGAGTGTGCGGTACTCAGGTTCACCGTTGCCGTATTCGTTCGGTGAGCGCAGCCACCGCAAGGCTGCGCTTTTGATCGAACTCGACGCAGCCGGTCTGTCGTCGGTGCAGCGCCTCGATCTTCCGGTGATTCGAGGGCTGAGCCAGGTGACGGGAACTCTCGAGGAACTTCTCACCGAGTCGAAGTACGCCGATTCCGAGCAGTGCTACGTCTCCGCTTTGCTCACCGACCCGGTTCGTCCCGTCGATGCCATGAGGCAGCTCCAGGCACGTTTCCCCTTTGCCGTTCACCTCGAATGGCAAAGGCCGGAAGGACAATCGGATCTCAAGTATCGCGACGCGGTACGGGGTCGAACCGACATGGAGATCGCCCGTGGCTTTGTCTCGGCCGTGCGTAGTGACCCGTCCGAGCGGGAGGTCACGTTGATGGCCGAAGCGCTCAGCGCTGCCGCGCGCGCCGAGGAGTCCACGGTAGAACTGAGTGAAACCGCGTGAGGCTGCACAAACTCGAAGTCAGCTCTTTCGGGCCCTTCGCCGACACGGTCGAGGTCGACTTCGACCGTTTGGGTGCAGACGGGCTGTTCCTTCTGCACGGTGACACCGGGGCAGGCAAGACCACGATCCTCGACGCGGTTGCGTTCGCCCTGTACGGGCGGGTGCCGGGTGCGCGCAACGAGGGCAAGCGATTGTTGTCCGATCACGCGCCCGCCGGTTCGGTGCCGCGCGTGGAACTCGAAGCGACCATCAGTGGTCGCAGAATCAAACTTGTTCGTAGTCCAGAGTATTCGCGTCCGAAGAAGCGCGGGACCGGTTCGATCACAGAGAATGCAAAGGCCACACTGACGTGGTTGGACGGCCGCGGCGAGAATCTTTCGCGCATCCCTGACATCGGTGACGAGATCAACCGCCTCATGGGCATGAGCGCTGATCAGTTCTTCCAGGTGGTGCTCTTGCCGCAGGGTGAGTTCGCCAAATTCCTGCGTGCCGAGAGTGACGAGCGAGGCAAACTGCTCGAGCGTCTGTTCGACACCAAGCGTTTTGTCTCCGTCGAGGCATGGTTCGACGCCAAGCGAAAGGCAAGTGCGACCGCGCTCGCGGCAAGGGAGCAATCCGTGCGGCTGCTGCTCGCGAAGGTCGAGACAGCTGCGGGACTCGAGGTAGGCGCCGAGGCACACCCACTGGAATGGTCGCGCAAACTCCTCGCCGAGGCTCAGGACACCCGCGATACAAGTCTTGCGGAGCTGGTGACCGCGAAAGATGCAGCAGCCGAGGCTAATCGGGTGCTCACCGTTGCGCAGCGAACCGCAGATCTGGTCGCTCGCCGTAATCGTGCGACCGCTGAACTCGCAGCATTCAATACGGGCACCGCCCAAAGAGCTGTGATCGGCGCTGAACTCGAGACCGCCAAGCGCGCACTGCCGGTGGCCGCTGTCGCCGGCGATGTGGACGCTGCCGGCTTGCACCTCGCTGCCGCACTCGAATCGATGACCGCAGCGATGTCGACCTACTCCGCAACGGGCGGTCCGGAGATTTTCGTGCCGGAGGTGTGGCCACCCACCGACGACGAGCGTCAACGCGTCGTAGCTCGGATCCGGACCTGGCGTGACGAGATCGTTCGCCTGGACGCAATGGCGGAGGATGCTCGCAGAGCCGATGCGGCAGAAGCCGAGATCGAGAAACTCGGAGTTCGGCGAGACGCTCTGTCCGAGCGCATCGATGCCATCGCGGTTGAACGCACTCAACTGCCAGAAATGGTGCGCTCGGCCGGCCAACGACTGGAGGATGCGCAACGCGCGCACGCGGCTCTGCCCGGCCTCGAAGCTGCACTGGCCAAAGCATCGGATGCTGCGGCAGCGGCTCATGAATTCGTCTCTCTGCGTGCGCAAGCCGAGAAGATTCGTGTGCAGGTGTTGGATGCGCGCGACGCCCATCAGAGTGCTCGCGGGCGCTGGCTCGACCTCGTGCAGAAGCGTATCGAGGGCATGGCTGCGGAGTTGGCGAGTTCACTCGCGCCCGGTGACCCATGCCAGGTGTGTGGTTCGCGTGAACACCCTGCGCCGGCGCAGTCTGATGTCGTGACGGTCACCGAGCCCGATCTGGAAGTCGCGTCCGCAGCCGAGCGTGCGGCCGAGAAAGCCCTGAGCAAGGTAGTCGACCGCCAGGTAACCGTCGACCGTGACATCGACCGGGTGATCGCCCGCGGCGGGGACGGCGACGTCGCAGAACTCGACAGGCTCCGCGCCGCGGCTCGGAACGCCGTTGACGAGGCGACCCACTCTGCCGGTCAGGTTGGAGGGTTGGCCGACAAGCTCGGGCATCTCAACGAGCGTGACGGCGAGCTGCAACAGGAATCCGCTTCTCTGACGGCCGAATTGGCGGCACTGACCGAGCGTACGACGACTCTGTCGGCCACGGTCGAGCAGATTCGAGCGGCGATCGTCGCTGCGGTGGGAGAAGATTCGACCATCGCTGCTCGGCGCTCGTGGTTCGAAAGGATTGCCTCCGCTGCCTCGGCGGCGTCTGAGATGCGTGACGACGCCGTTCGTGCGCAGGCGCGATCGGCGGAACTGTCGACCAAACTGGCCGCTGCGGCGGCCGCTGCTGGATTCGATTCGGTCGAGGCTGCGATCGAAGGGGTGAGATCGCCGGCCCGAATCACGGCGATCGAAACGGAACTCGCCAAAGCACGCGACCTCGAGGTGGCCGCTCGGACGGTCCTCGACGACCCCGAGGTCGTTGCGGTGAGCGAAGTCGAGACAGTCGACGTCGACGGTCCTCGCGAGCGTGCTCTTCGGTGCGCCGAGGTGGTGAACTCGGCTGTTGCAGCTGCTTCCCTGGCCGAGAACCGTGTGTCGGATCTCGAACGGTTCAGCGGACAACTCGAGAAGGCATACGAAGCGGTTGCACCTGAGCGTGAACTGCACGACGAACTCGCGGCGCTTGCCGACGTGATCGCCGGCAAAGGTCAGAACAGTCGCAAGATGTCGCTGCGAGCGTATGTGCTCGCGTCGCGGTTGGAAGAGATCGCCGTGTCGGCGTCGGTTCGGCTGCAGCGGATGTCCGGGGGCAGATACGAGTTCGTGCACAGTGACGAGGCAGGTTCTCGGGGTCGCCGCGGCGGTCTGGGACTCGACATCCGGGACGACTTCACGGGTGTGGTTCGCTCGGCGAAGACGCTCTCGGGCGGTGAATCATTCTTGGCGTCATTGTCTTTGGCCCTCGGACTTGCCGATGTGGTTGCGGCGGAGTCCGGCGGAATCGTTCTCGACACGATGTTCATCGACGAAGGATTCGGCACTCTCGACGCCGACACCCTCGACTCGGTGATGGCTGTGTTGGACGAGCTTCGCGACGGTGGACGAGTGGTGGGCATCGTCAGTCACGTGGACGAGATGAGGCAGCGAATCCCGAGTCGCCTGCACGTCATTCGCGGACGTGCAGGCTCCTCGGTGAAGGTGATCGCGGGCTGATCAGGCCTTTTTGTTCTCTACCTCTGACTCGGCGTCGTCGTCTTGATCCTCGAGGATGTCCGACGCATCGCCGGCGGGCATCGGCTCGTTGTCGCTTGCGCGTTCGTCGATCTGCTCGCCGATGTACCGGATGACAACTGCTGCCACAGCGGCGACGGGCACTGCGAGGAAGGCGCCGACGATGCCGTACAGCGAGCTACCGGCGGCCACGGCAAGCAGCACGATGACGGCGTGGAGTTTCATCGACTTGCTCTGCAGCACAGGCTGAAGGACGTTTCCTTCGATCTGCTGAACGGCCAGGATGATGATCAACACGATGATGGCGGTGGTGAGACCGTTGGCCACCAGCGCAACCAACACAGCCAGGGCGCCGGCGACAAAGGCACCGACGATCGGGATGAAGCCACCGATGAACGTGAGAATTGCCAGCACCGGTGCCAGCGGGACCCCGAGTATCAGCAGTCCGGCGCCGATGAAGACCGCGTCGATCAGACTCACCAGTGCTTGTGTCCTGATGAATCCGCCGAGCGTGTCCCACATGCGGGTGAGGACCTCTTCGAGATGCCGACCGGCACGGCCGCCGCCGACAGCGTGGAGCCAGGGGATGAACCTCGGTCCGTCCTTGATGAAGAAGAAAGCGAGAATCAGGACCAAACCGAGCGTGACCAACAACGAGCTCGCTGTGCTCACGCCGCTGAAAACGCCTGAAGCGATGGCGGTTCCACTTTCCTGCACCTTGGTGATGACGGCATGGACGGCGTTGTCGATCTGGTCGTCCTTCAGGTTCAGCGGCGGACCCTGGAGCCAGTCCTGAACCTGGTTGATGCCCTCGGTGGTCTTGTTCGCGAGCTCGGGGGCCTGGCTGACCACTGACGGAACGATGCCGGCGATCACACCGGCCAGGATTCCGATCGAGAGCACCAGGGTGATGCCGGCTGCCGCGGCCGGTGGCATCCCGCGCTTGATCATGCCGCGGGTCGGCGGCCACATGACTGTCGCAACAACGATAGCCAGAGCCACCGGCAGGATGATGACCCAGAGCTTTTCGATCAGCCAGCCGAAAATCCAGGCGCCCAGCGAAATCGACGCCAACACCAACGACCATTTTGCGAGCCACATACCCCCTTGCCCGATGATCTCGCCGCGGTCGCGCTTGCGCACCCCTGCGGACGTCCCCTTGTCTTGCTCGCTCACTGATCGTCCTTTCCGTCGGCGCAGGGATCTCCTCGCCGATGTGCGAATCCGGTGATCTAGCTGAGCTGATCGTAACGACTGCATGCGATAACTCGTGTGTTGCGCTGCAATACTGTGTTTTGAAGCATGCTGATCGGACTAACATTTCCGTCATGAGAATCGCAGCAGCAGTCGGGGCAGCAGCAATCGTCGTTCTCGGGCTCACCGCGTGTAGCACCGAGGATCAGGACAACGCGCAGAACAAGATCAGCGAGGCAGTCACGAGCGGGCAACAGGCGCTCGAGACGGCGAAACAGTCAGCGGGCAACGCCATCGATCAGGGCAAGACGGCGCTGTTCGTCGCCACGTTCCGTGGGGCTTACGCACCGTTGGCGGAGAACCGCGACGACGCAGACATCGAGGAGATCTTGACGACCACGTGTACCGAGGTCGCCAACGGCACGGACGAGGCGGAGGTCAAGACCAAGATCACCGACCTGGCCGAGAACAACGGCAACAAGCCCACCGACGAGCAGGCCGGCCACATTTACGAACTCGCGAAGGCCACCTGCCCCTGACCGGATTCAGCAGCAGCGGGCGCCTGGGTTGGCGTCGGCTGCTGCGTGTCGGCGGCGCCAGAACTCTCGTTCGCTGATCACCGGTGAGTCGGCGTGGTGGCGTCGGGTGTGCTCGACGTAGCGCTGATAGTCGAGATCACCCATCACCGAGCGAACCCACCACAGCGTTCCGCGGAACGCTGTGGTGAGTTTTGCCGTCATGGTCGCCGTCGTCATGGTCAGTGCCCACCTCCGTGTGCGGCGCCGGGCGCCCGGACTTTCCCGGCTTTGATCAGCTCGTCCCATTCTTTCTGGATTTCCTTCTCCGCGGGCGTCGGAATGAAGCTGGCGGGTCCGAAGATTTTCGACGGTTCTTCCGGGGACTCGGTGGTCGGCAGCCCGCCCGCTCGGATTGCCTTGGCACATACGATGATCCCGGCGATGACCACGACGATCACCAGTGACGCGAAGATGATCGACAACGTGCCCTGGATGAAGGTGTTGCGAATGACGGCATCGATGGCCTCCGGAGTCTTCGCGGAACCGTGCGCCGTCTCGCCGGCAGCCTTCGCGTCCTTGAACACGTTGTGCTGAGCCCAGTACCCGATCGCGGGGTTGTCGGAGAAGATCTTCTGGTACGACGCGGTCATGGTTACGACCAGGTCCCACACCAGCGGCACGCCGGGAATCCAGGCCCATTTGAACAGGCCCTTCTTCATGACGATCGTCATGACCACCGTCAGTGCGATCGCGGCGAGTAGCTGGTTGGCGATGCCGAAGAGCGGGAAGAGTGTGTTGATTCCGCCCAGCGGATCGGTGACACCCATGAGCAGAATCGCACCCCAGGCAGCGACGACGATCAGCGAGCACAGCCACGCGCCGATGCGCCACGACGGGTCCTTGAACTTCTTTGCCGGACCGCCGAAGTTGCCGAGCGAGTCGGAGAGCATGAATCGAGCGACGCGGGTGCCGGCATCGATCGTGGTGAGGATGAAGAGCGCCTCGAACATGATCGCGAAGTGGTACCAGAACGATTTCAGCGAGTCGCCGCCGAAGACGTCGCTGAGCACTTCGGACATTCCGAACGCGAGCGTCGGGGCGCCGCCGGTTCGCGAGATGATCGATTCTTCGCCGACGGCCTCGGCTGCCTGAGTCAGCACGTCCGGTGTGATGGGGGCAGTGCCGAGGGGCAGATTGTTGACGTATTCGGCTGCGGTTTCCGGTGTTCCACCGGTCAGTGCCGCGGGAGCGTTGAGTGCGAAGTACAGGTGCTGATCGAGGATGCAGGCGGTGACCAGAGCCATGATCGCGACAAACGATTCGGTCAGCATGCCGCCGTACCCGATCATCTTGGTCTGGCTTTCCTTCTCGAGCAGCTTTGGCGTCGTACCGGACGCGATCAGTGCGTGGAAGCCCGAGAGTGCGCCACAGGCAATGGTGATGAACAGGAACGGGAACAGTGAACCGGCAAAGGCCGGGCCTTCGCCGTTGGAGGCGAACGGCGTCACTGCCGGCATGTTCAGCGCGGGTCGTGCGACCAGAATTCCGATGGCCAGCAGCGCGATGGTGCCGACCTTCATGAACGTCGACAGGTAGTCGCGCGGTGCCAGGAGCAGCCAGACCGGCAGCACCGATGCGGCGAATCCGTACGCGATCATCAGCCACGCGATGGTGACCTTCGAGAGTGTGAACCAGTCTGCGCCCCAACCGGTATCGGCAACCCATCCGCCGGAGACGATGGCAAGGAGAAGCAGGACGACGCCGATCAGGGAGACCTCGGAAACCTTGCCCGGCCGCAGATACCGCAGGTACACGCCCATGAACAGCGCGATGGGGATGGTCATCGCGATCGAGAACACTCCCCACGGGGACTCGGCGAGCGCATTGACGACCACAAGTCCGAGCACCGCGATGAGGATGATCATGATGACGAACACGCCGATCAGTGCGGCGACGCCGCCGACGAGGCCGAGTTCTTCGCGGGCCATCTGACCGAGGCTGCGCCCGCGGCGCTTCGACGAGATCCACAGGACCATGAAGTCCTGCACCGCCCCGGCGAACACGACGCCGACGATGATCCAGATCGTTCCCGGAAGATATCCCATCTGTGCGGCCAACACGGGTCCGACCAGGGGGCCGGCACCGGCGATTGCCGCGAAGTGGTGACCGAACAGCACCCGACGGTCGGTCGGCATGTAGTCGGCGCCGTTCTCCATGATCTCGGCGGGAGTGGCGACGTCGTCGCGGGGTTTGACGATCTTGCGTTCGATCAACCGCGCATAGAAGCGGTAGGCAATCAGATAAGTGCAAATTGCGGCCAACACGAACCAGACGGCACTGATGTGTTCACCGCGGACGATCGCAATCATGTACCAGGCGCCCGCGCCGACCAGTCCGAGAACAAGGAAGACGACGCGCGCAGTCGTGGAGATGGGTGTTTTGTCGATGACGCCGACAGGTGGCAGGTCAGGATCGGTTTTCAGGTACTCGACATTTGGTTCCGGCGCAGTCGTCAAGCTCATCGTCGAACTCCGTCCACTAGTGCACGTGTGGCCGCCGTCACAGCGGGCCATCTGTCACTGTAGGACCAGAAGGGTGAATCCGCGCGATCTGAAACGCGGGAGTCGACCGACGTCAGAATCGGTGAGCGTCGGCGTCGATCCAATCGGTGAGCCAGCTCTGCGGCGGGGAGTCGAGCAGTTCGCCCGGCATCAGCCAGTCGAACAGGTCGGCATAGGTGCGAGTGGTGAGACCGTCGACGCGGCGGTTGAGCATTCCCGGTTGCAGTTGGTCGAAGGAATCGATGCCCATCGACGCGATCATCTGTTGCGCGCTGGCGACGGTTGCCTTCTGGAATCGGTAGACGCGCTCGCTCTTGTCGGGGATGTCGAGTGCGCGGGTGCGTGCCGGATCCTGAGTGGCAACGCCGACCGGGCAGCGGTTGGTGTGACACATCTGGGCCTGAATACAGCCCACTGCGAACATCATTGCGCGGGCCGCCATCGTGAAGTCTGCGCCCTGGATGATGCGTTTGACGATGTCGGAACCGCTCGCCACCTTTCCGGAAGCGCCGACTTTCACGAGAGGGCGCAAACCAGTTCCCACCAGAGCGTTGTGCACCAGCATCAGGCCCTCGGTCAACGGCATGCCCATGTGGTCCTCGAACTCCACCGGACCTGCGCCGGTGCCGCCTTCGGAACCGTCCACGATGATGAAGTCGGGCGTGATGCCGCGTTCGATCATCGCCTTGCAGATTCCGAGGAATTCACGACGCGAGCCGACACACAGTTTCATCCCGACCGGCTTGCCTCCCGACAGTTTTCGCAGGGTCGCGATGAAATCGACCAGTTCGACCGGGGTGCTGAACGCGGTGTGCGCGGGTGGCGAAATCACGGTCTGGCCGACGGGTACCCCGCGGGTTTCGGCGATTTCGGGGGAGACCTTGACTCCGGGAAGCGCGCCACCCAACCCGGGTTTCGCACCTTGCGAGAGCTTGATCGAAATGGCCTTCACCTGGTCGGAGCCTGCGCGCTCGGCAAAACGGTCAGGATCGAATCGGCCGTCCTCGGTCCGGCATCCGAAGTATCCCGAGGCGATTTCCCAGATCAGATCGCCGCCGTGTTTGCGGTGATACGGACTGATCGCGCCTTCGCCCGTGTCGTGAGCGAAGCCGCCTTTGGCTGCGCCGGCGTTGAGGGCCTCGATTGCGTTGGCGGACAACGACCCGAAGCTCATCGCGGAGACGTTCAGGAGAGCGATGTCGTACGGCTTCGTGCAATCGCGTCCGCCGAGGCGAACTCGGGGAACGGTGTCGGGGGCGGTCCGTGCGCGAATCGAATGCGTCATGAACTCGTAGCCGATCGCATTGACGTCGCGCTCGGTCCCGAAGGGCTCTTCCGCCAGTGTTCCTTTTGCCCGCTCGTAAACCAGATCTCGCGTTTCGCGATCGAATGGCATTCCATCGGTGGATGATTCGACGAAGTACTGCTGGATCTCCGGTCGAATTTTCTCGAGGAGGAATCGCGCGTGCCCCAGGACCGGATAGTTACGGAGGATGCTGTGGGACTTCTGAGTGAGGTCGTAGGTGCCCATGGCCGCCAGCGCGAGTGTGACGACAGCGATCACCCACCATCCGGGCGAGGCGACAATTGCGAGCGCGGCGGTGCCGAGACCCACTATCCATATCAAGAGCACGATCAGCATCCGAGTCACCTCGAGAGCGTAGGCGCTCACTGTGACACGGCAGCGGTAAGTCTCCACTAGGTTCTGCGATAGAGAACCGAATCCGACTCTTTGGGGGAATGATGACCGAACCGCAATATCCGACCGACCCGCAGGATCCGAAGGAGCAGCAGTATCCGGCAGGCCAGCAGTATTCAGCCGGTCAGCAATATTCAGCAGGCCAGGAATATCCGACGGGCCAGCAGTACCCAACCGACCCGCAGTACTCAGCCGGACAGCAGTATCCGACCGGTCAGCAGTACAGCGCAGCCCAGCAGTACAGCGCTGCTCCCACGTACGCGGCGCCTCAGTACGGTCCGCCGAAGTCCAACGCGGGATGGGCCGTCGCGTCGATCATCTTCTTCTGGCCTATCGCGTTCGCCGCGTTCAACCATCTCCACGACATCTACCCGAAGTGGGCGATGGGCGATCACCAGGGCGCGCAGTACGCGTCCGAGCGGGTGAAGAAGCTCGGGCAGATTTCGCTCCTCATAGCCGTCATCTGCTGGGTGCTGTTCATCGCGTTCTACGTCATCTTCCTGGTTGCGATCGTGTCATCCGTCGATTCGTATACCTACAACTGATCACCTGCCGCGACGTGACGGTGGGGCGAGTACCCGTCACGTCGCCGCGAGGCCGTAGAATCCACAGACCGTGAGCCTTACCCTCGGAATCGTCGGACTGCCCAACGTCGGCAAGTCCACCCTTTTCAATGCACTGACCAACAACGACGTGTTGGCAGCGAACTACCCGTTCGCGACCATCGAACCCAACGTCGGTCTGGTCGAGCTGCCCGATCCGCGGCTGCAGAAGCTCGCCGAGATCTTCGGCTCCGAGCGCATCCTCCCTGCGACCGTGTCGTTCGTCGACATTGCCGGCATCGTCAAGGGCGCGTCCGAGGGCGCAGGCCTGGGTAATAAGTTCCTGGCCAACATCCGTGAAGCGGACGCCATCTGCCAGGTAGTTCGCGTCTTCGCCGACGACGACGTCATCCACGTCGACGGCAAGGTCGACCCGGCCTCGGACATCGAGGTCATCGAGACCGAGCTCGTGATCGCCGACATGCAGACCTTGGAGAAGGCTCTCCCGCGTCTGGACAAGGAAGCTCGCAAGAACAAGGAGCTCAAGCCAGCCCACGACGAGGCGCTCAAGGCTCAGGCCTTCCTCAACGAGGGCACGACGCTCTTCAGCGTCAAGGACAAGCTCGATTTCTCGTTGCTGCGTGAGCTGAGCCTGCTCACCACCAAGCCCTTCCTGTACGTCTTCAACGCCGACGAGTCGGTGCTCACCGACGAAGCGAAGGTCGCGGAACTGCGCGCTTCCGTCGCCCCGGCCGACGCCGTGTTCCTCGACGCGAAGGTCGAGCAGGAACTGCTCGAGCTGGACGAGGAAGACCGCCAGGAAATGCTCGACTCGATCGGTCAGACCGAGCCGGGCCTGCATGCCCTCGCGCGCACCGGCTTCCACACTCTCGGGCTGCAGACCTACCTGACGGCTGGTCCGAAGGAAGCTCGCGCCTGGACGATCCACAAGGGTGACACCGCGCCCCAGGCTGCCGGCGTCATTCACACCGACTTCGAGCGTGGCTTCATCAAGGCTGAAATCGTGTCCTTCGACGACCTCGTCGAGGCCGGTTCCATGGCCGCAGCCAAGGCTGCCGGCAAGGTCCGCATGGAGGGCAAGGAATACGTCATGGCCGACGGCGATGTGGTGGAGTTCCGCTTCAACGTCTAAATCCGCGGCTTCTGGTCGTCACCCCACGGGCATCTCGCTGAGCGTCCGACGGGTGACGAACCGCCGCGCTTTCCCCGACAACGGGTCGGTGAATTCGAGTTCCCTCGCGAGCAATTGGAGTGGGAGGGAATGATCGTCCGGCGCGTCGGGAAGCAGGTCGGGGTATCGCCGGTCGCCCAGGATCCCGGCGCCGAGAGCTGCCAAATGCACCCGCAACTGGTGCATCCGTCCGGACTGCGGACGTAGAACCGTGTGCAGCACAGCACGTCCGGAGGCACTCACGCCCATCCCTCGCGCCTCGATCATGGTCTCGGAGTTGGGTTCACGGCTGTCGTCGACGACGACTCGCAACTCGCCGCGTCGAGCTTCGATGTGGTTGCGGTAAACGAGAGGGACGTCGAGCGCTGGTGCATCCCGGCCCCGCCGGGTCGGTCGCGCCGACACCGCCTCGTAAACCTTCGTGACCTGACGCTTCTCGAACAGTGACTGGTACGCGCCGCGCGTCGCGGGGCGGGCCGAGAACATCACCACCCCTGCGGTGCCGCGGTCGAGTCGATGGATCGGGGTCAGATCTGGGTTGTCGAGACGAACCCGCAGGCGGATGAGCGCCGACTCACGCAGGTATCGCCCGCTCGGAGTGGTCGGGAGAAAATGTGGCTTGTCGATGACGACGAGATCGTCGTCGGTGTGCAGGATCTCCTCGTGGAACGGCACCGGGTCCTCCGCCGGCAACTCACGGTAGTACCAGACGAACCGGTGCGCGCTGAGTTCTGTGTTCAGGCAGATCGAGTGGCCGTCGGTATCTACGAACTCGCCGTCGTCGAACCGCCGATACAGGTTCTCGGCGTCCAGATGGTCGAACTTGGCTACGACGTACTCGGCGATCGTCGCCCACGGCCCAGAGAGCGGGATGCGTAGGCGCGTCGGGCCAACCCCGTTCTTGACGGGCAGCGGTGGGGACATGGACACGCAGGTCATCATCCCATCGACTACTGGTCAGCGGTGATTCGGTGTGGCCTCGACGGGGACGTCCCCGCGGGGACGCGGAAACCGAACTCACAGCGGTGGTCGGTGTAGATCGTCTACTCGAAAATCAGTAGCGCGGACGAGATGCGGGCCCGTATGGTTCGGCAGAGAAAGATCGCAGTCGAAAAGCACTGCGGGCCATACCTTCTGTAGCTCAATTGGTGAGAGCACCCGACTGTGACTCGGGCGACGGCGGATCGTAACCGCCCAGAGGGACCAGCTCAGATACGGTTGAGGTCGGGCCTCTAGGCGCAGAGGCCGGCGGCCCTTTGCCTGCACAGTTGTCGAACGAGCCTGAGCCGGTATTCCCTGAATCGCCGGACAGCATTCCAGTCGCCGGCCATTTCCGCGTCGGCAAGTAGGTATTCGCAGTTGTCCAGTTGATCCTTCAAAGACATCATCAGAATTCACCTCCGATCACCCGAGCAAGTACCTGTCCAGGATGCGGCCGACGGGACCCCGGGGACATCGGCCGTAGTACCTGTTCAGGTACCTGCTTCGGCGCGCGGTGGAGGCTACTTCTTGACCGCAGGTGCAGGTAGTGGCATGCCTCGCTCGGCCAGAACGGCTCGGAGACGATCGGGGTAGTCGGTGATGATCCCGTCGACACCGAGGTCGATCAGGGCGTGCATGGTGGCCGGATCATCGACGGTCCACGGGATGACCTTCATGCCACGCGCATGTGCGCTCGCGATCATGTCGGCTGTCGGATAGAGGGTGAAACCGGGATCCGCGACCTTTCCGCCCTGCGGAGTTCCTTGGACAGGGGAGTAGGCGGAGGCACCAAAGGTTGCCACCGCAGCGATGCCGTCGCCACCGAAATCATCGATGTCCAGACCGCCGAGCCACGGTGATGCTCCGTCCTTGCCTACCTGGAGAAAGTCGCCATTGGTGAGCGCGACGACAGGCACACTCGGCGCGAGCTGACGGGTGAGCATGAGTGAGCCCCAGTCGAAGCTCTGAATGGTGACGCTGTCCAACAATCCGGCTGCCCGGATCGTGTCGAGAACAACAGAGACGAACTGCTCACGCGGGGCGGTCTCGTGAGGTGCTCCCGCTTCCACCTTGGTCTCGATGTTGAGCTTGATTCCGGGTGCGTTGTACGACTTCACCAGAGCGAGCACTTCTTCGAGTGTCTGCATTTTCGCTCCCGGAACATTTTGCTGCTCAGGGTATCCGGCAAGGGGGAGCGTGCCGCAGTCCATGGTCTTGATCTGTTGCAGGCTGAGCTTGTTGACGAATTTGCCGACGTACGGGAACTCCGGGTCGCCGGTAGTGGCGGGCTCGGTGTCGAGGCATTTCTTGTTCGAGATCTTGCGATCGTGCGTGACGACAGCGATCCCGTCCTCGGTGATCTGGGTATCGAGTTCCAGTGTGCTGACGCCCATTTCGAGGGCATTCGCGAACGCGGCCAGGCTGCTTTCCGTGTACAGGCCGAGCCCGCCGCGGTGGGCTTGGACGTCGAACGTCGAAACCGGCTGGGGTGCTGAACTACCGAACGAACCGGACCAGTCGAGACTGCCGGTTGGCGATGCGCCGGCCGGGGCCGCCAGGGCGGTGAGGGGGAGTGCGACGGTCACGGCGGCACACGACAATATTCTGCTCAGTTGCATGAAAGGAACGTAGAGGCGTCGAATGGCTCGCCGGGGTTCGTTAGGTAAACTAACGGTAAAGGTCAGGCCGCGTGAATGCGCTGCCCGACGCCGCTCGCGTGGACCTTCATCCACGACGCCAGAAGCTCACACCCGGTCAGTCCGCTCTCGTCGAGAGGTTCGATCGCGTAGCTGATGTGTCTACCGCCGCGAGGGTTCTTGAGCTGAAATCGGTTCAGGTTCAACTTCGTCGGCAGGTAACCAAGTACTTCGAGGAACGCGGTGCGAATACGTCGTAGATCGGTACGCCACTGTTTGGGACTGAAACGAGTCTTCTGCGCATTCTGGAAAGCATTGCTACGAAGTAGTTCCCAAACCTTTCCTGCCCACACGCGTGCCTGCGAGAAGGACATCCAGCGCGTCAAGTCTGCGATGTCGCGAATGTAGCTGTCGTCGCTGGCATTACAGATCATGTCCTGCGGGTGCCCGATCCACTTGACCGGAATCCACGGCTGGATCTCGGGTCCGTCGCCGGCAACTCCGTGTCCCTCACAACCTTCGATCACGCCTGCCGGTTGTTGAGGATCGGAGATCAGTCCGACTCCGATGACGTTGGCGCGGTTCAGCGTCGGAAGAGCCGAGCGGATCACGGTGCATCCCTGTGAGTATCCGATCAGCATGACCGGGCCGTCTGTCTGTGCGATTTCGGCGGTGAGGGCCTTCACACCCATCGCGGTGCTGTGCCGAAAGCTCAGGCCACCGTCGGCGACCGGACCGTACGATGCGGGATAAGCGACCCAGCGAGAATCGAATCGACTGTCGAGTTCGTCGGTGACGGCGCTGAGGAGTCCGAGCACGCGGGCGCTGTCGTCGCCAACGTGGGATTCGCCGGTGCCGCCAACTGCAAGAACGGTTACCTCAGCCATGTCAGCGATCATCCACGTCGATTCTGAGAGGTCTGCATCCAAACCCTGAGAAGAGACTGGCAATCCGTTGTACTGCGAAATCGTTATCGAGCGAGCACCATTTACCCATGACGACGCCGAATCGTTCATCCAGACGAAAAGTGTCCGTTGTCGGTGCGGGAAGCGTCGGCACCGCAATTGCGTATGCGTGCCTGATACGCGGATCGGCCGACGCGCTCGCCCTCTACGACACCAACAGCGCAAAGGTCCGGGCCGAAGTTCTCGATCTCAACCACGGCACCCAGTTCACACCGCCGTGCACTGTCGACGGAGGCGATGACATCTCGGTCACCGCGGGATCCGACTTGGTCGTCGTCACCGCGGGCGCCAAACAGCATCCCGGTCAGTCGCGGCTCGAACTTGCCGCGGTGAACGTCAAGATCGCGCAGACACTGACCGAACAACTGTTGGCGGTGTCACCGGACGCGGTTCTACTCTTCGTCACCAACCCGGTCGACGTGGCGACCTACGCAGCGATCCAGGCCGCGGGACCGTCGTACCGCGGCCGAATTTTCGGATCTGGGACCGTGCTGGACACGGCCCGATTGCGATTCCTGCTGGCTACCGAACTCGGAGTCGCGGTGGAGAACGTTCATGCCTTCATCGTGGGCGAGCATGGGGATTCCGAGATTCCGCTCTGGTCGAGCGCAACCATCGGCGGAGTGCCGGCAACCTCGTTCGTGGGACCGTCGGGTGGCGTCCTCGGCCCCGACCTACGCGCGAAAGTAGCGAAGTCTGTAGTCGAGAGTGCTTACGAGATCATCGAGGGTAAGGGTGCGACCAACCTCGCCATCGGATTGTCGAGCGCATTCATCGCGGAAGTCGTGTTGCGGGACGAACAACGGGTTCTGCCGGTGTCGACTTTGCAGAGCGGCGTCCACGGACTCGAGCACGTTTGCCTGTCCCTTCCCACGATGGTTGGTCGTGCTGGTGCCGGCCGAGTCCTCGAAGTGCCGCTATCGGAAAAGGAGGCTTCGGGGCTCCGATCTTCTGCCCGGACATTGCGAGAGGTGCAGGAATCTCTGGGATTGTGAATATCTGTTCTCCTCGATATCCGACATATAGGATCAACAAATGATCAGCTTCCTGATTCGCGCCGCGATCTTCCTGGGTTCTGCCGCTGTCGGGCTTCTAGTTGCGTCGTTGATTCTTTCCGGCTTCTCGGCGCCCACATCCGGATTCATCGTTGCGGTCGTGATCTTTGCGATTGCGCAGTCGGTCCTGGCGCCGTTCATCGCCACGGTGGCAAAGCGCCATGCACCGGCATTTCTCGGCGGAATCGGATTGGTGTCGACATTTGTCGCGCTGTTGGTGGCGTCGCTCTTCTCCAATCTGTCGATCTCCGGTGTCTCGACGTGGATTCTGGGAACCGTCGTCGTGTGGCTGGTAACCGCCGTTGCGACGCTGGTTCTTCCGTTGTTGTTCGTGCGTAAGAAAGTTCAGGAGAAGAAGGCACAGTGACGGGCCCGAACATCGGTATGGACTACGCAGTCCTGGACTGCCCGGATCCGGCTGCATTGGCCAACTTCTACGTCCAGGTCCTCGAGTGGAAAAGTGTTCGCGACGAGGATGATTGGCACGTGATCGAAGGACCCGGCGGGGAGCGGCTCGCGTTTCAGCTCGCTCCGGATTTCGTTCCGGTGGACTGGCCGACCTCCGGTGTCGGGATCCATCTGGATCTGTTCGTGGATTCTCTCGACCCCGCCGAGGCTTGGGTGACGAACCTTGGAGCGCAGCGGGTGACCGACATTCCGGAGCATCAGACTTTCCGCGTGTACCGCGACCCGGTCGGTCACTATTTCTGCCTGTGCCTGCGGGACTGAGTGTCGACTCGCTCCGATCTCGTCGACCGTGGATAATTCCGAACACTTGTCACGCCCGAGAATTGGAGATCGACGATGGCTTCGCAGAATTCCAACGAATTCCTGGTAGAACGTACGAAGATCGTCAAGGCAGAAGCACCGGTCGTCTTCGCGTTGATCAACGATTTCCATCAGTGGACTCAGTGGTCGCCGTGGGAAGGTCTCGACCCGGCGATGCAGCGGACGTACGCGGGGCCTGACGCGGGCGTCGGGGCTTCGTACGCCTCGGCGGGAAACAAGAAGGCGGGCTCCGGTTCGATGGTGATCACCGAATCCGTCCCGAATGAACGAGTAGTTTTGGACCTGGCCTTCCTCAAGCCGTTCAAGGCGCAGAACGTCACCACGTTTCTCATCTCGCCGAATTCCGGTGAAGTTCAGGTGACGTGGAAGATGACCGGAAAGAAGAATCTGTTCTTCAAGATCTTCGGTTTCATCTTCAGCATGGACAAGCTTGTCGGAAAGGATTTCGAGAAGGGCCTGTCCCAGCTGAAAGCTGCTGCAGAAAAGAGCTGACAAGCCGGTGGTACCGTCTCCCGGTGTTACGGATGACGCCCACCGATGCCCAAACCTTCTGGATTTCGGAGAAGATCCCGAACGATCAGCTGCTGCTCTACTGTTTCGACGGGCAGAGCCAGCACATGGACGAGCTACGACGCTCGGTGGTGGAAAGAGCGTCGCTCATTCCGGATCTCAATGTTCGGATTCGTGAATCGCCGTGGCACCTCGACTATCCGGTGTGGGAGCCCATGCCGGTCGACGCCTCCTTGGTGAGAGTGCATGAGCTGCCCGAAAACTCGTGGCTCTCGTGCATTCACGGAATCGAGAAACTACTCGAGAACCACGTCGACCCGCGCGAGTCCCCGTGGACGCTGCACCTGTTTCACGGCGTCACCGGCGTGCCGCGCTGCAGTGGCCCGGCGCTGATCGCAGTTCTGCAGGTCGCTCATTCTCTGGCGGACGGCAAACGCGCGTCGGCGATTGCTCGCCAACTGTTCTCGCCGCAACCGCCCGCGAAGCAGAAGACGGACGTGCGGCGTAGCGGATCAGCCGAGATTCTGGGCCGCGCCGCCCTGCGCCTTCCGGGCCAACTCGTTTCGCTGTTCCGCGACGGCCGGGCGGGGCACCGCGCGCAGTTACAGCTGCAGGCGGACACCGAATCGGGAGTTGTTGCGCCGCAGGCGGCGAGCCGTCCGAAGGTGCGCTCGAACATCCCTCCCGGACCGCACCGACTGGTGCGCATGGTCGTGCGGGACAGCGCCGATTTCCGTGGCGACGGCGTATCCGTCACAGTCGGAGCGATGACAGCCATCTCGGTAGCGATGGCGAACTACCTCACCGAGCGAGACGGCTCGGTACCGCCCGAATTGGGAGCTGAGGTGACCATCGCCAAGGCAGGTACACCCACGGCGCGCAATCACTTCCGCAATGCAGGTGTCGGGCTGTTCCCGGAAGTCGATGATCTTCGTGAGCGAGCCCAATTGATCAGGGAGTCGATGGACGAGCGTCGCGCACGTGCGTCCCATCCATCCAGCGCAGCGTCGGATCTCGCGCTGAACGCGGTTCCCGGCCCGCTGGTCCGTTGGGGCGTGCAGCAATACGATTTCACGGCAGTACCCGACGAGGTCACTGGAAACACCGTGGTGTCGAGTGTCGCGCGTGGTGACGCGGATCTGGTGCTCGGAGGCGGCGTCGTTCGGTTCACAGCGGGCTTCCCGAGTTTGTCGCCGGTCATGTCGTTGACCCACGGCGTACACGGGATCGGGGACACTGTGACGATCAGCATCACCAGCAGTCCGGCCTCGATTCCGGACATCGATGTGTACGAGCAGATGATGCACGACGCGATCGACGAGGTGCGCGAAGCACTGTCGTGACGGCCTGATGTACTGGCAGCATGGGATTCACGCGTGCCGAACTGGAATCGTTCCGAGACGCCGAGATCGAGGATCTGATCGGGCCGGATTGTCGGCTGTTGTTCGTCGGTATCAACCCGGGACTGTGGACGGCGGCGACCGGCGCGCATTTCGCCAGACCGGGTAATCGGTTCTATCCGGCACTGCTGCGGGCAGGCATCATCGAGCATGCGATCGATCCTTCCGCGGGTATGTCGGACGCTGACACACAGCATCTGATCGATCGGGGAGTGGGCATCACCAATTTGGCGGTGCGGGCAACTGCGCGCGCCGATGAATTGACGTCGGAGGAACTCGCAACTGGCGGAGTTCGGGTCCGAAACATCGTGCGCGCAACCAATCCAGTAGTCGTTGCCTTCGCCGGGATCACCGCCTATCGAACAGCTTTCGGTGACAAGAAGGCGAAGGCCGGGCGTCAGGACCGTGATTTCGAGGGGGCAAAACTGTGGATCGTGCCCAATCCCAGTGGTCTCAACGCACACGAGACGGTGGACACCTTGGCAGCAAAATATCGTTCCGCCGCATCCGAAGCCGGAATTCTCTGAGAGAAGTCGCAGTTCCGTTCGGCCAGAACAAGGTACAAGTTAAAGCGCTTGTATGTCTGTTCTATACAACGTCTTTGTAGTGATTCACTTACTCGGCATGGCTGCCCTGGTCGGTAGCTACTTCACCGTCCTCAAGGCTCCTTCGATCACCGAGGTCATGGTGTGGGGTGCCAGGATGCAGTTCGTGTCCGGCCTGATCATCGTCGGGTTGGGCGAAGGCGCCCTGGACAAGAACTACATTCACGCGAAGATCGCTGTGAAGCTGGTGCTTTCGCTGGTCATCGTGGCGCTTGCCGAGATCACCCGGGCGAAGCAGAAGAAGGGCCAGCCCAATCCGAATCTGGTACACGTCGTCGGCGGGTTGTCGATCGTGACCGTCTTCGTGGCCGCGCTCTGGACCTGACAAAGACACAAAAGAGCCCCGGCGATCGAAACTCGCCGGGGCTCTTTGCTGTTGACGTGTCTACAGGCCTGGACGCTTGCCGATCGTCAGGGTTACTTCACCGGTGTGCGCAAAGAAGTCGTTGCCCTTGTCGTCGACGACGATGAAGGCGGGGAAGTCCTCGACGTCGATCTTCCAGACGGCTTCCATCCCGAGTTCGGCGTACTCGAGGATGTCGACCTTCTTGATGCAGTCGAGCGCCAGGCGAGCGGCCGGTCCACCGATGGATCCGAGGTAGAAACCGCCGTGCGAGTTGCAGGCGTCGGTGACCTGCTTGGAGCGGTTTCCCTTGGCGAGCATGATCATCGAGCCACCGGCGGCCTGGAACTGCTCGACGTACGAGTCCATACGGCCGGCCGTGGTCGGGCCGAACGAACCGGATGCCATACCGTCGGGCGTCTTGGCGGGGCCGGCGTAGTACACCGGGTGATCCTTGAGGTACTGCGGCATCTCTTCGCCTGCGTCGAGGCGTTCCTTGATCTTGGCGTGCGCGATGTCGCGTGCCACGACGAGCGGACCGGTCAAGGAGAGACGAGTCTTCACCGGGTGCTTGGAGAGCTCGGCGAGGATCTCCGACATCGGCTTGGTCAGATCGATCTTGACCGCAGCGCCCTTGCCGGTACCCGAAATGCCATCCGTCTCTTCGTCGAGCTGAGCGTCCGTGACCTCGGGCAGGAAACGGCCCGGGTTGAATTCGAGCTGTTCCAGGAACACGCCCTCCGGGGTGATCTTGGCCTTCGCCTGTCGATCTGCCGAGCAGGACACCGCAATGGCGACGGGCAACGAAGCGCCGTGGCGGGGGAGTCGAACGACGCGGACGTCGTGGCAGAAGTACTTACCGCCGAACTGTGCGCCGATGCCGATCTTCTGCGTGAGCTCGAAGACCTTCTTCTCGAGTTCGTGATCGCGGAAGCCGCGGCCCGTGATGGCGCCTTCGGTGGGCAATTCGTCGAGGTAGTGCGCGGACGCGTACTTGGCCGTCTTCATCGCGAACTCGGCCGAGGTACCGCCGACGACGATCGCGAGGTGGTACGGCGGGCAGGCCGCGGTGCCGAGTGAGCGGATCTTCGCCTCGAGGAACTGCATCATCGAGTCGGGGTTCAGGATCGCTTTGGTTTCCTGGTACAGGTAGGACTTGTTGGCGCTTCCGCCGCCCTTGGCCATGAAGAGGAACTTGTACGAGTTCTCATGTCCGGCAGCAGTATCGGCGTACAGCTCGATCTGCGCGGGCAAGTTGTTGCCAGTGTTCTTCTCGTCCCACATCGTGATGGGGGCGTTCTGCGAGTAGCGCAGGTTCAGACGCGTGTAGGCGTCGTAGACACCGCGGGCAATGGACTTCTCGTCGTCGCCGGGGGTGAGCACATGCTGTCCACGCTTGCCCATGACGATGGCGGTTCCGGTGTCCTGGCACATCGGCAGAACGCCGGCAGCGGCGATATTGGCGTTCTTGAGCAGATCGAGCGCGACGAACTTGTCGTTGTTCGACGCTTCGGGATCGTCGAGGATGCTCGCGAGTTGCGTCAGGTGATCCGTGCGCAGGTAATGAGAGATGTCGTGCAGCGCCGTTTCAGTCAGCAAGCGCATCGCTTCCGGCTCGACCTGCAGGAAGGTGCGGCCGTCCGGTCCCTCGACTGTCGACACCCCTTCGGTGGTGAGCAATCGGTACTCGGTGGTGTCATCACCGATCGGCAACAGGTCCTCATAGAGGAAGTCGGCCATCATCTCTCCTGAACAAGGGTGCGTGCGAAGGTCGCATTCAGGTTATCGTTGGGGGTTTCCTTCTCCGAATCGGGGCGGGTGTGAGCTGGAATTATCCGGATGCCACTGGCTCGATCAAGATACTTCGACCAGTTCGGAGAGCTCGACGCCGCGAAATTCGGCAAGTATTTCGGCCTGCTCGGCCACTGCTGCGCGGGCCGATCGTGACCACGTTCCCCACGGGGTGATCGCGACCTTCAGCTTCTTTCCGGATGCTCGTGGTCGCCACAATCCGGTGATCGTGCCACCGACCACCACCGTGCCCGGTCGCCCGAGGGTCGGCCACACCGTCTTCTGGGCGGTCGGATCGGGAACCAGGGTCTCCCGATCCTTGAGCTGTACATACGGATCGAAAGGCCCGAGCAAGCGCGTACTCGAATCGGTGGGGGAGCCGAACAAGTCTTCGCGGTCCTGTTCGAGAATCCACCGCTTCTCGCCGTTCACCTCGATCTCCTCGGCATCGATTGGCCAGTGGGCTTTGACGTCCCTGACCGGAGCATCGAGAAACGACGCGACGTGAGCAGGAGTCGCGGGGCCGTAGAACCGCAGATAACCCCGGATCACGTCGAAGCGGGAATCTGCGTCTGCGCCCGTGGCGCTGAATGGGCGTCGGCGCCAACCCGGAATGCGTTCGAGCACTGGGGGAGATGTGTCCGGCTGTAGCTCGAGGCCTGCCTGGAGTGCCGCGAGCCGGAACGGCATCTCGTACAGATGAGTGGCGTTGCACGGGCGGCAGAATCTCAGATAGGGCTCGGTCACTCGGTTGGTCAACTGCGCGGACATCTCGCCCTTGACGGTTGGTTTCGAGACGATGTCCCGCATCGCAGCAGCAACTGTTTGCAGGGCAGTCAGCGTCGGGATGCCGGCGGCCTTCAGGGGCCGATTCGCGTCGTAAATGCGCTTGGCTGCATCGGCTTCGCTGAACGGCGACGTGGCGGCGGCGACGGCAGGCAGGTCGCCCCGACGGTAATAGTGGGGGGCTCCGCGCAACGTCCAGGCAAGAGCGAGCTCAGTGGCGTCGACGCGGACGCCGCGGATCCGCAGGGCCCAGGCGGCTCCGTCAGGTCCGGTGTTCTGAATCCCGAGATCGAGAATGCTGCAATCGCTGTGATCGGCGTCACCGATAACCGCTCGGTCGAGTTGATGGCGGTGCCACCGGAAATTAGCTACCTGCGTGAGTGAGGTTGCGCTAGACATGATTTCAGTTTACTGGTGGGTAACCGCAGGATTTGGGGCGGTTGATCAATGCGGCGACAGAATTGGTCAAATTCGACCGATTGGCCGGAATTTTTTCAGTAGCAGACCTTATTAGTCGAAATAATGACCCCATTGTCGGAATCCTTTGCCAACTGGTCGTTCGTATGATTACTGTTACCCACGTCACGGATACATTACAGATGTGACGCAGCTGTCACAGCACTGTCGGGTGCTTTCGGCAGCTGACCTCTGACCTCTCAAGGAGATTCACATGGGTTCAATGGAAGGAATTCTCGGCGCTGTTGTTCAGGGCCTGGGATCACTGTTCAGCGCTGACGGTCTGCTCAAGACCTTCATGGGATCGGTAGAGACCATCTCCAAGGACCCCACCCCCTAATTCAGCGCGACATTGCCACGCCCGCTCCGGGTGTAGTTACTTCAATTTCGACAAACTGCAGGAGGAAACTCATGGGATCTCTCGGTGAAGCCATCGGAAGCGTCAACAACCTCGGTCAGCGTCTCGTCGACGCACTGACCACGCTCAGCGGCGGCACGGTTACGCCCAAGTAAGCGTCGTCTGACGAGGAAGGCTCACGCACTCGGTGCGTGAGCCTTTCCGTGTCGACCGGATCGAGTTTTTCCGATCATGTCGGGTTTGCCTGTTTCAGGCGGTACCGTTCGAAAGGTTCCGCTGCCGAAGAGAGTGACCCGGATGATCGAGACTCGTGCGTTACGAACGGTTTTCCGCGTCTTCGTCGCGCTGACCACGGCGGTATGCGGGTTCGACCTTCTCGGCGCACCGGGTCACGCTCAATCAGTGAACAGCAGGCTGGTCGACATCTCGGTGTACTCACCGTCGATGGGGCGCGACATACCGTTGCAGGTCTTGCGGCCGGTTGATACCTCGACGCCCGCGCCGACGCTCTACCTACTCAACGGAGTAGACGGAGGAAAAGACGACGCGACGTGGTCGGTGCGGACCGACGCACCGAAGTTCTTCGCGGACAAGCACGTCAACGTGGTCACCCCTCTCGGTGGAGCATTCAGCTATTACACCGATTGGGAGCGGCCGGACCCCGGCCTCGCGAAATCCGGCAACAACAACGGGGTCAACATGTGGACCACGTTCCTGACGGAAGAACTACCGCCAGTCGTTGATTCGATGTTCGCGACGACCGGCGAGAACGCACTGGCAGGCCTGTCGATGGCAGGCACGTCGGTACTGGATCTGGCTATGGCGGCGCCCGCGCTGTACAAGAGTGTCGGGTCCTTCAGCGGGTGCGCGATGACGAGTCCGGGCATCGGGCAGGACTTCGTGAAACTCGTGGTCGCCGTCGGTGGGGGTGACGCGGAAAACATGTGGGGTCCGTACGATGGTCCGGGTTGGCCGGCTCACGATCCGGTTGTCAACGCGGACAAGCTACCTCGAATCCCGATGTACATCACAACCGCAACCGGAATTCCGGGTCCGTACGACACACTTGCCGATCCGCGGATCGGCAACGACGTCACAGATTTGGCGTTGCAGCTTGTTCTCGGTGGCGGAATCGAGGCGGCAACTCACTACTGCACCACCCAGCTTGCGGACAGGACGAACGCATTGGGTATGAACAACATTCGCTACAACTTCAAGCCGGCAGGAACGCATTCATGGGGATACTGGGAAGACGACTTACACGACTCGTGGCCGATGATCGCCGCGTCGCTCGGCGTGTGAGGCCCCATCGAGCAAGCCTTCGAAGCGTCGTTCTCGTCGGCGCGCTCGCCTTGATTTCACTTCTTGCGTTGCCCTCGACCGCGCTCGCCGACGAGACCCCGAAGATAACGAGTGTCACCGAACTGTCTTCGCGCTTGGTTCTTCTCGACGTCGCGAGTCCCGCCATGGGGCGCACCATGCAGGTGAAAGTGCTGCTTCCTGCCGACCGCTCGGAACCGCGCGGGACGCTGTATCTCCTGGACGGCAATTCCGGGCAGATCGAAGAGAACAACTGGCTGGCTCCGGCTAACGGCGATATCGTCCCGTTCTTTGCCGACAAGAATGTGAACGTCGTACTCCCCATCGGTGGGACCGGCACCATGTACACCGATTGGCAGGAAGATCACCCGAAATTCGGTCGTCTGAAGTGGGAGACGTTCCTGACAAAAGAGCTTCCCTCGCTGATCGACGAGAGGTTCGCGACCAACGGGCACAACGCAATCGGCGGGATTTCGATGGGCGCAGAAGCCGCGCTGATCCTGGCCCAGCGCTCAGCCGGGTTGTACGACGCGGTCGCCGGCTACAGCGGCTGCTACACAACTGTCGGGGGATTCGGCAAGGCGTTGACCGATCTTGTTGTGATCAACGGAAATGCCCGTTCGGAGCAGATGTGGGGTCCGGCCGGCAGTGAGGCTTGGCAAGAGCACGACATCTTCGCCAATGCCGACAAGCTCCGCGGAACCAAGGTGTATCTCGCCTCGGGGTCGGGACTACCAGGCCCGCACGAAACCCTCGATACTCCTGCCCTGGGGCGCGTACTGGTCGTCGGCGGGGTCATGGAACTGGGATCGAACCTGTGCACCGACCAGATCACGCAGGTGTTGCGCGATCGCGGAGTCGATGTCACCCGCAGCGCTCAACCGGTGGGGACGCACGGTTGGCCGTACTGGCGCGACGAACTCGTTCGCTCCTGGCCGATGCTCGACTCTGCGTTGACCGCTTGAGCAGTTCCTTGCGATGAGTTTCCGCTTCGGGCCGGGTCTATAACCCTGTACACCTGTTTCGTAACCTCTCCGACAAGGACAGAACATGCCTTCCATCACTCCCTGTTTGTGGTTCGACAACCAAGCAGAAGAAGCAGCCAACTTCTACATCTCGGTGTTCGGTTCCGGGCAGATCCTGGGAATCGAAAGATACGTCGAGGGATCGCCTTCCGGAATGCCGGCGGGATCGGTGATGACCGTCAGCTTCGAGCTCGACGGTCAGCGATTCACCGGATTGAACGGCGGACCGATGTTCACGTTCTCGGAAGCAGTGTCTTTCGAGATTCCGTGCGTCGATCAGGCTGAGGTCGATCATTACTGGTCCAGGCTGACCGAGGGTGGGGAAGAGGGCCCGTGCGGATGGGCCAAGGACAAGTTCGGATTGTCCTGGCAGGTAGTCCCGAATCGCCTTCTCGAACTGATGAAGGATCCGGATCGGGCCAAGGCGCAACGCGCCACGGACGCGATGATGAAGATGAAGAAGATCGATATCGCGGAGCTCGAACGGGCCGCAGACGCGTCCTGAACACGATCTGGCCGATGGGCGACAGCCTTCGTTAGCTGATGCTAGCCTTCCCTAATTCTCGCTGGAGCGTTGGAGGAGTGCTGGTAACCATGCGAATCAAAGTCTCTCGAATGAAGATTGCAGTCACCGCCTTGGCCGCCTCGCTCGCCGTCGCCGGACTTGCCGGCTGCAGCAGCGACAGCGCTGACGCACCCGCGGAGGCGGGAGCAACCGTCTCGACCATGTTCGGCGACGTCGAGGTCCCGGCCAACCCGCAGCGCGTCGTCGCGCTCGGTTGGTCGGACGCCGAGACGGCACTTGCCCTCGGAACACAGCCGATCGGTGTCGCGGACTGGATGGCGTTCGGTGGCAAGGGCGTCGGACCCTGGATTGCGGACGAGTTCACCACGGGCCCGAAGATCCTCGGAACGATGGACTTGAGCGTCGAAGACGTCATCGCGCTCGAACCGGACCTCATTCTGTGGACGCGAAGCGACAACACGCAGGCCACCTACGACAAGCTCAGTACCATCGCGCCGACGGTCGGGCCGCCTCCAGGTCTCGCCACGGCCTACGGGACGACGGTCGAGCAGCAGACCGAACTCGTCGCGAAGGCTCTCGGCAAGGAAGCAGAAGGAAAGGCGCTACTGTCCGGCCTCAACGCCAAGTTCGACGCTGCAATTGCCGCCAATCCGAGCTTTGCGGGTAAGACAGCGGCCGTCGGCGCCTACAGTTCCGATGGTTATGGCGTGTACGTACCCGGCGACGCACGCGCAGACTTCATGACCCGCCTCGGCTTCACGATCCCGACGGCGATCACCGAAAAAGCCACCGGAAACTTCTACATCCCGGTCGCCAACGAGAACCTGAACCTGTTCGACGCGGATCTCACGGTGCTGTTTCCGATCTTCCTCGACAGCAGTGCGTTTGCGAACGATCCGCTACTGCGCGCAATCCCGTCGGCCCAGGAGGGACATCTGTTGATCCTCGATGACCCGGCACTCGTCAATGCGTTCTCGAGTGGCTCGGTACCGGGGTTGACCTACGCGATCGACAACGCCGTTCCGAAGTTTGCGAGCACGCTCGGCACCTGATCAGAGGTGCTTCGGGACCTGCCCGTCACTGTGAGCGTGTTCGCAAACAGTGGCGGGCAGTTCTCGTGCGTCAGTACACTGGAAAAAGTGAACTTTCAGCTAACGAGCGGCGGCCCAGTGGAGATCGCTCCAGTGGAGATCGAAGCGACCGCTCCTCGTTTTCCGCGGATGCATGCATACGTGGATATCGCTGTTGTGATCGTGGTGCTGGTGGGAACCAATCTGATCGCGCATTTCACCACCGCCTGGGCAAGCATCGCGACGGTACCCATCTCTGCTCTCGTCCTGTTGGCGCTCACCAAGCGCCGGGGAATGGGTTGGGCGGAATTGGGGCTGTCCCCTCGTGACCTGCGGCGAGGTTCGAAGTACGCGCTTGCTGCCGTCGGCCTGGTCCTGACCGTTGTCGCCGTCGGCGCTCTGCTTCCGCTCACACGTCCTTTCTTCATGGCGGATCGCTACGCCACTATTTCCGGCGCGATCATCGCGTCGATGATCGTGATCCCGCTGCAGACCGTCATTCCCGAAGAGTTGGCTTTCCGTGGCGTCCTGCACGGCACGTTGAACCGGGTCAGTGGATTCCGCGGCGTCGCCGCTGCCGGTTCTCTGATGTTCGGACTGTGGCACATCGCGTCGTCGATGGGTTTGACCAGCGGTAACGAAGGGCTGTCCGGCTTTCTCGGTACCGGAGTCGTCGGCCAGGTCGCCGGCATCCTCGGAGCCGTTCTCGCCACCGCTGCGGCCGGTCTCGTATTCACCTGGCTTCGTCATCGCAGCGGCAGCCTCATTGCGCCGATTGCTCTGCATTGGTCGTTGAACGGTGCCGGTGCGCTGGCTGCGGCTCTTGTTTGGCATGCAACTCTTGCTTGATCCCAATATCTGACAAAAAGGACAGCATTCGCCGCGCGACGCCGGGTAGTTTTGTGCTTTGCTCAGTAAGTGACGCACCTTCATCGAGGCCATGTCTTCCACATCTCCGGTCGTCCGACGGTAGAGGATGCGGCGCAGTCGCTCGTCTCGATCCCCGACGGCGTCTTGGCGATCGACGATGCCGGAACGATCGTCTACTGCGGAGAATTCGGATCACTCCCGAGCGGTCTCGAAGGCGCTGAAACCCACGACCACCGACCGGGTTTCCTGCTGCCCGGATTCGTCGATGCACACATTCATTTCCCGCAGACCTACGCCGGCGACGCATACGGCGGCGGCCAACTCCTCGAGTGGCTCGACCTGTGCGTCTTTCCCTCCGAATCGCGATTCGCTGATCCGGAGTTTGCCCAGCACGCTGCCGAGGCCTTCTGCGCTCGCCGAATCGCCACGGGAACCACGGCCGCGATGGTGTTCGGATCGGCCTTCCCGCACGCGCAGGACGCCCTGTTCTCGGAAACTCTGAAACGCGGCCTTCGGGTGGTCAGCGGACGTGGGGTTCAGACCACCGGCCCGGCCTCCGCCGCCGCGCTGATCACCTCGGAAGAGGACGCGATCAGACTCACCCGCGAGGAGATCGACAAGTGGCACGCGGCCGACACCGGCGACGTGAACACTGCGCTCGTTCACGTCGCAGTGGTTCCCCGCTTCTCTCTCGCGGTGACAACACGGACGCTGAAGGATTTGGGGGAGTTGTACGACTCTGTCCGTGACCGGGGCGTCTACTTCCACAGTCATCTCAACGAGAACAATCGGCCCGGAACCGGCGAGGTGGCGACCACACTCGCCGAGTACGAGGTCGAGACCTATCTCGACACGTACGACGGCAAGTTCCTCCCCGGCTCACAGGTCGGCGGAAAGAGCTTCCTGGGTCCACGCGCGATACTCGCGCACTCGGTGCACTGCCAGGACTCCGAACTCGCACGAATGGCCGAGACCGGAACCTCGATCGCACATTGCCCTACGTCCCAGCAGTTTCTCGGCTCCGGCACCATGCCGTGGAAACGAACCGTTGCGTCAGGGGTCAACATCGCGATCGGATCGGACTTCGGTGGCGGCGACGAGTGCCTGCTCACCCGAGTCCTCGGCGACGCCTTCAAGGTTCACATCTCCGAAGCCGGAGACGACGGAGTGTCGATGCACCCTGCCGAACTGCTGTTCACCGGAACACTCGGCGGTGCTCGCGCGCTGGACATGGAGAACCGGATCGGCAACTTCGACGAGGGCAAAGAGGCCGACTTCCTGGTGATCGATCCGTCCGGGTGGCCGCCGCTCGCCGGGCTCGTCAACTACGGAACGCGTTCGGATGATCCGATACTCGCCCGCGACCAGACGCTCTTCGGGCTCCTGATGGCGATGCGCGAGCCCGCGATTGCGCACGTGTACGTGCAAGGGCGCCGGATATCGGGCTGACGTGTCCGCAACTGCCATCACCGGGTACCACCGAACGAGTTCGGGATTCCGGGCGTGGGTCGAGCGTGCGGCCGAGACCGCCGGTCGATTCGACGGCTACCTGAGCTGTGGCATCAGTGATCAACCGGAACCGGTGTCGCACGGCGTGTCCGTCACTTTCGACAGTGCCGACGATCTTCATCGTTGGCTGGAGTCGACTGATCGCCGCGATCTCGAAAGATCAGCTGCTGCAACGGGAATTCTGGCGCAGACGAGTGATCTCGTTCTGATCGACGGCGTGCTGCCGCCGCCCGGTATCGGTGTGTACGACCACGCCGTCGTCGTGGGTAAGGAGAACGAGTTTCTGCGAACGCAACGACACCTCATCGATCTCAGTTCGCGATTCTCCGGCTACGAGTCGGTGATGTTGTTGCGGTCGGTCACCGACTCCACCGAGTGGAAGTCCGTCCTTCGGTTTCGGACAGAGCAGCAGTTGGCGGTGTGGATGGCGTCGCCCGAGAGGGCCGCAGCACTACCGAAACTGCGGGCCGAGTTGGCCGAGGACTTCACCGAGACCACGCGGTCGACACCGTTCGGCACCATTCTGCGTACGGAGAACGGGCAGACTCGCGCGACGCCGAATTGGAAGACGGCGATGATCATCCTGCTCGTCCTCTATCCGACGGTGATGACGCTGTCGAGGTTTCTCGGGCCGTTGCTCGACGGGATCGGAGCGCCGCCGTGGCTGTCGATGTGGTTGAGCCAGATAGTCAGCGTCGGCGCCATGACGTGGTTCCTGATGCCGACGGTCACGAGATGGTTCCGTCATTGGCTGGACCCGGTCGACGGCGCCGTTCCCCGCACCAACTGGCGCGGCGTCGCGGCGGTAATTGCGGTGTACGTCGTGACTCTGACGCTCTTCGCCTCCGTGAAGTGGCTGCAGTTCTGGGACTACTTCGACTGAATCCGGCCTCGGCGGAAGTAGGTGAGCGGTCCGAAGAAGTTGACGAAGATGATCGCCGCCCACTTCTTCTTGCTGCCGTTGACCGTATTGGCAGGGCGTCGCGCCAGGTCTGTCCACGCGGCGATCGCCAACAGGGACTGAATCGTTGCGAGCACGGCGACGACGCGGCGTTGCGCGGGTGACAGCTCACTCCAGGACTTCTTCTTTGTGAGGTTCATGAACTCCACTGTGCCCTCGAACGTCCAATCGGTGTCGAGAGCCGGTTGTTATCGGTGCCGGGAGTTCCTCAAATCAGTGTGAATAGCGTCACCATGATGACCGATAGGTACGGTCCCGCGGGCCGTCGGGCCGGTCGTTTTCGGCGTAAAGATCTCGCTAACCGAAGTTATGGCTGAAAAATTGCGCACACGCTCAGGATGCAATGTGCCCTGGACGGGGAGATTTGGCACCGATTCGCAAGTAAGAGACTTTGACGGCGAATCTCTCAGGGTGGGGAAGTCGAGCCCTCTGTTCTTGCAGCACCGGTACAGCGGTGATGCTGCACGATAACTGCTCTCGGGAACCATGTTCGAATTTTGTCAGGAATGCGCAATATGGTGACAAATTGTTCACCGTGACTGGTTGTTACCTGTGGATATGAGGTCAGTCGAGCGGGCCTGAAATGTAACGTCCCGGACACATTTGGTGTCGTAAAAGTAACGGAAGGGCTCTAGTGTTAGCCCCGGCAGCCAGCCAGTGGCCCGCCATCACGGACAGTTCATCACTGACAGGAGCAATATCAATGCCTACTATCGGTTTCGGCGACATCTCAGACTTCCTCGGCGCTTTCGCTGACCTCTTCGGATTCCTCGACTTCATCTCCGGAAGCGTTGAAGGCCTGTCGGCAGAGTAAGTCCCGCAGAGCAAGAAGTGCCCCCGAGCCTGTGGCGCGGGGGCACTTCTCTGTTTCATCGAGCTGCGCGGTGGAGTGGGCACCGAGCCCATTTGTCGCAAATGTGGCTCATGTTGGCCAAGTGCATGGCGGGGATGATGTGACTGTGGTGGAATGCGAGCGAAAGAAGATAGCTTGCCTGCCCGCCACTTCGAGCGGGACACGCCGATGATCGGAGCTTTGTGCACGTCTCGCGAAGAAACCTCTTCAAGTACGCAACGGCTGGATCGGCGGCTGCCGGACTCGCTGCATTGAGCGGTACGACGTCGGTGGCCAATGCCGGTTCGCTCGGGACCCTGCTCGATTACGCCGCCGGTGTGCCGTCCGCTCAGGCGATAAAGGCCGCCGGGTATGCGGGCGCCATTCGATACGTTTCGGACAGGCGCCCGGGCGCCGATTGGATGGTCGGCAAGCCCGTACTGGCGCGGGAAACCGACGCGTTGACCGCGGCCGGACTCCAAGTCGTTTCTTGCTATCAATTCGGCAAGGGCGGAACGGCGGACTGGCGCGGGGCCCGCGAAGCGGGCAAGCGTCATGCTGCCCGTGGCCTCGAACTACATGCGGCGGCTGGTGGGCCGTCCGGTCGCCCGATCTACGCGTCGATCGACGACAATCCGACCAGTACTGAAATCACTACGCTGATCACGCCGTACCTCGAGGGGTGGGCCTCGGTTGTCGGCAACGGAGCGCTCGGCGTCTACGGAAACACTCGCGTGATCGACGCAATGATCAGTGCCGGCGTCGGAACCTGGTTCTGGCAGCACAACTGGGGCTCACCCGCAGGGTATGTGCACCCGCGGGCAAACCTGCATCAGTTCGAGATCGACAAGCGCAAGGTCGACGGCGTCGGCGTGGATCTGAACTCGATCCTCACTCGGGACTACGGGCAGTGGTCGTTGGCCGGTGCGGTCGGTCCGGCCCAGCCGGTCGGATCCTCGTTGCCGACAGGATCTATCGCACCATAGCGCCGAATTTGGCGAGCCAGGCCTTGGCGTCATCGGGGAGGGTGCCCGCCGCTTCCGCGGCGAGGCACCATGCTTTTGCCATCGACAGGAAGTTCATCGGGTTGTAGGCGTCTTCTTCGCGAGACCACAGTCCGTTGCCGGCGTAGTGCAGGATCGTGATGTTGGCGGCTCCGTGCTTGGATCCGTCACCCGGATCCTCCATCGGGTTGTCGATCTCGCACACGATCCATCCGCGCTGCTCGTCGACCACGAACCAGTTGGCCGGGAATTCGGTCATGCGGTGCCCCGGGAACTCCGTCATCGTGCGAGTAACCCACTTGCGTACGGCCTCTCGGCCATTGAGGGTGCCGAAAGCGTGTTCCACGTAGACGACGTCCTCGGTGAACATGTCCGCGAAGGCGTTCCAATCGCCGGAACGAGTGCACTCGACAACGGTGTTCTGGTAACCCGCGAAGGCGTCTTCGAGTTCGGTGCGTGTCCAGGTCATGAAAGGCTCCTCGGGTAGTCGTCGCCTCAAATTAGAACACGTTGCAGAATTGATTGTCGGCGATTCGATGCAGGAGGGTTCTGCGGTACCGTCGTTGGCGGGTCGGGGACCCGTTATGCGAGAGGGCACCACGTGGATATCATCATCAATTTCATCTACACACTTCTGTCGAAGTTGCAGACGGGCAGCATCGAAGGCTCTTCGGAGAAGTGAGTCCTCCGCCGGGTTGATTCCCCTACGAGACTTTCTGTTTGGGAATCAACCCGGCGAACACCATCGTCACGACGGCGGCGGCGATGGAGATCAGGAACGTGGCACGAAACGCCTCGAACGAGGGGATCACTGCGGTGCCGACGGTGATGGTCATTCCGGCCAGAACGACGCTCACGATCGCGGCAGACGTCGACGTGCCGATCGATCGCATCAGTGAGTTCAGTCCGTTCGCGGCTGCAGATTCCGTGATGGGGACTGCGCCCATGATCAAGGCCGGCATGGCCGAGTACGAGAGCCCGACGCCCGCTCCGATGAACATTCCGGCCACAGCGACCTGCCAGACGCTCGACACCGTGAAATATGCGAAGGCGTAACCCAATCCGATGACGAGGGCGCCGAGCATCAACGTGATTCGCGGGCCGCGCCAAGCCGAAATTCGAGCGGAGACGGGCGAGAGCGCCATCATGACGAGTCCGCCGGGGGCCAGTGCGAGTCCCGCTGCAACCATGGACAGTCCGAGTCCGTAACCGGTGGACGTCGGTGCCATGAGCAGTTGGGGGAGCGTCAGGGAATTGCCGTACATGGCAAAACCGACGGCGATCGACGCGAAGTTGGTGAAGAGAACTTGCGGCCGGGCCGATACGCGGAGGTCCACCAGCGGTGCGTTGCGTCGAAGTTCCCACCATCCCCACACCAGGAAGCTGAGCGCGGAAACCGCAAGGAGCCCCAGGGTTTTCGCGTCGCCCCATCCCCAGGTTCCGCCCTTGGTGATGGGGAGTAACAGGGTGATCAGACCAACGGTGAGGCCGAGCGCACCGACGAAGTCGAAACGTCCCGGGCGTCGTACGGTCGATTCGGGAATGACGAACGCAACCAGTGCGATGCAGATCAGCCCGAACGCTGCCGATGTGACGAAGAGGAAGTGCCAGTTGGCATTCTGGGCGATCACCGCGGCGATCGGCAGTCCGATCGCACCGCCGACGCCGAGGGTGGCGCTCATGACCGCCATGGCGCCGGCCACTTTCTTCGGTGGAAGAACGTCACGAATGATGGCTATGCCCAATGGAATTGCCCCGACCGATGCTCCTTGAAGTGCTCGGCCGACAACGAGCATGATCAGTGAAGGTGCGATCGCGCAGATGGCCGAGCCCAGAACGACCATCCCGAGACTGACCAGCAGCATTCGTTTCTTGCCGAACATGTCGCCGAGGCGCCCGCTGATCGGCGTGATCACCGCGGCGGCGAGGAGTGTTGCGGTGACCGCCCACGAGGTGTCGGCGGGAGTGGAGTTCAACAGGTGCGGCAATTGCGGAATGATGGGGACTACCAGCGTCTGCATCAAGGCGACGACGATTCCGCACAGTCCTAGAACGGTGAGCACTGGACCCGAGGATGCGTAGTTCGTGTCGGGGATTTTCTCGTCGACATTGGACGACCCTGCGTGAACGGACATGCGGCTCCCGCCATGGCGTGTTCTGATTGGTGCGTTCGCCCCAGTGTGCACGCTACACATCGTGTGTAGTCTGCACAATATGAGGATGGACCGGGACCCTGATCTGGTGAATATCGAGTACGAGTTGACTCTGCTCTCGCGTTACCACGCGCTCGCACAACGGGCCGAACTTCATCTGGACCGGTCGGCGTATCTACTGCTCGGTCGACTGGAATTGCAACATCCCATGAGCCTCAAGGAGCTCTCCTGCGCTTTCTCGCTCGACATCTCCACCATCAACCGGCAGATCGGCGCGCTGAGGCGTCAGGGCTTGGTGGAGCGAGTGGAGGATCCGGACGGAGGGCTCGCGCGAAAGGTCCGGCCGACGGCGCAGGGGCTGTCGAAACTTCGTGCTGATCGCGAACATTCGACAGCCGGTGTCGAAAAGGTCCTCCGCGAGTGGACGCCGGAGCAGCGTCTCGCGCTCGGTGACCTACTGCGGCAATTCAATACCTCGGTCGAAGCGCTGGAAGGCCGCGAATGGCCGCGACCGAATCAGGTCTGAGAGTGCGAGACGGATCGTAGTGAGCGGTCCGGATCGCTCGAATCCGATTCCGGCGCAATGACAACAAGTTTCGGGTGTTCTTCGGGGGCTGCATGATTTCCACGCCAGGAGAGCAGTGACCAACGTGAGAGACCGGACAGCGCGGACCCGAGACTGGCGAACGAGCCCGAACTCAGGACCGACGCCGTAGACCCGATGCTTCCGATCGAAAGAAAAGAGCCGACGCTACCGATCGACAGGATCGAGTACGCCGATCCGATCGAGAGAATGGACCCCTCGGATCGGATGGACAGTATCGATCGCGTCGACTTGTGTGACCGTATCGACTGGTCTGGGCCGGATTTCTTCTCTGGACGACCGTGCGTGATGTCCACTCGTAGATGTCCCATCTATCGGGTCTATCACGGTGATCGGAGATGCAAAAGGGACCCGCCGAAATTCGGTGGGTCCCTTTCACAAGACTTCGATCAAGCTACCGCGAACATGCCCACGGTCGGAAGGAAGCTGCAGGTGATGCGATCTGCGCCTTCCGGCTGGGTGGTCAGCGAACCGCTGATCACCGAGAGAACGCGTCCGGGGCCGGTATCGGCGATAGCCGACAGAGTGGCTGGGCCGTCCGGGTTGATGCGTGCGGCGTTGGTCAAGTTCTGGGTGGCGCTGCGCTGGTTGTCGATGTTGACCCAGGTGACGGTCATCGGCACCGGCTGGTCGTCGACGGCGGGAGCCGTACCGAGAGCGGTGAAGACGAATCCGGCCTGACCGGCAGCGGGACCGGGAGGAGGCAGGTGAGCCGGGCCGGGAACGGCAAGTGCGGTTCCGACCGAATCGGCGGTGGCCGAGATGCAGCCCTTGCCAAGCGTCGGGTAGAGGAACTGCGCGATGACGGGGGCGTTCTCGTCCGGGATCGCCGGTCCGCCGCCGCCGCTGCCGTCGAGGAAGGTGATGACCTTCTCGAGGGTGGCCTTGATCTCGGGCGGAATGCCGGGGGAGTTCAGGATCGCGCGAGCCTGGTCGAGCAACGCTTGCTGCGGTCCGCCTGCAACATCGGCCGGACCTGCGGCGGCGCCGATGATGGCGGGCGCAAACGATGCGAGGAACTCGATCGGCACACTTTCGGGTGCGGGCGGTGCTGCCGGATCGGCCATTGCCTGTGCCGGCAATGCCAGTCCTGCTACTGCGGCAATAGCGACGGCGGTGAACGCCTTTCGCATACCTCGGGTTCGAAGCACTGTTTCCCCATCCTTAGTCATACCGCGCGGGCGCCTAGGCGAGCTCCGCGTTTGACGGCTCGAGGGGTCACTCTATGTACAGAGCCCCCGGGTTGTACAGCTGTTCAGTTGCTGAGCAGCTACGCACCGGGGGGAGTCTATGGCATGACCGGCCTCGATCGTGATTTACGGCGACCATACCTGTGACTGAAGTGATCTATGTGAAAGTTGATGCAACTGTTACGTCAGATTGCGAGGTTTGTTCACTCGAAGATCAGTCGAAACGGACCGAATCGTCGACGAGTACGTCAATTCGACGGGCAAGGTCGAAGTCCAGTTCCGTGAGACCGCCCGCCGAGTGTGTCGAAAGCGTGTACGTGACCTTTCGCCAGCGAACGTCGATGTCGGGATGATGATCCGCGGCCTCGGCGACTGCCGCGATGCGTTGAAGAAGCGCGATGGCGTCCGGGAATGTCGCGGAGTCGACCGTGCGAGTGATCGACCCTGGCGACAGTTGCCAGGCGGGCAGTTCGTCGAGAGCGTTTTGGATCGCGGAGTCGGACAACAAAGTGGCCATACTCCATCATGGTGCGATGAGTGATGCACCTGCAAGGGATCGGGAAGTTGTCGCCGGTGCGATCTTCCGCGAGGGAAGGCTGCTCCTCGCGCAGCGGACGAGTCCGCCGGCTTTGGCCGGTCGTTGGGAGCTGCCGGGCGGGAAGGTCGAAGAATTCGAATCGCCACAGAACGCGTTGGCGCGGGAGCTGCTCGAGGAACTGGCGGTCGAGGTGAGATGCGGCGCCAGAATCGGTGTCGACGTGCCACTGTCGCCGGGGTTGGTCCTGCGGGCCTACCGGGCGGAGTTGGTGTCGGGAGAACCGGTCGCGCTCGACCATGCTCAATTGACATGGGTCGACGCCGAAGAACTGTTGTCGATGGATCTGGTGGACAACGATCGAGCCTGGATCCCCGAGTTACTCGCGGAATTGAGCGCGCTTACGCCGCACGAGCCTTCTTGAGACCCGCTTTCAGTTCCTTCTTGGATGCGCCCTCGTTCTCGAGCTTCTTCATCCGCATGATGACGACGGGACACTTGATGCACCGCGTCTTCTTGCGGCAGCACTTCTTCTTCGGCTTGAGCTGCGAGACCTTGCTTGCCTTGACTTTTCCCATGTGACGCTGCGGCTTTCCTGTTTCACTACGGCGGAGAGCCCGCTCTTGGAACGAGGTTAGCGTACCCTTAAATGACCTGTTTCTCCAGGTCGTAATCCTACGCGCATCGGCGTGGTGCAGATCACTATTCGCTGGTGGGGGCGGTGATAGAGGCCGCACAATGCAGGAGTATCAGCCCGGAGCGAGTAGTATTTACTAGGCCGCGGTGCCTTCTCAGGCGATTCGTGCCCTGATTCGGATCACACACTCGTGCAGCGGCCACCAGAAGAGCCGTGCGACTTGACTTTCGCGTGGCCGAATCAACTCAGCCAGGAGAGCCATCGCGTGACCATCACCAGCTTCCGTAACGTTGCCATCGTCGCACACGTCGACCACGGCAAGACCACCCTCGTCGACGCCATGCTTCGTCAGTCCGGCGCGTTCGAGGAGCGCGCCGAGCTGGTCGATCGCGTTATGGACTCCGGCGACCTCGAACGCGAGAAGGGCATCACCATTCTCGCGAAGAACACCGCAGTACATAAGGTCAACGAAGACGGTTCCATCACCGTCATCAACGTCATCGACACCCCCGGCCACGCCGACTTCGGTGGCGAGGTCGAGCGCGGCCTGTCCATGGTCGACGGCGTCGTCCTGCTCGTCGATGCTTCCGAGGGACCCCTGCCGCAGACGCGTTTCGTGCTGCGCAAGGCACTCGCCGCTTCGCTGCCCGTCATCCTGGTCGTCAACAAGACGGACCGCCCCGACGCCCGTATCGAAGAGGTTGTCACCGAGGCTCAGGACCTGCTCCTCGACCTCGCATCGGACCTGTCCGACGAGGCCGCCGAAGCCGCTGAGCTCGCACTCGAACTTCCCGTCCTCTACGCGTCCGGTCGCGAAGGCAAGGCATCGACCGTGCAGCCCGAGAACGGCAAGGCTCCCGACGCCGAGGACCTCACCGCACTCTTCCAGGTGCTGATGGAGTACGTCCCCGCGCCGAAGGGCTCGGTCGACGCACCGCTGCAGGCTCACGTCACCAACCTCGACGCATCCGCATTCCTCGGTCGCCTCGCACTCGTTCGCATCCACAACGGCGAGCTGCGCAAGGGCCAGACCGTGTCCTGGTGCCGCGAGGTCGACGGCGAGCCCGTCGTCACGAAGACCAAGATCACCGAACTCCTCACGACCATCGGTGTCGAGCGCGTTCCCGGTGAGGTCGCCGTCGCCGGTGACATCTGCGCCGTCGCAGGATTCCCGGACATCATGATCGGCGACACCCTCGCCGATCTGGAGAACCCGGTCGCACTGCCCCGCATCACCGTCGACCAGCCGGCAATCTCGGTCACGATCGGCACCAACACGTCACCGCTCGTCGGTCGCGTCAAGGGTCACAAGCTGACTGCACGCATGGTCAAGTCCCGCCTGGACCAGGAGCTCGTCGGTAACGTCTCGCTCAAGGTCCTCGACATCGGTCGCCCCGATGCGTGGGAGGTCCAGGGTCGTGGAGAGCTCGCGCTCGCCATCCTCGTCGAACAGATGCGTCGTGAGGGCTTCGAACTCACCGTCGGTAAGCCGCAGGTTGTCACGCAGCTCGTCGACGGCAAGGTTCACGAGCCTTTCGAAGAGCTGACCATCGACAGCCCCGAGGAGTACCTCGGCGCCATCACGCAGCTCCTGGCCAACCGCAAGGGCAAGATGGTCCAGATGTCGAACCACGGCGCAGGCTGGGTTCGCATGGAGTTCATCGTTCCTTCGCGTGGCCTCATCGGCTTCCGCACGGACTTCCTCACGGAAACCCGCGGAACCGGTATCGCCAACGCCGTGTTCGACGGATACGGCCCGTGGGCCGGCGAGATCCGTGCGCGCCACACCGGCTCGCTCGTCTCGGACCGCTCCGGCACGGTGACGCCGTTCGCCATGATCCAGTTGGCCGACCGCGGAACCTTCTTCGTCGAGCCCGGCGCAGACACCTACGAGGGACACGTCGTCGGTATCAACCCGCGTCAGGAAGACCTCGACATCAACGTCACCCGCGAGAAGAAGCTGACCAACATGCGTCAGTCGTCCGCAGACGTGATGGAGACCCTCGCAAAGCCGATCAAGCTCGAACTCGAAGCAGCGATGGAGTTCTGCTCCAGCGACGAGTGCGTCGAGGTCACCCCGGAGGACGTTCGCGTCCGCAAGGTGCACCTCAACGCAACCGAGCGCGCTCGCGAGCGTTCACGTAGTAAGGCACGCGACAAGGCTGCTCTGTAGTCTTTCGTCGGTTACAACCTGACAGGCGGATGTGCCTTTCAGCCGAGTTTTCGGCGGAAAGGTACATTCGCCTTCATGGTTTCCAGGCAAAGTTCTGCCTGGAAATCGAGTGCGAAGGGGCGACGCGGCCCCGTACGGAAGGAATTGTCTGTGGCCTCAGGACGTCGCTACCTGGCGTTGGCAGTGGCAGTGACGGCGTTGTCACTGACTGCATGTACAGCCGATCCCCCGCCTCCGGTCGAGAGCACCGAAACCGTCAAGCCCACACCGACTCCGGTCGTTCCGGCGATGAAGCAGGTCACTGTGGCAATCGACGAGGTGGGAGGCGGATTCAACCCGCACCTGCTCGCGGATCAGTCGCCGGTCAACTCCGCAGTCGGCAACCTCGTACTGCCCAGTGCGTTTCGCCCGATCAATTCGCCCACACAACCTGGCGCGACGGAGTGGGCGATCGACGATTCTTTCCTCGTTTCCGCTGAAGTGACGTCGGAGGCCCCGTTCACGATTCGCTACCAACTGCGCAACGAAGCCCAATGGTCGGACGGCGCTCCCATTGCGGCAGAAGACTTTCGCTACCTGTGGCAGCAGATGATCTCGGTTCCCGGTGTGGTCAATCCCGCGGGCTATCAGATGATCGACGACGTGAACTCGTCCGGCGGCGGCAAAACGGTCAACGTCGTGATGCGTGCGCCGTATCCGGCATGGCGAGAGTTGTTCACCGATATTCTTCCGTCCCACCTGATCAAGGACACTCCCGGCGGTTTCAGCACCGGCCTGAGTGAGGGGATTCCGGTGTCGGGAGCCCACTTTCACGTGCGCTCGGTCGACCGCGGCCGGGACGAAATCGTGCTCGAACGCAACGACCGATTCTGGGGCAAGCCTTCAGACCCGGATCAGATAGTTCTGCGACGCGGAGGAACGGCTGCGCAGTTGGCGGATGCGCTGCGTACCGACGATGCCCAAGTGGCGCAGGTTCATTCGGGTAGTGCCACGGATATTCAGCTGTCTGCAATCCCGGGTGTCAGGACGGCATTCTCCTACGTTCCGCGCACTCTCGACATCAACGTGAACGGGCGAAGCAAGAACTTCGCGGATGTTCGGGTGCGTAAAGGTGTTCTGGGACTGCTCGATCCGGACCTGCTCGCCGTGGTGGCGGCAGGGAGTGAATCGGCGTCGGCCCCGGTGAAAGCTCAGATCCTCGCTCCGTCGGATCCGGGATATGCGCCCACCGCGCCGCCGAAACCGACCAGGGAGCAGGCGCTGGGCGAGCTGACTGCAGCCGGCTACCTGACGGCACCGCCCACCGGAATCGTCACGGGCACTGGAACGGTCGGATCGATCGTCCGTGACGGCGCCCAGTTGACACTGCTGATCGGCGCTCCCGAAAACGACGACATCGCGATCGCCGTGGCAAACACCGCTGCCGACGAATTGCGTGACGTGGGAATCCTGGCGACCGTCGAATCGGTGGCGCCGGAGGAACTCTACGGCGAGGACCTGACGACAGGACGCGTCGACATGATCGTCGGTTGGAGCCGGGCAGGCGCCGACACGGCCACTTCGCTGGCCTCGCGGTTCAGTTGCCCGAGCGCACCTTCCACTCCGGCAACAAGTTCGGCAGTGCCCGCACCGACGCCGTCGCAGACACCGGAGCCCATCCGAACGACAAGCGTCGAGGCTCCGAGCAACCTGGCCGGGCTGTGTGATCCGGCGTTGCAAGGTCGGATCGACGAAGCGCTCAGTGGCATCGGGGATCTGGGGTCGTTGATCGCCGATGCGGAACCCAAGCTGTGGGATCTTGCGGCGGTTTTGCCGATCGTGCAGAGCCGAGCGCTGGTCGCGGTCGGGACCGGAGTCGAGGGCGTGGTCCTCGACGGGCCGGTGCAGGTGGGGATATTCGGAAACGCTACGGACTGGGTGAGGGTGGAAAAGTGACCGCGTCGGCGAGGCGGCTTTTGTTGGTACACGCACATCCGGACGACGAAACGATCACCACCGGTGGCACCATCGCGCGATACGCGTCCGAAGGCGTCGAGGTCACAGTCCTCACCTGCACGTTGGGGGAGGAAGGCGAAGTGATCGGTGATGCGTGGGCCGGGCTCGTGGCTTCCGAGGCCGATCAACTCGGTGGCTACCGGATCGCGGAACTGAGCGCTGCTTTGTCGGCTTTGGGCAGTGCCGCTCCTCGCTTCCTCGACGGTGCCGGTCGGTATCGCGACTCCGGAATGATCGGCACACCTTCGGCCGCCAATCCCCGTGCTTTTGTCAATGCTCGACTCGACGAAGCAGTCGGCGCGGTGGTCGCCGTCATTCGTGAGATTCAGCCGCACGTCGTGATCACGTACGACCCCAACGGCGGCTACGGGCACCCGGACCACATCCAGGCGCACGCGATCACGACAGCGGCCGTCGAAGCTGCAGGAACGACCGCGTATCCCGAGACCGGCGAGCCGTGGTCGACTCCGAAGTTCTACTGGACCGTGACCGAGCGCAGCGGACTCGAACGCGGCATCGCGGCGATTTCCGAGTTCCCGGAGAACTGGCGTCTGCCCGAGCCCGGGGAATTGCCGAGCGTCGAGGACACAGACGTGACGACGGCAATCGACGTTCGAGGCGTCATCGATGCGAAGGCGAGGGCATTGAGCGCCCACGCCACTCAGGTGACGGTAGCCCCGAGCCGAGCCGAGTTCGCATTGTCGAACAACGTGGTCCAACCGATCCTGACGGTCGAGCATTTCGTATTGGCCGCCGGCGCGCTCGGTCCGGTGGGTGAGGACGGCCGCGAGCGCGATCTGTTCGGCGGGCTGCACAGCTGACCTGGGCGTCGGCTCACAGGCATTGCGATCGACGCCGTAGTGGTGTGTGATGCGTGTCACCGGATGGGTGGTCCTTTCGGTAACAGCAAAGCCTGGGGGCTGAAGAAATGTACAACTGGGACCTGCAAAACCAGATCGTCGCCTTCGTCGATTCGTTGCGTCCGATGGCTGGTTATTACCACGACTTGTATTACGGGTCGCTCTACGCATTCGCAGATCAGCAGAGTCATTTGCTGACTCTGCTCGGGTTCCCGCCGGTTCCCTGATCAGCTTCGTGCTTTTCGGGCGCGAGCCGGGGTGCTTGTCGGGAGGGACCCCGCGCTCGCGCGATGACGACCGATAGACCACTATCAAAACCATGACGACCGTCGAGAACAACACGGACGCCTCGACAGGAACGTCGCTGTCGTGGCTCGACCCTGTCATCCTCGGCGTCCTGATTTTCGACGGATTCTTGTGCGCGGTGTTGTCCGTCCTGTTCTTGCCGACTCATCTCGGTACGACGGCATTTCCCATCAGCATTCTCGTAGCCGCGACCGCGAACCTCGTATTGGTGATCGCCGCCCGCACGGTTACGACGCCGGGTAGGGCCGCATTGCCGCTCGCCGGTTGGATCGTCGGGTTCTTGGTGTGCATGGTGGGCGGCCCCGGCGGCGACGTACTCGTGCTTTCGTCCCCTCTGACCTTCCTGCTGCTGGTCGGTGCGATCGCTCCGGCCGCCGTTTTCCTCTTCAAAGTGGCGATCAACAGACTCGCCACCCTCAGCTCGCAATAGTTCTCGGCGCGCGCGTAGGAAACTGACCCGTGCATAAGGGACACTCAGCCTGTGGCTGAACATGATTTGGCGGGTGCGACTATCGCCTTGACCGCAGAACGGCGTGTCGAAGAATTTGCGACGCTCCTCGAACGTCGAGGCGCGGAGATCGTGCGGACACCGGTGATCCATGTGCTGCCGTTGGTGGACGATCGAGACCTGAGGACTCAGACGTCCGCTTTGATTGCCGATCCTCCGGAATTGGTCGTGATCAGTACCGGGATCGGCTTCAGGGGTTGGCTCGACGCCGTCGCCTCGTGGGGTTTGACCGACGAGTTCCTCGGGGCTCTCGCCCACACGCGCATCATCGCCCGCGGCCCGAAGGCGACGGGCGCCATCCGAGGCGCCGGACTGCGCGAGGAATGGTCGCCTTCGGGTGAGTCGTCCGAGGAAGTTCTGGCACATCTCGGAAGCGAGGGAGTGGCAGGCTTGCGCATCGCAGTCCAGTTGCACGGCACCATCACCGAATGGGAGCCGTTGACGGACCTGAGCGCCTCCCTCGCCGACATCGGCGCGGTTGTCACTCCGGTATCGGTCTATCGGTGGATCCGGCCGCCGGATCAGTCGCCGGTCCGCGCGTTGGTCGCTGCAGTTCGTTCCGGTGCGATCGACGCGCTGACCTTCACCAGTGCCCCCGCGGTCTCCTCGATGCTCAGCACGGCAAAAGAAATGGGCGAGTTGGAGCGGTTCGTCGCAGCGATGCGTGGACCGGTACCGACCTACTGCGTCGGACCGGTCACGGCCGCTCCGCTGGAACTCCTCGGTGTTCCGACCATCCAGCCCGAGCGATCGCGTCTCGGTTCGCTGGCGAGGCTCATCATCGACGACCTGCCCACACGTCGCCACCGCCCGGAGTGACGGCTTCGATCAATTCCCACGCGTTCTCGGCGGGGAGATCGATCACCTCGTAGCTTCCGGTGCCGGCGGGCGTCGCGGCGACGACGGTTGCCACTCCCGCGCGTCGTTGGAAGAACGTCTCGCGCACCGTCCATCCGATGACACCTTCGGATTCGAGACTGTGACGCTGGCGATCGAGCGAGCCGTTTCGGGTGATCAACCATCCGGGTAGTACTGCGTGGCCGAGGCCCTTGTATCGGTCGTAGGCGAGGGCGGTGCCACCGATGGCGAGTACGGCGACCCCGAACCACGCGTAGATCGGTACATCGAGTCCAGAAGCCGCGCCCGCCACACAGACCAGGAACGCCACCGCGGCGAGGAACAGTGCTCGGGTGTACCGGCGCCGCCGCGCGGCCGGGCCGTGCGGGATCAGCGGGGCGGACGCCTGGCGTGAGTCACCGATCACGGTGGCCATCACTCGCTCGGCTTCCCTGCGTGGTCCCTGTGGGAGCAGTAGCGAAGATTCCTTCTTCTCGGCGCTGACCCCGGTCATGATGGCGTCGAGCCGCGCGCCGCGGGCCAATCGCAGCAGGAGCGGTTCCTTGAGCGTCGTGCCACGGAGGCGGGCGCGGTCGAGTGTGGTTTGCCGAGTCTTCAACAGGCCGTGACTGACATGCAGGATGCGGCCGTTGTCGGTGAGTTTCATGTTGCCGAACGCGATCAGGTACTGGACGCAGGCGAGTGCACTCGACAGCACCAGCAGCACGACGAGTGCGATGACGACCATCAGTGCGATGCCGAGGCTCTCGAGTGAGTCGAAGCTGTCGCTCACTGCCGAGGATTTCGCGACGGCAGTGCCGATGCCGTATTGGAACGAGATGCCGATGATGGCTGCGATGATGGCGATTCCGGTGAACGAAAAGGGGGCGTAGCGAACCCAACTCGGTTCCCAGTGACCGATTTCGGTGTCGACCGGTTCGGTGATGCTTTCGACCGGCGTGCCCGGGGTTTCCAGTCGCCGTGCTTGCTGGGCGCCGGCCAACAGTGCGGCGCGTAGGTCCGGAACCAGGGCGGTCGACAGGGCGTTGAGCTCGAACTTGTTCGAATCGTGGCCGCTCCCGGCGCGCTGGCCGGTACCGATGCGCACGATCGACAGTCCGAGCAACCGGTGCATGACCCCGGCCTCGACGTCGACGGATCGGATGCGGCTACGCGGGACGGAGAGCAGCTTTTTCTGGAAGACCCCGGTGCGCAGTTGAACGTGGACGGGTCCGATTCGGTACGTGGTGGTGAAATACCGCAACAAACCGAAGATGACGAGCAGAGTGACGACGCCGAGTCCCCACCAGTGGTTTCCGGATTGGCTGCCGAGAACTACGGAGACGAGTAGGACCGGGAGCAGTTTGACGACTTCGTTGACGGGGTGGACCAGAAGCATGCGTCGGTCGAGGCGGAGCCAGGGCTGTTCCTCTTCCGCGGCCTCGGCAGCTGCCGTTTCCGCCTCTACCGGGATCTCGATCGCGGTCGGGTCGCCCAACTGTTTCTCGTTCACGTCGCGTCTCCGACGTTGGTACCCGCGATCTCCGTCAGTTGAGCCACCGTGCGGTCGGCGACTTCCTGGTCGAGTGCGGAGATCTTCACGGCCCCGGCCGACGACGCTGTCGTGACCGTGACGGTTGCCAGACCCAACATGCGGTCGATCGGTCCGCGCTCGGTGTCCACGGTCTGCACGCGCGAGATCGGTGCGATGCGTCGCTCCTGGGTGAACCAGCCGGTGCGTGTGTACACCGCGGTATCACTGATCTCCCATCGGTGGACGCGATACCGCCACGCCGGGACCATCAGAATGTAGGTGGCAGCGAAGAGCACGGTGACTGCGAATACGGTGCCGACCACCCAGGACGGGATTCCGGGTATCAAGACGGCACAGACGATTTCGGCGACGATGACGGGTACCCAGAACAGTGAGGCAGTGATTGCCCACAGCCTCGGGGCTTTGGTGCTGGGTCGCCATAACGGGTCGGCCATGGTCAGCGGTTGCGGCGCAGTCATGGGCACTACTTTGGTCGAGTGAGGGGCGATCTGTCGACATCGGCCCTATCGTGGAGTGTGGCGACCGCGAAGGGAGCACGTGATGACCGAACAAGATGCGACATTCGACCCGGAGGCTCCGGAATCAGATGCGCTCGAACAATCGACACCTGTAGATCCGAACGCCCCTGAAGAACCCGATCTGACCGACATTCCGCTCGACGCGCCAGTGGCTGACGTGGTGGATCAACGAGTCGAGGTTGCGGTCGACGACGACTACCGGCCGTCGTGATCGAGGCGGTGTCGGGGCGGTGAGGCCTCCTACTTCTGGCACCGGGTGGCACTAGTCGTCCCACATGGCGCATGATCGCTAGGTGAACCGAACTGGTGATGACTCCGGCAAACCCACCATGCTTCCGATGCCAGGTATTTCCGCGTCCGCCTCGTCCAGTCCGTCGCCCGGCCCGTCAGCGTCGGCGATGCGGCGAGTTCTCCGTCGTGCACGCGACGGAGCGACCCTGAACGTCGACGAGGCGGCAACGCTGCTGCAGGCACGGGGAACCGATCTGACCGATCTGTGTTCTTCGGCGGCCAAGGTTCGCGATGCCGGTCTGCTGGCAGCGGGTCGGCCGAACACCGTGACGTATTCGCGGAAAGTTTTCATTCCGCTGACCCGTCTGTGCCAGGACAAGTGCCACTACTGCACATTCGTCACGGTGCCCGGGAAGCTGCGTGCCGCTGGGCACGGCATGTTCCTGGAACCGGACGAGGTTTTGGACATTGCCCGGGCAGGTGCCGAATTGGGCTGCAAGGAAGCGTTGTTCACGCTGGGGGATCGCCCCGAGGCTCGCTGGCCGGAAGCCAAGCAATGGCTGGACGAACGCGGCTACGACTCCACCCTCGACTACGTGCGTGCGATGTCGATCCGGGTACTCGAGGAGACAGGCCTGCTCCCACACCTCAATCCCGGTGTGATGAGCTGGCAGGAACTCTCGCGGCTCAAGCCCGTTGCGCCGTCGATGGGCATGATGCTCGAGACGACCGCTACCCGGCTGTTCACCGACAAGGGTGAGTGCCACTACGGCAGCCCGGACAAGGACCCGGCGGTTCGGCTGCGCACCCTGACCGACGCAGGCCGACTGAACATCCCGTTCACCACGGGAATTCTTGTGGGCATCGGGGAGAACTTCCTCGAGCGTGCCGAGTCGATCATGGCGATACGCAAGTCGCAGAAGGCGTTCGGCCACATCCAGGAAGTGATCATTCAGAACTTCCTGGCCAAGCCTGATACCGCGATGCGCAATACGCCTGATGCGGGACTCGACGAGTTTCTCGCGGCCATCGCGGTCGCACGCCTGTTGCTCGGGCCGACGATGCGGATTCAGAGTCCGCCGAATCTCGTCTCGAACAGCGAGTGCCTCGCGCTGCTCGGCGCAGGCGTGGACGACTGGGGCGGGGTATCACCGTTGACCCCCGATCACGTCAACCCCGAGCGTCCCTGGCCGAATCTCGAGACCTTGGCCGAGATCAGCGCCGAGGGCGGCTTCACGCTGACCGAACGCACTGCGGCTCAGCCGGCATATGTCCTGGCCGGGGCTCCGTGGATCGATCCGCGTATTGCGGGTCACGTGCAAGCGCTGGCGGACCCCAAGACCGGCCTCGCCCTGCCCGACACCAAACCGGTGGGTCGACCGTGGCAGGAACCGGACGAGTCGTGGGAATCGAGCGGACGCGTCGATCTCAATACCGAGATCGACACGGACGGGCGCAACACCGAGACCCGCAGTGACCTGGGCAGTGCGTTCGGCGACTGGGAGACCGTGCGCGAACAGGTCCTCGAGCTCAGTGCTCCGATTCGCGTCGACACCGATCTGCTGGCTGCGCTCCGCAGTGCCGAACGCGACCCGGCCGGATGCTCCGACGACGAGTACCTGGCCCTTGCCACGGCGGAGGGACCGGGCCTGGAAGCCGTTGTGGCACTGGCGGATGCGCTGCGCAAGGATGCCGTCGGCGAGGACGTCACCTACGTGGTGAACCGGAACATCAACTTCACCAACATCTGCTACACGGGCTGCCGATTCTGTGCGTTCGCGCAGCGCAAGGGTGACGCCGACGCGTTCACGCTGTCGGCAGAGCAGGTTGCCGACCGTGCGTGGGAAGCGCACGTCGCCGGCGCAACCGAGGTGTGCATGCAGGGCGGTATCGATCCGGAACTTCCCGTCACCGGTTACGCCGACCTGGTCCGGGCCGTCAAGAAGCGCGTGCCGTCGATGCACGTCCACGCGTTCTCTCCGATGGAGATCGTGAACGGTGCATCGCGCAGTGGTGAGAGCATCAGGGATTGGCTGACGGCCCTTCGTGAGGCGGGCCTGGACACCATTCCCGGTACGGCAGCGGAGATCCTCGACGACGAGGTGCGCTGGATCCTCACCAAGGGCAAATTGCCGACGGCGGAATGGATCGAAGTGGTCACCACGGCGCACGAGGTGGGGCTGCGGTCGAGTTCGACGATGATGTACGGGCATGTCGATCAGCCGCACCATTGGGTCGGGCACCTGAACGTTCTTCGCGGAATCCAGGACCGTACAGGCGGATTCACGGAGTTCGTGCTGCTGCCGTTCGTTCACCAGAGCGCGCCCCTGTACCTGGCGGGCGCTTCCCGGCCAGGGCCGACCAATCGGGACAACCGCGCTGCGCACGCGTTGGCACGCATCATGCTGCACGGCCGCATACCCAATATCCAGACCAGCTGGGTCAAACTTGGCATCACCGGAACGCAGATGATGCTCAACGGCGGCGCCAACGACCTCGGCGGAACGCTGATGGAAGAGACGATCTCGCGGATGGCCGGCTCCGAACACGGTTCCGAGAAGACCGTCGCAGAACTGCGCGCCATCGCCGAGGGAATCGGACGTCCGGCACGCGAACGAACCACCACACATGCACGACGCGAAGGAGCGATTGCCTGATGGCTGACGTACTGGGGGACCGCAAGGTCGTCGAGGTTCTCGATCGAGCGGTGTGGGGGATCAACCCGGTTCTCGACCTCGCCTACAGCGATCCGCTCGGTATCAAGCGTCGGACGTTCGAGCCGACCGATCCCGAGCGAAACGCTGCTGCGATGGTGTTGGACGCGGCCGCTTGGGTCCTCGACGTCGTCAAGTTCCCCGGGACGGCGGCGTGGTCGGTGATGACCGACGAGCAGCGCTCGAAGTGGTGGACGACCCGGTTGGGTGCACTCAACACCGTCGCCGTCGCGTTTCCCGGCATCTTCGGCGTCCTCCTCAATCGGTTGCCGATCCAGGACCTGCTGGCCTTCGCGAATCAGGCCGTTGTGCTCGTTGCGGTTGCCCGTGAACACGGAGTGACCGAACGGGATCAGCAGGTGGACCTCCTGGCGTCGGTGCTGTGCCGGCGTGAGACGAAGTCTCGAGAGCTTCTCACCGGAGAAGACTTCGCCGAGAAATCAGCCGGCGGCGCCGACGAGACCTGGCGCCCGTTCGCGCTCATCGGAACGTTGTGGCGCACGTCCAAGACTTTTCGTGCCATCACGGACGAGTTGCACAAGCGGCCGTCGCGGACAAAACCGTACGAGATCATCGGCAAGATTCCGGTGGTCGGCGTCGTGGCGGATTACCTCGGTGAGCGGGGCGCACTGGTACGCGCGGCCGCTCTGGGGGAGAAGTGGATCGCGATTCGGTCGAGGAACTTCACCGCAGTAGGCTGAAATGTGTTACCCCCGCCTGCTCAGAGTCGGTCGGCAGGGGGATAATAGGCTGTTCCCGCGGTACGTGAGAGTCGTATCGGATTTTCGGCCCCTTGCAACTGCGTGTTGCGGCGGCGATGCACGACAGGAAGGCAGGGAGATCGGCAGTGACCTACACGATTGCTGAACCGTGTGTAGATGTGATGGACAAGGCGTGCATCGAAGAATGCCCTGTCGACTGCATCTACGAGGGTGGACGCATGCTTTACATCCACCCCGACGAGTGTGTCGACTGCGGCGCGTGTGAGCCTGTCTGTCCCGTCGAAGCCATCTTCTACGAAGACGACGTCCCGGACCAGTGGAACGCGTACATCAGCACCAACGTCGATTTCTTCGACGATCTCGGCTCACCGGGTGGAGCGGCCAAGCTCGGCAAGGTCGACTACGACACGCCGTTCATCAAGGCGCTGCCTCCCATGGGTGAGGAATAGAGATCTTGTCTCGTACTCCGGTGGCCGCTGGGCTTCCTGATTTTCCGTGGGATTCGCTCGCCGACGTGACGGCGAAGGCGCACTCTCATCCCGACGGCATCGTGAACCTGTCCGTGGGGACGCCGGTGGATCCGGTGGATCCGGTGATTCAGGAGGCTCTGGCCTCTGTTGCCGAGGTGCCCGGATATCCGACGACTCATGGCACGCTCGCGCTTCGCGAGGCCGTGGCGGAGTCACTGGATCGCCGCTACAACATTCCCGACGTCGATCCGGCAGCGGTGCTGCCGGCCATCGGTACCAAGGAAATGATCGCGTGGCTGCCGAAATTGCTCGGTCTCGGAGCCGACGATCTAGTGGTCATTCCGGAGTTGGCGTACCCGACGTACGAGGTCGCAGCGAAACTGGCAGGTGCTCGCGTCCTGCGCGCCGACGGCTTGAACAAGCTCGGTCCCGAGTCGGCGGCGATGATCTTCGTGAACTCGCCCTCGAACCCCACCGGCAAGGTGCTCGGCCTCGAGCACTTGCAGAAGGTCGTGGCCTGGGCGCGCGAGCGCGGCGCCATCGTCGTCTCCGACGAGTGCTACCTCGGATTGACGTGGGAAGCGGATGCGCTCTCCATTCTCGATCCTCGTGTCAACGACGGTGATCTGACCGGTTTGCTTGCGGTCCACTCACTTTCGAAGACGTCCAATCTCGCGAGCTATCGCGCCGGGTTCGTCACCGGTGATCCGGCTCTGGTGTCGGAACTGCTCGAGGTGCGCAAGCATGCGGGCATGATCCTGCCGCTACCGATCCAGGCGGCGATGACCGCAGCCTTGGGCGACGACCAACACGAGAACATCCAGCGCGAGCGGTACCGCGAGCGTCGTAGTGTGTTGATCGAAGCTGTTCGAGGCGCCGGATTCACCGTCGACAATTCCGAGGCAGGTCTGTACCTCTGGGCGACGCGCGGCGAGGAATGTCGAGCGACGGTCAGTTGGTTCGCCGATCGTGGGATCCTCGTTGCCCCCGGTGAGTTCTACGGACCGAGCGGGAGCAAGCACGTGCGGATCGCGCTCACTGCAACAGACGAGCGAATCGCCGCGGCAGCAAAGCGCCTCTCCGCCTGAATCGTGTGCTTTCCCAGGTGTCAGGTTCCCTGATGTCGGTATCGGTCCGATGTAAGGTCGCGCTGTGACCACCTCAGGGACCGGCGGCTTGGACGCGGTACTGATTTTTGCTGTCGTCGTTGCCTCGGTTGCACTGATGCTCGTGTGGTTGAAAAGTCGTCGAGTTTTCGGAGAATTCCCACTCTCGGCAGCTCTGCTCTGGCTGATGGTTGCAGTGCCTTCCATCCTGCAGGCGGCGATGCCGGGACTGCTCGAGATGTTTCGTCGTGATCCCGCGTTGATTCGTGACGGGCAATGGTGGCGCATTCTGACCTCCGTGCTCGTTCAGGACGGAGGGGCCGCAGGAACTGTCACCAATCTCGCGACGCTGGCCGTGGTTGCACCGCTTGCGTTTCGGCTCTGGGGCGCCGCACGTGGCTGGGCTCTCTTCCTGCTCGGTCAACTGTTGTTCGGTTTGCTCACCACCGCAGTCTTCCCGTCGACCGGCGCAGGCAACTCCGGTGCCACGCTTGCTCTGGCAGCGGCGGCCGCGGGGATCGGCGTTCTGGTGCGCCCGCGAATGCCTGAGATTGTTCTGACGGTCGTGATTGTCGTCGGCGGCGCAACATTGGTGACGGTCGACGACGCACACGGATTCGCGGTGCTTTCCGGGGCGCTCTTGGGGGCTGCGCTGGTGACGCTGTTCCCTCCGCACTCGATGGACGCGCGTCGGGCAGGAGAAAGTTTGCGACCATCCGCGCTGTGAGATGCTGTCGTGGTGCTGCTGAGATCCTTGAACCCCCTTGCTGTTGCCCGCGGTGACGACCTCGACGACGCCGTGACGATCGGTGACACGGTTCTCTCGCGGAGTGCCATTCTCGGTGCCGCGACCTCGGTCGCGGAGCGAGTGGCGCAGGCCGATCGGGTTGCCGTATTGGCAACTCCCACAGCAAAAACGATTCTCGCCGTCGTCGGGGCGTTGATTGCCGGCGTCACCGTTGTGCCGGTCCCGCCGGATTCGGGGAAGGCTGAGCGAGAGCACATTCTGCGTGACTCCGGTGCCCAGGCGTGGCTCGGCGAAACGGACGACCACTGCGAAGGCCTGCCCGTGGTTCCCGTCCGATTGCACGCTCGCTCGTGGCACAGCTATCCCGAACCGGCACCGCAGTCCACAGCATTCGTCCTGTACACGTCCGGAACCACTGGCCCACCGAAGGGCGTTCTGCTCAGTCGCTCGGCCATCGCAGCCGGGATCGACGCGCTCGCCGAGGCCTGGGACTGGACGTGGCGAGACACGCTCGTGCACGGGCTTCCGCTCTTCCACGTGCACGGACTGATCCTCGGAATCCTCGGCCCCCTCCGGATCGGCAGCCGGGTGATCCACACCGTCAAGCCGACGCCGGAAAATTACGCCCGGGCGAAAGGCTCCCTCTACTTCGGTGTTCCCACCGTCTGGTCGCGTATCGCCGAAGACGAAGAAGCTGCCCGCGCGTTGTCCGGTGCCCGACTTCTGGTTTCCGGTAGTGCGCCGCTTCCTGTGCCTGTCTTCGAAAAGCTACGGGACCGAACAGGCTTGACGCCCATCGAGCGTTACGGCATGAGTGAGACGATGCTGACTTTGAGCACACGTTTCGACGGCGAGCGACGCCCGGGGTGGGTCGGCGTGCCGCTGCGCGGAGTCGAGACTCGTCTTCGTGACGAGAAGGGCAACAATGTGCCGCACGACGGCGAGAGTATCGGCGGCCTACAGGTACGTGGGCCGATGCTTTTCGACGGCTACTTGAACCGTCCGGACGCAACCGCCGAGTCCTGGACGGAGGACGGCTACTTCAAGACCGGTGACGTCGCCGTCATCGACGAGGGTGGGTTCCACCGAATCGTCGGCCGCGAATCCATCGACTTGATCAAATCCGGTGGATTCAGAGTCGGCGCCGGCGAGATCGAGACCGCCATCCTCGGGCACCCTTCGGTGTCCGAAGTTGCGGTGATCGGTGTCCCCGACGCCGATCTGGGGCAACGGATCATCGCCGTCGTAGTCCGTAAGCCCGGGACCCCCGAGGTCACCGAAGCCGAATTGGTCGAGTTGGTCGGGGCGGAGTTGTCGGCGCACAAGCGTCCCCGTGAGGTTCGATTTGCCGAGACTCTGCCACGTAACGCGATGGGCAAGGTTCAGAAGCGTGAGCTGCTCTAGGTAGGTCAGTTTGCTGAAAAGTCGCTGCGACGCTTGAAGGTTCGTGAATTCGGCCGGCCTGTCCCGAAATGTGGGCTCGCCGGTTCTCCGACGATTCAGCGCTAGTTGGAATTTCTGTGTTCTTGGCTACACTACCGCCCGGTAGGGACAGTTCCAGTCGCGCGCATACCGTCGGTATGCCTGAGTGCGAGTGGCCTCGGAAGGGCAGATTTCATGGCGGGCGGACGGCATTCGAGTCCTGACAGCGGGCGGTCGATCGGGTTCTACGCAGTGGGTGGGTTGGTTGCCGTCGCGGTAATCGCCACCGGGGTGGTGGTCTTCAAGGCAACACAGTCCGATTCCTGCGAGAGCGTCGACGAGTACTCGCTGGCAGCGGATCCTGCGATCGCGCCGGCAGTCACAGAGATCCTCGCAGAATCGTCGCCGGAGCAGACAGGCTGTTCGCGGATCACGGTTACCTCTGCGCTGCCCGGGGACGTTGCGGGAACCCTGGGTAAGGGCGTGGACGCGCCGGACATGTGGATACCGGATTCGACAGCGTGGGTGGGCAAAGCTGCATTGACGGCCAAGGGGCCGGTCGCTGCCGCCGGCGGTTCGATCGCCACCTCGCCTGTCGTTCTCGCCTCCGGCGGTGGCGAACAGTTTGCCAGTTGGCTCGCGGCGCTACAGGTTCCCGATCTGGCGTTGGGCAATCCGTTGTTCACAGGGGTTGCGTCGGCGCCCATTCTCGGAGCTCTCGCGGAGACCGGGGCCACCTCCGAATCCGTTCGAGCGGCACTCGTACCCCATGCGCAAGCGGAGAGTGTTCGTACCGAAGATCAGCCGGTAGGACAGAAGATGCTCACCGAATTGGTCAGCTCCGGAAAGGTCGGTGTTTCGACCGAGCAACAGGTCGTCGAGTTCACGAAGGCCGAGTCGAAGATTTCCGCGACAGTACCGGCGACGGGAACCATGATCATGGATTACCCCCTGGTGGTCAGTGCTTCGGCACCGGACCGGCACTACGCCGCAGCCAAGAAGAGTGACGCCATCGCCGAGCTGTTGCACAGTGAATCTGCTCAGGAAGTGCTGACGCGCAGCGGGTTCCGTACTTCCGGCGGTGGAGCCGTCGAAGGTGGAGTCGGTGACGTCACGGCACTGACCGTGTCCGAACAGTCGGTGGCCGATCAGACACTGGGCGCTTGGGCTCTGATGGCCAAGCCGATCCGGACACTCGTTGCGATCGACGTGTCTGCGTCGATGGACTACCCGGCGGCAGGCGGCAAGACGCGCATGCAGTTGACCACTGCTGCTGCTCTGGCCGGCAATCAGGTCTTCCCAGACAGCGTCGCTGCCGGTCTCTGGGCGTTTTCCCAAGGTATGAACGGAACCCAGGACTTCCAGGAATTGGTGCCGATCAGGCGCTACGACACGATCGTCGACGGTGTGACTCAACGAAAGTTGATGGCAGATCAGGCGAACCGGCTCACCGAACTCAAACGTGGCGCCACAGGTTTGTACGACACGACGCTGGCCGCATTCCGTAAGGTTCAGGAATCGTACGATCCGCGAGCAGTCAACAGCGTCATCATCTTGACCGACGGCGCAAACGAAGATCCTGACAGCATCAGCCGTGAACAGTTGCTCGATGTACTTGCACGCGAGCAGGATCCGGCGCGTCCGGTCATCATCGTCACCATCGGCATCACCGATGACGCAGATGCGGCGGCGCTCGCCGATATCTCCCGCGTGACGGGCGGTTCGACGTACATCGCTCGTGACCCCTCGGAGATTTCCGAGGTGTTCGTGAACGCATTGGCTCACCGAGGAACTTAGGCCGCATCCGGACTGGTCCAGGGTGCCGGAAGTGGCGGAGCCTCAGACGAATACCGGTGCCCGGTAGGTGTCGTCGTGGTGAAGGTGTGCCGGTTACCTGGTACAGGTTCGGCAGTCCAGTCCGAGCCCTGTTTCGCGTAATTGCATGCCGCACACAACCCGGCACCGTTGGCTGCGCTGGTGAGTCCACCCCTCGAGTGATCGCGAATGTGGTCGCGGTGGCGAACCGGCGCGTCGCACCACGGAGTGCGGCAGCTTCGATCACGGAGTTCGATCAATCGCGCCAACCCCTTCGGGAAGGTTCTCGCCGTGGATTCCATTGCGGTCAGCGCGCCCGTATCGGGGCGTGCGTAGAGCTTTCGGACCGTTGCCACCGTTTCGGAGTCTTCGCTGGCCTTGGTGATCCATTCGCGTGCAATAGCGGCTGGTACAGGTCCGTACCCGTGGACGTACGCCGGGGCGGAATTGTCGCCCAACAATGACTGGTCGGAGACAACCAGATTCACGGTGACGGGTGTCGGTGTGGCGCGGCCGATTCCGGTAACCCGCTCGACCAGGAGATCAGCCATGATTTGCGCTCGGGTGCGCTTGTCCCCGCCGGCAAGTACGGAATCTGCGTCGCGCCTGAGCGTGGCGTGCACGGCGATACCTTCGGCCGCGGGAAGAAACACATTGAGCCAGCACATCGTGTCGGGCGCAGGCCGTGACGTCACTCGTCTGTCTCCCACGGCTTTGCGTGCTCGTCTGGCAACACTGTCGGAGTCTATTTCGGCAGCGCGTGCGCGGATTCTTTGTGTCAGTTGATGGTTGCCGCATCCGTCCAAGATTGCAGCGTCGCAGCAGAACTCGCGATCCAACGTAGCGCGATCCTGGGCGGTGAGACATGAAGTCTCGCGCATGAGGATCGTCGCCTGATGCTCACTGATGGAGCCGTCGACGAGTAGTCGAAGTGTGTGCGGCATCTCGTCGTTCAGTGCGCGGGCCAGGTTCAGATGCTGAGTTCCGAACCAAGCCGACTCTCGCCGTGCGAGGGCAATCTGCGCGTTGATTCCACGGCCTTGGTATGCGCGCGGCACTCCCCGTTCGCTGCGGTCGTTGCGGGTGAACGCGTCGAGATCGGCAGCCAGCAATGCCTGGGCACCAGCGCAACTGGCCTTCAACTCTTCCAAAGCGCGCAGAAGATCCACGCGTGCTGCGTTGTCGATGGATCGATCCATGCTGACGAGTGATGCTCGGAATTGTCCGATGGTCTCTTCGGATATCGCCTGTTTGGATATGGCCTGTTCAGATACTTGCGTCGTCACTTTTACCCCCCGGTAGTGTCGAACATACATTCGATACTAGCCTCGACAGCGAACGGACGCAACGCCTTTCTCCGTTGGCGTCTGAAAGTTCCGACAGTTCGGTTTTCATGGTTGACTGGTCCTCATGATCGAGCTGAGGGGATTGACCAAGGTTTACGGACCGACGAAAGCGGTGGACGATTTGTCGTTCACGGTCAAGCCGGGCATCGTGACGGGCTTTCTGGGCCCGAACGGTGCTGGTAAGTCGACGACGATGCGGATGATCCTGGGTTTGGATCAGCCGACCTCGGGTGCGGCGTTGATCGAGGGCAAGCCGTACCGGGAGCTCAAGACGCCGTTGCGGACTGTCGGTGCGTTGTTGGATGCGAAGTGGGTGCACCCCAATCGCAGTGCGCGGGCGCATCTGCAGTGGATGGCTGCTTCGAACGGGATCCCGAAGTCCCGCGTCGACGAGGTGCTCGGGTTGGTCGGATTGTCCGAGGTGGCGGGCAAGAAGGCAGGCGGGTTCTCGCTCGGTATGTCGCAGCGTCTGGGGTTGGCGGGTGCGCTGTTGGGGGATCCGAAGGTGTTGTTGTTCGACGAGCCGGTCAACGGTCTCGATCCGGAGGGCATCGTCTGGATTCGTAAGTTCATGCAGCGGTTGGCGGCCGAGGGCCGCACGGTGTTGGTGTCGAGTCACCTCCTGTCGGAGATGGCGCTCACGGCGGAGCAGTTGGTGGTGATCGGTCGGGGTCGGTTGATTTCGGATTCGACGGTCGCGGAGTTCGTGGATCGTTCGTCGGAGTCGACGGTGCGCGTGCGCAGCCCACAATTGGACGCTCTCCATGCCGCATTGACTGCCCAGGGACTGACTGTCCGCGAGGAACATTCAGGATCGGAGCCGGTGTTGGTGGTGGTGGATTCGACCACTGATGTGATCGGTGGTTTGGCTGGTTCGCAGGGGATCGTGTTGTACGAGTTGGCTTCTGTGCAGGGGTCGCTCGAGGATGCGTTCATGAAGTTGACCGGGGACGATGTCCAGTACCACGCATCCGGTATCGATCCGGGTGTCGGTGCACACCACGCAAATACACAGCAGGCAAACACGCAGCAGGCTATGGGAGGTGCACTGTAATGGCTGTTCTCAGTGCTGAACGTATCAAGATCACCACGACCAAGTCGCCGCTGTGGTGCACGATCATCATCATCGTGCTCGGGTTGGGACTCGCTACCGTTTTCGGACTGAGCGCCAAGTCGTCGCTCAGCAGCCCCAACGGTGCAATGATGCCGACAGTTTCGGGGGCACTCAGTGGAGTGACCGGCTTCGGTGTGTTGGTTCTGATGATCATGGCGGCTCTCGCGATCACCAGCGAATATCGTTTCGGGACCATCCGCACCACCTTCCAGGCAGTTCCGAACCGCGCCTCGGTGCTCGTCGCCAAAGCGGGCCTCATCGGTGGGTTCGGAGCGGTGCTGACTCTCGTGTTGTCGTTCGGCGCCTTCGCCCTCACGAAGGCCACGGCAGGTGACGCCGGAAGATTCTTGACTCTGTCCGGCGACGAGAACTGGCGGGTCGTCTACGGAACACCGATCTACGCGTTCTTCTGCGTAGTTCTAGCAGTCGGAGTGGGCGCGTTGCTCCGGCAGTCTGCAGGTGCGATCGCATTATTGCTGTTGTGGCCCTTGCTGATCGAGAATCTTTTCAACCTGTTCGGAAGTATCGGCGAGAAGATCATGCCGTTCCTGCCGTTCATGAACGCCAACAACTTTCTCGGTTCCAGCGGTGGCGTCGATTTCCACTGGGGACCCTGGGGCAGCCTGATCTACTTCGCCCTCTTCGTGCTCGTCGTATTCGGTCTCAGCATCGTCGTCGTGAACAGGCGGGATGCATAGGCACACGGATCAGACGGGCTGATTCTGCTTACGCCAACGGGCGTTCAGGAAACCCAATGCCGCGATCACGAGGAACAACACGGTGGTCGAGATCAACTGTGCACGGGCATCGGCGTCGAAGAGCATGAGGACGACGAACACACCGAGCATCGCGAGTGTCGCGTAGCTCAGATACGGGAACAGCCACATCCGAACCGTCAGCTTGCCCGACGCTTCGAGTTGTTTTCGCAGTCGCAGATGCGAGACGACGATGAAGATCCAGATGACCAGCAGCGCAGCGCCGACTGCGTTGAGCAGGATGCCGAGCAGGTCGTCGGGGAGCAGCCAGTTGAGCAGGACGCTGACGAAACCGAAGAACACCGACAGCAGAACGGCATTGGTCGGAACTCCGGTGCTCGACAGTTTCGCCATGAAGGCGGGTCCGTCGCCGCGGCGCGAAAGTGAGAACGCCATGCGAGAGGTGCCGTAGATGTTGGCGTTGAAGGCGGAAAGCAACGCCACCACTACGACGAGTTCCATGAACCCGGCAACGCCTGGAATGTTCGCCTTGTTCAGGACGGCCACAAACGGGCCGCTCTCGAGTTCGGGGTCGTTCCAGGGCAGCACCAGAACCATGATCGAGATGGCGCCGATGTAGAAGACGCTGATGCGCCACACGACGCTCCGGACAGCGACGGCGATGGAGCGTTCCGGATTCTCGGATTCGGCTGCGGCGATGGTGACGATCTCGATCCCACCGAAGGCGAATGCCACGACGAGAAGTCCTGCGGCTATGCCGGACAATCCATTGGGCATGAAGCCGCCCTGCCCGAATAGATTGCTCGTACCGACCGGGTCGGTATCGGGGAGGAGACCGAACACCAGCAGGACACCGATGATCAGGAAGCCGATGATGACGGTGACTTTGATTGCGGCGAACCAGAACTCGAACTCACCGAAGTTGCTGACTTTCGCCAGGTTCACCACGGCGAAGAACACCACGAAAACCAGGGCGACAACCCATTGCGGGATCGACGGCACCCAGTCGTTCACGATCGCCGAAGCCCCGGTGATCTCGGCGCCCAGCACCATGATCAGCATGAACCAGTAGAGCCAGCCCATCACGAAGCCGGCCCACTCGCCGATCCCCAGGCGCGCGTAGTGAGAGAAGGAACCGCTGGCCGGGATCGCGGCGCCCATCTCGCCGAGCATGCGCATCACGAACACCACGACGGCGCCCGCAAGGATGTAGGAGATCAGGACGGCCGGCCCGGCCTTGGCGATACCGACGCCGGTTCCGAGGAACAGGCCGGCGCCGATGGCCGAGCCCAAGCCCATCATCGTCAGATGGCGGACCTTGAGACCGTGGCCGAGAGCAGTGGTTGTTCCGTCGGAGACGTCGGTGTCAGTCATCAGTCGTTGGCGTGCAAAGCAGCGTTCAGTTCGACGCCGGTGCCCTTCCACGGCACGACCTCGACGGCACCCGAGACCGAGTTACGACGGAAGAGAAGGTTCGACTTGCCGCTCAGTTCCTTGGCCTTGACGACGGTTCCGTCCGGGCCGGTGACCTTGGTGCCGGCGGTGACGTAGAGGCCCGCTTCGAGGACGCAGTCGTCGCCGAGCGAAATGCCGAGGCCGGCGTTTGCGCCGAGGAGGCAGCGCTTGCCGAGGGAGATCGTTTCCTTGCCTCCACCGGAGAGGGTGCCCATGATCGAGGCGCCGCCGCCCACATCGGATCCGTCGTCGACGACGACGCCCGCGGAGATGCGGCCTTCGACCATCGAGTTGCCGAGGGTGCCGGCGTTGAAGTTGACGAAGCCCTCGTGCATGACGGTCGTTCCGCTGGCGAGGTGTGCACCGAGTCGGACACGGTCCGCGTCACCGATGCGAACTCCGGACGGCACGACGTAGTCGACCATGCGGGGGAACTTGTCGACGCTGAACACGGTCACGACGCCGCGGATGCGCAGACGCGAGCGAACCTGCTCGAAACCTTCGACGGCGCACGGGCCGAAGTTGGTCCACACGACGTTGCTGAGCAGGCCGAACTGGCCGTCGAGGTTGACACCGTGGGGTGCGACGAGACGGTGCGAGAGGAGATGGAGGCGCAGGTAGACGTCATGTGCGTCGACCGGCGCCTTGGAGAGATCGGCGATGGTGGTGCGCACGACGACCTGCGATACCTCGCGAGCGTCATCAGTGCCTGCCAGCAGTGCAAGATCGGAAGGAATATCTGTTCCCTCGACGTTCTCGGTACCGGTCTTGTCGAATGTTCCCAGCTCCGGTGCCGGGAACCAGGTGTCGAGGACGGTTCCGTCCGCGGTCACGTTGGCGATACCTACTGCTGTTGCTCCCTGTGCGCTCACGGGACTAGAGATTACTGGGTGGTGGGTGCACCGGCCTAGGCTGGTGCGTGTGAGCATCCTCGATCTTGCTTCGGACCCCATCGACTTGACGGCCGCCCTGGTCGACATCCCCAGCGTCTCGCACGACGAATCCGTCATCGCGCAGGCTGTCGAGGATGCGTTGCGTGAGCAGACTTCGGGCTTCGAGATCATCCGCAACGGCAATGCCGTGTTGGCGCGTACGTCGCGTGGTTTGCCCAGTCGGGTCATGCTCGCCGGACATCTGGATACGGTGCCGATCGCGGACAACGTTCCTTCGCGGCGTGACGGCGACATCCTGCACGGCTGCGGGACCGTGGACATGAAGTCGGGCGACGCGGTCTTCCTGCACCTTGCGGCCACCATCGAGAACCTGGCCCACGATCTGACCCTCGTCTTCTACGACTGCGAAGAGATCGCCGCAACGTACAACGGCCTGGGACGGATCGAACGCGAGATCCCGCAATGGCTCGCGGCGGACGTCGCAATTCTCGGTGAGCCGACGGCCGGTTTCATCGAGGCCGGGTGTCAGGGCACGATGCGGGTGCGGTTGACGGCTTCGGGAACTCGCGCCCATTCGGCCAGGTCCTGGCTGGGGGACAATGCCATTCACAAGTTCGGCGGAGCGTTGGAGCGGTTGTCGGCGTACCAGCCGCGCTCGGTCGACATCGACGGTTGCGGCTACCGCGAGGGCTTGTCGGCGGTGCGGATCTCCGGCGGTGTCGCCGGAAACGTCGTCCCGGACGAAGCCGAGATGGACGTCAATTTCCGATTCGCGCCCGATCGCAGCGAGGTACAAGCCGAGGCGCACGTGCGCGAAGTGTTCGACGGTCTGGGCCTCGGATTCGAGGTCACCGACTCCTCGCCCGGCGCGCTGCCCGGCTTGGCGAACCCGTCCGCTGCCGCCCTGATCGAGGCGGCCGGTGGTCAGTTCCGTGCGAAGTACGGGTGGACCGACGTGTCCAGGTTCTCGGCGCTCGGCATTCCTGCCGTGAACTACGGACCGGGTGATCCGAACCTCGCGCACAAGCGCGACGAGCACGTTCCGGTGCAGCAGATCACCGACGTCGCGGCCGTGCTGAGGAAGTATCTGTCGGCCTGACCGTTAGCCTTGCCGCATGGCACCAGAGAAGAATTCGGCTTCGAAGAAGCAGAGCTCGTCGATCAAGCACCGCGGGCCGGTTCAGCTTCGACGCAAGCGCAAGGACGAGAAGACCACGACGGATCAGCGCTTGCTCGACAAGCGCGGACCCACGGATTGGGTACACACCGATCCGTGGCGTGTGCTGCGTATCCAGAGCGAATTCATCGAAGGTTTCGGCGCACTCGCCGAGGTCCCGCGTGCGGTGACGGTGTTCGGTTCGGCCCGCACCACGGTCGATCATCCCGAGTACCAATCCGGGCGCGAGCTGGGAACGGCGTTGGCCGAGGCCGGGTACGCCGTCATCACCGGTGGTGGGCCAGGAGTGATGGAAGCTGCCAACCGCGGTTGCAGTGAGGCCGGCGGGTACTCGATCGGCCTCGGCATCGAGTTGCCGTTCGAGCAGGGACTCAACGAGTGGGTGGATCTCGGAATCAACTTCCGGTACTTCTTCGCACGCAAGACGATGTTCGTGAAGTACTCCCAGGCATTCATCTGCCTGCCGGGTGGCTTCGGAACACTCGACGAGCTGTTCGAGGCACTCACCCTGGTGCAGACCCACAAGGTCACGCGCTTCCCGATCGTCCTGTTCGGTACCGAGTACTGGTCCGGACTCGTCGATTGGATCCGCGGCACCCTCGAGCGTGACGGCAAGATTTCCGAAGGTGACGTGAACTTGCTGCACGTCACCGACAGTGTGGAAGAAGCAGTACGAATCGTCCTCAACGCCGACAAGGGCGTCGACGAGGCCGCAGATCTGGGGAAAGAAGAAGAATGGTGACCGATTCCGACAAGAAGTACTCGATCTGCGTCTACTGCGCGTCGGGTCCGGTGGACGAATCGTTCCTGGCGTTGGCTGCCGAGGTGGGAACCGCGATCGGTCGACGCGGATGGCAGTTGGTCTCGGGTGGCGGCAACGTGTCGATGATGGGCGCTGTCGCCGAGTCCGCTCGCGCGGCGGGTGCCTGGACCGTCGGCGTCATCCCGAAGGCCTTGGTGCACAAGGAAGTTGCCGACGTCGATGCCGACGAGCTGATCGTCACGGACACCATGCGCGAACGCAAGAAGCTGATGGAAGACCACGCCGACGCGTTCATCACGCTGCCCGGCGGAATCGGGACGCTGGAAGAGTTGTTCGAGACGTGGACAGCCGGCTACCTGGGAATGCACGAGAAACCTGTCGTGATGCTCGATCCCGTCGGCCACTTCACCGGCCTGCTCGAGTGGTTGAACAAGCTCGACGGGACCGGCTTCGTCGGGCGTCAGGCGCTGGACACTCTGCTGGTGAGGACGGACGTCGAGGCCGCGCTCGACGCGTGCGTCAAATCCTGATCAGACGCGTGCGTGAAACCCTGACCTGGGGCATGGCGGGCTTTATTACCGTGCAGTAAGGTGGCCGCAGACTGGGCGGCCGAATGGGCGCCGGATACGTGTTAGGGGAGCCATGAGTTCGGAAGCCCGTTCGACCGTCGGCCTGCTCGATCTGGCGGCAAAACTGCCGTCGATGATCACCGAGGTGCCGATCCTGGCGCGGGGGGCCGCCGGGCTCACCCGTAAGCCTTCGGCCAAGGAATCGATCGGGTTGATCTTCCAGAAGGCCGCGCACGCGCACCCGTCGCGCCCGTTCATCCGGTTCGAGGGCCACGCGACCAGTTACGCGGAGGCCAACGAACTGGTGAACCGCTACGCGGACGTTCTCCGTGGTCGAGGAGTCGACCGCGGAGACGTCGTCGGAGTGCTGGCAAAGAACACTCCCGAAGCGCTGCTGATCGCCTTGGCCGCGGTAAAACTCGGCGCGGCAGCGGGCATGCTGAACTACAACCAGCGCGACGACGTTCTGGCACACAGCCTTACGCTCCTCGATGCGCGCGTCCTGGTGGTCGCCGACGAGTGCGAAGAAGCCCTCGAATCGTTGCCCGCCGGATTTAGCGGACCGAACCAACTTCTCGTCAGCGAACTCGCGGATCTGGCGAAGACGGCTGATCCGTCCAACCCCGCGGTCACCGCCGAGGTGCTGGCAAAGGAGAAGGCGTTCTACATCTTCACCTCGGGCACCACCGGAATGCCCAAGGCCAGCTTGATGACTCACTTCCGTTGGTTGAAGTCGATGTCGGGGCTCGGGTTGATGGGCGTGCGCTTGCGCGGCTCGGACACCCTGTACTGCTGCCTGCCGCTCTACCACAACAACGCGTTGACGGTCTCGCTGTCCTCGGTGCTCGCGTCCGGTGCGACAATCGCGATCGGACGTCAGTTCTCGGCCTCGCGGTTCTGGGACGACATCGCACTCAACAAGGCGACCGCGTTCACCTACATCGGCGAACTGTGCCGCTATCTGCTCAACCAGCCGGTCAAGCCGACCGACAGCGACAATGCTGTTCGGCTGATGGTGGGTAACGGTCTGCGCCCTGAGATCTGGGCCGAATTCACCCAGCGGTTCGGCATACCCCGCGTCGCCGAGTTCTACGGTGCGAGCGAATGCAACATTGCGTTCGTCAACGCACTCAACGTCGACAAGACGGCCGGCATCTGCCCGTTGCCGCACGCCGTCGTGGAGTTCGACGAGGACACCGGAAAAGCGTTGCGTGGAGCCGACGGTCGACTCCGCAAGGTTTCCACGGGTCAGGTCGGACTCCTGCTGTCGAAGGTCACCGACCGGGCGCCTTTCGACGGTTACACCGACGAAGCGGCGAGCAACAGCAAACTGGTACGCGGCGGATTCAAGGACGACGACACCTGGTTCGACACCGGAGACCTGGTGCGCAAGCAGGGATGGGGCCACGTCGCCTTCGTCGACCGTCTCGGAGACACCTTCCGTTGGAAGGGAGAGAACGTCGCCACCACGGAGGTCGAGGGCGCGCTGAGTTCGCACCCGGCCGTCGAGGAAGCAGTTGTCTACGGCGTCGAGATTCCGGGCACCGACGGTCGCGCGGGCATGGCGGCAGTCAAGCTGCGGGACGGTCAAAGCTTGGAGGGAAGTGAAGTCGCGGCACACCTCTACGGCAAGCTCCCCAACTACGCGGTCCCGCTGTTCATCCGCATCGTCGACTCACTCGAACACACCAGCACTTTCAAGTCGCGCAAGGTGGAATTGCGCAACGAGGGTTACGACGTCGGCGCCGACACTCTGCACGTTCTCGAAGGCCGCGAGGGTGGTTACGTGGACTCGTACGACGAATACGTCGGAAAGGTCGCGGCGGGCTCGGTACCCAAGGGCTAGACCGAGTTCCGTCATGCCAGTATGAGTGGCATGTCTTCACTCCCCGGTTCTACCGCGCAGCCAGGTCCGGCGCCCACCCTGTGTGGGCGTCCGGTCGCGGTCGACCGTGCACTGGTGATGGCCATCGTCAACCGCACTCCCGATTCCTTCTACGACCAAGGCGCGACGTTCTCGGATTCGGCAGCGATGGCTGCCGTCGACAGGGCCGTCGACGAGGGCGCCGATCTGGTGGACATCGGGGGAGTGAAAGCTGGGCCCGGTGACCTCGTCGACGCCGACGAAGAGGTCAGGCGAGTCGTTCCGTTCGTCGCCGCGATCAGAGCCAAGTACCCCGAGCTGATCATCAGCGTCGACACCTGGCGGAGCGGCGTCGCGCGGTTGGCACGCGTCGAAGGCGCCGACCTGATCAACGACACGTGGGCGGGTGCGGATCCCGACCTCGTCCTGGTTGCTGCCGAGACTGGTGCCGGGATCGTCTGCTCGCACACGGGTGGCGCGGTTCCGCGCACCCGCCCGCATCGTGTCCGCTACGACGACGTCGTCGCAGATGTGGTCACCGAGGTCGTGTCGGCGGCAGAGCGCGCCCTGGCACTCGGGGTTCCGCGTGACGCGATCCTGATCGATCCCACCCACGATTTCGGTAAGAACACCTTCCACGGGCTCGAGTTGTTGCGGAAAGTGGACGTTCTTGTAAACACCGGGTGGCCAGTGCTGATGGCGCTGAGTAATAAGGACTTCATCGGGGAGACTCTTGGTGTGGAGCTTTCCGAGAGGTTGGAGGGAACATTGGCAGCGACAGCAATGGCCGCGGCGGGCGGCGCCCGGGTGTTCCGTGTTCACGAGGTGGCGTCCACCCGTCGAGTCGTCGACATGGTGGCCGCGATCCAGGGACGCCGTGCCCCGGTACGTACGGTTCGAGGTCTGGCATGAGCATCACCGGTGCGGGCCCGACCCGCGTATGGGCAGACGCCAACAGTTGGGACCATCCGAGTTGGACGGTCGCCGAGCTCGAACGGGCGAAGGGTGGCCGAACCGTCTCGGTGGTGTTGCCCGCACTCAACGAAGAGGACACCGTTGCCGCGGTGGTCGACACCATTCATCCGTTGCTCGGTGGCCTGGTCGACGAGTTGATCGTTCTCGATTCCGGTTCGACCGACAGAACCGCCGAGCGTGCTCGCGCTGCTGGAGCAACGGTGATCAGTCGTGAGAGCGCGGTCCCGTCCATCCCGCCGACTGCGGGCAAAGGTGAGGTGCTCTGGCGTTCGGTCGCCGCAACGACCGGCGATCTGATCGCATTCGTCGACTCCGATCTCATCAATCCCGATCCGGCGTTCGTGCCCAAACTGCTGGGGCCACTGCTCACGGTTGACGGCATCCATCTGGTGAAGGGCTACTACCGCCGTCCGCTGCGCGTGAGCGGCACGGAGGATGCCAACGGCGGCGGGCGAGTCACGGAATTGGTTGCGCGGCCCATGTTGGCCGCGCTGCGGCCGGAACTCACGTCGGTACTGCAACCGCTTGGCGGTGAATACGCGGGCACCCGTGAGCTGCTGTCCGCTGTCCCGTTTGCGCCCGGCTACGGCGTCGAGATCGGTTTGCTGCTCGACACGTACGACACGTTGGGGCTGGCGGCGATCGGTCAGGTCAATCTCGGTGTGCGCAAGCATCGCAACCGGCCGCTCGCCGACCTCGGTGTGATGAGCCGGCAGATCATCGGAACGATGCTCCGGCGGTGCGGGATCGAGGATTCGGGTGCCGGGTTGACCCAATTCCTGGTCGACGGCGATTCTTTCGTGCCCGAGACCACCGAGGTTTCGCTACTCGATCGACCCCCGATGAATTCGATAGTGCGCACCGCGGGGGTCTGACCGCTCACACTCGGGTATGGGAGTATCGGTCCATGATGACGATCCTCCTGTACCTGATTGTCATGGCTCTGGTCGGCGCGATGATCTTCCTCGCCGCCAGCGCTGTGTTCGGGCGCTCGGAAGAGCTGCCGCCGCTGCCTCCTGGCACGACGGCGACCGTACTCCCGGCAGAGGACGTCACCGGGGCGGATGTCGACGCGCTGCGTTTTCAGCAGGTGCTGCGTGGCTACAAGGCGAGTGAAGTGGATTGGGCCCTGCATCGCCTCGGGTTGGAAATCGATTCTCTGCGTGCACAACTGGGCCGTGACGAGCGGTGTGAGGTCCTGGTGAAAGCGGATGCTCCGGCCAAGGCCGAAGCATCGCAGGAGGAGCCTGAGACCGTATCCGAATCGAAGGATTCCCAGGGCTGATGGCCGACGGACTCGTTCGGTGCGGCTGGGTGGTCGAGACGCCCGGCGACACGCTCTACCGCGACTATCACGACGAGGAGTGGGGGCGTCCTCTGCACGGGCGCGACGAACTGTTCGAACGACTCGCCCTCGAAGCATTCCAATCGGGACTTTCGTGGATCACGATTCTGCGCAAACGCGAGGCGTTCCGCGAAGCCTTCGACGGGTTCGATCCGGACAAGGTCGCAGCGTACGGAGTTGCGGATGTCGAGAGATTGCTCTCCGATGCCGCGATCGTCCGCAATCGCGCGAAGATCGAGGCGACGATTTCCAACGCCCGAGTGCTCGTGAATTCGCCCGATCTGGACCTCGATTCGTTACTCTGGTCGTTCTCGCCGCCTCGACGCACCAGAAGACTGACATCAATTGCAGAGGTTCCCGCGGTCACTCCCGAGTCGACTGCCATGGCTAAGGAACTCAAGCGGCGCGGGTTCAAGTTTGTGGGTCCTACCACGGCTTATGCGCTCATGCAGGCCACCGGAATGGTCGATGATCACGTGGCCGATTGCTGGGTTCCGGCGCAGGTGTGACGGTCGACTGAACACCCCTAAATGTGACTCAGATTCCCGGTTCCCGCATCCATAGGGAACAATGGAGGGTACGAGCCTCGCTGATTGTTGGCGGGGCGCACCGTTAGTCGAGGCGCAGAGCAATGCAGCGCAGATCTGGAGGGAGCAGAGGATGGCGGCCATGAAGCCCCGGACCGGGGACGGTCCCCTCGAAGCAACCAAAGAGGGACGAGGAATCGTCATGCGGGTTCCACTCGAGGGTGGCGGACGCCTCGTCGTCGAGCTGACCCCGGATGAAGCTGCAGCGCTCGGTGTGGAACTCACGAACGTCACCAGCTAGTCGGGTCCAGGTTGTAGCAGTACGAACAACAGCACGTGATTGCACGCAGGCTCCGTATCCGTTTCGGTACGGGGCCTGAAGTGTGTGCGCACCGCCGGTAGCCGAAAGGACGGATCAATGCTTGCCGCCGTGATCGATCTTCTGTCCTGCCCGCAGTGTGCTGCTGATCTGGAATTGGTGGACGGCGCCGCCGAGTGCGACCGCGGACATCGATTCGATATCGCTCGCCAGGGTTACGTGAGCCTGATCAGTGGCGGTGCCACGAAGTTCACCGGCGACAGTGCCGAGATGATTGCCGCGCGTGCACGATTGCTCGGCGCCGGCCACTTCGGCCCGCTGATGGATGCCGTCACCCGGGCCTGCGCGACGACGGCGGGGTCGGACCCCGCGCGGATCGTCGAAATCGGCGCAGGCACAGGACAATACCTCGCACACGTCGTGGATTCGCTGCCTGATTCTCGGGCGATAGCGTTGGACGTGTCCAAGTTCGCGGCCCGGCGTGCCGCGAAGGTCCACGAAAGAATCGGTTCGATCGTCGCAGACGTCTGGCAACCACTACCCATTCGCGACGGAGCGCTCTCTCACGTGCTCTGTGTGTTCGCTCCTCGTAACGGTCCGCAGTCCCATCGAGTTCTCGCCGAAGACGGAGTTCTGGTGGTCCTGACGCCCACCGACAGGCATCTGCGCGAGCTGATCGACATTCTCGCGATGGTCCGGGTCGACGACCGCAAAGTGGAACGTCTCGAATCGTCGATGGCCGGATACTTCGAGCGTGTGAGTAGCGACGAGGTCGAGTTCACGATGTCACTCTCACACCAGGACGTCCTCGACTTGGTGGGGATGGGACCGTCGGCGAGACACCTGACGCCCGCCGATCTGGCTGCCGCCGTGGCGAAGCTGCCGCAGCCGAGCACCGTCACCGCGTCGGCGACGGTCTCGACCTATCGCAAGATCTGACGCGGATCAGCGTCTCGTGACGGCGTCCGCGTAGACCTCGAGCGTCTGCTTGGCGATTTCGGCCCAGGAGAACTCGTCGATCGCACGGATCCTGCCCGCACGACCCATCGCGTCGGCGCCTTCTCGGTCGGCGACAACGGCATTGACGGTGGCCGCGAGCGATTCCTCGAATGCGTTCGGCTCGTAGGCGTTGTAGTGCACGAGTCGACCGGTGACGCCGTCGGCGACCACCTCGGGGATGCCGCCGACGTCGGAAGCGACCACGGCGGTCTCACACGCCATGGCTTCGAGATTGACGATCCCGAGGGGTTCGTACACCGAAGGGCAGACGAATACCGTTGCTGCCGAGAGTATTTCCCTGATCTGCTCGGTCGGAAGCATCTCGCGCACCCAGTAGACATTGCCCCGGTGCCGGGCGAGTTCGGCCACCGCCTTCTCCGTCTCGGCGGCGATCTCCGGCGTATCGGGAGCGCCGGCGCACAGCACGAGCTGAATCTCCGGGTCGAAGTGGTGGGCTGCCGCGACGAGGTGCCCGACGCCCTTCTGCCTCGTGATGCGTCCGACAAAGGCCACGATGGGTTTCGCCGGGTCGACGCCGATCGACGCGAGTGCGGACTGTGCTCCCGGCGCAGATCCCCCGGGATGCCATACCTCGGTGTCGATTCCGTTGCGCACTACGTGAACGCGACTCGGATCGACAGCGGGATACGCGTCGAGGACGTCGAGTCGCATACCGGAACTGACGGCGATGATCGCGTCTGCGTGCTCGACGGCGTTGCGTTCGGACCACGACGAGATCCGATAGCCGCCGCCTAGCTGTTCGGCCTTCCACGGGCGTCTGGGCTCGAGTGAGTGCGCGGTGAGGATGTGCGGCACGTCGTAGAGAGCCGACGCGAGATGCCCGGCCAGTCCGGTGTACCAGGTGTGGGAGTGGACGATGTCGACACCGGCCGCGGCGTCCGCCATGCGCAGTTCGGTGGAGAGCGTCGTCAGGGCCGGGTTGGATCCGGCGAGAGCGGGGTCGGGAGAGTGGACGATCGCGCCTTCGCGCGGGGCGCCCATGCAGTGCACGTCGACCTCGCACAGCCGTTTCATCTGAGCGACGAGCTCGGTTACGTGTACTCCTGCGCCGCCGTAGATCTCCGGCGGGTATTCCTTGGTCATCATCGCGACTCGCACGCGCTAAACCTAACCGCCCGTGGTCGATCCGGCTACCGATCACGTTATCCCCGGCCGTTCGGAGGGGGACACGATCGGACCTCTCGGACTGCTTCGCTAGCGGGAGTTCACCAGTGCGGATAGGTTAGCGGTGTGAGAAGCCAGCCGCATGTGCTTGGAATCGTGCTCGCCGGGGGCGAGGGCAAACGCTTGTATCCGCTGACCGCGGACAGAGCGAAGCCCGCAGTGCCCTTCGGAGGTGCATATCGACTTATCGACTTCGTGTTGAGCAACCTTGTCAACGCGGGATATCTGCGTATTTGTGTGTTGACGCAATACAAGTCACATTCACTCGACCGCCACATTTCGCAGACGTGGCGATTGTCCGGGTTCGCGGGTGAGTACATCACCCCGGTCCCGGCCCAGCAGCGGCTCGGGCCGCGCTGGTACACCGGCAGTGCCGACGCAATCCTGCAGTCGCTCAATCTCGTTTACGACGAGGACCCCGAGTACATCGTGGTTTTCGGTGCCGACCACGTGTACCGGATGGATCCGGAACAGATGGTTCAGCACCACATCGAATCCGGGGCAGGCGTGACGGTCGCGGGTATTCGTGTACCGCGAAGTGAGGCTTTTGCTTTCGGCTGCATCGACAGTGACGAGTCCGGACGCATCACCCAGTTCCTGGAAAAGCCCGCCCATCCTCCCGGGACACCGGACGACCCCAATTCGACGTTCGCGTCCATGGGTAACTATGTGTTCACCACCAAGGTGCTCGTGGACGCCATCCGCGCTGATTCAGAGAATTCCGATTCCGATCACGACATGGGCGGAGACATCATTCCCGCCTTGGTCGCCGCGGGTGAGGCGTCGGTCTACGACTTCAAGGACAACGTCGTTCCCGGTGCCACCGATCGAGACCGCGGCTACTGGCGTGACGTCGGTACCCTCGACGCCTTCTACGACGCTCACATGGACCTGGTGTCGGTGCACCCGATCTTCAATCTCTACAACCGTCGCTGGCCCATCCGCGGCGCCACCGAGAATCTCGCGCCCGCAAAGTTCGTGAAGGGCGGACTCGCGCAGGAATCGGTGGTCGGTGCTGGGTCGATCCTGTCCGCGGCGACCGTGCGCAATTCGGTACTCAGTTCCAACGTGATGATCGAGGACGGTGCGACCGTCGAGGGCAGCGTGCTGATGCCGGGTGTGCGCATCGGCAAGGGTGCCGTCGTACGGCGAGCGATCCTCGACAAGAACGTCGTCGTCGGTGACGGCGAAATCATCGGCGTCGATCTCGAACGTGACCGCGAACGATTTGCCGTCAGTCAGGGTGGCGTCGTCGCCATCGGTAAGGGCGTCTGGATCTAGAGCTTGCTCGCGCAGAGGAGGCCGTCACCGAGGGGGAGGAGGACTCGAATGAGTCGCTCGTCCTCGGTCACGGCCTTTGCCGCTTCTCGGACCGCAACCGTTGTCGCGTCGCGTGCGGAGCTGTCGGCAACGCGGCCGTCGGCCAGGGCGTTGTGCAGAACGATGACACCGCCGGAGCGCAGCAGGCGGACACCTTCGCGGACGTAGTGCGGGTGGTCGATCGCGGCGCAGTCGACGAATACCAGGTCGTAGCCGCCGTCGGCGAGCCGGGGAAGCACGTCGAGAGCCCGTCCGTTGATCAGGCGAGTGCGTGCCGGAGCGATTCCGCTTTCGCGGAAGGTCAGCTTGGCGGCCCGCTGATGTTCGGGTTCGCTGTCGATCGTGGTCAGGACGCCGTCGTCGCGCATTCCGTGCAGAAGCCACAGGCTGCTCACGCCGGCTCCGGTACCCACCTCGACGGCCGTCTTCGCGTCGAGCATCCTCGCGAACATCGCGAGCGTCGCACCGACGGCGGGCGTCACCGGATGGGCTCCGAGATCCAGCGCTCGATCTCGCGCCGCGGTCAAAATCTCGTCCTCGGAAACTACGTCCTCGACGTGGCGGAGTATCTGTTCGGCGTGGGTCACGCTCATGAGGTTATCGGGCGGTTCGGATTGTCGCTGCAAGGCGCGCAGTCACCAGGATTCTCAGGAATCCCTCAGGCTCCTCATATGGCGTGCACACCGCGATGAGAAAAGGTGTATACATCGCCGGATCGAAGATCGCACGGCGGTATCGATTTCTACCAAGTTGATCTTTCGCAGCTCGGTGATCGGGAACAAATCACAGCATCGGCTGGTTCTCCCGAATATCGCGCATCACGTGATTCGGACAACGCGGTGATCGAACTACGCGATCCCGAGCAGGAGGATCAACTTATTTACCAGGTCAACGACGAGCCTCGCCCTCGAGAGTCGGAAGTTTTGACGACGGAATCGGCTGTGGATTCCGAATTGATCGGCACTGCTGTGTTCGATGCAACTGGTGAGAAGTCCTCCATGCCGTCTTGGGACGAACTCGTGCGTCAGCACGGTGACCGGGTGTACCGCCTGGCCTACCGGTTGTCAGGCGATGCCCAGGATGCCGAGGACTTGACGCAGGACACCTTCATCCGGGTGTTCCGCTCGCTCTCCGATTATCAGCCCGGAACTTTCGAGGGCTGGTTGCACCGCATCACCACAAACCTGTTCCTCGACATGGTTCGCCGACGCAATCGCATCCGTATGGAAGCGCTGCCCGAGGACTACGACCGCGTTCCCTCGCCCGGTCCCGACCCCGAGCAGATCTACCACGACGCGCGCCTCGACGCAGGTCTGCAAGCCGCACTGGACTCGCTCGCACCTGAATTTCGTGCCGCTGTCGTGCTCTGTGACATCGAAGGTCTGTCGTACGAGGAAATCGGTGCCACACTGGGAGTGAAGCTCGGAACGGTTCGTAGCCGTATCCATCGTGGGCGACAGGCGATTCGTGATCATCTGGCAGCGCAGCGCGCAGCCGAATCCGAACTCGTCGGTTTCTGACGGTCGGGTTCGAGCTACAGAGCGGGACGTGGTCAATCACCTGGAGGGACGAATGACGGAGGCGCGGGCACATCGCCAGTTCGGTTCGACCGAACATCTGGCCAGCGAGGCAATCGCTGCCTACGTCGACGGAGAACTCCGAATGCAGGCCTACTTGCGGGCCTCGCATCACATCTCGATCTGTGCCGAGTGCGCTGCGGCCGTCGATGCTCAGCAGCAGGCACGTGGTGCGCTGCGTCGAAGCGGCGAGATGACGATGCCGTTGTCCCTGGTGGGACTTCTCAGCCAGATTCCTTCGTGCAACAGTCCGACTACCGGGCCGAATTCGGAAAACGCCGACAGTTCCGTCGGTAATCAACCCGCCGGCTTCTCCACCATCAGCAAGAGGTTGTCCCGTCGCTGGCGCAAATGACGCCGCGCGCCAGCTTCCCGGCGCGGATCAGTGATACTGGACCATGTGACTGACGGAAAAAGGGGGCACTCCGGAGTGAGTTCGGATTCTTCGGCAAACGGTTCGGTGGACAGACCGGCAGATGCGCCGGTTCTCGACCCCCGTCCGGTCTATCGACCCCAGATCGATCCGGCCTCGCGCCAGGTGTTCGGTCGGCCGAGTGGAGTCGAGGGCTCGTTCACTCCGGTGGCCGCGCGATCGACTCCGTCCTCCGATGTCGTGATCGGGACTCCGGACCCGGTTCTGGCCGAAGCGTTCGGACGACCCGCAGACGCCACCGAGTCGATCGGTCGCGATCCCGATGCGACGGCGAACAACACGCCCGACGAAGAACCGCCGCGTGATCCGTGGCGTGATCCTGAATCCGCCGTCTCGCTGGGCAAGCCCGCAGAGTCCGAGGCGCCGGTGCAGTTGCCTCCCGCCCAGAAACTCGACGTGCGTGAGCTGTTGTTCGGTCGCAAGGTCGCCCCCTCGGCACTGGCCGCGCTTGCGGGCATGGCGCTTGTCATCGCTCTCGTCGGTGGGTTGCTTGCCACTGTCATCACTGCCGATCGCAGTTCACTCACCAGCTCACGTGTCACGCTCGTTCAATCCGGCGGTGGGGAACAGCCGGAGTCTCAGGTGGCGAAGGTCGCCGACGCGGTACTGCCATCAGTGGTGTCGATTCAGGTCGCCGTCGGCGACCAGGGCAGCACGGGTTCCGGTGTGGTCATCGACGGCGCCGGATACATCGTCACCAACAACCACGTGATCTCCTCGGCCGTTCCGCCCGCTCAGGACGCGAAGATCCAGGTGATCTTCTCCGACGGAACCAAGACCGACGCCCAGATCGTCGGACGTGACGTCAAGACAGACCTCGCAGTGCTCAAGGTGTCGGCGAACAATCTGACGGTCGCTCAGCTCGGAAAATCCGAGGATGTTCAGGTGGGCGACGACGTCGTCGCCGTCGGCTCACCGCTCGGATTGAGCAAGACCGTCACCCGCGGAATCGTCAGTGCACTGAACCGGCCTCTGCGGTTGTCGGGTGAAGGCACCGACACCAACGCCGTCATCGACGCCGTCCAGACCGACGCGGCGATCAACCACGGCAACTCCGGTGGTGCGCTCGTCGACGACGAAGCCCGCGTCATCGGCATCAACACCGCAATGCTCAGTGAGTCCGGCGGTTCGGTCGGGCTCGGCTTCGCGATTCCGATCGACACGGTGACCGAGGTGGCGCAGACCATCATCCGCGACGGCAAGGTTCATCACCCCGACATCGGCGTGAATGCCCGCACCGCGGTCAACGACGCGACCAGTGGTGCGGCAGTGGCCAATGTCCGCGACGGCAGCCCCGCTCAACGTGCGGGGATCGTCGAGGGGGACGTCATCGTCAAGGTCGGTGACCGACCGGTGACAAGCGCCGACGAATTGGTGGTTGCGGTCAACGCGACGACCGTCGACCAACCCGTCAACGTTCAGTTGATCCGCGACGGACGGCAGGTCGACATTTCGGTCACGCCGGTGTCGGACTGATCGGCCCCTGCGATCTTCCTGTGAGGTTGATCCGGACATGCGCGCACCGAGCGAGCACACAGTAGGCTGACCCTGTGTTTGGCAACATCGGTTGGGGCGAGTTCATGATCCTCCTCGTAGCGGCTCTGGTCATCTTGGGACCTGAGCGGCTTCCTGGTGCGGTCTCCTGGGTCACGAAATCCCTGAGGCAGGTGCGCGAATATGCTTCGGGCGCTTCCAATCAGCTCAAGGAAGAACTGGGCACCGATTTCGAGGATCTGCGTAAACCGCTCGCAGATCTGAACAAGCTGCGCGGAATGACGCCGCGCGCTGTGATCACCCAGCACCTCCTCGACGGCGACGACTCCATCTTCACGGGCAACTTCGACAAGAAGCCGCAGAGCGGAGTGCAGGAGCCGAAGACGATGTCGAAGGACAAGCCACTCACCGCCGGCGAACGTCCTCCTGTGGACTTCGACGCAACCTAGATTCGACATACGCAAGGGCGCCTGTCACCGATCGGTGACAGGCGCCCTTCCGTATGAGGGGGTTCTACAGGTTGCGAACCGTGTTGATACCGAGCGACATTCCGGCCAGCCCGCGCTGACGGACGGCCAACTTGTCGGCGATGTCCTTGAGTGCGATGGCTGCGGGTGAATCGGGAGCGCTGAGGACGATCGGCGTCCCGGCGTCGCCTGCCTCGCGGACGGACGGATCCAGCGGGATCTGTCCGAGAAGCGGAACCTTGGCGCCGACGGCCTTCGTGAGGCGATCGGAGACGGTCTGCCCGCCGCCTTCGCCGAAGACGTCCATACGGGTGCCGTCGGGAAGTTCGAGCCACGACATGTTCTCGACGACGCCGGCGACGCGCTGGCGGGTCTGCAGGGCGATGGCGCCCGCTCGCTCGGCGACCTCGGCAGCGGCCTGCTGCGGTGTGGTGACGACCAGGATCTCGGCGCTCGGGATGAGCTGAGCCACCGAGATGGCGATGTCACCGGTGCCGGGCGGCAGATCGAGCAGCAGCACGTCCAGATCGCCCCAGAACACGTCGGCGAGGAACTGCTGGAGTGCGCGGTGAAGCATCGGTCCGCGCCAGACGACAGGAGTGTTGCCCTGGGTGAACTGCGCGATGGAGATCATCTTCACGTCGTGTGCAACCGGCGGCATGATCATGCGCTCGACCTGAGTGGGCTTGGCGTCGGTGCCGAGCATGCGGGGGATCGAGTGACCGTAGATATCCGCGTCGAGTACGCCGACAGACAGTCCGCGCGCGGCCATTGCTGCCGCGAGATTGACTGTCACACTGGACTTTCCGACGCCCCCCTTGCCGGAGGCCACGGCGTAGACGCGGGTGAGTGAACCCGGCTGGGCGAACGGGATGACGGGTTCGGCGGAATCGCCGCGAAGCGACTTGCGGAGCTCGGTCCGCTGAGCGTCGTCCATGACGTCGAGTTCGACGCGAATCGCGCCGACCCCGGCGACATCGGCGACGGCCTTGGTGACGCGTTCGGTGATCTCGGTGCGCATCGGGCAGCCGGCGGTCGTGAGATAGATGCCGATGTCGACGCTGTTGTCACTGGAGAGGGAGATCCCCTTGACCATCCCCAGTTCGGTGATGGGTTTGCGGATCTCTGGGTCCAGAACTCGCGCGAGCGCGGAGCGAACGTCGGACTCGGTCAGTACAGACATGACTCCATGGTAAGTCCAGGTAGGTCAGTGGATGCGCGGCAGGTCCGATGCGGCGGGCACGATGCCGGTGGAGTACCCGAGCGACCAGGCCAGAACGTTGGCGACGTAGGCGGCCGAGTTGTTGTAGCGGTGGATCGCGGAGGCAACCTGCGTGACGTCCTGCATGTTGAGTCCGCCGTCGCACAGGTACTTGCCGGTGGTCAGTGCGGAGTCGAAAAGGTTCTGCGGGTCGGCGATTCCGTCACCGTTGCCGTCACCGGCGTATTGGTTCCACGTGGACGGGATGAACTGCATCGGGCCGACTGCGCGGTCGTAGACGGTGTCGCCGTCGAGGGCGCCGCCGTCGGTGTCCATGATGACGGCCTGGCCGGGGAGGCTGCCGTTGAGTGGCAGGCCGATCACGGGCTTGTAGAGGTTGCCGTTCGCGTCGGCGTCCTTGCCGTCGTTGGCGTGGCCGGATTCGACGCGGCCGATACCGGCGAGGAGCGTCCAGTGCATGTTGCAGTTGGGCTTCTCGACAGCGAGGATTCGCTCGGCGTTCTGGTAGGCGGCGACGCTCACGCTCGGGATTCCGAGTGCGCCCTCGGCCATCGAGGCGGGGAGCGGGGGAGTTGCCTGCACGGGAGCCAGCGGCGCGGGTTCCGGCGCGGGGGCGGGAGCCGGCTCGGCGATTGCTTCGACGGCGGGCAGAATCTGCGCCTGCGGTTCCTGCGTGGCTTGTGCGGCGGTGTCCACCGTTTCGGCGGAGCTGGTGTTGAAGAACGGGACCTTGGGAGCGGCGCCGGCCGTGTTGGCTGCGGTGACGAGTCCGATAGGGATGAGTCCGGTGAGCGCGATGACCGAATTTCGACGGATGTGCGAATCTGTCTTCTTGCTGTGCCGACCCACTGTTTATGCCTCCTGAACCTCCGCGAGGAGGTTTTCCGTTCAACTGACGGAGTCGAGGCTACCTGATTTGTTGCGTTTCCGTTATTCAACCGTGATCTAGAAGGGCAGTTTGGGGCATATGCACTGTTCTTTCGTGATTTTTCGGTTACAGAGCGGGCATGCCGGGCAGGCCCGGGAAGAACGGCACGAATGCCGGAGCCGGGGCCGGAGCGGGCTCCGGTGCGGGTGCGGGTGCCGGTGCCGGTGCGGGCTCCGGAGAGGGGGCGGCGGGTGGAGAGGATTCCGCGGGAGCCGCGTCGGTGGTGGCGGGTGCCGTGGCGGCCACTGCCATGCCCGGGATCGTGCACGGCAGAAGGATGCCGTCCTGCAAGGCGTCGAGGGCTGCGGGGTCCGGAAGGATCACACACATGTCGTCGGGCCAGCGCCATCCCTCGGCCGTCAGAATCGGCCACACGAGACCCCGTGAGGTGAGGACGGGGAGCGGGATGATCGGACCGGGAGCCGCATTCCGGGCGGAGTTGGGTCCCGGAGCGGGGCTGGTCGGCATGACGCCCGGCGGGATCAGTGCCTGGATCTCGGGTGAGAGTGCAGGCATGTCCGGCAGACCCGGGAAGAGGGGAGTGGTGGTCGGGGTCGGCGTCGTCGACGCTGATTCCTTGTCGCCGGCCGCCGGATCGGTAGCCGCAGCCGCGGCGAGTACGGCCGAAGCGGCGGAGTCTGCCGAGGCGGCGGCGTTGATCGCGGAGCTGCCGGTGTTGATGCCCGAGGTGTACGGCAGCTGACCGGAAGGAATGACACCGTTCTTGTATGCCGTCGACCACATGATCACGTTTGCTGCGTAAGCGGCCGAGTTGTTGTATCGCAGAACAGCTTTGGTCTCCTGGGCGACATCGCGCAGGTTGAGTCCGCCGCTGCAGAGGTACTTCGCTGCCGAGAGCGCCGCATCGAAGACGTTGTTGGGGTCCTTGATTCCGTCCCCGTTGCCGTCGCTGGCATATCCGGCCCAGGTGGCCGGAATGAACTGCATCGGCCCGACGGCGCGGTCGTGAGTGGGGTCGCCGTCGATCGCGCCCTTGTCGGTGTCCCGAATGACTTCGTTGCCTGCCAGCCGTCCGTCGAGGACGGGGCCGAGGATCGGGGTGACTGTCGTACCCACCGAGGTCGTCTTGCCGCCGTTGGCGTGACCGGATTCGATGCGTCCGATGCCGGCCAGAAGATGCCAGGGGATTCCGCATCCCGGTGCCTCGGTCATCATCACCAGCTCCGCGGAGCGGTACGCGTTCAGGACGATCTCGGGGATGCCCAGAGAGGTGAGGACGACGGCCGCAGCGTTAGGCGCTGCCGGGGCGCCGGCGACCGTATCGCTGGGCGGGGCCGATCTTTGCGTTCGGACCGTGCGGGGCGTCGGGAGGAAGTCGACAGAGTCCGGCTGCGCAATCGAGGCGGAGCCCGCCAGTGCGATCGGAACCTGTGACCCTCCGGTCGGTGCGCTTCCGGCAGTGAGGGCCGCTGGACCTGTTACGACGAGCAGTCCCCCCACCAGTGTGGATGCTGCAATCATTCCGCGTACTCGCACGATTCCCCTTTGCTGGCGCTCCCGCTCCGGAGTACCCACCGTGATATCCATATTGCTGTGACTTACGTTACATATCGGTCACGGTGCGTGCAGCAAAACTCAGCGAACGCTCAGCTAGTTGTGACTTTGTTTCGCAGTATTCGAGTCACGGTGCTTCTTCTTCGGGGTCGGTTCGCCGTCGGCAGCAAGGATCGACTTGATCTCCTCGAGCTCCCGTCGCAGGTAGTCGCGGGTGGCAACCTCGCCGACGGCGATACGCAGAGCTGCGAGTTCTCGGGCGAGGAATTCGGTATCCGCCTTGGTTTGCTCGGCGCGTGAGCGGTCCTCCTCGAGCGAGACCCGGTCGCGGTTCTCCTGACGGTTCTGGGCCAGGAGGATCAGCGGCGCCGCGTAGGCGGCCTGGGTGGAGAAGGCCAGGTTGAGCAGGATGAACGGGTACGGGTCCCACTGCAGGGCCACCGCGAACACGTTGATCAGGATCCAGACGATCACGATGATCGTCTGGATTGCGAGATAACGCCCGGTGCCGAGGAAGCGGGCGATGCGTTCACTGACGCGCCCGACAGCTTCGACGTCGAAATCGAGATTGAACCGGCGGCTTCCGCGGGGCGTTTCCAGTCGTTGCCGTGCGGTCGTGCTCGACGCCCGTTCGCTCATCGGAGTAGTTCCTCGTCGTCGGAGTAATCCTCACGCCAGTCTTCCGGCAGGAGGTGATCGAGCACGTCGTCGACCGTCACGGCCCCGATCAGGTGGTTCTCGTCGTCCACGACCGGCCCGCATACCAAGTTGTACGTCGCGAAATATCGGGTGACCGACGCCAACGAGTCGTCCGGGGCCAACCGGGGCATGTCGGTGTCGAGTAGTCCGCCTACCAGGCTGGCGGGAGGCTCGCGGAGAAGCTTCTGCAAGTGGACGCAGCCGAGATACCGCCCGGTCGGAGTCGCCGTCGGCGGACGTACGACGAAGACCATGCTCGACAGCGCCGGGGTCACGTCGTAGTTGCGGGCGCGGGCAAGGGCCTCCGCGACCGTCGTCGAGGCCGTCAGTACCACCGGTTCGGGCGTCATCAGACCACCGGCAGTGTCCGGGGAATGCTCGAGCAGGCGTCGAACAGGTTCGGAATCCTGCGGGTCCATCAACTGAAGCAGTGACTCGGCCTCGGTTTCGGGCAGCTCGCCCAACAGGTCGGCGGCGTCGTCGGGATCCATCGCTTCGAGTAGATCGGCGGCACGTTCGACTTCCAGGTGCATCAGCAGATCGGTCTGGTCGTCCGCCGGCAGTTCCTGCACGACGTCGGCGAGGCGTTCGTCGTCGAGCGCCACGGCCAGTTCGTGGCGGCGCTTCTCCGGCAGTTCGCGCATGGCGTTGGCCACATCGGCGGGTCGCATGCCTTCGTACTGGAGAAGCAGGTGAGCTACGCCCTGGCCGGGGAGTGAGAGGTCGCTCTGGGTGAGGCCGGCGACGTGCTGCCAGTCGACGATGTGAATCGCCGCGCGTCGACCGAGGCGTCCGCGATGGCCGCGAACCGCGACCTTGGAGACCACCCAGTCTCGCGTCCGCGTCGATTCGATTCCGAGATCGACGACTATCGTGTCGACGCCGTGAAGCTCCTCGAGTTCCGGGTCGTCCACGCGCACATGCGAATCGAGTACCTGCGCCAGAGCGAGCACTTCGCCCGGGCGCTGGTTGAAGCGCCGCAGACTGACGTTGCCGGTGGTGAGGGTGACTGCACTCGGTTCGATTGCTGTCACACGCAACATCGGAACGAAAATACGTTTGCGCGTGAACATTTCGATCACCAGACCGAGAACCCGCGGTTGCTGGCGTCCGATACGGACCGTGATGACGACGTCGCGCACACGACCGATCGATTCGCCGTCCGGGCCGAGTACAACCAGGCCGGCAAGCCTGGCTGCAAATACCTTGCCTGCTGCTGCCATGATTGCAAGGCTAATTCGTCCAGCGTCAAAATCTGCAACGGCGCCACCGAAAATCGAGAAGGGCAGTCCGCAATGACTTCACGCAACCGTTCCCGTCGATCGGTATTGGCAGTTCCCGGCAGCAGTCGGAAGATGATCGACAAGGCGAAGGGATTGCCCGCCGACGAGATCTTTCTCGACCTCGAAGATGCGGTGGCGCCGCTGGCGAAGCAGGCGGCCAGGGAGTCGATCGGCGACGCGTTGGCCGAGGACGGGTGGGGCAAACAGGTCAAGGTCGTCCGGGTCAACGACTGGACCACCGAATGGACGTATGCCGACGTCGTGGAGGTGGTGGGCCGCGCCGGAGCGCATCTGGACGCCATTCTGCTGCCCAAGGTTCCCGATGCGAGTCACGTCCAGGCGCTCGATTTGTTGTTGACGCAGGTCGAGAAGGCCAACGGTCTCGAGGTCGGCAAGATCGGGATCGAACCGCAGATCGAGAACGCGATCGGCTTGACCAACATCGACGCGATCGCCACCGCGAGTCCCCGCGTCGAGGCGCTCGTGTTCGGCCCGGCCGACTTCATGGCGAGCTTGAACATGCGAACTCTGGTCGTCGGTGAGCAACCGGACGGCTACGACCGCGGTGACGCGTATCACCACATCCTGATGACCATCTTGATGGCCGCGCGGGCGCACGGCGTCCAGGCCATCGACGGGCCGTACCTGCAGATCCGCGACGTCGAGGCTTTCACTCGGTCGGCTGCGCGAACGGCAGCGCTCGGTTTCGACGGCAAGTGGGTTCTGCACCCCACGCAGATCGAGGCGGCCAACGAGGTGTTCAGTCCGCGCCAATCCGATTACGACCGTGCGGAACTCATCTTGGACGCGTACGCGTTCCACACCTCGGCTGCCGGGGGAGGGCGGGGCGCCGTCATGCTCGGCGACGAGATGATCGACGAGGCGAGTCGCAAGATGGCACTGGTGATTTCGGCCAAGGGCCGCGCCGCGGGGATGACGCGCACCTCGGAATTCACGCCGCCCGAACACGCCTGACGCTCGCATAGCCGAACGAATCAGGTCTGTAAAGGGCACAATAGGGGGTAGATGTACTTGCGTCATCCGCGTGGATGACGTGCCCGAAAAGAGGAGCGCAGCCAGCCATGTCCAATCCGCTCGGTCAATCGTCGAATGGGTCGCGCCGTGGAGCGTTGCCGACACCGCCTTCGGGATGGCCCATCGGGTCGTACCCCACCTACGCCGAGGCGCAGCGCGCAGTCGATTACCTCTCCGATCAGGAATTCCCGGTTCAGGACGTCACTATCGTCGGCGTGAACCTGATGCAGGTCGAGCGAGTTCTCGGTCGGTTGACGTGGGCCAAGGTGATCGGTGGCGGCATCGTCTCCGGTGCTTGGCTCGGTGTCTTCTTCGGCCTGGTGCTCGGAATCGTCACCGGTGGTTTCCTCGCTCCGCTGATCGCGGGCATCGTGGGCGGCATCATCTTCGGTGTCATCTCCACGACGATTCCGTACGCCGCGACGCGTGGGCAGCGGGACTTCGCCTCGACGATGCAGTTGGTCGCCGGACGTTACGACGTACTGTGTGAGCCCAAGACGGCGGAGTCGGCGCGCGACCTGCTCGCCAAGCTCGCCATCTGACATTCTCGCTCGGGCTGCCAACTTGTGTGATCTCGGTTACTTTATGTACACGCGGGCGAGGTAGTACTCGCTTCCCGTGACCGTTTGCCGGACAAGGAAATAGGTTCCTTCTCCGGCAAAAGTGCCGATGTGTGGTGCGTCGGCCAGCCGTAACGACTGCGCCGTCTCGCCGCCCGAGGAGGACGGCTGTGCAGAACAAGAGATCGCGGGCGGGGCAGAACGAGAGATCGCGGGCGGGACAGAAGAAGAAATTGCGGGCGGGGCTGCTCGGCGCGGCAACATTGTTGTTGGCGCCCTTGCTCAGTGCGTGCGGATCGGACAATGACGACGGCGTGGTGCTGTCCTTCTACACCGCTGCCGACGGAGCCGAGCAGTATGCGGAGGCCGCCGCCAATTGTTCGGCGGCGTCGAACGGCGCGTACCGGGTCGAGCAGAAAACTCTGCCCAAGGGTGCCGACGACCAGCGACTTCAGTTGGCCCGGCGTCTGACCGGCAATGACAAGTCACTCGATCTGATGACGCTCGACGTGGTGTGGACTGCCGAATTCGCCGAAGCGGGATGGGCATTGCCGCTTCCTGACGACGTGGCGGCCGAGGTCAGCAACGGGACGCTCGAGGGTCCGCTGGAGTCGGCGAAGTGGCAGGACCAGCTCTATGCGGCGCCATTGAACACCAACACCCAATTGCTCTGGTATCGAAAGGATTTGATGCCGGACGGGCAACCACCCCAGACCTGGGATCAGATGATCGACATCTCCGAAGGCCTGGCCGCGGAGGGGCGCCCCAGCTGGATCGGTGTGCAGGGCAAGCAGTACGAAGGATTGATGGTCTGGTTCAACACCCTTCTCGCCAGTGCCGGCGGATCGGTGGTGGGGCCGGACGGAACAACCGTGACGGTGGCCGACGGTGATGCTGCCCAGCAGGCGCTGACCGTCATGAAGCGCGTCGCTACCGCCAAGGGTGCGGATCCCTCGATCTCGCAGGGGGATGAAGCGTCGTCGCGACTGGGTATGGAGAGCGGCAAATCTGCCTTCCAGGTCAACTGGCCGTTCGTGCTGCCCGGCATCATGGAGAACGCCGAGAAGGGCGATCTGCCGTACATCGACGACAAGGGCAACGTCACCAGTGAGAACACCGGAAACACGGTGCTCACGGTGAACGGAGAACGGAATTTCCTTGCCGCTCCGTATCCCTCGGTGATCGAGGGTAAGCCGGCCGAGGTCACGATCGGCGGCTTCAACGTGGCGGTGGCCAAGACCAGCCAGCATCCGGACCTCGCTTTCGAGGCGCTCACCTGTCTGCGTAACGAGGAGAATCAGCGCAACAACGCGGTAGCCGGTGGCGTTCCGCCGACTCTCGAGAGCCTGTACGACGACCCGGCGTTTCAGGAGGCGTACCCGGCGTGGCGTGAGGTTCGCGACAGCCTGGACACCGCTTCGGTTCGTCCGGTTTCTCCTGCCTATCAGAGTATTTCGACGCTCATCACTGCCACGCTGAACCCTGTGGGAAACATCGATCCGGAATCGACCGTGAACGATCTTGCCGAGCAGGTACGCAAGGCAGTCAATTCCGAGGGGCTGATTCCGTGACGATCGACAGCGAAAATTCGGGAGCTGCACCAACAGTCGCGACGGCATCGCCGGAGCCGAAGCACTCCGCGAAGTCGAAGATGTCGGACGGAAAGGCGGCCGAGCGTCGCCTCGGTCTCTGGCTGGTGGCCCCGGCCGCGATTCTCATGATCGCGGTGACCGCATATCCGGTGGTCTACGCCGTTTGGCTGAGTTTGCAGCGCTACGACCTGCGCTTCCCGGATCAACGAAAGTTCGTGTGGTTCGACAACTACGTGTCGGTGCTGACCGACGGTTACTGGTGGCAAGCGTTCGCGGTGACGACGTCGATCACGGTTGTCTCGGTCGTCATCGAGTTCGTTCTCGGACTGACCATCGCACTGGTGATGCACCGAACGATCGTGGGTAAGGGGCTCGTCCGCACCGTTGTGCTCATCCCGTACGGCATCGTCACCGTCGCGGCGGCATACAGCTGGTACTACGCGTGGACGCCGGGGACCGGCTACCTCGCCAATCTCCTGCCCGACGGCAGTGCGCCGCTCACCGACCAGATCCCGTCGCTCGCGATCATCGTCCTTGCCGAGGTCTGGAAGACGACGCCGTTCATGGCGCTGCTCCTGCTCGCCGGCTTGGCGCTCGTGCCCGATGACCTTCTCAAGGCGGCTCAGGTGGACGGCGCCGGCGCGTGGACCCGGTTGGTACGCATCATCCTTCCGCTGATGAAGCCCGCCATCCTCGTCGCTCTGCTGTTCCGCACACTCGACGCATTCCGCATCTTCGACAACATCTACGTGCTCACGAAGGGAGCGAACGACACCGGGTCGGTGTCGATTCTGGGTTACGACAATCTGTTCAAGGCATTCAACTTGGGCATCGGATCCGCGATCAGCGTGTTGATCTTCGTGTGTGTGGCCGTGATCGCGTTCATCTTCATCAAACTTTTCGGTGCTTCGGCTCCCGGATCCGATACGGAAGGACGCTGACATGACCGTGACTCCCAGACTCAAGATCAGCTGGTCCGTCGTCAACCTTCTGGTCTTGCTGTACGCGCTGGTTCCCGTCCTGTGGATTGCGAGCCTGTCATTCAAACCGGCCGGAACGATCAAGGACGGCAAGTTCATTCCGGAGAAGTGGACCCTGGACAACTACCGAGGAATCTTCGACACCAGCGCCTTCACCAGTGCTCTGATCAACTCCATCGGCATCGGACTCATCTCGACGGTCATCGCCGTGGTGATCGGAACCATGGCTGCTTACGCGATTGCGCGCCTGGATTTTCCGGGCAAGAAGCTGCTGGTGGCTGTTGCCCTGCTGATCGCGATGTTCCCGCAGATTTCATTGGTGAGCCCGCTGTTCGACATCGAACGACGGCTCGGACTCTTCGACACCTGGGCCGGACTCATCCTGCCGTACATCACCTTTGCGTTGCCGTTGGCGATCTACACGCTCTCGGCATTCTTCAAAGAGATTCCTTGGGAGCTCGAGAAGGCGGCGCAGATGGACGGCGCGACGCCGGGGCAGGCGTTCCGGAAGGTGGTAGCTCCGCTCGCCGCGCCCGGCATCGTCACGGCGGGCATTCTGGTGTTCATCTTCTGCTGGAACGATCTGTTGTTCGCGATTTCGCTGACGTCGACCGAACGCTCCATCACCGCCCCTGCGGCCATCGCAAACTTCACCGGCGCTTCACAATTCGAGGAGCCCACCGGGTCGATCGCCGCGGCCGCCATGGTCATCACCATTCCGATCATCATCTTTGTTCTGTTCTTCCAACGTCGTATCGTGGCCGGGCTTACTTCCGGCGCAGTGAAGGGATAAGCCTGTGGCCGAGATCGTGCTGGACAAGGTGACCAAGCTGTACCCGGACGGAGCCAAGGCGGTCAGTGATGTCGACATCACCATCGCCGACGGAGAATTCATCATTCTCGTGGGCCCGTCCGGTTGTGGAAAATCCACGACTCTCAACATGATTGCCGGGCTGGAAGACATTTCGACCGGTGAGTTGCGGATCGCGGGTGAACGCGTCAACGAACGCGCCCCCAAGGACCGCGACATCGCGATGGTCTTCCAGTCGTATGCGCTGTATCCGCACATGACGGTGCGTCAGAACATCGCTTTCCCACTGACATTGGCGAAGATGTCCAAGGACGAGATCAACGCCAAGGTCGACGACGCTGCGCGGGTCCTCGACCTCACCCAGCATCTCGATCGCAAACCGGCGAACCTGTCGGGCGGTCAGCGTCAGCGTGTCGCGATGGGACGCGCAATCGTGCGCAGCCCGAAGGCGTTTCTCATGGACGAGCCGCTTTCCAACCTGGACGCCAAACTGCGCGTGCAGATGAGGACGGAGATCGCCCGTCTGCAGCAGCGACTCGGTACGACAACGATTTACGTGACCCACGACCAGACCGAGGCGATGACGCTCGGCGATCGGGTAGTCGTGCTGCGCGGCGGAATCGTGCAACAGATCGGTGCGCCGCAGGAACTCTACGATCGACCGAACAATCTGTTCGTGGCGGGGTTCATCGGGTCCCCGTCCATGAACTTCTTCCCCGGACAGTTGACGGCCGACGGTGTGAGCACGCCGATCGGCGATGCTCGCCTGCCCGCGGCGGCGCAGTCGAAGATCTCGGGCAGCGGCTCGGGCAAGGACGTCGTGGTCGGTATCAGGCCGGAACATTTCGAGGACGTGGCGCTGGTCGATGCAGCGCAGAAGCCGCACGGTGGGACGTTCACCGTCGACGTCGACGTGCTGGAATCGATGGGTTCGGACAAGTACGCGTATTTCCTCGCTGGTGGCCCCGCCGTCAACTCTCGTGAACTCGAGGAACTCGCCGCCGATTCGGGAACGGCCGTCGCTGGTGGCGGTCAACTGGTTGCCAGGCTCTCGTCCGAGTCCACGGTGGCCCAGGGCAGGTCTGTCGATCTGTGGTTCGATCCCGCCAAGATCGCGGTGTTCGACGGCGGTACGGGAGCCAATCTGCTGCTGTGACCTTTACCCGGGCAAGGTGACCGAATACGTCGCGCCCCAGGGGAGCGGTACCTGTTCGGGGCCGGGCGCTGCGTCGGCCGGTTCGGGTAGGGGGACCAGGCGGCCGAATTGTTCGTGATGGGTGGAGGCCGGGGTGGCTTGCGCTGTCCCGGCCACCACGGCGATCGGCGCCGCTGCCAGGGCGCCGGCGACGGCAAATCGAGTGGCGATGCGGCGCTTGCTTGCTCGGGTCGAGATCATGAGCACTCCTGCGTGGTTTCGAGGTTCGGTGAATGCTGTGTCATTCACGGTATTGCGGGTTGATTGTGAAATCTCGTGTGCGAAGCTCATTCACAGGGAACTGGAATGGGCGGCACAGGAGGACAGATGAACGAATCCTCGGTACGAACCGAGCACCTGCCCGGTGGCCCGGACCTCGAGCGGATCATGCGCGAACACGCCTACCGCGGTGCGTACCTCCAACTGACGGTGCGCGGCGCTCTGGTGCTGTTCATCGCCCTGACACTGATTTTCGTCCCGCCGATGAACGACGCGGGATGGTGTTTCGCGATTCTGGGCGCCTATGCACTCTGGTCGGCAGCCGTGGCGCTGTGGATCCGCAAGGGCGGCACCGGCCCGGTGACGATGATCTGGCTCGGCTTGTTCGTCGACCTTGCCGTGCTCGCAACTCTGACATTGCTGACCGGTCTCGCGGCCGAGCAGAGTTGGACCGCCGACATCTTGAGTAACGGGCTCTTCGTCATTCCGGTTCTGGCGTGTACGCAACTGCGGACGGACGTGTGTGTCGGCGTCGTTGCCTGCACGATCGGGGTGTTCTTCGTTTCCAGCTGGGCAACGATGACTTCGAACTCCGAGCCGTGGCCGTCGATCCTGCTGAGCACCATGGCCTTGGCCGGAGTGGGCGCAGGCGCAATCGGACTGACTCGGATTCAAAGATCACGCGTGCTGACCATCGGGCACCTCGTCGGGCATCGCACCAGCCTTCTGGCCGAACTCATGGGGCTCGAGCAGCGTGAGCGCACAGAACTGTCCGAGCAATTGCACGACGGGGCGCTCCAGTACGTTCTCGCCGCGCGGATGGATCTCGACGAATTGGCAGACAGTGCGGAGCCTGTCGCGTTGGCGCGAGCCGGAAAAGCGCTCGGTGAAGCGACCACGCTGTTGAGATCGTCCGTCTCGGAACTGCATCCCACAGTTCTCGTCCACGTGGGCCTTGCCCGCGCGATCGGGGACCTCGCGCGATCGGCGCAGGGACGCGGCGGAGTAGTGGTCGACGTCGACACTTCGGGCTGGAACGACGATCTACGCACGTCTGCCGACGAGGTCTTGTTCGGCGCCACCCGAGAGCTTCTGGGCAACGTCGTCAAACATGCCGGCGCGCAGAACGTCCGGATCGAGCTTGCACGACTGGACCACCGTGCGGTGCTCGTGGTCTCGGACGACGGTCGGGGGATCAGCGCCGATCGGATTGCCGAACGACGGGCTGCCGGGCACATCGGACTGCTCTCGCACGAACTGCGAGTGGTTGCCGCGGGTGGCTCGTTCTCGGTCGGACCGGGTGAAGAGTCCGGAACCCTCGCGCGAGTCGAGATACCGTTCCAGATCGTCACCGCCACTGACCACGATCGTTGAGGAGTTGTCGATGGCTGCACTGATCACCGATCGCGAGCTCAACCTGGCGACTCTGGCGCGGCAGTTCCTGCTGCGGAGGGCCGAGGTCAGTGCGTTGGATGCGATCGAGCACCTGGCAGGTCTGCAGGCCCAGGCGCCGAACCCGCCCTACCTGGCGCTGTGGGCGCGGCTGAAGAACTTTGCGGCAGAAGACCTCTCCACCCTTGTCGAGAAGCGCCAGGTGGTGCGGCTTGTTGCCATGCGGGGCACGGTCTTTGCTCTTTCGGCCGCGGATGCGGGCCCATTCCGGGCCACGGTTCAGACGATCATGGAACGCGATCTCCACACCAACAGCACACAGCGTGCGGCGCTCACCGGGTTGGATCTCGACGCTCTGGCGCGGGCGGGACGGGACCTCGTAGCGGACGGGCCGCTCACCCAAATGCAGATGAGACCGATACTGGCAGAGCGCTTTCCCGGCCACGCGGCCGAGGGGCTGGCGCACGGCGTTCGAGGACTTCTGCCGATGGTGCAGGTCCCACCGCGAGGCCTGTGGGGACGATCCGGAGTACCGGCACTGACGACCTTGGAGAATTGGCTTGGCACGGAAGTGAGTTCATCGCCGGATCCGGATGCGATGGTGCTTCGTTATCTGGCGGCCTTCGGGCCCGCGAGCGTGAAGGACGCTCAGGCGTGGTCGGGTCTGACCAGACTCGCCGAAGTATTCGAGCGGCTACGACCCGGCTTGGTCACCTTTGTCAACGAGAATGGGGCCGAGGTGTTCGACCTGCCGGACGCGCCACGACCGACCTCCGGAACACCCCCGGTTCGCATACTTGCACCGTTCGACAACATCTTGCTCTCGCACGCCGACCGATCTCGAATCATGGACGAGCAGTACCGAACTCGCGTCTTCACCGTGAACGGCATCATCAAGCCCGCCATCCTGGTGCGCGGGAAGGTGGTGGGATATGCGACGGTGACGCCGGCAAAGGAGACGGTCGAGTTGGGTGCGACTCTGTTTGCGCAGCAACCGAAGACCGCCCTCGCGTCCATCGAGAAAGAAGCGCGTTCGTTGCTGAAGTTCATGCACCCGAAGATCCCGAACCGCGAGGTTCGCTTCACTGCATCTACGTAGCGGGCTTGTGCTTTCGCGGTGCTCGATCGCGTAGTTCGGCCACGATCTCGTCGTTCCACATGTGCCGCCGCACCAGTCGGTACCGCTCCCGGGCGATCCACAAGTAGGCCTCGGCGTCGGTGTGCTCGGGCAACATGTCGGCACCCCGCAGCATTCGCACGACGGGCAGAAACTCCTCGCCGAACCAGCGGCGGGCGACGGTGTCTCGGCCGAGGAACTCACCCTTCTCCTGCATGAGCCGAAAACCCCACGCCTCCACACACTCACTGAGTTCGGCGTACTCCCACGGGTCGGTGACCTGGACGGCTTCGCGTTGTGAACCCTGCAGCGGAACGCGGGTGAGGAAGAGTCGACGATGATCCTTGATGAGCAGATCGGCGCGCTGAGTGATGCCTTCCGGCGAGATACGCGTGATGATCTCGGTGACGTACGCGTCGATTGTCTTCTGGTGCATCGCACACGCAATGGACACTCGGTGGTGCCCGTCGATCACGAAATGCATGGAGCCGACGCGATACAACTGAACAGGTGGTACCGATTCGCCGCGTCGTTGCGCCACCGCAAGTCGCTCCCAACGAGCGCGCGAGTGAGTGGACGTCGGACGGAAGTACCTGTCGAAATCACCTGTGCGGTCGACACTTCCGACTATTGATTCGATGGTGACGACCTGCAGCCCCAGAGACTTCTCGCCGACCTTGCCCAGAGCTGCGACAACCTCGTCGAACGGCAGGATCGCGTTGACGTCGTCCGGTTCGCGTCGTAGCCAACTGACCAGACGTGCCACGTCGGCGCGTCGACGCTGACGAGCGAAGTCGTTTTCCGCGTCGGCTGTGGGAAATCCGGTGTCACGAGCCATGTCGGCGCCTCACGATCGTCGGCGGAGTACCTGGGGAAATCTCCATCAGCGTGAAGCCGACGGTATTGAGCACGATAGTCCGGCCTACCGCCAGATCGAGAGGGGTTCGCCCGTGCGGGTGGATGTGTCCGTGGACCATCACCGTCGGATCGAGGTTGTGAATCAAAGGCGTGAAGCATTCGAACCCTCGATGTGGCCGATCCTCGGCGTCGCCGACACCGCGGGCGGGGCTGTGGGTGAGCAGCACATCCACGCCCGCCCGGCCGCCGGGAAGTCGCGATTGCCAGGCGTTTCGCCAAGCGAGCGAGCGAGCGCGTCGGCTCTGCTGGCGCTCGGACCATTGATTGGGACCCGTGTTGTATCGGATGGAACCACCGAGGCCCGCGATCCGCAGACCGGCGACGGTCACGATGCGTCCGTCGGCGTTGACTGCGCCGGTAGGCCCCGGCCACTGCGCAGGCATCCCGGCCCGCGTCCAACCCGATCTCTTGTTCGAATATCCGGACAGATCGGCGTCGTGGTTTCCGGGAACGAACACGCAAGGCGCATTCAGTTGGTCAGACAGGTACTCCAGATACGCAAACGGCAGATCGCCCGCGCCCAGGATCACGTCGACTCCGAGTGAACGAACTTGACTGCTCCACAGGAATTCGACGGTCTCGTCGCTGACAGCGAGAACGGAGACCATTTCGACGACGCTACCGCCACCGCGAGGTATCTGCGCTGCGAACCTCGCGGGCACGGTGTTTAGATGGACGAGTGTCAGACAGCGTCGTATCTTCCGTCCGGGCCCATCTCGTCAGCAGCATCGAGGGGCCGGACCCCACCGCGGCCTCGGTGACGTTCCTCGGTGTCGAACCGCTGGACGTGCTGCGTTTCGAATCACCCGACGGCCTGGTCCGCTACGTCACACTGGGGTGCTCGCGTCATCCGATGGGCGACCCCAACGAACTGGTCGCAGACCCCACGCGCGGACCCCGCGCCGAGTTGGTACTCACGCTGCGCGGTGGCACCGGTGTGGCGTCAGGTGTGGCCAGGACGCTCGCGGTGCTGGCCGCGGCGCCGTCCGTCGAAGGCGTCGTGCTGCTCGAGGACGCACTGTTGGACCTGGGCGAGCCGCTGTGGAAGGACACTGCGTTCACGGCGGTGCTTCTCGGTGACAGCGGGATCGAAGACCTGACGCTGCCGGAGCCGTTCGACCCGGTGCGCTTCCTTGGTGTGGTCCCCCTGACCGGTACCGAAGCCGCCTGGGTGCGTCTGCGCGGCGCGGAGGCACTGAGGGAAGCATGGACCGAGGCGGGGATCGACATCCGCGATCCGCACCGTTCCGCTGCCTCGCTCTAGCTGCGCTGGCGCTTTGTCCGTCAGATCATTCGGCGTGCACGAGGATGTCCGCCAAGTTCTCGAGACTTACCCGAACCGTCCGTGAAAATGCTTTCGTGACGATCGGGTCGGCCATCTTGCCGAATACTCCTCCCAGGCCGCTTTCGCTGTCGAGTCGGTAGGTGACCCGAGTGCCGTCACCGACTTCTTCGCAGGTCGTGGTCTGCGAGAAGCTGACCGGACTTTCGACGGACGTCGATTTCGACGATCTCGGTGGGTCGTACTCGGTGAATTCGGATGTCCACTCGAGACGCTTGCCCAGGATTCGCGAGACACCGTGCCAGCGGCTTCCCACGCCCATCGGGCCGTCGGTGATCTGTTTGCACTCGACCATCGAATTCTCCCAGTTGGGCCAGTTCTCGGCGACGGCGATGTACTCCCAGACGTCCTTGGGTGGCAACGCGATCTCCACGGATTGCTCGACTGTAGGCATGGTTGCTCCTCCACTTCTCCTTGGATCTGAATTTGCTTGTCGCAAAATGGATTTCGGGAACGGAATGAAAATGCGTACCCATATCCATTGTCCGCCTGCGACGGTGGCAAGTACAGGGAGTCAGCGTGCGAGGTTCACAGCCAGTTGTTGCGACGGAAGAGAAAGAACAAGCCGACACACACCGACGCGATGAGGAACAGGATGGACTGATAGCCGTACTTGTAACCGAGTTCCGGCATGTTCTCGAAGTTCATCCCGTAGATACCGGCAACGCCGGTCGGCACGGCGGCGATAGCGACCCACGCGGAGATCTTGCGCATGTCGGTGTTTTGCTGCACCGCGATCTTCGCGAGTGCGGCGTCGACCAGCGAACTCAACACCTCGTCGTATTCCGAGATACGTTCGGCCACGATCGTGTGGTGATCTCGTACGTCACGGAAGTATCGCCGGATCTCCTTCGGGACGAGGCCGCCCGCGGGCTGGGTCAGCTGGAGCAGTGGCAATCCGAGTGGAGTGACCGAGCGTCGTAGTTCGACGATTTCACGTTTGAGCAGGTAGATGTGCTCGACGGCAACGGTGTTCCGCGGGTTGAACACCAACTCTTCCATGCTGTCGACGTCCTGTTCGACGAGTTGGATGACGGAGAGATAGCTGTCGACGACGTGGTCGGTGATCGCGTGCAACACCGCGAACGGGCCCATGGTGAGGCGCTCGGGGTTCTCCTCGAGTGACTTGCGCACGCTTGCCAGTTCGGAGTGATCCCCGTGCCGGACGGTCACTACGAAGTCGGGGCCGACGAACACCATGATCTCGCCGGTTTCGACGATCTCGCTCGCCGTCGCGACGGACTCGTGCGGTACGTAGACGACCGTGCGCAGCACCAGGAACATGACGTCGTCGTAGCGTTCGAGTTTCGGGCGCTCGTGTGCATGGACGGCATCCTCGACCATCAGCTCGTGGAGTCCGAAAGTTGCTGCGACATCTTGCATCTGACCTTCGTCGGGAGCGTGCATGCCCACCCAGACGAACGCGTTGTCGCGACTACGAACCTCGGCCAACGCAGCGCGGTGCGTGTACTTGCCCGGCAACCGCACGCCGTCCACGTAGACCGCGCAGTCGACGATCGCGCGGGCTGCCGGAACGGGGATCTTGGGCGCATCGGCTTGCGTCGATTTGCCGTTCGACCAATTCGGCAGTGACGGCATGGTTGGCACGCTCGCTCCTTCTCGGTCTGTAATGCAGTGGAACGGCAGGGGAACGGCACTACAGCGACACCTGATCGAATTGCGCTGCCGCTGCGGCGTAATCGTACGTCAGCTTCCGGCTCGCCCACCGGAGCGCGATGAAGTTGCCGATTGCTGACACACTGGAACAGTGCGAATAGATCTTCACACCCACTCCAACGCATCGGACGGCACCGACACCCCGGCTGCCCTCATGCGCGCCGCAGCCGACGCCGGACTCGACGTCGTCGCCATCACCGATCACGACACGACTTCGGGCTGGGCCGAGGCGGCGCAGGCCTTGCCGGCCGGCGTCAGCCTGGTTCGTGGGATGGAGATGTCGTGCGAAGGTCGAGGTGAGCGTGGTTGGCCGGTCGCTGTACATCTGCTTGCGTACCTGTTCGATCCGACGCACCCCGAATTCGCAAAAGAACGTGAGCGACTGCGCGCCGAACGCGTCGAACGTATCCGGGTGATGACGACCATGATGGCGCGTGACGGTCTGCCCGTCGATCCCGATCAGATCCTCGCCGACGCCGGTCCGTCCGTCGGACGCCCGCACGTCGCAGCGGCCTTGATGCGAGCGGGAGTGGTGTCGAGCATCAGTGAGGCTTTCTCCGACCTGTTGTCCAGTCGAGGGCGATACGACGTTCCCAAGTACGACACTCCGCTCGAGTACGCCGTCGAACTGGTGGCAGCGGCCGGGGGAGTAACTGTCCTTGCGCATGGACGGGCGCGTTCGCGCGGCGGATTGCTTGCGCTCGACCACATCCGTGATCTGGCCGAGCTGGGTCTCGGGGGTCTCGAAGTCGATCACCCGGACCATCGCAGCGACGATCGTGACGTCCTGCGCCGCCTGGCTGTCGACCTCGGTTTGGCAGTCACCGGATCCTCTGACTACCACGGCGAGAACAAGACGATCGGACTCGGCGACGAGCTCACGGACGAGGCCGAGTTCGACAAACTCGTCTCGGCTGCCACCGGCGTGGAGGTACTGGGGCGCTGATGCTCGACACCACGCTCTACCTCACCGTGTTCATCACGCTGTTCGTGATCATGGACCCGCCCGGAGTCATCCCGGTGTTCTTGTCACTGGTCGGCCGCAAAAGCCGTGAAGATCGCAACCGAGCGGCATGGCAGGCCCCCGCCGTCTCCCTGGCGGTCATCTCGGTCTTTGCCATCGGCGGTCAGGCGATCCTCAACTACCTCCACATCGGCATTCCGGCGTTGCAGGGCGCCGGCGGATTGCTGCTGCTTCTCATCGCACTCGAACTGCTGACCGGAAAGGCCTCCAACCGTCCGCAGGGAGCCGACGACGTCAACGTCGCACTCGTTCCTCTGGGAACGCCGATGATGGCCGGTCCCGGTGCGATAGCGGCCGTCATCGTCTTTGTCGCCCAGGCCGACGGTGAAGCGGCGTCGTATCTGGCGATCGCGTTGGCGATTCTGTCCATCCACCTCGTGCTGTTCGTGGTCCTGCGCTTCTCGACCGCACTGATCCGGATACTGGGCGAGGGTGGCATCAGTCTGCTGGCACGCATCGCCGGTCTTCTGCTCGCCGCCATCGCGGTTCAACTCATTGCGGAATCAGTCCGCGGATTCGTCGCGGGAGCGTAAGAGATGACATACGACGACAGGTACGACCGGAACGACAGGTACGAGGACGACTACCAGTACCAGGAATATCAGGACTATCAGTACGAAGACGATTACGACTATCCCGCCGACAAACGACAATGGCTGCTGGTCCGCGCTCTACGCGCCCTGAGTGGCACCGTGGCGGCCGGAATCGTGGTCTTGACACTCGTGATCATCGGTTCGGCATATCTGGGCGGCAACCGCGGATTCCCGGGTCCGGGAACAACGTCGATCACCGCGCACATTGCGGCCTCGGTGGTTGCTCTCGCCGCGCAGATCTGGTGCGACCGCAGGCGGGGTATCGCGGCGGTTGCCGGATCGGTGGTCGTGCTCGTGGTGGCAGGGCTGTTGTTGGTGACGCAGTGGTGGGGATGACTGGGTGGGGATGACACGGTGGGGATGACACGGTGGGGATGACGGCTCGGGTTCGAGTGTGGTGAGGAATCCGACCGCTTGGAGGATTTGATTGTGATCCGACTCTGGTGGCAAACTGGAGTTACTTCGAGGCGGCGCCACAGCCCGGCCCCGAAGTGCAGGTTTCGTCAGAATTTCTCCCGAAACCTAGATTGCATGGATACGCCAGGGCTCACCCGCCCCACACCATGACGCTTCGGATGTATTGCGGCCCACTTTCTCGCGCACGCCGAATGCTCTTCTTCTCAGTAGTCGTTCGCGGAAGAAATGATCTCTGACCGTTGTGAACGTAGTTTCGCAGCGGTCCGAAGGATTACTTCCCAGTAACCCAGCCCCGCTTGAGGCTGGACTAATCAGGAGTGTCATCGTGTCCCTCGTGACTGAAGCCATCAACGTACCCAAGGTCGAGTTGACCGACGAAGAAATCTTTGCCGCTCACGTCGGTGGCAAGCTCTCGGTCGAGACCACAGCACCGCTCGATACGCAGCGGGCCCTCTCGATCGCCTACACGCCGGGTGTTGCTCAGGTGAGCCGCGCCATCGCTGCAGACGAAACCCTCGCCGATCGATACACGTGGACCAACCGACTCGTCGTCGTGGTCAGCGACGGCACCGCTGTTCTCGGACTCGGCGACATCGGCCCCCGCGCGTCGCTGCCCGTCATGGAGGGCAAGTCGGCGCTGTTCAAGAACTTTGCCGGACTGAACTCCATTCCGCTGGTTCTCGACACCAAGGATCCCGACGAGATCGTCGAGACACTCATCCGACTGCGTCCGAGCTTCGGCGCGGTCAACCTCGAGGACATCTCGGCGCCGCGTTGCTTCGAGATCGAGAAGCGCGTCATCGAAGCTCTCGACTGCCCCGTCATGCACGACGATCAGCACGGAACCGCCATCGTGGTCCTCGCGGCACTCAAGGGCGCCGTGAAGGTCCAGAGCCGCGACATCACCACACTCAAGGTCGTCATCTCCGGCGCCGGCGCTGCGGGTGTTGCCTGCGCGAACATCCTGCTCGCCGCCGGAATCAGCGACGTCATCGTGCTGGACTCGAAGGGCATCATCTCGGGTGAGCGCAGCGACCTCAACGACGTGAAGGCAGAACTCGCGGCCCGCACAAATCCCCGTGACCTGCATGGTGGTGCCATCGAGGCTCTCGAAGGTGCTGACGTGTTCCTCGGTGTCTCGGCGGGCAAGATCCCCGAGGAGCTCATCGCTTCGATGGCTCCCGAGTCGATCGTGTTCGCACTTTCCAACCCGGACCCGGAGATTCACCCCGAAACCGCGTCGAAGTACGCGGCGATCGTGGCGACGGGCCGTAGTGATTTCCCGAACCAGATCAACAACGTTCTCGCCTTCCCCGGTGTCTTCAAGGGCGCGCTCGACGCCGGCGCCCGTCGCATCACCGAAGGTATGAAGCTCGCTGCCGCCGAGGCAATCCTGTCGGTGGTCGGCGACGAGTTGGCGGCGGACAAAATCGTCCCCAGCCCACTCGACCCTCGCGTGGCACCCGCAGTAGCGGAAGCCGTCGCGGCCGCAGCGCATGCTGAGGGCGTGACCAGCTAAGAGGGACTACGAAAGCCCCGATCGGAACCCGCACACAAGGTTCCGATCGGGGCTTTTTCGTGTGTACCGAGAGCTACAGACGAGTGAGGTCGGGTGTTCGGCGTAGCCTGCCGGTCCCGGGAACCGATGCCCAGACCACCAGCGCCAGTAAGCCGTCCACGACGAGAGCCACAACCGCGACCAGGATTGCGCCGACGACCACTCGGTCGTACTTGTAGAGCGCGAGACCGTCGAAGATGTACCGGCCGAGGCCGCCGAGGTTGACGTAGGCGGCGACCGTTGCCGTGGCAATCACCTGCAGTGTCGCGTTACGCAGTCCGCCGAGAATCAATGGCAGCGCATTGGGTATCTCGACGCGGAAGAGCACTTGGAGTTCGGTCATACCCATTGCCCGTGCGGCCTCGACGACGCCGCGGTCGACGCTGGCGATTCCGGCGTACGTGCCGGCGAGTAGTGGGGGAATACCAAGAATGACGAGGGCGAGAATCGGCGGCATCACTCCCAGACCCATGAGAAGAACGAGGAAGGTCAGCAGGCCGAGAGTGGGCAGTGACCGCAGTGCGTTGACCAGACTGACGACCACGATCTCACCGCGACGCAGATGGCCGATGAGTAATCCGATGGGCACCGCGATCACAGCCGAAAGTGCCACGGCCAGAACGCTGTACCAGAGGTGCTGGAGGATGCGGGTGCCGATTCCGGTGTCGCCGCTCCAATTTCCGGGATCGACGATGAAGTCCCAGGCCCCGGTGAAGATGCTCATACGGGTTCCCCCTCGGCTGACAGGACGGCGGGAACCTTCGACGAGGTCGACGTTCTGGTCCACGGGGTCAGGAATCGGCCGATCAGATACAGGATCAGATCGAGCGCCAGTGCCAGCACGACGATCGCGATGATGCCCGCAACGATCTGGTCGGGATAGTCGCGGTCGTAGCCTTGTTTGAACAGGACTCCAAGCCCGCCGATTCCGATCAGAGATCCGACTGACACCAGCGAAATATTGGTAACGGCAATAACTCTGATGTTCGCGATCATCACCGGCAGCGCCAATGGCAACTCGACCGTCAGAGCGCGTCGTAGCGGTGTGAAACCGACGGCGGTGGAGGCGTCGATGACGTTGTCCGGCACCGAGTCGAGTGCTTCGGGTACTGCCCGGATGAGCAGTGCCGTCGCATACACGCTGAGTGCGATCACGACGTTGAGAGGATCAAGGGTCTTGAGTCCGAACAACTGGGGGATGGTGACGAACAGCGCGAGCGACGGAATCGTGAACGCAATGCTCGCCAGGGTCAACGTGATTCGGCGCAGCCATCTGACGTTGCGGATCGCTGTTCCGACCGGAACGGCAATCAGGAGACCGATCAGCAAAGGAAGCAGTGCCAGATACAGATGGGTCTTCGAGTAATCCACGACCGTCGAGAAATTGTCGATGAGCCAGCGCATGCCGCTACGACCCGAATCCCTCGGTGAAGGCGACGCGGTTGCGTTCCTCGTCCTCGCGTCGACGCTGATCTGCCAATTTCGCCACGACTTCGGAACCGAGGATCCCGCCGATGACCGCGCCCTCGCCGTCGACGGCAACGCCGATACCGGAAGGCGACGAGATTGCCGCATCGAGGGCTTGGCGGAGATCGCCGCCGGGGGAGAACAGCGAACCACCGGCAGACGTCGACTGAGCAAGGGTTCGTCCCGAGCGCAGGCCTTCGACGCCGGTCACGTCGATCCATCCCTGCGGAGTTCCGTTGTCCGTGACCACGAGAACCCATTCGCCCAATTCGAGACGCAGAGCCTTCAATTCGTTCTCGACGGCCGTGCGTACAGGGTGCAACGGAACCTCGTCGGCAGCGCGGAACGACAATCCCCGATAGCCGCGATCGCGTCCGACGAATCCGGCGACAAAATCCGTTGCCGGTGCGGCCAACACGTCGCGAGGTGCCGCAACCTGCTGAAGCCGCCCGCCGGGACCGAAGACGGCAATGTGATCACCGAGTTTGACTGCCTCGTCGATGTCGTGGGTGACAAAGACGATCGTCTTCTTCAGTTCGCTTTGAAGACGGAGCATTTCGGTCTGCAGATCCTCACGCACCACCGGGTCGACGGCGCTGAAGGGCTCGTCCATCAACAGGATCGGCGGATCGGCAGCCAATGCTCGCGCAACTCCCACACGTTGTTGCTGCCCACCCGAGAGTTGCCCGGGATAGCGGGTGGCAAGGGAGATGTCCAGACCGACTCGTTCGAGTACCCCCAACGCGGCTTTGCGCGCTGCGCGGCGGGACTCACCGCGCAGTACCGGAACTGTTGCGACGTTGTCGATCACGGTGCGATGCGGAAGCAAGCCGGCGTTCTGGATGACGTACCCGATGCCGAGACGCAGCTTCACCGCGTCGGTCTGGGCGATGTCACGACCGTCGACGAAGATCTTGCCCGACGTCGGTGTGATCATCCGGTTGATCATGCGCATCGACGTCGTCTTGCCGCACCCGGACGGCCCCACGAACACCGTGAACGACTCGGCCTCGATGGTGAGATCGAGACGGTCGACGGCGGTGGTGCCGTCCGGATACTGCTTGGTGACGCCCTCGAAGGTGATCACGTGACTACGAGACCGGCTTGTCGAGGCCCTGCGCCGTCACCCACGCCTTGGCCGCCGCTGCCGGCTCCGTCTTGGTGTCGCCGGACACCTGGACGTTGAGTGCCAACAACTCTTCGGTGGTGAGCTTGGCGGACACCGCATCGAGGACTGTCTTCAACTTGTCGGAAGACTTCGACGCGCGCAGCACCGGCACCACGTTCTGAGCCGGGAAATTGTTCTTCGGGTCTTCGAGAACCACGAAGTTGTTCTCCGGGATGGAGGCCGACGTCGTGAAGATGTTTGCCGCGGTGATGTCACCGGAGGAGAGAGCCTTCACGGTTGCCGGTCCACCGCCGTCGGCGATCGGAACGAAGTTGGCTGCCGAGATGTCGAGGCCGTAATTGGACTTCAAACCGGGCAATCCGGCTGGACGTTCCTGGAACTCGGCCGGAGCACCGAACTTGACCTCGGCGGAATGCGGAGCCAGATCGGCGATCGTCTTCAGGTTCCACTTGTCAGCGGTTTCCTTCGTGACGACGACGGCGTCCTTGTCCTCGGCGGATGCAGGCGTCGCAATTGCCAATTCCGACCCGAGAGCTGCGGGAAGAGCAGCGAGGACGTCAGCGGAGCTGGTGGCCGTGCTGTCGGGATCCAAGTACTGCAGGAGATTTCCCGTGTAATCCGGAATGACACTGATGGACCCGTCCTTGAGTGCCGGAATGTACGCCTCGCGGCTGCCGACGTTGAACGACGTGGACACATCGAACCCGTTGACACGCAGTGCTTCGGCGTAGATGTTGGCGATCGTCTCGGATTCGGTGAAGTTGGCGGAGCCGACGACGATCGCGTTGGGATCGCTGTTGGAGTCACCGTCGCTGCTACCGCACGCTGTCAGTGCAGTCAGAGAGACAACGGTTGCCGCGGCTACGAGCCAACGGTTGGAACGAAATCGTGAGGTGCGCATGAGCGTCCTTCCGGTTTTTCGGGCGTCCCGTGTTTCGGGCGTCGGAAACCATTCCCTTGTGGCGAAGCCACCCGAGTGACTTCGACGGCGCCGCCACCGAGTGGCTGCGTCAGGACTGGTTACCGCGCATCGCCCGACAAGTGTAACGATAGGTACCGACATGGCACGGTTTTCGATCCATGGGATTGGATGTGAGGATTTCGGTGAAGAGCACACGCACGAAGTATTCGACTGTTGTTGCAGCACTGATGGTCCTGCCGATTCTCAGCGGATGCGCAAACGGTGATTCGGTGGTAGAGGGTGCCGAAGCGGAGTCTCGTGACCAGATCGTGGTGGCTGCTGACGCATCGGTGGAGAGTTCGGTGTTGGCCGAGGTGTATTCGACGGTGCTCTCCTCCTCCGGCCTGTCGGCTCGCGTCGAATCGGTGGGTGGTGGCCGAAACCAATCACTCGAGGCTCTGGACGCAGCGCGAGTCACTTTGGTGCCCGAGTTCACCGGCGCGCTGCTCGATCACTACGACCCGTCATCCCCGGCCCGCAAGGCCGACGACGTCTTCGAAGCCTTGAGTCGCTCTCTGCCGGAAGGTCTTTCGGTCTCCGACTATGCGATGGCCGAAGATCGTGCGGTCCTCGCACTCGACACCGGATACGCACAGTCGTTGGGAGCGAAGACGATAGAAGCCTTTGCTCCTTCGTGTGCCGCGGCGACGCCGCTCGTCTCCGCGAGATTCGTCGAGGACGGGGCAGTGGAACAGTTGGCCGAGGGCGCCGAGTGTGTCTTCGCCGGTGTCGATCAGGCAACGCCGGCAGACGTACCCGGTGCACAAGTATTCGGAACCACGACGCTGTCGGCGTTGGCACAATCCGATGCCGTCACAGTGCTCGCTGATTCGAATCACGTTCTGGCTGCGCAGAATGTCGTTCCGCTCTTTCGAGCGGGCGCACTGGGAGATTCGGCTGTCAAGGCGCTCAGCGTCGTTGCCGGTGAACTGTCCACCACCGATCTCGCCGCAATGATCGAGCAGGTGCGGACCGGCAAGGCGTCAGCCTCGGAAGTCGCCCGCACCTGGTGGGACACCCGTCAGTGACATGGACGGAGTGGGCCACCCGTCAGTGACATGGACGGAGTGGGCCACCCGTCAGTGACTGTTCGAGCCCACTGCTGAACTCGAATCATCCTTGGCACGAATCAGTTTCGATGCGATGAACTGGCCGAGGTCGGAAACGGCGTCTGCTGCTTCCTTCACCAGTGACGCCTGTGCGTGAGCCACGTGCCAGAGTCTTGCGTACTCGACCAGGGACACATCGACGCCGGCAGCGGCGAGCTTGTCGGTGAAGGTCATGATCTGCGGGTAAAGGACTTCCTCGGAACCGACGTGAATCCTGGTGGGTGGCAACCCGTCGAGCTTGCCGTGCATCGGTGCGTAGCCGGGATCAGTACGGTCGACTCCGGCAAGGTAGGCGTCGGCGGCGTCGAAGGACCACGCTGTGTTGACCACCAGGTCGGCCTTTTTGGTGGCACCCCGATCGCCGGGATCGACCCACGGTGAGATCAGGGCAAGCGCGCCGGGGGTCACGCCGTGACGCTCGATCAGACGAATAGCGGTCGCCGCGGCCAGGCCGCCACCGGCCGAATCGCCGGCGATGGCAACGCGGTCTTCCGAATAGTCGAACTCGGTGACCAACTGCATGAAGGCCGAGACCGCGTCGTCGAGAGCGGCGGGATACGGATTCTCCGGCGCGAGACGGTAGTCCAAGGTGAAGACCGCACTGGACGACTCACGGGCGAGATGAGCTGCGAGAGAACGGTGTGTGGACAGCGAACCGAGCGTGTACGCCCCGCCATGCAGGTAGAGAACTGCGGTGGGGTGCTCGGTTGCGCCGACGGTGATCTTCTCTGCCGGTCGGCAAGCCAGCTCCAGCGGGCGCACGACGGCGCCCGCTGGAACCTGCTGTAGCGGTGCCCCGGCCTCGAGCAACAGACGTTGAATCCGATACGGCAGCCGCGAGTTGAAAGCCAGACGGAAGTACGGCTTCAACAAGAATGCGACCACGGGCAGCGGAAGGGTGAACGTGCTCACCGGCAGGGCTCCTGACTCTTTGTGCGAACTGCGCTGTGAAACGAACTGCGCTGTGAAACGAACTCAGCTGGACTTGGGCATCATTCGGCCGGCGACGATCGCGACGATGCGCTGGTAGCCCGATCCTACGAGGCGAACCCAGGCGTCGAGTGCGATTGCGTCCATCCCGATGAGAACTCGCGGCTTGCTCTTGCGAACGCCGTTGACGATCGTCTTGGCGGCATCTTCCGGAGTGGTGCGCGCGAGCTTGCGGTCGAAGAACTCGGAGAAGACCGCAAGATCTTCACCCGGGCCTGCGGTGGCGTTGCGTGCGATGGCGGTCTTGATTCCGCCCGGGTGCACACAGGTCACCTTCACCGGGTGCTTGGCGATCAGCATTTCCTGGCGAAGCGACTCGGTGAAACCGCGAACGGCGAACTTGGCCGAGTTGTATGCGCTCTGACCCGGCATCGACAGCAGACCGAAGAGGCTCGACACGTTCACGATGTGCCCGTCGCCGGAGGCGATGACGTGGGGGAGGAATGCCTTGGTGCCGTTGACAACTCCCCAGAAGTCGACGTCCATGACACGTTCGAAGTCCTTGAATTCGGACTTCTCGAAAGTGCCGTGGTAGGCGATTCCGGCGTTGTTGTAGATCTGGTTGACCTTGCCGAAGTGGGCGACAACCGCGTCGGCGTACTCGAGAACCGCTTCGCGCTGGGTGACGTCGAGATGGTCCGACTTCACCTCGGCGCCGATGGCTTCCACCAGACGCGTTGTCTCGGCGAGCCCGATGGTGTCCACGTCGGAGATCGCCAACTTGGCGCCCTGGCCGGCCAGGTTCAGTGCTAGTGCGCGACCGATGCCCGATCCCGCTCCGGTGATGACTACGACCTTGCCTGCAAAATCACTCATTGTGCTACTGCCTTCTCGTCGTCGAGGTCGATCTGTGAAGTGGTCGCGGTGCCGACGGCGCCGAGATCCGAGGTGGCGACGCTGCGGTATGCCGCGAGGTCGAAATGCTTGGTGGCGTTGCGGAACTGGAAGGTGAAGCCAGGCCACAGGGTGGTGTTGTTTCCGTGCTTGTCCATGTACCAGCTGGCGCAACCGCCGTTGTTCCACACGCTCTTGGACATAGCTGCCTGCAGGTCCTTGTTGTACTTGTCCTGCTTGTCCTTGCGCACCTCGATGGTGCCGATGTCGTACTTGTCGATGGTGGCGATCGCGTCGACCAGGTAGTTGATCTGCGACTCGATCATGAAGACCATCGACGAATGTCCGAGGCCGGTGTTGGGTCCGACGAGGAAGAACATGTTGGGGAAGTTGGCAACTGCCGCGCCCTTGTATCCCTGCATGCCGGTCTCTTCGAAGACCTCGGCGAGCGAGCGTCCGTCCTTGCCGAAGATTCCCGCGAAGGTGGGGGAGTCGGTGACGTGGAATCCGGTCGCCACGACGATGGCATCGATCTCACGGGTGGTGCCGGTCTTCGAGACGATCCCGTTGGCGGTGACCTCCTCGATGCCTTCGGTCACCAGGTCGACATTGTCTTGGGCGAGGGTGGGGAAGTAGTTGTTCGAGATCAGCATGCGCTTGCAGCCGATCTGGAAGTTGGGCATGACCTTCTTGCGAAGATCCTTGTCCTTGATCTGGGCCTTCAGGTGACGCTCGGCGGCGAACTGCAACGGCTTCATGAAGACCGGCGCCTTGGCCAGGCCGACGACCTGCGTCTCTCGCATCCAGTAGATACCGGTGCGGCACAACTTCTGGAAGCCGGGGAGGTACTTGAACGCGAGGTGCTCGATCTTGGTGTACTCGCGGTCTGCGCGGGGCAGGATCCACGGCGCCGTGCGCTGGTACACGTCGAGATGCGAGACCTTCTTGCCGATGGCCGGCACGATCTGGATGGCCGAGGCGCCGGTTCCGATGACGGCCACACGCTTGCCGGTCAGATCGGCGTCGTGGTTCCAACGCGAGGAGTGGAAGATCTCGCCCTTGAAGCCGTCGATGCCCTTGATGTCCGGAAGTGAAGGCTCACACAATGCGCCGACGGCCGAGACGACGATCTTTGCGACGAATTCGCCCTTGTTGGTGCTGACGTGCCACCGAGCAGACGCCTCGTCCCAGCGTGCGGAGAGAACATCGCAGTCGAAGATGTGCTTGTCGAGCACCTTGTGGCGGTTGGCCACCGACTGGATGTACTTGTAGATCTCGGGCTGAGTGGAGAAGGAGCGCGTCCACTCCGGATTGAGTGCAAAAGAGTACGAGTACAAATGCGACGGCACGTCACACGCGGCGCCCGGGTAGCTGTTGTCACGCCAGGTCCCGCCGACGTCGTTGCCGCGCTCGAGAACGACGTAGTCGGTGATGCCGGCCTGTGCCAGTTTGATCGCCGCACCGAGACCGGCGAAACCACTGCCGATGATCAGTGTGCCGACGTGGCGAGTATCCGCGGCAGGTGCTGAGGTATCTGTAACTGGAAGACTCATGTAGGGAACGATATGCCTTTATTGAGTCACGGTCAATAGCTTATTGACGAATATTCAGTAGTCTGTTGGGCATGGACGCAGTAAAGCGAACGCGGCTCGACCCTGCGCAACGCCGAGCGCAACTCATCGACCTCGGGGCGCGGATGCTGGCCGAACGGCCGCTCGAACAGATTTCCGTCGAGGACATCGCCGATCAGGCTGGTGTCTCGCGGGGGCTTCTGTTCCACTACTTCGCGTCGAAAAGCGAGTTCCATCTGGCGATCGTCCGACACAGCAGTGAACAGATGCTCCAGCGCACCGAGCCGAGCGAGTCGGACGATCCGATGCTCACCCTCCGCTCGGTGCTGGCGTCGTACGTCGACTACGTGACCGAGAACCGCAATACCTACGTCTCGCTGCTCCGGGGGACCGCCAGCGGGGATCCGCAGATGCGTGAGGTGTTCGAGCAGACTCGCGACATCATGGCCAAGAGAACCCTCGATCAGCTCCCGAAGATCGGCCTGACTCGAACACCTCAGGTGGAGTTGGCCGTTCGCGGTTGGATCGCGTTTGTCGAGGAAGCCACCATCAGTTGGCTCCGCGCGCCCGCCATCACCCGCGAGGAACTGATCGACCTGACGGTTCAGTCGTTGCCCGCGTTGGCGCTGGCCGCCGTCGGCTTCGATGCCGGGCCGGATCTGGGTCTGCTGCAATCGAATTGACGTGAACGCAGAAAGGCCGGGCCCCACACTCCTTGCGGAATGTGGGGCCCGGCCCTTGTCAAATTACTGAGATCAGTTGGTCGGCAGGAACGCCTCGTCCAAGATCTCCTGCTGCTCCACCGCGTGGACCTTGCTCGATCCCGAAGAGGGAGCGGACATCGGACGACGCGAGATGCGCTTGATACCGGTCAAGGTCTCCGGCAGAAGGTCCGGCAGAGCCAGCCCGAGGAACGGCCACGCACCCTGGTTTGCGGGCTCTTCCTGGACCCAACGGAACTGATCCGCATTCGGGTAACGGTCCAGGGTCTCCTTGAGGCGACGCTTCGGCACGGGGTAGAGCTGCTCCATGCGCACGATGGCGATGTCGTCACGCTCGTCTTTGTGCTTCTTCGCCAGGAGTTCCCAGTACAGCTTGCCGCTGACCAGCAGAACCCGCTTGACCGATTCGCGTGCGCTTTCGCCGCTCTCGTATGCCGGCTCCTCGAAGACCGAACGGAACTTGCCCGTCGTGAAGTCCTCGACGTTGCTGACGGCAGCCTTGTTACGCAGCATCGACTTGGGCGTGAAAACCACCAGCGGACGGCGGATGCCGTCGAGGTGATGGCGACGCAGCAGGTGGAAGTAGCTGGCCGGAGTCGACGGAACCGCAACGGTCATCGAGCCTTCTGCACACAGCTGAAGGAAACGCTCGATGCGGCCGGAGGTGTGGTCCGGACCCTGACCTTCGTGACCGTGCGGCAGGAGCAGCACGACGTCGGAGAGCTGACCCCACTTGGCCTCACCCGAAGATATGAACTCGTCGATGATGGTCTGCGCGCCGTTGACGAAGTCACCGAACTGCGCTTCCCACAGGACCAGAGCGTCGGGGTTACCGACCGAGTAGCCGTACTCGAAGCCCAGACCTGCGTACTCGGTGAGTGCGGAGTCGTAAACCATGAACTTGCCGCCGTTTTCGGCGTCGGCAGCGATCTTGGCGATCGGGCTGTACTCGTTGCCGGTCTTGCGGTCGATGAGGACCGAGTGACGCTGCGTGAACGTTCCTCGCTTGGAGTCCTGACCCGCGAGGCGGATCAAGGCACCCTGCTCGGCCAACGAGCCGAACGCGAGCAATTCTGCGAACGCCCAGTCGACATGTCCCTCACGGGCCATCTCGCGGCGCTTCTCGGCAACCGGCTTGACGCGCGGGTGAACGGTGAAGCCCTCGGGGACGTTGACGAACGCGTCTCCGATGCGCTCGAGAACCTCGGGAGCGACAGCCGTGGTCAGGCGAGCCGGGGGAGTCTGGTCGAGTTCGACGGACTCGGACGGTTCGGGCTGGAACTTCTCGAGTTCACGGACCTCGTTGAAGACCCGTTCGAGCTGGCCCTGGTAGTCGCGAAGTGCGTCTTCGGCTTCCTTGAGCGAGATGTCACCGCGGCCGATAAGGGACTCGGTGTAGCTCTTACGAACGCTGCGCTTGGTGTCGATGACGTCGTACATGGCCGGCTGGGTCATCGACGGGTCGTCGCCCTCGTTGTGACCGCGACGGCGGTAGCAGATGAGGTCGATGACAACGTCCTTGCCGAACTTCTCACGGAAGTCGACGGCCAGCTGAGCAACCCAGACGCAAGCCTCGGGGTCGTCGCCGTTGACGTGGAAGACCGGTGCGGCGATCATCTTCGCGACGTCGGTGCAGTACTCGGACGAGCGTGAATGTTCCGGAGCGGTGGTGAAGCCGACCTGGTTGTTCACAACGATGTGCACGGTGCCACCGGTGCGGTAACCGCGAAGCAGCGAGAGGTTGAGCGTCTCGGCGACAACGCCCTGACCGGCGAATGCAGCGTCACCGTGCAGCATGAGCGGCAGGACGGTGAAGCCTTCTTCACCCTTGTCGAGGATGTCCTGCTTGGCGCGGACCAGGCCTTCGAGAACCGGGTCGACGGCCTCGAGGTGCGACGGGTTTGCGGTCAAGGAGACAGCGATGTCGTTGTCACCGAACATCTGGATGTACGTTCCGCTGGCACCCAAGTGGTACTTCACGTCGCCGGAGCCGTGAGCGGCTGCCGGGTTCATGTTGCCCTCGAACTCCGTGAAGATCTTGGAGTACGGCTTGCCGACGATGTTGGCAAGCACGTTGAGACGGCCACGGTGCGGCATGCCGATGACGACCTCGTCGAGCTGGTGCTCGGCGGCCTGGTCGATCACGGCGTCCATCATCGGGATGACGGCTTCGGCGCCTTCGAGCGAGAAGCGCTTCTGGCCGACGTACTTGGTCTGCAGGAACGTCTCGAAGGCCTCGGCGGCGTTGAGCTTGCTCAGGATGTACTTCTGCTGAGCGACCGAAGGCTTGGCGTGATGGCCCTCGACGCGGTCCTGGATCCACTGACGCTGATCCGTCTCGAGGATGTGCGTGTACTCGACGCCGACGTGGCGGCAGTACGCGTCGCGCAGCACGCTCAACACGTCGCGCAGCTTCATCTTCTCTTGGCCGTGGAAGCCGCCGACCTTGAACTCACGGTCCAGATCCCACAGCGTCAGGCCGTGGCTGATGACGTCGAGGTCGGGGTGGCTGTGGAACTTGTCCTTGACGAACTGCAACGGGTCCGTGTCGGCCATGAGGTGGCCGCGGTCACGGTATGCAGCGATCAGTTCGAGAACGCGGGTGTTCTTGTCGACAGCGCCTTCCGGCACGTCCTTGCGCCACCGCACCGGCTCGTACGGGTTGCCGAGCGCGTGGAAGATCTCGTCGTAGAACTCGTCGCTGATCAGCAGGTTGTGGATCGTGCGCAGGAAATCGCCCGACTCGGCACCCTGGATGATGCGGTGATCGTAGGTCGAGGTGAGAGTCATCAACTTGCCGACGCCCATCTCGGCCAGCTTCTCGTCGCTGGCGCCCTGGAACTCGGCGGGGTATTCCATCGCGCCGGCACCGATGATGGCGCCCTGGCCCTTCATCAGGCGAGGAACGGAGTGAACCGTGCCGATACCGCCCGGGTTGGTCAGCGAAATGGTGACGCCGGTGAAGTCTTCGCCGGTGAGCTTGCCTTCACGGGCGCGTCGGACGATGTCCTCGTATGCCGCGTGGAACTGGACGAAGTTCATCGACTCGGTGTTCCGGATGGCGGCAACTACCAGTGAGCGGTTGCCGTCCTTTCCGGGAAGGTCGATCGCGAGTCCGAGATTGGTGTGCTCGGGCGTGACCGCGTTCGGCTTGCCGTCGATTTCGGCGAAGTGCCGGTTCATGTTGGGGAACGCGTTGACTGCCTGGACGATCGCGTAACCCAAGAGGTGGGTGAACGAGATCTTGCCGCCGCGGGTACGCGCGAGGTGGTTGTTGATGACGATGCGGTTGTCGAACATCAGCTTCGCGGGGATGGCACGCACGCTGGTTGCAGTCGGGATCTCGAGCGAGAGCGACATGTTCTTGACGACTGCGGCTGCGGCGCCGCGGAGAACCTTGGTTTCCTCGGCTCCGCCGGCAGGGGCGGGCTTCGCAGTAGCGGCCGCGGGCTTGGCTGCTGCGGGCTGGGCCGGGGCGGCCTTGGCGGCGGGCGCTGCCGTCTTCGCGGGGGCCGGAGCGGCAGCCTTGGCAGCCGGCGCAGGAGGTGCGGTCTTGGGGGCGGGAGGCGTGGCCTTGGGAGCAGCAGGCGGAGCTACAACAGCGGCGGGTGCAGCCGCGTTGCCGTTCGAGGCAGTCCCGTTTCCACCTCCCGTGTTCGCCGAGTCCGGCGAGTAATCGGTCAAGAATTCGTGCCAACTGGGATCCACGGACGACGGATCGTCCTGGAAGCGTTGGTACATCTCGTCAACCAGCCACTGGTTCTGTCCGAATTGGGATGTAGAACTGCTGCTCACGGCAGGTGTTCGCCTCGTTTCTATTTCGGTACCCGATCAGAGCGCCTATATACATGAGATTAGCCCGAGCGTGTGACGAGCAATTGTGCGGCACACAATTTGTGAGCTGTCTCACGGAAGTCCGTGATCTTGCGATCGCGCACTACCTCTCGGCGGTACAAATCCGTGCCGACTGTCACGCGACGGGGTTGCCTTCGATGACAGTTCTCGACGTCAGATTATTCCCCTCACGCGCCTGCGATGCATCCCAGAGTCCCGAGTAGTGACCACCGGCATACCGCAGAACATCGTGCGGGCCGTATTCAACGATACGTCCCCGGTCAACTACGACAACGAGGTCCGCTCGGGCAGCTGTCGCGAGGCGGTGAGCTACGACGACGGAAGTCCGTTTCCGGGTGACCGACCGACTTGCTTCGAGCACCATTCGTTCGGTCGCGGGATCGAGCGTCGCGGTCGCCTCGTCGAGGAGCAGAAGGTCCGGGTCGACGAGTTCGGCACGGGCCAATGCGATCAGTTGGCGTTGGCCCGCCGAGAGCCCCTGGCCGCGCTCGCTGACGGGATGATTCATGCCTCCACGCATGTCGGCTATCGAATTCAGTGCGCCGACGGAACGTGCCGCTTCCTCGATCTCCGCGTGCGACGCCGACGGCCTGCCGTACGCGATGTTGTCGGCGACCGTGCCGGTGAACAGATGGGCTTCTTGTGGGACCACGCCGAGGCGACGTCGGTACTGCGAGAGGTGGAAGTTCCGGATGTCGGTTCCGTCCACGTCGACCGATCCGGACGTCGGGTCGTAGAAGCGGGCGAGCAACTTCACGACCGTCGACTTCCCGGCACCGGTTCGGCCGACCAGAGCGACGGTCGTGCCCGGCGGGATTTGCAGATCGAAATCGGAGAGGGCGTCGACGTCCGCACCCGAGTACCGGAACCCGACCCCGTCGAGATGGACGGCGCCGTCGAGTCGTCCGGAGATCGCGATCAAATCCTCGCTGTCGGCAGTCTCGATCGAACTGCGAGTGCGCAGCAGGTCGCCGATTCGTTGCAATCCGACGTTTGCCTGTTGGTAACCATCGAACACTTGTGAGAGTTGCTGAATCGGTCCGAACAGCAGACCGAGGTAGAGCACGAACGCGATCAGTACGCCGGGCGAAGTCGATCCGTTGGCGATCTGGTGCGCACCGACGAACACGACCGCGGCCAACGCGAGGTCGGACAGGAACGAAATGAAAGGGAAGTAGATCGAAATGGCTCGCTGCGACCGCATCCGCGATCGGCGGTAGCTCTCGGAGCGTTCTGCGAACCTACGCGCCGCACCTTCTTCGCGGCGGTAGGCCTGAGCTGCTCGCAGACCGGCGATGTTCTCCTGGAAGTCGGCATTGACGAGCGAGATCCGTTCGCGGGACTGGCTGTAGGCAACCGAGGAGATCTTGCGGAAGATCACGGTCGCAACCACGAGCGGTGGGATGACGGCCAGCGCCACCAGGCCGAGCGTCACGTCGGTCGCCAGGAGGGCGATCGAAATTCCGCCGACGGTCAGGACGCTCACGATCGCCGTCGACATACCGGTTTGGATGAACGACGAGAGCGCGTCGACGTCGGTGGTCATACGCGTCATGATGCGGCCGGACAATTCCCGTTCGTAGTAGTCCAGACCCAGGCGCTGCAAGTGTGCATAGCTGCGGACGCGGAGCCCGAACAGCACGCGTTCACCGGCTCGGGCCGTGAGCACCGTCATGACCGCCACGATGACCCAGTCTGCGGCGACCAGGAGCGCGCCGAACGCCGTCGCGATCCAGAGTGTGGTGCTGTCTGCGGTCACGACTCCGTGGTCGATCGCATATCTGACGAGGGAGGGAAATGCGATCGCCGCGGCGGAGTCCAGGGCAAGGCACACGACAACCGCCAGTAGAACCCAGCGGACCGGCCTCAAGATCTGTCGGAGTGAGAACTGTGGATTCGATTCGCGCAGGCTCTCAGGAGCAATTCCGGGGTCTTCGCGTGCGGGTGGGAGAGCGTCGACTGCTGCCCGCAGAGACGGAGTCACCGCGATTCCGCTGAGCGCTCCGGCCATCGGTCCGCCGGCACTCTGCGCCGAAGCGGTAGTGCTGTTGGCTTCGGATTCCGGAGCCTGCGGCCACAGCTGCTCGGCTGTGGGCTCGCGGCGTTGATGTCCGAAAGCGTCAGGGCCGGCCTCGTCGATTTCGGCGGATAGTTCCGGCGGCGAGGAGAACAGGGCGCGAAAGAGCGGACATCGCGCTTCCAGCTCGTCCACGGTTCCGGAGTCGATGATCCGTCCGCCGTCGAGAACCGCGACGCGATCTGCCAGCGTCAAGGTGGATCGCCGGTGCGCGAGGATCAGCGTGGTTTGCCGTCGTCTGGCCCGGAACGCGTCGAAGATCGCAGCCTCGGTTGCCGCATCGACCGCGGAGGTGGCGTCGTCGAGGACCAAAATCCGCGGGTCGACGAGGAGGGCTCGGGCAAGCGCGATGCGCTGACGCTGGCCGCCCGACAGCGTCAGACCTCGTTCACCGACAACGGTGTCGTATCCGTCCGGGAGTGCCTCGATGAAGGTGTCTGCCTGTGCCAATGCAGCTGCGGCGCGGATGTCCTCGTCGGAGGCGTCCTCGCGCCCCAGTGCGATGTTGGCGGCGATGGTGTCCGAGAACAGGAAAGGTTCGTCGAAGACCAGGCTGACGGCGGCACGAAGCTGTTCTGTGCGCAGTTCGCCGATGGGGAACGTCTCGCCCGCGGTATCGACGGTCACTACACCCGAAGTCGGGGCGTAGAACCGGGGGAGAAGCAAGGACAACGCGGTCTTGCCTGACGCGGCCGGCCCCACGACGGCGACGGTCTCGCCCGGTTCTATGCGGAGGTTCAGCCCGGTCAGGACGTCGCGTTCGGTGTCGAACCCGAATGCGACGTTTTCGAAAGTGACGCCGAGCGGACCGTCGGGCAGGTCCACCGGATGGTCAGGATCGGCGATGTCCGGCTGAGCGTTGATGACGTCGTAGACACGCTCGACAGCGGCGCGCGCAAGCTGCGCCATGACGATGACCGACGACAGAGTTCGGGTGACGCCGGTCATCGTCACGATGTAGGTGGCGAACGCGAGAAACGTTCCCACGGTGATCTTGTCGTGCAGTGCGAGATACCCGCCGAGAGCGATCACTCCCACCTGCCCGAGCTGGGGCAAGGCGGCCATGGTCGGCGCGAATTTCGCGTTCAACCACGCGGCGCGAAGACGCTCCGAATACAACGTGCGGCTGTGCTTTTCGAGTTGGTCGACGGCTCGTTGTTCCTGCCCGAATCCCTTGACGACGCGCACGCCCGTGACGGTTTCCTCGACATGTTGGGCGAGGTCGGCGGCCCGCTGCTGCGCGGACCATGTTGCGGCGAAGAGCATCGGTCGCATCAGGAACACCACCAGCCCTACTGCGGGGATGACGGCGACAGCGACGAGAGTCAACAGCGGCGAGAGCCACGCCATGATGCCGATCGCGAGCACGAATTGCAGGAGCGCACCCGCGGACATCGGCACCATCGCGAGCAAACCCTGGACGAGTTGTAAATCGGTGATGGACCGGGATACCACCTGGCCTGTGCGGATCTGATCCTGCCCGCGTCCGTCGAGGCGTTGCAGCGAGCCGAGCAAGGCGAGCCGCAAGTCGTGTTGAACATCGAGCGAGAGTCGGCCGGCAAGCATCCGTCGGCCGTACTGGCACGCGAAGCGGACGACCGCGAGCAGCGCGATCGCCAGCGCGACGAACCCGATCACCTTGCCTGGGTTCTCCTGGCTTGCGGCGTCGAGCGCATAGCGGGTCAGAAGAGGAAACGAGATGTCGATCGCCGAAGCGATGACGGTCACCAGAAGCGCGCCGATGGCAACTCTTCGGTGCAACCAGCATGCGTGCGCCAAGCGGCGGATCCAGCCCGGAGCTCGATCGACCTCTCCAGCTACCGGACTGTCCGTGTTGATCGTGTTCATCGAGATCCACGGTAGACCCGGCCCCAGACAGCCTTTTCAGGTGATGTCGCGGGTCCTGGTCCGCAGCCAACCGAGCCCGCAGAACAGAACCACCCAAGCGGCCAGCATCATCGGGCCGCTCGGCCAGGACGCAAACGCGTCGACGTCGATCGACGGGGCCGCATTGATGATCGTGCCGATCGTGGCCGACACCGGAAGCGCGGCCCCGACCCCGCCGAGATCCATCGCGAGCAGCACTGCGCGGACGATCCATTCACCGAAGACGAACCACAGGATGACCGAGAGGGCACCGGCCATCGACGAACCGGTGAGCAGTGCCACCCCGGCGCCGAGCAGTGCCCACAGAGCGCACGCCAGAATGCCTGCGGCGCAGATGGCGAAGAGATCGGTGGTGAAGCTGAAGTCCCGGCCGAAGAGCAACATCGCGCCGATGCTGACTACTTCGACCGCCAACGCGTAGCCGACGGCGAATACCGCGACGACGGCAAGTTTTGCGCCGAGAACTCCGTCACGGCCGCGAGCTGTGAGGAACGTCGTGGTGAGAGTTTTGTAGCCGAATTCGGATCCGGCGGTGAGTGCTCCGAAGACAGCCGCGAACACCAGGACAAGCGTGTTGGAGACACCGAGGCTGACGCCGGTGGACACGACATCGACGTCGAAGGTGGTGTCTGCCGAATCGGCCACGGCTTCGACGAACGTCCTGGTGGAGGCAGCAATCAGCACGGCCACGACGACCGGTGCGATGGCCAGTGCCCACCAGTAGCGCAGGGTGAGAACTTTGAGTGTCTCCGCGCGCACGAGCGTGGTCATCGGTGTCCTCCGGAAGGTCCGTATGCGGCAGGGCCGTAATAGCCCGGTCCGGAACCGGGACCGGGTGGGCGGTGGTATCCGACCTGGGGAACCGCGTACTGCGGTGTTGTCATCGCGAGGAACAGTTGCTCGAGATCTGCGCCTTCGGTTGCGACGCCGAAGATCGTGACACCGGCGGCGGATGCCACCGGTGGGAGCACCGACGTGTCGGTGCCGCCCACGGCGAGCCGTCCGTCCTGCGTGATCTGGGCGTCGATGATTCCGCGAGCGGCCAATGCCGTGGCGAGGAGCGCTGGGTTGGAACACGAGACGAGCAGTCGACTGCGCTGCGAGCGGCGAAGTTCGTCCATGGTCCCTTGGTAGACGAGTGAGCCGGCGCTGACGATGACCACGCTGTCGACGGTCGCTTCCACTTCACGAAGCGCGTGACTCGAGATCAGAACCGTTCGGCCGGAACCGGCGAAGGTCTGCAGGAACTGACGAAGCCACGCCATGCCCTCGGGGTCGAGTCCGTTCGCGGGTTCGTCGAGCACGAGGATCTCGGGATCACCGAGCATCGCGGTGGCAAGGATCAGGCGTTGGCGCATCCCGAGCGAGAAGGTGCCGGTCTTGTGGACTCCGACCGATCTCAGACCGACCATGTCCAGCACCTGCGCCGCGCGCTGAGTCGGCATGCCGATAGCGGCCGCGTAGATCTCGAGGTGTCCGAGCGCCGTTCGTTTCGGATGGAGACTGCCGACGTCGAGTACTGCGCCGACGGTCCGAGCCGGGTTGGGCAGCAAACGCATCGGGGTGCCGTTGATCGTGGCCGATCCCGACGTCGGTGACACCAGTCCGAGGAGCATCCGCAACGTGGTCGTCTTGCCCGAACCGTTCGGGCCGAGAAACCCGGTGATCGAGCCCGCCTGAACGTCGAAGCTCAGGTCGTTGACCGCGCGCGCCGCCTTGAACGTCTTCGTCAACCCACGAATCTCGATGGGGGCAGAGAAGGATCCCATTGCGGTGTTCGTCAATGCTGCTCCCGGGTCGGCGGCGAATACGTGATGCGAGCCTACGGCCCGGACGGCTATCTGCGGATGGCCCGGCGTGTCTCCGTCTGGGGAAGCACTGCGGCATCGTCGGCAGGCATCACGATCAGGTGGTCGGTCCACCTGGCCGGTGCCGGTCCGAAGGCTTCGCGCGCATTCTTGACGACGCCCTTGCCGATTGCACGGTTGCCCGCACCGCCGATGACCGCACCGATTCCGGCCGGAACGAGCTTGCCGAGGATCAGTGCGCTGCGCTTCGCGGCGTACTTGGTCACGAATTTCCGCACGAGGGTGCTGTTCATTCCCCTCATCGTGGGTCCGGGAATCTTGCTCGTGATTGCCGTTCCCCAGTTCTTGGCTGTGATTCCGGTGGCCTTCTGCACGATCTCCGTACCGGATTCGCCGAGGGCGACTGCCAGGACCAGGGCACGTCGTTGCTGGTGATCCTGTACGGAGATTCCATGCACTGACGCAATTGCCAACGTCAGCAGCGCTGACGCCTCGAGGAAGAAAGCCGATTCCGCACCGACGGCAGCGATGGACGCGACCGTTCCGACGCCCGGCACCGCGGCGGTGGCGCCGACGGCACTGCCGCTGCCGGTCACGGCGAGAATGAACATCTTCTCCATCCGCTCGACGATCTGAGCAGGTGACTCGTCGGGGTGGGCCTTACGGACATGGTTGACGTATTTGGCCACTGCGGGCGCTTGCAGGCGGCTTCCGTTGTCGAGAACGGAAACGAGGACCTTCTCGATACGCCCGCTGTCGTTGTTCGTCGACTTGCTCATTGCTGCCCCTCCACAGTTGTCCTCCTCTGAAGCGAGGTGGACCGTATCTCGAGAATAGGTGAAGTTTTCGCTGGCGGCGGTGATCACCGGGGCCATAGGCTCGTACGAGACTCGGTTTTCTTCGTGAGTTTTCCCAGGCAGGAGTTCGAGTGTTATGACCGCCACTTCGGAATCTCGTTCGACGACCATCTGGCCGACGCTGCGCTACCTCGACGCCCGTGCGGCAATCCACTTTCTGGTGAGCACCTTCGGTTTCGTGGAGAAGGCCGTCTACGGAGAGGGAGACGTGGTCGACCACGCCCAACTCGACTGGCCGGGCGGTGGCGGCATCATGTTGGGTTCGCCGCGCACCGATTCTGCGATCGCCGGCCTGCCGCCTGGAATCGGTTCGGTGTACATCGTCGTGGACGACGCGGACGCCGCCGATGCACTCCACGAACGCGCTGTCGCGGCGGGCGCCACGATCACGCAGGGATTGCGCGACGAGGACTACGGTTCGCGGGGGTTCACCTGCCGTGATCCCGAAGGTGTGTACTGGAGTTTCGGCACGTACGCAGGGGAGTAGCCCCCCGCGACCTACCTGGTGGCCCAGTGCTCTGCCGGAACCACTTCCGACGGGATGGGCGGATGAGGTGGTGTGCCGTCCCCGAACGGTCGGCCACCCAACTGTTCGCGTCCGTGCGGTTCGAGCCAGTGTGTCAATTCCGGTCCCTTGGGCACGATTCCGGAGGGATTGATCTCGGAATGCACGATGTAGTAGTGCGCTTTGATCTGTGTGAAGTCGATGGTGTCACCGAATCCGGGGGTTTGGAACAGATCGCGCGCGTAGTCCCACAGCACCGGCATCTCGCTGAGTTTGCTTCTGTTGCACTTGAAGTGGCCGTGATAGACGGGATCGAACCGCGCCAGCGTGGTGAACAGGCGCACATCGGCTTCGGTGATGGTGTCGCCCACCAGGAAACGTTGCCGGGCAAGACGTTCGGTGAGCCAGTCGAGGCGAGCGAACAGCGTGTCGTATGCCTCGTCGTACGCCTGCTGTGAACCGGCGAAACCGCAGCGGTAGACGCCGTTGTTGACGTCGCGAAAAACGTACTCGGCCACTTCGTCGATTTCGTTTCGCAGAGGCTCCGGGTACAGATCCGGTGCGCCTTCGCGGTGGTACTTCTTCCATTGCGTCGAGAAGTCGAGGGTGATCTGTGGGTAGTCGTTCGTGATCACCTTGCCCGTGGCGATCTCCACCATGGCGGGCACCGTGATTCCCCTGGGGTAGTGGGGATTTCGGGCGAAGTATGCGTCCTGCAGTCGCGGGATCTTCAGTACGGGATCGACGCCGCCCGGGTCGAGATCGAAAGTCCAGCTTCGCTTGTCGTGAACCGGACCGCAGATGCCCATCGACAGTACGTCTTCGAGGCCGAGTAGGCGGCGGACGATGATGGCGCGGTTTGCCCACGGGCAGGCACGTGCCACGATCAACCGGTATCGCCCGGGTTCGACGGGGTAACCGTCGCGGCCGTCCTCGGTGATCCGGGTCGGGATGTAGTTGGTGTCGCGTTTGAATTCACGACCCTCTTCGACGAATGTCGGTTCGCTCGCGCCGTCTTCCGTACTCATCTGCGGTCCCTCTCGTTCGAGTGTCAACTGGGCAGGTGCACGTGTACCCGAGCGTATGCCCCCAGAACGTCGAATTTGGCTTTACGCGGAAGCGTCGCGCCGATCGCACTGCCGCGACTTGTGCGTAGCTGCGGGATCAAGCCGGAATCGAGAGCGTCCTCCGCAGCGAGAAGCGTTACTGCGCAGCCGATTCCGTGACGGCGATGCGCTGGAGCAGTCAGGGTCGTAAGATCTGCCACGAATCCCTGAAATTCGGAGTACGCCGCGCATCCGAGCACCTCGGTGGAATCGGTGAGGGCGGTGAACCACCGCGTCCGGTTCCCGAGGTCGGCTGTGGTGCTGTCGTCGGGTGGGCAGAGCGCAGCGACGGCGAGGGCATCGTCGATGTCGTGGGAAATCAGTAGTTGCTCGTCGGGTGGCGCGTCCGTGTAGTCGCCGAGGAAAGCGAGATCGACGGGGCCGGTGATTCGGCCGCCGTGATCGCCGGCGATCTCGAGCAGACGCGCCGGTTGCAGCAGGGCGTCGACGGAGATGTCCTCGGTGCGCTCGATGAACCACTGCGGCCCGACGATCGCACCTGAGCCTGCCAGATCGAGAACGTGGATGTCGTCGCCGACGACGCGGGCCGTGTGTGCCGGCCGAAGTGCCGAGTCGCCGAGGCCCAGTTCACGTGCCCAAGCGAGTCGGATGATGTCGAGGTGATGTTCGTCCACTCGCTACAGGCTAGTCCGATTCGAACGGGTTGATCGAGATGGACAGAGGTCGTATATTCCATGTGGACTATTTCAGGTGGAATAGTCAAGAAATAGTCAATTGCGGCTTGTCAGGGAGGGGGACTCATGGGTGACGTGTCACTGACGCCTCTGGGAATCACCGTTCTGGGCCTGCTGTCCGAGCGTTCGATGCATCCGTACGAGATGTATCAACTTGCCTCGGTTCGCCGGGGCGATCAGTTGGTGAAGATCAAGCCGGGATCGCTCTATCACACGGTTTCCCGGCTGGAGAAGCAGGAACTTCTGGCTTCGATCGGGACCGATCGTGAGGGCAACCGGCCCGAACGGACGACGTACGAGATCACCGCCCGGGGCCGTGAGGCCCTCGAGCATCAACTACGTGAGATGTTGGCGGTTCCGGTGCGGGAGTATCCGCGGTTGCCGCTCGCGCTCGCTGAAATGCACAACCTCTCCGCGTCCACCGCGTGTCAGATGCTTCGAATTCGTCTCGCGCACCTCGACAAGACGATCGCGAAATTCGAGGTCGACTACGAAGCGGTGAAGGCGGCGGAAAAACCACGAATCTTCACGGTGGGCGCGGACTACGCCCACGCACTGACCGTCGCCGAAAGAGAGTGGATCGGCGCGTTGGTGACAGACATCGAGAGCGGCGAAATGCCCTGGCTCTCACAAGAACTTCTCGACCGGCTGGCCGGCTCCGCAGGCTCGTCCGCACTACCTAAGGACTGAAGATGGAAAAGCAGGTCAATCCCTGGCACGCGCTGTGGGCGCTGTGTATCGGGTTCTTCATGATTCTGGTGGACAGCACCATCGTCGCTGTCGCCAACCCTGCGATCATGGAGGACCTCGGCACCGACATCAACAAGGTCGTCTGGGTCACCAGCGCGTACCTGCTGGCGTACGCGGTGCCGCTGCTCGTCACCGGCCGGCTCGGTGACAGGTTCGGACCGAAGAACCTGTACATGATCGGCCTCGTACTGTTCACCGGCGCTTCACTGTGGTGTGGTCTGTCCGGCAGCGTCGAGATGCTCATCGTGGCAAGGGCTTTCCAAGGTCTGGGCGCCGCAATGATGACGCCTCAGACGATGGCCGTCATCACACGCACGTTCGCGCCGAACAAGCGTGGCGCCGCAATGGGCCTGTGGGGCGCGGTTGCCGGTGTTGCGACGCTGGTCGGTCCGCTTGCCGGTGGTGTGTTGGTCGACAATCTCGGCTGGGAATGGATCTTCATCGTCAACGTCCCGGTCGGTGTCATCGCCTTCCTCCTCGCGTGGAAGCTTGTTCCGTCGTTGCCGACCAGCGAGCACAAGTTCGACATCCCCGGCGTGATTCTCAGCGCCGCAGGCATGTTCCTGCTCGTGTTCGGAATCCAGGAAGGCAGTTCGTACGACTGGAACGGATTCGTCTGGAGCCTGATCGGTGCCGGTGTGGTGTTGCTCGCGGTGTTCGTGTTCTACCAGTCGCGCAACAAGAACGAGCCCTTGCTTCCACTCGAACTCTTCAAGGACCGCAACTTCTCGCTCGCCAACGTCGCCATCACCGCGATGGGCTTCGCGATCACGTCGATGGTCCTTCCGCTGATGTTCTACACCCAGGCAGTTCGCGGACTCTCCCCGACGCAGTCGGCGCTCCTCCTCGTTCCGATGGCCGTGCTGACCGGCATTTTTGCGCCGATCATCGGCAAGCTCGTCGACAAGACGCATCCGCGCTACATCGCGGGCACCGGCTTCCTGCTGTTTGCGATCGCCCTGGGCTGGCTCGCACTGGTGATGTCTCCCGACGTCGCGATCTGGGAACTGCTCCTGCCGATCGGCCTGATCGGCTTCGCCAACGCATGCATCTGGTCACCGCTCGCGGCCACCGCCACACACAACCTGCCTCCGATGCAGGCCGGCGCCGGCGCCGGCGTCTACAACACCACCCGGCAGGTGGGTGCGGTTCTCGGCAGTGCCGCGATCGGAGCACTGATCACCGCACGATTGGCGGCTCAGGGTCTGACCGGCGGCAGTTCCGAAGCCGGAGTGGGTCACCTACCCGAGTTCGTCCGTGAACCGTTCAGCACGGCGATGTCGGAGTCGATCTGGCTGCCCGCAGGCGTGCTGCTCATCGGCTTCGTCGCTTCGGTGTGCTTCGCTCGGCCTCTGCGCGGCGACGCACACGACGACGCGATGGCCGTCAGTGCCGAAGCGCGTCGGGAAACATCACTGCACGATTGAGATAGTCGCTCGGGTCCAGGGCTCGCTTGATCGCCCACATCGTGGCTATGTCCTCCGCAGAGAGGGCCAGGTTCAGATAGTTGCGTTTGAGCGAGCCCACCCCGTGCTCGGAACTGACGTTTCCGCCGTGATCGCGAACCAGTTCGAGGATGCTGCGGTACACGGTGTCGGCGTTCGGGCAGTTCAGGACGTTGAGGTGGATGTTTCCCTCGGCGACATGTCCGAAGAGGATCGGAATTGCCTCGGGGGCACGACTCGCGATCACCGCCGCGGCGTCCTCGGCGAAGGTGGCAAGCGAGTCCAGCGGCAGCGCCGCGTCGAATTTCAGTGGGGGACCGAACAGTCCGACCACTTCGGCGAAACACTCCCGCGCCGCCCACAAACGCGTCGAGCCGGGATCGTCGACCGCCACTGCCGGGGTCTGCGGTGGGTCGATGCGTTCGAGCAGCTCGGCCAGGTCTTCCAGCGGATCGTGGGCCGCGGACACCTCGGCGAGCAGGTACCACGGTCGCCCCGTCGGCACCGCGGCGTTCAAATGGCGTGCGGCCAATTCGAGTCCACGGCCGTCCACCAACTCCAGTGCGTCGACGCCGTCGAGAGTGCGCAACGTGCGCCCCGCGTCCACGACGTCTTGCAGTCGGTCGAAACCGGTCAGCGTCGTGACCCGGTGAGTCGGTACCCGTCGTAGTTTCAGATCGACTGCCGTGACCACACCAAGAGTTCCCTCGCTGCCCACCCACAGTGCGGGCAGGTTGTATCCGGAATTGTCGGACAACACTTTCGGTGACCGACGCACCGTGGTCCCGTCGGGGAGCACCACCTCGAGGCCGAGCACCTGTTCGGCCATGTTCCCGTATCGAACCGTGTGCAGGCCACCGGCATTGGTGGAGACCATGCCGCCGATCGTCGCAGTGTCCCGCGAGGCTATGTCGACACCGAACTTCAAACCGGCGGCGGCGGCCGCCGAATGTACCTGCGCGAGTGTCGCTCCCGCACCGGCGGCGACCCGACCGGCGGCAACATCGACTTCGCCGATCGCCTCGAGGCGTTCGGTGGAGAGCAGGACGTCGTCGTGCTCGGGCACCGTCCCGGCGACCAGACCGGTTCGCCCGCCCTGAATGGTGACCGGTACGCCGCGCGAGCGGCACACGTTCAGCACTGCCGAGACTTCGGCGGTATTTCCGGGTCGGACCAGAGCGCTGGCGCGCCCGCTGTAGCGCCCTGTCTGGTCGGTGGAACGGGTCGCCAACACGTCGGCGTCGTCGACGACGAACCGGTGTCCCACAACGTCCGCGAGTGCATTTCTCAGACCGTCCACCCGACGATCGTAGGCCGGTTCGATGTGGCAGTGTGGCGGCATGACTGCTCCCGAATCGAATCCCACCCGTCTCGAGCGCTTCACCACCGATGGTGGTGCCGAGGTGGCTGTCCTGACGTTCGCGCACGGACCACTCAATCTGTTCGATCAAGCCATGTTCGACGCCGTCATCGCCGATGTTGCAGCGCTGACCGAAAACCCACCGCGCGCTGTGCTTCTGCGCGCCGAGGGCAAGGTCAACTCGGCCGGCGTCGACGTCCATGTGTTCGACGGACTGAACCCGGAGCAGGGAGCGGAATTGTGGCGCGAACTGTTCGCCCAGATCTGCCATCCGCTCGAGGCGTTGCCGTGCCCGGTCATCTACGCGGCGCACGGGCTGACGCTGACTGCTGCCTTCGAGATCTCTTTGGCCTGCGACATCATCCTCGCGGCGCCGAAGGCGAAGTTCGGACTGGTCGAGACAGTGGTCGGTCTGACGCCGTCCATGGGTGGACCGCAGCGTTTGGCCGAGCGCGCCGGTTCCGGACGGGCTCGGGAGTTGGTCATGACCGGCGATCTCTACGACGCCGCAACCCTGCACTCGTGGGGCGTCGTCAATGCAGTTCACGACGATGTCGATGCTGCGGCGCGTGCCCTGGCGGCCCGGTTGGCGGACGGGCCCACGCGAGCCCACGACGCCACCAAGCAGATCGTGGCGGCCTGGCGTTCCGGCGGGATCGCCCACGCGGATTCGGTGACTCCCGGGGTGTCCGGTGCGCTGTTCGCCACCGATGACCTACGCGGCGCTGTCCGCAGTTTCCTCGAGGTCGGACCGGGCAAAGCGGTCTACTCCGGAAAGTAAGTTTGCGACGATTATCGCCAGAGACCTCCATGAACTGTGATCCACGTCATATAGTCGAATGGCCGGTGGGTTGTCAGTGACGTGGAGGTATCGATGCGGTCGACGCTTGTGGAATACCCGTGTTCGACTCAGCTCCTCGCCGACGCCCGTGTCACCCGTGCGGGTGACGGGGTGCTTCGGTACAGCCAACTCGACCCGTCGCTGTCCGAACTCCTCGATATCGCCGTTCATCGATTCTCCTCACGCATCGCGGTGGAGGAGGTCGACGGCGAGCAGGTCACCTTCGCGGAGTTGTGGGCCGAGGCGTCGCGGGTCGCAGGCGGGCTGAAGTCGCGAGGCGTCGAGATCGGTGACCGTGTGGCCATTCGCGTCGCCGCCGGGGTGAGGTGGATGGAGGCGTGCCTCGGCGTCATTCTCGCCGGCGGTGTTCCAGTCTCCGTGGGTGTTCATCTGAGCGACGACGCGGCGGACTTCGTCATCGCGGACAGTGGCTCGGTGTTGGTGCTCGACGGGGAACTCCCACACGGTGTTCCGTTCATCGACGACGGTGCCGCCCCGGAGGAGATGGCGATCCTCGCGTACACCGCCGATTCTTCGGGCGAAATGCTGGGCGTCGAGTTGAGCAACGAGAACGTGCTCTCCGCCATCGTCGGCATTCTGCACTCGCGCGATTACGGCGTCGAAGGTGTGCGCAATCTGTTGGTGGACAATGACTTCAAGTCGGTACGGCAGTTCGTGCACGTGCTCGCGACGTTGGTGGTCGGTGGAACGGTGGTCCTCGCCGGCGACTTCTGGCGTGAGAGTGTGCATACCGTCGACATCGTGACCGGGCGGCCCGAGGACCTGCTCGAGCCTCGGTTGCTCACCCTCGGGCCGGCGGCGCGTGCCGGTTCGAGGTCGGTGCAGTGGATCGATTGCAGCGGGTCGCCGATCACGGCCGAACAGGAAGCCAAGCTGCTGACCCTGTTCCCGGCTGCTCGGCATGTGATCGGGTGGGGCAAAACCGAGACCTGTGGGGCTGGTCTCATTCTGCCAACCGAGTCGGCACCCACCCACCTCGGAAGCGTCGGAATCGCTTTCGGTGGAATGGAAGTGGCGTTGTACGGCCCGGATGCTCCAGGTGGTTTCGGTGAGTTGCTGTGCCGTGGACCGAGTGTCACGCGTCGGTATTGGAACTCGCCGCAAGCGACCTCGACGAGGTTCACCCAGGGGTGGTTCTGCACTCACGACACCGCGCAGATCGACCCCGATGGCTTCGTCCGTATTGTCGAACGCAACGTCGCGTAGTCACGCGAGCGTGGTCGACAAACGAGAGGGACATCATGGCGGACGAGGTTCTCACCGAGCGGCGCGGGCGGACACTGATCATCACCATCAACCGGCCCGAGGCGCGTAACGCCATCAACTCGGCGGTCAGTCACGCATTGGCCGCTGCGGTCGAAGAGCTCGATGCGGACGACGATCTGTCCTTGGCGGTGCTGACAGGAGCCGGCGGAAACTTCTGTGCCGGTATGGATCTGAAGGCATTCGTGGCCGGCGAGAACGTACTCGTGCCGGGACGCGGTCTCGGATTCACGGAAGGGCCGCCGCGTAAGCCGATCATTTCGGCGGTCGAGGGCTTCGCGTTGGCAGGCGGCACGGAACTCGTGCTTGCCACCGACCTGGTGGTCGCGTCGTCCGAAGCGAAGTTCGGTATCCCGGAGGTCAAGCGAGGGCTGGTCGCAGGTGGAGGCGGATTGTTGCGCCTGCCCAAGCGGATTCCGTACCAGAAGGCATTGGAACTGGCCCTGACCGGTGACAGTTTCACAGCCGAGGAGGCCTACCGCTACGGCTTCGTGAACACGATGACCGAGCCGGGTAAGGCGCTCGAAGGCGCGCTGGAGCTGGCTGATCGCATCACCCGCAACGGACCGCTCGCGGTTGCGGTCACCAAGGAGATCATCGTCAAGGCCGGCGGTTGGTCCGACGACGAAGCTTTCGCGAAGCAGTTGCAGGTCATGGCGCCGGTGTTCGCGTCCGAAGATGCACGCGAGGGCGCGACGGCGTTCGCCGAGAAGCGCGCCCCGGTCTGGAAGGGGCGGTAACACCGACATGGCTACACCTGTCGCAGAGCTGCACATGCACATCGAGGGTTCTCTGGAACCCGAACAGATTTACCGACTTGCCGAGCGCAATCGAATGGACTTGCCGTACAAGGACATCGACGATCTGAAGTCGAGGTACGAGTTCACCGATCTGCAGTCGTTCCTCGATCTCTACTTCGCCAACATGGCCGTCCTGCGCACCGCGGAGGATTTTGCCGACCTGACGCGAGCGTACTTCCGCCGCGCGGCTGCCGCCGGCGTCGCGCATGCCGAGTTCTTCTTCAATCCACAGGCGCACGTGGTCCGTGGTGTTCCGCTGACCGAGGTCCTGGACGGGATCATGGATGCGGTGGCATCGAGTGAGCGCGAGTTCGGGCTCAGCAGCGCGGCAATCGCCGCCATCCTCCGAGATCAGCCCGTCAAGGACGCCGAGGAGATCTTCTCCGAGATAATTCGCCTGCAGGCTCCGATCGTCGGGCTCGGACTCGACTCCGCGGAGGTCGGCAACCCGCCGTCACTGTTCGAGGACGTGTTCGCCCGCGCGCGTGCCGAGGGTTTGCACGTTGTGGCTCACGCCGGTGAAGAGGGACCGCCCGAGTACATCTGGCAGGCGCTCGACATTCTCGGCGCCGAGCGGATCGACCACGGAGTCCGGGCACTCGAGGATCCTGCCCTGATCGAGCGTCTGGTCGACGAGGAGATTCCACTGACGGTCTGCCCGTTGTCGAACGTTCGTCTGCGGGTGTTCGATTCGCTGTCGGATCATCCGCTTCGATCGATGCTCGAGATGGGTTTGATCGTCACGGTCAACTCCGACGACCCGGCCTACTTCGGGGGATATGTCGACGACAATTTCACCGAACTGGGCCGAGCCCTGGGTCTGACGGAGGCCGAGCGAGACACCCTCGCCCGGAACTCGATCAAGGCCTCGTTTGCGAGCGATGCGCGAAAAGCGGAACTACTGCGGCACTGACCGTCAGTCGCCGAGCACCTGACGCAAGTATTCGTTGTCGAACACACGATTCGCGTCGTACTTGTCTCGAACGGCGACAAAGTCGTCGAGTCGGTCGTACGTCGGACGCAGGTCGTCGACGGTCCGGTTGTGCATTTTTCCCCAATGCGGCCGGCCGTCGACGGCGCGCGCGATGGCTTCCACCGCGGCGAAGTACTCCGTTTCGGGTCGGCGGTGGTACTGGTGTACGGCGATGTATGCGGTGTCGCGTCCGTGAGCAGTGGAGAGCCAGAGGTCGTCGGCGGCAGCAAAACGTACTTCGACGGGGAATGCGACGTTGGTTCCGGACTTCTTCATCCAGCGGTCGATTTCGTGGAGTGTCTCGGTGACGTGTTCGCGGGGGATCGCGTATTCCATCTCCTTGAACTTCACCCGGCGCGAAGACGCGAATACTCGGTAGCTGCGATCGGTGAACTCCCGGGCGCCGAGCAATCGAGACGACACGTTGTTGATTCTCGGGATCGCGGCCGGCGCCAGGGTGGCAACGCGGTTGACGCCTTCGAAGAGTGTGTTCGAGAGGAGTTCGTCGTCGACGAACGCGCGGACCTTGCCCACTGGATCGGGTTCGGTATCTCCGGGCAGTCGCGTATTGCTCTTCGTCAGGACACGGTCGGTGTGCGGAAACCAGTAGAACTCGAAGTGGTCCAAGCCCAGACGATCGCTCTCGAGGGTGTCCAGTATGTGAGACAGCGTGTCGGGTTCCTCGATTGCGCGAAGTGTGAATCGCGGGACGCAGGCGAGAGTGATCTTCGAAATGATGCCGATTGCGCCCAATCCGAGGCGGCCTGCTTCGAACAATTCGACGTTTTCGTCGGCGCTTGCGGTAACGACGGATCCGTCGGCGAGAACGATCTCGATTCCGCGAATCTGCGTGGCGATACCGCCGAATCGTGCGCCGGTGCCGTGTGTGCCGGTGGACGTCGCGCCGGCCAGTGACTGGACGTCGATGTCACCGAGATTGGCCATCGCATATCCGCGTTGCCACAAGGCGTCGTTGAGAGCATGAAGGCGAGTGCCTGCAAAAACAGTGACCAGCGCACCGTCGTCGGTCGGTGTGATCGAGTCGATTCCGCTCAAGTTGTCCAGGCTGACGAGGACACCGTCAGTGACCGCGACACCGGTGAACGAGTGGCCGGCGCCGACGGCCTTCACACGTTGGCCACGCGAAGCGGCCTCGGCGACCAACGACGAAAGTTCACGGGTATTTGTCGGCGTCGCAAAGCGACGCGGCGCGGCGCTTTGAGTGCCCGCCCAGTTCTGCCAAGTGTCCGAAGCCATTACGCAATAATGTACTTGGACGGTCGTCCAGGCAAGTATTGCGCGAAGATTTTGTCATTTGCGTTCTACGATCATTGGATGCTGAACAGGCTCCCGGCGGACGAACGCCGCACACAATTGGTCGAGTCCGCCTTGTCTATTGCGGAACAGCGCGGTGTCAGTTCTGTGACGGTAAGGGCGGTGGCAGAGGAGGCCGGGGTATCGCTCGGCGTCGTTCATTACTGCTTCGAGAGCAAGGAAGCGCTGATCGCGGCAATGGGTGAAACGCTCATTCTGCAGCTCAGTGCGTCGATGCAGTATGCGTTCGCGCAGGTCCGCCATGCGCCGGATCTCAGTGGCGTGCAGGGGCTCAGGGAATTGCTGCACATCGGCCTGACCGGAATGTGGCCGACCATCGAGGCAACCCCGGATCGCCAGTTGTTGACCTACGAAATTACCGCGCAAGCACTGCGTAGTCGCAATCTCGGAGCCGAACGTGCTGGGGCGGTTGCATTTGAGCAGTACCGAATCATGGATGAGCTCGCGGTGTCGTTTCTCGAAGAGTGCGCCAAGATATCGGGCACGGTGTGGACGGAGCCGTTGAGTTCGATTGCGCGACTGAGTCTTGCGATGATCGACGGCCTTGTTCTGCGATGGCTGGTCGATCGTGACTCCGACGCGACTATTGCCGAGTTCGGAGAAATGGTTCAGGTAATCGCCAACAAAGCCGTGGTCGCGCCTCAGTAGAACCGCCATCCTGGACATACGTCCAGGATTGGTGATTGACTGGTCGCACGCCGCGACGATTGGATCATCTGTGACCAGGACCCTTGATCGACTCACTGCTGCCACGCGAGAACTCGACCCGCCTCTGGCTGCTCTGGATCTGACCACACTGCGCAGTAATGCAGCCGACCTGGTGCGCCGCGCCGGTGGAACCCCGGTGCGAGTGGCGAGCAAATCGGTTCGTTGTCGGACGGTTCTGGCTGAAACTCTCGGCGACACACTGACCGCGTCCGGCGGATTCCGCGGAATCATGGCGTACTCACTGCGCGAGGCTCTGTGGCTGGTCGGGCTCGGCGCACGGGACATCCTGATGGGGTACCCGACCGCCGATCGTGGCGCCATCGCGGATCTCGCTGCCGACGACACCGCTCTCGCATCGATCACCTTGATGGTCGACGACGATGCGCAGTTGGACCTCATTCGTTCGGCGTCGACGGGGGATGCGCCTGTCCGCGTGTGTCTCGACGTCGACGCGTCACTGCGGATCGGCCCGATCCATCTGGGTGTACGACGCTCGCCGCTGCGCGAACCTGCCGCGGTCGCCGCACTCGCGGCGCGTGCGCGCCAACGCGGATTCTCCGTCGTCGGAGTGATGTTCTACGAAGCCCAGATCGCCGGCCTCCCGGACACCAGCGCTCCGATCGGTTGGGTCAAGAAGGCCTCTGCCCGCGAACTGGCGTCCAGAAGGGGCGCTGTGGTCGCGGCCGTCACCGATGCCGTGGGTGCACTCGAGATCGTCAACAGCGGCGGTACGGGGTCGCTGGAGGTCAGCTCGGCCGATCCTGTGGTGACCGAGGTAACAGCAGGCTCCGGACTGTACGTACCGACCCTGTTCGACCGCTACCGTGCCTTCCGTCCCGATCCGGCGCTGTTCTTCGCACTGTCGGCCGTGCGCAAGCCGACGCCGTCCGTCACGACCCTTTTCGGCGGCGGATACATCGCGTCGGGACCTGCCGGAGACACCCGCGTTCCGTCACCGGTCTGGCCCGCTGGTCTCAAACTGCTCCGCAACGAAGGAGCCGGCGAAGTCCAGACGCCGGTCACCGGGAAGGAAGCCGGAAACATCGCGATCGGCGACCGCGTGTGGTTCCGTCACGCCAAGGCCGGCGAGCTGTGCGAGCGCTTCGACCGCGTGTACGTGGTCGAAGCCGACGGCACCCGAACCTCGGTTCCCACCTATCGCGGCGAAGGGCAGTGCTTCGGGTAAGGCAGTGCTTCGGGTAAGACAGGCTTCGGCTAGCTCGTCAGCCTCATGAACGCGCCCAGTTCGACCAATCCCGCAGGCGTACTGGGCATGTACTGCGTCAACGCGTGCGATCGAACGATGATCGCGCACCACTTGCCGCGTGAGACAGCAACATTGAGACGGTTTCGCGACAGCAGGAACGACATCCCTCGCGGGACGTCCTCGACGGCAGATGCGGCCATCGACACGATTGCCACCGCAGCCTCGCGGCCCTGGAACTTGTCGACGGTCCCGACCTCGACCTCCGTGAGACCGGCCTCGGTGAGATCGCGCTCGACGGTGCCCACCTGGGCGTTGTACGCCGCGACCACGAGAATGTCCGACTGCTCCAGCGGCCTGGTTCCCTCGAACTCGCTCGGGTCGGTCCAAGGCGTGCCGAGAAGGCCCTGGATCTGGCGAGCGATTTCCTGGGACTCTTCCGGGGAGTAGGTGGAATTGCCGCGGTGATCGACGAACACCGTGTGTACTCCGGCAGCGAGTCCGTCGAGCTTCCTTGCCGCACTGACGGTTTCCTGGGAACGCAGCTTGCCCTCGTACGACAATGCGGACACGGGCGCACACAGATCCGGGTGCATCCGCCACGTTTTCTCGAGGAAGTAGCCGAGTTCGGGTGGCAGTGCGCCGTGTCCCTCGGCGAGCCAACCGAGTGCCGATTCGTCGACAGGTTCGGGGTGAGTACCTTGGCTCACCTGCGGCAACTGCTGCGGGTCGCCCAGCAGCAACAGGTTTCGCGCGGAAATCGCGACGGCAATGGTGTTCGCCAGCGCGAATTGACCTGCCTCGTCGACCACGAGCAAGTCCAAACTGCCGGCGGGAACACGATCGGTATTCGCGAAGTCCCATGCAGTGCCGCCGATGACGCAGCCGACGCCTTCCGCTTCGGCGATGAATCCGGCGTATTCCTCGGACGCGATGTCCTGCCATTCCGCGGTCTTGCTGCGGCTGCCCTTCTTTGCGACCAGTGCGGGGTCCACGCCGGCCTTCAGAATGCCGCCAAGCATGTTCTCGACCACCGAATGTGATTGTGCCACCACGCCGATTCGCCAATGGTGTTGTTCGATCAGTGTCTTGACGACACGAGCGCCCGTGTAGGTTTTGCCGGTACCGGGAGGACCTTGCACCGCCACGTAGGAATCGTCGAGGTCGAGAAGTGCGGCGGTGATGGCGTCGGCGTAGTTGTTGTCGGTGCCGACAGGTGGCAGCGGTGAACCCGAGAGGGTTCTCGGGGTGCTGCGCCTGAGAATGTCGACTGCCGCGATGTGTGGCAGTTCGGGCAGGCTCTCGCTGGCGTCGGACGCGGCAGCGGCGATGGACTTCTCCATGCGTCCGGTGGGAATCGGACGACCAGGTGCCAACGCGACCGGGGAATCGATGTATTCGTCACCGCTGAGCAGTTCTTCCACGGTGACCACGTCGAGCCCTTCGGACTTGACCACGGCGGTGACCTTGACGCTGCTGGTGCCGCGTTGGGTGGGGTTCTCGCTTGCAACGGCATCGGGGGAGGGGGTTGCGTAGAGAGCGAACAAATCACTGCCCGGACTCAAAGATGTTCCGGTGCCGAAACTTCCGGTCAATTGGATGTGGCGACGAAACTTCTTCTGCCGCGCGGTGCTCTTGTGCCAGTCCGCTTCGATTTCGGACTGTTCGACCACCATGACGTCGCGGATGTCCACCAGGTCTTCGATCGGTGTGACCAATCGGTCGAAGTGGGCCCACCAGTACGGCTTCCGCTCGCGATTGTGGTACCCCACCGCAGCAGCCAGTAGAGCAGCTGCCTGCTGATCGGGGGTACGCGCCGAACCTGCCTTGTGTCCTGCGAATTCGCGGAGCGCGATCTCCGATTCGGTGAGCTCCTCGAGTGGAATCTTGATCTGCCCGGTCGGCTCACGAAGTTCGACGCCGTGTTCTGCGGCGCGCTCGGCAAGCCAATCGCGCAGGCGCAGAGTGGATTCGCAGTCGTATTCGTTGTAGTCGGAGATGCCCTGAAGAAGTTCCCTGGCCTGGTCGGCTTGTCCGCCGTCGCGCAATTCGCAGTAATCGGCATAAGCGACAACCGAAGCGGCGGCATTGGTCACGTCGCCGTCGCGGCCGTGCTCACCCATGTAGAGCGGCTCGAGTTTCTTGATGCTGTACGAGCGTTGTCCGATCCGCAGGCAGGCACGGACGATCGGGTACAGGTCCACGAGCACGTTCTCGCTGAGCAGGGTGTCCACCGTTTGCTCGCCGACACCGTGACGTGCGGCCAAGCGCAACAGCGCCGATTTCTCGTACGCGGCGTAGTGGTAGATGTGCATGCCTGGATGAGCTTCTCGACGCGCGGTGACGTAATCGAGGAAGTCGAGGAGCGCCTGGCGCTCACCCTCGCGATCGTGTGCCCAGAACGGCTTGAACACGTAGTCGTCCGCAGGCCCTTCGACCACACCGAACAGATACTCCAACCCCCAATCGGTGGACCCGTCCTCGGCCCAGAGCGGATCGCCCTCGAAGTCGAAGAAGATGTCGCCGTCGTCGGGGATGGGGAGTCCGCCGAGCGCCGAGGGTTCGTAGACCTCGAATTCGGCGTCGCCGGACACTTCCTGGCGTAGTTGAACCGCTGCCTGTGCACGGAGCTTGTCGAGTGTTTCCCGGCGGATTCCCTCGACTGGGCCGGTGCTCGCGGCGAGTTCGTCAATTGTCGTGATCCCCGCGACGATCAGCTGTTCACGCTGATTGCCGCGGACACCCGCAACCAGCAGCAGGTCTCGATGGCTTTCGACCTCGACGCTGCAGGTGTCGCATCGACCACAACGCAGGTACCGATCGTCGAGCCACTGTGTCGGTTTCCCCTCGGCGCGGTGCTCGTCGAGGACTCGTTCGAGTTCAGCTCTACGTGCCGCGAATACCGGCGCGATGTCTCCGATGTCGTGCGACGACGTGCTGCCGTCGCCTAGCAGTAGATGAACTTGATCGGAGGCGGCGATTGCATTGCGCTCCAACGCATCCGCGTATGCGGCGAGTTGTAGAAGTGCCGACACCTTGGCGTGCCGGGAGAGCTTGCTGTCGTAGACCGCGTAGGTGTCGCCTTCGCGGACGAGGAAATCGCAGAACCCGAGGAATCGGCCGTCGAAAAAGGTTCCCTGATAAATGACTGGCGCGCCCGATCGTGCTGCCTCGACGGTGGCCAACGTGGCAGCGGTCAGGCCTGCGCGTGAGTGTTCCGGTCGCGGCATGACGACGACGCCGTCTCCGTGCTGATCGATGAACTTCTGAAGCTGTTCGCGCTCGTGCGAGTCGCCGAGGCTCGACGTCCGTTCGAGCATCGGATCCGCCTCGGCGGCCTCGGCCGCGATCAGACCGGTACGGGCGTCGAGTTGCCGCAGCAGTGCGAACTCGCACGAGGCCGCAGCCGAGAGGTCGCTGGCGCTGTAGACGATCTGATCATCGAGTAGGAACACAGGGCGATTGTGCCATCGCTCACCGACAAGGCAACCCACCAGTAATCGCTCACGAGCCGCGGATACCGGTAGCGGCGTGCAGAATGACGATCATGCCTTTCTTCGACGGACGAACCGGTCAGGTGCACTTTCGGCATTGGCCGGCGGCAGGGGGTGCGGTGCCCACGGTGTCACTGGTCTTTCTGCACGGTCTCGGCCAGCACAGCGGCCAGTATCACCGCTTCGCGGGCGCAATGACGGCGTCGGGGATCGACGTGTGGGCGATCGATCACACCGGGCACGGTTTGTCGGAGGGTGATCCGGGAGTCGGGGCTCCGCTCTCCGATCTTGCTGCCGATGCAGCCGCGCTGGCTGACATCGCCTTGGCGGAACTGCCCGAAGTTCCGCAGGCGGTGATGGGTCATTCGTTAGGTGCCGTGACGGCGCTGACGATGCTGGCTCATCGCGATCACGATTTTGCCTCCGCAGTGCTGTGCGGCATCCCGCGCAGTGCGGTCGAGCAACACGGGTGGGCGGAACTCTCCGACGCGGGCATCCCAGTCCTGGTCGTTCACGGTACCGACGACCGGATCGCCCCGGTCGATCCCGTCCGGGACTGGGCGCGGACGCTGCGCAACGTCGAGATGCGCGAGTTCGAGGACGCCGGTCACGACCTGCTGCACGAGAAGGTTCACGCCAGTGTCACCAACGTCAGCCGTGAATTCCTTCTCGCGCATTCCAGGTAGTCCTCTCAGGAGAGCGCGCCGAGCACCTCTTTCGACGTGACGGGGTGCGAGAACATCGGGTAGTCGTAGGTGATTGCGTTCTCGTGTTCGGCGACCGAAGTGCCTGCCACGCAATCGGTGAGTGTGATGACCCGGTAACCGTTCTCGTATCCGGTGCGCATGGTCGATTCGACGCAACAGTTGGTCAGGAAGCCGCCGAGAAGGATCGTGCGAATTCCTTTGCTGCGCAGAATGAAATCGAGGTTGGTGCTGGCAAAAGTGTCGAGTCCGCGCTTGCCCTCGATGACGATGTCGCCGTCTTTCGGAGTGAGGTCGTCGACGATAGCGGCGCCCCACGAACCTTTCACGAAAGCCTTTCCGTCGACGACGCCCTTGAGGATTCCGTACGGATGCGAGGTGATTTCGTTGTACCCCTCGGCGAAGGTGATCGGTGCGTGCATCACGGTGACACCCGCCGCCCGGGCCGCATCGACCAGCGCGGCGGTGTTCGCGAGGAGTCCGTTCGATTCCATGACTGGTGCGACGGCCTCGTGGAGGACACCGCCCTCGGTGGTGAAGTCGTTCTGGTACTCGATGAGCACGACGGCGGTGGTCGCGGGATCCAATTCGAGCTTGTCGGTCATGGTCGGCACCTTCTCTGTTGTGGTCCGGGTCACGAATCTCCTCAATTAAACAGTTTGTCAGACAAGCAGGCAAGGGGTGGTAGCGTCGCGGCATGGATACGACTCCGTTGTCGCGCATGCCGCTCAGCCTTGCCGTGTCGGGAAGAATCCGTGCTGCCATACTCGACGGCTCGCTTCCCGTCGGCGAGGCATTGCCGACCGAACAGGAACTCGCGCAGACGTTCTCGGTGGGGCGATCGACGGTCCGTGAGGCGCTTCGTGTCCTGCAAGCGCAGGGATTGTTGACCGGCGCGGACACCACTTCTACTGCCAGGCCTCGGGTGACGCACGAGCATACGGCCGATTCCGCGGCCACAGCTCTCAGCACGGCGTTGCAGGTGGGTGCAGTTCCATTGGGCGATCTTGTCGAATTGCGAGTGCTGCTCGAAGCTGCTGCGCTGCGCACTGTCGTCGCGGTGCCGAACGGCGCCCGGGATGCGATCGAGCGGATGCGCGTCGCAACCCTTGCCGACGACTCGGTCGCATTCCACGACGCCGATGTCGACTTTCACGTTGCGCTGGCCGGAGCCGGCGGGAACAAGGCGTTCGGGTTGGTCATGACGGTTCTCCGCGACAGCATCGCCGGCTACCTGCTGAGTGAACTCGACTCGCGCGAGAACTCGGCGGCCACGCTCGGCGCACTGCTGGCAGAGCACGAGGGTATCGCCGACGCGATCGAGCGCGGTGCAGTTGACGAGGCTGCCGTTTTGGTCGAGCGCCATGTGCGCGGATTCTACGAAGGACGAACACAATGACCACGAGTATCGATCTGTTGGGCGAGCGTCTGCAGAAAGCGGTGGGGGACAGGGCGACAACCGATCCCGACCGAATGGGTGCGTACGTCCGGGATCAATCACTGCTCACCGCAGCCGGAAGGCCCGCCGCGCTGGTCAAGGCGAAGACGGTCGACGACGTCGTTGCGGTCATGGCGGTGGCCCACGAACTCGCCGTTCCGGTGGTGACACGAGGGGCAGGTACCGGGTTGGCCGGCGCCGCCAACGCACTCGACGGATGCATCGTCTTGAGCGTCGCGGGCATGGATCGAATTCTCGAGATCGATCCTGCCGCGCGCACCGCCACGGTGGAGCCCGGAGTGATCAACGGTGACCTGGCGGAAGCTGCTGCACAGCAGGGTCTTTGGTACGTACCGGATCCGGGAAGCCGGTCCATCTCGAGTATCGGCGGCAATCTGGCGACAAATGCAGGCGGCATCTGTTGCACCAAGTACGGCGTCACCGGTGATCACGTTGCGGCCCTGACGGCGGTACTCGCCGACGGGCGTGTGATCCGTACCGGTGCACGGACGCGCAAAAACGTTGCGGGGCTGGACCTGACACATCTGCTCGTCGGGTCGGAGGGCACTCTCGCGGTCATCGTCGAAGCCACGATGCGGTTGCGTACGGCGCCCACTGCCGCGACCACTGTGGTCGCCTTCTTCGATTCCGCGGAGTCCGCGATCGATGCCGTCCTCGCCGTGTCGGCAGTGGCCGAACCGTGTCAGATGGAGTTGATGGACGACGTCACCATCGGCGCCGTCAATCGGCTGACCAAGATGGGGCTGGACGAATCGGCCGGGGCGATGCTGCTCATCCAGTGCGACGGTAGGTCGGCGGCCGCCGAGGCAGCGGACTGCGCCGCGGCGTGCGAAAGCGCCGGGGCCCGAGAGGTTTTCCACACCGACGATCCGGTGGAAGGTGAAGAGTTCACCGCCGCGCGCCGCATGGCCTTGCCGGCTCTCGAGGCGTTGGGCACGGTACTTCTCGACGACGTCGCGGTGCCAGTGCCGGCGTTGCCGTCCATGTTGGAATGCATTCGTGAAGCGGCCGATCGCCACGGCGTCACGATCGGAACCTTCGGTCACGCCGCCGACGGCAATCTCCACCCGACCATCGTGTTCGACGCTGCCGAATCGGGTGCGCAGGATCGTGCGCGCGGAGCTTTCGACGACATCGTTGCCGGCGCACTGGCGTTGGGCGGAACGATCAGCGGTGAACACGGTATCGGGGTTCTCAAAGCGCCGTACATGGCGGACATGGTCGGCCAGACCGAACGCGAAATGATGCTTGCAGTCAAGGCCGCATTCGATCCGAAGAACGTTCTCAATCCCGGACGAGGTATCTGAGCGGTTCGTCCGTGCCTCAGTCGCCGGAAATTGCGCTACCAGACGAACGTGTTGCCGCACGACGCTTTTCAAGTGACGATGGCCCTCATGAAGCTGTTGATGCTCGGAGGAACACGGTTCCTCGGCCACGCTCTCGTCGATGACGCTTTGGTCCGGGGCTGGGAGGTGACAGTGCTCCATCGTGGGCTCACCGGAGCGCCACCACCTACAGCGGAGGTCCTGTTTGCGGATCGCACCGATCAGCGTGCGATGGTTGATGCGCTCGGTGATCGTCGATGGGATCTTGTCGTCGACACCTGGTCGGGTAGCCCCCGAGTGATCGGGGAAAATGCGCGCGTCTTACTCGGTCACGTCGACCGGTACGCATACATCTCCAGTGGATCCGTCTACCAATGGGGCTTGCACGTAGACGAGACCTCACCAGTGGTGGCCGCATCCGCGACCTCCGATGACTACAGCGATTACGCGTCCGCCAAACGCGGGGCCGAACTCGCTGTCCTGGAATCCTTCCCGGACGCGTTACTCGCGAGGGCAGGGTTGATCCTCGGCCCGCGCGAGGACATCGGGCGGTTGCCGTGGTGGCTGCAGCGTATCGCGGCGGGCGGACGTGTCGTTGCTCCCGGAGTGCCGACCAGACCGTTGCAGTACGTCGATGCCCGCGACATCGCAACCTTTGTCCTGGCCGGACTGGCCGCCGGGATCAGCGGGGCATACGACGTCATCAGCCCGTCCGGCCACACCACTACCTCCGGACTCCTCCAGGCGTGCGTGGTTGCCACCGGTTCGGACGCTGAACTCGTGTGGATCGACGAGGACAGGCTGGCCGCTGCGGGAGTGCAGCCGTGGACACAACTTCCGTGTTGGGTTCCGCAAGAAGGCGAGTTCGCGGGCTTCCTCGAAGCCGACACCGCCAAGGCGGGGCAAGCAGGGCTGCGGTGCCGGCCCGTCGAAGACACCGTGCGCGATACCTGGGAGTGGATGCAGCGGGAAACTCTGCCGACTCAGCGGGAGGATCGTGCGGTGCACGGCCTTCCATCCGAGATCGAAAAGGAACTACTCTCCGCCGGACAGTGAAACGGGTCTGGCCCGGTTCGCATTCGAACCGGGCCAGACCCGTGAAAGACGATCGATCAGGCGTACAGGTCGCTGATCTTGGTCTTGTGAGCTTCGTGAATGATGTTGCGCTTGAGCTTGAGCGTCGGCGTCAATTCACCGGTCTCCTGGGTGAAGTCGACCTCGAGGATCGTGTACTTCTTGATCTGCTCGGGGTTGGAGACCTTCTTGTTCGCGTCGGCAACGGCCGAGTCGATCTCGGCGATCAGGTCGGCGTTCTTCACCAGATCGGCAATCGGGGTGCCGGCGGGCAGGCCGTTGCGCTCGACCCAACCGGGCAGAGTCTCCGGATCGAGGGTGATCAGTGCACCGATGAACGGCTGACCGTCGCCGACGACGAGGCACTGGCTGATCAGAGCGTGCGCGCGCAGGGAATCTTCGAGGCCTGCCGGTGCGACGTTCTTGCCGCCCGCGGTGACGATGATTTCCTTCTTGCGTCCGGTGATGGAGACGTAGCCCTCGTTGTCGATCGAGCCGAGGTCGCCGGTGTGGAACCAGCCGTCGACGATGGATTCGGCAGTGGCCTTCTCGTTGTGCCAGTAGCCGGCGAACACGACCGGGCCCTGCAGGAGGAGTTCGCCGTCCTCGGCGATCCGTGCTGCATGGCCGTTGATCGGCTTGCCGACGGTGCCGACGCGCTGCGCACTCGAGGTGTTGACGGTGATTGCGGCGCTGGTCTCCGTGAGTCCGTAGCCCTCGTAGATCGGGATGCCGACGCCGCGGAAGTAGTGGCCGAGACGCGCGCCGAGGGCTGCGCCACCGGAGACTGCACGCTCGCACTCGCCACCCAGAGCTGCGCGCAACTTCGAGTAGACGAGCTTGTCGAATACCGCGTGCTTGAGCTTGAGTGCCAGGCCGGGGCCACCCTTTTCGAGGGATTCGCTGTATTCGATGGCGGTGGCAGCAGCCTTGTCGAAGATGCTGCCCTTACCGCCGTCGACTGCCTTCTGGCGAGCCGAGTTGTACACCTTCTCGAACACGCGGGGCACCGAGAGGATGAAGTTGGGCTTGAAGCCGGCGAACTGCTCGAGCAGCGTCGTCAGGTCCGACGTGTGGGCGACGGTGACCTTGGCGTCGAAAGCGCCGAAGGAGATCGCCCGCGCGAATACGTGGGCAAGCGGCAGGAACATCAGAGTCTTCTTGCCGGGGACCATCGACTCCGGCATCGCCAGGCGGCAGGCGTTGGACTCGGCGTAGAAGTTGGAGTGCGTCAGCTGGACGCCCTTGGGGCGTCCGGTGGTCCCGGAGGTGTAGATCAGGGTCGCGGGCGAGGCAGCGGTGACCTGGTGACGACGAGTGTGCAGTTCTTCGTCGGTGATTGCCGAACCGCGACTGGACAGCTCGTCGATCGCACCCGACTCGATGACAAGAACCTCGCGGAGGGCTTCTGCGCCGTCGGCGACTTCCTTGTGAGTCTCCGCGTGCTTGGCCGTTTCGACGACCAGAAGTGTCGTCGCTGAATCCTCGAGGATCCACTGCGCCTGATCAGGGGAGGAGGTCTCGTAGATCGCGACGGTGCATCCGCCTGCAGTCCAGATGGCGTAGTCGAGAACGACCCACTCGTAGCGAGTCGCTGACAGGATAGCGACGCGGTCGCCGAGCTCGACGCCCGAAGCGATCAGGCCCTTGGCAACTGAGGAGACCTGCTTCGCGAATTCAGCTGCAGTGACGTCGACCCATCCACCGTTCGACGGCCTCTTGAAAGGCACGAATGTGGGGTCTTCTTCGGCGTGACGGAACACGGAGTCGGCCATGGATACGTTCTCCGGAATTGAGAACGACTGTGGAACTGAGAACTCGCGCACTATTGACCCCTCCAGTGACTACTGACATTTCTGATGTGCATTGCATCACATTAGTCGTCATTTTGCACTGTCGTTACTATTCGGTAGAACTGGTCGGGCGCTGACCTGCAGTTTAGTGTGACCGCCTGTTTACAGGTACTCAGGCGACGTGTTGGAGCGTGCGACCGTGCACGGACAGCCACCGCCGAATTGCGTAGTCCAATCGGTCCGGGTCCACTCCGAGTTGCTCTGCAGTAGCTGCAAGGATCTCCGAGGTGTCTCCCGGCAACTCGGTGGTGCCGAGTGTCGCGCTGATGAAGGTGTCGGCAGCGGTCCCCAGATCGGTGTGCGGAATTCCGGCCAACATCAACAGGTGGGCCCAGGTCACTTCGGAACCGTCTCCGCACGCGTCCACCCAGGCATGGTGAACGGCTTCGAGAGCGTTGTCGGAATCGGCGGCCGACAGCAGGTCCTCGACGCTGTTGATCCGCAAGTGATGGAGTTTCTCGGCGACCTGTTGGATGTGCCGTGCCTCGATCGGGACACCCGTCGCCGTGTAGCGACGCTTGTACGAGCCGATCTTGCCTGCCCACTGGTCCGAACTGCCGGCTTCCTCGAAGGTGCGGAGTAGTTCGCGTGCGCCATCCGTGACGGGTTTGTCCTCGCGGGCTTTCCGGTACGCCAGGTAGCGATCGACGACGGTCACTTCGCTGTGGCCCGACGTGGACTGAACGGATTCGATGATGCACAGGGCGAGGCTCTGTCGATAAGCGTCTGACGCAACCCAGGCGGAAGGGTCGCCCAGGCGGTCACGGCACGCAGCTGCGACGGCGTCGACGGTATCGGTCGAGATGGTCACGGTTCCTCCAGAAAGCCGAATTCTTTTTGTTCCATTTGGGCTATCGGCACCGAGGAGCGAAATGTTGCACACATCACAAATTCTCAGAGATCTCTTGGACTGTGCTCAGGCTGGAGAGGTGTGCACTCAGGCGAGGAAGGACAGTACTTCGTCGTCGCTGAGTTGATGGAAGTCCTCGAATGCAGCACCGACGCCGCCTAACAGGGCAGGAACGAAGGGGCAGACGACCCGATCGGCGGAGCACGCGATCACTCTCATGGCTTCGGGGGACGCTACTGGGACCGCGACGATCACGGCGGCAGCACCCGCGGTGCGCGCGCATCGGCAGGCAACCGCGGCACTCGCGCCCGTAGCCATTCCGTCGTCGACGATCACCGCAGTGCGTCCGTGGAGGGAAACCGGGGTCCGCCCCTCGCGCAGGAGATGCGCCCGCCGTTCCAATTCGGTTCGCTCGTCGCGTTCGACGGCGACGAGTTCTCTTTTCGAGACGCGAACCGCTGCGATGACGTCGTGGTTGAGGACCCGCACGCCGCCCTCACCGATGGCGCCCATCGCCAGTTCCGGGTTGTACGGACTGCCGAGCTTGCGCACCACCACGATGTCGAGCGGAGCGTTCAATGCCGCAGCCACCTCGGCTGCGACCGGAACTCCGCCGCGCGGGAGTCCGAGAACGACGGGCTTGTCGATACGCAAGGTCTCGAGCCGCCCGGCCAGAAATTTGCCGGCGGAAGATCGATCCCGATACTGGGTCACTGCGTTGTCCTCGAGAAGCTCGAACCCCGACCAGTTCGACGCTACTCGCTGCAGGTCACCGCGACGAGACTGTGAACCTCCGCAGCGCGAGAGCGGGATTCTTCTCGCGTACCTCGGCGATGCGAGCAGCCGAAACGAGTGCGGTGGCGACCCCGACCTGCTCGCCAAGTGAACACATCACGACGCCCATCGGGTCGACGATCATGCTGGCACCCGCGCCGCCGCGCGCGCTCTGATCTGCCGCTGCGATGTACATCGTGTTCTCGATGGCCCGGGCGCGCACGAGAGTGGTCCAGTGGTCTTCCTTGAGCGGACCCGGCACCCACTGGGCGGGCAGGAGCAAGATGTCTGCGCCGACGTCGACGATGCGCCGGGTGACTTCCGGGAAGCGCAGGTCGTAGCAGGTCTGGAGGCCGAAGGTCAGGCCGTCGCACCCGAAAGTCTGCGGTTCGGTGATCTCGCCCGCGCGGATCACGGCCGACTCCTGGTAACCGAAAGCGTCGTAGAGATGCAGTTTCCGGTAGGTCGCCACCAGTTCGCCGTTCGGGTCCATCGCGACGAGGGTGTTGGAGATTCTGCTCACGTCGTCGATCCGCTCGTTCATTCCTGCCACGAGGAAGATTCCGAACTCCGCGGCGACCGACGCCAGCGCCGAACCGAATTCGCCGTCCAGGTCCTCCGCGGACTCGATCAAACGCTCATCCGTCTTCGGTGCGGTGAACATCGAGTATTCCGGCGCCACGACAACTTTCGCGCCGCGTGCTGCTGCATCGGAAGCCAGTGATCGCAGTGATTCGAGGTTGGCTTTCTTGTCCGTCCCCGGGGCGAATTGGGCAATCGCGACAACGGTCTGGGAGGGGGTGGCTGCGGTGGCTGCGGTCATGCTTCCTACGCTAGGCGAAACCCGCTGGGAGGGTGGATCTGTCGTAAAAGCACCCCCGGTATGTCGTCGTGTCTATACTCTATCCGCTAAACTGCTGGTCAAATGAGTGATATTGAGCGTGACCCCGAACCCCCAACATTTGCCGACCTCGACATCGATGATCGGGTACTGAAGGCACTGTCAGACGTGGGCTACGAGTCGCCCTCGCCCATTCAGGCTGCCACCATTCCGCCACTGCTCGAAGGCAAGGACGTCGTCGGTCTCGCACAGACCGGTACCGGCAAGACCGCAGCCTTCGCAGTTCCCGTTCTGTCGCGGATCGACACGTCGATCAAGCAGACCCAGGCGCTGGTGCTTGCTCCCACGCGTGAGCTGGCGCTTCAGGTTGCCGAGGCCTTCGGCAAGTACTCCGCGCACATCCCCGGACTCAACGTCCTGCCGATCTACGGTGGCCAGAGCTACGGCGTCCAGCTGTCGGGCCTGCGCCGCGGCGCACACGTCGTCGTCGGTACCCCGGGTCGTGTCATCGACCATCTCGAAAAGGGCACCCTGGATCTGACCAATCTCAAGTACCTCGTTCTCGACGAGGCCGACGAGATGCTCAAGATGGGGTTCCAGGAGGACGTCGAGCGCATCCTCCGCGACACCCCCGGCGACAAGCAGGTCGCCCTGTTCTCCGCAACGATGCCCGGCTCGATTCGCCGGATCTCGAAGCAGTACCTGAACAATCCGGTCGAGATCACCGTCAAGTCCAAGACGTCGACCGCCTCGAACATCACGCAGCGCTACATTCAGGTTGCTCATCAGCGCAAGCTCGATGCACTGACCCGAGTCCTCGAGGTCGAGGCATTCGAGGCGATGATCATCTTCGTCCGTACCAAGCAGGCCACCGAAGACCTGGCGGAGAAGCTGCGCGCCCGCGGGCACTCGGCTGCCGCGATCAACGGTGACATCGTCCAGGCCCAGCGTGAGCGGACCATCGGTCAGCTCAAGAACGGCGCCCTCGACATCCTCGTCGCGACCGACGTTGCTGCTCGAGGCCTCGACGTGGATCGAATCTCCCACGTCGTCAACTACGACATCCCTCATGACACGGAGTCGTACGTCCACCGCATCGGTCGTACCGGCCGCGCCGGTCGTCAGGGTGACGCGTTGCTGTTCGTCGCCCCGCGTGAGCGTCATCTGCTCAAGTCCATCGAGAAGGCGACCCGTCAGCCGCTTGCGGAGATGCAGCTTCCCAGTGTCGACGACGTCAACGCCCAGCGCGTGGCCAAGTTCGGTGACTCCATCACCGAGAGCCTGGCCTCGGAGAATCTCGCGATGTTCCGCAAGATGATCGAGGACTACGACCAGGAACACGACGTTCCGCTCATCGACATCGCTGCCGCTCTGGCGTTGCAGTCGCGCGACGGCGAAGCATTCTTGCTTTCTCCCGAGCCGCCGGCACCGCCGCGTCGTGAGCGCGAGCCTCGTGAACCACGTCCTCCCCGTCGTTTCGACGATGGCCCGGCCCCGCGCTCGCGTGGGCCCGAGGGCCAGGAGCTGGCCGCGTACCGCATTGCAGTCGGCAAGCGTCACCGCGTCGTTCCGGGTGCCATCGTCGGTGCCATCGCCAACGAGGGTGGGCTTCGTCGAAGCGACTTCGGGCACATCAGCATTCGCCCGGATCACAGCATCGTCGAGCTGCCGGCCGACCTCTCCAACGAGACTCTCGAAGCTTTGCGTCGCACACGCATCTCCGGCGTCCTGATCCAGCTGCAGCCTGATTTCGGGCCGCCGCAGGGTCGTCCGAGTGGCCGTGGCGACCGTGGTGGCCGGGACGATCGTGGTGGACGTGACGACCGCCGCGGTGGCGGACGCGATCGCTACAACGACTGACATACAGCTTCAACGACTGTCATGAAGACTGAAACAGGCGCTGCCCTCCGCGAGGAGGACAGCGCCTGTTTTCTGTGTGGGGGGGCAAGGCGCTGCGCGGTATCAGATCGGCGTCGGTGCGAGGGCGCCGTTCTTCCGGGCGTTGGTGTCGAACTGCGTGCGGTACAACTCGGCGTAGCGGCCGCCGCGCGCGAGCAGTTCCTCATGGTTGCCGCGCTCGACGATCTGGCCTGCCTCGACGACAAGGATCAGGTCCGCGGAACGGATCGTCGACAATCGGTGAGCGATCACCACCGCAGTCCGCCCGGCGAGTGCTTCGCCGAGTGCTTCCTGAAGCGCAGCTTCCGACGTCGAGTCGAGATGCGCGGTGGCCTCGTCCAAGATGACGACGCGAGGCTGGGCCAGGAGCAGGCGTGCGATGGTCAGGCGTTGACGCTCGCCGCCCGAGAGGCGGTAACCGCGTTCACCCACCACGGTCTCCAGTCCGTCGGGCAGCGACGCAACCAGGTCGGTGAGCCGTGCGCGCTCCAGAACCTCACGCAGATCTTCTTCGGTGGCATCCGGTCGCGCAAGGAGCAGGTTGGATCGAAGGCTCTCGTGGAACAGGTGCCCGTCCTGCGTGACCATGCCGACGGTCTCCCGGATGGAATCGGCACTGAGGTCGCGGACGTCGACGCCGCCCAACTCGACCGAACCGGAGTCGATGTCGTAGAGGCGCGGAATCATCTGCGCCACGGTCGACTTTCCGGCACCGGACGTGCCGACCAAGGCGACCATCTGTCCTGCTTCGGTGCGGAACGACAGGTCGTGCAACACGTCCTCGCCGCCGCGGGTGTCGAGGATCGCGACTTCCTCCAGGGACGCGAGAGACACCTTGTCCGCGGATGGGTAAGCAAAAGTGACGTTCTTGAACTCGACGGACACCGGGCCCTGCGGCACCGTGCGTGCATCGGGCTTCTCGGTGATGAGCGGCGCCAGATCGAGAATCTCGAATACCCGCTCGAAGCTGACCAGGGCGCTCATGACGTCCACCCGGGCGCTGGCCAGTGCGGTCAACGGTGAGTACAGCCGCGTCAACAACAGTGCCATCGCCACGACGGCGCCGGCGTCCAACTGTCCGCGCAGCGCGTAGAAGCCGCCGAGTCCGTAGACGAGGGCAAGAGCAAGGGCCGAGACCAGCGTCAGTGCTGTGACGAAGACGGACTGCAGCATTGCGGTCCGGACTCCGATGTTGCGCACACGCCTGGCGCGAACCGCGAACTCCGCAGATTCTTGCGACGGGCGGCCGAACAGCTTGACCAGAGTCGCGCCGGGAGCGGAGAACCGCTCCGTCATCTGGGTGCTCATGAGCGAATTATGGTTGGCTGCTTCACGATTGAGTGCTGCAAGTTTTGCGCCCATGCGCCGTGCGGGGATGACGAAGATCGGGAGAAGTAGCAGCGCGAGGACGGTGATCTGCCAGGAGATCCCGAGCATGACGATCAGCGTGATCACCAGGGTGACCAGATTGCTGACCACTCCGGACAAGGTGTCGCTGAAGGCGCGCTGAGCGCCGATGACGTCGTTGTTGAGACGGCTGACCAGTGCTCCGGTTCGAGTTCTGGTGAAGAACGCGATGGGCATCTTCTGGACGTGATCGAAGACGGTGGTGCGCAGATGCAGGATCAGGTCTTCGCCGATGCTGGCCGAGAGCCACCGGGTCAACAGTCCCAGAGCGGCTTCGAGAAGTGCAACCAGTGCGATCAGGGCGGCAAGTTTGACGACCACGTCGACGGCGTCGCCGCCGACTATCGCGTTGACCACGCGCCCGGCCAGGACAGGTGTTGCCACGGCAAGCGCAGCAGTGACGACACTCAGTACGAGGTACCAGCTGAGGTTGCGTTTCTGTGGAACTGCGAACGTCGCGATCCGCTTCAGTGTCGCCTTCGAGAACGGGCGCCGATCTTCTTGCGCGTGCATCGCGTTGTACATCGCGTTCCACGCGGTGACTTCCATACTCATGACTTCGCCCCTCCGGTCGCCGGCCACGAAGATTACGTGGCCGGTACGACACGAAGGTAGAACCTCAACCAAACTTCAGGTCAAGTGCGGCCTCAGCGGGCCACGTCGACCACCACGCGAGGAGGGTCGCTGAGCGTCGTGACCGTGAACGGCTGCTTCTCGGTCACGCCGATGAACGACTGCGTGACTCCCTCGAAGACGTTGGACCCGTTGACCTCGGTCACGACTCCGCCGACGCCGGGGACCGGGTTGGGGCCGGAGTACTGCTCGACTCCGCTGTCGAAGGGATATGCGGAACCGTCGATCAGGACCTGGATCACTGCGGCACCCTTGATGTCCACGGGCTTACCGCTGCCTTCCTGCGTCGCCGCGTCGACGTACTTGACGCGCCAACCGGGTGTGCCGGTTCCGCCCATTTCGTAGACGACACGATCGAATCCGTCGTGCTCGCCCACTCGGATGTCGACGACGGTGAGCTTGGATTCGGTGCCCGCAGCCGACGTCTTGTCGGAGCTGTCCGTCGGGACTGGTTCTGTGGTCGACGCTGCTGCACTCGAGGTCGAGGTGACGGCCGAGGTGGCTGCCGTGGGAGTGGTCTCCGCGTCCTGCGAACAGGCAGTCAGGCTCACGCCCACTGCGATGGCAGCGACAGCGGCAAATGATCTCGTCCGGTTCGTTGTCATGACTCGATCGTAGGGCTCGCGTTATCGGGATCCGCGGCGGCGGTGCCCGGAGTTACCTAACCGATATCGCCGTCGACATAGAGCCACTTACCCTCTGTTCGCGCAAATCGACTGCGTTCGTGGAGCATTCCCCGCTCGCGTCCGAATGTGTAGTGAGCGCGAAATTCCACGACGCCGTCGGAATCGAACAGCCCGCCCCGTTCGGTGTCCAGGATCTCCAACCGGAGCCATTTCTGGTCGGGGTCGAGATCGAGTTGGGCTGGGCGATGGTCGGGATGCCAAGTCTGCGTGAGATATTCGTCGTCCATCACAGCGAAAGCCGTGTAACGCGAACGCATCAGGGTTTCGGCGGTCGGTGCGTGCGCTACTCCGCTGATGTACCTGCCGCAGCATTCGGCCAACGCGTTGCCGGTGCCGCACGGGCACGGATCGGTCGGATTGGGTGTGGTGGGGCGGCGCGAAGTCACCGCCCCATTACAGCACGCGAACTCAGACCAGTTTGTGTTCGCGGTTCTCCCAGTACGGTTTGCGGAGGTCGCGTTTGAGGATCTTTCCGGTGGGATTGCGGGGAAGAATCTCGACGACGTCGATACTGGTCGGGCACTTGAACTTTGCGAGGCGTTCCTGTGTATAGGTGATCAGTTCGGCTTCGTCGATCTGCGCTTCGGCAGTGAGAACCACGACAGCCTTGACGGTTTCACCCCAACGGTCGTCGGGAACGCCGATGACCGCGACCTCGGCGATTGCCGGATGCTCCACCAGTACTCGTTCGATCTCGGGGGAGTAGACGTTCTCGCCGCCGGTGATGATCATGTCCTTGAGGCGGTCCTCGATGAAGACGAAGCCGTCGGAGTCGGCGCGGCCCATGTCGCCGCTACGTAGCCACCCGTCTGCGGTAATCGTTTCGGCCGTCGCCTCAGGCTTGCCCAGGTATCCGGGTGTGCACTGTTCGGATCGCCACCACAGTTCACCGGTCGTTCCGGTGGGCACGTCCTCGAGCGTGACGGGGTCCACCACGCGCATCTCGACGCCGGGGATCGCCGTACCTGCTGATGCCATGCGCTCGACCTGCGACTCGTCGCGGTGAACGTCCGGCATCAACGCGGTAATGACGCCTGCCATTTCGGTCATGCCGTAGACCTGCACGAATTCGGTGTCCGGCCACGCTGCGAGTGCCGCGCGCAACAGTGGGAGCGGCATGGGGGCGGCGCCGTAGGTGATGCGTTTGAATGCTTTGAAGGCGGCGACCGCCTGCTCGCCTGCGGCCAGGACTCCGGCAATGACCGGTGGGACGAGAAAGGCGATGTTGGCTCCGGCGGCGAGACCGGCGAAGATCGACGGTCCGTCGGCTTCTCTCGTGAAGTAACAGCGGCCACCGGTGTGAATTGCCATGATGGCGTAGCACGTTCCGCCGACGTGGAACATCGGCATCGCGATCAAGAATCGGTGATCCTCGTGGGCCGGCAGGATTTCGAGGACATTGTTGCTGTGCGCGAACAGGTTTCGATGCGTGAGCTGGACACCCTTGGGGCGACCGGTCGTCCCGGAACTGTAGAGAACCAGAGCGGTGGCATCGGGGCTCACCTCGGGGCGGGAGTGCAGCGGTGTGACCTCGTCGATCCACGGCTCGAATTCGTCGTGTTCACCGCCGACGGCGAAGATCGATTCGACGGCCGTCAAGCGGTCTCGCATCGCGACGACCTGGGGGAGTAGTTCGCTGCCGACGAACAGAATGCGAGCGCCACAGTCCGCGAGGACGTAATCCAGCTCTTCGCTCGAAAGTCGCCAGTTGGGAACGACATTCGCGGCGCCGAGTAGTGAGGCGGCGTAGGTGACTTCGAGACAGGACAGATGATTCTTGTCGACGAACGCGACAGTGTCGCCGGCACCGATGCCTGATTCGGCGAGGGCGGCGGCGATACGCAAGATGCGGTCCCGCCACTGAGCCCACGTGAATTCGGTCCCTTGGAAGGTCATCGCTGCTTGATCAGGCTTGACCGTCGCCCAGTGCTCTAGCCGATCGAAAATGATTCCAGCGGTGGCGTCGGACATTCGGCCGCCTCTCTCGTGTGATTGGTGTCACAAGGTTAATGTGCGCCCGGTCTTCGTATCGCTGTTTCCAGTCAATGCGCACAAGCAGGAGGGGTCGCATTCCCCCGACCCTGACCGGCTCGGCCGCAGATATCAGGGTGGTCCCCGATGGCGGGCGCGCCCGCCACCCGACAGGATGGAACCAACCATTGCGGGCGTCCGTGTTTTCACGGGCGCCCGTCACGCCCGCAAAGTAGCACCGAAGTGAACAGGAAAGGCGATCATGAGTTCGCACGCCCAGGATGTCGCGGCCCGCGCAGTCGGCCTGTCCAAGACCTACGGCACCGGAGATACCCAGGTGCACGCCCTCAGTTCGGTGTCCGCAGATTTCGCCCGCGGTGAGTTCACGGCGATCATGGGGCCGTCCGGTTCCGGTAAGTCGACGCTGATGCATTGCCTCGCCGGTCTGGATTCCGCCAGTTCGGGTTCTGTTCTCATCGGTGACACGGAACTCACGACGCTTTCCGACAAACAGATGACCCAATTGCGACGCGATCGCATCGGTTTCGTTTTCCAGGCGTTCAACCTGGTGCCGACCCTGACCGCGCTCGAGAACATCACGTTGCCGCTCGACATCGCGGGACGCAAAGCGGACCCGACCTGGTTGAACAGCGTCCTGACCAAGCTGGGTCTCGGGGATCGCCTCGATCATCGGCCGGGAGAGCTCTCGGGTGGTCAGCAGCAGCGTGTGGCGTGTGCGCGTGCGCTGGCGGGTCAGCCGGAGATCATCTTCGGCGACGAGCCGACCGGAAACCTCGATTCGAAGTCCTCCGGTGAGGTGCTCTCGATCCTGCGGGCGGCCGTCGACGAGTTCAACCAGACCGTGGTGATCGTGACGCACGATCCGCGGGCAGCGGCGTATGCCGACCGGGTGGTGTTCCTCGCGGACGGCAAGATCGTCGACGAATTGCGCGAGCCTACGGCGGATTCGGTCCTCGACCGGATGAAGCGTCTGGACGCTCCGCAGGCGGTCGTGAACGTGGAAGCCGGGGCTTGAGCACATGGCTTCGGTAAGTAACTCGCCGATGCGCAAGGTTTCCCTGCGCAACTTGGCGGCACACAAGGTGCGACTTGCGCTGACGGTTCTCTCCGTGGTGCTCGGCACGGCTTTTGTCGCGGGGTCGTTCGTTTTCACCGACACCCTCCAGAAGACTTTCGATTCGATCTTCGAGAACACCGCCCAGGGCGTCGACGTCCGGGTATCGATGGAAGAGCGCAACACCAGTGGCGTTCCGGTCGAGGATGTCGACAAACTTGCCGCAGTCGACGGTGTCCGAGCGGTGGCGCCGGCTGTCAGCGGACAGATCGTCCTGATCAACGCAGACGGCGGCGCTGTTCAGACCGGCGGTGCGCCGAGTATCGGGCAGTCCTACCTACCGCCGGGCCAGGCGATTGCCGAACCCGACACCTTCGTCGAGGGCGCGCCTCCGACGCAGACCGGTCAGGTCGCGCTGAACACCAGCGCCGCCGAGCGAGCCGGACTGAAGGTGGGGGACTCCGCCAAGGTTCTGGCACCGGCCCGCGGAATCGTGGACGTGACGTTGTCCGGCATCTACGAGGGGGCGGGCAGTGACACCGGCGGGTTCATCGGCGCGCTCTTCACCGACGAGCAGGCCCGTGGACTCTTCACCGACGGCCAACACGTCGAGTACATCGACGTCGCGGGCGACGGGGTGTCGCAGACGGAACTGCAGCAACGCGTCGAGCAGGTTTTCCCCGATCTCAAGGTGCAGACCGGCGACCAGGTTCGTGAGGAGACCAAGGCCGAGGTCGACTCGGCGCTGAGCTTCATCAACTACTTCCTGTTGGCGTTCGGCGCGATTGCTCTACTCGTCGGAACGTTCATCATCTACAACACCTTCTCGATGATCGTGGCGCAGCGTCTTCGTGAGCTGGCGCTGCTGCGCGCGATCGGTGCGAGCCGAGCGCAGGTCGGCCGTTCGGTGGTCACCGAGGCGCTCGTGGTCGGACTCATCGGCAGCATCATCGGTCTGCTCGGCGGTATCGGTCTCGCCTACGGATTGCGCAGTCTCCTCAACACATTCGACGTCGGTCTGCCGGAAGGCCCGCTCCAGGTGGGTGCCCGCACGATCATCGTCGCGTTGGTGGTCGGCGTCGTCGTCACGACGCTCAGCGCTTACGCCCCGGCTCGTCGTGCGTCGAAGATCCCGCCGGTGGCGGCCATGCGTGAGGAGTTCGCCTCCACCGGCGACTCACTGCGAGTGCGGACGTTGATCGGTGCGATTCTCGGCGTGATCGGTGTGGCACTGCTCGTGTTCGGCTCTCGCGGTACCGGTGGTGGCGCGGCGCTGATCGTCGGGCTCGGTGCGTTCTCGTTGATCATCGCGGTGCTTCTCGGGGCTCCCGCGCTGTCGCGGCCGATCGTCGGCGCGCTCGGTGCCGTGTTCGCCAAGCCGTTCGGTGCCATCGGGCGATTGGCCCGTACCAATGCGGTGCGCAATCCCCGTCGCACGGCCGCAACGGCATTCGCGTTGACTCTCGGTCTGATGCTGGTGACGGTCATCGGAGTGTTCGGTTCCTCAGCCAAGGCGAGCATCAATGCTCTTGTCGACGTGGGTGTTTCGGCCGACTACATCCTGACCGGTCCCAACGCGATCGGCGTGCCGCGAGGTGCGGCCGACGCGGTCCGACAAGTGCCCGACGTGCAGAGCGCAACGTCGTTGCACGGAGTGCGTGCGAAGGTCGACGGTGATGACGAGCAGGGCGCTTCGTTCGACGGCCCGATCGAAGGCGTGCTCGAATACAAGATCCTCGAGGGCACGGTCGATCTGACCGGCAACAACATGCTCGTCTCGAAGTCGACTGCGGACGACAAGGGTTGGACTGTCGGCTCGACCCAGACGTTGACCGGTCCCGGCGGCGTCGAGTACCAGACGGTTGTCGCGGGAGTGTTCGAGGACAACCAGCTGATCGGCTCGTGGATCGTCTCGGACGAGGCGTATCGGAAGCTGATGCCGGCCGAGAGTCTGCCGGACTTCGTGGTGCTGGTGAAGGCGAAGCCTGGCGCGGATCTGACAACACTGCGATCCGAGCTCGAAACGGCCACGGAGAAGTACGTCGTCGTCCAGGTGCAGGATCGTGAGGAGTTCAAGGGAACTCAGGGCCAGCAGATCAACACGTTGTTGGCGATCCTCTACGGACTGCTTGCACTCGCGGTCGTGATCGCAATCCTGGGCATCATCAACACCCTGGCACTGTCGGTGGTCGAGCGGCGACGAGAAATCGGAATGCTGCGAGCTGTCGGCATGCAGCGCGGACAGATGCGACGCACGATCTACCTCGAGTCGGTGCTCATCGCGGTGTACGGCGCGGCGGTCGGAGTTGTTCTCGGCATCGCGTTCGGTTGGGCCTTCGTGAGCACTCTCGCGGATCAGGGCCTCGACAAGATCACGATCCCGTGGGGTCAGGTGGTCGGAATGCTGATCGGCTCGGGTGTGGTGGGTGTCTTGGCGGCGCTGTGGCCGGCCAACCGAGCGGCCAAGACGAAGCCGCTCGAGGCGATTGCAGACATGTAGGGCCTTCGGCCCCCGTGCGCACTTTTGGTAGCGGAAGCAGCCGAAAGTGCGCACGGTACCGTTGCCACATGAGCACCCTTCAAGAAGTCGGCGAACGTGAATCCTGGCGCTGCTGGCTGTGTGACGAACCGGTCGATCCCGACATGTCCGTCAATGATCCGCGCGGCCCGAGTATCGACAGCATCAACACCGCAAAAAAGGGTGGCAAGACCAAAGGCGGCGTCGAACGCTTGGCGCACCGCGCATGCAACACCAAGAAGGGTGCGGTCAAACCTGTTGTGGAATGGCCGGATCGGCTGTTCGTCGTGGATCCCGCTCCGATCATCGGGGTCGTGGAGCAGCTCGAGCGAAAGGGTGGCCGCGTCGCCGTCGCTCGCTGCCCCGGCAAGGACGACGCCCAGGAAGCGTCGGATTGGCTGATCGATCGGTTGTCGCGTCTGGCTCCCGCGTTGAATGTCGAAACAAGCATCGACGCCGCGGGCGGGGGTTACCTGTTGGTCCTGAAAACCGTGTAGGAGGTCGGCCCCGAGTGCCGTCTTTTGCGGTACCTGTTCCGCCTCCATAGCTGTCGGGGTACGGTCGAACCGAACATGAATCCGGTTTCGAGTGCGAAGGAATCCCGATGAACCTGGCATTGACCGACGAGGAACTAGCGTTCCGCGACGAGATGCGGACGTTCTTCCGTACGCAAATCCCCGCGGACATCAGGGAGGCGTACGCCCACGGCGAGGAGTTGGGGCGCGACCGTATGGTCGAGGCGCAGCAGATCCTCAACGCTCACGGTCTGGCGGTACCGCACTGGCCGGTCGAGTGGGGCGGCAAGGACTGGACCCCGGTCCAGCACAACATCTGGCTCGACGAACTGCAGCTTGCGTCGGTTCCCGAACCTTTGGCGTTCAACGCCAACATGGTCGGTCCGGTCATCGCGGCCTTCGGCTCGCAGGAGCAGAAGGAGAAGTTCCTTCCGGCGACTGCGAACCTCGACATCTGGTGGTGCCAGGGATTCTCCGAACCCGAGGCCGGTTCCGATCTCGCTTCGCTCAAGACCCGTGCGGTCCGCGACGGCGACGACTGGGTCATCAATGGTCAGAAGACCTGGACGACGCTGGGACAGTACGCCGACTGGATCTTCTGCCTGGTGCGCACCAATCCCGATGCGCCCAAGCGTCAGGCCGGCATCTCGTTCATCCTTGTCGATCTGAAGACGCCTGGCGTCACGGTCCGCCCGATCAAGCTGATCGACGGCGGCTACGAGGTCAACGAAGTGTTCTTCGAGGACGTCCGCGTTCCGGGAGAGAACCTGGTCGGTGAAGAGAACCAGGGCTGGGGCTACGCCAAGTTCCTGCTCGGCAACGAGCGAACCGGTGTCACCCGCGTCGGTTTCTCGAAGGTTCGTCTGGCCCAGGCCAAGGCTCGCGCTGCCGAGGTCAAGGTCGGTAACGGAACACTGCTCGAAGATCCGCTCTTCGCTGCGCGCCTCGCCGAACTCGAAAACGAATTGCTTGCCCTCGAGCTCACTCAGCTCCGGGTGGTCGCCAGTTCCGCTGACGGCCAGCCGAACCCGGCGTCGTCGCTGCTCAAGCTTCGTGGCTCCGAATTGCAGCAGGCGAGCGTCGAACTGCTGATGGACGTGGCCGGCCCTGATTCACTGCCGTACGACGCGGGCAGCGACATCGCCTCCGCGAGCTGGGCACAGCACACTGCCCCGACGTACCTGAACTACCGCAAGGTATCCATCTACAGCGGATCGAGCGAAGTGCAGCGCAGCATCATCGCCTCCTCGATCCTCGGATTGTGAGGCGTGGCATGGACTTCGAACTCAACGACGAACAAAAACTTCTCCGCGACACCACCAAGGATCTCCTCGCGCGTAGCTACGACGCCGAGAAGCGCAACGCGATCATCGACTCCGATCCCGGGTGGAGCCCGCAGGTCTGGAAGCAGTTGGCCGAGGTCGGCTTGCTCGGCCTGACATTCTCCGAGGACGACGGCGGCATGGACGCCGGCCCAGTGGAAATCGGCGCGGTCATGACCGAGATCGGTCGACGCTTGGCACCCGAGCCGCTACTCGACGCGGTCGTGACGCCGGGCGGCCTCATCTCCGAAGGTGGCAGTGCAGAGCAGCGTTCGTCGATTCTTCCCGGAGTGGCCGAGGGCACCACGTTCCTCGCGTTCGCCGACCAGGAACCCGGAATCCGTTGGCCGGCAACCGAACGGGCCACCGCGGCGGCCCAGGTCGACGGCGGCTGGACCATCACCGGTATCAAGAATCCCGTCGGCCACGGCGCGACGGCGGACATCTTGGTCGTGAGCGCTGCGCTCCCCGGCGGTGGCGTCGGACTGTTCCTCGTCAAGAGCGATGCCTCCGGTTTGGTACGCAAGTCCTACGCCACTCACGACGGGTTGCGCGGGGCGCAGATCGAGTTCACCGATACGCCGGCCGAAGCACTCGGTGAGGGCGGTGACGCTACTGCTCTGATCCAGGCCGCGCAGATCCGTGAGCAGGCCGCGCTGTGCGCCGAGGCTGTCGGAGCGATGGAAGAGGCGCTACGCCTGACCACCGAATACCTCAAGACGCGTAAGCAATTCGGGGTTCCCCTCGCAAAGTTCCAGACACTGACACACCGCGCCGCCGACCTGTACGTCTCGCTCGAGTTGGCACGCAGCATGAGTCTGTACGCAACGATGTCCCTTGCCGACGGCGTCGTCGATCCAGTGATCGCTTCGCGGGTGAAGTTGCAGATCGGGCGTTCGGCTCGGCTCATCGGCCAGGAGGCGATCCAGATGCATGGTGGTATCGGTATGACCGCAGAGTACCCGGTGGGGCACTACGTGAGCCGACTCGTCGCCATCGAGCACACCCTCGGCAGCACCGAAGATCACCTTCGGGTGTTGGCCGCCGGTGTGGCTGATCACGAGATGGTCAGCGTGGTCTGATCTTTCACGAACGACGAAGGGGTCGCATTCCGTTCCAAGGATGCGGCCCCTTCGTCGTTCAGCGGTGATTGCGCAGGACGTCCAAGCGGAGTCGGCGCTGCTCGATGTTGACGGCGCTGTCGGTGAATGCGTGTTGCCACCCGGGGTCACTCGTTCGGGCCGCCGCGTCCTGCAGGAGCGGTACGGCGTCGAAAGGGAAGCGCGCCTGCACGCTTCGCAGGGTGGAAAAGTGACTGTGACGCGAGTGGATGCCCAAGTCCTCACCCGTCGCAGCATGCTCCATCGCTTCGTTCTCCAAGGCATTCAACAACTTTTCGGCGACGGCCAGGGGCCATGGGCGGTCGATGCCGTCGAGTAGTGCGCTGCCGTCGACGCCCAGAAGGTACTCGTCCGCGTGGCCGGCAACGATGTACTCGACGCGCTCGCGTGGGTCCGCGATGGCGACGATTCTCCGGTCGGTCGTGCGCCCGTCCCGCTCCAGAAATGCCGACGCCCACGCGGTGTTCTTCTGGAGAACGGTTGCAGCAGTCCATGATTCGATCATCACTGCGCGCCATTGCTTCTCGATGGGGATGGTGAGGGCCTCGCGTGGCGAACCGGCCATAGATTCCCACAGCGTCAGCGGAGTGGCGGTCACGACTTGCCGTAACCACCAGCGCCGGATGCCCTTGTTCTTGTAGTGGACGTCTTCGATGCCGTCACGAAATGCGAGGTCGTCGAGCGAGCCGGGCAATCGGACGGCAAGGCGCGGCCGCAAGGGCTTCGTCTCGAGCCGCACCCAGGACCGAGCCCGAGTGACCATTCGAGAGGCAAACGGAGATCGGGGGAGTTGCCGTAGTAGTTGAATTGCACGCTCACGGACCCGCACGGCTGGATCGTCGAGTGCACGCTCGAGGAGCGCGTAGTCGTGTTCACCCAGCCCGACGTCGAGATGGTCGAGGAAGTGCAGCCGGCTTGCCGTGGCCTCGTCGTCCCAAGCGATCTCGAGCTCTTCGCTCGCCAGTTCCGGGTCGACCGTACGTATGTAATCGAACCAGGCCGTACGGTCGTCCCGATCGGGCGAAAGCCACAGCTCGTCCCGGCGTGATCCGATTCGTCGTAGCTGGGCCCAATCCGGGTTCTGCTCCGCCAGGTACTGCCCGCGTCGACCGGCGAGGCGAAGTAGCGCCTCGCGGTGCTCGGGATACTTCAGCGCGGCTTCCATGAAGAGCGGGACACTGGCCGCGGGCGCGAGGAATCCGCGTTGGTCGGCCATCGCGAACCATTCCGCGAGAGTCCAGGAACGTACTTGCAACAAGGACTGAAGTTGTTCGATCGCGAGGTCGGGAAGCAGCGGTTGAACTGCTGGATCAGTCTTCGATGCGCGCGAGTGACCTGCGTGCGCGTCTGATCGCAGGGAGGTCACCCGCCTACGGTATGGCAGGGGTGCGTCGAGCTGGGTCGCAGGGGTCGGGCGCGTGTCGGCAGATTCTGGAACAGTGGTAACCGGCACCCAGCAGGAGGCGTGAGATGACGGATGGCCGTGAGATGAGAGACGGAACTGACGACGTCTTTGTCGTGGCATCGGTGACCGAACGGCGAACGCTCATCTCCACCCGAGTGAGGGAGTGGTGTGCGGCGGGAACCGTCGAGTCGAACCGGCCGGAGTTGTCCGATGATGTCGCGCTGCTGATTGCCGGGGGGTATGGGGACGAGTCGACGCGATCGATCCTGGCGAACCGGCGCAGTGTCGGACGTTCGTTCCCGGAGATCGGCGGCTTCTCGGAGTTGCGGTATCTCACCGACGAGCTGGCCCGCACCAGACGTCGACTGCTCGCGACTCGCATCGGCCCTGTTCAGGTTGTCCTCGAACGACGGGTGCAGGCGCTCGAGAAGCGCGTTCAGTCGATGCGATCGGCGATCGTGCATTCCAATCGTCACTTCGCGAGCAGTGTCCGTGCCATCCGCAAGGACCGGCGCGACGGCCTGCATCTCGACGTCGAGCAACGCGAGGCTCTCTTTGCCGGGCTCACCCGTACACCGGTTCCAGCCAAGCTGCCGGTGGGGCTCGGTGTCGTGGCCAGCAGTGGAAACGCAGCACTCGACAAACTCGCCGCCCAGTTCGGGAAGGTCCAGGGAACCGGTGTCATCGCCGATGCCGGAAGGCGCATCGCGGAAGTCCTCGACGGACTGGTCGATTCAGAACCCGAGGGACGCGCCGGTGAGTACGACGCCTTGCTTTACCTCGCCGGGAATCTGTTCGACCGGATCGAAAGCTCCAGCGCGTGGCATTCCGACCACTTCGTCATTCAACGCAACCAACTCGACCTGGCCGACGAGATCACCCAGATCGCGGTCGACACCGTCGCGCTGCGTTCGATTCTTGCGGAGTTGGACGACGCGGCTGCACTGGCACGCGACGAGGGAACCCGAGCCGGAATCGCTTCGCGCAGGGAAGCGCTCGGCGCGGTCTGGGACCAGCTGGTCGAGCGCGTGGCGGCCCTCGCGCGGATCGGTGACCTGGTCGCACGGGCCGAGGATCAGTTGAGTTCGCAGCGCGCGGTTGCGCATGCAGCGAGCCTCGACAGCCGGATCGACGACCTACTTGCGCGCTCCGGCTCACGTGAACTTTCGGCTGCAAACACGCACTACGTCGGGGATCAATTCGACGGTGTGGAAGAGCTGATGTTCGCTCACCGGGCGGCGCTTTACGGGGACATTGCACTGCTGACCTCTGGGAACGAGCGTCGGGCGCCGTAGTCAGGCCGTCGCCGGAGCTGTAAGGTCGGGGGTACTGACCGGCCACACGATCGAAGTAAAGGCCGGGATTTCGCTCAATGCTCGACCCCGATGCCGATCCGGTGATGCGGGCGTACCCGCTCGAGACAGGTCGATCATGGAAGACACCGCAAGCCGCGGCATCAATGCGTTCATTTCCGAAGCTACGCAGCGTGGGGGCAAGGCTGTCCGTCTCACGCACTCACGTCGTAATCCCGTCGAGGTGACGGGCGCTGACGGTGTCAGCCGAATCGTCCGCGTGCGTTCCAAGCTCGACGGTGACTGGCAGGCCAGGCGTCAGGACGAGTCGCTCGAGAGTGACGACACCCGGTCCGAGTTCTGGGTGTTCGTCGATCTGGCAGCAGATCCGCACGAGTTCTACATGTTGCCCTCCAACGAGGTCGCCGACGACATCCGTGCCGAGGTCGACCTGTGGATCATGGACAGCCCCGGACGTAATCGCACCGGCCATCACGCGATTCCGCGTGGGCGCGTCGTGCACGGTCACGATCGTTGGGATGCGCTGGGCTTGGCCGCGGTCAAGGATCCGAGCATTTACGTCGAGACCCCGGTTGCGACCAAGCGTAAGACGTCGCCAGTCGCCGCGAAGAAGCGTCGCGCCAGCGGTGTCGAGGAGATCGAAGTCGTCGACAATCGCCTCGAGATGACAGCCGATTGCCACGGATATCGCTGGGTCGGGCGCTTCGACGAAACCACCGAGGTCGTCGAGATCATGCGCGGACCGATGGAAGGCCGCCGATTCCCTGATCCGACCGCGGCCGCAAATGCCGTCACCGGTCACATCTCAGGCGACACCGAGAGCCATGACGGTTGGTCGTTCTGGACGATCAACAACACGGCCCTCGGCGCTCATCTCAAAACTGCCTGATCTCAGGCTCCGACTGCCGCCGACACCCGTTCGAGAGTGTCCAGTTCGTTCGACGAGAGCACCAGATTCGGGGCGTCCAGTAGCGCCGGGAGCTGCTCGGGCCGGCTGACGCTCGCGATCGGTGCGGTGATGCCCGGTCGAGTCAGCAGCCAGGCCAGCGCGACGGTCGAGATCTCGCTGTCGTGTGCCTGCGCGATTGTCGCCAGTTCCGCGACGACGTCGAGTCCGGCGTCGCTGAAGTATCCGGCGGTCAGTCGTTCGCGGGAGCTGCCTTCGATATCCGCGCGGGTCTTGTATTTTCCGGTCAGGAAGCCGGAAGCGAGAGCGAAGTACGGGAAGACGCTGATGTTGTTGTCGGTGGCGATCTGGGCAAGTTCGGGTTCGTACGACTTGCGGTGAACCAGGTTGTAGTGCGGTTGCAGGGCGATCGGCGCGGCGTAACCGTTCTCTTCGGTGATTCGCAGCCACTCCCGGACGCGATCGGGGCTGTAGTTGGAGATTCCGAGATAGCGAACCTTGCCCGCGACGACCAACGCATTGAAGGCTTCGAGAGTTTCCTCGAGCGGAGTCTGCGGGTCGTCGAAATGCGCGTAGTACAGATCGATGCAGTCCGTCTGCAGGCGCTGCAGCGACGCCTCTGCTGCGGCCGCGATGTTGTCGGCCTTCAGGCCCTTGAAATCGGGATGGCTACCGACCTTGGTGGCGACGACGATGTCGTTCTGCAGTCCCCGATCGGTGATCCATTTCCCGATGATCGTTTCGGATTCCCCACCGGAATTGCCGGGAGCCGACGCCGTGTACGAGTCGGAGGTGTCGATGAAATTTGCACCGGCTTCGGCGAACGAGTCGAGGATCTCGAAGGACGTCTTCTCGTCCGCGGTCCATCCGAAAGGGTTGCCGCCCAAGCTGATTCGGAAGATGTCGAGATCCGAATTTCCGATGATCGCCACTGTGTGGAACTCCCGTCGATGAAGGTGGTCGCTGCATCCCGCACCGTACCCTCTCACGGCGCTGGCGATGGCGCGCCCTCGCCAGGTTCGCCGAAAAATGTATCGGATCGTGATTGCCGCCGTCAGCGTTGGGTATGGCCTCAAATACTGAATTCTTCGATGGACTGCTGATAGGAGCGTCCGATGATGATTGTGGACGAAGCCACCCGCGTCGTTCGTGGTGTGGCAGACGCAACGACGACGGTGGCCGGAGCCGTCGGCGGTGGAGTGATCGGTGGAGTGACGGGCGGGATACGCGGAACGGCGGAGGGCGTCCGAGACGGAATTCGTGCGGGTAGTTCCTCGACGCCGACGGCGGTTCTCACGATGGCGGCCGTGGGTGCGGCGGGATTGGTGGAATGGCCGGTGCTCTTGGCAGTCGGCGGCACGGCCCTGGTGCTCCACGAATGGGATCGCAAGAGCGGTCGGCCGGATCGCCAGGTCAAGGCGGTTGGCCGCACGAGCAAGCCGGAACAGGTAAAGAAGGAATCGAGCGGAAACTCCCACAAGGCGGCCGGCCGGTCACAGGATCGAACTCACAGTTCTTCGCACACTCGATCCACTCACTGATGTTCTCAGCGATGGCCCGGCGTGCGGTGTCGGTGGCAACTTTGCCGCCGCGCCTGGCGTTGTCGGGACTCGCGTTGGTGGGCGGTTCGACGATTCCGCGAACCGCTGTCAGTGACGTGGCGTTGCGGACCGGCACCCTCGCGTTGGCGGGTGTGGGGATGATTCCTGCAGCAGCGGGATCGATATTCGGTGCCCCGCGAATCCCAGGTTCCGCCTATGTCTCGGCGGCGGTGTCGGCGATCAATTATCAACCCCGGGTGCGTCGGCGAATCGAACAGCGCCTTGGCCGTTCGCTCACCGACTTCGCATTGGAGTCGGCGACGTCGTTCGCGGATGTTCTGACCTATGCGCCTGCGTCATTGGGCGTGGATTTCTGGCTGCGGACGATGCTGCTGCGCGAAACTCTGGCGGCGCGAAACTCTCGGCGGGTGTGGTCATTCGAACCTGGCGGTCGCGGTTCTTCCACGAGGCCTGAACCGAGTGGTCCGGGGGAGCGTTACGCAGACAGGATCGCAGGGGTTCAGTTGGTGGCCGGGGCTGCACTGGCTACCGTCTCTGCCGGCGGCGACACCGTCGCGACGAGTATCAAGGTTTCGGCGCCGCGGCCGCTTCGGATGTCGCGCGAATCATTCGCTGCTGGTGTGTCATACGGTCTGTGGCGGACGCACCACACCGCCGTTTCGGACTCTGCGGCTCTACGCATGCTCGATCGTATTGACACCGTCCTCGTCGATCCGAGCGTCCTCTTCGACGACTCGCTCCGGGTTTCCGACATACGAGAGGTGGCCGAGTCGGATCGCGTCGCAGTGTGGGAACAAGCCAGGAAAGCTCTGAACGACGGAACTGTCGGAGTGGGAAGGCACCGCATCGGCGGCGCCGAAGTGGTCGTGCGACCCGTGCGAAAAGGTCTGGCGGAAACACTGATAGGCGAAATACGTGCGGCCGGGGTTGCAGCCGTCACGATCGACGACGACGGGCTCGGATCACTGCGAAGTGGATTCGACGAGCTCTATCCGGCGCAATCGACTGCCGAAGCCGGCCTGCGCGAGGCTCTCTCGGCGTTGGTGGCCGAGGGTCGGACAGTTGCGATCGTGTCGAGTAGGGCGATATCGGGACAGGCAGTGCTACGCATCGGGATTTCACCACCGAGTGGCGAGCACGTGAGTGCCGACATCCACACCGACTTGGCCGGGGCGTGGCGGGTTGTCCATGCGCTCCCGGCTGCTCGAACAGCGACGAGGCGCGGTGTCGAACTCTCCTCAGGTTCTTCGGCATTGGGTGCCTTGATCATGCTTCCGGGAGTTCGAGGGGCAGGGCCGGGGCCGGTCACGGCTGGTTCGGCCGCGGGACTGTGGACCGGATACACCTTGTCCCGATCTGTGATTAAAGCGCCCGTCCCTGTCGGTACTCCGAGCGATACCTGGCATGAGATGGACGGTGATGCTGTCGTTCGCGAACTATCCGAATCCATCCGACATACACCGCACCGTGCGGAAGCTCGTGTGCGAGCGCCCGCACGGTTCAGGTTGATCCGTGACGGATTATCGGCGTTGCGAACAGAATTGGCGGATCCACTGACGCCTGTATTGGCGACCGGCTCCGCTGCCAGTGCAGTCCTCGGTTCACCGGTAGACGCCGTCCTGGTCGGCTCGGTCTTGGTCGGCAATGCCGCGATGTCCGCTGTTCAACGGCTTCATTCGGAGCGGGCGGTGCAGCGGCTCTTGCGGACTCAGGAACCGGTAGCTCGGCGAGTAACCAACGACGGCACGGTCGAGACAGCGGCCGACGCGCTCGAACTCGGTGACGTCGTGGCAATCGAGTCCGGGGACATCGTGCCCGCAGATTGTCGCCTGTTGAGCGTCGAATCACTGGAAGTCGACGAGTCGTCGTTGACGGGAGAGTCCCTGCCCGTCGACAAGCAGACCGACCCGACCCCTGGGATGCCACTGGCCGAGCGACGGTGCATGGCCTACGCAGGGACAACAGTGCTTGCCGGATCCGGTCGTGGCGTGGTCACGGCCATCGGAGCCCGAACGGTGACCAGGCGTGCCGATGTCGGTGTGTCCCGATCCGGACCTGCTGTGGGCCTGACCAACAGACTTCGCGAACTCACGAGGGCGACCCTGCCGGCCAGTATCGGCGGTGGGGCGTTGGTGACAGTCGCGGGTCTGCTTCGTGGTACCGGTCTGCGCCGCGCCGTCACCGGAGGTGTGGCCGTAGCTGTGGCTGCCGTGCCGGAGGGGCTGCCTCTGGTTGCCACTCTGGCTCAGCAGGCCGCAGCGCGAAGGCTCACTGCAGCAGGAGTGTTGGTTCGTGCGCCACGATCGATAGAAGCGCTCGGTCGTGTCGACGTGGTCTGCTTCGACAAGACCGGAACCCTCAGCGAGAACAAGCTACGGGTGGCCGCGGTCGAACGCGTCGACGGCTGGGACGAAAGCGAGATTCTGGAAGTTGCGGCGCGCAGTGCCCTGGGAAGTCGCGACGATCGCGTGTTTCATTCGACGGATGCCGCCGTCGTCGATGCAGCCCAGCAAGCTCTGGACGATGCTTCGGTTTTCGGTGACGTCGAGGCGAACAACCTCGTTCCGTTCAGGTCGGGGCGGCCGTACTCGGCAGCTTTGCTCGGCAGGCGGATCGCACTCAAAGGTTCGCCGGAATTCGTGACCGAAGCAGGACGAGATCCGAATGCTTTGTCGGCGAAGCACGTTCAAAGCATGGCCGGACGCGGACTGCGGGTGGTTGCCGTCGCCCAGCGCGAGTTGTCGGAACACGACGCGCGACGCGCAGGCGAAGACTCGCAATTTCTCGAACAGTGTTGCTCCGAGGGGTTGGAAGCGGTCGGCCTTCTCGGACTCTCGGACACGCTCAGACCCGAAGCAACGCAACTTGTTCGAGAACTTCGAGGCGACGGACGGCAAGTGCGCGTGCTGACCGGGGATCATCCGACAACAGCGGCCGCGGTCGCCACCGAACTGGGGTTGGACGTCGCACGCGAGGATGTTGTCACCGGTCCTGACTGGGAGAACTTCTCTCGCGCCGAAAGACGGGATGCGGTCCGCGGCAGCAGCGTCTTTGCGCGCGTGACACCCGAGCAGAAGGTCGAGATCGTGCAAGCGTTGGAGACCGACGGGCGGGTGTGCGCCATGGTCGGTGACGGCGCGAACGATGCTGCGGCGATCCGAGTTTCCAGCGTGGGAATCGGGGTGGCGTCGACCGACAGTGATCCGGCGCGCGGCGCCGCAGACATCGTGCTCCTCGACGGCCGTGTCGGCGGACTGACCGACGCATTGGACGAGGGCAGTCAATTGTGGCGGCGGGTCAGATCAGCGGTAGGGGTTTTGCTCGGAGGCAACGCGGGTGAAGTCGCATTCGCGCTGATCGGTTCTGCGTTGTCCGGCGAATCACCGCTCAACGCAAGGCAGTTGCTACTGGTCAATCTGATGACGGACGCCTTGCCCGCTGCTGCGCTTGCGGTGAGCACCCCGTCCGAGAACGGATCCGAGAAGTCCGAACAGATGGACGCTCATGCGTTGTGGCAGACGATCGCTGTCCGCGGCGGTGCCACGGCAATCGGTGCGCTGGCAGCGTGGCTTCTGGCCCGGGCGAGCGGTAGGAGGCGGCGAGCGTCGACGGTGGCGTTGGTTGCCCTGGTGGGCACCCAACTGGGGCAGACGCTGCTCGAATCACGCAGTCCGCTGGTGGTCGCAACCGTTGCCGGATCCGCTGCGGCGCTGGCGACGCTCGTCAGCACACCCGTGGTGAGCCAATTTCTCGGTTGCACGCCGCTTGGTCCCATCGCCTGGGGCCAAGCGGTGGGCTGCGCGTCGGCGGCGACGCTGCTCGCGGCGCTGGCTCCGCGGGTGTTGGAGCGGATTGCCGCAACTGAGGAGAACGCGAACAGTCAATCGACGATTCGCAAGATCCCGACGCGAACGAGCACTGCGTACACCTCCCGAACCGGGGGAGTCAGCGCCCGCGACAGCGTGGAAATCAGCGACGTGGAAATCAAAGAAGCGGAAACCGGTGAATCGGACACGCTTGTGAGCGTCGCTGCTGGAAGTGACACGTCGCCGAACTCCCGGGCGACCCGAGATGAATCCTGAGGAATCGTGACATGTCCCAGAACACCGTCGACCACACGAACCCCGTCGATCACCGCGCGGTAGTGGAATCCGTCCGTTCGGCACGGAGCTTCGAGTTGGAGCTACCGATCGTCGGTGCCATCCCTGTTCCGAGACCCGAGCAGATCGCCTACTTTGCGGTGATGGGACTGATGGTCGCCTTCGAGATCATCGAGTGGCCCGTGGCAGTCACCATTGCAGCGGGGCATCTGCTCGCAACAGAGCAGCACAATCACGTCCTCGAAGAGATCGGAGAGGCGCTCGAGGGCGTCTGACGCAGGCGCTGCCTGGACACAAATCGAGCGGCCCCGCATTTCGCGGGACCGCTCGACGTGCGGAGAAACTTACTGCGCGAGTGCGCGCTTCATGCCGCGTTCGACTGCTGCGATGATCTGCGGACGCAGTTCTGCGGCAGGGACGATCTCATCCACCGAGCCGACCTCTCGGGCCCGCTGGATGTTGTGGATCGCTTCGAATTCGGATGCCACTTCGCCGAGCTTGTCGGAGCGGACGGCGATGCGCTGAGCGTTCAGTTCTACGCGCAGATGTGCTTTCTCCGTGTCATCCTTGGCTGCTGCCAAGTCTGCCTCCAGTTGCTGCACCTTCGGGTCGTTGTTGGTGCGGGTGTTCACCTCACGGGTGAAGACCACTGCGGCGGCGGGGGCGCCGCCGAGTACCGACGCGAACGAGCCTTCGACAGCAAGAACTTCCATGTTGTCGTTGAGCGCACCGGAGAACACGACGAACGCGCCGCCGTGGTAGCGGGAGACGACGCAGAACACGATCGGTCCGTCGAAGTTGACGATGGCGCGGCCGATCTCGGCGCCGTACTCGAGCTGGATGTTGCGCAGCGACTCCGGGGAACCGTCGAAGCCGGACAGGTTGGCCAGCACCACGATCGGACGGTTGCCGCTCGCAGCATTGATCGCGCGAGCAGTCTTCTTCGACGAGTTCGGGAACAGCGTTCCCGACGTCCAGGTGTCGGGACCGTCGGCGGGGAAGTGCCCCTTACGTGGGATCGCGCGGGATTCGATGCCCACCACTGTGACCGGATGTCCGGCGAGGTGCGCGTCCAGAACGACCGACGTGTCGGCGCCGGCCATGTCGGCCCAACGCTCGAGAACAGAGTGGTCCTGGTCGACCACCGAACGCATCACGGTGCGAATGTCGAAGGGCTTCTTGCGATCCGGGTTCTTCGCCGAGGAGAAGATGTCGCCGACCGTCTCGAAGTCGCTCGACGGGTGGGTGTGCGGGAAGCTACGCACGTCGCGATCGACGGGGTCCGTCGTCGCTGCGCGGCGCGGGAACCGTTCGCCGGGAGCGAGGTACGAGTGTGCGTAGTGACGGAACAGGATCTCGCACGCCGCAGTGAGGTCGGGGGCCCAGTACTGCGCCTGGCCGTTGGGGCCCATGACGCGGTCGTAACCACCGATACCGAAGTTGTCCTCGGCCGACACACCACCGGAGTAGTCGAGAGACTGCTTGCCGGTCAGCACCATCGCGCTGTCCGGGGTCATCACCAGAATGCCCTTGGTGTGCATCAACATGGTGGCTTCGGCGTTCCAGTAGGGCTGAGCGCCGACGTTGATGCCCGTGACGACGATGTTGATCTCGCCGCCGTTCTGGGTGAAGGTGATGATTCGGCGCAGGCCGCGGGAGACCCAGTCCATGTTCTCGGTGCCGCTCTCCATCGAGATGGTGGCACCGGAGGACAGTGCGAACCACTCGACCGGAGCGTTCAACTTCTCGGCCAGGTCGATGGCAGCGACGACGCGTGAGCATTCGGCCTCGGCGACGGTACCGAGCGCCTTGGTGGGGTCACCGAATAGCGCGACACGGGTCATTCCCTCGGGATAGCGCGGCGTCGGCGTGTTCACGAGGCCGACGACGATGCCGGCCTTGTTGAGACCGTACGGACGCTCGACAGGTGACAGGACGCCCGCTTCGTCGAAGTCGTGCTCGACGAAGGTGCCCTTGGTGCCGGTCAGGAGTGGAATCAGCTCGTACGGGTACACAGTTCCGCGTGCCCGCGAACTCTGGACCTTCTGGGCGTACGCGTCGAGGGGGAGCAGCGGTTCGGTGGGAGGTGTGGTCTTGTTGATGACCACACCGGCACCCGCGCGGTAGGAGAATCGCAGCGCAACTTCCTTGGGCGCGCCGCCCTTTCGGTCCTTCAGCCGAGTGATGAGCGTGATCTCTTCGAGCCCGGCGCCGACGGTCAGTCGGGCTGCGTTCTGAGCGATCACCGAGAAGCGCTCGCTGGGAACGTCGGCGACCGGCCACACGTAGAGCACGACGCGGTTGGCTGCGAGTCGACGCTTGTCGCCGCGCTGGGACTGCGCACGACGGATACCGTCGAGGCAGGCAGCGAGCGTGCGCTCGATGGCCGGGAGTGCAACCATCTGACCTTCGTCGTCGAGTTGCGGTGTCACGTCGCGGATTTCGGCCAGAGCGATCAGGCGCTCGTCCTTCGGATTCTCCTTGGCCGAGAGGTGGAACAGGTAGGTGTTCTCCGGAGCCGGGAGGCGCTTTCCGTTGAAGTTCTTCAGGCGCCACATGTCCAGACGCTGACCCGTGAGCGGATGCATGTCGCGGATGATGTGGTCCTCGACCAGTTCGCCGTCGACGGGGCGGAAGGTGACCCACCGGACCGGATCCCCGTTCGGGTTGCAGATGATCACCGTCGCGCGGCGAGACCGGGTGATCGTCTCGTTGCGCGAGAGTTCGGTGCGCAGCGTCTCGACGAGCGCGTCGCCGTCGGCGGGCTGATCAGGCCAGTCGAGGTAGATGTCGACTACCAGCCCGCGACCGGATGGAGCATCCTGCGCGATCGTGGCGACATCGTCGAGAGCCGTACCGAGAGCGTCGAATTCGGCCACCGTCGAGACCAGATGTAGCCCGTCGCCCTTGAGGTCGAAGTTACCGGTCACGAAACGGCGGTCGACGTGCTCGAAAACGCGGACGTCTTCGAAGGAGTGAATCTTGTAGTAGCGACGCGTGATGACCTCGAGCAGAGGGCCGCCATCGCGGTTGCCAAGGCCGATCTTTCGACCCAACAGGTCCAGGAGCGGTTCGGGAGTGGCGACGAGATTGGCGATTCGCTCGTCGAAATCTGCAGCGTCCGGCTGCTCTTCGAGGTAGGCGAGGTTGCCGCGTACTCCGTCGTAGACGTCTTCGCGAACCTTGCGGATGCGCGGCTCGTCGAAGAACCGGAAGCGAAGGTTGCGGGCGACGTCGCCGATGACGGGGTAGCGGACCTGCGTCGCGACGATGAGTCGATCGAGAACCTCGTTGAGCTCCTGCGCCGAGCAACCGGGAGCCTTGTCGCCGACGAGCCAGCCTTCGAGAAGTGCTGCAATGACCGGGATCTGGGCTTCCATGCGCTGCAGAGCCAGGAAGAGTCGGTACACCGCTTCCTCGACGGCCTGGCGATTTTCCAGATCGGTGACGTCGTAGTGGCGAAGTGCCCGTTCGAGTCTCGTGCGGAACGACGCCGGCAAACCTTCGCGCTCGGAGTCGAGTGAGTGCAGGAAGGTGTGGAAGTGCTCGCGGGGGCTGTGGACGGACTCGTCCTTCGCGGACTCGCCCGAGGTGGGCTTGTTGCGCGAGAGTTCGCAGATGTCGGCGAAGGTGGTCAGCACAGCCAGTTCTGCCTGGACCAGTTCGCGGTCCTCGGATTCGAGTGCGCTGCGAAGTGCGTCGTATTCGGCCAGAACAGCGTTTGCGTGCTTGCCGCTGACGTCGTAGCCACTGATCATCGCGGTCAGTGCTTCCAGCTGTGCCAATGCATCTGCGCGGGTATCGGATCCGGAAGTTGCTGCGGGAAGATCGAATTGGACTCGCGGAGCCTTCTCCGTGACAGCTTCCTCACTGACCTGATCGACGCGCAGGAGCGGTGCGCCGGCATCGACCTGGGAGTTGACGGTAGCGAGAACCTCACGCACTTTGCCCGCGTACGGAGCGCGAACCGCGGTCTCCATCTTCATGGATTCGAGCACGACCAGAGTGGATCCGGCTTCGACGTCGTCGCCGACCGCGACCGGTACTGCTACCACTACGGCGGGAGCCGGCGCGCGGACCACTCCGGCGTCGTCCTGGCTGATCTGGTGGCTGATGCCGTCGACCTCGACGAGATAGCGAGCCGGGCTCACGACGGAAACGACGTGGAAGCGCCGATCACCGATCACCAGCCGTGACTCGAAGTCGCCGAGACGATCGACGTCGACCTCGATGTCGCCGGCGTCTCCGTCGACGCGGTAGCGGTGCGGGCCGATACGCCCGACGGTCAGTTTGTATGCCTGACCTTGGTAGTTGAGCTCGACGGTACGGCCGATCGCGTGATTGGCGCGTGGGCGGCCGCCACGTGCCGAGGCGAGGAAGGCCGCACGCTCGAGGGACTCCTCGGCGTCGTAAGCATCGATGGCGGTGGCGATCAGCGCGACGTCCGCGCGGCGAGTGGTGCCGGTGAGGGCGCCCGTGCGGTCGAGCCAGCCGGTATCCGCGGATGCCGAGATGACCTCGTCGCGATCGAGTAGATCGAGGAGGAACGACTTGGTGGTAGTGCCGCCGTCGAGTACGACAGTGGTTTCACGAAGGGCAGTGCGCAGACGCGCAAGTGCCTCGGAGCGGTTGCGGCCCCACGCGATGACCTTCGCGACCATCGAGTCGTAGTCGGGCGGAATGACGTCCCCGGCAGCGATGCCGGTGTCGACCCGGATGCCGGAGCCGAGCGGAAACTTGAGGAGTTGAACGGTGCCGGGTGCCGGCGCGAAATCGTTGTCCGCGTCCTCGGCATTGAGGCGGGCTTCGACGGCGTGGCCGAATGCGGGCGGGCAGTCACCGACCAATTCGTCACCACTGGCGACCAGGATCTGCAGTTTGACGAGGTCGATTCCGGTGGTGACCTCGGTGATCGGGTGCTCGACCTGCAGGCGGGTGTTGACCTCGAGGAACGTGAAGAGCTTGTTCTCGGGCTGGTAGAGGTATTCGACCGTGCCTGCGCCCTGGTACCCGGCTGCCTTGACCAGTTCGGCCGACACCTTCTTGAGGTGGTCCGACTGTTCTTCGGTCAGGACGGGGGAGGCGGATTCTTCGATGACCTTCTGGTTGCGACGCTGAATCGAGCAGTCGCGAACGCCCGGAGCCCAGACATTGCCGTGGTTGTCGGCGATGACCTGTACCTCGACGTGGCGTGCATCGGTGACAAGGCGTTCGAGGAAGACGACGGGGTCGCCGAAGGACCGCTCTGCTTCGCCCTGCGTGCGCTCGAGTGCAACTTCGAGTTCGTCTTCGGCCCAGACCTTGCGGATACCGCGTCCGCCGCCGCCGCTTCGGGCCTTGATGATCAGGGGATATCCGATGGACTGAGCATGACGACGAGCGTCGGCGCGCGTTTCGACCGGTCCGCCGCTCCACGGGGCGACCGGTACGCCGACCTTCTCGGCCAGGATCTTGGCGGCAACCTTGTCGCCGAGCAGGCGCATCGCGTCGGCGCTCGGGCCGATGAACGTGATGCCCAGTTTCGCGACGATCTCCGCGAAGGCGGGATCCTCGGCCACGAAGCCCCAGCCGACCCAGACTGCGTCGGCCTTGGCTGCGAGCAGTGCTCGCTCGAGTTCGGCGTAGTCGAGGTACGGGCTACCGGAGCCGGTGCTGCGCAGGGTCACGCCCTCATCGGCCTGGCGGACGAACATGGCGCGGCGCTCGGCCTCGGTGTGCAGCGCAATGACGCGAATGCCGTAGTCGTGTTCGGCGTTCAGTTCGCGTACAGCCCTGATCAGCCGGACCGCGGCCTCACCTCGATTGACCACTGCGATTCGTTTGAACATTGTCACTGCCACCGTCCTTGATGAGATTCTTCGTCACGTACGTTGCGATATGAGCCGACCGTGTCCCACGTACCCGGATTCCCCGGTTCGTGAACTAAGCCGCGATGCGCTGTGTTTCCCCCGGTTGCGCGTCGGCAAGTGATTGCCCTTCCGGTTCGTCGAGTCCCCTGCGCTGAAGCACTGTGTGCGCGGAAGCACTGTGTGCACCGAAGCGCTGTGTGCTCTGAGGCACTGTGTGCCTTGTGCGCCACCCTGCAGGCGTGGACTCAGAACCGCTCCAATCACGAATCAGCAACATATTGTGTCTGCTTCCAGGGAATCCCTGGTTTATCTAAGAATGCAGTATGTCGACGCTCATGTCACCTGGGCGAATTGAAGAATATTAGTCAACGTGAACCACGGTTACACATATGGCGTTAAATCATTGCGGTGCAATCGAATTCGGACTTGTGACACGGATCACGATGGTAATGAAATCGGCAAGAAAGTGAATACTCACTGGTAACAAAATCGCATATTCGGAGAATTCTCTGGGTTGCTCGATTATTACTGATCAGTACTACTGGCGAGTATTTTTTATGTCCGGTCGGACCGTATTCGAGAAATCGCCTTCGATGGTTGCGATGTGCTTTGCGATCGCGTCGAGTCCTGAGGGAGGGAGGTGCAATCCGTTGCCGAGAGCAAGTGAAGTCCGCTTGAAGTGCTCCACGAGTGGTTCGTATTTCGTGACCAGTCTCAGCCTGTCGGTCTCGCTCAGGTACTTCACGCTTCCCGCGTTGTCGACGAAGTCACTGAACTTCACGAGGAACACTGCGGGATCCGCTATCGCGCGGATGACGTGATCCTGATATCCGGCGGTGGTGTTGTCGCATGGGTAGTCGATTGGATTGGTCACTGCCTCAACAAGTTCGGAGATTCTGAGGCCGAAGCGCGAGGCGATGAGTGTTGACGCACGTTCCTGCGCTTCGGATGCGGACATGTCGTCTGCAGTCTGGCCACCGAGGAGCGCGATGACGGCGTGTGGTCGGTCTTCGACCGTGTCGTGAAGCGCGGTTGCGCTCAGGATCTCGACATCGGAGCACCCGTACCGAAGCAGCCGCAATACATTTCGTAGGGGATGAACGATGTAGGGATCCTCGTCGGACTTGATCCCGTTCTTTCTGAACTGATCGAGGTGCGCAAGGGTCGCGACCTCCATGGCGAGCCGTAGGGTTTCACCCGAGATCGCCAGCTCGTCGACGGCGCTCTCGATGGCGAAGACCAGCGTTGCAGCGTCCATCTCCTTCAGGGGCAACTGGTCGAATGCAGACCTGATCGGGTCGGAGTTGCTCATGCCAAATAGCCTTCCGGTTGGTGAGGCGTCGCGACGAATGTCCTGGTGCAGATCTGCAATCGAGCCCTGATTGACGCCGGAAATACAGGTCGAGGTCAGAATCATCTTGATTCTATCCGGCGACTACGACAGCAAGTGTTCCTAGCGTTGTCATAGAGGTGGGCGGGGAGGTTCGTTCGCCTCCATCACAGGCAAATAGGGCAGGAAGAGGTTCGATGACCACGGAGGCGACCCTGGCGTCGTTTGTCGAGACAGTTGACACGGATGTCGACACCCATCCGCTGGACGATCCTGTGCGACAAGGACTTCGCGGACATCATGCGCAATTCGCTCGCTGGGCAGGGAGAGTTGCGCGATACGACCCGACGGTCGCGCCGTTTGTCGGTCATCCGCCCGAGTTGGACGCCGAGGACTGGGAGAACCTACTCACACTCGTAGGTCCTGGCGGCACCGTAGGTTTGCGAGGATTTGATCACCGCCCGCCGGAAGGGTGGCGCATTGTGGATCAGTTCGGCTCGGTGCAGATGGACGGATCCGCACTCGAAGTCTCCGTTGATCCGTCGGTCGAACTTCTCGGAACGGGCGACGTTCCCGAAATTCTGGCATTGATCGAGCGCACCAAGCCAGGACCGTTTCTTCCTCGTACCGTCGAGATGGGCAGTTACTACGGCATTCGCGTCGACGGAAGACTTGTTGCCATGGCGGGGGAGCGGTTGCACCCTCCGGGATGGACGGAAATCAGTGCGGTGTGCACTGACAGCGACTTTCGGGGTCGAGGCCTGGGTACGACGCTGATCCGTGCCGTCGCTGCCGGGATTCGCGAGCGCGGCGAGTTGCCATTTCTCCATGCAGTGCAATCGAATACGAATGCGATCAGACTCTACGAATCGCTGGGGTTCGTTCTCCGGAAGAGATCCAGGTTGACTGCGGTGCAGGCGCCTGCCTGATCGAATTCTCGCCGACGCCTGTGTTTCGGGCGCTCGGCCACTAGTCTGAACAAATGACAGTCGATCAGGCGTTGGACAGTGATTTCCTCACTCTTGCCGATCCGTACCGCCGCGAGTTGCTGGCGCACTGCTATCGCATGATGGGGTCGATTCACGACGCCGAAGACCAGGTCCAGGAGACGTTCATCCGGGCTTGGCGCGGGTTTGACGGTTACAAGGGCCAGTCATCTCTCAGGACCTGGCTCTACCGCATCGCGACGAATACCTGCCTGACCGCGCTGGAGGGGAGATCGAGGCGTCCCCTCCCGACCGGCCTCGGCGCACCTAGTTCGGACCCGGCCGACGATTTGATCGAGCGCAACGAGATTGCCTGGTTGGAACCGATTGCCGATTCTGCGTTGGGCGACGTCAATGATCCGGCCGTCATGGTCGTCAATCGCGATTCGGTCAGGCTCGCCCTTGTTGCCGCTTTGCAGCACTTGTCCGCGCGCCAACGTGCGGTTCTGGTTCTACGTGACGTTCTCCAGTGGAAGGCGTCGGAAGTTGCGGAGGCGCTGGACACCACAACCACTGCGGTAAACAGCCTGCTGCAGCGGGCTCGCGCGCAGATCAATCACATCGGACCCACCGAGGACGATCTCGTGGAACCGACTACCGAGGCTGCCCGGAAGTTGCTTCGCGACTACGTGCACAGCTTCGAGAGCTACGACGTCGAGGCCATCGTCGAACTGTTCACGCGCGAAGCCATCTGGGAGATGCCTCCGTTCGAGGGTTGGTACCAGGGCCCCGAGGCAATCGGGCAACTCATCGGAACCAAATGCCCGGCCGACG
>NZ_CM166368.1:3415000-4355000 GCF_056837585.1 Rhodococcus sp. OS5 | reverse complement strand
CCTCTAGCGAGCTTTCACACGGCCCGTACCCCAAACCGACACAGGTGGTCAGGTAGAGAATACTAAGGCGATCGAGATAACTATGGTTAAGGAACTCGGCAAAATGCCCCCGTAACTTCGGGAGAAGGGGGGCCCTGTCTGGTGACGACATTTACTGTCTGAGCTGGGTGGGGCCGCAGAGACCAGTGAGAAGCGACTGTTTACTAAAAACACAGGTCCGTGCGAAGTCGTAAGACGATGTATACGGACTGACGCCTGCCCGGTGCTGGAAGGTTAAGAGGACCGGTTAGTTCCTTCGGGAGCGAAGCTGAGAATTTAAGCCCCAGTAAACGGCGGTGGTAACTATAACCATCCTAAGGTAGCGAAATTCCTTGTCGGGTAAGTTCCGACCTGCACGAATGGCGTAACGACTTCTCAGCTGTCTCAACCGTAGACTCGGCGAAATTGCATTACGAGTAAAGATGCTCGTTACGCGCGGCAGGACGAAAAGACCCCGGGACCTTCACTACAGCTTGGTATTGGTGTTCGGTTCGGTTTGTGTAGGATAGGTGGGAGACTGTGAAGCGGTGACGCCAGTTATCGTGGAGTCGTTGTTGAAATACCACTCTGATCGAATTGGACCTCTAACCTCGGACCATGATCTGGTTCAGGGACAGTGCCTGGTGGGTAGTTTAACTGGGGCGGTTGCCTCCCAAAATGTAACGGAGGCGCCCAAAGGTTCCCTCAGCCTGGTTGGCAATCAGGTGTCGAGTGCAAGTGCACAAGGGAGCTTGACTGTGAGACTGACAGGTCGAGCAGGGACGAAAGTCGGGACTAGTGATCCGGCACCGGCAAGTGGAAGCGGTGTCGCTCAACGGATAAAAGGTACCCCGGGGATAACAGGCTGATCTTCCCCAAGAGTCCATATCGACGGGATGGTTTGGCACCTCGATGTCGGCTCGTCGCATCCTGGGGCTGGAGTAGGTCCCAAGGGTTGGGCTGTTCGCCCATTAAAGCGGCACGCGAGCTGGGTTTAGAACGTCGTGAGACAGTTCGGTCTCTATCCGCCGCGCGCGTTAGAAACTTGAGGAAGGCTGTCCCTAGTACGAGAGGACCGGGACGGACGAACCTCTGGTGTGCCAGTTGTTCCGCCAGGAGCACCGCTGGTTAGCTACGTTCGGAAGGGATAACCGCTGAAAGCATCTAAGCGGGAAGCCTGTTCCAAGATGAGGTTTCTCACCCCCTCGAGGGGGTAAGGCCCCCGGCAGACCACCGGGTTGATAGGCCAGAACTGGAAGTGCAGTAATGCATGCAGGTGACTGGTACTAATAGGCCGAGGACTTACCACAAAGAAGCTACGCGTCCACTGTGCGGTATCTGAAACAACACACAGATACTGATGAGAAACCCTGCTTTCTCCATCCCCCAACACCAGAAACTGGTGTTGACGGGTGGTGAAACCAGGTGATCAGAAGAAGGTTACTGTGACAGTTTCATAGAGTTACGGCGGTCATAGCGAAGGGGAAACGCCCGGTCCCATTCCGAACCCGGAAGCTAAGCCCTTCAGCGCCGATGGTACTGCACTCGACAGGGTGTGGGAGAGTAGGACACCGCCGAACACACATTAGAGAAGCCCCCCAACCAGTGATGGTTGGGGGGCTTTCTCGTACCCAAAACACCCCACCACCATCACCCGAAAGTACCTTCGCCGGCCCCGACTTCGAGCGAACGGCACTGTCGTCGCCTCAGATCGACCCAACGTACCGTTCGCACCATCAGGGGCGGGCACGCCGCCGACTCACCACCCCGTCCGGGATCGAGTGAACGACACGCTCACCCTCTTAGACGAGGGGAACGGTACGTTCACACCATCAGGGCAGGGATTGGGCGAGGAAGATGCCGTCGCCGATGCACGTAGCGACTTGTTAGCCAAGGTATAGATTGTGAACCGTCTCATAAGTCCGAAGTACTCTCCGATTTTGTGCCTTCGTCCCTAGCACTTTGGCCTAGGCTGAGTCTCATGGTGGGGTTGAGCAGCTCGAGGGTGTCGCATTTGCGACTCGTTCCGACGGAACCTGAAGAACTGCAAAGGTTTGTACAAGAAGCTGGCGGAGGGCGTGGGGGCATTCAGATTGCGCGATCGTTGCGTTCGAAGAGGCGCGCGGTACCGGCGCAATACGCGATACGTATCAGTGTCGACAATGTTTCCACTCAGATCTGGCGACGAATCCTCGTCGCGTCGGATCTGAATCTGGATGACCTGCATTCGGTGGTTCAACGGGCAATGGGGTGGAGTGACCGTCAATCGCACGCGTGGTCCAAGTCCGGCAGCCGATTTCCCGGCGAGGTCGAAGAGTACGTAGCTTCCGGGAGCAACGCCGAGCAGCGTCGGGCCGGCCGAGCGGCGATCGTAGAGTCCGCGGTACGCCTGGACGAGGTCATGGTCTCGCCTGGCGATGAAATCAGTTATCGCTACGGACGCTTCGGGAACTGGCGCCACACGCTGACACTTGAATCTTCCGAAGTACTGCCCGAAGGGTTCCAAGTTGTGTGTGCCGCGGGTCGCGGTGCTTGTCCGCCGGAGGAATGTGTCGGACCTGACGAGTACGAGCAACTCCTCGGTGTTCTCGCTTCGGAGAAGCTGCGCTCCCATGAATGGACCCTCGAATGGCCACAAACTGATTTCGAGCCGACACGATTCGAGATCGCTGAGGTCAATAATCGACTGCATAGTCCTAGACCGGACGAGATCGCTGCGTCGTACGACATTGCAAAGCTCGTCGAATGCCTGGGACCCTCGCGAGTCCCGGAACTGCACGCGGTCCTCGCCCGAGCAGGCATTGACGATCAGTCGGCAATCGGGGAGTTGGTCCACGTCGAGGCGGGCCAACGCCTTCAAGCGGTTCTGGCTCTGATCGGTGTCGAAGGGATCGGTGCCGGTGATTTCTTCACGACGGTCGACGCGATGCTCGACGAACCTGAACTGGGACCTGTAAACCTTCCCCAAGGGCGATCACTCTTCGCAGTGCTCAAGAAGTTCGGCCTGGTGCGAAAGCACAAAGGGCAGATTGTTCTGACGAAGCGGGGACAGTTGGCAGAGCGGGACGCGTCAATGACGTGGTCGGTGATCGTCGAGGGAGTTCCGGTTGCGCCCGGCGGCTCGCAGAGAGCGGTGGAACTCCTTGTCCTCCTTGCCGTAGCCGCCGGCATGTCGCCGGCGGATCGTCATCGTTTCGTCGCGGGAGCGCTGGAGTCGATTCGGTCGTCGAGCATCCTGATGGCTGGAGCTCAGACTTCCAGACGTGACACGTCCGGGAGCACCGTAGAGGTGCTCGGATTGATCGGCGCTACGGGGTACGAGCTGGGGAAGTTCGGCAGCAAAGCGGACTCGCCCTGGGCTGTTCACCTCGCGAGGGCGATCCTGCGGCGTTAACTCGCGCGTCGACACAGACAACCGAAACGGGGTTCGATCCGGCAATGCCGAATCGAACCCCGTTTCGTGTACCGATAGAGATCAGATGTTCACGCCGTAGTCGCGGGCAATTCCGGCCAGTCCCGATGCGTATCCCTGTCCGACTGCACGGAACTTCCATTCGCCATTGTGGCGGTAGAGCTCACCGAAAAGCATGGCTGTCTCGGTGGATGCATCTTCGGAGAGGTCGTAGCGTGCCAGTTCGGAGCCGTTCGACAGATCTACGACGCGGATGTAGGCGTTGGTGACCTGTCCGAAGGACTGGAGTCGCGCATCGGCGTCGTGAATCGAGACGGGGAAGAAGATGTTGGTGACGTTGGGCGGTACAGCCGGGAGGTCGACGTTGATGACCTCGTCGTCGCCGTCACCTTCACCGGTGAGGTTGTCGCCGGTGTGCTCAATGGATCCGTCGGGCGAGCGAAGGTTGTTGTAGAAGACGAAGTGAAGGTCGGAAAGGACCTTGCGTTCCGGGCCGGTGACCAACGCGCTGGCGTCGAGGTCGAAGTCGGCACCACTGGTGCTGCGTGCATCCCAGCCGAGACCGACTGCGACCTTGGTCAGATTGGGTGCGGCCTTCGACAGAGATACGTTGCCGCCCTTGGCAAGTGTGACGCCCATTCAGGTTCCTCTCGTTCGAACGAAGTGGATTTCTTCGTTCGGGAGTTCTGTGTTGTCCGTTCGCGACTCACATTACCGTGAGCGGGTAGGTGCGGTTCGACCGAATAGGCACCTCACTCGAACAGCGCGCGAAGATCCTCGGCGTCGAGTCCGGTGCCCAGTGTGCCTTCGGCATCCATGACATTCGAGAACAATGCCGACTTCTTGGCTTTGAGCGCCATGACCTTCTCTTCGATGGTGTCTTTGGCAATGAGGCGGTAGACCATGACGTTTCGTGTCTGCCCGATGCGGTGAGTACGGTCGACCGCTTGTGCCTCGGCGGCCGGGTTCCACCAGGGGTCGAGAATGAAGCAGTAGTCGGCCTCGGTGAGATTGAGGCCGAAGCCGCCAGCCTTGAGGCTGATCAGGAAGACGGGGACTGCACCAGACTTGAACTCCTCCAACACTTCACCGCGATTGCGCGTCGAACCGTCGAGATAGCTGTACGGAATTCTTTCCTCGTCGAGTCGGTTGCGGACAGAACCGAGGAACCCGGTGAATTGGCTGAAGATCAACGCACGGTGTCCGCCGGCAATGACGTCGTCCAATTGCTCGACGAGAGCGTCGACCTTGGCCGATGGGACGGGTCCGCTTTCCTCGTCGACCAGCGAGACGTCGAGACTGAGTTGGCGTAGCAGCGTCAGCGATTGCAGGATCGTGAATCGGTTCTTGTCGACGTCGTCGAGCAGTCCGAGAATCTTCTGCCGTTCGCGTTGCAGGTGGGTGTCGTATATCGCGCGATGGCTCGGATGCAACTCGATCTCGAGTACCTGCTCCTGCTTGGGCGGCAAGTCCGCAGCCACCTGTTCCTTGGTGCGCCGCACCATCAGCGGTTTGACGCGTCGTCGCAGTTGCGCCAATCGTTCTGCATCACCGTCTTTTTCGATGGGAGTGCGGTAGAAATCGGTGAAGGTGGTGGGGCTGGGAAACAGTCCCGGTGCAGTGATCGCGAGCAGCGACCACAACTCCATGAGATTGTTCTCCATGGGTGTTCCGGTGATCGCGAGTTTGAACGGTGCGTTCACCGCCCTCGCGCACTGGTGGACCTTGGACTTGTGGTTCTTGGCGAATTGGGCTTCGTCGAGTACCAGTCCGGACCAGCGGCCCGCGGAATACGCATCGGTGTCGAGGCGGAAGAGGGCGTACGACGTCACGACGATGTCCGCCCCGTCGACGAGTGCGGCCAGATCGGTTTTTCTGCGGCGCAGCGTGTCCGTGATGACAGCGGTGTGGAGGGTCGGTGCGAACTTCGCCACTTCGGACTTCCAGTTGGATACGACGCTGGTGGGTGCGACGATCAGAAAGGGAGGCGCGGCTGGATTCGATTGCCTTGCAGCGCAGATCATTGCGAGGGTCTGCAGTGTCTTGCCCAGGCCCATGTCGTCGGCGAGTATGCCGCCCAAGCTGTGCTGGCGCAGGAAATTGAGCCAACGGAATCCGTCGACCTGATAGGGACGTAGCGTTGCCGTCAACGTGTCCGGGACTTCGACCGGATCGATGCCCGAACTGCCGAGCAATCCTGCGATCTGCTTCTTCCATGCTGCTGCTTGATGTTCGACTCTTCCGAGCGCCGTCAATTCTTCCCACAGTCCGGCCTGAAATTTGCTGATCCCGAGTTTGCCGGTAGGCCGATCGAGTAGCGACCGCGCTTCGGTGATGAGACGGTGCAGGCCGAGTAGTTCAGGTGCGTCGAGCCGAAAGAAGGCGCCGTCCGGTAGCAGTATGTGAGTCTCGCCCTTGCTCAGAGCAGAGAACAGTGTTGTGAACGGAACGCTTTGTCCCGCAACATCGACGGTGACATCGAGGTCGAACCAGTCGGATCCGCTGTCCCCGTCGGGGGCTGATGTGCTGAGGCCGATCACGACAGCGTCGTCTGCAGGCCGGTAGTCGGCGGGGGTTCCTGCAACCGTGAGGTCGATGGCGTCGTGCGCTTCGAGTTGGGGCAGGAGGTCGAGTGTGAACTGCATGGAATCGAGGCCGGTCAAAGTTCCCGCGAGAGTGGCCTTCGCCGCGGCCGCGCCGAGGCTGTTAGTGATGGCATCTTCGGCAGCGTGATTGCGGACCTCGGACTCGTCGGTGGTTGCATCGGCGGTAGAAATGATCAGTTCGTCGGCATCGACGGTGTACTTCCATGCCGACTCGATGTCGATGCGGTGGTCGCCTTCGTAAGTGGCCATCAGTTGTAGCCGAGGACCGGACACAGTCGGTGGGTTGTAAGCACCGTCGGAAGATAGGACGGGAGCGAGGCTTCCGAGTTTGAACACGAACCGCGAAGTGAACGTATCCCGATGCTCGGCGGGTATGTCGACTGACTTTCCGGAGTCGATCAACTGCCTCAATTGGTGGGTGACCGGCGTGTGCAGTGGTGCGAGCGTGATCGCGTTGGCGGCGTCGAGCGCGAAGACACCATGTGCCGGTGTACCGACAAGTCCCCAGTCGGAATGGGTGATGATGTGCCCATCGGTCTGAATTCGGGGAGTGAGACGGAGGTTGTTGTCTTCCGCTCCGTGGACGTCGAGGCAGATGCTGGCATCGTCGAGTAGGGAGATGTTGCCGAGGCCGGCCTTCGAGTGAACGAGTGAAACGCCGACGCTGATGGCCTCACGAAGAAGCGACCAGAGTTGCGGGCTCGCGAACCCGGCAAGATCGATTTCCGCGGCATTTTGATTTCGGTAGAAGTTGCCGGCGCTGTGGAGGAGATGTATGTCGCGTAGAACCCGGAGGTGATCTGCGGGGAACTGAAAAGTGCTTCCGAGTTTGTTCCAGGCGAGCCCGCCGGAGATCCACCCTCTCGCTCCTGGTTGTACGGGTTTGATGATGAGCCGTGTCGATGCGCCCTTGGTTCGGGTGGTGAATTGAATGCCAAGTCCACGTGTAGTACGGCCGGCCGGGTCTGGTCGGAGCAACTCCTCGAGCGCGCTGTCCCATCCGAGGTGTTGTGGAGTCTTGTTCGCCTCGGCAACCGCTGCGAGCACCAACGCGACTACGTGCTTGCAGTTCATCCGCACGGGACACGTGCAGAGGCCACGCGTGAACGTTGCTGTACCGGCCGCGCTGCGACTTACCGAAATCGTGCAGGTGTACGGCTCTCGCGCAGTTCCCGATACAGCGCCGGTCAAGGTGTCAGCGGTGTCGTTCCATCCGATGGATTCGACTGCATTCTGCCGCAGGTAGACAAGTCCACGTTCGTAGGTGGTTGTGCCCACGACAGCGCGAATTCGGTCGAGGTCGAGGGCCCTGACTGAATCCGGTTGCACGGGGGCCAGCCTAGTAGCGGCGACCGACAGATCTTGTCGTGGTCGTTTGTCCAAGAAAGTCCGAACTGCACGGTATGTTCACGGAAACATCTTTGACTGGTTTGGGAGTTTCATGAGGACTGAGCGGCGTGCGTGGATTCGATCTGCGCGCACAGGTGCGGTGTGTTTGGCCGTCTGTGCACTTTCTTTGCAATTGGGCGGACTGTCGACGGCAGCGCCGAGTTCCGGAAGCTCGGGTAGTTCGGGAAGCTCGGGAAGTCTGGGCAGCGTCGAGGGAAGCGTGAGCTCGGGGTCGACGATCCCGGGACCACTTCAGGAGGATCCGGGCCCCAAACCGGACCTGCGCGACGACATCGTCGTCCCGGCCATCGTCGGCGAGAAGGTGACCGCACCACAGGCGGTCAGGCTGACGGTGGCGTCGCCTGCACTTCGACGCGAGGTCGGCGTCGAGATTTTGCTACCCGCTGACAATTCGGTTCCGCGCCCAGCGCTGTACATGCTCGAGGGTGTCGACGCCGGAGAGAAAAGCAGCGGATGGATGACGATCGGCGGCGCCCCGGCGTTCTTCGCCGACAAGAACGTCAACGTCGTGATGCTCAATGGCGGAATCGCGAGCCTGTACTCGGACTGGGAGAATCCGGATCCGCGGCTGGGACTGCACAAGTGGGAAACCTTCATCACCGAGGAGTTGCCACCGCTGATCGACGCGCGACTCGAGACCAACGGAATCAACGCGATTGCCGGCAATTCCATGGGCGCGATGGGCGCAATGATGCTCGCCCAACGCTTTCCGGACATGTACCGCGGCGTTGCCGTGTTCAGCGGCTGCTATTCCACGATGGATCCGCTCGGCCGAACTGCCGTCCAGGCCACGATATCGTCTCGAAGTGGAGATCCGGCCAACATCTGGGGTGTGCCAGGGGGACCGGAGTGGGAGGCACACGATTCGTTGATCAACGCAAAGAAGTTGCGTGGCAAGGAAATCTACGTGTCGACTGCAAACGGTCGTCCCGGGTCCGACGAGACGCTGCAGACTCCTGAACTGCTCGAGCGTCTGGTGATCGGCGGCGGCATCGAGGTTGCCGCCCACGCCTGCACCAAGATGTTCGACGCGCGGTTGCAGGAGCTGAAGATTCCGGCGCAGGTGGATTACGAGCCGAACGGCACGCACGCGTGGGCGTATTGGCGTGAACGACTGCCGAAGGCGTGGCCGACTCTGTCCCGGGCATTGGGCGTCTGACGGTTCGACAACAGTGCTCGGGTTGTGGATGCACCACAACCCGAGCGTTGGATCACTCGCAGGCGATGCCGTCGTTGTCGCGGTCGAGATGCGGGGCGTATCCGTTCTGGCCCCGGTACAACGGAGCTGCGCCGGCATTACGAACGGCTGTGCAGTTCTGGTAGTACCGCGCTGGTGCGGGAGTGTTCTGCGGCGCCGGCTGGTTCTGGGGCGCTTGCGGAGCGGGCGGCGCCGGCGGTGCGAAGACCGGGGGAAGGAACGGCTGGACTGCGTCGGCAGAGCCAGTCGGAATCATGCGTGCGATCTCGATCGGTAGGAAATCGAAAACCGTGGATGCCTGAGCGGCGGGTGCGGCAACCAGAGTGATTGCGGCGCAACCTGCGACGCTGAATGCCAGACGGCGGAGCTTCATGTGACCTCGTGTTCAACTGGGCAGCCCTTCCACTTCTGAGGGCTGTGCCGGCTGAGCATACTGGTCATAACGACCAAATGGTTTATTTCGGTAAGGGTGAAATCTGGGGTGAAAAGCAGCGTCCCCGCAACGTATTGCTCAGGTGCGGGGACGCTGCTGTTGTCATCGAGGGTTACGCGTCGACAAGTTCCTCGGCGAAGGGATCACCGTTGCGGGGAGCGTCGAAGCGCTCCTTGTCGAGGATTCCCTCACGCTTTGCGACGATGACCGGAACCAGAGCCTGGCCGGTGACGTTGACTGCGGTGCGGCCCATGTCGACGATCGGTTCGACTGCGAGGAGCAGTCCGACGCCGGCAAGGGGAAGACCCAGGGTGGAGAGCGTGAGTGTGAGCATGACTGTCGCACCGGTGGTTCCGGCCGTTGCTGCCGAGCCGATGACCGAAACGACGACGATCAACAGGTAGTCGGTGAAGGTCAACGGAACGTCGTAGAAGCCTGCGACGAAGATCGCCGCGATCGCGGGATAGATTGCGGCGCAACCGTCCATCTTCGTGGTGGCACCGAGCGGAACGGCGAACGAGGCGTACTCACGAGGAACACCGAGGTTGCGTTCGGTGACGCGTTCGGTCAGAGGCAGAGTGCCGATCGACGAGCGCGAGACGAAGCCGAGTTGAGTTGCAGGCCAGACACCGGAGAAGAAGCTTCGGACCGAGAGGCCGTGCGCGGCAATCAGGATGGGGTAGACCACGAAGAAGACGATGGCCAGACCGATGTAGATGGCCGCGGTGAATACGCCGAGCGAGCCGATTGCATCCCAGCCGTAGGTGGCGACAGCGTTGGCGATCAGTGCGGCCGTACCGATTGGGGCGAGGCGAATGATCCACCACAGGACCTTCTGGACGATCGCGAGCAGCGAAGCGTTGAACTCGAGGAACGGCGCAGCCTTGGGGCCGATCTTCAGTGCAGCAATGCCGATTGCGCCGGCGATGACGAGCAGCTGCAGGACGTTGAAGCTCAGCGATGTAGTCGCCACGCCTTCGGCGACGGAAGTCTTTGCACCCAACCCCAGGAAGTTGTTCGGAACCAGTCCGGTGATGAACGCCCACCACGAACCGGAACTCTTGGGTTCCTTCGCGGCTTCGGCGGCGACGTCGGTCCGTGAACCGGGATCGGTGATCAGGCCGACGATGATGCCGATGATCACAGCGATGAAAGCGGTGATCGCGAACCAGAGCAAGGTCTGTACGGCCAGGCGAGCTGCATTGGCGACCTGGCGCAGGTTGGCGATGGAGCTGACAATGGCGGTGAACACCAGCGGGATCACCGCAACGGTGAGCAGCTTGACGTAACTCGAACCGATGGTCTGCACGGTGCCGACCAACCAGTTGACGTTGCCGTCGGCCGCATCAGGCATTGCCCGGGCGACGAGACCGATGATGACGCCGAGTACGAGACCGGCGACGATCTGCGGTCCGAATGCCGTCGCCCAGGACGGAAAACGGGACGTGGACTTTTCCGGCACGCCGGTGGAGGTGGAGCTGGGCATGACTATGCCTTTCGAAAATCAAGGGAGCGAAACGCAGCGCGGCACCAGAGGCCGGGCAGATTCGAAGAAATGTTTCCTGGTACGCGTCAGGTCAGAGCGAGCGCGTACACATTGCGCTCGCCTGCAGGCGAAGGTCGACGTAACGCCGACTGGTCAGGAACAACACTGTCCACACACTACTCGCAGCTTCAACTACTCGATCCCGAGGGTCGCCGCGGGAGTTCGCTTCGTGTTCGTCGGGTGTGCCCCGATCAGTCACTGTTGGTCGGTTGACTAGTCTCGACGATCAGTAGGTGCCGCACCGGCGCCTACGCGTCGGCAAGCGGAAGCGAGAGACCGATGAGCGTTCGGAATGCCGAGTACCCGCGTCCGAAGCATTTCCTGGTGCACCTCAGTGACACGCATCTGGTGGCTCAGGGGGAGTTGTACGACGCCGTGGATGCGTCGACGAGATTGCGGGAAGTTCTCAGCGGGATCGTGGCCTCGGGCGCACGCCCGGATGCACTGATATTCACCGGCGACCTGACCGACCAGGGACACCCCGACGCATACGCGGAATTGAAAGCCATCGTGGAACCCGTGGCGGCCGAGATCGATGCGCAGGTCGTCTGGGCGATGGGCAACCACGACGACCGCCCTACGTTCAGATCTCTGCTGTTGGGCGAGGACGCCACCGATCATCCCGTCGACAACGTCTACGACCTTGACGGACTGCGGGTGATCACCCTGGATTCGTCGGTTCCCGGGCATCACTACGGTGAGATAACGGATGTCCAATTGGATTGGCTACGAGCAGAATTGGCGGTGCCGGCGCCCGACGGAACAATTCTGGCGCTGCATCATCCGCCTGTTCCGTGTATTCAGGATCTCGCGGTTCTGGTGGAGTTGCGCGATCAGTCCCGGTTGGCAGACGTCTTGCGTGGCAGCGACGTCCGGGCGATTCTTGCCGGGCACCTGCACTATTCGACGACGGCGACGTTCGCCGGCATTCCGGTTTCCGTGGCGTCGTCGACGTGTTACACCCAGGACTTGAACGTGGAAGTCGGTGGTCAGCGTGGTCGTGACGGGGCTCAGGGGTGCAATCTGGTGCACGTGTACGACGAGACAATTGTTCATTCGGTCGTTCCACTCGGCGCGCACGTGACGGTCGGTGAGCCCGTCGACGCGGCCGAGGGTGCCCGGAGGCTCAGTGCTGCCGGCATTCGAATCCTCGAGAGCGAAAAGGCGGCACGCTCGATCATCTGAGGTGGAAGGCGGTTTCCGGCACCCACGCGCAGTTCTGAGTGATTGCCGGGCGGTCGCGTACTCACTACCGTCGAGGTAGGTGCAGAGCTCCAGCAACAAGGACCGGCTAGCTGGACGGCAACCCTTCATGCCGATGGGGTGCCCCGGAATCACACCTGGCGATACGCGCGGTGCGTGTCGCAAGCGGCAGTCGCCACGAGAACCGTCAGTCCGGTGCTGATGGTTTCTGCGGTCGGCACTGTGCGCTCCCGAGTAGTTCTCGAACAGGAGTATGCGCCGATGACCTCCACCCCTTCTTCTCATCTTGCTCCGTTGCATCTCGCCGTAGCGCTGGACGGTGCCGGTTGGCACCCTGCAGCCTGGCGAGAGCCGCACTCGCGCCCGAGTGAGCTGTTCAGCGCGTCGTATTGGACTGACGTGGTGACGACCGCCGAGCGTGGTCTGCTCGATTTCGTCACCATCGAGGACAGTCTCTCGGTGCCAGCCAACCCACTCGAGCCTGTCGACGACGCGGTTGACCGGGTGCGCGCTCGGCTCGACGCACATCTCGTGGCCGCCCGCCTGGCACCGATCACGAGCAACATCGGGTTGATCCCGACCATCACCACCATTCACACCGAACCGTTCCACGTGTCCAAAGCCGTTGCCACGCTGGACTACACCTCGCGCGGTCGCGCCGGGTGGCAGGTGAAGGTGTCGGCGTCGGAATCCGAGGCAGCACATTTCGGGCGCCGCGACATCCCAGCGCTCACCGATGCCGACCGTCAGTCGATCGTTTCAGGCGTCCTCCCGGACTTCGTGCGCGCGCTGTTCGACGAAGCTGCGGAGGCAGCCGACGTCGTCCGGAGACTCTGGGACAGTTGGGAGGACGACGCCGAGATCCGTGATGTGGAGCAGCGCCGATTCATCGACCGGGACAAGCTGCACTACATCGACTTCGAGGGAAAGTACCTCTCGGTCCGTGGACCGTCGGTGACTCCGCGCCCGCCGCAGGGGCATCCCGTCGTCACCGCATTGGCTCATCAGCGGGTCGCGTACGAGCTGGCGGCGCGGACGGCCGATCTGGTGTTCGTGACGCCGTTCGACGACGAGCAGGTCACGGCAATCCTGGGTGAAGTGCGAGCAGCCGAAGAACACGTGCAGCGCACCGGCGAACCGCTTCGGGTCTTCACCGACATCGTCGTATTCTTCGATGCTCCGGAAGAAACCGGAAAGGAACGGCTCGCTCGCCTCGACGCGCAGGCCGGCGCCGAATACCGTTCGGACGCGCTGACCTTCACCGGCACCGCGGCTGAGTTGGCAGATCTTCTGTTCCGGTGGCAGCAGTTGGGAATCGACGGCTTCCGGTTGCGGCCGGGCGTCGTCGTGGACGACCTCGACGCGATCGCAGGTGAGCTGGTACCTGAATTGCAGCGACGCAGCGTATTCCGCACCGAGTATCCGCAGACGAATCTTCGCGGACTGCTTGGCCTACCCATCGACGTTCCCAACCGCTACGCCGCCGGTACTCCGGCCGCCTGACAGACGAGGAATACATTTTCATGAGTTCTCAGAAGCGTAAGCAGGTCATCCTGGGTGCCTACCTCGGCGGCGTCAACCATCACACTGCATGGTGGGATCCGCAGGCGGGCAGCCAGATCGAGTTCGATTCCTTTGAACACACCGCTCGAACCGCCGAGCGTGGGAAGTTCGACTTCTTCTTCCTCGCCGAAGGCCTTGCCCTTCGTGAGCGTGCAGGACAGATTTTCGATCAGGACATCATCGGTAGGCCGGACACCTTCACGGTCCTTGCATCGTTGGCGGCGGTAACCGAACACCTCGGATTGGCCGGCACTATCAATGCCACGTTCAACGAGCCGTACGAACTGGCCCGCCAATTCGCGACGCTCGATCAGTTGTCCGGAGGACGTGCCGCCTGGAACGTCGTCACCTCGTTCGACGCATTCACCGGCCAGAACTTTCGCCGCGGCGGATACCTCGACCGCGCGCAACGATACGAGCGTGCGGAGGAGACCGTAGCGCTGGTGCGTGAACTGTGGGATTCGTGGCGAAGCGACGACATCGTGGCCGACAAGGCATCAGGGCGCTTTCTCGCGCGACCGGATGCCGGTGAATTCGCTTTTCATGGATCGCATTTCGACGTGAACGGCCGATTCACAGTGCCGCGTAGCCCGCAAGGGCGCCCGGTTATTCTGCAGGCCGGGGTGTCGCCGCAGGGGCGCGATTTTGCTGCCGGCAATGCCGACGCGATCTTCTCACCGTACGGTCAGTTGCCCGAGGCGGCCGATTTCTATCGCGATATCAAAGCACGTGCCGTTGCGGCCGGACGTGACCCGGGTGACATCAAGATCCTGCCGTCGGCGAGTTTTGTTCTCGGCACCTCGGAGGCAGATGCGATCGAGAAGTACCGAGAGATTCGCGACCAGCAGGTCACCGGCCAGACCGCTTTGGTTCTGCTCGAACAGATCTGGAATCTCGATCTGTCGAAGTACGACCCCGAAGGACCACTACCCGATATCGCTCCGGATCCCGAGGCTCCGCCGATCATCCAGGGCCGCGCCTTCATTCACCAAGATCGTTTCGCGACCGTCGCAAAACTGCGCGCGGTAGCGGAGAGCAAGAAGTTGAATCTGCGCGAAGTGGTGATCGATCAGTTCGAGCGTGGACCGATCGTCGGTACACCGCAGCAGGTTGCCGAGAAAATAGATTCGTTTGTCAGCAACGACGGTTCGGATGGGTTCATCCTCGGGTCGCACCTTGTGCCGACCGGCCTCGACGAGTTCGTCGACGACGTGGTGCCGCTGCTGCAGGATCGAGGTGTTCTCCGCAGTGACTACGAAGGAACGACGTTGCGTGACAATCTCGGTCTGCCCATTCCGGTGCAACGGGAGCATGTGACAGCACGCTGATCGACCGAAGTAGCAAGGGCCCAGCCGAAATCGGCTGGGCCCTTGTTTCGTCTAGGCTTCCCAGGGCGCCGGGATGGGGTAGTAGCTCTCCAGGAACTCCGTGATCTTGCGTGTCCGAAGTTCCAGATCGATCTCCGGAGCGCTGCCGTCGTTGAGGCAGAAGAAGTCCATGGAGCGCTTGGCGAGCAGTGAGTCCATGTCGCGCAAACCGGCCTTGACCGTCGTGTCGACGTATTTGACGGCGGCGGACTTCTGCACCACCGACCGTCCACTCATGAGCGTGTAGTAGTGGTACAGCGAATTGGTCACCGAGATATTGGAACTCGCGCGGAAGGTGCTTGCTGCAGTGGCCGCGAAGTCTTCGGCGAACTCGCGTTCCATCTCGGCCATCACGCTCTTGCGTAGTGGCGTCGCTGCGTGCTCCAGATGTCTGGTGGTCATCAGACCGAAGCGGTCCTGCAGCAGACGGCGGTTGACGCGGGCCGCATTCTCGAACCCGCTGCGGTCGTTGTCGTTGTGTCCCAATCCGATTCTGGTGTCGGCCTCGATGAACATGCTGATCCCACCGGGGGAGAAGAACATGTCAGGGCCGACGGGGCGACCGAAGAACATGTCGTCATTGGAGTAGAGGAAATGCTCTGCCAGACCCGGAATATGGTGCAGCTGGCACTCGACAGCTTGAGAATTGTGGGTGGGCAACACACTTGGATCGGCGAAGAACTTTTCGCTGGGCATGAACGTGACTCGCGGATCGTCGGCAAGCCAGTCCGGACGATCGGAATCGGTTGCGACGAAGATCCGCCGGATCCACGGCGCGTACATGTGGATAGATCTAAGTGCGTATTTGAGCTCGTCGATCTGACGGAAGCGCGCTTCTGATTCGTCGCCCTCGCCGACGATGTAGTTCTGCATGCGCTTGGCGCGCTGAGCCTGAAACTCTTTGGAAGAACCGTCGACCCAGGAAAAGACAAGATCGATATCGAAGCTGATATCGGAGGCATGATCGGCGAACATGTTCTCGATGGTCGGCCAGATCCGGCCGAATCGCTCGACGGTTCCTCGGACAGCTTCTTCGGGGAGGACGGTTCGTCGTGTCAGTGAGTTCTCGACGGGTAGGACGATTTCTTCGTCGGAAATCGACCACAATTCGATCTGAACGCCGATGTTCGCGCCGTAGTTCATACCGCTTGCGACGTGAACCCTCGGACGGAACAAGCGGAAGATCCGTGACTTGTTGGTTTTCGACAGGGCACCGTCCGCGACAAGGAGCGCTGGACTCTTCTTCGCGTCGACGGTTTTGGAATAGAAGGGTGCGTTTGCGCATCCCTCGACAAGTGCCTGCCGCAGGTTCTTGCGTTCCGTCCAGCTGACCGCGATGACCGGGCGCTCGTCGTTTCCGCGGACGAGTAGATACTCGATTCCTGCGGCGTCGAGGATGTCGCGGATGAAGAGGAGATCTTCGACCATCGCTTCGAGCGGCGTGGTGGTCGTGATCGCGAGGGCAAAACGATTCTTGAATCGGACGGTCTCGGGTAGCTCGCCCATCCGTGCGCGTGACGCGGCCGACGCCGGCTCCACAGGATTGGGGCTGTCCTGCTCCGGAGGTACGAAGTAGATGTCGTGCGGAGCGGGAGATTCTGTAATGGGATGCCTTCCGATTCTGATCCAGCTGTGTATCTGTCGCCCCCGACGCTGCGAGAGCGTGGTGGCGACGAGCTCAGTCTATGCCGTCGGCGCCGAAAGTCGGACATGAGTGACGGGGATGGGTAGCGCGGGGCGAGTCGGGTACCCCGAGGACCGAAGCGAGAGTGAAGGAGGAGAACCGATGCGTGTGAAAGCGATGGTCGGAACAGGCGCGATGGCGGTTGCGCTGGCCGCCGGCCCAGTTGCGACAGCGTCTGCGGAGCGAACCGAGGCAGCGGGGTCGGAGGGTTCACCGGAGATGCTGACCTGCGAGGTTGTCTTCGATGCACTCGAAGACATGAGCCCGGAATGGACGGAAGAGGGGATCGATCAGGTCGAAGACTGGTGTGAGGCGATCACCGGCGAAGAAGACTGACACCAACTCGTCGGGGCGAGAATCGCATGAAAATAGGTGAAAGGAATCGGCGGATGAGTGTTGTGCTTATCCTCTACTGTTACTGAATCGATCGAGAATCATACTTTAGTACTACTTGTTGCGATGATTGTCGACGCGAACTTCCTCTCTTTTGCGGGTCGGCGCGAAATATGTCCGACACATGTGGTGATATGTCCTCGTGCAACTGCCATCGGTCGTCCAGCGGTGATCACTTTCTGACGCACGTAGTGAGACTATGTGGGAGACCGAGTGCCGTAGGCGGTCTGGACGACCTGTTGTTTCGAAAGCCCTCCAGTTTTGGAAGACCCGTTTCAATCATTCATTGCAAGGAGTGCTTCGTTGGCGAGTTCACCCGACCCGTTCGACTTCAGTGACTATTCGCGCCCGGAAACAGATTCGGGGACTCGGCGAGAGCCTGATTCGGCCGATTTCACCAGATTTTCGGGGGCGTTCGATCAAGATCCGGGCAATCACCGAGGCTTCGCGCCCTCGGAGTTGGCGCCCTCGGAGTTTGCGCAGTCAGGCTTGAGTCCACAATATTCGAGTAGTGGTCCGGGACCTTTCGGTTCTGACGTCGGACCGGCAACCGTTCGTGCCGTGACCCCGCCGGTCGTTTGGTTGAGCGCTGCGGGCTTTGTGGCGGTGGTCGGCGTTGTCATTGCGCTCTGCTCCTTCGCATCGGGGACTTTGGCCGTCGTTGCCTGGACTCTCAGCGGCATTGTCGCGATAGGCGTTCTCGCAGCATTCACAGTGCGTGATACCCGTGCACGAGCGAGTGCGTTCTACTCACAACCGGTGTGGATCCCATGGGTGGTCCGCGCTGTACTCGTCATTTCCTGTGCCGGCGTTTTGATCAGTGCATGGAATATCGCAGATTGGATTGGACGGCTGTGAGTAAAGTGCGCACCGGTGCGCTGTTGGTTTTCGGGTTACTCGCCCTCAATTTCGTGACCGGGACTGGTGCTGCATCGGCGCTGCCGTCCGACGGTTCAGATTCGGCGGTGGGGGACTTCGGTTCCTGCCTTGCATCCCAGCAAACCGGCGACCTGCTCCTCCTGATCGACGAATCGTCGAGTTTGCAGGCTTCCGATCCCGAAGCTGCGCGAGTAAGTGCCGCTAACTTTCTCCTGGATCGGCTGACCGCATTCGGTTCCACCGCAGCAGTCGATCTCAATGTCGCAATCGCAGGATTTTCCAGTGAGTACAACCTCCAATCGTCATGGACGCCACTGAACGCCGGTTCGCTCCCTGAATTGCAAAAGTCCGTGGATTCGTTTCGGAATCGAAACCAGGGCATCGACACGGACTACTGGAACGCCTTGGAGGGCGCGCGAGGAACGCTCGCCGACCGCCCGCGTACCTCGGATGGTTCCAACCGTTGCCAAGCCGTGGCGTGGTTCTCTGACGGAAAGCTCGATTTTTCGGAGCGCGACGAGAGCAAGCCGTATGCACCGGGGGCGTCTCTGAATTCGGGTATCGGAGTGAACCAAGTGATCGCGGCGGCGACTGAGTCGATTTGTCGCCCCGCTGGTATAGCCGACCAGCTTCGTAGTGTTGGTGTCAAGGTATTCGGAATCGGCCTTGCCGCGGGAACTTCCGTAGCCCAGGATTTCGACCTCATGCGATCGATCACCGCAGGTTTGGCTCCGGATAGCGCAACGTGCGGCAGGGTTCAGGCTCCATCGCCTGGAGAGTTCTTTCTCGCGGAGAACATCGACGATCTTCTTTTTGCCTTCGACACCTTGAGTACACCGGGCCAAGCACCGCTTTCACAGGAAAGCGGTGTCTGTTCGCGTGAAGTTTGCGAGGAAGGCAAGCACAGGTTTGTTCTCGACCGATCGATCAGCGCGGTTAACGTTCTAGGTTTCACTGACGCGGTTGGACTGGTTCCGACCCTGGTAGCGCCGAATAGTGAGAAGTTGCCGCTGCCTCTGACGGCCATTGGGGAGGACGGCCGTGGTCGTCTCGGCGGGGTCGAGGTCGAATACCGATGGGAATCTCCTAACTCGATCTCCTTTGCGATGTCTGACGCCGATTCGGTTCAGTGGCAGGGAGTGTGGGCTCTGGCATTCGTGGATCCGACCGGAGAAGCGTTGCAAGCTCGTTCGAAGTCGAACATCCACATCTCCGGAAACCTGTATCCCGCTTGGCTCGGGCAAAAAACGACGGCAGTTCATTCAGGGGAGAAGACGAGTGCTGTCGAACTTGGTGTCGTGGGGGCCGATCGCAAGCCGATTGACCCCGCGACTCTCCTCGGCAAAGCGCTCTTGTCTGTCGCGATTATTGATTCAGCGGGTCAGACGCATGAAGTCGCTGAGCCGCTCCTCAAAGATCGAATTGGAGACTCGGTAGAGCTGGACCTTTCAGAGGTGCCTGCCGGTAGTTCGATCTTGCGGCTCACATTGAATGTGACTACGGCAGACGCGACGCGGGCTGACGGCGGTGTCGAGCCCGGCACTGAGCTGACGCCTCAGTCAGTCGACATTCCGCTTCAGATCGCTCCACCTATAGGATATCCGTCGGTGCCAGCGCGTATCGATTTCGGCACGCTGGAGGGTGCCGGGAGCTTCGATCGCACGATCAGTGTGACAGGGCCAGGCTGCGTTCGTTTCGATCCAGGTACCCCTGTGGCGCTCACCGGCGTGCCAGACGGTATCGGAACATTCACTGTGGTTGGTGCGAACGGTGATGTGCGATCGGATTGCGCCGAATCCGACGCGGGACTGCCGGTCTCCCTGTCGATCGAGAACGCGGTTAACGGCACTGTCAGTGGAACACTTTCGCTGATGGTTTCACCTGAGGGCGAGAGCGACCGCGAGATCACGGTTCCGGTTCAATTCAGCGCGGACGTACAGAAGCCTGTCGATTCCGCACGCTTCTGGGTGACTCTTGTTTTAGCGTTGCTGCTCGGGCCGGGTATCCCGTTGGTGTTTTTGTACGGGGCGAAGTGGATGACCGCAAAGATTCCGGCAGTGGGACTCAAGGCCCGTCAGATTCCGATCGAAGTCCGCGAAGGGGCCATCCTTCGCGCGGGGCGTCCTTTCGAGTTGGATGAACGCGATTTGGTGGAATCGGTGCGTGGAATGCACAAGTCCGCACGGGTTCTGGACGCCGACGGGGTTCAGTTGCGGACGCGGATTGGATGGTCGCCAATAGGTGCCGGGTACGTGAGTGCGTCCGTGCCGGGAATGCGTGGCGCGTCGAGCGTTCTGCCCGCCACCGATCGACAAGGAGACGGACGACTTCCCTTGGCGGTTCACAACACTTGGGTTGTCTTCCACGATCCTTCAGGTCCCGCTGAGGCGGCGGTGCTCCTCTTGCTTGTAGGCACTGATTCCGATTCGGCTCGTGTGGACGCCTTGATCGAGGACGCCAGGCGGAGTGTTCCAGCGGCGGTCACACACTTGCGGACTCAGTTCGGTGAAGGATCGGGCTCCGACGGAGAATCGCCGGGTGCTGCATCCGAGCAGCAATATTCCCGACGGGGCGACCCATTCGGTGGGCCTTCCGGAGCACAAGGCGGTGGAACAGGCGGCGATACGGCCACGAGGATCACGGATGCTCCCGATCCTTTCGCGCCACCGAGCGGGTTCGACCCTTTCGCGCCACCGGATGGGCGTGTCAGGTAATGACGTTCAGCATCATCATTTCGAGAGGATCGGTATGAGGCGTTTCCTGGTAGTAGGTTGCGGTGGTTCGGGAGCAGTCACGCTGTCCTACATGATGGATCAGCTGCGCTCTGATCTCGCCGCCGCTGGTATCGAAAAGATCCCTGCCGGCTGGCAATTCGTGAGCCTCGATGTGCCGACTGCTCCAGAGACTGGGCCCGACGGTCTCAACAACGTGCGCGATCAGGGCGGCACATATTTCGGAAGCGGGCCGCAAGGAGATTCATATGCGGTCCTGGACAACGCACTCTCGAACCAGCTGGTCGCGCGTCAACAGTTGAGCTCGATCGCCACGTGGGCGCCTCGCGATCCGCGGAATGTGCCTGTGCCGATCGGTTCTGGCGCAGGTCAGTTCCGGGCTCTCGGCCGCATGATCACGTTGAGTAAGACAACCGGGATCAGCGAAGTGTTGCAGCGAGCTTGGGACACACTGTTCACGGTGGCGACCGAGACCGAAATGCGCGCGCTCGATGTCCCTGGTGGTGGTTCGTTCGACCCGGGCGAGTCCCCGATCGTACTTGTGGTCTCTTCAATGGCCGGCGGTGCGGGAGCGTCGATGGCTTTGGACGTCTGCCGACTTCTCACCCTCGTACCCCGTCTGGATCCTCGGATGATGGGTGTGTTCATGGTTGCCCCCGACATTTTCGACGGGTTGGGCAAAAGCGCCACTACCGGGGTGAGCGCCAACGCCCTCGCAATGCTCGGGGAAATCGTCGCGAGCCAAATGGGTTCCGCGCGTGAGCACGACGTTGCGATCCTGAAAGCTTTGGGCCAGCAGAACGGTGACGGAGCCGAAGTGCCCTTCGCTCGGGTTTTCCCAGTCGGCCGCCGAGTCGGAACCGAAGGCGCACCGTTCGGTGACGGTTCGCAGAACGCGATCTATCGCGGTCTGGGGCGAGGTCTCTCGGGTCTGATGATGAGTGGTGCCGCTACTCGGCAGTTTATCCAGTACGACTTGACCAACGGTGGTGGGTTGGCGGGGTTGCGCGAGCACATCGGATGGGGCGCCGGGGCATGGGACAGCCTGCCGTGGGGCACTTTCGGGTTCTCGAGTTTGAGTATGGGCCGCGACCGGTACGCCGAGTACGCCGCCCAGCGGCTCGCTCGCAGTAGTGTCGATCGACTGCTGGACGGTCACCTTCAGCGGGGTAACCCGGCGTCCGATGAAGAGCAGGTCAACTCCATCCTCGACAGTCAGTGGCCGTCGATCCTGGCACGTGTCGGACTGTCCGATCGGAATGCAGGAGGTGGTGCTTCACCTGCGAATGTCGGTGGATGGATTACCGGGACTGTGTTGCCTTGGGATGAGGTTGGTCGGATGTCTCGCCAGATCGTCGAAACGCAACTTCGCCCGTTCATTCCGTCCGGGGACGGCATGAACGCCAAGCAGTGGGTTCCCGACGTCCACCATGCTGTTCGTGGGCGTTCTACGGCCTTGCGGACAGCGTCTGACAACGCCGCACTTCTGTACGCTTTCGGGTGGCAAGATCGTATCGTCCACAACATTGAGTCTACGGTCGCCGAAGCCGTGGCCACTCTCGGATTGCCATACGCCACAGCCATTGTCAATCGTATTGCGGTCTATCTGCGCGACGTTATCCGTCCAGCCGCCGAAGATCTGTCGAAGTTGTCACCTGCAGACATCGCAGCTCCGACGCCCGGCGTAACGGGAACCCTCGCAAGCCTCAACGGTACGATCCCGATGAGCCGAGCAGTCATCGATTCTGTGGTCGTCGAATATCAACAGAATGTCAATCGGCAGATATATTCGACCCTCTCAGGCAAGGTCCGCGACGTTGCGGCAGCGCTGGTCCCCGAGATCATGACGCCGCTGTTGACTGCGCTCAACGAGTCTCAGACCGTGTTGCGAATCGCGAGTAAGTCGCCGGCTATCGATGTCGGGCTGGCACGATTGGAGACAGATCAGTACGCAGCGTGGCCGTCCGATGCCGCGGAACGTGTTCCGCAGCGATTTGCCGAGGCCAACAACGAGGTCATGCTGACGCCGTCATCGGAGTTCTTGTCGCAGTACCGAAGTGACCTTCCGATGGCGGTTGCGGACGACTCAGCCGTGCCACCTCCATTCGAATCTGCCGTCCAGATCGCAGCGAGGCGCGTCGTCACGGGACTCTGGCCCACGACCGACGGCTCGCGAGCGCCGGGCCAGGTCGTGCCGTTGATCGAACGGACCGCGACCTGGCGATCCAAAGCGTTTCCAGTCAATCCGTCAACCAACGAAGCGCTCATTCCCTCGGCTGCTCGCTACGACATTCACTTGCGTAGCGGTGAGTTGCTAGGACGTGCCAGGTCATATGTTTCACGGACAGGCGAATCTTTCGACCGGTTCTGCAAAGTCACATTGCGGGACTACATCGTGGCGGCCGGCGTGCCAGAATACGAACTGTCGCAACGAACTTCGCTTCTGATTTCGAAGTTCGGTGAAGCGCTTTCACTGGCTCGTCCTTTGGCCAGCGTCAACCAGCAGGCAATGGAAGCGCTCCATCCGGGTCAGCAGATCGCCTACCGATACAAGTTCTCCGCTGTGCCGTTTCTCAACTTGCCCGTCTCGGACTTGCTGGAGCAGGTGATCAGTCATAATCCGAAGATCGACCGTGAGACCGCGGACGGCTTCGGTCGTGTTCTGACTGACGAGGGCGGGCTCAAAAGGCTCGACATTTTTGGTTCGTACCCGAACTACTCACCGCTTGCTTACGACTCGGTACTCAAGCCGGCCGCGAAACAATGGGCTGACTCGACGCCCTCGCAGCAGGAGGCGTTCTGGTCTATGCGCCGGTCCAGGCCATTGGCAGCCTCGTTGCCGATGCACGAGAACGAGCGCCGTGCGATGACGGCAGGCTGGTTCCTCGGCTTGGTGCTCGGTCGGATCCGAATTCCAGCGCCGCCTTTTATTGAACCTGTCCGCGTGTGGTCAGCGTCCGACAGTGCATGGCTGGACTTCCCCAATCCGTTGCTTACACCTCCATCTCGTTTCGGCGCTAACAACGACTGGTTGCCGGCCGTCCTCGAGTCGGTGCTGCTGGCGATGGCTCAGTCGCATCAGCAGCCGGTGATGTCCTCGCTGTATCCGTATCGGGCGCTGAGATCGATTTATGATGCGACGCTGGAGGATCCGGCGCGCGGGATCAACGAAATCTCAGCAAAGGCCGCGATGACGGACTGGCTGCGCACAGGCGACACACAAACAGGGTGGCCATCAGCGGTACCTGAGTCCGGCCACGCTTCCACGATTGAGGAACGCAGCGCGAAGACTATCGAGTGGCTCGATCGCCTGAACGCATTTGCCGGCCATCACTACATGGCTCCAGGAGAAGGCGGAGCGGCCGGGGGTGGCACCTTTTCCCTGATTACATCTAGGGGTCAAGCTGCCAAGACCCCGATTTTTCGAGACCTCGCACCAGACGTCTTCTGGGCCACGGCCGAATTGTCGTCGATGGTCAAGGAATGCGAAGAGGCAGCGCTCCGGCCGGTTCAAACCGGCATTCCCGCAATGCCTTCGGCCGGTTACGGAGACAACGACATCGTGATTCCCGACTTAGGACAGTTCTGACATGAGTGTGTTGACGGTTTTTCTCGCGTCGAACGGGCCGTCCGACGGCGTACGTGACGTCCTCACGGACCTGTCGGCAGCGGGGCTGCTCGACCCCTTCTTGTGGATCGACGAAGATGAAGGACTCTCCGGTGTCCCGGGTGTGCGTGCCCTGTCGGTCGAAGGCGGTGAGACAGCCAAGGTCGCATTACAGGACGTATTGGCGTCGACGAGGGTTGCGCGGGTCAGGCTCTGTGTCCTGGTGCCCTTCATCGAGGGTGCTCGGACGGTTCGAGTCGATTCCGAACGTGCGGTGGCGGATATGCTGGTGTCCAACTCGGGTAGCGCGCAGCTGGTTCGAATGAGGATGATACTTACTCGCGGTGGTTTACGGGTGCCGGACTCGGCGGCTCCGGCCCTCGCGGGTTGGCACAATCTGTTGATTGCTCCCGAGGATTCGAATGGTCCAGGCATGGGTCACGTATCCCTTTTCCCGACTACGGACCCGATCGAGATCGGACGAAGCGCGGCTCCGGTTGTCGCCGGAATCGCCGGTTTGTGGGCTCACGTTCATCATGCCCCGTTTGACGACATCCATATCGTTCCGGGCGATGCGATTCGCCTGGTGCGTTCGTTCTATCGGAGGTTGGAGACGTCGGGTGCCGAGCACGATCTGCGGGAGCGAGTACTCGATATAGGTGGGCCACTGCCGCTGCCTTTGGATGCGGGCGGCAGCGTGGTCTATGTCGAGGACGTTCCCTTGGCTACCGGGACGATGGCCCAGAACCTGTGGACAAAGCATCGCGGCATGCTCGTCGGGGTTCGTGTGCCGAAACCAACAGACGTGGGGTCGCAGGCGATCGGGCTGTGGCGAGCGTTGGTCATGTTCTTCAGTTTCATGGGTTCAGCTCTGCGCAACGCTCCGATGGCTTTCTACAACCGAGTGTCGAAGGGCATTTCGGGAGCTGTCGCGTCAACGGTCAACTCAGCGGTATTCGGTTCCGATTCATCTGCGTACACGATTGTCGTCAACGGTGTGGGACCCGATGGGCGTTCGGTGAAGTGGAACGATTTCAGTGAAGCGTCCCATCAGATGATGACGGCATTGGATCCAGGAACCGAGAGTCGTCACCACTCCGCAGCCACAGACCTCTCGAGGCTGTGGAACGACTATTGCGCTGGCGCCTTGACTTTGGCGGATGCGGGTGAGCGGTCACAGGGGTTGACACCCATTCAAGTCGGTGCAAATCGCGCCGTCATTCGCACTGCCAGCGATATTGTTCCGGGCAGGGCTCAACGATTCACCGAGGTACCAGGAATCATCGCGGCTAGTACCGGCGTCTCGAGCTTGGACGCTCACGACGTGCTGGCTATCTCCGAATTCCGTTCGCAGTTGCGTGAACTCGAGCAAGATCAAGTTCTGGGCTTGGAAGCTCGTCGAACAGCCAGCGCAGTCGATGCTTGGGGGCAGACCATTCGACGTTCGTACGGATTCGCTTTCGGCCAGATTCTGGCAGGCGGAATACACGCGGCACGTACAGAAGTCAGTGGCTTACTTTCGAGGTTGCGGGCGCACACCGGATTCGAGGACCAGTCCGAGGGCATAAGGATGCGTCAGCGCAGTCTCGCTCGATGGGCACAGGTCATCACCTTCGTCACCGTGCTCATTCTCGGCACTGCAGGGTACGCGACCTACCGTGAAGCGTTGCTTTGGTGGCATCTAACGCTGATCGTGTTGGTGACTGTGCTCGTTTGGTTTTCCAGCTTGTTCATTCTGTTCAACCGAAGCCAGCAAGAACTGTTCCAGATGATCAACAGACAACGAAGAGCTGCGGGTGAATTGGAAGCGGATCAGGTGAACCTTCGCACCGCACTGCGCGACTTGGATCGACTCTCCGCTGCCTATCGCCAGCACGTGTCCTGGAGTGCAGCACTCGGCTCCTTCTTGTCCGAGCCTCTCGGACGGGCGCCGGCAAGGTCGGGGTCGACGCGTCAAATCGACTGGGGGCTGCCACGTTCTGCTGGGATCGGATCAGCGCGACCGGCGCCGGGCCGAATTGCCGAGGTCGCCGAACGACTACGAAGTGAACTATTCACAGTTGGGTGGATGACGTCACCGTGGGACGGATTGACTCGCTCCGCCGGCGATCATGTGGGGGCGCTGGGTCTGGATGTTCGACAGAATCCGGAACTGCTTTATACCAAGCAGGGCACCGGTTCTGGTTCAGCTCTTGACGTGTGGTCTGACAAGTTGGCGGCCGGTGACGTTGTGCTGGACGGTGCGGATGTTGTCTGGGAACGAGCATTAGAAGAACTCGCCGGACCCAAGGCGTCTTTGATTCGCGACCTGGTGGCGTCGGTCGAGGTGCATGACGAGGGGCAGTCGACGATGCAGTCGATCGACGGTTTCATGGCCGGTGTTGGAGTTTCGGGTGAATTCGCGGAAGGCGGATACTTCGATCGGACGATGCTCACGGATCTCGCCTCGACAAGTGGACGCGCGGCGGTATGTGGTGGGCGAGCGAATCAGGTGCGCCTCGGACTGGGATTGATCGCGGTCACCACTCAGTTCAGTGAGGGTCTGTCGCGCGAGGAACTCGAATTCGGTGAGCCGTCCACAACCGTAGACGATGACTATTCGTACGAGATTCCCGTGTCTCCTGATTCTGAAGCACTCGGCGGATTCGGACGTTCGTCCATTGAATCACCTGTTTCCGATCCCTTCCGGGCGCCGTCAATTGACGGCATGAACTTCTGAGGAGTCGAGCGATGAGCGGTCAGGTGCTTGAAGCGCTCCTCCAGTGGAGGACGGGTGCAATTGCCGAAGATCAACTTCAAATCGGGGTGATCAAGGATGCGCATCTCACTCAGATTGCGCGCTCCAACAGGCGAACCACCTCGGAGATCGAATCGATGCTCCCACGCACGGCCAAACCAATGGCCGGCCACATCGCGAACGTAATCGCGGGGGTTCAAGAGAGCGGTTCGGACCGCGACGCAGCGAACCCGGCGCAGGTTTCGCAACCTGCGGAGGCAGTTTCGGCGCCGGCGTCGCCGATCATCGGCAACACGTTGGATCTGACGTCCGACGATTTTTGCGAATTCGACTACTCGACCGACGGGACAAGCGATGCCAAGTTACAGGCGAAGAGGTCCCGGGGTGGGTACCGCATCGCGTGGGAACCGTTTCAGGTCGCCGGAGATCAAGTAGTCGTCTATCGCGTCGTCTCCAGCGAAGAGCACGCCGCATACAAGCCAGAAGTTGGGGAATTACTCGGGTCGACCACGGAAACTTCGCTGACTGATTTGCGGCCACCGAGTTCTGCGGTGCGCTTTGTTCAGGTCTGGTGTCACGTCGGGCGAACTGTCGCCGATGCCGCCTCCGAGCAGCCGACGTTGTTGGGCACCGCTCAGATCATCAGTCCAGTAGTGGATTTGGCGATCTCAGAGGACGAAGGCACCATCATTGGTCGCTGGGACACTTGGCCGGGCGTGACAGTCGTTCGCGTGATGAGGACTTCTCTTTCGGGCGCCCTCGGGTCTGCCGGTCAGGTTCGACTTCACCCCGACGACGACAATCTCGGCGGGTTCGTGGACTCTACCGCCGAGCGTGGTCAGCGCTATCTATATCGGGCGATCTGTGAAGTCCCGGTTGGGAGCGGTACCGAGCTGTCTCCGCCAGTCGAGGAGGTTGTGCAGGTCTCGGTGATTCTGTCACCGGTACTCGATCTTTCGGTCGATACCTACGGCGACGCCGACGAACCACGCTTCGATCTGCAATGGAGCAGCCCTCCAGTTGGCAAGGTTGTCATCTACCGAACCGAAACAGGCCCGAAGCCGGGTGTCGAGGAATCGGTTTTGGCGGAGGGGGCGTTGGAGGCGTCCGGCGGGTTGCCGAGTGATGCTCGCCTGATTCATCCGATCAAGGGTGCACAAACCGGAAACTGCGTGATGGCCGAGGTGTCGTGGCCGCGTGGGTGGACGCGCGCTTACTTCACACCAGTCACGACGCTCGACAACGCGGTCCAGGTTGGTAAGACAGTAACTGCCACAAGACCGTTGGGCGCCGTCCGGCATTTGCGTCTCGTAGAACGCTGTGCCGAGCAACTGCTGACCTTTGCCTGGCCGGAGGGTGCAGCAGCCATCGAGGTTCACGTCAGCAGTCGCGGCATGGATTCGGCAAGTGCGCTGGCACAGCCGGCCGGCCATGAAATCTCAAGGAGCAGATACGAGCGGGACGGGGGTTTGCATTTCCCATCTCAATTGCCCGCCAACGGTTGCTCGGTGCACGTAGTGCCCGTCTCGTACACGGCGGGTAACAAGGTGTTGGGTGCCCCGAGCGTAGTCGACTATCCAGGACTCCTTCGCGTGCAATACGACATCATCGCGCGCAGCGCAGGTTTGGTGCTCGACATTGCATTGGCTCCGGAGCGCGACACGCATGGTTCGCCACCATTCATCCTGGTCTACAACGCAAATCGACTGCCGCTGAGTTCGATGGACGGAACCGCGGTCGATGTGTGGGCAGCGGGTACGGACGGAGGTGGGCGTGCGAAGCAGTTCCAGCCGGTACAGCTCAATCGAGCGGACCGGGGAGTGACGTGGAGTGCCGACGTTCGAGGACTCTACGGTTACGTCCGTCTCTTTGCCGATCTACTGCCGACGCATCGAAGCACTTTTGCACTGATCGACCCAGCTGTCGAGAAGCTCTGGGTTGACGGACGCGAAATTGCGGGCGGGCAAACAGGATGACCACTGGCGGCTTCTCGGAAACCGACTTCACGACCGGAGCCCTGGCGGGCGATCAGCGAGCAGTCCCTCGTTTCGGTCAGTTGACATATACGTCGTTCGATCGACCGACGGCTGGACGGGGTCAGGTACTCGGCGGCTGGCAGGTCAAGGCTGTTGCAGGCGGGCTCGATGAGTTCGAGCAAGATGCGGTGCGCGTCGGTATCAACACCCGGTTCGAGACTGTGGTTGCGCTACCGACGTTTCCGACGCAAGAAGAAATCGAAGGTCGGCCACGGCGTTTGCACTACGGCCCACTGATCGGCGACAGCGTCGCATATTGGCATTCTGTGCAGGCGGGTTCCGACGCATCGGGTCGACCAGGCAACGTCTTTGTGCACGTGCTCGTCGATCGAGCCCCACTGCTTTCAGCGCTTCGCAGGCCGATTTCGCTGTGGCGCTCGTCGGGGTGGTTGACACCGTTCGGAGCAGAGCTCGTGGCTCGATCCGAACTCGTCGAGACAGAGCCTTTTCCGGAGGGGGAGGTCCTCGAGCTGTCGAGGATCGTGAACTTCGTGCTTGATCCGGGTGTGTGGCGGATCGGCGTGCTCTCTGTGTTGCTCGATGCCGTTCACGAAGCGATCGTCAAGCGGGGCACTGTCATTCTCGGCGTCGAGGATCCGGATCGTGGCGCGTTGTGGGTTGGCGCGGTGAGTGCCTTGATGGCGTCGTCAGCTGCTGCGCGATTCTACTTCTCGACCTACGAACGTCACCCAAGTCGGGAAGACCTCGAAGCATTGAACGCGCATCTGGTGTGTGTGCCGATTGAAGATCTTGCGGAGCTCGAGCTCCCGGGAAGTGTTGTCGTACTGAGCGAGCTCGAGACACCCTCGTTGGGCGAGTTGGATAGCTCGGACGGAGCCAACCACGAATCTCACCGCACCGAACGTGATGCAGAAGTCGAGGTGACGGAATGGTCGGTCTTAGCGCAGACGGTATTTCTGGACCCGGATACCGCAGTCGAGGCGTTGACGCAGTTGGATGACATCGCTGAAGCCGGCCCTGTTCCCATCGCTGAAACCGCGTGGCCATTGGCCGAGCTCGTCATGCGCAACGACATCTTCAGTGACGCTCAGAGCGAGGCACGCCGTGTGATCGATCGCGTTCAGGCACCAGTTCGCCGTATCGGATCCGAGCAACCGGTGGCTCTGTCGATTGCGCAAACCGGAACCGCATATCACGGATCTCGGCAGGACCCATTCGACGGTAGCGGCGGAGATGCTCCGTCAGTCGTGCCATCCGGCGCGATTCAACAGGAACAACGCGTTTCGGAGGGGTATCTTGGCATCCTCGCGATGCCGAATCTCACGCCGGAGCAATCCGAAGCGCGATGGTTTCGATTTCTCGGAATCGTTCGCGAAACCCCGGGATGGTCGACGAGAGGCTTCGATTTCCGGAACATCTTTGGAAGGCTGGGCGCTCGGCCGACTCCCGAGCTGCTACGAACGGTGCAATCGGTCGCCCATGGTTTCCTCGATCAGCTGAGTATCAAGGCAATGCCTGCGCGGTCGGCTAATTCGCAGTCGGTGGAGATCGAAATCGTTCGTTTCGCTGACTTGATCATGAACGCGGGGTTGTTCGACGAAGGGATCGAAGCTCCCGTCCGGGCACTGATTGTCCGTGCGGTCGTTCCTTTGCTTCTCGATGAGTCGACAGTGCAGACATTCACCGCTTCAGTTGGTGCGATCAGCGTTCCGCTACGACAGCTGATCCGTGGGTGCGTTGTCGACGAGCGAGTGAATGGGTCATTTACTGTTCGGCCACTGGGCTTTCGGGTACCTCGTGCAGCGATCGTATGGATGCTGCCTACCGAAGATGTGCAAATTGACGGTGGGATTCGCGGTAACGCGACGGCGGTTGAGGAGCCGACAGTCGCGTTGGTGGCGGACCTGGTACTTCGTACGGTCGCGGATTCACCTCGCTGTCACCTAGGCGAGTGGTCTCCGTTTGTGCCTCTAGCGCTGTGGCGGGTGCTGTGGGAGAGCCGAACGAAGAATGACGCTGAAGCGGCCCAGTCGTACTTTGTAGGTGATGCGACGAGTTTGTTCTTGCCGGAGTACCTGCTGCACGAAGATTTGTTGACTCTTGCTCAACGATTCCCCGATGTTGTTCCTCCACGATACCTACAGTCGACGATTATCTCATCGCGGCAACCGCCTGAAATCGGTTTCGTCTGTGCGAATTTGGTGCGAGAAGCGGAGGTCGGACGATTGGCGTTGACGATTGGTCTGCGTGATGTCCACGGCGACGCGACGGCGCTGTCCTGGGCGCACGTACGACTGGTTGATCGATGGGCATCCTCGGGATTCGCGGAGTTGGAGCGGGTGGTGGACCTCATGCGCCCGGCGCTGATCAGCTTCTGCCGGATGAACGCCGCGGAGATCGCTGAATTGTCGAGAGACGTTCTGGATCGGTTGGTGGTGTTGCTTTTCGCTTCACGCTGGGCGCGCGATCGATGTGCTGCGCCACATGTTCCATTTGTGGGTGACGCACAGATCAGCGGCTTGAGACACTCGATTCTGGGGCCGAGCGACTACGCGAGATCGAACATCGCCGAGCTGATCAGGTCAGGAATTATCGATCGTGAGTGGCTCCTGGTGACCGTGATGTTTCTGACGGACGGCGCCCCAGGGCAGGCACGCCGTCGTCCCGACCTATTGACCAGTCTGGGGTTGGGTAGCGAGAACGGGGCCGGGTTGTTGGAATCCTTGGCGCGGGAATCGCTCTCGGATCTACGAGGGTTCGGCGATGAAGTGTTGTCCCCGATCGCAGATATGTTTCGTGAAGAAGTGCGCCGCAGGCCGAATGTGGATTCGCAAGCCGCAATCGCAAAGTACCGACCTTTTGTCTGGCAATGGTTCGAGCACTTGGTTATGCCCACATCTGAATGGGAACATTCGCAAGGCCCACTGGGTCGTCTCGGAAAGGACAAAACCTGATGCCTGCATATGTGCTTGATGGGGCTGGGAGAGTAGATCTCCCACGCCGGCCGTTGGCTGTCACTGCCGACGCAGGAGCAGTTAGTATAGAGCTTTCGGCGACGGCGCAATCCGGCGGATCGGCGGGTGCCGTGCATCCGCGGGCGGGGCTGATGATTCTTCCCCGTATTGCCGACGTGACAACCGTGTCCGCTCGACCAGGAAATGGACTCATCGCGTTTCCTCAGGGAACGATTCTGCGTGTGGCGATAAGCGTCGACAGTCAGAACGACCCGGATCCCGATCGTGCGGAACTTCGTCCAATGGATGTTTCGGGTCTGCATCGTGCCGATCTGGCAATTATCTCGGTGGGAGTATCCTCGCTTGAAATCGCCTCGAGGCGAACGGAAATCGATGTGGCCTTGGGTGAGTTGGCGGCAGTCGCGCGATCGAGTGCCCGTGGCGTACTGCGCACCGATCGACTTCGTGATGCCGATGGATACGCGGTGAGCATTGATATTGACAGTTCTATGTCGATGCTACCGAGATTCGATGATTTCAGTGCGGCGGCGATCGTCGATCTTCTGGCAGGTGTGTCCACCGTGCTGGGTGACACCGCGCCGATGGTTTCGATTCTGGGCGTGCGGTTGAATACAGTTCCCGAATGTGACCTGCGTGAGCTTCGTTCGGTCGTACAGGAGGTTTTGGATTCCGTACCCCTGGGAGTTGGATTCCGATCCGTACTTTCTGCGCAGGCAGCAACGGTGAGGCGCATGGTCTACACGATTACCGACGGTGTGCCTGCGGATCTCGGTATCGCCGAGGCTGATCCGCTGATCACCCGTGTCCTGGTGCTCCTTACGGAAGCAGTTCCGGAGGTTGTTCCTACTGGCGCTTCTATGGTTGTAATCTCTCCGCGGGTCGTATCGACACTCGCCTCGGACCCGAGTGAATTATCCCGGATTGTAACACAATTACTGTCACCAGTCATGACTGGTTCGAATCCGGGTGGTTTCTCGTGAGTAAATGCCCACGCTGCTTCGTCAGCCTGACGCCTGATCACTTTGCCTGGACGCTGGTGTCTGGTACAGCTACCGAGGCGGACCCGATTGCCGGGGCATTTCATGGTGGTCAAGTTCTTTCACGCAAGATCGTCAAACTGCGTCGACCGGCCGACGCCCACGCGGGCTGGGCGCCCCCGCCGCAATATGCCGAACTCGAACTCGGTGGACCCGCCCGCGAAGTATGTCCAACATGTCACTATGTCCTCGTCGACGGGTGGCGAAATGCACAAGTCACGTGTATCGCGATGGCCGGTGCGCGAGCGACGGGCAAGACGGTCTACATTGCAGTACTGATCAAGCAATTGCAGTTGCTGGGAGAATCTTTCAACGCCGTAGTCGAACCATTCGACAGCACAACGGAAGCCACGTATCGAGATCATTACGAAGCGCCGCTGTATGAGGCTCGTGGAATCCTGGAAGCCACCCCAGCCGCCCACACCGGAAATCCCTACCAGCGTGACCCGTTGATCTTCAGCCTCGGGCATTGGAACAACGTGTCCCAGATCCTGGTAATCCGTGACGTTGCGGGAGAGGATCTCGAGAACCCTGAGAATGCGCGGGCCCCATGGCTCCAGTTCTTCACACATGCCGACGGCGTACTTTTCATGTTCGATCCACTCAAGGTGGAGGCGGTCACCAACCAACTCCACGATCTCTTGCCTTCACAAGAGCGTGTCGGCGGAGATCCCAGGACGGTACTTCGCACTGTCCTCGGGATTGTTGGGCTGGGCACTCCCAATTTGGCTATTATCTTGTCGAAATTTGATGCACTGCAAGCCCTTCAGTACGTAGAAGGCAGCGAGTGGAGTCGAATCATGTCGAATCCGGGTGCCGCGTTCTCACGTGATTTCAGTCTCCGTCCGGCCCCCTACCACGACGGTGACGGCCAGCTTCTCAACCAGGAGGTTCGCAGTCTGCTCAAGAAGCTCGACGCAACGCCAATGGTGATGTCGGTGGACCAACCTCACACAGGTCGTCCATTGGCCAATCGATATTTCGCGGTCTCTGCATTGGGGGAGTCTCCGGTCGGTGACCGTTTGCATGCCAGCGGAATTACGCCTTTCAGATGTCTCGATCCGGTTCGCTGGGTGCTCGCAACCCGCGGCGTGTGGCACTGGCAGTGACCTCATGACTCAATCGGTTCCTGGGGCGAGTGCACCTACGAGCTCCCAGATTCTCGATTTCCTCCTCGAAGCGGGTACTTGGCGAACAGGCCTACTAAGTCTGCTGCTCGACGCCGTCGGCGCGGCAATGGACGGTGGTTCCGTTGTCGTTCTCGGTGTACGTGACGACACCGTAGCCGGGCTGTGGCGTGGAGCGGTGTCGATGTTTCTCGCTCCGAGTTCGGCCGAACAGTTCCGATGGCAGCACGCGGAGGGCCGTGGATCAGTGGGCGAGGAAGTGCACCTCGTTACGGTCGCGCTCACAGAGCTCACTGGATGGGCAGAAGCGAGCACCGGGGTGGTGATCGGCGAGGAGGACAATTGCAGTCTCGGGGAGTTGTCGGTCGACGGCCACCAGACTGAACGCGGGACGTCCGTGACCGTCACCCAGTGGTCCCTGCTGGCCGAGGCTCTGATCGTCGACCATGAAACTGCGCTTGCAGCGCTCGCTCTTCAGGAGAAGATCGATAAGAAGTTCGCAGACGAAAGTGTTTATCGATTGTGGCCATTGGCGATGACGGTGGCATCCACACCGGAGATGCACGATTCCATGTCCAGTGCGGCGAATGTCATACGCGCGCATTCGCCAAAGTCACTGTGTGGCGAGTCCGAATTGTTCAACATCGCAGTCGGAGCTGTGGCAAATGTGTACGGCCGCGAAAGTGCAGCCATGTGGCGCGACCAAATGGTCGCCCCGGCCATTCCTGAGCCGGTAGTGGCGAGTACGGCGGTCACTTCCTCCGGCGGCGTAAGCGACAGTGAGGCTACGGATTCTGTTGCCAGCCAATCGAAACTCCGCAGTCTGGTGATGGGTGAGGTCATGGACCTTTCGCCGGACGCCCTTCGATGGGGTTGTTCGGTGTCGTGGACGCAGCCGGCGGTGAACTCGCTCGAGGTCGACGTCGTCGTGTTCCTCCTGGACGAGAACCGCAAGGTCAGCAATGACGAGGATTTTATCTTCTACAACGCTCCGGTAGGTGGGAACGGGGCCGTGAAACTGTCGGTGCTGCGCCCTGACATGCAGCGTGTGGATCTCGATCTCGGCGTGTTGGCCTCGCGGTATCACCGAGTGGCGCTGGGAATCGTCATCACCGGTGAAGGGTCGTTCAGTTCCTTGAACCCTTTGCGAATGATTCTGACGGACAACGAGATCCCGATTGCAGACTCGTTCTGTGCGCACGGTACCACTGAGCAAGCGATGATCGTCGGCGAGTTCTACACCCGAGCCGGCCGCTGGCGTGTGCGTTCGGTATGGCAGGGCTTCGACGGAGGACTTGCCGAATTGGCAACATCATACGGCGTCGTCGTGGACGGCCACGGGTGATCGAGACAGCTGTCCGCCGTCTGACCGCGATAGGTGGATACCTGGCCAACCCCTATTCGGCGTCTGTCTTGGTGGTCACGATGATGCCAGTGTTGTCGGTGATCGCACTCGGATCCCTCGTTTGGCGTCCTCTTGGATACATATTTGCTTTGTTCACACCCATCTACGTGCGAAACCTGCACCGCTGGATCAAATCCGGGCTGCAGAGGCTCGGTTCGAGAACAGGCGGCGGCACGACTCGTCGGGTGCTCACCTATGCAGTCCTTGTGGTTCTGGCCGGAGCACTGTCCATTCCTGTGGTGCAAGTGTTCTTCCGTGGCGATCTCGGAGCGATGTCTGCTCCATCGGTCGTGGCAGAGATGACCGACAAATGGAGAGATGATCAGACGCCACACGCAGTCTACGGCGCCACGCCGACGTGGCCGTCGTACGCACCTTGCCAGTTCATCCAGTCCTGGACTGGCCCGACCGCGGCCAGTTCCTGCTACTCGACTGTAGGGTATTTGCGATTGTGGCAGATGCCTACCGCGGTGCCGATGTTGTTCTCTCTCAGCATGATCTACGTTCTTTTCCCTCTCGCTCTGGCCAGATTCGGTCATCGCAACAAGTAGCCCGAGGATTTACTCGCAGGCATTGACCCGAGGATTTACTCGCAGGCATTGAAATGGATCGGTATGACTAAGAAGTATTATCTTGCGCGCCTAGCGGGCTCACGTGTCGATGTCTTGGCGAAGCTTCCAGGATCGGTTGCCAAGCAGACAGCGATGGGGTCGGTGTTGTTGACGACCGCGGGTTTTGCGGCGATCTCGGCTGCGTACGCGTTGTCTATCACCGGTATCGCAACTGGATGGGCGGCCATCGCGGGTGGTGTGGTGTGGGGACTTGCGATTCTCAATCTCGACCGACTCTTGGTGATCGGGTTATCGCACGAGAAGCGAATCGGCCGTAGTTTGATGCTCGCAATTCCTCGGGTCGTGTTGGCGATCGTCATCGGTTTCGTCATCTCAACTCCGTTGATGCTCAAGGTATTCGAGAGTGAGATCGAGACGCAGCTCAACCGCAATATACTCGCCTCGCAGGAAGAATTGCGGACGGATCTCAAGGATTCGACGTTGAGTTCCGACCTCGCGGACGCGGAGGCGCAACTGGCTCGAATGCGCGCACTAATCAATGCGGGGCCTACCGCCGATCCGGCGGCAAACCCGGAGGTCGGATTGGTGCAGGCGGAGATAGACAAGCTCGGGGCGACCGCCTCAAAGCAGAAGGCAGATGCCGACAGTGCGCGCACACGAGCGCTCGCGGAAGAAGAAGGTTCAGCGGGTACCGGGGTGCCAGGATGTGCGGCGTTGTGTCTCGAGAAGAAACGACTCGCCGAAGACGCCGAGCGATTGTGGCAAGACACTCTCGAACAAATGAAGGTCAAGGAGGGCGAGAAAGCCAGCATCATCGAGCGGCTGAAAACGACTCTGTTGGAGGAAAGTACGAAGGCCGTAGCCGACGCGGAGAAGGATTTGCCGACTGCGGAGCAGAGTGTCGAGACGTTACGTTCTCAGGTCGACAGCGCACAGAACGGTTCCTACGCACTTGAACAGGCGAACAAGGGAATTATCGCCCGACTCAAGGCACTCAACGACCTGTCTGGTAGCGACGGAACGGCGAGCATGGCGCACTTGGCAGTGTCTATCCTCTTCATGCTTGTCGAACTTCTTCCGGTTTTATTCAAGGTGATGTCGAATGCGGGAACCCGCACGCCCTACGACGAATTGGTAGAAGCCTTCGAAGAGGAGGAAAAGCGTGATGCGACCGAGGACATCGATACCCGCAAGCGAGTGGCAGAGTTCCGCAGGGACGCCGAATTCGAGGCTGAACAAGATCGCATAAACAAGCAGCAAGAGACTGTTCTGAAAGTCAACGAGACCGTAGTCGCGCATCAAACGGAAGTTGTCGACGACGCTCTCGAGCAGTGGAGCCGTCACGCGAAGCGGGTATCTGCCGAGCGACTGAGGGAATGGGAGAGAGAGCTGGTGGGTGGACCACCAGTCCGGCCTGATGGCCACTCCGGCGCCGAAAGTGACCAGTCGAATTCTCGGATTGAAACGTCCCAGCCTGCCGCCGAGCAGACTGCCACGATGTGGCCGTTGGCTGCGACAGGACCAGTAGTGCTCGACAAGCCGCATGCTTCTTCATCCATCGGCACTGCCAGTCGAGTGGGCGGAAGCTACCCGCAAAGTCCCGCGCCAGGCGGTGTGTCCGCCGGTCCGTTGCCGCACTGGATGTCCGACACGACGTGGGCTAATGGCCCAGCAGCGCATCTGCAGCCACCGGAGTCGATGCAACAATGATCGAAGATTTCGAGATCGAGACGATGATCCGATCCCACATCGACGTTCGGTCCCTTGCGGATGATGGCATGTCACAGACTTTCGAATACATTGCACAACTGACTGACTGGTTCAGTGACGAGTGCGCCCGTCGGCCAATTTTGTCGGACCTGCTTGTGCTCAGCGTTTCTCGCTCCGGTGGAGGTGCGTCCTTCGACAGTCTCGTGGACTGTGTTTACGGCCATCCAGGGCCAAGGCGCCGAGATAAGGACTTCAGAACCGTGCTGTCAGTCGTTGTCGGTCCGGCTGACTCGATTCTTGCTCGCGCAGGCGATAGTGGGATCGACACGTTGACACCTTTGCTGGTTTGGGTTGTCGGGGACGGCTCGACGGATGCGTTGCTCACGGTGCATGAACGGTTTGATGCCATGACCCGTCGAACTGTGGCGGACGAGTCAACATCCCCACTCATGTTCATGAGTACCTGTCAAACATTGGTTCATCAGTTGGTTCGAGGGCTGATACGCGGTGTTCCCTCCCATCACGATTCTTCGTGTGGCTCGTTGGTAGAAAGCGCTTCGCTGAGTGCTCAGATGCGGGGTGTCGGTTATGCAGTGTCGTGATTGGAGAGATCTGTGGAGAGTCAGGGTATGAAGGTCGATATCGCTGAACTGAGCGTTCTCCGTAGTTTTGTTGCGCCGGACGGGAATCCGTCCAGTGAGGTTAAGGCCCCGAAAGGGGTTGGACGAGGATTTCGCTGTCTTTTCCGCGAATTCGACAATGCACACGGTGGTGCCGTCGCCAATGTTCAATCTCTGATCGATTTTCGACAGAAGTTGCCGCAAGCCGAGCGAGCGACGCTCGATGCGCTATTTCTGTGGCCGCTGGCGTTGGTCGAATCAGAAGGTCACTCCGTCGGATACCTCACCGCGGTCGTCAAGCCACGTTTCGAAGAGCGCGTACGCACTCCGCATTCGGGAGAGGTCACAGTTCCCCGGACACTGGACTGGCTGAACAATCCTGATCATGCACGCGCTGTGGGTGCCTCAGTTGTGGTCGAATCACACGACATTATTCTGCGAGTGGCCTATTGCGCACAGATAGCGCGAGCGATTCATTTCGTGCATTCTCGCGGGGTGGTGTTCGGCGACCTCGGTCCCTTACAGGTGGTTACAAGTGATTCACCCATCGACGTGATGTTGGTCGGAACAGAGTTCATGCGTGTCGGGGGATTCTCTGGAGAGCAACAGAGGGTGCATTCAGTGGGCATGTGCCCGACTGAATGTGCCCGCGGGCAGACTGTGCACGACGTTGGCACTGATCGATTCAAACTTGCCGCGTTGTTCCGCCGCATTCTCGGTGAGGCCGAAGAGAGTCCGGCGCCTTTGTTCTCGCTGGGCGCCCGGATCGACAATGAGGGAATCGGTATGTTCGACCGAGGACTCGGGACAGACCCTCACGCTCGACCGTCGGCTTTCGAATGGTACTCGTATCTGTATTCCCAAACTGTCTCACATTCTGCCCCTCCGGTGATCGAGATGTTCGAGGTGCTTCCCGAACACGGGTTGCGCTATCAGTCCATCGAAGTCACTTGGCGCGTTAGGGGGCATCGACGGCTGAGTCTCGAATCGCCTTGGGGTGAAGTGCATGCGCTCGGAATTGGTGCGTCGCGGCACCGGCTGACGTTGAAGCAATCCGGTCAGTTTCGTCTCGTAGCTTCGAATGGTCACGGTACGACTGAGCAGTCGACCGATATCGTGTACGCCTTCGATCCGCCGGCAGTTAGATTTGTCGAAGTTCCGGAATTGGGCGACATTGCGACGGCGATGACGGGGCTTGATTCGACGTTCCTCGCGGAACAGGTTGTGCAAGGCCCCGAGTTCAACTGGCTCGACGGAAATTTTGGTGCAGTGGCCCTCCCAGAGCTACCGCGACTACCAGAACTTCCACAGTTCGATTCGGTGGAAGTTCCACTGCGCCAGATCGATTGGGAAGAACTGACCTCCGTCGTCGATCACGCAATGCGTACCGCCGAGAAGGAAGCCCGCTACGGCAACGCTGGTTTGTTGCTTCTTCGGCGGCGGGCCGGTGTGTTCTTCAGCCGCGCGAGATCACTCGTCGCGACAGTCGCCACCGCCCATCTTCGAGTTCGAACTCGTCGGCGTAGCTCCCGACGCCACTGAGCTTGGGAGTTGTGGTCGTGTCGACGTAGAACGTCCACACCGCATCCGCGCGGGCTGTAGTTTCCGAGGTCACGTCCACGGCGATCGCCGTGGTGACGTGACGCGTGAACGTGCCAGGCCCTTGAATTCCGGCCGCCCTGCGCTCGACTACTCCAGCAGCAATTTCTTCACGGCCACGTCGTACCTGTGCGGGGATACCGCGATCGGGATTGGCCGGCATGTTCCATTCGGCCCCGCGGGTGAACTGCTCCACGTAATCCTCGACCGAGCCGGTATCGGCAAGATGTGCGATGCGAGCGAGCGTTGAACGAATCTGTTCGGCAGGGCCCTCGGGTTGCATGCTGTTCTCCGTACGTGTGGGTGCTGTGGTGGATCGCAGGATATTGCCCGTGGACCGACCGAACACCGAGGCGTCCCAGTCAGTGGCAGCAGTTAAGAGAAATTCAGATCACCGTGAGTCCAACTATTTCCCCGATATCAGGGGAAATGGTTGAGTATCCCCTGAAGGCAAAAGCCTTAATTCCGACCGGGAGGTTTCACACCGTGTCCGTCGCTCCTCGATGTCGGCTCTGACTTCTTCGGCGCCACAACGACTGTCGTAGCAGCTCGCCTTTCTGAATTCCCGGGAGTGAGCATGTCGGAACGACACTCTTTCCCATTCTCGCAAGCGTGTGCCCTGAGAGTGCACAGCTGCGCACCTATTACGAAGGACAACACCTCCGTGAACTCGTCTCTTTCGACGGCCGGTCTTGACCGCCGTGCCTTCTTCCGTGGCAGTGCGATCGCCGCATTCGCCGTCTTCGGTAGCGGCTCACTGGCCGCGTGCTCCTCTGCAGTCGGCGAACAACGCTCGGACGCAGTTGAATCAGTCGAGCCGGTTCGAGGTGGGACGCTCACACTGGCGATACCGGACGACGTCAGCCCTGCGGCACTTTTGACCAGCACCACCGTTGCCGGTGTCACGATATCCGGGCTCGTGTACGAGACCCTGACCCGCTATCCACTCGATTCGGTAGTGCCACAGCCAGTTCTGGCCAAGGCCTGGAAGCTGTCCGACGACGGGTTGACGCTCACGCTCGATCTGCGCGATGACGTCACCTTCCACTCCGGCCGGCGCTTCACCTCCGCTGATGCGGAGTTCTCGCTACGCACCTATGCGGACCCGAAATTCTCGGCCCAGCTCAGGAGTACTGCGGCCGCCATCACCGGCTTCGACTCTTCGAATCCCAATACGCTGGTTCTCACCCTTGCACACCGAACCGGGAACATCTTCGATCTTCTCGATCTAGCGCCGATTTTCGACCCCGAAACGTTCGACAAGGCGGTGACCGGTGAATCCTTCGTTGGTACGGGCCCTTTCGTATTCACCTCACGCACCCCGAACAGTTCCATCTCCTTCGATCGGAACCCGGACTACTGGGTCGCCGAGCGGCCGTACCTCGATCACGTGGAAGCGCGGATCGTTCCGGACGCCCAAGCGCGCCTGACATCGCTGAAGTCCGGACAGGTCTCTCTTGTTGCTCCGGCGTCGTTGCCCTTCCGTGACTCACAGAACTTGGCCAAGACCAGCGGGTTCGCGACAACCTCGATCGAGGGTGCGGAATTACAGATATACCTGGGCGCAAACGTCACCGCCGACGGTCTGACCGATGTGCGGGCACGAAAGGCGTTGGCCTACGCGATCGATCGTGATCGCATCATGAGTGAGGTGTATCGCGATACCGGGTATGCGGCCAATCTGCCGTGGCCGAAGTCGTCGCCCGCCTACGACGCTGCCAAGAACGCGACCTACACCCGCGATGTCGGCAAGGCGCGCGCCCTGGTCGGCGATCTGGGCGCACTGCCGACCATTCCGTTGACCTACACAGGAGCGAGCCCGGATTTCGAAGCCGCCGCGCAGATCGTGCAGGCCAATCTCGCCGAGGCAGGGATCCGCGTCGAGTTGGACCCTGTCGAGGCATCCATCTTCGTCAAGCAGTTGATCGGCGCTGAGTTCAAAGGACTTTGGCTGACCAATCACACTTTTGCGCAATATGTTCCGTCAACCCTGACGGTCAGCGCCTACCCGTTCAACGCTGCACACAATGCCTCGAAGTTCAGTTCGCCGGCGTATTCCGCCGCAGCGGAGGGTGCGTGGCAGGTTCCCGACGGTTCGAGCGATGAGGCAAAGAAACTGTATGCCGAATTGGGCACGCAACTGTTGAACGAGTTGTTCTTGATCGAGATCGGTGTTGTCGTGCCGCAGGTATCGGCGGCCGAGACCGTTCGTGGTCTGGCCTGGACAAAGGGTCGCCAGCCACAATTCGCCAACACATTCCTGGCGTAGGGGATTCGATGATTCGTTACATTGCGGGGCGACTACCGTCGGCGGTGGTGGTTCTCTTCCTCGCGTCGATATTGATCTTCTCGGTGATGCGTCTGGTGCCTGGCGACCCCGCGTTGGCTCTCGCCGGCCCCGATGCAACTCCGGAAGCGATTGCAGCCATTCGTCATTCGCTCGGTCTCGACAAGTCGATTCCCGCGCAGTACCTGACCTGGATCGGCGACGTACTGATATTGGATCTCGGGCGTTCGTTCGTTCTCGGCGGCCAGATTTCCGATCTGGTGCTGGCGGGGTTGGGGAACACCGCAGTTCTGGCGGGAAGTGCGTTGCTGCTGGCCGTCGTGTTGAGTCTGGTGCTCAGTGTTGCGGTGCTGGTGTGGCCGAAGAAATGGCTGACCTCGGTGGTGAACCTTCTGAACACTCTCTCGGTTGCTCTGCCCAACTTCGTGACCGGTGTCCTTCTGGTTCTCGTCTTCGCGGTGCTGATTCCGGTTCTGCCATCCGGTGGTGTTCCACCAGGTGGGTATCTCGCTCGTCCCGACATCACGTTCCAGTACCTGTTGCTGCCGTCACTGTGCCTCGCACTTCCTGTCGCGGCCGCTCTCACCAGGTTCCTGTCCGAAGCGCTGCGCACCGAGATGGCGCAGCAGTACGTGATCACCGCTCGCGCAGCCGGTGTGCCACGGTGGAACTTGGTTACACGCAGTGCATTACGCAATGCACTGCCAACCATGCTCACCGTGCTCGGAATTCAGACCGGGCACCTTCTCGGCGGAGCCGTACTGGTTGAGGCGATCTTTGCCTGGCCTGGCATCGGCCAATTGATCGAGCAGGGAATCGGTCGGCGGGATTACCCGGTGGTGCAGGTGCTGCTCCTGCTGTCGGTCACGATCTTCGTTCTGATCCAACTTCTGACCGACATCGTGCATGCCTACCTCGACCCACGCATCCGAATCGGAGGGCAGCAATGACGGTGGCCGATCAGTCTGTTGACGAAAGGGTTTGGCGATCTCGTCCTGTGGGCGCTGCTCTGACGCACGGTCAGGGGCTGGCGGGTGTGTTGATCCTGTTGGTCATCGCAGTAGCGGGAATTGCTGCTCCACTGTTGACCCACTACGGGCCCAACGAGCAGATCGAGGGTGCAAATCTGCTGGGGGCCAGTGCACAGCACTGGTTCGGAACAGATCAGGTCAACCGCGACGTCTTCGCTCGTTCGCTCCACGGAATCCGGATCAACCTCGTAATCGTGCTCGTCGCGGTGCCAGTGGGTGCGATCATCGGTTCACTCGCAGGCCTGGTGTCGAGTATCAATTCGGTGGCAGATGTCATCGCACAGCGGATCTTCGATGTGATTCTTGCCTTCCCGCTGCTGATTCTGGCGATCACGTTGGTCGCGATCACGGGGCCAGGAGTAGCGCCGGTGATCGCGGTGATCGTGGCTGCTGAAATACCCTTGTTCGGGCGCCTGGTGCGAACGACGGTGTTGAAGGTGCGCGAACTCCCGTTCGTGGAGTCGGCCGAGGTAATCGGTGCGGGGCGGTGGTGGGTACTGCGTAAGCATGTGCTGCCCAACGCCGTAGAACCGCTGGGTGTGCAGATTGCGCTCTCCATGTCGGTTGCGGTGTTCGCCGAAAGTGCGATGAGCTTTCTCGGAATCGGCGTGCGCCCGCCGGATCCGTCTCTCGGTTCGATCATCGCGGGCGCCATTCCGAACCTCGATGCCAATCCGGCCTACGCGATCGGACCGTTGGTGATCGTCTCGGCGCTGGTCCTGAGCTTCCTGCTGATCGCCCAGGGACTGGGCAAGGCCCACCGAATCTGAAATCGCCACCGCCACCACCACTTCAAGGACGTAGTCATGAATGCAACACCCGCACAGGCAGTTCTCGCCATCCGGGATCTGGTGATCGAGTTCGATGCCGACGGTTCCGTTGGCTCGTCGACAACTGTGGTCGACCACGTCAACCTCGAATTGGGTTTCGGTGAGATATTGGCGTTGGTCGGCGAGTCCGGATCCGGTAAGTCGTTGACCGCACGCGCTGTTCTCGGGTTGTTACCGGACGGCGCGCAGGCCCGCGGGTTGATCCAACTCGGTGGCAAGCAGGTGCTCGGTGCCGACGAGGCGACGCTCAATCAATTGCGGGGGACTCGGGCCGCGATGGTTTTCCAGGAGCCTCAGACTGCACTGAATCCAGTGCAGAAGGTGGGTTGGCAGATCGCGCAGGCGCTGCGGGCACACGGTAAGATCTCGCGTGCCGACGCCAGAGTTCGCGCAATCGATCTTCTACGGATGGTGGAGATTCCGGAACCGGAGCGTCGGGTCGACTGGTATCCGCATCAACTCTCGGGTGGACAGAAGCAGCGGGTTGTCATCGCGCTGGCGTTGTCGGGTTCTCCTGATTTACTCATCGCCGACGAACCGACTACTGCGCTCGACGTCACCGTGCAGGCCGAGATTCTGCAACTCCTGCGTAATCTGCGTGATCGTTCGGGCACTGCAATACTGCTCATCACACACAACATGGGTGTCGTTGCGGACATCGCAGATCGCGTGCTGGTGATGCGATCGGGCAGGGTCGTCGAGCAGCAGTCCGTCTTCGATCTCTTTGCGACGCCGCGTGAGTCGTACACAAAGGCTTTGCTTGCGGCCGTGCCACGTCTGCCGGAGGCCGACCAGCCGAAGCCTGTGGTTGCTCTGATCGATAGCGAAGGCGACGCGCTAGTCCCGCCGATCCTGCGGTTCGACGCGGCCTCCATTGTGTACCCGGCGAGGCTGGGCAACAGAGAGTTTCGTGCGGTCGATCAGGTGAGCCTGACGGTTCAGGCCGGCGAGGTTGTCGGACTGGTCGGTGAATCGGGATCAGGGAAGACAACTCTCGGCCGGGCCGCGCTCGGTGTTATCAGGGCCAGTAGTGGCATCGTTGCTTTCGACGGAACCGATCTCGGAAAGATCTCCGCCGCGAATCTTCGGGGCCTCCGCAAGGGAATGGCCTTGATTCATCAGGACCCTGCGGCATCTCTCGATCCGCGTCGGACGGTCGGACAAAGCGTCGGCGAGCCACTCGAAGTCCATCGCTTTGCCACCGGAGCACTGCTGCGAAACCGGGTGGGGGAGTTACTCGAATCAGTTCGCCTACCGAAGTCTTTTGCTCACCGGGCACCAGGAGAACTTTCCGGTGGTCAACGCCAGCGTGTTGCGCTGGCCCGAGCACTTGCCCTCGGACCGAGACTGCTGGTGGCCGATGAGCCGACCAGCGCTCTGGATGTTTCCGTCCAAGCCGATGTTCTTTCACTCTTTGCCGATCTCAGGGAGGAATACAACTTCGCATGTCTGTTCATCAGCCACGATCTTGCAGTCGTCAATCAGGTAGCCGACCGGGTAGCGGTACTTCGCAGCGGGGAGTTGGTCGAAGAGGGCCCCGCTGCAGAGGTATTCAGCTCGCCACGGCAGGACTACACACAACAGTTGGTTGCCGCGGTGCCTGTTCCAGATCCGCGTCGTCAGCGCGCCGGGCGGGAACGGGAATCACTGGTTCCCGACCTGACTGTTGCCGTTTGACCCGTCTCGACATCGAACAGCATTACCACCACTCAACCTTTTGCAGACTCATAGGAGCTTGACATGTCCATCACCGAACTCGAACGCGTCACTCAGACCCCGGAGCAGATCTACGCTGCCGGCGGAATCACTGTCCACAAGGTCGGTGAGCTGATCGGCGCCCGCATCGACGGCGTACACCTCTCTGGGGATCTGTCCGAAGAGACCGCCTACGCGATCAACTATGCGCTGGCAGCGCACAAGGTTGTGTTCTTCCGTGGGCAGCAGCATCTCGACGACACGTCGCAGTACGAATTCGCCGGAACCCTCGGCAGCCAGACCACCACGCATCCCACTCTCAAGTCCAAGGACAACAAGCTGTTGGTGCTCGACGGCGCTGCCAGCAGCTGGCACACCGACGTCACTTTCATCGATCGCATCCCGAAGGCATCGATCCTGCGCGCGACCACAATTCCCGAGTACGGCGGAGCCACCACGTGGGCGTCTACCACGGCTGCGTACAACCAACTGCCGCATTCGCTCAAGGTATTGGTCGAGAATCTGCGCGCTGTCCACACCAATGCCTACGACTACGCCGAGATTATCGACAAGGTGAAGCAAGGCGACGCTCAGCGCGTGACGAACTACTCCGAATTCACCCGCGAAATCTACGAGACGGAGCATCCGGTGGTTCGGGTCCATCCTGCGACAGGGGAGAAGACTCTGCTTCTCGGTCACTTCGTCAAGGAGTTCGTCGGACTGAAGCCGTCGGAGTCGGTTGCTCTCTACCAGCTTCTGCAGACACGAATCATCAAGTTGGAAAACACCGTTCGGTGGTCATGGGCTCCCGGTGATCTGGCGATCTGGGACAACCAGGCAACCCAGCACTACGGGATTTCCGATTACGGGACACAGGCGCGCAGCGTGCATCGCGTGACGTTGGCCGGTGACGTTCCCGTCGACGTCCACGGTGAGCAGAGCCGCATCATCAAGGGCGATGCATCCGAGTTCTCGATCATTGCAGACATCGACCGGCTTCCCGGCTTTGCCGCGAATTGATCAGTCGAGGTGCGGGTGATCCGGCGGGAACATCTGTCCCCATGAGTGACTGCACGCTCGGCACGTCCATTCCGGGGTGTCCGGTCCCACGACGCAGCCTGTTCCGGCGAGCCACGGTAGGTGATCGAACGGATGGACCGGCATCCCCGGGGAACACTGAGCGGTTCTGTGTGCACCGCAGTGTGGGCACGGTGGATTTTTCGCCAGCATGTAGTCGATGAAGTTGGTGTGCCCAGACGTGGCCATCCTTCCGGTGCACTTGCGGCACAGGACGGCGGGGTAGTCGTCACCAGGTTCAGCCTGCCTGAAGATCCGTGATGCGGAATGAAAGTGAAGGCGATCGCCGCTGTTGAACATTCGCAACGGCAGCGGTGAGCGGCAACCTGTGCAGTTTCCCCGCTCGTTCATCAACATTCGGGCGTGGGCAGCTGTGGACGTCGGATCCAGCGTGTCGATGTCGCCGAAGTAGTGCGCATAGTGTGACTGGCCGGCCGTGAGAATCCGGTCGGCCAGTGCGTCGTCGACCGGCCCCGGGTCCGTGGGAAACGTGATGGACCATCGTTGTTCGAGTTCGGGAACGGTGGGCAAACCGTGGAGTTCGTACGGGCGTTCATCGACTTCAATCGGCGACGTGCCGTCGAACGGCGCAGCCACGGTCTCGATGCAGAGCAGCGTGCGAGGAGTGGTGTCGAGAACCGTGACCAGCAGGTCACCGATGGCCATCTTTCCGTGCATGATCCAGGGATCGACACGGGCTCGGGGTTCGAGAAACGCGACCACGGCATCGATCCATGGCGTGCCGAGGGCGATGAATACGTGCTGACCGGAGCTCCGCGTGATCATCGGACGATTCTCGCAAGGGCTGCCGACAGCGTCAGGCTTTGACCACCTTGCGCCCGAGCAGCGATGCAACCAGTCCGTCGACGAAGGTCGCTTGCCGTCCGAGGGGATCGGAATCCGCTGCCGCGACGCTGCCGATCGAAATCGATCTCGTCAGGCCGGTCTCGCTGATGAATTCGGCGGCGAGGTGCGCTTCTCGGAATGTGAGGCCGCCCAGATGTGTCGTGTCGTCGACTCCGAGAACACGTCCGTCGATGATGTCCATGTCGAAATGGACGTGGACGCCGTTCACACCCTGGCCCGCCGCGGCGAGGACGCGAGGCATCAAGGCCGCCATGCCATGGCGATCGATCTCGTCGATCGTCACCAGCAATACCCCGTACTCGTCGAGTGCGCGCTTGTGATCGACCGTGGCGTCCTTGACGCCCACCAAGACGGTGTTCTCCAAACTGGGGCCGTGCAGATCCGCCGCCGACGACAGCAATTGTTCGATATCGCCGTGGGAGGCGAAAATGATTGCACCCAAATCGGTTCCAGGTTCGGTGGCGATCGGAATTCTGGTGTTCTGCCAGGCTTCGGCAGTGAGCCACAGCGGCAGCGTTGTGAGATCCGCAGCGGCATTCTCGGCTTGAATGCAGTCGAAACCGATTCCGGACATGTCCTCACGTAGGCCGTGATCGAGGAGATGGCTTGCCAGCCCGGTAGTTTCGAGGTCGATCAATTCGACGGTCGCATTGGCATCGATCGGTTCGGTGCCCAGGACGTAGCGCTTTTCGACGTAGGGCGATGTCATCGCCATCAAGAGCGCGCCGTAATCGATCGTGAAGTCGACGGTGCCACCCAGTCGGTATTCGTCGCCTGTTTCTCCGGCGTCGACGAGGAGGTGATCGCTACTGGCGCTGATCACCTTCAGACGCGGATCGATCGGGGTCAAGCCTTCCGGCGAGATGTCCTCGCGGCCGATGGACAAGATCAGGCGTCGGCTCGGCTTGTCCTCGTTGTCGAAGACGGGGCGTCGGCCGAACGCGTCTTCCCCTGAGACTCCATACGGCCGCGACGGCTTGATCTTGGCCTCGATGATGTCCGCGGTGAGAGTGAAGGCGTCGTTGTTCAGCAGTTCGTACAGTCCTGGGGGAGTCGGTGATTCGGCCAGAACGATGCTGGCACCCAAACGCAGATGGTTGATCCCCTCGGGCATCGTTCCGGTCTCGAGGAGTGGCAGAGAGAACGTATTGCCGCCGGAAACGATCGGCAGTTCGATCGAGAACCGCTTCGTGATTTCGTCGGCAATGTAGACCAGATTCGACAGGTTGTCGACGGTTGGCTGGATGCCGCCGACGCACGCGAGATTCGCGCCGATTCCGATCAGTCTGATGCCCTCGATGGGAAGGATTTCGGCGACTACATCCAACGCCTCCGCCGGCAGGATCCCTTCGCGGAGATCTCCGAGGTCGATCATCAGCACGATGTCGTGGATTACTCCTCGCGCCCGTGCTGCTCTGCCCAGAGCAACAATCGTCGTCAACTCGGAATTGAGGCTGATGTCCGCGTAGCGGATCGTGTCGTCGATCTCGTTGAACGACGGTGCGCGGATCAGCATCAGGGGAACGGTGATGCCGTCGCGGCGAATGCGGGCCAGGTTGTCCAGGCGGGAGTCGGCGATCTGTGCGACGCCGCCGCGGACCATTGCTCGGGCCACCTTGGGGGAGCCACATGTAGATTTGCTGACGCCCGCCACCGCAATACCCTTGGCATTGGACGCTTCGACGAGGACGCGCGCATTCTGTTCGATACGACGCAGGTCGACGGTGATGGTCGGTCCGGTCATGATCTCCCCGTTTTCTCCGAAGGCGGTTCACGATCCGGGCATTCCAGACCGGACGGTTGGCGTGAGCTGGGCAACTTTGCTCCAACTGTTGTGTCGCAGGACACTTACGTGCAGTATGAGGATACAACAGTTTCCTACCAGGCACTCTAGAGGAGCGTCGATGGCTACTCTCGTCAAACACGTACTTCGGCGCAAGCCGGCTTTGCAGATAGACCAGGAGACCGGCGCAGATACCAACGGCGGCGAGCTGACCCGCAGTATCGGTTTGGCGCAGTTGTCCATGTTCGGCATCGGCGCCACGATCGGCACCGGTATCTTCTTCGTCCTCTCGCAGGCAGTCCCGGTTGCGGGTCCGGCAGTGATCATCTCCTTCGTTGTTGCCGGTGTCGTCGCGGGACTCACAGCGATTTGTTACGCGGAGTTGGCCGGAGCTGTCCCGGCGTCGGGCTCGTCGTATTCCTACGCTTACGCGACGCTCGGAGAGCTTCCGGCCATGGCCGTCGGCGCGTGTCTGCTTCTCGAGTACGGAGTCTCGGCCGCGGCGGTGTCCGTCGGATGGTCGCAATATTTGAACCAGCTACTGGGCAACCTCTTCGGGTTCCAGATCCCCGACGCGTTGTCACAAGCGCCGGAGCAGGGCGGCATCATCAATCTGCCCGCAGTGATCCTGGTGTGCCTGTGCGGTGTTCTGCTCATCCGCGGCGCCAGTGAATCGGCCAAGGCCAACGCCATCATGGTCTCGATCAAACTCGCAATTCTGTTGCTCTTCATCGTGGTCGGCATCGCCGGATGGAACAGCAATCACTTCGCCGACTTCGCACCGTTCGGATTCAGTGGCGTCATGTCCGCCGCCGGAATCATCTTCTTCTCGTACATCGGCCTCGACGCTGTGTCCACCGCCGGCGAAGAAGTGAAGAACCCTCGTCGCAATCTCCCTCTCGCGATCCTCATTGCGCTCGTGTCTGTCACCGCGATCTACATCGCTGTTGTCGCCGTCGCGATCGGTGCACAGGATTCCGCATCGTTCGAAGGTCAGGAAGCCGGACTGTCCGCCATCCTCGAACAGGTGACCGGATCTACCTGGCCGGGAACACTTCTGGCCGCCGGTGCGGTGATCTCGATCTGCAGCGTCACGCTCGTGGTCATCTACGGTCAGACCCGGATCCTGTTCGCGATGTCACGCGACGGCATGATTCCGTCGATCTTCCACAAGGTGAACCCGCGGACTCTGACGCCGGTGCCCAACACCATCATCGTCTGCGTCGTCATCAGCATTCTGGCCGGTTTCATTCCGATCAACTTCCTCGCCGAAATGACCAGCATCGGAACTCTGGTGGCCTTCCTCGTGGTCTCGGTCGGGGTCATCATCCTGCGGCGCAGTGACCCGGACCTGCCGCGCAGCTTCAAAGTTCCCGGCTATCCGGTGACGCCGATCCTCTCGATCCTGGGCTGCCTGTGGATCATCAAGGACCTCCGAACCGTCACGATCTACGTATTCCTCGTCTGGGTGACCGTCGCGATCATCTGGTACTTCGCCTACGGTATGAAGCACTCGCGCCTCGGGGCGAAGAACCGCGCCGAACTGGGATCGGAGTCCGAGTCATGACGTTGCTCGCGGGATACGCACCCGACGGTGACAGCTCCGGAACCGTCCATCTGGCAACGCTGTTGGCGCGCTCGTCCGGTGAACCGCTGGTGATCTGCGCGGTGATTCCCTCGCCGCCACCGCCCGGGATGGCGCGTGTCGACGCCGAATACCACCAGCAATTGCGAGCCGAAGCCGAAGCGGCACTGGCGAAAGCGCGGGCCGACATGCCCTCCGACGTCGACGTAACCTATGTCGTGCATGAGGCTCAGTCGACGTCGAGTGGCCTGCTCGATCTCGTTCACGAGCACGAAGCCAAGATGATCGTCCTGGATTCGTCTACGGCCGGGGTGTTCGGTCACGTGGCTCTCGGCAGTGTCACCTCACGCTTGCTGCACAGCTCCGACGTTCCGGTCGCCCTGGCGCCGAGGGGATTTCGAACCAAGCCCGGTGAGGTGGTTCGCCGCGTCACCGCCGCATACTCGGGCACACCCGATCAAGACGATCTGGTGCTCGCCGCCGCGACCGTGGCTGCGCGTGTCGATGCCGGACTCAGACTGGCGGCGTTTGCAGTTCGCGCAAACGCGCAGTACACGACCACGCTCGGGACCGAGGGGGATTCACCGATCATCTCTGAGTGGGCCGAGGTGGTCGAGCGCGAGACCAACGCTGCCTTCGAGCGCGTGCGTGCACTGCCCGAAATACCCGACGTCATGGAATCGGTTATCAGCCATGGTCGTAACTGGGCCGAGGCGCTCGAGGGTGTCGAGTGGGACCGAGGTGACGTTCTGACTGTCGGCTCGAGCAAGGCAGGTCCACTGGCGCGGGTGTTCCTCGGCAGTCGGGCGGCGAAGATCGTGCGGTACTCACCGGTTCCGGTGGTGGTGGTGCCGCGATCGGCGTCGACCCGAATAGTCGATCAGGCCGAAGCGGAATAGAGATCATGGCCGACGAGCGGAGTGCTTGTCGGCCCTGATCTTTCAGACGGAGCGAGCGAAGAGCGCTGGCTCGGAGCCGGGAACCTGAGAGACCTGCTCTCGGGCAACCAGATGGCGAAGGTGAGCTGCGCCCTCGGAGAGCGCCATCGTCTTTCCCATCGGGGAGATCTCGGCCCACGGCTTGTACCACTTCATCTTTGCCGCGACGTCCCACACCGTGAGCTTGTCGTCGGCGAACTCCTGCAGCAGGTGATCGAGTCGCTCCTGGTGATGCTCGATCAGCTCGCCGGCGCGACCTCCGACGTCGTCGATCGGAATGCCGTGTGCGCCGAGACCGCGGGTGATGTTCATGTTCTGCACCCGTGCGAGCGAGTCGAGGAAATCGGCGAGGGCATCACGCTCGTCGAGGGGGTACACGAAGTTGCCGACGTGGGGTGTCGTCTTCTGCAGGACGTGCTCGCCGGTGAACATGACGTCGGCGTCGTCGAGGTAGAAGCAGACGTGACCAGGCGTGTGGCCGGGGGTGTAGACAACGCGGAGGCCGCGGCCGGTGAGCGCGATGATTTCGTCGTCCGCGAGAAGGCGGTCGGGAGCGGACTCGGGGCCCACCGGAGACTCACCCGCGGCAGCCAGTCGGAATGCATCACGGTCAGCTGCGGGCGCTCCGGCACGTTCCATGTTGTCGAGCTGGTACGCCATCCACTCCTCGTTACGCGCAGTGGCCATCTGATCGAACAAGTAGTGGTCGTCCTCGTGCATGGCGATCCAGGCGCCGGATGCCTCGCGGACCCGTCCGCACAGGCCGGTGTGGTCCGGATGGAAGTGCGTGACCACAACGCCCTCGATGTCGGTCACCGAATGCCCGATCTCGGCGAGCCCGGCGTTGAGGCCCTGCCAGCCGTTGTCGTCGCCCCAACCAGCGTCGACCAAGATCAGTCCGCCGGGGGATTCCATGGCGTAGACGAGCGTGTGCCCGAGCGGGTTGTCCGTGATCGGGACAGGAATCTGAAATATGCCATCACCGATGGCTGCCGCACCGTTCATATCAAGTACCTCTTAACGATAAGGGAACGCACTCTTAGTACTTCATGTTTACCGTGCGCTCGTTTGGTTGGTGACACAGGTCCTGCCTGGCGGGAGTGCGGCATGTTTTCGGTCGACTTCGGATCGGGGAGAGTTTTATCGACCGAATGATGCCATTGAGTCGAAAGTAGTTGTTGAATAGGGTTTTTCGTGATTTCGCCGTGTCAGGGGCGTCCTCGGATGGCGGATCCGTCGACGAGTCGCGCACTAGCCTCCGAGGGACAGGCGCGCTGTGCGGTTATCGAGAAAGACGGGTCATGCGTTTTCAGGTTCTGGACATCATTTTCAACCCACCCCATCCAGTGACCGGCGAGGAAGTTGCCCCGTCCGATCGGCTCAACCGCGTCGTCGAACTGGCGGTTCTCGCCGAAGAACTGGGTATCGATTCGTTCTCGGTGGGTGAGCGCCATGCCGGGCCGGTTCTTTCGTCGGCGCCAACCGTCGTTTTGGGGGCGATTGCGCAGGCCACGGACAGAATCCTGCTCTCGACGGGTGTCACGGTCCTTTCGCTACTCGACCCGATCCGAGTCGCCGAAGATTTCGGAACCATCGATCAACTCAGCCGGGGACGCCTCGAGATCGTGATCGGCAAGGGCAACGAGGTTCTTCAATACCCGCTCCTCGGTCTGGACATCGCCAAGCAGTACGAGTACCTCACCGAGAACTACGAACTCCTCAAACTGCTGATCAGCGAGGAAAACGTCAAGTGGGTGGGAACGCACCGGCCTTCGCTCGAGGACGCGACGACGCTACCGCGTCCTTTCGACGGCCCGTTCCGTATCTGGCACGGATCGGCTACCTCGTTCGAGGCCGTCGAACTCGCGGCGAAGTGGGGTGACCCCATCGTCACCGCCAACGCCTTCCAGCCTCGTGAGAACTACAAAGTGCTGATCGACCACTACCGCGAGCAGTACCTGGCGTACGGACATGACCCGGCCAAGGCGTATGTCGGTTCGGGTTCGGGCGGATTGTTCCTCGCCGACACGACCGAGCAGGCCATCGAAGAGTTCCGTCCGATCTACGAAGGCGCCGTTGCGCAGGCCGACAAACGCAAGCACGATCCCAAAGCGGTCGGAAAGTCGACAAGCTTCCGGACCATCGAGGAAGCCGTCGACCGTGGGCCGGCATTGGTCGGGTCTTCGGAGCGAGTCGCCGAGAAGATCCTCGATTATCACGAGAGCTACGGCCACGATTTCCAATCGGTGTCGGTCAATCACGTGCTCGACTTCGAGCAGCAGAAGGACACTCTGCGCCGCTTTGCCGAGGAGGTCATCCCGCTGGTGAAGGCCGAACTGTCGACGACGCTGTGGACGTCGGTCGACAAAGATCGGGCGAAGGGTTTCACCGCCGTCGACTGAGCGGAGAAAGTCTGACTGTCGGGTAAGCAGGTCCGGCGCTGCGACCGCTCACAAGCTGCAGTAACTTGTTACCGACATCGCGGTCGGTTTTGACTGCAATGAAGGTATCCGTGAGTGGGAGTAGTGCGTTGACGTTGGGTGTGAACTCGCTTCCCGCGAACGAGCTGAGTCAGACGCTGTGGGTCGATCTGTTTCCTTGGCTGGACGACTACGTATCCGATCGTGCTGCGCTGCTCGAGCCGCTGGCCCCGTCGCCTGATTGGTGGTTCAGCGAAGCGCCGTCGTTCACTGTTCTCGAGGTCGATCTCGAGAAGGTTCTCTCCGAGCTGGCGTCCCTCTACATCGCTCACCACGCGGCAGCGGTATTACAAGAGAGCTTTCCGCTCCTTGGTGAAGATCTCCCGCTGGAGGTGTTGAGTCTCGATACTCGCGCAGTGACGGCGTTGTCACGGCTCACCACCGACAAAGCAATCGGCGGTCTACTGACGCATACGACCGCTGAGATCTTCGGCGTGCGCGGAACGAGCGAACAGACGGTGCACGACATAGTGCTCAACCTGTTGGTCTGTGCGGTCATGACGACTCCGCTCGCCCGCGTCGAGACCGCTGAGGAATCAGTTGCCCCACCCGCGATCACAGCGCTGCTCGACGATCTCGCTCAGCTGGCAATGTGGCGACGGGTCCGAGGCCAGGACAGCAGACCACTCGTCACCGTCGAGATCGACGATGAATCTCCGGCCTCGATTCAGGAAGTTGCCGCCCGGATCTCGGCTCTGACGCCGAACGACTTGCCCGACACGGACAGTACTGACGCGATGGACGAGATCGACAATCTCTTCTCGCAGCTGGATGAGCGGGAGTCGTTGGTGTTGCGTGAGCGGATCGTGGCGCGAGTTCCGCAGCGCAGGGGAGCGATCGGAGCCAAGCTCGGTGTGGGCTCGGGGCGGGTCGGGCAGATCGAGGCCGACGTGAAAGCCAAACTCAACGCGGCGTGCGGATTCGGGACGGCGGTGGGGAACCTGCTTGCCAGCCTGCGGGTCGAGATTCAGCCGGTAGCTTCGCTTGATCGCCTCCTCGACGTGCATCCGAGCATCGCGGCGGAGGTGCCTGGTTACGGAGTTCCGCTGTGGTTGGTTCTGGACCGTCTCGACGACTACTTCGAGGTGACTGACGGTTGGGCTGCCGCTCCGGGCGTCGCGGAGGCCAAGAAACGGACTCAGACCTTGCTCGAGGACTTTGAGTCCCCGAACGGTGTGGTTGCACTCGACGACGTCGCCGAAGTGGTGTCGATGTCACGCGGCGAACTGGAGAAGTGGCTTGCGTGGTGCGGCGTTGTCGTTGTGGCGGAGTCTGCGCTGACGCGTGCGCGTCGGATCTCCGATCTGGCAGTCGGCGCGCTCGAAGCCGTCGGATCGCCGAAGTCCGTCGTCGAGCTAGTGGACTTGCTGAAGTCCGATCGCAGTGAGCGGTCGATCGAGCGCGCGCTCGAGGCCGACGATCGCGTGGCGCTCGACGGCGCAGTGTGGCGGCTGCACGCCTGGGGAAGCGCGGATTCCGTTGGGGAGGAACCGGTTTCTTCGGGAGAGGCTGAAGAAGCCAGTGAGTTCAACATTGGTGGTGACGGGATAGTCCGGCGCAAGCGGACACGCAACACTGCGAAGACGCCAGAGTTGACTCGCCGCCTGTACCGGTCAGGTAGTACGTGGCGGTATCGACTGACTGTGACCGCAGATCATCTGCGGGGCTCCGGATTTGCTGTACCCGCCGGTGTTGCAGTCGCTGCCGGCTGTGTGCGCGGTGAGACCATCGAGTTGGAGAGCCACCTCGGCGTTCAAGCAGTTCGGTGGACCGGAGCGCAGCCGACGTTCGGCACTATCCGCCGATTCCTGCGTGAACTCTCCGCTGTGGAGGGCGAAGACGTGTTGCTCGAGCTGTGGCAAGACGGAACCTTCCGCGTGGTCCGACCGGCGATCGTTCACTCTGACATCGACCCACTACGTCAGGCACTTGCAGAGGTTGGCAATCGCGAGCCATTGCGAACTGCCGAGAGACATGTGGTGCGGATTCTCGCCGAAGCCGTGTGTCTGGACGGTGAAGACCGTCCACGAAAGATACTGCGCGCGTACGAAGATCGTGGTGAAGGCGTGGTTTTGGACTTCCTGGAGGCGGCATGGAGGCGCGGCGAAGCATCCGAAATCGACGAGGTAGAGGGTAAGGATGCATCCCATGACTGACGTCGCGGACACCCGCATAGTGGGCACCAAGATCCTTGCTGCGGACGAGTCCCTCGCCGGCGCCATCGGCTTGCACCACACCATCGCGACAGCGCTCGCCGATCTGATCGACAACAGCCTCGACGCCGAGGCCTCCCACGTGCTGATCAGGTTCGTTCAGGACGGCACACGGATCGTGTCGATGATGGTGATCGACAACGGCTCCGGCATGGACAGTGACACCATTGATTCCGCGATGACCTACGGCCGCCGACGCGACTATGCCGCCGGGGACCTGGGTCATTTCGGTGTAGGGATGAAGGCGGCGTCGTTGAGTCAGGCTCGGTTGCTCCGAGTGTGGTCTCGAAAGTCCGGGCACCCGACGCAGGGCCGCGAGATCGACTCGGCCTCAGTGCAGGGGCGTCAGTCAGTTTCGGTGATCGAGGACCGGCAAGCCGAAGAATTCTTCGACGCAGTCACGCCCCGCTTTCCCTTCGACACCGGAACTGTTGTCGAATGGCGCGGCATCACAACATTTCTCATGTCCGCGCACGCGGACGAGCAGACCAGCTGGCTCGAACAGACCATCAACGACGTGCGCAGTCACCTCGGCGTCGTATTTCACCGTCTCATCGAATCCGGCCGGATCGCTCTGACTGTGGATGTCTTCGACGTCGAAGCGGGACGCGCCGGCGCGCTGCGCACAGTCAGTGCCATCGACCCGTTCCGGTATCCGCGCACCGGCGACCCCAACTACCCTCGGACACTTACCGTGTCGATCGCCGGTGCCACAGTAACCGCCGAAGCTCACATGTGGCCCGCCCGGAGCAATGCACCGGAATTTCGCATCCACGGCGCCCCCGGCCGCGACCAGCAGGGGCTCTACTTCTATCGGCACGATCGACTCCTGCAGATCGGCGGCTGGAACGCGATAGTGCGGGGCCGACCGGACTACGGATTGGCACGAATTGCTGTCGATCTGAACGATTCTCTGCTGCAGCACATCACCATCAATCCCGAGAAATCGGGGGTGACGCTCGACGCCACTGCGTCGGCTGCCGTCGACGGGGCCGTCTTCACGGATTGCAACGGTGGATTCCGTTCGTATCTGACCGATGCCGAGCGCGTCGTGCGGGCAGCCCGAAGTTCTGCACCTCGGCCGATCAGCGTCATCGAGCCGGCGTCCGGCTTTCCGGAAGACGTGCTCGATTCCTTCAGCGACGCCTTCGAATTCAGCGTCGGTGATGATCCTGTTGCTGTGGGTTGGCGAGCCTTGGCGCGTGATCAGTTCTTCGAAGTCGACCTCAAGACTCGGACTTTGTGGATCAATGCGCGTTTTCGGCGTGATCTGCTCGGACGTCGCAGTCTCGACCCGGCTGATGCTCCGGTGCTCAAGACGCTTGTCTTCCTGTTGGTGAGTGAGATGTTCGAAGGAACGAGAATCGGCGCTCGTCAGAGGGAAAAGATGCAGGCGTGGCAGGAAGTGTTGATTTCCGCAGTGGCAGCGCACCGGGAGCAGGTAGTGCAGTGAGTGATGAAGTATTCCGTGCGGTTGCGCGTGAACTCGGTGACGGGTTTCCGCCCGAGAACGTGCTCTACCCGGTCAACGCGCGCCTGCGAGCGAGCTATCCGGATGGCCTGACCATCGCGGACATCATCGATGTGTTCCTCGATGAGAGTGCTGTCGGTGTACGAACGGCGCTCACCTCGCGTCTACGGCAGTGGGATGCGGAAAGTGTCGAGACGTGGGTAGGCTCGACTGTTCCGCAAAGTCCGGAACGGCGGGCTCGGATCTACGACTTGTTGGGATTGCCGGTCGACGCCCACGCCGAGATGGATGCGCACTTCCCTCGCGAAGGTGGGCCCGTTGTCATTGCGGCTCAGCAGCCGTGGGACCCCTGGTACACCTCCGAACGCCGCCGCGAGCACGACTTCTATTGGCGCGCTTACAAGCGAGTTCTAGCCGACAAGAACTGGGACGAGGCGACAATCGGAAAGCTGGACATTGCAACCACTGAGGTTGTGCACCGGCTTGCGGATCCGACGCGGCCCGAGCCGTATCAGTCCAAAGGTTTGGTGGTCGGCTACGTCCAGAGCGGGAAGACGGCGAATTTCAGTGGCGTAGTGGCCAAGGCGATCGACGCTGGGTACCGCTTGGTCATCGTTCTGACCGGCACTATCGAGATTCTCCGGAGCCAGACTCAGCGACGCCTCGACATGGAATTGGTCGGTCGTCAAAACATCAGTGCAGGCGTGGACGACGACTACGCCAACGACGAGGACTGGCGAAACGGGAACTTTCTCGAACACGAAATCGATCCGAACAAGACCAATGAAATCCCGGCTATCCGTCGACTCACCACCTCGACCTTTGACTACAAGAGCCTGCTCGCGGGCCTGAGCGCACTGCACTTCGAAACCGTGGATCACTCCCTTCCGCTGAATGATCCGAAGAATCTGTACCCCAGCAATATTCGCATCGCGGTCGTGAAGAAGAACGTCTCCAGCCTCAAGAAGCTGGTGGCCGATCTGAAGAAAGTGCCGACCGAACTCGATCAGATTCCTGCCCTGATCATCGACGACGAAGCCGATCAGGCATCGGTGAACACGATCGATCCGAAGAAGATGAAAACCGAGCAGGTCGAGCGGACGGCGATCAACGGTCAGATTGCCGAGATCCTCGGTCTACTCGAGCGTGCCCAGTACATCGGTTACACCGCAACACCTTTTGCCAATGTGTTTGTCGATCCGGAAGACAGCGTCAACGTCTTTCCTTCGGACTTCATCGTCAGTCTCGAGCGGCCCGGCCCGTACATGGGTGGTGCGGACTTCCACGATCTAGACGATCTCGAAGACGACGACAAGACTCCGGCCAATTCGAACCAGAAAGCGTACGTACGGGATCTCCGGGCCGAGTGCGACGAGGATCGCTCAGCCGAGCAGTTGCGAGCGCTCGACTCGTTTGTCCTGACGGGGGCGATCAAGCTATTCCGGGAATCGAAGGGCGCCAAGCCGTATCGGCACCACACGATGCTGGTGCACGAATCGGTGAAGCAGGCCGAGCATGACGCCGTAGCCGACGACTTCAAGGCCTTGTGGAAATCGGCCGGATACAGCCAGGCCAAGAGTCTTTCCCGGCTGGACAAGCTCTGGGCCGAAGACTTTGCGGTGGTGAGTGCGGCTCGGGGCAGTGAACTGGAGAATCCTGGTTCGTTTGCCGAGTTGGAGGAATTCATCGGCGCTGCCTACGACAAGATTTCCGAGGGAACCAGCCCCGTTATCGTGGTCAACGGCGCGGCCGAGAAGGACTACAAACAGGATTCCCTCGATTTCCAGGAACGCGGCGTGTGGAAGATTCTGGTCGGCGGAACAAAGCTGAGTCGCGGCTTCACGGTCGAGGGCCTGACCATCACTTATTACACGCGTCGAACGGGCCAAGCTGACACATTGATGCAGATGGGACGATGGTTCGGATTCCGCCCCGGGTACCGAGACTTGGTGCGCCTGTTCATCGGCCGCACGGTTGGCGGACCCGCCGGCGCGGACTACGACATGTACAAGGCGTTCGAGGCGATCGTTCGGGATGAGCAGGAGTTCCGGAACGAGCTCACCAGGTTCAGCGGCGTGAACGAGAAGGGCGAACCGTGGGTCACTCCACGCGATGTGCCGCCGATGGTGTTTCAGCAGCTGCCGTGGCTGAGGCCAACGGCTCGAAACAAGATGTTCAACGCCGATCTGGTTTATCGAGGCATGGGCGGTGAAAGTTTCAGCTTCACGATGCAGCCCCCGCGAGGCGACGGTTCGATCAACGCTCGGCACTTCGACGCGGTTGCACCATTATTGAAGTCGTTGGGCGAAACAGGGTCCTTCAATTTCGTTGACAAGGATGATGTTTCGCGATCGTTCACTGCGCGATACGGCATTGTCCCTGCCCATGTGGTGTTGGAGGCCGTCGACCAGTTCGAGTGGGCGAACGGGTGGGATTTCGGTCCCCACCGCGAAGCGCTTTCGACCGCAATCGCATCCGGATTGCTCGAGGATTTTGCAGTTCTGCTGCCGTACCCTAAGACCCGGGAGCCGATCGAGATCAAGGGTTGGCACGAGAAACTTCCGATCGTCAATCGCAAGCGTCAGGAACGCGAGTACCGAACAGGTTTCACCGGTACGGCCGTCCGTGAGCGCGATGCGATCGAGCACATTGCGGGCAGCCCGAAGAAGAACGGTGGACCGCTTGCGGGTGCTCTTCATCGGAAGACTCGCGGTGCATTGATTCTGGTATTGGCGAACGATCCGGCTCCTCGTCAGTTGAAACGGGCACAGGCTGGTCCCGTGGACTCGCGCGATTTTGCGACGTTGTTCTCGTACGCGCTTCCGCACGCGGTGGAGCCGTTGGGGCGAATCGGTTTTCGGGTGAAGCAGTCAGGGACAGGGGCGATCGTCGATGCGAACTAGGTGTGTTGTGGTGGGAGACAGGAATGGGTTCTGATGGCTAAGACGATTGCGACGATCAACCTCAAGGGCGGCGTCGGTAAGACGACGATCACCGCGGGGTTGGCCGAGTTCATGTCGCTCGAATTCGGTCAGCGCGTGCTGTTGATCGACCTCGATGCGCAGATCAATCTGACGACGATGATGATCAGTGAGGATCACTGGCTCGAACTCAACAAGCAAGGGCTGACCAGCGCAACCATTTTCCGCGACGCCGTCGATGGCACGTCGAACTTCGATCTTGAAGCCTCGATTCAGCGCGGAGTTTCTCCGGTCAAGCGAGTGACGGGTGTGGATCTGCTTCCCTCATCTCTCGATTTGATCGAGCTGCAGGAGGAGATCAGTGCCCTTCGGGTTGCTGATCGGAACTCCACCAAGCCGGTTGAATTGTTGAGGGATGCCGTCGCCCCGGTGATGCCGTACTACGACTATGTTCTGATCGATTGCCCGCCGAATCTCGGGCCGATCACACTCAACGGATTGGCCATGGCTGACGGGTATGTGATCCCCACGATCCCGGATGTGCTCTCCACGTACGGCATTCCGCAGATCCAGACGCACATCGCGAAGTTCGGCAAGGAACTTGGTCGGGAACTCTTCGAACTTGGGTTGGTGATCACCAAGTACAAGTCCAACTCGGCGGTGCACCGCACGACTGTGCGAAATCTTCGACGCGATCCCAACGTCCCTCACGTATTGCCGGAGTATCTCGCGGAGTCGAATCAGATTGCCGCGTCGGCGGAGTTTCACCCGTACAGCACTTTGAAGGTGAAGTACGGCAATGCAGGTCAGTTCGATCAGATGCGTGCAATTACGCAGAACATTCTCACGGAAGCGCAGGCGAAGCTATGAGTGCGGGTATCGATGAGGCGCGTCGTCGCGTGCAGGTGCAGGAAACCGGTGCAGCGCTCCTCAAGTTGGGAGCAACCAATGCCTCGGCATCGGTGTTGCTGGCCAAACTGGTTCAGGTAGTTGCAGAGGAAGCTGCCCGTACCCCGCGCTTCGCGAAGGCAATCGAAAGCGCTTTCGCAGTTCCGTCGGATGGATCCGCCGTTGTGGTACCTGCTTCTGCGCCGGCGCCGCGTCGTCGTGCTGCGGCTCCGAAGGTGAAGCGGGAGCCGGGGGCTTTCGACCCGTTCGAGGTCTTCAAGCTTGATGGGGAAGAGGCTCTCTTGGAGCGTCTTTCGGCCCTCGATGCCGACGGGATCAAGGACATCATCGCGGAGCAGGAAATGGATACGCACAAGGAGACGGGTCGCAAGCGCAAAGTGGATGTGCTTGCGATCTGGACTGTCGAGCGGGTGAAGACTCTTACCTCGAAGGGGAGTGCGTTCCGGTAGGGGCCGCAGGCCTGGTTTGCAATTGAGCATCAACTGTTTTCACTGCTACCTGCCAGAGGCATAGCTATGACAAGCACGCTTCGGCAAGCAGAGAGTCACCGACTGCCGGATCATCATCGCTGGTTGGTGGTCGATGTTGACACGTCAGGCGAACGGGCGTCACATCGCGTGCTCAGCATCGGTCCGTGGGCTGTGAACTAACTCTGTTCACACGTCGAATCCGGCGTGGACGAGCTGGACCGCTCATGCAATCGACACGCGCCCGCGAGTGATTCTTCGAGTATTGCCGAATAGGGGGTTATGCCGGCTGCCTCGGCTTTGGATGCGTGGTGGCGTCCGGAGGCGCATGATGCCACGGATTTGGGAGAGATCGTTACGGCAAGGTGCGGGTGTGTCATTTCGGGCGCCGGCTACTGTGTGAATGTTGCAGTCAACCTCGATGAGGGAAGTGGATCTTGGCGCCGTTGGCGATTTCTGAGTTTCTCGACCCGACACCAGCGGCTTTGTCAGAGCAGTGGACGTCGGTATTGGCACGCCAAATTCCTCCGCCAAAAACGAACCAAGTGAACTTTGTGCCATCCGAAGTGGTGCTGTCGCTATGCGCTTCCTTGTTGGTCGACCACAGCAGGTTCGGTAGCGGGTCCGCTCATCGTGCAGGCATGCCTGTGCAACACCTAGCGCGATTATTCAAGCGTCCACCGACCAGCTTCATCGCGAAGATGGCAAACCTCGACGGGAGTCGCAGCAACGGGGGTCGGCACGAAGTTGAAGTTGCGGCGCGGATGCTCTCAGACAGCGAGCTTCTTCAAGACGTCTACCTGCGAATCCTGCGGTCGGCCAGGCAACACGGAATCGACGAAGTTACTTTGCCGGACTTCTTGGGCCTCGAGCACGGCGAAATACTGTGGCTCGCGGGTCAAGAAGAGCTGGTGGAGAGCGAGATCGAAAAGTCATTGGAACTGACTCTCGAAAAGTGGTCTAAAGTGCGTGACGATATTCCGATAGAAACCACGCAGCGGTTGCTAACTTCCACCGTGCGTGTGGGGCAGCACCGTTTCGCAGAAGGCGTGCTTCGTAATCACCAGCACCGATGCGTGTTTTGCGGACTCAGCGCGAATATCGGCGGACGCCGCCGTCCACGACTTCTCACCGCGAGTCACATAAAACCTTGGCGTGACAGCACCGGTAGGGAACGCCTCGACCACCGGAATGGTTTCACCGCCTGCCCGACCCACGACGTCGCCTTTGACACAGGACTGATCACCGTCGACAAGGAACTCAACCTTCACTACGCACCTGGTGTCGAGAACGAGATGCTGACCGAAGGCCCGCTGCGCGCGGCGCTCGGAAAGCCACCCCTCACAGACCGTTTGATACTGCCCGATGCTGCCGACCGGCCAGACATCGCCTACCTGGACTGGCATCGTACGCAGATTTACGTCGCATCCTGAAGTTTAGGTTGTGGCCGATGAATTGGGCATCCAGGAGCAGCTTTCGCGGTGCCGGTGGAGAGCACCCCGATCTGGGTGGTGAGCTAGGTTGGCGGGCAACCGAAGTGGCATGCCATCGAGAGACTCGTACTCCGTGCCCGTCAGCTTGGGATCGACTCGGATAAGGAAATTCTCGTCCACCGTGATGCGTCGGAGATCGAACAACGTGTGGAGATCGGCACGCAGCAGAAGCCCGTTGGTTACGTGATGCGTGTTCTCACCAAAGTAGCGGTCGATATGAGCGGCTTCGAGCACTGATGGCACTGAGGTTGCGGTCATAGCGCAGGCACCGTGGTAGTTGTCCATGAGAGATTTCCGAAACGCACCCTGGCCTTGGCGAATCACGATCAAGCGCTCGGCTCGCTTGCGCATGTCCTCGCCTTGGACGTACGGGTCGTCGATTCGTGAGGGAACAACAGACGAGTCGACGGTGATAGTCGTCGCATACGGCCCGATGGTGCGGTCAGTTTGGGAGGCGAATAGTGATCGCAAGTAATCGACTTGCTGTGTGGTTTGGAATTCGCGGGGAGCTTGCGCCGTGAATGCGGTCCCGAGCAGCTTCTGCGCCTCGCCCCAGCGGGGGTCGACGGTTCTCTGTGTGTTGACCACCTGGAAGTGGAACCTGTACTTGTAGCCGTAGTTCGGATCGGTCCAAGGAAGCGTGCTTGGATCCACGACTTCCACTCCCGAGGACACAATTCCCCAGCCGGCCATGCCTGCATGCGCGACCTTGGGCTTCTCGCCGGAAAGCCAGAAGAAAACGTCGTCGCCTTGTTGGATATTGAAACGCTTGGGCATGTCCCAGAAGCTATTGGCTTGGGCGATCTCCCAGTTCTCAAGCTTATCGCCGTCTATCGGAACTATCCAAGCGGACATTTAGTCATGCACCTATCCGGTATCGCACCGGGTGGAGGCATGTCCTGTGGCGGAAGCCTGTCGGGCCGAGCTCGTTTTCTGCTAGAAGTGTGTTTCGAACGGAAGGTCAGAGGTGTTCGCTCACCAACGAACGCAAAGCTTTTCGAGTTTCTTCGTCTGTCGAGTAGATGACAGTTCCAACCATGCCTCGGGTGAGCAGAACTTTGTAGATGTTGCGGATCAAGCGGTTGAACCGGACGTCGCCGATCTTCTTGGTGTTTTTGAGATCCGGGTCGCGGTTGGCGGTGCGTACCGTGGTGAATGCGCCGTTGCGCCAGACAATGTCAGGTCCAAGAATGACACCGTTCCAGTCGTATTCGAAACCCTGTGCGGTGTAGACGCATCCAACTTGCCCGAAACCGCCGTCTTCCGTAGCCCAAAGCGGGGCCGGAGGTGCGTCTCCGATTCGTCTGTCACTCTTGCTGTTCCAGGGACGGGACCAGTTGTCGATCTCTACGTCCGGCACGAGAGTGCCATCTTTATCGGCGTTGCTCCATGGCCAGCAGTACCCGGCCGTCATGCGAGCCGAATATCCACGTTCGATCTGTTGTGACAGCAGATGTTCCATCTCCTGCGGTGTGTCGGCGATACGAACTGAGAACTGCGGATCGCCAGCCCAGGCTACGGGCTCACCTTCTGCCAGTCCGAGAAGCTGTTTGACCCAGAGAACGTACTCTTCGCTACCACCGCAACGGAATTGCTCACCGAGGTGAACGTGTTGCGTTTCCAATCCGAGAGACTTTGCATGTCGCTCGATCTGCTCCAGTGATCCCATCTCGCCGGGTCGCACCACCTGGTACTCGTCGAGCAGGAAAACGGGGACGCGTGCTGCTGCCATCAATTCGTCGAGCTGAGGACGCTCCGTTCGAAGCTCTGCCTTGGTGTAGCGGTCGACTGAGGTCTCACGGATACGGTGAGCTTCGTCGAGAACTAGTACGTCGAGTCCGTTGCGGTCAGCGGTCATGAATTGGTTGAAATACTTGAACATCTTCTGCACCCGTGGAGCGCGGGCGCCGGCGACCTTGCGAAGTGTCTGAGTGAAGGATCGGGAACCTGTGGCGTGCAATACCGTTCGACCGCGCCGCGCGAGTTCACCGACTAAGGACAGTGCGACGACACTTTTTCCACTGCCAGGCCCTCCGGTGACGATGATGATTCGCTTGTGATCGAGTTGGTGAGCTTGATCCACTGCGTGGAGTACGAGGTCGACAGCTAGTTGCTGCTCACCAAGGAGATGGAACTGCGGTCGATCGCGGACCTCGGCGGCAGCTACCTTGAGCAATTGTTGAGAGGGTGCCACTGCGGAACGGATCAAAGTATCACCGGCAGTGTGTCCGGAGGACTCAGTCGAGAGCCGAGATTTGAGGAAGGTTTGCATATCTCCGCGGTCGGCTCCGGTAAACAACCGGCCGCTGAGGGAGACGGGATACGACCGTAGTTCTGCGACGGCTGCGGGATCCGTGGCGTTGTGGAGGTAGGCCACGCCGGCAACCGCATCGGGCTGATCTGCAAGAGCCTTCGCGAAATCTGACAGATACTCGCAATAGCCCTTGACTTGTGCGACAGGGTGCAGTTTGGGGCCACCGGGCATCCCCGGCACATCGACGAGGTCAATGCTGCCTTCATATCGTTGGGCGGCCGACCATTGCTTGAGTTCCACCACGACATATGACGGTCGGCCGGTAGTCGGATGTAGTCCGGCCAGTACGACATCAGCGCGCTGAGACGTGAGAGGTAAGTGGTACTCGACCAACATCTCGACGCCGCCCAAACCGGCTTCGATCAAATCATTGGCTAGAACGGGAAGGCTGCGGCTCCACGACTTCTGCTCCGATTCACTTGCGCGCCGGCCGGTACGAAACAGCATTTGTTCCAACAGCTGTTCCACCAAGGAATCAGGATTCGCCATCGCGCCAATCCTGTTGGCAGAAGTACGAAGCAAGGTCACAGTGAGGTCCCCCAGGCAGCACGAATCGAGTCGTGCGGGTGGGGGCATGTCCGTGGCTGTGAATCACAGCGGAAGTCCGTCGGGCCGCGCTCAGTACATTAGCGGAAGCGCGGCCTGACGGATTGAGCGACTCGTGCCGCGCTACGATCCTGCGCGGTAGTGCTCATCGATCTTGATCAGCTGACCGGATTGAAGCCCGAGGTGAATGCAAGCGTCGAGTCGTTCCCGGGTTGGAGTGGTCAGTCGCTTCTGATTGAAGACTGCCAAAGTTCGACGATGCAGGGAGTCTACATCCGACTTGCTACCACAGACCGCCATCATGGCATTCACGATCTCCTCGGGCGCAATGTCCATCAAACTTCGCGTGATCTCGGCCGGGGTGGTGCGGTAGCCACGCCAGCCAATCGGGTTGAGTTCCTTCGGCCAGACAAAGTCGCCGAGTCCTGATTTTTTGATCAACTCGGCCGGAATGCAACGAACGATCGTCTCCCGTTTCCCGGCCGAGACACGGTCGAGACCGAAGCGCCGGCCGACGTCACGGGCCAAACGGTCCATCGAGATCGGGCCTTCGATGTTTACTGTTTCCCGCACTGCACTCAGGATCGTTTGCTGAACCGAGGGTGAATCCACGCGATCGAGATCACCGCGTGGTCCGAGCGTTGTTGTGGGCGCCTCCAGATACGTGGTTCCGCGTCCATCCCAATCCCGGGCAACAGGACTGGCAGGGGGCGTATCAGCTGCAGCCATCCGACCGATCAGGACGGGTTCGTCGGACACTTCAGCGGGGTGGTCGGGCTCATCCGATTTCAGCCAGCGGGTGTTGTCGGCTGAGAAGTCGACCGATATCGACACTTCGAGTTCAGCCAGCGCAGCGGCAGCGATAGCTTCGGCCTGAGCCAGTGCTGCGGCGTCGATCTGGGCTTGCCGTTCGGCCATGCGGAGCTTCGATCTGGTCAGCGCTTCCTTGACTTGTTGGACAACGGATTCGGGGTTGTCGATCCAATTGGGAAGCCACACGCGAACTGAAGCTCCCCAATGCATCATCGACTCGAGAAGCTGTGGTGTCAGATCGCGGTCAGCGACCGTCGGACGCTCAGCCCACGCCGGCCCGTCGAGCAGGATTGCGACCTGCCAACATTCGGATTCTGGTTCACGAAGAACAATGTCCAGAACAAAGTCTGACAGACCGTAATTTGCTTCGACTTCGTATCCCTGTTGGCGCAAGGCTTCACAGATCGACTCCTGGATCTGATCGGACGTGTTCTGGGGGCGTGGTTGGGACGAGGCGTTGCCGGAGCGATCAGGTTGTGCAGCGAGTTCCAGATATCCGCGAAGATGCGCCATTCCAACCGACTTGGTGCGTGAAAGATCGATGTCCGAAGGCTCGAACGAGGTGAAGATGACAACCTTTCGGCGGGCACGGGTAATGGCGACGTTCAATCGTTTCTCGCCACCAGTACGAGTCAGTGGACCGAAGTTGAGTGGCATCTTCGAATCGTCCTGCTTCTTCGAGAATGCCGTTGTGAAGAGAATGACATCTCGCTCGTCGCCCTGCACGTTCTCGAGATTCTTGACGAAGATTCCGTCTTCCTTGTCGGTGCGCAGTTGGTCGAGGACCAATGGGTCTCCGGTCTTCTCGAGCAAATCGAGCACCAGGGTCTGTTGCTGTGCGTTGAACGTGACGACGCCGATGCTTTGAGACGCCAGATTGGCATTCGACAGGCGCTGGCGAATCTCGGCCACAATCGCTTCCGCCTCGACAATGTTGGTTCGGTGCAGTTGTTTAGTCTCGCGATTGAAATGTCCCGGCACTCTTCGCCATTCGACGCCAGCTGTGGCATCGCCGCCAGGTGAAGGCAAACTCGCGAGGCGTCCCTCGTAGTACTTGCGGTTGGAGAAGGCGATCAGAGATTCGTCTTGACTCCGGTAATGCCAGGATAGCCACAGCCGTGGAACCCCAGATTCAACGGACTCCGTCAGAATGCTCTCGAGATCCTCCGGTATGACCTCGTCATCTTCAGTGACATCGTCGCCATCGCTTGCGGTCACCTGGCCGATTGCAGTCGGCGGCATTTGCTGCGAATCGCCGACGATCACGGCCGAGCGGGCGCGGCCCAGCGCGCCGATGGCTTGAGGGACAGTGACCTGCGAGGCCTCATCGAATACAACGACGTCGAATGTGGCTGATCCCGGCGGCACGAACTGAGCCAAGGACGTGGGGCTGACGAAGAAGCACGGCGTTGCTGCCAAAATGTGGTCTGAGTAGCGAGTCATCAACTGACGGAAGGTGGTTCCACCGCGCTTGGCATCGAGTTGGCGTCGAAGCTGCCCGATTTCGCCAGACAGCGCACCGGCCTTGAATAGGCGTCGGTCGAGCAATGCAGCGGGCAGGGCTGCGATCTGTTCCTCGCGTTGAGCCGCCGAGGCTCGGGCGTAGTCGAGAGTCTCGCCATCCTTGAGGGCCTTGTTGAAATTGGTGAGTCCCTGCGTTCTTCTGTGTTCGTTCAGCGAAGCAACTGCCAGGCCACGGATGAAAGCGACTTCAGCGTCCGAAGAGTTGATAGCGCCCGTGAGAAGTTCATGGGCAAAGACATTCAGCTCGGCAGTTTGCAGTGGCTCGAGGAATGTCGACATTGTCGACCACTTGCGAACGGACGCTCCCGCGTCTGCATCGATCGAAAATCTCCAGGCTTCTGAGTCGCGACCCCACGCGGACAGCCAATGGGACTCATCACACCAACGGTCGAACTCGGCGTCGCTGAACCCGAGGAGTTTCTTCCAGTTGAGCCACGCTTGTGACACCGCTGCGAGCGCATCGATGTTCTGTTGGGACACAAGACCGGACTCGACCAGGATCCGCCACATGCCCGGGTGTGCGCGGATGTAGTCACCTGACATATCGATGAAGTCGAACGCCGGCTGAAGTTGCTGTGCTGCGTCAGCGTTGAAAGGGTTCCAGACCGGGGGAGCAAATGGCCCGAGCAGGGTGCGCATGTGTTCGACAGTTTGTCGAGTCAATTCGCGTGCGCTGGAAATCGATCGCAACAACGGCAATGCGGTGTCCGGATCGATCGCCACGCCAGGCAATAGTGCCGGTGCAACATCGCGGATGAATTGCTCGGTTCGCTTCTTTTTGCCGAATATGCCCTTGCTGACCTCCTCGGCCGCTACGATTAATGGTTCGACGGAACCAGATCCGATGAAGTTCGGCATGAAAACTGCAGTGAGTGGCGCACATTGCTGTTGGAGCAGGGTCAGCTCACTGAGTAGTGAAGTGCGGGACGTTGTCCATTGGGTGCCCTGCATGCGCTCGACTACGGTCGGGTCGGCGATCATCCAGTTCGACTGCCGGCGGGCCTGCGGCAACAAGACCTCGATCTCGGCGGGAGTGCGCATCCGCTCGATGATCCGCAAAGCAGGCGGGGTCTGCTGTACGAGCGCAAGTGCGGAGTTCATCTGCGCCGAAGCGGAGCGGAACGAGTCTTCCGATGCTGCCGGATCGATCGCTCCGACGATGGTCCACGGATTGACGCGATTTATCGTGACCGACCGGGCAGCACGTTCGAATTGCTGCAATGCGTTGGTGACTGCTCGAACGCTGACCTTAGGGGACGCAACATAAGGCGCAGGAATTGTGGCCGTCGGGCCGTCGCCAAGGCTGAGGACTGTGTCGTAGGCAGTCCACAGTGTGTGCTCGACGCCGTTCTCGGTGTGAATCTTGGACGGATAGTCGTCGAGCGGGACGTGCTTGGCCCGCAACTCAGCGAGCTTTGCTGACCAGGCGCGCTGATTGTAGTGAACAGAATGATCGATCGCGGTCTTCAGCTGAGCGCGAATAGCGTTAGCGCTCTGACTCTTTCCATGTAGGTCCAGCGTGAATTCGGCCAGGCCGACCTTTGTCAGCCGCTTTTTCACCACCTCGAGGGCGGCTTGCTTCTCGGCTACGAACAACACGGTCTTGCCCTGAGCCAGAGTGTGCGCAATGAGGTTGGTGATGGTTTGTGACTTGCCGGTACCGGGAGGGCCCTCCAGGACGAAGGAGTGACCATCCGCTGCCAATGCCACTGCACGGAGCTGTGAGCCATCGGCAGGGATTGGGACGGGCACGTCGAGTTCTTTGACCGGTACAGCTTCAATCTCGGTACCGTCCGGGCGACGTGAATCTCGGAACGACTCACCAGCATGATGAGTCAGATGACGAACGATGGGGCTCTGCTCGAGAAGGTCCCAGTGATCGTCGAGGTCTTTCCACATGCCGAAAGTTCCGAACTGGCAAATGGCCAGTGACGCAGTTTCATCGATGCGGAAATCCAAGTTGTGCTCGATCATCGCCGAGCGAATGCCCTTGAGAGCTGCGTCGATGTCTATGCCGCTCTCATCGAGAGGTGGCGTCTCCAAAGAAGGAATCGAGACACTGTGCTTGAGCCGTAGCCACTCGACGAGGCAGTAGTTTGGTGTTGATGTGCCGGACGTGTCGACCACAATCCTGAAGGGGCTGCGCCCAGAGCCGCCAGTAACCTTGACGGGCAACAAAAATAGGGGAGCTCGCGCTGGCCGTCCGGTGCTGGTGGCATGCATCAATCCGCCGAATGTCAGATAGAGATTGGCGTTGCCGGTCTCCTCGAACATGGTGTGCGCGGTGCGTTGCAGGTGCTTGAGTCGGGCTGTATATACGTCGTGCTTGACGACTGCATAGATTCGCTTTCGGTCGCGTAAATAGTCGAGAACCGTTGCATCATCGATGTCTTGGGCTTGGCGTGCGCCTTGGAGTTCGTGGATCGAACTCAGTTCGTCGTGGGGAGTGAGCTCAATGGGAACGTCTGCATGCACCAAATCATCGAGTAATGCGAGTCCGCCGATGGGGACATGGAGATCGATAACTTCCCGCGACTCTTTCAAATTGAGCAGACGGTTCCGTGTACTGAGGTCAAGCAGGGATCGCTTCCATTTCTGAACTCGTGGGGGAGAAGCGTCAGTTGCATCGAAGACCGTGTCAACCGAATTCTGTTTAGTGAGAAGGTTATCGGGCAGGCTGAGGTCCGGCTGAATTTTGCCGGCGGCGGTGCGCTCGGATATTGGCGATGCGAATTCGTCGAAGGTTGGAAGCGGCCGCACACCGTCCTTGCGGGCGGATGCGATCGCGACAAGTCCATGGAGGTCGTCCGGCTGGGAGAAGTGGCGTCTAGCATGTGCCACAGCATTTTTGAAGGATCCTTCGGGGCTGCTGTCGTAGTATGCAGCTTCGACGGCTACGACTTTTCCGGAATCGAAGAGATTGGCTATCGCGTTCGACTCGAGAATGACGCTGTGTGAGAGGTGAGCTTCTTCTTGCATGAATCCAGCGAATGCATGTCCCTTGACAAGCCAGATGACCGGTCGCAGTCCGGCCGCTTCCAAACATGCTGCATAGGTGACTGCTAGATCGATGCACGTTCCGAAACGTTCATCGAGTACCTGTGCCGTCGTTCGGATCTTCTGGCCCGTTCCTTCGAACGAGGCAGGCGGATCGATATAGCGAATCTGACGGAGGCGTAGGGCTTCGTAGGTTGCTGCCGCGATCTCTGCAGCACGTTGTGGTCCGCGCTGATACCCCTCGAGTGAGGTGGAACCGGTGAGGTTGCCAAGAAGCTCGGACGCGGCGTCGAGAACATTGCTCACAGCTCGGGTGTTTGGCTGAACAAAGGCTGCCAGTGAATCGAAGAACTCGGGGGCATTGAACCACTCGTTGTGGGCTAGAACTCTAATCGGCACATTCAACGCGATGTCATCGCCCCAAAGGCGTGAGACGGTGACCGCGATGGTGGCAGGGTAGCTCTCGTTCAGTTCTCGAAGGTGCGGAACAGTTGGCACGACGGCCGCGTAGTCGTCCCAGAACGCCTCGTGACCGGGAGCGAGAGAACCGTCGACGATGTCAGTTCGAGCCGGTGAGAGTTCCTGGCCGGCACCGTGCAGTTGTACGGTTGCTTTCATATCGACGACGGGCGAATCGGAGTTGTTAGTGATCGAGAGCCCCCGTACCAGCGGTACTCCGTTGTGGACCAGAGCCAGGTTCACGGCGGGGTGTGTATGAAGTTCGATGGAGATGCCATCAACTTCCGTACGGCATCGGTCCCGTGCTGATTCACGCTCGTTCACTTTTCCTCCGAATCGTATTCCACAATTTACCCGGACGAAGATTCCAACTCCGTACGATCAAATTAATTACGTTAGGGCATGGCACTGACTGGTCTGCAGTGTCTAGGCGTTTTGCGGCACATTCCCACTATCGTTTCGCATACTTTTCATGTGAGATCTCTTATTGTCTGTGACTGATGAACGAGGGATTGCGAATTTCAGAACAGGCTGGGCGTTGCGCATTCGCCCTGTCTGCGCCTCTTGAGAAATAGGGTCTAGACCCTGAAATATTCGATCCACAAGGCACAGCTACCTGACTCCGATACCTCGGCTAGCCAGATGAATGCTGCGAGGAGCGAAACTGCAACGCCGGGTGTCACGGTCGAGGATGCGCAGATCGTAGGTTCGCGCCTGGTACCAGCGAACGCGGCCGGCTGGCGGACCGTAACGAGATAGCCGCGCTTGCATTTCACGGTATCGACCGGAATAGCGTTCGCCGCCGAAGGCTGGATGTTGTCGCTTCCGGCGGTACTGGAAAGTGGCAACAAACGTCAGCGCGCGTGCATCTCTGCAATCGCAGAGATGCACGCGCGCAATACTAGCCGTGGGTTATTGCTTACTCGCTGGGCGTCGAGGTGACCGCCCTGATGCTGAGCTCGCCGTCTGCATCATCGCCGCACGCACAGTCACAGTCTCCGCCGCAGCCACCGGTGGTGCATTCGCCGGCGTAGCTGTCGTCATCCGCGTCGCAGTCGAGGGACCCTCCGAAGGATTCAGCAAAATCGTCGTCGAGTTCGTGAGTGAAGTCGTGAACCTCGTCGATCAGGTTCAGCAGATGCTGCGGAGCGAAGGGATCGGCGTCGAGCATCGTGGAGACCAGTAGGTGGTCGCCGCTGAAGGCGAAGCGCAGGCGTGGCCATTCCTGCGCGAGTTCGATCAGTCGAGTCGCAGCGTGCGAGGGATTGCCGAGGCCCGTCAGGACCGAGGACCAGACGTTGATCTGAGGGCCGTCATCCGCAACAGTTACGTAGACGACAAACCCGTGAACCGGCACGACAATGTCGCCGTCGTCATCGGTGGCAGGCTCACTGCCCAGTAGTTCGGCGAGAGTTTGAACGCACAGGCGAACCAATTCGTCGCGCTCGTCCGTCACCAAGGCAATTGCGCCGTTGATGTGGAGGGGCTGGTCGGCGGTCGTGTCTTGGTCGCTCATGGATCCTCATGTTCTGTGCCAGTCCGAGCAGGCGCTGGGCACTGTTTTCGTGCGGTAGCTGTCAGGTCTACGGTAATCGGCGCACACTATTGTCCGCGCAGTGGATGATTGAAAATGCCTGGGCAGGTCCGCGCGATCAGGACTTTAACAGCCGACCAGCGACGTGATGCGAGCCCCGACAAATCGGACAGCCTTGTGGCAGTGAGTATCTCGGCTGTCGGTAGGTAGATCTAGCCTCCATGCATGACGGGTCAGAGAGTTCGGCGAGCTTCACATCTGCGTTTGGTAGCTGCATATCAAGCGGCGCAAAGCCAGATGAAGGTCCTTACGCCGAGGCAGATGCGGAATCAGCGTCGACGGCCGGAGGCGGCGAACTTTGTCATGCGGATCGAACTCGATTGCATCACGCCGCCTATTTGGAGACGGTTTTCGGTTCCGTCGAATATCGAACTGGACCAACTTCATTCGATTGTGCAGGCGGTGATGGGGTGGGGAGATCAACACGCTCATCAGTGGGTGAGTGTCCATCATTCAACGGACAATGGCCCAGATCGGTATATCGCGCCAGATGTGATCGAGCGCGACGGATACCAGGAAGACGAGTTTGGTGAGGACGAAGTCCGGATCGACGAGGCAGTTACCGCGGTACGGGAGTACGTCCGTTATGAGTACAACGCCCGCGCGAGGTGGAGTCACACGTTGGTTCTCGAGCAGATTGTCGAAGACCAGCCGATTCCTGAGCCATCCTGTCTCGACGGCGAGAGAGCGTGCCCGCCGGAGGATTCTGGCGGTCCGATCGGGTATCGCGAGTTCCTGAATGTGCAGGCGAGTACCGGACTGTTCGATCCCGAACGTTTTGTTCCCGCAGAGTCCAATGCAGCAGTCACCATTGCAGTGGCACTGCATAAATCGCCGCCTGTGGGAAGCTCGCTGTTCGAGAAGTTCTTGCGCCGCTTGTCTGTTCATTCCGCGCCGAAACTATTTGCCGCAGTTGCCGAAGCGGAGCTTCGTGGCGGATATGACAACTATTTCGAGGTGATGCGTGAAGGAGCAACCCGCCAACTGCTGTGGCTGCTGAACTCCGCGCGAGGTGGTGGGATTGTTTTGACGGCGTCCGGGGCACTTCCTTCGGACCATGTTGCGGCCGCCCGAGACGAACTCGATTGGGGCAGCGACTGGATCGGTGTCACGGCAGGGAGTGACTCGCAATTAGCAGTACTCGTTGAAGTCGCAAAGACACTGAGATTTGTCCGGAAACTCCGAGGCACATTGCTTCTGACTCGACTCGGCGCGTCAGTGCTTGCATATGAAGGCGAGCTGTGGCGTCACATCGTGTCGGCCATGCCGTTGGGAAAGGGTGAGTTGGCGCAGGAAGCCGGCCGAATTCTGTTCCTTACGTTGGCTGCCGGCTTGTCGGAGTCCGAACGTAGTGAAGTGATGATCGAAGGCCTCACGGCATTGGGTTGGTCGACAACAGACGGAACACGACTCGGGGACGACGATTGGACGTGGATGGTGCGAGACACTCTCGTGTACTTGCGAATGATCGGGGCGATTGTCTCCAATCCGCTGGACCAGCATGTTTCCGCCGATCCCGAGTGGGGCCGACGGTTTGCCAGGATGGTCCTGTCGATGTAGGTATGCGATCGAATCGAGCATCGATTTCAATCGATGCGGAGTTGTTATATGCGCTGGAAGCGCACGATTTTACTGCGGCGGAAACATGAATATTTTCGGGTGGGAAAATATCGGAGTTTTTGTTCGAAATTGCCATCATGCTATGGTCGATTCTCAGTTGTTGAATTGCGTGGTCGAGCCAAAAGCTTGCGCAGAAGATTTATTTTGTGGAGGTTGGGTTTCCGAAAAGACGAAGTGCGTGTTGCTAGTCAATTGAATATGTGACCGGTGTTGGTATGGCGGTCGCTCCTAGGGCGTGCAGAAACGAAGCGCAAAGATCCTGAACAGGGGTTTTGTGCTTTGCTCTGCCGATTATGTGCGAAGGATGTGGCATGTGACGGGGTCCGACATGGTCCAGTTCAGTACCTTGGTAATTGTTTCACTGCTTGTTGCTTTTTATGGTGGAACATTTCTGATTTCTCTTCGTATTGGTAAGAAACAGGAAAATGCCGACGGTTTTATGACCGCCGGAAACAAATTAGGATTTGGTGTTTCGGCCGCGAGTATGACGGCCACCTGGATTTGGGCGTCGTCGATGTACGCATCTGCCACTTCTGGCTACACCTACGGAATCTCCGGCCCCATTCACTACGGTTTGTGGGGCGCGTTGATGATTCTCTTCATTTATCCGTTCGGCCAGCGAATTCGTAAAGTGGCACCGAAAGCCCACACGCTGGCTGAGGTCATGTACGCGCGGCACGGACGCTCGAGTCAGCTGATGCTCGCGGGTTCCAATATCGTCGGCAGTCTCATCAGTTTGATGTCGAACTTCCTCGCTGGTGGTCTGCTGATCGCGTTACTTTCGCCGTTCAACTTCATCCAGGGTGTGTTCATCGTTGCGCTGGGCGTTTTGCTGTACACACTGTGGTCGGGCTTCCGCGCTTCGGTGTTGACCGACTTCGTTCAGCTGATCGGAATGCTCGGTGCGGTAGCGGTTTTGGTGCCGTTCATCTTCTTTGCGGCAGGGTTCCCGGCAGCCTTCGAATCCGGGGCAGGCAACCTCACTGCTGAGCAGGGCAACTTCTTCTCGAGCGTTGCCTTCTTCGAGCAGGGCGCGCCGTACATCGCAGCAGTTCTTGCCTACGCAATCGGCAACCAGACCATTGCCCAACGTCTGTTCGCGGTCCGCGAAGACCTGATCAAGCCCACCTTCATCACCGCAACCGTCGGATACGGCGCAACGGTCATTGGTGTCGGAATGCTGGGTGTTCTCGCTCTATACCTCGGAATCGAGCCGATGGATGGTGACGTCAACAATCTGATTCCGCAGATGGCCGCGTCGTACCTGCCCGGAATTTTGCTGGCTGTCTTCTTTGTCATGATCATCGGCGCGCTGTCATCGACGGCGGACTCGGACCTTGCTGCGCTCTCGTCCATCGTGATGACCGACGTGTACGGCCAAGCCGTCGCAGGCAAGGCCAATGCGAACCCTCGACGGATGCTGCTCATCGGCCGAGTAACGATGATAGTTGCCACGGCGGCGGCTATCTCCTTGGCAAGTCTGCAACTGAGCATTCTTGATCTGTTGGTGTTCGTCGGCGCGCTGTGGGGCGCGCTGGTGTTCCCGGTTATCGCGAGCTTCTATTGGGGAAAGGTCACCAACAAGGCCTTCACTGTGTCGGTTCTGGTGGCGCTTGCCGCCTTCTTGCCCGTCCGATTCAGTTGGGTGCCGATGGATGGGATGTTCGGGATCTTCTCCGACATCGTTGCCGTTGTCGGTATCGGAGTGGTGCTGGGGCTCATGGCATTTGGATTCTTCGGCCTGAAGGTTGCGCAGATCGTCGGTGGCCTGGCGATCGTGCTGTCCGCGCCGTTCGCAATCGGCTTCCTGCACGACTACCCAACGCTCAGCGGTTCTTTGGTGGCCTATGCCGTCAGTACCGTCGTGTGCTTTGCGATGTCCGTCAATCAGCGTGAGACGTTCGATTTCGAACTGATCAAGCAGCGGACGGGAGACTTCGACGATGACGAGCTTCCTGCCGTGGGAGCGTCCGGAAAGTAACCGTCGAGACAAGTGGAAGGGCTACGAATGAGTACAGCTCTACTGACCATTTATGTTCTGATCTGGCCGGCGTTGGTCTTGGTCGTGCTGGGAGTCATCAGCAAGGGATTCTTCAAGGATTGGGCAACTGCTCGCCGCAACGGTGAGGATCTGGTCTAACTTTTCACGCCGCCACCGACGGACTTCTTGTCGGTGGCGGCGGTCATATTGCAATCGGGACTGGGGGCAGCGTTATAGTTGCCCAGTGCAACACGACGGAGCAATGGCGCTCACCGGTCCACCAGCGGTTCATGACGAGCTGGTGCACCTGACGCGGCAGTTGATGACGGGGGATCGGCATTCCGATGACCACCCGTCGATCGCCCAGCATTCGTTCCTCTCCTTCATCGGCCGCAATGACGGATGCAAGGCCACGGAGATCTCCGAAGTCTTCGGCGTCAACCGCTCGACCATCTCGCGCCAAGTGCGCGGGTGCATCGAGGCTGGCTGGGTGTATGCCGATCCGGGATCCGTTCGTCAGGGCAATCCGCTGCACCTCACGGAGGCTGGCCGCAAATACCTCGACGCCGCCGACGCGCGTCGGCTCGACCAAGTCGCCGGCAGGCTGCACGATTGGACCGAGTCCGAGGTCGCAGACTTCGCCCGCGCACTCCACCGCTTCAGAATCAGCATCGAATCGCAGACCAACGGAGATGACACCCTGTGAGTGAGTACAGCGCCAAAGCCCAGTTCACCATCTCCGACAATGAGTCCGTGGTGCACACCGTCTTCACTCACGCCGAGCGCACGCCCGAACTGACGGTGTTCTCCCGACCCAAGGGCGAGGGTTGGGTAGATGTAACGGCTAAAGAGTTCGCCGAGCAGGTCACCGGCGTCGCAAACGGTCTCATTGCAGCCGGGGTGCAGGCAGGCGACCGCGTCGCACTCCTCTCCGCGACCCGATACGAGTGGACGCTCTTCGACTTCGCCATCTGGGCTGCCGGCGCCGCTACCGTTCCGATCTACGACTCGTCGTCTCAGGGGCAGGTCAGCTGGATCCTCGAAGACTCCGAGGCCGTCATCGCGATCGTCGAAACCGGCGCGCACGAGCAGCTGTTCCAGGACGCGCCAAGCTCTCTCAAGGCCGTCATGCAGATCGACGACGGAGCAGTCGAAAAGCTGACCGCACAGGGCGCCGACGTTGACGATACCGAGTTGAAGAAGCGACTCGCGGGCATCAAGGCCGACGATCTGGCGTCACTCGTCTACACCTCCGGCACCACAGGCCGTCCCAAGGGATGCATCCTCACGCATCGTAACTTCCTGTCCGAGGTGCGCGGGATTCTCACGGCATCGATCGGCAAGGTGGCGGTTCCGGGAAACCGAGTCCTGACCTTCCTCCCGCTCGCGCACGTACTGGCCCGCGCGGTGTCCCTTGCGACGTTCGAAGCTGGTGCGTCGCAGGCGCACTGGTCCGACTTTGCCACCATCACAACCCAATTCGAGCGTTATAAGCCCAACACCATCCTCGGTGTTCCGCGTGTCTTCGAAAAAGTTCGTGACGGCGCAGCACGCAAGGCGGAGTCCGGTGGAAAGATTCCCGGCGCGATCTTCGCCTTCGCAGAAGCCACTGCAAAGGAGTACAGCCAGGCTCTCGACAAGGGCGGTCCCTCGTTGATCCTGAAGGTGAAGCACGCAGTGGCAGACAAGCTCGTGTACTCGAAACTTCGCGCGGCTCTCGGCGGCGAGTGCTGGTTCGCGATCTCCGGCGGCGGCGCCCTCACTCCTGAACTGGGGCACTTCTTCCGTGGGCTCGGAGTTCCGATCTACGAAGGCTATGGCCTCACCGAAACCACAGCAGCGCACTGCGTCAACGTCCCGGGTGCTCAGAAGATCGGAACCGTCGGACAGCCGATGGGCGGCAACGGGGTTCGCATCGCCGAGGATGGCGAGATCGAACTCAACGGTGGAGTCGTCTTCAAGGGATACTGGAAGAACGACAAGGCCACCGAAGAGACATTCGTCAACGGCTGGATGCGAACCGGTGATCTCGGTGAACTCGACAGCGAAGGTTACCTTTCCATCACCGGACGCAAGAAGGATCTTCTGGTGACGGCGGGCGGCAAGAACGTCTCGCCCGGCCCGATGGAAGACCGTATCCGTTCGCATTCCATCGTCTCGCAGGCAGTCGTCGTCGGCGACGGGAAGACCTACATCACGGCGTTGCTGACCGTCGACCCCGAGGTGTTCGAGAAGTGGAAGGCGGAGAACGGCAAGCCTTCTGGTGCCACCGTCGCCGAACTACGTGACGACAAGGACCTTCGAGCGGAGCTGCAGAAGGCCGTCGACGACGCCAATGCCGCTGTCTCACATGCAGAGTCGATCAAGAAGTTCGTCATTCTCGATCGCGATCTGACCGAGGAAGACGGTGAGATGACAGCGACGCTCAAGATCAAGCGCAATGTCGTCGTCGATCGGTTCTCGAAAGAGATCGAAGGAATGTACGCGAAGAGCTAGGCGCGTTTGGGGAACTGCTCGCGGTAAGCCATCACGTCGTCGAGGCGGAACCTGCGGTGGGTGCCGCGTAGTTCGATCGGGAGTTTCCCGGCGTCGGCGAGTTTGCGCACATACGTGTCCGAAACGCCGAGGATCTCTGCTGCCTGCGAGGTGGTGAGGAGCTCTGCGACTGGCCCGAGGGCGACGCTGTCCCCGGCAGCGAGGTAGGTCAGGAGCTGCACGACGGCGTCGCCGACCGACGGTGGAATCTCGATCCGGACGCCGTCGAACACCAGCGTGGTCGTGTCCGCCGAGGTTGCGGCTCTCTGGGTCAGGGCCGTTTTGATTCGCTCGGCAGCATCGCCGTCGACTGCGGAAACGATGTGGTCGATGCTCACGCGGTATATCTCCGATCGAAGGCAGTGTTTCGCAAGCATAGACAGCGACAGTGTCCGTCGGCACGCTGGCTAGCGCCGTGTGCGTTGCATTACATGAGTGCCGTGAGTGGAAAACTATTTACCCACGTAGATCGGAATTCGAAGGTTTTGGCGCCCAAAGATATTCGACTCGACGCATATGTAACTCACCAAATTTGGTGTACCCGCAAGTAACATCCTGAGCGTGGCTAGACGATCGGTAACGGTGAGATTCGACGTAGAGGAACTGAGGGCCCTAGAGACCCTCCAAGAGCTCACGGGCGCGGACATTTCCAGCGTCATTCGTGAAGCTGTGATCGAGCATGCTCGTCGATGTGTTGCACAGGGAAAGCCCCGCGACATCGCCGAGCGACGCAAATCGCTGACCTTGCAGGAAGCCTTCGCCAAGTACTCCGCGTTGTGCACCGACGAGGAGCGGGAAGCGTCATAGCGACCGGTTGAGTTCACAGTGATTCTGACTGTGGCGCTGGGTAGTTCGTTCGAGGAATATTGCGGCAACAGAAGTGTTGCGTAGACCTCTGACAGGAGCTGGCCAGTGACGGACGTCCTCGAACTCTCCACCGATGTATTGGTGATCGGTGGTGGCCCCGCCGGCGCGTGGGCAGCGTTGCGCGCGGCCAAGGCCGGTGCAGACGTCGTCCTGGTCGACAAGGGCTACTGCGGAACGAGCGGCGCAACGGCCCCCTCCGGAACGGGTGTTTGGTACGTCGAACCGGATACGACTGCCCGTGAGCGGGCAAAGGCCGGTCGTGAGGCGCTCGGCGGATATCTTGCCGACCACCATTGGATGGACCGCGTCCTCGAGCAGACATACTCCAACATGGATCTCCTCGCGGTGGAGGGCAGATATCCGTTCCCCGTCGACTCCAGCACGGGCAAGCAGATCCGCACCGGCTTGCAGGGGCCTGAGTACATGCGACGGATGCGCACCTGGATTCGTCGAACCGGTGTGCGGATCCTCGATCATTCGCCGGCGCTGGAGTTGTTGGTGGACGACGCCGGGCGAGTTCGCGGAGCGGCGGGCTACCAACGCCACGAGCAACAGGATTACCGAGTCTCGGCAGGCGCGGTAGTGGTCGCCAGTGGAGGTTGTGCGTTTCTGTCCGGTGCGTTGGGTACCAACGTCGATACCGGTGACGGTGCATTGATGGCAGCCGAAGTCGGAGCGGAGTTCTCTGGGATGGAGTTCTCCAACGCGTACGGAATCGCAGCGGCCGGATCGACGATCACCAAGACGGCTTACTACGCGTACGCGACGTTCTTTCACGCAGACGGAAGCGTGCTCGAAGGTGCCGGTTCGGCGAAGGGGAGGTCCGTCATCGCCAGCACGTTGCGGAACGAGCCGGTCTTCGCGCAGATCGATCGGGCCGACGCTGAGGTGCAGCGTCGAATGAGGCTGGGGCAACCCAACTTCTTCCTGCAATTCGATCGCCGCGGAATCGATCCCTTCACCGACAAATTCGAGGTCGGCATGCTCGCTGAAGGCACGGTGCGCGGCACTGGGGGAATCAACGTCGTCGATGACGATTGCGCGTCATCCGTTCCAGGACTGTTTGCCGCCGGGGACGCTGCGACCCGCGAGCGAATCTGCGGAGGGTTTACCGGCGGGGGAAGTCACAACGCCGCGTGGGCGATGTCTTCTGGTTCGTGGGCGGGAAGCGGTGCTGCGCGCTATGCGCTGTCGGTCGGACGTGGGTCTACCAGTGGTCTTCGCGGAGCCGGAACCGTCGGATTGCGTAATCCGGTACGAACCGGGTTTGCTGCCGACGATGTGGTGAAAGCTGCTCAGGCGCAGCTGATTCCCTTCGACAAGAACTACCTCCGCAGCGGTGATCGAGTATCCGCAGCGCTCGGTGAGCTCGAATCGCTGTGGGGTGCAGTGAGTGCGGATCTGGGCGCGGATCCAGCAGGTCGGATGGCGGCGCGGCAGGCTGCCGCGATCACGGCCGTCGGTCGCTGGATGTACCACTCGACGTTGGCGCGGACCGAGACTCGGGGAATGAGCAAGCGTGACGATTATCCCGAACTCGATGGAACGCAGCATCATCACGTTCTCACCGGAGGTTTGGATTCGGTGTGGACCCGAACGTCGGAACCTGTCGGGTCTGCATTGGTGGCGTCATGATCGAGCTGGTGTCCGCGCCTGACTGCATCGGTTGCGACAAGTGCGTAGACGTTTGTCCTACAGATGTTTTCGACCGGACGCCCTCGGGCGTCCCGGTGATTGCGCGCCAATCGGATTGCCAGACCTGCTTCATGTGTGAGGCATATTGCCCGACGGATGCGCTGTATGTGCATCCGCAATCCACACCATTGGAAACGGCCGATGTGATCGAGGACGATCACATCGGCCGCTACCGAGAGAAGATCGGATGGGGCAAAGGGCGGGCACCTGGGTCCCTGACTGCGGTGGGCCCGGAGGTGCCCCGTCCGGTTACGACCTGACGAGAATCTTGACTGCAGTGTCGTTGTGCTCGATCAGAGTGGTGAATCCTTCGGAGATCAATTCTTCGAGCTGAATACGACCGGTGATGAATGGCGCCAGATCGACGACACCGTCCTGGACCATCTTGATGACCGCTTCATGGTCGCGTACGTACGCGATGGTTCCGCGTAGGTCGATTTCCTTGAGGACCAGCTTCTGCATGTCAATGGTCGCGGGCTTGCCCCAAATCGACACGTTGACAACAACTCCAGCAGGCCGGACCGTGTCGAGCATGGTGTCGAGGACCGCGTTGACGCCTGCGCACTCGAAGCCGATGTCTGCGCCGATGCCTCCGCTGAGTTCGAGGACGCGCGCTTTGACGTCTTCGGTGGTGGGATCGATGACGTAGTCGGCCACGCCACTGGAGAGCGCCTTGGCCTTGCGGGCTTCGCTGAGTTCGGTGACGATCGTCGTGACACCCAGACCCTTGAGAACTGCCGCAACGAGGAGTCCGATCGGTCCGGCTCCGCCCACAATTGCGACGTTGCCGCTTTCGGCTCCACTGCGCACGACTGCGTGATGGGCGACGCTCAACGGTTCGATGAGGGCTGCCTCGTCGAGCGGGATGTTGCCGATCTTATGGATCCAGCGACGGTCGACGACGACCTTCTCGCTGAGCCCGCCACCGCCGCCGGCCAAGCCGATGAACCCCATCTTCGTACACAGGTGGTAGTTGCCCGCCTTGCACGGGGCGCACTCGTTGCAGACGAAGTACGGCTCGACGACAACATTTTCACCGACCTCGACGTCCGTGACACCTTCGCCGACCTCTTCGACGGTGCCGGAGAACTCGTGGCCCATCGTGACCGGCGCATTCTCGTGTGAGAGTGGATGCGGGTGGCCCGGTGCGGAGATGAAGATCGGTCCCTCGAGGTACTCGTGGAGATCGGTGCCGCAGATTCCGCACCATGCGACCTTCAGCTTGACTGTTCCTGGCCGCAATTCGGGCTCAGGGATCTCTTCGATCCGGATGTCTTTCTGCCCGTGGAACCGTGCTGCCTTCATTGATCCGCACCTCACTTCGTTGTGAATCCCCTGGTAGATCGACGCTAGGCCGATTATCGGCGTGGGTGAAGGGTTGCAACGGAATGCAATGTCGTGGAACCGATCGGTGCTGGGGAGCGTCCAATACTGTGAGCGGGCCGCGAACGAGGGGGAGTGCTGTGGGAGTGAGGGGTGCAGTGGTCCTGGTCGCGGCCGCGCTGTTGGTTGGGGGTTGTTCCTCGACCGTCGAGGGCGAGGCTTTCCCTGTCGATGTGATTGGGATGTTTGATCCGTGTGAGGTTCTCAGCAATGAGGAATTGGAGAGAGTCGGAGTTGACCCGGCAACAAAAGAGGTTGACATAGTCAACACCCATATCGATGGGTTCAATATATGCAAGTGGGAAGGATCTTGGTTCTTCCTCCGTCTGACTTCCACAACACACTCGCTTGCGGAAGTCGAAGCAAATCCGGTGATGCGCGATCTACATCGAATTCAACTCGCCGGCCGACAGGTCCTGATGTTCCAGGAACACAATGACAAGGCGGACACCGCGTGCAATATCGCCTTCGCGACTGCTCAGTCCACGGCGATGATTCGAGTGGGTGCGAAAGTCGGTGACCAGCGCCCCGAAACTCCGTGTGAACTGGTTGAGCGGGTCGGTCTGACCGTGTTACCGCTGCTTCCCGAGTAACGCTCGGAAGAGATTCGACTCGTAGTGAATTGGAGTATGTGATGTCCGGTTTGTATCTGGAGAAGAGGGTCGCAGAGGATCTGGCGAAGGCGTGTGATGATCTAATTTCGCTGTTCAGGTCACTGTCGGACGATGCGAACTATCTCGGGCAAGTGGGAGGCTTCGGCACTCTCGGATCCGCCCGGGCACTGCAGGTTAAGTTCGAGGAAAAGGCGGTTGGCGGCCCGGATGCGCTCGTCGATGTGTTGGCGAGTCATATCGCGGTCGTGGAGGCAATGCAGGCTCTGTTTCAAGCCTGCATCGACAACGCATTGGATCAGGAGTCGTCGAACGCCTCGACTTTGAGGTCGATCGACCAACCGAACTGAGTCAGTGGATGTGTTGCTGCCAATCGGCTGGGACACGACCCTTAGGCCCCGGCGTCGGCTGATCTACGGGATGTGAAGTGGGCGCAGCCAATTCAGGTCCGTCGTACGCCTCGTTGGTTTCGAAGCTCCAGAACCAATCCTCACCGGGTTCGTAGCTCTGCATGAACGGATGCTTCGTCGAGGCCGCATGCTTGCTTGCGTGCTGTGACGGTGAGGAGTCGCAACACCCAACGTGACCGCATTGCGCGCATCGACGCAGGTGCACCCACCAACCGCCGCTCGCATCGCATTCGACGCATCCCGCGCCACTGGGCGGCACGCTCGGATCGATCCCCGCTGGAAGTCCGTCGGTCATGGTCCACCCTCTCGCTGACTGAAGTCGGTCATTTCATCGTGCGCTTTGCCTACCGGCCGTGCAAGGGCGACTAGTCGTCGCGCGTATCCCGCGGTGGGCCCGCGATTGGCAACAAAACTCTGAACCGGGTGTTACCGGGCTCCGACGTGACCCGCAGCTCACCACGATGCTTGCCGACCACAATTCGCCATGAAATATCAAGGCCGAGACCGGTTCCCTCACCGACAGGCTTAGTCGTGAAGAAGGGTTCGAAGATCCTGTCGATGACGTCATCGGGAATCCCGGCGCCGGTGTCGCAGATCTCGATGCACACGCGGTCGCCATCGCGGCTTGTCCGAACGGTGAGTGTTCCCGATCCGTCCATGGCAGACACCGCATTGTCGATCAGGTTGGTCCACACCTGATTGAGTTCGGCGGCGTAGGCGTCGATCGGAGGCAACGCAAGGTCGTACTCCTTGACGACTTCGATTCCGCTTCCGATCTTTTGCCCCAACATGATCAACGTGCTGTCGAGCAATTCGTGGACATCGATGGTCTGGAAGGGAGCGCGATCCATCTGTGAATACTGTTTGGCCGCACCGACGAGCGTCGAGATCCTCGTTGTGGAGTCGGCGATCTCGTTCATCAGGAGTTCGGATTCGATGGTGTAATTCAGCCAGCGAATTGCGCCTTCGAGTACGGACTCGTCAACGGCTGCAGCAACGTTCTCGAGCCAAGCGGTGTCGAGTCCAGCCTGCACGAAGGTCGGAGCCAGGTCCCAACCTTCTCGAATCGAATGATCCTCGAACCATTCACCCAACGAATCCTCCCGATCGGAGGCTTCGAGGGGAGTGAGCGTCGGCGCCTTGGCGACAACCTCTGCAACTTCCTCTTGAAGTCGCATGAGAGTGACGAGGGCATCGCGGTCGTAGGTGCCCGATGCAACCATCCCCAGTTTGTGACGCATGCCTGCAACACGCTCGCGCAAAGAGGCTGTCGCTCGAACCGCTGCGGCTGCAGGGTTATTGAGCTCGTGAGTCAACCCGGCCGACAGTGATCCGAGTGCAAGGAGTCGCTCTCGCTGATCGATGATCTGCTGAGTGTTCTTCTTGCCGAAGAAAACACCTTCGAGTAGATGAACCGCCATTGGAAACCACTCGCGCATCGCGTTGCCGAACTTGTCGGCGTCCAGGACGAAAAACGTCGAAGGAGTCGTCACTCGCATCGACCCCGCGTAGACCTGCGGTACACGATCGCCGAGATACGCCGTCCAGCCTCCCGAGTAGACGCCGCGCTGGGTGGTCCTGTTGATCTCGATGTCTTCGCCGCCCGACAGCTTGGACAGCACCACCTCGCCCTCGATGAGGACGTAGAAGCAGGTGGCAGGCTCACCTTCGAGGTAGACCTGACCTCGATCGATCTCGGTGATATGGCCTGCCTGGCACAGTGATTCGAGCTGATCGTCGGTGAGCTTCTCGAACAGGAACAGGGTGCGAAGCAAGTCTGGGCTGCATTCAGGAATGGACATCGAATCTCCCTATTGTTGAGCGAGATAGCGGTGGACGAACATCACGGCCATCGCGCCCTCTCCGACGGCCGACGCGACGCGCTTGGCCGATTCGGCGTGTACGTCCCCGGCGACAAACACTCCGGGGACACTGGTTTCGAGATGATGTGGTGCGCGGTCGAGCGGCCACCCGTCCGGGGTGACGCCTTCGGACGGAAGGTCCGGGCCGGCAAGAACGAAGCCATTCCCATCGCGGACCACCACGTCGCCGAGCCAGTCGGTGAGGGGAGCGGCTCCGATGAAGATGAACAACCACTGAGCATCGACGGTGTCTTCTTCTCCGGTGGCTCTGTTACGCAGTGTGATTCGTTCGAGGTGATCGTCACCCTCAGCGCCGACTACCTCCGTGCACGTGCGCACGGTGATCTTCGGATTCTTTTCGATCTGCTGAATCAGGTAGTAGGACATCGAGGCTTCGAGCGTGTTGCCGCGAATGAGAATGGTGACGGACCTAGCTCCGCGGGAGAGATAGACCGCAGCTTGGCCTGCCGAATTGGCGCCGCCGACTATGTACACATCTTGTTCGCTGCACCGAGCGGCTTCGGTGACGGCTGACCCGTAGTAGACCCCTCGGCCGGTGTATGTATCGAGCCCCGGCGCCGACAGTTGGCGATAGGAAACACCTGTCGCCAAGATGACCGAATGGGCGTCGACCGACGAACCGTCGTCGAAACGCACGGTGCGGGCCGAGCCGTTGATTTCCAAACCGGTGACGTCTCGAGCCGTGATGACTTCGGCGCCGAACTTGGTTGCCTGGCGCCTCGCCCGATCGGCCAACTGTGCGCCGGAAACTCCGTCAGGGAACCCGAGGTAGTTCTCGATTCGTGAACTCTGGCCGGCCTGACCGCCAGTCGCCCGCCGTTCGATGAGAACCGTCCGAAGTCCCTCCGAAGCGCCGTACAGAGCAGCTCCCAGACCCGCAGGGCCGCCGCCGATGACAACGAGATCGTAAAAGTCTTCGGAGAGAGTAGTGCTCAACCCGAGTTTGTCGGCGAGTTCGGCGTCAGTGGGCTCGACGAGTACATCCCCATTGGATGCGATGACGACGGGAAGCCGTAGTTCGTCGGTACCGGCAGCGGAGAGCAGCCGTTGTCCTTCGGGTTCGTCCGACATGTACCAGCGATAGGCAAGTTGGTTGCGTGCCAAGAACTCTCGGACGTCGGATGATCGCTCGGACCAACGATGGCCGATCACCTTGGTTTCCTCGGCGGGGTGATGACTCGAACTTGCCCAGGCATCGAGCAGCGCATCGATGACGGGGTACAGCTTCTCTTCCGGCGGATCCCAAGGCTTGAGGAGGTAGTGGTCGAGGTCGACGACGTTGATGGCGTCGATCGCAGCATCGGTGTCGGCGTACGCGGTGAGGAGAACGCGACGAGCTACGGGATACAGGTCCATTGCCTGTTCGAGGAACTCGATTCCACTCAAACCGGGCATGCGGTAATCGGCGACGATCACAGCGACTGCATCGCCGCGAAGTTTCATTTCACGCAAGGTTTCGAGAGCCTGGTCGCCGGACTCCGCACGAATGATTCGGTACTTCTCTCCGTACCGTTTGCGAAGGTCTCGAACGACGGCACGCGAAACACCAGGATCGTCGTCGACGCTGAGGATCGCTGGTTTGGCCGGGGCTTTCGGTGCGCTCACTCGGTGCCTTCCCGAAGTCGTAGTCAACCTCTCCAGTATGCGACTGCTGAGCTGAGCGTCAATCGCTGAAGATGCGCTCTGAGTGAACCGGCGAACCTGAACTGGGAATTTCTTGATTGCGGGAACCGATCGAGCCTCCGGTGCATCCAATACAGTGGGTCCACATCAACAGGGGGTGTCATGCGGGGGTCGGTGGGGGTTGGGCGACTGCTCATGGCTGGGGTGTTGGTGTGGGCTGCGGCAGGATGCAGCTCAGTCGTGGAGGGGGCGGCTGAGCCTGCATCCGGCCAAGAGGGTTTGTTCGATCCGTGCAAGGACATTCCGGACTCGGTTCTGGAGGAAGTGGGGCTTGATCCGGCTACCGAGGAAGCTGGTGCGGCGGGCGTGGAGCAGCCAGGATGGAAGATCTGTGGGTGGAGCGGGTCCTGGTATTTCTTGACCGTGTATTCATCGTCGTACACCGTCGACGATGTTCGACGGAATCCTGATTTCCGAGGTTTCGAGGAACTCACTGTCGGTGGGCGGCGTGGTATCGAGTATCAGCGCGTCGACGACGAGGACAACAATGGTTGCTACCTTGCTTTCTCGGTCGAACACGGCTCAATCTGGTTCAACGTAGAACGAAAGCTGTCTGAGGCTCGGCAAGAGTCCAGTTGTGTTGTTGTGCAGCGTCTGTCGGTCAATCTTGAACCGACGCTACCGAAATGAGGTCTCGGTGAGTGGGTCTGATCGAAGCAATGGGTCTGACGACTCGCGACTGGAAGTTGAGCCAGACATCGCACGTGATGTGGTTGCGGCATGCGAAGGGTTTCTTGGCGAACTCGATCAGATGCGCAGAAATCTGTTCGTGATTGCGAATGTTTCTGGAATGGGAACGCTCCAATCTGGAATCAACCTGGCCGAGAAGTTCTCCAAGAAAGCTAAGGATGGTGAAGATTCGTTGGAGAAGTCATTGAACAGCCACATCCAAGTGGTCACCGAGATGCGGGACTTCTTCCAGCAATGCGTCGACCGCTACGGCGAAGTCGACGACTCGAATGCCTCCGCACTGGCAAGCGTCGAGACCCCTCGATAGACACAAAAAATCTCGCTGAGCCGATGGCATTCGACTCAGCGAGACTTGGGTAACGACTAGTTGGTGGGCAGGGCCTTCAACGACTTGACGGTGGCGTCGACCGCGCGAGCAGCCTCGGCGCCCTTCTTCACGAAATGCGTGCTGAAGTAGTCGACGTGCTCGGCGTGCTCGTGGAAGTGATGAGGCGTCAAGACCACCGAGAAAACCGGAACGTCGGTGTCGAGCTGCACGCGCATCAGACCGTCGATGACAGCCGTCGCCACGAAGTCATGCCGGTAGATACCGCCGTCGACGACCAGACCTGCGGCAACGATGGCCTGGTAGCGGCCGGTCTTGGCCAACCGCCGAGCATGCAGCGGGATCTCGAAAGCTCCCGGTACCTCGAAGAAATCAACCGTGTCCTTGGGGTAGCCGAGCTCGACGATCGCGTCGGTGAATCCGTCGCGTGCACGGTCGACGATGTTGCGATGCCACGTCGCCTGAATGAACGCGATGCGCTGTCCCTGGATCTCACTCATAACCATGAAACTAGCGCACTGGGAAGCATCGACGCGACCACCCGTCCTAGTCCTGCTGACGGGGGAAGGCGGTCGAACGACCCCAGCCGGCGTCATTGGTGAGGTGCTCGAGGAGAGGCTGAATTCGATACGGAAGGGGATTGGTCAGAGCGATGGTCGTGGTCGAATGCGTGACGCCTGGAAGTGACACGATCTGCTCGGCCAACTTCTGCAGGGCCGCGTGCGTCGAGGTGGCGACGCGAACGAGCAAATCCTCGCGACCGGTCGTCGCGTGAATTTCGATCACCTCGGGCAACTCGGTCAGACTCCGCGCGACTGCGCTGATCTTGCCCTGCTCGAGTTCCAGACCGACAAATGCCTGAATCGGGATACCGACCTCGGGGAGATTGAGATTCGGCCGAAACCCGGTGAGAAGTCCGTTGGATTCCATGCGCTTCATTCGCGACTGGACGGTGTTGCGGGCGACGCCCAACGAGTTGGCCAACTCGGCCACACTCATCCTCGAGTCCTTGCTGAGCAGACCGAGCAACTGGACGTCGAGCTTGTCGATGCTGAGCACTTTGTGAACCTCTCCTCAGTGATATGAGTCACTGGATGATCGAATTGACTAGTTCAAGAGATTTGCATTGACCAAATCGTAACTCAGGCAGAGCATTGGTTCCACGAATTGCTCAGCGGGATTCTCTTTGGGTTATTTGTCCCCAATAGTACCCAACGGCCAATTCGTCCCAATATTTCGACTGCGCCCCGTTTATCCTTCGGAAAGGTCTATCCCACAATGACTCTCACCGCCGAGCCCGTGAACTCCGTTGTTTCCCATGACGACACTGCGGGCGTGTTCGATCGCGCCGACTACCTGCGCGATTACCCCCACGAGCAGGTGAGCTTCTTCCAGGATCCCGCGAGCGGCCTCAAGGCCATCGTCGCCATCCACTCCACGACGCTCGGCCCCGCGCTCGGCGGAACGCGCTTCTACCCGTACTCCGACGAATCTGCCGCAGTCACAGACGTTTTGCGCCTCTCGCGCGGCATGACCTACAAGGCTGCGGTTGCCGGCGTCGACCTCGGCGGCGGCAAGGCTGTCATCATCGGCGACCCCGCAACGGCCAAGACCGACGAATTGCTCGGCGCCTACGCAAAATTCGTCCAGACCCTCGGCGGCCGCTACATCACCGCTGGTGACGTCGGAACCAACTCCAACGATCTCGACATCATCGGTCGTAACACCGACTTCGTCGTCGGCCGCAACGCTACGGTCGGCGGTTCCGGCGACAGCGCTCCGATGACGGCCCTCGGCGTATTCCAGTCGATGCGCGCCGCGGCACAGTCGCATTGGGGCACTCCGTCGCTCGCAGGCAAGACTGTTGGTGTCGAGGGCACAGGCAAGGTCGGCTACGAGCTGATCAAGCTCCTCCTCGCAGACGGCGCAACCGTTCTCGCGACCGACGTCAACGCCGCAGCGCTCGACCGTGTCAAGGCTGACTTCCCGCAGGTGAGCATCGTCGACAGCATCATCGACGCCGATCTGGACGTCTACGCACCGTGCGCGATGGGCGCAACCCTCACCGACACGACCGCACGCTCGATCAAGGCCGAGGTTGTCTGCGGCGCTGCCAACAACCAGCTCACCGTGCCCGAGGTCGAGAACATTCTCCGCGACCGCGGCATCACCTGGACCCCCGATTACGTCGCCAACGGCGGCGGCCTCATCCAGGTTGCCGGCGAGCTGAAGGGCAACTCGGCCGAAGAGGTCAAGCTCAAGGTCGAGAAGATCTTCGACACGGTCACCGAGATCTTCGCGAAGTCGAAGAAGGACGGAATCCTCGCCGGCGAGGCTGCTGACGCGGTCGCCGAGGCTCGGATCGCCGAGGCAGCTCGCGTCGCCAAGGGCTGACATCCCTCTCGCAGTCATGTAGCGCGGCCGGTCCCGACTAGTGTGGACACCAGACGAGCAGATTTTGCAGATCTGGACCACATCAGCCGGTAGACCGGCCGCTATGCGTCGGACGCCGGAAGGGCTTACATGACTGAACAATTCGCTGTGTGGACCGAGAACGACGCCGAGCAATCGGCCTGTTGGGGTTCGACGAGCAACGCCCCGGTGCCCAAGCGCATCGTCGTCGCCGACGACACGATGAAGGCCGACGTCGCCTATCGCTTGGCATGCGAAGGCACGGCGTTATTGTGGCGCGGAGATTTTCAGAACGCTCGCCAACTGTCGAAGGCCGTCGCGTCGCGCATCGACCGCAAGCCGCGCCGAGCGTCCGACGACCCAGCCAAAGCCTTCCATCTCCACCGGCAGACCCAAGGACGCCGCGCGCAGATCCTCGGCATGCTGCTCATTCCCTTGGACGCAGATTTGTCGATTCCACTCCGGCGAGCCCCGGACGCGCAAGTCGCGTTGACCGAAGCTTTCGGGATTACCGGTGAGCCTTCGGTTCGCTCGTTGCGTGACATCCTCGGCGCGATCGGCGCTCACGAGTGGCACCGCAAAGGTGTTTTCATCGAGGCTCTCGACGCACGAGTGCATCCCGCCTTCGGAGTGTTCTCACCCGTCCGCGGGGAGTATGTCGATCTTGTCGCGTCTGCGCCACTGCCGTCGACGGAATCGGCTTTCGACATCGGCACCGGCACCGGCGTTCTTGCTGCCGTCCTGGCGCGGCGTGGAGTTCAGACGGTGACGGCCACCGACCAGGACCCCCGGGCACTGCAATGCGCTCGTAGCAACCTCTCGCGGCTTGGCTACGGCGATCAGGTGACCGTGGTGGAAGCAGGCCTCTTTCCCGAAGGCACCGCTCCGTTGGTGGTCTGCAATCCTCCCTGGATTCCGGCCAAGGCCACCTCGCCCATCGAATACGCCGTCTACGACCCCGCTGGAGCGATGCTGAAGGGCTTCCTGACTGGTGTCGCAGCGCATCTGGACGACGGGGGAGAAGCGTGGCTGATCCTCTCGGACATTGCCGAACACCTCGGTCTCCGAACGCGATCCGAACTACACGACCTGATTGCGGCCGGTGGACTCACTGTTGTCGATCGCATGGACGTCAAACCGACGCACGCAAAGGTCAGTGACCGAACCGATGCGCTTCACGCCGCCCGGACACGAGAGACGACCTCGCTCTGGCGGCTTCGCCGTCGCTGAATTCATTCTCAGTCAACGGTATTTTCCTGCCATGAAATGGTAATGAACGAGTAACAAATCGGGTCTAGCTTTCTTCGCAGTCGCACATCGTCACGCACTCCGGAGGAATCTCGATGGAATACACTCTTGCCCGCAACGCAGCCGAAGACCTGACGAAAGGTCTTGGCCGACGCGGATTCATGAGGGCAGTCGCTGCCCTCGGTGCGGGCGTAGGAGTTGCCGGTGTGGCTTCGGGATGCGCGCACTCGAACGCGTCACCGGCTGGATCGTCCTCCTCTGCACTACCGTTCGCCGATGGCATTCCGATTCTGCAACCGGGCAGCGGAAACGTCAGTGGCGATCACTATCTGAGTTCGGATCCGTCGGACGTCATGTGGGGTTATGTGCCCAACATCCACACCCGCGAGGTGATGCGGATGAAGTCGGGCCAGACCGTCACGATCGACGCCCTCTCGCACGAGGGAATTCTCGAGGATCAAGGGCGCAATCCTCTCGAATACTTCGGTAGCAAAGGCGTTTCCGAGAAGGACGTGCTCGAGGATGCGATTGCCGTTGCGGCCGAATACAACCGAACCGAACGAAACTTCGACAAGGACGGACCGCACGTCGTCACCGGCCCGGTCTTCGTCGAAGGCGCCCAGCCCGGACGTACTCAAGATCGAGACTCTCGAAGCCATTCCCCGCGTGCCGTACGGCGTTGTGTCGAGCAGACACGGCAAGGGCGCTCTCGCCGTCACAGCAGACGGAACCGCTCCAGCGGGAATCACTCTGGACGAAGTCATGCCGCCGGTCGCCACAGACGGGCGCGCAACAAAGGACCCGTTGAAGTACGGCGGTGTTTCCACTTTCACGGCGATCGAAGACGGCAAGGGCGTGATGCCTTTCGGACAGTCGAAGGTGCGGTTTCCCCTGCGGCCCTTCATGGGAATGATGGGAGTTGCCTATTCTGCGGATGCAGACCCGACATCCCCGTCGTCGAACTCCATTCCTCCGACCCTGGGCGGCGGAAACATCGACATCAGGCATCTCGGTGTCGGATCAACCTTCTATTTGCCGGTATTCGCTGAAGGCGCCCTCTTCTACGTCGGTGACCCCCACATGGCCATGGGCGACGGCGAGGCGGCGCTGACGGCGATGGAAGGATCGCTGCGCGGCACGTTCCGACTCAGCGTGTGCAAGAAGGATTCCGGTGACGCTCCATCGGTGGCTTTCGGATACCCGTTCGCCGAGACCGAGGAGGCCTGGATTCCGATCGGCCTGTCCGACCCCAACGGTTCGGTCGATGGGCAGAACAGTGACCTCAACGGCGCCATGCGGCGCGCGGTGGTCAACGCGCTCGACTTCCTCGAGCATGATCGCGGAATGGATCGAGCGACGGCCTACGCCTATCTTTCTGCCGCAGCCGATTTCACGGTCTCGCAGGTTGTCGATCGAACCGTGGGCGTCCACGGACAGATCTTCAAATCCCACTTCGAATAGCGGGAAAGGCGATCCGTGTTGTCAGGACGGATCGTCGAAGAGGCTCTGTTGCAAGGGATCGGCAAACAAGCCCATTTGCTCAGGTTGCGGCTTTGCCGGCGTCTCGGTTCGAGAATTGGGCAGGACCACCAGTCGCAAAGCCCCGCGCAGACGGTCGACCATGAGTTCCCACCCGCCGATCTGATCCTCGTATCCCGCAGCCTCTTCGGCGTCTCCGCGACTGTGGGCGTCCACAGCCTGACTACGCAGCTGAATCTGCCATTCGTTGCTGATGTGGAGGAGCTGAAGAATCAGATCGCGATCACGACCACAGACATCGGCTACCGCGTCGAGATCCTCGGCCACGTCCAGATCGAGGTGCAGCAGGGTCTCGAGTTCGGGAGGCAGGTCCTCGGCCGTCAGATCGGGCTGCAGTGAGGAGGAGTCACCGCTCTTGTTCGCGAAGAAGAGGTCTCCGCCGACGCGTGCGGCGAACTCGTCGTCCACGGTACGCAGGAACGACGTCAGGGCGGCGCACGTATCGGTGAGTTGCTTGGGAACGAATGGTGAACCCGCCACCTCGAGGAACACCGACAGACGGTCGTCGATCAAGACGAACTTGATGCGCGACCACTTGCGGTTGAGATCGGCGATGACCTCGGCTGCACGGGTGCGGTTGCTGATGTCCTGAACGAGCGGCGAGAACAACTGCACGTCCATGGACTCGGAAAGTGGACCGACGAACATGACAGTCGAACCGACACGAATGGGTATGTCGCCGTCGCTGTCTCGCTCGGGAAGAGTGCCGAGCATGGGAAGCAAAGCGAGAGTGACCAACTCCTTGAGGTGGTCGATGTCGTTGGGCATGTAGGCCGCGGTGGGGTCGAGTGTCGGAAGTTCTGTCGACTCGACGACCGACGGATCGAAATCCGGAGTCTGCTCGTTGCCGGTGAGATCGCTGGATAGAAAAGCCGGGTGGTGCACACCGAACACATCACGGAATGCAGCGACAGTCATCGCTGCGAGCTGATCGGCCCAGTTCTGCGCCTTGTCGACGCAGAAGGCGGGGGAGTTGTTCGGATCCTCGAGATTCTCGGAAGGCGGATTCCAGCCGAGTGCGATCAACTTTTGTTCGTCGGCATCGTCGAGTCGATAGCGCGGATGAAGGAAGTCGTTGGAAGGAACCTCGCAGCGGACTGTGTTCTCGTCCCACACGAGGAACTGAACGCATGGCGCTGCGCCGTCAGCTGGATCGAAGTCGCCGGTGGACGATTCCACGGCAAGAACGTCGCCGTCGACCATGATGGAAATGTGATCGCCGAGGCGACGTTGAAATTCTGCCCACGCCCGGTCGACACTGACATCGAGATCGAAGCCCATTGCGCTCATCAGCCACCTCCTTCCGCAAAAGCTCAGACCTATACGGTATCGCGAGGCTCCGACAATGCTGCTGTCCTTTTCCGGTCGACCGGATTGCAGCGGACCACGAACCGTGACGACGAGGAAGGTAGTTGCAGGTAGATCGGTTATTCGAGAGCGGCGACTGAAGTGTGCCTGTAACCGCCGTCACGCCAGGCGGTGTGCGGGCGAAAGAGCGAGGGTTATCCGGCGAGAACGGGCGAGACCTCGACGACGGGCGGCGTGGATCCGGTCGTGACAACGGGGGTGGTGCTGGTCTTGGTGGTTGTGGCCGTCGCGGTCGGTGACGAGGTCGCGGTAGCCGACGCAGTTGTCGTGGATGAGACGGGTGTTGTCGTACTGGTGGCCGTCGTAGTCGAGGTGGCGGAGCTCGTGCTTGTCGCGGTCACCACAAGCGGCTGATTACGAGGAGCAGTCGTCTCGTCGGCGATTCGCCAGGTCGGCGTCGGCGGGATGACAACCGTGGGGACTGCAACCGAGCTGTAGAACGCGGCCGGTTCGATCCCGGCGACGGACTCCACGGAAACCGACGAGACCAGAGTGGGAGGCTTCACCACAGGGCCGCCGGCACCGAATGCGCCGGCTGCTCCGCCGAAAACGAGGCCTGATGTCAGAGAAAGAGCGGCCACTGCGACAGCGCCGATCATGACTGTTCTGTCTTTCATGCACACCTGTCCTTCGGGAGCAGTACGGAAGTACTGTAGGCGAAAAGATGCCGCAATGGAGTATCAGGGTCTGCTGGGCGGGACGCGAATCCGTGTGGCGTAGAACACAAAAGGCCCTGGGTGCCGACGCGGACGTCGGCACCCAGGGCCAGGTCAAGCAGTGAATCAGGCGGGGATCGTCAGTACCTGACCGGCGTTGATGAGATCCGGGTTCGGGATGCCGTTTGCATCCGCGATGCGCTGGTACTGGTTGCCGTCACCGTAGAAACGCTCTGCGATCGCCCACAGGGTGTCGCCGCTTTCGACGGTGTAGCTCTGCGCTGCCGGAGCGGCGGGGGCAGGCTCGGGCTCGGGTGCCGGAGCGGGCTCCGGGGCAGCCTCGGCGGCCGGCGCTGCGATTGCAGTGTCCGAAGACCACAGAGCATTTCCGCCGACGGACAGAACGACGTTGCGATCGTCCTGAACCGAGAGGGAGGCACCGTCGTTGCCTGCGGTCTGCGATGCCCACACGGCGTCGGAGTCCTTGTAGATGACGAAGTTTCCGTCAGCCTGCACCTCGGCGCGGTTGGCGCCGGATCCGTTGGTGCCTGCGGCCCAAACAGCCTGTCCGCCCTCGGACAGAACCAGGTTGCCGTCGTCCTGCAAGGTGAGGGTGTATGCGCCGTTGTCGGACTTGAGTTCCTGGCCGACTCCGAGGCTCTGACCTGACTGCAGTGTGCTCACGCTGTCCCTTTCCAAATCTGTTGCGATGACTGTGCCTCCACGATTCCGCTTTACCGTCCAGTTACCTTCTGGCCGTTGGTCTCGTAGGCGACCGAGTGTACGTTACCGAAGAGTACAGAGAATTGTGCAGCGTTGACGGATTGCGTGTCGAGCGTTCGGATCTTGCTGATATTAAGGCGTTTTGGGCGAACGCGCCGCGACATCCTACGCGAAGTTGCACCGTTGCGATGCACTTTCTCTTGAACGGCAGGTGAAATCGGCGCGCTCTCAGCGCATTGTCAGTAACCGCTAGGGGTGTAGCGACTTGCGCGTCTCGTCGTGGAGTACCGCAAGCAGTTCACGCTCGACGTCGGCGAACTCGGGCGAGGTGATCATGTCCAGTTCGCGTGGCCTCGGCAAGGGAACGTCGACGACGCACCTGACCGTTGCCGGCCTCGCCGACAGAACGACCACGCGATCGGACAGATAGATCGCTTCACGAATATCGTGGGTGATCATCAGCACGGTCCACCGGTACTGCTGCCACACGTCTTGTAGCCAGGCCTGCATCTCGGTGCGGGTCAACGAGTCCAGTGCGCCGAACGGCTCGTCGAGCAGCAGGACAGGTTTGCCCTGAACAACGGTGCGCAGCATCGCCGCTCGCTGGCGCATGCCGCCGGACAGTTGTGACGGCCGGGCGTCCTCGAATCCGGACAGTCCGAACGCCGGGAACAACTCGCGAGCGCGCTCGCGTGCTTCCTTCTTGCCGACTCCCTGCACTTCCAAACCGAGGGCCGTGTTGTCCAGTACCGAACGCCAAGGGAACAGAAGATCTTTCTGCGGCATGTACGCGGTATGCACCTCGGTGGCTGGTTCGGATTCCGTTGCGCGCGTGCCCACACGGACCGAACCCGCGGTCGGGGATTCGAGCCCGGCCAGGACGTTGAAGATCGTGCTCTTTCCGCAGCCGCTCGGCCCGATCACCGACACGAATTCGCCCGCGTCGGCACCAAAGGACACCGAATCGAGCACGAGACGCGATTCTCCGGCCGTGTCGAACCTCTTGGTCAGGTCCTGGATTTCGACCACTGCATCCTCGACCATCGGGTCAGTCATGTCCGCGACCTTTCGTTCATCGCCCATGGTGCAACGATGCGCTCGATGGCGAACGTCAGCAAGTACAGCGTGACGCTGATCAACGCGGTCACCAGTACGGCCGCCAACACCAGGTCGGTGCGGAAGGAGTTCTTCTGGGTGCTCATGTAGATACCCAAACCGGAAGTAGCGCCGACGTATTCGGAGAACACCGCACCCACGACCGCATACGTGATGCCGATGCGCAGGGCAGTGAAGAATCGCGGAATTGCCGAAGGAAGGCGAACGTATCGGAACTCCTGCCAGCGAGTGCTGCCCATACTGCGCAGGAGAGCGCCCGCTTCCCGATCGGCCGCGGCAAATCCCTCGATGAGTCCGATGGTCATGGGGAAGAACGTCGCAAGGGCGATCACCAACACCTTCGGCAACAACCCGAAGCCGAACCAGATGATCATCAGCGGCGCGATGGCGATGATCGGCAGCGTCTGCGAGACGACAAAAAGTGGTACCAGCGCGCGTGACAACCACGGCGAAAAGTCCACGACCACAGCAAGAATCCAGGCCAACACCAATGAAACAGTGAAGCCGACCAACGTGACCTGCAATGTCGACCAGGCGTGGCCGGAGATGATCTCGCGGTTGTCCCACCCCTGGGACAGAACGCGCCCCGGAGACGGAAGTACTTGCGGCCGAATCCCACTGATCTCGACGTAGATCTGCCACGCCGCCACGAGGAGCAGCACCACGGCGAGCGCGGGAAGCGCCCGCCGCATGGTCGAGACCAACCGTCCGCTCACGTCAGGACGCGTCGAGATACTCATTGGTGAAGTACTCCGACCAGTCCGGCTTCTGGGTCAACGGCTTCCCGTCGGGTCCGGCGAGCAATCCGTTCTCGAAGAGGAATCCCGAATAACCCGACCAGGTTTCGAGATTCTGGGCGCCCACAACACCGTTGGCGTCTTTCATGTAGTCGGCGGCGAGCATCCGCTGACTCTCACGCACGAGGTCTTCGTCGGTGAATGCTCCGGGGTTCGCGTCGATGAGATCCTGCGCGGCCTGGTCCGGGTTGTCGGCAGCAGTCTGATATCCGCGTTGAACGGCTTTGACGAACTTGCGTGCCTCGTCGGGATGGTCCTTCAACCACTGCTGGTTGCCGTTGATCACGATCGAATACGCATCGGGGAAGCCGTAATCGGTGTACTGGAAGTACCGCATCGGAGTTCCGTTTCGCTCCGCTTCGAGGCCTTCCCAAGCAAAGTAGGAGACGGTGAAGTCTGCCTGGCCCGAGTACACGGCTTCGTACGCGGAAGTTCCGAGCGTGACCGTCGTGAAGTTCCCGGTCCCGCCGTCGTTGCGGATGATCTGCTGCAGCGTTTCGACTTCGCCGGGATCACCGAACCCGGCGTACGTCTTCCCGTCGAGATCACGTGGGCGCGTGATGTCCGCACGATCCGCCTTCACGCCGATGCCGGTGGCGCGGTGCTGAAGTGGCGCGATGACGGACGTCGTGGCGGCGCCGGCTGCACGGGCGAACGTGGCCTGACTCTGTGTGCTGATGCCGAACTCGGCATTGCCGGCATCGACCAGGGTGTCGGGCGAGGTGTTGTTGTACGGCAGGATCGAGACGTCCAGGCCGGCGTCCTCGAAGTAGCCCTCTTGGAGTGCTACGTACAAACCGGTGTGGTTCGTGTTCGGTGTCCAGTCGAGTGCGAACCGAATGGTCCCGTCGGAAGAGCCGGTGTGAGAGGCGCATCCGGTCAGAACTGTGAACGCGGCTGCGATCGCGGCAGACGTGGCAAGCGTGCGGCGCAGCGCCGCAAACGACATCACGACGCCGGCCAAGGCTGCTGGTGGAGTGCGGAATCCCAGAACATCAGCTCATAGCGGCTGGCGATGCGGAATGCTTCGCTCATCGCCTCACGCTCTGTCTCGGTGGCAGCTTCGGCCGCAGCATCGACCAGTACGCGGGCCTGCGCCACCGACTCGTGGAATTCGGGTGCGTCGTAGGTCGTGACCCACTGTGCGTACGGATGCGACGGATCGGCGTCGAGTACCTCGCGCGCTGAAGCGGCAAGATCGCGGCCGACCTCGGCGTAGATCCAGAAGCAGGGGAGTACTGCCGCTGCGGAGACCGGGTAAGGCGCAGTTGCTGCAGTCGCCGTCAGATACGAGACGTATCCCAGGCAGGCCTGCGAATGCTCGAGCCTTCCCGATCCCGCTGGAAGAATTCCACCGGTGAGAAGTCCGTCGTGAAGCGCAGATTCCACTGTCGCTGCCGTGGACGCGGAATTCGACCAGAAGCCCGCGGACTGCGGATCCGGGGAATGGGCCGCGACCAGGGACAACGCTTTCGAATACCCCTCGAGATAAAGCTTGTCTTGCTCGATGTACGTGCGGAACGCGTCGAGAGGCAATGTTCCGTCGCCGAGGCGGCGGAGGAACTCCAGTGAGTCGATCGACTCGCGGAGGGCCTTCGTCTCGGCCCAGAGTCGATCTGTGAACCGATCCGTCGACGGCGCTGTGGCCACCGAGTTTTCGGCAGAATTGTATGCAGGCTGCGTAGTAGCCATGACATCCCTTCGTCAGCATTACCTGATCAGGTTCCCGGGTGTGTTCTCAGCCCCGCCCATGCGGAGCACCCCGTGTCAGAACTAGGCGACCTTAACACCGAGGGGTTGCGTACTCGGCGCACACCCGTCCGAGATTGGTAGGTTTGGTCTTGATTGCCACACGCGCGGGTCGGGAGGGGATTCAGACATGGAGACCGACGTTCGACCAAATCTCGGCGAGGACGGAACTCTGGTGATCCGGGCGCGAGGCGGAGAAGCCCGCGGGTATCCGGATGGCGGTGTATTCGCGTGGAAGGGCATGCCCTACGCAGCGGCGCCGGTGGGTGAGCGGAGGTTCCGAGCGCCACAACCCACACAGCCGTGGGACGGGGTGCGCGACTGTCGTGAGTTCGGGCCGATCGCGCCGCAAGGCCAGAGTCCGGCGGTTCCGATCGATCGGGCCTTCAAAATCGACGAGGACTGCCTGTCGATCAACGTCTGGGCCCCGCGACCCGACGGCACGCCGCGACCGGTGATGGTGTGGATTCACGGCGGCGCCTACTGCCTCGGATCCGCCGCCCAAACGATCTACGACGGCCGTCATCTGGCTGAAACCGGCGACGTCGTTCTCGTCTCCTTCAACTATCGTGTCGGCGCACTCGGATTCCTGGACCTGTCTGCATTCTCCACCGCGGATACTGTTTTCGAATCGAACTGTGGTCTGCGAGACCAGATTGCGGCACTCGAATGGGTTCGAGACAACATCGACGCCTTCGGTGGTGACCCGAGTGCGGTGACCGTGTTCGGGGAGTCCTCCGGCGCAGGATCCATCACGACGCTCATGACCTGTCCGAGCGCCGAAGGTCTGTTCCATCGTGCGATTGCCCAGAGTCCGCCCGCGACCTCCGTCTACGGGGCCGAGCGCGCCAAGACCGTGGCGGAGCGGTTTCTCGAACTGCTCTCGATCGACCCCGAAGACGCAGGCGATCTGCTGACCACGGATCTGGAACTGCTCGTCAAGGCAAGCGATGATTTGGTCAACGAAATTCCGACCCGGATTCCGGGAACTTTGGCGATGGCACCCGTTGTCGATCGCGATCTGGTGCCGCACTACCCGGTTGCGGCTTTCCAGAAGGGTTACGCGCACCGAATCCCACTGATCATCGGTTCCAACAAGGACGAGGCGTCGATCTTCAAGTTCATGAAGTCTCCGCTGATGCCGGTGAGTGCGCAGTCCGTCGAGGCAATGCTCCAATTACTGGCCGACGATCACCCCGACATCTCCGCGACCAAACTTGCCGAGATCATGTCGGCTTACCCTGACCATGCGAAACCGAGTGGCGCGCTGGCGCTTTCACGGGACGCGGCGTTTCGCATGCCGACCCTCTGGATCGCAGACGCGCACTGCAGGCATTCCCCTACGTGGGTCTACCGCTTCGATCACGCGACGCCGATGCTCAAGGCGGCGCGGATCGGCGCGGGCCACGCGACCGAATTACCTTATGTATTCGGCAATTTCGGAACCCTGAACGTCGACCCCACGTTCTGGCTCGGCGGTCGGAAGGCCGCGATGGAGGTGGCCGGCCGTATCCAACGGCGATGGTTGGCCTTCGCCAGGCATGCCGTGCCGGCGGCCCTCGACGGCTCGAAGCACTGGGCGCCGTACGAGGAAGAGAAGCGGTCGACGCTGTTGATCGACTCCGCCGACACCCTCGTCAGCGACCCCGATCACGGATTGCGCGTCGCCTGGGGCAACGACGTGATGGGGTTCAACTGACGTCGGTCGAGTGCCGCGGACGATCCAGTTCGCGAAGCACCGGCAGAGAGGCACAGACTGCGGCGATCAGGATGATCGGAATCGACAGGGCCACAAAGGTCGACGCGATTCCGAGTTGATCGAGCAGCGGGCCGACCGCGAGGTAGCCGAGCGGGCCTGCGGCGTAGGCCGTCGACGTCATGACACCGACGACGCGTCCACGCATGTGCTCCGGGCTGTGCGTCTGCATGGCGTAGTTGGCGATCGGGCCGACTGGTCCGTAGACGAGGCCCTGCAGTCCGGCAAGTACGAGGATCACCCACAGTGGAGGTAGGAGCGCCATGGCCAGCATCGCTATGCCGAGAACGGCGACGGCAAAAATCATGATCAGCCGCCGGGACATGATCGGCGCCAGTGGGGCGTAGGCGAGAGAGCCGATGATGCCGCCGATCGCCAAGGCCATCAACACCGATCCGAGTTGGGCCGGTTGATCCAACTCTGTGAAGTACACCGGGAACACGACACTCTCCACAGGCATGTAGAGCGCGACGACTGCCATGTCGATCAGCGCCAGGGTGCGCAGCAGTTTGTTGTTCCAGACGAACCGAAGACCGTCGAGTGTGCCGTGCCAGATCGATTTCGGACGGTGTTCGTGTTCGGGCACTCCGGCGCCGGGAAGCCGGATGAAGGCGACCACGACTATCGAGAACACAAAACCTGCCGCCGTGACCCAGAGCGTGTTCACCGCTCCGATCGTTGCGATGAGGACACCGCCGATGCCAGGGCCGATCAGATACGCGACGTTGAAGTTGGCCTCGTACACACTGTTGGTTCGATCGAGCTTCCACTTGGCGGTCCGAGTCGCTGCAGGCAGCATGGACTCCCTCGCCGCCATTCCGGCGGGGTCGAACACGGCGCCGAGTGCGGCCAACGCCGCGATCACCGGGATCGTCAAGCCCGCGGTGGCCGCGATGATCGGAATCGCTGCAACGGACATCGCAGAGAGAGCGTCGGAAATCATCGACGTTCGACGGCGTCCGAACTTGTCGACGAATGTCCCCGAAAACAGGCTCGACACGAGTAGCGGAATGGCTGCTGCGCCGGCAACTATCGCCGCGTCGGTAGCCTTACCGGTTCGTTCGAGAACCAGCCAGGGGAGCACGACGATGGCGATACCGTTGCCGATCGCCGAGAACAGCGTCGCGAGATTGACCAGTACGAGAGGGAGATAGCTGGGGATAACTACGTCCGTGGACGCAGGTGGACGCCGATCTGCTGAGGCGACCACGTTCTTTCCTTCCCCGAGATGGTGCCGCCCAGGATTTCGACGACGGCACCATCGACGCTAGCAGCGGGGTCTGCAGGTTCGCGACTGGTTTTTCGCCGGCCGTTCTCGTTCGGTTATGCCTGGTAGGCGGGGTTCTCCGCAACAAACTTCTCGACGTACGAGCACGTCGGAAGGATCTTCAATCCCTCGTTCCGGGTCTGATCGAGCGCTTCACGCACCACGATGGCGGCAAGCCCGCGCCCACGAAACTGCGGATAGGTCACCGTGTGGTGGAAATCACGGACGCCGGAATGGTCCGAGTACTCGGCGAAACCGGCGAGTTCGCCGTCGACTCGGATCTCGAAACGCGTTTCCGCGGGATTGTGCGCCACTGTCTCGGTCATCTTCGGGCTCCGTTTCGAAAGGGCGGCCGGTTGCGCCGCGCCGCGTCTACGTTCTCTGGAGCACGCTACCTGGCAGGCCGTCCGCAATATCGGTTGCCGACGTGGGATCCGTTACTTAGCGCAACTACAACTGGACGACCGTTCAAGGGACCTTCGTCGCCATGGAGAACGAACAAAACTGGTCTGTACGTGCCGATTTGCCCGTACTTTTGTGCCCACAACGGGTGATACATATGCATCACGATCGTAACTATCCCAATATGTGGGACCGGTCACAAAGTTTTTTGTCGTCTGTTCGGATGGATTAAGTGGAGGGCCTGAAACGGGCAAATTGCAGGTCAGCGGCGCGCTGGTTGCGTGTCGATGATGGGTGCGAGTGGCCGGAAACCCCAGGGGTATTGCGTTGGTCATCAGATCGTTTCTCGGACGTGATCCCAAAGACCCGCTCGGGGGGTTAGCGTTTGAATCGTCGGGGATAGAAGAAGCGTTACAACTTCGCCAAAAAAACTTTGGCGTCGCTGCTCAACGGTTCGATTTCGAGTCTTCGTCGGACAACTTCGAGGAAGGAACGCACATGATTTTCGGGCAGCGTGAGTCGAACAGTTACTTTGCCGCAATTTTTTCGTACGACTTCCTTGACGAAGGTCTGGGATACGAGACCATCGCACGGATTCACCGAGGCGAGATCTGCGAATGGATTCGTGATCTCGAGGCTTCCGGGTTGTTCTCGGCTGCGGAAGTCCATGCCGCTGAACTGGCATGGCGCGAAAATCCACGCCTGCTCCTCGACGCCCTTCTCGAGGACGCTGACGAGGTCTCTGTCAAGCGCTGGGAGATCGCGTGGACGAGGCTCGAGCGTCAGTCGCCGGCAGCCGGAACCGCGGTGGCAGAGCACGGCTGATCCGGTCGGGCCGAGTCGACTGCTCAGTCTGCGTCAAGATCAACCGTCTGCGTTACATCAACGGTCGACGAGTATCACCTCGTGATCTGTAAGCACGGTGAATTGCGCGCCCGCCGTGGTCAGGGCCGCAACCGTCCGCGCAGTCACCTGTGGATCTTCGAGTAGCGAATCGCCGCCGTGCGGCACTATCGCGAAGTCGATCAGCGCGAGCCCGGACCAGATCGGGTCGATACCGCACGTTGGCATGACTTCAGCGGGGTCGTCCGACGCGTCCAGCCCGATCAGAGTCGGAGTCGCCAGGCACGCTCCGGCGCTGTATCCCGCATAGGCCACGACGCCTGAACGAACCAGCATCTCGATGACCCTGTCAGCGCCACTTCGAGCTAGCTGAGCTCGCAGGACGAACGTGTTTCCGCCGCGAACCCACAGGCAGTCGAATTCGCGGAGCCGGAGTTCCAGTGCTTCCGATGCACCCAGGAAGTCTCGGACATCCACTTCCTCTGCGGTGAAGCCCGCTGCCCGTAGCGGAGTCAATTCGCTGGTGACTGCTGAACTGCGGGCATTGGCGGGCCACGAATCTGCAGCCGCGGCGATGACCGCGATGCGAGCGCCGCGGCCTACGAGATCGACAAAAGCCTCGCGGTGGTCGCCGAATCGGTAGGACGAGAGAAACAGTTTCACTTCTCAGTACCTTCGCGACCTACCCATCCAGCCCTCAAATCGTGAACGCCAGATTGTCGACGACGCGTGTGCCCACCGTGGTGTCACCGCGAAGCGAGATGTCGGTTCGGTGATCCGACGCGTGGACGCGGCCACCGGCAATTCGGGTGAAGAGCGGTGAGCTCATCGAGATGGTCGTGGTCGCCGGACCGTCCAACTCCGGGACGAGTGTTGCTCGCGCGTCGACCGAGACGTGAAGTGAACGGGCAAGTGGCCCTTCGAGTTCGAAAGTGATCCGTGCTCCCTCTGGCGCCTTTCCTCGTTTTCCGACGACGAATCCGAGCGCGCTGGTGATTTCGCCGAATGCAGTCTCCGCGCGCAATCCGCCTTCCTCACCCGGAATGCCAACTGCATCTCTGATGTCGAGTTCGTGCATCCAACAGTCGAAGGTCCGAATACGCATGAACCGGCCATAGGGCGCAAGACCGACCGGTGTTTGTGTCTCGGCGTCCCAGTCCGCGCTGGTCATCGAGCGCAGCGCTTCGGTTCGTTCGGCGGTGATCTCGCGATATCGGGTCAGCAGGTCCGAGTGCGGTGTCCGCCGCAGGCCTTCGACCCAGCGCTCGTTGAACGCCGCAATCTCGTTGTGGACGTGGGGCAATGCGTGCACGTCCAGATTGATCGACGGCGGATTGATGCCCGAGAGCAGTGATTCCGTACCGATCAGATGGGACACGATGTCGTGAACCGTCCACCCCGGAAGGTTCGACGGTGCCAACCACTGATCGCCGTCGAGTTCGGCCAGCAGTGCGTCGATGACTCTCCATTCCTCGGTCAATGCGTCGACTACTGAGTCCTGGGGCCAACCACTCATGTGGACATCTCCTGTTTCGGACGGTGCGGTTCTCCTCACTGTATGTCCCGGCGGATAAGTGAGCGGGCATTCCCATGCTTCGAGTCGGTGTCGCCAAACCTCCGAGGGTGGCAGAGTTCCTGTGGTAGACCAGGATTGTCGACGCCGAATCAGGCTCACGCGGCGTTGTCGTCACCGACAGAGGAGTCTTCGTGTTTCCAGGAAATTTTGTCCAGTCCACACCGGACAAGCCCGCCGTCATTCGCCCTGCGACGGGTGAGTCCATCACCTATCGGGAACTCGACGAACGGTCGACGCAGTTGGCGCGATACTTCCGAAGTGTCGGTGCCAAGCCTGGGGACCACGTCGCTCTCATCTCGAACAACGATCTCCGGGCGTTCGAGGTGTACTGGGCAGCGTTGAGATCCGGCCTCTACATCACCGCGGTGAACTGGCATCTCACGGCTGCGGAGGCTGCCTACATCGTCGACGACTGCGAGGCGACAATTCTGGTGGCGTCGGGGCAGGCGTCCGCAGCAGTTCCGTTGGACGAGAAGCTGATTCCACGCGTGCGGCACCGATTGGTGTACGGCGGCGCCCTCGAGGGCTTCGGCGACTACGAAGAAGCGGTCGATGCGCAGTCCACTGCTCCACTCGACTCGCAGCCGCGTGGGGCTGACATGCTGTATTCGTCGGGAACCACCGGCAGGCCGAAGGGGATCAAAGGAGATCTCCCGGAGGGTGAGGTGAACACCACCATGGATCCGTACACCGCGGTGTTCGCACCGATGTACGGGTTCGATTCCGACACAGTCTATTTGTGCCCGGCTCCGGTCTATCACGCGGCGCCCCTGCGTTTTTGCGGCGTGATCAATTCGGTCGGCGGAACCGTGATCTTGATGGATGCATTCGAAGCCGAAACCGCGCTGGAGTTGATCGGTAAATACGCTGTGACGCACAGTCAGTGGGTACCGACGATGTTCGTTCGAATGTTGAAACTTCCGAAGGAGACCCGTGATCGTTACGACGTCTCGACGGTGAAGGTCGCCATTCACGCTGCTGCTCCCTGCCCGCCCGAAGTGAAGACGGCAATGATCGACTGGTGGGGGCCGGTGATCTACGAGTACTACGCCTCGACCGAGGGTTCGGGCGCTACCTTCATCAACAGTGAGCAGGCCTTGTCGCATCCGGGTTCCGTCGGGCGTGACGGAGTGATGGGGATCGTGCACATCTGTGACGACGCCGGGCGCGATCTTCCGGTCGGCGAGATCGGTACCGTGTTCTGGGAGCGGGAGACTTTGCCGTTCCGGTACCACAATGATCCCGAGAAAACGGCTGCCGCGCAGCATCCGGATCATCCGACGTGGACGACGAGTGGAGATATCGGCTATATCGACTCCGAGCGTTTCCTTTATCTGACCGACCGCGCCGCGTTCACGATTATCTCCGGTGGTGTGAATATCTACCCACAGGAGTCCGAGAACATCCTTACTTTGCACCCGAAGGTGTTCGACGTGGCGGTCATCGGTGTTCCCGACGAAGAAATGGGTGAGCAGGTCAAGGCGGTTGTCCAACTAGCGGAGGGAATCGAGCCTGGTGCCCATGTCGCCGAGGAATTGCTGGAATACGTTCGCAGTCAGGTCGCACATTTCAAAGCTCCGAGAAGCATTGACTTTGCCGACGAATTGCCTAGGACCGCTACAGGAAAGCTCGTCAAGCACAAGTTGCGGTCTCAATATGTGAGCAATTGATGCTCTAGTGAAATGCTAGGACATCAGAGTAATTCTGCGAGATAGTCGGCAAGGACCTGCGCGTGACCGTATGGCAGGTCCTTGCTTGCTGTCAGTAGAACAACGGGTCGAGCATCCGAGGCCGGTGCGAGGCGTACTGCAGGTTTTCGCGTTTGAGGCCGCGTGGCCGGAGTCGGTCTACGCGGAGTCGGACGGCGTTACATTCGGAAGCCGGTTCGTAAACTCGCTCGACGGTGATTATTCGGCGCGTCATTCTGATGCCTTTACGTCTTTCGGCCGTTTCAAATAGTGGAATAGTCCGCCATTCCGGTGTGATCGGCCTCACAGTAGGCTTCTTCAGGTATGTCCAAACATACTGTTCGGACTCGATTCAGATGGAGAAAGTGCGTCGTCGGTTTCCCTACGCCGCGTTAACTCTGGCTACTATCAGTCACCATTCACCCAAAAGCGGGTCATCTTCCGCTCATCACATGCTGGTTGCCGCTCGTCGCAGCAGGCGAACCACCAACCGCAGAAGGTAATGGAAAATGGAAACATCGAAGAGCGCACAAGTGCGTCCGTCGGTCGGCGTCCCTCGAGAATCGAGTGATGGTGAGCGTCGGGTCGCATTGGTGCCGAAAATTGTGCCCGCTTTGATCGGCAAGGGTGTCGACGTGGTCGTCGAGTCCGGGGCCGGTCTCGGGGCGTTGATTCCCGACGAGTTGTACACCGCTGCCGGCGCGAAAATCGGCGATCCGTGGACTGCTGACGTGGTGGTCAAGGTTGCGCCTCCGTCGACAGAAGAGATCGCCCGGATCAGTACCGGCGCGAAGCTCATCGGTTTCCTGAATCCGCGTAATGCGGACAACCGCATCGCCGAGTTGAAGGCTGCCGGCATCGAGGGATACGCCGTGGAGGCGATTCCTCGTATCTCCCGCGCGCAGGTGATGGACGCGTTGTCCTCGCAGGCGAACGTGTCCGGGTACAAGGCTGTTCTGTTGGCAGCATCGGAGTCGACGCGGTTCTTCCCGATGCTCACCACCGCTGCGGGCACGGTGAAGCCTGCGACGGTTCTGGTCCTCGGAGTGGGTGTGGCAGGTCTGCAGGCGCTGGCGACAGCCAAGCGTCTCGGTGGCCGCGCTACCGGGTACGACGTGCGTCCTGAGGTCGCCGACCAGGTGCGTTCGGTGGGTGCACAGTGGCTCGACCTCGGAATCGATGCGGCGGGCGAGGGTGGATACGCCCGCGAGTTGACCGACGACGAGCGAGCGAAGCAGCAGCAGGCACTCGAAGATGCGATCAAGAGCTTCGACGTTGTGATCACCACAGCTCTGGTTCCGGGTCGTCCCGCGCCGCGCCTGGTGACCGCTGCCGCGGTCGAAGGCATGAAGCCGGGCAGTGTCGTGGTCGACCTCGCGGGTGAAACCGGTGGTAACTGCGAGCTGACCGAGCCGGGTCACACTGTCGTCAAGCACGGCGTGACCATTTGCTCTCCGCTGAATTTGCCGGCGTCCATGCCTGAGCATGCGTCCGAGTTGTACTCGAAGAACATTTCCGCGCTGATCGAACTGATGCTCGTCGAAGGTGCATTGGCGCCTGATTTCTCCGACGAGGTTCTGGCCGGTGCGTGCGTCACCCGTGAAGAGAAGGGCGCCTGATGTACACATCACTACTGGCGAACATCGCGATCCTGGTGTTGTCCGGGTTCGTCGGTTTCGCTGTGATCTCCAAAGTTCCGAACACTCTGCACACCCCGTTGATGTCCGGTACGAACGCCATCCACGGCATCGTCGTCCTGGGTGCGTTGGTTGTCCTGGGCAAGGTGCACGATCCCTCGATCGGGTTGCAGATCATCTTGTTCGTCGCGCTCGTCTTCGGAACCGTGAACGTTGTCGGTGGTTTTGTGGTCACGGACCGCATGTTGGCGATGTTCAAGGCCAAGCCGGCCGCCAAGTCTGTGTCGAAGGATGGTGACCAGTAATGGAATACCTGGTCAATGCGCTCTACATTGTCGCGTTCTCGATGTTCATCTACGGCCTCATGGGTCTTACCGGCCCGAAGACCGCAGTCCGCGGCAACCAGATCGCCGCGGTCGGCATGCTCATCGCCGTCGTTGCAACTCTGATCTCCATTCGTGATGCGGAGATGGGGAACTGGATCCTCATCGCTGCCGGCCTTGTCACCGGTGTCGTGCTCGGCGTTCCGCCGGCGCTCCGGACGAAGATGACGGCCATGCCGCAGTTGGTGGCACTGTTCAACGGTGTCGGCGGCGGCACGGTCGCGTTGATCGCGTACGCGGAGTTCCTGGACTCGGACGGTTTCACCGCATTCCAGCACGGCGAGTCGCCGACGGTGCATATCGTCATCGCATCGCTCTTTGCGGCCGTAATCGGATCGATCTCCTTCTGGGGCAGCGTGATCGCGTTCCTGAAACTGCAGGAAACCCTGCCTGGTCGTCCGATCGGAATCGGTAAGCTCCAGCAGCCGCTCAATGCTCTGCTCCTCATTGCCGCTATCGCGTTCTCGGTGATCATCGGCATCAAGGCGATCTCGCCGGAAGGCCCGACCAGCTCACTGTGGATCGTCGGCGTGCTCGTGCTCTCGGGCATCCTCGGACTGATGGTCGTGCTGCCCATCGGCGGCGCGGACATGCCCGTCGTCATCTCGCTGCTCAACGCTCTCACCGGTTTGTCGGCCGCTGCTGCAGGTTTGGCGCTCAACAACCAGGCGATGATCGTCGCCGGCATGATCGTCGGTGCTTCGGGCACCATCTTGACCAACCTCATGGCCAAGGCCATGAACCGCTCCATCCCGGCCATCGTCGCCGGTGGCTTCGGCGGCGGCGGCGGAGAAGCGCCATCTTCCGACGGTGTCGTGCGCACGGCAAAGGCGACCTCGGCGGCCGACGCGGCCATCCAGATGGCCTACGCCAACCAGGTCATCGTCGTCCCCGGATACGGACTTGCCGTCGCGCAGGCTCAGCACGCCGTCAAGGACATGGCGAAATTGCTCGAGTCGAAGGGTGTCGAGGTCAAGTACGCCATTCACCCGGTCGCCGGCCGTATGCCTGGTCACATGAACGTTCTTCTCGCAGAGGCGGATGTCTCGTACGACGCGATGAAGGAAATGGACGACATCAACGACGAGTTCTCTCGTACCGATGTCACCTTGGTGATCGGTGCGAACGACGTCACCAACCCGGCGGCGCGCAACGATCCGAGCTCACCGATTCACGGAATGCCGATCCTCAACGTCGACCAGTCGAAGTCCGTCATCGTGCTCAAGCGCTCGATGAACTCCGGTTTCGCCGGTATCGAGAACCCGCTCTTTTTCGCCGAGGGCACCTCGATGCTCTTCGGTGACGCCAAGAAGTCGGTCTCCGAAGTAACCGAGGAACTCAAGGCGCTCTAGCGCTGGTACTCGGAGGGGGCGTCCACTCGCAGCTGCGAGTGGACGCCTTTTTTCGTGGCCGTGTTGCAAAGATGTCGTGTGTTGCAACGACTTCTTGTGCTGAAACGACAAAGGCGCCTGCTCCGAGACGAAACTCGGAACAGGCGCCTCTGGCGACGTTTTACGGAACCTCGGGGGTTTCGGGGTCGGAAGAGAAGCCGGAAAGTAGTTCGATCAACTTCTGGATCAGTTCGAGCGGGTTCAGATCTTCGAGGCTCACGGTAAAGACTCCTTCGCTGTGGAACTACTTGATTCGGACATTTCAGAACATACGTCATGTCCAACCGTGGCGGGAGAGCTATCGGCGAAAATCTCTGAATCCCAAAGATTTAGGACTAAAGTCGGATGCTCCGGTGCCTGGAGAACGCGATGGCTGCCGTATCTGGGCGCAGCTCTTCACGTTTCGCGGCGATGGGCGATCGTGCCATCAAAATGGCTGCGGCACAGGCCCATACCAGGGTGATCAGAATGCCAGCTATCACTCCGAAAAGGCCGCTCAGCTCGGCGGCGAGCGCGCTGGCACCGATCGCAGCAACTCCGACGAATCCGAGCCCGGCGACCACCGGACGCCACTGCGGGGCGGAGATCAAGATCGCCGAGCAGTACAGCGCGGTCGCCGCTGCGACGTGACCGCTGGGCAATAGGTCCTGGGGCACATCGGGGAGCCAGGAACCGAATGCCGCGTTGGTGAGATTGGCGCCCATTCCGAGGAGCAGGATCGCGCCGATGCCGTATGGCAGTCCGCGGACCATCGAGACGACGGCCAGAGCGGTAGTGGCTGCGAGTACAGCGGTGACGTCGAATCGGCCTACCGTCCACTCGGCAAGTGCGCGCACCTGTTCCGGGACGCTCAAACCGGGCGAGGTGGGTCGCACGAAATACAAGACGCCCAGCGCTACGACGGCGATCGCGGCAAGGACGAGGAAGCGAGTGGTTGTGGAGGGAGCGGGGTGCTGGGTGGAGGTCGAGACGGTCACGAGTACCAGCATCCCTGTTGAGTCTGTGCCGATCGTGAGGATCAGCTGTGAGGTCTGTAGGCGGTCGGAGAATCGCGCCGAACGACACCCGCACAACCCGCTGCGACCAGGACGCATGCAAACGGGATCAACATTGCTGTGGTGAGAGGCACAAGCTTGGTGACCCACCCGATGGTTGCCGGCCCGGCGAGGAATCCGATGTATCCCATGCCGACGACGCGAGACATGTTGGTGCCGGCCGAACCTGAGCCCAGATTTCCGGCCGTGGTGAAGATCTGCGGAATGCATCCCGACAGGCCGGCGCCGAACAGGGCCCAACCGAGCAACGTCAGTGGTAGCCAGCCGGATACCACGACGGTCAGCATTCCGATGGACGACAGCAACGCACCGTAGCGAACCACTGCCACCGGGCCTACCGCCGCGCTGATCCGATCCGCGGTGAACCGGCCGACGGTCATCATGGCGGAGAATGCGCCGAACGACAGTGCGGCAACGGCATTCGAAACACCGAGATCTTCCTTGACCTGCAGCGCGCTCCAGTCGTTTGCCACTCCCTCGGCCAGCATCAGAACAAAGGCGAGGGTTCCGAGGGCAAGTACGCGAGCCGAGAATCTGCCGTGTGTCTTTCCGGTAGTCGACGCGGTTTCGGCATGCACGTCGACGTGAGGGAGAAGGGGTCGCGAGCACAACCAGACTGCCAGCAAGCCGATTGCCGACGCGATGCTGAGCGTGACATACGGCGGAAGATCCAGTGCGAGAGTGCCGAATCCGATGACAGAGCCCAATACGCCACCGACCGAGAACATGCCGTGAAAGGCCGCCATGATCGGGCGCCGGTACAACTGTTCGGCCTCGACGGCCTGCGAGTTCATCGACACGTCCAACGCGCCGTTCGCAAAGCCGAACACGACAAGTGCAGCGCCCAGTTGCCAGGTGTTCGTGGCAAACCCCGGGCCGAGAGTGGCGAATGCCAGCCCGCTACCCGCCAGGACGACCATGCGTCTGCTGCCGTATCGATCTGCGAGCGGGCCGCTCAACTGCATGCCGGCAATGGCTCCGACTGCAAGAAGGAGAAGAAGTGAGCCGAGCGTCGAGTGACTGATCCCCACTCGGTGTTCGATGGACGGGATGTGGACGACCCACATCGCGAGGAGAAATCCGTTGATGCCGAAAATGCCGAAGATGCCGGCGCGGGCGCGCACCAGGGCGGAGGTGGGGACTGCGCGGTCGGTGGGGTTGACGCTCACTCGTTCCTTTCTACAGGTGAGTCAGCAACAGGTCCGGGTTCGCGAGCATCTCTGCGACAAATGAGAGGAATCTCGCGGCCTGCTCACCGGTCAGCACGCGGTGGTCGAACGTCAACGTCAGTGTCACGACGCTCCGCACTTCGATCTTGCGCTCGATCACCCACGGACGCTCGCTCACCGAGCCCAGACAGAGAATGACGGCTTCTCCCGGATTGAGAAGCGGAATGCCGCCGTCGACGCCGAAGACTCCGACATTGGTGATCGTGACGGTGCCACCCGTCAGGTGACGGACGTCCGTCTTTCCCTCACGGGCAGCAACGGTCAGTTCGGTCACCGCGCGTGCGAGTTGGACCAGGCTCAGTGTCTCGGCGCTCTTGATGTTGGGCACGGACAGTCCACGTTCGGAGGCGACGGCGATGCCGAGATTCACGTCATCGTCGACGGCGGCGTCGCCGCGGGCCTCGTCCCAATGCGCGTTCACCATCGGGTGCGAGGCGATGGCGGCCACCATTGCCTTGGCAGCGAGTGTCAGCGGAGTGAGAGACAGTCCGGTGAACGCCTCCGAGGAACGGAGCCTGCCGAGCAGTTCCATCGAAGGCGTGACATCGGCGGTGAGGAAGACGCTGGCCTGCGGAGCGCGGGTGCTGGCAACCATCGCCGACGCCATCTGTTTTCGTATGCCGGACGAGGCCAGGCGTGTCGCGTTATCCGAAGGCGACTGCACGGTAAGCGCGTCTGCGACGTCAGCCGCGGTGACGGCACCGTCGAATCCGCTGCCGGTGATTTCGCTCAAATCGATGCCGGCTTCGCGGGCCGCGCGCCGCGCCGCGGGGGTTGCGGGCCGACGCTCGGTACTCGCCGCGGATTGCGAGTACGGCGTGATCTTGCTCCGTCGGCGGCTCGGTCTCTCGGTCGCGGGTCCGTATCCGACCAGCACGCTCGGAGACTGAGAATTACTTGGAGACGGTGAATTTGAAGACTCCTCGATACGGATGATCGGAGTACCCACCGGAACGGTAGTGCCAGGTTCGACGAGGAGTTCTCTGACAACACCGATGTAGGGCGACGGCAGTTCGACAAGAGCTTTGGCTGTCTCTACCTGGGCGAGAACTTGATTGAGTGCCACAGTGTCGCCGACGCCGACCGCCCACTCGACCAGATCGGCGGAAGTCAGGCCCTCGCCGAGATCCGGTAACCGGAATTCGTGCGCCGTGCTCATGCTGCCAGCGTTCGGTCGAGCGCCGCGAGGATCCGGTCGGCGTCCGGAAGGTGAAAACGCTCGAGCTTGGCGGGCGGGTAGGGGATGTCGAATCCGGTGACCCGCAGGATCGGTGACTCCAGCTGATAGAAGCAGTGTTCCGCGACGTGTGCTGCGATTTCGGCGCCGACGCCGAGAAACTTCGGAGCCTCGTGGACAACGACCAGCCGGCCTGTCTTGTTCACCGACGCCTCGATCGTGTCGAAGTCGATGGGGGAGAGTGAACGCAGATCCACCACTTCCAGATCATGGCCCTCTTCTTCGGCGATCCGCGCGGCGTCGAGTGCGGTGGTGACCATGGATCCGTACGCAACCACTGTCGCGTCGTTCCCCGAGCGGGCGACGCGAGCACGGTGGAGCGGAAGCTCGGGCGCAGCATCGGTATTCACGTCGGCGGTATCCCAGTAGCGCCGTTTGGGTTCGAGGAATATCACCGGGTCGTCGGCCGCAATGGATTGGCGGATCATGTGAAAACCGTCGATCGGATTGCTCGGGTACACCACCCGCAGTCCCGCGGTGTGAGCGAAGTACGCTTCCGGCGACTCCGAATGATGTTCCACCGCACCGATTCCGCCGCCACTGGGAATCCGAATCGTCAGTGGCGCAGAGGCAGCGCCTCGGGTGCGATACTGGATCTTGGCCACCTGCGAGACGATCTGATCGAAAGCCGGGTAGACAAACCCGTCGAATTGAATTTCGCAGACAGGCCGATATCCGCGCAAGGCAAGACCGAAAGCTGTTCCCACGATCCCTGATTCGGCGAGGGGCATGTCGATCACCCGGGTGTCGCCGAAGTCCTTCTGCAGGGCGTCGGTAACCCGGAATACGCCGCCGAGACGGCCGACGTCCTCGCCCATGATGACAACGCGACGATCGTCTTCGAGTGCGCGTCGAAGGCCGGTGTTGAGCGCGGTCACCAGATTCATGACGGTCATGACGAAGCCCCTTCCAGGCTACGGAGATACGCGCGATGCTCTTCGCGTTCAGCGTCGATCAGTGGGTGTGCCTCGGCGTAGACGTGATCGAAGAGCGCTGACGGGGGCGGATCGGCGAGCGCGATGGTTGCGCGTCGCAGTCCAGCGGCGACGTCGTCGGCGGCGGCCGCGATGGTGCTGAGTTCGTTTTCTCCGAGAAGATCGCGACGGCCGAGGAGCAGACGCATTCGCTCGAGCGGATCGCGGCTTTTCCACTCCGACATATCCGTATCGGTGCGGTACCTGCTCGGATCGTCGGAGGTCGTGTGCGGGCCCATCCGGCAGGTGATCGCCTCGATGAACGTCGGGCCGCTGCCTTCGCGTGCGCGATTGAGCGCCGAGCGCGTCACGGCGAGCACGGCAAGGACGTCGTTACCGTCGACGCGGATCGCCGGAATACCGTAACCGATCGCCCGATGCGAGATGGGTGTACGGGACTGCAGGGATACCGGTTCACTGATGGCCCACTGGTTGTTCTGGCAGAAGAAGACAACGCCGACACGGAAACTGGCGGCAAATCCCATCGCCTCGGCGATGTCACCCTGACTTGTTGCGCCGTCACCGAAGTAGGCGATCGTTGCGATCTCGGCGCCGTCCAGGTGGGCGCCGAGCGCATATCCGGTGGCGTGCAGACCTTGGGAGCCGACGACGATCGCCGGGTTGGTGACGCTGAATTGTTCTGGATCCCAACCGGAATGGGAGATTCCGCGCCACATGGTGGTCAGCAATTCGGGGGGAACTCCGCGGCAGTACGCGACGGCATGTTCGCGATAGCTGGTGAAGGCGAAGTCGCCTGGGGCGAGCGCTCTCGCGGAACCGACCTGCGCGGCTTCCTGACCGAGCATCGGAGCCCACAACCCGATTTCGCCTTGACGCTGCAGGGCAACAGCTTCGGTATCGATGCGGCGACTCACGACGAGATCGCGATACAACGACAGCAGTTCGTCAGGCCCGATGTCCGTTATCAGGCGGTCGAATTCGGGACGGCACACCCGTGCGCCGTTCGGTTGGATGAGTTGGACCGGATAATCGAGGTTGTCGACCATCTTCGCTCACCTCGGTTTCTGCTCATGCCCGGCGCGCCTCGTGAGTACGCCGCACAATCCCGATGTGTTGTATGCAGTTGTCGCTCTACCATCAGGATCCCCCTGATTGGGAAATCCGCAAGTATTTTCACTGCCGTATCAAGACCTGAGCTGCGAACTGACGAGTAACAAACGTGTCGGTACGGCCAACCGATCGGACTGCAACCGCTAGCATCGGTGCGGTGACTGCAGTCGGTTTGAACGAAGAAGCTGTTTCCGCGTGGATCGCCGAACTGGGGGTCGGCGCCACGACACCACTGACTTTCGAGAGGATCGGTAACGGGCAATCGAACCTGACCTACTCCGTGACGGATGCGGGCGGAGGACGGTGGGTACTACGCAGACCTCCACTGGGAACATTGTTGGCTTCCGCGCACGACGTCGTTCGCGAGCACCGCATCCTGTCCTCGCTCCAGGGAACCAAAGTGCCGGTTCCGAAGATCCTCGGCATCACGGAAGATCCGGAGATCACGGACGCTCCGCTGGTCCTCATGAGCTACATCGACGGCGTTGTGATCGACGGCGTTCCGGTGGCTCAGAAGTTGACCGAGGACGAGCGTCGCGCGGTCGGCTTGGCGATGCCCAAAACCCTCGCAAGCATCCACGGAGTTGACCTGGAAGAGACCGGGCTGGACGACCTGGCCAGCCGCAAGCCCTTTGCCGAGCGTCAGCTCAAGCGGTGGTCGGCGCAGTGGGAGAAGTCGAAGACCCGCGATGTTCCGGATGTCGACCGATTGGCCGAGATTCTGCACCGAAACATTCCGGAACAGAACGAAGTGACGTTGGTTCACGGCGACTTCCATCTCAACAACGTCATCACCGATCCGGCCGAGGGGCGCATCGTTGCCGTCGTCGACTGGGAGCTGTGCACGTTGGGGGAGCCGCTCGCGGATCTCGGTGCGCTACTCGCGTACTGGCCGGAAGCCGGTGACAAGGTTGCCGGTCCGTTCATGGCGTCCACGCTGGAAGGCTTCCCGAACCGTGACGAGCTGGTCGCTGCCTACGTCGAGGCGACTGGCCGCGACGTGTCAGCGGTCGGATACTGGCACGTACTCGCTCTGTGGAAGCTCTCGATCATCGCAGAGGGCGTGCTGCGACGCATTCTCGACGATCCGCGCAACAAGGCCGAGCACGGCGGCCCGACGGTCGCGCTGATCGACGGAATCGTTGCACGCGCCGTCTTGACGGCAGATCAGCTCGGTCTGAGCTAGTTTTCGGTCAAGGTCCCGGCTGCAGATCTGATGGCCGCCGGGATCTCCACCGGCTTACGGGTGTCGGCGTCGACGTAGACGTGGACAAAGCGGCCGGTGGCAGCGGGTTCCCAATTGCCACCGTCGACCTCGTGGAATATCGCCAGGGCGTAGACGATGCTCTTGGTGCCCAGCTTCTCGACGGAGATACCCACCTGCAACTGCTCGGGGAACGACAGTTCGCTCAGGTACCGGCACGACGTCTCGGCGACGACGCCGATGGCAGGCAGGGTGCGGATGTCGGTTCCAGTGGAAGACATCAGCCAGGCGTTGACCGCGGTGTCGAAGTACGAGTAGTAGGTCACGTTGTTGACGTGGCCGTAGTGATCGTTGTCGTCCCACCGCGTCGGGACGGGCCAGAGAACGGGAAACTCGCTGATCGACGGGGGCGTCTGCGCTGTGCTCACGGCTTCGACTGTAGTGAGGACTTTCGCGAGAGTGGGGGCAGGGTGGTGCCCTGTAGGACGGCGCGCACGATCAGCCCCACCAACAGTGCCCAGAATGCCGATCCGATTCCCAGGATACTGACCCCGGATGCGGCGATCAGAAACGTGACCACGGCGCCTTCACGTTCACTCGCCTCGCTCAGCGCCGACGTGAGGGCGCCGGCAAGCGTTGCCAGGAGCGCCAGTCCGGCAACAGTTTCCACGACTCCAGCCGGTGCGGCGGCTACCAGAGCGGCCACCGCGGCCGCGCCGGCAGCGAGAACGAGATACGCCCAGCCTGCGGTGAAGGCAGCGATCCATCGACGTTTGGGTTCCGGATGTGCGGTGGGGGCGGCGGCCAGGGCTGCGCTGATCGCCGCGAGGTTGATCGCATGGCCACCGGCCGGTGCGCCGACGATGGTGCCGATACCCGTCACGATCATCGACGGTCGCCAGGGAACGGTGTATCCGAACGAATTCATCACGGCCACACCGGGAATGTTCTGCGAAGCCATCGTGACGATGTAGAGGGGAATCGCAATACCGATCATTGCCTGCCAGGTCCACGACGGCGCGGTGAGATCAATGCGGGGAATCATGGCGCCGGCGTCGAGCACTCGATCCGACGTGACGAGGCTGATCCCGATCACGACCGCTGCTGTGAGAAACGCGAGCGGAACCGCCCATCGCTTGGAGAAGCGCTGCGCGGCAAGCCAAACCAGGATGACGGGCGCGACCGCTGCGGGGGCGTCCCGGACGGCGATGATCGGCGCCAGGCACAACGGCATCAGAACCCCGGCGAGCATCGCCTGCGCGAGGGGCGTCGGGATTGCCGAGATGATCCTTCCGAGCGTCGGCCACAGTCCGGTCAGAACAATCGCGATTCCGACGACGATGAATGCTCCGACCGCCGCCGGCCACCCACCCTCGACGGCTCCCGCGCCGACGAGCAGAGCGGCACCGGGCGTCGACCAGGCCAGGGTGATCGGCATCCGATACCGGCGTGAGAGCCAGAGCATTCCCAACGCTTGGGTCACACACAGAACCAGCAGTCCGGACGCCGCCTCGGTCGCGTCCGCGCCGACAGCGGCGAGGCCGGTGAGGACCACCGCGAACGAACTGGTGAAGCCGACGAGGGCCGTGACGATGCCTGCGCTCATCGGTTGCGAGTTGCTGCGAACGGCTTCCGGTTCGGTGGTATCTGTGGAGTCCGACATGGTCAGTGATTCTGCCCGACCCGCTCGAGGCCCGATTTACCTGTCCGGTCGGATGGGTGAGGTGACCGCTTTGCCGTAGATGAGGTGCGTTTGGGCGTGCCAGACCTCGGGATGTGCGGCGAGGTGGTCGATCAATACCCGTTGTAGATGAGCGCTGTCACGGACCGCGACGTGGAGGAAGAAGTCCTCGGGCCCCGAGACGTTGAAGAGCGCAAGCGTTTCCGGCAGCGCTAGCGCGTCGGCGGTGAACCGGTCGACGAGGTCGCGGCGGTGTGGTCGCAATTGAACGGCGATGATCGCCTGCATCGACCGGCCAACGGCTGCCGGATCGACAACCGCATGGATACCGCTGATTGTTCCGTTGGCACGTAGGCGTCGTACGCGCTCGTGGCACGAGGACGTCGCCAAGCCGACTCGATCGGCCAACACCTTGTTGGTGATCGACGCGTCGTTCTGCAATTCGGCCAAAATCTTCCAGTCCACCGGATCCAGAGGCTCATTCTTCGTCATCTGCCGAACTATATCCGGAGTCGTTTTGAACTTCCCGGATCCAGTTGCACACTCCTGGCATGAACATGTGTCTCGAATCAGCTCGGGTGTGAGGTATTTCGGATGAGTGTCGGTCAATGGCTCGCTTTCGGCTCCCTGCTATCCATCGTCCTGTTCACGCCGGGACCGGATTTTGTCCTGATCCTGCGTCATTCTCTGGCAGATCGTCGGACCGGCGCGGTGGTGGCCGCCGGTGTGATTTCCGGGCTCTTCGTTCACACTGCTGCCGCGTCACTGGGTCTCTCCGCACTTGTGGCGACACGGCCACAGTTGCTCTCCGCGCTCACCTACGCCGGGGCGGCATATCTGACCTGGCTCGGCATCTCCGCGATTCGAAGTGCTTTCAAAGCCCGAGCCTCGGACGAGGGAATTCCGGCAGCGAAAGAACCGATCGCGGTCACCACGGCATTTCGCTACGGCTTCCTCTCGAACCTGCTGAATCCGAAGGCGCTGTTGTTCTTTCTCGGGCTACTCCCGCAATTCATCGAGCCGGGTGAAGGCGCAGGGCTGCGGACGTTGATGTTGGCGGGCGCGACGGTGGTCGCCGCGGCACTGTGGTGGGCGATCGTGGTGGTGTTGGCGGCCGGAGCCGGCAAGAAGCTGCGTCGCCCTGGCGTCGGCAAGCGAATCGACGTGGTGACGGGAGTGTTGTTGGTGGGCCTCGGTGCCTTCTTCGGGGTTGCATGAGTGGTCGTGTCAGGATGGGCTCATGACACTTCCCGTGCTGATCGACGTCGAAGAACTGTCCGCTCTCATCGAGGCCGGCGCTGCGCCGCGATTGCTCGATGTCCGATGGGCGCTGGGTGATTCGAACGGCGAGCAGCATTTTCGCGACGGCCATCTTCCCGGTGCGGTATTCGTGAACCTCGACGAGGAACTTGCCTCGCCGCCGTCGCCGGGCAAGGGAAGGCATCCGCTGCCGAGTCTCGAAGACCTGCAGGCCGCGGCGCGTCGTTGGGGAATCGACGACGGTGATTCGGTGGTGATTTACGACGCCACCGGCAACACGGCCGCTGCCCGTGGTTGGTGGCTGCTGCGGTGGGCCGGACTCTCGGATGTCCGACTGCTCGACGGCGGGCTGCAGGCCTGGGAGTCCGCAGGACTGCCGTTGGCGGCCGGTTTCGGCGAGTCCGTCAGCCCGGGCAACGTGACTTTCACCGGCGGCAACATGCCGACTGTCGACATCGACGGTCTCGGCAACTGGACGAGCGAGGGCGGTGTCCTTCTCGACGCCCGAGCCGGGGAGCGGTACCGCGGCGAGGTCGAGCCGATGGATCCCGTCGCAGGGCACATCCCCGGTGCGGTGAACGCGCCGACCGCCGAGAACATCACCGGCGACGGGCGATTCCTGGATACGACCCACCTGCGTGAGCGATTCGCCGGACTGGGCGTCGGAGACAAGGTGGCGGTGTACTGCGGATCCGGAGTGACTGCCGCGCACGAGATCGCGGCGCTCGCGATCGCTGGTTACGACGCGACGCTGTTCCCGGGCTCGTGGTCACAGTGGTCCAACGACAGCACTCGCGCCGTCGACACCGGAGCCTGAGTCAGCTCTTGGTGCGATCGATGAATGACGGCACGAGAAACCACAGTGCCGTGAACATGATCGCGGCGCACGCTGCCAAAACCTTTGCGGCAACTCCGCCGACGGCGACCTCGGCGATCAACAGGACCGTGCCGGTCATGGAGGCGGCCAGAAAGGCTATGCCGCACAGGGCGAATCGGTTGGCCACGGGCAATATGTTCTCGCGGTGCCCACGGCGGAAAAGCATGCGATGCCAGACCGCGGGTGCCATCAGGAACCCGAACGAGATGGCAACAAGGATCACCGTCACCAAGTGGATGCCGCGGATGTACGCCGACGCTTCCTCGTAGCGTTCGGTGAATGCCACGGCTAGCAGGAAGGCAAACAGGATCTGCACACCAGAGAGCGCGACGCGCAGCTCTTGCAACAACTCGTTGAAGTTCCGCGCGAGTTGTTGAGGTGGAGTCTCCCCGGTCTCGTTCACGGCGACGTGGTTCCTACGCCCGTGAGTATTCCGACGCTCGCTGGATCTGCTCCGCGCTCGGACGCACGCCGGTGTAGAGCACGAACTGCTCGGCGGCTTGAAGGGCAATGACTGACGCTCCTGTGATCGCCGTTTTGCCGAGTTCGGTCGCCAACGCGATCAGTGGCGTCTTCGCAGGCATCGCGACGACGTCGAAGACGACATCGGCGGCGCGCACTGCGTGCTCGGGGAACGACAGTGCATCTGCTTCTGCGCCGCCGGACATACCGATCGGGGTGGCGTTGATCAGCACACCGGGACGAAGCTCACCGAGTTCGGCCTGCCAGTCGAAGCCGTACTGCTTCGCAAGCGATGACCCCACTTGCTGGTTGCGGGCGATCACGGTGACGTCGGTGAATCCGGTGTCGCGCACCGCGGCGACGACTGCTTTTGCCATGCCACCGCTGCCGGCGACAGCGACGGACAGGCTCGTGTCGACGTTGTTGTCACGCAGTAGATCGGCCACCGCCTGATAGTCGGTGTTGTAGGCGTGCAGCACTCCGGACTCGTTGACGATCGTGTTGACGGAGTCGATGGCGCTGGCCGAATCATGCATGACGTCGATGTGCTCGATGACCTGTTCCTTGAACGGCATCGACACCCCACAGCCTCGAATCCCGAGTGCTCGTATGCCTGCGATCGCGGCTGGCACGTCTTCGGTGGTGAAGGCTTTGTAGACGAAGTTCAAGCCCAATTCTTCGTAGAGGTAATTGTGAAATCTGGTGCCGATGTTGCTCGGTCGCCCGGAGAGCGACATGCACAGGAGCGTGTCCTTGTTGAGGTCGACGGTCATCGTTCCCACTCTAATCGCGAGTTCGGAGTAGTTCTTGATGGAGGAGTGCACCCATCCGGATGGCCCGCAGCGCCGAATGTCGGGTATCCGATCGAAGCACCACTCGCACCGACAGAGCCGAGACGACATGGTCACACAGAACATCGACGAGCACCCGAGCACCGAATCTCGTCCACCGCGTCGTAGATGGGCTGCTCACGCGATCTCCGGGGTCTTGGCCGCGGCTGTCGTCCTGGGCGTCGGTGAACTGGTTGCGTTGCCGATCAACCCGGACGCGTCGCCCTTCTACGCGGTAGGTGCGACTACCGTCGACCGAACGCCGGCGTGGGCTCGCGAGTTCGCGATCGATACTTTCGGTACCAATGACAAGCCGGCGCTGTTCATCGGAATGTCGATCTTGATCGTTCTGCTCGGTGCGGTGGCCGGGCTCCTGGAACGGCGACGCCGCCCGATCGGCAGCGTCATTCTCGTTCTTCTGGGCGCGGTTGGTGTGTATGCGGCGATGCAGCGCCCGACTGCCGATGCGATGTACGTGTTCCCGACGCTGGTCGGTGTGGTGGCGGGCGTCGCAACCTTGCGGTTGCTGATCACACAACTCGAAGTGCCGCTCTCGCCGGGCGTCGCCGACTCGTGGTTGCCTCGTCGTCAGTTCCTTCTGCTGGCAGGTGCGGCGTTGGCAGTGGCTGCGGCAGCGGGTGCCGCCGGGAAGTTCGTGGGTCAGCGAATCGCCGGAGCAGTAGCGAATCGTGAAGACTTTGTCGTGCCCACCGCCGCTGACCCGGCGCCGCCGATCCCGGCGGGTGCGGATATCGCAATTGCGGGTGCGTCGACGTACATCACGCCCAACGACGACTTCTACCGAATCGACACGGCACTCCTCGTTCCGCAATTGACGACGGATTCGTGGGAACTGCGGATTCACGGAATGGTGGACCGCGAGATGACGTTGTCGTTCGACGATCTGGTGGCGCGAACGCCCATCGAGCGGGTCATCACGCTGACGTGTGTCTCGAACGAGGTGGGCGGCGTTCTGGCCGGGAACGCGAAGTGGATCGGTTATCCCATGAAGGACCTGCTCGACGAAGTCGGTGTCCATCCCGACGCCGACATGCTCCTCTCGACCAGCGTCGACGGCTTCACAGTCGGCACCCCGGTCGAGATAGTCACCGACGGCCGTGACGCGATTCTCGCCGTGGCGATGAACGGTGAGCCGTTGCCGTTCGAGCACGGTTATCCCGTTCGGCAGGTGGTTCCGGGGCTGTACGGTTTCGTGTCCGCCACCAAGTGGGTGACGGAGTGGGAGTTGACGCGTTTCGACAAGGTCGAGGCCTATTGGACCCAGCGCGGTTGGGGTGCGCAGGCACCGATCAAGACGTCGTCGCGTATCGAGGTGCCGGCAGCTTTGGCGCCGATCGAGCCGGGCCAGGTGCTGGTGGCGGGAACGGCCTGGGCTCAGCATCGCGGGATCGAGAAGGTCGAGGTTCGCGTCGACAACGGTGAATGGCAACCGGCGACGCTGGCCCAGGAGTACTCGGTCGACACCTGGCGGCAATGGTCGTGGATGTGGGATGCAGGCTCGGGTTTGCACACCGTGCAGGTCAGAGCGACGGATTTGGACGGGAACGTTCAGGTGGAAGAGCGCACTCCGCCGATCCCCGGTGGAGCCACGGGATGGCACACCAGGTCGTTCACCGTGAAGTGACGTCGGAATCCGAATGAGGTTCGGTATACAGACGAACAACGCGCTGAGCCATCCATCCGGCGATCAGGGTTCGCAGGCCGAAGTCGAACGTGTCGTCGGTTCGCAGTGGGGTCGTAGCCTCGCGCGTGATCTCGCTCAGGTTGGAGGATTGAGTCCACGCGACATCCGGCGTCGAGAGTTTCACGACGGATCCGAGAACCAGACTGTCCAGCGTGGAGATTGCGTGACGAGTGTCTGTCGAATCGAAACCCCCGTCCGAAAATGCTTGAACCAGTGCAGTATCGATAGCAAAAGTTACCTCTGTGCGGACGCTTCGTGTCATGAGCAGCGGGATGAGGCGCCAGTGCTCGACCGCAGCTCGGCGATAGGCCCACCCCCACGCGCTGATCCGTTCGCTCCACCCTGCCGGTGGGTGGGGGACAGAGATCGACGACATCACGCGGATGCGCATGAGTTCGACGATCTCGGATCGACCCGAAATATGTGTGTAGAGCGAAGACGGAGTCACGTTCAGTTGCTTGGCGATCCCGGGCATGGTGAAGTCGCCGGTCGCGTCGACAGCATCCAGAGCCGCGTCGGTGATGTTTCGCGTGGACAGTATCGGCTGGGTGGGACGCGGCATCGATTCTCCTGGTGAGGGATTCGTCAGCAATCTCGGACTTCATCGAGTGATGACAACTCCTTGATTTCGGGAGCCGGTATGCATCATACTAACCGAACCCTATTCGGTATGTCGGCGGAATCTTCCGGCGATCGGTACACGTCGGAGGAACATCTAATATGTCTGTCGTATGGCTGACCGGTGCAACGATCATCGACGGGACGGGCGCCGGCCCGATCGAGAACTGCGCTGTTGCTGTGGAAAACGGGCGCATCAGTGCACTCGGTGGCACGCCACCCACGGGGGCGGAGGTGCTGGACTGCACTGGGTTGACAATCACGCCCGGCCTCATCGACGCACACGTTCATCTCGGTGGATCGAGCGATCTCGCACCGAGCCTGCGGCGTCAGATCTCGGTAGCCGAGCTCGCTGCAGACATGTTCGCGACCTGCGCATCGACCCTCGACGGGGGATTCACCACTGTTCGTGACTGCGGCGGAATCGACGGTGGACTCGCCGGAGTTGTCGCCTCGGGCAAGATCCCGGGTCCGCGGATCATTCAGTGCGGCCCGATCCAGTGCCAGACCGGTGGACACGGACACCTGGCGGCCGAATGGGAGCCGACTTCGGACTGGTCCGATCATGACATCCCCGGATTACGGTGTATGTCTCTGCTTTCCGACGGTCCGCACGAAATGCGAAAGAACGTTCGCGAGACGTTCCGCAGGGGTGCGGACTTCCTCAAACTGTGTGTTACCGGGGGAGTGGTATCCACTCATGACAAGCTCACCGATACCCAGTTCACGGTCGACGAGATCGAAGTTGCCGTCGAGGAAGCCAATGCGCGCGGTACCTATGTCACGGTGCATGCTCACAACAACGAGGGAATCCGTAACGCTGTCACTGCCGGCGCGAAATGCGTCGAGCACGGCTCTGATATCGACGACGAGACCGCCAAGTTGATGGCCGAGCACGACGTCGCCTTGGTGCCGACGTTGGCTGTGGTGCAGGCGCTCTCGGACAGCGCGGCGTCAGCAGGTCTACCCGAATCGATTTCGGCTCGGATCGGCCAGATGATGCAGGGTCAGATCGACGGGCTTCTTGCTGCTCGAAATGCCGGCGTCAGAGTGGGCTTGGGATCGGACCTCATCGGTACCGATCAAACGGGCCGTGGGATGGAGTTGGTCCTGCGCGCCAAGGTCGAAACACCCATGGATGCACTGGTTTCCGCTACCCGGATCAACGCCGACATTCTCGGAATCGCCGACGAGGTCGGCACCATCGAAGTCGGTAAGTTCGCCGACCTCGTTGCCTTCCGCGGCAATCCGTTGACGGATCCCTCGATCTTTGCCGATCGTGAGCGGATCGCACTCGTCATCCAGAGTGGGCGAGTGGTGAAGGACTGCCGCTAGATCAGCAGCGAGTGGCAAGGTCCGTCAGGGTCGAATGATCAGCTCGGCTGACTGGTAAGCCATAGGAAATCGCGACGGTCAGGTACTTGCCGGCGTAGAAGCATCGGTAAGCAGGATCGGGCGGCAACCAGTCACTGGGCGTGCTGTCGCCTTTCGCCTGGTTGTCGGGGCCGTTGACGGCCAACAGGTTCAGAGACATGTCGTTCGCGAACCTCATCCGCAACGCAGGAGTCCAGGAGTTCGCGCCGAAGTCCCAGGCCGCGGCGAGCGGGAAGACGTGGTCGATCTGGACGGACTTGGCCTGGCTGCGTTCGAATTCGATGCGATCTCCGGAGTACGGGTCGGTCATCGCGCCGGACAGTACGACGCAGTCACGTGTTCCTGGTTTGAACACCACGTCCGAGAGATCTTGGGCCAGGACGTTGTTGCGGGTATCGCACCCGTCGTGGCCACCAGGTGCGTCCTGGTCGTCGGACCACGCGGGGCCGAAGACGCAGGCCTCGCCGTTACCGCAGCCGCGCTGGTATCCACCCGGATGTGGTCGGGTGTCGACAATCGCGGTCCGGGACAGCAACTCTTCCAGTTCCGATCGCGTGGGGCTGCCAGGGGCCGACTCGAGACGCTCGTCCCCGAACCATCCGCAGGACGCGACGAGACATACGAGCGCGAGCGTCGACAGGATCGCAAATAACCGTGCAACCACCTGTGCCCCCGTCCGTCGTAGACGGTGATTCAACGCCGCCCGTCGTAGACGGTGATTCAACGCCGTCCGTCGTAGACGGTGATTGAACCATCGGGGGCCGACAGGAATCAGCCGAACTCGATCACCACTTTGCCGGCGGCATGGCCGTCTTCGACTGCAGCGAGCGCTTCCCCAGCGCGGGAGAATGGGTACCGCCCGGACACGGACGGGTCGAGGATCCCGTCGGCCACGAGCGCCGCGATCTCCGTGAATACTGCTGTAGTTCTTCGGCGTTCGACACCACCGCCGCCGAGTCGGCTCGCCGCCAGAGGATCGGCGATGCTCAGGATCGGTGCGTCCGGTCGGGCGAGCTCAGCGCCGCGAGTGAGAGTGTCCCCGCCGACCAGGTCGAAAACCGCGTCCACTCCGACTGGGGACAACGCGGACACGTCGTCTGCGAAGCCGTCCCCCGACGCAACCCAACGTGCTCCCGCTTCCTCGATCGCGGTTCTCTTGGACTCGCTCGCGACACCGATCACGTTGATACTCCGCGCCAGAGCAAGCGCGATCGTGCTGCGACCAACGCCGCCGCCGGCGCCGAGCAGCAGGAGTGTCGCCCCGGGTTTCAGACCGAGATCGTGGAGTGCGTCGTAGGCCGTTCCTGCCGCAACCGTCAGCACTGCGGCATCGGCCCAGGACACGGTAGGCGGCTTGTGTGCTGTCGAGGAGACGTTGAGCAATGTCGACGCGGCGTAGCCGCCGAAGCCGGTCGCGGTAGCGCCGAACACTTCGTCGCCGACCTCGAACTCGGTGACCCTCGGACCTACTCCGATGACAACACCGGACACTTCGCGGCCCAGAACCGCAGGCAGCGTCACCGGGACAGTATCTTTTCGAGTACCCGCGCGAACTTTCCAGTCAGCGGGGTTGGCGCCCGCCGCTCGGACCGACACCAGCAGTTGGCCGGCACCGGGCGGGGGCAAGGTGACGTCGAAGTAGGACTGTGTGTCGGGTCCGCCGTACTCGGTGAAGCCGTATGCCGTCGTCATGCCTGCCAGCCTATTGCCCGGTAGGCGGGAAGTGGTGTCGGTGGCACCTGATTGGATGGTCGGATGCTGCATGGACTCTGGTCACCGGGATCGGGGCTCAAACTGTGGGTCGACGGGCACGAGGGTGCCGGGACCGACGATCCCCGTGATCCGGTCAGTGCTGTCCTGCATCGCAAGTTCCGTCATCGTGTGAATGTCGCTATGCCGCCCGTACCTGGCGGGCCTTTGCAGAGTGAGTACGCAGCTGTTGCGTTGGCGCCGCCGGACGCAGTCGATCTCCTGCTGCGGTTCAAGGCCGACGATCAGCGAATTGCGGGAGACCTGCACTTTCTCGTACATGTGGCGCGAGGAATAGACCGGTGGGTGCGCGCCGGACGGGTGGTCCCCGCACTGACGCGGGCTGAAGGAAGTTGGTGGCCACGCTGGCAGTTGTCGGTGGGGGAACGCCAGCGCGCCTGGATCGGCGAACTGGTCGTGGCGATGCCGCCGGTGCAGCGGGCGGTCGGTTCGCCGAGGGCGACGATCGAAGACATCACGAACGAACTCACGGACCCGATCGTTCGTCGTGCTCTCGGGGACTCACATCCGGTGGTGCAGACCCCGCTGTGGCAGGCCGTGTTGTCCGGGGACGCTTTCGACGACGTGTCGGTACGAGCGGCCGAGGGACTCGCCGAATGGGGGTCGACGTTCACCGCCGGAGAGCCGGACTTGGTTCTGCGGCTGATCGAGCCTGAACTCGACGACAATTCCGATCCCGACGACGATGCGCTGTGGCGTCTGCAAGTGTGTTTGCGTCCTGAAGGTGAAGCGCCCGAACGTGTTCGACTGCACCGGGCAGATCCCAAACGTATCCAGCTCGGCAGCCGCAAGCTCGAAGACGCAATCAAGGCTTACCCACGTTTTCGCGACGTGCCGCGTGACGAGGACAGCCTCGACCTGTTGCTGCCCACACCTGTCGTGATGGACCTGGTCGGACACGGCGCGATTGTCCTGCGAGAGCGAGGGATCACGCTGCTGCTTCCTCGCGCATGGAACGTGGTGTCTCCATCCCTGCGTGTGCGCGTGACCTCGGCAGCATCTCCGATCGTTGCGGAGAATCGTACGGTCGGTATGGACCAATTGCTGGAATACGATTGGGAATTGGCGCTCGGAGACAAGGTACTCACCGCCGAGGAAATGATCCGACTCGTCGATGCGAAGTCCGATCTGGTCCAGTTGCGCGGCGAGTGGGTTCAGGCGGACAAAGACGTCCTGGCCCGCGCGGCTCGTTTTGTCAGTCAGCGGCACTCGAGCGGGGACCGAGCGATCGTCGATCTGATCAAGGACTTGATCGCCGACGACCTCAAAGACCTGCCGGTCGATGAAGTGAAAGCAACCGGATGGGCCTCGGCACTGCTCGACCAGTCGGTGGCTCCGCGGCAGGTCGCGGTACCGTCGACGGTCAACGCGACTTTGCGTCCGTATCAACGACGCGGTCTCGACTGGTTGGCGTACATGAGTGCCCTCGGGCTCGGCGCCGTTCTGGCCGACGACATGGGTCTGGGTAAGACGCTGCAACTGTTGGCGTTACTTGCGCACGAGAAGTCCAAGACAGCAACACTTTTGGTGTGCCCGATGTCGGTCGTGGGAAACTGGCAGCGTGAAGCGGCGCGATTTGTACCGAGCTTGCGCGTCTACGTTCATCACGGTTCGGATCGCGCTACCGGGGCGGAGTTGGAACAGGCAGTTCGTGAGAGTGACCTCGTGATCACCACCTACGCGCTCATGACCCGCGACGTCGCGGCCCTCAAGGATCTCGACTGGCGGCGCGTAGTGCTCGACGAGGCTCAACACATCAAGAACGCCAAGACATCTCAGGCCCGCGCTGCTCGCAGCATCCCCGCGGATCATCGCGTTGCTCTGACCGGAACGCCGGTGGAGAACCGACTGGACGAGCTGCGGTCAATCCTCGATTTTGCCAATCGCGGTGTACTCGGCTCGGAGCAGATGTTCCGCAAAAGGTTTGTCGTACCGATCGAGCGGGAAAAAGATCAGCTTGCCGTCTCGCGACTGCGAGCCGTCACGTCCCCCTTTGTGCTGCGGCGCGTGAAGACCGATCCCGCCGTGATCGCGGATCTCCCGGAGAAGTTGGAGATGACGGTTCGAGCGAATCTCAGCGAAGAGCAGGCCGCGTTGTACCGCGCCGTGGTGGACGAGATGATGGCGCAGATCAAGGGGACGGAAGGGATGAAGCGCAAGGGCGCCGTCCTGTCTGCGCTGACCAAACTCAAACAGGTGTGCAATCATCCCGCGCACTTCCTGCGCGACGGTTCGCCGGTGATGCGCCGCGGGCAACACCGTTCGGGAAAGCTCGGACTGGTCGAGGACATCGTCGAGTCGGTCATCGGCGACGACGAGAAGGTTCTGTTGTTCACACAGTTTCGTGAGTTCGGCGAATTGGTGGTGCCGTACCTGGCCGACCGGTTCACCACCGAAGTTCCGTTTCTCCACGGCGGAGTGTCGAAAGCCGGGCGCGACGCCATGGTCGAGGCATTCCAAGGTGAAGGCGGCCCGCCCATCATGGTGCTCTCGCTCAAGGCCGGCGGCACGGGTCTGAATCTCACGGCGGCCAACCATGTGGTTCACCTCGACAGATGGTGGAACCCGGCGGTAGAGAACCAGGCGACGGACCGTGTCTTCCGCATCGGTCAGAGAAAGAACGTTCAGGTACGCAAGATGGTGTGCGTCGGAACCTTGGAAGAGCGAATCGACACGATGATCGCGAGTAAAAGTGAACTCGCCGAACTTGCAGTCGGGACCGGTGAGAACTGGGTGACGGAGATGAGCGTCGAGCAACTGGACGAGTTGTTGCGACTCGGCGACGACGCGGTGGGCGAATGAGTCCGCGCGGTAAAGGCCCCGATTTCAGTGAGTACACCGGGCCTCGACGGCGAGCACCCGCGCCGGTCAAGCCTCGTCCAGCGTTCGGGAGGACGTTCTGGGGCAAGGCTTTTGTTCGGGTCGTCGAAGAGATCGGCGACAAACCTCGTGTCACGCGTGGGCGAACGTATGCGCGTTCGGGTCAGGTCTTGGCGCTCGACATCGAACCAGGAGTGGTGACGGCCGAGGTTCAGGGCAGCCAACTTCAACCGTTCGTTTCCACGCTGTCGATCGACACCCTTGACCAATCGGATATCGACGACATCATCACCAAGATCCGCCGCGTGCCGGGAAGTCTTGCCGCACTGGTGTCCGGCGTTGTCCCGGACATGCTTGCTGCTCAACTGATACCGGACGGCCCGTCGGCTTTTCGCTTCGACTGCACCTGCCCCGATGTCGGTTGGCCGTGCAAACACGCTGCGGCCGTGGCGTTCTTGACCGCGGAGCGAATCGACACCGATCCGCTCAGGTTGCTGAGACTTCGCGGGGTCGACCTGGAGCAGTTGATCGGGGGAGTGGAAGACGAGTCGACTGTTTCGGTGGACGTCGAGAATTGGTTCGGAATCGCGGCTGCCCTCCCTGCGCTACCGAAGGTGCCTTTTCGCGCGGCGATCGACGATCTGGATATCAGGCGGTTGCGCGAGGCGGTTGCGGCATTGGGATTGGACATGGCTCAGCAGAACGTCGCCTTGGACGAAATACGGTCCATCTACCGACGGTTGGACGGTTGAAATCGGACAACTCCGGACTGGTGCTAGTTTCCTGTCGTAAATTCCAGTATCGTTAATTGGACCGGTCCGGTCGGGACCTGCCTGCGATTTCAGGTCGTTGTCGTCGGCGAATAGACGACTATTCATTTCTCGGAGGGACAGTCGCTGTGATGCCCGTTCATTTGCGCGACAGCGCAATACCCAAACACGAACAGTTGCGCACCATTCTCCTGCGCAAGTGCACCCAAGAACTCCAGCCTGGCGACTTGATGACCAGCGAGCGAAACCTGATGCAGGACTACGGCGTCAGTCGGATCACCGTTCGCGAGGCAATCGGGCAACTGGTCAATGACGGACACCTCGTTCGCGTGCGTGGCAAGGGAACCTTCGTTGCGCACCGTGCTGTCCAATCCAAGCTGCACCTTGCATCCTTCACCGAGGAAATGCGCGCCCAGGGGCATCACCCCACGACAGTGGTCCTGGTCAGCGAACAGGGGCCGGTCCCCGAAAACACTGCTGCCGCACTGAATATGCGACCGGGTTCCGACGGTTACCACGTCAAGCGCTTGCGCCTTGCCGACGGCGAGCCGGTGAGCGTGGACGACGGCTGGTTCAATCCCGAACTGTTGCCGGGTTTACTCGACATGGACTTGACGGGTTCGATCTATCGGGCAACCGCCGACAAGTACGACAAGCCGATCGATCGGGCAGAGCAGACAGTCAGTGCCGATGGTGCCAGTACGGAGATCGCGACTCTCCTGGGCACTCGTAAGGGCGCTCCGGTTCTGTACTTCGATCGAGTGTCGTTCAGCGAGATCGCACCGGTCGAGCACACTCGCAGTTGGTACCGATCCGACCGCTACCAGTTGCAGATGGAAGTCCAGGGCCAAGCGCGGCCCAAAACGCGCGGCGACCAATAGTCATCGTTCGAAGCGAAAGGGCGAGCACACCTTCCGGTGTGCTCGCCCTTTGCGTTACGCCGACCAGTCGAACAGAGTGTCGCCAGTGGCGACGTCCCCACCGACGGAAGGGGATTCGACGGTGTCCGGTTTGGAATCCATCACGACTACCGGGCAGATCGCCGAGTAACCGGTCGTGTCGATGTGCGCTGGATCGAAGCTGACAATGGGATCACCCGCATCGACGGTGTCACCCTCGGCGGCGATGAGGGTGAATCCGTCGCCTTCCAGCTTGACCGTGTCGATGCCGATATGGACCAGCACGCCGGTGGCCTTCTCGCCGAAGATCACGAACGCGTGGGGGTGAAGTTTCAGGATCTTTCCGCTGATCGGCGCCACGACCGTGAGTGGGCCCTGACCGCGAGCGGGTTCGATCGCGACGCCCGAGCCGACCATCTGCTGAGCGAACACCGGGTCCGGTACGTCAGCGAGTGCGACGACCCGACCGGGGAGCGGGGCGAGGACGACCGTCACAGGATGTCCTCGATGTCCTCGGCAAGGGTGTCGGCCTCGGGCCCGACGATGACCTGGACAACCGTTCCGGCCTTGAGTACGCCGTGTGCGCCGGCAGCCTTGAGAGCGGACTCGTTCACCTTCGCTCCGTCCTTGACCTCGGTACGCAGGCGGGTGATGCAAGCCTCGATCTCGACGATGTTCTCTGCGCCGCCGAGGCCCTTGATGATTGCTTCCGCTTTCGACATTTGCTGCTCCTGATTGTCGGGTTGGTCGTGATCGTTGAACGGTCGTGCAGGTGGGCTGACTAGTTGCTGGTCAAGGCTATCCCGGTTACGTATGTCACATTTGGGTGTTGACAACTCGCCTCCACCAGGTAAAACTACAACTGGTTATGACCGGACAGTACCCGTTGGAAGTCCGGCTCCACAACAGTTTCGACAAAACGGTTTCGGCCTCACTTCCGAGCAAGAACCGTGACCTGCATTTTCACGAAACCTGCACGTGTACGACACCCGAATTTCCAGAACCAGCGGCCGATCGCGACGCGGCCCGGCGAACGAAGAAGGTCCTTGATGACTCTCGAAGACACCCCGAAGAAGGAATCGAAAGTGTTCGCCGGGGTTCAACGCCTCGGCCGAAGCTTGATGCTTCCGATCGCCGTTCTGCCGGCTGCGGGAATCTTGCTCCGCCTCGGCCAGGACGACCTGCTCGGGCGATTCAGTTCGATGCACAGTGCTGCTGCAGTGATCTCTGCGGCAGGACAAGCAGTCTTCACGTGGCTGCCGCTGATCTTCGCCGTCGGTATCGCGATCGGCTGGGCCAAGAAGGCCGACGGATCGACTGCCTTGGCAGCCGTCGTCGGCTACATGGTGATCGACGGCGTGTTCAAGGCGATGTCGCCGATCGTCCTCGAAGGGAAGACGGACCCGAACGGGGATCAATCCCTGATCAACTACGGTGTGCTCGCCGGTATCGTGATGGGCTTGCTGTCGGCGATCTTGTGGCAGCGGTTCTATCGAACGAAGCTTCCCGATTATCTCGGGTTCTTCAACGGGCGCAGGCTCGTTCCCATCCTGACAGCGATCACCGGTCTTGTGGTCGGTGTCCTGATGGCATTCGTGTACCCCTTGTTCAACTCCGGCCTCAACTGGGTCGGTGAAGCAGTTGCTTCCAATACCGTTGTGGGCGGCGGCATTTACGGCGCAGCGAACCGCCTCCTGATCCCCACGGGCCTGCACCACATCTTGAACTCCGCCGTGTGGTTCCTGATCGGCGACTACCAGGACGCGAGCGGTCAAATCGTTCGCGGTGACCTCAACCGGTTCTTCGCCGGCGACCCCTCCGCCGGTACGTTCATGACCGGCTTCTTCCCGATCATGATGTTCGCCCTCCCCGCTGCAGCCTTCGCAATCTGGCGTAACGCCAAGCCTTCTCAGAAGAAGCTCGTCGGCGGCATCATGCTCTCCACCGGCCTGACCGCATTCCTCACCGGTATCACCGAGCCGCTCGAATTCTCCTTCATGTTCGTCGCGTGGCCCCTGTACGTCATCCACTCGCTCCTGACCGGAACGTCGATGGCCTTGGTCAATGCGCTCGGGATTCACGACGGATTCACGTTCTCCGCAGGCTTCTTCGACTACGTGTTGAACTTCGGCAAGGCAACCAACGCATGGATGTTGATCCCGATCGGACTCGGCTACGCCGTGATCTACTACTTCCTTTTCAGCTTCGTCATCAAGAAGTGGAATCTGCGCACGCCAGGACGAGAAGAAGAGGTCGAGGTGGCTGCAGGTGAGCCCGACCCAGCGCTGCTCGAAGCCGAACTGGCACTGGCTGCCGAAGGTGACAGCCGCACCGACGCCCCGCTCGTCGCCGAACTGGAAAACAAGCTCGACAAGGAACTGGAAGGACGCTGAACATGGCGATCGCAACCACGACAATCGGATCCCGCGTCGGACTCCACGCACGACCCGCAGCGCTCTTCGCGCGCGCCGCAGCCGATCTACCGGTAGACGTCACCATCGCGCTCGGCGACGGCGAACCCGTCGATGCCTCCAGCATGTTGTCTGTCATGACTCTCGGTGCAGCATTCGGGGATTCGGTGACCTTGCGTGCTGACGGTGACGGCGCCGACGCTGCGGTCGGTTCGCTCGCAGAGCTTCTCGCATCCGAACTGGACGAAGCCTGATGACGGCGAGTGTGGACAACCGCATCGCGGGTATCGGAGTGAGCGCGGGTTCGGTCTGCGCGCCGTGGTTGCGATTCTCCACGCCTGAGCCGACCTCGGCGTCGGACCCGATCACAGGCAGTCCCGAGGCGGAGCTGATCAGGATCCGTGAGGCACTGGACGCCGTCGCGGAGGAACTGCTCTCGCGTGCAAAGGCAGTCGAGGGCGTCTCCGCGGAGATCCTGACGACGTCGGCTGCGATGGCGCGCGACGCGGGCATCGTGAAGGCGGCCAAGGCGAACCTGGAATCGGGGCTGCCGACTGCACACGCCGTCGCAGTCGCCTTCGACGCCTTCTGTGAAAAGCTCACGGCGCTCGGCGGGTACATGGCCGAACGGGCAACCGATCTGCGCGATCTCGGGCAGCGAGCCGTGGCCGTTCTTCGAGGGGAGCCGATGCCCGGAATCCCCGCTCCCGGTCATCCGTACATCCTGGTGGCGCGCGACCTCGCTCCGGCGGATACAGCGACGTTGGGCACCAGTGACGTGGTCGGATTGTTGACTGCCGAAGGAGGTCCGACCAGCCACACCGCAATCTTGGCGAAGTCGCTCGGAATCCCGGCCGTGGTCAACTGCTCGGGAACCGATCTGCTGGCGGAGGGAAAACTTCTCATCCTCGACGGCACCACCGGGACGGTCACCATCGATCCCTCGGCAGAAATGCGCGAGCGCGCTGTCCTCGAAGCATCGTTCGTGGCAGAGCAGTCGGCTTCGGCACAGGGTCCAGGACGCACGCGTGACGGGTTCGCGGTGAGGTTGTCGGCCAACATCGGAACCCTCGAGGACGCCGCGCGGGCCGGAGCGGCGGATTGCGAGGGCGTCGGACTGTTCCGTACCGAATTCTCGTATCTCGGGCGTCACGACGCGCCGTCGGTGGAGGAGCAAGCACAGACGTACGCGTCGGTGCTCGGGCACTTCGCCGGACAGAAGGTGGTGGTCCGCACTCTCGATTCGGGTTCGGACAAGCCGTTGCCGTTTCTCGATCTCGGGATCGAGGAGAATCCGGCCCTTGGTATCCGCGGGCTCCGTGTCGGCACGGTTTATCCCGACACGCTCATCAGCCAGCTCGACGCCCTCGCGGCGGCAGGCAATGCGACGGGTGCCGATCTGTGGGTCATGGCGCCGATGGTAGCTACGGCCGACGAGGCGAAAGACTTTGCAGAACTTGCGCGTTCGCGGGGGATCGGCAAGGTCGGAGCGATGATCGAGGTTCCAGCTGCAGCGTTGCGGGCGAAGGATATCCTCGAGCACCTCGATTTTGTCAGTATCGGTACCAATGATCTGAGCCAGTACACCTGCGCCGTGGATCGTATGGCCGGAGGCCTGGCGCAACTGCTCGATCCGTGGCAGCCGGCGGTCCTCGATCTGATCGCGATGGTCGGTCAGGCGGGCGCCGATGCCGGAAAACCTGTTGGTGTGTGCGGAGAATCCGCGTCTGACCCGCTGTTGGCTCCGGTTCTGGTCGGTTTGGGCGTGACGAGTCTGTCGATGTCGGTCCCGGCATTGGGCGCAGTTCGCGCGCAACTGGCCTCTCTCGATCTGGCGGTGTGCAAGGACATGGCCGCGGCGGCGCGGGGCGCGCGAAACCCGATCGAGGGTAGAGCGGCCGTCGCGCGGATTCGCGAGTCGGCATGAGTACATCAGGCTCGGCTGCTGCTGTCGGCGATCCGATCGTATTGCGGGGAACGGTGATCGGATCTCCGGCCGGGAAGATTCACGACGGAGTCGTCGTCGTGGACGGCGAAAAGATCAGTTGGGTCGGCTCGGCTGCGGACTACGTGGCTTCCGCACCTGTCGTCGTCATTCCGGAACGCACCGACACGGTGATCATGCCCGGCTTGATCGATGTCCACAGCCACGGCGCCGCGGGCGCCGGTTTCCCGAACACCGACGCCGATGGAGCGAGCCGCGCGGCGGCGCATCATTGTGAGCACGGCACGACCGGAATGCTGGCCAGCCTGGTCTCCGCACCGCGCGCAGATCTGGTGCGACAAGCAACGATGCTCGCCGATCTGGTCGAACGCGGAGAACTTCTGGGTATCCACCTCGAGGGGCCGTTCATCAACGGCGTCCGCTGCGGTGCCCAGGATCCGGCAGCGATCATTCCCGGTGATCCGGATCTGCTCGAAGCCGTGTGTGACGCTGCGCGGGGGACCGTGCGGTCCATGACCTTGGCGCCCGAGACCGAGAATTTCGAAGAGTTGCTCGCGATCATGCGTCATCGCAACATCGTGCCGAGTTTCGGTCACACCGATGCCGACGCGGCAACGACGTCGGCGCGCATCGATGCTGCGGTGCACGGGGATTGGGCCGGACAGATCAGCGCGACCCACCTCTTCAACGGGATGCCGCCCCTGCACCATCGATCTCCGGGTCCCGTCGCGGCGTGCCTGGCGGCTGCCGCGAGAGGCGAGATGGTGGTGGAACTGATCGCAGACGGTGTGCATCTTGCGCCCGAGACCGTGTCGATGGTCTTCGACGCTGTCGGACCGGACCAGATCGCCTTGGTCAGCGATTCGATGGCCGCTGCGGGAATGGACGACGGCGACTACCAACTCGGTGCGCTCGACGTCACCGTACAGGCGGGCGTCGCACGGCTCGCGACGACCGACGGCTCGGTCGGCGCGATCGCCGGAGGGACCGCGAGGTTGCTCGACGTGCTGCGCAGCACCGTCTTCGACGGCGGCGTCGCGCTGGAAGACGCTGTCGCAGCGGCAACTCGGAGCCCAGCGCATCTGCTGGGGCTCGGCGACCTGATCGGATCGCTGGCCGTGGGCTGCCGAGCCGACATCCTGATCACCGATCGTCACTTGCGCCTGGGGCGTGTACTACTCGGCGGAAAAGTCGCCGGAAAGGAAAAATCATGGAAATCGTAATTCAGCCGACACCCGCGGAGGTCGACTCGACCGTCGCGGACATCGTCGAAGGCTACGTCAGAGCCGGGGCGACGACGCTCGGTCTCGCAACGGGGTCGTCGCCGATCGGAACCTATCGTGAACTGGCAGCGAGGCATCGCGACGCCGAACTCGACTTCTCGCTGGCTCGGGCATTCCTGCTCGACGAGTACCTGGGATTGCCGAAACGCCATCCGCAGTCGTACTACTCGGTGATTCGGTCGGAGTTCGTCGATCACGTCAACCTGGATCCCGCGATGGTGTCCAGTCCCAACGGTGAAGCGCCGTGCCCGGAGCAGGAGATCGCCCGGTACGACCAGAGCATCGCGGCGGCCGGGGGAGTGGACGTGCAGTTGCTCGGCATCGGTACCGACGGCCACATCGGCTTCAACGAGCCCGGATCGTCGTTGACCTCGAGAACCCGCGTGAAGACGCTGACCGAGCAGACCCGGATCGACAACGCACGCTTCTTCGACGGTGTGGACGACGTCCCACATCACGTGCTCACCCAGGGGCTCGGAACCATCAGCGATGCAAGGCATCTGGTGATGATCGCGACCGGAGAAGGCAAGGCTGACGCGATCGCCGCTGCCGTCGAAGGTCCGTTGTCTGCTTTCTGCCCGGCTTCGGTGATGCAATTGCATCGCCATGTCACCGTCGTCATCGACGAAGCTGCGGCCAGTTCACTCAAACTTGCCGACTACTACCGGTATGCGCTCGAACACAAGCCGTCGTGGCAGTCCTTCTGACATGACGGTTCTGGAGCTGGCTGTGCAGGACGTGCGGGGGGCGAGGATCGCGCGTTCGGTGGGAGCGACTCGAGTCGAGTTGTGTGCGGCACTCGGCCCGACGGGGGGATTGACGCCCAGCATCGGAGTGATCGAGGCTGTGTCGGAAGTGGGGATCGCGGTTCACCCGCTGATCCGTCCGCGCGCCGGAGGTTTTGTGTTCTCACCCGACGAAGTGTGGGTGATGGAGCACGACGTACATGCTGCTGTGGCCGGTGGAGCTTCCGGCATCGTGATCGGCGCGCTGACAGAAGATTATTCGATCGACACCGTCGTGCTGCGCCGCATCATCGGATGCGTGGACCGCGCGCGGGTCGAGGTGACAGTACATCGTGCGATGGACGTGGTGACCGACCGTCTGACCGCGCTGGACGAACTGATCGACCTGGGCGTGACCCGCGTGCTGACGTCCGGGGGTGCGGACACTTGCAATGAGGGACTCGACGAGATCGGTCGAATGGTCGAACATGCCGCGGGCCGGATCCAGATCATGGCCGGTGGCGGAATAACCGTCGACGACATCCCGGCAATCGCTGCCGTCGGCGTCGATGCGGTGCATCTCTCGGCGCGCAAGGTTGTCGCAGTTTCCGGCGGACCTGGTGGGGGATCGGACGGATACGACGTCACCGATGCAGTAGTCGCGCAGGAAGCGGCAGCCGCGCTCCGCGCTGTGCGCCTTTATTAACCCCCCGCGGTTAATAAAGGCGCACAGCCCTTGGGCTCTAGACATACATGGACATCCAACTATAGGATGGTAGACATATTCACTGCTGCCTCCTGGGCGGTCCATACGAGCAAGGAACGGGTTAGCACAATGGTTGAAAATGCGACGGTTCATGAGTTGACGCACTTCGTCGGTGGCAAGCGTGTTCCCGGGACATCTGATCGATTTGCGGACGTGTTCGATCCCAACACCGGCAAGGTGCAGGCCCGCGTCCCCCTCGCGAGCAAGGCCGAGACCGAAGCCATCATCGCCAATGCCGAAGAGGCGCAGCAGGTGTGGGCAGCGTTCAACCCGCAGAAGCGTGCCCGCGTGCTGATGAAGTTCCTGCAGCTCGCCCAGGCCGAGATGGATTCTCTGGCCCGCCTCCTCTCGTCCGAGCACGGCAAGACCGTCGCCGACGCCAAGGGCGACATCCAGCGTGGCCTCGAGGTCATCGAGTTCGCCGTCGGCGCTCCGCACCTGCTCAAGGGTGAATTCACCGAGAGTGCCGGCACCGGTATCGACGTGTACTCCATGCGTCAGCCGCTCGGCGTCGTTGCCGGCATCACGCCCTTCAACTTCCCCGCGATGATCCCGCTGTGGAAGGCCGGCCCCGCCCTCGCCGCCGGTAACGCCTTCATCCTCAAGCCCTCCGAGCGTGACCCCTCCGTCCCGCTGCGCCTGGCCGAGCTGTTCCTCGAAGCAGGACTGCCCGCAGGTGTGTTCAACGTGGTCAACGGTGACAAGGAAGTTGTCGACGTCCTGCTCACCGACGATCGCATCAAGGCCGTCGGCTTCGTCGGCTCCACGCCGATCGCTCAGTACATCTACGAGACGGCCGCAGCTCACGGCAAGCGCGCACAGTGCTTCGGTGGCGCCAAGAACCACGCGATCGTCATGCCGGACGCCGACCTCGACGAGGTTGCCGACGCCCTGATCGGTGCGGGCTACGGCAGCGCCGGCGAGCGTTGCATGGCCATCTCGGTTGCCGTTCCCGTCGGCGAGGAGACCGCGGACGCTCTTGTCGCGAAGCTGAAGGAGCGCGTCGCGAAGCTCAAGATCGGTCGCAGTGACGACGAAGGCGTCGATTTCGGACCGCTCGTTTGCCAGGATGCCCTCGACCGCGTCAACAACTACGTGCAGATCGGCATCGACGAGGGCGCAACGGCAGTCGTCGACGGCCGCGGCTTCACCCTCGAAGGCCACGAAGGTGGATTCTTCGCCGGCGCAACCCTGTTCGACAACGTCACCTCGGACATGCGCATCTACAAGGAAGAGATCTTCGGACCCGTCCTTCAGGTGGTCCGCGCTGCCGATTACGAAGAGGCACTGCGTCTTCCGACCGAACACGAGTACGGCAACGGCGTCTCCATCTTCACCCGCGACGGCGACACCGCGCGTGACTTCACCGCTCGCGTCAACGTCGGCATGGTCGGCGTGAACGTGCCGATCCCGGTCCCGATCGCGTACCACACCTTCGGTGGCTGGAAGCGCTCCGGATTCGGTGACCTGAACCAGCACGGTCCCGACTCCTTCCGCTTTTACACCAAGACCAAGACCGTGACGCAGCGCTGGCCTTCCGGCAAGAAGGAAGAGACCAACCACTTCGTCATCCCCACGATGAACTGATCGGAACACTTTCCATGTTTACTCTGACCGATGACGAGCGGGCGATTCGTGACACTGCCCGCGACTTCGCGGCCGAGCATCTGGCGCCCAACGCAGTGGAGTGGGATCAGACCAAGCATTTCCCGGTGGACGTCCTCCGTAAGGCGGCGTCCCTGGGGATGGGCGGTATCTACATTCGTGAAGACGTGGGTGGCAGTGAACTGAGCCGCGTCGACGCTGCACGGATCTTCGAAGAGCTGGCCAAGGGCGATCCGTCGATCGCCGCGTACATCTCCATCCACAACATGGTCACGTGGATGATCGACCAGTTCGGCAACGACGAACAGCGCCACAAATGGGTCCCCGGACTCTGCTCGATGGATCAACTGGGCAGCTACTGCCTCACCGAACCCGGTGCGGGCTCGGATGCTGCGGGCCTGAGCACCAAGGCCGTTCGTGACGGCGACGACTACATCCTCAACGGCGTCAAGCAGTTCATCTCCGGCGCAGGCACTTCCGACGTGTACGTCGTGATGGCGCGCACCGGATCTGCCGGTGCCAAGGGGATCTCGGCGTTCATCGTGCCCAAGGATTCGCCCGGACTGTCGTTCGGTGCCAACGAGGTCAAGATGGGCTGGAACGCGCAGCCCACCCGTCAGGTGATCTTCGAAGACGTGCGAGTTCCTGCCGCCAACATGCTCGGTGAAGAGGGCAGCGGCTTCCGCATCGCTATGAAGGGTCTCAACGGCGGCCGGCTGAACATCGCCGCCTGCTCGGTCGGTGGGGCCCAGGCGGCGCTGGAGAAGGCAGTCGCATATCTGGTGGACCGCAAAGCTTTCGGTTCGGCACTGATCGAGTCGCAGGCCCTGCAGTTCCAGCTCGCCGACATGCATACCGAACTCGAAGCGGCCAGGACGTTGCTGTGGCGCGCCGCTGCCGCACTCGAAGACGGAGCGTCCGACGTCGTGGAGTTGTGTGCGATGGCCAAGCGCTTTGCCACCGACACCGGATTCGACGTAGCCAACAAGGCCCTCCAGCTTCACGGCGGGTACGGCTATCTTGCTGAGTACGGGATCGAGAAGATCGTCCGCGATCTTCGGGTTCATCAGATCCTCGAAGGCAGCAACGAGATCATGAGGGTGGTCATCGCCCGCAGCGTGGTCGCATCAGGTCAGGGAAAGCAGGGAGCAGCATGAGCGACGAGCTCGAGGTATTGATCGAAAAGCGTGACGGACTGGGGCTCATCACTCTCAACCGTCCCAAGGCGATCAACGCCCTCAACCACTCGATGGTCAAGGCGATGGCCAAGGCCCTCGAGGAATGGAAGTCCGACGACGACGTCAAGGCAGTCGTACTCACGGGCGCCGGCGAGCGTGGTCTGTGCGCCGGCGGCGACATCGTCTCGATCTACCATGACGCCAAGGACGGCAAGACCGGTTCGCTCGACTTCTGGCGTGAGGAGTACATCCTCAACTCCGAGATCGCGAACTACCCGAAGCCGTACGTCGCGATCATGGACGGGATCGTCATGGGCGGTGGCGTCGGAGTGTCCGCACACGGCGACATTCGCATCGTGACCGAGCGCTCGATGATCGGAATGCCCGAGACCGGAATCGGTTTCATTCCAGACGTGGGCGGAACTTACCTGCTCTCGCGTGCTCCCGGTGAACTCGGGACGCACATCGCGCTCACCACGGCGCGACTGAGCGCTGGCGATGCCATCGCAGCAGGTTTCGCTGACCACTTCATCCCGTCGGAGAACATCGAGACGTTCATCGCCGCACTCGCGTCGTCTTCGGTTGCCGACGCCGTGGCGCAGTACGCGGAGCCGGCTCCGGTGTCGGAACTGTTGGCCCAGCAGAGCTGGATCGACGCCGCGTACTCGGCCGACGACGTATCCACCATCGTCGAGCGTCTTCGCGCAAGTGGAATCCCCGAAGCGGAGAAGGCAGCGGAGCAGATTCTCGGCAAGTCCCCGATTGCACTGTCGGTGACCCTGCGATCTCTGCGGCATGCCAAGGAAGCAGCAAGCTTGGAAGAAGTCCTCAACGAGGAGTTCCGGGTCTCGACCGCTGCGCTCGCCTCACACGATCTGGTCGAGGGCATTCGCGCCCAGGTCGTGGAGAAGGACCGAAACCCGAAGTGGTTGCCGGCAACTCTCGACGACGTCACGGCAGAATCCGTCGACGCCTACTTCGCCCCGCTGGGCGACAACGAGCTCGGACTCGCCCCTCAACCGCAAGGCAACTGATCACCGCCGAAGGAGCATCACTAATGAGCACCATTGGATTTATCGGACTCGGTCACATGGGTGGCCCGATGGCGGCCAATCTTGTCAAGGCCGGACACAAGGTCGTCGGTTTCGACCTGGCACCTGCGGCGCTGGAGCAGGCAGTCAAAGACGGTGCATCGGTGGCGGATTCGGCGGTCGACGCCGTTCGCGGTGCCGACGTCGTGATCACGATGCTGCCGAGCGGTAAGCACGTTCTGGGTCTGTACGAAGAGCTGCTGCCGGTGGCAACACCGGGCACGCTGTTCATCGACTGTTCCACCATCGACGTCGCCGACGCCCGCGAGGCACACGACAAGGCCGAAGCGGCCGGTCACCGCAGCGTCGACGCACCGGTCTCCGGTGGAGTCGTCGGGGCTACCGCAGGCACGCTGGCATTCATGGTCGGCGGTTCCGAGGCTGACTTCCAAGCCGCGTCACCGTTGCTGGACGTGATGGGCCGCAAGGTCGTTCACTGCGGCGACGCCGGTGTCGGCCAGGCAGCCAAGATCTGCAACAACATGATCCTCGGCATTTCGATGATCGCGATCAGCGAGGCGTTCGTGTTGGGCGAAAAGCTCGGCCTGAGCAACCAAGCGCTCTTCGACGTGGCGTCCAACGCCTCGGGGCAGTGCTGGGCACTGACCACCAACTGCCCGGTACCGGGACCGGTGCCCACCAGCCCGGCCAACAACGACTACCAGCCTGGCTTTGCTGTTGCACTGATGGACAAGGACCTGGGTCTGGCAGCAAATGCGCTGCGCAACAACGGCGTCGATGCGGAGATCGGACTCAAGGCCGCCGAGCTCTACAGTCGCTTCCATGCCGCGGGCGGTGGCGGTCAGGACTTCTCTGCCATCATCAACGACATCCGTGACCGTTCGACCGAAGGACAGTAGTGACCGACTTCAACACCATCATCCTCGAGCGTAAGGGTCGCGTCGGCGTCATCACGCTCAACCGCCCGAAGGCTCTCAACGCGCTGAACTCCGAGCTGATGAACGAGGTCGTCGCCGCGGTTGCCGACCTCGAAGCGGACAGCGGCATCGGAGCCATCCTGATCACCGGTTCCGAGCGCGCCTTCGCCGCCGGTGCCGACATCAAGGAAATGCAGTCCAAGACGTACATGGACGCATACGTCGAGGATTTCTTCACCCCGTGGGATCGCGTCGCAGCAGCTCGTAAGCCGCTGATCGCCGCCGTCTCCGGATACGCGCTCGGTGGTGGCTGCGAACTGGCGATGCTCTGCGATTTCATCATCGCTTCGGATACCGCGAAGTTCGGCCAGCCCGAGATCAAGCTCGGTGTCATTCCGGGTATCGGTGGCTCGCAGCGCCTTACGCGCGCCGTGGGCAAGGCCAAGGCCATGGAGCTGTGCCTCACCGGCCGCAACATGGACGCAGAAGAAGCCGAACGTGCAGGCCTGGTTGCCCGGATCGTTCCGGCCGCCGATCTGCTCGACGATGCCCTGAAGACCGCAACCACCATCGCCGAGATGTCGCTGCCGATTGCGATGATGGCCAAGGAAGCAGTCAACCGCTCCTTCGAGACCACCCTCGCCGAGGGCGTCCGCTTCGAGCGTCGGGTGTTCCACTCGACCTTCGCGACGGAGGATCAGAAGGAAGGCATGACCGCGTTCGTGGAGAAGCGGTCGGCAGAATTCAAGCATCGCTGAATTTCAACAGCGCCGAATTTCAACAGCGCTGAAACTGCCCTCACACTCGTCGAGAGTGTGAGGGCAGTTTCTTTGTGTGTACGGGTGGTCGGTTCACCACTTGGTCGGTGCGCCGCCGGTGTCGAAGTCACCCGCAGTCTTGCGAAGTTCAGTGAGGATCGTCACCAATTGCTCGAGCTTGTCCTGCTGGAGTCCGGGGTGAGCGAACACCTTGCTGTTGAGCATTTCGGTGGCTTCGAGGGCCAGCGCGCGACCCGCGTCGGAGATCTCGATGAGCGTCGCACGGCGATCGCTGGGATGCGGGACCCGCCTGACCAACTCCGCTTTCTCCAAACGGTCGACGGCATTGGTGACGCTGGTGGGGTGAACCTGGAGTCGGGCACTTGCCTTGGCCATCGGGAGTGCGCCCGACCTGGTGAAGGTGAGAAGCGTCAGGAGTTCGTAGCGGGCGAAGGTCAGCCCGAGAGGCTTGAGTACCTCTTCGACCCGCGCCATCATGATCTGCTGCGCACGCATCACCGACGTGACCGCAGCCATACCGTCGGCGACATCGCTCCAACCGTGCTTCGTCCACTGACGATGCGCCTCTTCGATGGGGTCGAGGGGGAGCGGCGCGGGGGGAGACATAAGTTCGATCATCCCATGCTGGCAAGCGGTCGGGTGCCTTGTCTGATTGTGTGTCGCAGCCGCTTACGTCTGTAGAGTCCCACGGGTGATTTCAATCCTCGTAGCGGGTGGCGTCTCGTTGTTCGTCGCGCTCTTCCTGACTCCGTTTCTCATTCGTGTGCTTTCGCGGCAGGGGCTCGGGCACGAGATTCGGATCGAGGGTCCGCAGAGTCATCAGGGCAAGCGTGGCACCCCGTCGATGGGCGGGATCGCGATCATCGCCGGCATGTGGGCGGGCTACCTGGCGGCACACATCATCGGATTCGGCTCGCGGCTACCGCGGCTGTCTGCATCCGGTTGGCTGGTTCTCGCGCTCGCCACGTCACTGGGAATCGTCGGCTTTCTCGACGACTTCATCAAGATCCGTAAGAAGCGCAATCTCGGGCTCAACAAGACAGCGAAGACCGTCGGTCAGCTGGCGAGTGCCATCATCTTCGGCATTTTGTTCCTGCAGTTCTCCAACAACAACGGAGTCACTCCCGGAAGCCAGTACCTGTCCCATGTTCGTGACATCTCGGTGTTCTCCATGGGTGCCATCGGCTTTGTGGTCTTCTTCTGCATTCTGGTGTTCGCCTGGTCCAACGCCGTCAATTTCACCGACGGCCTCGACGGTCTCGCGGCCGGTTCGATGGGCATGATCCTGGGGACCTACGTCGTCATCGCCGGTTGGCAGTACCGGAACTCGTGTGTCCTCGAGCCTGCCGCCGGTTGCTACGACGTTCGTGACCCTCTCGATCTAGCGATCGTCGCTGCCGCCGCAGGCGGGGCGTGCCTCGGCTTCCTCTGGTGGAATGCCGCCCCGGCTCAGATCTTCATGGGCGACACCGGCTCCTTGGCACTCGGCGGCCTGGTTGTCGGCCTGTCCGTCACGACGCACACCGAGCTGCTGATGGTCATCATCGGCGCCCTGTTCGTCGCTGAGATCCTGTCGGTGATCATCCAGGTTCTGGTCTTCCGATCGTCCGGTCGACGCGTATTCAAGATGGCCCCGATCCATCATCACTTCGAGTTACTCGGTTGGCCGGAAACCGTCGTGATCGCAAGATTCTGGATCTTCGTCGCGATCTCGTGCGTCCTGGGACTTGCCACCTTCTACAGCGAGTGGTTCTCCGCTGCCGGTTAGACCGATTCACTCTTTCGGGTCGTAGCCAGAAGAGCGATCAGACCGAGCGACACACACGCCGTCATCGTGACGGCCAGGGCTGTGCTCGTGTTTCCCAGTAGGCCGACGGCCGGCGCGATGGCCGCACCGACGCCGAACTGGAATGCCCCGAGCATTGCCGCGGCAGTACCGGCCGCTTCGCCGTGACGAGCGAGCGCCAGCGCCGGGGCGTTGGGCAGAACGAACCCGATGGCACCGGCCATGACCCACAGTGCGATCACGAATCCGGCGAGCCCGCCCAGTTCCAGGACCGCGACAGCAATGACGACGGCCCCGGAGACAACGGCAGCCACGAGGGCCCACTTGGTGATCTGCTGGGGAGTCCACCGATCGAGCAGTCGGACGTTGACCTGCGAAGCGCCGATCAACGCAATCGCGCCCGCACTGAAGAGCAGTGCGAACTCTTGCTGATTGAGGCCGTACTGATCCTGATAGACAAACGACGCGCCGGAGACATACGCGAACAACGACGCCATGCCGACGCTGGAGACGAGCGTGAGGACCATGAACGTGCGGTCGCCGAGCAGCGAACCGTAGGTACGGAGAACCGACGTCAATCCGCTCGGGCGACGCTTTTCCTTCGGCAATGTTTCGGACAGTCCGAACGCACCGATCATCGCTGTGCCGACGCCGATCAGTGCCAGTACGACGAAGATCCCGCGCCAGTCGAGGGCGACGAGGAGGGCGCCACCGATGCTGGGCGCCAGGATCGGCGCAACGCCGAGCACGAGCATCAGCCGGCTCATCACAACGGCAACGGTGTTACCGCTGTAGAGGTCGCGGACGATCGCCATGGTCACCACTGCCGCGGCCGCCGCGCCCATGCCCTGGAAAACCCGCAGGATGCCGAGGACCGCGATGCTCGGTGCGAAGACCGCCAGCAGCGAAGCCAGGATATGGACGCCGATTCCGGCAAGCAGCGGCTTTTTGCGGCCGAGAGTGTCCGAGAGCGGCCCGACCAACAGCTGGCCGAGTGCGAGGCCGATGAGAGTTCCGGTGATGGTCAGCTGAACCGTTGACGACGAGACCCCGAGATCGGCACCGATATCCGGCAGCGCGGGCAGGTACATGTCGATGGTGAAGGGCCCGAGTGCAGTCATGGAACCGAGGGCAAGAATCTTCCCGACGCTCGGCTTGCGGTCGACACTGCTCGTATCCAGCGGGGCCGTCTCCAAGAGCGGAGCTGCCTTCACAGGCGGGGCGATGGCGGTGTTCTCGGCACTCATGAAACCTTCTGGGTTGTCTTGGTCTGGCGAACTGCTCGGTCGTTCGGTCGAAAGTCGGGCCGCAATCGAATGACCTGCGCCCACCGAGGGAGTCAGCATCGAGACTGACCGATTTGTTCCCGAAGGGCTCACGGTTTTCCCAGAGACTGGAACAGTTGGTGGGATTGCACTCGAATCATGCTGAGCGGAACTGTGGTTCGGCGCCGCGACTCGGGGCAGAGTTACTCACTGACGCGGGTGTGGCTGAGTGGCTAGGCACCGGCCTGCAAAGCCGTTCACACGGGTTCGAGTCCCGTCATCCGCTCGTGTCGGAGACCGGCAGGCATATCGCCTGCCGGTCTCTCTTGTGTGGTCCTGGTTCGCGGGGTCGGCTGCGATAGTCTGGGCTGCCGGAGCGAGCGGACCACATGAGTGAGGCACTGAATTGATTTCGGGACAGGACCTGCGATCGCGGCGCTTGCACGTGGGGATCAGTCAGTTCCAGTTCGCCCGCCAGGCGGGAGTCTCGTCAGCCGTCGTCTCCGCGTGGGAACTCGACAAGGCGTATCCGAAGCCACCGGCGGAACGAGCAGTTCTCACGGCCCTCTCCGCGCTGGAAGCGGCCAAGCGTGAGGGCACGTACGCGGCCCCCCGGAAGCGATCGAGCGGTAGTACCCGTGCGCGTCGAGCGACACCGGTCAACGACCCCGCCTCGGTGGCCAGGCGTGCGGTCGCGGGGGCAGGAAACGGTGGCCCCACCGTATTGACGGCGTTCTCCGGTTGTGGCGGTATGGCCGAAGGCTTTCGGATGGCGGGGTTTTCGGTGGAGGGATACATCGAAGTCGTGCCGGAGGCGCGCGCGACCTTCGATCGGAACTTCCCCGGCGCGAAGTGCCTCGGTGAGGACATCCGGGCGATCGACGAAGCCCGGGTGAAAGATCTTCTGGCACAGGTGAATATCGATGTGTTGGCCGGGGGGCCGCCGTGTCAGGGTTTCAGTCTCGCCGGCCGGCGAGACCGCGACGATCCGCGTAACCATCTCTTCCGGAACCTACTCGAGCTCGCCGATCTGGTGAGGCCGAAGGTCGTGGTGATGGAAAATGTTCGGCTGCTGCTGAGCATGAAAGACCCGGACGGTGGGATGGTCGTCGACCGGATTCTCGGCGAGATGGCTGCATGCGGTTATGACGCCTCGGTCAACACGGTGAATGCGCAGGATTACGGAGTGCCGCAGTTCCGGGAACGAGTGTTCATCGTGGCGACCCGCCGCGACAGTGGTATCGGGCCGCTGCGTTTCCCGCCGAAGACTCACGGCGTGAATGATGTTGCACCGCTGAGGACTTTCCGCGACGCCACCGTCGACCTGGCCCCGCTGGAATCCGGGCAGGCCTGCGAGACGGACCCGCTGCACTGGGCCGTCGAACATCCCGAGCACGTCTTGCGGTGGCTGCGTGATGTACCAGAAGGAATGTCGGCGCACGACAACGAAGATCCGGCCATGCGACCGTCGTCCGGGTACAACACGACGTACAAGCGCCTCCGGTGGGACGAGCCGGCGTCCACGGTCGGAACCACTTTCGGGATGATCTCGGCTTCACGCAGCGTGCATCCGAAACACACGCGATCGTTGACCGTTCGAGAAGCTGCTCGCCTCCAGACCTTTCCCGACGACTACATCTTCGAGGGCAAGTGGGGAGCGGTGCGCACGATGATCGGCAATGCGGTGCCGCCGCAGCTGGCGTCGGTACTGGCAGGAGAGATCAAGAAGGCACTCGGCTGAGATAGAGCACCTACGGAAAATGGGGCCGACGATGTCGGCCCCATTTCGAGTTACGCCCTGGCAGGGGTGTGGTGCAAGCGAATCAGCTGAGGTTGAGCTTGGCGATCAACGGCTGGACGACCTTGATGATGTCGATGACGGCGCTGAGGGTGTTGATGGAACCCATGTTTCGGTCCTCCGTGTCGTATGTACAGGTGTGTATGTACAAGGTTGTGTCTGCGTGGTGTTTCTGTACGACCTTGTGTCGCAGACACAAGTTAGCAAACTGGACGCTTGTTTGGGTCGAAATGACGGCTTTGCGCTGAAGTTGCTGAAAAGTTCACGGATTGTTCAGGAACGTAAACAAAAAACAGGCCGGACTCCCCGAAGTCCGGCCTGTTGATGACGCTTTGCGATCAGCTGAATGCCGAAAGTGCGCTGATGAGGCCGATGCCCGCAACTGCGACCTTGAGGACACTCAAGACGTCTTCGAGCTTGACACCCTCGGGCAATACGTTTTCGACAGACTCCATGTTGGATCCTTCATGTGTTGGGGTCGTGGTCCAGTGCCACTGCAAGCAAGATACCCAATCGTGACCACCTGTGAAACCCCGGCACGAAGATCACAGTTGTGTTGCGCCGGACTCACTGGCCGTCGCGACAACGGTGGCTGCCACTATTTGCTCCACGCTGATGCCCGCTGCCGGTAGGCAGTGGTAGAAGATTCGTTCGCAGAGGTCGACCATTTCGCCTCGCTCGAGCGTCGGCTCGTCGATCCAGTTGACGACGATTTCCTCCATGAATGCCTGCCACCCGGCGATTGTCGCCTCCACGGTCGCATTCGATTCGATGCCTAGATTCGTCAGCGCAGCGACAATCCACGTGGTGAAAGTGCGGCGCATGCCTCGGTAGATCGTGCGCATTCGGACGTCACCACTGCCGGCCATACGCATCACGGCGAGGTAAATGGTGGGGTGCTCGATAACGGCGTCGACGAATGTCTCGATACCTGAGCGCAGCTGGGACGTGATGGGTAGCTCGGGATCCGGTCGCATTCGATCTTCGAGATCGGCCGAGGCGGCCTCGAGGATGGCGTTCTGGAAACCCTTCTTGTTCTTGAAGTAGTGGAACAGCAGTGGCGGCGAGACACCGGCCTCGGCTGCGACGCGATCCATCGACAGTTGGTCGAAAGGCTCGGTCCGCAACATGTGTACTGCCACCTCGAGGATTTGCCTCTGACGGTCTTCGGGGGAGCGGGGGACTGCAGCCATTCCGTCATCTTATGTATTGGTTCGGAAGGTTCATTGACTTTTACTCAACGCTGTCTATAACGTGAGGTAACACATACGTGAGGCGAGGAGTCCGACAGTGTCTGCTTTCGACATCGTGGTCAACGACGGGTTGTGGTTCGACGGGACGGGGGCTCCAGGTCTGCGTCGTAATCTCGGAATTCGAGACGGCGTGGTCGCGGAGGTGTCCAGCACGAGCCTGGAGATCGGGCCGGACACCGAGGTGATCGACGCGGCCGGCAAGTGGGTTCTCCCGGGTTTTGTCGACGTCCACACGCACTACGACGCCGAAGCCTTGGTCAGTCCAGGGCTTCCGGAATCGGTTCGCCACGGCGTCACGACGGTCGTGCTCGGCAATTGCTCGCTGTCGACGGTGTATTCGACCCCGCGCGAGATTGCGGATCTGTTCAGCCGGGTCGAAGCAGTTCCCCACGACGCGGTGCTGCGCATCCTCGAAGCGAACAAGACCTGGACCGGTCCCGCGGCGTACACCGCCGCCCTCGAAGCCCTTCCCCTCGGACCCAATGTCGCGGCCTTCATCGGTCATTCCGATATCCGCACGCACGTACTCGGACTGGGGCGCGGTACCGACAAGAAGGTCAAGCCGACTCGCTCGGAACTCGGCCGGATGGGCTCGATGCTCGAGGACGCCATCGACGCTGGGATGCTGGGCCTGTCGTCGATGACCAATGCCCTCGACAAGATCGACGGCGACGAATATCGTTCTCGCTCTTTGCCGTCGACGTATGCACGGTGGAAAGAGTTCCGATTCCTCAATCGCATCCTTCGTGATCGCGGAAAGATCTTGCAGAGCGCTCCGACCATCAACCTGCATCCGAACGTCGCGGCGTTCTTCGCCGAAAGCTCGGCGATCGGGCGCAAGAAGCCGCTCAAGACGTCGGTGCTCTCGGGCGCGGATTCGAAGGCCTACCCGGTGATCGTGTACTTCATGCTCGCTGCGGCCCCACTGCTCAATCGCTTCGCCAAGACCGATTTCAAGTGGCAGCACCTTCCGGTTCCCTTCACCGTCTACGCGGATGGAATCGACCTGGTCGTGTTCGAGGAGTTCGGTGCCGGCGCCGCCGCTTTGCACCTCAAGGACCAGGTGGAGCGCAACGAACTGCTCCAGGACGAGTCGTACCGTCGCGCATTCCGTAAGGACTACGACAACAAGTTCTCACCCCGCATCTGGCATCGCAATTTCTACGATGCGGTCATCGTGGGATGCCCGGACGAGACGTTGATCGGCAAGAACTTCGGTCAGGTCGGTGACATCCGCGGAGTGCACCCGGTGGACGCGTACCTCGACCTGGTGGTGAAGTACGGGCGAGATCTTCGCTGGCGCACCACCATTGCCAATCACCGGCCCAAGTTCGCGAAGAAACTCGCCGCGAGTTCCGGTGTGCAGATGGGCTTCGGCGATGCCGGCGCGCATCTGCGCAACATGGCGTTCTACAACTACCCGGTGCGACTCCTCAAGCGCGTCAAGGACGCTCAGAGTGACCGCAAGCCGTTCCTCACCATCGAGCGCGCAATCCACCGCCTGACGGGCGAACTGGCGGACTGGTACGGCATCGACGCCGGGCATCTACGCCAGGGTGACCGCGCGGACTTCGTTGTCATCGACCCGGCCGGGCTCGACGAGTCGGTGGACGGGTTGTTCGAGGCAAAGGTTCCCGAGTACGGCGGGATCAGCCGGATGGTCAACCGCAGCGACGACGCAGCCGTCGCTACGGTGATCAACGGCCGACTCGTCTACCGCGAAGGTGAATTCGCCCCCGGATTCGGAATCGAAAAGACAGGTCAGTTCCTGCGTGCCGGTGAAAAGGCTCCGGTTACCAGGGCCGCGAAGACTAGCGTGGCGCTATGACTACACCGGCGGATCGCCTCACCTCGTACTCCCGGTCCGGGCTGACCTTCGACGTACGCGACGAAGGACCCGCCGACGGTCCGGTCGTGGTTCTCCTGCACGGGTTTCCGCAGGATTCCCGCTCATGGGATCACCTTGCGCCGTTACTGCACGCCCGCGGCTTCCGGACCGTCGCACCGGATCAGCGAGGGTACTCACCCGGCGCCAGGCCGAAAGCGCGCTGGGCGTACCGTGGGTCCGAACTCGCCGCTGACACTGTCGCACTGATCGACGCGCTCGCGGTGGGCAAAGTGCACCTGGTCGGCCACGACTGGGGTGCCGCAGTCGCATGGCAGGTGGCCGCCGAACGGCCGGACTTGCTCGATACCGTGACCGCGGTGTCGGTTCCGCACCCACTGGCGTTCGTCAAGGCGATGGTGACCAGCACACAGGGACTGAAGTCGTGGTACATGGGGGCGTTCCAATTACCCTTCGTTCCTGAGAAGATTCTGGCCTCGTCATCGCTGGGCGCGAAGTTCCTGGTTTCGAGTGGGCAGACGCCGGAGAATGCGCGGCGCGATCTGAATGCCATGCTGGCTCCCGGCCGCCTGCGGGGTGGTCTGAACTGGTATCGCGCGATGTGGATGACCAAGCCGAACCCGGAAGCTGCCCGGGTCACCGTGCCGACCCTGCACGTCTGGAGTGACGGCGACGCCGCCATCGGACCCAAAGGGTCTGCGCTCACCCCCGCGTTTGTCGACGGCCCGTACCGGTTCGAGGTTCTCAGCGGCGTGAGCCACTGGATTCCGGACGAGGCGCCGGTCGAGTTGGACCGACTGCTGGGTGAGCATCTCAGCAGCTGACCGCGTTTTGATCACTGAAGCCCCCGCCGTTCGGCGGGGGCTTCAGTCGTCAGCAAGGTCGTCAGCAAGGTCGTCGACCAACCGTGGTCAGCGAGCTCCGAATCGCTCTTCCACCTGCTCCTTCGTCAGGCCGAACTCCTCGAGCGTGTACTTGTGCGACGGTTTGCGAGCACCCGAGCGGCTTTCCTCGTGCATGGCCTCCATCGACTGCTGCGCGACAGCTGTCAACGGGATGTCGAAGTGCGTGTAGATGTTCTCGACGGTTCCCAGCGGATCGGTGACGAAGTCCTGATAGTCGACGTCGATGAACTGTGCGGGATTGTGGTGTGCGCGTGCACTGTCGAACTGCTCGAGCCCCCTGGCCCACAATTCGAGCTGACTTTCGCCGATCACCTTGTCGGTGAACGTGTTCGACCAACCCTCTGTAGCCTGGGCGGCCAGGCTGCACACCGACGGAATGATCGTCGAAGGGGAGCGGTGAGTCTGGATGACAAGCGCGTCGGGGTACGCCTCCATCAATTCGTCGAGCGCGAACAGGTGGCTCGGGTTCTTGAGGACCCACCGTCGATCCTGATCGGGCAGACCGATCAGCTGCAGGTTCTTCTTGTGTCGTGCATAGGCGTTCGACCACTCCTGGTCCTTCAGCCATGCGGAGTACGTGGGTAGATTGGCCAGACACTCGTACGACACGGACTTGAACGTCTGACGCAAGAGTTGCCAACATTCTTCGACTTCGCTGGCCGACATGTAGTGCACGCCCATGAATTCGGGATGCTCGACGTGGTGTTGACCGAATGTCTCCTCGATCTTGGCGAAGACCGGGTTCGATTCCCACGTATCGCGAGGCGGGCGAGGCTGAGGGAACTCGGTCAGCCACATCTCGAGGCCCTGGTGAGCCGGGTCGACCGTGAGGAGGCGGTGCAAGGCAGTGGTGCCCGTCCGTGGCAATCCGGTGACGAAGATCGGCCGCTCGATCTTGACGTCGGCGTGTTCCGGATGCTCCTTCCACGCCGATTCGCTGAGCAGACGGGCCACCAGGGCGCCGCGAAGGAATACCCGAGAGATCTTGCTGCCGAACGGCGTCAGATCCTCGTCGCGGTCGTAGGACTCGAGCAGGACCGACAGAGCTTCGGTGTAATCGTCGACGCCGAAGTCCGTCAGTCCGGTCATCCGCGTCGCCGAGGCGTGGAGATCCTCGACGGTGCCGACGTGAGTGCGTTCAGTCATGGTGCTCCTAGTGATGGAATTCGCCGCAGTTGACGTCGATGCATTGGCCGGTGATCGCGCTGGCCATCGGAGACGCCAGGAAGATCGCCGCGTCGGATACTTCATCCATCGTCGGCAGGCGCTTGAGGTCGGTGTTCGACGCAGTGTGCTCGTAGATCTGCTCGACAGTCATGCCGAACTTCTCCGCCTGGTGCGCGAAGTATCCCTTGAGGGTGTCTCCCCAGATATAGCCGGGTGCAATCGAATTGACACGAATTCCCTGCGGGCCGAGTTCGGTGGCCAGGGACTGCGACATGGCGAGCAGGGCCGACTTCGCCATCTTGTAGCTGCCGTAACGCTCTTGCGAATGCCGCAACACCATCGAATTGATGTTCACCACGGAGCCGTCCGACTCGCCAAGTGCCGGCGTGAACAGCTGAGTCAGGCGCAACGCACCCAGTACGGTCAGTTCGATGCTGTCGCGGATGTGCTGGTAATCGGTGCGAGCCAACGGTTTCATCGACGGAATCGAGAATGCATTGTTGATCAGAGTGTCCACTTTGCCGTAGGCGGCAATGGACTCGGCCACCAGATTCTCGGCGGAAGCCTGGTCGGTGATGTCGGTGGCAACGGTGACGGCGCGCCCACCGGCATCGACTATTTCCTTCGCAACGTCGTCGAGTCGCGATTGCGTACGTGCTGCGAGAACAAGACTCGCGCCGGCCGACGCACATCGAAGGGCCAGAGCGCGGCCGAGTGCCGGGCCGACTCCGGAGATGACTACTACACGGTCTTCGAGCAAGGCGGTCATGATTACCCCAGCATTCGGTTGTCGATGGCGGCCTGGCGCTGGGCAATGCGTGCTGCCCAGTCCTCGGCGGTGATGGCGTTGGTGTCGAAATGCGGCAGGTGCTTCGCAATATCTGCGACGGCGACGATTTCGACGGTGGGACCGTCCTGCGGCGTCAGCTCGCGGGACACGCGCTGCCAACGGAACTGCAGAATGCCGCGCGGATGTCCGACGGTTTCGATCCAGTTGGTGACACCGGGGTTCTTCTCGCTGACCACCATTCGAACCATCCCGTCCGGATCGACCTGTGCCTGGCCGTTGTTGAGGGAGGTCTGATGATTGACGTAGTCCAGTGAGATGTACCAGAGGCTCCCCAGTTGGAAGCCGAGATACGGTGCGTCGGAGGCGGGAACGGTGATGATCATCGCCTGCTCGTCGGTGAGTTCGTAATGTCCCACCGACGAGTACTGTGTTGCCAGCCCGCCCGGTGTCAGGCGTGGTTCGGTCATGGTGTTGACCGTGAGCTTGAGGTAGAACCACTCCGGGAACTGGAGCCACGTCTTGACCCGCGTGACCAGTGCCTTCCCAGCCCGGGCGTAACGCTTCTCGGTCTCTTCGGCGGTGAGAGGTGGCGGCGCGATCCCGATCGAATCGGTGCGCTCGATGCGGATCACACCGCGCTGCTGACTCCAGTCGCTGTAGACCTCGCGAACGACCAGCTGCGAGGATCCGGGCGCCAGGGTGTAGTAGTTGGCTCGGCCGTCGGCAGGGCCGGGGCCGAACCAAGCGACGAAGTTACCGTCGTCGTCTATCTCCAGCTCGCGGTCGTCGAAGGCGATTTCGCTGCCGGGAACGTTCGAGTTGGTGTAGTTCCCACTCAACACTTGGAAGCTGAGATCGGCTGTGGTGCCGCGCTTTCCGGTGACCTTGTATTCCTTGTCGTCGTTGATTCGGGCGCCGAAGTACAGAGTGTCGGGGTTGTCGAGGCCCATCTTGGTGAATGGTCCGGTGCCCTGGATGAAACTCGGATGGGTCTTTTCGCCGGCCCAGGCGGCATGCGTCGTCGCGATGATTCCGCCGGCCAGATATTGGTATCCCTCCAGTAGATCCTGTTCGGATCTGATGTGCGGCGCAGTCTCGATCAATTTCTCGGCTTCGGCGATCGCCTCGGCAAACGGGTCCGTCAGCACGCTGGCTCCTCACAGTTCCGACTATGTCGCCGGTCCAGAGCGTCGTGGTACAAATATGTACCTATTTGGTAGATGTTGGGTATTTCGACAATAGAACGCGTTCTAGGGAGTGGTCAATGGGTGGACCGGAGAAGACGCCTGAAGAGGGACGCCCGAGGGGGAGACAATCGCCTCCCACCGAACGGGTGGTTCAGGTGCTCGACTACCTCGTCGGCCGCCCTGATCAGCGGTTCGGGCTGTCGGAACTGGCCCGCGCGCTCGAGATCAGCAAGCCCACCTGCTTGGGAATCCTCACGGCGCTGGCTGATCGTGGATACCTGACTCGGGACGAGGTGTCGAAGACCTATGGGCTCGGTCCGGCCTTGATCGCGGCCGGACGTGCAGCTCAGCGAGGATTTGCCGTCGGACCCATTGCCCGCACCCATCTGGAGAAAGTGAGCACGGAGTTCGGGACGACGTGCACGGCGTCCGGTGTGATCGGTGATCAGATCAGCGTTCTCGAAGTGACCGGACCGATCGGCGCGCGTCGCGCTGCCAAGGTCGGTCAGGTGTACCCGTTCGCTCCGCCGGTCGGGCTGATGTACGTCCTCTGGGGTTCGGATCACGATATGGACAGTTGGCTGAGCAAAGAGCCGAGCCTGCCGGTGCGCTTGGATCGCGAGCGTCTGTGGAACGTGGTCCGCGAGTGTCGGGCTGCGGGGTATCTGGTCGAGAGTCTGGATCCCGTCGGGCAGCGACTGCACACGCTGATGGCGGGCGTTGCGACGCACGATCTTCCGCCGGAGGTGCGTGAACTGCTCGGTGAGATGGTGTCGAGCCTGGGCGAGAGGGTGTATCTCGGACGCGACATCAGCTCTGACGACGAGCATCCCGTCAGTCTCATCGCGGCCCCGACCTACGACGCCGAGGGGCATCAGGCCCTTGTGCTGACACTTTATGTGGGTGGGGCGATCACGGGCGCCGAGATCGAGCGCCGCGCCGCGGTGCTGGTTGCGGCGGCGGATGCGGTGACGGCGGAAGTTGGTGGCAGGAGTCCGGTTCGCGGTCTGTGACGTCTTATTGCCGGTCATTGACCTTTGGGTAGAACGAGTTCTATTCTGTGATTGCGTTCAATTTAGAACCAGTCCGGTACATAAATGTACCGATGCGGAAATGGTGTTCCGCACGGAGTACGTGATGCTCAGGAGCGAAAGACATGGCAACACTCCAGACCCCGCCCGCCTACGAGTTGTCGCATCTGCGAGCACTCGAAGCGGAGGCGGTCCATATTTTCCGCGAAGTCGCAGCGACTTTCGAAAAGCCGGTCCTCCTGTTCTCCGGAGGTAAGGATTCCGTCGTGATGCTGCACGTAGCGGCCAAGGCATTCTGGCCTGCCCCACTGCCGTTCGCTGTGATGCACGTCGACACCGGTCACAATTTCGACGAGGTGATCGAATTCCGCGACCAGACGGTCGATCGCTTCAACCTGCGTCTTGTCGTCTCCAGCGTGCAGGACGACATCGACGCCGGACGCGTCATCGAGGACACCGGAGTCGGTTCCAGTCGCAATCGCCTGCAGACGCACGCGTTGCTGCGCGGAATTCGCGACAACAAGTTCGACGCCGTGTTCGGTGGTGCTCGCCGAGACGAGGAGAAGGCGCGCGCCAAAGAGAGGGTGTTCAGCTTCCGGGACGAGTTCGGGCAGTGGGATCCGAAGGTGCAGCGACCTGAACTGTGGAACCTGTACAACGGCAAACACCGTAAGGGCGAACATATTCGGATCTTCCCGCTCTCCAACTGGACAGAGCTCGACATCTGGCAGTACATCGAGAGCGAGCAGATCGACCTCCCCGGCATCTACTACGCCCATCGTCGCGAGGTGGTTCCACGCGACGGAATGTTGTTGGCACGCACCCGCTTCCTCGAGCTGCGCGCCGGCGAAGAGTCCTACGAGGCGTTGGTGCGCTTCCGTACGGTCGGCGACGCAACGTGTACCGGATGCGTCGAATCGTCGGCCGAAACACCGGGCGCTGTCGTGGAAGAAGTTGCGGCGAGCCGTATCACGGAGCGTGGCGCAACCAGAGCTGATGACCGGATTTCCGAAGCTGGCATGGAAGATCGTAAGAAAGAGGGGTACTTCTGATGCCGCAACTGCTGAGAGTCGCTACAGCGGGCAGTGTCGACGACGGAAAATCGACACTCATCGGCCGCTTGCTCTACGACTCCAAGTCGATCTTCGAGGACCAACTCGAGGCCGTGGAACGGAGCAGTCGAGAACGCGGCGACGAGTACGCCAACCTCGCGCTACTGACCGACGGATTGCGCGCCGAGCGTGAACAGGGCATCACGATCGACGTGGCCCACCGGTATTTCGCGACCCCTCATCGGAAGTTCATCATCGCGGACACTCCCGGGCACGAGCAGTACACCCGCAACATGGTGACCGGCGCGTCGACGGCCGACCTTGCCCTGATCCTGGTGGATGCTCGCAAAGGGGTGCTCGAACAGACGCGGCGGCACGCCTTCTTGTCCACTCTCCTGGGGATACCCCACCTCGTGCTGTGTGTGAACAAAATGGACCTGGTGGGCTGGTCTCAGGAACGGTTCGAGGAGATCAAGGAAGAATTCCGACAGTTCGCGATCAAACTGGACGTCCACGACCTGACGTTCATTCCGGTCTCGGCGCTGTTGGGGGACAACATCGTTGCCCGGACCGAGAACATGTCCTGGTACGACGGGCCTTCTCTGCTGCACCATCTCGAGCAGGTGCACATCGCGTCGGATCGCAATTTGATCGACGCGCGTTTCCCGGTGCAGTACGTGATCCGTCCGCAGAAGCAGACCGACGCCGACCTCCACGATTTCCGTGGATACGCCGGAACGGTGGCCAGTGGCGTCTTCAAGCCCGGCGACGAAATCGTGGCTTTGCCTTCAGGATTCACCTCGACGGTAAAGGCAGTCCACGGGCCGGGCGGTGACGTGATCGACGAAGCGTTTGCGCCCTCGGCCGTATGCATCGAGCTGACCGACGATCTCGACGTCAGCCGCGGGGACCAATTGTGTCGGCTCAACAACCGGCCGCAGGTCGGGCAGGAAATCGATGCGATGGTCTGTTGGTTGACCGAACAGACAACTCTGTCGGAGAACAATCGCTACTCGTTGCTGCACACCACGCGCTCCACGAAAGCGCAGATCGTCAAGCTCGACTACCGGCTGGACGTCAATTCTCTGCACCGCGACGAGAAGGCAGAATCTCTGTCCCTCAACGAGATCGGCCGCATCTCGATCAAGACGCAGCAGCCGTTGATGTTCGATCCCTACCGCCGCAACCGCGTGACGGGCAGCTTCATTCTCGTGGACGAGACCACGGGCAATACCGTCGCCGCCGGAATGATCAACGGTCCGACGCTCAAGGAATCGCGCGTCGTCTGGCACAGTTCGGAGGTTTCTCGCGAGGAACGTGCGACTGCCGGCGCCACCGTGTGGCTCACCGGTCTCTCGGCCTCGGGTAAGTCGACGATCGCGGTGGAACTCGAACGCCGCTTGGTGGCCGCGGGTATCCCGGCGTACCGCCTCGACGGCGACAACCTCCGGCACGGATTGAACGCGGATCTGGGATTCAGTGCCGATGACCGCGCCGAGAACGTCCGCCGAGTCGGCTCGGTGGCGCAGTTGTTCGCTGATTCAGGTGCAGTGGCAGTGGCCTGCCTGATAAGCCCGTACCGCGAAGATCGTGATCGAGTGCGGGCGGCGCACGAGGCCGCCGGGCTGAAGTTCGTCGAGGTCTACGTCGACACCCCGATCGAGCAATGTGAAGCCCGAGACCCCAAGGGCATGTACGCCAAGGCCAGGGCCGGGGAAATCACGGGATTCACCGGAGTCGACGATCCCTACGAAGCTCCGACAAGTCCCGAGCTGGTGATCAGACCCGAAGACGGAACGCCTACCGAACTTGCGCTGCGAATTATGGAAGTGTTGGACCGGTGAGCGAATCCACACACAGCAGAATCGCCGACGAGGCACTCGCGGCGGAATTGGCGCAGGCCGCCGGTGCGATCCTCCTGGGGATCCGAGCCGAGGGTCTGGGTGTCGACGACGGTCGTGAACTGGGTCGCCGGGGCGACAAGGCCGCCGATTCCTACATCCTCGACCGGTTGGCTGCCGAGCGGCCGGGCGATGCCGTGCTCTCTGAGGAATCTGCCGACGATCGCAGTCGTCTGGATGCAGCTCGGGTCTGGATCATCGATCCGCTGGACGGCTCCAAGGAATACGGCTTGCCGAATCATGCGGATTGGGCAGTGCACGTGGCGCTTTGGGAGCGCGGTAGCGGAATTACCGCAGCCGCGGTTGCTCAGCCGGCACTCGGAGCGGTGTACTCCAGTGGCGACGAGGCAGCTTCGGTTGCCGCCAACTCGCCGCTCCGCGTAGTAGTCAGCGGATCGCGACCACCCGCATTCACCGAAGCGGTGGCAGCCGAACTCGGCGCCGACGTGGTGCACATGGGATCGGCCGGCGCCAAGGCGATGGCGGTGGTGCGCGGCGAGGTCGACGCGTACCTGCACGCCGGTGGGCAGTGGGAATGGGATTCGGCTGCGCCCGTCGGCGTCGCACAGGCGGCGGGACTGCATTGCAGCCGCATCGACGGTTCGCCGCTGCTCTACAACGAATCTCATCCGTACCTGCCGGATCTCGTGATCTGCCGACCGGAGTTGTCGGAGTCGATCCTGGGCGCAATTGCCAAGCACTCCACGGAGTCTGCGGTCAGCGGACGCGTCGCCATGGCGCGTGAATACGTGAACGCATTGCTCACTCATGACGCAACGAAGGTCCGCTTCGCCGCCGACGCCTGGCGGGTCGAGAACGGTCAGCGAACCGGTGACAGCGGCGCCTTCATCAGCAACGAGCTCGAACAAGGCCAGCAATATCGCGGAATCGTGGCGATACGTGAACTCGCGCTGCGTGAGTGGGGCGAGAGCGTAGTAGCCCGGTATCTGCTCGACCTCGGAACACCCGGCCAGGCACCGGCCGTCACGGTTTTCGTGACCGAGTACTTCGGGATACCGGCAGGCGAGATCGAAAGCATCCTGGCAATCATCGAACCCCACGAAGACGATTCGAAAGAGGCTGGAACACAATGACATCGGACAAACTGATCACCGATTTCTGTGCGCTGTGGGCAGACGCCGATGTTGCAAAGATCGTCGACTACTTCACCGATGACGTCGTTTATCACAACATCCCGATGGAGCCCGTGGTCGGTCGCGAGGCCGTCCGGGCGTTCATCGAGCAGTTTGTCGGTGCCTTCGGCAACATCGACTTTCAGATCAAGCGTCAGGTCGCGGACGGCAACACCGTCATGAACGAGCGCGTCGACGTCTTCACCATCAACGGCGCCGAGGTAGCGCTCCCGGTCATGGGGGTGTTCGAAGTCGAGGACGGAAAGATCAAAGCCTGGCGCGACTATTTCGACATGGCGCCGATCAATGCGGCAGCCGGCCAGGCCTGATCGGGGCGCCTACTCCGCGATGACAGCGTGCGGGTAGTCCGACGAGCGGTGCTGGAAACGCGTAATGGCGGGATTCACGATGACGCCGTCACGGATTTCGATGGCACGGTCGACGGTCTCGTCTGCCTTCCAGGCCGTCTCTCCTGCCATCACAGTGGGCAGGTAGGGAAGAAGTGATTCGCTGATCTCCCACGACGCGGAGTTCCACAGGTATGACGGACTGTGGTCGACACCGTAGTAGGTGATGTTGTCACCGACGATGAAGGTCGGCTCGGCAAACGAGGTGGGGCGAGCCCAACTGAAGCCCATGCCTTCGTCGCACGATACGTCCACGATGAGGCTGCCGGGTTGGAAGTCCATGAGGTCTTCCTCGGTCAGGAACGTCAGTGGGGCGTCCGTGTTCTGCAGTACGCAGTTGACGACGATGTCGTGCTCGGCCAAGAAACCGGGCACCGGCACGCTGTGGTTGTCGAGCATGACGTGGCTGCCACGGACGTCACCGTTGTTGTTGTCGAACGAGACCATGCGCGCCGAGTGGATGGGGGAGCTGACGGCGGTGACTCCACGCTGGGTGAGGACGTCCACTTCGTGGATACCGTGCGCCTTGAGTGCTGTGACCGCGCCGCGTGCAGTGGCTCCGAAACCGATCACGGCAGCGGTGAGACGCCGGCCGTAGTCACCGGTGGAACCGATCAACTGCAGGGCGTGCAGTACCGAGCAATAACCGGCGAGCTCGTTGTTCTTGTGGAACACATGCAGATTGAACGATCCGTCGCTGTGCCAGAAGTTCATGGCCTCGAAGGCGATGAGAGTCAGTTTCTTGTCGATCGCGATCTGTGTCAGTTCGGTGTCCTGGACACAGTGCGGCCAGCCCCAGAGAACCTGACCTGATCGTAGCTCGGCGAGGTCACGCACCAACGGCTTCGGTAGCAGAACCACATCGGTTTCCGCCAAAATCTGCTTGCGCGTGCGGATTCCGGCAACGAGGCGCGAGAGGTAGTCGTCGGAGTAGCCGAAGGGGTGACCGTAGCCTTCTTCGAGGTAGATCCGAGAACGTAGTTCGGCATCGATGCGATCGAAATGCGCAGGATGGATCGGCAACCGGCGTTCTGCCGGTTTGCTCGACTGTCCGATGACTCCAAGGGTGCGTGCGTTGTTCAATTGTGTATCTCTCGATAGGAGCAGGTAGAGATGTCAGGCAGGAGCCTGAGGGACTAGCAGAAGCCGCAGGAACGCTGGCAGATTGCCTCGGCCAGGACCGCGTGAAAGCGTGCTGGCTGCGCTGCTGTCGATCGCCGACGGCAACAGAAAGGCGCGTCGGTATGTGCTCAGTCTAGTCCGGAACGGCCCTCACCCGGTGGCCGGGCGCTGTGTTGTGCTCCGCTGACGTGTGGCTACTGCTCGCGCAGGCGTGAATCCAGTACGGCCAGTTGAATTTTGCTGGCGTCCGCGTGTACCTGACGTCCTTTGTCGGTGACGTCGACGAAGACTCCGCGCCGGTCGGCCTCGCACAGTGCTCGCTGAACCAGTCCGGCCTTCTCGAGACGGGCCACGCTACGGGAGAGCGCGCTGGGACTCAGGTACATCTCCGAGGCAAGCTCCTGCATGCGTGGACGTTCGCACGTGGCGTCCATGAGTCGGTCGAGAGCCTCGAAGTCGCTCATGCTCAGCCCATGCGCCGACTGCATCTGGCGATCGAGTTCGCACGCGATGTCGTTGTAGCTGGTCGACAGCGAGCGCCAGGTGTTGCGCAATTCGGATTCCGACGTCACGACCGCATTCTAGTTGAAGACTCGATTACGTGCAATTGCATTAAATGCTTGTGCATTATGTGCATGTGCATCTATTCTCGCTCACGTGACTTGCACAGACTCGACACTCAAACCATTCGATTCGCCGGAAGCCCCGGTTTCTACGGAATCCTCGGTTCTGGCCACAGGGGAGGGCTGGTCCCTCAAGCTGTGGGGCATCCTCGCGGTGCTCTGCCTCGTGTTGTTCCTCGACGGTCTCGATGTGTCGATGGTGGGCGTCGCGCTTCCGTCCATCGGCAATGAACTGGGCCTGTCCACTACCTCGCTGCAGTGGATCATCAACGGCTACGTCCTCGGATTCGGCGGCCTGTTGCTACTCGGTGGACGTACCGCCGATCTTCTCGGGCGCAGGAAGGTCTTCCTGATCGCACTGACCGTGTTCGCAATCGCCTCGCTGGTCGGTGGCCTTGTCGACAACGGAACACTGCTGATCGCATCACGATTCGTGAAGGGATTGGCTGCGGCCTTCACCGCTCCGACCGCAATGTCCATTCTCACCACGACGTTCAAGGAAGGTCCGGCCCGTAACCGTGCGCTGTCGGTGTTCTCCGTGTTCGGCGCCAGTGGTTACTCGTCCGGTCTGATCCTCGGTGGGCTGTTGACCAGTGCCGGTTGGCGATTCACGTTCCTGATGCCGGTTCCGTTTGCCGTCATCGCGCTGATCGGTGGGTACTTCCTCATTCCGCGGGACCGTCCCGCAGATACCGGGGGACACGACCTCGTCGGCGCCGTCACCCTGGTGACGGGAATGCTTCTCACGGTGTACACGATGGTTTCGGCTCCGACCCGTGGATGGGCACACCCGATGACGCTGGGTTCGTTCGCTGTCGCAGCCGTGCTTCTGGCGACGTTCTTCTTCGTGGAGAAGAAGGTGGCGCATCCGCTTGTGCGACTTGGGCTTCTGCGCGTCGGCACCATCGTTCGTGCAAATCTGGCCATCATCGCGCTCTTCGGTTCCTACCTGAGCTTCCAGTTCATGATGACGATCTTCCTGCAGTCGGCCCTCGGCTGGTCGCCCCTGAAGATGGCGATGGCACTGCTGCCCGCGGGCATCATCGTCGCATTCGGATCACCGTTCGTCGGACGGCTGGTCGACCTGTACGGCAGTGCCAAGCTCATCATCGCGGCACTGACGTCGCTCAGCGTCGGGTACCTCTGGTTCCTCTTCGCGGGCAGCGATTCACCGTCGTACGTCGTGGCGATTCTGCCGAGCGTCATCCTGCTCGGACTCGGATTCGCGCTGGGGTACACCTCGATCATGGCCCAGGCCACCTCGGGTGTCGACGACTCGGAGCAGGGTTTGGCGTCCGGGCTGGTGAACACCTCCGCTCAGGTCGGTGCGGCGCTCGTGCTCGCTCTGACCACTGCCCTCGTAACCGCTGGATCGCACACCGCGTCCGGCGCCGGTACCGCCGGATTCGAGCAGTTCCATCCCGGACTGATCCTGGTCACCGGGGTCGCGCTGGTGGGCTTGGCGATCACCGTCTCGCCGCTGGTACGTGGAAGGTCGCAGCGGGGAAGATCCGCACGTGAAGGGCGCGCTGAGGAAGAAAAGGAATTGGCCGAGGTCAACTGAATACTCGCTTCATCCGCGAATGCGCTCGGCCGCGTAGGAGACAATCCTGCGCGGCCGAGTTGCTGTGTCTGAACTATCGGGTGGCAGATTTCAGGGCTGCGTCTTTCAGAGCAGCGTCTTTCAGTGCTACGTCGAAGCTCGTCGACGTAGCTTGCGAACCGAGAATCAAGGCAAGGCGCACCAACATGGCTTCGCGGTCGGACGGATCAGCCTGATCCAGTGCATTCGACAGTGCCAACCAGACGTGTTCGCGGTGGCCCTCGTCGTCGACCACCGCAGTTGTCGCCGACTGTGCCGTATCGAAGTGCGTCGGCGCAGTGCCGGCGGTGAGGTGTTTGGCCACGTCGTTCAATTGCGTGGGATCGCTGATGCGGCACAGCACCAATCCGTCGGGCCGAATCACGAAGATCTCGCCGACACGTGCGCCGAGGGCAGATGCGAGATTGCCTTCGGCATCGGGAACCGTGGAGTCGGTAGTTCCCACGGTGATTACGCGTACGGTTTCCGGTGCAAGGGCCTGAGCAAGGATATCGGCTTGCGTGTCGAGTTCGGATACCAGCTCAGTTGACAGTCCGAAAGCCAGCAGGCCGAATCCAGTACCGCGCAGACTGTTCAAGGAGGTAGATGAACCGTCCGCCGAGACCTGGACGACCCTGTCTTCCAACGGATCGCCGGGTAGTACGCCCTCGGCGCCCGCAGCTGTCGGCCACGTCAGCGGGGAGAGCCGGGCGTGCGTCGCACTCGACTGGCGCGGGTTGATGAGGTGCGCGAATTCGCTTCGCTTGGTGGCGAGTTCGAGTACGGCATCGCGGGTGGTCCGGTAGCCGTGACTTCCCGGCGACATGATGAGCGTCGACTTGCCTGCGTTGTCGACGTTCTGCTGCCACGCGCTGCGACGTTCCTTCGAATACGCGTCGAGGATGGTGGAATCGGCAGCTCCGTTGATGACGGCGGCTAGTTGCCACACCAAGGTCTCGGCGTCTTCCATGCCCGAGTTCAGGCCGCGAACACCGAAGATCGGAACGAGATGCGCGGCGTCGCCGGCAAAAAGCACACGGCCGTGAGTGAAATCTTCCAGAGCGAGTGCGTGGGCGCGGTAGAAGCCGAACCATTCCAGGGTCCAGGGGATGTCGCTCTGGAGCCATTCGAGGTGACGCGTGATGCGGTCACGGATGCGATCTTCTTGCGTCTCCGCTTCCGGATCGTCCGAGGCGTCGAGCTGGTAGTCGATGCGCCAGATGTCCCGTGGTTGGCGATGCATGATGATCGTGGACCCCGGGTTGCTGGGTGCGTCGAACCACACCAGACGCTCGGCCGGGAGTTCCGATTCCCAATGAATGTCGGCAATGACGTAGTTGCCCTCGTAGCTGTTGCCCTGCAAGCGGATTCCGCTGAGTTCGCGCATCTTGCTGCGTCCACCATCGGCGGCAACGACCCACGCCGCGCGCAGTTCGCGGGTTCCGAACGCGGTGTCGACGGTCAGAGTCACCTCGTTGTCACCGACGGAGATGCCGGCGATCGACGACGACCAGTGGAAGTTCACCAGTGGGTGAGCGAGCAGCTTGTCGGTCATGATCTGCTCGAACTCGGATTGCGAGACGTTGACCATGGGTCCACGCGCGTCGTGCTCGGCGGATGCCATGCGGAACTGCAGTACTTCCTGATCGCGGTAGTAACTCCGACCACCCACCCACGGCAGAACGATGTCTTCGAGCTCGGCACCGAAGCCGAGGCGTTCGGCAACTTCGAGGCTGTGGCGTGACACGCAGATCGCGCGACTGCCGAACGAGACCTGATCGGCCGCTTCGAGAATCGTGACGGCAATGCCGCGCTGCGCCAAGCCCATGGCTACGCCCATGCCGACGGGGCCGGCTCCGACGATCACGACGGGAAGTGCGTCGGCCGAAGGCGCCAGGGAGGCGAAGTCCTCGGGTGCGTACTTCTTCGGATGAAAGTAGGTCGACATGGTCACGAGGCTTTCTGTGCGGCAGTGTTTTTCGGGATCAATTGAGGTTCCGGGAGCAGCAGGATGGAAACCAGGCTGATCACGGCAATGATCACGAAGTAGGCGGTGATGGCGAACGAGGTATCGAAGGCGGCGTAGAGCGCGGTGGCGATCATCGGGGCCAGACCGCCGCCGAGGATTGCGCCGATCTGGTAGCCGAGTGACGCTCCGCTGTAGCGGATGTGTGCGGGAAACAATTCGGCGAACAGTGCCGCTTGTGGGCCGGCGCAGCAGCCGAGCGTGAAGCCGAGGGCGATCATCGATACGAGCATCACCGGAACGATCGCTGTGTCGATCAGCGGAAAGAACACCGCTGCCGCCACTACCAGGGTGATCGAACTGCGGATGTAGACGGTCCGGCGTCCGAGAGTGTCCGACTTGTGAGCGCTGAAAGCCATTCCCGCCATCCAGAACGGGCAGGATGCGATGAGAAGAAAGAGCATCGTGGTCTTGCTGAAGCCGAGTTCGGTCTCGCCGTACTTGAGGACGTAAACCATGTACGCGTACGCGATTCCGTTGGTGGCGATGAAGGTTCCACCGGCGAGGAGCACAGTCTTCCAGTGTCTGGTGAGAACCTCGAGAATCGGCATGGACTCCGCCGGTGCCTCGGACTTCGACGCGGTGAACTCGTCACTTTCCTCGAGGCCGAGACGGATCCACATCGCAACGCCCACCAGAACTGCGCTGAGCAGGAACGGGATTCGCCATCCCCAGGAGTTGAATGCATCGTCGTCCATGAAGGCGGCGAGGGGGAGATAGACGAGATTGGCCACCAGTACGCCTGCGGGAACACCGATTTGTGGTGCGCTGCCGTACAGCCCCTTCCTGCCCTCCGGTGCGTTTTCGGTGGCGACCAGAACTGCGCCGCCCCACTCGCCGCCGACACCGAGTCCCTGAACGAATCGCAAGGTCACCAGGAGTATGGGGGCAAAGACGCCGATAGCGGCGTAGTTGGGTAGCAGCCCGATGGCAACGGTGGCGCAGCCCATCAGCATCAACGAGGTGACCAACATGGATTTGCGTCCGATGCGGTCGCCGAAGTGGCCCATCACGATTCCGCCGATGGGACGCGCGACGAATCCGACGGCGAGGGTGGCGAAGGCGGCGAGGGTGCCGGCCAGATCGGACGTGCCGGGGAAGAACTGCTTGCCGAGCACGAGTGCGGCGGCGGTGCCGTAGATGAAGAAGTCGTACCACTCGATGGCGGTGCCGACAAAGCTGCCGAGGGCGGCCTTACGCGCCTTGACCGTCGCGGCGGCGCGCGTTGCGGTCGGTGAGGCGATGGAGGTCATGAAGTGCCTTTCGAGATGAATGTGGCTTGAAGAAACAATGACGTGCGCCACAACAATTGAAAAGCGAAAGAATTGGAGGTTCTTGCACGGAAAATACGTGGAACCAGATCCGCTGCCTGGTAGCGGGACTATTGGGCAGGTTCTGAGGGTGAAACGAATTCTATGAAAGCGCGTGCGGCGCGGCTGAGGCGAGTGTTCTGGTGCCAAGCGAGAACTACGTGCACCGACGGCACGGCGGGGGAAGCGATGGTCTTGACGACCACCTCGAGCCCCTCGTACGTGACGTCGATCTTGGGCCGCTGGAGTAGCAGCGTCCAGCCGAGGCCACGGCCGACAAATGCCCGCGCCGTCTCGAAGTTCGCAGTTCTGTAGGCAACCTTCGGGGCGAATCCGCCTGCGCGACAGACGTCGAGCGCGTGTTTGGTGCTCGGCGGCGCGTCGAGGAGAACCATCGGGTGTTCCGCGAGGTCCGGAAGATGGATCGGTCGCTCGGACCGCGCGAGTGGGTGTTCTGCACCCAGGACGATCAAGGGTTCGCGGATGGCCAACGGAACTGTGCGCAATTGTGGAGACAGGTCCAGGTCGTAAGCGATTGCGAGGTCCAACTCGCCGTTCTCGAGATGTGTCTGGAGCCGATTCTGAGTGTCCTCGCGGAACTCCACCTGCGCGTCAGGATTCTCACGGGTGAACCCGGCGATCATCGACGGCAACACCGTCGGCCCCAGAGCGGGATAACAGCCGATCGCGATGGGCCCCGACACGCTTCCGCCGGTTCCGAGCGCATCGGATTCGAGTTCCCCGGCTTGCTGAAGTAGCGCCCGGGCGCGCACCAGAACGGATTCACCGGTGCGGGTCAGTTGAATGCCGAATGAGCGACGGCGAACGCACAGTTGAACTTTGAGCGCGCGTTCGAGTTCGGTGAGCGCCGCGGACAGGGCGGAGGGGGAGAGATGCAAGCGCTCGGCCGCGCCGCTGATCGTCCCGGTCTCGGCTACCGCGACAAACGCAGCAAGCTGACGCATCGTGTACGTGGGAGCAGGGTCGATGCGAGGCATGAGATCGACAGTAGTCGGGTAGATTGCCCTGACTATTTTGGTGTGGCACCGTGAAGAGGTCGACGATCAATCGCTGACCTGCGTCTTCGTGGTGCCCCCGGCAGGATTCGAACCTGCGACCTTTCGCTCCGGAGGCGAACGCTCTATCCCCTGAGCTACGGGGGCGCACCGAACTTTCGGTGTGCCGATTGGGCTGCGTTAGCGTAGCGCATCACGGGGGGACAAGACCAAACCGGCACCCGTCTCGGCATGGCGTCCTCGCGTGAGGTAGTCGAGGATGCGGCCGGGGACCATGGTCGTCGAATCATCTGTACCGACTGACTCGGATGCTTTTTACGCCTAGGCTCGGCTCTGAGCACAGGCTCGGGCGGACTGCTCGGGCACCCTCGTGAGGTACGGGAGTCGTTGATGACCGATCACCACTATTCCGAAGACCAGCTCGCGCTCGACCTGAAGTGGTGGGCAGCGGCCAACTACCTGACCGTCGCGCAGATCTATCTGAAGGACAACACGCTTCTGCGGGAACCGTTGCGTGCCGAGCACATCAAGCCCCGACTGCTCGGGCACTGGGGGACCAGCCCCGGCTTGTCGATGATCTACACGCTCCTCAATCGGCACATCGTCGCCACCGGCGCAGACTGGCTTTACGTGACCGGTCCCGGGCACGGCGGTCCGGCGCTGGTCGCGTCGACGTATCTCGAGGGAACGTACTCGGAGATCTATCCGGAAGTCTCGGACGACGCCGAGGGCATCCACCGGATGTGTCGGCGATTCTCCGCTCCCGGCGGAGTGCCCAGCCATGTGAGTGTGCAGACACCCGGAAGCATCCACGAAGGCGGCGAGCTCGGCTACGCCCTTGCCCATGCGGCCGGCGCTGCCTTCGATCATCCGAACCTCGTGGTGGCCTGTGTGATCGGCGACGGCGAAGCGGAGACCGGGCCGTTGTCCGGCTCGTGGAAGCTCCCGGCGTTCCTGAATCCACGACGCGACGGCGCGGTGCTGCCGATCCTGCACGTGAACGGTGCCAAGATCGCCGGGCCGACGGTCTACGGACGCAGCAGCGACGAAGACATCCAGGCCTATCTTGGTGGACAGGGGTGGGCGCCGATCGTCGTCTCCGGTGACGACCCCGACGCGGTGTTTCCTCAGCTGTATCAAGCGATCTCGCAGGCGCACGAGAAGATCCGCGAGATGCAGGGTGCCGCACGCCGCGGAGAGGAGTGGACGGGTTCGTGGCCGGCAATCGTGTTGCGGACGCCGAAAGGATGGACCGGTCCACACACCGTCGACGGAATCTTGGTCGAGGGCACACATCGTGCGCACCAGGTGCCGTTGTCCGGCGTGCGAAGCAACGAATCACATCTGCGGCAACTCGAAGAGTGGATGCGGTCGTACCGTCCGGACGAGTTGTTCGACGCCAACGGATCACTCGTCGCGGAACTGGCGGCGCTGTCGCCGACGGGGGACAAGCGCATGGGGAGCACTCCCTACGCGAACGGTGGACGACTTCGCGTCGATCTCCCGATGCCGCCGCTCGAAAAGTACGCGCTTCCCATCCAATCGCCGGGTTCGACCTTCCACGAGACGACGCGAGTGCTCGGCGAGCTTCTGCGCGACATCTACGCCGCCACGGAAACCGAGGACAGCGGCGGGATCTTCCGACTCTTCTGTCCGGACGAGACGTCGAGCAATCGCCTCGGCGCCGTATTCGAGACAACCGATCGCTGCTGGCAACTGCCGATCACCGACTACGACGACGGGCTGTCCGCGGACGGTCGTGTCATGGAGGTCCTCAGCGAGCACCTCTGCGAGGGATGGCTCGAGGGCTATCTGCTGTCGGGCCGACACGGGATGTTCGCGAGCTACGAAGCATTTGCGATGGTGAGCGTGTCGATGCTCATCCAGCACGCCAAGTGGCTCCAACATGCCGTCGACCTGCCGTGGCGGGCGTCTGTTGCTTCGCTCAACGTGCTGCTGACCAGTACGTGCTGGCGCAACGATCACAACGGATTCAGTCATCAGGGCCCCGGCATGATCGACGCCGTTATTCCCCTGGCCCCCAGTGTGATCCGCGTGTGGTTGCCGCCGGATTCCAACACCTTGCTCTCGATCTCGGATCACTGCCTGCGTAGCACCGACCACGTCAACCTGATAGTCGTGGACAAGCAACCACACCTGCAGTACCTCACGCTCGAGCAAGCGCACGAGCACTGCGCGGCGGGCGCTTCGGTCTGGGAATGGGCCGGAACCGAGGCTCGCGGACAGGAACCGGACGTGGTCCTGGCCGCCGCAGGAGATGTGCCGACGCAGGAGATCCTGGCTGCTGCACAGTTGCTGCGCGATCACACACCCGAACTGATCACCCGCGTCGTCAACGTCGTCGATCTGATGGCCTTGCTGACGCCAACCGAGCATCCCCACGGATTCGGGGAGCGGGTCTTCCTCGATCTGTTCACCGCGCAGACCGACGTCGTGTTCGCATTCCACGGATACTCGCGTGCCGTGCACGAACTGATTCACGGGCGTCCGAGTCCCGAGCGCTTCCACGTTCGCGGATTCAGTGAACAGGGAACAACCACAACACCGTTCGACATGGTCGTCCTCAACAAGATGAGCCGCTACCACCTGGTGATCGAGGCGCTACGACGCTCCAAGCGTCGGCCGGCCGGGGCGTCCGAGTTGGCGGAGTTCTGCCGCACACAACTCGAAAAGCACTCGCGTTACATCGTCGAGCACCTCGAAGACATGCCGGAAGTAGAAAACTGGACCTGGTCCTGAAATTCAGGACCAGGCCCAGTTGGGTCTGAACATTCTCGGCTCAGTTCAGTTCTGCTCAGTTCATGGGCAGTGGCATTGCGCCGCGAGCTGCCAACATGTCGGTCATCAGCTTGGACTCGCTCTGCTGCGTGTTGACCATCGTCTGCGCCAGGCTGCGCACCGGCCCCTCGGTGGCGTCGGCTGCTGCGTACTCCATCATCGGAAGCCCACCTTCGTGGTGACGAAGCATCAGCTGCAGGAACAAGGTGTCGAGTTGCAGACCTTCCGCTGCGCGGAGAGCCGCAAGGTCCTCGGGGGACGCCATGCCGGGCATGGTGTCGACCGGCCCGGAATGACTCATGTCCATCGTGGCCGAAGTCCCGTGCGATCCATGGCCGGAGCCCGAATCCGACGACATCCACTCCATGTACGGGCCCACCTTGGACAGCGGCTGATCCCACATGGTCAGCCACGCCTGCATCTGACCGAGCTGGTTCTGCTGCGTGGTCAAGATGTCGAACGCCAGCGTGCGTACGTCGTTGTCCGTGGACTTCGTCAGGGCGATGGACGCCATGTCGACGGCCTGGCTGTGATGCACGCTCATGTCCTGCGCGAAGCCCACGTCCACCGAATCCGAAGCCGGAACGGTCAGTGACGACTTCGCATCGGGTCCGAGGAGGTTGGTCAGTGCGCCGAGCGCAAAACCGACGGCGATCGCGCCGATCAGACCGATGATCAGCAGTGCGGTGCGCTGACTCGGCTTCGAAGACTGATCGGTGTTCGTCGAACTATCCACCGGCGGGAATCTGTTCGTCGGTGGCCGGGGTAGCGCCCGTGCCGTCCATCTGGATGGCGTCGGCGCCCGGAGGTGTCGGATCGAACGGCGACGTCGACGGAGTGAACAGCGGGTTGGTGCAGCTCGCGCCGACCTCGGGGTAGACGTTCGGGTTCTGGTTCAGCGCAGTGATGAACTGATCGATGCGATCGTCGTCGGCCTTGTCGATCTCGAGGCGATGGCCCCACGACTGCAGAGAAATGGGGCTGCTCTGACCGGGGTACGGCGACATCAGCATGTAGGACTTGCCGTTCACGCGTCCGGCGAGACTGTCGATCTGGTCCTGGTCGACGAGATCGGGGTTGTACGTGATCCAGATGGCGCCGTGCTCGAGCGAGTGGACGGCGTTCTCGGTGCGAATCGGGTCGGCGTACACGGTTCCGGTGCAGTTAGCCCAGGTGGCGTCGTGCGGGCCACCGAACGGCGGGGTCTGGTCGTACGCCACGCGCTGAGTGGAATCGACGTGCTGGCCGGCCGGGTACTCGATCTTGAGGACGCCGTCGATCTTGTCGGACGGATCCTTGTTCTCGGAGCTGTACTTGTACGGCTCGAGGGCCTGCCGCTCCTCGACCTTGGGCCACAGATTGATACCGAGCACGGCGATGAGTGCGAGCACAGCCACACCGGCGCCGATCGACAGCCAGGGGATCTGGCGGGGAGCGGGGACGCCGCCCTTGCCCTTCTTGGCCGGCCGACTGTTCTTGTTGGCGGCCTTGATGGCCTTGGCTGATTTGGCCCCGGAGTTCTTGTTGGGACCGCGACTATCGGAACCGCTTGGCATCGATTGGGCTCTTTCGGTGTGTGGGCTTGAGGTGTGGCGCGCCCGCGCATGAAGGTACGCGGTGGTAGCTCGGGCATTACCACTGTACTTTCCGAGTCTGAGGGCAAACTTTGAGAGTGGCGTGCGACACGCCACAGCGGCCCCGCGCACGTTCACGGAGAGCGAGGCGTGAGGCGAGTCTCCACTTCCGGTGTGCAGGCAATAGGATGAATACCTGTGACTCCAGCTGACCTTGCCGAACTGCTCCGCGGAACCGCAGCGAGCGTCCTTGCCGATCGTGGCCTCGACGTATCCGTGCTACCCGAAACCCTCACCGTCGAGCGACCACGCAACCCCGAGCACGGCGATTACGCCACCAACATTGCCATGCAGGTAGCCAAGAAGGTCGGCACGAATCCCCGCGAGCTGGCGGGCTGGATCGCCGAAGCCCTCACCGCTGCCGACGGAATCGAATCCGCCGAGATCGCCGGGCCCGGCTTCCTCAACATTCGGTTGGACAAGGACGCCCAGGGCGCGATCGTCGTGTCGGTTCTCGAAGCCGGTGCGTCGTACGGCTCGGGTGACTCCCTCGCCGGCAAGAAGATCAACCTCGAATTCGTCTCCGCCAACCCCACCGGACCGATTCACCTCGGTGGAACCCGTTGGGCCGCAGTCGGAGACGCGCTCGGACGCATTCTGTCCGCGCAGGGTGGTTTGGTAACACGTGAGTACTACTTCAACGATCACGGTGCCCAGATCGACCGCTTCTCGCGTTCGCTGATCGCTGCAGCGAAGGGTGAACCTGCTCCCGAAGACGGTTACGCCGGTGCATACATCGCCGACATCGCCGCCTCGGTTCTGAAGCAGCGTCCCGACGTCATGGATCTGCCTGCCGACGAGCAGCAGGAAACCTTCCGCGCCATCGGCGTCGAATTGATGTTCACGCACATCAAGCAGACCCTGCACGACTTCGGCGTCGACTTCGACGTCTACTTCCACGAGAACTCGCTCTTCGAATCCGGTGCGGTCGAGAAGGCCGTCGAATCCCTCAAGGGTTCGGGCAACCTCTTCCACGAAGACGGTGCGTGGTGGCTCAAGAGCACCGACTACGGCGACGACAAGGACCGCGTCGTCATCAAGAGCGATGGCAACGCCGCCTACATCGCCGGTGACATCGCCTACTTCCAGAACAAGCGCGCACGTGGGTTCGACCTCTGTATCTACATGCTCGGCGCCGACCATCACGGTTATATCGGCCGTCTCAAGGCTGCCGCTGCCGCATTCGGCGACGATCCGGACACCGTCGAGGTGCTGATCGGCCAGATGGTCAACCTCGTCAAGGACGGCACTGCCGTCAAGATGAGCAAGCGTGCAGGCACCGTCATCACCCTCGACGACCTGGTCGAGGCAATCGGCGTCGACGCCTCGCGTTACGTCATGATCCGCTCGTCGGTCGACTCGAGCATCGACATCGACCTCGACCTGTGGACCAAGACCAGCAGCGAGAACCCCGTCTACTACGTGCAGTACGCGCACGCACGCCTCTCGGCGATCGCTCGCAACGCCGCAGACCTCGGTCTGTCCGCCGACGCGAGCAACCTCGCCCTGCTCACCGTCGAGCAGGAGGGTGACCTCATCCGCACGATCGGCGAGTACCCACGCGTCGTGTCGAGCGCTGCGAATCTGCGTGAGCCGCACCGTATTGCCCGCTACCTCGAAGAACTCGCGGGTGCGTACCACCGCTTCTACGGCGCGTGCCGCATCCTTCCGCAAGGCGACGAAGACGCCACCGACGTGCACCGCGCGCGTCTGGCTCTCTGCGCCGCCACCCGACAGGTCCTGGCCAACGGTCTCGAACTGCTCGGCGTCACCGCACCGGAGCAAATGTGAACGCGCACCCCGCCGGCCCCAAGCATGCCGAGCAGTTGCAGGCCCCCGGCTTGCCCGACCGTCCGACCAGCCCCGAAGCCTTCGGCGAACTCTCACCGCAGGTGTGGCCGCGCAACGCTTCTCGCGGCGACGACGGTGAAGTGACCCTCGCGGGTGTCAAGGTCGGTGAACTTGCCGAGAAGTACGGCACTCCGTTGTTCGTCATCGACGAGGACGACTTCCGTTCACGCTGCCGTGACATGGCCCGCGCCTTCGGCCCGGATGCCAAGGTGCACTACGCATCCAAGGCATTCCTCTGTGGCGAGATCGCACGCTGGGTCGCCGACGAAGGCCTCTCGCTCGACGTCTGCTCCGGCGGCGAACTGGCGATCGCGTTGCACGCGGACTTCCCGGCCGAGCGAATTGCCATGCACGGCAACAACAAGTCAGTCGCCGAACTGGCCGCTGGTGTCGCCGCGGGCGTCGGACACGTCGTGCTCGACTCGTCGATCGAGATCGACCGACTCGATCGTGTCGCCGGTGAGGCCGGTGTCGTTCAGGACGTGTTGATCCGACTGACCGTCGGCGTCGAAGCGCATACCCACGAATTCATCTCCACCGCACACGAGGACCAGAAGTTCGGTTTCTCGCTGGCCGGGGGAGCGGCGATCGACGCGGTCCGTCGCGTCTTCGCTGCCGACAACTTGCGCCTGGTCGGCCTGCACAGCCACATCGGTTCGCAGATCTTCGACGTCGACGGTTTCGAGGTGGCAGCGCACCGCGTGATCGGTTTGCTCCGCGACGTCGTCACCGAGTTCGGAGTCGAGAAGACCAAGCAGATTTCGATCATCGACCTCGGCGGCGGCATGGGGATCTCGTATATCCCCTCCGACGACCCGCCGCCCGTCGACGAACTGGCAGCAAAGCTCGGCCACATCGTGCGCAACGAGTCCGCACTGGCCGGATTGCCGGAGCCGACGCTTGCCGTCGAACCCGGCCGCGCCATCGCCGGACCTGGCACGGTGACGCTCTACGAGGTCGGCACCATCAAGGACGTCACGGTGGGTAGCTCGCTGACACGCCGCTACATCAGCGTCGACGGCGGGATGAGCGACAACATCCGCACGTCCCTCTACGGTGCGGAGTACGAAGCCAAGTTGGTTTCGCGAACTTCCGAGGCTGATCCCGTCGTTGCACGTATCGTCGGTAAGCACTGCGAGTCCGGTGACGTGGTCATTCGGGACACCTGGATGCCCGAGGACGTCGGGCCCGGTGATTTACTAGCGGTAGCAGCGACCGGTGCATACTGCTATTCGATGTCGAGCAGGTACAACCTGCTCACCCGCCCAGCCGTGGTGGCGGTGCGTGACGGAGTCTCACGCGTGATTCTGCGGAGGGAAACAGTGGAAGATCTGCTCAGCTTGGAGGTATCGCAGTGACGAGCGAATCGGCGCATCGCGCTATCGGTGTGGCCGTTCTCGGCCTCGGCAACGTCGGGAGCGAGGTCGTCCGGATCATTCGTGAGCAGGCCGAGGAACTCGAAGCTCGCGTCGGCGCCCCGTTGGAACTGCGGGGGGTTGCCGTCCGCCGTATCGGCTCGGACCGCGGAATTCCCGAGGAACTGCAGACGACGGACGCCGAGTCCCTGGTCGGTCGTGACGACGTCGACATCGTGGTCGAGGTGATCGGCGGAATCGAGCTCCCTCGCAAGCTGATTCTCTCTTCGCTCAACTCCGGCAAGTCGGTCGTGACCGCCAACAAGGCGCTGCTCGCGGACCACACCGGTGAATTGGCGGAGGCTGCAGAGGCCAACTCTGTCGACCTGTACTTCGAGGCCGCTGTTGCCGGCGCGATCCCCGTGATCCGCCCGCTCACACAGTCGTTGGCCGGAGACCGTGTCAACAAGGTCGCCGGAATCGTGAACGGCACCACCAATTTCATCCTTTCGGCGATGGACGAGACCGGCGCCGACTACGAAGAGACCTTGGCCGAAGCCGGACGCCTCGGATACGCGGAAGCCGACCCGACCGCGGACGTCGAAGGCTACGACGCCGCGGCGAAGGCAGCGATCCTCGCGTCGATCGCGTTCCACACCCGCGTCACTGCCGCGGACGTGTACCGCGAAGGAATCTCCACGATCACCTCCGCCGACCTGGCTTCGGCGAAGGCACTCGACTGCACGATCAAGTTGCTCTCGATCTGCGAGCGCATCGTCACGCCCAAGGGCAAGGAGCGGATTTCCGCTCGCGTGTACCCGGCGCTGGTTCCGCTCAGCCATCCGCTGGCCTCGGTCAACGGCGCGTTCAACGCCGTTGTCGTGGAAGCAGAGAACGCCGGCCGGCTCATGTTCTACGGCCAGGGCGCAGGCGGCGCCCCCACCGCTTCCGCGGTGATGGGTGACCTGGTGATGGCTGCGCGCAACAAGGTTCACGGCGGCCGCGGCCCCCGCGAGTCCAAGTACGCCAAGCTCAAGGTCGCCCCGATGGGCGACATCCTCACCCGCTACTACGTGAACATGGAGGTCGCGGACAAGGAAGGTGTGCTGTCCGCAGTCGCCGCCGAGTTCGCCAAGCACGGCGTGAGCATCTCCGTCGTCCGCCAGGAGGGCGCCGGCGCCGGCGCGCGTCTGGTGGTCGTCACTCATGTAGCAACCGACGCGGCTCTCTCCGAGACCGTGGCGGCTCTCAACGAACTCGAATTCGTCACCGCTGTGACCAGCGTGCTGCGACTGGAAGGCACTGAACAATGACCGGCATCGTCAACCCCGTCCACAAGGCATGGCCGGGTCTCATCGAGGCATACCGGGACCGTCTCGCGATCGGTGACAACTGGAAGACCGTCACCCTGCGCGAAGGCGGCACCCCGCTCCTGCCGGCCGGCCACCTCTCCGAGATCACCGGCTGCGACGTCTACCTCAAGGTCGAGGGTCTCAACCCCACCGGTTCCTTCAAGGACCGCGGCATGACGATGGCCGTCACCGACGCCTTGGCCCGTGGCCAGCGTGCAGTTCTGTGCGCGTCCACCGGCAACACCTCCGCCTCGGCCGCTGCGTATGCAGCCAAGGCCGGCATGACCTGCGCCGTGCTCATCCCGCAGGGCAAGATCGCCATGGGCAAGCTTGCGCAGGCAGTCATGCACGGTGCCAAGATCATTCAGGTCCAGGGCAACTTCGACGACTGCCTCGAGCTGGCACGCAAGACCACGGCCGAATTCCCCACCATCGGTCTCGTCAACTCGGTCAACCCGGTGCGCATCGAAGGCCAGAAGACCGCGGCATTCGAGATCATGGACGTCCTCGGCAAGGCTCCCGACGTGCACGCACTCCCGGTCGGAAACGCCGGGAACATCACCGCGTACTGGCGCGGATACTCCGAGTACTACGCGGACGGTCTGACCACGGTCAAGCCCCGCATGCTCGGTGTCCAGGCAGCCGGAGCGGCTCCGCTGGTCAACGGTGCACCCGTCAAGGATCCCGAAACCATCGCCACCGCAATCCGAATCGGTTCTCCCGCTTCCTGGAACGGCGCTGTCGCCGCGAAGGAAGAGTCGAACGGTGCATTCCGTGCCGCCACCGACGAGAAGATCCTCGAGGCTTACCGTCTGATCGCCGCCACCGAGGGCGTCTTCGTCGAACCGGCGTCGGCAGCCAGCGTCGCCGGCCTACTCGCCGCACGTGCAGAGGGCTGGCTCGAGCCGGGCCTGACCGTCGTGTGCACGGTGACCGGTAACGGTCTCAAGGATCCTGACACGGCTTTGAAGGGTATGCCGAACGTCGAGCCGATCGGTGTCGATCCCGTTGCCGTCGCGGCTGCCCTCGAGCTTGCATAGTGTCCGTGGATTCATCGACCACTCCGCGGAATCCGGTGTCTGACATGACTATAACCCTGCCTATCGGCCTTTCGGTGACTGCTCGCGTCCCGGCCTCGAGTGCAAACTTGGGGCCGGGGTTCGACACCCTCGGTCTGGCGTTGGGGTTGTACGACGAAATCGTAGTCACCACAACGGATTCAGGCCTTCAGATTCGCGTCGAAGGTGAAGGCGCTGCCGACGTGCCCTGGGGTCCTTCGCATCTCGTGGTCCGCGCCATCGAGCGTGGTCTCGAGGCGGCCGGAGTGTGGGCCAGTGGCCTGGACGTGTTGTGCCGCAACGCGATTCCACATTCGCGCGGGTTGGGATCCTCGGCTTCCGCGGCTGTCGGTGGATTGGCAGCAGCCAACGGTCTGGCGCGCGCTCTCGATGCCGAGATCGGCTTGACGGAAGAGCAGTTGGTTCAGCTCTCGTCCGAGTTCGAAGGTCACCCGGACAACGCGTCTGCCAGTGTTCTCGGTGGCGCAGTCGTCTCGTGGAGTTGCCCACCGGCCGTCGAAGGCGACGAGCCGATCTACTCCGCGGCCAAACTCGACGTCCATCCCGACATCCGTGCTGTGGCACTGGTTCCCGAGGAGCGGTCGTCCACCGCACACACTCGCGGGCTCCTGCCCGAATTGGTTCCGCACCAGGATGCCTCGTTCAACGCGAGCCGCAGCGCGCTCGCCGTCGTTGCGCTCACTGCTCGGCCCGATCTGTTGATGGCGGCCACCGAGGATCGCCTGCATCAGGCACAGCGCGCACCCGCGCTTCCGCTCACGACGCGATGGATCGGGATCCTGCGCGAGGCGGGTATTGCTGCGACCGTTTCGGGAGCCGGCCCCACCGTGTTGGCGCTCAGCACAGAACCTTTCCCCGTCGAACTCGCGGAAGCGGCGCGGGCAGACGGACTACGTGTGCTCGAATTGGACATCGCCGACGGCGTCGAAGTATCCACGACGACGGTCTGATCCCTGCCTTGGTCCTGGTGATCGCCCACTACCGATCGGTAGTGAACTGACACACCCAGTCATCCAAATTCTTGCCGGACTCAGGTTTGGGCGCTATCCTGGGCTATGTCCGTACATCGTGCGCGTCAGTCGCCGGTGCATCACCAGGGGGCAAAACTCCTTCCCAATCGGGGTCCACAGTCCTTGGCATGATTCTCGCAGGCATGATCCTCACGCTTGTACCTTCTCCGAAGGTTTGAATCCTCCGCGGATCGAACACTCAGAGGTTCCATCACTCTGGGGTTCAACACACGGGGGAGTGAATCGTCGACGAAGGCGCGTTGGGCAGGTTTGCGAGCGCATGAAAAGTTTGAGGCGAGAGTTTCCGACAATCATGTGACGGCGGACAAGCCGGCAGTTCTGGACAGCAACCACGTACGGCACCACCGAGTTCGGTATTCAATCGAACTGCGGGACGAACCCTCGACTTTGCGCAGTGCGAGTGAGGGAAGGAAAGGACCTCCGTGACCGATACGGACCTCATCGCCACTTCTGCACCCGCCGGGTCGGAATCAGGCGACAATTCTCAGGCGTCATCTTCAGCATCGAACGGTGCGGTGGCGACCTCCACGAAGCGTGCCGAAACGCGCCGTGGTGCCGGACTCTCCGGCATGGTGCTCACCGAACTCCGCACTCTTGCGGGTGAACTGGGCATCAAAGGCACTTCCGGCATGCGCAAGGGTGACCTGATCGCAGCCATCAAGGAGCGCCAGGGCGGCAGCGCGAAGGCTGCACCCGCACAGAGTGAACTCACTCTCGACGACGCACCCGTTGCCCGCACTCGTGCCAAGAGCACTCGCGCCGCACGCACCGAAACCCCCGCAGCCGAAACAGCTCCGGCAGCCGAGTCGGCTCCTGCCGAGGCCGCGCCTGCGCGTACGGAATCCGCCGAGGATTCCGATCAGAGCGCACCCCGTCGCGGACGTCAGCGTCGTGGCGCCGCTCGTCGTGCAGGTTCACCCGACCAGGGCGAACTGAGTATCGAGCAGGAAGCGCCTTCGGCGAAGTCCGACGCGGACACCGCGAAGGCCGCCGATTCTTCGAAGGTCGCCGAGACCGCCAAGGCCGAGGCTCCGGCCGAGCGTCCTGCGCGCACCGAGGGCAAGTCCGACGCTGATCAGGCTCCCGCCGAGCAGGGCAACGAGCGTCCCCGCCGCGAGCGAAACCGGGACAACCAGGGCCAGCGGGACAACCAGGGCCAGCGCGAGAACCAGGGCAACCGGGGCAACCAGGATCGCCAGGATCGCCAGGATCGCCAGGACCGTCAGGATCGCGGCAATCAGAACAACGCCGGCCAGAACAACGCCGGTCCGCGTACGGACAACCGCAACAACGGACCGGACGACGACGAAGAGGGTGGACGCGGACGCCGCGGACGCCGTTTCCGCGAGCGCCGTGGCCGTGGTCGCGATCGCGGTGAGGGTGGCGCACCCAACGATTCACGCGAGACCGAGATTCGTGAGGACGACGTCCTTCAGCCGGTCGCCGGCATCCTCGACGTCCTCGACAATTACGCCTTCGTGCGTACGTCCGGGTACCTCGCCGGTCCCAACGACGTCTACGTCTCCATGAACCTGATCCGCAAGAACGGCCTTCGCCGTGGCGACGCCATCACCGGTGCCGTCCGCGTCTCGCGTGACGGTGAGCAGGGCAGCCAGCGCCAGAAGTTCAACCCGCTGGTTCGCATCGACACGGTCAACGGCGGCGACGTCGAGGCCGCGAAGAAGCGCCCCGAGTTCAACAAGCTCACGCCGCTGTACCCGAACCAGCGTCTGCGCCTCGAGACCGAGCAGCACATTCTCACGACGCGTGTCATCGACCTGGTGATGCCCATCGGTAAGGGCCAGCGTGCCCTCATCGTCAGCCCGCCCAAGGCCGGTAAGACCAGCGTGTTGCAGGCGATCGCGAATGCGGTCGCCACCAACAATCCTGAGTGCTATCTGATGGTCATCCTCGTGGACGAGCGCCCCGAGGAAGTGACCGACATGCAGCGCAGCGTGAAGGGTGAGGTCATTTCCTCCACCTTCGACCGCCCGCCGGGAGATCACACCGCAGTTGCCGAGCTGGCAATCGAGCGTGCGAAGCGCCTGGTCGAGATGGGTAAGGACGTCGTCGTACTGCTCGACTCCATCACGCGTCTGGGTCGTGCGTACAACAACTCCTCGCCGGCGTCGGGACGCATCCTCTCCGGTGGTGTCGACTCGACGGCGCTCTACCCGCCGAAGCGTTTCCTCGGTGCTGCCCGCAACATCGAGAACGGTGGATCGCTCACCATCATCGCTACCGCAATGGTCGAGACCGGATCCACCGGCGACACCGTGATCTTCGAAGAGTTCAAGGGCACCGGCAACGCCGAGCTCAAGCTCGATCGCAAGATCGCCGAACGCCGCGTGTTCCCGGCCGTGGACGTCAACCCGTCCAGCACGCGTAAGGACGAGTTGCTCCTGAGCCCGGACGAAGCTGCGGTGCTGCACAAGCTCCGCCGCGTCCTGTCCGGTCTGGACTCGCATCAGGCCATCGATCTGCTGATCGATCGACTGAAGAAGAGCAAGAACAACCTCGAGTTCCTGATGCAGGTCTCCAAGACCGCACCGGGTGCGATCGACGACTGATCGACTCGACGTCAAAGGCCCACAACCAGCTGGTTGTGGGCCTTTTGCGTGGGCGGAACAAAACCGAGGGGCAGTGCGTTGACAACTTCGTACAGCCACCCCGAGGCGTGCGAGACGCGGATTATCCGGTGAGGTACCGCATCTGGCATACTGAACGGCCGAGTCCGGTTCCGGTTCACGATGTCGATTGGCGACGTCGACCCGGCGACCATTGAAAGGGACACCATGAAGGCAGGAATCCACCCAACCTACGTAGCGACCACCGTCGTCTGCGGTTGCGGTAACACGTTCGAGACCCACAGCACCAAGGAGTCCGGACGCATCAACGTCGAGGTTTGCTCGCAGTGCCACCCGTTCTACACGGGCAAGCAGAAGATTCTCGACACCGGTGGACGCGTCGCTCGCTTCGAGGCTCGCTACGGCAAGCGCGCAGACAGCAAGGTCCCGGCCACCGAGTCCTAGCTGTTCCGCCGACGCCCGATCTGCCATGCGCAGATCGGGCGTCGGCTTTTTTGTGCCTGCACTCGGTTTGCGCGTTTCCTGGGTCCCGGCGTCGAAATACCTTCAAGCGCGCACCGTAGGAATCGAAACTCAGAGCGGAGCGAACCATGGCAGGCGCAACCCAGCCCTCGGCCATCGACGACATCTTGGCGGAGCACGCCGGTCTCGAAGCACAGATGTCCGATCCGGCGCTGCACAACGACCCTGCCGCTGCCAGGCGCGTCGGTAAACGGTTCTCCGAGCTCTCGCCGATCATGTCGACGTACAACAAGCTCACCGCTGCGCAGGACGATCTGGAAGCCGCGCGCGAACTAGCCGCCGACGATTCCAGCTTCGCCGCCGAGATCCCCGATCTCGAAGCCGAGGTCGCGCAGCTCGAGCAGACGCTTACCGATCAGTTGGCGCCGCGTGATCCGCACGACGGCGACGACATCGTCCTCGAAGTGAAGTCCGGTGAGGGCGGCGAAGAATCCGCGCTCTTCGCCTCGGACCTGGCCCGCATGTACGTCCGCTACGCGGAACGGCATGGCTGGCGCGTCGAGATTCTCGACGCGACGGTCTCCGATCTCGGCGGATACAAGGAAGCCACGCTGTCGATCAAGAGCAAGTCGGACACCCCGGACGGAGTGTGGGCGCGGCTGAAGTTCGAGGGCGGCGTTCACCGCGTCCAGCGAGTGCCTGTCACCGAATCCCAGGGACGCGTTCACACTTCGGCTGCCGGCGTTCTGGTCTACCCGGAGCCCGAAGAGGTCGAGCAGGTCCAGATCGACGAAAGTGACCTGCGTATCGACGTCTACCGTTCGTCCGGCAAGGGCGGTCAGGGCGTCAACACGACCGACTCTGCTGTCCGAATCACGCACCTTCCGACCGGCATCGTCGTCACCTGCCAGAACGAGCGTTCGCAGCTCCAGAACAAGGCGCGCGCCATGCAGGTCCTTGCAGCCCGTTTGCAGGTAGTCGCCGAGGAAGCCGCGGACGCTGAAGCGTCGGCAGGTCGCCAGAGTCAGGTTCGGACGGTGGACCGTTCGGAGCGCATCCGCACCTACAACTTCCCCGAGAACCGCATCACCGATCACCGCATCGGATTCAAGTCGCACAACCTCGACGCGGTGCTCGACGGTGAGCTCGACGCACTTCTCGATGCATTGGGCAAGGCGGACCGAGAGGCGCGTCTCGCGGCCGAGTAGATGCAGACCATGACTGACCTCCATCCCGCCGGGAACTCGGTGAACCGCGTGTCGGTCGAGCGTGGCAGGCTGTACCCGTGAGTCGACTTCCACTTCGTTTGGCGCTGATCGAAGCTGCAAAACAGCTCGACGCCGCAGGTGTGCCCAGCCCACGCACCGACGCCGAGTTGTTGGCATCCCACCTGCTCGGGGTCGAACGCACGCGTCTCGGACTGATTCCGTTGGTCGATCCCGAGGTCATCGCGGCGTTCGACGAGTTGGTTGCCCAACGGGTGAAGCGGATTCCGTTGCAGCACATCATCGGAGTCGCGTCGATGGGCAACATCGACGTCGCTGTCGGGCCGGGTGTCTTCATTCCGCGGCCGGAAACCGAACTGCTCATGGGTTGGGCACTCTCGTTCCTCGAAGGTTGCGGAAGCAAGCCGCCGGTAGTTCTGGACCTGTGCACGGGATCGGGTGTACTCGCGCTGTCCATCGCCGAGGCCCGTCCGGACGCCGTCGTTCACGCCGTGGAGAAGGAGCCCGCCGCGTTGGCGTGGGCGCGTCGCAATGCTGCCGACCGCGAGGCCGCCGGTGATACACCGATCCATCTGCATCAGGGTGATGTCACCGATCGGAACCTGTTGCCAGGGCTCGAGGGCGGCGTCGATCTGGTCGTGTCCAATCCGCCGTACATCCCCGAAGGCGCGCAATTGCAGCCTGAGGTCATGGATTACGACCCACACACCGCACTGTTCGGCGGTACCGACGGTCTGTCCGTCATCAAACCCATGATCAGCAACATCGCACGGTGGCTTCGAATCGGCGGCGCGGCAGGCATCGAGCACGACGACACCAACGGGGACGGCGTCGCTGCGCTGTTCTCGGCGCGCCGGGTATTCGGCGAGGTCGCGCAGCATCCAGATCTTGCCGGTCGTCCGCGATTCGTCGTCGCCAGACGTGTCGCCACCGACGTCGAAGCACAGCGGAATCGAACGCCCGAAGCGCAGAGTGAAAGGATGGCTGAGTGAGCACCGTGTACGACTGCAGTCAGACAGATTCCCGAACCGCAGGCTTGGCCGCCGCGAAGAACGCGCTCAAGGCCGGCCGACTCGTAGTTCTCCCTACCGACACCCTTTACGGACTCGCCGCCGACGCGTTCGACAGCGAAGCTGTCACGAGTCTTTTGCGCGCCAAGGGACGCGGGCGAGACATGCCCGTCCCGGTTCTGGTCGGATCGTGGAACACCATCGACGGGCTCGTCTACAGCGTGCGCCCGCAGGCACGGGATCTGATCCGCGCATTCTGGCCCGGCGGACTGAGCCTGGTCGTCGAGCAGGCGCCTTCACTTGCCTGGGACCTCGGTGATACCCGCGGAACCGTCATGCTCCGCATGCCCTTGCATCCGGTTGCCCTCGAACTGTTGCGCGATGTCGGACCGCTTGCCGTCTCGAGCGCCAACATTTCGGGGCGTCCGCCGGCAACTACCGTCGAGGAAGCCCGAGATCAGCTCGGCGGATCTGCCAGCGTGTATCTCGACGGGGGCAAGGCCGAACACGCCGTTGCTTCCACGATCGTCGACCTGACCGGCAATTCACCGCGTATCTTGCGAGTGGGTGCCGTCTCGGCAGAATCCATCGCCGAGGTATTGGGCACCAGTCCGGAAAGTCTCGTAGAGGGAGTTTCGTAACGATGGTCGGCGCCGGCGGCGAGCGCGCGGGGGAATCCACGTATTGGGGACCGGATTTCGGTGAGCTTGCCACGGCAGACCCCGAGATCGCGGCTGTTGCGCTGGCCGAACTCGAGCGTCAGCGCGACGGACTTCAACTCATCGCGAGCGAGAACTTCACCAGCCCTGCCGTACTGGCTGCCTTGGGTTCGACCCTGAGCAACAAGTACGCCGAGGGCTATCCGGGTCGGCGTTACTACGGCGGGTGCGAGTACGTCGACGTAGCCGAGAATCTGGCGATCGATCGGGCAAAGGCGCTGTTCGGCGCCGAGCACGTCAACGTCCAACCGCATTCGGGGGCCACTGCGAATCTCGCGGTGTACGCCGCATTCGCCAAGCCCGGCGACACCGTATTGGCGATGAGTCTGCCGCACGGTGGGCATCTGACTCACGGGTCTCGCGTCAGCTTTTCTGGGCAGTGGTTCACCACCGTTCCCTATCACGTCGATTCGGCCACCGAATTGATCGACTACGACGAGGTTCGCACCCTAGCTCTGGCGCACAAGCCGAAAATCATCGTCGCCGGCGCGACCGCGTACTCCCGCACCATCGACTTCGCAGCCTTCCGCTCGATCGCAGACGAGGTCGGTGCGATCCTGTGGGTCGACGCCGCCCACTTCATCGGACTCGTGGCAGGCCGGGCGATACCTTCGTGCGTTCCGTACGCCGACGTCGTCTCCGCGACGACGCACAAAGTCCTCAGAGGCCCGCGCGGCGGAATGATCCTGTGCCGCAGCGAGCATGCCTCGGCTGTAGATCGCGCGGTGTTCCCCTTCATTCAAGGCGGCCCGATGATGCATGCGATCGCTGCGAAGGCGGTTGCCTTCAAGGAAGCGTCGACGCCGGAATATCGTTGGTATGCACAGGAAGTGGTTGCCAACGCATCGGCACTCGCGCAGTCGTTGGAAGCTCGCGGCCTGCGCACCGTGTCCGGTGGAACCGACACACATCTGGCGCTTCTCGACCTGCGCGCAAGCGGTGTCACCGGAGTCGACGCCGAGCGTAGGTGCGGACTGGCTTCGATCACGCTCAACAAGAACGCGATTCCGTTCGATCCGCAGTCGCCCGCCGTCACGTCCGGAATCCGCGTCGGATCCGCGGCCGTCACGACCCAGGGTTTCAACCGCTCCGACATGAGAGTGGTGGGGGAGTTGATCGCGCGCGCAGTTGTCGCGGACCCCGCCACCACGTCAGGAGAGGCCGAGTTGGCAGCAGTTGCCGAAGGCGTTCGCGAACTGGTCCGGGCAAAGCCTGCCTATGCCCGCCAGACGGGTGATCTCGAGCAGTGATCACTTCCTACGAGGCGACCACGTATCTGGCACAGGGTGGCGGGGGAGCGGGTGTTCCCATCCGTGAACTTTTGCTCGTGCTGTGTACGGCGGCGGTGGTGACCTACCTGGCGACTGGCGCAGTCCGGTTGTTGGCGCTGAGGTTCGGCGCTGTCGCGATTCCTCGTGATCGGGACGTTCACGTCGAGCCGATTCCCCGTCTCGGTGGCGTCGGAATGTATGTCGGCATGGCTGTCGGTCTGCTGTTTGCGCAGCAATTACCCGCGCTCACAAGAGGTTTCGGCTTCGGCAGTCCTGACGTACACGCTGCGCTCGTAGCTGGCGCCGTCATCGTCCTCGTGGGTGTGATCGACGACAGGTGGGGCCTCGACGCCCTCACCAAATTTGTCGGTCAGGTGACTGCTGCCGGCGTTCTCGTGGTGATGGGCGTCAGCTGGTTCATCATCTACAACCCGTTCGGCGGTGACGGTGGGTCCACCATCATCCTCGATCAGATTCAATCCGGACTGTTCACCGTTGCTGTTGCCGTCGCGACCATCAACGCCATGAATTTTGTCGACGGTCTCGACGGATTGGCCGCCGGGTTGGGTCTGATTGCGGCGCTCGCCATCCTCATCTTCTCGATCGGTCTTCTCCACGATCAGGGCGGCGACGCGAGTGTCTACCCGCCGGCGATGATCGCGGCGGCTTTGGCAGGCGCTTGTCTCGGTTTTCTTCCACACAACTTCAATCCAGCGCGCATTTTCATGGGCGATTCCGGGTCGATGTTGATCGGTCTCATGCTGGCCGCGATCTCCACCAGTGCATCCGGTCGTATTCCGCTCACTGCCTACGGAACCCGCGACCTCGTCGGCCTCCTCGCGCCGTTGTTGCTGGTCGGGGCTGTGATGTTCATCCCGATGCTGGACATGCTCCTGGCCGTGATCCGCCGGACGAAAGCGGGCGTCAGTCCGTTCAGTCCGGACAAGATGCACCTGCATCATCGCCTCTTGCAGATCGGACACACGCACCGACGAGTTGTGCTGGTCATCTACCTGTGGGTCAGCGTCCTGGCGTTCGGTGCCGTCGGATCCTCGCTGCTCAATCGTCAGCTGGTTGTTGTACTCGTCGCGGCCGGTTTGGTTCTTGCGTTGTTCTTCACTGCGGTGCCTTCGCTGATCGATCGCAAGCAGCAGCGTCGCTAGCCAAGTTTTCCGATCCATTACCCTTGGGCATCGTGACGAACACGCCGCAGCCTGTACCTGCCTCGCAACCCATCCCTGATTCGACCGCCGCCATGAAGTCGGCCGTGAAGTGGGGTGTGATGGGGCTGATCGCGCTGGCCGTGGTCGGCGCGCTCCTGGGCGGGCTCTTCGCCGGTAAGGAAGGCGTCTACGGCGCTCTGATCGGCGCAGCCGTCGGCGGCGGGTTCATCTTGTTCACGGCGTTGGGCGTGCTGCTCACAGCGAAGCTGCCTGCGCTCACGGCCGGTGCCGTTCTGCTCGGTACCTGGCTGCTGAAGATGATTCTCGCGATGGTGGTTCTCTTTGTCCTCTCGGACATGGATTTCTACAACAAGACCGCCCTCGTCCTGGTCATCATCATGTCGCTGGTCGTGGTGCTCGGTGCGGAGACTTACGGCGTCCTGGGAACCAAAACTCCGTACGTCGATCCCGCTCCCAGCAGCAACGTCGACGACGACGAGTAGTACTACAAGAGGTAACTAATCGGACTTCCAGGTACCCCATCTACACAATGTCGTAGATGACTTGATAAGGTTCGGTTCAAGCGAGAGCAATGGTGGGCCGAGTAACACTCAGCCGACGATGCCATGTGCTCGCAGGTGGTCGAAATTCTGACCACTGAGTCGACGAGAGTCGCCGACACCGACAGACGCCAGGCCCCTCTAGGGTTCTCCAGCTGCTGACGAATGCGCGAGTCGAACTTGTCGACTTGTAGATCGTCAATGTCCGATCGAACCGCAGTCAATGATGGCTGCGGACCGACTACGGGAGAGAACGCTGAGCGTCACCACCCTGGCCGCGGATGAATTCCATGCGCCGTCACTAGACGATTTTTTCCCGCCCTCCGTGTTGATTCACGCGGGCCCCTTCGAGCTCGACCGTCTGATGCTGATTCGTCTGCTGATGTCGGTGCTGGTCGCAGCCTTCTTCGTGATCGCAATGCGCAGCCCTCGACTGGTTCCCCGTGGACTGCAGAACGCAGCTGAGCTCGCGCTCGACTTCGTTCGTATCAACATCGCCGAGGAGATCCTGGGCAAGGAACAGGGCAAGCGCTTCCTGCCGGTCATCACGACGATCTTCTTCATCGTGGTCGCCAGCAACCTGGCCAGCGTCATTCCCTTCCTGAACATCTCGCCGAACGCACGAATCGGTATGCCGCTGGTACTCGCAGCGCTCGCCTACATCGTGTTCAACTACGTGGGAATCAAGAAGTACGGCTTCTTCAAGTACGTCAAGAGCAGCATCGTCGTTCCCGGCGTCCCGCTGCCCCTGCACTTCCTGTTGGTGCCCATCGAGTTCATCTCGACCTTCATCCTGCGCCCGTTCACGCTGATGGTTCGTCTCATGGCCAACATGTTGGCCGGCCACATCCTGCTGGTGCTGTTCTTCAGCGCGACGAACTACTTCTTCTTCGTGTCCGGCGGATTCCAGGCGATCTTCGGTGTTCCGTCGATCATTGCCGGTATCGCATTCACGTTCTTCGAGCTGCTGGTCATCTTCCTGCAGGCTTACGTGTTCGCGCTGCTGACCGCGGTGTACATCGATCTGGCGCTCCACGCCGACGAGCACTGACCTTTTACCTCCTCACCAGCTACACCAAGAACTGAGCCTCTTGCCGAATCCGGCGGAGGTCAACAGAAAGGGAATGGAACACCATGAGCATCGCTTACCTCGCTCAGGAAGTTGTCGAGACCAAGTCGCGCGGCTACGGAGCCATCGGCTACGGCCTCGCAGCAATCGGCCCCGGCATCGGCGTGGGCATCGTTGTGGGCAAGGCAATCGAAGGCATGGTCCGCCAGCCCGAGATGGCCGGCCAGGTTCGTACCACCATGTTCCTCGGTATTGCATTCACCGAGGCCCTCGCGCTGATCGGCCTCGTCGCCGGCTTCATCTTCTAAGACCGACATGGCAGCCACCATCGCAATTCTCGCGGCGGAGGGGACGACTGAACACAATCCCCTCATCCCCGAGACATACGACATCGTGTGGTCCGCGGTCGCGCTCGTAGTAGTTGGTTTCGTCTTCTGGAAGCTCGTTCTTCCGAAGTTCCAGAAGGTCTTGGCCGAACGCACCGAGCAGATCGAGGGCGGCATCAAGAAAGCCGAAGACGCACAGGCGGAGGCAGCAGCAGCGCTCGAGCAGTACCGCGCGCAGCTCGCCGAAGCTCGTACCGAGGCAGCGCAGATCCGTGAGGAAGCGCGTACCCAGGGTCAGCAGATCATCGCTGACATGAAGGTTCAGGCGCAGGACGAGAGCGACCGCATCGTGGCCGCAGGCCACAGCCAGCTCGTCGCCCAGCGTCAGCAGATTGTCGCTGAGCTCCGCTCGGATCTCGGCAAGACCGCTGTAGACCTGGCCGAGAAGGTTATCGGGGAGTCCCTCGCCGACGACGTGAAGCGCGCCGGAACGGTTGATCGTTTCCTCAACGAGCTCGACACCGTCAGCGCTGATTCAGCCAGGAAGTGAGCAACATGTACGCAGCGAGCCGTGAAGCCTTGGCGCAGACTCGTTCTGCGCTGAGCAGTGCCCTGGGCGCCGTCTCTGCAGGAGCCGCAACTGCTGCTTCTGCTCAGGCTGGGTCCGAGCTCTTCTCGGTGGTCGAGGTACTCGACGGCCAGCGCGCTCTTCGCAGCGCGCTGGCTGACGCTTCGGCACCGGCCGCTGGTCGCCAGGCTTTGGCAGAGCAGTTGTTCTCCGGAAAGGTCGGCGCCGAGGCGCTCGCCACCGTGAAGGCAGCTGCAGGCCAGGACTGGTCTGCGGCCCGCGACTTGGTCAACTCGCTCGAACTGCTCGGACGCGAAGCTCTGCTCCGCGCCGCAGCCGATCAGAGCCAGTTGGACACCGTTGAGGACGAGCTCTTCCGTCTCGGTCGCATCGTGGCAGGGGATCCCAGCCTGGAGCAGACGCTCTCGGATCTGTCGGTTCCCGCAGCCCGCAAGCGTGAGTTCCTCTCCCGCTTGCTCTACGGCAAGGTCACCGCGGTCACCGAGGCACTCGCCGGACAGGCTGTCGGCCGGTTGAAGTCTGCACCCGCAGACACTTTCGATCAGCTGTCGAATCTTGCCGCAGCGCAGCGCGATACCACCGTTGCTCACGTTCGCAGCGCCTCGGCGTTGAGCTCGGAGCAGTCGGATCGCTTGGCGAGCACTCTTACCCGCACCTACGGGAAGCCGGTAGCAGTGCACGTCGAGGTCGATCCAGAACTCCTCAGCGGCTTGGTCGTCCGGGTGGGCGACGAGGTTATCGACGGCAGCGCAGCGGGTCGACTCGCAGCACTGCGGAAGAACCTCAAGTAGTCCTTCAGCCGAACACATACTCCAGATCTTTTCGAAGACCAGACACCGAGAGCAGGAAAAACATGGCGGAGCTGACGATCTCCTCCGACGAGATCCGTAGCGCGATCGACAACTACACCGCGAGCTACTCCCCGGAGGCCTCCCGTGAGGAGGTCGGCACAGTGACCGACACCAGTGACGGCATTGCGCACGTCTCTGGCCTGCCTTCGGCTATGTCCAACGAGCTGTTGGAGTTCCCCGGTGGAATCGTCGGCGTCGCGCTCAACCTGGATGCCACCGAAATCGGTGCCGTCATCCTTGGCGATTACCAGAACATTCAAGAAGGCCAGGAAGTAAAGCGCACGGGCGACGTTCTGTCGGTTCCCGTCGGCGATGCTTTCCTCGGCCGCGTCATCGACCCGCTGGGTGCGCCCATCGACGGCCTCGGCGAGATCGAGAGCACCGAGAACCGTGCACTCGAGCTCCAGGCTGCTTCGGTGCTCGAGCGCCAGCCGGTCGAAGAGCCGCTCCAGACCGGTATCAAGGCTATCGACGCCATGACCCCGATCGGCCGCGGCCAGCGCCAGCTCATCATCGGCGACCGCAAGACCGGCAAGACCGCGGTCTGCATCGACGCCATCCTGAACCAGAAGGCCAACTGGGATTCCGGCGATGTCAACAAGCAGGTGCGCTGCATCTACGTTGCCATCGGTCAGAAGGGTTCCACCATCGCGGGCGTCAAGGCTGCCCTCGAGGAGAAGGGCGCGATGGAGTACACCACCATCGTTGCTGCTCCGGCATCTGATTCCGCAGGCTTCAAGTGGCTCGCACCGTACACCGGCTCGGCCATCGGCCAGCACTGGATGTACCAGGGCAAGCACGTTCTGGTCGTGTTCGACGACCTGACCAAGCAGGCAGAGGCGTACCGCGCCATCTCGCTGCTGCTGCGTCGCCCGCCGGGACGCGAGGCTTACCCCGGTGACGTCTTCTACTTGCACTCCCGTCTGCTGGAGCGTTCGGCGAAGCTGTCCGACGCACTCGGCGGTGGCTCGCTGACGGCTCTGCCGATCATCGAGACCAAGGCGAACGACGTCTCGGCTTACATCCCGACCAACGTCATCTCCATCACCGACGGTCAGGTGTTCCTCGAGTCCGACCTGTTCAACAAGGGCGTTCGCCCCGCGATCAACGTCGGTATCTCGGTCTCCCGCGTCGGCGGCGCTGCACAGACCAAGGGCATGAAGAAGGTTTCCGGTTCGCTGCGTCTGGAACTGGCTCAGTTCCGTGAGCTCGAAGCGTTCTCCGCCTTCGCTTCCGACCTCGACGCTGCCTCCAAGGCTCAGCTCGAGCGCGGCGCCCGTCTGGTCGAACTGCTCAAGCAGGATCAGTACAGCCCGATCCCCGTCGAGGACCAGATCGTCTCGATCTACCTGGCCGGCGAAGGCATCTTCGACAGCGTTCCGATCGGCGACGTCCGTCGCTTCGAGAAGGAACTGCTCGAAGACCTCAAGCACTCGGCTGCTGGCGTCTACTCCAGCATCAACGGCGGTAAGGCACTCGATGCCGACAACGCTGCTGAGCTGATCGCCGCGACGAACAAGTTCAAGGAAGGCTTCATCGCATCCGACGGAAGCCGGGTCGTGAACGAAGCCGAGGCTGACGCTTTGGGCGCCGACGAGGTCGCGAACGAGCAGATCAACGTCAAGCGCAAGACCGTCAGCAAGTGACGTACGCGCCCATGACACTGCGAATTCCGAAGGGAGAGTGATTGATCGATGGCGAGCATTCTCGAATTGCGGTCTCGTATCAAGTCGGTCAACTCGACCAAGAAGATCACCAAGGCACAGGAACTGATCGCGACTTCGCGTATCACCAAGGCTCAGATTCGCGTCGCCGCGTCCAAGCCATATGCCGAGGAGATCACGAAGGTACTCACCGAATTGGCGAGTGCGTCTGCTTCGCTCGATCACCCGTTGCTCAACGAGCGTCCGGAGCCCAAGCGGGCAGCGGTCCTCGTTGTCACCAGTGACCGCGGCATGTGTGGTGGCTACAACTCCAACGTCCTCAAGCAGGCAGAAGAGCTCATGGCTCTCCTCCGCAGCGAGGGCAAGGAGCCGGTCGTGTACGTGCTCGGTTCCAAGGGGCTCGGCTACTACACGTTCCGCGGCCGCGACATCGGTGCTGCGTGGACGGGCTTCTCGCAGGATCCGGGTTACTCGGATGCCGCGAAGGCCAGCCGCCACCTGGTGGAGCTGTTCATGGCTGGTTCGGGTAACCAGGTTGCCGCTCCGAACGGTGAAGGCACGATCGAGGGCGTCGACGAACTCCATATCGTCTACACCCGCTTCGTGTCGATGCTGACGCAGACTCCCGAGGTTCGCCGTATGGCTCCTCTCGAGGTCTTCGTGTCGGAAGAGCGCATCGAACTCGGTGACGACATGCTGACCAACGGCCACGACGACGACCATGACAATGGCCCCGTCGCGGACTTCAGCTTCGAGCCCGAGCCCGAGAAGCTTCTCGGCGCTCTTCTCCCGAAGTACGTCAGCACTCGTATCTTCTCGTCGCTTCTCGATGCTGCGGCATCGGAGTCGGCAGCCCGTCGTACTGCCATGAAGGCCGCGACGGACAACGCAAACGAACTGGTGAACACGTTGAGCCGTCAGGCCAACCAGGCTCGCCAGGCCCAGATCACCCAGGAAATCAGCGAGATCGTCGGCGGCGCCAACGCGCTCGCCTCGAGCGCAGGAAGTGACTAGCACATGACCGCAGCAGTAACCGAAAACAACGGGGCAGGTTCGGCTTCGGCCGTAGCCGGCCGCGTCGTGCGGGTCATCGGTCCCGTCGTGGACGTTGAATTCCCGCGTGGCGCTGTTCCTGAACTGTTCAACGCCCTGAACGCCGAGATCACGCTTCCCTCGGTCGCCAAGACGCTGACGCTCGAGGTTGCACAGCACCTCGGTGACAACCTGGTCCGCACCGTCTCCATGCAGCCCACCGACGGCCTCGTCCGCGGCACTGCAGTGACCGACTCGGGCAAGCCGATCTCGGTTCCCGTCGGTGACGTCGTCAAGGGCCACGTGTTCAACGCCCTGGGCGATTGCCTCGACACCCCCGGCCTCGGCCGCGACGGCGAGCAGTGGGGCATCCACCGCAAGCCACCAGCCTTCGATCAGCTCGAAGGTAAGACCGAGATCCTCGAGACCGGCATCAAGGTCATCGACCTTCTCACCCCGTACGTCAAGGGTGGAAAGATCGGCCTGTTCGGTGGCGCCGGCGTCGGCAAGACCGTTCTGATCCAGGAAATGATCACGCGTATCGCTCGCGAGTTCTCGGGCACCTCGGTGTTCGCAGGCGTCGGTGAGCGTACCCGTGAGGGCACCGACCTCCACCTGGAAATGGAAGAGATGGGCGTCCTCCAGGACACCGCCCTTGTCTTCGGCCAGATGGACGAGCCGCCCGGAACGCGTATGCGCGTCGCCCTGTCCGCACTGACGATGGCGGAGTACTTCCGCGACGTCCAGGGCCAGGACGTTCTGCTGTTCATCGACAACATCTTCCGCTTCACGCAGGCAGGCTCCGAGGTTTCCACCCTCCTCGGCCGTATGCCTTCGGCAGTGGGCTACCAGCCCACGCTGGCGGACGAGATGGGTGAGCTCCAGGAGCGCATCACCTCGACTCGCGGTCGCTCGATCACCTCGCTGCAGGCTATTTACGTGCCCGCCGACGACTACACCGACCCCGCGCCGGCTACGACCTTCGCGCACCTCGATGCCACCACCGAGCTTTCGCGCCCGATTTCGCAGATGGGTATCTACCCCGCTGTGGATCCGCTGAGCTCGACCTCCCGCATCCTGGAGCCCGGCATCGTCGGTGCCGAGCACTTCCGCGTCGCCAACGAGGTCAAGCGCATTCTGCAGAAGTACAAGGAACTGCAGGACATCATCGCCATCCTCGGTATGGACGAGCTTCAGGAAGAGGACAAGGTCCTCGTCGGCCGCGCCCGTCGTATCCAGAAGTTCCTCGGCCAGAACTTCATCGTTGCCGAGAAGTTCACCGGTGAGCCCGGCTCCGTCGTGCCGCTCCGCGACACGATCGAAGCCTTCGACCGCGTCTGCAAGGGCGAGTTCGATCACCTGCCCGAGCAGGCATTCAACAGCTGCGGTGGACTCGACGACGTCGAGGCTGCAGCCAAGAAGATGGCCGGGAAGTAGTCCACGATGGCTGAGATGACCGTAGAACTCGTTGCCGTCGAGCAGCGCTTGTGGTCTGGTTCGGCGACGCTGGTCAGCGCTCAGACCACCGAGGGTGAAATCGGAATCATGCCTGGGCATGAGCCGGTCCTCGGCCAGCTGATCGAGGGCGGAACCGTGTCGATCACCTCGGTCGACGGCGAGCGTATCGTTGCTGCGGTACACGGAGGATTTCTCTCCGTCACTGCGACGACGGTGACGATCCTTGCCGAGTCCGCGGACATGGCACAGGACATCGACGTCGAGGCAGCCAAGGCTGTCTTGGCCGAGAACTCGGGCGACCTCGAAGCGATTGCGGTCGCCAAGGGTCAGCTCCGGGCCGTCGAGCGCGCGTAAGTTACTCGAGTAAAGCCGCGACGGGAGCCGACGAACAGTGATATTCGGAATGACTGTGTTGATCATTCTGGTTGTGCTGCTCGCGGTTCTCGTCGCGGCTTTTCTGTATCGTCTGCTGGTTCTGCGTCGCGGCGGTACCGCTGCACTGCTTCGTGTTCTGCCATCTCCGGGGGACAGCGGGTGGCGTCACGGAATCATTCGCTACGGCGAAAGCACCTTTGTCTTTTTCAAACTGTCGAGTCTGCGGCCGGGCCCGGACTCCAGGATCGATCGTCAAGGTATCGAGGTCGAGAGCCGTCGTTCTCCCTCGGGTACCGAATTCGACATCATGAGCGACGACATCGTCGTGGTCAAGGTCAATGACGGCTCGTCGGCCTACGAAATCGCTTTGGACAGTGGAGCATTGACAGCGTTCCTGTCCTGGGTGGAATCTCGGCCGGACGGGCGCGCCCGTAGGCGACGCACCGCCTGACCGGTCCCGCTCAAGCCCCGGCGCCGGGCTTCCAGAGCACATCGCCTTCAGGATTTGCCACTCTTCCCATGATGAAGAGCAGATCCGACAATCTGTTGAGGTATTTCGCGGGGAGCACGCTCGTGTCCTCCGGGTTCGCATTGATGGCGGACCAAGCCGCACGCTCAGCACGCCGCGAGACGGTTCTTGCTACGTGAAGCAGGGCTCCCAAGGCGGTTCCGCCCGGCAGAATGAACGAATTCAACTGTGCCAGTTGCTCATTGAGTTCATCGCACCATCCTTCGAGTCGATCGATGTAGGACTGAGTCACTCGTAGCGGCGGGTACTTCGGGTTCTCGACCACGGGGGTGGACAAGTCGGCCCCTGCGTCGAAAAGGTCGTTCTGGATCTGGCGCAGCATTGCGAGGAGATTCTCCGGGGGAGTGCCGAGGGCAACGGCCACACCGATCGCTGCATTGGTCTCGTCGCAATCCGCGTAGGCGATCAGACGCGGATCGTTCTTGGACACGCGGGAAAAATCGCTGAGGCCCGTGGTCCCGTCGTCGCCGGTCCGGGTGTAGATCTTCGTCAGGTGAACAGACATAGGGCTACGGTACCGGCGCGGTGCCGACGAGGTTGTGGCTCTAGGCTGTGAACCGTGAGTGAGCACTTTCTTGTGACCGGGGGTAACCGCCTCGAAGGTGAAGTACTGGTGGGAGGGGCCAAGAACAGTGTGCTGAAGCTGATGGCCGCGGCGCTGTTGGCCGAAGGCACCACTGTCGTGACCAACTGCCCGGACATTCTCGACGTACCGCTGATGGCGGACGTTCTGCGAGGTCTGGGCTGCGAAGTCGAACTCGAAGATTCCGAAGTGCGGATCACGACGCCGGCCGAGCCGAAGTATCACGCTGACTTCGATGCGGTGAAACAGTTCCGAGCGTCAGTGTGTGTTCTCGGTCCGCTGGTCGCGCGTTGTCGACGCGCTGTTGTTGCCTTGCCTGGCGGTGACGCCATCGGTTCGAGGCCCCTCGACATGCACCAATCCGGGCTCCGCCTGTTGGGTGCGCGCAGCGAGATCGAACACGGATGTGTAGTTGCCGAGGCAGACGACCTGCATGGAGCGAACATCCGCCTGGTCTTCCCGTCTGTGGGTGCAACCGAGAACATCTTGATGGCAGCGGTCCTCGCCCGTGGTGAGACAGTGATCGACAACGCTGCACGTGAGCCCGAGATCGTGGATCTGTGCAACATGCTCAACGAGATGGGCGCCAAGGTATCTGGCGGCGGAAGTTCGACGCTCACCATTCAAGGCGTCCGCAAGTTGGAACCGACTACGCACCGCGTCATCGGTGACCGGATCGTTGCCGCAACATGGGGTGTCGCTGCCTCCATGACCAGGGGTGACGTCCGAGTTCGCGGGGTGAACCACAAGCATCTCGGGTTGGTCCTCGACAAGCTTCGGACAGCCGGCGCGGAGGTGACTCCCGAGGTCGACGGCTTCCGTGTCATCCAGCGCGAACGGCCTAAGGCGGTCAATTTCGCAACCTTGCCTTACCCCGGATTCCCGACCGACCTGCAGCCGATGGCAATCGGTTTGGCTGCGGTTGCCGAGGGCACGTCGATGATCACCGAGAACGTATTCGAATCGCGTTTCCGATTTGTCGAGGAAATGATCCGACTCGGCGCCGACGCTCGTACTGACGGTCACCATGCGGTGATCCGCGGAGTTCCAGTGCTGTCGAGTGCACCGGTGTGGTCTTCGGACATTCGGGCCGGCGCCGGGCTCGTGCTTGCGGGGTTGGTTGCGGACGGAACCACCGAAGTCCACGACATCTTCCACATCGACCGTGGGTACCCGCGATTCGTCGAGAATCTCCGTGGACTCGGGGGAGTGATCGAGCGGGTGGGCTCCGAATAGGTTCGGTGCTCGGCGTCACACTCGGGTCTATTCGCGATTGGCAGATAGGCGCAACAGGCTGACCTGGCCTTAGCCGGCCAATCGCTGTAGTGACCAGGCGATTTGTGAATTGATTGAAGGTTCGCGTAACTTATTCCAAGTCAGAGCGACACGGACACCGACTCCCGCCTTCACGGCGAGTGACACGAGGTTGTACGAAGTGCCTGGCGAACACAATCCAGTTTTTCTCACGGGGTTCCGGTTTGCGCCGGTGGCCAGGTTGGGATAGGCTGGAAAAGTTGCCCCGGAGCGGCGGCCATTGGGTCGTGGTGATGGTGTGTGCGTGTTCTTTGAGAACTCAACAGTGTGTCGATGAATGTCAGTGCCAAAATTTTTTGGTACTTCGCATGTCGGATGATGTTCCGGGCCTTCGGGTTTCGGTTCTGATGTTCGGGGTGTGAGTATTTTTCGTCGGTGATTGTTCATTCTTCCGTCTGAATGGTTGCCGACACATTTTTTGCTAGTTGAGTTTTTTTGCTAGTGATTTGACTCTTTTTGTCTATGACTGATTAGCCGGCCTTCGGGTTGGTGATATCTAGAGTCTTCAACGGAGAGTTTGATCCTGGCTCAGGACGAACGCTGGCGGCGTGCTTAACACATGCAAGTCGAGCGGTAAGGCCTTTCGGGGTACACGAGCGGCGAACGGGTGAGTAACACGTGGGTGATCTGCCCTGCACTTCGGGATAAGCCTGGGAAACTGGGTCTAATACCGGATATGACCTCCTATCGCATGGTGGGTGGTGGAAAGATTTATCGGTGCAGGATGGGCCCGCGGCCTATCAGCTTGTTGGTGGGGTAATGGCCTACCAAGGCGACGACGGGTAGCCGACCTGAGAGGGTGACCGGCCACACTGGGACTGAGACACGGCCCAGACTCCTACGGGAGGCAGCAGTGGGGAATATTGCACAATGGGCGAAAGCCTGATGCAGCGACGCCGCGTGAGGGATGACGGCCTTCGGGTTGTAAACCTCTTTCAGCAGGGACGAAGCGCAAGTGACGGTACCTGCAGAAGAAGCACCGGCTAACTACGTGCCAGCAGCCGCGGTAATACGTAGGGTGCAAGCGTTGTCCGGAATTACTGGGCGTAAAGAGTTCGTAGGCGGTTTGTCGCGTCGTTTGTGAAAACCAGCAGCTCAACTGCTGGCTTGCAGGCGATACGGGCAGACTTGAGTACTGCAGGGGAGACTGGAATTCCTGGTGTAGCGGTGAAATGCGCAGATATCAGGAGGAACACCGGTGGCGAAGGCGGGTCTCTGGGCAGTAACTGACGCTGAGGAACGAAAGCGTGGGTAGCGAACAGGATTAGATACCCTGGTAGTCCACGCCGTAAACGGTGGGCGCTAGGTGTGGGTTCCTTCCACGGAATCCGTGCCGTAGCTAACGCATTAAGCGCCCCGCCTGGGGAGTACGGCCGCAAGGCTAAAACTCAAAGGAATTGACGGGGGCCCGCACAAGCGGCGGAGCATGTGGATTAATTCGATGCAACGCGAAGAACCTTACCTGGGTTTGACATATACCGGAAAGCTGCAGAGATGTGGCCCCCCTTGTGGTCGGTATACAGGTGGTGCATGGCTGTCGTCAGCTCGTGTCGTGAGATGTTGGGTTAAGTCCCGCAACGAGCGCAACCCCTATCTTATGTTGCCAGCACGTTATGGTGGGGACTCGTAAGAGACTGCCGGGGTCAACTCGGAGGAAGGTGGGGACGACGTCAAGTCATCATGCCCCTTATGTCCAGGGCTTCACACATGCTACAATGGCCAGTACAGAGGGCTGCGAGACCGTGAGGTGGAGCGAATCCCTTAAAGCTGGTCTCAGTTCGGATCGGGGTCTGCAACTCGACCCCGTGAAGTCGGAGTCGCTAGTAATCGCAGATCAGCAACGCTGCGGTGAATACGTTCCCGGGCCTTGTACACACCGCCCGTCACGTCATGAAAGTCGGTAACACCCGAAGCCGGTGGCTTAACCCCTTGTGGGAGGGAGCCGTCGAAGGTGGGATCGGCGATTGGGACGAAGTCGTAACAAGGTAGCCGTACCGGAAGGTGCGGCTGGATCACCTCCTTTCTAAGGAGCATCTCTTTCGCTCGCTGCACACAGGTGTGGTTGAGGAAAGCAGAGGCCATTTCGTTCCCGTATGTGGAACGGTGGTTGCTCATGGGTGGATCGCTGACAAACTTGATCGTCGTACGGTTTCTCCTCTGTGGGAAACCGACGAACAATATATCGACATACTGTTGGGTCCTGAGAGAACACGCGAGTGTTTCCTCGAAGGAAGTAACGACAATGTTCAGGCGCGGTCATACCGCAAGAATTTTTTCTTGTTGGTGTCTGCTTGGAGCCTGAGTGTTGTGTGTTGTTTGAGAACTGCACAGTGGACGCGAGCATCTTTGTTGTAAGTAATGAAGAGCGTACGGTGGATGCCTTGGCACCAGGAGCCGATGAAGGACGTAGGAGGCTGCGATAAGCCTCGGGGAGCTGTCAACCGAGCTGTGATCCGAGGATGTCCGAATGGGGAAACCCAGCACGAGTGATGTCGTGTTACCCGCGCCTGAATATATAGGGCGTGTGGAGGGAACGTGGGGAAGTGAAACATCTCAGTACCCACAGGAAGAGAAAACAACCGTGATTCCGTGAGTAGTGGCGAGCGAAAGCGGAAGAGGCTAAACCATGGGTGTGTGATAGCCGGCAGGTGTTGCATTCGTGGGGTTGTGGGGTTCATTTTGTCAATACTGCCGTGTTGGCCAACAGTAAGAAATCACAGGGTTAGTGGAAGTGGTCTGGAACGGCCTGTCGTAGAGGGTGAGAATCCCGTACACGAAAACTTTGTGACTGTTGTAATGGAAACCCAAGTAGCACCGGGCCCGTGAAATCTGGTGTGAATCTGTCGGGACCACCCGATAAGCCTGAATACTCCCTGGTGACCGATAGCGGACTAGTACCGTGAGGGAAAGGTGAAAAGTACCCCGGGAGGGGAGTGAAATAGTACCTGAAACCGTGCGCTTACAATCCGTCAGAGCCTTCGAGCAGTTTACTGTTGGGGGTGATGGCGTGCCTTTTGAAGAATGAGCCTGCGAGTTAGTGGCATGTCGCGAGGTTAACCCGTGTGGGGTAGCCGTAGCGAAAGCGAGTCCGAATAGGGCGATCGTAGTGGCATGCTCTAGACCCGAAGCGGAGTGATCTACCCATGGCCAGGTTGAAGCGACGGTAAGACGTCGTGGAGGACCGAACCCACTTAGGTTGAAAACTGAGGGGATGAGTTGTGGGTAGGGGTGAAAGGCCAATCAAACTCCGTGATAGCTGGTTCTCCCCGAAATGCATTTAGGTGCAGCGTCGCGTGTTTCTCACCGGAGGTAGAGCTACTGGATGGTCTAGGGGGCCCACAAGCTTACCGAAATCAGCCAAACTCCGAATGCCGGTGAGTGAGAGCGCGGCAGTGAGACTGCGGGCGATAAGGTTCGTAGTCGAGAGGGAAACAGCCCAGATCGCCAGCTAAGGTCCCTAAGCGTGTACTAAGTGGAAAAGGATGTGGGGTCGCGAAGACAACCAGGAGGTTGGCTTAGAAGCAGCCACCCTTGAAAGAGTGCGTAATAGCTCACTGGTCAAGTGATCCTGCGCCGACAATGTAGCGGGGCTCAAGTACACCACCGAAGCTGCGGCATTCACGCAATAGCCCCCAGTTGATCCACGGATTTTCTGGCAGGTGTGTGGATGGGTAGGGGAGCGTCGTGTGGCCATGGAAGCGGCAGGGTGACCTAGCCGTGGAGGCCACACGAGTGAGAATGCAGGCATGAGTAGCGAAAGACGAGTGAGAAACTCGTCCGCCGAATGACCAAGGGTTCCTGGGCCAGGTTAATCCGCCCAGGGTGAGTCGGGACCTAAGACGAGGCCGACAGGCGTAGCCGATGGACAACGGGTTGATATTCCCGTACCCGTGTGAACGCGCCCATGGTGAATCAGTGATACTAACCATCCTGAAGCCACGAGAAGACCTTCGGGTCTCGAGTTGGTGGATGCATGGGACCTGATCTGGTAGTAGCCAAGCGATGGGGTGACGCAGGAAGGTAGCTGAGCCAGTCAGTGGTAATACTGGTGTAAGCGTGTAGGGCGTGACCTAGGCAAATCCGGGTCGCACATAGCCTGAGACGTGATGCGTAGCCGATTGAGGCGAATTCAGTGATCCTATGCTGCCGAGAAAAGCCTCTAGCGAGCTTTCACACGGCCCGTACCCCAAACCGACACAGGTGGTCAGGTAGAGAATACTAAGGCGATCGAGATAACTATGGTTAAGGAACTCGGCAAAATGCCCCCGTAACTTCGGGAGAAGGGGGGCCCTGTCTGGTGACGACATTTACTGTCTGAGCTGGGTGGGGCCGCAGAGACCAGTGAGAAGCGACTGTTTACTAAAAACACAGGTCCGTGCGAAGTCGTAAGACGATGTATACGGACTGACGCCTGCCCGGTGCTGGAAGGTTAAGAGGACCGGTTAGTTCCTTCGGGAGCGAAGCTGAGAATTTAAGCCCCAGTAAACGGCGGTGGTAACTATAACCATCCTAAGGTAGCGAAATTCCTTGTCGGGTAAGTTCCGACCTGCACGAATGGCGTAACGACTTCTCAGCTGTCTCAACCGTAGACTCGGCGAAATTGCATTACGAGTAAAGATGCTCGTTACGCGCGGCAGGACGAAAAGACCCCGGGACCTTCACTACAGCTTGGTATTGGTGTTCGGTTCGGTTTGTGTAGGATAGGTGGGAGACTGTGAAGCGGTGACGCCAGTTATCGTGGAGTCGTTGTTGAAATACCACTCTGATCGAATTGGACCTCTAACCTCGGACCATGATCTGGTTCAGGGACAGTGCCTGGTGGGTAGTTTAACTGGGGCGGTTGCCTCCCAAAATGTAACGGAGGCGCCCAAAGGTTCCCTCAGCCTGGTTGGCAATCAGGTGTCGAGTGCAAGTGCACAAGGGAGCTTGACTGTGAGACTGACAGGTCGAGCAGGGACGAAAGTCGGGACTAGTGATCCGGCACCGGCAAGTGGAAGCGGTGTCGCTCAACGGATAAAAGGTACCCCGGGGATAACAGGCTGATCTTCCCCAAGAGTCCATATCGACGGGATGGTTTGGCACCTCGATGTCGGCTCGTCGCATCCTGGGGCTGGAGTAGGTCCCAAGGGTTGGGCTGTTCGCCCATTAAAGCGGCACGCGAGCTGGGTTTAGAACGTCGTGAGACAGTTCGGTCTCTATCCGCCGCGCGCGTTAGAAACTTGAGGAAGGCTGTCCCTAGTACGAGAGGACCGGGACGGACGAACCTCTGGTGTGCCAGTTGTTCCGCCAGGAGCACCGCTGGTTAGCTACGTTCGGAAGGGATAACCGCTGAAAGCATCTAAGCGGGAAGCCTGTTCCAAGATGAGGTTTCTCACCCCCTCGAGGGGGTAAGGCCCCCGGCAGACCACCGGGTTGATAGGCCAGAACTGGAAGTGCAGTAATGCATGTAGGTGACTGGTACTAATAGGCCGAGGACTTACCACAAAGAAGCTACGCGTCCACTGTGCGGTATCTGAAACAACACACAGATACTGATGAGAAACCCTGTTTCTCCATCCCCCAACACCAGAAACTGGTGTTGACGGGTGGTGAAACCAGGTGATCAGAAGAAGGTTACTGTGACAGTTTCATAGAGTTACGGCGGTCATAGCGAAGGGGAAACGCCCGGTCCCATTCCGAACCCGGAAGCTAAGCCCTTCAGCGCCGATGGTACTGCACTCGACAGGGTGTGGGAGAGTAGGACACCGCCGAACACAACTTGAGAAGCCCCCCAACCAGTACTGGTTGGGGGGCTTTCTCGTACCCAAAACACCCCACCCCGCCAACACCCGAAAGCACCGCCGCCGGCACCCTCTGATCGAGTGAACGGTACGTTCGTCGCCTCAGATCGACCGAACGTACCGTTCACACCATCAGGGGCGGGCACGCCGCCGGCACCCCGGCATGGAGTGAACGGCACTCTCACCCTCTTAGGCGAGGGGAACGGTACGTTCACACCATCAGGGGCGGGAACACGACTGAGGACGACAGGCACTTTGCCCGGATCAGTCGATGCCGTCGGCGGTGGCAGTCGCATACTTCGGCCGGCCAGCCGGCAGATACCTCTGAATCGTCACGCCCTTTGATGTGGCTCGCGATTCGGCCAGCTCTAGTGCGATGTCCGGTCCGGAGTCGGGAAACAGTCGCGTGCCCTGGCCTACCACCACCGGAACGATCAGCAGGATCATCTCGTCGACAAGATCGTTCGCGAAAAGCCAGCGGCACAGGTTGCCACTGCCGTGCACCTGAAGCTCACCGCCGGGTCTGGCTTTCAGTTCGCCGATCGCTGTGGCGGTGTCACCTGAAAGGGCCGTGGTGTTCTTCCATTGCGGATCGGTGAGCGTCGTCGACGCAAGGTACTTGGGCCGCGAATTCAGTGCGCTTGCAATGGGGTTGACGTCGGGATTCTCGAACGCGCCCCAATAGCCGGCGAAGATCTCGTACGTGTGTCGCCCGAACAGGAACGCGTCAGCGCGCTGGTAGACCTGGACGAGGTAATCCATGGCTTCGGTGTCCACCAATGGCGCGGACCAGCCGCCCCGCTCGAATCCACCTCGCCGATCTTCGTCCGGCCCACCGAGTCCTTGCATCACCCCGTCGAGAGTGGCGATGGTAAAGGTCGTCAGTTTCATAGTCGTACCCATCTCCCAGGCGTCGTCGGATTTCCGCTGTGCCGATATAGACCGTCGAGAAGCGGGAAAGTCATCGAGCGAACGTGGCGTTGATCGCCTTGGACCGACCGAACGTGCCGTTCGCTCAGGGGGGAGGTGGGGTCAGGGCTGAACGGGCACGGAGTCTGACGGGCTGGTCTCGGACTCCAGGGCGTCGCACGGAATCGCGAGCTCGGTCTGTTCGAGGCGGCCGCGAAGGGTGATGTTCTCGGTGATCGACCACTGTGCAGCCTCGGCGCTGTCAGCGGCAGCCACAGCCCGACCGGATGCGGCGACGTTACCCGGAACCGTCTTGGCAACTTCGGACAGTCGCGCCGCTTCGTTGACGGGATCACCGATGACGGTGTACTCGAATCTTTCTCGCGCACCGACGTTCCCGGCTACGGCAACACCTGCGGCGACGCCGATTCCCGCGCTCACTTCCGGAACCTCGGCACGCAGGCGCTGCTGAATCTTGCGGGCAGCGGCGAGTGCGCTGCCGGCGTGATCGTCGAGTGTCGTCGGCGCTCCGAAGATCGCCAGCGCTGCGTCGCCCTCGAACTTGTTGACGAATCCGCCGTGTGCGTCGACCTCGTCGACTATGACGTCGAAGAAACGGTTGAGTAGAGCGACCACCGCCGTAGGGGAGTTGGTGGCCGCGATGGTGGTCGATCCGATGACGTCGACGAAGAGTACGGCAACGTCACGTTCTTCACCGCCGAGTTCCGGGTTTCGGCGAACCGCGTTTGCGGCAACCTCGTGTCCGACGTGGCGCCCGAAGAGGTCGCGTATTCGCTCTCGCTCGCGCAGACCCTCGGCCATGCGATTGAAGCCGGCCTGCAGTAGTCCCAGTTCCGTTCCGTCGTACACGACGACGGACGCGGTGAGGTCGCCACGGGTGACTTGTTCCATTCCTCGTCGCACGGACCGAATGGGGGCCGCGGCGGACCGGATGTTGATGTATGTCAGCCCGAGTCCGACGCACAGAGTGATCCCGCCGATGACGAGTATCGCGGTCGCGAGGGCTTGCCACGAAGCAGGCCGGATGAAGCTGAAGACCGCTACGAGCATCAAGCCGGTGACGGGGACTCCGCTTCCGAGCAGCCAGACGAGGATTGTCCGGCCGGTCAGTCCGAGAACGGCAGCCTTGCGGGGTGCTCCGGATTCGAGTGCACGCGCAGCAATCGGGCGGAGTGCGAACTCGCTGAGCAGGTAGCAGAAGGCGCACGTGGTGATACCGCTGAAAGCCACGGTGAACAGAACTTTCGGAATGGTATCGGGGTCGACGATTCCGTACATTGTCGTGAAGGTGATGAGCGCGGCCGTCCACAGGACGGCTTGCACTCGGGTCAGTCGCCACGGCCCGCGCAGCGCCGCGCGTTGATTCTGCTCTGTCGGTGGGTGATCCTCGGTGGCCCATCGAAGATCCCGCATCAGCCGTTTGGTGCCCCACAGCAGTCCGATGAGAAAGACACACCCGATGAAGACGGGCACGGCAATGAAGTTGATCCATGCGAATTCGGGGTGGATGATCGCGGGTCCGGGAACCACGAATCCGATGAGCACGATCGCCAGTACCGCTCCGATCAGGTTTGTGACCAGGAGGGGCGCGGTGAGTAGTGCCTGGACGCGGATTCGGCGGCGCCTGGGGCTTTCGTCGGTGGATCCGAGCAGCCACGACCCCAGGGGCGCACTCGGGACACGGCTTCGCTGCATAGTGTGTCGAGAGTAGTCGTAATGATCGCTTAGGGTGGTCCGGTGCGCCTAGTTATTGCTCGTTGCCGTGTCGACTATGTGGGACGCCTGACCTCCCACCTCCCTACCGCAAGACGACTGCTGTTGGTCAAAGCCGACGGCTCGGTCAGTATCCATGCCGACGATCGGGCGTACAAGCCGCTCAACTGGATGAGTCCGCCGTGCTGGTTGGTCGAGACCACCGGGGACGGCGACGACATCCTGTGGGTCGTCACCAACAAGGCAGGCGAGGAACTCCGGATCACTCTCGAAGAGGTCGAGCACGATTCGTCGTATGAACTCGGCCTTGATCCGGGTTTGATCAAGGACGGTGTCGAGGCACACCTTCAAGAACTTCTGGCGGAGCATGTCGAGACGCTCGGCCCCGGCTACACGTTGGTGCGACGTGAGTACATGACGGCCATCGGGCCGGTCGACCTTCTGGTCCGAGACGCGGACGGTGCATCGGTGGCGGTGGAGATCAAGCGTCGCGGCGAGATCGACGGCGTCGAGCAGTTGACGCGCTACCTCGAATTGCTCAACCGCGATCCGCTGCTCGCGCCGGTCACGGGAGTTTTTGCAGCGCAACAGATCAAGCCGCAGGCAAAGACTTTGGCCAACGACCGTGGGATCCGTTGCCTGGTCCTTGACTACGAGGCCTTGCGGGGCACCGAAAGCACCGAGTTCCGCCTCTTCTGACGCTGTTTAGACTCGAACCATGCCGCGCCGCAAACCTTCGCCGAAGCAAACCCGTCGAACGGATACTCGGCGTGCTCGGGATTCGAGCGCGGAGTCGGCGTCACCAAGCGGCGTGTTGTTCGGCGGAGCGCTGGTCCGGGAGGAACCCGGGCCGGGCGGTGAAATGTACATGGTGAGGCCGATACCCGGCTCCAACGCGACGAAGTTCTATCGATGCCCCGGTTGTGATCACGACATCAGACCCGGCGTCGCTCACGTGGTGACGTGGCCTTCGGAACCGGGCGGCGCGAACGAGCGTCGACACTGGCATACCGGATGCTGGTCAGGCCGCGGTACGCGCAGCCTGACCAGACGGTGGTCCTGAGCGTCGATCAGTTCCTGGACTGGGCTCGCTGCTCGACGGCGCGGGTGTCGATCTCGGCGGTGTTCGTCTCGTCCGAGTCCTCGAGAACGTCGTCTTCGTCGATACTCGGTTCTGATTTGACCGGATCTGCGTCGACCTTATCTGCGTCGGCCTTCTTGTCTTCGATCTCGAGATCTTCCTCGGCTTCGACGATGACCGGAGCGGGCGGTGCATCGAGGAGTTCGCTCTCCCGGTTGACCGATGCGAGCATAGCCGGAACCGAATCGAGTTGTCCGCGAATGCCCAAGAGCTGAGCCAGGATTCGGCCACGGAGAACGCGCAGTTCTTCGGTGAGTTCCTTCGCGTGAGCGATCTTGCGCTCGGACTGATCAGTGGCGGCCTGCAGCCTGCGCTGAGCCTCGTGCGACGCATCGGCGAGTCGACGCTCGGCCTCTGCTTTGCTCGACGACTCCAGCTCGTTGACGGCGGCGACGACCTTGGCGCGGCGCTCCGACATCGAGATGTCGAAGTCTTCGCGGATCTGAGTGCGCTTGGCCTCGGACTCGGCAGCCAGTCGATCCCGCTCGGCCTGCGCGGCTTCGACGATCCGGGCGGCTTCGGTACGGGCCTGCGCCATGGTCTGCTCGTGCATGGTTTCCATTGCGTTGCGACGGTCCTCGAGTTCGGCGATCAGCGACTCGTAGTGCCCACGTAGGCGAGCGCCGTCCTGTTCGGCGATGGAGGTCATCTCGGCTGCGTCGGCTTCGGCCTTCGCGCGCACCTCCGAGGCCTCGTCGGAGGCAAGGCGCAGCATGCGGCTGATGCGATCGCTCATGCCCTCCGCAGTGGTGGGCGGTACCGAGAGGCGGTCGACGTCCTTGCGGAGGTCGTCGATGTCGTCGCGTGCATCGTCGAGCTGCTTGGCGAGGTCACGGGCCTGCGCAGCGGCAGCATCACGATCTGCCGCGGTAACTCGCAGCTCCGCGTCGAATCGCTCGAAGTAGTTACGTACCTCGTCGCGGTCGTATCCCTTCCGTGCGATCTGGAACGGAAGTTGGATCGAACCGCGGTCCTGCTCGTATGCCATGGCGACAATCTACCTGGCATACGAGCTGGAGTCGGGTCTGCTAGTGGCTCGCGTCGGGTTCGACCAGTTCCACCAGGACGCCGCCGGCGTCCTTCGGGTGAATGAAGTTGATGCGCGAGTTGGCCGTACCGCGTCGGGGAGCGTCGTACAGCAACCGAACCCCGCGGTCGCGAAGTTCGGCGGAGATGGCGTCGATGTCGGTGACCCGGTAGGCGAGCTGCTGGAGTCCGGGGCCGCTTCGGTCGATGAACTTGGCGATGGTCGAGTTCTCGTCCAGAGGCGCGAGCAGTTGAACGGCAGTGGATCCGGCGGGGGAGCCGACGACGGAGAGCATAGCCTCACGCACGCCCTGCGATTCGTTGATTTCCTCGTGGGTCGACACCATGCCCAGGTGCTGCGTGTACCACTCGATTGCCACGTCGAGATCGGGCACCGCGATTCCGACGTGATCGATCGCGACGACGAGGTCGGACGACAAAGGTGCGAGTGCAGAACTGGGGGAGGTCTGTGTCATACCTTTCACGGTAGCGCTACCGTTTGAGGAGTACACGTCGGGATGTGACTTGGCTCTTAGGCCGCACGGAACCGACGACTATCTCTCTTTTGCAGCCGGAGGAAATCGTGACCAGTTCTGTGATTGTTGCGGGAGCTCGTACCCCGATGGGTCGACTCCTCGGATCGTTGAAAGACCTCTCCGGGTCCGACCTCGGCGGCATCGCCATCAAAGGCGCCCTCGACAAGTCCTCAGTCGCACCCGAACAGGTCGACTACGTCATCATGGGACAGGTCCTCACCGCCGGCGCCGGCCAGATGCCCGCCCGCCAAGCCGCCGTCGCCGCCGGCATCCCCATGAACGTCCCCGCCCTGAGCATCAACAAAGTGTGCCTCTCCGGCATCGACGCCATCGCCCTCGCCGACCAACTCATCCGCGCCGGCGAATTCGACATCGTCGTCGCCGGCGGGCAGGAATCGATGTCCCGCGCACCCCACATGCTCGAAAAAAGCCGCGAAGGCTTCAAATACGGCGACGTCACCCTCCGCGACCACATGGCCTACGACGGCCTCCACGACATCTTCACCGACCAGGCCATGGGCCTGCTCACCGAACAAGTCAACCAACACGAAACCGCCCACATCACCCGCGCCGAGCAGGACGCCTTCGCCGCCGCCTCACACCAGAACGCGGCCCGCGCCTGGAAAGACGGCCTCTTCGACAACGAAGTCGTCCCCGTCTCCATCCCCCAACGCAAGGGCGAGCCCATCGTCTTCGCCCAGGACGAAGGCATCCGCGCCGACACCACCACCGAATCCCTCGGCAAACTGCGTCCCGCGTTCAGCAAAAACGGCACCATCACCGCCGGCTCCGCCTCCCCGATCTCCGACGGCGCCGCCGCCGTGATCGTGATGAGCAAAACCAAAGCCGAAGAACTCGGCCTGACCTGGATCGCGGAAATCGGCGCCCACGGCGTCGTCGCCGGACCCGACTCCACCCTCCAGTCCCAACCCGCCCGGGCCATCGCCAAAGCCTGCGCGAAGGAAGGCATCGACCCCACCGACCTCGACCTCGTCGAAATCAACGAAGCATTCGCCGCCGTCGGGATCGCCTCCACCCGCGAACTCGGCCTCGACCCCGCCAAGGTCAACGTCAACGGCGGCGCCATCGCCGTCGGCCACCCCCTCGGCATGTCCGGCGCCCGCATCGCCCTGCACCTCGCCCTCGAACTGCAACGCCGCGGCGGCGGCATCGGCGCAGCCGCACTCTGCGGCGGCGGCGGACAAGGCGACGCACTCATCGTCCGCGTCCCCAAGGCCTGAGTGTCTAAATACACCTGAACGAGCGCTCTCGCTCTGCGACACCCCGTGGTTTTTCTCACACAACTACGGGGCGTCGTAGTTGTTCGGGCACAATGGCCTCATGGCGAACATCTTTGACGTATCCACTCCCGCGAAACGCTTCCGTCTGGTGGCGTGGTGGGAAGCTGTGACCTGGGCGGCCTTGCTGGTTGCCATGTTCTTCAAGTGGGTCCTCGGACACGAAGAAGCGATTCGCATCCCCGGAATGGTCCACGGAACCGCCGGCTTCCTGGTGTTCATCGTTGTTGCACTCCTGACCGCGTGGTCGCTCAAGTGGGACGTCAAGACCACGATCCTTGCGCTGATCTCGAGCGTTCCGCCCTTCGGCACCGTCATCTTCGAACGCTGGGCAGTGCGAAACGGCAAGCTCGGTGAGCTGTCCACGGAGTTCGAGGCGTCCAAGGGCAACGCGGCGCTCGTCTGAGTGCTGCATCCCTCTACGTAGCTTCTCGCAACTCGTGACAAACTGGGAGCCGTGACTCGACCAGGTTCCAGGCCCCCCGCGCGTTCGTCCGCAGTTGCTGCCGCCATGAGCGGCGCAGTCGACTTGTCCGCCTTCAAAGAGCGGGCCACGGCCCCACCACCGCCGCGTAACACCAGCGGCGACGGGGCCGTTTCTGCTGTCTCCGGGGCAGTGATCGAGGTGACCGAGGAGAACTTCGAAAGCGAAGTCCTGCTGAAGTCGAGCCAGGTGCCGGTGATCGTCAACATCGGTGGCCGCGCATACGAGCCCTCGGTCGTATTCACCGAAGTTCTCGAATCATTTGCAGCGCGAGCCGGCGGCAAGTGGATTCTTGCCAACGTCGACGTCGACGTGAGTCCTCGCATCGCGCAGGCTTTCGGCGTCCAGTCGGTGCCGACGGTTATTGCTGTCGCGGCCGGTCAGCCGTTGGCCGATTTCCAGGGCGCTCAGCCGGAGGCGCAGCTCAGCCAGTGGTTCGACGCAGTCCTCCAAGCTGTCGAGGGCAAGTTGAGTGGGCCGGTCTCCGACGCGGACGAACCGGTGGAGGAGGTCGAGGATCCTCGCTTCGTGGCCGCTGAAACCGCGCTGGACGAGGGCGATCTCGACGCCGCCATCGCTGCGTACCAGGAAATTCTCGACGCCGAACCCAACAATGCGGAGGCCAAGAGCGCTGTCCGCCAGGTGAAGTTCATGGCTCGGGTTCAGGGTGTCGATCCCGAGTCGATTGCGGCCGCGGATGCTGATCCGTCCGATCTCGAACTGCAGTTCGCTGCGGCCGACCTGGAAATGTTCGCCCAGCAACCCGAGGCGTCGTTCGCCCGCTTGATCTCGGTGGTCTCGCGAACTGCCGGCGACGACAAGGCTGCCGCTCGGACGCGCCTGCTCGAACTGTTCGAACTGTTCGACCCGGCAGAACCGATCGTCATCGCGGCCCGTCGTAAGTTGGCTTCCGCTCTCTACTGACGTGTGGACCGGCAGTCGCTACTCCGTGTAGCGGCTGTCGCACACTTCCCGGCCACCGAGAACGCCGGTCCGGAACGCGTCGACACGTGCGAACCCGCTCGGAACCGTCTCACCGTTGACGTCACTGGCAGCCAGGCCGTCGGTCAGCAGCCCCGATACGGCTTCGTCGAGGTCGCCGGGAGAGAGTGTGACCTGTGCTCCGGACGCCGCGGCGTTGGTGGGACTGAGTGCTGCGGTGATGACGCCGGACAAGCAGGCCGCGCGCAGGGCAGTCTGCGGAGTGTCGAGCGATTGGCCGTTCTCCTTCTGCATCGCGAGGGTGTACCTCGACGCGAGCAGGACATAGGCGTTGTAGTCACCGGTGATGTTGGTCTGGATCAACTCGCGTCGCCCGACGCGACCCGGCGTGCCGCGCTCGGCAAGGTCGTCGACGCTGATTCCGATGGTGTTCGTCGACGGGCAGTACGAGACGGGTTCGGTCGCAACGGCATCGCTGCACCCGGTGTCTGCGCCGGTGAACACGACCTTCGGTGGCTGCGGTAGATCGAAGATCGCTTGGAAGGTCTTCACGAACTCGTCGAGAGTTGCCTCGGTGACGGGCAGTTCTCCGGAATCGTTGCCCTCGGCGAACTGCTGCGGGAGGTCTGCACGCCGTGACTCGATTTCGTCGGCGTCCATCTTCGCGCACGCACCGGCGCCGTCGGTGAAGCCGATCTGAGTGGCGGTGACGCGCTCGAACGCCGAACCATGGTGGCTCTCAGGATCATTAGGGTCTTCGTCGCGGATGGCGACCGCCGACGCCAACACCTTGTTGAGTCCGTCGGAGGTGTTCATCGTGAAGTGCGCGGCCTTGTCCTCGGCGACGTGCCGCAAGAAGGCGCCACCGAAACAGTCGGCCTGCTGTTCGCGCACCAGGGCTGCGTCTCGTTTACCGCCGACGATCCCGGCCTTGCGTTGAACGGCATGGCCGTACTCGTGCGCAAAGATGAACGCGACGGCCACTTCACCGAACTTCTCCCGCACCTCGGGCAGCAGCAATTCACGATCCCAACCGATGGTGTGATCGATGCTGCAGTACCCGGCGTTGATGAGTTCTTCGGTGGTCTCCTCACAGAAGTCCGGGCCGTTCGATTCGGTGGGGTCCCACGAGATCAGCTCGTCGACCGGTTCGAAGGGCTTGTCGAACAGAGCCGGGTACTCGGCGGCCCAGTAGGTTTCGATGTCTGTGATGGCGTTGGCTGCCAGCGCGTCGATGTCCCCGCCGTCGGTGCCGGTGATTGCTCGGTCGGCGTTGGGGGCTCCCGGACGCAACCCACTTGGTCCTGCCGTTGCGTCGAGTCCGGCGACGCGGAAGGGATCGTGATAAATCGAGACGGCGTGGCCACTCGTTCCCTGGGCACAACCGGCGAGCAGTGCTGCCACTGCCAACAGTGACGACGTGACAATGACTACTCGCCGGCCGACCATCAACGCTCCAGACTTATCCAAATCGCTCCAGCAGCTGGCAGCGCCACCTGTGCGGAGGCTGGCCGACCGTGCCACGAATGCGACGTTGCTGTGACCGCTCCGAGGTTCCCGACTCCGGAGCCGCCGTACACCTCGGCATCGGTGTTGAGAATTTCCACCCATCGGCCGGGCTCTGGTAGCCCGACGCGGTAGCTCGAGTGCTCACTGCCCGAGAAGTTGAACAGGCAGGCGACAATCGAACCGTCAGTACCGTAACGCAGAAAACTGAGGACGTTGTTCTCGGTGTCGTTGGCGTCGATCCAGGAGTATCCACCGGGCGAGGTGTCGAGGGTCCACATGGCCGGATGACGTCGATACGCGGAGTTGAGATCGCCGACCAGTCGCTGGACGCCGCGATGGAGAGTGCCGGTGTACTGATCGTCGAGCTGCCACCAGTCGAGGCCGCGTTCTTCGGACCATTCCGCACTCTGACCGAACTCCTGTCCCATGAACAGCAGTTGCTTGCCAGGATGCGCCCACATGTATGCAAGCAGTGAGCGCAGGCCGGACGCCTTGGCGAAGTCGTTGCCGGGCATCCGGGTCCACAGAGTTCCTTTGCCGTGCACCACTTCGTCATGGCTGATCGGTAGCAGGTAGTTCTCACTCCACGCGTACATCAGTGAGAACGTGATCTCGTGATGGTGGTAGGTCCGGTGTACCGGGTCGTGACCGAGGAACCCGAGGGTGTCGTGCATCCACCCCATGTTCCACTTCATGTTGAATCCGAGGCCGCCGACATTGGTCGCCCGAGTGACTCCGGGCCACGCCGTCGACTCCTCGGCGACGGTGACGACTCCTCGATGGTTCTTGTGGACGGTGGCGTTCATCTCCTGCAGGAACGCAACGGCTTCGAGATTCTCGCGGCCGCCGTGAATGTTGGGAGTCCATCCACCTTCCGGGCGTGAGTAGTCCAGGTACAGCATCGATGCGACAGCGTCGACGCGAAGTCCGTCGATGTGGAACTCCTCGAGCCAGAAGAGTGCATTGGCGACGAGGAAGTTCCGCACCTCGCGGCGACCGAAGTCGAATACGTATGTGCCCCAGTCCAACTGCTCGCCGCGACGCGGATCGGCGTGCTCGTACAGGGGAGTTCCGTCGAAACGAGCCAGGGCCCACTCGTCTTTGGGGAAGTGTGCAGGCACCCAGTCGACGATGACACCTATCCCTGCGGCGTGCAGGTGGTCGACGAACCAGCGGAAGTCGTCCGGGGTGCCGAAGCGGGAGGTCGGTGCGTAGTACGAGGTGACCTGGTATCCCCACGATCCACCGAACGGATGCTCGGAGACGGGCAGCAGTTCGACGTGGGTGAATCCGGTTTCGGTGACGTAGACGGCGAGTTGCTCGGCCATCTGCCGGTAGTCGAGTCCCGGACGCCACGATCCGAGGTGCACCTCGTACACGCTCATCGGGGACTGCGAAGGATCGACACCGGCGCGGGTTTCGAGCCAGGCCCCGTCGTTCCACTCATGCGAACTGGTGGTCACTCGCGACGCCGTCGCCGGCGGGACCTCGGTACCGAATGCCATGGGATCGGCCTTGTCGCGAACGGAGCCGTCGTGGCCGTGGACCCGGAACTTGTACAGCGAACCGACTGCGATGTCGGGCAGGAAGAGTTCCCAGACCCCAGTGGATCCGAGGACTCGCATGGGGGCGAATTGCCCACTCCACCCGTCGAAGTCGCCGACGACGGTCACGCCGCGGGCGGCCGGAGCCCAGACGGCGAACGAGGTGCCGTCGACGGGGCCGTCCGGTGTCTCGTAAGAACGCGGATGTGCACCGAGGATGTCCCACAGTCGTTCGTGCCGACCTTCGCCGAACAGGTGTAGGTCGAGTTCACCGAGAGTAGGCAGGAACCGGTAAGGGTCGGCTGCGAGAACCGTGTGTCCACCCGGGTACGTCACGGAATAGCGATAGTCGATCAGGTCGGGGTAGGGGACCAGAGCCGCGAAGATTCCGTTCGAAACATGTTCGAGAGGAAAGTTTTTGCCGCCGATGACGGCACTGACGGACTCGGCGTTGGGACGCAACGCTCGCAGAACGGTGCCGTCGGCGTGGGGATGGGCGCCGAGGACACTGTGCGGATCGTGATGTTCACCGCGCGCCAACAGCTCCAGATCGTGATTGTCCGGTGCGATACCCGAAGGGAACTTCTCGGTTGACATCACTTGCCTCCACCTGCGCGGTGCGCATTGCGTGCTTGGTAGGCCAGAGAGATCCGGGCCGGATACGGAACGGGTGGGAGCGCGAGGATGTGCGCCACCGAACGCCAGGGCTCGAGGCGGACGAAATTGGCTTGGCCCCAATTGAACTGCTCACCGGTTACCTCGTCGAGCACGGTCATGTGGTCGTGCCATTCGCGTCCGAGCGCCGGCATGTCCAACCAGACGGTGCCCTCTTCTGCAGCGAACGGGTTGAGGTTGATCACCGTCAGGACGGCGTCACCGGTCGAGGCGTCGAACTTCGAGTAGGCGATCAACGCGTCGTTGTCGATGTGGTGAAAGTGCAGGTTCCGCAACTGCTGCAGGGCCGGGTGTGCACGCCGGATGCGATTGAGTGCGGTGATCCACGGCTCGAGAGATTCGCCTCGCGCTGCTGCTTCGGCGAAACGGCGCGGCCGAAGTTCGTATTTCTCGGAGTCGAGGTATTCCTCGCTGCCGGGGCGAACGGCTTGGTGTTCGTAGAGTTCGTAACCGGAGTAGACGCCCCACGTCGGCGCCAGGGTGGCGGCGAGAGCTGCTCGCAGTGCAAACATTCCGGGCCCACCGTGCTGGAGGGACTCGTGCAGGATGTCCGGCGTGTTCACGAAGAGGTTCGGTCGGGCTTCGTCGGCCTTCGCCGCCAGCTCGTTACCGAATTCGGTGAGCTCCCACTTCGCAACTCGCCAGGTGAAGTACGTGTACGACTGCGTGAACCCGCGCCGGGCAAGGCCGTACATGCGCGCCGGACGAGTGAAAGCCTCGGCGAGGAACAAGACGTCGGGGTCAGTTTTCTTGACCTCCGAGATGAGTGTCTCCCAGAAGTTCGGCGGCTTGGTGTGCGGGTTGTCTACCCGGAAGATCTTGACGCCGGCACTGATCCAGTGTCGGACGACTCGCAGGATTTCCTTGTCCAGACCGCGAGGATCGGTGTCGAAGTTGATCGGGTAGATGTCCTGATACTTCTTGGGCGGGTTCTCGGCGTAGGCGATGGTGCCGTCGGGAAGGACGTTGAACCACTCCGGATGCTTCTTGGCCCATGGATGATCCGGGGCGCACTGCAGCGCGAGATCCAGTGCCACTTCGAGATCGAGCTTGCGGGCCGCAGCGACGAACGCCTTGAAGTCCTTGAGCGTGCCGAGCTGCGGGTGAACAGCGTCGTGCCCGCCGTCGACCGAGCCGATGGCCCACGGCGAGCCGACGTCACCGGGTTCGGGAGTGAGAGTGTTGTTGCGTCCCTTGCGGTTGATCTCGCCGATGGGATGGATCGGCGGAAGGTAGACGACGTCGAAACCCATTGCGGCGATGCGGGGTAGGTCTTCGGCCGAGGTTCGGAAAGTACCGTGTTGCGGCACCCCGTTCTCGTCCCAACCGCCCGTCGAGCGGGGGAAGAACTCGTACCACGATCCGAACAGTGCACGGTTGCGATCGACGACGACGGGGTGGGACTCGCCCTTGGTGACCAGTTCACGGAGCGGAGTGGCGCGGAGCAGTTCGGCGACGTCGGAGGCGAAGGCCGGCGCGACGCGAGCAGTCAGCGCCTGATCGCTGCGCAGCGACGCCGTGACGGCCTCGAGCCTGGACCTGTTGCCCCGCGGTACCTCGTGCGCGGCCTGTTCGAACAGGCGCGCACCGATTTCCAGGTCGTTGGCCAACTCGGCCGCCCCTTGCCCGACGGCGAGTTTCGCTTCCACGGCGTGCTTCCAGGTGGCGATGGGATCGCTCCACGCCTCGATCCGGAACGACCACATACCTTGGGCGGACGGTGTGAACACCGCGTCGACGGTGTCCGGTTCGGTGCCGGGGTCCATCGGAATGCGCAGCGGCTTGGTACCGCGCGGACCACGCACGACCAAAGTGGCGGAAATGGCGTCGTGGCCTTCTCGCCACACGGTGGCGTGCACTGGGAAGACTTCACCGACCACGGCCTTTGCCGGATAGTTACCCGAGATCTCGGGTACCACGTCGTCGATACCGAGGCGTCCTGACACGGGAAGCTCCATTTCTGGTGATGGATCGCGGTAAAACTTTCTTTCGCCGGGTTCAACCGTAGTGGGTGCGGCGCTGGAGTGCTGATAACGACGAATTCGGGTCTGTCGGTGGTCAGGTCGGCTCGGGCGTTCGGTTCCACCGGACAGAGTGCAAGGAACTCGACTAGGGTTCGCGGGGTGAAAGCCTTGCGTCGGTTCACTGTCCGAGCCCACCTTCCGGAGCGCCTCGCCGCGCTCGGCCCCCTGTCCACCAACCTTCGGTGGTCGTGGCATCCCGAGACACAGGATCTGTTCTCGCGACTCGACCCCGAACTCTGGCAAGCAGTCCAGTTCGATCCGGTCCGCATGCTCGGGGAAGTCGACCCCACCCGTCTCGACGAACTCAGCAGTGACGAGGCATTTCTCGGTGACCTCGACACTGCAGCAGCCGATCTCGATGCTTATCTGAGCACCCCGCGCTGGTACCAATCCCAGCAGGCCAAGGGCACATCGTCAGCCGGCGGAATTGCGTACTTCTCCATGGAGTTCGGAGTCAGCGAAGTTCTGCCCAACTACTCCGGTGGATTGGGCATCCTGGCGGGCGATCACCTCAAGGCCGCGTCCGACCTCGGGCTGCCGCTCATCGGCGTCGGACTGCTCTACCGATCCGGCTACTTCCGCCAGTCGCTGACCGCCGACGGTTGGCAGGCCGAGCACTACCCGCCGCACGACCCTCAAGGGTTGCCTCTTCGTTTGCTGACGGACGCAGGCCCGGCTTCCGAAGACGGATCGCCGGTCGTCATTCACGTCGCCATGCCCGGTGGCCGGGTGCTGCGTGCGCGAGTGTGGATCGCTCAGGTCGGACGAGTGCCGTTGCTGCTGCTCGATTCCGACATCGCCGAGAACGACGCGGATCTGCGCGGCGTCACGGACCGTCTCTACGGCGGGGACCAGGATCACCGCATCAAGCAGGAGATCCTCGCGGGTATCGGCGGCGTCCGCGCGGTGCGCGCCTACACCGCGGCGTACGGATTGCCCGATCCCGAGGTGTTCCACATGAACGAGGGGCATGCCGGATTCCTCGGCATCGAACGGATTCGGGAACTTGTCACCACCAGCGGTCTGGACTTCGATTCGGCTCTGGCCGCGGTCCGTGCCGGAACGGTCTTCACGACGCACACTCCGGTTCCCGCCGGAATCGACCGCTTCCCGGCGGATCTGGTCCGTCACTACTTCGGCGGAGCGAACGGCGAGAACGAATCGAGTTTGCTTCCCGGCCTGACCGTCGACCGCATCGTCGGGATGGGGCGTGAAGCCGATCCGTCGATCTTCAACATGGCGCACATGGGTCTTCGCCTGGGCCAGCGAGCCAACGGCGTCTCGAAGTTGCACGGAATCGTCAGCCGCGACATGTTCAACGGTCTCTGGCCGGGCTTCGACGCCGACGAGGTGCCGATCGGTTCGGTCACCAACGGTGTTCACGCGCCGACGTGGGCGGCGCCGGAGTGGATGGACGTGGCCAGGCGGATCGTCGGTCAGGAGCAACTCGAAGAAGCACGCGGGTGGGAGCGCCTGCACGAGTTGTCGGCAACCGAACTGTGGGAAACACGTAATGCGTTGCGCGGCAAGTTGGTCGACGAAGTTCGTCGTCGCGTCCGAGCGTCCTGGCTCGAACGCGGCGCGACCGAGGCCGAACTCGGCTGGACCACTGGAGTATTCGATCCCAACGTCTTGACAGTCGGATTCGCGAGGCGCGTTCCGACGTACAAGCGGTTGACGCTGATGCTGCGTGATCCCGAGCGTCTGCGTGCGATGTTGCTCGACGAGAAACGTCCGGTGCAGTTGGTGGTGGCCGGCAAGTCGCACCCCGCCGACGACGGCGGTAAGGCACTCATCCAGCAGGTCGTGCGGTTCGCCGACGAAGCGGATGTGCGTCACCGCATCGTCTTCCTGCCTGATTACGACATGTCGATGGCCCGCTACCTGTACTGGGGCTGCGACGTGTGGCTCAACAACCCGCTTCGCCCCCTCGAGGCGTGCGGTACTTCCGGCATGAAATCCGCGCTCAACGGCGGCCTCAACCTCTCCATTCGCGACGGATGGTGGGACGAGATGTACGACGGCGAGAACGGGTGGGCCATTCCGACGGCCGACGGTGTTCTCGACGACGTGCGGCGTGACGATCTGGAAGCCAGCGCCCTCTACGAACTTCTCGAGCACGCGGTACTGCCGACGTTCTACGACCGTGATGCAGCCGATCTGCCGACGCGCTGGGTCGAGAGGGTTCGCCACACCCTCGAGAATCTGGGCCCGAAGGTGTTGGCATCACGCATGGTTCGTGACTACGCCGTCGACTACTACGCCCCTTCGGCGGAATCAGCTCGAGCGGTAGTGGCGGACGATTTTGCCGGCGCGCGTGAGGTGGCCGAGTTCCGTCGCCGTATCGAGTCGCAGTGGCCGTCGGTCGCCGTCGAGCAGGTTGACGGTTCCGGCCTGCCGGACACCCCGGAGATCGGTGCGACCATCTCTTTGAAAGCCAAGGTCCGCCTCGGCGGCTTGTCGGTCTCGGATGTGGAGGTTCAGGCAGTCCTGGGACGCGTCAGCCCAGGCGAGGAACTCACCGACGTGGTGACGTTCCCGATGACACATTTCGGAACCGAGGACGGAGCCGAGATCTTCGAAGCCGAGGTTGCGCTTCCGGTCTCCGGCTCCGTGGGATACACCGTGCGGGTGCTGCCGCATCACCGGTTGTTGGTCGATGCCTCCGAACTCGGGTTGGTGACCACTCCGAGCGTCTGACGTAATACATTCTGCCCCGGTCCGTTCGGTCGGTACCGGGGCAGAATTGTGCCCGCGTGAGAACTGGGTCAGGGACGTGAGTCGCGGATGCGGGTGAGTGCCTTGCGGACGACTTCGGGGTTGGTCGTCTCCCAGAACGGAGGCAGTGATGCGCGAAGGTAACCCGCGTATCTCGCCGTGGCCAGACGCGGATCGAGCACGGCCACCACGCCCTTGTCGTCGGTGCTACGAAGCAGACGGCCGACGCCCTGTGCCAGGAGCAGCGCCGCGTGATTGGCCGAGACGCTGAGAAAGCCGTTACCGCCATGGGATTCGATGGCTTGTTGGCGAGCCATCAACAGTGGATCGTCCGGGCGCGGGAACGGAATCCGGTCCAAGATGACGAGGCTCAGCGATGGGCCAGGGACATCGACGCCCTGCCACAGGGACAACGTGCCGAACAGTGACGTGGGTTCGTCCTTGGCGAAGGCCTTGACGAGGGTGCCGGTGGCGTCGTCGCCCTGGCACAGGATGGGGGTGTCGAGGCGTTCGCGCATCGCCTCCGACGCGGCTTTGGCGGCGCGCATCGAGGAGAACAAGCCGAGGGTGCGTCCGCCGGCGGCCTCGACGAGTTCGGCGATCTCGTCGAGATAGACAGGGGAGAGGCCGTCGCGGCCGGGCGTGGGCAGGTGGCGGGCAATGTAGATGATGCCGGCCTTTGCATGGTCGAAGGGCGACCCGACGTCGAGTGAGTTCCAGCGGAAAGCCGAAGCGTCAGAGGGTGCTTCGGTGCCGATGGCGGTACCCGAGTCGGGGCGCGCGGACGATTCCGCAGGAAGACCCCAGTTGACGGCGAGACCGTCGAACGATCCGCCGACGGTCAGTGTCGCGGAAGTGAGAACGACGGTGGATTCGGCGAACAGTCGCGAGCGCAGCAATCCGCCGACCGAGAGCGGAGCCATCCGGACGGAGCGCCGCACCGATCCGCGGAACTCGTCCGAGGACAGCCAGACGACGTCCTTGCGCTTGGCCGGGTCGGGTTCGTCGAAAGCGGTGAGAATACGCACTGCACTGTCGTGGACGTCGTCGACGGACGAGAGTGCGGCGTTGCGGGCCGCAGCGGCTTCGGGATCTGCAGCAGCCATACCCGGTTTGGCCGGACCGATAGCGGTGCGCAGCGACCAGGCCGCGTCGCGGATCGCAGCCAGTGCGGGTGCCGCCCCGTCCGGGAGGCCTTCCCAGCGACCTGGGCGCAATTCCTCGAGGAGTCCAGCCCACCCCTCGCCGGCAGCTTCGAGGCGATCGGCATCCTGCTCTTCGGCGATCTTGCCGCAACGCCGGGCCGCGGCACTGATCGACGCGGCAGTGAGATCGGCCGTGGCGACGCCGGTGACGCGGTCGACCAACTCGTGGGCCTCGTCGATCACCACGACGTCGTGGTCAGGCAGGATCTGGATGCCGGTGATGGCGTCGATCGCGAGCAGTGCGTGGTTGGTGACCACTACGTCGGCCTTCGACGCCTCGACTCGGGCGCGCTCGGCGAAGCAGTCCTCACCGACCGGGCACTGGTTCTTACCGATGCATTCGCGGGAGGTGACACTGACCTGCCGCCACGCCTGATCGGATACGCCCGGCACCAATTCGTCCCGATCACCGGTTTCGGTGTCGGAGGACCATTCGGTGAGGCGGACGACCTCCCGGCCGAGACGCGAGACCGTGAACGGATCGAACAACTCGTCCTCGGGTGGCTGCTCGGACGCGCCGGTATGGATCTTGTTCATGCACAGATAGTTGTTGCGGCCCTTGAGGATTGCGAACTCTGCGCGTCGGCCGAGTGGCTTCTTCAGGGCATCGGCGAGTCGAGGCAGATCTCGGTCGACGAGCTGACGCTGCAGCGCGATGGTGGCGGTGGACACGACCACGGTGCGTCCCGATTCGACCGCGTGGCGCAGGCTCGGAACGAGGTAGGCGAGCGACTTACCGGTACCGGTGCCGGCCTGGACGGCCAGATGCTCGCCGGTGTCGATCGAGTGCGCCACGGCGGACGCCATCGTCAGCTGACTGGTTCGTTCGGCACCGCCGAGCGACCGCACCGCTGTCTGGAGCAGTTCGGGAACGTTCGGGAGTTGATCGGCCACCCACGAAGGTTAATGGATCCCTACGTCAGAAACGTCCACGGATGATTCCCGGGGTGGTTCCCCGGCATTCGAGTCTTCTTGCGACGAGGCCTCGTCTCGCCCGATCAGCTGCACTCCCGCCTCCCGCATCTGCACCAATGCCGACTCGATCGTGGCGGTCGACACACCAGCGGTGAAGGGGAGAAGGACAGTCGTGGCGAACCCCGCGCGCGCGGCATCGACGGCCGTGGCCTTGACACAGTGATCCGTGGCAATTCCGATCACGTCGACGTCGGTGATCTCGTGGGCGCGGAGCCAGTCCTCGAGCGTCGTTCCGTCCTCGGCTGCTCCTTCGAAACCGGAGTAGGCCGCGCTGTAGGCGCCCTTGGAGAAGATCGCCGACCCGGCGACGGAAGCGTCGAACGCCGGATGGAACTCGGCGCCGGCTGTCCCGACGACGCAGTGAACCGGCCAGCTGTCGATGAAGTCGGGATTCTCGGAGAAGTGCGCCCCAGGGTCGATGTGGAAATCGCGAGTCGCGACTACGGCGTCGTACTCGTGGGAGTTGACGAAATCGTTGACGGCTCCCGCAACCGCAGCACCGCCGTCGACTGCAAGAGCTCCACCTTCACAGAAATCGTTCTGAACGTCGACAATTATCAGTGCTTTTGCACTCACTGGTGCTCACCTCCGGTGAATCGAACGGGCACAGCCGAGTCTCCGCGCGAGAGCTTGAGGCCTTCCCACGGCAGGCTCACGAGCCCTGCCTTCAGAACTGCTCTGCTCTCTTCGAGCGTCGGCGCGCTGTCGACGACCTTGCCTTCGCGAACCAGCGGGATCAGCAGTTCGGTCGCGCCGTCCGCCTCGGAGACAGGTGACGGTGATCCGGCGGGGTAGATGACTTCTTCGACGATCGTTCCGGTCGGACGCACTACGCGCAGTGCCTTCTTTGCGCCGCCGCGAGATGCCTTGTTGGTGCTTCTCTTCTCGACCGCGATTCCGTCGACCTCGACAAGTTTGTAGACCATGCCGGCGGTGGGGGCGCCTGATCCGGTGACCAGGGAAGTGCCGACGCCGTACGAGTCGACGGGTTCGGCGCGCAGAGCCGCGATCGCGTACTCGTCCAGGTCGCCGGAGACGACGATGCGTGTTTTGGTAGCACCGAGATCGTCGAGTTGTTGGCGTACCTGACGAGCAAGAACGCCGAGATCGCCGGAGTCGATGCGAACCCCGCCCAGCTCGGGACCGGCAACGGCGACAGCCGTTTTCACACCCTCGGTGATGTCGTAGGTATCGACGAGCAACGTGGTGGATACGCCGAGTGCCGCGACCTGACCGCGGAATGCTGCTGCCTCGTCCGGACCGTCTTCGGTGGTGTGCAGGAGCGTGAAGGCGTGCGCGCTGGTACCTGCGCTGGGTACGTCGTGACGCCGCGCGGCTTCGAGGTTGGAGGTGGCGTCGAAGCCGGCGAGATAGGCGGCACGTGAAGCGGCGACGGCGGCCTGTTCGTGTGTACGACGCGAGCCCATCTCGATCATCCGTCGACCGCCCGCTGCGCTCACCATGCGGGCTGCGGCCGAAGCGATCGCGCTGTCGTGGTTGAGGATCGAGAGAATCAAGGTTTCGAGGATGACGCACTCGGCGAACGTTCCGCGGACCGAGAGGATCGGTGATCCGGGGAAGTAGAAATCTCCCTCGCGGTAGCCGTCGATGTCACCGGAGAATCGATAGTTGCGCAGCCACTCGACGGTCGTGTCGTCGAGAAATTTTGCAACGATCGCCAGTTCAGGTTCACCGAACCGGAACTGCTCGAGTGCGTCGAGAAGGCGCTCGGTACCGGCGACGACGCCGTAGCGACGGCCGTCTGGCAGCCGCCGTGCAAATACCTCGAAACTGCAGTTGCGGAAGGCAGATCCGTCGGCGAGAGCCGCCGAGAGCATGGTCAGTTCGTACTGATCGGTGAGCAGTGCGGTGCTGGCACCGGCGTCGCGGATGTCGGAAATTTGCGTAGGCACGCACACAACTCTATGCGCGAGACGACGTGGGTGGGTGTTGTCGCCTCTCGTCGCGCCGTACCCTGGATACATGGTTTTCGGCGGCGCGACCGTGTCCGGCACTTACTCGGCGAACGTAACGATGAGAGGCGCTACGGCTTCCTCTCCTCAAGCCACGCCCGAGCAGTCGGAGGCTGTTTCGACCATCGAAGCCGCAGATCGGCCCTGGGTGACCATCGTCTGGGACGACCCGGTCAATCTCATGCATTACGTGACTTACGTGTTCCAGAAGTTGTTCGGCTACAGCAAAGCCAAGGCCACCGACCTGATGATGCAAGTCCATTCGGAGGGCAAGGCCGTGGTCTCGAGCGGTTCGCGCGACAAGATGGAGGCCGATGTTCGTCGCCTCCACGCTGCCGGTCTCTGGGCCACGATGCAACGCGACGACACCTGAGAAAAGCACTTTTTCGGCCGATTTGTTCGCCTAACTCGTAGACGGGAGTCCGACGCGTGCGGACGTGGAGTAGGAAGAGTTCACTCGGCGGAGTGAAGTTCAAGTCCGAGATGGACGGCCACGAGGCGGCGGTTCTGCGCTCGCTCGTGGAGTCGGTGACCGGGCTTCTCGACGAGCGCGCGTCTTCGGCGCCGCAAGACGAGCTCGCCGCGCTGACGGGTCTTCGTACCGGAAATTCGGAGACGCCCGACAATCCGGTGTTGGCGCGTTTGCTTCCCGACTTCCAGCGCACCGATCCGGACAAGGTCGCTCCGGACAGTGACGATCTCGACGACGCCGGCGCCAATGTCAACGGCGCGCTGCGCAGTTTGCACGAACCCGAGATCATCGACGCCAAGCGTGAGTCCGCTCGCATGTTGTTGGCTTCGCTTCCGGAGGCCGGCGGCAAGGTCGTTCTCACGCAGGAACAGGCCGACGCCTGGCTGTCCTCGCTCAACGACGTCCGTCTCGCGCTCGGAACCAATCTCGGCATCGACGCCGACACACCGGAGAGCCTCGAACCCGACGACCCGCGAGCCCCGCATCTCGACGTCTATCACTGGTTGACGTGGATGCAGGACTCCCTCGTCCAGGCGCTCATGCCATGACCACAACGCGGACCGGGCCCACTGATTCACTGACAGATGTCGCCGGCCTCGCCGTCGGTCATCACCACAAGCTCGACGAGGGAGCCACTCTCGGAAGCGGCGCAGCCACCGGCTGCACGGTCGTGCTCGCGTCGGCCGGTGTGGTCGCCGGAGTCGACGTCCGGGGCGGCGGTCCGGGTACCCGCGAGACAGACCTGCTCGACCCGAGCCATTCGGTCCAGGAGGTCAATGCCGTGCTGTTGACCGGTGGTAGTGCCTACGGACTTGCCGCGGCCGACGGAGTGATGCGCTGGCTCGAGGAACACGATCACGGGATCGCGATGGGCGCTCCCGGCCAGGTGGTACCGATCGTGCCCGGCGCCGTGATCTTCGATCTGCCGGTGGGGGACTGGACCGTTCGTCCGACCGGCGATTTCGGATTCCTCGCTGCCGACACTGCTTCGCGCGAATTCGCCACCGGCACGGTCGGCGCGGGGGTAGGTGCCAGAGCCGGAGCGCTCAAGGGTGGGGTGGGAACGGCCAGCGTCGTGATCGCCGACGGCCCCGCCGAGGGGGCGACGGTCTCCGCCTTGATCGTGGCGAATCCGGTGGGTTCGGTCTTCGACCCCAGAACAGGCCTGCCGTGGGGCGTCGGCTCGGACGGCGCGGAGTCGTTCGGCCTCAGGCTCCCCGACGCGTCCGAACTCGCGGCGGCCAACGCCGTTGCAGCCAAGGGAACCGTCCTCAACACCACGATCGGTGTGGTCGCCACTGACGCCGCCTTGACGAAAGCCGGGTGCCGACGCGTCGCCGTCGCAGGTCATGACGGCCTGGCCCGAGCGATTCGGCCCGCACATTCGCCGCTCGACGGCGACACGATCTTTGCGCTCGCCACCGGTGATCACACTCCGAATTCGGAGATCACGGTTCCGGACGCTTTCCCGAACGATCTGCCGATACTCGACGCGGTGTGCGCGGCTTCGGCCCAGGTGGTCGAACGTGCGATCGTCACAGCGATTCTCGACGCCACGTCGGTAGCCGGAATCCCGAGTTACCGCGAACTCTTCCCGTCCGCATTTCTCTAGGCAGCACTCCTGGAATCGGCGGTAATCTCGAATTGAGCCTGGTCGCGAGTGACCGGATCAGAAAACCGGATCGACGGTGGAGGACGCACACGATGACGATGGATTTCAACAGTCCGGACTTCGGCACCCGGACGCCGGCACCGAAATCCGGTCCGCCCTCGGTGTGGAAGCAGTCGGCCGTGTTGGTGGGCGGCTTCGCGATCCTGCTCTACGTGATCGAGATCGTGGATGTCATCTCCGGTCAGAATGTCCAGAACGCCGGCGTCACCCCGCGCACGCTCGACGGCCTGTGGGGAATCCTGTTCGCCCCGGTGCTGCACGACGACTGGGGTCATCTGATCGCCAACACCATTCCGGTGCTGATCCTCGGATACCTCGTGCTGGTGTCGGGAATTGCGCGGGGACTCGCGGCGACCGGCATCATCTGGGTGATCGGCGGCGTCGGGACCTGGTTGTTCGCCGGCTCGAACTCGAATCACGTCGGTGCGTCCGTGCTGATCTTCGGCTGGGTCACCTACCTGCTGGTGCGCGGGTTCTTCACGCGGAGCTTCACACAGATCCTGATCGGCGTTGCCGTCTTCGTCGTGTACGGCGGAGTGCTGTGGGGCGTTCTGCCGAGCGATCCACGGGTTTCCTGGCAAGGGCATCTGTTCGGAGCGATCGGCGGCGTGGTTGCCGCCTGGGCGTTGACGTCGGGGGAGAGGGCCAAGCGCGCCGGGTCGGCGCCGGCCGTTCGACCACCGAGTTTCTGAACGGACGTGGGTCACACCCTCACTGCGGTGTGACTTCGACGCGCCAAAACCACCAAGAGCTTTTTCCCAGACGGGTAGACGTGGCAGCATGACCGGTATGCGCATGACCGTCCTGGGGTGTTCCGGCAGCGTCACGGGTCCGGATTCACCGGCTTCGGGATACCTGCTCACGGCACCGGGAACTCCGCCGCTCGTGATCGACTTCGGCCCGGGAGTTCTTGGGGCGTTGCAGCGATACGCCGATCCGGGCGAGGTGACGATCCTGCTTTCGCACCTTCATGCGGACCACTGTCTCGACATGCCCGGCCTGCTCGTCTGGCGTCGCTATCACCCCAACCCGCCGGTCGGCCGAGCTCTGGTTTACGGCCCCACCGACACTGCCTGCCGCATCGGAGTGTCCTCCGCCGAGTGTGCCGGCGAGATGGACGACATCTCCGACACCATCGACGTCCGACTCTGGGCCGAAAACGAGCCGGTGACGTTCGGAGAACTGAGCGTCGTCGCGCGTCGGATGAATCACCCGCCCGAGGCTTACGGTTTCCGGATCACCGGCGCCGACGGCCGCGTGCTCGTCTATACCGGCGACACCGGCATGTGCGACAACGTCGTCGAACTCGCGCGCGATGCGGACGTGTTGCTCTCCGAAGCGTCGTGGACCGACAGTCCCGATCGCCCCGAGGGGGTTCATCTCTCCGGCAAGGAAGCCGGCCGAGTGGCCGCGCTCGCCGGCGTCAAGGAACTTCTCCTCACGCACATCCCGCCGTGGACATCGCGTGAAGACGTGATCGCCGAAGCGAAATCCGAATTCTCCGGACCGGTCCATGCCGTCTCCGCCGGAAGTGTCTACGACATCTGATTCCCCTCACATTCGGTGCAGCGCTCACCGGGCGACCGCTAGGCTCACGAAGGTGACTACACGAGAAGACGGTAGGGCGGACGACGAGCTCCGCACGGTCAAGATCACCCGCGGGTTCACCAGTCACCCGGCCGGATCCGTTCTGGTCGAGTTCGGGAACACTCGCGTCATGTGCACCGCCAGCGTCGAAGAGGGTGTACCCCGCTGGCGCAAGGGTTCCGGTTTGGGTTGGCTGACAGCCGAATACGCGATGCTTCCCGCCGCGACGCACACACGTAGTGGCCGCGAATCGGTCAAGGGCAAGGTTGGCGGCCGCACTCAGGAGATCAGTCGACTCATCGGCCGATCACTTCGAGCGTGCATCGACCTCGCGGCAATCGGCGAGAACACCATCGCCCTCGACTGCGACGTCCTCCAAGCCGACGGCGGCACTCGCACCGCGGCAGTGACGGGGGCATACGTGGCCCTGGTCGACGCCGTGACGTACCTGCGCGCAGCCGACCTGCTCTCCGACCCACAGCCCATCTCGTGTGGCATAGCGGCCGTCAGCGTCGGCGTCGTGGACGGACGAGTGCGTCTCGACCTTCCGTACGAAGAGGATTCGCGTGCTGAGGTCGACATGAATGTCGTGGCCACCGATACCGGCACGCTGGTGGAAATTCAGGGAACCGGTGAGGGCGCCACCTTCCCACGCTCGACGCTGGACAAGCTGCTCGACTCCGCTCTGGCTGGTTGTGAGCAACTTTTCGAGATCCAGCGTCAAGCGTTGGCCGAGCCGTATCCCGGGGTGCTACCCGAACCGAAGAATCCGGAACCCAAGAAGAAGTTCGGTGCCTGAGCTGTGAGCGTACGAGTACTGGTTGCCAGCCGAAATGCCAAGAAACTGAAGGAACTTCACCGGGTGCTCGACGCCGCCGGAGTGAGCGGAATCGAACTGGTCGGGCTCGACGAGGTCCCGCCGTTCCCCGAAGCCCCCGAGACCGGAGCGACGTTCGAGGAGAATGCGCTCGCCAAAGCGCGTGACGGAGCAGCTGCAACCGGAATGCCCTGCATCGCAGACGATTCCGGTGTCGAGATCGACGCACTCAACGGTATGCCCGGCGTGCTGTCCGCGCGATGGTCGGGCACTCACGGAAACGACGGCGCCAACACGGCTCTGGTCCTGGCTCAGCTGGGAGACGTGCCAGACGAGCGTCGAGGCGCGGCGTTCGTCTCCGCCTGTGCACTGGTGATCCCCGGCGGCGACGAGACCGTCGTGCGCGGCGAATGGCGCGGGGTGATCGGCCGCGAACCAGCCGGCGACGGCGGCTTCGGATACGACCCCATCTTCCGTCCGGACGGCGACACCCGCTCGGCCGCAGAACTCACCCCGGCCGAGAAGGATGCGGCGTCACATCGAGGGCGCGCGCTCGTACAGCTCGTTCCCGCGCTGGCGGCACTGGCCGGCTGAACCGAATCCGAAAAGTGGAGCCCTGAACGCGTCTGCGTTCAGGGCTCCACTTTTTGAAACTCTCAGAGCTGGTAAGCCTGCTTCACCTGGGCAGTTCGCTTGTGCTCGAACACGAACGACAGGAACGGGATCGTGCCGGCGAGCGCGGTGGCAACCGTCGTACCGGGCTTCCACCGAGCCTTGATCGCCAAGTCGATCGTGAACACGAGGTAGAGCATGTAGAACAGGCCGTGGATCTGGCCGATGTAGAACAACCACGAGGGTGCGTCCGCCGAATTGTCGAGAATCAGGTACTTGTAGACCATCTCACCGGTCAGGAACAGCAGCCAGAGGCCGGTGATCCAGGCGAGAACGCGGTATCGGACCAGCGCCGACGCAACCTTCTTCTGCTTTTCTGCGTTGACTGCGGGGGTAGCGATGCTCGCTTCCGAACCGGTACTCACGTCGTGCTCCTATCGGACTCGCGAGCGGCGAGCTGCGCAAGGTAGTCGTTGTATTCCAGCATTTGGCGGGCTTCAGGGTCGTCGACGTCGAGGTTCACATCGTCGAACTCGGCCCGCGGGCGTTGCGGCAAGAGGTCGGCGGGAATCTCACGCGGCTCCGCGGCGGCTTCCTCGGCTTCGGCCTCTTCGGGGTCCACGTCTTCGAGCTGAACGAACTTGCGATACGCGTACACGACAAACGCCGCGAACAGCGGCCACTGGAACGCGTACCCGAGATTCTGTCCCGAGCCTCCGACGGCTTCGAAGCGCTCCCACTGCCACCAGCCGAGCGCGAGGCAGCCGGCAGCTGACACGATGACCAGCAGAATCAGCGCAGGTCGGCGTTTAGTAGCGTTCTTGGACACACTAAGACGGTACCTGAGAGCTATAGTGCCTCGCCCTGCGATCTCCGACACGGTGTCGTAGGAGCCGTGCCACGGCGTGTCGTAGAGGCCGTGCCACGGCGTGTCGTAGAAGCCGCTCCACAGCACCTGTGCGCTATGCCCATCCTCACCCGCAACGCCAGGGCACTGAACACATTCTCCCGGCTGTGCTGCATCGATAACCTCGGCGCGTATCCGAAAGCAGGGGAGTGTTTCATGCACATCAGAGTGATTCGCCCGGTCATCGACACCACACTGACTCCGGCGGTGACAGACGAGGTGGAGCACTGGGCGGCGCCCGGCACGACGGTCGACGTCGTTTCGCTGCCTACCGGTACGGCGAGCATCGAGTCCGAGTACGACGAGGCACTTGCCGGCCCCGGGATCGTGCAGCGGGTCGAGGAAGCGGCAGTCGACGGCGTCGACGGTGTGTTCATCACGTGTTTCGCCGATCCCGGAGTGCATGCCGCCCGAGAGGTCATCGACGCTCCGGTGGTCGGCGGCTTCGAGCCGTCATTTCTGACAGCGATGAGTCTGGGCGATCGCGTCGGTGTCGTGACCATCCTGCCGAATGTCGTGCCGATGCTCCGATCGCTCACTCGGCGGTATGGGCTGGACAATCGGCTGGGCAGTATTCGAGTCGTGGACATGCCGGTGCTGGGCCTCACTGATCGGGAGGAACTGATCGATCGACTGGCCGCTCAGGCGTCTGCGGCAGTGGAGAACGGCGAGGCCGACACCGTCGTTCTCGGTTGCACCGGGATGCTCGGTGTGACCAGTGCGGTCCGAGACAGGCTGCATGGCAAAGGGATTCACGTTCCGGTTGTGGATCCGACGGCCTCGGCGATCACCTGGTTGGAGAGCTCGGTCCGTCTGGGGCTGACACCGAGTCGGACGACGTACATGACTCCACCGGTCAAGGATCGAAAGCGCTGACCTTGCTCACGAGAACCGAAAAAGCCCCGCCGGATCAGATCCGGCGGGGCTCTTCGTTGTGCGCGAGGGGGGACTTGAACCCCCACGTCCTGAGACACTGGAACCTAAATCCAGCGCGTCTGCCAATTCCGCCACTCGCGCGCGGAATTCAAAGGATACGCGAGTGGAATCGCTCGCGGGCACACCACCCTGGTCGGGATGCGCCCGCCCGCTCTCAGGCCGTTTCGGCGAGTGGATCCGCTGCGGGCGGCATGGTGGATTTCTTCGACCGGCGAGGTTGCTCGGCCGTGCGTTGATACCGCCACGCAGCGTGGGTGAGCGTTTGAACATCGACATCGAGATGTTCGGCAACCGCAACGAGCAACTCGGCTGCGTCGGTGCTCGACAACAATTCCTCACCACTGCTTGCTTCGGTGGCGAACCGTGCAAGTAGATCTATCGAAGTTACCGTCAACTTCCCGGACAGGAACACCAGCGTCTCGAAGGTCCTGGGGCCGAGCCCCGGAACGGAGACAACTGCCGAACGGAGGCTTTCGGTGTCCTCGACGTCGGCACTGGACCTGCAACCGGATTCGACGAGCGCCTTGGCCGCGCGAGCCGCACCCTCGGCTTTGGTGAAGTAGTTGCCCGGCACGCGCTGGCGATTGCCGAGAATCGTTGCGAGCTCGTCGCCACGGTCGGTGAAGGCGGCGAGAGCGGGCAAGCTGTCGAGGCGATCGTCGGCGGCTACCGAGCGGTGTGTGCGCCAACGGTCGACGACGGCGCGGACTCCGGTCTTCGGTGTTCCATAGGCGGCGCGCGACGAGAAGATCGCATCGAGAAGGGCGGCTTCGGACTCGCGCGGCCATCCCTGATTCCAATGCGGCCACGCCTCGCGCGGAAGCTCGGCGCCGATGAATTCGGCCGCTCTGACTACGTCTGTGTCTTTCATGATTTCTCCCCCCGAGAAGTTGTCCGGTGTGGACGCGCTGAACGTAGCGAGGGAGTCCGACAGATTGTGGCCCGGAACGCACGGGATCGACCGTCCGTCAAGGAGGTCACGAATTGGTAACAATAAATATGAGGGGTTCCTCAGGTTTCTGAAAATCCCGGTAACAGTCCCAGGCAGGGCGTTCGCGACCTACTCGCGAGTCACTTTCTCGAAGTCTCGTGAGGAAGATCACGGCCCCGAAAGTCCAGATTTCCAGGGTGCCGACAAACGTGAGGAAATCCTCATGATTCTGTGTAAACCTTGTCTTGCACGAACGCCCTGACTCCGTCGATTCTCTCGACGAATTCGCGAGCACTTCAGCCGGGCAGCACACCGCAAATCCCACCTCGCCGCAGAGGTGACCAGGAGAGGACGTACGCGTGACGATCGATGACACGACACCTACAGGAAACGGACGCGACTCGAAGGGTGGACGCCGTTTCGGCGTCGATGGGGGACAGTCCCGCACGACCAGCAAAGGTGCCCTCGTCGATTCGCTGAACAACGGCGTTTCCTACGCAATCGCTTTCGGTGGACAGGGCGCTCCCTGGCTCACCTCGCTCGAGGAGCTCAGCCGTGACAACGGCCTGGAGCCCGTTCTGACCGATCTGGTCAATGACGCAGCCGCACGCCTCGCGCCCGTCGCACAGGATCTCCTCGTGGTTCGCCCGGTCGGATTCGATCCGATCGCGTGGATGCTCGAAGCCGAGATCGTCGACGAAGAAGAAGGTGAGAAGTCGGCCGGGCCTTCCGCTGCCGCGCTCACCGCAGCTCCGGTGTCACTCCCCGGCGTCTTCCTCACGCAGCTTGCGGCGTTGCGTGCACTCTCCGCTCAGGGTCTGGATGTAGCCGGTAACCCGCCGGCTGCCGTCATCGGCCACTCGCAGGGCCTTCTGGCCACGGCTGCCGTAGCCGCGCAGGGCAACGACGACGGTGAACTCCTCGCCGTCGCACAGCTCGTCGGTGCTGCTGCCAGCTTGGTCGGCCGTCGCCGCGGCGTCATCGCCGGCGCCTCCGCGAAGCCGATGGTTGCGGTCTCGGGCGTCGATCCCGAGCGTCTCGCCGCCGTCGTCGCCGAGCTTGCCGAGGGTGTGGCGCCTGAGCGCGCGGCTGTCCTCGCCATCCGCAACGGCCGTCGCCGCGTCGTTCTCGCCGGGCCGCCCGCTCAGCTGGCACGCGTGCAAGAGCGTTGTGAACAGATCGAAGCCGAGGAAGCCCGCGAGCGTGAGGGTAAGAAGCGTGGCGGTTCCGTCTTCGCGCCGTCCTTCGATCCGCTCGACACCGAAATCGGCTTCCATCACCCCGCATTGACCGAGGCCGTCGAACTCGTCGGCAGCTGGGCGACCCGTTGCGGTCTCGACGCGGACCGTGCGCGCGAACTTGCGCAGGGTGTCCTCGTCGATCCGGTCGACTGGGTCGAGGCTGTCGACGGCGCAATCTCCGCCGGCGCCAAGTGGATTCTCGATCTCGGACCCAGCGATCAGCTGACCCGTATGACGTCCTCTTCGCTGCGTGGACAGGGCATCGGCATCATTGCCGCAGCCACCCGCGGCGGACACCGCAATCTGCTCACACCCGGTGCAGCACCTGAGGTCTCACGTTCGTGGTCCGAGTTCGCGCCGAAGCCCGTTGCGCTTCCCGGCGGCCGTATCGGCGTCGAGACCGCGTTCACGAAGCTGACCGGTCGTTCACCCATCCTGCTCGCAGGTATGACGCCGACGACGGTCGACGCCAAGATCGTTGCCGCGGCAGCCAATGCCGGTCACTGGGCCGAGCTTGCCGGTGGCGGGCAGGTCACCGAAGAAATCTTCGAAGACCGTGTCGCAGAGCTGAAGATGCTGCTCGAGCCGGGCCGCGCGGTCCAGTTCAACTCCCTGTTCCTCGACCCGTACCTGTGGAAGCTGCAACTCGGTGGCAAGCGCCTCGTGCAGCGTGCCCGTACCGCCGGTGCTCCCATCGACGGCGTCATCGTCACCGCCGGTATCCCGGAACTCGAAGAGGCTGTTGCTCTCATCGACGAGTTGTCCGAGATCGGCATCACCAACATTGCATTCAAGCCCGGCACCGTGGCGCAGATCCGCTCCGTGATCCGCATCGCCAACGAGGTTCCGAACTTCCCGGTCATCGTCCACATCGAAGGCGGCCGCGCCGGCGGACACCACTCGTGGGAAGACCTCGACGACCTGCTCCTCGACACGTACGCCGAGCTGCGTACACGCCCGAACCTGGTCATCTGCGTCGGTGGCGGCATCGGAACACCCGAGCGCGCAGCCGATTACCTGACCGGTCGCTGGTCTGCCGCAGCCGGTTTCCCGGCCATGCCCGTCGACGGCATCCTGGTCGGCACCGCAGCCATGGCGACTCTCGAGGCCACCACCTCTCCCGAGGTCAAGCAGCTCCTCGTCGACACACCCGGTACGCCGGACTGGGTCGGTGCAGGTACCGCTGAAGGCGGAATGGCCTCCGGCCGTAGCCAGCTCGGTGCCGACATCCACGAGATCGACAACGCGGCTTCGCGTACCGGTCGCCTCCTCGACGAGGTTGCCGGCGATTCCGAGGCAGTGGCCGAGCGCCGCGACGAGATCATCGCCGCCCTCGACGTCACCGCCAAGCCGTACTTCGGCGACGTCGAGACCATGACGTACGCACAGTGGCTGCGCCGCTACCTCGAGCTGACCGTCGGCATCGACGCGGCGAAGGAATTCGACTGCGGCGCCGATCTTCAGGACGCCATCGTCGAGGCGACGTCGAGCCCGTGGCTCGACATCACCTGGCGTGCTCGCTTCGGCGAGATGCTCCAGCGCACCGAGGCGCGTCTGCACCCGGTCGACCGCGGCCCGATCCCCACGCTGTTCGCTGACGCCGAGACCCTCGAGCGCCCCGAGGCTGCAATCTGCGCACTGCAGGCGTCGTACCCGGACTACTCGACCACCGTTCTGCATCCCGCAGACGTCTCGTTCTTCATCTCGTTGTGCAAGACGCCGGGCAAGCCGGTCAACTTCGTTCCCGTCGTCGACGGTGACGTGCGTCGTTGGTGGCGCAGCGACTCCCTGTGGCAGGCACACGACCCCCGCTACACCGCCGATCAGGTTTGCGTCATCCCCGGCACCGTTGCCGTCGCTGGCATCACCCGTGTCGACGAGCCGGTCGGTGACCTGCTCGATCGCTTCGAGAAGGCGACCTACGACGAATTGGTTGCTGCCGGAACCACTCCGGTTGCACTCGCGAGCCGTCGCCACCAGGATTCCGCACCCGGACTTCTCGACGCCGTTCTCTCGGCTCCTGACCTCCAGTGGGCCGGCCGCCTGACCCAGAACCCCGTCCGTCGTCTCGGCGACCTCGACGAGTGGAGTGCAGAGTCTGCCGACAAGGCAGTTCACGGCACCACCGGTTCCAGTCTGACCGTCGTCGATTCCTCGCACGTGCTGCTTTCGGTTCCGTTGGTGGCAGGCAAGTCGGTCGACATCACGATCACGATCCCCGAGTCCGTCGTCGACGGCGGCGCTCCGGTTGTCACCGAAGCCGATGCCGAAGGTGCGATGTCCGCGCTCCTGGCAGTTGCTGCCGGACAGGAACTTCCGACAGTCAAGAACGGCAAGGCTCGCCTCAACGTCGCGTGGGTTCCCGATCGCATCGCCGATCACGCCGGTGTCACCGGTTCCGGTCTGCCCGCCACGCTCAGTGTCAGCGGCAAGGCTGTTCCGGACGTCGTCGTCGGAGCATGCTGGCCTGCAGTGTTCGCAGTCCTCGGCGCAGCCAAGCTCGATAGTCTTTCCGTTATCGAAGGCATGCTCGACCTGGTCCACCTCGACCACACCGTCGACTTCGTCGGTGAGCTTCCCTCCGAGACAAGCATTCTCGTGGTCAATGCCGAGGTCGCCTCGGTTCTCGACACCGACCTCGGTCGTGTCGTCGAGGTCAAGGTCGAGGTCGGTGCCATGCTCGGCGAGGGCCTCGACGCCCCCGCAGTCGTCACCATGACCGAGCGTTTCGCGATCCGCGGACGCACCGGTGCAGGCGAACTCGCCGACCCGGCTCGCGCCGGTGGATCGATCAGCGATGCGGCTGTCGACACCTCGCGTCGTCGTCGCCGTGACGCGAAGATCCTCGCTCCGGTCAGCATGGGCGCCTTCGCTCAGGTTTCCGGTGACCACAACCCGATTCACACCTCCGACAACGCCGCTCTGCTGGCCGGCCTCGGAACCCCGATCGTGCACGGCATGTGGCTCTCCGCCGCAGCGCAGCAGGTAGTCACCGCAGTCGACCCGGCCGAGACCCGCGTCCCGCCGCGCCGCCTGACCGCCTGGACAGCTCGCTTCCTCGGGATGGTTCGACCCGGCGCCGAGATCGACGTCCGTGTCGATCGTGTCGGCATCGACCAGGGCGCAGAAATCGTCGAGGTCGGCTGCCGCATCGACGGCGAACTGGTCATGGTCGCCACCGGCCGCACTGCCGCACCGAAGACCGTCTACGCCTTCCCCGGCCAGGGCATTCAGCGCCCGGGCATGGGCCTCGACGCTCGCGCACGCTCCAAGGCCGCCCGCGACGTCTGGGAGCGCGCGGACAAGCACACTCGTAAGGCGCTCGGATTCTCGATTCTCGCTGTCGTGCGAGACAACCCGGTGACCGTCAAGGCCCGTGGTGTCGAGCACAGGCATCCCGACGGTGTCCTGCACCTGACCCAGTTCACCCAGGTGGCCATGGCCGTTCTCGGTGTTGCCCAGGTTGCCGAGCTGCGCGAGTCTGGAACCTTCATCGAGGATTCGCTTCTGGCCGGTCACTCTGTCGGTGAGTACAACGCACTCGCCGCTGTCGCCGAGGTCTTCCCGCTCGAAGCGCTTCTCGAGGTCGTCTTCCAGCGTGGCTCGGCCATGCATCAGCTCGTTCCCCGCGACGAAGCCGGACGCTCCGACTACCGCATGGCCGCTATCCGCCCGTCGCAGATCGGTGTTTCCGACGACGACGTGCAGGGCTTCGTCGCCGGTGTCGCCGAGACCTCCGGTGAGTTCCTCGAAATCGTCAACCTGAACCTGCGCGGCAGCCAGTACGCCATTGCCGGTTCGGTAGCCGGTCTCGACGCACTCGAGGTCGAAATCGATCGTCGCCGAGCAGAATTCGGTGGCAAGCGGGCATACATCCAGGTTCCCGGCATCGACGTGCCGTTCCACTCCACCGTCCTTCGCGGTGGCGTGGCGGACTTCCGCGTGTGCCTGCAGGACTTGCTCCCGCACGACATCGACCCGGACATCCTGATCGGCCGCTACATCCCGAACCTGGTTCCGAAGCCGTTCTCGCTGCGTCGTGACTTCGTTCAGGAAATCGCCGACTTGGTGCCGTCCGAGCCGCTGCAGGAAGTCCTCGCAGACTTCGACAGCTACGCAACGCGCACTCACGAGTTGTCCCGCATCATCCTGATCGAGCTGCTGGCTTGGCAGTTCGCCAGCCCGGTCCGTTGGATCGAGACGCAGGACCTGCTCTTCGGTGACGAGTCCGAAGGAGGGCTCGGGGTCGAACGCTTCGTCGAGATCGGTCTCGGCGCTGCCCCGACCGTCGCGAACCTCGCGTCGCAGACCCTCAAGCTGCCGGGCCGCTTCGGCTACCCGGTCGAGGTTCTCAACGTCGAGCGCGAAGCTGCGATCGTCTACGGCACCGACGTCGACCCCGCTGTCGATGACGACGACGAGATCGAAGCGCCTGCCGCGCAGGCTGCTCCGGCCGCCGCGGCCGCTGCTCCGGTTGCCGCTGCCGCGCCGGCTGCACCTTCGGGTGGACCGCGTCCGGACGACCTCACCTTCAAGGCGCCCGACGCCACGAAGGTCCTGATCAGCCTGTGGACCAAGCTCCGTCCCGATCAGGTCGGCCCCGCGGACACGATCGAGGCACTGTGCGACGGCGTTTCCTCGCGTCGCAACCAGCTTCTGGTCGACCTCGGCTCCGAGCTCTCCCTCGGTGCCATCGACGGGGCCGCAGACGCCGACATGGGCTCCCTGGGGGCAACCGTCGACAAGCTCGCCCGTACGTACAAGCCGTTCGGACCGGTGCTCTCCGATTCGATCAACGATCACCTGCGTAAGGTCTTCGGCCCCTCGGGCAAGCGTCCCGGCTACATCGCCGACCGCGTCAAGAAGGTCTGGGAACTGGGCGACGGCTGGGCACACCACGTCACCGCAGCAGTGGCTCTCGGTACTCGTGACGGCGCCAGCATCCGCGGCGGCGACCTCGGTGGCCTGAGCTCCGGCGCACTGGCCGACGCGGCAGCAGTGGACGCAGTCATCGACAGCGCAGTTGCCTCGGTCGGGTCTGCTCGTGGAGTCAGCGTCTCGTTGCCCGCTACCGGCGGCGGAAGCGGCGGAACTGTCGACGCAGCTGCTCTGGGTGAGTTCACCGAGAACATCACCGGTCGCAACGGCGTTCTGGCCTCGGCCGCACGCCTGGTACTCGAGCAGCTCGGACTGAACGAAGAAACGGCAGTCGCGACGGTCGAGGACACCGAACTTGTCGACCTGGTCTCGGCTGAACTCGGCTCCGACTGGCCGCGTCTGGTTGCTCCGGCATTCGACGCGCAGAAGGCCGTTCTGCTCGACGACCGCTGGGCAAGTGCGCGTGAGGATCTCGCTCGCATTTGGCTCGGTGACACCGCGTTGTCGGTCGAGAACTTCATCGGTGCCGGCTCCACCGTCGCCGCACAGGCGAAGTGGTGGGCCACCCGTGCAACCGACGAAGGCCGCACCGCACTCGCCGAGGTCTACACCCGCATCGCTGATGCGGCTGCTGCGGCAGAATCCGACGCACCCGAGTGGGCAGGCGAGGTCGCAGTAGTGACGGGCGCCAGCAAGGGTTCCATCGCGGCAGCGGTCACGGGCAAGCTCCTTGCCGGTGGCGCAACGGTATTCGTGACCACCTCGCGACTCGACGGTCAGCGTCTGGGCTTCTACCGCGACCTGTACCGCGAGAACGCTCGCGCCGGTGCAGCCCTCTGGGTGGTTCCCGCGAACATGGCGTCGTACACCGACGTCGACGCGCTGATCGACTGGATCGGCAACGAGGCCACCGAGAACGCAGGCGGCGCAAAGAAGCTCATCAAGCCGGCCATGACGCCGACGATGCTCTTCCCGTTCGCAGCTCCCCGTGTCGGCGGCGAACTCTCCGACGCCGGCGCTCGCGCCGAAATGGAAATGCGCGTGCTGCTCTGGTCGGTGGAGCGCCTCATCGGCGGTCTGTCGAAGATCGGTTACGACAGCGATGTCGACACGCACCTGCACGTAGTGCTGCCCGGTTCGCCGAACCGCGGAACGTTCGGCGGCGACGGTGCATACGGTGAGGCCAAGGCTTCGCTGATCGCCGTGGTCAACCGCTGGAAGGCCGAGCGCAACTGGGCCGAGCGGGTCACGTTGGCACATGCGGTCATCGGTTGGGTTCGCGGAACCGGACTCATGGGTCACAACGATCCGATCGTCGACGCAGTCGAAGCTGCGGGCGTCCGCACCTGGTCCACCCAGGAGATGGCGACCCAACTGCTGAAGACGGCAACCCGCGAGTCGCGGCGCGCTGCTGCCGAGGCCCCGCTCGAGGTCGACCTGACCGGCGGACTGTCCGAGGCCAACCTGGATCTGGGTGCTTTGGCCAAGGAAGCTGCCGAGGTTGCCGAGATCGCCGAAGCTGTCGACGAAGCAGTGGACGAGTCCAGCATCCTGGCGCTGCCCGCGCCGGCTCGCATCGACGACTCGGTCAAGGCTCCGAGCTGGCCCGAACTGGACGTCACCCCCGCGGACCTCGTGGTCATCGTGGGTGCCGGAGAGCTCGGACCCTACGGTTCCTCGCGTACCCGCTTCGAGATGGAGGTCGACGAGCAGCTCTCTGCCGCAGGCGTTCTCGAATTGGCGTGGAACACCGGACTCATCGTCTGGGAGAACGACCCCAAGCCGGGCTGGTACGACGTCGAGTCCGGTGACCTGGTACCCGAGGCGGAAATCGCCGACAAGTACCACGACGCAGTCGTCGAGCGTTGCGGCATCCGTCGCTACGTCGACGAGGGCGCGATGATCGACAACACCGCTCCGCTGCTCACCTCCGTGTTCCTGGACAAGGATCTGAGCTTCGTGGTCGGCAGTGAGGCAGAGGCTCAGGCCTTCGTCGAATCCGATCCGGAGAACACGACGGCGACGGTTTCCGCCGAGTCCGGAGACTGGACGGTCACCCGCCGCGCAGGCACCGAGATCCGCGTCCCGCGCAAGATGAAGCTGACTCGCAGTGTCGGCGGCCAGATTCCGACCAACTTCGACGTCACCAAGTGGGGCATCCCCGCCGACATGGCAGATTCGGTCGACCGCGTCGGACTCTGGAACATCGTCGCAACGGTGGACGCCTTCCTGACGGGCGGCTTCACTCCGAGCGAACTGCTCCGCTGGGTACACCCGAGCCTGGTCGCCAACACGCAGGGCACCGGCATGGGCGGCATGACCTCCATGAGGAGCCTGTACATCGACACGCTGCTCGGCGAGAACCGTCCGAACGACATCCTGCAGGAAGCGCTGCCGAACGTCATTGCAGCGCACGTCGTTCAGTCGTACGTCGGCGGTTACGGTGCGATGGTTCACCCCGTCGCCGCCTGCGCCACGGCAGCGGTATCCGTCGAAGAAGGCGTCGACAAGATCCGACTCGGCAAGGCGCAGTTGGTTGTTGCCGGCGGGTTCGACGATCTGAGCACGGAAGGCATCATCGGCTTCGGCGACATGTCGGCCACTGCCAAGACCGAGGACATGCATGCCAAGGGCATCGAGGATCGCCGCTTCTCGCGGGCCAACGATCGTCGCCGCGGCGGATTCGTCGAGTCGGCCGGTGGCGGAACGATTCTCCTCGCTCGCGGTGACCTGGCACTCGAGATGGGTCTTCCCGTCCTCGGTGTGGTCGCCTGGGCCGGATCGTTCGCCGACGGTGTCCACACCTCGATCCCGGCACCGGGACTCGGAGCACTGGGCGCCGGACGTGGGGGAGCGGATTCGCAGCTCGCACTCTCGCTCAACGCACTCGGCGTGAGCGCCGACGACATCGCCGTGATCTCCAAGCACGACACCTCCACTGCCGCCAACGATCCCAACGAGGCAGAGCTGCACGAGCGCCTCGCCGGGGCATTGGGACGCAGTGAAGGCGCGCCGATGTTCGTGGTCTCGCAGAAGAGCCTGACCGGTCACGCCAAGGGTGGTGCCGCAGCCTTCCAGCTGATCGGGCTCTGCCAGGTACTGAGCCAGGGCATCGTCCCGCCGAACCGCAGCCTCGACTGCGTCGACGACAAGATGGCCGAATTCGAGCACCTCGTGTGGGCACGTCAGCCGCTCAAGTTCGGTGAGCATCTTCCGCTGCGCGCGGGCCTGCTGACCAGCCTCGGCTTCGGTCACGTCTCCGGACTGATCGCAGTCGTGCACCCGCAGGCATTCGTCGAGTCGGTTCCGGCCGACAAGCGTGACGCCTATGTTGCTGCGGCCCAGCAGCGGACGATCGACGGTCAGCGTCGCCTCGCGAAGGCGATGTGCGGTGGCGACAGCCTCTACGAGCGCCCGGCGGATCGTCGCCTCGGTGCCGACAGAACGCCGGCCAAGGCGTCGCGTCAGCTCGAAGCGGACATGCTGCTGAGCGAGGACGCACGACTCGGCGCAGACCAGGTGTACCGCTCGAATCTGCCCGGCTGCAAGTAGTAGTCACGGTATGGGAGTTCTGGGTATCGGTTTCGACCTCGTGACGGTGTCGGAGTTCGCCGAGCAATTGAACAGGCCGGGAACGGCAATGCTCGACAACTTCACACCGGGCGAGCGTCGAGACGCCGCTACCCGGAGCTCCGAACCGGCACGACATTTCGCCGCCCGGTGGGCTGCGAAGGAAGCAGTGATCAAGGCATGGTCAACTGCTCTCTTCGCCGGCCCACCGGTGCTGGGGGAAATGATCCACAATCAGATCGAGGTCGTCTCGGACGCCTGGGGGCGCCCCGGCATCCGGCTTCGCGGTGACGTGGCCAAACACCTGACCGGAGTGAAGATTCATATTTCGCTCACGCACGACGGGGACATGGCGGGCGCTTTCGCGGTCATCGAATCCGACCCGGAGTAGCACTGCCGGACACGAAAGAGCCGGTCTCCCAAGGGGAGACCGGCTCTTTGTCGTTCGACTAGTCCTTCGTGCGGGATTCCTTCTCGGCGACGAGGAGATACGCGATCATCAACCTTTTCAGTTCGGCGACGGCGTCGGCATGCGACTGACCGTCCTGAACCGAGAAATTGAGCATCGAATACACCACGTGGACAAGAACTTCCGCCATCATCAGGCGACGATCTCGCCGCGTACGAGGCGTCAACGGGCCGAGCATTTTCGCTACGGTCTCGGCGAACTGCTTTTCGTGAATGACTCCGGTTGCCCGCGTGGACGGCGTCGACTGCATCGCCAGCCAGACCTCGCGGCGCGACGGATCTGACGTCCACAGCCCGGCCATGTGATCGACGAAACTGTTCAGGAACCGCAACCAGTCGAGCGAGGGTACTTCGCCGCCGAACTGAGCAAGCTCGTGCTGGACCCCGACGAGGTCCTGGCGGTTCAATTCGCACACGATGACGTACTTGTTCGCGAAGAACTGGTAAAGCGTCCCAATCGGGACGTCAGCACGTGCCGCGACTTCTTCACAGGTGAACGATTCGAAACCGACATCGGTGAGGAGTTCCCGTGACGCAGCCAGGAGTGCGTCGAATTTACGCTGGCTGCGCTCTTGCGTCGGACGCTTGCGCGGCAGCAGTTCCTGCGGTTCTTCGAGGCTCTGGGGATTCTCCAGTGCTGGGTCGACTCGTCGCCGCGCGCGGTGACGAGTCGTGGGCTGCACGTCTTCCAGGCTATCGGTGTTTTCTGTCGAATTTGGGACTTGTGCATTATCCGGTGTCATCGGCCACCTACTTCGGCGGTCGTGATCGGTCGAAACGCACCGCGCAGGTGCGCGCACACGAGTCCCGATGCTGTTGCCACACCTCGATACTAGGTGACCAACTGTCCAGTAGCCGAAGAGGTTGCTGCGCGGTGTGGCGCAACGGCGATCCTGGCGCCTGCCTACGTCCGATTCGGGCAGACTGAGATTCTTCGGGCACACCGAGATTCGATGCCGAGGAGAGGGAGACGATGACGGAAGAACTGCGAACCGCGGTAGGTGAACTCATGCCGCGTGCCCGTGAGGATCTGAGTGCACTTGTGGCGATGAAGTCCGTTGCCGATGCACGGCAGTACCCGCCGGAAGAATGCGCGGCCGCTGCGCATTGGGTCCTGGAGGCATTCCGGGCTCAGGGTTTCGCCGATATCGAGGCGATCGAGACCTCCGACGGTTCGGCCGCGGTTGTCGGGCGTCGACCAGGCCCGGGCGGTGCTCCGACCGTTCTGCTGTACTGCCACTACGACGTTCAGCCGCCCGGAAGCGAAGAGCTCTGGGGCTCCCCGCCTTTCACGCTCACCGAGCGCGACGGACGGTGGTACGGACGGGGCGCTTCCGACTGCAAGGGCAACGTCGTCATGCATCTGACAGCTCTGCGAGCGCTCGCCGCAGCCGGTGTGGATCCGAGCGTCCACCTGACGCTCGTCGCCGAAGGATCCGAGGAGATGGGCACTGGCGGTCTCGAGGATCTGGTGCGAGAGCGGCCCGAACTTTTTGCAGCCGACATGATCCTGATCGCCGATACCGGCAACACCGAAGTCGGGGAGCCGACGATCACGACGTCATTGCGCGGGATCGCGAACGTTGTGGTCCACGTGTCGACGCTCGAGGGTGAGATTCACTCCGGTGTCTTCGGTGGACCGGCGCCCGATGCGATCACCGCGCTGGTGCACATACTCTCGACGCTGCACGACAGCGCCGGAAACACCACTGTCGAAGGCTTGACCAACGATCAGGAGTGGGCGGGTGTCAGTTATGACGGCGATCAGTTCCGCTCCGACGCCGGGGTGCTCGAAGGGGTGCAGTTGACTGGTTCCGGTTCGGTTGCCGAGCAGGTGTGGGCTCGTCCGGCGCTGACCATCCTGGGTATCGACTGCCCGCCGGTCGTGGGTTCGGCGGCGGCGATCACGCCCCGCGCGTCGGCGCGCCTGAATCTTCGTGTCCCGCCTGGCACGGATCCGGCGCAGGCACAGAAGTTGTTGACGGACCACCTCCGCGCGGCGGCGCCGTGGGGCGTCCACATCGAGGTCGTTCCGGAATCGACGGGATCGCCGTTCTCGTCCTCGACGGAGGGTGCAGGTTTCGCGCAGCTGAAGTCCGCGCTCACCGATGCCTACGGCCGCGAAGTCGGATTTGGCGGCCAAGGGGGATCGATACCGCTGTGCAGTGCACTGGCCGAGCAGTTCCCCGACGCGGAGATCGCGTTGATCGGCGTCGAGGAACCGCAATGCCGCATTCATGCGCCCGACGAAAGCGTCGACCCGTCGGAGATCGAGAATCTCGCTTTCGCGGAGGCTCTGTTCTTGAGCCGGTACGGGAGTTAGACCGACAGATCGCGTCGTAGCTTGGCGACGTGGCCGGTGGCCCGGACGTTGTACTGGGCCACCTCGATCTTGCCTTCCTCGTCGACGAGGAACGTCGAGCGGATGACGCCCTGGACGGTCTTGCCGTACATCTTCTTCTCACCGAACGCGCCCCAGGCTTCGAGCGTCGCCTTCTCGGGATCGGAGAGCAGCGGGAAGGTCAACTCTTCGGTATCGCGGAACTTCGCGAGTTTTGCGGGCTTGTCCGGCGAGATTCCGATGACTTCGAGGCCGGCGCCGTTCAGCTCGGCGAGGCTGTCACGGAAGTCGCAGGCCTGCTTGGTGCACCCCGGGGTGCTGGCCGCCGGGTAGAAGTACACGATGACCTTGCGGCCGCGGTAATCGTGAAGGGAAACCTCGTTGCCATCGGCGTCTGGGAGTGTGAAATCCGGCGCGACGTCGCCGGCGGACAATCTACTGTTCTCGGTCACGGGAATCGAGGTTAGTCGAGAAATTGCGCGGCAGGTGGGCGCGAGGGCATTCTGCTCCTCTACGGTAGAGCGAAGTGTCGGCGCGCTGCGTCCGCACAGCAGACCCGCACACAGAGCAGCAGAACACAGACAAGTTGGAGGACACGTGCCCAGGGACACCGAGAGCATCGAACGCGAGATCGAGAAGGCGCGTAACCAGCTCGCGAGCACACTCGACGAACTGACGGTCCGCACCAACCCGAAGCGGCTGGTCGAGAACACCAAGAAGACGGTGCTCGCCAAGCTCAACGAGCCGGCAGTGAAGTACGCGCTGATCGCAGTCGGTTCAGTGGTGGGACTACTCGTGGTCCGGAAGATCATTCGCTGACCCGAGTTGTCGAAGACAGAACATGAAGAAGGCCCCCACCTGGTGAGGTGGGGGCCTTCTTGCAAGTGCGCCCACAGGGACTCGAACCCCGGACCCAGTGATTAAGAGTCACTTGCTCTACCAACTGAGCTATAGGCGCTCGCTCTTGCGAGACAGAACATTAGCCGACAGGCTCAGGAGTTTGCAAAACGCGTGTTCATCGTGGTGACGATGGTTACATCGCTTCCGGAATTCACGAGTGTGGAGGGTGCGAATCCGGCCAGCGGACGGTGCTTTCCAACTGCTGTGCGACGGCGAGAATCGTCGGTTCACCACCGCTGCGCCCGACCAGTTGGACGCTCAGGGGGAGTCCGCGTTCGGAGAACCCGGCGGGCACAGCGGCCGCCGGGTTGCCGCAGACATTCCAGATCGAACAGTAGGCGGCGATCGGCAACGCCTTGCGGACTGCTGACAGAAGGCTGGTTCCTTCGAGTTGTCCGATCGGGCGTGGCAGCGCGGGCGTGGTCGGCATCAGGACCAGGTCGAAGGTGTCGAAGACCTGGTTGACCGTCGCTGCGATTCGCTCACCTTTGCGGTAAGCGAATTTCCCGACGCGCGCGGGAGCGGCTATCCGGCCGATCGACGCGAGTGCTCGTGTGCGCTTCTCGAGTAACGCTGGATGATCGACGCGCAGTGCTTCGTCGCGGACGCCGCCGAGTACCTGCGGGAGAAATGCTGCAGTTGCGTCCGGGTACTCGGGATCGTGTTCTTCGACGTGATGTCCCAACGCGCTCAACATCTCTGCGATCGAATGCACCGCGGCAACGACCTCCGGGGACGGGCGGACGCCCCGGACCGGACTCCGAGTGGACACTGCAATGCGAAGTGGCGCGGGCGCCGACGCGGCTGACTCGGCAAAGCTGGTGCGGAGCGTTTCGGCTGTGTAGTCGTCGATCCCGGTGGTACCGGTGATCACGTCGTACACGAGCGCGCTGTCCTCGACGGAACGAGTGAGAGGCCCTAGTGTGCCGAGTCCGCGCCAGAGGTTTCGGTTCGGCGCGGTGCTCACCCGACCGCGCTGCGGTTTGAGTCCGAACAACCCGCAGAACGCCGAAGGCAGTCGGATGGAACCGCCGCCGTCGCCGCCTATCGCCGCCGCGACCATTCCCGAAGCGACGGCCGACGCAGATCCTCCGCTCGATCCGCCCGTGGATACGCCAGTGTCCCAAGGGTTTCTGGTGTAGCCGTTTGCGGCGGTCTCGGTGAAGGGCCAGATGCCGAACTCGGGCATCGTCGTCTTGCCGACAATCACTGCGCCGGCCTCGCGCAAACGGCGAACGACCTCCGAGTCAGCGGAGGCGATGCGAGTTGCTGCCGCACCGCCGTACGTCGTGGGCGTTCCGGCGACGTCGTTCTCGTCCTTGATCGCGATCGGGACTCCGTGCAGTGGGCCCAGGCTGTGGCCGTCGGCCTGGCGCTGATCGAGACGTGTCGCTTCGTCGAGCGCTTCGTCTGCGAGAACTCGCACAAAAGCATTGAGCGTCGAATCGAGGCGTTCGATACGGCGAAGTGTGTTCTCGGTGAGCTCGCGGGCCGATATTTCTCCGGACCGGATCAGAGCGGCCTGACCCGCAACCCCGGCAAATGCCAGCTCGCTGCCCGGTGTGGTTTCGCGCTCGGTCATCAATCCTCCAGGCCGTGGTTCCGATAACTGTGAAGTCTATTCACCACAACCTGTTCACCACGACACAAAGAAAAATCCCCACCTTCCGAAGAAGGTGGGGACCTTTGCAAGTGCGCCCACAGGGACTCGAACCCCGGACCCAGTGATTAAGAGTCACTTGCTCTACCAACTGAGCTATAGGCGCTCGCTCTTGCGAGACAGAACATTAGCCGAATCGCCGGTTCGGGAGCAAATCGCCAGGTGGAGGCGTCACCGCTGTAGTCCGATCGGAGGAAATCCGCTGAAAGCGGTAACAAAACGGACGGTTCGGAGCGATTGATACTTGAACGTTACTGACGGCGTGGCCTTTCATGACCGTTGGTAACGAGCGCGCCTGGCATCATTGGTGCAGCGCAGTCATACCGCAAGTCCCACTTGCCTTCCGGTAAGTGGGATTCGCATGTGACGCGGAAGTTAGTCGGAGAAATTGTGAAGCGGAGTCGAACGATGAGTCGTCAAAGGTGGGGTCTGTCCGTGCGCGGGGGGAACGGTCGAGCGTCGAAGGGCGCGGCGATGATCGCGGCGTCTCTCGGTGCTCTCGTTCTGATGACCGCGTGCACGTCGGGCGGCAAGGACGTCAGTACCGAAGGGTCGGCGCCGATCGATTCCAATCCGCTCACCGAACTCATCAAGCCGAAGCTCACCTCGACCGCTGCCGACGGTGCTGTCGGCTTCTCGCCGGGCGACCCGGTCAAGATCAACGTCGCTGACGGCGCTCTGTCCGACGTGACGATGGTCAATCAGGACGGCAAGGCAGTTGCCGGCGCGATTGCTGCCGACGGTGCGTCGTGGACCACCACCGAGCCACTCGGCTACAACCGCAAGTACAAAATCGAGGCCCGCGCATTCGGATTGGGTGGCGCAAGTACGACGGTCACGTCCTTCACCACCAGCGCACCCGGCAACGTCACCAAGCCGTACGTCTTGCCCAACGAGGGTGACGTGGTCGGCATCGGTCAGCCCATCGCGGTGCAGTTCGACGAGAACATCCCCGATCGCAAGGCTGCCGAAGCCGCGATCACCGTCACCACGACTCCGGCCGTCGAAGGTGCGTTCTACTGGGTCAACAATCGTGAGGTCCGTTGGCGTCCGGAGAACTACTGGGCACCGGGCACCAAGGTCGACGTGAGCGTCGACGTGTACGGGCGCAATCTCGGCAAGGGAGTCTTCGGGCAGGAAGACGCCAAGAGTTCCTTCACCATCGGTGATGCCGTCATCGCCACGGCGGACGACAACACCAAGCAGGTCACTTTCCAGGTCAACGGTGAGACCGTCATGACCATGCCCACCTCCATGGGCAAGGACAGCACTCCCACCGACAACGGCGTCTACATCATCGGTGACCGCTTCGCGAACATGATCATGGACTCGTCCACGTACGGCGTCCCGGTCACCTCGGCGCAGGGTTACAAGACCCCCGTCGACTGGGCGACCCGAATGTCCTACAGCGGTATCTTCTTCCACTCGGCGCCGTGGTCGGTCGGGCAGCAGGGCTACTCCAACACCAGTCACGGCTGCCTCAACCTGAGCCCGTCCAACGCCAAGTGGGTCTACGACAACACCAAGCGTGGGGACATCGTCGTCGTCAAGAACACCGTCGGCGGCACTCTCTCCGGCACCGACGGCCTCGGTGACTGGAACATTCCCTGGAGCGTCTGGAAGACCGGCAACGCGGACGTCTGAGTGCGTTCCTGAAGCGCTGAACGCCAGAATGCCCCCGACCGTCCGGTTGGGGGCATTCTGCATCTGCACACCTTTTGTGAGCGAAAGTGCCTCTCGGTCTATCTGAGGCGACGGGAGGTACGTTCGCTCGGTGTCAGCGTCGACCGAACGCGTCCACTCCGGTCATTTCAGCGGACAGTGCCCACAATCTGCGTGCGTCGGCGGGATCGGTAGCCCAAGGCTTCACGCCGCCGACGCTCATGTCATCGGTCTGCGCGACGTCCGCGATGTTGCAGTCCTGGAGGTACGCGCCGACGTGATCGGCGAGTATCGGTGCCGTCGCTGCCCATACCGTTGTAGCGGCGCCCTGGGAGGGAGTCTTGAACCCCGGCACGGCGTCGCCATTCGACGTCGTCCATCCGAGATCGTGTTTCTTCGATGCAGAGAAGTGACGTTGAAGGGGAGTGAGGATGCTCCCGGGATGGACGGAGAACGCACTGATACCGCGTGAAGCACCGGAGCTCGCCAGCTGTACAGCGAATAGAGCATTTGCAGTCTTGGCTTGACCGTACGCAAGCCAGCGGTCGTAACCGTTGCGGAAATGTATGTCATTCCAACGCACTCCCGACAGAAAATGTCCCGCCGACGAGACCGCTACTACGCGAGAGCCGTTTGCGGGCATGGCTGGCACAAGCAGGTTCACCAGTACAAAGTGCCCGAGGTGATTGATCGCGAATTGTGATTCCCAGCCGGAGCCGACACGGAGTTCCGGGCAGGCCATGACCCCCGCATTGCAGATGATGATGTCCGGAGTGATCCGGGATTCGAGAATTTCTCGCGCACACGATCTGACACTGCTCGGGTCCGACAGGTCGCACGCTCGCACTTCGATACCCGGAAGGTCGGCCACCGCGCTCCGTGCCTGTTCTGGTCGGCGGGCAAGAACTACAACTCGCGCGCCGACCGAAGAAAGTGACTGCGAAACCTCATATCCGAGTCCGGAGTACCCGCCGGTGACCAAAACCGTAGTGCCTGTTAAATCTTGTCCGGCAAGTACGTCGTTGGCAGTGGAGACTCGGGAGTATCCGGTGTTGATTTTGCGCTGGATGGAATTCATGGCTGCGACCGTAAAATCTGGAGTGCACTCCAGGTCAAGGAAAGGTCGCCAGGCAATGCGCGAACTGTCAATCGGTGACGTCGCTGTCCAGACCGGAATCAGTATCGATTCCCTTCGATACTTCGAACGTGAGGAATTGCTCGTTCACGAGGTTGCGCGCTCGGCAGGTGGGCGTCGGGTGTACTCCGATAGCGATGTCGCTTGGTTGAAGCTGTGTAATCGCTTCCGAGACTCGGGTATGCCGATCGCCACGATCCGCGAATTCGCCGCTCTCGTCAGGTCAGGTCCAGGAAACGAGAAGGAGCGGCTTTCACTTTTGCAGTCGCATGAGGAGTTGATTCGATCCAGGATCGCTGCGATGCAGGACAACCTGACCGTCATCCACGACAAGGTTTCGGCATACGAGCGACACGTTCGCGAGGGGACCGTCGCAGGTGTCTGGGAGCCGCAACCGTCGCCCGAGTGATCGACGGCTGGGCCATTTGCGGCGAATTCCAGCTACCCCGATGCGAGCGAAAGTGGCTTTCGGTCTATCTGAAGCGACCAGAGGTACGTTCGCTCGGCTCGGGCACGGGTTGCTCGGGAGCGCGCGATTTGTCGCGGTCGCCACCCCACCCACTTCGGGTGAACGTATCGCTGCCCCCGTCAGAGAAGGGGAGCGATACGTTCACCCGGCCGTGGAAGGGGAGATTGGGGCTGGCGCACAAACCAAAAGAACCCCCGAAAATGTCTTTCGACATTCTCGGGGGTTCCGCTTGGGTGAGCGACGGGACTCGAACCCGCGACAGCCAGGATCACAACCTGGTGCTCTACCAACTGAACTACGCCCACCATTGCCTCGGCCACCGGTTTGACCCGGCTGCTTTGACGAAAGAGATACTAGCGCGAAAGTCGGTCAGGAAGCCAATCGGCTGGTCAGGCGGGACCCAAGCCCTCGACGACGGCTGCGATCTCCGCACTCGACGGTCCGGGTGCCGCGACGAATGCAGTGCCGCGGTAGTACTTGAGTTCGCGGATGGATTCCTTGATGTCGGCGAGCGCTCGGTGGGCGAGACCTTTTTCGGGCTGGCCGAAGTAGATTCGCGGGTACCAGCGACGGGAGAGTTCCTTGATGGAGCTGACGTCGATCATCCGGTAGTGCAGGTATGTGTCCAGCGCCGTCATGTCGCGTGAGATGAATCCGCGGTCGGTGGCGATGGAGTTGCCTGCCAAGGGTGCCGTACCGGCGACGGGAACGTGCTTGCGGATGTACGCGAGCACCTCTTTCTCCGCCTCGGCGAGGGTGACCGTCGACTTACGAACCTCTTCGGTCAGTCCCGACTTTGCGTGCATCTTCTTCACGACGTCGGGCATTGCAGCCAACGCGTCGTCGTCGGCGTGGATGACGATGTCCACACCTTCGCCCAAGATGTTCAAGTCGCTGTCGGTCACCAGAGCCGCAATCTCGATGAGTTTGTCCGACTCGAGTCGCAGCCCGGTCATTTCGCAATCGATCCATACCAATTTGTCCTGCACCAGGAACACAGTAGTGCGCGCGGGCGCGGGATAAGGTCTGCGGTGGAAACTCGACGTGTGTGAGACGGCGTTCGGGTGATGACAAGAACTTCGCCGCATTGCAACGAGGAGGGCTTTTCGATGACCGTGGATCCGAAGGACGGAGCAGCGCCGCTGACGCCGGCGGAGAAGGCGAAAGCTGCCAAGGCTGCCGCTGCCGAAGCCGCTCGGATTGCAGCTGAAGCCGCTGCAGCAGCTGAGGAAGCAGAGAAGGAAGCGGCTGCCGCCGAGGCCGAAGCATCGGCCGGAGCCACCCCCGCTGCTCAGGTGCCCTCGGGTGCTGCCGCTGAAATCGCGGCGGGCTATTCATCCGAGGGGTGGGCACTCGAGCTCGGCTCGGTGGTGATCGACGGTGTTGCAGATCCCACCGCGCGGGTGCGGATTCCGTTGGCGACGATCAACCGTCACGGTCTGATCGCCGGTGCGACGGGTACCGGCAAGACCAAGACGTTGCAGGGCATCGCCGAGCAGCTGTCCGCCGCGGGTGTGCCGGTTGTGATGGCCGACGTCAAGGGCGATCTCTCGGGTCTGTCGAAGGCGGGGGATCCGAGCGAGAAGGTGAAGTCTCGCGCAGTCGAGACGGGCGACGATTCGTGGACTCCCGCTGGGATGCCAGTCGAGTTCTTGTCGTTGGGTACTGACGGAATCGGTATCCCGGTGCGCGCGACCATCACCAGTTTCGGGCCGATCCTGCTCAGTAAAGTGTTGGGCCTCAACGAGACCCAGGAATCGACACTCGGGCTGATCTTCCACTGGGCCGACACTCAGGGCCTCGCCCTGCTGGACCTCAAGGATCTGCGTTCGGTCATCGCCCACCTGACAAGCGCTGAGGGCAAGGCGGATCTGAAGGGTATCGGCGGAGTTTCCTCGGCGACGGCGGGAGTGATTCTGCGCGCGTTGGTCAACCTCGAAGCAGATGGTGGTGACACCTTCTTCGGTGAACCAGAACTCGAAACCGAGGATCTGCTGCGTGTCGTCGGCGGTGCCGGTGTGATCACGCTGTTCGAACTCGGTGCCCAGGCGGCGCGCCCGGCAATGTTCTCCACCTTCCTGATGTGGGTGCTCGCGGACCTGTTCCAGACGCTGCCCGAAGAGGGAGATCTGGACAAGCCGAAGCTCGTGTTCATCTTCGACGAGGCGCACCTTCTGTTCGCGGACGCGTCGAAGGCCTTCCTTCAGCAGGTCGAACAGACGGTCAAGCTCATTCGTTCCAAGGGCGTCGGCGTGTTCTTCTGCACGCAACTTCCGACCGACATTCCGAATTCGGTGCTGTCACAGTTGGGTGCGCGGGTTCAGCACGCCCTGCGTGCCTTCACGCCCGACGATCAGAAAGCCCTCAACAAGACCGTCCGCACGTACCCGAAGACCGAGCACTACGACCTGGAAAAGGCACTGACTTCACTCGGCATCGGTGAAGCCATCGTGACCGTACTCTCGGAAAAGGGTGCGCCGACGCCGGTGGCCTGGACCAAGATTCGTCCTCCGAGGTCGCTGATGGACACCATCGGCAACGACGCGATCAAGGCGGCCGCGTCGTCGAGTCCCCTGAATCAGAAGTACGGCCAGACCATCGACCGCGAGTCGGCGTACGAGAAGCTGACGGCCAAGGTGGCCGGTGCTCCGACAGCGGATCAGTCCCTGGATCTTCCGCCGCTGCCCGATCTGCCGCCACCGCCGCCGGCCGAGCCGGAGGGCCCCAACATCGCCGAGCAGATCTTGGGCAACTCGGCTGTCAAGAGTTTCCTGCGCTCGGCGGCTTCGGCTGCGGGACGCGAGATTTCGCGAAACATCTTCGGCACCGGTAGTCGCCGCAGGCGCTGAGGCTCAGGCGCCCGCGAGGTCAGATGCCGACCTCGCGGGCCAGCAGGTCGTTGATCGATTCGCGCCTGATCAACGGCCGCGCAATCCCGCCCAGCACGGCGACGACCGGCGGCCGGCCGACGCTGTTGTAGGTGGAGGCCATGCTGTGGTGGTATGCGCCCGTACACGGCACTGCCAACAGGTCACCTTCATGTAGGTCGGCGGGAAGCCTTGCTCCGACGGCAATTTCGTCGCCCGATTCGCAGTGTCGCCCGGCGACGGTGACTTCCTGGAGCGGTGCGCGCGAATGTCGGTTCACCAGTTCGACGTCGTAGTGGCTGTCGTACAACGACACCCGAGGGTTGTCGCTCATCCCGCCGTCGACGGACACGAAGGTTCGTCCCCCGCTGATCGACTTGATGTTCTGTACGCGATAGAGCGTGACTCCGGCCCGCGCAGCGATCGCTCGGCCGGGTTCGAGCACGATTTCTGGTCGAGGGAAGCGGTTTCGGGTGCACGTGTCGTCGAGAGTTTCGTCGATGACATGTGCGAGGCGGGTCAGATCCAGTTGGGCGTCGCCCGGCACGTAGGCGATCCCGTGGCCACCGCCGAGATCGAGTTCGGTGAGGATGATTCGATGCGTACGACGTATATCGTCCATCTGCGCGACCATCGTCTCGATCGCGGGGCGGAAGTGTTCGGGATCGGTGATCTGGGAGCCGAGATGGCAATGCAGGCCGATGAGTTGCAGGTGCGTCGCGGTGGCGACGACGGACACCGTTCGTTCCAGTTCTTCGGAAAATGCTGGTAAACCGAACTTTTGGTCCAAGATGCCGGTGGACACTGCCTTGTGTCCGTGTATGTCGATGCCGGGTGTGACTCTGACCAACACCTTCTGTCGGTGGGTGCACACCGACGCGAGCCGTACCGCTTCGCTGGGGGAGTCGAGGACGATCCGGCCGACACCCGCGTTGACCGCCGCCCTCAGTTCGGAAACCGATTTGGCATTGCCGTGCAGGATGATTCGGTGGGGGTCCACGCCCGCGGCAAGCGCGACGGCGAGTTCACCGGCGGAACAGACATCCACCCCGAGTCCCTCGTCGGAGACCCAGGTAGCCATCGCTCGAATCATCAGTGCCTTGCCGGCGTACACGATCTCCGAGTCGGGGAAGATCTCTCGATACGTGCGGCAGCGGTGCCGCACGTCCGCCTCGTCGACGACGTACGTCGGTGTGCCGTACTGGTCCGCGATCTCTTCGAGGGAGACGTCGCCGATGCAGACACGCCCGCTGTGGTCGTGGCGAGTACTGATGGGCCACAACGCAGGATCCATACGCGGTGTCATTGCGCCGCGTAGGGAGGGGAAGATTTCGAGTAGCGTCACGTCGATCTCCTGAAGGTGACCCGCCGTGTTGCGGGCTACCTTCAGATCTACTCCCGAAGATCACCGGTGGGGCGGATCTTGACGCTTACTTGACGCGCCGCCGAACGAGGTTGACGCGGCCCTGACGTCCTCGACTTACTGTGCCTGTCGACTCACTGTGCTCGCCGGCGCTTCCGTCCGAACCAACCGAGCACCGCGAGTAATGCCACCGCGGCGCCTCCGCCGATGACCGTCGATCTGTCGGCGGACACACCAACGGACGGAGTTCCGCCGGCACTCGGGGCGTAACCGGCGCCGTACACGGACTCGACCGCCGCTTGGATGTCGAACCCGGTTTCGGTAGCCGGCCCGCAGCTGTGCCCCTCGTGCTCGGCGTCGACGTCGTACGGCGCAGAAACGAACATCAGCTGCTCGGTGCCGAGCACGTAGCTTGTGCCACAACCGTTCCCGTTCGCGAGTGTCCCCACCGACGTCACCGATGCCAGATCGCCTTTGTAGACCCGGCTGACGTCGAACAGGTAGGTGTCCTCGAATCCGTCCGAAGTTTTCTCCGTCGGAGTCCCGAGGAAAACGGTGCTGGAGACGCTCACGGCTTCTTCCGGGGTAGCCGATGATGCGCACGAACATGCATTCGCTGCCGTGGGCAGCAGTAAGGGCAACCCTCCGGTCAAAAGAAGGATTGCCCCGGCTGCCAGTGTTCTTCGCATCGCCATTAACCGACTATATGGTCTGCTATGGCCTGCTCTGAGAAGTTTGCGTGAATCAGCCGCCGAGCTTCTTGTAGAACGTGCCCACGATGGGCGCAACGACGGCACGCGGGCTGTAACCGCCCGCGACGGACATCGCCTTGCTCAAGATGCCCGGTACGACGCGCATCTTGTTCTCGGCCAGGCCGTCGAGCGAGACCTTGGCGGTGTACTCGCTCGAGATCCAGAAGAAGTCCGGGACGAGCTTGTCGACGATCGACGCTTCGGCCGGGTCCGGGGTTTCGGTGCGTACGGGGCCTGGGGCGAGCAGGGTGACGTTCACTCCGGTGCCCTTGAGTTCACCTCGCAACGATTCCGCGAAGGTGTTCACGAACGCCTTCGTGGCGGCGTACGTCGCGTTGTTGGGGATCGGCATGTTTCCGGCCGCGGACCCGACCATCAGGATGGCTCCGGACTTGCGCGCGAGCATGCCCGGCAGCACGGCCAGCGTGAGATCGTGCACTGCAACGGCGTTGAGCTCGACCTGGTCGCGCTCGTAGGCCGGGTCCAGCTCGGCGATCGGCCCGAAGGTGGCGATACCGGCGTTGTTGCACAGGATGCTGATGTCGCGGCCACCGAGTTCCTCGACCAGAACGGCACGCGCCGCGCTGTCGGAGAGGTCCGATGCACGGACCTCCACCTCGACGCCGTGCGCGGCGCGAAGCTTCTCGGCGAGGACCTCCATGACCTCGCCACGACGGGCAACGAGGATCAGGGAGTGTCCGCGTGATGCCAGATCAGCGGCCAGTGCCTCTCCGATGCCGGAGGAGGCGCCGGTCACTACGGCGCGGGCTGTGGTTGTGGGTGTCGGCAGGCTCACGATCAGTCAGCGTAGCCGGTCAGATCTTCGCGGCCAGTCGTGTGCCCTGTTCGATGGCACGCTTGGCGTCGAGTTCTCCAGCGACATCCGCGCCGCCGATGATGTGGGTCACCACGCCCGCGACGGTCAGTTCGTCCACTAGATCGCGAACCGACTCCTGCCCGGCGCAGATGACGATGGTGTCGACCTCGAGAAGTCGGGGCTTCTCGTGCTTCTCACCGAAGGTGATGTGCAGGCCGGCGTCGTCGATGCGCTCGTAGTTGACGCCCGAGAGCTCGTGGACGCCCTTGTTCTTGAGGGCCGCCCGGTGGACCCAGCCGGTGGTCTTCGCGAGGCCGGCGCCGATGCGTCCTGGCTTGCGTTGGAGGAGGTAGACCTCCCGCTCGGAGAGCTCTGGTACCGGAGTGGTGAGAGCGCCCGGGGCCATTTCGGGTTCGGTGACGCCCCATTCCTGCTTCCACTCCTTGAGATGAAGAGTGGGGGAAGTGGGGTGCGTGAGGAATTCGCTCACGTCGACGCCGATGCCGCCGGCACCGATGACGGCGACGGACTTGCCGACGGGCTTGCCCTCTCGGACGACCTCGGCGTAGGTCAGCACCTTCGGGTTCTCGATGCCGGGGATCTTGGGAACCCGCGGCGTCACGCCGGTGGCAACCACCACTTCGTCGAAGGATCCGATGAGATCTGCTGGTGCGACGCGGGTTTCGAGCTTGACTGTCACTCCGGCCACGTCCAGCATGCGGGTGTAGTAGCGAATGGTTTCGGCGAACTCTTCCTTACCCGGAATGAGCTGTGCGATCCCGAACTGTCCGCCGATCTTGTCCGAGGCCTCGAACAACGTGACCGAATGACCACGCTGAGCAAGATTGAGTGCTGCGGAAAGTCCGGCAGGACCGGCGCCGACGACGGCGAGATTCTTGGTCCGCCGAGTGGGGGAGAGGATCAGCGTGGTCTCACGGCCCGCGCGCGGATTGAGCAGGCAGGAGACCTGCTTGTGAACGAAGGCGTGGTCGAGGCAGGCTTGGTTGCAGGCGATGCACGTGTTGATCTCGTCGGACGCTCCGCGCTCGGCCTTGTTCACCCAGTCGGGATCGGCGAGCATCGGCCTGGCCATCGAAATCAACTGCGCGTCACCGCGGTTGAGGATCTCTTCGGCAGTCTCGGGCATGTTGATCCGATTCGAGGCGGCTACCGGAATGTCGACGTGCTTCTCGAGCTTGCTCGTGATGTCCACGAAGGCTGCTCGGGGAACCGAGGTGACGATGGTGGGCACCCGTGACTCGTGCCATCCGATGTCGGTGTTGATGATCGTGGCGCCGGCAGCTTCGACTTCCTTTGCCAACGAGACGATTTCATCCCAGGTCTGACCGCCCTCGACCAGGTCTGCCATCGACAACCGGAACACGATGATGAAGTTCGGGCCGACGGCCTTGCGTGTGCGTCGCACGATTTCGACTGCCATGCGTCGACGGTTCTCGGAACTGCCGCCCCACTGGTCGGTGCGCTTGTTCGTGCGCTCGCAGAGGAACTGGTTGATGAAGTAGCCCTCACCGCCCATGATTTCGACGCCGTCGTAACCCGCGGACTTGGCCAGACGCGCGCAGCGAACGTAGTTCCGGATCTGCCAACGCACCCCACGGCCGGTCAGCTTGCGCGGACGGAACGGATTGATGGGTGCCTTGATCGACGACGCGGAGACACTGAACGGCTGGTAGCTGTAGCGGCCGGCGTGCAGGATCTGCATGGCGATCTTTCCACCCGCGTCGTGAACCGCCTTGGTGATCCGGCGGTGACGGCGCGCTTCGATGCGGTTGGTCAGCTTGGCACCGAAGGGCAAGAGCCAACCGGTGCGGTTGGGCGCGTAGCCGCCGGTGATGATCAAGCCGACTCCGCCACGGGCACGTTCGGCGAAGTACTCGGCCAAGCGGTCGGTGTCCTTCGCGCGATCTTCGAGGCCGGTGTGGATCGATCCCATGACGACGCGGTTCTTCAGCGTCGTGAATCCGAGGTCGAGCGGTTCGAGCAGGCGGGGGAACTGTGTATCCGTCATGACTGAAGATGTCCTTCCGTGGCGTACTCGCCAGTGTCTTCGGTGGCGTACTCGCCGGTGTCTTCGATGGCGTACTCGCCAGTGGGCAATGCGTCCAGAACTTCCTGGCACCAGTCGGTGAATCCTTCCTCGACGCGGATGCCGCCGCGAAGTACGAGGTACTGGTGCAGTGAAGAGCCGGAAAGCGCTGCTGGATTGGGGAAGTCACGCTTTTCGATGAGTCGGTAGACGTCGAGGCGGGCGGCGTGGCCGTCGCGGTGGCGAGCGACTTCGCGTCGTAGAGCGGGGAGATCGGCGTGCGCAGCGGCCCTGATCTTGATGGCCAACTCGTTGCGCAGGTGGTTCGGTTCGGACGGCTCTGCGATCCATCGGGTCAGTTCGGCGCGGCCGGCATCGCTGACGCGGTACATCTTCTTGTCCGGTCGGCCGTCCTGCGCGATGGCTTCCACCTCCACCCAGCCTGCCTCGTCCATTCGCTTGAGGACTCGGTAGATCTGCTGGTGCGTCGCGCTGTGGAAGAAGCCGATCGACTTGTCGAACCGGCGTGTGAGGTCGTATCCCGACGCATCCTGTTCGGACAGGGAGACGAGCAACGCATGTTCGAGTGCCATGGAAAGAGTATCTATGCACTCAGGTGCGTATGCAACTAAGTGCGTACTAACTCGGGTGCATAGAACGTCTTGTATGTCGACTTCGGAGAGAGGCGCCGAGTCGCCCGCGCGCAGTTAGGCTTCGCCGTATGAGCGCCGAGTCCACGAGCACGCAGGCCGAGCCACCCGCAGGCATCGGCGGTGCGGCCACGAAGAGTCAAGTGTTCGCATGGGGGCTGTGGGATTGGGGATCGGCCGCATTCAACGCAGTGATCCTCACGTTCGTCTTCTCGGTCTATCTCACCGACGCGGTCGGTGACGACCTTCCCGGCACGATTTCGGCAACTACGTGGCTCAGCTGGGCACTCGGAATCGCCGGCTTCTTCATCGCGATTCTCGCTCCGATCACCGGACAACGTTTCGATGCGTCGGGTAAACGTAAACTCTCGCTCGCGATACTGACCGGCATCACCGTGCTCTCGATGGCGGGCCTCTACTTCGTCGAGGACAACTACCGCTATCTGTGGCTCGGATTGGTTCTGCTCGCAATCGGTTCGGTGATCTTCGAGCTTGCCGGCGTTCCCTACAACGCCATGATGCGGCAGGTGTCGACACCGGAGAATCTGGGTAGAGTCTCCGGCTTCGGCTGGGCCATGGGATATTTCGGCGGAATCGTGCTGCTGTTGCTGTGCTACTTCGGGTTCATCGTCGGCGACGGCGACACTCGGGGATTCCTCGGATTGACCACCGACGGCGGCATGAACATCCGGATGGTTGCACTGCTGGCTGCAGTGTGGTTCGCGGTCTTCGCGATTCCGGTGTTCTTCAAGGTTCCCGAGTTGCCCAGCCCCGCGGTCGATCCGGGAGCGTCCAAGGCCGGGTTCCTCGACTCCTATCGGGTGTTGTGGCGCGATCTGCGCGAACTCTGGAACGTCGACAGGCGCACGATCTGGTACCTGATTGCGAGCGCACTCTTTCGTGACGGTCTGGCGGGCGTGTTCACCTTCGGGGCCGTGCTGGCTGTCAACGTCTACGGAATCAGTGCGGCCGACGTGCTGTTGTTCGGTGTTGCGGCCAACGTGATTTCCGCAATCGGTGCATTGGTGGCCGGACGTTTCGACGATCGGATCGGACCCAAACAGGTCATCACCGTCTCGCTGGCGTCGATGATCGTGGTCGGCGCGATCCTGATCGCGGTGTCAGGGCCGGTGATGTTCTGGATCTTCGGTCTCGCGCTCTGCCTCTTCGTCGGGCCCGCTCAGTCGTCGGCACGAACCTTCCTGGCGCGCATCACCCCGCCTGGGCGTGAAGGTCAGATGTTCGGCCTGTATGCGACAACAGGCCGAGCAGTGTCGTTTTTGGCGCCGACACTGTTCGGCCTGTTCGCATGGCTCTTCGGTGCAGACCGTGCCGGCATCATCGGACTGCTGGTGGTTCTCGGCGTCGGCCTTGCCGCATTGTCGATGGTGAAGGCGCCGGAAGGGGACAGTGCGCTGCCCGTCAATCCTTGAAGTAGACCAACTGGTGTGTCGTAGCGAGCAATGCGCCGTCACTGCCCCAAATTTCGGCCGACTGATCGAAGTACCCGTTGCCGAACCGTTGGGTCCGCGCGGTTCCCAGCACGGAATTGTCTGCCTGTTCGGTCAGCGTCTGAGCGTCGGCGTGGAAGTAGATGGTCATCGAGACCGTTCCAGCCGGAGCCATCTTGCCTCGGCGCAAGAAGACTCGTGGGAAGAAGACATCGCACAGTGCGGTCAGCGACGTGAAGTCGAGAGCGCGTGCCGGTTGATCGCGCACCCAGAGTGTCGTGGTCGAGTCGGGATGCTCGCCCGACTCCAGGTCGGGGATCGCACCCTCGACAAAGCGCATCTCGTAGTTCTGTGCCCAGGCGATGAACTCGGGGAACGGCAGCAGCGTAACGTCTTCGGCCGACGGAACTTCCGGCATCGTGATCTCGGTAGACGACCAGGTTTCACGCCTGGTACCGAACACTGCCGTCGCGGTAGTGGCGACGGTTCCGTCCTGAGACAGTTCGATGGACCAGTGCTGCGTCGAGCGGTTGGTGCGCACCGGCCGGGCGGAGATCTCGAAGGCGCCCTCGGTGATCGGACCGGCAAAGTTGACGGTCAACGACAGCGGATCGCCGAGGCGTTCGGGGTGCTTCAGTACGGATTCGAGCAACGTGGCAGCGGTGACGCCGCCGAATGGCCCGACCATGTTGTTGTACGCCGGATTGGTCTCGCCGGTCGACAAGCCGGCGGTGAGTGGCGTCAATCCGACAGCAGCGTCGAAAGGATGGGGTGGTGCAACGGTCTCGGTCATCGCAGAACTCCTGGTGATGGAATCAATTCGGCTCTATGTATGACAACATACATAGAGCCGAATTCGTCGCGGCGATCAGGATCCTGCACGTGCGAGGATCGCCTCGGCCAACTCTTCGGCTCGCTCTTCCGGAATCCAGTGACTTCCGCCGTCGAGCACGACGAACTCGTAGGGGGCGTCCACGAATTCACCACAGCGTTCTGCGCCTGCGCGGCCGAGCGCTGAGTCGCCGGTGCTCCAGACATACGTGGTCGGCACGGTGGTGCGATCGATGTCGCCGAAGTCGCGGGTCATCGCGCGGTACCAGTTCAAGGCGCCGGTCAGCGCGCCCTCCCCGCTCAGGACACGAATGTGCTCGTCGGCGAATTCAGGATCGATCTGGCCGTCGAACATAGCGCGCAGCCGGCGAAAGTTGTCCTCCGACAACACTTCCTCGGCTTTGCCCTCCTGTCGGAGAAGTCCGATGTACGACGAGCGTTGTTTTTGGTCCTCGTCCTCGCGGAGTGCCCAGCCGAAGGCGGTGGGGTGGGGGACCGAGATCGCGGTCAGACTGCGGATCCGGTTCGGATGGCGACCGGCGACCTGCCAGGCGACCGCCGAACCCCAGTCGTGGCCGACCAGATGCGCGTCGGACAGGCCGAGTGCGTCGAGCAATCCGACGACGTCGGCTACCAGATGCTCGATCTTGTAGGCATCCACCCCTTCGGGGCGCGCGCCGGCGGAGTAACCGCGCTGATTCGGTGCGATAACGCGGTAGCCCGCTGCGGTGAGCAGTGGTGTGACCTTGCCCCAGGATGCGGCGCTCTCCGGGAAGCCGTGCAGCGCTACCAGCGGAATGCCGTCGTCCGGGCCCGAGATCAGTACGTCGAAGGTGAGGTCGCCAACGGGGATTTCGTATGTACTCGTGGAAGACATGACTCTCACCGTACGTCGAAAAGGTGAACCCGAGGTCAGTTTCGAGGTGGATTCCAGGTGGCCATTCCGAGCATGATGACTCGCAGTTGCTTCTCGGCTCGTGTGATGACGGCGGCTTCGTCGCGATACCCGGCCGTCCCGGCGTCCAGCAGTTCGACGACAGCGCTGAACATCGTCGAGACGATCAGGCCGGCAGCCATTTCCAGATCGTCCGACGACCAGCTTTCCAGTCCGGCAATTCTGGAGAGGTCGATGGTCAGTTCGCTGACGAACAACCGCATTTCAGTGGCTATCGCACGTCGTACCTCACTGACGCCGCTGTAGCGTTCGCGGCAGAGGAACCGAAACTGTCGCTCGTGTGTATGCACTTGTCGCACAAGGATGCCCAGTGACGTAGCGGCGTCCTTGGTGCTGGGATTACGCCTTGCGTCGCGCAGCATCTGGCGCAACATGCGCATGCTCTCTTCGACGAGGACGACACCGACGTCCTCCAGTGAAGCGAAGTGGCGGTAGAACGCAGTCGGAACGATCCCGGCTTCCCTGGCTACCTCTCGCAAGCTGATTCCGGCGAAGCCCCGATCGGCCGAGAGGTCCATGGCAGTGTCCAGGAGCGCTTGGCGTGTGCGTTCCTTCTTTGCGGCACGACTTTCCGGCTCCCTGTTGTCGGGTTCCCTGCGCTCTGGGTTCACCGGTCCGGCCTTCGTCACGACGTCGAGTGTAGGTACAGGCATTCCGGCTCCTTTCGGCAACTCGTGTAACTCGGATCACATTCTTGTTGACATGTACTTGTGTGCACCTGTCACACTATCTTCGGTGAACATTTGTACACTGAATTCACGCAGTCGGGGGAAGCTAGCCCAGCAATCGAGATACCCGGCAATCGAAGTACGAGGAGGGTCATGACAATCGCATCTGCTCCTGAGAACACGACACCGAAGTCCACACCTCGGCGCGGACTGTCCTTGGTGGGACTGATCGAAGCCATGGCTGCTCCACATCAGATCGACCGATACCTCGAGTTGGTCAACCCGATGGCGACCGTTCGTGACATTCGCGCGCAGGTTGTCGCCGTCGACCATCCGACGGCTGACTCCGTCACTCTCACGCTGCGCCCGACTCGCCAGTGGCGCGGTTTTCAGGCGGGCCAGTTCGTGCAGTTGGGCGTGGTGATCGACGGTGTTCGTCACACTCGCTGCTACTCGCCGGCCGGGGGCGCGTCTACGCGCAGCGGGCTGATCGAGCTCACCGTCAAAGCGCATCCGGGTGGCTTGGTGTCGCAGTATCTGTACGCCAACGCAGCGCCCGGGCTCGTTGTCAGCCTCTCGCAGGCAGACGGGGTGTTCTCCCTTCCCGTCGACCGCCCGCGTCGGGTGTTGTTGATCAGTGGCGGCAGTGGAATCACCCCGGTCATGTCGATGCTTCGGACGCTGGTGGAGGAGCAGCACTCGGGCGAGATCGTGTTCGTGCATTACGCGAACTCCGATGCCGACGTGGCGTACACGCGCGCGCTGAAGACCATCGCCGAGCAGAACCCGAATGTGAAACTGGTACTGGTGTACACCGAAAGCGGTGGAGGTGACCTCGAAGGTTTCTTCGATCGCGGGCACCTCGACGCGGTGGCTCCTTGGATCGCCGATCCGGACACGATCGACGCTCAGGCTTATCTCTGCGGACCTCCCGGACTGATGCAGGGAGTGCGTGAGGTGTTCCGTGAGGTCGACGTCGAGCACTTGCTCAACACCGAGGAGTTCGCGCCGGCGGTGGCCGAGCCGGGGGAGGCCGGCGGCGAGGTGTCATTCACCAAAAGTGGGGTGGCGGCCGAGAACTCCGGCGAAACACTTCTCGAACAAGCAGAAGCTGCGGGCCTCAATCCCGAGTACGGATGCCGGATGGGAATCTGCTTCTCCTGCACCTCCGTCAAGAAGGCGGGCCGTACCCGAAACGTGCGCACCGGTGAGACAGACGACGAGCCGGACAAGAAGATCCAGCTGTGCGTCAGTGCTCCCGTCGGCGACGTCACCGTCGACATCTGAAGTCCCATTTTCCACACGACTGTCTGGAGACCGACATGTTTGGACTTTCACTTCCCACCCTCCCGTTCCTCGGCAACGGTTCCGATGCGAAGGACGACGCTCCCGTCGTTCTGACGTACGAGCAGGTCGAGGAGATCGGCCGCGAGTTGGACGCATTGCGCGATCGCACCGTCGCCTCGCTCGGGGCGGAGGATCGGGAGTACATCTACAAGATCATCAAGGCTCAGCGCGGGTTCGAGGTCGCAGGTCGCGGCTTGATGTACCTGGGCTTCCTGCCTCCGGTGTGGCTCGCGGCAGTCGGTGCATTGAGCGTGTCCAAGATCCTCGACAACATGGAGATCGGCCACAACGTCATGCACGGTCAGTACGACTGGATGCGTGAACCAGGGCTCAATTCCGAAGTCTTCGAATGGGATACGGTGTGCCCGGCCGACCAGTGGCGTCACTCGCACAACTACATGCATCACACGTACACCAATATTCTCGGCAAAGACCGCGACATCGGATACGGCATCCTGCGTATCGACGACGCGCAGAAGTGGAACCCCTATTACCTCGGTAATCCGGTCTGGGCCTTCGCCTTGATGGTGCTCTTCGAGTGGGGCGTGATGATGCACGATCTCGAGATCGAGAACGTCATTCAGGGCAAGCGCAAGTGGCACGACGTCAAGCCGCTCCTGAAGGGCTGGTGGAACAAGGCGGGCAAGCAGGTCCTCAAGGACTACGTCATCTTCCCGGTTCTCACGGGGCCGCTGTTCGTGACCACTCTCGCGGGGAATGTCACCGCCAACCTGGTCCGGAACGTGTGGACGTACTCGATCATCTTCTGTGGCCATTTCCCCACCGGTGTCCAGAGTTTCACCGAGGACGAGACGGCCGACGAGACTCGCGGGCAGTGGTACGTGCGTCAGATGCTCGGCAGCGCCAACATCGAGGGAAGCCCGCTCTTCCACATCATGTCCGGCAACCTCTCGCACCAGATCGAGCACCACCTGTTCCCGGACCTGCCTGCGCATCGTTATCCGGAACTCGCTCCCCAGGTGAAAGAATTGTGTGGGAAGTACGGTTTGCCGTACAACACCGGTGGGTTCTTCAAGCAGATCGGTTCGGTATGGGGCAAGATCTTCAAGCTCGCTCTTCCGCCCGGTTTGGTCAAGTCGAAGACCCCTCCCGGTGTTATCGTCGAGCGCCAGCGAACTGCAGCCTGAGAGGCACACACTGATGGTCGGGAAATTCGAACGCCGCAAGGACACGGTCCAGGAACTGACCGAAAGTGCAGCCAACCACGTGGGCTCGATCGCGATGATCATCGCCGGGGCCGTTCGAGACGTGACGCGCGAGATCGGCGACTGGGTGTCCGACGGAATCGAGATGCGTGAAGCAGCGAAAAAGGCTGCAGCTGACGATCGTTCGGAGTCCGTGACCATCGAGCACGACGACAGCGATCCACCTGAAGACTGGCGTTGATCCACCGCGGCGGACGGCCTGATCGCGCAACCGCGAGCCGTCTCGCCTGAACGACCGCGTTGCCCTCCGTCACAGATGACGGAGGGCAACGTGGGTTTCGTGGACTGTTTCGGCGGCCGAAGACGCGGATCGAACACCGATCACGAGTGAGGTCCTAAGCAGCGCTTCCGAGGCTCGCCGAGTCGAAGCTGCCGAGCCCGGTGCTACCGAGACCGCTGCTCCCGACTCCGCCCAGTGCGAGCGCATTGCTGCTGCCCGCGCTCAGTAGCTGGACGATGATGTTGATGACGATGGGGTCGCCGGTGAGCGGAATTGTAGGCACAGGGGGACCTGCTTTCTGTTTCGAGATGTGGTGAGAAGGTGAGCGGCGACGGGATCGTCGACGTGGTCAGGCGGGCTGTTTCAGCCACTTCCGGTGCTGCCGAGCGACACGATGGAGCCGTTGCCGAAGCCGAGTGCTCGGGAGAGTGAGCCGAAGTCGATGACCAGGCTGCCCAGGGTGTGCTGGTTTATCACGGTGGTTCCTGTCTGTGCCGCGACTGTGTGATGCGAGCGGGTAAGTCGATCAGGGAGCAGGCGTCGTGGGAGTTTCGCCGCCGCCGCCAATCGGAGAGTTGTCGGTGTAGAGGAAACTGCTGCCGGCGTTGAACATCTGTAGGACGGTGTTCAAAACGACGGCCAAAGCGCCTGTGGTTGGTGCGGCGATCATGTGCTTGCTCCTGGTTTCAGCGGTGGCGACGTGGTGGTCACCGTGGTCACCGCCATCACAGTGTCAGGCGGCTTGGAGCGGGCCCTGTGCGAGAGATTCTCTCGCACAGGGCCCGAGATTCGTCCTAGGAGACGCCGCCGCCATCCGTCGAGCCCGTGCCGGTGCTGCCCGCGTTGAAGAGCTGCAGGATGGTGTCGAAGAAGGCACCGAGGAGAGCGTTATCCTGGCCGTTGATCATGTGTTTCCCCTTAATTGTTACTGGTTTGCGCGGTGATTCGCACCACACTTTTATAGCCCGGTTCGGAGCGGAAAAGTGGGGTCCAGGCGCCACACGTGGACAGCTAATAGCGAGGATGTGAGTGTTCACATTTTCGCTGGACGATTGTCCACATCAGTGCTTGCGAAGGTCAGCGAGATCATGGCAGCGCGCAGTTTGAGCAGTTCAGAGGGCAGGGCCGGATCCAATCCGGTCAGGGTTGCGATGCGCTTGATTCGATTGTCGACGGTGTTGGTGTGCAGGCCGAGCGCCGACGCGGTGCGCTGACGATGCTGGCCGTTGGCGAGATGTATGGACAATGTCTGCAGCAGTTCCGGATTGCCGTCGAGTGGCTTGAGAAGATTGATCAAGCTGTCGCGGCCTACGCCACCCCGAGTGAGTTGATACTCGAGCGCGAGGTCTTCCATTCGGTACGACCGCGCCGGCAGTCTCAGGCGCCGCACGAGTTGTGCCAATTCGTGAGTGGTTGCTTGGGCGGCGGCGATATCTCGTACCGCGGCGTTCTCGGCGATTGCTGTGATCTCCACCCCGACCGTTGCGCGTGCACGTTGGATGACCTCGCACACTGTTCCCCAGTCGGGTGTGCCCTCGATCAGGACCAGACCACGTTGCGGTGCAGGAGCTTCGAGCAGCGCCGATCCGAAGTGGGCCGCGATTTTCGATTGAGCGACGGAGAGGTCACGGTAGGCCTGTATGCGCTGGTGGTTGCCGTTGCGTGCTCCCGGGCGGATGGGCGGCAGGTTCACCAGGAGCCGCAGGACGAGATAGCGGGGTGCGAGTTCGACGCCCATCTGCAACGCAAGCTGGGTGGGATCGTCGCCGTCCAGCATGGCTTTCACGAGAGCGCCGGCCGAGTATTCCCCGAGTTGGGAACCGGCTGGAAGAGCCGAAAGATAGCTGATCGAGATGAACGAGTGAAGCCGCTGCGCGAGTGCGAACAAGAACTCGTTGAGATCCCCGAGATTGGCGGAGTCCTCGGCGTCGGCCCGGCTGAGGATGAGGGTGCGAAAAGTGCTGATGCCCTCGTTGGTCAAGTTGAGGATCGCGCTGAGTGGCACGCCTTTCAATGCTTGTTGGACGGTCATCGTGTGAATGCCGTCCAACTCTTGGTCGGTGGGAAGTTTGCGGTGATCCAATAGCTGGATCCCCACTTGGAGCCCCTGCACGATCACCGCAATCAGTTCCCGACGTACTGCCTCCGTTTGGAGGGAAGTCAACGTCGGGTTGGCACGGGACAGGTGATCTACGAGATCGCTTGCCAGTGGGATGACGTCGTTGACCGCTGTGGAGGCGGGCTTGCCTCCCAACATGAGCGGTCCCGGGTTGTTCAGCAGCGCTGGGGACATGGGTGGCCTCCTCTAGACAGGTGCGTCGCCTGGCACAGGCACCCGGAGGCTCGGCGCGTTACGAAGCGGGGTACACGCTGAGGCCTTGTTCGGGGGCATACTCGCCGCTGAAATTTGCGGATCGAATTGCGCCAGGCGTTGTGATTTCTACCACATGAACGATCGTCCAACTGTGAAATGGACAAATGTGAAGATAAGTCCATATGCCCCACGCGCTGCGGACCTAAACAATCGTCCACTTACGGTGTTTTTCGACGTCAGAGCGGAAAACGGATTCGGAGGACACTACGAGTTCCGTCTGGGATGATTGCCGGCGCCTACGGTGCTCGTCGCGGGCGATTTGCTCAGATCAAGCTCGAGGGCCCTGGGTCCTCGCGGACCCAGGGCCCTCGCGGCCTAGGTATTGATTCGACCAGTCCGATGTACGGGAACCGGTTCAGGGTGAAATCACCCCTTTTTGTACTGCTGTCTGTATTGCGGAAATCTCTAGATGACGCCCAGCGAAATCATGGCGTCGGCCACCTTCACGAAGCCGGCAATGTTCGCGCCGTGCACGTAGTCGCCCGGCTTTCCGTACTCGGCAGCGGTGTTGATGGTGCGCTTGTGAATGCCGCGCATGATTCCGGCGAGACGCTCGTCGGTGTACTCGAAGCTCCAGGAATCACGCGAAGCATTCTGCTGCATTTCGAGAGCGGAGGTTGCAACGCCACCGGCGTTGGCCGCCTTGCCGGGTGCGAAGGCTACGTTCGCGTCACGGAAGAGCTGGATGCCACCGGGGGTGGTGGGCATGTTCGCGCCTTCGGCAACGGCCTGAACGCCGTTGGCGATCAAGGTCTTTGCGGCATCTTCGTCGAGCTCGTTCTGAGTCGCGCAGGGGAGTGCGACGTCGCACGGCACGTCCCAGATGGAACCGTCGGCGATGAACTCGGCATGCGGAACTGCGTCGGCGTACTCGCTGATGCGGCCGCGGCGAACTTCCTTGATCTCCTTGAGGAGGTCGAGATCGATGCCCTTCTTGTCCACGATGTATCCCGAGGAATCCGAGCAGGCGATCGCGACGCCGCCGAGCTGGTGGATCTTCTGGATTGCGTAGATGGCGACATTGCCGGATCCGGAGATCACGACGTTCTTGCCTTCGAGGCCTTCACCCTTCGCCTTGAGCATTTCGGCGACGAAGTACGCGACGCCGTAGCCGGTGGCCTCGGTGCGAACCTGCGATCCGCCCCAGGTGATGCCCTTGCCGGTGAGGACGCCCGACTCGTACGTGTTGGTCAGCCGCTTGTACTGACCGAACAGGTAGCCGATCTCGCGACCGCCGACGCCGATGTCGCCGGCCGGAACGTCGGTGTATTCACCGATGTGACGCTGCAGTTCGGTCATGAAGGACTGACAGAAGCGCATGACCTCTGCGTCGGAGCGGCCCTTGGGATCGAAGTCCGAGCCACCCTTGCCGCCGCCGATGGGCAGGCCGGTGAGTGAGTTCTTGAAGATCTGCTCGAAGCCGAGGAACTTCACGATGCCCAGGTTGACGCTGGGGTGGAAGCGCAGGCCGCCCTTGTAGGGGCCGAGTGCACTGTTGTACTGCACGCGGAAGCCACGGTTGACGTGAACGTTGCCCTGGTCGTCGGTCCACGGCACGCGGAAGATGATCTGGCGTTCCGGCTCGCAGAGCCGCTCGATGAGTCCGGCGTCGGCGTAGCGGGGGTGGCGTTCGAGCACTACGTGAAGAGACTCGAAGACCTCTGCGGCGGCCTGATGGAACTCGGGCTCTCCTGCATTGCGAACCAAAACCTGATCGTAAATCTGCGCTACGCGGTCACGTACGGACACCGCTCACCTACCTCGTTGTGAGAACTCTTTTACATTTCCGTTACATACTAGGCGCCTTTATTGCTGTATCGGACAACTGTCCTGTGAAGGTGAAATCGGACACAGCTGTCACTTGTGTCAGTTGAACGGGCGATTTATAACAATTTGCTCAGCTTTCACTCTCTTAACACAGTCCAAATGGTTTGCTTCTGCGGTCGGGGATCACTGTGCCTGTGGTCCGAACGAGTCGAAAATGATCAGAGGGGCTGCACGTGCGTAATAAACACTCCATGTCGGCGATGTTGTCGATAGGCGTCGTCACGATTGCCGCGACGATTGCCGCAGCACCGTCTGCGTCGGCGATCGGTGGACCGTGCGGTTCGGGAGGAAGTGGTTCCGCCGGATCGATGACGGGTTCGCTCGGCTCGCTGACCGGATCGCTCGGCAGTGGATCCGCCGGTACCGGCTCCCTCGCCAACGCGCTGCCTTGGATCACCGGCGCCCCCAACGGTGCTCTGCCGGTGCTGACCGGCCGGACCAAGGCGATCGAAATGGTCACTGGCCCAGGCAGTCCCAACAACACCATCGAGCGGTTCAACGTGTCGGGTACCGACCTCGGAATCATGTGGGACAACGGTCTTTCGGGGCCGGATCACGACGTGCTGATGGCATTCGGCGACACGGTGGGCGACTGCGACACCCCGGGTGACGACTGGCGCAGCAACGTATTGTTCCGCAGCAACGACACCGCCATTGCCGACGGGATGAAGATCGACAGTTCTCCTTTGGACGGCCCCAATCATTCCAAGGAGATCATTCCGGGATTCGGCATTCCGGGTGAGTTCACCACCATCCCGACCGCTGGAATCTCTTACGGTGGTGTGCAGTACATCAGATTCATGTCCGTTCGGTCGTGGGACGAACCTGGAGCCTGGACCACCAACTACTCGGCTCTGGCCTTCTCCACGGACAACGGTGAGAACTGGGAACTCGATCCGGCGACAGTTCGCGCCAATACCGAAGGACTTGGCATTCCGGGGATTCCGGCAGTATCGCCGATCAATTCCAACTTCCAGCAGAGCGCCTTCCTCGACGGTCGGGACGGCTACATTTACGAATACGGAACTCCCTCAGGTCGTTTCGGTAAGGCGATCCTGGCGCGAGTGGCCGGCGCCGACATCAGAAATCTCGGCGCCTACGAATACTGGGACGGCTCCGGTTGGAGTCCGCGAGATACCGATGCCGTTCAGGTCATCAAGGCACCGGTCAGTGAACTCGCAGTGCAGTGGAACGACTACCTGAACAAGTACGTTGCCATGTACACCAGTGCCGAGGGCAACCTGGTGATCCGTCAGGCCGACCAACCGCAAGGCCCGTGGAGTGGTACGCAGACCCTGTTGAGTGGAATCACGTTGCCCGCGTTGTACGGCGGATTCATGCACCCGTGGGCGAGCGGACAGTTCCTCGAATTCGTCGCCACCACGTGGGACCGTTACAACGTCATCTACATGCGGACCGATTTGAACGGACTCCAGATGGCGTCGTCGGATTCGCGCGATCGTCCTGACCCCGCGACCACCGGTGAGGCTCGCGTACTCGAAGTCACGATGCCGGAAGACCGCTAGGCGAGCAAGATTCGACAACTATGGCCTGCAACTCGATCGAGTTGCAGGCCATAGTTCTGTGGGTAGTGATATTCGGGTGATACTCAGAGAATGAAGAGCATTTCCTGATACGTCGGGAGTGGCCAGTGATCGTCGGCGACGATGGTTTCGAGGAAGTCGGCCGCTGCACGTACCTCTGCCATGGCGGGCAGGAGTGCGTCCTGTGCGTGCTTGGCCTGATCGAATGGCGACTCGCCGGCGTCGGTGTCGATTGCTGCGCGCAGGGCCGCGAGCGCTGTGCGCAGAGCCGCAACGGGCGCCGACACTTCTTCGAGCGGTGCTGAATCCGGTTCGAGGCCGGCGGACTTCAGTGCGACGAAGTTCTGCGCAACTTCCGTCTGGTGGCGCACTGCGGCCGGAAGGATTAGCGTCGTACCGATTTCGGCGGCCAGGCGTGCCTCGACGCCGATGCTCAGTGCGTACTGTTCGAGTCCGACCTCGTAGCGACTGTGCATCTCCCGGTGGTTGAAGACCTTGTACTTCTCGAAGAGTTCCATCGAGGATTCGGTGATCAGTTCAGGAAGGGCGTCCAGCGTCGTGCGAAGGTTCGGCAGGCCGCGAGACTCGGCCTCGATCTGCCAGTTCTCCGAGTAACCGTCGCCGTTGAAGACAACCGCACCGTGGTTGGTGATGATCTCGGTGAGCAGATTCTGGACGGCGGTGTCGAAATCGGCGCCGTCGGCGACCGCGGCCTCCAGTTCGGTGGCCATGTAGTCCAAGGCCTCGGCCATGATCGTGTTGATGGTGACCATCGGGCCGTTGACTGTTTGCAGCGATCCTGGCGCGCGGAACTCGAAACGGTTGCCGGTGAAGGCAAATGGGCTCGTGCGGTTGCGGTCGCCCGGGTCGGTCGGTAGGACGGGAAGGGTGTCGGCTCCGATCATCATGGTGCCCTTGTCCTTCGACGATGTCGCTGCGCCCTTGGCGATCTGCTCGAAGACGTCGGCCAGCTGATCGCCGAGGAAGATCGAGATGATGGCCGGGGGAGCCTCGTTGGCACCGAGACGGTGATCGTTGGTTGCCGATGCGACCGACGCGCGCAGGAGGCCGGCGTATTTGTGGACGGCCCGGATGACTGCGGCGCAGAATACGAGGAACTGGGCGTTGTCATGCGGATTGTCGCCGGGGACAAGCAAACTGCCGAGTTCGGAGTTGCCCAGCGAGAAGTTGACGTGCTTGCCGGAGCCGTTGACACCGTCGAACGGCTTCTCGTGGAACAGACATTCCATGCCGTGCTTCTTGGCGATTGTCTTGAAAGTGGTCATCAGCAACTGCTGGTGGTCCGCGGCGATGTTGCCTCGCTCGAACATCGGGGCGATTTCGAACTGGCCGGGCGCAACCTCGTTGTGCCGCGTCTTGGCGGGGATACCGAGTTTGAAAAGTTCCCGCTCGGTGTCCATCATGAATCCGAGCACACGTTCCGGGATCGCCCCGAAGTAGTGGTCGTCGAACTCCTGGCCCTTGGGCGGCTTTGCGCCGAAGAGTGTTCGGCCGGCGTTGAGGAGGTCGGGGCGGGCGAGGAAGAAGTGTCGATCGATCAGGAAGTACTCCTGCTCGGGTCCGCAGAACGACACGATGTGCTCGGGATCGGTATGACCGAACAACTTAAGGATTCGTTCGGCGTGGAAACCCATTGCCTGTTGTGAACGCAGCAGGGGAGTCTTGTGGTCGAGCGCTTCGCCGGTCATCGAAACGAACACGGTCGGGATACACAGTGTGTTGCCGTTGGGGTTTTCGAGAACGTAGGCCGGGCTCGTGACATCCCAGCCGGTGTATCCGCGAGCCTCGAACGTGTTGCGCAGCCCGCCGTTCGGGAAACTCGAAGCGTCGGGTTCACCTTGGATCAAGGTCTTGCCGGCGAACTCCGCCAGTGCACTGCCGTCGCCGACCGGCTCGAGGAAGCTGTCGTGCTTCTCGGCGGTCAACCCGGTAAGCGGATAGAAGACGTGGGCGTAGTGGGTTGCGCCTTTCTCCAACGCCCAGTCCTTCATCGCGGATGCGACCGCGTCGGCGACCATGGGATCGAGCGGTTTGCCTTGCTCGATCGTCGCCATCACCGATTTGTAGACGAGCTTGGGCAGTCGCTTCTGCATGACCACCTTGTTGAAGACGTTGGCTCCGAACACCTCTCCGGGTGTCTCGTCGGTCGTGAAACTGACCACCGGAGGTGTGTAGGCCTCGACGTCCTTGATCGCTTGCAAGCGAACTGCATTTCCACTCATGTGCTTACCCCTCGCCCGGGCCCAGGGCTGCGCTGCTGATTGCGAGCCCGACTTCGGCAAACCCTACGAACCTCCGGTATCGGGGGTGTTTCGTAGGTATTGCGCCTGTCCGCAAACTTCGAGTCACAACGGAAATGTCGATCTGTCGGAGGTCTACGGCAGACTTCGAGCGGAGGGGTCAACGCGGGTCAGACGAATCGGAGAGTCTTTGTGATCAGGGTTTTGGTGCCAACCACAGTGGAGCAGGGCGATCTCGCGGAAGTGCTTCGGTTGTACGAAGAACTTGTCACCGAGACCCGAAAAGAGGTCGGCTGCATCAACTACGAGTTATTGCAGCGCACCGACAATCCCTGCGAGCTCGTGTTGGCGGAAGAATGGGAATCGCAGGAGCACCTCGACGCTCATACCCATACCGAGCACTTCGTCAGTTTGGTTGAGGCGCTGGCCAAGCTCGAGACGGCAGCGCCGGCGCAGATCTTCACGAAGGTTCTGTAGCGGCGGGATCAGGGCTCAGCGCCTGCTCATCTTGTAGACGCGAACGAGCGTGCCGTCCAATTCGGGGGCCACGGTGCCGCAGTGAAAGCTGTGGGTTCGTCGAGGTACTGGACCCCGTGCCTTCCGCCGTGAAAAGAAGTTTGAATCGAATAACAGGCGGCTGTGACGTCGACTTCGAGGGAACCGTCGACCACTGACAACACCCAGGTGTCGAATTCTTCGAGCAGTACAGCGGACCCCCTGTCGCATCCGTCGCAGGCACAGTCAGGAATGGACGCCATCGCCACAGCCGGGTTGCCCGCGGCGATCGTGACATTGAACGGGTGGGCGCTGTCGACCGGAGTGTGCGTGGTCAGCACGAGCGGAACCGCACCGTCACTCGAAGGCTCCAAAACGGTGTCGGCCCCGCCGGACTCCAAGGGACGGAGCGCCCATCGCACAGGCGGTACTTCTCGTGCCCAGCCGCGATCGACGAGGACCTTTGTCCACGCTCGAGCTCTTGCCACCACGATCAGGAACTTCTCCGGATCGGTACAACGCTCGTACGAGTCCTTGCGGGGTTGGACGTCGCCGCTGTATGGGCTCAGCCACCCTGGTGTCTGCGCGCCCGTGATGGCGAACGCGGCAGCGACGTCATCGAGTAGGTCGCATCGTTCGCGAGAGAGCCTGGAATCGTCTTCGCTCCAGCCATTTTCGCGGGCGGAGAGGACGTTGTTGTTGTAAGTCTCCCACCACGGCCTCGTCGGGTCCGTAATCATGACGGCAACGCTACTGGCAACTCTGACGATCAGTCTCCGATATATCCGGTCTCCGGGTTAACCTTGCTGAGGAAGTCGCGGATCGACGCACGGTGTTCATCGATAGTTTCGGGCTGAATTTCGTTCGATGGACTGTTCGCTCGGTCGAGGACACTGTAGTAGGAAACACGGTGAAAACTGGAAAACCCGTACCCCTCGTTCGGCCCCGATTTCCAGTCGTAGTCGGACGCGCCCGGCTCCCCGGGGCGGACCGTCACCGTGAAGATTTCTCCATCGACTTCCAGCGTGAATGGCCCATCATCCGCAATCGGACGGCTTTCACCGGTCGACTCGTCCTGTTCCTCGAACGTCATGAGTCGACCCCGCCACAAGGGAAGGGCTACAACGATTGGTCGGGTCCGGTCAACGAGGCGGGACCGGTCGTCGGTTGGTGTGCGCCGGTGAACCTCTCGACGACAGATACCACGACGATCGCGAGTGCCAGGATTCCAACGGTCCGGGCGAATGACTTCAGTGTCTTCGGAAGTGCCTTCTTCATGCGAGGCAGATTACTGCGGACGGATCATGATTTGTGGGTTAGGTTTCGGTCAGATCGAATCGTTCGCCCAAGAGGCCGCTGGTCCGCCATGTCCGTCTGTGAATCAAATCTTGTGGTGCCCCGGCAGGATTCGAACCTGATCACGCCACAGGGGATTCGTGCAGGTAGGCACGCCAAAAAGTCATTCTGAGCAGCATGCAAAGCTCTCAGCCGATGTTGCAAGTAGGTACATAGGTATGCAGAGAACTACTCTCGTAAGGGAACGCAGACGGAACGATCCAGGGGAGTGCAGCATGACGGTCAAGCGGCGTCGTAGCTGGGGAACGATCAAGAAACTGCCGAGCGGCAACCACCGTGCGAGCTATGTCGGCCCTGACGGGATCACCTACGCCGCGCCACAGACGTACAAAGCGAAGATCGACGCGGAGGGCTGGCTCGGCAACATCAAACGCACCATTGACCTGGAGACCTGGACGCCGCCTGGTGCGGAGAAGTCGCGCGGTCTGAGCCTGGCAGCGTATTCGGCGATATGGCTCTCTCATCGCACGCTCAAGCCGCGCACCCGCTCCCTCTACGACGATCTGCTGCGCCTGCACATCAATCCGAAGCTAGGGGATCTGAAGGTGTCGGCAGTCTCGCCTGCTGCTGTTCGGGTCTGGTATGCCGAGCTAGCGACCGGACAGACTCGCAAGGCTCATGCCTACGCACTACTGCACGCGATTATGGCGACGGCTGTCTCGGACGAGGTGATCGACGCCAACCCTTGCCGTATCCGTTCGGCGATGCAGACCAAGAGGAAGCGCGATATCGGTCTACTGACGCCGCAGGAGTTGTCTCGGCTCGCGGGGGAGATGCCCGAACCATTGGCCGTCGCGGTGCTGCTGCTCGGGTGGTGCGGTCTACGGTCTGGTGAGCTGAAGGAGCTACGGCGCAAGGATGTCGGCAAGGATGCGGCGACGTTGCGTGTCGAGCGGGCCGTGACGTATCGGTCCGGGGTTACCGCTGTGGATACGCCGAAGACTGCTGCCGGTGTCCGTACCGTCGCGGTGCCTCCTCATATCCGTAGCGCGATCACTGCGCATCTGCACCGGATTCCGAAGCATCCCGAAGCCCTTCTCTTCGCTGCCGACGATGGTGGGCACATCACCGATTGGGAATTCCGTAAGCCATTCAAGAAAGCCGCTGCCGCGATCGGTAAGCCGGATCTGCGCGTGCACGATCTTCGCCACGTCGGCGCGGTGCTGGCTGCTCAAGCCGGTGCCACCACCGCCGAACTGATGTTGCGTATCGGGCACACCACCCCGGCCATGGCGATGAGATATCAATCGGTAGCGGCTGGACGTGACGCCGAATTAGCGGAGAAGTTATCGAAGATGATGGCGGAAGATAATTCAAAAGAATAGGGCTCGGCCACAGAAAGAATAGGCAGGAGTGGGCACTTCCTGTGGTGATCGGAGCTTTATCGGACGGCATTAGCGCTTGGCTGTAGACCATTCTTCGATCCATTCTTTTGCCATTGTTTGGTGCCCAGGAATGGCGGTCGGCGGTGCCGGTTCTCGTCGTCCCATGGCGGATTCTCTTTCAGGCCCTGTTTCGGGCCACATGCACGCCGCGAATAGTGCTCTGACCTGCGGTTATATAAAGTAGTTGAAGAAAAAATTATAGAGGGAGAAGCGATCGGAGGCAGGGTCTTCCTCGGTCTGGCGGGATCACGCAAACCGATGACCCCCCTACCCATGCGGGTCGAGCCATTGTTTATGCGTGCACTTCTACCGAATTCACTAAAAGAAAGAATTGGTGTAACGTGATTAGTGGATAGGGAATAAGCGCATTCATTGCGGCGTTATCCAAATGAATATCACTCACTGGAAGGGGGTGAACACAATGACTACTACATCAATCAATAACTCTTGGAGTGCTCTCGTACGGCAGGAGCTACCAAGCGGTGCCACAGTGCGCAAGGTCGCATGGATGGCACTTCGAGCGTGCATAGGCTTGACGGTGGTCAGCTTCGCGGTCGCTGCTGCACTGCTGCTGGCTGTCTGGGTCGTCGTCGGCAGCATCGTGCGCAATGGACCAGCGATCGTGGGCAATGGTGTGCAGTGTGACGTGAGGAAGCTTCGAACGAGAGACATGAGTTGCAGTCATGCATGGTCAGCGTTGGGCAAGGTGCTGATGGCAGTGCATCGTTGGGTGGTAGGTAGCAGCAAGGCATAGCATGCAGTGTCATGGTGTGCAGTGTGGTTGTGGTGCAAAGGCTGAGACTTACTGAGATGTAAGGGATCTCAACTAGGCAAGGGCACAAGGCATGCAGTGTGGTAGGCATGCAGCATGGTAGGTGTCACATGCAGTGCAGTGTCAGTCAGTGTGAAGCAATGTTGTGTTGATCAATGAGTGTGATGGTGTGAGATGCAGTGTGGCTTACCAGATCTGGCTACCAGTCACGTCGTCAGGTCCAACAGGTTCGATCGTGATGGGCTGTGGTGCGGCCTGCCTAGGCTTCGGTGTTGTGCCTGGTGCACGTCGTGCTCGGCGTCGGAACGGCGCTTGATACGGCGCGGCTACGGTGCCAGCCAGGTTGCGACCCTCCCTCTTCCCTGAGTTGCATTTACCGTGTGCGGGAGCGGTGTTGGCTAGATCGAACAAAGCACCACCACGACTGACCGGCACGATGTGGTCTATTGAAAGCCCGAACCTGGTGCGACCACTGATGTTTGGATCAATTCGCTCGTTGCAAAGATGACACGTCCAGCCGCCCGGAGGAGTGTTGTCCTTGTACCACTTGCGTATGGCGACCCAACGTGCATCTTTCAACCACCACGAGTCCGACATGATATTCCTAGCCTTCCAACAGGTTTCAATATGTGTATCAGGGTTTGTAGTAAGACCCTATAGGTTTCAATACACCAAAGGCTCTGTCTCCCATAGTGAAAGAGACAGAGCCTTTGGCGGGTAGATGATGCCGCGTCCGATATGGGGACCGCCACTACCTAACCGGGCCGATCAAACTGGTGAACTCCGTGCGAGGAAGTCCAGATGACCGACCCGGTAGCTTTCATCAGGCCGTGGTGTTGATGCGGAGCAACTTGAACGCTGCCGGATTCACCACGTCACTGCCGATGCGCCGATGCAGGAGCAATCCGCGCTGTCCCGTTGGTCGGCGGTTTGGGCCGAATACCTGAGGGACGAGTTCGACTGTGCTGCCGAGCTTGTCAACGATCACAAAGTTCCCGAAGTCCCCGTAGATCGCGACGTAATTACTCTCGGTAGCGGCCGGATTCAGTGTCCCGTCGATGTTGCTGACCTCGTGCAGTGGCCGCCCCAACAGTGTCGCCGGAACATTCTGAGCCGAAGGAAACTTCAAAGCCCCTGAGCCTGTTTCGAATTGCCGAATCGTGTTGATAGTCGCCAGGTTCGCTGCAAACGATGCATTCGGCTGGAATCGCGGCCCCAGGGCATTCTGGAGGTTGTAGAGGTCCGCTGCCGCAAGAGCTTCGGTGCCGCTGCCCGGTACGATGACGCTGCCGCCCGCTGCGACCAAGGATGTCACGATTCCGGTCGGCTGAGTCGTTCCGTTGCCGTTCACCAGTGCCGCGTTTTCGAGTTCGAGTGCGCCGTCTGCCAGGAGCCGCTGGAGTTCACTGAGCAATCCCAACGCGTCTTCCTCGGCTTCGAACGAAAACTCGATCCACGCACTGGATTTGAATAGCGGGACAGGCTCTGGCGCAAAGGACGGACTTGCGTCGGCTGCCTCGGCGGTCTCTGCAAGCCATTCTGCCGTGACACCAGCCGAGCTGACCCCGTTCCACTGATTGCTCGAAGTCGTGACCACCCTGGAGATTTCACGCAACGGCGAAACACTCCCTGCGCTGGTCAAGATCACTGCCGGGTCCAGATCCCAAGGGACGAGGTGCTTTCCGGTTCCGCTGCTGCCGGAGATGATCGAACGCACCGACTCTGCATTGCGGTAAGCCTCGGATTCCTGCGGGGTCCACAGGAGATGCCCGCGCTCGGGGTTCACGACCAGCTTCGCGAACGCACTGCGGTAAGCATCACTGCCCGTAGTCGCTGCGAGTCGTGCGGCGATACTCTCACTGCCGATCAGCTTCTCGGACAGTGCTGCAGCGGCGTCGGTGAGCCTGCCTGCCTTGTGCGAGCGTTCGACGTTGGACAGCGCTGCATCCCTCGTCGGGTCGGTGTCCTTTCGCTTCGACCCGACGAGGGATGTACCCGCTTCGATGTGCCCGCCAGCGTCGGCAAGGCTCAACAGGCGTTCGCGTTGTTCCTTCAAGTGGCCCAGGAATTCGAGTTCGTCCAGGGCGGTAGCGAGTCGCTCGGATTCCTCGGCGTTGATGCCCTCGGCGCGCGTGGTGTACGGCTCGATGAATTCTTTCAGCTCGGTGAGCTTGGCAGCTCGTTGCTCATTGTTGAGTCCCCGAAGATGGTCGAACTTCTTGTCGAGAGGGGTGATGTTCATTGTCTTGATCCTTTGAGAGTGAGGGCTTTACAGCCCGTAAGTTGCTTTCAGCAGACCCAGGCGGGCCGCTAGTTGATTCGAGTCGAGCTGTGGGAGCTGAGCTGCTCGGATTCCGGCGATTTTGGCCGACTCATATGCCGGGAAGTTCACCACCGAGACCTCGTTCAGTTTGGCCTCGTAGTGAGTTCGCTCGGTCTTGTTGCGGTTCCAGGCTTCTCGAATCGGAGTGAATCCCACAGAGAAACTGTCGAGTGCGCCGTCGCGAATGAGTTCGAGTACCTCGTCACCGGCCTGGGTGGCAGAGACTCGGAACTCTCCGTACAGCCCTGCGGCGTCTTCCCTGAGCGACGTGGCTCGGCCCAGTGGCATTGTCTGCCGGTTGTGTTGGGCGAGTAGCTTCACTCGATATCCGGCCTCGGCAATGGATCTGGCGAAGGTGCCGCGCTTGAATGTCTCGGTGTATTCGCCGTCGTAGTCGCGGATATCGGTCGGCGAATCGAACGGGACCACGATGCCGTGAACTGTTCGACCGTCGCCGCTGGAGCGGATTTCGAGATCGCTTGAAAGGGCTCGGGTGAGCGTTTGATGTTGCATAGCAGTGTCTTTCGTCGGTCACTGAAGAGAGAGGGCATGAAAGCCACTCCAGAATCTCTAACAGGGGACGTTTGCCATGGTGACCGTCGATATCACGGTTCCGGTGGTGATCCTGCTTCGCTGGCGGTCCCGGCCAGTAACACCGGGCGACCTAACGTGAGTTTCATTCTAGAGCAGATTTCAGAATCGTGCTGCGGGCGTGGCAACCCCGGAAACATTGTGCGGGCAGAGGTTCCGGGGTTGCCGCAGGTTGCGGTGCCGGTCAGTCGGTGAGTTCGCTGATGTCGTCGGGAACATCGTCGGCGCTCGGTACGTACTCCAGTTCCGGCCCGCTGGGATCGCAGTCGTCGGTCAACCATTCGGCGTCTGCCAGAACCAACACTCGATCCGGGAACGCTGCGGCTCGGAACTCCACGACGTGGCCCAGGCTCTTCCAGGTCACTCCCGGATTGTTCTCGATGGTGATCTGCTCGTCGGGCGGTAGTAGTTTGGTTGCCTCTTCCACCAGTCGCGAGACCTTCCACTTGAACAATTCGATGCCGCGTAGTGGTGAGTAGTTGTCGATAGTCATTGCCTTGCCTTCCCTTTGGTGTGTGCATTGGCCCTGCGGCGTTCTGCCTGTTCCCGTTTCACCTTGTCGCTAGCGGCCTGCCATTGGTCCCAGGTGGGTGAATAGGTTCCGTTACTTGCCAACTCGTGGATCTCTCTGAACTCGCGATAGATCCGACGCTTGTACTCGCGTTGTTTCGCCCAGGTCTTAGCCGACTTGAATCCTTTTTCTTCCGGCATGTAGTCGTCAGCGTCAAAGTCCTCCAATAGTCGGTTCACCAACATGCCTCCGTCGTTCGAAACCGTGCGGCCGGTCGGGCACTCGGGCAACGCTGCACGACTCCGGCCCGTTCAGCGGCTCTCAGCGCCATCAGAACCGCGTCGTGGCCTAGTTGGGTGCGCTGGACAATCTCGGCGGCTGTGAGCGCACCTGGACTTGCTTTGAGGGTGCACACCACATGCAGGGCATCGGCTAGGTCGGATTCGGCGGTCATGGCTGCGGCCAAGGGTGGAGAAGAGACCGGCGACCAGATCTTTCGAGTTCGGCGTTCATCGTTGTGCCTTTCGTTCGGCGCGGCGCTGCGCGCGGTTCAGGTGGGCTCGGTACCAAGGGCATGTGTCGTCATGGAAGACGGTCCAATGAATGACCTCGTTCACGGTCTCGACGCGGAGGTCGGCGTTGCAGTCTCCACAGGGGTGCTTGGGTGGTGTCAGGTTCAGCATTTTCGGTTCCTTCGGGGTTGTTGTTCTCTCACTTCGATTTCGACCTGTTCCCTGTTCCCACCCAAGGGATTGGGGGTGGGGAACATGCAAGGGGTGCAGGCTGTTCCGGGGTGTTCCCGACGCTTGGGAACAGGCAGGAACACGCCCTGACCTGTGGTTTTGCACTAGATCCACGGCACCCTGTTCCGGGGTGTTCCCGCCGCTTGGGGAACAGGTTCAGGGCTGCCAACCTGTTCCCTTGCAGGTCAGAGGGTGTTTTCACCTATTCCGGGCGTAGTTTGCTTCTCGCCTTGTAGTCCCGAATCGCGTCGGTAAGGGTGGCTGCTCGGACGCCCTTCACGCCGTGGTCGGCAAGGAACTTCTTGACGTGTTCGCGCCCGAAAGTGTCGTCGGCGGGCATCCCCAAAGTGGTGAAGGTGTCCACCATCGACTGAACCGCGTCCACCTTTTGTTGCAGCGTCGGTGCTTCGATCTTTACTGTCAGATTTCCGTTGTCGTCGGAGACAATTTGGAACAGTGCCGCCACCGCGTCGGAGTCAGGGTCAGGGCAGTGTTTGCGAACCCATGACCCGCGCTCTTTCTCGGTGAGTCGTACGGTGAGTTCTCCGGCCCGTCCAGGCACCATCTGCTGAGTCATGATCACTCGGTAGCTCACGTCCATCAGTGCTCGTTTGGTCATGGCTCCCAGTGCAAAGGTTCCGCCGTTGGCTTTCGCTTCGTGGTCGATGACGATGACTGCCGCGCCTGTTCGCTTGAGAGGGTCGATGAGATGGTGAAACCACTTCGCCACTTCGTCGTTGTCGTTGCCGCTGTATCCGTACGACGCCAGGCAGGCCGTGCAACCATCCACCACCACGATGCTGTAGTCGGTGAGCGTGGACAGCATTTCGGCTGTCGCCACCTCGTGGGGGTTCCGGTACGAAATGAGCTTCATCTGTTTACGCGTCAAGCCAAGCTGTCGGAAGTTGATGCCAACAGATTCGTTGTCCGATTCGTAGTCGAGATACAGCACGCGGTTTCCGGCTCGGACTTGTTCGGCGCATGCGATTTTCGCTATCCACGACTTGCCGCTGCCGGACGGCCCGTGAAAGTCGTGAGACTTGCCGGGGTACAGCAAACCGATATCGTCGTCCCGGAACAACATCGTGGTTTCCTGCATCCGATAGTCCGCGTCCCAGATCCGATCCATACTGACTTCGGCCCACGATGACGGGAGGGCTGGCGGCGATGTGCCGGAATCAGTGAATGCGTCTGCCTGGCTTTCCCTTGCGTTGATTCCGAGTATGTCGTTGGCTGCCTTGTCCTTCAGCTGTGGGTTGTAGTCGTCGGCGGTGCCGTAGAGCTTGTGTACCTCCTTGTACATGAACGCCGGACCCTTCTGCTGATAGCGATCGGCCTGGCCCGCGTCAAGTAGCAGACAATGCAGTGTTTCTTCGAGAGAGAGTCCACTTGCCTTGCATGCGTTGATGATTCTCGCTGTCTTGCTGCTGCGGTCTGCGCTCGAAGCGTTCAGCGCGTCCCTGACACCCTCGGGCATGCGCTGTGGCGCAACGGGTGCGATCGGGTCGGTAGTGACCTCGACCTCCAGTTTGACCTCGACGGCAGGCAGTGTCTCGGCCAGTTCCCTTGGATTCCAGCGCTTCTTACCGACACTCTCGTCCCACAGAACGGGTGCAGTCGGGTGAGACTTCTTCGGTGACATCTGGTTGACGGTGCCGGGAATCCTCAGTATTCCGTTGTCCCGGCACGCCGCGCGGTCTGCGCCGAAGTGGGCGACAAGCTGATCTTCCAGCCGGTGATAGGTCGCTACGTCGACGGAATGATTCAACTCGATGTAGGCGTGCACGTGGCCGGGAGAGCCGGAATAGACCACCCAGGCGTCCAGCTTGCGCAGTTTCGTCGTGTCCTCGGCTGTCAGTGCCCGGTCGATGTCCACATGCAGGCGTCGGCGTTTGACGGACATGTTCATCGCGCGGCCACCTGTGCCGTCTGCCTTTTTCTTCTCATGGCTGTAGCTCAGATGCGCCGCGTACCAGACGTTGTAGCCTGCCTCGTTCTGGGCGACGATGAACGACACCACCTCCTCGGCCCGCTCGGGCCATGCAAACGGGTTGTCGGAGAAAGTTTGTTCGGTACTGCGGCCGGTGCCGACGCTGATCCATGCCGTGCCCTTGTCCCGACCGTACTGAAGGTCTAACCAGGTGCGTATTTTCTCGCGATCCACGCCCTGGACAATGGCGCTCACCCCTCGACCTGGACGGGAACCAGGAGGGCTTCGACCTCGGCCAGTTCGACGCGTAGGACGCGATCCGAGATGCGGTAGCCGGTCAGCTTGCCGTTGGCGATCCATCGACGGATGGTGATCGGGTGCACTGCCAAACGCTCGGCGGCGTCGGCCATGCTGATGAGTTTCGCTGGTGTAGTAGCCATTTCGGGCCGTCCTATCCACAGGTGTGTTCACTGTGGACGGCTCCCGATCGGTGACTCTCAAGCTCCAGTCAGACCGGCGATGTCCTTCGTGCCTCGTTGCCCAGTTGGACTACGTTTCCCGATCGTTGGCGTCCGCTTGAGTGGACTTGATCGGCTACGTGCTTAGCATAGCGAACTTTCCGTGACACGTCGCATGCACCTGAAGTCAGGTTGAGGGTTTGCGGATCTTTCGAGGGGGCGGTAGTCCGGTCAAACACCACCGCCCCGGTCCTCGTGTGAGGCCAGGGCGGTGTGTTGGGAATCAGGTAGTCACTTACTCGGCAGGTCGGGATTGCCGCCAAGTTCGCGGATGCGGTCGGCCTCGATCTTCAGATTCCCGACGAGTGTCGCGAGTTCGCCCTCGTCAACGCCGCCCTTAAGCCATCGCTTGCCGATTTCGGTCATCGAGTCGTTGAGTTCGTGAAGGCTGGCCACGGCCTCGTCCATCGTCGCGTTCTCGGCTACGAGCAACGTCACACGCAGGAAATGGGAATAGCCGATGACGCCAGGCGCGTTCGTGGGGTCCAAGATAGGGTCCCTGACGATGAGGCGCAGGAAGATGCCTACCTGGAACGCGAGCCGCTGTTTGACGCCTGCACGGGCGCGTTCCGCCGACCCCGGCTCGGACCATTCCTCAAGGCGTTCCTCGTATGAGTCGAACTCACGGCGCAGGGTATCGAGATTTTCGAGCCAGTTTCGCAACTGCGTGTTAGGGGATGCCATGGTGGCCTTTCGTTGTCGGGTACCGACTCGTCGGTCGGTTACGGTCAACGATAGGTGCGTCCACCGACAAATCCGGCAGAGGTGTTGACCGCCCTTGAGATTGGTGCCGGTGGGGCACTGGCGACCCCACGGCCAAAATGCCACCGCCCCGGCCTCATTCGAGGTTCGGGGCGGTGGTGTCTATGCAGGTGGTCTAGGCAACGGTAAGGGAACGGAACCTCCCGAAACATGCTCTGACCTGGTGCCCCCGGCAGGATTCGAACCTGCGACCAAGAGATTAGAAGGCTCTTGCTCTATCCCCTGAGCTACGGAGGCGCGTGGAACATCATACTCGAGGGTTGGGGATGTGACGCGCGCCGCCCAACTCCGACGCGTTGTCGTAGTCGGTTCGCGAAGGTCCTACCCTTGAGGTATGGCTACACCCGACCTCGCGCCGACAGATTCCCCACCGGAGTCCACTCCGCACAGCGGTGCACCCGCTTCTTCGACCGCGATATTCGTGGTCAGTGGACTCATCGCAGGGCTCACCGCAGCCATCGTGGTGGGATTCTCCGCGTCGCAGGCACTGACTCTTCTGGGCATCCCGGATCCAGGCCCGATCACCACATACGGCCTGCCCGCGATGCGCGCACTGGGGGAGATCGCCGCAGTCATCGCGATCGGGTCACTGCTTCTGGCCGCGTTCTTCGTGCCGCCGCAGAAGTCGGGTGTCCTCGACGTCGACGGCTATCGGGCAGTCCGAACTGCATCGCACGCCGCGATCGTGTGGGCGATCTGTTCGTTCATGATGGTGCCTCTGACGCTCTCTGACACGTCGGGTCAGCCGTTTGCCGAAGCGATCAAACCGGCGAACCTGTGGTCGGGACTCGATCAGGTCGAGATCGCCGGCGCTTGGCGTTGGACTGCGATCATCGCGGTTGTTCTGGCGATCTTGGCCCGACTGACACTGCGCTGGTGGTGGACCCCGCTACTGCTGCTGGTCGGTCTTCTCGGACTGATGCCGCTCGCTCTCACCGGTCACTCGTCTTCGGGCGGGTCGCATGACATCGCCACCAACAGCCTGATCCTGCACCTCGTGGCGGCTTCGCTCTGGGCCGGCGGCTTGTTCGCGCTACTGGCACACGCGCGGCGCGGCGGCGATTACACCGACGTAGCAGCCCGACGCTTTTCGACGGTCGCATCCATCTGCTTCGTCGTCATGGGATTCAGCGGCGTCATCAACGCGATTGTCCGTCTGCCTCTCGACGACGTATTCACCACGACGTATGGACGATTGATCGTCGCGAAAACAGTTGCACTGATCATCCTCGGGTTCTTCGGTTGGGCTCAGCGGAGTCGGGCGCTACCGGCGCTGGCGGAGAATCCGAAGAGTCGCTCTGCCCTGATTCGATTTGCCGGCGCTGAAGGCATCGTGATGGCGGCAACCATCGGCCTCGCGATCGGCCTCGGTCGTACCCCGCCGCCCCCGCCGCTGTCGATTCCCTCGATTCCCGAGGTCGAACTCGGTTACAACCTTCCGGACCCGCCGTCGTTCATGGCCTTCGTGACGGACTGGCGATTCGACCTCATGTTCGGCACCGCCGCCGTTGCTGCGGCGATTCTGTACGGCATCGGCCTTCGCGAGCTGGCCAAGCGTGGGGATTCCTGGCCTGTCGGCCGAACCATCGCCTGGATGAGCGGTTGTGCGGTGCTCCTGATCGCCACGTCGTCGGGCGTCGGCAAATACGCACCGGCAGTCTTCAGCGTTCACATGGGTGCGCACATGGCGCTGTCGATGTTGGGACCAGTCCTGCTGGTTCTGGGTGCGCCGATCACTTTGGCTCTGCGGGCCCTGGATCCGGCAGGCAAGGACGGCGTGCCCGGCATTCGCGAGTGGATTCTGACCGCTCTGCACAGCCCGTTCTCGCGATTCATCACCCACCCGATCGTGGCGGCAGTTCTCTTTGTCGGCGGTTTCTACGCGCTGTATCTCGGCGGAATCTACGGTGCGACGGTCGACTCGCACAGCGCTCACCTGCTGATGAACCTGCACTTCATCCTCAGCGGCTATCTCTTCTACTGGGTGGCGATCGGAATCGACCCGTCACCACGTCAATTGCAGCCAGTGACCAAGCTGGCAATGGTCTTCGGCTCACTTCCGTTCCACGCCTTCTTCGGCGTGGCACTGATGAGCACTACCGCCGTCATGGGCGGCGCGTACTTCCGTTCGCTCGGCCTCGGCTGGAACAACGACCTGATCGGCGATCAGCAGCTGGGCGGCAGCATCGCGTGGGCGACCGGCGAGATCCCGCTCATGGTGGTCATGCTCGCGCTACTGGTTCAGTGGTCGCGCAGCGATGGCAGGACAGCGCGCCGAACCGACCGTGCGGCCGAGCGTGACCACGACGCCGACCTCGCTGCTCACAACGCCATGTTCGCCGAATTGGCCAGGCGGGACCGCGAAGGGTGGAAACCGCGTGAGGCTGCTGACGCGGAGACTGCAAGCGAGGACTCTGCGGACGAGACACCCAGCGAGAAGAAATCCGACGAATCCTCCACTAGCACTTAGCTCCGACACTGCCCGGGCCGTTTGGCTCGGGCAGTGCTGTTTCTCCACAGCTGTTCCACCGATGCACAGGTGGAAATCGAAGATCCCGAGCCACGCGTTTGTCGTTCCACAATCGAAACTGCCGACGCAATGATCGGCCCCGCGGCAGTTGGCGGGTTCTGGAGTTCGAAGGGGGATCGGACATGTACGAAACGCATGCAACGGTGGTCGGAACCGTCATCACCAATCCGGTGAAGCGGCAGACCACGAATGGCGAAGAGGTGCTGAGCTTTCGGATGGCGAGCAACACGCGTCGCAAAGACGCGGTGACCGGAGAGTGGACGGACGGAGCGACCCTCTATCTCACGGTCAGCTGCTGGCGGCGGTTGGTCACCGGCGTCGGCGCATCCATCTTGAAGGGTGATCCGGTCATGGTGGCGGGGGAGTTGCGCACCAACGAGTACACGACCAAAGAGGGTGTGCCTCGTTCCGATCTCGAGCTACGGGCGACTGCGGTAGGCGCGGACCTTGCTCGTTGCATCTCGAAGATCGAGCGTCAGAGTAAGCCGACGTCGGCAGAGAATGTCGAGGACGCAGTCGACACCGTCGCTGCGTGAGGACTCACACCGAAGGTTTCGGGCAGTCGCGGGGCCGAGAGTCGTGCCCCGCGTCCACTCGCTCGAGAAGTTCGGTGAGAGTTGCTCGCTCCGATTCGTCGAGGTCGTCGAACACATCCGAGGATTCGCGTCGTTGAGCTTTCGCGACGTCGGCAGCGAGGGTAGCGCCGGCGTCGGTGAGCTCGAGTAATACAGCTCGCCGATCGTTCGGATCGGGAGTGCGGCGCACCCATCCGGCCTCTTCGAGGGAATCCACGACGTCGGTCGCCGACCGCGGAACGATGCGCAATCGCTCGGCAAGAAACCCGAGTCGAACCGGCTCGCCCACTCGGGTCAGTACTCGCAGCGCTCGGCTTTGCGACGGCGAGAGACCGAATGGTTCCAGCGCTGCCACCTGACGTCGGCGGATGAGCCGTGCCACGGACATCACGACGTCGGTGAGTTCGCGCTCTCGGGAATGCATGGCGTCAGTCTAGCGTTGTTGGTGTCAGCCTCATAGTGAGGTAACCTCATCAATATGAAACTAGGATGAGAAAGCCTCCAGGAGGTAGAACGTGAAACCAGATCACATGCGAAACATCGAACGATCCGCTGTCGAGATCACTCCGGCGGAATCCGTACCGGCAAAGCGCGTACTCGGACTGTTCGCGCCGTATCGAACTCAGATCGCCATCGTCACCGCGGTCATCACACTCAGCGCGATCGTGGCGCTGGGCAGCCCGCTGCTCCTACGCGAAATGCTCGACAAGGCGATCCCGGACAAGAACCTCGGACTCGTGAGCGTTCTGGCCATCGGCATGATCGCCATTGCCGTGATCACGAGCTGTCTCGGCGTGGCCCAGACATGGATGTCCAACAGCATCGGCCAGAAACTGATGCACCAACTGCGCGTGCGGGTCTACTCGCATCTGCAGAATCAGTCGCTCGGATTCTTCGCTCGAACCCGAACCGGAGAAGTTCAGTCGCGTATTGCCAACGACATCGGCGGTATGCAGTCGGTGGTCACCAACACGGCAACGTCCATCGCGCAGAATGCAACGACCGTGGCAGCCACCATTGTTGCTCTGTTCCTTCTGGATTGGCGGCTTGCCATCTTCTCGCTGGCGATCTTGCCGGTGTTCATCCGTATCGCACGCAAGATCGGTGACGAGCGCCGCAAGATCTCTGGTAAGCGGCAGAAGCTACTCAGTGATCTGTCGGTCCAGGTGGAGGAATCTCTCTCCGTCAGTGGCATTCTCCTCGGCAAGACGACCGGCGCGAAGTCGGCTCTGACGGATCGATTCACCGAGCGTTCAGCGGAAGTCGCAGACGTCGAACTCCGAGCCATGATGGCCGGCAAGTGGCGCATGGCGACCATGTCGATCACCTTCGCAGCCATGCCTGCACTGGTCTACTGGTTTGCCGGTTTCACTCTCGATCACGGCAACACCATCACCGTCGGCACCCTCGTCGCATTCACCACGCTGCAAACACAATTGTTCCGCCCCACCATGATGCTGCTCAACACGGGCGTCGAGGTGCAGAGCTCGATGGCACTGTTCAGTCGCGTGTTCGAGTACCTGGATCTGCCGATCGACATCGCGGATCCGGAAGAGTCGAAGAGCTTCGACCGCACCAAGATGTCCGGCGAACTTCGGTTCGACCACGTCGACTTCTCGTATCCAGGAACCGACAGCAAGACCCTCGACAACATCGACCTCACGGTCCCGGCCGGCGGAACCTTGGCGCTTGTCGGCTCCACGGGTTCGGGCAAGACCACTCTCGGATACTTGGCCGCACGTCTGTACGACCCGACTGCGGGATCGGTGAGAATCGACGACGTCGATCTGCGGGACCTCGATCTGGCGACGGTCTCCGACCTGGTAGGTGTGGTGTCGCAGGAGACGTATCTCTTCCACACGACGATTCGTGAGAACCTTCGGTTCGCGAAACCCGACGCCACGGACGCCGAGATCGAGCAGGCAGCGCGCATCGCGCAGATCCACGAGTTCATTTCCGGTCTCGACGACGGGTACGACACCATGGTCGGCGAGCGCGGCTACCGATTCTCCGGCGGTGAGAAACAGCGCATAGCGATCGCGCGCACAGTCCTGCGGAATCCGCCGATCCTCGTCCTCGACGAGGCGACGAGCGCCTTGGACAATCGCACTGAACGTGCGTTGCAGGACGCGCTCGACGAGCTGATGGTCGGACGCACCACTCTTGTTGTGGCGCACAGGCTTTCCACGGTTCGAGATGCGGATCTCATCGCGGTCCTCGACCAGGGCGTGGTTGTGGAAAAGGGCACCCACGACGAACTTGTGCAACAAGGTGGGCGATACGCACAGTTGCTTGCGGCCTCGGGTAGCGACGCCGTCGAACTCCCGTCGGAACTGCAGACCGTGTGAGTGTAAGAAATGTCGGCCATTTCACTTCCGCAAGTTTCTAGAACGTGTTCTACTTTAATGGTCGTTGATCGACTATCAGTGGAGGCGGAAAGATCATGGGTCAGGTTCTGGACAACATCTCACAGTTCGCCGACGAGATCCGCGCTGACGGGGTCGAGGGTGACAAGCTGATGCGCTTGACGGACGGCAGCGCGAAGCGTTTGCGCGACTCCGGCGTCATCCGGATGTTGCAGCCGAAGGAGTTCGGTGGCCTCGAGGCGCATCCGCGTGAATTCGCCGAGACGGCAATGGCTATCGGTGCGATGGATGGTGCCACGGGCTGGGTCAGCGGCATCGTCGGTGTGCATCCGTGGGAGCTTGCGTTCTTCGACCGCAAGGCTCAGGAAGAGGTGTGGGGAACCGATCCTGATACGTGGATGGCGTCGCCGTATGCGCCGATGGGTGTGGCGAGGCCGGTCGAGGGTGGGTACATCCTCAACGGTCGTTGGTCGTTCTCGTCCGGTACCGATCATTGTGACTGGATCATGATCGGTGCGATGGTCGGTGACGAGTCCGGTAAGCCGTTGATGCCGCCGAAGATTCTGCACGTGTTGTTGCCGCGTTCGGATTACGACATCGACCAGGAGAGCTGGAATGTCGTGGGTCTGCGCGGAACGGGGTCGAAGGATCTGATCGTCAAGGATGCGTTCTTGCCGACGTATCGGACTCTTGATGCGGGAAAGGTTTTCGACGGGACGGCGTGGAAGGAAGCGGGCCGTACGGAGACGTTGTACAAGTTCCCGTTCTCGTGCATTTTCCCGTTGGGGATCACTTCGTCGTTGATCGGTATCGCTGAGGGCGCGTTGGCGTGCAACATGGCGGCGCAGCGTGAGCGTGTGACGGTCAGTGGTGTTCCGATCAAGGAAGATCCGTACGTGCTGTTCGCGATCGGTGAGGCGGCGGCCGAGATCGCTGCTTCTCGGGCTGCGATCTTGGAGACGGTGGATCGTTTCTGGGACATGACGGAGAAGGGGCAGGAAGTTTCGTTCGAGCTTCGTGCGATCGGTCGCCGTACGCAGACTGCTGCGGCGTGGCGTGCGGTGCGTGCGGTGGACGAGATCTTTGCTCGTTCCGGTGGTGGGGCTTTGCAGTTGAACACGCCGATGCAGCGGTTCTGGCGTGACGCTCATGCCGGTCTCGCGCACGCGATCCACGTACCCGGTTCCATTTTCCATTCGTCGACGCTCTCGCAGCTCGGTGGCGAGCCGAAGGGCATCCACAGGGCAATGATCTGAGCCGTCCTGGGGACACCCGGAGGTGTCCCCATCGCGGTTTTCGTGGGGGTCGATGAGCATGTCGACGAATCTGGTCGATGACCTCGGACTGTCCGCAGAACCCGCATCGGTGTGAGCGCCAACGCGCAATGTGGGTTATAGGACAAACACCGATAGGCTGGCGGTCATGGCTGAGTTCATTTACACGATGAAGAAGGTGCGCAAGGCGCACGGTGACAAGGTCATCCTCGATGACGTCACGATGAGCTTTTACCCCGGCGCGAAGATCGGTGTCGTCGGACCGAACGGCGCTGGTAAATCCAGCATCCTCAAGATCATGGCCGGACTGGACCAGCCGGGCAACGGCGAGGCATTCCTGGCTCCGGGCGCGACCGTCGGCATCCTCATGCAGGAGCCGGAGCTCGACGAGACCAAGACTGTTCGCGAGAACGTCGAGGACGGTCTCGGAGAGACGATGGTCCAGCTCAAGCGGTACAACGAGATCGCCGAGCTGATGGCTACGGATTACTCCGACGAGCTCATGGAAGAGATGGGCGAGCTGCAGGAGAAGCTCGATCACGCAGATGCGTGGGAGATCGACTCGCAGCTCGAGCAGGCTATGGACGCCCTGCGCTGCCCCCCGCCGGAAGAGATGGTCACCCACCTCTCCGGTGGTGAGAAGCGACGCGTTGCGCTCTGCAAGCTGCTGCTGAGCAAGCCCGACCTCCTGCTCCTCGATGAGCCCACCAACCACCTCGACGCCGAATCTGTCCTGTGGCTCGAGCAGCATCTCGCTGCTTACCCCGGCGCAATCCTCGCCGTGACTCACGATCGCTACTTCCTCGATCACGTCGCGCAGTGGATCTGTGAAGTCGACCGCGGACGCCTGTACCCGTACGAGGGCAACTACTCCACCTACCTGGAGCAGAAGGCTGCACGCCTCGAAGTTGCCGGCAAGAAGGATCAGAAGCTGCAGAAGCGCCTCAAGGACGAGCTCGCATGGGTTCGTTCCGGCGCCAAGGCCCGCCAGGCCAAGAACAAGGCTCGTCTCGATCGCTACGAGGAAATGGCGAACGAAGCCGAGAAGACGCGCAAGCTCGACTTCGACGAGATCCAGATCCCGGCACCGCCGCGCCTGGGTGACGTGGTCGTGGAGGTCTCGAACCTCGACAAGGGCTTCGACGGTCGCGTTCTGATCAAGGATCTCTCGTTCACGTTGCCGCGCAACGGAATTGTCGGCGTCATCGGCCCCAACGGCGTCGGTAAGACGACGCTGTTCAAGACCATCGTCGGTCTCGAGGAGCCTGACGCCGGTGAGGTCAAGATCGGTCAGACGGTCAAGCTGAGCTACGTCGACCAGAACCGTTCCGGAATCGACCCCAAGAAGACGGTCTGGGAGACCGTGTCGGACGGGCTCGATTTCATCGTCGTCGGCCAGACCGAGTTCCCCTCGCGCGCGTACATCAGCTCGTTCGGTTTCAAGGGCCACGATCAGCAGAAGCCGGCCGGCGTCCTCTCCGGTGGTGAGCGCAACCGCCTGAACCTGGCGATGACGCTCAAGCAGGGCGGCAACCTGATCCTGCTCGATGAGCCCACCAACGACCTCGACGTCGAAACCCTCGGCTCGCTGGAGAACGCTCTCGAAGAGTTCCCCGGCTGCGCCGTCGTGATCTCGCACGATCGCTGGTTCCTGGACCGGACTTGTACCCACATCCTCGCGTGGGAAGGTGGCTTCGGCGACAACGAGGCAGCTTGGTACTGGTACGAGGGCAACTTCGAGGGCTACGAGGCGAACAAGGTCGAGCGACTCGGCCCCGACGCCGCACGCCCGCACCGCGTGACTCACCGCAAGCTCACCAGGGACTGATCCGGTGTCCGACGTATACACAGCGCAGATCCAGGTCCGGTGGGGCGATTCCGACCGGTTGGGTCACGTCAACAACACGCGTTACGTCGAGTACATGCAGGAAGCGCGCATCCAGTTCCTGGAAGCGAAACTGGCGCCGCTCGGCGGCCGGCCGGGATACCTCGTGGTTCGAAAGATGACCGTCGAGTTCCTCAAGCCGGTCACCGATCGGTCCGGTCCCTTGAATGTGGAGATCTTCACGACTCACGTCGGGACTTCCTCGTTCACGGTTCGGCACGTCATCCGTGACAACGCGGGTGTCGAATGCGCTTTCGGCGACGCGTTGATGGTCGGATTCGACACGGTGTCCGAAAAGTCCAGACCGCTGGCGGACAGCGAACGCGCGGTGCTCGAAGCATCGCTTGTTCAGATGACGACATCGTAGATTTCGTTTCTCAGTTCACCCTAGGTACTGGTTGCCGCGGCTAGTCTCGAGTCAGAGATTGGTCGCGGCGATCAGAACCCACAAGGATGTGAGCCAGGAATGACAGACCGTGTACGGCAGCAGGGCACAGGCCTCGACGAAGCGACGTTGTTGACGCGTCTTCGCGAGGCCTTTTTCACGCATATCGACGAGGGTGACAGCGACGACGTCATCAACGGTCGATCGGATCGAGTCCTGCTCGCGCATCTTGCGCTCGGGAGGCAGCGGACCCCGGGCACGGCCGTATGGCGTGTGTACCGCCCGTCAGGATCCGAGGGTCTCGGCGCTGCCGTCCAGATCGTCACCGACGACATGTCGTTGCTCGTCGAGTCCGTTACCGCGATGCTCAACCGACAAGGTGTGGGAATCAGTCAATTCGCCCATCCGATCCTGACGGTTGAACGCGATGACTCGGGCAATCTGATGTCCTTGGGCGACAGCGGTATCCAAGAATCCTGGATGCACGTCCAGTTGGACTCCGAAGTCGAGGATTCCGCTCTCGACGCGATCGAAGCACACCTCGGCAAGGTGCTCGCGGACGTCCGCCAGGTGGTTGGTGACACCCCGGACATGAAGGCATTGCAACTGCGCGTTGCCGACGAGTTGGAGAGTGCTGCAGAAACTGCCTCCGGGAGGATCACCCCCGAAGAATTCTCCGATACCGCTCGGCTGCTGCGGTGGATGGCGGACGGAAACTATGCCGTGCTCGGATACCGGCGATTCGAGGGTACGAAGGACGGTTCACGCACGGTCGCCGGCAGCGGGCTCGGCGTGCTGCGCTCCGACGCGGTCACCGAAGGCCCGATGAGTTTGCCTCCCGTCGCAGATCTCCCGGATCGACCGCTTCTGGTCCTGACGCAGGGATCGTTCCCCGCCACGGTGCACCGCGCTGTCTACCCGTACTTCGTGGGTGTCTCGATCCTCGACGACGAGGGAAACATCGTGGGGGAGCACAGATTCCTGGGTGTGTTCACCGTGGTCGCACTCCACGAGAACGTCCTCGCGATTCCTCTGATCGAGCGCCGCGTTCGCGAAGTCATCGCGCGTGCCGGTGTCGACCTGCATTCGTACTCCGGTCAGGCGATGCTCGAGGTCATCCAGTCGTTCCCACGCACCGAGTTGTTCTCGAGCGACGCCGAGACCTTGTTCGAGACCGTCCACGCCGTGCACAGCATCGGGCTGCGTCGACAGGTGCGACTCTTTGTCCGCGAGGACACGTTCGGACGCTTCGTGTCCTGCTTGGTGTACCTACCCCGCGACCGGTACACGACGCGGGTGCGACTGGCGATGCAAAACCTGCTGTGGCGCGAATTCGGACCAGGCACAGTCGATTACACCGCCCGGGTTACCGAGAACGATCTTGCGCTGTTGCACGTGACGATCCGGCGCGATCCGGACAGTGAGCCGGTTCATCTGGATGTCTCCGAGGCCAACCGCGAGCGAGTTCAGGCTCTGTTGACCGAAGTCAGTCGTAGCTGGGACGACCGCATCAACGACCTTGTTCGTGAAAGTCCGGGTGTGGATCCGGAACTGGTGCAGCGGTATTCGCGGGTGCTTCCCGATGGATACAAGGAGGACTTCGAACCGTCACGCGCGTTGGCCGACATCGCCCGACTCGAGGCGTTGGCGCCAGGCGCGATCGACGTACTGCTCTATCGTGCTGTGGACTCCGCGCCCGGTGCCTGGCGCTTCACGCTCTTCGTCGGCGGCGACGGTATCTCGTTGAGCCAGGTGCTACCGGTGCTGCAGTCACTCGGCGTCGAAGTTCTCGACGAGCGGCCGCACGTCGTGCAGCGACTCGACGGCGTTCAGTGCTGGATCTACGATTTCGGATTGTCGGTACCGGCGGATCTTCGGGCGTCGGTCGAGATCGACCTCGATGCGCAGGTGCCGCTCGAGACCAGTACCGCCCCGCTGACCGAGGTCCAGAAGCGATTCACGGCTGCATTCGGTGCAGTCTGGTTCGGCCGGGCCGAAGCTGACCGATTCAACGAGTTGGTGCTGCGGGCCGGAATGTCCTGGCGGCAAGCCGTGGTGCTGCGTGCTTACGCAAAGTATCTGCGCCAGGCCACATTTCCATACAGTCAGTTCCACATCGAAGGAATCGCGCTTACACACCCGCAGACCGCGTTTGCATTGGTGCAGTTGTTCGAGGCGATGTTCGACCCCGAGAAGCAGGACGACATTCGCGTCGCCGAATTGGACGAGCAGTTGCGTGCGTCCATCGACGAGGTACTCAGCTTGGATGCCGATCGCATTCTGCGTGGAATGTTCTCCTTGGTGAAGGCGACCTTGCGTACCAATTTCTACGTCGTCGACGCCGATGGCCGCTCTCGCGACTACCTGTCGGTCAAGCTCGATCCCTCACGGATCAGCGAGTTGCCCAAGCCGCGGCCGGCTTTCGAGATCTACGTGTACTCACCCGAGGTCGAAGGCGTCCACCTGCGATTCGGCGCAGTCGCGCGCGGCGGGCTCCGCTGGTCCGACCGGCGCGAGGATTTCCGCACCGAGGTGCTCGGCTTGGTGAAGGCTCAGGCCGTCAAGAACGCGGTGATCGTGCCGGTCGGCGCCAAGGGCGGCTTCGTCGTGAAGAATCCGCCTCTGCCGACGGGTGATCCGGCCGTTGATCGAATGGCGACGCTGGAAACCGGCAAGGCCTGCTACACCACGTTCATCTCCGGATTGCTCGACATCACCGACAACGTGCACGCGGCTACCGGCGAAGTTGTGACGCCGGATCGAGTGGTGCGCAAGGACGATCAGGATCGCTACCTGGTGGTCGCCGCGGACAAGGGCACGGCGACGTTCTCGGATCTCGCCAATTCGGTTGCCGCCAAGTACGACTTCTGGCTCGGCGACGCGTTTGCCTCCGGTGGCTCCGTGGGATACGACCACAAGGGCATGGGTATCACCGCTCGCGGCGCCTGGGAAAGCGTCAAGCGGCACTTCCGCGAACTCGGGGTCGACACGCAGACCGAGGATTTCACGACGGTAGGCGTCGGCGACATGAGCGGAGACGTGTTCGGCAACGGAATGCTCCTCAGTCGGCACATCCGTCTGGTGGGCGCGTTCGACCATCGACACATCTTCCTCGATCCGAACCCGGATGCAGCGAGCTCGTTCGTCGAACGTCAACGACTTTTCGAGTTGCCACGGTCGTCATGGGCCGACTACGACAAGAGCCTGATCAGTGAAGGTGGCGGCGTCTGGGACCGCACGGTCAAGTCGGTTCCGATCGCCGAAAGCGTCCGGATCGCACTGGGTCTGGCCGAGGGGGTCACGAAGCTCTCGCCGCCGGAATTGATGCAGGCGATTCTGTCGGCACCGGTGGATCTGCTGTGGAACGGCGGAATCGGTACATACGTCAAAGCGTCGACCGAGACCAATGCGCAGGTTGGCGACAAGAGTAACGACGCCGTGCGTGTCGACGGTCAAGATCTGCGGGTCAAGGTGATCGGGGAGGGCGGCAACCTCGGCGTCACTGCTCTGGGAAGAATCGAGTTCAGCGCCAGCGGCGGTCACATCAACACCGACGCCATCGACAACTCGGCCGGCGTCGACTGCTCCGATCACGAAGTGAACATCAAGATTCTTCTCGATTCGCTCGTGCGTTCGCAGTTACTGCCCACGCAGGAACGGAATCCGTTGCTGGCGTCGATGACCGACGACGTGGCGGCGCTGGTGTTGGCGGACAACATTGCTCAGAACGCGCTGCTCGGAATCTCCCGCGTGACCGCTTCTCAGATGCTCGGTGTTCACCGCCGTCAGTTGACGGATCTGACCAAGGCACGTGGCCTTGACCGCAAGCTCGAGGCGTTGCCGACCGACAAGGAGATCGAGCGTCGACTCGAGGCCGGTGTGGGTCTGACGTCGCCGGAATTGGCGACGCTGACGGCGCACGTCAAGCTTTCACTCAAGGACGATCTGCTCGCAACCGAGTTGCCGGACAACGATTTCTTCGCCCAGCAGATCCCGCAGTACTTCCCGACCGCTGTTCGCGATCGGTTCGAAACGGAGATCAAGGCACACCCGTTGCGGCGGCAGATCGTCGCGACGATGCTCGTGAACGAAGTGATCGACAACGGCGGAATCACGTACGCCTACCGCTTGGCCGAGGAGACCGGAGCGAGCAGTACCGACTCGATCCGTGCCTACGCCGCTGTGCGAGAGGTGTTTGCGCTCGACGAGGTGTGGTCGCGAATCCGCTCGGCGGGCGTCAGTGCAGAGATCGAAAACGAGCTGATCGTGGAGTCGTGCCGCTTGCTCGACCGCGCGTCGCGGTGGTTCCTGGCCAATCGGCCCCAGCCGATCGCCGTCGGCGCCGAGGTTGCGCGTTACTCGGCGGCGTATCGGGCGACGGCACCTCTGGTTCCGGGGCTGCTTGCGGGCCATCAACTCGACGATCTGCTGGTGCGGGCTCAATCGGTGATCGATCGCGGGGCTCCGGAAGCGTTGGCGCTGGACGTGTTCCGACTGCTCGACGTCTACTGCCTGCTCGACATCGCGGATATCGCCGACATCGCAGATCACGACATCACCGAAGTCGCGGAGCTGTACTACGCCTTGGACGCGCATCTGGGAATCGACTGGTTGCTGAGCGCGGTCTCGGGACTCGAGCGCGGCGATCGATGGCACTCGCTCGCGAGGCTCGCGTTGCGAGACGACCTCTACAGTTCGCTTCGGCAGCTGACGATGGAGGTTCTGGCCGGCGGCGAGCCGGGGGAGTCGCCGCAGGAGAAGATCGACGAATGGGAGTCGACCAACGCCTCGCGTCTGAGCCGGGCGAGGGCAGCTCTCGTCGAGATCTTCGAGTCTGGGACGCTTGACCTCGCGACGCTCTCGGTGGCGGCGCGTCAGGTTCGTAGCATGGTGCGCAGCATGGGCACCCGATCGGAGGTAGGACGTTGAGCGAAGGATTCCACGCCGAAGTTGTGGTTCGGTGGTCCGACATGGATGCCTTCCAGCACATCAACCACGCACGGATGGTGACGTTGCTCGAAGAGGCGCGGATTCCTTGGTTGTTCGAAGACTCGCGCCCGACGGTCACCCTGCGTGACGGGGCCGTGATTGCCGATCTCCATGTGCGGTACCGCGGCCAACTGCGGCACGACGATTCGCCGCTCGACGTCTTCATGTGGGTGGAAAAGGTGCGCGCGGTGGACTTCACCATCGCGTACGAGGTTCGCCCGCGCGGTGCGGATCTCAGTGTCCCGCCGTCCATCGTGGCGTCGACTCAGATCGCGGCCTTCGATATCGACACTCAACGTTTGCGTCGCCTCAGCGGGCCCGAGCGCGAGTACTTGGAGAGCTGGCAACGTGCATGAACGTGTACTGACCGTGCCCGAGGAGGCCGAGCGAAAGAACTTGGCCGGCTTCATCGGTCATGCCTTGCGTTTGGACGAGTCCACGGTCATCCGGATGCGTCGACGCGGAGATGCTCACCTGAGCGTTTGGGCGTCAACGGGTTTCGACGCTCTCGCTACGCGAACCGTGGCGGGCACCATCAACCCTGACGACACCTCGGCTGCCGGCGATCAGTTGCTCTCGGCGGTGGAGCAGGCGACAAGTGAGCTGATCGATCCGGGGTTCGCCATGGATTCGGCGTGGCGTGGGGCGTTGCCGCCGATGGACGGCTTCGAGCACCTGGACGACGTACCCGCCCGGGTGCTGATCGAACTGGCGCAGCGGGGCAACGCCTTGGCGCTCGAGCATGGAAGTAGTCACGGTCCGCCGGCGTCGTTGCTCGATCAGGACGTGCTCGAGGTCAGTGGTCCGTCCGGCACGGTCGGGATCTCGATGCGGGTTATTTTTGCCTTGACCGCAATGGGATTCGTTCCGCACGCCGGGTCCGAGGCGATGACCGCCGACATCGACCTCGAGCAGATCGACGCCTCGGAACTGGTTCGGGTGCGGGCGAGCAAATCCTGGGTGCGGCTCGATGCACGGTTCGGTTCGATCTACCGTCACCGCGGTGGTTCGATACCGCTGATGGTCGCACGATAGGAGTTCAGGTGGCGGGTGCGGTGTTCTCTCAGATCAGCCACGCCGCAGCGTTGACGGGTAGTTGACCGTCGACGAGTGGTGCGCTGCTCAACAGCAGCTGCCCGTTCGGCAGTGCGATCGGCACCTCCGTGGTGTTGAGAGCACAGATCAGACCACCGCGTCGACGGAAAGCGAGGCAGCCGGGGGGACTGCCGTACCAATCGATGTCGGCGCCGGAGAACTCCGGCCTGGCGCTACGAAGTTCGAGGGCGGCGCGATAAAGCGAGAGCATCGAGTCGACGTCCTCGATCTGCGCCTCCACCGTGAGTGTCGACCACTCGCGTGGCATCGGCAACCAGGTGCTCGCACCGGTGGTGAATCCGAACGGGGGTTCGCTTCCTTCCCACGGAAGGGGCACTCGGCAGCCGTCGCGTCCTCGCTCGGCATGTCCGGATCGTTCCCAGACCGGGTCCTGTAGTGCCTCGTCGGGCAGGTCGACGTTCGGCAGGCCGAGTTCGGCTCCGTTGTAGATGAAGCTCGCGCCCGGAAGCGCCAGTTCGACGAGGATCATCGCCCGTGCGCGTTGGGTTCCGATCTCACCCCCGCCGTAGCGCGTGACTTCACGTTCGACGTCGTGATTCGACAGCGTCCACGTGGGCACACCCCCGACCTCGGCGACGGCCGCAAGAGAGTTCTCCACGGCCTCCCGGACGGACTCGGCGGAGAATTCGGTTTCTGCAAGTCGGAAGTTGAATCCGAGATGCAGTTCGTCTGGCCGGATGTATTCGCCGAACTTCTGGTTGTCCTTCACCCAGATCTCGCCGACGGTCATCGCCTCCGGGAACTCGTCCATGACCTTGCGGATGCCGCGGTGGATTTCGTGAACTGCCGGGTTGTTGAACCGCGGGTCGTCGTCGGAATTGCGCATGAGCTCGTTGAGCTCCCAGTCGTGGTCCGGCAAACCGTCGGGCTTGGCCATTCCGTGGGCCACGTCGATGCGGAATCCGTCGATTCCGCGCTCGAGCCAGAAGCGCAGAGTCTTGGCGAGGTCGTCGAAGACCTCGGGGTTGTCCCAGTTCAGGTCGGGCTGTTCCTTGGCGAAGATGTGCAGGTACCACTGGCCGGGTGTTCCGTCGGCTTCGCTGACGCGGGTCCATGCCGGGCCGCCGAAGATGCTCGGCCAGTTGTTCGGCGGTTCGTTGCCGTTTTCACCTTTGCCGTCTCGGAAGATGTAGCGGGATCGCTCCGCAGAACCGGGCGCCGACGTCAGGGCTGCCTTGAACCACTCGTGCTGATCACTCGTGTGGTTCGGGACCAAGTCCATGGTGACCTTGATTCCGCGCTCGTGGGCCGACGTGATCAGCGAATCCATCGTCGCCAGATCACCGAACAGGGGATCGATGTCGCGAGGATCCGAGACGTCGTAGCCGTGGTCTGCCATCGGTGACTTCATCACCGGGCTCAACCAGATTGCATCGATGCCGAGCAGTTCGAGGTAGCCGAGTTTCTCCTCGACTCCGCCGAGGTCGCCGATACCGTCGCTGCCCGAATCGGCAAAAGAACGCGGATAGATCTGATAGAAGACCGCCTCGTTCCACCACGGGGCTTCGGGCCGGCTTACAGAGGACGAATCCGCGGGGGTGCTCACAGCAGTTCATAGTGCCAAACGTCTGGCACTCTCACGACTTGGACACGGCAAAAGCGTGACTCTTTACCTAGCCTTGGTGTACTTTGCATTCACGCGGTGACACCATGTGGCAACTTTGGTGTTACTGCCGGGGGAGAAGTGTTCGGGAATTCAACCAAGGGGGCTTGGCCTTGACTTTGTCGGCAATCGAAGCGGTCAGTTTGGATCATGTACTGCTCGAAGATGATCCGATCAACCGCGACTGGATAATCTTCGGCACACCGGTTGCACGGTCGGCGCAATGGTCGGCGAGTAAAGACGGGACCACGACTACACACGTCTGGGATTGCACGAAGGGGCGCTTCCGCTGGTACTTCCACGCGGACGAAATCGTGCACATCATCGAAGGGTCGGTCACCGTTCAGGCCGACGGAATCGCCGAGCGAACCCTGAGTGTCGGCGATGCCGCACTCTTCCGTGCGGGCAGTTGGTCGGAGTGGGAGGTCGAAGAGTACGTGCGCAAGCATGCAATCTTGAGTTCGCCCCTGCATCCCACGGTGTCGTTCGGGGTACGCGCTGCCCGCCGGGTCGCGCGCGTGTTCAGGCCGAAGGCTAGGTAGACGGTCAGATAGCGGAGTTCACCATGGACGCGGCAGCCATCTCCATGTAGTCGATCAACTGCTTGCGGTGCACCGGGCTCAGAGTCTTCTCGTCGATGGACGCGATGGCGACGTGCATGCACCGCAGCCACGCATCACGCTCGATCGGGCCGATCACGAATGGATTGTGGCGCATCCGCAGACGCGGGTGTCCACGCTCCTCCGAGTACGTGTGCGGTCCGCCCCAGTACTGCTCGAGGAACATCCGCATCCGCCGCTCGGCCGGGCCGAGATCGGCCTCGGGGTAGAGCGGGCGCACAACCTCGTCCTTCGCGACCTCTTCGTAAAATCGCGCGGTGAGCTTGTGAAACGTCTCGGCTCCGCCGACGGCGTCGTAGAAGGTCTGCTGCACGTCGTGCTGTACGTCATTCATGGCAAGTTCCATTGTGCCTGACGGCCGTAGTGGTCGGTTTCCGGGTCGACGACGGTTGTATCGAGTCGGAGTGCGTACCCATTCACCGGAAATTCACCGGCCGTCCTGGCAATTTTGTTCGAAATGGGAGTGCGTAACGCGATCATCCGTGGTCAACTTGGGGGCAGTCTCCCGGAGGTCGTATGAAGAACCGACATGCTGCACGCAATCACCGACAACTCCAGCCCACTAGCGCGCGGAACGACCACGCGTTAGGGGCTGTTCTGGAAGTTGTTCCTGACGGGTTCGCGCACACTACCGACCCACTCTTTTCCGACGAGCATTCTCACCTCGAGATGTTCCCTCCCGATCGCGTCGTCCCCGAGTGGGTGAAACGTCGGGTGCTACTGCTCAACGTCACGTACGAACCGCTGACCGCCCTTCCTGCCAGGCGCGCGGTCGTACTGATGGCCTGCGGCAAGGCCGATACCGTCCACGAGGACGAACAGGGCCCGGTAGTCCATTCCGCGGACTGGTCGGTGCAGGTTCCCTCGGTCATTCGATTGCGCACCTACGTGCGCGTTCCATATCGCGCCCGCATCCCCATGACTCGTGCCGCGCTGATGCATCGTGACCACTTCCGATGTGCGTACTGCGGAGCCAAAGCCGAAACCATCGACCACGTCGTTCCTCGCAGCAGAGGTGGCGGGCATTCGTGGGAGAACTGCGTCGCGTGCTGTGCCCCCTGCAATCACCGCAAGGCAGACAAGATGCTCAGCGAACTCGGATGGACCCTCCGTGCGGAATTGGTCCCGCCGTCCGGACCTCACTGGCGTCTGCTCGCGGCGACCAAGGAATTGCATCCGGCGTGGATGCCGTATCTCGGCGTGGGCGCAGCCTGAGCAATGTGTCGGCGTGGGCGCAGCCTGAATTGAGTTCTAGCGTCACCGAAACGAAATTGCCCGAGAATTTGTGGCCCTGACGCTTTCCTTCCTGGCGTTCTGGGCTACGTTATCTGGTGTGAGCATTCTCGAGGTAGTACTGATATACGTTGGGATTCCGGCCTTGATCACCGCGTTCTTCGCGGCTGCGTCCTTCCTCGGGAAGAAGACGCCGGGACCGGTTCCGCCGGCGTTCCATCTCGGTGAGTCGTGGGATCACGCTCCCGTGCTGTGGAGTGCTGTCGACGAGGTCACCGTTCGCGGTGGCCATCACGGCAGTGCACACGCAATCGAAGCCGGTTCGGCTGATCTGATCGGAGGGTCCGCAAGTGGCAAGTGGTGATCATTCGACCGCGCTCGCAGTAGCGCCCGAGGACCTGCCCGTCGGCAGCGTCGTCACGTCCAGTGGACGCGTATCCGGTGTGCATCGCATCGGCGAGCCGTTCACCGACGATCTTCCGTTCGAGACCATGGATCTGGTCGCGCTCGACGTCGCGATGACCGAAGCGACGCGGGCCACCAAGGTGCGGTTCAACGCGTACGTCGGTGATCTCGGTTCTGATCCGGCAGCGGGTGCCGACGCATTGTTCCCGACCACGCCCGAAGCCGAGCGTTCCGTCCTGATCGCCGTTTCGCCCAACCAGCGCACCGTCGAGGTTCGCAGCGGTCGGGCAATCGCCGATCGGGTCACCGATCGTGTTACCCAGCTCGGAGCAACGGCAGCTGTTGCATCCTTCAGTGAAGGCAATCTGATCGACGGACTGATCAGCGCTATCCGCGTTATGGCAGCCGCGATTTCAGCGCCGTAACTGTTTGTCAGACACAGGCCGGTGCCCGCGTCGATTCGTGAGAATCGACGCGGGCACCGGCCTTTCGCATGTCAGCTCGCGTCGAACTTTCGTGCTGCGAGTGAACGAACCACGCCGGCCTGGCCTTCGACGACCAGGCGACGCAACGCGGGAGGGATGTCGCCTTCGAGGAACCGGTCTGCTGCCGCTACGGATTCGTCCGAGATCGACCACGACGGGTACAGCCCGATGACGACCGTCTGTGCCACTTCGCTCGAGCGTCGTTCCCACACCGCCGCGATATCGGCGAAGTAGCGGGAGACGAAGGGCTCGAGCAATTCGTCCTGGCCTTCGCGAGCGAACCCGCCGATGATCGATCGCGCGGTGATGTTGGGCACGGAGTCGTCGCCGACGACCTTCGCCCAGACCTCTTCCTTGACAGCGGCCTGCGGACGTCCGGCCGCGGCCGCCGCGGCTTGACGAGCGCCCGCAGCGGTCGGGTCACGCTGAGCTTCGGCGTCGATGAACGGAGTTGTGGTTCCTTCGGCGTCGATCTCACCGGCGGCCGCGAGTGCCCCGACGATGCGCCAGCGCAGGTCCGTGTCGACGATCAGGCCGTCGAGCCCAACGGTGGAGGGATCGGCGTCGAGCAATTCGCGCAGTACCTCGGTGTGCCACGGGGAGAGTGCTGCGCCGGTGAGTGCGTTGACGAATGCCAGCTGGTGGTCGGACCCGGCCTCTGCCTCACGTGCGAGTTCGAGCAACCGATTGGCGAAGCTCGCCGCGCCTTCGGCCTCGGCCCAGGCCGGATCTGCGTAGGAGCCGATGGCGGTTTGGGCTTGGAGCAAGAGACGTTGCACCACACCGACTTCGGTCTCCGAACTGATGCCGCGCTCGACCAGCGCGACGAAGTCGCGTGCCTTCAGTTCGGCTTGACGGGTCATTTCCCACGCCGCCGACCAGACCAGGGTGCGGGGGAGTGAGTCGGTGATGTCGCCGACCCGCTCGATCGCCGTCGCCAACGATTCGGGATCGAGTCGCACGGAGCCGTAGGTGAGATCGTCGTCGTTGACCAACACGAGTGCACCGCGGGCGACGCCGACAAGTTCGGGGACATCCGTGCTTTCCGCGGCATCGAGGTCGAGTTCGACGCGATGGCTTCGTACCAACTTGCCGTCGAGGTCGTCGTAGATGCCGATGGCGATCCGGTGGATTCGCCGCTCGCCGGCGCCTGGTGCAGCACCGTCCTGCAGGACGGCGAAGCGGGTGAACTTTCCGTCTGCGTCGACATCGAAGTCGGGGCGCAGGATGTTCAAACCGGTGGTCTTGAGCCACTGCCGACCCCAGTCGGAAAGGTCACGGCCCGAGGACTTTTCGAGTGAGCCCAGCAGATCGTCGAAGGTTGCGTTTCCGAATGCGTGCTCACGGAAGTACTCACGCAGTCCGGCGAGGAACGGCTCGAGTCCGACGTATGCCACCAACTGCTTGAGGACGCTGGCGCCCTTCGCGTACGTGATGCCGTCGAAGTTCACCTCGACGGCGGCCAGGTCCGGAATGTCCGCGGCAATCGGGTGCGTCGACGGCAACTGGTCCTGGCGGTACGCCCACGACTTCTCGACGTTGGCGAACGTCGTCCAGGCGTTCGTGTACTCCGTGGCCTCGGTCTGGCACAGGACCGAAGCGAAGGTCGCGAACGACTCGTTGAGCCACAGGTCGTCCCACCACGCCATCGTGACGAGGTCGCCGAACCACATGTGCGCCATTTCGTGCAGGACCGTTTCGGCACGACGTTCGTACGAGTAGCGGGTCACCTTGGAACGGAAGACGTAGTCCTCGAGGAATGTCACGGCGCCGGCATTCTCCATCGCGCCCGCATTGAATTCGGGGACGAAGAGCTGGTCGTACTTGCCGAAAGCATAGGGAACACCGAAGTTGCGGTGGTAGAAGTCGAATCCCTGCTTGGTCTCGGTGAACAGTCGCTCCTCGTCCATGAACTCGGCCAGCGAAGCGCGGCAGAAGATTCCGAGCGGGATGTCGCCGTGCTCGTCGGAGTAGTTGTCGGTCCACTGCGCGTAGGGACCGGCGATGAGTGCCACCAGGTACGTGCTCATCTTCGGGGTGGTCCGGAAAACGTGCTTGCCGGGATCGGCGGCAAGGGTCTCGACGACCGCGGAGTTGGAGATGACCTTCCACGACGTGGGAGCGGTGACGCGGACGTCGAACGTGGCCTTGAGATCAGGCTGATCGAAGCACGCGAACATGCGCTTGGCGTCGGCCGTCTCGAACTGTGAATAGAGGTAGACGGAGTCATCGGTCGGGTCGACGAATCGGTGCAGTCCCTCGCCGGTGTGGGAGTAGATGCAATCGGCCTCGATGACCAACTCGTTGTCGGTAGCGAGATCAGGCAGGCTGATGCCCGTCGACTCGTCGTAGCCGGAGACGTCGAGCGCGGTGCCGTTGAGGACCGCGGAATGGACTCTGGCCGCGACGATGTCGATGAAGCTGCTTGCTCCGGCCGTGGCGGTGAACGTGACGGTGGTCTTCGAGGAGAACGTCTCCTCGCCGGGTGCGTCTTTGCCGTCGGTGAGATCGAGTTCGATCAGGTAGTTCTCGACGGTCAGGATTGCTGACCGTTGCGCTGCGGTTTCGCGTGTCAGGTTCGGTGCGACCACAAAGATCTCCTCGTAGATGGTGCGGATCTATTACGTCCATCCCATCACGAAGAGAACGACTTCACTCAAGCGGACACTTCTGCCAGCGGAATCTCCGGATCGGCCAACCGCTCCGGATCGACGGGACGCGAAGACGCGACCAATTCCTTGATGGCGTCACCGGCATCCCAGATGTTCACGTTCATGCCGGCGAGCACCTTGTTCGCGGAATCGAGCCAGAATGCCAGGAACTCGCGCTTGTCGACGTCGCCGCGAGTGACGACACGGGAGTAGCCGCCGTGCGGTGCGTGACCTACGTATTCCATTCCGAGGTCGTACTGATCGGTGAAGAAATACGGCATGCGGACGTACTCGGCGGGCCGTCCCAACATGGTCTCTGCGGCCGTCTCGGGTTGGTTGAGTGCGTTTGCCCAGTGCTCCACCCGAATTCGTGCATTCAGAATCGGATGCTGTGCGGCCGCGATGTCACCCACTGCGACCACGTCGGGGTCGCTGCTCTGCAGACCGGCGTCGACGAGAACCCCGTTCTCGACGTCGATACCCGCCTCCGATGCCAACTCGGTGTTCGGCAATGCGCCGACAGCGATCAACACGGCGTCGGCCGGAATCACGGTTCCATCACTCAAAGTGACACCCGAGGCGTGACCGCCGTCGACAGAGATTGCGGTGACGTCCGTGCCGGTGCGTAAGTCCACCCCGTTCTGGCGGTGCAGCGCGGCGAAGACCTCACCCATTTCCGGGCCGAGGGTCGATTCGAGCGGAAGGCCGGCATGTTCGAGCACGGTGACCTCGACGTCGAAACCGCGAGCCGACGCGGCAATTTCGAGGCCGATCCAGCCGGCACCGACCACGACGAGCTTCTTGTCGGCGGCCAGGGTGCGCAGCAGCGCGGCGGCCTGATCGACTGTTCGCACGTAGTGAACACCCTCGGCGTCGGACCCCGGGATGTCGAGGCGCCGCGACCGCGAACCGGTGGCCAAGGCGAGCTTGTCGTACCTGATCGTGGAACCGTCCGGAAGTGACACGGTGTGCGCAGCGGGGTCGATGGCCGTTGCCGTCGTTCCCGGGCGAAGATCGACGCGATGGTCGCGAAACCACTCGCCGTCGTGGACGGTGAATTCGGGGAGTGTCTTCTTGCCTGCGAAGAACTCTTTCGACAGCGGCGGACGCTCGTACGGGAGGTGGTCTTCTTCACTCAATACGGTGATCTCACCGTCGAAATCTCTGTCACGCAGGGCTTCTGCGATCTTTGCGCCCGCGAGCCCGCCGCCGACGATCACGAATCTCCGGTTGGTGCTCATTACTGAACCACTCCTTCGTACTCGTTTCTTTTCGACACTACTGCGATCGGGAGGTGGTTCGGGGGAAAGCGCGGGAAGGATTGCGGGTTCATGATTGTTGGCAGAACGGGAGTATGTCCCCGAACTGATATGACCTGACCGACATGAACTGATAGGGAGTTTCTTCGTGAGCGCAACCTCGAGCAAGACCACGGACACTGCTGACTTCTGGTTCGATCCGCTCTGCCCGTGGTGCTGGATCACCTCACGCTGGATTCTCGAGGCCCAGCAGGTACGCGACATCGAGGCCAAGTTCCACGTGATGAGCCTTGCGGTTCTCAACGAGGGCCGTGACCTTCCCGACGAGTACCGGGAGATGATGACCAAGGCCTGGGGCCCGGTCCGTGTCGCCATCGCTGCAGCGCAGCTGAAGGGTGACGAGATCCTGCTGCCGCTGTACACGGCTATGGGGACGAAGATTCACAACGAGGGCAACAAGGACTTCGCCGACGTCATCAAGTCGTCCCTCGCCGAGGTCGGCCTGCCACCTGAACTGGCCGAGGCCGCCGACACCGACAAGTACGACGAGGCTCTGCGCGAGAGCCACCACAAGGGCATGGACGCCGTCGGACCCGACGTCGGAACCCCGACGATCCATGTCAACGGCGTGGCGTTCTTCGGCCCCGTGCTCTCACGCATCCCGCGCGGCGAGGACGCAGGCAAGGTGTGGGACGGCGCAGTAGCGCTGGCCGGCTACCCCCACTTCTTCGAGCTCAAGCGGACCCGCAACGAGGATCCTCAGTTCGACTGAGCGGCAGTGAGCGCCGGATTTCGGTAGAGCTGGCCCGGCCGGAAGAACAGATGCCCTGAGTGCGTGCGGTTGCGAAGCGCAGCCGCACGCCAGGTCAGCACCGGATGCGACGACAAGATGTTGACGAACCACGGGAAGAACCCGGATTCGAGTGTCGCCCGATCGGCCAGTTCGTCGAACCCGACCAGACCCACCAGATACTTTCCCGCGCCGAGGACGCCCATCGCGCCCGGTGCACCCTGCGGACGCATGTGAAAGCCGAAGTTGTCCGCCGTGTACTCCATGGAACGCGACAGCGAAGATCCGATCACCGGAATGTAGTTCGACGCGAACTGTCCCCACTGGCGCCAGTACGACGCATGCCCGGCAGCGATGTGGCCGACCTCGTGGCCGATGATGAATGCGAGCGCATCGGGCTCGCGTGCCTGCCCACCGACTTCGAACAGGTCGCTGTAGACGACGACGAAACGGCGAAATCCGTGCCCCGACGCGAACGCGTTGATCCGTCCGTTCCCCAGCACGACGTAGGCATCCGGCGGAGTTTTCATGCCGAACCGTGCCGCAGCCTCGGCAACGAGCTGATACCCCTCCGGAAACTGTGAAGGCGTCATCTTGATTCCGTTGACCTGTTGCGATCCGTACAGCTGACCTCGCGCAAGGAACAGCAGGATCGGAGCCGCGAGCACCACGAGGATCCACGTCGACAGATCACCCGCAGCGATCAGAACGATCGCCACCACATAAGTGACGACCGTCGTCAGCACCGCGAGCACGAGTAGCGGGATTTCCCACGGGTGGCGAACGGCGTCACTGCCCGGTGACATACGAAGGGCGGGTGCAGCGGCCTGGCCGTTGACGGGGTACATGGGCACCACGATAGGTGTGCTCGCGCGGCGATGCGTGTTCCTGAAAGTGTGACGTCGACCCGGGTGCGCCCGGCTGGTCGGGCCTGAGAGAATTGTCGCCATGCGCGTATACCTGGGTGCCGACCATGCCGGATTCGAACGTAAGAACGAGATCATCGAACACCTGAAAGCGAACGGCCACGAGGCCATCGACTGTGGTGCTCACGAGTACGACGCCGTGGACGACTACCCGGCTTTCTGCATCGAAGCCGCAAAGCGCGTCGTCGCCGACGAGGGCAGCCTGGGAATCGTCCTGGGTGGCAGTGGCAACGGCGAGCAGATCGCAGCGAACAAGGTTCCCGGCGCACGGTGCGCCCTCGCTTGGAGCGTCGAAACGGCGAAGCTGGCACGTGAGCACAACAACGCTCAGCTGATCGGCATCGGCGGACGTATGCATTCCCTCGAGGAATCGCTTGCCATCGTCGACGCTTTCCTCGCCACCGCATGGTCGGGTGAAGAGCGCCACCAGCGTCGTATCGACATCCTGTCCGAGTACGAGAAGACCGGCGTCGCACCGGCTCTGCCGCAAGCCTGATCCGAAAGTTGTTCCGTGCCTGAAGGTCATACCCTGCACCGGCTGGCACGGTTGCATGCCCGCAAGTTCGTCGGTTCACCGGTCCGCGTCCTCAGTCCGCAAGGCAGATTCGCCGAGGACGCGCGCCTGGTGGACGGACACGTACTCACGTCCTCGGATGCCTGGGGAAAGCACCTCTGGCACACGTACGACAACGGTCTGACAGTTCACGTACACCTCGGGTTGTACGGAAAGTTCACCGACGTCACCCTGCCGATGGAAGAACCGGTAGGCCAGGTCCGGATGCGAATGGTCGGTGCCGACTTCGGCACCGACCTTCGTGGTCCCACCGCCTGCGAAGTCCTGCTACCTCCTCAGGTCGCCGCGATCGAGGCCAGACTCGGGCCGGACCCACTGCGCCGCGACGCGGATCCAGAGAAGGCCTGGTTGCGAATCTCCAAGTCCAAGACGGCAATCGGCGCCCTGCTGATGGACCAGGCGGTCCTGGCGGGTGTCGGCAACGTCTATCGCGCCGAACTTCTCTTTCGTCACGGAATCAACCCTGAACGACCGGGGAATCTCGTCTCTCACGGCGAGTGGACCGCCATGTGGGCAGACCTAGTCGAATTGATGAAAGTCGGCGTCAGACGGGGGAAGATGCACGTCGTTCGCGCCGAGCACGACAACGGAGATCCGGCGTACGCGAAGGATCGTCCGCGTACCTATGTCTACAGAAGAGCAGGATCGCCGTGCCGCGTGTGCGGCACACCGATCCTGCATTCCGTCATGAAGGCACGAAACCTGTTCTGGTGCCCGGTGTGTCAGTCGGCTTAGAAGTCGAAGCCGCCGAAGTCCCCGCCGCCCCCGAAATCCATTCCGCCTCCGTCGCCACCAGACCAGTCGCTTCCGCCGTCAGCGGTGTAGTCCGTGTTGTCGATACTTCCTTGGTCGGCGCCGGGATCACCGGCGTCCATACCCTGATCTCCCGAGTCACCGGAGCCTGTGTCGGCGCCGGGATCGCCACCCTGGGCGAAAGCCTCTGCGCCGTAAGGAACCCCGGCCATGCCGGAGAACATGGTCGAGAACAGCATCATCGAACCCAGACCCCAGGAGCCGGCGACGAGTGCAGGCTTCCACCAGGGTTCGGAGTACCAGCCGGCCGGGACCGGGCGTCCGGCGACTCGGCCGCCGGGGTAGTAGTTGGGTGTGTGCGACGACGGATTGGGTGATGCGGCGACCTTGCGGCCCTCGAATTCGACCTCACGGTCTTCGGTGACCGAACCGGCAGCCTTCTGTCCGTCGATGGAAGGAACTTCCGGTCCCGGATCCATGCCCATCGCCACCCGTGCCGCGCGGATGTAGTAAAGCCCTTCCAGTGCAGTCTGTTTCGCGAGACGTGCTTGGACCGGCGTTGCGGCCTGATCGATCTGCGAGCCTGCGGCGTTGTACCGTTCGGCCGCGTCGGCGAGGGCTTGGCGCGACGCGTCGTCACTGCCGGTCAGGTTGTAGACCTGACCGCCGAGGCGTTCGATCGACTGCCGGGCATCGGCTTTCGCATCGTCGAGTTGTGTTGCGCTGTGGCCGGAACCGCGTTGCTGGCTTTTCATGACCAGGAATACGACTACGGCCAGAACGACGAGTATGAGAAGAATCGTGGTCACGTGGCCTCCCGAGCAGAATCGATCCGGACAACTCCAGGATACGGACCGCAGGGGAGTGGTCTGAGTGGACAAAGTCGGAATACAAAAAATCCGCACCGGCTGGGCCGATGCGGATCTTTTGGGGAGTTTCCCTCCTGATGGAGGGGATGACGGGAATCGAACCCGCGTGATCAGTTTGGAAGACTGAGGCTCTACCATTGAGCTACATCCCCGTGCATACGACAACTCGGGATCGCCGTGTTCGTCGTCTGCGATACGAAACTGTACCCAATGCCCCACCGGATTTCATAATCGGGGGGTCGGAGAAGTTCGAGACCGTCGTTCACCTGGGGAATTGGCGAATTGCTCGGCGAGTCGGGGTGTCTCGGCCGCAGGCGCGACTTCTGATTCCGGCTCTGAATGGCAGTTGAGGCAAGGCTGTATGTGGCTGCTGTATGCGGCTGCCGTCGGATGACATACTGACGGGGTCGACAGCCGGGCCGTGTACAAATGGCGGTCGGGTTCGTGAGAGAGTAGTGAGCGCGATAGGGTTGTGCGCGGTCACCGATGGTGGCTGCCTTTGTGGCCCGCTGTCTTAGTGGCCTCGGATGGCCGTATCGTGTGTTTCATGTGATCGGAAACGGGATGTAGCGCAGCTTGGTAGCGCATCCGCTTTGGGAGCGGAGGGTCGCAGGTTCAAATCCTGTCATCCCGACAAGTACGTACATGGCACTTCACCTCCAGTAAGTCCGGGAGTGAAGTGCCGCGCCAGACAGCAGTACCGATTCAACACAAGTTGTGAGCAAGACCAGACGAAGGAGCGAAGTTTCGTGAAGAGCACCGTCGAGCAGCTCAGCCCGACGCGAGTCCGTATCAACGTTGAGGTGCCCTTCGCGGAACTCAAGTCTGATTTCGACAAGGCCTACAAGGCCCTCGCGCAGCAGATTCGTCTCCCCGGCTTCCGTCCCGGCAAGGCTCCGGCCCGCCTCCTCGAAGCGCGTGTCGGTCGTGGCGCTGTGCTCGAGCAGGTCGTCAACGACGCTCTGCCGTCGCGTTACTCCGAGGCTGTCACCAGCGCCGGCGTGAAGGCCATCGGCCAGCCCGAGATCGAGGTCACCAAGATCGAAGACGGCGAGCTCCTCGAGTTCACCGCCGAGGTCGACGTGCGCCCCGAGATCGAGCTCCCTGACTTCAGCTCCATCAACGTCGAGGTCGATCCGATCGAGATCACCGACGAAGCTATCGAAGAGCAGCTGCTTTCGCTGCGTCAGCGTTTCGGTACCCTCACCGGCGTCGACCGCGCAGTCGAGGACGGCGACTTCGTCTCCATCGATCTGTCGGCCACCGTCGACGGCGAGAACGTTGCCGAGGCAACCGCGAGCGGACTGTCGCACGAGGTCGGTTCGGGCCAGCTCATCGAGGGCCTCGACGAAGCCATCATCGGCCTCAAGGCGGGGGAGTCCAAGGACTTCACGTCGACGCTGGTCGCCGGCGAGTACGCAGGCAAGGAAGCTGTTGTCACCGTGACCGTGCAGACGGTCAAGGAGCGTGAGCTTCCGGCTGAGGACGACGAGTTCGCTCAGCTCGCCAGCGAGTTCGACACCCTGGAAGAACTGAAGGCTGACCTCCGTGAGCGCGTCGCACGCGTCCGCAAGGTCGAGCAGGCCGGTCAGATCCGCGACAAGGTTCTCGAGCAGCTGCTCGAGACCGTCGAGGTTCCGTTGCCGGAGGCTGTCGTCAAGGCTGAGGTCGACGCTGCACTGCACGACGCCGTTCACGGTCTCGATCACGACGAAGAGGCACTGAACAAGCTCCTCGAAGAACAGGGCAGCAGCCGCGAAGAGTTCGACAAGGATGCACAGGAAGCCGCTGAGCGCTCCGTCAAGACGCAGCTCTTGCTCGACTCGATTGCCGATGCGGGCAACGTCACCGTCGGTCAGGACGAGCTCACCGAGCGCATCCTGTTCCAGGCGCAGCGTTACGGCATGGCTCCTGAGCAGTTCATCCAGCAGATCCAGCAGGCCAACCAGCTCGGCGCCGTCTTCGCAGACGTCCGTCGTGGCAAGGCTCTCGCGTCCGTCGTCGAGTCGGCCGGTGTCAAGGACACCTCCGGCGCAGTTGTCGACACCGCAGAGCTGTTCGGCAGCAGTGAGGCCGAAACCGAAGCGGACGAGTCTGATTCCGCCGAGAGCGAAGACAAGTAAAAACGCAGGCGGACGGGTGTTTTCACCACGATCGACTGCACTGAGTTTTCCGCTTTGAGCGAAGTAGGGCGGCACCGGGACTCCGGTGCCGCCCTACTTCGTTACTGTCTGTGTCAGTAGAAGTGTTTCGCATAGACGATCCACCGCACAAGTAGATCCACATAGAAGGCAGGTACCGTGACTTCCAATCACCTGGAGACTTTGCAGAGTCCCGCCATGACTTCAGCGACCGCTGGGTTGAACCTCAGCGACTCGGTGTACGAGCGCTTGCTGCGAGAGCGCATCATTTTCCTCGGTACCCAGGTCGACGACGACATCGCCAACAAGCTGTGCGCACAGATCCTGCTGCTCTCGGCCGAGGACCCGACGCGAGACATCTCGCTCTACATCAACTCGCCCGGTGGATCCGTGACCGCAGGTATGGCGATCTTCGACACGATGCAGTTCGCCGAGTGCGACATCGCCACCTTCGGCATGGGCCTTGCGGCGTCGATGGGTCAGTTCCTGCTCTCGGCAGGCACCAAGGGCAAGCGCTACGCACTGCCTCACGCCCGCATCATGATGCACCAGCCGTCCGCCGGCATCGGTGGTTCCGCCAGTGACATCGCGATCATGGCCGAGCAGTTCAAGCACACCAAGCGCGAAATGGCCGAGCTGATTGCTCAGCACACCGGCCAGACGGTCGAGCAGATCACCGCGGACTCCGATCGTGACCGTTGGTTCACGGCGAAGGAAGCTCTCGAGTACGGCTTCGTCGACCACGTCGTCTCCCGTGCGAATCAGGCCGGCGGCACCGGCAACTGAGCCGGTTCGCCCATCCTTTCGCTGCCCAATTCATACTTTGGAGAACTGATGACCAATCTTTTCGGAGCTAACTCGCTGGGCGGCCAGGCGCCGTCGGGCCCCCAATCGCGTTACATCCTGCCCCAGTTCACGGAGCAGACCAGCTACGGCGTCAAGACGTCCGACCCGTACAACAAGCTGTTCGAGGAGCGCATCATCTTCCTCGGCTCGCAGGTCGACGACGTGTCCGCCAACGACCTCATGGCGCAGTTGCTGGTTCTCGAATCGCAGGATCCGGACCGCGACATCACGATGTACATCAACTCGCCCGGTGGTTCTTTCACCGCGCTGATGGCGATCTACGACACGATGCAGTACGTCCGTGCCGACATTTCCACCGTCTGCCTCGGTCAGGCTGCTTCGGCAGCTGCCGTGCTTCTGGCCGGCGGTACGCCGGGCAAGCGCTTCGCGCTCCCCAACTCGCGCATTCTGATCCACCAGCCGGCTACGGGCGGCATCCAGGGTCAGGTTTCCGATCTGGAGATCCAGGCTGCGGAGATCGAGCGTATGCGTCGGCTCATGGAGAGCACGCTGTCGCTGCACACGGGTAAGGATCCGGAGACCATCCGCGTCGACACCGATCGCGACAAGATCCTCACGGCCGAGCAGGCCAAGGAGTACGGCATCATCGACGACGTGCTGGCTTACCGGAAGCTCAGCGCACAGAAGTAGTCGATTTCCGCCTCGTGTCGAGGATCTGTTACCCGATTCCCGACACGAGGCGGACACGTCGAGAAGTGCCTGGTGGAGCGCTTGCCAGGCTGAAATCTCGACTCTTTTCTTTTTTATCCGCAGACGAAACGCCGAGAACAGGTCGACCCCGTTCGGGATCTGCGGGTACCGTCACTTCACGGGCTGGTTCTCGACCGGCGTTCTGCGATTGTTCGACCAGATTTGTTCGATCAGTTTGTCTGATCTGACAACTACCGAAGTACTGCGGAGCGTCTCGACCGATCGAGTGGCGGCGAGTGCACGTACATGATGGAAAGTAGGGACCTCACGAGATGGCACGCATCGGCGACGGCGGGGATCTGCTCAAGTGCTCTTTCTGCGGTAAGAGTCAGAAGCAGGTCAAAAAGCTCATTGCAGGACCCGGGGTGTACATCTGCGACGAGTGCATCGACCTCTGCAACGAGATCATCGAAGAGGAATTGGCCGAATCGAGCGAGGTCAAGCTCGACGAGCTTCCCAAGCCTGCGGAGATCCGAGAATTCCTCGAGAACTACGTCATCGGTCAGGACTCCGCCAAGCGGACGTTGGCCGTGGCCGTCTACAACCACTACAAGCGCATTCAGGCCGGCGACAAGGGCCGTGACGCGCGGGGTGAGACGGTTGAGCTCGCGAAATCCAACATCTTGATGCTCGGCCCCACCGGCTGTGGCAAGACGTATCTCGCTCAGACTCTCGCGAAGATGCTCAACGTCCCGTTCGCCATCGCTGACGCGACGGCGTTGACCGAGGCCGGTTACGTCGGTGAGGACGTCGAGAACATTCTGCTCAAGCTGATTCAGGCTGCCGACTACGACGTCAAGCGCGCCGAGACCGGAATCATCTACATCGACGAGGTCGACAAGATCGCCCGTAAGAGCGAGAACCCGTCGATCACGCGTGACGTGTCCGGCGAAGGTGTTCAGCAGGCGTTGCTGAAGATCCTCGAAGGTACGCAGGCAAGCGTCCCGCCGCAGGGTGGCCGTAAGCATCCGCACCAGGAATTCATTCAGATCGACACCACGAACGTGCTGTTCATCGTCGCGGGCGCTTTCGCAGGTCTCGAGCGGATCGTCTCCGATCGTGTCGGCAAGCGCGGTATCGGATTCGGTGCCGAGGTTCGGTCGAAGGCCGAACTGGATACGGTCGATCGTTTCGCCGAGGTCATGCCGGAGGATTTGATCAAGTTCGGTCTGATTCCGGAGTTCATCGGCCGACTGCCGATGATCGCGTCGGTGACCAACCTCGACAAGGAATCGCTCGTTCAGATCCTGTCGGAGCCCAAGAACGCTCTCGTCAAGCAGTATCGTCGCCTGTTCGACATGGACGGCGTTGAACTCGAGTTCACCGAAGAAGCGCTCGACGCTATCGCCGATCAGGCGATCTTGCGTGGAACCGGCGCTCGTGGCCTGCGCGCCATCATGGAAGAGGTTCTTCTTCCGGTGATGTACGACATCCCCAGCCGTGACGACGTCGAAAAGGTGGTCGTCACCGCGGAGACCGTCAACGACAACGTACTTCCGACCATCGTTCCGCGTAAGCCGGAACGTGGCGAGCGTCGCGACAAGACGGCGTAGAAAACTCAAAACGACTGTGGCCCGGTATCTCTCGCGAGATGCCGGGCCACAGTCGTTCGCGCAACACAGTCGTTCGTGCAGGGTGTCTGTGGGGTGGTCGGCTAGATCGGGTTGCCGAGCTCCTTGAGGGGGGTGCGGAAAGTCTCCTTGGCGGTGAACGCCGAGATCGCGCAGATGACGCAGGCCACCGAAGTCAGAATGGCAACGGGCATCCAGTGTGTCTTGTCGCCGCCCATGAGGGCGTTGCCGATGGCGGGGGCAAAGCCTGCGAGGGCGAAGCCGACCTGGGTGCCGATCGCAATGCCCGAGTAGCGGACCTTGGTGTTGAACATCTCGGAGTAGAACGACGGCCAGATGGCATTCGGGGCAGCGTAGAAGACGGACATCAATCCGATTGCGGCGAGGAAGATCAGGGGAACGTTGCCGCTGGCGATTGCGCCGAAGTACACGTAGATGAACACCGCGCTACCGAGGGCGCCACCGATGAACAGCGGCCTGCGACCGATCCGGTCGGAGAGCATCGCCCAGGCGGGCTGACTGAGCAGGGCTACGGCGTTGGCTGCGATGGCAACCCAGAGCATGGTCGACTTCGGAATCCCCACTTCTTCGGTGGTGGCGAAAGCGAGACCGAAGACGGAGAAGATGGTCGAGACGACGGCGATGAAAGCGCAGCAGATCACGCGAATCAGATTTGCGCTGTGGGTGCGAAGAAGATCGGCAACAGGCAATTTGGCGACGGCCTTCGACTCCTGCTGCTCGGTGAACTCTTCGGGCTCTTCGAGCTTGAGACGCATGATGTATGCCGCGACCAGAACGATCAGGCTGCCCCAGAACGGGATTCGCCAGCCCCACGTGTAGAGGATGTCGTCGGGGAGCGCGGCGATGGGCAGGAATACGAGGCTGGCGAGGATGAAGCCGGCCTGGGTGCCGTTGAGGGTCCAACTGCAGAAGAACGCGCGTCGGCCTTCGGGGGCGTGTTCGAGCGTCAGTGAGCTGGCACCGCTCTGTTCACCGGCAGCGGAGATGCCCTGGGCGATTCTCATCAGGACAAGAAGGATCGGTGCAAGAACTCCGATCGAATCGGCGCTGGGAATACATCCGATGAGGAAGGTGGCTGCGCCCATCAGAATGAGCGTGAGCAGCATGATCTTCTTGCGGCCGACGCGGTCACCGAAATGGCCGAGGACTACAGCGCCGAGGGGACGCGCGACGTACGCGACACCGAAGGTGGCCAGCGAGAGCAGAGCCGCATGTCCGCTGTCCGGGAAGAACACCGTGGGGAAGATGAGCGCAGCGGCGGAGGCGTAGATGTAGAAGTCGTAGTACTCGAGCATGCTGCCGAGAAACGACGATGTTGCGGCGCGCTTGACCTTGGTCGTATCCGGCCTTGCCAAGGATCCCGCCTCGGGCTCGGACGGTGTAACCGTGCTAGCTGACATGCTCATCTCCTGGGTGGAAGCGTCGTGGAGGCTCTACATCCGCCGATTGTGTTCGTATCAAGAACGTCTGTGCGGAGAGCGATACAAGGAATGTAACCGACGCCACAGCAACTACACAAGATTATTAACCAAATAGTTCATAAAAATCTACTGGCGGTCACGCTGCTCGTCGAAACCGCAGTTCAGAGAGTTAGGAGGCCGGCTGTGCTGCGGCCGCCACCAACTGCTCCACCTGTTCCTCGGTGATCCCGAGGCCGAAGGTGGCGAGTTTTCCGAGCGGCATCGAGCCTGCGAGTGCCATCATCTCGGGGCTGACCGCCTGTGCACCGTCGCCCGCTGCGGCAGCCATGGCGGCGCCGAGAACTGCGCTGCCGACGGGATGGGCGAGCCATTCGCCGATGGTCGACATGGCGTCGAGCGTGCCGACGCCGACGTTCCCGGCCAGGGTGATCGTGTCGGTGGTTGCGATGTCCCGAGACGAGAAGCCGACGCGGATCTCGTAGTCGCCGGCGTCGATCGCCCAGTCCTTTTCCGTGACAGACCAATAGGCAAATGCCCTGCTGTCGAGCGTGATGGTCACAGTCGCGGATTCGTCGGGGTCGAGGTGGACCTTGGCGAAGCCTTTCAATTCCTGCGCGGGTCGATCGATGCTTGCCGAGGCGTCGTGGACGTAGACCTGAACGACGCTGCTGCCCGATCGGTCGCCGCTGTTGCGCACGGTGACGGTCACTTCGGCGGAGTTCTCACCGGCCTCGACGGAGGTATCGGTGATGTCGAAGGTGGTGTAGCTCAGCCCGAACCCGAACGGGTACGCCACTTCGCGCAGCGCGGAGTCGTAGTAGCGGTATCCCACGTACAGGCCTTCGCCGTAGCGGACGTGCTGCTGTGATCCCGGGAAATGCAGATACGACGGATTGTCTTGGAGGCGAAGCGGAATGGTCTCCGTCAGGCGGCCGGACGGATTCGTGATGCCGAACAGAAGATCGGCAATCGCCGAGCCGCCCGCCTGGCCGAGTAGCCAGCCCTCGAGGATTGCGGCGGCATGATCCTTCCAAGGCTCGATCGCAACCGCACCGCCGTTGGCGAGCACGACGACCGTGTTCGGGTTCGCGCCGTGGACCGCTTCCAGCAGGGCGATCTGGTCAGCCGGCAGTTCGATGTCGGTTCGGTCGAATCCTTCGGATTCCGTGGCGGACGGTAGTCCGAGGAACAGCACCGCGACGTCGGCGCGGCGTGCGGCGTCGACAGCCTCGGTGACCATGTCGTCGTCCGGAGTGCCGTCGAAGGTGAAGCCCGGTGCGAAAGTGACGCGGTCGGCGCCTTCGAGGTCGAGGATCGCGTCCAAGGCATTGTCGAGCTTGGTCGGGACCACCTGTGAACTGCCGGCTCCCTGGTACCGCGGGCTGCACGCGAATTCGCCGATCACCGCGACGGTTTGCCCGCCGGGGGTCAGCGGCAGTAGTTCTCCGTCGTTGGCCAGCAAGACAGCGGACTCCGCTGCAGCGGTCCGTGCCAGTTCGTGGTGACGCTCGACGTCGTACGTGTGGCCTTCGGTGCGCGCGGCGGCGGTGCGTGCCACCAGCGTCGCCAGGCGCTCGGCGGCAGTGGTGAGCACTGATTCGTCCAGGTCGCCGCCGCGCACGGCGTCGACGATCTGGGTATCGGTTCCGGTCGGCGGCATTTCCAGGTCGAGGCCCGCGGCGAGTGCCGCCACGCGGTCGTTGACCGCTCCCCAGTCCGAAACGACGAGGCCGTCGAAGCCCCACTGTTCGCGGAGTACCTCGGTGAGCAGCCAATGGTTCTGGCTCGAGTACACACCGTTGATCTTGTTGTACGAGCACATGACCGTCGTCGGGGCCGCGGTCTTGACGGCGTATTCGAAGCCGGCCAGATAGATCTCGCGCAGCGTCCGTTCGTCGACGTCGGCACTGACTCTCATCCGGTCGTGTTCTTGGTTGTTGACAGCGAAGTGCTTGAGCGAGGTTCCGACGCCGCGAGACTGGATGCCGGTGATCAGGGCTGCCGCGACGCGGCCGGAGAGGAATGGGTCCTCGGAGACGTATTCGAAGTTCCTGCCACACAAGGGTGATCGTTTGATGTTGATGCCTGGGCCGAGGAGGACCGAGACCTGTTCGGCTTTGGCCTCGTCGCCCAGAGCCTCACCGACCTGGCGGATGAGGTCGAGGTTCCACGACGAGCCCAACCCGACCGCCGGTGGGAAACACGTCGCGGGAATGCTGTGGCCGAGTCCGAGTGCGTCGCCGCCCTCGGGTTGTTTCCGGACTCCGTGCGGACCGTCGGTAAGGAGTATCGATTCGATGCCGGCAACGGACTGGCTGTGCCAGAAATCCGAGCCGGACGTCAACGACGCCTTCTCGTCGAGTGAAAGCCCGTCTACGTAATTCTCGGTCACGTCATTCCTCCCGGTGGCAGCTGTGAGTTCCACTCACCACCGTAGGGGGATTTTTCGGACTTCGGGGTGGGTCAGGACGGCGCCTTCGAGGTCAAGAACGCAACAACCATGTCGCCGAGCATTGTTCGAAGATGCTCACGATGCGTCGAGTCGGTCAGATCGCGGTCGAAGAGCGCTTTGAAGGTGTAACGATTGGCGATACGAAAGACGCAGTAACTGCTGATCAACATGTGAATATCGAGAGCATCTACGTCGGAGCGGAATGCTCCCGACTGCTGTCCGTCGTGGAGGATCTGCGAGACCAGGTCGGCGGCGGGGGCGCCGAGGCCGCTGAGTAGCTCGGATTTCTCGATGTGCTCGCCGCGGAGCATGTTCTCGTTGGCCACGAGCCGAATGAAATTCGGGTGTTGTTCGTGGTGGTCGAAGGTGAGTTCGGCCAAGGCGCGGACTGCTGCGGTGGGGTTCAACCCCTCGAGGTCGAGTTCGCGTTCCTGCGCACGAATGACGCTGTACGCATGCTCGAGGACTGACTTGTACAGCCCTTCCTTGTCGGTGAAGTAGTAGTAGATCATGCGCTTGGTGGTGTGAGTCTTGGTTGCGATCTCGTCCACTCGGGCGCCGGCAAAGCCTTTGTCGGCAAACTCCTCGGTGGCGACGGCGATGATGTTCACCCTGGTCAGATCGCTGTTTCGGCGTCGTTTCTCCGGCTTCGACACCACGGAGTTCACTGACTGCTCGGAAACCATGTGCTCACTCTATCTGTCAGCAGTTTGTCGACTTTGCTTGTCGAGTCCGCGTCGGGGGGAGTAACGTCCAGTGAACTAACTCACTAGTTCGTACATTAGTTTCGAGCGTCAACCCCGAGGTGCCCCTGATGACTTCATCTCTACCGGTCCTGGTCCTCAACGGGCCCAACTTGAATTTGTTGGGCCAGCGCCAACCGGAGTTCTACGGGAGAGACACGCTGGACGACGTCGTTTCCCGCTGTGAAGCGGCGGCCGCGAAGTTCGGAGCGGTGGTCGAGGCAAGGCAGTCGAACCACGAGGGCCAACTGATCGATTGGATCCACGAGGCCAGGGGAAGAGTCGCGGGCATCGTCATCAATCCCGGTGGGTACTCGCATACCTCCGTTGCGTTGCGTGACGCTCTGGTCACACTCGATGTCCCCGTCGTGGAGGTGCACATCAGCAACATCCACAGTCGCGAAGAATTCCGTCACCACTCGTATGTCTCCGGCATCGCCGACGCCGTCATCTGTGGATTGGGAATCGACGGATACAGCGCCGCAGTCGAATTCGTCTGCATCCGAGAAGGGAAGAACTGATGAGCGATTCGATGCTCTGCGGTCTGATCGGCACCGGAATCGGAGCCTCTTTGACTCCGATCATGCACGAGGAAGAAGGGCGCAGACAGGGTCTTCCGTACGTCTACCGCATCCTCGATCTCGACGTGATGGGCATGGCGCCGTCGGACATCGGTGAACTTCTCACCTATGCACGACGTTTCGGGTTCCGCGGCCTCAACATCACTCACCCGTGCAAGCAGTTGGTGATCGAGCACCTCGACGAGCTCTCGCCCGATGCGAGCCGGCTCGGCGCGGTGAACACGGTCCTCTTCGACTCCGGCAAGGCGATCGGACACAACACCGATTGGTCGGGCTTCGGCCGAAATTTCGACGACGGACTTCCCGGAGCACAGCTCGATCGTGTCGTGCAGCTCGGTGCCGGCGGAGCCGGTGCGGCGGTTGCCTATGCCGCGCTCACCCGTGGCGTCGGGACACTGACGTTGGTCGATTCGAGCCTGCCTCGCGCGCAGGAACTTGCACAAACCTTCGCGCAGCAGTTTCCGGCGCAGGTTGTCGAGGCGCGGCATACGAGCGACCTCGCCGAAGTGCTCGGCAAGGCAAACGGATTGATCCACGCGACGCCGATGGGAATGGCGGCTCATCCCGGAATGGCGTTCTCGCCAGATCTGCTTCGCCCTGATCTGTGGGTGGCCGAAATCGTCTACCGTCCACTCGAAACCGAACTGTTGCGTCAGGCAAGGTTGATCGGAGCCCCGACGCTCAGCGGAGGCGGAATGACTGTCTTCCAGGCCGTCGACGCGTTCCGGATCTTCACGGGCATCGAGCCCGACAGTAAGCGCATGCTCGCGCACATGACGGAACTTGTACACGGCGAACAGACTGCGGCAGCGCTGTGAGTGCCCCGGTCCGGACGTCGATCGCGACGGTATCGCTCAGTGGCACTCTCGAGGAGAAGCTCGACGCCATCGCTGCTGCCGGCTTCGACGGCTTCGAGGTGTTCGAGCCGGATTTTGTTGCTTCGCCGTGGTCCCCGAAGGAATTACGAACGAGGGCTGCGGATCTGGGCTTGACCCTCGATCTGTATCAGCCGTTCCGTGACTTCGACACGGTGGACGAGGCCCAATTTGCTCGGAATCTTGTTCGAGTGCAACGCAAATTCGAGCTCATGGATCAACTGGGGTGCGAGACGCTCCTGGTGTGCTCCTCGCCCCTGCCGACCGCAAGTCACGATGACGGTCAGTTGACAGAGCAATTCGGAGCACTCGCCGAACTGGCGTCCGAGCACGGCAAGAAGGTTGCCTATGAGGCGCTCGCGTGGGGTGCCCACGTCAACACGTACGGCCATGCGTGGCAGATCGTCGAGGGCGTCGACCATCCTTCGCTCGGTACCTGTCTGGACAGCTTTCACATCCTCTCGCGCGGTGACGATCCCGCCGGAATTCGCGAGATTCCCGGCGAGAAGATCTTCTTCCTCCAGTTGGCGGACGCTCCATTCTTGGCGATGGACATCCTCCAGTGGAGCCGGCATCACCGAAACTTCCCGGGGCAGGGCAGCTTCGATCTCAGTGCGTTCGCTCAGCATGTCTACGCCACCGGTTACGCCGGACCGTGGTCGCTCGAGATCTTCAACGACGTATTCCGCCGCGCGGACACCCAGCGGACGGCAATCGACGCTCATCGGTCGCTCCTGCATCTGGAAGAACAGGTCGCCGCCGCGAACCCTGCCGCCGGTGGACCCACCCTGTTCACCGCCCCGGAGCGCACGCCGCTCGAAGGAATCGTGTCTCTGCGAATCGCGGCGGGTCCGGCGAAACAGGACCAGGTGCACTCGATGCTCTCCCGCGTCGGTTTTCATCTTGTCGGACGGCACCACGATCACGATTTGCAGTTGTGGCGGCACGGACCGCTCACCGTTGCCGTGGATGCGACTGCGGGCACAGTGTGGACGGCGCCCGGGCTGCCTGCGGATCCACCGGTTCTCACTCAGATCGGCATCCGGGCAACCGAACCCGAGGTGTGGGGAGAGCGCGCTCTGGCTCTCGAAGTGCCGGCGACGCGCGTGCAGTTGCCGGGGTCGAGCGACGAGAACTCCGAGGTACCGGACGTCGTACGCCTGAAGGTCACCGATGCGACATCGATCGACCTTCGTGGCCCCGGCAGCGCTGCAGCGTGGGAATCGGCATTCGAGATCTACCCGCTGCCCGCCGAGCGCAATCGTGAACAGGGCGCAGTGTTCACCGGGATCGACCACGTGGCACTGGCAGTTCCGGCGGAGAGTTGGGACGGCATCATGCTGCTCCTGCGGTCCGTGTTCGAGATGCAACCACACGAGGGGCAGGACGTCACCGATTCTGTCGGCCTCATGCGAAGCCAGGCGCTCACGCTCGTTCAAGGCGGTGACGGACATACCCTGCGCATCTCGCTGAACATGGTGGAGGGAAGTCGAAGTGGGCTGCCGACGGTCCGTCGCGGCGGCGTCAGCCACGTCGCCTTCGCGTGTGAGAACATCTTCGGTGCCGCTGCGTCCATGCAGGACTGGGGATTTGCTCCGCTACCCATTTCCCCGAACTACTACGACGATCTGGACGCACGTTTCGGACTGAATCCGGAACTGCTCGACCGGATGCGCAGCACCGGAATCCTTTACGACGCGGACGCTCACGGCGAGTTCTTCCACCTGTTCACCCCGACCGTCGGGGGAGACCTGTTCTTCGAGGTCGTGCAGCGGGTGGGTGGATACGAGGGCTACGGGGAAGTCAACTCCGCTGTGCGACTGTCGGCTCAGTTGCGTGCGAGTTCGACGTGACCTCGACTCGGTGCGGGTGCGAGTAGATATTCATCGAATCGCCGCGGATGAAACCGGCGAGAGTCAGCCCGGACTCCTGCGCTAGTTCCACGGCCAGCGACGACGGCGCGGAGACAGCACCGAGGATCGGAATGCCGGCCATGACGGCCTTCTGGACGAGTTCGAACGACGCCCGACCGCTGACGATCAAGATCGTGTCGTAGAGGGGCACTCGGCCGTCGGTGATGGCCCAACCGATCACCTTGTCGACGGCGTTGTGACGGCCGACATCCTCGCGCAGTGCCAGGAGTTCGCCGGTGGCGGTGAACAATCCGGCCGCGTGCAGGCCACCGGTGCGCTCGAAGATCCGTTGGCTCTCCCGCAGTGTGACCGGCATGGCCGACAGGATGGTCGAGGTGACGGAAGTCGTGTCACCGACCAGCGGATGTCGCGTCGTGGTTCGGACGGCGTCGAGCGAGGTCTTGCCGCACACGCCGCACGCGGAACTGACGACGGTGTTGCGGTCGGTGGTGTGGTCGGGCAACGGCACTCCGGGAGCGAGAGCGATGTCGAGGACGTTGTACGTGTTCGCACCGGATTCGTCGACGCCGTCGCAGTAGCGGACGACGCTCACGTCGTCGCGGGTGGCGATGACACCTTCGCTGAGAAGGAATCCGTGCACGAGGTCGACGTCGTTGCCGGGGGTCCGCATCGTCACTGCCAGCACCTGACCGCCCACTCTCATTTCGAGTGGTTCCTCGACGGCCAGCGTGTCGGGGCGCGTGACGACCCGATCACCCGAGATTCGAACGACCGGTGTTCGTGCGGTGACTCGTCCCATCTCAGGCGCCCGATGCTTCGAGTCGAACGGTGACGGCCTTCGACACCGGCGTGTTCGACTTGGCCGCAACGTGTTCGAGGGGAACGAGCGGATTTGTCTCCGGGTAGTACGCCGCAGCATTGCCGCGCGGGGTGTCGTAGGAGACGATGCGGAATTCCGTGACCCGACGCTCTTCGAGTGTGCCGTCGGGTGTTGTCCACTCGGACACGATGTCGACGAGATCGCCGTCACGGAATCCGAGCGCGGTGATGTCTTCGGCGTTGACGAGGATGACTTTGCGTCCGCCCTTGATGCCGCGGTATCTGTCGTCGAGGCCGTAGATCGTGGTGTTGTACTGGTCGTGGCTGCGCATCGTCTGCAGAATCAGGCGCCCACTCGGAGTGGGTATCCAGTGCAGGTCGTTCACGCCGAAGTTGGCTTTGCCGGTGTGCGTGCGGAACTCACGCGAGTCACGCGGCGGGTGGGGGAGTTGGAATCCGTCTGGCTCTCGAACGCGGGAGTTGTAGTTTTCGCAGCCTGGCACTACCCGTGAGATGGAATCGCGGATCAGGTCGTAGTTGCCCTCGAAGGCCGACCAGCGGACGGAGTGATCGTTGCCGAGTAGTTCGCGGGCGAGTTGGCAGATGATGGCGACTTCGCTACGCAGGTAGGGGCTGACCGGTGTGAGGCGTCCGCGCGACAGGTGCACCATGGACATCGAATCCTCCACGGAGACAAGCTGCTTTCCGCCGGCTTGGACGTCGAGGTCGGTGCGTCCGAGGGTGGGGAGGATGATCGCGGTCTGCCCGTGGACCACGTGACTGCGGTTCAGCTTGGTGGACACCTGCACGGTGAGTTCGCATTGACGCAACGCTGTTTCGGTCGCTGCGGTGTCCGGGCTTGCCTGGATGAAGTTGCCGCCCATCGCCATGAAGAAGCTTGCCTTGCCTGCGTTCATGGCGCGGATTGCGTCGACGGTGTCCCATCCGTGCTTGCGGGGACTCGAGATCGAGAACTCGGTGTCGAGCGCGGCCAGGAACTCTTCCGGCATCTTTTCCCAGATGCCCATCGTGCGGTCACCCTGGACATTGGAGTGTCCTCGCACCGGACAAACGCCGGCACCGGGTTTGCCCATCATTCCACGCATGAGCAGCAGGTTGACTGCTTCTTCGATGGTGGCGACTCCGTGTGTGTGCTGAGTGATCCCCATGGCCCAGCAGGTGACGGTTCGCTCGGATCGGGCAAGTGCGGCCGCCGTTTCCTCGAGCTGTGCCATCGACAGACCCGTTGCCTCGAGTACCGTGTCGAGATCGACCGCGCGGATGTGCTTCTCGTATTCGTCCCAACCGGCGCAGTACCGGTCGACGAAGGCACGGTCGACGACCGTCCCGGGAGCGCGATCTTCCTGCTCGAGCAGCAGCTTCCCCAGGCCTTGGAACAGCGCCATGTCGCCGCCCAGCCGGATCTGCAGGAACTCGTCCGCGATGTCGACTCCGTGCCCGATCACGCCGGACACCTTCTGTGGATCCTTGAACCTGCGCAATCCCGCCTCGGGCAGAGGATTGATGGCAATGATCTTGGCGCCGTTGCTCTTTGCCTTCTCCAGCGTCGAGAGCATTCGAGGGTGGTTGGTGCCGGGGTTCTGTCCGGCGATGAGGATGAGATCGGCGTTCTCGAGGTCGGGAACCGTCACCGAGCCTTTGCCGATGCCGATGGATTCGGTCAGTGCGCTTCCGGACGACTCGTGACACATGTTGGAACAGTCGGGCATGTTGTTGGTGCCGTAGCTGCGAATCATCAACTGGTAGAGAAACGCGGCTTCGTTGGACGTGCGACCGGAGGTGTAGAACACCGCTTCGTCCGGCGATGCGAGGCCGTTCAGATGTTCGGCGATCAGTGCGTACGCGCCGTCCCAGTCGATCGGCCGGTAATGGGTTGCTCCCGGCGTCAGGACCATCGGGTGCGTCAGTCGCCCCTGCTGTCCGAGCCAGTAGTCGGTCTTGCCTTCGAGATCGGCGATCGAGTGCTCCGCGAAGAATTCGGGTGTGACGGTGCGAAGCGTTGCTTCCTCGGCGACAGCTTTCGCTCCGTTCTCGCAGAATTCGGCGGGCTTGCGATGTCCGGGAGTCTCCGGCCACGCACACCCCGGGCAGTCGAAGCCGTGTCGCTGGTTGAGTCTGGTGAGCGTTCGGGCGGTCCGCAAGGCTCCCATCTGCTCGATTCCTCGTTGCAGCGACACCAGAACGGCCGGAACTCCGGCGGCGTAGTCCTTGGGGTGCGTGACTTCGAGATCCGATTCGTCGATGTCCTTCGAGGGGCCCTGGCGCGTCATGTCTCCATAGTGGCCCGAACGGCGCGGTACTGCCATCGAATGGGCCGGTCGAACTAGCCGGAATGAAGCTTTCATCGGCTAGCCTTACCTACCGAACCAGCAGACTTTAAGGGGTAGGAACATGGATCGAACGGACGCAGGTCGGCTGACCCGGCGCGGATTTCTGATCGGCACGTCGGGAGCGTTGCTGGCATTCGCCGCAGCCTGCTCCAGTTCGAACGACGAGGACACACCTCCCAGCGGTGACTCTGCGGAATCGATCACCCACAAGTTCGGGGCTACGGAGTTGCCCAAGGATCCGCAGCGGATCGTCAGTGTCGGATACAACGATCAAGATGCGATCCTGGCGCTCGGTGGGACCTTGGTCGGAACCTTCGACTGGTACGGCGATTACCCCTACGGAGTGTGGCCCTGGGCGCAGCCGCTGCTGAACGGGGCGACTCCCGAGATCATCGGAACTGCGGGCACCACCATTCAGATGGAGAAGGTCGCTGCCACGACACCCGACCTCATTGTCGGCACCTACTCCGGGCTCACTCAGGCGCAATACGACAAACTCAGTGCCATTGCGCCGACGGTGGCGCAGCCCAAGGAGTTCGCGGATTACGGAATCCCCTGGCAGAACCAGACGACCATCATCGGCGAAGCGTTGGGGCAGCAGGGTAAGGCCACCGAGCTGATCGCCGGCGTCGACCAGAAGTTCGCCGACGTGAAGACGGCCAATCCGGCGTTTGCCGGCAAGACCGTTCTGGTCGGCGCGTTGAAGGGGCCGGGGCAGTTCGGGGTCTACGGACCGGAAGACCCGAAGGTGCGGTTCTTCACCGAACTCGGATTCGTGAATCCGCCTGTCACCGATCAGATCACGGGTAACTTCGCCGAGATCAGCACCGAGCAACTCTCGCTCGCGGACGTCGATGTACTCGTCTGGTACGCCGGTGGCGGCTACGGCGACAAGCTTCGCGCGGAGCTGGACAAGACCCCGATCTACCAGGAACTCGACGTCGTGAAGGACGGCCGCGCGATCATTCTGGAAGACGCTGCTGCCGAAGCCATGACGTGGAGCACCGTACTGAGCTTGCCGTACGCGCTCGAACAGATTCCGCCGCGGATTGCGGGCTTGCTCGTCTGATCGGTTCAAGGACAGCGCTGTTCAAAGTCCAGTGATTCGGACAGTCGGCGGTACTCTCGCCTCATGGGTGTACACGTACGGCCGGCTGTCCGATCCGATATTCCGGCACTGTCGGCAGTGTTGGCCGAGGCGTTCGAAGATGATCCCTTGATGGCGTGGATGTTGCCGGACGAGGCCACCAGGGCTGATCGCCTGACGAAACTGTTTGCCGCAGAAGCTCGTTACCACCACCTCGCCGGGGGCGGCGTCGAGGTGGCCACCGACGACAACGGCCTGATCGGCGGGGCAACTCTGTGGGATCCGCCGGGGCGGTGGAAGCAGTCGTGGATTTCCGGGCTCGTGAGCCTGCCCGCAATGGTGCGTGTCTTCGGCAGGGGGCTTCGACACGCGGCCGAGGTCAGCTCCGTTCTCGAAGGAGCACACCCGAATTCGCCGCACTGGTATCTCGCGACCGTCGGGACCGGCAGCGCGGCGCGCGGTGGGGGATACGGCAAAGCGCTGCTGAACTCTCGGTTGGAGCGTTGTGACCGTCAACATGTCGACGCTTACCTCGAGAGCAGCAAGGAATCGAACATCCCGTACTACAACCGCTTCGGTTTCGAAGTGACCCGTGACATCGTCATGCCAGGCGGCGGGCCGACGATCTACGCAATGATGCGTCAACCGCGGGGCGCGTGATACGAACTAGTGGTGACCCAGATTCCCGAGCTCCACGCAGGCACACCGTTCGACGAACTCGACGACTACATCGCTCTGGCCAGGTTGTCCGGCCTGGTGTTGTCACCTGACGGCTCGCTGCTGATCTGCGCGCGCGCCGTTCTCGACGACAAGAGCGCCGAATACGTGTCCTCGTTGTGGGAGATCGACCCGGAAGGCCGGCGTCCTGCGCGTCGGTTGACCTGGGGTTCGACCAGCGAGTCCGGTGCTGCCTTCGCGTTCGACGGCGACGTGCTCTTCACTGCCACGCGAGCCGTGCCGGGCGAGAGTGATCCGCAACCAGCACTCTGGCGCCTACCAGCGGCGGGCGGAGAAGCTCAGCTGCTGATCTCGCGTCCCGGTGGTGTCTCGTCGGTATCAGCGGCGAAGGCGGCGCCGACGTTCGTGGCCCAGACGTCGGTCATGGCTTCGGCGATCAGCCTCGACCAGGACGATCAGGTGCGATCGGCGCGCAAGGACAAGAAAGTCACGGCGATGCTGCACACCGGTTATCCGGTGCGCCACTGGGACCACGACCTGGGCCCCGATCATCCGCATCTGGTTGTGGCCGAGACGGATTCGAAGGAATCCGTCGAGTTGCGGGACATCACACCGACGGCAGGCGCAGCGCTGCGGGAGACGTCGACCACGATTTCCGACGACGGTCTCTTCGTCGTGACCACGTGGACTGTCGGCGATGCGAGTGCCGCCCGCCGATCGACGTTGGTTCGGATCGACACGGTGACCGGTGACCGAGTCACGCTTGTCGACGAGGCCGACGCGGACGTCTACAACCCGGTGCTCTCGCCGGACGGAACCAAGCTCGCGTTCATCCGGGAGACACTCACCACACCGGAGTCCGCACCACGAATGACTCTGCAGCTCTACGACTTCGGATCCGGTGCCGTGACCGGCGTCGCCGACGGCTGGGATCGCTGGCCTACCTCACTTGCCTGGCTACCCGACGGATCCGGGCTGGTCGTCACCGCTGACGACGGCGGCCGCGGTCCGATCTTCACCATCGACCTGTGGGGCCAACCAGTGCGCCTGACAGCCGACGACGCGGCGTACACCGACCTTCGAGTGGCGCCGGACGGTGAGTCGATCTACGCGTTGCGAGCCTCGTACGAAGCGCCCCCGCACGTGGTGCGGGTCGATCTGCGATCAGGTGAGATCACCGCACTTCGTGGGCCCGACACTTTGCCGGAGCTGCCGGGAACACTGACCGAGATCACCGCGCGTGCCGAGGACGGTTCGACGGTGCGTAGCTGGTTGGCGCTGCCGACGGGCGCCGCGCCGCATGCACCGGTGCCATTGCTTCTCTGGGTCCACGGCGGCCCACTCGGTTCGTGGAACACCTGGTCCTGGCGGTGGAATCCGTGGCTGCTCGTCGCCAAGGGCTATGCAGTACTGCTACCAGATCCCGCGCTCTCGACCGGATACGGCCAGGACTTCGTCCAGCGGGGGTGGGGTCAGTGGGGCAAGGCGCCCTTCACCGATCTGATGGCGATCACCGATGCTGCTGTCGCCCAGCCCGAGATCGACCCCAAGCGAACCGGCGCGATGGGTGGTTCGTTCGGTGGTTACATGGCCAACTGGATTGCCGGACATACCAACCGTTTCGACGCCATCGTCACCCACGCGAGTCTGTGGGCACTCGATCAATTCGGCCCGACGACGGACGCTGCCTGGTACTGGCAGCGCGAGATGTCGCCTGAGATGGCCGTCGAGAATTCGCCGCATCTGTACGTCGCGGACATCACGACTCCGATGCTGGTCATCCATGGCGACAAGGACTACCGGGTTCCGATCGGTGAGGGCTTGCGACTCTGGTACGAACTGCTTGCCGAGTCAGGTCTGCCCGCCGACGACGACGGGAAAACGGACCATCGCTTCCTCTACTTCCCCGACGAGAATCATTGGGTGCTCAAGCCGCAGCACACCAAGATCTGGTACGAGGTGGTCACCGCGTTCCTCTCCGAGCACGTTCTCGGCGAAGATGTCGCGCTACCGGAGATTCTGGGCTGAACCCGCGCGTGCCTCGTTCGGATGAAACACCGAACGAGGCACGAGCGTCTTCGCGTGGATCCGGACCGGAATCAGGCGCCGGGGCAACGAACGGTGTACGACCACTCGGTGTGGTCAGGGCCCGTGACGCGAACCAGAACGGACGACGCCCCACCGGCGGGCACGTTGACGACAGCTGAACCAGTTCCCTCGTTGATGTTGTCGCCGATGTATCCGGTGCTGTGGATCAACCGACCTTCGTAGTACACCTCGATCAGGTCCGGGACGTTTTCGGTCTCGTAGCCGAGCACGAACGAGGTCGGGCCACCGCGGCCGAGTTCGTGCTTGGTGCTGGTGATTCCTGCGCCGCCCGAGACGGTCGAGGCGTCGCAGCGCTGCGTGGGCGCAAACGATCCGCCGCCGCCGCTGCCGCTGGCCAGGCCACTGAGAATGTCCCTGACGTTGCCACTGGCCAGGCCGTTGACGATGTCCGTCGCGCTGGTCGAGCCGGCGTTCAGGCCGCCGAGGACGTCGTTGAGGTTCCCGGTGGCGATCCCGCCGACGATGTCACCCACGCTGCCGCTGGCGATGCCGTTTGCGATGTCGTTCCCGATATCGCCGACGCTTCCGTTGATCGTGGCGCTGCTACTGTCGATGCTTCCTTGCACACTTTCTTCGATGCCGGGGGCAGCGGACGCAGTCGCCGGAAGCACGAGGGCAACCGCCGCTCCGATCGTCGCGGCCGCCGCCAAGGTTCGAACGCCGGGACGGCGAGAACTCCAGTTGTTCAACATATTTGCTCCACGGGTAGTTGGTCGGTCGTCCTTCAGAGCGATCCTGTCAGCCGAGCGGATCGGTGAATATCGTTTGTTCGGCTGACCCCGGACCGCGGGGCAGTCGTTCGTGTGCGCCGCGGCGGCCGACGGGCGAATTCGTTCACGACGGGGGAGTCATTAGGATCAAGTGGTGACCAGTGCAGCTCCAGAGAACCCCCAGACCCCCGCCGACGCCCTACCCAAGAGCTGGGACCCCAGCGCGGTAGAGGCCGATCTGTATCAAGGCTGGGTAGACGCCGGGTACTTCCAGGCCGACGCGACCAGCGACAAGCCCGGCTACTCCATCGTGCTGCCGCCCCCGAACGTCACCGGCAGCCTGCACATGGGCCATGCCCTGGATCACACCCTCATGGACGTGCTCAGCCGTCGCAAGCGGATGCAGGGCTACGAGGTGCTGTGGCTGCCAGGCATGGACCACGCCGGTATCGCCACGCAGTCCGTCGTCGAGAAGCAACTCGCTGCCGACGGAAAGACCAAGGAAGATTTCGGCCGCGAGCTGTTCATCGACAAGGTCTGGGACTGGAAGCGCGAATCCGGTGGAACCATCGGTGGCCAGATGCGGCGCATCGGTGACGGCGTCGACTGGAGTCGTGATCGTTTCACGATGGACGAGGGCCTCTCCCGCGCCGTCCAGACCGTCTTCAAGCGCATGTTCGACGAGGGCCTGATCTACCGCGCCGAGCGTCTCGTGAACTGGTCGCCGGTGCTGCAGACCGCGATCTCCGACATCGAGGTGAAGTTCGAGGACGTCGAGGGTGAGCTGGTTTCCCTGCGCTACGGCTCGCTCGACGACAACGAGCCGCACGTCATCGTCGCGACCACTCGCGTCGAGACGATGCTCGGTGACACCGCAGTAGCGGTCCATCCCGAGGACGAGCGCTACAAGCACCTCATCGGCACCACTCTCGATCATCCGTTCACCGGGCGTCAGATCCCGATCATCGCCGACGACTACGTCGACCCCGAGTTCGGAACCGGCGCTGTGAAGATCACGCCGGCTCACGATCCCAACGACTTCGAGATGGGCCTGCGGCACAACCTGCCGATGCCCACAATCATGGACAAGACCGGCAAGATTGCCGACACCGGAACCGAATTCGACGGAATGGACCGCTTCGAGGCTCGCGTCAAGGTTCGCGAAGCTCTCGCCGAGCAGGGACGCGTCGTCGCCGAGAAGCGCCCGTACCTGCACAGCGTCGGGCACTCCGAGCGCAGTGGCGAGGCCATCGAGCCTCGTCTCTCGTTGCAGTGGTGGGTCAAGGTCGAGACGCTCGCCAAGGCTGCGGGTGACGCGGTTCGCAACGGGGACACCGTCATTCACCCGGCGAGCCAGGAGCCACGCTGGTTCGACTGGGTCGACAACATGCATGACTGGTGCATTTCCCGTCAGCTCTGGTGGGGTCACCGCATTCCGGTCTGGTACGGCCCCGAGGGTGAAGTTGCGTGCTTCGGTCCTGACGAAACGGCGCCGGAAGGCTGGGTCCAGGATCCCGACGTCCTCGATACCTGGTTCTCCTCCGGACTGTGGCCCTTCTCGACGATGGGCTGGCCGGACAACACGCCCGAACTCGAAAAGTTCTATCCCACCAGCGTTCTCGTCACCGGCTACGACATCCTGTTCTTCTGGGTCGCCCGCATGATGATGTTCGGCACCTACGTGTCCGAGGACGAGTCGATCACCGCCGGTCCGGGTAAGTCCGGCGCGCAGATGCCGTTCAAGGACGTGTTCCTGCACGGACTGGTCCGCGATCAGTACGGCAAGAAGATGTCGAAGTCTCGCGGCAACGGTATCGACCCACTCGACTGGGTCGATCGTTTCGGCGCCGACGCCCTGCGATTCACACTTGCACGCGGCGCCAACCCGGGCAGCGACCTGTCCGTCGGTGAGGATTCGGCGCAGTCCTCGCGCAACTTCGCGACCAAGTTGTTCAACGCGACCAAGTTCGCTCTGATGAACGGCGCTGCTCCCGCGCCGCTGCCCGCTCGAAGCGAACTGACCGACGCCGATCGTTGGATCCTCGACCGTCTCGACACGGTCCAGGCCGAGGCGGACGCCGCATTCGATCGCTACGAGTTCAGCAAGGCGTGCGAAGGCCTGTTCCACTTCGCGTGGGACGAGGTCTGTGACTGGTACCTCGAACTCGCCAAGGTGCAGTTCGCCGCCGACGAGGCCGTCGCCGCGAACACCCGCGCCGTGCTCGGCAACGTTCTCGATGCACTGCTCCGCCTCCTGCACCCGGTCATTCCGTTCGTGACCGAAACCCTGTGGAAGGTGCTCACCGGCGGCGAGTCCGTGGTCGTCGCCGAATGGCCCGTGTTGTCCGGTGAGGCAGTCGACGCCCAGGCCGCAACCAGGATCGAAGACACGCAGAAGCTGATCACCGAGGTGCGACGATTCCGAAACGATCAGGGACTCAAGCCTTCCCAGAAGGTCCCGGCTCGTGCGTCCGGGCTATCGGAGGCCGGCATGGACGGCCAGTTCGCCTACGTGGCGGCGCTGGCCAAGCTGACCGAACCCGAAGAGGGATTCACCGCGTCGATCTCCGTCGAGGTGCGCCTGAGCCAGGGCACCGTCACTGTCGACATCGACACCTCGGGCACCATCGACCTCGGCGCGGAGAAGAAGCGGCTCGAAAAGGACCTCGCGGCAGCGCAGAAGGAGCTCGTCACCGCTGACAACAAGCTGGCGAACGAGGCCTTCCTGGCGAAGGCGCCCGACGCCGTCGTCGACAAGATCAAGACACGTCGCCAGATCGCCGTCGAAGAGATCGAGCGCATCACGGGACGTCTGAAGGAGTTGGCCGACAAGTGAGTTCGTACGAGCCGTCCCAATTCGACGCTCAGAGTTCGGTTCCGACTCCGGTCGACATCGCCGAACTGGCGCTGGTGGAAGCAGAACTCGACAAGCGTTGGCCCGAGACCAAGATCGAGCCGTCACTGACTCGCATCGAGGCGCTCATGGATGTCCTGGGCTCGCCTCAGCACAACTATCCGTCGGTGCACGTCACGGGAACCAACGGTAAGACGTCGGTGACGCGCATGATCGATTCGTTGATGACGGCTCTGCATCGTCGCACCGGGCGAACCACCAGCCCTCATCTGCAGATCGCGACCGAGCGGATCAGCATCGACGGTCATCCGATCTCGCCGCGGCTCTACGTGGACACGTTCCGCGAGATCGAGCCGTACGTGCAGATGATCGACGCACAGTCGGAGGAAGCCGGGGGACCGGCGATGAGCAAGTTCGAAGTGCTCACCGCCATGGCCTATGCGGCCTTCGCGGAGGCGCCGGTCGACGTCGCCGTGGTCGAGGTCGGCCTCGGCGGACGCTGGGACGCCACCAACGTGATCGACGGGCAGGTTGCGGTGATCACCCCGATCAGCCTCGATCACGCCGAGTACCTGGGCACCGACCTGGCCGGGATCGCGGAGGAGAAGGCCGGGATCATCAAGAAGGGCCGCGAGGACCTGGTTCCGGTGGACACCGTCGCGATCATCGCCGAGCAGACTCCCGAAGTCATGGAGGTATTGCTGCGGCGTGCTGTCGAGGTGGAGGCCGCGGTCGCTCGTGAAGGCTCGGAGTTCAAGGTGCTTGCTCGCCAGATCGCGGTGGGCGGACAGCAGCTCGAACTTCAAGGCTTGAGCGGTGTGTACACCGACATCTTCCTCCCCCTTCACGGTGAGCATCAGGCGCGCAACGCCGCGCTCGCGCTCGCTGCCGTAGAAGCGTTCTTCGGTGCCGGTCCGGATCGACAACTGGATCAGGATGCAATCCGCAACGGGTTCGCCTCGGTCGTCAATCCCGGTCGCCTCGAACGTGTTCGGAGTGCGCCGACGGTCTTTCTCGACGCCGCCCACAATCCAGACGGTGCTCGCGCTCTCGCGGCCGCACTGTCCGCCGAGTTCGACTTCCGCAAGCTCGTGGGAGTGGTCAGCGTCATGGCGGACAAGGACGTCGACGCCATCTTGACTGCATTCGAATCCGTCTTCGACGAGATCGTCGTCACCCACAACGGGTCACCCCGGGCGATGGACGTCGAAGAACTGGCGAACATCGCCGTCGCGAAGTTCGGCGACGAGCGCGTCGTCGTTGCGCCGGTGCTTGCCGACGCCTTGGAAGTCGCGATCGAAATCGCCGAGCAGGTCGCCGAACCCGGTGAGGCCGTATCAGGGGCGGGTGTGGTGGTGACGGGATCCGTCGTGACCGCAGGCGCCGCCCGCACGCTGTTCGGAAAGGACCCCGCGTGAGTACCCCGTCAGATGCCAATCCCGAGTCCGGAGACCACGAGCCCGGAGACACTGCCGGCGAGTTCGGGCCGCCGACCAAGGACCCGTGGAAAAGCTTCCGCGGAGTGATGGCCGGAACCCTGATCCTCGAGGCGATCGTCGTGCTGCTGGCTTTGCCGGTTGTCGCGGTCGTCGGCGGAGGCCTCACCGCGGCCTCCGCGGGATTCATCATCGGGTTGGCGGTACTGATGATTCTGGGTGCGGGCATCCAGGGCAAGCCGTGGGCGATGGGGTTCAACGTCGCGCTGCAGGTGATTCTTCTGTTCGGTTTCTTCGTCCACCCGTCGATCGCCGGTGTGGCGATCACCTTCGGGATCGTCTGGGGATACCTCGTCTACCTGCAGAGAGACATCAAGCGCCGGATGGACAAGGGCCTGCTTCCCGGTCAGCGGGACTGACCATTTAGGCTGTCCGCTGTGACTGAGCGCACCCTCGTACTTATCAAGCCCGACGCCGTTGCCCGTGGATACGTAGGAGAAATCCTCAGCCGTATCGAGCGCAAAGGCCTGACAATTGCAGCACTCGACCTCCGCGTAGCTTCCGAAGAGGTGGCTGGTAGCCACTACGCAGAACACGCCGAGCGTCCGTTCTACCCGAGCTTGTTGGAGTTCATCACCTCCGGTCCGCTGGTGGCCGCAGTGCTCGAAGGCCCCCGAGCCATCGCTGCTTTCCGTCAGTTGGCCGGCGGAACCGACCCGGTCGACAAGGCTCTTCCGGGTACGATCCGCGGCGACTTCGGACTCGAAGCGCAGCAGAACCTCGTTCACGGCAGCGACTCCGTGGAGTCGGCAGAGCGTGAAATCGCTCTGTGGTTCCCCGCGCTGTCGTCCATCTGAATCTCCGATCGGGCCTCTGGCCCACATGAACGGGCCTTCGGCCCACATCTCCACAGCGAATTCTCGGCACGTATCCCACATCGGTGCGCCCTTTGCAGTTGCAGGCGCGTTGGTGTGGGATACTGCTTTCAGTTGAACCGCAATTTGTTTTACGCACGTTCAACCGGATGACACCTAGGTTCGATGCCCTTTCATCGCTGCTCCAGGTCAACAGGAAATCCCTGGACCTCTGCACGCTGGATGATCAGGCGCTCGCGCACAGGACAACGGCCATCCAGCCAGGCACTTCATGTGCTCGCAGTGAATAACGGGCATTGCGGACCATGCGGAGCGAGACCTTACAATCTCGTACTCACTTCTGAGTGCGAGTACACACAGCACGCTCCCGCGTGGCCGCGTGACAACTCGACTTCTGGGTTGGACGCGCCCGGGGGCTGAGGAGACTTACGTGGCCGATCAATCCCCAACCGAATCAGATTCCAGCACCACCCCGGAATTTCCCGACAAGATGCGCGTACACGCGCTGGCGAAGTTGCTCGGCGTCACCAGCAAGCAGGTCCTTGCCGAAGCCGCAGCGCTCGGTACCGAATTGCGCAGCGCGCAGTCGAGTCTCCACCGTGACGTCGCTCAGCGGATTCATGCCTCGTTGACTTCCGCGGCCGAGGCCATCGAGCCCGTCGTCGCCGAGCTCGACACCCTCATCGACCCGGTTGTCGAGGCGCCGGTTGCCGAGGAGCCTGCTGCAGAAGCTCCCGTGGAGGCTGCTCCTGTTGCAGAGGCTCCGGCCGAGAAGCCTGTCAGGGCTCGTCGCACTCGCAAAAAGGTCGTCGTCGAAGAACCTGCAGCAGAAGAAACAGTGGATCCGGCTGTCGCCGAGATCAGCGCTGGACTCGACGCCGCAGCTGCGCTGCAGAGCAAGGAAGCCGAGCAGTCCGATCTGTTCACTTCCTTCGAGGCACCGCAGACCCATCAGCCCGAGGTGGCTCCCGCCGCGCCGCAGGTCCCGCTGTTCCTGCAGCCGGATCTCGAAGCCGCCGAGGTAGCTCCGCGTCGCCGTCGCGCACGCCGCGAGCCTGCTGCACCGGCGGTCGTCGAAGAGAAGCAGACAACCGCGGAAGCCGAAACCGTCGTTCCCGAGGCAGCGCCGGTTGCAGTTCCTGCCGTCGAAGAGCCGGCTGTGACCGCACCGCAAACCGAGGGCGAGAGCGCCGAGTCCGAGGACGAGGACGACGATCAGCCGCGTCGCCGTCGTCGTGGACGCCGTGGACGTGGACGTGGTCGCGGTGAACAGGGTGGCGAGCAGGGTTCGGACGAAGAGTCGGATACCGCTACCGAATCGGAGCAGGAATCTGCCCCTGCGGCAGTCGAGAAGCAAACCGACGACGCTGCCGGCGAAGAATCCGGTGATAAGTCCGAGTCCACCGCTGATGCGGATTCCGAGAATGCCGACGATTCCGATCTCGATGCCGACGGATCGAGCCGCCGTCGCCGCCGTCGTCGTCGTCGCAAGACCGGCACCGACGGCGCCACCGACGCGACTGCGACGTCCGAGGACGATCCGCCGAACACCGTCGTTCACGAGCGCGAGCCGCGCAACAAGACCCGCGTCAAGGACGAGGTCCAGGGCATCAGTGGTTCGACACGTCTGGAAGCGAAGCGTCAGCGTCGCCGCGACGGTCGTGACGCCGGCCGACGTCGCCCACCGATCCTGACCGAGTCGGAGTTCCTCGCGCGTCGTGAGGCCGTCGATCGCGTCATGGTCGTGCGCGATCGGGCAGACAGCGGTCAGCCGCATGCGACTACACAGGTAGCAGTCCTCGAAGACGGAGTGCTGGTCGAGCACTTCGTCACCAACTCGGCGTCCGCGTCGATGGTCGGCAACGTGTACCTCGGACGTGTCCAGAACGTGCTCCCCAGCATGGAAGCTGCGTTCATCGACATCGGACGTGGCCGCAACGGTGTTCTCTACGCCGGTGAGGTCAACTGGGAGGCTGCCGGTCTCGGTGGCAACTCGCGCAAGATCGAGCAGGCTCTCAAGCCTGGCGATCAGGTGCTCGTTCAGGTCAGCAAGGATCCGGTCGGCCACAAAGGTGCTCGACTGACCACACAGATTTCGCTTGCCGGTCGTTTCCTCGTCTACGTGCCCGGTGGTACGTCCACGGGTATCAGCCGCAAGCTTCCGGACACCGAGCGCAAGCGTCTCAAGGAAATCTTGCGCGACATCGTTCCCGCCGACGCCGGCGTGATCATTCGCACGGCGTCCGAGGGCGTCAGCGAAGAAGAGTTGGCGCGCGACGTGACTCGTCTGCAGGCTCAGTGGGCCGGCATCGAGGAGCAGGCCGCGGCTGCGGACACCGGTAAGTCCGGCAACCCGCAGGCGCTGTACGAAGAGCCTGACATGCTGGTCAAGGTCATTCGCGATCTGTTCAACGAGGACTTCTCCAAGCTGGTCATCGAGGGCGAGAAGGCGCACACGACGGTCGAGAACTACATCAACTCCGTTGCGCCCGACCTGCTTCCGCGGCTCGAGAAGTACACGCCGAACAACGGTATCGACGTCTTCGCGGCTCGCCGTATCGACGAGCAGTTGGCCAAGGCACTCGATCGCAAGGTGTGGCTGCCGTCCGGCGGCACCCTGGTGATCGACCGCACCGAGGCCATGACCGTCGTCGACGTCAACACCGGCAAGTTCACCGGAGCCGGCGGAAACCTCGAAGAGACCGTCACCCGTAACAACCTCGAAGCGGCCGAGGAGATCGTTCGCCAGATGCGCCTGCGGGACATCGGCGGAATGATCGTCGTCGACTTCATCGACATGGTTCTCGAATCGAACCGGGACCTGGTCCTGCGTCGGCTCACCGAATGCCTGGGTCGCGATCGCACGCGCCATCAGGTGTCGGAGGTCACGTCACTCGGGCTCGTGCAGATGACGCGCAAGAAGTTGGGCACCGGATTGGTCGAGGCCTTCTCGACCACCTGTGAGCACTGCCACGGCCGCGGCATCATCGTCCATTCCGAGCCCGTCGAGGTGAAGTCCTCGGACGACGGAGGATCGCGTTCGGGCTCGCAGCGCAGTGATTCCGGTACCTCGCGCAAGAACAAGCGTGGCCGCGGAGACAAGTCGGCTTCGACCGAGTCCAACGGACAGGAAGCTCCGGCGCCGGAGGTTCCGGCCGTCGACGCGACGGTCAAGCGGGCTCATCCGGTGGCATTGGCGATGGCCTCGCATCACCACGACGACGACGAGACCGTCGCGGCTGACTCGACCGAGTCTGATTCCGCCGGTGTGTCTTCGGGGGACGATGCATCCAAAAGTGCCGATCGGCAACAAGATCGGCCGATCGATACTCCTGCTGCTGCTGAGCGCCATGACGTTCCTGTTGTGGACTCTGCTGCGGAAGAAGTATCCGCAGTGGACAACGAGTCGGCCGCAGCTTCGACCGAAGCAGCTCCGCGCGGTCGTCGGCGTAGTCGCCGGGCGTCGCGGGCAGCGTCGGCACCTGTTGCCGAGGCAGCTCCCGAGGTGGGCACGGTCTTCGTGATTCCGACTCCGGAACCCGTGGTGGACGCGGTCGCGGAAAACGTTCCGGCTCCGGCCACCGAAGTTCCGGCTGAGGAAGAAGTTGTCGTCGTCAAGAGACCCCGTCGCAGGCGTGCAGCAGCACGTCCCGCAGGTCCTCCGGTAGACGGAGAGTAAGAACTACTGGCTTTCGGTCGGTTGGATGACTTCGCGATGAGCGAGGACATCCAACCGCTATCCGAAGTTTCAGCTGGTAGAAGCAGTACAGAGTAGTAAGCACCACCCCTCGGCGGGGCGGTTTGACCCTGACGGTTGCTTTCCCGTAACCTTGGAGGGTCGCCACCCGGCGGTAGAGATTCCGTGTGCCTAGAGTGCGCGTGAATGTCCCGGTACGTCAGTGCCGAGCCGAGGTGACATAAACCAGACCAGTCGCGATGCATTTGAAGCCTCAGGCAGCAGCGCGAGCAAGTTCGAAGAAGCAAGGGGTAGCCCTCCGATGGCAACGTACGCGATCGTCAAGACCGGCGGAAAGCAGTACAAGGTCGCTGTTGGTGACCTCGTCAAGGTCGAGAAGATCGAGGGTGAGCCCGGCACTGCTGTCTCGCTTGCTCCCGTTCTCGTGGTCGACGGATCTGACCTGACCACCGACGCGGCCAAGCTGGCCAAGGTCGCAGTCACCAGTGAGATCGTCGAGCACACCAAGGGCCCGAAGATCCGCATCCACAAGTTCAAGAACAAGACCGGTTACCACAAGCGTCAGGGCCACAGGCAGCCGATCACGGTGCTCAAGGTCACGGGCATCAAGTAACCAGTTCTTTCTAGCTAATTTCACCCGAGGAGGGTCAATAGCATGGCACATAAGAAGGGTGCATCCAGCTCCCGTAACGGTCGCGATTCAAACGCCCAGCGCCTCGGCGTGAAGCGCTTCGGCGGCCAGTCGGTCAGCGCAGGCGAAATCCTGGTTCGCCAGCGCGGCACGCACTTCCACCCCGGCGTCAACGTCGGCCGTGGCGGCGACGACACCCTGTTCGCTCTCGCTGCCGGCGCAGTCGAGTTCGGCCAGAAGCGTGGACGCAAGACCGTGAACATCGTTCCGGCCGTCGTTGCGGCTGAGGTCTAGTCTTTCTCGCTAGTTGTGCGTCATCGGTTCTACTTCGGTAAGCCGGTTCTGCTTTCGGTAAGAGAGTGACGCGTTCCAAGCTCCCGATAGGGGCGGACCAGGGTTGAAATAACCCGGTCCGCCCCTATCGTTTGTTTAAGCAGTACCCGTTTTGCCCCGAGCAACCCTGCTCACCAGAAGTTCAGCTCATCGCGTGAGACCCGCAATTGACTGAGGAAGGATCCGGCAGTCATGTCCCGATTCATTGACCGTGTTGTGCTGCACGTCAGCGCTGGAAAAGGCGGCAATGGTTGCGCCTCCGTACACCGCGAGAAGTTCAAACCGCTCGGCGGTCCGGACGGTGCCAACGGAGGTCGCGGTGGCGACGTCATCCTCGTGGTCGACGAGAACATCCACACCCTCCTCGACTTTCACTTCCATCCCAACGCGAAGGCGACCAACGGCAAGCAGGGCGCCGGCAGTAACCGCGAGGGTGCAAACGGTGAAGACCTCATCCTCAAGGTTCCGGATGGAACTGTGGTTCTCGATACCGACGGCAACGTGCTTGCCGACCTCGTGGGAGTCGGTTCACGCTTCGACGCCGCTCAGGGCGGCCGCGGCGGACTCGGCAACGCAGCACTCGCCTCGAAAGCCCGCAAAGCTCCCGGTTTCGCACTCCTCGGTGAGGACGGTGTCGAGCGTGACCTGGTTCTCGAACTCAAGTCGGTAGCCGACGTCGGTCTGCTCGGATTCCCCTCCGCCGGTAAGTCCTCGCTTGTGTCCGTTCTCTCTGCGGCCAAGCCGAAGATCGCCGACTACCCCTTCACAACTTTGGTCCCCAACCTCGGCGTCGTCTCGAGCGGCGACACCACTTTCACCGTCGCCGACGTGCCCGGGCTGATCCCCGGTGCCAGCGAAGGCCGCGGTTTGGGCCTGGACTTCCTGCGCCACATCGAACGCTGCGCCGTATTGGCGCACGTGATCGACTGCGCCACCCTCGATCCGGGACGTGACCCGATCTCCGACATCGACGCCTTGGAAGCAGAGCTGGCTGCGTACACGCCTGCGCTCTCCGGCGATTCGGGACTCGGTGACCTCGACAAGCGCCCGCGCGTCGTCATCCTCAACAAGACCGACGTTCCCGAGGCCGCCGAATTGGCCGAAATGGTCACGCCTGAGATCGAAGCTCGCGGATGGCCGGTCTTCACCATCTCGGCGGTGAGCCGAGAAGGATTGCGACCGTTGACATTCGCGCTGGCGAAGATGGTCCGCGACTACCGCGAAGCTCATCCGAAGCCCGAGCCGAAGCGCCAGGTCATTCGCCCGGTCAAGGTCAAGGATTCCAGCTTCACCATCGAGAAGGATCCCGATATTCCCGGTGGGTTCGTAGTCCGAGGCACCCGCCCGGAGCGGTGGATTCGTCAGACCGCCTTCGACAACGACGAGGCCGTTGGTTACCTCGCCGACCGTCTTGCTCGATTGGGCGTCGAGGACGCATTGGTCAAGAAGGGCGCTCAGCCAGGAGCTTCCGTCACCATCGGCGACGTCAGCTTCGAGTGGGAGCCGATGACGCCGGCCGGTATCGATCTGACCCGCACGGGCCGTGGAACCGACCCGCGTCTCGATCAGGTGGAGCGCATCGGCGCCGACGAGCGCAAGCACGCGCGTCGTGTCCGCCGCGGCTTGCTCGACGAAGACGCCTGACCCACGCGATTTCAGGACGAAAACCGAAGAGAGGGAACGGGACTGTGCTCGGGTCCACCAGGGAGTCGATAGCGTCGGCTCACAGTATCGTCGTGAAGATCGGGTCGTCTGCGCTCACCAGTCTGGTGGCGGGACTCGATACTCACCGACTCGATCTGTTGGCCGATGCCATCGAGGCTCGCATGCGTGCGGGTTCCGATGTCGTCGTCGTCTCGTCCGGTGCCGTCGGCGCCGGACTGGCGCCGCTGGGACTGACCAAGCGGCCTCGCGATCTCGCGACCAAGCAGGCTGCGGCCAGCGTCGGTCAGTTGGCTCTGGCTCACGCCTGGGGTACGTCGTTCGCCCGTTACGGCCGTACCGTCGGGCAGGTTCTACTCACGGCTGACGACATTGCTCGACGGACGCAGCACCGCAACGCCCAACGGACACTCGATCGTCTACGGGCATTGCACGCGGTGGCGATCGTGAACGAGAACGACACCGTTGCCACCACCGAACTTCGATTCGGTGACAACGATCGGCTGGCTGCTCTGGTTGCTCATCTGGTCGGCGCCGACGCGTTGATCCTGTTGTCGGATGTGGACGGACTGTACGACGGGGATCCCCGGAAGGGCGATGCCACACTGATTCCCGAGGTCAACAGTCCCGAGGATCTCGACGGTGTGGTTGCCGGTTCGGGTGGCGCCCTCGGTACCGGAGGCATGGCGTCGAAGCTCTCAGCAGCACGCCTGGCCGCTGATTCCGGCGTGCCGGTTCTGCTCGCGGCAGCATCGGACGCTGCGCAGGCACTCAGTGGTGCCGATGTCGGAACGGCATTTGCGCCGCGGCCGACTCGATTGTCGGCACGCCGATTCTGGGTTCGTCACGCCGCTGACACATCGGGTGACCTCCACCTCGACGAAGGCGCCGTCCGCGCGGTCGTGTCCAAGCGTCGAAGCCTTCTGTCCGCTGGCATCGTCGGTGTATCCGGTGACTTCCACGCCGGCGACGTAGTGTCCCTGATGGGGCCGGGGGAGAAGCCCGTCGCCCGGGGTGTCGTTGCGTTCGACGCTGCGGAGATCGAGGAGATCCTGGGGCGCTCTACCACCGATCTGCCGGCCGACATGCAGCGTCCTGTGGTTCACGCGGACGACTTGGTGGCGCTGTAGCTTTCGTGCTCAACGAGGGCGGAAAGTGCTTCAGCGCAACCGACTTCGAGCTTGAGGTCGGCGAATTCGTCGCCGCGAGTCGTGCCTCGATTGACGATGGCGATCGGCTTCCCGGTCTTGGCGGCATGCCGGACGAAACGTAGGCCGGACATCACGGTCAACGACGACCCGGCTACCAACAGTGCGTCGGATTGGTCGACAAGGCTGTATGCACGGGCGACGCGTTCCTTGGGGACGGATTCGCCGAAGTAGACGATGTCCGGTTTGAGTAAGCCACCGCACACGGCGCAATCCACGACGCGAAAGTGTGCGGTGGATTCGATCACGGCATCTGCGTCGGGTGCGATTTCGACTCCTGTTGCAGCAGCGACTGTTTCGGCGAATCCGGGATTGGCTTCTTCCAGCCTCTCCGCGAGAGTGGTGCGGGAGATCAGCCGCTGGCAGCTCAGGCATCGAACCTGCGCGTAGGTGCCGTGGAGGTCGATGACGTTTCGCGCGCCGGCCTTGGTGTGCAGGAGGTCGACGTTCTGGGTGATCACGCCGACGGCTCGCCCTGTTCGTTCCAGTGCCGCGACGGCCCGGTGGCCCTGGTTGGGGCGGGAGCTGTCCATGTATCGCCAGCCGATGTGGTTGCGCGCCCAGTAGTGCCGCCGAAACGCCGGATCGCCGATGAACTGTTGGAACGTCATCGGATTGCGCGGGGGTGAATCAGGTCCGCGGTAGTCCGGGATTCCGGAGTCGGTGGAGATGCCGGCGCCCGTCAGAACTGCCAGGCGACGGCCGGCCAGGAGCTCGGGGAGGGCGTCGAGGCGGCTGTTGTCGGTAGGCACCGTTCCAGGATAGGCGCGTGTGCGAGACGGAGGCGCGGAGGAAGTCCGAAATGTTCAATAGAACACGTGTGCGATCGCCAATACTCGTACACATGAACACAGTGAACCCGATCCCTGCTGGTTACCGCACGATCACTCCCTACCTTGCGGTGCCGGACGGCCATGCCGCACTCGACTACTACAAACGAGCACTTGGAGCTGAGATAGTCGATGCGATGAACGCACCTGACGGCTCCCTCATGCATGCGGAGATCCGGATCGGCGATTCGATGCTGCAGCTTTCGCAGGAGATGCCGGACTTCGGTCTCAAATCACCGCAGGACGGCTGGGTGCATTCGTCGATCGTCGTCTACACCGAGGACACGGACGAGTTTGTCGCTCGGGCAGTCGCCGAGGGAGGCACGCTGGTCACGGCTGTGGCCGATACATTTTCGGGCGACCGGCATGGAGTGTTTCTCGATCCGTTCGGCCACAGGTGGGCAGTATGCACGAAGGTCGAGGATGTACCTGCCGAAGAGGTCGCTCGCCGGGCGCGGGCGCTTTTCTTTCCGGAGACGCAGTCGTCACAGTAATTTGTGGCAACCGTCGTCCGAGCATTCGAGCTTCGGCGGCGTGCTCAGTATCCGGCTACGGGGTCCACGAGGGCAGCCAGCGCCTCACCCTTCGCGAAGCGGGTCACGTTCTTGGAGACGTGATCCGCGAACGCGGCGGGGCGAACGCCTGGCGGATTGGAATCGTGGGGTGTGATGATCGCATTCGTCAGATCCCACAGTGGGTGACCGTCCGGGAGGGGTTCGGGATCGGTGACGTCGAGACCGGCGCCGCCGATCTGTTCCGACTCGATGGCCTCGACCAGTGCGTCGGTGTCGACCAGTGATCCGCGCGCGACATTGATCACCCAGGAATGGGGTTGCATCGCCGCCAACTGCGCACGGCCCACGAGGTGACGGGTGGCCGGGGTGGCGGGCGCAGCAATCACGAAGTGATCTGCGCGAGAATAGATTTCATCCATTCTGGATGCGGGGTACGTGGAGATCGCCCCGGGGACCGGGCTACCGGAACGATTGACTGCGATGCTGTCCGCCCCCTGCGCGGCCAGCATCGGAATCAGCGCGCGGCCGATACCGCCCGCGCCGATGATCGCAACCGTCGAGCCACGAAGGGTGCCGATCTTGGGAAAGAACTCGAACTGACGCCACGTTCGAGCCTCGATGTGTGCAGGCAAGTGGCGAACTCCGGCCAAGAGAAGCATGAGTGCATGCTCGGCCACCGACGCCGAAAATGCACCGGCCGCCGAGGTCCACGTGATTTCTGTGTCCTTCGGAATCACACCGGAGTCGAACCAATCCTCGATTCCCGCCGACGGAAGCTGCACCCACCTGACAGACGCCGGTAACTCCGACGGAAAGGTCTCGGGTGAGCCCGCCCAGATCAGGGCGTCCGCAGTGTCGATCGGACTGATCAGACCGCCGCCCCGAAGCACCGCGCTGTCGAGCAGTGCATCGGGGACGGGGCCGATCGCTACGCGTGGAGAGGTGTCAGTCGCCATGACTAGACGCTACGCGGGGACCTCCACCAGTGGGTAGACACCGTTCTCGTCGTGCACCTCACGCCCGGTGACCGGCGGATTGAACACGCACAGCATGCGCATCTGCGTGTCCGGTTCGACGCGGTGACGCTCGTGGCCGTTGAGCAGGTACATCGACCCCGGTGCGAGATCGTATTCCTTGTTGTTGTCGAGGTCGATCAGCTTGCCGGTGCCCTCGACGAGCCAGACAGCCTCGACGTGGTTGGCGTAATGGAACTCGTTGACCGAACCCGCCTTGATGGTGGTCTCGTGGAACGAGAACCCGACGCGGTCGCCGCCGAGGACGATGCGCTTGCTGCGCCAGTTTCCGTCCTCACTCGTGATGTCGCGGTCGGTGTCGGTGATCTCGGTGGTGGTGCGAACGATCATGGGAGAGTCCTTCCTCTAGCTGCAGACCTTGAGTGTCGCCTCGGCCAGGATGGAGAGGCCGTGCTCGAGCTCGTCGTCGGTAATCGTCAGTGCGGGAAGCAGTTTCACAACCTGGTCGGAGGGTCCGGAGGTCTCGGCGAGCAATCCCTCGTCGAATGCCAACTGGCAGACCTTGCCGGCGCGCTCGGGCTGTTCGAAGACGAGGCCCTGAACCAAGCCACGCCCGCGGTGCGAGACCTCGCCGGGGAACTGATCGGAGAGGTTGGCGAAGCATTCGCTGATGCGTGCGCCCTTCTTCAACGTCGTCTTGGTGAGTGCGTCGTCGGACCAGTAGTGGTCGAGTGCCACCTTGGAGGTGACGAACGCCGGGTTGTTGCCGCGGAAGGTGCCGTTGTGCTCGCCCGGTCCCCAGACGTCGAGTTCACGCTTGAACAGCGTGAGCGCCATCGGCATTCCGTAGCCGCTGATCGACTTGGACAACGTGACGATGTCGGGAACGATTCCGGCCTCTTCGAAGGAGAAGAACGGGCCGGTACGGCCGCAACCCATCTGGACGTCGTCGACGATCAACAGGATTCCGCGATCCGAGCACAGTGTTGCCAGCGCCCGAAGCCATTCGGGGCGAGCGACATTGACGCCACCTTCACCCTGCACGGTTTCGACGATCACTGCCGCGGGGCGGTTGATTCCACTGCCGGAATCATCGAGAACGCGGGAGAACCACTGGAAGTCCTCGGTGACGCCGTCGAAGTAGTTGTCGAAGGGCATCGGTGTCGTGTGCACGAGGGGGACACCGGCGCCCGCGCGCTTCATCGAGTTGCCGGTCACGGAGAGTGCACCAAGTGTCATTCCGTGAAATGCGTTGGTGAAGTTGATGACTGCCGAACGTCCGGTGACCTTGCGGGCCAGCTTCAGTGCAGCCTCGACGGTGTTCGATCCGGTCGGGCCGGGGAACTGGACCTTGTAGTCCAGGCCGCGCGGCTCGAGGATGTTGCGCTGAAAGGTCTCGAGGAATTCGCGTTTGGCGACTGTCGACATGTCAAGGCCGTGCGTGATGCCGTCGCTCATGATGTAGTCGACCAGTGCGGACTTGAGCACCGGGTTGTTGTGGCCGTAGTTGAGGGCGCCGGCACCGGCGAAGAAATCGAGGTAGTCGCGTCCGTTCTCGTCACGAATCCAGGATCCGGATGCGCTGGTGAACACTGCGGGCCAGTCACGGCAGTAGCTGCGAACCTCGGACTCGAGGGTTTCGAAAATGCTTGCTTCGTTGATATTCATATCTTCTTTGTTCCTCCGGGGCATGCTGTATGCCGAGCGCGAAGTGCGCTAGGCGCCGATCGTGTAAAGATCTTCGGCTTCGTGTCCATCGGGAAAATCGTTGGGCGAGAACAAGGTCTGCCTGGTTATCGGTACTTCGCGTCGACGTGCGAGCGCGGTGAAGAGTGCGATCGAAGCCTCGTTGTCGGGGCTGATCGTGGTCTCCAGATGTGTAACACCCAGTGGGGCAGTGCGATCCATCAAGTCGGACAGCATGCGGGCAGCAATTGCCTTGCCGCGCTGGTCTTCGTCGACCGCAACTTGCCACACGAACAGGGTTTCCTGCGCGCTGGGACGGGTATAACCGGAAACGAATCCGACTACGCGGCCGTCTACCTCCGCGACGATGGACGTCGCGCTGAAATCCCTGCACCACAACAGGTATGCATAACTCGAATTGAGGTCGAGCACCTTCGAATCACGTGCGATCTCCCAGAGCCGGACTCCGTCATCGATCTGTGGGCTTCTGAACAACACCGCGTCCGGCGCGGTGGTCGGGATAGCTCTCGTATCAACAGGCTTCATCGGTCATCTGAACGTAACAATCATTGCTGTCGAAGTCATGCAGATGTCCGTTTCGGGCCGTGTGGAACCCGTTGCGCCCCAGGTGAGGACATGAATGTGATGGTGCTCACATTATGTAACTTTTGCCGTTGTCGGAGCGACTATTTCGGGCAAAAACTCGCTATTTCGGGCTTGCGAGCGCCAACGGAAGTACAGAGTGAGCACCAGCCTGTCGAAGTGCGCGCGCGGCCATCGTGAAAGTCCAACCGGTATCGGCGATTGCGTCGACAAGAAGTATCGGTCCCTGGTGGATGCTCATGTCCGGGACTTCCCAAACATCGACCAGTCCGGACACGCGGTAGGCGGAGTTCGCTGCCGACACCGGAGGGTGGTCGGGGCGCAAGCGAAGAGTGCCCAGGTCGGTCAATCGCCCGACCTCGGCCAACTTGGCAGCCAGGCTCGACACCAACAAAGGATGCGTTGTGGATTCGAGGGCCATGACACCGGTGGGTCGCTCGGCCCAATTCCAGGCGGCCAGAACGCTGATACACGCGCTGACCACCGCATCGGGTACCTCGGCGTCGGGACCGTCGAAAAGCGCGCGGAGACGTTGACCCCAGCCCAGGTCCGACATCCGTCCGAGAATGCGCCCGGTTTCGGGCCCCTCGGTGATCTTCCCGGACAGCTTGACGCCCAGCTTGCTCAGGCCGGTCGGCCACATCTTGCGCGGCTCCAGGTCGAATCCGGGGCGCTGCAAGCGCGCCCGAGTCTCGTCGAGGGCGGCGGTGTCGACAGTGGTGTCGTAGCGATTGCCTGTGCAGTTGTCACAGCGACCGCACTGTGAGTTCTCTGAGGTCAGACCAGGATCGTCGAGTTGTTCACGCAGGAAGGTCATTCGACACGTCGTGATGCTCTGGTACTCGACCATTGCGGCCTGCTCGGCCTGGCGGGCGTCGTCGAGTCGGCCGTAGCGCTCGGCGTCGTACACCCAGGGTTCGCCGGTGCTGATCCACCCGCCCTTGACGCGTTTGACCGCGCCGTCGACGTCGAGGACTTTGAGGACCATCTCGAGACGCGTGCGATTGAGCTCCACCAGAGGTTCGAGTGCCGGTGTCGACGTGGCCTTTTCGGTGTCGAGGTGTTCGATGACGCTGCGGACCAGGTGCTCGCGGGGGAAGGCGACCGAGGCGAAGTAACTCCAGATCTGCTTGTCCTCGGCGCCAGGCAGGAGGATCACGTCTGCCCTGTCGGTGGAACGACCGGCGCGGCCCACCTGCTGGTAGTACGAGATCGGCGACGACGGTGCGCCGAGGTGGACGACGAACCCGAGATCAGGCTTGTCGAAGCCCATCCCGAGTGCCGAGGTGGCCACCAGAGCCTTGACGCGATTACCCAACAAGTCCTGCTCGAGAGATTCACGTTCAGTGGGATCGGTCTGGCCCGTGTAGGCGGCGACGGTATGGCCGCGCTCGGAGAGCAGGCTTGCGAGGTCGCGCGCGGCCGAAACCGTCAGCGTGTAGATGATGCCCGAACCCGGCAGCGTCTCGAGCATGTCGGCAAGCCAGGCAGCGCGCGCCGTCGCCTCCGGAATGTGGACTACAGAGAGGTGAAGCGACTCGCGTTCGAGCCCGCCGCGAAGGACGAGGGTTTCCTCACCGCCGACGCCGAGTTGGGCGGACACGTCCTCGACGACGCGGTTGTTGGCCGTCGCCGTGGTTGCGAGGACGGGAATGCCCTCGCCGAGTTCGGCGATCAAGGTCCTGATGCGGCGGTAGTCGGGACGGAAGTCGTGGCCCCAGTCGGAAACGCAGTGAGCCTCGTCGACTACGACCAGGCCGGCATCAGCTGCCAGGGCCGGGAGCACCTGATCGCGGAAGTCAGGGTTGTTCAGGCGCTCGGGGCTGACCAGAAGGACGTCGAGATCATTGGCTGCGACGCGGGCATGGATGTCGTCCCATTCGGTGACGTTGCCCGAATTGATGGTTGCGGCGCGCACTCCGGCACGTTCGGCAGAACTGACCTGGTTTCGCATCAGGGCCAACAACGGAGAGACGATGACGGTGGGGCCGTGGCCCGTTGCCCGGAGCAGCTTCGCCGAGATGAAGTAGACCGCAGATTTGCCCCAGCCGGTCCGCTGTACGACGAGCGCGCGTTTGCGCTGCACCACCAGCGCCTCGATGGCCGTCCACTGGTCCTCGCGTAGGCGGGCATCCGGCCCCGCGAGTTCGCGGAGCAGCCGCTCGGCTTCGTCGCGCATGGCTGGGGCAGTGGCGGTGGTCATGGACCCCATGGTGCACGACCCTGCCGACACGTGCGGGCTTCAGGCCTTGGCAACAGGTTCCTGCAGTTCGGTGACCCAGCCGTCGACATCCTCCGGGCACGCCAGCGTCACCTCACGGCTGGGGCCGGCATTGCGGTATCCCGCTGCGTCGATCCATTGGGCCAACGCCTGATAAGCGGGCAGGCAGTTGTCCATCGAACCCTTGTGCAGCAGCGAGGCCACGTGCTCTTCGGCCCGCAGGTCCACCACAGCGAACTCGTAGTCGCCATCGGGATTCGCGTCTACCGGTAGCGCCGCATGGACGACGACGTTCTCGTCGTCACCGGCATCCTCGTAGTAAGCGACAGCGGGTCCGATCGCGGCGATACCGGCACGATCCAAACCGGTACAAAGGCGCTCGTACAACCCGCGAACCACCGGGCCGATCGACGACGGATCCATCGTCTTGGCGGTACCGGTCAACTCCGCGACCCGCAGCGCCGGAACTGACTTGATCACAACCTCGTATGCGGACATCTGTCCCTCACTTTCGATGATCCGTAGGCGCGCCTGTACATGCGCCAGTCGCGCGGTGTCTTCCTGGATTCGGGTTTCGAGTTCTGCTCGGCGAAGCGTGAGCATCCCGCGGATCTCGTCGACGGTGACCGCCGACTCCACCACTTGCTGGACCTGGGCCAGAGTCAGGCCCAACTCCTTGAGAGCGACGATGCGGTTGAGCAGCGCCAACTGGCCCGCGGTGTACGAGCGATACCCGGTGGATGCGTCGACCCTCGCGGGTCTGAGCAGACCGATGGCGTCGTAGTGGCGGAGCATGCGCACCGACACACGACCTGCTCTCGCGAAGTCTCCGATGCTCAACATCCTTGCTCGCCCCGTTTCTCTCTCACAAACCCGATACCTACAGGTTTACGACCTCACACGGTGTCAGAGTCAAGCTGTCGGTTCAGGACTTTTTCGATCGCAGCGCGAGTGGGTGACGACACCGACGCGCCGCGGACCGTCGTCGCCAGACTTCCCGCCGTGGCAGCGAACTGCAGGGCGCGGTCCTGGCCCTGCACCCACTCCACGGCGAAGGCGCCGGTGAAAGCATCGCCTGCGCCAGTTGTATCCACGGGTGTCACGGCCGGGGAGTCGGCGTGGATTGTCTCCTCGCCCGACCGGAGATCCGCGCCGCCGGCCCCGAGCGTCGTGACGAGGTATCGGACGCGACCGGTGACCGCGGCCAACTGCTCCGACTCGGTCTGGTTGACGATCAGGATGTCGACAGACTCGATCAGGGCGCCCGGAAGGTCTTGTACCGGTGAAGGATTGAGGATGACAGTTGTTCCGTTGGCACGCGCGTGCCGGGCCGCTGTGGTGACCGTGTCGAGGGGTATTTCGAGTTGGCACAGGAGAACGTCGGCGTGTGCGATCGCGTCGAGGTCTACTTCGGACAACGAGGTGACCGAGGAATTGGCGCCCGGGACGACGATGATGTTGTTCTCCGCGTCCTCGCTCACGGTGATGGCGGCAACGCCGCTCGGGCCGTCGACACTACGAAGCAACGCGGTGTCGACCCCGGCGTCTTGCAGGGTCTCGCGCAATTGGGTGCCGAAACCGTCGTCGCCGACCGCGCCGACGAACGACACGTCCCCACCGGCCTTCGCGGCGGCGATGGCCTGGTTGCTGCCTTTGCCTCCCGCCGCGGTGGCAAAGGCAGTGCCGAGCAGCGTTTCTCCCGGAGTTGGGAATCTGGACACTGACGTGGTCAGATCCATGTTGATACTGCCGACGACGACGATTCGAGGCGTGCTCATACCTCGAGGTTATCGGCCTTCATTCTCTTTCGACGAACCTTGCGGATGATCCGACGTGCTTCCTCGTCGGTGGCGACGGAGGGCGGAGAGCCGTCGAGTGGCTTGCGTGCGGTCTCGGGGATCATCAGGACTGCGATACCGCCGATCACGGCGGCGATCATCATGTACATCGGTGCGACCAAGTTGCTGCCCGTTGCACTTTCGAGGGCGGTGAGCACCAGGGGAGTGGTCCCGCCGAAGATGGAGACCGCGAGGTTGTATCCGATTGCCAAGCCGCCGTACCTGATTCCGGTCGGAAACAGTGCGGGAAGCACGGACGGGAACACACCGACGAACAGCAGGAGCAAGCCGCCGAGAATTGCGAGTCCCAGGAAGACCGTCACGTAGTTGCCGACGCCGATCAGAAGGTAGGCAGGCAGGGACAGGACGAAGAATCCGATGAAACCGCTGAGCAGCAAGGGTTTACGCCCGACGCGGTCCGAGAACTTTCCGACGTAGCTGATTCCCATCATCATCACGATCATGACGATGATCATCAGAACGAGTCCGTGGGATTCGTCGTAACCCAACGTGTTGGTCAGATACGTCGGCATGTAGCTGAGCAGTCCGTAGTGAGCGATGTTGTACGTGGCCACCAGGACGATGCACAGAACAAGCGGACGCCAGTTGTCGACGAGAGTTTCGCGTAGTTTCTTGCCTGTGGATTCATCTGCGAGGGAGCGCTCTTCGGCCTGCTCCATCATCTGGAATGCGGGGGTTTCCTCCAAACGCAGACGGAGGTACAGGCCGATGAGACCCAGAGGTCCGGCAATGAGGAAGGGGATGCGCCAGCCCCACTGGAGTAGGTCCTCGGCACTGACGACGGTCTGGATGATCGTCACGATGCCCGCTGCCGCCACATATCCTGCCAGAGTCCCGAATTCGAGGAAGCTGGCGAAGAAACCGCGGCGCTTGTCCGGTGCGTATTCGGCGACGAACGTACTGGCTCCGCCGTATTCGCCGCCGGTGGAAAAGCCCTGCAGTAGGCGTAGGAGTACCAGCAGGATCGGGGCGGCGATACCGATGGATTCGTAGCTCGGGATGAGGCCGATGGCGAAGGTGCTGCCCGCCATCAGAATGATGGTGGTGGCCAGGACTTTCTTGCGTCCGATGCGGTCACCGAGTGGACCGAAGAACAATCCGCCGAGTGGGCGGACGATGAAGGCTGCCGCAAAAATTGCAAAGGTAGAGAGGAGTTGAGCGCTGCCGCTCGCGTCCGGGAAGAACACTTTTCCTATAGTGGTAGCTAGATATGCGTAAACGCCGAAATCGAACCACTCCATGGCATTTCCGAGCATCGTTGCCTTGACAGCGCGCTTGACGGACGCATTGTCGGTGACGCAGACATCGGGTGATTCGGCCACTTCGAGAGCGCTTATCGAGTTCTCTGGTGTAGTCATGACATGCGCTCCCCAGCGCAATCATCGAACCGAGCGGGGCACGTACCTGATGCACGCATCTTTTCGTTGCCCACTCGCCGATGAGCCGGTCGGGAAATCGAGCGTCCGCGTGCCCTGTGGCTCGTTGCGACCCCCGTCGCACGGCTCTGGCCCGCGGCAGTGTCCGGAGCCCACAGGGCTCCGGACTACCGGCAAGTAAGACGCTTACGCTATCAAAGTTGTGCGCGGGAGCCGATTTTCGGGCTAGAAGGCGCGGGCGTACTGCGACGGGATATGCGGTCCTACCTCGGCGTTCAGTTCACGGGCCGCCCGGCGCGCCCAGTAGGGATCACGCAACAGTTCGCGGCCGAGGAGCACCGCCACTGCGCTTCCGTCTTCGACGATCTTCTCGGCCTGTTCGGGTTCGGTGATGAGGCCGACGGCGGCGGCCGGTAGCAGGCTCTCGTTCTGCAGGCGACGGGCGAACGGAACCTGGTATCCCGGCTCCACCGGAATCTTGGCCGCCGGTGAATTACCGCCGGTGGACACGTCGACGAGATCGACGCCGTAGTCGGAGAGGATGTTGGCGAGGGCAACGGTCTGATCCGCGGTCCAGCTGTCGACGTCGAGCCCACGTTCTTCCGTGAGCCAATCGGTCGCCGAGACCCGGACGAAGAGCGGTAGCTCGGCCGGCCACACCTCGCGGACTGCGCTCAGGATTTCGAGGAGCAATCGGATGCGGTTCTCGAAGCTGCCTCCGTAGCGGTCCGTTCGCTTGTTGCTCTCGGGGGAGAGGAACTGATGAATCAGGTATCCGTGGGCCGCGTGAATTTCCACGACCTTGAATTCGGCCTTCAATGCGCGGGTAGCCGCCGCTGCGAAGTCCGCGACGACCTTCTCGATGCCTTCCGTGGTGAGCTCGACCGGATCGGCAAGGTGACCGAACGGAACCGCGCTCGGGGCAACCGTCTGCCACGAGAGTCGGTCGTCGGCGGGCAGACTCTTGCCGCCGCGCCACGGAACCTGCGTCGACGCTTTGCGTCCGGCGTGGGCCAGCTGAATTCCGGGCACTGCGCCGAAGTACGCGAGTTGCGCGTTGATCTCGGCGAAGGCTTGCGCCTGCGTGTCGTTCCAGATCCCCAGATCAGCTACCGATATGCGGCCTTCGGGATTGACGGCCGTCGCCTCGGTGAGAATCAGGCCGGTGCCGCCGATTGCACGGCTCACCAGATGCGTGCGATGCCACTCGTTGGGCACTCCGACCTGGTCGCCGATGACGTCAGCGGAGTACTGGCACATCGGTGCCATCCAGACGCGGTTCGGGATGGTGACGCCGCGCAGGGTCAAAGGCTCGAACAACACACTCACGGATGGCTCCTGACTCGAAGAAGAAGGTCGGTGGGTGCAACAGTGTCGCGCGCCGGAATTGTTCCCCGGCGGTCCGCCGAAATGTTCGCAGGCGGTCCGCCGGAATGGTCCCGGGTGGTCACAGCCTCGTTCCGCCGAGCAGGCCGTCACGGTGGGTGGTTAATGTGTATTCATGACCGCTGTGACTTCCAACGCAGAAACCGTCGACTCGAACGCGTCCGACACCAAGTCCGTCGTGCACGACGCCGCACGCCGAGCCCGTAAGGCTTCGCGCGTCCTGGCTCTGCTGACCACCGCGCAGAAGGATGCTGCGCTCAACGCCGCAGCCGACGCGGTACTCGCGGCAAGTGATCGGATTCTCGCGGCCAACGCTCTCGATATCGACACCGCGAAGGCGGGCGGCACCGAGGAATCGCTGCTCGACCGTCTTCGTCTGACCGCTGAGCGGATCGAGGGCATCGCGTCGGGTTTGCGTCAGGTTGCCGGACTACCCGATCCGATCGGTGAAGTGCTTCGTGGATCTACTTTGCCGAACGGTTTGGAGCTACGCCAGCAGCGCGTTCCGCTCGGTGTCGTCGGCATGGTGTACGAGGCTCGCCCCAACGTTACCGTCGACGCTTTCGGGCTCACTCTCAAGTCGGGAAATGCTGCGCTGCTTCGTGGTTCGTCCTCGGCGGTCAAGTCCAACGAAGCGTTAGTGGCGGCTCTGCGCGCGTCGTTGATTGACCAGGGACTGCCCGAGGATTCCGTTCAACTTCTGCCGAGTGCGGATCGGTCGACGGTCACGCACCTCATCCAGGCCCGCGGCCTCGTCGACGTCGTCATCCCGCGCGGCGGTGCCGGCTTGATCAGCGCCGTCGTGCGTGATGCCACCGTGCCCACCATCGAGACCGGTGTCGGTAACTGCCACGTCTATGTTCACTCGGCCGCCGATCTACTGATGGCCGAGAAGATTCTTCTCAACTCCAAAACCCGTCGGCCCAGTGTCTGCAATACAGCCGAAACCGTCCTGGTCGACGCTGCGATCGCCGAGACTGCCGTGCCGAAGCTGCTCCAAGCGCTCCAGATGCACGACGTCGTCGTGCACGGTGATCTGCCGGGACTGGTTCCCGCGACCGAGGACGACTGGTCGAAGGAATACCTCACCCTCGACGTCGCCCTCAAGGTCGTCAAGGACTTGGACGCTGCCGTCGAGCACATCGACCAGTACGGAACCGGCCACACCGAAGCCATCGTGACGTCCGATCTCTCGGCTGCCCGCGAGTTCACCGCTCGAGTCGACGCTGCGGCAGTGATGGTCAACGCGTCGACTGCCTTCACCGACGGTGAGCAGTTCGGGTTCGGCGCCGAGATCGGCATCTCCACCCAGAAACTGCACGCGCGTGGCCCCATGGGGCTGCCGGAACTGACGTCCACCAAGTGGATCGTCTGGGGCGACGGGCATACCCGACCCGCCTGAAAAGTTCACCAGACTTGCCCCACCTCTCAAGGAGTTAACCGTGGACCGAGCACTTCCCGACACGACGCCGTTCTTCTCGACCGTCGACGACGTGATCGAACGGCTGGCCGAAACCGGCTATCTGTCCGACAAGGCCACCGCGACGGCAGTCTTCCTGGCCGATCGTCTGGGCAAGCCGCTGCTCATCGAGGGCCCGGCCGGTGTCGGAAAGACGGAACTCGCCCGCGCAGTCGCCCAGACCACGGGCGCAGAACTGGTGCGTCTGCAGTGCTACGAGGGCGTCGACGAGGCTCGTGCACTCTACGAGTGGAACCACGCGAAGCAGATTCTTCGGATTCAGTCGGGCGGGGCGAGCGGAGCGAGGGGTGATGTCGCGGTCGACCACAGCTGGGATTCGACGAAGGCGGATGTCTTCTCGGAGGAGTTCCTGCTCGCACGTCCACTGCTCAAGGCCATTCGCCGCGAGGACCCGACGGTGCTGTTGATCGACGAGACGGACAAGGCAGACGTCGAGATCGAAGGTCTGCTCCTCGAAGTGCTCAGCGACTTCGCGGTCACGATCCCCGAGCTCGGAACCATTACCGCCACCCGCAAGCCGTTCACGGTGTTGACCTCGAATGCCACTCGCGAACTCTCGGAGGCTCTGAAGCGTCGTTGCCTCTTCCTGCATCTCGACTTCCCGGACGCCGACCTCGAGCGTCGCATCCTCGCAAGCCGTGTGCCGGAGCTTCCTGAAGCGATTGCCGAGCAGCTGGTCAACACCATTCGTGTTCTTCGCGGAATGCAGCTCAAGAAGGTCCCTTCGGTATCCGAGACCATCGACTGGGGACGCACCCTTCTTGCTCTGGGCATGGACACTCTCGACGACGATGCCGTTCGCGCCACGCTCGGCGTGATCCTCAAGCACCAGTCGGACCAGGTGCGTGCCGCCGCTGAACTTCGGCTGAACTGAGGTCTGACATGGCTCCCGCAGCATCGACGTCGCCGCTCTCACCTGGCGGCCTGGCAGCGCCGCACGGGATTCCCGGTCACCTCGTCGATTTTGTCGAGGCTTTGCGACGACGCGGAATCATGGTCGGCCCGTCCGAGACAGTCGACGCCGGTCAGGTCATGTCTGTTCTCGACCTGCTCGATCGTGAAGCGCTTCGTGAAGGGCTGGCATGCTCGCTCCTTCGCAGGCCGACCCACCGGGCGACGTTCGACGCCGTCTTCGACCTGTGGTTCCCCAAGGCGATCGGTGACCGTGCGGTCGGCGACGTCGACGTCACACTGCCGCGCAAGCCAGACGGCTCGATCGACCTGCAGGCATTGCGTGAGCTCATTGCCGAACTGCTGACAGACGGCAGTGACGAGGCGATGGAGATGACCGAACTCCTGACCGCCGCGATGGTCGAGGAACTCGGGCAGTACCAGTCGAGTAACGGCCCGTCGTTCTCCGCCTATCAGGCGCTGCGTGACGTCGCCCCGGAGGCGTTGCTCAACAAGATCCTGCAGGGCCTGCTCGGCAACCAGGAGGGTTCCGGGTCAGAGGGCAAGGACAACTCCGACTATCAGTCCGAGGTCGCCAAGCGCACGGCAGCGCAGCGCATCGCGGACTTCCGCAAGATGGTCGAGAAGGAAACGCGTCGACGCACAGCCGAGAATTTGGGCAAGGAGCGGGTCGCCACGTACGGCGTTCCGAAACTCGCCGAGGAAGTCGACTTCTTGCGAGCGTCCGATGCCGAACTCACCACGCTGAAGAAGAACGTCGCACCCCTGGCTCGCTTGTTGGCCAGTCGTCTCGCCGTGCGTCGCAGCCGCTCTCGCGCGGGTTCGATCGACCTACGTCGTACGTTGCGCAAGTCCATGTCGACGGGCGGAGTGCCGATCGATCTGGTGCAGCGCAAGCCGAAGCGGGCGCGGCCCGAACTTGTGGTGATGTGTGACGTATCCGGCTCGGTGGCGGGGTTCAGCCATTTCACTCTGCTGCTCGTGAACGCTTTGCGTGAGCAGTTCTCGCGCGTGCGGGTGTTCGCGTTCATCGACACGACCGACGAGGTCACGCGGTTCTTCGACTCGAACGCAGACCTTGGATCAGCGATGTCACGGATGGTGCGTGAGGCCGAACTGATCACCTACGACGGCCACTCAGACTACGGACACGCCTTCGGAGTGTTCCAGGAGAAGTTCGCGCAGTCGATCACCAGTCGCACGTCGCTACTGGTACTCGGCGACGGTCGCAACAACTACCGCGATCCCAACCTTCAGTCGCTGTCGCAGATGGTGGCAGTAGCCAAGCACGCGCACTGGCTCAACCCCGAGCCGAAGGGGCAATGGGGAACGGGTGACTCCGCGGCGAAGGTCTACAACGAGGTCATCAGCATGCACGAGTGCCGCTCGGCCCAGCAGCTTGCCGACGTCGTGTCCCGTCTGCTGCCGGTCTGACCCGTAAGCTCGACACTCGTGCAGAAGGGACTATCGGTGGAACGTGCTCGACGCCTAGGAGTGATGGGTGGCACCTTCGACCCCATTCACCATGGCCACCTCGTTGCGGCCAGTGAGGTCGCCGACCGGTTCGGACTCGACGAAGTGATCTTCGTCCCCACCGGGCGGCCCTGGCAGAAGCAGGGGAAGGGCGTCAGTCCTGCCGAGGACCGGTACCTCATGACGGTCATCGCCACCGCCTCCAACCCGCGGTTTTCCGTCTCTCGGGTCGACGTCGACCGTGAAAAAGTGACGTACACCGTGGACACGCTGCGAGACCTCCGGGCCTACCACCCTGACGCCGAACTCTTCTTCATCACCGGTGCCGATGCGCTGGCCAGCATCCTTTCCTGGCAAGATTGGGAAGAGTTGTTCGCATTGGCGAAGTTCGTCGGGGTATCGCGACCGGGTTTCGATCTCAATGCAGAGCACCTGGCCGGTCACCTCGACACCATGCCCGCCGACGCGGTCACGTTGATAGAGATTCCGGCACTTGCCATTTCGTCGACCGAATGTCGGCGTCGGGCAAGTGAAGACCGCCCCGTCTGGTACCTGGTGCCGGACGGAGTGGTGCAGTACATCTCGAAGCGGAACCTGTATCGACCTGTCGACGCGGAGCGCCGCGACGGAGCTACAACGATGTCGGAGCCCGCACCGGGGAAGTCGGAAGCCGTCCCGGGCGCCGAATCGAGCTAGCCGAGAACAACAAGTACTTTCTGAAGACGAAACTGGAGAACATCGAGTGAGCGCAAACACCGAAGCCATCGACATGGCACGCATCGCGGCCTTGGCAGCCGACGAGAAGCTGGCCACCGAAGTGGTGGTGCTCGATGTGTCCGAACAGCTGGTCATCACGGACTGCTTCGTCATCGCATCTGCGACGAACGAGCGTCAGGTCAACTCGATTGTCGAGAACATCGAAGACCGTCTCCGCGAAGCGGGACACAAGCCGGTCCGCCGGGAAGGCACCCGCGAGGGCCGCTGGGCACTGCTCGACTACGCCGACATCGTCGTCCACGTCCAGCATGACGAGGAGCGCAACTTCTACGCTCTCGATCGTCTGTGGAAGGACTGCCCGACGGTCGAGGTCGAAGGCCTCGGACAGAACCGTCCCGGCCCCGCCGACGCCAACACGGTGTTCGAGACCGACACGGTTTCCGAGCCGGACGCGCAGGATCCCTCGCTGTGACTTCGTCGGCGCCCAGTGCGGCGTCGAACCCTGTCCGCCGGCTCATCCTGCTGCGTCACGGACAGACCGAATACAACGCCGACTCTCGGATGCAGGGGCAACTCGACACCGACCTGTCGGAGTTGGGACGCACGCAGGCCAAGAGTGCAGGTCCGGTGATCGCCGATCGCAGGCCGTTGACGATCGTGTCCTCGGATCTGCGTCGGGCGTACTTCACGGCCGTCGCTGTCGGTGATGCCGCCGGACTTCCGGTCCTCACCGACACGCGTCTGCGTGAGACACACCTGGGGGAATGGCAGGGCCTGACTCATCATGACGTCGACGAGCGCACTCCCGGTGTGCGATCTGCGTGGCGAGCGGATGCCACGTTGGCGCCGCCCGGCGGCGAAAGCCGAATCGACGTCGCGAATCGCAGCCTCCCCGTAGTTCACGAATTGCTCGACACGCACCCGGACTGGGCCGAGCGGCCCGTGGTTCTGGTGGCGCACGGAGGCTTGATCGCGGCACTGACAGCGGCATTGCTCGACCTACCCATCGATCGCTGGGCCGTCCTCGGCGGATTGGGAAACACCAGTTGGGTGCAACTCAGTGGACATGGTGACGTCAAGTCGATCGAGTGGCGACTCGACGTATGGAATGCTTCTGCGAGTGTCGCAAATGACGTCCTCTGAAAGTGCCGACGGGCAGCGCCCCGTCCTCCTCGTACTCGCGGATTCGCTGTCGTATTTCGGCCCCAAAGGCGGCCTCGCGGCAGATCATCCACGCATCTGGCCCAACATCGTGGCCGACGAACTCGGCTGGGACGTCGAGTTGGTCGCCCGTATCGGATGGACGTGTCGCGACGCGTGGTGGGCACTGACTCAGGATCCTCGTGTGTGGGCGGCGGTGCCGCGGGCCGGCGCCGTCGTGTTCGCGGTCGGCGGGATGGACTCGCTGCCGTCCCCATTGCCTACCGCGCTCCGCGAGACCATCCGCTACGTTCGGCCACCCGCGCTTCGACGCGTGGTGCGCGAGGGTTATCAATGGCTGCAGCCGCGGCTTGCACCTCTGGGCCGCCCGGTCGCACTTCCTCCCAAGCTGAGCGTCGAGTATCTGGAAAGCTCGCGAAATGCGTTGGAGTACATGCGGCCGGAACTGCCGATGATCGCGACCTTGCCGTCAGTGCACCGCAGTGATGCCTACGCCAGCGTGCATGCCGGACGACCTGCCGCGGTGTCCGCGATCACCGAGTGGGCTACGGAGAAAGACGTTCCCGTAGTCGACCTTGCAGATGCAGTGCGTGACAACGTCTTTTCCGAGAACGGCAATCCTGACGGCATTCACTGGGGTTGGGACGGTCACGTCGGTGTAGCCCGCGCGATGATCGCTGCGATTCGCGGGGTCGAGTCGCAGAAAACGGTTTCGCCGGAACTGGTTTCGCCGGAACTGGTATCACCGCCGAGCGAAGTCGGGTAGCAGAATGCCGGTCGTCGTCGTCACGGATTCCTCCGCCTGCATCCCGCAGGAGTCGGCCGACGCATGTGGCATTCAGGTTGTTCCGCTCCACGTGCTCCATGACGGTTGCGACTTGCGAGAGGGCGTCGACGCAATGCCGAGCGACCTGTCGGGAGTGACAACGGCCGGAGCGTCGCCCGCCGAGTTGTCCGAAGCGTATGCACGCGCCCTGGACATGAGCGACGGTGACGGCGTTCTCGCCGTTCACATTTCACGTCAACTGTCGGGAACGTGGGAAGCCGGACGAGTCGCAGCCCAGGAATTCGGTGGCGCCGTCCGGATCGTCGATTCACAGTCCGCCGGTATGGGTTTGGGCTATCCGGCTCTCGAAGCTGCACGCTTGGCCGAGAAGGGCGCTTCACTCGAAGAGGCGTACGGCCGGGCGGTCGACGTCGCCAGCCGTGGGCGCTGCTACATCGTCGTCGACAAACTTGATCAATTGCGTCGGGGCGGACGAATCGGAACCGCCGCTGCGTTGCTGGGTACTGCATTGGCGATGAAGCCGATCCTGCATCTGGTGGACGGCAAACTCGTGCTCGGCGAAAAAACGCGCACCACCACCAAAGCGCTTGCACGCTTGGTTGATTCGGCAGTCGAGCGCGCCGGTCTCGGCCGCGTGGCGATAGCCGTGCATCACATGCGAGCACGAGAGCGTGCCGACGGGATAGCGGAACAGTTGGCCGAGCGCATTCCCGATGTAGCGGAATCCGTGGTTACCGACTTCAGCGCGGTTATCGGAGCGCACGTCGGTGTCGGCGCGATCGGTGTTGTGGTGTGCCCGTTGCCGGAGATCGACGCGAACACCTGATCGTTTCTCCACAATCCCCGAGTTCTCCACAGGTCGAAATTCATCGTCTTCGGTGGCGAGGTCTCTCGCTAGCGTCCAGTCATGAGGATCAGCGAGGAGCGCGAGCGGGCGCGTGATCGCCTCGCGGCGATGGACGGAAACTACCGGCAGCGACCGGCCGTCGACGAATTCGAGGATTCAGGGTCTTTCGAGAGGTCCCCCGAGTGGCTTCGGGACTTCGACGAGGACGACTACGACGCTCAGCCCGACTCGTCACGGTTCGACCGATTGCCCGAACATTGGCGCGGTACACGTTGGCGCCCGAGTCGGTCGGCGACCTGGGTGTTGGCGATCGTTGCAGTTCTGGCCACGGGAATCGGCTTGTTCGCCGTGTGGTGGGATTCTCCGAGCATGCAGGCGGTCCCAACGTTGCCCTCGCCCCAGAATGTCACGGAGAAGAATGTGACTGCCGGCGATGGTGAATCAGCCAGTCCTGTACCGACCGGCGTCGTGGCAGAGCAGCCGCCCGAGGCTGTGGTGGTCAGTGTCGTCGGGCTCGTGCGCACGCCTGGGCTTGTCAATCTTCATTCGGGCTCGCGCATCGCCGACGCGCTTGCTGCGGCAGGTGGCGTGCTCGACGGAGCGGAGACGGTGGGCCTGAATCTGGCTCAGAAACTTGTCGACGGCGATCAGATCGTGGTTGGTGCGGCCGATCAGTCCGGTGGTGTTTCTTCGAGTACCACTGCAGGAGGGACCAGCCCCGCAGCTACGGGGGAATCCGGCGGGGCTGGGCTGGTGAACCTCAATACCGCCACCGAGGCCGAACTGGACGAGCTTCCCGGGGTAGGGCCGGTAACGGCTGCGGCGATCATCTCCTGGCGCACATCCAACGGAAAATTCACGGACATAGAACAATTGGGGGAAGTCGACGGGATCGGCCCGGCAAGGTTGGCCAAATTGCGAGTGCTGGTGTCGGTGTGAACGAACCGGAAGCCTCGCCGGTCCTCGACGCTCGACTGCTTCCGTCTGCCGTCGCGGTGTGGGGGAGCAGTGCGGTGGGGATCCTGTTTGGCCCGGTCGCCGCGTGGGTACTGGCGGTGGCGTGTGCGGTTCCAGCGGCACTCCTCACTTACGTGGTTGTGCGCCGGACATCAGCGGGGTGGGTACGAATCATGTTGGTTGCATTGCTGTTCGGTGCCGGGTGTAGTGCCGTCGGCGGGTGGCGGGCGTCCGAGGCGGAGAGGCACCCACTGACCCGAGCTTCTCTCGAGGGAGCTTGGGTGAGTGTCGAAGTGGAACCCTCGGAGGATCCGCACGCGGTCTCCGGCGCGGTGGGTCAAGGTCAGGTCGTCTTCAGGGCAACCGTCAATTCGGTGACTGCCCAGAACCGCAGGTACTCCGGAGGCGGCTTGGTCACCATCCGGGCGCCCAGTTCGTCGTGGCTCGAAGTTGTTCCAGGGCAGAGCCTCACGGTTCGTGGCCGGGCGAGTCAGCCATGGCGTAGCGATTCCACGCTCGCCGTGATCACGTCCGAAGGGCCTCCCGTCGCGGTGGGAGAAGTGCCCTGGTATCAGCGATGGGCAAGTGTGGTGCGCATTCGTTTCGCGGCTGCGTGCTCGGCTGCACTCCCGCCGGATCAGGCGGGTCTGCTGCCTGGCCTCGTCGTCGGAGACACGTCGGCGCTGTCGCCGGTGGTGAAGGACAACTTCACCGTTGCCGGACTTTCCCATCTCACCGCGGTGTCCGGCGCCAACATCAGCATTCTGCTCGGGGCCGTTCTGCTGTTGGTCAGAGCCGCGGCGCTCAGTCCACGGGTCGGCGCCGCTTTGGCGGTGGTAGCCCTCGTTGCCTTTGTTGTCGTCGCGAGGCCGTCGCCGAGTGTTCTACGCGCGTCGGTGATGGGCTTGGTAGGCCTGCTCAGTCTGGTCACTGGTCGGCGCAAACAGGCGCTGCCTGCGCTTGCCGCCGCCGTCATCGTTCTGGTAGTCGTGATGCCCGAGCTGGCCGTCGACTGGGGGTTTGCGCTGTCGACTACTGCCACGGGCGCGCTGGTGATCATTGCGCCGGTGTGGGTGGACGTGCTTCGCCGAAGAGGCTGGCCCCGTTGGTTTTCGGAGATGACAGCTGTCTCGGGTGCTGCGTTTGTCGTGACTGCACCGTTGGTGGGCGCCATGGCGGGAACCTTCAGCGTAGTCACGATTGCCGCGAACATGGCGGTGGCGCCCGTGATCGGAATCATCACGGTGTTCGGTGCGGTGATTGCCTTGTGTGCGCTGATCTGTCCACCGATCGCGGTGTTCGTCGCGCCATTGGTGCGGCCGCCGATGGGGTGGCTGCTGTGCGTGTCCGAGCGGGCGGCGGCGCTTCCCGGAGCGTCGGTGGTAGTGCCGTCAGGACTCATCGGTGCCCTCGTCGTCGTGGGAGTCCTACTGGCCGCGGCCCTGACGCTGTGGAATCGGATTTCGAGATGGGTGCTCGGCGTTCTTGTTCTGGGAGTTGTTCTGGCCCTGATCTTTCAACACGTGTTCGGGGGTGGCCGTTTTGCTCCGGGGTGGGCGCTGGTGATGTGCGACGTCGGTCAGGGGGACGGTCTTGTGCTCTCGACTGGAGACGGCAGGGTGATCGTGATCGATGTCGGTCCTGATCCCACATCGATGGATCGTTGCCTGAACATGTTGGACGTCAACGACATCGCGTTGCTGATGATCAGTCATTTTCATGCCGATCACATCGGTGGATTGGAAGCAGTCCTGAGTGGGCGTTCGGTCGCTGCGATCGGAGTCGGGTCGATGTTGTTGCCGGAGTCAGGTTTTCGGGCGGTGAAGGATACCGCCGACTCGCAGGCCGTTCCGGTTGTCTCGTTGCGCGCAGGTATGGAGTTGACGTTGGGATCGGTGAACGTGGAGGTTCTCGGTCCGTTGGTTCCGGCTCCCCGCGATGCGGGGGACGGCGCGGACGCCGCGAACGATCAGTCGCTGGTGGTGATGGCGCACACGGGCGCGGGTCGAATTCTGTTGACGGGCGACGCCGAAGTTGCGGGGGAGGAGGCGATCCTCCGATCGGGAGCGGACGTGAAGGCCGATGTGTTGAAGCTGCCCCATCACGGTTCTCGGACCACGTCGTCGGCATTTCTGGAAGCGGTGCGTCCGAGGTTGACGATGATCAGCGTCGGCGTCGGCAACAGTTTCGGGCACCCGAATGCGGAGGTTCTCGATGAACTGGATTCATTGGGCGGGGCGGTGGTTCGGACCGACGTCGACGGCACCGTCGCTGTGTACGGCGGGGGCGGCGGGTCTGTGTCGATCGTGTCGGTTCCTCGTGGGACCATCTTCGGGTGAGTAATCCGTCTGGAGTCGATCCGCTGCATCTTGTTCTCGGGGACGACGAGTTCCTGATCGACCGCACGGTATCGCAGCTCATCAGAGCTGTCCGCGGTGACCGCGGACAGGGTATTTCGGATCTCCCGGTGACCAAGATGCGCGCGGGCGACACCAATGCTCCCGAGTTGGCCGAGTTGCTCAGCCCTTCTCTTTTTGCCGAAGACCGTGTGATCGTCTTGGAATCGGCTGCAGAAGCAGGCAAAGATGCCGTAGCGCTTGTCCTGGAGGCTGCACGCGAGCCGGCAGAAGGTGTGGTTCTGATCGTCGTGCACTCGGGCGGCGGTCGCGCGAAAGCGTTGGCACCGGCCCTCGAGAAGCTCGGGGCGACGGTTCACAACTGCGGAAAACTGAACAAGAGTCAGCTTGTCGACTTCGTCCGGGGTGAGTTTCGGACCGCAGACGTCAGGGTTGCGCCAGATGCGATCGCCGCGATGATCGAAAGCGTCGGCTCCAACCTCCGCGAACTCGCGTCGGCCTGCTCGCAATTGGCGGCAGATACGGGCGGCAAGATCGACGTGGATGCAGTCCACAAGTATTACTCGGGCAAGGCCGAGGTTTCCGGATTCGACGTGGCCGACAAAGTCATCGTCGGCGATACCCGGGGTGCGCTCGAGGCGCTCCGATGGGCAGATCAGATCGGAACAGCCCATGTTCTGCTCGCGGATGCCCTCGCCGACGCAGTCCACACCATCGCGAAGGTCGGCCCGTTTGCACGGGGCGGTGACCCGTTCCGGTTGGCGTCGGATCTCGGAATGCCGCCGTGGAAGGTCAAGAAGGCGATCAAGGAGGTCGGCGGCTGGGATCCCACGTCGATCGGCGCTGCGATGCAGATCGTCGCCGCCCTCAATGCCGACGTGAAGGGTGCCGCAGTCGACTCGTCCTTCGCCCTGGAGATGGCAGTGCGGAAAGTGTGCGCGTTGCGGAAGAACTGAGTACAACGTGGCCTACTGCGCGTCCGGCCAGAAGTAGTCCGACGACAGTGGCGGCCGTGGCCTCACCCGCCCGGTAGTCGAGGCATTTCACGCAGGCTTGCTCCAACTGAGTAGCGGAATGGCCTGAGGCCGTGTCGTTGGTTCACCTGTTCTGATATCGGTCACCCGTAGTGAGTCGTGCGACACCGGATTCACCACACTGCCGCAGACAATGGTTTCTTGGCCGATGCTGTCCACCGGCACCTTCACGGTGGTGAGTAGCGCTCGTCCAACGGCGAGAAACGCCAGAATCGCAACGAGTGAACACATCACGCCGAGGAAGATCCGGAATTCGCTACGTTGCCTGCGCTTACACCATCCGTAGCTTGCGGCACCTCCGACGACTGCAACCGTCAATGATTCCCACCAACGAGGGATTCCCAGGGCGGCCACTACGCCGAAAGCGACGACCGCCCAGAAGACAGTCGTGAACAACCAGCTGCGAGGGCGCTTCCCGTGCCCGTTGATCGCCATCATCAGATGGTTGCAGCCCGCTCCACATATTCGCTGCAAGACATGGATGGCGGGTCTTCGCACTGACCCGATTGAATACGCAAAATAGCCGCCTGGTCTTTCGACCTGGCGGCTATCGAGACGATCCAGTGTGACGGCGAACCGTCACAGTGGAAACGTCAGAGCTTGTTGGCAGCCTGCGAGAGTGCAGACTTCTTGTTGGCAGCCTGGTTGGCGTGAATGACGCCCTTGCTGGCTGCCTTGTCGAGCTTGCGGCTGGTGGAGACGAGGAGCTCGTTGGCCTTGTCCTTGTCACCGGCTGCCGCAGCCTCGCGGAATGAACGGATCGCGGTACGCAGCGAGGACTTCACCGACTGGTTACGGAGTCGGGCCGCCTCGTTGGTACGGATTCGCTTCACCTGGGACTTGATGTTGGCCACGCGTAAAATCCTTGTCGTCTTTAGCTGGTTACGGTCGAGAAAGCTGTGGGCGCACTGATGCACCGACTGGCAAGATTACCAGCCGAGGGCCCAAGAACCCAAACCGTCGCACGTTGCGTCTGTCGAGAAGGGTACACCGAGCGCCCGATTTCTCGCCGCGCTGCCGAATAGCCCCACTTGTAGCAGCATGTTGCCCTATGACGCCGCCGCCTTCGAAAAGTTCGAGTAAAACAGGTTCGACCACCACCCGAGCGCGTCCTGCCGCAGTGTTCGACGGATATTCAGACATCGGTCGCTACGAGTTGGCTTTCGACGAGATGTTCGAGCCCGACGGCTCGGTGCGTGGTCCGTACAAGGGTGTGTACAAAGCCCTGGCGCCGACGAGCAGCGCCGACCTCGCCGCGCGTGCCGACGCACTCGGACGCGCATTCATCGACCAAGGTGTGACGTTTTCGCTGTCCGGGCAGGAACGACCCTTCCCGTTGGATCTGGTGCCACGCGTCATCGCCGCCCAGGAGTGGTCGCGGCTGGAAAAGGGCATCAAACAGCGGGTGAAGGCGCTCGAGTTGTTTCTCGCGGACATTTACGGAGAGCAGCGAATCCTGCGCGATCACGTGTTGCCGCGCCGCCTGGTCACCTCGTGTGAGCACTTCCACCGTGAAGCGGCAGGCATAGTGCCGCCCAACGGTGTGCGAATTCACGTCGCGGGTATCGACCTGGTCCGAGACGAGGCGGGAGAGTTCCGAGTTCTCGAGGACAATCTGCGATCTCCGTCCGGTGTCTCCTATGTGATGGAAAACCGTCGCACCATGACTCGGGTGTTCCCGGATCTGTTCATGTCCCACAAGGTGCGGGCGGTCGGTGATTACGCAACACACCTGCTGAGGGCGCTGCGTGCGGGTGCTGCACTCAACGAAGCGGACCCGACAGTGGTTGTTCTCACACCGGGTATCGCCAATTCCGCCTATTTCGAGCATTCGTTGCTCGCTCGTCAGATGGGTGTGGAACTCGTCGAAGGTCGCGACCTGTTCTGCCGCGACAACATGGTGTACATGCGCACTACGGAAGGCGAGCGCCAGGTCGATGTCATCTATCGCCGCATCGACGACGAGTATCTCGACCCGATGCACTTCCGTCCGGATTCGATTCTCGGCGTCGCAGGCCTACTGAATGCGGCGCGGGCGGGCAACGTGGTGATCTCGAGCGCCGTCGGCAACGGAGTCGGTGACGACAAACTCGTCTATACCTACGTTCCGCAGATCATCGACTACTACCTCGGTGAGAAGCCGCTCTTGCAGAACGTCGACACGTTCCGCTGTTGGTTGGACGAGGAGTGCGAGCAAGTCCTCGACCGCGTCGCCGAACTGGTCATCAAGCCGGTGGAAGGGTCCGGCGGCTACGGAATCGTCTTCGGACCCGACGCGAGCCCCAAGGAACTGGCCGCGATAACCCGCAAGATCAAGGCAGACCCGCGCGGGTGGATTGCGCAGCCACTCGTGCAGTTGTCCACGGTGCCGACCAAGATCGACGATGTTCTCTCGCCGCGCCACGTGGACTTGCGGCCCTTTGCCGTCAACGACGGTGAGGACGTGTGGGTGTTGCCCGGCGGCCTGACCCGGGTGGCACTTCCGGAAGGTTCGCTGGTGGTCAACTCCAGCCAGGGCGGCGGAAGCAAGGACACGTGGGTGCTTGCGAGTCGCACCTCTGACGAAGACCCAGAGTTGTCAGGCGAGGAACTGGTGTCCGAGCCCCCGGAATCCGCGGAGCCGGTGCAGGGTCCCGAACTGAGCACCTCGCAGCAACAACAGCAGCAGCAACAGTGAACACCTCGGAAGTGCCCAGCTACCAAGAACTATCAGTGAACGGAGCGTGGTGACCGATGCTTGCTCGCAACGCAGAGTCCCTCTACTGGATCGGCCGCTACGTCGAGCGCGCCGACGACACTGCTCGGATCCTCGACGTCGCCGTCCATCAATTGCTCGACGACGCCACCGTCGACCCGGACCGCACGTCGCGTCTGCTCCTGCGTGTCCTCGGCATCGAGGCGCCGGAGGGCAAGCTCGACGTGCGCTCGCTCACCGATCTGGTTGCGTTCAGCCGCAACCAGGTTGGTTCGATCGTGGACTCGCTGGCAAGTGCTCGTGAGAATGCTCGCGGGGCGCGTGAGGTCACGTCGAGTGAGATGTGGGAGTGCCTGAACACCACGTACAACGGACTGGCCGAGCGTGAACGTGCCTCACGCAGGCTGGGGCCACACGAGTTCTTCCGCTATGTGGAGGAACGCGCAGCGATGTTCGCGGGCCTGGCGGATTCCACGCTCAGTCGCGACGACGGCTATCGGTTCCTTCTGCTGGGCAGGTCGATCGAACGTGTCGACATGATCGTGCGGATGCTTCTGGCGCGCGCCGGTGACCGCCCGTCGTCGCCGGCATGGGTCAGCGTTCTTCGCTCGGCGGGCGCACATGACACGTATCTGCGTACGTATCGCGGAGCACTCGACGCCAATCGCGTCGTCGAGTTCATCTTGTTGGACAGACTCTTTCCGCGCTCGGTGTTCCATTCGATCAGGCAGGCCGAGAAGTGCCTGCAGGAGCTCGACCCGCAGCCGGGCAGTCGCGTCGGAATCCGGGCGGAGGCGCCGCGGCTTCTGGGCCGCGCACGCAGCGAACTCGAGTTCCTGCCGCAGGGCGTGTTGCTCGAGGATCTGCAGGGACGGTTGCTCGGTTGGCAGGAGACCTGCCGCGAACTGGGTGAGGCAATTGCATTGCAGTACTTCCACGCTGCGCCGTGGGTCGCGTGGACGGATGCCGGCGCCGCGTATGCGGAGTCGACGGTGGAGGGAGAGCTGTGAGCTGGCGAATGAGGGTCGTGCACACCACGGGATATGCGTACGACGCCCCGGTGACGTCGTCGTACAACGAAGCGCGATTGACACCTCGCGGCGACACCAGGCAGACGGTGATACTCACGCGCGTCGAAACCCAGCCGGCCACACGTTCCTACCGATACACCGATTACTGGGGCACCGCGGTGACCGCCTTCGACTTGCACGCCCCGCACACGGAACTCGAAGTGACCGGACTGTCGGTGGTGGAGACGGAACCGTTCGTTCAGCCCGAGGAAACCGTCGACTGGGATGAATTGTCGGGAAACGCGATTAAAGATCGATTCAACGAACAACTGAGTTTCACGAGATATGTTCCGCGTGATCGTAAGCTGGCGACAATTGCCAAGGAATTGCGCAAAGATAAATCACCTGAAGATGCAGTAGTGGCTGCGTCGCAATGGGTTTACGGCGAAATGTCATATGTTCCGGGTACGACCGGAGTGCATACGTCGGCGGTCGAGGCGTGGTCGGCACGGAAAGGCGTCTGCCAGGACTATGCGCATCTGACCTTGGTATTGCTTCGAACGATGGGAATACCGTGTCGATACGTTTCCGGCTATCTCCACCCCAAACGTGATGCGGCAGTCGGGGACACGGTGGTCGGCGAATCGCACGCGTGGATCGAAGCGTGGACCGGCGCGTGGTGGGGATACGACCCGACCAATGCGATAGCTGTGAATGAACAGCATGTCTCGGTCGGAATAGGAAGGGACTATTCGGATGTGCCGCCATTGAAGGGAATCTTTTCCGGTGGACGCTCCACAGATCTCGAAGTTGTTGTGGAGATCACCAGGCTTGCGTAAAGTCCGGCAAATCTAGGCGCGTGAGCATTACTACCGTTCGATGAGAAAAAGGGTGGGAATATGTCTCCAACTGCACAGGAATTGACTGAGATCGAACCGATCTCGGATGTGAAGAAGTATGCGGCCGAAGCGGTGGGAACATTTGTGCTCGTGTTCTCCGCAGTCGGAACTGCCGTCTTTGCAGGTGCGAAAGTCGGCAACCTCGGAGTTGCCTTCGCATTCGGCCTGACCCTGCTGTTCCTCGTATATGCGATCGGCCCGATTTCCGGTTGCCACGTCAACCCAGCCGTGACTCTCGGCCAATTCGTGATCGGGCGAATCTCAGCCGTCAATGCGGCGATTTACGTTGTCGCGCAAGTGATCGGCGGCTTGGTCGCAGGCGTCGTGATCTACACGGTGGCCAACAGTCTCCCGGCGTACAACCGTGCTGCTGACGGTTTGGGTGCAAACGGTTGGGGCGCACACAGTCCGTCTGCCGAGAAGAATCTTCTCGGAAACGTGGTTTCCGACGGCTACGGCATCGGTGCCGCCATGATCATCGAGATCCTGCTGACAGCACTGCTGGTATTCGTCGTTCTCGCGTCGACCGACCAGATCTCCGACGTGCCTCTCGCCGGGGTGTCCATCGGCTTCACCCTGGCCGTCATTCACCTGATCTCGATCCCGATCGACAACACCTCCGTCAACCCCGCTCGAAGCCTCGCTGTCGCGCCGTTCCAGGACGGTGCACTCGGCCAGGTGTGGTTGTTCATCGTGTTCCCGCTCATCGGCGGTGCGCTCGGTGCACTCATCTATCGAGCACTCTTCGGACGGTTCAACCGTATGGACAGCTGATCGACACTGTTTCCATCGTCCGGGTCGGCTTCAGCTCCAGCTGAAGTCGGCCCGAAGTTTTGCCGTGACCGCGTCGAACTTCTTGTGATCCATGACGGCGCCCTCGCGCCGGATCCCGCTCTCGGGAACGTCGAGCACCCGGTCGAGCCGGACCCAGCTGGGCCTTCCCTCGCCGTCCCATGGACCCGAACCGATTGCGAGCCAATCGCGCTCACCCTCGCGTTTACTCTGCGAAGACAACATCAGGCCGAGCAGCGTGTCGCCGTCGCGGCCGACAACCAGCACCGGGCGGTCTTTGCCCTGGGTCGGATCCTCCTCGTAGGCAACCCAGGTCCAGACGATTTCGCCCGGATCGGCCTTGCCGTCGAGGTCGGGGGAGTACTCGACCTTGCGGGCGCGATGTGCGGTCGGAGACGTTCGCGCGGCGATCGGGCGGCCGGTCGGACCCGGCTTCGAGGCAGACGACTGAGACGTGGAGGACTGCAGCTGGCGCAGCAACGCAGGGCCCTTCTCCACCGCGAGGGCGCCGAGGGTTCTGCCGATCTGCTTCCACATGCTTGCCATAGCGTTCGAGCATAATCACCCACCCGTGGGAACCCCTGGTACGGCGGCGCCGAGACTTGGATATCCTGAGGGTTGACAGTGGCCCGGATCCGGGCCGGTGCCGGTCCGACTAAGGGGTCTCCCATCAGCAGCTTCGCCGACAAGACGTTCACGGATCCTGCGCAGATCCGGAACTTCTGCATCATCGCGCACATCGACCACGGTAAGTCGACGCTGGCAGATCGCATGCTTCAGCTCACCGGTGTGGTCGAAGAGCGGGCGATGCGTGCGCAGTACCTGGACCGTATGGACATCGAGCGTGAACGCGGCATCACCATCAAGGCTCAGAACGTTCGTCTGCCCTGGACCGTCGACGGCGAAGAGTTCGTCCTCCACCTCATCGACACACCCGGCCACGTCGACTTCACGTACGAGGTCTCCCGTGCGCTCGAAGCATGCGAGGGCGCAATTCTGCTGGTCGACGCTGCTCAGGGCATCGAAGCTCAGACGCTGGCGAACCTCTACCTGGCGATGGAGAAGGATCTCAAGATCATTCCCGTCCTCAACAAGATCGACCTCCCGGCCGCGGATCCCGACCGCTATGCCGAAGAGATCGCGCACATCACGGGCTGCGAGCCCGGTGATGTCCTGCGCGTCTCGGGTAAGACCGGTATGGGCGTCAAGGAACTGCTCGACGAGGTGATCAAGCAGGTACCTGCGCCTGTCGGCGATGCTGACGGTCCCGCCCGCGCGATGATCTTCGACTCCGTCTACGACGCCTACCGCGGCGTGGTCACTTACGTGCGTGTGGTCGACGGTCGGATCCGTCCCCGCGAGAAGATCACGATGATGTCCACGGGCACTACACACGAACTGCTCGAGGTCGGCATCATTTCCCCCGAGCCGAAGGCCAGTATCGGTCTGGGCGTCGGCGAGGTGGGCTACCTCATCACCGGTGTGAAGGACGTCCGTCAGTCGCGCGTCGGTGACACCGTCACCACCACCCGCAACGGCGCGACCGAACCGCTGGTCGGCTACCGCGATCCCAAGCCGATGGTCTACTCGGGCCTCTACCCGATGGACGGCTCGGACTACCCCGTGCTGCGCGATGCCCTCGACAAGCTCCGTCTCAACGACGCGGCCCTGGCGTATGAACCCGAGACGTCGGTTGCCCTCGGATTCGGCTTCCGCTGCGGCTTCCTCGGCCTGCTCCACATGGAGATCACCCGCGACCGCCTCGAGCGTGAGTTCGGCCTCGAACTGATTTCCACCGCGCCCAACGTCGTCTACCGCGTCGTGATGGAGGACGGGGCCGAGGTCATCGTCACCAACCCGTCGTACTGGCCGGAAGGCAAGGTTCGCGAGGTCTACGAGCCCGTCGCCAAATGCACCGTCATCGCCCCGAGTGAGTACGTCGGCGCCATCATGGAGCTGTGCCAGTCCCGTCGCGGTGAGCTCGGCGGCATGGACTACCTCTCCGAGACTCGCGTCGAACTGCGCTACGAACTGCCCATGGGCGAGATCATGTTCGACTTCTTCGACGCCCTCAAGTCCCGCACCAAGGGTTATGCCAGCCTCGATTACGAGGAGGCCGGTGAGCAGCAGGCCGATCTGGTGAAGGTCGACATCCTGCTGCAGGGCGAGGCCGTCGACGCGTTCTCCTCGATCGTGCACCGTTCCAACGCCGGCGCTTACGGCGGACGCATGACGTCGAAGCTTCGTGAGCTGATTCCTCGCCAGCAGTTCGAGGTTCCGATCCAGGCCGCGATCGGCGCGAAGATCATCTCGCGCGAGAACATTCGCGCAATCCGCAAGGACGTTCTCGCCAAGTGCTACGGCGGCGACATCAGCCGTAAGCGCAAGCTGCTCGAGAAGCAGAAGGAAGGCAAGAAGCGCATGAAGACCATCGGTCGCGTCGAGGTGCCGCAGGAAGCATTCGTGGCGGCCCTGACGTCGGAATCGGTCGGCGAGAAGCCCAAGAAGTAGGAGCGCATGGTCACCACCTGGTTGTCCCGAGAGTTCGGAATCGAAATCCCGGTTCTCGGGGCGCCCATGGGTGGCCGCGCGGGCGGCGCGCTCGCCGGAGCTGTATCGGCGGCCGGCGGGTTGGGTCTGCTCGGCGCGGCTCGGTACAACACACCGGAGTGGATCGAGGCCGAAGCTGAAGTGGCCCGCTCGATCGGCGGAAAGTTCGGCGTCGGCCTGATGACGTGGTCGCTGCCCGAGAACGAGTTGATGCTCGACGCCGCGATTGCCGTCGAGCCGACCATGATCACCTTGTCGTTCGGTGATCCCGCCTCGTATGTCGGACGAATCCACGATGCGGGCATTCCCGTTGTGTCACAGATCAATACGCTCGAAGACCTTCGCATTGTCGAGGCCGCGGGTGTCGACGGCGTGATCGCGCAAGGCGGTGAGGCAGGCGGTCACACGGGCCGAATCGGAACCTTGCCGCTGCTGCAGGAGATCCTCGAAACGACATCACTTCCAGTACTGGCGGCCGGCGGAATCGGGACCGGCCGCGGTTTGGCCGCAGTCCTGGCAGCCGGCGGGGAAGGCGTGATGATCGGAACGGCGCTGCTCGCCAGCCCGGAGACGGTCGGGCCGGACTATGCCCGCGACCGCGTCGTCGAAGCCGGAAGTGCCGACACGATTTACACCTCGGTGTTCGACCGAGCGCGCAGTCAACCGTGGCCGCAGCGGTGGGGTGGCCGCGCGGTGGCCAACGAGTTCACTGCCGCCTGGCACGGAGTCGACGCCGATGAGGAAATGCTGGCAAAGGCGTACGACCCGTCGGATCCCCACAGCGGAGTCGTCTACGCCGGAGAAGCTGTCGGACTCGTACACGGAACCCATCCGGCCGGCGACGTGGTTCGACGCATCGGCGCCGATGCGGAGCGTCTGCTCTCTCGTTTCGCCTGAAAGCAAGGTCGGACACAACCGGGTCCCATATGAGAAGGTAAGCCTCTGCTAACTAGTGGAGGAGTATTTTCGTGCGTGCGATGAAGTTTTCGGCGGTGGCTCTCTTGGGAGCGCTGGTCGTAGGTATCAGCGGATGTTCGTCCTCGGACGCCGACGAGATCGCGGGCGGTCGGGTCACCACGATCGACCACAAGTTCGGCGCCACCACGATCACCGGGACGCCGACGCGCATCGTCGCGGCCGACACCCAGTGGCTCGACGCTCTGCTCGAACTCGGAATCCAGCCGGTGGGGTACCTGGCTGCCGGCCCGATGGGCGACGAGCGTGGTCTGTTCCCGTGGGAGAGTGGCGTGGACGCGTCGGCGAAGGAACTCGATCGCTCGGCGATCCAGCAGTTCGGTGTCCCGCTCAAAGCTGAAGAAATTGCAGCCTTGGATCCCGATCTGATTCTCGGCGGGTTCTCCGTCGCCGATCAGGACGATTTCGACCAGTTGAGCAAGATCGCTCCGACAATTGCCGGTCTGTCCGACGTCCAGGTCGATCCGTGGCAGGACCAGGTGGAGATTCTCGGCCGGGTTCTCGACAAGGAGTCGCGAGCCGACGAGATCGTCGAGGCGACAAACGGGCAGATCGATGCGCTCGCACAGCGGTTGCCGGGGCTGAAGGGTAAGACCGCTCTTTTGTCGCAGTACGTCTTCCCGACGTCGCAGTTGGTGATCGTCGCTGATCCCAAGGACGGTGCTTCGGGACTGTTCACGCGTCTGGGAATGTCGTTGCCGCCCAAGCTGGTCGACGAGGCCGGTGTGACCGGTGGCCGGCTGATACTCAGCCCGGAACGGGTCGACGCTCTCAGCGCCGACGTCGTGGTGCTGCTGCCCAACGGCGGGTCGCTCGACGACATGATGAAGCTGCCGGGGTTTGCCGACCTGCCTGCAGTCAAGGGTGGCGGATTGGCCATCGTCGACTATCCGACTGTTGCCGGCCTGAACACTCCGTCGTCGCTGTCGCTGAAGTACTCGCTCGAATCGATCACGCCGCAGCTCGAAGCGGTGGCCGGCTAGATGTAGGAGGAACGGACGTTGGTGACGCGGTGCCGGCGGTAAGCGGCGGGCGGTCGTCCTCCGCGTGCTGAATGCGGTCGGTGATAATTATAGTGAACGTTCCATACCTCGACGGCAATGCGCCGCTGGGCTTCGCTGATGTACTCACGGGAGTACAGCAGTTCTTCGGCGAGGATGCGGTTGTAGCGTTCGACCTTCCCGTTGTGTTTCGGTGTGTACGGCCTGATCCGGTAATGCCGAGCCTCGCGGAGTGAAGCGGTGAAATCTGCTGCGCGATAGCATGATCCGTTGTCGGTGATCACCCGTTCGATACGGGTGATGCCATGTGCAGCGAAGAAGTGTCGGGCGTTGTTCATGAAATCGATGGCTGTTGCGGCGGTTTCGTTATCGCGTGCCTCGGTGTATGCCAAACGGGTGTTGCCGTCGATCGCGGAATGCAGGTATGTGTAACCGATCCGGGGTTGCTTCGCTCGCGCCTTGCGTCGCTGGGATTGTTTGGCCTGTGCGGAGCCGCGGCCGTGAACGCGCCAACCACCACCGTCCGGGATTCGGCCGACTTTCTTGACGTCGACGTGCACCATCTGGCCTGGTCGTTTCGCGACGATGACCTGCGGTTTGCGATTGTTCTCGCCGTTCGGGTCGATGAACCGGCGACGGTGCAATCCCAGGTTCCGCAGAATTTTCGTGACTGTCCGGCGTGCGATGACCGTTCCATCCATTCGGAGTTCGAACGTGATGCGCGCGGCCGACCATTTCCGGGTTCGCCGCATCGCTTCGATCTCGGCCACAAGCCCTGCCGCCGTGGCGGCCGGTTGATGGTGTGGTGTGCTGGATCGATCCTGTAATCCCAGGTCACCGTATTTTCGGTACCGGTTGACCCATTTGGAGGCGCATTGTCGGGAGATGCCCATCTCGGCGGCGACGTGGGTGATCGGACGACTCTGGCACCGCTCGACGAGTCGTCGTCTTCCCTCGACAGTCAGCGGAGCATTACGGTGTGTCACAGGGCTGGTCCCTTTGCTGTTGATGGTCTGTTTCGCAACTTCCATCCTGCCGCGAAGGGCCAGCCCGTCTACTTCAATCCAGCGTCAGCAACGTCCATACCCACAACAGCTAGACCTGCTGTGCGCCTTTATTAACCGCGGGCGGTTAATAAAGGCGCACAGCAGGGGTTTAGGTCGCGTTGTGTGCGGGCTGGAAAGCTCCGGCTTCGGCAGCTTCCTCGGCGCGGATCACATGGACCACGGCGTTGATCAGCGCCAGGTGTGTGAACGCCTGCGGGAAATTACCCAGATGGCGACCGGTGTGCGCGTCGATCTCCTCCGCGTACAGCTTGAGCGGGCTCGCGAACCCGAGCAGGCGCTCACAGAGATGCTTTGCGCGATCCAGTTCGCCGATCTCGACGAGGGCGGACACCAACCAGAAGGAACAGATGGTGAACGTGCCCTCCTCTCCGCTCAATCCGTCGTCGGTGGTGTCGACGCGATAGCGCAGGACCAACCCCTCTTCGGTGAGCTCGTCGGCGATCGCCAGCACCGTTGCCCGGATGCGCGGATCGTCGGCCGGCAGGAAGCGCAGCAGCGGTGCCAACAAGAGCGACGCGTCGAGTGAATCGTGGCCGTACCGCTGTGTCAGAACTCCGCGCGAGTCGACACCGTGCGCGAGGATGTCGGCCTTGATGTCGTCGGCGATGGCCGTCCATTGCTGTGCAAAGCTCTTCTCGCCCTGCATCTCTGCCAGCTTGGCGCCGCGATCGAGAGCGACCCAGCACATGATCTTCGACGACGTGAAGTGCTGCGGTTCACCGCGCACCTCCCAGATCCCGCGGTCGGGCTGGCGCCAATGCTTGATCGCTTCCTCGACCTGCTTCTTGAGTAGCGGCCACAACGCCTCGGGGACGCGCTCGCGGGTACGGATGTGGAGGTACACCGAGTCGAGCATGGTGCCCCAGATGTCGTGCTGCTGTTGATCGAACGCCCCGTTGCCGATACGCACCGGACGGGCGCCGTCGTAGCCGGACAGATGGTTGAGTTCGGATTCCTCGAGCGTGCGCTCGCCGCCGATGCCGTACATCACCTGCAAGGGATGTGGCTGACCGTTGTCCGAACTCGACACGTCGTAGATGAAGTTGAAGAAGTCGTTGGCCTCACGGTCCAACCCGAGCGTGTAGAGGCCCCACAGTGCGAAGGTGGAATCGCGAACCCACGCGTAGCGATAGTCCCAGTTGCGTTCTCCGCCTGGTGTTTCCGGTAGCGAGGTCGTCGAAGCCGCGAGTAGGGCTCCGGTCGGTGCGTAGGTGAGCCCCTTGAGTGTGAGCGCACTGCGCTGTAGGTATCCGCGCCACGGGTGATCGGGGAACTTGCCGATCGTCACCCACTCACGCCAGGACTTGGACGTCTGCCACATCTTGTCGGCGGCCTCGTCGAACGTCTGCGGCGCGGGAAGATCCGACCACGAGAGCGCGACGTACACGTTGTCGCCTTCGACCAGTCGCGTCCGCGCTCGTGCTTCACGACCTTCCAGACCCAGTCGTAGGTCGGTGGTCAAGCGCAGAGTGGGATGGTCTCCGGGCTTGGCGGAGCGACACGTTGCCGTTGCTTCCTCGTAGACCTTTCCGGTGTACTCCCAATTCGCCGTGCCACGGTGATAGTCGAACGCGGGCTCACAGCTCATCTCGAGTTCGACGGTGCCGCTGACGCATTTGACCGTACGGAGAAGGGTGTGTTCGGCATCCCAGTCGGTCGGTGTGCGCTTGTGCGTGTTCGATCGCTTGTCGACGTTGTGCCAGGGACCGAGAACCAGGGCGTCGCGGACGACGAGCCAGCCGGTCTCGGTCTGCCAGGTGGTCTCGAGAATGAGTCCACCCGGCAGATAGCGCCGAGCGGCCGGCACGTTCTGGCCGTAGGGGCCGATACGGAAATGGCCTGCGCTGCGGTCGAGGATGGCACCGAACACGCTGGGGGAGTCCGGGCGTGGAACGCACATCCACTCGACAGATCCGTTACGGGCAATCAGGCACGAGGTTTCGCAATCGGAAAGAAACGCATAGTCGTCGATCGGGGGAAAGTTGCTTCGATGGTGACCCGTGGAGGCGGGAGGAATCGTCTGCACCACTTCGTCGTCAGCACTCATTCGGCCATCATCCGGCCAGAATCGGCACACGTCCAATCCACACGCTGTCGGGACCGTATCGTCCGAAGGATAGGGTGTTGGCGTGGATCGGATTGCGGATTGGTGGGACAGCTTCGAGCTGTGGATGGCGGGGCTCCCGTTCATCCCGCAGGTCGCGTTGGTCCTGATCGTCGTCGTTCCGCTGTGCCGCCTGGTGGCCATCGGTCTGGATCGCGCGTTGGCCGCCGTTCTCGCTCTGCCGCTCTTCGGCTGGTTGCGTAGGAATTCTCGAGAAGTAGAGGAAAGCTGATGCCCCGCTCACGGGTCACTCTCGCCCTGATAGCCCTGATTCTCCTCGTGATCGTCGCGTGGCTTCTCACCCGTTAGTTCTCCCGATTAGAGCGGGCGCCGGTGCTCTGCTAAAGTCCACCGCGTGTCCGAAGCAACAGCTCCCGTAATCCGCCACCAGTTGGCGTTGATTGCTGTCGGCATGCTCGACGTCGCTGACGTCGCCTGTTGTTGATTTCCTGAGTTCGACCTCTCCGGTGGTGCTGCGCACCCCACTCGAACTTCTCTGCGCGTAACTCGCGCCCCCGATTCAGGGCTCATCGCCCGTCGGCTCTCCATGTCTGAACATCCCGATGGAATCAGCCCCAGAGGTCTCGGACTTGTCGTTTGACCAACCCTCGTTTGTCAGTCCTTTCAGGAAGGTATCTGCAATGAAACGCCGTTCCCGCACACTTCTCACTGCTATCGCGACCATGGGGGCCGTGGTACTCACAGCGTGCAGTGGTGGCTCGAGCGACACCGTGGGTGGTGACAGCGCCGCCAGCGACGGTAGCGCCGGCACGATCAACCTGTTCGCCTACGCCGTGCCGAAGCCTGGCTTCGACAAGCTCACCGCAGCCTTCCAGGCGACCGACGAGGGCAAGAACGTCAACTTCAATCCTTCCTACGGCGCCTCGGGCGACCAGTCGCGCAAGGTGAAGGACGGTGCCGAGGCAGACTTCGTCAACTTCTCCGTCGAGCCCGACATCACCCGTCTGGTCGATGCCGGTCTGGTAGATCAGAACTGGAACCAGGACGCCTACAACGGAATTCCGTTCGGATCGGTAGTCACCATCGTGACGCGTCCGGGCAACCCGAAGGGCATCAAGGACTGGGACGACCTGCTTCAGCCCGGCCTCGAGGTCGTCACGCCGAACCCGTTCAGCTCCGGCTCGGCCAAGTGGAACCTCTTGGCGCCGTACGCCGCCAAGAGCGACGGTGGCAAGAACCCGCAGGCGGGTCTCGACTACGTCACCGCCTTGGTCAACGACCACGTCAAGATCCAGCCCAAGTCGGGACGCGAGGCTTCGGAAGCCTTCCTGCAGGGTAGCGGTGACGTTCTGATCAGTTACGAGAACGAGGCACTGTTCATCGAAGGCAACGGCGACCCGGTCGAGCACGTCACCCCGCCCACGACCTTCAAGATCGAGAACCCCGTTGCCGTGATCTCGAACAGCAAGGTCCTCGACAAGGCGACCGCGTTCAAGGACTACCTGTACACGACCGAGGGTCAGACGCTCTGGGCCGAAGCAGGATTCCGTCCCGTTGATCCCGCCGTCGCTGCCAAGTTCACGGACAAGTTCCCCGAGCCGACCAAGCTGTGGACCATTGCAGACCTCGGCGGCTGGAAGGCCGTTGACAGTGCTCTGTTCACCAAGGACACCGGTTCGATCGCAGTGATCTACGACAACGCGACCAAGTAAGACTGACGTGACTGACACTATTGACCCCACCCCCGTGGCTCGTCGGCGAAAACTCGCGCGGGTCACGGGGAGTGTGGGGCCGCTCGGAATCGGAGTGGCCACTCTGTGGCTCTCCGTGATCGTTCTGCTTCCGCTCGCCGCGTTGACCGCCACCGCGTTCGACGAGGGGATCTCCGGATTCTGGGACGCCGTCACCGCACCCGTCGCCTTGGCGTCGTTGCGCGTGACGTTGTTGGTCTCGGTGATCGTGGCATTGATCAACGTCGTGATGGGCACGATCATCGCGTGGGTGCTGGTCCGGGACGACTTCCCGGGCAAGCGCATCGTCAACTCGATGATCGATCTGCCGTTCGCGCTACCGACCATCGTGGCATCGATCGTGCTGCTGTCCCTCTACGGCCCGCAGTCACCGATCGACATCCATCTCAATGCAACCCAGCCCGGACTGATCGTGGCATTGGCCTTCGTGACCTTGCCGTTCGTCGTCCGTTCCGTGCAGCCGGTGCTGATGGAGGTCGACCGCGAAGTCGAGGAAGCCGCCGCGTCGTTGGGAGCTTCCAACTGGACGATCTTTCGCTCGGTTGTTCTCCCGACGTTGGCGCCTGCCGTCATCTCCGGTGCGGGCCTCGCGTTCGCCAGAGCGATCGGTGAATACGGCTCGGTCGTTCTGATCGGCGGCAACATCCCACGCGTGACACAGATGACGTCGCAGTACATTCAGCAGCAGATCGAGATCGATCGTCCGACCAACGCCGCTGCCGTCTCGGTAGCGTTGCTGGCCATCGCATTCGTGACGCTGTTCGTCCTGCGAATCTTCGCATCGCGGGGACAGCGACGTGAGGAGAGTTCCCGATGAACGTGTCCAGAGGATCGAAGATCGGTCTACGGACCATCGCTCTCGTCTACCTGTTCGTGTTGTTGGTCGTGCCGATCGGTGTGATCCTGACTCGAACGTTCGAGAACGGAATCGGCCCGTTTCTCGAATCGATCACGACACCGGCAGCGATCTCCGCGTTGAATCTTTCGCTGATCATCGTGGCGATCGTGGTCCCGATCAACGTCGTGTTCGGTGTGGTCACCGCTCTGGCACTCGTGCGTGGTCGGTTCCCGGGCCGCGGAGTTCTGCAGTCGGTGGTCGACCTGCCCTTCGCGGTCTCGCCCGTCGTCGTCGGTGTGTCGTTGATTCTCCTGTGGGGTGCCAACGGTTGGTTCGGCGGCATCGAATCGTTGGGGTTCAAAGTCATCTTCGGGTTGCCAGGCATGGTGATCGCGACGATTTTCGTGACGCTGCCCTTCGTCGTCCGGGAAGTCGAACCCGTACTTCACGAGATCGGCGACGAGCAGGAACAAGCAGCCGCGACGCTCGGTGCCTCGGGCTGGCAGACGTTCTGGCGGATCACCTTGCCCGCGATCCGTTGGGGCCTGACGTACGGAATCGTGTTGACGGTGGCGCGTTCGCTCGGTGAATTCGGCGCAGTCATCATGGTCTCTTCCGGCTTCCCGGGGGTATCCCAGACACTGACATTGCTGGTGCACTCGCGATACATCGACGACCACAACACCTTTGGTGCGTATTCGGCGGCAACGCTGCTGATGGGCATCGCCATCATTGTCCTGTTGCTGATGACGCTGCTGGACCGTAAGAGGAGCACCACATGATCACAGTGACCGGGGCCCGCAAGAACTACGGTGATTTCGCGGCGCTCGACGACGTGACGGTCAACATTCCCTCGGGTTCGTTGACGGCATTGCTCGGGCCCAGTGGCTCGGGAAAGTCGACGTTGCTGCGTTCGATCGCAGGGCTCGAAGAACTCGATTCGGGAACCATCACCATCGCAGGCAAGGACGTCACCGGCGTGTCGCCGCAGAAGCGTGACATCGGTTTCGTGTTCCAGCACTACGCGGCGTTCAAGCACATGACGGTGCGGGACAACGTGGCGTTCGGGCTCAAGATCCGCAAGCGCCCGAAGCCGGAGATCGAGAAGAAGGTCAACGAACTACTGGGGATCGTCGGTCTCGACGGCTTTCAGCATCGGTACCCCGCGCAGCTCTCCGGCGGTCAGCGTCAGCGCATGGCGTTGGCACGCGCTCTGGCTGTGGATCCGCAGGTGCTCCTGCTCGACGAGCCCTTCGGCGCGCTCGACGCGAAGGTGCGTGCCGACCTGCGCACGTGGTTGCGTCGCCTGCACGACGAGGTGCACGTCACCACCGTCCTGGTCACCCACGACCAGGAAGAGGCTCTCGACGTCGCCGACCGCATCGCGGTGCTGAACAAGGGGCGGATCGAGCAGATCGGTGAACCTGCCGACTTGTACGACCGCCCGTCCAACGACTTCGTGATGTCCTTCCTCGGATCCGTCGCGAAGCTCAACGGGCAGTTGGTCCGTCCGCATGACATCCGTCTCGGCCGGGATCCGAGCATGGCTCTCGCGCAGGAATCCGGAACGGCCGAGTCGCTCGGCGTCACACGCGCAACAGTCGAGCGCGTCGTGTATCTCGGCTTCGAGGTTCGAGTGGACCTGCGCAACGAGGCAACCGGCGAGCTCTTCTCGGCTCAGGTCACGCGCGGTGACAGTGCAGCGCTGCACCTCGAGGCGGGGGAGACGGTGTACGCGCGTGCTACCCGGGTGCCGGATCTGCCGGAGAACCCGGTGTCGACGCCGGTGCAGGAGCCGGTCACGGTGAGCGTGGTCGGCCAGGTATGACCCGCTCGCCCTGTTTGACCTGTTGTACCCCCACTCCTGTTTGAGCGAACGGCACTTTCGGCCTCCTGATGGCGCCGAAAGTGCCGTTCGCTCAGAGCAGGTGGTCGGGCAACAGCGAGACGAGTTCAGCCCTCTCGGCAGACGAGGACCGGGCACTGGGCGTGGTGGATGAGGCTCTGACTGGTCGATCCGACTATCGACGCCATGAACGGGCTGCGGCCGTGGCTACCGACGACTACGAGTTGCGCTTCCGCCGAGTGCTCGAGCAGTGCCTTCATCGGTCCGCTGCGCTGGACACTGCGGGTGACTTCGACATCGGGGTACTTCTCCGTCCAGCCGGCGAGGCACTCGGACAGCAGTGCATGCTCATGCTGTTCGTACGGTCCCCAGTCGACGAAGCGCCTGGCTTCGGAGTACCCGCCCAGCGAGGCGTGCTCGTTCCACGTGTGGACCGCAACCAAAGGTGCGCCGAGGAACGCGGCAAATTCGAAGGCATGCGCGACGGCGAGTTCGCTGAGCTTGCTCCCGTCGACGCCGACGACGACGGGCCTGGTGTCGGCCATCGCGTGATCACCCGTACCGCGGAATACGGCCACGGGACAGTGCGCACGGTTGACCACCCGAATGGTGTCGGATCCGAGAAACACGGACTGCATTTCGCTGGTACCGGCCTGACCCAGTGCAACGATGCGAGCCGACTTCGAGAGTTCGACGAGTGTGGTTGCGGGAGTACCGGTCACGAGGCCACGTTCGACGGTGACGTCGGTGTGATCATCGCGGATGGCGTCCTCGGCCTCGTCGAGCAGTTTTGCACCCTCGACGCGAAGGTGGTGGTCGAACATCTCTTCGTCGGTGACGTTGGTACCGCCACCGGACTCGGGTTGTCCTGGCAGCACGTGGGTCAGGCGAAGTGGTTCGTCGAATCTCTTTGCAGCCGAAGCTGCCCACCTCGCGGCGTTGACCGCGCTTGCCGAGCCGTCGATACCGGCCACGATTCCGTGTCGAACAGATGCACTGGTCATGGAAGTCTCCTCGCGTCGCCTCCTTACCAGTGTGTCCCTGCTCACCCCCGGTTCGCTACAAACCGGTCAGCTCCCGTGGTGCGAGAACGTCGGTGGGCACTGCCGCGCGAGATCGACGCGGGCGCAACGACAACAGAGCGGTGATGAATCCGTTACCGGACAGTGTCAGTTCCACGTTCTTCAACACGGTTCGGCGCATCAACGCGAGCAGGGCCGCGACGCCGGTGACGGCCATCCACATAGGCAGCGGGTACAGCGTCAGGCGTTCACCAAGGCCGAAAGTGAGGGTTCGTCCGAGAAGCAGTACGGCACCGACGATTCCGGTAGCCGCGCACAGCCCTGACCACACTGCGATCCATTTGCTGTGCTTCCAGAATTGAATTGCCATGAGGACGAGAACGGCATGACGTGCGACGAAGCCGGGAAGTACGGCGGTCCAATGAACGAAGGTCCCGTCGTTCGCCGGGAAGAGGCCGGTGGCCGCGGTGCTCAATGCAACGACGACGGCAAGACCGAGAATCCACTTCTTCGCACGACCGTCCGGAATGTACTTGTGCAGCAAGGCCGCACCGAGGATGGTGAGCGCACCGAGGATCATGAAGGCCGCGTTCATCACGTCGTGCATCGGCGAACATGAATCCACGCTGCATGTCGTCACGCCCAGCGAACTGATGGAGTCGCGCGCGAAGCTGTACGGCGTCTTCCATGCTCCGGCTGTGAAGATTTCGACAAGCAGGTAGAGCACCGACAGGACCCATGCGATGCCGGCTGTGCCGAGGCGAAGATTGTGAGTGATGGTGTTCCCTCTCGCGGCGCTCTGAGGGGATTGCACCCAAAGATCTGTTTCGCAGGCGAAGGAGGTACCTTCGCGAGCTGGACAGATCCAACACTACGGTAACAATCTGATAACGGCCTGTGAAACCGAATCAGGCGGAGCGGACCAGACGGCCGGGTAGTGCATCAGCGACTTGTCGGTAACGGTCGATCATCGTTTCGATCAGTAGAGAGTGCCCACCGATCGTGTCGGCGAAACGCGCGCGCGGACATGCAGTTGCTGCGGCAGCGCTGAGTCGATCGGTCAGTAGGCCGGGAGCCAAGAACCACGGCGCGACGACAACACGTTCGGCGCCGTCCTGCTCGAGTGCGGAGATCGCCTGGGTAACTGTCGGTTCCGCGGATGTCGCGAAACAGATTCGAACGCCCGACCAGTTGGTTCCGCCGAGGAGAGTGGACGCCAATTCTGCGGTCGCGGCATTGGCGCGCGCGTCGGACGAGCCGACTGCCGCAAGAGCGACACCGACCGACGGATCGTCCGGCCGGGCACCCACTTCGAGAATTCGCTCGCGTACTGCCTCGATCAGCCGAGCATCGCGACCCAGCACGTCTGCTTGGAACACGGTCAACTGGGGGTGGCGTGTCGCGGCAGCGGCCAAGAGTCCGGGCAGATCTACCCGGGCGTGGAAGGCATTGCCCAGCAGCATCGGAACAACAACGGCGTGAGTGTGGCCGTCGTGTGCAACTCCGTCCAGGACCTGATCGATGGACGGTGCATTGAGGTCGAGGAACGCCAGCCGGACATCGAGGTCTGGCCGGACTTCACGAAGAGCTGCCACAGCAGCCGCGATCACCCGAGCAGAACGGGGGTCACGGCTGCCGTGCGCAACAGCGATGAGCGGAACCATCGACTTAGACGCGCTCGCCCAATTCGACAGCGGAAATGACGTCGCCCACCAGGCCGGCTGCGAGAGTGTTTCCACCAGCGGGATCGATCAGCAGGAAGCTGCCGGTGTGGCGGTTGACGGCGTAGTCGTCAGCCACGATCGGCTCGGCCACCCGGATCGAGATCTTGCCGATCTCGTTGAGCTCGAGAGTGTCCGGGCCCTGATCCGTGGTGAGGTCCTGCTCGTTGAAGCGTTCCACCAAGCTGCCCACGATGGCCTGCGTCGTTCGCGTGCCGTGCTTGAGCAGCAGACGTGCACCGGGGCGCAGCGACTTCTCGGCCAGCCAGCAGACAGTGGCGTCGAATTCGCCGATCGGCTCGGGTGCGTCGGACGGCGATGCGATGGTGTCGCCGCGTGAGACGTCGACGTCGTCGGCCAGGATCAGCGTGACGCTGCGTCCGGCGTGGGCGACGTCCAGTTCGCCGTCGGCCGTGTCGATACGTGTGACGGTGGTGCGCGTACCCGAGGGCAGGATCACCACTTCGTCGCCGGGCACGACGGAACCGGCAGCGACCTGACCGGCGTAGCCGCGGTAGTCGAGGAACTCTGCGGTGCGGGGGCGGATCACGTACTGCACCGGGAAACGCAGACCGACGCGATGTGGCTCGGCGTCGACCGGAATCGACTCGAGGTGCTCGATCAGCGTGGGGCCGGTGTAGTACGGGGTCTTGTCGGAGCGGATGGCGACGTTGTCACCGTGCAGTGCCGACACCGGGATCTCGACGACGTCTTCGCTTGCCCAGCCAAGTGAGCTGGTGAGTTCGTTGAACTCGGCGGAGATCGAGGTGAAGACCTCTTCGGGGTTCTCGACGAGGTCGATCTTGTTCACGGCGAGAACGAGCTTCGGGACACCGAGCAACGCGAGAACCGCTGCGTGCCTGCGAGTCTGCGCGATGACGCCCTTGCGAGCATCGACCAGCAGGATCACGAGCTGAGCCGTCGAGGCACCGGAGACAGTGTTGCGGGTGTACTGCACGTGGCCCGGTGTATCGGCGAGCACGAAGGTGCGCTTGGGGGTCGCGAAGTAGCGGTACGCCACGTCGATGGTGATGCCCTGCTCACGCTCGGCGCGCAGTCCGTCCACCAGGAGCGAGAGGTCAGGGGTGTCGAGACCGCGGTCCACCGACGCACGGGTCACGGCGTCGATCTGGTCGGCGAGAACGGATTTCGTGTCGTACAACAGGCGGCCCACGAGGGTGGACTTTCCGTCGTCGACGCTGCCGGCAGTTGCCAGTCTGAGCAGATCGCTCATCAGAAGTAGCCCTCTCGCTTGCGGTCTTCCATGGCCGCTTCGGAAACTCGGTCGTCGCCACGGGTCGCGCCGCGCTCGGTCAAACGCGATGCCGCAACCTCGGCGAGGATCGCTTCGTTGTCAGCCGCATCGGAGAGAACAGCACCGGTGGTCGAACCGTCGCCGACGGTGCGGTATCGCACCGAAAGGGTCTGCAGCTCTTCGCCGTCAGCCGGCCCACCCCAGACTCCGGGGGTCATCCACATGCCGTCGCGCTGGTACACCGGACGCTGGTGGGCGTAGTAGATGCTGGCGAGTTCGACGTTGTCGCGAGCGATGTAACGCCAGATGTCCAGTTCGGTGAAGTTGCTGAGCGGGAAGACGCGCACCTGCTCGCCGGGGGAGTGGCGACCGTTGTACAGGTTCCACAGCTCCGGGCGCTGCTTCTTGGGATCCCACTGGCCGAAAGCGTTGCGCAGTGAGAAGATCCGCTCCTTGGCACGTGCCCGCTCCTCGTCGCGGCGAGCGCCACCGAAGACGGCGTCGAAGCGATTCTCCGAGATCGCGTCCAGCAACGGCACGGTCTGCAGAGGATTGCGGATACCGTCGGGACGCTCGGTGAGGCGGCCGTCCGCGATGTACTCCTCGACGCTGGCCACGTGCAGGCGCAGGTTGTACTTGGCCACCACGTGGTCGCGGAAGTCGAGGACTTCCTGCAGGTTGTGGCCGGTGTCGACATGCAGCAGGGTGAACGGCAACGGCGCAGGCCAGAAGGCCTTGATCGCCAGGTGCAGCAGCACGGTGGAGTCCTTACCGCCCGAGAAGAGAATGACCGGGCGTTCGAATTCGCCGGCCACCTCTCGGAAGATGTGGATCGCTTCGGACTCGAGGGCGTCGAGAGTATCGAACTGTGTGCCGTCGAGCTGAGGCCGTGAAGGTGTCAAGTCAACTGTCATGATGCGTGCAACCCGCATTCTGTCTTGGAGGCACCGGCCCAACGACCGCTACGCGGATCGCTGCCGGGGGCTGGCTTGCTGGTGCAGGGTGCGCAGCCGATGGACGGATATCCCTCGTCGACAAGGGGATTGACGAGGATGGAATTGGTGTCGATGTAGTTCTGCATCTCCTCGTCCGACCAGGGAGCGATCGGGTTGATCTTCACGAGTCCGAAGGCTTCGTCGAAGGAGATCAGGGGAGCGTTGGCGCGGGTGGGCGCTTCGACGCGGCGGATGCCGGTCACCCACGCGCTGTACCCGGACAGTGTCTGCTTGAGCGGCGCGACTTTGCGTAGTGCGCAGCAGCGGTTGGGATCACGGGCGAACAGATCCTTGCCCTCGGCGACATCCTGCTCGGCGACGCTTGCCAGCGCACGAGCGTTGATGACGTTGACGCCGTACACCTGCTCGACCGCGTCACGCGTGCCGATGGTTTCGGGGAAGTGGTAGCCGGTGTCGAGGAATAGGACGTCGACGCCCGGATGCACCTGTGCGGCAAGGTGAACCAACACCCCGTCCTGCATGTTCGACGCCACGATGTACGAGTCACCGAACGTGTCCTCGGTCCACTGCAACAGTTCCTGCGCGCTGGCTCCGTCGAGTTCTACTGCACCGCGCTCGGCGATGGACCGAAGCTCGTCGGCAGTTGCTCGCGAAATGTCCACTGTCATCGCAAATCTCCTTCGTCTGCGCGCACTGCCCATTCGGCGAACCGTTCACCTTCGTTGCGGTTCTTGACGAACTGACGTACGACGCGGTCGATGTAGTCACCCATCTCGACGCTGGTGACCTTGTGCTGGCGCAGCTTGCGTCCGAAGGCGCTGTCGAATCCGAGGCTGCCTCCCAGGTGAACCTGGAAACCCTCGACTTGATTCCCCTCACCGTCGTCGACGAGTTGGCCCTTGAAGCCGATGTCGGCGATCTGCGAGCGAGCGCAGGAGTTGGGGCAACCGTTGATGTTGATGGTGATCGGCACGTCGAGCTGGCTGTTGATGTCGGCAAGACGCTGTTCGAGTTCGGGCACGAGCACCTGCGAACGCTTGCGGGTCTCGGCGAACGAGAGCTTGCAGAACTCGATGCCGGAGCAGGCCATCAGGTTCTTGCGCCAGTGCGACGGACGGGCGGGAAGACCCAGCGCGTCGAGATCGGCGATGAGCGGCTCGAGCGTCTCGTCGGCGACGTCGAGGATGATCAGCTTCTGGTACGGAGTGAAGCGGATCCGGTCGCTGCCGGCCTTCTCGGCGGCGTCGGCGACCTGAGCCAGGATGTCTCCCGAGACGCGGCCGGCGATCGGAGCGAAACCGACTGCGTTGTGGCCGTTGCGGGTCTTCTGGATACCGACGTGATCGATCGGACGCTTGGGCTTCTCGGGCGCGGGGCCGTCGATGAGCGGACGCTTCAGGTACTCGGTCTCGAGAACCTCGCGGAACTTCTCGATACCCCAGTCCTTGACGAGGAACTTGAGCCTGGCCTTCGCGCGCAGACGGCGGTAGCCGTAGTCACGGAAGATCGAGACGACGCCCTCCCAGACATCGGGGACCTCGTCGAGCGGAATCCACGCGCCGACGCGCTGCGCCAGCATCGGGTTGGTGGACAGTCCGCCGCCGACCCAGAGGTCGAGGCCCGGGCCGTGCTCGGGGTGGTTCACGCCGATGAAGGCGATGTCGTTGATCTCGTGAACAACATCCTGCTGACCGGAGATAGCGGTCTTGAACTTGCGCGGCAGGTTGGAGTACTTGGGGTCGCCGATGTAGCGGCGCACGATCTCGTCGATCGCCGGGGTGGGATCGAGGACCTCGTCGAGCGATTCGCCGGCCAGGGGAGAACCGAGGACGACGCGAGGGCAGTCACCGCACGCTTCGGTGGTCTTGAGCCCGACGGCTTCGAGGCGCTTCCAGATCTCCGGGACGTTCTCGACCTCGATCCAGTGGAACTGAACGTTCTCACGGTCCGACAGGTCGGCGGTGTTCCGGCCGAATTCCTTCGAGATACCGGCGATGGTGCGCAGTTGCTCGACGTTCAGAGCGCCGGCGTCGCAACGCACGCGCATCATGAAGTACTTGGCCTCGAGCAGGTCGATGTTCTCGTCGCCGGTGAAGGTGCCGTCGTAGCCTTCTTCGCGCTGGGTGTAGAGACCCCACCAGCGGAAGCGGCCGCGAAGGTCGCCCTTGTCGATGCTGTCGAAGCCCTGCTTGGAGTAGATGTTCTCGATGCGGGCCCGAACGTTGAGCGGGTTGTCGTCCTTCTTGGCCTGCTCGTTGGCGTTGAGAGGCTCGCGGTAACCGAGGGCCCACTGACCTTCGGCGCGACGCTTGGCGGGACGCGCAGCGCGTGCAGGCCGGGCTTCGGCAGCTGCCGAATCGGCGGGTGTGGCGGCGTCGGTGGTCGACGTCATCGATGAACTCCTGGATCTGGGCGGTTGATCGGCACGCGGCACGCACTATCGATGAACTGTGGCGGTGTCTGATCGGGACGCACCGGTCCGTGTCGGAAATCGAGGGGGCTGTCCTCGGTCTCGGAAAGCTCGCGGCCGGCAGGTGTGCTCACGAAAACGAACAGCTGGAGAAGCTGCGTCCCTGAAAAGGCATGTCTCTGCAGAGAGTGTTTCGGTGAAGCAGATGGAGATGAGCGGGAAAGGCTGGAAGATCAGTGAAAGATCAACAGCTACACAGGTGCAGACACGACGAGCTGCACACACGCTTGAAGTCGACATGGCGACGCGCCACAAGTCGCACTCCGAGTCCGGTCATGCGGACCATTGTGCCACGTCAACTCGATAATTCCGACTCGGGCGCATATTTCCACGAAAAACGGGGGAAATATCGAGTTCAAGCCATACGCCGACCTGCATCGCAGGCTGAATAGGTGTGCGTTCCGGATGCTGGGACACTGGAGGTGTGAATGCCACCAGCACGACTCCCACTCGACAGAGCGAGGCGACGCCCTTCGCCTTGCCCGCGCGATCGCTCGAGGGTGTCGGGAAACGGCCGTTCGGGATCTACATCCACGTCCCGTTCTGTGCCACCAGGTGTGGGTACTGCGATTTCAACACCTACACGGCCGGAGAGCTCGGAACTTCCGCCTCGCCGCAATCGTGGTTGGAAGGTCTGCGGCGCGAACTCGATCTCGCGGCCGAGATGACGGGCGCCCCGGCGGCGGAGACCGTGTTCGTGGGCGGTGGAACGCCGTCGCTGCTCGGTGGTGACGGATTGGCCGACGTGCTGTCGGCGGTGCGGAGCAGCTTCGGCCTGGCGTCCGGCGCCGAAGTAACCACGGAATCGAACCCCGAATCGACGTCGCCGGAGTTCTTCGGTGCTCTCCGCAGTGCCGGATTCACCCGGATTTCCCTCGGCATGCAGTCGGCCGCCCAGCACGTGCTGAAGATCCTCGACCGCACGCACACCCCCGGTCGCGCCGTCGCTGCCGCGAAAGAGGCTCGCGCAGCTGGTTTTTCGCACGTGAATCTCGATTTGATCTATGGAACCCCGGGGGAGCGCGATCAAGACCTGGACGCCTCACTCGATGCGGTCCTCTCCGCCGATGTCGATCACGTCTCGGCCTACGCGTTGATCGTCGAGGACGGCACCGCCATGGCTCGCAAGGTCAGGCGCGGCGAGCTGCCCGCCCCGGACGACGACGTGCTGGCCTCGCGGTACGAACGAATCGATTCACGCCTGTCCGAGGCAGGCTTGCGGTGGTACGAGGTCTCCAACTGGGCAAAGGCGGAAACCGCGGACTCCGGTGACACCCGGTGCCGTCACAACCTCGGCTACTGGGACGGCGGTGACTGGTGGGGTGCCGGTCCGGGCGCGCACAGCCACGTCGGCGGAGTGCGGTGGTGGAACGTCAAGCACCCGGCGCGGTACGCGGAACAGTTGGCGCTCGGCGAACTTCCCGTCGGCGGCAGCGAAGAACTGACCGCCGAGGACGAACACATGGAGCGCGTCATGCTGACCGCACGGTTGCGTACGGGACTTCCGTTGTCGGAACTGTCTGCATCCGAACGTCTTTCGGTCGAACAGGTGGTAGTCGACGGGTTGGCCGTGATCGAGAACGATCACGTGGTTCTCACCGACCGTGGTCGCCTGCTCGCCGATGCGGTGATTCGCACGATCCTGACCTGACGCGCAACCATCCTTCGCCGCGTAACGTGGCCGTGGTGGCCATCATTCATCGTGCGCAGCTGAATCCGTCCAAGAACGACCTGCTCCGAGCGTGGGTGCCCAAGCAGCCGTGGCTCGGGTCGGTCGACTGTTCGACGCTCGAACGCGTCGACGCCTATCGTTTCGACGACCCGGACGGCGAGGTCGGAATCGAGACGCACCTGATGCGCTCTGCCGACGGTCGAATTCTTCAGGTCCCGCTCACTTATCGTGGTGCTCCGCTGGACGGGGCGGAGACCGCACTGATCGCAACCATGGATCATTCGGTACTCGGCGAACGGTGGGTTTACGACGCATGCTGTGATCCGGTCTACGTCAGCGCGGTGGCGACCGCGATTCTGACCGGTGGGGCCGGAGTCGAACTGGTCTTCGCGGACACCGCCGATCACATCCCCGTGACGGCTCACGTAGTAGGCAGCGGTACGGCCCACTCTTCCGTACCGGCAGTCGAATCGGTGACCTGCTCGACAGTCGGCACCGACACGATCATCCGCGCGGGAAGCCTGGAACTGACTGTGGCGAGAGTGATCGACGCAGATCGAGTCTCGGACTCGGAGACGCTCACCGGAACCTGGCCGGGGCAAACGACACCTGCGTTGCTCGTGACTATCGCCTGAGCGTCAGCGGACTCCCTCGATGACACCGGGCATCGCGTCGAAGTCGAAGACACGCGCGTGCAGCACGACGCGGTTTCGCAGGGCCGAACGAACCGCTCGGTGCAGACCGTCCTCGAGGTAGAGAGTGCCGCGCCACTGCACTGCGTGCGGGAACAGATCGCCGTAGAAGGTCGAGTCCTCCGACAGCAGGCGATCGAGTTCGAGGACCTTCGTGGTGGTCACGATCTCGTCGAGTCGAACCTGACGTGGAGGGAACTTCGACCAGTCGCGTAGAGACAGTCCGTGATCGGGATACGGTTTGCCGTCCATCACGCCTTTGAAGATCATGTGCCGCCTTGTCCATGGTTGTGCGATCGACCTTTCGCCGATCTCACTCCACAGTAAGGGCAACAGCCGTCTCTGGCGCTCGGGCGATTAGACTGCCAGTGGAAACCGATGTGTAAATGTCGGTGTTCGTTCTTTTCAGGAAACGGAGGTGGCAACGATGTCGAGTACCGACGACAGGCGTTTCGAGGTCTTACGTGCAATCGTGGCCGATTACGTCTCCACCCAGGACCCGGTGGGATCCAAGGCACTGGTCGAGCGTCACAACCTCGGAGTGTCGAGCGCCACTGTGCGCAACGACATGGCATTCCTCGAGGCCGAGGGCTACATCGCCCAACCGCACACCAGTTCCGGCCGCGTCCCCACCGACAAGGGATACCGCGAATTCGTCGATCGCATCGCCGACGTCAAGCCCATGTCCGGGCCCGAGCGTCGAGCGATCCTCGAGTTCTTGGAGTCGGGTGTCGATCTCGACGACGTTCTGCGTCGTGGTGTGCGACTGCTCGCGCAACTGACCCGTCAGGTCGCGGTTGTCCAGTACCCGTCGCTGTCCGCGTCGTCGGTTCGCCACCTCGAGGTGGTCGCGTTGACGCCGGCGCGCCTGCTTCTCGTTCTCATCACCGATTCCGGCCGCGTCGATCAGCGAATCGTCGAACTCGGAGACGTCCTCGAAGACGAAGACCTTTCCCGGTTGCGCACGCTTCTCGGCGGAGCACTGGAAGGCAAGCGCCTGGCCGCCGCGTCGATTGCCGTGGCGGAACTGGCCGACGAGTCTCCGGCCGACCTTCGCGACGCCGTGATCCGCTCGGCAACGGTTCTGGTCGAGACCCTGGTCGAACATCCGGAAGATCGTCTCGTTCTGGGCGGAACCTCGAATCTCACGCGCAACGCCGCCGATTTCTCCGGTCTGGCCGGCTTCCCCGGTTCGCTGCGCGCTGTGCTCGAAGCACTGGAAGAGCAGGTAGTGGTCCTCAAACTGCTCGCTGCGACGCAGAACTCCGGCACGGTCACCGTTCAGATCGGTGAAGAGACGCAGGTCGAACAGATGCGCGGAACCTCTGTGATTTCGACTGGCTACGGCGCGGCCGGTACCGTTTTCGGTGGTGTCGGTGTGCTCGGACCCACTCGGATGGACTATCCGGGAACAATTGCATCGGTTGCCGCCGTTGCCAGATACATCGGCGAAGTTCTCTCCGAGCGATGACGGACGTCGACATTCGTCGGCACGCCTCCTCGCGAGGACTGAGGAAAACCTAGAAGTAAGAGAAGGACGAGAGACTCAACGTGGCACGGGATTACTACGGATTGCTCGGCGTCGACAAGAACGCGACAGACCAGGAGCTCAAGCGCGCTTACCGCAAGCTGGCACGCGAACTGCACCCGGACGTCAACCCTGACGAGGCGGCGCAGGCCAAGTTCAAGGAGATCTCGACGGCCTACGAGGTCCTGACCGACCCGGAGAAGCGTCGCATCGTCGATCTCGGCGGAGACCCGCTCGAGTCCGGTGGTGGCGGCGGTGGTGGCTTCGGCGGCGGATTCGGTGGCGGCGGCCTCGGCGACGTCTTCGAAGCATTCTTCGGCGGCGGTGGCGGCGCAGGTCGTGGGCCGCGCGGTCGCGTTCAGCCCGGAGCCGACTCGTTGCTTCGCACCAAGCTGACCCTCGCAGAATGTGCGACGGGAGTCAGCAAGCACGTGACCGTCGAGACGGCCATTCTGTGCGACAGCTGCACCGGAGCCGGAACCAACGGCGACTCCAAGCCTGTCCGCTGTGAGACCTGCAACGGTGCCGGCGAAGTTCAGTCCATCCAGCGCTCGTTCCTCGGTCAGGTCATGACCTCGCGTCCCTGCCCGACGTGCCGCGGTGCCGGTGAGACCATCCCGGATCCCTGCCACAAGTGTGGCGGCGACGGCCGAGTTCGGGCCAAGCGTGACATCACCGTGAAGGTTCCCGCGGGCGTCGCCGGTGGCATGCGCATCCGTTTGACCGCGCAGGGTGAAGTGGGCCCGGGCGGCGGACACCCCGGCGACCTCTACGTCGAGATCGTCGAGCAGCAGCACGACGTCTTCGTTCGAGACGGTGAAGACCTGCACTGCACGATCCGCGTTCCGATGGTCGACGCAGCGCTCGGTACGACTGTCACCGTCGACACCATCATCGACGGCCCCAAGGAAATCACCATCGAGCCAGGCACCCAGCCCGGACACGTTGCTGTTCTTCGCGGTCATGGCATGCCGAAACTGCGGTCGGGAGTGCGCGGCGACGTGCACGCTCACCTCGAGGTGGTCATCCCGAGCCGTCTCGATCACAAGCAGTCCAAGCTGCTCAAGGAATTCAAGCTGCTCCGCGATCGTGACGAGGCCGAGGTTGTCTCGACGGCCTCGCAGAACAGCGGTGGATTGTTCTCGCGTCTTCGCGAAGCATTCAGCGGCCGCTGACGGTGGCCGCAACGGTCTTCTTTCTCGACCCGGTTCCCGGCGTCGGTGAAATCGCAGTTCTGGACGGACAGGAGGGTCGCCACGCGGCCACTGTCCGCCGGATCGGCGTCGGTGAGCGATTGGTGTTGGCCGACGGCCGAGGCCGGGTAGCCGACGCCGAGGTGACGAGCGTCGGCAAGGACCGCCTGGAACTGTTGGTCAGTGACGTTCAGGTTCTCGAGCAGCCCAAGCCGTTGGTGACCCTCGTTCAGGCACTTCCCAAGGCCGAGCGTTCCGAGTTGGCCGTCGAACTGGCGACCGAGGCGGGGATCGACGCGGTGATCCCGTGGCAGTCCTTGCGTTGTGTCGCCAAGTGGGAGGGCCCCAAGCTCGCCAAGGGCGTCGCACGCTGGCGAAGTGCGGCAGTGTCTGCGGCAAAGCAGTCCAGACGCGCGTTCGTCCCGGAAATTGCGGAACTGCACAAGACGCCGGCGGTGATCGCGTTGGTTCGTGACGCCGTTGCCCGTGGCGCTGTGGTTGCGGTGCTTCACGAATCGGCGACGACGCCGTTGGCCGGTTTGCCGCTGGCGAGCGCGGACGAGGTATTTCTGGTTGTCGGTCCCGAAGGTGGGCTCGACGATTCGGAGATCAGCGCGTTGTCGGAGGCCGGGGCCACTCCGGTGCTTCTCGGCCCGACGGTCCTGCGCACGTCGACCGCCGGGGCTGTTGCTCTGGGCGCGATCGGAGTGCTGACCGATCGCTGGGGACCACGGCCACTGCACTGATCTTGTTGTGATCCCGAGCTGAATCGGATCCGGCGCTCAGCGAAGTGTCAGATTTGCGCACTATCGTAAGGACGTCGGGGGTCGCCTTCGGCGTGAGTTGGTTCGGGGATTTCAGGAGGCCAGATGTTGTCACGTGCGCATATGCGAATCGTTGGAGCGGTGTGTGCCGCGGCGGCGTTGATGCTCGTCGCGGGGTGCACGGTCTCCACCGGAGACAACACGGGTTCCTCCAGCAGCGCCGTCACCACTACCCCGACCAGCGAGGCTCTCGTCACCGTCACCCCGGCGGACGGCGGAACTCCGGTGAGTCCACTCGACCCCATCGAGGTCCAGGTCGCGAAGGGAATACTGACGACCGTCGCGCTGACCAACCCCGAGGGTAAGGAAGTCGCCGGTATCACCACGCCGGACAAGACGTCCTGGAAACCGAGCGAACAACTCGGATACGGCAAGACCTACAAGCTGGTCGTCGACGCCGTCGACGCGAACGGTGTTGCCACGACCAAGAACACGACGCTGACCACCGTCGCGCCGAGTAACCAGACCCGGGCGTACATCAACACCACCGGTGGCGCCTCGATATCGGACGGTGGCACGTACGGTGTCGGCACCGTCGTCGCCGTTCATTTCGACGAGTTGATCGGTGACAAGGCCGCGGCCGAGAAGTCTCTGCTGGTCACAACCAATCCGCCCGTACAGGGATCGTGGTACTGGGTCGACGGTCAGAACGTTCACTGGCGACCGCAGAACTACTACGCACCAGGCACGACGGTCTCGGTGAACGCGAACATCTACGGCAAGCAGCTCGGCAACGGACTGTACGGCCAGCAGGACGACACCGTGTCCTTCAAGATCGGCGACTCCCACGTCTCGGTCGCCGACGACAACACCAAGATGGTGACCGTCTACGAAAACGGTCAGGTGATCAAGGAAATGCCGACCTCGATGGGAATGGGCGGCACCGAGACGATCGGCGGCACGACGCTCTCGTTCTGGACCCAGCCCGGCACGTACACCGTGATGGACAAGGCAAATCCCGTCATCATGGATTCGTCGACCTACGGTCTGCCGATCAACTCGCGCCTCGGCTACAAGGAATCCATCAACTGGGCCACCCGCATCAGCACGGACGGTATCTATCTTCACGAGTTGGAGAGCACCGTCTGGGCGCAGGGAAACACCGACACCTCGCACGGTTGCCTCAATCTCAGTGCGGCCAATGCCAAATGGTTCTTCGATTTCTCGCAGCCGGGAGATGTCGTCGAGATCAAGAACACCGGCGGCGCTCCGCTGGAGGTGTGGCAGAACGGCGACTGGACCCTTTCCTGGGCAGACTGGGCCGCAGGCAGCGCCCTCGCCTGAGATAGATTTCCTCGGTGCCTCGATTCAAGATTCCGTACGGCCGACACGAGCAGCAGTTCGGGCATCTCTACGTTCCCGACGGAGTCGCTGACGGCCCGATCCCGGTCGTCATGCAGATCCACGGCGGCTTCTGGAGCGGGCAGTACGGATTGACTCTGGGCACCGCATTTGCCGTCGAACTCGCGCGGCACGGCGTCGCGGTGTGGAACATCGAATACCGCCGTCTCGGGGCGGGCGGTGGTTGGCCGGAGATGTCCGCCGACGTGAAAACGGCGTACGACGAAATCCCCGGACTGGTTGCCGGGAAGTCCTCGGCCGAATTGGATCTGAATCAGATTCGCTTGCTCGGGCATTCGGCCGGAGGACATCTTGCAGTGTGGCTGGCGGGGGAGAAGGACACGTTCACCCGGCCTGAACGGGTCATCGCACAGGCGGCCGCACTCGATCTGGCGTCGGCAGGCGAGCGTGGACGACGGATCAGCTTCATCGAGGATCTGTTCGGCGTTCCGTTCGACGCGGACCCGGATCTGTATCGCAGTGCGTCGCCGCAGCATCGATTGCCGATCGGCGTCCCCGTTGTGTGCGTCACGGGTGCGGAGGATCTGCAGGTGCCGGCCAAGGTGAGCTCCCGGTACGCGAAAGCCGCGGAAGCGGCTGGTGATCCCGTGGCACTGCGTGTGATCGAGGGCGAAGGACACGACGCATTTCTCTCACCCTCGACCGAGTCGTGGCGGGTCTCCCGTGAGTTGGTTCTCGCCGAAGACCCGCTGGCTCCGAGCACGTCAGACTGACGCGGGGTCTACTTCCACAGGGGCCTTCTTGCCCGGCAGGATGAACGCCACGACAACTGCCCCCACGAACAGTGCAAGACCGCCCGCCCAACTGGCCGCCGAAATCGCGTCGGCGTAGGCACTGCCTGCGGCGTCGAGCAACGGCCCTGCCTGAGCTGCAGCCAACGGGTTGCCTGCCATCTCTTCGGCGACCAACGAAGCGCCGCCGACGGATTCGCCCGACACCTCCATCGCGTACGCGGCCTGTTGTGCAAGTTCGCCCGTCAACTGCGGAACCTGCATTCCATCGATGAATCCGGCAATCGAATCCTTGTAGCTCGCAGCGAGGATCGAGCCGAGGATCGCGATACCCAGCGAGCCGCCGAGTTCGATGGCGGTGTCGTTGAGGCCACCCGCAGCACCGAGATCGTCCTCGGAGAAGTTGTCCATGATGGCGTCGGTGGCCGGCGGTTCGCTGAGACCGATGCCCAGGCCGAGCAGGATCAGTGGGACTGCGAACATCCAGTAGCCCGAATCGCCGTCGACCTGCGTGAGAATCAGAACGCCGATCGCGGCGACCACCATGCCGCCGACGATGGACGCCCGGACGCCGATCAGCGGAGTGATCCGCCCACTGACAACGGCGCCGATCGAAACGGCAATTGCCAAGGGCAGCAAACGAACACCGGTTTCGAGTGCGCCGTAGCCGAGGATGAACTGGAACTGCTGTGAGATGAAGTAGATGGCGCCGAAGGCGGCCAGGAACAGCAGAAGTACGGCGAGCGTCGCGCCGCCGACCATGCGCTGGCCGAGCTTACGGACGTCGAGCAGTGGCTGCGGGTGACGCAGTTCCCAGACGACGAACGAGACGAGGCCGATCGCAGCGAGTACCGCGGCACCGATGGGTCCGCCGGTCCACCCGAAGTGGAATCCGTTGATGATCGAGTACACGAGCGAGCCGATGGTGACCACCGAGAGTGCGCCGCCGATCCAGTCGATCCGGCCCAGGTGCTCGGCCTTGCTCGGCGGCACCAGAATTACGGCGGCGACGGCAGCGACTGCGGCGATCGGGACGTTGATCAGGAAAGTGATGCTCCAGGAATGACTGTCGAGAATCCATCCGGCCAACAGCGGACCGAGTGCAATCGCGAGACCCGACGTCGCCGCCCACGCCGCGATGGCGCGTGATCGCTCCGCTTTGGGAAAGGTAGCGACCAGAAGCGAAAGCGTCGCGGGCATGATGATCGCGGCGCCGACGCCCATGATCATTCGTGCCGCGATGACGGCGTTGGTGGTGTCCGCGATGCTGCCGAAGACGGCGCCGCCGGCGAACACGGCGAGTCCGGCGAGAAGTGCGCCGCGGCGACTGTACTTGTCACCGATCACGCCGAACAGCAGCATCAATGCGGCGTAGGGGACGGTGTAGCCGTCGATGACCCATTGAAGTTGCGTGCTGGTGAGGCCGAGGTCTCTGGTCATGTCCGGCGCCGCGACGATCAGCGCGGTATTCGCCATCACGACGATCAGCAGACTCAGGCACAACACCCCGAGCGCGGCCCACCGCCGTGAGTACGGCTGGTCCATCTCCGAGACAGGTTTGCTCATGAGTGTCGTCATGACGCGACTCCGTTCCTGATGATCGAAGACACTCCTCGATCTATTTGCACACTGATGTGTAAGTTAATAACTTGCACACCGATGTGCAACTATGATTGACCTAGATCACAGTTGGGCAGTCGAAAGAGGTGGAACGCGCGTTGACGCATTCGGGCACAGTCGTTTCGGGAACTGCCGAATCGGGCGGACGGCAGCGTCGTAGTCAGGCCGCGGCCAATCGCAATCGCATCATCGAGGCGGCGATCACGGCGTTCGCTGCTGATCCGGATGCGAGCATGGACGATGTCGCAAAGGCTGCCGGTGTGGTCAGGCGAACCGTGTACGCGCATTTCGACAGCCGAGAGGCGCTGATCAACGGCATCGTGGACGAGGCGTCGACCGATCTCGTAGCTGCGCTGAGCCAAGCCGGCGAGCCGCCCGAGCGCCCGGATCTGGCGACTGCCGTACTGGCATTGCTGTCATGGCCGGTCGGTGATCGCTTCCGGATGCTGCTCAGCTTTGCTCGCAAAGAGTTGGGGGAGCAGCGGATTCTCGATCTGATGGAGCCCGCGCGTGCCGTGAGTATCAGCGTCGTCGAGCGCGGTCAGCGTGACGGAACCTTCTCGAAATACCTGCCGGCCGAGACTCTGGTAGCGATGACCGAGGCGATCACGATCACTTTGTTCGATCAGGCCAACAGTGGGCTCATCACGGACTCGGGCGAATCCTTTGCCGCCGTGTGCCTGGTCATCGCGGGTATCAGTCCGGACAGAAGCTCCGAGATCGTCGCCGAAGCGTCGGAGTGGATCCGCGAATCGCTGCCGTCCGGTCGCCGCGAGGATTAGGCCGGGACGATTAACAAGTGGGCCGTGTCCGACTCTGGCGCTAGACTTCGAAGTATCGAGGCTCACGAGTCGAGTGGGCTGATCGGACCAGAAAGCAGGCCATATTCACCACGTGAGTGAACACAGTGAACTCGACGGGAACCGTGTAACCACCATCACCGAGCGCGCTCTGCCCGCAGAGCGCACCGTCCGTTCGAGTATGGATCTGGCGCCGGAGACCGTGCGTCAAATCCTGGGGGCGACGGACGAGAATCTCACCGCGATAGAACGTGAGCTTCGTGCCGACATTCATGTACGTGGCGGAACCATCTCCTTGTCGGGGACGGCTGCAGACGTGGCGCTGGCAGAACGTGTGTTCAGTGAATTGGCGTCGCTGGCCGGTCGGGGGCAGCCCATTGCCCCGGACGCTGTTCGACGAACCATCGGCATGCTCACCAACGAGGTCGGCGAGTCTCCGGCCGAGGTGCTCTCCCTGGACATTCTTTCGCGTCGGGGCAAGACGATTCGGCCGAAGACCCTCAACCAGAAACGCTACGTCGACGCCATCGACGAGAACACCATCGTGTTCGGAGTCGGCCCGGCCGGTACCGGCAAGACCTACCTCGCCATGGCCAAGGCCGTTCAGGCGTTGCAGGCCAAGCAGGTCTCTCGGATCATCTTGACCAGGCCGGCAGTCGAGGCCGGCGAGCGACTGGGCTTTCTGCCCGGCACGCTGCACGAGAAGATCGATCCGTATCTCCGCCCGCTGCACGACGCATTGCACGACATGATGGATCCCGAGGCGATTCCGAAGTTGATGCAGGCCGGAGTCATCGAGGTCGCTCCGCTCGCCTACATGCGTGGCCGGACGCTCAACGACGCCTTCATCATCTTGGACGAAGCGCAGAACACCACGGCCGAGCAGATGAAGATGTTCCTGACCCGCCTCGGGTTCGGTTCCAAGATCGTGGTCACCGGAGACGTGACCCAGGTCGATCTGCCGGGCGGGGCCCGTTCGGGTCTGCGCGCGGCATCCGAAATCCTCACCGGGATCGACGATATTCATTTCGCCACTCTCGACAGCAGCGACGTCGTACGTCATCGGCTGGTCTCTCACATCGTCGACGCTTACGAGCGTCACGAATCGGATCGGTCCGGCGAGTTGGCGGTCGGAAACCGGGCGCAGCGCCGCGCTGCACATGCTCATTCACCGCGACGGTAGGCTGAGCGACGCATCAACCCCTACTTTTCCCAGGAAAGAGCGTCGCACATGAGCATCGAGGTCTCGAACGAATCGGGCATGGACATCTCCGAACCGGAGTTGATCAGCGTTGCCCGTTTCGTGATCGCTCGGATGGATGTCCATCCGGCGGCCGAGCTGTCGATGGTTCTCGTCGACTCCGCGACGATGGCGGATCTGCACGTTCGCTGGATGGACCTGCCGGGTCCGACCGACGTCATGTCGTTCCCGATGGACGAACTCGAGCCGGGTGGCCGTCCCGATTCCCCCGAGCCGGGGCCGTCGATGCTCGGCGACATCGTGCTGTGTCCGTCTTTCGCCGCGGATCAGGCTGACAAGGCCGGGCATTCACTGGCTCACGAACTTGCCCTCCTGACCGTCCACGGTGTGTTGCACCTTCTCGGCTACGACCATGCGGAGCCGGAGGAGGAGAAGGAGATGTTCGGCTTGCAGAACAGCCTCCTCGAAGAGTGGTACGAAGACCTTCGCCGTATCGACCGCGAAGCAGCACTGGCCGAACGCGATCAGAAGCTGCTCGGTAAGACCGGTTTCGTCGACGGAGTGGACCGATAACAGTTATCCGGGGGTTCTGTAGTGAGTAGCGCCATAGCGCTCTTTGTTCTGGCGATTGCTCTTGTCCCGGTCGGTGGTGTGTTCGCGGCCGTCGACTCGGCGCTCAACACCATTTCGTCGGCGCGGATCGACGAGATGGCAAAGGAAGAGCGAGCCGGCGCCGCGCGAGTGCAACGCATCCTGACCGATCGCCCGCGATACGTGAATCTGATGGTCCTGCTTCGCATTTTGTGCGAGATCACGGCCACCGTCGTACTCGTGGGCGGCCTGATCGACGTCCTCTCGCTGGGCTGGGCGCTGACCGTCACCGCGGTGATCATGGTTCTCGTCTCGTACGTGGTCATCGGCGTCGGACCGAGAACGCTTGGGCGCCAACATGCGTACTCCATCGCGATGGCCGCGTCGCTGCCACTGCTGTGGATCGGGGTTCTGCTCGGGCCGATCAGTCGCGTCCTGATCCTCGTGGGTAACGCATTGACCCCGGGTAAGGGCTTCCGCAACGGCCCGTTCGCGTCGGAAATCGAGTTGCGTGAACTCGTGGACATGGCGCAGGAACGTGGCGTCGTGGCCGACGAAGAACGCCGAATGATCCAGTCCGTCTTCGAACTCGGAGACACGTCGGCGCGCGAGGTGATGGTGCCCCGCACCGACATGGTGTGGATCGAGAACGACAAGAATGCCGGGCAGGCAACGTCGTTGGCCGTCCGCAGTGGTCACTCGCGCCTGCCGGTCATCGGGGAGAACGTCGACGACGTGCTCGGTGTCGTCTACCTCAAGGATCTGGTCAAGCAGACCTACCACCTGCCCGACGGCGGCCGGAACGTCAACGTCTGCGACGTCATGCGGCCCGCCGTCTTCGTTCCCGACTCGAAGCCGCTCGACAGCTTGCTGGCCGAGATGCAGCGCGACCGCAACCACATGGCGATACTCGTCGACGAGTACGGCGGAATCGCCGGGCTCGTCACGATCGAGGACGTCATCGAAGAGATCGTCGGTGAGATCGCCGACGAGTACGACGAGGACGAGACGCCGCCCATCGAGGATCTCGGTGACGGAATGTTCCGCGTATCCGCGAGACTTCCCATCGAAGACCTCGGTGAATTGTTCGATCTCGAACTCGAACTCGACGAGGTGGAGACCGTCGGCGGGCTGATCGGATACGTACTCGGCCGAGTGCCACTTCCCGGTTCCGAAGTGGAGTACGACGGTTTGATCCTGCGCGGCGAGGGAACCAATACGGGCCGAGGCCGGGTACGCATCAGCACGGTGTTCGTGCAGCGCATCCCGCCGTCCGAAGACGAAGAGACAGAAGACACCGATGACTGAGCGAGAGTTCAGCGAGGAGCAGTTATGAGCAAGAACGAATTCCGGTCAGGCTTCGTGTGTTTCGTGGGTCGACCCAATACGGGCAAGTCCACGCTGACCAACGCGTTGGTCGGCAGCAAGATCGCGATCACGTCCTCGCGCCCGCAGACGACGCGCCACACGATTCGCGGCATCGTTCACCGCGAGCATGCGCAGCTGATCCTGGTGGACACCCCTGGACTGCACAAGCCCCGCACTTTGCTCGGGCAGCGCCTCAATGACCTGGTTCGCGACACGTACTCCGAGGTCGACGTCATCTGCCTGTGCATCCCGGCCGACGAGGCCATCGGGCCCGGAGACCGCTGGATCGTGCAGCAGGTCCGTCAGATGGCGCCCAAGACCAAGCTTGTCGGCATCGTGACCAAGATCGACAAGGTCAGCCGCGACGCCGTCGGAAAGCAGTTGCTCGCGCTGTCCACCCTGCTCGGCCCCGAATCCGAGGTCGTTCCGGTGTCCGCGAAGTCGGGTGAACAGGTCGAGATCCTGGTCGACGTCCTCGCCGGTCTGATGGACGAGGGCCCGGCCTTCTACCCGGACGGGGAACTGACGGACGAGCCCGAAGAGGTGCTCATGGCCGAACTGATCCGTGAGGCTGCGCTCGAGGGGCTCGGCGAAGAATTGCCGCACTCTCTGGCTGTGGTGATCGAGGAGGTCATCCCGCGTGAGGGTCGCACCGAGAAGCAGGGCGAGATGCTCGACGTGCATGCGTTGCTCTACGTCGAGCGGCCCAGTCAGAAGGGCATCGTCATCGGTAAGGGCGGGGCGCGTCTGCGGGAAGTCGGTACCAGTGCGCGCCTGCAGATCGAGAAGCTGCTCGGTGTGCGGATCTTCCTGGAGCTGCACGTCAAGGTCGCCAAGGACTGGCAGCGCGACCCGAAGCAGCTCGGCCGGCTGGGCTTCTAGGGCCGGAGGACCCTGAGGATTGCCGCGCCGATGTCCTGCTCGTCGACGCCGGTGGCCAGGCGTCGGAGTTGGAGGCCGGTGATGACGGCGACGAGCGTCGATGCAATCGACTCCGGATCAGGTACACCGAGTGCCGTCAGAATCGTGACGGTCAAATCGTCGTAGGCGGCGAAGCATTCGACGGCGACTTCGTGGAGTTCGTGGTCGCGCCCGGCGGCGATGTACATCTCGAACGGCGCGATCCGCTCGGCCGAGAACGAAAGATCTCGCGTCACCTTTTCGGCTATTGCCGCGGCGTCCTCGACGCTCAGACCTTTGTCGCGGTACTCCTCGGCCAAGGCGCGCAGGCGCGTCGTCTCGTCGGTCACGAAACGAGACAGCGCGGCCCGCAGCATGTCCGACTGGCTGGCGAAGTGATACGTGATCGATCCGAGTGAGACGCCGGCCTGCGCGGCGATGCGCCGGTTGCTCACACCCGGGATGCCGTCGGTACCGACGACGTGCAGAACGGCGTCGAGTATTCGCTCGCGAACGTCCCGGTTACTCATCGGGTCACCACCACGGCTCGGGTCGGACCTGATCCCAACGCAGGGCCGATTCCAACTGTGAAGCGAGGGAGACCAACAGAGGTTCGGTGTTCTCGTTGCCCATCAACTGCGCACCGATGGGCAGGCCGGCCTTGCTGAATCCGGCCGGCACGTTGACCGAGGGCCAGCCGAGGACGTTCCACGGCCACGCGTAGGGGCAGGCGCCGGTCATGACCTTGTCGGTGTCCCAGCCACCGATGCCGTCGATCGCGGTCGCCATGATCGGTGGAGTTGCCGTCGTGGGTGCCAGGACGACGTCGTAGGTGTCGAAGATCGCTCCGATCCGCTTTCGCATCCGCGGCTCGGCCGCGCGGGCCGCGCGCAGAGGTGCGCCGCGAAGTAGCTTGCCGTTCTGGGCATTTCCGCGTGTTCTGGCATCGACCAGTTTCGGGTCGGGAACGCGTCCGAGCCAGTCGTGGACCCCGACGAGCGAGCGGGGCAGAAAGTTCAGGCCGAAGATCAGGCCGTATGCGGGATCGTCGACGACGACATGGTGTCCGAGTTCCCGCAGCGTGTCGGCGATCGAATGCACGGCCAGGCGCACTTCCGGGTCCAGCTTCACGGGAGTGGCGGTGAACGGATTGCGAAGGGAAAGCGCGATTTTCAGTTTTCCGGGGTCGCGTCCCACCGCGTCGCTGACGGTGACCGGTGTCGGCTTGTGGAGGTCGCCGTCATGGTTGCCGGCAGCGACGTCGAGCAGCAGTGCCGCGTCGGCGACGGTGCGAGCGAGCGGGCCGTTGACCGTCAGGCCGTAGAACGCTTCGGCGTCGGGCCAGGTGGAGATGCGCCCGCGCTGCGGTTTGATTCCGACGAGGTTGGTCCAGGCCGCAGGGATTCGGATGGAACCGGCACCGTCGGAACCGATTCCGGCGCTGACCAATCCGGCGGCGACGGCCGCGGCGGTGCCGCCCGACGATCCGCCTGGAGTGTGGTGACGCGACCACGGATTGCGCGTGTAACCGAAGGCTGAACCGCTCGTGAGCGGCCACTGGCCCAATTCCGGACTGTTGGTCTTGCCCACGATCACTGCGCCGGCGTCGCGAAGGCGTCGAATCATCTCCGAGTCCTCGGTCTTGGCCGGGAAATCGCCAGGGCAACCGAAGGCCGTGGGTTCGCCGGTGATGTCGACGTCGTCCTTCACTGCGATCGGCACACCGAGCAGCGGCAGACGCTCGCCGCGTGCGAGACGTCTGTCGGCCTCGGCAGCTTCCTCGAGTGCCTTCTCTCGCCGCACGATCTTGAACGCATTGAGGTGAGGCTGAGTGGCCTCGATCCGGCTCAGCGTTGCCTCCGTGGCCGCGACGGACGAGGTGGCGCCCGAGGCCAGACTCGCAACCTGGTCGACAAGACCGGGGGCGAGATCGTGGTCGGTTCGAGAAGTCATCAGGTTCCCTTCGCAAAACTGTTCGTTCGAACGAACAGTAACTTGTTTCAGTATTAGTGAACTTCGGTTTCGCGTCAAGATCGCGTCAAGACGCCAGGTCAGTGCGTAAGCGGATCGTCAGAGACGCGGAATCGGCCTTTCCGGAGGTCGAAGCTGAGAGAGCGCATCCGGTCGAGGGCGACCGCGCGTCATGGCTGCGATGCACAGCAGCACGGCAAAAGATTTCGAAGAGGGAAGCTCATGGCCGATCTGGCCTACGTTGCTCTGATTCTCGGCGGTTTTCTCGTGTGCGCGCTGGTACTGCGCGCCCTACAGGCGAGCGCTCGCAAATGACGGTTGCCGGTGTGGTCAGCGTGGTTCTGATCGCCGTCGCCGCGGCATTGGTCATTTACCTGCTCGTTGCACTCGTAGATCCTGAGAGGTTCTGATGTCGCCCGCTCTTGCAGCCGGCCTGCAGATCGCTTTTGTCCTCGTCGTTCTGGCAATCGCCTACGTTCCGGTGGGCGACTACATGGCGCGTGTTTACTCGTCGACGCGAGATCTTCGGGTCGAGAGTGTGATCTACCGCGTCGGTCGGATCGACTCCAGGGCCGAGCAGACGTGGTACGGCTACGCCGCAAGCGTTCTCGGATTCTCGCTGGCCAGCGCATTGTTCCTGTACTTCCTGCAACGGATTCAGGCAGTACTGCCGCTGAGTGACGGTCTGTCCGGGGTCAGTCCTGCCGTAGCGTTCAACACCGCGATTTCGTTTGTGGCGAACACCAACTGGCAGTCGTACACGCCGGAAACGACGATGAGCAACTTCGTTCAGCCCGTCGGTCTGGCGGTGCAGAACTTCGTCTCGGCAGCGGTCGGCATGGCGGTGGCCATCGCATTGGTTCGCGGCTTCATTCGGGTGGCCAGGGGCGGCGAGATCGGCAACTTCTGGGTCGATCTGACGCGTGGTTCTCTGCGCATCCTCCTCCCGTTCTCCTTCGTGATCGCCCTGATCCTGTTGAGCCAGGGAGTGATCCAGTCGTTCCACAGCGGTTTCGCCTCCACCGGCCTCGACGGCAATGCGGTCACCAACGCACTGGCCCCCGTCGCGTCCCAGGAAGCGATCAAGGAACTCGGCACCAACGGTGGCGGGATCTTGGCTGCCAACTCGGCGCACCCGTTCGAGAACCCCACCCCGTTGAGCAATGTCGTCGAGATCCTGGCGATCCTGTTGATTCCGGTCTGCCTCACCCGAACGTTCGGAACTCTCGTCGGGGATCGTAGGCAAGGCCTCACCCTGCTGGCAGTGATGGGAATCCTGTGGAGCGGGCTGCTCGCAGTCACGCTCGCTGCCGAATCCGGCGCACGCGGTGTTGCCGCCACAGCAGCTGGTTCGATGATGGAGGGCAAGGAAGTTCGCTTCGGAATCCCCGGATCGGCGTTGTTCGCGGTGGCGACCACGGGAACGTCGACGGGCGCGGTGAACTCGGCCCACGACAGCATGTCCCCCCTCGGCGGCGGCGCGGTCCTGCTCAACATGTTGCTCGGCGAAATTGCGCCAGGTGGAGTCGGAACCGGCCTCTACGGGATTCTTGTGCTGGCATTGATCGCAGTGTTCGTCGGCGGACTGCTGGTCGGTCGCACGCCCGAATATCTCGGCAAGAAGTTGGGTCGACGCGAGATCACCCTTGCGGCGCTGTCGATTCTGGTCATGCCCGCGCTGGTCTTGATCGGTACCGCCATCACCGTCATCCTCGGTTCGACCACCGGTTATCAAGGCAATGGGGGAGATCCGGGCACGCCGGGATCGATCCACGGGTTCAGTGAGGTGCTTTACGCCTTCGCCTCCGCCTCCAACAACAACGGCAGCGCCTTCGGCGGTCTGACGGTCACCAGCGACTGGTTCCAGTCGTCTCTCGGAATCTGCATGCTTCTCGGCCGATTCCTGCCGATCATCTTCGTTCTCGCTTTGGCCGGTGCTCTTGCCTCGCAGAAGAAGGTGGCGCCGACGGCCGGCACCCTCCCGACGTCCGGACCGATGTTCACCGGTTTGTTGACCGGCACCGTCGTTCTTGTTGCTGCACTTACATTCTTCCCGGCCCTCGCGCTGGGCCCGCTAGCGGAGGCTCTTCAATGACCGTGCGTATCAGTGAGAAACCCGTGGTAGCGCAAGACGCCGCCGACAAGGCTGATCCAGGGCAGTCCCGTCAAGTACACGCAGGCGTTTTCAACCCGCGGCAGATGATCACCGCGTTGCCGGGGGCCGTGCGCAAACTCGACCCACGCCACCTCGCCCGCAACCCGGTCATGTTCGTGGTGTTCGTCGGTTCCGTCATCACCACTGTCATGGCGATCGCCGATCCCTCGGTGTTCTCCTGGGTGATCACCCTGTGGCTCTGGTTCACGGTGATCTTCGCGAACCTCGCCGAATCCGTGGCCGAAGGGCGCGGCAAGGCGCAGGCGGCGAGCCTGCGAAAGGTGAAGCAGGACACCACAGCACATCGGATCACGATGAGCGGTGCGATCGAATCGGTTTCCGGCACCGAACTGGTGGTCGGCGATCGGGTGATAGTGGTTGCCGGCGAGGTCATCCCCGGCGACGGCGACGTGGTCGAAGGTATTGCCTCCGTAGACGAATCGGCGATCACCGGTGAATCCGCGCCGGTGGTCCGTGAATCCGGTGGTGACCGGTGCGCCGTCACCGGTGGTACGACGGTTCTCTCGGACCGCATCGTCGTGGAAATCACCGCAGCACCGGGCAGTTCGTTCGTGGACCGGATGATCGCGCTCGTCGAGGGTGCTTCACGTCAGAAGACACCCAACGAGATTGCGCTCAACATCCTGCTCGCGTCGTTGACCGTCATCTTCCTCCTCGCCGTCGTAGCCATCGGCCCGATGGGCTTGTACGCGGGGCACGAGCAGGATCCGATCAAGCTGATCGCACTTCTCGTCTGCCTGATCCCGACGACCATCGGAGCGCTGCTCTCGGCGATCGGTATCGCGGGCATGGACCGCCTCGTCCAGCGCAACGTTCTCGCGATGTCGGGACGCGCGGTGGAAGCTGCGGGCGACATCGACACCCTGTTGATGGACAAGACCGGAACCATCACTTTCGGTAACCGCCGGGCCACCGCACTCCATCCGGCGCCCGGTGTATCCGCCGACGATCTTGCTGCGGCAGCTCGCTTGTCGAGCCTGGCCGACGGAACTCCCGAGGGACGGAGCATCGTCGAGCTGTGCGCAGCGGATTTCGGTCTCGCTGCCGAGCCGACGCTGGACGAGGAACGCGCAGAGTTCGTTCCGTTCACGGCACAAACCCGGATGAGCGGACTCGACCATTCCGGACGCCAAATCCGAAAGGGTGCAGCAGATGCGGTGATGAACTGGGTCGTCAGTGGCGGTGGACACGCGGAGAGCGCGGTGACCGACACCGTGAACGACATCGCCCAAGCGGGCGGAACGCCGCTGGTAGTTGCCGTCAAGCATGGTGAGAGTACCTCGATCCTCGGCGTGATCGCGTTGTCCGACGTCGTAAAGCCGGGAATGGCTGACAGGTTCGCCGAACTCCGGGCGATGGGTATTCGCACGATCATGATCACCGGCGACAATCCGTTGACCGCGAAGGCGATTGCCGACGAGGCGGGCGTCGACGACTTCATGGCGGAGGCCACCCCGGAAGACAAACTGGCCCTGATCCGGAAGGAACAGGAAGGCGGACGTCTCGTCGCGATGACAGGTGACGGGACCAATGATGCTCCCGCCCTTGCCCAGGCGGATGTCGGGGTCGCGATGAACACGGGAACCTCGGCAGCCAAAGAGGCCGGGAACATGGTCGATCTCGATTCCGATCCCACCAAGCTGATCGAGGTGGTGGAAATCGGCAAGCAATTGCTGATCACCCGCGGCGCGTTGACCACATTCTCGTTGGCGAACGACCTGGCGAAGTATTTCGCAATCCTGCCGGCCTTGTTCAGCGGCATCTACCCGCAGCTGGACGCGTTGAACATCATGCGTCTCGCCACCCCCGAATCGGCGATCGTCTCGGCCGTGATCTTCAACGCCTTGGTGATCATCGGTTTGATTCCGTTGGCACTCAAGGGTGTTCGATACCGACCGTCGACGGCATCGCAGTTGCTCGGACGTAACCTGCTCGTCTACGGTCTCGGCGGTGTGATCACACCGTTCGTCGGTATCTGGTTGATCGATCTCGTCGTACGTTTGATTCCTGGAATTGGGTGACCTGACATGCGTTTCACTATCGGTTTTGCCAAACAGGTGTGGGCGGGTTTGCTCGTATTGCTCGCGCTCACCGTCGTTCTCGGTGTGGTCTATCCCGCCGCGGTGTGGGGTGTCAGCCGGATCAGTTCCGGATCTGCCGAAGGCTCACCGGTCACCGATGCCGCCGGTTGCGTGGTCGGCAGTGCCTGGGTGGGTGTCGATCCGCAGGTCGCCGAAGGGCAGCAGGACCCGTTCTTCCACAATCGTGTTGTCGGATCCGTTTCGGACGAGGATCCGTTTGCCACCGGTGATCCCGCTGCGGCACTGCCGTCCAACCAGGGGCCGAGCAGCGAGATTCTGGCCGGATTCGTCATCGAGCGCCGGGCAGCCATCGCGGCACGTGAGGGTGTCGACCCGGCATCGGTTCCCGTCGACGCAGTCACCGGTTCGGGCTCGGGTATCGATCCCCACATCAGTCCGGCGTACGCCCAACTGCAGGTCGCGAGGGTGGCGGCGAACAACGGCATCTCGGAAGACCAGGTGCGGGACTTGGTGGCCGAGCACACCGACGGTCGGCAACTCGGATTTCTCGGAGCCGAGCGAGTCAACGTCCTGGAATTGAACCTGGCACTCGGATTGACGGCACCTACGTGTGCTGCACCGACGACTGGTGGATGATTGTCACGTGAGTTCTTCGGAGAAGGTCGGTCAATCTTTCGGTAGGGCACGCAAACGTGGTGAATTGCGTATCTACCTCGGCGCTGCGCCCGGCGTCGGAAAGACCTTCGCGATGCTCGGTGAGGCTCATCGGCGTCGAGATCGTGGCTGTGACGTGGTCGCGGCCGTCGTGGAGACACACGGCCGCGCCCGCACCGCGGCGCAGATCGGAGACCTCGAAATAGTGCCGCCCAAGCTGGTGGATTATCGCGGAACACGGATGCCGGAACTGGACGTCGAGGCCGTGTTGGCTCGGCGTCCGGCCCTTGTCCTGGTGGACGAGTTGGCACATACCAACACGCCAGGGAGCAAGAATCACAAGCGCTGGCAGGACGTACAGGAACTGCTCGAAGCCGGGATCGACGTTCTGTCCACGGTCAACGTGCAACACCTCGAAAGCCTCAACGACGTTGTCGCGCACATCACCGGCGTGGTTCAGCAGGAGACGGTTCCGGACGCGGTAGTGCGTAGTGCGGCGCAGGTCGAGCTGGTCGACATCACCCCGGAGGCGCTGCGCCGCAGACTTTCTCACGGAAACGTGTATTCACCGGAACGGGTCGATGCGGCCTTGGGCAATTACTTCAGACGCGGAAACCTCACGGCGCTACGCGAACTGGCTCTGCTGTGGGTGGCCGATCAGGTGGACGCCGCACTGGCGAAATACCGGGCCGAGAACAAGATCACCGATACCTGGGAAGCGCGCGAGCGTGTCGTCGTTGCCGTGACCGGGGGACCGGAGTCGGAAACCCTGGTACGACGCGCATCTCGAATCGCGTCGAAGTCGAGCGCCGAGCTGATGGTGGTCCACGTCGTACGCGGTGACGGACTCACCGGAGTCTCGGCCCCCGAGATGGGCAAGGTGCGCGCGTTGGCTGTCGGAGTCGGCGCCACGCTTCACACTGTTGTCGGTGACGACGTACCGTCGACGCTCCTCGAGTTCGCGCGTGAGGAGAACGCCACACAGTTGGTGCTGGGAACGTCGCGGCGTTCCCGCCTGGCTCGCATCCTCGACGAGGGGATCGGCGCTGCGGTGGTTCAGCAGTCCGGTGGTATCGACGTTCACATGGTCACGCACGAGGAAGCGACGGCGCGACGACGCATTTCGGTGCTGGGGCGCTCGGAGCGCCGGGTCCTGTCGTGGATTGCGGCGATCGTCGTGCCTTCGCTCGCGGCCGCGATCATGGGTCTCGTCGACCGAATCTCCGGGGTCAACGGCGAGAACGCGCTGTTCTTCGTCGTGGTCGTTCTGGTCGCCCTCCTCGGCGGCGTCGGCCCGGCGATATTGTCGGCCCTGATCTCGGGACTGCTGCTCAATTACTTCTTCACCGATCCGCGGTACAGCTTCACCATCGCCGAACCTGACAACTTCATCACCACTATCGTGCTGTTGATCGTGGCTGTGGCAGTTGCCGTTCTGGTCGACGCCGCAGCAAAGCGCGCCCGCGAGGCGAAGCGCGCATCCGAGGAAGCCGAACTGCTCACACTGTTCGCGGGATCAGTTCTCCGCGGAGCGGATCTGTCGACACTTCTGGCGAAGGCACTCGAAATCTATCGCCAGCGAGGGGTTTCCGTCATTCATCACGACGACGGAGTCATCGCCGCCGTGGGTACGCAGCCGCCGACCACGGACGACGAAGCGGATACGGTCTGTGAGGTCAACGACGGGGAATACGCGCTGTTGTTGGCTGGGCCCGACCTGAGTGCGCGGGATCGACGAGTGCTGACGGTGGTGGCTCACCAAGCAGTTGGGATGATCCGCCAGGAGAAACTGACAGTCGAGGCGAGCAAGGCTGCCGCGCTCACCGAGGCTGATCAACTGCGTCGAGCCCTGCTGTCAGCGGTAAGCCATGACCTGCGAACGCCTCTCGCCGGAGTGAAGGCGGCGGTGTCGAGTCTGCGCAGCGACGACATCGAGTTCTCGCCCGAAGACACCGCTGAATTGTTGGCAACCATCGAGGAGTCGGCGGATCAGTTGACGGCACTGGTCGGGAACTTGCTCGACTCGTCCCGCCTTGCCGCCGGGGTGGTGAAACCCACGCTCCGGCCGGTGTATCTGGACGAGGTGGTTCACCGCGCGTTGCTGGGCCTCGGCATCGGTGGACGCTCGGATTCGCGGGCTCGAAGTGTAGTCGTCGACGTGGGTACCGTTGCAGTGCAAGCAGATCAAGGTCTGCTCGAGCGGGTGATTGCGAACATCGTCGACAACGCTCTGCGCTACGGGGGAGAAACCCCGGTGCGCGTCGGGGCGGCGCAACTCGGTGATCGTGTGGTGATCAGTGTTGCCGATACGGGCCCAGGTGTTCCGCGAGGTGAGGCCGAAACGATGTTCCAGCCGTTCCAACGGATGGGAGATCGCGACAACACCGGCGGAGTGGGCCTCGGACTTTCCGTGGTGCGCGGGTTTGTCGATGCGATGGGCGGAACGGTCAGCGCCACAGACACACCTGGTGGGGGATTGACGATGATCGTGGAGTTGGCTGCGGCCGGTACGAATGGGAATGGATCATGAGTCGAATCCTGGTAGTGGACGACGAACCGCAGATTCTGCGAGCTCTGCGTATCAATCTTTCGGTGCGCGGGTACGAGGTGGTGACCGCGTCGACGGGCGCCGGTGCCTTGCGGGCTGCTGCCGAGCGTCCACCGGACGTCGTGGTACTCGATCTCGGACTGCCCGACATGGACGGCACCGAAGTGCTTGCCGGCCTGCGTGGCTGGTGCACGGCGCCGGTCATCGTGCTGTCGGCGCGCACGGATTCCGCGGACAAGGTCGAGGCTCTCGACGCCGGTGCGGACGACTACGTCACCAAACCCTTCGGGATGGACGAGTTTCTGGCCCGCGTGCGCGCTGCGGCGAGGCGGGGAACCTCCGCGGCGGACACTTCGGAACCGTCGGTCGAGACCGCGTCCTTCACGGTGGACTTGGCTGCGAAAACAGTGAGTCGGCGCGGTGAACAGGTGCACCTGACTCCGACCGAGTGGGGCATGCTCGAGATGCTTGTGCGCAACCGCGGAAAGCTGGTCGGGCAGAAGGAGTTGCTTCGGGAAGTGTGGGGACCGGCGTACGACACCGAGACCCACTATCTGCGTGTCTACCTGGCTCAACTTCGTCGGAAGCTCGAGGATGACCCGGCGAACCCCAAGCATCTGATCACCGAGGCAGGAATGGGTTATCGATTCGTGGTGTGAGAAGCCAGGTCAGAGCACAACTACCAATTTGCCACGTGCCGTACCGGCTTCCATCTTGGCATGTGCTCGCGCGATGTCCTCGAACGCGAACACCTCGTCGATCGGTGCCACCGCCTCGCCTGACGCCACAGCGGAGAGGAAGTCTTGCAGTACGCCGGCAGGCAGGTCGGACGCGTCCCCACCGTACGAGGTCAATCGCACTCCGCGTGGAATGTAGTCGATCGGATAAAAGTCTTTGACTGTCCACTCGTTGGACAGCATTCCCGTGAAACACACGGTGCCGTGAACGCGGGTCGCGCGCAACGTGTCGGGAAGTGTTGGTGTTCCGACCAATTCGAGGGCCAGATCAACACCGCCCGGGAGGATGTCTCGAACCTGGCCGGCCACAGCACCGTCGTCGACGATAACGTGGTCAACCCCGATCGCGGTCAACGACGACGCTTTGTTCGCATCTCGGGTGGTCGCAAGGACAGTGAGTCCCCACTGCTTCGCCAGGACTGCGGTTGCCATGCCGACCGAGGAGGTTCCTCCCCGGATCAACAGGGATTGACCGGATTTCGCGTCCAGTCCTACCGTCAGCGAGCCGTAGGACGTCTGCAGCATCTCGGGAACAGCTCCCACTGTCGACCAGTCCAGTTCGCTCGAGAAGGGAACGACCTGACTGACGGGAACGCACGTGTACTCGGCATAACCGCCGTCGAACGTCCTCCCCATCCCACCCATCATGGCGGCGACTTGCCGGCCTTCGGTGAGCTCCCCGCCGGGGCAGTTCACCACTTCGCCGACGGCCTCGATGCCCAGCACCCTCGGGAATGTCACGCCTTCGGCGAGGCCGAGGCGGGTGTGAAGTTCGGATCGATTGAGGCCGAAAGCCTTCACCCGGACCAGTACCCAGCCCGCAATCGGCACGGGTATCGGAATCACTTTGATAGTCAATGCTTCTGGCGGGCCGGGGGCGTCGAGCACGATTGCGCGCATTGTGTCGGTCATGCTTTTTCCTTCGTGGTCGGTGTCAGGTTTCGATTGGCTTCACGCAGCGTGGCCAGTGTGGCGCCGAATCGATCGAGAGCGTCGGGCGTCAGCACGGAACCGAGACGGCGCTCCAATTCGTCGTCGAACGTTGCCTTCGCCCGCCGCAACAGCTCATTGCCCTCGGGAGTCAACTCGATGAGTGAGGATCGTTTGTCGGTGGGATTGGATTTTCGACGGCAGTGTCCAGCCGCTTCGATTCGATCCACCAGCTTGCTCGTGCCACCGACGGTGATCGCGAGGGCCTCGGCGATGTCGAAGACCCGACAGGAGCCGAGCCTGTCGATGATCTGCATCGGCTCGAATCGACTCAGTGGCAGGTCGTGCTCGATTCGGAGTCGCTGGTCGACGGCCGTCCACAGTTCGGTTTCGAAGCGGACGAGGTTGTCGAAGTGCCTGCTCAGGGCTGATCTGGTCAAGAGCAGACTCCGAACCGATATGCATTCCGTGGAATCATTTTCTCACCGTACGCCCGATTCGTGATTAATTCCATGGAATCTATTTGCGGCCTTTCATTGTGTCGGTGGCGCATGGGAACATATGTTCGTGTCGCATGAACCGCTGGATCAAGAAACGCCAGGTAATCACCCTGGCGGTGCTCGTTCCGGCGGTAATCATTCTGGCGGTAGTCGGTCCACAGGTGACGCAACAATCCTGCATGCGGACCTCGATTCGTTCTACGCATCAGTCGAGCAACGCGACGACCCGACTCTGGCCGGCAGGCCGGTCATCGTCGGTGGTGGGGTGGTCTTGGCGGCAAGCTACGAGGCCAAGGCGTTCGGGGTTCGCACAGCCATGAGCGGTGGTCAGGCCCGATCACTGTGTCCTCAGGCGATAGTCGTCCCTCCGCGAATGTCGGCGTACTCGCAGGCGAGCAAAGACGTGTTCGACGTCTTTCACGACACGTCGCCGCTGGTCGAAGGAATCTCCATAGACGAGGCCTTTCTCGAGGTCGGCGGGCTCGCCAAGATCGTGGGAAACCCGCTGCAGATCGGAGCCAACCTCAGACGCGATGTGGCCGAGCAGGTCGGACTACCGATCACGGTCGGAATCGCACGCACCAAGTTCCTGGCCAAGGTCGCCAGTGCATTCGCGAAACCCGACGGATTGCTGCGAGTGCCGCCGGAGGGCGAGACCGAGTTCCTGCATCCCTTGCCGGTCGAGAAGCTGTGGGGCGTCGGCAAGATCACGGCCCAGAAGCTGCGAAACTTCGACATCGTGACGGTGGGTGACATCGCTCGGCACGACGAATCCTCGATCGTCTCGATTCTCGGGGGCGGCGCCGGTCGCCATCTCTACGCACTCTCACACAATCGAGATCCGCGCCCCGTCCGCGCCTATCGTGGCCGCAGTTCGATGGGTGCTCAGCATGCGCTGGGTCGCGGATCCCATCCCCGCGCAGAACTCGATGCGTCGTTGATGTCCCTTGTCGACCGTGTCAGTCGACGCATGCGTTCGGCGCAGCGGACGGGGCGCACGGTCACGCTCCGGCTCCGCTTCGCGGATTTCACGCGGGCAACTCGATCTCACACGCTGCGCCGGTCCACCGCCGACACAGCGGAATTGCTGAACGCCTCGATGGTGCTGCTGGACGAAGCGATACCGATGATCGCGGACAAGGGCATCACGTTGATCGGCGTCGCTGTCTCCAACCTGGATCGGGACGGCGCCGAACAACTCGAATTGCCCTTCGACGGTCCAGGATTCGCGGGTCCGGACACTGCCGCCCTCGACTCGGCAATGGACAGTGTCCGGAAGAAGTTCGGCTCCGCGGCCCTCACGAGGGGAGTGCTCCTGGGACGCGATCCGGATCTGTCGGTGCCGCTACTGCCGGACTAGGTGAGGTTTTCTCGCAGAGTCGCTCCCTCGTATTCGCGACGGAACAACCCACGCGCCTGCAGCACTGGAATCACGTGATCGACAAAATCTTCCAGGCCCTGCGGATAGGTCGGCGGCATCAGATTGAAACCGTCGGCACCGCGGCCGTTCAACCAGGATCCCATCTCGTCGGCAATCGACTCCGGTGTTCCGATCATCGTTGCGTGACCACCACCCGCAGCGAGCGTCCCGAGGAGTTCCCGCACAGTCGGTGCGTCCTTCTCGACGATCCGCAAAATAGTGGCGTAGCGTCCCTGCGGCCCGGTGAACGCTTCGAGTGAAGGCAACGGGGGCACGGGCCCGTCGAGATCCCAGTTCTCGCAATCCTGTCCGGTGAACAACGAGAGTTGGCGTATCGACTGTTCGGTGGGCAGCAGGAGATCGAGTTCGGCCTTCTTCGCCCTGGCCTCGGCGACGGTGCTGCCGACGTAGGTGACCAGTCCCGGCATCACGGCGACAGAGTTCGAATCCCGGCCGGCTCGCTCGATTCTCGATTTCACGTCCGCGTAGTAGGCCTGTGCGCTGGGTAAGTCGTAGGCAACCGAATAGATTGCCTCGGCGCGACGCGCCGCCAGATCGCGGCCCTGCTCGGACGCCCCGGCCTGGAACAACACCGGCCGGCCTTGCGGGGAGCGCGGAACCGTCAACGGCCCGTCCACCCGAAAATGTTTGCCGTCGTGATCGATTCGAGAAATCCTGTTTGCGTCGGCAAAACGCCCCGACCGGTCGAGAATCAGCGCGTCTTCCGACCATGAATCCCACAATGCGAGGGCCACTTCGACAAATTCGTCGGCTCGTTCGTATCGGGATGCGTGATCGGGCATCGCCTCGAGTCCGTGGTTGCGCGCCTCCTGGTCGAACATCGAGGTCACGACGTTCCAGCCGGCCCGTCCGCCGCTGATGTGGTCGAGCGAGGCCAACAGTCGCGCCGCGTGAAACGGCGTGTAGAAAGTGGTGGAAATGGTGGTCACCAGGCCGATGTCCGCTGTCGCTCGTGCCATGGCAGTCAATGCGGTGATCGGCTCGAGAAACCACGACGCACCCGACTCGGGTTCGCGAACACTGTGACCGTCAGCGAAGAAGACGGCGTCCAGCTTGCCGCGTTCGGCGATCTGGGCGAGCGACTCGTAATACGTTATGTCGCCGAGACTTTCGACCGGTGAGTCGCGATGACGCCATGCCGCACTGTGATGTCCGCAACCGAGCAGGAACGCACCTATCCGCAGCTGTGCGCCCATCAGTTCTTGACGAGTCCGCCGTCGACAACCAGGTTCTGGCCGGTCACGGCCCGCGACCATGGGGAGGCGAAAAAGAGTGCAGCGTCGGCAAATTCGTCCGGCGTGGTGACTCGGCGCAGGGGAGTGCTTGCCGCGATCATGTCGAACACGGCTTCCGGTGTTGCGGCGCTCGCATCGGTGGTGCGGAGCAAGCCGCCCGAGACCATGTTGACTGTGATCCCGTCCGGACCGAGGTCGGCGGACAGCGTCCGTGTCAGTGCCAACAGTGCGGCCTTGGCAGCGGTGTAGTCGTGGTACGGAACTACCGGATTCTGGACCAGATTGGTTCCGACAGTGATGATTCGGCCGAAGCCGAGTTCGCGCATGCCTGGTAGCGCTGCCTGGGTGGTATTGAGTGTTCCGGCAACAGCTCCGCGTAGTTGAGAGTCGAAGTCGGCCCAGGTGATCGTGTCCGCGTTCGGCCGTGCATCGCCGTTGAACGAGAAGTCGACCAGTGCATTGTCGACCACGGTCGAGATCGGTGCGTCGAATCTCTCGCGTGCAGCGGAGAACAACTGGTCGACGGAACTGCGGTCCGTCACGTCCGCCTGGACTGCGAAGGTGCGATCCTCACCCAGTTCGGCGACCAGGGCCTCGGCGGCATCGCGGCTCTTGTTGTAGTTCACGATTACGCGGGCGCCCGAGCGGGAGAATGCTCGGCTCAGTGCGGCGCCGAGCCCGCGGGCGCCACCGGTGATCAGAACGATCTGCTCGTCGAGGTTCAATGCGCGCTGAAATTGCTGTTCGGTCACGTCGACATCCCTCCGCCAGTGCTAACTGGTCAGGTTCATCGGGTCTGATCTCAGCCGACTTTTTCGGCACCCCGTGTCACCGTCCATCAGACCACGTGAGGTGAATCGTCCTGAACGCCGGGTGCGTTGTAACGGCCGGCGCGATGAGTTTTCGATCGCGCGGGAGTCGTAATTGCAAGCGAAGTGGCAACCGGCCGCTCGCCTTCGCCCCAGGAGATTCCGATGACCACCCAGCCCGTCCACACTGTTTCCGGTAACGCCACGACGACGACACCTTCGGCCACGGCTCGCAAGCTCGGATACGTCCTGAGTGGGCTGTTCGTCGTTTTCATGCTCTTCGACGGCATCATCCACATTCTCAACCTTCAGACAGTCAAGGATGCGTCGGCTGAACTTGGGTTGCCGGACTCGCTGGCATTGACGGCTGGGGTGGTGCAACTGATCTGCCTTGCGCTGTACGTGATTCCGCGAACGTCGATACTCGGCGCGATTCTGCTCACCGGTTACCTGGGGGGAGCGGTGTTGACCAACCTTCGAGCTGAACAGCCTCTGCTGAGCACGACCCTGTTTGCCGTCTACACCGGAATCGTCATGTGGGCGGGACTGTATCTCCGGGACGAGAAGGTTCGCGAGATCATCCCGCTGCGTCGGGCCTGAAATAGGCCCCGAGGGGGTTGCGTGGGACGCGGTGTCCCATTATGTTTGACCTCATTCAAGTCCGTCGACTGCAATCGACGGACTGGCCGTGAGGAGACACCGATGGCTCGGTCAGCGTCGATCGAAGTGGAAAAGCCGTACCACCAGGTACTGCAGACTTTGTCCGAGGGCTCAGTTGCCCGCAGTTTCGATCCCTATCTCGACATCGACTGGGATTCACCAGAGTTCGCGATCGATCCGCATGATCCGAGATGGGTGCTCTCGTCCGTGTCGGACCCCCTCGGGGCGACGCAGTGGTACCAGGATCAGTCGTTGGAGCGTCGAATCGCCATGGGAATGTGGCGTCAGGCGAACGTGACCAAGGTGGGTTCGGCCTTCGAGAGCATCTTGATCCGGGGAATGCTGCAATACATCATGGCGCTACCCAACCAGTCGCCTGAGTTTCGGTACTGCCTGCACGAGATGACCGAAGAGTGCAATCACATCCAGATGTTCCAGGAACTCGTCAATCGCATGGACATCGACGTGCCGGGTATGCGTCCGATGTTCCGGCGACTGTCGCCGATCATCGGAGTGCTGGGAGCAAAGTTCCCGGTCATCTTCTTCATCGGCATTCTGGCTGGTGAAGAACCGATCGACCACTTCCAGAAGGATCTCATCCGTGAGGGTAAGGACACGCCGCCGGCGATGCTCCGCACCATGGAGATCCACATCGCCGAAGAAGCGAGACACATCTCGTTTGCTCACGAGTTCCTGCGCAATCACGTCCCCAGACTCAGTCGTACGAGTCGAGCCATCACATCGGTCGCCTTCCCCGGCGCGATGCGTTGGCTTGCGGGTGAAATCATGTCACCGCCAAAGGAATTCGCCGAAGAATTCGGAATCCCGGACGAGGTGATGAAGAGCGCCTTCTGGGGGAGCCCGCATTCACGCCGCATCCTGGGTAACTACTTCGGCGAAATGCGAGCCCTGGCAGACGAACTCGGATTGATGAATCCGGTGTCGAAGCGTGCGTGGCGAAAGCTGCGCATCGACGGCGACTACGCCCGCTACCGCGGCGAGCCGAAGCGTTCCGACAAGACCCGGATCTAGTCCGGCCGCGAAGTTCCTCCGTCGGAGGACACCAGCTCGGCTATGAGCGTGGACAATTCGACATGGGGATCGATCTGTAGTCCGCTCGAGCGGGCAACGCCGTCGAACATGTACCAGGTGTATTTCGCGAGGTCGGCGACGATCTCTTCGCGGCTCGGTTTCGGATCGGTGCTTCGGACCCAGTGGGTGAGCGTGCCCTCGACCATTGTCACCACTGCGAACGGTAGTGAATCGAAGGGTGAGGAGTCGATCCCCACGGATCGACCGACTTCGGTGATAGTGGTGCGGGCGGAGTCGGCGATTGTGGCCTTCAGACTGCTGATCGCGTCGATGCTCTCGTCGTCGTAGTCGGTGGGGCCGGTACCCATGAACTCGTGAATCCGCGGATGCTCGGTGATCCACTCGGCGACGGCGCTGATGGTTCGGGTCAGGATCTGGTCGAGAGTGCCTACCGAAATGCTCATCGAAGCATCCAGGGCCGCCGCAAATTGGCCGAGCACAAACGCTCGCACTCGTCGATCGAGGTCGTCTCGGCCGCTGAATTGGCGGTACACCACCGACTTGGCGAGGCCGGCACGATCGGCGATCTGCTGGACGGACACCTCGGCACCTGCCGCACGCTCTTCGATCAGTTCGACCGCCGAGGTGAGTATCCGTTTCTGACGCTCGGAGTTGTGTCGCTCCCACCGCGCTTCGCGACCGGTCAACTCTGCAGTGACAGGTTGCACAATTGCGTCGCTCGGCATCGCGCCAGTCTATCCGGACGGACCTGCCGTGTTTCCGACTTGTCATCGGGCGCGGCATCGGGATCGGTCGTCGGTACAACGTGGGACACTGGTCGAGTGAGGTTGTATCGAGACACGGCGGTGGTGCTGCGCCTGCACAAACTGGGCGAAGCCGACCACATCGTCACGTTGCTCACCCGTCAGTTCGGGTTGGTACGTGCCGTGGCCAAAGGTGTCCGCCGAACCACCTCCAAATTCGGTGCCAGACTCGAACCGTTTGCTCACATCGACGTGCAACTACTTCCGGGCAAGAATCTCGACATCATCACTCAGGTGCAGACGGTCGACGCATTCGCCACCGACATCGTCGACGACTACAGCCGGTACACCACGGCCTGCGCCGTACTCGAAACTGCCGAGCGGTTGGCCGGCGAGGAACGCGCGCCGGCCCCGCAGCTTCAGCGATTGACGGTGGGAGCACTGCGTGCGATCGCCGAGCAGGCACGACCGGTCGAGTTCGTGCTCGACGCGTTCTTGTTGAGAGCCATGGGCTATGCGGGTTGGGCGCCTGCCCTCGAAGAGTGCGCCCGCTGCAGTGCTCCTGGACCGCACCGGGCCTTTCATGTCGCCGCAGGCGGAGCCGTGTGTACCTATTGCCGCCCGGCGGGTGCTGCGACGCCGTCGCCCGGAGTGCTCGACTTGATGGAAGCCCTGCTCCGAGGGGAGTGGGAGGGTACCGATTCGGCGCCCGCGACGCTGCGGACGCAAGCCAGCGGACTGGTCGCGGCACACCTGCAGTGGCATCTCGAGCGCCAATTGCGGACGTTGCCGCTGATCGAGCGTTCGAGGCCGCATGCAGCCGTCGAGGTCGACTTGCCCGTGAGGCAGGATGGAACACGTGATTCGACGACGCGAACCGCGAACTCCGCTTGATTCTGCTGCTGACCGGGTGATCCGACCACCGGACCCACATCCGTCCGGGGCGACCCCGCCGATCCTGCAGACCGAACTGATCCCGCGCCACGTCGCTTTGGTGATGGACGGCAACGGACGATGGGCGCAGGAGCGCGGTCTGCCCCGAACCGCCGGGCACGAACGCGGCGAAGCTGTCCTGATGGACACCGTCTGCGGGTGCATCGAGATGGGTGTCGAGTGGCTCTCCGCTTACGCCTTCTCCACCGAGAACTGGAAGCGCAGTCCCGACGAGGTTCGATTCCTGATGGGCTTCAACCGTGATGTCATCCGCCGTCGACGCGACGAGATGAACGAAATGGGTGTGCGTGTTCGCTGGGCCGGTCGTAAGCCACGCCTGTGGGCCAGCGTGATCAAGGAACTCGAGATCGCCGAAGAACTGACCAAGAACAACACCGTCATGAACTTGACCATGTGTGTGAACTACGGCGGCCGGGCCGAAATTGCCGATGCGGTAAAGGAAATCGCGAAGCGTGTCGCGGCCGGTGAGATCAATCCGGACAAGATCACCGAGGCGACGGTTGCCAAGTACCTCGACGAACCCGACATGCCCGACGTCGATCTCTTCCTGCGTCCGTCGGGGGAACAGCGGACGTCCAATTTCTTGATCTGGCAATCCGCCTACGCCGAAATGGTGTACCAGGAGAAGCTGTTTCCCGATTTCGACCGCCGCGACCTTTGGGCCGCCTGCGTCGAGTACGCCTCACGTGACCGTAGATTCGGTGGCGTCAAATGACAGGGGAGAACATGACCGACACCACCGACGAAGCAGCCCGCCTACAAGAACGCGCGGCCGCCTCGCTGGCGCATTTCGTGACGGTCGATGTGGCTGCCGACGGATCACTGGGTTTCCAGTACTCCGGCGCGCTGTGTTCCATCCAGGCGATGAATCTGTCCGAGGGTCTGGACGTGCTGTCCATGACGTGCGTTCTCGCATGGGACCGACCGGTCAGCGCGGCACTGCATCGCAAGGTGGCCGAGCGAAATCGCACCATCCAATTCGGCTCCATCGCGGTGTTCGGCCACGGCAGTCTGGCGGACGTCATCCTGCGTTACACGTTCCCTGCCGCCGGACTGGACGACGAGGCACTGACCACGATGTTGCTACTGGCGCTCACCGGTGCCGATACCGCCCGGCAGGGTTTGATTCCCTGACGCTCTCAGGCGGCGGCGCAGTCGCGGCAGGTGCCGAAGATCTCGACGGTGTGACTCACTTCGGTGAAACCGTTGTCCTCGGCGATGGTCTGTGACCACTGCTCGACCGTCGGGCCCTCGACCTCGACGGTGAATCCGCAGTTGCGGCACACCAGGTGATGGTGGTGCCCGGAGGAGCAGCGTCGGTAGACGGACTCACCTGTGTCGGTGCGTAGGACGTCGATGGTTCCGGCGTCGGAGAGTGCCTGCAGCGTGCGGTAGACGGTGGTCAGGCCGATGCCTTCACCTCGCTTGCGCAGTTCGTCGTGCAATTCCTGTGCCGACTTGAATTCGTCGATGTCGTCGAGCAGGGCGGAGATGGCGCTGCGCTGTTTCGTGGAACGAACGCCGACTGTGGCCGGTCCACGTTTCGAGGTCGTACTGCCCGGGGTGTTCATGCGGTGGAATCTCATCCTTCTTCGGCGTGGGCGACAGCGTCGACGACGATGTGTGCAAGGTGATCGTCGACGAGTCGATAGAGAACTTCTCGTCCGTTGCGCTCGCCGCGGACGACGCCCGCTGCTTTGAGTACGCGCAGATGCTGGCTGATGAGTGGCTGAGTGACACCGAGAGCTCCGACGAGTTCGTGAACGCAACGCTCCGACTCGTGCAACTGAAGCACGATCGCGATCCGAACGGGTGCAGCGAGCGCCCGCAGAATTTCGCCGGCGGCCGCCAGGGTTTCCTTGGGCGGCACGGGCGCGGGCGGTGCGGCTTCGAACGGGTCGTGCGTGTGTCCGAGGTCGGAATGATCATGGCTTTTGTGGAGATCGCCGGTATCCGCAATGCTCACAGCGAGGCTCCTTCGAGGGGTAGATCATGATGTCCGGGCATAGCCATCTCACCACATTATTGCAAATCACTTTCATTTTGATATGCACAAGTATGCATGTCAACCTTGGACGGAAGTGCGTGGCAGCCGCCAGATAGGCTGATGGTGCGAAAAGCGCACGAAAATCATGCATCTATTACCCAGATGGAGAGCAATCGAGTGGCACCCAAGTCCAAGATCGAAGCCGTTGTCAATCTCGCCAAGCGGCGAGGCCTGGTCTACCCGTGCGGTGAGATCTACGGCGGTACCAAGTCCGCATGGGACTACGGCCCATTGGGTGTCGAGCTCAAGGAGAACATCAAGCGCCAGTGGTGGCGCAACATGGTCACCAGCCGCGAGGACGTCGTCGGCCTCGACTCGTCGGTGATTCTGCCCCGCGAGGTGTGGGTCGCGTCCGGTCACGTCGGTGTCTTCAACGACCCGCTCGTCGAGTGCCTCAACTGTCACAAGCGTCACCGTCAGGATCACCTGCAGGAGGCGTACGCGGAGAAGAAGAAGCTCGACAACCCGGACGACGTCTCGATGGATGTCATCGGTTGCCCCGATTGCGGCACCGTCGGCCAGTGGACCGAGCCGCGCGACTTCAACATGATGCTCAAGACGTACCTCGGCCCCGTCGAGAGCGAAGAGGGCATGCACTACCTTCGCCCCGAGACCGCACAGGGCATCTTCGTGAACTTCGCCAACGTGCTGACCACCTCGCGTAAGAAGCCGCCGTTCGGCATCGGCCAGATCGGCAAGAGCTTCCGCAACGAGATCACCCCCGGCAACTTCATCTTCCGCACCCGTGAGTTCGAGCAGATGGAGATGGAATTCTTCGTCAAGCCGGGCGAGGACGAGCAGTGGCATCAGTACTGGATCGACTACCGCCTTGACTGGTACACCGGCCTCGGTATCAACAAGGACAACCTGCGTCTGTACGAGCATGCGCCGGAAAAGCTTTCGCACTACTCGAAGGGCACGACCGACATCGAGTACCGCTTCCACTTCCAGGGCAGCGAATGGGGCGAGCTCGAAGGTATCGCGAACCGTACCGACTTCGATCTCTCGACGCACTCCAAGCACTCGGGCACCGAGCTGAACTACTACGACCAGACGACGGGCGAGCGGTACACGCCGTACGTCATCGAGCCGGCGGCCGGTCTCACGCGTTCGCTGATGGCCTTCCTGGTCGACGCCTACACCGAGGACGAGGCGCCCAACTCCAAGGGCGGCGTCGACAAGCGCACAGTGCTCCGCCTGGATCGTCGACTCGCTCCCGTCAAGGCTGCCGTTCTGCCGCTCTCGCGTAACGCGGACCTGACGCCGAAGGCCAAAGATCTTGCAGCGCAGCTGCGTCAGAATTGGAACGTCGAGTTCGACGACGCCGGCGCCATCGGTCGTCGTTACCGTCGCCAGGACGAGATCGGCACACCGTTCTGCATCACGGTCGACTTCGACACTCTCGAAGACCAGGCTGTGACGGTGCGTGAGCGTGACTCCATGGCGCAGGAACGCGTCGCCCTCGATCAGGTGGAAAGCTACCTGGCCGCACGGCTGATCGGCTCCTGATTCTCGTTCGAAGCTGACGGGCGGTCCTTCTCAATCGAGAAGGACCGCCCGTTTTCTCTTTCCCCGATGGTCCTTCAGGCGCAGGATCGAAGTTATGAGAAAACTCAGCGTGACCAACAGCGTGACTCTCGACGGTGTCATGCAGGCACCTGGTGGGCCGGACGAGGACCGTCGTGGCGGATTCGAGCACGGTGGGTGGGCAGCACCCTTCAACGATTCCGTCATGGCGCAGAAGATGGGGGAGGGGATGGCGAAGAAATCGGAGTTGCTGTTGGGCCGCAGAACGTACGAAAACTTCGCCTCGTACTGGCCGTTTCAGACCGACAATCCGTTCACCGAGGTGCTCGACAACACGCAGAAATACGTAGTTTCAAGAACTTTGGGCGTACAGCTCCCGTGGAAGAACTCGACCTTGTTGAAAGGTGATGCCGCCGACGCGGTCGCCACGCTCAAGGAAAGTGAGGGCCCGGATCTGGTGATTCTGGGCAGTGGCGACTTGATCACGTCCTTGGCCGATCGGCGTCTCGTCGACACCTACACTCTGCTGATACATCCGCTGGTTCTCGGAACTGGGCGCAGATTATTCCCCGACGGAGCTGCGCTCGCTCAGTTCACCCTCACCGACAGCGTCCCTACGACAACAGGCGTCATCATCGCGACGTATCAGTTGAGCTGAACGCAGTTGAGCTGAACACAGTCGAGCTGAGTACATCAGGGAACTCGCCGAAATGCCGAATCTGCCAGCGCTGAGTTCTGACTGCTTGCGCGCTGGTCGGCGTAACCCAGGGCGCATAGACCCGGACAGCGCGCTTACCGCCGGAGAAGTTCGTCGAGACGATCTCGTGTTCGACGAGGGTTTCGACGGGAAAGACGAAGTGCCCCGAATGCTCTTCGTCGTATACCTTCACCACAAACAGCGCGACGCCGTCGCTGGTGTCGAATGGGCGGATGGGCCCGGCCTCGGAACGGCGCCACAGCGTGACGAACTGACCGAGCTTGGTCGGCGTCGTCTTGGCGGTTCGATAGACGGAGGCAAGGCCGTTGACGGTCAACGTGTGAGCGTCGTACTCAGCACCCTCGGACTCGGGAATCGGTGTGGACCAGGTAAATCCGTCGGCGTTCATCGGCACCGATGATGCCACGAACCACCGACAACCTTCGTGACGAACGCTGTCGGTGGTAGTCCCGATTCAGGCCGAAGGCACCTTGTCGAGAAACCCGAGGACAAGCGTCACCCGGCCGTCGTCGTCGCGTTCGAGTACGTCGAATCCGTCGATCAGTGACTCGGCCCCCGACGGGCCGAGAGCCCAACCGAATCGGGCCTGTCGGTGATGCGCGTCCACAGGTCCGACGAGGGTGAAGTGCATGCCCGGAAATTGTTGCTGCACAGCGTTGATCATCGCGTCGATCTGAACGTGTCCGGTGACGTCCGCGAGCGGATCGGTGTAGCGACCGCCGGGTGCGAACAATTGCTCGACCCGTGCTTTACGGGCGGTGGTATCGGTTTCGTTCCACATGTCGATGTAGGCGTCGGCGATTGCGTCGAAGTCGCTCATGGTCGCTCCCTTGATCAGTTTCCGGTGGTGAATGTCCGGCGGCCTCGCCGGCTGAGACCACTGTTCCTCCGAAACTGCGTCGGGTCGATTACCTCTGAGGTCATGGCCTCGGCTACCTCGGGTCGCTAACTTGAAAGAATGACCTTCGAGACGATGGACGTGGGCTCCGAACTCAAGCGGTGGCGGGAGCGGCGAAGGCTCACTCAGTTGGGACTCTCGGCGGCGGCAGGAGTGTCGACCAGGCATCTGAGCTTCATCGAAACCGGCCGCTCCAAGCCGAGCCGGGACATGATTCTTCACCTGTCCGAATGTCTGGATGTTCCTCTACGACAACAGAACACGCTTCTGCTGGCAAGTGGCCACGCGCCGGAGTACTCGCAGAAGTCGTTGGCAGAAGCGCCGATGTCAGCGGTGAGTGAGGCCATCGATCGCATCATCGACGCGCATGACCCGTATCCGGCCGTGGTGGTCGATCAGCAGTGGGAGATGGTCGCCGGGAACCAGGCCGTGGGAATTTTGACCGCGGGCGCCGCTGATTTCCTCCTGGAACCACCGGTGAACGTATTGCGTCTGAGCTTGCATCCCGAGGGCATGGCGCCGCGGATCGTGAACCTCGCGCAGTGGCGGGCCCACCTGCTCACAAGGCTGGCTCGGGAAGTGGAGGTCAGTGCGGATGTGCAGCTGTCGTCGTTGCTCGACGAGCTGCGCGCCTATCCGAGCGGCGGAGACTGGCACGACGACCGCGCGAATTCCCTGCTGGTTCCGTTGCGTGTACGCGTCGGCGATACCGAACTGGCGATGTTCAGCACCACCACCGTGTTCGGTACGCCGCGCGACGTCACGCTCGCAGAGATTGCGATCGAATCGTTCTACCCGTCGGACACGCAGACGGCCGACTACTTTCGATCGGCCGCCGAGGTCACAGGGACTTCTTGCCGAACTTGAGCTTCCACGGCACCAGAGCAGACTCCAACTGAACCGAGAGACTCATCTTGGAGACGCCTTCGGTGCGCTCCTCGAAGCGGATGGGCGTTTCGGCGATCTTCATGCCGCGCTGAACAACTCGGTAGTTCATCTCGACCTGGAACGCGTAGCCGTTGCTCTGCACCGATTCGACGTCGATGTCGCGCAAGGTCTTTGCATGCCACGCCTTGAAGCCGGCGGTCGCATCCTTGACGTGCAGTCGCAGAATGGCGTTGACGTAGAAGTTCGCCCAGGCGGACAAGGCCTTGCGGTGCCACGGCCAGTCGCCGGCGACTGCGCCGCCTTCGACGTAGCGGGAGCCGAGAACGACTGCCGCATCGGTAGTGGTGAGGATCTCGATCATGGCGGGGATCGCTTCGGACGGGTGCGAGAGATCTGCGTCCATCTGAATGACGATGTCTGCGTTCTCCGCCAGAGCCCGGCTCATGCCCGCGACGTAAGCACGGCCGAGACCGTCCTTGACCGTGCGGTGAAGCACTCCGACCGGGATGGGACCATCGATACCCAACTTGTCCGCAACCTCGCCCGTTCCGTCGGGGGAGTTGTCATCCACCACGAGGACGTGCAGGTTCGGGATCTTCAACGCGGCGAGGCGATCGACGAGCTTTGGCAGGTTCTCACGCTCGTTGTATGTGGGTACAACGACGGTTATCTGCGGGGCGACGCTTTCCATAACACCTTCGTATGATCTGTGATCCCGACTTGCCGGATGAAGCGTACGACGAGTGCGGTCGTGAACAAAGTAGGGATTTTACTACCTCGACGGGATCCGTCAGAACCGGCCGCCGCCGCCTCGACTGGTTCGGCCGCCGCCCCCGCCGCCGAAACCACCGCCGCCGCCACCGCGACCGGAGCGTCCGCTGCTGCTCGGTCCGCCGTACGAACGGGGCCCTCCGCCACCTCGCAGAATGCTGTTGATCAGGATGCCGCCGAGGATCGCTCCTGTCGCATCGCCACCGCCGCCACGGGGTCGTTGGTTTGCTTCCCAGGTGTTGACCTCGTTCTGCGCGGCGCGAAGTGAGTGCGTCGCCAAGGTGGTCGCGGCCTGGGCGTGTTGCAGCGCCTTCGACGGATCCGAGGCCTGCAATTGCTGGGCCGCCTGCAGGTGCCGCTGAGCCTCGGCGTAGCGAGTGCGCGCCTCCGCTCCGATCGCGCCGCGCCTGGTTCCGAGGAAGTCGCCTGCAGCGGTCACCTGAGCCTGTGCGGCCAGAATGTCCTGGGCGAGGCGCTGCTGTGCACGTTCGAGCTGCTGCTTCTGCTCCTGAGCGTCGGCAAGAAGCGCGTCGAGTTGGGCGTCGGCTGCGACGATCTGGTTGAAGGCTGTCAGCGGATCGCTGTCCTTCGACGTCTGAGCATTCGCCAACGCTGCCTGGGCTGCGGCCTTCGCGTCCGCCAACTTCTGCCCGCCTTGCGCCAGGTAAGCGTCCGCAGCGGTGATGCCCTGCTGGACGTCGTCCATCGCGGACGGAAGTGTCGCGATGGCGTTTCGGATGTCGTCGGCGGCGTGATCGACGCCGTCGAGTAGCTTGCGTGCCTGATCGAGGGCGGCTTCGGCCGTGCGAATCGCAGTGACGGCAGCGCCTTGCTTACCGGCCGGCAGTGCCGTCGCGTCTCGTCCTTCCTCGATCGACTTCTCGGCGAGCGTCAGGCGCTCACTCGCCATCGTGACGTTGTTCACGACCGATGCCAGCGTCGGCGCGGGGAATTGATCCTTCAATTTGGTCAGAATCGCCTCGGATTCGGGCAAGCGCACGCTGAGAGAAACAACACTCTGCGTCAACGCATCGAGACGGGCGGGGGCGTTGATGAGAAGGTCGCGAAGCCCGTCGAACTCCTCGACGCGAGCTTCGAGTTCTTGGTCGGCTCGACCGCACGAGGAAATGATGTCGATCAGCATCTGGCGGCGTTGATCGGGAGTTTCCGGGATGGCGTCGTCGAGTCGCTGCCTGATCGCGAAGGCTTCGGCGAGGGTGGCCTTGGCCTTGTCGAATGCTGCCGAGAAGGGTGCGACGGCGGAATCTCCGAACTCGCTGCGGGCCAGATCGAGTTCCTCCTGGCTGCCGGCGATCGCGTTGTCCGTCTCGACGAGGATCTCCTTCGCGCGTTCGTCGAGCGTTGGCAGCGGGAGTGCATTGAGGCTGGCGATGTCGTCGGGGGAGATGTTCTTCGCGGCTTCGACGCTTGCCTTGTTCTTGTCGTTCTTGCGCTTGCGTGAGTACAGGACCACGCCGCCCGTCCCGACCACCACAGCGCCGCCCGCGATGAGGAGTGTTCCGACTCCCATTCCGCCACTCGTGTTGTTCGCGTCGCCGAGTGCGCCGGCCGCGGCAATCGCCGCGCCGGTCCAATCATCCTCGGCGAGAGCCGGTTCCACCGCGTCGGTATTGATCGATTCGATGTCGGAATCCGTGATGTTGCTCAGCTCAGCGGGCACATCGAGGTAGTAAGCACGCTCCGCCGTGGCAACTGCAAGCAGGACGGACTTGGTACTCAGCGTCGACTTCGTGGCTGTCTGCTGCGCCCACGCCTGGCCACCCAGGTTGTTGAAATCGGGGACGAACGCGACCCACAGATCGATCTGGTGGTCCTCGCCGAGTTGATCGATCGCGGCTTGTATGTCGCTGCGTTGCCCGGCGTCGAGAACCCCGGAGGTGTCGGTGATGTGATTCGGCAACACCATCGGGGCGTCCGCCGAGGCGAGCGCAGGACTGAAGACGAGCGCCAGCAGAGCGAAAATCGCAGCGACGGCGGCGGCGCTTCCCCGACGGCGAACGGGTCGGGTGATTGTCCGACTCTGCTCTACCGAGGACAACTGCGAGAAGTGTGGTGCGAGGGCCATGACGCAAATCTATCCGTTGTGGCGCGTCGGCATCGGAGGTGATCGCCGCGAACTGGCAGAATTGCGGGAGTGAAACCTGCTTTCGGTAACCGCCCCCACGACCCATCACCCTCACGGGCGGGCGGCTTCGGGGCAGGATTGGCTCGCTGGACGCGCCGACTGATCGCCGGTGCCGTGTTGATGGCCGTGGTTCTGGTCGGGGGTACTGCGTTCCGGGTGTGGCAGGTGGCGCGCATCGACGACACGCGGCCGGCCGACGCGATAGTCGTTCTGGGCGCGGCTCAGTATTCCGGCACTCCGTCGTCCGTCTTCGAGGCCCGACTCGAGCAGGCGTACAAGCTGTACAAGCGCGGAGTGGCGCCGCAGATCATCACTGTCGGCGGCAAACAAGAAGGTGACGAGTACACCGAAGCGGCGTCGGGAAAGATGTATCTGACCGATCGCGGAATTCCTTCGAGTGCGATCACCGCGGTGGAGACCGGTTCGGACACACTGCTCAGTATCGACGCGGTGAGCGCCGAGATGTCCTCGCAGGGAATCAATTCCGCTGTCCTGGTCAGTGACCCGTGGCACTCCTTGCGAACGCGGACGATGGCCCGCGACACAGGACTCCAGGCGTGGACCGCACCTACTCGTCAGGGCCCGGCTGTCTTCACCCGCGAATCCCAGTTGCACGGAATCGCTCGCGAAACCGGCGCGCTGCTCTGGTATCAGCTCACGCACTTCTCGGCAGACTTCCCCTACACGGCAGGGCAATAGAGACCATGACAGCTCACACCACCTACGGAGGCGGCACCTACTCCGAACACGACCTCGAACGTCGTGTCGTCGAGGCGCCGAAGCGAGCGGGGTTGCCGGGTTCGCAGATCGCAGCGGCGCAGCATCGTTCGGACTTCTCGCGAGATCGGGCGCGTGTCCAACACTCCGCGGCTTTGCGGCGCTTGGCCGACAAGACCCAGGTTGTCGGCCCGCGCGACGGTGACACACCTCGCACGCGGTTGACGCACTCGATGGAGGTCGCACAGATCGGGCGAGGGATCGCCGACGGACTCGGTTGCGATCCGGACCTGGTGGACCTCGCCGGTCTCGCGCACGACATCGGGCACCCACCGTACGGTCACAACGGCGAGAAGGCCCTCGACGAAGTCGCCAAGGACTGCGGAGGTTTCGAGGGCAATGCGCAGAATCTGCGGATCTTGACCAGCCTCGAACCCAAGATCCTGCGCCCCGACGGTCTGAGCGCAGGCCTCAATCTCACCAGGGCGTCACTCGACGCAGCCATCAAGTATCCCTGGACCCGCCCTGAGCCCGGCGCGAAGTTCGGGGCATACGACGACGACGCAGAGGTGCTCGCCTGGGTTCGCGAGGGAGCGCCCGAGCGTCGGCAATGCCTGGAAGCTCAGGTCATGGACTGGGCCGACGACATCGCGTACTCCGTGCACGACGTGGAGGACGGGGTGATCGCAGGCCGTATCGACCTTCGCTCGCTTGCTGATCCGTCCGAGCAGCGCGCACTGGCAGAACTGGGGGCCTCCGAGTTTCGGGGGTTGGTAGTCGACGATCTGATCGACGCCGCTCAACGGTTGTCCGAACTCCCCGTCGTACGCGGGGTCGGAAGTTTCGACGGAACACTCGGAAGTTCCGTCGCGTTGAAGAATCTCACGAGTGAATTGGTGGGTCGCTTCGCCACCGCGGCGATCGCCAGCACCCGGCTCACAAACGGCAACCGACCCCTCTCGCGCTATCAAGCCGACCTCGACATACCCGAGGCCGTCGCATCCGAGGTCGCGTTGCTCAAGACCGTGGCGCTCTACTACGTGATGTCCGACGCCGGGCACAAGGCGCGTCAGGATCGGCAACGTGATCGTGTTCATCGCGTCGCGGAATGGTTGTTGGCCACGGCGCCCGCCGGGCTCGATCCGATCTTGCTGCCCGCATGGGAGCGCGCCGCGGACGACGGTGCTCGGGTCCGCGTGGTGGTGGATCAGATCGCGTCGTACACGGAAAGTCGGCTGGAGCGGGTGGACAAGGCAAGCCTGGGCGCGCAGGCCAGTTGGGGCTGAGCCGGCCGCGCTCTCAGCAGGTCATTCGCGTCGACGGATCGGTAGTGGTGTCGAGCCACTTGCCGTAAGCGTCGCCTCCTGCTGCGCGGACGTCCTTGCAGATCTTCGACTCGCTGTTTCCGGATTCGCGATACACGGTGTAGATCGCAGTCCCGGAATCCGAGACTTGACGCAGTGACGGGCAGGACTGGTCTGTGCGTAGGTATTTCGAGCCCGGGAACGCGTCAAGGTAGTTCTGAATCTCACTGGCATACGTGGCCGGATCGGTGGCATTGGCCAACACCACGATTCCGGTTCCCTTGCACGAGGGGACGGTGATCGGCTTGCTCACCCCGAGATCGCCGTTCTTCGTGGACGGGGTGGACGCCTGCGTGGTCGTGGTTGCCTGCAGTCCGGCGGTGGGTAGCGGCTCCAGGTTTGGCGTTCTGACCGGCTCCTGGATGGGTGCCGGTTCCGTCGTGGCGGTGGAAGCTGTTACAGCGGTTGGTGATTCGGGCCCCGAGCTTCCCTGTATCGCCCAAGCCGCCGCGCCTCCTGCGGCCAGAACGAGTGCAACTCCAGCCGCTCCGATCGCGATCGGGGCTCGGTTTCGCTTGGTCTTTGTCGCGATGTGCGTGTAGTTCCCGTAAGCGGGATTCACTGTGGTGTAGGCGGGCGGCCCGACGATTGTGGATTGCAGTCCGCCGGCCGCACTGGTGGCGTTGTCGGCCGAGAGTGCTTGCCGCGCTTCGAGTGCGAGCGCTCCGGTGGTCGGATAGCGGTGTGCGGGATCCTTTGCCATACCGCGGGCCACGACAGTGTCGAAACGTTGCGGGAGCGACGGAACCGTCAGGGTGGGGCGCGGCGGCGGAGCGTTCAGGTGCGAATTGACGAGATGGCCGATGCTTGTGGTGTTGAAAGGCGTTGTTCCGGTGAGGGACTGGTAGAGAACACAAGCCAGGGAGTAGACATCCGCTGCGGCCGTCGGTGTTTCGATACCGAATCGCTCCGGCGCCATGTACGCATACGAACCGACCGCGCTTCCCTCGGTGGTGATTTTCGTGTCTGTCTGTGAATATGCGATTCCGAAGTCCACGAGGTACGCGAAGCCGGTCTTCGTGATAATGATGTTGTCTGGTTTGACGTCGCGATGGATGAGTCCGCGCGCGTGCGCTGCGTCCAGCGCTGACGCTATCTGCGAGACGATGTCGACGGCTCGCGCCGGGGTGAGTCGGCCGAATTCGGTCAACTCGGCTCGCAATGTGTGGCCTTCGACCAAACGCATGTCGATGAAGAGGACTCCGTCGATTTCGCCCCAGTCATGCACCGGGATCACGTGCGGTTCGTTCAGGGCGGCGGTGGCGCGAGATTCTCGGCGGAAACGAGCTTGGAATGACGGGTCGGCCGCAAGCTCTCGATGGAGCAACTTGAGTGCGACCAGGCGATCCTTCGAGGTGTCGTACGCCTCGTACACTTCACCCATTCCGCCTCGGCCGAGGAGGCTACGCAACTCGTACACGCCGAATCGGGTTCCTGATCGCCCTTCGTGCGCGCTCGAGGCGTTTTCAGTCATCGTCGGTCCCATCGCTGCGGTGCAGAGTCGGCCATCAACATATCGTTGTCAGGAGGTGCCGGGGGACCGCCTAGACTGATGTACGTGGCGGGCCGAATTTCTGACAGAGACATCGCGGCCATTCGCGAACGCACTCGCATCGAGGACATCGTCGGTGAATACGTTTCACTCAAGCGTGCCGGTGGCGATTCGATCAAAGGTCTGTGTCCCTTTCACGACGAGAAGTCGCCGTCGTTCCACGTGCGACCCAACCACGGCCTCTACCACTGCTTCGGCTGCGGTGAGGGTGGTGACGTGTACTCGTTCCTGCAGAAGATGGATCACATCAGCTTCGTAGAGGCCGTCGAGCAGTTGGCGGATCGACTCAGCTACACGATTTCGTACGAGGGCGGCGGACCGTCCGTTCAGCGCGATCGCGGCACCCGTGCACGCTTGATCGCAGCAAACGCGGCGGCTCAGGAGTTCTACGCCGCTCGTCTGCGCGAACCCGATGCCCAGGCGGCTCGCGACTACCTCACCGAGAGAAACTTCGACGGTGCAGCGGCCCTGCAGTTCGGGTGTGGATACGCGCCAGAAGGTTGGGACACTCTCACAAAACACTTGATGTCCAAAGGTTTCGAGTTCAAAGAACTAGAAGCAGCCGGGCTGTCCAAAGAAGGCCGGCGAGGTCCGATCGACCGGTTCCATCGCCGACTTCTGTGGCCGATCCGCAGCGTCGCCGGTGACGTCATCGGCTTCGGTGCCCGCAAGCTCTTCGACGACGACACCATGCCGGGTAAGTACGTCAACACGCCGGAAACGATTCTCTACAAGAAGTCTCAGGTCCTGTTCGGCTTGGACCTCGCCAAGCGCGACATCGCCAAGGGACACCAGGCGGTAGTCGTCGAGGGTTACACCGACGTCATGGCGATGCATTTGGCCGGCGTCAAGACCGCCGTCGCTTCGTGCGGGACCGCCTTCGGTGAGGAGCACCTTGCGATGCTCCGTCGACTCCTGATGGACGACAGCTACTTTCGCGGTGAAATCATCTACACCTTCGACGGTGATGCCGCGGGGCAGGCCGCTGCGATGAAGGCGTTCGAGGGTGATCAAAAGATGGCCGGGCAGACGTTCGTCGCCGTCGCGCCCGACGGAATGGACCCGTGCGATCTGCGTCTGAAGTCTGGTGACGCCGCCGTTCGCGACCTCGTGGCACGGCGCACTCCGATGTTCGAGTTCGTGGTGAAGTCCATCCTCACCGAACACGATCTGGAGACCGCTGAAGGTCGTGTCGAGGCACTGCGTCGTACCGTGCCCGTCGTTGCGCAGATCAAGGAATCAACTCTGCGCGACAGCTACGCGAATCTGTTGTGCGGATGGGTCGGTTGGGACGATCTTCCGTCGGTTCGACGACGCGTGCGTGACGAAGCTCGCAAACGGGCGTCGACGCGCGGATCGTCACCGGCGCCCAAGCGTCGTCAGGTTGTCGACCAACCTGCTGCCGATGCGCTTGCGCTGCCGATCGGAATCTCCAGGCCCCGGCCCAACGATCCCGCGCTCTCGACGCAGCGAGCTGTCCTCAAGGCCGCATTGCAGCACCCTGGCATCGCCGGCAGTGTCTTCGACTCGTTGCCGCCCGAGACGTTCACCCACCCCGCCTACGTTGTCATCAGACAGGCAATGGCTGACGCCGGTGGAACGAGCAAGGGACTCGGCGGCGCCGAGTGGATCGAAGTCGTCACCAAGGGCGTCGAAGACATGACGGTGGCCTCGGTTGTATCTGAGCTGGCCGTCGAACCGATGCCGTGTGACGAAGACACGGTTCCGCGCTACATCAACGGAGTGCTCGCACGACTGCAGGAAGCGTGGGTGGGCGAGCAGGTTGCCGACCTCAAATCCAAGCTTCAGCGCGTTTCACCTGCTGCAGCCCCCGAGGAGTACAACTCACTGTTCGGCGACCTCGTGGCGCTGGAGCAGTATCGCCGACAGCTGCGTGAGCAGGCTGTCGGCGACCAAAGCGTCTGACCTAGCGGTTTTTCTTCAACTGGTCGTGGGGGACCAGAATCGTAGTCTCCTCGTTGATCGGCTTCATCGGCTCGAGCTTGGGCTGAGTACTCAGTGAGTCGGCCAGCTTCTGCCGTGACGCGTCCAACACCTTCTTGGTGGCCGGACTGGTGGCCACCGCCTTCGCGGCCCGGCTGATCTGCTCGTATCGTGCGCGGCCCGCTTTGGTTCCCAGGACGTACCCAGCTGCAACACCGATCAACAAACGCATCATTCCTGCTTCCCTCCAGCACCGATCGTCCTGACTCCATCCTGCCTGATGACTCGCTGGGCAGGCGATTTGGTACTTCGGTGAAGGATTCGCTACAGTTTCTCAGGCAACGCCGGAACGGGCGAAGCGAGCAAGACAATCCCCTGTAGCTCAATTGGCAGAGCTTCCGACTGTTAATCGGACGGTTGCTGGTTCGAGTCCAGCCGGGGGAGCAGCAAAGCCCCTCACCTGAGAAATCGGGTGGGGGGCTTTCTTGTTGTGGTCTGACCTTGTTTTTGTCTGACCTAGTGCGCTCGCAGCAGACCCACCGATCGAAGTGCCGATTCGACGTCTGCCGCCTTGTTTGCTTGTTCGCCGCGAATTCCCAGCCGTCGAGCGCTGAGGACGTTCACCGGGTTGTCGTCGACGAAGAAGGTCTGCTGTGGACGCGCATCGAGCAACTCCAGCGCAGCCAGGAAGGCCGCAGGTTCGGGTTTGGTAGCTCCGAGCATGCAGGAGAAAACATGCTCGTCGATTGCCGATGGAGTTACGACACTCTCGATGGCGGCCAAGAGAACAGGTCCGTTGTCGGAGAGTGTGGCGACCACGACCCCCTCGCTTCGAAGCGCGATTGCGAGATCGATGACCGCGCGGTCCGGGATGAAGGCCTTGGCCCAGGCTCGGCGTAGCTCGTCGCGGTCACCAGGAAACCCGAGTCGTCGAAAGCGTTCCAGGATCGCGGTTTCGGAGTGAATGCCGAGATCGCATTCCTGGTCGAACCCGGACGCGAACACGAGGGCATGAATCTCGTCTTCCGTGACGCCGATGGCCGCAGCCAGTTCTGCGGCGCGACGGTCAGGCTCGAATCGACACAGCACACCGCCCAAGTCGAACAACACGAGTTCAGGTGGTCCGCTGTCGTTCGCCATGTCGGAGAGGATAGGCGGCATCAGCACCCGTGAACGCGACGCGAAGATATTGGCGACAGATACACCAAAGCCCGACGCAAGTGTCTGCGTCGGGCTTTCGGTGGAACCGTCGAACTGTTTGACCGGTGCGCCTACTTCGCTGCGCGATCCGACGGCTCGAACAGCCGGATGATGTGGCTGGGGTTGATGTAGTAGACACCATTCGGAGAATTGAGAACGAGAGTGTCTTCGGTGAAATCGGTGACGGTGCCGTTCAGTTTCGCGCCGTCGGACATGATGATCCGGATCGTGGCCTTCGAGTTCTTGAATTCGGTCAGTGCAAGCTTCATGTGGTGATCCTGTTCCGTGGGGTGTGCACTCCCACGGTATCGGCTCATCGCGCCTGTGCCGACCAACCTTGGAAGACTCGACTCGAAAGAGTGCAACGCGTCACCGCCTGCCCGATTGTGATCCGCGTCGGATGTGCCGGTAACATTCGGATTCGCCGCGATGCATCGCATCCGGATGGGGCGGTAGCTCAGTCGGTTAGAGCCGTGGACTCATAATCCATTGGTCGCGGGTTCGAGCCCCGCCCGCCCCACGTTCAGTTGCCGTGAGCCCGCAGGTCAGACCCAATGACGTTTGTCGAAAGTCATGCTGCCGACGATCGCAACGGCGACAAGTGCGCAGAGTGCAATCAACAGGGCAGTTGCCCACAGGTAGTTGGTGCAGTTGCCCACACGTAGTTGGTATTGAATCGCACGCAACGCGCATGCGGGTACGGCTGAGTTGATCCTTCGTGGCTACACAAGTAAATGTCGTACCGCGATCGTCGATCTCGGACGAGGTGAAAGTCTCGGATCCGGATACCCAATCCTCGACAAGTATCGGGAGCGCAGTGCAATTGGGCGCAACCGAGCGAGCGACGTGCCGGACGTGAAGGAAAAGTAGGTACCTATCCGGGTATTTCAGCGTATGTGCTCGACGTACAGAAGTGTCACGCTTTAGACGTGCCTACCGGTGTAGGTACAAGGCAGTCGAGCCGTCCCCCCCCCGCGGCTCGGCTGCACCCAAATGTTGACGCGCTGACCGGCAGCCGACTGTCGGAAACGACTCTACGCAAGGAACGGCAACGATAGTGGGCCCCGCAACTGCGGGGCCCTTTCCCTGTCTGAAAAGCGCTGTCGGACTTGGGTCATCACCATTGAGGACTTCGTGCTCGATCACTGGAAATGAGAGCCAACGAGGGCTGTCTCGCCGTCCTTGTCTGCGTCGGATCCATTTTGCCGAGCTTCGTGAATTGCAGAATCCGCAGCCCGTGAGAGCTCAGTAGTTGCCTCGATCGGGTGCAAAACCGGGCAATCGGAACAAAACACTTGTCGATGCGTTACAAATATTGTTAAAGTGTAACGACGAACTGCAAGTGAACAGCAACTTCAAGGTCTCGCTACCGGAAGCCGATGGGCGCCGGGGGAGATTCGTCTGCTGTCGATGGACGCGACGCCGTTGGGCGGCACGGATAAAGGCTCTGTGAATTGCGCCGGGTCGCACCCCTGATCAACCTGACAGACCAACGTAACGGAGAACATACTGTGACAATCAAGAACTCGATCGGGCCTGGTGTCGAAGCCGATCATGGAAACAGGCTGTTTGGCAACACTATTCGATCAGCTGAAGGTGAGGAACTGGTCCAGCGGCTGAATGCCATGTTCGAGCGAGCGAACAGCGCAGGTCAGGTGGTGAATCAACGAGAACTCTCGACCGTGCTTTCTGTGCGGAGATCCGAGGGTTCGCCGGTCGACCGGTCGATTCCGGCGCCTGACAGGCTGATGCATGCGATCGAGGGACTCTCGTACGAATCCCTTTCCCTGTTGATTTGTGCGGCCGAGCATTTACTGCGTTCGGAAGGGGTACATGTCGACTCGACGCCCTTCACTTGAGGGGCGACGAGACCCGTCGAGGAAATCGAAGTGATCGGTCCGTCGCCGACGAACGAGTATTTTGTCACGATCGGAATGACGTAGTTACGTCGTCGTTTGTAATTCTGTTGTGCGACCGGCGAATCAGGCCTCCGGCGTTGCTCAGTCGCACGATCCCGATTCCGCTGCTTCGAAGGCTTCTTGGTGCGCTCACGCGCCTCAGCGTCGAATCCTCTCCAGTCGTCGTGCGGCCCGCTCATGTCATCGCGGACTTGATCGATCGGCGACGTGGAATCAGTCGGAGTATGTCCAGTTCTTCGGCCGATCCGAGTATCGACCGGCAAATCTTGTCGACGGAGTCAGATGCCGGATACCGGCACCGAAATACGGATCAACATTCACCTCGGGAAGCCGAATGAAGTGAATTGACTATCGCAGTCTGCTGTTGTGGTGTGAACGCTGCCCAGGCGCTGGCGGAACTCAGGGACATCGTTCCATCCAGGGCTCTGTAGCCGGGCCAACGCCGCCTCGACCGTCCCGAAAACTTCGAGGTACGCATGTGCGTCGTCGCATGTGAAGGCGAGTTCGTGTGGTTCGGCGTCGCCCCCGTCCCCGCCACACGAAGTAAGCATCAGCACGAATGGAATCGCAATACCGACCATGATGCGCTTCATCGGCCAATCGAAGCAGACCGACTCCGCTCCCGCGGACTATTCTCGATGCATGCCGATCACCCCGGATACAAAGAACTGGACCTGGGTCCTCGAACGCCCATGCGGCGAGTGCGGGTTTGATTCGTCCGCTGTTGCGTTCGCGGATGTTCCAGATCTTGTGCGTAGCAATGCCGTCTCGTGGGCCGAGGTACTGGAGGGCGAGAATGTGACGGAGCGACCGGACAGCGAAACATGGTCAGCGCTGGAGTATTCCGCCCACGTACGCGACGTGTTCAGGATCTTCAAGGTGAGGTTGGAACAGATGCTCGAATTCGACGATCCGCTATTCGAGAACTGGGATCAAGACGCAACAGCTGAGGCCGAGCGGTACAACGACCAAGATCCGGCAAAGGTGGCATCGGAATTGTCCGACGCCGCGGCGGAGGTCGCGAATGCCTTCGAAACCGTGCCAGAGGGTAGCCGCCAACGACGGGGTCTCCGCAGTGACGGATCGGCGTTCACCGTCGAATCGTTGGCGGCCTACTTCATTCACGATCCGATCCATCACCTGCACGACGTCTCGGTGTAGTCAGAGCCCGCGCACCTCCTCGAGGGTTCTTCTGGCTCCGACGGAGTGCAATGAGTCGAGGGTCTTTCGGAAGCTAGCGACAAATCGGCGATCGTCCACGAGATCGCCGAACACTTGGCGGTACCCGATGAAGGCCAACGGGTCGCTCGACTGTTTCTGGGCGAGCGGCACCAGAGTGTCCGACAGCTGATCGACGACGGTGATGGGATCTCCGTTCTCGTCTGTGCCCTCGGCGTAGCGGGCCCAGCTAGCGACAATTGCGGTGGACAGGTTGATCGACCCACCGGTGTCGAGTTGGTTCCGGATGACGGGCAACAGCCACTTGGGAATTCGATCGGACGACTCGGCACACAGACGTGCAATCGTGTCGCGGATCTGGGGGTTCGAGAATCTTTCGATGAGGGTCTTCTTGTACTGATCGAGGTCGACGCCGGGTACCGGGTCAAGGGTCGGCGTCGCTTCGAGATTCATGTAGTCGAGCAGGAACCCCGACAAGAGTTCGTCCTGGCATGCCTCGTGGACCAGGCGGTATCCGGCAAGGTAGCCGAAGTACGCGATGCCTTGATGGCCGGCATTGAGAAGGCGCAGTTTCATCAGTTCGTACGGGCGAACATCCGGCACGAGATTGACGCCGACATTCTCCAGAGGTGGCCTGCCTGAGGTGAACTCGTCCTCGAGGAACCACGCGGTGAACGGCTCAGCCGCGACCGGCCACTGATCTTCCACGCCAAACGTCTCGGCGATCTCGGTGGTCACCTCGGCTGTCGTGACGGGTGTGATCCGGTCGACCATGGAGTTGGGGAAGGCGCCGTTCTCGTCGATCCACTCCGCAAGTTCGGGATCCTTCAGGGCGGCGAACGCTCCGACTGCCGTCCTGGCGACCGATCCGTTGCCTTCGATGTTGTCGCAACTCATGATCGTGAACGGGGCGAGGCCCCGGTCGCGACGGAGTGCGAGTGCCGCACAAATCAGACCGAAGGTGGTGTGGGGGAGTGTTCCCGGCTCGAGATCGTGCATTACATCGGGATCGGACGCGTCGAACTCACCCGTAGTGTGCGAGATGTTGTATCCGCCCTCGGTGATGGTGAGAGATACGATTTTCGTCGATTCGGATGCCATCTTTTCGATCACCGCCTCCGGATCCTCCGGAGCGAACAGGTACTCGACGATCGACCCGATGACCCGGGCCTCGAGGGTTCCGTCAGAATGCTTGAGCGCCAGCGTGTAGAGGCAGTCCTGCGCGCGGAGAGCGTCTTTCATCCGCTTGTCCGACGGCATCACTCCCACTCCGCAGATTCCCCAGTCGAAGCCCTCACCGCGTCGCAGGAGATCATCGATGTACATGGCCTGGTGTGCACGGTGAAAGCCTCCGACACCGAAATGCACTATGCCAGTAGTGACTTTGCTCCGGTCGTAGTTCGGCACTTCGAGTGCAGCATCGAAGTCGAACAGGGTCTTCGTATTGAGTTCCATGAAAGTACTAGTCTCCTTCGGCGACGATGACTACGGCTTTGATGCTGCCGAGAATGCGATCGGCCACCAGGGCCTCTTGCGACTGTTCGAGTGAAAAGCGTGCTGTGACCATCGAGTCCAGATCGACGCGCCCGGCAGCGACCAATGCGGCGGCGATCGGCCACGTGTTGGCGTACCGGAACACTCCGGTCAGCATCAGTTCGCGATTCTGAATGATCGGGACCGGCAACGGTATCTCGTCGGCACCCATTCCGACCAGAACGACGGTTCCAGCGGGCCGAACTGCGTGAATCCCGTCGATCACTGCGGCCGTGGCACCCGACGCGTCGATGAATGCGTCGACGGCCAGCGAGCGTACGTCGCTCTCACGTGGATCAACGACGGTTGTTGCGCCGAATTTCAGTGCCACATCACGCCGGGCCGCGTCGATGTCCGAGACGATGACTTCCGTCGCGCCGAATGCCTTGGCCACCTGCGTCGTCACGATTCCTACCGGGCCGGCGCCGGCGATCAACACCCGAGAGCCGGCAGTGATCCCCGCCTTCTGGGCTGAGGCGATCCCTACGGAAAGTGGCTCGAACAGCGCAGCTGCCTCGTAGGACACGGAATCTGCGATGGGATGGGCGAAGTCGGCACCGATCGTGACGTAGTCGGTCAGCGCACCGTCGATCGGCGGCGTCGCGAAGAACTCCATATGAGGGCAGAGGTTGTATCTGCCTGCCTTGGATTCGGGACTTGTCGGATCGGGCTTCTGAGGCTCGATGGAGACACGCTGCCCGATGCGTCTTGGGTCGACGCCGTCACCGACCGCAGCGATGCGTCCCGATGCTTCGTGTCCGAGAACGAGCGGTGAGTTGACTACGTAAGGGCCGATGCGACCTTCGTGAAAGTAGTGCGCGTCCGACCCGCACACGCCCACGGCATGGATGCGAACGAGGACTTCACCCGCCTTCGGGGACGGTCGTGGTCTCTCGACCATCTGCATCTTTCCGGTCTCGACGAGGACATTTGCCCGAATTGTCGCAGGTAGATCGACGGATTCTCCGGAAACTGTTGTGTGGGTCACAACGTAGATGTTAGCTTAATGAGCATAAGAACATCTAGTGAGCATTTGCTCACGATCGAGAAACTTTGAACCTGATACACAAGGAGACCGTGTGAACCAGTCGGCTCAGCCCACAGGACTCAAGTCGTCGAAGTTGCCCGCTTCCGAGGATGTGCGGCTCGCCTTGCGGGCGGCGACGATGTATCACCTCGAAGGCGCCACTCAGGCGGAGATTGCAGCGAAATTGGGCGTCTCGCGGCCGACAGCCGGGCGACTGTTGGCCAGGGCGCGGACGCAAGGTTTGGTCAGGGTCGAGATTTTGGTACCGCCGGAGCTCGAAGGTTCGGTGAACACGGAGTTGGAATCGAAGCTGGAGAAGCACTTCGGGTTGGCCGAAGTGTTGATCGTCCCCGAAGCGATTTCGGATGCGGACGACCCGGACTTCGACGCACTCGGTCGACGAGCAGCGGAAGTTCTGGTTCGTCGTCTGCAGCCTTCGAGCGTTCTCGGGTTTACCTGGGGTCCGGAAACCGTTGCGGTAGCAGGATCTTTGCCGGACAAGGCCGCGAAGTGCTCGGCTGTGGTACAACTTGACGGCTCCATGACGGTGACCGACTACCAAACCGGTGTCGACTTCACCATCGGCCGATGTGCACAACAGTTGCAGGCCAATCCTATTCGTCTCAACGCTCCGCTGTATGCCGACCCGGCGACCGTGGAGTCGATGCGAAACGACTCGGTGATCTCGAAGGCGCTGCAAGCCGGAACTGATTCCGACATCATGGTTTTCGGAGTCGGTGCCGTCTCGACCGCGACGACCTTGTTTGCCGGTAGCTTCGTCGACTCGACCATGCTGGACGAGTTGGAAAGTCGAGGCGCTGTCGGTGAAATCGGCGGCCGTTTCTACTCGGTCGACGGCAATCCAGTGGAGGGGCCACTACCTGAGCGAACGGTCTCCGTCTCGCTCGACGCAGTGAAATCCTGCGATCAGACGATTCTGATTTCGGGAGGAACACACAAACGCCAGGCCGTTCTGGGCGCATTGCGCGGAGGTTTGGCAAACGTACTCGTCACCGACGTCGAGTGCGCCCAGTGGCTGCTCGAAGGCTAGCGATCTCACGAGTTTCGCGGTCCGAGCGCGCGACTGACACGCAAGTGTGAAGGAAGGTAATCCGTGAAAACAGGAAGACGAGTGTGGGGCGCTGCCGCGGCGGCGCTCTGCCTCCTGGTGTCGGGATGTGCGGGCGCTGGTGCGCTCGGTGGTTCCGGCGAACGAACAGTCACCATCGCGATGGTGTCGAACTCGCAGATGCAGGACGCCATCAAACTGGCGCCGGCTTTCGAAGCCGAGAACCCTGGCATCGACCTCAAATTCGTCAGCCTTTCCGAGAACCAGGCGCGCGCCAAGATCACGGCGTCGACGGCAACCGGCGGCGGTGAGTTCGACGTCGTGATGATCAGCAACTACGAGACACCTCAGTGGGCCGCCAACGGTTGGCTCACGAACCTGTCCGACTATGCAGACACGACGCCCGGTTACGACGAGGACGACTTCGTACCGTCGATCAAGACTTCTCTGTCGTACGAGGACAGTATGTACGCGGTCCCCTTCTACGGGGAGTCGTCGTTCCTGATGTACCGCAAGGATCTGTTCGATCAGGCGGGGATTACAGTTCCCGAAGACCCGACGTGGCAAGAAGTTGCAGGTTGGGCAGCACAGTTCGACAACCCGGACGCCAAGATGGCGGGAATCTGCTTGCGCGGAAAGCCTGGCTGGGGTGAGGTACTCGCACCGCTGAACACCGTGATCAACACCTTCGGTGGACGCTGGTACGACGAGAATTGGAATGCGCAGCTGACCAGTCCGCAGGTCGAGGATGCGGTTCAGTTCTACGTGGACACGGTCAAGGAGCACGGTCAGCCGGGTCCTGCCACAAGCGGATTCGGTGAATGTGCAACACAATTCGCGCAAGGCAACACGGCGATGTGGTACGACGCGACGTCGGCTGTGTCGGTTCTCGAGGACCCTGCGTCGTCGAAGGTAGTCGGCAACATCGGATATGCGAAGGCCCCGAAGGTCGAGAAGTCCGATCCTGGTTGGCTCTACACGTGGGCGCTCGGAATCCCGGAGTCGGCACAGAACAAATATGACGCCTGGAAGTTCATTTCCTGGATGACGAACAAGGACTACATCCAGAAGGTCGGAACCGAACTCGGCTGGTCGAGAGTTCCTCCGGGAAGTCGCCTATCGACCTACGAGATTCCGGAATATCAAGAGGCCGCACAGGCATTCGGTCCGATCACCCTCGAATCGATCAATAATGCAGATCCGAAAAACCCGACAGTGCAACCGGTTCCGTACACCGGCGTCCAGTTCCTCACCATCCCTGAGTTTCAGGACCTGGGCACTCGCGTCAGCCAGCAGATCAGTGCGGCCATCGCGGGTCAGAAGAGCGTGAAAGAAGCACTCGAACAATCCCAGCAGTATGCCGAGGTGGTCGGCAAGACCTATCAGGAGAACCGATGACTACGGTTGCCGAGCCCAGAACTACGGTGGACGACGCGCCACCGGTCCGTGTCGAAAAGAAGATCTCCCGCGCCGAGGGTTGGCGTCGTAGAGGTCCCCTGTTGCCGGCGTTGATCTTCTCGATCGTCGTCACTCAGATTCCGTTTCTGTTCACCCTCTACTACTCGACGCAGTCGTGGAACCTTGTCCGGCCGGGATCGCGGCACTTCAACGGGTTCGATAACTACATAGAGGTTTTCAAGGACAGTCAGTTTCGGGAAGTCGCGGTCAACACGGTCATCATGATCGTGGGTACGGTCATCGTTTCGGTGATCCTCGGACTCGCGCTGGCGCTGCTGCTCGACCGCGCATTCCTTGGTCGGGGCATCGTCCGGACACTGCTGATCACGCCGTTTCTCATCACTCCCGTCGCCGGCGCATTGCTTTGGAAGACAACAATGTTCGACCCGGTGTTCGGTATCGTGAACTTCGTACTCCAGCCTTTCGGCGTCGGCCAGGTCGACTGGGTCAGCAAGTTTCCGCTCGCCGCCGTCATGATCAATCTGATCTGGCAGTGGACGCCCTTCATGATGCTGCTCATTCTGGCCGGTTTGCAGTCCATGCCCCGAGACATTCTCGAAGCCGCACGAGTGGACGGAGCCAAGCCGTTTGCGATGTTCCGCGAACTGACGTTGCCGCACCTGCGCCGCTTCATCGAACTCGGTGCAGTTCTGGGTGCGATCTACCTCGTGAACACCTTTGACGCGGTGTACATGATGACGTCGGGCGGGCCCGGCGTGGCCAGCTCGAACCTGCCGTTCTACATCTACCAGCGCGCGTTCCTCGGCTTCGACGTAGGTCAAGCTGCGGCGATGGGTGTCGTAACAGTGATCGCGACGATCATCGTGTCGACACTTGCGCTCCGATTGATCTTCAAGAGCTTCACCGGCAACGAGGAGGCGGCGTGATGACTGCCGTAGAGACGACAAGCGCGACGGCCGACAAGCCCGTCGTCAAGAAAAGGAAGAGCAGCAAGTTCAGTCCGTGGTCGGTTGTGGCGTGGATCGCCGCTCTCGGGTTTTTCTTCCCGGTCTTCTGGATGGTCCTCACCGCGTTCAAGACCGAGGCAGACGCCTACACGGATCCGCCGAAGCTGTTCTTCACTCCCACCCTCGAACAGTTCCGTGCCGTCCTCGACTCCGGTCTCGGCACGACGCTGGCAAACTCCGCATTTGCGACGGCCATGTCGACGATTCTTGTTCTGCTACTGGGTGTTCCGGCTGCGTTTGCATTGTCGCTTCGCCCGGTAGCCAAGACTCAGGACGTTCTGTTCTTTTTCATCAGTACCAAGATGCTCCCAGTCGTCGCTGCAATCGTGCCGCTGTACGTGATCGTCAACGACATCGGATTGCTCGACAACATCTGGGCGCTGGTCATCTTGTACACATCGATGAATCTGCCGATCGCAGTGTGGATGATGCGTTCGTTCTTTCTCGAAGTCCCCGGCGAACTTCTCGAAGCTGCCAGCATGGACGGCGCGAGTTTGTGGACCTCGGTTCGCGAGGTGATCCTCCCGCTGATCTCGCCCGGAATTGCTGCGACTGCGCTGATCTGCGTGATCTTCTCGTGGAACGAATTCTTCTTCGCAGTCAACCTGACAGCTGTTCAAGCGCAGACGATTCCGGTCTTCCTGGTCGGGTTCATCACCGGCGAGGGACTGTACTGGGCTCGGCTCTCCGCGGCAGCGACCATGGCGGCATTGCCCGTCATCCTGGCCGGTTGGTTCGCCCAGAACAAACTGGTGCGCGGCCTGTCCTTCGGTGCAATCAAATAATTCTCCTCACCCTCTCAGGAGTTCGTCATGGCTGAAATCTCGTACCAGAAAGCGTCTTGCATCTACGAAGGTGCCGGGACCCTCGCTGTCGATTCACTCGATCTCGACATCAACGACGGGGAGTTCATCGTGCTCGTCGGTCCGTCAGGTTCCGGAAAGTCCACGGCCCTGCGCATGTTGGCAGGGCTCGAGGACATCGATTCCGGCGCGATCACCATCAACGGCAAGGACATGACCGATGTCCCGTCCAAGGATCGCGACATCGCAATGGTCTTCCAGAATTACGCGCTGTACCCCAACAAAACCGTCGGGGAAAATATGGGGTTCGCGTTGAAGATGCGCGGTGTGCCCGTTGAGGAGCGTAAGAAGAAAGTGGCCGAAGCGGCCAAACTGCTTGACCTGACTGACTATCTCGACCGCAAGCCGGCCAAGCTTTCCGGTGGTCAACGGCAGCGAGTTGCCATGGGCCGAGCTATCGTTCGTGAACCGCAAGTGTTCTGCATGGACGAGCCGCTCTCCAACCTCGACGCAAAGCTACGCGTCCAGACCCGCACGCAGATCGCGGCGTTGCAGCGTCGTCTCGGAACCACCACCGTCTACGTCACGCACGATCAGGTGGAAGCGATGACGATGGGTGATCGCGTGGCAGTGCTCAAGGGCGGCAAGTTGCAACAATTCGCTTCTCCGACCGAACTTTACGATCGGCCGGCCAATGCGTTTGTTGCAGGCTTCATCGGATCTCCAGGTATGAACTTGGTAACGGCGCCGGTCAGTTCGGGTGGGGTGCGTTTCGGCGACGTCGAGGTTCCGCTGGACCGCGAGCAGATGGCGGCAATCGCCGCGGCCGGTCTGGCTTCGGTCACAGTAGGAATTCGGCCCGAGCAATTCCAGGTGGTCGCTGCCGGAGACGGAATCGCAGCTCAGATCGACCTGGTAGAGGAACTGGGCAACGAGTCGTACATCTACGCACACGTGCCTGGTACCGAAGCCGACCCGATCTCGCTCGTTGCACGCACCGGCGGGCGATCGAAGCTGCAGTACGGCCAGACGCTGGGCTTCGAGCGGGTGGACGGCCTCGTTCACCTCTTCGACCCGGCTACGGGCGAGCGTGTGGGTAGCTGAATCCCATCACAATCGTGACCTGCTCGGCACCCGAACTCGTTCGTGCCGAGCAGGTCACATCCATCTTCGACTGGTGAGAAGGTTAGGGTCTACCGATGAGTGATACACGCGAACGATCCGTCGTGGTGTGTGGTGAGGGACTGGTTGATCTGGTTCCGGTGGGGGAGAACTTCTCACCCAAGTTGGGCGGTGGACCGTTCAACGTTGCGATTGCACTGGGTCGACTCGGATCCGACGTGGGATTCGTCTCTCGCTTGTCCACAGACGCTTTCGGAGATCGGATGATCGACTCGCTGGCCGCGTCCAATGTCGACACAACTGGGGTCGAACGTGGGCCCGAGCCGACAACTCTGGCCGTCGTGAACCTTGCAGCGGACGGAGGTGCGCGGTATTCCTTCTACCTCGAGGGAACGGCAGATCGACAGTTCGCGCTGCCGAAACTTCCCTCTGCCCGGGCATTCTCGTTCGGAACGCTGTCGCTGGTGCTCGAGCCCGGGGCCTCGGCCTACGAAGCTTTGCTGCACGAAGCACACGCCCGCGGTCGACTCACCATGGTCGACCCCAACATTCGTCCGGCGGTGATCTCCGACCCGGACGCGTATCGACGACGGTTTCGTTCGTGGTTGCCCGCCATCGATATTCTCAAAGTGAGCGACGACGACGCGAAGTGGTTGGGTTCGGTCGACGGCGCCGAGTGGCTCCACGAAGGCGTCGGCGCCGTCCTGCTCACCCGTGGTGGTGACGGGTTGCGGTTGATCACCGAGGAACTCGATGTTTCGGTGCCGGCGCCCGCGGTCGACGTCGCGGACACGATCGGTGCGGGCGACACCGTTCACGGAGCCCTGTTGGCCTACCTTGATCGTCACGACGCACTCGACGTCGCTGTTGTGCGTGCGTTCACCGAGGCAGATTGGTCGGCCGCGTTGACCTTTGCCGCACGCGCGGCAGCCGTCACCGTGTCACGTCCCGGGGCGGATCCGCCGTGGTCAAGGGAGTTGGGCCTGCCCGTCTAGCACTGGGGACCACCGCCCTACTGCGAGCGCAGTACGTCGAACTGCCTACCTGTGCACGATGTGCGACGGGGTCGTGTATCGGCACAGTGACACGCATGTCGATATTCCTGTACAAACTCTCGCGACTCGCGTTTCGGCGCCGTTGGGCAATGGTGGGCTTCTGGGTCGTCCTGCTGGTGGCGGGCGGAGTAGGCGCAGCAACGCTGTCCGGTCCGACCGTCAATACGTTGTCGATTCCGGGCACCGAATCACAAGCGGCGCAAGATCTTCTGGCTGAAAGATTTCCGCAATCGTCCACCGACGGAGCCAGTGCTCGCATCGTCTTCGAATCTCCGGCGGGCACGACGCTCACCGATCCGGCGATTCGACAATCCGTCAGTGACTTGGTCTCTGCGCTCGGGAAGGATCCTGAGATTGCAGCGGTATCGGATCCGTATGCCTCCGGCGGAGTGTCGCCGACTGGGACGATCGGATACATGCAGGTCTCCTATACCGCCGACTCGATGGACTTACCGGACAGTTCGAAAGAACTGCTCGAGTCCGCCGTCCACGACGCCGCGGATTCAGGGCTGGCAGTCGATGTTGCCGGCAACGTGCTGATGGAAAGCAGTGCCGAATCGATGGGCGAAGTGATCGGCGTCGCGATCGCCGCTGTGGTCCTGACGGTCACTTTCGGTTCGTTGGTGGCAGCAGGGCTTCCCTTGATCAGCGCGTTGATCGGCATCGGCATCGCGATCTGCACGATCACTATCGCAACTGGTTTCATCGAATTGGGTTCGAGCACAACCGTCCTGGCAATGATGCTGGGGCTCGCCGTGGCGATCGACTATTCGCTCTTCATCGTCTCGCGCTACCGCTCCGAACTACGTGACGGACATGATCCGGAAATTGCTGCGGGCCGCGCAGCGGGGACGGCGGGTTCGGCCGTAGTGTTCGCGGGGTTGACGGTGCTCATCGCATTGGCAGGACTGTTCGTCGTGAACATCCCGTTCCTGACGAGCATGGGTCTGGCTGCGGCGTTTGCAGTTGCTGTTGCAGTGGTGATTTCACTGACCCTGCTGCCCGCCACGCTGGGATTTGCTGGATTGCGCGTTCTGAGCCGATCCGATCGTCGCCTGCTTGCGTCCGGTGGTCAGTTGACGCATCGCAAGACGAAGGAAGGCGCAGGCTCGCGATGGGCCAAGTTCGTGATCCGGCGTCGAGTTCCGGTTTTGCTCGCGTCTGTCCTCGGGTTGGGATTGCTGGCGATCCCCACCTTCGGAATCAACCTGAGTTTGGCGAGCCCACCAGTGCCCGACACAACTGCCGCCAGGGCTACCGACCGACTATCCGAGGGGTTCGGTGCCGGGTTCAGCGGTCCGCTCATGGTGGTCGTCGACGTTGCCGACGCCACAGATCCGGCAGCGGCATTGAGCGGCGCCCAGGAAAAGCTCGGTGCTCTGCCTGACATAGCGGCAGTGACGCCGCCAGCACTCAACCAGGCCGGCGATACAGCAGTCGTCACGGTGGTTCCCTCGAGCGGCCCCGAAACCGAGGCAACAAAGGCACTCGTCGCAGATATACGTGAGGTCGCCGGATCACTGACCGACGAGACCGGAGCCACGATGTCGGTCACCGGTCAGACAGCGTTGACGATCGACGTTTCGGATCGCCTGGCCGACGCCCTGGTTCCCTACCTCGCATTGGTCGTCGGCCTCGCCTTCATCCTCCTGATGTTGGTGTTCCGCTCGATCTTGGTACCACTCAAGGCAACTCTCGGATTTCTGCTCTCGATCGGTGCGACGTTCGGTGTGCTGGTCGCGATCTTCCAGTGGGGTTGGTTCGCCGGCATTCTCGGAATCGAAGGTCAAACCGGATCAGTTGTGGCGATGTTGCCCATCTTCATGATCGGCATCGTCTTCGGGTTGGCGATGGACTACCAGGTGTTCCTGGTGACCAGAATGCGTGAAGCGTTCGTCCACGGTGACGGACCGGATGAAGCAGTCGTGAAGGGCTTCGACCAGGGCGCGCGAGTGGTCACGGCCGCGGCGCTGATCATGATCGCCGTTTTCGCGGGCTTCATCTTCGGCGGCGACGCCTTCATCATGCAGATCGGACTCGGACTCTCGTTCGCGGTTCTGTTCGACGCCTTCGTGATTCGTATGACCGTCGTACCGGCCGTCATGTCCCTGTTGGGCTCGAGGGCATGGTGGTTCCCCTCATGGCTGGACCGGTTGGTCCCGAACGTCGATGTCGAGGGGGAGCAGTTGCGAGCGCTGCTCGCAGATTCGAAGGAATCCAGTGAACCCACGAGCGACAAGTTGTCGGTGTGACCCGGATACGGTAGATCGATGACTTCGACATCGACGTGGGGTCGATGGTGTGCGGAACACCCGCGCACCATCGACCTGGCACTGGCGATTCTCGTGCTCCTTGCCACGTGGACGGCGCACCGCATCGCGCTCGACGGCAATGACACCCGCGAGGTCACGGTTGTGGGAGTGCTTGTAACAGCGATCGCAGCGGCAACCATCGTGTTCCGAAGGCGCTATCCGTTCTCGGCACTGGCGGTGGCAGTACTCCTCGGCGTATTGATGATTGCACTGTCAGCGCCGCCGAATGCCGGCACAGGTTCCGCAGCGATGGTGTGCCTCTACTACGTTGCCAGCACGAGTGACCGCCGGAGGACCTTCTTCGCAGCGGCGAGCACAGTCAGCTCGCTGATGCTCGTCACGATCTTCCTGGGAGTGGGGAACAATCTCCTGCAGGAGGCACTGGGGTTGTTGGCTTGGTTGCTGATGGCAAGTTTTGCCGGCGCCGAGGTCCGTTCTCGCCGAGCCTATCTGGAGTCCGTCGAGGCGCGCGCGGTGCAAGCGGAAAGAATGCGCGAGGACGAGGCCCGACACCGCGTCGTCGAAGAAAGGATGCGGATTGCGCGAGACCTGCACGACGTTGTCGCGCACCACATTGCCTTGGTCAACCTGCAAGTCGGGGTCGCGTCGCACTTGATCGGGAAAGACCCGGAGAAGGCGACGACTGCACTACGCGGAGTGGAGGAAACGTCCAAGGCGGCACTCGATGAAATTCGGGCCACGGTCGGAGTTCTCCGTGATGCTCAGGACGGTGATCGCTCGATGAAGCCGGCTCCGGGGCTTTCGGATCTACCGGCACTGGTGGATCAATTCGTCAGTGCAGGAATGGAAATCGATGTGCGCGCTGTGGGTTCGCTGCGCCCACTCGGGCCCGCAGTAGATCTCACAGCGTACCGAATTATCCAGGAGGCACTCGTGAATGCGAGCAAGCATGCGCTGCCAGGAGCCGTCACCGTGTCGTTGTCATACGAAGCCGAGGTTCTGATGCTGTCGGTCGAAAACGCCGGAACGGCAGTGCCTTCGACGTCACCACCCGGGTACGGACTGCTGGGAATGAAGGAGAGGGCACAGGCGATGGGAGGCGAGGTCTCAGCAGGATTCCGCGCCGACGGGGGATTTCGTGTGGACGCCCAACTACCGCTTGTCTCGGTGTCCAGGGGTTCGGAGCGTGAGGAGTCGTGAGTATTCGGGTGGTAGTGGCAGACGATCAGGCGCTCTTCCGTCAAACGCTTGCGCTGCTGATCGGTTCGGAAGAGGACATGGAGGTGGTCGCCGAGGCGGCAGACGGAGAGCAGGCATTCCAGGCGGCGCTCGAGCATCGACCCGACGTTGTATTGATGGACATTCGAATGCCAGGCACCAGCGGAGTCGAAGCGACCGGCATGATTGCCGATCATCCGGATTTGACCGACGTGCACGTGTTGATTCTTACCACCTTCGAAGTGGATGAGCATGTGGCACAGGCGATCCGGGCGGGAGCCAGCGGCTTCATCGGCAAAGGAATCCGAGCCGAGGATCTACTCGATGCTGTTCGGACGGTCGCAGGTGGGAACTCTTTGCTGTCGCCGATTGCGACCAGCGCGTTGATTTCTCGGTTCCTTTCCACTCCGTCGCGGGCCGACTCGACTTCTGGGATTTTCGGTCAGTTGACCCCACGCGAGCTCGAAGTGGTAACCCTCGTTGCCCTCGGGATGTCCAACGACGAAATCGCTGCGGAATTGGTGATCAGCGCGGTCACGGCAAAAACGCACGTGAACCGGGCGATGACAAAACTGGATGTCCGCGACCGCGCGCAACTGGTGGTTCTCGCCTATCAATGCGGTGTGGTGATTCCGGGACGCTCGGTGGATTGACTCGAGAAACTCTTGACTCGAACGGGTGTTCGAGTATTGTTTGGGGAGGGGATCGGGGGATTCAATGAGTGTCTTGTTGTCGGATGTGGTGTCTGGTTCTGCGGTGGGGTTACGCGGACGTCTGTGGCGGTTGTCTGCTGCCGAGTTGCGTGCTGCTGCTGTCGAGGCGAGTGCGGAGATTCTGCGTCTCGAAGCTGTGCGTGTGGCGGTGGTGGACGAGTTGTCGTTGCGCCCGGATGATCAGGTGATTGCCAGTCGCGGTGTGGGTGCGTGGTTGGCGGCGAACACGATGCTGCAGGTTCGGGACGGGAAGAAGATCGCCGCGTTGGGTGCGGCTTTGCGGCCGTTTCCGGCGGTGGCTGCTCGGTTCGATGGCGGGGATTGCTCGTTCGATCATGCTGTGTTGATCGTGGCGTTCTGTGAGTCACCGCCGAAGGGGATGTCGGAGGAGGCGCTCCCTCGCTGTATCGATTTGTTGTTGGCTGCTGCGTCGGGTGTGGAGGCGACGACGACGAAGGTGCGGGACGTGATCGCGACGTTGGAGCGGTTGTTCGAATCGGATGAGATCCCGCCCGCCGAGGATGTCGATCTCAATGAGTTGCGGATCGCGTCGACCTTGAATGGTCGGGTGGTGGTGCGTGGTGATTTCGATGCTCTCACCGGGGAAATGTTGTTGTCGGCGTTGTCGAATCTGACGATGCCGACCCCGGCACTCGATGGAACCCCGGATTCTCGGTCGGCGGCGAAGCGGACTGCGGATGGGTTCACGGAACTGATCCGGCGTTATCTCGATTGCGCCAAGACCGGAATCGATGGTGGTCAGCGTCCGCACGTGAATGTGCACATCAATGCTCGTGATTTGGCGGAGCATCGGGATTGCGCCGCGTCGCCTTCTGATGTGGACGACGAAGGCTCACCCGATCTGGACTTGTCGGATCTCGATGTCGGGCACATGCCCTGGCTCGGACCACTGTCCGTATCGCAGACCAGGCTTCTCGGGTGTGATTGTTTCCTGTCGACCGTTCTGCTCGACGATCACGGCGCGCCCTTGGATGCGCAACCAGGAAAACGATTGGTCACCGCCGAACAGCGAGTGGCGTTGATCGCCCGGGACAAGGGCTGCGCGTTCCCGGGCTGCACATGCGTGCCCGCCTGGACGGATGCGCACCATATCCGGCACTGGGCGAACGGCGGGCCGACGGTGATGAACAACCTGGTCCTGCTGTGCCGTTCACATCATCGGTTGATGCACCGCAAATCAGGGTTCGTCGGGAAATGGGCGATCCGAATAGGCGCCGACAACAAACCGTGGTTCATCCCGCCGCTCTCGATCGACCCCGGGCAGCACCCACGGCCGGCGAACACCACCTTCAAAACCTGAGGGGCCAAACCTCAGATGCACCAGAACATGCCCAGGCCTGTTTCAGACCCGCTGCTCTGTGTCCGACCGATTGGTGGGAGGTGGAGTCGAATGGTTGCGTGCTTTCGGGGCGGCTCTACTTTCGGGTGCCCGTGTGGCCTGTCCCACTCAGTGGGTCATTATTCCGTTGTTGCCGCGCCGGTTGTGCCAGGTCATTTGGACGTCTGACCTGCAGTGCAAAATCTTTCGTTAGAACACGTTCCAATTTCGCAGATTTGTGGCTATGGTCACAGAGATAGATGCGGGTGTGCGAATGAAAGGGTGAAGTGACGTGAAGACCAAGGGTGCAATCCTGTGGGGCCTCAATGAAAAGTGGTCCGTCGAGGAGATCGAGATCGGTGAGCCGGTAGCCGGCGAAGTTCAGATTCGCATGGAAGCGGCCGGAATGTGCCACTCCGATCACCACATCGTCACCGGCGCGACCCCGATGCCGTCGTTCCCCGTCATGGGTGGGCACGAGGGTTCGGGCGTCATCACCAAGCTCGGCCCGGAGGTCAAGGGTCTGGAGGTCGGCGACCACGTCGTTCTGTCCTTCATTCCGGCTTGTGGAACCTGTCCGGCGTGTTCGGCCGGTCATCAGAACCTGTGTGACCTCGGGATGGGCCTCCTCAGCGGCCAGGCCATCAGTGACGGCACTTACCGGATCCAGGCTCGCGGCGAAAACGTGATCCCGATGTGCCTGCTAGGGACGTTCTCGCCCTACATGGTCGTGAACCAGTCGTCAGTGGTGAAGATCGACAAGGACATTCCGTTCGAGGTTGCCGCACTCGTCGGTTGCGGCGTTCCGACCGGTTGGGGATCGGCAACCCACATCGCCGATGTGAAGCCCGGCGAAGACGTTGTGATCATGGGTGTCGGCGGCGTCGGTATCAGTGCGCTACAGGGTGCAGTTGCATCGGGCGCCCGGTACATCTTTGCCATCGACCCCGTGCCGTGGAAGCGTGAGCAGGCTCTGAAGTTCGGCGCAACGCACGCTTTCGAAAGCGCTGCCGCTGCCATTCAGCCGATCATCGACGCTACGTATGGCCGCATGGCACAGAAGACGATCATCACCGTCGGCGAAATGAGGGGTGAGTACGTCGAAGAAGCGATGATTCTGACGGCAAAGGCCGGCCGTTGTGTCGTCACCGCAATGGGGCACCTGACGGACATGGATGTGAAGCTGAACCTGTTCCTGATGGCGATGCTTCAGAAGGACCTTCAGGGCAACATTTTCGGCGGTGGCAACGCTCGCCAGGACGTGCCGAACCTCCTCGCGATGTACAAGGCAGGCAAGCTGAACCTCGACGACATGGTGACTCGGACCTACACGCTCGAAGGCGTGAACGACGGCTACCAGGACATGTTGGATGGCAAGAACATCCGCGGCGTCATCCGCTACACCGAAGCTGACTGGTGATCGGAAGCGCAACTCTTGTGCCAGTAGTCTGATCGGGTGCCCAGTACTCACAGTCTCGACGTAATCCAGCAGTGGCCGGTCGACAATGCGGCAGCGGTCGTCCTCTCCGGGAAGAATCCCGGTGAGGGCGACCGCATTCGTGGTTTCAGTGGCGACCAGGCGCATGTTTTCCCCCTGGCTTCGGTGACAAAACTGTTGTGCGCCTACGCGATTCTCGTGGCAGTGGAGGAGGGGGCGGTCGAGTTGGATGGGCCGGCCGGGCCTGAGGGGTCGACCGTTCGTCATCTCCTCGCACATGCTTCGGGATTGGCATTCGCCGAACGTGTTGTTCAGGCGCCGGTGGCGTCGAAGCGGATCTACTCGAGTGCGGGGTTCGAGGTGCTTGCCGAGTTGGTTTCCCGGGAGACCGAGATCGAATTTGCCGACTATCTGGCCGAGGCGGTGTTCGCGCCGTTGGCGATGACCAGCGCGGCTCTTGTCGGTCCGGCCGGTCACGGTGCGCAGGCATCGGCAGACGACTTGGCCAAGTTCGCGGCTGAACTGCTCTCGCCGACTCTGGTCTCGGCGCAGACGTTCGCAGAGGCGACAACTGTGCAGTTCCCGGGGCTCAACGGAATTCTTCCGGGTTACGGCTCTCAGCGCCCCAACGACTGGGGGCTCGGATTCGAAATTCGGGGCGACAAGCGTCCGCATTGGACGGGTCTCGAGAACTCGGCCGCTACCTTCGGTCATTTCGGCCAGTCCGGGACGTTCCTGTGGGTCGATCCCACGATCGATACTGCGTGCGTCGTGCTTACCGATCGCGATTTCGGTGATTGGGCCAAGCCTTTGTGGACCGAATTGTCGGATGGCGTGGTCGGTGAAGTTTCGCGGTAGAGCACAAATTTCTCTCCTTCCACTGGCGCAACACGGGTAACACAAGGCACACTGTTCAATCGAGCGTGCTGCACGAACTCGACAGAGGTCGTTGGGGAAGACGTCCCTCGTCGAAGCAGGAGGCTCGAGTGCGCGAAATGAATCAATTCGCGGACGTGACGACTGGTGTGGTTTACATCCACTCGTCGCCCGCGGCGCTGTGCCCGCACGTGGATTGGGCTTTGTCCGCCACGTTGGACAGCCCTGCCAAGCTCAGATGGACCTCACAGCCTGCCTACGACGGGCTTCTGCGTGCGACGACGGACTGGACGGGTCCCGTCGGAACCTGTGCCCGCCTGGTCGACTCGCTACGCGCGTGGCCGATGTTGCGGTTCGAGGTCACCGAGGACCCGAGTCACGGCGTCGACGGCGAACGGTACAGCCATGTGCCCGGTCTGGGCCTGTGGCGCGGATCCACCAGTGCGAACGGTGATGTCGTCGTAGGGGAGATGAAACTGCGGTCCATCATGAATTCCGGTGGAGACATCGCCGCGGAAATCGATCGGGCGATAGGCGCACCGTGGGACGAGGAACTTGAACCCTTCCGGAGTTCAGGCGAAGGTGCCGAAGTGACATGGCTGCGAAGGCGTGTCAGCTGACCGAGGTCCATCCTGAACCCGGAGTGCTCTCGCGGCTTGAACGACAAAGACTTGAATGACAAAGGTGGGCCCCGCCGTATCGGCGAGGCCCACCTTGCTGTCCAGGGTTGTCAGAGCGGAATGTTCTTGTGCCGCGCGCGGACAGATGGTGCAGACGCGAGGGCAGCGGTCACGATGCTGCGAGTCTTCGCCGGGTCGATTTCCTCGTCGACGACGCCGATTTCGACCGCGCGGTCGACGCCGCCCGCGATTGCCTCGTGCTCGGCAGCGAGTCGGTCGTGCAATGCTTCACGCTCGTCGTCCGGTGCAGCTGCGAGGGCCCGCTTGTGCAGGATGCCGACAGCAGCCTTCGCACCCATCACGGCTACTTCGGAGTTGGGCCAAGCGAATACGGCCGTGGCTCCCAGTGCTCGCGAGTTCATCGCGATGTAGGCGCCGCCGTAGATCTTTCGAGTGACGACGGTGACGCGGGGGACCGTTGCCTCGGCGAAGGCGTGAAGTAACTTCGCTCCGCGTCGGACAACGCCTTCCCACTCCATCGAGACGCCCGGCAAATACCCGGGAACATCGACGACGACCACGAGCGGCACGCCAAATGCGTTGCACAGTCGCACGAATCGAGCGGCCTTCTCTGCACTTTCGGAGTTCAGGCACCCCCCGAGTCGCAGTGGGTTGTTCGCAATGACGCCAACGGTGCGTCCGGCCATCCGGCCGAAACCGGTGACGATGCTCCGAGCGTAATTGCCTTGCAGTTCTTCGAAACTCGACTCGCCTTCGACGTTGTCGAGCATTTCGTGAACGATCGGACGAACGTCGTACGCGCGTTTCGCGGAGGCAGGCATCATGGCGCGCAGATCGCTGTCGCCGAGTTCCGCTGCCCGCTGATCGAATTCGCCCTGCTCGCACATCATCGAGACCAGGCGGCGCGCGCGGTGCAATGCGTCGGCCTCGTCGTGTGCGGCGATGTGCGCGACACCCGACTTCTTGGTGTGTGTGTCCGGACCGCCGAGTGACACCATGTCGACCTGTTCGCCGGTGACACTACGAACTACGTCTGGCCCGGTGACGAACACTCGGCCTTCCGGCGCCATGATCACGACATCGGTGAGGGCTGGACCATACGCGGCTCCGCCAGCGGCAAAGCCGAGCACGACGGAAATTTGAGGTATGAGACCCGACGCGCGGACCATGGCCTCGAAGACCAGTCCGACGGCGTGGAGCGCCTCGACGCCTTCAGCCAGACGCGCGCCACCGGAGTGCCAGAGGCCCACGATGGGGGACTCTTCCTCGATAGCGGTATCGATGGCTTTGACGAGGTGTTTGCAACCGTCGACGCCCATGGCGCCACCCATGACAGTGGCGTCGGAGCAGTACGCGATGGTGCGGACGCCGTCGATGTTTCCGGACGCGGCGAGCACACCGGATTTGTCACGGGCGTGGAGCGGCACTGTTGTGCCGGGGTCGAACAGATTTTCCAGGCGCGCAAGAGGATCGCGCGGGTCTGTCGATGATTCGGACTTTGTCACGGGGGCCAGGATGGTCATCGCGTCCTCCTTCAGTACGAGCCTTGGGTGGAACGAAAGGTCGGTGTTGTCCGCGGGTGACGTTGTGTTGCAACGACACCCGCGGACAGATGCAAACCGCGGTTCGGGCTAGGCCCGACCGAAGGCGAGCGCGACATTGTGCCCACCGAAACCGAACGAGTTGTTCAGTGCGAAATCGAAAGAGCCGGTTCGGGGTTCACCCTTGACGACATCGAGATCGATCTCTGGATCCTGGCTGTCAACGTTGAGCGTGGGCGGGATGATCCCGTCACGCACTGCCAGAACCGTGAGGACTGATTCGAGGGCGCCGACAGCGCCGATCGAGTGTCCCAGCGCGGATTTCGGGCCGTACACCGCAGCGTGATTGCCGACCGCTGCGTTGATTGCCTTTGCCTCTGCGATGTCACCGATCGGCGTCGCAGTGGCGTGGGCGTTGATGTGCTTGATGTCGGACTTCGTCAGTCCGGCCATCTCGATTGCTCGGGTCATGGCTCGCGCCGCACCCAGGCCTTCCGGATGCGGTGCCACGATGTGGTACCCGTCCGAAGTGATTCCGGAACCGAGCAGGCGGGCGTGAATCGTCGCCCCGCGTGCCTTTGCGTGCTCCTCGGTTTCGAGGATCATCAGGGCGCCGGCTTCGCCGAAGACAAATCCGTCGCGGTCCTTGTCGAAAGGACGTGAAGCTGCGGCCGGATTGTCGTTGTTGGTGCTCATCGCACGCATCATGGCGAAGCTCGCGATCGGAACGGCGTCGATGAAGCTCTCGACTCCACCAGCCACAACCATGTCCGCGTCACCCATGACAAGCATGCGGTGAGCGTGAGCAATTGCCTCGGAACCTGATGAACATGCCGACACCGGAGTGATGACGCCACCGCGGGCCCCGAGTTCGAGTCCGACCGTTGCGGCCGGTCCGTTGGGCATGACCATCTGCACCGAGAACGGGGACACCTTGCGGTATCCGCCGCCACGGAGCTTGTCGACGGCGTCGATGAGCGTGTCGCCGCCGCCGAGTCCGGTGCCGATGACAACGGCCAGGCGGTCCTGATCGACTTCAGGGCTGCCGGCGTTGCTCCAGACCGTGCGACTCAACGTGAGGGCAAGGCGTTCCACCCAGCTCATCCGTCGAATTTCGACGCGGGACAAGCCCTCGTCCGGTGAAACCTTCAGGTGCCCGCCGATGCGAATGGGAAGGTCGAACTCGTCGATGAACGGGTCATCGAGGATTCCGATGCCGCTTTCGCCGGCGAGTAGCGCCTTCCACGTGCCATCCACATCACCAGCCACCGAGGTCGACGTCGCGAGGCTCGTGACGACGATGTCGGGGAATTTCCCTTTGCGGGTAGAAGCGGAAGTCACGGTCGGCTCACTCTGCGTTCTTGGCTTCGGCGCCTTCGGCTTCGAGCTTCTGGATGTACGCGACGATGTCGCCGACGGTGCGCAGGCCTGCGAGATCCTCGTCGGGGACCTTCACGCCGTACTTGTCTTCGGTCTGAACGGCGATCTCGACCATGGACAGGGAGTCGATATCGAGGTCGTCCACGAAGGACTTGTCAACGGTGACCTCGGAAGGCTCGATACCGGTGACCTCCTCCACGATCTGGCCGAGTTCCGCGATGATTTCTTCCTGAGTGTGGGCCACTGGTGTGGCTCCCTTCTTGATCGATTGAGGTGGGGTGAAACGTCCGGCCGCCGTTCGGGCTGATCGGCCGGGTGGGCGTCCGAGCTAGGTCAGCTCGGACAGTGCGGAGATATCCTCCGGGTTCTTGAGGGCCACCGTCGGTGTGCCACGCATTTCACGCTTGGCAATTCCGACGAGGGTTCCGGCCGGCGGGAGTTCCACGATCGCGCTGACTTCTGCTGTCCGCAACGACGCGGAGCAGAGGTCCCAACGAACGGGGCGGGTTACCTGCGCGGCAAGCTTGGTGAGGGCGTCGGCGCCCGAGGAGACGGGTGCGCCATCCGAGTTGGAAAGCAGCGTGCGCGTCGGATCGGAAGGGGTGATCTTGGCGGCAGCAGCTGCGACGGCGTCCTGCGCCGGCGCCATGAAGCGGGTGTGGAAAGCTCCGGCGACGGGTAGTGCGCGGACTCGGGCCTTTTCGGGTGCGTTTGCTGCGAGTTCTTCGAGCGCGGTGAGCAGTCCGGCCGCCACGATCTGGCCGGCCGCATTGCGGTTGGCTGCTTCCAGCCCGAGTTCTTCGATTCGTGCGAGCACTTCGGCTTCGTCTCCACCGAGAACGGCTGACATGCCCGTGGGCTCGAGCGCACAAGCCTTGGCCATCTCGGCGCCACGGAGGGCGGCAAGCGCGACCGCGTCGTCAGCGGAGATAACACCGGCGACCGCAGCAGCGGCAAGTTCACCCACCGAATGGCCGGCAGCGATGACGTCGGCGCCGAGGAGCCCACGTGATTCGATTTCCTCGTATGCCAGCAGAGCAGCGGCAACGACGAGGGGCTGGGTTACCGAGGTGTCGGTGATTTCTTCGGCGGTCGCGGTCGTGCCGAGTCGGACGAGGTCCAGGCCGGCTGCCTTCGACCACACTTCGAGGCGGTCTTGTGCTCCGGGCAGTGCCAGCCAGGGGCTGAGCATGCCGGGTGTCTGAGAGCCCTGTCCCGGGGCGAGCAACGAAATCACTTATTAAGAGAACACCGCCGCGAGCGACCTGCGAGATGTCGGTCGCGATGAACTCTGGCGAAGTGTTTTGTAGGGTTCCCACAAAATCCCACGTCGCGCTCGGCCATCGAAATTGGACGCTCAGGGGTTACAGGTTTGTTTGTCCGGATGTTAAAGATGTGACTGAAGTAACCGAATTGTTCGATTTGAGATCGATTTGTGTCAATCGGCCCACGGTAGCGGCGATCCGTAGTACATACGCGTCGCGTGGATTCGTTGGATCCCGGCCGGTAACTTCGGCGATTCGCTTCAAGCGGTACCGAACGGTATTTGGATGAACAAACAGAAGACGTGCACAAGTCTCAACCGCACCTCCACAGTCGAGATAACTGTCTAAAGTATCGGTCAAGACTGTGCCGGATTCAGCTAAAGGTGCGACGAGGAAATCGCGAAGAGCCTTCACGGCAGCGGCGTCTCCCAGTAGTGCCCGTTCCGGGAGCAGTTCAGTCGCGAAAACGGGACGAGGTGCGCCGCGCCACCCGGCAACAGCCTTGATTCCCGCCAGAGCTTCGGACGCACTGAAGTGCGCTGCGCTCAACGAGGGTGTCGTCGGGCCGATCACCACCGGCTCGTCGGCGAAACTCATGAGCAGGTCTTGAAGGAATTGGCTGCCTTCCGTCTTACTGCTCAGCTCGCCGCTGACGATCATCACCAGTCGCGGACCCTGCACCACGGCGAGAACAGCGCGCCCGTGCGCGGCGGCAGTCGCGTGGACGGTGCCGGCAACCGAGACCCGCTCGTCCGGCGGGGGAGACCCGACGATGACGGTGGCCGGAGCCGTGGCATCCCAGTTCAAGGTGGCGGCGCGAGAGAGCATGTCCGAGCCGGTGTCTCCCTGCACGACGGCGTCGACGACGAGCGCTTCCAGTCGCGTGTCCAGGGCACCCCGCGACTCGGCAGCGCTTGCGTACACCGTCGCTGCTGCGAAACCGAGTTCACGCCCGTAGCGCAGGACGGCTTCTGTCAGCGCGATCAGCTGCTGATCGTTGCGGGCGAGAGCCGGCAGCCATTTCTCGAAGAACTCCATCGCCACCCGGACCATGTCGACGGTCTGGCGCAGCGTGAGCTGTCGAGCAAGATCCTGAGGGATGACCGGAAACGACTCGTATCCGAAGCTGATCTCCGAGTCGAGTTGCCGCAGCCATTCCAGGAAATTCACCACCGACGTCTGCACCAACAGTTGAACGTCGGCGCGTTGCGAAGCGTCGAGACTGTCGAAGAACGGAAGCTGCTCCTCCATCACGGTCACGGCCTCGGTGGAGAGCCGGCCGGAGAACTGTTTGACGCGGCGGAGCAAGGCTTCTGGAAGTGGATCGCGAACCTGACGACGGCGGGCGAGTACAGCCTGCAACCCGGACGACTGTGGTCGAGTGCGGCGTACGCCCTCTTCGGGTTTCTCGGGATCAGGTTCGGGCATGAGAAAAACCTACGCCCATCGCCGCAGCGGATGTCGAGATGACACCCGCGGCGATGGGCGTAGGTCTGTTTTCGATCGCTGGGACTGTTGCCCTACGACTTAGGCGCTACCGGTGTCCCCGGTCTGCTCGGGAGCAGCATTCACGTCGTCGATGCGGTATCGGCTCGCTGCTTCGACGGCCTTCGACCGCTCGATCGATCCTTCCTTCGCCAAACCGATCAGCACGGCAACGACGATGGACTCGGCATCGACGTTGAAGTAGCGACGCGCTGCAGTGCGGGTGTCGGAGAACCCGAACCCGTCCGTGCCGAGCGTGGTGTAGTCGCCGGGAACCCACTGACGGATCTGGTCCGAGACCGCCCGCATCCAGTCCGAAGCCGCAACGACGGGGCCTTGGGCCGACGACAACGCCGTGGTGACGAAGGGAACCGGAGCATCCTCGGACGGATTGAGCAGCGCCTGACGTTCGCATTCGACGCCTTCGCGGCGCAGCTCACCCCAGGACGTGACCGACCAGACGTCGGCCGAGACGCCCCATTCGTCGGCAAGTAGCTTCTGCGCACGTAGACCCTCGGGCATCGCGACACCGGATACGAGGATCTGTGCCTTCGGGCCGGCTGCTTCGGACGTCTTGTAGAGGTAGATGCCCTTGAGCAAGCCCTCGACGTCGAGACCTTCGGGCTCGGCCGGCTGAACGTACGGCTCGTTGTAGATGGTCAGGTAGTAGAAGATGTTCTCGCCACCGAAACCGTCGACGCCCTCGGTGCCGCCGTACATGCGGCGCAAGCCGTCCTTGACGATGTGCGCCAACTCGTACGAGAACGCGGCGTCGTACGTGACAGCTGCGGGGTTGGTGGATGCCAGGAGCAGCGAGTGTCCGTCGGCGTGCTGGAGACCTTCACCGGTCAGAGTGGTACGACCGGCGGTGGCGCCGAGAACGAATCCGCGAGCCATCTGGTCGGCGGCCGCCCACAGGCCGTCGCCGGTGCGCTGGAAACCGAACATCGAGTAGAAGATGTACAGCGGAATCATCGGTTCACCGTGGGTGGCGTACGACGTGCCGACTGCGGTGAACGATGCCGTCGAACCGGCCTCGTTGATGCCCTCGTGCAGGATCTGGCCGATCGGGCTCTCCTTGTAGGCGAGCATCAGTTCGGCGTCGACGGACGTGTAGAGCTGACCGTTGCGGTTGTAGATCTTCAGCGACGGGAACCACGAGTCCATACCGAACGTGCGAGCCTCGTCCGGGATGATCGGCACGATGCGCTTGCCGATCTCCTTGTCGCGCAACAGTTCCTTGAGGATGCGCACGATCGCCATGGTGGTGGCGACTTCCTGCTTGCCCGAACCCTTGCGGATGACGTCGTACGTCTTGTCCTCGGGGAGCTTGAGCGGAGCAGCATCGGTGTTGCGGGAAGGCAGGAACCCGCCGAGTGCTTTACGACGGTCGAGCATGTACTTGATCTCGGGAGCGTCCGCGCCCGGGTGGTAGTACGGAGGCAGGTACGGATCCTTCTCGAGCTCGGCATCCGAGATCGGGATGTGCTGCATGTCGCGGAACGCCTTGAGATCGTCCAGCGTCAGCTTCTTCATCTGGTGCGTGGCGTTGCGGCCCTCGAAGTGCTTACCGAGGGTGTAGCCCTTGATGGTGTGCGCCAGAATGACCGTCGGCTGGCCCTTGTGTGCCATGGCCGCTGCGTAGGCGGCGTGGACCTTGCGGTAGTCGTGGCCACCGCGCTTGAGGTTCCAGATTTCCTGGTCTGTGAGGTCCTTGACCAGTTCCTTGGTGCGGGGGTCACGTCCGAAGAAGTGATCGCGTACGAACGCGCCGTCGTTGGCCTTGTACGTCTGGTAGTCACCGTCCGGCGTCACGTTCATCAGGTTGACCAGTGCGCCGTCGCGATCGGCGTGCAGCAGCGCATCCCACTCGCGACCCCAGACGACCTTGATGACGTTCCAGCCGGCACCGCGGAAGAACGATTCCAGTTCCTGGATGATCTTTCCGTTGCCGCGGACCGGGCCGTCGAGGCGTTGGAGGTTGCAGTTCACGACGAACGTGAGGTTGTCGAGGCCTTCGGTTGCCGCGACGTGAGCGAGGCCGCGTGACTCGGGCTCGTCCATTTCGCCGTCGCCGAGGAACGCCCACACGTGTTGATCGGTGGTGTCCTTGATGCCGCGGTCGTTGAGGTAGTGGTTGAACCGGGCCTGGTAGATGGCGTTCATCGGACCGAGGCCCATCGAGACCGTCGGGAATTCCCAGAAGTCGGGAAGCAGCCGTGGGTGCGGGTAGGACGGCAGTGCGCCGCCGAAGTCGGCGTGGGACTTCTCCTGGCGGAATCCGTCGAGCTGTTCCGCGGGGATGCGGCCCTCGAGGAAGGCGCGTGCGTAGATGCCGGGGGAGGCGTGACCCTGGATGAAGATGTGGTCGCCGCCGCCGGGATGGTCCTTGCCACGGAAGAAGTGGTTGAAGCCGACCTCGTACAACGCTGCCGACGAGGCGTAGGTCGAGATGTGTCCACCGACGCCGACGCCCGGTCGCTGAGCGCGGTGGACCATGATCGCGGCGTTCCAACGGATCCAGGCGCGATAGCGGCGCTCGACCTCTTCGTCACCGGGGAACCACGGCTCGTTTTCGGTCGGAATCGTGTTGACGTAGTCGGTCGAAGTGAGCGCGGGGAGTGCGACATGCTTCTCACCGGCGCGTTCGAGCATGCGGAGCATGAGGTAGCGGGCACGCGTGGGTCCGGATCGATCCAGAAGTCCGTCGAATGATTCGAGCCATTCGGTGGTCTCGTCCGGATCGATGTCCGGCAGGTACGACGCAACACCTTCGCGAATGACGCGAACGCGACCGTCGGTTCCCCCCGGCGTATTCGACGCGGGCGAACCCGACTCGCCGGCGGCGCCGGAATCGGCGTTCTGCCCGGACGCGGGACCCTGGATCAGGTCAGACAACGTGTGCTCCTCATTGGTTTGGGGACGCGTGGTGGGGCGTCCTTACATAGGTGATCGAGGCCTTGTTAGGTCCGACGCACTTCCATCGTGAATATGGCGCGTACCTCATCTTTCACCATCCCGGTCGGTCCGGCACACCTCGCCTCTGGTTACTCTCGGGTAGCGTTTTTCGGCGTGACGCAGGGGTGTGATGGTTCCCCGTAGTCACAGGCTTGGGGGATCGATCGGAACGTATGAAGGGGTGGGAAAAAATAAACAAAGAAATCAATTACGGCAGGGTCGGGGCGTGGGTCTCGGTCGGATCGATCGCAGTGGGACTGTCGGTGATCGTGGGATGTTCGGCGGCGGTGACCGGATCGGCAGTACCCAATGAAGCGCACGTGGCTGCATACCAATCCGAGGTGAGTATTTCGATGGCCGCCGCGTCCTCGTCGAAAGCGGCGGCAGATGCGGCAGAGGCGGCGTTCGCGATCTGTGAGGAAGCGGTCTCTCGATCGAAAAACGACGTGGTTGCGTTCAATGCCTACGTCGACGCCGGAAATCATGGTGAGACCGACCTGAGAGCCGAAGCAAGCGCTGCTGCTTCCTCGGCAAGGGAGACGGCCTCGTGGTTCGACTCGGTCTCGAGTGAACTTCCGACGCAACTTTCCGGACTGTTCGCCGAATTGGCCGCGAACCTACGTTCATCTGCTGTCGTGATCGAGAGTGATCATTCGGCCGATGAAATCAATTCGATCAGCGATACGAGCAATTCGATTCGCAGGTCGATCTTCGATGAATGTGGATCCCTGTGACCTGCGGTAATCCGCAGGCGTAAGGTTCGCCGTGTGTCAGAAGACGATCTTTGGTGAAAGTTTTCGGCGTGGTCGGCTTGCGCTAACGCCTCAGACCATGTTCGCTTTCCCTAATTGATCGTCAAACGGTAGGTGTGCGGGGTCGCCACACACCATCAACAAAAGGAGGACCCCACCGTGGTCGCCGCGGCGGATGCCCAGAACTACGCTCAGAAACTCGGGATTACCACTGACATGGTGGTGCAGGAACTGGGCTGGGATGAGGATACCGACGACGGCATTCGTGCCGCGGTTGAGGAAACCATCGGCGGGGAAATGCTCGACGAGGATTCCGACGAGGTCATCGACGTCGTGCTGCTGTGGTGGCGCGACGAGGACGGTGACCTGGTAGATGCCTTGATGGATGCCATCGGGCCCCTCGCCGACGAAGGCTTCGTGTGGGTTCTCACTCCCAAGACCGGTCTCGACGGACACGTCGAGCCCAGCGAGATCGCCGAATCGGCGCCGACTGCCGGCCTGACGCAGACATCGGCAGCCAACCTCGGTGACTGGTCGGGAAGTCGACTGGTTCAGCCGAAGGCTCGTCCGGCCAACAAGCGCTGACCCGGTCCTTTCCGCACTTTCCCAAGGAATCGCACATGCCTCTCGAAGTTGGTGCCCAGGCACCGGATTTCACCTTGAAGGACCAGAACAACCAGGAAGTCTCGCTAGCAGATTTCCGCGGTAAGAAGAACGTTCTGCTGGTCTTCTATCCGTTGGCCTTCACCGGGACTTGTCAGGGGGAACTCTGCAAGGTCCGTGACGAGCTTCCGAAGTTCGAGAACGACGACACCGCCATTCTCGCGATTTCTGTCGGTGCTTCGCCGACTCACAAGATCTGGTCAGCTGAGCAGGGATACACATTTCCCTTGCTGTCGGACTTCTGGCCGCACGGTGAGGTCGCTCAGAAGTACGAGGTGTTCAACGACAAGTTGGGCTTCGCGAATCGTGGCACCTTTGTCATCGACAAAGACGGAATCATTCGTTTTGCCGAGATGAACGGCCCCGGAGAAGCCCGTGACCACGGACTTTGGGCAAACGCGCTTGCCGCGCTAGAGTCTTAGAGCACTCCCGGTGAGGGTCTCACCGGGAGTTCGGGCGTGTAGCTCAGTGGTAGAGCTCTGGTTTTACACACCAGCGGTCGGGGGTTCGAAACCCTCCGCGCCCACAAAAGCCCCTCATCTGCGAGTGCAGGTGAGGGGCTTTTTTGCGCCCAAAATTATCGTGAGCTTCGCGAGAGCGGACAGTTTTCGGACAGCCTACGAATTAATGACAGCCAGTCGAGCCCGATCCAGCGCGCTCGCGACGGTGTCGAGATCGTCGTCAAATAGTTCTGCGTATACGTCCAAGGTGAGCGCCGCGGACTCGTGACCGAGCATCCTCTGCACAGCCTTCACGTTTGCACCCGCTGAGATTGCCAGTGACGCCGCGGTGTGCCGAAGGTCGTGTGGAGTGATCGTCGGGAGCTCTGCAGCCTCTACAGCCCGGATGAACCACCCGCGTGGTGTCTTCGGCCGACGCATGAAGTCGCCATCCGGTCCCGAGAAGACCAGCGACTCGCGGCCCTTTCCGACGCACTGCTTCGAAAGCTCGTCTACAAGGAATGCGGGGATAGGGATCGAACGCGGCTTGTTCGACTTCGGCGTCCCGACGACGATCTCCGACCCGACCTCTACAGCGTTCCGGTTGACGCTCACGCGCCGGCGCAGAAGGTCCAGGTCGCCAACTTGCAGTCCGATCGCCTCGCCCCATCGGAGGCCGCAATACGCCAGGAACAGGACGAGGGTCGACCATTCGCCGGCGCTATCGGCAAGCGAGGCGACCTGAGCGTGGGTCAGATAGATCTTCCGCTTCGCAACTTTCCGCGGCAGGTTGTCTACATCGCGAGCCTTGTTTGCGAGGATCTTTCGGTCTCGCACCGCCCGGTCGAGCAACCCGGAGAGAACTGCGTGCGCACGGATCACCGTTGTCGCGCTCGCAGCCTTCTTGATGATCACTTCCGGATTCGCGGGGTCCCTCTGATCGGTGACTAGGTCCGTGATCCAGTCCTCGACCATCGTGACTTCGATGTCCGCAATTCGCACAGTGCCCCACTCGGGCTTTACGTGAACCCTCCACGCCGATTCGAGCGGCTTGTAGGCCGAGGCCTTCAGCTTCGCCTTCTTGGTGTCGAGCCACGGTTGAGCGAGAGACTCGACTGTCAGTTTGCCGTGCTTGGGGTCGACAAATTCACCATCAAGTTTCCGGACCTCGATACGATTGGCGAAGCTTTCCGCGGCTGGCTTGCTCGGAAACCCTCCTTTGGACCCCTGTGAGCCGTCCGGTTTCATATACCGGACTTTGTAGCGCAGACCGGATTTTGTGTCGTAGGACTTGATCGTCGCCACGGGTCATGCTCCCCATTCGTCGCCGGGGTCATCCGGCGCTTCGACTTCGGCATCCCACACATCGCGCGAATCGGGTTCGCCGAAGAATTTGCAGGACAGGTACGGCTCGTCGCTCTTGATCAGCGCCTCTATGTCGATATCGTTGGCAGCCGTCGGCTCAGGTTCGTTCATTGCATCCCTCCCTGGAAAATGCCGCTCATGCTCCGATGTCGCGGTCGGATATCAATTCCTGCTGGCGTGCATCTCCATCCACACGCCAAGTAGGTGTTCAGTGACGCCAAGTTCGTGTGCGATCTTCGGCCAGTTCGGACCATAGGCGCGCTCTGCGATCTCAACCTCACGGCGATTGATCAGGAGTCTCGCTGCAAACTGGTCTGCCGCGCGCTCTTGCCTGGCAGTGAATCGCGGATCGTCGACAGCTTCATCGCCCGCAATTGCGTGCCCGAGTTCGTGCCCCAGGGTGCCCACCTTCTCTCGGTGGCTAAGCCAGGGCGCTAGAACGATCAGCCCGGACTGATGGGAGTAACACCCTTTCCCTTCCGGGGGAGGAGCCTCGATGATTCGGACCCCCAGTCCGGAGGCGATTCGCTCAAGCATCCCAAGCACTCTCGTCACCTCCATGTCCGTCCTCTCGAGGGGACTTGTCGGCGACGGATCGTAGAGCTCGATGGTCAACCTCGTCTGGTCGATCACTCGGGGCCAATGCTCGGATGTTGTCCGGAGCGTCGGACTCACTACGAGGTAGCTCCTTGGCCTTCCGAATTATTTCTTCAGCCAGTTCGGCAATCGAGATGGAGCGGAGGATTTCAGTTTTGCCGACCGGAACGAGGCGCAGTGCAGCTTCGTCATCCGTGATCAGCCCAGATTCCGCCAATGCTTCAACGATGTTCACTTTGTACGCACGAGCCAGTTGAACAACGAATTCCGGATCAGCGTTGGCTCCCTGCTTCCATCGCGTGAATGCGCTCTTGCTGAATCCTGCGCGCTTTGCCGCGTCCTGAGCTGTGTCGTTTCCGATCAGCTTCTGTACGTACGCCCACCATCGTGTTTCCGTCATGCGACCAGCCTAGTTGCGCACATGCAACGAGGCAAGCAGTTGCCAGAACCAAACTGATGGTTGCGCATGAAATACCAATGATGTAACTTCTGTTCTGCGACGTGAACCGCTAGTTCACAGAGAAGAACCAGGAGGCTGGAATGCCTGAAATTGCGACAGTCCGGGTGCGCTCGGACTGGATCGACAAGATGCTCGAAAAGCATCGAACGATGACAAAGTTTGCTGAGCGGATGGGCATTGAGACGTCGACCGTGTCCAGGCAGGCGAATGGCAGAAGTGAAGCTAGCCCTCGGTTCATCGGTGCGGTGATGACGACGTTCGCTGTTGACTTCGAGGAAGCATTCGACGTAACCGTCGAGGAGGTCGCTCAGCGCCGTGCCCGCATCGTGAAACGGCCGACCGGCAAGCGTGTTCCTCGGATGGATCGAGCGGCGGCGTGACTGGTGAGATTCCTCTTCCTCCCGAACGCATTGCGCGATTGCTCGGTTGGGAAGGTTCAGGAACGCAGACGAGCCCTTCATACAACACGGTCCTAAAGGCATGCCAGAGTGGCGAATTGCGCGCAAGGCAGACGGGAAGTCGCAAGACCCGCTGGCTGATCCTGCCTTCCGACGCTATCGCCTGGAGGTCCGGCGAGAAGCCGCAACGACTCAGGCGAACCGCATGAAAAAGCCGTCATCTGCAGCAACAGATGACGGCCAACCGAATCCCAAGCAAAGGAATCTGATGACAGAGACTACCGCACAACCGCTTACCCGTGAAGACATCATGGCGGCAGTGATCGAAGCGCTCGGCACCGGCACGGTGAACGTGACGAATGCGATCAAGTCCGAGTCCGTTCGCCTGGTTGGCAAGTCCGAACAGGAAGCTCGTGACCGCCACCCAGCAGGGCGAGCAATCAACAATCCACCCACGCACGACGAAATCCCTGCCGCTACGAGCGAGGAACCCAAGAGTCGAGATGCTGAAACCCTGAAGGCGTTCGACCGTAGCCTTCTCTCGGCAATCCTCGACGGAGTCAATGCTGACTCGCAGTGGCGTCGAAGCCCCAAGGTAGATCCGCAACCCGAAGCATCGGACGGACCTTTGCAGCTGGTTGGAGACCGTCCCTATGCGCAACTCGAGCACACAAGCCGCCTGATCGAGTGCATTTCGAATATCGGACCTGAGATGCCCTTTGACCACGAACGCAATCTGGTGCGAGTCCTCGTGGATCAGTTGACATTCCTGGCCGAAGGCATCGGCAATGACAATCGAGTCGTTGACTTGCTCGCGCCCCTATCGCTCGCTCTGGAGCCGTTCCGCGATCGCCTTGATCTTCTTGGCGACCGTGACAGCGTCGGGGTCGGAACTGTTGCGAACGATGTCGTTCGCAAGTTTGGCGATGCCAGCGGCGTCCGCAGCCCGGGTTTGACTGGTCCAGGTTCCGTTCCGGAATTCCATGAAACTTCTCCTTCGGTTGATGGTTGTGGTGACCTAACAGTAGGAGAGGCCGGTTCCGTCGGGGGCACCTCGGTGCCCCCGACGGAGAAGGCCGACGATCCTCGAATCTCGGCGCGCTATGACCGAGCGCTGAACATGATCGCCATCAGCGTCGACGGCGAGGATGACGTCTACCTTCCGCGTGATGGTGCTTTCACTTTCTCGGACGAGATCGCTGAGGCGCTTGAGGTTCAGGCCAAGCTCGGCGGCGCAGCATGAGTCTCGACGTGTTCACTCATGATTCGGTAGGACTTCGGGCGCCGATCTATGACGGCGAGCCGTGGTTCGTCGCCGCGGATGTCGCGAAACTTCTCGAGTACCGCATGGCATCTGACATGACACGTCGCCTCGACGACGACGAAAAGGGTACGCGCTCAGTGCGTACCCCTGGCGGATACCAGGATATGACCGTCATCTCCGAATCCGGTTTCTATTCCGCGATCCTCGGCAGCCAGTCAACGAAAGCGAAAGCCGTCAAGCGGTGGCTCACTCACGAAGTGCTGCCCTCGATCCGCAAGACCGGAACGTACTCGGCCGCGCCGGCACTCACTGAGCTCGAAGTGGCACAGAAGTACGTCGCGGCACTCGAACGCGAGTCAGCCGCCAATGCCAAGATTGCAGTCCTCGAGCCCAAGGCCGCGTACGTCGACATCTTCGTTGCCGGCAGCGATGTGATGACGGTGCGCACGGTCGCCTCGACACTCGGCGTAGGGGAGACGTGGCTACGCGCCGAGTTGATTGCACGCAATTGGATCTACGCCGAAAAGTCGTCCAGGTTCTCGGAGAAGCACGGCAAAGTCGTACCCCAGACGCGCTACTCCGAATATGCCGACAAGAAGGCATATTTCCAGCGTTGCGAGGCCCACGACGCTCCACGGTTTAGAGGCGAGGTCATGCACACGCTGAAGATCACTCCCGCTGGTGCGCAAGCGATTGCACGTGCAGTCGAACGCTGGACGAAAGAGGCTGCAGCATGAACGAGTACACCACCCCGAGCGGAGAACGGATCGTTGCCGGCCAGGTCTACCGCGATGCCCGCGATGTCCATGTTCGGACCCTTCGCGTCGATGAGGTCGACGTCGACCGTTACGACCACATCCGAGTGACCTGCACGGTCATCCGACAGGAAGACGGCAGCAAGGTCACTGAGCCGATGCGGCCCACGACGATGGCACCCTCGCGCCTGGTGAGCCGCGCGTTTCAACTGCTCGAGGACATCAAGTGACGGCCGTCGTAGCGGTTCAGCGTCAGCGTGCGCTCGCCGCGATCGAGGTCTACGAGGCCGCACTCGAGGAGTACGAGCTCCCGTCGGCTCCACGGTCAGAGGCTGACCGGATCGTCGCCGCTGACAGGGTGATCGCTGCCGCTGCTGGCCTCCGAGCCGCAATCCCGATGTAGCCCAAAGACTCCGGTGGCGTCACCACTGTAGGACCGTGCCGGTCCAGATGGCCGGCAACCCGACGCCACCGGCCCAAACTTCCCACACTCTCATTTCTCCTGCGAAGGACATTTTGTGATGACGCATACCCAAAACACGCCCAAAACGGCACCGGTGCAGCCTGAATCGTGCCTGGAATCGTCGCCGCTCGCAGTGCTCGGTCCAAGCGATCCGCTCGTCACTGCGCAGGCTTTCGACTGGCCCGGCGATTCCGACGTCGACCATGACGACGATCTCGACGCGCTCACCATCGAGAACGGAGCGATCCGCTTCGCTGACGAGGTGAAGCCGGTTGTGGTCGACCGCGACACCTGGGCTGAATGGGGACTGGAGCCCGCGCCGAAGTCGTCCCGCCGCATCAAGGTTGCCGCGATCGTCATTGTGGCGGTGATCGCGATCCTGCTGGTAGCCGCTATGGCGTCGCTCGGCCCGATCGGTGGTGCAGCATGAGGCGCCCGACCGCGACTCAGCGGGCAGCTCGGATGGCAGAGCGGGTCCTCATCGAAGGCCGACTGGTTCACCCTCGCGCGAATCACGGCACCATGACCGGCTACAACAACTTCGGCTGTCGTTGCCTCGATTACTCAGCGCGTGAGCTTGAGCGAAAGAAACGAGCCAGGCAGTCGCGGCCCGACGGCGAGTGGACGCGTTTGGATTCCACGCGCGTAGACGAATGGGCTCGATCCCATCCGAACCGCACTCCACTGCAGTGTGATCCGCATCTGAACGCGTTGCTTCACGACGCTGAGTCGGTGGCGGCATGACCGACCACATTCACAACACCGAATGCACGAAGCTCGGTCAGCCCTGCCACGGCCGCGGACTCCCGTGCAAGCAGTCTCACCCAACGCAGCCAGATCTCACCTGCGCCAAGCTCGCCGGCCACGGCCCCAATCACGAGGGCTGGGGCAACGCAATGAAGCGAATCGAATGGACCACGGAGGCAACAGCATGAGCATCACATTCAGCATCAGCCGCGGCGACCTCACGAAGGCGGTCACTATCGGGCTCAAATTCGCAGGAAAGGAACGCGAACTCCCGATGCTTTGCGGGATCAACCTGTCGATGATCAAGGGGCAGTTGACGATCACCGGGACTGATCGATTCCGTATCGGTCTGGTCCGGATCAAGCCGTGGCCCAAAATGGCGGACGGCTCAGCGAACCCTGATCTGAGTGGTCCGGGTAGCAATATTGGAGTCTTGCCGCGCGCGACGGCAACCCGGTTGCTTCGCGTGATCGGTGGCCCACTCGATGGCCGCTCACCTCAGGTCGAACTCACCTGCTCGGGTCGCGAGCTCACCGTCGCCGACGGCGAGACCAGACTCACGGTCACGCTCGCCGACGAGAAGTTCCCTGACATCGCCGGAATCCTTCTCGAAGAGATGGACCGTCCGATCGACCTCGATCTCTGGGGTGTGAACACAGCACTGTTTGCGGCCTTCAAGGATGCTGCGTGGCGCAAGGGAGACCATGCGACCGTGCGACTTTCGACGCCGTCTCGTCCAGCGTTGGTGCGAATCGGAGACCACTTTATCGGCTGCTTGATGCCGGTGCGGATCGCCGAGCACGGGGCGCCTGCGTCGGATTGGAAAGAATTCCTGACGCGCGAACCTGAGAAGCCGAAGCGCACCTCCAAGCGTGCATCCAAGGCGGCGAAGTGACTGACCCGCTGCAGGATCCGGTCAACAGCCCGGACTGGTACGAGCAGGAGATCGGTGAGCAGGTCGATCACGCGTACGACAGTCTCGTCGCGGATTGCGTCGAGAAGTTCCCAACCCGCGAGCCTGCGACGTTCCCCGCGGTGCCGAGCTTCATCACCTGGGGGTGTGGAACCTGCGGGAAGTGGCGGTCCGCGCCGTGTGCACCGAGCTGCGTGTTTGGCGGCCAGGGCGATCCGGCCGACTTCAAACGCGCGCGTGTCGAGTCGGAACGTCGCGAGGACGTCCAGGCGGCAATGCGAGGTGAGTGGGAATGAAACTCTCCGAAGCCATCGAGAACGTCGGCAAACGGGTGATCTACACGCACCCAGCAACTCTGGCGACCAAGCCCGGAATCATCCGCAGCGTCGACATAGCGAACCGCGGACTCGTGAACGTCCAGTACGGCGCCAATATCTGGGCCACCCATCACGACAACCTCACACCTGATCGGAGCAGAAGATGACCTCGCGACTCGTGACGACGAAGGCCGTACCGGGCTCGCCGGAGTGGCTGAAGATAATCACCGCGTCCAAGATCCCGTCCATTCTCGGCATCTCGCGTTTCAAGTCGCAGTTCTCGCTGTGGCACGAGATGGCCGGCACCGTGACTTCGGAGCCGATCGGCAAGGCGCAGCAGGACGATTTCGACTACGGGCATGCAGCGGAGTTGGCGGCCGCCGAGTACTGGCGGTACAAGAATCCCGGGTGGAAGCTCTCGCGAGCCGAGGTCCAGTACACCAATGACGCACTGGGATTCCCCAACGCCGCCACCGTCGACGCCCGTGGTTCACGCGGATCGAAGCGCCGCGGCGTGGAGAAGAAAACAGCACGCGACCTCGCCGAGTGGGGCGACGACGGAACTGGCGAAGTGCCCGCCGACTACACCGCGCAGGTGATCTGGCAGCAGATCGTCACCGGCTGGCTCGACCCGTCGGACGTCGTCCTGTGGCCGCAGTACGGCAAGCCGAAGATCTACACGATCGCGCACGATCCGGTCGTCGCGGAACTCATCCTCGACCGCGTAAGGGAATGGAATGCCAGCCTCGCCGCTGGGATTCCGCCGGAACTCGACGACTCGATCAGCACGTACGCGACGGTTCGGCGCCTACATCCTGCCATCGATGACCGAGAGGTCCAGCTCGATCCGGATCTCGCTCACGACTACCTGACCACCGTCGCCGAGGAGAAGGACGTCGCGAAGCGGCTGACTGGCGTCAAGTCCCGAGTGCTCGACGCGATGGCCGGGGCGAGGACCGCGAAGGCCGGTGGACTGCTGATCGCGACCCGCGGCCCGCACGGTAAGGGCATTGCACTCAAATCCAACACGAAGGCCGATCCGGCCGAAATCGAAAGGCCTGCAGCATGACAAATCAGATCGCAGTACGCGGAAACACCACCGATCTCGTTATCGACCCGACCCAGTCGACGTTCACCGATGTGCAGGTGGCGGCACTTCGGCAGCTCGGTGTCGAGGATGCGCCGAAGGGTGACCTCGACCTGTTCTTCCATCAGGCGAAGCGCACGGGTCTGGATCCGTTTGCTAAGCAGATCTACATGCTCGGTCGCCGCACGAAGATCAAGGTGTGGAACGAGCGGGCGAAGCGTCAGGACGAAGAGTGGGTCATGAAGTACACGATCCAGACGGGGATCGACGGCTACCGGGTGACCGGTCATCGTCTGGCGCGTCTCGCTGGTGACGACATCGCGGTTGAGGGTCCGTTCTGGCGCGGCGCCGACGGCGGATGGGATGATGTCTGGCTGGACCCGAATCGTCCACCGCTGGCAGCGAAGTACATCGTCGTCAAGAACGGCGTGAAGTACTCGTCGGTCGCGATGTATGGCGAGTACGTGCAGACGTATTCGAAAGATGGCCAGCAGGTTCCGAATTCGATGTGGGCGAAGATGCCGGCCAATCAGCTCGCGAAGTGCGCGGAGGCTGCGGCATGGAAGAAGGCGTACCCGAACGACTTCTCGGGCATGGTCCTCGAGGACGCTGTGCAGGTGATCGAGGCCGAGTCGACGTCGGTGACGTCGGAACGTGCGCCGGCGCCGAAGGGTGGCACCGCTGGCTTGGCTGCCGCGCTCGGTGTGACGGCCGAACCGGAGCAGCCTGCCATCGAAGCGCGTGCGACGCCAGACGAGCTGCAGGAATTGCTCGCAGCGCTGGACAAGCACGGGATCGAAGTGTCGGAGCGGGCGGCATTCTTCGCCAGTCGACTCGAGAGGCCGCAGGGACAGGAACTCTCCGGGCTCGAAGATCTGACGAGCGCCGAGGTGGCGACCACGATCCAGTTTCTCGAAACCGGCGAAGAACCGGCCGAGTAAGTCCAACTGCAACAGGCTCGGGCCGTCTCTTCGGTGGCGGCCCGGGCGAGCAAGGTGAGAACTGAACCATGACGGCAGAGCCAGCGATCGAGTTCGAGGACGGGCAGCAGTCGGTCGATCGGTTCGTCTGGGAGGGCATCGTCCGACGTGTCAGCATGCCCTCGGGCGCGAAGTATCTGGCGCTGATGTTGGCGACGTTTTCGGACAGCGACGGGTCGCGGATCTATCCCGGAATCGGACTTCTGGGCCGCACGATGGAGGTCTCGGAGCGGACCGTCATCCGGAACCTCGGGTGGCTTCGAGACAACGGTTTCGTGACTCGTTCGAAAAAGGGGAATCGGTACCAGAAGTTGGCGGACGAGTACCAATTGACGGTTCCGCCAGACGTTCTCGATCGGCTTGTTCTGGATCCTGATGGCGCAGAGTCTAAGTGACATGGGTGTCACCTAGAGATTGTTTCCACAGGCTGTGGATAGAGGTTCGAAATCCTGTGGATAACTACCGATTTCAAAAAACAGACCGAAAAGTCTAAGTGACATTTGGAGCAAGTCTAAGTGACATTTCGCAAAGTCTAAGTGACATTTCGAGCAAGTCTAAGTGACACCCATGTCACCCCACCATATTTACCAACCCATAAACACCAACCACATACCAATCCTTCTGGTTGCTCTAGGTGAGTACCTCACTTGTGGATGTGGATGAACGAAGGAAAATCGATGTCAGCAGTCGGCACGAAAAGACGAGACCTACTGGCGCATGCCAAGCGAGAGTTCGACCTGTCGGTCACCGAGCACGAAATGACGATCCTCCGCGACGACGAGCTGTACCGGCACCTCCGATTCCGCAAGCCCGGCACGGGCCTCTACGGCTGGGATCTGATCACCTGGCCCGGCCACCTCGTCGTCACCGGCGACCTCGAGTCGTTCCACTTCGCTCGCGAAGAGGACATGTTCGGATTCTTCGCCGGCAGCGGCCACAAATCCGAAGGTGGGATCAACCCGCACTACTGGGGCGAGAAGATCCAGGGCACCTCGCAGTGGCGGGAGTTCTCGTCGGAGATCTTCACGCAGCTCGTCGTCGAGGACTTCTGGGACCGCCGGCGCGACTACGAAGGCGACGTCGTCGAACTGTGGCGAGCGATCAAGGATGACGTTCTCGACTACGCCGAGTACGAGAACGAAGCCAGAAGCGCGCTGCACAACTTCCGCCACCGGGGCCTCAAGGGCGGCGACTTCGAGTTCTACGACACCTGGGAATGGTCGTTCATGGACTACGACGTGCACTACCTGCGATCGCTGCACGCGATCGTCTGGGGCATCGCCAAGTACCGGGCAGCGAAGGCGGAATCGTGAGAACCGTCCTCGGGATCGATCCCGGAGCGCGCGCAACGGGGCTCTGCGTCCTTTCAGGCGACCAAATCGTCGCCCACCAGACCATTACCTCAGAAGGGGAGATATTTCCCGCAGAACGGCGCTACGTCCTCGCAGTCCTCGAAGCCGGCGCGGCCCTCCTGCAAATCCACGACATCGACCTCATCGCCGTCGAAACCATCACCCGACCCAGCTGGCACATGAAAGGCCGCGCCGCAGTCGACCCCACCGCACTGCTCGCCACCGCCGAAGTGCTCGGCGCAGTCCTCGGAGTCGACTGGCCCGTCAACGTCACCCAGATCCGACCCAATAAAAACGGGTCACAACCACTCGGCACCTACCCCGGCGAGCTCGTCTCACCCGGCGAGCGACGCAAAGCCGGATGGGAAGCCCGAATCGGTGGCGGCCAACTCAGACACGCACGGTCCGCCTACGACGTCGCACGACTCGCAACCAAAATCGCCCGCAGAAACGCACAGGAGAACTCATGAGCACGGTCCGCATCTATGTCACATCGCCTCTTGGCGACATCGAAGTCAGTCAGGAAGGCCCGACGCGATACGGGTGCGGGAGTAGCTCTAATCGAGAGCAGATCAACACACTGCTCGAGCGCGCCGCACACATGGTCCGCACCGTCTACGAGATCCAGGAGAAGCCAGGGTCATGCGCAGCAAAGTTTGATGGCGATCATGTTTACCGTTGCGCACTTGCTGATGGGCATCACGGTGACCACACCACGGCCCCAGGTGAGCATTGGCAGAAGTCGTCCCTTTCGCCGATTGTCCCTGTACCCACCGAAACCGAGTGGCCAACATGGGATGCGGTGCCCGAGAACGTCACTGTCATTTCCAGCTTTCTCGACCACAGGTATCGCAAGGTAAGTGGAGAAGTCTTTCGAGTCCTGGAGGACGGGAAACGACACAAGGTTGCCGACTTCACCCCGACGGATATGCGCTCTTTCGCCCCGTTCGCTGCAGCCAAGGAGGGGTGAACGTGACCTCGCCTGATCCGGGGTTGAGCGACCTCATCGCAGCGCACACATTGCGCGTGGTCGAGTTGAACGAAGCCGTCCGCTATCCCGAATGCAACGGATGCGACTGGGTTGGCGGACTCGTGAAAGAGCATGCCGTACATCTCGCGTCTGTGGAGGAGCAGCACACCAACGGGCAGATAACGGAAGTCAATGTTCGCGCCAGAGCCAGAGTGAAGGCCGCAAACAAGCGGGCCAGCATCCGCATAACTCAGATCCGCAAAGAAGAAGCGGCGCGGTTCGAAGCCGAAGCGCGCGTCGCGAAGGCCGAGGCCACGATCGCCAGGGTGGAGAAGCTGCAAGGTGACCTCTTCCAACAAGGCGGAAATCTCATAGCGCAATGGGGAGCCGCACGACTCATCCGCGCAGCTCTGCAAGAGGAATTCATCCGCGCAGGGGTGGAAGGGGAACAGCAATGAGCACCAAGGCACTACACACAGTCACCATCACCGGCGACGAAGAGCACCCACGGATCGAATTCACCTGCCACGGTGGCACCGAGTCCGCCTGCCACAACTACCCCGGATGTGACTGCGAGAGCTGGGACGACGATCACCACCACCCGAAAGTCACGCACGAACTCTGCTGGATGCAGCACTGGTTCGACAACGACTGCATCAGCCCAATGGCCGAGCAGGGTGCTCTCGACGATTGCGAATACAGAGTCGGCATGAGCGGCCCGATCGGCACCGAGTTCTGCAACGACTACGTCGAGTGGGAGTTCCTACCCTTCAAGTCCTCTGAGGGTAATTCTCCGTGAAGGTGCGCAGTGCGGGAGAACGCTCGTATCATGAGACCCGCACCAGCAGCGATCAATGCAGCGCATGCAACAGCGGATGTTACGAGAATATGGTCGGCGACGAACTCGACGAAAAAGATGGTCGACCACACGCCGAGAAGCCCGGCAATGAGGATCATTGTGCCAACGGTTGCGGTACAGATGCGCTTCATATGGGAGGGCTCCTCGGGAGTGCGCTTTGCCTTTGTCGGTACGCATTTGATGTGTATCCCTTGCCGGTGTATCGCTGCCCGACTGCCCTGGCAGCGATACACCAACTGGGAAAGGGACTTTCATCCCTTCGCCTATTCCTTCTCGGACGGTCGCCCCTGTTGAGCGGCCAACGCGAAGCAGAATATGAAACCTCCGACTGCCGCGTAAACCCAGCTCGGAGTCCCGTCAATCCCCAGGATCGCCAAGACGAGGAACAGGATCAGTAAGGCCAGAAACTGCAATCCAAATGCGGTTGCAACCTTCAGCAGGCGTGTTTTCATGAACCATCCTTACCAACGGGCGATAAACGTCTTCCAATGCCACACAGCAGCATTGATCGCCTGATTCTTCAAGAACTGCGGCAGTAGCTTCCATGCAAGGGACCCGATATTACCTGCCGCGCAGCCAGCTACGACTCCGTAGATGTAATTGGTCCACGCTGTGTTCGTGCCGGCGAGGAAGTTGCTGATTGCAGTGGCGGGGACGGAGCCGAGGGCGCCACTTGCGCACCAGGCGACAGCAGCCGCGGCGATGACTGGGAGCGCTTGGGGTGTTACCTGTCCTTCTCCCGGTGTCACCGGCGCGACTGGCGCGACTGGCGCGACTGGATCGACTGGCGTTTCGATCGCTACGGCAGGCGGTGTTGGGGGACTGATGATTTGGACATCGACGATCGAGGTCGGGGGCGAGACTGGTTGAGCAGACGCTATTCCGTTAGTGCCAAACAAGGCGGCAGAAGCCACGGCGGTTGTGGTGACGGCGCTCAGAAGGATCCTTCGAGCACGTATCGGCATTCGCATTAGTTTTCCTGTCGTTTGGTCCGGACTGTCTCGATGTCGCGGTTCGGTAGTGACTCTATAAATTCCAACCGGTTGGAAAAGGTGCGCAAACACACAGTAAAGGATCGAGGGTGAAAATGGGGAACTCGGTTTGGTTTCGGTGATTCGTGCAAATTTAGGACAATTGTCCACTTGGGCAGAGTGATTGAAAGATGCAACAGGTGCTCGGATTACGTAAAGCGCAATATCGAGATGGTGGAGGTTGATGAAGCGTGACTGATTCGGTTGCCGCACACTTTGACATGGTCGCCGCATGTGAATACGGGACCTCTGGGTGGTGCACGACCGGGCGACACGAAAAGTGCGCCCACCGCATCGGCGGACCGCAAGAGTCCGGAGTCTGGTCGCCCGAGTGTTACGTGACGATCGGAAACAAGCCCAACGGAAAGACCGCCGTTCCGGCCGGATGGCCAACCGTTATCCGGCCATCGCACATCTGGCGCTGCCCGTGCGAATGCCACAGTGTGCCTGTGGACGACGAACCGAATGACTTGCTCGAACTTTTGGTAATGGATGGATCGTGAAAGACATTGATACACAATGAAATTGGTTGAGTATGTCGATAGAATCGGGTAGGATTGGGCGGAAGTGTCCGACGGCTTGAAAGCGGGGATCGTAATGGCCACATCAGCACTCAAGGGGGAACGATGAGCATGGATACTGCTAGCTTCCGCGCCTTCGTTGAATTCTTCGAAGCGCGGATCGCGGAGGATGAAGCGGTGGCGAAAGCTGCCATCCAGCACCCAAGTCGGTACGACCCGCAGACCCAAGGGCGTGTTCGAACCGGCATCGACGACGGAGAATGGCGGACCGATTCGTATTGCGACCCGAACGATCTGAAGATGATCGAGGGCGCCGGAATCACGATCTACGACGAGGGTGGGCACACGGCCGAGCAGGCAAGGCACATTGCTCGCCACGATCCGGCGCGAGTGCTCGGTGAGGTAGCAGCGAAGCGGGGGATTGTGGCAAAGGCGCGGCAGGGTATGGTCAATATCCGGATATTTCCTGGACTTTGGGAGTCGATGCAGCTTCTCGCCGTGTCGTACGCCGACCATCCCGACTATCGCGAGGAGTGGCGACCTTGAGTTTCGGTACTGAAGCGGATCACTTCTATCTTGATCGAATTGGACAGAGGCAGCTTGTCGAGATCCTGCGATCGGTGCCAACTCTCATGGCCGGTCTCGACGTAGCTGTCGGCAAACACGAGAAGTTCGGGTCCGGTGGACCTCGGGTTGGCCGAGTTGAGCAGGCGCAACCGTTGCCGTTCAATCCGCGAGTATCCGACGCGGCAACAGCCTTGCATCACGAGTTGGCGACATGGGTGCGGTTCGTGTGTGAGCCCCGCGGGATTTGGTACTGGCCGGAAGGATGCACGCACTCGGCCAACTTCATCGGGCCGCTCCGCGAGTGGGAGAAGCGTGCGCCAGTTCATTTCTCGCCGCCGAAAACCTTGGAGCTGGCGGAGTGGCTCGACCGCAACGTCGCTGCACTTGCCCTCACTCCCGGTAGCGAAGAAGCGCTTGACGCGATCCGCAACGTCGTGACGGCTGGGTTCGCGACCCTGCGTCCGCCGCGAGAGGAAGTGATTCCAAAGCTCGATGAGGACGCAGTGAACGAGGCACGCGAGTACGAAATGCATCGGCACGCGATCGCGAAGGCCGCACGAGGGATGGGTGAGGAGTATGCGGGCTTGACGGCCGAGCGAGTGAACACTCTTCGCCGAGCGAAGAAGATTTTCGGCACGCGGTGCATCGTTGCAACCCGGGCGGAGCTATTCCGATTCGGCGATGTCCTCGACGCGCATTTGGAGCACAAGAGTCGAAGCCGCGGGAAGGAAGCGGCGTGAAACCTTAACCACGCCAAGTGTGTTAAGCTTCGCTCGCAAGGGCGTGAGAGGTATCCGAAAGGATCAGTCTCACGCCCCTTCTGCATCCAGGGGCGCGTCTGGATCTGTCGATGCACTAGCCGAAACATCACCGGTGGGTGCTCCGGGAATCAACGCCACAATCTTCCGCTCAGGTCAAAGTCGCCGATCCGGTTCTGCTCACGCGCCGGATATGGAATCCAAGCTCGCACCAAGACGGCCCCCGCCGTAGTGCGCTGCTGCCTGGGCGGGCTCAAACGTCCCCGCTGTCGTGGGGCACACGGTGATCCGGGGAGATCGGTAGCCGAACAACTGAATAGCCCCGGCCTGCAGGCGGGGCCTCAATGGTAGGTAGCTCAATTGGCAGAGCGGCGGGTCGCAGATCCGAAGGTTGCAGGTTCGAGTCCTGCCCGACCACCAATCGTTCATCCAAATCATCGGAGTCTGAAGTGAGTCGAACGTATGACGATATCGGCACGGTTCTCCGCTCGATGAACCATGAGCAACGCGAGGTCGTCCTCGAACTCGTTGCGACCGTCGCGTTTACCCGCACGACGACGTTCGGCATATTCCCTCCCGTCGACGTCGAAGCGATCGTCGATGGTGTTGCAGCCAAGCTTGACGAGATGGCCCTGCCGAAGGTGAGGGAGGCTGACATCCTGCTGGCCGAGAAGGATGTCAACTACGCCACGGCGCATAGAGAACAGATATATCGCATATGGGGAGATCAGCACGGCCCTCTGGCTAACGACACCAAGAGGCTGGCAGACAGACGCCTTGCGAAAGCGCAGGAGGCGCTCGCTCAACTCTGCAAGGTCAGTGCATGACCACGATCCTCGATCTGATCGAAGCGATCCGAATCGTTTTCGCACTCATTGACTTCTGGGTCATCTGATACTCGCACGATCCAGGGATATCACCGACGGGGCAGTGTTGCCGCGGTCCATTCGTTGCCATTGAACCAGCGAACCTGAGACGGATCCTGCTGATCGGGGTACCAGCCCGCGGGCATGAAGGTCCCCGCGGGGCGGTGGTGGATCGGCGCTGGTTTGACCACGAGTCCGCGGATTGCCAACACAACCCACGCGATCACGCCGCCTGTGACAGCAAGTGAGAGCAGCACGAAGATCGGGCCGCTTCCAGCCCAGTACAGACCTGACGCCATCACGAGCAGGAACAACAAGACGAGAACTGATGCAACTAGATTGGCGATCTTCAATCCCTTGCCATCATTCACGGTTCAGCTCACTTCTCTCGTCGGTGGATACATCGTGCCACTCGCCGAGCGCGTCCATGTCTAGATCCCAACCTGCGGAACGGTGGTGTGGTGATGCCGAGGCTCAAGCTGATCCGCTGGGCAATCGAAGGTTTTGTGCGGATGTGGAGATCGTGAATGCGAAGTGGTCCGACTTCCCCGCCGAGCAACCAAACATCGATCCCGGGCCGTATCTCTGCACAGGGTGTGGCCGATGGATTCCGTGCAGACATTGTGAGGAAGGTTCAACAATGGCAGAGGTAGTCGATGGACAGTCCCGGGCTGTGAGTAATTCTGAGTTCCCGGAGTACTTCATTCCCCGACGTGAGGGTGAGAAGGCCATGCGCCGAATCGAACGGATGCTCCGGATCGTCCTGGCCCCCACCAAGGCTGACCCGTACTTCTGCCGGGGTACCCCGCACTACGAGGAGGCCACCCGGGTACTGGGTGCCAGCGCAAGATGGACGCTCGACGAATCAGTTCGTCAAATCAGCCGACGTTGGTTGAAGGTCGATCGCTTCGTCCCGGACGCCGACGGCTGGCCACAACTCACCGGTGCCAGTGACGGAACCCTCGTGACCGAGTCGGTCCGCGTCCGGATCCCTCGCGATTCGTGGCTCGCCCGCGGCTACTCCCACCGGCGACACCGCAAGGGTCTTCCCTCCGTCGGGTAGCCGACCCCGACCGAAGGACCCAGAAGACGCGGGCCACGTCGACGGCAGGCTGTCGCGGTCAATCGCCGCGGCGGCCGGCGCCGTGCCCATGTCGAACCCGGAAGTGAAAGGCGGGAACGCATGCCAGCACTCGAAGACATGATCGTCGACGATGTCGTTCATCTCCGACGCGAGCGATGTCGAGCGAACAAACCCGCGGTCGCCGTTCTCACTGCGACCCTGAACGGGCGGTTCGGACTGCTGACCGGTGATGGGCAGGCCCACTGATGGCCTGGGAGCGCGGAGGCCACAGCCGAACCAGCACCGCAGCCCACCGACGCTGGGCCAGGCAGGTCAAAGCGCGTGACGGATACCGGTGTCAGAGGTGTGGGTATCAGGGCAGCGCGACGGCCCAACCGCATGACATCGAGGCCAATCACATCGTCAACACCAGGTCCGGGGGCACCGACACGCTCTCCAACGGAGAGGCGCTCTGCTTGCCTTGTCACGCCGTGGAAACTCAACGCGAGGCCCAGGCTGGACGAGCAAAGAACGGCCGCCTCCGACCAGCTGAGCCCCACCCGGGCCGACGCTGACGTGACCTCCGCGCCGCGACTCCGGCCCGCCCCGTGACCCCCTGGGGGGATGCCCCTACCCCCACCCCCACGGGCCCACGGTTGGCATAGCAGTCAAAAACATGCGTGCTCCGCTTCTGGTTTTTTGGAGCGAGGAGGAGGTCTGCGATGGTCAAGCCAAAAGCGCCGGCAGGCTTTCGCGCGGCAGGAAAAAAGCTCTGGTCCGGAATTTCCGGTGCATACGAGTTGCGCCCGGACGAGCTTCGGATTCTCGAAGATGCTTGTCGCGAGGCTGACCTGATCGACTCGATGGTCAAGTGGCTCGAGGACGACGACATCATGACGATCGGGTCGACGGGGCAGCCGGTCGTTAATCCGCTGGTGTCCGAGGTGCGTCAGCATCGGACTGTTCTGTCGTCGTTGATGCGGCAGTTGAAGTTGCCAGACGATGGCAATGTCGAGAAGGAGGCGGGCGAGCGGTCGGCCTCGGCCAGGACCGCGGCGAATGCCCGGTGGTCCAGGCGTGGCGCGTAGTCGCGCGGCGACTCTGATCAAGTCTGCGGATTCCGAGTTCGCCGAGATCATTGCCTGGTACGAGGAGCAGCTCGACGACGCCACTCCACCAACGGGGTTGTTGTGGGAGCCGGTGAAGATCGGCCCGACGTGGCAGTGGGACGAAAACGGCTGGGTGTTGCCCGAGGCCAGTCTCGGATGGCGGGTCCTCGCCTGGGCAGGAAAGTGGCTCAGGGACAAGCGCGGTCAGCCATGGCAGTTCACTCCCGAGCAAACCCGTTTTATTCTCTGGTTCTTCGCGGTCGACGAGAACGGCGGATTCCTGTATCACTCGGCAGTCCTGCAGAGGCTGAAGGGTTGGGGCAAGGATCCGGTTGCGGCATGTCTCGCGCTCGCAGCGTGTTTCGCCGAGGTGACGTTCGATCACTGGGACGGCGATCGTCCGATCGGTCGCGAGGAGCCGAACGCGTGGGTGCAGATTGTCGCGGTCAATCAGGAGCAGACCAAGAACACGATGAAGCTCCTGCCGTCGTTGGTGCCGGCGGAAACTCGCCAGCATTACGGGATCCAGATCGGCAAGGTCAATCTCTACGGCCTTGGTGACACTCGGCAGATCGAAGCGGTGACCTCGTCGGCGATGGCGATCGAGGGCGGCCGGCCGACGCTAATCATTCGTGGCGAGACGCAGAACTGGAATTCGTCGAACGGCGGCCACGAGATGGCGGGCGCCATCGAGGGCAACGCTGCGAAGTCCGAAGACGGCACGGCTCGGATGCTGGACATCTGCAATGCCTTTCGCCCAAACGAGGGTTCGGTCGGGCAGGTCGTTCGCGAAGCATGGGAAGCGACCCAGGGCGAGGAATCGGAGTTTCAGGACTTCGGCCTGCTGTACGACTCGCTGGAAGCGCCACCGAAAGCGCCACTCAGTGCCGAGGCGGCACCCGATGTGGTGCGCGCAATCGCGGGCGATTCGACCTGGCTCGACACCAAGCCGCGTGGTCGCATCGTCAAGTCGATCCTGAACTCTGCGAACCCTCCCAGCGAGTCAAGGCGCAAGTGGTACAACCAGATCACGGCCGCCGAGGACGCCTGGGTGGTTCCTCAGGATTGGGACGCCAACGCTGATCCTCGTGTGCTCGAGCGCGGCGATCGCATCGTGATGTTCTTCGACGGATCGAAGTCCGATGACGCGACCGCCCTGGTCGGGTGCCGAATGTCGGACGGGTACATATTCCGGATCGGTATCTGGCAGCGCGGCCCGAAGGACAAGGACTGGATCGTCAATCGGGACGCGGTCGACGTCCGGGTTCACGAGACGTTCGCTAAGTACTCGGTCGTCGGCTTCTGGGCTGACCTTTCCGACGCTCGCGATGACGAAACAGGTGAACGCTATTGGGAGCCGTACGCCGACGCCTGGGCTCAGAAGTACGCACAGAAGCTGCGGCTACTCCCGGCAGTGAAGTCGGGAGACTCTGCGCACCTGATCAATTGGGACATGCGCTCACCGGCTCATATGAAGGTGTTCATCGAGCACGCCGAGCGATTCACCTCGGACGTGAAGAACGGCGCGATGGAGGGGAGTACGGGCGTGATCCCTCATGACGGAGACAAAATCTTGCAACAGCACGTAAAGAACGCGCGCCGGCGCCCCGCCCGTGGAATCGGCGTCGGTCTCGGCAAGGAACACCGCGAGTCGAAGAAGAAGGTCGACGGCGCGGTGTGTGCGGTTGGCGCTCGAATGATGTGGCGCATTGCCATCCGCAGCGGAATCAAGGCGACATCGCGTTCGCGGAAGGCGGTCACCCTGTGATGAAAGGATTTTCGCAGCTATTCGGCGGGCGTGGCATCGCGGCTCTCTCGCTCCGGACTCTCACCCTCAGTGACGACGAGGAACGCCTCGTCGGGCAGCTGCGCGCGCAGATCCGAAAGTTCGCTGCTAAGAATCAGATCAAGAACGATTTCTACGAGGCCAAGCAGAAAACACGCCAGCTCGATATTTCGGTCCCTCCCGGCCTGAAAGACCTCAGCTTGGCCCTCGGCTGGCCTGGGACGGTGGCGGACGTTCTCGAGGAGCGCATCGACCTGCTCGGCTGGACGTCGGTGCAGGACCTCATGGGACTCGACGACATCTTCCGCGAGAACAGTCTCGACGTGGAAGCTGGTCGGGCGCATTTGGACGCGCTGATCGCCGGAACCGACTTCGTGACGGTGGGCCGCGGCGACACCAGTCAGGGTGAACCGGACGTACTTATCACTGTGGAGTCCGCCTCTTCGGCAACGACTTTGCGGAACCATCGGACGCGGCGGGCGCTCGCGGGACTGTCACAGACTCGTGGAGAATCCGGTGCAGTCGAGATGGAAACGCTGTATCTGCCCAATTCGACGATCGGCTTCGAACGCAACGGGCGCACAAAGAAGCTCGATGTCGTCTCGCGTGATGATCACAATGCGGGTCGGGTTTTCATGTCACGGATGGTCAATCGTGATCGAGCGTCGGATCTCGACGGCCGATCGGAGATTACTCGCCCGGTCATGTACTACACCGATGCTGCAATTCGCACGATGCTGGGTGTGGAAATCAATCGCGAGTTCTACACTGCGCCTTCGCGATATGCGCTGGGTGCGGAGCCGGAGCAGTTCGGTGTCTCCGAAGACTCGTCGGCCAGCGAGAAGCGGCTCGCCGGTTGGACTGCGGCGATGGGTCGCTTCAATGTCATTCCGAGGACCGAGGATGGGCAAATGCCATCGGTGGGCGAGTTCCACCCGGCGCCGCCAACCCCGTACATCGACCAAGTGAAGATGTACTCCCAGCTCATTTCCGCCGAGGCTGGGATCCCCTCGACCTACCTCGGTTTCTTCACCGACAACCCTGCATCTGCGGATGCGATCAGGCAGGCCGAGTATCGGCTTGTCAAGCGCGCGGAGCGTCGCCAAGGGACGTTCGGACAATGCTGGCGGGAGATCGCATTCCTGTCGCTACTCGCTCGTGACGGCAAGGTAGACGCGGACGCGTTCCGCAAGATCGGTGTTCGATGGCGAGACGCGTCGACTCCGACGCGCGCTGCGACGGCTGACGCCGGCCAAAAGCTCGTCGGCTCAGGGATTCTGCGTCCGGACTCGCCTGTCACGTACGACTACATGGGCTTCTCAGAGCAGGACCAGCTACGTCTGACAGAGGAGAAGCGACTGGCGATGGCAGCGGAGCTTCCCGACCTTCTACGCAAGGCTGCTGGCCAAGTTTCAAACCCTCAGGTGATCGAGTTGTCGAGTAGGCGCAATGCCAACGAGCCTGCTTGAACGGAAGGAGATTCTGGGCCACCTAGACAGATTGGCGATCAATGAGATCGTCAACGTCTGGGACACGGCGCAGGGTCTCCCTTCCGCGGAGTTCCGATCGGTGATGGTGAATTCGTTGCCCGCGGTGACGGATCCGTATGCCGCTGCTGCGTCGAATCTGGGTGCTGCTTGGTATGACGAGTCTGCGCCGAACTTGCCCTATCGAGCGAAGCCGTCGCCACTTCCCGCGTCGGAGGGCTTGCTGTCTTCGGCTGATTGGGCGATGGGTGCTCGTGGCGCGGATGCGCTTGCCCGGCTGGCTGAGGTTGCGCAGAAAGCGATCTGGAGCGGCAATCGGCAGACGATCTTCGACAATGCGAAGGCAGAGCCTGGCGCGCGCTATGAGCGGGTTGCCGAAGGCAAGTGCTGCGCATTCTGCGCGATGCTCTGTACGCGCGGCGCCGTTTACCTGGAATCAACGGTGGGGTTTCGCGCTCACGGAAACTGTCGCTGCGGCGCGCAAGAAGTGCGGCCAGGCAGGTCCTTTGATCGGCCTGCCCACTATCAGCGCTTCGATGAGGCGTATACCCAAGCTTCGCGTACGGCCACTGGTACGGACGCGATTCTCGCCGAGATGCGAGTCATTCTCGGTTCTTCCTAACTCCTTCGGCGCCGCACGGTGCTGACCTATCCCGCACGGGAGCAGAAATGAAGATTCATCGAACGATCATTGCGCCGGCTATTTCGGATCCTTTCTTCCCGTCGGGTAATCGCGCCGCACGGCGTCACCCCCGACGAGATCCGGAGGGGCACCCGAATCCGAACCCGAACCCCAATCCGGCTCCGGCTCCGGCTCCGGCGCCGGAGCCGAACCCGAACCCCGAGCCCAACGAGGTCGACTGGGCAAAGGTTTTCGAAGGTATGACGCCGGCCGAGGTGAAGGAGAAACTCGACCACTCCCGCAAGTGGGAGACGCGAGCGAAGGACAATCATGACGCCGCTGAGAAGTGGAATCAGATTCAAAGGGCCTTCACCGGCGAAGGTGGCAACACGCCACCGGATCCCGCGCAGCTCGCCACGGACCTTTCTGCCGCACGGCAGGGTGAACGCGAAGCGAAGGTCGAGAACGCGATTCTGCTGCTCGCTCCAACCAAGGGCGCGAACCCCAGCTCGCTGATCGACTCCCGATCGTTCATGGCCAGGATCGCCTCGCTCAACCTCGACCCCACAGCCGCCGACTTCAACGAGAAGGTGACCACGGAGATCGTGGCAGTCGCGGCGGCGCATCCGCTCACGGGCGTTCCCCGTGGTCCGCTGCCCAACCCGCAGCAAGGTAACCCCGGCCACCAGAAGACGGAATCGACTGTCTCGGCAGGTAGGGCGCGTTACAAGGAACGAAATTCCAAGTAGACCAACACATTCAAGAAGGAGGGATCCAGATGGATCTCAATATCAGGACCGAACGCTTCGGTCAGGATGACCAGTCCTGGCTGGCGTCGGCACACGGCACCGACACGGCACGACCGGTCAACATCGACGTGTCGACGTTTACGCCCGCCACTCACTACCCCCAGGGTTACCTCAAGTCCGGCCACCCGCTCAAGAAGGTCGGCACTCGTTACGGCCTGTGGAAGAACGGCGACGAGGATCCGATCGAGGGGCATCTGTTCACTGCGGTGAAGATCCCCGCCGGCGCGACTGTTGTGGTCGGCGCTTTGCACTGGCACGGCGCCATCCTGGCGGCGAAGCTGCCGTCCCCCGTCAATGCGGCCGGCCAGGCAACTGCCCGCAGCATCCGATACTTCTAAGGAGTCTGAGCAATGGCACTTGTGCTCAATAGCGACTACATCACTCCGGCGGAGCTGACGGGCTACACCCGTGAGGCTCTTGCCGATCAGCCGGTCAACGACCTGTCGGTGATCGACAACCTTCTCCCTGATGTCCTCATTGACGATGTGGATTTCCGGGCGAACATCACGCAGCACGGACTGAAACGGTCGGCGAAGTTCCGCAGTTGGGACACCGAGGCTCCGCAGTCGCCCCGCAAGGGTCTGACTCGCATTTCCGGTGAGCTGCCTCCTCTTTCGGAGAAGCGACTACTGGGGGAGTACGACCGTCTGCGGTTGCGCAAGGCAGATTCCGCGATTCTCGATTACATCCTCAAGGATGCTGTGGAGCTGGCCGACGCGATTCGCACTCGCCTGATCATCGCCAAGGCGCAGGCGCTCGTGACCGGCAAGGTCAGCCTGGCGCAGGACGGCCTGGAGATCGAGGCCGACTTCGACCGCAAGCCCGGACATTCCGTCACCGCGGCCACCCTGTGGTCCGGACTCGCGGATCCGGTCCTCGATCAGGAGTCCTGGTTCTCGGTCTTCCGTGTCTCGAACTCGGGTAACCCCGGTCGGGCGATCACCTCGCAGCGCGTTCTGTCTTCGCTGATGCGCAACAAAGCGATCCGCGAAATGGTTCTCCCCGTCGGTTCGACGCAGACCATCGTCACACTCGAGGCGGTCCAGGCCCTGTTCACCTCGTTCGGACATCCTCGATTCGAGGTGTGCGACGCGCAGGTCGAGGACTACAACGGCAATGCCGTTCGCTTGATTCCGGATGACTCGATTCTCTACATCGGCGGATCGAGCACGACCTCGGCGAAGCTGGGCGAAACCCTGTGGGGCATCACCGCAGAAGCGATCGAACCCGAATACTCGATCGACGAGACCGAGGCGCCCGGCATTGTCGTCGGCTCGTACGTCAATCCGGATCCGATCGGTCGTTGGACGAAGGCTTCGGGAATCGGTCTGCCGATCCTGGGTAACTCCAACGCGACCATGATCGCCAAGGTTCTCTGATGGCACGCCTGATCACCTCTGTGCATGTCGCGGACGAGTCGGGCGTCGGTCATGTTTTCGGGCCAAGTGATGCGGTTCCGTCCTGGGCTGCTGCGAGGATCACCAATCCTGCGGCCTGGGACGGCCCGCCACCCGAGCCTGAGGTCACGGAACCCGTCGTGGTCGAGACCGAGACGACAACCGAATCCGAGACCGTAACGGAAGAGGTCGCTCCGGAAACCGTAAGTGCGCCGGCCACCGAAGAGGAGCTGACGCCCGACCTCGCAGCGGAATCCGTATCTGAACCGGAGACGGTGGAGCCCGAGCCGGAAACGGTTAAGCCCGAGCCCGAGCCTGTAACAGCGGCACCCAAGCGTCGCGGTCGACCCGCCAAGGCTACGACCAACAACTAAAAACTAGGAGGTGCCGACCCGATGGCATGGACAATTCCGAAGGATGTTCGCGACCGTTGGATCGGCCCTCCGACCGAGGCGTCGGACGAGCAGATTGCGGTCAAGATCGCCGACGCGGAGGATGACATCCTTCGGGCGGATCCGAATATCGAGGACCGCATCACCGCCAACAAGTTGCCACTGATCCGAGTAAAGAAGGTCGTTGCCCGGATGCTGATCCGGCACCTTCAGAACCCCGAAGGTGTGCGCAGTGTCCAGCAGGGCGCCGGCCCGTTTCAGACGTCGACCACATACGGCGGCGCCGAGCCTGGTGCGCTCACACTGACTGATGACGATCGCGAAGAACTCGGTATCCCGAAGCGGAAGACGCGGGCGTTCTCCGTGGACATGACGCCTCCGGGTGCGTATCGATCGAGAACTCCTGACACGGAGTGGTTCTCGTGAAGCCCTTTCCTCGAGCTCACACGATCGGGATCCGTCGGTTCCAGCAGTCCGATGAACTCGACGCCGGCCGCAACCGGAAGAAATCATGGTCCGATCCGGAACCGACTCTCGTGTACGGCTACGGCTCACGTTCGGACTACGGCATGTCGGAGCCGAACCAGCCGAACCGAGACATGGTCATAGAAGGCCTCGTGGTGCTCGCACCGCCGGAGGTGACGATCAGTGCTCTCGATCGCGTCGTGATTCCCGGCTACGACCACGACTTCGAAGTCGACGGCGAGGACTCCGATTGGACGAAAGGCCCATTCGGGTTCACGCCCGGCCGCTCAATCGCACTGAAGAAAGTGGAGAACTGATGAGCAAAGCTGACATCGTCTGGAATCCCCACGCGCTCGAGCAACTCCGTCGCGGCGTCGAGGTCATGGGTCATCTGCATCGAACGATGGAGAAAGTCCATGCCGCGGTCGGCGGGAACGCTGCCGGGTACACCCTCTCGTCCGTGCAGGGGCAGAAGCGGCCGCAGGGCCGCGGATTCGTATCGGTTGCGGCAACCACCGTGCAGGCGAAGCGATCGGAAGCCAAGCACAACAACCTCATCCGCGCCGCGGGAGCGTCCAGTGGTTGAGGTCATCGAGTTCGACCCTGTCGAAGAAATCGTCACGAACTATCTCTACGACAAGCTCGGCGACAACACGGACGTGTCGACCCGCGTCCCAGTGCCCCGGCCGAACAGGTCCGTCACAGCGCGCGCTGCAGGCGGTGGTGATCGCAACATCATCCTCTCCTCGCGGATGGTGATTTTCCAATGCTGGGACAACGACGAAGACCGCGCACGCAGGCTCGCCGAGCGATCGTTCTCGATTCTCAAAGCAGCGCAGCGTGATTCGACCGAGCCGAGGATCCGTCAGGTGACCACGATCGGTGTCCCGCAATCGTTTCCGGATCCCGAATCGTCGACGCCGCGCTACCAGTTCACCCTGCAGTTCGACATCAGGGGACACATCACTTCGTAGGCCGTGCACCGCCATTCGCGGCACGGCCAACTCTGCCTGAAAGGGGCATCCCATGGCATCTTCTGCCGGCAACATCCTTACCTCCGAACCGCTCGCCAACGGCGTCGTGTTCCGTTCTCCGCTCGGCACTCCGGCGCCCGGCCCGGCCGGCTCTGCCCTTCCGCCCGCCTGGCTCGATCACGGCTATGTCGGCGAGGACGGCATGACCGAGTCGGAGACCCGAGACAAGACCGAGAAGAACGCCTTCGGTGGCGCGGTCGTCAAAGTCCTTCAGACCAAGTACGGCCTGGTCTTCAAGTTCAAGTTCATGGAGTCCAAGAACGCGACCGTGCTCAAGACCGTTTTCGGTGAGAGCAACGTCGTGGTCTCCGGCAACGTGATCACGGTCAACAAGAACAAGAAGACGCTGCCACACTCCTCGTGGGTCCTCGACACCGTCGATGAGGACACGAACGTGCGGAACTACATTCCCGACGGCCAGCCGAGCTTGACCGGCGACCGTGTGTACGTGCACACCGACACGATCTCGTACGAAGTGGAAATCACCTCGTTCGAGAAGAACGGCAACAACGCGGTCATGACCATCAGTTCCGCTGATGGTTCCGTGACGAAGCTGTTCACGCTGCCTGGCGGTTCTACTGCGGGTGCATGGAACGTGTACGTCGACGGCGAGACCACGGACGGCATCGCATTCAATCCGACGGCCGCAGCCGTGAGGACCGCGCTTGAGGCTCTCCCGACCGTCGGCGCCGGCAACGTGGAGGTGACCGGTTCTACCGGTGGTCCGTTCACGGTCGTGTTCAAGAACGGCGCCGGTCTCGTGACCGCGTCTGGATCCGGTCTCACTCCTCCCGGCGCTGTGACCGTCGCCGCGGTCTGACCGCATTCTCCCGCCCCGTGAGGTGTCAACACCATTGGACCGGGCCTGCCCTTCACGGGGCGGGACACCAACAGGCCCGTCCGTCAAACGCTTTCACGTAGTCGACATTGCGCTATTTCATTTTCGAAAGGCTTGGTCCAACCATGGCTATCTTCCGCGTCACTCCTGCCCACGATCCTTCGATTCAGATCGAGTTCGAGATCCCGATCAAGGGGCGTCAGAATCCGCTCTTCTTCACGGTTCCGAAGATCCAGTACTTCCCGGTCGAAAAGTCCAAGAAGTTCTACGACTGGCTCTCGGGCAAGAACGAGCCGCAGCCGGAAGATGGGAAGCCGTTGGAGCCAGTGCGGCGCTCTGGCCGAGACATCGTTCTGAAGATGCTCAGCCTCCACGTGAGTGCCAGGGATTACGCGATCCTCGAGAAGCTCACCGACGGTGAGCTCGGCCAGATCGACACTCATTGGGAAAACGAGTCGAAGACGCCAGTGGGGGAATCCTCAGCCTCCTCGGATACCTAGAGGACGAGGAGGAGGTTGCCGAGGCGATCCAAGCTGATCTGCTCCCGATGGGTAGATCGCTGGATTTCCTCGGCACCGCGAATCTCTCATGGTGGGACCTCAAGTGCTACCTCAAGTACCCCCCACCGAACGGCGCGTATATGCGCCGCAAGAATCCTGATCTTCACTGGGATCTGCACGCACACTTGCTCGCTGGAATCTTTGACGGAATCCAGGGCGGAAACTGGCAGCGCGGAGGCAATTCGAAGGCGAAGCGCCCTGAGCCGATGCCACGCCCGGGCGTCACACCGCCCGAGGAGAGCAAGCCGAAAACGGTGCTACCAGTCTCTGAGCTTCGCAAGAGACTCAAGGCGGACAACCGGGAACAGGTTCCGCTCGCCATTGCCGACCGACCCGAGATCCTCGACGCCGAATCCAGCGAAACCTTCGACGACGAACTCAAACCAGGGACGCCGAAGCTCACCACGCAGCAAGTTCTGGCAGTGCGCGCGCTCGCCTCGAGTGGATGCACCTACGCCGATCTTGCTGCCCTCTTCCACGTTTCGCGGTCGACAATCGGCCGGATTGTGACACGTAAGACGTGGAAGCACCTCGATGACAACTGAATAACTGGAGGTGGCCCATGGCCGGTGGCATTGAACTGGCGACCATGTACGTCCCGATCGCGGCGCGTACCGACGGCATTCCGGCGGCTGTGTCGAAGTCTTTGTCCAAGGTCGTCCAGCAGGGCGAAAAGGCCGGCGACAGCATGGGCTCGAAGATGTCGGCAGCCATGGGGAAGACCCTCATGGCGGGGGCCGCGGCTACGGGCGCCGCGGTATCGACGGTAATTGGTACGGCGCTGTACAAGGGATTTGGCCGCCTCACCGCGATCGACAATGCCGAAGGCAAGCTCGAAGGCCTGGGGCACACGACTCTCGGTACCGCGAAGATCATGGATTCCGCCCTTGCCTCGGTGAAGGGAACATCCTTCGGTCTCGGTGAAGCTGCAACGATTTCAGCGTCGGCCGTCGCCGCCGGAATAAAGCCCGGCCAGGACCTGACGCGCTATCTGTCACTGACTGCCGACGCGGCGACGATCGCCGGAACGTCCATCGAAGAGATGGGCGCAGTGATCAACAAGGTTCAAACCAAGGGCAAGGCATACACCCTTGATCTGAACCAGCTCGCAATCCGAGGTCTGCCGATCTACCAGTGGCTCGCCACCGAAATGGGCGTCACGCAAGAGGCCTTGTCGGACATGGTCGCCGAAGGCAAGGTTGATTCGGCGACCTACTTGGCTGCCATCGAGAAGAACATCGGCGGTGCCGCCACCGCTGGCAATACCGTCTCGGCCGCCTGGTCCAACACGATGGCCGCGATGGGTCGTGCGGGCGCGGCGGCCCTGAAGCCCACCTTCAGTCGTTCGGCGAACTGGCTCAAGGATGTCACTGCCGGAATCGATGTGGTGACGCCGAAGGTGTCTGCCTTCGCGGACACGCTCGATCATCGCGTGTTCAATCAGGGATTGCCGAAGCTGCAGAAGTTCGGCGAGGCCGGCAAGGAAGCGTTCGCAGCATTCCGGTCGGAGAACGGCGCGAAGATCGGTTCGGAGTGGGACCTCTTCACGAGCGTTTTCGATTCACTCGGTGACACTGCCGTCAAGGCGTGGCCCGCGGTGAAGGGCATTGTCGGCTCGCTTGCCGAAGCATCGGGCGCGCTGGGTGTTTCGTCGTGGACGTTGCTGCTGTCGACTCTCGAGCTCACAGCGCAGCTTGCGGATGGCGTGCTAGTTCCTGTCTTGAACGCGCTGTCGAGCCTGATGGAGAATAACCAGGGCGTTGTTACCGCGCTCGCCGCAGCATTCTTCCTGTTCAAGACCGTGCCAGCGATCATGGCGCGCATCGCCCCATCGATGGCATCCCTGACGGCGCAGGCAGCCGCTGGCACGCAACCGCTCAATGCCTACCAGCGAATGTGGCAGACGACCGGCAACACCGTCAATGGCGTCCGTGGGGCGTTCTCCCGGTTCAATGCTGACGTGCGGGTAAACGCCGCACAATATGGCGCTGCGAGTGGCTCGATGAGCCGTTTCAGCGGAACAATGCTCACTCTCAGCGACCGGGCATCGAGCCTTGCGGCTCGCATGACGGCGTCCAACACCGTCCTGGGGAAGATGGGCGCGGCGTACACCAACGCGATGCCGGGGCTTCGGGCGTACGCGGCGCAGGAGAAGGCCACGGCCGCAGCGATGCAGGCATCCGCGCTGCAGGCGAAGGGTTACGCGTCGGTTCACCTCTTGGCCGGTCAGGCAGTTCATGGGACGACGTCGTTCATCTCGAGGATGGGCGCTGCTGCGGGCGGCGTCGGCGCCGCCGGTCTCTCGGCAATGAGTTCTGCTGCAAGCGGCTTGAGTCGCGGAATGAGCGCGGTGTCCGGCGCCCTGGGGGGTCCGGTCGGCATCGCGCTCATCGGTGGCATGGTCGCGTACTCGGGAATCAATGGCGAGATTCAGAAGTCGAAGCGATTCCACGAAGCGCTGACGGTCGCCACACAAGGCACCGCCGAATCTCAGTTCGAGTTGGCCAAGGCGCTGCAGGCGTCCGGTGGTGCCATGTCGGAACAGGCCACAGAGGCCCTGACGAGCCGAATCGAGGAGGCACGCACAGCACAAAAGACGCTGATCGCCAACGGTCCAGGAATCTGGGCCCAGGCCGGCGGCGCATGGCAGAACGCCGGCAATGCGCTCTTCGGTACCGGCGATTCGTTCAACCAGCGCATGAAGCAGGATCTTGCGGTTCGAGATTCTGCTGAAATGGTTGAGGCGACACTCAGCGGCCTGGGTGTCACCAACAAGGAACTTGCCGGCGCAATTTCGGGGACGAACGGCGAGTTTGGTTACCTGACATCGCAGTTGGACCGATCAACCGAAGCTGGAATGGAAACATTCATCTGGCTCGACGGTCAGAGGCGACGGTTCCAGAACACGCGTGCTGCCGTTGCAGAACTCACGCCAGGCTATCTGGAGATGTCCGATCTCCTGAAGACGATCGGCGACGAAGCGGCCACTGCCACCGAGAAGAGCGATGCAATGTATCGCTCATTGCAGCTGATTGCGGGCATTAACCCCGATGAAAAGCAGGCCACGAACGACAACAACAAGCTCACTCGTGAACTGTTGCAAGCGGCGCCGATTGACCAGACGAAGGGTGCAAGCTCCGAGCTGCTGGATAACGGGCGTATTTCGACACTGACCGAAAACGGTCAAGATCTCGAAGATACCAGCGTCAAGATCATCCAGAACGCAGTCCAGATGGCAAACGCCGGCAAGGACATCAACGAGATCTTCTCGAGCGTTCAGCAGCAGGTCGAAGGCACCAGTAAGTCGTTCGGGATCGAAATCGGCGACATGCGAAATGCGCTGGAGTATCTCGGCTATAACGAGCGTGCCATCCAGATTCAGGTTGGTCTCCAGGGCGCCGACGATGTGACCAAGGGTCTTGCTGAGGTCTGGTCTCAGATGATGCAGATCGAGCCAGGTAAGCCGAAGGTTCTAACGGTCGAGAAGGATTTCGACCCGAGCATCCTGGCGGAACTGCGTCGCATGGGCGCCGACGTTACGGATTTGCCTAGCGGCCAGATCCGGATCGACATGGACGACAACGAATTTCAGATGAAGTTGAGCACGGCCATGGACAACATGATCGCATTCGACAATCTGAAGGCGATGGCCGGGATCGATCTCGACCTCAAGCAGTTCGATTTCAATGCGGGCAGCGCCGACGCCTTCATGAAGTACCTCGACGAGCTCGAGGTAAAGCCGGGCGCCGATCTTGATATCGAGAAGCTCAAGGATCAGAAGAACATTGGTTTGCAGGAACTGTTCGACCTGTCGAGCAAGGTTGCGGACCCGAAGGCGTTCATTGCGGGGATTGAGAAGTTCCTGATCGACGGCGGGGCCGCGAAGGCAGCCTTGGACGCGCTGAAGGACAAGACGGTCACCGTTCAGTTCAACCAGCTCTACACCGTTGCGCAGCAGAGTGGCGGTTGGTCGAACGACGCGATCAATGAGTTGTATCGCCAACAGGGGCTGCCTCAGGTCGCTGGCAGATACTACGGTGGGCGGCTTCCTCGAAATGCCGACGGCGCACGACTTCCCACGTCAGGGCCGGGCACCGATCGTGTTGACGGCTTCCTCGGAATGGGCCGCGATGGCGTACCGACAACCTGGGTCGACAAGGGCGAGTGGATCGTCAACGGCCGCTCGTCGGAAAAGTGGGATTGGCTGCTGGGGATGATCAATCGCGATGACTCGCGGTTGAAGAATCTTCCCCGGTTCGCCGAAGGCGGCCGCAACGGTATCGAGGCAGGGCTCGCGGCCGGCCGATCGGTCGAGGGTAATAAGTACCTCTGGGGCGGTACGGGGCCGACGCAATTCGACTGCTCGGGATTTGTCGGCTGGTTGCAGCAGATCGTCATGGGCATCACCGGATCGGTGAAGCGTCTGTACACCACGTACGACTTCTTCAACGGTCGTGGCGGCGTGGCGGGTCTGCAAGCCGGTTTGGGTCCTGCGGGCACTCAGTTCCAGGTCGGCATCTCGAAGGAACACATGGCGGCGACCATCGCCGGCATGTCGGCGGAATCGGGCGGTGCTCACGGTACATCGGGCATCGGCGGAAACCGTGCGAATGCTCAGTCGTCGCAGTTCCCGGTGAAGTTCCACCTGCCGAACGAACTCATCGACGGTTGGGACAGCAAGTCGGGTGCGTATCTGCGTGGCGAGAAGCCGGTGGAGTGGACCGAGAAGGATGCTCTTGCACTCGAATCCGCCCGTGTGGCGGTAATTCAGGCGCAGGAGGCTCGGGACAAGATCAACGCCAACGACAAGAAGTCGCAGGCCGATCGTGACCAGGCGGAGCTGAAGGTTCAGCAGGCCGAGCTCAAGGTTCGCGAGCTGGAGCAGAAACGTGACGGAAAGAGTTCGACGTCGAACGATCCTGCTCCTGTTCTGACCGGCGAGATGGGTGACGATGCGATTTCGGTGCGCAATGCCGAGATTGCTCTGCTGGATGCGCAGTTGGCCCGGGACAAGGTGTACAACGATCCCGAGTCGACCTCGCTCGAGAAGGAGAAGGCCGATATTTCGGTGTACTCGGCTCAGAACTCGCTCGCCGCGACTCGCAAGAAGGTCGAGGAGGACAAGGACAAGGAAGCCAACGGCGATTTCTCGCTGAAGGATCGACTCAAGAGGTACGGGGCCGATCTGGTGGGGATCGCGGTCGATTCGGCGCTTGAGATATTCGGCATCAATTCTCGTTGGCTGGATATTCCGCTTCCGGAGTTCAAGAAGCCGAAGCCGGGATCCACCTTGCCGGAGTCCTCGGCTGCGGAGGCAATGCGAGATCCGCTGGGTGACTTCGTGACGCGTTCGTTCCCTCAGAGCGAGATCGACGGGCAACTGCCGGTCACGATCGGTGCGGGAAATTGGGTCGAGGATTGGCTCAAGACCTTGCCGATCAAGCTCTACGACCAGGGCGGAATGATCCCGCACGGCGGGTTGGCGTTGAACAAGTCAGGCGCTCCGGAGCCGGTGTTCACCGCGCCCGAGTTCGCGAATATCGCCAAGATCGCGAACTTGGACACGCTCGCCATCAATCCGAATGCCGGTGGTGGAAACGACTACTCGGTCAACATCAACAACCCGACATTCTCTGACGGCATGGCCGCGGTGCACAGCGCTCAGCGTGCTCAGGGTCGCCAGATGATGCGGCATGCAGGAAGGCCATTCGGATGATCGGTAAGGCTGGGAGGTCACCATGGCATCGATGACGATCAACATCCACGGCACGGATGGAAGTTTCTGGCCTGTCCATGGCGAGGATGCCGGCACCGAAGGTGTGGACTTGGGAGTCGATCAGGTCAAGGGCTTGTTCGACTCCCCGGTCCGCACTTCGTGGGTGGCGGCGAACGCCGAGTCGGGCGGAACGATGAAGGGGATGTGGAACGACTGGCGAGATCTTGCGCTGGGGTTCCATGTTTCCGCGGATCGGGTTGCCGACGGCGATCAGGAGGACATCGATTCGCGGTTCCGGCAGGCGTTCGACTATCGGGTCGATCAGTGGGACCACGATGCGAAATTGGCGTGCATCGAGGTCATTACAGAGAATTCGACACGGTTCCTCGACGTGCAGTTGTACGAGCAGCCCGATTTCGATCCGGGGATTGACCCGCTCGTCGTGGAGTATTCGAATCCGATCATTCCGCTTCGGGCGGGTCAACCGCACTACTACGAGGATGACTACGTCACGAAGTGGTCGACCGGCAGTTCGTCGGGGTCAGGCGAGATCGAGGTCTGGAATCCGACGGATCAGCCGATGCGGCACAAGTGGATCGGCACTCGCGGTGACTGGATCCTTCCCGACGTGTCGTGGGAGGGACCGCCAGGCAAACGCCGACCTGGCGTGTCGAAGTTGTCGGGCCGCAATGACGCGAACCGCTCCATCGTCATGCCGTCCATCGGTGCGCTCGAGGGTGGGTTCACGGTCGATCTGGATCCGATGAAGCTGATGGTTCGTGATGCTGCGAATACGAACTTGCTTGGCCGGATGCCCGTTCCCGGGCGGTTTTTCGAGTACGTCATCCCGCCGAAGACGCAGAAGCAAACTCTGCGGGTTTCGGTGACCAACGCGCCGGCGGGCGGCGCGATGATCCAGCTGGTTCAGCCGCGGCGATGGTCGCGGCCTATCGGCATGCAATGACAGGAGGTGGCCGCCGGTGACCGTGATCGATCACGGACTGTCTCTCGAAGAGCAATGTGAAGCGATCTGGGAAGCAACCCGGGCCGAAGAGCGGCGTGAGCAGAATCAACGCCAGATCCCGCCGGTTGCATTGCTGTGGGACGGCGAGATGCGGTTGCAGCATCTGGTGCAGGCCGAGTACGGCGGAACCTTCGATCTGATCGAAGGGGACACCGGTCCTGGGCAGTTGGAACATCCCCTCGATCATCCTGTGGGCGAGTGGCTCTGGGACGAGTGGGGCCGCATGCAGCGCGGCGAGAAACGCAACGTCAACATCACCGTCGAGTACACGGGTTCGCGGTGGGGCGGACTCCTCGAGTACGTCGAACTCGACAAGCGGGACAACGGCGATCAAGTTGTCGTGGCGACGTTTTCGAGTGATTACGAGCGGCTCAAGTGGTACACGGTCTGGTCGAACAGTTTCTTCAGTGAGCACTTCCAGGCGCCGCGCGTGTTCATCCTCCCGGGGCCGATCCCGTGGGTGCTGTCCACGATGCTCGACCTCCAGTGCCACCGGGAACGAAACTCGACCTGGGCCATGCCGGACGATCCGATGGATCCGGCGAACCGAACCAACTTGGATCAATCCACCTGGTCTCTGGTCGTCAAGCCGATCAAGTTCATGGATTCGCTCAATTCCGGTGCGCTGTGGGGGATTGCGGGCTCGCGCTTCAAGAATTTTCACGACATCGCGAAGACGATGATGCAGGACGGCGAGATCACCCCGATCGTGCGCCGCTACCTGCATGGCGATCCGCCTCCGTGGCCGGGTGCGAACCTGCGTCACGGGACGGTGGTCGTGTCGTTCGAAGATCGGTCCGGACGGTTCACGGGAACGTCGCATGGTGGCACTCGATTCGACGGGCTGAAAATGACCGTCGAGAAGTTCATCGGCGATTTCATCGAAAGCACGTCGCATCTCAAAACCGACACCACAATCCCGGCCGAGTACTACATCCCGGGTAGCAAGCGGACGAATAAGTCGCTGCCGCTTGCGGTGTGGCGCGACGGCGAAGAGACCGGGTTGGACAGGTATCGGTTCCGCAAGACTCCGTCGAAGGGCATACAAGTCGTCACGGGCGGTAGCTCAGCCCCAGGCGTCGACGAATTGATGTCGGCGACAGTGCAGATGTTGGGCGATCTGACCGCCATGATTCCCGGCGTGCCACCCATGGGCGGTGTGGCGGACGCCGTGCTGAAACCGTTCTACATGGGGACCGTGCTCGCCTGGATGGTCGCACGGTTGGTAGCGCGGGCCAACAATCAGGGCTGGACGAGATACTTCGAGTACTTCCAGGACGGTGCGGGCAAGGCGTACACGATTTCCTCGCTCATGGTTCTCCGAGCGGGAATCTGGGCGACACGCTCGTATGAGTCGATCGAGTTCGGTGCCCGCGACGCTGCGCCGTTCCTGATCGGCGAGACCGGCCACGTATGGCTCGGCGACCGTGCAGGTTTCACGATGCAGAACGACAAGACCGGCCGCATCTACATCGACCGGATTTCCAAGGTCGGGCTGTCCTGGTCACGTGAGCAGCCAGTCACACGCACCGTGACCATCGGCGACAGTCGCGCGCTCGAGGACCCCGTGCAGAAGGCATGGGAGCGGATCGAAGCGTTCGCCACCTCACTTCAACAGTTGGGAGTCTGACGATGGAACAGCAAGGACTTGTTCGCGGCAAGACGTTCGACCAGTGGCCGGCATGGGAAGGCCAAGGTCTTCCGTTGCGGGAGAACTGCGATCTCCGTAATCCGCGCCAGGCGTTCCTGTGGATGTTCACGGGAATGCCGGGCGTGGTCGGAGCTCCTTTGATGCTCGGAACTGAGTACTGGGAAATGCAGTCCTGGCGTATGTGGATCCTCGGCGCCAGGCCATCGGCGAAGCCAACACTCAAATATCAACCACCCAAGAATGCGGTGGCGGACAGGTGGACTGCACAGGGTGAGTGGGTGTCCATGGAGACCCCCGACCTTCCACAGAGCTCCTGGACGGAAGTCGTGGCGCAGCTGCCACAGTCCGATCGAGCCGAGCTCAAGCAGGTGGTGCTCGAAAAGATGGGATTCGAGGACGTTCCCGAACCCTCCGCTCCCGCCGGTCATTTGCAGGTCAGTGAATTGGCGTCGCGTCTCGACGTCGATACCGACGAGGTGGTCGAACTTCTCGGAAACCTCGGCTTGGACGTCGACCCCGACGCCTATGTCGGTCGCGAGATCGCTGACCGGCTCGTCGCACATCTGGGCCTCTAGAGCCCTCCATTCCTACATCCCGAAAGGGGTAGTCATGACATTTCGAACCTACAAGGGCAACAGCGTTTCTGAAGCCGGTTGGCGCATCTGCGATCGCAACGAATGTGAAATCGTCACTACCGCACCGTTCATGGATACCGCGCCGCTACGTCGCGGCGCTCCTGCGATCATCCTCGGATCGTTCGCGGGATGGCTACACCGGAACGTGCGTCCGTTCACCTCGCCCGTCTGGGGCTGGTCGTTCGAGAATTCCGTAGCGAACTCCAATCACCTTGCGGGCGTGTCGCTCGACTTTTGGGCGCCGATCCGGCCGATGGGCAGGTACACGATGCCGGCCAACGAAGTCGCTGCCGTCAATCGCGGTCTGCAGCTATATCCCGAGGTGTACTGGGGGCGCTCGTGGAACTATCCCGACGAGATGCACTTCCAGATGCGCTACCGAGAAGGCGACCCCCGCAACGACGCTGGTGTGCAACGTATCCGCGGCGGTAATCCCACACCCACGCCCGGGCCGTCCGTCTCACGTCCGACGCTCATGCGTGGTAGCCAGGGCGTGCACGTGAGCTACCTGCAGGCGCTCTTCAATCGGGCGTACCCCGCGTATTCGAGTATCGCCGTCGACGGGGATTTCGGCCCGGCAACCGAGGCTGTCACCCGCGAATTTCAGCGACGCTCCAACCTCGCCACCGACGGCATCGTGGGTCCTGCCACCTGGCGCGCGTTGGGAGTCAAGTGACCACCGCTGTTGCTATCGCCTGCGTCGTTATCAGCGTCGCTGGATCGTCCGTCTGGGCCCTGTGGCGATGGGCGCGCGGCTACGAGTCCATCACTCGATCCGATCACTACGAACGAAGGAACTACTGACCATGGCTGAATCCAACGGAACCCTCACTGTCGGCGTCGAATTCGTCGGCACACACTCGGTCGACACGAAAGCTTTTTGGCTGGACTTGCTCGATCGCACCGGCAAGACATTCCTACAGACAGTGCTCGTCTTCCTCGGGGCCGGCGCGACTATTGCCTCCGTCGCCTGGACCACAGCGCTGTCCTCGGCGGCACTGGCGGCCCTCGTCTCGTTCTTGATCGCACTCTCGACATCGACGGCACTCACGTCCGGGAACTTCGCGATCGACCTTGCCGATCGAGTGGGCCGCACCTTCGTCAGTGCCCTCGTCGGCGCAATCCCGGCGACCGGAACGCTCTCGGACATCAATTGGCACGATGCGCTTACCCTGGCCGCCACCGCGGCGCTCATATCGGTACTGACGTCGCTGGCCTCGAGTAACTTCGGATCGACCAGGGGGCTGCCGTCGCTCGCCCCCGTGCAGCCCTCCCGCATCGCAATGGACGAGACCCACGACGAAGTACTCCCGGCGATGCCCGCGAGTACCGGACTCATTGCGTCCGCCTTCGCGTTCGACCTCGCCGACGCGGCGGACCGACCCGTGGTCGAGGTGCAGAATGCACTCGATCAGATCTACGCACGCGGACATGCGGTGACCGCGGATCTCGACCTGATCGCCTCGTGGGGACTGCCGGTCTGGGAATGGTTCGCAGCGGAGAAGAAGTCCACGCTCGGATACACCAAGAACCATCAGGCAGTCTTCGTGATTTCCGATCTCGTGCGGGCGATCGAGCGAAACATCGGCTCGACATCGAGCGCTGGCCGGCACCGCGTCCCTTCCTGCACGGAGCAGTGATCGATGTTGCTGGAATTACTGAGCCCGGAACGGATTTCAGCATTCGGCATCGCAGCGACCAGCATCCTCGCGGCATGGGTGAGTCGGCAGCAATCACAAGTTCGACAGTTGCAGGCCAAGGTTGCCGAACTCGAAGGTGGCCGCAAAGAGGATCGCAGGCTAATCCGGGTGTGCGTCCGGTTCGTCCGAGCGCAAGGCAACTACATCGTGATCCTCGCCGCGCTGCTGCGACAGCACGCTCCTCATGTCGAGATCCCGCCCGAGCCGACGATGCCGGATGAAGTGAAAGAGGAGGTGTGATCGTTGACCGCTCCTGACGGCTCCATCCCTGAAGGCTCCCTCGGGCGCGGTCTCTTCCGCGCTCGCCAGCTGGAGACCGAGGAGCAAGCCAAGGCGCGATTGACCAATGGCGCTCTAGGTAAGTGGCAAGGTGCGCAGAACGCGTTCAAACATGACGGCAAGTCGCTCGACGAGCAGTTTCAATTGATCACCGACCACTCGAAAACCATCGAAGAGATCCGTGAGGAGCTTGCTCAACTCACCATCTTCGGTAAGACGCGCACCTTTACAGGCAACGCAGACATCACGGCTTCACCGGGAACGATTTCGTGGGATGTGATCATGGTTGGTGCTGGCGGCGGCGGCGCTTCGGGGAAGTGGAGTATCGATATTGCTCCAGCCTCCCAGCTCGGCGGCGGGGGTGGATCTGGTGGTGGAGAAAACCACTTCACCATTCCTGGCAGCATGCTTTTCAATGCTGACGGAACTCCGAAGGTCATTTCCATCAAGGTTGGATACCCTGGTGATGGCGCTATCAGCACGGACAGCAACGGCAAACCTGGCGGTAGTTCCTGGGTTCTGGACCTGGAGGCTGGCGGCGGAATCGGAGGCCCTACTGCGGACTTCGCGTATCAAAGCAACTGGGATCGGGTCCCGGGTGGTACGGGGATGATTCCTGGCGGCTTCGGCAGTCTGGTCACGCAGGCTGCTGGAGCGCCGGCCAACGCGGGGTCGTCCGTTTCTCCTTATGACTTGCATGGCGGCGGCGGAGGCGGCGGACGCGGATTCACCACTTCCGCGTCCTACCCCTCAACCCAGGGCCTGGGTGGTCAGGGCGGCATTTCTCCGGGTGGCACCACGGCCAATGCGCCGGGCAAGGTTCCATCTCAGCTTGTCCCGACTGGCGGCGGCGGAGGCGCGGGAGGTGCTCGTAACAATGGCTCTACGGCTGGCGCTGGCGCATTCCCTGGCGGTGGTGGCGGGGGCGGAGGCTCTGGGAACAACAGCAACAGCTGGGGCCGTGGCGGAAACGGCGGCGCTGGCATCGTTCACATCATCGAGCGTTTCTCGTGAGGTACACGCAGATGGAAGTGTTCCGTACGCCAGGAACTTTCGCATGGACTCCGCCCAGTGGTTGCTACCAGTTCGACTTGATTTTGCGGGGAGCTGGCGGCGGCGGCAATCAGGCGGCCGGTGGCGGCGGAGGCGCGGCAGTGGATCGCTTCATGGTGTTTGCGCGGAACATCCCTGATGTCGTGGAGATTGTGGTCGGAGCGGGTGGCACGAATGGCCAGGATGGCGGAAGTTCCTCGTTCTGGGACGTAATCGCCAATGGCGGCTCCGGCGCTGACAATGGCGGGGCCGGCGGATTGGGGACCATGCGTGGTGGTGCTGGCGGGCTAAGCGGCACCGACGGAGTGTCGGTCACCTCGTCACCTATTCGCCTTCTCGCCGGTGGCGGTGGCGGTGCGGGCCTGGGGAAGCGTGGCGGTTCGTCTGGACCTTTCACTGGCCCTGGAGAATCGCCAACCTTCCTCTGGGAGACAGGCCAATCGGGCGGAGGCGGTAATCCTGGCCAGCCTGGCGGATTTCCCGCTGGCGGAGGTGGTTGCGGCTTCGGTTCGGGCGCTGATGGTTGCGTGACGATTGTCGAATACATGTTAGGGGAGTACGAACCGTGAAGACTGCAACTTTGATTCTTGAGGACGTTAAGGGCTATGCGGGACCGGCGAATTGCTACCGACTTTCAGAGCCATTGATTCAGGCCGACCATGTGATTGTCTGGGCGCAGCCGTCGTTCGGGATGCAATTGCCGGAAGTTGTTGTGGTTCCGTCCACTTCGTCCGGTCGGGCGCGGAATATGGATCGCATGCCAGGTTCGTGCATGTTGCATCACGAAGCGGATTTGAATGATGCTGCCACGTTGGCACTGATGCTGGCTGGCGGTTACGAGATCGTGGTGCCCGATCCGGTGGTTGACGACAGTCCCGCCGGGATCGATGAGCCGACGACCTCCGAATCCGTTTCAGCGAAACCGATCCGCGCTCACGTCCTGGCAAAAGAACTTGAGACTACGTCCGCCGAACTGCTTGAGACTCTCGCCGATCACGGCCACGACATCACCAGTGCATCCGCCAACGTCGCGCCGGATATCGCCGACGTCATGCGCGATATCTACGGAAAGGGAAGCTGATGGGCGACATCCGCACACCCACACCAAAGTTCGCTCTGAATCTGCCGACTGTCGGTGACTTCGTGTACTGGTACCGATTCGACGACGGCGCCGACTTCCCTGACGGGCACGAGCTGTACTTCCTTCTCGGCGAACCTGGCACCTCACAAATCAAGTGGGAGTTCACCATTGCAGGCGGCACAGCATCGCTGAAAATCGAGTCCGAAGTCGTCGCGACCATTGCCGCAGGAACCAAATACTGGCTGATGTACCAGGACACCACTGCGACGCCGACAGTCGAGTTGGAGCTGCAAACCGGACAGGTGAAGAAGGTGAACAAATGATCCTCGTGGGCAGTGACGGTGAACGAATCACACTGGGGAAGGAGGAGTCCGGAGGCGGTGGGATCCTCGTCCCGTCGCCGGGTCCGCCAGGGAAGGACTCGACAGTGCCGGGTCCTGCCGGCAGAAGCGTCGACGGCATCTCCGTGTCCGGTGACAGCCTTGTCTTCGACATGTCGCAGGGACCAGACATCACACTTCCTGTTCCTGCGATTGCTGGGGCCAACGATGCGGCCGGGCGTGCCGAGTCTGCCGCTGAACGGTCCGAGCAGATCGCGGCTGGAATCCAAGACGTTGCCGAGGATGCTGCACAGGTGGCGCAGGATCGGTTGGCAGTTGAATCCGCAGCCTCCGCAGTCGCAGCCGACCGCCAGACCGTCGCCGAGGCGCTCAACGTCGTAGTCACGGCGAAGGGCGACGTCGAGGAGATTCAGACCGATGTCCATCAGACGAAGATCAGCATCGAGAACACGGCCAACCTGGTCGACCAGACTCTCGAGCAGTACGGCGCGCAGTTCGTCACCGAGCGCGAACTGTCGCAGCAGGCGGTCGCAGACGCGACAACGCAGGCGCAGCGAGCTGAGGACGCGGTTGACGGAATCGTTGCCGGTTCGGTGCTCGACAACGCGGTCACGACACCAAAGCTCGTCGACGAAGCTGTGACGAAGGCGAAGACCTCACCCGCCATTCAGACTTCACTCGGCAAGGCGGACACGTCAGTGCAGGAAGGCGATTCGCGACTGACTGACGCCCGCCCGCCGACCGCGCACTCCCACCCTGTCGCAGATGTCACCGGCCTCCAAGGTGCACTCGACGGCAAAGCCCCGACGACGCACACGCACTCCGAAGCTCAAGTCACCGGTCTGACAGCGAAACTCGCCACCAAAGCGGACCTCGACGGCGCGGGCAAGATCCTCGCCGCACAGATCCCAGCCGAAGCCCGCGCGTCATTTCGCGGTGTGACCTATTCAGAGGCGGGAATGATCGCACTCGGTGGCGAGCGCGGCGACTGGTGCACTCGCGGTGATCGGGGTACAGATTTCCGGCTTATCGCGAATCCGGCATCAGTGCCGACAAACTGGCTGGAAGCTACCTATCCCACCTCGCCGGTCTCTTCGGTGAACGGACGAACAGGTGCGGTGGACACCTCCTCGGCCGACATCACAGATGCAACCGCCGTGGGCCGGGCATCAATGCGGGCTGTCGACCAAGCAGCAGGTCGAGCTGCGATCGGAGCAGGAACGGGCAACTCGAACCTCGCGCTCGGTACGACGTCGGCGACCGCGAGGCGTGGCGACCTCGACCAGATAGTTACAGCACTGCCGACGACAGGCCAGATAACGGGCGCGATCTACCACGTGACGGAGTAGCCGATGTCTGCACACGCCTGGGACGGGAACTCGTACAAGAAAATCACGCAACGCGCCTATTGGACTGGCTCCGAATGGAAGAACATCACGTCGTCTCACCTCTGGACGGGGACAGAGTGGAAGCTTCTGTTCAGCTCCTTCACGCCCACCGGCATCATCCTCGGCGCCAACTTCCAGACATCGACAGTGACAACGGTGACCATCCCCGGAATGATCGCCAACCCAGGGCTTCCGGGAACAGTGGTTCAGGGCAACGGCGTTGTCAGTGCAACGTCTGGTCCCGTCCGCATTGGGTTCACTGGGCACTTCACCACGACCTCCAACAACACCGCCTATCTCGGTATCTACAAGAACGGCACGTTGATCGGCACCGAGTCAGCAGGGTCTGTGAACTACAACGGCGCTCTTCAGCTGATGGGGATGGCCAACACAACACTGGCAGTCGGCGATGTGTTGACCCTGGGATATCGGAATCAGTCCGGAGCTTTCGCTACGACCGTTGTGGCCAATCGGACGATGATGACCATCTCGGCGGAGGATCAGCCCGTAGCCATTGGCGGCACTGAGGTCGATCAGACTCCGCCCGTAGGTTGGTCCGACATTGCCTTTACGCCCAATCCTGGCACCATCATGGATGGCACTTCGTTCGTGGTTCAGAAGAGTCATCCGAGCGCTATCTTGACTGCCAATGTGAACTGCCGTTCGGATAATAAGTCTGCAATCCGGATCCTCGTGAACGGCAATGTGGTGAACACCAGTTCCGATATCGGGGGTTATGACGTTCGCGGCGGAACTGCAGTCAGCTACCCGTTGGCCGCCGGGGACAGGGTGAAGGTTCAGTACAACCGAATCAGCCAGTTCGGAACCACTATCTACACGCGAAGCGGCTTCGCCGTTCTGTAAAAAAGGCGCCCCTACCGGGAATCGGTGGGGGCGCCTTTTGCTGTTTCACACGGTGTGATGGGCCGAATAAACTGGGCCGAGTTTGTTGGCCCCGCAGCTTCGGTGGATGGGCTCTGTCAGGTCTTCAGCGGACGAGGCGGTGCCCGAGAGGTACGCCGAAGGGCTGAGCCGCGGCCAGTGAACCGAGTGATCGGGCTACGAAGGCGATGACGAGAGCTCCGGTTGTGAGGCAAAGCGCTTTCCGTTTCACGACATCTCCGTTTCGAGGTCCGTTAGATTCTGCAGGTTCCGGTCGCAGAAAGTTGCCCAGGGTAACTAGATCCGGGCTTTTTCATTCTGTAACAGGGCAGCCCTGACGGCCACACAAGATAGGGGACCGTCAGGGCTGGTAAACGAACAACAGCAGCTCTATGCGTTTACAATCCGACCATACCTGCAACGGTAGCCGTATCGTAACTTTGGGGTCTTCTTCATCTCCGACTTCACCCTCTGCCGCAATTAGGCGGGGCGCGTGAAGCGTGAGCTCACAGTGGCAACCCGAGACGAAGCCGAGAGCGGCTCTCGGATCGAAATGACATCCGCAGGACAGGAACTTCGGTGATCTTGCTGCAGTCTCAGCCGTTCGGCCGGCGAGATCCATGGGCCGTCGTACACCACACTGCTGCAGCGTCGACATTGCGTGCGGTATGCACCGTTCTTCATCAGCTAATACAACTCTCGCTGTCCGGGGCCCGACCCGTGGAAGATTTTAGTCGGCGCAGTCGAAGCGAGTGCTGCCAGCTCGGGACTGGGCCGAGTGGCTGACCGCGTTACCGACGTCGAACTGCCGCAGCAGCTGTCTACCGCGTGAGAGGAAGGTCAGACCTCAATCTCGTCGGGCATTTTCGAAATCCAGGGGTGTCGCTAGAAGGGCCACCAGCGAGTGTGTGATCAGCACGCTGGCGGCCCGGGGCGCGCCGAGAACCGAGGCGGAAGCGGCGCACCGTTTGTGGTGCCCTGCCGGCTGTCTGGGGGATCGCGTCGGCAGGGCTACGCCATACTCGAAGTTTGGGGGTTCGAGCGATGCCGCCGAGGAAAATCTACGGATCCGAGGGTTCCGATACCAGTCTTCGCCGAGTCACAGATACTTGAGTGTTGAACTATCCCCAATTCATGCACAGCACATGGGGATAACTGCTCCGAGCGCAAAACTCTCGAACTGTTTCGCTGCGCGAACATTCAGAAATTCCGTGGGAAAATAACGCCCATGGCTTCAGGGTTCGCAGCGTGGGTTCGAGACCAGATCGTGGCCCGCGGCTATGAAAGTCCAGAGGAAGCAGCTCGGGCGCTCGGTGTGTATCCATCCCAGATGCGTCAGTGGACAAGGATCGCTCGGTCCCCAACGCCGCAGGTACTGCGGCGCGTCGCAGCGTTGTTCGATGCGCCTGTGCAGGAGGTGTTGATTGCCGCCGGGTTCATGACTGAAGAAGAAAACGTGCCGTTGTCGCCGACAAGAATGTCGCTGCAGCAATTGTCCAACAATCAGATTCTCGACGAGATTCGACGCCGGACTGCGGGAGACGCGGGAGGGCCGCCGATTCCTGTGCGCGTAAACGGAGTTCTTCATACTCCAGATGGCCCGCCCACAGCGTTCGTCAGTAACACCTAGGCGGGCCGTGCACGTCGAGCCGGCAAAGGCGAACGTGCACGAGCGATACTACTTCTCGGGCATGGGGCCGAACCACGATTGGTGTATACGGTGCTCAAGTAGCAGGCAGGCACTTCGCCAGCGCGTCCATAGTGCCTATGGCTCAACATGGCGGCGCGACGGGTGGTGAGGCCCACCCCCGGCGAGTCCACAGCCGGAGGGCAGGCCTTGCGCGGCAGAACTGACCACTCACAGTCGCCGCAGCAATGAAATGATATCCGACTTCGGTGTTCAAAATGCCAGATTGCGGGGCCGAGCTGGTCTTCCCTTACCCTCCCGACCCCGCGCGGTGCAGTGTAGGTGGGGGTGCCGACACGATCGCGACGCTTCTCACCACGCCACTCCTTTGGGGAACGCAGCAGTTGAGGTCCTCGAAGGCTTGGGGTTGTCCGAGATTGCGCGCGTGAAGCGGTCCGAGGTTCCGGTTGGATGATGTTCATTTCCAGGCAAGGAAAGATTTGCACGATGAGGCCACTTCCTGATCCATCTTGAGAGGCGCCGGATCCAGCGCGATCGCCGCAGACTCGCATGGTCTTTCGCAATTTAGTCACTTGGTGGTAGTCGCGTGTCGAACAGTTGGTATGTTGTCGTGATGCAAACCACTTCCCCTGACTGTTCGATGGTTGATTGTCTGGATCCGCCTAGGGCGCTTAGTGTCTAGTGCTGAGCCTGCACTCTCGAATGTGCAGGCTTTGTCACTGTTTCTAACGGTCGAAAGCTTCCTTCTCGCGACACTGAACATTTCGATTACTTTGACCGCGCCAGGGCGCAAGCGCGTCGCTCGACTACGTAGGCTGCGCGTTCCCGAAATCTCTGCCGGCTTGGTCGTCATTGCTGCTATCGGTGCCGTTAGTGCTTGGCTTGGCATGTACTCAGGCTCGAACTGGCGACCGGTCCAAGAAATCGTGATTGCATCTTCGTTGTTAATCGCAATTGTTGCGCAGCCGATATTTGCGCTGATGGTTGCATACGGCATGCGATCGGAGGCTTAGCGTTGACCCAGATTCGGATTCCTCCCGAATGTCGAGAGTGCGTGGCGTCTTACGGAATAAAGACGTGGGCAAAAGACAAAGATTTTCCGCGAGACGAATATTTTGACCTCATTGATAGTTACGGTGAGAGTCTCAGGAAGATCACCGCGCAAGATGAGATTGAAAACAAGTTCTTTATTCCCGCTTTGATGTCTATGATCGAAGCTCAGGAATCGTTGTTAGATTTCATTCTGAATAACGAATCTGAGGTCGGCAACGCAGAAAAATGGTATGCTGTCAATACGGCGGCAGCTTGGGTAATATTGCAAATGTATCGGCTCGCAGTCGAGAAGGGAGAGTGGCCTAATGGTGAGTAAGAAGGCTCGATCATTAATCCCCGACGAGGAACTCGACTCGACGATTACCGAGTTGCTGAACATGGCAATGGAGCGCGGCCGAGCCCTCCGTAAGCCGTCGGATGTGCCGAATCGTGATTCCGTCGACGTTCCAGACATTAGTGAGTTCATCCATAACGATCTCCGGTCCTACCTGGAGGATGAGCTTGTGCCCTCCGTTGCAACTAACGACGGTGGTATCGACACCACCGAGGTTCGGCACGAAGTAGCAAAGAAAGCACTGATCGGGGTAAAGCTTGCATGGCTCCGAGAGGCCTCGAGGGACCTTGGCATTGCACACCAAGGTCGAGCAGAAGAGGTGGCCGCACGCCTAGCTCGACACTATAATTGGGACCCTGAGGAAATTGCTCGACTAGTCTTGTCATATGAGGAAGAGCCGACACCAGAGAAGGGTCACGTGTCGCGTCTGTTTTCTTTCGACAAGGCGCAGGATGTTAGTGTTTTGCACCAGCAATTAGAGGTAGTGCTGGGGCGCTACGTTCGTGTAGGCGTGGCGAAATGGTACGTATTTGAGTCGGCAAAGATTCAAGAAGATGGAAATCTTGCTGTACTTGGATCATTTCGATCCTACGGGGCCGAAATCGATGAGGCTGGCGAAAGGCCTTCGCTCACTGCTGTTCCTAGCAAGCACTCGACTAAGGTGCACATTGTAAACGGCAGTGAAATTTTGGAAGTCAAGAGGGCAACATCTCAGCCCGCCCGTGCGGCCGCAAACGCGGTCCAGCTTGCTGGTGGTCCCGAACTTAAGGGCTATGTGCCTTTTGCCGGAGCTGAAGGAAAATCGGGCATTGGTCAGATTCACCCCACATCGGAATTTCTTCTCGATATCATAGGCGCTCGCTTGAAGGCAGCAGGATTATCGAAGCTGAATCTGACGATTGCACGGTTCCGCATATCGGATTCGGATGATCAGGACGAGTCTTCCATGCGTCCGTCGTTGCGCTCGATACGATTTGAGGGGCAGCACCTGCTGGACTCCATTCCGGCATGTCAGTTACTCGTGAAAGATCGTCGGCCTCTTGTGAATATTTCTCTGCGCGCAGTGCACGCGTCGGAGGAGGGTGACGTAGATGCGTGGTTCCCGATCAAGATATCTGTGGAGTCAGACCATGTTGCGGTAGCGACTGGATTCGGGAGCGAACCGGGAACTTCACTCTCTGTCCACAGGAAGATCGTCAAGGCGGTTTCCGGTGAGATGGGTTCCGGAATTTTGGACCCAGCCGCGCTCGACAAACTTGTCGAAAAGATTGCGGAGCGTTCCCGGCAAGAGTCGGTTCCAGACGAGGCCACAATCCTCAGCGAGGATATGTAGACGAGACTCGACGACAAAATGCCCCGCCCATCCTCTCGGATCGGGCGGGGCATTTTGTCGCCAATCAGTCTGCGAGATCGGTGCGCGCACCTCGGCCGGGGCGAGATTCCGCCCATGCGTCGATCGTCTCCGGCAGCCAACCGAAGTTCCGTCCGGTCTGCGCATCAGCTGGCGGCAGATACCCGCGCCGGTCGTACGACTTGACGGTTTCGAGCGACAGGCCGAGGCGTTCGGCGATCTCACCCTTGCTGAGGTACCGAATCATCTCAGTGGTCAGCCCGTGCGTGCCGAACCTCGCTGGTGACTATCAGTATCGCCACGGCCGCCCATGCGACACCCCAGATCGCTGCACGCGTCGGGGTGAAGTTGTCGGACAGTAGAGCGACCGTGGTGACCGTGAAGAGTGCTAGTGCGCCCGTCCGCCTGTTCAGGTAACGCTTCATGGTTTCAGTGTCTCACTTTCTTGTTTCGTTGCGGTCAACCCGAGAGAGGGGGAGGATGGTCCGGTAGGACCGGGGGTGCTACAGACACCCCCGGCTCTACTTGGTCACTTCCGTCGGTGTCGAGGTTTGCGCCTTTCGCGCTTTTCCCTCCACTCTCGGAACCGATGCTCTACCTCCCTCCATCCGAGCAGCAAGGCCACAACCATGCTGACGGCGAAGTAGATATCCGACTTGTCGGGCATCTCAACCTCCCACTCTCTTGAATTGTTTCGTAGGGCTCATCGCCTTACAAATAGAACTTTACACACATATGTGTGTAAAGTCAGCCGTTGAGAGTGATTGCATTGGAGAATATTTCGGCCCGACTGACAAATGAAGTCCCCACTTCGTGTGAAGCGGGGGACTGGAGTACCGATACTTACTCGTCTGGGTCTTCGTTCAGGGTTCCGATGGGGACATGGAACGTGACGAGCGCTCCCGCTGAGATGAGGAATGCCTTCTCTGCGCCGTCGATCGTTACACGAACCAGGCCCGTACCTCTTCCGTTCATGATGGTCTCGACATCCAGCATCAGCCGCTTCACCTCGGCGACGGGCAGTTCGTATCCGTCTGAGCCGTACTGGAAAACAGCCTCGGTCATCTCTGGGTTGTGGTCGGGATTTCGATGCTTCACGGTTCTCCAGTCTGCCAACTGCGGCGAACTTGGCAAGAGGCGGCCCAATCGGATTGCGGCTGCCCGGCCGGTCCCGATTGGGCCATGCGTGCCCGACCCAGCCCACTCAGGAGGCATGCAGTTCTCGGTGGCCCGCCCGATCGCTCGTCAGTAACAACCAGCGGGCCGTGTGCGCCCAAATCCGACTAAAGAAAAGGCGCACAGTCCATAGGTGGCCCGCTCGAACTAAATCGGGGGGACTCGTCGAGCGGGCCGGTACGCGTCGCGGGGGGGTGCAAACGCGCACCGGGCGATGCTACTTCGTGCCGTGAATGAATGCATATTGGCAGGGCCCGGCTGGTCTTCCCTTACCCTCCGGACCCCGCGGAACCGACGCTATCACTCGTCGAACAGGTGTGCGAATCTTAAAGTATGCGGTCGACGGAACGAGCCCCACAGCGCTGCCCGAGCGGGCACCTGCTGGCGGCGAACACATGCCTCGTGGGCTGGGAGGTCTGCGGCTGCATGACCGCTCACAACGGCGGCCATCGGACGCACTACTGCCGACGCTGTGGCGAGACGATCCGGACGCCCGAATGTGTTGGCGCGGAGCCGCAAAAGTCGCGATGGACTAACTCCCGGCCATCTCGATGATGCCGATCTTGAACTGAGGAACCGTCAACTTGTAGTCCGCGGTCGACGTGTACGAATACTCGCCATCGACAACAACGAACATCTTCACTTCGTCATCCCTAACGAACGGCTTCAGTGTGGCAGGGTCGCCAACCATGTGAGCCGACTCGTAGTTACCGATACCGAGCGCGGAGGTTCCGACATCCGCGAGGAACTGTCCAGGACCGGTTGCACTGTCGAACTGCGCAACCGTTCCATACAGGATGATGCGCTGGCCAGCGTGTGCTCGCATGTCCTTCAGGATCAGCGCCAGCTCCCGCTCGTCGACCTCCTTGTAGGTCGATGCATCTGCGAGGTTCGGTTCGATCTTTGGCGGCGTCGTCTCGGAGGCGATGTTCTTCGTTGTCGACGACGGGCTTGTGACGATCGATAGTCCGACGATGATCACGATCAGCCCACCGAGTACGGCGAGGATCGGTATCAGTACCTTGCCTTTCTTCTTCGGCGGTTGCCCACCGAAGGGAATCGGTTGCCCTGGCTGCGAGTGCGGCGTCCACTGGTTGCCGTCCCAGTAGCGCATTGCCGCGGGATTTTGAGGATCTGGATACCAACCGGGCTGTGTGTTCATCGTCGTGTCCTTGCTCGGCCCCGTGGCGGGGAAGTGTCAGCAATACATACCAGACAGTCCGGTCATGCGGATTCGACGGACCTTCTTAGCCGCAAATCAAATCGTGGGGCGCCGGTTCAGTGGGTCGCCCTGCTTCGTCCACCGGCGCGGTCAGTTGTAAGGCAGCGCGGATAGCGGCCTAAAACCTGCCGAATTGAATTTCCTAGTATGAAAACTTTTCTGCCTGCACAGACGGTTTCCTCCGGTGGCCGCGCGGTTGATGTCAATGAGGACGGTGAGGCTAATTCGGCGCCATAGATCCGCCGGGCAGGCACTCTGCGGCGTAGTCCAGAGAGCCGTCTGAATAGATGCCTGTACCTGGCTGGTACTCATGCCAATCGCCACACCCGACCAAGGTTGCCCCGCTTGTTCCCGTATCTCGGCCGAATGAGTCCTGCGAGTTCGGGTAAGGGTTGGGGCGACTGTCGACGGGGTTCTGGGCAACGGTGGTTGTTATTGGTGTCCACTCTTGAGCCGTGGACGGAGCGGGGGATTCAACCGGCGGAGCGGCGGGGGCGGTCGGCGGCATCTCGGCTACTGCAGGAATTTCCCATTCCCAGCCGTGGCCCTGCTCTGAGAGGCGCAGCGTTGTCGCGCCGACTGGCGCGATGATGGGGACGCTCGACTTCTGTTTCGTACCTGGCTCGAGGAACTTGTAGACGACGTTTGCGTCGACGTCACACCCGGTAGCGATATCGGGATCCTTCACCATGTAACCGTCCGCATCGAGAACGCTCCAGTACTGCGTAAGCAACACGCCGTTGGCCTGGGCATAGCTGAACTCAGGTGCAGTCTCAGCTTCGATATTGAAGCGGACGACCTCGTGGTTCGCCGGCATTTCAAGGATGCCAGTGGAGTAAGCCGAGCATGATTCACCGCGAGTGATGGAGGTGATCGTGAATCGAACGTCGCACGTTTCTCTTGCGGCACCTTCAACGCACCCTGCGGCCGCCTCTTCGCCGATCGCCTTCTTGCGAATAGGGCTGGCTTCGGTTGTCGGACTCGTGGATTGAACGACCGAGTCTTGAGGCTGCTCGGATTCGGTAGAGTCCGACGCTTCACATCCAGCAGTGAAGAAGCTCAGCGAAAGTGCCGCGGCGACGACGATCTTTGATCTCATTGATCTAGGAGACCAGACGCGCATTCGACTTGAGTAATGATTCGGCAAAGAGCGCTCCGAATCACATCCCAGCTACTCCGAGCGGAAACGGCCGAAGACACCCGTTACTTCGGTTAGGGCTTAGTCAGGCATGGTCAAGTCAAGTTCCGCGGGCGGATAGTCCCCGTAGACGCCACGATCATGGCCTTGCAGATATGCGGTGTTTTGGTTTATTGCCCTGGCGAGCAGTTCTTTGCGTTGCTGCCTCGCGAGCTTGTGTCCTTCACGGTTGATGTCGATGAAGGTTTTCGCGAACGTCCCGATGAACACGACGCCGATGACTGTGGCGAAGACTAGCAGGATTGTGAGCCAGTTCGCGGCGATCGCAAGGAACACGTTCTTGATGAGGACGAGCGCGATGAGGGCGGCTACGAAACCTACGACAACCTTCATGTTGGGCCTTTCATTTCGCGATGTACTCCGCGAAGTATTTGGTGTCTACGTCGCAGTCATATGGTTTGGTGCGTCGACCTTTGTCGCTACTGAGTTGCATGCTCCGATACATGGCGTCAGCGTGTCCTTTGGATGTCGCGTTTTTGTCTCCCATGATGTCTAACGCTTCTTGCATTTCGAGGTATCCGGGCGTGAGTTCCGCGAACCCGGCGCATTGTTGTGCGCGGGTTTCTTCAGCGCTGGGTCCTGCAGGTTCGGATGAGCACCCGCCAGCTGCAAGTAGCACGGCCCCAATGGCCGCGGCCGCGGCGAGGTCTTCCTCATGCCCTGAATCAAACCAGACGGACTGTAAGTAACGGGTACGCGATCCGGTCAACCCTGGGTAGTTGTTTTTCCAATGTCAATGGTGAGAAATTGTCGATCGCGGGTGGAGCGGACAGATTTCGGACAGTCGGTCGAGTTCTTGAGGGTTGATGAGGATTTATGTCGATGCATAAACTGCTGGCCAGGATCAATTATTGACAAATTTCTTGGCGATATGCATGCATTCAGACAGGGTTCGAAACCCTCCGCGCCCACCGAAGAATTCAAGCCCCGATCTGCGTCGACGCAGATCGGGGTTTTTTCATTTTCGGCAACGAATTGTCCGCAATACGCCATTCTGGACGCATGTCCAGTTCTGTGATCGAAGTAGCCGTCGACCCGACGCGCGTGCATCCCACCCGTCCGCACATACACATCGCCGAGATGCCCAGTCTCATTGTTGCGTTGTTCCCGGGGCAGACGATCCGGGTTCGTTCCCAAAGCGACGCACTGGCGACCGGGATTGCCCGTGTCTGGGAAATCAACCGAATGCACCGCTTGATCTACCTGACGATCGACTGGGACGGGTAGAGATCGGCTCGTGCAGACACGTGACGGTTGGCCAGAGAACGAGCGTCGCTGCTACAACTACGCTCGTGCAGATTTCGGTTCGTTCGTCCCAGTCTCGATTCAATGCGCGAGCTGCCGGGCTTCTCCTCGGCTTCGTCGCGGATCGGGTCTTCGCCGATCCGGGGCGGTTCCATCCGGTTGCCGGCTTCGGAACCGCGGCTATCGCGCTGCAGAAGATGTCCTACCGGGACTCGCGCGCGGCCGGAACACTTCATGTTGCCGTGCTCTTGGCCGGCACCGCAGGACTTGGGCTCGCAGCCGAAAAAGTGTCGCGCCGGGCCGGTTGGGTGGCCGTCACGGGTACGACAGCGATGGCTACTTGGGCCGTGCTCGGCGGGACGTCGCTTGCACGCACCGGCATCGACATGGCCGCTCGATTGGAGGCGTCACAGGTCGATGGTGACCTGACGAAAGCGCGCGAGCTTCTCCCTTCACTGTGTGGACGCGATCCATCGGTACTGGGCGAGGACGGCCTCACGCGTGCAGCGCTGGAGTCGGTCGCCGAAAACACCTCGGATGCAAGCGTCGGTGCAATGTTCTGGGGTGCAATTGTGGGCGTGCCGGGTCTGTTCGTCTACCGCGCTGCCAACACACTCGACGCGATGATCGGCTACCGCTCCGAGAAATACCTCAGATTCGGGTGGGCTGCGGCGAGGTTCGACGACCTGGTCAACATCGTCCCCGCTCGGCTGACAGGTGCGCTGACGGCTGCGTGTGCACCGGTGGTAGGCGGCTCGGTTCAGGAATCACTGGCAGCGTGGAAACGCGACGCAGCGGCTCATCCAAGCCCCAATGCGGGCGTCGCGGAAGCGTCGGCGGCAGGGGCGTTGGGCATTTCGTTGGGTGGTCGGACCGAGTACGCGCACGGGGTGGAGATGCGTCCCGTCCTCGGCCGCGGGCCTGTGCCGACGCCGAACGATCTGCGCCGCGCGGCGAGGCTTTCGTCGGCGGTGCAGATCAGTGCAGCTGTGGTATCAGCGGGTATTGCCGTATCGATCGGCAAGTTTGGCTTCCTGCGCCGTCAGCGGCACTGATTCCGGCTCCGGCTTCTTGCGACGACTGAAGGTACGAGCCGGTTCGGCGGGGGATGAGGCAGGCGCGGACACCGGCGCTTCCGGGGTCGTCTCGGTAGCGGCGTCGTCCGCTGCGAAGCCGTCGACAGCTGCTTGAGCTGCCTTTTCCTTGCGACGTTCGCGCCACTCGGCGCGAATGAAGTAGGCCAGTCCGAGCGGCGCCATGATGCCGAACGCCAGCCACTGGAACCCGTACGAGAGGTAGGGGCCTGCATCGAGTTGGGGGAGAGGGATCGTCCCCAGGCCGCCGGGCTGGTCGGGTTCGAGTTGGATGTACGCGTCGATCAGGTCCGTTCCGATGAACTCGCCGATAGGTTGTGCGTCGATGGAGTAGACCTGTTTCGCGCCGTCCTCGAACATCGGAACTCGGCCGGGCGCGGTGCCTTCCGACAGACGCACGCGACCGTTGAGAGTGACCGGATCGGTCGGCGGCGCGGCGATGGGCGGTGCCTCGGCGCCGTTGATCGGCCGAACGTATCCGCGATTGACGAGGATCGTGCGGCCGTCGTCGAGAAGGAAAGGCGTCAGGATCTCGTACGACGGTGCGCCCTCGATGGACTGCAGTCGAACGAGGATGTCGGCGTCGGGCAGATAGGTGCCTGCCGCGGTGATGTTTCGCCATTCGTCGTCCGGTGCGATCGTCGAATCGGCGATGACGTCACCGATCGGCACGGTCTCCGCGTTGATCGAGTTCGAGATCAGATCATTGCGGTGCTCGGTCTTCGTGTTCTTGCCGAGCTGCCATGGGGCGAGCACGGTGAAGCACAGGTAGGCGAAGAGCCCGACCACAGCTGCCAGTACCAACCAACCGGGCCGCAACAGGAATTTCAGTCTTCGCACACGTCCACGGTATCCGTTGCCCGAACGGGAGTGAATTTTGCTCCGGGTTCAGGCCCGCTCGCGGATCCAGTCGAGTATGTCGGGAATGGCTGCTTCGATCTGGTCTCGCACCAGTTCGAAGTCCTCCTGATCCCCGTAGTACGGGTCCGGAACCGATTCTCCGTCAGCCTCGGGGTCGAACGATCGCAGTAGGCGCCGACGCTCGGTGGGCACGCCGAGATGAGCAAGCTCACGTTCATGGCCGGTGTCGAGGGCGACGACCAGATCGGCCGCGAGATGATCTGCATTGACCTGCGCGGCACTGTGGCCCGTCGGATATCCGGCCGCTCGGAGCACGACGTTGGTCCGCTCGTCGGCCTCGCTACCGGTGTGAAACCCCTCGGTACCTGCACTGCTGACACGGACTCGGTCGGCGAGGCCTTCACGGTCCAGATGCGCGAGCAAGATCTTTTCGGCCATCGGTGACCGGCAGATATTGCCGGTGCACACAAACGTCACATGAAGTGGTTCAGTCACGTGGAGTGGTTCAGTGGCGGCCATCGAGAAGTCCTCCCAGTTCGGATGCCGACGATACGGAGCGAAACGCTTGCCGCGCTTCCTCGGCGGAACCGTAGCCCCATTCGACGACGACGGTGGGGATGCCGTACTTCGCGGCGCCGAGCACGTCGTGATCACGGTCGCCGATCATGAGAACGTCGGGGGTTCCGCCGTCGGATGCGAGGACGGGAGTGATCCCGAGTGAGGTCAGCGAATGCGCGATCACATCGGGTTTAGCCCGACGAGTTCCGTCGTCACTCGCGCCGCCGATGAACTCGAAGTGCTCGGCCAGGCCGAAATGCTCGAGGATTCGAATGGCGAATCGCTCCGACTTGGAGGTGGCGACGGCCAGTCGGGTGCCGCTCGCGCGAGCCTTACCCAGGACGACGTCCATGCCTTCGTACACCGAGTTCTCCTGCCACCCGGTCGCGTCGTAACGCTCGATGTACGCGGCGATCGCCCGATCCACGTCCGCCGGGGCCATACCGAGTGACCTGAAGGTATCGACCATCGGCGGGCCGATCACCGATGCCAACATCGCTTCCGTCGGCTCCGGATGGCCGACAGTTGCCAACGCATGTCGGAAGCCGCCGTGAATGCCGGGAGCGGAATCGGTGATGGTGCCGTCCAGATCGAACAGAACTACGGGAAAACGGTCGAGGGGTGGTGTCGTCACGGCACTCATTGTCCCGGACGGCAGGGGTGATGTCCGCGCACGGTGCTCGACCGTAGGCTGACCGGGTGAGTACCGGAACGGTTGACCTGGAGAGCTTGCGACATCACGGCGATGTCGAAGCGGAGCCCGGGTTACTCGATTTTGCCGTCAACGTTCAAGGCTCCGGCCCGCCGAAGTGGTTGCGGGATCGGCTGGCCGCAGGGCTGGCGACGCTCGGTTCGTACCCGTCGGCCGCAGCGGAACTGAAGGCACGCGAAACGGTCGCGCAGCGGCACGGGCGCCAGCCCGAAGAGGTGTTGTTGCTCTCGGGCGGTGCCGAGGGATTCGCGATGCTGCCGCGTCTGGGCACTCGTTCGGCAGCGCTGATCCATCCGTCGTTCACCGAGCCGGAACTGGCACTGCGAGAGGCCGGTGTGCCGGTGACTCAAGTGATTCTGGAGCCGCCTTTCGAGCTCCGGACCGCGCAGGTACCCGAATCCGCGGACCTTGTCGTTCTGGGCAATCCGACCAACCCGACGTCCGTGCTTCACCCCAAGGCCGATGTGTTGGCATTGCGTCAGCCGGGCCGGATCCTGGTGGTGGACGAGGCCTTCGGCGACGCGGTCCCCGGCGAAACGGAGAGCATCGCCGGTGTCGAGTCGGCGGATGTACTGGTCCTTCGGAGCCTGACCAAGACGTGGGCGCTCGCCGGATTGCGGTGTGGATACGCGATCGGCTCTCCCGATCTTCTGGCTCGACTCAGTCACGGCCGAGCCCACTGGCCGTTGGGCAGTCTGCAGATCGAGGCCATCACGGCGTGCTGCGAACCGTTCGCCGTCGAGCAGTCGAGGATCAAAGCCGACGCGATTGCCGTGGACCGCCGAGACATGTCGCGGCGACTGACCGAGATCGGGATTGCCGTGCACGAACCCGCTGCGGGGCCGTTCGTGCTCATCGACGTCCGTGACGGCGCCACGATGCGAGAGCACCTGCGTGCCCGCGGAATCGCCGTCCGAAGGTGCGACACCTTTCCCGGACTCGGCCCGGATCGGCTGCGCGTGGCCGTCCGTCCAGCCGAGCAGGTTGCGGTACTGATCGAAGCGATGAAGGAGATCTTGTGAGTGGCCCAACCCTTGCGGACGTCATAGCCGTGCTGGAATCCGCTTATCCGCCGGCCCTGGCGGAATCGTGGGACTCGGTCGGCCTGGTCTGCGGCGATCCGGCCGACGCTGTGACGAGAGTGGTTTTCGCGGTGGATCCGACCGAGGCAGTGGTCGACGACGCCATCGCCTCCGGTGCCGACCTTCTGGTCGTTCACCATCCACTTCTGCTGCGTGGGGTGGACACCGTCGGTGCTCACACACCCAAAGGTGCGTTGGTTCACAAGCTCATCAAGGCGGGGTGCGCGCTGTTCTCGGCGCACACCAATGCGGACTCGGCCGACCCCGGAGTGTCCGACGCGTTGGCGCAGGCTCTGGGCCTGACCGTGCTGCGCCCGATCGAACCCAAGCCGACGCAGCCGCTCGACAAGTGGGTCGTCATGGTTCCGGTGGAGAATGCATCGGCCGTGCAGGATGCACTTTTCGAGGCCGGGGCTGGGCGGATCGGTGACTACAGCCAGTGCAGTTGGACCGTCACCGGTACGGGTCAGTTCCTGCCCGCCGACGGAGCGAATCCGACGATCGGGACCGTCGGCGCTGTGGAGCAGGTTCGCGAGAATCGTGTGGAGGTGATTGCCCCTCGCGGAAAGCGAAGCGCAGTGCTGGGCGCATTGCGTGCCTCCCATCCTTACGAGGAACCGGCCTTCGATGTCTTCGAACTCGCAGCGTTCCCCAGTTCACTCGGACTGGGGCGGTTGGGTGAGCTCGACCACCCCGAAACCTTGCGGGAATTCACCGCGCGAGTGGCGCGCTCACTGCCCTCGACCGAGTGGGGTGTTCGCGCGGCCGGAGATCCAGACGCGACCGTTCGTACCGTGGCGGTGTGCGGCGGTTCCGGCGACTCGTATCTCGACGTGGTGGCGGCACTGGGCGCCGACGTCTACGTCACTGCGGACCTGCGGCATCATCCCGCGGACGAGCATCTACGCGCCGGTGGCCCGGCTCTGGTCGATGTCGCGCACTGGGCGAGTGAATACCCGTGGTGCGCACAGGCGAAATCGGTGCTCGACGCCGCGTTTGCCGACAATCCGGAGTGGGAAAGCCGGGTTTCGACAATTCGCACCGATCCGTGGTGTTTGAGTGCGCATTAGTGCAGCGCTCTGCAAGGTACGGTTGCACGAACAATTCAAGAGCAGTTCTTCGAGAGCCGTCCTTCGCGAGCACTGCCGACATCGGACTTACAGCAGGAGTTATACAGCGTGAACGTCGAACCACAGGTGCAATCCAAGCTTCTCGACCTCGCCGGGGTGGATGCTGAGCTCACTCGGATCACCCACCGACGCGGAGCGCTTCCCGAGCAGCAGGAAGTCGAACGTCTCGAGGCCGAGGGAATCAGCCGTAAAGACGCGTCCGTAGCCGTCGAAATCCAGATCGACGACATCGATCGCGACATTCGCAAGCTCGAAGGCGAGGTCGACGCGGTTCGTCAGCGCGAGGATCGTGACCGCACACTCTTGCAGAGCGGGTCGGTCGGGGCGAAGCAGCTCACCGAACTCGAACACGAACTCGGCAGCCTGGTCCGGCGTCAGGGGCTCCTCGAAGACGAGTTGCTCGAAGTGATGGAGCAGCGTGAGGCGTTGCAGGCCGATCACGATCACGCCGGTGCCCAGCTGTCCCAGGCCGAAGAAGAGCTGATCGACGCCAAGCGTCGCCGCGACGATGCCGTCGCTGATCTGGACAAGGCGCAGGAGCGTTGCGCCGCCGATCGTGAACGACTCGTCGGTGAATTTCCCGCCGATTTCCTTGCTGTCTACGAGAAGCAGCGCAGCCTGGGCGGACCGGGCGCGGCGCTTCTGCAGGCACGCCGATGCGGCGCTTGCCGGATCGAGATCGACCGCGGCGAGATCTCCCGAATCGCCGCGACACCGGCCGACGTCGTAGTTCGTTGCCCAGAGTGCAATGCAATCATGGTGCGTACCAAGGAGTCCGGTCTGTGACTCTCTCGCAAGTCATCGTCGAGGCCGACGGTGGATCGCGGGGCAACCCCGGTCCGGCCGGCTACGGAGCGGTGGTGTTCGATGCCTCGCGCTCGGTGTTGGCCGAACGCAAGGAAAGCATCGGTATCGCGACCAACAACGTCGCCGAGTACCGCGGACTGATCGCCGGGTTGACCGCTGCCGGTGAACTCGGCGCGTCGACGGTCGACGTCCGCATGGATTCCAAGTTGGTCGTCGAGCAGATGTCCGGGCGCTGGAAGGTCAAGCACCCGGACATGATTCCGCTGCAGCGGCGCGCTGCCGAGCTGGCGACGCAGTTCTCGCGAGTGACCTACACGTGGATTCCTCGCGGCGAGAACTCTCATGCCGATCGCCTTGCCAACGAGGCGATGGACGCGGCTGCCGGCATCGAAACCGGCCCAGTCGCACCTTCGGCCCCCGCACCTGCTGCACCTGCCGCGCCGTCCGAAGAGACGTCGGAGCCGCAGATCGCCGGCTCTCCGGGATGGATCGCCACCACCGGCAAGCCGACACGAATGTTGTTGCTACGTCACGGACAGACAGCGATGTCGGTCGATCGCCGGTACTCCGGACGCGGGAATCCGGAGCTCACGGAACTGGGCCGCGCGCAGGCTGCCGGCGCAGCCGGACGCTTCGGGAACCGAGGCGGTATCGACGCCATCGTCTGCTCACCCCTCGGCAGAACACGTGAGACGGCAGAGGCATCGGCCCGCGTGCTCGGCTTACCCGTCGTCGAGCACAAGGGTTTGATCGAAACCGATTTCGGCGACTGGGACGGACTCACGTTCCGCGAGGCAGCCGAGCGTGACCCGGACCTGCATCGCGAATGGCTCTCGGACACTTCGGTGCGTCCACCGGGCGGCGAGAGTTTCGACGAGGTACGCGAACGAGTCGTCGCCGCGCGTGACGACCTGATCTCGACCTACGGCGGCGCGACGCTGTTGGTCGTCTCTCACGTCACCCCGATCAAGACTTTGGTGCAGCTGGCCCTCGATGCCGGGCCGTCGTTGCTGTACCGGTTGCATCTGGATCTGGCGTCGCTGAGTATCACCGAGTTCTATCCCGACGGGGGAGCCTCGGTCCGGTTGGTCAACGACACGTCACACCTTCGCTGAAAGAGCCCCGACGGCTGATCAGCCTCTGATCAGATCACCAACCACAGGGCGCTCACGGCGGCGAGCAGCGTCAGCGGCGTCGTGATGACCCCGAGCAGAGTGAATGTCGCCAGCGTGGGCGGTGCGCCCGCGCTGGTGGCGACTCGTCGCCAGAGCATCGTTGCCAGTGAGCCCACGTAGGTGAGGTTGGGGCCGAGGTTGACGCCGATCAACATCGCAAGCACCAGCGCTGGAGGTGCCGCCGTTCCGAGCGCTGCGATCATCAGCAAGGTTGCCGGCAGGTTGTTGACGAGATTGGACGCAACCGCCGCTACCGCGGCGACAAAGAGCAGTGAGCCGTAGCTGGTGTCGCCTGGCAGGATCTGCGCAATCCATTCGCCCACCGGCCCGTTCGCGACTCCGGCGACGATGATTCCGAGAACCAGGACGAACGCGCAGAACCAGAGGTCGGCAGCGTAGAGCATCTTGGCGGCGGTCGTACGGTGCCGAGCCAGAGCGATCGCTCCCAGGACACTCGCACCCACCACCGCGATCCAGGCGGGCTCGATCCCGAAGAAACCCGAAACCGCGAAACCGAGCAGCGTCATTCCGATCACCGTCAGCGGCAGAATCGGCGCAGGCGCAGATCTGGCTGCCACCGGCGGTTCGGCGCTGTCGCCCCGCGCGAGTTCCGAACGGAAGAACAGTCGAAAAATCAGGTACTCGACAGCGATCGTCACGACCCACGGCAACGCCATCAATGCGGTGAAGTGCAAGAACGTCAAACCTGTTGCGGCAAACGCGATGAGGTTGGTCAGGTTGGACACCGGCAGCAGGGTCGACGCCGAATTCGACAGGTGCGCACTGGCATAGGAATGCGGCCGGGGACTTGCTCCGATGGATCGTGCGGCCGCGATCACCGCGGGTGTCAGCAGCACGACGGTGGCGTCGAGGCTCAGGACCGCCGTGGTCAGGGCGGCGGCGCCGAACACATAGATCAGCAACCGGTGTGGATCGGCGAGGGATTTTTGCTGCAGGATCTGGCTGACCCAGCGAAAGACGCCGAGAGCATCGGCGGCATGAGCGAGAACCAGCACGGCAACCAGGAAGACGACGGTGGGTGCCATGCTCGCCAGTTCGTCGCGGGCTTCGTCGAGAGTTACGACGCCGGTCAGGAGAACGACGACAGCTGCCGGCCCGGCGATGACGATCTCGGGAAGCCCGCGTGGACGCACTATCGCGAAGACGAGGACGAGGGCGACGAGCAGGATCGGTAGAAGAGTCACGCGATGGTGCTCCGTGTCGGGGCGAGCGTCATTTGAGCAGTTTGTAGAGCGTGTTCAGGTTTCGGGTTGTGGTGAACGCCTTGAACTTCGGTTTTCCGGTGTTCCTGCCGAACGCGCTCTTGACGGTCTGCCCCTTCTCGACCTCCCAGTACAGGACTCCGTCGCCTGCCGCCACACGCTCGACCGAGGCATCGAGTTGCGCTGCTGCAGTGCTCAATTCCTCCAGGATTTCCGGCTCGGAGGCAACCATCGCATAAGCATGCCAACCCTCGCGTTCGCGCTCGAACGGGTAGTTGTCCACGATCGCCTGCAGTGTCGGAAGGTCGAGGACGAACACCCAAGCCTCGTAGCCGAACTCGCGGGCAAGGGCGGATTCGATCTGTTTCTTCAGCGTCGGGATGTCGGTGCTCGGACTGTCGAACAGAACGTTGCCTGAGGCCAACACGGTTTTCACCCCTTGGAATCCGAGGTCACCGAAGACTCTCGCCAGGTCCGCCATCTTGATGTTGATGCCGCCCACGTTGATGCCGCGTAGCAGGGCCACGTACCGAGTCATACGGTGACCATAGTGCCGGCCACCGACAGGCGCCCGGTAGCATACGGGGGCGGACGAGTTGGCCGGGCGGCCGCGGCTTCTGGAACCAGCGCGTATCGCGCACAGGCCTGGGGCCGAGGAAAGTCCGGACTCCACAGAGCAGGGCGGTTGTTAACGGCAACCCGAGGCAACTCGCGGGACAGTGCCACAGAAAACAGACCGCCTGCCTTTCGAGGCAGGTAAGGGTGAAACGGTGCGGTAAGAGCGCACCAGCACCTCGGGTGACCGGGGTGGCTAGGTAAACCCCGCCCGGAGCAAGGTTGAAGGTCGCATCGCTCGCGGTGCGGCTGCGCAGGTGTTCGAGGGCTGCTCGCCCGAGCCTGCGGGTGAACCGCTTGAGGCACCCGGCGACGGTGTGCCCAGATGGATGGTCGCCACTCGGCACTTCGGTGCCGCAGGACAGGATCCGGCTTACACGCCGACTCGTCCGCCCGCGATCTGCAAGAGAGCACAAAGAAGACCCCCACCGGATCGGTGGGGGTCTTCTCTATGGTCGAAAGCTGTCAGACAGGCTTGATGACCAGCAGCGTAGCCCAGTACGTTGCCGCGTCATGGCCCATGAGCGGGAGGAGGTAATCGTAAAGAATTGCGGACATGCGCACTCCATTTTCTGTTCGTAGCTTGTGTTGGGCATTCAAGCAGAACTCACCGTTCGAATGTCCGGTTCTCACCTGCCAGGCCAAGTAGAAAGAATATCAGTCTCACAGCGATCTACAAGCTTCTATCTCACTCTGATGTCACACTGTGGATATGACTGATGAAGATCGACTCTGGTACTTCGACGTGTCCGACGGTTCCGTCACGCAGGGAAAGGGTGCGTCCTCGCTGACGAGGATGGGGCCGTACCCTGATCGGGACTCTGCCGAGCATGCATTGAAGATCGCTGCCGAACGCAACAAAGCCGCCGATCGGGCAGACGAAGACTGGAACAACTGAGCCTTGGAATAACTGAGCCTTGGAACAGTCGGGACTCGAACAACTGGGACCGGTACTGCTGCTACACCGGCCCGAACCGATCATGGAGGATGCGTGCCCGCAAGTCGAATGATGGTGCAGGGAATCGACTTCGGAGTGGTTCGGGCGGAGTTCGACTTGCCAGGAGCATTCTCGGCTGCGGCGCAGGCCGAGGCCGAGAATGCCGTGGATCGTTTCGGTGCCGGGCGTGTCGACGAAACGGGTATCGCCTTCGTGACCATCGACCCTCCCGGATCGATGGATCTCGACCAGGCAGTGCACATCGAGAAGATCTCGACCGGGTACGTCGTGCACTACGCGATCGCCGACGTCGCGGCGGTGGTGACGCCGGGTGGCGCTCTCGACATCGAAACCCGCAAGCGGGGCCAAACCTTCTATCTCCCGGACGGTTCCGCCCCGCTGCATCCCCGAGCGTTGTCGGAGGGATCGGCGAGTCTGCTGCCGGACGTGGTTCGCCCCGCCGCGCTGTGGCGGATCGAACTCGACGCGCAGGCCGAGCCGACGTCGTGGCAGGTGAGACGCGCTCTCGTGAAATCGGTGGCACGTCTGGACTATTCGACCGTGCAGCGCGATGCCGACGCGGGAACCTTGCATCCGTCCATCGCCGCACTACCGGAGTTCGGACGATTGCGCAGTGTCTCGGCGGTTGCCAGGGGTGCCATCGAGCTGAAACTGCCCGAGCAGTCAGTGGTTCGGGATCAGTCGGAGGACGAGTCCTCGGCTCGCTGGCGGATCGAACTGGAGCCACGTACCGAAGCGGACGACTGGAACGCAGAAGTGTCGCTGCTGACCGGGATGTGTGCCGGCCGCATGATGATCGACGCAGGTATCGGGTTGCTTCGCACGCTGCCGCCGGCCGAGGAGTCCGCGGTTCGGACCTTGCGGAGAACTGCAGTGGCGCTGGGTATCACGTGGCCGGAGGGGCAAAGCGTCGGGCAGATTCTTGCCGGACTCGATTCCAACGAGCCGTCGACTATGGCGCTGATGTCGGTTGCGCCGTCGTTGCTGCGCGGGGCAGACTACGCGGCCTTCGACGGCCGACTACCGGAGTTGACGGTGCATGCGGGGATCGGAGCGCCCTACGCTCACGTGACTGCTCCGCTGCGCCGGCTGTCCGACCGCTTCAGCACCGAGGTGTGTCTGGCGATCACAGCTGGTACGCCGGTACCGGAATGGGCGCGCACTGCACTTCCCGAGCTGCCCGACATCATGAGTGGGTCCGACTCACTGGCGAACAAGGTCGACCGTGCGTGCATCGATCTGACCGAGTCCACGCTGCTCGACGGCCGGGTCGGCGAGGTCTTCGACGCAGTGGTGATGCGCGCCAAGGACGGAAAGCGCTCGGCGGAAGTGTTTGTCCCGTCGGTCGCGGTGATTGCGAAATGCGTCGGAACGCCCGACGACGGTGAGCGCGCAAAGGTGCGACTCACCGCCGTCGACACCGTCAAACGGACGGTGGAATTCACGTTCCCGGCGTAGGGAGTTACCGGTAAGAATCGGTGGCTTCCACCAGGTGATGCATGATGCCGGGCTCCATCGCGGAGTGTCCCGCGTCGTCGACGATCACGAGCTTGGATTCGGGCCACGCCTTGTGCAGCGCCCAGGCGCTGGTGGCGGGGCAGACGACGTCGTAGCGGCCCTGGACGATCGTCCCCGGAATGCCGTGCAGTGCGGAGCTTTTGCGTAGGAGCTGACCCTCGTCGAAGAATCCGCCGTTGACGAAGTAGTGGTTCTCGATACGGGCGAAAGCCAAGGCGAATCGGGTCTCGGAGTTCTGTTCGATCTTGTCCGCCTGTGGGTACAGGTAGCTCGTCGATCCTTCCCAGGCCGACCAGGCGATCGCTGCCCGGGCTGCGACGTCGGGGTCTTCGGAATGGAGCAGTTGGTGATGGACCGCGACGAGGTCTTCGCCGCGCTGCGCCTCGGGTACCGGTTCGAGGAATTTGTCCCAGCGCTCCGGGAAGATGTTTCCCGCGCCGCCGTTGTAGTACCAGTCGATCTCGCTACTACGCAGGAGGAAGATCCCGCGCAGGACCAGCTCAGTGACGCGCGTAGGAAACGTTTCGGCGTAGGCGATGGACAGCGTGGAACCCCAGGACCCGCCGAAAACCATCCACTTGTCGATCGAAAGATGTTCGCGCAGGGCTTCGATGTCGGCCAGCAGCTTGTCCGTCGTGTTCACCGACAGGTCGGCGCCGTCGCCAACGTGAGGGGTGGACCGCCCGCAGCCGCGCTGGTCGAGTAGAACGATGCGGTATGCGGCCGGATCGAAGAACTGGCGTACCGCCGGTTGCGCACCACCGCCGGGGCCACCGTGCAGGAACACCACCGGCTTGCCGTCCGGATTTCCGCTGACTTCCCAGTACATGCTCTGGCCGTCACCGACATCGAGGAAGCCGGTGACGAAAGGCTCGATCGGGGGATACAGACTCCGGAGAGTCGACGGCTGCCCTGAAGTGGCTGACGTGTCGGTCATCAGAAGCCCACCAGGCCGGAGGCGAGATCGGGGATCTCGAGTGCGGAAATCGCGCCGCTCCGGACGTCGGGGCACGCGGCTGAGGTTGCCGCGTCGATGCTTTCGCGGTTCTGAGCGAGATCGAGCAGGTTGATGCCGTTCTGCGTCGCCCACGTGATGACGATCGTGTTCAGTCCGCCCTTGCCGAGCGTCGGGGTGACGGTCCGCCAGTTCTGCAGCTGCCCTTCCATATCCGAGCACAACTGCTGGACTTGAGCGTCGGTGAACGTCGAACCGGACGCGGTTGTTGCCGGCGCCGTCGTGGTGGAACTCGCGGGCGTAGTGCTGCTGGGCGCGGGAGAGTTGGTGGACCCTCCCGCGCATCCGCTCAGCACCGTGACGAGAGCTGCCGCGCCGACTACAGCTGCGGCAGTAGAACTTCGACGGTTACCGATCATTGAACGCACCCCTGGCTGGTTGAGAGACAGGCGGCGTTCGCCGGTCTCGGATCAGAAACTGTGTTCTGCGGCCGGGAAAGCGCCAGTGCGAACTTCTGATGCATAGGCTGCGGCTGCGGAACGCAGTTCGTCACCGACGTTACCGAAACGCTTGACGAACTTGGCTGTCTTACCACTCGTGTAACCCGCCATGTCCTGCCAGACGAGTACCTGAGCGTCGCATTCGGAACCGGCCCCGATGCCGACGGTGGGGATGGTGAGTTTGCGGCTGACCTGGCCCGCAATCTCGGCCGGAACCATTTCCATGACGACGGAGAACGCCCCGGCTTCCTGGACTGCAATGGCGTCCGCCACAAGCTGCTCGGCCGCGTCGCCGCGACCCTGGACGCGGAATCCGCCGAGCGAGTTCACGCTCTGCGGGGTGAATCCGACGTGAGCCATGACGGGGATGCCGGCCGAGGTGATAGCCGCGATCTGCTTACTCATCCGCTCGCCGCCCTCGAGCTTGACGGCGTGCGCGAGGCCTTCCTTCATGAACCGCGTCGCAGTCGACAGGGCCTGCTCGGCGGAACCCTCGTAGGTGCCGAAGGGGAGGTCGGCGACGACGAGTGCGTGCGGCGCGCCGCGAACGACGCCACGCACGAGCGGGAGCAGTTCGTCGACGGTGATCGGCACGGTGGTGTCGTAGCCGTAGACGACGTTGGCGGCAGAGTCGCCGACGAGCAGCACCGGGATGCCTGCGTCTTCGAAGATGCGTGCCGTGGAGTAGTCGTAAGCGGTGAGCATCGACCAGCGTTCGCCGTTCTGCTTCATCTCGGCGAGGTGGTGAATGCGCGTCTTACGCTTCGGTGCATCGGTAGAGCTTGCAGTGGGTACAGAAACTGCACTGGGTACAGAACCGTAGAGAGGTGTTTCGGACATCGTTGTCCCTTTCTGGCCTCGAGGCCCTGAGCGTTGATCGCCTTCGGGTCCCCGGGTGTGGGTGATGACGTGTTCAGTCTGCCACCGGACATCGCCGACACGAATAGTTGACGGGGTGCAATGGGTCACATCACCGCGCGCGTATCAGGTAGGTGCCGAGACGAGGCGAACCGCTGGCTATCGCGGTTTCCTGGCACCATCGATGGCATGTCGAAGTTCGTTCGCCTCTCCGGTGCCCTCGCCGGAAGCGCAGCAGTGCTCGTGTTGGTTGTCGGTTGCACCAGTTCGGAAGGCACGCCCGAATCAGTGGAACCTGCTGGTTCTGCCGCGTCCGCGGTGCCGTCCGGCCTCGAGAAATTCTACGAGCAGACGCTCGACTGGGGTTCGTGCGACCAATTCGTCGAAGAAGGAACTGCGCCGCTGGGGCGTGGTGTCGACTGCGCCGAGGTGAGCGTTCCCGTCGACTACGCGAATCCGAACGGCGACACCGCGAAGGTGGTGATCTCGCGTTCGAAGGCAACCGGCGACCGCATCGGCTCACTGTTGCTGAACCCCGGCGGGCCGGGTGGGTCCGGGCTGTCGATGGCGACCTCGGGTTCGGGCACCGAATTGCAGGAACGTTTCGACATGATCGGCTTCGATCCGCGGGGGATCGGGGCGTCGACCCCGCAGGTTCGGTGTTTGACGCCGGAGGAGACCGACGCGGAGCGTGCGGAGGTCAACGTCGACATGACGCCGGAGGGCATCGCTCTCGCCGAGGCGGACAGCAAGGACTACGCCGCCAAGTGCGCTGAGCGGACCGGTACGGAGTTCCTCGCTCATGTCGGTACCTACGAGGTGGTGCGAGATATGGACGTCATTCGGGGCGTTCTCGGCGATCCGAAGATGAACTACCTCGGGTTCTCGTACGGGACCCGGCTCGGATCCACGTACGCGGAAACCTTTCCGCAGAACGTCCGAGCGATGGTCCTCGACGGCGCGCTCGACCCCGAGCAGGATCCGGTCGACGAAGTGGTCTTGCAGGGGCAGGGCTTCCAAGGCGCGTTCGACGCCTTTGTCGCCGACTGTGTCTCGCGAACGGATTGCCCGCTGGGTGATGATCCGGCGCAGGCGCAGGCACGCTTTCAGGCACTCGTCGATCCGTTGATCGAGAAGCCGGCACAGACCACCGATCCGCGCGGGCTGAGTTATTCCGACGCGATCACGGGCGTGCAGCAGGCTCTGTATTCGCCACAGTTGTGGACGCCGCTGCGTGGGGGTCTGTCGAGTCTGGCCGACGGACGCGGCGACTCGCTGCTCAATCTCGCCGACATGTACGAAGGCCGTGAGGATGACGGCAGCTACTCCAACATCAACGACGCGTTCAACGCCATTCGCTGCGTGGACGATCCGGCAACCACCGACCGCGCCGAGGCCGGCGAATCCGACACTCGGTACCGCGAGGCGGCGCCGTTCCTCGACGACGGCCGCGGGACGGGTCAAGCGCCGCTCGACCTGTGCGCGTTCTGGCCCGTTCCGGCTACCGGCAGCCCTCACGCGCTCGACCCCCAGGCGCTCGCTGACGCCGGTCTGCCGCAGCTGGTCGTCGTGTCCACGACGCAGGATCCGGCGACCCCCTATCAGGCCGGAGTGGATCTCGCGAAGCAGTTGGGCGCTGCTCTGATCACGTTCGACGGAACCCAACACACGGTGGTTCTGGACGGAAACTCCTGCGTCGACGATGCCGTCGTCGACTACTTCGTTTACTTGAAGGCTCCGGAAGAGGGTCTGACATGTTAGCCGGCGCGACGCCGTACGCTGCGCCTATTCGATGGTGACCAATCACTCTGTTAACCGGGACCACTGATGTAACACAGATTTAACGTGGCTTGCTTAGTCTCGCGTGCATGGATCGCCAAAAAGAATTCGTGCTTCGTACCCTGGAAGAGCGCGACATTCGGTTTGTCCGCTTGTGGTTCACCGATGTTCTCGGGTACCTCAAATCGGTGGCGATCGCCCCCGCCGAACTCGAAGGCGCCTTCGAGGAGGGAATCGGATTCGACGGTTCCGCCATCGAGGGATTCTCTCGAGTCTCCGAAGCCGACACCGTCGCTCGGCCCGACGCCTCGACATTCCAGATCCTGCCGTGGGCCCACAAGGACGGTGCGCAGCATTCCGCTCGCATGTTCTGTGACATCACGATGCCCGACGGTTCGCCGTCGTGGGCCGATCCGCGCCACGTACTGCGTCGCCAGTTGAGCAAGGCCAGCGACTTGGGCTTCAGCTGCTACGTCCACCCGGAAATCGAGTTCTTCCTTCTGGAGAACGGCCCGATCGACGGCACTCCACCGATCCCGGCGGACTCGGGCGGATACTTCGACCAGGCTGTGCACGATTCGGCTCCGAATTTCCGCCGCCACGCCATCGACGCACTCGAGTCGATGGGCATCTCGGTCGAGTTCAGCCACCACGAGGCCGCGCCGGGTCAGCAGGAGATCGATCTGCGCTACGCCGACGCACTCTCGATGGCCGACAACGTGATGACGTTCCGTTACGTCGTCAAGGAGGTCGCGATCGGTGAAGGCGTCCGGGCGAGCTTCATGCCCAAGCCGTTCAGCGATCAGGCCGGCTCCGCGATGCACACCCACATGAGCCTGTTCGAGGGCGACACCAACGCCTTCCACAATCCGGACGATCCGATGCAGCTCTCCGAGACCGGCAAGGCGTTCATCGCCGGCATCCTCGAGCACGCCAACGAGATCAGTGCGGTCACGAACCAGTGGGTCAACTCGTACAAGCGACTCGTCCACGGGGGAGAGGCACCCACTGCTGCGTCGTGGGGCCCGTCCAACCGATCGGCTCTCATTCGCGTCCCGATGTACACGCCCAACAAGGCGTCGTCACGCCGCGTCGAGATCCGTAGCCCAGACTCGGCTTGCAACCCGTACCTGACTTTCGCGGTCCTGCTTGCTGCCGGTCTTCGCGGCATCGAGAAGGGCTACACCTTGCCGCCCGAGGCAGAAGACGACGTGTGGTCGTTGACCTCCGCCGAGCGTCGCGCCATGGGTTACAAGGAACTGCCGAGCAACTTGGACAGCGCTCTGCGCGAGATGGAGAAGTCGGAGCTCGTGGCCGAAGCACTCGGCGAGCACGTCTTCGACTTCTTCCTGCGCAACAAGCGTCGTGAGTGGGAGGAATACCGCAGCCACGTGACGCCGTTCGAGCTCAAGACCTACCTCGGTCTGTGACGGTGAAACCGCCCGCTGCGAGATCAGCAGTTCCAGGACCGGGTCGACTCGGGCTGGTCGAGCCCACCGCTGCCGACGAGTTGCGTCAGCTCGGTTGGGTCGACGCCGAGAGCATCGAACTCTTGTGGTCGCTTTCGCGTGCCGCGAATGCCGACCTCGCTCTGCGCACCCTTGTGCGGATCAAGGACGGGCTCGGCGACGGGTGGCGCGAACTCGATCAGGTCCTGCGCAAGGACAAGAGCCTGCGCGGCCGTTTGTTCGCACTGGTGGGTGCGTCGTCGGCCTTCGGCGACCACCTGGCCGCGGATCCGATCGGCTGGAAACTGCTCGACGGCACCGCTCTGCCGACCAAGGACGAGGCGACTGCAGCGTTGCTCGAGGTCGTGGGTGCAACTGTCGACGAGGGTGCCACCGAAGGTTCATTGACCTACCGCGCCACGGTAACCGGGCCGGAAGCTGTTGTTGCTCTGCGTAAGAGCTACAAGGACCAGTTGATGCTGCTGGCTGCGGCTGATCTTGCGGCGACCGTCGAGAACGAACCCGTAGTTCCGTATCAGACTGTGGGGCACCAGCTTTCCGATCTGGCCGACGCCGCGCTGACCGCTGCACTTGCGGTGGCCATCGCAACGGTGTGTCCCGAGGGCAGCTGTCCGATCCGGCTCGCCGTGATCGCCATGGGCAAATGTGGTGCGCGCGAGCTGAACTACGTCTCCGACGTCGACGTGGTGTTCGTCGCCGAACCGGCCGATGCGACGGCCAGTCGCGTTGCCGGTGAGATGATGCGTATCGGTACCTCCGCATTCTTCGAGGTCGATGCTGCGCTGCGGCCCGAAGGCAAGCGCGGAGAATTGGTTCGCTCCCTCGAATCCCACATCACGTACTACAAGCGCTGGGCCAAGACCTGGGAGTTCCAGGCACTGCTCAAGGCTCGTCCGATGACCGGCGACATGGAGCTCGGTCGCCAGTACTCCGAGGCGATGAGCCCGATGGTGTGGATCGCCTCCGAGCGCGAGGACTTCGTCCCCGAAGTCCAGGCCATGCGTCGACGCGTCGAGGAAATGGTTCCCCCCGAACTGCGTGAGCGCGAACTCAAACTCGGCCGCGGAAGTTTGCGCGACGTCGAATTCGCCGTCCAACTCCTGCAATTGGTGCACGGGCGCGCTGACAGTTCGTTGCATGTCCAGAGCACCGTCGATGCACTGACTGCATTGGCGGCGGGTGGATACGTCGGCCGCGACGACGCCGCCAACCTGACTGCGTCGTACGAATTCCTGCGTCTGCTCGAGCACCGTCTGCAGTTACAGAAGCTCAAGCGCACACACACCCTGCCGCCGCCGGACGACGAGGAAGCGCTGCGTTGGCTGGCCCGCGCCGCGCACATGCGACCCGACGGTCGTCTGGATTCCCTGGGAGTCCTGCGCGCCGAGATCAAGCGGAATTCGCATCGGATTCGCCGCCTGCACGCCAAGTTGTTCTACCGCCCGCTTCTCGAATCGGTGGCGCGGATGGACAAGGAAGCACTGGTCCTGGGGCCAGAAGCCGCGGTTCGCCAGTTGGCCGCTCTCGGTTACACGGCACCCGAGCATGCTCTCGGGCATCTGACTGCACTGACGAGTGGCGCTTCACGCAAGGGTCGCATTCAAGCGCTCCTGTTGCCGACTCTGCTCGAATCACTCGCGGACACACCGGATCCCGATGCCGGTCTGCTCGCTTACCGCAGGCTCTCGGACGCGCTCGTCGACCAGACGTGGTTCCTGCGCCTGCTCCGCGACGAGGCTGCGGTGGCCGAGCGTCTGATGACCGTGCTGGGCTCGTCGGCGTACCTACCCGACCTGCTCATCAAGGCTCCCGACGTGATTCGCTTGTTCGCGGATTCGCCGAGTGGACCGCGCCTGGTCGAGCCGAAGCCCGAGGACGTCGCTCGCGGAATACTCACCGCCTCCGGCCGACACAGTGATCCCAATCGTGCTGTTGCCGCGGCCCGCTCGCTGCGCCGACACGAACTTGCGCGAATCGCGTCGGCCGACATCCTCGGCATGCTCGATGTTCCCGCCGTCTGCAAGGCGCTGTCCTCGGTGTGGGCCGCGGTGCTCAATGCATCGCTCTCCGCGGTGATCAAGGCCAGCGTCACCGAACTTGGGACCGAGGCGCCGGCCAGTTTCTCCGTCATCGGCATGGGCCGACTCGGCGGCGGCGAACTCGGCTACGGATCCGATGCGGACGTTCTGTTCGTGTGCGAACCCCGCGAGGGCGTCGACGAGACCGTTGCGGTCAAGTGGGCCAACAGCATTGCCGACAAGGTGCGCAAGCTTCTCGGGGCACCGAGTACAGATCCACCGCTCGAGGTCGACACCGGACTGCGCCCGGAAGGTCGCAACGGACCGATGGTACGAACCCTGGAGTCTTACGACGCGTACTACGCGAAGTGGGCTCAGGCGTGGGAGATTCAAGCACTCCTTCGTGCGCACCCGGTGGCCGGTGATCCTGAATTGGGACTGCGGTTCCTGCACATGATCGACAAGACCCGCTACCCCGAAGGCGGCGTCAGTGACGCGGCGGTGCGCGAGATCCGGCGCATCAAGGCGCGAGTCGATTCCGAAAGGCTTCCTCGCGGAGCCGATCCGGCGACGCACACGAAACTGGGTCGCGGCGGCTTGGCCGACATCGAGTGGACTGTGCAATTGCTGCAGCTGCGCCACGCCGACAAGATCGAGTCGCTGCACAACACGTCGACCCTCGAGACTCTCGACGCCATCGGCGCCGCGGAACTGCTCAGCGAAGGTGACGTCGAACTGCTGCGTGACGCCTGGATCACCGCGACGAAGGCACGCAACTGCCTCGTTCTGGTGCGAGGCAAGCCGACCGATCAGCTTCCCGGCCCGGGCCGTGTTCTCGCGGCGGTGGCGCAGGTCGCTGGATACGGCGACGACGCAGGGGAGTTCCTCGACAACTACCTGCGCATCACGCGTCGGGCAAAAGCAGTGGTGGAGAGGGTCTTCGGCGGGGAGTAGCGTTTTCGCTCAGTCTTGGCGAACCGGCGCATTCGCGGCGAACTTGCGGACTTCGGCGCCCTGCCACACGTGGGCGGGAACTCCTCCGCCGAGTAGCTCGCGCGCGAGCGCGGGTTGCCCGCCGATCGGTACGTCGCTGCCCGCGATGATCATGTTGCCGTAGCGACGGCCCTTGAGCATCGCGGGATCGGCGATGATCGTCATGTGTTCGAACTGCGCACCGATGGTTGCGGCTTCACTGCGCGCGCCCTGAAGATCCGGGGTGTCGCCGCAGTTGACGATGTAGATACCGCCCGGTGCCAGCACGCGTCGTACGTGGGTCGTGAATTGCGCCGTCGTCAGTGGTGTCGGAGTTGTGCTGCCGGCGAAGACATCTCGAATCACGATGTCCCGGGTGGACTCGGTGAGAGTTTCGGTGACGGCGCGGGCTTCTCCGACGCGGATGCGCAGAAGAGGCGCGCGCGGGAGGTCGAACCAATCGCGTACAAGTTCCGCCAGAGCACCGTCGATTTCGACCACCACTTGACGCGCGTCAGGGTAGGTGGCGGCGAAGTATCTGGCCATGGAGCAGGCGCCACCGCCGAGATGAAGCACCCGCAGGCGCTCGGCCTTGTCACGTTCGGAATCGACCAGATGCGCGATCCACCGCATGTACTCGAAATCGAGCACCGTGGGATCCGCGACGTTCACGTGGGAACTGGGCACTCCGTTGATCTGGATGATCCAACTGTCATCGGAGTACTGATCGCGGACTAGTTCGCACGTCCCGGTATCGATCGGAAAAGTGCCGGCGATGGGACCGGACTCGCCTCGCTCGGGAGTACTGCTGCGAGTTCTGGTCTTGCGAGTTCCCTTGGCCACTGTGTCCATGTTAGCCGTGCGCCTTTTTGGTAGAGGCGGCTACCAAAAAGGCGCACAGACCGGCAGTATTCTCGAGCTACTTCAGGCACACTCGTAGACAGAGTGTGATCGGTGACACAAATGCCGGCGCGTTCTTTCGTCGTCCGTGCATCACGAAGAATTTCGAGGAGTGCAGGTGAAGGTCAAGGCAGCGGTAGTCAAGGCGCCAGGTCAGGCATGGGAGATCGAAGAGGTCGAGCTGGGCGACCCGGTCTCGGGTGAGGTACAGGTCCGACTCGCCGCATCGGGACTGTGCCATTCGGACGAACATTTGCGTACGGGCGCCAGCCCGCTGCCCTTCTACCCGGCCCTGGGCGGGCACGAAGGCGCCGGAGTGGTGACGAAGGTCGGACCGGGTGTCGCGAGCGTCGAAGAAGGCGACCACGTGGTTCTCGCCTTCATCCCGGCGTGCGGACGTTGTCCGTCCTGTGCGAAGGGTCTGCAGAACATCTGCGACGAAGGAGCCGGCCTGTTGACCGGGCAGGCGATCTCCGACAAGACGTACCGCGTCACCCTCGACGACGAGCCGGTCATCCAGATGTGCCTGCTCGGAACATTTTCGCCGTACGTGACCGTCAACGAGGCGTCGGTGATCAAGATCGAGAAGGACATCCCGCTCGACAAGGCGGCCTTGCTCGGCTGCGGTGTTGCCACCGGTTGGGGATCGGCCACCGCAATCGGTGGAGCCAAGGTCGGCGACACGGTGGTGGTCGTCGGCGTCGGCGGCGTCGGAATCAACTCGGTGCAGGGTGCGGCGTCCGCCGGAGCACGATTTGTGATCGCGATCGATCCCGTCGAGTTCAAGCGCGACAAGGCAAAGGAATTCGGCGCCACACATACTTTTGCCTCCCTCGAGGAAGCGCTACCGGTGATCGGCGAGATCACCTGGGGCAAGATGGCCGACGTCACCGTGATCACCGTGGGCGAGATTCACGGCGACATCATTCAGCCCGCGCTCAGCGCGACGGGCAAGGGTGGCCAGGTCGTGGTCGTCGGAATGGGGCATTACGCAGATTCGCAGGTGACGCTCAGCCTCTTCGAGCTGACCCTTCTGCAGAAGCGTTTGCAGGGAGCCATCTTCGGCGGGGTAGGGCCACGGTCCCAGATTCCCAAGTTGCTCGATCACTACCGAAGCGGCGCACTCAAACTCGACGAGTTGGTGACCAAGACTTACAAGCTCGAGGAGATCAACGAGGGGTACGCCGACATGCTCGAAGGAAAGAATCTGCGCGGGATGATCGTCTACACGGAGGACGATTACTGATCGTTTCCCTTTGACTGAAGGCTCCGGCCCGGCACCACGCTTCGTGGTGTCGGGCCGGAGTCTTCTGCCCCCACGCACATTTCTGTCGATCGATGAGTCGACTGCCCCCGTAGTGGGCACTCGCAGAGTGAGGAAACCGGGCACCGTGTCCGGATCTCAGTCCACGACTCGACAGAGAAGAGCAGAGCATGCCCTACATCACCACCTCCGACGGAACCGAGATCTACTACACCGAGCACGGCGTCGGCCGGCCGATCGTCCTCAGCCACGGGTGGCCGCTGAGTTCTGACGCGTGGCAGGTCGAGATGAAGTTGTTCGCCGACGCCGGATACCGGACCATCGCGCACGATCGTCGAGGACACGGTCGCTCGTCGAAGACGTACACCGGCAATGACATGGATACATATGCCAAGGACCTGGCTGAGCTGATCGACACACTCGACCTGAAAGACCTGGTCCTGGTTGGCCATTCGACCGGCGGCGGGGAAGTGGTCCGGTACGCGGCGCAGCACGGCAAAGGGCGCGTGGCGAAGGTGATCACCGCCGGCGCCGTACCGCCGATCATGGTCAAATCGGACGGCAACCCCGAAGGCACACCGATCGAGGTCTTCGACGGCATCCGTGAGGGAGTTCTGCGAGACCGATCGCAGTTCTACAAGGATCTCAGCGAGAGCTTTTACGGCGCGAACCGCGAAGGTGCCGACGTCTCGCAAGGGGCGAAGGACGACTTCTGGCGGCAAGGTATGTTGGTCAACCTCGCCGCGGCCTACGACTGCGTCAAGGCATTCTCGGAGACGGACCAGACCTCCGATCTCGAAGCCATCGACGTTCCGTTCCTCATCGCTCAGGGCGACGACGATCAGATCGTGCCGATCGGCGCAGCGGCCGAGAAGGCGATCAAGCTGGTGAAGAAGGGCACGCTGAAGGTGTATCCGGGCGCACCTCACGGTATCTACGGCTCATATCAGAAGACACTGGACCAGGACATTCTCGCGTTCATCGAGGACTGACGTCAGCGAGGCGGAAGGGAGCGGAGTCGAAAGGACCAGAGTGGGAAGGATAAAATTGCCATGTCTACACACGTTGCCTCACTACGCAATGGCCCCAGTGTCTTCGAGAACGAACTCGGGTCGATCTCGCAGCTCGACACGAGTTCGTTGCCGATCCTGTCCGGTCTGTCGATCAAACGAATTGTTCTCGGTCCCGGCGCGATCCGTGAACCACAATGGAACGTCAACGCGAACCAGATCGCCTACGTCACCAGCGGAACCGTGCTCGTCTCGATGTTGGGCAATGCTGACGAGTTCGCCAGTTTCGTGGTGCGAGCGGGGCAGATGTATCACGTCGAATCCGGCGCGATTTATCACATCGAGAATGTCGGAGAGGAGGAGGCGGAGATCATCGCCGCCCTGCGTACTTCTCTGCCGCAGCACTTTTCGTTGCAGAGTAGCGTCAGCGCAATGTCGAACGCGGTGCTCGGCAATACGTACGATCTCGCCGCATCGGCCTTCGACGTCTTCGGTAGAGCCGATGCGTCCCAGATAGTTCGGCGGGACGGCGCCGCCGTCGTTCCCGATACCGCCGGCCTTCCCAACGCGCATCTCTTCGATCTCGAAGGCCAGATCGCGCCTCTCGCATATCCGTACGGACAGGCGAAAGTGGCGCGAAAGCAGTATTGGGCGGCGCTGGAGGATCTTTCGATGTACTCGTTGACTATTCGCGAGAGTGGAATGCGTGAGCCACACTGGCATCCCGTCACTGCCGAAATGGGATACGTGCATCGTGGTCACGGGCGGATGACGGTCCTCGATCCGGACGGTTCGCTCGACACCTACCTACTGGAGCCCGGTCAGGTGTATTTCGTTCCGCGTGCCTATCCCCATCATATCGAGGTTCTAGGCGACGAGGACATCAATTTCCTCATCTTCTTCGACCAGCCGACACCGGGCGACATAGGCTACCGTGCAACGGCTTCCGCGTTCTCGCGCAGCGTTCTCTCGGCCTCGTTCGGCGTTCCGGAGCGGGAGCTGCCGCACTTCCCTTTCACTCCGATCGATCCGCTCATCGTCTCGCGGATCAATCCGATCGACCGCCAGCACTGACCGGCAAGGACGCCCATCATGGCCACCACGCTCACCGTGACCGATTACGGGACGATGCTCGACTTCACGTACGAGGACGCCCTCCGCTATCACGGTCCGCAGGCCCCGGGCGGCGTGGCGCATGCCTACAAGGTTCTCGAGCGCGCTCTCGGTGTGCTCGGCGGGGAAGGCTCCGTCGAGCGTCGCGAGCTGGTCGTCACCACCGCACACGGCGGACCAGGAGTGCGCGATGCGTTCGAGTTGGTCACGCGCGCGGTGACCGAAGGGCGGTACACCGTTGACAGTTCCTTGGCCAGGCGTGAACGTGGAAATACGCTCGCGCTGTATGTATTTCGGATCACCTATCGCGGCGCGAGCGTCACGCTGACTGTTCGGGAGGGGTTCGTCGTCGACGAGTTCATTACTCTGTCCCGTAAGTCCGACCGGACGGCCGAAGACGAGTCACGGCTGACAGAGCTCAAGCAGGAGATGGCGGATCGAGTGATGTCGAGCCCGGCCGAGAGCGTGTACGACGTCGACACCGGCACGCTCCCCGTCTGAGCGACGGCGGCGCAGGCGTCGGCGTGCAGAAATCTGGGCTGTCTGAAGTCAGCGGCTGGCGAACATCCTTATTCGTTGGTCGCGGCTGCGCTCGAGATGGTTGCGCATGTAGCCACGCGCGGACGATTCGTCCCTGGCGCGGATGGCGTTCAGGATCTCTTGATGTTCCGAATTGAGCAGGTCCGGTTCGCCGTAGTTCGACGGCGGGCCGCTGTCGTAGATTCGCAATTGGGTGGTGAGGCGGATCAGCAGTGAGGTGATCGTGGAATTGTGGGCGGCCTGCCAGAGGGCCTCGTGAAACTTGAAGTTCCCGGAACGCACCTCGGTGCCTTCGGTTGCAGTGCAGCAGAACTCGTGTAATCCGTCCAGGCGAGCAAGGTCGAGATCGCTGTGGCGGAGTGCGGCGGCGCCTGCCGCTTCCGATTCGAGAGCTACCCGCGCCGCGTAGATCTCGATGACGTCCTCGGGTGTGCCGGAACGGACACGAAAACCGCGAGCGGCTCGTTCGAGTAGTCCGTCGTGTGCGAGCCAGTTGAGTGCTTCCCGGATCGGGGTGCGGGATGCGCCGTACGATTCGCACAATTGAGTCTCGTGCAGCGGAGCGCCCTGGGGGAACTTGCCGGCCAGGATGTCGGCTCGCAGGCGCAGGTACTGCCGCGAGGTCTGATCGGACCGGCCGAGCGCAGCCTCCGGCACCAGCAGATCGGTGGTGCTCGTATCGGCGTCGAGATCCATGTGTCCTCATTCCTGTGCATGCAAGTAGAGCGCGTTCGATTATGCCATCGACGACGAGTGAGTACTTGCGTATACGCTAGTACTCATTTAGGTTCGTGCTTGTTCGTTTCCGAGGGAGAGGGTCCGAAGTGGCTGGAGAGACCGCGTCGCCGCTGGTGAGTGCCGTTGAACTCGACGCGATGCTGCGTGAGGGAGGCGTCGCCGTGCTCGACGCGACGGTTCATTTTCCTCCCGCGCGATTTGACGGCGACTATCGCCCGGAGTCCGGGTACGACGGCTGGGTTTCCTCGCACATCCCGGGTTCCCGACACGTCGACCTGATGGACGTCTTTTCCGAAAGGGAAGCGGCGCTGCATTTCACACGCCCGTCAACGGAGCAGTTGATGTCCGATCTCCAATCCAGTGGTATCGAACCGGGTGCGACAATCGTGATCTACGACCAGGGTTCGACCACTTGGGCATCACGGCTCTGGTGGGTGTTTCGCAACGCCGGCATCGAAGCAAGGGTCCTCGACGGTGGCCTCGCCGAATGGACTCGATGCGGCTTCGCCCTCGCGAGCGGCGACGACGTCACCCACACGTCGGCGTCGAAGCGTTGGAGTGTGACGGACCTTGGCCTGTGGGTCGATCTACCTCGCGTTGCCTCACTGTCCTCAGGAGAAGAAGCCGGAACGCTGGTGTGCGCGCTGGCGCCTGAGCAGTACGAGGGAACGGAGAAGACGCGATATTCGCGACGCGGACATATTCCGTCAAGTGTGAATCTGTCTGCGAAGGGTCTTCTCGACGCCGATGCCCGGATGCTTCCGGCGGACGATGTTCGGTCGAAATCTGCTGACGTTCTACCACCCGTCGCTGAACCTGTCGTGATCTATTGCGGCGGTGGAGTTTCGGCGTGCCTGACAGCACTCGCACTGATCCGCGGCGGCTATGAGGACGTCAAGGTCTACGACGGTTCGTTGGAGGAATGGACTGCAGATCCGACTTTGCCGATGGTTGTCGGCGGTGAGCCCGGCGGCGCGCTTGCGGATGTTCGATGTCCGCGGTCCTGAATCGCCGCAGTCCTCAATTACCTCCCGTTCTGAAGGAATTCTCATGTCTGACACTGTCTCTGTCGAAACCGTCGCGTCGGCGATCGACGCACTCCGCGATCAGGTACCGCTCGTCCAGTCGCTGACCAACATCGTTTCTGCGAACTTCTTGACCAATGTTCTGCTCGCCGCCGGCGCAAGCAACGCTCACATCGACAACGTCCACGAAGCGGGTGGGTTCGCTGCCATCGCCGGGGGAGTGCTCGTCAACCTCGGAACGCCGGACGACGGGACAGCCGAAGCTTTCCTGATAGCAGCAGAAGCGGCCCGAACTGCCGGTACGCCATGGGTTTTGGATCCCGTCGGTGTCGGCGGACTACCCTGGCGGAGCGGTATCGCTGTGGATCTGCTGCGCTTTCACCCCAGCGCCATCCGCGGGAACGCATCGGAGATCATCGCTCTGGCCGGACTCGGCGGTGACACCCGCGGCGTCGACAGTGCCTCCGATTCCGCCGACGCGGTGCCCGCCGCTCTGTCACTCTTGAAGCATGCGGATGCCGTGTCGGCATCCGGACCGGTCGACTACATCGTCGGCCGCGATGCGGGCGGTGACACCCAGGGCATCCGAGTCTCCGGTGGCAGCGCGCTGTTGCCGCGCGTGACCAGTACCGGTTGCTCTCTGGGCGGTCTTGTCGCCGCCTACCTCGCCGTCACGTCGACCGCGCTGGACGGATTGGTTGCCGCGCACACGCATGTTGCCGTGGCATCGGAGATCGCCGAGGAAAATGCCTCGGGCCCCGGTTCTTTCGCGGTCGCATACCTCGATGCGCTCTGCAGCGTGAATGCGGACACCATCCGCTCACGTGCCCGAATCGAATCGTTCGACCTGCCGGCTGGAGTGCAGAACTGATGGGCATCAAGACATTTTGGTATCTCACCCAGGCAGACGGGGGCTACCCGTGGAGCCCCGGTGGGCTGTTCCCCGTGGACGGGGCCAGGCAGATCGAGCTCGCGAAGACCATCGACGACGGCGGATTCGAAGGTGCGCTTGTTGCCACCTGGCCGAACGATCCGTTCATCTCGGCGACGTGGGCGGCAGCGCACACCACGCGCATGAAGTTCCTCGTCGCCGTCTACGCGAACATGACGCCGGCGCGACTGCTGGCGGAGAAGGCATTGACTTTCGACGCCTTCAGCGGCGGCCGACTGTTGATCAACTCGGTCAACGGACGCGAGAACATCCTGACCAAGTACGACATGAACGTGCCCCACGACGAGCGTTACGAGTTGGGGGAGCAGTACTGGGCGGACTTCCGCCGCATCTACGCCGAAGGCACGGAGTCGAACTTTCCCAACACACCACTGCGTATCGATGCGCCCGCTGGGCATCAGGTTCCGCTGTGGGGTACCGGTGATTCGCCTGCAGGCCTGGCGAATTCAGGCAAGGTGCTCGACACCTACTTGGCGATGCTGCGCGAGACTTCGTTCATCGAAGACAAATTCTCTGCCGCACGGGCGGCGGCGGAGGCAGCCGGGCGCGAGTTCACCGACTTCGGTGCGCTCACCGGTGTGATCGTTCGCCCCACCAAGGCGCAGGCGCACGACCGGTTCCGTTCGTTGTTCGAGAAGACGGGCGTCGAGCAGATCGCTCATGTCTTGGACAACGCAGTGCGTCGTCGCACTCAGGGGAAGCAAGACCTCAAGACCTTCACCGCCCGCGACGCTCAGCGACAGGGTTGGGCGGACAAGATTGCCTCCGGCCGACTTCCGGAACCGGAGGAGTTGTACGTCGGTGACGGGCTGTACGCGGGTATCACGGCGTGGTCACCCCTCGACATCTTCGGCACCGGGTCATCGGCCGTGTACTACGTCGGCGATCCGGATTCGATCACGGACTCGGTACGCACGCTTCGCAGCCGAACCGGTTTGACTGCACTGATCCTGGCAGGTTGGCCTCTGATCGAGGAAGCGAAGTGGGTTGCGGAGCATCTTGTTCCGCGATTCGACGAACTCAGCTGACGGCGCGCCGCAAGACAGTGGCACCGAGACCTAGAACGTCGCGGAGAAATGCTGTGGCAGTGTCGATTTCAGACGCAGTACATTCGAGAAGGATCTTGACTTCCACGTCCTTCTTGACGATGTCGGCAACAACGGCCACGGCGACAACACCGTTGCCGACGGCCGAGCCTCGGAACAGATCGATCCCGTCGCCGTCCGCGCTGACCGTGCCGTCGAGATAGCCGTAGTCGAGCGGATAGATCGCATCGGGGTACCGCGGGTGTGCCGACCCTCGGGGGCGATCGATCACGACAGCTGACGTGGCAGCCAGGTGATCGAGGGCGGCGAACAGATCTTCGCTCATCGTTACCGGTGCTCGCGCAGTAGCTGAGTCGGTGTCAGACCTGCCAGTGCACGCGTATCGCGTGCGAGGTGGGCTTGGTCGGCGTAGCCGGCGCGACCGGCCAGCGACGACAGCGTGAGTTTTGCGCCGCGGCTGAGAGTCAACACGTCCTGCATTCGTTGCACCTTCTGAATCAGTTTGGGGGACAGCCCGACCGCTGACGTGATCGATCGTCTGAAATGACGTTCGGAAACACCGAGGTCTGCAGCAATCTCTCGTATCGGCGTGGAAGGGGAGGAGATGAGCGCGGAGTAACCACGCTCGATTCCGTGGTCGGGTTCCAGTCCGCGCCACAACTGGCCCAGTAGGTGTGCGTCGACTGCCTCGTGGCGCAGGGCGTCGGCAAGTACCCGTGCTTGTCTGGAAGTGAGGATGTCGTCGATGGCGATCTTCGAATCCTGCACCGCATCGGCAGCTGTGCCGAGCAGGCTCCGCAGAGCCGGTGGATTGATCCGGATGCCCCACATGGTTGTACCGGCGGCGACCGAAACCAGATCGGCACCGGTGGCAGGTCCGACGAGCCACGACTTTCCGGTGCTGTCGACGATGAAGTCTGCGCAGAGATCGGGAAGAATCCGCTTTGCTTCCGTGGGCGCATGGGGGTCGGTAGTGCTTTTCCACGTGCAACTGAAGAGGCCGGCCGAACCGGTGATCCAAGTCTCGACATAGGTGTGGCCGTTTTGTTCAAGACTCGACGCTACCGTCCGACTACCGTCAAGAGCGAGGGTGTCAGTGCCGGTCATCAGATCATCGTCACACACTCGCCGATCACTTCTCGACCCGAAACAGGAGAAATACCGTGTCCGTCTCTCCGAGACTCGATCTCGTCGGAATCGTCACCAACGATCTCGCGCGTTCCCTCGCGTTCTACCGAACCCTCGGGCTCGACATTCCGGAAACACCCGCTGACGCTCCGCATGTGGAGTTCACTTTCGACGGTGGGCTTCGGCTGGCCTGGGACGCGCTGTCCACCATCGCGAGCTTCGATCCGGACTTCGCTGTCGGGGAAGGTCGACACCCCGTCGCTTTGGCCTTCGATTTCGGGACTCCCGCCGCAGTAGACGAGGCGTATCAGCGCATGACAGCCGACTTCCCAGGGCACAAGGCGCCCTTCGACGCCGTATGGGGGCAGCGTTACGCCGTTCTTCTCGATCCCGACGGCAATACTGTGGATCTCTTTGCCGCGCTCTGAATTCGAACGACGCAGGCCCCGAACGAATATCGGTCGGGGCCTGCGGTTGTCGGTGATCGAGTCGTTGTCAGTTCACCAAGCGTTCAGGGTGTCGAGGATCTGGCCTCGGGCCTTCCACAGTTCTGCACCCCAGTACGGCCACGAATGAGTGCCGTTGGCCGGGAAGCTGTACGTCGCCGGAATTCCCAGGGAGTTCATGCGCAGCTGGAATGCCCGTGAGTTCATCAGGGCCAGGGCTTCGAGGCCGATGGCGCTACCGGTATTCACGAAGTCGACGGGTCGACGCGGTTGATCGAACTGCCCGGGTAGGCCGCTCGCAGCGGAGATGTACAGCGAGAGCCCAGCCAGTTCGGGTGCAAACACGAAGGGATCGTTGCGGAGCCAAGCGGGGTTCCACGGCGGTCCCCACATTGCATCGACATTGAAGGACCCGGCGCTGACCATGGCCACCCGGATCGCCTCACGCATGCCTGGAGCTGAGATGTTGAGGTATCCCGAGAGCGAACCGGCGAACTTGAACTGATCGCGGTGGTAGGCGGCTAGCGTCAGTGCCGCGCTGCCACCCATGGACAGTCCGAGCACGCCGTTGTTGGTTCGGGAGACGCCGCGCGATTCCAGATAGGCGGGAAGTTCCTGGGTGAGGAAGGTTTCCCATTTGTACGTGACCGGCTGGCGATTCAAATTGCTGTTCGCATACCAGTCCGAGTAAAAGCTGGACTGCCCGCCGACCGGCATGACCAGCGTGACGTTGTCGCCACGATACTGCTCGAGAGCGTTGGTCTCGAAACTCCATGCGTTTCGGTCGTCGCGTGCTCGTAGGCCATCGAGAAGATAGAGCGCCGCGTTGCCGCCGCGCGAAGCCCACTGGATCTGAACCTTGATCGGTCCCATCGACGAGTCTACGAACACTTCCTCGTAGCCACCGGCCGGGGCGGTACGCGCGGGCGCTGCGGTCGCTACCGATCCGCTGATCAGGCCTGCGGTCAGGGGGAGTGCGAGTGCTGTCGCGGCGAGGCCCAGGATCCGACGCTTGATTCGTTTCGAAATGCGGTTTCTCGAAATATCCGGGTTCGAAATATCTGGGTTCTTCGCCAAATCTGTGTGAGCCTCGTGCATGTATCACTCCCGCCCCAAAGGTGCTTGCACACCGAAATCCGACCGAGCCCCCCGAGGCGCGGAATTCCTTATGACACTAAGTGGTCTGTATTGACCTCGACGGCACCGTTACCGGTTCGTTATCAAACTGGTCTGATTTACCGTAATGCCGTCAGGCGTCGTCGACCGGAGGTTGCGCCTCGATTTGCCAACCTCCACGAATCAAGTGTTCACGCACCCGAGCGACGTCCGATTCGTGCGGAATATCGTCGGTGACCTTGGTGATGAGGACGCCGATGTCGATCGGATCGACCGAACCGGGAAAGTCGATCGGATCGACCGGAAGCGGAAAGCCGGCGACGAGATCGTCAGCAAGAACGGCGATCTCGTCGTCGGACAGTTGTCGCCGGAGCAGGGCCATCAAAGGGACGTAGTCCTGCTCCGGCACACCGTTCGGATACCCGGCACGCAGCCAGCCGAGTATCGAAGCCAGAAGTGGTGGAAGACTCAACGAATCGAGCTTCAGTGGTTGTCGAGATCAGCGAGGGGCCACCCGGCGGCAGCAAGGACGGAGGCAACGCGCGCGATGTCCTCGTCCGAGGGAGTCTGGCTCGTCAGATCGGCGATCTGAGCGCTGATCTCGTCGCTCGAGATCACCTGGTCGCTGTTGACGTCGCTCAGTTCTGCGAGTGCAGCGCCGATGGCAATGTCTCGAATTTGCGCGTCCGAGAGTTTGCGTCGTAGCAATGCGACCAGCGGAATGCGGTCCTTGGGCGGTATGCCTTCGGGGTAGCCGGCGCGAAGCCAGTCAAGAATGGATTGAGGAAGGGATGGAGTCGGTGCAGTCACGGTGATGTCTTTCCGCTCGTGAGGGCGCACGGGATCAGAAGATCTCGATGCCGAATGTGTGGCTGAGGAAGCCCTGCATGATGAAGAGGATTCCGGTGACGATCGCGATGAGCACGACCGCGAAGCACACCACTGCGCCTGCCACGGCCAACGGACTGCGAGCCGCGACGGCAGTGCTCCCGCCGCCACTGCCACGTTGTCCGGCGTCGAGCGACTTCAGGCCGATTGCGAAGATCGCCGGTAGTCCGGCGCCCAGCAGGAGGCCGACCAGTACGACCTGCCAGAGCGAGTCGACGGTGTTTTTCAAGATATCCATGTCGATTCCCTCTTTCAGGCTTTGGCGTCGGTGGTGACGCGGGCGTCCGGACCGGGGACCTCTGCAGGCACCAGGCCGCCGTCCCACTCGGCGTTGACGTTGCTCGGATCGATGGGCTCCTTGCGGGAGCGCAGGTACATCCAACCGGCCAGGGCGATGAGCACGGCGAAGACGACCAGGACACCGGGCAGGCCGCCGACGATGTCGGCCAGTCCCCAGCACAGAGCGCCGACGATCGCAGCGGACGGAAGAGTGATCAACCAGGCGACCGCCATACGTCCGGCTACACCCCAACGAACTTCGGCGCCCTTGCGTCCCAGACCGGTTCCCATGATGGAACCCGTCGCCACATGGGTGGTGGAGAGCGGAAGGCCGAGGTGGCTGGAAGTGAGAATGATTGCAGCAGAGGATGCTTCGGCTGCCATGCCTTGTGGTGCGGCAATCTCGACAAGTCCCTTGCCGAGAGTGCGGATGACTCGCCAACCGCCGAGGTAGGTTCCGGCAGCGATCGCGAGCGCGCAGGTGAGCTTGACCCAGAACGGCATGTCCGCGTCGGCGGAAATGGTTCCGTGGGCTACCAGGGCGAGGAAGATGACGCCCATGGTCTTCTGAGCGTCGTTGGTGCCGTGTGCGAGGGAAACGAGTGAAGCCGAACCGATCTGGCCGAGTCGGAAACCTTTGTCCTTGGTTTCTTCTCCGACGTTGGAGGTGATGCGGTAGATGAGCCAGGTGCCGGCCGCGGCAACCAAGCCGGCCACGACGGGAGCGAGAACTGCGGGGATGACAACCTTGCTGAGGACGCCGCTCCAGGCGACACCGCTCATGCCGAGGGACGCGATGGCGGCGCCGATCAGGCCGCCGAACAGTGCGTGTGAGGAACTCGAGGGGATGCCGAGCAACCACGTTGCCAGGTTCCAGATGATGCCGCCGACAAGGCCGGCGAAGACGATGGTGAGCAGCGCTTGGCCACCCACATTTCCGAGGTTCACCACGCCCTTGGCCACGGTGGCAGCAACCTCTACCGAGAGGAAAGCTCCGACCAGGTTCAAGGAAGCAGACAGAGCGACTGCCACCTTGGGCTTGAGGGCGCCGGTTGCAATCGACGTGGCCATAGCGTTGCCAGTGTCATGAAAACCGTTGGTGAAGTCGAACCCCAGAGCGGTTACGACGACGACGAGGAGAACGATGAGTTCCGCATTCACGAGAAGTCATGTTCCAACACCTCCGGGCCTCAAATCGACCTCAGACGTGGTCGTTCCGCGACATTTCCACCACTCGGCACCTGTTGTTCACCTTCGTCCGGATAATTGTCCGTTTTGAAACTCCTGGGGTAGAGAAAATTCATTCGCGTGCATGGTCGTGGAGGTTGTGGAGGCATACGCCAATTGCCGGACGGACGTATCGGGTTCTGGACTTCCTCGAAATCGGGTAAGGCCAAGCGGCTGCGGAACAACCCACGCGTCACCGTCGTGCCGTGCAACAACCGCGGAAAGGTTGCCGACGGCTCTTCGCCGGTTGCGGGGACCGCTCAGTTGGTGAGCTGTGGAGCTGAATTCGACGAGATCCGCAGCAAAGTGAAAGCGAAATACGGTGTGATGGTGCCTATTTCGAAATCCTTCAACACCCTCGGTCACATCGGTAATGGTCCGTTCCCGGACGGGCGACACCGGCGTGATCATTTCCGTCGATGCGCAGTCGGGATTGCGCATCGGAGTAGCCTGAAAGTATGGAACCCACGACCGGGCGCCTCTGCCTGACGGTTCCACGAATCCTCCGTCAAGGAGCCTCGTCATGGCGCACATCAGCACTCTCGACTACGCAATGGAAGCGCCGCAGCGCCATGTCGGGCAACCTTTCCCGTCGCCGACGCGGACTCCGCGATTCCTGCTTCGTGGGCAAGGTGCCGTCAAGGCATCGGTTGACGGCGCGTGGTTCCCGTGGACCACGAACGTCACGGCGGAGCTTCACGATCTGATATCCGCACTTTCGCTGAGGTTGGGGCCGATCGCGCGGGTTGCGTTCGACTGGAACACGATCAGCAGCGCGCAGCGTCGTATCGACGAGGTCGACGGACTGGAAGTGCGGGGTCCGTACCCTGGCCAGCCCCACGATTTGATGTATCTCGACGATATCTATGGTCGTCAACTCGTTTTGATGATGATTCCGCCGTACACGGATCCGGACCGCGCGTACGAGGTCATGCGGCGGTTGGTGGATCCTGTCCGCAGCGAAACCTATCGGGTGCCGTGAGATCTTTCTGACGTGCGGGGGTCGAATCTCGCGATTCCTGAACATGCGTCCAGTTTGTCTGGTTTGATGGTTCTCGTAACCACGATCTCAGGCGCATTCCTTCAGGTCAGCGCTTGGGCGCGGCAGCTTGACTCCCTGCCGTGTCGTCGGTCCGGCATGTCCACCACCCTCCCACTGTGCGTGAGCGCCGGACCAGAGGAAGCCCCGCCCTCCCCACGGGGGTGGGGCTTCTACTCTGTTCGGGCTGAGCGGCGTTCGCATCGCCGAATCCGCCCGCTTGTTCGGCAGTTCGGGACGCCCTGGCCCGTAGCATCGCCACCGTGAACATTTCCCTACTCGGTGCGGCTGGGCTTCAGGACTGCGCCGACAGTGGAATGGACTGCATGGACGGATTCGAAGCATTCTTTCTTCTGTACGGCGGCGGATTCATTCTCGTCTTGGCCGATGTGGTTTCTGCGTCCGGGCGAGTCGGTGTGTGGCGCGCTGCCGCCTTCTCTGTCGGGATTTGGCTTGTGCCCATCGTCGGGTTGAGTGCATGGTTTGTTTACCGACGCTCTCGCCAAATCTCGAAGACGGTCGGTCCGGATCAAGCCCCCTACTGGACTTGAATGAGACTGACATTTTCACTGAGACCGCACCTAGCCTTGAAACTATGTGGCATCCTGCCGTTCCAGCCAGTTCAAGATCGCTTGGTTGGTCTCTTCGGGTCTTTCTTGTTGGATCCAGTGACCGCAATCGAGATTGACTACTTCCACATTGGGCACGAACTCTGTCAGGTTCTCAGCTCTCGCGATCGCGTCACGGTCGCCGTAGATCATGAGTGTGGGCTGTTGGATGATCGGGTCCACCTCCGCCAGCAGATGCCAGTTGCGGTCAAGGTTCCTGTACCAGTTCACACTGCCCGTGAATCCTGTCGATTCGAAGGCGGAGACGAAAACGGCCAATTCTCTATCGCTCATCAGGGGCTCACCGAGTGGTGTCTCTGCTTTGGCGAGATCGATCAGCGCCATACCCGGCTGAGGTTCCCTGAGGGGTTCGTTCTTCCGGTACAGGTTGCGGAGGAACCGGAAGGTGTTGTCTTCGAACACCGCGTCCGCGACGCCCGGCTGTCGATTGAAATGGACGAAGTAGAAATCACCGCCAAGCACGGCTTCCATGAACTCAATCCACGGCTGCTCTCCGCGATCCTGGTAGGGCAGGCTCAGGTTGATCACTTTGTTTACCCGGTCCGGGTGCAACAGGGTAAGGCCCCACACGACAAAGGCACCCCAATCGTGACCGACAAAGGTGGCATCGTCGTAGCCGTAGTGATCGAGAAGTGCGATGAGATCACCCGCCAAATGTTCGATGTCATAGTCCGTCACTTCGGTCGGACGTGACGAATTGCCGTAGCCGCGTTGGTTCGGGACGATGACGTGGTAGCCCGCCTCGACAAGGGCGGGCACCTGGTATCGCCAGGAATAGGCGTGCTCTGGCCATCCGTGACACAACACGATGGGTTTCCCGGCATTGTGTCGCCCTGCTTCGAAGACTTCGAGTTCCACGCCGTTCACTGGGATGAGGACGGGCCTGGGGAAGTCGGATGGATTCACGGATGCTCCTTTGAGTCGAGTACCGATCTCGTGTCTGGATCGACCGGTTGCTCCGACGATAGGGAGCATCGTGGACACATAAAGTCCTAGATCGCTGGCAATCTGAAGAAATGCGGAACGATCCCACAGGCCGAGCACTGCAACTGCTCTCGCTCCTTCAGACTCATCGCTTCTGGCACTGTGCCGAACTTGCCGCACGACTCGATGTCACGCAGCGGACGGTGCGCCGCGACATCGATCGCCTACGCGACCTCGGCTATCCGGTCGATTCCACGTCCGGAAAATACGGGGGCTACCGACTTGCAACGGGGGCGCACGTGCCGCCCCTGATCCTCGACGATGACGAGTCCGTGGCGGTAGCCGTCGGACTGCGCTACGCCGCCGAGGCCGCCATCGGAGGCATCGAAGAAACGGCGCTGCGCGCGCTGACGAAGATCGAAACACTCCTGCCCCATCGACTACGCCGACGTGTGTCGGCACTGCATTCGAGCGTCAGTTCCATGCGGCGGGCAAATGACGACATCGTCGATCCCGAAGCACTCAGTGTGCTCGCTGCGGCATGTCGCGACCACGAGCACGTTCGTTTCGACTATCGGCGAGGTGATGGCGAGAGCAGCAGACGACTCGTCGAGTCGCACCGCCTTGTCACGGCGGGGCGTCGTTGGTATCTCGTAGCATGGGACCACCATCGTTCGGATTGGCGAACATTTCGACTGGACCGGCTCTCGGAGCCCTGGCTGGCAGGCAGTCATTTCACGCCACGCGAGATCCCGGGCGGTGACGCGGCAGGCTTCGTCGCGAGATCAGTTGGCTCGCCACCCCGTCACCACGATGCAAAACTCGCCATCGAAGCTACGTTCGCCGACCTCGAGGGCGTACTCAGATGGATTGACCACACACCGATCGAGGTGGCAGCGGACCGCTGCCTTGTCGAGATCCGCAGCGAAGATCTCGGCAGGCTCGCCATGACGGTTGCGCGCATTGCGCTCACCGCCCCAGTGGTCGTCATCGAACCAACCGAGCTTGCCGACACCGTCAGTCGGCTCGCCCTTCACCTCAGGGTCTCGCCACCATGACAGTCAGAAGAGGATTGCGCGACAAGACCATTCACGTCCAAGTTGCCGCGGGGACGTGTTCCCTGCGCAGGCCCCTCGTCTATCGAGACACGTATCCGATTCCCTCTAGGCTTGGAGAGTAAGTGACCGATTCGAAATCATCGCCGCCGGCTTCCGTCCACCCCCCGACGTGGAAGTTCGACTACCCGATCATCCACGCCGAGACTCGCGAACAGTGGCGAACTTGGTTGACGGACAATCACACGTCAGGCCGTGGAGTGTGGTTGTGCTCCTGGCGCACCACCACCAGCCGACCACGCTGCCCCTACCCTCAGGCCGTTGAGGAAGCGATCTGCTTTGGGTGGATCGATTCCACTAACACCATCTTCGACGAAGAGCGCAATTTGCAACTGTTCACACCGCGGAGACGCAAGAGTTCCTGGACCCGACTCAACCGCGAACGCGCAGCTGATATGGAGGCGCGTGGCCTCATGACCGCTGCTGGTCGTGGTGCCATTGCTGCCGCGAAATCCACTGGTTGGTGGACGATTCTCGACCAAGTCGAAGACCTCGAGGAACCATCTGACTTGCAGGCGGCGCTGGACCTGGACACGCAAGCGCGAAGTAACTGGGACAGTTTTCCGCCCAGCGCCCGCAAACAGATGCTGTGGTGGATCGTCAGTGCCGCTCGAGACGCAACACGGGCAGGTCGAATCGCCCATATCGTCAACAATGCGGCCATCGGTCAACGTGCCCGCGGCTGATCCGCGATTCGACCGCGTCCGGTATGAAGGCCGGTCATCATCTGTCCGAGGGGTTTCCCTCGGACCGAAACAAGTCCACCCGCCCCGCAGAAGCGGGACGGGTGGACTCGGTACTCGCAGGTCTGACTTACGTCAGGATGCGGATCACACGTCGTAGTAGAGCTCGAACTCGTACGGGTGCGGACGCAGGTTGACCGGAGCGATTTCCTGCTCGCGCTTGAGCGAGATCCAGGTCTCGATAAGGTCGGTGGTGAAGACGCCACCCTCGGTCAGGTACTCGTGATCGGCTTCGAGGCGGTTGATGACCGTCTCGAGGCTGGTCGGAGCCTGCGGGATGTTGCGAGCCTCCTCCGGGGGAAGCTCGTAGAGGTCCTTGTCGACCGGAGCCATCGGCTCGATCTTGTTCTTGATGCCGTCCAGGCCGGCCATCATCTGTGCAGCGAAGTTGAGGTACGGATTACCCGAGGAGTCGGGTGCGCGGAACTCGAGACGCTTTGCCTTCGGGTTGTTGCCCGTGATCGGGATACGGACAGCTGCCGAGCGGTTGCGCTGGCTGTACACGAGGTTGATGGGGGCTTCGTAGCCCGGCACCAGACGGTGGTACGAGTTGATCGTCGGGTTGGTGAAGGCCAACAGCGACGGAGCGTGGTGCAGGATGCCGCCGATGTAGTGGCGAGCCATGTCCGAGAGGCCTGCGTAGCCGGACTCGTCGTGGAAGAGGGGCTTGCCGTCCTTCCACAGGGACTGGTGGACGTGCATGCCCGAGCCGTTGTCACCGAAGAGCGGCTTCGGCATGAAGGTCGCGGACTTGCCGTGCTGCCAGCAGGTGTTCTTGACGATGTACTTGAACAACTGCAGGTCGTCAGCAGCTGCGAGCAGCGTGTTGAACTTGTAGTTGATCTCCTGCTGTCCGCCGGTGCCGACCTCGTGGTGGCCGCGCTCGAGCTCGAAGCCCGCGTTGGTCAGGTTGGTGGAGATTTCGTCGCGCAGGTCCACGTAGTGGTCGTACGGAGCGACGGGGAAGTAGCCACCCTTGGCGCGAACCTTGTAGCCGAGGTTCGGGGAGCCGTCGGCGTTGGTCTCTGCGCCGGTGTTCCAGGAACCGGAGATGGAATCCAATTCGTAGAAAGCGGAGTTCATGCCGGAGTCGTAGCGAACCGAGTCGAAGATGTAGAACTCGGCCTCGGCGCCGAAGAATGCGGTGTCCGCGATGCCGGTGCTGACCAAGTACTCCTCGGCCTTGCGGGCAACGTTGCGCGGGTCGCGGCTGTAGGACTCACGGGTGAACGGGTCGTGCACGAAGAAGTTGATGTTGAGGGTCTTCGCCTTGCGGAAGGGGTCGATCTGCGCCGTGGTGACGTCGGGAAGCAACATCATGTCGGACTCGTGGATCGACTGGAATCCGCGGACCGAAGATCCGTCGAATGCGAGGCCGTCCTCGAACACGTCCTGGTTGAAAGCAGACGCCGGGATCGAGAAGTGCTGCTGGACGCCGGGCAGGTCGCTGAACCGAATGTCGACGTACTCGATGTTCTCGTCCGCGATGTACTTGATGACCTCTTCGGCCGTGGTGAACGCCACGCTTGTGCTCCTTAAGTCGCTTCAGCCAAGTGATGTCGGTTGAATCCGTCGAGGCAGACGGTAGGGAGCTGGTGTTGCCCGCTCGTCAACCCTTTGTTTCGGCAGTGTTACGCGTCGCAGCATCCTGGGGATTTCCGAAGTCCATGTGACCGGCCACACAGTTAAAACCCGGCAAATCTGGACTACGGTGCTGCGACGCCTATCCTGGACAGCATGGCACGTATCACCGGAACTTGGCTCTCTGGGCCGCAAGCAGCTTTGCCGAAGAGCGCGGACGGCCGTGAGCAGTCGTACCGTGGCGAGCTCCTCGGTTTCCCTCAGGAGGGTCCGGGTTCGCTGGTCGGTTCGGGCCGTCGTATCGCGGCACTGTTGGTGGATTGGGTGATGGCTGTGGGAGTGGCCTCGCTCATCACCGGCGACTTCTTCGACGGTATGACCTCGACTGTCACGCTGATGGTGTGGTTCGCAGTCGGCGTCGTCACGGTGGCGCTGTTCAACTTCACACCGGGGCAGTTCGTCCTCGGACTTCAGGTTGCACGAATCGAAGGCCCGATTCGAGTGGGCTTCGTGCGCGCGCTCGGACGTCAGGCACTGCTTGTGTTCGTGATTCCCGCGACCATCACCGACATCGACGGTCGCGGTATGCAGGACCGCGCGACCGGCACTTTGCTCGTGAAATCGCGCTGACACAAATTTCTCGAAGTAAAGAAAGACCCGGGTCCGTGTGGGCCCGGGTCTTTCGTTTTGCTGTGGGGGAGTGTCAGCGACGACGAATGGTTCGCTGCATTCCCTTCATCTTCGCGCCTCCGGGCATCGGGCCCTTGGGAAGCGCTGCTCCGCCGCCGCGTGCGCTCAGTGCAGCGAGGCGACCTTCGATGTTGTCCATGCGCTTGGTGTCGATGTTGCGGGGCAACTTGTTCAAGTAGCGCTGGAGCTGCGAGAGCGGAACCTGGCCCTCGTCGTTGCCGATGATGATGTCGTAGATCGGGGTGTCGCCGATGAGGCGGGCGGTCTTCTTCTTCTCCTGCGCGAGGAGGCCCTTGACGCGTTGCGGCGAACCTTCGGCGACGAGGATGACACCCGGCCGTCCGACGACGCGGTGAACGGCATCGAGTTGGGTAGTGCCGGCGACGGCATTCGTGACGCGCCACGCACCCTGCATGTTGTCGAGCGCCCACGCAGCGGCACCGGCTTGACCTTCAGCCTTCTTGTACACCGATTTCTGGACGCGACGACCGAAGATGATGAAGGCGCCGAGGAGACCGAGAACGATGCCGATCGGCAGCAGGAACCACTGAAGGCCCCAGATGAGGCCGACCAGGAAGAAGACCAGAGCCGCACCGACGAGGGTGCCGATCATCAGCGGCAGGAGGAGCTTGTCGTCCTTGCGCTGCATCTGGAATGCCTGCCAGAGCTGAGTTCTACGTTCCTTGGAAGCCTGCTTGCGGGCAGCCTTCGCTGCAGCCTTTGCCTCTTTGGTGGGTTTGCCCTTACCGGATTTGCTGCCGTTCGCCATGTACTCAGGATACGTCCATTGCTGTGCGCCTTTACTAACCGCCCGCGGTTAATAAAGGCGCACAGCAAAAAGTGGATCAGCGATTCAGGCGCGCCATGAGTGAGCTGGCTTCCTGGGAAGCGTCGCCGCCCTCGGTCAGATGACGCTGCGCCTCGGGAAGTTCGCGGCCGTGATGTGCCATGGCCTGCGCATAGAGGCGGCCGGCGCGGTACGACGAGCGAACCAACGGACCGGCCATGACGCCGGCGAAGCCCATCTCTTCTGCAGCCTTCGAGTGTGCGACGAACTCCTCGGGCTTGACCCACCGCTCGACGGGGTGGTGCCGGGGCGAGGGTCGCAGGTACTGGGTGATGGTGAGGATGTCGCAACCGGCGGCGTGGAGATCTGCCATCGCCTCGGTGACCTCTTCAGGGGTTTCGCCCATGCCGAGGATCAGGTTGGACTTGGTGACCAGTCCGTAGTCGCGTGCTGCGGTGATGACGTCGAGGCTGCGCTGGTACCGGAATGCCGGACGGATCCGCTTGAAGATGCGGGGGACGGTCTCGAGGTTGTGTGCAAGGACCTCGGGGCGTGAGGCGAAGACCTCGTCGAGCAGTTCGGGCTTGCCGTTGAAGTCCGGAACCAGGTTCTCGACGCCGGTGCCCGGGTTGAGTTCGTGGATCTTGCGGACGGTCTCGGCGTAGAGCCAGGCGCCGCCGTCGGGGAGGTCGTCGCGGGCGACGCCGGTGATCGTGGAGTATCGAAGGCCCATGGCCTGAACGCTTTCCGCGACGCGACGGGGCTCGTCGCGGTCGAGGGCTTCGGGCTTGCCGGTGTCGATCTGGCAGAAGTCGCAGCGGCGTGTGCACTGCTCACCGCCGATCAGGAACGTGGCTTCGCGGTCTTCCCAGCACTCGTAGATGTTGGGGCAGCCCGCTTCCTCGCAGACGGTGTGCAAACCTTCACGCTTGACCAGGCCCTTGAGCTCCGTGTACTCGGGGCCCATCTTTGCTCGGGTCTTGATCCAGTTGGGTTTGCGTTCGATGGGCGTCTCCGCGTTTCGGATCTCGAGACGGAGCAGCTTACGTCCTTCTGGGGCGATAGTCACGACAGTGATCCTACGCCCGGTGATTACTGCAACGGGGTTCGGGCGAGCCCGTCAGCTGTACTGAACGGTAGTAAAAGTCGGAGTAGGCGAGGCGCTTTCGAAGGTGACGCGCTCGACGTTCCGTTCGGTGACGGGCATGGTTCCGTCGAGAGCAGCGATCACTGCCTCGGTCACAGCGGGAGTGACTTCGTCCACGGTGACGTCGCGACCGAGTTCATGCGACAGCGTCGTGACCCCGGCGTCACGGATGCCGCAGGGAATGATGTTGTCGAATCCGGTCAGGACCGAATTGCAGTTCAGGGAGAAGCCGTGCAGTGCCACGCCCCGTTGGACGCGCACTCCGATGGCAGAAACCTTGCGCTCGGGCTTCCATTGCCCGTTTGCGAGTTCGGCAGGCAGCCAGACGCCGGAGCGGCCGTCGATGCGCCCGCAGTTCAGGCCGAGGTCCGTGCACACCGTGATCAGTGCTTCCTCGATGCGTCGGACATACCGCACCACGTCGATGGGCTCGGCCAGTTTCACGATCGGATATCCCACCAGCTGGCCGGGGCCGTGCCAGGTGATCTTCCCGCCGCGGTCGACGTCGATGACAGGCGTGCCGTCGACGGGACGATCTTCGGGTTCCGTGCGTCGTCCTGCCGTGTACACCGGCGGGTGTTCGAGGAGCAGTAGCGTGTCCGGTCCGATGTCGTCCGCCCGCGCAGCCGCGAGCTCACGCTGGCGGTCCCACGCGGCGTTGTAGTCGATCGAACCGAGTTGCTCGACGGCGATCGGCAGTTTCGAGAACCGGGCGGAAACGGCAGCGCTGCTCATGGACGTAGAGATTACGCCCGACTTCGGAATCAACCGAGTGCGGCCGCCAGCGCTTCGCCGATCGTGTTGTGGCGGAAAGAGAATCCCGCCTTTTCCAAAGCTGCGGGAATGGCGCGCTGGCCACCGAGGATGCCGCTCTTGGCGAATTCTCCGATCAACGCTTCGAGTGCGAACCCGGGAACGATCCAGGGAGCCGGGCGGTGGACCGCACGGGACATGGCGTCATTGAACTGGGCATTGGTGACAGGGGCCGGACCGGTCAGGTTGACGGGACCGGAGAGTTCGGAATTCGTGAGCGCGAACTTGATCGCGTCGCACTCGTCCTCGAGTGAGATCCACGGAAAGTACTGGCGACCGTTGCCCAGTCGCCCGCCGAGGCCGAACGAATAAAGGCGCCGAAGCCGACCGAGCATGCCCCCATGAGGTGAAATCACGACGCCGGACCGCAGATTGACGACGCGGGCGCCCGCCGCACGCGCCGGTTCGGTGGCAAGTTCCCAATCGCGACACGTCGTGGCGAGAAAGTCTGTGCCTGCCGGCGAATCCTCGTCGACGATCTTGTCGCCGGTGTCGCCGTAATAGCCGACGGCGCTCGCGTTGGCGAGGACGGGAACCTTCTGACTCGCGACCGCTTCGGCCAAGACGTCGGTCGCGACGATGCGGCTGTCACGGATCGCTTGCTTGTAGGAACCCGACCACCGTTTGTCGCCGATGCCGACGCCGCAGAGGTTCACGACGGCGTCGGCGCCCTGCAGGACGGAGAGGTCCAGACGGTCGTGGTCCGGGTCCCAACGCGATTCGTCGGGGCCGGCGGTCGAGCGTCGCACCAGACGCACCACGTCGTGGTTGTCGGAGCGCAACGATGACACCAAGGCCGTTCCGATCAAACCGGACGAGCCGGCGATGACTACTCGCATTCGGAAAGCCTCCTTCGATTCAGCGTGCTTCGATATCCGAACGTATATCTCCGACCGTACTGAAAAAGCCGGGGCGCCACCTCCTGATGGAGATGACGCCCCGGCCGGCCGAGCAGTTGCTTACAGGCCCAGATCAGCTTCGAACGAGGCTTCTTCCAACCGCTGCTTCACAGTGGTGAGGAATCGGCCGGCGTCGGCGCCGTCGACCAGACGGTGATCGTAGGTCAGCGGCAAGTAGATCATCGAGCGAACGCCGATGGACTCGTTGCCGTTCTCGTCGGTGACCACCATCGGGCGCTTGACGATCGCGCCGGTTCCGAGCATGGCCGCCTGCGGCGGTACCAGGATCGGGGTGTCGAACAGCGCGCCCTGGCTGCCGATGTTGGTGATGGTGAAGGTGCCACCCGAGAGCTCGTCCGGCTTCAGGCCACCCGAGCGTGCACGCTTGGCGATGTCGGCGATGGCGCGGGCCAAACCGGCCAGGCCGAGATCGCCGGCGTTGTGGATGACGGGGGAGAGCAAGCCCTGATCGGTGTCCACTGCGATGCCGAGGTGTTCAGCGTCGTAGTAGGTGATCTGCTTGGCAGCCTCGTCGTAGCTGGCGTTGATGTTCGGGTGCGACTTCAGCGCCTCGACGACTGCCTTGGCGAAGAACGGAAGGAACGTCAGGTTGACGCCTTCGCGCTCGATGAAGCCGGCCTTGGCACGGGCCCGCAGGGCGACGATCTTGGTGACGTCCACCTCGAAGGTCTGCGTGAGCTGAGCGGTGTTCTGCAGCGACTCACGTGTCTTGGTGGCCGTGATCTGCCGAATACGGTTGGCCTTCTGCGTGGTTCCACGCAGGTGTGCCAGTTCGGGTCGGACGCCTGCGGCTGCGGTGGCGGCCGGTGCGGCCGCGGGTGCTGCAGCAGGAGCAGCGGCGGCGGGAGCCTTCTTGGCCTCCGCAGCGGCGAGCACATCCTGCTTGCGGATGCGGCCGCCGACGCCGGTGCCGGTGACGGTCGCGAGGTCGACGCCGTTGTCCGTGGCGAGCTTGCGCACGAGCGGGGTGACGTACGGGCTGCTGTCACCGGACGCTGCGGGGGCAGCCGCCGGTGCGGGAGCCGCAGCAGGCTTCGGAGCGGGTGCGGCCGGTGCGGCGGCAGGCTTGGGTGCTTCAGCCTTGGGTGCTTCGGCCTTCGGAGCTTCGGCCTTGGGGGCAGGGGGTGCTGCCGGTGCTGCGGGAGCGGCCTTGGGTGCCGGTGCCGCGGCGGGTGCGCCGGAGCCGACGACGGCCAGCTGGCCACCGATCTCGACGGTGTCGTCTTCCTGCGCATTGATCTCGAGCAGGATTCCGGCGACGGGGGACGGGATCTCTGTGTCGACCTTGTCGGTCGAGACTTCGAGCAGCGCCTCGTCGACGGCAACCTCGTCGCCGACAGCCTTGAGCCAACGGGTGACGGTGCCTTCGGTGACGGACTCGCCGAGGGCGGGCATCGTCACGGCGGTACCTTCAGCGGAACCGCTCGAAGCGGCGGGTGCCTCGGCAGCGGGAGCTTCTTCAGCGGGAGCTTCGGCAGCCGGCGCTTCCTCGGCGGGAGCTTCCTCGGCGGCGGGGGCGGGTGCCTCTGCCGCGGGTGCTGCGGCTTCGCCGGCTTCACCGATCTGGGCGAGCTCGCCACCGATTTCCACGGTGTCGTCTTCCTGCGCGACGATCTTGGTCAGGACGCCGGCGACGGGAGACGGAATCTCGGTGTCGACCTTGTCCGTGGAGACTTCGAGCAAGGGTTCGTCGACTTCGACCGTGTCTCCTTCCTGCTTGAGCCACCGTGTGACAGTTCCCTCGGTGACGCTCTCACCTAGGGCTGGCATCTGGACGGAGAAGGCCATGTCTTTTGACTCCTCGACAGTTGTGTTCGGGTTGTTGAATTTTGTCGACTTGTGGTCGTAATGCATTGTGCTCGAGTGGCGCGCGACGTGCGGCTACTTGTAGCTATTTTGCCGATGTCGACGCGCGGGCGCGGCGTCACCGTCGTTCATCTTTCCATTGATACGCCGGGCGTGTCCGATGAGGGGGATGCCGTCCGTTTCGGGTGTGTCGGCTACTGGCGAGTAGGTATGCGTCGGGGGTCCGGCTGTAACGTCGTAAGCGGACCAAACGGTATGTCGTGCGCAGGCACAACGGACATCGCCTGGCAAACTTGACATATCGCCGGGGTGCATCCGCGGCGTCGGTACCGAGGAGGGTACGACCGTGGGACTGTTCGATCGTTTCAAGCGTCCGCCAAGTGCGGCTCAGGCCGCAGCGCAAAGTGATGCGGATCATCTGGCGAATTGGGCGCACTCGCACGAAGGCGTCGAGGCCTATGTGGAACCGCAGACGACGGTGACCGAGGTGACCGTCGTCCTGGTTGCGAAGGACGGGGAGTGGACTCGTCGTCGTGTCGGCGGCGAACGTGGTGCCCGCAAATTGGGACAGGACCTGAAGATCCCGGTCTACGACGTCCGCAAGACGGGATATCCGCAGCGTATGCGCGATCACGACGAACGTAAGCGAATCGAACGCAAGCGGGCCCGAGAGCAGGAATTACGCGACGGCGCCTGAACTGCTGTGCGCCTTTATTAACCGCGGGGGGTTAATAAAGGCGCACAGCAAGGGGTCAGCCGTTTACCGCGATGTCCTCCAGGACCGAGATCATCGTGCGAACGGGAACGCCGGTACCGCCCTTGCCGGTGTAACCCCACGGCCCTGACGTGTTGTAGGCCGGCCCCGCGACGTCGATGTGCGCCCACTGGACACCCTCGGGAACAAATTCCTTGAGGTAGTGAGCTGCGACCAGCATGCCGCCCCAGCGGTGCGGGGTGACATTGGCCATGTCGGCGACCTTGGAGTCGAGATCTCCGCGCAATTCCTCCGGCAGCGGCATGGCCCAGCCGTTCTCGCCGACGCTCTGCGAGATGGAGGCGACGCGGTCACGGAACTCGTCGGTGCCCATGACTCCGGGGGTGCGGTTGCCGAGCGCGACCATCTGCGCACCGGTGAGGGTGGCGGTGTCGATCATGTAGTCGGGATCGTCCTCACCCGCGCGAACCATCGCGTCGGCAAGAATCAAACGGCCCTCGGCGTCGGTGTTGACGACCTCGATGGTGATTCCGCCGTACTGGGTCAGCACGTCGCCGGGACGCTGCGCGGTCGCGGACGGCATGTTCTCGGCCATCGGTACGTATGCGACGACGTTGACGGGCAGGCCGAGCTTGGCGGCAAGCACGACGGTGGAGATGACGGCTGCGGCGCCGCCCATGTCCGAGGTCATGTTCTCCATCCCGGCGGCGGGCTTGATGGAGATTCCGCCGGTGTCGAAGGTGATGCCCTTACCCACTAGTGCGACCTTGCGGGCACCACGCTTCTTCGACGCGTATTCGAGGCGGACGAGACGCGGCTGGCGTGACGAGCCCTTGCCGACGCCGATGATTCCGCCGTAGCCACCCTTCTCGAGTGCCTTCTCGTCGAGAACCTGGACGGTGAGCCCGGCCTCGACGCCCAGTGCCTTCGCGCGCGCGGCGAACTCGGCGGGGTAGAGGTGGCTCGGGGGAGTGTTGACGAACTCGCGTGCGGTGGCGACGGCCTCGGCGATGGCAGCCGACCGTGCCAGCGTCGCTTTGGTCTCCTTCGTGCGCGGCGACGGCACCAGAAGTTCGACGCGGGCCAGTGGCTGCGAATCGGGACCGGGAGCCGTCATGGACGACTTGAATTCGGTGAAGCTGTACGCGCCCAACGCAAATCCCTCGGCGGCTGCACCGAGGTCGAGGATCGAGAGCGTGGTTGCGACGGTGTCGATGCCGGACAACGAGCGAGCTGCGGCGCCGGCGGACTTACGGATCTGCTCGCTGCCGAGCTTGTCGGCAGAGCCGAGTCCGACGGCGAGAACGCTGGTGACCGACAGTTCGCTCGGTGCCGGGACACGAGTGAGCTGCTCGGGCTTGCCGGTGGCGCCGACGGCGATGAGGCTGTCGAGGATCTCGGCGAGTACGTCTTCGGCGACGATGCCTTCGCTGAGTGCGATTTCGGGGCCGTCCGGACCCGACGTCAGGCCGACGACCAGTATCTCTGCGCGCTTGGCGACTGTGCCGGCGAGAACGAGGTCGGGTCCCAACGATCGGGCTGTGCGAGTGCTCAAGGTGTCTCCTGTGAGGTGAGTGTGCGATGCGTCCGGTTCTGGCGGATGCCTGAGTCGATGTTAGGCCCTTTGCAGTTTGCGGACGGGCGATCGTCACGGCCGGGTGAGCTCTCGCTGCGGACATGTTTCGATCGGCGAAGTCCGATAGGTTGTGGGCCATGACCGACGAACAAATGTTGCAGGGCCCGATCCACCCCGTCCACGTCGAACTCGGCGCGACGTTCGCGCCGTTCGGGGGGTGGCAGATGCCGGTTTCGTACGCCGGCGTCGTGGCCGAACACACCTCTGTGCGTGAGAATGTCGGACTCTTCGACGTCAGTCACCTCGGCAAGGCCGTCGTGCGTGGCGCGGGCGCCGCGGAATTCGTGAACTCCGCACTGACCAACGACCTGAACAAGATCGGGCCGGGTAAGGCTCAGTACACGTTGTGCTGCAACGAGTCCGGTGGTGTCATCGACGACCTCATTGCGTACTACGTCAGCGACGACGAGATCTTCCTCGTCCCGAACGCAGCCAATACCGCGGACGTCGTTGCGGCTCTGGTCGCTGTGGCACCGGACGGAATCACCGTCGAGGATCAGCATCGTGCCTACGGTGTGCTGGCTGTGCAGGGTCCGAAATCGGTGGCGGTTCTGACCGCTCTGGGACTTCCCACCGAGATCGAGTACATGGCGTACGAAGATGCGGAATGGAACGGCGTGCCTGTTCGTGTGTGCCGCAGCGGTTACACCGGTGAGGTCGGCTACGAACTCCTGCCGCGGTGGGACGACAGCGAGCCGTTGTTCCGCGCGCTTCTCGAGGCAGTGCGCGCCGAGGGTGGGCAGGCCGCCGGACTCGGCGCCCGTGACACTCTTCGTACCGAGATGGGGTATCCGCTGCACGGGCATGAGCTTTCGCTCGAGATTTCTCCGCTCGAAGCGCGCTGCGGATGGGCGATCGGTTGGAAGAAGCCGACATTCTGGGGCAAAGAGACCTTGACCGACGAGAAGGCTGCCGGCCCGGCTCGCAAACTCTGGGGGATCAAGGCTCTCGATCGCGGCGTGCTTCGTGCCGGCCTCGGTGTTCTGCGTGACGGCGAGGCAATCGGCGAGACCACCTCGGGGACGTTTTCGCCCTCGCTCAAAGTGGGAATTGCGTTGGCGCTCCTCGATTCCGGTGCCAATGTCTCGGCCGGCGACGAGATCGAAGTCGACGTCCGTGGTCGTGCTCTTCGGTGCGTCGTGGTGTCTCCTCCGTTCGTGGAGACCAACACCAAGTAGAGAGCTTTTTCACGTTCGATAGGATTGCGCCCATGACAGGTGCCGCCGATTTCGTTCGTGTTCAGAGCTCGTCCCCGAAGTCCGACGCCGAGCGCCGTGACATTTTGGCGGCGCCCGGCTTCGGGCGGCACTTCACCGACCACATGGTCTCGATCGACTACACCGCGGGCAAGGGCTGGCACGACGCCCAGGTGTTGCCGTACGGAAACATCGAGCTCGATCCGGCCGCAATGGTTTTGCACTACGGACAGGCCATCTTCGAGGGCCTCAAGGCATACCGTCAGCCGGGTGGCGAGATCAGCTCGTTCCGCGTCGAGGCCAACGCCGAGCGTTTCGCGGCATCTGCGCGCCGTCTGGCCATGCCGGAGCTCCCGTCGCAGATGTTCATCGATTCCATCACCGAACTGATCGACGTCGATCTCGACTGGGTTCCCGCAGCCGGTGGCGAGGACGCGCTCTACCTCCGTCCGTTCATGTTCTCCACCGAAGCCGGACTCGGTGTCCGTCCCGCCGACGAGTACCGCTACCTGCTGATCGCCTCGCCTGCCGGTGCGTACTTCCCGCGCGGCGTCAAGCCGGTCAGTGTGTGGCTGTCCACCGAATACGTTCGCGCGGCCCCCGGCGGTACCGGCGCGGCCAAGTTCGCCGGCAACTACGCCGCTTCACTCCTCGCCCAGGCGCAAGCCGCCGACGAGGGTTGCGACCAGGTGGTCTGGCTCGACGCCATCGAGCGCACGTACGTCGAGGAAATGGGTGGAATGAACCTGTTCTTCGTCTTCGGCTCGGGCCCCGACGCTCGCCTCGTGACGCCGTCGCTGTCCGGTTCGTTGTTGCCAGGCATCACGCGCAACTCGTTGCTCGCCCTTGCCGCCGATTCCGGTTTCGCCGTCGAGGAGCGCAAGATCAGCACCGACGAATGGCGCACCAAGTGCAAGAGCGGTGAAATCACCGAGGTCTTCGCTTGCGGCACAGCAGCAGTCATCACCCCCGTCGGACGCGTCAAGTCCGCCGAGGGCGAGTTCACCATCGCCGACGGCGAGCCGGGTGAGGTGACGATGGCACTGCGCGACACCCTCACGGGTATCCAGCGCGGAACCTTCGCCGACACCCACGGCTGGATGACGAAACTTCACTGATCGCTGGTTCGTTCCGCGAGCAATCGCTCCCGGAAGAACTGCAGAATCTCGTCTCGTGCGACGGTGGTGGGCGATCCCGCCTCGTCGACGAGATGAGCCGTCACCACGCTGTGTGGATTGGCAATGACGTGTTCGAAGAACGGCGACGTTGTCGCGTTGGCCGCTTCGTCGGGTAGTACCTTCCCGACGAAGCGCTCGCCCAAGGCCTTCGAATAGGCGGCGAATCGTTGTGCGCGGCAGAACGAGTCACCTCGAAAGCGGTATGCAAGCACCGTGAGGTCTTCGGCCTCGAGTCTCGAGCGCACGGCTTCGAGTTCTTCGGGCCCGCTGTCGGTTTCGTCCGGTCGATCGAGCGGTAACGACGGTTGGGCGAGAACCGGCGCGATGACCGAGGGTTCGAGCATCATCGACAACGCGAAGTTACCGGTGAAGCACATTCCGATCACGCCGACGCCAGGTCCGCCGCTCTCCTCATGGGCGGAAGCGGCGAGTGAACGCAGCCAACGGACCGCCGGACTCGGTTCATCGGCAGCGAGGGCGCGGAATTCTGCACTGACGCAGGCTCTCTTGAATACCGTCAGCCCCTCGTTCACTGTGGGGACCGCGCCGTCGTGCCCGAACAGTGACGGAACGAAGACAGTGAAACCGGCGTCGCGCACCCAGCGGGCGAATCGCGCTACATGCGGGCTGATGCCCGGCATCTCCGGCATGACGATTACTGCGGGACCGGTGCCGGCCACGTACACGGACTTCGCCACTGCGTCGATGGTGATCGTTCGACGGTCGAAGTCTTCGAGCGGATCGTCTTCGGTCATGCTCCGGTTCGGCACGGTGAGCCCTCTCAGTAGTCGAAACAATTCCTCTGCACAGTCTTTCGGCGCGGGATCGACTACAGAAGAGGGCGGTTCGCCATGTTTTCGGGCGGGCTCGCCTCGCACCTATCCGGCGCCGCCGTTGCGGAATCGCTTTCGGTAGTCGGCCGGGCTGATGCCGACGCGGTCGGTGAACAGGCGACGGAAGGTTCCAGGATCCTGATAGCCGATGTGCCCCAGAATCTTTCCGAGAGGCCAGTCGGTCGATTCCAACAACCGTTTCGCTTTTCGGATCCGTGCACGCTGCAGATAACTGCGCGGCGATTCCCCGGTCTCGTCCTTGAACTTCCGAAGCATGGTTCGGGTGCTGAGGTGAAAAGCACCCGACAGCAGATCCAAGTCGTAAGGCTCCGCCATCCGTTCGATCAACCAACTTCCGACGTCATCGGCAAACTGTGTGTGTTTGGCGGGCAGCATCGAGTCGACGATGTACGGAGCTTGACTGGTTCGGTTTTCGGGCGCCAGCGTAATTCTTGCGGTCGTACGCGCAATCTTGTCGCCGAGATGCTCGCGCACGAGTGCTGTTGCGAGGTCGAGCGCGGCGGTGAACGCAGCAGTGGTGGTGACGCCGTCGTCCTGGACGATCAACGAGTCGGTTCGAACCGTCGCACCGCGGTAACGACTCGCGAGGTCCGCACCGTACAGCCACGACGTCGTACATCGGCGTCCGTCGAGCAGTCCCGCCTCGCCCAGCAGATACGCGCCGACGCAGACCGACGACACCCGAACGCCGCGCGCCTCGCACGCACGGATGAACTCGATTTCTCTGTCCCACAGCGACAAACGCGTCGCAGGGTCTTCGGACGGCACGAGTTCGAACCCCGGCACAACCAGGTGATCGATGTCGTGATGCCCCTCCTGCACGCCGAGCGAAAATCCACCTGCCGCAACGACGGGCGTGCCGGACGCTGCGATGACCGATACCTCGAAGGGGTCGGCGGGCGCTCCATCAGCGACGCGATTGGCGATCAGGAGAAGGTCGGTGAAAACGAAGATCTCGGCCGCGAGGCAACCTTCGTACGCAAGGACACCTACTCGCACGACGTCGGATCACAGTCCGAGAGTGAGGCCGACGGCCGTAAGCGTCACAGTGAGTTCGAGTGCGAATCCGAGAACGTCTCCGTTGAGTCCGCCGAATCTACGGACGCAGTGACGCACGCACAGCACACTGATCACCAGCGCCGACGCGGTCACGAGAGGGCCGAGCCACCACCGGTCGGTGGCAAAGCCGGAAGCGGCGATCAGCGGAACCGACCACACGATTGCGGCCCACAACGGTTGTGAATCGGCGACGAGCGCACCGAATCCGCTCGGGCCAGACGCGAGAATACCTCGGCGGCAGGCAAAAACGACGGCCACACGACCCGCAGCGACAGATACGAGAACGGCGATCCACTGCGTGGGGGAGTCGGCAACAGCGAGGACGCCGAAGGAGACCGATTGCAGCCCAAGGAAGATGAACAGCGCCGCGACCCCGAACGGTCCGGCACCGCCGCTGTGCATGACCTCGCGGGCGCGCTCCGGTGGACCGTAACAACCCAGTCCGTCGACGGAGTCTGCCAGTCCGTCCACGTGCATCCCGCGTGTCCCGAGAGCGAGCGCACCTACCGTCAGCAAGCCTGCGAGATAGGGATTCAGGCCGACACTGGTTGTGCTCCAGAGCAGAAACGTCGCGGCAATGCCGAGAGCGATCCCGGTGAGCGGAGCTGCCGCGATGGCGCGACGGCCGGCAGTTCGGTCGATGTCGGAGGGACCACGAACCGGAAGGACCGTCAGCCACGAGAAGGCCAGTGGCACTCCGGACAGCGGGCCCGCCACGCTCACTCCGCCGTATCGGTCTTGGTCAGGTCGATCGACTCGGGTTCGTCGACAGGTGCGCTGCCCTGAGTGCTGACACCGGCTTCGGAGAATGTCGCCATCTTGCCCAGGATTGCCACTGCGCCCTGAAGAATCGGGAGCGCTGTGACTGCGCCTGAACCTTCACCGAGACGCATGTCGAACTCGACGATCGGGTCGAGACCCATGCGGGTCAATGCGATGGTGTGGGCGGGTTCGGTGGAGCGGTGTCCGGCGACCCACCATTCACGTGCGCCGAAAGCCAGTTCGTCGGCAACCATGGCGGCTGCGGTGACCACTACGCCGTCGAGGATCACCGGCGTGCGACGCGAAGCTGCCTGGGCCAGAAAGCCGGCCATCGCGGCGAGGTCGGCACCCGAAGACGTGCGCAGCAGCGCGACTGTGTCGCGAACGTGCGGACGGGCACGCCGGAGAGCGTCGCGAATCGCTGCGGTCTTGCGGATCCATCCGGCGTCGTCGATACCGGTACCTCGACCCACGACCGCGACGGGTTCACTGTCCGTGAGTGCGGCGATGAGTACGGTTGCGGGCGTCGTATTGCCGATGCCCATGTCGCCGGCGATGAGAAGATCTGCGCCCCCGTCGATTTCCTCGTCCGCGATCGCTCGGCCGGCGGCGATGGCCTGAAGGGTTTCCTCGTTCGACATGGCGTCTTCGCGGTCGATGGACCCGGAAGACCTGCGCACCTTGTGGTTCGAGACGGACGGATCGGTATCGCCGTCCACTGCGATGTCGACGACGCGTACCGTGGCGCCGGCAACCTCGGCGAGGACGTTGACTGCCGCGCCGCCCCCGAGGAAGTTGGCGACCATCTGTGCGGTCACTTCCGGCGGATAGGCGGAGACGCCGTTGCGGGCGATTCCGTGATCACCCGCGAACACGACGACGCGAGGCCGAGCGAAAGCGTGTGGGGGACAAACTCCTTGGCAGGCTGATGCCCAGCCGGCGAGAGCCTCCAGTCGGCCCAGCGAACCGGCCGGCTTGGTCAGATCACGCTGACGCGCATCGGCCTGCGCTCGCACCTCGCGGTCGGGCGGGGTGACGGGTTCGAAGTCGGCGCTACTGACTGGCGCGACGTCAGGGTTGGCATCTGGATTCGCCCCTGAAATGGCCCCTGGATTGGCCTCGGTACTCACATCGTGCCTTCCGGTTGTGCAGCAGTATCTTTCAAGATGAGCGGTAACCCTGCAACCACTAGTACGACACGATCGCACACCGCGGCGATACGAGCGTTGAGAGTGCCGATCTCGTCGCGGAACAATCGTCCGGACCGCGTCTCGGGGATGACGGCCAAACCCACTTCGGGGCTGACCAGCACCAGGTGTCCGCGGTAGTTCTCGACACTGGCGACCAGGCTGTCCGCCGCGGGCGTGACGGTGCCGCGCGGTGCGTCCCAGGCGCCTTGCCGATCGAGTTCCGCGGTCAGCCACGTTCCCAGATCGTCGACCAACGTCGCTGTGTGTGAATCGCTTTCGAGCTGCGCCGCGAGGTCACCGGCAGCTGCGGTTTCGACAGTCGACCAATGAGAAGGCCGTCTGTTGCGGTGCTGGTCGATCCGGCTCTCCCAGTCTGCGTCGGAGACATCACGTCTGGCTGTCGCCAGGTACCGGATCGGTGCCGAACTTTCGGGTAAGTGGCCTGCACAAACCAAATCCTCGGCGTGCGCGGACTTACCAGACCGCGCGCCGCCGAGGACTAAAGTTCTATACGTGTTCGTCACGCTCAGATTGCGTCGCCCGGCCCCACACGAGGCTTCGGTGCGCGCAGCTTACGGATCTGCGACGCGCGAACGAACGCGTACCAGCCGAGCTTGAATCCGCCGTCGGTGCTGTCGGGGAAGCGCTCGGCGACGCGGTTGTTGATCATGCGACCGAGCCAGATGCCTTCACCGACCATGAAGAGCATCATCACGAGCATTGCCAGCGTGACGATCTGCTGGAGCGCGGGCGTGACGAACATCGTCATGATGAGGATCAATGCGAGCGGCATGAACAGCCCGACGAGGTTGCGGCGAGCGTCGATGAAATCACGGACGTAGGCGCGAACCGGTCCCTTGTCGCGGGGGAGCAGGTACTTGTCCTCGCCGGCGAGCATGCGGGCGCGGCGGTCTGCCGACGATGCGCGACGCTCGGCGGCTTCGGCCTTGCGGTCCTCCTTGGAGCCGCGGGTCGCCTTACGGCGGGCGCGGGCTTCCTTCGCGGTCAGCGGGGCAGGGGCAACGGGGCCACGCCTCTTCGCCTCGGCGTCACGACGCTTGGGTGTGGGGCGGCCCTTGCCCACCTGCTCGATGGGCGCCTCTTCGGAGGCCGAGGATGCCTCAGTGCCCTCGACGTCACGTTTGTCGGAGTTGTCTGAGTCACCGCGGCGTAGCAATTTCACACCTCCAGGCTATTGGATAAGTGCACGGTCTGGGAAACCGACCTCGGTCTTTCTGAAAAACCCGATCGCCCGAGGCACTGAAACGCGCGAGATCGTGAAACATCGGGGTCATTCGGGACTCTTAGACTTCGTCTATGCGGGTAATAGTTGCTCCAGATTCGTTCGGTGTGACGTTGACGGCCGTCGAAGCGGCCGAATCCATTTCTGCCGGTTGGCGACGTGGCCGACCCGAAGACGACGTCGTCACCGCGCCACAATCCGACGGTGGTCCGGGATTCGTCGACGTCTTGGCCACGGCCGGGGGCGACATCCGGACTGCACGGGTGTCCGGGCCTTTGACCGCCGCCGTCGACGCCGCGTGGCTGTTCGATTCGGACACGGCATACATCGAGTCCGCCGAGGCCGTCGGGCTCGGCCTGCTCGGAGGTCCGCCGACGCGGGACACTGCACTCGCCGCGCACAGTCTCGGTGTGGGAGAGCTGATCGCTGTCGCGCTCGAGGCAGGCGTGAAGACGGTTGTCGTCGGACTCGGTGGGAGTTGCTGCACCGACGGGGGACGTGGACTGGTGGAGGCGCTGGGCGGCCTGGAGGTTGCAGCGGCGGCTACGGCAGGCACTCAGTTGGTCGCCGCCACCGACGTAGAACACGTACTTCTCGGCGAGCACGGTGCGGCAGCGGTGTTCGGCCCGCAAAAGGGCGCCGACGCCGAAGCCGTCGCTGTCCTCGAAGCGCGGAACGCGAGATGGGCCGAACAGTTGGAGTCCGCCACCGGAAAACGAGTGTCGGATTTTCCGGGTGCCGGCGCCGCGGGTGGTATCGGTGCCGCGCTCTTTGCGCTCGGTGCACAGCGGCGATCCGGGGCCGACGTCGTCGCGGATCGCACCGGACAGGCCGCGCTACTGGCTTCCGCTGACCTGGTGATCACAGGCGAAGGCAAGTTCGACCACCAATCTCTGCGCGGCAAACTCGTCACAACGCTCGCTTCGGCGGGGGCAGCGCACGGCGTTCCGACGCTCGTCTTTGCCGGCCAGGTGACGCTCGACGAGGCGGACTATGCGTCGACCTCGATAGTCGCGGCGAAGTCGGTGACGGATTTCGCCGGGTCGGTGGAACGTGCGATGGAGGAAGCGTCGGCGTGTCTCGAGGGACTCGCCGAACACACGGCGCGCGAGTGGAACTTCTGGCGCGGCGTCCGGAGCTGAGGATCCACAAGCGTCGACGCGCCGTTGCCGTGTCGGGAAGACCGGATAGGATGAAGACGAATCGCACCCGGTAAAGGACTGGCGGGAATAAGTCGGCAGCGGCGTACCGTTGAAGCGTTCACGGGTTGGTACGAACATTAGGGAGAGCCCATGACTGTGCAGAACGAGACCGCCACCCACGGCGTCAAGATGACCGAGGCCGCGTCCGCCAAGGCGAAGGCACTCTTCGATCAGGAGGGTCGCGACGACCTCGCGCTGCGTATTGCAGTGCAGCCCGGCGGCTGTGCCGGACTGAAGTACCAGCTGTTCTTCGACGACCGCACGCTCGACGGTGACCTCACTGTCGACTTCAACGGCGTCAACCTGGTTGTCGACCGGATGAGCGCGCCGTACGTCGAAGGTGCGTCCATCGACTTCCTCGACACCATCGAGCAGCAGGGCTTCTCGATCGACAACCCCAATGCAACAGGCTCCTGCGCCTGCGGTGACTCGTTCAACTGAGTCTGTCGATCACAACTCAATTCACGAACAACTGACGCGGAACCGACATTCGGTTTCGCGTCAGTTGTTTGTGGTGACTCGTACGTAGACCGTTCCGATCCGACAGCTCGGGCGCCGATGACGGCGCTACGGGCGGTAACGTGAACTTTTGCTCCTCTTTCATTCTTGTACTCACTTCGCTGAAAGGCCACGATCCGTGACTATTGCGGTAACCGGTTCCATCGCCACCGACCACTTGATGCGCTTCCCCGGCCGCTTCGCCGATCAGCTCCTCGCCGATCAGCTCGCCCACGTTTCGCTGAGTTTCCTGGTCGACGATCTCGTGATTCGCCGCGGTGGTGTCGGCGGCAACATCGCTTACGCCATGGGCGTGCTCGGTGGGTCCCCGCTACTCGTCGGCGCAGTCGGTGCCGACTTTGCCGAGTACCGCACGTGGCTCGAGGACAACGGCGTCGACTGCAGCGCGGTCCGTATCTCGGACAAGGCACATACGGCGCGTTTCGTGTGCACCACCGACGAGGACATGGCGCAGATCGCGTCGTTCTACCCCGGTGCGATGAGCGAGGCTCGCGAGATCGAACTCGCGGCAGTGGCCAAGACTGCGGGCGCAGTCGAGTTGGTGCTGATCGGCGCCAACGACCCCGAGGCCATGGTTCGCCACACCGACGAATGCCGTCTGCTCGGGATTCCGTTCGCAGCGGATCCGTCGCAGCAGCTTGCCCGCCTGTCCGGTGACGAGGCCAAGGCGCTCATTCACGGCGCGAAGTACTTGTTCACCAACGAGTACGAGTGGGGTCTTCTTCAGCAGAAGACTGGTCTGAGCGAGGAAGAGATCCGCGCGCAGGTCGGCATCCGTGTCACCACCCTCGGCTCCAAGGGTGTGGAAATTGTTGACGCCGAAGGTAATTGGGTGCGCGTCGACGTAGTGCCCGAGACCGGCAAGGTGGATCCGACGGGCGTTGGCGACGGCTTCCGCGCCGGGTTCCTGCTCGCACACGGCGCCGGTCTGAGCTTCGAGCGTGCTGCACAGTTGGGATCTTTGGTCGCTGTGTTGATTCTCGAGACCGTGGGAACGCAGGAGTGGGTGTTCAATCGCGACGAGGCACTCAAGCGCCTTACCGACGCATACGGCAGCGCGGCAGCGGACGAGATCGCGACGATCCTGCCGAAGTAGGGCTCCGCCCCGTGAGTGGTTGAGGAGTTCGGAGACTCCCTAACCGCTCACGGGGCCGAAGGCCTAGATATTGACCGGGTACACCGGTTCCTGGATCTGCGGCACGATGCGCTTCTCCACGAAGATTCCGTGCCAGACCATGAAGGTCAGGACGGTCCAGAGGCGTCGGCTGTGGTCGGACACGCCCTCGCGGTGATCGTTGAGCATCTTCACGACGGCCTGCTTGTCGAAGATGTGGTCGGTTCCCGACTCCTCGATCTGCAGATGTGCCCAGTCGAAGAGTTCGGTGCCGCGCAGCCAATGGCGCAGGGGAACCGGGAATCCGAGCTTCGCACGGTGCAGAACATGGTGCGGCACAATGCCTTCCAGGGCCTGGCGCAGTGCGTACTTGGTCGTGTCTTTCGTGATCTTCTGATCGAGCGGTACGCGTGACGCGACGTCGAAGACCTCGGGATCGAGGAACGGCACACGCAGTTCCAGCGAGTTGGCCATCGTCATCTTGTCTGCCTTGACGAGGATGTCGCCGCGCAGCCAGGTGAACAGGTCGAGATGCTGCATCCGCGCAACCGGATCCCAGTCCCGTGACTGCGCGTAGATCGGCGCAGTGACGTCCTGGTGAGTCCACTCCGGGCGGAAATCGCGCAGGACGGCGCGGAGCTGAGCGTCGTTGAAGCTACGAGCATTTCCGTAGTAGCGCTCCTCGAGCGTCAAGGAACCGCGGTTGAGCAGACTCTTGCCACGAGTGCCGTCCGGGATGCGTTCGGACAACTTGCCTGCAGCTCGACGCAATCCCTTGGGGAGGTACTCGAAAGGCTTGAGCGACAACGGCTCACGGTAGATCGTGTAGCCGCCGAACAGCTCGTCGGCACCCTCGCCGGACAGCACGACCTTGACGTGCTTGCGCGCTTCCTTCGCGATGAACCACAGCGGAATCAATGCCGGATCGGCTACCGGGTCGTCGAGGTACCAGACGATCTCGGGAATGGCAGCGGCGAACTCGGCGGGGGAGACCACCTTGACGACGTGCTTCGCGCCGATCGCTGCGGCAGATTCTGCAGCGACGTCGACCTCGGAATAGCCCTCACGTTCGAAACCGGTCGTGAAGGTGATCAGGTTGGGGTTGTGGCGCATCGCCAGCGCCGCGATCGCCGTGGAGTCGATACCGCCGGACAGGAACGAACCGACGGTGACGTCGGCACGCATGTGCTTGGCGACCGAATCCTCGAGTGCCTCGGCGATTTCCTGGTAGCGCGCCTTCTCGGTGCCAGGTGCAAAAGGCTTGGCCGGGAACTTCGGCGTGAAATACCGCGTGAACGTGGGCTCCTCGCCCGGACGCACCCGAGCGAAGCTGCCCGACTCCAGGCGGCGGATCTGCTTGTGCAGTGTTTCCGGCTCCGGTACGTACTGCAGAACGGTGTAGTGCTCGATGGCACGCGGATCCAGCTCGGTACCGATGCCGATCAGATCGGTGAGTTCGAGCAGGCTCTTCTTCTCGCTGCCGAACGCGGTGCCGCCGGCGCCGGTCGCGATGAACAGCGGCTTGATCCCGAACGGATCGCGCGCGATGAACAGCTCGCGTGTGTCGGTGTCCCAGATCGCGAACGCGAACATTCCGCGCAGGCGCCGGACCGCGTCCTCACCCCAGTAGTGGAATGCAGCGACGATGGCCTCGGAGTCGCCCTCGGTGAAGAACTTGGCGTCGTGGTCCTTGACCAGTTCGGCGCGGATCTCCAAGTAGTTGTAGATCTCGCCGTTGAACGTGAGCGCATAACGCTCCGGGTTCTCCGGTGGGCCCCAACGCAGCGGCTGGTGGGAATGAGCGATGTCGATGATCGCCAGGCGGTTGAACCCGAAGACGAGGTGATCGTCGTTCCACGTCCCGTGTTCGTCCGGCCCGCGGTGACGAAGGCAATGCATCGCCTGGTCGACCCGCGAGACGGCGTCCTCGCTGGTTCCGCCAGATGTCAGTAGCCCGAGCAGTCCACACACAGCGTCCGGTTCCTCGATTCAGAATTTTTGTACAGAAGGCTCCCGGACACGAGTGTCGGGGAGAGGTCAACGAACTCTTGACGAAAGTATGCCGCAGATCGACGTCCCTGCCGATCGCGGCGGAACGAATCGACGTGATGTGCGTCGCCGAAACGACCTGAGCCGTTCCTGAGCAGCACCTGAGAGAGCTGTGTGACGTCCGCCGCGACACGGGCGAGGACCCGAGGATGGATAGCGCCCGGCTTTGGTCTACGCTGCGTAGTAATTGGGCCTTCCCTCCGGGCATGCCCTAGTTGAATTTTGTGGCGATCAGGAAGGCGTGAACGTGGCGCAAGGTCGGATCCTTCGGCGAGCGGGGCTGGCAGTATCTCTGGGCATTGCTGCCTTGCTGCTGTCGGGTTGCTCCATCGACAACGAAGTGCTTCGTTTCGGGTGGCCTTCGGGCATCACCCCGGAGGCGACGCGCATGCGTGAGCTGTGGACGTGGTCGGTTGTAGCCGCCCTCGTCATGGGTGTGCTGGTGTGGGGGTTGGTCTTCTGGGCCGTCATCTTCCACCGTAAGAAGAAGGACTCGCCGGAATTCCCGCGTCAGACGGCATACAACGTGCCGCTCGAACTCGGTTACACGGCAGTTCCCTTCGTCATCATCGCGGTTCTCTTCTACTTCACCGTCATCGTTCAGAACCATGTTCTGGACAAGACGGACAACCCTGACGTCGTTGTAGACGTCACGGCCTTCCAGTGGAACTGGAAGTTCGGCTACCGCTCCATCGAGTTCGGTGACGGTTCCGCCAAGTACAACGGAATCGACGTCGAGGCCGAAGAGGCTGCCAAGACCGAGGGCTCCACGGTCAACGATCACGGCGAAGAAGTTCCCGGCCCGATCCACGGCAACAGCACCGAGGACCTGAGCTACCTGCACTACGACAAGATCGAGACCGTCGGCTCCAGCCAGGAGATCCCGATCCTCGTTCTGCCCACCGGCAAGCGAATCCAGTTCGAACTCGCTTCCTCGGACGTCATCCACGCATTCTGGGTGCCCGAGTTCCTGTTCAAGCGTGACGTTCTCCCGAACCCCAAGGAGAACCACTCGGACAACATCTTCCAGATCAGTGAGATCGAGAAGGAAGGCGCGTTCGTCGGGCGTTGTGCAGAAATGTGTGGCACGTTCCACGCGATGATGAACTTCGAGGTTCGTGCGGTTTCGCCGGAGGACTTCGCCAAGTACATCGAACTGCGCAAGGGTGACGCGGAGGGCAAGGGTGGTCTGACGACCGCCGAGGCTCTGCAGGCAATCGGTCAGTCGCCGGTGGCTACGTCGACCACGCCGTTCAACACCGACCGCGAGTACCGTCAGGCAACCGTCGCCACTGCAGGCAACTGAGCCGGCCAGCCTCTTCACTGAACAAGGACAAGTGCTGATATGAAGATCGAAGCCAAGCTCTTCGAGATCCTGACGATGTTCTTCATTCTCGTCGCGATCATCTACGGAGTGTTCACCGCTCTGTCACGCACAGGTATCGAGTGGGCCGGACTGACGGCCATCGTCCTGTCTGCAGGTCTGACGCTCATCGTGGGTACCTACTTCCGCTTCGTCGCCCGTCGTCTGGACACCCGTCCCGAGGACTACGACGACGCTGAAATCTCGGATGGTGCAGGAGAACTGGGCTTCTTCAGCCCGGGTAGCTTCTGGCCGATCCTGCTTGCCGCTGCTGCTGCACTCGCGGCAGTGTCGCTGGCGTACTTCCAGCCGTGGCTCATCGCAGTCGCAGTTGTCTGTGTGCTCGCCGCAGCCGCAGGCCTGGTGTTCGAGTACTACACCGGACCCGAGAAGCACTAGTTTCACCCGCACTCGAACAGAGGCGCCGCACCCACCCGGGTACGGCGCCTCTGTTGTCGTTTATGTACGTTTCGGTGGTAGGAGGGTGCCTGTCAACAACCGCTCTCTGTCAATCGTGGAGCGAGTATTCGAGGTCGTAGCGGTGCAGACCGTCGACGACCTCCAGCTCGAGAGTGCCTGAGATGCCCTTCAACTCGCCGGTTCCGGACCCCGGCACGATCTCGTACAGAAGCTTCTGCGTTCCGTCGATCATCTGACCGAACTGCTGCAGGGCGAACGATCCCACAGCTTCGTCGACCTGCCCCGTGACAAACTCCAAAGCGACATAGCCCGCTGCACCGGCTGTCGGATCGCCCGCGGACAGCATCAGTCCGGACGACGTGCCTTCGACGCCGCCGATGAACGTCTTGTCGAACTCGAAGCGTCCGACGCGTCCGGAGAGCTCAGGATCGGCGGGGCGAAGATCGATCTCGAAGGTGCCGCGTGCATGGGATGTCATGGTCCGAGTATCTCACCAGGCGACAACGCCTCGAGGGGACTCCCGAGAACGTGCAACACTCGGTAGATGATTCTCGAACATGCCGTCCTGCAGGTCGATCCGTCGCAGTCAGCGCGTTTCGAGGCCGCATTCGACGTGGCCCGAACCATCATCTCCGAGGTTCCCGGATTCATCAGGCTGCGGCTCTCGCACTGCCTGGAATCACCGGAGCGATATCTCCTGCTGGTCGAGTGGGAAGACGTGGAGTCACACACCATCGGGTTCCGTAAGTCGCCAGGATACGAGAAGTGGCGAGAACTTCTCCATCACTTCTACGAGCCGTTCCCGACGGTGGAGCACTATTCGACTGTGCTCGAGGTCTAGCAAAGCGTAGTGCCTGCTGTTGTCGGCGCTCAGACGACGGACCGGGGGAGTGGTGCCCACTTGGAGGTTGTCCATACTGAATCGCTCAGAGAACGAGTGAGGCCCCGAACCGGAATCCGGTTCGGGGCCTCACTGGTCAACTGACGTTCTTAGTGGAGTTCTCCACTTGAACCATCGGACTTGCCGTTGGTTCGGTTCTGGTAGTCCAGAAGGATCTGAAGCTGCTCGTGCTCAGCTTCGTGATGAGCGGCTTCGAGAGCCTCGCTCTCCTCGACTGGGTCAGCGGTGATCAGGCTACCGCTACCGGGCTTGCCGGCGAGGCCGAGCTTGTTCATCTTCTTCGGGACAGCAGCACCCTGGTACTCGAGCGGGATCGGGTGTCCGTGCTCGTCGACGGGGCCGAGCGGCTGGTGGATCTCGATGTACTGGCCGTTCGGCATCCGCTTGATGATGCCGGTCTCGATGCCGTGTTCGAGGACTGCACGGTCACTGCGCTGCAGGCCGATGCAGAACCGGTACGTCACGAAGTACGCGATGGGCGGAAGGATGACCATGCCGATACGGCCGATCCACGTCATTGCGTTCAGCGAGATGTGCAGGTGGTACGCGATGATGTCGTTGATGCAGGAGATCGTGAGCACCAGGTAGAACGCGATGGACATCGCACCGATAGCGGTACGGACCGGCACGTCGCGCGGGCGCTGCAGGATGTTGTGGTGAGCGTCGTCTCCGGTGAGACGCTTCTCGATCCACGGGTACGCGATCAACAGTGCGAAGACGAGGCCCATGATCAGGGCGACGGCGAACACTGCAGGGATCGTGTACCGGTTGAACAGGTAGATCTCCCACGCCGGCCACAGTCGAGCAAGGCCGTCCGTCCACATCATGTAGATATCGGGCTGGGAACCTGCCGAGACCTGTGACGGGTTGTACGGACCGATGTTCCACACGGGGTTGATCTGGAACAGACCACCGAGCAGTGCGAGCACGCCGAAGGTCATGGCGAAGAACGCGCCACCCTTCATCGCGAAGACCGGGAGGATGCGGACGCCGACGACGTTCTGTTCCGTACGGCCGGGGCCGGGGAACTGCGTGTGCTTCTGGTACCAGACCAACGCGAGGTGGCCGGCGATCAGAGCCAGGATGATGCCCGGGAACAGCAGCACGTGAGCGACGTAGAGACGCGGGATGATGAGGTCGCCGGGGAAGTCGCCGTCGAAGATCAGCCAGTGCATCCAGGTACCGACGATCGGGATACTCATCGTGATACCACCGAAGGCGGCGCGGAGGCCGGTGCCCGAGAGCAGGTCGTCGGGGATGGTGTAACCGAAGAAGCCTTCGAACATCGCCAGGATGAGCAGCAGGCAGCCGATGACCCAGTTCGCTTCACGTGGGCGACGGAAGGCGCCGGTGAAGAAGATGCGAGCGAGGTGAACGATGATCGACGCCGCGAACATCAGTGCAGCCCAGTGGTGAATCTGGCGAACGAAGAGACCGCCGCGCACCTCGAAGGAGATGTTCAGGGTCGTCTCGTAGGCGCGAGACATCGTGACACCGCGAAGCGGCTGGTATGCGCCCTGGTAGACGACGTGTGCCATCGACGGATCGAAGAACAGCGTCAGGAACACACCGGAGATCAGCAGGATCACGAAGCTGTAGAGCGCGATCTCGCCGAGCATGAAGGACCAGTGCGTCGGGAAGACCTTGTTGATCTGCCGGCGCATGCCTGCGGCGAGGTGGTAGCGGGAGTCCATAGCCTCCGCTTGTCCAGCCGCTGCCGCGCTGATCTTGGACGGTTTGGTTGTTGTTGTGGTCACGGTCGACGCTCCCAAAATGCCGGGCCGAGTGCTTCGATGAAGTCACCGTCGGCGACCAGGAAGCCCTCTTCGTTCACTGTAATAGGCAACTGCGGAAGTGCGCGAGCAGCGGGACCGAAGATCGGCTTGCCGTAGGTCAGTGCGTCGAACTGCGACTGGTGGCAGGGGCACAGAATACGGTTGCTCTGCTGTTCGTAGAGCGAGGTGGGGCAACCCAGGTGGGTGCAGATCTTCGAGTAGGCGAAGTAATCGCCGTAGTTGAAGCTTTCCTGGCCCTTACGCTTGGTGACACGCGCGGTGTCTTCCGTGCGGAGGCGGATGAGCATCACCGAGTTACGAATGCCGCGCAGTGCTGCGAGCAGAGCGTGCTCGTCGCCACGGTCGGACTCGCGGAACGGGAAGACCGTTTCCATCGAACCGGCATCGAGATCTTCCGGGCGAACGAGGACGATGTCCTCGGGACGGCCGGTGTCACGACGCAGGTAGATGGTCTCGCCCGGGTAGTTCGGGGTCCAGCCGGACACCCACAGAGGTGAGTCGTCGCCCTTGGCCCACGGGTTCTTGATGAGTCCGCCGAGGGGCATGACCATCATGACGCCGAGTGCGCCGCCGCCGAACATCAAGCTGCGCTTGATGGCCTTGCGGCGGGGGAGGGTGGACGTCTCGAGGGTGTCGCCGAGCTCGGCGACGATCGTGCGACGATCGACCTCGGTGGAACCACCGTCGTGGCGGTCCTGGATCGAGACCTCTTCGGGGATGAACTTCTTCGTGAACTGAACGGCACCGATGCCGACGCCGAGGATCGCCAGACCCATGGTCAAGCCGATCAACGGGGTGTACAGGCTGTACTTGCCGTAGTTCTCGTCACCGGCGCCTGCGTACTCCCAGGGCCAGAACAGGTAGATCGCGATGAACGCGATCGCCGAAACGCCGGCGAGGCCGAACCAGAAGGCGACGTTGCGCTCGGCGCGCTTTTCCGCCCTGGTGCCCTTTACCGACCAACGATCACGGCGGTAGACGACATCGACGCCATCGAGATTGGTACCCAGCTTGACCAGGTCGTCGCGTGACATCGCGTCGAGCTCTTCATCTGTGTACTTCTTAGGCGTATCGCCGCCATGCTGGCCAGCGTCGCTCATGACCTTGCTCCGATCCACAATGCTGCACCGACGACAGCGATGATTCCGACGGCCCACATGGCGAGACCCTCAGAGGCCGGACCGAGGCCACCGAGCCCGTACCCACCGGGGTCCTTCGACTCGCCCGACGACTTGACGTAGGCGATGATGTCCTTCTTCTCCTCGATCGTCAGCTGACGATCCGAGAACTTCGGCATGTTCTGGGGACCGGTAACCATGGCAGCGTAGATCTGCTGCTCGCTGGCCGGATCCAGGACCGGGGCGTACTTGCCCGAGGACAGTGCGCCACCGCGGCCGGTGAAGTTGTGGCACGACGCGCAGTTGAGCCGGAAGAGCTCACTGCCGCGTCCGACGTCGCCACCGCGCAGCGAGGACTGGGCGATTTCGCCGTTCTCGTCGCGGATGAGCGTCGGGCCGCCGCCGTTGGCCTGGATGAAAGCGCCGAGGGCGTCGGTCTGCGCAGCATCGAACTTGGGGTCCTTGCGTGCAGCCTGGGCCTCGTTGCGAGCTGCCGGCATACGACCAGAGGAGACCTGGAAGTACACGGCTGCTTCGCCGACGCCGATGAGGCTGGGACCGCGGTCCTGCACGCCCTGCAAGTTCGCGCCGTGGCACGTGATGCATGACGTGTCGTACAGCTGCTTGCCTTCACGAATCAGGGCTGCTGAATCGTCACTGGCGGTCGCAACCTGCGGAGCTGGTGTCAACGCCGAAGCGAGGAAACCTGCGCTGATCAATCCCATCATCAATACGAGCGCGCCAGTGACGCGCCGGCGGATTTTCCGCTGGCGACGCGACTTCGCGGCATTCGCTGAGTTATCGGATGCGGGAGGGGGGGATGAACTCATCTGTATCCCTTTGGTATGTCGGGACGGAACTGGACGTCAGGGGCTGCCTGGGGCGTACAGCTGATTAACGGATGAAATAAATCGTGGCAAACAGCGCGATCCACACGATGTCGACAAAGTGCCAGTAGTACGAAACAACGATCGCGGCGGTGGCCTGGGCGGGCGTGAACTTGCTGACCCGGGTACGTGCGATCAAGAAGACGAAGGCGATGAGACCGCCGATGACGTGCAGACCGTGGAAGCCGGTGGTCATGTAGAACACCGAGCCGTACACGCTGCTCGAAATCGTGGTGCCCTCGTGCACGAGGTGGTAGTACTCGTAACCCTGGCCGGCGACGAAGAACGCCCCCATGACCAAGGTGATGGTGTACCAGCGACGAAGTCCGAAGACGTCGCCACGCTCAGCCGCGAAGACACCCATCTGGCAGGTGAACGAAGATGCGATAAGCACCAAGGTCACCGGCACGGCCAGATACAGGTTCAATTCGGTTGGCTCCGGCGGCCAATTTCCGTTCGCCTGAGCTCGTGCCACGAAGTACATGGCAAAGAGCCCTGCGAAGAACATGAGCTCACTTGACAACCACACGATGGTGCCAACGCTGACCATATTCGGCCGGTTCAGCGAGTGCACGCGTTGGGTGATTGCCGATCCTGAAGTCCCTACTGCGCTCGTCACAGACAGAAGTATGACGCTTCGTCGTAAGAGACGACCACTCGGGTCCACCATCGGCGCGTCGCTCGGCTCGAGTTCGCGGGATCGGGCGGCGAACGCGCTGGTGGCGTGGTCGGAATATGCTGGCGCGATGGCAGCTACACACAAGAGTAGACCGTGGTTCCTGAGAATTTTCGGCACGAAGATTCCGACACCGCTCGATGCAGGGCGGTCGGATCTGGTCGTCGTTGCCGAAGGCTTCGACGACGCCGAGGCGAGCTCGACGGCTCTCGAACGTGCCGCCTCCACCGAGCCGGAGTTCAGGGCGGAGTCCGAAGTGGTTCTGCGGCATCATCTCGACCTCCCGGAGGGCTCGGTAGCCGATGCCGAGAGCATCGTCGCCCAGGACGGATATGTGCGAGGCTCGAGTCGGCCCGAGGACGTGACTCCGGTGGTCGAGAATTCGGTTCGCGTCGTCTTCGAGCGTGTCCAGGTGCTTGACGCCCTGCATTGCTCCCAGGAGCGGTCACGAATGGCTGGTCTGGCGCAGCGACTCGGTGGTTCGGTCGCCGGGTGGGACGCGCTCCAGCCCCCGATACTTGTGGAGGCGCCGCCCAAACGCGGTCGCAGAAAGTCCTGAGCGGCCCTATTCGGTTTCCTCGTTACCTCACTGACTAGGCTGCGAGGGTCATCGGCAGCACAAAATGGCAGCGCGAAACGACAGCTCGAAACGACAGCTCGAAATCCAGCCCACTTGAACGACAGGGGACCAAGGCACTATGGCCGGCACCGACGCATCCAACGCCGTGAACGTCGATTCGAGTGCAGTGGTGCGGTCCTGGCCGATGATTCTCGGTTTGCTCACGGACGGCAGTGACTTGTCGGAAGCCGACAGTCGCTGGGCTATGGGCGAGATCATGTCGGACAACGCCACCTCCGCTCAGATCGCTGCTTTCGGGGTCGGTCTGAAGATGAAGGGCGAAACCCCCGCGGAGTTGGAAGGGCTCGCCGCCGCGATGCTCGAACACTCCAGGCGCGTGCCGGTCGATTCCGACGTCGTCGACATCGTCGGCACGGGTGGTGACCGCTCCAACACGGTGAACATCTCGACGATGGCCTCGATCGTGGTTGCCGCGTCCGGTGTGCGAGTTGTCAAGCACGGCAACCGCGCTGCTTCGTCCAAGAGCGGTGGCGCCGACGTGCTCGAGGCGCTCGGCGTTCGCATCAACCTCGGGCCGGAGCAGGTTGCGAGGTGTGTCGAAGAGGTCGGCATCGGCTTTTGTTTCGCGCCGGTCTTCCATCCCGCACTGCGCTTTGCGGCGGTGCCTCGCAAGGAAATCGGCATTCCGACGGCATTCAACGTGCTCGGTCCACTGACCAATCCGGCTCGTCCGCGTGCCGGGCTGATCGGGTGCGCATTTCCGAAACTGATCTCGGTCGTCGCGGGAGTCCTTGCGCAGCGCGGCAATTCGGCGTTGGTGGTACGGGGAGACGACGGACTGGACGAACTGACCACATCGACGACGTCGACGGTTCACATCGTCGGCGGTGGAAGTGTGCGAACTGTCACGCTGGATCCGCGTGACCTCGGAATCGACCGCGTTCCTCTCGAAGAGTTGCGTGGAGGCGACGCCGAAATCAACGCCACCGTCGCCAGAACGCTGCTTTCCGGGCAGAAGGGGCCGGTCCGGGACGCGGTCCTGCTGAACGCGGGAGCAGCCATCGCGGCATTCAACGGTGTCGGCGACGATCTCGAGAGTGCGATCTCTGCCGGGATGACTGCAGCCGCTGCCGCGATCGACAGCGGCGCGGGCGCTGAACTGCTTCACAAGTGGGCGGCGCTCACCGCCGAGCTGGCCGACCAAGCCTGATCGAGGGGCTATTCACCCAGCGAGAAACCGGCCTCGACGTCTGCGCTGGAGAATGACTGGAACGCAATGTGTGTGGCGGTTCGGAGAACGCCGGGCACCTTGTTGATTCCTCCGGTGACCACGTCGGCGATCTGGGCGTGGTCACGCACTTTCACGATGGCGATCAAATCGACGTCACCTGCGCACGAGTAGACCTCGGTCACTCCGGACAGGTCGGCGACGGCCTGCGCGGTTTCCGGGATCCGAGCGGACTCGGCGTGAATCATGACGATGGCGTTGATCATTTCTCTCCTCGATTTCCCTGCGGGTTGTGATGACCCGGTGGTTTCGATCGAGCTTAGGGGTGCCGCCCCGCCGTTACGTCATCGATGTTCGGATTCGGTTCCGGCTCGGGCGAGTCGGCACCAGGCTTCCCACTTGCCGGCGCCGCTCACAGGTTCGACGTATCCGGATGTCGCCGACACGATTCGGACACCGTCCGACGAGAGCCACCTTGCGATCAGTCCCAGTTCTTCGGGTGACGCGCCGCGGAACGGGGCGTCGTCCGGTAGGACGGTTTCGGCCGCCGCGGTGATGGCGTCGACGACGGGCATCGGGTGAGTCCCACGTCTGGCGAGCCCGGCGGACGCGAGACGCCCGGACCGGATCACCGACAGCTCCCAGCCGCCGTCTCCGGTGGGGCGGGCGAGAACGAGTTGTTCGATCGCCGCGACTGCAGCGAGTCGCTGAGTGCGCCGCACTGCGGTGGCGACTGCGACCGTTCGGTCACGCAGACGAGCAGCATTCTCGAACAACGCGTGTGCGGACAGCTCGTCGATCCGGGCCTGCATCTGTTGGAGGGGAGCGTCGTTGGTTCCTCGGAAGAATCCACGCACGGCCTCAGGGGCGGCCGCGTAGTCCTCTGCGTTGATTTCCGGGGTCCAGGAGGCTGGACACGCCCCCAGTTCGCGAGCGGGGCAGTCAGGGCCGTGAACGGCGCCGCGTCCGAGACGCTTGGTACACGTGCGCAGACGACTGAACTCTGCGACGGTGTCGGCGACGTCGACTGCGTCGCCGCGAGAGGTGAACGGGCCGATCGAATCGGCCGTGGGCGTGCGAACCACGGACAGTCTCGGAAACGCCTCGTCGGTGAGGGTGATCCACCAACCTCGCTTGGGAAACTTGGAGCGACGGTTGTACGGCGGCGCATGCGCGCTCAGCAGTCGTAGTTCACGCACCCCGGCCTCGAGAGCGTGCGCGCACTCGACATGGTCCACGCGGGTGGCCAGCGCGACCATTTCCTTCATCCGGCCGCGGGTCTCCGAACCGGTGAAGTAGTTGCGGACGCGGCGTCGAAGGTCGGTAGCAGTTCCTATGTAGAGGGCTTCGTCGGAAGGACCGCGGAAAAGGTAGACACCGGGGCTTCGCGGCAGGTTTGCGGCGAAGGACCGTTTGGCCCGTTGATGCGAGGAAATGTTGGGCAGGTAGTCGACTAGTTCGCTGTAACTGTGGACACCCTGGTTTCCGACCCTGTCGATCAGTCCGTGGAGGACGTCGACGGTCGCACGCGCGTCGTCGAGAGCCCGGTGCGTCGGCTGGGTGGTCACTTGGAAGAGATGGGCGAGTGCGGAGAGCTTCACCGAAGGTGCCTCGTCGCGTGTGAGTACGCGCCGGGCGAGTTTGACGGTGCACAGGACACGGAACGCGGGCCACGGGCGCGCGCTGCGTGACGCCGCTGCTTTGAGGAAACCGATGTCGAACGGCGCGTTGTGTGCCACCAGCACCGCGCCCTCGGCGAACTCGAGAAATGCAGGCAGGACACGTTCGATGGGAGGTGCGCCGATCAGCATGGCCGTGGTGATTCCGGTCAGTTCGACTATGTAGGGCGGAATCGACCGGCCGGGGTCGACGAGTGTTGCCATTTCGCCCAGTACCTCGCCGCCGCGGATCTTGACGGCGCCGATCTCGGTGATGGAGTCCTGGTCGGCGCTGCCCCCTGTGGTCTCGAGGTCGACGACGACAAATGTTGTCTCGCTCAGCGGTGTGTCCAGTTCGTCGAAGCTCAGTTGCCGCCCGACGTCGAACTTCTCCCCGTCGGAGAACGGGGGCGGAGACGGAAATTCTCGGGCCGAGGCGGGACTCACACCGCAGACAGTAGAAGTACCCCCCGACACGAATTCGAGAGTGCAGACACGGAATCCGACCCGCACGGACTTCCATTGCGAAATCGGTGGATGAACGCCCGACAAAAGTAGGAGAGACGAGGATCACACTTGCGGTGGGAACTCGCGAATGTGGACGCGCGCCTACTTGTGAGTAGGGCGAGTCGAGGGGTCTTCGGTGCGTCTGTCGACGGCTGAAACCGCGTCCGTGACCGGAACAGGTTCTAGTTTCAAGTAATCATCGTTGAACTGCATGGAAGATCGGATTGTCGGGTTTGGTGAGCCTTGGCAGTGGGTAACGGGCGCGGGTTTGACGGCCTGGAGTGGGTCGCCGAACCGACCTGTTGTTATCTCCCCGTGACCCGCCGGGCGTATCGCGGGCGCGGCACCACGATTTCCGGCGAATCGGGCACGATTGTCACGAAGCGGTCGACATCGTCGCGATCATTTCGTAACCTTCCTGAGACCTAACGAAGTCTTGCCGGACCAAACAGGACCGGCATCGTCAGGAACCGCCTAATCGGGATCTCCGCGAGGAACCCGAACCGGGAACCCAAGTTTCCACTGGGGTGAATCCCGCCTGGGGTGCAGCACGCAGGATCGCTGCAGACCACGCGGGTAGGGCTGATCTTCCCAGCCCGAACCCGTCAGCTAACTCGGTCGGCGGATGAATGGAAGAAATGGAGCACCCCTTAAGTGGCGTCACAGAGTTTCAAGCGTTCAGCGCAGTTGGCAGTAGCCGGCGCGCTCGCAGTCGGAGCATTCGCTGCAACCGCTGCACCTGCCTCGGCAGACCCCATCACCATCCCCGGCGTCGGCACGTTCGAGGTTCCGGGCGTTTCTATTCCTCAGTTGCCGGTCATTCCGGGCATCACCGACATCGCACCGGCTGCACCGGCCGCTCCCATCTCCAGTGTTGGTGAGCAGGCAGTTCGCGCCGCAGAGAGCAAGCTGGGCTCCCCGTACGTGTACGGCGCAGCCGGCCCGGACGCATTCGACTGCTCCGGTCTCGTTCAGTGGGCATACAAGCAGGCCGGTCTCAACCTGCCTCGCACGAGCTACGACCAGGCTGCAGCCGGCGTTGCCGTCGCACAGTCCGATCTTCAGGTCGGCGACGTGATCTCCTTCTACGGCGGATCGCATTCGGGCATCTACGCCGGTAACGGCAATGTCATCCACGCGTCGACCGCTGGTCAGCCCGTGAAGCTCGCTCCGGTGTCCTCGATGCCGTACGACGGCGCTCGCCGTTACTGATTTCTGAACACGCTCGACGGCTGTCTCCGGTAGGCAGTCGGAACGATCCGCCGCTGTGATGCGGCGGAGCTCGGGGGAGCTCCGGATCTTCGAATGTGGGCCTCGAATCTTCGATTCGGGGCCCACATTTTCGTTTCGCGACAATTCGCCCGGTACTTCACCCCGACACGCCTACCGGCGAGTAGACACAAACGTATGCCGTTCCGTAACCTTATCGAGACATTGCGCGGCCGAGACAGGTACTGTGGATAGTTGACAGCCAGCTAACAGATCGTCGACCGGTCCCGGTCGACGTCGCTTCACCGAGACGGAGAGTTGCATTCCGTGGTTTCATCGAAAAACAACAGTCGAGTACGGGCCGCATTGACAGTGGGAGTGCTGGCGTTCGGACTCGTTGCAGGGCCTTCGATGCAGGCCGGTGCCGACCCCGTCATCACCAACCCCACCGAGGCGCTCGACAAGCTCGGTGAACTCTCCCGGGTTTCCGAGCAGACCAACGAAGCGCTGCACAACGCGCAGATCGACCTCGACGCGAAGCTGGCAGTCGCGAATGATGCGGACGTGCGATCGGCAGCCGATCAGGGTCTTCTCGACGCGGCTTCGGCGCGCGTCGCCGAGTTCGCTCCGGCGGTAAACCGTATTGCCACAGCGAATTACCAGGGTGCGCGAACCAATCGCCTCTTTGCGTTGATGGTGAGCGACTCGCCGCAGCAGTTGCTCGACCAGATGTCTGCGCTCGACGTGATTTCCAACGACGCGGCAGTACAGGTCTCTCAGTTCAACCAAGCCACTGCCGATGCGCGTGCCGCCTCGGAAGCGTCGAAGCGATCGGCCGAAGAAGCGCGAACCGCCGCCGATCAAGCCCGCGCGCTCAGTGACGATTTGCAGCGCAAGCAGAGTGAACTGCAGACGCAGATCGCCGACGTGACCAAAGCCTTCCAGAATCTCACCGACGACGAACGTAACCAACTGAGCGGTACGCCTTTCCCGCCGGACGTCGATCTCAGCAAAATTCTGGCTAACTTGACCCCTGGCTCGGGTGCTGCTGCTCTGCAGGCAGGCCTCACGCGGATCGGTGACCCGTACGTCTGGGGCGCGACCGGCCCGAACGAGTTCGACTGCTCAGGTCTGGTGGTATGGGCCTACAAGCAGATCGGAAAGACTCTGCCGCGATCGAGCCAAGCGCAGGCGCAGGGCGGTGTACCGGTGTCGAGGGACCAACTACAGCCCGGCGACGTCGTGACGTTCTACAGCGACAACTCGCATGTCGGCATCTACGCCGGCGACGGAAACATTCTGCATGCGTCGACGTTCGGCGTACCGGTGAAGGTCCAGTCGATGGCAGGCATGGAGTTCTCCACTGCGCGTCGTTACTGACGGCTTGCTGCGCCCGAGCGGCGTGTGGCCAGCCGCCGTGAAGCGTCGAGTCGAGTTCTCCTACACTCGGCACCGTGCCGACTGAACCGATGACGACGCCCGACGTCGGCGCAGATCGACCACGCCGTTGGGAGTATCCGGCCCTCGTGGCGCTCGGTGTAGCCGTGGTGCTCGTTCTGGGCCTGACGATCTTCCTGACGAACAGGTCCGATTCCGACGAAAACGCCGCCGCCGAACAGGACGCGGAACGCAGCGCTCAAGTCCAGAGCTTTCTCGATGCATGGGCCGCGGCTCAGATGTCCGACGATCCGTCGGGGCTGGCGAAGTTCGTCGACAGTGCCGCCGCACCCGGTGTGCTCGAGGCGGAAGTTCGACGAGCCACTGCTGCGGGAGCGCTTGAATTCTCCGACTGGGGATACGAGATTCCCAGCGGCGGCCTGACTCCGGCGCCGCGAACCGGTGCGCCGGGCGGAGACGTCGAAGTATGGAATGCGCAAGTTCTGTTGCGGTACGCCCTCGACGGCGTCGACGCATTGCCCACGCGCAAGGCAGTGTCCATGACACTCGCGAAACGCGGCGATCAGTGGTCGGTTCTTGCGGACGGGTCGATCGTCGGACTGGACGGCGCCCGAACGGCGGGCGAATCCTGGAATGGCCCCTGGGACTTCGGCCCGCTTGCCGTCGCCGAGAATTCTGCGGGTAACGCGCTGGTGATCGGCCACCCGGGTCAGCAGGCGTTCGTCGACGCTTTGGCTGCCGATGTGGACTCAGCCATCGAGAACACGACGCAGTTGTGGGGGCCGTGGTGGTCCGAGCGCGCGGTGCTCATGGTGGCGGGGTCCGCTGAGGAATTCACCGCACTGGTCGGCTCCCATCACGACGGCGCTTCGATTGCTGCAGTGTCGGTCGCGGATGCGACGGCGGACGGGTCATCCGACGTGAGCGGCCAGCGAGTGGTCTTCTCGCCTGCCGCGGCTTCGAGGTTGACCGACATCACCAGGCGAACGGTGTTGCGCCACGAACTGATGCACATAGCCGCCCGATCGAAAACCCGTGACGGGTCGCCGATGTGGGTATTGGAAGGGTTTGCCGAATACGCGGGAAACCGTGGATCCTCGCGGGCCTGGGGTGAGATCGCGCCGACTCTGGCAGCAGCGGTACGCTCCGGCGATACTCCGACCGAGTTTCCGGACGACACGCAGTTCAGCGGTGTACCGGTCGTGAGTTCACTGGCGTACGAATCGGCGTGGTCGATCAACGCGTATATCGCCGATCGATTCGGAGAAGCAAAGCTGACCGACCTCTTTCGCGCTCTCGCCTCCGGAAAGATGACGGCCGAAGACCTCGATTCGCGGATCCGAGCGGTCGTTGGCGTCGGAACCGAGGAACTGCGAGCCGGATGGGTCGACTGGACCAACAGCCATCTGGGCTGAGCGGTTCGCGGCTGGGTCGATTGCAGCGGCGAGGTGCCCTTCGCACGTTTGAAGCACCGAGTGCCCTACGGTGGACGGATGCGCCGGACCCTCTTGGTGACCAACGATTTTCCTCCTCGCCCCGGAGGTATCCAGTCGTATCTCCACACGTTCGCCGGGCATCTGCCGCCGGACAAGTTGGTGGTGTACGCACCGCGGTGGCGGGGCGACTCGCACAAGAAGTTCGATGCGGCACAGCCTTTCGAGGTCGTTCGGCACCCGACGACGCTGATGCTGCCGTCGCCTTTTGTCGCTCGTCGAGCCGCGAAGTTGGTCAAGAAGCACGACTGCGAGTCGGTCTGGTTCGGTGCGGCAGCGCCGTTGGCGTTGTTGGCGCCGGTTGTTCGACGTGCCGGAGCGAGCCGAGTGATCGCGAGTACTCACGGCCACGAGGTCGGATGGTCGATGATTCCCGGTGCGCGGCAGTCGTTGCGTGTGATCGGTGACCACACCGATGCGGTGACGTTCGTCAGCAAATACACCCGTGGGCGGTTCTCGGCGGCCTTCGGCCCGCAAGCGGCGCTCGAGCACCTTCCTTCCGGAGTGGACACGTCAGTGTTCCACCCGGACTCGGTCGCCCGCGCGGAACTGCGTAAGCGATACGGGCTGGGCGAGCGGCCCACGATCCTGTGCCTGTCGCGGCTCGTGCCACGCAAGGGGCAGGACATGCTCATCAAGGCGCTGCCGACCGTACGCAAGAGCATTGACGGGGCGGTACTGGTGATCGTCGGAGGTGGGCCGTACGAGGACCATCTCCGCCAATTGGCGCGTAAGACCGGGATGGACGATCACGTCGTCTTCACGGGCACGGTGCCCGCCGCAGAGTTGGCGGCGCACCACACGATCGCCGACGTGTTCGCCATGCCGTGCCGTACCCGAGGCGCCGGATTGGACGTCGAAGGACTGGGAATCGTCTACCTCGAGGCCTCGGCTACCGGTGTGCCGGTCATCGCCGGGCGCAGTGGTGGCGCTCCGGAAACGGTGCAGCAGAACAAGACCGGGCTCGTGGTCGACGGCACCTCTGTTCGCGACGTCGCCGAATCCGTGATCGAGGTGCTGTCCGATCGTGATCGCGCGGCCGCGATGGGAGCAGCCGGCCGGGCATGGGTTGCCGAAGACTGGAAGTGGGACACGCTCGCTTCGAAACTGCGTAATCTCCTCGGCTGAGCAAACGGGACTCGAACGCGAACGGCCCGCACCGAATTCGGTGCGGGCCGTTCATGTCGGCACGTTCGTGTCGGCAGAGGGCTGATCGGCGAAAGACTACTTGGCGTAGATCTTTTCGATGTCGGCGGCAAAGCTCTCGTGCACGACGTTGCGCTTGAGCTTCATCGTGGGCGTGAGTTCGCCTGTGTCCTCGGAGAAGTCGACCGGAAGAATGCGGAACTTCTTGATCGCCTCGGCGTGTGAGACGAGCTTGTTGGCCTCGTCGATGGCGTCCTGGATTTCGCCGACCAGTTCGCCGTCCGAAACCAGGTCGGCCGCTGTGGTTCCTGCGGCCTTGTTGTTGCGCTCGTTCCAGGCGGGAAGAGCTTCGGCGTCGATGGTGATGAGGGCGCCGATGAAAGGCTTCTGGTCGCCGACCACGATGGCCTGGCTGATCAGCGGGTGCGCGCGAAGGGAATCCTCGAGCTGAGCGGGGGAGACGTTCTTGCCGCCTGCCGTGACGATGATTTCCTTCTTGCGGCCGGTGATGGTGATGTAGCCGTCCTTGTCGACGGTGCCGAGGTCGCCGGTGTGGAACCAGCCGTTCTCGATCGACTCGGCGGTCGCCTTCTCGTTGCGCCAGTAGCCGGTGGAGACCACCGGTCCCGAGAGGAGGATTTCGCCGTCTTCTGCGATACGAACGGAGTTGCCGGCCAACGGCTTTCCGACAGAGCCGACCTTCTGTGCGCCGATGGTGTTGACGGCGAACGCTGCGGTGGTCTCGGTCAGTCCGTAGCCCTCGTAGATCGTGACACCGATACCGCGGAAGAAGTGGCCGAGTCGAGCGCCCAGAGGTGCACCACCGGAAATGGCCAGCTGGCACTGCCCGCCGAGCGCTGCGCGCAGCTTCGAGTACACGAGCTTGTCGAAGAGAGCGTGCTTGGCCTTGAGAACGATGCCGGCGCCGCCCTTGTCCTGCGCCTCGCTCCACGCGACGGCAGTGTCTGCGGCCGCGTCGAAGATCTTTCCCTTGCCGTCGCCGTGCGCCTTGGCGCGTGCGCTGTTGTAGACCTTCTCGAACACGCGCGGCACCGAGAGGATGAAGTCGGGCTTGAACTCGCCGAACGTCGGAACGAGGTTCGGGATGTCGCTCGTGTGCCCCAGCGCTGCACCGGCGTCGAACGACGCGATGCTGACTGCGCGAGCGAGAACGTGCGCGAGCGGCAAGAACATCAGAGTGCGAACGCCGGGTGTCTTGAGCAGCGTGCCCAGGTTGGAGTCGAGGATGCCCTTCGACTCGGCAATCAGGTTGGAGTGCGTCAGCTGGCAGCCCTTGGGTCGGCCCGTGGTGCCCGACGTGTAGATCAGGGTCGCGGGATCGGATGCCTTCAGTGCCGCGACGCGGGCGTGGACGTCCTCGTCGGAGATGTCGGCGCCCAATGCGGTCAATTCCTCGACAACACCTTTACCGCCTGCCGCGGCATCGATCTGGTAGACCGTGCGCAGCGCGGGGGCGGCTGCAGCGACGTCCTTCACGGTCGCGGCATGTGCGTCGTTCTCGACGATGAGGTCGATTGCTTCGGAGTCCTCGAGAATCCAGCGAACCTGCTCGGCTGCGGAGGTTTCGTAGATCGGAACCGTCACGCCGCCGGCCGCCCAGATGGCGTAGTCGACGAGCGGCCATTCGAAACGCGTCGCCGACATGAGGCCGACGCGGTCGCCCTGCTTGACGCCGATCGCGATGAGGCCCTTGGCGACGGCAGTCACCTGAGCGGCGAAATCGCCTGCAGTGACATCGACCCATGCATTTCCGACTTTGCGCTTGTAGACAACCGCCGCCGGCTTCGTCTTCGCGAAGGCGAAGACCGAGTCGACCGCGGAGGCATCCTCGGGAATGGTGAACGTCTGGGGTGCGCTGAACTCAGGCACGAAATACCTCCGACACTGCGAAATACTGACGAGTAGGGTTTTCGTCTCCTACTGTAGTCGCATGTCCGACGCAGTTGTGGCCAGGCTTACAGTCTGTCCGGTATGTAGTGTTGCGACACCCCTCGACGCTTCGCGGACGCGATATGTGAAGCTACTTCGGTGAGCAGCATTCAGGTCGCAGACCAGACTTTCATCGCCGCCCCGCCCGAGCGGGTCGCCGAACTGTTGTCCTCGCGCGCGCAGTGGCGTCGCTGGTTCAGTGATCTCGAGCTCGAAGTCCGGGAAGATCGCGGTCCCGCAGGATTCCGTTGGGGAGTGTCAGGTCAGCTGGTCGGCACCATGGAGGTGTGGCTCGAACCGGTCATGGACGGGACGATCGCGCACTACTTCCTGCACTGTGAGCCGGTCGGCGTATCGCCGTCCGATCTGGCGACCCTCGACCTCGCCGGGATGAACCGCAAGCGTCGGGTCGATGGCAAGGTCATGTCGTTCCAGCTCAAACGCGAACTCGAAGCGGGACGTGCCGCCGGAGTAGCACCGGACTGATAATCGAAGCACTGCACGTTGTGCAGGTTCTGGACTTTTGACGAAGGAAGGTAGCGCAGTCGTATGGCCGAGAAGACCAAGGGGTTGATCAGCATCGACGCTCCTGCCGACGCCGTGATGGACGTCATCGCCGATTTCGAGCGGTACCCCGAGTGGGTGGCCGCGGCGAAGTCCGTCGAGGTGACGGCGCCGGGACAGGGCGGCCGCGCGGACCGAGTACGTTTCGTCCTCGACGCGGGGATGGTGAAGGACACCTACGAACTGCAGTATTCGTGGGCACCGGACGGTATGGCGGTGAGTTGGGAGCTGATCTCGGGCGAGATTCAGAAGTCCCAATTCGGTTCGTACACACTCGAGCCCGGCCCGAACGGCACCACGTCGGTCACCTACGAGTTGACGGTCGACCTGACGATTCCGATGATCGGACTGTTCAAGCGCAAGGCCGAGAAGATCATCACCGACACAGCTCTGAAGGAACTGAAGAAGCGAGTCGAGGGCTGAGTGCCGGAGCAACGATCGCGCGTCCAACTGTTCGTCGGTAAAGGCGGAGTAGGCACGACGACGCTTGCCGCAGCGACTGCTGTGTCGGCTGCGACCGATGGGGCGAGAGTGCTGCTCGTGTCGATCGATCAGGCAGGTTCTCTTGCAGACGTCCTGGGCGTGCCGAATCCGCGAACGACCACATCTCTCACCGAGCGTCTCGACGTCCGGCAACTCGACACGTCAGCGCTCCTCGAGGACAAGTTCCGAGGATTGTCGGGGTTGATCGACGCTGCAGGAACTTTCGGAGCGGGAGATCACGAACACGGTTCGTCGTTCGAGGGCTTGGAACCGGAAGAGTTGACGGGATCCCTGGGCATCCAAGACATGCTCGGGCTCGCCGAGATCGTCGACCTCTCGGACAGCGGCGACTACGACCTCGTGATCGTGGACTGTCCGGCCGCAGCCGAAGCGCTGCGGCTACTCGGCTCGCCGTCGATGGTGTCGGAGTATCTCGAGCGATTGTGGCCGCGGCACAGGCGGATGGTCGCTGTGACAGGTACGGACATGCGGCTGCTCCTGTTCGTGTCCGTCGTCGAACGCGTGCTCGCGTCGGTGGATCGGATCGCGGTTCACCTCTCGGATCGGGAGAACACCGGCGTGCGTGTGGTGACGTCGGCCGACGGCGTGTCGGTCGCGGCGACTCGTCGGACGTTGTCCGGGCTGGCTCTGGCCGGGTTGCGAGTTGACGGGATTGTGGTCAACAACCTTGTCCCGCAGTTCAACTCGTCCGCCGGGAAGAGTGTCGACGATTCACCGGCGGCGCAGTGGCTCGCGTCGATCCGGGCGGCTCAGGCACTCGTCGTGGACGAACTGCGTGGATCAACCGATGGAATGTCCGTCACAACGGTCGAACGCGCTTGCGCCGAACCGGTAGGGTTGGCCGCTCTGGGCGAGATCGCGGCCACGTTCGAGGGTGGAGCGGGCACGGATTCGGGCACCGTCGGTACCGCGGACAACATCGTGGTGTCGTTGGAGTCCGGGACCGGAGTCGATTCGGTGTACGTGATGCGGATGTACCTTCCGCTCGTGGATCCGTCGTCGTTGTCGTTGGGCCGGGTGGAGGACGATGTGCTGGTGGGAGCAGACGGCGTACGACGCAGAGTTCGTTTGGCGTCGGTGCTGCGTCGTTGTGTCGTGAACGGGGCGGAGTTGGACGGCAGTTACCTGATCATCCGGTTCAGCCCGGATCCCGCGGTGTGGCCGGTATGAGCGAAGAGCACGAGCGCCTCGTCGCGGAGTTTCGCGCGCTGGCGGAAACCGTTCTGACGCGCCTGGAACCGGTGCTGCAGAAGGCCGCAGCAGCGACGGCCGACGTTGCGAGTGACTCGGCGTCCACGGACACGCAGCCGGTGTTCACCGGCTGCAGCTGGTGCCCGGTGTGCGCCCTCGCCGCACTGGTTCGCGGTGAGCACCACGAACTGTTGGCATTCCTCGCGGGTCAAGCAGCAGCATTCCTTGCGTTGCTTCGTGAGATTCTCGACGAGTTTCTCGGGGGGCCGTCAGGCCCCGATCGTGGACCCGAAGGCGGTCCGACGACGCCAGGTGCGGAGCGAACTCGCACGGCGGCATTTGTCCCGATCAACGTGACGGTCAAGGACTGACTCAGTACCCCGGGTAGAGCGAACGGCCCGAGATGAGCACAATCGACACAATGGTCACCGACGCACGAGGCACCGATTCAGGGTGCGCACTCCAGCGGACGCCGCTCGCGCGGGAATCGTCGCGATGAGCGCGCGCCGCTTGAAAGCGGTCTCCGACTCCACCATGGACGACATCTTGACGGTCGGCATCGACGTCGGCGGGACGAGTATCAGGGCCTCCGTCGTGGACGTCGACGGACAAGTGCTCGAGATGATTCAAGCCCCGACCCCGCAGTCGGCCAGGGCACTCGAAGACGGTCTCGATCGCGTCGTGCGCGAATTGGTCACCAGGCACGAGGTATCGGCCGTGGGGTTGGCGGTCGCCGGCTTCATCACCTCCGATCGAAGCTCGGTTCGGTTCGCTCCGCACTTGCCATGGGTGGACGCGCCGGTCGGAAGTGACTTGAGCAAGCGGCTCGGCTTGCCGGTCGTTCTCGAACACGACGCCAATGCAGCGGCGTTCGCGGAGCACCGATTCGGCGCGGCCGCAGGTGGCCGCAATGTCGTGATGGTGGCAATCGGGACCGGCATCGGTGGTGCGCTGCTGATCAACGGTGAGCTGTACCGGGGGAGTCACGGCGTCGCCCCCGAACTGGGCCACATCCAGGTCGTTCCGGGCGGGCGTCAGTGCGCGTGTGGCAAACGTGGGTGTTGGGAGCGCTATTGCAGCGGAACGGCGCTCGTCGACACGGCAATCGAACTGCTTGCCGCCGACCCGGCCGCGTCGACGGTCCTGGCGCGTGAGGTAGCGGTGGATCCTGGTTCGCTCACCGGTCGCCGGATCGCCAACGCCGCGCAGGACGGTGACCCACTCGCGCTTGCAACGATCGCCGAGTTCACCCGTTGGCTGGCCGTGGGTCTGGCCATGGTCGGTGACGTCTACGATCCCGATCTGGTCGTGATCGCCGGCGGCGTCGCGAGTTCTGCCCCACTGTTTCTCGACGACGCCCGCGAGCAATACGCGACATTGTTGACCGGCGCGAAGCACCGCCCACTGGCCCGCATCCGTTCCGCTCAGCTGGGCGAAGCTGCGGGCATGGTCGGCGCCGCCGCTTTGGCCCGATCGGTAGTGCCTCAGGATCTCGGTGGGGTCGACGGCGCTGGAACCACGTCTGCCGGACTGTGATCGGGTCGATCCTGCAGGGGCGTGTGTAGCGGGGGTTACCGGTCGGCAGTAAGGTCGTACTCAGCGAAATTCAGCTGTGAATGGGAGGGACGCCGTGTGGTATTGGCTCTTCAAGTATGTGTTGCTGGGGCCGATTCTCTGGCTGCTCGGGCGTCCGACGGTCAAGGGTCACGAGAACATTCCGACTGACGGGGCGGCCATTCTGGCCAGCAATCACCAGGCGGTTCTGGACTCGTTCTACCTTCCGCTTCGCGTCAACCGCCGCATCACGTTCCTTGCCAAGAGTGAGTACTTCACCGGTTCCGGTCTGAAGGGCGCTTTCCAGAAGTGGTTCTTCACCGCGGTCGGTCAGGTCCCCATCGACCGAACCGGTGCAGACGCGGCGCAGGATGCACTCAACGCCGGTCTCAAGGTCCTCGGTTCGGGCAGCCTGCTGGGTATCTACCCCGAGGGGACGCGCTCGCCTGACGGTCGCCTCTACAAAGGCAAGACCGGAATGGCGCGCCTCGCACTTGAATCGGGCGTCAAGGTGATCCCGGTAGCGATGGTCGGCACCGACAAGATGAATCCGATCGGCTCACGGATGTGGCGTCCCGCCAAGGTCACCGTGATCGTCGGCGAACCCATCGATTTCTCCCGCTTCGAAGGCATGGGCGGAAACCGCTTCGTCGAGCGCGCTGTGACCGACGAGGTGATGTACAAGTTGATGAAACTCTCCGGCCAGGAGTACGTGGACATCTACGCGGCGAGCCTCAAGAACCAGGCGCCCACGAAACCCGAAGCTGCCGTCGACGTTCCGGCGGAAGGCAGCGAGTCGGTTGTCGATCTCGTGGCCTCGGCCGAGTCGAAGGAATCCGCGAAGACCGACAAGGATTCGCTCCCGGACGCACAAGCCAGCTAGAGATTTCCCACACCGGCCGCACGCGCATTGGCTCCAGAGCCTGCGCGTGCGGCATAGTTTTCGGACGTGCGCTACTTCTACGACTGTGAATTCATCGAAGACGGTCGAACCATCGATCTCGTGTCCATCGGCGTTGTCTGTGAGGACGGCCGAGAGTACTACGCGGTTTCGACGGAGTTCGATCCCGCCCGTGCCGGTAGTTGGGTGCGCAAGAACGTGCTGCCGAAGTTGCCGCAGCCTTCGTCGCCGCTGTGGAAATCACGCGAGAAGATCCGCGACGATCTTCTGAAATTCTTCGTTCCGCGGCCGATGGTGGTTCCGGAGCTCTGGGCGTGGGTCGCCGCCTACGACCACGTCGCGCTGTGCCAGTTGTGGGGCGACATGACGGAACTACCGCAATCGATGCCGCGGTACACCCGCGAACTCCGACAGTTCTGGGAAGACAACGGCAGTCCTACCCTCCCGTCGGCGCCCGCCGACGCACACGACGCACTTGCCGACGCCAGGCACAACCTCGTGAAGTTCGACGCCATTTCGGCTGCACGGTCACTTCGCTGACCCAGGTTTCGGTGCGCGGGAAGTGTTCCGATTGGGCTGCGATCGAGAGCCTGTGTGACGCGCCGACGAGCGAGCGAATATCCTGTAGAGGTGAACTGGACTGTCGACGTGCCGATCGACCGCTTGCCCGAACTCCCGCCGCTGCCTGCCGGACTGCGTAAGCAGCTCGACGAGGCGCTCGCGAAGCCCGCTGCTCAGCAGCCCTCGTGGCCCGCTGACCAGGCGGCAGCCATGCGGACTGTGCTCGAGAGCGTGCCTCCCATCACGGTGGCCAGCGAAGTCGAGGCGCTGCAAGAGCGTCTCGCGCAGGTCGCGTGTGGTGAGGCTTTTCTGCTCCAGGGCGGTGACTGCGCCGAGACCTTCGCGGACAACACCGAGCCGCACATCAAGGGAAACATCCGCACGTTGCTGCAGATGGCCGTCGTGCTCACCTACGGTTCCTCGATGCCGGTCGTCAAGGTCGCTCGCATCGCCGGCCAGTACGCCAAACCGCGCTCTGCCGACATCGACTCGTTGGGTCTGAAGTCCTACCGCGGCGACATGATCAACTCGCTCGTCGCCGACGAGGCAGTCCGCGCCCACGATCCTTCGCGACTGGTGCGTGCATACGCCAACGCCAGCGCCGCGATGAACCTGGTTCGCGCGCTCACCGGCGCCGGCATGGCCGACCTGCACAAGGTGCACGATTGGAACCGCGAATTCGTCGCAGCGTCTCCCGCGGGCGCACGCTACGAGCAACTGGCAGCCGAGATCGACCGCGGCCTGCAGTTCATGAACGCGTGTGGCGTCACCGATCCGAGCCTGCACCAGGCACAGATCTTTGCCAGCCACGAGGCTCTGGTTCTCGACTACGAGCGCGCGATGCTGCGTCTCGACAACGACAGCGATCACCCCAAGCTCTACGACCTGTCGGCTCACTTCCTCTGGATCGGTGACCGCACTCGTCAGCTCGACGGCGCGCACATCGCCTTCGCCGAGTTGGTGTCCAACCCGATCGGCCTCAAGATCGGCCCGAGCACGACGCCGGAAATGGCGGTGGAATACGTCGAGCGTCTCGACCCCACCAACAAGCCAGGTCGTCTGACTCTGATCTCGCGCATGGGCAACGGCAAGGTCCGCGACCTGCTGCCGGCGATCATCGAGAAGGTCCAAGCCACCGGTCACCAGGTCATCTGGCAGTGCGATCCGATGCACGGCAACACCCACGAAGCCTCCACCGGGTACAAGACGCGCCACTTCGACCGCATCGTCGACGAGGTCCAGGGATTCTTCGAGGTCCACAACGGTCTCGGCACGCATCCGGGTGGCATCCACGTCGAGCTGACCGGTGAGAACGTCACCGAGTGCCTCGGCGGCGCGCAGGACATCTCCGACCTCGATCTCGGCGGTCGCTACGAGACGGCGTGCGACCCCCGATTGAACACCCAACAGTCGTTGGAGCTCGCGTTCCTCGTGGCCGAGATGCTGCGAGGCTGAAACCCTGCTTCGCCGAAGCTGATTCGCGCCGGCATAGGTTTTCGGCAAACGCCCTCACCCGCTCGCGCAGGTGGGGGCGTTCGCTATTGCGTGAATCGTGTGACGAATCGGCGCTGCCAGGGCATTTCGACGGCGCGAGGTGAGTAACGTGCGCGAACGTACGCGGTGGCGTCCTCACTGGGCACTCCGTCCATGACGGCAAGAGCGGCCAACGCTGTTCCGGTGCGGCCGTATCCACCACCGCACGCGATCTCGACTCTTTCGGTTTCCGAGCGCACCCACACTTCGTGCAAGGCCCTGCGCAGCGCATCGGGATCGCTCGGCAACCAGAAATCTCGCCAGCGGACCCACTCCGACTCCCACTCGGTGTCGGGAGGTTCTTTACCGGTCAGATAGACGCCGAAGGTGGGGAGAGGTCCCGAAGGAAGTGGATTGCGGAGTCCTCGACCCCGAATCGATCTCCCCGACGGCAAGTCGAGTATCCCAATGCTCTCGGGTTCCCACGTGGCCATGAATTCAGATTAGGCCGAAGCGGACTGTCAGGGAATTGCGACGACGCTGATGTCGGTGCCCTTGGCAACGAGGTCGTTCTTGACGCTCTGGCTGATGATGACCGAGCTGTCGTTCTGGGTGAGCTGACGCACGGTGATCTCGAGGCCGAGGCGGCCGAGTTCTTCGCGTGCTGAGGAGACGGAGCGGCCGATCAGCGAGGGAACCTTGACGGAATCGGAGATGAGGAGAACCACGGAGGTGCCGGCGTTGACGGAGGACCCGACTGCGGGATCGGTGCCGATCACGCTACCGCCCTCGACGGCGTCGTCGAACGTTGTTCTGGTGGTGCTGACTGAGATGCCTACCTTGTCGAGGGCGGCGCGCGCAGCGTTCTCGGACATGCCCTTCACATCGGGAATGTCTACGGGCGGTGACCCTTTGGACGTGATGACCTTGACCGAGGAGCCCACGGCAACTTCGGTTCCCGGTGCCGGGTCGAGCGCGGCCACGCCGCCGATCGGGATCTTGGAGCTGAATGTGTCCCCGCCGTCGACCGCGACGAGAGTGCGGTCGGCGAGTTGTGCGCCCAGGGCCGAGACGTCGCCGCCGGCCGGAATGGGCGGGACAGTCGGACGCCCGAGCGAAGTCAGTAACGCCACGGTCGAGCCTTTGGTAACCCTCGAGCCGGAGGCCGGGTCTGTCCCGATCACCGTGTCGATGGGTTGGGCGTCGGAGTACTGACCCTGGACGTCGGGGGAGAGCCCGGCGTCCTGCAGAGCGGTGACCGCAGTGTCCTTGGTCAGCCCGTCGATCGAGGGAACAGCTGTATAGCGGCCCGAGCCCATCCACCATCCGCCGAAGCCCAACGCGAGCGCGAGGACCGCGATGACGAGCAGCCAGATCAGGGTGGCTCGTCGCGATTTGCGTCGTGCCTCGACAAAATGAGCATGCGGATCGTCGTGCCCCGGGTGGTCGTCGCCGAAATCGGAACCGTCGTCGAAATCCGAGTCGCCGTCGACCGTCGCCGGACGAGCAGTTTGTGCGGTGACCGCGCGAGTGTGCTGGATACCGCCAGGGGGAGGAGAGCCCGTGCCGAGCGCCGTGGTGGCTGCCACAGCCGGGGCCACGCCGGACGCCAATACCGTCGTGGCAGCAGGGTTCGGGCGCGCAGCAGAGTTCGGGTGTACCTCCGTGGGAGGCGCAGGCGCCGGTTGTGGCCGGGCCGGGGCAACTTGCGCGCTCTGGTGCTGGGCGCTTCGACGCGGAGCGGGAACGCGGTATGACGGAAGTTCCAGTTGCTCGCTCACACTGCGAAGTGCAGCTGCCATCTCACCGGCGTCGGCGAAACGATGTGCGGGCTCGCGGTGAGTGGCTTCGGCGACCAGACGATCGAACTGCGCCGGTACACCGGGGATACGTGAACCTGGGCGCGGGACATCGTCGTGGATGCGTTGGTAGGCGATGGAGAGTGACGTATCGCCGGTGAACGGTGTTGTACCGGTGAGAAGTTCGAACATCAACACACCGGTCGAGTAGACGTCGCTTCGAGTGTCGGCAATTCCTGACGTCACCTGTTCCGGCGACAGATAGGCCGCGGTGCCGAGGATCACGCTGTTGGAGGTGGTGGTTGCTGCCGCAGCTGCACGCACCAATCCGAAGTCGGCGATCTTCACTTCGCCGGTGTCCGAGATCAAGATGTTCTCGGGTTTGACGTCACGGTGAACCAGTCCCGCTCGATGCGCCACCGCCAACGCGTCCAGGACAGGTGCCACGACTGCAGCGACTGCGTGTGGCGGCATCGGTCCGCGCTCACGAAGGAGTTCACGCAAGGTGCCACCGTCGACGAGTTCCATCACGAGGAACACGTGATTGCGATCGCTGCCTTGGTCGTAGACGGCCACAAGGGCCGGATGCTTGAGTCGGGCCACGGCCCGGGCCTCGAACTCGAAACGAGTCAGGAACGCTGGATCGCCGGCGAATTGCGGGTCCATCACCTTGATCGCGACAGGTCGATCCAACCGTGTATCGAGGCCTCGATACACGGTCGACATACCGCCGCGCGCGATCGGTGCGTCCACTCGATAGCGGCGCTCGAGCATTTCGCCGATCAACCCTCGACCTCCGTAATGACTGTTCCTCCGTGCTTGCGATCTGCGTGCTTGTGATCTGCGTGCTTGTGATCTGTCTGCTTGCGGTCTGGGTGGTAGCTGTCAGCAATGTGGGTGGTTGTATACCGCGTACCGGTTCCCGCAGTGAGGGCACCGATTCACATCCACCGCGAAATCCCGGTTACTGATACGCCGCATCCCGTCCATCGTAGCCAGCGATACCGACGCGGAAGTCTCGAGAACGTCACAGAGCGCTGTGACCTGAGCGGAGCGGCAGTTTCGAGCACTGCACCGGGCGGTACACAGCGGGCTCGCCGGACCGGATAAACTTCTCGCGGTGAGCGCGATTCCTTATTGTGATGATGTCCTGGATTCTTCGGTTTCCCTGTTCCAGCTGGTGGATGTGGCGAAGAACGTCGGGTTGCCGGTGAGCAAGGTTCACCAGTTGCTTCGCGATCACAAGATCATTGCAGTCAAGCGGCATGGCGTTCTCGGTGTCCCCGAAGTGTTCTTCGGCGAGGACGGCCAGATCGTCAAGTGGCTGCCCGGTCTGCTGGCGGTGCTGCACGACGGCGGCTACACCGATGTCGAAATCCTCCGCTGGTTGTTCCTGGCCGACGATTCCCTGCCGGGGCGCCCGGTGGACGCACTGCATGGTGATCTCGCGCGTGAGGTCATCCGCCGCGCACAGGCCATGGCTTTCTGAGCTGCCGGCCTTCTGACAACTCACCGCATGCGGTTTTTCGCCGCGTAGGTTGCCGACCGGACCAGACCCGGCGCAGCGACTCGAAGTCGCGTGCGTCCTGGAACGGACACACGTCGGTGCAGTATCCGGAAGTCGGCGCGCTCGACCTGATCGAGAATTGCTCCGTACAACACGAAAGCCGTGCGGATCGACGGCTGGACCCGTCGGTCGAGCATCGGGATGCCGGATTCGGCGGTCCGATACCGCCCCCGCGTCACGGCGATGAAGTGTGCCAGCGCGCGCTTGACCCGAACGTCCACCGTTTCGGTTCTTCGCCCATGTTCGAGCATCTCGATGTCGACCCCGAATGCGGCGAACTCGCCCGCCGGTAGATACAGACGTCCCCGGTCGAGGTCTTCACCGACGTCGCGGATGAAGTTGGTCAGCTGAAACGCCTCACCGAGATTCGACGCGGGCACTACCGCTTCCTGCTGCGGAACGCTCACTCCGAGAATCGGGAGCATCTGCAAACCGATGACGACGGCAGAGCCGTACATGTACTCGCTGAGTTCGTCCATCGTGTTGTAAACGGGTCGAAACTTCGCCGTGTCGGGGGCGTCCATCCGCATGGACTCGAAGAAGGCATCGAAATATGCGCGCGGGATGTCGAACGTCTTCACAGCATCCGCGAAGGCCGGGAGTACGCGTGTCAGGTCGAGGGGAACCGTCGACGGGAAGCCACCTGTCGCAGTGGGGTTGTCGAGTGCGTTGACGGCTGCACGTTCGACGTCGGCGAGCACCGTGCCTCGTTCATGCGGACCCGAGGGTTCGTCCACGATGTCGTCGACGACGCGAGCAAATGCGTAGAGCGCGTGAACTGCGCGGCGTCGAGGTTCGGGCAACAACCGGGTGGCCAGAAAGTACGTTCGGCCGTGTTCCCTCGTCACGTCCTCGCAGAATTCATAGGACGCAGGCAGTGCGTTCATGACACGCGGATCACGCAGATCCTGACGTCGAGGGCGCCGAGGCGGCTGACGTCATGTCGATCGGTTTCTCGTGTTTGCGTCCACGAAGTCGCAGTGGATCTTCCGTCTGCAAGGACATCGCCGCGATCACGGCAGCGACGATGGCCAGAGCCACGTGCGGGAAGGTGTAGAGGCCGATCGATCCGTCCGGCTGGAACACCAGCATCAGCCAGGTGGACAGCCCGGTCAGTACGGCGAGAGTCGTCGGCGACATTGCGAAACCGGCAGCTACTGCCAGTGGCCAGGAGTAGTACCAGGGGAGTGCTGCGGGGGACAGAACGACGATGGCGACCATCACGATCACGATGCCCATGACGGCGTCGCGCTCGGTCTTGCGGTAGCGCCACCACACGACGGCGATGATCGCGATCAACACAACCGCCGAGATGGTCCGGGAGACTTCGAGGATGTCGTTGAAATGGTCGCCGGCGAACCAGGAGGTTGCCATGGTTCCGATGTGCGCCACGATCGTGGGCAGCGAGAGCCAGTTGATGATCTTTGCCGAACCGGAGAGTGCCGTCGTCCAGCCGAGGCCGACTCCGGCGATCAGTGAGGTGGATCCGAGTACCGCCACGAACACCGCGAAACCTGCGCCGGCCGTTTTGACGAACGATCGGATCGGTGACGCCGGTTCTCGCCCGGCCGCTGCGGCGTCCTCCCGCTCGTGGATCATCCAGATCCAGACTATGAAGGGAAGTGCGACGCCTGCGGTTGCCTTGATCGCGACGGCGAGCGCGATCAGCCCGATGCCGAAGAGGTGCTTGCGTTCGAGAGCGAGCGCAATGCCTGCGGCCATGAGGCCGACCATGAGCATCTCGTTGTGAACGCCGCCGATCAGGTGGATCAGGACGAGGGGATTGAGTACTGCGAGCCACAGGGCGATCGAGGTGTTTCCGCCGAGCTTCGTCGCGAGATGGGGAACGGCCCACATCATCAGGGCGAGTCCGGGGAGCATCGTGATCCGCAACAGCATCGTGCCGGCGATGACGTTCTCACCGGTCAGCCGAACGATGGCGTCGGCAAGGAGAAGGTGAACCGGACCGTACGGGGTAGTTGTCGTCGTCCACACGTTGGAGACGTTGTCGAGCAGGATTCCCGGATTGACGACGGGGCCGACGGCATACGGGTCGAAGCCGTTGCGCAACAACGCGCCTTGCGCCAGGTAGGAGTAGGCGTCACGGCTGAACATGGGCACCGCGAACAGCAGCGGAAACGTCCAGACCGGGACGACGTAGCGCAATCCGCGCAACGAGACGTCACCGCGCAGAGTCGAGCGGCCCAGTCGAACCCAGGCGGCGATCATGCACAGGACACCGATCCAGACGATGGCCGCCGACAGAATCGATCCGTGGCCGAAACGGAGCCAGGACAGATACATCGACTCGAGCAGCGGATCTTGGCGCCGGACGCTACCGGCACCGAATCCGCCGAAAGTGATCATGACTGCGCCGAAGAAACCGAGCAGTGCACTGTGACCTTCGGGAGTCCGAAGGAAATTGGCGGCCCTTAGGTGCCACGGTCTTTCAGTGGCTGCGGCAGAGGACGTCATCGGTGCAGGTTCCTCCCCCGAGGAGATCGGTGTCGATCGGCGCGTGCAGCGCCCGAGTCGGTGAATCGTGGATGAATGGTCGGTTACGAGGGGCCAGTTTAGTTGCTCGCACGAGTGCCCACCGCGCTGGCTCGCTCGCGTGTACCGGTAATACGTTCGGCGGCGAGCCGTCCGGACAGCAGAACGGTCGGTACTCCCACCCCCGGAACGGTTCCCGATCCGGCGAGAACGACGTTGTCGAAGCCGCGGGCGAGGTTCTTGCGTCGGAACGGCCCCGTCTGGGTGAAGGTGTGTGCCGCTGCGAACGGGCTACCCGCGGCCATGCCCTTCTCGAGCCAGGTCTGCGGGGTGTCGACGTGATCGACCTCGAACCCTTCGACCAGTCCCGTGTAGCCACGTTCTTGCAGCGTGAGGATGATTTCGCGCACGTAGGGCGGGCCGAGAGTCGACCAGTCGAGACTTGCACTGTCCAGATTCGGACACGGCGCGAGGACTGACAGCGGTTCACGGATTCGGCCGTCTCGCGAGAAGGCCAGGCTCGGATCGGTCTGTGCCGGTCGGGTGACGAGCAGTGACGGATCGCTCATCAGTCGCCCGCGGCCGCGGCGTGCCGTGATCTCGGCGAAGGTACGCTTCCACGCCTCGCCGAAGTCGATCATGTGGTGTCGCTGCGCGGGCCATTCGTCGGCGACCGCGGAGGAAACAGTGCCGTGAATCACGACAGCGGACGGCGATGTACGCACCGGGCGCGGACGCAATCGCGTATGCGGGCGCAAGAGCGAGTCCGTGACGGCCATGTCGGGAGTGAGGACGGCGGCGTCACAGTCGAAGCGCTCGCCGTCGCGTGAGTGAACGGTGTGCACGCGCCGTCCGCTCACCTCGAGGCGTTCGACAGTGCGGCCGAGATGCAGAATTCCGCCGGCCTCGGTGAAGGCGTCGGCCATCGACTCGGCGATCGTGCGCATTCCGCCCTCGGGGAAGTAGACGCCGAGTGAGGTGTCCATGTGAGCGATCGCCCCGTACACCGCGAGGGCCCGAGACGGAGCAACGCCCGCATACAGCGCTTGGAAGGTGAAGATCCGCCGGAGGCGAGGGTCGCGGATCTTGCGATCCACCTGCCCGCCCAGTTTCCCGAATCCTCCCAGTGCGACGAGCCGGCTCAGATCTTTGACTGCGTCACGCGAATTGACCAGTCCGAGGGGAGAATCGAAGTCGGCGTCCATGAAGCGGTCGAATTCCGCGTCGAAGATCCGGTTCAGCCATCGCCGCAACGCACGGTATCGCTGCGCTTCTTCCGGCCCGCAGACACGGGATACCTCGGCAGCCATGTCTTCTGGATCGGCGTGGACATCGAGAGCGGTGCCGTCTGCGAATCGCGCGTGGTACGTCGGATCGAGCTTGTGCACAACGAATTTGGGGTTTGTCGAGGCTGGGTCGGCACCGACGGCGGCAAGCGCGTCTTCGACGAGTTCGGGCATCGTGAGCACCGTTGCGCCGTTGTCGATGCTGTAGTCATTGCCCTGGTAGACACCGACTCGCCCACCGACCGAGCTGTTGCTCTCGAGAATCGTGACGTCGCGGCCGGCGCCACGCAGATACAACCCCGCAGACAGTCCGGCAAGTCCCGCGCCGACGATCACGACTCGATCGGTCGGCGAGCTGACGGTTCGAGTGCGGTGCACGTGTGCCACGGTCAGTAGCTTCGCTTCGTGGCCGCGATCGCCATGTCGGTCAGGCGAGCCTTGGACTCTGCCGTTGCCGTGCTCGAGTCGAGGGCGTTCGCAGCTGCCTCGACGAGGGTGTCGATCTGCGTTTCGACGTCGGTGACGGCGCCCAGATCGGTGATCACCTGGCGCAGAGTGTCGACCTCGGTGTCGGTCAGCTGCGTGCCGATTCCGTTGCGGAGCAGTTCTGCTGCCGCCGGATCTGCGGCGTCGGCGCGGGCAAGCGCCATCGCGAACAGGACAGTTCGCTTACCGGCGATGAGATCGTCGCCCGACGGTTTGCCCGTGACGGACGGATCTCCGAAGACACCGAGCAGGTCGTCGCGAAGTTGGAAGGCGATACCGATGTCCGTGCCGAAGGACCGGTAGCCATCGACCAACTCGGCGTCCGCACCGAACAGCGCGGCGCCGAGGTGCAGTGGGCGTTCGATCGTGTACGCGGCGGTCTTGTAGCGGTTGACCCGCATGGCTGCCTCGACGGTCTCGTCGCCTCGGGCTTCGTTGCTGATGTCGAGGAATTGGCCACCGAGCACCTCGGTGCGCATTGCCGACCAGACCGGGCTGACACGTGCGGCCGCCTCGGGGCTGATCCCGGATTCTCGGATCATGTCGTCCGCCCAGGCCAAGGCCAGGTCGCCGAGAAGAATGGCGACGGCCTCGCCGAAGTGCGCGGAGTCGCCGCTCCACTCCTCGTCTCGGTGCTGGTCCTCGAATTCGACGTGAACGGTCGGGAAGCCGCGCCTGGTCGTGGATGCGTCGATGATGTCGTCGTGGACGAGCGCGCAGGCCTGCACCAGTTCGAGGGCGGCGCACGCACGAATCACCGCGTCTGCGTCCTTCCCGTTCGGGTCGCCTCCGGCGCCGAGCCATCCCGTCCAGGCGAACGACGGTCGGACGCGCTTTCCTCCGCGCAAGACGAAGGCCTCGAGGGTGCTGACGGCCTTCTCGTATCCACCGCCGATGTTCGTGACGAGTTCGCGGCGTGAAGCGAAGAAGTCGCGGAGCGCTGCTTCGAACAAACCTGGCAGTTCGAGTGAGGTCGGATGCGGTGCGGTGTTGGTCGAACTCTGTCCAACGCGCGCGGTTCCTGCGGACAGGGTGGCCTCCAAGATCGGTATGTTCTCGCGCCGGATGGTTACACGGAAGCGAGCTTGGGGCCCAGCTTAGTAGGGGCTGGAATCAACGGCGGGTCGGGCCGTGAACTGCGCGATCCTGACATTCGGGATACGCAGTACTGGGCGATGAGCTTGTTTGCAGCTGGAAAACATATGCTTGACCGGTGACATTCGATCCAGTCAGGGGCCGCTCCAGCGAGGGGTGGGCCACCCGAACACCGTCGATCGTCGATCGGATCGCTTCCTCGACAGGTAGCCGTATTCCGTTCTCGGTCGAGTTTTCGCCGCCGCGTGACGCGGACGCCGAAGCGCGCCTGTGGCGTGCGGTGCGTACCTTCGAGCGGCTCGGACCGGCGTTCGTCTCGATGACCTACGGCGCAGGTGGCTCGACGCGCGATCGTACGGTGCGTGTCACCGGCGAACTTGCCGAAGAGACGACCCTGCTGCCGGTTGCTCACCTGACTGCTGTCTCACACAGCACCGAAGAGCTTCGCGCCATGGTCGGTGCCTACGCCGATCGTGGGATCAGCAACATCCTCGTATTGCGCGGCGATCCGCCCGGCGATCCGCTCGGCGAGTGGAAGAAGCATCCCGAAGGCGTCGAGTACGCCGAGGAACTCGTGCGGATGGTCCGTGACCTGGGCGACTTCCACGTCGGCGTCGCATCGTTCCCCGAGGGGCACTACCGCGCTCCGGACTTGGCATACGACACGAAGTACCTGGTGTCGAAGTTGCGTGCCGGCGCAGAGTACTCGATCACACAGATGTTCTTCGACGTGGAGGACTACCTGCGTCTTCGTGACCGGGTGAGTGCGTACGACGCAGAACAGGGCGCCAAGCCGATCATCCCGGAGATCATGCCGGTGACGTCGCTGCGCTCGGTGCGGCGCATGCTCGAGCTCTCGGGCTCGTCGTTGCCCCCCGCTCTCGAGCGTCGATTCGACGCCGCGGCCGGAAGCGGTCCGGACGAGAACCGTGCAGCGGTCCGCGAACTCGGCATCGATCTGGCCACCGAGATGGGTGAGCGGTTGATCGCCGAAGGCGCTCCGTGCCTGCACTTCATCACGTTGAACTTTGCGCGCGCCACCAGTGAGGTCCTCGAGCGACTCGGTCTCACTCCCGACACTTCGGTCGGGACAGCACAAGCCGTCTGATCTCCGGTTGCCCCGCTCGACACCAATCGAGGGGGGGGCAATCGTCAGGCGCTATTTCGTGGTGTTTTTCGGATTCTTGTTGTCTGCTTGCTTCGTGACAGGCGTCTTCATGACCGGTGCTTTCGCGGCCGGCGCGCGCTTGATCGGTGCTCGATTGCGCGCCATCCAGGCCATCGCACCGACGACAATCGCGACACCGAGCGCCAGCCCGGCCATGATTCCTGCCCACCCGGCGAAGCTTCGGGTGCTTGGGTCCGCGTAGTTGACCTCGGCGCGCATCGTGGACACCTCGCCGGCGGGCAAGGTCCACGACACCCGGGAATCGCCGTCTCGTGTTCCGTTGGTCGTGCCGACCCGTGCCGGGAAGGCGATGCTGACCTGGACGTCGGCGCCCTGAGTTGGAACCGTCTTCAGGTCTGCCTTGCCGTCGAGCGTGACGGTGTCCCCGGATCGCTTGAGGGTGATCTGGAACGACCCGGACCCCTCGGCGTACATGGAGCCCAGTTGGGCGACGTCACCGAAGGACAAGTCGCTGAAGAACGCCTGGCTGCCGACGTACCCGTCCTTCTTGTACTCCTGAACCCGTATCTTGTCCTCCAGCGACGAAGGTGGGGTCAGCTGCGGACCCTTGTCCGCCTCGTTCGCCGGAATAGCGGCAGCTACCACCTGTCCGGTCACACGATCGTTCGCGGACACTCCCATCGACACCTGCACGCGGATGCACCCGGCAAGCAAGGGAACAAGCATGAGGGCGAGCGCGGCAACCGTCAGGAAACGTTTCCGACTGGTCGGCTTGGCGGCGGGATCGGTGGACTGTTGCACAGTGGTCATCGTGCCAGCCGTGGCGTAGCCAGTCATCGAGGCGGGGGCGTGTCGGCGGGTGAAGTTCGGCGGGTGACCTTCACGACCTGCTCGAACGACGCATCCAACGACGAGTCGCGCCCCGGCGGCTGTCCGACAGTGCGATTCGAGCCGCACTGCGACCGCTGGCTCCGGACACACCGCCACCGGGATGAGTCGATGCTCCGGTCAGATACAACCCGTCTGCTCCCGGAACACGATGGCCGGACAGTTCCGGAAGCGGTCGCCACAACATCATCTGATCGAGTGACATCTCGACGTGCATGACATTTCCGCCGATCATCCCCAATTCCGACTCGATGTCCCGGGGAGTCTGAATGAACCGGTCGAGGACGGAATCGGCGAACCCGGGTGCGAAAGCCTCCATCTCGCCGACGATCCGGTCGGCCTCCGCCTCGGCGACCGATGCCCAATCGCGATGTCCGCTGAGGCGATACGGTTGCCACTGCGACCACAGTGTCACCTGATGCCGACCGGCCGGGGCGATCGTGGGATCGATTCCGCTGAAACTCATTCCGAGAACCGCAGGGCGAGGAGGAAGTTCCCCCGCCAGTGCTGCGCCGTGTGCAGTGCGCAAGTGTGCGCGATCGGAGACGAGTAATTGCAATCCCGAGGTACTTTCCCGTGTCGTGGCGTCGCCGCGGTACGACGGAAGCGCGGATGTCGCCAGTCGAAGTACCGCGCCGATGCCGGGGCCGACCCTGATTTTCCGCCGCCAGTGATCGAGCGTGGTTCGGTCGAAGCCCCCTCGGCCCAGGAGGTCGAGCGTGGTCAGGATGTGGCACCCGGCGATTACCTTGCGAGCGTGAACTTCTCGACCGCTCTCGGTTGTGGCGGTCCAGTGACTCGAGTTTCGACGGATCGACGTCACGCCGTCACCGAGCGCGACCGTGGCGCCGTCGACAGCCATCCGGGAGGCCAACGCAGCACTCAGTGCGCCGCTTCCACCGACTGCTCGCCCTGGCGGCAAGACGTGCATGAGGGCCGCGAAGCCGACCATCGGAGCGGTTCCCGGTTCCGACATCGCAGGCCCGGACTGGGCGCCGAACCACGCAAGCGCTGCTTTGAGTGCCTCACTGTCGAAATACTCGTCGAGCAGTGCGTCGCCAGGCGCGAGGAACTGCCGAGACAGTTCGCTGTTGCCGCGTGCGGTGGCGAGACCTCCGAACGCACCGATCAGGTTCGATCCGGTGGGCGGTGCGGAAAACGCTTTCATGACATGTCGACTGCGCTCCGACCAGACCGCGACGAATCGCCGGTAGGAGTCGGCGTCCTTTGTCCCGCATGCTCGTTCGATGGACCAGCAGGTTGCGTCGAGGTCGCGGTGAAACACGATGCCCGGCCCGTCGGTGCCCGGGGCGGGCGGCGCGAACGCCCACGGGTCACAGTCGATGTAGCGCAGTCCGTGCGCGCCGAGTCCGAGTTCCTCGATGATGCCGCTGTGTCGGATCATGAGGTGTGCCGACGACCCCCGGTCCACCTTGTATCCGGGAAATCGCTCGACGGTCGAGACGGCGCCGCCGAGAACCGTGTCCTTCTCCAGAACCTCGACCGACCAACCCTCGCGTGCGAGGTAGGCGGCCGATACGAGCGCGTTGTGTCCGGAGCCGACGACGACGGCGTCGAGAAGCGCGCTCACAGCGGCAGTCCACGGCCGAGGACTGCGAACGGCCGGTTGTCGCCGGCAAAACGAAATCTGCGGAGCACGTCACGAAAGCCGAGGCGACGGTACAGCCGCCAGGCTCGGTTGTCCTCGTCGTACACCTCGGGTGTCGACAACAGCACACTACGTTCGGGTCGATCGACGAGGAGGTGACGCAAGAGCGATTCGCCCAACCGGTGACCTTGTCCGTTCGGATGCACGTGGAGTTCGGTGAGTTCGAAGTAGTCGCTCAGAATCGCGTCGATCTCGCTCTGGGGACGACCCGAGCGCCGAAGCCCGTGCAGTACCTGTTGATGCCACCACTGGTCCGGGCTCCCGCGATACCCGTAAGCGATCCCCACCAGCGGCAGATTTTCGTGTGACGGTTGCTGAGGAACCGCCAATGCGCCGACGGCCTTCCAGCCAGGCCGGTTCGCGTGCTCCTGCCACATCGGTGCGCGATGGAACTCGGTTCCTCGCGGATAGTCCATCGCGGTGACGTACACGGCCAGTGCCTCGTGGAGTCGACTCGCGAATTCTGCGCGATCGAGGTCGACCGTATGTGGTGTCCAGGCGATCTGCGGGTCGACCGGTCTCACCTCTTCTCTTGACGGCGTGTCGGTGGGTGCAGTTATATTGAATAGGTCGAACAGATGTTCGATGTGGGTGATCCGGAGATGCCCGAAGGGAAGCGGGCATCTCCGGCCCACCTGGTCTTGGATCCTCACGGTGCAGGAGGTGCCCCGATGTCCGAGCGTGTGAAGCCTGAACGTGTGAAGTGCCAACGAACTCTTCCTGCCGAGTTGTCGAGTCCGTCGGATGCCGCAATTTCTCGATTGCCGATGTCGGCGAGGCGGTCCTTCGGCGCGACGGACGCCAGCCACCGCACTGCTCGAGTGGGAAAGTCCGGTGTGGCGTGGGGGCTGCTCCGGAAGGCGGATGCGCTTTTAGAGGAAGCGATTGGGGCGGGCGATCCTGCCGACCGGTTCCGGTGTGCCTACCTGGCGGCCCTACGTGGTGCCGGGGCAGTGTTGGCCGCAGCTCCTGCCGGTGCCGGCTCGAAGCGCAAGCGAAGCGGAAACGCGTGGGTTCTGATGGACGCTGCAGCGCCCGCGTTCGGAGCGTGGTCGAAGTTCTTCGCAGGGTGGTCCTCTACGCGTGCGGCCGTGGAAACCGGCGTGTCGATCGTGATCACGGACTCCGATTCCGACGCATTCTTCGCCGAGGTCGGCCGTTTTCTCACGGCGGTCGAAGATTTCATCGGTCAGGACGCGTCCGAGCATTTGCGAGCGTCGTGAACAAATGGTCCGTGTCGGCAGTTGTTTCCGGGGAATTTCCTGGTCCGCACAGGCAAATGGAGCCGAATCGGGGCCCTTCGGCACGAATACGTACGCTTGTGGCGGAACTCGTACCCGGAGTTGGTGGTCCGAGACCTAAACTGCTCGTATTATGAAAACAGGTAATCGTCCAACTTGATTACCCGCCGCCTCACACCGTGGGGTGGTTGCCAAACTTCCAGTGCCGGGGGAGGTACCGTGCCACTCTCCGAGCACGAGCAGCGCATGCTCGATCAGATCGAGAGCGCTCTCTATGCCGAAGACCCCAAGTTCGCCTCCAATGTGAGGGGCGGCCGTATGCGGGCGCCGTCGAGTAGACGGCGGTTCCAAGCAGCGGCTCTATTCGTGCTGGGTCTGGTCCTGCTGATCGCGGGGGTTGCACTCCCGCTCAAGCCGGGCGGTTTTCCGATCATCAGCCTGTTCGGTTTCTTGTTCATGTTCGGCGCAGGGGTGTTGTTCCTCTGGGGTGGTGGACGTAAGTCTGCGCCGGCCGCCGACTCCGCTTCCGAAGGTGGCAATCATCCCTCCGGTCCGCCGGGTAGGGGTAGTGCCGGCGGATCCGGGCGGGGACGCGGCCGGAAGTCCGGCGGCGGATTCTCGTCGCGGATGGAAGATCGATTCAAACGCAGGTTCGAGCAGGACTAGCTCTCCCGCCCTTCTTCGGGCGTACTTCGAGAGTGATGCAGTTCGGACGTGACGCCCACTTCAGGGCACGGACGACCACACGCCGTTGCTGTGGGTGTTGTACGTGTGCGCCGGCAATCCATCGAGTGAATCAGTGACGTGCGAGCGAATCACTCGCCACTCCTGCTGCCTCAGGGCATGTCCGCGGGCTTCCTCCACTTCGCTCCACTCGGCCCTCCACTTTCCTCCACCCTGGTCGAACTGCAACGCACGACCAGACCTCGTCCCGCTCACGTCTATTCGAAAACCGCGCTTGTACTGCGATTTTGTGTGGGGGAGCAACAGATCGTGGCGTAAAGGGTCGATCTGACGGCGGTGTGGGCCGGGACACGGTTACAAATTTCCCCCACGTCTCCCCACCTGCGCTGACCTGCTATTTATCAGCAAATGATGCTGAATAGGGACCATGTGCTCCTTGTTTGTGGGGGAAAGTGGGGTACTGTGGGTTCGGGCGGAGAGCTGAAGCACGATCCGCTCGATAGGGAGGGTTTCAGCGCAAGCTCGCAGGAGGTGTCGAGTGTTCCTCGGTACCTTCACGCCGAAGCTCGACGACAAAGGTCGGCTCACGTTGCCGGCAAAGTTCCGAGACGAACTGGCAGGAGGATTGATGATCACCAAGAGTCAGGATCACAGCCTCGCCATCTACCCCCGGGACGAGTTCGTCAAGCTTGCTCGAAAGGCAGCGGCAGCTCCACGCAATGATCCGGCAGCTCGGGCGTATGTCCGTGCCCTGGCCGCCGGCACAGATGAACAGCACGCCGATGCCCAGGGGCGAATCACCCTCTCGGCTGATCATCGGCGTTACGCAAACCTGTCCAAGGAATGCGTAGTGACCGGCTCCGTCGATTACCTCGAGATCTGGGATCTAGCAGCCTGGGAGAGGTATCTCGGAGACAACGAAGAGGACTATTCGCAGGCAACAGGCGAATCTCTCAGCGAGATCGTCTAGGCGAAGAGCCCCCGGCGAATGCCGCGAGGCCTCTGCCCGGAAAGACCCTGACGCACTTCCCCAGCGCCAGGTTCTCCTTCGGGCAGGGACCTCGAAGCATTCGCCTTCTCGAACAGTCATCGCCTTCTCGGAAAGTCAGCACCTTTTCGAAAAGTCATCGGAAATCATGAAAGTAGGAGCCGGAGCAATCATGGTGGATCACGAGGTGAACGAACCCTCGGATGCCGATGGCTTCGCGCACGTCCCTGTACTTCTGCACCGCGCCGACGATCTTCTCGGCCCTGCCATAACCGCCGTCGGTGACGGTGGAGCGGGCGCATACATGATCGATGCGACGTTGGGGCTCGGTGGCCACTCCGAATTCTTCCTGGGCAAGTACCCGGGCCTTCACCTCATCGGTCTCGATCGCGACACCAACGCACTCCGGATCGCTTCCGAGCGTCTGGCGCCATTCGCGGACCGAACGACGTTCGTGCACACCACGTATGACGGGATCGAGGACGCGCTCGAACAGGCAGGTCTGCCGTCGACGGAGTCGGTTCACGCGATCCTTTTCGATCTGGGTGTGTCGTCGATGCAGTTGGACGAAGCCGACCGAGGTTTTGCGTACTCGATCGACGCTCCTCTCGACATGCGGATGGATCAGACGGTCGGGCTGACCGCGGCAGAGGTCCTGAACACCTACAGTCACGGCGACCTTGCTCGCATTCTGAGCACGTACGGCGAAGAACGGTTCGCGGGAAAGATTGCGTCCGAGATCCTTCGGCAGCGTGAGCGTGAACCCTTCACCACCAGTGCAGCTCTGGTCGAATTGCTGTACCGAACAATCCCGGCAGCCACGCGGCGTACGGGGGGACACCCGGCCAAGCGCACCTTCCAAGCGCTGCGGATCGAAGTCAATGCCGAGTTGGATTCGCTTCGTGCAGCCGTTCCTGCCGGGCTCGACGCACTGGCAGTCGGTGGGCGAGTGGTGTTCATGTCCTACCAGTCGCTCGAGGATCGAGTTGTGAAGGCGGAGTTGGTTCCCCGCTCGAAGTCCACCAGTCCTGAAGGACTACCGGTCGAGTTGCCGGGTATGGGACCGGAGTTCCGCATTCTCACCCGTGGCGCAGAACGTGCGTCAGAGCAGGAAATCGAAGAGAACCCACGATCAGCTCCGGTGCGTTTGCGTGCCGCAGAACGCATTTCCAGGAGGCGGGCATGAGTCGTCAGGGCAAATCCGGTGCAGCGCAACGTGCATACGACAAGCGCACCGCACGGGCGGCAGGCCGGACCGGAACTGTCGCTGCTGCCGGCCCGTCTATCTCTCCTCGGCCGATGCTCAAGGGGAGAGTGCCGTTCGTCGCCTCCGTCATCGGACTTCTGTCCATCGGTCTCGCGGTGACTCTGCTGCTGACCACTCGCGCTGCCGAGGATTCGTACCAACTCAGTGATGCACGTGCATACAACCAGTCTTTGGTCGAGCAGAAAGCAGCGCTCGAACGTGACTTCCAGTCGCGTAACTCGGCTCCGGAGTTGGCAAATCAGGCAAGCGCTCTCGGCATGGTCCCCGCCAAGGACCCTGCACGACTGGTAGTTCATCCGGACGGTTCGGTCGAGGTCGTCGGAACGCCGACTCCCGCGACTGCCGGAGCTATGCCTCCGCTCGATGCGCCCACATCGGTGCCCGCACCGACTGCGACACCCCCGCGCACCACAACGCCGGTTGCTCCCGGAGCCACGCCGAGCGTTCCGAATAACACGCGAAACCTCGCGCAGAGTGAACAATTGGTTCCTGTGATCCCCACGACGACAGCACCCGCCACCACGACGGCGGTGCCTGCTCCGCCTGAGGAACGTCGGTGAGTCAGAACTCCCGTAACAACCCCGGTCGGCGTCCGCGCCGCTCGGCCACCGCCTCATTTCCGTTTCGTCAGCGAGTCGGTCGTATCACCATGTGTGGTGCGCTCGCCGTTGCGGCATTGCAGCTCTTGTGGATTCAGGGAATCGACGCGCCGAGTCTGGCTGCGGAATCTGCCAATCAACGAACCACGACGCAGGTCGATCCGGCTGTACGTGGCTCGATAACCGATCGCAACGGAAACCCCCTCGCCTTCACCATGGAAGCCAAGGCGCTGACTTTCCAGCCGGTGCGGGTACGCAAGGAACTCGAGGAAGCGCGCGCCAAGAGCATCGAGCAGGGCGCCGAGGGTGACAAGCAGGCGCCGGAAGTGAGCGATCGCCTCGCCGAGATCGCCGCCGGAATCCACGCCAAGCTCGGCGATACCGTTCCGGAAAAAGATCTGCTTCAGAAGATGAACAGCAACGAGACTTTCACGTACCTCGCGCGCAGCGTGGATCCGGCGGTTGCTGCCGAGATCTCGGACAAGTTCCGGGAGGTCGGCCTCGAGCGTCAGGACATCCGCGAGTACCCCGGTGGCTCTCTGGCCGCGAATCTCGTCGGCGCGACCGGCTGGGACGGGCACGGTTTGCTCGGTCTCGAAGATTCGATGGACTCCACGCTCGCCGGAACCGATGGATCCGAAACGTACGACCGCGGTTCCGACGGCGCTGTGATCCCCGGCAGCTGGCGTGACAAGCAACCGGCAGTCAACGGTTCGGGTGTCGAGCTGACCATCGATTCGGACCTCCAGTTCTACGTTCAGCAGCAGGTCCAGATCGCCAAGGACAAGTCGGGCGCAAAGAACGCTTCGGTTGTGGTCATGGACTCCAAGACGGGACAGGTGTTGGCCATGTCCAACGACAGCACCTTCAACCCCGCAATCGGCATCGACAAGAACGCGCCGACAGCCGAAATGGGCAATCCGTCGGTCAGTACGCCGTTCGAGCCCGGATCGGTGAACAAGATCGTCACCGCAGCAGCGGCCATCGAGGACGGTAAGACAACTCCGGACGAAGTTCTGCAGGTCCCGGGCAGCATCACGATGTCCGGTGCCACAGTCAAGGACGCGTGGGATCACGGTGTGGCCCCGTACACCTCTACCGGTGTGTTCGGAAAGTCCTCGAACGTCGGCACCTTGATGCTCGCTCAGCGAGTGGGCGAGGATCGCTACGCAGACATGCTGAACAGGTTCGGCCTCGGACAACGCACCGACGTCGGACTTCCCGGCGAGAGCGCGGGCAGCGTTCCGAGTCGCGACCAGTGGTCGGGCGGAACCTTCGCGAACCTGCCGATCGGGCAGGGTCTCTCGATGACAACCCTGCAGATGACCGGGATGTACCAGGCCATTGCCAACGACGGCGTGCGAATTCCTCCGCGGATCGTGAAGTCGACTGTCGATTCTTCCGGCACGCGGACCGAGACGCCGCAACCCGAGGGCGTCGAGGTGGTCAGCGCCCAGACAGCGGCGACCGTTCGGGACATGTTCCGGTCGGTCACTCAGGAAGACACCGGCAACCAACGAGGAACCGGTGTTGCCGCGGGCGTCGAGGGATACCAGGTCAGTGGAAAGACCGGGACCGCGCAGCAGGTGGATCCCGCGTGCAAGTGCTACTCCAACTCCAACTACTGGATCACCTTCGCGGGAATCGCGCCTGCGGACAATCCTCGATTCGTGATCGGAATCATGCTCGACGCACCGGTTCGCGGCGTGGACGGCGGCGGCGGTCAGTCGGCGGCACCGTTGTTCCACAACATCGCGTCGTGGATGCTCCAGCGTGACAGTGTCCCGATGTCGCCGGACCCCGGTCGCAAGTTGGTGTTGCAGGCGGACTGATTGCGGTGTGTCGGTTTCGACACAGTCTTCGGGTGAATCCCGGACACGGTAATCTCAAACGTCGCAGTAACCTCATTCATCGCAGTGCGCCGAACTTTGCTTGCGTTGCGACCGCCATAGACAACGACCGCCATAGACAACGACCGCGATAGAACAACGACAATTGCCAGGAGTCGAGTGACAGTGCCGAATCGTTTGCAATCGTCGAACTCGGACGGCGCTCCCGGGACGCGTCCGACACAACCGGTTGCTACCGCGATCACGGCGCTCTCCGAACTGTCCGGGGCTCGCCTCGAATGGGTGGGGCAACCGGGATCACAGTCCTCGGAGGTCGTCGTCAAGGGCGTCGACCTGCGTGCGCAGGGAATCGTGACCGATGACCTCTTCGCCGCTCTGCCCGGTGCACGGACCCATGGCGCTCAGTTCGCCGTCGACGCTCTGGGGCGCGGTGCGACCGCGATCTTGACCGACGAGGCCGGCCTCGAACTGATCGAGGCCGCGGACAAGGCGCCTGACCGGTCCGTCCCAGTTCTCGTTCATCCGAACCCGCGGGATGTGCTCGGTGAGATCTCCGCGGAAATCTACGGCCGGCCCTCGGAGAAGATGCAGGTCGTCGGCATTACCGGTACATCGGGCAAGACCACGACGTCGTACTTGCTCGAAGCTGCGATTGCCGGAGCCGGCCGCAAGCCCGGCCTGGTCGGGACCATCGAGACTCGAATCGACGGCCGCCGGGTGCCCAGCGCTCTGACCACGCCGGAAGCTCCGCAACTGCATGCTCTGTTCGCCGTGATGGCAGAGCAGGGGATCGATACCGTCGTCATGGAGGTCTCCAGTCACGCTCTTGCTCTCGGACGCGTCGACGGCATCCGCTTCGACATCGGCGCGTTCACCAATCTTTCGCAGGACCACCTGGATTTCCATCGGGACTTCGAGGAGTACTTCCAGGCCAAGGCTCGGTTGTTCGATCCTGAGTCGACGGTGCGAGCCGAGCATGCCGTCGTCTGCGTCGACGACGTGTGGGGTCGACGGATGGCCGAGTTGGCCGCGACCGACGAGAGCGACGCGGTGACCACGGTCTCGACCTCGACGGCCGAGGCCGAGTGGACGGTCGGCGCAGTCGAGGTTGCCGAGGACGGCTCGCAGACCTTCGAGTTGGTCGGGCCGGATGGACAGTCGTGGCCAGTCTCAATTCGTCTCCCCGGGCGATACAACGTGGCCAACGCTGCGCTGGCGTTGACCGTCAGTTTTGCTGCGGGACTCGACCCGGACGCGGCTGTTCGAGCGCTCGGGACCGTGGACGTCCCGGGGCGAGTTCAGCGGATCGACCGGGGGCAGAGCTTTCTCGCCGTGGTCGACTACGCCCACAAGCCGGCAGCGCTCGAAGCCGTGATCGCCACGCTGCGCAACCAGGTTCCCGGCCGAGTGGCCGTGGTGGTCGGTGCGGGCGGTGACCGCGACGCCGGCAAACGGGCACTCATGGGTGAAGCGGGTGCGCGAGGCGCAGACCTGCTGATCGTCACCGACGACAACCCACGCACCGAGGATCCGGCGAAGATTCGCGCTTCGGTGATGCAAGGCGCCATGGACGTGCTCGAATCCGAACGCGGCGAGGTTCGCGAAGTGGGGGACCGGGCCGCCGCGATCGAGCAAGCAGTCCGGTGGGCACAGCCAGGAGATGTCGTCCTGGTGGCAGGCAAAGGCCACGAAGTAGGTCAAGAAATCGACGGGGTCAAACACCCGTTCGACGACCGCGAGGTGTTGGGCGAAATGATCGGCCGATTCGCGATCAACACAGCACATGGAGGCAAGCAATGATCCCGATGACGCTCTCTCGGATCGCCGAGATCGTCGGAGGAACCCTGCACGACGTCGACGATTCGTCGACGCAGGTGACTGGAACCGTCGAATTCGATTCGCGCAAAGTAGCTCCAGGTGGGCTCTTCCTCGCCCTACCCGGAGCGCGTGTCGACGGTCATGATCACGCGGAAGCGGCGGTGGCAGCGGGCGCTGTGGCGGTGCTCGCGGCGCGGCCGGTCGGAGTTCCGGCAATCGTCGTTCCATCGGTGCCGAACGACGGTCCCAGTGCAGTGATGCTGCTCGAACACGACACCGACGGGTCCGGAGCCGCGGTCCTGCATGCCCTCGGCCTTCTGGCCCGAGCCGTCGTCGACGAACTGGCAACTGACGGCGCACCGACCGATGGTGGACTGACGCTTGTCGGTGTCACCGGTTCTGCCGGCAAGACCTCGACCAAGGATCTGATAGCAGCGCTGCTGCGCGAGTGCGGCGAGGTGGTTGCGCCCCCCGGGTCGTTCAACAACGAATTAGGTCTGCCGTGGACAGTGCTCCGCGCCGACGAGAATACCCGCTTCCTCGTTCTCGAGATGTCGGCCCGTGGGGTCGGTCATGTCGGCGAACTGACGAAGATCGCGCCGCCGAAGATCGGCGTAGTTCTCAATGTGGGCACTGCCCATCTCGGTGAGTTCGGTTCGCGTGAAGCGATCGCGGTCGCCAAAGGTGAACTGGTGGAAGCACTCCCGTCGGCAGCCGACGGTGGAGTTGCGGTCCTCAACGCCGACGACCGCATGGTCGCCGCAATGGCGAGTCGAACCAAGGCCCGGATCGTATTCGTCGGTCAGTCCGAAGACTGCGACGTTCGGGCGACCGACGTGGTTGTCGACGACCAGGCCAGGGCTTCCTTCACACTGAACTGTTCACAGGGTTCTGCACGTATTCGCCTGGCCGTTCACGGCGAACACCACGTGAGCAACGCCCTGGCCGCGGCGGCCGTCGCACTCGAGAACGGCCTCGCGGTTGCAGACATCGCGCGTGTCCTCGAGGGCACGAAGGCAGCGTCCGCGAGGCGGATGGAAGTCACCGAGCGCGCCGACGGCGTCACCGTCGTCAACGACAGTTACAACGCCAATCCCGATTCCATGCGCGCTGCGCTCAAAGCGTTGGTGTCCATGGCGCGATCGGATCGGCACTTCGGTCGCCGTAGCTGGGCTGTGCTCGGAGAGATGGGTGAGCTCGGACCGGAATCAGTTGTCGAGCACGACGCGATCGGTCGCCTGGCCGTCAGACTCGATGTCAGCAAGTTGATCGTCGTCGGGACGGGCCGCACCTCGCGTGCGATGCATCAAGGAGCAGTGATGGAGGGGTCGTGGGGTGACGAGTCCGTCGTCGTGCCCGACGCAGCTGCGGCAATCGCCATTCTCGAAGCGGAACTCGAACCGGGCGATCTCGTCCTGGTGAAGGCGTCCAAGTCGGTTGAACTGTGGACGGTCGCCGAAGCGATTCTGGCCGCAACGCCCAGCGACAACACCGGTGACGCGAACACCGATGGCGAGAACGGCGGGGATTCGCAGTGATCCAGATTCTTCTCGCCGCAGGCATCGCGCTGGCGGTCTCCATCATGCTCACGCCGATTCTGATCAAGGCGTTCTCGAAACAAGGTTTCGGGCAGGAGATCCGAACCGAAGGTCCAGCCAGTCACCAGGCCAAGCGCGGCACGCCGACAATGGGCGGCGTCGCGATCCTGACCGGAATCTGGGCCGGCTATCTCGGCTCACACCTCATCGGTCTCGGCATGGACAACGCGGAGGGGCCATCGGCGTCCGGCCTACTCGTTCTCGGTCTGACCACCGCGCTCGGTGGAGTCGGTTTCCTCGACGACTTCATCAAGATCCGCAAGCAGCGCAATCTGGGACTGAACAAGACAGCGAAGCTGGTCGGCCAGTTCGTCGCTGCCATTGCCTTCGGAATTTTGGCCCTTCAGTTCCGCGGTGACGACGGGCTGACTCCGGGCAGTGTTCATCTGTCGTACGTCCGCGACATCGCCACCGTCTCACTCGGTTCCGTGGTCTTCATCGCCTTCTGCTACCTACTGGTCAGCGCCTGGTCCAATGCCGTCAACCTGACCGACGGCCTCGACGGATTGGCCGCCGGAGCGATGAGTTTCGTTCTCGGCGCCTACGTCATCATCACGTTCTGGCAGTTCCGCTACTCGTGCGAGACGAATCCCGGTAAGGGTTGCTACGACGTCCGAGACCCGCTCGACCTCGCGGTGCTCTGCGCGGCCGGCGCGGGCGCGTGCATCGGTTTCCTCTGGTGGAATGCCGCACCCGCCAAGATCTTCATGGGCGACACCGGTTCTCTTGCCCTCGGCGGCATGCTCGCCGGATTGTCGATCACCACCAGCACGGAACTGTTGATGGTGGTCATCGGTGCACTGTTCGTCGCGGAGGCCGCGTCGGTGGTGATACAGGTAGCGGTGTTCCGGTCCAGCCGACGGCGGGTCTTCCGAATGGCGCCGTTCCATCACCACTTCGAACTCGCCGGGTGGGCTGAAACCACGGTCATCATCAGATTCTGGTTGCTGGCGGCTATTGCGTCGGCTATCGGATTGGCACTCTTCTACAGCGAATACCTCGCAGCGCTCGGAGGCTGAAAACCATGACCAGCTCAGCGGCTTCCGAGAACGACCTGTCCTGGCTTCGCGGTACGCGCGTGCTGGTCGCCGGAGGGAGGGTGTCCGGTCAAGCGACTATCGAGCCTCTCGTCGCCCTCGGTGCTGTCGTGACGGTCGCCGATTCGACCTTGGACTTCGCGGAGCGCTGCGCGGAGCTCGGCGCGGACATGGTGACCACCACCTCGATCGAGGATGCTCCGGATTCGATCACCGAGTACGGGCTCGTCGTCACCAGTCCGGGCTTTCGGCCGGATGCACCGATCCTTGCAGCCGCCGCCGGTCACGGGATTCCAATCTGGGGAGACGTCGAGTTCTCCTGGCGCGTCGACCACAGCGGGCACTTCGGCACACCCCGTAAATGGCTCGTCGTGACGGGGACGAACGGAAAGACCACGACGACGTCGATGCTGGCCTCGATTCTCGACGCCGCCGGAGTTGTCGGCCGAGCCTGCGGAAACATCGGGCTGCCGATACTCGACGCACTCGCCGAGACGTCGCCGCGCGTGGAGTACCTCGCTGTCGAACTGTCGTCCTTCCAATTGCACTGGGCGCCTTCGGTGCGTCCGGATGCCGGCGTGGTCCTCAACGTCGCCGAGGATCACCTCGACTGGCACGGCGGAATGAGCGCGTACGCCGAGGCCAAGTCGCGGGCGCTGAGCGGAAAGGTCGCGGTGGTCGGCCTCGATGACGCGATCGCTTCCGAGCTGGGAACTCGCGCAACTGCAGACATTGTCACCGGGTTCAGATTGGGTGAACCGGGCGAAGGGGAACTGGGTGTCGAAGCGGGACACCTCGTGGACAACGCATTCGGCGATCACGTCCGCTTGGCCGAAGCAGCGTCGATAGATCCCGCCGGCCCGGCAGGCGTCATGGACGCGCTGGCCGCCGCCGCCTTGGCGCGGGCACTCGGATTCGAGGCAGACGTCGTCGAACGCGGTCTGGCCGCACACAAGGTCGGCCCACACCGAGGGGCGCTGGTCGGCCGTGTCGGGTCCGTTGTGTACATCGACGACTCCAAGGCCACCAATCCGCACGCAGCCAGACCGTCGATACTCGCGCACGATCGCGTCGTCTGGGTTGCAGGCGGTCTGCTCAAGGGAGCCAGCGTCGACCAATTGGTGAGCGAAGTCGGCCCTCGACTCTCCGGCGCTGTCCTTCTCGGGCGTGACGCTGGTGTGATCGAGGACGCGCTCGCGCGACACGCACCCGATGTTCCCGTGGTGCACGTGATGTCGGGGGACGATGCAGTGGTGAGCGAAAACAGCAGCAACTCGACTCTCACCATCCGGCTGCCGTCGGGTGCCGACGCGGATGCCGTCATGGCCGCAGTGGTAGTCGAAGCTGCCGAGTTGGCGTCCCCCGGTGATGCAGTTGTACTCGCCCCGGCCGCCGCGTCCTTGGACATGTTCGCCAGCTACGGACATCGTGGTGACAGCTTCGCCGCCGCCGTAGCCGCATTACCCGATCCGTTCACGGATTCGCCTGGCCAAGCCGGGAACTTGCTATGACCAAGGGTCCCAAGACCCGAATCGGTGCCTGGTTGGCGCGGCCGTTGGCGTCGTTCCACCTGGTGGTGACGATTGCCACGATGTTGACTGTCTTGGGGCTCGTGATGGTTCTGTCGGCGTCGAGCGTCGAGCAGTACGTGTCCGGTGGCTCGGCGTATTCGTTGTTCACCCAGCAGTTGATCTTCGCGATTCTCGGAGCTGTGCTCTTCTACGTCGCGCTGCGGATCCCGGCGAGAGTGCTCCGGCAGTATTCGTTTCCGCTGTTCGTCGTCGTGCTGATCATGCTGGTACTCGTCCTGATTCCGGGAATCGGCACAGAAGCGCAGGGCGCGCGTCGCTGGTTCAACGTCGGCGGGTTCTCGGTGCAGCCCTCGGAAATCATGAAGGTCGCGTTGGCGATCTGGGGCGCCCATCTGTTGGCTTCGCGGCGGCCGGACGACCGATCCGTGAAGTCGATCCTGATTCCGCTCGTGCCCGCAGCAATGCTGGTCTTCGCGCTGGTCGTCGCGCAACCGAACCTCAGTACGACCATCGCATTGGGAATCATCGTCGGGGCCCTGCTGTGGTTCGGTGGGCTGCCACTGAAGCTCTTCGGCTCGATCGCGGTGACGGGCGTCGTCGTGGCGGGCGTGCTGGCGATGACGGCCGGTTATCGTTCCGATCGAGTTCAAGCCTTCTTCAACAAGAGCGACGACCTGCAGGGCAACAACTATCAGGCCAAGCAGGCTTTGTATTCGCTCGCCGACGGGGGCTTTTTCGGACGCGGACTCGGTCAGAGCGTCGCCAAGTGGAACTACCTACCCAACGCGCACAACGACTTCATCTTCGCGATCATCGGCGAAGAGTTGGGATTTGTCGGCTGCGCAGTGGTGATCGGTTTGTTCGCTGTATTCGTCTACACGGGATTGCGGATCGCAGCCCGCAGCATCGATCCGTTCTGGCGGCTCCTGTCGGCCACTGCAACTACCTGGATCGTCGGCCAGGCAATGATCAACATCGGTTACGTCATCGGACTGCTGCCGGTGACCGGACTCCAGTTGCCCTTGGTCTCCGCCGGCGGTTCGTCCTTGGCGATCACATTGTTCATGTTCGGTGTCATCGCCAATGCAGCGCGCCACGAGCCCGAAGCAGTTGCCGCTCTGAACTCCGGGCAGGACGGCAAGATCTCGAAGTTGCTCAGACTGCCGAAGCCCGTGCTGTACCACCCGCCGTCAGGGGGCCGGCCGATCCGTCGACCGAAGCCCGCACGGCAGATCGAACCGGCACGCGGACGCGACGGCCGGCGCGCGATCGAGACGGGCGATCGACGCAAGCGGGCAGATCAAGGTGCTCGCCCTTCCTCGGATTCCAACCGAGGTGCGGCCGCTGGGTCACGGAAGCGCACCGCGGGAGGGCAGAATGGTCAGCGTCGGCAGGCGCCGACACGTAGGGCACAAGATCCACGAGAAGTTCGAGAGCGAGGAATTCGTAGGTGAGCGGCAACAAATCGGCTCTGTCGGTAGTGGTGGCAGGGGGAGGCACGGCTGGTCACATCGAACCCGCACTTGCTGTCGCGGACGCGGTCAAGGCCGCTGCGCCCGACACCAGAATCACTGCGCTCGGGACGGCGCGTGGTCTCGAAACCACCTTGGTGCCGGCTCGCGGGTACACGCTCGAGCTCATTCCGCCGGTTCCGCTTCCTCGTAAGCCCACGATGGATCTCGTCAAACTGCCGACACGCATCCTCGCCTCGGTGCGCAAGACCCGCGAGGTACTCGATTCCGTCGACGCCGACGTGATCGTCGGTTTCGGTGGTTACGTCGCGCTTCCGGCGTATCTTGCCGCACGTGGTGGTGTTCTTCGGCGCCGCCGCAAGATTCCGATCGTCATCCACGAGGCGAACGCCAGTGCCGGCATCGCGAACAAGATCGGTGCTCGCCTGGCGACGCGGGTGCTTGCTGCTGTTCCGGGTTCCGGAGTGAAGAACCGCGGCGATCAGGACGCCGAGATCGTTGGCATCCCGGTTCGCGCGTCGATCGCCAATTTCGATCGAGCGGGACTCCGCTCGCAAGCTCGCGAGTACTTCGGACTACCTCAGGACGGTCCCGTTCTGCTCGTCTTCGGCGGATCGCAAGGCGCGAAGTCGCTCAACGACGCGGTGTCCGGAGCAGCGGAAGAACTGGCGAAGGCCGGGATCTCGGTCCTTCACGCACACGGACCCAAGAACTCTCTCGAAGTCACGCAGTACTCGGAGACGGCACCGTATGTGGCTGTTCCTTATCTTTCGCGGATGGATCTCGCGTATGCCGCAGCCGACGCGACTATCTGTCGTTCGGGCGCGATGACGGTCGCCGAGGTCTCGGCGGTCGGGCTTCCGGCCGTCTACGTTCCGTTGCCGCACGGCAATGGTGAGCAGGAACTCAACGCGAAACCCGTTGTCGCAGCGGGCGGTGCGATCATCGTCTCCGACAACGAGCTCACGCCGACGTTCGTCGCCGGTACCGTCGTCCCGATGCTGAGCGACAGCGCGCGCCTCGACAAGATGAGCAGTGGTGCTGCCAACGTCGGGCACCGCACCGCGGCAACCGAGATCGCACGGATCGTGCTCGACATCGCGGCAAAGGAAAACGCCGTCCAGGAAAACGCAAGGGGAAACCGATGACCGCGCTGCCCGCCCACCTCGAGCGAGTACACATGGTCGGAATCGGCGGTGCCGGTATGTCCGGCATCGCGCGAATTCTGCTTTCCCGCGGGGGCCTCGTCTCGGGTTCGGACGCCAAGGAGAGCCGAGGAGTCCTGGCGCTCCGTGCACGCGGGGCGCAGGTCCGGATCGGCCACGACGCCGATGCTCTCGACCTGCTGCCGGGTGGTCCGACCGTCGTCGTCACGACGCACGCGGCTATCCCGAAGGACAACCCGGAACTCGTCGAGGCCGCTCGCCGCGGAATCCCGGTGATTCTTCGTCCGGCTGTCCTTGCATCACTGATGCAGGGCAATCGCACGTTCCTGGTTTCGGGTACACACGGCAAGACGTCGACGACCTCGATGCTCGTGGTCGCCCTGCAGCACTGTGGATTCGACCCTTCGTTCGCCGTTGGCGGCGAACTCAACGAAGCGGGAACGAATGCCCATCACGGCAGCGGTGACGTCTTTGTCGCGGAGGCGGACGAGAGTGACGGGTCGCTGCTGCAGTACGACCCCAACGTGATCGTCGTGACCAACATCGAGGCCGATCACCTCGACTATTTCGGGAGTGTCGAAGCGTATGTGAAGGTGTTCGACGATTTTGTCGACAAGTTGCGTCCGGGTGGGCTCTTGATTGCTTGCCTCGACGACCCGGGATCGGCGGATCTCGCGAAGCGAATCGTGGCCTCGGGCCGTTCGGACATCCGGGTACTCGGTTACGGATCGGCAGACGCGCAGGAAGTGGAGGCGGGCACCGCCTTCGAGCCTGTCGCCGGTGTCGAGGTCGGAGTCCGACTACTGGGCTTCCATGCGCACGACGTCGGGGGAGTCCTGCAGTTCCACCTGGCGGGCGAGAGCGCCGCGCGAACCGTGCGGATGGCAGTGCCGGGTCGTCACATGGCGCTCAACGCACTTGCGGCTCTACTGGCTGCCCGTGACGCCGGCGCCGAGACGGAGGAGATCGTCGAGGGGCTCGCCGGATTCGGTGGCGTACACCGCCGGTTCCAGTTCACCGGCCGCGAGCGTGGTGTCCGGGTGTTCGACGACTACGCCCACCATCCGACCGAAGTTCGTGCGGTTCTCGGCGCGGCGGCGGATCTGGTTCGACCGGAGGACGATTCGTCGTCGACCAATTCGGCAGCCGGACGCGTGATCGTGGTCTTCCAACCTCATCTCTATTCACGCACCGCCGCGTTTGCCGAGGAGTTCGCGCAGGCGCTGGACTTGGCCGACGAGGTTGTCGTTCTCGATGTCTACGGCGCTCGCGAAGAGCCGATGCCGGGCGTCAGTGGTGCGCTGGTCGCTCAGTCGGTCACGAAACCTGTTCACTATCAACCGGATCTGTCACAGGCGCCGAAGCAGGTGGCGGCGTTGGCTCATCCCGGCGACATCGTCATCACGATGGGTGCCGGTGACGTGACCATGCTCGGCAAACAGATCCTCGATGCTTTGCGTTCGGCGCCGCATCCCGCGCCGCGATGACACCCGACGCACGAAGTCGGCGCGGGCGTCGAGATCCTCGAGCCAGACAAGCCACCAGTACGCGTCGGCGCAGTACTCGCACCGAATCGCGATACTCGACGCGGTCGACGGAGCCGGCTCCCGAACCCACACCGACTCGTAAGTGGTTCAAGCGACCGCTGATCGTGGCACCGCTGGCAATCGTGCTGGTGGTGGGAATTGCGTTGACGGCTTGGTTGTCTCCGGTGCTCTCGGTCCGGGGCACCGAAGTTCTCGGTGCGACGACCGTCAGTGAGGAACAGATCCTTTCGCTCCTGGCCGTACCGACCGGTCAGCCGTTGATGCGGGTAGACACCGGCGCCGCCGCCGCACGTGTGGCGACGATTCCGAAGGTGGCCTCGGCTCGTGTGCAGCGGATGTATCCGTCGACTATCCGCGTCACCGTCACCGAACGGGTACCGGTCGTCTTCGTCGACTCACCTGAGGGTGCACACCTGCTGGACGAGAAGGGCGTCGACTTCGAGATGGGCGTCCCGCCGCCCGGGGTTCCGCGTCTGGTGACACCGACGCCCGGGTGGAACGACGAGCCGACGCTTGCCGCGCTCGAGGTGTTGTCGGTGTTGCCGCCGGATCTGAGATTTCAGGTGGGAGAGGTTGCCGCTCGGTCGATTTCGAGTGTCACGCTGACTCTGCTCGACGGTCGCGTCGTAAACTGGGGCGGTGTCGAGCACTCGGATCGTAAGGCTGCTGTGACGCTTCCGCTGTTGACCCAACCGGGGCAGACGTACGACGTGTCCAGTCCTGATCTGCCGACGGTGCGATAGCGCCCGGTGCAGCCGTGCGTCAGTGCGCAGCAAATACTTCGGTGTGTCTCGGCGCGCCTAATGGCGGAACGCGACGACGGTGCATAGCGTTTCGTTTCAGATCGAATACTTGACATAACTCTAACCCTGTGGTTGAGGTTTAGGGTTTATCTCGAACACCAGCAGTGACAAATACAGCAGCAGTAAAAAGACAGCAGCACTGACAAGCAGCGTGAAACACGACACGGAAGGCGAGAGCCGATGACGCCCCCGCACAACTACCTCGCCGTAATCAAGGTCGTCGGCATCGGCGGCGGCGGCGTGAACGCAGTCAACCGCATGATCGAACAGGGACTCAAGGGAGTCGAGTTCATCGCGGTCAACACGGACGCGCAAGCCCTTCTGATGAGTGACGCCGACGTCAAGCTCGACGTCGGTCGTGAATTGACCCGTGGCCTCGGCGCCGGTGCCGACCCGGAAGTGGGTCGCAAGGCAGCCGAAGATCACAAGGACGAGATCGAAGAGGTCATCAAGGGCGCCGACATGGTGTTCGTGACCGCAGGCGAGGGCGGTGGCACCGGAACCGGTGGTGCCCCTGTCGTGGCAAGCATCGCCCGGAAGCTGGGCGCACTCACCGTCGGCGTCGTGACGCGACCGTTCTCTTTCGAGGGCAAGCGTCGTGGGGGACAGGCGGATACCGGAATCCAGGCGCTCCGCGAGTCCTGCGACACACTGATCGTCATTCCCAACGATCGCCTGCTCCAGCTGGGTGACGCGGCCGTCAGCCTGATGGACGCGTTCCGCAGCGCGGACGAGGTTCTCCTCAACGGCGTCCAGGGCATCACCGACCTCATCACCACTCCGGGTCTGATCAACGTCGACTTCGCGGACGTCAAGGGTGTCATGTCCGGTGCCGGTAGTGCGTTGATGGGAATCGGTTCCTCGCGGGGTGAGGGACGCGCGATCAAGGCGGCGGAATCCGCGATCAATTCCCCGCTCCTCGAAGCTTCGATGGAAGGCGCCCGCGGCGTGCTCCTGTCGATCGCCGGCGGTAGCGATCTGGGTCTGTTCGAGATCAACGAGGCGGCTTCGCTGGTGCAGGAAGCTGCCCACATCGACGCCAACATCATCTTCGGAACGGTCATCGACGATTCACTCGGTGACGAGGTTCGTGTGACGGTCATCGCTGCGGGATTCGACGGAGGAGCTCCGGCTCGTCGTCCCGTGGAGTCGACCGCGCAGGGACGTGGAGCTATCGGCGCCGGGCGCGCGGGTGAGGTCGGCCGGTCGCCGGTGGCCGCCGAACCTGCTGGCGAGCAGCCGATTTCCGCAGCGCGCGAGACCACCGGTTCGGGCAGCTTGCCTCCGATCGGTGGCCCCCGCCATGCGCCGGTCCAGGAAGACGAGGGCGACGACGACGTCGACGTGCCGGTCTTCATGCGTCGCTGACGTAGGGCTACAAACAGTTTCGAGAACAGGGTGCCCGGAATTTCTGGGTACCCTGTTCTTGACTGGATGTCCGGTCACGTCTGAGCCGGACGACAACTTTCGACGTTTGTGAGCACACTTATCTTGAGTACCGAGAAGTCGACCACCCGCACCCGCATTCGCCGCGTCGTGACCAGCCGAGCCGGTGGTGTTTCCGCGTCACCGTACGAGTCGTTCAATCTGGGCGATCACGTCGGAGACGATCCGGCAGCCGTCGATGCGAATCGCCGACGTCTGGCACGCGAAATAGGCGTCGAGCCTGACCATCTCGTGTGGATGGAACAAATCCATTCGCGCAACGTCACTGTCGTGACGGAACCGACCGACGAAGTGATTCCGGCGACGGATGCTCTGGTCACCACTGTACCCGGCCTGGCGCTCGCCACCCTCAGTGCAGATTGTGTTCCCGTTCTGCTCTCCGACGAGGAGGCCGGTGTGATCGCGGCCGTTCATGCCGGACGGATCGGTGCCCGCATCGGTATCGTCCCGCGCGTCCTCGCGGAGATGGTGCGTCAGGGCGCGGACGTTTCGCGTATCGGCGCCTTCCTCGGTCCGGCTGCGAGCGGACGCCAGTACGAGGTTCCCGCTGCGATGCGCGCGGACGTGGAAAAGCACTTGCCGGGCAGCGCAACTCGCACCGAGAAGGGCACGCCGGGGCTCGATCTGCGTGCGGGACTGCGTAAGCAGTTGCTCGCCGCGGGTGTGTCCGGTGTCGCCGAGGACCCGCGGTGCACGATCGAGGATCGCGCGTTGTTCAGTCATCGCCGAGAATCTCTGACCGGGCGTCAAGCTGCAGTGATCTGGATGGAAGCGCCCGCAGCGCAGGAAACCGTCTAGGCAGAAATGCGCGAGACGGAAATGCGGCTGACAGAAATATCGACGGCACTCGACTCGGTGAGGGCGCGATTGGCGGCCGCCTGCCTTGCCGCCGGTCGCGAGGTTTCCGACGTAGCACTGCTGCCGGTGACCAAATTCTTTCCGGCGTCCGACGCTCGAATCCTGTACGAACTGGGTTGCCGTGAATTCGGTGAGTCGCGTGAGCAGGAAGCAGTGGAGAAGGTCGCGGACTTCGACGGCGCTGCACAGACGGGCGCGATCGATGATCCGGTTCGCTGGCACATGATCGGACAGTTGCAGCGCAACAAAGCTCGGTCGGTAGCGAAGTGGGCCTATGCAATTCACTCGGTGGACAGTGCGCGACTGGCCGATGCACTCGATCGGGCTGCGCTGAGTGCTTTGTCGGGCGGTGAGCGCACGGAGCCGCTCCGGGCGCTCATCCAGGTAAGTCTCGACGGAGACCCCGCGCGTGGCGGAGTTCCGACGGGCGAGCTAACGCCTCTCGCCGAGAGGATCGAATCAGCCGAAGGTCTCGAATTCGCGGGACTGATGGCCGTCCCGCCGCTTGGATCAGATCCGGACGAGCAGTTCGAAATCCTCCGCAGGGCACATCTTTTGATCCTCGAATCGCATCCCCGGGCAACCGAACTCTCGGCCGGTATGACCGGCGATCTGGAGGCTGCAGTGCGCCACGGATCAACCTGCGTGCGTGTCGGAACCGCACTGCTCGGCTCACGACCAGTAATCTCGAGGTGATCGCTCAGGTGATCGCCCAACCCGTCCACACCGCTGCGACCGGTCGCAGTCGGATTGATTCCGCCGCGCCAAGGAAGGTCGATCAATGAGCAACCTGCATAAGTTCAAGGCTTACTTCGGCATGGTTCCCCTCGATGACTACGAGGACGAATACGTGGAGGAGCCCGATCAGGCTCGCCGCGCACCCCGTCGTAGTCACGACGGCTATGCCGAGCGCGACGACCGCGAGTTCGTCGAACCTGCCTTCTCGAAGGCGAGCTACGCGCCCAGTCGTCGTGACGAAGAGGACGCGGAGTTCGATCGCTACGATTCCCGGCCCCGCGTCGACACCGTTCCCAGCCGCAGCAGCCGCCCGGCGATGGCGCCGCGCCCGGCAAGCCGTGGCAACCTCGCGGTCGACGCGCGCGCAGAGCGACCCGAAGCGCGACGTGCGCCGGTTGTCGACGACGGCGGCCCGCTCGCCAAGATCACGACACTGCGTCCGCAGAGCTACGCAGAGGCCCGCACGATCGGTGAGCGGTTCCGGGACGGCACTCCCGTCATCATGGATCTGGTCGACATGAGCAACGCCGACGCGAAGCGTCTGGTCGATTTCGCGGCCGGCCTGGCGTTCGCATTGCGTGGTTCTTTCGACAAGGTAGCCACCAAAGTGTTTCTTCTCTCACCGGCCGACATCGACGTTTCCGCCGAGGAGCGCCGTCGGATCGCCGAGACGGGTTTCTACAGCCAGAAATGATGGTCTCGACCGCAGTCCGGCCCCTGAGCAGGGGTGACGTGAGCACATTCGAATGGCGGCCCGCCTCGGCGGACGCCGCATTCGGACCCATCGCCGGCCGTTACAAGACGGACTCGATGCGGACCGGTTCCGGAATTGCTGCGGTGTGTCTGTTTTGGACACACCGCAGAAGTCAGGCAGAGTGAGGGTGTGGACGCGCTTCTCTCTGTGATCTATCTGGTGCTGGTTGTCTTCTGGCTGTTGCTGATCGGCAGAGTGATCGTCGAGTTCGTTCGTTCGTTTGCCAGAGATTGGCGACCGACCGGATTGGTCGCAGTCATTCTCGAAACCATTTTTACGATCACCGATCCTCCGGTGAAACTGCTCCGCAGGTTGATCCCCCCGATCAACCTCGGTGGAGTTCGCTTGGATCTATCCATCATGGTCTTGCTTTTCATCGTCATCATCCTGATGTCGGTTGTTCGCTGAGCGCAGTCCGAGTGAGTGGTGTGCCAGAATGGATGCCATAACTCATCCAGTGGTTCGCCACTACGTAGTTCGCCACTACGTAGACTGTGTTGCAACTGAATGCTTGCTAGACCGCCAAATGACGCGTGAAGGGATCCTTCCATGCCGCAACTGACTCCAGCTGATGTGCACAACGTTGCGTTCAGCAAGCCGCCTATCGGCAAGCGTGGCTACAACGAGGACGAGGTCGACGCATTCCTCGACCTCGTCGAGCAGGCGCTGTCGCAGCTCATCGAAGAGAATGCGGACCTGCGCCAGCGCGTAGGTGAGCTGGATCAGGAGCTCGCGGCTGCCAAGAAGTCGCCGGCACCTGCTCAGCAGGCAGCACCCGTCGCAGCGCAGCCCAAGCCGGAGCCCGCTCGGGTCGTCGAACCGCCCAAGCCTGCACCTGTTGCAGCGCCGGTTCCCGCCGCCGCTGCCGTTGCAGCGCCGCAGAGCGGCGACACCCACATGCAGGCCGCAAAGGTCCTCGGACTGGCTCAGGAGATGGCGGATCGCCTCACCAACGATGCCAAGACCGAGTCCGAGCAGCTGCTCGGCAGTGCCCGCACCAACTCCGAGCAGCTCATGAGCGAGGCTCGCAGCAAGGCTGACGGCATGATCGCGGATGCGCGCAACAAGTCGGAGGCGATGCTCACCGACGCTCAGACTCGCTCCGAGACCCAGCTTCGCCAGGCTCAGGAGAAGGCAGACGCTCTCAAGGCGGACGCCGAGAAGAAGCACACCGAAATCATGGCGACCATCAACCAGCAGCGTTCGGTCCTCGAGGGCCGTATCGAGCAGCTCAAGACGTTCGAACGCGAGTACCGGGTGCGCCTGAAGTCCTACCTGGAATCGCAGCTCGAAGAGCTCGAACAGCGCGGCTCGGCCGTTCCGGTCGACGGTGGACAGGATTCCTACAGCCCGTCCTTCGCCAAGGGAAACAGCTGACCGAGAGCGCCCCGTCGGCTCAGCTATCGGACCGGACAAAGGTTGATACGTGCTGGTCGTGACGTTGGTTCTCGCGGGAGTTGGTTTCGCTCTCCTGATCGTCGCCCTGACCACAGGGTCGTTGATCTGGGCGTGGGCATGTATCGCGATTTGTGTAGCAGGTGCCGTCCTCCTGCTGGTCAGTGCGCTGACCAGCAGGAAGGCGGTTCCTTCGTTGGATGACCCGGCATCGGGCAGCGGAATGTCGTCGCCTTACGGTCGAGTCGAGAGTTCCTCGAATTCGTCGATCGACGATGCAGCCACCGCCAACGATGACAATCAGAGAAATCATGGCGAGTCGCCGGGTGGCCCCGACAAGTCCTAGGGCGAGTTCCGACAAGGTCCAGGACGAGTATTAGACTGTCCAACACGAATACCAGGCTGTGATCCGGCAATCACCGGGGAGCTTTCGGAAGAACGGTTCTTGTCGCTTCAGGCGCCCAGAACTCAGTAGAACCGAACGGGTGAGCCCGTCACAGCTCGATCGAGTGGCACCTCGGGATCCAAGCGCGGATCTACGGGGTGCAAACGGGGTGGTACCGCGGTGTCGGCGCACAAGCGCCACGTCGTCCCCGTGCCGAGTCCGACTGGCACGAGGAGATCGCCATGGCGAGTAACGGGTATCCCAAAGTCGACTACGGTGTCCCCGCCGACACCGGAGTCAAGTTCCCCGAACTGGAACAGAAAGTCCTGAAACAGTGGGACGACGACGACACCTTCCGTGCGTCGGTTTCCAATCGGGACGGCAGCGAAGAGTTCGTTTTCTACGACGGACCGCCCTTCGCAAACGGCTTGCCGCATTACGGTCACCTGCTGACGGGGTACGTCAAGGACCTGGTGCCGCGCTTCCAGACCATGCGTGGACGCAAGGTCGAGCGACGCTTCGGCTGGGACTGCCACGGCCTGCCCGCAGAACTCGAAGCGGAGAAGCAACTCGGTATCAAGGACAAGGCCGAGATCGAAGTCATGGGTCTGGCCAAGTTCAACGAGTACTGCAAGGCCTCGGTGCTCAAGTACACCGACGAGTGGCGCGACTACGTCACCCGCCAGGCACGTTGGGTCGACTTCGACAACGACTACAAGACCCTGGACGTCGACTTCATGGAGTCCGTCATGTGGGCCTTCAAGGAGCTGCACGACAAGGGCCTGATCTATCAGGGCTTCCGCGTGCTGCCCTACAGCTGGTACGAGCAGACTCCGCTGTCCAATCAGGAGACTCGTCTCGACGACGCGTACAAGATGCGTCAGGATCCTGCAGTCACGGTCGACATGCCGCTGGTCGCTCCGGGTTCACCATTGGACGGCGCAAACGCGATCATCTGGACCACGACTCCGTGGACACTGCCGTCCAACTTGGCCACTGCGGTTCATCCCGAGGTCGACTACGTCCAGGTGCTCGGCGAGGACGGAAAGCGGTACGTGCTCGCGGAAGCACGGGTTGCTCATTACGCACGTGAGCTGGGGGAGGACCCCGAGGTCGTTTCCCGTCACAAGGGCGCCGAGCTGGTCGGACTGTCGTACGTACCGCCGTTCGACTTCTTCCTCGGACATCCGAACGCGCACGTCGTGCTTTCGGCCGACTACGTGACAACCGATTCCGGAACCGGAATCGTCCACCTCGCACCGGCTTTCGGTGAGGAGGATATGGATGTCGCCACGGCCAACGGTATCGAGGTCGTGCAGCCGCTCGATCCGGGTGGAAAGTTCACCTCGATGGTTCCGCCGTACGAGGGCTTGATGGTGTTCGACGCCAACCCGGTCATCATCAAGGACCTCAAGGCTGCCGGAAAGCTGCTGCGGCACGAGACGATCGAGCACTCGTACCCGCACAGTTGGCGCAGTGGGCAGCCGCTCATCTACATGGCGGTTCCCTCGTGGTTCGTCGCGGTCACCAAGTTCCGCGATCGCATGGTCGAGCTGAACAAGGACATCACGTGGGTGCCCGAGCACATCCGTGACGGCCAGTTCGGCAAGTGGCTCGAAGGTGCACGCGACTGGAACATCAGCCGAAACCGCTACTGGGGCAGCCCGATCCCGGTGTGGGTCTCGGACGATCCGCAGTACCCGCGTACGGACGTCTACGGATCGCTCGATCAGTTGGAGGCAGACTTCGGTGTGCGTCCGACCGATCTGCATCGCCCGATGATCGACGACCTGGTCCGCCCGAACCCCGACGACCCAACCGGGAAGTCGATGATGCGCCGCGTTCCCGAGGTGCTCGACTGCTGGTTCGAATCCGGTTCGATGCCGTACGCGCAGGTGCACTACCCATTCGAGAACCGTGAATGGTTCGAGGGTCATTTCCCGGGCGATTTCATCGTCGAGTACAACGGGCAGACTCGCGGCTGGTTCTACACGCTGCACGTGCTGGCCACCGCACTCTTCGATCGTCCGGCGTTCAAAACCGTTGCTGCGCACGGCATCGTGCTCGGCGACGACGGACTCAAGATGAGCAAGTCCAAGGGCAACTACCCGGACGTGAAGGAGGTGTTCAACCGCGACGGCAGCGATGCGATGCGATGGTTCCTGATGTCTTCGCCGATCTTGCGCGGCGGAAACCTCATCGTGACCGAGCAGGGCATCCGCGAAGGTGTGCGTCAGGCATTGCTCCCGCTGTGGAACGCCTGGAGCTTCCTGCAGTTGTACGCCCCGGAATCCGGTGTGTGGCGTACCGACTCGGAGAACATCCTCGATCAGTACATCCTGGCCAAGCTCGCTACCACCCGCGACGTGATCACCGAGGCCCTCGAGGTCAACGACATCGCCGGCGCGTGCGACGAGCTTCGGTTGTTCTGTGATGCGCTCACCAACTGGTATGTGCGACGGTCTCGTTCGCGGTTCTGGGACGAGGATCGCGACGCGATCGACACCCTGCACACCGTGCTCGAGGTCGTGACGCGTCTCGCTGCGCCGCTGTTGCCGCTGGTGTCCGAGGTGATCTGGCGCGGGCTGACCGGGGAGCGATCGGTTCACCTGGCTGATTGGCCCGAGGCGTCGGAGCTCCCCGCGAACCCCGAGCTGGTAGCGGCGATGGACGACGTCCGGACCGTGTGCTCCACGGTGCTGAGCCTGCGCAAGGCGCAGAATCTGCGTGTTCGTCTTCCGCTGCCCGAGGTCACGGTTGCGGCGCCGGATGCCGAGCGTCTGCGTCCGTTCCTCGGACTGATCGCCGACGAGGTCAACGTCAAGAAGGTTGATCTGACCGATGACGTCGACGTGCACGGGCGCTTCGAGATCGCGGTCAATGCGCGTGCTGCAGGACCGCGTCTGGGCAAGTCCGTTCAGACTGTCATCAAGGCGGTCAAGGCGGGCGACTGGACCGAGAACGCGGACGGCGTCGTGGTTGCGGCGGGCATCGAACTGCTGCCCGAGGAGTACACGCAGAAACTGGTTGCGGCCGAGCCGGATTCGACGGCTGCTCTGCCGGACGGTGCGGGACTGGTCGTACTCGATTCCGCTGTGACGGAGGAACTCGAAGCCGAGGGATGGGCCAAGGACCGTATCCGTCAGTTGCAGGATGCGCGCCGTGCCGCCGGTTTGGACGTCTCGGACCGGATCAACGTCGTGCTCGAGGTTCCGCAGGACTGCAAGGAGTGGGCAGAGCGTCATCGCGAATTGATCGCCGGTGAGGTTCTGGCCACCTCCTTCTCGGTGGGTGAAGCGGGAGACGACGCCGTCGATCTCGGTGACGGTATCCGCGCCGCGATCACGAAGGTCTAATACCGCCATAGCTACTCCGGCTCCCCGATGAATGTCTGTATGTCGGGGTGCCGGAGTAGTTTGCTCTCATGAGCACGAGCAAGGAAACCGTGGCGCGCATTCTCGAGCAGTTGGAACCGCTCGACGTGCGGGCAAGGGCGATGTTCGGCGAGTACGGACTGTATTGCGACGAGAAGATCGTGGGCTTGATCTGCGGAGACGTTCTGTTCGTCAAACCCACCGAGGTCAGTACGGAGTTCGGATCAGAGGCCGATCTGGCTCCGCCGTACCCGGGAGCGAAGGATTATTACCGGGTGACGGAGGAACGGTTGCAGGACCTCGATCACCTGCACGCCTTCATTCAACGGACTGCCGACGTATTGCCCCTGCCGAAGAAGAAGTCGCCGAAGAAGAAGGCGCGGACGTAAATTCTGCACCTACTTTTGAGAGAACCGTAACGCCCGATGAATCAAGGTGATCCCACACGAAGTCGTAGGTGGGTGCTGCATCTCGACATGGATGCGTTTTTCGCTTCCGCCGAGCAGTTGACCCGCCCCACTCTGCGAGGTCGCCCGGTGCTGGTCGGCGGCTTGGGCGGGCGCGGGGTGGTGGCCGGGGCAAGTTACGAAGCGAGAGTTTTCGGTGCGCGTTCGGCAATGCCGATGCATCAAGCACGCCGGATGGTCGGTGGTGGAGCGGTGGTATTGCCGCCACGGATGTCCCTGTACTCGGTTCTCAGTAAACGTACGTTCGACGCGTTGCGCCTTCGTATGCCGATCCTCGAGCAACTGTCGGTGGACGAGGCTTTCGGGGAACCGGTGGAGTTGGCCGGTGTCGGAGCTGACGAGGTCCGCGCGTTTTGCGAGGACCTGCGGGCGTTGATCAAAGCCGAGACCGGGTTGGTCGCTTCGATCGGGGCCGGCGCAGGTAAGCAGGTCGCCAAGATCGCGTCGGGACTGGCAAAGCCCGACGGCGTCGCAGTGATTCCTCCCGGGATGCAGCACGAGTTGCTCGATCCACTGCCGGTGCGAAAGCTCTGGGGGATCGGCCCTGTTGCCGAGGAAAAGCTCAAGCGTCTCGGCATCGAAACCATCGGTGGGTTTGCCCGCACTCCCATAGCGGAGGTGGCGTCGATACTCGGAACCACTGTCGGTCCGGGGTTGCATCGGCTTGCGCAGGGGATCGACGATCGGCCGGTCGCCGAGCGTGCCGAATCCAAGCAGATCAGCGCGGAATCCACTTTCGCCGCAGACATCGTCACGATGGCGCAACTGCGCGCCGCCGTCGAAAGTAGTGGTCGTGCAGCATTTTCCAGGCTGGAGAAGGACGGAAGAGCTGCTCGCACCGTCGTACTGAAGCTCAAGAAGTCCGATATGAGTATCTTGACTCGATCCGTGACGCTGCCGTTTGCCACCATCGACCGCCAAATCCTCATCGCGACTGCGCAGAAACAGGTCATCGATCCACAGGAATTGGGGCCGATTCGCCTGGTCGGTGTGGGATTCGCCGGTTTGTCCACCGTTCGGCAAGGATCACTTTTTCCCGAGTTGGATCAGGATGTTCCCGGCTATCCGGTCGAGACTCTCACGGGCGCCCTCGATGAGGCCGAACTCGACGTTCCGGTGGCAGCACGTGTCCCTCAGCGCTACTGGCACCCCGGTTTGGACGTGAAGCATCCAGAATACGGACACGGTTGGGTGCAGGGCGCCGGGCACGGTGTGGTCACCGTTCGCTTCGAAACCCGTTCCAGCGGAACGGGAATCGCCAAAACCTTTGCCGAATCCGATGAGGTGCTCGAGGTAGCAGATGCGGTCGACAGCCTTCTCTGAGGATGTCCTTAGACTTTTTCCGCTTACCGTTGGGTAATGTTGTCGACGATCCTCGAGCAAGCACGATGTTCGACTGACGCTCGAATGTGAACACCCGAATGGATAGGACTGAGAAGTTGAAGCTTCAGAAGATGACCGTTGCAGCCGTGGCGATCGCAGCAGCCCTGACGATGACCGCTTGTGGCTCGGATGACAAGACCGACTCGCCCACCACGACGTCGAAGACCACGACGACCACGACGGCCTCGGACTCGACAGATGCGCCGGTCGCGTTGCCGACCGCCCCTGAGCTCAACGCCAAGGTCGCCCAGGCACTCGACGAAACCGTTCCGGCCGCAGACAAGGTCAACCTCGTCCAGGGCGCCGAGGCTGATCCCGAGCTGATCAACCAGGTCGCCGCTGCCGCCAAGGCTGCCGGCGCGCAGGTCGAGATCCTCGACCCGGTCACCGACACGGGCAGCGAGACGGCAGCAGCTTCGCTGAACATCGTCGTCAACGGCCAGCCGCTGCAGCAGGGCCTGCAGGCTTCGTTCGTCTACGAAGACGGCGTCTGGAAGCTCTCGAAGACCACCGCTTGCCAGATCGTCGGCGTTGCAGGTCTGACCTCGCCGGCTTGCGCTGCTTGATCTCTCGGTAACACCTGAAACACCAGAGCGGCCGCCGACTCCCGAAGGGGAGTGGGCGGCCGCTCTTCACGTGGTAAGCGACGTCAGTGATGGAATCCCTCGGTGACGCGCGGCCGCGGCATCGGGCTGTCCAGTTCGTCGAGGAACGCGGTTTCCTCTTCGATGATGCGCAGCAGATTGGCCGCCAGGTCCATGCTCAGTCCGTTACGAACCACGATGCGCTGCACTGTCAGATCCGCGAGATCGTCCGGCATGGGGTAGGCCGGCACCAACCAGCCCTTGCCTCGCAACCGGTCCGAGAGGTCGTACAGCGTCCAGTTGGACGTGTGGCCCTCGGCGAGGCGCCACGCGAAGACCGGGATGTCGGAACCGTCGTTCCACAATTCGAAGGCGTCGAGCTTCCCGATTCCTTCGGCGAGGAATTTCGCCACGTCCTGTGAGGACTGCTGGATCGCGCGATAGCCGTCGTGGCCGAGACGCAGGAACAAGTAGAACTGCAAGATCACCTGAGCGCCGGGTCGCGAGAAGTTCAGCGCGAAGGTCGGCATACTGCCGCCGAGGTAGCTCACCTTGAAGACGAGGTCGTCGGGAAGTAGATCCTGCGATCGCCAGACCACCCAGCCGAGGCCGGGGTAGACGAGTCCGTACTTGTGCGCCGAGGTGTTGATGGAGTGCACGCGTGGGAGCCGGAAATCCCATTCGAGTTCGGGCTGTAGGAACGGGGCGATCATTGCGCCGGAAGCGCCGTCGACGTGGATGGGAACGTCGAGTCCCGTCTTTTCCTGGATCGCGTCGAGTGCCTTCGAGATTTCCAGGACCGGCTCGTACATCCCGGTGTACGTGACACCCATGATCGCGATTACGCCGATGGTGTTCTCGTCGACGTACTTGTCCAGATCGTGACCGTCGAGGGTCCGGTGTTCCTCGCTGATCGGCACGTAACGCGCTTCGACGTCCCAGTAGTTGCAGAACTTCTCCCAGCACACCTGGACCGCGGAACTCATGATGAGATTTGGCTTTTCGGTGGACTTGCCCGCGGCTTTTCGTGCGTGCTGCCAGCGTCGTTTCATCGCCAGGCCGCCGAGCATGCAGGCTTCGGACGAACCGATCGTCGAGGTGCCGATTGCGTCCTTGGGGGAGGGTGAGTGCCAGAGGTCGGCAAGGATACGCCAGCAATAGGTTTCGATCGCGGCGGTCTGCGGATACTCGTCCTTGTCGATCATGTTCTTGTCGAATGACTCGGCATACAGTTTGGTGGCGTGATCGTCCATCCACGTGCTGACGAACGTCGCGAGATTGAGCCGCGCATTGCCGTCGAGCATCGTTTCGTCGTGGACGATCTGATACGCGGTCTCGGGAAGCATGCCGTCGGGTTCGAGTGTGTACTTCGATGCAACCGAATCCTCGCCAGGCCTCGAGAAGATCGGATTGACGGCTACGTAATCGGTGTGATCTGACCTTCTGGGTTCCGGCATGAACTCTGGCTCCTCACATCAGTGTGTCGCGTTGGTCTGTTTCGTACCTACTCTCACCGTTCAGTGTGGACGGGCAGTTGTCAAAGGGTCCATGATCAATCAATTATCCGGTCTGAAGTCCTAGTCTGCACACATCGTAGAAAGCGGCGAAAGAACACACGGTGGTGACAATCATGAGTGGGCCTACGATGCGAGGTAAGGACAGGCGAGAATCAGAGGCCCTGCGCCCGCCGCGCCGCAATCGAGGACGGACTTCTGTTTCGCTGATCGCAACTGCGACGAAAGGGCCGGATCGCAGATGGCTTGCCTCCTGGAGCGATCCGCCGGTTGACATGAATTCGCAGAGTCACCGCGACTCCGACGGTCTTAGTAGCGTCACCCGGGAGATTTCGTGGCTGGAGGTACGCAGGCACGATCGAACGCGAGTTGCGACAGCGCGAGTGAAGCTTCGGGCCGGATCCTGTCGGCAAACACCCTTCGGCCGACAGGATCCTGCCCATCGCTCGTCAGTGCAGCGAGCGAGTTCGCATGTCTGTCCCGCGGCGACCTGATCGCCGGTGAGCCTGTCCGCCAGCGGATTCCACATCTTCGAAAACCGTCGAACTTTGGAGGTTTGGTGATTCGGGTGTCGGGGGCGCCTGGCCTCGGCGCTCGGCTCCTTTGGTGAAATTGCGTTCAGGGCGCCGTGCTTGGTCGTGGAGCATCATCGATTCACAGGCTGGCGAGCACCAAGATCCCGGCGCTGATGGCCAAGGTGGCGACCAGCAACACCAGCGCTGAATTTCGTGTTGGCCCCGGGAAGCTGCGGCCGATCCCGAAATCGTCGGATCTGCGGCGGTGCCCTCGGTGACTGATTGCAATAATGCCGACTGCACCGATCAGCGTGCTTCCCCCGAGAATACCGATTGCGACTGTTGGGCCGGGGACATAGCGCAGGTAGATCAGCGCCGCCGTAGCCAAGGAGGTACCAGTCCGAACCCATGCCATCGTGGTCCGTTCTGGCTGTAGCCCTCGGTCGGCATGTGTGGGTTGAAGGGGTGTCACCGCGTCACCTCGACCATCAACAACGTCAGCGCGGATCCCAGTACAAGCCCCGCGGCGATGCCTGCGAACGTAGGGACTGGGAGGCTTCGCCCCAACCGCAAAGCGCGTTCGACCGCGATCCATCGATGAAATGCACTGACAGACAGCATGGTTGACCCAGTCAACACGCCAACTACCAGGGTGGCGTGAACGGTGGGGCCAACCATCTCGGAGCCGAATGCCTCGAAGCCGACGGCGGCGGCAACCAAAGCCAGGGCGGTCCGGATCCAGGCGAGGAATGTGCGTTCGTTGGCCAGGGTGAATCGAGGGTCCGGGTCTTCGCCGACCCGGAACGCACCGGGGCACCAGAACGGTCTCATTTGGCGACGGCGACGAAGGGGGCCGGCGGGGTGAGCTTCGTGAGATGATCCGCGTGATATGCGGCGAAGGCCTCGAGGACCTCCGGCTGTGTGCCGATCCAGAATGCGCCTTTCGCGAGCTGAGCGAAGATGCTCTCTGCAGCCTGCTCGGGTGTCAGGCCCTGGCCGAGGTACCGGTCGAGTTGCTCGCGAAGCGCTTCACCGGCCAGGCCGCTGGCTGAAGCACCTGAATAGATCTGGGTCCGTACCGCGCCCGGGCGTGCTGCCGATACTTGAATGGGAGCGCCGACGGTCTTCACGTCCAGGTAGAGCGTCTCGGTCAGGGCTAGCACCGCGTGCTTACTCGTGAGATATGGCGATTGCAGTGCGCCCGCGCTGAGGCCACCGATAGAGCTGAGATTGAGCACGTATGCCTCCTCGCCAGACGCGATCATTCGTGGGAGGAATGCGTGGACCCCGTTGACCACACCGCCCACATTTATCGACAGCAACCGCTGCCAGCGGTCTATCGGAACCTCCCAAAATAGGCCAGGGGCCTCGATCCCGGCGTTGTTGACGAGCAATCGGACAGAGCCGAACCGCTCGTACGCGGCCCGGGCCAGCCCCTCCACCGACGACGGGTCACTGACGTCCGTCTGGACCGCAGTGGCCTCGGTGGCTGCCGTTGACAGTTCGGCTGCGAGTTGTTCAGCCCGGGGCATGTCGATGTCCGCTAACACCACGTTCATTCCGATGGAGGCCGCGTGTCGTGCGAGCCCCTCGCCGATTCCGGATGCCGCGCCGGTGATGACGGCGGTGCCGCCGGAGAACTTGTCATGCGTGATAGTCACTTGTGGCCTCCGTGGGGGACTGTTGCTTGACCGGTATTGTCGCGGCGGCAGGACGTGCAGTATTCGCGCCAATCGTTGCTCCGCCGGAGGCGGGGGCGCGTCCGTGACTCATCGTGAACGCCACTATGAGACCGATGGCGCCGAGTGCACCGAGTAGTAGGAAGACGTAGGTGAATCCCGCATCCGTGTAAATGATCTGGCGTGTGCCTTGGTCGACGGACCAAATGTGCGCAGAGAGGATCGCGCTGAGGATGGTGACGCCGAATGCAGCGCCGAGGCTGTTGCTGGAGCCGAGTACGCCGGCGTTCGCCCCCGTCTGAGATGGCGGTACCGCTTCGACGACAAGGTTGGCGCTGGCTGCGTAGAAGAAACCCTGGCCGACGCCGAAGATGGCGACCAGTGTGATGATCTGCCACTGTTGGTCGTGCACAAAGGCCAGCAGGCTCAGGCTGATCATGATCGCGGTCATGGCGACGATGAGGCTCGCCCGGGGGCCACTGCTGCGCGCGAGCAGTCCGGCCAGGGGGCCGCTCGCCATGGCGAGGATGCCATGTGGGAGAGTCCACAGCGCGAAGGCGAAGGCAGTGAGCCCGAACCCGTAAGAGATGCCGTCAACCCGTGGCGTCATGAGCATCAGTGGCAACGCGAACGCGTATCCACCGATAGCGAATGAGCCGAGTAAGCTTGCGAGCATCGTGCTGCGCATGGCACGCGCCCACAGCACCCGCATGTCGATCAGAGGTTGCGTGGTGTGCAATTCGTAGAGGACGAACACCGCGCTCAGGACCGCAGAGACCGCGAACGCAATCAGCGTCTTTGGTGAGTCCCATCCCCAAGAGCGACCCTGGTTGATGGAGAGCATCAGCAGCAATGATCCGCCGCCCAGCAGGCCCGCGCCTACCCAGTCGAGCTGCTGGGACAGGCGCAGCGGCGATTCCGGCGCGGTGAAATAGACCGCCGGGGCGATGACGGCGACATAGGCGAGGAGGAACCAGAAGATTGCGCGGTAACCGAACTCGGTCGAGAGGTAGCCGCCGATGAGCGGGCCGGCGATACCGTTGAATCCGATGCCGGTGGACACTGCCGACAGGGCCACGGGGATCATGCGTCGTGGGAAGACATCGCGGATGAGGCCGTAAGCGAGCGGGGTCATGCCGACGCTCGCGGCCTCGAGGGCGCGCCCGAGCAGCAGAATCGGAAAGGTCGGGGCGAGGGCGCAGGTCAGCGTTCCGATGCTGAATATGCCGGCGACGACCATCAGCATGCGCTTCTTGCCGTAGATGTCTCCGAGCTTGCCGATGATCGGCAAGCTGACGACCCCGACAAGACCGAGGATGGTCACCACCCAGCCGATGTCAGGAGTGTTGAATTCGGCCGCCATGTATCGCAGTGATGGGTACACCATGCTGTATTCGAGGGGGGCGACTTCGAACAGTAGAACGATCGAGATCAACAGGCCCACATAGTATTTGGTTGATCGTTCAGGCGCTCGGCGTTGTTGCGGCGGTAGGGTTGTAGGTCGAGTCACGACAGTCTCGTTTCCTTGAGTTGTGGTTTCGTGGCGATTCGAACGTCGATCCATGAGTCCGCGGACCCGGAACATTCGGCGATGTCGGCCGTGAGGGACTTTGGTAGCACGGAGTGCGCGTATCAAGGTTGTGTCGCAATTGGTCGAAATATCGACCGATGCGGTAAGGTGATGCGCGTTACTGTAAGTGCCTTGGGAAGGATTGGTCAATGGTTGATTCCGAAGTGGCGGACCGCTCGGCAGGCAGGGAGGTCGTGTCGCCGCCCACTGCGCGCGTAGTGCAGGTTATCGACTTTTTGGTGCGTAACCAGGGGAAGCGCTTCGGTCTTTCAGAGCTTGCGCGCCGATGCGAAATCACCAAACCGACCTGTCTCGGCATCGTGACCGAACTGACCGCGTGCGGATATCTCATTCGTGACACACAGACCAAGTCTTACGGGCTTGGGCCAGCATTGGTCTCGGCCGGGCGGGCGGCCCAGCGCGATTTTGCGCTGGGCTCGATGGTGCGCGACCGTCTCGAGGGCCTGAGTGAGCAGTTCAGCGCTATCTGTATGGCATCGGCCGTGGTTGGCGACAATGTCATGGTTCTCGAGATGGTCGCGCCCCCGGGCGTCGAGCCGCCGGCCAGTGTCGGCGACGTGTATCCGTTCGCGCCGCCGCTGGGGCTCATGTTCATGCTGTGGGAACCGGACGAGGAGCTGGAACGTTGGCTGCGGAGCGAGTCCGCGCTGGCTGTCGGGACAGACTTCGAACACATCCGGCTGATGGCCGCCGAGTGCCGGGCGGAAGGATATCTGGTTGAGAACCTCTCGCCGACCGTTCAGCGGTTGCACCGGCTGATGGCCGGGGTTGCTGCGCACGACGTGCCGCCTGCCGTACTCGAGCTTGTCGGTGACCTGGTGTCGAGTCTGGGCGAGCGGAGATTCCTCGGGGAAGCGGTTCGCGCTTCCGCTGGAAAACACCCAGTCAGCCTGGTAGCGGCCCCGACCTTCGACGCGGACGGTCACCAGTCTCTCGTTTTGACCGTCTACGTCGGCGGCGAGATCAGCAACCTTGAAATCGCCAACCGAGCGTTGGCACTGAAACAGGTGGCCGACGCGGTGACATCCGACGTCGGTGGCCGCAATCCCTTTGCCGGCCGCGGACATTGACCGTTGACTGATCAGGAATTGGCTTGTAATCTCAATCCGTTCCCATATCCGACCGTGCTGGTCGATATTTAGACCGTCAATGGAAGTTGCGGCGCCCGAGTCCGATTGCTCCCGGTCGCCGCACTGCCCGGGTCGTTCAGTTCTGGGACGCAATTTGTGTGAGGCGTATCGACGCTAAGGCTGCGGCCGTGCGAGGAGGCTGTCGCCGACGTCTCTTCGGCGATGTGTGGGGCTTTGCGTCGAGCGAATCTCACTGACACGTAACGACTCCCGAGGAGTTCCTTGATGACCACCATGATCGACCAGTCTTTGAGTGTCGACGATGTCAGCGATCTGATCGCCGATGCCTTCGACTGGGGCATACATCTTGCCGGGTTTTACGAATTGCGGCACGTCTACACGGGTTTGGAGGGGCAGCCGGCATATCGCGGGCTCAATCGTCTCCAGCCGATCCTCGATTTGTTCGACGCCAAGGTTCGCATCGCCACGACAGTAAATGCCTCGACGCTCTATTCCGGTGGGATGTTCGACTTGTCGAACGATCCGGTCGTCATCGAAGCTCCGGGCGTAGCTGACGGTCGGTACTGGAGTATTCAGGCACTTGGCCCGAACATTGACTGGTTCTTCATGGCCGGATCGCAATTCACCGGAAATGGGCCGCAGCGATACGTGATCGTTGGTCCGAGGTGGAGAGGCCTCCTACCGGCCGGGTTCGCTGGCACTGAGGTCGTGCGATCACCGTCCGATGCATTCGTGCTCACTGTTCGCGTGGCAGTGACGAGTCGAACTGAGCAGGACCTGGCCGGTGCACGGGCCGCGGTGACGGGCGTCCGCGCGGCTCCACTTTCGCTGTGGCACGCCGGCGGTGGCCGCGTTCCGGACCTCGTGGATCAGCCAATTGTCAAGTCCGACTACGCCACGTTTCCGCGGATGGACCTGATTGCCGACATCGGAAAGTCGATGACCGCGATCGACTATCTACAGCTCCTGAGTTTGGTAATCAACGATCCTTCCATGACTCGCCGGTCGGATTCGGTAAAGGAGCGGGAAGCCCTCGCGAATCTCGCTCGGCTCGGGTTGCGTCCGGGGACTTGCTTCGACCCCTCGCAGATCACCGATGAACAGCGCGAGGTGATCGATCGCGGATTCGCGCGGGCGCGGACCGATGCCAGGCAGGCATTCGAGAAGACGCAGGTGGATATGAGCGGGTGGAAGTTGCAATCCAGCCTTTTCTACGACGATCTCGACTACCGTGCCAAAGCTGGTGCTAACGACGTGGCGTGGGGCACCCCAGTGCCCTTTCAGTCCCACACAATTGGTTACCTGTTCGACGACGCCGAGGGTTTCCCTCTCGATGGTGCGAACTGCTACACCATTACATTTGACGTGGAGGATTTGCCGCCGGTCACCGAGTTCTGGGAGCTCCCGGTATACGACTCTCAGGGCTACTTTATCGAAAACTCTGAGAACCGTTACAGCGCAACAAGTTACCTCGCGCGAGCCGGAGAATACGCCGTTCGGGACGGGAAGTTGACGTTCTACCTCCAGGCTGAGCGACCCTCTGATTCTGATCTTGCCAGGAATTGGCTTCCTGTCTCCGCGACGGATGGCTTCCAGATTGCGGCTCGCTTCTACGGCCCCCTGGCGCAGCTGATCGACGGCACCTATCCGATGCCCCCGGTGGTGCGCGCGGGGGCATGACCCTCGGGTTCCGGTCCCCGCCTTCGTAGGCGCGAATGGCCACTCTTTCATCGACTGTCTGTGTATGAATTGAGTTGGTGTACAAGTTGAGTCGGATCCATGATGCGAGCCGGACCCAGTGCCGAGGCGGTCCGGCAGTAGTGGAAATCTGCCGGACCGTATCGGTTCCGCGACTGTCGAAGGCAACCTGTGCGAGAAGATCCGCACCTCTGGGTATCACAACGGAAGGTGGAAGATCTCGAATCGTTTCGGGAAAAGTACGCGGCCGAGCGCGACAAACGTCTGCCGAATACCGGGGCCGACACCGTTCAGGCGATTGATTTCGAAGGTACTTTCGCATCGTTCGACAGCGATCCGAATGCGAGCGATTCTCGCACCGCACCGCCGTTGACCGCCGATCTCGACGTGCTCATCGTCGGCGCCGGCTTCATGGGTATCAGTGCTGGCGTCGAACTGAAGAAAGTCGGTGTCACCAACTTCAAGATTCTTGATGTCGCAACGGACTTCGGCGGCACCTGGTATTGGAATCGGTACCCGGGTGTGCGCTGTGACGTCGAGTCGTACGTCTACCTGCCTTACCTGGAAGAGACCGGTTACATCCCGACTGAGCATATCTACTCGGGCTGCATGATCGGTCCAGGCTGGTTCGCAGGTCGCCGTTGGGTGGCGCCGATGCGACTCAAAGACCTGCGCTTCCCGGCGAGCGGACCGGTCGCGGCCGAGATCGCGGACGGTTCGTACCTTGCGATCTACTGGGTACACGAGCCGGAGACGGAACAGGCAGAGGCATGGGCCCGTACCCAGGTTGGCGAGCTGTACGCCGCCGGCCGCGGATTCGCCGAGCGTGAGCACGTGTGCATAATGACGCCTGCCGAATGAGGCACCCTGATCTCGATACGCCGGCGCGTGCGGACATCGAGCCGATATTTTGCGAGCCTTAACGGCCAGTCGGTCGACGCGGGCGCGGTGGCCGTCACCAATTGACATTCCCTGCTCGGCGTAGATGTTCGAGACGGTGCTGTTCACTGCGGTCGTAGATGCATTCGCACGCTCGCCAGGGTGCCGGTGAACGGAACGGAATCGAGGGCTGTCGGCGCTCTGCGAACGCCGCCGTCCTTTTCGTGTTCCAAGGCCGAAGACAGCGATCTTCCGAGCGCTGACAGACCACAGAAGCGTCAGCGAGGCAATTCCATTCACAAGAACATAGTCCGGAGGTTCGCGAGAGTGTTTCCGGCCGAACTGTTTACGGTGACTGGGCGCGCAGGCGATCGGCGGCGGCAGATGCCATCGAGTGGAGAACATCGGGGGCGATCGGACTCGGCGCCGTCGCGGACACCTGAGTCAACGTCGTCCCGACTGCGGCCACGATCGCGTCGGCAACCAAGGTGAAACCGCCACTCTCCGTGATGATTCGGAAAGCGAAAGACGCGTCGCCGATGTTCGGGTCCGACGCTCCGCCGACGCGATAGGTGATTGTCGTTCCGTCGGCATCGGTTCCCGAATACTCCGCACACCCGGCCAGCGTGGTCTGAAGTTTCTCGAAAGCTGCTGCTGCCGCGGTGCCGTCGGCGTACGAAGCAGAGTCCTGATCGATGCTCGTGAAATCGGGGCCGGTGAACATGTCGGAGAGGTCGGCGACCGATCCGGGAGCCTGGGTGGCTATCGGGGCCAGAACCTGGGCGCAGACGGCGGGGTCGGTGCTCGACTTGTCCGCCTCCGAATTTTCCGGCGCCGGTGCGAGGCCGAGGTCGTCGACCGGGTCGGGAACTACGTCGAAGTCGGCAGGTAGCTCGGACAGGGTGAGCGCGGCTCGTTGCAGGCCGTCACGGTCGAGAGGCGCCCCGCTCAGCGGTGCGGCCGGAGCAGCCGTGAACGGCGCCAAGCCGACCTGTGGGGCGGAAACCTGCGTAGTCGTGTCGGCACCAGGCGAGTCGTCCGAGCCGCAACCGGTCACGACGAACAGTGCCGCCGTTGCGGTCAGACCAAGTGCGAGAAGCGACCGGCGTGTCACGATTCCCACCGAATGCTGTTGGAGATGGTCTGCCGGATCACCGAGGAGCTGTCCGGGTCGCCGTATGCCTGGTCGCCGCCGACGGTCATCTGTCCGTCGATCGGCAAGGGGAGTGAGAGGTCGACGGTGAGGTTTCCGGAGCCGGCCATGACGTACTGATCGATGTTCAGCGTTCCGGCGTCACCGGCCAGGTTCCAGACCGGGCTCTGCGGGGTCTGCGATACGTCCACCGCGAGCGAAAGCCGATTGCCCTCGCGCGCGGTGAGCGTGACGGTGGTTGTCTGATCGAGCAGGATTTCGCTGCTGACTTGCTGCCGAACCACCCAACGTGCGCCGACACCGACCGGAGCGTCGGGGAGTGCAACGGTCCGGTAGACCGCTTGGCCCAGCGCTTGTTCGATTGCAGCGCGGGCAGCATTGGCCGAGTTGGCGGAGGGCTTCAACCGTAGGGCGGTGATGGCGCCCGAATCCGTGACCGACAATCCGGCCGCAGACCCGTCGGCCCCGCTCAGCGCAGCCTGCAGCGTTGCATCGGGCGAGGTCATCGACGACAGCGTGAGGTCTACGACTGCGGTGGGATCGTCAGCGGTCACGTTTGCCGAGAGCGGGATCGTGATCTCCGGCGAAGAGAAATCCTGCGCCGGTTGTTGATCGATCTGCTGACTCACGACGGCCTGGGTGACGAGCGTCGCCGTCTGCGTGGTGCCGACAGGCAAGTTCGTACGCAAAACCTCGCGCGGCTCGCTTCCCGCCTCGAGAACTTCGACCGTCGCGGCGGTCACCGGAACAGTCACCTCACTCGGCGAGGAGGTCGGGGTGTTCGGAGGTTGATCCGAGTCGCCGCAAGCGGTGAGAACGGTGGTGAGAGCGAGGGCAGCGAGGGCGAACGGAACGCGTCGGCCGGTCGTGGACAGCAGTGGCACGCGCTCCAGGCTAGCCGCAGTTGCAGAGTGCGTGACCCGGTGCGGTGAACATGAGGGATGATGGTTGCGTGAGTACAGACCACCCAGACCGAGATGTCAACGCGGAGGATCAGCCGATTACCGAAATCTCGAAGGCCGACGAGCCCGAAACCGTGAAACCGGAAGCCGTGAAATCGGAAGACGGTGACCTGGCGGTCGCGCCGGTCGAAAAGCCCCGCCGGCTGACCATGCTCATTGCCATCGCCGCTGTCATCCTGCTCTCGGACATTCTCACGAAGGTGTGGGCAGTCGCCGCGGTCAAACCGGGGCAGCCGATCGAAATCATCGGTGACGTGGTCACATTCACGATGGTGCGCAATCCGGGGGCAGCGTTCTCGATGGCGACGTCGATGACGTGGATCCTCACTCTCGTCGCAATCGGTGTGGTCATCGGTGTGATCAAGATCGGTCGCACGCTCCGATCACCGTGGTGGGCGCTCGGTCTCGGCCTCGTTCTCGGCGGCGCGCTGGGTAACCTCGTCGACCGATTCTTCCGCTCTCCCGGAATCATGCGCGGACATGTGGTGGATTTCGTCTCCGTCGGCTGGTGGCCGGTGTTCAACATCGCGGATTCCGCGATCGTCTGTGGCGCGATTCTGCTCGTCGTCCTGACACTGTTCGGCTTCGAACCCAACGGTGAACGCCTGCGTGATCACAAGGCGGACGACAAGAAGCTCACCGAATCGAAGGCTGCAGCCGAGGGAGAAACCAAGTGAGGGAATCCCGTTCGATGCCAGTGCCCGACGGTCTCGATGCCATGCGCGTCGATGCCGGCCTCGCGCGCCTTCTCGGACTCTCGCGCACCGTGGTCGCGACACTCGCGGAAGAAGGCTCGGTACTCGTCGACGGTGTGGCCGTCGGCAAGTCCGATCGTCTGACCGCAGGGTCGTGGCTCGAGGTAGTCCTGCCCGAACCGCCGCGGCCCCTGACCATCGAAGCGACACCGGTCGAGGGAATGGAGATCCTCTACGCCGACGACGACGTCGTGGCAGTCGACAAGCCCGTCGGAGTTGCCGCGCACGCCAGCGTCGGGTGGACGGGACCGACCGTCATCGGCGGACTTGCCGCGGCCGGTTTCCGCATCTCGACGTCGGGTGCCCACGAGCGTCAGGGCATCGTCCACCGCCTGGACGTCGGAACGTCGGGTGTCATGGTGGTTGCCACATCCGAGCGCGCGTACACGTTGCTCAAGCGCGCTTTCAAGCAGCGGACCATCGACAAGCGCTACCACGCTCTCGTGCAGGGACATCCCGACCCGAGCAGCGGAACGATCGACGCGCCCATCGGACGCCATCACGGGAACGACTGGCGATTCACGGTCACGGCCGACGGCAAGCCCAGCGTCACGCACTACGACACCATCGAGGCGTTCCAGGCAGCGAGTCTGCTGGACGTGCACCTCGAAACCGGTCGCACACACCAGATCCGTGTCCACTTTTCGGCGTTGCGCCATCCGTGCTGCGGCGACCTGACCTACGGCGCGGACCCTCGACTTGCCGAAAGGCTCGGCCTCGAGCGCCAGTGGCTGCACGCCGTGTCTCTTGGATTCGCACATCCGGCGGACGGTCGCTGGGTCGAGATCAAGAGCAAGTACCCGAAGGATCTCGAACACGCACTCGAAGTTCTCCGGTCCTCATGACACCGCGCGGGCTTACCCCCGCGCCGGCCGTCGTCGCGGTGGTGGTCGGTGTGGCGGCGGTGGTGGGCGTGGGGTTCGCGAATCCCGTGCCGACCCCGCCGATCCGGACGGACACTCTGGGTCCGGACAGTGGGGAAGCTGTCCCGGACTACCTCGACCGAGCGCGAGATTCTGTTGCGTCGGTCGACGGGCCGGTGTGGGCGTTGGTCTCGTTCACGAAGGCACTCACCGTCGGCGAGGTCATCACGTCGACCAGCAGTGTTCAGGTGCCGGGCGCTGAGGTCTCGGGCGTTCGCGTGTCCAGGGTCATGTTCCGAGTTCCGATCGAACGCGTCCAGACGCCGCTCATGTCGGTGCCCGTTCCCGACAACGACGAAGCAGTGCGCAGATCGCCCGGTGTTGCAGCCACGCGACTGGTCTCGCTCGGCGGCGACACCGATCGCCAGCAACAGGTGGCGCTCGCGTCGGCGAAGCAATTGTCCGCCGGGTGCGCCTGCGCGGTGGGCGTGCTGGTGCGAGCTACTCCCGAAGGACTCGAAGCGATCGAACATGACTCGAACGTCCGTGCAGTGGAAGCGTTGCCGTCCGACGCCTCGCCGTGGCTGGCAGCCGTCCGCCCCTTGCTGCCGGAGTACGTGGACGTCGTTGCTCCCGGCCCCGACGACGGCCCGGTCCCGTGAACTCCGGTTCTGTGAACAAGGACGAACGCGCTAGGTCCGGTTCGTCCTCGGGGATCCTCTACGGTGTGGCGGCGTTCCTGTTGTGGGGAACGTTCCCGGCATTCTTCGGACTACTCGACTTCGCCGATCCGGTCGAGATCCTGGCGCACCGGGTGGTGTGGACCCTTCTGTTGATGCTGATCGTGTTGGCCTTTGCCGGCCGCCTCGGATCGCTTCGCGGAATCAGCGCACGCACCTGGCTGCTGGTGACCGCGGCGTCAGCGGCGATCGCCGTGAACTGGGGGACGTACATCTATGCCGTGGTGTCAGGCCGCGTCGTGGAGGCGGCTCTCGGGTACTTCATCAACCCGCTGGTCACCGTTCTGCTCGGCGTCGTGATCTTCCGCGAACGACTGCGTCCCGCCCAGATCGCCGCGCTCGTTCTCGCTGCCACGGCAGTTGTGGTGATCACGGTCGACTTCGGGAAACCTCCGATCGTCGCTTTGCTGCTCGCCGGCTCGTTTGCCACCTATGGGTTGGTCAAGAAGGTGGTTCCGCTCGATCCTCGAACCAGTTTGACTGCCGAGGGAGTCGTTGCCGCACCGTTCGCGGTCGGCTACCTCGTGTTTCTCGGCCTGACCGGGGCCGGTGCATTCATCAGCAGCGGTACCGGGCACAGCCTGTTGCTGCTTGCCGCCGGCCCGGTCACCGCGCTGCCGCTGCTCCTGTTCGGCGTCGCCGCTCAGAGAGTTCCGTTGGCGACGATGGGCATGCTGCAGTACCTCACCCCGGCGCTCCAGATGGCGTGGGGTGTGGCCGTCATGCACGAGGACATGCCGGCGTCACGGTGGATCGGCTTCGTTCTGATCTGGGCTGCACTGGTGATCTTCACGACAGACACCTTCGTCGCCAGTCGACGTTCGCGGCGTTCGGTGAGGTCGAGCGCCGAACCCGAGGTTCCGGTCACGTGACCGGAGGCGGCGCACGGCGACTCCGCTACGTCGGTCGCCGGTCGTGTCGGCAGCGCGGCATACACTCGATCTCGCTCCCAGACCTTCAGAGAGGCGCACGTGGCTGACTCGTTCGTACATCTTCACAATCACACCGAGTACTCGATGCTCGACGGTGCGGCCAAGGTCGGCGCCATGTTCGAGGAGGCCGCTCGTCTCGAAATGACCGCAGTCGGCATGACCGACCACGGAAACATGTACGGCGCCAGCCAGTTCTACAACGAGGCAAAGAGCGCCGGCATCAAGCCGATCATCGGCATCGAGGCCTACATCGCACCCGAGTCTCGCTTCAACACCAAGCGAGTTCTGTGGGGCGATCGCAGCCAGAAGTCCGACGACGTCTCCGGTAGCGGTGCGTACACCCACATGACGATGGTGGCCGAGAACGCGACCGGACTCCGCAACCTCTTCAAGCTGTCGTCGCTCGCGTCCATCGAGGGCCAGCTCGGTAAATGGCCACGGATGGACGAGGAGCTCATCGCCGCGCACGCCGAGGGCATCATCGCGACCACGGGTTGCCCGTCCGGTGAGATCCAGACCCGCCTTCGTCTCGGTCACGATCGCGAGGCTCTCGAAGCTGCCGCGAAGTGGCAGGAGATCTGGGGCCCGGACAACTTCTTCCTCGAACTGATGGATCACGGTCTCTCGATCGAGCGCCGTGTGCGAGAGGGTCTGCTCGACATCGGCAAGCAACTCGGTATTCCGCCACTTGCCACCAACGACTGCCATTACGTCACCAAGGACGCCGCCGAGAATCACGAGGCGCTGCTCTGCATTCAGACCGGCAAGACGCTCTCCGACCCCACTCGCTTCAAGTTCGACGGCGACGGCTACTACCTCAAGTCCGCTGCCGAGATGCGCGCCATCTGGGACAACGAGGTACCGGGGGCATGCGACAACACCGTTGCCATCGGCGAGCGTGTGCAGTCGTACGAGGACGTGTGGGCGTTCCACGACCGCATGCCGATCTTCCCGGTCCCGGAGGGACACACGCAGCAGACCTTCCTGCGCGCCGAGGTGATGCGCGGACTCGATCGCCGCTTCCCGAGCGGACCGCCGCAGGAGTACCTCGCCCGCGCCGACTACGAGATCGGCGTCATCAACGAAATGGGCTTCCCGGCCTACTTCCTCGTGGTCGGCGACCTGATCAACCACGCCAAGGACGTCGGGATCCGTGTCGGGCCCGGCCGTGGATCGGCTGCCGGTTCGTTGGTGGCCTACGCGATGGGTATCACCAACATCGACCCCATCCCGTACGGGTTGCTGTTCGAGCGATTCCTCAACCCCGAGCGTGTGTCCATGCCCGATATCGATATCGACTTCGATGATCGCCGTCGCGGCGAGATGGTTCGCTACGCGACGGACAAGTGGGGCAACGACAAGGTCGCCCAGGTCATCACCTTCGGCACCATCAAGACCAAGGCTGCCATCAAGGACTCGGCTCGCGTCCAGTTCGGCAAGCCGGGCTTCGCCATCGCCGATCAGATCACCAAGGCACTCCCGCCGCCCATCATGGCCAAGGACATCTCTGTTTCCGGTATCACCGATCCGAAGCACGAGAGGTACAAGGAGGCCGTCGAGGTTCGAGCGCTCATCGACTCCAGCCCGGACGTCGCGAAGATCTACAAGACCGCGGTGGGTCTGGAGGGGCTGATCCGTAACGCCGGTGTGCACGCCTGCGCGGTTATCATGTCGTCCGAACCGCTCACCGACGCAATCCCGGTCTGGAAGCGCGCCCAGGACGGCGCCATCATCACCGGGTGGGACTACCCTTCGTGTGAAGCCATCGGCCTGCTCAAGATGGACTTCCTCGGTCTGCGAAACCTCACGGTCATCGGCGACACGCTCGAGAACATCAAAGCCAACCGCGGCATCGACCTCGACCTCGACACTTTGCCGATGGACGATGCGGCAACATACGAACTGCTCGCCCGCGGCGACACTCTCGGTGTGTTCCAGCTCGACGGCGGCGGTATGCGCGAGTTGCTGAAACTGATGCAGCCCACCGGATTCGGCGACATCGTCGCCGCCTTGGCGCTGTATCGACCGGGGCCGATGGGTGTGGACGCCCACATCTCGTACGCCAAGCGCAAGAACGCCTTGGAAGACGTCAAGCCGATTCACCCCGAATTGGAGGAGCCGCTCGCGGAGATCCTCTCGGAGACATACGGCCTGATCATCTACCAGGAGCAGATCATGCAACTGGCGCAGAAGGTGGCCGGGTACACCCTGGGCCAGGCCGACTTGCTGCGTCGCGCCATGGGTAAGAAGAAGCTGTCCGAGCTGGAAAAGGCCTACGCCGGCTTCCGGCAGGGCATGTTGGACAACAACTTCAGCGAAGCCGCCATCAAGGCGCTGTGGGACACGGTCCTTCCCTTCGCCGGCTACGCGTTCAACAAGTCGCACTCCGCCGGCTACGGACTCGTGTCGTACTGGACTGCGTACCTCAAGGCGAACTACCCGGCCGAGTACATGGCGGGTCTGCTGACCTCCGTCGGTGACGACAAGGACAAGTCCGCGATCTATCTCGCCGACTGCCGCAAGTTGGGCATCACCGTTCTCCCGCCGGACGTCAACGAGTCACGCGTCGACTTCGCGACCGTCGGCGACGACATCCGTTTCGGTATGGGGTCGGTGCGCAACGTCGGCGCCAACGTCGTCGCCTCGATCATCAAGGCGCGCACCGAGAAGTCGAAGTTCACAGATTTCTCCGACTATCTCGGCAAGATCGACGCGATGGCTTGCAACAAGAAGGTCACCGAATCGCTCATCAAGGCCGGTGCTTTCGACTCGTTGGGTCATCCGCGCAAGGGCCTGATGTTGGTCCATGCCGACGCCATCGATTCCGTGATGAGCACCAAGAAGGCAGAGGCGATCGGACAGTTCGACCTCTTCGGCGGTGCCGAGGCGGACGAGTCGATCACCTCGGTGTTCGACGTCAAGATTCCTGACGAAGAGTGGGATTCCAAGCATCGCCTGGCGCTCGAACGAGAGATGCTGGGGCTGTACGTTTCCGGTCACCCGCTCAACGGCGTCGAGCACATTCTTCGGCAGCAGTCCGACACGTCCATCGCCGCGATACTCGAAGGCGGCGTTCAGGACGGTGCCCAGGTAACTCTCGGCGGCATCATTGCCTCGGTGGACCGCCGGGTCAACAAGAACGGTCTGACCTGGTGCATCGTGCAGCTCGAAGATCTCGTGGGTGGAATCGAGGTGCTGTTCTTCCCGCAGGCGTACGCCGTGTACGGAATGGACATCGCCGAGGATGCCATCGTGTTGGTCAAGGCTCGCGTTTCGATCCGAGACGATCGGATGTCGCTGATCGGCAACGACCTTGCGGTGCCTGATATTTCGGCGATCGGGGTCGCGCGCCCCCTGTCGGTCTCGCTGCCGCTTCGGCAATGCACCAAGGACAAGCTCAGTGCTCTCAAGCAGGTGCTGACGAGGCACCCCGGAACGTCCGACGTTCACGTTCGGCTGATCGGTGGAACCGAGATCAGCTTGTGGAAGGTCGACGACGTCCTTCGGGTCGAACCATCCTCGGCTTTGATGGGCGACCTGAAGGCATTACTCGGGCCGAGCTGTCTGACGGTCTGACCGCCGATCGAGCGGATCTGAACAGAACGAAGGGACCTTGCTGCATCAGCAGCAAGGTCCCTTCGTGGTTCGCGGGAGATCGGGGGAGTGCGGTGATCAGGTGGTGCGTGAGTAGTGCACGCGCCGTACCCACCACGTGACTACAGCGGCCGTTGCGGCAGTCAGTACGGCCACCTGCATCGACTGCGTGACGGCACCGGCGACGACGAACAGCACGAACCCGACCACGAGAGCTTCGATCTTGTACAGCGGCCACCGAGTTCCGGCCAGATCGACGCAATAGTCGGGGGAGGGGCGTGATTCGCGAGTGGAGATATCTGCGGTGGTCATCTCGTCCCCTTCTGATACGGCTGTTCGAAGCTGTGGTTTCAGAGTAGCCAGAGATGAGAGTTCGGGCAAGCGAACTATATTGATCGGCAGCTCACTTAATCGATCAACCAGGGGAGTGCGCGGGCGACAGGCCTGGTCGGCGTGGTTCGGTGGCCAAGGTGCTCGAGTGGGTGTTCACTGGTACACATGCCAATCACAGGTGAGTACGAACCCAGTCCAGCGTCGTGGGCCGCCGATCAGGTCGCACGCATCGAGAACTCCGGTGGCACCGAGGGAAACGACATGAACGGCATGCCCGTCGTCGTTCTCACGACCATCGGGGCAAAGTCCGGCAAGGTCAGGAAGACGCCGCTGATGCGGGTCGAGCACGACGGTTCGTATGCCGTTGTGGCTTCGCTCGGTGGCGCCCCGAAGAATCCGGTCTGGTACTACAACGTCAAAGCCGACCCGCACGTCACGCTGCGTGACGCGACGCAGGTCTTCGACCTGGTTGCTCGGGAAGTCACCGGCGACGAGAAGGCGGTCTGGTGGGAGCGCGCTGTCGCTGCGTACCCCGACTACGCCGATTATCAGACGAAGACCGATCGTGAGATTCCGGTGTTCGTGCTCGAACCCAAGTAACCCCGCATTCCACAAGAAGCGCTGCATCAATCACAAGTAAATCGTCACTCCCGGGGGTCGGCGATCCCGACTCCCGTGAGTGTGTCATGGAGGTCTGATGAGTCCGAAAACCGTTGCAGATCAATTGGTTCAGCAGCTCGTTGACGCGGGTGTCAGTCGGATCTACGGCATTGTCGGTGACAGTCTCAATCCCATCGTCGATGCGGTTCGTCGCACCGGTGGTTCCGAGAAGGGCGGAATCGATTGGATACACGTCCGGCATGAGGAAGCAGCCGCCTTTGCGGCCGCAGCGGATGCCCAGATCACCGGAAAACTCGCAGTGTGTGCCGGATCCTGCGGTCCCGGAAACCTTCACCTGATCAACGGCCTGTACGACGCTCATCGTTCGGGCGCGCCGGTCCTCGCGATCGCCTCGCACATCCCCAGCGCCCAGATCGGAATGGGCTACTTTCAGGAAACGCATCCCGAGCGGATCTTCATCGAATGTTCGAGTTACACCGAACTCGTCAGCACGGCAGTCCAATCACCTCGCGTGGTGCAGTCGGCGATTCAGCATTCGGTGGCTCGAAACGGCGTCTCGGTGATCGTGCTTCCCGGGGACATCGCCGATTGTCCGGCAGAAGGCACCCCGCCGACGCTCGTCGAAACCCGAAGGCCGACAGTCGTTCCGGATGCCGGTGACGTCAAGGCGTTGGCAGATGTGATCAACGGCTCGCGTAAGGTTGCGATCTTCGCCGGCGCGGGCGTGCGAGATGCGCGCGCGGAGGTTCTGGCGTTGGCCGAAACCGTCGGCGCTCCCATCGGGCATTCACTGCGTGGCAAGGAATGGATCCAGTACGACAATCCATACGACGTCGGGATGACCGGATTGCTCGGTTACGGTGCGGCGCACGACGGTATCCACGGCGCCGATCTCCTGCTCCTGATCGGTACGGACTTTCCCTACGATCAGTTCTTGCCCGACGACGTTCGTACCGCTCAGATCGACATCGCGGCCGAGCGGTTGGGGCGTCGAACCAGCCTGGACCTGGCTGTGCACGGCGACGTCGCGAGCACCTTGAGCGCACTGATTCCGCAGCTCGATCGAAAGACCGACCGCGGGTTCCTGGAGGACACGCTCGCCAAGCACAACACTCTGATGACCAAAGTGGTTGGTGCATACACGGATCCGGTCAAGCAGCGCACGCCGATTCACCCCGAGTATGCGGCCTCGATCTTGGACGATCTGGCAGCCGACGACGCAATCTTCACCGCCGACACCGGGATGTGCAACGTGTGGACGGCGCGCTATCTCAATCCGAACGGATCGAGACGCTTCATCTCCTCGGCGCTGCACGGATCGATGTCCAATGCGCTCCCACATGCGATGGGTGCTGCATGGTCGAGTCCGGGGCGTCAGGTCATCTCGGTGTCGGGCGACGGTGGATTGTCGATGCTGCTCGGTGAGTTGGTCACCGTCGCGATGTACAAGTTGCCGGTCAAGATCGTGGTGTTCAACAACTCGACGCTCGGAATGGTCAAGCTCGAGATGCTGGTCGACGGCCTTCCGGATTTCGGGGTCGACGTGCCCGCGGTCGACTACGCGGCGGTTGCTGCTGCGCTCGGTATCTTCTCGCGCCGAATCGAGAATCCTGCGGACATCGAAGCGGGCCTACGCGCCGCGCTCGATCATGACGGTCCGGCCTTGGTGGATCTGGTGACCGATCCGTTGGCATTGTCGTTGCCGCCCACCATCACCGGTGGTCAGATGAAGGGCTTCGCTTTGGCGATGTCGAAGATGGTGATGAACGGCGGCGTCGGCGAGGCAGTACAGATGGCCAAGTCGAATCTGCGGAACGTGCCCCGTCCTTCACAGTTGGATCCGCGCGGCTGACCTACCGCCACCCTGCCTCGCAGACCATGCGGGGCGGGGTGGTGGGAAGGTTGATCTCCGACGTGCGAAAATGGCGGGGTGTCTAACTCGCCCGATGTCGTAGTAACGAAGTCCACCGTCCCCGCGCTCGACGCGCAGGAGATCGACGCGGCCATCGAGCGAATTCAGCACGTCATTGCGGCGACACCCCTGCAGTACAGCGATCGTCTTTCGGCGTTGACCGGGGCACACGTGTATCTCAAGCGTGAGGACCTCCAGGGCGTTCGTTCGTACAAGATTCGTGGCGCGTACAACCTGATCGCTCAGCTCAACGAGGCTGAACGCGGTGCCGGCGTAGTGACTGCCAGTGCCGGTAACCATGCGCAGGGTGTTGCTTTCGCGTGCCGAACGATGCAGATCAAGGGTCGGATCTACGTTCCGGCAAATACCCCCAAGCAGAAGCGTGATCGCATTCGCGCCCACGGCGGAGCGTTTGTCGAACTGTTCATGATCGGTGAGACCTATGATGCCGCCGCTGCTGCGGCCGCCGAGGACGTAGCCGAAACCGGCGCAACCATGGTTCCGCCGTTCGACGACGTGCGCACCGCTGCGGGGCAAGGAACCATTGCAGCGGAGATTCTCACGCAATTGGACGCCCCTCTCGACACGATCGTCGTGCCGGTCGGCGGCGGCGGTTGCATTGCGGGCATCGCCACCTACCTGCACGAACGGTCGCCGAAGACGTCGATCGTCGGGATCGAGCCGTCCGGTGCGGCGTCAATGACGGCCGCTCTTGTTGCCGGGGGCCCGGTGACTCTTCCCGACGTCGATCCATTTGTCGACGGAGCAGCGGTCAAGAGGATCGGCGATGTTCCCTACGAGGTCGTCTCACGTCTGGGTGCCGCCGTGGTGTCGCACGCGTCGTTGCCGCTCGTGGCTCGTCAACTTCAGACACGGTCCGGTTCGGGATCGTTTGTCGTCAATCAGATCGACGAGGGCGCTATCTGCACGGCGATGCTCGAGCTGTATCAGAGCGAGGGCATCATCGCCGAACCCGCGGGAGCGCTTTCCGTTGCGGCACTTCAGAATTTGACGTTCGAGCCGGGTTCGACCGTCGTGTGCCTGATCTCCGGTGGCAACAACGACGTCTCTCGTTACGGCGAAATCCTCGAGCGTTCGCTCGTTCACCTCGGGCTCAAGCACTACTTCCTGGTCGACTTTCCGCAGGAACCGGGAGCGCTCCGTCGCTTCCTCTCGGACGTGCTCGGGCCGGACGACGACATCGCGCTGTTCGAGTACGTCAAGCGAAACAATCGCGAGACGGGTGCCGCGTTGGTGGGTATCGAACTCGGTTCCGCCGACGGTTTGGCGGCGTTACTCGAGCGGATGGAGCGCGCGCCGATGCAGTCCGAGAGGCTCGAGCCGGGAAGCCCGGCGTACCGCTATCTGACGTAAGGGACGCCCCCGGTCAGGGCCGCAGTCGCTCGACCACCTGTCGATGCAGTTCGGGATCCGGCTGGGGGAGCCCGAGCATGGCCGCCAGATACAGGCCGTCGCCGACGAGTCGGATGATCTCGGCCTGCACAGGGTCGGCGATCTCGGTCTGAAGGCCCTTGTCCCAGCTCCGCATCACATGTGTGACGGCCTTCTGGATTTCGTCGTGTTGTCCGTCGACTGTTCTCAGTGCCGCGATGATCGACCGGAAGAGTGAGAGTTCTTCGCTTTCGTTCGCATCGGGGATCTGCAGATAGAACTCGGTGACCGTCGTACCGCCTGCTACGGCGTCTTCGAGTTGCTGATCCGAGCGTTCTCCGAGTCTGCGGACCATCGCCGCGAGCAGTGCTTCCTTGCTGGGGAAGTGATAGAGAAGTCCGCCCTTGGAAACCCCGGCTTCGGCGGCAACGCCTTCGAGCGTGACTTGGGCGACGCCGCTGACCAGCAGCAGCTTCTCCAGTGCGTCGAGAATTCGATCGCGAGTGTCGGCAGCCATGTGATGTGACCCTACCCGGAAATAACTTTACCGCTTGGACGGTTCACTGTTACCGTAGACCTACTGTACCGGCTGGACGGTTCAGTGAAATCTTTTCGAAAGAACTCAGAGAAAGTCGCAGGGGAGCAATGTCAGTGTCGGCAGATCAGACGTCTGCAATCAATCCCGACGAGGTTCGGGCGACAAAGCGTGACTGGGCGGGCTTGATAGTCCTTGCCTTTGCTGTGTTGCTCATCGCAGTCGACGGCACGGTGCTCGATCTTGCGCTTCCGTTCATCAGCGCCGACCTCGAGCCGAGCAGCACGCAGTTGCTGTGGATCATCGACGTCTATTCGTTCGTGCTCGCCGGTCTGCTCATCACCATGGGTACGCTCGGTGACCGGATCGGTAGGCGAAAACTGCTCCTGATCGGCGCAGTCGGCTTCGGTCTCGCCTCGATCATCGCCGCTCTCGCTGTCAGTCCCGAGATGCTCATTGCCGCCCGCGTGCTGCAGGGTATTTCCGGCGCAACGCTGATGCCTGCCACCCTCGGTCTGATCCGCACGATCTTCGTCAACCCGCGTCAGCGCACCGAGGCAATCGGTGTCTGGGGCGCGATGGCCGGTGGCGGTACAGCGGCAGGCCCTTTGGTCGGTGGTTGGTTGCTCGAGCACTTCTGGTGGGGTTCGGTCTTCTTGATCAACATTCCGGTCATGATCGCGCTGGTTGTACTCGGCCCGATCCTGATCCCGGAGTCGAAAGACCCCAATCCGGGTCGATTCGACCTCATCAGCGCTGGTCTGTCGATGGCGACCATGTTGCCGCTGGTGTACGCGGTCAAGGAATCCGTGGTGCACGGCGTCAGCATCACGTTGCTGGTGATCGGCCTTGTTGGTCTCGCGGCGGGTTACGTGTTCGTGCGTCGTCAGCGGATGCTGAAGGATCCGATGTTGGATCTGAAGCTGTTTGCCAACGCGTCGTTCTCCACCGCCGTCATCACCAACCTGCTCTCGATCTTCGCGCTGGCAGGTGTCCTGTTCTTCGGCTCGCAGTACCTGCAGTTGGTGCTCGGTAACTCGGCGCTCGACGCCGGCCTGCTGATGCTCCCGGGTATGTTGCTCAGCGCATTCACCGCGGTTGCGGCGGCCTGGTTGATTCGCCGGTGGTCGGTGTCTCACGTGCTCAGCGCGGGCCTCGCGGTTGCCGGTATCGGTGCTGCGATGCTGCTCGCGCTCGGCGTCGACAGCGGCCCGTTGATGTTCGTGATCGGCTTCGGTCTGGCCGGTGCTGGTGTCGGTGTCGCGTTGACGTTGACATCGGATCTCGTGGTCAGCTCGGTGGAACCCGAACGCGCCGGCGCTGCGTCCGCTGTGTCGGAGACCGCGTACGAACTCGGCATCGCGCTCGGCGTGGCGATCCTGGGCAGCGTGGTGATGGCGATCTTCCGCAAGGGAATCGACACCTCGATGCTCGAAGCAGATCAGGCGCACGCTGCACAGGGCACACTCGGCGGTGCCCTGCAGGAAGCAACGTACCTACCTGGTGAACTCGGTTCGGTGCTTGCCGATTCCGCGAAGTCGGCGTTTGTCGACGGTATGCACGTTGCTGCCGGTGCAACAGCTTTGGTTCTGTTCGTCAGTGCCGCATTGGTGTTGAGGATGCTGCGGAGTACACCAGAGAACGCGAAGCGTTAATACCGGAATCTCGAGAGTTAGTCAGCTTTCGAGTACGACGAACGAGTGCCCCGGCACCACTGTTGCGGACGCGGTCTCGTCCTGTGTCGGCGGATCCCACCAGAGGATGGGGGTTCCGCCGGCCGGGACCGAGGCCGCGTCCGTTCCCAGATTGCACACGATCTGTAATGCGCCGCGGCGCAGGGTGATCCACTGGTCGTCCTCGTCGTAGTCGACGTGCAGGTGCCCCAGCCAAGGGTCGGTGATCTCGATTCGCTTCCTGCGCAGGGCAAGTAGATCGCGATAGCAGGCCAGGACGCGAGCGCGTGTCTCGTCGTCTCGCTCGTCCCAGTCCAGTTTCGATCGCAGAAATGTCTGTGGGTCTTGCGGATCCGGAATGTCGTCACTGTTCCAGCCGTGCGCCGCGAACTCCGCTTTGCGGCCTTTGGCAGTGGCCTCGCCGAGTTCCGGTTCCGGATGCGAGGTGAAGAACTGGAACGGCGTGGTCGCTCCCCATTCCTCGCCCATGAACAGCATCGGCGTGTACGGCGATAGCAGGACCAGCGCCGCCTTGATCGCCAATTGTCCTGGCGTCAGATAGGCGCTCGGGCGGTCCCCGATCGCGCGGTTGCCGATCTGATCGTGGGTGCACGTGTATGCGAGCAGGGCGCTGGCGGGCTGATGCGTGATGTCGATCGGCCGGCCGTGAACCCGTCCACGGAACGAGGAATACGTTCCGGCGTGGAAGAAACCGCGCCGCAATGTATTTGCAAGGGATTCCAAGGATCCGAAGTCGGCGTAATAACCCTGGCGTTCGCCGGACACGGCCGTGTGAATCGTGTGGTGGATGTCGTCGTCCCACTGCGCGTCCAAGCCGAACCCGCCGGCCGCTCGTGGCGTGATCAGAGTGGCGTCGTTGAGATCACTTTCGGCAATCAACGTGAGCGGTCGGCCCAGATGGGCCGACAGTGTTTCCGTTCGGACGGCGAGTTCCTCGAGGATGTGCGTTCCGGTGTGATCGACCAACGCGTGGACGGCGTCGAGGCGTAGACCGTCGATGTGGAAATCGCGCATCCATCGCAGGGCATTCCCGATGATGTACTCGCGAACCTCGCCCGACTGCGGACCGCCGATGTTGATCGTTCGGCCCCAGGTGTTCGCTCCATCGGCAATGTAGGGGCCGAACTTTTCGAGGTAGTTGCCCGACGGGCCCAGGTGGTTGTAGACCACGTCAAGAATCAGGCCGAGTCCGCGTTCGTGGGCCGCATTCACCAAGCGTTGCAATCCGTCCGGGCCACCGTAGATCTCGTGGACCGTGTACCAGAGCACACCGTCGTAGCCCCAGTTGTGAGTTCCGTTGAAGCCGTTGACCGGCATGATTTCCACGAAGCCGACGCCGAGGTCTACCAGGTGATCGAGACGTTCGATCGCGGCGTCGAATGTTCCTTCGGGGGTGAACGTTCCGATGTGCAGTTCGTAGACCGATGATCCTGGGAGTTGTCGTCCGGTCCACTGAGAGTCGGTCCAGGACGCCTCGTCGAGTTGGTGCAGTTGAGAGCGGAGATGCACGCCTTCGGGCTGGCGTGGTGAACGCGGATCCGGGAGTGTTTCACCGTCGACGACAAAGCCGTAGCGAGCGCGGTTGTCGCAGTCGACCTCGGCGCGCCACCACCCGTCGTCGGTCCGGTCCATCTCGTGCGTGATGCCGTCGACTTCGACCCGGACCGATTCCGGTGTGGGCGCCCAGACCTCGAATGTATGCACACGATCAGCATGCCTTGTTCGGCCGGATGTGGCAGCCCGGCGGGCTGGTTCCGTCGTCAAGGACTGTTTCTATCCGCAGGTGTTGCCGGACGGTGCAGACAGCGTGATCAGTTTCGGAGCGGGGGCGCTGCAGCATCCGCCCTCGGCTTTCCCTGTGTCGGTTTCTGCTGTGTCAGGTTCGTCGAAAATGCCTGCGCCGCCGCAGACTCCGGTCTCCGGAAGGATCAACTCGACACGGGCCGCTGCTTCGTGATCGCCGGCGAGCTCGGCTGCGATGCTGCGAACCTGCTCGTAGCCGGTCATCGCCAGGAAGGTGGGTGCTCGGCCGTAGCTTTTCATTCCTGCCAAGTACACCCCCGGCTCCGGATGGCGAAGCTCCTTCGCGCCATGCGGGTAAACGGTGCCGCACGAGTGGACGTTCGGGTCGATCAGCGGAGCAAGCTCGACCGGTGCTTGTAAGACCGGGTCGAGGCCGAGTCGAATTTCCGAGAGCCAGGACAGATCGGGGCGGAAGCCGGTCAGCGTTATGACGTTGTCCACGTTCTCGATGCGATCACCCGCATCGGAGGCAAGTATGAGTTGTCCCGAAGGGGTAGTTGTCACCTCTGCGGTGCGGAAGCCGGTGACGACGCTCAACAGGCCATCCTCGACGGCCTTCTTTGCGCGCAATCCCAGGGCGCCGCGCGCGGGCAGTTCGTCAGCGTCGCCGCCTCCGAATGCAGAGCCGATGTTTCCTCGGCGGACCGCCCAGGTGATGCGGGTGCTCGGAGCCTGCTCCGCCAACCCTGACAGCGCAACGATCGCCGTCAGGGCGGAGTGGCCACTACCTGCGATGACCGTGTGTTTTCCGGCGAACTGTGCCCGCACAGCCGGATCGTCGAGATCAGGAACCCGGTACCGGATCGCAGTACCCACAGCGCCTTCGCCGAGTGCAGGAAGACCTTCACCACCGAGCGGGTTGGGGGTGCCCCAGGTGCCGGACGCATCCACAACGGCCTGGGCGAACATCCGATCCTCGGTTCCGTCACGGCGCCGCAGGTGAATCGAGAGGGGTTCGCTGTCGCGTCCGGCGTCGACGACCAGGTCACGTCCGCGTCGAGCTACGCCGATCACCTCGGTGTCGAACTGGACCAGGTCGGCGAGGGCCGAGGCGAGTGGTTCGAGGTAGAGCTCGCGCCATTGCCGGCCGGTCGGATAGGTCTGCCCGTCGGGTGAGCTCCATCCATTCTGGTCGAGGAGTCGCCGCGCGGCGGGGGAGACGAGTTCGGACCACCGGGAGAACAGTCGAACGTGATTCCACTCGGAGATCGCAGCACCGGCTGTGGTTCCGCGCTCGAATACAAGGGGTGTGAGTCCGCGCTCGCGCAGTTCTGCTGCGGCTGCCAGGCCGATCGGGCCGGCCCCGATCACGACAACGGGTAGGGGGTTCATTTTCGTGCCTTTCATCGACGATTATCGATCTACGGGAACTGTATCGACGATCATCAATATAAGCAACCATCGACAGCTGTCGATATAGTGGAGAGATGACTTCGCTGCAGACTCCGACGGTACGAGTCGGAGATTCGGACCCGGATCAGATCCGTTCTTCCGTCCTCGCGCAGGGCGATGCCGATACCTACGCGCAGTGGTTCGCCTGCCTTGCCGAGCCGATGCGCGTCCGATTGCTTCACCGGGTAGCGAGCGCGGTCGGTGGTATTACCGTCGGAGCGCTCGCCGAGGCGTTGGGGATCGGGCAACCGACGGTGTCGCATCACCTGCGCAAGCTCGCCGATGTGGGTTTTGTGACCATGCGTAAGGAAGGGACGAGCACGGTCGTCGCGATGAGTCCGACGTGTTGCGTTGCCTTGCCGCAGGCGGCGGATGTGGTGATGGGAGTCCTTGCTCCGCGTCCGTGCTGCCCGAGTGATCTGCCCGGCGATGTCTCTGTCCGGGCCATGGTCGACGACGACTGGGATGCGGTTCGACGTATTTACCGAGAGGGTATCGACACCCGAAATGCCACCTTTGCCGCTGAGGTCCCCTCGCGTGAGCATCTCCACGAACGGTGGCTGCCGCAGCATCGATGGGTGGCGACTATCGGGGGTGTTGTTGTCGGATGGGCTGCGTTGAGTCCGGTTTCCGAGCGTGACTGCTACCGCGGGGTTGCCGAGAACTCCGTGTACGTTGCGGACGGCATGCGTGGTCGTGGCGTCGGAAAGGCGTTGTTGCGCAAGCAAGTCATGGCCGCCGACGCCGACGGACTCTGGACTCTGCAGACGTCGATGTTCCCGGAGAACCGTGCCTCCATCTCGCTCCATCATTCGGCCGGGTTTCGAACGGTCGGCCTTCGCGAGAAGATCGCCGAACTCGACGGCGTGTGGCGCGACACTGTTCTGCTCGAGCGTCGAACGGCGATCGCCGAGGGATGAGTTCGGGATCCGGCTGACCGGATGCCCGATTGCGCGTTGATTCGATATCTGTCAATATCGAAGAATGTCGAATCAAGAGCTGCCGGACTCCGAGGCTTGCTGCACCCCGCTCGTTCGTGAACCGTTGACCGAGGATTGGGCCGGCGACTTGTCTCGGATGTTCAAGGCCCTCGGCGATCCGGTTCGTCTCCGCTTGCTCAGCTTGGTGGCAAGTCACGAGGGTGGTGAAGCCTGCGTCTGCGACATCTCCGACTCGTTCGACTTGTCTCAGCCGACTATCTCGCATCACCTGAAGGTGTTGCGCCAGGCCGGGCTGCTCGATTGTGAACGACGCGGGACCTGGGTGTACTACTGGGTTATTCCGGCTGCGCTGCAACAGCTTTCCGCCGTTCTGCTGGTAGAAGGTGCGAGCGTGAGTGCCGCGGACGCTTGCGCTGAGGTCACCGCATGAGCAACACCGCTGCCACCACCGAACACCCCGAAGTCGTCGGAAAACTCTCCACCCTCGACCGCTATCTGGCGGTCTGGATCGGCGTGGCCATGGTCGTCGGCCTGCTGGTTGGACGCTGGATCCCCGGTGTGAACACTGCCCTGGACAAGGTGCAGATCGACGGCATCTCGCTACCGATCGCCCTCGGTCTGCTGATCATGATGTACCCGGTCCTGGCGAAGGTCCGCTACGACCGCCTCGACACAGTCACCGGGGACAAGAAACTCCTCGCCGGCTCCCTGTTCCTGAACTGGGTTCTCGGCCCGGCGCTGATGTTCACCCTCGCCTGGCTGTTTCTGCCTGACCTGCCGGAATACCGAACCGGTTTGATCATCGTCGGCCTCGCTCGCTGCATCGCGATGGTGATCATCTGGAACGACCTGGCCTGCGGAGACCGCGAAGCCGCCGCGGTGCTGGTCGCCATCAATTCGGTGTTCCAGGTGATCATGTTCGCCGTGCTCGGTTGGTTCTACCTCTCGGTCCTGCCCGGGTGGCTCGGCCTCGAACAGACCACCATCGACACCTCGCCCTGGCAGATTGCGAAATCGGTCCTGATCTTCCTCGGTATCCCGCTGCTGGCAGGTTTTCTGTCCCGCTTCTTCGGCGAACGCGCCAAAGGCCGCGACTGGTACGACAACAAGTTCATCCCCAAGATCAGCCCCTGGGCGCTCTACGGTCTGCTGTTCACCATCGTCGTGCTCTTCTCGATGCAGGGCGAACAGATCACCTCCCAGCCTTGGGATGTCGTCCGGATCGCGCTGCCCTTGCTCGCGTACTTCGCGCTCATGTGGGGCGGAGGCTACATCCTCGGCGCCGCAATCGGATTGGGCTATGAACGCACCACGACCCTGGCGTTCACCGCCGCGGGCAACAACTTCGAACTCGCGATCGCGGTAGCCATCGCCACCTACGGCGCCACCTCGGGGCAAGCTCTTGCCGGTGTCGTCGGCCCGCTGATCGAGGTACCGGTGCTCGTCGGGCTGGTCTATGTCTCCCTTGCTCTACGCAAACGCTTTGCAGTCGAAGAGGTTTCATCCAGTCGAGAAAGAGCGAGGTCATGAGCAAACCATCGGTGTTGTTCGTCTGCGTCCACAATGCCGGTCGATCTCAGATGGCCGCGGGATTCCTGAGCCATCTCGCAGGCGACGCCATCGAGGTCCGTTCCGCCGGATCCGCACCCGCCGAGACCGTCAATTCGGCAGCGGTCGAGGCGATGGCAGAGCGCGGTATCGACATCTCAGCGCAGTCTCCGAAGATCCTCACTGTCGACGCCGTCCAGGATTCGGATGTCGTCATCACCATGGGCTGCGGCGACACGTGCCCGATCTTCCCCGGCAAGAGTTACCGAGACTGGGTTCTCGACGACCCGGCCGGACAGGGCCTTGAAGCAGTTCGCCCGATCTGTGACGAAATCGAGCGTCGCGTTCAAGCCTTGATCGACGAACTCACGCAGATTCGCCAGGCATTGACCACGGCGACAGATTCGGACCCGCCAGACACAAACAGAACGGATGACCAGCGGGATCGAGTAGAACGCGGCAACGCTCCGGCGCGTTCTGCCGGCTACCGATTTGAGCACCGAGGCTGACAGCTTGCTCCTGTGCGATGTCCAGATCATCGACCACTAAATCCAGATGAATCTGCTTCGGTATTGCAGCCATCGGCCACGTGCTCGGGCGGTGTTCGTCGATGCGGATTGCGGTGATCTGGCCACCGCCTGTGCTGACGGTCGCAAACTTCTCAGTGTTGTACGTGATTTCGCCGCCCAGCATATTTCGCCAGAATTCCGCAAGGCGTTGTGGATCACTGCAATCGAGGGTGATCGATCCCAAGCGAGCTACAGGCATGGTCTCGACGCTACAGAATGCCTTGCTTCGGCTTCCTTTGCGGAGGCGTCATTCGTCGGTGGGCTCGATGTGTTCGGCACCGAGGACGGAGAGTCGGTATTCCTGTGCGTCCTGCTCGGTTTCGAAATCTTTCTCTTCGAGGAGATTCCGGTCGGCGTCGAGGTATCGGTAAGTAGTCATTCCTCCACCGTGTCACTGATGAACGATTCGTGCTCGGATACCGGTTCGATTTCGTCGACGGCTATTTGAATCAGCCTTCCGTAGCGCCGGATCAGATCCTCCGACGACAGTGAATCCTCACCGAGGAGTTCGAGCGTCCGCATGCCGGTGGCCAGTCCGAGCAGCAGTGAGACGACGATCTGGCTGCGTACCAAACCGGGCTCCGTGTCGCCGATGCGGCGCGCGATCCCGTGAACGTATCGTTGCTTGATCTCGGCCCGAGCGGCGGCCGGATCTGGCGCCTCGTGAACGTGTACTGCGAGCATTGCCCACGGATCGGATTCGTCGGATTCTCTACGAGCGACAAGTTTCTCGACCAGTTGACAGCCGATGTCTCCGGTGGCGTCGGCATTCGGATCCTCGTCCATCGGAGGTGCGGACGGGATCGCAGCCGAGTACAGCCGAGCTTTGCTGCCGTAGATCTTCATGACCAGGGCAGGGGAGTAGCCGGCTGCGACCGCGATGTCCTTGATGGTCGTCGATGCGTAACCTCGTTCCGCGAACAAGGCTTTCGCTGCTGTGAGGATGCTGGCTTCGCCGCTGCTCATGTCGCTCGCCTCGATACCCGATCGCCATGCGTTCGGTTGCTCGTACTGGCGTTCATACTGTCGTCAACGGCTCGGCATCGACGGGTACGTCGAAATCGACGACGGTGGACTGCGCGATGACCGCTATCTGACGAGCCAATGTGCCGTGTCCGCTCTCGGTCAGCGCGGTCAGGATGTACCGGCCGGATGTCGGGAGCGCGATTCCGTAGTGCCCGGTTCCGTCGGTGACGGTGGATGCGACGAATTCGCCGGTCGGTTTCGTGAGCGTGACGACGGTTCCCGAGGTTGTTCGGCCGCCGACTCCGACCTTGCCGGAGATGGTGAGGCGGTCACCGAGTTCGACGGTGTGCGTCGATTGCGCGCTGTCGAAAGCGATCACCTGCGACCGAGGGGACCAGCCGTCGGCACTCGTCACTACCAAATACCGTCCGGGCCGGGGTAGGGCGAGGGAAAAGTTGCCCTCGTTGTCGGCGCGACTCCAATCGATCGGTCGACCCTCCATGTCCATCACGGTGACAACGGCCTGCCGGATCGGTCGGCTGTCGGCCCGGATCACACGACCGGCAACCACAATTTCCGTTTCGGACACGGCGGCGTCGGGAAGCTCGAACCCTTCCGGGGTCACCGGGCGAAGTGCCGCTTCCGGTTTTGCGCCGCGGCGAGGAATGAACGCAGCGGCAGCGGCAGCAGCCACGGCGGCGAGGGCGGCCAGCCAGAAGATGTTCTTGAAGGCGTCGATCGACGGAAGGCCCTCGCCCGGCCCGGACGGGATGACCATCGACGTGAGCATGGCGGCAACCACCGCGCTGGACGTGGAAGTACCGACTGAGCGGAGCAGCGAATTGAGGCCGTTTGCCGACGCGGTTTCGGTAATCGGAACCGATCGCATGATCAGCATCGGCATCGCGGAGTAGGCAATTGCGGTTCCGATGCTGACCACCGCCGCGCTGATGATGATCAGTGCTATCGAACCGGTCAGGAACACTCGCGCGATGTAGGCGAGCGCGAGCACCGTGCCGCCGACGATCAGGGTGATCTTGGCTCCGAATCGCTTCGTGATGTTCGCGGAGACGGGCGCGAAGAAGACCATCGCGAGGCCTGCCGGAATCATGCACAGTCCGGCCGCCATCACGCCCAGTTCGAAGCCGTAGCCGGAGATCTTCGGCATCTGAAGTTGTTGGGTGGTGGAGAGGTTGTTCGCGTACATCGAGAAGCCGACGAGGATCGAGGCGACGTTGGTCAGCAGAACAGGCCGCTTGGCCGACGTTCGTAGATCGACCATCGGCTGGGTGACGCGGAGTTCGTAAGGGAACCACAATGCGAGAGTCACGATTCCGATGACGAACATCAGCAATGTCAGTTCGCTCGTCCATCCCCAACGGGCGCCCTTGGAGATGGCGAGGAGGATCGCCGTGAGTGCTGTCGAGAGCATGACCGCGCCCAGGAAGTCGAATTTGCCGCGGGTACGAACACTCGATTCCGGGACGACGACGGCTACCGCGATGATCAGCAGGACGCCCACGATCGCCGAGAGCCAGAAGATGGCGGGCCAGCCCAGATGCTCGAAGATCAACCCGGACAGCGGGAGCCCGAGTGCGCTGCCGATTCCGAGAGTGGCACTCATCAACGCTGTTGCCGACGCCACCTTCTCCTTGGGCAGTTCGTCGCGCATGATGCTGATTCCGACGGGGATCATCGAGATCGCGAAGCCCTGGAGACCACGTCCGATCAGCAGGGCGACAAAGTTGCCGCCGATCGCCGCCACCAGTGATCCGACCACGATCATCGTCATCGAGATCAGCATCATGCGTCGTTTTCCGAACATGTCTGCCAGGCGGGAGACGATCGGAGTGGCGACGGCACTCGTGAGGAGCGTGACGGTGACGAGCCAGGAGGCGTCGTCAGCGCTGACGCCGAGGATCTTCGGGAAATCGGGCAACAACGGAATGACCATCGTTTGTTGCAGCGCGACCACGGTGCCGGAAAGACAGAGAATTGCGGTAATGAGCCGACTTGAACGGCGAGTGGTCGGAGACGAGTGCAATGCCAAGAGACGGTCCTTCACGCGGCGATGGTGAACGGGAATTCACCCATGAGTGAACCACTGTTCACCCGTCACTGTCATCTTCGGTGAATATGCGATTTCTCACGACGGCAACTCGCCCCAGGGTTTCCGAGTCGGCATGGCGGGAACAACGTCAGTGGTTGGTCTGCGCCTGCGCGAGCGGGCAGCGAGGAGGAGTGATGCATGCCGAAGTGGGTGACCGTCTCCACGTCCAGGGGCGCGTGGTGGGGCAGGCGGAGGTAACTGCCGAGGTTCTCGAGGTGCACGGCGAGGACGGCGGTCCTCCCTATCTGGTCAGGTACGACAACGGCCACGAGGCGTTGGTGTTTCCCGGTAGCGACGGCTGGATAGATCACCCCGGAAAAGGCTCCTGAGCTGCACGATTCTTTCCATGCATGGTCGTTGCATCGAATGCGGCTAAAGTGTGCGCAATGGAGGGCAGACGCCAGTACCACTCCCGCGTGCGTGAAGCTTCCGCGCAGCGAACGCGTGAACTCATTCGTGATGCGGCGACGGCCTTGTTTGTTCGAGACGGGTATGTCAGTGCCACCGTCAAGCAGATTGCCGCCTCGGCCGGCGTCGCCGATCGGACGGTGTTCACAGCCTTCCCTGGCGGGAAACTCGAGATCTTCGAAGCGGCCCTCGCTGCGGCGCTCGATGCCGAAGAGGTTCCACTCGGCGCGCCGAACCTGGCCGCGGACCCCGATGACGTTCGCCGGATCGTCTCCCAGATCGTGGCTCAGGGCATCGGACTGCTCGAACGTGCCGGCGCTCTGATGATGGTCGCGGTCGAATCCTCGGGTGCGGATGCCGACATGCGTCGACTATCCGAGGAGTCGTCGGATCAGTCGGCCGTCAATGCGATGTCGATAGCCGAGGGTCTCTCCGAGCATGGCTTGTTGAGGCCTGAGATTTCGCTCGAGAAAGCTGCGGGCATACTTGCCGCTTTCGTCTCGCCTCAGCTTCATCAGCAATTGCGTCGGGTCAGTGGATGGGACGTCGATGCGTACCGAGGATGGCTCGAGTTCAACATTCGCCAGAATCTAATGTACTAATTGGTCTGTTTTCGTTAGCATGGCGAGGGTTTTTTATTCTCGGGAGGAATCGCCAGCGTGCCCTATGCCTTGTTCGGCCTCATCACGATGTTGCTGTGGATTTTCTGCATCGTCGACGCCATCACGAGAGATGACGCCTACATCCAGTACCTACCCAAGGTCGTCTGGATTCTGATCATCATCTTCCTTCCTACTTTGGGATCGGTTCTGTGGCTGGTGGTCGGGCGCGGACAGAACGCGCCCCGCGGATACGTCGGCCCAACCGGGTACGGCGAATACGAGCGCCCGGGACGTGCCGTTGCGCAGGATCCGGCGGCGGACGAAGCCTTCTTGCGTCAGTGCCGCGAACGGGCGGAAGAGCAGCGTCGAATTGCCAAGCAGCAGCGCCGCGACGGCGACGCTGATCGGATGTGAGTTATCGGTAGGCCGTGAGTCGGTCCAACACGAGCCGAAGCGGCGGCCACGACGATCGGCCGCGACGCGTCACCGCATAGGCAGTGAGGATGACGGGCGGATCGACGAGTGGTTCGACGCGCACGCCTTCGCGAGTCTTGCGTTCGAGCGGCATCAGCCCCACGCCGTAACCACTGAGGATCAAGAGTTCGACCAAGTCGAGACTGTCGATCTGGTGAGTGAGCCGAGGGGTGAACCCGGCCAGCGACGCGAGGGTTCGCACAGCGCGCTCGTCTGCCGTGTTGCGTGAGTTCACTATCCATGACGTGTCGGCGAAGGCGCGGAGATCGATTCCGGATTCTGTGGACTTGTCGGGAGCTTTGGCGTCGCCGGGAACACACAGTCCCCATGGCGTCGACCAGAGCGGAATTGCTTCGAGTAGTGGGCTCGGCGACGCGGGGGCAAGGTTGTAGTCGTACGTCAGTGCGAGGTCTAGATCGTCGCGTTCGAGGAGTGCAAAAGCCTCGACGGGTTCGTATTCGTAGATCATCACGTCCACCTGCGGGTGACTGCGTTGCAGGCTTCGAGCGACGGGGAGCATCGCGGTTCTGATCGCAGTTGCGAATCCGCCGACTCGCAGGGTCCCCACCGGTTCCGCGTCCGGATCGAGGTCCAGGCGAGCTGCATCGACGGCTGCCAGGATGGTGACGGCATGATCGGCCAGTCGTTGACCGGCCGGCGTCAGCCGCACCCGGCGACCGTCGGGCTCGATCAGTGCGGTACCGGTCTCCGCGGTCAAGGCCGCGAGTTGTTGGGACACGGTCGACGTCGTGAGGTTGTGCGCTTCGGCGACCGCACGCATCGAACCCAAGCGGGAGAGTTCGAGGAGGAGATGGAGTCGACGGGTTTCCATCCTTCGATCATTCACTAATCGTGAACATAATGTAGGTCAAAATCGCGTGGACACGAACGGTTGGCCTCCCGTTCAATTCAGCTATGGATACGAAAGCGCGGGCCGGAGTGGGCCTGGCTGTTTTGGCGATGTTGTGCGTGCAGCTCGGGCTCGCCGTGTCGGTGGGCCTGATCGATCAGCTCGGCGCAGACGGAGCGGCGTGGCTACGACTCGCCTGGGCAGGCATCATTCTTCTGATCATCGTCAGGCCCCGCCCTTCGGCGTTCACTCGCAAGGCGTTTCTGGCTTGCGTGGTTCTGGGTGTGGTCACCGCAGGCATGACGCTCCTGTTCATGGCAGCGGTGGAGCGCCTTCCGCTGGGAACAGCAAGCGCATTGGAATTCTTGGGTCCGCTGACGGTTGCATTGCTCCGGGGGCGTGGCCGCGTTCTGTGGCCGGTTCTGGCAGGCGTGGGCGTCGTGCTTCTCACCGAACCATGGGCCGGGACAGTCGATCTGGTCGGTGTGGCGTACGCACTCGGTGCGGCGCTCTGCTGGGCGATGTACATATTGCTCACCCAGCGCGTCGGCGACGAGGTTGCCGGTATCAACGGGCTGGCGGTGTCGATGGCGGTAGCCGGGTTGGCCGCGACAATTGCCGTAGGCCCCTCGGCTATCGGGCGGCTGACTCCGCATCTGATTCTCGTGGGCCTCGGACTCGCGATCTTGCTGCCCGTCGTGCCGTTCGTTCTGGAGATGGTCTCGTTGCGAAGGCTGTCCACGGCGGCGTTCGGCACGCTGATGAGTCTCGAGCCTGCTTTCGCGCAGCTTATCGGTCTGGTTGTGCTGCAACAGGTTCCGAGTGTTCTGGCCGTGGCAGGTATCGCGTGCGTCGTCGTCGCAGGGATCGGCGCGGCCCGCGGTGGTGCTCGGGATGGCGCCCGGAAGCCGACTGAGCCACCCTCCGATTCCGAGCGAACGTACCTTTCGGCGCCTTCATGAGACCGAGAGTGCCGTTCGCTCAGGTCGCGTTCGCTCAGTGCGAGTGCGCCGCGGCGATTGCTCCGTCGAACACGTCGGCGACCTCGCCGAGGGAATCGAGAATCGGCTGACCGGATCGTTCGACGCGAGCCCGCACCAGCGAGCCCTCGAGCGCGGACACTGCCAGGACGGCAAGCCGTTCCGCTCGCGCACGTCCGACCCCGGACGCGATCAGTGTGTCGCGCAGTAGCGAAGTCCACTGTCGATACACCGCCTGTCCGGCGGCTGTCACGCTCTCCGAATCGGGGGCAAGTTCCAACAACACCGTCGTGATCGGCGAGCCTTCGTGGAAATCCGAATCGCTCACCCATCCGGCGAGCAACAGCGCGTACTCGCGCAGCAGCGACCCGGCGTCCGATTGGCTGTCGGCGAGTTCGGTCAGGGTGTCGGTGACCAACTGCCCGCCGACGCGGACGACCTCTTCGCCGATCTGCTCTTTGCCGCCGGGAAAGTAGTGGTAGAGCGAACCTTTCGGCGCCCCGCTCGACTTGAGGATCTCGTTGAGGCCCGTTGCCGCATACCCCTGGCGGCGAAACAGATCGGCCGCAGCTCGTACGAGTGCTTCGCGGTGTTTCGGGGGAGTCGCCACGAGTTGGAGCTTAAACACCCCAGCGATCCACCACAATCTATGTAGACTGGTCTACATGGGAAATTCTGAAATGCTCGAACAGTTGCGGGCGGTCAACGCCTCGGCGGCCTTCAACCGGTGGGCCGGATTCGAAGTCACGGAGGCCGAACCGGGTCGCGTTTGTCTGCGGCTCGAATGGCGTGAGGATCTGGGCCAGTACTCGGGACACCTGCACGCTGCGCTCGTGGCGGGGCTCGTCGACACCGCGTGCGGATTTGCTGCTTTCACCCAGGTAGGTGTCGTGGCGGCGTCCAACTGCGCGGTCAATTTCGTGAGTCCGGGCGTCGGAACCGCATTTGTCGCTACGGCGCGCTCGGTCAAGGCCGGGCGCAAGCAGGTGTTCGTCACTGCCGAGGTACATGCCGAACGCGAAGGCGAATCGGTGCTCGTCGCGTTCGGCACCACCCTGTTGGTTCCACTCGCCCCTAAGGCCTAGGCAAGACAGAGCTGAAGGTCACGGAACGAGGATGAACTTTCCCGCGGGGTGCGAACTCTGCAACTCGGTGTGAGCGAGCGCGACGTCCGTTAGTGGGAAAGTCTTGGCGATCTTCACGGTGAGATGTCCGGAACCGGCTTGTTCGACCAGTTCGGATCGAGCCTTCAAACGCGCTTCCGCACTTGCCGGATTGCCTCCGCCGACGGACGCGAAGCCGTCGGTCTGGGCGCGTCCGAACGCGACGATGGTGACGATGCGACTCTTGTCGGTGACCAAAGCCAGAGATGCATCGACGGCTTCGTCCGTTCCGGCGGTGTCGAACGCCGCATCGACGCCGTTCGGCGCGAGTTCACGGACACGCGCTTCGAGGCCGTGGCCGTAGAGCACAGGCGTCGCGCCGAGCGAGCGCACGTAATCCTGATTCGAGGCTCCCGCAGTGCCGATCACCGTAGCTCCGCGACCAACTGCCAGCTGAACAGCGATCGCGCCGACGCCGCCGGACGCGCCGTGGATGAGAACGGTGTCGCCGGAACCGACCCGAATGGTGTCGAGGGCGTCGACTGCAGTTCCGCCGACCAGAAGGAGGCCGGCTGCCTGTTCCCAGCTGATGCCTGCGGGCTTCGCGGTGACAGAGGAGACCGGCACGACTACTTGTTCGGAGTAGAGGCCGTTGCCGGGGCTGACGATCACTTCGTCGCCGACGTTCACATTTGTGACGCCGTCGCCGACAGCCGAGACGACGCCCGCTGCCTCGCCGCCGAGGCGGATGGGAAGTTTCTCGGGGTCGGTGCCGAAAGCGCCGCTGTAGAGCTTGAAGTCGAAGGGATTGACGCCGATCGCCTTCACGTCGACCAGGACTTCACCTGATTTCGGTGCCGGTAAATCGACGTCCACCAGCTTCAGGACCTCGGGCGTGCCGTACGTCTGCGCTACAACAGTTTTGGTCATGTCTCGCGCAACCGTCCTCGGGGAAGCGATATTCCCCGAGGACGGGAAAAACTCGAGAAGATTCGATCAGCGGATCAGGGTGCCCAGATCGAGCGGCATCGCGATGCCGGTGATGTGATGGGCCTCGTCGGAACCGAGGAACGCGACGGCGGCGGCGATGTCCTCCGGCTGGCTGACCGGGTCGGGCAAGGTCTGCATGAAGATCGGACCGAGTGTGTGGGCGTTGGCGTCGATGAGCGGCCGCATGTCCGTCATCTGCATTCCGGTTTCCACGCCGTGTGGGTGGATGGTGTTGACCCGAATGTTGTACTGCCCCAACTCCGAGGCCATCGTCTTGGCCAGACCGGTGATGCCGTGTTTGCTCGCGACGTAATGGCCGAGGAAGGGGAGGCCGCGCAGGCCGGCGACGGAGCTGGTGAAGATGATCGAGCCACCGGTGCCTTGCTTGATCAGGTGCGGGATCGCTGCCTTGGCGGTGTGGAAGACGCCGGTCAGGTTGACGTCGAGCGTTTCCTGCCACTGCTCGGGCGTGATTTCCCAGGACATGTTGGCAGAACAGATTCCGGCGTTCGCGACGACGACGTCAAGTCGCCCCAATTCGTCGATGCCGGCCGCGAGCGCCGCGGACAGCGCAGAGAAGTCGCGAACGTCGGTCTTGGTAGCGACAATTCGACGGTCCAGGGCCTTGACCAGTTCGACTGTCTCGGCCAGGTCGTCGTCGGTGGCGCCGGCATACGAGGTGGATTCGAATTGAACACACGCGTCGACGGCGATGATGTCTGCGCCCTCTTCTGCCAGCCGGACAGCTTCGGCGCGCCCCTGACCACGGGCGGCTCCGGTGATGAAGGCAACTTTTCCGGTGAATCGACTGGCGGCCATGCTCAAACCTCCGACTAGTGGTGATGATCTGCTCTTCGGAAGTTAGCGCGACGAAGTTCTTTTCGGGGGTGAATGCCCAGTCAGCGGAAACCGCTCAGCGCACCCTGATCAACAGGGCACATGGCCCGGCAGCGAAGATGTCCCGCGCATCCGAAGACAAGACGGGTTGTCCGCTCAGTGCGTCGACCCATTCGCCATCTGGCAGGTCCACTCGCGTATCTCTCCAACCGTGCGACGAGAGTCTGAGCGAATGTCGCGTCGCCAGAGCAACGACCATAGGCGGATCACCTGCCGGGCCGCGCGAGAAGCCGACCAGATGACCGGATCCGGAACCTGAAGCGAAGACCGGCCGGTACTCACCGTGATCGAACCACGAGGGGTTCTCCCGCCGCAGTGTCAGTGCCGTGCGAACGAGGTGCAACTTTGCGGTTCCTGTTGCGTCGATCGGCGCGGCGCCGGAATCGAGCAGTGATCGCCTCGTTCCGTAGTCGACAAGCCGCCGGTTGTCCGGATCGACCAACGAGTCCTCCCACAGCTCAGTGCCCTGGTAGACGTCGGGAACGCCGGGCCCGAGAAGTTGGAGCAGCTTTTGGCCCAGAGAGTCCGACCAGCCGTGACGCGCGATCCGGCCGACGAATTCGCTGACCGAATCACCGACCGGGCCGTCGATCACCTCGTCGATCCAGCGGTGCACTGCCGACTCGAAGTCGACGTCCGGATCGTTCCAGGAAGTTCTGGCGCCGGACTCGCGGACGGCTTTCTCCGCATAGGCGTGCAAACGCTCGCGCAGCTCTGGAACCGAGGCTGCCGAGCGGCCGTCCGCCGGCCACACACCGATGATGTTCTGCCACAAGAACAATCCGGTAAGCGGATCAGGGCTGGGGCACACGTCTTCCCACTCGCGAATCAGCCGGGCCCACAGCGTCGGCACCTGAGACACAACACCGATCCGTGCCCGCACGTCCTCGCCGCGTTTGGTGTCGTGAGTGGACAGACTCGTCATCGCGCGCGGCCACCGCTTCGCTCGGTCCGCGTTGTGGAGATGGAATTCGGCGACGGAGACGGCAAGCGATGCCGGGTTGCCGCCGACTTCCTGACGTGAGACCAGGCGCGCCGTCCGATAGAAGAGTCGATCTTCGACGGACTTGGCCATGACAGCGCCACACACCTGCTGGAAGCGAACTGAGGCTTCACCGCTGTTCACCAGGGATTGCGCCAACACGTTGAACGATGGTTCATGTCCGGGAGCCAATTCGTGCATGTCGCCGACGATCCGAGCGGCCAAACCGGCGAGGGGACTGTAGTCGGATCGGTACACCGGCATCCGAGCGATCGCGACGACAACTGCGTCGTTCAGTTCGGTCTCACTGCAACGACTTCCGGTTTCGCGTCGGATTGCACGCACGAGCCTGCGAACCTCCGGTGCAAGGTCACCGCGCCCGGTGTCGCGTTTGAACTGACGTTCGGTGTGATGCAACCATGCACTGTCCCCGTCGTCGCCGGTCAGATCTGCCGAGAGTTCGGTCAATTCGAGTTCGGCGGCGGGATCGACGAAAACGCCGCCCAGCTGATTGAGGGCGTCGTATCCGGTGGTGCCGTCGATCGGGAGCATCGGATCGAGTGGTTCCGTATGGCCGAGGATCTTTTCGATCACGAGCCACTGATCCGGTCCGATCAGTTCTCGCAGGCGCCCGAGATATTCCGCCGGATTCGCGAGTCCGTCCGGGTGATCGATGCGAACGCCGTCGATCAGTCCTTCGTCGACCCACGACTTCACTTGCCGATGGCAGAGTTCGAAGACTTGGGGGTCCTCCTGGCGCAGCGCAGCGAGTTCGTTGACGGCGAAGAACCGTCGGTAGTTGACGATCCCGGCGTTCCACGGTACGAGTCGGTACGACTGCCTGGAGTGCACCTCCTGTGGAGATCCGAATTCAGTACCGGCAGCGATGGGGAAGCGGTGCTCGTAGAACGCGAGAAGTGTTTCCTCGCCATCTTTCTCGACAGTCAGTGCGTCGAGATCGTCCGGGCTGCCCAGTACCGGGAGTGAGAGTTTGCCGTCGGCGCCGTTGGCTCCGTTGTCCTCGGCCCAATCGATGTCGAAGAAATGCGCGTACTCCGACGACTGCCCGTGCGTGAGAACGTCCCACCACCAAGCATTTTCGCGAGGTTTGGCGACACCGACATGGTTGGGGACCAGATCGACGATCAGGCCCATCCCACGTGATCGAACGGCGCGCGAGAGCTCCACCAGGGCCTCGCGGCCACCAAGTCCTTCGGACACGGTTGTCGGATCGGTGACGTCGTAGCCGTGCGTCGATCCGGACGTTGCCGTGAGGATGGGGGAGAGATAGAGATGTGAGACCCCCAATGCCTCGAAGTAGTCCACCTGTGCGGCCGCATCACGAAGAGTGAATGAATCCGGTCGCAACTGCAGTCGGTAGGTGCTGGTTATCGGGGCCATGTGCACGTCTCCCTCAAGCGGTTCTGCGAAGTACCGTCAATGCTCGCGCTTTTACATCCAATGTTGTTCCGGCTTTGATCACGGTATCGCTCTCACCGGTGGGGACCGAGGTGTCGAGTACGACGGTCCACTCCGACGCGTAGTCCGCGTTGGGGGTGGAGAATTCGAGATCTTCGTAGTGGGCGTTGAAGCAGAGAAGGAACGAATCTCCGGTGACGCGCTCGCCACGGTAGTTCGGTTCCGGGATCGCGTCACCGTTGAGAAAGACAGCCAACGACTTGCCGAAACCGCTGTCCCAGTCGGCCGGAGTCATCTCTTCGCCAGACGGCGTGAGCCAGGCGATGTCGCGACTCTGATCGCCGCTTCGAATAGGTCGCCCCTCGAAGAATCGACGACGCCGGAAGACCGGGTTCTTGGCGCGCAAGGCAATTGCGCGCTTGGTGAACTCGACGAGGTCGGCGTTGGTTTCCGCGAGAGTCCAATCCATCCATGACAGTTCCGAATCCTGGCAGTAAACGTTGTTGTTACCCTGCTGAGTTCGGCCCATCTCGTCGCCGTGAGCAAGCATCGGGGTGCCCTGGCTGAGCATCAGCGTAGCCAGTATGTTCCGGCTCTGACGGCCACGCAGTTCGAGGATTTCCGGGTCGTCGGTGGGGCCTTCGACCCCGCAGTTCCAAGATCGGTTGTGCGATTCGCCGTCGTTGTTGTTCTCGCCGTTGGCTTCGTTGTGCTTCTCGTTGTACGAGACGAGGTCGTGCAGGGTGAAACCGTCGTGAGCGATGACGAAGTTGATGCTCGCGCCAGGGCGACGTCCGGTGGCCTCGTAGAGATCAGAGGATCCGGTGAGACGGGAGGCGAACTCCCCCAGCGTTGCCGGCTCACCACGCCAGTAGTCGCGGACGGTGTCGCGGTATTTGCCGTTCCATTCGGTCCACAGGCCGGGGAAGTTGCCGACCTGGTAACCGCCTTCGCCGACGTCCCACGGTTCGGCGATCAGCTTCACCTGACTGACGATCGGATCCTGTTGCACGAGATCGAAGAAGGCCGAAAGGCGGTCCACGTCGTGCAGTTCACGGGCGAGTGTCGAGGCGAGGTCGAAGCGGAAACCGTCGACGTGCATCTCCGTGACCCAGTACCGCAGAGAGTCCATGATCAATTGCAGCGTATGCGGATGACGGGCGTTGAGGCTGTTGCCCGTTCCGGTGTAGTCCATGTAGTGCTCTTCGTCGCCGTCGACCAGGCGGTAGTAGGCGGCATTGTCGATTCCGCGGAAGCTGATGGTCGGCCCCATGTGATTGCCCTCGGCGGTGTGGTTGTAGACCACGTCGAGGATCACTTCGATACCCGCCTGGTGGAAGCTGCGCACCATGGCTTTGAATTCCGCTACGGCCGCATCGGGTTTCGTGGCCGAGGAGTAGTCGGTGTGCGGAGCGAGAAAGCCGAAGGTGTTGTAACCCCAGTAGTTTCGCAGACCTTGGTCGAGAAGCACCTGATCGTGCATGAACTGGTGGACCGGCATCAGTTCGATCGCCGTGACACCCAGATCGGTGAGGTGCTCGATGATCACCGGATGAGCGAGCCCCGCGTACGTGCCGCGCAATTCCTCCGGAACTCCGGGATGCGTCGCGGTCATACCCTTGACGTGCGCTTCGTAGATGACCGTCTCGTGATACGGACGCTTCGGCGAGTGGTCGGACGCCCAATCGAAGAACGGGTTGATGACGACGGTCGACATCGTATGGCCGAGCGAATCATGTTGGGGGAAAGGGATGGTGGCGGGTTCGTCGACGAGTGGTTCCGGCTCGAAGGGTTCGGGCTCGAGGATCTCGTCCGATTCCTGATCGCCCGTGGGCGAGTCGTCTTCGAGGCCCACCTCGTCCGATTCGGCTTCCGAACTCGTGTCGTCGGTAGCCTCTTGCGGCTCCACGGCGGGAGATTCGTCGTCTCCTGAAGGTTCGGGGTCCGCCGCCGATTCGACGTCGTACGAGAACAGCGAACGGTCTCCGTCGAAGTCTCCGTCGAACGCTTTTCCGTACGGGTCCAGCAGGAGCTTGCTCGGATCGCATCGCAGACCTGCAGCCGGATCGTACGGCCCGTGTACGCGGTAGCCGTATCGCTGGCCGGGGGATACCGACGGAAGGTACGCATGCCAGACGTAACCGTCGACCTCGTCCATCCGAATGCGGGTTTCGGTTCCGTCCTTGGCGATCAGGCACAGCTCGACGGCCTCGGCGACCTCGGAGAAGAGCGAGAAATTGGTCCCCGCGCCGTCGTAGGTGGCACCGAGTGGGTACGCACTGCCAGGCCATACCGGGATGGGAGTGGCTGAGGTCTCGCTCGGCGGTTGATCCATGAATCAGACCCTATCGGGTGCAGCCGATCGAATCTCGTCGACTGTCTACGGTGCCGATCACCGTTTCGCCTGGCTGCGGGCGGTTGCAAGCATTCCGGCTGTGATCTGTTCCACCTCTGCCTCCGAACACAGGTACGGAGGCATCGCGTACACGAGGTTGCGGAACGGCCGGAGCCAGACGCCGGCGTCGACGGCTGCATCGGTCGCGCTCTGCATGTCGACCGGCTGTTCGAGTTCGATCACTCCGATTCCGCCTTTGACGCGGACGTCGACGACCCCGGGAATTGTGACGGCTTCGGCGAGGCCTCGAGCGAGGCCACGTTCGAGGGTTGCGACGTCACGCCGCCAGTCCATCGCAAGCAGAAGTTCGGTCGACGCCACCGCGACGGCGCACGCGAGTGGATTGCCCATGAAGGTGGGGCCGTGCATCAGCCCGCCGCCCTCACCGGCAGTGATGGTCTCCGCGATCTCCGTGGTGCACAGCGTTGCCGCCAGACTCATGTACCCGCCGGTCAGTGCCTTGCCGACGCACATGACATCGGGACTGACGCCGGCGTGATCGGCGGCGAACAATTCTCCGGTGCGTCCGAATCCGGTCGCGATTTCGTCGAAGACCAGGAGGACTTGGTACTTGTCGCAGAGGTTACGCAGGTCGATCAGGTACGCGGGATCGTGGAAACGCATTCCGCCGGCACCTTGGACCACTGGTTCCACGATCACCGCTGCGAGGTGCTCGTGATGCTCGGCCAAGAGCGATTCCAACTCCTGCACGTATTCGGGGAGATAGCCCGCCGGGGGAGCTTGCGCGAAGACCTGAGGGCGCAGGACGTCGGTCCAGAGAGAATGCATGCCGCCGTCGGGATCGCAGACGCTCATGGGGGTGAAGGTGTCACCGTGGTATCCGCCGCGCCAGGTCATCAAACGATTCTTCGACGGCTTTCCGAGGCTCCGCCAGTACTGCAGGCACATCTTCACTGCGACTTCGACGGCCACCGAACCGGAGTCGGAGAGGAACACCTTGTCGAGGTGAGGTGGTGTGATGTCGACGAGCAGTCGCCCGAGGCGAGCGGCGGGTTCGTGCGTCAGTCCGCCGAACATGACATGGCTCATTTTGCCGAGCTGCCGTGCGGCGGCGGTGTCGAGCACGGGATTGCGGTAGCCGTGAATGGCGGCCCACCACGAGCTCATCCCGTCGACCAATCGGCGGCCGTCGGAGAGCGTCAGGGTAGCCCCCTGCGCAGAGTCGACGATCAGCGGACGAGTCGACGCGGGAAACGATCCGTACGGATGCCAGAGGACATCGGCATCGATGGCGGAGACGTCATGGGGATCAAGTCCGGTTGTGAGCACGGATGCACCCTAACCATTGAGTTGAACGGTGTTCAAGTATGGTCGGAAAAGTGAACACCTCGCTGAATTGGCTGACGGCCGTCGAAGCGGACCGCAGGGCCGCTGGACTGCGTCGCGAACTCCGTCCTCGCACGGTCGACTCCCCGTTGATCGACCTGGCGTCGAACGATTATCTCGGACTCGTGCGGCACCCCGATGTGATCGAGGGTGCCGCGGCGGCTCTGCGCCGTTGGGGCGCGGGCGCCACGGGCTCGCGTCTGGTCACCGGCACCACCACCGAACACGAACTGCTCGAAGTCGAACTGGCCGAGTTCGTCGGGGCGGACTCCGGACTTGTCTTCTCCTCCGGTTACACAGCCAATCTCGGCGCGGTGACGGCGCTCTCGGGTCCAGGGTCGTTGATCGTCTCCGATGCGGGATCGCATGCCTCGCTGGTGGATGCCTGCCGCCTGTCACGTGCTCGGGTTGCCGTGGCTCCGCATTCGGACATGGGCTTTCTCGCCGACACGTTGCGCAGCAGAGTGGAAGAGCGAGCACTGGTCGTCACCGATTCGGTCTTCAGCGCCGACGGAGACCTTGCGCCACTGCGGCAGATGCATCAGGCGTGCCGCGAGTACGGGGCGATCCTGTTGGTCGACGAGGCGCATGGCATCGGTGTGCGCGGTACCGGTGGACGTGGACTCGTCCACGAGTCGGGCCTGGCCGGTGAACCCGACGTCGTCGTGACGGCAACACTGTCCAAGTCGCTCGCCAGCCAGGGTGGAGTTGTGCTCGGTGACAACAAGATCCGCGCGCATCTCATCGACGCGGCAAGAACGTTCATCTTCGACACCGGTCTCGCACCGGCCGCCGTAGGCGCGGCCAGGGCTGCACTCGCCGTACTCCAGCGTGAGCCGACGCGAGCGCTCGACGTCCTGGCCCGGGCATCCGAGTTGGCGGACGTCACCGGTGCTCCGTCGCCTGAATCTGCTGTCGTCTCAGTCGTTCTCGGTGATCCGCAGCGGGCGTTCGATGCCGCGTCCGCGTGCCGGGATCAGGGGTTGCATGTCGGTTGCTTCCGCCCGCCGTCGGTTCCGGAAGGAACGTCACGGCTGCGTCTGACTGCACGAGCGACGCTGTCTCCTTCCGAGATGGAGCAGATCTCACTCGTACTTCGCGAGGTATTGGCAGGTGCTCGCGCATGAGTATTCTCCTGGTGACCGGCACATCGACCGACGTCGGAAAAACAGTGGTGACGGCAGCACTGGCATCGCTCGCCCTGCAGTCGGGAAAGTCGGTTGCGGTGCTCAAACCGGCCCAGACCGGCGTCGACGTGGACGGTGCGGGTGATCTGGCCGAGATCGAGCGTCTGACCGGCGGCGGCGTGACGCTGGTCGAGTTGGCGCGGTATCCCGAACCTTTGGCGCCGGATACTGCTGCCCGTCGAAGTGGTCTGCCGTTGTTGGCGCTCGACGAAGTAGTCCGAGTTGCTCGCGACCTGGACACCACCCACGACTTGACCCTGATCGAAGGCGCCGGCGGCTTGCTGGTCCGCTTGGGCGTCGACGGGTTCACCGCTCGCGATCTTGCCGCGGCTCTGGCGGTGCCAGTGGTGCTGGTGGTTGCGTCCGGCCTGGGCACGCTCAATCACACCGCACTGACCGTGGAAGCCCTACGTGCATCCGGCGTGGACTGCGCCGGGTTGGTGATCGGTTCGTGGCCGCAGGAACCGGACCTCGCCGAGAGATGCAATCGCGAGGATCTGGTTTCGGTCAGCGGTGTTCCCCTTCTCGGGGTAATGCCTGCCGGAAGTGGAGGCGCGAGTGTCCGAGAGTTTGCTCGCACCGCTTCGATCACGCTCGGTGAACTTCATTTGACCAAATGACGACGTAACATCCGATTTGTCCGCATCGATAGCCAAGGCACAGTGGGGCGCCTTGGGTTTCGACGTCCCTCGCGTACGATTCCGGTCGGTATATTTCGACGGGTGTCTTGCGGCGACCCTGCATCCGGGGCGCCTTGGTCACCGACAGTGGTTGTCGAATTGTGAGTAGGTCAGTCGAATGTAGGTGGTGAGCACGGTCGAAAAGTCGTTGTCGTCATCGGCCGTACGTCGCGCACTGCTTATCGGCGTAGTCGTCTTCGTCTCGTGCCTGGTCGGAATTCTGAGCCGTCTGCCGGGCACGCTTGCAGTCTTCTGGCCGGCGAACGCGCTGCTACTCGGGATCCTCTTTCGGTCGCCGCGTTCCGCCACACTGCTCACCTGGATCTGCGTCGTAGTCGGTTATGTCGGAGCCGACCTGATCACCGGTGGGGCATGGGAGTCCACGGTGTGGCTCAACGCGGCCAACATCGTCGGGGTTGCGAGCGGCTTCTACGCCTTTCGCTGGGTCGACAGTGAGGACCGTCGACTGACCAGTATTCAGTCCGTCGGCTATCTCGTGTCGATGACTGTCGCCGCCGCGTCGATGGCGGCGCTCGTGGGCGGTATCGCGAACCGCGTGCTGTTCGGCGGGCAGTGGTGGGACGGCTGGTTGCTCTGGTTCTCGAGTGAGTTCGTCAACTACATGACCATCGTCCCCTTGGTGCTGACATTCCCTTCGCTTCGACGAGTGGATCGAGAACCGAAAGCTGTTGCCACGCTTGTGCGTCGATCATTCGTTCCGACGGCGATGCTGGCCGTCTGCATCATCTTGGAGTGGGTGATAGGCGGTGCCGGAGCGATCGCGTTTGCCATGCCGGCGCTGGTGACTGCAGCCTTGCTCACCAATGTATTTGTCACGTCGGTGCTCACCGCTGTGTCAACTGCCTGGACGTTGGTACTGACGGCCGACGGCCATCTCGGATTGTCCAGCGAGGGCGTCTCGCCGGTCAGCGCGTCGGTCCAGATCGGATTGTCGCTGCTGGCGGTAGCGCCGATCGCGGTGGCCTGTGTGATCCTCGAGCGTCGCCGCGCCCTCGAGGCACTCACCCAGGCCGTCACCCACGACGATCTCACCGGTGCGTTGCGCCGGGACGAATTCTTGCGGCGAGGCGGCAGCGTGACGGGTGCGACCGATCCGCGTCGCCACTCTGGACGTCCGGTCAGCGTCCTGATGATGGATCTGGATCACTTCAAGATGGTGAACGACAACCTCGGTCATCGTGCCGGCGATACGGCGTTGGTGAGTTTTGCCGATCAGGTGCGGCGGCACCTCGATGACAAGCATCTCTTCGCCCGATTGGGCGGCGAGGAGTTCGTCGTACTGATGGCCGGCGTCGATCTCGAGGGTGCGACCGAAACAGCCGAGATGATTCGACGCGCGCAAGCGGAGAATTCGTCGGCAGTATTGGGCGACTTCGGGCCGACGGTCAGCATCGGTGTCGCGTGTTCACCCCACGGCGACGCAGCCCTGACGCAATTGGTCGATTGCGCTGACGAGGCGTTGTATCGAGCGAAGAAGTTGGACCGCAATCGAACCGTGGCGCTCACGGTCGGTAGCTGAAGAAATACGTGCGGACCCGCAGTTTGTTGCGGGTCCGCACGTGGTGGTGGAGTCGACCGATTCAGAACAGATTGATCAGGGCAGGAACACTGAACAGCGCTACGTAGTAACCCATGAAAAGAACTCCGCCGTGAATCTTGAACAGGCGCCCGAGAAGACCACCGACCAGGCCGACCGTCACGGTGATCAGAAGCCCGAGGATGCCGCCCTCCCAGATGCTGATGACCACGACCAGTCCCGTGAACACCGCGATCACAGCTTCGTGACTGATGTGCTTGACCACCGCTGACGCAGCGCGGTACGCGTAGTTCATGGCAAACGGGTATGCGATGACCGTCGCCGTGACCACTGCGAGCAGTCCGTAGAGCAGGAACTCCCACTGCGTCAGGTACGTGGAGAGATTGTTGATCACTCCGGTTTCCTGATTGGTCTCGAACACCGGTGGAGCGTTGAACAGAGGGGCTGCGGGGCCTGCCGCGAGCGGGCTGAGCGGAAGGCCGAAAGCGACGAGTGGGATGAGGGTTTCCGCGATGTAGGTGGATTCCGTCGTACCGTTCTTCGCCGAGACCATTGTGGTCAGTCGGTGATAGCCGTTCTTGATCCGCGCACCTACCAGCTCACCCATCAGAACAGTCATGGCGACCGGGCTGAAGACGAAGGTTGCGCTCGACACCGTGGAAGCGGCGGCGGTGTAACCGATCTGCTTGCGATCGAGGACCTTCAGAGGATTGGGGAAGTATCCCTTCCATCCTTTGATGTCCGGGGCCAATGCAACGGTTTTGGGTTCACTGCGTTCCATGTCCTTACGGCTCGACGGGCCCAAGGTCAATGCGAGGTCCGCGATCAGCGGCCCGACTGCGATCGCAAGGAAGTAGCTGATGTTCAGCGACACATCGTAATTCGACGTCAACGCGCGGGCGCCGAGGATCAAGATGACGAAGGGAACGAGGGCGACAACCCCGGCCCAGCGGCCTGGTGAGGCGTAGGCGATGCCGATGGCGGCGACCAGGAACAGCCACGGTGCTATCGACTGAACGGTGTCCGCGAACGGCGCGAGGATGGTCGCGAACAAAACGGCAACCGGCACAGCGACGAACGCCGAGATCACTGCTCCCGAGATCGCCTTGCGGAGTGCGATGTGCGGGATGCCGAGTGAGCGCATCATCTGCGCTTCCGGCAAGAGTGGAATCGCCATCGTGTCGCCGGGAATGCCCAGCAGCATCGTCGGCACCGCGTGCGTCATGTGTTTGGCGATCGCACCGGAGAGGAAGAACGTGAAGACCGCCGCCGGGGGAGCGCCGAGCAGAATCACGAGCAGAGTCAGCGGTGCGATCGTGGCGGTCTCGTCCGTGCCGGAGATCAATCCGATGAACGTGAACGCGACCGCACCGATGATGCCGAAGAGAACGGCAATCAGAATTTCGTTGGTCAGAACCGAACTCATGCGCGCCCACCGTCCTTCGGTGTGTTCGAGACCCGTGCGTGCTCGGCCTCGGCAGCGGCGAAGTGGTCGTACAGACCCAGCTCGCGAAGTTCCTGTCGGCTCTGCTCCGGAATGTCGGCGAGAGTGCCCAGACCCTGGCGCTGTTCACTCATCGTCGTGATGACACCGTCGATCGACTCCGCGTCGGCGGCGGCCAAGGCGACTATCCGCTTCGGCTTGATGAAGATTCCGCAGACCACGCCGGCGAGCAGGCAGGCCGCGATGCCGACCAGCAGGCTGTACGCCTGGGCCAACGACGGTTCGCTGACGACCCGTTCGAACAGTGCCTGGGCCGCGAGAAGGGCCGAGGCGCCGACGACACTGCCGACTGCAACGGAGATCGCGAGGTGTCGACCGTTGACGGTGTCACCCCAGACCTCGAGGTATGTCTGCTGCTCGGTCGGCTCGGTTGTGGTGGTCGGCGTCGTTGCCGGCTGCGGTGGTGACATCAGTCTTCTCCAGTGTCATGCATGGCGGGGTCGTACAGGGAGGGGCTTGCGAGATGAGGGCTTGCGTTGCGGGTGTCAGGTGCGTGCTGCGCGGAGGGCGGTGACAACTCGGGACGGGCTCGAGTGCCCGATCTGTTCGGCCATCCAGATGCTTGTATCGGTGAGCGAATCCAGGTCGATGCCGGTGTCGATCCCGAGGCCGTGGAGCATCCACACCAGATCCTCGGTCGCGAGATTTCCGGTCGCGCCCTTGGCATATGGGCACCGTCCGAGACCACCTGCGGAACTGTCGAATTCGGATACCCCAGCGGTCAACGACGCATAGACGTTCGACAGCGCCTGGCCGTAGGTGTCGTGAAAGTGCATGGCGATCTGCGATGTGGGGATGCCACGTTCTCGGAGGGCGCCGAGCAAAGCGAGCACATGGCCAGGTGTGCCGACGCCGATGGTGTCGCCGAGTGAGAGTGACGTGACACCGCTGTCGATCAGGGTCTTTGCGATGTCGGCGACACGCTCGACGGGCACGGAGCCTTCCCAGGGGTCGCCGAAGCACATGGAGATGTAGCCGCGGACGGGAAGTCCCAGGGCTCGGGCGGCCGTAGTGACCTCGGCAGCCGCGGCGATCGCGCCGTCCACCGTGGAATTGAGGTTGCGTTTCGCGAATTCCTTTGTGGCGCTGACGAATACTGCAACCTCGCTTGCTCCGGCGGCGACGGCCCGCTCGAGACCCTTGCGGTTCGGGACAAGAACGACCGTACGTACCGAGTCCGGCAGGTGCAGCCGACCCATCAATTCTTCCGCGTCCGCAAGTTGCGGGATCCATCGAGGTGAGACGAAACTCGTCAATTCGACAGTGCGGGAGCCGGCCGCGACCAGGCGTTCGATGAACTGGGCTTTCGTCTCGGTCGGGATCACCGCTGTTTCCGCTTGAAGTCCGTCGCGTGGCCCGACTTCGTAGATCCGGACCGAGGTCGGCAGCCCCGGCGCCGGCACTCGATGAGGCGCCGGCTTCCGCACCGGTGATCCTGCAACTGTTTCGGTCATTGTCGTCAGTTTCCGCCGCGGATCTCGGCGAGAACCTTCTCGGCATGCTCGACGCGAATGCTCTTGTCCGCGATCAGGCGTGCAACCACGGCGTCGATCTCGCTCTTCTGCGCTCCGGCGGTGGCAGCGATGTTGCGGGCGTGCAGCCCCATGTGTCCGCGCTGGACACCCTCACTGGCCAGAACGCGGACAGCAGCCAGGTTCTGCGCCAGGCCGACTGCCAGAATGATGCCGGCGAGTTCTTCGGCGCTCTCGACGCCGAGCATCTTGATTGCGGCCTGCGCTACCGGGTGCACCTTGGTGGCGCCGCCGACGAGGCCGACCGGCATGGGTAGCTCGAGGGTGCCGACGATGTTGCCGTCGGCATTCTTCTCGAAATGCGAGAGCGACGAGTAGATCCCGTCGGCGTTGACTGCATGGGAATGGCACCCGGCTTCGACTGCGCGCGTGTCGTTTCCGGTTGCCAACACCACGGCGCTGATGCCGTTCATGATGCCCTTGTTGTGTGTCGCGGCGCGGTAGGGATCCAGCTCCGCCAAGCGTGCGGCATGGATCAGGTTGTCCACTACCTCTGCACCGCCGATCAATTCGGCGTCGAACACGGCACGAACGCGCGTCAGCCGCAGATCTGCCTTGTTGGTGAGAATGCGAAGAACGACGTGCCCGCCGCCGATCTCGGCTACTCGATCCGCGATTGCCTCTGCCATCGTGTTGACTGCGTTGGCGCCCATGGCATCTCGTACGTCGACATGAAGGTGGAGGACGACGTAGGCGGCCTTGTCCGAGGACACGATGCGAACCGAAATGTCCTTCACGCCACCCCCGACGCTGACCAGCTTCGGGTCCTGCTCGTTGGCGAGTGCAATGATTTCTTCACGTGCCTCGAGGAGTCGGATGCGGGCAGCTGCCGGATCCACGACGTCGACGAGTTGAATCTGGGCTTGCATGATCGGCTGCGTGCTCGAGACGTGAAAGCCCCCGAGTCCGCGTGCGATGCGAGCAGCGTTACTCGCGGCTGCGACTACCGACGGCTCCTCGGTGGCGAGGGGGATCAGGTAGTCCGTGCCGTTGATCGTGAAGTTGGTGGCCACACCGACCGGGATGCCGATGACGCCGAGGACGTTCTCGACCATGCGATCGGCCTGATCGATGGTGAGGCCGTCGGCAGCGTCGTAGACCGCGATGTCTGCTTCGGTCAGGTCGGTCTGGCGAACGATCTCGGCGCGCCGTGCGGCGACGTCGTAGGACCGGAAATCGGCGATGCGGCTGTTGGTTGATCGGCTGCTGGTTGATGACACGGGGGGTCGTCCTCCTGAAGTGGTTCTGTGCTCCGCTTCACAGTAGGGAGGTCGATGCTTGCCAGGCCACGTGCTCACGACACATCGATCGGTCGAAATTGTAGTGTCATGCACCATCGGCGCTGTCGGTGATGCCGCTTCCGGCCTCTTCGGTTCCCACGTCCCGAAGTTCGTCGAGCCTCGTCGCCATGGACACCCGGAAAAAGTTCTCGTCTTCCCGCCACGATTGACCGAGGAGCGTACGGATGCGGTCGAGACGCTGAACGACGGTGTTGGGGTGATAGTTGAGTGCGCGGGCAGCCTTGGTCGGGCTCCCGTCGTTGCGTACCAGGGCACGAAGGGTCGCGGTGAGATCGGTGTCCTTGTCGCGGTCGTACGCGAGTACCGGGCCGATTACTTCGTCGATGAACTGATGAAGTGATTCCGGATTTTCGCCGAACAGAACGGTGTACGGCAGATATGACGCCGTCGTGACCGCGCCGTCGGTCTTGCCCAATGCCGTGAGTAGGCGGGCCGTGCGCAGCGCCGAGGTGAAGCGCGCCGGGAGCTCTTCGGGGCGTTCCGCCGTCGCCGGCGCAATGACTACTGCGTGCGGTCCTACCGAACCGGTGATCTGACGGTGAATGACCGTCGCCGCGGCTGCCGGGTTTCCCGAGCGCGAGACCACCGCGATCAATCCGGCATGCTGCGCCGCCAACCCCGCTACCGGCAGAGACTGCCCGATTGCGCGGAGCGCGGCGGTGCGGAGTTCCGGAGCGACCGACACCACGAGGACGGTGTCCAGTTCGCCGAGTGAGATGCCGAGGTTTCGGGTCCTACGTTCGAGATCGCGCCTGCGCTCGGGGGCAGTGCTCAGCAAGTCGGCGACCAGTTCGTCACGTGCACGCCGGTCCGCTGCTGCCGCCGCCGAGTGTTGCAACACGAGGATGGCAGTGACCTGAGCTGCCCGTTCCACGGTCCGGAGTTCGACGGGGCCGATCTGCGCGTCCGAACGATTCAGCAAGATGGCCCCGAGGAACGATTCTCCGGCGGTGACGGCGCTGACGAGTTGGATCACGGTCTCGCTGTTATCGGCGACAAACGTGCATCGGCCACTGCGGCGACTCTGGTCGATGGCATCGGACACGGCGCGAGGTAGCGACAACGGCACCGTCGTGATCTGCTCGCCAGAGGATTTCACGAGAGGGCGTAGCTCATTGTCGACGACGACGGTGCTGCGTTCGAGTGCGCTGCTGAGGGTTCGTGCAACCTGGGCGTAGCCACCGCCGCGGAGAACGGCGTGGATCAGATCCTGGTGGACGATGTTCGATTTGTCCCGCGCGGACACGTGCTCGCGCAGCTCGTCGAGTGCTCGCCCGGTCTCGGCGGCGGATTCCTCGGCGCGGTCCAGCGCCCGCGCGGTTTGCAGGACTACCGAGGCGTGATCAGCCAGCGCAGAGAGCAGGGCGATCTGATCTGCGGTAAATCGTCGTTCCCGGCGGTCGGCGGCAAACAGGACTCCGAGGATCTGGCCGTCGGAGAGCATCGGCACGCCGAGAATCGCCACCAGACCCTCGGCGACGATCGCGGCATCGACCACTTCGTCATGGCGCGACTGCGTGTAGTCGCTGTAGTTCTGAACCCATTGGGCTGCTCGAGATTCGGCAATCGCGCTGACCAGTCCCGCGCCGGCAGGAACTTGCAGATGCTGGAGTTCCGGCGAGACCGCGCCGGCCGTCTTTCGAACATTCAGGTCACGAGTGATCACGTCGAACTCGGACAGGTACGTGACGTCGGTGCCCATGATGTCGTGTGCGCGGTTGACCAGCCTCTGCAGCAGTGTGTCCACGTCGCGAACCTGCGCGAGCTCACGTGCACTCGAATAGAGAACCGCCAATTCGTTCTCGCGACGGCGAAGTCGCCGAAATTCCGACCGACTGGCCCGGATGAGGGCCGCGGTCTCCGCGACCTCGGTTGCGCCAAAGCCGAATTCGGCAAGTACCTGTTCGACATGTTCGTCGCCGACTGAATCGGACGTCACGTCGAACAGCGCGGCAATCACGTTGGGCGCTGAGTCGGAGTCTGAATAAGGGGCGGTCACACCGAACAAACTACAGACCGGTGGATCCACCGAATTCGTCGAGCGGTGTGGATATGTGATTGTTGTTTGTTTCCAATGCATTCCGAGTCGTGCTCGTGTCTCCCGTTTCCCGTCTCAGTCTGTTCACGTCCTTCTCGAGCGCGCTGACTTCTGTCTCGAGGGCACTGATTTTGCGGTTCAACGCTTGAATGCTCGCCATGCAGACGCCGTTCGCGTCGACGGCGGAGATCCGGCGGGCGTTGGATCCCAAGCCGAAAATCGCCGCAAAGTCTTGCGCCATCGGACCCAGGTGACGGACCGACTTGTGGTCGAATCCGTAACTCCACGTACTTATTCGGAGTGCCGTCAACCGGTCGAGCACGTCCTGCGCGCTCGTCGGAACATCTACGCCGGTATGCACGCCACGTCGATGCGCGGCCCGTGCGAACACCCACTGCGCGGGGTGTCGCATCGCGGCGTTCACCCGAATACCGACCCGAGTGCCCAAAAATTCAGTGCGCTCGCCCTCGTCAGGCGGTGAGTTCACGTCGTGCGGTTTTGACGGTCTTGTCGCTCAGCAGAATTCCCGCTCCTGCGCCGAGCAGTCCGAGGCCGATTCCGACAGCGGCGCTGCCGAGGCCCAAAGCAATTCCCAACATGATTCCTCCAAAAATTGTGCGGTGAATTGAGGGGCCAGGTGTCCGACGAAAGTGCTGCCGACCTGCTCCGCGCTCATCTTTCACATTGCTCCGCCGTGCGGGCGATGACAACCCGTCTGGACCGAATTTCTCGTGGAAAACACAGGCGTGCAACACTGGGTGAAGAACTGCTGAGTCATCGGCGTCTTGTCGGCGCCGTACGGGCGGCAGTAATTGAGTAGCCATCGACCGATCTCTAACGCAGGTTTATCTGCGCGCGGCAACGATGACCAGGCAAAAGGGTGGCATGTGAACGAATCGAGCAGTGGCTTGTTTTCCGACCTCAGCGCGTCGGAGCCCGTTGTCGACGCAAAAAGCGCCGAGCAACTGGCTGCCGAGCGTGAAACTGCGGCAGCAGAACGCTCCAACACCGACACCGCTGAACAGCGGCAGTCGCAGCTGTTCAGCGGTTAAGCGCGTCAGGACTCCTTGATCACCGACAGAACATTGCCGGCGGGATCGGTGAACCAGGCGATGTCGGGGCCGTTGCCACGCATGATGCCTCGCGCATCCTGGGGGAATCCGTCGTATTTGAGAAACTCCACGCCACGTGCGGTCAGTTGGTCGACGGTTGTGTCGATGTCGTCGACGACGAAGTTGAGAATCGTGTAGGTCGCCGCTTCGTGATTCGGCTTCGGATAAACGAGGATCTCGGTTCCGCCGGCAAGATGTAGGCGAATCAGTCCCATGTCTCCGTCGGTTACCTTCAACCCGAGTGTTTCGCCGTAGAACTTCTTTGCAGAGTCGATGTCTGTCACCGAAAATCCGCTGAATGCTTTCGTGTCTGTAAGCATGACTATCTCCGTTCCCAGCGGTTGCCGGACTAGGTGGTTTGGGAATCCGTCATTCCGGATTCCATCTCGGCCCTGGCTTCCTCGCTGAACTCGATGATCTGAACGTAGTTTCCGTCGGGGTCGATCGCAGTGGCGAACAAACTGCCCCCGCGGTCTTCGAGTGGAGCGTGCCATTTTCCGCCGAGCGCATCGATGCGCTGTGCGATCGACCGGGCGTCGTCGGTTTCGACGTTGAGGAACATGCGACCCGGCTGGGGGTTGGTCTCGCCGACGTCGTCGCGTCTGTCGAGCATCACGTAGAAACCGTTGAAGTCGAGCACGTCGTAGCCGGGTTCGCCGGGAGTCCGGTCGACCTTCGGGGCGAACGCCTCGGCGTACCAGTCGCGCAAGCGTTCGGGGTCGGTGCTCGAGAGCAAAATGCTGCTGATGCTGGATCCGGACATGGGTCCTCCTGCTGTCGGTCGTTACTGTCTTCGGCAATCGAGGCTCTGGCCACATCACCTCCCAGATACAGACTTCCCGCAGCGGCGAAACTCATCGCGGCTCAGGTGTGTTCCGACACCAAGATCGCTGTCGTCCCGGGCTCGAGCGCCCGAAAGATGTGCTCCTCGTCGCCGGGATAAGCAAGATAATCGCCCGGTCCGAGTTCGATCGGATTTGCAGTGGGCCCGACCTCCGCCCGTCCGGTGCCGATCACGACGTGTTCGGTGGTGCCGCGTGCATGCGGAGTCGAAATACGCGGCTCGCCCGGTTCGGCGACTATCCGATACAGATCGCGTCGTGCGTTCGGTGGGCTCGGCGCCAAGAGTGTCGCGATGTACGACGCGTTTGCCGACGCAATCGCGGGACCTTCTCCGGCTCGAATCAACTGAACGGTCTGTGCCTGAGAGTCGACGAGTTGTGAGAACGGCACGCCCAATGCGTTTCCGAGTGCCCACAGAGTTTCGAGGCTCGGATTTCCGAGTCCGGATTCGAGTTGGGAGAGTGTGGACTTGGCGATATCGGCGCGCCTGGCGACCTCCGAAAGGCTCAAGCCTGCTCGGGCACGTTCGCGTTTGAGTGCGACGGCGACCAGTTTCTGAGGAGTCTCCGCTGTATCCGTTTCATTACTGGGCATCGTTCGATTCTCCGATCGATCGTTCTACTTGACGAACGGTGTCACTTCGTTCAACATAGAATACATGCGTTCTTTATGGCGAACAGTTGATCGAGACACGGTTCGGGTGAGCGTGCTGATCTGTCTCTCCGTGGCCATCGTCGGTGTGTCCTACGGTGTGACGGCAGGATCGGCTGGATTCTCGTTGTGGCAGCTTTTGGCGTTGGCTGTACTCGTTCTGGGAGCGTCTTCGGAGTTCTTGTTCATCGGAATCATCGCAGCCGGAGGCAGTGCCACCGCTGCTGTTGTGGCGGGCTTGTTGATCAACTCCCGTAACTTCGCCTATGGGATGTCGGCAGGATCATTCCTCGGCAGGGATCGCTACAAAGATTCAGGCTGGCGCAGGGGCTCGGGCTGGCGCAAGTTGGTCGGCGCGCACCTGGTCAACGACGAAAGCGTCGCGGTCGCCATGGCGCAGGAATCGGTGGAGCGCAAGCGTGCGGCTTTTTGGTTCTGTGGAATCGGGATCGCGGTGTCGTGGCCGATCGGAGCTCTCCTGGGCGGGCTGCTCGGCAGCGTCGTCCGAGACCCCGGCGCGTTGGGATTGGATGCCGCGTTTCCGGTTGTCATTCTGGCCCTTGTCTTTCCTGCGCTGAAGGAGAAGGTGACGCTGCTTGCCGCCCTGATCGGTGCAGCAGTCGCGGTGGCCACGTCGCCGTTCCTGCCGCCCGGTACCGCGCCGCTCGTAGCGCTGCTGAGTATCGCGGTGACGATACCGTTCCGGGAGAAGGTTCGATGAATACCGCGTCGGTCTGGATCGGTATCGTCGTGTTCGCTTGCGGTTCTTACGCTTTGCGGGCAAGTGGCGTTCTGCTCCGCGCTCGGGTGAAGCTCTCCGGCTTCGCCGAGAAAACCCTCGATCGTGCTGTCGTGGTGCTGCTGCTCGCAGTGGTTGTGACATCGACGGTCTTCACCGGGCATGACGTTGCGGGGCCGGCGCGGATGCTCGGCGTGGTGGCCGGAGGCATCTGCGCCTGGTTCAAGGCGCCGTTGGTGGTCGTGGTGATTGTCGCGGCCGGCACTACTGCAGTACTCCGACTGTCAGGAGTGTCGTAGAGCCGATTCGATGGGCGTTGAATCGGGGATCGAATTCAGGCGAGTGCGAATGCCGTCGATGAACAGGTCCAGGCCGAACTGGAAGCGCACTGTCGGATCGCCGTCGAGGAGGTCCTCGTCGGAACCGCCGCCGATCACCTCGGGGGAGTCGGGGGAAATGGGTGCTCGGGTAAGTGCCCCCATTTCTTCCATCTGCGCTCGGGACTGCTCGTCCACGGTATGGCCGAGTACGTAATACAGCAGGGCGTACGCCGCGAGTTGGGCATGCTCGCGTGATAGCCCGGATTCTTGCCCGGCTTGTACGAAATGCTCGCGCACCTTGCTGCTTGTCATCCGCGAGGCGAAGGTGGCGCTGACCAACTCGGCGCCGTCGCGGTGCGCCAGTAGGGCAGACCGAAGTCTTTGTGCCAGTTCGGAATACGCTTCTTGCCACGTGTCTGCGTCGACGGGGGTGTCGAGGTCTTCGAGGATCTTGTCGACGACCGCGCCCAGCAAGGTCTGTTTGTTCGGGAAGTGCCAGTAGAGAGCGCCGGGTTGGACACCCAGTGACGTTGCGAGCCTGCGCATCGTGAGGTCGGCAAGTCCGAACTCGTCGAGTATCGCCATGGCGCCGTCCAGCACGTCGCCGCGTCGCAACTGCACTTGTTGCTCCCCTCGTTTCGTCCCGCTGTGGAGCGCTTTCGATCGAATGTCGATCGGACCCGCCTTTGACAGTATTCCACCACGTCTCTAACGTGAACACCGTTCAACTTGTACGGTGTTCAATTTTGCTGGTTTCGAAGGAGACGTCTGTGACCCCGCCCCCGATTAGCACGGCCCCTGCGACGGTCGACATCCTCGACCAGGCGCGCGAGCAAGTTCTCGAAAGAGGAGTTGGCCTGACCGAAAGCCAGGTGCTCGACGTACTCCGACTCGACGACGACAGGCTCGAAGACCTGCTGGCTCTCGCCCACGATGTGCGTATGAAGTGGTGTGGACCGGAGGTCGAGGTCGAGGGCATCATCAGCCTGAAGACGGGCGGCTGCCCTGAGGACTGCCATTTCTGCTCGCAGTCCGGACTCTTCCAGTCGCCGGTTCGCGCGGCGTGGTTGGACATCCCGAGCTTGGTGGAAGCTGCCAAGCAGACTGCGAAGTCGGGCGCTACTGAGTTCTGCATCGTGGCCGCCGTCCGCGGACCCGACGCCCGGTTGCTCGCTCAGGTTGCCGCAGGCATCGAGGCGATCCGCAACGAGGTCGACATCCAGATCGCCTGCTCGCTCGGCATGCTCACCCAGGAGCAGGTCGACCAACTGGCCGCCATGGGTGTGCACCGGTACAACCACAACTTGGAAACTTCGAAGTCGCATTTCCCGAACGTCGTGACCACGCACTCGTGGGAAGAGCGGTGGAACACGCTTCGGATGGTTCGTGAAGCAGGCATGGAAGTGTGCTGCGGCGGAATCCTCGGCATGGGCGAATCGCTGGAGCAGCGCGCAGAATTCGCGGCCAACCTGGCTGAACTGGAGCCGGACGAGGTCCCGCTCAACTTCCTCAACCCGCGTCCGGGTACGCCGTTCGGTGATCTGGACGTGCTGCCCGCCAGTGAGGCGCTCAAGTCCGTGGCCGCTTTCCGTCTCGCGCTGCCTCGCACGATCCTGCGCTTCGCAGGTGGACGCGAGATCACTCTCGGCGACCTGGGTGCCAAGCAGGGCATCCTCGGCGGAATCAACGCCGTGATCGTCGGCAACTATCTGACGACCCTCGGACGTCCCGCCGAGAAGGATCTGGATTTGTTGGTGGATCTGCAGATGCCGATCAAAGCACTGAACGACACTCTGTGAGCACTCCGGTGACCGAGGAGCGGTACAACCCGTTCACCGGGCGTCGGATCGTCGACGGCGTCGACGATCCGACGCCGACTGCGGCGTCGATGGGGCTCGAGCCTCCTCGCTTCTGCGAGCAGTGCGGGCGCCGCATGATCGTTCAGGTCAGCCCTGACGGATGGTGGGCGAAATGCTCCCGACACGGTGTCGTCGACTCGATCGACGTCGCCCGCAGGTAGCGTCACTCTGTGTGATCTCTCTTCGGCAGACTCGTCTGCGCACCGCGATCGTGATCGCCGCAACCATTGCGGGCGTGAGCGTGCTCGTCGGTGTGCTGTGGGCGTTCTTGGCTCCGGCCGAGCACCTGTTGGTGGTGTCCGAGGGGCGCGGCGTCGCGTTGACGGGTGAGAGCCTTCATCAGTTCGACGCGAGCGCCGTGTTCATCTGGCTGGCACTGATCGTCGGTGTGCTGTCGGCGGTGGCGGCCTGGTTGGCACGCCTGAGTCGAGGTCCTTATGCCCTGGGCGGGTTGATAGTCGGTTCAGTGGCAGGTACCGGACTGATGGCACTCGTGGGTTCGGGCGTGACAAAACTGCGTTTCCCCACGGCCGACAATCCGGCGGTCGGGGAGATCATCGCGCGGGCCCCGAACGTCGGAACTTTGCTCGTGCTTCTGTTTCAGCCGCTCGCGGCGTGCGTCGTGACATTGGTTCTTGCAGTGCTCAATCCGTACGACGACCTCGGGGTGGGGGACCACCCGGAATCCGGGGATCCGGAATCTGGGGATCCGGCCACCGACACCGAACAGGCCGAAGTCGAAAGCCAGCCGAAACTTCCGTAACTGTTGCGTCGCTACGCCGCAGAGGTCGACGAGCGCTTGGTTTCGGCTTTCATTCGCACGTCACCCAACAGTCGCCCGGAAATCAGCGCGCCCAACCGGCGGGTTGCGAAGCGAGTGCTGATCGAGGACACCCAGTTCGGCAGTCCCGATACGACGGTCGGCGGCGCGTAGCGTCGATCCAGTGCGCGGAAAGCGGTGTCCACCATCTGAGTTGCCGTCTGCATTCGCCCGACCGCCGCGTCTTCGGAGCCGACTACGTCGAAGAACTCGGTGCGCGTCGGACCGGGGCACACCGCCAATACAGTCAATCCGCTGCCGCGAGCTTCGGCCCAGAGTGCTTCGGTGAAGTTGAGTACGAACGCCTTGGACGCGCCGTAGACGGCCATGCCCGGTGTCGGCTGGAACGACGCTGTGCTGGCGACGTTGACCAGTGCTCCGCGGCCGGTGAGAAGGTCGGGCAGGAATGTGTGTGTCAGCTCGACCAGCGTGGCGATGTTGAGCTGAATCTCGGACGTGACGCGCTCGAGATCTTCGTCCACGAATGCCCCGTGTGTTCCGAATCCGGCGTTGTTGATCAGCGAGTCGACGGTGATGCCACGGTTTGTCAGCTCCTGGTGCAGCGATGCACCGACGCCGGGTGCGGCCAGGTCGGCGGGCAGGACTGTCACGATGATGCCGTGGGCGCCACGGAGTTCGGTGGCGAGTGCCTCGAGGCGGTCGGCCCGCCTGGCGACCAGAACCAGGTTTGCGCCGCGAGCGGCAAAGCGATGAGCGAATTCCACTCCGAGCCCAGCGCTGGCTCCGGTGATGAGGACGGTGGTTCCGGCTACGTCGATGGCCATGGTGGCTCCTTCGGTTCGGGTGATCCCAAATGTAGGCACTGACACCATAGTTGTCAATGACAACATTTTGATATGGTGCCACCATGCCCGCCCACGAACAGCCGTATCATCACGGCAGCCTGCGACAGGAACTCCTGGCGTCGGCCGAAGCAACACTCGAACGAGATGGCGTCGACAAGTTGTCGCTGAGGCAACTCGCGCGTGAGGCGGGCGTGAGCCACGCGGCTCCGGGCAAGCACTTTCGTGATCGCCGGGCTTTGCTCGATGCATTGGCCGAAAGTGGATTCCATCGGATGACCGGTGCGCTCGAGCGGGCAGTCGCGGATGCTCCACCGACCGCGAGGGCCCGGTTCTCCTCGCTCGCCAATGCCTACGTGGATTTTGCGCTGGAGCATCCGGGCCTGCTCTCTCTGATGTACAGCAACAAGCATGCGCCGGGCGCCGCCGAAACTGTCGTCAACGCGGGGCACGCGACGATGGACCTGACCGTCCGGCTCGTTTCGGAAGCTCAGGCCGCAGGTGACATTGCCGCCGGTGATCCGGAAAGTATTGCGCTGGTTGCCTTTGCGACGTTCCACGGCGTCGCGACGCTTGCTGCGGGCGGAATGTTGGGCGACGTGCCGGTGGGCGAGGTGGTGAACGCGGCCTCGACGGTCTTCTGGGCGGGCCTTTCCAGGGCTGTCTGAGGTGGGGCGCGCAATTCCCCAGAGTTCTCACAGAACCAGCACAAGGGAAGCACAAGATTGCGGACTTACATAGGAGTCAAGAAGATTGATTCCGAGTGGAGGTTCGGCAATGAGTGTTTCAGAGAGCGCCGCCAACAGGGGAGTTGTACTTGTCACGGACATCGGATTCGAGCACGGTGCGCGCACGGCCGCCGAGTTTCTCGACGCTGGTTGGAGCGTGGCAGTCACGGCGCGGACGGTCACCGAATTGGTTCGCGTCATGGCGGGAAAACCTGCCCATCGCTTCTTTGCGATTGTCGCCGATCCGACGGATCGTTGGCAGGCCGATCGGATTCTCGATCGGGTGACGACTCGGTTCGGTGTAATCAATCGGGTCATCGATCCGGCCGGCGCCGTGACCTCGGTGTGGTTGCAGCGCGGAAGTCTCGAAGCTGTTGCCTGACAGTGCGATCGGTGTCAGCTTGGCGGCCGTAGTGCGGCGAATTCGTCGGTGACCCGCAAGGTGGAGTCGGTGAAACGGTACAGGGCGGGTGGACGTCCACCCGACTTGCCGGACGGTGCGGTGTTGCCGGTGGGAGTCAGAACGCCTCGACGCCCCAGCACGCGTTGCAAATTGGTGGCATCGACCTGGTAACCGAGGGCAGCGCAGTAGATTTCGCGCAGTGTCGACATCGCGAACTCTTCCGGGGCCAGCCCGAATGCGATGTTGGTGTACGAGAGTTTCGCGGCAAGTCGATTGCGCGCGTGCCGTACGACGGTTCCGTGGTCGAACGACATCTCCGGCAACTTCGAAACGGGGTGCCAGGCCGTGTCCGGTGGCAGTTGTGGGTCGGCGCTGAGGGGAACGAGTCCGAGGAAGGTCGACGCGATGCGGCGCGGACCCGGCACGCGCTGTGGATCACTGAAGACGGAGAGCTGTTCGAGGTGGGCGACCTTTCGTAGGTCGACCTTCTCGGCGAGGAGTCGTCGAGCGGAGGTCGTCAGGTCCTCGTCGTCGCGCAGAGTGCCCCCGGGCAGGGACCACGTGCCCTTCTGTGGGTTGAGTGCACGCTGCCACAGCAGCACGGCCAACTCTTCACGACCTTGCGGGCAGTGATCGCCGTCACCTGCGGCGATGCTTGCGGGGAAGGTGCGAACTTGGAACACCGCTGCAAGCACTTCGTGGGTGGTGTTACTATTGGGCACGTTTTCGATCCTAAGTCGAAAACCTCGAATACGGAAATCCGGGCCAGCCCGTCCGGATTTGAACTGGGTGACGAGCCCGGGTTCACGGTGAAGGAGAACGCCATGACGACCACGACGTTATGGGAGGGATCGGCCTCGCAGATTCACGACGGCCCCGGCGGATACAACGGAGTCGAAGCGACCCCCGAGTGGGCCGCTGAGATCAAACGTCTGGCTCGCGAACGCGGCGCGACGATTCTTGCGCACAACTACCAGCTGCCTGCGATTCAGGACGTCGCCGATCATGTCGGTGACTCCCTGGCGCTGTCGCGAATCGCTGCCGAGGCGCCCGAGGGCACGATTGTCTTCTGCGGTGTGCACTTCATGGCCGAGACCGCGAAGATCCTGTCGCCGTCCAAGACTGTGCTGATCCCGGACGAGCGAGCCGGCTGCTCTCTGGCCGACTCGATCAATGCCGAGCAGCTTCGTGAGTGGAAGGCCGACAACCCGAACGCCCTGGTGGTGTCGTACGTGAACACAACCGCAGAGGTGAAGGGTCTCACCGACATCTGCTGCACCTCGTCCAATGCGGTCGACGTGGTCAACTCGATCGATCCCGACCGCGAGGTTCTGTTCCTGCCGGACCAGTTCCTGGGAGCTCACGTCAAGCGCGTGACGGGCCGTACCAACATGCAGATCTGGGCTGGCGAGTGCCACGTGCACGCCGGCATCAACGGTGACGAGCTGACGGCCAAGTCCAAGTCGCACCCGGACGCCGAGCTGTTCGTGCACCCTGAATGTGGTTGCGCTACTTCGGCTCTGTACCTAGCAGGTGAAGGCGCGGTCCCCGCGGACAAGGTCAAGATTCTCTCCACCGGCGGAATGCTCGACGCTGCCCGCGTCACCAAGAGCAAGCAGGTTCTGGTCGCGACCGAGATCGGGATGCTGCACCAGTTGCGCAAGGCAGCGCCCGACGTCGATTTCCAGGCCGTCAACGACCGCGCGTCGTGCCCGTACATGAAGATGATCACGCCTGCCGCGTTGCTTCGCTGCCTTCTCGAGGGCAAGGACGAGGTCCACGTCGATCTCGAGATGGCCAAGCGTGCACAGAAGTCGGTGCAGCGCATGATCGAGATCGGTAATCCGGGCGGCGGCGAGTGACCAGCCCTGCCGGGCGTTTCGCCTGGGAGGCTCATGCCGACCTGGTCGTCGTGGGAGGCGGTGTCGCGGGCCTCACCGCTGCGCGCACCGCTTCTCTGCGGGGATTGAAAGTACTCACGGTCAGCAAGGGCGGTCCGACGGACACCGCGACTCAGTACGCGCAGGGCGGCATCGCGGTCGTCGACGATCTGAATACCGATTCCGTCGAGTCGCACGTTTCGGATACGTGTGAGGCCGGCGTCGGTTTGTGCGACGAGGAAGCCGTCTATTCCATCGTCGAAGCTGGTCACGACGCTGTTGCTGCGCTGGCCGCGTTGGGAGCGGTCTTCGATCGCGGGCGAGACGGCGAGGTGTCGCGCACCCGCGAGGGTGGGCACAGCACGCGTCGGATCATCCATGCCGGCGGCGACGCCACTGGCGCGGAAGTGCAGCGGGCTCTCAATGCTGCCGGGCTCCCCGTTCTGTTCGGTGCAGCGGCAGTCCAGGTGGTGACCAACCGGCGTGGGGTGTGCGGACTCATCGTCTCCTCGCCGGAAGGCCTCGGAGTGATCCATGCGCCCGCGGTGCTGCTCGCTACCGGCGGACTCGGTCAGCTGTATGCCTGCAGCACAAATCCGCCCGGAGCGACTGCCGACGGAATCGCGTTGGCACTCGAAGCCGGTGCGGCGATTGCGGACCTGGAGTTCGTTCAGTTCCATCCGACGGTGCTCTTCACTCCGGGCGGGGTAGGCCGCCGACCCCTGATCAGTGAGGCGGTCCGCGGCGAGGGCGCGATTCTTGTCGACACCAACGGTGATTCGGTCACCGCAGGTGTTCATCCGCTGGGTGATCTCGCCCCGCGTGACGTGGTCTCGAGGGCAATCGCAGCACGCCTACGCGATCTCGGCACTGATCACGTCTATCTCGACGCTCGCAAGCTCGACGGTTTCGATTCGAGATTCCCGACCATCACGGCGTCCTGCCTCGAAGCGGGCATCGATCCACGCACCCAATTAATTCCGGTCGCTCCGGCCGCGCACTATTCGTGCGGCGGAGTCGCCACCGACGTCCATGGACGAACGGGAGTGCCTGGTCTCTACGCAGCAGGCGAAGTGGCTCGCACGGGATTGCACGGCGCGAATCGTCTTGCGTCCAACAGCCTTCTCGAGGGTTTGGTAGTCGGGGAGCGTGCAGGAATCGCAGCTGCCGAGCGTCGCGAGGTTCATGCCGAAGTGGTCAACGTGGTGCGCAAGCCGATGCCGATCCTGCCGCGAGAGACCGTGCAGTCCGTCATGACGGCACACGCGTCAGTGGTTCGCGACGGAGGCGGTCTCCAGATTGCGCGAGCCGCGCTTGCCGACGCCGAACAGACAGTGGCGGTGGCTGCTCCGGACCTCGAAGACGCGGCGCTCACGTTGACCGCGACTGCATTGGTCGACGTGGCCGTGGCGCGAACCGAGAGCCGTGGCTGCCATGCCCGCACCGACTATCCTGAAACAGATCCGAATCAGCGTCGCAGCACTCGGATCAAGATGGGTGCCGATGGAGCGCTCGAAATACCCGACATGTTGTTGACAGGAGTTCATTGATGACCGAGCAGAAGATCCTGCCCGCGCCGCTCGACCGTGACGAGCTGCTCACATTGGTCAGGCTCGCTCTGGACGAGGATCTGCGCTATGGACCCGACATCACTTCTACCGCAACGGTTCCCGCCGATGCGGTCGCGAAGGCGTCGGTCGTCTCACGCTCCTCGGGTACTGTCGCCGGCATCGACGTCGGACTGCTTGTTCTCGACGAGGTGATCGGCGCGGGTAACTACGAGGTCGTTGATCGGGTGGCCGACGGAACTCGGGTTGCGCCAGGTCAATCGGTGCTCACCGTTGTCGCGCCCACCCGCGGACTTCTCACGGCAGAGCGCACGATGCTCAACCTCGTCTGCCATCTCTCGGGAATCGCCACGGCGACATCACAGTGGGTCGACGCCATTGCCGGCACTCATGCCAAAGTGCGGGACAGCCGAAAGACGCTGCCCGGACTGCGTTCTCTGCAGAAATATGCAGTCCACGTGGGCGGAGGCGTCAACCACCGTATGGGATTGGGCGACGCGGCGTTGATCAAGGACAACCATGTTGCTGCTGCCGGTTCGGTGGTCGCAGCACTTCGTGCGGTCCGTGAGCTCGCCCCGGACATCGAGTGCGAAGTTGAGGTCGACAACCTCACTCAGCTCGATCAGGTGCTGGCGGAGAACGTGGAACTTGTTCTGCTGGACAACTTCCCGCTGTGGCAGACGCAGATCGCGGTCCAGCGCCGAGACGCTGTTGCTCCAGAAACCAAACTCGAGTCATCCGGTGGTCTCACCATCGACGTTGCCGCAGAGTACGCCCGAACCGGCGTCGACTACCTCGCTGTCGGTGCCTTGACGCACTCGGTGACGGTCCTCGACCTCGGGCTCGACATGTAGGTGTCGCTATTGCTCGGCGTCCAGCAGTTGCGGGACGGCCGAGCGAAGCGCGTTTGTCACGGTTGCGACCGCCGGGTGAGCGTCGGAGCCCGCTCGGTGTGCAATCTTGGTCCTTCGTCGAATGGGCATCGGCGTCAGGCGCACACCTAGCGGCGGATGGATTGCTCCGAGTTCAGGAACCAGCGAAACACCCTGTCCCGCAGCGACGAGGGCGAGAACGGTGGCGAATTCGTCGATGTGGTGTCGCACTTTCGGGGTGAATCCAGCTGCCTGGCATGCGCGAATAGTCATTGCATGACAAGCAGTTCCGGGAATTGCGGTAATCCAGGGACGTTCTACGCAGTCGGTCAGCGATGCGACAGCGTCGTGGGGATCTGACTCGATGTCACTCGATGCGAGGTACACGGCTTCGCTGCACAGCGGCAATGTCGTCAGGCCCGGTTCGGTGGGGCGAGGGACGAAGTCGTAGTCGTGAATCAACGCCAAGTCCAGAGTCCCAGCTCGTAGGTCGTCGGCGACGTCCGCCGGGTCGATCTCCGAAACCATCGGTTCCAACCCGGGATGCTCGCGAGACAGGGCGATCAATGCCGCCGGGAGGATCGCCCGTGCCGCGGTCGGGAACGTTCCGAGGCGCAGCGGCCCCGCCAGTCCACGACGTGCGTCGACCAATTCACCTGACGCCTGCTCCAGGCGTTGCAGGATGGCTTCGGCATGACGTGCGAGGTTCTCACCGGCGGGTGTGAGTCGGACGCGACGGCCTGTTCGTTCCAGCAGCGGCACGCCGGCTTCACGTTCGAGGACGGCCAACTGCTGCGACACCGCGGAGGGACTGAACGACAGCGCCTCGGCAACGGCAACGATGGTTCCGCGCAGCGCTAGTTCGCGCAAGAGCTTCAGTCGGCGAACATCGAGCATCAGCTCAGCTTACGCTCGACGATGGAAATGCGAACTAGACCTACAAGGTTTGTTCGGTGAGGCTGAGTTCTATGACTACGACTCGAGTTGACCTGGCCGGAATCCATGTTCCACTGATCACGCCCTTCGAGAGCGACGGTCGTATTGCAACCGATGCACTCGAACAGCTTGCGCACCAGGTCCTCTCCGAGGGTGCGGTCGGACTCGTTGCGCTGGGGACTACAGCGGAAGCCGCAACACTCACCGAACAGGAGAGAGTGACCGTTCTGGATATCTGTGCGAATGTGTGCCGTGCGAGAGGTGCGACGTTGATCGTCGGCGCGGGCAGTAACGACACGGCGGCCAGTGCGCAGGCGCTCGGGAGGCTGGCTCGGTGGCCTGAGGTCTCGGCGGCGTTGGTGCCGGTTCCCTCCTTCACGAGGCCGTCGAAAGCCGGTGTGGTGGCGCATTTCGCGCATCTGCAGTCGTCCAGCCCAGTGCCGCTGATCGTCTATCACGTGCCGTACCGGACTGCGTGCGATCTGGACAGCGGCACTTTGCAGGAGGTGGGTACTTTGCCCGGGGTTGTTGGTGTGAAGTATGCCGCGGGCGGTATCGACGCAGCTGCCGTCGAACTCTTCGCGGATCTTCCGGGCGACTTCGCCGTACTGGCGGGGGATGATCTGTTTCTCGCGCCTCTTCTGGCCTTGGGTGCGGCCGGTGGCATCTTGGCGTCCGCTCATCTGTCGACCGCTGAGTTCGTCCGCTTGGTAAAAGCTTGGGACAGTGGCGATGTGGACGGCGCCCGTGACCTCGGGCGGAGTTTGTCGAAGCTGTCCGGAGCTCTGTTTTCCGAACCGAACCCGACTGTGATCAAGGGCGTATTGCATGCGTTGGGACAGATTCCGTCTCCCCATGTGCGACTGCCGTTGCTACCTGCGGGTGACGAATCGGTAGCGCGGGCGCTCGAGGTCTACCACTCTTGACTCGAACGGGTGTTCGAGTATCCTTTGGGGAGGGGATCGGGGGATTCAATGAGTGTCTTGTTGTCGGATGTGGTGTCTGGTTCTGCGGTGGGGTTACGTGGACGGTTGTGGCAGTTGTCTGCTTCTGAGTTGCGTGCTGCTGCTGCTGCTGCTGTCGAGGCGAGTGCGGAGATTCTGCGCCTGGAAGCCGTTCGAGTGGCGGTGGTGGACGAGTTGTCGTTGCGCCCGGATGATCAGGTGATTGCCAGCCGCGGAGTGGGTGCGTGGTTGGCGGCGAACACGATGCTGCAGGTTCGGGACGGGAAGAAGATCGCCGCGTTGGGTGCGGCTTTGCGGCCGTTTCCGGCGGTGGCTGCTCGGTTCGATGGCGGGGATTGCTCGTTCGATCATGCTGTGTTGATCGTGGCGTTCTGTGAGTCACCGCCGAAGGGGATGTCGGAGGAGGCGCTCCCTCGCTGTATCGATTTGTTGTTGGCTGCTGCGTCGGGTGTGGAGGCGACGACGACGAAGGTGCGGGACGTGATCGCGACGTTGGAGCGGTTGTTCGAATCGGATGAGATCCCGCCCGCCGAGGATGTCGATCTCAATGAGTTGCGGATCGCGTCGACCTTGAATGGTCGGGTGGTGGTGCGTGGTGATTTCGATGCTCTCACCGGGGAAATGTTGTTGTCGGCGTTGTCGAATCTGACGATGCCGACCCCGGCACTCGATGGAACCCCGGATTCTCGGTCGGCGGCGAAGCGGACTGCGGATGGGTTCACGGAACTGATCCGGCGTTATCTCGATTGCGCGAAAACCGGTACCGATGGTGGTCAGCGTCCGCATGTGAATGTGCACATCAATGCTCGTGATTTGGCGGAGCATCGGGATTGCGCCGCGTCGCCTTCTGATGTGGACGACGAAGGCTCACCCGATCTGGACTTGTCGGATCTCGATGTCGGGCACATGCCCTGGCTCGGACCACTGTCCGTATCGCAGACCAGGCTTCTCGGGTGTGATTGTTTCCTGTCGACCGTTCTGCTCGACGATCACGGCGCGCCCTTGGATGCGCAACCAGGAAAACGATTGGTCACCGCCGAACAGCGAGTGGCGTTGATCGCCCGGGACAAGGGCTGCGCGTTCCCGGGCTGCACATGCGTGCCCGCCTGGACGGATGCGCACCATATCCGGCACTGGGCGAACGGCGGGCCGACGGTGATGAACAACCTGGTCCTGCTGTGCCGTTCACATCATCGGTTGATGCACCGCAAATCAGAGTTCGTCGGGAAGTGGGTGATCCGGATCGGGGTCGACAACAAACCGTGGTTCATCCCGCCGCTCTCGATCGACCCCGGCCAGCACCCGCGACCGGCCAACACCACATTCAAAACCTGACTGAGTGGTGACACCCGTTCAGGCGCACAACTTCACGCCGATAGGCTTCAACTCGGAGATACACCCGGGTTGGGGCCTGGAGGCCGTGTTGTTGTGAACGGCTGCAGATATGGGGGAGGTCATATGGTTGTGGACGTTGTGCAAGCGGTCGAGACCGATGGGCCGGAGATTCTGGCGCTGCGGCACGCGGCAGAAGACTGGTTGGCAGAACGCGGAATCATCCAGTGGCGCCCGCGTGAAGTGTCTGTCGAGCAGGTCGAGCAGCAGATTTCGAGAGGGGAGTTCTTTGTTGCGCGAGACCGGGAGCAGTCGAGGATTGTCGGTGCCCTGCGGTTGATCTGGTCGGACCCTGTGGTCTGGCCCGATTCGAACGAGCCTGCCGGCTACGTGCACGGATTGGTTATCGATCGAGAATTCTCGGGAACCTCGATGGGCGAACGCTTACTCGTCTGGGCCCATCGACGGTCCGCGGACGAGAACGCGCAGTACCTGCGGCTCGATTGTGTAGAAACCAACGTGCGGTTGCGCCGCTACTACTTGGACGCCGGTTTTACCGAGGTAGGGCGTCGTGACTTCGGAGACGATGCCGACACCGGTTGGTTCAGCGTCGTGCTGTTCGAGCGCTCCCTGACCTGAGCCATTCACAGCAACTTTCCAGCCGGCTCCCAGTGCCGCCAGGGTTGGAGACGCGATCGTTGGCAGGACAGTAACTCGTGAAGGGACTTCCTGATGACCGCCGTTCTGCATCCGGCCCCGCGTCAGCGGCCGGCACCAACTGCCCACCGCGCGGAGCCCTCGCCGTCGTGGTTCCGCACGCGCAGTACAGGATTGGCGCTGACGATCCTGTTGGCAGCAACGGCAGTCCTGTATTTGTGGAATCTGACCGCGAGTGGCTACGCCAACACCTTCTACGCTGCAGCGGCGCAGGCCGGCTCCCAGAATTGGAAAGCGTGGTTCTTCGGTTCCCTCGATACCTCGAATTTCATCACTGTCGACAAACCGCCCGCTTCATTGTGGGTCATGGGTGTGTCCGGACGAATCTTCGGATTCTCGAGTGCCAGTCTTCTAGTTCCGCAGGCATTGATGGGCGTCGGATCAGTAGCGCTCGTATACGCGGCCGTCAAACGAGTGGCGTCGCCCGCTGCGGGTTTGGTGGCGGGAGCTGTTTTGGCAGCTACGCCCGCTGCCGCCCTGATGTTCAAGTTCGACAATCCTGATGCACTGTTGGTTCTGCTCATGACTCTTGCCGGCTACTTCGTGATTCGGGCTATGGGCACGGCGATCGGTCGTCGAGCCGCGATGTGGGTGGCGCTCGCAGGAGTAGCGCTGGGGTTTGCCTTTCTCACCAAGATGCTGCAAGGGCTGATGGTGTTGCCTGCATTTGGTGCCGCGTTTTTGATCGCCGGACAGGTGCGCTTGCGGACTCGCCTGGTCCACCTGGTGATCGGTGCTGCGTCCGTTGTCATATCGGCTGGGTGGTGGGTGTTGGCAGTGTGGCTGTGGCCCGCCGATTCTCGCCCGTACATCGGCGGATCGACCAACAACAGCGTCATGGACTTGGTACTGGGATACAACGGATTGGGTCGACTTTTCGGGAGCACCGGTGGCGGTGGCGGAATGGCCGGTGGCAGTGCAGGTTCGAGCTTCGGGGGAAGTGCCGGACTCGAACGGCTGTTCGGCAGCGAGATGGGTATCCAGATTTCCTGGCTGATACCTGCGGCACTGATCGCAGTGGTGTTCGGACTGCTCGCTCGGGGACGCGCACCGCGCACAGATCTTGTCCGTGCGTCGTTGATCCTTTGGGGTGGCTGGTTTCTCGTTATCGGCCTGATCTTCAGCTACATGTCCGGCACGATCCACCCCTATTACACAGTTGCGCTGGCGCCCGCCGTCGCGGGGATGATCGGGACCGGTGGATACGCTCTGTGGTTGGTCCGTGCCCGTTGGATCGGACGTTGCGGCTTGGCTGCGACGATGCTGGCCGCAGGAATCTGGAGTTGGGTGTTGTTGCACCGCAATGCCGACTGGCTGCCGATGCTGAAGTGGATTCTGTTGGCGGGCACTGTCGTCGGCGCGATCCTGGTTCTCGTGGGAGCCAAGGATCGATTCCGCAAGCTCGCTGTCGCTGGATTGATTCTTGGATCGTTGGCAGGGATAACCGGTTCTGCGTCTTACGCGATTGCCACTGCCGCAACAGCGCACGGCGGATCCATCCCGACGGCCGGACCAACCGGCGCCGTGTCCGACTCCGGAATGGGCGGGGGAGGAGGTATGGGTGGGGGCCCAGAGCTGCAAAACGGTGACGCTCCGCCGAATTCTTCTGACGCGACTGTAAATCCGGCGTCGAACGGGCAAGAACTGAGTAGCGGCAGCGAAAGTACTTCCGAGTTGACGGCAATGCTGGTCAATGCGGGCACCACGTGGTCGGCCGCGACCAACGGCTCGCAAAGCGCAGCAACCTACGAGTTGGCCAGCAATACCGCGGTGATGGCGATCGGCGGTTGGAGTTCCGATCCCGCACCGACATTGGATCAATTCATCCAGTACGTGGCAGACGGAAAAATTCACTACTACATTGCCGGTGGCCAGGGCGGAAGCCAGCGAGAGGGCCAAAGCGGGGACAGCACGTCGAGTGTCATCCAGGAATGGGTCGAAGCGAATTTCACGTCGACAACGGTGGGGAATTCCACGATCTACGACCTCAGCGGGTATGTCGGATAGCGACGTAGTTGTTGTGGTAGGCAATGATCGAGAAATGTCTGGGCGCACCGCACACGAGTCGAACCGTCGCCGCGAGCAATGGACCTGGCGTGACGGGCTGGTGATCGTCTCGATCGTCGCCTTGGGAACTGTTGTCGCGGCGGTGACGAACGAAGACACGGGCACGTCGATTCCCGGCTGCGATTCGGTGGCATCGCCGGGTCCGCCGGTGCGTATCAACTACGGTTTTGCCGGTGAGCCCGGCTATGACGACCCGGACTATCCATGGTTCTCGGGACCGAAGGCCACCGCCATGAGCGACGCACTACTCGAATCGCTGCCTTCCGATGTCGACGTTGCATTTGCGAGTCCATCGAAATCGCTCGAGTTTGCGCCGATCCAGAATTACCGGGGTGCCTCGTTTCCTGACGGGGTCGACCCGATCGAGTTCAGCGGTTCTACGTCGGCGAAGGGAACCTTGACTCGCGTCGGGCGGACTGCGGATATCTCGGTTCAGGTGCGTGCATGGGATCAGCCGGTGCCGCCGTGCTTGGAGGGTCTGGTGGATCGGCGGGAGCATCTCGAAAACGGAACAGTGCTCGATATCTCAGATTTCGAGGACAGAGCCGATTTCGAAGACAAAGACGGTTCGGAAGTCGGGGGCGAGCGCGGTGTCGTCGCGTATCTCGGTGATGGATCCCGGGTTGTTGCCAGCGTCGACACGTCGACGGAGACTTCGACGGATACTGGTCCGCTTTTGACGATGGACGAACTGATCGCGTTAGCGACCGCGCCGGGGCTTGCGGTGACTGCGCCGGTTCCAGACTCGACGCCGCCGCCGATGGCATCCTGCTACACCGATTCTGTGAATGCCGGTCCACCTGCGTCGCGCATGGATATCGACCGACTGAATCAGTTGCTCGATGCACGTTGGAAGGATCTCGGCGCGGCAGGCGTCACTTTGGAGCGCCCGCTCGGTTCGTTGGTTCCAGATGATTACGGACAGGGAGGAGTGTGCGAGCGGATCGTCGCCTCGACAGCGGACGGCAGCAGCGATGTCGAAATATCAGTTGGTACCGCTGTGCCGGAACCGGGTGAGACACTGACGTTGCCAGGCTCCACGACCGTGACTCGCCTGGTCGATCCCGATGGCTCGGGCGATGACACGGTCCGGGTTGTCCAGCCCTCCGGCGAAACCGTGGTGATTACCCAGTTCGTGAAATCGGCCGACACCACTACAGCGCCACCCTTGACGATCGAACAGCTCGAGTTCATTGCAACCACTCCAGGCTTGGTGATTTCGGCTCGGTGACGGTGGTGCTGGCACAATAGTGGCGAATTGTTCGTACCTAGAGACGTCGGAGGCTCAACGAATGGGCGATGCCAGCCCTGCTCGCGGTGACGATTTCTCCACCTGGTTCATCGATCAGTTCTCCGTGTACTGGCAGTCCGGCGGTGGGGCCCGCATCGAAGGACGTATTGCGGGCTATCTGTTGATCAGCGAGTCGCCAGGGGTCAGCGCCGAAGAGTTGGCGCAGGCACTCGGAGCAAGTCGCGGATCGGTGTCCACCTACATTCGTCGGTTGATCGACCGGGGGTTCGTCAAGCTCACGCGCAAGCCTCGGGATCGGACTCACTACTACGTCATGGATTCCGACGTGTGGGGCGGATTCCTCGAAACAGAGCACGTGTATCTCGAGAATCAACGCAAGCTTGCGACCGAGGCCCTGCAGTACGCAAATCCCAACGGTCCCGCGTACATTCGTGTGCTCAACATGCGCGATTACATGGGGTGGATCATCGACAATCGCATGCTGAGCAGTGAGTGGATGCGATTCAAAGCTGAACGCGACGGCAAGAAACCCGCGTCCGAATAGGACGCGGGTTTCTCGATCGCACGATGCTGATCTACATCACTTGTTCAGCTTCGCGATTGCCTTGTCGATCATCGGCACGTAGCGCTCGAGCGACCAGGGCACGGTCAGAGGGTTGATCATCGAGGAACCGGTGACGAAGGGCTGTTCGGTCGGAGCGATGACAGTTCCCCGAGCCACAGCGGGGATTGCCTGGTAAGCGGGCTGCGCTTCGATCTCGGCCCGGTTGGCCGGGTCCGAGTAGAAGGTGAAAAGCAGGTCGGACTTGTCGAGGAGGTTTGCGTTCTCGAGGCCGATGACGGCGGAGTCTGTTCCTTCAGATTCCGTCAAGGTGTAGACGACGGGATCCACCTGCAGGCCAAGTGCGCGGACCATGGCCACACGCTGCTCTTCGGCGAAAAAGACGCCGAGGGTTCCTGGGCCCGTGTTGTAGATGAAGGAGAAGCTGACGTCGGCGTAGTTCGGATGTGCTGCAGTCGATTCCGCGAACTGCGACTTGATCTTGTCGATTTCGGCTGTCGCCTTCTCGGATTCGCCCATGGCTTTGCCGATGACGTTGATCTGGTCTTCCCACGTGATGGTCCAGGGGCTCTCGGCGTAGGCGACGGTCGGCGCGAACGCGTTGAGTGAGTCGAACTGCTGCTGTGTGATGCCGGACCAGGGGGCGAGGATCAGGTCGGGTTCGAGAGCGATGATCGCCTCGATGTTGAGATCGGTTCCGCCGGTGAACTGCTCTGGCAGTTCGCCACCTTGCTTCGTGACCGCTTCGTGCACCCACGGCAGATACCCGGTGTCGTCGCTGCCCCATGCGTACTTTTCGACGCCGACGGGGATCGTGCCGAGCGCGATTACGGTCTCCGCCGACCCCATGCCGAGAGTCACGATTCGCTCGGGCTTTTCGGTGATGACGGCGTTTCCGAGCGCACTTTCGATGGTGACGGTTTCGAAGTCGCTGCTGCTCGATTGGGTTGCGGTGTCGTTGTTACTGCATCCGCCGATTACCAGGGCAGCAATGACCAATCCACTCAGCGCCACAGTTCGGCGAAGTGAGCGCACACGGGCGTATCGCATGGGGAACCTTCCGTTGTCGATGCGCCGAGGAGTGAGACTCCGACGGATCGCAGCCGACGGCCGGTTCCAGGCGCGTCAGGAAGCATAGGCTAGCCTTCGCCAAAGTTTCAAATCTGCTGAAAGTTCACGAGCCCGACAAACGGCGACATGCCAGGGGCCTCGTCGACGTTTGCCGGTCAAGCTCAGCAGGTAGGCACGTCGACGGTAATCTTCGGGTCGTCGACCAGCGGCTGGACCGGTACGCGAGCTTCGCCCTCGGCTGTGGGCTCGGTCAGATCGAACTTCAGCTCAACCGTCTGGCCTCGCGGAATGACGGCCCTGGTCATGTAGGCCGGGTGACCCTGTTCAGTTCCGTTGACGGCAAACGAAATCTGTCCACCCACGGAGACGGCATCGAGTTTGGCGCCGGCTGTCGCAAGCAGAGTGACTGCAGCCACATTGGTGCCATTGGGCAGTCGTCCGGGGTTGTCGACGATCCCGCTGACATATTCGGTCAGGTCGGCGTCGGGCGCGTTGTTGGTCAGTCGAACGGTGACCGTTGTCTTTCGGGTGTCGCCGGTGCACGTCTGGGCTGTGTAGTCGATTTCTCGTGTGAGGTAGTAGTCGAGCTTGTTACCGGCTTGGTTGTTGATCACCACACCGGCATACGGAGCCGCATCATCGGGAATGGTGTGCCCGAGGACGGTGTCGGCAAGAACCGATTGTTCGTCGGGGTGAGAGCTCCACACTGCGATTCTGCCCTCGCTGACACCTCTGCCCAGAGCCTCCAGTAATGCGCTCGGCGACTTGATGTTCCCGGTCATCTTCGCCACGACACGGGCCGCGATTGTCTGCAGATACTGCTTTCGTGCCTTGTTGTCGGAGGGAAAGCGTGCGTACGCGGTCGACTCGGTCAACTCAACGACGTTGTCGGCGGTGACCGACTCTCCGTCCGGCATCTCTACTGGTCCCACCGCCTCGAGGAGGTAACTCAGTGCTATCGGATCGGTCGCTATCGCGCCGTCGACCAGCTCACCCCCGGACTCCTGTGACCACAGGGACTGCCAGATCTGCGCTGCGTAGGGAAAGTGCGAGCTGAGGTTGCTGTTGCGAAAATCGGTGGTCGGTCGACTGTTTCCGTACAGCTGGTTGAAGTCAGGACCAAGGTCTATCGGTTGATTGTCCAGTGTTAGTTCGGAGTTGGGGGAGAGTGTGTCCACCCGAGCGGCGCCGTCGTCGACTCGGACGATGCCGTATCCACCCAACAGGCCGCCGGTTCCTCGCGCTTCCGCATTGGTCTGGAAACCGATGAAGTAGTTGCGCGGTCCGTCGGTGCCGAGCATCGCCGGTGCGATGCGCGCCGCGGTGGCGGTGTTCGTCAGGAGGGTAGCCAGTTCGCTTGTCTGCGACTGTAATTCTGCTCTGGCATCGTTAACTCGGCCCAGGTACTTCGATTCGGGAACTTCCTGTGCCTGCGACGACAGCAATTCCGCGGCGATAGCTGTTTCGGCCAGTTTCGGTTCCGCTTCGCGTAACGGTGCGAGTGCCAAGCGCCCACCGGGCTGCACCAATTCCGTTGGTGCGAGTGAAGTTCCGGTAGTCACGGCAGGACCGAGAACGTCACGCGTAAGCCCCTGAACGACCTCGGTCATCCGGCGCGTCGACTCGAACGGCGACCCGATGACGGGAATTGCGGCGGTGATGTTCCAGGGGAGTGAATGGGTGTTGTCGTATGCGGCCGATGCTTCGCGATCGGCTTCCGCCGCGGCAGACTCTGCGACTCCCGTATCTCCGGCCAGGAGAGCGCTCTTCGCCGACTGTGCGTGGTCGCGAGCCGCCTCCAGGTTGTCTTTCGCCTCGTATGCCGTGTACCCGAGCCATGCCACGAAACCGCCCACTACCAGCGTCGTTGCGGTGATCGCGACTGCCGTTCTACGGCTTCGGAGAAAAGCGGCCGCCCCCTTGGTTTCGCGCTCCGGGCCCCTCGGTGGGATGGTGTTGGAGCCGCTCGGTTCAGCCCCGGAATCGTCGTCGGACTTTGGTCCCACCGTGTCGTTGTTCATCCGCTGAAGCTCCTGACGTTTGAGTGCGTGAAAGCTGCGTCGACATGTCTAGCAGTGTTGGCCCAGTGGTGAAAACTTAGACGAGACAGTAGGGTTCGGTTCGGCCGTTCGTGGTGTTCGCTCCCATGGATTCACGTGATCAGCCACCGAACGTTCGTGAAAAACAAGGCTGGTGAAATGTGAGGTGACGGGTTGAGTGCTTTTCCGTTGTCTCGGGCTCAGCTCGCGCTGTGGTTCGCGCAGCAATTGAGTCCGTCAACTCCGTTCGTGGTGGCTCAGTACGTGGAACTACGCGGACCGGTTGACGTCGACGCGCTGATCGAGGCAACGAATACGGCATGTCATGAATTGGAGTCGCCGTTCGTTCGCCTCGTCGCTACCGATGCCGAGCCGGCACAGGTCGTCGATCATTCGATCGTCGACGATCTCGCATACCTCGACTTACGCAGCGACCGCGACCCGGTTCAGCGCGCGAACGAGTGGATGACAGCGGAATACTCACGGCCACTTGACGTGATGTCTGACCGCCTGATCTCGGCAACCTTGCTTCACCTGGCAGATGAGCACTACTACTGGTACTCGCACGCCCATCACCTCGTGCTCGACGGACATGCGGCGATGACACTCACCGCTCGGGTGGCCGAGCGCTATTCGCATCTGGTTCATGGCAAGACGCTGACTCCTTTCGGTGGTCTCGGGGTACGTGCACTGCATGACCTCGACGTCGATTACCGATCCTCGTCGCGGTATCGATCGGACGAGCAGTACTGGACGGAGATGTCCGAAGGCCTGCCCCGCCCGGTTCGCCTCGCCGACGGCGCCGGCCTGACGTCCATGCCGCAGCGCATGATGGTGCGGACACTGAATCCAACTCTTGCAAAACAGCTTTCGGATGTCGCGACCGAGTGGACTACCTCCGAGGTGGCGGTCCTCGTCGGTGCATTCGCGTCCTATCTCGGTCGCATGACTGATTCCGATGACGTAGTCCTCAGCTTGCCGGTGTCCGGCCGCACCACGGCGACGTCGAGACGTTCAGGTGGGATGCTGTCCAACATCGTGCCTGTTCGTGCGCAACTCGAACGGGATCTGTCGCCACGAGAACTGGTGCGTCAGATCTCGGTTCAGATGACCGGTGCACTACGCCACCAGCGATTCCGCTACGAGGACATGGGCTTCCAGGAGGGTCAGGGCGGATCCCGTGAGGCGGCGGGCCCGGCCGTGAACGTCATGATGTTTCACGAAGCCATTCGGCTCGGCGACGTCGTCGGCGAGTTTCACGTCCTCACATCCGGCCCCACCGAAGACCTGTTCTTCAGCATCTATCCGTCGATCGCGGGGGAGAACGTTCGCCTGTCCTTCGAAGCCAATCCGCACCTCTACAGCGAACGTGACCTGGCGATGCATCATCGTCAGTTCGTTCGGCTACTCGAGGGGTTCCTCGACTCGGCTACCCGTGCGCTCGGTGACCTCCCCATCCTCTCGACGGACGAAGTGAAGGATCTGGTCCCCGCGCTGGGTCCGCGGACGGACGGATTCGCGACGCTCGATTCGGTCATCAGAGGCGGCGCAGGGCAGGGGAGTGCTGTCGCGATCCGCGAGCAAGGTGTGGACGTCACTTACGACCAGCTCGGCGCTCGCGCGGATGCACTCTGCGCCTTGCTCGTGGAGAACGGAGTCGGACGAGGCGACGTCGTCGGGATCCTCACCGGGCGCTCGACCGATTCCGTAGTTGCATTCCACGCGGTAGTGCGGGCTGGTGCTGTCCTTCTTTACGTGGATCCTCAAACACCCTCCGAGCGTGTCGCTTTCATTCTCGACGACGCCGACGTGTCGGTTGTGGTCGGTGGCGAACTCGTGGACGTGCCGGCTTGGGTGTGCGTCGTTGATCCCAGTGGCGACGAGACCGTCGAAGGGCCGGTGGATCGACGCGTGGGGGCGGGTTCATCTATCGCCGACCTGTCTCTGGACGACACCGCCTACGTGGTCTACACCTCTGGTTCTACCGGGCGACCGAAGGGTGTCGCGGTCACGCACCGAGGCATTGTGCCGTTGCTGCGTTCTCACGCACGGCGTCTGAACATCGATAGTTCCTCCCGCGTCGCGCTCCTTGCAAACACATCGTTCGACGTGGCGATCCTCGAGATTCTGCTTGCACACGGCTGCGGCGCGACCGCAGTGATCGTTCCTCCCGGATTGATCGGCGGAGTGGACCTCGAAGACTATTTGCGGCTCGAAGGCGTCACGCACCTGAACTCGACGCCATCGGTTCCGTTGACGATGGATCCTCGGGCTTTGCCGGAACTTCGAGTCTTGAACGTCGGCGGCGAGCGACCGCCGGGAGCGCTAGTGGATGCGTGGTCGAGTCACGTCGACATCGTGAATTCGTACGGGCCCAGTGAAGCAACCGTCGCGGCATTCATGAGCGAGCCGCTCGAGCCTGGTGGTGATACTCCGATCGGGCGCCCGATCGACGGCGTTTCCGCTGTGGTGTTGGATTCGTCGTTGCTGCCCACTCCGGTCGGCGCCGCGGGGGAGCTGTACGTGATGGGACACGGACTGGCGCGAGGGTACCTTTCTCCGACGCTCACCGCGGAGCGTTTTGTCGCTGCGCCCTTTGGTGCCACTGGTGCCGGCGAGCGCATGTACCGCACCGGGGATGTCGTGCGATGGAACGATGCCGGTCAACTCGAGTTCTTGGGTCGCTCTGATCAACAAGTCAAGATCCGTGGAGTACGCGTCGAACTGGGCGAGATCGAGGCTGTGCTCCTGTCGACTCCCGGCGTTGCGCAAGCAGCGGTGGTCGAGCGATCCGGGTCGCTTGCGGCGTATGTGACCGTGGCCGAAGGTGCAGCTCATCCGTTGAGCCAGACGATGGTGCTCGATCATCTGGCTTCCCGACTTCCTCGTTCCATGCTGCCGAGTTCGGTGACTATTTTGGCAGTATTGCCCGTCACGAGCCATGGAAAGACTGACCGTTCAGCGCTCCCCGAACCGGCGTCGTCCGCGCCGGCCGAGCAGCGCGCGGCGGTCAACCGTCCGATCGAGTACGACGAGGAATTGATTGCCTCGGTGATGGCCGAGGTCCTCGGCGTCGGAGTTCTCGGACCGCACTCCGACTTGTTCGCCTGGGGCGGTAGTTCACTCGACGCCGTGTATGTTGCCGCGCGAGTGAGTTCCGCTCTCGGAAGACGGGTTGGTGTCAGGGACGTGTTCGGTGCCCCGACGCCGGCGCGCCTGGCCCGGGTGATCCGTGCGGGGCGGGCGGAGTGGATGGTGGAACCCCAACGCATTTCGGACGACCTCGTCGTGGAAATCGCACCGGCGCAACAACGCCTGTGGTTACTCAACCGTCTGGATCCCCAGTCGTCGGCGTACAACATTGCGTTCGAAGTCGCGTTCAGTGGTGCTCTGGATATCGAGGCGATGAGGGTGGCGGTAGGTGACCTGACCGATCGCCATCTCGTCTTGCGTACTGTTTTCTCGTTCGACCAGAATCACGACGCGTGGCCGATCCAGGTTGCGACCGCGACTCCGGTGACTCTGATCGAGGTTGCGTCCGAGGATTACGAGGCTGCGTCAGCGGATTTGGTTGCGGCGGGTTTCGACCTGGCGACCGATACGCCTCTTCGCTTGATCCTCGCCTCCGGCAGCGATGCCGACCACCGCATGACCGTGGTTGCCCATCACATCGCCCTGGACGGCCTTTCGTTCGCGACGATCGTCTCGGACCTCATCGCGGCGTACGACGCTCGCGCCGACGGACGGTCGCCGATCTGGCCTTCGCCCGCTCTCGACTACCGCGACTATTCCGCTTGGCACAGAACCATTCTCGGTGATCCCGCGGATCCACAGAGCTTGGCAGGACGCCAGCTGGAATTCTGGTCCGACACACTCGCCGGTGTTGATCCGACTCTGGCGCTTCCCGTGGACAGATCCCGCCGGCCGGACCAACCGTCGTCGGCTCGGGACGTGACGTTCGAGTTGCCCTCACCTATCCATGCGGCGCTGAACGAGATCGCTCGCGCGCACGACTGCACAACCTTCATGGTGTTGCACGCTTGCCTTGCGATCGCACTGAGCAAGATCACCGGTGCGTCCGATGTGGTCATCGGGACCCCGACCTCCGGACGAACGCATCCTTCGTTCGACGGTGTCGTCGGTATGTTCGTCGGGACCGTCGCGCTGCGAACCCTCCTTCGCGGCGGAGACACGTTCGGTGAGTTCTTGACTCGGGTGCGCGAGGTTGATGTGGCGGCCCTGTCCAATGCGGACGTTCCGTTCGACTGGGTGGTCGACCGTGCGGTCGGCGGGGGCGTAGGTGAGAAGAATTCCTTCCTCCGAGTTGTTCTCGCTGTCGATCCGGTAGCGCCCGACTCCGAGATCGCGATGGGAACTCTGACGGCGCACGGCACTCCGCTACCCCCCGTGCACCCTCGCTTCGACCTCGAAGTGACGGTGCGCGAGGATCGTACGATTGACGGCGACGCGAGCGGTATTCGCGGCACTTTCCGATATGCCGCCGATCTGTTCGATGCAGGCACCGTGCAGAGCTGGGTCGAGCGGCTTCGTCGAGTATGTGACTCGATTACCGAGAACTCGTCAATCATGCTGCGTGACATCGATGTTCTCAGTGTTGCGGAACGCGAAGAATTGTCGACTCGGGTGCCGGCGCCGTCGATTGTCGCGCAGTCGCTGCCTGACCTCTTCGGGGCCGTCGCAGCCCGGCATCCGAATGCAATCGCGGTGTCGAGTGGCGATACTCGCGTCACCTATGAAGAGGTGCGAGTTCGTTCGGAGGGCCTTGCCGCTGTCTTGATCGATCGAGGAATTCGAGTCGGTGATCGCGTGGCGGTCGCCCTGCCTCGATCGGTCGACCTCGTCGTAGCCATCATCGCTGTCATTCGCGCGGGCGCGACGTACGTACCGATCGACTTGCAGTATCCCGACGCTCGTATCCACTACGTACTTGCCGATGCAGGCCCGAAAGCGATTCTGTCGACGGACGAATCTGCTGGGCGGTTCGTTGGGTACGAGCAACTTGTCATCTTCGTGGACGAGACGACTGACGCTACGGCCGACTGGCCCGTTGCACAGTCGGAGTCCGCCGCCTACGTGATCTACACTTCCGGATCGACCGGAGCTCCCAAAGGCGTAGTGGTGTCTCAGGACAACGTGTTGGCGCTGCTCGCCTCGACCCGAGAGATCTTCGACTTCAACGCCGAAGATGTATGGACGATGTTTCATTCGTACGCATTCGACTTCTCGGTCTGGGAGATGTGGGGCTCGTTGACCACTGGCGGATCCCTCGTGATCGTGGACGGTGATGTCGCGCGCTCACCCGAAAGATTCGCGGATCTGATTGTGCGGGAACGAGTGACCGTTCTCAATCAGACCCCGGCCGCCTTCTATGCGTTGGCGGAAGTCACGCAGGAAATGCTGCTTCCGCTCCGGACGATTGTTTTCGGCGGTGATCGCCTCGACGCCGGCCGCGTGGAGGCTTGGTTCGATCGGCACCCGGACGTGCGGGGCGTCAACATGTTCGGAATCACCGAAACCACAGTCCATGTCACCAGTTTCGATCTTGTCCCCGGTGACGAGACTGTCTCGCCGATCGGATCCCCACTACCAGGGTTGCGCAGCTACGTACTGGACGCGTCGTTGAAGCCCGTCCCTCCGGGATCTGTCGGCGAACTGTATGTTGCGGGTCCGCAGGTGGCCGAAGGCTACTTGGGTCGACCCGCGATGACGTCTTCGCGATTCGTACCTGAACCCGGATTCGATGGATCACGGATGTACCGCAGCGGCGATCTGGTCCGTTGGCGAGCCGGCCGACTCGAATATGTTCGCCGCGCCGACGGTCAGATGGCACTGCGCGGTTACCGCATCGAACCGGGCGAGGTCGAATCCGCGCTGTTGGCTCACACGTCGGTGGAGCAGGCCGCGGTAGTGGTGAGAGAACTCGACAGCGGGCCGACTTTGGTCGGTTACATCACCCCGGGGAGCGGACACGACCTCGACGGCGTCTTGCGGACTGCTCGTTCGTTGCTGCCCGCGCACATGGTTCCGTCGGCTTTGATGGCGCTCGCGTCATTACCGGTCACGATCAACGGCAAAATCGACCGAGCATCGTTGCCGACCCCGGTGTCTCTCACGCAGCCGACTCGGCAGTCGCGAGACTTCTTCGAGCAGACAGTCGCAGCTATTCTGAGCGATTTGATGGAAGTTCCGCATGTCGATCCGGTCCGGAACCTCTTCGATCAAGGCGCCAATTCCTTGATCGCCACTCGTCTTTCGTCGCGTCTGAACTCCGCCCTGGGCTGTAACCTCGACGTCCGCGATGTGTTCGAGCACCCATCCGTCGATCAGCTCGCCGACATCGCTGCTGCGCGGATAGGTGTAGGGCGAACCGGCGCGGAGCACGCGTCTGACGTGTCCTTGGGGCCTCGTTCGGACAACACGGAAGTGCACCTGTCAGCTTCCCAGCATCGAATGTGGATTCTGAATCAGTTGGATACAGACTCCGCCGGATACAACATCCCGATCGTGCTGCGCTTGGCAGGCGAGCTGGACGTGGTTGCGGCCGAACTGGCAATTCGTGACGTGATCAATCGCCATCGCACTCTGCGGACCGTGTACCCGGTTGTCGGCGGCGGCCCGGTTCAGACGGTGCTCGACGCCGAGGATGCGCTTCCGGCCTTTCAGCTCGAGGCACTCGACGGCGGCGACGCCGAGAATTGTGTAGCAGAACTGGTGGGTTCGGGCTTCGATGTCACCGTTGATCCGCCCGTACGTGCGGCACTTCTCCAGGTTTCACCTGTCGAGCACATCCTGGCTGTCGTCGTCCATCACATTGCCGCCGACGCTCGATCACTCGAATTGTTGGTCCGCGACTTCACTGCGGCGTACATCGCCCGCTCGGCGCAGCACGCTCCGCAGTGGTCGCCGCTCGCGCTCGAATACTCCGATTACAGTGCATGGCAAAGGGAATCGGGGATTCCCGAGACGGTACGCAGCTACTGGATGCAGGCTCTCGAAGGACTTCCCGAGCAGGTGACGCTTCCCCTCGATCGTCCACGTTCGACGTTCGCCCGTGCGTCGAGCTGTCGGGTGGAGATCTCAGGTTCGGTACGAACGGGCCTTCAGACACTCGCACGATCGAACAACGCGACCATGTTCATGGTTGTACACGCCGCTCTCGCGGCGCTGTTGGCGAGGTACAACGGTAGCGATGACGTAGCTGTCGGCACTGTTGTGTCCGGACGCGTCACACCTGAACTCGACGAGCTGGTCGGCATGTTTGCCGGCACGATTGTTCTTCGAACCGAAGTCGATCCGTCGAACTCGTTCGGCCGGTTGGTCGAGCAGGTTCGTCAGCGTGACGTAGCGGCGTTCGCGCACGCAGAGATGCCCTTCGAATCGCTGGTCGATCTGATCGACCCACCGCGATCGCGTTCGCGACATCCGTTGTTCCAGGTGGCGCTCTCGTTCCGAACTGCTGAGACCGCCGCGTGGTCGATACCAGGGCTGGACATCACACAGATTGCTCCTGAAGTCAGGCACGCAAATTTCGATCTGCAGGTCAACGTCACGGACGAGGGGGTCGGGGGCGAACTCGGTCTCGAATTCGTCTACAACGCTGATCTATTCGATGATCTGACGGTATCGAGCTTTGCGGGCCGGTTCGAGCGCTTCCTGAATCAAGTGTCTGTCGACCCGAATGTCGCCGTAGGGCAAATCGACCTGTTGGACAGTGCGGAACGAGCTCTTCTCGTCCCCGCACACGGCGCGGTCGACCGGCCTGATCGATCTCGACTTTCCGGTACGACACTTGCCTCCATGCTGCGCTTCGGCGTCGAATCCGCCCCGGACGCTGTGGCGGTCGAGGGTGAGGGCAACACACTGACTTACCGGGAACTCGATGCCCAGTCGGATGTCGCAGCCGACGAGTTGCGCTCCCGGGGAGTTGGAGTCGACCAGGTCGCTGCTTGGACTGCAGATCGGTCGATTGCGTCGATCGTGCAACTGTGGGCAATCGCGAAGGTCGGTGCAGCTCCGGCATTGACGGACCCGGAACAGCCGCAGGCGCGAGTACGCGATGTCCTCGAAACACTGGGCACCGGAGCGATCGGCGGCCGCAACGCTGGTGGTGAAGACGCTGGTGCTGAAGACGCTGGTGGTGAGAAAGTCACCGACTCGGTGCGCGAATATTCCGAGAACCTGGCGGCCTACGTAGTTTTCACGTCAGGAACGACCGGAACCCCCAAGGCTGTGGTCGTGACCAACGGCGGGCTCGGTGTGATCGCCGAAGACCTGCCCGGTCGATTCTCGGCTGGGCCAGGTTCTCGCGTATTCCATCGCGGAGCGCCAGGATTCGACATGACGTTGCTCGAGGTGCTCATCGCGAGTGCGTCCGGGGCCACGCTCGTTCTGGCGAAGAACGAAGAACTGTTCGGCTCGGGACTCGCATCAGCACTGAGGCGCGAGCGAATTACTCATCTGTGCGCCACACCTACTGTCGTCGCCTCGATCGGCGATCCTTCGCTGCCGGACCTTTCCACGGTGATGTTCGGGGGCGAGCGACTCGGCGGCGCGTTGGCGAAGCGCTGGCAAGCCGGACGCCGAGTCATCAACGGATACGGACCTGCCGAGTCGACGATGTATTCGCTTGCTACCGAACCACTGTCGATCGAACAACTGTCAGCTGACACTCACGACGGATCGATCGGGTATCCACTGGCCGGGGTCGACGCCGTCGTACTCGATGATCGACTCGAACCGGTGCCGCCGGGAGTCGTCGGCGAACTGTATCTCTCAGGTCGAATGCTCGCTCGCGGTTACGCCGGCCAACCGGCCCGAACTGCGGAACGATTCGTGGCAACCGGTTCAGGCGCCCGGATGTACCGGACGGGCGATCTGGTGATGTGGAAGCCGGAAAGCCCCAAATCCGAGGGAAATACGTATCGCCTGCATTATCTCGGGCGAACCGACGTGCAGGTGAAGGTCAACGGTGTCCGGATCGAACCGGGTGAGATCGAGGCAGTCATTCAGTCTGTCGCGAACGTCGACTTCTGTGTCGTCGGGGTTCGGTCGGCCGAAGGTGGAAGTCCTCTGTTGGTCGCCTACGTGAGAAGTTCAGGTGCCGAAAGAGTTGACACTGGTCAACTTCGCGCTGCCGTCTCAGAAGTCCTTCCGACGTACATGGTTCCGCATGCCATCGTCGACATCGAGGGCGAGCTTCCGATGCGGAACGGCAAGGTCGACTTCGCCCGTCTCCCGTCGCCGACACTGGATGCTTCCCGTGCCGAGGGGCCGGCCACCGCCACCGAACGTGTTGTAGCCGGAGCTTTTGGTTCCGTCCTCGGTGGGAATGAGGACGACCGCGACGCAGACTTCTTCTCGCTCGGGGGCAACTCGCTGTCGGCCGCGGAGGTTACCTCGCTCTTGAGTAGTACTCTGGGGCTGGTTGTTCCGCTCAGGACCGTATTCGAGCATCCAACAGTTGCGGCGTTGGCAGCCCGGCTCGATTCGCTCGAGCAGAACGACTCGGTGAACGATCTTGTCCGACTGGAACCGCGCCGCGACCCCACGCCCGCACCCCTGTCACGAAACCAGCGTGCGATGTGGGTACTGAATCAGCGGAACACGGCGAGCGGCGCGTACAACCTGCCGATCTGCATCGAGATCGACGGTGAACTCGACGCGGCCGCGCTGCGTCAGGCAGCAACGGATCTTGTCGGTCGTCATGATGTCCTCAGAACCCGGTATCCGGGCACTCCACCGGTTCAGGTCGTGGATCCTCCGACCTCCGTGACAATGGAAACGCGGCTGGTCGCCGACATCGAGGTCGAGGTGCTGCTGCGAGAGTTCGGCTCGCGTGGTTTCGATGTAGCGGCAGACCTGCCGGTGCGCTGGATGCTGCTCCAGGTGTCACCGGTCAGGCACGTTCTGGCAGTGAGCTTTCATCACATCGCAGTCGACGGGGTGTCGATGCGAACGGTGGTCGGCGACCTGCTGACCGCGTACGGCAAGCGACGAGCTGGACTGGATTCGCAATGGTCTCCGTTGCCGATCCAGTACGGGGATTTTGCCGCGTGGGAGGCAGCACGTGACGTTTCCCCTGTCGTCGAGCAGTTCTGGCGCCGAACGCTCGACGGTGTGACATCTGTGTCTCCGCTGACGGTGGATCACTCCGATGGCGGGCCGGATACCTTAGCGCAGCGAGTGAACTTCGTGATACCAGCCGTCATCACCTCGGCACTGCAGGCGCGAGCCGACCGATTGAAGGTCTCGCTGTTCGCGGTGGTTCATGCGGCGTTGTCGGTGGTGCTTGCCAAGCTGAGTGGAAATCCCGATGTCGTGATCGCGACAGCTGTCGACGGACGGCGGGCGCCTCAGCTCGACGGCGTGGTCGGCATGTTCGTGGATACGGTGCCTCTTCGCCTTCGGATCGACGGGGACGTGCCGATCGATCTTCTGTTGGGTGCAGCTTTCGATGCTGATGTGGCAGCGTTCGAAAACAGCTCTGTTCCTGCCGAGTTGGTTGGTGAGCTGCTCGGTGGACGAACTCCCCAGATTGCGCTGGGTCTGCAGAACTTCGCGATCCCTGCCGTGGAGGTTTCCGGCCTCACGATCGAGGCTCGCGAAATCGAGACCGCGACAACGAAGTTCCCCATGCATGTCTCGCTCGCACCCGCTGACGACGGTTCATTGACCGGAGCGCTCATCTATGCCGCGAGCGCATTCGATCCTTCGAGCGCCGACGCGGTTACCCGACAGCTGTCGAGAGTGCTCACCTCGATTGCCGAGGATGTACCAGTACTCGTTTCGGATCTCGTGGTGGGCGCGGCGCCCAGTTGGACTGCTGCCGAGGTCGATTCGTCCCGCACGCTGACCGAGATCTTCGCCGCCACCGCGGCGCGATTCCCGAACAACATTGCTCTCGACGACGGACACCGCACGGTGACGTATGCCGAACTCGACTCTGCCTCGGATGCCCAAGCCTGGGAACTGGTGGCCCGGGGAGCAGGACCGGGTGCCGTGTACGAGATTCCGGCGGTACGGACTATCGCGTACCTGGTCCGAATGTTGGCGATCTCGAAGACGGGCGCGGCATTCGTACCGATCGACCCCGACCTGCCGCCGGCACGTCTGAAGCAGCTGCGCACCGTCCTCTCCGATCGCAGCCCTGTTCCCGGTCGGCAGTATCCGGATTCAGTCGCGTACGTTGTTCACACGTCCGGGTCGACCGGTGAACCGAAAGGCGTTGCAGTCACACACCGAGGACTGGGCCTGCTGACCGACGATGCTGTCCGCAAGTACGGCGTGACTTCGGAATCGGTTGTGCTGCACGGTTACAAACCGACGTTCGATGCAGCAATCCTCGAGATGATGTTGGCGATCGGCGCCGGGGCTACCTTGGCGGTCGCTCCTCGGGAGGCTTTCGGCGGAAGGGCACTCGAAGAATTCGTCGCAGAACGCGGCGTCACTCACATGTTGTCCACTCCAGCCGTACTCGACACGATGGCTCCGGAGCGGTTCGATTCGCTCGAGGTGGTGGCAGTCGGTGGCGATGTGCTCTCACCTTCCACCGCGCGTGCGTGGAGTCGCCGCGCGCGAATGCTCAATGCGTACGGACCGACGGAATGCACGGTGGTCACCACTGTCGCCGAAGTGGATCATCGGGTCACCATCGGAGTCCCGCTCGCCGGAATCGGTGCAGAGGTGCTCGATACGCGACTGCGTCCGGTGCCGTGGGCCGGGATCGGTGAGTTGTACGTCAGCGGGCCCGGGCTTGCGATGGGCTATGCCGGAGATCCTGCCGGCACCGCCACGTCGTTCATCGCAGCACCCGGTGGGCACCGCCGTTATCGGACCGGTGATCTGGTTCATCGCCGCACGGATGACAGGCTCGGATTCGTCGGACGCTCCGACCGTCAGATGAGCGTGCGAGGAATCCGCGTCGAGCCCGCCGAAATCGAATCAGCTCTGCGTCGGTGCACGGGCGTCGAGGCTGCGGCGGTTGTCCTCGTCGACGACATCGCCGTTGCGTGCGCGGTTGGCGATGGTGTGGAGGCGGATCAGCTGACAATCGAGTTGGCCGCGATGTTGCCTGCGTATCTGATGCCCGGCCGCGTGGTCGTATTGGAGTCGATCCCGCTCACGACGAACGGAAAACTGGACGCAGATGCGTTGCGGCGCCATGTGTTCGAGAGCCAGGCGCCCGATGCAGCAGTGACGGTTTCGGAGGAACTCGTCACCGCTGTCATGTCGGAACACGTGTCCGGAAGTTTCGGCGCTCTGCACAACCTGTTCGAATCAGGTGGTGATTCGTTGGCCGCGGCAGCGGTGGCAGGTCGACTCGCCTCGATCTTCGCGCGAGATGTGCCTGTTCGCGCCGTCTTCGACAATCCGTCGCCGCGAGCGATGTCTCAGTGGCTGTCGGCGAGCGCGTCCGATGGCAAACGCCGCGAACTGACTCGACGTGATCCCGGCAAGCCGGCCCCGCTGGCGCCCTCGCAACAACGACTCTGGCTGATCAATCAGCTTCAGCCGGAATCGACTGCGTACAACCTGACGTTTGCAGCGGTCCTGGCAGACGACGTCGATCGTTCGGTCTTGAGCAGCGCGCTCGGCGACGTCGTCGATCACCATGCCGTTTTGCGAACTGTCTGTGTTCCGGGTGAATTCGGTCCGCAACAACTTGAAATGGACTCTGTTGCATTCGATCTCACTGCGGTACACGTCGGCGATATCCGTGCGAGCGCTTCGGCATTCGCGACTGCGCCGTTCGATCTCGAACGAGATGTTCCGTTCCGTGTGCGTGTGTTCGCCGAAAAGGCAGGAGTCGACTCTGCAGGACTGACGGTCCTGGTCATCGTTGTTCACCACATCGCGATCGACGGAGCGTCGATGGGCCCGATCCTGACCGATTTCGTGGCAGCCTTCCAGGCCAGGTCGGCAGGTCTTCCCTGGGATCGCTCGTCGGGGGAGATCAGCTACGGCGACTACAGTTTCTGGGCGAGAGAGAGCTTGGGTGACCCCGAGGATTCTCTCAGCATGGCTCACCGGCAACTCGACTATTGGTCGGACGCACTTTGTGGCGTCGAGGATGTGTTGGCTCTACCCGTCGACAACCCCCGGAGTCCCGTGTCTTCACGATCCGAGGAGATGGTGACGGAAGTCCTCGACGGCGCCACCTACGACGCGTTGTCGGCGTTGGCTCGTTCGCATGGCGTCACGGTATTCATGGTCGTCCACAGCGTGATTGCCGTGCTGCTCGCTCGCGAGTGCGTCACGGACGACGTCGTGGTGGGAGCAGCTGTGAGTCTGCGGAACGATCCGGCGCTGCTGAGCGTCGCCGGAATGATGGTGGGTACTGTCGCATTGCGCACGAGGATCAACTCCACCGATCGCTTCGCTGCTGTTCTGGACGAGGTTCGCCGTGTCGATCTGGAAGCAATGGCGAACGCGGACGTCTCGTTCGACGACGTCGTTGCGAAGGTCGATCCGCCGCGCAGGATGAACGAGCATCCGCTGTTCACGGTCATGCTGGCGTACCGGCGAGCGCTGGAGTTGCCGCAGATCGACGGCATTACCGTCTTCGACATCGACAATTCAGGGGCGTCGACCGGTTACGACTTGACGTGGGACCTGGTCGACACCGGTGACAGTCTGACTATTCGATTGCTGTATGCGACGGACAAGTTCCGCGAGTCGACCGCGGAACTGTTCATGCAGCGGGTGAGACGTATCGCCGAATCAGTGACCGCGGAACCCGAGATTGTGATCGGGGAGATCGAACTGCTGTCCGGACTCGAACGCTCGGCGCTGACTGCTGCGAATCCTCGCCACGTCGAACCTCTGACGATTGCCGACATTTTCGAACGCGCTCTGCGTCAGGCGCCCGACGGCGTCGCGCTGGAAGAGAACGGCAGACGCTGGACTTACCGCGACCTGCACGAGGAGTCGTCGCACTGCACACGCGAGTTGGTGGTCCGAGGAATCGGACCCGACGACGTGGTGGCCGTTGCGCTCGGGCGCGGGCATCTGTGGATCGTTGCGTTGTGGGCAGTAGCGCGTGCAGGCGCAGCGTGGCTGTCGCTCGATCCGGCGCTGCCGACAGCGCGCCGGCAGACGATGGTCGAGGAATGCGGTTCGGTTGTCGGTTTGACAGCGGGAGGTGCATCCGAGAGTTTGCCCGAGTGCGTCGAGTGGGTGGCGATGGACGAATCCCGCACTGCTGGTGGCGCTGCCGAGGTATCGGCAACGCCGGCTCACCCCGACAACCTCGCCTACGTCATCTACACGTCGGGTTCCACGGGAAGACCCAAGGGCGTGGAGGTTTCACACCGCGGAATCATGAACGTCTGCACCGCACACGCCGAGATCGCCGAGCTCGAGCGTGGCCCCCGAGTCCTGCAATTGGCGTCGTCGACCTTCGACGCGTCGGTGATCGAGATCCTTCTCGCGGCTGCAGGGTGTGGAACGCTGATTCTGACTCCCGACTTCGTCTACGGGGGAGAAGAACTCACGAATCTGCTGATAGCCGCCGACGTAACACATCTGATCGTGACGCCGACGGTCCTGGCGACAGTCGATCCGGATGCAGTGCAACCGTTGATCGTCGAATCGATGGGGGAGCCGCTCTCTGCGCGCCTTGCGTCGGCGTGGTCACCCCGACATCGCATCGTCAACGGATACGGACCGACCGAATCAACGATCGCGGCATCGATTTCCGCACGGATCACTGACGCGGACGTCACTGTCGGCACTCCAGTCCCTGGTACGACAGCATTTGTTCTCGATCAGAGGCTCCGACCGGTTCCGGATGGCGTTGCGGGAGAACTGTTCCTCGCCGGTGAGAATGTGGCACGGGGGTACGTCGCTTCCCCGGCTCTGACTTCCGAGCGCTTTGTTGCCAATCCTCATGCGGTGGGGACTCGGATGTATCGCACGGGTGACCTCGTGCGTCGTAGGCGTCACGACCGAGCGCTCGAGTACCTGGGTCGCAACGACGCGCAGGTGAAGGTGCGGGGTGTCCGCGTGGAACCGGCGGAGGTCGACGCGGCTCTGTCAAGCCATGGAGCAGTGGCCTTCTCGGTAACCGTTGTCTGTGACGACGGGCACGGATCCGCTGAGCTCCGTTCGTATGTGACGTTGGCGGAAAACGGTTCGGCGACGGAATCGGAGCTTCGCGGGTTCGTCTCCGGCCTGCTGCCGAAGCACCTGCTGCCTTCGTCGGTGACGATAGTGGGCGAGGTACCGTTGCTCGCTTCGGGGAAGATAGACGCAGCGGCACTTCCTGCTCCTTCACCGCAGCCAGGGTCGAGTGTGGATCGACCCATCTCGGATACCGAACGTCACGTGGCACAGGCATTCGAGGGCGTGACCGGCGCGATATCGGTCGGCCGCTACGACGACTTCTTCGAGCTCGGCGGGACATCGATGGGTGCAGTTCGAGTGGCTACGCGCTTGCGTGAGAGCCTGAACAGGGAATTCCCGGTTCAATGGATTTTCACCGACCGAACTGTGGCGGAGCTTGCCTCTCGGATGGATCTCGTTCATGCCGATGTCTTCGAGGGTGATTCGCTTCGTTCGGATCCGCTGGACACGGTCGTCATGCTCGGAGGCGACCCCGATGACCAACGGCCGCCGTTGTTCTGTGTGCATCCGGTCAGCGGAATCGCCTGGTGCTACGCCGGACTCGTCGGTCAGCTGCGGGGTCGACGGGTGTACGGCATCCAGGCAACGGGAGCAGGTGAATTGCCAGGCACGGTGGCGGAGTTGGCGTCGGGGTATGTCGATGCCGTACGGACGGTGCAGCCGTCGGGTGAATACCATCTACTCGGTTGGTCTGCCGGCGGAACGATCGCGCTCGAAATGGCGAGCCAGCTCGAAGAGGCCGGCGATCTGGTCGGTTCGGTTGTCATGCTCGACGCGCTGTTACCGGAGATGATGCCATCGGTACAAGCGGCTCCGAAACCTTCCGAACTGTTCGCGCAGATCGGGCTATCCGAGGTTGAAACTGACACTGCAGCACTGACTTTCACAGACGTTGCGGCAGAGATCCGAAGGCAGACCGGTATGGATTTCCTTTCCGATACGGTACTCGAATCCGTAGTGGGTCGGGTGGAAAAACTGTCGCGAATCGTTCGGGACCACACGCCGAGGCACTATTTCGGGTCAGTGGAACTGTTTGTGGCGCAGCATGATCTGCCTGAACATCGTCACCTGGTCGAAAGGTGGTCCGAACTGGTGGGGCCGTTGCGGGCGTACCTGGTCGACTGCTCCCACTCGGAAATGTCGAGCACTGAGGTGTTGGCAGAGGTCGCCCAAGTTCTCGTCGGCTATCTCGAAGGTGTCGATTCGGATTCGAAGGATCGCAATCATACTGGGGTGCAGTAGATCTAACGGGCCGGGACTTTGGTCCGGAATTGTCACTCCCGTGGTCCCCTTGCTTCAGTTCCGCAAGTAGAATCTGTAGCATTTCCCTTGTGGCAGTAAGCCATTCAGAAACTATCTCCGGAGGATCGTATGTTGGGTTCCCTTTTTTCCATCAGCTCTGAAATCGGTGTTCCGTCCGTCGACGCGCTCTTCGAGGCTGCTCGGACCATCATCGGCGCGCTCTTCGGCCTGAGCTGACACGTCGCAGCGACCTTCCCCCGCGGTGAAGAAAGTCCCTGTTCTCCGACAAGGAGAACAGGGACTTTCGTGCAGCCTGCAGGTGAGCGTTTGCGTGGCGGTGAGTGAGTGACCTACCGGCCGTTCTGTTGATACGCGATCGCTGTCAGCAATCCGACTTCGTCGTTCACGTCTGCGGTGCTGCTGAGCCCGATCTTGTGGGTCGACTGCCCGGGAGCTTTGGCCGGGACAAGAAGTTCGGATTCGGGGACCTCGACAAAACGTAGTCCGAGGTCGACTCGGGCCTTGGTGGCCGCTGCGATGGCGGCGAATTGGCGAGCGCGAACGAAGGGCGTGTAGGTTCCGCGGCCTTCGACCCGAACATCGGTTCCGAGTTCTTCGATCAGACGTCGGGCTGCATCGAAGATCGGCCGCAGTGCCGCCTTCGGGCCGCTGTACTGCTGGTCGATGTATTGCTCGACGGTCGGCTCCACCCATCCGGACTGTTCGGCAGTCTCGAATGCAATTGCCCACTGCGAATTCTGCGGCACACCGTGCTCTGCTTTCAGCCACTTGCGCACTTCGTTCTGATCGAGCGGGTCGACCCCGGACGTCCGTACGGCCTCAACCCATTCTTCGAGGGTGCGCCCGGTACGGTCGCGCATGGACGAGGTGACTGCGGCCATCATGTCGGAGGGTTCCATGTGTCTGTTCTACCGGTTGTCGCTGGTCTTCCGGTTGTCGCTGCTCTCTCGGTTCTCACGGTGCACGGGTAGCTCGCTCAGTCGATGCCGAGCATCGTCTTGAACGCGCGCACGCCGGTCACTTCGACGGGATACGGCGGTGCGACAAAATCTTCGCGGCTGAGGGTGAAGAGACGACGCACGGTCATGCGACCGTCGGCAGCCAACTCCTCTACTGTGCCGTCTGCGCGGTACCCGACTTTGGTGGACACCGTGATCGAGGCGGGGTTGTCCGTGAATGCCGATGACACCACGCTTCGTGCACCCAAAGAGTCGAATGCGAATGCGCAGATTGCCTGTCGGGCGAGAGTGCCGACACCCCGGCCTTGGAACCCGCGTCCAATCCACGAGCCGGTTTCACCGGTACGACTGGTAGGAAAGTCCGTCGCGGCGAACGCCTGGCAGCCGACGATTTCTCCGTCGACGACAATGGCTGTTTCGAATTTCCAGTCGGTCATGGTCATCGCTCCGCGGACCGACCAGTGGTATTGGATGAATCTTCGCGACACTTCGTCGGGAGTGCCCACCGTCCAGGGGACGAGAAACGGCATCTGTTCGGCAGGGTGAATGCCGGCTCGGACCAGCGCAGTGAGTTCGGGGAAATGATCGTCGCGCACAGGGAGCAAGGTGATGGGCCCACACGTGATCGTGACTCCGTATGGAGGCCAGATCTCTCGCAGTGGGTCAACCATCGTCTTCAGACCTTCGTTTCGTGTGCGAATCGGGTCACAGTCTGGCATGCCAGGCCCGTCCGAGTGAGCGACTTCTGGTCATCGGGATTCTTTTGCCCTCGCGGTACGGAGTCGTGACATTAGTGTGTGGACGGTGACTACAGACAAACCGGTACGTCTTCGTGAAGGTAGATCGCCTGACAGGCTTTCGCGTGGTGTGGTGGCCGGATACGCAGCGGGAAGTGTCGGTACGGGTGGATTCGGTGTTCTGCCAGGTCTGGTACTGGCGTACTACCTGACCGACACGCTCGGCGTTGCCGCGGCGCTCGCGTCGCTTGTGGTCATTGTCCCGAAAATCGCCGACGTCCTGATCGATCCGCTGATCGGGTCGATCAGCGACCGAAGCTCTCATCGAACCGGTACGCGAGTGCCACTCATGCTCGCAGGCGCTCTGGGACTGCCGTTGCTCTTCATTCTCACGTTCTCGGCCCCGGTGTCGGCCGGCCCAGGAGTCGGGGCGATGTGGGTGCTCGTCTTCTTCCTGCTCGCGGCGAGTGCCTACAGCCTCTTTCAGGTTCCATATATCGCGTTGCCGACCGAGTTGACCGGCGATTACCACGAGCGCACTCGGTTGGTATCGGTTCGAATTGCGGTGTTGGCCCTGACAATTCTGGTCATCGGCGCCGGCGGACCCGAGCTCCGCGATGCTGCCGGGGGCGGAGCACGCGGTTATCTGGTCATGGCGATCGGGGTGTCGGCGCTGATGTGCGGGGCAATGATCTGGGCAGTTCGCGGAGCCGCGCGCCACACGGTGACTCACGCGGACGCGCCGGTCGGCTCGTTGCTCTCGCAGTACCGGGACGGGTTCGACGCGATACGACGTACCCGCGCGTTCCGATTGCTGGTCAGCGTCTTCGTGCTCCAAGCTCTTGCCACCGCCGTGATGTTGGCGGGTGCGCAATATCTGGCGAGCTATGTGATGGGCAACGAAGGTGCGCTCACCGGTCTGTTCGTTGCACTCGTCGGACCAGCTCTCGTCGTCATGCCGCTGTGGTACCGGTTCTCGCATCGGTACGGAAAGCTTCGCGGTTACGTGGTGTCTTCGGTTCTGTTCGTCGTCGCCACGGCGTTGTTGACGCTTGCGGCAGTCGACGCGGGTTCGTGGATCTACGGTGCCGTCGCGCTTGCCGGCGTCGGCTACGCCGGCATGCAGGTGTTCCCGCTGGCGATGCTTCCGGACGTCATCGAGGACGACGCGCGAATCGGTGGGCGCCAACGCGGTGGTTCGCTCAGTGGTATCTGGACCGCCGCGGAAACCGCAGGCCTTGCCCTGGGACCCGCGGTGTTCTTGGGTGTACTCGCGGTGACCGGCTTCGTCTCGAAAACTGCGGGCGAGACTGTCGTGCAACCGGAATCGGCGCTGACCGGAATTGCCCTCGGCTTCTCGGTCGTGCCGGCGATCCTGGTTGCGATCAGCCTGGTCGTATTGCGGAATTACCGCACTGAACAAGAATCCACTCACGAGAACGAAAGGTGAACGATGAGTTCCACTCGGGCCGAGGAACTTCAGGGCAAGATCGTCGAGAGCGCAAACCTCGAGAAGAGGGCGGCCGACATCTTGAGTCGGTTGCGTTCGCTTCGCGAGCAGGACGCTCCGACGCACGGAGGCCGGGTTCTGTCGTACGTGTACGACAGCGGCCTCGCAGCGCTCGACGAGTTGGCAGCGGACGCAGCTCGATTGGTTCAGCCGGTCAACGGTCTCGACCCGACGGTGTTCCCGTCCACCGCGGTGATGGAGCGTGAGTTGGTTGCGTTCGCACGCGAGTTCCTCCATGGAGCTTCAGACCCAGCCGCAGATACAGACGCCGGAGGCGTAGTCGTCGGCAATGTCACCAGCGGCGGAACGGAGAGTTGTGTGTTGGCCGTCAAGGCAGCTCGCGACTTCCGTGGGCTCCCGCCGGGTGAGGGTTCGCTGGTTCTTCCGACCACCGCGCATGCCGCTTTCCACAAGGCAGCTCACCTGCTCGGACTGGAACTGATCCTGGTACCAGTAGATCCCACGTCGGGGCGCGTCGGCGCACAAGATATTGCGACGGCAGTTCGGAAAGACACGGTCTTGATCGTCGTCTCCGCGCCCAGCTACCCGTTCGCGGCGCTCGACCCGATCGCCGATGTCGCGGAAGTTGCTCGTGCACATTCGATTCCACTGCATGTCGACGCCTGCATCGGTGGGCTTGCGTTGCCGTGGTGGGGTGATCTGCCACCCTGGGATTTCCGGGTTCCCGGGGTCACCAGCATGTCGGTCGATTTCCACAAGTACGGATACTCGCCCAAAGGCGTTTCGGTCCTGCTGCACCGAGGGCGAGATCTGCATCGCAAGCAGTATTTCGGACTCACGGACTGGCCGGGGTACCCGGTGGTCAATCCCACGCTTCTCGGTTCCAAATCCGTTGCTGCTCTTGCCGGTGCTTGGGCGATTTCGCAAGTCCTCGGGCAATCCGGGTACGCCGAATTGGTGTCCCGGGCGCAGCGGGCCACTCGTGCACTGATCGGCACGGTCGAGGCAATCGAGGGTCTTCGCGTCGTGGGCTCGCCGGTGGGACCACTGTTCGCGGTCGCTACCGACGATTCCGTGCCGCTCGAACGGCGAGTGGATCCGCATCGCTGGGTGAGCGCTGTCGGTGCTCGCGGCTTCGTCCTTCAAGGGCAGCCGGCGTCGACGCAACCTGACGGGACGACGTTGCCTCGAACGACCCACCTCACCGTCACCCCGGTGACGGAATCTGTGCTCGGCGAGTTGACCAGCGCACTCGTCCTCGGTGCCGACGACGTTCGCGGCTCGGCGGCAGCCGAGGCGCCGCCGGCCCTGGCAGAGTTGGCCGGAGCATTCGAACGTGGCGATGTCACCGTCGCCGATGTTCTTGCGTTGCCCAGTGACGCCGTCGCGGCAGCGTTGACGTCGGCGGGGCTGGATCCTCGGGGCTCTTCCGATTCTCCCTTGGACATGGCGGCCGTCCTCGCGGCAGTGGAATCGCTGCCACGTGAGGTCACGAAGAGACTGCTGGTGGAATTCCTCGCCGGAATGGTGGAACCCTGAACTCGGCGATGAATACCGAAACCGCGATGAACACTGTCCAAAACTCGGACAAATGGCGCGAAAGATTCGCGAATCGGGCGTAAGTTTTCTGTCATCGGCTAACCATCTTTTGTCGGAGGGTTGATCAGTGACTGGTGCCGCGGCCAAGATTTTGACGGTGTTCGAGGAAGTGATCGGGGTTCCGCTTCCGGTTCGCGTGCGATGTTGGGACGGTTCGGAGGCAGGGCCACCGGACGCCGCTGCGCAGGTTCACTTCCGGAATCGGCGTGCCCTACGGCGGGTCCTATACTCTCCCAACGAATTAGGGCTGGCGAGGGCGTACGTTTCCGGCGATCTGGACGTAGACGGCGATATCTTCGCGCTCCTCGACGTTCCGGAACTGGTCACGCGGCTCGGTGAGAATCGTTTGTCGACCTTGCCGCTGCGCTCGATTGTTCGCGCCGCCGGTACTTTCGCCGGCTTGGGAGCGGTGGGTCCACCACCGTCACCCCCGGCGATCGAGATGCGTAGTAAGCGAGGCAAGCGGCACAGTAGATCACGCGATTCGGCGACTGTCTCCCATCACTACGACGTCGGGAATCGCTTCTACGAACTGTTCCTCGGGCCGAGCATGGTCTATTCGTGCGGATACTGGCCGGAAGGTGTCGAATCTCTCGAAGCTGCTCAGTACGCGAAGCTGGACTTGATTTGCCGCAAGCTCGATCTGAAGCCGGGAATGCGACTGCTCGACGTCGGCTGCGGTTGGGGATCGATGGCATTGCACGCCGCCCAGAACTACGGCGTCGACGTCGTCGGAGTCTCGCTGAGCAACGAGCAGGTCGAATACGCCAAGGGGCGAGTTTCCGACGCGGGTTTGACCGATCGCATCGAGATTCGGGTGCAGGACTACCGCGACGTCGACGACGGCCCTTACGACGCGATTTCGAGCATCGGCATGTCCGAGCACGTGGGCCTGGTCAATTTGCCGGTGTACACGGCAAAACTCTACGACCTGCTCGTGCCGCGGGGTCGTCTGCTCAATCATGCCATCGCCGCGGTGAAGTCGTTGTCGGACAACGTCGATGACGGTCCCAGCTTCATCGACAGGTACATCTTCCCGGACGGTGAGATCCTTCCGTTGAGTAAAACCATTGATGCGCTGGAACTTTCGGGTTTCGAGACGCGTGACAGCGAAGCGTTGCGCGAGCATTACGCACTGACACTGCGCGCATGGGTGCAGAACCTTCGCGAGAACTGGGACGCATCGGTCTTACAGGTCGGTGCTCCCCGGGTGCGTACCTGGTTGCTGTATCTCGCTGCCAGTGCCCTGGGTTTCGAGGAGCCGCACAGGCTTACGATTCATCAGGTTCTGGCCGTGAAACCAGGGGATCGGGGGGCCAGCGGCATGGCCCGCTCGCGTGACAGTTGGTATCGATCGATTGAAGTCCCGCAGATCGAAACCGGTCCGCGCGTCGACTGAGGCCTATACGTTGGATTTCCATGAGCACCCGGAAGGTTGTCCTCGCGGCACTGAAGATTTCGGCCGTTGCGGTATCAGCGCTGTTGCCGACCTCGCTGCTGTTCACACCGATGTCGAACGCCGAACCTGTGAACGATTTCTACGATGCGATTCCGGGCGACGTCGGTGATCCGGGTTCGGTGATTCGGACGGAACCGCTGGCTCTGGCCGGTGCCGTCGGCGGAGTGCCTGGTGTGGGGACCCGGATCCTGTATTCGAGTACCGACACCCACGGATCAAAGGTTGCTGTGTCGGGCTCGTACCTGGAGCCGGCTGCCCCGTGGTCAGGAGCGGGCCCCCGCCCGACGGTGGTGATCGGTCCGGGTACGCAGGGCCAAGGTGATCAGTGCGCGCCGTCGAGGATGTTTCCCACTGCCGGTCAGCTCCGCCTGGCGGAACCCGGGAATCCGTCGAACTACGGTGCCGGTGTGGACAGTGTCGGTGTCAACTACGAGTCAGCTTTTGCTTTCGCTTTCCTCACCCAGGGCGTTCGTGTATTCGTCACCGACTACATCGGACTCGGAACACCCGGCGTTCATACCTACGTCAATCGCGCCGAGGAAGCCCATGCGATGTTGGACGGTGCACGCGCTGCCCGAGCCCTCGCGCGGGCAGGAGAGGACGATCCGATAGCGCTGTGGGGCCACTCGCAGGGCGGCGGCGCCACTGCCGCTGCAACCGAACTGGCACCCGAATACGCGCCTGAGTTGAATCTGGTCGGGAGTTACGCGAGCGCGCCCCCGGCAGACTTGGCAAGCGTTCTGCGTCATATCGACGGTACCGGCCTGATGGCCGCGATCGGTTACACGATCAACGGCGTCCTCGACCGCTATCCCGCCGCCCGAGAGCCGATCGAATCTCGACTCAACGACTACGGCCGGTCCGTGCTCGCCGACGTCGCCGGGCAATGCCTCATCGATTCCCGAACCAAGTACGGGAAGCAGTCGACGGCGTCGTGGACCACAGACGGACGACCACTCGCCGACGTGGTGGAATCGGTACCGGAGATCCAACAGGTGATCGAGGAACAACGCATCGGGCGGCGAACCCCGGCCTCGCCGATTCTGGTCAACGGAGCGCTCAACGACGATTTCATCCCGTACGAGCAAACCCGGCGCCTGGTTCAGGACTGGTGCGCGCGCGGGGCCGAGGCGACGTTGTTCACCGACACCCTGCCTGCGGTGAATCCGGGGAGCGGCAACAACCACCTCGCGCCGGCCGTAGCGGATTTCGGCGTCGGATTGCAGTACGTGCTGGACAGATTCAACGGCAAGCCGATAGTCGGTGCGTGCAACGCCTGAGTCGCCGTGTCACGTAACCACCGTCTCACTTCTAACAGTGGTTGACTGAGCCCGTGAACGATCGACCGCACGACCTTCCGATCAACCCGGTTCCACGGAGCGCCCTGGGTGCCGGGCCGGCGCTGAGAGTGTCGACGGGTCTGCTGCTCGGTGTGGCCGCCGGTGTCGTCACGGCGTTGGTCGGCTACCCCCGATTCGCGTTTCTGATCGGCTGGGATGTGGCGGCGATGGTGTTCACGGTGTGGACGTGGATTCTGGTCTGGCCCTTCGACGCGACGCTCACCGCAAGCCACGCAACGCGCGAAGAGCCGGCCCGAAACATCGCGCACCTGCTGATTCTCGGTGCCGCCGTCGCGAGCCTGGTCGGTATCGCGTTCCTGCTCCTGGCGGCACCCGACGGACATCACTACCAAGTAGTGGCGGCATCGGTTGCAGTCGGCAGCGTCGTGATCTCGTGGCTGGCGGTCCACACGCTCTTCGCCCTCGGATATGCACGGCTGTACTACTCCGGCCCCGACGGCGGAATCGATTTCAATCAGGAAGAACCGCCGAGGTACAGCGATTTCGCCTACGTGGCGTACACGGTCGGGATGAGCTTCGCGATTTCCGACACCAACTTGAAGTCGTCGGACATGCGCGCGATGGCACTCGGCCACGCATTGCTGTCGTACCTGTTCGGTTCGGTGATCGTGGCGTCCGTCGTCAACTTGATTGCGGGCCTGTGATCTCTCGAGCCGTGTGACCGATCAAGCCGCTGCACGCCCGATGCTCGAGAGGAAGCCGGCGGCTCCGAAGAACAGACCGGCGAACACTCGATTGGTGGTTCGCTGCTGTTTGGGGGAGCGCATCAAGGTGAGCACCCGGGCGGCCAGGCCGGTGTATCCGGTCATCACGATCACGTCGACTGCGCACATCGTGGCGGCGATGATCAGATACTGCGGCAGCAGCGGCGCCGACGGGTCCAGGAACTGCGGGAGCACTGCGAGCATGAAAACGACGGCCTTCGGATTGCTCGCGTTCACGAGAAATCCGCGAAGCATCATCATCGGACCGGAGCTGCTCGCGGCTGCCTCGTCGGTCTCCACCTCGGTGGGCGCCGATCGCCACTGCCTGATCCCCAGGTAGACGAGGTATGCGACACCGAACCACTTGATCAAGGAAAAGGCCACGGTCGAACTGGCGAGAATTGCACCGACCCCCGCCGCGACAATTCCGATCTGCAGCAACAATCCCAACTGCAGCCCGAAGATGTTCCAGTATCCGCGTCGCAAGCCGTAGGCAAGTCCCGACGACATCGACGCAATGGCGCCGGCCCCCGGCGACAGGCTGATCACCCAACTTGCTCCGAAGAACGCCAACCAGACGTGCCAACTCATGTCGAAAGTCCTTTGATCGGGAAATACTCCCGACAACGAGCACGCACGGGATCAGAAAAGTGTAGACGGACAGTCCTGCTCACTGCTCGCGACAGTGCAATGATCGGGGGATGACGTCGTATCCCGTACTCGACCTGACACCCGACGAATTGCTGACCACAACGCGGACCGTTCGAAAGCGTCTGGATCTGACCCGTCCCGTGCCGTTGGACCTGGTGAAGGAATGCCTCCAGATCGCCCTGCAAGCGCCCTCCGGTTCGAATCGCCAGGGCTGGCAGTGGATGGTGGTGACCGATCCGGCACTGCGTGCAGCAGTCGGGCAGATCTACAAGGAAGTCACCGACGAGTACCTTGCCTCTCACGGTTCGGCGGCAAAACTCTTCGCCGATGATCTCGATCGCGCGCCGATTCAACAACGCGTGGGCACCAGCGTCGCGTGGCTCGGTGAGCACATGGGTGAGGTGCCGGTCCTTCTCATTCCGTGTATCAAGGCGGGCAAGACGCTTCCGGAGGGGAACCAAGCCGGCCTGTGGGGTTCGCTACTCCCGGCTGTGTGGAGTTACGCGCTGGCCGCGCGGGCACGTGGGCTCGGTACGGCGTGGACGACATTGCATTTGCAGCGTGAAGCGGAAGTTGCCGAGCTGCTGGGCATTCCGGCCGGATTCCATCAGGCTGCGCTCATCCCGACGGCGTACTTCACCGGCGAGACGTTCAAACCCGCCGCCCGTGAACCGGTCGACAACGTGCTGCACGTGGACCGATGGTGAGCCTGATCTACTCGGCGATCTGCTCGATCGACGGGTATGTGGCCGATGAGCAGGGGAACTTCGACTGGGCGGTTCCCGACGCGCAGGTCCACGCGTTCGTCAACGAGCTAGAGAGGGGAGTCGGCACGTACCTGCTCGGGCGCCGGATGTACGAGACGATGATTCCCTGGGAAACAATGGCGTCCGAGGATCTCGAGCGTTCTTCGGTGGCAGGAGGACCTTCGGCTCCGGGCGAGTTTGCCGGTATCGAGGCGGCGACCGCCGAGTTCGCTCAGATCTGGCGTGGAATCGACAAGATCGTGTACTCCACGACGCTGAACGAGGTGTCGACCGCACGTACCAGGATTGTCCCGAGCTTCGATGAAGACTTCATCCGTTTGCTCGAGAGTGAAGCGGTACAAGATATCTCGATCGGTGGACCGACGGTTGCGGTTAGTGCTTTCGCGGCGGGTTTGGTCGATGAAGTCAGACTGTTCCTGTGTCCGGTCAATATCGGTGGCGGATTGCGAGCTCTCCCGGAAAGCCGGCTTGATCTGCAACTGCTCGAGGAGAAAACCTTCGACGGCGGCGTCATCTATCTGCGATACGCCGTTCGCTAAGCAATCACCATCACTGCCGTGACGACGCCGAGTAGAGCGATGTAGGCGGCGGCATGGACTCGGTCCGGTATGGCACCGACGATTCGTCGGCTCAGCGCGATCGCCGGTAGGGAACCGGCGAGTAGTGCACAGACGGCCAGAAGGTCGACAGCGCCGACTCTGCCCGCCGACAGATCCGAGGCTGAACTGTGCCCTGATGAGACCGCATACACCGCAGTCGCGACGACGGCGACAGGCAAGCTCAACGGGTTGGCGCTCGCGGCGGCGTCGGCCATCGGAACTCCGCGGCGTCGCATCATCGGAACCGTCATGACGCTCCCGCCGACTCCGAGGAAACTTGCGACGGCACCGATGCCTATCCCGACAGCGCGAACGCCGCGACGGTCAAGATGTTCGCGAGGTTCAGATGGTGTCAGAAACCCTTGTCGCAGAAGACTGTCCAGGATTGTCACCAGCAGGTAGAGCACAAACAGAATCCGGACGACGCCGTCGTCTACGTGGCCCGCCGCAACCGCTCCGAGCCCGGCTCCGAGTGCGACGGGACCGATCAGAGGTCTGATGTACTCCGTCCGAAGCCGTCCTGACTTCCTGAATGCGACTGTGGCACCGAGTGAATTGACCACCATCACGGCCGCCGAGGATGCTACGGCGACATGCATCGGATCGATGACGTCCGGCCTCAGCGTCGATGCAGCGTAAACGACTGGGACAGTGACAAACCCGCCACCGAATCCGAACAGAACGGTGGTGACTCCGGTCAAGGCGCCGAAAGCGAGAAGGATGAGGGCGTAGTGAAGCACTCGATGAACGGTAGCGATTTCTCCGCTGGCGCACATTCGAAGGTTCGCCAGGTTCCATTGTCAATCAGACACGGACTCGGTAGGTTCCTCCGGTGCGCAACATCTCGATCAACGACGTCGATCACTCACCCCGCGGTGTTCTCGCAATCGGAACCGACTACCCACCCGGTCACGTGCTGGCCGCCCACGAACATCGACGAGCCCAGTTTCTCTTCGCTGTGAACGGCGCGATGAACGTCGAAACCGAAGACGGTGAGTGGACTGTTCTGCCGTCCAATGCGGTCATGATTCCCGCCGGTGTCGCTCATGCCGTGACAATGGACGGCGTCAGCACGCGAAGCCTCTACATCGAACCGTCCGCAGCGCCGTGGTTCCCGGTCAGGTGCCGAGTCGTCGCAGTATCGTCGCTCCTGCGTGAGTTACTTGTCGCTGCAGTCGACGTGGATGTCGAGCTGAATGTGGAGGACGACTTCCCCGCACACGGACGCAGCGCCGCGGTATTTCAGCTGATCCTGCACGAACTTCGCGATCTTGCGCCCCTACCTGTGGAACTCCCGCTGCCTCGGCACCCGGGATTGCGGGCGTTGTGCGCGCAGTATCTCGCAGCCCCGTCGATCCATGACTCGCCCACGCGGTGGGCTGACCGACTCCACGTCAGTGAACGGACACTGCACCGCTTGCTGATCTCGGAAACGGGGATGAGCGCGTCGTCGTGGATGCAGCGTGCCTGCATTCTTCACGCGCTTCCGAAACTTTCTGCCGGGGCCAGTGTGACGGCCGTTGCGTCTGAACTCGGATACTCGACGCCGGCTGCCTTCGCGGCGATGTGCACCCGAGTCTCGGGTGCACCGCCCAGTAGCTATCGGGCGCGCGTCACGACACAGACACAGGGATGATGTCGGCGACGACGTCGTGGATGAGACCGTCACGGACTTCGAAGGTTTCACGAATCTCCACGGTCATGAGGCGAGTGCCGCCGATTCCCGCGTCCAGCAGGTAGGTGGTCGAGACGATGTCCCCGGCTTCCGACATCTCTAGGTCTCGGACGCCCTGGATAACGCGGTATTGGATGCCGTTTTCGAGGTCGGCGGACATCTGTGGTCCGGAGAACCCCGTATTGAGTCCGGCTTCGACGCGGGTCGCATCCGGGGCGAAATGAACATCGGAGACGTCATGGGAGACGAGGGCGTCGATGTAGGCGCGTGCTTGCGCCTCGCGGGGTGAATCGGCCGGGTTCGGGGCTGCCGTCGCAGCGCCTCCGGCAACCAGGATCAGGACAGCGGTGGCAGCGGCAGTTCCGGCGATATTTCGCAGTGTTCGCATGGGACATCCTAACGACGAGGAGTGGAGGAAATTCGGAAAACGGCCCTCATCGAGTAGCCGTACAGCTGCGGGGAGGATCGACGAGCGAGCAGAAAGCCGGGGCCATGACGGGCACGTAGTCGGCTCCGACGCCGTTGTCGTGGATGATTCGGCGGTAGGCGGCGACGCCGTCGGTCGGGATTCGGGCCGCAGTGGGATCGCCGAGAACATCGACCGTGTAGAGGCCGAATCGAGGTCGGTACGAACCCCATTCGTAGTTGTCGGTGATGGACCAGTAGTTGTAGCCGATCACGTCGGCACCGTCTTCTCGGGCGCGTTCCATCCAATAGATGTGATCGCGTAAGTGATTCGCGCGTGTGTATCCGTCGGCGCGCGGCGCTCCGTTGTCGGTGGGCATGCCGTTCTCGACGATGTAGAGGGGGAGTTCCGGATACTTGCCCGAGTACCGCATCAATGCGTCGTACAGGCCTTCGGGCTGCGGCGTGACGTTGTAGAACTCGTCGAGTGCGGCGTACGCGGCAGTCGGATTGTTCAGGGCCACACCGTAGTAGTAGTCGATGCCGAGAAAGTCGAGCTTGTCGCGCACTCGATCCGTGAATACCGAATCGATCGCCTCGGACACGCCGGGAATGAAGGAGAAATTACTGCTTACGCGGGCACCGGGATCGAGAACATGGATGCGGTCGTAGATCGCCCGGTGGACTCGGACCAATGAGTCGAACATCGACGGCGCCTGGGTGAGTGCGATTCCGCCGTAGGTCAATTCGCGCTGAACGTACACAGTCGGCTCGTTGATCGTGATCCAGAGCGCCCCGATTCCGGAGTACCGCTCGACTACCTTCTCTGCGTTGACCAGCCAATCGGCTTCCGTCTTCGGATTTGTCCAGCCGCCTTGATCGACAACCCATCCCGGATACACCCAGTGGTCGAGTGTGATCATCGGAGTCATGCCCCGCGCGCGGATGTGAGCTACCACGTCGTCGTAGTAGGCGAATTCGGTCTCGTTCCAGCTCCCGGCGGCGGGCTGAACTCGCGCCCACTCGACGCCGAATCGGAAAACCTTCGATCCCAGATCGGCCGCCCGGTCGATGTCCTCGGCGTAGCGATGACGGAAGTCGACCGAGTCACCGATCTTGTCGTGGGTTCGTCCGGAATCGGAGTATCGAGACCAGTTGCTGTCCGGCGACGAACCTTCCGATTGGAACCCGGAGGTGGCAACGCCCCAGAGGAAGTCATCCGGTACCTCAGCCGAGGCGTGCGCGGGAAGGGCCAGCACCCCGAACAGGCACGTCAGTGCCATCAGCGCAGGCGCGATAGACCGTGACAGGGCTCCCATGCCTGGGAGACTAAGTCATACAAGTGTCCAGTCGCAGGCGTTTCGTCCGATCCGCCCGCGGCTGGACCGTGTCACTCAGTGACCCAGCCGCTCAGAAATTCCGCTCAGAAAACCATGGTCATCGATCCCGGGTTCCACGTCCCGGAGCGCTGAACGGTCGTTTCGTCGACCTGGGCAGGTACTGCACTCGGATCGATCGGTGTGTACTTCTCGATCGAACCCCAGTCGCGAGCCCAGTCGTTGTCGAGATACGACGGAATGGTCTGAGCGGTCAGGAGCAGATCGATCCACCCCAACGGTCCACCACCGTAGTGGTCCTGCCAGGCACTGGTCACGAGCGCGCCGGAATGGTCGGGAAGGATCCGATACTCGGGGACCTCGGCGACACCGACCCGATGATCGAAGGGGCGTTGGCATGGGAATGCCAGTCCGACAGCCCAATCCAGCATGACGGGCGCCTGTGAACCGACGACGTCGTTGAGCTTCTGGGTCTTCGGAACCCGCGGCGGGGTGACGGCCACCCATTGGTCGGGCTTGCTGTCGTAGTCGCTGACGACCAGTCGAATGCTGTTGGCTTCGACGGGAATCTGATCCAACGGCACACGCAGGTTCCGCCATGACGGCGCCGGGCCGATGTCGAGGGGCGCGATCTTTCCGAGTGTTTCGACAGCGTCTGTTTCGGCATCGTCGACGCCACGCGCTGTGCCGTACTCGACCTCGACGTTCTGGCCGTAGGTGACGATTCCGTCCTTGTCGACGGACCGAACACGACCAGCCGCGGCAATCGAGATGATGTCGCCACGTGTGGCGTTCTCGCCCACGTCGGGGAGTTGGTACCAGTCACTGGTCAGAGTGCCGGGGGAGGGCTGACCGTAACTACCCATGACGGGTGTTGTCGCCGGGTCGAGACCGAACGGCAACGCGACCGAACTGCCGTTGACTCCGGTCTGTCCGGCGCCACCGCCGGTTCCGGCCGAGTTGCCGGCGGTGTCCTCGGAGGTGTCGACGGTGTTCGCGCCGCCGGTAGCCGTGGCTTCCTTGTCTGCTCGAAGGTCGGAGGCGACGCCATTCGGATCGAATCCCGTAGCCCCACCGGCGGACAGTCCTGTGGCGACGCTGCCCGAGAGGGGCGTCAGCATCGAGGCGTTCGGATCGGTCTCGAGCAGAACGTCGTTGGCGAGTCCGCAGTGTTGGCCGAGAACGGCGTCGACGTTTGCACGGCCCACCGAATAGGCCGGGTACTGGGTGACCGCGCCCTTGGCCATGGACAGCACCTCGAAGAGGACCATGGCACCTGCGGCAACCGTCAGTGGCGAGATGGCAAGCAGTCGAGCGTGCTTCGCGGACGGTTCCTTCCCCGCGGTGTACGGCTCACGGAAGAAGTACCACGCGGCGACGCCGAGCATCAGCACCGTCAGCCCGAGGAGGACGGTGCTCGCGCCGAGTCCGCTGATGGACACAGGCTTGTCCCACCACGGAACGCTGTAGCTGGACACGTAGTAGTAGCTGTTGCTGCCGGTGAATGCCACCGCGAGGAGGAACAGGACGGCCGCCGCGAAGAGGGCCCGATTGCGCGGCGAGCGCAGGAGTTTTGTTCCCACGGCGACGGCCGTCATCATCGCCAGAACGGCGGTGAGTCCGGCAAAGATTCCGAAGTGGTGCGTCCACTTGGTCGGCGAGAACATCAGCAGTGGCAGTGCGCCGATCGTCAGCCCCACGGCGCGGCGTGACGGGCCGGCGGCCAAACCGGGAATCCGGCCCCCCTTGCGCAGCATCATCGCGGTGCAGACGCCAAGGCACAGAACCATGACGAACACACCGAATCTGCGAGTCAGGGAACCGTCGACGGAGATGTTGAAGAGGTACTGATAGCGGAGGTACTCGTCGAACCAGGGCTGATTCGGTGAGATCGAGTGGACGCGTTGCATCTCGATGACGGCGGCCAGACTTTGATCGCCGAACGCGGGGATGAGAATCGAGAGTCCGGCAGCTAGCAGTGGCCCGACAGCCGCGACGTAACCGGTGGTGCGCGCACGTTCGATGATGATGCGCATGATCGGGCGTATTCCGGCGATGAGTGCGGCAAAGCAGATGAGGCCGGAAGGGCCGGCAGTCAAGGTGAATCCGGCGATCAGGATCGCGACTGCGACCGGCAGAAGTCGTCTCGTCGCGACGGCGCGTTCGATCGAGCACCAGGTCAGCAGCACGCCGAGGGCAACGATCGGTTCGGGGCGCAGTCCGTTGTTGAACGGAAGCCAGAATGCGAGGAAGACAAGCGCGCCGGTCCAGAGGGCGAGTCGATTTCCGCGAATGGCGGCGCCCAGCCGAGGCGCAACCTCCCGGCTGATGACGAGCCAGGTGATGATGCCTGCCAACAGAGCAGGCAGACGGACCCAGGGGCTTGCGGTGCTGACGTGGGCCAGGAGTCCGAGGATGTTGTAATACGGCGTTCCGAACGGGGTTTCGGGGACCGCGAACCACCGGAAGTAGTTGGACATGTAGCCCGATTGCTCGGAGGCTCTTGCCATCGTGAACTGGTAGCCGTCGTCGGTGGTGGTAGCGCCGATGAAGTGCCACAGCACCAGCGTTCCGACGACGACGCCGTCGAGGACGGTGAACTTCCACCATCGGGCGGGCAGAAATTTGCGTGTGCCCCGACCGTCGCGGTTGTCGAGGCGGTGCAGCGCGAAGAGGGACACGACAGCCGTGAGTGCCCCGAGAATCATGGCGAGAGTCTTGATCACCGACGGGCTCGACGTGAAGCGAGAGTCCGCCTCGATCGAGACGTTCAAACCGGCTGCCGCCGAATCGAGGTCGCTGAAGACGCCGACTACCTGTGGCCGGCTGTCGCCCTCGATGACGCGCGGTTCGGAACCGGTGGCACTGAAGGTGGTTCGGGTCGGCTCGGCGGCGAGCGTGAGTGCGCATCCACTCGGCAGATCAGCGACGGGTGTCGAGAGCAACACTCGATCGCGCAGGACAACGTCGACCCGAGCGGGAGCGTCGGAGGATTCGGGGGAGACAGTGGCAACAAATCCGTAGCGGCGAGCATCGGCGGCGCCCGGGGGAGCAGTCGAGACGAGCGTTCCGCCGGTGGCGGCCAACTCACTGATCGACGCGCACGGAATCGATGCCTCCATGCGCAACGGTGTGTACGAGACCAATGGCGCCTCGACGCTTGTCGTCGACCCGGCCTGCGGCCAGTTGACGGCGGCGGTGTCCTGTTCGATCGGCAGGAACGGTATCGAGCCGCACAAAACTATGCCGAGGATCGATGCGACAATCGCAACGATCCGTGCTCGGTTCGGTCCGCTGGATCGCTGAGGGGTCGGCAAGGCCGGAGGTGCGGTCGTGGCCACGTCACTGTCTGTCACGACTTTGGACCCTAGCTGTGCGTGACGTGTTTGTTATAAAAGCGCGAGTAATGGGATGGTCGTGTTCCCGGTGTCATTCCTCGGGGTGGGGTTGTCGGCGATCGAGGCGGGGGGTGCTGTGCGCGAATTTCACGAGTCCATTCCCCTGAGCCCACTACTGCGGCGGTCGGCGGTCGCATTGTGCATCGTCCTCGGAATTGTCCTGGTAATTGTCTGCGGGTTCGCGGCAATCGTGGATCGCGACTCGGCGGGCTACGTCGGCGCCGTGTTGTCCGCGGTCCTGTCCTTCGGGTTGGCCGCGTACATGTGGAAGGTGCGCGTGATCATCACCACAGACGTCGAACGAGTGTCGATCGCGCTGTCTCCGGGGCTGCGTCAGGTATTTCGGTGGGACGAAGTTGTGTCTGCCACTGCAGTACATATCGGGATGGGCTCCGGAATCGGTTATCGAATGACCGGCCCAGGTATGCGGGTAATTCTCGCATCTCCCGGCGACGGGGTCCGCTTTCGTCTGCATGACGGCCGTGAAATCTCGGTGGCAACACCTCGAAGGGACGAGCTGATCGAACTCGCCCGGCGGCGGGCGCCGGACCTGCAGTGAGCGTTGCAGGTGGACCGGTGAAAAACGGGGTGCGCCTATCCTGGATAATTGACATCAGTTCTGTGTTTCAGGCGCTCTGTTCAGGGCCTGTGATGCCGGACCGGTTTGCTGCCGCTTGCACAGGCACCCCGTTTGCGTACGAGAGGAACTCTCATGCTTGCCCGCACCGACCTGCGTGGTCGTACCCCATCCACGGCCGAACTTCGCGCCGCGCTTCCCCGAGGTGGAGTGGATGTGGACGCGGTACTGCATCAGGTTCGCCCGGTGGTCGAAGCCGTCCGTGATCGCGGGGCAGAAGCCGCCCTCGAATTCGGCGAGAAGTTCGACGGCGTTCGTCCGGCTTCGGTTCGTGTACCAGCAGCCGAGCTCGAGCGCGCACTTCGTGAACTCGACCCCGCAGTCAAGGAAGCCCTCGAGGTTGCGATCGAGCGCACCCGCAAGGTGCACGCCGATCAGCGTCGCAAGGACACCGTCACCGAGGTCGTTCCGGGTGGCACGGTCACCGAGCGTTGGGTTCCGGTCGAGCGCGTCGGGCTGTACGTGCCCGGCGGCAATGCCGTGTACCCGTCCAGCGTTGTCATGAACGTCGTGCCGGCTCAGACGGCCGGCGTCGGATCACTTGTTGTCGCCTCGCCGCCCCAAGCCGACTTCGGCGGATTGCCGCACCCGACCATCCTTGCCGCAGCAGCCATGCTCGGCGTCGACGAGGTGTGGGCCGTCGGCGGCGGGCAGGGCGTCGCCCTCCTTACCTACGGCGGAACCGACACCGATGGAACCGAGCTTGTCCCGGTCGACCTCATCACCGGTCCCGGCAACATCTACGTCACTGCCGCCAAGCGTCTGTGCCGCGGACTGGTCGGCATCGACGCGGAAGCCGGTCCCACCGAGATCGCGATCCTCGCCGACCACACCGCTGACCCGGTCCACGTTGCCGCCGATCTCATCAGCCAGGCCGAGCACGACGTGATGGCCGCCAGCGTTCTTGTCACGACCAGCGTCGACTTGGCCGACGCGGTCGACAAGGCTCTGGCTGCGCAACTCGAGATCACCAAGCATCGCGAGCGCGTCACCACGGCACTGACCGGTAGCCAGTCGGGCACGGTGCTCGTTTCTGATGTTTCCGCTGGTCTGCGCGTCGTCAATGCATATGCGGCAGAGCACCTCGAGATCCAGACCGAGGATGCAACCGGGGTGGCAGCTCAGGTCACCAGCGCTGGTGCCGTGTTCGTCGGCCCGTGGGCGCCGGTCAGTCTCGGCGACTACTGCGCCGGCTCCAACCACGTTCTGCCGACGGCCGGGTGTGCACGTCACTCCTCCGGTCTGAGCGTGCAGACCTTCTTGCGTGGGATCCACGTGATCGACTACTCCGAGTCGGCTCTGAAAGACGTTGCCGGACACGTCATCACGCTCGCCAATGCGGAGGACCTGCCCGCTCACGGCGAGGCTGTGCGTCTACGATTCGAGGCTCTGCGATGAGTGGTGCTCCTGGAGAATCGATTACGGTCGACGCCCTTCCGATTCGCGAGAACCTGCGTGGAAAGTCGGCGTACGGCGCACCGCAGTTGACGGTGCCGGTTCAGCTCAACACGAACGAGAACCCGCATCCGCCGACGCAGGCGCTCATCGACGATGTCGCCGAATCCGTGCGCGAAGCCGCGAAGGAACTGCACCGCTACCCCGACCGTGACGCTGTGGCGTTGCGGACGGATCTGGCTGCGTACCTGGCGAAGCAGACAGGTGTACCGGTCACCGTCGACAATCTGTGGGCGGCAAACGGATCGAACGAGATTCTGCAGCAACTTCTTCAGGCGTTCGCAGGTCCGGGACGTAGCGCGATGGGTTTTGTGCCTTCGTACTCGATGCACCCGATCATCGCCGACGGTACCGATACCGAGTGGGTCGAGGTCTTCCGTCGGGACGACTTCGCACTCGACGTGGATGCTGCCGTCACCGTGATTGCGGAACGTCGACCCGACGTCGTGTTCGTGACCAGCCCCAACAACCCGACCGGACACAGCGTCGGCATTGCGGAACTGCGACGCATCCTCGACGTGGCGCCGGGCATCGTGATCGTCGACGAGGCGTACGCGGAGTTCTCCGCTGCCCCCAGCGCGATGACGCTGATCGACGAGTTCCCGGCCAAGCTGGTTGTGACCCGCACCATGAGCAAGGCTTTCGCGTTTGCCGGTGGCCGACTCGGCTACCTCGCCGCCGCTCCCGCGTTCATCGACGCACTGTTGTTGGTGCGCTTGCCGTATCACCTCTCGGTGGTCACGCAGGCGGCGGCACGTGCCGCCCTGCGTCACGCCGACGAGACCCTCGGCAGTGTGCACGCCTTGTCCGCCGAGCGCGATCGAGTGTCGAAGGCGCTGGCGGACAACGGTTTCCGAGTGATTCCCAGTGACGCGAACTTCATCTTGTTCGGTCAGTTCACCGACAGTGCACAGGCGTGGAAGGAATACCTCGACCGCGGGGTTCTCATCCGCGACATCGGCATCCCCGGATATCTGCGGGCCACCGTGGGACTCGAATCCGAGAACGACGCGTTCATCAAGGCCAGTGACGAAATCGCAGGCACCCAGCTGGTCGACACGAATTCAGGAGAGACGGCATGAGCGATCGCATCGCGCGGATCGAACGAACAACTCGGGAATCAAGCATCGTCGTCGAACTGAATCTGGACGGGACCGGCATCGTCGACGTCTCCACCGGCGTTCCGTTCTTCGACCACATGCTCAACGCCCTGGGTACGCACGCCAGCTTCGATCTCGACGTCAAGGCGAAGGGCGACGTCGAGATCGACGCTCACCACACCGTCGAGGACACCGCGATCGTTTTCGGCCAGGCGCTCGGCCAGGCTCTCGGCGACAAGAAGGGCATCCGTCGTTTCGGCGACGCTTTCATCCCGATGGACGAAACGCTGGCGCACGCGTCGGTCGACGTCTCCGGTCGCCCGTACTGCGTGCACACCGGTGAGCCCGACTACATGGTGCATTCCGTCATCGGCGGGTACCCGGGCGTTCCGTATCACGCGGTGATCAACCGCCACGTGTTCGAGTCGATCGCATTGAATGCACGTATCGCACTGCACGTTCGGGTTCTGTACGGCCGCGATCAGCATCACATCACCGAAGCCGAGTACAAGGCCGTTGCGCGCGCTCTGCGTGAGGCGGTCGAGCCGGATCCGCGCGTGAGTGGCGTGCCGTCGACGAAGGGCACACTGTGAGCGTCCTCTTCACCTATCTGCTGTTCATCGGCGCGGGTATTGCCGTGGGCGGCGCCTACTCGATGTTCAAGGTCAACAAGCTTGCGTCGGGAATCCTTCTGGCGTTGGCGGTTCTGGCGGCGGTAGCGGGCGCACTGCGTCTGTGACGCGAAAAGTGACTGCGTCTGAGACGCAAGATCCTGCTCCATCGCCGGGGTTGCTTCGCACTCCGGGCATGATCGGTGTCCTGATCATGGCGGCAGCAGCTTTCGGTGGCTGGTCGTTGCTGTTGCCGGTGGTGCCGTTGCTGGTTGCGCAGTCCGGCGGATCGGATGCGCTTGCCGGATCGGTGACCGGTGTCTTCATGGCGGCCACGGTCTTGACGCAACTGCTCGTGCCTCGGTTGTTGCGGACGCAGGGCTACCGGCGCGTGCTGGCGGTCGGGTGTCTGCTCCTCGGTCCACCGTCGTTGGTGCTGTTGATCTCGGCCGACGCCGGCCCTGTCCTGGCGGTTTCCGCGGTGCGTGGTATCGGTTTCGGCATGCTGACGGTGGCCGGCAGTGCACTGGTGGCGGAGTTGGCGCCCAAACGAATTCTGGGCCGTGCCACCGGTGCCCAGGGAATCGCGATCGCAGCGTCACAAATGGCGGGGCTTCCGCTGGGGCTTTCAATCATGGAACGGTGGTCGGCGACACCGGTGTTCGTCCTCGGTGCGCTGATCCCGGCGCTCGCGCTGGTGGCCATTGCCGGGTTGCCGAAGATCTTCGCCCAGCCGACCGGGGAATCCGTTCGACTGAGTGTGTTCGCCGTCTTGGTTCCGGTGCTCGCTCTGGCGTGTGTGTCCGCCTCGTTCGGCGGATTGTCGTCTCTACTGCCGATCGCAATCTCGGAGCGTGCGGCCGTTGCTGGAGTGGTGTTGGCGACCGCCAGTGGGTCGATGTTGGTCGGCCGGTACTCGGCGGGACTGATCGCCGATCGTCTCGGCAGTGGTCGGACACTCGCGCCGGCATTGGCGTCGTCGACGATCGGATTGGTGCTGTTCGCGATCAACGTCGACGGCGGGTCGACGCCGGTCTTGTTCTGCGCGGCGGTCCTTTTCGGGCTGGGGTTCGGGGCGGTGCAGAACGAGTCCTTGGTCATGGCGTTTCAGGCTGCCGGCCCGAGGCAACTCGGATCCGCCAGCGCGATCTGGAACATCGGCTACGACGCCGGCACCGGAATCGGTGCACTGGCGTTGGGATTCGTGGCCACGACTGCCGGCTATGCGTGGGTCTTCGCGGTCTCCGCGGTCGTTGTCGCTCTGCTCCCGGCACTGGCCGCGGGCGGCAAAGTGATCGGCAGCAGGGTTGCCCGATAGAGTTGGGGCATGAGCGCTTCCACGATTGCTGTACTCGATTACGGCTCCGGCAACCTGCATTCGGCTACTCGCGCACTGGCGCGCACCGGGGCGCAGGTGGAGGTGACCAACGACATGAAGGTTGCACTGGCGGCCGACGGTCTCGTGGTGCCCGGCGTCGGCGCGTTCGCGGCCTGCATGGAAGGTCTGCGTGCAGTGCAGGGTGACCGAATCATCGGCAGACGCCTGGCCGGTGGCCGACCGGTGCTGGGCATCTGCGTCGGCATGCAGATTCTGTTCGACCGGGGAGTCGAATTCGGTGTCGAGGCGGAGGGCTGTGGCGAATGGCCCGGCACCGTCGAGAGGCTGCAAGCAGAGGTTTTGCCGCACATGGGCTGGAACACCGTGGAGGCGCCGGAGTCCAGCACCCTGTTCAAGGGCATAGACGCCGATACCCGCTTCTACTTCGTCCACTCCTACGGTGTGCAGAGTTGGGAGCTCGCGCCGTCCGAGCACATTGCACCCCCGAAGCTGACATGGGCCGATCACGGCGGAAAGTTTCTCGCTGCCGTCGAGAACGGTGCGTTGTCGGCAACGCAGTTCCACCCCGAGAAATCCGGTGACGCAGGCGCCGAGTTGCTGAGCAACTGGGTGCAGAGTTTGTGACCGGGGGATCCGGACCGAACCGCGGTGACGATTTCTCCCTCGCCCGTCTGGCGTTGTTCTCGCTCGGCGCCGCTGTGGCTGCGCTGGCGGTCGCAACCGTCGTCATCGTTGTTCTCAAACCATCGCCGGGCGTCGGCCTCGTGATCGGTCTCGTGGGGGTCGTCGCTGCGATTGCGGCAATGGGTGTCGTATCCAAGCGGATGACCCGAAAAGCGTTCGGTGACCCGGAAGACGGTTCGAGGTCCTGACCTACTAGGGTTACCGCACGTGAGCCTGGTCCTTTTGCCTGCTGTAGATGTCGTCAACGGTGAAGCTGTTCGCCTCGTGCAAGGAGAGGCGGGAAGTGAGACCGGTTACGGGTCGCCCCGCGACGCTGCTCTTGCGTGGCAGAACGACGGTGCCGAATGGGTGCATCTTGTCGACCTCGACGCTGCTTTCGGGCGTGGGTCCAACAGTGAACTGTTGGCCGGCGTCATCGGCGACCTGACGGTCAAGGTGGAACTGTCCGGTGGAATCCGCGACGACGCTTCCCTGGAAGCCGCACTGGCCACCGGCTGTGCTCGCGTGAATCTCGGTACTGCCGCTATCGAGGATCCCGAGTGGTGTGCGCGTGCATTGGCCAAGTACGGCGACAAGATCGCTGTCGGCCTCGATGTTCGTCTCGTCGACGGTCAGTACCGCACCCGTGGTCGCGGCTGGGTCACCGACGGCGGCGATCTGTGGGAGACCCTCGCGCGTCTGGACCGTGACGGCTGCACTCGTTACGTCGTCACCGACGTCTCCAAGGACGGCACACTCACCGGTCCCAATCTCGAACTTCTCAGCCAGGTCTGCGCGGTCACCGACGCGCACGTCGTCGCCTCCGGTGGTGTGTCGACCATCGAGGATCTACTCGCCATTTCCAGCCTGGTTGATCAGGGTGTCGAGGGCGCGATCGTGGGCAAGGCATTGTATGCCGGTCGCTTCACTCTCCCCGAAGCACTGGCAGCAGTTTCCGGATAGATTTTCCAGATGACTCCGACGCGTGACCTCGACGAACTTCTCGCGATTGCGGGTCGGCTTCTCGACGGCGTCCACGATCAGTTCGTCTCCGGTGTCGGCGCCCCGAGTGCGGTCCGCAAGGGCTGGGGTGATTTTGCCACCGAGGTCGATCTTGCGCTCGAGAAGCGGTTGACCGCGGAGTTGTTCGAGCAGACCGGCATCGAGGTGCACGGCGAGGAATTCGGTGGTCCCGACGTCGGTTCCGGGCTCGTCTGGGTTCTCGACCCCGTTGACGGTACTTTCAACTACTCGGCCGGATTGCCCACTGCCGGAACGCTGTTGGCGCTTCTCGACGACGGTGTCCCGGTGCTCGGATTGACCTGGCTTCCATTGATCGGTCACACGTACGCGACTCGCGCCGGCGGTCCGTTGTTGGTCAATGGAATCGCCGTACCGCCGCTGGAGCCAACCGATCTGGCGTCGTCGATCGTCGGCTTGGGTGCGCTCAACGTCAACAGTCGAGGGCGGATCCCCGGCAGTTTCCGTCTCGACCTCCTCGCCGAGATCAGCAAGGTGTCCTCGCGGATCCGGATACACGGTTCAACCGGAGTCGATCTGGCCTTCACCGCGGCCGGCATCCTGGGCGGTGCGATCGTCTACGGCCGCAACGCGTGGGACAACGCGGCCGGGGTCGCGCTCGTTCGCGGTGCGGGCGGGGTGGTCACCGACCTGGCCGGCCGCCCGTGGACCGTAGAATCGGAGTCGGTGCTCGCTGCCGCTCCGGGCATCCACGGTGAGATTCTCGATATCCTCAACGCGCTCGGTGATCCGCGCGCTTCGTCCTCAGGAGGACCACAGTCATGACCCTCGCAGTTCGTGTGATTCCGTGCCTCGACGTCGACGCCGGGCGAGTGGTCAAGGGTGTCAATTTCGAGAATCTTCGCGACGCCGGAGATCCGGTGGAACTCGCGGCAGCGTACGACGCTCAGGGCGCCGACGAACTGACCTTCCTGGACGTGACCGCCTCCACGTCGGATCGCGGCACGATGCTCGACGTCGTAAGTCGCACTGCCGAGCAGGTTTTCATTCCTCTGACCGTCGGCGGTGGAGTGCGCACGGTCGCGGATGTCGATCGTCTGCTGCGTGCCGGTGCCGACAAGGTCAGCGTCAACACCGCGGCGATTGCGCGCCCGGAACTGCTGAAGGAACTGAGTGAGCGTTTCGGCTCGCAGTGCATCGTCCTCTCGGTCGATGCCCGCACCGTTCCCCAGGGGCAGCCGGACACACCGTCGGGGTGGGAGGTCACCACGCACGGGGGCAAGCGCGGCACCGGGATCGACGCTGTCGAGTGGGCCGAGCGTGGTGCAGAGTTGGGAGTGGGGGAGATCCTGCTCAACTCGATGGATGCCGACGGCACCAAAGCGGGCTTCGACCTTCTGATGATCCGCGCTGTCCGTGCAGCGGTCCACGTACCGGTGATCGCCAGTGGCGGTGCCGGCCTGGTCGAGCACTTCGCCCCGGCTGTCGAAGCGGGCGCGGACGCAGTTCTCGCAGCAAGTGTCTTCCACTTCGGCGATCTGAGCATCCCGGAGGTCAAGGATGCGATGCGTGCCGAGGGAATCGTCGTTCGCTAGGCGTTCTCGGCGCGGATTCCGTCGAACATGAGGCGGCTGATGGCTTGGTTCAACGCCGTGCAGTCGACGGACGAACCGGCTCGCAATCCTTGAATCGCACTTGCCAGCATCATGCCGTTGACGGCGTGGGCAGTGTTGTCGACATCGAGGTCGGCGCGTAGATAGCCGCATTCGACTCCGTGGTGCAGGTACGCCGCGGTCAACGAAGCCGACTGGTCGAGTAGATCGAGCATCCGGCCCGTCAGATCGGCGTCGACGCCCGTCGTCTCGAAGAGCAGAACCCGCGGAATGCGCGGGTCGTCGAAGAAGATGCGGGGGAGCGCTTCGGCGATGCGACCGACCTGAGCGCGGTACTCGTCCAATGTATTTGCTGCGTCAGGGGCATTTTCGACGGCGAGTGCGCTGATGATCTTTGCGATCAGATCGTCGATGACGTGGTCGATGATGTCGCGCTTGTTCTCGAAGTACCGGTAGAAGGTCCCGTGACCGATTCCGAGAGTTGTTGCGATATCGGCAATTCCGGTCGCGTGGTAGCCGCGTTCCGCGAAGCACTCGAATGATGCGTCGATGATCTCGCGGCGCAATTCCGCCTTTTTTCGTTCCGCTCTGGTCATGGCCTTCGTCACATCAGGAATGATACCGTTCTCAATAACGGAATGACGTGTCAGTTTCTGATGTGCAGTTTTTCTGATGTGCAGTTCACGAGAGGGATTCTCCGATGGCAGTGCAGTACGACGCAGTAGTGGTGGGGGCGGGCTTCGGCGGAATGGGTGCGGCCATTCAACTCAAGCGGCTGGGCCTGAACAACCTGGCGATCCTCGAGCGCGAGGACGATCTGGGTGGAACCTGGCACGTCAACCGCTATCCCGGTCTGGCTGTCGACATCGCGTCGGTCACCTACTCGTATTCGTTCGAGCCCAATCCGAACTGGTCCAGGCTTTTCGCACCGGGCGCGGAACTGAAGAAGTACGCCGATCACGTCGCGGACAAGTACGATCTGCGGAAGCACATGACGTTCGGTGCCGTGGTCAACGGAGCCCGCTGGGACGAGGATTCCTCGCACTGGGTCGTATCCGTCGAAGGCGCGCCGGACATCACTGCCAAGTACCTCCTGACTGCGACGGGTTTCCTCTCGCAACCGCATCGGCCCGACATCTCCGGTATCGACGACTTCGCCGGCAAGATCATCCACACCACGGCCTGGGACGATTCCTACGATCTGTCCGGCACCAAGACCGCAATCATCGGAACCGGCGCCACCGCTGTGCAGTTGATCCCCGAGGTGGCGCGGCAGGCCGCAGAGTTGACCGTCTACCAACGCACCCCGATCTGGGTGGTTCCCAAGATCGACGTCTCCATTCCGAATGCAGTGCAGAAGCTGTTCTCGCGTATTCCGCTCACCCAGCGAATCGCCCGCGCTGTCAGTTCGTCGATCCTAGAAATGATCATGGTCAGCGCGGTCCTTCACTACAAGCAGGTCAAACTGTTGAACAAGGGTGCGGCGGCCGCATCACGTGCGTTTCTGCGGTCCCAGGTCAGCGACGCCAGCCTTCGCAAACAACTCACACCGGACTACGACTTCGGGTGCAAGCGTCCCACATTTTCCAACAACTACTTCCGTACGTTCACCAAGGACAACGTGCATCTCGAAACGACGCCGATCGACCACATCGCTGCCGACGGAATCGTCACCGCCGACGGTCGCAAGACCGAGATCGACACCTTGGTGCTGGCAACGGGATTCAACCTCTGGGATGTGAACTTTCCAGCCATCGAGGTTATCGGTCGCGAGGGACGAAACCTCGGTAAGTGGTGGCGCGACAACCGTTTCCAGGCCTACGAAGGGGTCGCGGTTCCGTATTTCCCCAACTTCCTCACGCTCGCCAGTCCGTACTCGTACAGCGGGTTGTCCTACTTCACGACGATCGAATCCCAGATGCAGCACATGGATCGACTGTTCGGCGAGGTGAAACGGCGCGGCGCGGAAACATTCGAGGTCACCGAAACTGCCAACGCCGAGTTCCTCGACCGGATGACCGAGAACCTGGCGGACTCCGTCTTCTACGGCGGTAGTTGCCAGACTGCACGAAGCTATTACTTCAATCAGCACGGCGAGGCTGCGATTCTGCGGCCCACGTCTACACGGAATGCGTTCGTCGAAGCGAAACGCTTTCCGCTCGAGGACTATTCGATCATCTAGGCGGGCTTGTCCCGCGTTCGGCTATCTTGCCGAGCTGACTCCGGTCGGAACCGATATCACGGGATAACGGTTCTGCCGGTTCAGTCGGGAAGTGACCGAGATGTGCATCAGTCGGCTCACCGCGGAGGCAGCGCCTTTTCGCGGAGATCCGATCACGATGGTAAATGCGTCGTATTTGTCCGCGGTTGCGAGAATGACACCGGCCGGGTCTCCATAGGTGCAGTCGTACGTCCAGGTGTCGGCGTGCGAGGCAAGTGCCGAGGTTGTCTGCTCGCGTTGCGACACCATCTCGTCGTGCAGACGCGTTTCGAATTCTGGTGAGTCGGTTTCGACAGGTAGGTCCTCTGACGTGATGCAGTGAACGACGTGGAGGGCTGAATCCTCCTTGGCGGCAAGCGTCAGTGCGTAGCTGAGTACATTCTTGCTGGTAGCACCTGGGCCGATGCCGAGAACGACGTGGCGGGTTCGGACGCGATCGGTACTCGGGTTCGCGAGATGGCAGATGTACTCCGGGTGCGGACCGTCATGATGCTGATGGTTCATGTCGGATCTTCTTCCAGAGCGAGAAGCGAAGGAACTTCCATTCTAGGGCGGCCGTGCAGGGGAATTCCACGGAAGTCACAGGTGGAAGGTATAAACGTCATATGAGTCTTGATCCCGCAATCGCGGCGAAGCTGAAGCGAAACGACGCCGGACTGTTCAGCGCGGTTGCGCAGGAGAAGTCGACCGGTGATGTGCTGATGGTCGCGTGGATGGACGACGAAGCGCTCACGCGAACACTGGAAACCCGTAAGGGGACGTACTATTCGCGCTCGCGGCAGCAGTACTGGGTCAAGGGTGAGACGTCGGGGCACACCCAGTACGTGCACGAGGTGCGCCTCGACTGTGACGGCGATTCCGTCTTGCTGATCGTCGATCAGGAGGGCGCCGCGTGCCACACCGGCACTCACACGTGTTTCGACACCGACGTCCTGCTCGCTGCTGAGCAGTGACGCGAGATGGCCACTGACAAGACTCCACAACCGCTCGATTACTCGTTCACCGCTCCCATCGAGAAAGACGGTGCGTTCGCAACGTTCTTGACCGTGCCCGGCTCGGCGGAACTTCTGGGAACCAGACGCGCTGTGAAGGTGCTCGGAACCCTCGATGGTGAGCATCCCTTCGAGGCGACGCTGATGCCCTCCGGCGACGGACCGCACTGGCTTCCGCTGCGCGTGGCGCTGTGCAAGGCGATCGGCAAGAGCGCCGCTGGAGAAGAGGTAGCGGTACATCTACAGCAGCGCCTGAGCTGAAGTTTTCCCGAACCAAGGAGCGCCGTCGTGCAATTCTGTTCGACTTCGCACACGCCGCGGACGTGGCGCCGGATCGGTGGGCCGAGTACGGTCCAGGTGCCGTCGGTGTCGGGTGGGACATGGGACTGCTCGGGTTGGCTCGACACGTGGAACTGGGGATCGCGACGCCACTCGAGACACCCGAGTGGTCGGCGAGCGACGAGGCCAAGGCATTCATCGCGGGAAGCAGTGAACTGTGGGCCGAAGCTGCGATCGCATCGGGCGACGACCCGGATGCGGCTGCAGCCGCCGCTGCTCGCACGACCGCTGCATACACCGGGTAGATCACCTCTACGAGGACTAACATCGGATTAGTCTGGTTGTTGCGGGACTTCCGCGCCACGAGCGGAGACGACGATGGTGTATCGGCTCATCGAAGTAGTAACGGTGTTCGTTCACTTCGGGTTTGTTCTCTATGTGGTGCTGGGTGGATTCGTGGCGTGGAAGTGGCGTCGTACCATCGGTTTCCACCTACTTGCAGTCGTCTGGGGAGCCGGTTCGATAGCGGTCGGATATGACTGCCCGCTGACCAATCTCGAGAACTGGGCCCGCCGGATGGCCGGGATCGCGGAGTTGCCGTCCACCGGATTCATCTCGCACTACATCACCGGCGTGTTCTATCCGGCGAGTATCGAAGGCCTTGTACAGGCGCTCGCGGCGACAGTGGTTGTCGGATCCTGGGTAGGATACGTGCTGCTCGGACGGCATGCGAAGGGTGAGGTCAAAGCCCCTTCAGCGACCTGATTCCGTACAAACGATCCCAGCCGTTTCCGAATGGAAACGACTGGGAGGTGCTACCAGGATTTACGCGCGAGTCAGGGCTACCACCGGGATTGTGCGGATCCCAGCGGTCTTCTCCGCGTATTCGGCAAATCCCGGGTATCGACTGGCCTGCTCGTCGTAGATGCGGTCACGCTTCTCGCCGGTTACTTCGCTGACGGAGACCGGGTATGTTTCGGTGCCGATCTCGACCTCTGCCTGGTCGGTGGCAACGAGGTTGTAGTACCAGTCGGGATTGGTCGGGGCACCGGCCTTGGATGCAAAAACGTAGATGGTCTTCGGATCCTGCTCGTCTGCCAGATACATCATGGGACTCACGAAATCGCGTCCGGATTTGCGTCCTGTGTGGTGGACCAACACCATGGGCGCACCTTCGAAGGGGCCACCTACCTTGCCCTCGTTCTCCCGAAATTCCGCAATGATTCCTGCGTTCCAATCGTCGGTACTCATCGTTGTCTCCCGGTCTGCGAGTGGCGAAGGGCTCTGCCGCCAAGCTTTGCACAACTGGTGAATCGACGAGAGGTCATCTTCGGCGTCCAGCATGATCTACTATCTACGTATGAACGCAGATAGTGGTGTTTGTCGCCGCAAGCTTCCCGATGATCAAGTCGACCTCGTCGTCGAGGTGTTCCGCATGCTGGCCGACGCAACCCGTGTGCAGGTCTTGTGGGCATTGGTCGACCGCGAGTGCTCGGTGAACGAACTGGCGGAACGCGTCGGCAAGCCGGCGCCCTCGGTGTCGCAGCACCTGGCGAAATTGCGCATGGCAAGGTTGGTACGAACCCGCCGCGATGGTACGACGGTGTTCTATCGCCTGGAGAACGACCATGTGCGCCAACTGGTTACGGACGCGGTCTTCAATGCGGAGCATGCCGGACCCGGATTGCCGGGGCATCACCGTAGTGAAGGTGAGCTTCGGGAGATACACCCGGAGCGCTCGGCGAACGTCGATCGGACCGATCAAGAAGAAGGTGCGTCGTGACGCACGAACCCAAGACGTCCCACGGCCACGGCCACACCCATGGCCACGGGCCGAAGGGATTTCGATCGGCAGTCCGCGAAGTGTTCTCGCCGCACAGTCACGACGCTGCCGACAGTGTCGACGACGCATTGGAATCGAGCGCAATCGGCATCCGGGCGGTCAAGATCAGTCTTGTTGCGCTCGGAGTCACCGCAGTTGCTCAGGTCGCGATCGTGGCGATCTCGGGTTCGGTGGCGCTGCTGGCGGACACCATTCACAACTTCTCCGACGCGCTCACGGCAGTCCCACTCTGGATTGCCTTCGCGCTCGGTCGGCGCGCTGCGACCAGGCGCTATACCTATGGTTTCGGGCGTGCGGAGGATTTGGCCGGACTGTTCGTGCTCGCCATGATCGCACTGTCGGCAGTGATCGCCGGTGTCGAGGCGGTGAGGCGATTGATCAACCCGGTCGAGATCGAGCACCTCGGTTGGGTAGCGGCGGCAGGTTTGATCGGTTTCATCGGAAACGAATTGGTGGCGTTGTATCGGATCAGGGTCGGCAGGCAAATCGGTTCAGCGGCCCTGGTGGCCGATGGATTGCATGCTCGGACCGACGGATTCACTTCGCTCGCAGTCCTTCTGGGGGCGGGGGGAGTTGCGCTGGGTTTCCCGTTGGCAGATCCGATCATCGGCCTTGTCATCACCGTTGCCATCGTGGCGGTGCTCAGGACTGCAGCGCGAGACGTCTTCCGGAGGTTGATGGACGGCGTCGAACCTGAGTTGGTGGACGACGCAGAGCATGCATTGATGCACGAACCTGGAGTCCTCGGTGTTCGTGATCTGAAGATGCGGTGGATCGGACACCGACTGCATGCCGATGCAGAACTCGACATCGATCCCCGGGCAACACTTGCCGAAGCTCATGCGATTGCACACAGCGCCGAGCATTCGCTCACTCACGCGGTGCCCAAACTCGCTACTGCCTTGGTGCATGCGTACCCGGCGCATGACGCGGCCAACTCCGAAGTCTGATACCGGCCGCCTTCCCGGTGATCTGTGCTTGATGTCAAGCGCAGGCGGCTTCCCAGGCGAAACCGTCTGGGTCTGTGAAGGTTTCAGACGTGCCGGCAACGGTCAGACGGTGTGATCCGGTGCCTTCCGGAGCAACCCCGGCATCCTTTGCCAAAGCGCGGCGACCATACAGTGCGAGTGTCACATTGTTTGCTGCACTGGTGAATTCGACGTACTTGCGACCGAAGCTCTTGGACACCTCGAGTCCGCGGTCGAGGTAGAACTGCTTGCTGGCCTTGACGTCTTCGGCGCCGAGCAGCAGCACGAGGCTGTCGATCGTGCGGGTGGCCGGCCCGTCGTTCTTCTTCGACGACGTGGCGATCTTCCAGATCGAACCGTCTGGAGCCTGGACGACTCCGCCGTATCCCCAGAGGGATTTCTTCACAGGCTTCAAGGCGGTGGCACCGGCTGCGAGTGCTGCGCCGACGAAGGCGTCGACGATGTTCGGTTGGGAGACGACGAGCGAAAGGGTGTACCCACGAAACCCTGTTGTCGGTTCGTTCGATTCGCGTAGCTGGATTCGATCTCCGACGCCGAGAGCGTTGTAGAAGGCTTCGGCTGCCGCGAGGTCGGGAACGTCGAGTATCACGGATTTCGCGGTGGTCATCTGGGCGCTCCCTGCTGATGTGTGGATTGGCGACGTGTGGTCGGAAGTGGACTTCTGTGGTGTGTTCATGTGTTTCAACGTAATTGCGGGTCCCGTGGCTGTGCTTCTCGATTTCTGATCGGTTTGCTGAGACTGCTTGCAAGGTGCAGCACTCACGCAGGCCTTAGGTGGGCGATTTGTCGTGAATATCCTGTTCAGCCGATGTTTTCTCGATAGGCTGGTGAGCGCTGATCGGACGTACCTCACGCCACCATGGAACGGGGAAACCAGTGATCGCACTGCGACGAAAGTCGTTAGCCGCAGCAGTTGTGGTGTCCATGACGATGGCGTTGGCCGCGTGTACCTCCGGTGAATCGGCGCCCGAGGTGGGCGGCAATTACGGCTCTGGCGGAACCGCCGTCGACTATCGGGAGCCGGTGAAACTGAGTAGCCGAGATGGTGTTCTCGAGGTGCGCTTGTCCGCTCATCAGGGAGTGATTCCGCTCGATACCGCTTCGGCGCCCGTGTCGAATTTTCTGCTCTTCGGGTACGAGGTCATCCGCGGTACGGCGTCGGACGGATCGACCTCGGCGAGTGACGTCTATCCGGCGCCGACTCTCCGCGTCAATCCCGGAGAGCGATTGATCATTCATTACGACAACGATTTGCAGGATCTCACGATCCAGGACTTCTACGCTCCGGCATTCACACCGGCGGGCGGGGACGTGCCGATCTATCCGCCGGCGCTGACGTCGGCTCCGCTGAATCTGCACACGCACGGAGTGCACGTGAGTCCGGACGGCAATGCGGACAACGTGTTGCTCAACATTCCAGCCGGCCAGGGAAACGTGTACGACTACGCGATTCCGGGGACGATGCCGAACGGTCTGTACTGGTATCACAGTCACCGGCACACCCTCACCGCCCAGCAGACGTACATGGGCCTGGCCGGGCTACTGGAAATCGGCCGGCCGGACGGCAATCTGCCTGTCGTGACGGCAAACGACGTTCCGATTCGCGATATGGCACTGCAGTACAACTTCGTATTCGACCGAAAAGGAAAGGGCCGACAGCTCAACGACGCGAACTGGCCCCAATTCGTCAGTACGTTGACGCCACCCGCCGGTACGGAACTAGCCGACGGCACGTACCGTCCGAGCCTTGCTCCGGTGAATTTCTCGGACACCACCGAGGGCGCGCAGTATTTCACCAACTGGTACACCGGACCGTTGTCCCCGGCCAATCATCGTGGACAGAATCAATTCGTTCCAGGCAATCTGCAGAGCTTCGTGGGTGAAGCGACGACTGTACCGGCCGATCCTTCACTGCCGGACAACCAACGCGATGTGCAGTACACCGTGAACGGTCAGTTCCAGCCGTCGCTGAAACTGAAGCCGGGGCAGACCGAGATCTGGGTGCTTGCCAACATCAGCGACTTTGCCTACATGCCGGTCACGTTGACGGAAACCGCAACCGGCGCCCATCCGAAGTTCGCCATCGTAGGGCAGGACGGAAACCCGTTCGACGAGGTCAGGCCACCCGTGGACGGGGACGGAACCAGGCTGGTGATTCCGCCGGCCTCGCGATACGCAATCGCAGTGACGATGCCGGAGTCCGGCGATCTGGTGCTGGAGATGCCTCCGCTCGAAGGTGCGAAGCCGGTGAGCAATCCAGGCATTCTCTACACCAACAACGGTACTGACAATCCGCCCGCCGAACTCGGAACCGTCACCGTCGACCCGTCGGTGATCAGTTACGCGGACGGATTCTTCACGTTCCCGACTCAGCAGTTGATCCGTGCGACGCCAGACGAGGGTGAAGGAAAGACGACTCCCTTCGAGTTCGGACAGAAGCTCGATACCTACACCTCGTTCGTGGATACCGCAGCGATGACGCCCGACGTGACCCGCAACCTCACAGTGTCCGGTGGGTTCGGAAACGAGAAGTCCAGCAACAGTGATCCGAAGGCCTTCACCTACGAATTCGCCGACAACACGTTCCCCAACATTCCGCTGATTCAACCGCGACTGAATTCCGTTGAGGAATGGAAGATCACGAACCTCAACAACGACGAACACCCGATGCATATTCACGTCAACGACTTCCAGGTAACGGAAGTTGTGGATCCCGTCGCAGGTACCACGACAGGGGTTCAGCCATGGGGAATCGACAACGTGAACGTGCCCGCTCCGGTGACTGACGAGAATGAGAATGCTCTCGAGCCTGCGTCAGTGACGTTGCGAACGAAGTTCACCGAGTACACCGGAACCTTTGTGATTCACTGCCACCGACTCAATCACGAGGACAACGGTTTGATGGCGACTGTCAACGTGATTCCCGAGGTATCGACATATGCCGTCGCGATACCTGGTTCGGCCGGCGTGCCCGCCAAGGTGCAGATATTCGATGCCAACGGCGACAAACTGATCACTGCTGTGACGCCCTTCCCGTCGTTCGAAGGCACCCCGAGTGTTGCGATGGCGGACGTGAACGGAGACATGGTGCTTGATCTGGTCGCTGGAACAGGTGCAGGCTCGGCTCCGGAAGTGGTGGCGTACAACGCAGTCGGCGGCGTGCCGTTCACCGACGAGTTGGCAAGATTTGCCCCCTTCGATGTGGGTTTTCGTGGCGGAGTGAACATCGGCAGCGTCGATATCGACGGAAACGCACTGGCGGACAACATCATCGTTGCCTCGGGCCCAGGGATGGAGTCGCAGGTCAAGATTTACTCCACCGACCTTCCGGCGGACAAGAGGTCCGCACCCACAGAATTCGGTTCGTTCTCGCCGTACCCGGGATCGAGTAGCGGAGTCACGTTCGCAACCGGAATGGTTGACAGTCACTCCGGTCGAGCGAGCATCGTGACCGCACCCGGTGCGGGCGAGGAGCCGTTGATCAAGACGTTCCGCTACGACCTGTACGAACCGACGGCGGCTGCGCAGGGCGGCTCCGATGAACACGCAGGTCATACGGCTGGTCCGGCAACGACATCACAGTTCTTGGCATTCGATCAGGACTACCGCGACGGGGTGTCTCTGTCGACGGGTTGGGTGGCCGGCGCCGAGGGCGGAGCAAAGTCGATAGTGGCAGGCATGCTCGGAGGCGAAGGATCCGTCCGCGTCTTCTCGAGTGGATCGAGGCTCGACGGTGCGCCCGAGATGTACCTGGAGAGCCCAGATCATCATTCGACGGACGTGGTGTTTCGGGAAGTTGCATCCTTCGATCCGTTCGCCGGTCCAGGGACGGGTGTCGGAGTAGCCACGACGAGCACGACTACCGGCGCGGATCTCCTCGTCAGCGGCAGCGACGGAAGTGGTGCCGAAGTTCGGAAATTCACTCTCGGTCGTTCCGATCCGTCTGCGACCACATTGACACCGACGCTTGTGGGAACGCTGCCGCCCTATCCCGTCGGCGGGGGAGTTTTGCCGCTCGGTGGCCGATGATCCGGTTTTGAGATTTACTGAAAGTAGTTTCATGTCAACGGGTCTCGAGCCTTCCTGTTCTCGAAGTTGTCCGTTTTGTCTCTGGTTATCGAAAGTATGTTCGATTAAACTTTCGGTATGGACAGTCGGGAAGCGTGGCAGCTGGATGGCGAGGGCCTCAAGGGTGAGGTTCTGGATCTGGTGCGTGTCCGGCACGAGTTGCAGTCGCGGATGGTGTTGCTGATCGTGGAGATGTTTTCCCGGGAGACTGTGGTCGGGAAGGGTTTTCGGGCGATCGCGCAGTGGTTGCACGGGTCGACGAATCTGGAGATCGGTGAGTGCAGTCTGCTGGTCGGGTTGGCGCGGTTGTTGATGCTCGAACCCGTGGTGGCGGATGCGTTTCATCGCGGTGACGTGGATGCGTTGAAGGCGCGGCAGGTGGCGTCGTTTTGTCAGCATCCGCCGAAGAACATGACGCCGGCGGATGTGGACAAGGCTCGCGGGATTCTGTTGGGGTTGGCGTCGAAGAACATCGCCGATTGTGATGCGGTGCGGGCAGCGATTCGGCGGATCGAGAAGCAGTACGGCAAGCGTGAGGACGGCGTTCCGGTGGGTGAGGATTCGGAGCGTAACGAGTTCTACGCGTCGAAGGGTTTGTACGGGCGGGTGTCGGTGAAGGGTGATCTGGATGCGGTGAACGGGGCCCGTCTGATCACGTTGTTGTCGAGCCTGTCTGCGCCGACGCCGGAGAAGGACGGCGTCAAGGACACGCGTACTCCGGCGCTGCGGCGGGCGGACGGGTTTTGCGAGTTGTTGCGCCGGTACGAGCGGGCGGGGTTGGGTCCGGTCGAGGGCGGGGTGAAACCGCACATCACGGTCACCGCCAGCGCAAAAGACATGACGGACCTCAAGGCGTTGAAAGACCTCTTGCCGTCCACTGAGGAGTTGGGTTTCGCGTGGACGGATTGGGTCGGTCCGATCAGTATCGATACCGCGCGGATGTTGGCGTGCGACTGCACCGTGACGCGGATTTTGTTGGATGAGAATGGTGTTCCGCTCGAGTGCGGTAAGGAAGCGAGAACGGCGACGGTTCCGCAGCGGCGGGCGTTGGCGGTTCGTGATGGTGGGTGTGCGTTTCCGGGGTGCGGGACTCCGTCGGGGTGGTGCGATGCTCATCATATTGTTCACTGGAACGATGGTGGCCCAACGGATCTCGATAATCTGGTCTTGTTGTGTGGTCATCATCATCGGACGCTGCATCACACGGAGTGGCGGGTGGAGATCGGTCCGGATCGGAAATCGGTGTTCTATCCACCGATGTCGATCGATCCGTTCCAGCAGCCGATCGGCGGGAACAGCCCACCAACGGCCGCGTGAACGGCCATAACTGAAAATGCCAGCGTATGCACCGGGGAAGAATCATGCCCCGTTACATGCGCTGGCTTTTCGTGTTCCGGAGAGTTCAGGGCAGCGACCAGAACTGAGTAGTCACGAGGTAGAAGACGATAACCCAGAACAAGGTCACAGCGGCGACGATTGCCACCCCTTGTGCGTTGGTTTTTGCGACAGGAATCCCCGGAGGCGGACGCAGCCAACGGCGCAGGAGTCGATTCACGTAGTACGGCATCGTGAAGAAACTCATGATGAAGCTCGACAGCAGATTGCCGATCAACAATCCGAGCCAGAGTGGCAGCTTCAGCGGTGACAGCGCCAAAGTAAGCAAGACGACAGTCGGGTAGAGACCGACCCAGACCGCGATCGAGGTTTTTGTCTCCGAAGGTGGAGGGGCCTCGTTTCCGTTCTCGTCGAAGGCAAACCAACTGCCGAACGAATTGTCCACGGTTCGCAGTTCGAAGTCGTGAAACTTGCGGCCCTCGGCGAGGAGTTGTTGTCGCTCAGGGGAAGTCAGCCACGTATCGAGGTGGGCAGCATTGTCGAAGCGATACAGCAGGGTCCATTCATCCTGCACACCGTCGACGGGGCGAAACAGTTCGGTGCCGCGGAATCCGTCGAAAGCACTCTCCACCTCCCGAAGGCGATCCTGCCAGGCAAGGAACTCGTCGATGCTGTCGTCACCGACTCGGTGCGTCACTACGACGGTCAGCAGTGGGTCCGGAGGCCTGATCCCGCCGCTCACTACCTGCTGCGTGGCCGGGCCGTCGAAGAACTGACGACCGCTGTCGAGGTAGTCCTGCCTCGTCGCGCTGTTGATCCACGCTTGAACATGAGCGATGGAGTCGAATCGGTACACGATCACCCAATCAGGTTGGGTGGGCGTCGGAGCCGCGATTTCTGCCCCGAGGAAGCCTGCATAATCTGCGGCCGCCCGGTTGAGATCTTTCTGCCATACCTCGAATTCTTTCTCCAGTCCGGCACGCACTCGCTGGCCGATGATGACCGTCGCGGCGCTGTCCGCCGACGTGTGCGCGGTCATCGGTTCAGGCCTGTGTAGATGCGTTCCGGGGTGAGCGGTAGCGACCGGAATCGTGACCCGGTTGCATCCTGCAGTGCGTTCGCCAATGCAGGGGCAACCGGATTGATGCAGCACTCCGCCATGCCCTTGGAGCGGAGAGGACCGACGGAGTCTGATGACTCGACGAGGATCACCTCCGTGCGTGGGATATCTGCATATGTCGGGATCCGGTAGTTACGTAGATTCGGGTTCATCATCGCGCCGTTTGCGTCTACGTGGAAGTTCTCGGTGAGTGCGAAGCCGATGCCCTGGGCGACGCCACCTTCGATCTGTCCCCGCACCTGCGCCGGATTGATGATCACCCCAGCGTCGGTGGCTTGGACGCTGTAGAGAATGCGGATCTCGCCGGTGATGCGATGGACGGCAATCCGGAAGCCATGAGTGTTGGACACCACGCTGCGCGGAGATCCGTATGCCTTCCGCGCCTCGGTGAATCGGATCCCGCGCGGGCGCGCGGCCTCGAGTATCTCTTGCAGTGTTAATCGAGTACTACCGCAGACGATCTTGTCGTCGTCCATCGAGCACTGGTCAATCGACACGCCGGTGTGGTGCGCGGCGAAGGCAAGTAGGCGATCGCGGAGCGCATTCGACGCGCGAAGTACCGCGTTCCCAGCGACAAACAGGCCGGCGCTGGCGAAAGCGCCTGTGTCGAAACCGGTTCGGTCGGTGTCCGACTGAATGATTCGTACACGCGACGGAGTTGTGCCCAGCTGATTTGCGGCGATCTGCACGTGGGCCGTAGAAGTTCCCTCACCGAATTCGACTGTGCCGATGGCAAGTTCGTATACACAGTCTTCGCCGAGGGTGAGCCAAGCCTCGGAAATGTGCTCGGTGGGTGGCGCGGTCTCATGTAGTGAACTGGCGGTACCGGTGCCGATCAGCCAATCGTCTCCGAGCGAGGGAACCTGTTGCCGCTTCAACGCGGTGTCGATCAGATCGATGCATTGCCCCAGTCCGTCTTCGGTGAAGATCACGTCGTCTGGGCCGTCTTCGAGTGCGATCAGCGAATCGCCCGGTCGGACGATATTGCGTCGACGCAGTTCGAGCGGATCCATGTTCAGCGCGACGGCCAATTCGGTCATGGCCGATTCCACGGCAAAGGCCGGTTGCGTCATCCCGTACCCACGCAGAGCGCCGCTCGGGACGTTATTGGTGTACACGGAATACGCATCGAACTTCTTGTTGGCGCAGCGGTAGAGCGATACTGCCGCGCCGCCGGCAAAGAGTGTCTCTCCACCGTGGTTTCCGTACGCACCGGTGTTCGATACGTTGCGATACTGAAAGGCTGTGAGGGTTCCGTCCGACTTGGCACCGAGCTTGATCGTGAGCTTCATCGGATGACGCGGCGACGCGGTGGTGAACTCTTCTTCTCGGGTGAACTCGAGGCAGACGGGACGACCGGTGTCGAGGGTGGCGAGCGCCACCAGATCCTCGCTGATCACTTCCTGTTTTCCTCCGAACCCGCCGCCCACGCGTTTGCAGAACACGCGTAGCTGATCCGGGCGGAGGTCGAAGAGATGGGCGAGTTTGACCTTGGCGATGGAGGGGGACTGCGAACTTGTGCGAACGTGAAGGCGTCCGTCTTCCATCCAGGAGATCGAACCGTGCGTCTCGAGGTGCGCGTGCTGAACCCGCGGCGAGAAGTAGGTGCCTTCGTGGATGACGTCGGCCTCGGCGAACCCTGCCTCGACGTCGCCCACATGACCGTGAAGTTCGAGCAGGATGTTGTGCTCGGGATCCCGAACAAAGGGATCGTCGGATCCGTGCAGGGCTGGAGCGCCGTCGGCCATGGCCTCTTCCGGATCGAACACGGAAGGCAGGATCTCGTAATCGACCTTCACCTTCCGACGGCCTTCTTCCGCAGCGACGACGGAGTCGGCGAGGACGGCCACTACACGCTGACCCACGAACCGCACGACGTTGTCGAGGATGTACGTGTCGTCCGGATCAACAAGGTGGTCGGTATGAATTGCCGTTGTGAAGAGCTTGCGCGGCACGTCTTTCCAGGTGTAGACGCGATGGACACCGGGGACGGCGAGCGCCTCGGTGGTGTCGATGGAAGTGATGCGTGCATGTGCGTGCGGCGAGTGCAGCACTTTCAGGTGCAGCATGCCGTCGATGGCGGTGTCCATAGTGTATTCGGCTCGGCCGGTCACCACGTCGGTGGCCGCCGGCGCCCCGACGCTGGTTCCGACGGCCTGTCCCGGGAGGGCAACTTCGACAGCACCGACACCGTTGACCGCGTCTTCGATGGATCGGTAACCGGTGCAGCGGCACAGGTTTCCCTTGAGCGCTCGCGGCAAGTCTTCTTTCTGCGCGTCGGTGAGCGCCGCCGAGGTCATGATCATCCCGGCGGTGCAGAACCCACACTGAAAGCCGGGTGCATCCCGGAACTGCTGCTGAATCGGATGGAGATCTTCGGGCGTGCCGAGTCCCTCGATCGTGGTTACCGCGCGACCGTCGGCGCGAAAGGCGGGCGTGATGCAGCTGTGTATCGGCACTCCGTCGAGCCACACTGTGCACGCCCCGCAGTCCCCGCCGTCGCACCCCTTCTTCACCCCGTGGTGTCCGAGGTGCCGAAGAAACGTCCGGAGGCACTGTCCCGGGAACGGCTCCTCGTGGAACTGCCGGTCGTTCACCGTGTAGCTCATGACTGGCTCCCCGTGAGTTCGTTTCGGAGCTCGTCGGCGTAGTGGCGGGCGAGGTGGAGGCGGTGGTCGGGGGTTCCGTTGGGATCGTCGAACCAACTGTCGGCCGAAATGGAGTCGACGGCTCGTCGCAGAGAGTGCTCGTCCGGCATCGTGTCGAATGTCAGCCGGATCGGATGGGTGGTGCCGGCGGTGATGGTGAGGTGAAAGTCGTCGGCGCCAGGAGTCTGCGTCGCGATCATGAAGATCGTCGAACGGCCGAGGTGTGTGAGACTGAAGCGGCGGTGGGCGTGCCGTTTGGTGAGTGAGTGCACCGGGAACTCGATGCTCCGAAGGACTTCGCCCGGCTCCAGGACATTCTGGTGGTCACCGGTCACGAAGTCGCACGCGTCGACGGTCCTCACTGTTCCGTCGGTAGCCCATAGTGTGAACGAAGCCTCGAGTGCAACTGCCAGGGTGATCATCGGTCCGGCTGGAAGTGACATACAGATGTTGCCGCCTACGGTTGCCGAATTCCACACCTTGAAGGAAGAGAGGAAGTACTCGCAGCTGACGCGAATAAGTGGGCTCGCACGCCAATTGTCCGGCGGGACAAACGCATACAGTTCGGCAACGGTGCACGTGGCCCCGACACCGAAATGAGTCGCGCCGACCTCCAGTGATGTCCAGCCGAGCGCGGTGAGGTCGACGAGTCGACGGGTGTCGGGTTGTTCCGCTGAGAACAGCCACGTTCCTCCCGCGAGCCAGGCGTCGCCGGGACGCCACACGTCCCCTGGGCGATCCGGTGGTCGGCGTATCACGTCGGTAATGGTGGTGATGTCCATGCGCCTGCTCCCCTCGGGGGATGTGTCTTCTCGGAGTGGGACATTACCGAGGTGACGAGACACATTCACACTTTTAGTACATATCGGGCACGCGAAACATGAGCGATACGTACGTGACATCGACTGGTGGGGCGGTGCATGCGCTTGCCGATTCTGGGTACGACTGCTTGAGAGGCGCGATCAGCCTCTTGCTTTCGCGCTGTTGATTCGGACGCGGCTACGCACTCGGCGGCCGCGGAGATCATGCGGGGCGGGGCGCTGTGAAACCCTTCGAGGTAAGTCGGACCGACCCTTCTGATGAGACGCTCTTTCCGCTCTCGGCCGCCCAACGGGCAACCTGGTTCGCTCAGCAATTCGATCCCGAAGTCCCGATTCTGATAGCGCACTACGTGGAGCTGCGCGGCGAACTCGACGTCGAACTGCTGGATCGCGAAACGCGAGCGGTGGCATACGAGTTTCAATCTCCTTTGCTCAAAGTGATCGAGATCGACGGTCAACCGATGCAGTACGTGGATGAGAAGGCCGAAATCTCGGTCGGTTTGGTCGACCTCCGTGGGTCCCCCGATCCGATCGAGGATGCCCTCGGGTGGATGCGCCGAGATTGCCGGACACAGCTCGACCTGGCAGTCGACGGAATCGTCGCGACCGCTGTGCTGCGCGTGGGTGACGCGCACTATCTGTGGTACAGCCGCATCCATCATGTTGCGCTCGACGGTTTCGGTGCCATGACCATGATGAACCGCATTGCGCATCGGTACTCGGCCTCGGCGGCGAGAAAGGACTCGCAGCCGAGTCGTGCCGCGACACTGCGCACGCTGTACGACATCGACGAGCGGTACAGAATGTCGGATCGATTCGCCGCCGACCGGGAGTACTGGGCTGAGCGCAATACCACCCTCGCCGGATCCAGCCTGGCGGAGGCTTCTGGGCCCGCGCAAACCGAGAGCCGACTCGAAAGCACACTGATGTCGGACCGAAGTTGTGCCCTTCTCTACGAATCCGAGAACCACGCTGCACCGGTCATCGCTGCGCTCGCGTTGTACCTCGCGCGGATGACGGCGAAAGAGACTGTCCAGATTCATGTTCCGATGTCCGGGCGTACTACGGCGGTGCTGCGGGACTCGGGCGGCATGATGGTGAAGGTCACGCCACTGCTCATCCGTGTCGCAGCGGTCGACACCGTCGGTGAACTCTTCGCCCAGGTCCAGCATGAGCTCATGGGTGCATTGCGGCACCAGCGCTGCAGCCTCGACGACATCCGTAGGGACGCAGGCGTGACGAGCGGTCTGGAAGGCGAAGACTCATATGCCGGGCCCATGGTCAACGTCATGCTGTTTCGCCAGGAGGTGCAGTTGGGCGAGGTGGTTGGGGAGTATCACATCGTCACCTCCGGGCCGGTGGACGACCTTCTGGTCAACGTGTATCCGAGCGGCGACAGGCTGCGTGTCGACTTCCGGGCAAACCCGATCCGATACGAGGAGGCGGGTTTACGCGAGCACCACCGGAATTTTGTCGGCTTGCTGGAAGAGTTGATCGCGTCTGATTCCGGTGCCGAACTCGCAGACATTCACAGCCCGACGGCCCGGGAGGGCGAGCGACGACAACGCGAAGTGCGGCACCTCGAGTATTGGAGACATGAGCTCACCGGGGCGCCCGAACTATTGCAACTTCCGTTCGATCGGCCCAGACCTGCAACGCAATCGCTGGAGAACGGACGGGTTGAGGTCCTGATCGCCGCCGACACCCACGCGCGGATCACGGCGATGGCGAGTGATCTCGGGACGGACACTCGTGCGGTCTTACATGCAAGCTTTGCTCTCCTGGTGAGCCGGTTGTCCGGTGCTTCGGATGTTGTGATCGGTACGCCCGCGGGATCCGACGCGAACATCGTCGCCATCCGGAGTCGCATCGATCTGGAGACGCCGTTCACGGCACTCTTGGGCAGTGTCGTCGAGGTCCGAAGTAATGCGCTGCCGCACAGTGGGATACGGCTCGAGCAGGTGGCGGAGTCGCTCGAGGTGGAGGATGTACCTGCGTATGCGCCGGTGATACAGGTGACGTTCGAGTCCGTCGCCGGCGCTGACGAGCACCCTCGCGACATCGGCCGCTTCGATCTCGGAGTGTCTGCAGTCGAGACTTTCGACGAGGTGGGTACGCCGTCCGGAATCACGGTGACGCTCGCGTTTGCCACCGATCTATTCGACGCCGAGACGGTACGCGGCCTCGGTTTGCGGCTCGCGTGCGTCCTGGAATCCGTCACAGCGGATCCGGCAATCATGGTCGGCGACATCGATATCTTGTCCGACGACGAGCGATCCGCGATACGGCCTGTCCGCGGTGACCCGCGCGCTTCGCATCGCACCCTGGCCGATTTGTTCGACGGTGCGGCGCGCACACACCCCGACGGCGTGGCCCTGTCGTATCTCGATGCCGAGTTGACGTATCGAGAACTCGACGAGCGTTCGTCGAAGTTGGCCCGAGAATTGATCGACCGCGGCATCGGTCCGGAAAACAGTGTGGCGCTGGGTTTGACGCGTTCGATCGAATCGGTTGTCGCGATGTTGGCGGTGACCAAAGCCGGCGCGGCATTCTTGCCGGTGGATCCGACCTATCCGGATGAACGTGTTCGCTTCATGCTGACCGATTCCGGCGCCGTACTGGGGCTCACGGTCGTCGCGGAACTTCATCGCTTGCCGGATTCGATTTCCTGGATAGCAATCGACGACGCTGAGTTCCGTGGCCGACTTGCACGGTTGTCCGTGCGCTCCATCTCCGATGTCGATCGGGTGCGCCCGATCCGGCCCGACAATCCCGCATACGTGATCTACACGTCCGGGTCCACCGGACTCCCCAAGGGGGTGACGGTCTCGCATCGTGGACTGGAAGCGCTTGCTGCCGAACAGCGTTCGCGGTTCGGTGCGACCCAGGATGCGCGAACGTTGCACTTCTCGACCCCGAGTTTCGACGCCTCGATTTTCGAGTACCTGCTGGCTTTCGGTGCCGGAGCGACCATGGTGATTGCGCCGAGCACGATCTACGGCGGTGACGAGTTGTCTCACTTCCTCGAATCCCAGCGTGTCACGCATGGTTTTGTCACTACTGCGGCGCTCGGAACAGTTTCGCCCGAGGGCCTTTCGGACTTCGGCGAAGTGGTGGTCGGTGGTGAGGCCTGTCCGCCGGATCTCGTGCAGCGGTGGGCTCCCGGCCGACGGCTGTGCAATGCGTACGGGCCGACCGAGACCACCGTCATGTCGAACATCGGCGAGCCGATGGTGTCGTCGGAGGACATCACAGTGGGCGGTCCGCTCCGCGGCTTCGAGGAGATCGTGCTCGATCAGCGATTGCACCCCGTCCCCGACGGTGTTGTGGGCGAGCTGTACATCTCGGGAGACGCGCTCGCACGTGGATATCACCGGAAGTATGCGTTGACCGCAGAACGATTCGTGGCAGACCCCTTCGGCCTCCCCGGGCAGCGGATGTATCGAACGGGGGATTTGGTGCGGTGGCGCCGTGGCCGTGGACTCGAGTACGTCGGTCGTAGTGACTTCCAGGTGAAAGTTCGCGGATTTCGTATCGAACTCGGGGAAATCGACAGCGTCGTGCGGTCGTGTCCGCAGGTCGAGAATGCAGTCACCGTGGCGCGTGCGGCTCCCTCCGGGACAGCGACGATCACCACGTACGTCGTGCCTGCCGGCGGAAGTGCGCTCTCGACGGCCGAGCTGACGCGGTACGTCGCGAGCCGTGTTCCGTCGTACATGGTTCCTGCGGCATTTGTTCTACTCGACGAGTTGCCGGTAACTCCGGCGGGAAAGGTCGATCGCGCTGCCTTACCTGCACCTCGGCTCGATGCTCGGTCGGACGACTTTCGACCGCCCGAGGGCGCTGAGGAACTAGTGCTCGCCGAGATTTTTGCCGATGTTCTAGGCTTCGAGACGGTGGGTGCGGGTGACGACTTCTTCGATCTGGGCGGGAACTCACTGATTGCCACGAAGCTGATCGCTCGCGTAAATGCCGCTGAAGAAATCGATTTCGGGGTGCGGACTTTGTTCGAAGCACCGACTATCGAATCATTGGCCCGTCACGTGCGGGATGCGAAGTCATCCCGCGTTGATCGCACGCGTTCGAAGCGTCCAATCCTGCAGGCACATTCGTACAGGGACAAGATTCCGGTGTCTGTGGCACAACGACGCCTGTGGTTCGTCAATCAGTTCGACACGTCGTCCCCGGCCTACAACATTCCGATGGTGGTCCGACTGTCAGGTGCCTTGGATGTCGCTGCGATGCAGCGCGCGGTGGGAGATGTTGTCGATCGGCATGAATCGCTCCGTACCGTCTACCCGGCGTCGGTCGACGGCCCCCATCAGGTAGTAGTGCCTTCGGAACGCGTGACGTCGAAGATCGCGTGGGAAGTATCCGTGGACGAGGAAGCCTTGGACAGGCGCATCGCCGATCTCGCTCGCGAGGGGTTCGACGTGAGCGCGAACGTGCCCCTGCGCGGCTCCCTTTTTCGGGTCACGCCGGACGATCATGTCCTTGCGCTGGTGGTTCACCATATTTCGGCGGACGGAGCATCCCTCGAGCCGCTGGCCCGCGACCTGACCCGCGCCTACGCGGCGCGGGCTGCGAAACGGGCACCGGACTGGTCGCCTTTGCCTGTGCAGTACGCCGACTACAGCCAATGGCAGATCGAACTGCTCGGCAGTGACGACGATCCGGACACGCTCGAGGCGAAGCAGTTGGACTACTGGACGTCCACCCTGGCCGGTCTACCTGACGTGATCGACCTTCCGCTGGATCGACCGAGACCGGCGGAACGATCCATGCGCGGTGAATCGGTCCGATTCTCGGTGCCCGCAGACGTGCACAGTGAACTCCTCGAACTCGCTCGGAATCACAACACGACACCGTTCATGGTGATGCACGCAGTGCTGGCGGTTCTGTTGGCACGGCTGAGCGCCTCGCCGGACATAGCGATCGGGACTCCGGTAGGAGGGCGCGCCGAGCAAGTCCTCGACGATCTGGTCGGGATGTTCGTCAACACGGTCGTCCTGCGAATCACCGTTGACACCGCCGCGACTTTCGAGGAGATCCTTTCACGAACTCGCGAAGTCGATCTGGCAGCGTTCGGACAAGCCGAGGTGCCGTTCGAGCGAGTCGTCGATGCAGTTGCGCCGGAGCGTTCGTCATCTCGCTCACCGCTCTTCCAGGTTCTGTTGGAATTCCAGAACACCGCAGATCCCCACCTCGAACTACCCGGACTGGGTGTCGATGTTGTTCCAGTCGACGTCGGTGTCGCCAAATTCGACTTGCAACTGTCGCTCTCCGAGCAGCGTGGCAAAGACGGCGTCCCCATGGGTTTCGATGCCGCCTTCACCTATGCCTCCGATATCTTCGAGCGCACCACAGTCGCCGAGTTCGGCGAGCGTTTCGTCCGCCTCCTCCGGTCGGTCGTGTCGGATCCAACAGTGCCAGTAGGGGATACGGAAATTTTGGGCGCGCCCGAGCGTGGGTTGGTGGTGGGTGGTTGGGATGGTGTGGGGGTTGTGGTGGGGGGTTTGACGTTGGTGGATGTGTTGGATGGGCGGTTTGCTGGTGTGGGTGGTGGGGGGTTGGTGTGTGGTGGGGTGGTGTTGTCGTGGGGTGAGTTCGATGTTCGGGTGAATCGTTTTGCGCGGTTGTTGATTTCGTTGGGGGTGGGTCCGGAGTCGCGGGTGTGTGTGGCGTTGTCGCGGTCGGTGGAGTTGTTGGTGGCGGTGTTTGCGGTGGTGCGGGCTGGTGGGGTGTTTGTTCCGGTGGATGTGGGTGCGCCGGTGGAGCGGGTGGGGTTTGTGGTGGGGGTGGTGGATCCGGTGGTGGTGTTGTCGCGGGTTGGTGATGGTGGGTGTTTGCCGGTGGGGGTGGGGTTTGTTGATGTGGGTTGTGTTGATGTTTCGGGGTTTTCGGGTGGTCCGGTGGGGGTGGGGGATCGGTTGGGGGTGTTGTTGCCTGAGCATGCGGTGTATGTGATGTTCACGTCGGGGTCGACGGGTCGTCCGAAGGGGGTGGTGGTGTCGCATGCGGGGGTGGTGAATCGGTTGTTGTGGATGCAGGGGGAGTTTCCGTTGGGTGTGGGGGATGTGGTGTTGCAGAAGACGCCGGTGTCGTTCGATGTGTCGGTGTGGGAGTTGTTTTGGCCGTTGATGGTGGGTGCGCGGTTGGTGGTGGCGGATCCGGGTGGGCATCGTGATCCGGTGTATTTGGTGGGTGTGATCGAGCGGTGGGGGGTGTCGGTGGTGCATTTTGTGCCGTCGATGTTGGAGGTGTTCGTGGGGGAGTTGAGCGTGGGGGAGTTGGGGGTGGGGTGTTCGGGTTTGCGTCGGGTGTTTGTGTCGGGTGAGGGGTTGTCGTCGGTGTTGGCGGGGCGGTTTGCGGGGGTGTGTGGTGCGGAGTTGGTGAATTTGTACGGGCCGACGGAGGCGTCGGTGGATGTGACGTTTCATGTGGTGGAGGGTGTTGTGGGGGTGGGTGTTCCGATTGGTCGGCCGGTGTGGAATACGCGGGTGTTGGTGTTGGATTCGCGGTTGCGGCCGGTTCCGGTGGGTGTGGTGGGGGAGTTGTATGTGGGTGGGGTGCAGGTGGCTCGGGGGTATGAGGGTCGTGTGGATTTGACGGTGGGTCGGTTTGTGGCGGATCCGGTGTCGGGGGTGGTGGGTGCTCGGGTGTATCGGACGGGTGATGTGGTGCGGTGGGGGTGTGGTGGGGTGTTGGAGTTTGTGGGGCGCACGGATTTTCAGGTGAAGGTGCGGGGGCAGCGGGTGGAGTTGGGTGAGGTGGAGGCGGTGTTGGCTGCTCAGGTGGGGGTGGCTGGTGCGGTGGTGGTGTTGCGGTCGGGTGTGGGTGGGGATTTTTTGGTGGGGTTTGTGGTGGGTGAGGTGGGGGTGGTGGTCGATGAGGTGGTGGTGTTGGAGGGGGTGCGGAGGTCTCTTCCGGGGTTCATGGTGCCGTCGGTGGTGGTGGTGTTGGGGGAGTTTCCGGTGACGGTGCATGGGAAGTTGGACCGTAAAGCCCTCCCGGACGTCAACTTCGAACCTCAAGCGCTGCAGTATGTTGCGCCACGAACGCCGGTCGAGGAGACGGTTGCCGCAATCTTCGATGATCTGCTGGGAACGTCGACGGTGGGCGTGAACGACGACTTTTTTGCCCTGGGTGGGAACTCTCTCAGTGCGGCCAGGTTGGTTGCGCGAGTGAATTCTGTTCTCGGCGAACGGATCAATATTCGTGACGTCTTCGATGCTTCTACCGTTGCAGCGCTGGCCGAATTGGCGCAGTGTCGCGGAGGAGAGGGGGCCAAGCCGGCGTTGACGCCGCGGGTTATGACGACAGATATCCCACTTTCACCGGCGCAGGAGCGAATGTGGTTTGCGAATCAGTTCGCCCCCGAGTCCGCCGCCTACAACGTCGCGTGCGCGTTGAGGCTCGAAGGTGCAGTGAACGTGAGTGCGCTTCACGCTGCATTTGTCGACGTCGTCGAGCGGCACGAGTCCTTGCGCACTGTTTTTCCTCTCACTGACGACGGCCCGCGTCAAGTGATCATGTCCACCTCACAGGTGGTATCGGATCTTGCACCGATACTTGTGCAGGGAGAGGAAGAGCTGCGCGAGCGTAGCCGGCAGATCGCTTCGGATGGTTTCGACGTCACGCAGCAGGTCCCGATGCGCGCCACCTTGTTGCGGCGAGACGACCAGGTCCACTCGCATGTCCTGGTGATCGTGATTCACCACATCGCCGCCGACGGATTCTCGACGGTACCGCTGGCCCGAGATCTCATGAGCGCATACTCCTCCCGTGTGAACGGTAAGGCACCGCAGTGGGCGCCGCTCGGGATCCAGTATGCCGACTACGCGTTGTGGCAACGTGGTTGGTTGGGCTCGGAATCGGACTCTCGGTCTCTGATCTCGAAACAGCTCGGCTATTGGGCCGAGAATCTTGCGGGCGCACCTGAGGTTCTCGACATTCCGACCGATCGACCGCGCGGTGATGTGCGTTCGCTTCGACGCGGACGGATCAGGTTCGAGTTCGGTCCGAAGGTGCATGCGGGTGTGGTTGCCCTGTCGCGCAAACACAACGCCACGGTCTTCATGGTTGTGCACGCAGCCTTGGCAGTGCTGCTGGCGAGGCTCAGTGATGAGGACGACGTAGCCGTCGGAACTCCCATCGCCGGGCGTGGGGAGCGCGAACTCGACGACCTGGTGGGCATGTTCGTCAACACGTTGGTCTTGCGCACTGCAGTGGACCGCGGCGCAACTTTCGGAGACTTCCTCGACCAGGTCCGAAACGTAGATCTGAGCGCCTTCATTCACGCGGACGTGCCGTTCGAAAGAGTCGTCGAGATCGTGAATCCTTCACGTTCGACGGCGTACTCGCCCCTGTTTCAAGTCATGTTGGAGTTCCAAGACATCGAACGGCCTGCACTCGAACTCCCCGACCTGCAGGTGACCGACGTGGGCGTCGAGATCGACACCATCAACTTCGATCTTCAGTTGACGGTGACGCAGAATGCCGGCGCAGCCGGCGAATCGGACGGTCTTCGCGCCGAATTCGGATATGCCACAGATATTTTCGACGAGGAAACGGTAGCGGGCTTCGCCGACCGCCTGCAACGGATTCTCGAGCGCGTTATCACGGATCCGCAATCACGGATCGGAGATATCGAGATCCTCGACGCCTATGAGTCAGCCGAACTGGTACCCGTGCGAGGTGAGATTTCCGCCGCTGTTCAGACCCTTCCGGATTTGCTGACTGCAGCAACAGATATGGCGACTGCCCAGGATCCCGGCGCCGTTGCGCTGGTGTTCGAGGAACGTGAAGTGACCTATCTCGAACTCGACGCGCAGTCGAACCGATTGGCCCGCATGCTGATCGAATCCGGAGTGGGTCCCGAATCGGTGGTGGCGTTGTGTCTCCCACGCTCCATCGAGTCCGTTCTGGCGGTGTGGTCCATTGCCAAGACAGGTGCGGCATTCCTTCCCGTGGACCCGGGACATCCTGCTGCTCGTATCGAGCACATGCTGGGCGACTCCGGTGCAGGGTGGGGGATAACGTCTCGAGCTCACAACGCGGCATTGTCCGGCCTCGTGCCGTGGCTGGTCCTCGACGATGCCGGTTTCGAGGAACGGCTGCGGGCGTACTCGCTATCGAAAGTCACCGACGCGGATCGGAAGGCACCGATTCGCATCGACAATCCGGTCTATCTGATCTACACGTCGGGGTCGACAGGAACACCCAAGGGCGTGACGGTCACACATCGCGGGTTGAGCGACTTCGCGCTCCAGGAGCGTGAGACCTTCGCCGCCACGACCCGATCCAGAACTCTGCACTTCGCTTCGCCGAGTTTCGACGCGTCGGTTCTCGAGCTCGTGATGGCCGTTGGTGCTGGAGCCACGATGGTGATCGTGCCACCGACCGTCTACGGCGGGTCGGAACTGGCGGCGCTACTGGAGCGCGAGCGCGTCACCCATTGTTTTGTGACTCCGGCGGCCTTAACGTCCGTCGACCCAGACGGTCTCACCACTGTCGGTTGTGTCGTGACAGGTGGGGAAGCGTGTCCGCCGGAATTGGTGGCCCGCTGGGCGCCGGGCAGAAAGATGTTCAACGCCTACGGTCCTACCGAGGCAACTGTCGTGTCGAGCATCAGTGCGGCACTGGCTCCGAACGACCCGGTCACTATCGGCACACCTACTCGCGGATTCAGTGAGGTAGTGCTGGACTCGCGTCTGCGAGCGGTACCGGTAGGTGTCGCGGGGGAGTTGTATCTTGCCGGGCCGGCTCTCGCTCGCGGCTATCACCGGCGATACCCGTTGACCGCCACGCAGTTTGTCGCAGATCCCTTCGGTGCGCCGGGAACGCGGATCTATCGCACGGGCGATCGCGTGCGGTGGACGCCCGACCGACGGCTGGAGTATCTCGGGCGCACCGATGCCCAAGTCAAAGTCCGTGGGTTCCGCATCGAACTCGGGGAAGTCGAGGTGGCACTGCAGACGCACCCGCGCGTGGCCCAGGCGGTGACGGCCGTCTGGAACGGCGACGGCAGGGATCGGTTGATCGGCTACGTGGTTCCCGATCGCGGAGCGAGTGTCGATCCGCGAGACGTCCTCGCCCATGCAGGCAAGCGCCTGCCGTCGTACATGGTGCCGGCGGCGGTGGTGGTGCTCGACGCCGTTCCGCTGACGGTTCACGGAAAACTCGACCGCGCAGCGCTTCCCACACCCGATTTCTCGTCCGCCGCCACACCCGACCGGCCACCGCGAACGGAAACCGAGAATCTTCTTGCCGCTCTGTTCGCGCAGGTTCTCGGTCTCGACGCGGTAGGAGTGCATGATTCGTTCTTCGAGCTCGGTGGCGACAGCATCATGTCCATCCAATTGGTGGCCCGCGCTCGCGATGCGGGTGTGATCATCTCACCCCGAGATGTTTTCGACCACAAATCCGTCGCCGCGCTTGCCGAGTCGGCGCACCTTGAGCAGGACAGGCCTGATGTACTCGCGGAGCTACCGGGATCCGCTGTCGGAACTGTTCCACTGAGCCCGGTGGCGCAGTGGATGCTCGACCGCAGCAGTGGCGGGCTGCGTGGCGGCGGAGTGAAACGGTTCTCCCAGGCGCTCTTGCTGACAGCTCCCGCTGATCTCACCCAGGACCTCCTTGTCCGTGGTCTCCGGGTGTTGCTGGACCGCCACGGAATGCTTCGAGCTCGCTTGGTTGAGAGTGACCGGGTCATGGAAGTCTTACCACCCGGCTCGATCTCGGCCGAAGGACTGATCCACCGCGTAGCTGTCGATTCGGTGGACGACGAAGGTTTCAGGGCCTTGGCGTCGGGAGAACTCGAGGCCGTGGCCGACAGCTTGGATCCCGCCACGGCTGACATGGTGCGCGTGATCTGGTTCGACCTGGCCGACAAACCTGACGTGTCGACCGGGCGGGGCCGACTACTTGTGGTGATTCATCACCTGGTTGTCGACGGCGTCTCGTGGCGCATTCTGGTCACCGACCTGGCGTCCGTGACAGCACAACTCCAGGCCGGTGTCACCCCCGAACTGCCACAGATCGGAACGTCGTTCCGGCGATGGGCGCATGGGCTTGTCGAGCACGTGGGCGACCGGAGCGTCGAACGGGACATGTGGATAACGATCCTGGACGGCGATGACCCGTTGATCGGTTCGCGCCCACTCGATCCCACGATCGACGTCGACGACACGGTCGACACCGTTACAGTGGACATCTCGCCTTCGGTGACCAGGAACCTTCTCACCACGGTTCCTGCGGCATTCCACGCCGGCGTGAACGACGGACTCGTCACCGCTGTTGCGTTGGCCTCGATCGGGTGGCGACGACGCCGCGGTTCGGACACCGCTGCCGCCCTGATCACTCTCGAAGGACACGGCCGCGAGGAAGGGGTGGTTCCTGGCGCAGACCTCGGTCGCACCGTTGGTTGGTTCACCACGCTCTACCCGGTGCGCGTGGACCTCGGCGCAATCGACGTCGACGACGCACTGGCAGGTGGCGCCGACGCCGGGCGGGCTCTCAAAGCTGTCAAAGAGTACGTGCGTGCGATCCCCGATCATGGAATCGGATTCGGGATGTTGCGGTACCTGTCGGGCGAGAGCGACCCACTCGGCCGATTCCGTTCTCCTCAGATCAGTTTCAACTATCTGGGCCGGATCAGCTCCTCTGACGGAACACAGGACTGGCTGCCGGTGGAGGGCAATCGAAGGCTCGGCGGAACCCAGAACCCGTCCATGCCTGTGGCGTCCGTGATCGACATCAACGCGGCGGTTGAGGACCATGTCGACGGGCCCTGCCTGACAGCATCTTTCACCTTTCCCCGCGGAGTGCTCGACGGGTCTGACGTCGCGGAGTTCGCGGAACTGTGGCGTCGTGCGCTCGACGGACTCACCGCGCACGCGTCGCGACCTGATGCGGGCGGTCTGACGCCGTCGGACATTCCCATCGTCTCGGTCGACCAACAACAGATCGAACGCTGGGAGAACGATTTCCCCGGATTGCGCGATGTCTGGTCGGTGTCGCCCCTTCAGGCCGGGCTGATGTTCCATGCCTCACTGGCGGCCACGTCGACGGACGTCTACACAGCGCAGTTGTGCGTCGAGCTCGAAGGAGCGGTTGATTCCGAGCGTTTGCGCGGCGCTGCTGCCGGACTACTCGCAAACCACCCGAATCTGTGTGCAGCGTTTCTCTACGACGTGAACGGCCTACCGGTGCAGTTGATTGTCGACGATGCAGTGATTCCCTGGACCGAGGTCGACCTGAGTGATCGCGGATCGGCAACCGACGCAGATTTGGAGCGCCGCCTCGACGAGGATCGCAGTGCACCCTTCGACCTCGCTTCGCCGCCACTGCTTCGGCTGACGTTGCTGCGAACCTCGCCGACGAGGTGTGTGTTGGTGGTGACGAACCATCACATCGTTCTCGACGGTTGGTCGATGCCGTTGCTGGTTCGCGAACTGTTGATGCGATACGCGGACGACAGTCTCTCGGTCGAGAGGGCCCCGGCCGATCTTCCCGAGACTCCGTCGTACCGCACCTATCTGGAATGGTTGATGCACCGCGATATGGAGACCTCGCTCGCGGCGTGGGAGGACGCCTTGGAAGGCGTCGACGAGCCGACGTTGTTGGCGCCTTCGACGCCGATCGCGGAGCAGCTGGTGCCCGAAGAGGTTGCCGTCGATCTACCCGATTCGGTGCGCGACGGACTCGGTGCGCTGGTCCAACGGAGCGGGATCACGATGAACACGGTGATCCAGGCGGCGTGGGGTGTCCTACTGTCTCGGATGCTTTCCCGTGACGACGTAGTCTTCGGCGTCACGGTTTCGGGCCGCTCACCCGAGTTGCCTGGTGTGGAAAACATGATGGGGCTGCTGATCAACACGTTGCCTGTCCGAGTGCAACTGGATCCGGACGAGACGTGTACGCAGCTGCTCGCTCGACTGCAAAGCGAGCAGACAGCTCTGCTCGATCATCACTATGTCGGACTCGGCGCGATTCAATCTGTCGTAGGGACAGGCAATTTGTTCGACACACTGTCGGTCTTCGAGTCGTATCCGATCGATACCTCGGGGATGGGCGGGAACACCGACATTGCCGGTATGCGCGTCACCGCTGTGAATGCCCGCGACGCCACGCATTACCCGCTCACCGTGCTGTCGGTCGCGGAACCGACGCTGCAGGTCAGCCTGCGGTACCAGCCGGCGGCATTTGACCGCGCCGCGGTCGACACCATTGCACAGCGAATGTCGCGGATTCTTGCCGCCTTCGCAGCGAACGCGGATACACCGGTCGGTGAGGTCGACGTGTTTGTCGCCGGTGAGCGTGGGTTGGTGGTGGGTGGTTGGGATGGTGTGGGGGTTGTGGTGGGGGGTTTGACGTTGGTGGATGTGTTGGATGGGCGGTTTGCTGGTGTGGGTGGTGGGGGGTTGGTGTGTGGTGGGGTGGTGTTGTCGTGGGGTGAGTTCGATGTTCGGGTGAATCGTTTTGCGCGGTTTTTGATTTCGTTGGGGGTGGGTCCGGAGTCGCGGGTGTGTGTGGCGTTGTCGCGGTCGGTGGAGTTGTTGGTGGCGGTGTTTGCGGTGGTGCGGGCTGGTGGGGTGTTTGTTCCGGTGGATGTGGGTGCGCCGGTGGAGCGGGTGGGGTTTGTGGTGGGTGTGGTGGATCCGGTGGTGGTGTTGTCGCGGGTTGGTGATGGTGGGTGTTTGCCGGTGGGGGTGGGGTTTGTTGATGTGGGTTGTGTTGATGTTTCGGGGTTTTCGGGTGGTCCGGTGGGGGTGGGGGATCGGTTGGGGGTGTTGTTGCCTGAGCATGCGGTGTATGTGATGTTCACGTCGGGGTCGACGGGTCGTCCGAAGGGGGTGGTGGTGTCGCATGCGGGGGTGGTGAATCGGTTGTTGTGGATGCAGGGGGAGTTTCCGTTGGGTGTGGGGGATGTGGTGTTGCAGAAGACGCCGGTGTCGTTCGATGTGTCGGTGTGGGAGTTGTTTTGGCCGTTGATGGTGGGTGCGCGGTTGGTGGTGGCGGATCCGGGTGGGCATCGTGATCCGGTGTATTTGGTGGGTGTGATCGAGCGGTGGGGGGTGTCGGTGGTGCATTTTGTGCCGTCGATGTTGGAGGTGTTCGTGGGGGAGTTGAGCGTGGGGGAGTTGGGGGTGGGGTGTTCGGGTTTGCGTCGGGTGTTTGTGTCGGGTGAGGGGTTGTCGTCGGTGTTGGCGGGGCGGTTTGCGGGGGTGTGTGGTGCGGAGTTGGTGAATTTGTACGGGCCGACGGAGGCGTCGGTGGATGTGACGTTTCATGTGGTGGAGGGTGTTGTGGGGGTGGGTGTTCCGATTGGTCGGCCGGTGTGGAATACGCGGGTGTTGGTGTTGGATTCGCGGTTGCGGCCGGTTCCGGTGGGTGTGGTGGGGGAGTTGTATGTGGGTGGGGTGCAGGTGGCTCGGGGGTATGAGGGTCGTGTGGATTTGACGGTGGGTCGGTTTGTGGCGGATCCGGTGTCGGGGGTGGTGGGTGCTCGGGTGTATCGGACGGGTGATGTGGTGCGGTGGGGGTGTGGTGGGGTGTTGGAGTTTGTGGGGCGCACGGATTTTCAGGTGAAGGTGCGGGGGCAGCGGGTGGAGTTGGGTGAGGTGGAGGCGGTGTTGGCTGCTCAGGTGGGGGTGGCTGGTGCGGTGGTGGTGTTGCGGTCGGGTGTGGGTGGGGATTTTTTGGTGGGGTTTGTGGTGGGTGAGGTGGGGGTGGTGGTCGATGAGGTGGTGGTGTTGGAGGGGGTGCGGAGGTCTCTTCCGGGGTTCATGGTGCCGTCGGTGGTGGTGGTGTTGGGGGAGTTTCCGGTGACGGTGCATGGGAAGTTGGACCGTAAAGCCCTCCCGGACACCGATTTTGCGAGCGCTGCATATCGGATTCCTGCCACTCCTGCCGAAATCGGAATCGCCCGTGCTGTTGCCGACGTTCTCGGTCTCGACCAGGTGGGTGCCGACGACAGTTTCTTCGAACTCGGCGGGGATTCCCTCAGCGCCACTCGAGTCATCGCCCGCATCAACGCCGCATTGCACACCAATATGGGGGTCAATGCACTGTTCGACGCCCCCGTGGTCGCGGACCTGGCGGCCTCGATAGATCCAATCGACTCCGCGCCGGGCGAGCCTGGACCCGAGGAAGCTACTCGTGTGCCCCTCACGAGTAGGGCACGGCCAGAACGTATTCCGCTGTCGTTCGCGCAATCGCGGATGTGGTTCGTCAACCAGTTCGACACGTCGTCTCCGCTCTACAACATCCCCGTCGCACTACAACTGGACGGGTTCCTGGATTCGGGTGCGCTCCAAGCCGCGCTGGGTGATGTGGTGGAACGGCACGAATCTCTTCGAACGATCTTTCCTGCGTCCGCAGACGGGCCCTACCAGGTGATCGCCGAACCCGCGGTCGCTGCTCCTCGAATCCACCCCGTGCCGATTCCCGGCGAGTGGCTTTTCACGGACTTGCACGCGTTCTTCGACATCGGATTCGATGTGTCCGAAGGGTTCCCGCTGCACGTGAGGTTACTCCGAACCGGACCGGAGCAGCATGTACTCGCGATCGTTGTTCACCACATCGCCGCAGACGGCTTCTCGATGGCACCACTGGCACGCGACCTGATGAGTGCATATACCGCGCGCACGCAAGGTCGGAGCCCGGACTGGGCGCCGCTGCCGGTTCAGTACGCCGACTACACCCTCTGGCAGCGTGAGATCGTCGACGCAGACGTTGGTCCGGAAACTTCGCTCTCGGCCGAATTCGATTATTGGACAGCGAAGCTGTCGGGTATTCCGGACGTCTTGCCGCTCCCTCTCGATAGACCACGAACCTCGAAACGGTCTGCCGAGGGCGCGGTGGTTTCGATGGACTTCTCGCCCGAGATCCATCGAGCTTTGAACGAACTCGCACACCAGAACGGTTCGTCTCTGTTCATGGTGATGCATGCGGCTCTGGCGGTATTGCTGGCACGGCTCACTACAGCGGACGACGTAGTGATCGGGACTCCGGTCGCAGGTCGCGGTGCATCGGAGTTCGACGATGTGGTCGGGATGTTCGTCAACACGCTCGTCCTTCGCACACCTGTCTCATCCGGAGCAACCTTTGCCGAGGTGTTGGCCGCGGTGCGGTCAACGGATCTCGGTGCTCTGGACCATGCAGACATCCCCTTCGAGAGGTTGGTGGATTACCTCTCGCCCGACCGTTCCACCGAGCATTCACCTCTGTTTCAGGTACTCCTCGAATTCCAGACCGATACGGGACTGCGCTTCGACTTGCCGGAACTGACGGTTCGCTCGCTCGACGTCGATCTCGCGGTTGCGAAATTCGATCTGCAACTGAGTGTGATGGAGCACGTCGACGAGCACGGTGAGCCCGCTGGTATCAGCGCCGGTTTCCGTTATGCAACAGATATTTTCGATCGAATGTCGGTGGCGCGCATCGCGGCGCGCTTCGAAAGAGTGATCGGCGCCGTGACCGAGAACCAGTCGGTGGTCGTCGGTGATATCGACATGATTCTGGCCGGCGAACTCAGCGGGTTGCTGGTTGCGCCCACGCCCTCTGGCGCCGGAACAGACGAGGATTCGTTGTCGGATCTCTTCGATCGCACGGCGCGGACGTCCGGTGCTGCCGTGGCGGTGCGCTGCGGCGAATTGTCGGTTACGTACCGCGAACTCGACGAGCGAGCAAACCGCCTCGCTCGACTGTTGGTGGCGCAGGGGGTGGGGCCGGAAACCTTGGTGGCAGTCGCGATGGCCCGCTCGATCGACCTGATGGTGGCATTGCTGGCGGTGGTGAAGGCGGGTGGCGGATACGTACCGGTGGACTCGACTTCTCCGGTAAACCGGGTGGACTTCGTGCTGCGTGACGCCCGGCCGAAGTGTGTGTTGACCACCCGGGCCGACGGCGACTACATACGAGACAGTGACGCAATCGCAGACAGCGAGATTCCAGTGATTGCGGTAGACGACCCGGTGATTCTCGATGCACTGCACAGGTTTTCTCCGCTTGCGGTGACCGACCGAGATCGGCTGCTACCGCTCCGACCCGAATCGGTGGCCTACGTGATCTACACCTCGGGGTCCACCGGGCGCCCGAAGGGGGTGCAGGTTTCTCACCGCAGCGTAGTGACGTTGCTGGCAAACACCAGAGCGCTCTTCGGCTTCGGCAGCGGCGATGTGTGGACGATGTTCCATTCGGAGGCATTCGACTTCTCGGTCTGGGAAATGTGGGGCGCACTCGCACACGGTGGCCGACTGGTACTGGTCGACTACTTCACGGCCCGTTCACCAGAGGCATTCCTCGAATTGCTACGGCACGAACGTGTCACGGTGCTCAATCAAACTCCCACCGCCTTCTATCAATTGGCGGAAGCCGACCGGCTTACCGGGGGTGCGGCCCTGTCATTGCGCTACGTGATCTTCGGCGGAGAAGCGCTCGACTTCGGACAGTTGACGCGCTGGTACGCCCGTCGCGGGACTTCGTCACCAGATCTGGTCAACATGTACGGCATCACGGAGACCACTGTGCACGTCAGCCATTTACCGCTCGATCGTGTGCTGGTGCGTCAACGATCGGCCTCGGTGATTGGTCGGGCGTTACCCGGATTGCGTGTGTATGTGTTGGATCAGCGGTTGCACCCGGTGCCGCCCGGTGTGGTGGGTGAACTGTATGTCTCCGGTGATCAGGTTTCACGCGGATACCTCGGCCGGTTCGGTCTGACGTCCGCGCGGTTCATTCCCGACCTCGCGGTCAGTGGTGCGCGTATGTATCGATCCGGTGACCTGGGGCGCTGGAACGACAGCGGGCAGCTGGAGTACCTCGGACGAAACGATCTGCAGGTGCAGGTGAAGGGGTACCGAATCGAACTCGGCGAGGTGGAGGCTGCACTGCTCTCCGGAGTGGGCGTGTCTCAGTCGGCGGTGGTAGCCCGCAGAGACCGGTTGGTGGGCTACGTGGTGCCGGAGTCCGGTGCCACTATCTCTCCGGCGGCGTTGCTCGAGTATGTCTCACAGAGGTTGGCGCCCCACATGGTCCCCGCTGTCGTGACGGTTCTCGAGGGTTTGCCGCTGACGGTGAACGGAAAGCTTGACCGGAATGCATTGCCTGAACCTGACTTCGGGCGACAGGCAACCGTAAGTCGTGGCCCCGCGTCCGCGACGGAAAACATCCTTGCGAGTCTGTTCGCCGAAGTTCTGGGACTCGAGGAGGTGGGGGTCGACGATTCGTTCTTCACTCTAGGCGGTGACTCGATCATGTCCATCCAGTTGGTGACGCGCGCCAGGTCTGCCGGAGTTCTGATCACACCGCGCGAGGTGTTCGAACGCAAAACTGTTGCGGCGCTGTCCGAGACGGCCGGAACGGCTGGCAACCGTGTCGTCGTCGACGAATTGCCTGGCGGCGGCGTCGGTGAGATCGAATTGACGCCGATCGTCGAATGGATGCTTGACCGTGGTGGAGATTTTCGCCGGTACTTCCAATCTGTTCTGCTCTCGGTTCCTGCCACGCTCGACGAGGTCACGCTGACACTGGCCATGCAGGCTGTGCTGGACCACCACGACATCCTCCGCGCGGGCATCCGGGCGACGCATCATCCTGAATCCGCTCGGCGGATGGACGTTGCGCCTGTAGGTACGGTGCGGGCGGAGACCGTCGTACGCCACGTGAGCCTCGGGGGTTCTGCCGCGGAGACGGTCTCGACAGAACTCGACGCAGCTCTGGGGCGGCTCGACCCGGAGGCAGGTGTGATGGTGCAGGCAGTCCTGCTCGACACCGACGGGCAGATTCAAAAGGACCGGCAGAGCCGGAAACGGTTGCTACTGGTAGCGCACCATCTGGTGACGGACGGTGTTTCCTGGCGAATCCTGATCCCCGATCTTGCACTTGCCTGTGCGCAGGTGCAGTCAGGCGTCGACCCGTCACTTGCTCCGGTCGGAACCTCGATGCGTCGATGGGCACATGGCCTCGTCGACGCCGCGTGCGAGCCCGATCGGGTGGCTGAGATCGACTATTGGCGAGAGGTGCTCGAGGGTCCCGATCCGACTCTGGGTGTGCACGCCCTGACGAAGAGGGACACCGCCTCGGCCACCATTGACATCGAAGTACGAGTTCCCACGGGATTGACCGAGGCCGTGTCGACGACAGTTCCGCAGGCGATTCACGGGAGCGTCGAGGACGGATTGTTGACGGCTTTGGCACTTGCGATGGTCCGCTGGCGCATGGACCGCGGCATCGACAATCCGGAGACATTGATCAGTCTCGAGGGGCACGGACGCGAGGAACAGGTGGTTCCCGGGGCAGATCTTGCTCGCACGGTGGGATGGTTCACGACGATCTTCCCGGTGCGGATCGATCTGAGCGGAGTGGATCCGGGTGACGCCTTCGCCGGCGGCCCGGCTGCCGGCGTCGCTGCCAAGACTGTCAAGGAACAACTCCGGGCGGTGCCGGACCGCGGCATCGGCTTCGGGTTGCTGCGCTATCTGAACCGCGAAACGGCACACACTCTTTCGCAACTTCCGGTGCCTCAGATCAGCTTCAACTACCTCGGACGCGTCGGTGGAACCGACGCCGACGCTTCAGCGGGATGGGTACCGATCCGTGACGAGGACCTGCGGACGGTTGCGGCCGTCGATCTCCCACTCGCCAGCGTCCTCGAGGTCAACGTGATGACGGTCGACAGCGATACCGAGAACGGTCCGCAGCTCGTTGCCGGCTGGACGTTCCCACCGGACATTCTGGGTGCGGACGACGTTCGGCAACTGGGGCAGTGGTGGCTCGACGCACTGGCCGGGCTCGGAGAGTTCGCGGCGGGCGGCGGCGGATTCACACCCTCGGACTTCGATCTGGTCGATCTTAGACAGGAGGCGATCGACGACCTCGAAAGTCGGTGTCCCGACCTGAGCGATGTCTGGCCACTCTCTCCACTGCAAGCGGGGTTGTTGTTCCACGCCGAATTGGCCGAACGATCGGTCGACGCATACCTCGTACAAGTGGCTCTCGATCTAGCCGGCGCAGTCGATTCGGAGCGCCTGCGCCGCGCCGCCGACGCGCTGCTCGGCCGGCATGAGAACCTGCGTACCGCCTTCCTTCACAGCGCCGACGGCCGTGCCGTCCAGGTGGTCCGAAGCAACGTGGCAGCGCCGTGGCAGGAAATCGACCTCACTGGTGCACCAGATCAGGAAATTGATCGAGCGCTGGCCGAGGACCGAGCGCGCCCGTTCGACATGGCACGGGCGCCGTTGATCCGATTCACCCTGATCGCTCTCGCCCCCGAGAAGTTCACGCTCGTGCTCACCAATCATCACATCCTTCTGGACGGCTGGTCCATGCCCCTGCTGATCCGGGAATTGGCGACGCTCTATGCCGCCGACGGTCAAGTGGCGGCCTTGCCTCACGCGCGCGCGTATCGCGACTATCTGACCTGGATGAGCCGCCGCGATCAGCAAGCTTCCCGAGCTGTGTGGGCGAGGACGCTGAGCGGAGTCGAAAGACCGACGCTGTTGGCTCCAGCGGTTCGATCGCGTCGACTCTCCACCATGGCGGCCGAGTGGGTGTTCGATCTGGACGAGGAATTCACAACCTCACTTCGCGGAATGGCGCGTGAACTCGGGCTGACGATCAACACGATTGTTCAGGCATCGTGGGGGATCGTCCTTGCTGCACTGACCGGGAGAGACGATGTGGTGTTCGGAGCGACGGTGTCGGGTCGACCTCCCGAGCTGACCGGGATCGAAACCATGGTCGGGCTGTTCATCAACACAATTCCGGTCCGAATCACGCTGCGCCCGAGTGAAAGTATCGGCACACTCCTCGCGCGGATCCAGGCCGAGCAAGCAGAGCTGTCGGATCACCACTGTCTCGGGCTTTCCGAGATCCACGTAGGCGCGGGGCCGGAGATCGGATTCGACACGTTGACTGTCTTCGAATCGTATCCCGTTGACCGTCAGGGGCTTTCGTCCGATGCCGATATTGCGGGGGTCCGGATCACCGATGTCGAAGCCAAGGACGCTGCCCACTACCCGCTCAGCCTCGTAGCATCGGTCGACACCAGGCTCCGCCTGAAATTCGAGTACATACCCGAGGTTTTCGGTGCCGCCGACATCGAAGAGATCGCCGGACGACTGCGGCGCGTACTCGAAGCGTGTACCCAGCCGGATCGTCCCTTGGCTGTGGTGTCGGTGCTCGCAGCCTCCGAACATGCTGAATTGGTGCCAGTCCGTGGCACGGCCGGCGGGTCGTCGCGCGTCTTCCCGGAGATCTTCGACCAGGCAGCCCAGCGTGATCCGAACGCACCGGCCGTGGAATCGGCGGACGGCAGCATGACCTACGGCGAGCTGGACATCCTCTCCAATCGCATTGCTCGCATGCTCGTCTCGCACGGCCTGGGAACCGAGGACTATGTGGCGGTCGGTATCCCACGTTCTCTCGCGTCCGTGGTGTCGATACTTGCCGTCGCCAAGACAGGCGCTGCGTTCGTGCCGATCGATCCCGACTATCCGGACGAGCGGATCAATCACATGCTGATCGATTCGAAGGTCAGCTTCGGATTGACCACCACCGCGGGCCGAGATCGATTGCCCGATATCGCGGAGTGGCTGATTATCGACGATCCGCATTTCACTAAGAAGTGCGAGGGATTCTCGGGGAGCCCGTTGACCGACAACGACCGACTCCGTCCGATCGGGTTGGATTCAGCTGCCTACGTGGTCTACACCTCGGGGTCGACCGGCGTGCCCAAGGGCGTCGTGGTCACGCAGCGAGGGCTCGACAACTTCGCCCGAGACCAGCTCGAACGCTACGGCGCAACTCCACAATCACGCACGCTGCACTTCTCCACTCCGAGTTTCGACGGGTCGCTCTTCGAATATCTGCAGGCTTTCGGAGCCGGGGCGACGATGGTTATCACTCCACCCGGGATCTACGGGGGCGAGGACCTGGCGCAACTTCTGGCAGAGCACGCCGTCACGCACGCGTTCGTCACCACAGCGGCATTGGCATCGGTGGACCCGGCTGGGCTGGAACAACTTTCGGAAGTCGTATTCGGAGGCGAGGCGTGCCCGCCCGACCTCGTCGCTCGCTGGGCACCTGGCCGCCGCCTGTACAACGCGTACGGGCCGACCGAAGCAACGATCATGTCCAACGTCAGCCCGCCGATGACCGCCGGAGAACCAATCACCATCGGTGGACCCGTCAGGGGCGTCAGCGAACTGGTGCTCGACACTCGACTTCAAGCGGTTCCCGTCGGGGTCCCCGGCGAGCTGTACCTGGCCGGACCAGGCGTGGCACGGGGATATCACCGAAGGGCGGGGTTGACGGCAGAACGCTTTGTTGCCAACCTGGCTGACCCAGGAACGCGGATGTACCGCACCGGCGACATCGTGCGATGGACGGCGGACATGTGTGTCGAGTACGTCGGGCGAAGCGACTTCCAGGTCAAGGTTCGAGGCTTCCGTGTCGAACTCGGTGAGATCGACAGTGTGCTGATGTCGGAGCCCAACGTCGGTTTTGCCGTTACGGTTGCCGATTGCGTCCCCACCGGAGACACCCGACTCGTGTCGTACGTCGTGCCCACGGCGGGTCGACTGGACACCAGGCTCCTGATTCGCGCCGTGGCCAGGCGCTTGCCTTCGCACATGGTGCCTGCCGGTCTCACCGTCCTGGAGAACATTCCGTTGACCGCTGTCGGAAAGGTCGACCGTTCGGCGTTGCCAAGACCCGAAATCGAGACGACCACAGGGGATTTCCGTCCCCCGGTCGGCCCGGTCGAACAGGCAGTGTCGGACGTGTTCGCAGAGGTGCTCGGCCTCGAACGAGTCGGTACCGACATCAGTTTCTTCGAGCTCGGTGGAAATTCTCTGAGCGCCACTTCGGTCGCGGCGAGGCTACGGGCGGTGCTCGGAGTTACCGTAGGCGTGCGGGATCTGTTCGAGACGCCGACGGTCGCCGAATTGGCTACGGTGATCGGCCAGTCGGTCGCCGAACGGTCGGAGCGACTGGGACCGCGCCCCCGACCCGACAACATCCCATTGTCGTTTGCTCAGCAGCGGATGTGGTTCGTCAATCAACTCGACACCAGTTCTCCTGCATACAACATTCCGCTCGTGGTGCGGTTGAGCGGTGAACTCGACAAACCGGCCTTGAGATCAGCGATGTCCGATGTCATCGCCCGCCACGAATCGCTGCGAACGATGTTCCCGGTCCACGGTGACGGACCGGTCCAGCACATCGTGCCCACCGAGAGCGCCGAGCTGCCGCAGCTGACCGAGACAACGGTGACCGACGAACATCATCTCCGTGACGAGCTTGCCCGGATGGTCTCGGCCGGTTTCGACGTCGCCGCACGAATTCCCCTGTGGGCAGCGTTGTTCACCATCGATGAGCGCGAACACGTGCTTGCCGTAGTGGTGCACCACATCTCGGCTGACGGCTTCTCGATGTCTCCGTTGACCCGAGACGTGATGATTGCATACGAGGCCCACGCGTACGGCGGGGATCCCCAGTGGACGCCGCTTCCAGTCCAGTACGCCGACTTCGCGCTCTGGCAACGGGAGATTCTGGGCTCAGTCGACGACCCCGGGTCGGTGATCGCCGAGCAGTTGGCTTACTGGCGACGTGCACTGTCAGGTGCTCCCGACCTCTTGGAACTTCCGCTCGATCGAGACCGGCCGACGCAACAGAGTTTTCACGGCTCGCGGATTCACTTCTCGATCAGCAATGATCTTCACCGCCGTATTCGGAACGTGTCGCGGCAGCACGAGTCCACTGCATTCATGACTGTGCATGCAGCTCTCGCGCTCTTGCTGGCACGTTTGGGCAGCACCGACGACATCGTGATCGGCACGCCGATCGCCGGCCGGGGAGATCGTGCCCTCGATGATCTGGTCGGCATGTTCGTCGGCACGCTCGCATTGCGCACACAGGTGGATCCGGCTCGATCGTTCCGGGAGTTGGTTGAGCATTGCCGCGAAGTCGACCTCGCCGCGTTCGCTCATTCCGACGTGCCCTTCGAGCGGGTAGTGGAGGCGGTCGGGCCGAAACGGTCGAGCGCCTATGCACCGATTTCCTCGGTGTCGCTGGAATTCCAGAACAACGAACGACCGATTCTGAAGCTACCGGGACTGGAAGTCCGCGGGATCGACCCTGAACTCGAGGTAGTGAAGGTAGACCTGGAATTCCTTCTGGCCGAGGAGTACGACGATCGCGGTGAACCGGGAGGGATGAGCGGAGCCGTCGACTTTGCCACTGATCTCTTCGACCCCGGTACGGTCAGCGGTTTTGCCGACATGTTCGTTCGTGTGCTCGAGGCAGTGACCCGGAATCCGCAGGTACCGATCGGTGACATCGACCTACTCGGCGATCTCGAACGTCGCGAGTTGACGCCGGCGCATGGGCTCCCCGAAGTACCTCCGAAACTGTGGCCTGAGTTGTTGGCGGACGCCGTGGCGATCGATCCTGACTCGGTGGCCCTGTCGCTCGAGAACCGGCAGCTCAGTTATCGCGACCTGGACGAGTGGTCGAATCGTGTTGCCCGGGAGTTGTGCGGTCGCGGTGTGGGCCCGGAGACCTTCGTGGCACTGGGAATGCCTCGCTCGATCGAATCGGTGGTGGCGATCTGGTCGGTGACCAAAGCCGGAGCGGCTTTTGTGCCTGTCGATCCGGCCTATCCGCGCGAGCGCGTCGAATACATGCTCGCCGATTGCCGAGCCTCGCTCGGTTTGACTGTTCAGACCAGCCGAACTCACCTACCCGACGTTGTTCCCTGGCTGGAACTCGACGACCCACACTTCGCCCGGCGGGTAGCCGCGCTGTCGCCGGAACCGATCACCGATGACGATCGAACCGGTGAACTGAACCTCGATCATCCGGCCTACCTGATCTACACCTCGGGATCTACCGGGAAACCCAAGGGAGTGAACATTACTCATCGAGGTTTGGCGAGCTTCACGGCCGAAACTCGTGAGAGGTTCGAGGTCACTCACGACTCTCATGTCTCACAGTTGGCATCGCCGAGTTTCGACGCTTCCATCTTCGAGTTGACGATGGCATTCAGCGCCTCGGCGCAAGTCGTGATCGTTCCGCCTGCTGTGTACGGTGGCGCCGAATTGGCCGATGTTTTCCGGCGCGAGCAGGTCACTCATGCCACCATTACACCGACCGCGCTGGCGGCGTTGGGTGACAACGGTTTCGAGGCGCTCCGTGTTCTCGATCTGGTGGGCGAGGCCTGCCCGCCGGAGGTCGTCGCGCAATGGGCGCCGGGTCGGAGGCTGCACAACGGCTACGGCCCGACTGAAACCACCGTGCAGGCGAGTGTCAGCGATTCGATGAAACCCGGTGCGGGAGTGAATATCGGCTCGCCGGCAGTGGGCTTCGGCTTCCTGGTGCTGGACGAGCGTTTGCAGCCCGTCCCGGTGGGCGTGCCGGGGGAGTTGTACATCATCGGTCCAGGTATGGCACGTGGGTACCATAATCGGGCGTCGCTCACGTCGGAACGATTTGTCGCGTGCTCGTACGGGTCGCCGGGGCGCCGGATGTACCGCACCGGAGATGTCGTGCGTTGGCGTGAATCCGGCGGTGACAGTGCCAAAATCGTTGGCTCCGGCGATGGAGTGCATCACACGCTCGAATACATCGGGCGCAGCGACTTCCAGGTCAAGGTCCGTGGTTTTCGGATCGAACTCGGGGAAATCGATGCAGTTCTCTCACGCCATCCGTCGGTGGACTTCGCCGCGACTGTCGGCCACACGGGACCGTCGGGTGAAACGGTCCTGGTGTCGTACGTGCGTGCGTCAGCTGCCGACGCCACCGGCAGCGACGAGATACGGGCGTACGCAGCCGACCGACTACCCTCGCACATGGTTCCGTCGGCAGTGGTGCTTCTCGAGCGGATTCCGATGACACCGGTGGGCAAGCTCGACCGAAAGGCCTTACCGGAACCCGAATTCGGTTCGGCTGCAGGCGAGTTCCGCGAGCCGGTCACCGACACCGAGCGTGCCGTGGTCGACTCGTTCGTCGAGGTTCTGGGTGTCAGCCGGGTGAGCACTACCGACAGCTTCTTCGACCTGGGCGGGTCCTCCCTGGTGGCCACCCGAATCGTCAGCGCACTGCACTCTCGTTTCCAACGGAGAATCCCGCTTCAGTGGATGTTCCTCGACCCGACACCCGCTGGAATCGCTCGACGCCTCGACATGCCGACAGCCGACGCCGGTATGGAAGAGCTTCTCGCCGTGGTTGTTCCACTGCGGACGAAAGGGACTGGGCGACCGCTGTTCTGTGTGCACCCCGGTATCGGCCTGTCCTGGGGGTACGCCGGCTTGGTGCGGTATCTGCCCGAGGACCGACCGGTGTACGGACTTCAGCTCCCCGCACTCAGCGACGACGGTGACTATCAGTCGATCGAACAGTTAGCCCATCGCTACGTCGAAGAGATGGAGGCCGTTTCGCCGGACGGGCCGTACGACTTGCTCGGTTGGTCCCTCGGCGGAGTCATCGCGCACGCCATGGCCGTCGAATTGCAATCGTCCGGCCGCGACGTCGCCACACTGGCGATGATGGACAGCTACCCCGACAACGGCGATGCCCCTGCGTCAGCCGAACTCGACGTCCGAGACCTACTGCGAGGACTCGGCCTCGAACCCCAGACCGACCGAGATCTGACCTTCGACGAGGCGGCGGCCGTGTTGGCCCGGAGGCTCGGGCCCGAGACGGGAGTCGACGGTCGGGACCTCGAACGGATTGCCCGAGGGTACGAGACTTCACAGAGAATCACGCACCAGTTCGTTCCCCAGGTCTACGAAGGAGATCTGCTGATCTTCCTGGCATCCGGAGAAGACGACACAATTCCGCGCGACAGGTCGCCGCAGGAATGGAGCCCACTCGTGACGGGCCGGATCGTGGAGGTGCCCGTGCGCTGCGAACACAACGAGATGATCGAACCTCCGGCCATGGCGGTCATCGGACCGGAGCTCGCCCGGGTGCTCTCGATGTTTTCCGGATACTCCGAACGGGCATGACAACTTCAAGCCACCAAGCCGCACGCCCGCGAAGCGAGCGCCACCGAGCTGTTGCCGGGCACCGCAATCGAGCACGAGGAGCGGCAATGAGAAGAATCGGACGTACTCGGGCAATGCTTGTCGTCGCCCTCGTCGCCCTCGTCGCGTGGACGGGACTGTTCGGCGAAGCAGCGTTGGCCTCGGCTGACCCGGCCTGGACATCCCCTTCAGGCGGTTCAGCTCTCGATCACGTCGAGGAGATCAACGCCCGTCAGCTGACTATGTACGTCTACTCGGCTGCGATGGACAAGGTGATTCCGCTCGAGGTGATTCGGCCGGCAGACACGAGTGCGCCCCGGCCGACCCTCTATCTACTCAATGGCGCCGGCGGAGGCGAGGACACGGCGACGTGGCAGACACGGACAGACGTCGTCGACTTCTTCGGCGACAAGAACGTCAACGTCGTCAACCCGATCGGCGGTGCCTACAGCTACTACACCGACTGGGAGAAGCCCGATCCTGTTCTCGGACTGAACAAGTGGACCACATTTCTCACCCAGGAGTTGCCACCGATCGTCGATGCCACGCTCGGGACTACGGGTACGAATGCCGTTGCCGGATTGTCGATGGCAGGTACCTCGGTTCTGAGCCTGGCCGAGGCGGCGCCATCCGTTTACCGTGCCGTCGGTGCTTTCAGCGGGTGTGCCGAGACGAGTACTCAACCCGGTCAGGACTACGTGAGATTCGTGGTCGGATTCCGCGGCGGCAACGTGGACAACATGTGGGGTCCTCCCGGCGGTCCGGGCTGGGTAGCCAACGATCCTGTGGTCAACGCCGAGAGATTGCGGGGGGTCGACCTCTACATCAGCAATGGATCGGGCCTGCCCGGCCCACACGAGAATCTGGGCGGACCGATGGTCAACGGCGACCTCGGCGTTCTGGCGAACCAGGTGATCGTGGGTGGAGTCATCGAGGCCGGGACGAACCAGTGCACCCAGCGTTTGGCCGAGCGGCTCGACTCCTTGGGCATCCCGGCCACCTATGATTTCCGGGCAACTGGCACTCACTCTTGGGGTTACTGGCAGGACGATCTTCACAACTCGTGGTCGATGATTGCCGCGTCGATCGGTGCGCGTTAGCCGGCGAACCCTGGGGTCGGTGGCTGAGTTGTTTCTCACTCCGGGACACTCTTGCCGAACCTAGCCGACCGAACTGCAGGTCAGCGGCGTTATAGTCGCCTCATGAGTTCAGAAACACTCGCTCCCCTCGACACCGACGTACTTGCGCGCAGGTTTGCGTGCCTGGGTGATCCGACGCGGCTGCGAGTGCTCCGACTAGCTGCCGGCGGTCCGATCGACGTCGACACGATTGCACACGCCGCATCACTCGAGCCGTCGGCGTTGAGTGCCCACCTCGAGGCCTTGATCGAGGTCGGTTTTGTCGAGGCTTCGGTGCGTGAAGGCACTTCGGTTGTCAGTGTTGCCGGAACGGCATACTCCGATCTGATGGCAGCGGCCGCCGTCGTGGCTGCTCGTGGTCCGGTCGAAGACACACTGGGAGTTCTTCCCGATGACGTGGTGGTGCGCCGCATGGAATCCGGCGACTGGGATGCCGTCCGCTCGATCTACCGCGAAGGAATCGACACCGGAACCGCGACGTTCACCACCTCGGTGCCATCCGCCGAGAAGCTCGACGCGCAATGGTTACCCGATCATCGATGGGTGGCCGAGATCGACGGTCGCGTCGAAGGCTGGGCGAGCCTCAGCCCGGTGTCCTCGCGAGACTGCTACCGCGGGGTCGCCGAGAACTCCATCTACATCGGTAGCGGCGCTCGCGGGCGCGGCGTGGGCAAGCTGCTGCTTCGCCGACAGGTGCAAGCCGCCGACGCCAGTGAGATATGGACAGTGCAGTCGTCGATTTTCCCGGAGAACCGGGCAAGCGTCGCCTTGCACCAGGCCGTCGGATTCCGAGTCGTCGGCACTCGCTCGCGTATCGCTCAACTGGGTGGGCGGTGGCGTGACACGTTGTTCCTCGAACGTCGCAGCGAGGACGCTGACATCTGAGAAGAGACGCTCAGCCCTTGGCAGCGCTGACTCCGGCGCGTCGCCCGTAGAAGCTGCCGTCACCGAGGGACGTTCCGGAGGCGTACCCTCCAGCGCAGACGCCGGCGGTGCAGCGTCCAGCGGCAAACAAACCCGGGATCGGTTCGCCGGAGACGTGGATGACCTCCGAGTTGATCGACGTGCGCAGGCCGCCGAGCGTGAATCCGGCGGTGAAATTGCGAAGATCGAGCGCAGCGACGGGTGAGCCGATCGGCTTGACCCACTCCTTCTTCTTTCCCAGTACCGGGTCCTCACCACGGGCGGCGTGGCGGTTGTAGACCTCGACGGTCGACTGGAGGGTGCCTTCCGGCAGACCCATGTCGGATTCGAGTTCCTCGACGGTCTCGGCCACCCACTTGGGCTGGAATCTGAAGAACGGTGTGGAACTGTCGGCGGCGCAGCCCTCTTCGTAGGAAGCTTCGTCGATGATCAGGTAGGCCTGATTCTCGTTGCGCAGCAGCGTCTCCTGGCCGATTCTTCCCGGGTACGTGTCCTCGTTGACGTAGCGCTGGCCGCGTCCGTTGACGAGAATGCCGCGGATCATCAACTGGGGGTCGCCGAAGAATGCGACCTCGGTGGCGTCCATGTGCGCGAGGTCGGCCCCGAGAGCCTGCGCCATCTGGATGGACTTTCCGTCGTGCTCTTCGATAGCCGCACCGGGGCGCCCGATCAGCCGTGGGGCGTACGACTGGATCATCGCTTCGTTGTAGGCGAAGCTTCCCGTCGCCAGTACGACACCCGTGCGTGCTCGAACTGCCACTTCCTTGCCGTACTGCTTGGCGATGATGCCGACCACTCGATCTCCGTCGACGACCAGGCGCTGGACTCGCATGTCGTATTCTGCTCGTACGCCGAGGCTTTCGGCCGTCTCGATCAGTGGCTTCATCAACATGAAACCACCGCCCTTCTCCCCGGTGCGCTTGCCGCTCATCTGTGGAACGTGCCCGCGAGGGGCCGGTGTCGCGATCGTGTTGAACGGTGCCGAGTTCTCGCCGCCGGAATACATGAGTCCGTCGTCGAAGGGTGTTTCCCAGCCGGGTTGGCCGTAGAAACTCTCCTTGAACGGCACACCGTTGTCGACGAGCCAGTTGTAGTGCTCGACGCTGCCTTCGCAGTAGTCGGTGATCTTCTCCTCGTCGGCGCCGGGACCGAGTGCGGCCATCATGAACGATTTCATGTTGGCGGGGGAGTCCTCGAACCCGAGTGCCTGCTGCAACGGGGTCCCGCCGCCCAGATAGATGAATCCGCCTGCCAGCGCCGCAGCGCCGCCCCAGCCGCTCGTGCGCTCGAGCACCAACACGTCGGCGCCCGCTCGCGCGGCCTCGATCGAAGCACTCACTCCGGCAATGCCGTAGCCGGCGACGACGACGTCAGCCTCGAAGTGCCACTGCTCGATGTTTGCGGAGGACTGCGGACGGATTGAGCTGGCCTCGGCCATGGATTCGGATCCTTCGTTCTTCTGGTTGGTTGGTGGGGGAATCAGTGGGTGTGATCGATGCCCTGATGGCAGTATCTCGACCGAAAGTCAGTCGGTGTCCGTTTTCGCGGAATCGGCCGCGGCCTTCTCCTTGGCGCGCGCGGCTTTACGTCTGTCGGCCTTCACGGCGATCAGCGCATTGTTGAGCCCGGTGGCCAGCGGCCAGCCGACGTAGTGGCACAGGAAGATTGCGGCCTCTTCGAACTGCTGCTCGGTCAACTCCTCGTTGTGGAGAGCAGCGTTGATCTGGATCTTCGCCACATCGTTCTGCCCCTGGGCGGTGATGGCACCGATCAGGAGTAGTCGTCGATCACGTACCGACAGTCCCGGTCGCGTCCAGATGTCGGCAAAGAGGTGGTCGGCGGTGACCGCGAAGAAGTCGCCGGGAACGTCGGCGGGAAGCTCCCAGCCGTACACCTCGTTCATCTTCGCGACGCCACGAGCACGGGCCTCGGAGATGCGGCTTTCGTCGGTTCCACCGGCATCGGTCATGTGAGTGGTGTCGGTCATGCGTGCTCCCGAGTAGTAGATGCCGTTGAAGGTTCGGCCGGCCTGTCTTCGCTGTCATTCCCGACGCCCAGACCGGCACCGAGTCCGGCGAGCGCAAGGTGCGCGAGCGGCAGGTCGAGATTCAGCCGATCACCGAGGTCGATGGCCAAGGCCAAGTCCTTCTCCCCGAGATTGCGAACATGCCGCAGTATCGAGAACCACGGGTCGTCCTCCGAGACCGGTGCGGTGGTGTCGCGGAGCATGATCGCGCCCGCGCCACCAGTGATCGCATCGGTGTGCCTGACGACCTTTCCGAGCGTGCGGAGATCGAGTCCTGCTGCTTCGGCGAGTCGCGCGGCCTCGGTCGTGGCGGTGAACGAGACGAAGTGAAGAAGGTTGCGTGCGAGCTTCATTCGCGTTCCAGCGCCGACGTCACCGGCGTGAACCACCAGCTCGGCCCAGGATCCGAAGGGCTCGCGGACGGCTTCGAACGCCTCGTCGGAGCCGCCGATCATCACTGCCAGCCTGCCCTGCGCTGCGCCGCCGGCACCGCCACTGATCGGCGCGTCGACCAGCAGAACACCACGCTGTTGACAGATGTCAGCGAGTTCCACCGCCGTGGTGTCCGAGATAGTGGAGTGAATCGCGACGACAGTGCCTGGCTGTGCGGTCGACAGAATCCCGTGCGGCCCGCACACAACCTCGCGTACCTGCGCGTCGTCGAGCACCGTGACGGAGATGATGCTCGCCTGCGCTGCAACGTCGGCGGGCGTCGATGCTGCGCTCGCGCCCGCAGCGGTGAACGGTTCGAGCGCTTCTGCGCGGGCATCACACACCACCAGTCCGCCCGGCCAGTCCAGGAGGCGCTGCGCCATCGGCGCGCCCATGTTGCCTAGGCCGATGTATCCCAGTCTGGTTTTCGAAGCGCTGGCTTTCGGCGCCGATTGCGTCATGACCGGTACACCTGGCCTCCGTCGACGTTGAAGATCTGCCCGGTCACCCAGCCTGCGTCGTCGGAGAGGAGGAACAGGCACATGCCGACGAGATCGTCCGGTGTTCCCATGCGCTGCAACGGGATTCGTTTCACCATGTCCTTGACGATGTTGCCGGGGGTGACGGTTCGAGTCGCCTCCGTGTCGATAGGGCCGGGAGCGATGGCGTTGATCCGGATGTTCGACCAGCCGAGTTCGGTCGCGAGTTGTTGTGTCAGGCTGTTGACGCCGGCCTTCGCGAGTCCGTAGTAATTCGAGTACAGCCAGGCTGCTGTGGAGGACTGGTTGACGATCGAACCGCCCTTCGCTCGCATGTGAGGTACTACCGCCCGGCACACGTGCAATGCGCCGTCCATGTTGACGCTCATGAACTTTCGGTAGTAGTCCCAGTCCACCGTCAACAGGGAATCGATCTTCATTCCGCCGTAGATGGCAGCGTTGTTCACCAGGTGCTCGATGCTGCCGAACTGCTCGATCGTGAAGTCGGCGAGTGCCGCAGTCGACTCCCCGTCGGCGACGTCGACGTCCTTGAACACGGCATTTCCGCCGTCCGCGTTGATCTGCTTGGCGACTGCTTCACCGAGTTCGCGATTGAGGTCCGCCACGACCACGTTGGCCCCCTCCGCGGCCAGAGCGCGGGCATACGCCTCTCCGATACCCTGCGCTGCTCCGGTGACTATCGCGGTGCGACCGTCGAAACGTCCCATGTCGACCTACTTTCGTGGTGATGATCCTGTGGTGAGGGTGTGGAATGTCAGGAAGGTGAAGCGACGAGCTTGGTTTCGAGGTATTCCTCGAAACCCGCGAGGCCCATTTCGCGGCCGATCCCGGATTGTTTGTAGCCGCCGAACGGTGCGTCGGCCGAATACCAGACGCCGCCGTTGACGCTCAGCGTTCCGGTTCTGACACCGGCAACGACGTGCGCGACGCGATCGGGATCGGTGCCCCACACCGACCCGGACAGGCCGTATGGGGAATCGTTGGCAATCCGGATAGCGTCGTCGTCGTTGTCGTACGGAAGGATCACGAGGACGGGCCCGAAAATCTCCTCCTGCGCTACGCGAGACGAGTTGTCCAGCCCCGCAATGAGAGTGGGCTCGACGAAGAATCCCCTCTCGCGATCGTCGGGACGGCCCCCACCCGTCACGATCGTGCCGCCCTCTTCGACCGCGAGGGCGAGGTAGCTCTCCACCCTGGCGCGCTGGCGCGCCGAGATGACCGGGCCACACACCGTTCCGCGCGCGCTGGGGTCGCCGGCTCGGATACCCGCCATCGCGGCAGATGCCGCGGCCAGAGCATCGTCGTACCGAGCGCGCGGCACCAGAAGTCTGGTACTGAGCGCGCATCCCTGACCGGCATGAACGCAGACGGAGAACGCGGCAACCGAGCATGCACCCTTGATGTCCGCATCGTCGAGGACGATGAATGCGGACTTACCCCCGAGTTCGAGGAAGACCTTCTTGAGAGTTTGCGCGGCCGTGGCCATCACTGTGCGTCCGGTGGCGGTGGAACCGGTGAAGGACACGAGATCGACGCGCGGATCGCTGCACAGCTGCGCGCCTAGGGAGTGATCCGTCGACGTCACGACGTTGACTACGCCGGCCGGGATCTCGGTTTCTTCTGCAATCACCTTGGCGACCAGCGCGGCGCACCAGGGCGTGTCCGGCGCGGGTTTGAGAACGATGGTGTTGCCGGCTGCGAGGGCGGGACCGAGCTTGGCGAAATTGATCTGGTGCGGAAAGTTCCACGGTGTGATTGCGCCGACGACGCCGACGGCTTCCTTGAGCAGTCGGCGATGGGTCGGAATCCCCATGGGTGACGCGTGCCCGAGATCTTGTTCCCACGAATAGGTTTCGATCAGATCGGCCCAGTAGCGAAGATCTTCGATCGGGCCTTCGAGTTGCGGACCGCTCGTCAGCATGACCGGTGCGCCGACCTCGGCGACGGTGATCTCACGCAACTCCTCGATGTGGGACTGGAGTGCATCGCACAGTTGGCGCAGGCAGCGAGCGCGAAACCCGTGATCGCGTGCCCATTCGGTGTCGTCGAACGCACGGCGCGCAGCGGCGATGGCCGCGTCCATGTCCGCGGCGGTGCCTTCGGCCGCACCGCCGATCAGTTCCTCGGTCGCCGGGTTGAAAACTTCGAAGGTCCCGCCGGATCCGGGAACCAGTTTTCCGTCGACGAGAAGTGCAGAACTGTCTGCGGGTCGAAGCGTCATAGCGCAAACCCTCTCTTTCTGGACATGTGTCTGGACTCTAGTTCACACTTGTGGTTGAGGCAATGGTTTTTGGGGCATAAGAGATTTCGAGAGCCCAGCGGTCTCGAGAGGGTCTCGGATCTGCTTCGACGAAAAGCGCCTCGTGTCCGGTGCGGCGCCGCTACGGTTCACCGCACATTCACAACCACGTCTTCACATCCACAGGAGAGAGGTCGAAATGAACAGAGTTGACGGAAAAGTGGTGTTGGTGACCGGCGCTGCTCGAGGTCAGGGGCGCAGTCACGCCGTCCGTCTCGCGGAGGAGGGCGCGCACATCATCGCCTTCGATCTGTGCGCAGACATCGCCAGCAACGAATACCCGCTCGCCAGTCCAGCCGATCTGGAGGAAACCGCTCGCCTGGTGAAAGAGGCCGGGCAGCAGGTGGTGACGGCGCGTGTCGACGTCCGTGATCGCGCCGGACTCGAAACAGCACTTGCCGAGGCGGTAGGGCAGTTGGGCGGATTGCATGTCGTCGTGGCGAACGCCGGTATCTGTCCGCTGGGCAAACACGTGTCGACCGCCGGTTTCGTCGACGCCTTCGATGTGAACTTTCTCGGTGTCATCAATACAGTGCACGCGTCGATGGAATACCTCGGCGAAGGGGGTTCGATCATCGCGATCGGCTCTGTTGCCGGTCTGGTGCCGCAGACCGGATTCAACGGGCAACAGGCGCTCCAGGGTCCGGGTGGCGACGGATACGGCCTGGCCAAGAAGCTGATTCAGGCCTACACCAGTTCGTTGGCGCTGACCCTCGGGCCGAGTTCCATTCGCGTCAACGCGATTCATCCGACCAATGTGAACACCGACATGTTGCAGAGCATGCCGATGTACCGGACGTTCCGTCCCGACCTCGAGAATCCGACCGCCGAGGATGCGGCTGTGACGTTCCCGTTCATGCAGGCGATGCCGATCCCGTGGGTCGAACCCGCGGACATCTCGCATGCAGTCGTGTACCTGTCCTCGGACGAGTCGCGATTCGTCACCGGCCAGCAACTGCGCGTGGACGCTGGTGCCGGGATGAAGATCGGTCTGTAGTAGAACTTTTCGCGTCGCTGCTGCCTGTTCGTGGTGAATTCTCCAAGTTTCCCCATTTCGTTGCCCTGGACAGGACGCTGTAGTAACGTCCAGACATGTGTCCAGCAAACGGGGCGATTCAAGTGGCGGGGGATCGATTGTCTACGAATCCACTCGCAGGCGCCTCACGGGCAAACAGGCGGAAACTGTGGCCAGGCTTGCCGAAGCAACAGTGAAAGTTCTACGCAAACAAGAGTTTTCCGGGCTGACTGTCCGTTCGGTTGCGGCCGAAGCGGGTGTAGGAACTGCGACCGCCTACACGTATTTCGCGTCCAAGGAGCATCTCGTCGCAGAGGTTTTCTGGCGAAGACTTCAGAACTCGTCGGCGCCTGATGGCTCAGGGTTGGATCGCACCGCGCACGTGCTGTCTGTACTTCGAAATATCGCGCTGCTTCTCGCGGACGAACCGGAGGTATCGGCCGCCGTGACCAATGCACTGCTCGGATCCGACCCTGAAGTGGAACATCTTCGCGGCCGGATCGGGCTCGAGATCCATCAACGACTCGCCTCGGCGTTGGATCCGAATGGCGAACCCGAAGTGTTGGAAGCGCTCGAAATGCTTTATGCCGGGGCGCTTCTGCGGGCAGGGATCGGCTACGGAACCTACGCGCAAATCGCTGGACGCCTCGAGGCCTCAGCTCTACTGATCCTGGAGAAATCATGACAGAAGCTTTGATCGATCCGGTGGTCTTCAATCCGTACGACTACCACTTTCACGACGATCCGTATCCGACGTACAAGCGTCTGCGCGAAGAATCACCCCTGTATCACAATCCGGACGTGGGATTTTGGGCATTGTCGCGATATGCGGACGTGGTCGACGGATTCAAGGACAACAAGCGTCTGTCGAGCGCAAACGGAGTATCACTCGACCCCGCAGCCTACGGTCCACACGCGCATTATGTGATGTCGTTTCTCGCTATGGATGATCCCCGCCATATGCGGTTGCGCCAGTTGGTTTCTCGCGGATTCACACCGCGGCGTGTTGCGGAGCTCGACGGCCGGATACTCGAACTGACGAAGCAACATCTGATACCCGCGCTGGGCGCGGGGGAGTTCGACTGGATTACGGAGGTGGCGGGAAAGCTGCCGATGGACGTCATCTCCGAACTCATGGGTGTCCCCGAACCCGACCGAGCCGAACTGCGGCGCAAGGCGGATCTGGTGGTGCATCGAGAGGCGGGTGTTCTCGACGTGCCGCAACCTGCGGTGGAGGCTTCGATCAGTTTGATGGGCTACTACAAGGAGATGATCGCGCAGCGTCGCCGATCGCGGACGGACGATCTGACCTCGGCCTTGCTCGACGCCGAGATCGACGGAGACAAGCTTTCGGACCAGGAGATCCTCGGATTCATGTTTCTGATGGTCGTGGCCGGAAACGAGACCACGACCAAGCTTCTCGGAAACGCTCTGTACTGGGGTTCGCACCACCGGGAGCAGATCGCACCGGTCCTCGACGATCCCGAACGAGCCTCGGAATGGGTGGAAGAGACTCTTCGCTACGACACGTCGAGTCAGATCGTGGCTCGGACTTCGGTTGTCGACCTCGAATACCACGGGCGCACGATTCCGGCGGGGGAGAAGGTCCTGCTCCTGATCGGATCGGCCAACCGAGACGCCGACGTCTTCGACGATGCCGACAGCTTCCAGATCGGCCGGAGTTCGTCGGGCAAACTCGCGAGTTTCGGTGGTGGCGTGCACTTCTGCCTCGGTGCCCACCTTGCCAAGCTCGAAGCCAAGATCGCCCTGGCGGAGTTCGGGCGTCGGGTCAGCGACTACGAAGTCGTCGAGTCCGGAATCGAGCGTGTTCATTCGACAAATGTCCGGGGCTTTGCGGCCCTGCCGGTGAAAGTGCAGGTGCGCTGATGCCTCGTTTCGAACCCAATCCTGTTCGCCGGCCGGCACTGATCAGTGGTGCGTCGTCGGGAATCGGCACAGCCACCGCGTATGCCCTGGCCGAACTCGGGCATCCGGTTGCACTCGGTGCGCGTCGAGTCGCCGAATGCGAAGCCATCGCCGAGAAGATCCGCAGCAACGGTGGTGAAGCGTTCGCCCACTTCCTCGACGTCACGGACGGTGATTCGGTCGACGGGTTCGTCTCGGCCGCAGAGGCAGTCCACGGCCCCGCGGAAATCGTCGTCTCCGGTGCCGGAGACCTCGAATTCGGGGCTGCGGACGAGATGAATCCTGAGGCGTTTCTACGGCAGATCCAAGTTCACCTCGTCGGTGCGCAGCGATTGGCGCATCGTGTTCTTCCCGGTATGAGGCAACGACAGCGCGGTGACTTCGTACTGATCGGCTCGGATTGTGCCGAGCGCCAGCGTCCACTCATGGGTGCGTACGACGCAGCGAAGGCCGGGCTCGAGGCAATGGGGCGTCAGATGCGAATGGAGCTCGAGGGAACAGGCATTCGCGCGTCGATCGTGCGACCCGGGCCGACACTGACCGGCATGGGGATGGACACGACGCCGGAGATCATCGGACCGGTCGGGGAATCGTGGAGCAAGTGGGGGTTCGCCCGCCATGGTTACTTTCTGCGCGCCTCGGACATCGCCAATGCCATCGTCGCCGTTGTGTCGGCGCCGCGAGGAGCACACATCGTGCTCGTCGAAGTTCAGCCCGAGGCGCCACTGGACAAACTTCCCACTGCGAACTCACAGGAGACGACATGACGCACGGAGTGCAAGAGACGTCGCGAACACTGCCAGAGCCGCCGCGGGTGTCCGGCGGGGATCTCCCGCACGGGCATCTCGAGGAACTGCGAACCGACCCGATAGCGCTCATGCGCCGGGTGCGTGAGGAATGTGGTGACGTCGGCGCCTTTCAACTTGCCGACCGCACAGTGATCTTGCTGTCCGGAGCCGAGGCAAACGAGTTCTTCTTCCGCTCCACCGACGAGGATCTCGACCAACAAGCGGCTTACCCCTTCATGAAGCCGATATTCGGTGAAGGCGTCGTCTTCGACGCCAGCCCGGAGCGGCGTAAAGAGATGCTGCACAACTCGGCTCTGCGCGGCGAACAGATGCGCGGGCACGCCGCCACGATCGGCCGCGAAGTCGAGGCGATGGTCGCGCAGTGGGGAGACGAAGGCGAGATCGATCTGCTCGACTTCTTCGCCGAGCTGACCATCTATACCTCGTCGGCGTGCCTGATCGGCAAGAAGTTCCGCGACGAACTGGATGATAGCTTCGCCAAGCTGTATCACGAGCTCGAACAGGGAACGGATGCATTGGCTTTCGTGGATCCGTACGCGCCGATCGATAGTTTCCGCCGCCGCGACGAGGCCCGGTTGGCGTTGGTCGCTCTGGTACAGGACATCATGAACGGGCGCATCGCGAATCCTCCGCATGGCAAGGATGACCGCGACATGTTGGACGTGTTGGTCTCGGTCAAGGACGAGAACGGCGACCTCCGGTTCAGTGCCGACGAGATCACCGGAATCTTCATCTCGATGATGTTCGCCGGCCACCATACGACTTCCGGCACGGCAGCGTGGTCGCTGATCGAGATGTTGCGGCATCCCGACACCATGACGGACGTCGTCGACGAACTCGACAATCTGTACTCCGACGGCGCCGACATCAGTTTTCATGCCCTGCGCCAGATTCCGGTTCTCGAGGCTGTGGTCAAGGAAACCCTTCGACTGCATCCGCCGTTGATCATCCTGTTGCGGGTGGCACGTGGAGATTTCGAAGTGGGCGGCTTCGAGATCCGAGAGGGCCATCTTGTCGCCGCGACACCCGCGATCTCCAATCGAATCGCCGAGGACTTTCCCCGGCCGGACACCTTCGATCCCGGGAGGTACATCGACCCGAATCAAGAGGACATCGTCAACCGCTGGACGTGGATTCCGTTCGGAGCCGGCCGGCATCGCTGCGTCGGCGCTGCGTTCGCCCAGATGCAGCTCAAAGCGATCTTCTCGATCCTGCTGCGGGACTTCGAGTTCGAGATGGCGCAGCCGTCGGAATCCTACCGAAACGACCACAGCAAGATGGTCGTCCAGTTGCAGCAGCCGTGCGCGGTGAGGTACCGGCGCCGAACACGTCCCGGGCGTGAGGGGTGATCATGCACGTCGAAGTCGACCTCGACCTGTGCCAAGGCCATGCGGCGTGTGAGCTGGAGGCACCGGAGATCTTTGTCGTCCCGAAGCGGGGGAAGGTCAGTCTTCTGGACTCGGACCCACCCGAGTCGCTCCGCGGTGAAGCCGAGATGGCGGTCAGGTACTGCCCGACCGGCGCCCTGAGAATTGTCGATTGATTGCAGCGAATTCATGTGCTCGAGGGAGGAAGTTCAGATGACGGGTTTCGACCGCGCAGAGCTCGACGAGATGGTCCAACGCTGGATCGAGGCGAACAAAAAGGCCGAAGCCGCCGGCGATTGGAAACCGTTGGCGGACATGTATACCGAGGACGCCACGTACGGGTGGAACTACGGCCCCAAGCAGGATTTCATGGCGGTGGGGCGCGAGGAGATTCGCGAAGTCGCGCTCGGTCTCGAGATGAAGGGCCTCGAAGGCTGGGAGTATCCGTATCAAGACTTTGTGATCGACGACCGTAGCGGAAACGTGATCGGCTTGTGGAAGCAGATTTCCGATGCCAAGCGTGAGGACGGTAGCAACTACTCCGTCTACGGTATCGGTGGTAGTTGGTTCCGCTACGGCGGGGATTTCCAATGGTCGTGGCAGCGTGACTTCTTCGACTTCGGGAACGTGTCGGCACTGTTCATGGAGATGATCGGCAACAACGCTCTCTCGAAGGGGATGCAGGGCCGGATCCAGCGATCGATCTCGGGCGACCCGCTACCGGGCTGGTATCCGGTGGGCACCGCGCCGGTTTCGCTGTGGTGAGTCCGATGTCGGTGCGCGATTCCTTCGAGGCACTCTCGCAGCGCGACCTTGCCGTGCTGGTGCCCGAGTTGCTCCTGTGCGGGCAGCTGATCGATCGCTCGGGCATGGCGCATCTGATCGTCGAATTCGGACGCGAGGGTATGGCACAGGTGGCCGTCGAGGAGTGGGAGTCGGCCAGCCCCTGGTACACCCGCCGCATGCAGAAGGCTCTCGGATACGAGGGCGACGACGTCGTGACGATCTTCAAAGGATTACAACTCGACATCGGCGCTCCTCCACAGTTCATGGACTTCCGATACCGGGTCGACGATCCGCTGCACGGTGAATTCTGGCTCGACCATTGCGGAGCACTCATGGACGTCGAGCCGTTGGGCGATGAGTTCGTGACCTCGATGTGTCACGACATCGAGGATCCGACTTTCGATGCAACGGCTATCGCGACCAACCCGCGCGCCCAGATCCGGCCGATTCACCGACCACCGCGCAGGCCCGCCGACCGACATCCGCACTGCGCCTGGACCGTGTCCATCGACCCGTCGCACACGCCTCCCGTGATGACCGCGCACACCGAGCAGATCGGAAGCACCGCCGCGGTGACGGTCGAGCTGAGCCCGATCGATCACGGTGGGGACGGTAGGGCGGACTACTCGGGTCCGTTGTTGTCCGACCTGAGGTTTTCCGACTTCTCGCGATCAGCCTTGGTTCGTATCGCAGAGGAGATCTGCGTGCAGCATCATCTGTTGGCGTTGGGCTTTCTGGCAGCGGTTCGCCGCCGTGCCGACGAAGACAAGGCTCGCGAGATCACGCGAAAGCAATTGACCGGAATCGCGGGAGTTGCGGCACAGCGTATTCGAGATGCGCTCGGGCTTCCTTCGACGCTGGAATCGTTGGCATTGGTCCTGTCCGTGCATCCCTTGCTGAATCCGAAGCAGTATGTGGAGAGCGAGATTCGACAGGACGGCGGTGCTCTGGAGCTGCGGATCTCGCGAGAAGCTCTTGTCGACCGCGACGGCGGTTGGCCGACCTTGCTCGGCAGCGAGCACCTCGATCCTCTCCAAGCTTTGGTCCGCGGCGTGAATCCGCACTTCACCGTGAGAGTGGTGGCCGAAGATGCCGCGGGGCTTCTTCTGGCCGTCGACATCACCGAAGCTCCCGCTCCGGAATGCGTCGAAGTCGCCATCACGAAGGTCAGTACCGGCGCGGCATTCGTATTCGAAGATCGCGGAATCCCCTTGCCTCTCTTCGTCGTCTGACCGGCCGAACCCGAAGGACTCAACCTATGGCGTACACGTTTGCAGACCTGTTCGAGCATTCCGTCGATGTGATGCCCGATCGCCTCGCGCTGATCGTTTCCGGCGAGGAGGTGACATACCGTGAGCTCGACGAGCGGGCCAACCGATTGGCGCATTACTTCCAGTCCGTCGGGTTGGGTGTCGGTTCGCACATCGGTATTCAGCTGCACAACTCGATCGAGGCGATGGTTGCTGTCCTCGCGGCCTTCAAGATCCGCGGCGTTCCCATCACGGTGAACTACCGCTACACGAGCGACGAATTGGTTTATCTGTACGAGAACGCGGATCTCACGGCGTTGGTTTTCCATCGTGGTTTCGCTGAGCGGGTCGCCGAGGCCTTGGTGGCCACGCCGCGGGTCAAGTACGTGATCGAGGCGGCGGACGAACTCGCTCTCGGGAACGAACCGTCGATTCCAGGGGCAGTGGCGTACGAGGATGCGCTCGGCAACCAATCCTCGCTTCGCACAGGTGAACATGCATTTCCCGAGCGTTCCGGCGATGACGTCTACGTTCTCTACACCGGCGGAACAACCGGACGACCGAAAGGCGTCGTCTGGCGGCAGGAAGACATCTGGCGCGTATTGGCCGGCGGTTACGACTTCTATTCGGGTGAGCCGATCGCCGACGAGTACCAGCAGTCGCGCGGTGGCGCCGCGGCAGCCGAACCGATGCGGTGGTGCATGCTTCCACCGCTGATCCACACCTCGGCACTGATGCCGACGTTTAACGCTCTGTTCTCCGGAAACACCGTCATCTTCGAACCGAAGTTCGATGCGGCACAGGTCTGGAAAGTCGTCGCCGAGTATCGGCCGCAGGTCATGGTCATCACCGGCGACGCCATGGGCCGTCCACTGGTCGAAGCCCATCACGAATTGCAACCGGATGGGTCGAGCCTGGCTGTGCTCGCCTCTGGCGCTGCGCTCTTCTCCGGATCGGTCAAAGATGCGTTCTTCGACGTCTTTCCGAATCTGATGATCTCCGATTCGGTTGGATCGTCCGAAACAGGCTTCGGCGGAATCGGATTCGCAACCAAAGGGCTCGAGCAGCGTGGCGGACCCAAAGTGGGTGCCAACAGATTCACGGTCGTCGTCGACGACGACAACCGTGTGTTGGAGCCGGGCTCGGGCGCCGAAGGATGGCTGGCGAAACTCGGAAACGTTCCACTCGGCTACTACAAGGATCCGGTGAAGTCGGCCGAGATATTCCGCGAGGTGAACGGCGCACGGGCAGTGGTGACCGGAGACCGGGCGCGGATCGAGGACGACGGCTCGGTCACCCTCCTCGGACGGGGAAACATGGTGGTCAACACCGGCGGCGAGAAGGTCTTCGTGGAAGAAGTCGAAGCCGTGGTGAAGGCCCATCCCGACATCTACGACGCGACAGTGATCGGTGTTCCGGACGAGCGGTGGGGCAATCGGGTGGCGGCAGTGCTTCGCATCCGCGACGGTGTGGAACCGGATTTCGAATCCATCGAGAAGCACGCCCGCAGTCACCTCGCCGGCTACAAGATTCCGCGTTCCTTCTGGATCGCCGACGAGGTCGTTCGAGCGCCGAGCGGCAAGCCGGACTACCGCTGGGCCAAGGAGTTCTCACAGAACAGCGACCCGGTCCACCGGATCGACTAGCGCTCACACGCAACACCCGGCACCCGGCACCCATCCGTAAAGGAGCATCTGCAATGCCTGAGATCGACCTTCCCGACGGGTTCGACGTGACCGACCCACATCTGTACGGCGAGCGCGTCCCGCTTGCCGAGTTCGCCGAACTACGACGATGCGCTCCGGTCTGGTGGAACGCCCAGGAACCGGGTACCGGCGGATTTCACGACGGTGGTTGTTGGGTTGTCTCCCGCCACGCAGACGTCCGCGACGTCTCGTTGCGCAGCGAGGAGTTCTCGAGCAACGTCAACGGCTGCATTCCGCGGCATGAAGACAACATCTCGGCGGAGGAGTTGGAGGCGACAAAACACGTCCTCATCAACAAGGACGCCCCTGAGCACACACAGCTGCGCAAGTTGGTGGCACGCTTGTTCACTCCGCGGTCGGTGGAAGCGATGCGGGCCGGGTTGGAAGCGCGGGCAGAAGACATAGCGTCGGCTGCCGTGGCGGAAGGTAGCGGTGATTTTGTCAGCCAGGTCGCCAGCGAGTTACCCATGCAGGCGATCTCGGAGCTGATCGGTGTACCGCAGGACGGGCGCCGTCAGCTGTACGAATGGTCGAATCAGATGACGGGATACGACGACGAGTCACTCGCCGGCGAGTCTCGGATGGCGTCGGCGCAGATATTGGGCTACGCCTATCAACTGGCTGAGGCGAGACGGGAGGAACCGCTCGACGACATCATCTCGCGCTTGGTGCATGCCGACATCGACGGGCAGAAACTCACCCCGGAACAGTTCGGTTTCTTCGTCATCATGTTGGCTGTCGCGGGCAACGAAACGACGCGAAACGCAACGACACTCGGCATGATGGCATTTCTCGAGCATCCGGATCAGTGGGAATTGTACAAGCGCGAGCGTCCGCGCACCGCCGCGGACGAGATCATCCGCTGGGCTTCGCCACTGACGTCGATGCAACGAACAGCAGTGGTGGACACACAGATTGCCGGCACTGCGATTGCGAAGGGGCAGCGCGTCGTACTGCTCTACGGCTCGGCGAACTTCGACGAAACCGTCTTCGGGAACCCCGACGTCTTCGACATCACCCGAGACCCGAACCCGCACCTCGCGTTCGGAGGAACCGGGCCGCACTACTGCGTCGGCGCCAACCTGGCCAGAATGGAGGTCGATCTGATCTTCGGCAAGATCGCCGATCACATGCCCGACATCAGCAAGCTCGGCGATCCGAGCAGGCTCTCGTCTGGTTGGCTCAACGGGATCAAGGAATTCAAGGTCGACTACGGCAACTCCACGTCATGTCCTTCGGGGCATTGACGTGTACAGCGGAAGAGTTGCACTTGCGGGCCCGATGCGCGAACTCGGCCAGTTCTACCGGATGGGCGCCGATGTCGCAGTGGGCTTGTTCCGCACCCGCTTTCAGGTGCAGGAGTTTCTCGAGCAGAGTTGGATGATCGCGCGGGTGTCGATCGTGCCGACAGTGTTGGTAGCCGTGCCGTTCACGGTCCTGGTGAGTTTCACCCTCAACATCCTTCTCCGCGAAATCGGTGCCGCCGACCTCAGCGGCGCCGGGGCCGCGCTCGGTGCCGTGACTCAGGTCGGTCCGGTGGTGACGGTGCTGATCGTGGCAGGTGCGGGCGCGACAGCCATCGCCGCCGATCTGGGATCGAGAACGATTCGTGAAGAGATCGACGCCATGGAGGTGCTCGGGATCGATCCGATCACTCGGCTGGTGATTCCTCGGGTGGTCGCGTCGACCGTGGTGGCTTTGCTGCTCAACGGACTCGTCTGCGTCATCGGCATCGCCGGCGGTTACGCCTTCTCGGTGTTTCTCCAGGGAGTGAACCCTGGCGCCTTCGTCGAGGGAATCACGTTGCTGACCGGCCTGCCCGAGGTGGCGTTGTCGATGGTCAAAGCTGCACTGTTCGGGATGCTGGCGGGATTGGTGGCCTGCTATCGCGGACTGTCGGTACGGGGTGGGCCGAAAGGCGTGGGGGAGGCCGTCAACGAAACGGTGGTGTACGCATTCATGGCGTTGTTCGTCGTCAACACCATCGTCACCGCGGTCGGCATCCGATTGACGGCGGGGTGATCGAGGTGACGCTGTCGGATTCGCTGGCACAAATCGGCAAGTTCGGACGCACGCGGGCGCGGGTGGCTCGAACGTCACGCTCGATCGACGACGTCGGGCGACAAGCTGTCTTCTTCGCGCGCGCCATCGCTCACATCCCGTGGGCAATTCGCAAACACCCGAAGGAAGTGTTGAGGCTGGTAGCCGAGATCAGCATGGGAACCGGAGCTTTGGCAGTGATCGGCGGCACGGTTGCGGTCGTAGGATTTTTGACTCTCGCCTCGGGCGGCACCATTGCGATCCAAGGTTTCAGCTCACTGGGAAATATCGGAGTCGAAGCGCTCACCGGATTCTTCTCCGCCTTCATCAATGTTCGTATCGCTGCGCCGGTCATCGCGGGAATCGGCCTGTCGGCCACGATCGGCGCAGGTTCGACCGCGCAGATCGGTGCCATGCGCATCAGTGAGGAAATCGACGCCCTCGAATCGATGGCGATCAGTTCGGTCCCGTACGTCGTCAGCACCCGCGTCACCGCAGGGATGATCGCGATCTTGCCGCTGTACTCACTGGCGCTCGTGGGATCTTTTCTGGCCGGAAGGTTCACCACTGTCGTCCTGTTCGGTCAATCGTCAGGGCTTTACGACCACTACTTCACGACGTTCCTCGATCCGGTCGATGTCGCATGGTCCTTCGTTCAAGTGCTCGTGATGGCACTACTGGTGATGCTGATCCACACGTACTACGGATACAACGCGTCCGGGGGACCGTCGGGCGTGGGAACTGCAGTGGGCCGCGGGGTTCGGCTCTCGCTGATCTGCGTCGTGGCGGTGACCCTGCTCGTCTCACTCGCGCTCTACGGCGGTTCCGGCAACTTCAATCTGTCCGGTTAGGGGGACTGCGTGCACAGATACGGCTACAAGTTGGCTGCTCTGGGCTTGGCTGCGGCGATCGTCGGGGTCATCGCGTTGTCGGTCGCGTCTTTCAACCAGGTGTTTGTCACTCGCGTCCCGATCACGGTGATCGCGGAGCGCGCGGGGCTCGTGATGGATCCGGGCGCGCGGGTGAAGATGGCCGGGGTGACCGTGGGCTCGGTGGAGTCCATCACGCCGACTGACTACGCCACCGCGCAACTGTCGTTGTCGATCGATCCCGAAGCGCTCGAGTCGATTCCGTCAAACGTGGATGTGGCGATCACGTCGAACACGGCCTTCGGCGCGAAGTTCGTCAGCCTGTCCTCGCCGGAGCAGCCGAGTAGTGCGCGACTTGCCGCCGGGGCGACGATCGACGCATCCCGGGTGACCGTCGAGCTGAACACGGTGTTCGAGAAACTCACCGCCGTGCTCCGGACGGTGGACCCGGGCAAACTCGATTCGACATTGGGTGCCCTCTCGACTGCTCTGCAAGGACGCGGCGAACGGCTCGGGGTCGCACTCGAACAAGCAGATTCCTCCTTGCTCGAATTCAACACTGCACGTGAGGCTCTCGATCATGTGTTGACTGACCTGCCAGCCGTCACGCAGACCTACCGCGACGCTGTTCTCGACTTGATGGACACCCTCGACTCGCTCACGACTACGGGAACCACTGTTCTCGACGAGCAGCAGAATCTTGATCTCCTCTTGCTCAACGTGATCGGGGTCGCCCGCACCGGAGAAGATGTACTGGGAGCCAACGCCGACGGTATCGACACCGTTCTGTCGTTACTGCGGCCGACCACCGCACTGCTCGAGGAATACTCCCCGGTGATTCCCTGCATGTTCCACGGACTTCAGGAGAGCAAGAAGATCGGCGACGGCGCCTACAACGGACAACCAGGAATCAAGATGTCGATCGGTCTGATCGCCGGAACCGAACCGTACCGATATCCCGACGACCTTCCGAAGGTCGCGGCAACCGGTGGCCCGCAGTGTATGGGCCTTCCACTGCGCGACCCGAACGTCAATGCTCCGTACCTGGTGACCGACACCGGGGTGAATCCGTTTGCGCCCGAGCGTCAGCCGAATGGTGGGCAACCGATGAACACGGTCCCGGATCTGATGAGCTACCTGTTCGGGACGGAGATCCGATGAAAGTTCGTGGGTACACCGTCAAGTTCGGAATTTTTGTTCTGGTGATGATCCTCGTCAACGCCGGGCTGATCCTCGTGTTCGGCCAGATGCGAGGTGGCGACGCGAGGTCGTACTCGGCGGAGTTCGTCAACGCCTCCGGGCTCAGAGCCGGCGACAAGGTGCGCATCGCCGGTGTGCCGGTCGGTTCTGTCGGCTCCGTCGAATTCGGTGGGAATCACCGTGCCCACGTGAGTTTCAGTGTGGATACGGGTGACACCGTGACCGTATCGACCAGAGCCGCTGTTCGATATCAGGATCTGGTGGGTAATCGATACCTCGAATTGCTCGACGATCCGGGGATCGCGGAACCGCAACCGGAGGGCGAGAGCATCCCCGTCGATCGCACCGCACCGGCACTCGACCTCGATGCGCTACTCGGTGGTTTCAAGCCGCTGTTTCAAGCCCTGGACCCGGAGCAGGTCAACGCGTTGTCGATGTCCTTGCTCGAGGTGTTTCAAGGCCAGTCCGGAACTGTGGCATCGGTGCTGGCGCACACCGGATCGATTACGAACACTCTCGCAGACCGCGACCAACTGATCGGTCGAGTGATCGGCAACCTCGACGGTGTGCTCAGCGAATTTCGCAGCCGCGGTGGTCAGTTCAGTGACACTCTCGATCACCTACAACAGCTGGTCAGCGGGCTCGCGGCGGACCGGGAGATGATCGGGACTGCCGTCGAGAGTGTGAACACCGCATCAGGCACCTTCGCCGATCTCCTCGCCGGAGTTCGCCCGGACATCGCGGGAAACCTGTCGAAGCTGGACGCAAGCCTGAATCCGCTGATCGAGCAACAGAGTGAGCTCGATCGGATTCTCGCGTCCATGCCCTCGAACTACAAGCAGCTGATCCGAGTCGGCTCGTACGGGTCGTTCTTCAACTTCTATCTGTGCGGAATCGCACTGAAGGTCGACGGTGCCGACGGTACGCCGCTCACTGTCGACCTGGTGGATCAGACGACCGGAAGGTGCGCACCACGATGAGAGAGATGGCACAGAGCCAGGCCGTACGCGTGGGGGTCGTGGGATTGGTCGTCACGGCCGCCGTCGTATTGGCATCGCTCCAGTATCAGAATCTGCAGTTCCTGAAATCGGGTGTCGGGTACAGCGCGGTGTTCGCCGACGCCAGCGGTCTCGCGCCGGGAGACGAAGTCAACGCCGCCGGAGTGAAGATCGGAACGGTGGATCGGATCGAGGTCGAGCACGGACTCGCGCGCGTGGATTTCACACTGGAAGGCTCGATCGGTTTGGGAGAAAGCACATCGGCGGCCGTCACCACGATGTCGTTGCTCGGCAAGCGAGCGGTATCGCTCGATCTGGACGGTCCGGGAAGGATCGCGGTCGGCGGTGAGATCCCGGTCGAGCGAACAAGATCGGCGTACTCGCTGCCCGACGTGCTCGGTGACCTCACCACGACGGTCGAGGACATCGATCTCGACCAACTCTCCGAATCGCTCGACGCAGTGGGGCAGGTGATGTCCGACAGTGCGCCGAACCTGAGGCCGGCGCTGGACGGTGTCGCACGGATCTCCGAGAGCGTCAATAGACGCGACGACATGTTGCGCACCTTGCTGTCCGATGCAAACGACGTCGCCGGGACGCTGGCCGAGCGTGGACCACAGGTCAACGCGCTACTCGTCGACGGCAACGCCTTGTTGGGAGAACTGGATCGGCGACAGGCGGCGCTGGGGGAAGTGATCACGAACATCTCGGCGTTGTCGACCCAGCTGAGCGGACTCGTCCACGACAACGAGGCGCAATTGCAGCCGGTCCTCGGCAAACTCGACACGGTTGTCGGAATTCTGCAGAACAACAAGGACAACCTTTCTCAGGGAATCGACGGTCTCGGTACGTACGTGGGCACGCTCGGTGACACCGTGGCCAGCGGCCCCTTCTACTACGCCTACGTTCAGAACCTGGTGCCGGCGCAATACACCCAACCGTTGATCAACGCGATGTTCGGGCTACCACCTGCGCCGCTACCGATTCCGGAGGTTCGATGATGGGTGCCTTACGAGTTCGCAAACCGGTGAACTGGCGTCGAATCGCCGTCGTTGGTGGAAGCGTCATCGGTGCGGCGATCGTCGTCGTGTCGGGATACCTTGCGGTGCAACATCTGCGCTACTACAACGTGACGGCCTACTTCACCTCGACGACCGGTCTGTATGTCGGTGACGACGTTCGTGTCGTGGGAGTCGACGTCGGCCGCGTCACCGCGATCGCCCCACAGGGAGATCGAATGCGCGTCGAACTGAAATTGGCGCGCGAGGTTCCCGTCGCCGAGGACGCGAAAGCGGTGATCGTTGCCCAGTCGCTGGTCTCGGCCCGCTTCGTGCAGTTGACGCCGGCGGTGACGGACGGCGCCGACGCACTGAATGACGGTGCGGAGATCCCACTCGACAGAACGGCCGTCCCGGTCGAGTGGGACCAGATCAAGGAACAGCTGGGCCGGGCTGCCGATGCTTTGGGTCCCGTCGGGGACGATCGCGGTCCCGCCGCCAACTTCCTCGACGGTGCCGGATCCGCACTGGTCGGCAACGGGCAAGCGCTGGGGCGCTCGGTGACCGAACTCTCGGAGGCTATGAGCACACTCGACGAAGGCGGAGCCGATCTGTTCGGCACCATCCGCGGCCTGCAGACCTTCACGACCGCACTCGCCGCAAGCGACGAACAGATCGTTCAGTTCCAAGGACGACTGGCAAATGTCTCGAGTGTGCTCGCCGAGAGCCGGACGCAATTGGCTCCGGCTCTCGCCGATCTGGACGCCGCCGTCGTCGACGTACAGCGGTTCGTCGAACAGAACCGAACCGGCTTGACGGAGCAGATCGCGAAGTTGGCCGACGTGTCCCAGGTACTGGTCGACAAGCGCGCAGGCCTCGAGAAGGTACTGCATCTGGCTCCGACAGCGTTGTCGAACTACTACAACGTCTACCGGCCGGCCCAAGGAGCGATGGTGGGTGTGCCCGCATTCCAGAACGTCGGCAACCCGATCGACTTGATCTGCGGCGGAATCGCCGGCCTGGCCAACGACACCTCGAAGAAGGGCGCGGATTTGTGCATCGAATACCTCGGCCCGTTGCTCAACACGATCAAGGCCAACTACCCGGACCTGAGCATCAATCCGACCCGGGCGCTCGGCGCTCTTCCGGACCAACTGGTGTACAGCGAGCCTGATCTGGAACCGACTGGCGCCTTGGGCTTTCCGACGGTACCGGTGGCGTCTGATCTGACCGGCTTGCTCATGCCGTCGACAGGATCACGATGACTGGCCGCCGGTGGGGAACAGTGTGTGTGGCGGCGAGCGCCGTGCTCGTTCTGACGGGTTGTCAATGGAGCGGGCTGAATTCGGTGTCGCTGCCGGGCGCGGCCGGCCGCGGTGAGGGAAGTTTCTCGGTCGTGATCGAGATGCCGGACGTCACGTCGATCAGTCCCAACTCTCCGGTCATGGTCAACGACGTGACAGTCGGAAGTATCAGTGCGATCGAGACCGACAACTGGCACGCACGAGTGACGGTTGCGCTCGACGGCTCGGTGTCGCTGCCCGCCAACGCGACTGCCAAGATCGGCCAAACCAGTCTGCTCGGGTCCAAACACGTTGCGCTTGCGCCGCCTACCGATGTTGCGCCGGAAGGGCGGTTGTCGGAGGGATCGGTGATCCCCCTCGCGTCGGCCGGCGTCTATCCCACCACCGAGGAAGCGTTGACGGCACTGTCATTGGTCCTCAACGGCGGCGGGCTCGCTCAGATTCACAGCATCACCACGGAGCTGAACACGGCGCTCGGCGGACGGACCGACGCGGCGCGCGACCTGCTGAGTCAGATGGATACCGTGACCGAAACACTCGACCGCCAACGTGATGCGATGGTCACGACCATGGAGAATCTCGACGTCTTCGCCGGTGAAATCACGGCCCAGAGAGATGTTCTCGGTCAGGCCTTGGAGATGCTCGATCCTGCCTTGGCGGAACTGAGCGCCCAGCGCGTGAGCCTGACCACCGCGCTCGATGCGGTCGGTAGGTTCGGGGACATCGGGACCGATCTGGTCGATCGGACCCGCGACGATCTGAAAGCCAATTTGAGCTCCTTGGAATCGACGCTGCAGAAGGTGGTCGAAACGGGGCCGGACCTGATCAACAATTTGGGCAACCTGAGTACCTTTCCCTTCCCTCAGACGACCATCGACGACGGAATGCGCGGCGATTACACCAATCTGTGGGCGCTGATCGACCTCACGAGTAATCGTCTCCAGTCGGGGCTCGGCTTCGGCACTCCGTTCGGGGCGCCGCAAACCCCCGTGGAGAACGGAGTACTGGTCGATCCCTTGACCGCCCCACTCGGCACAGGGCAGCCCGGCCCACCTGGCACAGCGCAACCCGCCCAGGGAGGTGGACGATGATTCTCACGAAGTTGGTGCGAAGGCAATTGACGATCTTCGCGATCCTGGCGGTGATGGGCATGAGCGCAGCGGCTATCTCGTACCTGAGAGTTCCGACCATGCTCGGCATCGGGCGCTACTCGGTGACAGTCGAACTGCCGGACGCCGGCGGCCTGTATCGGAACGCGAACGTGACCTATCGCGGCGACACCATCGGTCAGGTCAGGTCGGTGCGTCTGTCTCCGGGAGTGGTACGCGCCGAATTATCTTTGGAGAGTGCGGTTCCCGTTCCCTCCAGCGGGCTCGCAGTAGCGGTGCGAAGCGTGTCGGCCATTGGCGAGCAATACGTCGACATGCAACCGAGCACCGCGGACGGACCGTTTCTGACCGACGGAGACGTGATCGGCCCCGACGCTGTCACGATCCCGACCGAGATCGGACCGGTCCTCGATCAGGCGCAGGCGATGCTCGCATCCGTACCGCAGGACAAGTTGCGATCGGTGATCGACGAGTCCGCGGCAGCTTTCGGAGGCAGGGGAGAGGATCTGGCTCGTCTGCTGGATTCGACCACTTCGTTCGTCGATCAGATGTCCGCTGCCACAACGCCGGCTACGACGCTCGTACAGCAGTTGGATCCGCTCCTGCAGACACAGGTGGTGACGGGCGATCAGATTCGCCGGTGGGCGTCCAGTGTCGCTCAACTCAGTGGACAGTTGGAGGTCGCCGACGGGTCCGTGCGCAATATCCTCGAGACCGGACCGGGCCTTGCGACCGAGGCCGACTTGCTGTTTCAAGGCCTCAAACCCACTTTGCCTGTGCTGCTTGCCAATTTCACCAGCACCGCTCAGGTGGCTTTGACGTACAACGCCGGGTTGGAGCAGGTGCTCGTCATCTTGCCGCCACTGGTCGCGGCACAGGAAACCGTCGTACAACGCGGGCAGGTGGACGGCGCCGCGAATGTCAATTTCCATCTCCAAGCGCAGGACCCTGCGGCGTGCTCGACCGGTTACCTTCCGGCCGATCAGCGACGGGACCCGACCCAGATGAGTGTGCCGGACACCCCGGCTGATCTGTACTGCAAAGTGCCACAGAACTCGGTCTTCGCCGTTCGTGGATCTCGGAACATTCCCTGCATGGAGGTACCGGGCAAACGAGCACCGAGCCCGGAGATCTGCCGGAGCCCCGAAGCGTACGTGCCGTCGGGGACCAATGCGCCCGGCGAGTTGTACACCGGGCCTGACGGAGTCGACTATCAACACACGGAGTTGGCTCCGGCTGACTCCGGTCCGGGGGAGGGTGAGCCGTGGCAACAGTTGCTGACGCCGACGAATCGCTGAGAGGTGAGGTGCTGGATCCGGTCGGAGGGAAGCGCGGTGTACTCACTGCCCTGGTCTGGATTGCACTCGCGGCTCTGAGCGTCGTTGTGGTCTTCGGTGCTCTGGCAGTTCGATCCGACCGGGCGCGCGAGACCCAGCGTCAAGACTTCGTCGACGGTGCTGTGCAGGAACCCTTGCTCTGATCGACGTTCACTCTGCCACGCTCGACGAGGATCTCGCGGCGCTGAAGTCGCTGACTACGGGGACTTTTGCAGACGAACTGAAGTCCGGTGAATCTGCGTTCGTCGCGTCCATCCGTGATTTTGCCGTCGATTCCGACGGTCGTGTCGACACCGCAGCCCTGGCATCGGAATCCGGAACCTCGGGGGTGGTACTGATCGCGGCATCGGCTCAGGTCGGCAATTCGGCGGGAGAGTCTTCGGCGCGAACCTACCGTCTTCGCGTCGGTGTCGATGAAGTTGGCGGGCGGATACTGATGTCGAGTGTGGAGTTCGTCCCGTGAAGCGCGTGGTCTTGGCGTTTGCAGTGCTGATCTTGGTGGGAGCCGGCGGGACTCTGCTCTGGAGTCACCACCGTTCGGCAGCCGCCGAAACCGCACGTGCCGAGGTGATCGGTGTGGCGCCGATGCTCGTCGAGAATCTCTTGAGCTACAACAGCGACACGGTGGACGAGGATCTTGCACATGCTGCCGAGGGCGCAAGTGGAACATTTCAGGACCGCTTCGCTGAATTCGGATCGAAAACCGTTGCGCCCCAGTCGAAGGAGCAAGGAATCAGCACGAAGGCGCGAGTAGTCGATGTCGGAGTGCTCTCCGCTGCTGCAGACCGAGCGGAATTGGTCCTGTTCGTCGATCAGATCACGACGAGTATCGCGCGGCCGGCACCAGCGTCGACGTCGAGCTGAGTCGAGGTGACACTCGATCGAGTCGACGGCACATGGCTGGTGAGTGCCATGACCCCCATCTAGTGAAGGTTGTCGCGGCCCGCCATGATCAGCCTGGCAGTGACTTCGAGCCGGTCTGCGATCTGCGAATAGGACTCGTAACCCATGCCGGCTCGGACAAGCGCTCCGGACCAGGAGATTTCGAGTGCTTCGAGTACGTCGGGATCGTATGACGGCCCCAGCGCCTCGATGAGCCGCTCGCGGATGTTCTTGCCGATACGTCCCCGAAGGTGTTCGACGTCGGGATCGTTGCCCATCATCGCCGTGGTCACGGCCGCGGCCAGCTCCGGTTCGTCGGAAACGAGGAGTGCGACGCTTCGAAGGACCGAGCAGACCTGCGCTTCTCGTTCCGCCTCGGGGGAGGGCTCGTGCGGTACCGCGTCGAGTCGGCGCCAGAACAGTTCTGCCACAAGGTGACTCTTGGACGAGAAATAGGTGTACGCCGTAGCCGCGGCGACACCGGCTTCCGCTGCCACCATCCGCACGGTCAGATCCGCAAACCCTTTGTCGCGCAGGACCGTGATCGCTGCCGCGGTCAATCGATCGACGGTTTCGGCTTGCTGCTGTGTGAGCCGTCGACGAGTGGACTCGAACTTGGTCTTACCAGACATGTGTCCAGACACTACGGGATCGGACCCGTGCGAGCAAAGTGTGCGCTATCGCTGCTCGTTCTCGTTCTCGTTCTCGCTCCCGCTCGGCGTCATGTCTCGCTCCCGCTCGGTGGGACAGAATTTCGAACCCCCGCGATCGCTAAGTCCATGTGTTAGAACGATTTCTAGAACATGTTCGGAAACTGTGCCCAGAATCAGAGAGGCTGACGATGACGAAGTGGGACGAGACGTGCGACGTACTCGCTGTGGGATCAGGCGGCGGACTCACCGGCGCGTACACGGCAGCCCGCGAAGGCCTCGACGTCATTGCGATCGAAGCAACCGACAAGTACGGCGGAACAACGGCGTACTCGGGCGGCGGCGGAATGTGGTTCCCGTGCAACGCCGTTCTTCGTCGGGGCGGGGACGACGACACCATCGAGGATGCGCTGGAGTACTACCGATCAGTGGTGGGTGATCGTACGCCCGCCGACGTTCAGGAAGCCTACGTTCGAGGTGGCGCCGGGTTGATCGACTACCTCGAAGAGGACTCGAACTTCGAGTTCCAGATACTGCCGTGGCCCGACTACTTCGGTGAGGAGCCCAAGGCTCGAGCGAGCGGACGGCACATTGTTCCCAAGCCGATGAACGCGAACAAGCTGGGTGCGCTTCGTGATTCGCTTCGTCCGCCGCTGGCGACGGAACGTCTGGGGGAGGAGTTGCCGAAGTACCTCGTCGGCGGCCAGTCGTTGATCGGTCGATTCCTGTTGGCTCTTGCGGAACTCCCGAACGCCACCATGCACCTGAAGACCACTCTCGAGGAACTGGTTGTCGAGGACGGATCGGTCGTCGGCGCGGTCGTCGACCGAGATGGTCGGCGTCGAACCATTCAGGCACGCAGAGGAGTGATCCTCGCCGCCGGTGGATTCGAGCAGAACGAGACCTTGCGGGCCGAATTCGGTGTCCCCGGATCCGCTCTCGACACGATGGGCTGCCCCGGCAACCTCGGGAAGGCACACCAGGCGGCCATCGCCGCGGGCGCCGACACCGACCTCATGGGAGAGGCCTGGTGGTCGCCGGGACTGACCCATCCGGATGGCCGCTCCGCGTTTGCGCTGTGGTTCACCGGCGGAATCTTCGTGGACGACGACGGTCGCCGATTCGTCAACGAATCAGCGCCGTACGACCGCTTGGGTCGCGCCGTCATCGAACACATGCGGGCAGGGAAAGTAACCACGCCGTACTGGATGATCTACGACAACAGCGAAGGCGCAGTGCCGCCGGTGAAGGCGCCCAACGTACCCATGGCACAGACGGAGCAGTATGTGGATGCGGGGTTGTGGAAGAGTGCACAGACACTCGAAGACCTCGCTGCCCAGATCGATGTTCCCGCAGCGGAACTGGTGGAGACCGTGAAGCGATTCAACGCGTTTGCGGCGACTGGCGTCGACACGGACTTCGGTCGAGGAGACACTGCGTACGACCGCGCCTTCTCTGAGGGGGCTTCGCCGCTCGTACCGATCGATCAAGGGCCGTTTCACGCTGCCGCTTTCAGCATCTCCGACCTCGGGACCAAAGGTGGTCTACGGACCGACGCGACCGGGAGGGTGCTCAAAGCCGACGGTACGGCGATTGCCGGGTTGTACGCGGCGGGGAACACGATGGCAGCGGCCAGCGGGACTACGTACCCCGGCGGTGGAAACCCGATCGGAGCGAGCATGCTGTTCAGTCACTTGGCTGCTCTCGACCTCGCGAAGCTGCCGTCTTGATCATCAGTCGCGCGTCTCGGGGATGTGGTCAGGCCTTGCCGAGTCCGGCGGCGATTCCCTTGTCCAGTTGGGTGAGCATTGCTGTACCCAACGACGAAAGCTGGGCGACCTGGCGATCGTCGAGGCCCTCGAAGAGGAGACCTTGAACTGAGGCGACGTGCGGCGGTGCGGCCGCGACCACCTTTGCCATTCCCTCATCGGTGAGCACTGCGTTGGAGCCGCGGCTGCCACGAATGACTTCCCGTTTCACCCAGCCGGCCTTCTCCATCTTCGTGATCACGTGCGAGAGGCGGGACAGGGACGCGTTCGCGCGCTGGGCCAGTACCGACAACTGGAGCTTGTGGTCGGGGGCGTCCGAGAGTGCCGCGAGTACGAAGTATTCGAAGTGTGTGAGTGCCGAATCGCGTTGTAGTTGAGTGTCGAGTGCGGCAGGCAACCGTGTCACGAGAGCGATCAGTGTCAGCCATGCTTCTTGCTGCTCGGCTGTGAGCCACTTCGTCTGAGACTGCGCGTCGGGCTGCGCGGTCGGTTCACTCATCGGTGACTTCTCCTTCGGGTCGAGCATTCTTCGTGCACGGAGCGTGCTTGTGTACAGCGTCTCAGACGCATGTCCAGAAGAATCCTGCGGGGAATAGTTGCGGGACGCAAGTGTTGAGTTCTATATTAGGTTGAATCTTCAACTTACGACGAATGTCTGTCCCGAGGAGTCCGTATGTCCACCACAACCATGCCTGCGCTGTATCTCAGCCACGGTGCTCCGCCGCTGGTGGACAGCGCGTTGTGGGTCGACCAGTTGGGGGCGTGGGCCGGCGATCTTCCGCGGCCGACGGCAATCCTCGTCGTATCGGCGCACTGGGAATCAGCACCGCTGACGATCGGATCGACGACCACGGGCACCCCGCTCATCTACGACTTCGGTGGTTTTCCCGAGAGGTTCTACCGCGCGAAGTACAACTCTCCCGGCGCTCCGGAACTCGCCGCCCAGGTTGCCGCGTTGATGCCGGACAACGAACGCGTGGTTCAGCAGCCGAATCGAGGCCTGGATCACGGTGCCTACGTGCCGCTCACGGTGATGTACCCGGACGCAGACATCCCGGTACTGCAAATTTCGCTGCCAACCCTCAATCCCGAGCGTTTGCTCCATCTCGGACAGCGCCTACGGCCACTCCGTGAGCAAGGTGTACTGATCGTGGGATCCGGATTCACCACGCACGGGCTACCGTTCCTGCGCGATCCGTCACCGGAGGCGCAGGCCCCGGGATGGTCGGCGGAATTCGACGCGTGGGCAGGGGAGAGGTTCGCTGCCGGTGACGTCGATTCCTTGATCGACTTCCGCGCTCAAGCTCCCGGGATGCCGTACGCGCATCCGACCATCGAGCACTTCGCCCCGTTGTTCGTCACGCTCGGTGCGTCATCCGATCCGGAACAGGTGCCCACCCAGGTGATCGACGGATTCTGGATGGGGCTTGCGAAGCGCTCGATTCAGGTCGCCTAGAGATTTCAAATCGCGCAGAGAATCAGGTCGCCCAGGTGGGTCAGCTTCGATTGCGAAGGAACTCGAGCGCCTGGTCGCCGTGGGTGTTGGCGCGTAGTTCACTCGAGATGACTTTGAGGACGGTGCGGTCGGTGTCGATCACGAAGGTCGAGCGTTTGACCGGAGCCAACTTGCCCAGGAGTCCGCGCTTGACGCCGAACTGTTCGGCTACCTTGCCGTCGGTGTCGGCGAGTAGGGGGTAGTCGAAGGATTGTGCGGTGGCAAACGTGGACTGAGCTTCGACCGTATCGGTGCTGATGCCCGCTCGCGAAGCGCCCACCGCGGCGAATTCGCTGCCGAGGTCACGGAAGTGGCACGCCTCGGCGGTGCACACCGGCGTCGAGGCTGCCGGGTAGAAGAAGAGGACCAAGGGTCCGTTCTCGAGCAGGCTCGTCAGCGAGCGCGGAGTCCCGTCCTGGTCGGGCAGTGAGAAATCGGGAGCGAGTTGGCCTGGTTTCATTCGGCCGAGGTTACCCGCGCACGACGGCCACATGGGGGAGCCTGGGATGATGGAGCCATGCACGGCGAGCCCACCTCCATGTCCGCACGGTCATCCGACACCGCGATCGTCGGTGACGCGTCCGATTCCACCACGACCCGGGAGCAGTTCCGAGCTCTCGCAGCTGAGCACCGGGTCGTTCCGGTCACTCGGAAAGTGTTGGCGGACTCCGAAACTCCGCTCTCGGCGTACGAGAAGTTGGCCGGCAATCGTCCCGGCACCTTCTTGCTCGAGTCGGCCGAGAACGGTCGTTCGTGGTCGCGGTGGTCGTTCATCGGCGTCGGGAGTCCGGCTGCACTGACCGTCGTGGACGGAGAGGCGGCCTGGTACGGCAACGTTCCGGCCGGCGCTCCGGCCGGCGGCGACCCGATCGACGCGCTCGGTGCCACCCTCGAGCTGCTTCGTTCGGAGCGGCTGCCCGACCTGCCCCCGCTGACCGGCGGAATGGTCGGATTCCTCGGCTACGACGCGGTGCGGCGCCTCGAGAGATTGGGTGACTCCGCGGTCGACGACCTGCAGATCCCCGAAATGGTCATGCTGCTTGCCGCCGACATCGCCGCAGTCGATCACCACGAAGGGGCGATCACCCTCATTGCCAATGCCGTCAACTGGGACGGCACGGACGAGCGCGTCGACACGGCGTACGACGACGCAGTCGCAAGGTTGGACGCGATGACTCGTGCTCTCGCGGCGCCGGCGAAATCGACGGTGTCGACATTTTCGAAAGCGACTCCGAACTACCGTCGTCAGCGCACCACCGAGAGCTTCGGTGTCGATGTCGACAAGTTGATCGGCGACATCGAAGCGGGCGAGGCATTCCAGGTAGTTCTCTCGCAGCGATTCGAGATCGATTGCACTGCAGCACCGATCGACGTGTACCGGATGCTGCGAGCGTCGAACCCCAGCCCGTACATGTATCTGCTCAACGTGCCGAACGGTGATGGAGAGACGGCGTTTTCGATCGTCGGTTCGAGCCCGGAAGCACTGGTAACCGTCGCCGAGGGCGTCGCGACAACACACCCGATCGCTGGAACCAGATGGCGCGGTGCCACAGAGGAGGACGACATCCTGCTCGAGAAGGACCTCCTCGCCGACGAGAAGGAAAACTCCGAGCACCTCATGCTCGTCGATCTGGGGCGAAACGATCTGGGTCGTGTCTGTCGCCCGGGCACGGTGAAGGTGCACGACTACCGGCACATCGAGCGGTACAGCCACGTGATGCATCTCGTATCGACGGTCACCGGTCATCTGGCCGAGGGAAAGCACGCTCTCGACGCCGTCACCGCATGCTTCCCTGCTGGAACCCTCTCGGGGGCACCCAAGGTCCGAGCGATGCAGCTGATCGAAGAACTGGAACCGACCAGGCGCGGTATCTACGGCGGCATCGTCGGCTACCTCGACTTCGCCGGCGACGCCGACACCGCGATCGCGATCCGAACGGCATTGATCAAGGACGGGATCGGATACGTCCAGGCGGGCGCCGGTGTCGTCGCCGACTCGGATCCGGTCTACGAGGACACCGAGGCCCGCAACAAGGCGATGGCAGTGCTGAGCGCGATTGCGTCGGCGCACACCCTGCGCACCATCGGAGGTGACGATCAGTGAGTGAGAACGAGTCGAGTGCAGCGGAGCCTACAAGCGTTTCTCGTGGCACCGCCGTGCCGAGAACGCTTCTGCTGGCGTTGTCGGCAGCAGCTCTGTGGGGCAGCTCACGAATGACGTGGGTTCATCTGACCTCGAGCGACGGCAAGACGCTGGAGAGGACGACGGATCTCGACGGCAGCACCTGGGCGGCGGCGATGACTCCGCTCGCGCTCGCGCTTCTGGCGGCGATCGCGGCGTCGTTTGCGGTGCGAGGTTGGGCACTTCGGGTAGTCGGACTGTTGGTTGCCCTCGTCGCCGTCGCGGTAGCGGTTCCGGCAGTGCAGTCGTTGGTGTCCGGAGCCTCTGCGGACCGAGCGGTGGAGTTGGCCGAGTTGTCCGGTCACCCGGAAGATCTCTCGACGACTGTTTCGGTACTGCCTGCCTTGCTTGCGTTGGTCGGAGCGGTGGCGGCGCTCGGCGCGGCAGTACTTCTGATGCGCAAACCTCCAGTGCGAGGCGGGTTGTCGTCGAAATACGACAACCCTGCCGCGCGCCGCGAGGCCGCGGCCAAGCTTGGTCAGGGAGACAAACCTGCATCGGACGAGCCTGTGACACAACGGATGTTGTGGGATGCGCTCGACGCCGGAGAGGACCCGACAGCGACTGACGGGGACGACGGAGTTGGGGGAGACAACGGCGCGAAACCGGGGTCGTCCCACTGAGTAAGACTGAACCCTCACCTGCGTGGGTACCCCGACGGAGTAGCAAAATTTCGTCCCACTAGGCTGAGACCACCCTGATGACGTATCTCACATCGGGCTCTTGCCCAGAAAGGATTCGGGCCACGATGACCGTACTCGACTCGATTCTCGACGGGGTGCGCGCTGACGTCGCCGCCCGCGAAGCCGTACTCGACTTCGCTGCAGTCAAGGCTGCTGCGGCCGCTGCACCGCCTGCACTCGATGCTGCAGCAGCACTTCTGGAATCGAGCATCGGCGTCATCGCCGAGGTCAAGCGAGCGAGCCCGTCAAAGGGTGCGTTGGCCGACATTGCCGATCCCGCTGAGCTTGCCGCGGCGTACCAAGCCGGTGGCGCACGCATCATCAGTGTTCTCACCGAAGAGCGCCGTTTTCACGGCTCGTTGGCCGACCTGGACGCAGTCCGTAAAGCGGTCACCATTCCGGTGCTCCGCAAGGACTTCATCGTGGGGCCGTACCAGATTCACGAGGCTCGCGCTCACGGCGCCGACGTCATCTTGCTGATCGTCGCGGCACTCGAGCAGCAGGCGCTCGCCTCGTTGATCGATCGCACCGAATCTCTGGGAATGACTGCCCTCGTCGAGGTGCACACCGAGGAAGAAGCCAACCGCGCGCTCGAAGCCGGCGCCAAGGTGATCGGTGTGAACGCCCGCAATCTCAAGACTCTCGAGGTGGACAAGAACACCTTCGGTCGCATCGCTCCCGGTCTTCCGACCGAGACGATCAAGATTGCCGAGTCCGGTGTTCGCGGAACTGCCGATCTGTTGGCGTACGCCGGGGCGGGCGCCGACGCAGTGCTCGTCGGTGAAGGCCTCGTGACCAGCGGCGACCCTCGCAAGGCCGTCGCAGATCTGGTCAATGCAGGTGCGCACCCGTCCTGCCCCAAACCGTCTCGATAAATCGCTTCACCCGCCCGGCGTGCTTTGATGCACCCGGGCGGTGACCAGCGACACCGTTGGGGCAGACTGGTGGGGTGACTTCACGTACTCAGGAACCAGGCTCCGGTGCAATATTCAAGGGCGGCAATCTGCCGCCGGCCAGCGCGGGACTCACCGAGCGCTCCCACGATCCCGACGCCGGAGGCCATTTCGGCGTCTACGGCGGACGGCATGTGCCGGAAGCCCTCATGGCGGTTATCGACGAAGTCACTGCGGAGTACGAAAAGGCTCGAGCGGACGACACGTTCTTGAACGAACTCGACCGCTTGCAGCGCGATTACACCGGGCGCCCGTCGCCGATTTTCGAGGCAACGCGAATGAGCGAGTTCGCCGGCGGTGCGCGCATCCTTCTCAAGCGTGAAGATCTGAACCACACCGGTTCTCACAAGATCAACAACGTTCTCGGTCAGGTTCTGCTGGCAAAGCGTATGGGCAAGACCCGCATCATCGCCGAGACCGGAGCGGGCCAGCACGGTGTGGCATCGGCCACCGCCTGTGCACTGCTCGGTCTCGAGTGCGTCATCTACATGGGTGCTGTCGACACCGAACGTCAAGCACTGAACGTCGCACGCATGCGCCTGCTCGGCGCGGAGGTCGTTTCGGTCGAGACCGGTTCGCGCACGCTCAAGGACGCGATCAACGAAGCCTTGCGCGACTGGGTTTCCCACGCGGACAACACCTATTACTGCTTCGGTACCGCGGCAGGCCCGCACCCGTTCCCCACCATCGTTCGGGACTTCCAGCGAGTGGTCGGCCTCGAAACACGCGTCCAGGTTCAGGCACTGACCGGCCGCCTGCCCGATGCAGTCACAGCCTGCGTCGGAGGCGGCTCCAACGCAATCGGAATCTTCCACCCGTTCATCGACGATCTGTCGGTACGGCTGGTTGGCTACGAAGCGGCCGGCGACGGTGTCGAAACCGGAAGGCATGCAGCAACGTTCGCCGGCGGTACCCCTGGTGCATTCCAGGGTGCCTACTCCTACCTCCTCCAGGACGAAGACGGTCAGACCATCGAATCGCACTCGATCTCTGCTGGTCTGGACTACCCGGGCGTCGGACCCGAGCACGCTTACCTGAGCGATATCGGGCGTGCGACCTACGAACCCGTCACCGACAGTGAAGCCATGGATGCGCTGCTGCTGCTCTCGCGCCGCGAGGGCATCATCCCGGCCATCGAATCGGCCCACGCCGTCGCCGGCGCACTCCGACTGGGCAAAGAACTCGGTGAGGGCGCGATCATCGTCGTCAATCTCTCCGGTCGCGGTGACAAGGACATGGACACCGCCGCAAGCTGGTTCGGTCTTTTCGACGGCGCCTCAGGTCAGGCAGCCGCTCCGGATGATGCAGCAGACGAGAACGACAACACGGAAGGCTCGGACAAGTGAGCGAACGACCATCACGCCTCGCACCCACCTTTGCCGCCTGCAAGGCTGACAAGCGTGCCGCCCTCGTCGGTTACCTGCCTGCCGGTTATCCGACCGTTCCCGAATCGATCGACGTGTTCAAGGCGATGGTCGACGGTGGCTGCGACATCATCGAAGTCGGTGTCGCGTATTCCGATCCGGTCATGGACGGTCCGACCATCCAGCGTGCAGCCGAAACTGCACTCACCAACGGCGTTCGCCTTCGCGACATCTTCACCGTGATCGAGCAGATCAGTTCGGTCGGCGGCAAGGCCGTCGTGATGACGTACTGGAACCCGGTACTGCAGTACGGCGTCGACAAGTTCGCACGAGACCTCGCTTCCGCCGGCGGGCTCGGACTGATCACCCCCAACCTCATTCCGGAAGAAGCCGGCGCCTGGATGGAAGCATCCGAGGAGCACCACCTCGACCGGATCTTCCTTGTCGCTCCGTCCTCGACGGAAGAACGACTCGCGATGACACTCGATGCGAGTAGTGGATTCATCTACGCGGCCTCGACGATGGGTGTCACCGGCGCTCGCGACTCAGTGTCTTCGATGGCTCCGGAACTGACCGCACGAATCCGCGCGCATTCCGATATTCCCGTCGGCGTCGGATTGGGAGTTCGCTCCGGCGCACAGGCTGCCGAAATCGCGGCATACGCCGATGCCGTCATCGTCGGCTCGGCTCTGGTCTCCGCGGTCGAGAACGGCCTGGGAGCGGTTCGCTCGCTCACCGAAGAACTCGCCGAGGGCGTCCGCTCGGCTACCGTGGCGTCGTGACCTCAACTGTGGACCTGCTGGCCTATATCCCCAGCCCGCCCCAAGGCGTCTGGTACGTCGGACCGGTGGCGCTTCGCGCCTACGCGCTCTTCATCATCCTCGGCATCATCGTCGCGATCGTGTGGGGAGATCGTCGTTGGGTCGCCCGCGGCGGCGAGAAGGGGACCGTTCTCGACATCGCGATCTGGGCCGTTCCCTTCGGTCTGATCGGTGGCAGGCTCTACCACGTTTTGACCGACTGGCCCGCCTATTTCGGCGAGAACGGTCAGCCACTCGACGCACTCAAGGTGTGGCAGGGAGGCCTCGGAATCTGGGGAGCAGTGTTCCTCGGCGGCATCGGTGCGTGGATCGGCTGCCGTCGACGCGGCATTCCGGTGTCCGCGCTCGGTGATGCGATTGCGCCCGGAATCTTGCTCGCGCAGGCCATCGGTCGTATCGGCAACTACTTCAACCAGGAGTTGTACGGTCGCGAGACCACCGTCCCATGGGGCCTCGAGATCTTCGAGCGTGTGAACTCTTCCGGCCAGCTCGATCAACTGGCAGGTGTCTCCAACGGAGAAGTCATTCGGGTCGTTCACCCGACGTTCCTCTACGAAGCTGTGTGGAACGTCCTGATCGTGATCCTGCTGGTCCTCGTCGACCGCCGATTCAAGATCGGCCACGGACGCCTGTTTGCTCTGTACGTCGCGGGCTATTGCCTGGGCCGGTTCGTCGTCGAACTGATGCGCGACGATTTCGCCTACGAGATCGCCGGCATTCGCGTCAACACATTCACTTCGGGGATCGTGTTCTTCGCCGCACTGGCTTACTTCTTCCTGGCGAAGAAGGGTCGTGAGGATCCGGCTGATTTGAAGTCGAAGGACTACGTCGCTGCGGTAGCTGCCGGCGAAGCAGGAGTCGCGGCGCCAGTTACCGAAACTGATTCGGCGAAGGCCGACGCGAAAGTCGCCGACGCTGAAGATTCTGAATCCGATGCTGCTGAATCCGCTTCCAGTGAGGCAAGCGCCTCCACGGCAGCGTCGGATGAGTCGTCGGACGCGGTGAAGCTGTCGAAGAAAGACAAGCCGTGACAGGTCCCTATTCGCAGGGGGGATTCCCCGAGGATCAGGGACCGGTCTACGGCGCGCCCAATCCGTACGGATATCAGCAGCCATTGCCGCCTCCATCGATGTACGGGTTCGGAGATCCCTACGCCCCGTACGGTCGGCACCCGGTAACCGGGGAACCGTATTCCGACAAGTCGAAGGCCACCGCTGGACTGTTGCAGATCTTGCTGGGCTTCTTCGGAATCTGTGGAGTCGGGCGCCTCTATATCGGAAGTGTCGGCATCGGATTGTGCCAACTGCTCGGCATGTTCTTCGCGCTGTTCATGTCGGCGTTCCTCATCGGAATTCCATTTGCGATCGGAATCTGGATCTGGGCGTTCGTCGACGGCATCGTGATACTTTCGGGCAATGCGCGGGACGGTGCTCGCCGGCCATTGCGAGGATGAGTCGCGAGCGCGAACCGAGGAAACATGTGTGGGGGACTGGCCTCGAGAAGGTCGAACCTTCTCGAAGTCCGATAACAAAAGCTATTACGTACCGTCGTCGAATCGAAGGAAAGTACGTTGCCTAACTTGAACAAGAATCCGGAACCTTCCGAGTCGGGGGACTCGTCTGGATCACAGCCGCCGGTTCCACCGCAGTTCGGGTCGCCGTTCGACTACGACGCGACGGCGGATGCGTCGTTGACGGAAACCTCGGCACCCACCGAAAAGACGCCGTCGACGGAGACCACCGGCACCGGTCCAGGCTGGGACACGTATTCGGGAGTCGGAAACGGTCCGGGGTGGGGAAACCACCCCATCTACCCGCCGCCGACCGGAACCGAATCGACCACAGCGTTTCCCGCTGCCGATTCTGATTCCACCCCGAATCAGCCCACAGCGCCGTACACGTCGCAGGAAAGCTACGCCGCCCAGAACTATCCGGCGACCGACTATCCGGCGCCGGACTACTCGAGCCCGACCCAAACCCCGACGGACGGTCCCGTCTACGGTGCACCGGCAGATCAGACTCCGAATCCCTACGCGGCTCCGCCGCAGGGCTACCCCCAGCCGGGATACGCACAGCCGGGATACTCACAGCCGGGTTACGGTCAGCCTCAGGGGTACCCACAAGCTCAGGGTTATCCTCAGCCTGGCTACGGCCTGGTCGACCCGTCCGCACCATACGGACGTGACCCGATGACCGGTGAACCGTACTCGGACAAGTCGAAGACGACTGCCGGATTGCTGGGCATTCTGCTCGGCGGATTCGGTGCAGGACGTTTTTATCTCAACCAGCCCGGCATGGCTGTCGCACAGATCGCGGTCACTTGGTTGACGTGTGGAATCGGTGGCATCTGGCCGCTCATCGACGGAATCATGATGTTGACCGGCAGTGTGCGCGATCAGTACAACCGCCCTTTGCGTAGCTGATCGAAACGACCCTCGGCAAGTGTGACCCCCTGATGCCTCCGTATCAGGGGGTCACCGTTTTGCTCTCGCGACCTGCGGTTATGGGCTGATAAACTAGCGCACGTCGGCTGCATGTCCGCGTGGAGGTCGCCGAGTGCTGTTTTCTCGAATACCTGAACCTCGGGGCCTGTACGACCCCGATCAGGAAACCGATTCGTGTGGTGTAGCCGTGGTAGCAGACACCTCTGGACGCCACCTGCATTCCATTGTCGACGATGCGCTCGCGGTCCTGGGCAATCTCTCCCATCGCGGCGCAGTTGGGCGCGAATCCAACAGCGGAGACGGCGCGGGCATTCTGATTCAGCTGCCGACGGAGTTCTTCGACGCGGTGACCGGGTTCGAGCTTCCACCACCCAACGCGATGGGTGAGAACACCTACGCGGCCGGAAACTGCTTTCTCCCGGTGGATCAGGAAGCACGTTGGCGCGCGGTAGTTCGGATACACCGGTACGCAGCGGCAGAAGGACTGCGGATTATCGGGTGGCGAGAGGTGCCGGTCGACCGAGACTGCGTCGGAACCGTTGCCGCGCAGTGCGCTCCGTACGTCAGTCAGTGTTTTGTGACGTGCGCCGAGTCGCGAGATCGTAGTGTGGGCGGAATTGCCTTGGACAGACGAGTGTTTGCGCTCAGGAGACAGGTCGAGCGGATTCACTGTGCCAACACTGCAGTGTATTTCCCCTCATTGTCCGCCCGAACCATCGTGTACAAGGGCATGCTGACGCCGACGCAGTTATCCGGTTACTTCACCGACCTACGCGACGACCGAATGCGAACTGCGTTGGCAGTCGTGCACAGTCGATACTCCACGAACACATTTCCGTCGTGGCCACTCGCTCAGCCGTATCGCTGCATCGCCCACAACGGCGAGATCAATACGATTGTGGGAAACAGGAATTGGATGCGCGCTCGCGAGCCGATGCTGCGGAGCACACTTTTAGGTGGGGACATCGATCGCCTGTTTCCGATCTGCACCCCGGGAGGATCCGACTCTTCGTCGTTCGACGAAGTACTGGAGTTTTTGACGCTCGGGGGCCGCAGTGTGCAACACGCCATCGCGATGATGATTCCCGGAGCCTGGGAGAACGATTCTTCGATGCCCGACGAGATAAAGGCCTTCTACCAATTTCACGGTTGTCTGATGGAACCGTGGGACGGTCCGGCGTCCGTGACGTTCAGCGACGGCATTGTTGTCGGGGCCGTGTTGGATCGCAACGGTCTTCGCCCAGGGCGATGGTGGCGGATGAAGAACGACCGTATCGTGTTGGCCAGTGAGAGCGGTGTGTTCGACGCTCCCACGTCCGAGGTGTTGGAGAAGGGGCGCCTCGAACCGGGACGCGTGTTTCTCGTGGACACCGCTCGCCATCGGATCGTTTCCGATGCGGAGATCAAGTCCGAACTCGCGAGCACAGCCCCCTACCGGGACTGGGTCGACGGGGGATTGGTCGACCTCGAGGAAATCCCCGAGACTGCGCCTGCCCGAGGCGATCCGGCTCCGCTGTTGCAACGGCAGTTGCTCTTCGGATACCACGCCGAGGACCTGCGGGACATTCTTGTCCCGATGGCAAGCTCAGGATCGGAGCCGTTGGGGTCGATGGGTGTCGACACGCCTCTCGCCGTTCTTTCGGATCGGCCGAAGCTGTTGTACGACTACTTTATTCAGCTCTTTGCTCAGGTGACCAACCCGCCTTTGGACGCGATTCGCGAGGAAGTCGTCACTACGCTTGGTGTCACCCTCGGCGCTGAGCAGAACTTGTTCGAAGCGTCGGCGCTGTCGTGCCGAAGGATTGTTCTCGACAAACCGGTGATCGGACCGGGAAAGATGGCGAAGGTCGCCGAACTATACGGCGCAAGAACTCCGAGAAGCGCTGTCCTTCGCGCAGGTTTCGATCCGAGGGGCAGTCTCACCGAAGGCGTCGAGAGGCTTCGTGAGTCCGCCCGAACAGCCGCCGCAGCCGGAATCGAGATTCTGGTGATCTCCGACCGTGGATCAGGCCCTGAGCAGGCTCCCATTCCGTCATTGCTCGCAGTATCAGCCGTGCACCACGATCTGGTTCGTCATGGCCTGCGGACCAAGGTTTCCCTTGTCGTCGACTCGGGTGACGCGCGCGAAGTTCATCACATCGCGCTGCTGATCGGCTACGGTGCGGCGGCTGTCCACCCGTATCTTGCTCTCGAATCTGTCCAAGCCCTCAGCGAGCAGGACGAACTTCCCGGGATAGATCCGAAGACTGCGTCGGACAACTACCTGAGAGCAACAAATTTCGGCGTGCTCAAAGTGATGTCGAAGATGGGAATCGCTACGGTTCACTCCTACACGGGCGCACAGGTATTCGAGGCCGTGGGCTTGGGTCGAGAGTTGGTCGACGAATACTTCTGCAACACACGGAGCCGGATCGGCGGGATCGGTATCACCGAAGTCGCGCGCGAAGTTCTGATGCGCCACACGGCTGCGTTCTCGTCGTCCGCAGTGCAGCATCGTCAGTTCGACAATCGTCAGTTGACCGACAGCGGACAGTACCGGTATCGCCGCGATGGTGAATTGCATGTGTTCACACCCGAATCCGTGTTCTTCCTTCAGCACGCGACCCGGACGGGGCGAAGTGAAATCTTTCGCCGCTACAGCGATGAAGTCGATCGACTGAGCGCGCAGGGCGGAACACCGCGGGGATTGTTTCGATTTCGGTGTGAGGTTCGTCCGCCGATTCCGCTCGATCAGGTCGAACCCGTCGAGATGATTCTCGCTCGATTCAACACCGGTGCGATGAGCTACGGCTCCCTCTCTGCGGAGGCGCACGAGACGATGGCGGTTGCGATGAATGCTCTCGGCGGGCGTTCCAACACCGGTGAGGGCGGAGAGTCGCCGGAGCGGTTGCGTGACGACAAGCGTCGAAGCGCAGTCAAGCAGGTCGCGAGTGGGCGCTTCGGGGTGACCAGCGATTACCTGGTCAATGCCACCGACATTCAGATCAAGATGGCCCAAGGTGCCAAGCCCGGTGAAGGAGGGCAGCTTCCGGGGTCCAAGGTGTACCCGTGGATCGCGGAAACCCGGTACTCGACGCCTGGGGTCGGGCTCATTTCTCCGCCCCCGCACCACGACATCTATTCGATCGAGGATCTCGCCCAATTGATCTATGACCTCAGATGCGCAAACGATCGTGCGCGGATACACGTGAAATTGGTCAGCGCAGTCGGAGTCGGGACTGTTGCGGCAGGTGTGGCCAAAGCGCACGCCGACGTGGTGCTGATCTCCGGTCACGACGGTGGGACGGGTGCTGCGGCACTCTCGTCCATCCACCACGCGGGTACGCCGTGGGAGATCGGGCTGGCCGAAACTCAGCAGACCCTGGTGCTCAACGGGTTACGCGATCGGATCGTCGTCCAGTGTGACGGGGGTTTGCGCACGGCGCGGGACGTCGTCGTCGCCGCGTTGCTGGGGGCGCAGGAGTACGGGTTTTCCACGGCGCCACTCATCGCGGCCGGGTGCGTCATGATGCGGGTATGTCACCTCGACACCTGCCCTGTCGGAGTAGCGACGCAGAATCCCGAACTGCGCGAGCGATTCACCGGCCGGCCCGAGTACGTCGAGAACTTCTTTCGCTTCATCGCCGACGACGTACGACGGCTGTTGGCAGAACTGGGGTTTCGAAGTATCGACGATGCTCTGGGGCACGCAGACGTATTGGAAATGTCTCCGGCGGTGGCACATTGGAAGAGTCGCACGTTGGACCTCTCACCACTCTTCGACGTTCCGGCCGCGCCGGCCGGCGCGGCCTTCCAACCGTATGTACCTACTTCGAGCGAACTCGAACGCACCCTGATCAAGTTGGCTGCGAACTCCCTCGAGGACGCTCGACCGGTGCATATCGAACTGCCAGTACACAATACGGATCGAGCGGTGGGAACGAGGCTGGGCGCTGAGGTGACCAGACGCTACGGCGCCGTCGGGCTACCTCAAGGCACCATCGACGTCGTGCTCCGTGGAACGGCAGGCCAGTCACTCGGTGCGTTCCTGCCACCGGGCATCTCGCTGGTCGTCGTCGGCGATGCAAACGATTACGTGGGAAAGGGGCTCTCGGGTGGACGAATCGCGCTTCGGCCGAGTGAGGACGCACCCTTCGTGGCCGAGGAGCAGGTGATTGCCGGCAATACGCTGCTGTACGGCGCTACGAGCGGTGCGCTCTATGCCAGGGGGCGTGTCGGGGAACGATTCGCGGTGCGCAACTCGGGTGCGGTCGCTGTGGTGGAAGGCGTCGGCGACCATGCGTGCGAGTACATGACCGGGGGTCGCGTCGTCATCATCGGCCCAACCGGTAGGAACCTTGCTGCGGGAATGTCCGGCGGACTTGCCTTCGTACTCGACGTGAAGGCAGAAAAGGTCAACCGCGACATGGTCGTTCTGGAGCAGCCCTCGGCGGAAGACTGTCGTCAGCTGGTCGACATTCTCGGCACGCATTTGGCCGCTACCGGTTCGCCGGTGGCGGCAAAACTACTCGACGACTGGGGTGGACAGAGTCCGAGATTCACCAAAGTCTTGCCTGTCGATTATCAGAAGGTCGTGGAACAGAACCAACTGGTGGAGCCGGCTCATGCCTGACCCACGCGGGTTCCTCAACGTGAAACGATCCGGCGCACCGACCAGACCGACCGACGTGCGCGTCGGCGACTGGGCGTCGGTATACGAGTCGCTGGATCCCGTCGTGCGAAATCGAGACGTATCTGCACAGGCCTCGCGTTGCATGGACTGCGCTGTGCCGTACTGCCATTCGGCCGACATAGGGTGTCCGCTCGGCAATCTCATTCCGGAATGGAACGACCTGGTTCGGCGTGGACGGTGGTCCGAAGCCTCGGAGAATCTGCATTCCACCAACAATTTCCCCGAGTTCACCGGACATCTGTGCCCCGCACCGTGCGAAACGGCGTGCGTTCTCGCACTCGACGACGAGCACACGTCGGGGGGTGTCACCATCAAGCGCATCGAACAGGCGATCGTCGACAACGCCTGGGAGTCGGGTTCACTGGGACCACGGCCGCCGGTAGTTCACAGCGGAAACCGTGTTGCGGTTGTCGGTTCGGGACCGGCGGGACTGGCCGCGGCTCAACAACTGACACGAGCCGGACACAGTGTCACGGTGTTCGAGCGGAGCGATCGGATCGGGGGACTCCTTCGCTACGGAATTCCGGAATTCAAGTTGCCCAAGGCCCTCATCGACCGGCGGCTGGACCAACTGACCGCCGAGGGGATCAGATTCGTCACCGACTGCGCCGTCGGAGTGAACGTGAGCGCGCACGACCTCTCGACGGAATTCGAGGCGGTAGTCCTGGCGGTCGGGGCTGATCGTGCCAGAGACACCGACGTACCGGGTCGTAGTCTTCGCGGAATCCATCGTGCGATGACGTACCTGCGTGCGGCCAACCACGAATGCGAGGGTGATGGTGCGTCGAGCATCTCGGCGCGAGGTAAGAACGTCGTGATCATCGGTGGCGGCGACACGGCCGCCGACTGCCTCGGCACGGTGCATCGCCAAGGCGCCCTCTCGGTGACGGAATTGGATTACCACGTCCCACCTCCGGCACACCGCGATCGAGATCGCGACCCATGGCCGCTGTGGCCGCGGCTCCTACGCACCTCGCCGGCGGACGAGGAGGGCAGTGACAAACGATTCCGATGGGCGGCGCAGGAATTTCTCGACGACGGTGGGGGTGCGGTCCGCGCAATCCGGATGGTTCCGGTAGCCGTGTCACGAGCGAAGGACGGACAACGGACCCTGGTGGAGACCGGCGACACGACGGATCTGGTGTGCGAGATGGTCCTACTCGCTCTGGGTTTCGACGGCGTCGAAACCGCCCCGCTGCTCACCGACCTTGATGTCGGCACCGATCCACTCGGCAGAATCGAGTGTGATGTCGGGTGGCAGACCCGGACACCCGGCGTATTCGTCTGCGGCGACGCGCATCGCGGGGCGTCGCTGGTCGTGTGGGCGATTGCCGAGGGACGGTCGGCCGCACGTGCCGTCGACATGTTTCTCACAGGCGAGTCGGCGCTTCCGGCTCCGGTTCATCCAAAGGCATTTCCGCTGTTCGTGAGCTGACCAACTGAATCGAGTAAGTACAGAAAGTGCAGGTCGCAAATGCCGGATAGAAGTGCGGTGGGGTAGCGACTAGGCTCGAGCCGTGAACCGACGGACAAAAATTGTATGCACACTTGGACCTGCGACAGCTTCTGGCGACCGCATCCGTGAGCTCGTGGAGAGCGGCATGGACGTGGCGCGCCTCAACTTCAGCCACGGCGAGCATGCCGATCACGAAGAAAACTACATTCGCGTCCGCGCCGCGTCGGACGCCACCGGAAAGGCCGTCGGTGTTCTCGCCGACCTTCAGGGGCCCAAGATTCGCCTCGGCCGATTCAAGGACGAGCGGACCACCTGGGCCAACGGTGAAGAGGTTCGTATCACCGTCGACGACGTCGAGGGAACGCACGATCGCGTCGGGACCACGTACAAGGAATTGGCGCGCGACGCCAAGGCCGGCGATCGACTGCTGGTCGACGACGGAAAGGTCGGCCTGGTCGTCACGTCCATCGACGGCAACGACGTCGTCTGTCGGGTCACCGAAGGCGGTCCGGTCAGCAACAACAAGGGCCTCTCACTGCCCGGTATGAACGTCTCCGTTCCAGCCCTGTCGGGCAAGGACATCGCCGACCTCGAGTTCGCTCTCAAGCTGGGTGTCGACTTCATTGCACTCTCCTTCGTTCGCTCACCGGCGGACGTCGAATTGGTTCACGCCATCATGGATCGAGTCGGGCGCCGCGTTCCCGTCATCGCGAAGCTCGAGAAGCCCGAGGCCATCGACAATCTCGAAGCCATCGTGCTCGCGTTCGACGCCGTCATGGTCGCCCGCGGTGACCTCGGTGTCGAGTTGCCGCTCGAGCAGGTCCCGCTCGTTCAGAAGCGCGCAATCCAGATTGCTCGTGAGAACGCGAAGCCGGTCATAGTCGCGACGCAGATGCTCGAGTCGATGATCGAGAACTCACGTCCCACTCGCGCAGAGGCATCCGATGTCGCCAACGCCGTTCTCGACGGCGCCGACGCAGTCATGCTCTCGGGCGAGACTTCGGTGGGCAAGTACGTCATGGAAACCGTTCGCACCATGGCCCGCATCGTCGAGGCCGTCGAGAACGAATCGACCCGTGTCCCACCGTTGACCCACGTCCCGCGCACCAAGCGCGGTGTCATCTCGTACGCAGCACGCGACATCGGCGAACGTCTCGACGCCAAGGCCTTGGTTGCGTTCACTCAGTCCGGTGACACGGTGCGTCGACTGGCTCGTCTGCACACGCCGCTGCCGTTGCTCGCCTTCACACCGCTGCCCGCGGTGCGCAGTCAGCTGACGCTGACGTGGGGAACCGAGACGTTCCTGGTCGATGCGGTGGCCACCACCGACGAGATGGTGCGTCAGGTGGACAGTGCGTTGCTCTCCCTCGGGCGGTACGTCAAGGGCGACCTCGTGGTCATCGTTGCCGGATCCCCTCCGGGAACTGTCGGTTCCACCAACCTCATTCACGTCCACCGTATCGGCGAAGAGGACCACTGAGTGACCCACGCGAACGCGTCCACCGACCTCGGTACTCTCCTCGGTCTGTTGGATCTGGAGCAGATCGGTGAAGACGCGTTCCGTGGATACCACCCGAAACAGGTAGGTTCGCGGACGTTCGGCGGTCAGTTGGTGTCTCAGGCACTGATGGCCGCCGGGCGGACCGTCGACGGTGATCGCCCCATCCATGCGGTGAATGCCCATTTCATTCGCGGCGGAGATGTCAAGGCGCCCATCGAGTATCGGGTGGATCGTCATCGCGACGGGCGGGCGTTCGCCAACCGTCAGGTGACTGCCTATCAGGGTGAGAACGAATTGTTCGTGATGCTCGCGGCGTTCCAGGACTCCGGCAAGGGGCTCGACCATGCTGTCGAGATCCCGGATGTTCCACTTCCGGAGTCGTTGCCTCCCATCGGCGATCATCTGGTGGGGTACGAGGAAAAACTGCCGCATTTCAGTGCGGCGCTCAAGCCGATCGACATGCGGTACGCCAACGATCCGGCGTGGATCCTCAAGGGCACCGGCGAGAAACTCAACCACAATCGGGTGTGGATGCGCCCCGACGGTGATCTGCCGGACGATTCGCTCATTCACGCTGCGACGCTGGCATATTCGTCCGACACCACCGTGCTCGATTCGATTCTGACCACTCATGGTTTGTCCTGGGGTCATGATCGTATCGTCGCGGCGACGGTCAATCATTCGATCTGGTTCCATCGCCCGTTCCGGTTCACCGACTGGGTTCTGTACGCCACCGAATCGCCGGTCGCCGCAGGTTCGCGCGGTCTGGCAACGGGACGGTACTTCTCGGTGGAAGGTCTGTTGTTGGCGACGGTGGTCCAAGAAGGAATGATCAGGCATTTCCCGCGTAAAGGGGAATGAGATGCGGGCCCGAGACCGAACTCGGGCCCAGAATCAAGCAGACTTGCGATATTGCGGTGAGAGTTCGTCGGCGCGGTCCCACGGAGACCAGTCGACTTCGCGTCCATCGAGTTGGGCCGCAACAACTTCCAAGCCCGCGTGCCAGCCGGCGGCGTGCGCGTACGCGGATTCCTCGTCCTCCATCGTGTGGGTGAGAGTCAGCCAACAGCCGCCGGTGCCGTCCGGTGCCAGTTCCCAATGAAGAGTGTCTGCGTCCCAGAGGAATTCGAGAATTCGGTGCGGGTGGACGCTGATGACCGTCCCGCGCGTCACGTGATCTGCGGGCAGTCCGAAACGCTCGACTTGTTCCGGTGTCACCTTGAACAGTAGATCCGCGCCGGGAGTGAGATCGAAATCGACGTCCGCCGGAAACCAGGCGTCGAGGTACTCGCGTTCCGTTATCACTTTCCAGACCTTGTCCGGTGCGTGCGGAATCGCCAGTTGGAAGCTCAGTGACACCCGACCGTCATAGGTCAGGTTTATCTTGCCGTTGTCCATCGGTGCCTCCAATGCTTGGTGCCCGTGCGGTTGCCCCCATCGTGCCATCTAATTGCACAGGATGGAATAACTGCAGGTCAGATCGTTACCTATTGATAGGTTATGTCGATTTGTCTCGTTTTGTGAGTTGCGTTCTCGATGCGTTTCGTGGCGCTGAAAGAACCGCGCGGTACGCTGACCACGCACGACTGGCGCGGGTGGGGATTACCACCGGGGAGTGCACATCGCGAGGCATCGACCGCCTGGGTGCTTCACACATCTTGTGTGAAGGGGGATCCATGTCTACCGAGAATCGGCCTACCGAAAATCTGTCTACCGAAAATCTGCCCAGCCAGAACGTGGCCGCTCGAATAATCGACGGACGCGCAATTGCCGATGCTGCGCTCGCGGACCTGTCAGTGCGCACCAGGCAGTTTCGTGATGAGGCGGGGCACGTTCCTTGCCTGGCCGCCGTCATCGTGGGAGCGGACCCGGCCTCGAAGGCGTATGTACAGATGAAGGCCAAACGATCTGTCGCCGTTGGAATGACGTCGCGGACGGTCGAACTCCCGGTGAGTACAACCACCGAAGAACTGGTCGGCGTGCTGAGAGCGTTGTCGGCGGACCCTTCGATCGACGGCATACTGCTGCAACACCCGGTGCCAGACCACATCGACGAACGGGCCGCGTTCGATGCCATCTCGGCCGACAAAGACGTTGACGGCGTCACTTCGGCATCTTTTGCGGCAATGGCGTTGACCGGTGGGGGATTCGAATCGTGTACGCCGAGTGGCATCCTGCGCCTGCTCGGCGCCACAGGCGTCGAACTCACCGGAAAGCATGCTGTCGTGGTCGGCCGAAGCCCGATACTCGGATTGCCGATGGGAATGCTCCTCCTGCGTCGAGGCGCAACGGTGACATACTGCCATTCGCGAACCGTCGACCTGGCCGCCCACGTCGCCTCGGCAGACGTCGTCATCGCGGCCGTCGGTGTTCCGGAACTGATCAAAGGGGCGTGGATCAAGCCTGGGGCAGTGGTGATCGATGCGGGGTACAACGAGGGCAACGTCGGAGATGTGGAGTACACCGCTGCGCTCCCACATGCCGGTGCGATCACACCAGTGCCGGGTGGCGTCGGCCCCATGACGGTGGCAGTCCTGCTGGAACAAACACTGGCAGCAGCAGTTCGAGCAGCGGAAGTTCGGGCATGCAGTGAGAGTTCGGGCATGGAGTGAGAATCATGACAGTCGTGTTGAACCGGACCCCGCAATCGCCTCGGATCGATTGTGAGACCTCGGTTTCGAGACGGAGTATTCATCCGCCCCGCGATACCCGAATTACCGCGTCGAGCACCGCTGCGCTGGAATGGCTGAGCTGAGCGCGCAATTGGGTATTCGACAGTCAGCTGTGTGCTGTGGGGATGTCGATCGTCAACTGGGACGGTGAATCGGATGTCGATACGGTGTATGCCGGACGGATGTCGACCGTGCCGACAAACGACTGCAGGATCGCACTGTTCCTGGCTGCACTGTCTATGCGCGTGATGTTTTCGCCCTCGTGAGATACGGAGTTGATCGACGAATCCGATTGGACTCCCATCAGGTCGACTTGAAGTATCGATCGACTTCCGACGTCCACGACTGTGCTGTCACCCGCTCGGATTGCTTCACTGACGTATTCGGTTTTCCAGAACACTGATCCATTTCCGTCGAATCGGTAGGTGATTCGGGTGAAACCGTCGTGATCGGTTACGTCGATCTCGGTCACGTCGACGCGCGGATTCGGTGAAGGGATCTCCGTGTCGTTCGGGAACGGAGCAAGCGTGGAGATCTCGGTTGGTGGGGCATCGATCGGGGGAGTGCCGACCTGAAGGGTGCCTGTCTGTGTTGCAGCATCGAGGACGGTCTGGGTGGAAGATTCGCCGGCAGTGTCGGATTGGTCGTCAGTCTGACACCCGGTGAGCAGCGCGAAAAAAGATATGGCTCCGAGCAGAGCAATCAGGCGACGACCGTTCATGGATCGAATCTAGCTGCGGTTGATCTGGGGTACAGCCGAATGCCGAACCTTGCGGTGCGGCGGCTGCGGCAGGTGGTGCCCTCGGTGAGACTCGAACTCACACTGGACGGGTTTTGAAAACGGATAGTGTGGTTTCTCTCGGACGTCTGCACTTGCGCAGATGTTTTTTGGATTGCCATATTCGTACAGCTAGACGACCTGTTTACGCTAGTTGCGGTTGGCGAGCGTGTTCACGTCCGACCCTGCGCAGGAGGTGCGGCGCGACGACCCAGACGACCCAATGCGTACCGCCACGCGAGAAATGGCAGCGGTGTTCGCTGGTCTTGAGCGCCGCATGACAGCGTAGCGTCTCAAGGAGGGGCGGAAGGCGAAAGCTGACCAGGGTGGTCATGCGACCGGTAGCGCGCCCTATGGCTGGACGCCCGCTCCGCGGCTGCTTCCAAACCGCACGGAGCACTTGTCGAGGTCCCGGCCGAGCAAGAAGCACTAAAGCGGATGCGTGATCTTGCAGCACAAGGCGTGAGCACACGTGAGATTGCCCGAACCCTCACAGACGAACGGCACCGGACAAAACACGGAGGCCAATGGTCCAGTCCCACTGTTGCACGAATCCTCAGCCGTGCAATCACTTCCAATGAAAAGGTGGAAATCTAGTGGCTTACATCAGGGCGCATGACACCACGGCTCGACGCAAAGGCAAGGCAGTAAAGCGGTATGAAGTTGTCTTTACCGAGTTCGTCCGCGACCCAATGGGTTTGCCCATCCCCGTTGACCCGGCCAAACCGTCTGGAAAGAAGAAGACGCGCGCACGGCAGGAATCGTTCGGCACGCGAGAATTCGGGGAGGCGCGCCGCGACGAATTGAATGCTGCGCGGCAGACTTTGGGCACGGCATCACTGGCTGACAAGCGCAAAGCTGGCGATCTTCCGTTCGGCTACTACGCCGACGGGTGGCTAAAGTCGATGGACGTCAAGGTGTCGCGCGGTGCGCTGAAGGAGACCACCGCTGCGGAGTATCGGCGCAGCTTGCGGTGCTACGTGATGGACCAGTTCGGCGGGCAAGCGGCCGCGAGCATTTCACCGCGTCACTGCGAGGACTTCCTTGCGGATCTGGTCGGCCGCGTGGCAGTCGAGGTGGGCAGTCGCTACCCGGTCTATGAACTCCCGGTGCTTTCCTCTGGCATCCCCGGTGCCTGCCGAACCGACCAAACATCGAACGTAGTGCAGTTGTTCGGCAGGCGATCGAGTTAGGCTTGGTCAGTCGCAAGAGGAAGCCTCGTTGAATCGGCCCAACCAGCGATTATATTAATTGCTGACTCCAGGACGGTAAACGCCTTCTTGATCTTATTGGCTGGCTTCTTGAAGTCACGACTCATTCGAGACATGACAGTGAACACTTCGCGAAATTCAGGAAGCTGGCTGACTACTTCGTTCTGTATGGTGTCGCGCATTTCAACGAATTGTTCATTCACTTTGCGGATGCTTGGTTCTGCAGTTTTGATGACCATGGGCGACTGAGAAAACTCGATGAGGGAGTCAAGGCCTCTGTCAACCTCTCTTAGTTTGAACTCAAAGCGGCGGCAGGCGCTTAGGAATTCCGTCGCAGGTGGGTCGATGCGCTTGGCCAAGTCTTTGATTAGGGCCAACCTGTCTGTGTTGGAGTTTAAGTCACCGAGTCGCGGTGCGGTGTTGAAAATCGACCCAATCTTTGCGAACTCCGAAGTAATGGCGCTCATGTCATCACCCGAATCGGTGATAGCAATCTCGGCTAGTTCCAACGCCTCGAACAACCCAGGCTCATCCGTGTCGTCGTCAAATTCGTCATCGGCGTCGGCGTCGGCGTCGTCGGCCTCGGCTGGCTTGAGCCTTGACGCAGCCGGTATTTGCTCGGGTTTAGCTTCGACATCTTTCGCGATAGCTTTTAATCTTCGGCCAATTTTAGCGAGTGCACGTTTGTAAACCGAAGAGGATTCGTCTTCCAGTCGTACGTCTCTCCAATCTAAGAACTGAATCTGCTTGACAATCTGGCGGATTTCATCCTCAGTTTCGTCGGACAAATCAACATCCGCGTAGACAATTGGAAGTAATAGCTCGCCAAGATTGGATTCTTTGGCTCGCGACCAAAAGTCGAGAAACTCCGCTCTGCAATTATCGCTGTTCAAGTAGCTTGCTGAAATTATCGGTATGAAGAAGGTTGTGCCCGCGATGGTTGAATTAATTTTCTGTTGCCATTCGTCGCCCCACTTCAAACCCGATTCCTCGTCGCGGTCTACAAAGAGCGTGAGCTTCTCACCGGTCTCCAGTAGGTATGCGCCCTCGACCTGTTTTGCTAGGTCGCGCACGTGCCCACCGGTTGCGTCGTTGTCGGCGTGTGCATAGCTCCAGAAGGCTGTTGCGGTACTCAGTTCCATTCGGTGAGCATATCGAGCGGTACCGACAGGCCCGTCGAGCAACGGCGCTGGGGGTGGCCTAGTCGGTCGACGACAGCGCTCCCTCGGTTTGCTCGCTTGAGGTGGAGTTCGTACTCCTTCTGTTGGTTGGGTCCACTCTTGCGTCGAAGCTTACTGCCGACTCTTGCGCAATGCTGAGCCTGAAGACGTTCGCTAGCGCATCGTGCGCGGCTCTCACATCTGCTGTGAGAGCGACGATCTGGCCTTCGTAGTGCCACCACGAATCCTTGTCGTGGGCGTCGTCTGATGGCTCGTTCACGCGGAACAAGTACCAGTACCTCATCGCCTCGCGTTCGGCAAACAGTAGTTCGCGGGCCTTGTTGGCGAGTTCGGTTGACGAAACGAACACATCGTTAGGCGCGATGACCGAAATTGTTGACTCTAATATCTCCACTTCGGTCCGAAACGAACGCAACCTTTGCACGATGGGATCTGCCTCCGTGAAAAAGAACTCGCCCGTGTGGTTGCGCAAATTGCCAGTACTCGCATACCCCGCGATGGTTGACAGCAACTTGCCGTGCAGGTCGCCGACTTCTCCCGAAATCGACTGAGACACACGAAGGAGATTGCCAATAGCTTCGAGATTCTTGGTTCTTCGCCAGTCGTCAATCTCTCGGCGATCCGCCGATGTGATGGCGGCTCGATTTGTCGCGTTACTGACCAACACTCCAACGAGTGCGACTGCAGCCACGACAGCCGAACCGAGCACCGGTAGCCACCAATTCGAGGAGTTGATCAGTTCGACGTGCAAAGTTGAATTCATGGCCGGATCTTGTCACCTGCGGCAGACAGGGTACAGGCGGCTCGGTAGACGGGGTGGAACCGGGGTGGCAATGAGAAAGCCCCAGACCAGTGAGCGACTAACGCTACTAGCTGGGCGTTCCCGGTGCCCTCGGTGAGACTCGAACTCACACTGGACGGGTTTTGAATCCGTTTCCTCTGCCAATTGGGATACGAGGGCTTGTTGCGATGACTACATTAGAAGATGCGATTTCAATGTCAAACACCGGTACCCTCTAATCGTTCGCGTCTCGTGTCGGGGCGGTTCGATGGAGGAGGATGGTGGCCATGAATTCGCCGCAGCCGCAAGGCAATCAGCTCGCACCCCGTCGTGTTGTCGTCGCTGAAGACGAGGCGTTGATCCGCATGGATCTGGTCGAGATGCTCCGCGAAGAGGGCTACGACGTCGTCGGTGAGGCGGGTGACGGGCAGGTCGCGGTGGAGTTGGCCGAGTCGCTCAAGCCTGATCTGGTCATCATGGACGTGAAAATGCCCAGGAGAGACGGCATCGACGCCGCTTCGGAGATTGCCGCCAAACGCATCGCTCCTGTTGTCATTCTCACAGCGTTCAGTCAGCGCGAGTTGGTCGAGCGCGCACGCGATGCCGGCGCCATGGCTTACTTGGTCAAGCCGTTCTCGATCAGTGACCTCGTTCCCGCTGTCGAATTGGCGGTCAGTCGTTTCCGCGAGGTGACGGCGCTCGAGCGTGAGGTCGCTGATCTTTCGGACCGGCTCGAAGCGCGCAAGCTGATCGAGCGAGCCAAGAGTGTTCTGATGGTGCGCCAAGCGCTCACCGAACCTGAGGCGTTCAAGTGGATTCAGCGCGCCGCGATGGATCGGCGCTCCACGATGAAGGCGGTCGCACAGGTCGTACTGGAAACTCTGGGCGGTGAACCGGACGCTTGAGCAAAGTGTCCGGGTTACCGGGTTGCTGCGTCGACCGTCGAAACGTCGCGCAGCGCTACAGCCGTGTAAACACTGTGCACCTTCAGATAACAGTCAGGTCACAGGGCTTTCTTGAAGGATCGCGAAACGGTTCCAAGGTCTAGCGTCTGATCCCACAGCGAGCGCCAGTTCGGGTGGCGCGAGCACCGGCTGATCTTAGGAGCGTGGGATGGCTAGACGAACACTTGTGCGTACTGCTGCAGTTCTCGGCGCGGCATCACTGGCACTTGCAGGCTGTAGCTCGGACAAGTCGGATGACTCGTCTTCGAGTGGCTCTACGTCCGGCGCTTCTGCCGCGACGACATCCGTCACGACTGATTGCACCCCGGAGCAGGCCAAGGCCGGCGCCACCCCGTCCACGGAAGCGCTGCGCATCGGCACGCTTCTTCCCGATACAGGCAGCTTGTCGTTCCTCGGGCCGCCGATGGTCGCGGGCACCCAGCTGGGAGTCAACGACGTCAATGCAGCCGGAGGCGTTCTCGGCCAACCGGTCCAGCTGATTCCCGGCGATTCGGGTGACACCACAACGGACACCGCCAATACCACCGTCGACCGCGAATTGGCTGCAGGCACTCAGGTCATCGTCGGCGCCGCGTCGTCTTCGGTCTCGCTCAAGGTGATCGACAAGATCGCCAGCGCAGGCGTCGTGATGTTCTCGCCTGCCAACACCTCGGACCAATTCGTCTGCTACCCAGACAAGGGCATGTACTTCCGCACCGCTCCGACGGACGTACTGCAGGCTCAGGCCGTCGCACAGCTCATTTCGGACGACGGTGGTCAGCGCGTAGCGATCATGGCCCTCAACGACCCGTACGGGACGGGTCTGGCGGACAACATCGAAAAGAATCTGATCGATTCGGGTGTCCCCTCCGATCAGATCGAGAAGATCATCTACGACCCGAACGCGCAGTCGTTCAACTCCGAAGTCGATCAAGTCAAGAACTTCAATCCGGATGCAGTGGCACTGGTGGGCTTCGAAGAGTCGGCGAAGATCATCACGCGCATGCACGAAGTGGGCATCGGCCCGTCGGACGGAATGGCGATGTACGGCGTCGACGGCAACATGGGCAACGCTCTCGGCGAATCCGTGGCGAAGCCGTTGCTCGACACCATGCAGGGAACGACGCCCCTGACGGACGTCGGAGCTGCCTTCCAGGATCGTCTGAAGGCTGTGAACCCCTCTCTGATCGACTTCAACTACGCCGGAGAGTCATACGACGCGGTGGTGATCTCAGCGCTCGCTGCCGAGCAGGCGAAGTCGACGGCCGGTACCGACATCGCGGCCAACATCAACAGCGTCACCGAAGGCGGCACCAAGTGCACGTCCTACGTCGAGTGCCTGCCGTTGGTGAAGGCGGGAACCGACATCGACTACGACGGCATCACCGGTGAGTTGGACTTCAACGATTCGGGGGAGCCGTCCATCGGTTCGTACGGAAAGCTCAAGTTCGGCCCTGAGAACACCCTGACCACAGAAGGATTCGTGGTGGTGGGCAAGTAAGCAGCCAAGGAGAATGGGCCAGGGTCTCGCGACCCTGGCCCATTCTCGTGTCTGTCCTACTTCTCTTTGCTTCCAGCGAGCGTTCCCAAGTACAACTCGATCACCTTGGGGTCGTTCATCAGATTGGCGCCGGTGTCGGTGTACGCGTTCTTACCCTGATCGAGTACGTAACCGCGGTCGCAGATCTGAAGGCAGCGGCGCGCGTTCTGCTCGACCATGATGACCGAGACACCGACAGCATTGATCTTCTTGCAGCGGATGAACACCTCGTCCTGGAACATGGGGGACAGGCCCGCGGACGGTTCGTCGAGCAGCAGCACCGACGGATCCATCATCAGGGCCCGGCCCATCGCGACCATCTGGCGTTCGCCACCCGAGAGTGCGCCGGCCTTCACCTTTCGTCGTTCACTCAGAAGAGGGAATAGTTCACTCACGAAGGCGAATCGTTCCGCGAATGCCTTGGGACGCAGATAAATGCCCATTTCGAGGTTTTCTTCGATGGTCAGAGTCTGAAAGACGTTCTGCGTTTGAGGGACGTACCCGACTCCCTTCTGAACGAGGACGTGAGCGGGCGCAGACGTGATGTTGTCCTCGCGTAGGGTGACCGACCCTTCGCGTACCGGTATCAGTCCGAACAGTGATTTCAGGAGTGTCGATTTGCCTGCGCCGTTCGGTCCGATGATCCCGACGATTTCCCCTTCCTTCAGGAAGAAGTTGCATTCACGCAGGATGTTGACGCCGGGAATGTAGCCCGCGACGAGGCTGTCGGCGCGGAGCAGGGCACCTGCCGACAGTCGCTGATGCTCCTCGGCCGTCGCGGCGAACTCTGCAGGCGTGAGTGAACGTGCGTGGTTCTCGCTCATGGCTTCTCGTGCCTTCCGCGCGGTTCCTCGGGACTCGATTCCAGCGTCGCGGCGAGATCGGCCGGAAGGTTGTCGACGTCGGGTTCCGACAGGTCCCCGCCCGACTCGAGGGTTTCGACCTCGGCTTCAGCCAGGGCGGCGGCCAGAACGGCCGTCTCGCCCACCGGATTTCCGTTGTCGTCGAACTCGAGGGCCTGGTCATGGTGGCTGCCCAGATATGCGTCGACGACGGCTGTGTTGGACGAGAGTTCGTCCGGGGTGGATTCGGCGATGACGCTGCCCTGCGCCATGACCACCACCCAATCGCTGATGTCTCGGATTACGTCCATGTCGTGCTCGACGAACACGACGGTCATTCCGTCGTCGCGCAATGACTTGATGTGTCCGAGCAGGCTTTGCGTCAGAGCAGGATTGACCCCCGCCATCGGTTCGTCCAGCATCACCACCGAGGGCGAGGTCATGAGTGCGCGAGCCATTTCGAGCAGTTTGCGCTGCCCACCGGAGAGTGAACCGGCGAGGTCGTCGGCCTTGGTGTCGAGTTTGAATCGTGCGAGGAGTTCGTTGGCGCGTTCGGTGATCTCGCGTTCCTGGCCTTTCCAGATCCACGGGACGAGAGATGCAAAAATGCGTTCACCACGTTGGCCGGTGGCACCGAGACGTACGTTGTCCAGCACGGTGAGTTTGGAGAGCGCCTTGGTCAACTGGAACGTCCGTACCACTCCTTTCCTGGCTACCTGGTGGGGATACATGCGGCCCAGCGATTGACCGTCCATCGACCACGTACCGGTGTCCGGCCGGTCGAATCCGGTAAGGAGGTTGAAGAGCGTCGTTTTTCCGGCACCGTTTGGACCGATCAGACCCGTGATGCACCCTCGTTGAATCTCGAGGTGATCGACGTCGACGGCCTTGAGACCGCCGAACGTTCGCGAGACGTTGTCAGCGACCAACACCGGGTCGGGTTTCGCCGATCCGGGAAGGTGAGGAACGTCGGCAAAGATCTGTGCTCTGGTATCGGCGTCAAGCATTGAGTTGCACCTCCCGCTTGTTACCCAGTATTCCCTGCGGTCTGAAGACCATCAGGAGAGCAATCATCAATCCGAGCAGGACATACCTGGTGGCCCCGACCTGTTGTTCGGTCAGCGAGAGCAGCGGATTCTCGCCGGAGATCGCCTGACGCAGCAAGGCATCAGGGATGGCGAGGAGGAACCAGAACAACATTGCGCCGACCACCGGGCCGAATACCGTTGCCGCCCCGCCCAGAATCAGTGCGCCGAACGCGAAGAACGTCTGCGCGGTCGAGTAGAAGTCCGGGTTGATGGACTTGGTCTGCAAAGCGTTGAACACCCCGGCCAGACCACCGATCACGCCGCCGAGAACCAGCGCCTGCATCTTGTACACGAAGACGTTCTTGCCCAACGATCGCGCTGCGTCCTCGTCTTCGCGAACCGCCTTGAGGACGCGCCCCCACGGACTGTGCGTCAACAGGTAGACAAATCCGCACAAGATCAAGACCAGCGTCCACCCCACGACCATCGACCAGAGGTCGTCTCCGTAGAACTTCACGCCGAGAAATGAGTACTGCTTGGCCGAGTCGAAGGGGCTCAGTGCGGTGAACGGGTCTGCGAAACCGAACAGGCCATTAGTGGAACCGGTCACCGAATCCGACGCGGTCGAGCGGAAGATCAGACGCAAGATCTCCGAAGCGGCGATGGTCACGATGGCGAGATAGTCGGCGCGCAGACGCAGCGTCGGGATACCGAGCACGAGCGCGAGGAGCCCGGCTGCGGTGAGTCCGACGAGGATGCCGAGCCAGAGCGGCTGGTCGTAGGTCACGGTCATGATGCCGACGCCGTAGCCGCCGAGAAGGGCAAAACCGATCTGACCGAAATTGAGCAGTCCGGCGTAGCCGAAGTGCAGGTTCAACCCGATTGCCAACAGTGCGTAGAAGATTGCCGACGGCCCGATCAGCTGGGCGAAGGAAACCTGGAAAGCTCCCATGATGTCCATATTCGTCACCCGATCCTTTGTCTGGATCCGAGGATGCCCTGGGGGCGAACCACGAGGATCACGATCAAGACGAGAAGTCCGCCGATGTATTTGAGGTCTGGGTTGATGATGAGCGTCGAGAGTTGGACCAGAAGTCCGACGATGACGCAGCCGAGTAGCGCCCCGTACGCGGTTCCCAGACCACCGAGGGTGATTCCGGCGAACATGAGCAGCAACAGTTTGAATCCCATTTCCCACTGGACGCGTCCGCCGAGTTCGGAGATGCCGAACAGCACACCGCCGAGGGCGGCCAATCCGCCGCCGAGACCCCAGACGAACATGATCACGCGCTCGACGTTGATTCCGGACGAAGCGGCGAGGTCACGATTGTCGGAGACGGCACGCATGGCCTTTCCGATGCGAGTCTTCTGCAGAAGCAGTGCGACGCCGACCAGGACGACCAGACTGACGATCATGACTATCGCGTTGGCGTCGGTCAGTGCGATCGGGCCCCAGTTCTTCTCGACCTGGCCCTGGTAGTCGTCGAACGGTTCGGCGCGGTCGGAGAAGAAGATCAGGATCAAGTAGCGCAATGAAATCGCGAGGCCGATCGAGACCACCAATTGCGCGATCAACCCGGTCTTGCGCTTACGCAGTGGTTTCCAGACGATTCCGTTGGTCAGCAGGCCGATGCCGATGCCGACGAAGATCGCGAGGATCGTGGCGGGAATCAGCGGAACGCCGAAGGACGTGTTGATCACCCAGGCAGCAACGGCTCCCAACGTCACCATCTCGCCGTGAGCGAAGTTGGTCAGGCCAGTGGTGCCGTAGATCAGGCTCAAACCCACACCGGCGATCGCGATCACGAGGCCGAACCGCAGACCGTCGACCGTCGTGCGGATCAGCTTCTCGCCGAAGCTGACATTCGAGGCGGTACGTACCTCGCCGAACGAGAAGATCACGGTGTTCGCGCGGCCGGCCACCACCTCGCGTTCGACAGCGGCTTGCACACTGACCCCGTCGGGAAGTGTGTCGGCAACGATCTCGAAGGTGTAGGTGCCCGGTGCCACGGCCAGTTCCCAACGGCCGTTCGATGCCGATTCTCCGGTGGCGACTTCCGTGCCGGAAGAATCGAGTGCACGCACGGTGACGCCCTCGAGGCGTGTGCCGCCGTTGTTGAGATTGCCGCTGACGGGGACAGCGTTGTCGGGAACCGGTGCTGTCGGTGGCGCGGATGCTGTCGGGGTCGGCGGTGTAGGGGAAGTGGTCGGTTCCTGAGCCGAAGCAGTTCCGGCCAGGCTGAGTAATGCGAAGAACGTCAGTAATGCAAAGGCCAGTAGTCGGCTGAGTGTCGCGAGGGTCTGCCGTTTCACTACGGGTGGGGCCACGTACGTCCTCCGAGCGGGTCGGGAATAGCGCGTCTGGACAAAGTGCCGCGCAGCAGAGGGATTGTTTCGCTGCTGCGATTTCCGGACTCTAACGGCTCCGTTCGCTTCAGATGGGGTTCTGAGATTTCCGGGATGTTTCGGTTCCGTATCGAAGGCCGAAGGCTGCATCAATTGTCCGATTCTTGTGTCTGTTCCTGCGTAAACAACGGCGAAGGCGTCGATGTCGGTCGCGATCCCTAGACTGATGAACCGTGAGCCCCGCAACCACAACTCGGTCCAGCACGTCCACCGCTTCAGCCGGCACCACCGGCAAGGCGGACGATCGCCCTCTTCTGATGCTTCTCGACGGGCATTCGTTGGCATTTCGCGCCTTCTATGCGCTGCCTGCAGAGAACTTCAAGACACACAGTGGGCAGGCCACCAACGCGGTGTACGGCTTCACGTCGATGTTGATCAACCTTCTTCGTGACGAGCAGCCCACCCACCTGGCCGCGGCCTTCGACGTTTCGCGTCAGACGTTTCGCGCCGACCTGTTCCCCGAATACAAGGCGCAGCGCGCGAAGGCTCCGGACGAATTCAAGGGCCAGATCGACATCACCAAGGACGTTCTCGGCGCGCTGGGCATCCCGGTCATGGCCGAGGAAGGTTTCGAAGCCGACGACGTGATCGCCACCTTGACCACGCAGGCGGAGGCACTCGGATACCGGGTTCTCGTCGTGACCGGTGACCGTGACTCGCTGCAACTGGTGACCGACAACGTCACTGTGCTCTACCCGAAGAAGGGTGTCTCGGAGCTCACCCGATTCACGCCGACGGCCGTAGAGGAGAAGTACAGCCTCAGCCCGGCGCAGTATCCCGATTTTGCTGCCCTGCGCGGCGACCCGAGTGACAACCTCCCCGGCATCCCCGGCGTCGGCGAGAAGACCGCCACCAAGTGGATCCGTGAGTACGGCGACCTGCAGGGACTGGTCGACAACGTGGACAAGGTCCGCGGCAAGGTGGGCGACTCACTGCGGGAGAACCTCGCGAACGTCCTGCTCAATCGTCAGCTCACCGAAATGGTTCGCGACGTTCCCTTGCCGTACACGCCCGAGCAGTTGGTGTTGGCCCCGTGGGACCGCGAGAAGATTCATGCGTTGTTCGACGATCTCGAGTTCAAGGTTCTCCGCGATCGACTGTTCGCGACCCTGTCGTCGTCCGAGCCCGAAGCAGAGGAAGGGTTCGAGGTCAGCGGCGACGCACTCGCCCCGGGTGCGGTTGCCGCGTGGCTCGACGCCCACGCACGAACCGGTGAGCGTCACGGCGTGACGGTGCTCGGAACCAGAACTCCGTTCGCCGGCGACGTCACTGCACTCGCGATCGCGGCCTCCGACGGTGAATGTGCATACATCGCGGCGTCGACGGCAACACCGGAAGACGAAGCAGCTCTCGGTGATTGGCTCGCCGACGCATCGCAGCCGAAGGCGCTGCACGAAGCCAAGTGGGCGATCCATGCTCTGCGTGGGCGTGGTTGGACGCTCGGTGGACTGACCAGCGACACTGCTCTGGCCGCGTACCTCGTCCGGCCGGGCCAGCGCAGCTTCAATCTCGACGACCTCTCGCTCCGCTACCTCAAGCGTGAACTGCGCGCCGAAACATCCGGCCAGGAACAGCTTTCACTGCTCGACGACACCGAGCAGCTCGATGCCGAAGCGGCCGAGACCGCGATGCTCAGCGCTCAGGCCGTTCTCGACTTGGCAGCTGCACTGGACACCGAGTTGGAGTCGATCGAATCCAAGTCGCTCCTCTCCGACATGGAACTGCCGTTGACGATCGAGCTCGCTCAGATCGAGGCCACCGGCATCGCCGTCGACAGCGCGCATCTGCACGATCTTCAGAGCCGTTTCGCCTCCCAGGTCGCCGACGCAGCAAACTCGGCCTACGAGGTGATCGACAAGCAGATCAACCTGGGTTCGCCGAAGCAGCTGCAGGTGGTCTTGTTCGAAGAACTCGACATGCCCAAGACGAAGAAGACGAAGACGGGCTACACCACCGACGCCGAGGCGTTGCAGGGTCTGTTCGACAAGACAGGACACCCGTTCCTCGAACACCTTCTCGCGCACCGTGATGCGACGCGTATGAAGGTGACCGTCGACGGTCTTCTCAAGGCCGTAGCCGAAGACGGACGCATTCACACGACGTTCAACCAGACGGTTGCCGCGACCGGACGTCTGTCGTCGACCGATCCGAACTTGCAGAACATCCCGGTGCGAAACGACGCGGGGCGCGAGATTCGCGACGGATTCGTAGTCGGGCAAGGGTTCGACGTTCTACTCACTGCCGACTACAGCCAGATCGAAATGCGCATCATGGCGCACGTATCAGGCGACGAGGGACTGATCGAGGCATTCAACACCGGTGAGGACCTGCACAGCTTTGTCGGCTCGCGCGCATTCGGTGTACCGATCGAAGAGGTGACTCCAGAACTGCGGCGCCGGGTCAAGGCGATGTCCTACGGTCTGGCCTACGGGCTCAGTGCCTACGGATTGGCGTCGCAGCTGAAGATTTCGACCGAAGAAGCGAAGCAGCAGATGGATGCGTACTTCGCTCGTTTCGGCGGCGTGCGGGATTACCTCCACGCGGTGGTCGAGCAGGCACGTAAGGACGGCTACACCTCGACGCTCTACGGTCGTCGTCGCTACCTGCCGGACCTCAACAGCGACAACCGTCAGCGTCGTGAGGTTGCCGAACGTGCTGCCCTCAATGCGCCGATCCAGGGCACTGCGGCCGACATCATCAAGGTGGCGATGATCAACGTGCAGAAGGCTCTCGCCGACGCCGGATTGAAGTCGCGCATGCTGTTGCAGGTGCACGACGAATTGGTGCTCGAAGTGGTTGCCTCCGAGTTGGAGGAGGTCACCGCGCTGGTCAAGGACAAGATGGCCACAGCCATCGAGCTGTCGGTACCTCTGGATGTTTCGGTGGGAACCGGTCGAAGCTGGGACAGCGCGGCTCACTAGGCAGCAACGAAAAAGGCTGGGCCGGAATCGACTTCGATTCCGGCCCAGCCTTTTCACGCTATTCAGCAGATGCGGTCTGCTCTGCGATCTGCTTGCGGACCTCGTCCATGTCGAGTGCCTTGACCTGAGTGACGAGCTCCTCGAGCTGAGCGGCGGGAAGCGCGCCGGCCTGGTTGAACACGAGTACGCCTTCGCGGAAGGCCATGATCGTGGGGATGGAGCGGATGTTGGCGGCCGCTGCGATTCCCTGCTCGGCCTCGGTGTCGACCTTGGCGTGAACGACGTCGGCATGCTTCTCCGAAGAGGCTTCGAACGTCGGTGCGAACTGGCGGCACGGGCCGCACCAGGAGGCCCAGAAGTCCACGAGGACGACGTCGCTGCCGTTGATCGTTTCGTCGAAGTTCTGCTGGGTGAGTGTCTGGGTGGCCACAGGGGTCCTTTCCATTGTGCGGGCTGTTGGTGTGTGCAACGCCCCGGAACCGCTGATTCTTCCCTGAGCCGATTTCAGCTTGCGTTCTCGGTCGCCCGAAACGTCCGGCGGTAGGCCTGCGGCGTGGTGCAACGCAGACGAATGAAGTGCTGGCGAAGCACGGCACCGCCGCCGAATCCGACGCGTTCTGCGATGACGTCGACGGAGAGGTCGGAATTCTCGAGGAGATGTTGGGCGGCCAGTACTCGCTGATCGCTGAGCCAGCGGGCGGGGGTTGTTCCCGTTTCCGCTTGGAAACGGCGCGCGAACGTGCGCGCGGACATGTTCGCGCGGGCTGCGACCATGCCCACAGTGAGGTCGAGGGCGAGGTTCTCCGTCATCCAGTCGAGGAGCGGGGCAAGGGTTGCACTCGGCGTCGAGGCGAGGGGAGTGGCAACGTACTGGGCTTGCCCACCGTCACGATGGGGCGGCACCACCATCCTTCTCGCGATGCCATTGGCAACGCGAGAACCCTGTTCTTTTCGGACGATGTGCAGGCACAGGTCAATTCCTGCCGCGGTGCCTGCGCTGGTGAACACCGGATCTTCGTCCACGTACAACACGTCCGGATCGACCTTGGCTTCCGGATACGTCTGGGCAAGCCTCTCTGCATGCCGCCAATGCGTCGTGCATCGCCTTCCGTCCAGTAGTCCAGCCGCCCCGAGGACAAACGCTCCGGTGCACAGACTCGCCACCTTGGCGCCCCGGGCTACGGCCTCGTTGAGTTTGACCAACAGGGGATCGACACTCGAGTCGGGACTCGGTGAGCACATGTACGCGTCGCCGGCGTCGTAGGTTCCGCCGGCGGACACGACGATGAGATCGGCGTCGTCGAGAGAATCGAGGTTGTACGGAACATCGATGTTGTACCCGAACCGCGTTCGGATCGGACCCGGAACTGCGGCGATCAGAGAGAAGTCGTACGTGGGGAGGCCGTCGTCGGATCGGTCGAAGCCGAAGACTTCACATGCGACGCCGAGTTCGAACGCCTCGGTCATCGGCATCAGTGGGACCACCACTTTCGCGAGCATCTTTCGAGTGTGACAGAAAAACAGGAAAGTGGCAGAAAATCGTCCAAGTCTGGCTTTTCTGCCACTACTGCCACGTGGGACATTCCGTCAGGCTGGACACATGGCAATCATCGTCGTCAGCGTCTTGGTCCTACTGGTCCTGAACGTACTAGCTCTTGCCGGCCGAACGCCCGACACTCGTCACGACGTCAGTCCGCACGGAGACTTCACCCTTTGAGGGCAAGTCTGGCCTTTCAATACACCGCAGCTGCGGTGGTGTGGGGAGCCAGTTTCCTCTTCATGAAGATCGGGCTCGAAGGTCTGTCCTTCACGCAGGTAGTTCTGTGGCGCTTGGTCTTCGGTGCGCTCGCGCTGGTTCTCGTGTCAGCGGTCAGCCGGATCGGCCTACCGAGGGACTTTCGCGTCTGGAAACACATGGCTTTTCTCGCAGCGACACAATGCATCGTGCCGCGGCTGCTGTTCAGTTGGGCGGAGCAAAACATGTCTTCGGGACTCGCGAGCATCTACAACGCCACCACGCCACTGATGACTATGGCTGTCTCCCTTGCCTTTCTGCCGGGGGAGACGCTGACGCGATACAAATCGCTGGGGTTGCTTCTCGGATTCGGTGGGGTGCTGATCGTATTGGCGCCGTGGAATCTCGGCGTCGGCGGAAGTGTCAGTTCTCAGGTCGCTTGCCTGGGAGCGACTGCCTCGTACGGGATTTCGTTTGTCTACCTCAGACGTTTCGTGCTTCCTCTCGGCGTCGACACCCGCACGGTCGCGCTATTACAGATCAGTATCGGTGCATTCGTGATGGTTCTGGCCTCACCGGTCATCGCGAATACACCGATGCACCTGACGCCGGCAGTTGTCCTGTCGATGATCGCTCTGGGCGCACTGGGGACCGGGCTCGCATTCATCTGGAACACCAATGTCGTTCAGGGGTGGGGGCCGACTGCGGCGTCCACCGTCACTTATCTCAGTCCAGTGGTGGGCGTCGCTCTCGGCGCAATAGTCTTGAACGAAAGCGTTGGCTGGAATCAGCCGGTTGGTGCACTCGCGGTGATCGCGGGAATCCTGGTGACCCGACGTGCAACCCGATCTGTCACAGCGGCGGCGTCAGTAACCATTCCGTCTTCTGTTCGCCGTCCCAGCGCCTGATCGCGCCGCAGCGCCCTTGAATCACGTCGGTTCCCAGCAGGGCGATGGCTTCACCCAGACGTGCAGGTTCGACGCGTCGGGCGAGCGTCACATGAGGCGTCCACGCGCCGGGCTCGACGTGGGCGGGAAGCGCCGTCGAACCAACGGTTGCCTCGGCTATTTCTCGGTGCAGGTGAAGGAGTGCGCGCGAAGGAATGACCGAGCGCGCCAAGACCATCTGCTTGCCGCCGAACACGATGTAGCCACCGAGTCGGACCTCGAAGTCCGGGGCCGAGAAGCGCCGCTTCAACAGTTCGTCGATCTCCGCGGGGATCTCACGGGCGACGAACAGTGTGATGTGCGGACGGTTGGACGGGCTGTGATGAGAGGCCTGACTTGGTAAACCGGCGTCGGCGAGAAGCTGCCACTGTGCTCGGACTTCCGACTCACTCACTGGATCGAGGAGCAATTCCACCGACTGGACCATGGTGAGCAATGATTGCCTGATGACAGGTGCGAGCGCAATCGGTACTTCGGCCATGCGGCTGGGACTCATGCACGGCGACGGAATCGGCCACGAAATCGTCCCGGCGACACGGCAGATCGTGGATGCGGCGTTGTCAGCGGTTCATGCTCCGCCCGTCGAGTGGGTCGAGCTTCCGCTCGGGAACACGGCCATCGACAGCCACGGCACACCGATTCCCGACGAGACCATCGATTCGTTGGGGCAGCTGCAGGGTTGGATTCTCGGACCCCACGACAGTGCGTCCTATCCGGAGAGGTTTCGCGGACAACTCACACCCGGCGGCGTCATCCGGAAGAAGTTCGAGCTGTTCGCGAACATTCGGCCGGCAGCGGCGTTCCCCGGTGTCAAGGCAATGGTCCCCGACATGGATCTGGTGATCGTCCGCGAGAACACCGAGGGGTTGTACGCGGATCGGAACATGGCAGTCGGCAGCGGCGAGTTCATGCCGACGCCCGACATCGCGCTGGCCGTCGGTGTGTTCACCCGCGCTGCGTGTGAACGGATCGCACGCACTGCCTTCGCGTTGGCGTCGCGACGGCGCAATCACGTCACGATCGTCCACAAAGCCAACGTCCTCACACTGACCACCGGCCTGTTCCGTGACGCCTGCCGAACAGTCGCTGCGGAGTACCCACACGTAGTCGTCGACGACGAGCACGTCGACGCGATGGCGGCGCACCTGGTTCGGCGCGGCGGCGACTTCGATGTCGTGGTGACCGAAAACATGTTCGGCGACATCTTGTCGGATCTGGCGGGCGAGCTGTCCGGTTCACTCGGAACCGCGCCGTCGATCAACGCTTCCGAGACGCAGGTCATGGCTCAGGCTGCGCACGGTGCCGCACCCGACATCGCCGGGAAGAATCGGGCGAACCCGACGGCACTGTTCCTCTCGAGTGCAATGATGCTCGACTGGCTCGGTGATGCGCGTGGCGATCGGTTGTTGTCTGCGGCAGCACGCCGGATTTCAGAGGCCGTTCGCACGACCATCGCGTCGGGCATCGCGACCGCCGACCTCGGCGGTTTGGCATCGACCAGCGAATTTTCCGAAGTCGTGTACGCACACACTCTGCGTCGCTGATTCTTGTACGACAGGCCGGAATCTTGCGAAGTCGGCGACGGTGGAACTCCTGCCGTAACCTACCGTTCGACTGAATTTCGGATGGACGTTGCAAGTGCGGCGATCGACGAGTGGAGAGCAGAGTCGTGGTCGATGAAAACGCACGGGCACCAAGGCCACGTGGCGTGAGTTATGGCTCGAGCAGTGGTGGGCGTATCCGCGCCAACGTGGTGCGAGTCTTGTTGGTGGGCTTGATCGTCGCACTGTGCGGCGGGTGTGTGACCAACAACGAGGGTCTCGTTCCGGAAGGGCCGCCACTTGATGTCCAGAAGGTGCCCGAGATCGCCGCACTTCTGCCGTCCAAGGTCACGGATTCGGGCAAACTGCAGGTCGGGGTCAACATTCCTTACGCGCCAAACGAATTCAAGGACGCGGACGGCAACATCGTCGGTTTCGACGTCGACCTGATGAATGCCGTTGCCGCCGTGCTCGGGGTCGAAGCTGTCTTCAACCAAGCCGACTTCGACAAGATCATCCCCGCTATTCAGTCGGGAAGCTACGACCTCGGCATGTCTTCGTTCACCGACTCCAAGGAGCGCGAGAAGACGGTCGACTTTGTCACGTACTACAGCGCGGGTATCCAGTGGGCCCAGCGGCCGGACAAGCCAGTCGATCCGAACAATGCGTGCGGGCTTCGGGTGGCGGTGCAGACCACGACCACCGAGGACATCGACGAGGTGCCCGCCAAGAGCGAGGCCTGCGTGGCCGAGGGCAAACCCCCGATCGACAAGATCAAGTACGACAGCCAGGACGACGCGGCCAACGCGCTCATTCTCGGTCGAGTCGACGCGCTGTCCGCTGATTCACCAGTGACCGGCTATGCGATCAAACGGAGCAAGGGCCGGATGGAAGCTGCGGGAGAACCCTTCGATTCGGCGCCTTACGGCTGGCCGATCGTGAAGGGCTCCGCCCTCGGTCCCGCCCTGCAGCAGGCAATGCAGTACCTGATCGACAACGGTGTCTATCAACAGATCGCGCAGACCTGGAGTGTCGAGGCCGGCGTCATCGAAGTATCCAAGATCAACGGCGCGGAAAGCTGATGAACATGACAACAACTGAGACCGGCGATCCGGTGCCGATCAAGGCAATTCCACTACGCAGACCTGGTCGTTGGATTGCCGCGGTCGTCGTCGTGGTCCTCTTCGGACTGTTCGTTTACGGCGCGGCGACCAACGAAGCCTTTGCATGGGGGACTTACGGTCAGTATCTGTTCGACAAACGCATCTCCGCTGGTGCGTGGACAACGATCCAGCTGACGGTGCTGGCAATGGTGATCGCGATCGTCCTCGGTGTGATTCTGGCAGTCATGCGACTCTCTCCCAACCCGGTGCTTCGCGCCGCGGCTTGGGGCTATCTGTGGATCTTTCGAGGAACACCTGTCTACGTGCAGTTGGTCTTCTGGGGCCTGTTCCCGTCGATTTACAAGAGCATCGATCTCGGTATTCCCTTCGTACATCAGTTTGCGCACATCAATCTCCAGGACTTGCAGGCAGCGTTTCTGTTTGCCGTGATCGGTTTGGCATTGAACGAGGCCGCCTACATGGCCGAGATCGTCCGCGCCGGCGTGAGTTCGGTCAACGAGGGCCAGACCGAAGCATCTGTTGCATTGGGTATGACGTGGAGTCAGACGATGCGACGAACCGTTCTACCGCAGGCGATGCGCGTCATCATTCCGCCGACCGGTAACGAGGTCATCAGCATGCTCAAGACCACCTCGCTCGTGACGGCGGTCCCTTACAGCTTCGAGTTGTACGGTCGAGCGCGCGATATCTCGGGCGCCAACTTCGAGCCGATTCCCCTGTTGATGGTGGCGGCGACGTGGTACCTCGCAATCACGAGTCTGCTCATGATCGGGCAGTACTACGTCGAGCGTCACTATTCGAAGGGCGCAACCCGAGCACTGACCACACGCCAACTTCAGGCACTGGCCGACGCGCAAGGAAAAGCTACGGTAGTGGAAACGCTTCCGGATACCCCCGGAGGAGAACGCAAATGACACCCATGGTGAAAGCAGACCGAGTTTGTAAGAACTTCGGCGCATTGGAGGTGCTGAAAGGGATTTCGCTCGAAATCGACCCCGGTCAGGTCCTGTGTCTCGTCGGTCCGTCCGGATCAGGCAAGTCGACGTTCTTGCGCTGCATCAATCACCTCGAGCAGGTCAACGCCGGCCGACTGTACGTCGACGGCGACCTGGTGGGCTACTCGGAGAAGAACGGAAAACTGTACGAACTTCACCCGCGAGCAGCGGCCAAACAACGCCGCGACATCGGGATGGTGTTTCAGCACTTCAATCTGTTCCCGCACCGCACCGCTCTCGAGAACATCATCGAAGCGCCGACGCAGGTGAAGCGCGTCAGTAAGAAGAAGGCTGTCGAACGAGCGAAGGACCTCCTCGATCAGGTCGGGTTGAGCGCCAAAGCCAACGCCTACCCGGCCCAGTTGTCGGGTGGTCAGCAGCAAAGAGTTGCCATCGCCCGCGCTCTCGCGATGGACCCGAAGCTCATGCTGTTCGACGAGCCGACGTCCGCGCTCGACCCCGAACTGGTCGGTGAAGTTCTCACCGTGATGAAGCAGTTGGCCAAAGAAGGTATGACGATGGTGGTCGTCACCCACGAGATGGGATTCGCCCGCGAGGTCGCCGACCAGTTGGTGTTCATGGACGGGGGAGTTGTGGTCGAGGCAGGCGAGCCGCGGGAACTCCTGGCCAATCCTCAGCACGACCGGACCAAGGCTTTCCTGTCGAAGCTGCTGTAGCCGTCAGGGTTTGACGGCGCTGAAAATTGCAGTGCCCGGAAAGAGTTGGCCGCGCAGGGGACTCCACTGTCCCCATTCGCGGTCCAACCACTCCGGCCATTCGGGCTCGATGATGTCGCGCACCTGAAGTCCGGCGGCGACGATCTCACGAACCCGGTCGCCGATGGTGCGGTGATGCTCGACGTAGGTGGGGACTCCGTTGTCATCGACCTCGACATACGGGGTGCGGTCGAAGTAGGGGAGGGTCGCGGTCAAGCCCTTCGGCCCGGGATCGTCGGGGAAGATCCATCGAATCGGATGGTTGACGGCAAAGACCCACGATCCGCCGGGACGCAGAACCCGGGCGACTTCGTTCATCACTCGCTGCGAATCGGCAACGAACGGGACGGCGCCGAACGCGGAACAGACGATGTCGAAACTCTCGTCGGCAAACGGCAGGAGTTCCGCACTTGCCTGAATCAACGGGACTGCCGGTCCGCCGGCATTCATCGCGTCCTGCCCGCGGGCGAGCATCCCCATCGAGATGTCGAGACCGACGGCCCGAGCACCATGTCCGGCGAGCCATCGGGCACACGGTGCCGAGCCGCAACCCACTTCCAATATGTCTTTGTCGACTATGTCGCCGAGCAAGTGGTGATCGCCCTCGTGCAGCCCTTCGGGGCACCAGACGAATTCACCTTCCGCGCTGTTCACGCCCAGAAACTCGCCGTGGGTTCGGTGGTAATCGTCGGCGTCGGCGTCCCACCACGCACGGCTGGCGCGGTCGCTGGCACTCGAATCGACACGGACTCGGCCGACGCCGCTGGTACCGAGAATGGAATTGGCAGCGGCATGGCGCTCGTCAGACATGAACAACACAGTAGAACGGGTGATGCGGGCGCAGGGTACCCGGGTTTGCCCGGCAAGATAGCCGACGCGTAGTCTTACTCACGCGAGTGTCTGTCATCCGACCGATTGTCTATACGAGATCTTTACCAAGGTCTCGGAATCAGTCGGACCGAGGGAGCTCGCGGTGCGCTTCCGCGGTGTGGAATGTGATCCGGTATTCGGTTGTTCGTTATTGATGCAGCTGGGTACTTCGATCTAGTACTTCACAAAGTACTTCCAACATTTGTACGCCACAGTTGCGCATCTCGTCCGACAAAATCCATCAACCGACCACAACTCGTCCGGAGCAATTCAACATATGCCCTCCACAACCGTCACCTCGCCGCAGGTTGCCATTAACGACATTGGCTCCGCCGAGGACTTCCTCGCCGCCATCGATGCCACGATCAAGTACTTCAACGATGGCGACATCGTCGAAGGAACCATCGTCAAGGTCGACCGCGACGAGGTTCTGCTCGACATCGGTTACAAGACCGAAGGCGTCATCCCTTCTCGTGAGCTCTCCATCAAGCACGACGTCGACCCCAATGAGGTCGTCTCCGTGGGAGATGCGGTCGAGGCTCTCGTCCTCACCAAGGAGGACAAAGAAGGTCGACTGATCCTGTCGAAGAAGCGCGCTCAGTACGAGCGTGCCTGGGGCACCATCGAGGAGCTCAAGGAGAAGGACGAGGCCGTCAAGGGCACCGTCATCGAGGTCGTCAAGGGCGGCCTCATCCTTGACATCGGTCTTCGTGGCTTCCTCCCCGCTTCGCTCGTCGAAATGCGTCGCGTCCGCGACCTCCAGCCGTACGTCGGCAAGGAGATCGAGGCCAAGATCATCGAGCTCGACAAGAACCGCAACAACGTGGTCCTGTCGCGCCGCGCATGGCTCGAGCAGACTCAGTCCGAGGTTCGCAGCGAATTCCTGCACCAGCTCCAGAAGGGCCAGGTCCGCAAGGGCGTCGTGTCCTCCATCGTCAACTTCGGTGCATTCGTGGACCTGGGCGGCGTAGACGGTCTGGTTCACGTTTCCGAGCTGTCTTGGAAGCACATCGATCACCCGTCCGAGGTTGTCGAGGTCGGCACCGAGGTCACCGTCGAGGTTCTCGACGTCGACCTGGACCGCGAGCGCGTCTCCCTGTCGCTCAAGGCAACGCAGGAAGATCCGTGGCGTCAGTTCGCCCGCACGCACGCCATCGGCCAGATCGTGCCCGGCAAGGTCACGAAGCTGGTTCCGTTCGGTGCATTCGTGCGCGTCGAAGAGGGAATCGAAGGCCTCGTTCACATCTCGGAGCTCGCTGAGCGCCACGTCGAGGTTCCGGACCAGGTTGTCGGCGTCGGCGACGATGCACTCGTCAAGGTCATCGACATCGACCTCGAGCGTCGTCGTATCTCGCTGTCGCTGAAGCAGGCCAACGAGGATTACAACGCCGAGTTCGATCCGTCCAAGTACGGCATGGCCGACTCGTACGACGAGCAGGGCAACTACATCTTCCCCGAGGGCTTCGATCCCGAGACCAACGAATGGCTCGAGGGCTTCGACAAGCAGCGTGAAGAGTGGGAGAACCGCTACGCCGAGGCTGAGCGTCGCCACAAGATGCACACCGCTCAGATGGAGAAGACCGCTGCAGACGAGGCCGCTGAGGCTGCCACCGCTGCTGCCGGCTACTCCTCGGAGACGGCTGCTGCAGACGACGCCGAGGCTCCGGCTGCTGCCGGCTCCGCTCCGGCCGAGTCCGCTGGCGGATCGCTTGCCAGCGATGCACAGCTCGCCGCACTTCGCGAGAAGCTGTCGGGCAACGCATAAGGATTACCGCTTGATCTGATCAGGCGAGATCTGTGAAGAACCCCGCCCCTGCACGTGCAGGGGCGGGGTTCTTTTCTCTGCCAGGTGTCACTTGCGAGCGAAGAATCAATTCAGTGAGTGAACACAAAAATGACCGGCACCGAGGGGTTGCCGGTCATTTTGTACTTCGTGAAGAGAACTCAGTTTGCGGGAGCAGGCACCCAGTAGGTGGCGGTCGCTTCGGCTGTGCGCTTACGCATCGACGCGAAGCTGTGTCGGCCTTGGCTCACGAGCATCGTGAACCACGTACGACGGTGCTCTGCCAGGGCAAAAGCAACTTCGGGAAACTCTATGCAGTGCACGCCGTTCGGCATTCCGAGGCGGTGCTGACCGTGATGGTCGCGATCTGCTCGCATGGCGTCCACTTTCTCGAGAAGGTGCAGGTACAGGTGCGTTCGCTAGAACATAACCGCACGGTCACCGAAATTGTGGTATTTGAGCCTCGAACGCCCCGGCGTGTTCGATCAGTAGGCGTGTCTGAATCTCTCGGGCGCGGAGATGAGAGACTGTCGAGTGTGTTGAGAGTTGGCCTCACTGGAGGCATCGGAGCCGGTAAGTCGACAGTGTCGAAAATCCTCAGCGAACTGGGAGCCGTCATCGTCGACGCCGACCTGATCGCCCGAGAAGTGGTCGAGCCCGGTACCCCGGGACTTGCCGCTCTGGTCGATGCATTCGGCGACGGGATTCTGTCCGAGGACGGCAGCCTCAACCGACCCGCGCTGGCGTCGTTGGCGTTTGCCGACGACACGTCACGCGGAACTCTCAACGGCATCCTCCACCCACTGATCGGTGCGCGGACGATGGAGCAGATTTCGTCTGCGCCGTCGGATGCAGTGCTCGTTCAAGATATTCCGCTGTTGGTCGAGGGTTCGATGGCGCCGGCATTCAATCTGGTCGTCATCGTTTACGTCGACGAGGAGGAACGAGTTCGACGCTTGGTGGGCTCGCGCGGCATGCCTGAATCCGACGCTCGTGCGCGCATCGCAGCGCAGGCAAATGACGATCAGCGTCGTGCTGTTGCCGACGTGTGGCTCGACAACAGCGGAGAGCCGGGTTCACTCGACGACGTGGTCCGCGACTTGTGGGCGAATCGACTTGTTCCCTTCGAGAAGAACCTCCGCGAGGGCACGGTAGTGCGCGCACTGCCCGAGCTGACTCCAGCCGACCCGTCGTGGCCGGCGCAGGCCGAACGAATCATCGGCCGGTTGTCGTTGGCGTCCGGTGACCGCGCGCGCCGTATCGATCACATCGGATCGACCGCAGTGCCTGGTCTCGATGCCAAGGACGTGATCGACATTCAGATCACTGTCGAGCACCTCGGCGTTGCCGACGACCTCGCGGAAGATCTGGCCGCTGCCGGGTTCCCCCGGATCGAGCACATCGTCGCCGACGACCCGAAACCGTCGTACCTCGGTGGCGAGACCGATCCGGCGGTGTGGGCGAAGCGGATCCACGGGAGTGCCGATCCAGGGCGCCGCGCGAACATTCACATTCGGGTGGACGGTTGGCCAGGTCAGCAGTTCGCGATCCTGTTCCGCGACTGGCTTCGCGCCGATGCGTCGGCGCGTGCCGAATATGCCGAACTCAAGGTCAAGGCAGCCGAGAGCGCCGCAGGCATCGACGACTACGCCGCTGCGATCGACGCCTACCTGGGAGTCAAGACGCCGTGGTTCGACGCCGCTTTCCACCGGGCATGGGAGTGGGCCGAGAAATCAGGCTGGTCCCTCTAACCACTCAGCGCCACGTGACCGGCATGCCCACCGAGGTGAGCCAGGCGTCGAGATCGTGACCGTGGGCGGCGATGCCGTCGATAGCGCGGGCCGCGTTCAGCATCGCACGCTCTGACGTCTTCGGGTCGAGAATCCCGGCGGTGTTCGCCTCGAGCAATTCGTCGACGTCGAGCAATTCGACGCTGCGTCCGGTCTGCACGATCAGGTCGAGGTAGTGGTCCTCGGACGTCCAGACCTGGTCGCCGCGGATGAAGTCGCCGATGTCGACATAGAAATCCCAGTCTCGGATGTGTTCCGGGGTGAAGTGCAGGATCGACGCCCGAATTCCGAGTTCGGGAATGATCCAGGACTCCAGGTAGTGAAACCGGGGATGGTCGGCGTGGCGCGCCATGTACAGCCCCCACGGTTCTTCGCGGTAGTGCTCGACCGGGCGAACGAAGCCCTTGGGATCGACGTTGGTGCGAGCTGCGATGTCGAAGGTTTCGACCTTCGGCCGGTGAATGTGGGGACGTTCCTCGCTCATGGTCGAAGAACCTACCGCCGAACTGCATTTTCGGCTGAACGCGGACGAGCGGGCATTGTGTCGGTAGGTGCGCTTACCCTGGTTTCATGGCGTTTGCTTCCGAACATCCCGTGGTCGCGCATTCCGAGTTTCGGCCGGTTGGTGACATCGAGCGCTCAGACGCGCGCTTCGAGGTCGTCAGCCCGTACGAACCGGCAGGCGATCAGCCGGCAGCTATCGCCGAGCTGGAGAAACGGATCAACGAGGGGGAGAAGGACGTAGTCCTCCTCGGTGCGACCGGTACCGGCAAGTCGGCCACGACTGCGTGGTTGATCGAGAAGCTGCAGCGCCCGGCTCTGGTGATGGCTCCGAACAAGACTTTGGCGGCTCAGCTCGCGAACGAGCTTCGGGAAATGCTACCCAACAACGCGGTCGAGTACTTCGTCTCGTACTACGACTACTACCAACCCGAGGCGTACATCGCCCAGACGGACACCTACATCGAGAAGGACTCGTCCGTCAACGACGATGTCGAGCGGCTGCGCCACTCGGCGACGTCCAGCCTTCTGTCACGACGGGACGTGGTCGTGGTGGCATCGGTGTCGTGCATCTACGGCCTCGGTACACCGCAGTCGTACCTCGATCGCTCGATTCAGCTGGACGTCGGTGTGGAGGTGCCGCGGGATGCGTTCCTGCGTCTGCTCGTCGACGTTCAGTACAACCGCAACGACATGGCGTTCACGCGAGGTTCGTTCCGCGTGCGCGGCGACACGGTCGAGATCATTCCGTCGTACGAAGAGCTGGCGGTCCGCATCGAATTCTTCGGTGACGAGATCGAGGCACTGTACTACCTCCATCCACTGACTGGTGACATCGTTCGCCAGGTCGACACGGTTCGTATCTTCCCGGCGACGCACTACGTCGCCGGCCCTGAACGCATGGAGCGTGCCGCCAAGGACATCGAGGCGGAACTCGAAGAGCGACTCGCCGAGCTCGAAGGCAAGGGCAAGCTCCTCGAGGCTCAGCGTCTGCGCATGCGTACGCAGTACGACCTCGAGATGATCAAACAGGTCGGATTCTGCTCCGGCATCGAGAACTACTCGCGCCACATCGACGGCCGTGGCCCTGGAACTGCCCCCGCAACCTTGATCGACTACTTCCCGGAAGATTTCCTTCTGGTCATCGACGAGTCGCACGTGACGGTTCCTCAGATCGGCGCCATGTACGAGGGCGATATGTCGCGCAAGCGAAACCTGGTCGAGTTCGGATTCCGGCTACCGTCGGCAACAGATAACCGCCCTCTGACTTGGGAAGAATTCAGTCAGCGGATCGGTCAGACCGTCTACTTGTCGGCGACACCAGGTAAGTACGAGTTGGGTCAGTCCGGCGGTGAGTTCGTCGAGCAGGTGATCCGCCCGACCGGATTGATCGATCCCGAGGTCATCGTCAAACCCACCAAGGGACAGATCGACGATCTCGTTCACGAAATCCGCGAGCGAGCGGAACGTGACGAGCGTGTGCTGGTCACGACGTTGACCAAGAAGATGTCGGAAGATCTGACCGATTACCTGCTCGAACTCGGTATTCGCGTCCGCTACCTGCACTCGGATATCGATACGCTCCGGCGAGTCGAGTTGCTCCGTCAGCTCCGCCTGGGGGAGTACGACGTGCTGGTCGGCATCAACCTCCTGCGTGAGGGACTCGACCTTCCCGAGGTGTCGCTGGTCGCGATTCTCGATGCCGACAAAGAAGGTTTCCTACGTAGCTCCACCAGCCTCATTCAGACGATCGGCCGAGCGGCTCGAAATGTATCCGGTCAAGTGCACATGTATGCGGACAAGATCACCGCTTCCATGGCGCAGGCCATCGAGGAAACCGAGCGACGACGCGAGAAGCAGGTCGCCTACAACGAGAAGATGGGCGTCGACCCACAACCTCTACGCAAGAAGATCGCGGACATTCTCGATCAGGTGTACGAGGAGGCAGAGGACACTGCGGCGTCCGTGGACGTCGGTGGTTCGGGTCGCAATGCGACGCGTGGTCGGCGTGCGCAGGGTGAGGCCGGTCGTGCGGTCAGTGCGGGTGTGTACGAGGGGCGCGACACCAAATCGATGCCTCGGGCCGAATTGGCCGATCTGGTCAAGGAACTCACCGATCAGATGATGAACGCTGCACGTGACCTTCAGTTCGAGTTGGCTGGGCGATTGCGAGACGAAATCTCGGATTTGAAGAAGGAGCTTCGAGGAATGGACGCCGCGGGTCTCAAGTAGGTCGCCTCGCGTGCGTTCGTGCTTTCGACCGCTACGGTTTCAGGTATGGATGCACAGACTGCAGGCAAGACCGCGCGGACTCTCGAACTTCTCCATTCCTTGGCTTACTTCGTCCCGGAGACGGAGAAGGAACTTGTCGGCGTCGGGTTGGAGCCTGGCCGAATGGTGTACTTTGCCGGGCGATCAGCTCCGCTCGGCGCTCCACCCGCGACTGTCGTCACGGCCACCTTCTTCAACTTCAATCCTGAATTGATCGCCAGTGTCATCCCACGTGCCTGGGAATTGGCAAGGCCCACAGAGGTTGTCGCCGCGCGGTATCGGGCAATCGACGCGGCGTACGTCCGCCTGCTCGGTGCAGACGTGACAGGTTCGGCGGACATGGCCGAGGCCGCCGAACTCGTGTCGATTGCTGCCCAGAACATTCCTGGAGTGGACGGCCGCCCCCTGTACGCGGGTTGGGCGTCGCTCGACTGGCCGGCCGAGCCGCACGTGCGTTTCTGGCACGCGCTGACACTGCTGCGTGAGTATCGCGGTGACGGCCACATTGCGGCCCTTCAGACCGCGGGATTGAACGGCCTGGACGCGTTGATCACGCACACCGCGACGGGAATCGGGTTTCAGCGCAAATTCGCACAGACTCGCCGCGGATGGTCGCAGGATCAGTGGGACGAGGCCGTCGAGAGTTTGAAGGATCGCGAACTGCTCGATCGTTCGTCCGGCGCGCTGACCGAGGACGGGCAGGACTTGCGTGACGTCGTCGAAGACCTGACGGACGACCTCGCTTTGGCTCCGTGGGATGCGCTTGGTGAGGAGGGTGCCAAGCGATTGCTGGAATTGGCGACGCCGTGGCGTACCGCCCTGGTCGAGCAGGAAGTATTTCCGGCGGCGCTGTTCGGGCCCCGCTTCGGCAAACTTCGCTGAGTGGTCACCACCGAACAAATGTGTCTGTGACGAAGAATCACATTCATTGTGGGCTTGTGGCGTGTACTGCAAATAACACTATCCGCGGCACAATCCCGCTAATGTCAGCGCAGCGGTTGTCGAGCGGGCGCAACAGCGTTGCGCCCGGTGCCGGCCGTACCGTCCGTCCCGTAACCATGGAGGAATGAATGAGTGCCTACCGGACCGTTGTCGTAGGAACCGATGGCTCCGAGTCGTCACTGAAGGCAGTCGACAGAGCTGCCGCCATTGCCAGTGGCTCGGACGCTCAGCTCGTCATCGCGTGTGCGTACTACCCGGCTGATCCCAAGGACGTGAGCGCTGCCGCTGATGCGTTGGGTAACGAGGCCTACCAGGTCACCGGTTCCGCTCCGACCTACGAGATCCTTCGCACCGCTCGTGAGCGCGCACATGCCCAGGGGGCCAAGGATGTTGTCGAGCGCGCCGTCGTCGGCGCTCCCGTCGAATCGCTTCTCGCTTTGCTCGACGAGGTGAAGGGCGACTTGCTGGTCGTCGGAAATCGCGGATTGAACACGTTGACCGGGCGTCTACTCGGATCGGTGCCTTCCGATGCCGCTCGCAAGGCGACGTCCGATGTCCTGATCGTGCACACCGTTCGCTGAACTACCGGCAGTAGTCGGCCTCGGCCGCATCGACGAACACTTCAGCCAGCTGATCGGCGCTGGGGGGTGTTGTCGATGCGGCCGAGCCGTTTCCGGAGGTGACCATTGGTTCGCTTGCTCCGTTCAGCGATACCGCCCGCAGATTCGCGATGATCATCGCTCGATCCGTTCCGGCCGCGAGCTGCTGGCAGACGCCGTCACCGAGCGCCTGCAACATGTCGTCGGAAAAGGCGGGCGTGACCCCGGTAGACGCAAGCGCCGCCCGCAGCCGATCTGCCTCGTCTACCGGTTTTTCTGTCGGTGCGGCAGCAACAGCAGCGATGTCGTCGCTGCCGGCAGCAGCCGTCGAACTCGAATCATCCTCTGAGCAACCGGCTGTCACCGCCGCAAGCATCCCGACGCCGATCACCACGCGAGCGATCTTGCGGATGGGTGCGGCGGAACTTGCGGGCAGGCCAAGCACGAGGGGTCATTCCTTCAGTCGTCGACACAAATTGGAGTGACACCACCATTCGTGGTGTCACGCACGAACCTACTCCGTGATGCTCACGAATCGAAGGCCAACTCTGCTGCTTCGACGCCGTCGAGAACCGAGGGGAGCGACTCGACGTGAATGATGCCGAGCCTCTGGGTAGCGCGGGTCAATGCGACGTAGAGGTCGTTCATTCCGCGTGGTGACTCGTCGAGAATGTCGGCAGGTTCGACGATCAACACTGTGTCGAACTCGAGTCCCTTGACGTCCTTGACGGACAGGACGCTTACGGTGTCACTCGCAATGCCCGCCAGATCGGCAACGACCTCGGAACCGGCGATCACTGCGGTGATACCGGGATGCGACTCGGACTCGATGCAACGGCGCACGGTCGATTCCAATTCTTCGGCCGTGGTCTTGAGCGCCCACGGCGCGAATCCGCTGTCGCGTACCGACCGGGGCACGGATTGCTCCGGGTCGATCTCTTCGAGCACACGGTGCGCGACATCCATGATCTCCGAGGGAGTTCGGTAGTTGACGGTCAGTTCGGTGAGCTTCCAGCGCTTGGCGACGTAAGGCTCGAGAATCTTCTGCCAGGACGAAGTTCCCGCGGGATCACCGGTCTGAGCTGTATCGCCGACCAACGTCATCCAGCGATTCGGTATGCGCCGCATCAGCATTCGCCACGCCATTTCGGAGAGCTCTTGGGCTTCGTCGACGATCACGTGACCGTAGGTCCAGGTTCGGTCGCCGGCAGCGCGTTCTGCCGTGGTCTGGCGCTGGCCCTGATCGTGGCGTTGGGCGAGTTGGCTGGCGTCGATCAAGTCGTACGCCATCAAGATCTCGGGATCCATCTCGTCTTCGAGATCCTGTGGTGCAGACCCGGTGAGGATGTCGAGGGCGCCCTGGGCGTCGGCGATCTGCGCGCGCCATTCACGTTGTGCGCGTTCGCGTTCGGCGGCGTCGTCGACGCCGAGAATCTCGGCCAGTTCGTCGAGCAGGGGAGCATCGGCCGCACTGAAACCCGGTCCGACGCTCTGCAGAAGCTCGTCGCGTTGGGCGTCGTCGAGTTGCGGCGCTGCCTTGGCCAACCTCGCCGGCGACGTCCACAGTTCCGCGAGGATTTGCTGCGGCGACAATTCGGGCCACAGCTTTCCGATGGCGGACATGATGTCAGGGTCCTCACGCATCTCGTCGCGAATGTCGGCGATGTCGTCCCGACTGAGGAGTGACCCACCGTCGACGAGGTTTCCGCCGATGAGTTCGGCCATCTGCAGTGCCAACGCCTCGATGACTGCTGCCACGAAGATCGGGCGCGCCAGGTTGTGTGGGCGACGCGACGACCGAGCACGCCCGCGCGCCTTCGTGACAGTCTTTCGATCCAGCTTCAAGTCGTACGTGTCGAATCGAAGGGTAATCGGCTTCGACGGAACTTCCTGCCGATCCCGGACGGCGTTCTTGAGCACGTCGAGGATCGCGAGGGAACCCTTGATCTCACCGGCGGCGAGGGAATCCGTACGAGTCGCACGCACTCCGGGGTACAGGTCCCCGATCGTCGAGAGTAGAACTCCGGTCTCACCGAGTGAAGGAAGGACCTGGCTGATGTAGTCGAGAAACGTCGCGTTCGGCCCGATGATGAGAACACCGGCCTTGGCCAGTTGCTGGCGGTAGGTGTAGAGCAAGAAGGCGGCACGGTGAAGGGCGACTGCGGTTTTGCCGGTACCCGGACCGCCCTGGACCACCAGAACGCTTTTGTGGTCGGAGCGGATGATGGCATCTTGCTCACTCTGAATGGTCTCGACGATGTCGTTCATCTGACCCGTACGCGCTGCGTTCAGAGCGTCCAGGAGAGCGCTCTCACCGGCGACGCCGCCGGCTTCGGTCACCACGCCCGCGGCGCGGGCTGCGTCGAGGTCCAGATATTCGTCGTTGATGCCGGTGACGGTGCGGCTCCGACTGCGAATATGGCGTCGCCGCTTCACGCCCTCAGGTGCCGCGGGCGTCGCCAGATAGAACGGGCGTGCCATCGGAGCTCGCCAGTCGAGCAGTAGCGTTTCGTAGTCGTTGTCGGTGTCCAGAATTCCGAGTCGGCCGACGTAGCGTCGCTCGTCGTCGAAGTCGATGCGTCCGAAACACATTCCGTTCTCGGCTGCGTCGTACTTGGCGAGATCCTCGGTGTACATGGCGTTGAAGGATTCGCGTTCACTGCGTGCTTGCGGGGTTCCGCCGGTCTCGAGGAGCACCGTGCTCAAGCGAGTTTGGGCATACTTTCGAAGATCGTCGAGACGGGAGTACAACATCGTCACGTACTGCTGCTCGAGCTCTTGCTCGTTCAGTGACGGGTCCGCGTCGGGCAAAGGATCTCCTAGGCTTGATGAGAAATTCACGCGCTGCAAAAGCGCCAAGACAGTCTAGTTCCCCCAGATGAACTGCCGCATAGATACAGGTCAGGCCACCCGAAGGTGGCCTGACCGTGTTTTCGGTGCACTCAGTGCGTCAATTCGTCCTTCTTGGCGCGAGCCTTTTCGAGCGCCTTCTCGGCGCGCTTTCGGGCACGCTTACCCAGCACCTCGGTCTGCTCCGACGCCGTTTCGGCCCACTCGTTGCTCTTTTCGAGCGCGAGTTCGGCGAACTCGGAGCTGCGCTTGCTCGCCAGCTCTGCCAGTTCGGCGCTGCGCTCGCGTGCGGTCTCGGCCAGTTCGGAGCCGCGCTTCTGCGCGACTTCGAGGATGTCCGGGCCGCGTTCCTTGGCGACCTCTCCGAATTCCGCGGCTCGCTTGCTCGCGATCTCCGCGAACTCGGAGCTGCGCTCCTTCGCAAGTTCGAGCCAATCCGTGCCGTGTGCCTTCGCGGTTTCGGCAAGCTCGGAACCGCGTTCGGATGCCACCGACAGAGCATGCTCGACGCGATCGCTCGTGTGATCGGTCTGCGATGCGACCAATGGAAGTGCCGCGGCGATAGACGCCTGGGCTTTCTTCGCGGCGCGACGGCCGCGCCAGCCGAGCGACGGCTTGCCCTCGGTGTCGACGGAGGCGATCATCAGTCCGCCGAGCAAGCTGACGTTCTTGATGAAGTTGGTGCGCTGCATCGTTCGCAGTGACGGATCGGTTTCGTTCCAGAAGTCGTGACCGGCAAGCGTGGTCGGTACCAGGCTCCCCGCGAGCACCAACGACGCGAGCCGCGGCGCCTTGCCGGTGGCCAGCAGGGCACCGCCGCCGATCTGGACGGCGGCGTTGATCTTGACGAGTGTTTCCGGATCAGCAGGCACCTTCTGCGTCACTGCTCCTGGCAGCGTCTCGACGGATTTGTCGATCAGCGGTGACGCTTTGGCTGCTCGCTGAGCAGGGTTGCGCAAAGCATCGATTCCCCCGGCGATGAAGATCGTGGAAAGCAGTGGACGAGCAATTCGACGTACCAGCATGTTTCAAGCCTCCCGATGTAGGTTCGTTTTCCACCCTAGCGATCTCACAAGGAATTGGTCCGGTTCGGCGATCCCGGCACGCCTGGCCCGGTCGCCGGATTCCTGGTCGCCGAAGCGCGCTGTACTGCGACGATGACTTCTCCACTGATCCGGACACACCGTTCTGAAGCATCCGTTACCGCGTGTCCGCATACGGCGTGTTCGAAGGTGTCACAGTATGCTCACCGTTCGAGCACGATGGTGTTGTGACCACCAAGATGACTCAGAATTTCGGCTCGACCCTTCCCACCGGCTGGGGACAGCTGTCGGACGAGGAGAACGAGAGAAACTGGGCGGTCTTTCGTGACCGCTTTGGGTTCACGCCCGGCATCGACGCACGATCTTGGCCCGCCATCGCCGAGCCCATCCCGTCCGTGGTCTTCGATTTGGGTGCGGCGCCAGCTGCGACTCCCGGGGCGTGGGCCGCTCGCGTGGATGCGATCAACGCCGAAGCGTTGCGCTGTTTTGTCACCGATTGGAACGACGATCCCAACTTCGTTGTTCTGGATTGGCAGCATCCGGGCTACACCTTCGACGCGGAGGCACATGCTGCTGCGAAGGAGCTTGCGGAGTGGCGTGTCCCGGTCTATCCGAACGGTGACTACTACATATTCAGTCGGGACGACTTCACGGAAGGGACCTTCGGCCATCCGTGGGAACGCACGCTGTGTGTGTTCGGGGAACGGATGGTCGAAGGACTGGGCCGGACTCTGTCGACCTGGCTTCCGCGACTTCGAGTCAACGGTGAACAGGTCGACAGCCAAGTCGGTTAGCGGGGTCCAGTATGGAACAGGTGAAACGTCACCAACCGCGTTCGCGCCACTCCGCCAGGTGCGGGCGCTCGGCGCCGAGCGTCGTGTCCTTGCCATGCCCGGGGTAGACGACGGTCGCGTCGTCGTACCTTCCGAACAGCTTGTTTTCCACGTCGTCGAGTAGAGAAGTGAACTTCTCGGGGTCGGCGGTCTTGCCTACTCCGCCGGGGAAGAGTGAGTCGCCGGTGAAGAGGTGAACCTGTCCGCTCGGTTCGGTGAGAGCCAGCGCGATGGAGCCGGGCGTGTGGCCGGACAGGTGAATGACGTCGAGGCTCAAGTTGCCAACGGTCACCTTGTCGCCGTCTTCGAGGAGTACGTCCGGGGTGACGGGAAGGACCTCTGCGTCGAGGGGGTGCGCGGCGGTCGGCACCTTGGTTGCGGCGTGAACGTCTTCGAGGGCCAACCAGTGATCGCCGTGCTGGTGGGTGGTGACGATGGAATCGAAAACAGGTGCTTCCTGTTCGATGAGCGCGATGATCTTCTCGGCTTCGTTGGCCGCATCGATCAGGAGAGATTTCCCGGTCGTGGAACAGGCGACGAGGTAAGTGTTGTTGTCCATGGGGCCGACCGACATCTTCGTGATGACGGCGCCTTCGACTGTGCGCCGCTGAGGGGCAGAATCGGGGGAGACCTGACCGGTGTAGGAGTCGTCGATCACGATGGGCTGATTCGTCATGAAACGCAGGCTACCTTCGAATAGGGGCAGGTAGAGCGATGGGCTCGCCTGGTGAGAAAAACGTGTCGGTGGCTCGGCCTACGATGACGATCGCTCGAGGACTCGCGTTTGCGAGGCCACTCGAGACTTCTCCGGGGGGACGGCCCCGGACGATTGACAATGAAGGGAATTGGTGTGGCGGATCGCCTGATCGTGCGGGGTGCGCGTGAGCACAATCTGCGAGGAGTCGATCTCGACCTCCCGCGAGACAGCCTGATCGTCTTCACCGGGTTGTCCGGCTCCGGCAAGTCCAGCCTCGCGTTCGACACGATCTTCGCCGAAGGTCAGCGCCGCTACGTCGAGTCGCTCTCGGCATACGCGCGTCAGTTCCTCGGTCAGATGGACAAGCCGGATGTGGACTTCATCGAGGGATTGTCTCCTGCGGTGTCGATCGACCAGAAGTCGACCAACCGCAACCCCCGTTCGACGGTGGGCACCATTACCGAGGTCTACGACTACCTCCGACTTCTCTATGCCCGCGCGGGTTCGGCGCACTGCCCGGTGTGTGGTGAGAAGATCGCACGTCAGACGCCCCAGCAGATCGTCGACCAGGTGCTCGAGATGGAGGAGGGCATCAAGTTCCAGGTCCTCGCACCAGTGGTCCGTACTCGTAAGGGCGAGTTCGTCGATCTCTTCGATCAGCTCAACACCCAGGGCTACTCGCGAGTGCGCGTCGACGGTGTCGTCCATTCGCTGGCCGATCCGCCGAAGCTCAAGAAGCAGGAAAAGCACGACATCGAAGTAGTGGTCGACCGATTGCAGGTCAAGGCGAGTTCGAAGCAGCGCCTGACCGACTCGGTCGAGACCGCACTTCGCTTGGCTGAAGGCATCGTGGTCCTCGACTTCGTCGACCGTGAAGAAAATGCACCTGATCGTGAGCGTCGTTTCTCCGAGAAGTTGGCCTGCCCGAATGGCCACGCACTCGCGATCGACGATCTCGAACCGCGCTCGTTCTCCTTCAACTCGCCCTACGGCGCCTGCCCGGAATGCACCGGCCTCGGTATCCGCAAGGAGGTCGACCCGGATCTGGTGGTTCCCGATCCCGACCTGAGTCTCGAAGACGGAGCAATCGCGCCGTGGTCGATGGGCCAGAGTTCGGAGTACTTCGGACGTTTGCTGTCCGGCCTCGGCGACATTCTCGGATTCGACATGAAGACGCCGTGGAACAAGTTGCCGGCGAAGGCCCGTAAAGCAATCCTCGAAGGCAGCGAGGAGCAGGTTCACGTCCGGTACAAGAACCGGTACGGCCGTACCCGTTCTTACTACGCGGAGTTCGAAGGTGTGATGCCGTTCCTGCATCGCCGGCTCGAGCAGACCGAATCGGATCAGATGAAGGAACGGTACGACGGGTACATGCGCGACACCCCGTGCCCGGCGTGTGGTGGTGCTCGCCTGCGCCCGGAAATCCTGTCGGTAACTATCGCGGCTGGGGACTTCGGCAGTAAGTCCATCGCCGAGGTCTGTGAACTGTCGATCTCCGATTGCGCGGACTTCTTGAACAGCCTCACTCTCGGCTCGCGCGAAGAGGCGATTGCGGGTCAGGTCCTCAAGGAAGTTCAGGCACGACTCGGGTTCCTGCTCGACGTCGGCTTGGAATACCTTTCCCTCTCGCGTGCCGCTGGCACGTTGTCCGGTGGCGAGGCCCAGCGAATCCGCTTGGCAACGCAGATCGGTTCCGGACTCGTCGGCGTGCTGTATGTACTCGACGAGCCGTCCATCGGCCTGCATCAGCGTGACAATCGACGACTGATCGAAACCCTGACGCGCTTGCGCGACCTCGGCAACACGCTGATCGTCGTCGAGCACGACGAAGACACGATCCGCACGTCCGACTGGGTAGTCGACATCGGACCGTACGCCGGCGAGCACGGCGGCAAGGTCGTCCACAGCGGGCCATACGAAGAACTGCTGACGTGTGAAGAATCTCTGACCGGCGCCTACCTGTCAGGTCGTAGCTTCATCGAGGTTCCGGCCATTCGTCGACCGGTGGACCGCAAACGCCAGGTCACGGTCGTCGGAGCTCGCGAGCACAATCTCGACGGCATCGACGTGAGTTTCCCGCTGGGTGTTCTCACCGCTGTCACCGGTGTCTCCGGTTCGGGCAAGTCGACGTTGGTCAACGACATTCTCGCGACCGTCATGGCGAACAAGCTCAACGGTGCACGCCAGGTACCTGGGCGTCACACACGAATCAACGGTCTCGATCAGCTGGACAAGCTCGTGCAGGTCGATCAGTCTCCGATCGGCCGGACTCCACGATCGAACGCGGCGACGTACACCGGCGTGTTCGACAAGATCCGAACCCTGTTCGCGGCCACCACGGAAGCGAAAGTCCGCGGTTACCAGCCCGGCCGATTCTCGTTCAACGTCAAGGGCGGACGCTGCGAGGCGTGCTCCGGCGACGGAACGCTGAAGATCGAGATGAATTTCCTGCCGGACGTGTACGTGCCCTGCGAGGTATGCCACGGCGCCCGGTACAACCGCGAAACGCTCGAGGTCCACTACAAGGGCAAGTCGATCGCCGAGGTACTCGACATGCCTATCGAGGAAGCAGCCGAGTTCTTCCAGCCGGTCACCTCAATTCACCGGTACCTCAAGACGCTGGTCGACGTCGGCCTGGGCTATGTCCGACTGGGTCAGCCGGCTCCGACTCTGTCCGGTGGTGAAGCGCAGCGCGTCAAGCTCGCCGCCGAATTGCAGAAGCGGTCCACCGGTCGCACGGTGTACATCCTCGACGAGCCCACCACGGGTCTGCATTTCGAGGACATCCGCAAGCTCCTGATCGTGATCAACGGTCTGGTGGACAAGGGCAACAGCGTGATCGTGATCGAGCACAACCTCGACGTGATCAAGACGTCGGACTGGGTCGTCGACATGGGGCCCGAAGGTGGATCCGGCGGCGGAACCGTTGTGGCGCAAGGTACCCCGGAGGACGTTGCCGCGGTCCCCGAGAGCTACACGGGCAAGTTCCTCAGTGAGGTTCTCACCGCACAGCACGCGCCGGTCAAGGCCAAGCCGATCACCAAGAAGCGTGCGACGAAGGCAGTTGCCGCAAAGAAGGCGGCGCCACGGAAGAAAGCTGCTTCCGTGAGCTAGTAGAAGGTGAGCAAGTAGAAGTCGGTCAGTGATGCCGGGTCGGAATCCGATCCGGCATCACTGCTTTGTCGATCAGGAAGCGGCGGCCTCGAGGATCACCTGGGCGACGTCTTCGGGGCGCGACCACATCGGCCAATGGCCGGTCGGGAGGTCGACGTACGTCACGGGGAGTTTCGCCAGTTCGGCGGCCATCGGATGACCTCCGTCGGCCATCTGGGCAATCACCGCGGACGGGAACGTGCTGCAAACGACGGTTGACGGCACCTGGTAGCGCTTTTCGTTCGTCAGGACAATCGGCTCACGCGCCGGCCCGGCCGGTTCGGGGACGGCGTTGGCGCGAAACGCCTCGAGAGCCTTTTCGTCGAGTCCTTCGAGGCTGCTGCCGTCTGCTTCAAGTTCTGCCCACGTCGGCAGCGGTATCTCGACGACGTCAGCGGCCAGATCCGGTCGCAGCGCTGCGCCGTCGGGCATGGGGCCCGAGTCGACGTAGACGATCCGAGCGACGCGATCCGGGATGCGATCGGTGACGGCGTACCCCACCGGGCCGGCGCCGCTGTGTACGACCAAGACCGTGCGCTCGTCGGAGTCCGATACGGCGTCGACGACTGCACGGACGTGAGCGTCGAAGGTGACCGCTGATCGATCTGTGTCCACTGCGTCGAGCCCGGGCAGTGTCAGGCTGGTCACGCGGGTGTCGGAATGTTCGAGGTGTGGGAGTACTGCATCCCAAGCCCATAAACCGAGCCAGAATCCGGGAACAAGAACGATGTGAGTTTTCATGTACTCACAGTGCACCCGGGTTGGTGACAACAGAGTGTCACCAATTATGTCACCGTTTGGTATCGGAATCTGAGACACTGGTGAACGTGAATCGAGCTGCGAGATTGCATGCTCTCGTCGAGGAACTTCGGCGACAGGGCGATCGAGGGACTACGTGCTCCCGATTGTCCGAGGAATTCGGTGTCACCACCCGGACGATCAAGAGGGATATCGAGACGCTGATGATGTCGGGTGCGGCGATCGAAGCGCGCTCAGGCCCCGGGGGTGGTTACCGACTCGTGGGTCGCGCTACGCTACCGCCGGTGAATTTCACTGTTCCGCAAGCAGTTTCGATCGCGTTGGCCTTGACGGCGATGGGTGATGCTCCGTTTGCGCCGGATGGGCGAGCAGCGCTGGCGAAACTGCTCGATGTGATGGACGAGGAGAGTCGTCGCAAGGTCGCGGAGCTCGGTGGCCGCGTGTGGATTCGCGGTGACGGCGGGGCTCTGACGGATTCGCGCGCGAACCGGCAGGCCGTCGAGCAGGGTCTCGAGCAGAGTCGCGTCGTGTCGTTGCACTACGTGGATGGGGACGGTGCGGAGACGGTGCGGGCAGTTGAGCCGCACATTCTGGCGCAGGACCGTGGGCAGTGGTTTCTCATCGGCTGGTGTCGCCAGCGCGACGCGGTGCGGTGGTTTCGACTCGATCGAATGCGTCGGGCCACGCTGACGAACGATCACTTCACACCACGCGATTCGACCGTCTTCGGGCAACCGCCCGAAGACGCTCGGCCTGTTTCTCCCCGTAGGTGAGTGACTCAGTCGATCATGTTGCGGGCTGCGGCAACGGAATCCGTGATCAGTTCGGTCAGGGCCGTCATATCGACGTCGCTCAGCCGTTTGACGTACAGGCAGCCCTTGCCGATTTTGTGCTTGCCGAGGCGAGCGAGCGTGTCGGTATAGTCGTCGAAGTTCAGCGACAAGTACAACGTGAGCGCGGTGGCCCTGGGGGAGAACCCGATCAGTGGGGTGTCACCTTCGTGGCCACTCGCATATCGGTAGTGCCGTGCCCCGAATCCGATGATGCTCGAGCCCCACATGACAGCAGGCTCGCCGGTTGCGGCCGACAGCAGGGAGATCAGCTCCACGGCGTCGGCGCGTTTGCGGTCGTCGACGCGTGAAATGAATGCGTCGACGTCCTCGGGCGTCGGTTGAGTCTTGTTGGCGGTTGCCAACTCAGTAGACCGGACCGGTGAACTTCTCGCCCGGTCCCTTTCCTGGCTCGTCCGGGTGCGAGGAGGCCTCACGGAATGCGCGCTGCAGGGCTTGGAGGCCTTCACGGATGGGTCCGGCATGAGGGCCGAGGTATTCGACCGACGCAGTCACGAGTCCGGCAAGTGCCGTGATGACGCGACGCGCTTCGTCGAGGTCCAGGTAGGGGCTGGAAGACGGATCGGCGTCGGAGAGGCCGAGTTTTTCGGCAGCCGAACTCATCAGCATCACTGCAGCACGGCTGATGACCTCGACCGCGGGAACTTCGGAGAGTTCGCGGACGTCGGGGTTCGCGCCGTCGGTGTTCTGTTCTGCCTCGAAGTTCTCACTCATGGATGTAAGGATTCCATCAGGCCGTGACGGTGTTGAATCGGGCCTCTCCCGGCAGTACTGGGAGCGGCACCGATTTCTTTCATCTGTGGCGACCTGTTACTCTTGTTGCAACGACCGCCTCCGACTTGTTCGGGGGCAGCAAGTGGAGTCCGACTCCCACCTCTGCGCGGCAGGTGAAACTGCAGTTCAGTGGTTCCGGTCACCTGTTATCGGAGATCATTCTTCGTCAGGTTCCTCGCTCAGTCGAGGAGATAGGTTTCGGCGTGAGCTGGATCTTATGTGATCGGTCGACATCGGGCCCCGCGGATGAGCAATCATCACAGCGGGGCTTTTTTGTTGGGGTGCGGGCGGTACGGGCTGCGTGCGGTCATGAAGACCGCACCGTTCAACCTAGGAGGCCCCATCAGCACTGAGACCCGCATCAACGATCGTATCCGCGTTCCCGAGGTTCGTTTGGTCGGACCTGGCGGCGAACAGGTAGGCATCGTGCGTGTTGAAGATGCACTCCGCTTGGCCCTTGAGGCCGACCTCGACCTGGTCGAGGTAGCTCCTGACGCCCGTCCACCGGTCTGCAAGATCATGGACTACGGCAAGTTCAAGTACGAGGCTGCACAGAAGGCACGTGAGTCACGTAAGAACCAGCAGCTGACGGTCATCAAGGAGCAGAAGCTCCGACCCAAGATCGACGACCACGACTACGAGACCAAGAAGCGCAACGTCGTTCGCTTCCTCGAAGCCGGTTCCAAGGTCAAGGTCACGATCATGTTCCGCGGACGTGAGCAGTCACGCCCCGAACTCGGCTACCGCCTTCTGCAGCGTCTGGGAGCAGACGTCGCAGATCTCGGATTCGTCGAAACCTCGGCAAAGCAGGACGGCCGAAACATGACGATGGTCCTGGCACCGCACAAGGGCGCCAAGACTCGTGTCAAGGCGCAGGAGAGCGCTCAGGCGCCAGTGGCTCAGGCTGCTCCGCGTCCGGCTCCGGCCGCACCGGCTTCCAGTGAAGCAGCTCCGGAAGCACCGGCGACCGGCGATGCCGCTCCCGAGGCTCCGGCCAGCTAGTCGATTTCCCAAGATCCACCACGTAACAAGAACTGAGGACTCCATGCCCAAGATGAAGAGCCACAGCGGCGCCTCGAAGCGATTCAAGGTGTCCGGCAGCGGAAAGCTCATGCGCCAGAAGGCCGGCCGTCGCCACCTTCTCGAGCACAAGTCCAGCAGGGTTACCCGTCGTCTCGACGGTGTCGCTGTTGTCAGCCCTGACGACGCTCCGCGCATCAAGCGCATGCTCGGCATCTGAGTCGCCCCCTTACTGACCACCCGGGGCCGTACTTTCAGCCCCTAGATTGACAGGATTTTTCAAGTGGCACGCGTAAAGAGGGCGGTCAACGCCCAGAAGAAGCGTCGTTCAATTCTTGCTGCATCCAGCGGCTACCGTGGACAGCGTTCGCGTCTGTACACCAAGGCCAAGGAGCAGCAGCTCCACTCGCTCACCTACGCGTACCGCGACCGTCGTGCGCGCAAGGGCGAGTTCCGCAAGCTGTGGATCACGCGTATCAACGCTGCAGCTCGTGCAAACGACATCACGTACAACCGCCTCATCCAGGGCCTGCGTCTGGCAGAGGTCGACGTCGACCGCAAGATCCTGGCCGAGCTCGCTGTCTCCGATGCCGAGGCCTTTGCCGGCCTGGTCGCACTCGCGAAGGCCGCTCTGCCGGCTGACGTGAACGCTCCTGCCGGAGAAGCAGCCTGATTCACGCATCACAGCAACGGCCCGTGGACCCGCTCACCGAGCGGACTCCGCGGGTCGTTTCTGCTGTCAAGCTCCTGCGCACAGCAGAACGACGCAAAGCAGGACGTTTCCTCGTCGAGGGCGAGAACTCGGTCACCGAACTGTTGAACGGTGCACTCTCGAATGGCGAGGCCCGCCCGGTGCACGACCTCTTCTACACCGAGGACGCAGCCGAGCGCTATCAGCACGTCATCGATCGGGCGCTGACCGCTGGAGTTCGTGTTGCTCTTGTGACCGATCGAGCCATCAAAGCTCTCAGTGATACCGTCACGCCGCCCGGACTCGTTGCCGTCAGCGATCTACTGGATGTACCGCTGAGCGCAGCCGTCCATCAGGAGACCCGCCTGCTCGCAGTGCCGGTCGAGGTCAACGAACCAGGTAACGCGGGCACCGTCATTCGCATCGCAGACGCAGTGGGTGCCGACGCGGCAATCCTCGCCGGCGACAGCGTCGATCCGCATAACGGCAAGGTCGTTCGTTCGTCGGCGGGCAGCCTGTTTCACCTGCCAGTCGTCCGCGATCGAGACACAGTGTCGGTGATCGAGCAGATTCGCGCAGCCGGCATTCAGATTCTCGCGACTGCAGCTGACGGCGAGGTCGATCTCGACGAGGCCGACGAGTTGCTGAGCAAGCCGACGGCCTGGCTGTTCGGTAACGAAGCGCACGGTCTCGATCCGGCGATCGCCGCGCAGGCTGATCATCGGGTCAGGATTCCGATCCATGGCCGCGCCGAAAGCTTGAACCTCGCGACAGCGGCGGCAATTTGCCTGTACGCAAGCGCGCGGGTGCAAAATCGCGCCACCGATCACGGCTGAAAACGCACGCGAAGACCTCACGGAATCCCATTTGCGGAAGCCTGAGACAATACAAGAGCAGAGACAATGCTCGAGCGAGTTCGAATGCTCGCTCGCAGTACAAGAAGTAAGCAGTACAAGAAGCACGCAGTACGAGAAGTAAACCGAGAAGCGACAGGAGCGTCACAGCCGTGGCCAAAAATGAGGGCGCGACACCGCCGGAGGTCGACGCGAGTGTACTCACCGAAGAGGCGTTGACCGCTGCGGCTGAGAACGCCGAGAAGGCGCTGGCGGACGCCGCTGACCTGGACGCGCTGGCGCACGTCAAGGTGGAGCACCTGGGGGACAAGTCCCCGATCGCCCTCGCGCGCCGGGGTCTCGGCAGCCTTCCGGGCAAGGAAAAGGCGGACGCCGGTAAGCGCGTCAACATCTTCCGCACTCGGATCAACAACGCGTACGACGCTCGTCGTGAGGTCCTCCTCGCCGAGCGTGACGCCGCGGTGTTGGTTGCCGAGGCAATCGACGTCACTCTGCCTTCCGATCGTCACCCCGTCGGGGCGCGTCACCCGATCAGCCTGATTTCCGAGCAGGTCGCCGACGTATTCGTCGCGATGGGTTGGGAAGTTGCCGAGGGTCCGGAGGTGGAGACCGAGCACTTCAACTTCGACGCGCTCAACTTCTTGCCGGATCACCCTGCGCGCACGATGCAGGACACCTTCCACCTGGCGCCCGAGAACTCTCGCCAGGTGCTGCGTACCCACACCTCGCCGGTGCAGGTCCGCACGATGCTCTCGCGTGAGGTGCCGATCTACGTGGTGTGCCCGGGCCGCACGTTCCGCACCGACGAACTCGATGCGACGCACACGCCTGTCTTCTCGCAGGTCGAGGGCCTGGCCGTCGACAAGGGCCTGACCATGGCCAATCTGCGCGGAACTCTCGACGCGTTCGCTCGTGCCCTTTTCGGCCCCGAGACGCGTACCCGTATGCGCCCCAACTACTTCCCGTTCACGGAACCGTCGGCCGAGGTCGACGTCTGGTTCGCGAACAAGAAGGGCGGCGCAGGCTGGGTCGAGTGGGGCGGCTGCGGCATGGTCAACCCGAACGTTCTGCGCGCCAGCGGTATCGATCCCGACGAGTACTCGGGTTTCGCATTCGGCATGGGCCTCGAGCGGACCCTGCAGTTCCGCAACGGTATCCCGGACATGCGCGACATCGTCGAAGGTGACGTGCGTTTCACGCTGCCCTTCGGTGTCGCAGGCTGACCGATCCGGTCCGCGGAACCTTCACAAAGACTTATCGACAAACGAGAGAGCTGAGCAGACGTGCGAGTAGCGCAATCCTGGCTGACCGAGATCCTGCAGCGGGCAACTCCCAACTGGGAGGTGACCCCGGAAGAGCTGGACGCCGGGTTCGTCCGGGTGGGACTCGAAGTCGAGGAACTCGACACACTCGAGGCGATCGACGGCCCGTTGGTCGTCGGCAAGGTCGTCTCCATCACCGAACTGACCGAGTTCAAGAAGCCGATCCGCTTCTGCCAGGTCGAGGTCGGCGAACCCGAGCCCCGTGGCATCGTCTGTGGCGCGCGCAATTTCAACGAGGGTGACCTCGTCGTCGTTGCGTTGCCCGGCGCGGTGCTGCCCGGCGGATTCGAAATCGCCACTCGCAAGACGTACGGCCAGGTGTCCGACGGCATGATCTGCTCCGTCTCGGAACTCGGTATCGGCAAAGACCATTCGGGCATCTTGGTGCTCGAGCCCGGTACCGCCGAACCCGGCGCGGACGGCAACGAGTTGCTCGGTCTCGGTGACACGATCATCGAACTGAACATCACCCCGGACCGTGGCTACTGCTTCTCGGTCCGCGGTCTCACGCGAGAACTCGCGTGCGGCTTCGATCTCGAATACGCCGATCCCGCTTCGGTTCCCGCTCACCCGGCTGAGGGTGAAGCCTGGCCGGTGCGCCTCGAACCGGAGTCCAAGGCTTCGCGTTTCGTGATGCGGAAGATCACGGGTATCGATCCGCAGGCAGTGAGCCCGTGGTGGCTGCAGCGTCGACTGCTGCTCTCGGGTGTTCGCCCGATCTCGCCGGCAGTCGACGTCACCAACTACGTGATGCTCGAACTCGGTCAGCCTCTGCACGCGTTCGATGCGACCGCAGTGCAGGGCGACCTGGTGGTCCGTCGCGCCAAGGCGGGGGAGAAGCTGACGACGCTCGACGACGTCGAACGCACGCTCGATCCCGAAGACGTTGTCATCGCCGACGATTCCGGAGTCATCTCGCTGGCTGCCGTCATGGGCGGCGCAACCACCGAGGTGGGAACGGCAACGACGGACATCCTCCTCGAAGGAGCTACCTGGGATCCGCTCGCAGTCTTCAAGACGGCGCGCCGGCACAAGCTGCCGAGTGAGGCGAGCAAGCGTTTCGAGCGCGTCGTCGATCCGGCGATTCCGCTCGCGGCCGTCGACCGCGCAGCCGCTCTGCTGGTCGAGATTGCCGGCGGACGGATCGAGCCGGTCCTGACCGACGTGGGCGATGTTGCCCCTCGCGCTGCCATTCGCATGGATATCGACCTGCCCGACCGTGTCGCCGGAGTCACGTACCCCAACGGCACCGCAGCTCGCCGCCTCACCCAGGTTGGCTGCAACGTCGAGGTCGGCGTCAGCGAAGAAGGACACGGCCAGTTGGTCGCGACGCCGCCGTCGTGGCGTCCGGACCTGGTGCAGCCTGCGGACCTCGTAGAGGAAGTTCTTCGCCTCGAAGGTCTCGAGCAGATCCCGTCTGTGCTTCCCGCCGCTCCGGCCGGACGTGGGTTGACTCCGTCGCAGCGGCGAAAGCGCACGGTCTCGAAGGCCGTGGCTCACGCCGGTTACGTCGAGGTCCTTCCTCCGGTCTTCCTGCCGACGAACGTCTTCGACGTCTGGGGCCTCGACGCGGATGATCCGCGCCGCAACACCAGCAAGGTCCTCAACCCGCTCGAAGCCGATCGTCCGGAGTTGGCGACCACGCTGCTCCCGGGTCTGCTGGAGATCCTGGCTCGCAACGCTTCTCGCGGTCAGCGTGATCTGTCGCTGTACGGCATCGCGCAGGTCGTCCTGCCGGGCCCCGACACCAAGCCGGTGGATGCATTGCCGGTGGATCGTCGTCCGACGGACGAGCAGATCGCGAACCTGATAGCGTCGTTGCCGGCTCAGCCCGTGCACATCGCTGCAGTGTTGAGTGGTTTGCGTGAGCCGAGCGGCCCCTGGGGTCCTGGCCGTCAGGCCGAGGCTTCGGACACTTTTGCAGCCGTGCGGGTCATTGCAGCTGCAGCAGGCGTCGAGGTGGAACTGCGTGCGGCGCAGTACCTGCCGTGGCATCCCGGCCGTTGCGCCGAGGTTGTCGTTGACGGCAACGTAGTCGGTCATGCGGGCGAACTGCATCCGGCTGTTCTCGAGCGCGCGGGACTGCCCGCGCGCACCTGCGCACTGGAAATCGATCTCGACGCTTTGCCATTGGTCGAGAATCTGCCCGCTCCGCGCATTTCGCCGTTCCCCGCAGTGCTCCAGGACGTGGCAGTTGTTGTCGATCGCGACATTCCGGCAGCCAAGGTGCAGGAAGCTCTGCGTTCCGGCGGCGGTGAGCTTCTCGAAGACATCCGCCTCTTCGACGTCTTCGAGGGCGAGCAGGTCGGTGAAGGCCGCAAGTCGCTCGCGTTCGCATTGCGATTCCGTGGTGTCGACCGGACGCTGACCGAGGACGAGGCCAGTGCCGCGCGCGATGCAGCAGTGGAGGCGGCTTCCAAGGCTGTCGGTGCGCAGATGCGTGGCTGATTTCCTCAACTGATCACAGAGCCCACGACCGTTGCCGGTGGTCGTGGGCTCTGTCGTGTTATCGGCTTTTTGACTGAGGTGAATCGGAAAGCCACACATCTGGCGCAACGGTGTCCGTCCGTCGCCCTTGCTGGTCGAGCACGTGGCCGAGCAGTTTGCGCAGATACAGCACGATGGATCGTTCCGTGACGCAAAGACCCGGAATCTCCTTGCGCAGACGAGTTTCGAATGCATCGAGTTCTGCAGGAGAATGCAGCCACAACTGAACCACCAGGTTGTCGGCGCCCACCACCGCGAAACAGTTTCGGACTTCCGGCGCTCGGCTCAGCACTCGTCCCGCCGTATCGAGAAGCTCGGGTTCGACGCGGCACCACAAAGTGGCGAGCACGGGAAGCCCGGCCAGCGGCCGCGCGAATTCACACCGCAGCGCCACCAACCCCGAAGACGTGAGCCGGTCGATCTGGCGTTTGCACGCAGCGGGACTGACACCGATCGCGTCGGCCAGTTCCTTCATGGGAGTGCGCCCGTCGTAGGCGAGCTTCGTCAGAACCTTGCGATCCTGTTCGGAAATGCCGGTCGACCGAGCGCGCACGGCAGTACGGTTTTCGCTGGTGGTCAGCACACCCTTCTCGGACGGTGCCAGCGCATTGAGTCTCCATCGCCCACCTTCGGTGAACCAGCGTGTGATGATCGAGGTTCGTGTCGCCAGTACACCGTCGATCGTTGCGACGTCTTCCGAGATGAAGCGCGACATCGACGCCAGGTCCGCGGTACCGGCTGTGACGAGCAGATCTGCTCTGCCCGTTGATGCTTCGATGGTCACGGCGTGGGCCGAGCGAGTCAGCCGTGCCGCGACGGTGTCGAGAAGAGCAGGTGAGCAATCGATTTCGATGATCGCTGTGACGATGCTGCCCAGGACCTGTGGCCCTGGAGTGACCGTGACCCAGGCCAACGACGATTCGGAGAGTCGATTCCAACGACGGGCGAGAGTCGCGGCGTCGAGTTCGAGTGGTCCGGCCAACGAAAGCCACTTCGATCGCGGTGCGAGCTGGAGCGCATTGATTATCCTCAGATCGATTTCATCTATCCCGCGACCGTTGCCGGTATCTGGTGCGCTCATAACGTCATTATCCGGCATATTTCTGCAAGATTCGGACTATCTGCGACGCTCGACGGATGATCACAGAGGAGAAGTACGCGCTGATCGGAGCGGGCCCGTCTGGATTGGCCGGCGCGCGAAACCTCGATCGGGCCGGGATAGCGTTCGACGGCTTCGAGAGCCACGACGACGTCGGTGGGCTCTGGGACATCGACAACCCGCACAGCACCGTCTACGAGTCGGCGCACCTCATCTCTTCGAAGGGCACCACCGCATTCGCGGAGTTCCCGATGGCTGATTCGGTGGCCGACTACCCGAGCCACGTCGAACTTGCCGATTATTTCCGCGACTACGCCGATACTCACGATCTTCGCAGGCACTTTGCCTTCGGCATTACCGTCGTCGACGTTTCGCCGGTCGATTCGCTATGGCAGGTCACCACGCGCAGTCGCAGCGGTGAGACAACAGTCGCGCGGTATCGAGGCGTGATCATCGCGAACGGAACGCTGTCGAAGCCGAACATGCCGACTTTCCGGGGCGACTTCACCGGCACGTTGATGCACACGAGCCAGTACCGCAGCGCCGAGATCTTCCGCGGGAAGAAGGTACTGGTCATCGGAGCGGGCAACAGTGGATGCGACATCGCCGTCGATGCCGTCCACCAGGCCGAGTGCGTCGACCTGAGCGTTCGGCGAGGCTACTACTTCGTCCCCAAGTATCTGTTCGGCCGACCCTCGGACACCTTGAATCAGGGAAAGCCGTTGCCGCCGTGGATCAAACAACGCGTCGACACCTTGGTACTCAAGCAGTTCACGGGTGATCCGGTGCGGTTCGGATTTCCGGCACCGGACTACAAGATCTACGAATCGCATCCGGTCGTGAACTCGTTGATCCTGCACCACATCGGGCACGGTGACGTGCACGTGCGCGCCGACGTCGACCGGTTCGAGGGGAAGACGGTGCGGTTTGTCGACGGATCGTCTGCCGACTACGACCTCGTTCTCTGCGCCACGGGGTATCACCTCGACTATCCCTTCATCGCGCGCGAGGACTTGGACTGGTCGGGCGCTGCCCCGGACCTGTTCCTCAACGTCGCGAGTCGCCGCCACGACAATCTCTTTGTTCTCGGCATGGTCGAAGCATCCGGTCTCGGGTGGCAGGGCCGTTTCGAGCAGGCCGAGTTGGTGGCCAAACTGATCACCGCACGTACCGAAGCCCCCGCCGCGGCGCGGGAATTCTCGGCGGCGGCGGCCGGTCCTCCTCCCGATCTGTCCGGGGGATACAAGTACCTGAAGTTGGGACGAATGGCCTACTACGTGAACAAGGACGCCTACCGATCGGCGATCAAGCGACACATCGGACTGCTTGATGCCGCTCTGACGAAGGGAGGACAGTGATGCCGATCGACGACGTGGTGCTCAACTTCAACCCGGGATCGTTGATGATCCTCAACGTGGTGCTGGCCGCGATCATGCTGGGGATCGCCCTCGACACCTCGGTCGACGACTTTCGTCGTGCGCTCACCAAACCCAAGGCGATGGCGGTGGGTATTGCTGCGCAGTTCCTGCTGTTGCCGGCAGTGACTTTTCTCCTGACGCTGATTCTCTCGCCGGCTCCGTCGGTAGCACTCGGCATGATCCTGGTGGCGTGCTGCCCGCCAGGGAACATCTCGAACGTCCTGACTCACCGGGCGGGCGGCGACGTCGCACTCTCGGTGTCCATGACGGCGGTGTCGAACGTCCTCGCGATCTTCCTCATGCCGCTCAATCTTGCGTTCTGGGGGAGCCGACGCCCGGAGACCGACGCTCTGTTGCAGTCCGTGAACCTGAATGCGCTCGAGATGGTCGCGCAAATCGCCCTGATCATCGGTGTGCCGTTCGTTCTCGGCATCTGGGCGGCACGAAGGTTTCCGGAGATCGCCGCGAAAGCGCAGCCTTGGGTGAAAAACGGTTCGTTGGTGGCGTTGTTGATCTTCATCGTCGCGGGGGTGTCGGGGAATGCGTCGTACTTCGTCGACTACATCGGGGTGGTACTGCTCGCGGTCTTCCTGCACGACACGGTTGCCCTCGCACTGGGATACTTCTGCGGCGCCGTCACCGGGTTGAACGAATACAGCCGTCGCGCCGTCTCTTTCGAGGTCGGCATCCGCAATGCCGGGCTGGGGCTTGGCCTGGTGTTCACGTTCTTCGACGGGCTCGGTGGCATGGCCATCGTGGCCGGCTGGTGGGGAATCTGGGACATCATCGCCGGGTTGGCTCTGGCGACGATCTGGTCCAAGCGACGCGCCCGAAAGGCGGTACCGGCATGACCGTCGCACTCGTCACGGGCGGAAACGGGTTCCTGGGTACCGCTGTCATCGACGCACTGATCGCGCAGGGCATCGCCGTCGTCTGTGTCGACCTCACGGTCAAGGACACGCCGGACGATCGCATCCGCCGCGTCAGGGCGGACGTCTGCGACCCCACAGAATTGGGGCGGGTGTTCGGTCAGTACCGACCGAACGTCGTGATCCACCTTGCGTCCATCGTGAATCCCGGCAAGAACACGACAGCAGAGCAGGAGTATCGCGTCGACGTCGACGGGACACGAAACGTGCTCGCGGCCTGCGTCGAACACGGGGTTGGACGGTTCGTCGTGTCTTCGTCCGGAGCGGCGTACGGCTACCACTCCGACAGCCCACCGTGGATCACCGAGGACGTACCTGTCCGAGGCAACGACGAATTCACATACAGTCGCCACAAACGCCTGGTCGAAGAGATGCTCGCCGAATATCGCGTCGAACACCCGGAGTTGGAACAGGTTGTCTTCCGGATCGGCACGATCTTGGGTGAGAGCGTCGACAATCAGATCACCGCGTTGTTCGATCGCCGCAAGCTGCTCAAGGTTGCCGGGAGCGACAGCCCCTTCGTCTTCGTCTGGCACACCGATGTCGCGGGCGCTTTTGCGGAGGCCGTGACCGGAAACCAAGTGGGCATCTTCAATGTCGCGGGCGACGGCTCGTTGACCGTCGACGAGTTGGCTTCCCGGATGGGCAAGAGCACGGTGACGCTTCCTGCATGGTTGTTGCGAGGCGTTCTACGCGTCGGACGGCGATTGGGCGTAACGGAACACGGTCCGGAGCGCGTCGGATTTCTCCAGTACCGACCGGTTCTCGACAATCGGCGGCTCAAGGAACAGTTCGGATACGTCCCCGAATATTCGAGCGAGGAAGCATTTGCCGCGTATCTCGCGTCACGCTGACCCCTTCGACGGACGGTCGTGGAAGGATCGGAATTGTCCGTCGGCGTTTTCGAGAAGGGACTGACAGTGTCACGAAATGATGGGCCCGAACATGATGGGTCCGAGCACGATGGGTCCGTGCACCAGGTAGTCGAGGCCGCCAGTGCACTCGACGACAAGGACTTCCTCGCGGTCGTCCGCGCAGTGGTCGAGCGCCGTCCGAGCTTGTCGGTCCTTCTTTCCGTGGTGGACACCGCTGCCGCGAGCCTCGAGCCGAACCGCGTCGAGGACGAGAACGAGATCACCGACGCCGAAGAAGTCGAACTGCCCGACACCGTTGTGGAGGTCGACGAGATCATCGACGTCCCGGTGGTACTTGCGACCGACCCGAGAATTCCCGAACCCGACTACACCGAAGGGGGAGTCCCCACTTTCGACCGTGTTCGGGAGAAGATAGAGGGGCGCTTCGGTACTTCCATAGGTTCGGCCGAATTGGCACACGAGAGTCCTGCCGGAAAGTCCGTCGACGAGCAGTGGGACGAGCGCCAGAAGGCCGCAAAGGCCAAGCTCGAGGAGATTCGACGATCCATGGGTAAGTAATTATGCATTCCGATGCACAATGATGCATACTGTGTGACATGACTGAAGGTGGTACGACCGAGAACGCACGCAAGCCGATCAGAGTCGCCGTTGCCGGCGCCAGTGGGTACGCCGGTGGTGAGGTTCTGCGTCTGCTCCTCGGGCACCCGTCCTACGCCGACGGCAGTCTGGTGATCGGTTCGCTGACCGCCGGTGGCAACGCCGGTTCGACGCTCGGTGAGCATCATCCGCACTTGCTTCCACTCTCTTCGCGGGTACTCGAAGAGACCACTGTCGAGATCCTCTCGGGTCACGACGTCGTCTTCCTCGGTCTCCCACACGGAAATTCGGCTCAGTACGCCAAGTTGCTGCCCGAGTCGACGGTCATCATCGACTGCGGCGCGGACTTCCGGCTGCAGGATCCCGCAGCCTGGGAGAAGTACTACAAGAGCGCTCATGCCGGCACCTGGCCCTACGGTCTTCCTGAATTGCCCGGTGCCCGTGAGAAATTGGTAGGCGCAACCCGCATCGCCGTTCCGGGCTGCTACCCGACGGCAGCGAGCCTCGCGCTGGCCCCCGCCGTTGCCGCGGGGATCGTGGACTCACACGTGAACGTGGTTGCGGTCAGTGGCACTTCGGGCGCCGGCCGGGCACCGAAGGCTGATCTGCTGGGTTCCGAGGTCATGGGCTCCGTCCGTGCGTACGGCGTCGGCGGTGTCCATCGCCACACCCCTGAGATCATTCAGAATCTCTCGGCCGCAGGCGGCAAGGACATCAGTGTCTCCTTCACTCCGGTGCTCGCGCCCATGCCGCGCGGCATCCTCGCGACCTGCACGGCAGCCACCACGGCCACCGAAGAGCAGGCACGCGAAATCTACGACAAGGCATACAACGACGAGCCGTTCATTCATGTGCTGCCTGCCGGCATCTTCCCGCAGACCGGCGCTGTGATCGGATCCAACGCCGTGCAGATCGGGGTCACCGTGGACGCCGACGCCGGTCAGCTCGTTGTCATCTCGGCAATCGACAATCTCACCAAGGGCACCGCCGGTGGCGCGGTGCAATCGATGAATCTCGCCCTTGGCCTACCCGAGACCGCAGGTCTCTCTACCGTGGGAGTAGCTCCGTGAGCACCGACAATCCGCAGCAGATCGACAACGCAACCGAGCCTGACGCGACCGTTGCAGACGTGGTTCACGTCGCCGGGGGACGTCTGCTCCGCACGCAGGGCGTCACCGCACCTGCCGGATTCCGCGGTGCCGGAATTGCTGCCGGTATCAAGAAGAGTGGCAAGTCGGACCTCGCATTGGTGCTCAACGAGGGACCCGATCTGGCCGCTGCCGGCGTCTTCACCCTGAACAAGGTCAAGGCAGCTCCGGTGCTCTGGTCTCAGCAGGTCCTGACGACGGGCAAGCTGCGCGCGGTGGTGCTCAACTCGGGCGGCGCGAACGCCTGCACGGGCGCGGGTGGATTCCAGGATGCACACAAGACTGCCGAGGAAGTTGCTTCGGCACTGAGTAATTGGGGCACCGAGACGGGCGCGATCGAGGTCGCTGTCTGTTCGACCGGACTTATCGGTGACCGCTTGCCCATGGACAAGCTGATCCCCGGTGTCACCGAGGTGGTGCACGAACTGGCCGGCGGAATCTCCGGCGGCACCGACGCGGCATACGCGATCATGACCACCGATACCGTGCCGAAGCAGGCGTCGCTGCACCACGCGAACAAATGGAACGTCGGCGGAATGGCCAAGGGCGCAGGCATGCTCGCGCCTGCGCTGGCCACCATGCTGTGCGTCGTCACGACCGATGCTGTCGCAACGGCGGATCAGCTCGATACCGCTCTGCGCGCCGCCACCCACCTGAGCTTCGATCGCCTCGACGTCGACGGCGCCACGTCCACCAACGACACAGTGCTCCTGTTGGCCTCCGGCGCCAGCGGTGTCACGCCGACGCAGGACGAACTGAACGCCGCAGTGCTGGCCGTGTGTGATGATCTCGCGGATCAGTTGATGGCAGACGCCGAGGGTGTCACCAAGCGGGTCAAGGTGACGGTTCGCGGCGCGGCGTCCGAGTCCGATGCGTTGATCGGCGCCCGGACCATCGCCCGCGACAGCCTGGTCAAGACAGCGCTTTTCGGTTCCGATCCCAATTGGGGTCGCGTTCTCGCCGCAGTGGGTATCGCTCCCATCGAGCTCGATCCCGATCGAATCAGTGTGTCCTTCAACGGGAGTCCCGTCTGCATCGACGGCGTCGGTGCTCCGGGGGCGCGTGAGGTGGACCTGAGTGGGATCGACATCGAACTCGACATCGATCTGGGAATCGGCAACGAGTCCGTGAGCATTCGCACCACGGACCTCTCGCATGCTTACGTCGAAGAGAACTCGGCGTATTCGTCATGACCGAGACGTATCCCGTGATCAGCGAGCATCAGAAGGCGCATGTCCTCGCCGACGCGCTGCCGTGGCTGCAGCGATTCCGAGACAAGGTGGTCGTGGTCAAGTACGGCGGAAACGCCATGATCGACGAGACGCTCAAAACGGCATTTGCCGCCGACATGGCGTTCCTGCGGACTGTCGGCATCCACCCCGTCGTCGTGCACGGCGGCGGCCCGCAGATCAACGCGATGCTGGCACGCCTTGGCATGAAGGGTGAGTTCCGCGGTGGTTTCCGGGTCACGACGCCCGAGGTGATGGACGTCGTCCGGATGGTGCTCTTCGGTCAGGTGGGCCGTGAACTCGTCGGGCTGATCAACGCGCACGGTCCCTACGCGGTCGGTATCTCCGGTGAGGATGCGCACTTGTTCACCGCTACTCGACGCACTGTTGCGGTCGAGGGAGAGCAGACCGACATCGGCCTGGTCGGAGACGTCACTACCGTGAACCCGGACGCGGTACTCGATCTCATTGCAGCAGGACGTATTCCGGTGGTCTCGACCATCGCACCCGACGCCGACGGTGTCGTCCACAACATCAACGCCGATACCGCTGCTGCCGCACTGGCCGAGGCGATCGGTGCCGAGAAGCTCGTTGTCCTCACCGACGTCGAGGGCCTGTACACCGATTGGCCGGACCGAGCCTCGCTGGCCACCGAGATCGACACCGACGCCCTTGCTCAGTTGTTGCCGAGTCTCGATGCCGGCATGGTGCCCAAGATGGAGGCCTGCCTTCGCGCGGTGCGCGGAGGTGTGCCGTCGGCGCACGTGATCGACGGTCGGCTCGAACATTCAGTCCTACTCGAACTTTTCACCGGTGAAGGAATCGGCACGATGGTCGTGCCGGGTTCCTCGGTCGCCGGTCCCCAGCAGGGAGCTATCTCATGAGCACGATCGATCTGCAGCAGCGGTGGTCCGCTTCGCTGATGAACAATTACGGCGTACCCCGGGTTGCTCTCGTCCGCGGTGACGGCGCCGTACTCACCGACGCCGACGGCAAGCAGTACGTCGACTTCCTGGCCGGAATCGCCGTCAACATTCTCGGACACGGACATCCGGCCGTCGTCGAAGCCGTGACTACTCAGCTGTCGACACTCGGCCACGTGTCCAACCTGTACGCCAGCGAGCCGGTCGTCGAGTTGGCGGAGCAGCTGCTCGCTCATCTCGGCAACGTCACCGGGCGCGCGTTCTTCTGCAACTCCGGTACCGAGGCGAACGAGGCTGCCTTCAAGCTCGCTCGCGCCACCGGCCGGAAGAAGATCATCGCAGCCGAAGGCTCCTTCCACGGTCGCACGATGGGGGCACTCGCTCTGACGGGTCAGCCGGCCAAGCGGGCGCCGTTCGAACCGATGCCCGCCGGTGTCGAGTTCGTGCCGTACGGCGACGTCGAGGCACTCGAGCAGGCCGTCGATTCCGACACCGCCGCTGTGTTCCTCGAACCGATCATGGGTGAGGGCGGCGTCGTGGTGCCACCCGAGGGATACCTCGTCGAGGCTCGGCGGATCACCGCCGAACGTGGTGCGCTGCTCGTACTCGACGAAGTGCAGACCGGCATCGGCCGGACCGGCTGGTTCTACGCACATCAGGCAGTCGGCATCGTGCCGGACGTCATCACTCTTGCGAAGGGACTCGGCGGCGGAATGCCGATCGGCGCCTGCATCGCGACCGGGGCAACGGCAGAGTTGTTCGGACCGGGCAAGCACGGTACGACGTTCGGTGGCAATCCGGTGTGCGCTGCGGCGGCGCTTGCCGTGCTGAAAACCATTGCAGCGGAAGACCTGATCTCACGCGCCGACAGCTTGGGCAAATCGATCTCGGCGGGCATCGAAGATCTGGGCCATCCGTTGGTCGACTACGTACGGGGATCAGGACTGTTGCTGGGTGTCGTGCTGACCGAGGACGTCGCGCCGGCAGTGGAAAACGCAGCGCGCGAAGCCGGGTACCTTGTGAATGCAGCGCAACCCGGAGTGATCCGGTTGGCGCCGCCGCTCATCCTCACGGACGAGCAGGCCGAAACCTTCGTGGCAGCACTACCTGCCATCTTCGACAGTGCACTATCGGCTGACCAGCCGGGGGAGAAGTGACTACCGTGGTGAAACACTTTCTCAGGGACGACGATCTGACTCCTGCGCAGCAGGCCGAAGTTCTCGAACTCGCAGCGATTCTCAAGAAGGACCCGTTCGCTCGGCGTCCGCTCGAGGGTCCCCGCGGAGTCGGTGTCATCTTCGAGAAGAACTCGACGCGTACACGTTTCTCGTTCGAGATGGGCATCGCACAGATGGGCGGTCACGCTGTCGTCGTCGACGGGCGCAGCACTCAACTCGGTCGTGAAGAGACCTTGGCGGACACCGGACGCGTTCTCTCCCGCTACGTCGACGCCGTCGTGTGGCGCACGTTCGGCCAGAAGCGCCTGGAGCAAATGGCTACGGGCGCAAGGATTCCCATCGTCAATGCATTGTCCGACGAATTTCATCCCTGTCAGGTTCTGGCCGATCTGCAAACGCTGATCGAACAGAAGGGTGAGCTCAAGGGGCTGAAGCTGACCTACCTGGGCGACGGCGCCAACAACATGGCTCACTCGCTGATGCTCGGCGGAGTGACCGCAGGCATAGACGTCACCATCGCAAGCCCCGCCGGCTTCGAACCGGCGGACTGGGTAGTGGCAGCAGCACGCAAACGCGCCGAGGAAACCGGCGCGACCATCACCCTGACGCAGGACCCACAGGCCGGCGTCGTCGGCGCCGACGCGTTGGTCACCGACACCTGGACCTCGATGGGTCAGGAGAACGACGGACTCGATCGGGTCGGACCTTTCCGTCCGTTCCAGATCAACAAGGAGCTGCTCGCAAAGGCAGATCCGAAGGCCGTCGTCCTGCACTGCCTGCCCGCGCATCGCGGCGAAGAAGTCACCGACGAGGTTCTCGACGGGCCGCAGAGTGTTGTCTGGGACGAGGCGGAGAACCGTCTGCACGCCCAGAAGGCATTGCTCGTGTGGCTGCTGGAACAGCGAACCCAACTGGACCCGGCGTGAGCGTCGCTCCCACTCGGGCTGGTCGCCAGTCGCGCATCATCGCGCTTCTGGCGGCTCACCCTGTCCGAAGTCAGACGGAGCTGGCGGCCTTGCTCGGTGCCGAGGGCATCGAAGCAACGCAGGCGACGCTCTCGCGTGACCTCGAAGAGCTGGGAGCGGTGAAACTGCGTGCCGCCGACGGCGGCGCCGGTGTTTACGTGGTGCCGGAGGACGGGAACCCGGTACGCGGTGTGGCCGGCGGTACCGACCGCCTCTCACGGCTGTTGGGTGAGTTGTTGGTCTCCACCGATTTCAGCGGCAACATGGCGATCCTCCGGACACCGCCGGGAGCCGCGCACTACCTCGCGAGCGCACTGGATCGGTCCTCGATGCCGGACATCGTGGGCACGATCGCCGGAGATGACACCATCTTCGTGGTGGCCCGGGAACCGCTTTCCGGAGCGGAACTCGCGGCCATGATCGAATCGCTCGCCTGACCCCTTATTCTTTGATAGAGATTTTCAACCGAAGGAGCACAAAAACCATGGCCGATCGCGTCGTACTCGCCTACTCGGGCGGGCTGGACACTTCTGTTGCCATCAGTTGGATCGGTAAGGAGACGGGCGCTGAAGTTGTCGCCGTCGCCATCGATCTGGGGCAGGGTGGCGAGGACATGGAGGTCGTGCGTCAGCGCGCGATCGACTGCGGCGCAGTCGAATCCGTTGTCGTCGACGCCCGCGACGAGTTCGCGGACGAATACTGCCTGCCGACCATCGCGGCCAACGCCCTGTACATGGACCGCTACCCGCTCGTCTCGGCCATCAGCCGTCCGCTGATCGTCAAGCACATCGTCGAAGCTGCACGCTCGCACGGCGGCACCATCGTCTCGCACGGTTGCACCGGTAAGGGCAACGACCAGGTTCGCTTCGAGGTCGGATTCGGCGCCCTCGCACCCGACCTGCAGGTCATCGCACCGGTCCGCGACTACGCCTGGACCCGCGAGAAGGCCATCGCCTTCGCCGAAGAGAACAACATCCCGATCAACGTCTCCAAGAAGTCGCCGTTCTCGATCGACCAGAACGTCTGGGGCCGCGCCGTCGAGACCGGATTCCTCGAGGATCTGTGGAACGCGCCGACGAAGGACGTCTACGACTACACCCAGGACCCGACGGTCAACTGGAACGCACCCGACGAGCTCATCATCAGCTTCGACAAGGGCCGCCCGGTCGCCATCGACGGCCGCCCGGTGTCGGTTCTCGAAGCCATTCAGGAACTGAACAAGCGCGCAGGCGCTCAGGGCGTCGGCCGTCTCGACGTCGTCGAGGACCGTCTCGTGGGCATCAAGAGCCGTGAGATCTACGAAGCTCCCGGCGCGATGGTTCTCATCACCGCACACCAGGAACTCGAGCACGTCACCCTCGAACGCGAACTCGGTCGCTACAAGCGTCAGATGGAGCAGCGTTGGTCCGAGCTGGTCTACGACGGCCTCTGGTTCTCGCCCCTCAAGGACGCACTGGACACGTTCGTCAACAAGACGCAGGAACGCGTTACCGGCGACATCCGTCTCTTCCTGCACGGTGGAGCCATCACCGTCAACGGTCGTCGCAGCCCGGAGTCGCTCTACGACTTCAACCTCGCGACGTACGACGAGGGCGACAGCTTCGACCAGTCCGCATCGAAGGGCTTCGTCGAGATCCACGGTCTGTCGTCGAAGGTCGCCGCGAAGCGCGATCTGGGACTCTGAGCCATGACGGCTCGCGGTGACGGAGACGCTCAAAAACACGGCACCAACGAAGGTGCGCTGTGGGGCGGGCGGTTCGAGTCCGGACCGGCCGCTGCCATGGCGGCGCTGAGCAAGTCGACTCACTTCGACTGGGTCCTCGCTCCGTACGACGTGCGGGCGTCGCAGGCGCATGCGCGTGTGCTGAACAAGGCCGGTCTGCTCAGCGAAGCCGATCTCGTGACAATGCTCGACGGTCTCGACCGTCTGGCGGCAGATGTCGCCAGTGGCGCCTTCGGGCCCAGTGATTCGGACGAGGACGTACACGGCGCACTCGAGCGTGGTCTGATCGAGCGTGTCGGGCCTGAGGTCGGTGGACGCCTGCGTGCTGGACGTTCACGAAACGACCAGGTGGCCACGCTGTTCCGCATGTGGCTTCGCGATGCGGTCCGCCGCATCTCCACCGGAGTTCTCGACGTGGTCGATGCTTTGGCGACTCAGGCCGGGGCGCATCCGGATGCCGTGATGCCGGGCAAGACGCACCTGCAGGCGGCTCAGCCGGTCCTGTTGGCGCATCACCTGCTCGCTCACGCACATCCACTGTTGCGGGACGTGCAGCGCCTTCGCGACTTCGACGTGCGAGCTGCGGTGTCCCCGTACGGTTCCGGTGCACTGGCCGGTTCCTCGCTCGGTCTCGACCCCGAAGCCATTGCAGCGGAATTGAAGTTCGACAGCTCGGCCGAGAACTCGATCGACGCAACGGCTTCGCGTGATTTTGCGGCCGAGGCAGCGTTCGTGCTTGCGATGATCGGTGTCGACCTCTCCCGTATGGCGGAAGAGATCATCATCTGGAGCACACCGGAGTTCGGCTACATCACGCTTGCCGACGCATGGTCGACGGGATCGTCGATCATGCCGCAGAAGAAGAATCCGGATGTCTCGGAACTGACGCGCGGTAAGTCGGGTCGTTTGATCGGCAACCTGACCGGATTGTTGGCGACGCTCAAGGCTCAGCCGCTGGCGTACAACCGCGATCTGCAAGAGGACAAGGAACCGGTTTTCGACTCGGTTGCGCAGCTCGAGATGCTGCTCCCGGCCATCACCGGTCTGGTGCAGACGCTCGAGTTCCACACCGAGCGCATGGCGGAACTAGCTCCGGCAGGGTTCACGTTGGCCACCGACATCGCGGAGTGGATGGTGCGTCAGGGCGTGCCGTTCCGGGTTGCCCACGAGGCTGCCGGAGCGTGTGTGCGTGTCGCCGAAGCACGAGGGGTCGGACTCGAAGATCTCACGGACGAGGAGCTGGCCGGCGTCGACAGCGCGCTGACACCCGCTGTTCGTGAGGTGCTGACAGTCGAGGGTTCCATTGCTTCGCGCAACGCGCGAGGCGGCACTGCGGGGGTGCGGGTTGCCGAGCAGCTGGACGGAGTCAAAGCAGTGGCGCAGTCACTGCGGGAATGGACCCTGTGACCTCGCGGTCACGAGTGTTGTCGCTCTCTTTTCGGCAGTAGTCCTTCGGTCGTACGCGGTCAGGTAGCAGAATTTGCTCCCTGACCGCGTACGCGTATTCGTCGTAAGTAGGCTTGTCGCGCGCGGGAAAAATGAGACTGACGTCACATGGTGAGTAACTTGGGAGTGAAATGGTGGGATTGAATTCCAAGTCTGTGCTGGGCCCGATTCGTCGGGTGGTTGCGACAGCACAAAACGGCCTCGAGGTCGTCCGGTTGGGTGGGCTGGAAACGGATGCGACCACGTCGCCGTTCGAGATCGTCGAACGCGCAGCGATGTATCGGCTACGGCGCTACTTCCCGGACAGTGACCCGGAAACCGTCGGCGCACCGATCTTGCTGATCCCGCCGATGATGATGTCGGCGAACGTGTACGACGTGACCCGTGACCAGGGCGCTGTGGGAATTCTGCACGAGATGGGCCTTGATCCCTGGGTCGTCGATTTCGGTTCGCCCGACTCCGAAGAGGGCGGTTGGGATCGTAACCTCGCCGATCACATCATCGCTCTCAGCGACATCGTCGATCACATCCACCGTCACACCGGAAAAGATGTTCACATCTCCGGTTATTCGCAGGGTGGCATGTTCGCCTATCAGGCTGCCGCGTATCGGCGTAGTCGAAACATCGCCAGCGTCATCACCTTCGGCAGTCCGGTCGACACACTCGCCGCGCTACCCTTCGGCATCCCGGCGGGATTGGCAACCAAGGGTGCAGATTTCCTCGCCGATCACGTCTTCAATCGCCTGGCGGTCACCGGGTGGATGGCCCGTACCGGGTTCCAGTTGCTCGATCCCGTGAAGACGCTGAAGATGCGCGTCGACTTTCTGCTTCAACTGCACGACCGTGAGGCGTTGCTTCCGCGGGAGCAGCAACGCCGCTTCCTCGCGACCGAGGGTTGGGTCGCGTGGTCGGGGCCCGCGGTAGCCGAACTGCTCAAGCAGTTCATCGTGCACAACCGAATGATGACCGGTGGGTTCGTCATCAAGGATCAATTGGTCTCGCTCGCCGAGATCACCTGCCCCATCCTGGCATTCGTCGGTGAGGTCGACGACATCGGCCAGCCGCAAGCGGTTCGAGGCATCAGTCAAGCCGCTCCGCGGGCGAAGGTCTACGAATCTACCTTGCGTGCAGGCCATTTCGGTTTGGTTGTCGGTTCCACCGCGGCCAATCACACCTGGCCGACCACCGGTGAATTCGTACAGTGGACCGAGACGGGTGGACCCCTCCCGGACCGTATCGCGAACATGGTCTACGGCGCCGACCTCGAAGACCAGACCGGTGTGTCGATCAGCAATCGGATCATCCACACCGTCGCCTCGGTCGCTGAAGTAGGTGCAGGAGTCACCAAGGGAATCAGTGACCTTGCCGCCGGTGCGTTGCGCGGCACTTTCGAATTGTCGGGAGAAGCGGCACGAGCGTTGCCACGTCTGGCTCGACTCAACCAGATTCAGCCGCACACCAAGATCTCGCTGAGCCAGTTGCTGGCGGAGCAGCGTCGAAAGGCGCCGAACGGCGAGTGCTTCCTCTTCGACAATCGCGTGCACACGTATGAAGCGGTCAACGCGCGTATCGACAATGTCGTGCGTGGATTGATCTCCGTGGGAGTGCGTCCGGCAGCGCATGTCGGTGTCCTGATGGAGACCCGCCCCAGCGCACTCGCGGCCATCGCGGCCCTGTCGCGACTTGGTGCCGTCGCGGTCATGCTTCCGCCAGGCTCCGACATCACGGCGGCGGTCAAGCTGGGGTCGGTCGATCGGATCATCACCGATCCGGAAAACGTCGATGCTGCAGTGGTTACCGGTCGGCCGGTACTGGTGCTCGGCGGCGGCGATGCCCGTGGCCTCGAGGTGGATCCGTCACACGACGTGATCGATCTCGAACAAATCGATCCGACGAAGGTCAATCTGCCCGGGTGGTACCGACCGGATCCCGGTGTCGCCCGCGAACTCGCCTTCATCATCTTTGCGGAATCCGGCGGTGTGCTCGAGGCCAAGCAGATCACCAACTACCGGTGGGCACTGTCGGCCTTCGGCACGGCCACGGCGGCAGATCTCGATCGCGGTGACACCGTGTACTGCCTTGCACCACTCCATCATTCGTCGAGTCTGCTCGCGACCATCGGTGGTGCCATGGCCGGTGGCTCACGCATTGCGCTCTCACGTGGACTGAACCCCGCGAGGTTCGTCGAGGAAATCCACCGCTACGGCGTGACGGTCGTGAGTTACACGTGGTCGATGATGCGCGAGATACTCGACGAGGATCTTCTTCTCATCGACGGTAGTCATCCGGTCCGCCTGTTCATCGGTTCGGGCATGCCCCATGGTCTGTGGAAGCGGACAACGGAGGCGTTCGACCCCGCGCAGGTACTCGAGTTCTATGCGTCGACCGAAGGCGACGTGATTCTTGCCAATGTTGCAGGCTCCAAAGTTGGTTCCAAGGGGCGCCCACTGCCGGGTAGCGCGCAGGTGCGGTTGGCGGCATACGACCCGCTGAGTGGTCGGCTCCTCGAGAACGGAAACGGATTTGTCCGTGAGTGCGCCGAAGACGAGGTCGGATTGCTGCTCGGGCGCGCGGGATTCACCGCCGATCTCTCGGGCGGAGCCATGCGAGGTCTCTTCCAAGCCGGCGATTCGTGGATTCCCACCGAAAATCTCTTCCGCCGGGACGCCGACGGCGACTACTGGCTGATCGACCACAAGAACACGGTCATTTCCACGGTCCGCGGTCCCGTCTTCACCCAGCCGATCGTCGACGCGTTGTCGAGTGTGGCGCGGGTGGATCTTGCCGTCGCATACGGAGTCGGTGACGCGCCGCATCAGCTCGCGGTCGCTGCCGTGACATGGCGTCCGGGGCGGCAGTTCCGTTCTGCCGAGCTTGCAGAGGCCCTCTCGCGCATCGCTTTCGACGCTCGTCCGGATATCGTGCACGTGGTTGACGAGATCCCGGTGGGTTCGTCGTACCGTCCGAGCTCCACTGCGTTGGCTGCGGCCGGATTGCCGGCGCCGGGGCCACGGACCTGGTTCCTCGATTCCGAGTCGCAGTCGTACAAGCGGCTGACCAAGGCAATTGCCGCGCAGTTGATGCCGACGAGGGTGAGCACCGGAGCACGGTAGCCTGAGGACATTCTGTTTGATCGGTTCGAGAGGACACACGTGGCTATTGATTCGACGTTGCTCAGCATTTTGGCCTGCCCCCAGGACAAAGGCCCGCTGCTGCTGGTCGGGGACGAGTTGCTCTACAACCCGCGCCTGCGACGTGCCTACCCGATCGAGAACGGCATTCCCGTTCTGTTGATCGACGAGGCACGCGATGTAGCGGACGACGAACACGAGAAGTTGCTCGCGCGGGCTGAAGGCTAGATCGGTAATTCACCGATCAGGTACCGCTGGAGGTTCGGCGCCACCAGCGGTACCAACGCGTCAACGCTCAATGATGCGAGTGGTTCGAGTCCGAGCACATATCGCGTGACAAGCAGTCCGGCCATCTGAGATGCCACCAATTCCGCTCTGATCAAGCCGGTACCAGGTGGTGTGTCCACCCGCGGAATGATGTCGCGCAATACGACATCGAGCAGAAAGCTCTGGATCAACTGCGATCCGTCGCCGGAAATGGCTGATCGAAAAGCCGCCAGAATCGCCGGCTGGTGTTCCGAATCCCATAGCCCGATCACCGCCCGGAGAAGGCTTTCGCCGAGGTTTTCGGTCGGGGAGGTGTGAACCGGTCCCAGTACCTTTGCTGGATCGATCGGTAGCGCGATCGCAGCGGTGAACAACTGCTCCTTGCTCCCGAAATGGTGATGAATCATAGCCGGATCGACGTCAGCGGCCGCAGCTATCGATCGAACGGTTGTTCGTCGAAAACCGTTCTGGGAGAACGCCCGTCGCGCCGAATCGAGGATCTGCGCGCGAGTCTCCGACTTGCCCGGTCGTCGCCCCGAACGAATCGGTGCAGGACTCGTGTCCTTGTCGGTCATGGAGTGCGGCGATCGAGTGTGGCCGCGGCCAGCGAGAGTGCGGCGGCGGCGAAGCCCGCCATGACGGCGAGATCACGCCACATCTGACCCGTCGCGTCGGCATGCATCGACACTTGCTGAAGTGCGTCGACGGCGTAGCTCAAGGGGAGGACGTTGCTGATCCATTCGAGCCAGGTCGGCAATTGGTCGCGCGGTACCAGGAGTCCGCAGAGGAAGAGCTGTGGAACCACAACTACCGGCATGAATTGCACCGCTTGGAACTCGGTCTTCGCGAATGCGCTGGCCAACAGGCCTAGCGCAACGCCCAGTATTGCGCCGAGAACTGCAATGACGATGACCCAGGCAAGACTGCCGGCGATGGTGAGTCCGAGGAATCCGAAAGCAACCGCGCACGCGAGGGCTGCCTGAGCGGCGGCGGAGAGCGAAAATGCCGCCCCGTATCCGGCGAGAAGGTCGAGTTTGCCCATCGGTGTGGTGAGCAGGCGTTCGAGTGTGCCTGAACTGCGTTCGCGTTGCATCGCGATGGACGTGACCAGGAACATGACGACAAACGGCAAGATTCCCAACATCGTGATCGCCACTCGTTGGAAGAGCGAAACCTGGCCGGGTGGCGTCGGGACGTCTTGGTAGAGGAAATAGAGCAGAATCATCAGTAACGACGGGACCAACAAGATCATGGCCACCGTGCGGTGATCTTGGCGGAGCTGAAGCAGAATGCGTACGGTCGTAGCACCGAAGATCCTGATGCTCATGATATTTCGCCTCCGACGGGTGAAGTCCGAATCAGCTCGAGAAAGGCGTCCTCGAGCCGTTCACATCTGGTTTTGGCGCGCAATTCATCGGGTGTGAGTTGAGCGAGGAGGTGCCCGTCTCGCATCAGGATCAGCTCAGCGCAGTGGTCGGCCTCATCCATGACGTGGCTGGAGACCAACAGGGTGGTTCCGCTGCGAGCAAGGTCAGCGAATCGTTCCCACAATTCGACGCGAAGCACCGGATCGAGGCCGACGGTCGGTTCGTCGAGGATCAACACATCAGGTGACGCCACCAACGCGCAAGCCAGCGAGACTCGCCCGCGTTGACCACCAGACAGATCGGCGGCGGTCTGGTCGGCGTATCGGCTCAATCCGACGGCGTCGACCGCTGCTGCGACGTCGGCGCCGGACTTGCCGTAAAGAGCGCCGAAGTACTGGACGTTTCGAGTGACCGTCAGGTCGCCGTACACGCTGGGGGATTGGGTGACATATCCGACCCGGTGGCGAAGAGCAACGGAACCGGCGAGATCGCCCAGCACTCTGACCTCACCACTTTCGACGATCTGTGTTCCGACAATCGCGCGCATCAGGGTTGTCTTGCCGCAGCCGGACGGGCCGAGCAGTCCGGTGATCGATCCTGCTGATACCTGCAGGTCAAGCGAGTGAAGAACTTCGTGCTTGCCGCGAACGACTCGTAGTCCGCGGATATCTATTGCCGGCGTTGTGGTCACGGTTCGTCTCGTTTCAATAATTCATCACTTGTTGAATTATGCGACTCGGCCGACCGATGAGTCAACGGCGTGGGCACAATCGAAGGGTGAGCATCGAGACCTTGGAAAATGTGGAGAACCCGTTGGAAGCGGGCCTGACAATTCTCGGCTCGACCCTGACCGTCGACGACATCTCGCTGAGGATCGTCGAGGTCGAGGCGTACGGAGGGGAGAAGGACGGGCCATGGCCGGATCCGGCAGCACATTCGTATCGGGGGAGAACGCCGCGGAACAGCGTGATGTTCGGGCGGGCGGGGCGTCTCTACGTCTACCGCAGCTATGGAATGCACTTTTGTATGAACATCTCGTACGGCCCGGATGGTGTCGCGGGTGGTGTTCTGCTCCGAGCGGCCGAAATCGAGGCCGGTCACGATGTGGTGTCTGCTCGGAGATCGCCGGATCGACCATCTCACCAATGGGCCAGAGGGCCGGGTAATCTCGGTGCTTCTGTCGCAATCACGTTGGCGGACAACGGAACAGACGTGTTCAACCCTGCCTCGCGGATTCGGCTCGAATTGGGGGAGTCGAAGGAATGGGTCAGTGGACCGCGGGTGGGGGTCAGTACCGCGGCGGAGGTTCCGTGGCGCCTGTGGATTCCGGACTCGCGAGCGGTGTCCGCGTATCGCCGAAGCCCGCGAGCGCCGGTCATTTCGTGAAGATGGGATGATCGAGTCCGTGACTGAGAATATTCTCGACGAACTGACCTGGCGCGGGCTGATCGCCCAATCAACCGATCTCGACGCTTTGCGTAAAGATCTCGAGGCCGGACCGGTCACGTTGTATGCGGGCTTCGACCCGACAGGACCGAGCCTGCACGCAGGTCACCTGGTTCCGCTCCTCGCGCTCAAGCGGTTTCAGCGCGCCGGCAACCGCCCGATCGTTCTTGCCGGCGGTGCAACGGGCCTGATCGGAGACCCCCGTGACGTCGGGGAACGGACGATGAACTCCGCCGATACCGTCGCGGACTGGGCAGGTCGCATCCGTGGTCAGCTCGAACGATTCGTGGATTTCGACGATTCGCCGACGAGCGCGGTCATCGAGAACAACATGAACTGGACCGGCAAGATGTCGGCCATCGACTTCCTGCGTGATGTCGGCAAACACTTCTCCGTGAACGTCATGCTTGCGCGTGACACCGTGAAGCGTCGTCTCGAGTCGGACGGGATGTCGTACACCGAGTTCAGCTACATGCTGCTCCAGGCCAACGACTACCTGCACTTGCGACGCGACCTCGGCTGCACTCTGCAGGTCGGCGGGTCCGATCAGTGGGGCAACATCATTGCCGGCGTCGAACTCAACCGTCGTGTCGACGGTGAGAGCGTTCATGCAATGACGGTTCCGCTGGTGACCTCGGCCGATGGCAAAAAGTTCGGAAAGTCGACCGGTGGCGGAAGTTTGTGGCTCGACCCCGAGATGACCAGCCCGTACGCCTGGTACCAGTACTTCGTGAACACCGGCGACGCCGACGTGATCAAG
>NZ_CM166368.1:615000-3410000 GCF_056837585.1 Rhodococcus sp. OS5 | reverse complement strand
TTCCTTCGGGAGCGAAGCTGAGAATTTAAGCCCCAGTAAACGGCGGTGGTAACTATAACCATCCTAAGGTAGCGAAATTCCTTGTCGGGTAAGTTCCGACCTGCACGAATGGCGTAACGACTTCTCAGCTGTCTCAACCGTAGACTCGGCGAAATTGCATTACGAGTAAAGATGCTCGTTACGCGCGGCAGGACGAAAAGACCCCGGGACCTTCACTACAGCTTGGTATTGGTGTTCGGTTCGGTTTGTGTAGGATAGGTGGGAGACTGTGAAGCGGTGACGCCAGTTATCGTGGAGTCGTTGTTGAAATACCACTCTGATCGAATTGGACCTCTAACCTCGGACCATGATCTGGTTCAGGGACAGTGCCTGGTGGGTAGTTTAACTGGGGCGGTTGCCTCCCAAAATGTAACGGAGGCGCCCAAAGGTTCCCTCAGCCTGGTTGGCAATCAGGTGTCGAGTGCAAGTGCACAAGGGAGCTTGACTGTGAGACTGACAGGTCGAGCAGGGACGAAAGTCGGGACTAGTGATCCGGCACCGGCAAGTGGAAGCGGTGTCGCTCAACGGATAAAAGGTACCCCGGGGATAACAGGCTGATCTTCCCCAAGAGTCCATATCGACGGGATGGTTTGGCACCTCGATGTCGGCTCGTCGCATCCTGGGGCTGGAGTAGGTCCCAAGGGTTGGGCTGTTCGCCCATTAAAGCGGCACGCGAGCTGGGTTTAGAACGTCGTGAGACAGTTCGGTCTCTATCCGCCGCGCGCGTTAGAAACTTGAGGAAGGCTGTCCCTAGTACGAGAGGACCGGGACGGACGAACCTCTGGTGTGCCAGTTGTTCCGCCAGGAGCACCGCTGGTTAGCTACGTTCGGAAGGGATAACCGCTGAAAGCATCTAAGCGGGAAGCCTGTTCCAAGATGAGGTTTCTCACCCCCTCGAGGGGGTAAGGCCCCCGGCAGACCACCGGGTTGATAGGCCAGAACTGGAAGTGCAGTAATGCATGCAGGTGACTGGTACTAATAGGCCGAGGACTTACCACAAAGAAGCTACGCGTCCACTGTGCGGTATCTGAAACAACACACAGATACTGATGAGAAACCCTGTTTTCTCCATCCCCCAACACCAGAAACTGGTGTTGACGGGTGGTGAAACCAGGTGATCAGAAGAAGGTTACTGTGACAGTTTCATAGAGTTACGGCGGTCATAGCGAAGGGGAAACGCCCGGTCCCATTCCGAACCCGGAAGCTAAGCCCTTCAGCGCCGATGGTACTGCACTCGACAGGGTGTGGGAGAGTAGGACACCGCCGAACACCCGTTAACCGAAAGGGGACCCAACATATTGGGTCCCCTTTCGTGCGTTGTATGAGAGGAATGACTGTGTCGGAGAATGGCGACGAGCGTCGGTCCTTCCGTGGGGGAGGAGCGCCTCGATCAGGTGGCCCCCGTCGTGACAACGACGGGCGTGGATCACGCGGCGCTGCAGGCGGAGACCGCCGCGGTGGTGCCGGAGACAACAACCGTGGCGGTGCTGGAAACAGTAACCGCGGCGGCGGATTCAACGGCGGACAGCGTCGCGGCGGCGAGGGTGGGTTCACCCCTCGTGGACGCGATGGCGACCGCAACCGTCAGCAAGCACGACCTGACGAACCGGATTTGCCCGACAACGTAGAGCCCACGGAGTTGGACCCGGCCGTTCGTCGGGATCTGCTCAGCCTCGACAAGGACAACGCCAACACAGTTGCGCGTCACCTCGTCATGGCGGGCAAGCTCGTCGACGAAGATCCGGAACTCGCACTGCTCCACGCTCGCGCTGCCCGTCAGCGCGCCGGCCGAATTGCGGTCGTTCGTGAAGCTGCCGGAATCACCGCGTACCACGCCGGTGAATGGGCTGAAGCTCTCTCCGAGCTTCGTGCTGCCCGTCGAATGGCTGGCGGACCGGGTCTGATCGCTGTCATGGCCGACTGCGAACGCGGTTTGGGTCGACCAGAACGCGCGATCGAGCTCGGCCGTAGCGACGAGGCTGCCCTGCTTTCGGGCGACGAGGCGTCCGAGTTGAGGATCGTCGTCGCAGGCGCCCGCATGGATCTCGGTCAGTTCGATCAGGCAGTTGTCACACTGCAGACCAAGGATCTGGACGCAGCGCGTACCGGTGAAGCTGCGGCTCGGCTGTTCTACGCCTACGCCGATGCCCTCGTTGCAGCTGGTCGTGTCGAAGACGGACTGAAGTGGTTCCTCAACGCTGCAGCTGCTGACCTCGAGGGTGACACGGATGCTGAAGAACGGGTGGCCGAGTTGACCGGAGAAGATCAGTGACCGTGCTTCGTACTCAGTACGACGTACTTTTGCTCGATCTCGATGGCACTCTGTACGCCGGAGCTCATGCGATTCCCGGCACCCAGGCAGCTCTCGGTCAGGGCACGCAGGCTTTGTACTACGTGACCAACAATGCGAGTCGCTCGCCTTCGGCAGTGTCGGCGCATCTGACCGAACTCGGTTTCGATTCCGAAGACGATCGTGTCGTCACCAGTTCTCAGACGGCAGTGCGTCTGCTGGCGGAGCGTCTCGAACCCGGTGCCGCTGTACTCGTCGTCGGTACCGACGCATTGGCCGACGAGGTGACGCGCGTCGGGTTGCTTCCGGTGCGCGAATTCGCGGATTCTCCGGTTGCTGTCGTTCAAGGACATTCGACGGAGACCAACTGGTCGATCCTTGCCGAGGCGTGCTTGGCGATCCGGGCCGGTGCGCTGTGGGTAGCGGCAAACCTGGACACAACGCTGCCGTCGGAGCGGGGTTTGGTGCTGGGCAACGGCTCGATGGTGGCAGCTCTGCGCGCTGCGACCAAGCAGGAACCGTTGGTGGCAGGGAAGCCTGCTGCACCGCTGATGGAGGATGCGCTAGCTCGCAGCGGGTGTTCGCGTCCACTGGTGGTCGGTGATCGTTTGGACACCGATATCGAAGGCGCACACGCTGTTTCGATCGACTCGTTGTTGGTTCTCACCGGTGTGAGCACGCCGGGTGACGTACTGCGGGCTCCGGTTGAGCAGCGCCCCACCTACATTGCAGCAACTCTGGATTCGCTCAATCAGCCGGCCGTCGAATCGCTGGTCGGTGCGGACTCCAAGTGGTCTGTCTCCGTGAACGGGTCGGCGCTGGTTGTCGACGGCCCGGTTGTCGGGGACGAGATGTCGCTTCTACGTGCGGTTGCGCCTGTCGCATGGGCTAATCCGTCGTTCCGGACCCTGGAAGCGTCGGATGCCGGCGTGGCGGATCTGTTTGCATCCTGGCTCGTCTGATCTCTCGCAAATGTGTTCGACTCGCGGGGGTGCGGGTGTATGCGTAACCGAGAGTCATGCACTAACGTTGTGCCCGATGAGCACGCCGACACCGCACCCCGGAAACACGAGTAACGGATCTCCGTTGCCCGGGCCACGCCCTTCCGTCGATCCGGAACGCATACGTTCTGACGTCGACGGTTTGCTGGCGCGCCTGGGCGGCATCGAACAGGATCCGAACGATCAGCACGGAGCGGGTGTGATTCCGCAGAAGGCACATATTTTGGAACAGGCACACGAGGTGCTCGTCCAGGCACTCGCCTCTGTGGACAGGGCTTGACGTGGCACGTAGAGCACGGGTGGACGCCGAACTTGTCCGTCGCGGACTCGCACGGTCACGAGATCATGCGCAAGAACTGATTTCCGCCGGGCGAGTTCTCATCTCGGGAGCCGTTGCGACCAAGCCTGCTACGGCGATCGAAGCCGGAACGCCACTTCGGGTCGTCGAGGTGGAGCAGGAAGTTTCGTGGGCGTCGCGAGGTGCTCACAAACTGATCGGCGCACTCGACGCCTTCGGTGCCGAAGGATTGACGGTCGAAGGTCGCCGTTGCCTCGACGCCGGCGCATCCACCGGTGGGTTCACCGATGTTCTGCTGACGCGTGGTGCGAAGGAAGTTGTCGCAGTCGACGTCGGCTACGGACAACTGGTGTGGCGCCTGCAGTCCGATGACCGGGTGCACGTCATCGACCGAACCAATGTTCGTGCAATTGATGCGGAGACCATCGGCGGAACTGTCGATCTCGTTGTCGCGGACTTGTCGTTCATTTCTCTCAAACTTGTACTCGGGGCGTTTGTCGCCTGTACTGCTGACGGCGCGGACCTGGTTCCGATGGTCAAGCCTCAGTTCGAGGTGGGCAAGGACCGCGTCGGTGCCGGTGGCGTCGTACGAGATCCGGAATTGCGAATCTCGGCTGTGCTCGACGTGTCGGAGGCTGCTGCAAAGGTAGGTCTGCGGACGTTAGGTGTCGTGGCCAGCCCATTGCCCGGTCCGTCGGGAAATGTCGAGTATTTCCTGTGGCTTCGAAAGACAGGTTCGCCCGGTGATCACGAGCCGGACACCGAGGGAATTCCTTCGGTGGAGGACATGATTCGCAAGGCTGTAGAGGAAGGGCCCCAGTGAACGCGGTCACGAACGGCGAGTCGCGCGAGATCCTTCTTGTCGCACACCCTGGTCGACGTGACATCACGGAAACCGCCAAACGAGTCGGGAAGATTTTCGAACGGGCGGGAATCGGGCTGCGAGTCCTCGTCGACGAAGCAGACAGCTCGCGCATCGAAGCAATGACGGAACCCGCGGGCTTCTCTGCGCCGGGTCTCGACGTCACGGTTGTTCATCCCGGCCCTGATGCTGCCGTCGGATGCGAGTTGGTTCTGGTTCTCGGTGGTGACGGCACATTTCTGCGCGCCGCCGAACTCGCTCAAGAAGCGTCCATTCCGGTACTGGGCATCAACCTCGGACGGATCGGATTTCTGGCAGAGACCGAGGCCGAGCATCTCGACGAGGCTCTCGCACAGGTAGTTCGCAAGGAATATCGCGTCGAGTCCCGTATGACACTCGACGTCGTGATTCGGGTGGACGACGAGATCATCGACCGCGGGTGGGCGCTCAACGAGGCCAGCATCGAGAACCGTTCGCGTTTGGGAGTTCTCGAAGTTGTCCTCGAGGTCGACGGCAGACCGGTATCTGCCTTCGGTTGCGACGGTGTTCTCGTGTCCACTCCCACCGGCTCGACCGCTTATGCCTTTTCCGCAGGCGGCCCCGTCGTGTGGCCAGAACTCGAAGCATTGCTCGTCGTACCCAGCAACGCGCACGCGCTGTTCGCGCGGCCGTTGGTCACCAGCCCGAATTCGATCATCGCGGTGGAGACCGTCGCCGGTAGCCACGACGGCCTGGTCTTCTGCGACGGTCGTCGTACGTTGGAACTGCCTGCCGGCGCTCGCGTCGAGATCGTTCGCGGCGCCACTCCCGTCAAGTGGGTCCGGTTGGACTCTGCGCCCTTCGCTGATCGGATGGTTCGCAAGTTCGAGCTTCCGGTTACCGGATGGCGAGGAAGGAAGCCTTAATCGTGCTCGCAGAGATCCGTATCGACAGTCTTGGTGTGATCTCCGAGGCCAGCGCCCAGTTCCACGAGGGCCTGACCGTCCTGACCGGTGAAACCGGCGCAGGTAAAACGATGGTCGTCACCAGCTTGCACCTCCTCAGCGGAGCGCGAGCCGATGCCGGGCGGGTGCGGTTGGGCGCGTCGCGAGCCGTCGTCGAAGGACGATTCATCGCCGACGACGTCTCACCGGCCACCGAGCGTGAGATCGTCCGAATCCTGGAATCGTCCGGCGCCGAGCGCGACGAGGACGGGACCATCATCGCCGTCCGGACAGTCGGCAGCGACGGCCGCTCACGGGCTCATCTCGGCGGACGAAGCGTGCCAGCGGGAGTTCTCTCCGAATTCACGGACCCACTTCTGACTGTCCACGGGCAGAACGATCAGCTGCGATTGCTTCGTCCCGACCAGCAACGCAATGCGCTGGACCGCTTCGGGGACAAGGCAATCGGAACGCTGCTGACGAGGTACCGCAAACACCGTCGTGAATGGCTCGATGCTCGTTCGGAGTTGATCGAACGCACGTCGAAGGCTCGTGAACTGGCGCAAGAAGCAGATCAGTTGACCTTCGCGCTCAACGAAATCGACGGCGTGGCACCCGAGCCAGGCGAGGACACGGCGATAGTTGCCGAAGTTCGACGACTCAGTGAACTCGATTCGCTCCGCTCGGCTGCGGAAGAGGCGCACGCTGCGCTCGCCGGTAGTGACGACATGGCAAGCGGCGACGTCGGGGTCATGCCGGCGCTAGACCTGATGTCCGAAGCGCGGGCGCGTATCGAGTCGGTCACCGACGCAGATCTGGACGGCCTCGGTTCCCGGTTGGCCGACGCTATTGCCGTCGTCACCGATGTTGCCGGTGACCTGAACACCTATCTGTCCGGGCTGCCCGCAGACCCGGGTGCGCTGGACTCTTTGCTGTCGCGGCAATCGGAACTGAAGACTCTGACTCGCAAGTACGCCGCCGATGTCGACGGGGTTCTCGAATGGGCAGATACCGCTCGCGCTCGTCTGTCCAAACTCGACGTGTCCTCGGATGCGTTGTCGCTGTTGGCCAAGCAGGTCGAGGAGACGGCTGGCCTCACCGCGGAAGCCGCCACAAAGCTGAGCGCCGCGCGAGTCAAGGCAGCGGCAAAGCTCGCCAAAGCCGTCAGCGCGGAACTCGCCGGTCTGGCGATGGGACGTGCGGGTCTCGAGGTGACTGTGCGTTCGCAGCCTGCCGGCCCGCAGGACTCGGCGCCGCTCAGCGTCGGGGGAGTAGACCTTCATGCCGGGTCTGCCGGCGTCGACGAGGTGGAATTTCGTCTGTCTGCGCACAGCGGGGCACCGTCACTTCCGATCAGTAAGAGCGCTTCCGGTGGCGAGCTGTCACGCGTCATGCTGGCGCTCGAGGTTGTTCTCGCTGGTAGCGACACCGGCGCGACGATGGTTTTCGACGAAGTGGACGCGGGGGTCGGTGGTCGCGCTGCTGTCGAGATCGGCCGCCGATTGGCGAAACTTGCTCGTACGCATCAGGTTATCGTCGTCACCCACCTTCCGCAGGTTGCTGCGTTTGCCGACACCCACCTCGTGGTGGACAAGGTCGACGACAAAGGCGGAGTGGTGAGCAGTGGCGTGCGGACCTTGTCGGATTCGGATCGGGTGGTCGAATTGGCCCGTATGTTGGCAGGGCTGGACGACACCGAGACCGGTCGTGCGCACGCCGAAGAACTGCTCGAGATCGCGAATGCGGCCCGCGTCACAGATTGAAGGTTCTGTGGTGTTGGTGTGACTGATGTGGTAGTTGTCGGCGCGCCTCCACCGGTCAACGCGGTTTCAGGTTCATCATCGAAGCCATGAAGATGCCCGGATTGCTCTCACGTAACACCGAATCCTTGCCTGGGATCAGTGGCATCGCCAGGGCCGATCGGAACACGGCGAAGCTTCTACGCCGCGTCGGTCCTGGAGACATCGTGATCCTCGACGAAGTCGACATCGATCGCCGGACCGCCGATGCTCTGGTGAAAGCCGGAGTCATGGCCGTGGTCAACGCGTCGCCGTCGATTTCGGGGCGGTACCCCAACCTCGGACCGGAAGTGATCGTCGCCAACGACATCGTTCTGATCGATGCCGTAGACAGTGACGTCTTCAAGAACGTCAAGGACGGCAGCAAGATCCGCCTGCACGAGGGCGAGATCTTCAACGGCGAGAAGAGCCTCGTCAAGGGCGAAGAGCAGACCGAGGCCGAGATCTCCGATCGGATGATCGAGGCCAAGACCGGCCTGGTCGATCACCTGGAAGCGTTCTCGGGTAACACCATCGAGTTCATCCGCACCGAAAGTCCTTTGCTGATCGACGGAATCGGTGTTCCGGACATCGACATCGACTTGAAGGATCGCCACGTCGTGGTCGTCTCCGACGGACCCGAACACGAGGCCGATCTGAAGAACCTCAAGCCCTTCATCAAGGAGTATTCGCCGATCCTGATCGGTGTCGGCGCAGGTGCGGACGTGTTGAGCAAGGCCGGATACCGCCCCGATCTGATCGTGGGCGACCCGGAAGAGATCACCAGTTCCACCCTCAAGTCCGGCGCGGAAGTTGTTCTGCCCGCAGACCAGGACGGTCATGCGGCGGGGCTTTCCCGAATCCAGGATCTCGGGATCGGGGCGATGACGTTCCCGGCGACCTGCTCACCGACCGACCTTGCGCTGCTGCTCGCCGATCACCACGGAGCTTCACTGATCGTGACGGTCGGCAACGTGGTGTCCTTGGACGAGTTCTTCGACCCTGGGCGTCGTGAAAGCAATCCGTCGGCGTTCATGACACGGCTCAAGGTGGGACCGAAACTGGTCGACGCCAAGGCTGTGGCAACGCTGTATCGAAGTCGAGTGTCCGGCGGCGCGATCGCGCTCCTGGTGCTCGCCGCCCTGGTGGCAGTGATCGTCGCCCTGGTCGTGTCCAATGCCGGTAGTGAAGTTCTCGACTGGGCAATCGCAACGTGGAACAGCTTCGCGCTGTGGGTTCAGGGGCTCTTCAAGTGATTTCGATGCGTCAACATGCAATTTCCATAGCGGCAATCTTCCTGGCACTCGCGATCGGCGTGGTGCTCGGTTCCGGAATGCTGTCCAGTGGATTGCTTTCGGGTCTGCGCGACGACAAGGCGGACCTGCAGAACGAGATCGAAGACCTCAATCAACAGTCCAATCAGCTTCAGCAGCAACTCAATTCCGCGGACGGCTTCGATGCCGCTGTCGGCGGTCGCGTCGTGCGTGACAGTCTCGCTGGTCGCACCGTCGTCGTCATCACGGCACCGGACGCCGATCCCGGTGATCTCGACGGTGTCAACCGACTCGTCACTGCCGCCGGCGGTGCCGTGACCGGACGCGTCTCGCTCACCGATTCGTTTGTCGACGCCACCGGTGGTGACCGCTTGCGGACCGTCGTCACCAATGTCATCCCTGCGGGGATCACCCTCAAGACCGGTGCGGTCGATCAGGGCAGTCTCGCGGGTGATCTGCTCGGTTCGGTTCTGCTTCTCAACGGGCAGAACAGCGAGCCGCAGAGCACTCCGGACGAGATGAATCTCGCGCTCGACTCGCTGCGTAGCGCCGGTTTCATCAGCTACGACGACGGAGCGGTCAAGCCGGCTCAACTCGCCGTGGTTCTCACCGGCGACAACAAGAGTGAATCCGACGCAGCCACGGGTAACCGCGGCGCCGTCATCGCCCGGTTCGCCGGTGCCCTCGACGGACGCGGCGCAGGAACGATTCTCGCGGGCCGGCCTGGCTCGGCCGAGGGCAGTGGTCCGGTTGCCGTCGCTCGTGCGGACGCGGCGCTCTCAGCGGGCTTGACGACCATCGACAACATCGATCGGGAGTCAGGCAAGATCACCACGCCGTTGGCGCTGCAGGAACAGTTGAACGGCGGCGCCGGCCGCTACGGCACGGGACCGGGAGCGGCGGCGGTCACCGTCGGCGCACCCACCAACTGAACACCCCGGTATTGATACGCCGGTCACATCGGGGGCGGAAAGTCGGCGCGTTGTAGGCACCGACCCCCGATAGGTGTTACCGTGAAATCCCGTGGGTCGGCAGGCCCCAGCATGCTTCATCAGACCAAGCCCTGCACAGTCGTCACGGGAGCCCCTTTGCCACAGTCACGCACTAACACGCGTACCGCCACCAAGCACATCTTCGTCAGCGGAGGTGTAGCTTCCTCGCTCGGCAAAGGTTTGACCGCCTCGAGCCTGGGACAGTTGTTGACCGCGCGGGGAATGCGCGTGACCATGCAGAAGCTCGATCCCTATCTCAATGTGGATCCGGGCACCATGAACCCCTTCCAGCACGGCGAGGTCTTCGTTACCGAAGACGGTGCCGAGACCGACCTCGACGTCGGACACTACGAGCGGTTCCTCGACCGTGACCTCTCCGGCCAGGCGAACGTCACCACCGGCCAGGTTTACTCGACGGTCATCGCCAAGGAACGCCGCGGCGAGTACCTCGGCGACACCGTTCAGGTCATCCCGCACATCACCGACGAGATCAAGCGTCGCATCCTCGAGATGAGCGGTCCGGATCTGCAGGGACACCGCCCGGACGTCGTGATCACCGAAATCGGTGGCACCGTCGGCGACATCGAATCGCAGCCCTTCCTCGAAGCCGCTCGCCAGGTCCGCCACGACGTCGGCCGCGACAACGTCTTCTTCCTGCACGTCTCCCTCGTGCCGTACCTCGGCCCCTCCGGAGAACTCAAGACCAAGCCCACGCAGCACTCGGTTGCGTCGTTGCGCAGCATCGGCATTCAGCCCGACGCGCTGATCCTTCGTTGCGATCGTGACGTTCCGCAGGGCCTCAAGAACAAGATCGCCCTGATGTGCGACGTGGACGTCGACGCCTGCATCTCGACGCCCGACGCTCCCTCGATCTACGACATCCCGAAGGTTCTGCACCGTGAGGGCCTCGACGCTTACGTCGTTCGCCAGCTCGGACTCCCGTTCCGCGACGTCGACTGGACCGTGTGGGGCAACCTCCTCGATCGTGTTCACCAGCCGCGTGAGACGGTGCGCGTCGCATTGGTCGGCAAGTACGTCGACCTGCCCGACGCATACCTCTCCGTCACCGAGGCACTGCGCGCCGGTGGATTCGCGAACCGGTCCAAGGTCGAGATCTCCTGGGTACCGTCGGACGCCTGTGAGACCGAAGCCGGAGCGCAGGCCGCTCTCGGTGACGTCGACGGTGTTCTGATCCCCGGTGGCTTCGGCATCCGCGGCATCGAAGGCAAGCTCGGCGCGATCCGTTTCGCACGTTCGCGCAAGCTGCCGCTGCTGGGTCTGTGCCTGGGTCTGCAGTGCGTCGTCATCGAAGCTGCTCGTAGCGTCGGCCTCGACGATGCCAACTCGGCCGAGTTCGAGCCGGACACCAAGCACCCGGTCATCTCCACGATGGCCGATCAGGAAGACGTCATCGCTGGTGACGCCGACCTCGGTGGCACCATGCGTCTGGGTGCCTACCCGGCCGTGCTGACCAAGGGTTCCGTCGTCGCTCAGGCCTACGGAACCGAGGACGTCTCCGAGCGTCACCGTCACCGCTACGAGGTCAACAACACCTACCGCGACCGGATTGCCAAGTCCGGCTTGCAGTTCAGCGGAACTTCACCGGACGGCCACCTGGTCGAGTTCGTCGAGTACCCGCGTGAGCAGCATCCGTTCTTCGTTGCCACCCAGGCACACCCGGAGCTCAAGAGCCGCCCGACGCGCCCGCACCCACTGTTCGCTGCCTTCGTGGAAGCAGCGTTGACGTACAAGCTCGAAGAGCGCCTGCCCGTCGACGTCCACGGTGACGAGAAGATCGACACCGCTGCCACCGAGACGGCGCTCGACGCTGCAGTCGAGAACGTGGAAAAGGTCTAGCCACACATGAGCGATCCCGGTCGGCACGAATTCGACACCCTCGGCTCCAAGACGGTCTACACCGGCGCGATCATCGCGTTGCGTGTCGACACCGTTGCGATGCCTGGTGGTCTGCGTGCCGATCGGGAAGTCGTCGAGCATCACGGCGCCGTTGCCGTCGTGGCACTGGACGAGGACGACAACCTGGTGCTGATTCACCAGTACCGACACCCGCTGGGGCACCGGTTGTGGGAAATCCCTGCCGGTCTGCTCGACGCTCCGGGGGAGAGCCCGGTCGAGGCGGCAGCGCGCGAGCTGGGCGAAGAAACCGGACTCGGCGCCGATCGATGGTCGGTGCTGGTCGATGTCGCTCTCTCACCCGGGTTCACGGACGAGGCTGTTCGCGTCTTCCTCGCCGAGGGGTTGCACGAGGTGGAGCGCGACGATCCCGAACACGAAGAAGCCGATCTCGAGATTTCGCGGGTTCCGCTCGCCGACGCCGTCGACATGGCGCTACGCGGCGACATCGTCAATGCCACAGCGGTATCGGGCATTCTCGCGATCGCCACCGCACGCGCGACGGGAAAGCCGCTGCGCCCCGCCGACGCACCGTGGCCCGATCGTCCTCGCGCATTCGGAGAACGCAAGTCGCGAGCCTGAAGTGCTTGCCCGACAGGTGGACTCGTATCTCGACCATCTAGCGGTCGAGCGAGGATCTGCGCGCAATACGCTACTTTCCTATCGCCGCGACCTGAATCGGTACGCGGAGTACCTGAACGGACGCGGCCTCGACGACGTCGCGGGCGTGACGGAGAACGACGTCACCGAATTCGTGACACATCTGCGCCTGGGTGACAAGGATGCCGGCGTCGTACCGTTGGCGGCCAGTTCGGCAGCACGCACCCTGATCGCGGTCCGCGGATTTCACAAGTTCTCCGCCGCCGAGGGTCTGGTCAGCGTCGACGTGGCCCGAACGGTCAAGCCGCCGACGCCCGGACGCAAGCTGCCCAAGGCTCTGCCGCTCGACGACGTAATCGCCCTGCTCGACGCTTCGGGTGGCGGTGCTGCCGGTGACGGGCCCCGCGACCTGAGGGATCGCGCTCTCCTCGAGCTTCTGTACTCGACCGGAGCGCGAATCACCGAGGCGATCGATCTGGACGTGGACGACATCGACACCGAAACCCGTTCCGTGCTGCTCAAGGGCAAGGGCGGCAAGCAGCGGATCGTCCCCGTCGGCAGGCCGGCGATCGCCGCGGTGGACGCGTATCTCGTCCGTGGGCGCCCCAGCCTGGCGACGCGCGGTGTTCCTGCCCTGTTTCTCAACGCTCGCGGGGGCCGCCTTTCGCGTCAAAGCGCGTGGCAGATTCTTCAGGATGCGGCGGCGTCTGCCGGAATCAAGGCGGACGTCTCACCCCACACGCTCAGGCACTCGTTTGCCACACACCTGCTGGACGGCGGCGCGGACGTACGTGTCGTGCAGGAACTACTTGGCCACGCTTCGGTAACCACCACGCAGATCTACACACTGGTCACCGTCACCGCGATGCGCGAAGTGTGGGCTCAGGCACACCCGCGTGCCCGTTAGGGGTTGGTTGGCTCATGCGTGTCTGCGAGACCATTCGGTGATGTAGGCGGTAGCGTTCAAGGAGCGCGAGCGGCCTCCACCGCAGTTTCGGGGGTTTGCCGGCGCCGAGAGCAACCGCCGAAAGAGTAGGGGAGCATCGGACCGTGTCGACATCGCAGCCACCAGCGGCGGAGTCCGCGCCGCCGCATGTCAATGCCCAACTCTTCGAGCGCGTGAACGAATCAGCACCAGCTGTACCCTCCGAACCAGAGGCGATGTTCGAAATAGATACGACGCCAGTAGCCTCTCCACCTGCGGAAACCCTCACCGTTTCCGCGGAAGAACTCGGCCCGACAGGTCGACCGGTCCGCGAGGTACCCCAACCGACACCGTTGGCGCACCACGGACCCGCGATGATCATCGCGATGTGCAACCAGAAGGGCGGCGTCGGCAAGACGACGTCGACCATCAACCTGGGTGCGTCGTTGGCCGAATACGGTCGCCGAGTGCTCCTGGTGGATCTCGATCCCCAAGGCGCGTTGTCTGCTGGACTGGGCGTCCAGCATCACGACCTGGAACTGACCGTCCATAACCTTCTGGTCGAACCGCGTGTGTCCATCGACGATGTGTTGATGCGAACTCGGGTCGACGGCCTCGACCTGCTGCCCAGCAACATCGACCTTTCGGCCGCCGAGATCCAATTGGTCACCGAGGTCGGACGTGAGCAGACCTTGGGACGCGTGTTGCACCCTGTTCTCGATCGGTACGACTACGTGCTCATCGACTGCCAGCCGTCGCTTGGCCTGCTCACGGTGAATGCACTGGCCTGCGCCGATTCGGTCATCATTCCGATGGAATGCGAGTACTTCAGCCTGCGCGGCCTGGCACTCCTCAACGACACCGTCGAAAAGGTGCACGATCGTCTCAATCCCAAGCTCGAGTTGGCCGGTATCGTCGTCACGATGTTCGACGCCCGGACTCTGCACGCTCGTGAGGTGATGGCGCGAGTCGTCGAGGTGTTCGGCGACGTCGTCTACGACACGGTGATCAACCGCACCGTGCGATTCCCCGAAACCAGCGTCGCCGGTGAGCCGATCACGACGTGGGCGCCGAAATCGGCTGGGGCCGAGGCATATCGAGCATTGGCCCGCGAGGTCATTCACCGGTCTGGTCGTTAGTGGAACTGATTGCATCGCAAGAAGATTCGGTCGAAGTCGAGCCGGATTCGATCGACCCGAACGTGCCGACCGACGCTCAGACCGCAGCCAAGGCTGCCGGTTTCCGAGTCACTCTCCGGAACTTCGAAGGCCCGTTCGATCTGCTGTTGAACCTGATCAATCAACGACAGCTCGATGTCACCGAAGTCGCCCTGCACACCGTCACTGACGATTTCATCGCATACACCAAGGAACTCGGCAGTGCGATGGGCCTCGATCAGACAACAGAGTTTCTGGTCGTCGCAGCTACGCTTCTGGACCTGAAAGCGGCCAGGCTGTTGCCCGCCGGGCAGGTCGAGGACGCGGAGGATCTGGCGCTTCTCGAAGCCCGCGACCTTCTCTTCGCGCGACTGCTGCAGTACCGGGCGTACAAACAAGTTGCGGCGCTGTTCGGTGAGTTGGAGGAAGCAGCGCTGCGGCGCTATCCGCGCTCGGTTGCCGTCGAGGATCAGTTCACCGAACTCCTGCCCGAGGTGTTGTTGGGCGTCGACCCTCAGCGTTTTGCGGAGATCGCGGCGACTGTGTTCACACCACGTCCGGTGCCGACGGTGGGCCTCGATCACCTCCATGTGTCCAATATCTCGATACCCGAGCAGGCCGAGCGAATTCTCGAGTTGCTGCGCGAGCGAGGCATAGGGGAGTGGACACCCTTCGGGGACCTCGTTGCCGAGTGTGAGATCACCGTCGAGATAGTCGCAAGATTTCTCGCGTTGCTCGAGTTGTATCGCCGGCAGGTCATTGTGTTCGAGCAACCCGAAGCACTCGGACCGCTGATGGTGAGTTGGACCGGAGACGACCCGGCCGCGCCGGTCACAGAGGAGGACTACGGATGAACGCCGAGCCGACGGAACCAGAGTCTTCGCAGCTAGACGAGATGATCGAGCCTACCGAACACGCCTCGGAGTCCGAAGTTTCCGCCCCCGATTTCGAACTCGACGACGACCAACTCGACGCCGTGCTGGAGTCGCTTCTGCTTGTCGTGGATTCGCCGGCCGAAGTGAACCAGCTCGCATCTGTCACCGGAACCGCACCGGAACGAGTCGAAGAACGCCTGACGTCGATGTCGGCCGCATTGACCGCTCGCGGCAGCGGAATGGACCTGCGCTACGCGGGCGACGGATGGCGTCTGTATACGCGACAAGAGTTTGCCCCGTATGTGGAAAAGCTGCTATTGGACGGCGCACGCACCAAATTGACCAGGGCGGCATTGGAAACTTTGGCCGTAGTCGCATACCGTCAACCGTTGACTCGTGCGCGGATCAGTGCGGTACGAGGCGTCAACGTGGACGGGGTGGTACGCACCCTCCTTGCCCGCGGACTGATCGCGGAAGCCGGGCCTGACCCGGACACCAACGCGACACGGTACTCCACGACCGAACTGTTCCTCGAACGGCTCGGCCTGGCCTCGCTCAGCGAGCTCCCGGAGTTGGCCCCGCTCTTGCCTGATGTCGATCTCATCGACGACATCAGCGAAAGCCTGGAATCCGATCCGCGATTTGCGAGAATGAACAAGGCAGACGTGCCCGCTGACGTAGTGGACACCGAAGTCGACGACTGACCGGAATTCCGGCGCTCGTCAGCACCGAGAAAGACCCGACCACGCTCGGGAAACAGTAGAAAACTGACAGGAAAAAAGTGAACAATCCCGCTCGCCGAGATGGCACACCGGACCGTAACAACTCCCGCGACAACCGCGGCGCACGCAGCGATGCCCCCCGTGGTGGTCGCAGCGACGCCCCCCGCGGCGCACGTAGCGAAGCGCCCCGTGGTGGACGCAGCAACACTTCCCGCAGTACCTCTGGATACGACCGCAACGCCGGATCCGACCGTCCCCGCACGGACGACCGTCGCGGTGGATTCAATGATGACCGTCGCCCGCCGCGCAGTGATGACCGTCGCCCGCCGCGCAGCGATGACCGTCGCCCCGCACGTACCGACGACCGTCGTGGTGGCTACAACGACGACCGTCGCGGACCGCGCACTGACGACCGCCGCGGACCTCGCAGCGATGACCGCCGTACCCCCCACGTCGACGCCCGTCGCGCACCGCGTGGCGGCGCTGACCGTCGTAGTGACGATCAGCGCGGCGCACGCCCCGACGCTCCTCGCGGCGGCGCATGGTCGAACGCACCTCGTGGGTCCAAGTTCGACGGACCTCCGCGCAAGCGCCCGGCAGCCCCGACACCGCCGGCGACCAACAAGCGTGGCAAGCCGAAGACCGAGAAGCCGCAGCGCGTCGTCTCTCAGAACCCGTTGGTCTCCAACGCCAAGCCGGCGCGTCATCAGCATGCCGAGATCACCAAGCACGACGGCCCGCCGAAGGGTGACGGCGTCCGCTTGCAGAAGGTGCTGGCTCAGGCCGGCGTCGCATCACGCCGCGCTGCTGAAGAACTGATCGATCAGGGTCGCGTCGAGGTCGACGGCCGCATCGTGGTCGAACAGGGTCTGCGTGTCGACCCCGAGAACGCAGTGGTTCGTGTCGACGGCGTCCGCGTCGTCGTGCAGAAGGACCTCGTCTACCTCGCGATGAACAAGCCGCGTGGCTGGCAGTGCACCATGTCCGACGATCTCGGTCGTCCGTGCGTCGGTGACATCGTCTCCGAGCGCGTTCAGTCGGGTCAGCGGCTCTTCCACGTCGGCCGTCTCGACGCCGACACCGAAGGCTTGCTTCTCTTCACCAACGACGGCGATCTGGCTCACCGCCTGATGCACCCGTCGTTCGAGGTTCCGAAGACGTACCTCGCCACGGTTCACGGCGTTGTCGAGCGCAGCACCGGCAAGCAGCTGCGTGACGGTGTCACCCTCGACGACGGTCCGGCCAAGGTGGACGCGTTCACCGTGCTCGAGATCAACGAGGGCAAGACGCTCGTCAAGCTCGTACTTCACGAGGGCCGTAAGCACATCGTGCGTCGCCTCCTCGATGCCGTCGGTCACCCCGTTGTCCGCCTGGTACGCACCAACGTCGGAGTTGTCGCTCTCGGCGATCAGCGTCCGGGAACGCAGCGCGTCCTCGGACGTAGCGAGGTCGGTGGACTGTACGAGGCGGTCGGCCTGTGACCGATTCGTCCATGCCGCTGGTAGTCGCTATGGACGGACCGTCCGGAACCGGCAAGTCCAGCGTCTCTCGCGCGTTGGCGCAGCGTTTGGGCGCTCGCTACCTCGACACCGGAGCCATTTACCGGATCGCGACCCTGCACGTGCTGCGTCAGGGAATCGATCTGGCGGATTCCGCCGCGATCACCGCTGCCGTTGCGGCATTGCCGTGGTCCATCGGTACCGATCCAAGCAGTGAGCAGGTGCATCTCGACGGCGCGGACGTCAGTGAGGAGATCCGCGGCGACGCGGTCACCAAGGCTGTCTCCGCGGTCTCGGCTGTGCCCGAGGTTCGCGACCTGCTGGTCGCCACTCAGCGTGAGCTGGCGGCGGGTGCGGAGCGGATCGTCGTGGAAGGTCGCGACATCGGAACCGTCGTACTCCCCGATGCAGACGTCAAGATCTTCTTGACTGCATCGGCGGAAACCCGTGCGGCACGGCGCAATACGCAGAACATCGGCCAAGGCCGTGAAGACAATTACGAAGCGGTGCTGGCTGATGTGCAGCGCCGTGACCATCTCGATTCGACTCGGGCAGTGTCGCCGTTGCGCCCTGCCGAGGATTCCATTCTGGTGGATACGAGCGAATTGGGAATTGAAGATGTGATCGCCAAGTTGCTGTTGGTGGTCAGCGACAGAACTGGAGCAGTGCAGTGAGCGACGATCTGGTAACCGAATATGCCGGTGACGGAACTTGGTCCGAGGAATCGGAGTGGGATTACGCCGATCTCGAAGCGGACGGCGAAGGCGAAGCGCACATTGCCGTCCCGACCTTGGCTGTTGTCGGTCGACCGAACGTCGGCAAGTCGACGCTAGTCAACCGCATCATCGGCCGTCGTGAAGCGGTAGTCGAGGACATCCCCGGCGTTACCCGTGACCGCGTCTCGTACGAGGCGAACTGGGCCGGACGACGTTTCCTCGTCCAGGACACCGGCGGATGGGAGCCCGACGCAAAGGGTCTTCAGCAGGCCGTTGCCCGGCAGGCCGAGTTGGCCATGGGAACGGCTGACGCCATTCTCCTGGTCGTCGACGCCGTTGTCGGCGCTACGGCGACGGACGAAGCTGTGGCTCGGGTGCTTCGCCGCTCGAAGACTCCGGTCATCCTCGTTGCCAACAAGGTGGACGACGGACGCACCGAGTCCGAGGTTGCAGCGCTGTGGTCCTTGGGCCTCGGTCAGCCGTACTCCGTGAGTGCGACGCACGGCCGCGGCACCGGCGACCTGCTCGACGAGGTTCTCGAGAAGCTGCCGGAAACCCCGCGTGAAGGTATCCCCGGCGGCGGTCCGCGTCGTGTTGCTCTCGTCGGAAAGCCGAACGTCGGAAAGTCCAGCTTGCTCAACAAGCTGTCCGGTGACGAGCGGTCCGTCGTGCACAATGTTGCCGGCACCACCGTCGACCCGGTCGACTCCATCGTCGAACTCGGCGGGCGCCCTTGGCGTTTCGTCGACACGGCTGGTCTGCGCAAGCGTGTCAGCCATGCCAGCGGCGCGGAGTTCTATGCGTCGCTGCGTACGAAAAGTGCAATCGAGGCCGCTGAGGTTGCGATCCTGCTGATCGACGCACACGAGCCGATCACCGAGCAGGACCTGCGTGTTCTGAGCATGGTGGCCGACACGGGTCGTGCACTGGTGATCGCATTCAACAAGTGGGACCTCGTGGACGAGGACCGTCGACTCATGCTGGACAAGGAAGTGGACCGCGATCTGGTCCGCGTTCCGTGGGCTCAGCGTGTCAACATCTCCGCCCACACCGGTCGCGCCGTGGCGAAGCTCGTGCCGGCTCTCGACACGGCTCTGGAGTCCTGGGACAAGCGCATCCCGACGGGTCGCCTGAACACCTGGCTCAAGGAAGTTGTGGCAGCAACGCCGCCTCCGATGCGTGGTGGTCGCCTTCCTCGCATCATGTTCGCGACGCAGGCAAGCACACGCCCGCCGACATTCGTTCTTTTCACCACGGGCTTCCTCGAGGCCGGCTATCGCCGCTTCATCGAGCGGCGTCTGCGTGAAGAGTTCAACTTCGACGGCAGCCCGATCCGCGTATCCGTCCGAGTGCGCGAGAAGCGTGACCGTAAGGGCCGCTGATTCTGCGTCCAATTCGGTACTGAAACGGCTCTGACCAGCCGATTGGTACTTCGGCCCGTCCCTGATGTAATCTTTCCAAGCGCCCGAAACAAGGGCGTGGGACGGGCTGTGGCGCAGCTTGGTAGCGCACTTGACTGGGGGTCAAGTGGTCGCAGGTTCAAATCCTGTCAGCCCGACCGAAGTTAGATCAAAAAGGCAGTTTCTCAGAGATGAGAAACTGCCTTTTTGTTTGTGCCTTCAAAGGTTCGGCAACGGATCATGCGGGAAGTCCTGCGGTGACGTGATCTCCGCGTCGGCAGCGTTCACGACTGCAACATATTCTTCGTCGATCTCGTACGTAATGCCCGCCGCAGTGAAGTGCGGTGTGGATGCAGTGTCGACTGGGCCGAGAACGGTCATTCTCGGAAACTGGGTGAGGATCGACCTCGGCACTTTTCTGGACCGAAAGCTCGTAGAGAACACGGTGATCGCCTTTCGGCTCACCACGACAAACACACTCGGTTTCGCGCTCATCAGAACGTCTGCTGGAAATACGTACCGGATCTCGTCATCTGGATCCAGGTAAGACCGAAGGCGCTCGCGAACATCCGCAGAAACCGGCGTGCGCGGAAGGTTAGCAGCACGAGCACAAGAGCTTGCAAAGTTCTTGGTGTCGACCGGCCGATAAACCGAATATTTCTACGGCGCTTATTCACCGTTCGATGATTTTGCTCCGATTTCCTGGCAATGGAGCGGACGTTGGACCTCACCAATGTCAAGGCGACATTGATCTTGCTGTCCGGTCATCAGACGCTGGAGGCGATACGGCAGTGGTCGAGTCAATGGCCGGCTTGAGTCCGGTGCTCGGAGCGGAAGTCCACGCTGTCATTGGTGGTGATCTCACTGCGTTCGGAACCCAGATCGGTTGGCGCGCATCGCGGGTCTGGCGCCGGAACCTTCTGATTCGGGTCGGGTGAGCGGAAACCACTGGCGGCAGAGGCGATACGACCGGCGTCTGTTTCGGGCGTTCTACCTCGGCGGTGTTCGGGTGGATTACCCGCTACAACACCCGACTACGGCACTCGCACTGCAACTATCTCAGCCCTGCCGACTACGAAACCGCTCACACATCCGATGGCCTGTAGCAAACCGCGTAATCATAAACCCGTGTCCAGTCGCCGGGGTCATGGCCCATGGCTGCACTTTCACACCTGGACGGGGTCGGTACTTCGCCAACGTGAAGGCGACTGCCACAGTTCTGCAGTTGGATTGAGCGTCAATGACTCGAATGGGGAGCTGACCGGCGAAGGTGGTTACGGCTCAGTGAGTTCGTAGTCAGCTTCGAACTCGTATTGGCTGCACTCCCATGCCCATTGTCGGCACTGCTTTGTAAATTCGAGTTGTTCTCTGGGGTTACGTAGGAACTGAACAAATGTGGTCCCCTCTGCACGGAGGACGAGTGCCAGAATGTATCGGTGGCGGGAGTCCCTGGCGAAGGAGTCTTCGTTGGGTGTCAAGGCGAAAGGTTGGCCCGCGTAATTGATGGACTTCACTTCGACGAAATACTGTTTTGAGTCGTATGTAGCCAGGAGATCGTAGCCGAGATTTTGGCGACTGTGGTCTTCGGCTGTGTACCCGAGGTCAGTTAGTAGCCCCAACACACAGAGCTCGGCAGAGCGCCACGCGGAAGCATTTCGGGTCGTTGCGATTCGGTGTCCGTGAGCGGTCGAAGCATCTGGTAAGTGTTGAAGCGGATCGCCTAGGGGGTCGGGGTTCACCGTATGTACGGTTGCGTCTTCAGGTATTTCGGGTGGGGCGAAATTATCTGTAGTGGTGCTGGTCCTGAGTGCGTTCGCCAGGCTGTCGCCTTCTATGTATCGACCAACACGCCGCTGGATTGAGTTGACGTCTGTTCCGCAGCTTTTGAGAGAGTTCAAGAAGTGATCCGCGACTGTCACATCGGATGCAGCTATTTTGATCAGCTCATGAGGCCCGTCGTCAGCGAACCAAACCTTCGAAGAAATTAGCTCCTCGACAGAAACATCAATCGGAACGACACTCTTGATGACGTGGCTGATCAATTCAGCGCAGCCGGTGCTTGTCATTGCTCCGCTTGCCGCTGTGGCGAGTAGTGCCTGGGTTGAGGCAGTCTTGACCCCGGCAAATTTCGCGATTTTAGCGGCCGGCGATGCCTCGGCGGTGGATTGGGCAATCAGTCGGTGCCCTTCCGGGGTTATCGAGATTGTTGTAGCGTCGTGCGCGTTAAGCCAGGCAGGTGCGAGATGGTGTCGATTCTGGAGTGGGCGAAGGCGTTCGGAGACACTGCTCAGCAGTTCTGATCGAAAACTGCGTTTCTGAAACTGTAGTGCGACGTCATCTACGTTTGGAGACAGACATGCAAGTAGCTCTGAGGCTTCACTCGTGGGTGACTCCATCGCCGAGAGGATGCGTTCACCAATCATTGCTGCGATTGAATCGATCTGAATTGCAGTGCGATCGTCAAGGGTTATTCGAGTTCGCGACGGGTCGGTACTGAAGTCGCCATTTATGCGAATCCCGAAGCCCGACTGTTCTAATGTCGGAAGGTATGCATGTGCAATTGAATCAGTGGCATGGAGGGGAACAACTCGTTCGCCATCCATGGAGTATGCGATGGCGACGTCATGGTATCGCTCGACTCTCCACTTCTCGGTTCTGGTTGGTGCTGAGATGTTGAGGATCGAAGATTCAGTGGTCAGGATTTGGCGGCGACACCGAAAGTGTATCTCCGATGAATCTTGAATCTCTACTGAGGCAACATGATTCAGGAAAAGTAGATAGTCGGAGTCGAATCGTGCGAACTCCTCCGCCACCTGATTTTGATTGAGTCCTTCCATGATAAATACGGTGCTTAAACCCTTTCCGATCAACCGATTCGCGGCAGTCATTTGGGCTGAGCTTGGGTCAATGACGAGAGGGTGTGGGATCCGGATCAGTGGCACTGGGGTGGATCCGCCGGTGAGTCTTTGGGTCAGGTCTCGAGCAAATGTTGCTTGGAGTTGGTTGCTGATCAGGTGAACTCGATCGGCTACCCCCACGACTGACTTGAATCCAATGCCCCGATATCCGATACCTTCGCCCCGTGACTTGCTGGATGAGGAGCTGCGACACAATGCGCGAAAGTCGCGGAGGTCGAAGGGGCGACCTGAATTGGCGCAGATAACCCAATCATCTCCCCTCACAAGTACAACACGGTCAGCACCGGCGTCGTCGGAATTCTGCAGCAGCTCAATGAAGGTTCGAGTCGAATATGACTCTGCCACATATCGTTCCAATCCAGCCATGTCTGCAAGTAGTTGCGGAGAACTTGTAGCCTCAGCGAGTAGTTCCTGACGCACGGTGCCGAGCATGGTCACTTCCATGTTCCCTTCAGGGACGTAGTTAGAGGGAAGTCGGGTACAGGCGGATCTTGGACGGAGGTTCGTCGCAATCTAGACGTTCGGAGCACGATTCGAACCCAACGAAGTTGTCCTCGTCTAGGAAACCGTAGGTTGTGGCGATTAGCTGACCGTTTCGGTTGTAAGCGGACGCGATGACCTTAATTGCGTTACTGATTCGCCCGGCAGGCGCGATTACGTCGTAGTTGATCCGTACTTCGCTCGAATAGTCGTCCTTCTTATAGACAGCGTATAGAGCCTCGAATGTGATTCCCATTCGATCTTCGAGCGCGTCGATTCGTTCGATGCGATCGGTTAGTTCGATGCTGATGTCTTGTGTCATTTCCGCTCTCGTTGGTCAAGGTTGGTTCGGTGCTCGGTGCTCGGTGCTCGGTGCTCGGTGCTCGGTGCTCGGTGTAGGACTTGTTCCTGCTTCAGTGATGCGAACGACTATCGATGCAGATCGGCCGATCGTATCCCGTGTAAGCCAGATTCGTCGCACTAGTTGTACGTTGCCAGAACTAAATAGATTGGTGCTCGGATACCCGTCCTTGAAAATGGTGGTGAGGGCACTGTTCTTACGCAAATAACTTTGCAGGCTTCGGTGTATCCGACTTCAGGGGACTCTGGACCCGTCGATAGTCTGTGCTCATGGTTCAGAATTCTCTGCGGGACCGCGTTCCGCACGCGCAGGAGAAGGTGGTCATATCTCGCAGCGGAAACAAATGCGCGTACCCGGACTGCGGACTCGATCTGACGATCGACCCCCAGAGCGCCGGAGATCAGCCGAAGGCGACGGGAAAAGTAGCCCATATCGCTGCCGCCAGTCCAGGAGGGCCGCGTTACGACGCGAGCATGACCCCTACCCAGCGCAGCTCCGCGGGCAATCTTGTCTACCTTTGCGGGCCGCACCACGATGTGATCGATTCACAACTGGAGTACCACACCAGAGAGTTCCTGCTCGGTGCGAAGCGCGTGCATGAGGAAGCGGTGAAGCGGGCGGTGCGTAATGCACTGGGAGCGGTAACTTACGAGGAGCTGACGGTGGTGTGCACTGTGATCGCCAGTGCCCCGCCCCCGCCGCAGCAGCTCGGGGTCGAGCGTGCGTTGCCGCTTCAGGAGAAGATCGACCTGAACCGGCTTGGGTCGGCGTCCGTGCAGCGCATCACCGATGGCTTGTCCCAGGCTGCACGTGTCGCGGACTTCATAGCCTTCCAGAACAGCTTGTCGCCATCGTTCGGGCGGATCCTGGTCACGAGGTTCAAGAGCGACTATTACGCGGCGCTGGCTGAAGACCTGGAGCCCGACGCCGTCTTCGACTATCTCGTGGAGAAAGCGCTCGAGAACGCTGGTCCGCGAGATACACCTCAAGTTCGTGCGGCCGCGCTATCGGTGGTGGCTTATCTGTTTGAGATCTGCGAGATCTTCGAACGTGAGTGAGATCTTCCCCGATAAATTCACACCCCTGGAGCGCACAGTGGTTGGTGAGGCCGCTGCACTGCTGGCGTTGCTCGGGAAACGCAGTGTCAGCATCGGTCAGCTCTATATCGAGCACCGGCAGGCTGTACATTCGGCAACCTACGATTCGTTTACAGCAGCACTCACACTCCTTTACGGGGCCGGCGTGCTCGACTACCAAGACCAGATCGTGAGAGTGAGTTAGTGTTCATCCGCCTGAGCGCGAACCACGACGAGTTCACGCCCATTAACTTCAAACCGGGATTCAACGCGATCATCGCCGAGCGCGCCCAGGACTCCACCGAGCAGGACAGCCGCAATGCGCGCGGCAAGTCCACTTTGCTCATGCTGATGAACTATGTTCTCGCCGGGAACCTCGATAAAAGCCTGCGCCCTCTCGCCGCCGAAGGGTGGGAGATCACACTCACTCTTGAAATGTTCGGCGGAACCGTCACGGCCACACGCGCACTCGCGAACGGCAGAAAACTGACAATCGTCGCCAACGGGTCCGCGCGGGAAGTACTCGGACCCTGGCTTTTTGAGGGGCAAATCGCTCTCGACGAGTGGAAGGATGTGCTCGGGCTGGCGTTGTTCCAGCTCGAACCCAACGTCGAGGACGTGACCGGCGGCATCTCCGTCCGAACGCTGCTGTCGTATGTGATTCGTACGGACCCGCCCAAGGACCCTCTGAAGATCGTTGCCCAGCAAGGCGCGACCAGCAGTCGGCAACACGTGGCTTTCCTTCTCGGTCTGGACTGGGAGGTAGTCCACGATCTCGCCGGTATCAACAAGGGTTTGAAACAGATTGAAGCGATCACTGCCGCGTCCCGCGAGGGGCTCGTCAGTACCCTGCGGCCCGAAGGGGAACTCGTCTTCGAACGGGCAACGTTCAAGAACGAGGTTGATGAATGGCAACAGCGGATCTCTAACTTCCGAATCCTTGAGGACCCGAATTCTCTGGTTGCGCGAGCAGACGAGCTGACTGCCGCGATCTCACGACTACGAGACGATGCGGTGGTCGATCGGCGGATGCGGGAGCTGTATCGGTCATCACTTGCCGATGCTCAAGGTGCCCCCGCCACCGCGCTGCCTGTGGAGGCGCTGTTTGAGGCGGCAGGCGCAATCCTCGCAGACGGATTCAAGAGGCAGATCAGCGACATTCGCCAGTTTCATACCTCACTTCTCGCAAACCGGCGCACCTTCCTCCACAGCGAGATCGATTCGCTCGACAGGCGCATCGCTGACCGTACCGCTGAACTCCAGCAGTTGGACGAGCAACGCGACAACGCTCTTCGCACACTTGATGCCGGCGGTGCGTTAGATGAATTGAATGCGATGAGGGCCGAACTAGGCGAAGTGCAATCCCGGATGGCTGCGATTGACTTACAGATTGAGCAAGCACGTGAACTTGATTCCCGCCGTGAGGAACTCAAGCTTGAGCAGTCCACTAAGCGTAACGACGCCACGCGAGGGCTCGCGAACTCGAGAGAGAAGCTGGACCGCATCGGCGACCGATTTAGTCAGAAGATGAGCCGCCTCTACGGTAAGGATGCCGCACTCACGGTTTCAGTCGATGACAGCGGCTACAAGTTCACGATTAAGGCATCGGGTTCAAGCAGTGCCGGCGTCAACCGGATGACGTTATTCTGCTTCGACCTCACCATGCTCGAAGAAGGCATCACGACGGCCCACCATCCCGATTTCCTTGTGCACGACTCATCGGTCTTCGATGGCGTCGATCCTAGGCAGCGCGCCGGGGCACTGCACTTCGCGCAGGAGATGGTGGAAACCACGGGTGGGCAGTACATCTGCACGATTAACAGCAATGACGTTCCTGACGAAGTCCTCGACCAGGACTGGTTCAAGGCGGGTGTCGTCCGCACGATTCTCGACACGGATACAGGTGGCCTCGTCGGTCGCCTATTTTGACGAATCCCTAGGGCTGCCTGGTTCAGGCTGTAACCTGACGGTTCGTCGAGTTGGAGTGAGATCCCGAGGTATTCACCGACTGGTAGGGGCTTTTTGGTGAAATGACCCGACAAGACAGGCACATTCGGCAAGAAACTGCGTGGTACAGCGCAACGATGTCGGTCTTCATACGTAGTCTGCAGCGACGGATTCCGAGTAAGGAGCAGTCGAACGATGGGCAAGAAACAGGGCCGCCGCAATCAGAGTCGTCCACCGCGTTGTACCCCAACAGTTGATGCGCCCGTGGACCCCACACCATCACAAGCTGACGAGGACATGGCTGCAGTCCAAGAGGCTATAAGCCATCAGAACTTTGTTCTCGTGGCGGCAGACGCTGAGATGGAGCCTGTCGACGAAACAGATCGACGTGATGTGCTTGCGGGTATTGCGGGACTTGCTGCAGTACGCGAACTGTCCCTGCTGTTCTCGCGTCTCGATCTTGCTCTGATGATCGATTGGTCGGAAAAACGAGTACAAACCGATCTGCTCCGTCGAGTCGGTACGCCGTGGAGTGAGGCTCTGATAACCCGCGTCAACAACGGTGATCACCTGTTGACCGCAAGGTCGCTGGGGCAACTTATGCGCGAGATCTTGGAGTACGCCTCTACTTCTCCAGACGCACCGGAGCTCACGTTGCCGACATTGGTGCACTATCTTCTCTCGATCAACACGGAACACAACCGTCACCCGGAGTACAGCGACACCGGACTGGTAACTGACGACGATCACAGAAAGATGGCTCAGGAACTGTCGGGAATGAGTGCAGACGACAGTATCGCGATGCTCCGCGAGCTGATGCCAGACGAAATTGCGAATGCCTTGGCGGATGTAACACTCAGTCCGGTAGGCCTTCGAGCCGAAACCGAAGACACGTGGTTCAGGTCATGGCCCGACAAAGTGGTTCATCCCGCGCTCGGATCCTGTCCTGCAGAGTCTTTCGCTACAGTCTATGGCGTCCCTCTAGTCGAAGTCCTGGCACTCGGAAAGATCATCGACGACCTGACTCGAGATGGAGTGATGGAGTTCGCTCGAACGCAGCTGCTTGAACTTGGTGGAACCGAAGCCGCGATCGAGCTGTGCATCCAGGAGATGTCGCGACCGCTTGATCAATACCGAGACGCTCTCGCCGACGATCGTCGACGCGGTTCGGTGCACCAGCAGCGGTACACCATGACCAGGTTCCCTTTCCTCCGGATTGACGCTGACACGGTGCTTCTGCTTCGCCACCAGTGGGGTATCGACAGGTTCTACGGCAACCTGCTCTATTGGTCGACTTTCGCGGGCCTGCCCGGATTCAAGATGCCGGCACCGAAACGGAAGTCAGAGGCAGAAGCTTTCAGTGACGGAATGAACCACGTCTTTGAACGATCGATCGGCGACATCTTGGAAACGCTGGTCGCCCGAAGCGCATTTGCCGACAAACTGATTACCGAGAACGAAATGCAAACAGCCTGGAAAACAAGCAGTCAGGCGACCGCATCAGCGTGCGACTGGGTCATTAAAGCTGGAAAGACGTGCATCGTGGTCGATGCCACGAATCATTCGCTCGACATGTTCCTGTCTCAGGGCCTCGGAACAGCTGAGGCGTATGCGACGGATATGAACAGAATTTTCGCCTCCGCCGATGGAAAATTCGGACAACTCGCCAAGACCATGAGAAAACTGCGCGAGCGGGGCGTTGAGGACTTCGATTTGCATCCGGCTACAGTTTTCCTGCCGATCATCGCTCTGCCTGCTGGTGGGATACCTAACCTCGACACCACCGACCTCGATTTCCAACTTCGTAGTCGCCCATTTTTCGAAGAATTCAACGGTCGGATTCTCGCACCTGCCGCCATGACACTTACCGAGCTACAGATCCTCGAAGGTATGGCAGGTCGTCGCGGGTTCCCAGACCCTGTCAAGACGCTTATTCAGTGGAGGCGCACGTGCACTCAGACCATTCTGCCGATCCGGTTTCGTGACTTCCTCGACCTAACGCTTGCCGATCCCAATCGGCCACTGGCGAGTCGCGTTCTTGCTAACAACGACGCTCTCCTTGGGCGTGTCGCTAGGTTGTCCTGAAACCGCATTTCACGCTGCAGCGCTTTGGACGTCGTTTTCGTCCCGCGGCAACTTGCCCCACCGCGGTATTGTGGTTCGCGTGTGTTCTATAGCTTACCGGTGTTTCGGCCGGTCGCCATAAGTAAGTTCCTGATTGCGGCCAATGGTCAGTAAGTGTGAGCGCAGACGAGTTCAGAGCAGGCTCCACCGCACCATCCATCGTGCCCCTGGTCGTTGTGCTTCCCGTAGGCAGTTGATCTCCGGGATAGGTGCAATGAGCGTGTGTGACCTCCATGCACGCCGAAACTATGCTCGCCGGCCCGTCGAACGACAGCTTGCGGGCGAGGATCGAAAGTGTTGCTGAGATTGCAGCCAGCCTGACCAACATTCCGGATGCTCCGAAGTATCACCATGTGGTCCCTCAGTCCTACATCAGACGCTGTACCCCTGACCGAAAGGGCTCGGTACATCCCGTTCTTGTCGATGGTGGTCGCGGGAAACTCTTGGGGCCCAAGAAGGTTGGCGGGATAGACGACTTCTATCGACTCGAAGCCGACGACATCGACGAGACCTCGACACCCCCGCTGGTTGTCGAGGTTCTACTCGGAATATTCGACAACCTCGCGAGGGTTCTGATCGACGAACTTCCCGCGGCCGAGCCCGGACCTGTCACCGGCGTCGAGATGAAGTCCGGCAATGCCCGGCAATGCCGATGCAGCCGTGTGGATCTACCCCATCGACCGCAACCGTCTCCTCGCGTTTTTTTCCCCCGAACATCTCGCCGCAGCTCCCCTTCGTTCTCGACGGGGTCGAGACCTATGAGATCAATCGAGAGATCGTCGCTGCCGCCTACGAGAAAGTCTTCGAGCATCCTGACGACCACATCGCGAGCACCATCACGGTGTCCCCGTGGCCGATCGCTCCCGCGCCGACACAGTGGTTGATCTCTCGCGGCGACCGACCCGATGGTTCGAGAGCGCGGATCCGCCGGCGGCACCTGATTGTCGCGGACGCAGCCGGGAACAACGGGGGATTGAAGCTGAGTCGGTCGAGTTTGAGCGAGTGGTTCAAGGGAAAGGTCGTGCCCAATGACCCGCGGTATTTCGCGCTTCTCGTTCAGACCCTGACCGGCACTGGACCATCTGACGAGCTGAAGCGGCTCTACGTGTGGCTGAGCAGGAGAGCCGGACTCGGAGAGGAACGCGGCGAGGTGCGGCGGCAGGCGGCTCCGATGCGATGCCCATACGTTCTGAGTTGCGGCGGCTGCCGGGGATAGACGTGTTGCATCACGTGAACGCTCCGCGGTTGAACCCTCTGTTGGCCGCGTACGGGTTTCCGTCAGTTTCGGGCGTTCCCGCTGCTGGAAGCCGCGAGACGATGGGATTCGCCTAGGTGACGCAGTCGATCGTCACGCGATTGGCGAAGGTAGAACTTCCGGTGCGCTTACTGACGCCGGAGCTCGGCCTGCGGTCGCTTCAAGAGGGTGACCTCCTGCTTTCAGCAGACCGGTGCACACCCGCAATGGGCGCATGCCTGGTGGTACCACGCCAATCGAGCTTGATCTCAACAAAGATCCTCTCGTCTACATCAAGACGAGAGGTGTTCGCATCGTCATGCCATACGATCCGGCGTTCATCACGACCTCGACGGCGTACTTCGATTTCATGGCCGGCCGAACTCGGATGCTTGGGTTGTGTGTCATCAAGAGACGGGGTCGGCCAGGGATGCACCACATGTGCGCAGGCGCCGGAAGGCCCGAAATTCGGGGGAGGCCGAGATTCTGGACCCGTTGAAGAAGCCGAAAGTCCAGTTCGTCGCCTCGCCCCCATTTTCTCGGGCTTTCGAGCTACCGCGATCGTGATCCTGAGCTGAACAGGAGAGTGGAGTGGGAGCGACGACTTCGAAAACGAAACGCTGGATCGGATCGCGCGTTGGAATCTGCCACCGCGCGAAGAACAAGAAACAATATGCATTGACCTGCGCGGTTGATACGCCGGTGTGGGCTCCGGTCCGCTGACCCCGGGCGGCTCGCCCGATCCGCGTTTCACCTCGGTGGTGATCGGTGCCCTGCCTCAGGCAACTGAACCGCCTGGTCGCTGGCGGGTTACACGAGGACTACCGCAGCCGGCGGTGGACCGCGAGGTCCAGACCTACGGGATAGGCGTTGCATTCGGTCTCTCCGCTCGTCGTGGAGTAAAGGTCGCAAGTCGCGAGGAGGCGTTCCGGCTCGAACTCAGCGGTCCAAACCGTGTCACCGTCGAGCCACTCCTGCTCCGAGTCCTCGGTCCAACTCGGATGGAACTTGAACTCGGCGTTTGACATAGACATCGTCGAACGAAACAGGTCGAAATTTGCCCGGTGAGTACGCAGAAGTCGGAATCCGGAGCCTATGCCCCATATGGGATGCCACGCTTCAGAGGGGGCGGTGTGTACGTCATTGGCGTTGCCGGAACCACCGTCGTGTGCGCGGTTCGGGTTTGAGGTCTTCAATCCCGAGGTGTCCGGGAACAAGACATGTTCCAAGCAGGTGCTGCGATCGGCGTTGGTACTTTTCGATGGCAGTGGTGAGCTTGTCCCCCCAAAGTTGGTTAATCTGTAGGCGTCGTGCGTCGACGACTACCTCTACCTCCCACCTGTCGGTGTATTCAGCGAGCATGCGGTGTGGTTGTACCCGCGCTGCCCACACCCCGGCTCTATCACCTGGTAGCTGGCGGTTGCGTGAAAAGTAGAGCGCCTGGTTAGGATCGCGTGACCAGGCGATGCCAGTTCTTCCAGCTACGGTGCTGCCGCGAAAGAGCACCAGCGAGCGGTTCGGCCGTTCGGCCGGGAAGCTGTCTCGGGTGAACCCTCGGTGCCGGAACATCGCCCTCCAGACCGCATAGTCAGTGATTTCGCTGTGACGCTGGCGGTCGTTCTTTCGCGTCCAAATGTCGACGGCGAGCAGTCCGGCTACTTCGGGACGAATCTCGCCGCGGCGGTAGCGCTGTTCCAGCTCGTACGGTGCGTTCGGGTCATCACTGATCAATTCGTTGCAGATGACGACCTCGTTCGGAGTCAGAGTGATGCCTCGATCCGCCGCCCACTCAGTCCGATAGTTCGCGAGCCAATCGTGATCCATGCGTCGAACGTACCGTTCACCAGGGGGTTGACGTCTGATGTGCGCCAGGTTGCTTTTGTAGGGTTGTGGTGGGCCGACGGTGTGGTGAGCTGGGGTTTTGTGGTGACGGCGTTGTGGGGCGTGGTGCACCAGCGGCTCTGTGCGTGGCTCCGAATTTTTTTGCAATCCTTGAATGTTGTTGTGTGTCAGTTGATTCGGGTACTACTGCGCATGCGGTCAGGTCCCAGTAAATCGGATCGCCCTGACGGAATGAGAAAGAGGGGACATGTCGTATTGCCAGGTCGCGGCGGACCGCTCAGGCGTCGTTTGTCTTGTCGTCGAATGAAATTGAGGTAATCGTTCCGTCGTCGTTGCTGGCGGGTCGGTGACTCGACCGGACGATGGAGGTGAGTTCGTAGTCGGCGATCAAGTTGTTGTCGCGGTAGGTGATCCAGCGCGCGAGCAGCCCTGTCTCGGCGTCCATCGTCAGCGTTCCGTGTTGCGTGCTGTCGTGTGTGTGCGCGAGGTGGATGGTGTAGCCGGCCGGCGTCGATTCTGCCCGGGCGATCTTGAAGTTGTCGCGTTGGCGCCCCCAGATCGGGAGGTCGAGTGGGTAGCACAGCCGGATGGCGGGTGGCACGAGGCCGGTGGTGGGGGATTTCGCTTCGTGGACGGTTTCACCTGCGCGGTTGAGGTGCGTGTAGAGGCCGTTTTGGTTCGTTTCTGCTGTTCCGGTGTCGAGGTCGATGATGGACCAGGTCCGGTGGATGGTGTTGGTGGTGAAGTCGAATTCTGTGACGCTGCGGCCATCGGTGCGTCGTGATCGTGCGATGACGGTGCCGATGTGGTGGACGTCGAGGAGGTGGGCCAGAGCTTCGAGAGTGGTGGACAGTTCGTTGGTCATGATGTTTGTCCTCTCGAAGGCTCTGGCCCGTGCTTGCCCACACAGGTTAGGAGAAACTGCAACCGTCTTCGTCGCTTGCCGGGTCCAAGCCTGTTGTGGAGATGTTGTAGGCCGGGTTTAAATGTGTCCAGGGTCCTGTAACTGTGTCGGCCTAGTGTTGGGTATGCGGCGATTTCGTAGAGGGCTCATCACGGTAGTCGTGGTCGCTGTGCTCGCAGTCGGAGCAGTGATCGCCTTCCGCGTCGTCGACGAGCGTCGTGATCCCGTGGCGTTGACGGCGGGAGTGGTGGTCGACCATGTCACCTGTTTGGCACCGGAGGTCCTCGTTGCGGCGGTCTCTTTAGGGTGCAGTCTCCGGAGCCGTTGTCGGAGCCGCTGCCTCCTGCGGGCACGGTACCCGACAACTTTGAGTCGGCATCTGTTGTGGTGTGCCAATTCCTCGAATACACAGATGATTTCAGCGAGGCGGCGCTTTCGCTGACGAGTAGAACTGGGGACATGGCGTATGTTGTCGCGCAGTTCAAGCGAGAGTCACTCACATCGCCGTGGTTCGGTGAGGTCCCGCAGCCTCGAGCGTTCCCAGACCTGTGGTGTGGTTGGTTGACGACGCCGGGAAGGCTGTCAGGGTTGCTTTTCCTGTCGATGGAACGTGTCGGCTTCCACTCCCGGAGGTGTACGAGGCGGTGATGAATCTGGCGGTGCAGGACGACCAGATCTACCGTCTTCCACGCGCATTGTGACGTCGGGGGGATGCGTCGATCCTGCAGGAACTTTCGCGAGCCCTTCAACCCCCTTTTCAATATCCGTCGGTACCGGCGAAGACAAGTTCAGGCGTGCCCACTACCGACAAACCGGGGTGTAGTTGCTGCTGTAGGGACTCGATCCCGGCGGTGTCGAGTGTTCCGTGGTGAATCTGGCAGACCCAGTCGAAATCTTCTGTAGACCAGGCGATCTGATACTCGTAAGTCTTGGTTTTCCACGGCTGGTTCGATCGTGGCCTCCGGGCGATCCATCCCGCTTTTTCACCGAGTTCGGCTGCGAATGTGCCGGTTTCGGGTTCGATCGAGTGGACGAAGCGTGGGGTCAGGTCCGTCAGCATGGGCACCGTGATGGGTTCGGCGGTGATCTCCTCGTGAAACCAGCTCATCGACTCCTGCGCCGGCGTTACTGGTGGCCCGCCGCGACCGGTGAGGCTCCTCGATTCTGCATCGGTGGTGACCGGACCGTCCCAGGTGAACAGGGAGAGTTCGAGGTGCTCCCCCACTCTGAGGTCGGTGTATGCGGCGCCGTCGATACCGTCGCCGGAGTGTTGGGCAAGTACCGCACCGGTTTCGGCGTCGACGACAAGCCGCAGCGACGGCTTCGGCAGATTCCGGCTCTCGCGTGGGGCGAGATCCACCGACCAGCATCGACGGCCTAGGAGCTCGACGTCTGTCACCGGCCCTGTCGGGCGTGAATGATGGTTGCCGACCCAATGCTCAACGCGCGGGGTGATCGCAAGGTATCGGCCCGCGCCGGGCGAGTGCACGTGATGGAGTTCGGTGCGGCGCGGTTGGTCTGGGTCGGCGGTGAAGTCCCAGGCGGTGGTGCCGTCGCTGACGAACATCACCTGCCCGTCGAGTGACTCGATCCTCGATCGGCGCCCCCACCGATACAGATGCACGCCGGGGAGGCGAACGGGAAGAAACACAGGTTCTTCACCGTAGCTGCCGTAGTAGTAGTGAAACGGTTCGTCGGAGTTGCGGTACGGGACCACGACCCCGTGGACCGGTTGCCGCGGTCCGTCGGCCATGGTCACCAACATCTGCACCCATTCGGTCATCACTGCCTCCGTTATGCATTCGGGTATCGGTCGTCTGCGGCCTAGGTCAACGCGCCTCCCCCTGGTTTCGGTGAGCTTTCCGGCCCGATCGCCTGCGCCGCTCAGCTCAGACATGCAGGACTCCCGCGACGGCTTCGGAAGCCGGCGGGTAGGCGCGGGTGTCGGCTTGTTCCCTCAACTCTGCCGAGGCGTAGGACAGGAGATTGTCGAGTCGGATGCCTTGCTCGTCGTAGAGATTGAGGCGAGCTGTCAACATCAGTCCGGGATAGTCACGATGCTGGAATCGGACATGGATTCGGCTGCTCGGCCAGTGGCCGACGTATGTGGCGCTCACCTGATCGACTTTGTCCGAGAACCGCATTCGGTCGAGACCGCGCAGGCAATACTTGACGTAGCCGTGGTGGTCGAGTGGCTCGGGCCCGACAGGCCAGCACCGATCGGTGATGTCGATGCCGCCGGTGATCAGCGAATGGATGCCGCCATCGACCCCGGTGGAAAGTACCGACCGGCCGACGGCAGGTCGGGTGGCGGTCCTCGCGACCAACCACAGCCTCCTGGCCCCTGCGACGCCGTGGGCGACATCCATCCCTGGCAGTGTCAAGGTCGTCGCCGGCGACGAAGCCTCACCACGGTAGGCCCGCACGGTTGTGGCGCCGCGCGTAATGGGGTCTTTGCCCCAGTACCAGCGCACGTTGCCATCGAATGCGCGCTTGCGGCGATGGTTTTCGTTGTACGACACATCCGCATACTCGCTGGTGTACCCGACCTGCCGATTTTCCGCGCACAGGTAGGTGTTGCGGTCGATGCGCAGCGGGGCCGGATCATGCAGAGGTATCTGCAATATCGATGAGCTGTAACGTAACTCGAACCCGGCCCGCTTCCCTCCGGCGCCGTCCACGCGCGGCACCCGTTCCCACGGATCGTGTTCGACACCGAGATAGAGCGAGGATTCGTCGAACTCGACTGACACGATCGCCGCGGCATCCACTTCGACACGACGCATCCCACCACCCTGCTTCGTCACCAGCAGTGCCGGTTTGGGGACTGTTTCGTAATCGGTGTTTTGGCCCGACAAGCTGAGTGAATGCTCGGCGAGGAGGTGCCGAGATGACGACACTGGAAGATGTGACGAAGAAGAGGGCCGGGCCCTCCGCGGAAGCTGCGGCAGCTGCGGAGTTGGTGCGACTGGCCAAGGAGCAGGGCCTGTCGCTGACAGGACCGGACGGGCTGCTCAAACAGTTCACCAAAACCGTTCTGGAAACGGCGTTGAACGAGGAGATGACCGAGCACCTCGGCCATGACAAGAACCAAGCTCCACCGGATCGGGAATCCACGAATATTCGCAACGGAACCCGGCCGAAAACGGTGTTGACCGAGGCGGCCGGGCATGTCCCGATCGACGTCCCTCGTGATCGGGAGGGGACGTTCGAGCCTCAGATCGTCAAAAAGCGCCAACGACGCCTCAGCGGGGTCGACGAGATCGTGTTGTCGTTGTACGCCAAGGGGCTAACGACCGGTGAGATCAGCGCTCATTTCGCCGAAATCTACGGTGCCTCGGTCTCGAAAGAGACCATCTCACGGATCACTGACAAGGTGCTCGAGGAGATGCAGGACTGGGCTGCCCGGCCGCTCGACGAGGTGTACGCGGCAGTTTTCATCGATGCGATCGTCGTCAAAGTCCGGGACGGTCAGGTCGCGAACCGGCCGATCTACGCCGCGATCGGTGTCAGTCTCGACGGCCACCGCGATGTACTCGGATTGTGGGCCGGGACCGGCGGTGAGGGCGCCAAATTTTGGATGTCCGTGCTGACGGACATTCGAAATCGCGGTACTCGGGACGTGTTCTTCCTGGTCTGCGACGGATTGAAAGGCTTGCCGGAGGTCGTCGAGAACGTGTGGCCGGCCACCACGGTTCAGACATGCGTTATCCATTTGATTCGCAATACCTTTCGATTGTCGTCGCGGCAGCACTGGGACGGGCTCAAGCACGATCTCAAACCGATCTATACCGCCCCGACCGAGACGGCAGCTCGAGCTGCGTTCGACGATCTCGCTGAACGTTGGGGCGAGCGATATCCGGCGATTATCCGGTTGTGGACGAATGCCTGGCAGGAGTTCATTCCGTTCCTCGATTACGACATCGAGATACGGCGAGTGCTGTGCTCCACCAACGCGATTGAGTCCCTCAATGCCAGGTATCGGAGGTCCGTGAAAGCGCGGGGGCATTTTCCCACGGAGGCGGCTGCACTGAAATGCTTGTATTTGGTGACGCGTTCGCTGGACCCGACAGGCAAGGGCCAGGCACGATGGATTGTGCGGTGGAAACCTGCTCTGAACGCGTTTGCGATCACGTTCGCTGATCGTTGGCCTGGGTCGGAAACTTACTGATGGAAAACCGCCGAAACACCGTTAGCGAGACAGACCCCCGGTTTGCGCCTCAGCGTCCGTGGCGGAATATCCGGCGAGGGTGCGATGTCGTTGTTCCTGCGTGTAGTCGTCATGCACCAGGCGCCGGAGCGTCCCGCGCCGATCAGATGGTGCCCTTCGGTGTATTCGGAACGGTCGATGCCGTCGATGCCAATGTGAACCAAGGGACCGTCGCGGTGATTCTGTATCCATAAACCGGACTCGTCGGCAGAGATCTGTGCTGGGCCGAATCCCGGAGGGGTCGGAGGAAGATCGGTCCACGCCACCAGCCGCGCCAACGATTCTGTGTGCGGATCAATCAGTGCCGCAACGGGTTGACGCTCGTCGACCACCCACAGGTGAGCAGCGGCGAAGAAGACATGTCGAGGGCGCAGGAACCTACGCCGGAGGTGGGCGCTCATGCGCCTTTCTGCAGAGTCATGACATCGACGGTACCAGCGAAGCATGGCCCTAGCGCCGCGACCACCGAATCTTGTCAGCGTTGGTCCATTGGGCATTTTGCTGTCCGCGTCTATACCGGGCGCCAACGACGTCGTTCGAGTTGTGACTTACCGCCCAGAGCTGGGTCTATTCGTCTATCGCCGCGAAAGTGAACGACGGTGGAATGAGGTTTTCGACCGTCGTTCACAGGCTGCCGGTTGTCGTGGGTGTGTGGGGCGCCGGTGGATTTAGGTGGCGGCGGTGGGGCCGGCGGGGTGTTCGGGTTCGGTGATGTGGGGAGTGGTGCCGCGTCGGGTGGGGTGTTCTGGGCTCGTTTTCGAGTGTTTTGAATGTTCTTGTGTGTCGGTAGGTTTCGGTATTTGTGTGGTGTGGAGCGCATTTTGTGGGTCGTCCGCGACAACAACATGGGTGGAATGATGAGATCTTTGGGTAGGTGTGTCTGCCTGGTCGGTTACGGTTCGGCGCATGCACAGTGATGAGGGCATTGCGCGGCTGGTGGCCGCTGTTCGTGAGCTGGACCCCAAGCCCCGGGAGCGTCGGTGGGTGAGCTTCTGTGTGCTCGACGCTGTCTACAGCATCGGTGCGCACTACGACAATCATGTTGTGCCCGTGGTCCGTCGAGTCGTGGCGGACTTCGATGTGGAATCGCCGTCCGTGGAGATGTCGGTGCCGGAGGCGGCAGATCCGGTCCCGCTCGATGCGTTTCTCGATCGCTACACCTCGGTGGAAGCATTGGTGGAGACGACGAAGAACCGGCAGAACACCTCGACACGTGGCGGCATACGTAAGGCTGACGCGGTTCTTCGGTACGCGGAGGTGTTGCGTGAACACGGCGTGCTCACCCTCGACGATGCCCGCCGGCTACTGACCGCCACAGTCCGGCTCGACGCGGTCGAATCCGCGTTGCGGAAAGTTCCCGGTGAGGGCGGTGCGGGTGTGCGCCGCGGCTATCTGTGGATGCTGATCGGGCACCAGGACACGGTCAAACCCGATCGGATGGTGTTGCGGTGGCTCGCTCGCCACGGAGCGGAAACAACACCGGATTCCGCGCGCTTGCTCCTTCGTGACATTGCTCAGGTGCTGAGCGAGGAAACAGGGCGGGTAGTCACTGCGTGGGAGGTCGACCACGCCATCTGGCAGGCCGCCCGTACCTCGTCTACGGCGACGGAACTGTCGAGTCGGGAACCGGAGTCATGTAGAACATGAGCAACCAGGAGACGCCTCGCCGCCGGAGATTGAGCGTGTGGCGGGGCGTCGTCCTGGGACTAGCGTTGGGGCTCTTTCTATTTCCAGTTCTGGCGCTCCCGCACTTCCCGCGCGTTGGACATTGCTGATCCATTGGCGACGCCGGGTCCGACGCCGACGTCGTACTGGGTAATTGGATCGGTGCAGCATTGGCAGCGTTCGTGCCGGCTGCGGTTTTGGGGTGTTTCCGTCAATTGACTCGCGAACCGCAAACGGCGTTGTGCATACTCACAACTGGACTGGGGCCGATTCAGGGCACGATGGTCGAATTCGTGCGAAGGATGATCGAAACCGAAATACCAGAGCAGGTTCGGCCCGACCTGCCCGTCGAGGACATGGCATATCTGTGCGTCATTCCAGCCGTGATCCCGCGACCATTCGTTTCCTGGATCGTCTCGGCGACAATGCTTTGTGCTGCAGTGGTGGGTTTCTTTACCGCTTTCAGCTCTGGTATGCCGTCTCTGCTGTCGATGGTGGGGAGTCTCCCTGCGGCAGTGCTGGCATTGGTAGTTGCTGCGGTGCATCAGGGGATCGCCTTGCAGAACAAGCGCGCCACTGCGCGTGCTCGCGGCGGGCTTCGCAATACGCGATCGAGTGAGTGATCAGTCGGGGCTGAAGAACAGTTCCATCGAGATCCAGAACCACGCCACCATTGCCGCCACAGAAAGGAACGCGAGCACCAATGGCAACGCGAATTGCCTGCCGGTGCGGCTGGGAATAGTCATAAGTCCGAGAATGACGAACACGGCGGCAGGCGCCGCCCAACTTATCCAGTAGGTGAGGGGTGGAGGGTTGGGGCCGAACGACGTGAACGAACGGTTCGGATAAAGCTGCGGCTGCGGGACATCTGCGAAGTGTTGCCACAGGAGTACCAACGGCAGATAGCCGAACAGCCCGAGCAGAAAGCCGACGACGAGTCCCGCGAAGATTCGCTCGCCCCTCATCTCGATGCGCCCGTCGGAATCAATCGTTCCACCGCCTATGCCACTTCTGGAAAGTCACGAGCCTGCATCCGCAGTGCCCATGCCCGGGCCGCAACGAACGTCACGGCCAATACGAGCACCACCAGCAGTACGACTGCAATCCAGGTGGGAGCGGCGGTGGAGAAGCCCAGCTTCCAGGCAGTACCGACACCCGCAGCAGTCGCCGCCAACGCCCCTACCGGAAGCATCGCCGCGACCGCTCGCGTCGTGCGAACAGTAAGTCGATCCCCGGCAGCGCGAAGGACTCCGAACACGGCGGCGACCGAAATGCCATAAGCCAGGAGACCGCTTACGGCATAGACCAGGAGCGGGGACCACCCGATATCAACCGACCCGGTGAATGCCATGCCGATCAAGACCAACAGGGGCGTCAGCCCAAGCGTGACGCCTGCGAGGCCTGCCACCACAGTTCGGACCATTCGATTGTCCTGGCCTCCGGAGATTCGCACGCCCGCGAGGCGGAGCACGAACCCGGTCAGCGCGCCCAGAACGGCGCCGATCACCGCAGCCTCTATCGGCCAGTTCCATTGCGGTTCACCCGCGAAGCCCGAGATTGTCATGCCACCCGAAAAGAGGGTGATCGTGTCCGATGCCTGTGAAGTCCCCTGTGTCAGCGACGCGGCGACCAAGGCAACGGCCGCCCCGAACAAAGCAAACCCGAGTGCCTGTTTCCACATCTGGCCATCTTGACCCATCCCGCGGGAGAATTCGGCACAACGGCAGTCTCATCCGGATGCCTTCTCCCTGTGCAGATTGGGGGCGCAGCCGACTTCGGCGATAATTGTGTGAAGGGGCTGGTGGTGACACCCTCGTCGTATCACCACCAGCCACGTTCGACACTCACGACCTGCTGTCACGCACGCAATCGGCGACGTGCTGCCAGTGCTGCCGGAAATCCGAGATCTGCATCGATCACCTCACCGGAGAGACGTTCCGAGATTTCGATCAGTCGACTGCATCCGGTCTCTCCGATCGCTTCGTACGGGTACGACCCCAGCACATCGGTCTGATGCTCAACCCGCTTCCGGCGATCACGACCCACCTCGTTCAGGTGAAGCTCGGGGCCGTCTTCGAGCCATCCACGCGCCCGCACACTTTCGACGCCTTCCGCCCACTGATCGTTGTCCCATGCCCGGCTCATTTGCAGAGCAGCAGCAGGAACATCACCGGTTGCGGCGTGGACTACCAACGCTTCGACACCGTTGAGTCCCTCGGCGTGAAGAAGTGCGACATGAGAATCTCCGCGAAACTCCCGGAGCAAGGATTGGGCATGCCACAACACGAGATGAGGCTCCTCAGGCCACGGCAATGATGCGTGCCCACCGAACAGGGGTCGCCCTTGTGGTCTGTTGCAGGCGCGTTCCGCGGCTCGACGTGCGAGTTCGGCAGCTTCGCGAACTTCGGTGCCGTCGACATGTTCTCCCCAGGCCTTGCGCAGCGAACGGTCGACAGCGTCGAGTCGAGCGGTGAGGATCTGTTCGGGGGTGGCGATTGTCCAGGCTTCCGGCAGCACCGCGTGTACCAGTTCGGGGTTGAAGTTGAAGAACGTAGCGATGGTGACTTCAGCCGCTACTGCGCCCATGGGCGCAGACCGCGAAGCGAAGTAGCCCATTCGAGGGTGTGTAAAGCCCAGTGCGGCATATGCTTCCGCGCCGAAAGGGGTGAAGTAGATCATGCCGTGTATTGGTTCGGCTCCACGGAAGACGCGGCGCGCGGTTTCTGGTGCGATCGAGGTCATCGATAGTCCTTCATGCTGGTGGTGTGGTCTTCGAACAGTCGAGTCGGATGGTTGTTCTACGCCGGCTATCTCCCTCTGACATACATGCGGTCCCGGACGGCATCACCCACTCGGTAGACGGCCAGGACGACCAATGAAATCAGAATGCCGGAGGGGAGAATCTGTTGTGGTGCACTCAAGATGTGCAGGTACGCATCGGATAAGTCACCGCCCCAACTCGGAGTGGGGGGCTGTATTCCCAACCCCAGGAATGAGAGTGCCGCCTGCGCGAGAAAGGTCAGGCCGGTGAGCACGGTCACCTGAACGACAACCGGCCCGATTGCGTGCGGAAGAAGATGACGCAGCAGCACTACGTGCGGCGGGCATCCTGAGAGTCGCGCGCTCAGAACGAAGTCTCGGTTCCTCGTTTCGCTGACCCCGGCAGCCAGAATTCTTGCAATTGTGGGTGCATAGACGACTCCGAGCGCTGACATCGACGTGATCAGGCTCGGCCCCAGAACACCGGTAATAGCCACTGCGAGAACCAAACCTGGGAATGCCAGCAATGCGTCCGCCACCCGGAGGAGTGACGCGCCGATCCAGCGTGGCCAATATCCGGCGATCAACCCCCACGGAATTCCCAACAGCAGACTGACGGCGACAGCGATCGCGACGCCGAAGAAGGCGGAGCGTCCTCCCCAGATCAATCGACTGAGCACGTCACGACCGAAGCCGTCAGTGCCAAGCAGGTGCTGTGCACTCGGACCGGCGAACGTGTTGGTCAGGTTCTGATCGGTCGGACTGTGTGGAGCCACGAACGAGGCCAAGACGGACGCCGCTATCAGCGTGCCGAGAAAGCAGTAGCTGAGCCATAATCCGGGGTGCAGTCGAGGGAGAGCCCACTTGGAGCGGGTCTCGCCTGCGGTGGTCAACGCGAGTTGGCTCACGAGATCGTTCCCTTCCTCAATTGTGGGCTGATCATGTTGTTGACGACGTCGACCAGGATGTTCACGAGAAGCACGATCACGACGAACAGCAACACAATGCCTTGAAGCATCGGATAATCTCGCGTGTCGATCGCAATGACGAGAGCGCTCCCGAGGCCCGGCAGCACGAAGATCTGCTCGAGAATGACCGTCGCACCCAGCATCGCCACGGCGAGCAATCCATAGACAGTGACAATCGTGGGAACGATGTTTCGTAGCGCGTAGCGCCACACGATCTTCCGCTCGTCGATACCCATCGCACGCGCAGTTCGTACGTAGTCACTTGACAGTGTCTCGATCATCGCAGCCCTGGTCTGCCGAACCGCAATCGATGCTGCGCCGGCAGCGAGCGCCGTTGCTGGTAGGACCAAATGGCTCAGGTTGTCGATCACACTGTTCTCGAGAGGAACCCAGCCGAGCACCGGTAGAACTCCCAAACCGAGGGCGAAGACATCGACCAGCACGATAGCGAGGAAGAAGTCCGGTACCGCGAGTCCGATCCCCGAAACCGTGCGGGTCAGACCATCGCTGCGTCGTCCCTGCCGCGTCGCGGTCCACACACCGAGCGGTATAGCGACGACGGCGGACAGTAACAGTGCGAGTACAACGAGCTCGGCGCTCGCCGGCAGGCGCGCAAGGATCTGTGGGCCGACGGGGGCGCTGTTCTGTAGCGACGTTCCCAGATCTCCGTGCAGAGCCGACACCACCCAGTTCCAGTACTGGACCAGCAGAGGTTGATTCAATCCGAGGCGCTCGTTGAGTGCGGCGATCGATTCATCGCTGCCGTTCGGACCGAGAAGGGCCTCGGCTGGTCCACCGGGGATTATCCGGATAAGGGCAAAGGTTATGAAACTAGCGATGATCGCGGTAGGAATTATCTGTGCGAACCGGACGCCGATCATCCGTATGTAAGGATTCACCGGCGATCGGTGAGGGTTTCGGGTCGGAACGCTCTCAGGCTCGGGGGCCAACGAATTCTCTTGCGATACAACGGTCGTCGTCATGACTTCGAGAGGTACGTCAGATTGGGGGAGCCGTTCAGTGCAGGAACGGCCCCGTGGACGTTCTTGGTGTAGGCGACCACGTCGGGAGTGAAGTACAACGGTACGTACTCAGCGGACTTGATCACGACTTGATTGATCTGTTTGACGATGTCGAGCTGAGCGGTTTCGTCATACGTGTTGTTCAACAGTGCGATCAACTTCTCCAAATCCTCGTTGGGGACGGAATTCTGCCGGAAGTACGACCGCGAACCCAGCGAGGCTTCGAAATTGAGCGGTGCGGATGCTCGCGTGGGCCATCCCACGCTGAAGACGTCCGCGCTGTTGTGTGCGACGAACTCCGTAATCGCCTGAGGTCCAGTCATTTCGACGAAGTCGACCTTGATGCCGACCTTCTCCCATTGTTCTCCGACAAGGACCGCGTTGGTCGAGTACGGCGGTAGATTGCCTGCTAATCCGCGCACGGTGACCCCGTTCGGATACCCAGCCTCCGCTAGCAGCGATTTGGCCTTCTCCGGGTCGTACGGCCATGCATCTTCGGTTTCCTCGTCGTAGAACTGCGAACCGGGAGGATATTGACCGAACGCCGCAGTTCCTTCCGTGCTGTCCAGTGCGGCTCGCGCAATTGCCTTGCGGTCGAGCGCGTATTGCATCGCCAGACGAACGCGGACATCGTTGACCACGGGGTTCTTGTTGTTGATCACGACGAGCGCAACTCCGAGTCTCGGATCGTGACTGACGTTCAGGTTGGGGTTGCGTTCGAGGATCGGAGCACTCGACGGTGTGAGCCCGTATGCAAAATCCGCAGCGTTCGATGTCAGGGCATTTGTCAGCGCTGTGGGATTGGAGATCACCTGGATCTGGATCTTGGCGAGCTGAGGGCTGGGTGGACCCGCCGGTTTGTAGTCGTCGAATCGACTGAATGTGTATGAACTGTTCGGGACTGCGCTGGTGAATGTGTACGGCCCTGCGCCTACAGGCTTGTTGGCGAAGTCTGCCCCTGCTGCTGCCAGCGCAGTGGGGGAGACCACCATTCCCAATCTGCCGTTGAGCCACCCTGGTAAGCCGGAGGTAGGTGAACTCAACGAGATCGTGATGTGATCTGGGGACGTTGCTTCGATGCTCTTGATCGTCGGGACGGAAACGATTCCGAGACTCAAGCAGTGTTCCATGCTTGCCTTGACTGCTGCTGCATCGAGAGTTGTACCGTCGTGAAAGGTCAAGCCGTTCTGCAACGTCATCTCGAACGTCAGGTTGTCCGGTCCGGAGAAGCCCCACTCGCTGGCGATTCCGGGCCGCAACTTCTGGGTGGCAGGTTCCGCATCGATCAGTGGTGCATACATCAACTGTAAGTAGTCGATGTCGTATCCGATGTTTCCCGCACACGGGTCGAGCGAGGCGGGCACGTGCGATGTCGCGACCTTGAGTTCGGCGTTCGGATCGGCAGGTCCGGTATCGCCGGCGGTACCGGTGGCGCTGCTCGAACAGCCGCTGAGCACGAGAGCAGAAAGTGCAAACGCAGCTACCAGCACACGTGGGCCACTTTTCCCATGATTCTGGAAGCGTGTGATCGGATATCGGGATCGCAAAGACAGACGCGGATTCATATGGTGGACTTTCGCTTTGGTCTTCTCGGAAGGGGGAGACTGACGCGGCACGCATTTACTGCGGCGGGTTGGAGATTCCGATCGATGTGGCCGGGGACGATAGATGGCAGGCGGAGCTGTGTGCGGAATTCGAGGCCGCGCGAAGTGACGGCGCTTCCGACGCACAGCGATCCATCGCAAACGGGCAGCGGGTGCGGAATCGACAGCCCGAGGGTGGATTCCGTGGGTCGGGTAACTCGCCCCGCACCAATGCTTTCCGACGACTGCGCCGCTCGAGTTCGATGTGCGGGGCCGCGGCGAGAAGCGCCTGCGTGTAGGGGTGCGATGGAGTCCTCAGGACCGTGGCAGCCGGTCCGATCTCGACGATTCGGCCGAGGTACATCACCGCGACGCGATCGGCGATCCGTGCCACCGAACCCAAATCGTGCGAAATGAAGATGTACGTGAGGTCATGTTCTTCTCGGAGATCGGCAAGAAGTTGCAACACCTCTTCCTGAAGCGAAACATCCAGGGAGGCAACAGGTTCGTCGCAGAGAATCAGTGGCGCCTTGGAGGCAAGTGCACGAGCGATGGTCACGCGTTGGCGTTGGCCACCGGAGAGCTGGGTCGGGAGGCGGTCGGCAAGCTCAGCGCCGAGACCGACCCGACGCAACAGCTCGACGGCTTTCGGCCGCAAGGACTGTGGGATGCGCAGACGCCCTGGCGCCATCGGCTCGGCTACGCAAGCCCATGAGGCCATCCGATTGTTCAAGGCCGACGTAGGGTTTTGAAAAATGAGATGGGAAGATCCACCCTTGCCGAACGCCGGGTCGTCGAGATTCATAGTGATGGAGCCTGCGGCCGTAGCCACCAGACCCGCGAGAGCGTGAGCCGTCGAGGATTTTCCCGATCCTGATTCACCGATTATCGCAAGGGTTTCGCCCCTCTGTACGGAGAAGCTGACGTCGTCGACCGCGCGAAGAGCTTTGCGTCCGCGTCCGTACTCGACTGCCAGATTCCGAACGTTGACGATGACGTCGGTGTTGCTCATCAGCTCACCAGTCCGAGCAACTCGAGTTCGTCGCTGCGGTGACATCTTGTTGCCGATTCCGGTGATCCGATCAGAAGTGGATGATCGGATATGCAGAGCTCCTCGGAGTAGTTGCACCGGGCGACGTATCGGCAACCCACGCCGTCAGCAGGGGCTTTGCTGGTGAAATCGCCTCGCGCCTTGGGTGATTGGGAGGAGACTTCTTCGAATGTCGAGCGTGCCGCCTCGAGAAGGCTGAACGTGTAGGGATGCGCGGGCCGCCGAAGCAGCACGTCTCGTGGCGCGACGTCGACGATCTCGCCGCGAAACATGGTGATGACTCGATCCGCGACCTCGGCGACAACCGCGAGGTCGTGACTGATCAACAACACGGCAAGATCGCGCTGTTCGGCCAGTTCTCGAAGGAGATCGACAATCTGAGCTTGGATGGTGACGTCGAGCGCTGTTGTCGGTTCGTCCGCGATCAGCAACTTCGGACCGCATGCCAGGGCCATCGCGATCATCACCCGCTGACACATCCCGCCGGAAAGCTCGTACCCGTACGACTTCAAGGTTCTGCTCGGGTCGGCCAGTCCGACCTGGTGGAGAAGATCTGTAGCCACGTCCTCCGCATCGACTTTCGTGATGTCGCGGTGGGCCTTCAACACATCGACGATCTGGCGACCGATGCTGACGGAGGGGTTGAGAGCCGAACTCGGGTCCTGGAAGACCATACTGACGTCGCGACCGCGTATTTTCCTCAACTTGGCGGCGGGCAGACCCACAAGTTCCTGTCCTTCCAAACGGATGCTTCCGCTGGTTGTTGCCGTACGGGGCAAGAGACCGAGCAGAGCGAGTCCGGTCAGTGTCTTTCCGCTCCCGCTCTCTCCTACGAGGCCGGTGATTTCGCCCGACCCCAACTCGAAGCTCACTCGGTCGAGGAGTCTGTTCGAAATCGATTCTGTCCCAATGTCAACCGTGAGGTCTCGTACTTGCAGAAGTGGGCTCATCGTCGGGTCGTCCACGTGTGATCGTTCATCGCATTCCTCCGTAAACAACTGAATTGTTGTGACTGGAATCACGTACCGGGGAACAATAAACACTCACCTGCAACAAAGTCAATGAATGTTGCAACGATTGCCGTCGATGGCGCCGTCTGATCGCCTCCGGCTACCGACCAGCACGTCGTCAGCGATACATTCACTCCATGGCCGAGACACGTGACATCCGCGCGGAAGCGTTGAGTGCCGCCCGACGACAGTTCGCAGCCGGAAAACCGCTCGATGTGAACGCTTTGGCCACCGAGTTGGGGGTGGATCGGACCACCTTGTTCCGGCGTGCAGGGAATCGCGACACAATTACCGGTGACGTGCTCGATTCGCTGGCGCGCCGAACGTGGCGAATGGGCCTCGAGGAGTGCGGTGGAAGCGGAGCGTCAAGGGTTGTCGACGTCCTCACTTACCATGCACGGGCGACAATCGAGACCGAATTCTTCCGGACGTATTTGACTCGGGAACCGCAAAAGGCGTTGTGCATACTCACAACTGGACTGGGGCCGATTCAGGGCACGATGGTCGAATCCGTGCGAAGGCTGATCGAAGCTGAAATACCGGAGCAGATTCGGCCAGACCTGCCCGTCGAGGACATGGCATATCTGCTGGTTCGCGTGGGTGAGTCGTTCATCTACAACGATTTGCTCACTGGTGGCACTCCGGATACGGAGAAGGCTCGCTTGGCGTTCCGGCTCATCCTCTCGCGTGACTAGTGTGCCGAGTTTCCGTTTTCTCAGTTTTCGTGAAAGCGCTTCGAATGCAAGCTATTTCATAGCTACGCCTGGTTGTATGACCCAATCAGGCTGGTGGGATCGGCACAAAGTTCCGCATCTCGTCCCGTCCGGGCCGGATGACGCCTGCGGCGGATTCGGGAACCTCGTTCCAGGCGCCAGGAAGGTCGCGCAGAGGCTCGGAGACGACGATTCGGGTCTCCTCGCTCAGATGGTGCAGGGCTTCCACCTCTGGATGGAGCTTGCGCAGCGTGGAAATCTCGGTGGAGAAGAACAACGACCTCGACTGGTGCTCGCTGGAATAGCGAAAGATCCAGGTGGAGATGCCATCCGACGTGGCGACGGTCATCTGAACCGGATTGTCGATTCCCTGCGAGTGAGCCGTGTGCTCGACGAATCCGACGGCCCTCGCGACACCTTCGAACGGATCGTTGGTCAGGCCGAACGTCAGCGCGAGGAAGAACAGAGTTTCCGAGTCCGTCGATCCTTCGAGATCCGGAAAGAGCGACGGATCAATGGCAGTCACCAATTCCCGTTTCATATCGTGGAATCCGTGTAGTGAACCGTTGTGCATCCACAACCACTGCCGGTGCCGGAACGGGTGGCAGTTGCTGCGCTGCACTGCAGTTCCCGTCGAGGCGCGGATGTGGGCGAACAGCAGAGGGGTACGCAATTGGGAGGTGACCTCGCGCAGGTTCGAGTCGTTCCACGCGGGTTCGATGCTCTTGAACACTGCCGGTTGTGGGCCTTCCCCGTACCAGCCGATTCCGAAGCCGTCGCCATTTGTCGTCGTCGCCCCGAGTTGAGAATGCAGGCTCTGGTCGATCAGCGAGTGCTGTGGTCGGAACAGCAGGTCATGGGCGAGTATCGGTTCTCCCGAATACGCCATCCACCTACACATACTTTCAACTCAAGCTGATCGAGTCGGCGTTGACGATGCGTGCGCCGTGGCGTTCGTCGTCTGGGTGGGCTTCCATGTCGACACCGCCCAGATCACGACGATGTTCAGCGCGATGATGAGAGTCGACCACCAGGGGTAGTACGGCAGCCACAAGAAGTTCGCGATGATCGAGATCGCGCAGATCACGACGGCCGACACCCGTGCCCAGGCCGCTCCGGTGAACAGTGCGAGCCCGACGAGTGCGACGAGCGCGCCCAACACGAGATGGATCCAACCCCACGTCGTCAGGTCGAACTGATAGACGTAGTCGATCCCGACTACGAACACTTCGTTTTCGGCGACGGCAGCGAGTCCTTGGAAGAACTGCACGATGCCGACCGTCACCAAGATGACGGCTGCCCCGATCGATGTTCCTACCGCGAAACCCTGCTTGACTGATGTTGTATCCGACATGACGGTTTCCCTTGATTCGGTGGGGGGCGACCGGACACGTGCCCGGCACGCTCGTTGTAGTGATCGTTGTTCCACCGGCTGACCGCTATGAAACGGAAATACCTGTCCAATGCGGTGAGAAATCAGTGCGATCTGCTCCGATGTGCGGGCGAAATATAACTTCTGACCCCAGTTGATCCGATGTACCCCTTGCCGGAACGCGTGTGCGGAGAAATTGCTCGTAACCGAAGTTCACAGAAAACAAGAAGAATTCGGCACGGAATTCGACCTATTTGTCCAGCTGTACTGGTATTTTGACTGAATTGACCGGAAGCTACGGTCCGCGGAAAAAGGTAGCGAGAGAATGACGATCTTCGGCAGGCGTACCGCGGGCATCACCGCGACGGCCTTCGTCTTGGCGACCGTTGTGTCGACAGCACTCCCCGCAGTGGGATCGGCTGCCCCCGTTTCGCTCACCCGCGCGTGCAACTCGGAAATCAACGAAAATTCGATGTCACTCGATCCGGCCGTGATCGACGGTTGGTACGACATCTCGACTGGATCGCCTGGAACGAAAATCAACTCGATCGAGGCGTGGCGGACAGTGCCGGGAGACATCCTCGAGTTTCGCGCATCGGTGACGATCAGAGCCCACGGAAGTCCCGTCCGAGGGACCCTTCGGATCGACGGCGCCGGCTTGACCGGAGATCAGGATTTGATCTCCAGAATGACGTTGACCCAAGATCTCGGCCGGTCAGGGTCAACGGTCACCGACGCTGACGACGGTTCGGTCATCCCCGTACGTGCCAAGCTCGCATTCGACGTCACAACTCCTGGACAAGTCGCGCAGAACCAGACGGTCAACCTCTCGGCAGTCAAGATTGTCTTGGCAGGCGACACCACCGATCCGGGAGGTGAGTGCCCCGGCCCCGGCCCCGGCGGCGGGGGGAATGGAAGCGGTGGCGGAAACGGCAGCGGTGGTGACGGTTCCGGTGGGAACGGTGGGGATTCCGGTGACCCACTTCCCGGTCGTGACGTAGGAAACCGAGTACCAATTTCCCAGATTCCGTCCGGCCCGACTTCTCGTCCGTGACAGCGGCACCTGGATCCACGGCCAGCCGAACGTGGGCCACTGCAGTAGTGGCGACAATGCTCTTGATCGGCGGATGTTCCGACGACGGTGACTCGCCGACCCGCGTCCTCGCGACCGGCCAACAAGATTTGCCGCCAGAGATTCGCGCGGTGGTCGACGGTCCGGATGTCCCGACCACGCTGCGCACAGGCAACAGCACCGCTGACATCCTGCCGATCAAGACGACGACGGACGGCTCGCTCATTCCGCCCGAGGATGTCAGTGAGATCGGATGGTGGGCAGATTCGGCATTTCCCGGCTCCGGCGCGGGCACCGTGGTGATCACCGGACACATCAACGACATCTATCAGGGTGACGGTTTCGGAAAGAAGTTCTCGACACTGGAAATCGGCTCGGTCGTGACCGTGGCGGGCGCCGGGGGACAGACCTGGAACTACCGTATCGATGCGGTCGATCACTACGGCAAGGACGGCGAGCTGCCGGTCGAGCGATTGAACAGCCTCGACGGACCCGAAACCCTCGCGCTGATCACCTGCGGCGGCGAGTTCGTCGGTCCGCCGTTCGGATACGAGGACAACGACGTCGCGTGGGGAAGTCCGGTGCCCGCATAGCCGAAAACCAGACGTCGGAACGGTTGATAAACTGGGTCCCGCGTTCGTGGCCATCCACGCACGTTTCGAAAGTCCGAAGAAGGAGATTGTGCTGTGGTTGACCTCGCCTATGTCATCGCTGGGTCCGAAGCGACTGGCGGTGCCGGCCTGCAGGTCGACCTGAAGACGTTCCAGGCATTGGACGTCTACGGCGTAGCGACCACCACATGTATCGTCTCGTTCGATCCCAAGAACAACTGGGGTCATCGCTTCGTACCGATCGCTCCTGACGTGATCGCTGATCAGATCGAGGCTGCGACTGCGGCTCACGATCTGGACGTCGTCAAGATCGGCATGTTGGGCACGCCCGCCACCATCGAGGTTGTGGCAGAGGGCCTGCGTCGGCAGTCCTGGCGCCACGTCGTCCTCGACCCGGTCCTGATCTGCAAGGGCCAGGAGCCCGGCGCGGCTCTCGATACCGATACAGCACTTCGTGATTCGATCCTCCCGCTCGCCACAGTCGTCACACCCAACCTGTTCGAGGCACGCACCCTCGCCGGAATGGACAGCATCGAAAGCGTCGACGACCTCATCGAGGCCGCACGTCGTATCCACGACCTCGGACCCAAGTACGTGCTCGCAAAGGGCGGTGTCGAACTCGCCGGTGGCGACGCCGTCGACGTGTTGTTCGACGGGACCGACGTGACTGTTCTCTCCGCCCCCAAGGTCGGCGAAGAGCGCGTCTCGGGTGCCGGTTGCACGCTGGCCGCCGCAGTGACCGCGGAGCTGGCAAAAGGCGCCGACGTGGGAGAAGCCGTCGCTCTGGCAAAGAAGTTCGTCACGGCGGGCATCGAAGGCCGCGTCTCGGCACACACGCCGTTCGACACCGTCTGGCAGGGCGCGTTCAAGGGATAGGCGCACGGCGGCTCACATCGCCGCGCGCGGCCTGGCAGGATCGAGTGCGTGAGTACTGCGAACCTGAATCGAAGCGAAGTCGCCGAACGATCTCGAGCCATCTCCGTCGCCGGTTACCGGGTGGAGTTGGATCTGCGATCGGCGGTCGACTCCGCCGTGAAGACCTTTTCGACGGTCACGACAATTGATCTGACGTCCTCGGTGGAGTCCACGTGGCTCGATTTCATCGGTGCTGCAGTCGATTCCGTGGACGTCGACGGTGCGTCGATTCCGGTGGAGTACGACGGATCCCGGATCGTGCTGCGCGGACTCGGCGGATCGAACGTCGTTCGGGTGGCAGCTCACGGCAACTACAGCCGTTCCGGTGAAGGGCTGCACCGATTTGTCGACGACGCTGACGATCAGACGTATCTGTACACGCAATACGAGCCTGCCGATGCCAGGCGTGTTTTCGCCTGCTTCGAGCAGCCGGACCTCAAGGCGCCCTTCACATTCGAGGTGACAGTACCTGACGGCTGGGAAGTCCTGTCGAATCAGCCCGCGACCCAGACTCTCTCCGTGGACGGTGCACAACGCGTCACTTTCGCCCCGACGCTGCCGATCTCGACCTACATCACCGCGATCGCGGCCGGGCCGTATCACCGCGTGGCGTCGTCGTGGAGTCGCGGCGAACTCACTTTCGAGTTGGGTGCGCTGTGCCGGGCGTCGTTGGCTCCGTACCTCGATGCGGAGAACGTTTTCGACATCACCCGTCAGGGGTTGGACTTCTACGCCGAGTACTTCGACTATCCGTATCCGTTCGGCAAGTACGACCAGATCTTTGTCCCCGAGTACAACCTCGGCGCCATGGAGAACCCGGGACTGGTGACCTTCACCGAGGCATACGTGTTCCGCGGCACCGCAACCGACGAGCAGCATCAGCGCCGCGCCAACACGATCCTGCACGAAATGGCGCACATGTGGTTCGGCGATCTCGTGACCATGGTCTGGTGGGACGACCTGTGGCTCAAGGAATCCTTCGCCGACTTCATGGGATCGCTGGTCAGCGCCGAAGCTACTCGCTTCACCGATGCCTGGGTGGCATTCGCCATCAAGCGGAAGGCGTGGGCGTACCTCCAAGATCAGCTGCAGACCACGCATCCTATCGTCGCCGACATCGTCGATCTCGAAGCTGCGAAGCTGAACTTCGACGGAATCACCTACGCCAAGGGCGCCAGTGTCCTCAAGCAACTCGTGGCGTTCGTCGGCCGTGACGCGTTCTTCGAAGCGGCACGACGGTACTTCAAGGCCCACGCCTTCGGGAACACCACGCTGGTTGATCTGCTCGACGTGCTCGCGGAGACTTCCGGACGTGATGTGCGCGAATGGGCCCGAATCTGGTTGCAGACCACCGGAGTGTCCACGCTGTCGCTCGACGGAACAGACCTGGTCCAGACGGACCCGAGGCCGCATCGGCTCGCAGTCGGAATCTACGACTACAACGAGTCCGGAGACCTTGTTCGCACCGAACGTGTCGAACTCGACATCACCGAATCACGCACGTCGGTCGACCTTCCGCCCGGAGCACTCACACTGCTCAACGACGAAGACCTCACCTACGCCAAGGTGCGATTGGACGCGGAATCTCTGTCCACTGTCGAGGCATCCCTGGACCGCGTGAGCGATCCGCTTGCGCGCGGGGTGATCTGGTCGTCGCTGTGGAACTCGGTGCGTGATGCGCAGCTCTCGGTGTTCCGGTACCTCGACATGGTGGAACGATTCGCTCCCGCGGAGACAGATCTTGCGATTCTCAGCTCGATCCTGACCGATGCCCAATACGCGGTTCTTCACTACGTTCCGAAAAGCTTGCGGCCCAATGTAAGTGCAGGCTGGTTGGAAACGACCTGGAAGGCGGTGTTCGAAGCCGAACCGGAGTCCGGAAGACAGCTGGCATGGGCACGGGCTCTGTCGGCCGCTGCAGCGGTCAACGATGCTCGCGCCGACGAGGTGCGGTCGATACTCGACGGCACCTGCCCGGGGCCGGTCGGACTGGCTCTCGATCCTGATCTGCGGTGGGCATTGTGGATCGCCCTGTCGGCGACCGGCCATGCGAGTGTGAGCGACTTCGATGGTGAGCTGAGCAAGGACAGCACGTCAGCGGGTCGAACGGCGTACGTCCGCGCCGCGGCGTCGATTCCCGATGTCGAGACCAAGGCGGCTGCCTGGGCGTCGGCGACCACTGACGGCTCACTCTCGAACGACCGCCTGGATGCGACGATCGCCGGATTCCGTTCGGGCACGGACCCGTCGTTGATCGAGGGATATGCGGCAGAGTACTTCTCGTCCCTGGGGAAGTGGTGGTCCGAACGCAGCATCGAGATCGCGCGACGGTTGGTGAACGGGCTCTTCCCGGCAGCTGAAGACACCTCTGCTGCCGATTCCTGGATCCAGGCCAATGCGGAGGCGCCCGCGTCGCTGCGGAGGCTTGTTCTCGAGCGTCGGGATCACCTGGCCCGAGACCTACGTGCCCAGGCATCGAACGCAGTGATCTGACGCCATCAGCTCCGAAATGTCCTGTTCTTGGATATTGTCTAAACAGGGCTGCGACGGGAGACGACGTGCACACGATCACGGATCTGTCGCTGGTCACGGGCCCGGTTCCGCCCGTGGTGACGGTGCTCGGAATTCTGGCACTTCTCTGGCTGATCTTCTCGAGATCGAGGCGTCACGTGCTGATCTCGATTCCGGTCTGCATCGTCGCGGCAATCGCGATCACTCTCGTGCTGTACTGGCTGATCGAGAAGGTGTGGCACCCGTTCCCCGATCCGATTGCCCGTCCGGTCTACGTGTGGATCGGGTTGGGCATTCTCGGCGTGCTGCTGGGTGTTTCGCGGGTATTTGCGGCGACGCGGATCGACGGTCGCGTGCTCACCGTGGTCTCGGTGCTCCTGGTGGTCGTGTCGAGCGCGGCTCACGTGAATCTGCAGTTCCAGTCGTATCCGACGTTGGGAACAGCGCTGGGACTCTCGGACGCGGAGAAGGTTTCACTCGCCGACCTGGACGACGGCAAGGACGGGGCGGTACCGGTTTCGCAATGGAAGGATCCCGCGGACATGCCGTCGGCGGGCAAGGTCAGCACGGTCACGATTGCGGGGACGGTCTCCGGATTCAGCGCCCGCGACGCCGAGATCTACCTACCGCCCGCGTATTTCACCAACCCACGACCGGAGTTGCCGGTGTTGGTCCTGCTGGCCGGCCAACCAGGCGCGCCCGAGGACTGGCTACAGGGCGGACGTCTCGTCCAGACCATGGACGCCTACGCCGCTGCGCATTCGGGCTTGGCTCCCGTTGTCGTCGTTGCTGACGGGACCGGGTCGGAACTGGCGAATCCGCTCTGCGTCGATTCTCAACTCGGGAACGTCGCGACGTACCTTTCGCGCGATGTTCCCGACTGGGTGCGCGGGAACCTCCAGGTGGATCCCGACCCGAGGAAGTGGGCGATCGGGGGACTTTCCTACGGCGGTACCTGCGCGTTCCAGATGGCGACTAACTTCCCCGCGGTCTATCCGACGTTCCTGGATCTGTCCGGTCAGATCGAACCCACACTCGGCGATCGCAAGCAGACGGTCGATGCAGCGTTCGGCGGCAATGAAGCCGCGTTCGTGGCAGTGAATCCGCAGGATCTGCTCCGGGAGAAGAAGTTCCCCGACAGCGCCGGGGTGTTCGTGGTCGGCAAACAGGACAACGACTACCGCCCAGGTCTTCAAACGCTCTACGAAGCCGCAAAGGCCGCAGGGATGGACGTCCAGTACGCCGAGGTCGACGGAGGGCACAGCTTCCAGGTGTGGTCGGCTGGATTGGCGAGTCAATTAGGTTGGCTGGGAACGCGACTCGGCCTGCCCGGATGAACGATCGTCCGGAAGTTCCGAAGACCCGATGATCAGCGGGTGAATTCTTCCGGTCGCCCCGGCTTCGGAGCCCAATCCCTGCGGATCCGCCACACTCGCGAGCCGAAGGTCGAGTGCGCCGGTCCATTCTCGGGTCAATTGCGCATCGAGTGCGTCGACGCGCTCGAGTAGCGGAGGGTGCTGGTCCGGCGGGCAGGCTTCGAGCAAGGTTGCGAATACCGCGCGTAGACGACGCTTGACCTGCGCGGAATTGGTACTGAAGTGCCGGATCTCGTCGGTGGCGACGGACACGTAATCGGTCCAGGTGCGTTGCTGCCCTCTGATCAGCGTGAGATCCGAGGTTGATGTGTCGAAGCGGACCCGCGGGGCGAGAAGTACCAGAAGATCTTCGATGTGGTCGAGAGCCTGGACGGCTCGGCCCGGGTCGTTGATGGCGGGTGACAGTGCCTTGAGCGCGATGTCCACGATCGACTGCAGCGCTGCACCGGGGCTGACGACCGGGCTGTGCGTGTCACCGAAGATCAAGCACGACATCAAGGTGTCCGGGCGTACCTTCAGCGAGGGTCCGCGTACCTCGAAGAGGGGCGCGTTCTGGGCGACGAACTCGCCGATGCTGGGGACGACTTCGACCGAGACGTCCCAGCGGCCGGCCAACCGCTGCAGTCGTGCGAGATCGATCGCCAGCAGAATCCGGCCGTCGGGTGAGAGGTGGCGCAGGCGAATCACCAGTGCGTCGGCGCTCTCGGAGTTCTCGGACTCGCGCGGTTGGGGTAGGGGGAGCGGCTGACTGGGTTTCGGTGCGCCAGAGGGCAGGTCCTCGTATAGCGGATAGGCACGAATCGTCGCGCTCCGGCCCTGGGCCGCTATCCAACGCAGCAACCGACTGGAATTGAGAATCGACCCGACCTTCGCCACCAACGCGATGAACAGGATCGCACTGGCCAATGCCAGAAGCAGTGCGATCGCCGTGGAGATGGTCGGTGAGGAATTCTCCGAATCGAGCGCCAGATCGAGCGCAATGATCAACGAGAAGACGAACGTGGCCAGAAACATGCCGATCGACCACCGCATCACTCGCTGTTGCGCAAGCATCGGGACCACCCGCACCGAAATCTGCGAGGCGCCGAACTGCATTGCGAGGGTGATGGCGGTGAACACCAGACCGGTGAGAGTGATCATCCCGCCGGCGATGACGCTGAGCAGCGTCGCGGTGGCCCCGGCGTCGACGCCCTCGGAAATGGTACCGACGTCGCCGTCGCTGACCAGGTCTCCGTCGATCCCGACGAGGATGTTCGCGGTGACGACGGACAGGACGACGAGGATCACGGGGAGACGCCAGACGGGGACTGTTCGTAGTCGTCGGCGAGTTCGACGCCAGCGAATTCTGTCCGAGAGCCGCCGCGACAATCCGACCTTCGACGTGGGGGTTGTGGTGTCGACGACGGGGAGCGGTGGTGGGGGCGGGGGAGTGGAACCGAAACTTCCCGACACCGTTTCCTGAACGTAGATCTTCGCGTGGATCATCGGCTCGCGATAACGCTGTTCACGGGCCACTGCCCGGCTCATCTTCGCCGGCTTGTCGCGGTAACGCGAGCGCGCCCACGGGGCACCCGGGCGACTCAACCGAATTGCTCCGATCAACAGAAGTGGGGTGAAGAACAGCCCGATCAAGCCGGTCCAGAGTTTGCCCTTCATCAACGTGATCACGGCGAGTCCGAGTTGGATGACGATCGCGACGACAACGCCGATCAACGTCGCCAGGCTACGGTCCTGCTCGTACGGGTCGAACTCTCCCGCGAACCCGATCGGGTGGACCCCGAGAAGGAAAAGGAACGAGATCGCGATGGCAACGAACACCGCGTCGATGGACGAGCGACCCTCCTCGGCCCAGTAGACATCGCGCAGATGCAACACGAGCGCGTACTCGTCGAGGACCAACGCGCTGCCGATACCGAACACCGACGCGAGAACACAATTGGCGATCGGGGTGTGATAGTCGGCCAGAGCGATGAAGGCGAAGCCGGACACGAGCATCATCATCAAACCGAAAACCATGTGGTGGATGTGCATTCCACCGGGCGTGACATTGCCTGGCCACCACGAGACCTCGGCCCGGATCATCCGGACGCTGAAGCGGATGAACAGGAACGTCAGGACAAAGGCGAGTAGGAGGAAGAACAGCGGGAGCCTGCCGGTGTCGACGACCGTGTGCTCGAACCAGGACCGCACGGCGTCAACTCTTGCTGGTGGCGAGCTTGATCAGCTGAGGAGCCGTTGCGTCGGGCAGGTAGGCACGCGTCAGTGCGATTCCGATCCGAGGCAGGTCGGCCTCGTCGCGGAAACACAGGAAAACGGGTTCGTACCTCGGCTTGAACTTCTTCTTGAACGCGTGAAGAGACCGGAAGCCGTAGAGCGGTTCCATCGCGGCTCCGAGCATGTCCAGCAGGCGGTCCATCGATGCGGCGTCGGCGCCGTCGTCGCTGCGGGCGAGCGGTGCTCCGGACAGTGAGACGAATTGGGCACCTTGTTCTTTGAACTCGAGGGCCGACGATGCGATGAGGAACTCGACCACCGGACGGAACCCGTCGGGACGTCGACGCATGACGTCGAGTGTCCAACCCTGAACCACGCCGCCTTCGCCGTACACCGGCAACCACGAGGTGACGCCGTGAATGCTTCCGGTCGGGTCGACGGCCAAGCCGACCCGGACGTCGCGGTCGAGCGCCTCCTCGACGCTTCCGAGGGTGAACCCCATCTCGGGTAGCCCCTTGTCGCCCACCCATTCCTCGGAGATGGCGCGCACCTGAGCCAATACGGAGAACGGCTCGTCGGCCAATGTTGTCATCCGGAAGGTGATGTCGTCCTTCTTGGCCTTGTTGAGCGCCGAGCGGATGTCCTGCCAGGATTTACCGGTGAACTGCAGTTCTGGTAGGTCGACGATCGTGTCTTCGGCGACCTGAACGGTGCGCCAGCCACGCCGGGTGGCGGCGTCGGCTGTCTCCTTCCCCACGGAGAACAAGCAGGGAGTGAGGCCGTTGGCTTCGGACATCGTCGTGAATTCGTCGACCGCTGCGGCAAGTCGGTCGGGGCTCGCTATCGGATCGGCCAGGACCACGACGACACCGACATGCCGTTGGAATGCAACGACGCTCTCACCCGACTCGCCGAAGTAGTAACTGTTGCCGTCCCACGTCGTCATCCACGACATGGTTCCGCCGCCGTGTCGTTTGAGCAGTTCCCGAGCGGCGGCGCGCGGATCGTTCCCGGACAACGGCCCGCCTCGAATCTTGCGCCGCATCGGTACGTGAAAAGCGTGGCGGCCCTTGATCAACAAGATGAGTTCGAGAAGCCAGAGCAGCGCGGTACCGACCGTGACGGCGCCGGCGCTCTCGTAGTCGAAGAAGATGACCGAGACGAGGACGAGGGCGGTGGCCAAGACCGTCAGTGAACCGAACACCACGGCAACCCACCAGGCCCAGCGGCGACCTCGTCGCAACTGGTCCGCGATCAGGGCAACGATGACCACGTCGATCAATGCCGTCCAGCCCGAACCGGTTTCGGCTTCCGTCGGCCCGAACGGTCCGCTTCCGGGGAACAGCCAGACGGCGATCTCGACCACGCCGATCAGGAGCAGGCCGATGAATCCGAGCAGGCGGATCTCGCGTCGCGTTCGGGGGATGAACCCGCGCGCTCCGTCGCCGAAGAACTTCTCGCCCACCGGCAGGAATATCGCGACCGCGATGAGGTGCTGCACGTCGGCGAGGCGGCCTTCGAAGAGGAACGCGATCGCAATGTACGCACACAGAATGGCGCGGACTCGCATTCGCCAGGGCGAGCGGAGTGTTGCTGTGGTCGCGGCGAGTGCGGCGATGATTGCGGTGGTCACGCCGACGTCGCGGTGGGTGGCGAGGTTGCGAGCCCAATCCCAGTCGGTGTGGCTGCCCGCCCAGAGGAGGAGCGATGCACCGAGTTCGCCCGCCAACTGACCGCTGATCGTGACGATGGCCGCGTTCTTGGTTCCCAGGCGCCATTCGCACCAGCCGACCGCGAAGGCAAAAACGACGATGATCGAAACATACTGACCCGGCGTCAATCCGAAGAACCACCCCGTGACGAGAGTCCACCACTTGCCTTCCTGCAAGGCAGGAACTCCGTAGGCGATGTCGTTGAACCACGAGTAGGTACGGACGTGATTCCACAGGGCGCCGGTCGCGATCCCGACGACGGTGATGGTGAGCACGACGCTCGCGGTGAACGGCACACGCCGCAGGACGCTCAGCGTGTCGGAGGCAAAGCGAGAGGCCCGATTCGACGCGCCCGGCGCGCTCTGGTCGGTCTGCGGGGTGGGGGTCTGGGACTGCTCAGCCATCGAGGTTCTCTTCTCGCCATGCCGCACGGTGGATTCTGCCTGTTCAGCATGACAGGAATACAGACCGATAATCAGGCGAAGCGGCCAAAATGGACCAGACTGGCTGAGGGTCTCAGTCTCGTGGCGCTACTGTCGAGCCATGGTGAACGGAGATTTACTGAATCGGGACCACGTGGTCGCCTCACTTGCCGCTTTCGAACCTCGGTCGGTCGAATTGGACGGAAGGCGCTCGGCGTCGGTGGTCATCGTCGTCATGCGGACTGCGGACGGAACACCAGTGTTCCCGGTGACGAAGCGGCCGAGCAAGATGCGCGCCCACCCCGGTCAATTCGCGTTGCCGGGCGGAAGCGTCGACCCGGGCGAGTCGTCCGAACAGGCAGCGGTTCGGGAACTTTCCGAGGAGCTGGGTGTCGACGTTCCCGAGTCGAAGATCATCGGCCGGCTCGACGACTACGTCACTCGTTCGGGATTCGTGATCCGGCCGTTCGTCATGTGGTCGGGCGACGACATCGGGGGACTGGTACCCAATCCCGACGAGGTGGCCCAGGTGTATGCCGTCACGTCGGAGGAGCTCGACGTGGACTCGCGCTTCGTCACCATCGAGGAGTCACCGAACCCGGTGATCCAATGGCCGTTCCGAACGAGCTTGATCCATGCGCCGACCGGAGCCGTCATCTATCAGTTCCGCGAAGTGCTGAACGGACGGCACACGCGCATCGACAAGCTCGAGCAGCCGGTGTTCGCCTGGAGATAAGGGCAGCTCGACACGCTCGGGACAGTTCAGGCTACGGCGCCTCGGCGAATAGTCCGTCGTGCTGTGGAAAGCTGGCCGCACGGCAATCGAACGACGCGAGGTGTGTGCAGTGAACTCTGGCGAACAAGAACCGATCCCCACGGATCGGATTCTCACTGTTCCCAACGTGCTCAGTATCGTGCGTCTACTCGCTCTGCCACTGTTCGCCTACCTGCTGCTCGTCACGCACTCGGACGGCTGGGCATTGGCGCTGCTGATGCTCAGCGGGTTCACCGACTGGCTCGACGGCAAGCTGGCCAGAGTGCTCGGACAGACCTCGCGTCTGGGAGCGCTTCTCGACCCGCTGGTCGATCGTCTGTACGTCGTGACGACACTGGTCACCTTCGTTGCCCGCGATTTCATTCCCTGGTGGGTCGCAGCGATACTCATCGGCCGTGATCTTCTGCTTGCGTTGACGCTGCCGATCTACCGCAGGCGTGGCCTGCCACCGCCCGAGGTGGTTTATCTCGGCAAGGCTGCGACCTTCCTACTGATGTTCGCGCTGCCGTTGATTCTTGCCGGGCACGGAGACTGGGCCATCGGACCGTTCACCCATGCCTTCGGTTTCGCTTTCCTGATCTGGGGAACCGTCCTGTACGTGTGGACTGCCGCGATCTACGTGCTCAAGGCCGTTGACGTTGCGCGAACCCACGAGGTCGTGCCCCGATGAAGTCGACCGGGGAGGACGTCCGTCGTAACCCGGTACCGTCGCTGCTTCGGTCACTCATGACCGAACATCTCGACCCGGGCTACGAGGCAACTGCATTCGAACGCCAGCACGAGCACACCAAGAACAGATCCTCGAAGACGGGGCCGTGGCTGGCCCTCGGCGCACTGTTGATCGGGTTCATCGTCACGGTCTCGGCTGTTCAGGCGACGAAGCAGGTGACCGGCACCGAAGAGGTTCGAAGCGAGTTGGTGGCGAAGGTCCGTGATGCGGAGGATCGAATCGATTCACTGGCCGCGTCCCGCGATTCACTCGGCGGCGCCGTCGACGCCGCGCGCGGCGTGGCGCTCGAAGGCGATGCACGCGGCAGCGCCGTCCTCGACCAACTGCGAGCGGTCGAATCCGGCGCAGGAGCCGAAGCTGTTCACGGGGAGGGACTGGTGGTGACGTTGACCGACCCGGCCGGACGCCCGAACCTCTCGGATGCGTCGCAACGGAGTGTCGGCGGTAAGACAGTTGTCCTCGATCGCGATCTGCAGACCGTCGTAAACGCCCTGTGGGCTGGGGGAGCGGAGGCGATCGCCGTCGGCGGCGTGCGAATCGGGCCGACGGTGACCATTCGTCAGGCGGGCGGCGCGATGCTCGTCGACAACCAACCTGTTTTCTCCCCGTACCTCGTCGAGGCGATCGGAGACACGCGAGCACTGCAGCGGAAATTCGTCGTCAGCGACGCCTACGTGAGAATGTCTAGCGTCTCGCAACTGTACGGAGTCGGTTTCGCGGTGGCCGAAGACGATTCGTTGACTCTGCCGCCTGCGGCGCCTCGCGCCGTCCGAGTGGCAACAGAACCAACAGAACCCAAGTGACAGAAGGAGTTCGATGAAGGCCGGTTCCGCCCTGTACGGACTCGCAGCACTGGTCGTCGGCATCGTCCTGGGCGTAGTTTTCAGCCCGCAGGTGCCCGACGTGATCCAGCCCTATCTTCCGATCGCTGTCGTTGCGGCGCTCGACGCCGTCTTCGGTGGACTACGCGCGTATCTGGACGAAATCTTCGACGCGAAGGTGTTCGTGGTTTCCTTCGTCTTCAACGTGCTCGTCGCGTCGTTGATCGTCTGGCTCGGTGATCAGTTGGGTGTCGGTACTCAACTCTCGACGGCGATCGTCGTCGTGTTGGGTATCCGGATCTTCGGCAACGCAGCGGCATTGCGACGCCGACTGTTCGGAGCGTGAGTCATGGCGGAACATTCCACGACCGAACCGGAAGAAGAACCTCCCGTCACCACTGCGGGTGAAGGTCGTCACGAGTTGCGTTCACCGTCCAAACACCGCACCAACGTCGTCTTCGCAATCCTCGCTGCTGTGCTGTTGGGCGTGCTCGGCGTTGCGATTGCCACACAGGTACGCAGCACAGTGGCCGGAGATTCACTCGACGCCGCGCGCCCTGCCGACCTCCTGGTGGTTCTCGACAATTTGAATCGACGCGAAGCCGCGCTGAGGCAGGAAGTCGCGAATCTTCAGGAATCGCTTGCCACTTTGGAAGCCGGTGGCAACACGGGAGCAGCGCTGGACGAGGCGCGGGCGCGGCTGACCTCACTCTCCATTCAAGTGGGGACCGCTCCGGCCACTGGACCGGGTGTGACGATGACCCTGACAGATCCGGCGGGCGGCGTCGGATCGGAAGTGATTCTCGATCTCATCCAGGAACTGCGTGCTGCCGGTGCCGAAGCCGTCTCGATCGCAGGTGCGAACGGCGAACCCATTCGTATCGGCGTGAACTCGTGGGTGAGTGGGCGCGGCGGCGAGATCGAATTGGACGGAACCCGGATCGAGCAGCCGTACACTGTGACCGCGATCGGAGATCCGCCGACATTGGCGGCAGCGTTGAACATTCCCGGAGGCGTCTTCGACAATGTCGCACGCAATGGCGGAACGTCGTCCGTCGAGCAATCGCAGCAGGTCACGATCTCCGTCTTGCGACAATTGAATCCGCGCCAATACGCTCAACCCGGAAATTGATCTTTTTGCGTCCGACTTTCGGACGGCCTGTGAAAGGAAGCCACTGTGAGTGAGCTCGATACACCTACCGATCTGCGCTACACCGCGGAGCACGAGTGGGTGAAGCGAACCGGCCCGACCTCAGTTCGAGTCGGTATCACCGACTTTGCTCAGTCGCAGCTCGGTGACGTCGTGTTCGTCCAGCTTCCCGCTGTCGACGAAGACGTGACCGCCGGTGAATCGCTCGGTGAGGTCGAGTCGACCAAGAGCGTCTCCGACATCTTTGCTCCGTTCACTGCGAAAGTTCTTGCAGCGAACGGTGAATTGGACGGACAGCCCGACCTCGTCAACACCGACCCGTACGACACGGGTTGGTTGGTCGAACTCGAGGTTGCCGACGAGGCCACACTCGACGCCGCACTCGCGGCAACTCTGGACGCGGAGGCATACAAGGGACTCACGTCCGAGTAGAAAACCTGCGCGTGGACCGGCCAACTCGTGTTGTGTCGCGGCCTGTCTCGCTGCACACGGCGGTCTGCGCAGGGTACGGTCGTTAGGTACGCATGTGCCGAGTCGGGGCGCAGGGCCGTATCGAACGTGACTGTGAAAGATGCTCGTGAAGAAAGTGCACTGCGTAGTCCAGTGATTCATGATCTGGATGATTGACCCAGGAGGAGAAACAGTGAGCGAGAACGGTAACGACGCGGGCTATGGGGAGTCGCCGGCGGAGACCACTTCGGTTTTCCGCGCGGACTTCCTCAATGAGCTCGACAACACCTCCTCTGCAGCACCGGCCGCCGAGCAGCCGGTTTCGGGTGTGGAAGGCCTTCCCGCCGGAGCCGCACTTCTGGTGGTCAAGCGGGGACCGAATGCAGGATCCCGCTTCTTGCTCGATCAGCCGACGACGTCGGCAGGTCGGCACCCGGACAGCGACATCTTCCTGGACGACGTGACCGTCAGCCGTCGTCACGCCGAGTTCCGTCAGGAAGATGCAGATTTCCACGTCGTCGACGTCGGAAGCCTCAACGGCACCTACGTCAACCGTGAGCCTGTCGATTCGGCAGTTCTCGCGAATGGTGACGAGGTTCAGATCGGCAAGTTCCGTCTGGTGTTCCTCACCGGCCCTCGTGCCGGCGGTTCGCAGGTCGGCGAGTCGTCAGCAGGTGCGGGTAGCTAATGACGGCAGTGCGGCAGCAGAGCCAGCCCGGAATGTCGATTGGTTCCGTGCTGGATCGGTTGCGTCCAGATTTTCCCGACGTGACGATTTCGAAGATCCGTTTCCTCGAGTCCGAGGGCTTGATCAGCCCGCAACGGACACCGTCGGGATACCGCAGATTCTCTGTCGAGGACTGCGAGCGTCTTCGCTTCGTGCTGACCGCTCAACGCGATCAGTACCTGCCGCTCAAAGTGATCAAAGAACAACTCGAAGCGATCGACAGTGGCGCAGCGACGGTGAGTGCAGAAGTTCCTGCGCCTCGTCGTGCTCGCGTCCTGTCGATCGCTACGGGCGATGTCTCACCCGAGGCGTTCCGGGTCGATCGCGAAGTTCGAGTCGGTCGTCAGGATCTTCTCGCGCGCGCTGACATCGACGATCGGTTTCTGACCGATCTGATCCGCACCGGTTTGGTCGTTCCCGGCGCGGCGGGCTTCTTCGACGAGGATGCCGTGACGTTGGCGCGCACCGCTAAGGCGATGTCCGAGTACGGCTTGGAGGTTCGCCATCTGCGCGCGTTCAAGTTGGCTGCTGATCGCGAAGCGGGACTGGTGACTCAGATCGCCGGACCGGTTGCCAAGGGTCGTGACGCCGGAGCACGTGATCGTGCCGAGGAAATGGTGCGGGAGCTGGCAGCTCTGTCACTGACTTTGCACACGTGTCTGGTCAAATCGGCAGTTCGGGGAAGTCTCGATCGCTGAGTTCCTCGATCAGCGGGGCACACTCGAATAGAATTTCAGTACGACCGCATCGGAGTCGGTCGGCTGGATCACGTCAGGTTGGAGGCAAGCTCGATGGGCGAAATGCGTGTGATCGGAGTTCGTGTCGAGCAGCCTCAGAATCAGCCGGTCCTGTTGCTGCGAGAGTCCGACGGCGATCGGTACCTGCCGATCTGGATCGGGCAAACCGAAGCTACCGCGATTGTTCTCGAACAACAGGGAGTCGAGCCGGCGCGGCCGCTGACTCACGACCTGATCAAGATCTTGATCGAATCTTTCGGTCGGAGCCTCAAGGAAGTTCGGATCGTGGACCTGCAAGAGGGCACTTTCTACGCGGATCTCGTCTTCGACGAGCAGACCACTGTCTCGGCACGTCCGTCGGACTCGATTGCATTGGCCCTGCGCATCGGCGTTCCGATCTTCGCGTCGGAGGCTGTTCTCGCCGAGGCCGGTCTGGTCATTCCCGACGAGCGCGAAGACGAGGTCGAGAAGTTCAAGGAATTCCTCGACACCATCTCGCCGGACGATTTCAAAGCCACTGATGGTTAGCCTGAATTGACTGGTTGCGGACTTTAGTCTTCAACTCTCAAGTAGAGGTTGAGTCTCGGTCGGCGTGTTGCGTTGACCATGCACCCTCCTGGACTTACCGTTGCGTGCGGTGGAGATCTTCTCGCCTTGTCGATCGAGGCGTACTCTGGGTAAGTCCACTCATGGAATTACCTGCCTTGGATTCACATCTGAAAGTTCGGTCGGCACGGGATTCTCGTGACTGCTGATAGCACAGGTTGGTTACATGATGGCGAAGCGAGAGGGAGACGGCAGTGGAAGAACAGTCGAATGAGCGCGGGACGGGCATAGCCGGTAGTGCCGCGACTGCAGAAATGTCTTCCGAAGAGCTGCAGCCGGGCCTGTTCCCGGACGATTCCATCCCCGACGACCTCGTCGGATATCGAGTACCCAGTGCCTGCCAGATCGCCGGGATCACGTACCGCCAACTCGACTACTGGGCACGGACGTCGTTGGTTGTTCCGTCGATCCGTGGCGCTGCCGGATCCGGAAGCCAACGTCTGTACTCCTTCAAGGACATTCTCGTTCTGAAGATCGTGAAGCGTCTGCTCGATACCGGCATCTCACTGCAGAACATCCGCGTTGCCGTCGATCACCTCCGTAAGCGTGGCGTCCGCGATCTTGCCAACATCACTCTGTTCTCCGACGGCACCACCGTGTACGAATGCACGTCCCCCGAAGAGGTCGTCGACCTCCTCCAGGGTGGGCAGGGCGTATTCGGCATCGCAGTCAGTGGCGCGATGCGTGAACTCACCGGAACGATCGCCGACTTCCCCGCCGAGCGGGCCGACGGCGGCGAAAATGATCCCAACCCGGAAGACGAGTTGGCTTCGCGACGCAAGAATCGCGCCAGCCGCAAAACCGGATAACGTACGTCACATCTCTTTGGAGGATGCCACGGTGCAGGTAGGCGTTTCGGTCAACTAGACTGGGCCTGCGTCGCCGGCGTACGGGAGAGCCTCGGATACCGATTCACCGAACTTGTCTTTGATTCAGTCTTTGTCTCAAAGGTCAGTCGTGAGCGGGATCAGGGCGCCGAAGGAGCAATACCTCCCCGTCAATCTCTCAGGCACCAAGGACCGTACGGGCTCCGACGCCTCTGGAAAGCGGTGGGACAACCCACCCGCCGACGGGGAAAGGCTGTGGCTTCCGCCTTCGGCGGATCACTACCGAATCTCTCAGGCGCTCGGGAATCGAGCATGCGACAGAGGGGGAGGAACACACCGCAGTTCGGTGTGTGTCCTGATCCTCCGATCTGTCTGGGAGTTGTCGTGATCGACGCTGCAAGCCGTATATTTGCCGACCGCCATGTCGGTCCGAACGCCGCGGAACTCGCGCGCATCCTCGAACTCGTCGGGGTCGATTCACTCGACGAACTGGCAACCAAGGCCGTTCCCTCCGTCATCCTCGACGCTGCCCCGAACGGCATCGCTGCCGGACTCGACGCTCTGCCGCTTCCGGTCGGAGAGCACGAGGCACTTGCCGAACTGACTGCACTCGCAGCCCAGAACACCGTCGCGACGTCGATGATCGGCCTCGGCTACTTCGACACGTTGACGCCGCCGGTGTTGTTGCGCAACATCATCGAGAACCCGGCCTGGTACACCGCGTACACCCCGTATCAGCCGGAGATCAGCCAGGGCCGTCTCGAAGCCCTCCTCAACTTCCAGACCATGGTCGCCGATCTCTCCGGCATGGAACTGGCAAACTCATCGATGCTCGACGAGGCCACCGCCGCTGCCGAAGCCATGACGCTCCTGCGCCGCGCGAACCGCAGCAAGTCCCCACGATTTGTCGTCGACGCCGATCTCTACCCGCAGACCCTCGCCGTCATCGAGACTCGCGCCGAGCCGCTCGGCATCGAGATCGTCTCTGCGGACCTCACCGCTGGTCTTCCGGAAGGTGACTTCTTCGGCGTCATCGCCCAGATCCCAGGTGCCTCGGGACGAGTCGTCGATTACACCTCGATCATCGCGGAAGCTCACGAGCGCGGCGCACTGGTTGCCGTCGGCGCAGACCTCCTCGCGATGACGCTCATCACCTCACCCGGTGAGCTCGGCGCGGATGCGTGCTTCGGAACCACCCAGCGTTTCGGTGTTCCCATGGGATACGGCGGACCGCACGCCGGTTACCTGGCCGTGCACTCCAAGCATGCGCGTCAGCTGCCCGGCCGCTTGGTCGGCGTCTCCATCGACGCAGACGGAGACAAGGCGTACCGCCTGGCGCTGCAGACACGTGAGCAGCACATTCGCCGCGAGAAGGCGACGTCCAACATCTGTACCGCTCAGGTGCTCCTCGCCATCCTCGCTGCGATGTACGCGAGCTACCACGGCGCCGAGGGACTCAAGGCGATTGCGTTGCGAGTCGCTGCCCGCGCACACGCGTTGGCAAACGGCCTGCGCGAAGGCGGCGTGACCGTCGTCCACGATTCGTTCTTCGACACCGTGCTCGCTCAGGTTCCGGGCAAGGCGGCCGACGTCGTCGCTGCGGCCAAGGAATCCGGGATCAACCTGCGTCTGGTCGATGCCGATCATGTCGGTATCTCCTGCGACGAGGCCACGACCGCCGACCACGTCCTTGCCGTGCTCGACGCGTTCGGGATCGAGGATGCTGTTGTCGCCATCGAAGCCGAGGGCAATTCGGTTCCGGCTGCTCAGGAGCGCACCTCCGACTACCTGCAGCACGAAGCCTTCACCCGTTACCGTACGGAAACGGCAATGCTTCGCTACCTGCGCGCGCTGTCCGACAAGGACATCGCCCTCGATCGCAGCATGATCCCGCTGGGTTCGTGCACCATGAAGCTCAATGCGACCGCCGAGATGGAATCCATCACCTGGCCCGCGTTCAACGCGATCCATCCGTTCGCGCCGACATCGGATGCGCCCGGTCTGCTGAAGATCATCAAGGATCTCGAAGACTGGCTGGTCGCGGTCACCGGCTACGACAACGTCAGCCTGCAACCCAACGCCGGCAGCCAGGGGGAATACGCGGGCCTGCTCGCGATCCGCAACTACCACCTCAGCCGGGGCGACGACCACCGCGACACCTGCCTCATTCCGTCGAGTGCTCACGGCACCAACGCGGCTTCTGCCGTCATGGCCGGGATGCGCGTCGAGGTTGTCGCCTGCCGTCCCAACGGTGACGTCGACGTCGACGATCTGCGCGCGAAGATCGCCGATCACGCCGAGCGTCTCGCCGCGATCATGATCACCTACCCTTCAACGCACGGTGTCTACGAGCACGAGATCGCCGACATCTGCGCAGCGGTACACGACGCCGGTGGCCAGGTGTACGTCGACGGCGCCAACCTCAATGCGCTTGTCGGCCTTGCCCGTCCGGGCCGATTCGGCGGCGACGTCAGCCACCTGAATCTGCACAAGACCTTCTGCATCCCGCACGGCGGCGGCGGACCCGGCGTCGGCCCGATCGGTGTGCGCTCGCACTTGACGCCGTTTTTGCCCGGACACCCGATGGCCCCCGAACTCGGTGGTGGAGGAACGATCTCGGCAGCGCCGTACGGCAGTGCGTCCATTCTGCCCATCACCTGGACCTACATCCGGATGATGGGTGCTGCGGGCCTGCGCCGCGCCAGCCTGACCGCCATCGCGTCGGCCAACTACATCGCGCGTCGACTCGACGAGTACTTCCCGGTTCTCTACACCGGCGAGAACGGCATGGTCGCGCACGAGTGCATCCTCGACCTCCGGGGGTTGACCAAGGACACCGGCGTCACCGTCGACGACGTCGCAAAGCGTCTGGCCGACTACGGTTTCCATGCTCCGACCATGAGCTTCCCCGTGGTCGGCACACTGATGGTCGAGCCCACCGAGAGCGAGAACCTCGAAGAGATCGACGAGTTCTGCGAGGCGATGATCGCCATTCGCGGCGAAATCGATCGCGTCGGCGCCGGCGAGTGGACGGTGGAGGACAACCCGCTACGCGGTGCTCCCCACACTGCCGGAAGCATTGCAGCGCAGTGGGATCACCCGTACTCGCGTGAGATCGCCGTCTTCCCGCGTGGCAAGGCCCGCCCGAAGGTGTGGCCGTCCGTGCGTCGTATCGACGGTGCACATGGCGACCGCAACCTGGTCTGCTCCTGCCCGCCGATCGAAGCGTTCGCAGGCAACTAAGGCGTGTGCCCGCCGGAGATCATCACCTCTCGTGTACGAGTTCGAGAACAGTGATCTCCGGCGGGGCGCCGACGCGTACCGGCGGACCCCAAGCCCCGGCGCCACGCGTCGTGTACAGCACTGTGTTTCCGACCCTGTCCAAGCCTTGCACCGAAGGCTGCTGCAGCGGAACGAGATACCGCAGCGGCCACATCTGACCGCCGTGAGTGTGCCCGGACAGTTGCAGATCGATACCCATCTCGGATGCCTCGATCGCTTGACGCGGTTCGTGCGCGAGAAGCAAGGCGAAAGTATTCGGATCGCGACCTGCGAGCGCGGCAGTCAGGTTCGGCTCGTACGGGGCCGGCGACGTGTAGTCGTGGATGCCCACGATGTCGATGGTATCGCCGCCATGCTGGATCGAGGTGCGGCTGTTGCGAAGTGTGGTGATCCCCAATGTCTCCCACACGTCGAGCCATTTGCCGCCGTCGTCGGCGTAGAACTCGTGGTTTCCGCTGACTCCGAAGATTCCGTCGGGCGCCCGAAGATCGGCGAGCGGAGCAAGATCGGGAGCAACTTTCGCGACGGTTCCGTCCACGAGGTCGCCGCCGATCGCGATCAGATCGACATTCTGCGAGTTCACGATATCGACCACCTTGCGGGTGAAGTCGACCCCGCGGGCCGGTCCCACGTGCAGGTCGGTGATCAAGGCGATCCGGTATCCGTTGAAGCCCTCAGGTAGGCGAGCGAGCGGCACGCGGACGCGGGAAATCTTGGGGCCCGACGCCTCGTAGACGCCGTAGCCGGCGGTGCCGATCGCCGCGAGAGTGACTGCTGCCGTAGCCAACTGCAACGTACGACGCTTGGCTGGGTCGACTTCGGTCGTGGTATCCGTGTGGCGTGCACGTAGTCGACCGATCCCGGCGAACAGGCCGATCACGAGCAGTCCGGGAATCAGATACAGCCACGAAGCCAGCCAGACCCATCCGACAAATCCGATCGGTCGCGCCCACGATGTCGGAAAGACTTCGCCGCTGCCGACCCCGATGAGCGTCGAGACCGCCAAGACGACAAGCGCAGTGTCGGCGAGACGAGCCCATCGCCTCGGGATGCCGGTGGCGCGAACGAGTCGGCGATGCAGGAACCAGGTCAGAAGGGCGAGAAGGACTGCAAAAACCGCGACGCGCCCCATCAGGACAGCATCTTGGTCACTGCGGCCGCGAGAGCGGGGTCGGACGTCGAATCGACCCGAACCAATGTTCCGCCCGTCCGATCCGAGACGTCTTGGAGTGTGGAGACGTCGTCGCCCGCACCGACGACGATCACGTCGACCTGTACCGGACGCGACGGATTGCCCGTAGCGGCGATCGCGCTGAGCAGTTCGGCTCGCGTCGTGGCGGATTCGTCAGGCGTACTCGAGGTGATCAGCAGCACCGAGTTGACTCGCCCCGCGTCGAAACCGTCCACGGCGGCTTTGTAGGAGCTGGCAAGCGCCGGGTACTTGGAGGTCGTTCCGCCGGCCCGAAGCCCGTTGAGGAAATCGGTGATCGTGGCACGCCGATTCGGCTCGGACAGTGAACCGCCCGGAACCAGGATGCGCTCGGACGGTTTTCCGTCGGTGCCCGTGCTGAACTCGCGAAGGCCGATGTCCGAAGCGTCAGGGCTGCGACCCAATTGGGTATTCACCGCCGAGGCAACGTTCGCCAAGCGGGTAGTGCCACCGTCGTCGGTACCCATCGACGCCGACGTGTCCATCAGGATGGTGGCACTACGCGGCGAGACCGGGTTGGCGACTATGTCACCGAGCGCCGCTGCGGTCTCCGCCGAAGCCGGTTTCAACGTGGACGAGATCTTGGCCGGGGACACCGCCCCGAGATCGGGAAGGTCTTGGCCCTCGACCCGGAAACCGGCGCCGACGAACAACTGTGACTGATTCGGCTCACGCATGAGATCGGCAAACTGTGCCGCTGCGCGCGACGCGGTTTCGTCGATCCCGCTGCCCGAGACGATGACCGCCGGATAGTCCGCGACTGGCGTTGCGCCGGCGGGGGAGTACGTCGTCATCGCCGCGTTCGCGCTCTGCGCTATCGACTGTTCCGTGGCCGGAACGGCTTTCACCGAATCCGGTGTTCCGGCGCTCAGTGCTCCGAGGGCTTCGGCGGTGGACGAGGGGGGAGTCGGCAAGGATTGGAACTGCAACGCCCGTGCACTGAGCGCAGCGTTGACCTGAGCGGACTTCGCCTGATCCGTCGTGACCGGACCGGCACCCGCATCGGCGACGTCGGCAGCGATCGCCTGTGCAGCCATCGAGGTTTCGGTACTTCCGACCGGCAGGGCGACCGTCAGATCGGAAGGCAAAGACTTCCAACTCGATGCTGCGCCGGCCAATGCTGCCGCGGTCTCGGGACCGGCTGCCAGAACGATCGGGGAACTCGCGAGCGAGCGAGGATCACCGTTGATCACGGCCTTGCCCGACAGTGGCGCGAGTTCGAACGAACTCGTCGGGATCCACAGGGAGGGACGCGGTCCCAATGCTGCGTCGTCCCAGGGGGCCGCCGGACCGGCTTCGAGTGCCGTCGAGACCGACGCGGACGGCGCACCGTGCACCACGACGGCGATGCAGTGATCACGCACCACCGGCGAGGTCTGGGTGTACCGCTTCGCCAGTTCCTCGACCTGTGGGGCTATGGACGGATCCGCGGTGACGTCGAGTGTCTTGTTGCCCTCGACGCACGTACCGGCTGCCTGCTGTCCCTGATGGTCGATCCGGTTGCTGAGGGCCTTCCATCCGAAGAAGCCTGCCACGATCAAGACGATCAGCACGACGACGAGAATCGGCCCCTTACTGATACCTCTGGCGCCTGACCCGCCGCGATGTTCGCCCACGTACCTTGCCCTACCTTGGTCACTCGAAGAATGTCTGTTGAACGGACTTTGTCCTCGGCCAGTCTAGTGACGAAACTTCGGGGCCTACGCGAACAGCCTCGACACCGGGAGCGGTGCCGAGGCTGTTCGGGTTCAGCTTCGAGTTCGAAGAAGGTGAAATCAGGCGTTGGCGGCCTTGTACTCGCGGCGGCGGCGATGCAGGATCGGCTCCGTGTATCCGCTGGGCTGCTTCGCGCCTTCGAGGATGAGTTCCTTGGCAGCCTGGAACGCGATGTTGGAATCGAAATCAGGTGCCATGTTGCGGTACTCGGCGTCGCCCTCGTTCTGACGGTCGACAACCGGGGCCATGCGCTCGAGTGCACTGACAACGTCGCTCTCGCTGACGATGCCGTGACGCAGCCAGTTGGCGAGCAGCTGGCTCGAGATGCGCAGCGTGGCGCGATCCTCCATGAGCGCGACATCGTGGATGTCGGGAACCTTGGAGCAGCCGACGCCCGCGTCGATCCAACGGACCACGTAGCCGAGGATGGACTGGCAGTTGTTGTCGAGCTCTTCCTTCTTCTCCGCGTCCGTCCAGTCGGTGCTGGGAGCGAGCGGGATGGTCAGGATGTCGTCGACGCTCGCGCGAGGCTTGCCCTTCAGGCTGTCCTGAACTGCGAATACGTCGACGCGGTGGTAGTGCGTCGCGTGCAGCGTTGCGCCGGTCGGCGAAGGTACCCATGCGGTGTTGGCGCCGGCCTTGGGGTGACCGATCTTCTGCTCGAGCATGTCTGCCATCAGCTCGGTCATGGCCCACATGCCCTTGCCGATCTGCGCCTTGCCCTGCAGGCCGCAGGCCAGTCCGGTGTCGACGTTCCAGTCCTCGTACGCACCGATCCACTTCTGCTTCTTCATCTCGGCCTTGCGCACCATCGCGCCGGCTTCCATGGAGGTGTGGATCTCGTCGCCGGTGCGGTCGAGGAAGCCGGTGTTGATGAACACGACGCGGTCGACGGCTTCCTTGATGCAGGCGGCGAGGTTGACCGTCGTACGACGCTCCTCGTCCATGATGCCGACCTTGAGCGTGTTCTCCGGAAGCCCGAGGACCTGCTCGACACGGCCGAACAGTTCGGTGGTGAAGGCAACTTCCTCGGGACCGTGCTGCTTGGGCTTGACGATGTAGATCGAGCCGGTGCGGCTGTTGTCGAGCGGTCCGTTGGCGTCACTGATCGAGAGGCCGTGCACTGCACAGGCACTGGTGATCAAGGCGTCGAGGATGCCCTCGGGGACCTCGTTGCCGTCGGCGTCGAGGATCGCGGGGTTGGTCATGAGGTGACCGACGTTGCGGACGAACAGGAGCGAACGACCGTGCAGGCTGAGTTCGCTGCCGTCGACTGCGGTGTACTTACGGTCGCCGTTGAGCGTGCGGGTGAAGGACTTGGCGCCCTTCTTGATCTCCTCGGACAGGTCACCGCGGTTGAGACCCAACCAGTTTCGGTAGCCGACAACCTTGTCGTCGGCGTCGACAGCGGCGACCGAGTCCTCGAAGTCCATGATCGTGGTGACGGCGGATTCGAGAACGACGTCCTTGACGCCGGCGGCGTCGGTGCTGCCGATCGGGGACGAGGCGTCGATCTGGATCTCGGCGTGCAATCCGTTGTTGAGCAGCAGGATGCTCGTCGGTGCGTCCTTCTCGCCGAGGTAGCCGACGAACTTCTCCGGCTGGGCGAGCGTGGTGACAGTACCGTCTGCCAACGTGATCTTCAGTTCACTGCCGTCGACAACGTACTTGGTTGAATCTGCATGCGATCCCGACGCGAGAGGTGCTGCCGCATCGAGGAATTCACGCGCCCAGGCGATGACTTTGTCGCCGCGGACCTTGTTGTAGCCGGAACCCTTCTCGGCGCCGTTCTCCTCGGAGATGGCGTTGGTGCCGTACAGCGCGTCGTACAACGAACCCCAGCGGGCGTTGGACGCGTTGAGTGCGAAGCGCGCGTTGAGGATCGGCACGACCAACTGCGGGCCGGCCGTCGAGGTGATCTCGGTGTCGACGTTCGCGGTGGTGACCGAGAACTCGGCAGGCGTCGGCAGGAGGTAGCCGATTTCCTGCAGGAACGCCTTGTACGCGGCGGCGTCGATGGGAGCGCCGGCGTGATCGCGATGCCACTGATCGATCTGAGCCTGCAGATCGTCACGCTTGGCAAGCAAGTCGCGGTTCTTCGGTGCGAGCTCGGTGATGACCTTGTCGGCGCCGGCCCAGAACGTTTCGGCGTCTACACCGGTGCCGGGAAGAGCCTCCTCGACCACGAAGTCGTAGAGAACCTTGGCAACCTGAAGACTGCCGACCTGAACGCGCTCAGTCATGAATAGCCTCACTTTTCCGAAAGCGGAGCATCACATATGGATGCCATGAACCAACATCAATGTTACCTGGGAGTATTCCCACCGCTGTCCGCGCCCTGAGCTGCGATAATCGGGCGCGGAGAGCTGAAACGATCAAGTGAAATTCGTTCTGTCTAGAGTTTGCGCGCGGAAATCTCGAAACCAGCCGCGCGTAGACGCTCGACCAGGACGTCGCCGAGCGCTGTCGCTGGAGTCAAAACGCCGGTGGCCGGGGGAAGAGCCTTTTGGTCCTTCGCCAACGACAACGCAGATTCGCCGAGCATTACCGCCGTCGCGCTGTATCCCGGGTCGCCCTTCGCCTTCACTCGTGATGTGTATCGGGCGCCGGTCGTGGTCGTGGTGAACACGTCGAGCGTGAAGTGGCCCTTCTTCTGGGTGCTCTCGCTCGGACCTTCACCGGGAGCCGGCAAGACCTTGTCGAGAAGGAAACGTGTCGGAGGTAGAGCGAGTCCGGCGACCAGCGCGCCGAGGCCGACCGCCACGCCGCCCGCAATCACCGGTGACACCACCGATGAGCCGACGCTCATCACCTCGCTGTACTTGAACTTCTTGCCGTACGCCCACTCTCGGAGCGCATTGCTGCGACGGACGACTCGTGTGTTGTACGACGCCATCACGAACGGCGCTTTCCACCCCTTCAACGACGGATCGATCTTCTTGCCGTCGATTACGCTCACGTCGCTCTGGCGTCCGAGTTCGGGCTCCCGATCATGATCGGGGCTCAGCGAGTACGGCGAGGCAGCAAGTTTCCGCAGGCGCGCATCGTCTTTCGACACGTCGATTTGGTTGCGAAGCGAATCGATGGTGCCACCGCTCACGCCGCCGCGCAGGGCCGTGACCACCAGGGTGGTGTCGGTGAGCTCGCCGGCGCCGTCGGCGGCGACCTTCTCGTGCAGGACGTGAACTCCGAGATCGGAAGGGATGGAATCGAATCCGCAGGAATGGACGATCTTGGCACCGGTCGAGACCGCCAGCTCATGGTTGTCGTCGATGCTCTCGCGGTGGAACAGCACCTCACCGGTCAGGTCGACGTAATGAGTTCCGGCGGAGGCGCATTCGTGAACAAGGGCGTGGCCGTACTTGGCATACGGGCCGACCGTGGTGGCGACGACCCGGGTTCGCTGGGCGAGTGCCTTCAGTGCGGTTGCGTCGTCGGCGTCGGCGATGATCAAGGGGAGATCGGCAGCGGCGGTACCCAGATCGGCGCGAGTGGCTGCCAACTTCTCGAGGGAACGGCCACCGAGGCCGATCTTCGTGCCTTCGGGAGCATGTTTGACGAGGTAGTCGGCGAGAAGCTTACCGACGAAGCCGCTCGCTCCGTAGACGATGATGTCGAGTTCTCGGGCGGGCGAGGTTCCAGTCATGGAGCCAGCCTACAAACGAGCACCCGAAAGTGATGTGACCGAGATCACTCGGCGGGGAGGGGTTCCTTGACGACGAGGATCGGAGCCTCCACTTCGAGCAGGAGACGCTGCAGCGGGCGTTCGAGGAGGAACTTGCCGATGGGGGACATCCGGCGTGTTCCGACGATCAGGAGATCGACACCCGCGTCGTGGACCAGGTCGACGAGTGCGGTAACCGGGTCGCCGTCGTGCTCGGTGGTGCGCAGATCCCACTTCGTCTCCGAGAATCCACCGGCGTCGAGCGCTGACTGGATCTCGCCGCGAAGAGCGGCCCGATCGTCCTCGGTGTCTCCGAGGTTGACCGTGCCTCCGATGTTGACGTCGTCCAGGACGTGCAGAACCAGCAGTTCCTCGCTTCGACCCACGGATTCCCGTGCAGCGGCCACGATTGCGGCACGGCCTTCCGGGCTGTCCTTGTGTACGACGGCGATCGTCATGGTTCCTCCGAGTCGGTGAGCAGTGTCGGCTCCATTATCGCCTGCAATGCTGTGCGCTACCCGAAATGAGCTACTCGACACGGGGGTTTGGGGGTGACGAGATCGCCACATCGGGGCGCCTAGGTGCCGCCCATCACGAATGCGGCGTGCTGCCGATCACCACGGCGAAGGTTTGTAATCCTTGAGGAAGCAGCCGTGCAGGTCGACGCCCAGTTCACCCTGAACGATGGGGTCGTAGACGCGGGCGGCACCGTCGACGAGGTCGAGTGGTGCGTGAAAACCTTCGTCGGCCAACCGCATCTTGGTGAAGTGTGGGCGTTCGTCGGTGATCCAGCCGGTGTCGACGGCGGTCATGAGGATGCCGTCGTCGAGCATTTCCTTGGAGCTGGTGCGGGTCAGCATGTTCAGTGCTGCCTTGGCCATGTTGGTGTGCGGGTGGCCAGGGCCCTTGTACGCGCGGCTGAACTGGCCTTCCATGGCGGAAACGTTCACGACGTACTTGCGTCGCGCAGCTGCCGCGGCCATCGATGGGCGCAGGCGTGAAACGAGGATGAAGGGCGCGACCGAGTTGCAGAGCTGGACTTCGAGAAGCTCGATCGGATCGACCTCTTCGACGGTCTGAACCCAGCTGTTGGTGTGCGCGAGGTCGGGCAGCAGCCCGCCCGCGTCGATGGCGATGCCCTGCTCGATGCGATCGGGTGACGCCGACTTGGCGACGAGGGCGAGTGAACTGACCGCGTCGGCGGACAGATTTCCGGAGGTGATGCTTGCGACGTCCGACAGCGATCCGGCCAGAGCAGCGGGGTGAGCGTCGCTCGTCTTGCCGAAGGTCAGGACATCGGGCAGTTCACCGGCAGGCAGTGCGCCGGACTCGGCGTCCACCAAAGCGCCGTAAGCACCGGGGGAGCGTCGGACGGTTTGCGCGGCGTTGTTGATGAGGATGTCGAGTGGACCCTGCGCGGCAACGGAATCCGCGAGTGCAACAACCTGGGCGGGGTCGCGGAGGTCGATGCCGACGATGCGCAGACGGTGAATCCAGTCGTTGCTGTCTTCCATCGCTTTGAATCGGCGGATCGCGTCGTTGGGGAATCGCGTCGTGATGGTCAGATGTGCGCCGTCACGCAGCAGGCGCAACGCGATGTACATGCCGATCTTCGCGCGGCCGCCGGTCAGAAGTGCGCGTCGGCCGGTGAGATCAGTGCTGGCATCACGTTTGCTGCGGCTGGTGGCAGCGCAATCGGGGCACAGTTGGTGGTAGAAGGCGTCGACTGCGGTGTAGCGCTGCTTGCAGATGTAGCACGGCCGCGCCTTGATGAGCGTTCCGGCGGAGGCGCCGGCGGTGTTCGACTTGATCGGAATGCCTGCGGTCTCGTCGTCGATGCGATCCGGTGAACCGGTGGCAGTCGCAGCGACTACTTGGCGGTCGGCTTCGTTGACGGCTGCGCGCGAGGCGAGGCGACGCTTCTTCTTGAGCCGCTTGAACAGATGGCCGACAGCGCGCTGCATGGTGATCGAATCGGGATGCTCGTCGTCGAGTTCGGCGGCTTCGGAAAGGACCTTCAGGCAGATTTCGAGTTCCGCGGGGTCGAGGCCGGTGAGTTCGGCTCGAGCAGATTCTGAATCGGCTGTTTCCAGCGAATCTGCCTGCAGTGCATCCGACTTCTTGGTGTCTGTATCCACTTCGAACTTCTGTTCCATCTCGATCGCCGCTCGCGCGGACTGTTCCCTGGTGCGGGAACTTCGCCAATTACGAGAAAAGCTCCGGTTCGATGAACCGGAGCTTTTCCTGTCTGTCTCAACACAGAGTGTCCGAGGGGGGACTTGAACCCCCACGTCCGTTAATAGGACACTAGCACCTCAAGCTAGCGCGTCTGCCATTCCGCCACTCGGACTCGGCCCCGATTTCTCGGTGCTGGGAAAGAGTATCCGATGCCATCCCCAGGTCCCAAATCGCCCCACTGCTGTGCGCCTTTTTTAACCGCCGGGGGTTAATAAAGGCGCACAGCAGAAAGACCCCAGCCTGATCAGGCTGGGGTCTTTCTGCTGTATTCGAGTGTCCGAGGGGGGACTTGAACCCCCACGTCCGTTAATAGGACACTAGCACCTCAAGCTAGCGCGTCTGCCATTCCGCCACTCGGACTCGGCCCCGATTTCTCGGTGCTGGGAAAGAGTATCCGATTAGGTGAGCTGCCCCAAATCGCCAGGTTGCGGGGCATTCCGGTCGCCCGCGTCGTTTGATTCGATGGTAGGAAAGTGGAATGACCACAACCCCGAATAATCCGAATCCGAGCAGAGCCGAAGCAGAAGTAGTCGAACTGGTCAGTTCCCTCATCCGCTTCGACACCTCGAACACGGGAGAACTCGAAACCACCAAAGGCGAGCGTGCGTGCGCGGAGTGGGTTGCCGCGCAGCTTCAAGAAGTCGGTTACGAGACGGAATACGTCGAGTCCGGAGCACCCGGCCGAGGAAATGTCTTTGCTCGCTTGAAGGGAGCCGAGTCGGGTCGTGGTGCGTTGATGCTTCACGGTCACCTCGACGTAGTTCCGGCCGAGCCCGCCGACTGGAGCGTCCATCCCTTTGCCGGCACCGTCCAGGACGGTTACGTCTGGGGGCGCGGCGCCGTGGACATGAAGGACATGGTCGGGATGATCCTGGCCCTCGCCAGACAGTTCAAGGCGGAAGGCGTCGTACCGCCGCGTGATCTGGTGTTCGCTTTCGTGGCGGACGAGGAAGCGGGCGGAAAGTACGGATGCCAGTGGCTGGTCGAGCACCGCCCGGATCTGTTCGAGGGAGTGACCGAGGCCGTGGGTGAGGTCGGCGGTTTCTCGCTGACGGTTCCGCGGCCTGACGGAACCGACCGCCGGCTCTACCTCGTGGAGACTGCGGAAAAGGGCCTAGGTTGGATGCGTCTGACTGCCAAGGGACGCGCCGGACACGGCTCCTTCCTCCACGACGACAACGCAGTCGCGACACTCGCCGGCGCGGTCTCGAGGCTTGCTGCCCACCAGTTCCCGATCGTGATCTCGGATTCGGTCGCGGAGTTCCTGACCGCCGTCGGCGAGGAGACCGGATTGGACTTCGATCCGGGATCACCCGACATCGACGGGACTCTCGCGAAGCTGGGCACGATCGCCAACATCATCGGCGCGACGTTCCGTGACACGGCGAACCCGACGATGCTCAAGGCCGGATACAAGGCGAACGTCATTCCGCAGACGGCCGAGGCGGTCTTCGACTGCCGCGTGCTGCCGGGACGTCAGGCCGAATTCGAGCGAACGGTGGACCAACTGATCGGTCCCGACGTGACCCGCGAGTGGATCACCAAGCTGGATTCGTACGAAACAACGTTCGACGGCCACCTCGTAGACGCCATGAACGAGGCGATCCTCGCCCACGATCCGGAGGCTCGCACAGTTCCGTACATGCTCTCCGGCGGAACCGACGCGAAGGCATTCGCGAAACTGGGCATTCGCTGCTTCGGCTTCGCGCCGTTGCAGTTGCCGCCCGAGCTGGATTTCAGCGCGCTGTTCCACGGCGTCGACGAGCGAGTTCCGGTGGACGCACTACTGTTCGGGACACGTGTTCTGGAACATTTCCTGCTCAATTCCTGACGAGCACGTAGATAGATCCGTGAGCTCGACGCACATCGAGCTCTCTTGTCACAGAAAGGATTCGCATGGCGCACGATCCGTACGAACCATTGCCGAAGTTGCCGAGTTTCGAGCTGACCAGTGACGACATCACTGCGGGCCAGCCGCTGAAGCTTGCTCAGGCCAGTGGAGCCTTCGGTGTCCCCGGTGGCGAAGACATCTCACCGCAGCTCTCGTGGTCCGGCTTTCCGGCCGAGACGAAGAGCTTCGTCGTGACGGTGTTCGATCCGGACGCACCGACTGCGTCGGGGTTCTGGCACTGGGCCGTGGCGAACATCCCCGCTTCCGTCACCGAGCTCCCCGCCGGTGCCGGCGCGGCGGACAGCGATGTCCTGCCCGCCGGAACCGTCACCCTCCGCCACGACGGTGGTGGGTTCGGTTTCATCGGTGCAGGCCCGCCTCCCGGGCACGGTCCGCATCGCTACATCGTCGCGGTGCATGCCCTCGACGTGGAGGCGCTCGACGGAGTCACCCCTGATTCGTCGCCGGCGTTCCTCGGTTTCAACGTGTTCCATCACGCGATTGCGCGTGCAACCCTGACCGGGACGTTCGAGGTCGAATAGTCACTATGCTGTGCGCCTTTATTAACCGCGGGCGGTTAATAAAGGCGCACAGCAGTTTCTAGCGAGGGTTCTCAGCTCCCACAGCCTGGGCGATCGACGAGAAACCCGCTGCGCGGACCCGCTTGGCTATCCCCTTGTGGATGCTGCGAGCCCAGAACGGTCCGCCGTAGATGAAGCCGGTGTATCCCTGCACCAGTGTCGCGCCGGCGAGGATCCGTTCCCACGCCTGATCGGCCGTCTCGATACCGCCGACCGAGATGATGGTCATCTTGTCGCCCACTCGGACGTACAGGCGCCGAAGTACTTCGAGTGAGCGCTCGGCGACCGGTGCACCGGACAGCCCGCCTGCGCCGAGTGCAGCTACCTCGGCGTCCGGGGTCTTCAAACCGTCGCGACGGATCGTGGTGTTGGTCGCGACGATTCCGGCAAGCCCGAGTTCGATTGCCAGATCGGCGACCGCGTCGACGTCCTCGTCCGAGAGGTCGGGCGCGATCTTCACCAGTACCGGCACGCTGACGGTGTCGAGCACGGCCTGCAGGATCGGGCGCAGTGATTCGACGGCCTGCAGATCACGGAGTCCGGGCGTGTTCGGCGAGCTGACATTCACGACCATGAAGTCGGCCAGCGGACCCAGAAGCTGCGCGCTGGCGGTGTAGTCGGCAGCGGCGTCGGCGGCTTCGACGATCTTGGTCTTGCCGATGTTGGCACCGATCGGGACCGTGACGCGGCGCTGTCGCAGGAAATTCGCCGCGTGACCAGCGCCGTGGTTGTTGAAGCCCATCCGGTTGATCAAAGCGCGGTCGGCCGGAAGACGGAAGAGACGCGGCGCGGGGTTACCGGGCTGAGCCTGGGCCGTCACTGTTCCGACCTCGGCGAAACCGAATCCCAACGGGCCCCAGGCGTCGACGCCGGTGGCGTCCTTGTCGAATCCTGCGGCGAGGCCGAGAGGTGCCGGGAACGTCAGACCGAATGCCTGACTCCGCAGAACCGGGTCGTCGACGACAAGGACTTTTGCGACCAGCCAGCGAAGGGGAGCGAACCGTGTCACCAGTTTCATCGCGGTGAAGGCAATGTGGTGGATGCGTTCCGGTGGGACCCGGAACATCAGGCTCAGCAGCAGTTGGTACACGATTCTCCAGCTCTTCGATGGTGTGATTTTGTCAGCGGTTTCGACAGCGGCGGGCCCTGGTCGTCTGTTGGACGATCAGTGCTGAATGCCGTCCGGATCGGTCACGTGCAGCGGCGTCTTCTTTCGCTTGAGGAGCACGCGACGACTGCCGTCGGGGTAGAGACGGACTCGGGAGAGTTCCCATCCGCCGAACTCGGCGGAGATCGCCAGACGCATCGACGCCGTGACCCGCGAAACATTCGGCGGTAGTCGAAGGGGCACATAGTCGAACTTGTCGTCCGACGTCTCCCACTGCGCGGGGATCCCGCGCGTACGCTTTTCCATCAGTTCTCCCGTGACGGGATGACCTGCAGCCCGTCACCGGTTGCCGATCCGACGATCAGATTGCCGTTGGAAGAGTCTACGGCCAACGAATTCGGCTGTCGCACCGTCTTGAACCGTCCGGTCTCCACGGGGATGCCGGACGACAGATCGAAGCCGACCACTTCATTGGTCGCGGTCAGTGTCACCCACACCCGATCCGCGGCCTCGTCGTAGGCGACGGCGTATGGCGACTCGCCGACGGGGTAGCGCTGGTGCAACAGGAGCGGATCGGCAGTGAAGACGAGCAGTTCGTTCCCGGTGGTGTCGGTGACAAGGATGCGTCCGAAGCGATCGGTGGCCAGATGAGTTGCGCCCTCACCGGCGCGAAGAGCGACGCCGAGTTTGCCGTCTTCGAGATTGATCGCCGTCAGCGAGGTCTGACGGTGATCGAGGGCGCTCAGGTTGTCGCCGGTGACCGCGAGTTCGTCGACGGATGCGAATCCCGAAACCGTCTGTGACTGATCGGTCTTCGGGTCGACGATGTGAACTGAACCATTGTCCGTGCCGATCGCGATGCGGCCGTCGTTGAGTTCGACCGCTGAATTCGCCTGCCCGTCTACCGGGATGGACGTCCGTTCGCCCGAAGTCAGATTCAGCTTCACGACCTGGCGATCCATCGACAGAAGAGCGCTACCGTCAGAGCCGATCGAAACGTCGCGTACGTCGGAATCCAGGGCTGTCGGACGACCTGCAGAGGCGGGGTCGGCGCCGGCCAAACTGTCCGAAGGAACGACCAACACCGATCGTGGGTCGTTGGCAACCAGAACAGCGCTGCGCGTGATCGGGTCGAATGTGATGGAATCGATCAGACCTGAATACGGGTGAACCACGCCGTCCGGGGTGCTGGTGGTGGCCGGTGAGACCGCTGCCGTTGCGGGATCGATCGTGATGAGGTCGTCTCCGCCATCTCCGGAAGAACATCCTGTGACCAGCAGAACCGCCGCCCCCATTGCTGCTGCAGTGGTGCGGATCCCTAGGCGAGCCATGTGTAGTTCCTCTTTTTCTTGTCATCTGTTCTTCACGCAGTGCGACTGTCATCGATCATCCCTGATCGCAGTCGGGCGCCGTTCATCGCGTCGAGGAACTACCGACCATTCCGCTCACACCCTTGACGCGATACCGTACGAACAGCGATTGCGGTTGACGCTGCAATCACCGAGGAGATCATTGTGATTCCCACAGAACCCACCGATTCCGGCGCGCAGTCGCCCGAACCGGCGCGGCCGGGCTTCGAGATCGAGGACCTCACCGTCGGCGCCCATGCACACGGTTTCGGCAGGTCCGACGGTCGAACTTTCGCGTTCCGCGTACGAAAGAGCATGCTGTTCGTCGAGGTATACGGCGAATACTGCGAGCACAGTGTGCCGACCCCTGCAGACGTTGTCGCCACCGCGGAGCGATCGGTGACCGACATCGATCTGACCGACGAGCGAAGCATCGCCGGTGTGGTCCGCGACGCAGTTCTGTCCACGGAGGCTGATTGGTCACAGCCCGGTCCCGGTGACGGAGTTCGCGAGGGAGACGGCCGCAGCCTGCCGACGGTGAGAGCCGTCCTGAACAGGCTGGGATCGATCATCGATTCTGTTCGGTGAATTCTCGGCGCGGGATGACCAGGGTTGCTCCGGTTGTCGGATGCGGGAACACCTCGACCGGATAACCGTAGACGCGGGTCAGAAGCTCTTCGTGCAACACCGATTCCGGGGGACCGTCAGCGGCGATGCGGCCGTTTTCGAGCACGACGATCCGATCCGCGTACGCCGCTGCCAACGCGAGGTCGTGCAAAACGACGACGACGGCATCGCCGTCCGCAGCGCGAGCGCGCGCCACGGACATCACCGCTTCCTGGTGTCCGAGGTCGAGAGCTGCAGTCGGCTCGTCCAGCAGGATGGTCGACGTTTCCTGTGCCAGTACCCGGGCCAGCGCGACCCGCGCTTGCTCGCCGCCGGACAGCACGGCGAACGGCCGATTGGCGAACCCCTCGACATCGCAGGTCTTCATCGCCGCGGTGATAGCAGCGCCGTCGCGGTCTTCTCGGCGAGTTCCGGTCCATGGCGCACGTCCCATACGAACCACCTGGCGAGCGCTGAACGAAAATCCGATGGTGTGTTTCTGGGGGAGCACCGCGCGTCGGCGCGCCATGTCGATCGGCGACCACTGAGTGAGGTCGGTGCCGTCAACGTCCACCCGCCCAGCGATGACGGGCTGATCACCGGCCAACGCCGCAAGAAGAGTCGACTTACCGGCGCCGTTCGGTCCGACGAGAACGACTAGCTCGCCTGCCCGGACTTCGATGGACACGCCTTCCAGAATCTGCCGACCACCGCGTTCGACGGTGATGTCGCGCGCCTCGAGGGTGACATCACCGACGGCTGGGCTCTTCGGTTCGGGGGTGACGCGGCCGAACAGTTCGCGCCAGTTTCTTACGAGGCTGCTCATGCCCACCCGCCCTGTTGCGCGCGCGTGCGTCGGAGAAGCCAGAAGAAGAAGGGGCCGCCCACCAGAGCGGTCAGCATTCCGAGGGGCAGGTCTGCGTTGTCGATCAGCGACCGCGAGCCCAGATCTGCGACAAGCAGAACCAGTGCGCCGGCGAGGGCGCTCGCCGGAATCAGCGCGCGGTGGCCAGGTCCGACGAGAATGCGCATCAGGTGCGGAACGACCAGGCCGACGAAGAGGATGATTCCCGTGAAGGCAACACTCGCCGAGACCAAGAGAGCGACGATCAGTACCGCGAACTGGCGAAGCCGTTCGACGTTGACGCCCAGATGACGGGCCGCGTGTTCACCGAGCGCCAGCAGGTCGAGACGTGGGGCGATCATCATGGTCGCGGCGATCCCGACGACGGTCATCGGCGCCACGATCAGGACTGCGTTCCAGGAAGCGCCGTTGAGTGAGCCGAGTTGCCAGAACACGATCTGATCGCGAGCGGACGGGCTGGCGACGAAGGTGAAGAACGCGATGAGCCCGCCGGCGAACGCGTTGATCGCGACGCCCGTCAGCACCAACGTCACTACTTCGGTTCGGCCTTCGTGCCGAGCCAGAAGGTAGACCGCCGCGGTGGTGACCAGCCCGGCGACGAACGCAGCCGCAGCAACGGCCCAGCCGGCCACGAACGTTCCCCCGACGACGATGACAGCACTCGCGCCAACTGCCGCGCCCGCAGACACTCCGATCACTCCGGGTTCTGCGAGCGGATTGGAGAACACACCCTGCAGGAGCGCACCGGAACATCCCAGCGCCGCGCCGACACAGATGGCGAGCACGACGCGGGGGAAACGAACCTCCCACAAAGTCACTTCACCGCTGGGATGGGCGGGCATCGGACCGAGGTCGAGCCCGATGCGATGCAGGATGCTGCCCAAAACCTCGAGAGGCGACGTCGGAACTTGGCCGATGCACGCCGACAGTACCGCGACGATCACCAGGGCGAGAGTCAAGCTGACCAGAACCGCACTCACCCGCGACCGCGACGCGGGGCCAGACGCCGACTTGTCGGCGCCCCCGACGTCGTGTGAATCCTCGGCTGCGGACACAGTCTTACCTGCTTCGGAACTACCTGTCTCTGTACTCACGAATCAGCACTCACGAATCTTTGCTCACGATCCACCGGGCTCGTAGATCGCTTCGGCGAGTGCCGCCATGACGCGTCCGGTGTTCGGCCCGAAGCTGAGCAGTACACCGTCCGCCATGTCGACTACTCGTTTGTTCTTTCCAGCCGGCGTCTGAGCGATGCCAGGGACCTTTTCGAGGCCGTCGATTCCGCCGATCGATGCCAATCCGTCCGTCATCATCAGCAGGGCGTCAGGCGCTGCGGCGATGAGCGCTTCGCTGGTGATGGGCACGAACTGTTGTGTGATGCCCGAGGCGGTTCCTGCATCGGTGGCGCCGAGTGCCTCGATCAAGGAATCTGCTCCGGACCCTTCACCGCCGATCATGGTGATGGCCGATCCGCGCATGTAGAGGAATGCGATTTTCAGTGGATCGCCCTCGGTGGGGACCAGGTCACGAGCTCCAGCGATTTCCGATTCGGTCCGGTCGACCAGCGCCGCGCCCTGGGCAGGGACGCCGAGCGCGTCGGCGACGGCCTGGAGTTGTCCTGGCACACCCTCGAGTGTTCGGGTCGGATCGAAGAAGACGACGGGAACACCGGCGGCGCGCAGCTGATCCTGGACGCTCTTGGGCCCGATACTGGTGTCGGTGAGAACAACGGTGGGATTGAGGTCGAGAATTGCCTCGGTGTTGAGCGATTGGCCGCCGACCGTGACAACCGGCACGTCCGCGACCGCGGGGAACTTGGCGGCGGTGTCGCGGCCGACGAGATTGTCACCGAGGCCGAGCGCCACCGTCGTCGTCGCGAGCGTCCCGTAGCGGTCGGCCGCAACAATCCGGCTGTTGTCGGTGATGGTCACGTCGACGCCGTCGAAGCTCTTCACCGTCACGGGCAGTGTCGCGGTCGGGTTGTCGGACACGGGAACCGGGCTGGAATCTTCGAGTACCGCGGTCCTGGCACCCTGAGATGTCGTCGAAGTGTCGCTGGACCCGCAAGCCACCAGACCGAAACCGGCTGCTGCGACCAGAGCCGCCGCGGCCAAGCGCTTCATCATTTGACGAGGTAGCTCTCGATGTCGCCTTCGAGGTCGGCGAACAGGTCGCCGTTGAGGCGGTACGCCAGATTCACCTCGTCGATGAAACGCTGCTGTTCCTCGGCGGGAATCTGCAGTGCATCCAGATTCGAGCGGTAGTCGTCCTTGAAAGGCTTCGGCTTGGGGATGCCTTCGAAGATGTAGAAGCGAAGTCCGTCGGTCTCGAATCCGTAGGCGCGTTCGAGCATCCGGCGGATGATCTGTCCGCCCGAGAGATCGCCCATGTACCGAAGGTAGTGATGTGCGACGAAGCCGGCAGGCCAGTCGAACGCCACCTCCTTCAGGCGGGCGATGTAGCGCTCGGTTGCCGGCAGTGCCACGAGTTCGTCGCGCCAGTTCGGTCCGCCGAGGAACTCGAGATCGGCCTCGAGTGAAGCCACGCGCAACAGATCCTCGGACAGGAACGGGGCGACCAACTCGTTGTCGGCGTGTGTGCGGCCGGCCTCTTCGAGGCTCGTGTAGACGAGGTACGTCTGTCCCAGAAGTGCGGCGTAGCCAGCCGTGGTCAGCTCACCGCCGAGAAGTGCGCCTACGAATCGCGACTGCTCCGTCTTGCGGTGTGCTGCGTCCGTCTCGGTCTTGATTCGTTCGGAGAAGGCTGGGCCTGCGTCTGCGGAAAGGCTGTCTACGTCGAGCGTGGTCATTGATTCTCCTGAGGCTGTAGTCAAGCGTTGCCTACTAGGTTAGCCTGCCCTCGCCAACACGATACCTCCGGTATTTCGATCAGCGGGACAGATCAAGCGCTCACATCGTCGAGAGCCGCGGCAATCGCTTTCGGAAGTTCCAATTCTTCGGTTGCCAGTACTCCTGTCAACTGGGCGAGATCACGCGTGCCGACGACGGCGCTGGCCACCCCGGCGCGATCGCGCGCCCAGGCCAGTGCCACCGCCAGTGGGGAAGTACCCAGACCGTCGGCAGCGGTAACGACTGCGTCGACCACCCGGATCGAGGAATCGGTCAGATAGCTCTGCACATCCTGCGAATGTGCTTCGTCGGCGCCGCGGGAATCGACTGGAATGCCGTCGCGGTACTTGCCGGTCAGCACACCGCCCGCGAGGGGTACTGCGGCGAACACTCCGACGCCGTGATGGGCCGCCGCTGCGAACAATTCTTCCTCGACGCCGCGTGCGAGCAACGAGTACTCGGCCTGCGTCGCGGCGAGTGTTGTTGCGCCACCGGCTCCTACGGCCGTCGCGAGCTGCCAGCCGAGGTAGCCGCGAACTCCGACGTACCGCACCTTGCCGCTCGAGACGGCGTAGTCGAGGGTTGCTGCAACCTCGTCGACAGGCGTGAGCGGATCCCAGGTTGCGACCTGCCACATGTCGAGGAAGTCGGTTCCGAGTTCACGAAGAGTCGCGTCGAGCTGGCGGAGCAATCCGCGCCGCGAGCAGTCGACGCGGTCGGTGCCGATCGGTGTGGGGTCGATGCCGGCGCTCGAGCTGATGATGAGTTCGTCACGTGGAACGACGTCGTCGAGCAACTCGGCGAGGATTCGTTGCGCCGCACCGGCGCCGTAGGCGGGCGAGGTGTCGACCAGGGTTCCGCCGGCCTCGGCGAACGCGAGTAGCTGCGCAGCAGCCTCGTCGCCGTCCGTGTCGCGTCCCCATGTCAGTGTGCCGAGCCCAAGTCGCGAGACCCGAAGTCCGCTCGTTCCGACAGATCTGTGCTTCATAACCGCCTGCATCTCGCGCCCGACTCGTGTGCGCAAGTGCGGCACCCGAGAGATCTCACCACGTGCAGACTAGTAGGCGCTCGCCTCGAGTCGGGGTATTCGGACACGGACGTGCCGGGAGCGGCGCGGCGCCGTGGGCCCCGGTAGCGTGGCGCCGGTGAAACGTGAACCCGACACACGAAACCTGTGTGCAGTAACCCCATTCGAATCAGCCGGGATCGGTGAGTGATGGGCGAAGCGATGACCTGGCTCCAGGCCGTGATCCTGGGCCTCGTGCAGGGCTTGACCGAGTTCCTGCCCATCTCGTCTTCCGGACATTTGCGAATCGTGTCGGAGATATTCTTCGGCAGTGACGCCGGCGCGTCGTTCACCGCGGTGACGCAGCTCGGCACCGAGTTGGCGGTCCTGATCTACTTCGCACGCGACATCGTGAGGATCATCACTGCCTGGTTCCGAGGTGTGTTCAATGCCGAGCACCGGGGCGATCTCGATTACCGGATGGGCTGGTACGTCATCATCGGCACCATCCCGGTCGGCATCCTCGGGTTCTTCTTCAAAGACCAGATCCGTACCGGCGCACGCAATCTGTGGCTGATTGCCACGATGCTGATCGTGTTCGCGCTCGTCATCGCTGCTGCCGAGTACTACGGACGCAAGACGCGCCCGATCGAATCGCTCACAGCGCGCGACGGCATCATCATGGGTTCGGCTCAGGCGCTCGCGCTCATCCCGGGTGTCTCACGTTCGGGTGGCACGATCAGTGCCGGCCTTTTCCTCGGACTCACCCGTGAGGCCGCAGCCCGTTACTCGTTCCTGTTGGCGATTCCGGCAGTTCTCGCCTCCGGTTTGTTCAGCCTCCCGGATGCCTTCGAGCCGGCCGGTGAGGGTCTGAACGCGAGCGGTCCGCAGTTGCTGGTGGCAACCGTCATCGCCTTCGCGGTCGGTTACGCAGCGATCGCCTGGCTGCTTCGATTTGTTGTCGATCACTCCATGTACTGGTTCGTCGGATACAGAATCGCTCTCGGCGTAGTCGTCCTTGCGTTGCTGGCCACAGGGGTCGTGTCCGCGACATAGGGCCCGTTTCGACGTCGACCACCCGTCCGTGCGGCCACCGCCCCATTAGGGTTGTGGAATGACAGTTGTCCTACTGCGGCACGGGCGGTCGACGTCCAACACTGCCCATACCCTGGCCGGTCGAACGCCGGGTGTGGAACTCGACGACCACGGCCGGAAACAGGCCGAAGGCGTCGTCGATCGGCTGGTCGGTCTGGACATCGCGGAGATCGTCCGCTCGCCGCTGTTGCGGTGTGAGCAGACGGTCGGCCCCATTGCCGTCGACCGTGGTCTGACGCCGGTGGTCGAGGATCGCCTCATCGAGGTCGATTACGGCGACTGGACGGGTCGCCCGCTCAAGGAACTCTTGGAAGAACCGCTCTGGAAAGTGGTGCAGCGCCACGCTTCCGGTGCAGTGTTTCCCGGCGGTGAAGGGCTGGCCCAGGTACAGGCGCGAGCCGTTGCCGCGATCCGAGAGCACGACGCACGGCTGGCCGAAGAACACGGCAAGGACGTCGTCTGGATCGCGTGCACGCACGGTGACGTCATCAAATCGGTTCTCGCCGACGCGTTTGCGATGCATCTCGATTCGTTCCAGCGCATCGTCGCCGAGCCCGCCTCGGTCAGTGTGATTCGCTACACGGCGACACTGCCGTTCGTTCTTCGCGTCAACGACACCGGAGACGTGCTCGCCGCGATCGGTGCAGCGAAGGCCGCGACCAACGGTTCGGCTCCCGCGCAGGAGTCCGTCCCCGGCGGAGAGGTCGGTGCGTGAGCTGTGACGGATAATGGGTATTCAGTGATGTTCTGCTCGAACTCGAGGAGGTGCAATGTCGCGCGCGATTCACGTATTTCGCACTCCTGACCGATTTGTCGCAGGAACGGTGGGCGAACCCGGTGACAGGTCTTTCTATCTCCAGGCCGTGCACGAATCACGGGTGGTGAGTGTGCTGCTCGAGAAGCAGCAGGTTCAGGTTCTCGCCGATCGCATGGGCTTACTCCTCGAAGAGGTGCATCGACGCTTCGGAACCGAGGTTCCGCCACAAGCCGACGACGTCTCCGACCTCAGCCCGCTGGTCACACCACTCGACGCGGAGTTCCGGGTCGGCACGATGGGGCTCGGTTGGGACGCCGATGCCGGGGCGGTCGTCGTGGAGCTGCTTGCCGTCAGCGAGACGGAGTTCGACGAATCGGTTGTCCTCGACGACGCCGACGACGGTCCGGACGCAGTCCGTGTGTTCCTGACTCCGGAGCAAGCGCGCGAGTTTTCGCTGCGGTCCGAACGCGTCATCGCGGCGGGACGCGCGCCGTGCCCGCTGTGTGGTGAACCGTTGGCGCCCGAGGGGCACGTCTGCATCCGCACCAATGGGTACCGACGCGGCGAGTCCTTCGGTTTCGCGATCGACGACGCAGACGACGACGAGGTCTGACGTCGTGTCCGAACCTGGTGTGCCGGACGTGCTGCTCGAGGGTGATCTGACTCTGATCGGTCAGATCACCACGGCGAGCAACGCCACGCTGGTATGTGAGTCAACTCTGGGGGAGAAGTCCACCCGCGTGGTCTACAAGCCGGTCCGGGGTGAACGCCCACTGTGGGATTTCCCGGACGGCACTCTGGCGGGGCGTGAGGTCGCGTCGTACCGCGTGTCCGAGGCGCTGGGTTGGGGAGTGATTCCGCGAACAGTGTTGCGGGACGGCCCCTTCGGTCCAGGCATGGTGCAGCGATGGATCGACACCGTCGATCGCCGCGCGGATGGATCTGGTGGACTCGAGATGGTGGACCTGTGCAGTCCCGACAACGTTCCGCCGGGGTGGTTCGAGGTCCTGCAGGCCTTCGACTCGGAGGGTGAACCAGTCTCTCTGATCCATGCGGACGATCCACGGCTGCAGCGAATGGCCGTTCTGGACGTCCTCATCAACAATGCCGACCGTAAAGGTGGTCACGCCCTCGAGGGCGTCGACGGCTCGGTGTACGGCGTTGATCACGGAATCTGTCTTCACTCGGAGAACAAGCTGCGGACGGTGTTGTGGGGGTGGGCCGGGCAGCCCGTACCCGGTGCTTTGATCGCCGACGTCGCCGAATTCGCGACAACTCTCGACGGGGATCTCGGCGACGAGTTGTCCGAACTGATCACCGAGGAAGAGATCGTGGCTTTGGCGGTGCGGGCGATGCAGTTCGCCGAGTCCGCGGTGATGCCTGAGCCGAACGGCCATCGAACGATTCCCTGGCCGGCCTTCTAGTCGCGAGACGTTTCCTGCTGTTCGCGAGTTGCCGTCAATCCGGGTGAGCGAACCAATCGCAGTAGTTGTTCGCGCAGCGCGGCGACATCCCCGACGCCGACGGTCAACGCCGCATCTTCCTTCTCGAGCGTCAGTAGTCGCTCGTACGTCAGTCTTCCGGCGTCGGTTATCGCGATCACGCGCCGACGCTCGTCCCTCGGATCGGTGTCACGAGTGACGTAACCCGCTCGTTCGAGACGGTCGATCGTGCGGCTCATCGTCTGATCGGTGACGCGGGCGTTCTTCGCGATGTCGCGTTGAGACGCCGCCCCACCGGCGATCGAGTGGAGCACGATCAGGCCCGCGTGCGTCATGTCCTGAGACCGCAAGACCTTCTCCCACGAGTGCTCCACCAGGCGTGCAGCGGTGGACAACAGCCGGCCGGTGGGCCAGTCGTCCAGGCCGTCGCTGCTCATTTTTCTGCCTTCCGTTTGCAATTACTCAGCATGCTGAACAAAATAGTCGGCAAGTCCTCTGCTGCCGATCCCTGGAGACCCAGTGAGCACACCAGTACAAAATCGTCCTGTTCGTCGCCTTCGATGGATTGTGCCAGCTCTCCTCGTGATCGGCTGGCTGGCAATCGGAGGATTCGGCGGTCCGTTCGCCGGAAAGCTCAGCACGGTGCAGCAGAACGACAACACGTCGTTCCTGCCCGCGTCGGCCGAAGCGACCGAGGTGGCAAAGCTTCAAGAGAGCTTCACGGACACGCGCTTCGTGCCGGCCATCATCGTGGCGGAACGACCGGGTGGCCTCGAGCCCGCCGACTCCACCTTCCTTTCCCAGACCGTCGATTCGTTTGTCGGTACCGAAGGATTCGGCGACGCCTCATCGCCGCCGATCCCGTCGGCCGACGGCCAGGCACTCCAGATGTTCCTGCCGGTCGACAGCACCCTCGAAGTCAAGGACAGCGTGAAAGCGCTGCGCGCGGCGCTGGAGTCGAGCCCTGACGGACTGACAGTCAAGGTCACCGGCCCCGCTGGGCAGGTTGCGGATCTGTCGGCAGCATTCGCCGGTATCGACGGATTGCTGTTGTTGGTAGCCGGATCCGTCGTGATCGTGATCCTGATCATCGTCTACCGAAGCCCGATCCTGCCGTTCGTGGTGATCTTCTCGGCGATCTTCGCACTCGGATTGTCGAGCTTGCTCGTGTATCTGCTCGCGGACGCGGACGTCATCGCACTGAACGGTCAGAGCCAGGGCATCCTGTTCATCCTCGTGTTCGGTGCCGCCACCGACTACGCGCTACTGCTGGTCTCTCGCTACCGGGAAGAATTGCGGATCGAGAAGGACAAGTACGCAGCAATGCGCACTGCGTGGCGCGCGACGCTCGAACCTGTCGCAGCGTCTGCAGGAACGGTCATCGCGGGCGTTCTGTGCCTGTTGCTCTCCGACCTGAACTCGAACCGCGGACTCGGTCCGGTGGCCGCCATCGGTATCGCCGCGTCCTTCCTCGCATCGATGACCTTCCTACCTGCTGTCCTGGTTCTGTTCGGGAGGACGGCGTACTGGCCGACCAAGCCGAAGTTCGATGCCGACCGCGAGCACCACGACGAGGCGAACGATCACCGGTTCTGGGCCGGGCTCGCTGCTCGAATCGGTAGGCATCCGCGCCGCTTCTGGGTGGCGTCGACGCTGGTGCTGGTTATCTTCGCGATGATGATGCCGCAGTTCAAAGCCAGCGGTGTCTCGTCGTCCGACATCTTCTTGCTCGATGTCGATTCGGTTGCAGGCCAGGAGATTCTCGGCGAGCACTTCGACGCGGGTTCGGGTTCACCGGCCGTGGTCATCGCGAATGCAGACCAAGTGGATGCCGTTGCGGCAGTCAGTCGCGTGGAGGGTGTCAGCGACGTAAGCGTCGTGCAGAACGGGGGAGCGCCTCTGGTTGTCGACGGGCGAGTCTCCCTGCAGGCGACGTTGACTGACGCTGCCGACTCGCTCGAGGCCGAAGACACCATCGTGCGACTGCGTGATGCAGTTCACTCAGTGGAGGGCGCCGACGCATTGGTCGGTGGCGTCACTGCGACCGACCTCGACACGAAGACCACCTCGACACGGGACCGGACACTCATCATTCCCGTGGTGATCATCGTGGTGTTCGTGATTCTCTCGCTCTTGCTGCGTTCGCTTCTCGCACCGCTGCTTCTCATGGGCACCGTTGTGCTCTCGTTTGCTGCGACACTGGGCATTTCGTCGCTGGTGTTCGACCACATCTTCGGTTTCCCCGGCGCGGATCCGGTGGTCCCGCTCTTTGCGTTCGTGTTCCTCGTGGCTCTGGGAATCGACTACAACATCTTCCTCATGACGAGGGTGCGTGAGGAAGCGCTGAAGATCGGCACCAGGGCGGGCGCTCTGCGGGGACTCACGGTGACCGGCGGGGTGATCACATCTGCCGGAGTTGTTCTGGCAGCAACCTTCTCGGCGTTGGCGGTGATCCCGCTGTTGTTCCTCGCCCAGATCGCGTTCATCGTGGCGTTCGGTGTCCTGCTCGACGCTCTGATCGTCCGATCCTTGCTGGTCCCGGCCTTGACCTACGACATCGGTCAGAAGATCTGGTGGCCGAGCAAGCTCGCGTCGACGCCCGAACCAGAGCAGGATCAGCCAGCACCTTCCCAGCCTCAGAGCAGTCTCCACTAGGCTCGGCAGCATGCAGTCTTGGTCCGATACCGCACTCCCGTCCGTTCCCGGTCAGGGGCCGCCGTTGCGGCTGTACGACACAGCCGACCGTCAGGTTCGCCCCGTCACCCCGGGCGAGAAGGCGACGATGTACGTCTGCGGCATCACCCCGTACGACGCCACCCACCTCGGCCACGCGGCCACGTACCTCACGTTCGACCTCGTGAACCGCATCTGGCGCGACGCCGGACACGATGTCCACTACGTCCAGAACGTGACCGACGTGGACGACCCGCTGTTCGAGCGAGCCAATCGCGACGGCGAGGACTGGATCGTCCTCGGCATGCGTGAGACGGCACTCTTCCGCGAGGACATGGAAGCGCTGCGTGTGCTTCCGCCGAAGGACTACATCGGCGCCGTCGAATCGGTGAACGAAGTAGTCGAGTTGGTGGAGAAGTTCGTGGCGTCCGGCGCCGCGTACATCGTCGACGACGCGGAGTTCCCCGACGTCTACTTCCGTGCCGACGCGACCGAGCAGTTCGGCTACGAGTCGGGCTACGACCGCGCGACGATGGAGAAGTTCTTTGCCGAACGCGGCGGAGATCCCGATCGCGTCGGAAAGCGCAATCCGCTCGACGCACTTGTCTGGCGTGCGGAGCGTCCGGGCGAGCCCTCGTGGCCCTCACCCTTCGGGCCGGGGCGCCCCGGCTGGCACATCGAATGCGCGGCCATTGCACTCAACCGCATCGGCTCCGGCTTCGACGTCCAGGGCGGTGGCAGCGATCTGATCTTCCCGCACCACGAGTTCTCGGCCGCGCATGCCGAATCGGCAACGGGTGATCGCCGTTTCGCGCGGCACTACGTGCACACCGGCATGATCGGTCTCGACGGCGAGAAGATGTCGAAGAGTCGCGGAAACCTGGTCTTCGTTTCCAAGCTGCGCGGTGAGGGGGTGGACCCAGCGGCAATCCGTCTCGGACTGCTGTCCGGCCACTACCGCCAGGATCGCGCGTGGACTGATCAGGTCCTCGCGGATGCTCAGTCGCGCCTGAAGGTGTGGCGCGAGGCCGCGGCTCTCGGTTCTGCGCCGGCAGCCACTGACACTGTTGCGCGTTTGCGTCAGCACCTGGCCGACGATCTCGACACCCCGAAGGCGCTCGACGCGCTCGACGGTTGGGCCCGCCGCGCCATCGAGGGCGGCGGATCCGACACGCAGGCACCCGGCGAGTTCGCCGATGCCGTCGACGCCCTACTGGGTATTTCGCTTCGCTGAACCCCTGCTGTGCGCCTTTATAAACCGCCCGCGGTTAATAAAGGCGCACAGCAGTTTCTAGGCGTAGTCCAACGCACCTTCGGCGGGTGTCGGCACCCGGCGCCGTAGCGGCGAGCCCAATGCCCTCGCCAGATCCGTTCCGTCGTGCTCGGCGAGCAGCTCACCGTTCGACCAGACCAGCAGCGCGGCGCTGACAGCCTGTTCGGCCGTGGAGTGCGCGAGGTCGTAGTGCGCACAGCCGGGGACGTCTGCGTACGTGATCCACAGGTCGTAGCCGGTCATGAAGAGGTCCAGGTCGAACTGAACGCTCAAGCCGAGAAGCTCGCTGCGACCGTTGTCGTCGACACCGGCGAAGGCCTCGTCGAGTGCCAGCAGACGCGGGGCGTGCGGGTCGGCCGAGTCCAACATGACGTGCGCCGCGGCGAACAAAGGAAGGTGCAGCGAGACGGACTGCTCGCCACCGGACAGCGCGCTGTGCCGCGCGACGGTAAGACGGTCTTCCTTGCCCTCACCGCTGATGAGGGTGAACGAGAACACGCGCCATTGACGGTAGTCGAGCGCCGAGGACAGAATCTCCGGGTACGAGCGTTCGGGGTGCGCCGCGCGGGCGGTACGGATCTGCGTCGCGAAATGTGCTCGCAGAGTTGCCAGTTCATCGACGCCGAGGGCCGACGCGTCTCGATCCAGCAGCTTGGAGATCGCCCGCGAGCTGTCGTCGAGGTTGTCGGCGAGCACCCAGTGAACGCCGATGGTATTACCTGAGGACATCCGACGCTCACGCATCTCGGTGCCCATCTGTGCGATCAACTCGCGTGCGTCGACCGTGCGCTCGTGGATCTGCTGAGCCAATCCCGTCAACAGGGCATCTTCGAGAATGCGACGCTCGGATTCGGTGAGCAACTGCTCCTGATCGCCGCGAGCGTCGTGGATCCGCGTTGCGAACTCGCCGATCGACGAATAGCCCTGATCGTCCTGGACTCGTATGACGGTCAGCCCATCCGGTGCATCCCACTGCAGACGGTAGTCCTGTCCGGCTGCTGCGAGTTGCGCGTCGAAGTCCTGCAGCGCCGAGGTCAGTGCCGTGCGGGTTGCCTTTCGGGCGCCGTCGGTGACTCGGACTGCCGAGGTCGCAGCCTCGAGCGCTCGGTACAACTTGTCGACGTCTTCGGGGAGGACAGGCGGGTGGGCTGCGTCCTCGCTGCGATCTTCGTTCTGGATGCGGTAGACCAACTGATCGGGGCTCATCCACGCCGCTGAACTGGCCGGCCAGCTCAGATGTTCCTTGACGCCCAACAACTCGAGAAGGTCCGGGCGCGCGTAGGGTGCGAGTCGCTCTGCATCACTGCGGGTTTCGGTCAGGGTGTGACGCAAAGTCTCCACGGCGGTGTTATACGCACCCTCCGCCGTGCCGATCTGGAGGACGGCGGCGTCGTACGCCTTTCGCGCCGCACGCTGTTCGACCTTGCATTCTTCGATCTTCGCGCGGGCTTTTGCCAGGTCCAGGTCGATCTGCTCGGCGCTGGCACCGAGGGTGTCGCGCAGCGTCTCGAGACGCTGCACCTGCTGGAGCAGACTCTCCTCGGCGATGGCGGCTTCCTCGGCGAATTCCTCCGCATTGGCGCGTGATTCGTCGAGACGGTCGCGAGACTCGCGTTCGAGTTCGACTTCCTTGGCATGCTCCCGTCGGCAGCGCAGCGCCAGTTCGCCCTGCTTCTCGAAATGACGGATCGCCGCCGCGAGGGAGTCGAGTTCACGGCCGATATGCGGCGTCCGGTGCTGCGACGCCGTCGCTCGGAGTTGCTTTTCCTTCGCCGCGAGATCAGCGATCGCCGCATCGAGTTCGCGTTGTGCCGTTTCCGTGGCCTCCGAGCGAGTACGGAGGGCGCCGGCGGATTCGGTGACCGTCTTGAGTGCGCGCAGGATCGAACCTGTCTTCGGCAATTCCTTTGCCGCAGAGTTGATCCGGCTCAGTTGCTCGTTGGTCTGCGCCACCAGTGCCTTGGCCGTATCGACTGCCGCGGCAAGTTCTTCCAGAGCCGCGTCGATCTCGGTGATCCGAGCCTCGCGTCGACGCGCCCGTGCTGTGGTGCCGATGTACTCGGCGTCGGCCTTGACGTGCCGGCCACGCGCGACGCCCTGCCAGAAGCGGCCGTCGACGCCGATCGCGACGCTTGCATCGGAGTCGCCTGGCGCCTCGACGAGACTGATCGACGCGAGAATGTCCTGTACCCGAGCGTCGGGTACGTCGGCATTGCCTTCGACCTCGAGGACGTCGGCCAGCGTTCGTCCCTTCGGACGCTGCTTGACGGGCAGAGCCGTCAGGAACTGCTCGCTGACGTGCTCGGGAATCTTCTCGTCCGGGCAGACCCAGCCGTCGAGCAGATTTGCCGCCTGGAGTGCGGATTCGATTCCCGTGGCCACGTCTGGTTCGACGGAATCGGCGAAGCGCACCAACTGCCACAGCGGTGCACCACCCAGTTCACTGCGGTTGTCGGAGCGTGCGTGGAAGGCAGGCGGAGCGTCGTCGTGTTCCGCGGAGACGGCCTTGCGCTCGGATTTGAGAGCCGCGATGGAGGCGTGTGATGCAGATATTTCAGCTTCGGCCTCACGTCGACGCTCGCGCAGCGTCTCGGTGCCGGCCTCGGTGTGCTCGGCGAGAACTGCGGACAGCGCCGGAGCGTCTTCGTCGCCGACTTCGGCGAGCGCCGCGTCGAGAGCTTCGAACAGCGACGTGTCGGCGCCGACAGCCGAAAACAGGGAGGAGTGATCGGTCCACCACGCGCGCAGCCCGCTGGCGCACTGACTGCGTGCGAGTTCCACGGCAGCTTCGCCCTCGAGCACAGCCGCCTTGGACGCTTCGAGCAGCTCTTGTCCACGGCGAGAGCTGTTTTCGGCCCGGGTTCGTTCGGTCGCCGCCTTCTCGACGGTCGCCAGTGCGGTGCGGACGACGCGTACGTCACCGTCACGCTCCTCGGCATGGCCACGGACGGCTGCCGTGATCTGGTCACTGCGTGAGCCGTCGGGCAGGGGAGTCCAGACGATGCCGGCGTCCTCAGCGGCCGCCTGCAGTTCGTCCTCGGCGCGCGAGAGTGCTTCGGCCGCACGCTTGACCGACGATGCAGCCTTGTCGGCTTCGTCGCCGCGTTGAGCGAGTGCGGCCTGCGCTTTCCGGGACTTGTCTGCCTGCTGCTCGGTCGAGAGCTTGAGCGTCGCGACGGCCTGGGCGAGGTCGTCGAGTTGCTGTTTGCCTTCGTACGCGCTCGAGCGTTGCAGTGCTTCGACATTGGCGCGCGCGTTCTCGAGTGCCTGCTCGGCCTGGTTGAAGCGCTCCTCGGCTGCTGCCCGCGCCTCACGGCTGCGGGTCTGGGCGAGCGACGACTCGTCCATGGCGGCAACACCTCTGGTGACCGCTGCGAGGCGGGTGCTGACCTGTTCGATCTCTCCGCGAGACTGCTGACGCAGGTACTTGGTGTAGACCCCGATGAAACTCTGGGCTGCCTGATCGGCGGCCGCGAGCCCCTCGAGCGCGCGGCCGACTTCCTCCATGTCGCTGAACGAACGCGCAGCTTCGAGGACCAACTGATCGTCGAGTGGACGGAGACCGTCGGTGAGTGCCTGCGAAAGGCCCTTCGGGTCGAGGTTCTTCGCGAGCTGGGGGCGGCGAAGCGTGAGAATGAGGTTGATCAGCTGGTCGTATCGCTGCACACCGAGACCGAACATCCGCGCGTCGATGGCTGTGCGGTAGTCGAGGGGACGGTCGGTGATGGCATCGCTGCCGAGTTGTTCGGCAAGCTGCTTCTTGGTCAGGGGGCGATCGTCGTTGCCGATCAGCGAGAAGTCGACCCCGACGCGGCCGTCGGCGACGAAGTACCAGCGGGTGACCTTGTCGTTGGTGCGTGTTGCGCGCATGCCGATTCCCACGGTCACCGACTCGGGATCTTCGAGGGAGCCGCGGCAGAACTCCATCCACACGTAGGAGTGCGCGCTGTCCTGGCCCCGGTAGAGCAGGTTGGACTTCATCGTGCGCTCTTCACCGGCGAACGGGTTGAGGCGCCGCGGTTCGATGCGGCCGTCGAAGACGAACGGGAACAGGACCTCGAGGGCCTTGGTCTTGCCGGATCCGTTGGGTCCCCGCAGAACCAGTCGACCGTCGGCGAACGAGAACTCTTGGTCTCGGTAATCCCAGAGGTTGATGATTCCAGCCCGAGTAGGTCGGAAGCGGGCGTTGCTCATACGTTCTCTACCTCTGATAGTTCGCCGTTGGGGGAAGGTTCGGGGCCGAATTCGTCGACCGGATCCGGTGCGGAGTTGTCCACCGCGAAGTCGATCTGAGGATCGCGTTCGCGCACGGAGACCACGACGTCGCGGTACCGGGCAAGGACGGGCAACACCAGTACGCCGCCGTCGACCGCATGCGTCAGGCGCAGACGTTGCAGCAACCCGAGCGCCTGCTTGCGCAGCCCGTTGTGATCGGCCTGCCACTGCGCCGCGAAAGTTCGCCCGAACTGGTCCACCAACTCGGTGACCTTGTCAGCGAGCCAGTCGTCGTCGATTTTCGGGTACGTGACGGGTGGCGGTGGCTCGGCCGGTTCGCCGGCGGGCAGCACGAAGTCGTCGTCCTCGTCGGCGAGGTCCTCGAAGATCCCGGCCTCGGGGATGGCGGCATCGAGTTGTTCGATCAGGTGATCGTCCGACACGTGCGGGATCGGAAGTTTCGGCAGTTCGGGAGCGTCGACGTCGAGTACGCGGTCGGCAATCTCGCCGGCCAGGAGAAGTGCCACCTGAGCGATCGTTCCGGTGCTCGGGAAGCGGACGTCGGAGAGGCGACCGGTGGGATCGATCATCGCGATTCCCTCGGCGCGGCGCTCGGCCACCAACCCCGTCAGTAGTTCGACTTCCGACGCGGTCTTGGGCTGCGCCAACGCGATCAATTCGTGCTGATCGAGTTCACCGGCCAGTACGACCGGGCGCTCGACGAGTGCCCGACGTACTCGGCGTCCGATCTCTTTCGCGTCCACGGGAATTCCGTCGTCCTCGGAGGCGCTCGAGGTCTCGGCGGCCAGGAGTCCGCGGATGGAGTGAAGGTGCTGCAGGGCGCGCGGTGGACGGAACAGCGCTACGACGACGGAACGGTCGATGTCGTAGAGCGCTTCTCCCGCTTCGGGATTGGACGCCCAGCCGTTTGCGTCACCGTCGGCGAGGGCGATGGCGCCTCTGACTCCGAGCCAGCCCACTGCGTCGACGAAGGCGTCGCGGTCGGACGCACGATCGGTGGAGAGTTCCACGCCGTCGACCTGCCCTGCGTCAGCCGCGACGTGATCGGCCAACTCCGACAACGTGATCTGGTTTCCGGCGCGGCCCAATGCGGCCAGGCACAACGCCAGGTACGCGTAGCGCGTGCGATCGAAGGTTCGCTCGGAGGCAGTTCGGGCCGGTGCCGACGGGTTGAGTCGATCCGACACCGTGAACAGGCGCGCGGTGGTCTCCGTCACCTCGAGGCGGTAGCCGAACAGTTCGAGTAGGTCGTCACGCAGCTCGGTGGCCCAACGGCGCAAGAGCGGCAACGCAATTCGATCCGGGTACGTCGAGGTGATCAGGTGGTTGGACAGGATCACTCGCGCCGCGCGTTGATACGAGTCGAGGGCAAGGGGCGTGATCTCGCGAGCTCTCATCGAACACTGACCTCGATGCCGTCGAGGTGCATACGCCCGCGGGCGGTCTTGATGGTGGTCGAACCGTCCGAGGGACTGAGCGTCAGCTTCACCCCGTTCTCACTACCGGTGGAGCTCTTGACGCGTCCCACCACCGGAACGCGCGCGGTCAGTGCTGCATTGAGCAGACTCAGCAAAACTTCGGTCTCCTGCTCGTTGAGTTCGCGCTGATAGACGCCGTTCGACGCGAGGGATTGCGCCGCGGCACTGCGCGTACGTTGCGCCGCCAGCTGCTCTTCGCGCAGGCGGCGGATGCTGCCGTCGTTGCGGGCGACTTTGCTCGGCAAGCCGGGTGAGGGCGGGCGGCCGGTTTCGGCGAGTGTTCGCGCGATCTCGACCGGCGGTGCCTCCCACCACGAGCGTGAGTGCGAAATGATGTCGGCGTCCGGATGCACCATCGAGAGATGGCGTGGACGACCGAGGTCGAACACTGCCTGGAACAGAGCATGAGCTGCGTCTTCGGACGGCGTGGCGGCGAACCAGCCGGCGAGGTGCCGGAGCTGGCTCTCACGGCTGACGCCGCCGCGACGGGTTTCCGTGACGCGGCGAAGGAGCGCCAGAACCGCGGCGATCGCGCTCATCGTGCCCTCACGTAGACGCTCGGACTCGCTGATCCCCGATTCCGCGGAGACGAACCAGGCGGTCAATCCTCGCCAGCGCGCAGCCCAGTCGTCCTCGCGTTCGGTGATCGGGACGAACACCCGTTCGTCACTGGCGGCGGCGAGGCGGATCATGCGATCGACCCCGGTGGATTCGACGTGCTCGATCGCTTCCTTGAGCTTGGGGGCGTAGCGAGCCAGATCGGAGCTGAACTCCCGCATGTGCGTGAGCAGAGCGTCCTTGTGCGTGAGGAAAGCCTGCGGAGTGATCTCCGTGGTCCGTACGAGGTCCCCGAGGGTCAGATAGAAGTGCGCGGCTCGATCAGCCATGTCGGAGAGTGTCGAGTCGAGGCGCTTGAGCTTGCGGAAGATCAGATCGCCGTCGGAGCTTCGGTTGGCCTCGGCGAGTTCGGACATGTCTGCGAGCAGGTCCGGCAGAGCGAGACGCGAGAGCGACGCCGAGTCCAGGCGTGCGGCGAGAACGTCTTCGACTGATCGATAGACCTGGTATCCGGCCTGACCGAACTGGTAGACGAAGTGGCGATTGCGGTACTCGGCCAGCGTGGCCGCGCGGGTGCCGTCGTAGCTGCGCTCGAGGATCTCCCACACGTGGAGCTGATCCAACAGGGGAGTGACCTCTGCTGCCGACAGATCGGCCGCCGGATCCGATCCACCGATCTTCTCGAGGATTTGCGCGACGGCTCCGGCATGCAGCAGGACGGTGTAGTTGGCGCGAGCATGGTCGAAGGCACGAAGTACCCAGAGGTACTCGGCCCGTTTTTCCGCGATCGTGAACGAAAACAGCTTCAGTCGATTGGTGTCGGCGTACGCGGCGTAATCGGGCGCACTCGTTTCTTCCACCATGACAGGGTAGGCGAGAGACGCCCCCTCTTTTTCCTACGGGCGATCCGTAGCAGGGGATGCGGCGCGTCGCCACTGCGATTCGTTCTCGATCATCCATGTGAGCAGGTGCTCGGCCGCCGCCTCGTCGGAGTCCGGGCCGACCAGCAGATCGGCGAACGCTTGGCTGGGGGCGACGATGCGGATGCCGTCGCGGGTGAGCAATCGGTCGAAGGCAGACGGTGAGAGGGGAGCGGTGATCCACACGTCACCGCCGGATTCCACCCGCCGTAGTCCGAGAGCGTCGGCGAACTGATCGACGTTGTCGGCATGGAAGTGGGCACGTCGAGTGGGCGCGTACCGAGCAAAGGGTGCGGCGGCCACCGAGGCGGTACCGGCGTAGATGTGACCGCTGAGCTGACGCAGTTGATCGAAGAGTGCTTCCAACCCGTCCGGCGCGTGAAAGCCGTGAGGCGTCGGCGCTTTGGCCCCGGCCTCAGCCGCCCATTCACGAAGCATCTTCGGCCAGCGGACGTCACCGATCCCACCGCGGGGGAGCCTGGTCACCAGTTCACGATCCGACAGTGTCTGAACCACCCGATAGGTTGCTCCCGTCGACGCACCGGCCAGGCGCACCAAGGCAGTGATCGCCAGTGGCGCCGCGAAATCGGCAAGCGCACGCACAACGCGAGCTGACGGATCGCCCGTCAACTGTCCGGAAGGACGTCCGGGCCCCCGCCACGGATCGGCGTCGGCTCCGCGTCCACGCACCCAGACGGCGGGTCGATCAGCGGTCAACGACACGTTGCCCGTGGCGTCTGCGTACGAGATCGCGTGGGAATCGAGCTGCCGGCGAACCGGCTCGGACAGATATTTTGCGCACACGAAGCCCGATTGACCGGTGGGGAAGCGATCGGCGATACCGGGAACGTCGCTGCTCAGGACACCGTGAGCGGCGTACACGCCGAATTTGGCCACCGAGCCGTCAGGGGAGCGGAGGTCGAGTCGGAGTGGCGCCTCGGACAGGTCGGGGGAGCGCTGCGTCGACAAAGACCAGGTAGGAGGCAAATTTTCTTCGATGACGGCAACCGATCGCCGAAAAATGTCGATCGGCCGTTCCGGTTCCAACTCAGATTCGCCCATGTTCCAATGGTATCAATATCTGTCGACGACGGAAACACAAGATTTTCCGAATAACGTTCGCCCTGACAGCCTCGCGACAACGGTGGTCGCTTTCGCCGAGAAACTCACTACCTACACAACTTCAAATTCGAAACTGCCGAGATCGATCAGCGTTGCTTCGGCATGATCAGGGGAGCGACGACGGCGAGCAGTAGTGCGGGGATCAGGAAGCTCGCGGCAGGCGAAGAGTCGTAAATCGGTGTCAGGGCCAGGGGAGCAAGAGCGGCGCCGCCGAAGCGCATCGCTTGGACGACGGACACGGCGCCGCCACGGTTCGGCCCCGCGGATCCGAGGACCGCCGCGTTGACGCCGACCAGCACGAACTGGCTCGCGACGCCTGCGACAAACCATGCGATCGCGATCACCGGCACCAAGCCGGCAAGGCCGACGACGGAGACCAGAACTGCTCCGCCCAGGGCGCCGATCATCACGGAGGAGCGTGCGCCGATGCGATCGATGAGGATTCCGATGCGCCGGGCCGAGAGGATACCGGCCACGCCGAAGACGGTGAGCAGTAGGCCGCGGACGGTGGGGGACAGCCCGAACTCGTCTTCGAAGCGGAAGGCGAGCAGGAAGCTCAGTCCACCGAGGGCGCCCCAGCCGAGCAATGCAGCGATACCGATGCGGAGCACTTCGGGGCGTAATGCATCGCGGAGACGGGCGGGAGTGGTCGCTGCCGGTGCTTCGGACTTCGGAAGTCCGACGGCTCCCAGAATGCCCGCGACCACTGCGATGACGAGAAAGGCCAGACGCCAGTCGAATTCGGCCGCCAGTCCGCCGATCAACGGAGCCGACGACTGCCCTGCGGCCTGGAAAGCGCCGAAGGCTCCGAGGGCTCGACCCAGCCGTGCCTGCGGTGTTGCGGCCGCCAACGAGGCAAGCAGTAGCGGCGTGGTGAATGCGTTCGCGGAGCCCTGCAGTACCCGGGCGGCAAGGAAGATCTCGAGTGTCGGGGCGAGGAAGCATGCCAACGACGCGAGGACGTAGACGCCGTAAGCGATGCGCACCGTCCGAACCTTGCCCCACCGCGTCCCGAGTGTCCCCGACACCAACATCAGAGCGGCGAAGGGGAGCAGGTACGCGGTGAGGGAAGAGGCGGCCGCCGACGGACCGACCCCTAGATCGTCACCGATCTCGGGAAGGATCGAAGCAACCACGCCGCCGCCGAACGGGCCGAGGAACCCGCCGGCGTACAGCGCGATCAGCTGAAGCCGGAGGCGCAGTGGGCGCTGTGTACTTCCGCCTTCTTCTGGAGTGTTCTTGCTCACAGTCCGAAGCTGCCGGGGCCTCGCCGTCTGAGGTAGCGCTCGAATTCCGCGGCGATGGCATCGCCGTCGATCTTGGAGATTGCTTCGCTGATGTCGGTTTCGGCGTCTCCCCGTTCTTCCAGGGTGCGCACGTATTCGCCGATTTCCTCATCGTCCGCGGTCATTTCGTTGACCGCTTCCTCCCAATCCTCCGACTGAGCCGGGAGCTCCCCGAGTGGGACCTCGATGTCGAGAACATCCTCGACTCGTTGAAGGAGGGCCACTGTGGCCTTCGGGTTGGGTGGCTGCGAGACGTAGTGCGGAACCGCCGCCCAGAACGAAATAGCGGGTACACCAGCACGAACGCACTCGTCCTGAAGAACCCCGGTGATGCCCGTCGGGCCTTCGTACCGCGTCTGTTCCAGGTTGAATCGGGCGGCGGATTCACTGCTGTAGGCCGTGCCCGTCACCGGGACCGGTCGGGTGTGCGGAGTATCGGCGAGCAGGGCGCCGAGGATGACGACCGTCTTGACGTTCAGTTGGTCGATCAGCTCGAGCAGATCCTCGCAGAAACTGCGCCACCGCATGTTGGGCTCGATCCCGCGAAGCAGGACGATGTCGCTCTCGCTGCCAGGAGGCGAACAGACCGACAAACGTGTTGCCGGCCAAACGATTTCGCGAGTGACACCGTCGACCTGCCGGACTGTGGGGCGGTTGACCTGATAGTCGTAGTAGTCCTCTGAATCGAGTTCGGCGAGCGGCTGGGCATCCCAGATCAGCTCGAGATGTTCGACCGCACCGCTGGCTGCGTCACCGGCGTCGTTCCAGCCCTCGAAAGCTGCAACGAGGATGGGATCACGTAGGACAGGGATGTCGCCCTCGAGGCGGTCGCTGCTGTCGACGGCAAAGCCGTCAGGGCTCTCGAAGGCCGCGGAATCATCGAAATCGACCGGGCCGTCGGGAGTGACGGGGAACTCACTTGGACTCACCCACCCAGCCTACGGCCAGAGCTTGTCGGTGCGCCCACTACTCTGGACGGCATGTCTGCCCCATTTAACTCTGCCCTGCTTGATGCGCTGAAACAGCGCGTTGTCATCGGCGACGGAGCGATGGGCACCATGTTGCAGGCCGCGGACCTCACCCTGGACGACTTCCTCGGCCTCGAGGGGTGCAATGAGATCCTCAACGACACCCGTCCCGACGTGCTCAAAGACATCCACCGTGCGTACTTCGCCGCTGGTGCCGATGCCGTCGAGACCAACACCTTCGGTTGCAACCTGCCCAACCTCGCCGACTACGACATCTCTCACCGGATCCGCGAACTCGCGGAAAAAGGCACTGCTCTCGCCCGTGAAGTAGCGGACGAGATGGGACCAGGCCGCGACGGCATGGCCCGATTCGTACTCGGTTCGATGGGACCGGGAACCAAGCTCCCCAGCCTGGGACACGCACCGTACGCAGTCCTGCGTGACGCGTACACCGAAGCTGCGCTCGGCATGATCGACGGTGGCGCCGACGCCATCCTCGTCGAAACCTGCCAGGACCTGCTTCAGGTGAAAGCCGCAATCCTCGGCAGCCAGCGTGCGATGGAGCAACTCGGACTGCGGTTGCCGATCATCACGCACGTGACGGTCGAGACAACCGGAACGATGCTCCTGGGCAGTGAGATCGGTGCGGCGCTGACGGCACTCGAGCCACTCGGTATCGACATGATCGGTCTGAACTGTGCCACCGGGCCGGCCGAGATGAGTGAACATCTCCGTCATCTGTCCAAGTACTCCACGCTGCCGGTGTCGGTCATGCCCAATGCCGGCCTGCCGCAGCTCGGCCCCAAGGGTGCCGAGTATCCGCTGACTGCCGACGAATTGGCCGAAGCCCTCAGTGGTTTCGTCTCCGAGTTCGGACTCGGCCTCGTCGGTGGCTGCTGCGGTACGACGCCCGAGCACATCAGCGCGGTCGCCGACGCGGTTCGTCAGGTCGAGAAGGCCCAGCGCACGCCGATCCACGAGCCGAGCACCTCTTCGCTGTACTCGGCGGTGCCGTTCGAGCAGGACGCCAGCATCCTGATGATCGGCGAACGCACGAACTCCAACGGCTCCAAGGCTTTCCGCGAGGCGATGCTCTCCGCGGACTACCAGAAGTGCCTGGACATCGCCAAGGACCAGACCCGCGACGGCGCACACATGCTCGACCTCAACGTCGACTACGTGGGCCGCGACGGTGCCGCCGACATGTCGGAACTTGCCAGCCGCCTGGCGACGTCCTCGACGCTGCCGATCATGCTCGACTCCACCGAGCCTGCCGTGCTGCAAGCCGGCCTCGAGCACCTCGGTGGCCGCTGCGCCGTCAACTCCGTCAACTACGAAGACGGCGCCGGCCCCGAATCGCGTTTCCACAAGATCATGACTCTGGTCAAGGAGCACGGCGCGGCGGTCGTCGCCCTGACCATCGACGAAGAGGGCCAGGCTCGCACCGCCGAGACGAAGGTCGCCATCGCCAAGCGTCTGATCGAGGACATCAAGGGAAACTGGGGACTCGCCGAGTCCGACATCATCGTCGACGCCTTGACCTTCCCCATCTCCACCGGTCAGGAAGAGGTGCGACGCGACGGCATCGAGACCATCGAAGCCATCCGTCAGCTCAAGGCTGCGTACCCGGAACTCCACTTCACCCTGGGTATCTCGAACATCTCGTTCGGTTTGAACCCGGCCGCACGGCAGGTCCTCAACTCGGTGTTCCTGCACGAGTGCACCGAGGCAGGTCTGGACACGGCGATCGTTCATGCGTCCAAGATTCTGCCGATGGCCCGAATTCCTGACGAGCAGCGTGAAACCGCACTCGACCTCGTCTACGACCGTCGTAGCGAGGGGTACGACCCGCTGCAGAAGCTGATGGCTCTGTTCGAGGGCGTTTCGGCAGCGTCGGCGCGTGAGTCCCGTGCGCAGGAACTGGCGGGACTTCCGTTGTTCGACCGGCTCGAACGCCGCATCGTCGACGGCGAGCGCAACGGCCTCGACGACGACCTCACCGAGGCGATGACGATCAAGCCTCCGCTGGCCATCATCAACGAGACCTTGCTCTCGGGCATGAAGACCGTCGGCGAGCTGTTCGGCTCCGGACAGATGCAGTTGCCGTTCGTGTTGCAGTCGGCCGAGGTCATGAAGGCTGCCGTGGCATTCCTCGAACCGCACATGGAAGCGAGCGACGAGGACGGCAAGGGTCGCATCGTGATCGCGACCGTCAAGGGCGACGTTCACGACATCGGCAAGAACCTGGTCGACATCATCTTGAGCAACAACGGCTACGAGGTCGTCAACATCGGTATCAAGCAGCCGATCGCGACCATCCTCGACGTCGCGTTGGACAAGAAAGCCGACGTGATCGGCATGTCTGGACTGCTCGTGAAGTCCACTGTCGTGATGAAGGAAAACCTCCAGGAACTCAACGCACGCGGAGTCGCCGAGAAGTTCCCGGTTCTGCTCGGTGGTGCGGCGCTCACGCGCTCCTACGTCGAGAACGACTTGCAGGAGGTGTACGAGGGCGACGTCAGCTATGCCCGCGACGCCTTCGAGGGTCTGAACTTGATGGACCAGATCATGACGACCAAGCGTGGTGGCGGCCCGGCGCCGGACAGCCCGGAGGCCATCGCTGCTCGCGAGAAGGCTGCCGAGCGTAAGGCACGTCACGAGCGTTCCAAGCGCATCGCCGAAAAGCGTAAGGCTGCAGCGGTTCCCGTGGTCCTGCCGGAGCGTTCCGATGTCGCAACCGACATCGCGGTGCCGACACCTCCCTTCTGGGGCTCGCGCATCGTCAAGGGAATCTCGCTGTCCGAGTACTCGGGGCTGCTCGACGAGCGCGCTCTTTTCCTCGGCCAGTGGGGCCTTCGCGGTCAGCGCAAGGGCGACGGTCCGACGTACGAGGAACTGGTCGAGTCGGAAGGTCGTCCGCGACTTCGGTACTGGCTCGATCGGCTGACGTCCGAGGGTATCCTCGCGCATGCCGCGGTCGTGTACGGGTACTTCCCGGCGATCTCGGAGGGCGACGACGTCATCGTGCTCACCGAGCCGAAACCGGATGCACCCGAAAGGTTCCGATTCACCTACCCGCGCCAGCACCGCGACCGCTTCCTGTGCATCGCGGACTTCGTTCGCTCGCGCAAGGACGCCGAGGCCACCGGGCAGGTCGACGTACTCCCGTTCCAGTTGGTGACGATGGGTCAGCCGATCGCGGACTTCGCCAACGAGTTGTTCGCATCGAACTCGTACCGCGATTACCTCGAGGTTCACGGAATCGGTGTCCAGCTCACGGAGTCTCTGGCCGAGTACTGGCATCGACGCGTCCGTGAAGAGCTAGTGCTTCCCGAGGGTCACACCGTCGCGGAGCAGGATCCCACCGAGGTTGCCGGCTACTTCGATCTCGAGTACCGCGGCGCTCGTTATTCGTTCGGATACGGCGCGTGCCCGGATCTCGAGGATCGAGCCAAGTTGGTTGCGTTGCTCGAACCCGAACGAATCGGCGTCGAATTGTCCGAGGAGCTGCAGCTGCATCCCGAGCAGTCCACGGACGCTTTTGTCCTGCACCACCCGGAAGCAAAGTATTTCAATGTCTGAGTTGTTGACCGAAGTATCCGAATCAACGCTCGGTGGTGTCCTGTGGGACATGGACGGCACCCTGCTCGATTCGGAGAAGCTGTGGGACATCGCGCTTCGTGAGCTGTCCCTACGCCTGGGCGGACCGATGACGGAAGCGACACGCGTTGCCGTCATCGGTGCGTCGAGTCCCTTCGCCCTTGCGACGGTGTTCGACGCGCTCGGCCTGGAGAAGCATCCCGATGCCATCGCCGAGGCGAAGGACTGGATGTACACCCGCGTCGGCGATCTTTTCGAGGACGGCGTGACCTGGCGGCCGGGTGCTCGCGACGCACTGTCGACCGTGCGTGACGGTGGTCTGCGTTCTGCACTGGTCACCAACACCGAGCGAGTTCTGGTCGATCGGGCACTCGGCATGCTCGGCCGTGAGTTCTTCGACCATTCGGTGTGTGGCGACGAGGTCCCCAACGGGAAACCGGCAGCGGATCCGTACCTGCGCGGCGCGCATCTGCTCGGACTCGAGCCGGCGCAGTGCCTCGCGATCGAGGACTCGCCGACCGGCACGGCGTCGGCCAGCGCTGCGGGTTGCGCGGTGCTCGTCGTTCCGTGTGAGGTCGACGTCCCCGCCGGCCCTGGACGCGTGTTTCGAGAGTCCCTGTTGGACTTGTCCATTCACGATCTTCACGACGTTCACTCGAGCGCGGCACGTTAGGCTGGATTTGCTGTGGCTATTCCGAAAATTGTTCTCTTCTACCAGTTCACGCCGTTGGCGGACCCGGAAGCGATCAAGCTGTGGCAGCACAGCCTGGCCGAGTCCAACAACCTGACGGGCCGGATCATCGTCTCGCCGCACGGGATCAACGCGACGGTCGGCGGAGACATCGAGGATGTCAAGCGATATGTCCGTGGTACGCGTGGTTACGAACCCTTCCGTACCGCTGACATCAAGTGGTCGGACGGCCTCGGGAACGATTTCCCTCGTCTGAGTGTCAAGGCACGCTCGGAGATCGTGACGTTCGGTGCCCCCGACGAGCTGAAAGTCGACGAGAACGGTGTCGTCGGCGGAGGAGTTCACCTGGTGCCCAAGGAACTACACGAACTCGTCGACACTCGCGGTGACGACGTCGTGTTCTTCGACGGGCGCAATGCCTTCGAAGCCGAGATCGGCCGTTTCCGAGATGCGATAGTTCCGGACGTCGCCACCACTCGGGATTTCGTCAACGAACTCGACAGTGGCAAATACGACCATCTCAAGGGCAAAGCCGTGGTCACGTACTGCACCGGCGGAGTGCGCTGTGAGGTGTTGTCTTCGCTGATGCGCTCACGTGGCTTCGACGAGGTCTATCAGTTGGACGGCGGAATCGTCCGTTACGGCGAGACTTTCGGCGACCGCGGCCTCTGGGACGGTTCCCTGTACGTGTTCGACAAGCGGATGAACATCGAGTTCTCATCCGAAGCCAAGACACTCGGCGTGTGTGTCGATTGTGGTACTCCGACCCCGCGGTACCGCAACCGGATCGACGGCGACGGCCGAACCCTCGAATTGCTCTGCGAGAGTTGTTCACCAGACCTCGAGCAGGACTGAGCTGTGCCCAAGGCTCCGTTGCCGATCCGAAACGGTCTCGGACCTGACCGGCTGCGGATGCCGGCGGAGTCGTCGGCGCGGACCGTCCTCGAGCACCTGGTCGGCGAGCATCCCGGGGAGCGGGACCTGTGGGCGGACCTCGTCAGCGCCGGGGACGTCGTCGACGAGCACGGGCGGAAGATCACGAGCCGAACGCCCTATCAGCCGACCCGGTTCGTGTACTTCTACCGCGAGCCGGCCCCCGAGATTCCGGTTCCGCACGAGATCGAGATCTTGTACCGCGACGACTCGATTCTCGTGATCGACAAACCGCACTTCCTGGCGACCATTCCACGGGGAGCGCACATCGTCGAAAGCGCAGTCGTGCGCCTGCGTCGTGACCTGGACCTTCCGGATCTTGCGCCAGTTCACCGCCTCGACCGGATGACGGCGGGTGTCATCGTGTTCACCGTGACACCGGACCTACGACGGCCGTACCAGGAACTTTTTGCCGAGCAGCGGATCGTCAAGGAGTACGAGGCGATTGCGGGCTTCGATCCGGAACTGACTTTCCCTCGCACGGTGCGCAGCCGCATCAACAAAGTTCACGGCGAGATGACGGCTACCGAAATCGCGGGCGAGCCGAACAGTGAGACGTCGATCGAACTGATCGAGGTGATCACCGACTCGGCCGGCCGGACGCTCGGGCGATACAGGTTGCTCCCACGGACCGGCCGGACCCATCAGCTTCGGCTGCACCTCAACTCGCTGGGCGTCCCGATCGTCGGTGACAACTACTATCCGGAGTATCTGCCCGCAGTGCCCGGTGACTTCTCGACTCCGTTGCGATTGTTGGCGCGAGCGTTGGAGTACCCGGATCCGATCACCGGGCAGACCCGCAGGTTCGTGAGTTCGCGCAGCCTCGACGCAGGCCTGTGAACACCGCTGTTCGTGGGCGTGTGAAAACCGCTTCCGTCCTCGTGAAAGAATAGCTACCCGTGAAGACCTTCGAATCCTTGTTCGCCGAATTGACCGAGCGCGCTGCTACTCGCCCCGAGGGGTCCGGCACTGTCGCCGCCCTCGACGCCGGTGTGCATGCTCAGGGCAAAAAGGTCATCGAGGAAGCCGGTGAAGTGTGGATCGCTGCGGAATACCAGAGCGATGAGCAGCTAGCCGAGGAAATTTCCCAGCTGCTGTACTGGACGCAGGTGTTGATGGTCGGTCGCGGACTGACCCTCGAGGACGTGTACCGACATCTGTGAGCGGAGCTGACCAGCGAGATGTACTCCGTCTCGCTCGTCCAGGGCTTCCGATTCATGTCGTCTCACGTCACCCACACCTTCCGAAAGGACATCCACCATGCTGCGCGTAGCAGTTCCCAACAAAGGCTCACTGTCCGAGTCCGCCGCCGAGATTCTCAGCGAGGCCGGCTACCGTCGACGCACCGATTCCCGTGATCTGACAGTCCTCGATCCGGCCAATCAGGTCGAGTTCTTCTTCTTGCGCCCCAAGGACATTGCGATCTACGTCGGCTCCGGTGAGCTGGATCTCGGCATCACCGGTCGTGATCTCGCCGGCGACTCGGGTGCTCCCGTATCCGAGCGTCTGTCACTGGGCTTCGGCCGTTCGTCGTTCCGTTACGCAGCACCTGCCGGCAAGGACTGGGCCGTCGAGGATCTGTCCGGCCTGCGCATTGCAACGTCGTACCCGAACCTGGTCCGTAAGGACCTCACAGATCGCGGACTCGACGCCACCGTCATCCGTCTCGACGGAGCAGTGGAAATCTCGATTCAGCTCGGCGTCGCCGACGCGATCGCCGACGTGGTCGGATCGGGTCGTACTCTCCGCCAACACAACCTCGTGGCTTTCGGTGAATCGCTCTGCGATTCCGAAGGTGTCCTGATCGAGCGCACCGGCGCTCCGCAGGACGATCCCGCCCGCAACCAGCTCATCGAACGCGTACGCGGAATTGTCTTCGCGCAGCAGAATCTGATGATCGACTACGACTGCCCGCGCACCATCCTCGACGACGCCATCAAGATGACTCCCGGTATGGAATCGCCGACCCTCTCACCGTTGGCCGATCCCGACTGGGTCGCGGTTCGCGCGATGGTCCCGATCAAGGGACACAACCAGGTGATGGATGCCTTGGCCGAACTCGGTGCCAAGGCCATCCTCGCGTCGAACATCCGCTCGGTACGCGCTTTCTGATCACTGCCTGAATAGATTTACGCGCATTCGCGCCCGTTCCTGGAAATCAGGAACGGGCGCGAATCTGCAAAGTCTGGGCGATACGGCCCACGGCACCCTGCTCGTCGTAGAGCACGCCCGCACACATGCCGACGCCGTCCGGACCCGTTGTGGTTTCGGCGGCGACACCGACCCACTCTCCCTCGGGCACACGGAAGATATGCACCGTGAGATCTGTGTTGAGAAACGTCCAGTGCTCCGGGTCGAGCTTGGCGCCGACCCCGTTTGAGATGTCGGCCACCGCGAACAAACGCTCGAGAGCAGACATCTTCTCACCCTCGACCAGCTCTGGCTTGGGGCGCGCCCATACCTTGCCGGTTCCCACGCACCCGATCGGAGCAATCCAGGACCAGTCGAGGGTCTTGAGATAGCCGACGCTCCACAGACCCTCGAGAACGCCCGGGGTGCCGCTGTCGCGGGGTTCGAGCGGGGGATCGACTACGTGGACGACGTCGCCGGTATCCACCGTCTCCATCCGCCACGCCGTACCGCGCGCAACCGCGCGTGCAGTTCCATCGGCGGTGGTTGCCCACAGTTCGGCGACGATCAATTCGATTCGGCGACCGGGTCGTTCGATCCAGGACCGGACTTCGAGGTCGGCAATCGGAATCGGTCCGAGAATCTCGACGACGACGCGCGTCAGACGGGTTTCGTCGCGCGCACCGCACCGCTCGAGGGCTCGTACCAACAGCGCCGACGGGGGAGCGCCGTGCTGCAGTGTCGGGCCCCAGATGCTGACAGTTGCCTGCGTGCTCGCGAACCGCTCGTGCCCTTCCTCCGTCGTTCCGAGGTAGCGGTAGTACGAACTGTCCGTCATGTTATGAATTCTCCTTTGCGGCAACAGGTTCGGTGCTCAGCAGGTCCGGCCAACCTGGATACGGCGGAGGTGTTCCGCCGAACGAGGGGCACAGTGACTTGTGATCGCACCAGTCGCACAGTTTGCCAGGCTTGGGTCTGAAGTCTCCGGTCGCACCTGCTGCGAGGATCGCTTTCCAGATGGCGGAGAGGGTTCGCTCGAATCGGATGAGCTCGTCGTGATCCGGGGCGTACGTGAGAATCGAGCCGGAGGCCAGATAGATCAGGCGCAGTTGTGCGGGAACGATTCCGCGAGTGCGCAGCAGTACGAGCGCGTAGAACTTCATCTGGAAGAGCGCCTTGGATTCGGTGAACTCGCGAGGCGCTTTTCCGGTCTTGTAGTCGACCACCCGCACCTCACCCGTCGGTGCAACGTCTATCCGGTCGACGAAGCCGCGGAGTCGAACGCCGTTCTCCAATTCGGTCTCGACGTAGACCTCGCACGCCTCGGCATCGAATCGAGTGGGATCTTCGAGCGTGTAGTACGTCGCGACGAGCTTGCCGACTTCGTCGAGGAACGAATCCACCTCGCCCTCCGGAACAAGGTCAGCGGCCTCGGGAGACTCGGCACTGACACGTTCCCACGCGGGACGGACGAGTTCGGCTGCGCGATCGGGAACCCGGTGACCGGTCGGGAGTGCAAACAGTGCTTCCAGTGCCGCGTGTACGACGGTGCCTCTGACCTGGGCTCTGGTTGGCGTTTCCGGAATTCTGTCGACTGCTCGGAAGCGATAGAGCAGGGGGCATTGTTTGTAGTCACCCGCCCGAGACGGAGAGAGCGCCGGCCGACTACGCGGGCGCTCGTGTGATGTTGCACCCGTTGGAGTGGGGGTTGGCAATTCGACAGAGCTCACACCTGGCAGGCTATGCGGTTGGTCCGACAACTCCGTCGGAGCCGGTGGCGAGGACACCGGAAACAAGCGAACAGGGATCATCTGCGCATGGCGAACGAGCTGCAACCAGAAGAAGGCACGACCGAAGTGGATGAGGTTGTGCAGCCCGCTGTCGCCGAGATTCCCGAACAAGAGCTTCCAGAAACTGATCTCACTGCGCCGGGCAAGCGGCCGTCAGGTCCGTTCCGCGTCGGCGACCGAGTACAGCTGACCGACGGCAAGGGACGCCACTACACGATCGTTCTCGAGGCGAACCGCGAATACCACACCCACAAAGGCGGAATCGTTCACAACGATCTGATCGGTGCCGACGAGGGCAGCGTCGTCAAGTCGGTCAACGGCACGCCCTATCTCGCACTGCGCCCCCTACTGGTGGACTACGTGCTGTCCATGCCGCGCGGTGCCCAGGTCATCTACCCGAAGGACGCAGCTCAGATCGTCCACGAAGGCGACGTGTTCCCAGGAGCACGCGTGCTCGAGGCCGGAGCCGGCTCCGGCGCACTGACATGTTCGCTGCTGCGTGCCGTCGGACCCGAGGGCAAGGTCATCTCCTACGAGGTCCGCGACGATCATGCCGAACATGCGGTTCGCAACGTCGAGACCTTCTTCGGGGAACGTCCGCCGAACTGGGAACTGACCATCGCCGATCTCGCCGAGTTCGATCCGGAAGCGCACGGAGGCAAGGTCGATCGCGTCGTCCTCGACATGCTGGCCCCGTGGGACGTCCTACCCGCCGTCTCGAAGGCACTCGTGCCGGGCGGCGTGTTGATCGTCTACGTCGCGACCGTTACTCAGCTCTCGAAGGTCGTCGAGGCGATGCGGGAGCAGGAATGCTGGACCGAGCCCCGCTCGTGGGAATCGATCGTGCGCGGTTGGCACGTCGTCGGATTGGCGGTGCGCCCCGAACATCGGATGCAAGGCCACACCGCGTTCCTCGTGAGCGCTCGTCGTCTCGCCGAAGGAACTGTCACCCCGAAGCCGCAGCGGCGTGCGGGCAAGGGCTCGAACACCGCGGCCAAGTAGTCACACGAAAACAGCAAGAGCGGCGATCCGGTATCCGGATCGCCGCTCTTGTCGTAGCTGGAAGTTATGCGGTGCAGGACGCGCGGCCCATTTCCAGGAGCACGCAAGCCGAGGTGTCGGACAGCTTCCAGGAGCCGTCTTCGAGCTCCCAGGTCCACGGGGTGGCCGGGGCGGCGCCGTGCGGGCTGACGACGGCGACGTCTGCAGTTGCGGTCTGACCGTCGACCTTGACGTTGTCCACGTTGAACGTGATCGCGTAGGCCGGGTTACCGCCCAGTGCAGCGCTCATCGTCTCGATGTTGGCCTGACGCTTGGTTCCGTCGACCACCAGAGCGGTCTTCTCCTCGATCGGCTTGGCCGGATCGATCAGAGCGACGAGCGAAGCGTTGAGCTCCTCGGCCGTCGGAGCCGCTGCGGCAGCGGCAGCTGACGTCGTGGCGGAAGCCGAGGCCTTGGCCGTGGTGCTCGAGGCGGCGGCGGAAGTAGAACTTGCAGCCGTCGAATCCTTGTTGTCGTCCGAGCTGCATGCACCCATGGTCAGGACGGCAGCGACAGCACAAGCGCTGATGAGAGTCTTGCGGATGATCACAGCGTTACCTTTCGTTGTAAAGAGAGACAGGCGCTGTCTCCATCTTGTAGGCAAGGCTAACATGACCAAATTCTGGCTCGAGACCAGTCGGCACGGTCCGCGCGCAGGTGTGAATTCGCACTCGCGCACCGTGTCTGGCGACAGTTGGGGCCTTATGCCGGTAGCGTTGATGGATCGCACTGGGAGGAGACGCACATGAGCTCGACAGAGAACCCGGATTCGGTTGCGGCAGCAGAAGAACTCCACGCGCTACGAGTGGAAGCACAAGTACTGCGCCGACAACTTGCACAATCGCCGGAGCAGGTGCGTGAGCTGGAGTCGAAGGTGGACTCGTTGTCCATCCGAAACAGCAAGTTGATGGACACCCTCAAAGAGGCCCGTCAGCAGCTCATCGCGCTTCGTGAAGAAGTCGACAGACTCGGTCAACCGCCGAGCGGTTACGGAGTCCTTCTCTCGGTACACGAGGACAAGACCGTCGACGTGTTCACGTCGGGTCGCAAGATGCGGTTGACGTGCTCACCGAACATCGACACGGACACCCTCGCCCTCGGGCAGACGGTTCGCCTCAACGAGGCACTCACCATCGTCGAGGCCGGCACCTACGAGCAGGTCGGTGAGATCAGCACGCTCCGTGAGGTACTCGACGACGGACTGCGCGCACTGGTGGTCGGTCATGCCGACGAAGAGCGCATCGTCTGGCTCGCAGCGCCGTTGGCAGCCGTCTTCGCCGACCCCGAAGCCGACATCATCGCGTACGACGCCGATTCTCCGACCAGGAAACTGCGTCCGGGCGACTCGTTGCTCGTCGACACCAAGGCCGGGTACGCCTTCGAGCGCATCCCGAAGGCCGAGGTCGAAGATCTGGTTCTCGAAGAAGTTCCGGACGTTCACTACGACGACATCGGTGGTCTCGGGCGTCAGATCGAACAGATCCGTGATGCCGTCGAACTCCCGTTCCTCCACAAGGATCTGTTCCACGAGTACTCACTGAGGCCGCCGAAGGGTGTACTGCTCTACGGTCCGCCTGGTTGCGGCAAGACGCTCATCGCCAAGGCCGTCGCCAACTCGTTGGCCAAGAAGATCGCCGAAGCCCGCGGTCAGGACAGCAAGGACGCCAAGTCCTACTTCCTGAACATCAAGGGCCCGGAACTTCTGAACAAGTTCGTCGGCGAAACCGAGCGTCACATCCGGATGATCTTCCAGCGTGCTCGTGAGAAGGCGTCCGAGGGCACTCCGGTGATCGTCTTCTTCGACGAGATGGACTCGATCTTCCGTACCCGTGGTTCGGGAGTCTCTTCCGACGTGGAGACAACGGTCGTTCCGCAGCTGCTCAGCGAGATCGACGGTGTGGAAGGGCTCGAGAACGTCATCGTCATCGGCGCTTCCAACCGTGAGGACATGATCGACCCGGCCATCCTGCGTCCGGGCCGACTGGACGTGAAGATCAAGATCGAGCGCCCCGACGCGGAATCCGCTCAGGACATCTTCTCGAAGTACCTGGTGGACGGTCTGCCGATCAATGCGGACGACCTCGCCGAGTTCGGTGGCGATCGCACCGCCTGCTTGAAGGCGATGATCGTTCGCGTCGTCGATCGCATGTACGCGGAGAGCGAAGAGAATCGTTTTCTCGAGGTCACCTACGCCAACGGCGACAAGGAAGTTCTGTTCTTCAAGGACTTCAACTCGGGGGCGATGATCCAGAACATCGTCGACCGCGCCAAGAAGTACGCGATCAAGTCTGTGCTCGACACCGGTGCTCCGGGCTTGCGTGTGCAGCACCTCTTCGATTCCATCGTCGACGAGTTCGCCGAGAATGAGGATCTGCCCAACACCACCAATCCTGATGACTGGGCACGTATTTCGGGCAAGAAGGGTGAGCGGATCGTCTACATCCGCACTCTCGTCACGGGCAAGAACGCCAGTGCAAGCCGCGCGATCGACACGGAATCGAACACCGGCCAGTACCTGTAGCGAAACGAACATCGATCGGGCCGGCCACTCCGCGAGAGTTGTCGGCCCGATCTCTGCGTCGCTGCCGTTGACTTCGTTGCGATTGGACCGGTCGGTCGCGCTGGTTTAGAGTCCCGCCGTGCAGATACATCTTCGACACAATCCGTCGTCCACAGTCGCTCGCTGCTACCTCGCGCCCGGCGAACCGCTGCGCGTGGAGAGCGGGGCGATGCTCGCGCATTCTGCCGGCGTAGTTCTCGAAGCGAAGGCGCAGGGCGGCGTCCTGCAGGGACTCAAGCGGTCGATGCTGAGCGGCGAATCATTCTTCGTCACGACGTATACCGCTCCGCCGCAGGGTGGTTGGGTCGACGTGACTGGTGTGCTTCCCGGAGATCTGATCCCGCTGACCATCACTTCTGATCGCCCGTTCTTCCTCAACCGTGGAACCTGGTTGGCCAACTCCTACGGTGTGACGGTCGAGTCCAAGTGGGGCGGCATGTCCAACCTCTTCGGCGGTGAGGGAGGCTTCGGCCTGCGGGCAAGTGGCGACGGTGAAGTAGTGCTGGCCGTCTACGGCGCGATCGACGTCATCGACTTGCAGCCAGGCGAGACAGTCACGATCGATACCGGTCACGTGGTCGCCTACGACCTCGGCATGAATTTCAACATGCGGCGCGCCGTTCAGGGGCGCACCATTCAGTCGATGAAGTCCGGTGAAGGATTTGTCTTCGACTTCACCGGCCCAGGACGCGTTCTCGCGCAGACCCGCAACCCCAGCGCGTTCGCTGCTTGGCTCTCGGCGATCACCCCGGGCTGATCACAGGTCCCACCAGTGTTCAGTCCCAGCGGTGTTCAGTCCCAGCGGTGTTCAGCTCCAGCAATAGTCGGCCAGCAGCGCGCGTGAGTCCGGAACGAACGGCCACGACGGGTCCTGCAGGTGGGCGCCGAGTTCTTTCGGCGTCCACCACCAACCTTCGGCGATCTCGCTGGGCTGATGTGCCATCGGCCCGTCGTATCTGAGTTCGAACGCAAACAGGTGACAGCGCAACGGAGAGTTGTTCCACTCGCCGTCCCAGGATTTTCGAGCGATCTCCGTCAGTCGGAGTGGCTGGTCTGCCGTTCCGAAGATTCCGAGTTCTTCACCGACTTCACGGATCGCAGTTTCCTGCGGCGTCTCACCTGGATCGACGACACCTCCGGCCAGACAGTCGTGATAGCCCCCGAACACCGCTTTCGTGTCGGTTCGGCGATGGACGTAGATGCGGGAGCCGTCCCCGGTACGAACCAGGACGCCCGCACTCGCGTGCCAGAGCCCACCCGAGTAGACGACGGAACGTGGTGCTCGGCCGATCGGATTACCCGTCCGGTCGTACACGGCGACTACCTCGTCCGCGGGATTCAGGTCTGCGGTGAGAGGTTGGTGCATTCCTCCAACTGTGCCACGCCTGTGGGTGCCGCGCCGCAATCACATAGGCTCTTGTGTCATGCAGCGGATCATCGGTGTCGAGGTCGAATACGGAATATCTTCACCCAGTGAGCCGTCGGCGAATCCGATTCTCACTTCAACCCAGGCGGTGCTTGCCTACGCCGCCGCAGCGGGCGTGCCACGGGCCAAGCGCACACGCTGGGATTACGAGGTCGAATCTCCGCTGCGAGATGCCCGAGGCTTCGATCTGGGGCGAATGAGCGGTCCCGCGCCGGTGATCGACGCGGACGAGATCGGCGCCGCGAACATGATTCTCACCAACGGGGCACGGTTGTACGTCGACCACGCACATCCGGAGTATTCGGCGCCCGAGGTCGCCGACCCGCTCGACGCCGTGATCTGGGACAAGGCCGGCGAACGCGTCATGGAAGCGGCTGCGCGGCACGCATCCAGCGTGCCGGGTGCGCCTCGGCTCCAGCTGTACAAGAACAACGTCGACGGCAAGGGTGCCTCGTACGGCACGCACGAGAACTACCTCTGCTCACGTGAGACCCCGTTCGCCTCGATCGTGACAGGATTGACGCCGTTTTTCGCGTCCCGGCAGGTGATCTGCGGTTCCGGTCGTGTGGGTCTCGGTCAGTCCGGCGACGAGGCCGGATTCCAGCTTTCGCAGCGATCCGACTACATCGAGGTCGAAGTAGGCCTCGAGACCACTCTCAAGCGCGGAATCATCAACACCCGCGACGAACCGCACGCGGATGCGGACAAGTATCGCCGCCTGCACGTCATCATCGGTGACGCGAACCTCGCGGAGATGTCGACGTACCTCAAGGTTGGAACAACGGCGCTGGTACTCGACCTGATCGAGGCAGGTGTCGACCTCACCGATCTGCAACTGGCGCGTCCGGTCACGGCCGTCCACCACATCAGTCACGACCCCACTCTGCGCAAGACCGTTGCGCTGGCCGACGGACGTGAACTGACAGGGCTTGCGCTGCAACGCATTTACCTCGAACGTGTCTCGAAGTTCCTCGACCGTGAGACCGATCGTGATCCGCGAGCGGACGATATCGTCGCCAAGTGGGCGATGGTTCTCGATCTCCTCGAGCGCGATCCCATGGAGTGCGCGAACATCCTCGACTGGCCGGCCAAACTGCGTCTGCTCGAAGGGTTCCGCAATCGTGAGGGACTCGCGTGGTCGGCGCCGCGATTGCATCTGGTGGATCTGCAGTACTCCGACGTGCGACTCGACAAGGGCCTGTACAACCGCCTGGTTGCTCGCGGCTCCATGGAGCGGCTTGTCACCGAACAGCAGGTTCTCGACGCGGTCACGAACCCTCCCACCGACACTCGCGCATACTTCCGGGGCGAGTGCCTACGCCGATTCGGGGCCGATATCGCGGCCGCGAGCTGGGATTCGGTCATCTTCGATCTCGGCGGTGAATCGTTGATCCGTATCCCCACCCTCGAGCCGCTTCGAGGTACCAAAGCGCACGTCGGAGCGTTGCTCGACTCCGTGGACAGCGCCGCGGAACTGGTTGATCAGCTCACTCACTGAAATCAGCCGATGCGGCTCGCCGTCGCGTCTCTCCACACCTGACGGTGCCGCTCGGTAGGGTGAAGGTCCGAGCGGGATCAGTTACCGACTCTGCTGGGCCGAACAGGATGCTCGCGAGAGCTCCCTTCACACAAGGAGGTCGACGGCGATGGCTCAAGAACAGACGCAGCGTGCCGGTGGCGGCGAAGACGACGAAACCACTGGTGGCGACGGCAGTGCCGGCCAGGAACGTCGCGAGAAGCTCGCTGCAGAAACCGACGACCTGCTCGACGAGATCGACGACGTGTTGGAAGAGAACGCCGAGGACTTCGTCCGTGCCTACGTCCAGAAGGGCGGCCAGTGACGGTGGATCGCGCGCCCCGGATCACAGACGGGGACACACGGTTGAGCTTCGGCTCGAATCTGTCGTCATTCTCGGAATACCTTCGGGTGCATGCACCGGAGCATCTTCCGCAGAACCGCTTCGCCGACACAGGAGGTGTTGTCATGGGCGGGGGAGACGTAGCTCCGCACGGCACCACCATCGTCGCGATCAGCTATGCGGGTGGTGTTCTGCTCGCGGGTGATCGCCGAGCGACGATGGGCAATCTCATCGCCAGCCGTGACGTGCAGAAGGTGTACGTCACGGACGACTACTCGGCTGCGGGTATTGCCGGTACGGCCGGGATCGCAATCGAACTGGTCCGGCTCTTCGCGGTCGAGCTCGAACATTACGAGAAGATCGAAGGCGTCCCACTCACGTTCGACGGCAAGGCCAATCGACTTTCGTCGATGGTTCGAGGAAATCTCGGAGCAGCGATGCAAGGTTTGGCGGTTGTGCCACTGCTCGTGGGTTACGACCTGGACGCGGTCGATCCGTCCACCGCCGGTCGCATCGTCTCCTACGACGTCGTCGGTGGGCGATACGAGGAGCGCGCGGGCTATCACGCAGTCGGATCCGGCTCCCTGTTCGCGAAATCGGCGCTCAAGAAGCTGTATTCACCGGGAATCGACGAGGACACCGCGCTTCGGTTCGCCGTCGAGGCGCTCTACGACGCGGCAGATGACGATTCGGCTACCGGTGGTCCTGATCTGACACGAGGGATCTATCCGACGGCGGTCACCATCACCTCGGCCGGCGCTGTGGAGTTGTCGCCCACCAGGGCTGCCGAGATCGCCAGGGAGATCGTCGCGGCTCGCACGGCGACCGCGAGTCCGGAAGGGGAGTCTGCGCTATGACGATGCCGTACTACGCATCAGCCGAACAGATCATGCGCGATCGTTCGGAATTGGCGCGCAAGGGAATTGCCCGCGGGCGCAGCGTCGTCGTTCTCACCTACCGCGACGGAGTGCTCTTTGTCGCCGAGAACCCGTCGCGTGCTCTGCACAAGGTCAGCGAACTGTACGACCGTCTCGGATTCGCGGCAGTGGGCAAGTACAACGAGTTCGAGAATCTGCGCCGCGCGGGCATCGTCCACGCAGACATGCGTGGGTACTCGTACGACCGTCGGGACGTCACCGGGCGTTCGCTCGCCAATGCGTACGCACAAACCCTGGGAACGATCTTCACCGAGCAGCCCAAGCCGTACGAGGTCGAGATCTGTGTTGCCGAGATCGGTCGCTTCGGAAGCAGTACGCCGGCTCAGCTCTACCGGATCACGTACGACGGATCCATCGCGGACGAGCAGGAATTCGTGGTCATGGGCGGCACGACCGAACCGATCGTGACGGCGATGCGCGAGTCGTACCAGCGAGACCTCGACCTCGAATCCGCAGTGCGGATTGCAGTCGGGGCGCTCCAAAAGGGCGGCCCGGCACCGGCCGGAACCACTGAGGCGGAACCACGAACTCTCGATGTGAGTGCACTCGAGGTTGCCGTACTCGACAGCAATCGTCCACGCCGTGCGTTCAAACGGATCGCTGGAACGGTTTTGGAAGAGATGCTTCCAGCTCCGGCAGCAGTCGAGGATGCGCCGCCGGCAAACGGCGACGCACCCTCGTAGATACTCCGTAGGTCTGGGAGTTACTGCAGGTCTGGAGTTACTGAGTGACTCGGTAGACGGCCACCGCGCCCGGTTCGGTGTCGAAATCGAACCGGCGCGCGTCTGCCACCACTTCACCGTCGGTGGCGATGGCTACCGGTGAATCGGCGACTCGGACCGACATCGACGAGACGAGTTCGCGAACGTAGACCCGCGAGCTGCCCAATGTTCCTGTGGCAGCCGCAAACAGCAGACGTGAGCGCGAGAATTTCTTGTCCGCGCGCAGATAGCGGACGTCGAGTAGTCCACGGTTCATCTCCGGACGCGACATCGGCACTTGATCGGAGGGGGAGTATCGCCCGTTTCCGACGAACAGCATCCAGATGGTGGTCCGCTTTTCGTCGATGGTGACAGTCATCGGCTCCGCCGCTGCGAGAACCCGGATCATCGCGGCTCCCGCGGCCGGCCACTTACCGAAACGTGGTTCCCACTTTTCCCTCAGGCGCACAGCATCCGGGTATCCACCGAGGCTGGCTGTGTTGAGAAACCGTGCAGTCACTCCGGAATCCGTGCGCACCACCGCGTGGTCGACGAATGCCGCCTGACCGGACTCGACTGCCTGTGCGGTCTCCTCGACATTCACCGCCCCGACGTCGCGGGCGAAATGGTTCAATGTTCCGCCGGGAAAAACCGCAAGTGGTAGCTCGTGCTTTGTCGCCGCGGTCGCGACCGTGACCACTGTTCCGTCGCCGCCGCATACACCCAACGCTTTCGGCGAGAGCTCGGGGATCTTGGCATCGATCTGCATGTCGAAGTCGATGTCCGCGTCGAACTCGTAGACGATCGCCGCAGGTAGTAGTTCTCGAATCGATTCCACGATCCCGTCGTCCTCGGAGCCTGAACCAGGATTGGTGAAGACCAACAAGCCTTCTCCGCGCGGGAGCGCGGGAACCACGCACTCGGGTCCGAGTTCGGCGGGCTCTTCGTCCCGCACCGCCCACCAACGACGCGTGCCGGCAGCGATAGCACCGCCGACCGCGAGGCCTGCGAAGACGTCGGACGGCCAGTGGACTCCGTTGTGAACACGTGAGTACGCCACTGCTGCGGCCAGTGGTGCGAGAGCAGCTCCAGCAACCGGGGACTCCATGGCCACTGCCGCGGTGAATGCCGCGGCCGAAGACGAATGTCCGGAGGGGAACGAGGACGACGTCGGAATGTCGACGCCTCGCTTCGGGCTCAGCCAGACGCGTGCCGGTGGGCGTCGGCGGGGAAAGAGGGGCTTGAGTATGCCGTTGGCCAGCGCGCTGGAACCGGCCAGTGCGAGCAGCCCGCGTGCTGCTGCCCTACGGGGCCGCCCGCCGATCATCGCGAGCAAGGCGGCGACAACCATCCACAAAACGCCGTGATCGGCGGCTCTGGAGAGAAACCGCATGGTCGGGTCGAGCACGGAAGGGCGCAGTGCTCCAGTGCTTTCCATGACTTTGACGTCGCTTCGGACAACTTTTCGGCGAATAAGGCTCACACCGTCACACTATGCTGCCGCCCGACGTTGTCGAGTCGTGACTTACGACGCGATCGAAGTACACGGGTGAACCTCGCATTCTGGTTGTACTGTCGAAGTGTGCAGAGACGAATCATGGGTATCGAGACGGAATTCGGCGTTACCTGCACCTTTCACGGGCACAGGAGACTGAGCCCCGACGAGGTTGCTCGTTACCTCTTCCGTCGTGTCGTGTCGTGGGGTCGCAGCTCCAACGTCTTCCTCCGTAACGGAGCCCGCTTGTACCTGGATGTGGGTTCGCACCCGGAGTACGCGACGGCCGAGTGCGACAGCCTCATCCAGCTGGTCAATCACGACCGTGCCGGTGAGCGTGTGCTCGAAGAACTGCTGATCGACGCCGAGGCGAGACTCGCCGAGGAGGGTATTGGTGGCGACATCTATCTCTTCAAGAACAACACCGACTCGGCCGGAAACTCGTACGGCTGCCACGAGAACTTTCTCGTCGCGCGCGCCGGTGAGTTCTCCCGCATTTCGGATGTCTTGTTGCCGTTCCTCGTCACGCGCCAGTTGATCTGCGGCGCCGGAAAGGTACTGCAGACTCCGAAGGCCGCGACGTTCTGCCTCTCGCAGCGCGCGGAACACATCTGGGAGGGCGTCTCGTCGGCTACCACTCGCTCGCGTCCGATCATCAACACCCGCGACGAACCGCATGCCGACGCCGAGAAGTACCGCCGCCTGCACGTGATCGTCGGCGATTCGAACATGGCCGAAACGACGACGATGCTCAAGGTCGGTTCTGCCGCACTGGTGCTCGAGATGATCGAAGCCGGGGTGTCGTTCCGCGATTTCGCGCTGGACAACCCGATTCGTGCCATCCGCGAGGTCAGTCACGACGTGACCGGTAAAAAGCCGGTTCGCCTTGCTGGTGGACGTCAGGCCAGTGCCCTCGATATTCAGCGCGAGTACCACGCCAAGGCGGTCGAACATCTTCGTAACCGCGAACCGGACCCGCAGGTGGAGCAGGTTGTCGATCTCTGGGGTCGCACCCTCGACGCCGTCGAAGCTCAGGATTTTGCGAAGGTCGACACGGAGATCGACTGGGTCATCAAGCGCAAGCTGTTCCAGCGCTACCAGGACCGTCACGGTTTCGATCTGTCCGATCCCAAGATCGCGCAGCTCGACTTGGCTTACCACGACATCAAACGCGGCCGGGGCGTCTTCGACGTTCTCCAGCGCAAGGGCTTGGTCAAGCGGGTCACCGAGGACGAAACGATCGACGACGCCGTCGAGAATCCGCCGCAGACCACGCGCGCCAAATTGCGGGGCGACTTCATCACCGCAGCCCAGGCAGCAGGCCGGGACTTCACAGTCGACTGGGTTCACCTCAAGCTCAACGATCAGGCGCAGAGAACGGTGCTGTGCAAGGACCCGTTCCGCTCCGTCGACGAGCGTGTCGAGCGTTTGATCGCTTCGATGTAGGTCACTCAATTTCGAGATGTACAAGACGGCAGGTCTGTTTTGCGGCGACGCGCCGGGCACGAAAGTGTCCGGCGCGCGTTCGGTTATCGGATAGCCACTAGGATTTCGGCGTGGCGACATCAAAAATCGAGCGGTTGATGAACCTGGTGATCGCATTGCTGTCCACCAGACAGTTCCTCACGGCGGAGAAAATCCGTGACAGTGTGGCCGGGTACAACGATTCCGCGAACTACGAAGCGTTCAGTCGCATGTTCGAGCGCGACAAGAACGAACTTCGTGACCTGGGTGTCCCGTTGGAAACCGGTCTGGCAGGACGGTTCTCGACCGTCGAGGGGTATCGGATCAATCGCAATGCCTACGAGCTTCCGGACGTGGACCTCACCAGCGAGGAATCTGCTGCTGTCGCCGTCGCAGTGCAGTTGTGGGAGTCGCCGGAACTGATTTCGGCAGCCCAGAGTGCACTACTCAAACTCCGAGCGGCCGGCGTCCAGGTCGACTCAGAAGTCAGTGCCGCCCCGGTCACCGCGATTCCGGCACGCACTCGCGGTTCGGAGCCCGCGCTCGGCAAGCTGCTTGCAGCGGTCGACGCCGGCCGAGCAGTTCATTTTCAGCACCGCGGCGCATTGAACGAACCGTTCACCGAGCGCACCGTCGAACCGTGGGGCGTCGTCACGCACAACGGCAAGTGGTACCTGGTCGGGCACGACGTCGACCGCGATGCGGTGAGGACCTTCCGGCTCTCACGGATCGGTGACGACGTCAGGGAGTTCGGCCCGGCCGGTTCGGTTCACAAACCTGAAGGTGTCGACCTTCGCGAGGTCGTCGATCGCGTGACCGGTTCGGGCGTCGTGACCGGGACGGCTACGGTGTGGGTCGCAGACGGCCGCGCCCATGAGCTTCGGCGGCTTGCGACGTCGTCGTCCGAACGGCGGTTGACCGATCGCGACGGCAGCGTGCTGGCCATCCCCGTCCGATCCTGGGAATGGACCGCTCGGTTGATCGCCGGTCACGGGTTGGACGCATTGGTGCTGGACCCACCGGATTTGCGTGCTGAGGTCGTCGCGAAGCTGCGCGCCGCCGCGGCGAGCCCGATCACTGGCAATGGACAGGGGGACCACTGATGAGCAATCGACTGTCGTCGCGGTTGGCACGGCTGCTCAACCTCGTGCCGTACTTCATCGCAAATCCTGGCATCAGTCCCGCCGAGGCCGCCGAGGAGCTCGGTGTCAGCACCACTCAACTGATGACCGACCTCAATCAACTGTGGGTGTGCGGACTGCCCGGTTACGGTCCCGGTGATCTCATCGACCTGTCCTTCTCCGAGGAAAGTATCGAGGTCACGTTCTCGGCCGGGATCGATCGCCCGTTGCGCCTCACCTCGACGGAGGCGACGGCGTTGCTGATCGCCCTGCGGTCCTTGGTGGAAATGCCCGGCATGGTCGATCCGTCCTCGGCGCAGCGTGCCATCGCGAAGATCGAGGACGCAGCAGGCTCGGCCGCGGCACGAGCCATCGGTCAGGACCGGGACACATCGCCGGCGCCGGACATCGCCGAAGACCCGATAGCAGCGACGGTCAGAGCCGCGCTCGCAGACAAGACCGCCCTGCGATTGACGTATTACTCCGCCTCGCGCGACGCGGTCTCCGAGCGCATCGTCGACCCCGTTCGTATCGTGTTGGTCGACAACTACAGCTACCTCCAGGCGTGGTGCCGTCAAGCCGAGGGCGTGCGGTTGTTCAGATTCGATCGGATCGACGCCGCCGTCCAACTCGACGAGCCCGCCGACCCGCCGCCGCAGGCCCTCGAGGAGGATTCGAATCTCGAATTGTTCAGCGGCGACGGTTCCCTTCCGGAAGCGCGGTTGTTCATCACCAAAGAGTGGGTGTGGATGCTCGACTACTACCCGTTGGACGTCGAGCACGTGAACGACGACGGGTCGGTCGAGGCGACGATGAGTTTCGGAACACTTGAATGGATGGCAAGGCTGGTGTTGGGATTCGGTGAGGGCGTTCGGGTCCTTCATCCGCCGGAACTGGTCTCCGAAGTCCATGATCGAGCCGTTGCGGCGCTCGACGCCTATGACGTAATCGGTTCGTAAAACTTCGGGAAACTTCACGTTCAGTGAGTTCGCAGGAAACAAACAGGTAAAAGGTAGCTGAAGTAAGTGCTTTGGCACCTCCGAGCGCCGGTTGTGTCCGGTAGCATCGAGGAATCTGATCATGGGAGGTCGTTATGGGTGCAATGCAGCCGATGCATTGGCTGATTGTCGCTGTTGTCGTCGTAATTCTGTTCGGGTCGAAGAAGCTTCCCGATGCAGCACGCGGTCTGGGTCGTTCCCTCCGCATCTTCAAGAGCGAAGTCAAGGAAATGCAGAACGACGATGCGGCGCCCGCAAGCGCGCCGGTCGCACAGCCTGCTCCGGCACAGTTGCCGACGGCCAACACCGCGGTGGTCGCAAACGGTGCAGCAGCACCTGTTGCGCAGCCGACCGAAGTCAAGCCGCTCTAGTACACACTGCGTTCTAGCCGGGGTGAAATATTCGTTCACCCCGGTTGTCTGCTGACCAAGACCAGGATGCACAGTGCGTATTCCGTTAGACCCGCGTAACCGCAAGCGGAAGGTCAACCCAGACGGCACCATGTCGTTGGTCGACCACCTGTACGAATTGCGGACTCGTTTGTTGTTCGCATTCCTCGGCGTGATCATCACCACGGCGTTCGGCTTCTTCTGGTATTCACACTCGATACTCGGTCTCGAAAGTCTGGGCGATCTGCTTCGCGGACCGTACTGTGAGCTTCCGTCCGAGAGTCGCGCCAACCTCAGCACCGACGACGCGTGCCGATTGCTGGCGACCGGGCCGTTCGAGCAGTTCATGCTGCGATTCAAAGTGGCGCTCACCGCCGGCATCGTTCTTGCCTGCCCGGTGTGGCTTTACCAATTGTGGGCATTCATCACCCCGGGCCTCTACGCCAAAGAGCGTCGCTACGCGGTCGGATTCGTCACCGCAGGTGCCGCTCTCTTCATTCTCGGCGCAATCCTGGCGTACCTCGTCGTGGCGAAGGCTTTGCACTTCCTCCTGACCATCGGTGACAACGTCCAGATCACCGCGCTCAGTGGTTCGGAGTACTTCGGCTTCATCATCAATCTGCTGCTCATCTTCGGCGTCAGCTTCGAAATTCCACTGCTCGTCGTCGTGTTGAACTTTGCCGGCATTCTGACGTACGAGCGTTTGAAGGCCTGGCGTCGAGGATTGATCTTCGGGCTCTTCGTATTCGCTGCAGTTGCCACGCCAGGGTCGGATCCGTTCTCGATGTTGGCGCTCGCGCTGGCTCTGACGCTTCTCTTCGAGGTCGCGGTACAGATCGCTCGCCTCAACGACAAACGTAAGGCCAAGCGCGCCGGTGAAGACTGGGGCGCACTGTCCGACGAGGAAGCTTCCTCCATCTCGGCTCCGTCCGATCTGAACGAGGCTTTCGACAATCCGACCAAACCCAAGGCCGAATCGAGTGGATTGTTCGGACGTAAGTCCAAGTCCAAGGCTTCGGTCGCGGAGAAATCCGACACCGCCGGCGACAACGCGCCCGGCCAGGATTTCACTGACACTCTCTGAGCGCCGTGCCACCACGTCGGCGGCGTGTGAAACCCTGACGAGGTGGTTATGAACAAGAGTGAACTGAGCACGTTCGCGTCCAGCCTGAAGTTCGAACTCGATCCATTCCAGGTGAAGGCATGCGTTGCGCTCGAAGCGGGCCACGGCGTCCTTGTCTGCGCGCCGACCGGTGCAGGCAAGACCGTGGTCGGCGAGTTCGCTGTCCACCTGGCTCTCGCGGCGGGCCGCAAGTGTTTCTACACGACGCCGATCAAGGCGTTGAGCAATCAGAAGTACGCTGAACTCGTCGAGCGGTACGGCCCCGGCCAAGTCGGTCTGCTGACGGGTGATTCGAGTATCAACTCCGACGCACCGGTGGTCGTCATGACCACCGAAGTCCTGCGGAACATGCTCTACGCCAACTCCGAGGCACTGCGCGGGCTTTCGCACGTCGTCATGGACGAAGTGCATTACCTGGCCGACCGGTTCCGTGGGGCGGTGTGGGAGGAAGTGATCCTGCACCTGTCCGAGGACGTACGCCTGGTGAGTTTGTCGGCGACCGTGAGCAATGCCGAAGAATTCGGTGCCTGGATGGAAACCGTCCGCGGCGACACCACTGTGGTCGTGGACGAGACTCGGCCGATCCCGCTGTGGCAGCACATCATGGTCGGTAGGCGAATCTTCGATCTCTTCGACAGTCGTAGTCATCCTGCTGCCGGGCCGAAGACCGTGCTCGTCGACCAGGATCTGGTTCGCCACGTCAAGCAGCGTCAGGCTCTCGAACGCGTCGAGAGCTGGCAGCCGCGTGGCCGCGGACGACGCGGCAGCTACCAGAGTTCCAACGATTTCCGGCCCTTGCCACGACCTGACGTCATCGCTCAGCTCGATCAGTCCGGACTGCTCCCGGCCATCACTTTCATCTTCAGCCGCGCCGGTTGTGATGCGGCTCTTGCACAGTGCCTGCGGTCCAGACTGGATCTCACTTCGCCGGAGCAGGTCCGCGAGATCGACACCATCATCGAGAAACACACCGGGGAACTACCCGAAGAGGATCTCGAAGTTCTCGGATATCGGGACTGGTGCAAGGCACTACGACGCGGACTGGCATCTCACCATGCCGGCATGCTGCCGGCATTCCGCCAGACAGTCGAGGAACTGTTCGTCAAGGGGCTCGTGCGGGCGGTCTTCGCGACCGAGACGCTGGCCCTCGGCATCAACATGCCGGCACGCACGGTGGTGCTCGAACGTCTGGTCAAGTACAACGGTGAATCGCACGCCGAACTGACGCCGGGGGAGTACACGCAGCTGACGGGTCGGGCCGGCCGACGCGGCATCGACGTCGAAGGCCACGCTGTGGTCCTGTGGCAGCCCGGGGTCGAGCCGACGGATGTCGCCGGCTTGGCGTCGACACGGACGTTCCCGCTCCGCAGTTCGTTCCGCCCCTCGTACAACATGTCGATCAATCTCGTCGAGCGCATGGGCGCGGCGGATTCACGGAAGCTGCTCGAGCGTTCCTTCGCGCAGTTCCAAGCGGATCGCTCGGTGGTCGGCCTGGTGCGTGGCATCGAGCGGAACGAAGAAGCACTGAAGGGTTTGCAGGAGAAACTCGGCGGTGCGGACGGCGAATACTTCGAATACGCGTCGTTGCGTGAGCGGCTCAGTGCGCGCGAGCGCGCGCTCGAACGTAAGGGCCGCGAAGACCGACGCGGAGATGCGGTGGAGTCCCTTCGTGCACTCGCCCGCGGTGACGTGATCGCAATTCCCATCGGTCGTCATTCCGGGGTGGCAGTGGTCCTCGTCCCGGACAACGATCCGAAGGACCCGCGTCCGCTGGTTCTGACGGCCGATCAGTGGGCCGGCCGACTCTCCTCGGGTGATTTCCCGGAAGCAGCCGACGTTCTGGGAAAGATGCGACTGCCCAAGCATGTCGATCACCACACCGCCCGGATCCGGCGCGATCTGGCCTCGGCGTTGCGTAGTACCGGGATCAGTGCCCCCCGGCGAAAGAAGCGCCACAAGGCCGGCGCGTCCGAAGATGCCGAGGTCGCTACTTTGCGACGTGCTATTCGCTCGCATCCGTGCCACAGCTGGCCCGATCGTGAACATCTGAGCCGGATCGGTGAGCGCTACAACCGGCTGGCCAGGGAAACGCAGTCGATGAGGGAAAAGGCTGCGGCCACCACCAACTCGTTGGCGCGGACGTTCGACCGCATCATTGCGCTACTCAAAGAGCGTGAGTACATGACTGCCGAAGCAGCGCCCGAAGTCACCGAATCCGGACGACGACTCAGCCGCATCTACTCGGAAAGCGACCTTCTGGTCGCCGAATGCCTGCGGACGGGGGCGTGGACAGGTCTCAGCCCGGCTGAGTTGGCGGCCGTCGTGTCCTCGGTGGTCTACGAATCACGTCGGGACGGGGACACCGTGGATCGGGTGCCGACAGCGGCGCTTCGTCACGCCCTCAACGACACTCAACGATTGTGGAGCGAACTGCGGTCGGACGAGATTCGCCACAAGCTGCCGCCGACGCGGGAACCGGATCTCGGATTCGTCACTGCCGTTTATCACTGGGCGAGCGAGAACTCGCTTGTCGACGCACTGATCGCGGCTGGAGTGCAGGGTCGTGCGCTGTCTGCGGGTGACTTTGTACGTTGGTGTCGTCAGGTGATCGATCTCCTCGATCAGGTCCGCCTGACTTCGACGGATGCCGACGTCGCGAAGACTGCGGCGCGGGCGGTAGCTGCAATTCGTCGCGGGGTAGTTGCTGTCGACGCAGCATGACCGCAACTATGTGGTTTGATTCGCAGACTGGTATTTCGAGTGGGAGGCGAACATGAGCGGGCCTTACGGACCGAACGATCCGAATCGGCAATGGGGTCCTGGTGATCAGCAGCAGCCGAACGAGCAGCAGTGGGGGCAGAATCCTCAGCAGCCGGGCGGACAACAGCAGCCTGGTCAGCAGCCCGGCCAGCAACAGCCGTGGGGTCAGCCTGGTCAAACACCGCAGCCCGGTCAGCAGCCCGGCCAGCAACAGCCGTGGGGACAACCTGCCTACGGCCAGCCGGGTGGTCAGCCTGCGTACGGTCAGCCGCAGCAACCTGGACAAGGACAACCCGGCCAGCAACAGCCGTGGGGACAACCCCAGCAACAACCTCCCGCACAGCCGTGGGGTCAGCCCGGGCAACAGCAGTCACCTGACGCAACCCAGGCGTGGGGTCAGCCTCCGGCTGCCGCACCGCAGCAGGCGTGGGGCGCCACGGCCCCCGGGCAGACTCCGGGACAGCAGAACCAGTGGAACCAGGCTCAGCCGTTCCCGAGTCCCGGTGCGCCCGGAAACCAGTCGGGTAAGTCGAAGAAGCCCCTGATCTTCGGTGCGATCGGCGTTCTCGTCGTTCTTGCCGCTGTCGTGGTGGCCCTGGTGTTCGGAGTCTTCGGCAAGAACACACTCGATCAGAGCGCGGCTCAGGCCGGCGTCGAGAAGATCGTCACCGAGTCCTACGGGGCGAAGAACGTGAGCAACGTTCAGTGCCCCGCGGACCAGGAAGTCAAGTCAGGCAACAAGTTCACCTGCACGCTTTCGATCGCGGGTGTGAAGTCGAACGTGACCGTGACGTTTGTCGACGACAACGGCACGTACGAGGTCAGCCGCCCGAGCTGACGCCCTATTGGTCGGAACGGCTTGCCGCCGCAGCCTCGAGCGCGGCGGCAAGCCGGCCGGCCGAGCGCTCGATGTTCAGCGAGGCCGCCACTTCCTCGAGGCGTGCGGGATCGAGGGGGGTCGCCGGGAGTCGGTCGTCCTTCGAGAACTGAACGTCCGCGTCGCGAACCACTCGTACGACCGGCAACGCAGCATCAAGGTAAGCCATTGCCTCAGGTGAGGTCAGTTTTGCGCGAATCCCCTTGGCCATATCCGATTCAGGATCAGCTGCGGCCGCCCGAAGTCCGGCCAACGAGCCGTAACGGAGCATCAGTGTCGACGCAGTCTTCTCACCGACACCCTTGATGCCGGGTAGACCGTCGGAGGCGTCTCCGCGAAGTACCGCGAGTTCGGCGTAAGCCTCGCCCGCACGGTCACCGGGTACTCCGTATTTCTCCGCAACCTCGACCGGTCCGAAGAGTTCCGCCTTGGACAGGCCACGGCCCACGTACAGGACACGGACGGGCACGTACTCGTCTGTGACGACCTGCAGTAGGTCTCGGTCACCACTGACGACGACGGTGAGATCTTCGCGCTCGGTGGCGGCAAGCGTTCCCAGTACGTCGTCGGCTTCGAGTCCGACTGCACCCGCCGTCGCGATACCCGCTGCAGCGAGCACGTCCATGATCATGTCGACCTGAGGCGTCAACGTGTCCGGAACTTCTTCGGACGCACCGTCAGAGCCTTCCTCGACGCGATGTGCTTTGTACGTCGGAACGGCGTCGACGCGGAACTGCGGTCGCCAGTCCAAGTCCAGGCACACCGCGAGACGACTCGGCTGGTGTTTGGTGATCAGGGAAGCAACCATGTCGGTGAATCCGCGCACCGCGTTGACAGGTCTGCCGTCGGGGTCGACGAATGACTCGGGCAGTGCGTAGAACGCACGAAACCACAGGCTGGCACCGTCGAGGAGAAGCAATGGCCCACTCATGGTCACCATCCTGCCAGTCGGCACTAACCTGTAAGCCATGACGTCTCCAGCCGAACAGGATTCCCGATTCTCCAGCGCCGTGTACGGCGCACGTATCGCTCGTGCCGCCGAGTTGGCTCGATCAGCAGGTCTCGACGGTCTGGTGGTGACTCCCGGTCCGGATCTGCGGTACCTGACGGGTTCTCGGGCTGACTCGTTCGAGCGCTTGACCGCGTTGGTCATCGCCGCGGACACGGCGAAGGCATCCGTCGTACTTCCTCGGTTGGAGTTGGCGTCGCTGAAGGAATCGGCAGTGGGCGATCTCGGGTTGACCGTCCTCGACTGGGTCGACGGTGTCGACCCGTATGCGATTGTGGCGGCGCAACTCCCGACCGGCGCGAAGGTGGCGGTGACGGATGCGATGCCTGCGCTGCATCTGATCCCGCTCGCAGACACCTTGGGCGCGTTGCCGATTCTCGCCACCGGCGTCTTGCGCGAATTGCGGATGGTCAAGGACGGCGCCGAGATCGAGGCGTTGCGGCGAGCCGGTGCGGCCATCGACCGTGTTCACGCCCGCATGGCCGAGTTCTTGGTCGTCGGACGTACGGAAGCTGAAGTAGGCGAAGCGATTTCGGCGGCGATTCTCGAAGAGGGGCACACCGAGGCCGCGTTCGTGATTGTCGGTTCGGGCCCGCACGGCGCCGATCCGCATCACGAGGTTTCGGACCGGGTGATCGAGAGCGGCGATATCGTGGTCATCGACATCGGCGGACCGGTCGAGCCCGGATACAACTCGGACTCCACTCGCACGTACAGCATGGGGCAGCCGTCCGCGGAGGTTGCCGCACAGTTCGCGGTACTCGAGGCGGCGCAGCAGGCTGCGGTCGATTCGGTGCGGCCAGGAGTCTCCGCAGAATCCGTGGACGTTGCAGCCCGCGAAGTGCTTGCCGCACAAGGGCTTGCAGAGGTATTCGTTCACCGCACCGGTCACGGTATCGGGCTGTCCGTGCACGAGGAGCCGTACATCGTCGAGGGCAACACCATCGAACTCGTCGAAGGTATGGCCTTCAGCATCGAACCGGGAATCTACTTCCGCGGCAGTTGGGGTGCCCGTATCGAGGACATCGTCGTCGTGACCGCCGACGGTTGCGAGTCGTTCAACAACCGTCCGCACGGCCTGACTGTCCTCGCCTGATCAGCTTTTCTTGAACGCAGCGGACCCGAGTATGCGTGTGACGTCGATTTCGATGACCACGCGCGCGGGATTGACCCGTGGCTGGCGGTACCGCTCGGCATAGCGCCGAACGGCGTCGGCCACGGAGTCCGCGTCGGTGAGCACGCGTGCCGGCCCCTCGAGCGTGAGCCAGCGGCCACCGTCGACCGAACTGACGGCGGCGTATCCGCCACGCGCTGCGTTGATCGCCTTCTGTGAGCCACCGCTGGTGATCACGCGCGCCTTTCCGGCTTCCTGGTCCCAGGTGAACCCGACGGCAACGACGTGTGGGGTGCCGTTCGGACGCAACGTCGTGAGTGTCGCGAGGTGGTATTCACCGACGAACTTCAGCCCGTCTTCGGTGAGAGTCTGTTGTGACGATGGCGTGGTGGAGGGGGTGAGCGTCATGCCACGACGGTAATCCAGGACACTGGAGCGGTGACTGCGGGTGCGAACGTGAATGACATCGAGACGGTACTGCTCCTCGGCGGACGAAGTGAGATCGGCCTCGAGATCGCGGTCAGGCTCGCGCCGGGCCGCAACATCGTTCTGGCTGCCAGACGCAGCGGAGAGCTGTCGGACCAGGAGCAGATGCTCAAAAATGCCGGCGCTGTCGACGTCTCCACCGTCGAGTTCGACGCCGACGCCGTCGACACGCACGGAGACCTCCTGGGCGCCGTAGTCGCCGAGCACGGTCGGATTTCGGTTGCAGTGCTGGCCTTCGGAATTCTCGGCGATCAGGCGCGTGCCGAAACCGACGCGGCGCATGCGGTCGCGGTGGTGCACACCGACTACGTGGCGCAGATCAGCATCCTCACGCACCTCGCGGAGATCATGCGCCGACAGGGAACCGGAAAGATCGTGGTGTTCTCGTCCGTCGCCGGCGTCCGGGTTCGCCGCGCCAACTACGTCTACGGGAGCGCAAAGGCCGGCTTGGAAGGTTTTGCCAGCGGTCTGGGCGACGCGCTGCACGGTTCGGGCGTCCAATTGATGCTGGTACGGCCAGGGTTCGTCATCGGCAAGATGACCGAGGGAATGTCGCCTGCCCCGATGTCGAGCACTCCGTCGCAGGTCGCGGACGCCGTCGTGCGGGGACTGAACTCCGGGGCGACGCGTGTGTGGGTACCGCGAATTCTGCAGCCGGTGTTCTTCGTCATGCGGCTTCTGCCTCAGACGATCTGGCGCCGGATGCCGCGATGACCACACACCCGGTGGTGATCGTCGGCATCGGCGCCGACGGCTGGGATGGGCTGTCCGAGAGCGCAAAGGGCGCAATCCTGGGCGCGGAGGTCCTGATGGGGTCGCCGCGCCAATTGGACTTGGTCCCGGCGACACATCTCGGGGCACGGCGTGCGCCCACCAGGCTGACCTGGCCGTCTCCGATGATTCCGGCGTTGCCGTCGATGTTCGCCGAGAACGCGGACCGCAGAGTATGCGTGCTCGCCAGCGGTGACCCGATGTTCCACGGTCTCGGTGTCACATTGGTCAGGCTGCTCGGCGCGGACAACGTGCGAGTGATCTCCCACCCGTCGTCGGCGGCGTTGGCGAGCGCGCGAATGGGATGGGCATCGGCCGAGATCGACGTCGTGAGCCTGGTCAACCGAGACTCGGCGACAGTATTGGCTTCCGTGACTGACGGTGCGCGACTGCTGGTGTTGAGCAACGGGCGCTCGACACCGGGGGAGGTGGCACGTCTGTTGTCCGGCGCGGGCTTCGGTCGATCGATCGTGACCGTGCTGGCCCAGCTGGGCGGGGCCGGGGAATCGCGGACCGTCACGGTCGCAGACGAGTGGGATCACGCGGACGAGGACGTGGACGCGTTGAACGTTCTGGCCGTCGAGTGCATCGCGGCCGATCCTCTCTTGCGGCTGACTCGAATCCCGGGGCTACCGGATGCTGCTTTTGTCGGCGACGGTCAGATGACCAAGCAGGAGATCCGTGCGTTGACGTTGTGCGCGCTTGCCCCGGCGCCGGGAGAACACCTCTGGGACGTGGGCGGTGGGTCGGGAACCGTCGCCATCGAGTGGATGCGAACTCACCCACGTTGCACTGCAACAATATTCGAGAAGGTGGCGAGCCGCGTGTCGCAGATCGGTGCCAATGCACTCAATCTCGGCGTGCCCGCGTTGAACGTGAAAGGGGCCGCGCCGGAGGCGTTTGCGGACGAAACTCGACGTCCCGATGCGGTGTTCGTCGGCGGCGGCGTCACGCAACCGGGAATGCTCGAAGCGTGCTGGGAGCAGTTGAGCGTGGGTGGTCGTCTGGTCGCGAACGCCGTGACCGCCGAGTCCGAATCGTTGCTGCTCGGCTGGATGAGTCGCCAGGGTGGGACGCTTCGACGCTTTCAGGTGCAGCGCGCCGAGCCGTTGGGAATGTTCAACGTTTGGCGACCGCAACTTCCGGTGGTCCAATGGTCCGTCACAAAACGTCAGCCGTCTGCAGGCGCAGACACAGATACGCCGGAGGAATCCACACAATGACCGTTCATTTCATCGGTGCGGGTCCCGGTGCGGCAGATTTGATCACTGTCCGCGCGCAACGGATCATCGCTGCGAGCCCTGTGTGCTTGTACGCAGGCAGCCTTGTTCCAGCGGAGTTGCTCGAGTGGTGCCCGGTCGGAGCTCAGGTCGTGGACACTGCTCGGCTGAGCCTGGACGAGATCACCGCGATTCTTGTCGAAGCGGATTCCGCTGGGCTGGACGTCGCGCGTTTGCATTCCGGTGATCCGTCGATCTTCAGTGCAGTGGCAGAGCAAGCTCGTCGCCTGGACGCCGCAGGAGTCGATTTCGACATGATTCCCGGTGTTCCTGCATTTACCGCGGCTGCAGCCGCGCTGGGGCGCGAGCTGACTGTCCCAGGCGTCTCGCAGACCATTGTTCTCACCCGAGTCTCCACCTTGTCGACGGCGATGCCGGAGGGCGAGGATCTGCGGTCCCTCGGCCGCAGCGGCGCGACGATGGTGATTCACCTCGGCGCTCATCGCATCGAACAGATCGCATCCGAGTTGGCCGACAATTACGGCGAGGACTGCCCGGTCGCGGTGGTCGCCTTCGCCTCACGGCCCGAGGAGATCGTTGTTCGAGGCACTTTGAAGACGATCGTCGAACTTGTTCATGCGGCCGGCATCACGAAGACGGCCGTCGTGATCGTCGGCCGAGTGTTGACTGCGGAGGGGTTTCCGGACAGCTACCTCTACTCGGCAGCGCGCGAGAGAAGCACACACTGACCTCGACAGGTACTCGTCGCCGCGTACTCCTGCTCGGCGGCACAGGCGAAGGTCGAGTGATCGCTTCTCGCTTGGCCGGTTCAGCCGACCTCGAGGTTGTCACATCGCTGGCCGGCCGGGTTCGTGATCCTCGATGGCCGGAGGGGGAAGTGCGTATCGGCGGGTTCGGGGGAGCCGAAGGGCTGTCGGAGTGGTTGTCGGCCAATGATATTCGTGCAGTGCTCGACGCCACGCATCCGTTTGCCGCTCGCATCACCCAGAATGCGTTCGAAGCGTGCCTTGCGAATTCCGTGCCGTACGCCATGTACCGACGCCCGCCCTGGCACGAGCAACCCGGTGACACTTGGCTTCCGGCACGCGATCTCGATCACGCCGCAGAGTTGGTGCCGACGGTCGGCTCACGCGCTTTTCTGACGATCGGGAGGCAAGGAGTTTCGGCGTTCGACCGCGTGAAGAGCGTCTCGTTTCTCGTCCGCTCGATCGATCCGCCTTCGGGGACATTGCCGCCTCACTCTCAATTGCTGCTCGCACGTGGTCCATTCGACATCGAAGCGGAAGTGGATCTGATGCGAACTCACAGCATCGACGTCGTGATCACCAAGAACAGTGGCGGCGAGCAGACGTACGCAAAGATCGCCGCAGCCAGGCAATTGTCGATCCCGGTGATCGTCGTCGAACGACCACCGATCCCGGCGACCGTCCCGGCATTCGATACCGAAGCCGAGGCGATGGACTGGCTCACGGCTTTCGGTCGTGGAACGGCGCTGTGAGGCCGACATCTCGTTCGCTTCAGGTTCGTCTAAGGTTCCGTGACCATACTGGAGGGATGTTGGGATTTTTCGACGCCGCACTGCGGGACCGCGCATGAGAGTGTCGGTTCCCGGAATGAGCCGTCGAAAACCATCGGGAATTCACGTGCGGACGCTCCATGCTCGCGTGAAATTGCTGACTGCAGGCCTGGTGGCGATCGCGGTGATCGTGTCGGCGTCGGCGGTGTACATAGTGTTCAACGCGTATTTGCAAGGCAACGTCGATCGACAACTCGAGCGCACGAGTGACGCGATCACCGACACCGTCAATTTCGGCGGTGTCACACCGGTTCTGGGATTGACGGCCGGCGCGGATACAGCGGTCATCCAGGCAGTGGGGCTTCTCACTGCCGACGGCGCCTTGGTGACGGCGACTCCCGGTCTGCCGCCGTTCAGTACGAGCGCAGACGCCATCAGGTCGATCGCAGACGGCAATTCGTCGCAGACAATCGCGACCGTTGATGCGTATCGAATTCTTGTCGAGCCCTCGGTTGCGGGCCAGACTTTGGTTGTCGCGCAATCCCTGGGGCCGACGCGTTCGGTACTCAAGCGACTGGCAGTGGTGTTGGCGGCACTCGGGGCGGCCGGAATCGCCCTAGCTTACGCGGCCGGAGATGCTGTGGCACGCACAGGATTACGGCCGATCGCGCGACTTACTGCGGCGACGCGGCGGGTCGCCGAAACGGATGATCTTGCGCCGATCCCGGTGACCGGTGACGACGAGTTGGCGTCGTTGACAGTCAGTTTCAATCGGATGCTCGGGACGTTGTCGGAATCGCGGGCACGCCAGAGAAGTCTGATCACCGAAGCGGGCCAGGACCTTCTGGCTCCTTTGACTGCACTTCGCACCAATATCGAGTTGTTGATGTCTTTCGATACCAAGTCCGGCGCGATTTCCGAGGCGGATGCAACGCAGTTGCGTGAGGAAATCACCGACCAGATGATGGAGTTGACGCTCCTCGTCGGAGAGTTGGTGGACCGTGCGCGGGTTGACGAAAGCACGTTGGGGAGAGGAGATTCCCTCTAAATCGGACGTCTGACCAGCGACTTTGTTGCATTCGTAATTGAAGCAATGGAAGGAGCGCTGGTAATGTGGGGCAATTGTGAAGTTTTTGGGTATAGCTGGAGTGTGGCGCGAACCGTGGGGTTTGCTGGGCGGGGGCCTTTGGAGGACGAGAGGGATTCAGTGGTCAAGCAAGCACGCGCCGAGCTGACTCGGCAGCAAATCGTTGCCGGCGCGGCCGCGCAGTTCGAGAAGACTGGTTACGGCAGCACCAGCATGGCCGACATAGTCTCGGGGGCCGGTACTACCAAGGGCGCGTTGTATTTCCATTTCGCGTCGAAGGACGAGCTCGCGCAATTCATCATTGCCGAACAGCATCGGCTCTCGATCGAGTCGGTGCAGGCGATTTCCGCGACGGGCAAGGACCCGTTGGAACAGATGATCATGCTCACGCACGAAATGGCACGCCAGATTGTCGACGAGCCGATCGTTCGCGCGGGCATTCGCCTCACGCTGGAACTGAGCACGTACGAGGGGCCGGTGGAACCGTACGCCGAATGGATCTCGGCAATCACCGATCTCACCGCCAGAGCTCAGGCGGAAGGTGAAATCCGAAAATCGGTCAGCGCAGAATCGTTCGGCAGGTTCATGCCCTCGGCATTCACGGGGGTACAGCTGGTTTCGAACGTTCTCACCCGACGCTCGGATCTTCCGGATCGTGTCGACGAGATGTGGCAGATCCTGCTTCCGGGGATCGTCAGCGACGAACTTTCCGGTGACATCGAGCGCCTCGTCAAGTCGCGGTGGACTCCGGCGGCGGCGTAGCCTGCGGGACATGGCCGTCACGCGGATAGTTTCGGATCTGTCGAGTAGTTCGCTCGAGGCCGCGCAGCGCTTCTACACCGATGTGCTGGGCCTCGAAGTTGTGATGGATCACGGGTGGATCGTGACGTTGGCTTCGCCGACGGATCCGTCATTGCAGATCAGCGTCATGACGCACGACGCTCATGCGCCCGTAGTACCGGACGTCTCCGTCGAGGTGGACGATCTCGACGCGGCGTACGAGGCCGCGGTGCAGCGCGGCGACACCATCGTCTATCCCGTCACCGAGGAGCCGTGGGGTGTCCGCAGGTTCTTCGCTGCCGACCCCGACGGCCACGTGATCAACATCCTCAGCCACCGACGCGAGCAATGATGGCGTCCCGCCCGGGCGGGCTGACGTACCTCGAGGTGGGCGCAACGTCAGGCGTTCTCCCCGCCGGCTATCACCACGTTCACGAGAGCGCGACGGTCGGATCCGGACGGGAGGATTTCGAGGTTGCCGCTCGAACCGTCGCGAATTGGGGAATGCACCGCGGAGCCGGACTGGCCGTACGGACGGCAGCCCCGACCGCCGTGGCGGGTCAGGATGCGACTTTCGGACTCGGTCCGGTGACTATCCCCGTTCGGATCGTCTATGTCGTCGACGAACCCAATCGCAAGGGCTTCGCGTACGGAACCCGCGCCGGTCACCCCGAATGCGGGGAGGAATTGTTTGTCGTCCAGTTCGACGAGGCCAGCCAAGCGGTTCGTATCGAGATCGTTGCGTTCTCCAAGCCCGGAACGTGGTGGGTGCGTCTCGGCGCTCCGATCGGACGTCGAGTACAGGCGTTTGTCACGCGCCGCTACATCCGTGCCGTCCGCCAGAGCGTCGCCCGATCGCGGGTATGACCGCTGCCGGGCGCGCTGGAAAAATGATTGGACGAGCTTCGGTTCGGGTTGATAGCTTGTGCGAGACCGTGACAACACGCCAGGAGGTGAGACCCATGAACGCTGTAACCATGTGGGTGCTCCCACTCGTGTTCACGGATCGGCGATTGACGTAGGTGTCGCCGGGAGCGCCTCGAGTAGGCAATCCCGAAAGGTAACACCATGCAATCCAATTCTCAGACCATCGAATTCACTTCCGAGACAACGTCGAACGGGGTCGTCGAACGCCATTTCATTCTGGACGACATCACCGGTGTGCTCTGGTCACCCGCGTCCGGATCTGTCGAATCACCCCTTCTGCTGTCCGGGCACTCCGGCGGCATGCACAAGAAGGCACCAGGACTGGTTGCCAGCGCACTCCACAGTGTGAGCTCCCACGGGTTCACAGTCGCCGCGATCGACGCGCCCGGACACGGCGACCGCCCGCGGAACACACAGGACGAACAGTGGGTCGAGGCGATCCACCAGGCTAGGGCGGCCCACGAGCCGATCGCCCCGATCGTCGTCGAGTACAACCGATCGTTGGCGGAGCGTGCAGTGCCGGAATGGCAGGCGACCATCGACGCTCTGCAAACGCTGCCCGACGTCAACGCCGACGCTCCGATCGGCTTCGGCGGCGTGTCGCTAGGGGTCGTGACCGGGCTCATGTTGGCCCCGGTCGAATCCAGGATCGCTGCTGTGAGCTTCGGGGGAGTTTTTGTGGACGACTCCCTCATCGAAGCGGCACGAAAGCTCGCGGTCCCGGTCGAGTACCGGATCCCTTGGGACGACAAGGATTACGACCGCACGTCGGGGATAGCGTTGTTCGATGCCTTCGGCTCGAAGGAGAAGACGCTGCACGCCTACTCGGGCAGGCACTATCCGGTGCCCGACTACGAGCGAGACAGTTCGGCTCGGTTCTTCGCCCGCCACCTCGGCGGGAGCGGTGGCGCTCCTGTGAGCTGACGTGAACTCGTATCGGCGTCCGGCCTGTGTCGGACGCCGATACGATCTCGATCCTTCGCTCGCTAGTAGCCGTCCAGCTTGGCCATTTTTGCTGAGGCGCGCGAGGGTGCGCGCAAGCATGGCCCTCGACCGGGGGTGCTTACAGCTCGAGGTGCAGTGCCCGTGGAATAAGGGGCCAGAGTGTTCGATAGCGACAAGTGGTCCTTACGGTCCGCCGGGCGGAACGAACTTGTTCGTGATCCAGTTCGATGCTTCGATCTCGTCGAGGGTTGTCCGGAGACTTCGGTGGCTAATGCTCGTGCTGTGCCGAGTGTCCGGTCAATACCGAACATCGAACAAGACTGGAAACTTTCTCGTGTCCGACCTGAGGCGACGACATGTCTTTCAACCGCGCATTTCCAGCCATGCGTCGACTAACCGTCCGATACCTGACCCGGGGGCGGTACTTGAGTGGGCCGATATCGCACGGCGACTGCACCCGACTGGAACTCGTGGCGATCGACGAGTTCGAGTTGGATGCGCTCACGCAGACCGGCGAGCAACGTCGGTCCGTGTCCGGCGAGGACCGGTTGCACAACGAACTCGTACTCGTCGATCAGTCCCAGGTCTGCCAATGCCAGGGGGAGTGTTACGCCGCCAACCCACAGGCCTTCGCCGGGCTGCTCCTTGAGCCGTTGAATCACTGGCCCCAAGTCGCCTTGCACGAGTTCGGCATTCCAATCGACCCCGCTCAGCGTGTTCGACACGACGTACTTCTTCGCCCGGTCCATGGCCTGGGCGAACGGGATCTCCCACTCGTCCATCCAGTCAGGCCATGTGCCCGTTGCGGGCCGCCGCCACGCCGACTCCATCATCTCGTAGGTCACCCGGCCGAACAGCAAGGCATCGGCTCGTTCCATCTGAGCGGTCCAGTAGCGCATCGACTCCTCGTCGGGTGGGAGCCCCGCCTCGTGATGGCAGCAGCCGTCGAGTGTGACGTTGATCGAGTATCGAAGTGGTCTCATCTCGTTGTTCTCCCCTGATAGGCGCAGAGTGACAGCACCGGACCGTACTCAGACTACTGCCGGGCGGTCGGTGTAGATCAGGTTCGGGACCTGGAGTCACGCGGGGGTCGACCGAACAGTAACCAGACGAGCGCACCGAGTACAGGCACCGCGATCACCAGTGCCGACCACCAGAATTTGCCGCCCGAGCGTTCGAAGTCAGTGCGCACGATCGCCACGAGCGCGCTAATCGTGATGAAGATCCAGGCAAGAACGAAGGCGGTGAAGGTGATGTCCATCCAAAGCGGAATGGTGGGGTTGTGGGTCGATTCGTTCACGCTTCCAAACCACTTTCGACGACTGTGCCTTGATGAAATATCACGGTCCACCGATTCTCGGTGAACCGCCAGATGGATGATCGCTCGGTAACTCGTTGCGCTTGCGCCAGCCGGTAGGTCACCAGATACATGTCAGGTGCAATCCGGCTCAGCGCGGGTCGGTCAACCCTCCATCCGAGTTCGGCCGCGTCGTTCACTTCGCCGCGGAGTCGCCGGGTCTCGACTACGGACTGCACGTAATCGCGGGTGTACCGCGCACCCGAGGCTCCGATCTCCCGGAACTCCGGGTCGACGACCGCATCGAACTCGTCTCGTGACATCGCTACTCGAGTTCGGTGAAACAGAGGTTCGAACTCCATCAACTCGTCGAGGATCGGGCGCAACTCGTGCGGAGTCGTCACGACTGCTCCGAGAACTGCGCCCTCATCTCGATACCTATCTCCGCGTGGCGCAGGAGGAAGGCCTTCTCGTCATACCCCTTGCGCCGCAACCAGAGAGTGACCTCGCTGTTGCATTTGCTCGCATTGCACGAGCGGCACGCCGGTGCGATGTTGTCGAGCGTGTAGCGCCCACCGCGGGAGATCGCCAGCACACAGTCACGCTGCGGCGACTCGTCCGGCTCGCCGCAGTACGCGCAGCCACCCCAGGCCGCTTTGAGCGCGGACCACTGCTCGACGGACAGGTCGTGCTCCATCAGATCCATTCGGCGTTTGCGCCTACGCGCGTATCTGGCTTTCCGGGTCCGGTTGACGGGCATGAGGCCATGCTATCGCTGTGCGATGTTCACTCCGGGTAGCGCCGCGGGGTGAACACCTGACGGCCCGAACCGGTTTCGACGACCGTCGTCATCGAGGAGCCGACGATCAGCAGAGTCCGCATGTCGATCTCGGAAGGCTCGAGCTCTCCGAGGGTCACGACGCGAACTGATTCCTCGGCACCGGCAACATCGCGGCCGATGACGACGGGAGTCTCGGGGGAGCGGTGCTCGAGCACGAGGTCCTTCATGGCTTGGACCTGCCACGTCCGAGACTTGGACGCCGGGTTGTAGACCGCAAACGCCATGTCCGCGGCTGCAACTGCCGAGATACGGCGCGCGACGACATCCCACGGCTTGAGGCGATCAGACAACGAGAGCACCGCGTAGTCGTGCCCGAGGGGAGCACCGACGCGACTGGCGACAGCGTTTGCCGCCGTCATGCCGGGAAGGATGCGGACCGGCACGCCGCGCCACTGGTCTTCGGCGGCAACTTCGAGAACTGCTGCAGCCATGGCGAATACGCCGGGATCTCCAGACGAGACGACAGCTACACGGGCGCCGTTCTTCGCCAGGTCCAACGCCATCGCGGCGCGTTCCGCTTCGACGCGGTTGTCGCTGGAATGGCGACGCTGGCCCGGACGCGTCGGCACGCGATCGACGTACGGGCCGTAGCCGACGAGGTCGGTTGCCAACGAAAGCTCATGCGCCACTTCGGGTGTGGTCCAGGCGGTGTCGCCCGGCCCGAGTCCGACCACGACCACCTCGCCGCGAGACTCGGTCGCAGGTCGAGGGTTGTTCGACGGGCTCGGAACGATGGCGATCGAGAAGTACGGAACTCCGTCCGGGTCGACCTCGGCAGCGGATTCGACGCGTTGACGTGTGGTGCTCGCGCGCTCGACGTAGTGGGCCTCGCCGAGGCGACCGGAATCCTCGAGCGATTGGAGGACCGGTGGGAAGGTACGTCCGAGCTTGAGGATGGCCGCGGCGTCGGTTTCCTTGAGCCGCCTGGTCAGCTCGGCCTGCGGCAACGTTCCGGGCAGGATCGTGAGGATCTCTTCACCCTCGACCAGCGGCTTTCCGAGTGCAGCAGATGCCGCGCTGACGGAGGTGACGCCGGGAATCACTTCGGCGTCGAAGCGATCGGCCAGTCTCTTGTGCATGTGCATGTAGGAGCTGTAGAAGAGCGGATCGCCGGCGGCGAGCAACGCGACGGTTCGACCGGCCGCGAGGTGAACTGCCAGCCGTTCGGCAGCTGCTTCGTAGAACTCGTCCATCGCGCCCTGGTATCCGCCGGGATGATCAACGGTCTCGGTGGTCACGGGGTAGACGAGGTGTTCTTCGATCTGTCCTTCGCGCATGTACGGCGCTGCAACTCCGCGGGAGATGCTCTTGCCGTGCCGCGCGGAGTGGAACGCAACCACATCGGCCTCGCCGATGACGCGGGCTGCCTTGACGGTCACCAATTCGGGATCGCCGGGGCCGATACCGACACCCCAGAGCTTGCCTGCACTCATTCGACTTCGCTCGCAATCGCATTGACGACGGCCGCGGTGATCGCGCTGCCGCCGCGTCGGCCGCGGAGCACCAGATGATCGATCCCGCTGGCGTGTTCGATGAGGGCTTCCTTCGACTCGGCAGCGCCGATGAAGCCGACCGGACCTCCGACGATCGCGGCCGGACGGGGCGCTCCGGCTTCGATGAGGTTCAGGAGATGGAACAGTGCGGTGGGTGCGTTTCCGATCGCGACAACAGCGCCCTCGAGCTTGGCTCCCCACAGTTCGAGAGCAGCCGCCGAGCGAGTGTTGTCGATGGTCGACGCCAGCACGGGAACCCGCGGATCGCCGAGGGTGCAGATGACGTCGTTGCCGGCGGGCAGACGCTTGCGCGTGATGCCGGCAGCCACCATCTGGGCGTCGCAGAAAATCGGCGCGCCGTCGCGCAGAGCTGCGCGCGCAGCCGAGACGACACCGGGTGTGAAGGCGACGTCGTCGACGAGATCGACCTGGCCACTTGCATGAATCATGCGCACTACAGCTTGCGAGACATCCGCCGGGAAACGGCTCAGGTCGGCTTCGGCCCGAATGGTGGCAAAGGACTGGCGATAGATTTCCGCGCCGTCACGGATGTACTCGATCATGTGCCACACGATAGAGGCATCACCGATCGGGCGGATTCACCCGGTAACCGTCACCCGTCGCGATCACATCCGCTACGTCCCCGCGGGGACGTCCACAACTGCGGTCGCACCCGGCCCAGTGCTGGCGCCCGACAACCGGAAGTTCTGCCTGCTCGACCGCGGTGATCGCGTCGGCGCGCACATCGGCGAGCGACTTCTCGCATCCCGGACTTCCGGTGCAGGCGGTGACCTCGAGCCACGGTGAGTTCTCGTCGAAGATCAACCCCATGGGTGCCAGCACCCGGACTACCTGCTCGGCTGCCCATTCGTCGAGGTCGAAGATATGCACCGATCGCCACGGCGTCACGACGACGGGCTTGTCGACGGCTGCGAGGAACTCGGCCAGCCGAGCGTCCAGCAGCCCGAATCGCAGGCCGCCGCCCAGAGCTACGGTCCCGTCGCGCTGCTCGCGCCAGCCGATAGTGGGCCGCGTATCCGGCGTGAGGTCCGCCGCAACGGTGGACTCGGCGGTCAGACCCAGCTGCTCGAGGGTGCGTTCGATTCCGTCCGGAACCTCGGCCAGGCGCCAGTGCTTGTCGCGAACGTCGAGGAATGATCGAGCCGCCTCGAGGAGCAATTCGACGGCGTCGTCCGCCTGGACGAGATGAGTGGTGTGGTGACCGGCGAGCACCAGTGAATGCTCGGTGGCGCTGCGCGCATGGAGTCCGAAATCGCCCCGTAGCCCGGTGATGTCTCCGCGCCCGTCGTCGAGGGTGAACAGGGTTCGCCCTGGCAGATCTGCCAATGCTTGATCCGCTTGGATCGCCGAATCGAGACGGTGGACCAGTTCGCGAATGTCGGCGACGCCCCCGATACGGCCGGACAGTGGGGACGCGAGGATGTTGCGCACTCGCTCGTGCGTCGCTGACGGCAGCAGACCGGCCGACGCGATTCGCGCCGCGAAGGCTTCGGGGTCCGAGACCGAGCGCAGTTGTACGTTGCCCCTCGAGGTGAGTTCCATCTGCCCGTTGCCGAGATCGCGCGCCGCGTCGGCGAGCGTCTGCAACTGGGTGGGGGTGAGGAGTCCGCCGGGTAGGCGCACGCGTGCCAATGCGCCGTCGGCGGCGTGGTGAACTTGCAGTGCACCCGGGCACGCGTCTGGCTGTGAACGGTCCGTGGGCATGGCTCCAGGGTACGACCTGTCATGAGTGCCTTCTGCGGACCGGTAGCATCACCACCACCAGTGACGGCAGTTGAGGAAACCGGTGAAAGTCCGGTGCGGTCGCGCCACTGTGAGTGTTGCTCGAGCGGGACGTGTTTCCGCTCGGAAACACGAGTCAGACCCTCAACCGCCGTCGATGACAGATCTGTGCCACGGGGCGCGAAACCCCAGGAAGGCTTCACCCGTGATTCTTCTGCTCTCCACGTCCGACACCGATCTGCTGAGCGCCCGCGCCAGCCAGGAAGCCGGCGACGGAGTTTCCTATCGCTGGGCCAACCCCTCACGCTTGCTGGTCTCGGAGGACTTGCCGCCCTTGCTCGACGGCGTCGACCTCGTGATCGTTCGTATCCTCGGTAGCCGTCGCAGTTGGGAAGACGGCCTGGACATGGTCCTCGCCTCCGGACTCCCCGTAGTCGTTCTCGGCGGCGAGCACGCGCCGGACGCCGACCTCATGGAGTGCTCGACGGTTTCCGCCGGTGTTGCTGCCGAGGCGCACAACTACCTGGCTGAGGGTGGCGCACAGAATCTGGCACAGCTGCACCACTTCCTGTCCGACACCGTCCTGCTCACCGGCCACGGGTTCGAACCGCCGGCCCACCTGCCTTCCTGGGGCATCGCTGATTTCGCGCCCGATCTCGACTCGGCGAGCGGTCCGGTCATCGCAGTTCTGTACTACCGCGCCCAGCATTTGGCCGGAAACACCCGGTACATCCAGGCGTTGTGCGACGCGGTCGCCGAGGCCGGTGGCACCGCGCTGCCGATCTACTGCGCATCTCTGCGAACCGCAGAAGCCGAACTTCTGAGCACGCTCCGCCGCGCCGACGCCATGGTCGTGACAGTTCTTGCTGCCGGTGGCACGAAGCCCGCGACCGCGTCCGCCGGTGGCGACGACGAAGCCTGGGATGTCGCCGCACTCGCTGCGCTCGACGTCCCCATCCTGCAGGGCCTGTGCCTGACCAGTAGCCGCGCCACCTGGGACGAGAACGACGACGGACTGTCGCCTCTCGACGTCGCGACCCAGGTCGCGGTGCCGGAATTCGACGGCCGCATCATTACCGTCCCGTTCTCCTTCAAGGAAATCGACTCCGACGGACTGTCCACGTACGTCCCCGACGTCGAGCGCGCTGCCCGTGTCGCCGGGATCGCGGTCCGTCACGGCAAGCTGCGCCACATTCCCACCACCGAGCGTCGCGTTGCTCTGATGCTCTCGGCGTACCCGACCAAGCACGCCCGCATCGGCAACGCCGTCGGTCTCGATACTCCGGCGAGCGCAATCGACCTGCTCACCGAAATGCGTTCTGCCGGTTACGATCTCGGTCCGGTCGACGGTCCGGACGCAGTTCCCGGCCTGGCGGCGAAGGACGGCGACGCGCTGATCCATGCCCTGATCGCGGCCGGCGGACAGGATCCCGACTGGCTCACTGCCGAGCATCTCGAGGGCAATCCGATCCGCATCTCGGCAGCGAAGTACCGCGAATGGTTCGCCACCCTGCCCGAGGAACTGCGCAGCGGTGTCGAAGAGCACTGGGGCGCAGCGCCCGGAGAGCTGTACGTCGACCGCTCGCAGGATCCCGACGGCGAAATCGTCATCGCGGCACTGCGATTCAACAACATCGTCCTCATGGTCCAGCCGCCGCGGGGATTCGGTGAAAAGCCCGTCGCGATCTACCACGACCCGGATCTGCCGCCGAGCCACCACTACCTCGCGGCCTACCGCTGGATCGCTGCAACACCGGACAACGGCGGATTCGGCGCCGACGCCGTTGTGCACCTCGGCAAGCACGGCAACCTCGAATGGTTGCCCGGCAAGACACTCGGCATGTCGAGCAACTGTGGCACCGACGCAGCCCTCGGCGACCTGCCGCTGATCTACCCGTTCCTCGTCAACGACCCGGGTGAAGGAACACAGGCAAAGCGTCGCGCCCACGCGACACTCGTCGATCACCTGATCCCACCGATGGCCCGCGCCGAAAGCTACGGCGACATCTCCCGCCTCGAGCAACTGCTCGACGAGCACTCCAACATCTCCGCACTCGACCCGTCCAAGCTGCCGGCCATTCGCCAGCAGATCTGGACGCTGATGCGGGCAGCCAAGATGGACCACGACCTCGGCCTCGCGGAGCGTCCCGAAGAAGACGTGTTCGACGACATGCTCCTGCACGTCGACGGTTGGCTGTGTGAGATCAAGGACGTCCAGATCCGCGACGGCCTGCACATTCTCGGCCGCGCACCCGAGGGCGACGCCGAAATCGAACTGGTCCTGGCCATGCTCCGTGCCCGTCAGATGTGGGGCGGCGAACAGAGCGTCCCTGGTCTGCGCGAAGCTCTCGGGCTCAGCGAAGACGGCGACGAGTCCCGCAACCGTGTCGACGACGTCGAGGAAAAGGCGCACGCACTGGTTCGCGGCATGTACGACGCCGACTGGAACCCCGCTGCGGCAGAACAACTCAGCGACGACGAGACCGTCGTGAAGATCCTGCAGTTCGCGGCCACCGAAGTGGTTCCACGCCTCCGGCAGACGAACAACGAGATCAAGCAGGTCCTGCACGCGCTCGACGGCGGCTTCATCGCCGCCGGCCCGAGTGGGTCACCGCTGCGCGGCCTGATCAACGTGCTTCCCACCGGTCGTAACTTCTACTCCGTCGATCCCAAGGCAGTTCCCTCACGACTGGCGTGGGAGACCGGTCAGGCGATGGCCGAGTCGCTCGCCGCTCGATATCTCGCCGATCACGGCGAGTACCCGCGCTCGGTGGGTCTGTCCGTGTGGGGCACCGCCGCCATGCGTACCTCCGGCGACGACATCGCCGAAGTGTTCGCGCTCCTCGGTGTTCGCCCTGTCTGGGACGAAGCAAGCCGACGCGTGGTCAACCTCGAAGTCATCGATCTCGAAGAGCTCGGCCGCCCGCGCATCGACGTCACCGTCCGCATCTCCGGATTCTTCCGTGATGCGTTCCCGCACGTGCTCGCACTGCTCGACGACGCTGTTCAGTTGGTCGCCGCATTGGACGAGACGGACGAGCAGAACTACGTGCGCGCCCACGCGCAGGCCGACCTTGCCGAGCACGGCGATGCCAGGCGTGCGACCACCCGCATCTTCGGTTCGAAGCCCGGAACTTACGGCGCCGGCCTGCTGCAACTCATCGACTCCAAGACCTGGCGCGGTGACGACGACCTCGCCGAGGTGTACACCAACTGGGGCGGCTTCGCGTACGGCCGTGGGCTCGACGGAATCCCGGCAGCCGACGACATGCGCAGTGCATACCGTCGAATCAACGTGGCGGCCAAGAACACCGACACGCGTGAGCACGACATCGCCGATTCGGACGACTACTTCCAGTACCACGGCGGCATGGTTGCCACCGTGCGCGCGCTGACCGGAAAGTCGCCCGAGGCGTACATCGGCGACAGCACTCGGCCGGAATCGGTTCGCACACGCACACTTTCGGAAGAGACCGCACGTGTCTTCCGGGCGCGCGTGGTCAATCCCCGCTGGCTCGACGCGATGCGCCGTCACGGGTACAAGGGTGCCTTCGAGATGGCGGCCACGGTCGACTACCTCTTCGGGTACGACGCCACCACCAACGTGGTCGCGGACTGGATGTACGAAAAGCTCGCCGAGACCTACGTTCTGGACGAGCAGAACCAGAAGTTCATGACGCAGTCCAACCCGTGGGCCTTGCACGGAATCGCCGAGCGGCTCCTCGAAGCCGCCGAGCGCAACATGTGGGAGCACCCCGAGCAGAAGACACTCGACGGCTTGCGTCAGGTGTACCTCGAAACCGAAGGCGAGCTCGAGGGGGAGTAGACCTCGAGCATCACCGGCAGATCCGGGCGCTGAAGTGAGTCAGCGTCCGGACTTGATGATCTGAGCGATGTTCCGCTCCGCCAGAGCAGTGATGGTCAGTGACGGGTTGACGGTGCCGGTGCTGCCCGGAATAGCGGCGCCGTCCATCACGTACAGGTCGTCGTAGCCCTTGACTCGCCCGTAACCGTCGGTGGCCTTGCCCAGAACCGCACCGCCTAGGGGATGCGCGGTGAACGAGGAATTGACGTCCTTCGCGAACGGCAATGCCGACGGCAGCGTGGTGCCGGCGAAGGCCATCTTGTTCTGGACGGCGCGTAGTGCCTCGACGGTGGCGTCGTTGCCGTTCTTCGGCCAGTTCAGCACCACCCGATCGGAGCCGCCGTCGTAGGCGAAGTCGGCGCGCTGCGAGTCGAGGGTCATCCCCAATGTTCCGAGCATGCCGATGTTGACGGGTAGGCCGGGGACGTACCAATTTTCCAGGGAGAGTGGCATTCCCGACTCGTCGACGATGCGTGATGCCGACGGTGAGGCTTGCGCAGTGCCGTCACTGAAGCCGAACGAGCGCACCATCCCGGCGTCGCCGTTCGTTCCCCAGCCCTTACCGACGTGTTCGTTGAGGTTGGGCAGCGCGCCCGTCGCCTGGGCGCGTACCAGCAGTTCGGAGGTGCCGATCGAGCCGGCGCCGAGGAACAGACGGTCACAGGTAAGAGTCTTCCGGGCCAGAACGCCACCCGTCGGATCCGTCGATTCGACGTCGACGACGTAGCGTCCATCACGTTCGCGACTGATCGCGAGCACCTGATGTCCGTAACAGACGGTGGCTCGTCCGGTGGCTTCGGCGGCAGGAATGTAGTTCTGTGTGAGGTCGAACTTCGCGCCGTTGGAGTTACCCATGTTGCTGTCACCGACAGTGGCCGAGGCTCGGGTTCGGCCGTCGAGTTCTGAGCGCACCACGTCCCAGTTCCAGATCCCGTCGATCCGCTGCGGATCGAATCCGGCACGACGAGCGTCCTGATCCCAACGACGCGAGTGACCGAAGTTCGGGGTTTGGTAAATGTCTTCGGGCAACGGGCTCAGACGCAGCATCTGGCGCACTTTGGGGTACCAGGTGGACGCCATCTCGTCGTAGTCGAGGGAGTTGCCGAAGACTGCGTCGAAGAATCGGCGCTCGGGCGCGATCATCACGCCGGTGAAGATGATGGAACCACCGCCGACTGCAGCGCCGCGCCAGACCGAGATGTGTTGGTAGTCGGTGGCATCGAGGACGCCGCTGAAGTAGTCGCACGCCACGGGGAGTCCGGTGAGGTTGGTGAACGATGTTCGCCGGAAGACTCCGCGGCCGTCGGCCAGCATGTCGGAGGTGTGAATCTCCCGTTGCGGATCATGCGGCCACCGAAGTCCGCGTTCGAGGATGGTGACCTGGGTGCCGCTCTGCGCCAACCGGAGAGCGGTGGCGCTTGCGCCGAATCCGGACCCGATGACGATGGCTTCGGAATGCTCCGGGGGAGTAGGAGATGGTGCGAACAACTCGGGGACGAGCGCGCGGTAGTGATCAGCACCCATCGGGAGCGCCCGCAGTGGTGCGGGGGCGGCGTGGCTGGTCGACGTCGACATGAGCGGTGTCGCGGCTGCAACTGCCGCCCCCGCCCCGGCGGCTTTGAAAAAGTCACGACGCTGCATGTCACGGCGCTGCATGTGTAAGTTCGACTCCCCAGTTCGACGGTTTGCCTCAGAATAACTCGAGATGGAGTTCGGGGACGAAACGGCGTGTCCGACGTCAAGAAGAACCGGATAAAACGTGCATAAGTGGCACTTCCTGGGTGGTACTGATCGGTCGCCAGATAGTCGCGGAAACCTGTCGATGTTCAGCGAGAGGCGCTCGCACCTATCCTCGAGGAGTGAACTCCGACTTCAAGCGCGTCTCCGAGGCCAAGTACGTCCTACTCACGACCTTCCGCAAGGACGGAACGCCGGTGGCGACTCCGCTCTGGGCCGCGCCGGACGGCGACAAGCTCCTGATGTGGACCGTCACCGATTCCTACAAGGTCAAGCGGATCAGGCGAAACCCGTCGGTCACCGTCGCTGCGTGTGACGCTCGGGGAAATCCCAAGGGTGAACCGGTGGCCGCCGTCGCCGAGATCCTCGACGGACCGGGCACCGATCATGCTCGCGACGCGATAGCACGTCGGTACGGAATCCTCGGCTGGATCACCATGAAGGGCAGTCTCCTTCGCCGCGGCAAGACCGGAACGATCGGACTTGCCGTCACTGCAGCCTGACCGCGCGTCAGTTGCCGAGCAGATCGTCCAACGCTGAGTCGAAGCGCGGATAGGTGAATGTGAAGCCTTTGTCCGCCAACACTTTCGATACGGCTTGACGAACCGTCAGGCCCAGGGCAGCGTCGCTGCGAAGAAGGAACGCGCCGATTCTGACCATGAAAGCGGGCGTCGGCGGCGCAGGTGGCCGGTGAAGGTGCTTGCGCAGCCCGGCCATCAGTTCTGAATTGCGGACGGGATCCGGAGCCGTCGCGATGACCACGCCCGAGGCAGCCGAATCGGGTTCGAGTGCCCAACGAACGATCGACAGCCAGTCCTCGATGTGAATCCAACTGGTCCACTGCCTACCCGAGGCGACGCGTCCGCCCAGTCCGAGACGCACGAGCAACAGCAGTCGCTCGAGCGCCGGTGTGCCCTTCTCCAACACGACACTGGTTCGCAGGATCACTACTCGTGACGTGTTTGCTCCCTCGACCGCTGCCTCCCAGTCCTTTGCGACGTCGGTCATCTGAGGTGGCCCGTCAGCGAGGGGAGAATCCTCGTCCAATCGTGCCTCACCCGCATCGCCGTAGATCGCGAGCGTGCTCGCCTGGATCCACACCGGAACAGGGTTCGCCAGTAGTTTCGACGCTTCAACCAGCGCGCGGGTCGGATCGACTCGGGAACTGGTGAGTAGTGCGATGTTTGCCGGGGTGGGTCGGCGATCGACCAACTCGCCGGCCAGATTGATCACCGCGGCGCCGTCGAGTTCTCCTGCCCAGTCACCCACCGTGACACCGTCCCACTGAACCTGCCTGTGCCTGCCGGGTTTCGGTGAGCGAGTCAGGACCACGACGTCATACCCACGGTCGGCGAGATCGTCGCTGATCCGGCGGCCGAGAGCGCCGGTGCCGCCGGCGATCACGACCTTCGTCATCACTGCGCCTGGCTGACCGAGGACATGTGGAAGTCGGGAATCCGCATGGGCGGCATGGCCGTGCGGGTGAACCAGTCTTTCCACTCCCGGGGAAGCGTGATCTCGGTACGTCCAGCCTCGGTGACCCGCCGCAGGAGATCGAGAGGGCTCTCGTTGAAACGGAAGTTGTTGACGGCGCCGACGATCTTGCCGTCCTCGATCAAATACACCCCGTCACGGGTGAGTCCGGTCAACAGCAGCGTCGTGGGATCCACCTCACGGATGTACCAGAGGGTTGTGAGCAGTAGACCCTTCTCGGTACCTGCGATCATGTCCTCGATCGAGGTGTCGTCACCACCGGTCAGGATGAGATTGTCGCCGGGAACTGCGACAGGTCGACCGAATTCTCGTGCAGCGTGGCGCGGGTACGCCAGCGCATTGACGACGCCGTCTCGGACCCAGTCGACGGGTTCGATCTCCATACCGTTGTCGAACAGTGAGACGGATTCACTCGACGACGTCGTGATCACGAACGGCGCGGATTGCAAGCCCTCGGCGCCGGGGTCGGAGGTGAGTGTCAGTGGCAATCCGAGCTTCTCGCCGATCCGGGTACCACCGGTGGTGGACAGTGCGGTGTGGCCCTCTTCGGCGCCGCGACCCTCCATGGTCCACATCAGATAGATCATCAGGTCCGCCACAGCCGACGGCGGAAGAATTGTCTCGTAGCGGCCGGCAGGCAGACTGACGGAGTTACCCGCCCAGTCGAGTCGAGTGGTCAACTGCGACAAGAGCTTCGGTATCGAGATATCGCTGAAATCGACAGTTCCGGATCCGACCCAGGCGCTGGCGTCGCCGCGCTTGCCGTTGATTTCCACGGAGCCGGTGGCCTGAGCCGTTCTACGTCGCACGCCCGTCGAGGTGCCGAGCCAGGTGGTGTGCAACTGGTGGTGAGCGAAGCCGAACAACTGGTCGCCGCCGTCGAAGCCCTTCGCCAGGTCGGCAGCCAACTGAGCAAAGACACCGATGTCGGTCAGGGCGGCCGGCAGGTCCCAGTCGGTCTCTGCCGCCGACTGCGTGATCAGGTCGGACGCGTCGTCAGCCGGAGTGGCTGTGCGCGCAGCTTCTTCGCTTGCCTGTACGAGTACGGAAATCTGCTCCGGATCGACACTGCTGGAACTGACAGTGCCCACCTTCGCGATGTCACCCTCGCGCACGATCGAGATCACCGTCCACGTCCGGGACAGCGAAACTCCGTTGGTGGTCATCGAATTGTTGGCCCACCGCAGCGACGCCTCACTCGCATCGGTCACGATCACCAACGATTCGTCTACCGTCCTCGCGGCCAATGCACGCTCGACGACCTGCTGCGGATCGATCACTGCTGAGCCTCCGAACGAGTATTGAGGATGTTGACTCCGCGGAACAGAGCGGACGGGCAGCCGTGGCTGACCGCCGCAACCTGACCGGGTTGCGCCTTGCCGCAGTTGAACGCCCCCTGCAGGCGCCAGGTCGACTCACCGCCAACGGCTTCCATCGAGCCCCAGAAATCCGTCGTCGTCGCCTGATACGCCACGTCGCGCACCTGACCGTCGAGCTTTCCGTCACGGATCTTGAAGAACCGCTGACCGGTGAACTGAAAGTTGTAGCGCTGCATGTCGATCGACCAGGACTTGTCACCGACGACGTAGATGCCGTTCTCGACTCGCGAGATCAGGTCTGCAGTCGAGGTGTCCGTAGAAGGGTCGGGGGAGAGCGAGACGTTGGCCATTCGCTGGATGGGAACGTGATGTGCGGAGTCTGCGTACGAGCAACCGTTGGAACGCGTCAGCCCCAGCCTCGGCGCGAACACGCGGTCTAGTTGATACCCGACCAGTGTTCCCTCTGCCACCAGATCCCACCGTTGAGAGGCGACGCCGTCGTCGTCGAATCCGACGCTGGCCAGGCCGTGCTCTTCGTTTCGGTCGGCGGTCACGTGCATGAGTGGCGTTCCGTATTTCAGCGTTCCCAGCTTGTCCGGCGTCGCGAACGACGTACCGGCGTAGGCCGCTTCGTAGCCGATCGCGCGGTCGTATTCGGTGGCGTGTCCGATGGATTCGTGGATCGTGAGCCACAGATTGGTCGGATCGATCACGAGGTCGGTCGGACCCGCTTCGACGGTCGGTGCCTTGGTCTTCTCGGCCAGCCACTCCGGGATCTGCGCGAGCTCATCGCCCCAGTTCCATGTGCTCTCCGCCCCGAGGTACTCCCATCCGCGGCCTACCGGCGGCGCCAAGGTACGCATCGATTCGAAGCTGCCGGCCGACTTGTCGACGGCAGTCGCCTCGAACTCGGGGTGTAGACGCACCCGTTGCTGGGTGATCGACGAACCGGCCAGATCCGCGTAGAAGGTCTGCTCCTTGACCTGGAGGACACTCGCCGTGACGTGATCCACGCCGTCGGCGGCTTGAAGCCGTCCGGAGTAGTCGACCAGCAGGCCTACCTTCTCGGCCGTCGGTGTCGCGAAGGGATCTTCGAGGTACGGCGACACCCACGTCGCGTCGGCGTAGACGGGCTCGTCGGCGAGGGTGACCGGATCCCGATTGAGCGAGCGCAATGCCTTCGCGACCTCGACCGCTTGGCGTGCCAGCGCAGCAGCGACATCGGGGGACACCTCGGCGTGCGAGGCGAATCCCCACGTGCCGTCGACGATCACACGGACGGCGACCCCGATCTCGTCTCCGTCGGACACCGCCTGAACTACGCCGTCGCGCAAGCGGATCGACTGTGTGAGCACGCGGTGGACACGAACATCGGCGTGCTGGGCGCCGGCCGTTCTCGCTGCCGACAGCGCCGCATCAGCGACAGCTCGCAGCGGGAGGGCGAGGAAATCTGCATCGACATCTCGGGTGACGGTCACGCTCACGACGCTAGCCGACGACCGCCGATCTCAGCCGAACTGCTGCCATCCGAGGCGAATCACCATGGCGATCACGACCACCAACAGCGTGATCCGCACGAATCCGGATCCCTTGCTCAGCGCCATCCGCGAACCGATCACCGCGCCGAGAATGTTGCACACCGCCATCGCCAAACCCAAACTCCACCAGACATGCCCGGTGACGGCGAAGTAGGCGAGCGCGCCGAAATTGGAACCGAGATTGATCACCTTCGCCATCGCTGCGCTCCGAACGAATTCGGTTCCGAGGAAGGTCGCGAAGCTGATGATGAGGAAGGTGCCGGTGCCGGGTCCGAGCAGACCGTCGTAGAGGCCGATGAGTCCGGCGGAGAGCAGCAGGACGAGGACGGTCTTGCGCTGCGTCGGACGATGGGTCGCGATCGTGGTGCCCAGCGTCGGACGCATGGTCACGAAGACGGCGACGGCGACGAGGACGACCATCACGATCGGAATGAAGTACTTCTTGTCGATCAGCGAAACGGCCGCCGCCCCGCACGCGGCCGTCACCGCAGCCAACGCGGCTGCCGGCGCCATCTGCCGCCACTCCATCGGGATTCGACGGGAGAACGTGTACACCGCAGCACTCGTCCCGGTGAATGCCGTCAATTTATTGGTGGCCAGTGCCGCCTGTGGGGTCAATTGCGGGGCGACCAGAAAGAGCGCCGGCAACAGAATCAATCCACCGCCGCCGACCACGGCGTCGACCCAACCCGCCGCCGTCGCTGCCGTCATCAGCAGTCCCCAATCAGCAATATCCACGGCGGTGACTCTTTCACAGCTGTGACACTCTTGAGCACATGCGGAGGTTCAGCCTGTGGCTGCGAGGAAAGCCGATGATCGCGGACAGCGCGCTGGCGCTCGTGTTCTTCGCGCTCGAGGTAGTCACGTTTGTCAGTTCGCCGCGTGAGGAGCGGTGGCCTCAGCTCGTCGTCGGATTTCTGATCTGCCTTCCCGTCGTGTGGCGTCGCAAGTATCCGCGTATCTCCGCCGCGTCGATTTTGTCGATGTCGTACTTCGCAACCTTGATGATGTGGGCGACAGGGGATCCGGCTGCGGAACATCCAGGCCTGTTGGCGCTCGGGGTCTTGCTCTACACACTCGTTGCGTATGTCGATCGACGCACCGGGGCGATTTTCGCGTGCTTCCTTGCCCTGGACATGACACTCTCGTTGCTCGTCATCCGCGAAGACGTGATCCTCACGATCATCATTGCGACCCTGCTCTATGCACTGGCCTGGATCACCGCCGAGTTCTTGAGCGCCCGCCGCGCCTACGACGAGGAAGTGGCCGCCAGACTCGAAGTGGCCGAATACGAACGGGATCGGCGTGCCGAGGATGCGGTGGCCACGGAAAGAACCCGAATCGCCCGCGAACTCCACGATGTCGTCGCCCACGCGGTCAGCGTGATGATCGTCCAGGCGGACGGCGCGTCGTATGCGGTCGATTCCAATCCCGCGTTGGCCAAGAAGGCGCTCGGCAACATCTCCAGCACCGGACGCGACGCCCTTGCCGAGCTTCGCCGTACCGTCTCGCTGCTGCGCACCGAGGTCAGTAGTGATGCGATGCCGCAACACGGAACTGCCGGCATCGCCAAGGTCGTCGAGATGATGCGGGCCGCTGGTCTCGGCGTGCGCCTCGAGCTGACCGGCGAGCTCGACGACGTCAGTCCTTCAGTCAGCCTGGGAATTCATCGCCTCGTTCAGGAATCACTGACCAATGTCCTCCGCCACGCCGGCGCAAACCCGAAGGCACGAGTCACCGTGCGCCGCACCGACACCGCGGTACTACTCGAGGTCGTCGACAACGGAACGTCGAGTTCGACCTTCTCCCACGGTTCGGGGAATGGACTGGTCGGAATGCGTGAGCGGGTGGCGGTACTGCACGGGACGCTCGAGACCGGACGACGCCCCGACGGCAGTTGGCGTGTGTACGCAGAGCTGCCGCTCGAGATCCACGATTGATACCGGCTCGCCGCAATCGCATTGGCACCGACGTCTCAGGCCCGATAGGTTTACGCCGTGCCCATCACCGTGCTGCTAGTCGACGACCAGGAACTCATGCGGATGGGCCTGAACATGGTGCTCGAAGCACATGAAGACATCTCGGTTATCGGTGAGGCCGGCGACGGGGCCGCGGCGGTCGCAGCGGCGGTGGCGCTGAAGCCTGACGTCGTGTTGATGGATGTGCGGATGCCGATTGTCGACGGGGTGAAAGCGACCGAGCAGATTCTTGCCTCCGGGATCGAATCCAGGGTCCTGGTGATGACGACCTTCGACCTGGACGAACACGCTCTCGGTGCCTTGCGCGCCGGAGCCAGCGGCTTCCTTCTCAAGGACACCCCGCCCGAGGATCTCGTGTCGGCTATCCGCAGCGTGGCAGCCGGTGACGCGGTTGTTTCCCCGAAGGTGACACGTCGTCTGCTGTCGAGGTTCATCGTGGACGGTCCGGCGCCGCGACGCGATCCGGTGGTTCTCGACGTCCTGACCGAACGCGAACGCGAAGTCCTCGGACACGTGGCCACGGGGCTGTCGAACATCGAGATCGCACAGCAGCTGTACCTGTCCGAATCGACGATCAAGTCGCACGTCGGACGCATTCTGACCAAACTCGATCTGCGTGATCGTGTGCAGGCTGTGGTGCTGGCCTACGAGACCGGACTGGTGACTCCGGGCGCGTAGGCCAGCCGCCTGTCAGGCAGCGAGCGTTTCGCTCTGCTCAAGCATCAAAAGCGCCCACTGTTGGCAGCACGATGCAGGTCTTCCCGTCTGCGTAATCGACATTGCCGAACAGAGCGGCAAACACCTTGCCGTCACCGGTGTCGACGACCTTCGAGAGCAACGGCGTATCGAGTACGGGCAACTTCTCGTCCAACGGGACGATGCCGCCCTTGAACGTGCCGACGTTGATCCAGGCAACACTCAACCCGGAGGTCTTGGGTATGCCGACGTAACCCGGGATTGCCTGGAACCGGAGATGGTCGGCCTCGACCCACGGCGGCAACGGGAAGTTCGGACCGGCCTGTGCGGAGCTGAGGGTGACGGTGACGGGTTCACCGGCCACGCCACACCCGACCGTCGGTGCGGGGTACATGAACGACTGCGGCTTGGTGACGCCGATGTCCGGGAGATCGAGAGCGGTCGTGATCTGATCAGCGCCTGCCGTGCCGATCAACTGCTGAACGGCAGCAGAGGCTTCGGGGGAGATGGCTGCGGCCTGCGCGATCAGTGCGGCAATTCCTTCGGGTACCACCGGTTCTGCGGCCGCGGTTCCCGCGCTGATCATCGCGCTGCCGGCGGTGAGTGCCACGACGGCGGCAGTGCCGGCGATGGCAGCGGGAATGCGTCGGGCGAGTGTCTTGCCGGGGAGTCGGCTCATGTCGGGCTCCTTCATTTCATGAGGCCGGGAAATGCGGCCCGAAGTGACTTGACCATGCGCAGAGTCTCAACGTCAACTTGAGGTTTAGAATCGTTAGCGGAGCGTTAGTTAACGCCAGGCAAGTCGCACGTGCGTGAGAGAAGGCCCGTGTGACTCACGGCACCCACCTGTTTTGCACCTCTGCGTCGTTGTCGGGAGAAAAACCGGCCCCTCGAGCGTTGAACGAATAGACCGTCTGAAAGGGGACGTCATGATCGCCGCCGTATTTCTCCTCTACGTGATCGTCGAGATCGCAGCCTTGGTCATCGTGGGCAACGCCATCGGTGTCGCCTGGACAGTGCTGCTGTTTCTCGCCGGATCGCTTGTCGGATTGATCCTCATGCGCTCGCAGTGGCGACGGGTCATGGACGGGTTCCGTAAGGCCACGCGGGGTGAGGGATCGCCGTCACTGGCGGTCGCCGACGGCGCCCTGGTCGCGGCGGGCTCCGCGTTGATGTTCGTACCCGGACTCGTGACTTCGGTTCTGGGCCTGCTGCTTCTGATTCCGCCGACCCGCTGGGCGCTGCGCCCGCTTGCAGTGCTCCTGGCAGGTAAGCGCGCAGCAGCATTTGCCGCCGGTGGTGACGCCTTCGCCGGAACCGTCGGCTACGCGGCGCGGATGCGCGGAAACGGCGAGGTGATCGACGGCGAGATCATCGTCGAGACACCCGAAACCACCGAGTACGTCGCCAGCAACGGCAAGGAACTCGTCCTCGAGGGTGAGATTCTGGACACGGATACACCCACCCGTTCGCGGGGGCCGCAGTACTAACAGGCAGACTGGGTGCTCGTGACTACTCGTCTGCTGGTCAACGGCCGGATCTACAGTTCATTTGCACCTGATGCGACCTCGATCGCCATCACCGACGGCACCGTCGTGTGGGTCGGCGACGAGCGCGCCGGACGGGCGTTGCACCCCGCCGCGGAGATCGAAGACCTGGGTGGTGCGTTTGTCACTCCCGGGTTCGTCGACACCCACGTCCACATCACCGCACTGGGACTCAATCTCGTCGGCCTCGATCTCGTGGGCGCGAACTCTCTGGACGAATGTCTCTCGCGAGTACGAACATTCGCAGCCGCGAACCCCGAAACTGCCCATCCCGACGCAGTCATCTGGGGACACGGTTGGGACGACACCGAGTGGGCCGAGCAGACCCCGCCGTCGACCGCAGATCTCGACGCGGCCGCCCCTGGCCGCAAGGTGTATCTCTCGCGGATCGACGTTCACTCGGCCGCGTGCTCGAGCGCACTGCGCGACGGGATCTCCGGCCTCGCCGACACCGCTGGATACTCAGCCGAAGGCCCGTTGACGTTCGACGCACACCACCTGGCGCGCAATGCCGCTCGGAATCTGCTGACGGAAACTCAGCGCGCGTCTGCTCGTACCGCTGCGCTCGATCTCTGCGCCTCACGCGGAATCGTGGCCGTTCACGAGTGCGGGGGACCGGACATCTCGGGATTGACCGATTTCCAGGAACTGTTGGCCCACGATCACGGCGTGGAGGTTCGGGGCTACTGGGGTGAGCGTGTCGACAGCGAAGAGGATGCTCGCGCGCTCCTCGACAAAACCGGAGCAGACGGACTCGGCGGGGATCTCTTCATCGACGGCTCGCTCGGTTCGCATACCGCGTGGTTGCTCGAACCCTATGCAGACCAACCTGATTCGACGGGCAATGCCTACCTCGACGTCGACGCGATCGCCGCACACATCCGGGCCTGTACCCTCGCGGGCGTCCAGGCCGGGTTCCATGCCATCGGTGACGGCGCCGTCTCGTCGGCAGCTGCCGCGTTCCGCAGGGTCGCCGACGAACTGGGTGGCCCCAAGGTCGCCGCGTTGGGTCACCGCCTCGAGCACGCGGAAATGATGTCTATGGCCGACGCGGAAACCTTTGCCGCCTTGGGTGTCATCGCTAGCGTCCAACCGGTGTTCGACGCACTGTGGGGTGGCACCGACGGTCTTTACGCCACGCGCCTGGGAGTAGAGCGCGCAGCAGCGTTGAATCCGTTTGCACCTGCTGCCGGTAAGGGTGTCTCGCTCGCATTCAGCTCCGACGCCCCGGTCACCCCCATCGAGCCGTGGGCGATGCTGCGCGCCGCTGTCCAGCACCGCACCGACGGAAGTGGAATCTCGCCGCGTGCGGCCTTCTCCGCGGCAACTCGCGGCGCCTGGCGCGCGGGCGGAGTGCGGGACGGCGCCGCGGGAACCCTCAATCCGGGCGCACCGGCCTCCTACGTGTTGTGGGAGGCAGGCGAACTCGAAGTGAGCGCACCCGCCGACTCGGTTCAGCGATGGTCTACCGATCCGCGCTCGCGCGTACCCGCTCTGCCGAGGCTGGCGGAAGATGCGCCGATTCCGGTCTGCATCAAGTCGGTGCATCGCGGACGCGTCGTCTATCAGCGCGGCTCGTCGAGTGAGTGAGGCCGGCGCAGAGGCGTCTGTCGGTGATCGCTCCCGTGTGAGCGCTGTGCTCACCGGTTCCGCATGGCTACGTTCGCTGTACGCGGCCGCAGGTGGATTCCTGATCTTCGCAGGGTTCCCACCCCGCCCGCTGTGGTTCTTGGCGCCCGTCGGGATCGCTCTTCTGACGTGTGTGTTGACGAACTTCGGGCGCGGCGGACTGCGCCTTCGTGCCGGCTTCGGTTACGGATACTTGGCTGGTCTCGGATTTCTGGTGCCGTTGCTTCCGTGGATCGGTGTGTTCGTAGGTGCGGTCCCGTGGATCGCGTTGGCCGCGGTGGAGTCGTTGTTCATCGGACTGTTCGGGCTGCTTGCGGTTCTGGTGGCGAGGTTGCCATGGGCACCCTTGTGGATTGCTGCGACCTGGACGCTCACCGAGTGGCTTCGTTCCAGCGTTCCTTTCGGCGGATTTCCTTGGGGCAGGCTCGCATTCGGTCAATCCGAAGGGTGGCTCCTCCCTCTTGCGAGTGTCGGCGGTGCGCCGCTGCTCAGCTTCGCGGTGGCCCTGACCGGTACCGGCTTGGCAGCAGTTGCAGTCGCTGTCGCGGCCAAACGATGGGACCGAGGATTCTTCGGAGCTGTTGCCGCTGCCCTCGTGCCCGTGATCATTGCTCTCGTGGTGTCGCCGTTCTTGTCCACCATGGATTCCGGTGATCGAACGATCACCGTCGCCGCCATTCAGGGAAGCGTTCCGAGGTTGGGCTTGGACTTCAACTCGCAACGCAAGCAGGTCCTCGACAACCATGTCGCCGAAACCGTGAAACTTGCTGCCGAGGTGGACGCGGGCCGCGTCGATCAGCCTGACGTCGTGATCTGGCCGGAGAACGCCTCGGACATCGACCCCCTGCGAAACGCCGATGCCGCTGCCGACATCACCCGGGCCTCCGAAGCGATCGGAGCGCCGATTCTTGTCGGCACCGTACTCGTGAACGCCGATCGTACGACCACCAATTCGGTGATCGTGTGGGACGGCGCCAACGGTCCTCAGGAACAGCACGACAAGAAGATCATTCAGCCGTTCGGCGAATACCTGCCCTACCGAAGCTTCTTCCGGAACTTCTCCTCGTACGCCGATCGCGCGGGCAATTTCGTTCCCGGCGAGGGCAACGGCGTTGTCCGTGCAGCGGGGGTACCCATCGGTGTCGCGACTTGTTACGAGGTGGCGTTCGACCGGGCGTTCCAGGAATCGGTGCGCAACGGTGCACAGTTGCTGGCGGTACCGACCAACAACGCCACTTTCGGGGACACCGAGATGACCTATCAGCAGCTGGCAATGTCGCGTGTGCGGGCAGTCGAGCACGGCCGCGCCGTCGTTGTCGCCGCAACCAGTGGTGTCAGCGCCATCATCGCTCCCGACGGTGCGGTGACTTCGCAAACCGACCTGTTCGTGCCGGCGGCCCTGGTGGCGAAGGTGCCGCTCTCGACCAGCTCCACCCTTGCCAGCCGAGTAGGTCCGGTGCCGGAGATCGTGCTCAGCATCATCGCGGTCGGCGCGATTGCCATGGCAGTGCTGGCCCGGCGCCGAGATCAGGCTGAGCACTCACCCGAGGAGACTGCGGCAATCTGAGCCGAGCATCGGATATTAGGGCTGCCGATGTTCCGAGGAGCGCCTACGCGGGTACTCGCTGTGCCACCCGTTCCTGCGTAAGGCGGCTTCTTGTGACCGAGCCTGAGAAAACCGAGCCAGACAAGTCCGAGCCCCGGGATGCAGTTCACAAAACCAGTGTCGTCGACGCGGTTCTGCAGTCACCGCTCGCCGGCCTGTCACCGTGGATCTTGCTGTCCTTGCTCTCCGGGCCGGGAAGGTTCGAGGAATCCGCGGCCGCAGCCCTCGGGTTGTCGCTGCTGATCTTGGCGGCCAGTCACCGGCGCGGCGGCACCGTGAAGCTGTTGGAGGTCTTCGACGTCGTGTTCTTCGGCGTTCTGGCGGCCATCGGCCTCCTCGCGTCGGCGAACACGATTCGGTGGTTCGAACTCTGGGGAGGCGAACTGACCAACATCGCGCTGGTGGTCTTTGCCTTCGGATCGATCCTGCTCCGCAATCCTTTCACTTTGCAGTACGCGAAAGAGTCGACGCCCGAGGAGTATTGGGCGACGCCTCTGTTTCTGCACATCAACTACGTCATTACGGCGGTGTGGGCTCTCGCCTTCACCTGGTCGGCCGTAGTGGGCCTGTTCGGAGACGCACTGCTGCACGACGGTGACAACTTCTGGACCGGATGGATTCTGCAGTTGCTCGGAACCTTCTTCGCGATCTCCTTCACCGAGTGGTACCCCGAGTATGCGCCGAACAAGGCCGCTCAGGCTCAGGGCCTCGAAACCGAACCACCGCAGTCGATTTTCAGGCTGTTCGACTTTTTGCCGGTGTTCGTAGCCGTGACCGGCATCGCGGGGTTGGTGACCGACTCCGTTTCCGTGACCGCAGGCGTCACGTTGATTCTGGTCGGCGTGTTCGGACATCTGGCGATGCGACGGTTCACCGTCGACTAGGAGCTCTCGGTGATCTCGCGCCTACGGGAACTTGGTGCACGATCGTCTCGATGACCGGCAGGTGCCAGCTGATGCACGGAATTTGTCCGTTTCTGCGATAGTCAGTGCACCTGCCGTGCAATGGAAACGAGGGAAGTTGAGCGTTACTTCGAGTACTGCACACAAGCACGAGCCCCTACACGGAAGACGTCCACCAGCGGATCACCGCTTCCTCGGATTCGACACACGAGTCTTCCCACACGCCCTCGCGATCTTGGCGGTGTGGATGCTCTGGACCGTGATCGTGCCCGCCATCGATTCCGCTGTCTCCTCCGAAGATCCAACCGGCGCCGGAGACCGGATGGCCGTGACCGAAACGGTCTCCTTCGCCGCACCTGCGGGCTGGAATGTCGACAGTGGTTTCCGAACCGACCAACATGGCGCGTCCGATTCGCTCCCACGTGTGACGTTGACCGATGGCACCGTCACCTTGAGCGTCGACGCCGACACATTCAGTGGAACTGCCGACGAGCTCCTCTCCCAAACAGATGCCGTGAGTCTTGCGACGAACGGCAGTTCCGTGCTTGCGGTCTCCGGTGCGCGCCAGCCGATCAGCACCGCCGGGGGTCTGAGCGGCGTCCAGGTCAGCTTTGACACTCCGCGGTCCGCCGGATCGGTGACCACATTCGTCGTCGACGGCAAGGGAATTCGGGTACAGGTAGTCGGCCCACCCGATCAGATCGCCGCCCGCAGTCGAGAAATCACCGACATGATCGCCTCTATCGGCACACACGAGGGAGACACCAAGTGAGCACCGATCTCCTCGAAACCCGCTCCCGCGCATTCGATACGACGGCCTGGGGCGAGAAATTTCACTTCTTCCAGCCACGCAACGTCGTGTTCTGGATATACCTGTGGATGTGCGGATTCGGCCTCGTCAAAGGCTGGCAGATGTTTGCTCCCTTCGCCGGATACTTCGGGCGCGCACTCCTCGTGGCCGGCATCGTCGGCGTCATCAGCGCCGCGGTCTGGACATGGTGGTTCCGGCACATCGACCGCTACGAACGCCAACCCGTAGGACTAGTGGTCACCGGCTTCATCTGGGGCGCCACCGCAGCAACGTTCACTATCGCAGTACCCGCGAACGGAGCAGTCGGTTCGCTCTACTCGAAGATTTTCGGGCAGGTATGGGCTCAGGACTGGCATGCGGGCCTCTCTGCACCCTTCGTGGAGGAAACCGCCAAAGGCATCGGCATCGTAGTCCTCCTCGCGCTTGCACCACGCCTGGTGCGCACCGCAACCGACGGCCTGCTCCTCGGTGCTTTCATCGGCTTGGGATTTCAGACCAGCGAAGACTTTCTGTACTCGATTGCCGGCGCAACACAGGGCTTCGGCGCCCACCAAACCGACGGCCTGCTCGGTTCCATCGCCACCCGCACCTACTCCGACATCGTCTCTCATCCCCTCTTCACCGCCCTTTTCTGCGCCGGCGTGATCTATCTGATCGGCACCCCGGCCCAGCCCCGGCGGATCGGACGCGGATTGGCGTTGATCGTGGCACCCATCCTGATCCACGGCGTGTGGGATTCCATGCTCGCGATCGCCGGCGGCAGCAGTTCGCTCGTGTTCGTCATCATGATCGGCGACATCGTCTTCGCGTTCACTGCCTTGTGGATCGCGTTCGTCTGGGCGCACCCACGTGAATCCCACTTCGTCCGTGACATTCTCGCCCCGGAAATCGAGTCCGGCGTCCTGACCGACGCCGAGGTGACAGCCGCCGGCGGATGGCGACAACAACGCACTTACGCGAAAGCCGCACCCACTCGTACCGAACGTCGCCAACGACGACATATCGTTCGTGCCGCGCTGGATCTGTGCAGCGACCTAGCTGTCAGCAAGGGCGACGACAGCCCCCAGGTCGTCGAATCACGCAACGAAATCACCCGCCTCCGCCAAGGAACCGCGGCACAGAGCATCACTCGCTGACCGGGAAGTAGCGGAAGAACCGTTCAGCACCGCAAATCATTCACCCACACCCCAGTCGGCCGGGTTGCTTGCCATCGTCACTTGGCAAGCAACCCGGCCGAGTGACTGGGCTACCAGTTCACTCCGTATCGAAGTTTGGTGTACCGAAGTTTGGTGTGTCGCGGGGTGGGGGATACAGCTCACACTGGTGCACGACGCAGTGCCGATGGTTCTTCAGCGCAAGTCCAGGATGTGCGCACTGTCGGCCCGCAAGTGCGCCTGGATGCTCAATGACGTTGCCCTGAAGTGTCTTTGAGGACCGCGAAGCATCCTGAAGTTGCCACGTCGAAGAAGGGCCGAAGTATGACGTCGACTTGTGAACGATCACTCCCCGAAGAACGAGAAAGACCGCCCGGTGTAGAACCGGACGGTCTTGATCGAAGTGCTAGTTCATGCGCCGCGACGCTTGGCCTTCAGCAAATCGAGACGCTCTTTGAGGAGCTCTTCGAGTTCCTCGACCGAGCGACGCTCGAGCAGCATGTCCCAGTGGGTGCGGGGAGGCTTGACCTTCTTGGCTTCGGGAGCAGTCCCCTCCATGAGGGTGCCTTCGAGGCCGTTTCGGCACAACCAGGTGCCGGGGATCTCGGCTTCGTCCGCGAACGGGATGTCGAAGATCTCGCCGTTCTCGCACTTGTACTTGGCCATACGACGGGGCGCGAGGTCATGGTCACGGTCGGTCTCGTAGCTCACAGCTCCGAGTCGGCTACCTCGAAGTACGCGATCTGCCATGGTGGTGTCCTCTCTTCGTTCGTCACCGCTGGTGGGCGCCCTGACTTGGGGAGTAGACGCTCACACTCATCTACAACGCCACGAGCACCCGATTGGTTCCCGTGTGGCGAGAAGACGCAACCTCTCCATCTTACCGGGTACCGTGCGCGTTCATCGAAGGCGTCCGAATCTCGAGTACAGTGTCGATTCATGGCTGAGAGCACACGCGTCGGATCACCGCAGTCTGCGCGTTCGGGAAACCCGTGTGTGTGGTGTGGTCGAGAGGTCGCGGTGACCGGTGTCGGTCGTCGACGCCGGTACTGCAGCCAGTCTTGTCGACAGCGTGCGTACGAGCAGCGCAATGCCGTCAAGGGCACGTCGATCCCGGCTGACGCCGTCATCTTGACCGCAGTCGAAGCGGTCGAACTCGTGGATCGGATGTTCGAGGTCCGATGCGCTGCCGAAGATGTGGCGACAGCAGTTGCCGAGGGCGCAGAGAGTTCAGAGCTCACACAGTTGTGTGAACGGTTGACCGAGCTTGCCCGCGAAGCCGAACGTTTCCGGTAGAGCAGGTGTGGGCAACCGGTTTCTAGCCTTGCGTCGAGCACTGCAACACTGCGGTGCTCCTGACGCCTGACGACGACAAATTTTGATCCTGAGTTCGGACCTTCGGGGAGGTTCGGACTTCGAAGCGACCCTTCGTCGAGGTCGATGACCTTCGGCTGCGCTCTCTCAGGATCGCCACATGGTTTCCACTCGATATCGAGGCGGTGCGATGTTTCTCTTCAATCCCCGAGCCACACTTCCCGGCGCTGATCGTGACAACGCTGATCGTCACAACGCTGTGTGGGGGTGGTCGTGATGGATACCGACAAGAGGATCGACCCGCTCACCGGATCGCGAAGCCTGCCGGCAGGAGCGTTCCCCCTGTCTGCGGTGCAGCGCAGCATGTGGTTTGCGCAGCAACTTCACCCGACGGTCCCGTACTTCATCGCGCAGTACATCGAGTTCCACGGCGATTTGGACATGCAACTGCTCAGTCGCGCCGCGGTGGAGGCTGCCCACGAGTTCGAATCTCCGTTTCTACGGTTGATGTACCCGGATGGGGAGCCCTGCCAGATCGTGGACTTCACGATCGACCCGGGCATCGACTACTTCGACTTCCGCGAGCGTGAGAACCCTCGGCAGGCTGCCTCGGAGTGGATGGACAACGATTACGCGACGACGCTCGATCTGACTCGCGATCGTCTCGTCGAGATGACAATTCTTCAAACTGGTGATCGGGATTACCTGTGGTACACCAGGATTCATCACGTCGCTCTCGACGGTTACAGCGGTATGACGATCGTCAATCGGATTGCGGCGATCTACACCGCAGCCGTCGAAGGTCGAGAACCTGCGGTGAACAAGGCGCTCGACGTCACGACGCTGTCCGAGCTCGACCAGAAGTACCGCGAATCGAGCCGATTCGAAGCCGACCGCGAGTACTGGGCCCAGCGTGTGTCGGGCGTCGAACACGGTTCGACGTTGGCCACCCGTGAGGGACCCCCGACTGCACGCAGTGAACTCGTCAGTGCCGCGATGTCGGCGAACAGCCTTGCTGCCTTGGACGAGTGGAATTCACGTTCCGGTGCAACTCCGGCCGCAGTGTTGATTTCGGCACTGGCGTGCTACCTGTCCCGCAGTACCGGCTACGACGACGTGCTGATCAACCTGCCGGTTTCCGCGAGGACGACGGCACCGCTGCAGCGGTCCGGCGGAATGCTGGTCAACGTCGCGCCGCTACACATCCACGTAAACCCGGACGAAAGTGTCGACGATCTGGTCGGGCGCGTGCAACTCGAACTTCTCGGTGCGCTTCGTCATCAGCGATGCAGCCTCGAGGACATCCGGCGTGATGCCGGTCTGACCGTCGGCGACGCGCGTCTGTCCGGCCCGATGATGAATGTGATGCTCTTCCGGCAGGAGATAACCCTCGGGCCACTGACCGGTGAGTATCACATCGTCACGTCGGGTCCGGTCGAGGATCTGCTGGTCAACGTGTACCAGAGCGGCGATCCGGCGCAGACGTTGATCGACTTTCGCGGAAACCCCAATCGCTACGGCCACGACGAACTGGCCGAGCACCACCGGGCGTTCACCGAGTTGGTCGCAGAACTGACAGCAGCACCGGCCGGTACGCCGATGAACCGGATCCATCCGGCAAGTGCCGAGGCAGGGGCGCGCAGTGCACAGCGCAGGGAACTCGAGCGGTTCTGGGCGAGATACCTGGGGGACTCCGACGAGGGCTCCACACTGGACCTCGAGACACTGGGCCTCGAGCGAATCGACGCCGAATCGGAGCCCACCGGTACGAATCGGCTGAGCGTCCCACTCGATCCCGCGGTCGCCGAACTTGCGCGCACGGAAGGCGTCTCCCTCTTTGCCGTTGTCCATGCCGCATTTGCTTCGTTGCTGTCGAGATCGACCGAGCGCCGGGACGTGCTGATCGGAACGAGGACCGAGTGGGGAACTTTGCCCCTGCGCTGCGAGGTCGATCCGGCGGCGCCGTTCGACGAGTTCGTGAGTTCTCTTGCTCGAGAACGCGATACGTTGTCGATTCGATCGGCGGCAGGTGTCCCCGCACTGCCCGAGTTGCACGTCCACCTCAACGACGGCTCGCAGGAGACCACGATTGCCGGCCTCGACGTGGCGATCGACGTCCACGCAGATACCGGCGCCCTCGAGGTTGCGTACTCCACGCAGCACTACGCCGAATCCACGGTCCGAGCCTTCCTCTCGCGACTGGTGCGGATCCTTGCAGGCGCAGCAGCAGCCCCGCGAACGCCGGTCGGAGACCTCGATCTCCTCGACGACTTCGAGCGTGAGTCCCTGGTACCGGCGCGGGGAGCGACCGCGTCCTCCCCGTTGACTCTCCCCGATATTCTCCGCCGGGCCTCGGCTGTGAACCCCGATGCCCCAGCGCTCGTTTTCGGTGATCGTGAGGTGAGCTACCGGGATCTCGACGCCGAGTCGAACACACTCGCCCGTGAACTGATCAACAGGGGAGTCGGCCCCGGCACCTATGTCGCCCTTGCGCTGTCGAGGTCTCTCGAATCGGTGACCGCGACGTGGGCGGTGGCCAAGACCGGCGGTGCCTTCCTCCCGATCGATCCGCACTACCCCGAGGATCGTATTCGGCACATGCTCACCGATTCGGGAGCTGTAGTCGGAATCAGTGTGGGGGAGCACCACGGCGGGCTCGCCGATTCGGTGGATTGGCTGCTCCTCGACGAACTGGACACCTCGCACCATTCCGATGCACCGGTCGACGACGCCGAGCGGCGTACGCGCCTGAGCTACGACGATCCGGCATACCTCATCTACACGTCCGGCTCCACCGGTGTCCCCAAAGGCGTCGTGGTCAGTCACCGCGGGCTGAGCAGCTTCGCCGACGAAGAACGAGTCAGGTTCGGAGTCGAACCTGGAGACCGCACCCTGCATTTCTCTTCGCCGAGCTTCGACGCTTCGGTCCTCGAACTCCTCCTTGCCTTCGGGGGCGCGGCAACGATGGTGATCGCGCCGCCCACCGTGTACGGCGGCGACGAACTGGCACAGGTGATGCGTATCGGACGGGTCACCCACGCTTTCGTCACCCCGGCCGCGCTGGCAACAGTCGATCCCGCCGGCCTACCGGATCTACGAGTGGTCGTGACCGGCGGCGACGCATGCTCACCCGCGCTGGTGGATCAGTGGTCACACGGACGCTCGATGTTCAACGCGTACGGACCGACCGAAACCACCGTCGTCGCCACTCTGACCGGACCGCTGAGCAGCGATGTTCCCGTCACCATCGGGAAGCCGATGCGCGGAGCCGCAACCGTCCTCCTGGACTCGCGGCTTCAACCGGTGCCGATCGGTGTCGCCGGCGAGCTCTATGTGAGCGGTGTCGGTTTGGCGCGCGGGTACCACGCGCGTGCCACGATTACGGCCGAACGATTTGTTGCCGACCCCAACGGTGTTGCGGGAGAGCGCATGTACCGCACGGGTGACCTCGCGCGGTGGAACGGCGAGGGTGAGCTGGAGTACCTCGGCCGGAGCGACTTCCAGATCAAGATCCGCGGTTTCCGCGTCGAGCTCGGCGAGATCGACGACGTGCTGCGCCGCCACCCGAGCGTCGCACAGGCAGTCACCGCCGGAGTTGCGGGCCCGAGTGGGGAAACACTGTTGGCGGCGTACGTCACGGCGGCTGCGGGCACAAACATCGACAACTCCGAGCTGGTCGCCCACGCGAGATCTTCGTTGGCAGCCCACATGGTTCCGGCGCGGATCGTCGTCCTCGACTCCATTCCGTTGACTCCGGCAGGAAAGATCGACAGGAAAGCGTTACCGGACATCGATTCTGTGGGCGGGTCGGCTGAATACCGTGCCCCCGAGACCTCGACCGAGAAGCGAATTTCGGCGGTGTTCTGCGATCTGCTCGGTATCACCCGGGCGGGAGCAGACGACAGTTTCTTCGACCTCGGCGGTGACTCGTTGATCGCGACCCGCGTCGTGTCGCGGGTCAACGGAGCTCTCGGAACGACGCTGAGCGTTCTCGACCTCTTCGAGGCGCCGACCGTCTCCGCTCTGGCAGCACGTGCCGACCTCGCGGACTCGCGGAACACACGTGCCCCGGCACTGACGCGTATCGATCGCCCTGACCGGATACCGGTATCTCTGGCGCAGCAACGAATGTGGCTGACCAATCAACTCGATCCGAGTTCGCCGGCGTACAACATTCCGATCGCGGTTTCGATGACCGGCGATCTCGACGTCGATGCACTGTTCACCGCGCTGCGGGACGTCATCGTTCGACACGAGATCTTGCGGACCGTTTTCCCCGAGAGTGCGCGTGGCCCCGTCCAGCACGTTCTCGGTGTGGACGAGATGTTCGATCATCTCGAGGTGGAAACGGTACCTGCCGCAGCGACCTCGGCGCGGGCGAGTGAGCTCGCGCGAGAGGGATTCGACGTCAGCGAATCGGTGCCGATCCGCGCGACTCTGCTCGAGGTGAACGAACGCGAGCACACCTTGGTCCTCGTCGTGCACCACATTGCAGCAGACGGCCTGTCGATGGCGCCGCTGGCTCGTGACGTGATGGTGGCGTACGCCTCGCGGGCGAGCGGACGCGTGCCGGCGTGGCTGCCACTCGAAGTGCAGTACGGCGATTTCAGCGAGTGGCAACGCGGAGCGCTCGGTGAAGCGTCCGACCCGGATTCGATTCTTGCCGAGCAGTTGCGGTTCTGGTCGCACACGCTCACCGAACGCGGTGAGCTCGCGGAACTGCCGATGGATCATCCGCGCCCTGCGGGTGTCTCGCTGCGCGGTGACGATCTCGATTTCCGGATCGACTCCGCGACGTACCGCCGGGTCGGCGAGATCGCGGCGCGCAGCGATGTCAGCGTGTTCATGGTGATCCACGCCGCGCTGGCCGTCCTGCTCAGCCGAGAATCCGGAGCGAACGACATCACGATCGGCACTCCGGTGGCCGGGCGGAGCGAGCGCGCTCTCGACGACGTCGTCGGAATGTTCGTCAACACGGTGGTGCTGAGGACGGTTCTCGAGGGGGGACTCACCTTCGGTGAAGTTCTCACCCGCGTCCGCGACGTCGACGTGGCGGCCTTGCAGCACACCGAAGTGCCGTACGACGTACTCGTCGAATCCCTCGCAGACAACCAGGCGCCGCTGTTCCAGGTGATGCTGGTGATGCAGGGCGCCGCTCCCACCGAGGTCACTTTGCCCGAGCTCGAGGTCACGGTCGACGAACTGTCGACGGGCGCGGCAAAGTTCGATCTTCAGGTCATTCTCACCGACCGCGGCGACCATCTCGACGGCCAGTTGAACTACGCCAGCCAGCTTTTCGACTCGGACACCATGTCCGGCCTCGCTGATCGCTTCACGATGCTCCTCGACGCGGTAGCTGCCTACCCGGAATCCGTCGTCGGCGACGTCGATCTCACAGCTCCGGGCGAGGCGGAACTGGTCCTCGAGCGTTGGAATGCCACCGAACACGCCGTACCGATCACCACCCTCTCGGACCTGGTGGCGGAGCAGGCAGCCCGGACACCCGAGGGGGCCGCGCTGGTCTTCGGCGAGCGGACACTGACCTATGCGGAGTTCGACGCGAGGGTCGGTGAACTTGCCAGAACCCTCATTGCCCGCGGGGTCGGCCCGGACATGCGCGTCGCGGTGTCGATTCGACGGTCACCGGAACTACTCGTCGCGGTCCACGCCGTGATCCGTGCCGGTGCGGCATACGTCCCGGTGGATCCCGATCATCCCGCCGAGCGCATCGCGTACGTCTTCGACATCGCGGAACCGATCTGCGTGCTGAGCCGGCCCCAGGACCACGGCGCTTTTCCCGCGCGAGTCCCGATCGTGGACGTCGATCTCGATCGTCAGGTGTCCACGACGGCGCCGATCACCGACGCTGATCGGCTCGGACCCCTGCGCCCGGACAATGCTGCTTACGTGATCTTCACGTCCGGATCGACGGGTCGACCGAAAGGTGTTGCAGTATCACACCGTTCGATCGTCAATCGCCTGCTGTGGATGCAGGACACGTACCCCCTTCACGCGTCGGACGTGGTGCTGCACAAGACCCCGGTGACCTTCGACGTCTCGGTGTGGGAACTGTTCTGGCCCCTGCAGACCGGCGCGCAGTTGGTGATCGCGGAACCGGACGGGCACCGTGATCCCGGGTACCTGTCGGCGTTGATTGCCGACAGAGGCGTCACGACGGCGCACTTCGTTCCGTCGATGCTCGCGGAATTCGTCGCTGCCGCGACTGCCGGGCAGTGTGCGAGCCTGCGTCAGGTGTTCTGCAGCGGTGAAGCCCTCGCGCCTACCACTGCGGAGGCGTTCACCCGTCTGAGTTCTGCGGGACTGTTCAACCTGTACGGACCCACGGAGGCTGCCGTCGACGTCAGCGCCGCCGAATTCACCCCCGACATGACCGTCACCGTTCCCATCGGTGCGCCCGTGTGGAACACCCAGCTCTATGTCCTCGACGGGCGGCTGCATCCGGTTCCGGTCGGCGTTCACGGCGAGCTGTATCTGGCGGGAGTGCAACTGGCGCGTGGATACCTCGGGCGCAGCGATCTCACCGCCGACAGGTTCGTGGCCGACCCGTACGGCCCGTCTGGCACCCGGATGTACCGAACCGGTGATGTCGTCCGGTGGCGCGCCGACGGGCTGCTCGACTATGTCGGTCGACGCGATTTCCAGGTCAAGATCCGCGGCCAGCGCATCGAACTCGCCGAGGTCGAAGCAGCATTGCTCAGGCTGCCCGGTGTCGCGCAAGCTGCTGCTCTCGTCCATCACGACGACGTGGTCGGTGACAGTTTGGTCGGCTACGTCATCGCCGACACCGGCACTTCGATCAACACGGACGGCCTACGCACCGAGTTGAGAGGTCTCCTTCCGGCCTACATGGTTCCCGCGGTGGTCATCGCCCTCGACGTGTTCCCTCTCGGTTCGACCGGCAAGCTTGATCGGAAGGCTCTGCCCGCGCCCAGCTTCGACAGTTCGCAGACGTATCTGGCGCCGCGAACACCGCTCGAAGCGCAGTTGGTGGCGATCTTCGAGGAGCTTCTCGAATCCGGGGCAGTCGGTGTTCACGACAACTTCTTCGAGATCGGCGGAAACAGCCTCGTCGCTGCACGCGCTGTGGCGCGCGTGAACGATTCGCTGTCGTTGAACTTGTCGATCAGAGAGTTGTTCGACGCGCCGACCGTTGCGCAGTTGGCGGTCGAGTGCGCCACGGCACGAGGGGGAGCGGCAGTCCTTCCGCTCGAGGCATTGCCGCGGCCACAGACGATCCCGCTGTCGCTGGCACAAAAGCGCATGTGGTTCGTCAATCAATTCGACGTCACGTCCGCGGCGTACAACGTCGCCATAGCGATCAGGCTGAGAGGCCGGTTGGACGTTGCCGTGTTGGAGGGCGCGATCACCGACGTGCTTACTCGCCACGAATCGCTGCGCACGCTGTTTCCCATGATCGAGGGAGTGCCGGCGCAGGTGATCGTCGAACCCGGTGAAGCGTTGGGCGCGCTGCCGGTTGTCGCCGCGAACGCCGAAGCGGTACTCGGGGAGATCGAACGTCTCACCTCGAGGGGCTTCGACGTCACGCAGACTCCACCGATCAGGGCGGAACTGATCGAGGTCGACGAAGAAGATCACGTCCTGACCGTGGTCGTCCATCACATCTGCGCCGACGAATTCTCGATGGCACCGTTGGCGTTCGACGTGATGAGCGCGTACTCGGCAAGGCATCGAGGTGAGGCGCCAGACTGGTCTCCTCTTCCGGTCCAGTACGCGGACTTCGCCATCTGGCAGGAAAGGGCTCTCGGTCGGATCGACGAAGCGGACAGCACTCTTGCCGGTCAGCTCGAGTACTGGACACGTCAACTGGCGAGTGTTCCCGAACTTCTTGCGCTCCCCGCAGATCGACCGCGTCCGCGTGTGCAGGATCTCTCGGGCGGCGTCGTTCGATTCGACATCGATGCCGGCATCCACCGTCGTCTGAGCGAAACCGCGATCGAACACCGAAGCAGTATGTTCATGGCGGTACACGCCGCATACGCAGTGCTCGTGGCGAGATTGTCCGGCATGGAAGACATCACGATCGGCTCACCGATCGCCGGGCGCGGAAATGCCCTACTGGATCCGATGGTCGGTATGTTCGTCGGCACGTTGGTCCTGCGCGCCGACGTCGACCCCGCCGCCTCGTTCACCGATCTGTTGGCCAGAGTTCGCAGCACCGACCTCGACGCCTTCGCTCACGCAGACGTCCCCTTCGAGCGCGTCGTCGATGCGCTGGCTCCGGAGCGGTCGACGTCGCATTCACCGTTGTTCCAGGTGATGCTGGAGTTCAAGAACACCACTCGGCCAGCAGTTCGTCTGACGGATTTGGACGTCGAGGTCCTCGAACTCGAATCCGCCGTCTCGAATTTCGATCTGCAACTCACGCTTGCCGAGACCTTCGACGACGACGGCCGGCCGGCCGGAATCGAGGCCGGGTTCACCTACGCCAGCGCCCTGTTCGACGAGTCGACCGTCGAAGGTTTCGCTCGATACCTGGTTCGGATTCTCGGTGCTGTCACCGAATCACCGCACACGCCGGTCGGCGACATCGATCTCGTGAGTGATCTCGACACGATTCGCGCCGTCACACCGGAACTTCCCGAGCAGGTTCACTTCTCGACGTTGCTCGAGCGGAAGTACGTCGACGAACCGCAGAGGACTGCACTGATTTTCGGCGACCGCCATCTGACCTACTCCGATCTGGACCGCCGCGCCAACCGGCTTGCACGACTGTTGATCAGCCGCGGGGTCGGTCCGGAATCCGTTGTCGCCCTGGCATTATCACGCTCACTGGAATCCGTGGTCGCGATCTGGGCGGTTGCCAGGTCCGGCGCTGCATTCGTACCCGTCGACCCGGCGTATCCCGTCGACCGCGTGCACCACATGATCAACGACTCGGGAGCGGGCGTCGTTCTCACCACCGCCGAGCATGTGGGTGTCGTCCCCGACGAGGCAGACGCCGTTCTGCTCGATCAGGCAAAGACACTCGCAACCCTCGAACAGATCGGTGATCAGCGGATAGATGCCTCGGAGCTGCTGGCTGCGGTGTCCCTGGACAACCCGGCCTATGTCATCTACACCTCCGGTTCCACCGGCGTCCCCAAAGGCGTCATGGTCACTCACCGTGGGCTTTCGGCACTCGCCGAGCAGGAACGCAGCCGCTTCCGCGTCGAGTCGACCTCGCGCACGCTGCATTTCAGCTCACCGAGCTTCGACGCCTCGATTCTCGAACTCCTGATGGCTGTTGGTGCCGGGGCCACGATGGTCATCGCCCCACCGAGCATCATCGGCGGAACCGAACTGACGAGTCTGATCGCCGACCAGCACGTCACGCACGCCTTCATCACACCAGCCGCACTGGCCACGGTCGATCCGAGCGGACTGAACGAGCTGGTGTGCATCGGAACCGGCGGCGACGTCTGCCCACCGGACCTCGTCGCCGCCTGGGTCAGCGATCACCGGATCATGATCAATGCCTACGGACCAACCGAATCGACGGTCGTCGCCAGCATCACCGAGCCGATGTCCCCGACCGATCGAGTGACGATCGGTCGCCCGTCGACAGGCATCACCGCGTGGGTCCTCGACAATCGCCTGCACCGCGTCCCGGTCGGAGTGACGGGAGAGCTGTACGTCAGCGGCGACGGACTCGCCCGCGGTTACCGAAACCGCGCCGGCACGACCGCCGAACGATTCGTGCCCAATCCCGCGGGCAGTGCGGGCACACGGATGTACCGAACCGGCGACCTCGCCAGGTGGAACAAGAACGGAGAACTCGAGTACCAGGGTCGAGGCGATTTCCAGGTCAAGATTCGCGGATTCCGCATCGAACTCGGCGAGATCGAGGCAGTTCTGGCTCGCTATCCCGGCGTTGCACATTCCGTGGTGACCACGCTCGAACGTGACGGAGGCGCCGCACGGATCGTCGGATACGTCGTGCCTGCCAACGACGCTCAGACTGTGGATCCCGAGGCCGTCATCGCGTTCGCGGGCTCGGCTCTGGCCCCGTACATGGTTCCTGCGGTCGTGGTCGTTCTCGACGAACTGCCGATGACTGCCAACGGAAAGCTCGACCGCCGAGCCCTGCCGGTTCCCGACTTGCGAGCAACCCAGGCACGCTCGCGGGCCGCCGAATCCGATACCGAACGCACGCTGGCCGCCTTGTTCGTCGATGTCCTCGGTGTCGAATCGGTGGGCGTCGACGACTCGTTCTTCTCGATGGGCGGCGATTCGATCATGTCGATTCAGCTCGTCGCCCGTGCCCGCGATGCCGGGCTCGTCTTCACCCCGCGTGACGTCTTCGAGGTGAAATCGGTCGCCGGTCTTGCGGTTTTGCTGGCATCGACCAAGGACGACGAACCCGAGGTGCTCGAGGAACTTCCCGGAGACGGCGTGGGCCACGTGCCGTTGATGCCGGTGGCTCAGTGGTGGCTCGACCGGCTCGGCTCCGATCTCCGAGGTCTCGATTCGTTCTCCCAAGCGACTCTTCTCAACGCGCCGCACGGGCTTCGCAGTGTGGAGCAGTTGACCGCGGCTCTTCAAGTTGTTCTCGATCGTCACGACATCCTTCGCGCACGCCTCGAGCTCGACGGCGAGCGCAGGCTTGTTGTCGGCGAGCCGGGATCTGTTGCAGCCGAGAATATTTGCCGGGTGATCGAGGTAGAGGCCGAGCCGGGCACCGCGGTGTTCGACGCGGCGATCGTCGACGCACTGGGCGTTGCGCGTCGAGAACTCGACCCCGGCCGGGGCGTGATGGTGCGGGTCGTCTGGTTGTCCGGCGTGCGCAACACCGGCCGGCTACTCCTGGTGATCCACCACCTCGCCGTCGACGGTGTCTCCTGGCGCGTCCTCGTGCCGGAACTTGCGTCGGCTTTCCACCGCATCGATGCAGGCGAGGAACCGGAGCCGTCGTACTCGGGCACGTCGGTTCGTCGTTGGTCGCATGCGCTCCGCGACATCGCGCCCGATCGAAGAGTCGAATTGCCCCGGTGGCGTTCGATACTCGAAGGTGCCGACCCGCTGATCGGAACCCGGCCGCTGGACCCGCGGCTCGACACGTTCGATTCGGTCGGCCGAGTTGTCGCCGACGTACCCGTCGAACTGTCCGACACAGTCCTGACCACGCTTCCGGCGCTTTTCGGTGGATCAGTCAACGACGGTCTCGTTGCTGCTCTCGCACTGGCACTGACGCAGTGGAGGCAGGCACAGGGCATACGAACCGACAACGTACTCATCTCGATGGAGGGCCACGGACGCGAAGCTCACGTGGTGCCCGGTGCGGACGTCCTGCACACGGTCGGCTGGTTCACCAGTGTCTTCCCGATGCGAATCGACCTCGCCGACATAGACATCGCGAACGTGTTGAGCAGCGGCTCCGCGGCAGCGGTGGTTCTCAAGCGGGTCAAGGAAGAACTGTTGGGAGTTCCGGACAGCGGCATCGGCTACGGAGTTCTGCGTTATCTCGACGAGGTGGGCCGAGCGGAACTGGAAGATCTCCGCCAACCGCAGATCTCGTTCAACTATCTCGGTCGCTTTTCCGGCACCGAAGCAGGAGAGTCACTGGGGGACTGGGCACTTGCGCGTGACGTCGATCTGGAAGAGGCAGCTCGGTCCGCCATGCCCGTGGGTTCGGTCCTGGACGTCAACGTCGTCACCACCGAGATCTCGGGCGCACCGCACATCGGTGCCACTATCGCCTATCCCACCGGCGTGCTGGCAGAGCGCGATGCTCGCGCCATCGCCGACCTCTGGGTGCAGGCGTTGCGCGCGCTGGCCACCTACGCCGAACACAGCGAACGCGGGGGACTCACCCCGTCGGACATCGACCTGATCGACCTCGACCAGGATTCCATCGACCACCTCGAGCGCGAGTTCCCGTCACTGACCGACGTCTGGTCCCTCTCACCACTGCAATCCGGACTGCTCTTCCACGCCCGCTACGCCGAACACACTGTGGACGCGTACACCGTCCAACTCGCACTCGAACTCGACGGAGTCGACGCGTCCCGGTTGCACCGCGCCGCACAGGCACTGCTCGACAGACACGAGAACCTACGCGCGGCGTTCACGACCGACACCGGTGGACGATCGGTGCAGGTGATCAGCGCCGACGTTGACGTGCCGTGGACCGAGATCGACATCTCTCCGTTGGCCCCCACCGAACAAGCGACCGAGATACGCGAGCTTCTCCATGCGGATCGGGTCCGCGGCTTCGACATGGCCACTCCGCCCCTGCTGCGGTTCCTGCTTCTGCGAACCGGTGACGACGCGTATCGGTTGATCCTGACCAACCACCACATCCTCCTCGACGGATGGTCGATGCCGCTGCTGGTCCGCGACCTACTGACGCTCTACGCGACAGACAGTGATCACAGTGCCATCCCACGCGTACACCCCTACCGGGACTATCTGAGCTGGATCAGCACTCGCGACGACAGCGTGTCGATCGAGGCCTGGGGCGAAGCACTCCGCGGACTCGACGACCCGACGCTGCTCACCGGAACTCACGCCGTCGACGAGGACGGCGCTACCTCACGCTCGACGACCACAGCGCTCGGAGAACGTGAGACGGAACTTCTGCGTGGATTCGTCCGCTCCCGTGGCCTGACGACAGCCTCCTTGATCCAGGTGGCCTGGGGAATCGTGCTCGCCGAACTCCTCGGCCGCGACGACGTCGTCTTCGGTGGAACCGTCTCCGGCCGACCACCCCAGGTGTCCGGCGTCGAGTCGATGGTGGGTTTGTTCATCAACACCGTCCCCGTCCGAGTTCGCCTCGATCCGCGAGAGTCCCTGGCGGCGCTGTGCGTTCGCGTCCAAGCGGAACAGGCGCGGTTGTCCGATCACCATCATGTCGGGCTTTCGCATATCACTTCGGCTGTGGGGTCCGCTGCATCGTTCGACACGCTGACTGTGTTCGAGTCGTATCCCGTCGACCGCGGTGGACTCTCCTCCGGCACCGACATAGCCGGAATGCACGTTCTCGACGTCCACGACGCCGAGGATGCCGCGCACTATCCACTCGCGATCGTTGCCTCTGCGGCAGACGGGCGACTGCGGCTCAAATTCGAGTATTTCCCGGGAGTCCTGGGCGATCACGACATCGACGCGATCGCCGACCGGCTGCTCCGCACCCTCGAGCTGATCACCGCGCAACCGGATCTCCCGCTGGCGAAACTGCGCCTGATGCCGGATTCGCAAGTGCAGCAATTGGTTCCCGCGCGCGGCCGGCAGGGCCGCTCGGTCAGGACACTCGATCGCATCTTTTCGGACACCGCGAGCAGATTCCCCGAACGGGTCGCACTGTCCTGTGGTGAGAGAAAGATGACCTATCGAGAGCTGGACGAGGCGTCGAACCAGTGGGCGCGCGTGCTCATCTCGGAAGGCGCCGGCCCGGACTCACGGGTGGCGATCTGTGTGGAACGCTCCTTCGAATCCGTCGCAGCGGTCTGGGCGATCACCAAGACCGGCGCCGCCTTCGTGCCGATCGATCCTCGCTACCCGAGTGACCGGATCTCGTTCATGCTCGAGGACTCGGCATCCTCGCTCGGATTGACCACGGCTGCCCACAGACCCGGCGACGGCGGTGTGACGAAGTGGCTCGAACTCGACGACCCGACGAGCATCGCTCGGCTCTCCGGAGTATCCGCGGCGCCGCTACGCGAGGACGAGCGTCGAGGAACCCCGCGGTTGGAGAACACTGCCTACCTCATCTACACCTCGGGCTCGACCGGCCGACCCAAGGGCGTCGTCGTCACGCACACCGGTCTCGAGAACTTCGCCGACGAACAGCGTCATCGCTACGGTCTCACCGAGAATTCACGCGCACTGCATTTCGCCTCTCCGAGCTTCGACGCCTCCGTTCTCGAGTACCTGCTCGCCTTCGCCGTCGGCGGCGAACTGGTCGTAGCTCCCACCACCGTCTACGGAGGAACCGAACTGGCCGACGTTCTCCGCGAGGGACATGTCACCCACGCGTTCATCACGCCTGCAGCGCTGACGTCGGTGGATCCCGAGGGAATCGACGAACTGACCACCATCACGGTGGGCGGCGAGGCGCCCTCGGCGGACCTGGTGCGCACCTGGGCGCCGGGAAGATCGTTCGTCAACGTCTACGGACCCACCGAAACCACCATCTCCTGCAACCTCAGCGACCCCATCCCGGCCGGCGAGAAGGTCTATCTCGGACCGCCGAACCGCGGATTCAGCGAGGTCGTCCTCGATCGCAGACTTCAACCGGTGTCCGTCGGAGTTCCCGGCGAACTGTATGTCGCCGGAGTCGGACTCGCGCGCGGCTATCACGGGCGCTCACCACTGACAAGCGAACGATTTGTCGCCAACCCGTACGGCGAGCCGGGGGAGCGGATGTACCGCACGGGCGACGTGGTGCGCTGGCGCAGCGACCGCACCATCGAGTACCTCGGACGCAGCGACTTCCAGGTCAAGATCCGCGGCTTCCGTATCGAACTCGGCGAGGTCGACACGGCGTTGGGTCAGCTGCCCGGCGTGGAGTACGCGGTCACGTTGGCGGTGCGCGGACCCTCCGACGAGCAGGCCTTGGCGGCATATGTCGTCTGCGACGACGAACGCCGGGTGAGCGCCGAGGACATCCGGGCGGCGGCACGGGAGCTACTGCCGGCACACATGGTGCCCGCAAGCGTCGTCGTGCTCGACGAACTACCGCTGACCGGCGTCGGCAAGGTCGATCGGGCTGCTCTTCCGGCGCCTCGTTTCGACACCGATGCCGAAACACTCACTGCACCGGCCACCGAGTTGGAACGGCTGGTGGTGGGCGTTTTCGAGGACGTGCTCGGAGTGTCTCCGATCGGTATCGACACTCACTTCTTCGACGTCGGCGGAAACTCACTGACCGCGACCCGCGTCATCGCCCGCGTCAACGCACTTCTCGGCACCGACATCGGCGTTCGAGGATTGTTCGAGTCTCCGACAGTTCGGCAGCTGTCTCGTCTGGCGGAAAGCGTCGGCCGCGGCGAGAACCCCAGACCACCGTTGACTCGGCGATCCCGCCCGGACCCACTGCCCGTGTCACTGGCACAGAAGCGGATGTGGTTCCTCAACCAGTTCGACGTGACGTCCCCCGCCTACAACGTTCCCCTGGCAGTGCGCCTCGACGGCGATCTGGACTTCGCCGCATTGCAGGCCGCGGTAGCGGACGTACTGGAGCGCCACGAGAGCTTGCGGACGAAGTTCCCCTCGATCGACGGACAGCCGGTTCAGCAGGTGATGTCCAGCGACGAGGTCATGCCGATCCTGGAGCCGGAAATCGTCACTGCTGCCAGAGTGTCCGATCGAATCCTCGAGCTGGCCTCGGCAGGCTTCGACGCCTCGGCCGAAGTTCCGATCCGCTGCGCGGTCCTGCGCGTCGACGGGGACGAGCGCAGGCACGTACTCGTGATCGTCGTCCACCACATCGTCGCCGACGGGTTCTCGATGAACCCCCTCGCAGCGGACGTGGCAGCGGCTTACGCGGCCCGCAGTGCCGGCAGTGCGCCGAACTGGTCGGAACTGGCCGTGCAGTACGGCGACTTCGCTGTGTGGCAGCACGAAGTGCTCGGCTCCGAGGAAGATCCGGACTCGGCTCTGACCCGTCAGCTCGATTACTGGAAGGACCGACTCGCGGGACTGGGCGAGCCGATCGCGTTGCCGACGTCGTTCCCACGTCCGGCAAAGCCGTCCATGGTCGGCTCGGTCCACCGGTTCGCGGTATCGCCGCAGACCCATCGGGCGCTGACCGACCTGGCACGTGAGCACGGCACCACCATGTTCATGCTCATGCACGCAGCACTGGCGGTACTTGCGGCGCGCCTGGCCGGTACCGAGGACATCGCCATCGGGACACCCGTCGCCGGCCGCGGCGAGGCCGAACTCGATCACCTGGTCGGTATGTTCGTCAACACTCTCGTGCTGCGAACACAGATCACGCCCGACGCGTCGTTCGAGGACGTCCTCGCCCAGGTTCGCGAAGGCGACCTCGGCGCGTTCCAGCACACCGATTTGCCCTTCGAAAGGTTGGTCGACGCACTCGACCCGGAACGCTCGACTTCGCACACTCCGTTGTTCCAGATCCTCATCGAGTTCCGCAACAATGCACTCCCACAACTCGAATTGCCGGGGCTGTCGGTCTCGGGAGTCGAGTTCGACCTACCCGTCGCCAAGTTCGATCTGCAACTCTCGGTCACCGAGCGTTACGACGCGGATGGCGGAACGGATGGAATCGACGCCGAATTCATCTACGCCACAGACCTGTTCGACGGTGACTTGATCGGATCGTTCTCACGCAGACTGCTCACCATCCTCGAGGCGGTCTCCCGAGAGCCGTCGACTCCTACCGGTGACATCCACGTCGTGAGCGCCGACGAGCGTCGACAGATGCTGACCGAGTGGAACACTCACGCCGAACCGGCTCCAGCGGACAACATCGCGGACCGATTCTTCGAGGCTGTTGCAGCACATTCGTCGTCGACCGCGGTCAACGACAGCGACGGCGCCATGACGTACGCCGAACTGGACGGGCGCGCTAACCGCCTGGCGCGGCTCCTGATCGGCCGCGGTATCGGTCCGGAATCCGTGGTTGCCGTTGCAATGCCCAGAACCACCGATCTCGTGCTCGCCCTCGTCGCCGTCATCAAAACCGGAGCGGCATACCTGCCGGTCGACATCACCTACCCGGCCGAGCGCATGCGGTTCCTCTTCGACGACGCGCGGCCGGTATGCCTGGTCACGACCGGAGACTTCCGAAGGGACCTACCTTCGGAGATCATCGAATCCGGCATCGACATCGTCGAACTCGGATCGCCGGAGATCGCGGTACGCCTCGATCACTCCGCGCCCCATCGCATCACCGACGCGGACCGGACGACACCACTTCTGCCCGACGCGGTCGCGTACATCATCTACACCTCCGGATCCACAGGGCGCCCCAAAGGTGTCCAGGTCAGCCACCGCAACGTCCTGACTCTGATGGACAACACCGCCCCGACGTTCGGGTTCGACGACACGGACGTGTGGACCATGTTCCACTCGTACGCATTCGACTTCTCCGTCTGGGAGCTGTGGGGGCCGCTGCTACACGGGGGCCGGCTGGTCGTCGTCGACTACTACACGACCAGATCACCGGACATGTTCCACGAACTGCTCCGCAGGGAGCGAGTGACGGTGCTGAACCAAACACCCACCGCCTTCTACCAACTCGCCGAAGCCGACCGTGCGTACTCACCGAACGGCACGGGTCCCGACCTTGCACTGCGCTACGTCGTCTTCGGTGGCGAAGCGCTCGACCTCGGGCAGTTGCGCAAGTGGTACGACAGGCGGGCCGACACGGCTCCGACGTTGGTCAACATGTACGGGATCACCGAGACGACAGTGCACGTCAGTCGAATCGCACTCGACCGCAACGACAGCGAGCACGCGTCGGCGAGCATCATCGGGCGAGCAGTACCGGGATTGTCCGTCTACGTACTCGATCGGCGACTGAACTTGGTACCACCAGGTGTCGTCGGCGAAATGTACGTCGCCGGTGATCAGGTGACTCGGGGATACCTCGGGAAACCCGCATTGACTTCGGTGCGGTTCCTTCCCGATCCATTCGGTAGTTCGGGGGATCGAATGTATCGGAGCGGGGACCTGGCGAGGTGGAACGACGCGGGGCAGTTGGAGTACGTGGGCCGCAGTGATTTCCAGGTGAAGGTGCGTGGTTTCCGCATCGAACTCGGCGAGATCGAAGCCGCAATGCTCCGCTGCCCCGGCGTCGCTGCCTCGGTAGCACTTGTTCGAACGGAGGGAGCGTCACCGCGGATCGTCGGGTACGTGGTCGCCGAAACAGGCAGTACCGTCGATTCAGCGACGGTGACCGACTTCGTCGCCGCCGAACTCGCGGAGTACATGGTGCCCACCGCCATCGTCGTCCTCGAATCGCTTCCACTGACGGTCAACGGAAAGCTCGACCGACGCAGCCTCCCGGCTCCGGACTTCACCGTCACGGGAACAACCGAGGCGACGCGGGCGCCGGCCACCGCTACCGAAGCGGTCCTCGCGGACCTCTTCGCGGAGGTGCTGGGTCGGGGCAGTATCGGAGTGGACGATTCCTTCTTCGGTCTCGGCGGCGATTCGATCATGTCGATCCAACTCGTCTCACGGGCGAAGTCCGCAGGCCTCGTCTTCACTCCGCGGGACGTCTTCGAAGCGAAGACCGTGGCCGGCCTCACCAAAGTGCTCCTCATCGAATCATCGGAAACGGCACCGGTTCTCACGGAGCTACCCGGCGGGGGAGCCGGCCCGCTACCGCTCACGCCGATCATGGAGTGGCTCGTCGAACGCAGTCGCGGTGACCTGAGCACGATCCGCAGTTACAGCCAGAGCGCGCTGATCGCACTGCCCGCGGATGTCTCCGGCCCCGCGCTGGAACGAGCATTGCAAACGATCCTCGATCGTCACGACGTGCTGCGGGCGCGCCTGGACGCCGCGACTCACCAACTCGAGATCCGCGAGCCAGGGAGCATCACCGCCCCCGACATCCTGCGCCGAACCTCCATCGTGTCCACCAGCGGCGAAGAATTCGTCGCCGCTGCGGAAACCGCGATGCAGGACGCATCCAGCCGCCTCGATCCCGAACACGGGAAGATGATCAGCGCAGTCTGGTTGGATCCCGTCAGCTCGAACGGCAACCGGGCCGAAGCCGGACGGTTGCTCCTGGTCCTTCATCACCTCGCGGTCGACGGTGTGTCCTGGCGCATGCTCGTCCCGGGCCTGGTCACTGCTTATGCCTCGGCGTTCGACGGAGAAACACCGATACTTCCGCCGGGTGGAACGTCGATACGTCGCTGGGCGACAGCGCTCGCCGAGACCGCTGCGCAGCGACGCGACGAGATCGACCTGTGGTCGAGAATGCGGACCGACGAGCCATTGCTCGGGGCACGCGGGCTCGACCCAGCCGTCGATGTCGGAGCCACCGTCGACCGCGTCAGCGTCGACGTTCCGACCTCCGTGACCGAGAACGTCATCTCGACGGTGCCTCAGCATTTCGGAGGCTCGGTGAACGACGGGCTGCTCGCTGCTCTCGCGATTGCCGTCACCGCCTGGCGTCGATCGCGCGGACAGCGCAGCGGGGACGTGCTCGTCAACCTCGAAGGGCACGGCCGCGAGGAGAACGCCGTACCGGGCGCCGACCTCTCGCGCACGGTCGGCTGGTTCACCACCTTGTTCCCCGTCCGGATCGATCTCACCGGACTCGATGTCGTCGATGCACTGGCCGGGGGATCAACCGCCGCCTCCGCCGTGAAACTCGTCAAGGAAACGCTGCTCGGCCTGCCCGACAACGGAATCGGGTTCGGCATCCTGAAGTACCTCGATCGAAACGAGGAACTTCGTGAGCTGCCCACGCCGCAGATCTCGTTCAACTACCTCGGACGATTTGCCGGCTCGGATCCCGAGCACGGCGAAGTGCCGTGGCTGCCGATCTCGGAAGTGACCCTCGACGAAGCGCACAGCGGCGAATTGGCCGCCGCGTCGGTGCTCGACATCAACGCCGTCACGACCGATACCGCACACGGTCCGATTCTGCGCGCTACGTGGTCCTTCCCGCGCGGCATTCTCAGCGAGGCCGAAGTCACCGAACTGGCGGAGCTCTGGACCCGAGCACTGGGCGCACTGAGTGAATACGTGGAGGAACACTCCGAGCGCGAGCTCACGCCCACCGATCTCGATCTCGTCACCGCGGATCAACAGAGCATCGAACAGCTCGAGCGCAGATTCCCCGACCTGACCGACATCTGGTCACTGTCACCTCTGCAGTCGGGCATGCTCTTCCACGCCCAGTTCGACGAAACCGAAATCGACCCGTACATGGTGCAACTGACCCTCGAGCTCGGGGGTCGGGTGGAGGCGCCGCGCCTGCGCCGCGCCGCGCAGGCCTTGGTTGATCGTCATCCGAGCCTGCGCGCGGGATTTGTCTCCGCACCGGGAGGGCGGGCACTGCAGGTGATCCGTTCCGGTGTCGACATCGGCTGGGCCGAGATCGACCTGTCCGGAGCCGAAGACAGCGAAGTCGCGTTCGGTCAGCTGCTCGAACGCGATCGCGCTCATCGTTTCGACATGGAAACAGCCCCGTTGATCCGCTTCATGCTCGTGCGAATCGGACCGGACACAGCACGCCTCGTCGTGACGAACCACCACATCCTGCTCGACGGCTGGTCCACCCCGCTGTTGCTTCGAGACCTGCTCACTCTCTACGCAACCGACGGTGACCCCGAGATTCTGCCCCGAGTTCAGTCGTATCGCGACTATCTCTCCTGGATCTCGAAGCAAGAACCCGAGACTTCGCTACGGGCGTGGCAAGAAGCGCTACGGGGCGTCGACACGTCCACCCACCTCTCGAGGGCAGACACCGCCGCCGAAACCGTGGCAAGTGAAATCCACTCGTACTCGCTGCCGACCGAACGAGCCGAGACTCTTCGGGCGTTCGCGCGAAGCCGCGGTCTGACCATGGCGACCCTGGTACAGGTGGCATGGGGAATCGTGCTCGCCGAACTTCTCGGACGCGACGACGTCGTCTTCGGCGGAACGGTCTCAGGACGCCCACCACAGGTGCCCGGCGTGGAATCGATAGTCGGCCTGTTCATCAACACGGTGCCTGTCCGAGTCCGCCTCGACGCCCGAGAAACCCTCGCCGAAATGGCCATTCGCGTGCAATCCGAGCAAGCGTCATTGCTCGACCACCACCACATCGGACTGTCGGACATCGCCGGAGCAGTCGGCGCCGCCGGTTCCTTCGACACCCTGACGGTATTCGAGTCGTATCCCGTCGACGAGACAGCCCTGACCGCCGAAACCGACATCGCGGGAATGCACGTTCTCGGCATCGACGGACGCGACTCGGCGCACTATCCGATTGCCGTGGTGGCGTCCGAAAGTGACACGCTGAATCTGAAGATGGAGTACTTGCCGACGCACTTCTCCGCCCGCGAAGTCGCCAAGATCACCGAGCGCGTGGGCATCGTCCTCGGGCAACTCGCCTCGGCACCGGATCAGCCGCTGGCCCGTCTGCAGGTTCTCACGGAGTTCGAGAGCCGTGATCTTGCGCCGGTCTTCGGCTCCCCGGGGCGCTCCGCGCGAACGCTCCCAGAGATTCTCGCCGACGTCTCTGCCACCTATCCCGACCGCATCGCGCTCTCGGCCGGCAGCCGTTCCATGACCTACGCCGAACTGGACCGGCGCTCGAACCAGTTGGCCAGAGCCATGATTCGCCGCGGCGCCGGGCCCGAGACGTCGGTTGCCATCGGCATCGAAAGGTCCGTCGAATCCGTACTCGCGGTGTGGGCGGTGGCCAAGACCGGCGCAGCGTTCGTCCCCGTCGACCCCACCTATCCGGCTGACCGAATCGAACACATGCTCAGCGACTCCGAGGTGTTGTTCGGGTTGACCGTCGTCGACGCCATCGACACACTTCCACCCATCGTGTCCTGGTTGGTGCTCGGAGAAGAGGCATTCGACGACGACGTCGCCACCAGTTGCACGCTGCCGATCACCCAGGACGAACGGCGTGCACCGGTGGTCATGGACAACGCCGCCTACGTGGTCTACACCTCGGGATCCACCGGCCGACCCAAGGGAGTTGTCGTCACCCACACCGGACTCGACAGCTTCGCACTCGACCAGCAGCGTCGATTCCACGCAGATCACCACTCTCGAACCCTGCACTTCGCCACCCCCAGCTTCGACGGAGCCGTCTTCGAGTACCTGCAGGCATTCGGTGTCGGAGCAACCATGGTGATCGTCCCGACCGACATCTACGGCGGCGCCGAACTGGCAAGTCTCATCCGCCGCGAACACGTCACTCACGCGTTCGTCACCACGGCAGCACTCGCCACCGTCGACCCGGCCGGCCTGGACGAGTTCCGGCACGTCGTCGTCGGGGGAGAGACACTACCGCCGCATCTCGTCGGCCTCTGGGCTCCCGGACGAGAATTCGTCAACGCCTACGGCCCGACCGAGACAACCGTCATGGCAGACATCAGCGAACCCATGACAGTGGGCGCACCCATCACGATCGGTGGACCGATCCGCGGCGTGCACGAGATGATCCTCGATTCGCGCCTGCAACCTGTACCCGTCGGAGCTCCCGGTGAGCTGTACATCGCCGGCATCGGCCTGGCTCGCGGATACCACCGGCGTCCCGGCCTGACCAGCGAGCGATTTGTCGCCGACCCCTTCGGCAAGCCAGGCGACCGGATGTACCGCACGGGCGACATCGTCTCCTGGCGAAGCGATCACACCATCGAATACGTCGGGCGTAGCGACTTCCAGGTCAAGATTCGCGGATTCCGCATCGAGCTCGGCGAGGTCGACGCCCAGATCACCGCAATGGCGAGTGTCACGAATTGCGTGACACTCGGCGTCGACGGACCGGCCGGCGCCACAGTTTTAGCGTCCTACCTCACCGTCGAGGAAGGATCGACGCTGACCGGGGCAGAGATCACCGCGCACCTCGCCGGACGTGTTCCCTCGCACATGGTTCCGGCCAGCATCATGATCGTCGACGAGCTACCGCGCACCGCGGTCGGCAAGCTCGATCGAAAAGCGTTGCCGACGCCGGAGTTCACCGGAACCGGTGTGGAATTCCGGGCGCCCGGCACCAGCCTCGAACGTCGGATCGCCGATGCGTTCATCGACGTACTCGGCGTCGAACGGGTCGGCGTCGACGACAATTTCTTCGAGCTCGGCGGCAACTCGCTGATCGCCACTCGCGTGGTCTCGCGGCTCAACTCCGCACTGAACATCGACGTCGGGGTGCGCGTGCTGTTCGAGGCACCGACGACGGCTCAGCTCGCCGAACGGCTCTCCAGCGCTGTCACTGCCGTCGGCACTGTGCCGCTCACTCCCATGGAGCGCAATGGCAGCGTCCCGCTCTCGTTGGCGCAGAAGCGCATGTGGTTCCTGAACCAATTCGACACACGCTCAGCCGCGTACAACATCCCACTAGCTGTTCGCCTCACCGGTGACCTCGACGTTACGGCCATGCAACAGGCCATCGCCGACGTCGTCGAGCGGCACGAAACACTGCGGACGGTGTTCCCCGCCGTCGGCGGCGATCCGATTCAGCAAGTGCTCACCGTCGACGAGGCAGTACCGCCGGTCCGTGAAATGACGTTGGGGGAGGACGAACTCGCGGAGCGCATGCAACGACTCGCCACGACCGGCTTCGACGTGTCGGTGGACCTGCCGCTGCGCGTGGCACTGTTCCGACTCGACACCGCTGAACCCGTTCACATTCTGTTTGTCGTGGTCCATCACATCTGCGCCGACGGTTCGTCGATGGCGCCGCTCGCACGCGACGTGATGACGGCCTACCTGGCGCGTACGGCAGGGACCGAGCCCACGTGGGCGCCACTCGAGGTGCAGTACGCAGACTTCACGTTGTGGCAGCATCGCGTCCTCGGATCGGAAGACGACCCGGAATCCGTCATCAGTCGCCAATTGCACTACTGGAGTGAGCAACTCGCCGGACTCGACGACGTCATCGCACTGCCCGCCGACCACCCGCGACCCGTGCAACAGACCTTCCACGGTGACCGATTCACCTTCGACATCGACGCGAACACCCACCGCGCCCTCGCGGACCTCACCAGGGCAAACGGTGTCACGATGTTCATGGCGCTGCACGGCGCGCTCGCAGTGCTGATGTCCAAGTTGTCGGGCGCCGACGAAGTCACCATCGGCACACCGATCGCCGGCCGAGGTCAGGCAGCGCTCGACCATCTCGTCGGAATGTTCGTCAACACACTGGTCCTGCGAACCAGCGTCGATCCCGACATCACGTTTGCCGACCTGTTGGAGCACGTCCGGGAAATCGACCTGGCCGCATTCCAGAACTCGGACCTGCCATTCGAACGGCTCGTCGACGTCATCAACCCAACCAGATCCACGTCGTACTCACCGTTGTTCCAGGTCGCCCTCGAACTTCAGAACAACGAACCCGCACATTTCCACCTACCCGGCCTCGACATCGACGGACTGACCGTGGAAACCAAATTCGCGAAGGAGGACCTGGAGCTGATCGTCGACGAGAAGTTCGACGAGTTCGGCATCCCGGCTGGGATGTCCGCAGCCTTCGACTTCGCAACCGATCTCTTCGAACCCGCCACCATTCGTCGGTTTGCCGACCGACTGCGCCTGATCCTGGACGCTGTCGGACGCGAACCCGCAACACGTATCGCCGACATCGGCATCCTCGGCGCCGATGAAACAGCTGCCCTGGTGCCGGCATCCGGTGCCGCCGCGACTCGAGCGCGGGTGTGGCCGGAGATCCTCGCCGAAGCAGTCGCCTCGAACCCGGATGCCCCAGCCCTCTCGAGTCGCGAGAGGTCGATGACCTACCGCGAGCTCGACGAGGAATCGACGAAGCTGGCGCGCGCGCTGTGTCGGCGCGGCGTCGGTCCCGAAGATTTTGTGGCGCTGGGTCTGCCGCGGTCCACTGCGGAGATCGTCGCGATCTGGGCGGTCACGAAAACCGGTGCAGCGTTCTTGCCGGTCGACCCGAACTATCCCGACGATCGCATCAACCACATGCTCGACGATTCGCGGGCCGTACTCGGCATCACCGACGACGCTCACCGCAGTCAACTTCCCGACACGGTCGAGTGGATGGTCCTCGATGAAGCCGAGACCGTCGACGAGATCGACGCCCAGAGCGCAGCCGCGATCACCGATCGCGACCGCACGATCCCCTTGCATCACGGGCATCCCGCGTACCTGATCTACACCTCGGGTTCAACCGGGAAGCCGAAGGGCGTCATCGTCACCCACCTCGGGTTGTCAAACCTCAACGCCGAGGAACATCAGAGATTCAACGTCCAGCCCTATTCGCGGATCTCTCACCTGGCATCACCGAGCTTCGACGCCTCGGTCTTCGAACTCATGATGGCGTTCGGCAGCGGAGCGTGCCTGGTCGTCATCCCACCGACGGTCTTCGGCGGATCCGAGTTGGCCGAAATCTTTGCCGACGAACACGTCTCACACGCGTTCATCACTCCGACCGCGCTCAGCTCGATCGAAAGCTCCGCGCTACCCGAACTCCGCGTACTCGCAGTCGGTGGCGAGGCCTGCCCACCCGAACTCGTGGACATCTGGGGCCGCGACCGTCGCATGTTCAACGGATACGGACCCACCGAATCCACCATCCAGGCCAGCGTCAGTGAACCCATGCGGCCGGGCAAGGACATCAACATCGGACGACCGGCCATCGGCTTTGCCGGACTGGTCCTCGACGGGCACCTCAAGCCCGTGCCGGTGGGAGTCATCGGGGAGCTGTACGTGACCGGCCCCGGACTCGCCCGGGGATACCACAATCGTCCCGACCTCACCGCCGACCGATTTGTCGCCGATCCGTTCGGCGAACCAGGCCAGCGGATGTACCGCACGGGCGACCTGGTGCGCTGGCGCTCCGACAGCACCCTCGAATACCTGGGCCGCAGCGACTTCCAGATCAAAGTCCGCGGATTCCGCATCGAGCTCGGCGAAATCGACTCTGTCCTGATGGCACACCCATCCGTCTACTTCGCCGCCACACTCGGGCACGAAGCGCCGTCGGGGGAGACGATGATCGCCTCCTACATCCAGCCCGTGGAAGGACAGACCGTCGACGACTGGGAGCTTCGCCGCCATCTGTCTTCTCGCCTGCCCGCGCACATGGTTCCCGGCGCGATCGTCGTCGTCGACCGCATTCCGGTGACACCGGTCGGCAAGCTGGACCGCAAGGCACTGCCGACCCCGAGCTTCGAGCGACGCACGGTCCCGTACGCACCGCCGACAAACAACACCGAACGAACGGTCGTCGACATCTTCGAGACCGTGCTCGGGCACGAGCACATCGGCGTCGACGACGACTTCTTCGAACTGGGCGGAACGTCGATCGTGGCCACTCGCATCACCATCGAACTCGAGAAGCGTCTCGGGATGCGAGTGCCGTTGCAATCGCTTTTCCTGGATCCGACACCTGCCGGAGTCGCCCGGGCTGCCGACGGAATGGACGCACACTCGCCGGACGATTCGTCGGATCTTCTCGCCCCGATGATCACGCTGCGCGCCGGATCCGATCGTGCACCACTGTTCTTCGTCCATCCGGGTATCGGATTGTCCTGGGGTTACGCAGAATTCGTCAAGCATCTCGAGCTGGATCAACCCGTCTACGGTCTTCAGCTACCGTCCCTGAGCGGCGGGCCCAGCTTCGACTCGCTGACCGAACTCGCCGACGACTACGCGAATCGCATTGCAGCCGTGGCATCGACCGGCCCGATCCATCTGGCCGGCTGGTCGCTCGGCGGCGTGATCGCACACGCCGTGGCACACAGCCTCACTCGGAGCGGACGTGACGTGACTCTGTCGATACTCGACAGCTATCCGTCGTCGGATTCCGATCAGCCCGCAGAACTCTCGGTCTCCGAACTACTGGCCGGGCTCGCGATGCCGGCGGGATCCAAGACGGTCGAGACCTTCGAAGAAGCGGCGGAATTGCTGGAGCAGACCCTGGGTGCCGGAATCGGAATCGAAGCGGAGCATCTGGCGCGGATCAGTCGCGGTTACTCCCACTCCGTCGAATTGACGAATCGGCACCAACCGCCTGTCCACGTTGGAGCCATCGAGTTCTTCGTAGCCGGAAGATCTACGGAGAACGGACACGATGTCGCCGAATGGCGAAGGTTTGTAGAAGGGGACATCCGAGTCACCGAAGTCGATTGCGAACACAACCAGATGATCGAACCGGGTCCGGCGGCAACCATAGCTGTACGATTGCGAGAAGTTATCGCTCAGTGGGGTGTCTGAACCAGGTTCGACATGGGTATGAGTGAAACACACAGGGTGATGGACCCCGGGTGGGTCCGGACGAGGGGAAAACGTTGAAACTGCGAACCACACGCGTGTTTACCGGATCGATGCTGACTGCCGCTGCACTGACTGCCGCACTGCTCTCCGGGGGGACTGCACAGGCCGATCCCGCATATCCGGCACCGGACCCGGACCCGTTCTACTCGCAAGCAGCGGCTGAGGGGACCGCCGGCACGCCGATCTCCGTGCGCCGGGCCCCTGACCTGATGACCTTTCCCGGCGTCGCGATCTGGCAGGTCAGTTACAGGTCCACGAACTCCGAGAACAAGCCTATTGCCGCGGTCAGCACGATCCTGGTCCCGCCGAATCAAGCACAAGACGGCCCGTTGCTCTCGTATCAGCACATCGTCAATGCACTCGGTACGGGATGTGCGCCATCTCGCGCGCTTTACGCATCGGATCCCAACATCGTCATCCGTGAAGCGCCCATCCTCAACGTCGCGCTGCAACGTGGATGGACCATTGCCCTTCCCGACCATCTCGGACCCAACAGTGCGTACGGCGCCGCGCGCCTGGGCGGACAGATCACGCTCGACGGTATCCGCGCCGTTCAGAAAGTCCCCGAATTGCGTAGTGGCGCCAGCCCTGTAGGTATTGCCGGCTACTCCGGCGGCGGCATGGCCACCGCGTGGGCGGCCGCACTGGCCCCGAGCTACGCACCCGAGGTCAACCTTGTCGGTGTAGCCGAGGGCGGCGTCCCGATGAATCTGTCCAAGATGGCAAACGGCCTCGGACAGGATCCGCACCCGGCATTCGGCCTCGCCTTCGCCGCAGCAATGGGCCTCGAACGCGAGTATCCCGACCTACTGCCGCTGAGCAACCAACTCAACGACCTCGGACGGTCGATGCGGGCCGAACTCACCAACGCGTGCACCAACGACATCCTCAGGGTCGGTGCCGGGCGCAGTGCCTCTCAGGTGTCGACGTCGACATCCTTGCTGTCCAGCCCTGAAGTGCGAAAAGTGATGGACGACAACAGCGTCGAACTCTATCCGGGTGTGCCGACTGCCCCGGTGTTCGAATGGCACACACCCGACGACGTTCTGATCCCCATCGATTCGGTGGTCAACACGATTTCGCGGTACTGCGCCGCCGGAGCCACGATTCAATCCCAACTGTTCCCCAGCCCGGACCACCTCACCACTGCGGTCCTCGGTCTGCCCACCGCATTCGAGTACCTACAGGACCGATTCGACGGAGTGCCGGCCCCGCGTTCGTGCTGAATGTCTCCGGAGTGACGTATCGAGCAGGCGCGGCACATGGCCAACTCGGTGTGCCCGTGGCATCGTTGATCGTATGAGCGACACGGATGACACCGGCGCGGCCGGCAATGGCGATTACAGTCTCGATCCCGACGACCAGCTTCAACCTGAAGACACTCTGATCGATCGAGGCGTCGACGACATTCTCGACGAGGGAATCTCACCACCGGAACGCCCACTGGGACTTGATGCCCACGGGTTGACCGGCAGCGAGGAATCAGCGGGGGAGACCCTCGACGAGCGCCTGGCCGAAGAAGAACCCGATCCGTACGCGTCGCTCGGAGATCCTTTGAAGGATCCCGCCGATGCCGACGAATTCGAACGGGAAGAAGAATTCCCGAACGGTGACGAAGTGGGTAACCGTCGCGTCGGGCGTCTCGTTGCCGAAGACGAGGGCAGGTACGAGGACGAGGAAAGTGAACTCATTGCCGGAGACGTCGGAATCGACGGCGGCGCAGCGTCGGCAGAGGAAGCCGCGATGCATCTGATAGACGATTCAGAGGACTGAACGACCGCCTGACTGTTGTGGCTGTTGTAGCTGTTGATCGGTGAGAACGATGGAGTGGACGTGATTTCCACCCATTCTCTTGCTTTCGTACATCGCCGAATCGGCGAGGCGATGTAGATCGTGAACGCCACTTTCTGCTGCGTGTACGTCCGGCCAGGCGCCGTTGTGGATGGCTATGCCGATGCTGGTCGTCGAGATTGGTTCGCCTGTAGGGGAGTTCATGATGGGCGCGATCCGGGCCAGTAGATCGCCGACGTACGGCAACGGCATCATCTGAACGACGACGAACTCGTCACCGCCGATGCGCGCTATCGCCGCGTCCGATCTGGCCCAGTCGTGTAGTCGATAGGCCGTGCGCAGTATGACTCGGTCGCCGACGTCGTGACCGTAAGTGTCGTTGAAGTGTTTGAAATTGTCGATGTCGATCACCACCACCAGCAAGGACTGGTCGAGGCTGGATTTCGCTTGCAGTAGTTCGGAAGTCCGCCGTGCGAGTCCGCGCCGATTCAGCAGGTCCGTCAACGGATCGAGTTCTGAGCTTTGAGCGTCGTTGCTCAGGAGCGCCAGAGCAATCTGCGTGACCACCGGTATGACAGTGATGACAGGAATGGCAAAGGCAATGCGCCCCAGGACGTCTGGAAGGCCAGAAGGTACATCGGTGAACACGCCGATGCTGGCGACAACGATGACCGCCCCGGAAAACAGCAGGTGCCACAGCTGAGTTCGAAGATTGTGAAAGAAGGCTATGTACGAGCCGACGAGCCCGAAGACGAGACATCCAAGCAATCTCTGATCCGGATTCGCCTCAGCCAGCACGATCACCGCAACAGCGAAGTCCCCGGCAACTACGAAGAAATACGACCTTTCACGGGTGGTCGCTACGACAGGCAGGGCAATTCCGCCGATCATCACAAGCACTGCGACGACGACGTCCAACGGAAATCCGATGGTCTGTACCGAATGAGTGCCCAGTCGCTTCAGCAGAATCGTGATACCCAGGAGGAAAACCAATACGCCGATGCCTATCCGAGTCGGCATGAGAATTCCGTTGTCGCGCAAGAATCGCGTGAATCGGTCAAACTGGTCTGGCACTGCGAGCCAGCGATGCACGACCTTGGGTGTGTCGCTCATCGCGGCCACTGACCATGAGAAGCGGCCGGTCGAATACAACACATGCGGCGATAGTAGTCCGTGGCGATGACAATGGAACTGAACTCGCCTCCAGCCTGTCAACCGTAATACGTCACAGTGACGAATTGAGGTGGGGTAGCCGGAAGTCGGTGAGACGTGTTTATCGGCATCAATCCACATCAGAGCACTTATTGGTCGTTCCTGACGTCCAGGTCGCGCGGCGTAGCCGCAGTCGCCGGCGAGGCCAGGCGGTGATCGGTACCAATTCAGCCGGCGATCGCGGAGTCGCAATGGTCGGGTCGTGCAAGCCGGTCGCAGATCTAGGACGGAAACGCAGGAAAGCCGGCAAATGTACCGGCAGACAGACATAGGTGGGCGGAAACAAGGAAGGTTGCACGAACCAGGCGTGAGCCGGATATCGCCAGGTCGAGAATTTGCCGATAATCTACATTATGTCAAGTAATGGATATTCGAACGTCCCCCGTCAGCTTGTCCGCTAGCTTTACCCAAATGGATTCCGTTGCACTCGTCCTCGGTTCACCACGTGGCCGTCGCTTCTGTGCGAACGTCGGTTACGCATGCCAGCAGAAATGTCCGAGCTCGAGATTCTGCACTGTCTTGCGTATGCCGTAGATTGCGCACGCTACTGGCAGCCGCCCGACGAGGAAGATCTGATCTTCGTCCGCCCTGAGGTGATCGCGGCATTGCGCCCGATCGCTCAAGCCCTTCTCGACTCGTCACACACCGCCTGGTGGGCCGAGCCTGCTGACCTTCTGAACCAGAATCTGGTTGAAAAGCGAAACCCTATTTACGGCTGGTCGGACCTACCCTTGCGGATTTACCGCACAGAAGACGGCCTCGAACAGTGGCGCGCTGAGGCACTCGACAACGAACGCCGGTTTCTGGAATACCAGATCGAAGATCCGGACCGTCACATCGGAGGCGAATGGTGGTCTATCCCTTTTGCCAACGGCACAACCGAAACAACCAGGGCCCGCGACGGTATCGGGGCCCTCGGGGTGTTTCTCGAAGAAGACAGCTCCTCGAACGAGGCGCGGGTGCAGCCGGTGAGGATCTACGGCGCGCCCCGGATCTACGAGATCACCGGTCCGCAGGACTGGGCGAATCTGGTCGATACCTATCCCCTGCCTGTGCCCGCTTCACGTCGCTCCGTGTGGTACGACACGACCGGTGAATACCGTGACTGGTTCATTCCGGACTGGGTTTCGGTCGCTGCAGATTACGACGCCGTGCACCTGACCATGATGGCTTATCTGACCACGCCAGGTGTCGCGATCCCGTTGTCGGCCAACGCGGGGGCCAGCGTGCTCGCCGGGTGGGATCCGGACTCCACCTTCTGGCTACGTAGCAACAACATCACCGTTGACGACGACCCGACGGGCTGACGTTCGGCTACACCGAGTTGAGCAAGTGCGGCCGCACTGCCAGCCACCGCGCGGTGTCCTCGATCCCCTGTTCCAGGGTGAATGTCGGAACCCACCCGAGTAGTCGCAACGCACGATCGTTCGACGCATAAGCGCCGGCAGTGTCACCGGTGCGTCGGCCGGCAGCGACCACGTCGATATCTTCGCCGAGCACGTTCTCGAATGTGTGTACCAATTCCCACACCGTCGTCCCCCGCCCGCTGCCCAGATTGACCACAGTCATGCGTGATGATTCAGCGGTGACCCGGTCGAACCTTTCCAGCGCTCGAACATGAGCGTCTGCAAGGTCCCAGACATGAACGTAATCACGCACTCCGGATCCGTCGCGCGTCGGCCAATCCGTTCCCGTAACCCTGAAAGGCGTTCCTGTCGAATATGATTCGAACAGCTTTCCGAGTGCGTGGGTCGGGCGTGCCGATGGTGTACCACTTCGCAGCTCCGGATCTGCCCCGACCGGATTGAAGTAGCGTAGAGATATCGCCGATAATTTAGTGGCCGCCGCAATGTCGTCGAGCATCGTTTCGAACTGAGCCTTGCCGTGCGCATAGGGACTCTGCGGTGCGATCCCCCAATGTTCGTCGACACACCCACCGTCGCTCGGCGCATACACCGCCGCAGAGGAACTGAACAAGAAGCGCTCACACCCGTTCCGAAGGACACTCGATACCAGCGTCAGCGACTTGGATACGTTGTTCTCGTAGTACCGCGCCGGGCTACTCACGGAATCTCCGACCACGATCAAGGCCGCACAGTGAACTGTCGCATCGATATCGGAATGATCTGCGAATACCTTGTCGAGCAGTTTCTCGTCCGCGATGTCGCCGCAGTAGAACGGGAATCTGTGCGCAAATTCGGCGCGGCCGGTCAGCAGGTTGTCGAGAATCACGACATCGATCCCGGCGTCGACGCACTTCGACGCGACGGTGCTTCCGATGAATCCCGCTCCGCCCGTGATCAGTACTTTCACGCCGCTCCCCCGGCATCTTCGACGGCAGTCCTCGCACGACGGACGAAGTGGGACACGCGTGAGCGGGCCAAGTCCCATCCACGTAGGTCGCGCCCGTCCCGGATGGAAAGCCGATCACGGTCGAGAAAGAGCGGCACCATGACCAGATCGCGGTAGAGCGAGTGCAGGCGTGGGCGATCCGCCAACCACAGCGTCCATCGCCACCACCAACGCGCCGAGATGGTCGTCATTCCGGTACTGACGCCGAAGATCGATTCCACCGCCGCCCAGTGGACGTTCACCGCCCGACGGACATCGCGTGGCAACTGGCGTCTGGAGAGCGTCACAGCGAGTTCCGGTTCGGAAGTGAGCAGGTACCCCACGTCGAAGACACTGTTCAACGACAAATCGGCTCGAATCAAGGCCCGATCGGCAAGCCGCGCGTGAGCGATGACGTGCAGCGTCACGTCGGCCATCGCAAGGCGGGATCCTTCCGCCTCCGCGCTGATTTCTCGGACCGCGGCCTCTCGGGTCAGCGCGTGACGTGTGAACCTCGGAAGTAAGTGCGAATGGATTTCGACGGAGCCATGACGGTCGTCGCGAAGGAGTGCCGGTTCCTGGTGATCGTCGTGATCGATGGAGTCGGAGTCCACTTCGTCGGGGCGGACCATTCGGTAGCCGAAGTCGATGATCGCGTCGTTGGCGGGAACGGCGTGTGCGGGATCTATGACCAAGAGGTCGATGTCCGTCATTCGTCGAGCTGCCGGGTTCGGCCAGATTTTTCGCTCGAGAAGGGCGGCACCCTTCAGTGCAACCGTCGGAAATCCGTTGCTGTGTAACAGCTCTTGCAGTTCCACTCGTTGCGCGTCGAGGTCCGAGATCCTTATGGTGTTTCGGTGATGGACAAGGCTCAGCGTCAGTTCCGGACTCGATGCGGTGGCCGATGATTCCGACAGCATTTCCGCGAAGCTCGCAGGTAGGACCGATGCGAAGCCGGCCTCGACCGCTCGGGAGGCGAGCAGCGGCAATACCTTGTGCCTTACAGCGGCGTCGATGACTCTGGGCCAATCCTGCTGCGAACACAAGCGGATGACGTCGGCCCCACACTCGGGTTTCAACATGGAAATCAGGTACCGGGTGTCACGCATGACGCCACCAGTTCCTCTACGGTGTCGGCGCCGGTGTCGCCGTGATGTCGAATCAGTCTGTAGCACGGGGCATTCGAGAGTAGAGCGGCGATGTTTCTCAGGGTCAATCCGTGATTGTCGGACCAAAGTGCGGATTGCCCGGCCAGCGACTGTATCGCTTGGGATACGGGCATGGGAGCGAGTCGAGTCGGCGCCTCGTCCCATCCATCGAGGATCAGCACCAGGTCGATTCCGCGAACCGCCGAGCTGACGTTTCGTTCAGCAGGCAAGGTTGACGGGTCCAACGCCCACACCGGCGGGGCGTACGGAAGATACAGCGAATCGTGCGCTTTGATCTCCGGGAGGACGTCGAACGTACCGGCTTTGAGGTGAACCCGCCGCGGTAAGCCCACAGCTTCGGTACCACGAATGAAGACGCCTTCGTCAGCACGCAGTTGTGCACCCCGCATGGCAAGGGCGAGCGCCAAGGTGGTCTTGCCCGCCCCGGAATGCCCGGCGATCGCCACTCTCACACCGTTGCAGTCGACCAGAGCGGCGTGCAGGCGTGTCCACTGTCGGGCGTGCGCGGCCGTCATGACATCCCGGTGCACCGTGCGGTACACGCTCTCCGCGAGCTGGAGACCGTCCAGACCGATCAGCGTTTCATGGCTGCCGCCGATGGTCGATTCGATGGTGACGTCCCAGCGACCGAATGTCGCTCGATTCCGCTGAATCCGAACTTCGACGTTGTTGTCCGCAGGCCACGGGCTGGCAATCCGATGCTCGACGACACCGACCTCGGGTATGCGGAAACCGCGCACAATCGCGTCAACCCAAAGGTAGTGCGCCCGGAATTGTGGTACGTGGTTGCCTGTCACGGAATTCTCACACCAGCAGACGAGAGGTGCTCAGTTGTCCGTACGTCTCGTTGACTACCGACTTCGCCTCGTCGTCAGGGATCTCGAGCACTTCTGCCACGGCCTGGACAATTTCGCTGACGGTCCGGCCGTCACACAGTTCCCACACCAACGTCGCGACCGGGTTGAGGTGATGGGCAACCTCGCTGGAACTGTCGTACAGCACAACACCGTCGGTGAGATCGTTGCTCTCCACCGTCTGAGAGCGTTGCGGTCTCACACCTTCGAGTAGTTCGGTCAAGATATCTCCTTGATTCAGCGAATCCGATTTCGTTTTGGTGGTGGTCTCACAGTGCGAAGCGTCGTGAGTATTCGGATTCGATTGCGCCCGAACGAATCAGGCTGCGTGTGGAGGCGATGCCGGGCGACAGCGTCAGGCACGTGAGCGCTCCCCCGGCACTCGCATCCACCAGGTAGTCGCCCAGAGTTCGGTAGTGACCCGCCCATTGTCCGAATGCTTCGGGATCTGACTCCGGATCCGCAATCTCATCGAGAATTCGCTCGAAGGCGCGCGAATGTACGAGAACGGCGTGGACTCCACGGTTCTCAGGACTGGTGCGCAAGAGTGCCGAACCGTCGAGCAGAGCTCCGTCCCTCGATTTCGGGTCGTGTCCGAGGTGGACGACATCCCAATCGCCGTGATCCAACTCTTCGCGGGCATGGCCAAGGATCGATGCGGCGGCATCCAGCAAACTGACGTCGTCAGCAGCGATGAGGACCGAATCCCAGCCCTTCTCAGTCGCCCGAGCGAGCGCACGACGCCACGAGACGGTGAAGGCCGCGTCCTGATTCATCGCGTCCTCGAAAGCCGACACTCTTTCCACCGCTGTTACGCGCGGTAAGCGAATGAATCTATGCCAGGACGCTTTCCATCTGTCGATGTCAAGATCGAGATTCACGACGGCAACACCGAGGTCCGACTGAGAATCCTCGACAACGGGGTTGGGTTCTCCCCCTACTCGGACAGGCGACAGTGGGCGATCGAGCACAACGTCGACTGCGCCTCGCTCGAGCAGATAAGCCGCCAGTGAGAAGTCGGACGGCACGGGTCCGTTGATCCTTCGTGAGAGTTCGTCTCGCAAAGTTCCGTATGTCGCCGCGCGAACAATCAGTGCAGCTCCGACCAGATCTTCGCCGTGTGCGTGGATGACAGCCGTATCGGCTTCGGCGGGGAGGTCGTCGACGATGTTCCGTAGCTTGTACATAACTGCGGGTTCGATCACGCGAGCCTCGTCCAGAAAAACTACCGATTTCCAGGCCAACAGAATGGCCTTGTCGATTCCGGCGACGAACGCAGACGCAGTCCTCCACACATCCGGAGCGTCGTCCTGCGACGGAATGGCACGCTGAACGGTCAGTTCGATCGACTCGGCCTCCGCCAGGCATGAACGCCACGGAGCGACTCGGCGGTCGTCGCCGAGAACGATCACTCCACCAAAGGCCAACTCGGGTCTCTGGACGCTCAGCTCCGCACGGAGACGGATCTCGGGATACGAATCACCGAGGTATTCGGAGAACTGACGATGGAGTGAATCGATGTCCCAACCGACCTCAGTCCAACCGAGCAGGTAGTTGTGAACACGATCTTCCCAGTTTATTCGATACGGGACACCCGCCGGGCGCTCGAACCGATGGTGCCAACCGAAAGCCGGAAGGCAGACGACCTTGCCGCCGTTGATCCGGAACTTCTCGTGGATGTATCCCTCTTCACCTCCGAATCCGGTGAAGTGTGAGTTCAATCCCGGCCACGCCTCACGCCTGCAGGCAAATGAGCCGAGGCCCTGCATGACGATCTCGAAAGGCACGTCCGGATGCTGCTTCGCGCGCGAATCAACTCCCCACGAGCCGAACATCCCGTTGCGCCACTTGGGGTCCATGTGGGTGGCCGCGATGTGCGAGGAATCCTGGGAGAGCATCGGTCCCTGGATCAGATCGTCGGTTTCCGGATTTGCATCGAAATACGCCAGCAACGCCGACAACGATCCCGGTGCCAAGATCACGTGGGAGTCGAGGACCAGGACGTACTTTCCTGTTGCCTTGCGGAACAGGACGTCCCGCACCGCAGTCGATCGAACGTCGGTGAACGGAACGTAGCGGAACCGATCGATATACCCCGCAAACGATTCGAGCATCGGCGCCGGCAACCCCTCGGGGTTGTTGTCCAACAAGACGAATTCGACTCTGTCCAGAACCTCGCGATGATGGACCAAGATCGAGTGGATCGTGAAGTACGCGCCGTCGAAATCGTCGTAGGTCGCGATCGCGACAGTCAGATCGGCCGATTCTCGGTGCGGAGGAGTCTCCTTCACCTGAACCGACCCCGCGCTCTGAAACTTCTTCAGAGCGCGGTGTAGCGCGACGTCGAACTCTGTCATCGTCGGTGTTCCCCCTCGGAACCAGTCGCGTCGTGTCGGCTACGTAGGTTCCGTGGGATTCGTCGGCTGAGTCGGAGGGGTCGGGAAGGTCGGCTCGGTGCGAGTGGTCGGCACTGTCGGTACGGTCGGGACGGTCGGGACGGTCGGCTCCGTCGGCACAGTCGGCCCGGTCGGCTTAGCCGTCGTCGTTCCACCCGAACCTGAAGAGCTACCGGTTGATCCGGAACCTGTGGAACTTCCAGACGATCCCGAACTGCCGGAACTACCCGAACTGCCTGACGATCCCGAACTTCCCGATGATCCGGGATTGCCCGGCTCGTTTCCGCCCGGCTGATTCCCTCCCGGAGTGTTACCACCGGGCTGATTCCCGCCGGGTTGTTCACCGCCTGGTCGATTCGGATTCTGCTGGCCACGACTTGGCGCTCCGGAGAGATTCGGCGTGTCACCGGCTGCGAAGGCCGGAGCCGCACCACCGAGGCTGATCGACGTCACGACAGGCACAGTTACCGCCGAGGCTGCTAGAACTGTCTTGACGAACTTGCGTCGATCAACAGGAACATTCTGAAAAGCGTCGCCGCCCATAGTGTTTCTCCCATGCGTCCGAGACGAGGTCGTCCTCACTCGATGTCGGGCAAAACGCTAGCATCCTTCCGGCAACTTTACAGACTGAACCCGCCGAAATTTGGTTCTTATGCGAAGTTGAGACCGGACTGGGCCGGCAATTCGGACGGGAGTACGACAATTCCCTCCAGTACAGGGAGCACGTTTGTCCTGCTCCATCACCGTCAGCCGGCCGGCATCTCCCACGGTGCCACCGGAAGAGTGCTTCCGGTTTCGAGGTAGGACTTGAGGTTCGACAACACCGCCGACCATCCACCGGCCACCTCCATGCGAGCCGATTCGTCCGCCAAATCGGTGTGCTTGACGGTCAGTCGCACGATCGCGCCGAAGGCTTCGATGTCGAAACTCACCCGAGAGATGTCGACGCCCGGTTCGCCGTTCGGATCAGCCCAGGTGGTGACCAACCTCGACGGAGGGTTGCTCTCGACTACGGTGCCGACTACATCGGCAATGTTCGAACCGTCGATCCGGCGGTGCTCCCAGGTCGATCCCGGCTGCCAGTCGGAGACGTTGCTGTGTCCCCAATACTCTGCGGTGGCCTGTGCGTCGGTGAGCGCTTTCCAGACGTTGTCCGCCGTGCTCGCAATGTAGGTGACGTACACAAAACTGGGCTTGTCGGTCATGGCTTCCTCCGCGATTTTTTTGACGGTACTGAGCGCATGAAGGCGCGGTACCTCGAACTTGTTGATCCACCGCTCTCGAATCTCCTCGAGCGCAACGGGATTGAGATAGTGAAGCTTCGCCCTCCCCTGTCGGACCGTGCTGATCAGATTGGCGTCCTCGAGCATGGTGAGGTGTTGAGTGACAGCTTGCCGACTCATGTCGAGGCTGTCGCACAGCTCGCCGAGCGACTGACCGTTGGCTACGAACAAGCGGTCCAGGAGAAGCCTTCGTGTGGGATCGGCCAGTGCTTTGAAGGCTGCATTCATCCGGTCGTTCACAACTTCACAATATGCAAGCATTTACTTGCATGTCAACGGTTGGGCGTGCCGGGTTTCGAAAGTTGGGACGGATGAGGTGTGATGTCTCTAGGCAGATGTGATCTGAATCCCGGATTACACCGTAAGAGAGGTTGGGCACATGGACTGGGCAGCAATTGGAGTGGGTGTCGGGTATGCCTCGGTGGCCCTGTCGATCCTGGTTTTCGTCGGCGGGTGCATCGCACTGTTCATCTTGTCCGTCCGCCAGTAGCTGACACCTCGACAAAGTGGTGATCACCCCGGGGTCCGGCCAAGCCGATCACCTCGGGAGTGATCACCCTCGAGGCCGCTTGATCGATTCGGACACACCGGCGCGCGTCGGACTGCTCGCAGAGAAGCTCGGCCGCGGTGGGACTACCGTAGGACTGTCGCCTAGAACTCGAGGAGTACGGAATGAGCATCCAGTCGGTTGAACCGCACCGCCACCGCGTAGTGGTGATCGGTTCCGGCTTCGGAGGATTGTTCGGCACTCAGGCTCTCAAAAAAGCCGATGCCGACATCACGATGATCGCGCGTACAACCCACCATCTGTTTCAGCCGCTCCTCTATCAGGTTGCGACCGGCATCCTCTCGGTCGGTGACATCGCTCCCGCCACGAGACTGGTGCTGCGCAAGCAGAAGAACGCACAGGTACTGCTCGGTGAGGTCGAGACCATTGATCTCGAGAATCAGACCGTGACCTCGCGCCTGCTCGAACGCGTCACTGTTACGCCGTTCGACAGTCTGATCGTGGCAGCCGGTGCCGGTCAGTCGTACTTCGGCAACGACCAGTTCGCGGAGTTCGCCCCCGGAATGAAAACGATCGACGACGCCCTCGAACTGCGCGGACGAATCCTTGGGGCCTTCGAACAGGCCGAACTGTCGGACGATCCCGCCGAGCGTGCGCGCTTGCTCACCTTCGTCGTTGTCGGCGCCGGCCCCACCGGCGTGGAGTTGGCCGGGCAGATCGCCGAGCTTTCCCGTCGAACGCTGGACGGCGCGTTCCGCAAGATCGATCCTCGTGAAGCGCGCGTCGTGCTCCTCGACGGCGCCCCTGCCGTGTTGCCCGTGTACGGCGGGAAGCTCAGCCGCAAGGCTGCCGAGACGCTCGAGAAGCTCGGCGTCGAGATCCAGCTCGACGCGATGGTCACCGACGTGGACAACGACGGTCTGATCATCAAGGAGAAGGACGGCACGCTTCGCCGTATCGAGTCGCAGTGCAAGGTGTGGTCCGCCGGCGTGCAGGCCAGCCCCCTCGGCAAGCAGCTCGCAGAACAGAGCGGCGGAGAAACCGACCGCGCCGGCCGCGTCATGGTCAATCCCGACTTGTCTCTGCCCGGGCACCCCAACGTCTTTGTCATCGGCGACATGATGTCGCTCGACAAGCTGCCCGGATTGGCTCAGGTTGCCATGCAGGGTGGCAAGTACGCGGCCAAGCAGATCAAAGCGTCACTGGACGGCAAGTCCCCGTCGGAACGAGTTCCGTTCAAGTACTTCGACAAGGGCAGTATGGCAACGATCTCGCGCTTCAGCGCGGTAGCCAAGGTGGGCAAGCTCGAGATCAGCGGCTTCATCGGGTGGGTTGCCTGGCTGGCAATTCACCTCCTCTACCTCGTCGGATTCCGTTCCCGTGCCTCGACGCTTTTGTCGTGGGCGGTGACGTTCTTCGGGCGTGGCCGTGCTCAGATGGCGTCCACCGAGCAGCAGGTCTTCGCGCGAAACGCGATGGGCGAGTTGGAGAAGAAGAACAAGGAGGCGACGGAGTCCGGCAGCGCTTCGAATGGCGAAGCCAAGAAGGCTGCCGGCAAGCAGCAGAAGGCCGCCGGCTGATCAACACCTGAGTGACCGGCGGAGGGCGGTTGTGGAGTTCAACTCCACAGCCGCCCTCCGTCATTCGATCGACTGCCGTGTTGTCAGTTTCCGATCTTCGCCACCTCGGTGATGTTCGCGAGGCGAACCTGTCCCTTGGAAACGAGTCGGTCGTTCTCGTCGGTGATGCGAACTTCCCAGAGTTGCTGGGTGCGTCCGCGATGAATCGGGGTGGCTTCAGCGGTGAGAGTGCCCTCCCGCGTTGCGCGCAGGAAGTCGGTGTTGTTGTTGACTCCGACCACGTGTCCTCGCTCACCCAGCCACACGGTGCCACCGACGCTGGCGAGTGACTCCACGACCGAGCAGTACACACCCCCGTGCTGAATCCCGGCGGGCTGGTGCAGCGTGGGCTTGACGGTCCATTGCGCCCGCACGCGATCTGGGCTCAGTTCGGTGTATTCCAGGCCGATGGTGGCGTCGAAGCCCGTTCCGAGCCGTTTCATCATCTCTGCGGTCTCAGCAGTGTCGACCATGCCATCTCCATCTGTGATTCTCTGGCGCCGGTGTGGCTGCCACTCCCTACCTGATTACACGAGAGGTAACTCGAGCTTGGAATCAGGTCTGGAAAAAGAACCGGCGGGTTTCACATCATTCGATGTGAAACCCGCCGTGGGAAGGACCGGGAGTCTCTGCAGCCCTCAGGACTCCGGCGCGGTCCGGCAGTTTCGTCACTCTCGCGGGGTGTAGCTCTCCGCGCGTTGTTCCACAATCATAGGCAAGGCTGACCTAATTTAGCAAGCCCTTCGTCGAACTGGTTCCAACGAGGACGCAGCGAGACCTTGCGGCGTGCACGCACGGGCAGTCCGGCGGCGACAAAAGCGTCCAGCAGCCCCTGCCCGCGGCGCTGAGCGGCTGATTCGCCCCCGCCGGCCAAGATGGGGACATATGCCGCTGCACCCAGGATCGACTCCCCTACCAAGCCCCAGAATCTGAACTGGTCGACGGGCGCACACCTGGAGACGGCGTCGTAGATCGCCCGTAGCGAGGTCAGGCAACGGTGCGCGGTCCAGACGAGGAGCGCTTCTTCGCACGGCATGTCGACGACGCCGTCACTGCCGGACTCCCGTCCGTTCGGCGCAACTCGCAGAGTTTCGTCGATCACCCCGGCCCAGTCGATACCGCCGTCGCTGTCCATGTGGATGAACAGGTTCTCGAGGCCTGGATCCCAAGCGGCACCTTCCGAGACGATCGATGCGGCAACCCTGCCGACCACAGCGTGAATCAGTGATGTTGCGACCTGTATCGCCGCAGCTTCGGCACTGTCGAGATCCTGGAGCGAGCGGGCGAACATCTGATGCACCCGATCCCCGCACAAGCCTTCACTCAACTGCCACCAACGCCGTTTGCCTTCACCTGACATGGCGGCAACCGCGTAGACGCGCGGGTAGTCAGGGTTGAGTGCTCGTAGGCGAACGCTGGTGCGGCTCAATGCGTTCGACCGGAGTTCGAATTCACGAACATCCGCATGCTGGGTGGTCAAGGTGATTGTCACCGTGCACTCCAATCGGCCGAAGTTGTCTTGTGGTTCTTAATGTAGGTTAGCCTCACCATAATTCAAGAGTAAAGAACTGTGACGGTGGGCACCGCATATTCACAGGAACTTGCCCCGCAGGGAGCACACCCACATAGGGTTCCGTAACCTAAGATGCGAATTCCCTGCGCACAAAGACCAGGAGCTCGAACCGCCAGTGACGATGATCAAACCGCTCGGGAACGGACATCCCCGAGGACCCAGCGAGACGTACGGACGGCGCATAGTGCCGCGCGGCCCGGCTCCTGTCCGAATGCGTGTTCTAGCTGGGATTTTCGACGCGGGGGTGTTCCTGCTTCCGTTGCTCGTCGGCTGGTACGTCGTTCAGTCGCTCCGAGACGAGAACGGTGGCGGCGAAGCCGACCGCGCAGTGTTCGGTGGGACGGCAATAGCCATTGCCGTTGGTCTCCTCGTGTGGAACCTGGGATTCCGCGAAGGTGCCACAGGCCGGACCTCGGGAAAGGGATGGGTAGGTCTGGTCACGCGTGACGCGAAGACAAAGCAGCCCATCGGTGTTCGCCGGGCTCTGCGCAGGCCGTTCGATCGAACCGGTATCGAGGTGGTCCGTGAAAGCACGGCGCGCGAAGAAGGGTTCGAGGAACTCGCGCGCGACAACAGCGTCGGGGCAACTCGTCGACGCCGGCTGATCGGTCTCGCGGTGCTCACGGTTCTTCTCGCGCTCGTCATGCTCGCGAGCATCGCGGTGGGCGCACGTCCGCTGACGTTTGCCGAGATCTTCCACGCCATCTTCAGTTCGGACGGCACCCAGACGGACATCATCGTGCGAACATTGCGCGCTCCGCGGACCATCCTGGGTCTTGTCGTCGGCATCGCACTCGGTATCGCCGGCGCCCTGATTCAGGGACACACGCGTAACCCGTTGGCAGATGCCGGACTACTCGGCCTCAACGCCGGCGCGGCTTTCTTCGTAGTCATGGCGATCTATCTCTTCGGCTTCACCGCCCCGAGTCAGTACCTCTGGTTCGCGTTTGCAGGATCGTTCGTCGCCAGCATCGTCGTCTTCGGCTTGTCCTCCATCGGAAACGGCGGCGCGAGTCCTCTGAGTTTGGCTCTGGCGGGCGCAGCCGTCGCGTTCTTCCTGCAAGCCATGACCAATGCCGTGATCATCCTCGACCAGACCAGTCTGGACGCCTACCGTTTCTGGGTAGTCGGGTCGGTGTCCGGTCGCGGGTTCGACGTTCTCTGGCAGGTCCTCCCCTTCCTGATACTCGGTTTGGTCATCGCCCTGGCGAGTACGCCTGGTCTCAATGTCCTCAGCCTGGGTGAAGACGTCGCAAAAGCGTTGGGAACGAACATCGCGTTCAGTCGCACACTCGGCATCATCGCGATCACCCTGCTGACCGGCGCCGCGACCGCAGCGTGTGGACCTATCGCGTTCATCGGATTGGTGGTCCCCCACGTGGCCCGGGCCATCACCGGACCCGACTACCGCTGGCTGGTCCCGTACGCGGGCTTGCTCGGTGCGGTCATGCTGATCACCGCGGACATCATCGGTCGCGTAGTCGTGCGCCCCGGCGAGTTGCAGGTCGGAATCATCCTGGCCCTGTTCGGCGCCCCGTTCTTCATCGCTCTCGTACGCCGCAGAAAGTTGGCAAGTCTGTGACGCTCAAGCAAGAACTCCGGGTACTCCCCCGGACCGTCCCCTCACGTAAGTCGATTCGTATCGGTGGATTCTCGCTGGTCTACCGTCCACTCGCGGTGTCGGTGTGCATTGCGCTCGCGGTCGCACTCTTCCTTCTGCTCTGCATCAACATCGGACGCGGCGACTATCCGATCTCGATCCCCGATGTCATTTCCGTCCTGCTCGGTAATGGAAGCAAGACACAGAACCTGATCGTCTTCGATCTCCGACTTCCTCGATCGCTCACCGCACTCTTCATCGGCATGGCACTCGGCATTGCCGGTGCGGTCACCCAGACGATCGCTCGCAACGCCCTCGCCAGCCCCGACATCCTCGGAATCACGGCCGGATCGAGTGCTGCCGCGGTTGCTCTCATCGTGCTCGGCGGTGGCGGGTCGTTCGTGGGACTGCTTGCCACACTGGGGATTCCGTTGGCTGCACTCTGCGGCGGCCTACTGACAGCAGTGGTGATCTACGCCCTCGCATGGCGAAAAGGCGTCGAGGGGTTCCGCCTCATCCTGATCGGCATCGGCATCAACGCCATGCTCGTGGCAGCGACGGGATGGCTTCTCATCTCGGCGGACATCAACGATGCTTCCCGCGCACAGGTGTGGCTCAACGGTTCGCTCAACGGTGCCACCTGGAATCAGATGTGGCCGGTAGCCATCGCTGTCGCGGTAGTCGGCGGCTACGCGGTGATCGCATCGTTCACCATGGGAGCGCTGCGGTTGGGCGACGACAACGCCACCTCTCTCGGTGTTCGCTTGCAGTCATCGCAGGCCAAACTGTTGCTCTCCGCCGTGGCGCTGGCCGCCATCGCAACCGCCGCAGCAGGTCCGGTCGGCTTTGTCGCCCTGGCTGCGCCACAGGTCGCCATGCGTCTGGTGCGCTCTGCCGGCCCGCCCATCGTGGCGTCCGCGCTGACCGGTGCTGTACTGGTGGTCGGCAGCGACGTCATCGCTCGAACAATTCTGCCTGTGGAACTCCCCGTCGGAATCGTGACTTCCGCACTTGGTGGTCCGTTCCTGCTCTACCTGTTGGTTCGTAACAATCGGAAGGTCACAGCATGACCACCATCGCCCAGTCCACCGATACTCCTTCGCGTCTCGTCGCCAAGAACCTGACGCTCGGGTACGGGGACCGCATCATCGTCGACGGACTCGATCTCGAGATCCCTACCGGCGTGATCACGACGGTCATCGGCCCCAACGGCTGCGGCAAGTCGACGCTCCTGCGTGCGCTCGGTCGTCTGCTCAAGCCCAAGGGCGGATCGGTCGTCCTGGACGGCAAGGCGATCAGTTCGATGAAGACCAAGGAAGTCGCACGGGTGCTCGGAATGCTCCCCCAGACTCCGGTTGCGCCCGAAGGACTCACGGTCGCCGATCTGGTCTCACGTGGGCGCCACCCGCACCAGTCGTGGATCAGGCAGTGGTCCGCGGACGACGAGGGCGAGGTCGCCGAAGCGCTGGAGCTGACCGGTGTCTCGGATCTCGCCGATCGACCCGTCGATCAATTGTCCGGCGGTCAGCGCCAGCGGGCCTGGATCTCGATGGCTCTCGCCCAGGGAACCGACATTCTGCTTCTCGACGAACCGACTACCTATCTGGACCTCGCGCACTCGATGGAAGTCCTCGACCTGGTGGATCAACTCCACGAGGAAATGGGGCGCACCGTGGTGATGGTGCTGCACGACCTCAATCTCGCGGTCAGATACAGCGATCATCTGATCGTGATGCGCGACGGCGCCGTCGTCGCTTCTGGTGTCCCCAAGGACATCATTTCCGCGGAACTTCTGCTCGAGGTGTTCGGTCTCGAAGCTGCGGTCATCGACGATCCCGTCTCGGATCGGCCGCTGATCGTTCCGATCGGAACCCGGCACGTGTTCGGCGCCGTCGGCGGGCCGGCAAAGCCTGCGTGACGATCGCGAATCAGCGACCCAGAATCGTCCGAACAAGTTTGAATCCTTGACCGATCGTCACGGTTGGCAGGTACGCCCGTCCGACCGCGTTCCCGATGCTCGGCAACGCGGCTGGATCGGCGAAGGTCATGTGCATCGGCACGTACCGAGGCTGGAACTTCGATTTGAAGGCCAACAGCGAACGAAATCCGTACACCGGTTCCAGGGTGCGACCGAGTAGGTCGAGCACGCTGTCCATCATCGCCGAGAAAGTCGTGGCCTCCGGTTCGTTCGCATTCCTCTCGGAATCACCGGCGATTGTTGCCAACGGTGCACCGGACAGACTGAGGAACTCGACGCCCTCCTCCTCCAATTTCAGTGCAGCGGAGGCGATGAGGAACTCCATCGCGGGACGGAATCCTTCGGAGCGTCGCCTCATGAAGTCGAGTGTCCACCCGACGACTTTGCCGTCGCGGTACACCGGTAGCCACGACGTGACACCGTGCACGGTGCGATCCTCGTCGACGGCGATCAGGCACCGCACTTGTTCGTCGTCGACCTCGTCGAGTCCGCCGAGGGTGAATCCCATCTCGGGCATCCCCTTGTCCGCCACCCATTCCTCCGAGATCGCAACTATCTGATCCTTGATCGCGAGGGGTGCATGAGGGAAGGAAATCCACTCGGCCGTGATCCCGGACTTCTTCGCCCGGTTCAGTGCTGTTCGCACATCCTGGAACCGCTTTCCTGTGAACGCGACCTGTCCGAGGTCGAGCACGGTTTCCTCGGCGACCTGCAGGCCGCTCCAGCCCATGGAATCAGTGATGCTTCGGGCGTCGTCGGTCACTGAATAGAAGCAGGGAATCCAACCGTTCGACGACGCGAACTCGGCAAACTCCTCGATCGCCGTGCGCATGCGATCTGGAGGACCGACCGGATCACCGGTTGTGAGAGCAACACCGGCGATGACGCGATACGCGACGTAACTCGAACCGTCCGCGCTGAACCAGTATGTGTTTCCCTTCCACGTCGTCATCCAGGACAAGGGGCTGCCGGTACCGGCGATCAACATGGATCGCGCTCGTTCGGCGGCTTTGGGATCGGCGGTCTTGACCGGCTTGAGGAAACTCACGAACACCAACACGGCGGCGACGCCCCAGAACACGACGCCGGTCCACTCGAAGAGCAACGTCGACTCGATGTCCACGGGAAGCAGACGCGGATCGATCAACTGCAGGTACACGGGCGGTACAAGGCGCTGAGGGAAGTCCGCGAGCAACATCGTTACGGTGGGCTCGCGATCGAACCCGTGCCTGGCGAGCATTCCGCCGCCGACGTAGATCACGGCGAGGACCGCGAGCAAGGTCACGATCGCAGCACCGAGACGTCGGTATGTCTTGGCCGGGGCCGCGACGTCGAAGTATCGACGTGTCGCGATCAGCAGGATCAGTACGAAGAGCGGTGTCAGGAACGGCACCAGAGTTCGGTACACGTTCGGATCGCTGATTCCGTAGAACAAGCTGTCACTGTCGACGGCGTCGACGAACCTGATGACGAAGTTCCCGATCGAGAGGACGAGTAGGACGACCTGAGCACACACTGTCGCAATCCAGGCGAATCTGCGGCCACGACGGAGCCCGTCACTCAACACGAGAACGAAGATCGACGGCATCAGCGAGAGCAGAGTCGGGCCGATACCGGAGAGTCTGAGCTCGAGGAGTCCTCGTCGGCAGTCCGGATCCGACGACGACTCCTCGCACAGTTCTCGAACCTCGGCGACAGTCCAGGGAACTCCGCGGAAGAGGTCACGGAGGACCGCGAGTGGGCCGACCGCCTGCGGGGACAATGCGGCGATCATCGGGCCGATCGCACTCGCCGCGACGACGATGGCGACCAGGACGCGACCCTCTCGCTGTGTCCCGGCAATGCGCTCACCGCGCGCCGATCGTCCGACGATCCACTGTCCGATCACCAAACCCACCACAGCGGCAAAGAATCGGATGACGTCTTGCAGCTGACCACTGAACAAGGCCAAAGTGATCGTCAACGCCAAAGTTCCGACGCGAATGCGACGGCGCCACAGGGTGCCCATGTTCGAGCTGGCGGCCATCGCAGCGCCGACGATCCATGCACTGGCTCCGACCGCGGAGCCCACGTGGAGGCGGAATCCCCAACTGGAATCGAACACCTTCGCAAACGACGCCCAGCCGAGCCCGAGCAGGACTCCCAAGATTTGAGTGCTTGCGCCGGCGATCGCAAGCTTGATCGTTCCCATTCGGCGTTCGAGGGGTGCGGCGACTGCGATCAGGAGCACGGTCGCGCCGAGGTACCCGAGCAGGTTTCCTGCCCACAGCACCGACGTGAGCGGAGTCCAGATGCGGCCGTGCTGGATCGAGCCCATGCCGGCACCGATCGTGTGCTCGAGATCGCGGGACGGTCCGTGAACGAGGCTGCCGGTTGCGGCACCCACGATCCACATGGTGAGAAGTAGAACGACCGTCAACGGTGCGTCGCGAATGCCGAAACGGATGATGCCGGCAGCTTTCTGCGTGACTACCCGCGCCCGTGATGTCGATTCTTCGGTGCCCGGCGAACTGTCGATCGTCATCTACGTGCGGCTACTTTCTGCGGATCGACTGTTTGGCTTGCAATTATCGGGCATCGTCATTGTCGGGAATTCCGTCGTCTCACACCACCGTAACCGTCACGCAGATCACTATGGCCAATACCACACCCCCACCGAGGTGGTTACTACTACCAGTAGTACGTATTTCGTCGTGGAAGTCCGTAGAATCGAAGAATGGCAGGTCTAGGTGAACTCGAACGCGCGGTGATGGATCATTTGTGGTCCACATCGGAACCGCAAACTGTGCGACAGGTGCATGAAGCACTCGCGACGCATCGCGAATTGGCGTACACGACGGTGATGACCGTTCTGCAGCGCCTGGCGAAGAAGCATCTGGTGATTCAGCAGCGTGACGATCGCGCACATCGCTATCTTCCCGTCAACAAGCGCGAAGAGTTGGTCGCGAGCCTGATGGTCGACGCTCTGGCCCAGGCTCCGGAGTCCGGCGGTCGCGCTGCGGCGCTCGTCCACTTCGTGGGACAGGTCAATGCTGACGAAGCCGATGCTCTCCGCGAAGCGCTCGCTGCCCTCGAGGTGCGCGAGTCCGCGAAAAAGGCTGCGCAGCCCGGAATTTCTAGGCCGAACTGATTTCGTCGTGCATGATGTGTAGGACATGAACGCCACTACTGCACTGGTTTTCGGACTGCTTGCCTTGTTGCTGGCCGGTCCGGTTCCCGCACTCCTGAGCCGCTCCACGTGGCCTTACCGCGCTCCACGCGCGGCGTTGGTTCTGTGGCAAGCCGTCGCAATTGCTGCGGTGTTGTCGGCATTCAGCTCGGGGCTGGCCATTGCCAGCCAGCTGCTCGTTCCCGGCGCTGACGGTAGGCCGACGACGGCCCCGACCGCCGAAATCGATGCACTTGGGCTCCCGCTGTGGATTCTGTACGTGGTTGTTTTTGCCCTGACGCTCCTGATCGGCGCGAAGCTGATCTTCTCGATCATCCAGGTCGCTGTGAGAACCCGACGTCGCCGTGCACGTCACCGTGTGTTGGTGGACCTTCTCGACGACTGCGCCATGCCTGCGTCGGTGGAACGCACACCCGATCTGCGCGTACTGGACGTCGACGAACCGATCGCGTACTGCCTGCCAGGTCTGCGTCAACGCGTGGTTCTCAGTCAAGGCACTCTGCAGAACCTCGATCATGCCGAGGTCAAAGCCATCCTGACGCACGAGCGTTCCCACCTGCGAGCTCGTCACGATCTGGTCCTCGAGGCTTTCACGGCCGTCAATCACGCGTTCCCCCGCTTCGTCCGTAGCAAGTCGGCGCTCGGATCGGTACAACTCCTGGTGGAGTTGCTCGCCGACGATTCAGCCGTGAGGGCTACCGGTCCCACTCCCCTCGCGCGGGCGCTTGTCGCGTGTGCCGGATCGACGGCACCCCGCGGGGCAATGGCAGCGGGCGGGCCGTCGACGCTCATCCGGGTGCAACGCCTCTCGGCCGACGACGCAGATCCCCGCATCGCAGTTTTTGCGTATCTCGGGGCGGTCGCGATTCTCGTTGTTCCCACGGTTGCGGTTGCTGTGCCCTGGCTCACCGAACTTCGACTGCTTTTCAACGCATACTGAGTCTTGACCTGCGTAACCCCGTGCAGTAGTGCAGGTCACAGGCGGGGCTACCTGACTTCGGTGTCCCCGGTGGCGTAGAGTGGATCACGGCCACCATCGTGGTCCGTCAACATATAACGGCACACAGCCCAATTCCCCGCAGTATGCGTTCGGATTGCCAGGTGACATGTGCCCTGGCTCGTCCCTTTGCGAACTGTGTCGTGTATTTCAGCATGGCTTCTTCCGCTCCGCGACGTGCCCGTAGTCCGGAGAGGTTTCCGCGTGACCAACGCTGTCCAAATGTCGTCTTCCGAGAACATCGAAGACCCCACCGTCAACACCCCCGCTGCCGAAGAAGCAGTCGCCACCGAGCCGGGTATCACCTTCGCCGAGATCGGCCTGCCCGAGCAGCTTGTTGCCGCATTGGCGCGCAACTCCATCACCGTCCCGTCCCCCATCCAGGCGCAGTCCATCCCGGACGCGCTCGCCGGAACCAACGTTCTCGGCCGCGCACAGACCGGATCGGGCAAGACCCTCGCCTTCGGCCTGCCGATGCTGACCCGCCTCTCACGCCACGAAGATCGCCCGGCCGCCAAGCGTCCCCGCGCACTCGTGCTCGTCCCCACCCGTGAGCTTGCTTTCCAGGTGGTCGACTCCCTCAACTCCTACGCCGGAGCACTCGGACTCACGGTTCGCCCCGCTGTCGGTGGAACGCCGTTCGCCAAGCAGGTCGATCAGCTTCGCCGCGGCGTAGACGTCCTCGTCGCAACGCCGGGTCGTCTCGGCGACCACCTGCGTCAGGGCACCTGCATCCTCGACTCGGTGGAAATCACCGCACTCGACGAAGCCGATCAGATGGCGGACATGGGCTTCCTGCCCGAGGTTCGCTCGATCCTCGGTGAGACCCCCGCAGACGGACAGCGTCTGCTGTTCTCGGCAACCCTCGACCGTGAGGTCCAGTCGCTGGTTCGTCAGTTCCTGGCCAACCACGTCACCCACTCCACCGAAGACGGCCGCGCAAGCGTCGACACGATGGAGCACTACGTTCTCCTCGTCGATCGTGGACAGAAGGATTCCGTTCTCGCCGAGATCGGTGCCCGCGACGGACGCACCATCATGTTCGCCCGCACCAAGCTCGGTTGCGAGGGAATCACCGACCGCCTCCGCGCAGTCGGCATCGCTGCCGAGTCGCTTCACGGCGGCAAGGCACAGAACCAGCGCACCCGCGTCCTCGAGCGTTTCAAGAACGGCCGCACCCCGGTCCTCGTCGCAACGGACGTCGCAGCACGCGGCATCCACGTCGACGGCATCGACCTCGTCGTTCACGTCGATCCCCCGGCCGACCACAAGGACTACCTGCACCGCGCTGGTCGTACCGCTCGCGCCGGCGAGAAGGGCACCGTTGTCGCCATCGTGCTGCCCAACCAGAAGCGTCAGTTCAAGCGTCTGACCGGTATGGCCGGCGTCAATGCCGCAGCCGTTGCCGTCACCCCGGGTTCTGCTGAACTTGCTCGCATCACCGGTGCCAAGAAGCCGACCGGAGAACCGTTGCGCGAGAGCTCTTCTCGTGGCGAGCGTTCCTTCGGTGATCGTGGTGGAAGCCGTGGCGGCTACCAGGGCAACCGCTCGTCCGGTGGATACCAGGGCAATCGTTCTTCGGGTGGCTACCAGGGCAACCGCGACGGCGAGAGCCGCGGCGGATATCAGGGTGATCGCTCCAGTGGTGGTTACCAGGGCAACCGCGACAGCCGCCCCTCGACCGGATACCAAGGAAACCGCTCTTCGGGTGGCTACCAGGGCAACCGCGACGGCGAGAGCCGCGGCGGATACCAGGGCAACCGTTCGTCCGGCGGATACCAGGGTGATCGCTCCAGCGGTGGTTACCAGGGCAACCGTGACAGCCGTCCGTCCTACGGAGACCGCGACAGCCGCCCGTCGACGGGTTACCAGGGCAACCGCTCGTCGGGCGGATACCAGGGAAGCCGTGACGGCGAGAGCCGCGGCGGATACCAGGGCAACCGTTCGTCCGGCGGATACCAGGGTGATCGCTCCAGCGGTGGTTACCAGGGCAACCGCGACAGCCGTCCGTCCTACGGAGACCGCGACAGCCGCCCCTCGACCGGCTACCAGGGCAACCGCTCCTCCGGCGGATACCAGGGAAACCGCGAAGGCGGCGACAACCGTGCAGCCTCGACCAGCGGTGGCGGCTTCCGCAGCCGCACCGACCGTCGTAGCTATGACGGATTCGACGGCCCGAAGCGCGATCAGCGGTAATACCTGCGCTGAGCTGCGGCTCGACAACTGAACACTGAGAACCTTCCGGCTGTGCCGGAAGCTGTATCGAGACGGATGCAGGTCACTGCAATTAAAGTGATCTGCATCCGTGTTTTGTATGCACGGTCTGATGTTCACGCGCGTCGCGGCCGCACCGTTTTCGGCTGCGCACAGCGCAGGATTTCACAGCCGCGGACCGAGAGGGAAAGCTGTAAGCATGTCAACCACTAGCACCGAATCACCCCGAGCTCAGATCGGCGTCACCGGCCTGGCCGTCATGGGTTCGAATATTGCCCGCAATTTCGCCCGCCACGGTCACACCGTTGCCCTGCACAACCGCAGCATCGCGAAGACCGATGCCCTGATCGCCGAGCATGGTTCCGAGGGCGATTTCGTGCGCACCGAGACCGTCGAGGAGTTTGTTGCCGCACTTCAGAAGCCGCGACGCGTCCTGATCATGGTCAAGGCCGGCGCCCCGACCGATGCTGTCATCGAAGAGCTCGCAAACGCCATGGAGCCCGGCGACATCATCATCGACGGTGGCAACTCGCTCTACACCGACACGATCCGTCGTGAAGCGGCGATCCGCGCCCGCGGACTGCACTTCGTCGGCGCCGGTATCTCCGGTGGCGAAGAAGGCGCACTCAACGGTCCGTCGATCATGCCGGGCGGCCCGAAGGAGTCCTACGAGGCTCTCGGCCCGCTTCTCGAGTCCATCTCCGCTCACGTCGACGGCACCCCGTGCTGCACGCACATCGGCCCCGACGGCAGCGGTCACTTCGTCAAGATGGTGCACAACGGCATCGAGTACGCCGACATGCAGCTCATCGGCGAGGCGTACAACCTCTTCCGCGACGCTCTGGGCTACGACGCCGGTCAGGTTGCCGACGTCTTCACCGAGTGGAACAAGGGCACCCTCGAGTCCTACCTGATCGAGATCACCGCCGAGGTGCTCCGCCAGGTCGACGCCGAGACGGGCAAGCCGTTGGTCGACGTCATCGTCGACGCTGCCGAGCAGAAGGGAACGGGCCGCTGGACGGTCAAGTCTGCTCTGGATCTGGGCGTGCCGGTCACCGGCATCGCCGAGGCCGTATTTGCTCGCGCACTCTCCGGTAGCCGCAATCAGCGCGCCGCAGCTCAGGCGCAGGGTCTGGCTGCCGGCTCTCTCGGCGACAAGCCTGCTGACGCCGAGCAGTTTGCCGCCGACATCCAGGCCGCGCTGTACGCGTCGAAGATCGTGGCGTACGCGCAGGGCTTCGATCAGATCGCTGCCGGCAGCGCCGAGTACGACTGGAACCTCAAGCCTGCCGACCTGGCGACGATCTGGCGCGGTGGCTGCATCATCCGTGCGCAGTTCCTCAACCGCATCAAGGACGCGTTCGACGCGGATCCGAGCCTGCCGAGCTTGATTCTGGCGCCGTACTTCCGCGAGGCCATCGAGGCAGGCATCGACAGCTGGCGCCGCGTGGTCGCCACCGCGACGATGCTCGGCATTCCGGTACCTGCGTTCGCGTCCTCGCTGTCGTACTACGACGGTCTCCGCGCGGAGCGTCTGCCGGCCGCCCTGACTCAGGGTCAGCGCGACTTCTTCGGCGCGCACACCTACGAGCGCATCGACAAGCCGGGCAAGTTCCACACACTGTGGAGCGGTGACCGCAGCGAAATCGAGGCCTGATTCACAGCGGGTATCGGTAGATGCGGTCATCTGCGTCTACCGATACCCGGTAGCCTGGACAAATGCAGGAATCGACGATCGACTCGCCCACCTCGACCGAAGGGCGTTCGTTCGTCGACCTCGGAATCCCCGCCGTGATGGTGCACGCGTTGCGCCGAAGCGGCATCGATGCCCCCTTCCCCATTCAGTCGGCAACCATCCCCGATGTTCTTGCCGGTCGGGATGTACTCGGGCGCGGTGCGACGGGTTCCGGAAAGACTCTGGCCTTCGGGCTTCCGATGCTGGTGCGCCTCAAGGGTGGGGCGAGCAAGCGGAATCGTCCGCGCGGTTTGGTGCTCGCTCCCACCCGTGAGCTGGCGATCCAGATCCACAAGGCACTCGACGACGCCGCTACCGAGATCGGTTTGCGTGTGGCAAATGCGGTCGGGGGCGTTCCGATCAAGCGTCAGGCCGACATCCTTGCCCGCGGCGTCGATCTGCTGATTGCGACCCCCGGGCGCCTACTCGACCTACTCGACCAGAAGTCGGTGATTCTCGACGACGTCGTGATCACGACCATCGACGAAGCCGACCACATGGCAGACATGGGTTTCATCGACGAGGTTGCGAAGATTCTCGACACGACTCCGAAAGACGGTCAGCGTCTTCTCTTTTCGGCGACACTCGACGGCAAGGTCGACGATCTGGTCGCGGGTTACCTGCGCAATCCGGCGTCGCACTCGACTGCTCCCCCGGTTGCGACCGTCTCGACCATGGAGCATCACCTGCTTTTCGTCGACCGCGACGACAAGAGATCCGTTGTCGCACATATCGCTTCGCGCGCGGGGCGGACCATCATGTTCGTCAAGACCAAGCACGGTGTGGATCGTCTTGCGCAGCAACTGCATTTGATCGGCGTCTCGGCCGGGGCTCTGCACGGCGGCAAGACGCAGAACAATCGGACCAAGACCCTCGCGTCGTTCTCCGACGGGACAACACCGGTCCTGGTCGCCACCGATGTCGCCGCGCGCGGAATCCACGTCGACGACGTGACGCTCGTCGTTCACGTCGATCCCCCGGCCGAGGCGAAGGACTACCTGCACCGGGCCGGCCGGACGGCACGCGCCGGGGAATCAGGCGTCGTCGTCACCATCGTCACCGACGAAGAACGTGATTCGGTCGAGAAGTTGACCAAGCAGGCAGGCATCAAGGTTCACGGTGTGCGGGTTCGTCCTGACGATCTTGAACTCACGCGCATCACCGGTGCGATGGAGCCGACGGGAATTCCGGTCGAGGCTCCCGATACGACGGTTGCCGTCAAGCACACCGCCAAGCGTGGCCGTCAGGAACACGACACTGCAGGCCGGACCGCTGCCGGAGGCCGGATGAAGAAGGACGGCGACAAGCGCGCCGCCTCCTCGCGGCGCGTCACCGATCCGAAGAGTGTGAAGAAGATCCGTGCGGACGGCACTCCGGTCCCGACCCGTTCGGAGCGTCTGGCGTCCAAGGGCTTGACCCCGCGTCGCGGCGCACCCGGCGCAGGAAAGCCGTCTGCCGGAAATCGGGCGGGCAAGCGCGCACACTGAGGGAATGGGTGATCTTCCACTGATCTCGGTTCTCTGCGCACTTCTCGCTGCACTGCTCTTCGCGTGCGCTTCGGTCGCTCAGCAACGGGCGGCGTCCGCGGTTCCCGAGGGCGAGGCGTTGGTGGCGTCGTTGATTCGCAGTCCTCGGTGGTGGGCCGGGTTGATCGGTGACGGCGGCGGGTACGTCATGCAGGCCGTTGCACTGTCGTTGGGTTCGGTGTTGGTGGTGCAGCCGCTGATCGTGACCTCGTTGCTGTTCGCGCTGCCTCTCTCGGCCAAATTCTCGGGAATCCGCATCACCCGTTCCGCGTGGTCACTGGCGATCATGCTCGCGATTTCCTTGGCGATCTTCCTCGTCGTCGGCGATCCCACCGAGGGAGACAGCAATGCTCCATGGTCGGATTGGGCTGTGCCCCTGACGATTACGGTCGCAGTGGCCGTGGCCGCAACTGTCGGCGGCTTGTCCAAACTCGACGGCGGCTGGCGCGCACTGCTTCTCGGCTCTGCGGCAGGCATCTTCTACGGCGTCGCCGTCGCATTCACCAAGTACGTCACCGACCTACTCGGCCACGGCGTCGTCGGGGTGATTTCGGCATGGCAGACGTGGGCGCTGATCGCCTCGGGCGCAATCGGGGTCTACCTGCAACAGCGCGCGTTCCAGGTCGGGCCGCTGTCGGCGTCGCTACCCGCCCTGACGATCGGCGAGCCGATCGCGGCCATCTTCCTGGGGATGACAGTGCTCGACGAACGCCTTCGCGTCGACGGTCCCGGAATTGCTCTCATCGGGTGCGCCGTCGCCGTCATGATCATGACCACGATCGCCCTCTCCCGCTCACAAGCGCGCGATACCGAGGGCGCTACGGCGGAATCGACGGTAGGCTCGTGAAACGTGCAGTTCCTCGAAGGGCAACGCCCCCCATACGACCTGACCTACGACGACGTCTTCCTCGTCCCTAACCGGACCGAGGTCACCTCTCGGTTCGACGTCGATCTCAATTCTTCCGACGGATCCGGAACGACCATTCCCGTCGTGGTCGCCAATATGACCGCAGTCGCCGGCCGCCGCATGGCGGAGACTGTCGCCCGCCGCGGCGGACTGGTCATCATTCCGCAGGACGTCCCCACCGAAGCTGTCGCCGAGACCGTGGCGTTCGTCAAGAGTCGCCACCTCGTCGCCGATACGCCGGTCACGCTGAGTCCGGACGACGCCGTCTCCGATGCGCTGGCGCTGCTTCCCAAGCGCGCTCACGGCGCGGTCGTGGTGGTCGAGGACGGTAAGCCTCTCGGTGTCGTCACCGAGGCTGCCTGCGCGGATGTCGATCGGTTCACTCGCCTCCGTACCGTCGCGATCACCGACTTCGTCACGGCCCCGGTCACCGCCACACCGCGTGAGGTCTTCGAACTGCTCGAAACCAAGCATGATCCGCTGGCGGTCATCGTCAACGAAGACGGGACTCTTGCCGGCGTCCTCACCCGCACCGGCGCGATCCGTGCCGGCATCTACGACCCCGCAGTCGACGAGCGCGGCGCACTCCGGGTCGCTGCGGCGGTCGGTGTGAACGGTGACGTGGGCGCCAAGGCCAAGGCACTCGTCGACGCCGGTGCCGACGTGATCGTCGTGGACACGGCTCACGGTCACCAGCAGAGAATGATCGATGCACTCACCACCCTCAAGGCGCTCGATCTCGGCGTCCCGTTGGTCGCAGGCAACGTGGTCTCCGCACAGGGAACCCGTGATCTGATCGCCGCAGGCGCGGACATCGTCAAGGTCGGCGTCGGACCCGGAGCCATGTGCACGACTCGCATGATGACCGGCGTCGGACGCCCGCAGTTCTCGGCCGTCGCGGAATGTGCTGCAGCGGCACGTGAGCTCGGCAAGCACGTCTGGGCCGACGGCGGCGTTCGACACCCCCGCGACGTTGCACTCGCCCTCGCGGCGGGCGCGTCGAACGTCATGATCGGCTCGTGGTTCGCCGGAACATACGAGTCCCCCGGCGATCTCAAAGTCGATCAGGCGGGCAACGCGTACAAGGAGAGCTTCGGTATGGCCTCCAAGCGCGCAGTTGCCGCTCGCACAGCCACCGAAACGGCTTTCGATCGCGCCCGTAAGGGATTGTTCGAGGAAGGCATCTCCAGTTCGCGGATGCGTCTCGATCCCGAGCGCCCCGGAGTCGAGGACCTGATCGATCAGATCTGTTCCGGCGTGCGCAGTACCTGCACGTACGCGGGTGCGCGCTCTCTCGAGGAGCTGCACGAGAAGGCCGTTCTGGGCGTGCAGTCCGCCGCCGGATTTGCCGAAGGACGGCCGCTTCCGTCTGGTTGGTGAACCACGTTCTGTGACTGTCGGCGGGTGCTCGGGTCCCTACTCCCGGGCACCCGCCGGTATCATTGGATCCGTAAACAGAAAACAAAACTCGGTCGGGTGCCCTTCGGCGACCCGACCGAGCCCGCTACAGCCGAGAACTACTCGGCTCTGACGAAAGGAACCCGGTGCCCGAGGCACCCACACACTTACCCGGCGCTACACCCGTCGTTTTATCCGAGGAATCTTCTGATTCCGCCGGTTCGGAGGGCTCCTCTAGCGAGCCGGGAGACAAACCCGGCGGCCCCCGTGCACATCTCAGGTGGCGATGACACATGGACATCGTTTTCACCATTCTCAGCCTGGTCGGCTTCATCGCGCTGACTGCAGGCACCGCCCTCTTCGTGGCGGCCGAATTCTCACTGACCGCGCTCGAACGCAGCACCGTCGACGAAGCTGCTCGTGGCGGCGACCGACGCTCGCGGCAGGTTCAACACGCGCACAAGACTCTTTCGTTCCAGCTCTCCGGCGCTCAGCTGGGCATCACGATCACAACCCTGATCACCGGTTACCTGGCCGAGCCGGTCCTGGCACGGTTCATCACACCGGTCACGAAGGCCGTCGGGCTCAGTGAATCCGCTGCCTCGACAACGTCTTTGATCCTGGCTCTCGTGATCGCGACCTCGTTCTCCATGATCTTCGGTGAGCTCGTACCGAAGAACCTCGCAATCTCCAAGCCGATGCCCACCGCCCGCGCGACTGCGGGCCTGCAAGCAGGGTTCTCGCTGATCTTCCGGTGGGCCATCAACGGCCTCAATGGAACCGCCAACTGGATCGTGCGACGCCTGGGCATCGAACCCGCGGAGGAATTGCGCTCCGCGCGATCACCGCAGGAACTCGGGTCCCTCGTGCGGACGTCCGCGCAGCGCGGGTCCATCGACAAGGGCACGGCGATGCTCGTCGACCGTTCACTGCAGTTCGGTGACCGCACGGCAGAAGAGCTGATGACTCCGCGAGTGAAGATCGAATCGCTGGAACTCTCGGACACCGTCGCAGACCTGATCGTGACGGCGTCGCGGACCGGCTATTCGCGCTTCCCGGTCGTTCGCGGCGATCTCGACGACACGGTCGGCGTCGTACACATCAAGCACGCGTTCACCGTTCCGGCCGAACGTCGGCGCACGACGCGCGTCGACAGTCTGGCTCAACGTGTTCCCGTCGTGCCGTCGAGCCTGGACGGGGACACCGTCATGGAGCGAATCCGCTCCGACGGCATGCAGGTTGCGCTCGTCGTCGACGAGTACGGCGGAACTGCCGGCATCGTCACGATGGAAGACCTCATCGAGGAAATCGTCGGCGATGTGCGCGACGAACACGACGAACCCGAACTCGACGTGCAGCGCGTCGGCGACGGATGGTCGTGCTCCGGTCTCCTGCGCATCGACGAGGTCACTTCGGCTACCGGGTACACCGCTCCCGAAGGCGACTACGACACGCTCGGCGGCTTGGTGCTCACCGAACTGGGCCGCATCCCCGACGAGGGTGACGAGGTGGAATTGCCCGACGTCGACTCGTCCGGTGATTCGCGCGGAAAGTGGATTGCACGAGTGACCGGCATGGACGGCCGCCGTATCGACCGGGTGACCATCACGCCGGTCCCCGCTTACGTCGAACCCGAATCCGCAGACGACAGCAAGAAGGAGTCCGACGATGAATAACCTCTTCGGTGTACTCCTCACCGTCGTGCTGCTCGCCGGCAATGCATTCTTCGTCGGTGCGGAGTTCGCACTGATCTCCGCACGACGTGACCGCCTCGAAGCACTGGTCGCGCAAGGCAAGAAGCGGGCGCTCACAGTCATCAAGGCCGGTGAGAACCTCTCGCTCATGCTTGCGGCGGCTCAGCTGGGCATCACGATCTGCTCGATCCTCCTCGGTAAGGTCGCCGAGCCCGCCATTGCGCACCTCCTCGAGGTGCCGATGGAAGCCGTCGGCCTGCCCGACGGATTGCTGCACCCGATCTCGTTTGCCATCGCGCTGTCGCTCGTCGTCGTGCTGCACATCCTGCTCGGCGAGATGGTGCCCAAGAACATCGCGTTGGCCGGCCCCGAGAAGACGGCCATGCTGCTCGTTCCCGTGCATCTGGCGTTCATCAAGATCGCTCGCCCGATCATCGCGTTCTACAACCTGTGCGCGAACGGAGTGCTCAAGCTTCTGCGCGTCGAACCCAAGGACGAACTCGACGTCACGGTCTCGGCGGTGGAGTTGTCCGCGATGATCGGTGAGTCGCGATCCGAAGGTCTGATCGACGCCGAAGAACACCGGCGCTTGAAGCAGGCACTCGAATCGACCGATCGGACCGTCTCCGAGGTCCTGATCACTCTCGACAAGGTGCGGACCATTCCCCTAACACCGTCGGGAACAACACTGGGTGAGATCGAGCGTGCGGTCATCGAGACCGGATACTCGCGTTACCCGGTGCGAGCGAGCGACGGATCGCTGGCTGGGTACGTGCACCTCAAGGACGTGCTCGACGAGGTGCTCGACGAGGCCGCTGGACCGGACACCGTCGTTCCGACGTCGGATATCCGGCCGCTGCCCATCGTTCCGCTCAGCACACCGCTGGCCGAAGCGTTGGCCGGCCTTCGTCGGGCCAGCTCGCACCTCGGCGCTGTCACGGACGCTGACGGAGTGGTGATCGGTATCGTCGCGCTCGAGGATCTCCTCGAGGAGTACGTCGGAACGGTCCGCGACGGCACGCACCGCGGCACGGATGCTGTTCCCGGACAAAGAAACAGCTGATCGATGACACGTTCGGTGCATTCACTCGCACTCGCGCAGAGCGAGTGGACGGCTCGGCGGGCGCTTCACCTCGAGGAGGTGGAGAAGCTCGTCGAGCCGCACCGAGCGCGTCGTAGCGCCGGTATCTCTCACCCGGTGCACGACTTCCTCTTCACGTACTACAACTTCAAACCCGCTCAACTGCGCCGCTGGCACCCCGGGTACGGAGTCGCGCTCGAGAACGCCGCCGAATACGCAGCCTTCTCCGGCTACCGCGTCGACGATTCGGGTACCGCGACGGTCGAGGCCTCAGTGCTGGAGCGTCGGCGTCACACAGTCGAATTCGTGTGGAATCTGTTGAATCAGACGTCTGCGCGGCCCGCTGTGCTGGGTTGCTTCGGCCTCCACGAATGGGCGATGGTCTATCGCGGCGGCGAGGACGCAATCCGTCACCAGTCGGTGCCGCTGCGACTCGGGTTCGCCGGTACCGACGCGGTCGTCGAATCCCTGCCACTCAAATGCACGCACTACGACGCGTTCCGGTTCTTCACACCGGACGCGGCCCCCAAGAACTCGCTCCCGCTTGCACGCGAAACTCAGATCGATCACGAACAGCCGGGCTGCCTGCACGCCGGTATGGATCTGTACAAGTGGAGTTTCAAGTTGTTGCCACTCGTCGATTCCGACCTGGTGATGCGGTGCTTCGAACACGCGCTCCTGGCCCGTGAACTCGACATGCGCGCGAGCCCATACGACCTTGCCGAGTACGGGTACTCCCCCATTCGTATCGAAACTCCCGCGGGCCGCGCCGAATACGTGCGTCAGCAACAACAGTTGGCGGATCGTGCTGCGCCGCTCCGCGATACGCTGGCAGAGAAGTGCCGGGAGCTTCTCGGCCACTGAACTGCCGAAAGGCGTCGCATGGATCACGGGTACGGGTTCTATCTCGACGAATACCAGCGTGACGTCGGGGTGCACACCGACGACCGACGCGGGCACATCGAATGCCCGGACTCGGCGGGTTTCCTTGCGGCGCACTTGCCGGTGTTCGACCTCGCTGCGGGCTCGGTAGCGGCGTTCGCCTCGGCGATTCATCGGTCAACCGGCCCGGGCGACGGACACTGGACCCTCGATCCCGAGCGCATCGCCGCGTCCTTCTCGAGCGATCGACTGTTCCGGATCGGCGGCGAGCCGATCAACGGGTTCTCCGAGCACTCGGGGTTCTTTGCCGCCCGCGACGGTTGGGTCCGCACGCACGGCAACTATCCGCACCATCGCGACCGCCTGCTCGCCGTCCTCGAGCTCGATCACGGATCACCCAAAGATGCAGTGGCGCAACGGATATCCGAACTCAGCGCCATCGAGATCGAGCAGCAGGCCGCCGAGATCGGAGCCATCGCGGTCCGTGTTCGTACCGAGACCGAGTGGCGCCTGAGTGAGCAGTGCGCAGCTGCGAGGTCTGCGCCTCTGGTATCCATCCGAGCACGCGACGAGGGAAAACCCCGCACGCATCCGACGCGCCCACGCGTTCTCGACCTGACCCGCGTCATCGCCGGTCCGGTCGCGACGCGCGCCCTGGCGTTGGTCGGCGCTGACGTTCTGCGGATCGATCCCCCGGCGATCCCTGAGATCGGATGGCAGCACCTCGACAGTGGACAGGGCAAGCGGTCGGCGCTTCTCGACCTGAAGTCCTCGGCGGGAGCGACAGCGTTCCGAGAACTCCTCGAAACCGCAGACGTACTGGTCACCGGCTACCGGCCGGGTGCACTCGAAGCGCTCATCGGGCAGGATCTTCCCGCCCACCTGATTCACGGGCGCGTCAGCGCATGGGGATGGGAAGGTCCGTGGGCGAATCGCCGTGGCTTCGACAGCATCGTGCAGGCCGCGTCCGGCATTTCGTTTCTCGAGGGCGGTGAGAACCCTGGTGCACTTCCGGCGCAGGCACTCGACCACTCGACCGGATACTTCTTGGCAGCGGGGATCCTAGACGCGTTGACGCTGCGCTCGCAGGACGGCGGTGGCCGCGATGTCGACGTGTCATTGGCCAGCACCGGCGCCCGTCTTCTCGACGCACCCGGCCGAACCGTCCATCCCGGTCTGCCGACCGCTCCCGGCCTGAATGTTGTTGTCAACCATGCCGACGTGACCACCGCACGACCCGCGCTGGCAGAGTTCGAGGACTACCCCGAACCGGCGCATCCGTGGGGATCGGATCGGGCGGAGTGGGCACACTGAGGGACCGGCACATTCAGGGCAAGATGGACCTGTGAAGTCACATACCTACACACTCGACCTTCAGTGGACGGGCGATCTGGGAACCGGAACGTCCAGCACGCAGGGATATTCGCGCAATCATGCAATATCCGCGGTCGGAAAGCCGGAACTTCTCGGCAGCTCCGATCCCTCCTTCCGCGGCGACGCGCAGCGATGGAACCCCGAGGAACTGCTCGTTGCCTCCCTCGCCCAGTGCCACATGCTCTGGTACCTCGGTCTGGCAGCTGCCGCTGGGGTCGTCGTTCTCGACTACAGCGATCAGCCGGTCGGCAGCATGATCGAGGAATCCGATGGCGGCGGCCAGTTCATCGAAGTGACGTTGAATCCGACGGTGTTGGTCGCGGAGGCGTCGATGGTCGAGAAGGCCCAGGAGCTTCACGGCCCCGCACACACGAAGTGCTTCATCGCTCGGTCGGTGAACTTCCCCGTCCTGCATTCCCCGACGATCCTGGTGGCCACCGATGAGTGACATGCACAAGCTCATCGTCGACGTCGACACCGGTATCGACGACTCGTTGGCGCTTCTCTATCTCCTTGCCAGCCCCGAAGCCGAGATACTGGGGATTGCGAGCACCGCCGGCAACGTTCCGGTGGAACAGGTCGCGGCCAACAACTTGAACTGGCTTGCGCTCTGCGGCGCCCCGAACATCGAGGTTGCACTCGGCGCCCGCGAGCCATTGGTCATACCGTTGCGCACCACCGAGGAGACTCACGGTCCGCAAGGAATCGGCCATGCGGTCCTCCCCGATTCGGGTCGCAAGCGCTCGGTCCGAACCGCCACCGACCTCTGGGTGGATCTCGTCCGGGAGTACCCCGGACAACTCACCGGGCTGGTGACGGGGCCGCTCACCAACCTGGCCTTGGCGATCAGACGTGAACCCGATCTGCCGTCTCTGCTGAAGCGACTGGTAGTGATGGGTGGGTCGTTCAACTATCCGGGCAACACGACGCCGACCGCGGAGTGGAACGTCTCGGTGGATCCGCACGCCGCCAAGGAGGTGTTCGACGCGTTCTCCGTCGTACCCGCGCACCGGCGCCCGATCATCTGCGGCCTCAACGTCACCGAATCCATCGAGATGTTCCCCGAACATGTGCGTCGGCTCGCCGAAGCTGCCGGGAGCACCCCGGAAGAGATCATCTCGCCTGACGACGGTCCCGACGTCCGCAGTTCCGCGTCCAACAGCGTGATCAGGCATATGTCCGACGCAATCCGGTTCTACATGGAATTCCATCGTGAATACGACCAGGGATTTCTTGCTCACATGCATGATCCCTTCGCTGCTGCCGTCGCGCTCGATCCGAGCCTGGCGACGCTGAAACCGGCAACGGTAGATGTCGAAACCGAGAGTCCACTGCTGATCGGAACGACGGTCGCGGACTGGGTCGGGCACTGGCAGCGTGAGCCCAACGCGGATATCGCGGTCAGAACCGATCCGGCGGAATTCTTCGATCGACTTGTCCACCGAGTGGGAAATTACGCCCGCGTCGTGGGTTGACCGAGCCGGTCACCGGCTATGCTCGCATGGACAGAACACCAACGAACGAGAACAAAGGACCTGACGTGCAGATTTCCAGCCACGATGCCTCCCCGGCATTTGCGCTCGGATTGATGGCGTTCTGGCCCACTCGTCGTAGCGCATGCTTCGATCAGGCGTGTTGCTGAGCGGCGATTCTCGCTGCCTGCACCCCTGACTTTGTCGCTTCTTCGCTCGGAGTCTGTCTTCTCATGTTCAACCTTCTTTTGTTCACCCTTGTCGGCGTCGGCGCCCAGCTCGTCGACGGCGCCCTCGGTATGGCCTTCGGTGTCACCGCAACCACTCTGTTGATGATCGGTGGCCTCGGTCCGGCTCAGGCCAGCGCCGCTGTTCACCTGGCCGAGGTCGGCACCACCCTCGCTTCGGGTGTGTCGCATTGGAAGTTCAAGAACATCGACTGGAAGCTCGTCGCCAAGCTCGGTGTGCCCGGCGCAGTCGGTGCATTCATCGGCGCAACTGTGCTCTCGGGTCTGTCCACCGAAGCGGCAGTCCCCATCACGGCGACGATCCTGCTGGCCATCGGTATCTATGTGGCACTGCGCTTTTCGGTCCGCCCACCGGCCGTCGCGGACGCTCGTACCACCCCGCACACTGCACGTTTCCTGTCCCCACTCGGCCTGTTCGGTGGTTTCATCGATGCATCCGGCGGTGGTGGTTGGGGTCCGATCACCACCAGCACGCTGCTCTCACGAGGAAAGACCGCGCCGCGCACCGTGATCGGCTCGGTCAGCGCCTCGGAGTTTCTGGTCGCGTCAGCCGCGTCGCTGGGATTCCTTGTCGGATTGGGACGTGAGTCGGCGGGAAACCTCCTCGTTGTCGCCGGTCTCGCGCTCGGCGGTGTCATCGCAGCTCCGTTCGCGGCGTGGCTGGTCAGCCGCGTACCTGCAACCTTGCTCGGAACGGCGGTGGGCGGCGTCATCGTGTTGACCAACGCACAGAAGCTGTTCAAATCCTTCGACATCACCGGGGCGGTCACAGTGGCCGGTTACCTGACCATTCTCGGCGCGTGGGCAGCGCTGCTGTTCTACGCGTGGAAGCGGTCCACTCTCACCCCGGCCGAGGCAGAAGGCGATTTCACGGGAGTCGAACTCGCTGTCGAGACCGAACTCACCGAGCCTGCAGTCAAACGCGAACGATAGCTCGTCACAGAAGAAATCCCGGGTATCCGCGCTCGGATACCCGGGATTTCGTTCTTTCCGCGCTAGTTGCTTCCGTCGAACGCGTCGAGAATTCGCCCCGCCGCCAACGCTGCCGTCAGCGAACCGTCACGCACGCTCTGCTCGACGTCGGCCCGGATCGCACGCACCCGATCGTTGCTCGAGAGCCTGCGTAGCAGCTGATCGTTGACCATCGTCCAGGTCCAATCGACCTGTTGCTTGCGACGCTTCTCCTCGAACTGTCCCGCTTCGGTGAGCACCTCACGGTGTTTGGTGACAGTTCCCCAGAACTCGTCCAGCCCGACACCTTCGAGGCCGCTCATCGTGATGACGGGCGGCTTCCAGATGGCGTCGTGCGGGTAGATCAGGCGAAGCGCTCCGGCCAATTCGCGGGCAGCACCCTTTGCCTCGCGCTCATGCTTGCCATCGGCCTTGTTGACCGCCACCAGATCTGCGAGCTCGAGGACACCCTTCTTGATGCCCTGGAGCTGATCACCGGTACGAGCGAGGGTCAGGAACGTGAAGCAGTCCACCATGTTGGCAACAGTGACTTCGGACTGGCCGACACCCACCGTTTCCACCAGGATGACGTCGAAACCGGCAGCTTCGAGAAGCACGATGGTCTCGCGGGTTGCCTTGGCAACACCACCGAGCGTGCCGGACGTCGGTGACGGCCGGATGTACGCATTCGGTTCGACGGTGAGCCGAGCCATGCGTGTCTTGTCGCCGAGAATCGAGCCGCCGGTGCGGGTGGACGACGGATCGACCGCCAACACCGCAACCCGATGTCCCTTGCCCAGCAAGTACATTCCGAGCGCGTCGATGAAGGTCGACTTGCCGACGCCGGGAACGCCGGTGATGCCGATCCGGTGCGCTCCCCCGGCCTCCGGCAGCAACTTCAGTAGAAGTTGCTGCGCGAGGGCCCGGTGGTCGTCGCGAGTGGACTCGACGAGGGTGATCGCCCGAGCGAGGCCGGCACGCTGATTTCCGCGCACCGCCTCGGCGAGGGAATCAATGTCGATGGGCTGACGTGCCATCTTCAGTGACCCCCTTCTCAGCTGTTGTCGTGACCCAGTTGGGCGGAGAGCTTCTCCAACAATCCGCTGGCAGCGTCGGCGATGACGGTGCCGGGCGGGAAGATGGCAGCAGCGCCGGCCTCGTAGAGTTCGTCGAAGTCACCGGGCGGAATGACGCCGCCGACGACGATCATGATGTCGGGACGACCGGCCGCAGCCAAAGCCTCCCGCAGCGCCGGCACCAAGGTCAGGTGACCGGCGGCCAACGACGACACACCGACTACGTGGACGTCGTTGTCGGCCGCCTGATTGGCGACCTCTTCGGGGGTCTGGAACAGCGGTCCGACGTCGACGTCGAATCCGATGTCCGCGAAGGCGGTGGAGATGACCTTCTGGCCACGGTCGTGACCGTCCTGGCCCATCTTCGCGACGAGGATGCGGGGACGACGTCCCTCGTCATCGGCGAACTTCTCGACCAGTTCCATCGCCTTGCTGATGTTGCTCACCGTTCCTGCCTCGTCGCGGTACACACCACTGATGGTGCGGATCTCGGCCTGGTGGCGTCCGTACACCTTTTCGAGGGCGTCGGAAATTTCGCCGACGGTAGCCATCGCGCGGGCGGCGACGACAGCGAGGGCGAGGAGGTTGTTCTCCATGCCGCCTTCGGTGGATGCGGCAGCGCGAGTGAGGTTCGCCAGTGCGGCCTCGACGGCTTCCGGATCACGTTCCGCGCGAAGGCGAACCAACTTCTCGAGCTGTTCCTTGCGGACCTTGGAGTTCTCGACCTTGAGAACTTCGATGGTGTCGACCTCGTCGGGAACGTACTTGTTGACGCCGACGAGCGGCTGCCGACCGGAGTCGATGCGTGCCTGGGTGCGGGCGGCAGCCTCCTCGATGCGCAGCTTCGGGATGCCTTCGTTGATGGCCTGAGCCATTCCGCCGGCTTCCTCGACCTCTTCGATGTGCTTACGAGCCCGGTTGGCGAGTTCGTTGGTGAGCCACTCGACGTAGTACGAGCCACCCCACGGGTCGATGGGACGCACGGTGCCGGATTCCTGCTGCAGCAGCAACTGGGTGTTACGGGCGATGCGGGCGGAGAAGTCCGTCGGCAATGCGATCGCTTCGTCGAGTGCGTTGGTGTGCAAGGACTGAGTGTGGCCCTGGGTGGCAGCCATGGCTTCGACGCAGGTACGCGGAACGTTGTTGAAGACGTCCTGCGCGGTCAGGGACCAGCCGGAGGTCTGCGAGTGGGTACGCAGCGAGAGAGACTTCGCGCTCTTGGGATCGAACTTGGCGACAAGCTCGGCCCACAGGAGGCGTCCGGCGCGGAGCTTGGCGACCTCCATGAAGAAGTTCATGCCGATGGCCCAGAAGAAGGACAGGCGAGGTGCGAACTTGTCGATGTCCATACCGGCGTCGAGGCCGGCGCGGATGTACTCGACGCCGTCGGCGAGGGTGTACGCCAGTTCCAGATCGGCCGTCGCTCCGGCTTCCTGGATGTGGTAGCCCGAGATCGAGATGGAGTTGTACTTCGGCATTTCCGCGCTGGAGTACGCGAAGATGTCCGAGATGATCCGCATCGAGGGCTTCGGCGGATAGATGTAGGTGTTACGAACCATGAACTCTTTGAGGATGTCGTTCTGGATCGTTCCGGCCAGCTTGTCCGGAGTGACACCTTGCTCGCCTGCCGCAGCGACGTACAGCGCGAGAATCGGCAGCACGGCGCCGTTCATCGTCATCGAGACCGACACCTGCGAGAGGTCGATTCCGTCGAAGAGCTGACGCATGTCGAGGATGGAATCGATTGCGACACCGGCCATTCCGACGTCACCGGCAACGCGAGGATGATCGGAGTCGTAGCCGCGGTGTGTGGCGAGGTCGAAGGCGACCGAGAGGCCCTTCTGACCGGCCGCGAGGTTACGACGGTAGAACGCATTCGACTCCGCGGCAGTGGAGAATCCGGCGTACTGGCGAATGGTCCACGGCTGGTTCACGTACATGGTCGGGTACGGACCACGCAGGAACGGCGCTGCGCCCGGGAAGCTGTCGAGCGGGTAACCCGACTCGGCGGCGGCCGTGCGGTCCGCACCGGTGTACACCGGCTTGACGTCGATGCCTTCCGGGGTGGACCAGACAACCTGCTCGGCGGCGTAGTTGTTGGCGTTGGCGCCCTCTTCGATGAGCGCCTGGGCCTGCTCGACCGACGGCGGTGTGGGTGCCGGAGACTGCGGGTCCTCGAGTGGGACCTCGGCGAAACTGCCGATCACGTGCTTGACCTCTCGTGTCGTCACTTGGAGCTTCCCGTCTCGATGAAGTCGAGCAGTTCGGTCAGAGCCGACACTGCGTCGATGCGGGCGGTGAGGAATCCGTCCGGGCGAGAATCGCCGGTCGCGTCGGCGACTGCCTTCTCCGGTCCTGCGAGCAGCACCTTGGTGATGCCGGCGGCGCGAAGTTCGGCGACGGCCGCTGCGGCGCTCTCGCCGTAACGCTTGTCCGTGCCGCACAGCACGGCGACGGTGGCACCGGAAGCCTTGACTGCAGCGGAGATGGCCTCGGCGCCCACCTCGAGCGGGCCGGGGTTGACTGCATCGATACCACCCGAAGCGAGCAGGTTGGACGCAAACGTGGTGCGCACGTTGTGTTCTGCAACCGAGCCCAGCGGCGCGAGAAGCGCAGTGGGACGGGCGCCGCCGGCGGCGAGGAACGCGTCCGAACGGTCACGAAGCGCTTCGAATGCAGCTGCGTAGCGGGCGACGGACTGGCCGGGCTCGACGGCTTCGGCGGACAGCGGCGTTTCGCCGAGGTTCGGGAACTCGTTGACACCGGTGACCGTGGTCTTGCGGTGTGCGATGTCGGAGTCGCGCTTGGCCTTCGTGGCAGCGATGCGACCGGAGACGATTCCCGCTTCGAGTGCCGCCAGATATCCTCCGGCTGCTTCGATTTCCTGGAAGAACTCCCACGCGGTGGCGGCAATCTGCTGTGTCAGGTCTTCGACGTACCAAGACCCGGCCGACGGATCGAGGACACGGCCCAGGTGCGACTCCTCGAGCAGGAGCAGCTGTGTGTTGCGCGCGATGCGCGAGGAGAAGGACTTGCTGACGCCGAGGGTGCCGTCGGCCAGGGCGACGTCGAACGGAAGAACAGTCACCGCGTCTGCTCCGCCGACGCCGGCGCCGAATGCGGCGAGGGTCGTGCGCAGCATGTTCACCCAGGGATCACGCTGAGCCATCATCGCGGCGGAGGTGACTGCGTGCTGCGGCGCTCCACCGAAATCGGAAGCTCCGCAGACCTGGGCGATGCGTGCCCATACGAGACGTGCGGCGCGGAACTTCGCGATGGTCTGGAACTGATCGTCGGTTGCCGCGTAGCGGAAAGCCAACTGCGACAACGCAGCACCAATGGTCAGGCCGCTCTGGGCGGTGAGTGCACGGAGGTACTCGAGGCCGGCGGCGATTGCGGCTCCGAGTTCTTCGGCATCCCCGGCACCCGCATTGTGAAAGGCCGTGCCGTCGACGGTGATCGCGTGCACGGTTTCCGCACGAGCGGCGGCGAGGGCGGCCAACTCGACTGCGCCTGCAAGTTCGACGTCGGCTGCGCCGGAGAACGAACTGGTCAGCGGTGCTGCACCGAGGTGAACTCGGATACTGCTGCGATCGCTGACACCGTCGCCGGCTTCGCTGCGTGCATCGAGGAGTGAGAAGAGTGCTCGGGCTGCATCGTTTGTCGCTGCGCCTGCATCGAGCGTGAGCGGTGCGAGGTCGAGAAGCACGCCCTCGAGCGCAGCGGCGAGGTCGGTGACCGGAACGCCGTCGGCGCCCACCTTCAACCAGAGTGCGCTGACTCCGTTTTCGAGGGCGTCCAGGATGGCGCGATTGGTCTCGGCCGCCGAAGCGGTTCCGAAAGCAGCGGAAACCAACCAACCGGCATTGACATCACGGTGAGCGTCGACGCCACGCACGTACGGAAAAGTGCCCGGCAAGCTCTGCTCGGGACGCTCGTCGCGTGGGCTGTAGAGCGGTGCGACAGTGACACCGTCGTAGGTGACGGTTTCGAGCAGTTTCTGTGGCTCGGGGCCCAGTTCTGCCGCGTCGACTCTGCGGGACTTGGCGAGCACACCGGCTACGGAGCGCTGCCACTCCGCGTACGCCTGCTCGACAGCCTCGGCTTCTGAAGCTAATGACACTGTGTCCGCTCCCTCTCATTTTTTGCGTGAGCGCTTTACCGATAATCGGATTTGTTCGTTAGTTCTGTGATGCTAACCCGCGGTTGAGCCCAGATATCGTGAGGATCACGTCATGTTCTTCACAGGGCTGTTCGCGGCCACTTTCCGACCGGCCGGGCGACGTGCGGATTCGGTCGTTCGTGCACGTGTAACCGGCCCTTACCTAGCGATTGTTCAGCATGTTTGCGGGTTACCCGCGAGTTCGTTTCACTGGCCGGGACTGCAGGTGAAGGCCACTCCGAAAGCCTAGTGGTTTTCGTCACAGCGCCGTTTCATTGTCGCCTGGAGCACGTCGCTTTCCCGCCCCCGTGGCGATGTTCGACTCACGATTGCGGGTCGGCAGTCGGCCCGGTTCACCGTTCGCAGGTAGCCTTGTGACCTGTGATGGGACGCCTGCTGGACCGAAGATTGATCGCAATAGTCCTGGTAGTGCTCGCTTTGTTCCTCGCAGCCCTCCTCGCCCCACATCCCACGGTGTCCCAGGTGCGAGAGTGGGCGGACTCGGTTGGCCCGGCGTTTCCCCTCGTGTTCTTCCTGGTTCATTCGATAGTCACCGTCGCGCCGTTCCCGCGCACCGTCTTCACGCTCAGCGCGGGGGTTCTTTTCGGCTCGGTGACCGGCATCGCTCTTACCGTGGCGGCAACGACTGTGAGCGCCGTTCTGGCCCTCTACCTGGTCCGCGCCATCGGCCGCGACGTCGTGTGGCAACGGATTTCGAGTCCGACGATCCGGCGGGTGGACGAGCGGATCGAAAAGCGGGGGTGGCTGGCCGTCGGCTCTCTGCGCTTGATCGCGTTTGTCCCCTTCTCGGTGGTGAACTACTGCTGCGGCATTTCGTCGATCCGGATCGTGCCCTACATCCTTGCCACCGTCGTCGGCATCTTGCCCGGCACTGTTGGGATTGTCGTTCTGGGCGATGCGCTCTCCGGCGAAGCCGATCCTCGTCTCCTGATTCTGTCCGGGATCTGCATTGCGATCGGCATCGCCGGTCTGGTGTTCGACGCTCGCCGTCAGCCTTCACCGGGCGAAACCATCGTTGACAACGGTCAACCCCAAGAGGTTGATTTGATTGAGTCAACCCAAAACGATTGACTATTGAAAGTCAACTATCTAGCATTGACTAATGTTTGTACTGACGGTGGATCAGCGAGGTAGCCGACGGGATGTCGACCGCGTCGGGGACATCATCGACGACATGGCCGATTGCAGGCTCCTGCGGCCGTTCGAGCGCACAGCGGGCGACGAGATTCAAGCGGTGACCGACGATCCGGCGCTACTCGTCCTCGTCGCACTCGAGCTGATTCGGCGCGAGCACTGGAGTGTCGGGATCGGGATCGGTCCCGTCGAGCAGCCTCTCCCACGGCAGACCCGGGCCGGACGCGGACCGGCATTCGAAGCTGCTCGGATCGCCGTCGAGCGAGCCAAGCGAGCTCCGGCCAGAATTGCCGTCGAACAGGCGCCGGCGGACAGCTCACGCGACGAACTCGCCGCAGATGTCGATGCCGCGTTCACCTTGCTCGGAACGATCGTCACGAGACAGACGAAGGACGGACGCGAAGCCATCGCCCTGATGGACAGCGGACTCACTCAGGTCAGCGCAGCGGCCCACCTCGGAATCACCAAACAGGCCATGTCCAAGCGACTCCTGACAGCCGGGTGGCACGCAGAACTCGCCGGGCGCAGACTCGCAGAACGACTTTTGGTCAGACTCCAGCCCTAGACTGCTCACGCTCGCACCGGTACAAACTCGTCGACACAGCAGGGGGCTCGAATACATGGTCGTTCTGGCGTTGATCGCGCTCGCCGTCGCCGCCGCGGCACCAGCAGTTGCAGCGGCACTGGGACCGCTCAGTCGTGGTCGACTGGAAGTCCCCGAATGGGCGTCGTCCGTGGTGGCTCTTCCGGCGCTGGGTGTTGCCGCACTGGCATCGACCCGAACGACCCCGGTCACCGGTTTCGCTCTCGGGGCGACGCTTGTCCTGTGCGTACTTGCCGCCGCCACGGCCGGTGCACCGTTGGTACTTGCCACCTTCAAGATCGCTCGTCGCCAACCGGACGGGAGCCCGGCACCGGACGCCGGACCTCTTCGCGGCGGACGTGTGATCGGCATCCTCGAACGGCTCGCGGTGGCGGCATCGATTCTCGCAACCTGGCCGGAGGGGATCGCGATCGTCTTGGCAGTCAAGGGGCTCGCGCGGTACCCGGAACTTCGCGAACCTCATGCGTCCGAGCAGTTCATCATGGGAACCTTCGTCAGTGTCCTCTGGGCGATCGCCGTATGCGGAACGGGACGGGCACTCATCACGTAGGTGATGAGTGCCCGTCCCGATCAACGTTCGCTACGAGAGGCGTCTACTGGCGCTGGCCACCCTCGGGCGGCTGCCCCTGGTACGGGTACTTCTGCTGGAAATCTTCACGCTCGGGCGGCAGCGGCAACTGACCCGGCCAAGGATTTTCGCCCTGCTGTGGCAACGCGGGATCTACGAATCCAGGCTGCTCGGGCGCACTCTCACGGCGGTGCCTGACCGCAGCTGCCGGGTCTTCGACCGGTGTGCGTGCAGCAACTTCAGCAGCGCGCACTGCTTCCGCGATAGCCGGATCGGATTTGGTCTCGAACCACTCCGCCACCTCGGCTGAATCGTCCTCAGGATTGGGAAGATTCTCTTCGGCGGCCGGCGGCTCGTACCGGAAAACGCCATCCTGCCCTTGCGCGCCAAGCGTTTTGGCAAATCCCTTCAGCGCGTCACCGAAGTCGCTGGGTACGAGCCACACCTTGTTCGCATCGCCTTGCGCCATCTGCGGCAACGTCTGAAGATACTGGTATGCAAGCAATTCCGGAGTCGGCTTACCGGACTTGATTGCAGCAAAAACCTTCTCGATGGCCTTGGCCTCGCCTTGGGCCTGCAAGTACTTGGCCGCGCGGTCACCTTGGGCCCGAAGAATCTGGGACTGACGCTCACCCTCGGCGTTGAGGATCGAGGCCTGCTTGTTGCCCTCGGCGGAAAGAATCTGGCTCTGCTTGGCGCCCTCGGCTGTCTTGATAGCGGATTCGCGGTGGCCTTCAGCCGTCAGAATCATCGCGCGCTTCTCGCGGTCCGCCTTCATCTGCTTTTCCATCGACTCCTGGATGGAGGGCGGAGGATCGATGCTCTTGAGTTCGACGCGGGCCACTCGCAGGCCCCAGCGACCAGTCGCCTCGTCGAGGACACCACGAAGCTGACCGTTGATGGAATCACGCGAGGTAAGCGTCTCTTCGAGGGTCATTCCGCCGACGACGTTTCGCAGCGTGGTGGTTGCCAACTGCTCGACGGCAGCGATGTAGTTGCTGATCTCGTACACCGCAGCTTGCGGATTGGTGACCTGGAAGTACACCACCGTGTCGATGGACAGTGTCAGGTTGTCCTGGGTGATCACCGGCTGCGGTGGGAAGGAGACCACCCGCTCACGAAGATCCACCTTGGCGCGCACACGATCGGCGAACGGGATCAAGAACGTGAGCTGCCCGGACACCGTCTTCGAATACCTACCGAGCCGCTCGATCACCGCGGCTTCTGCCTGCGGTACCAGTGCTACCGACTTCGCGACCACCAAGATCACGAATAGCACCAACACACCGAGCACTATGAGTGCTGCCATTAAGGTCCCCTCCAGACGACTGCTGTTGCGCCGTTGATTTCCATCACCGTCACCTTGGTACCCGGCGGGTACACCTCGGTGGTGTCGTACGGCCTGGCAGTCCACACCTCGCCGTCCAACTTGACCTGCCCGGAATGCTCGCCCACTTCTTCCAGAACCAGAGCGTGCTTACCTTCGAGTGCCTGTATTCCGGTCGGGGTCGGCGGCGGACTACCGAAGCGACGCAACATGATCGGTCGCACGCCCAGGACGAGGGCGGCGGAGAACACTCCGAACATGACGGCGTCGACCCACACCGGGAAGTCGGTGACAGCACTGACACCGGCAGTAGCGAGCGCCCCACCGGCGAGCATCAGCAGGAAGAAATCCCCCACCAGCGCTTCGGCCCCGGCGAGCACCAGTGCTCCGATCAGCCAAATAAGTGCAGCCACAACACCATCTAACCAGAATGTGTGACCCAGGCCGCCGCTACGTCAGTTCGGCTCGGTAACGAAATCGACAAGTTGTTCGACGGCACCGATCAAGGGAGCTTCCAGATCGCGGAAGCTCTCGACCGAGTTGTAGACCCGCCGCCAGCCCTCCTGAGGTGTCCCCCAGCCCAGTTCGCGGCAGATTCCCGTCTTCCAATCCTCGCCGCGTGGAATCTTCGGCCAGGAGGCGATTCCGACAGATTTGGGACGAACGGCCTCCCACACGTCGATGTACGGATGTCCGGTCACCAACACGTTCGGGCCGAGGCCCTGAGTCAGTTGGGTTTCCTTGGAACCGGTGACCAGGTGGTCGACGAGGACACCGACACGGCGGCCGGGGCCCGGCCCGAATTCGGCAAGCCGCTCCCCCAGATTGTCGAGCCCTTCGAGATGTTCGACGACAACACCTTCGACGCGAAGGTCATGGCCCCACACCCGCTCGACGAGGGCAGCATCGTGTACTCCCTCCACCCAGATCCGGCTGGGCAGTGCCGTGCGTGCACGTAAGCCTTCGACTCGGGTCGAACCCGAAGCCGACCGTGCGGGTTTGGTGGACACGGGCTTGGGGGCCGGGCGTACGAGGGTGACCGGTGAGCCGTCGATGAGGAAGGCCGCCTCGCGCATCGCGAACAACCGCGTCCGGGAACGACCGTCCTCGAGCCGCACGAAATCGCCGTCGTACGTGCGCTCGAAACCGACTACCGCACCGCAGAATCCCGTCGCCGCATCCTCGACGACAAGATCACGCTCGGCCGCCACTTCAGGCGTCACGCGCTTCTGTTTGCGGGTATGACCCGCAAAAATGTCACCGTATCCGTTGCCACCGCTCACGCCGGTTCACGCTAGGTCACAACGCCGGGGCCGCGCATGTCGCCACGCCGAACTAAACTTCACGGTCATGAGTTCTCCCAGCGCAACCCTCACCGTGTGGGCAGCGTCATGGCTCGCCGGCGACGCTGCGCCGGACGACGTCATCGACGCCCTTGCCGCGTGGGCGCCGATGCACCTGATCGGCGCCGCCGACGCGGAAACCGCGGTCCGCCACGATCTCGAATGGCCGGGAGTCACGGCTTCCGGTGTGCCCACCCTGCTCAGAATCGCGCGCTCGGAGGCTGCCGAGGTCCGCCTGGTCCTTCCCACGGCCGGTGATGTACGTGGTCTGCCCACCGGGACCGAGTTCGCGCGCGCTGCGATCGCAACGGGTGAAGGGATACAGATCGGCGCCGTCGGCAAGCCGGGAGTCGGACTCGTGCCGTCGAAGGAAGGCCCGGACGTCTTGCGATGGACGGTCTTCTCCATTCCCACTGTGGCGGGCAGCGCCGAATCGATCGGACTCCGCGAAGCCGAATACGAACTGCGCCAAGCTGTTCGGGACGCAGCCGAGGTGCTCGGCGGGCTTCCGGCCGTAGCCACCGGAATGCCTGGAAACGACGCTCGCACGCTGGTCGCCGAAGCCCTGCAGGCACAGGCCGGACACCGCTGGCCGTCGACACTGTCACCTCGGCATTTGCAGGTGATCGACACCGCCGACAACGTGGCAGCCATTCTCACCGTGGCTGCGTCGGTATCGACCAATCAGGCCCCGAGCGTGTCCACTGCGCAGAGGCGTGACGACCTGCTGCGACGACTGTGGGACGTTGTTCGCACTGCCCGTGTCGCGTCGGCGAACAGCGTGTCGATCAGAGCTTGAGCACGAAGTTCCGGCGTTTCTCGGCAAACCCGTTGCGGTCACCGAACATGTCGATCTTCATCTCTTCGAGCTCACGCTCCTCGTAGGGCTCCACCGGATCACGTTCCAGTCGAAGACGTTTGCACTCCAGCATCGATTCCAGCCGATCTCCTTCGAGCAAGTCGGTGGCGACCTCGCGCAACCACGCCTCGAACAGATCCGGCCGCCTGGGGCCGATCGCGTCGACAAGTCCGATGTCCAAGGCTCGACGGATGCCGATCGCACTGCACTCGGCCAGCAGACTGCGGGCCTGCTGCTCGCCGACCCGAGCCGGAAGTGTGTACGTGTGCAGTTCCGAGCCGAACAGGCCCATCGTGGCGTAATGAGGATTGAGAACCACACCGTCCCTGGCCACGACTACGTCGGCTCCAAGCGGGAGCATGACCCCGCCGGCACCGGCGTTGCCTGTGAATGCCGCCACCACAACCTGTTCCGTACAGGTGACGATCGCTTTCGCGATCTCGTTGATGGCTTTGATGTTGGCCCACGCTTCTCCGGCTTGATCCGACGCGGCCTCGATGACGTTGAGGTGGATACCGTTGCTGAATCTGTCGTAGTCACCCGTCAGGACAAGGATCTTGGTGTCCTGCGCGATCGCCCAGCGGAGCCTGGAGGTCAGTCGCGCGCATTGCTTCGTACTCATCGCACCGTTGTAGAAGCGGAACGAGAGATATCCGATTTCGCCGTCGCGGTGATAGTCGGTCTCGGGGTAACGACTCTCCCAGACCTGTGGAACGAACACGTCCGGACGTACGACCGCGGTCGACGGAAGTTTGACATTGCCGGCGCCGACGAGCCGCGCATGTCCGATCCAAACGGAGCCCGCACTGGTGGCAACACGTATTGCCTGGTGGAAGTACTCGACGATGGTGCCGGGCGCTGCATCGACGTGGGTATCGAGGTGAGCGTCGTAGACGTAGACCCGGTCGAGCCCCAACTGAACGGCGACGCCGGGAAACCCGTCGGCGGCGTTGACGGCGCGGACGATGCTCGACGCGTCTTGCTCCCAGCTGAAAACGCGATCGGCCTGTTTCATGCTGGGCCTCGATCGGGTCGAAGCCACGGGCCGCGCAACTAGGTCCGATGGGATCGCCTGGAAGTCAGGAGTCCGGAAATGTTCGACGACCTCCGTAATGCACTCCATCGCCGCGTCGGTGACTTCCTCGTTGTATACCGAGGATTTGGTTGCCCCGTTCCGGAGTTCGAACGTCCGCCAGGCCCACACCGGCCCGGCGTCGAGTTCCTCAGCGGCCTGCAATGCCGTGACACCCCAGATCGGTTCGCCATCCGTTATCGCCCAGTCCAGCGACGACGGCCCGCGATCTCCGGGCGGGCCGGGATGGATGATGATCGTTGTCCACCGCTGCCAAACAGATTCCGGGACATAGGCTTTCAAGAACGGGCAGATGACGAGGTCAAAATCTCCCGAAGAAGTCGCGGCCAGCACTGCGTCCGCGTCGGCGACGACGGCTGTACGGACTTGGTGTCCCGCCTCGCGAAGAACAAGACCGGCCCGCTGCGAGAGACCGTTGTCGGAGGTGACGAGAAGAAGCACGCTCAACGGTGGCGCGAAGGTCGTACGTGGGCGTGAGCGCCGGAACAGCGCCGCCGTCGCCGCTCGCAGACGGCCCCTGCCCGATACACCTTCACGTAGCTTAGCCGTTGCTACATCGCTGGAAATAGCCACAGAAGTCGTGAGCGCGGCCGATTTGGGCATCGGTCGTACTTCGGGGGTCGAAACCATGAATTCCTGCTCGCATGCTCGGGTATCTGCAGCGCAGACCAGACTCCCCCCAGAGCAGGACCGACGCACCGATAGATTGATTGAGGTATTTAGGGACTTTATACCTACCGTCGGTTTGTTTCAATAGCTATTTTTAAGCAAACCGTTTGATCGATCAACCCACAGTCTTGTGATTGATCGCGATATGGCGGTCGATGCGAATATGTTCATCCAGCGTCGGGTAGCGCAAACCGGTGTCCTGGCTGTACCCCTGACGGCGCAACCAATCCAGGACGTCGCCCCAGAACCAGATCCCCCCGGCAACCGAGTTGTACGGAATCGGGAAAGGCGTAGCCGCCTGCCGGACCCCTCGCACCCACTGCCCGACAGCTTGCCGCGTCACCCCCGCACGGTCGGCAATGTCCTGACGTGACACCAGATCGGGATGTGTCCGCTGGGGACGCACGCCTGCAGCCACCAACTGGTCCACCACGGTGATAGCCGTTGTCGCCGCTCGCATACCTTCCGAGGTGAGCGTCAGCAGCTGCAGCCCGCGTCGGTCCTCGACCCTTCCGCCCAAGCTCTCTTCGATCGCCTGCTCTTGCGAGACTGTCAGCATCTGAACGATGAATGTGAATTCGTAACGGTGATAGAGGTCTTCGGCCACGCAATGAACATAGCCGTAAGCTGCACTGTTTCCACATGGACACACCCGGATCCCGCCCCCGCACGCACAATGGGCAGATGATCGACGTGGACGACAGCCAGTTCGAGGACATGGTCAAGCGGGCGCTCGACAGCCTGCCACCGAAATTGGGTGCGGAGATGGCCAATGTCGCAGTGACCGTTCAACTCGAAGGTGGACGACCGGGGCTACTCGGGCTGTATCAGGGCATCCCACTGACCAAGAGAACCACCACGTACGCCGGCGTCCTTCCCGATCGCATCACGATCTACCGCAGGGCCATCTGTGCGATCTGCAGCACCGAAGACGAGGTGATCGAGCAAGTTCGCCGAACAGTGATCCACGAAATCGGCCACCACTTCGGGATCGGAGATCCCCGGTTGCGTGAACTCGGATGGTGACAACCGACTCATCTACAAGTCGGAAATCAGCTAGAGGTTGATAATCGGCGAATTGTCATGTCAGCTGTACCAAGCCCGCAACAATTGAACACTTACAGGAGTTCGCATGGTCAATTTGATCCAGATCGCCCCGAAGAATGCCCCGACGTTCGCGATGAGCCGACAGAAGGCCGCAGAACTGCTGGGCATCTCGGTCGACAGCGTCGCGTTTCTCCTCAAGTCTCGCTATCTCCCGGATCTGGACGCCGGTCGGTTGATCAAGATGGCCAACCAGCCCTGGTTGTACTCGGACGGCGACTTTCCCGTCCTTCAGCAGGGCGCATCCGAACTTGCCCCCAAGAAGATGCTGCCCGCACGTAAGTACATCGGCGAGAGCGCAATTCACTCCGATGCCGAATGCGTGGAGGCCAACCAGGGGCAGTGGGCGGGATTCAACGTCGACCATGTGCTCGGCGCCCGCTTCCTGCCTGTGACGCTGCGCAAGTTTCCGGTGTCGGTGCTGCAGATCCACGACGTCAACGACGACGACGAAGAACGCGTCTCGTTTGTCGCGACCCTCGCCGGGCGAGTCCGCGGACTGGGCGCGCCCGAACTCAACTACATCGACCCGTCACTGAGCCCCGAGGATCGACAGATCGTCGAGACGCTCCTCACCTCGCGCAGCACGTCCACCGTTCCCGGGCCCTGCGGAAAGCTCAAGCATCCGAACACCTGAGCGTCGGACGGTCAGCGGAGACGCTGAACGGCCGCGCAGCAATTGACCGCACACGAGAGACCGTTGGTGGTCGAGCCGAGCAGCGGCTCGACCCCCAGTCGCAGTGGCTGCTCGGCCTCGGCCAGTTCCCGAACGAGCGTGGGCACCAGCTGCGCGAAACGCTGATCGCGGCCGGGCGTTGCTGCCCGAACGAAATCCATCCCGAGTTCGGCTGCCTTGTCCTTGGCCTCGGTGTCCAGGTCCCACACCACTTCGAGGTGATCGGAGACGAAACCGACGGGGCACACGATCACGGCGCGAACATCCTTGGCGGACAACGTATCCAGGTGATCACAGATGTCGGGGTCCAGCCACGGAACCTGCGGCGGGCCTGATCGCGACTGCCACACCAGATCGAAATCCTCGGCGCCGACGGCCTCGGCAACCAACTTCGCGGCCTCGGCGACCTGTCGACTGTAGAGGTTTCCGCCCTCTGCCGGAGGCCCTGCATTGCGGTCTGCGGCACTCGGTACCGAATGCGCGGTGAACACCAGGCGCGCAGTATCGCGAGTCGCTTCGGGCAACTCTGCGCGGGCCGCGCGCACACCGTCGGCGAACGCGCCGACGACCAGCGGATGGTCGTAGTACTGGCGAAGTTTTGTCAGCGTCGGTGCGCCGTCACCGACCGCCTCACGGGCACGGGCGATGTCCTCGTGGTACTGCCGACATCCGGAGTAACCACCCCACGCCGACGTGGCGAACACGGCGGCGTTGCGGACACCGTCCTCGCGCATCTTGGCAACGGTGTCTTCGACCATCGGGTGCCAGTTGCGGTTGCCGAAGTACACGGGCAAATCCACGCCGGCTGCTGCCAGCTCACCTTCGACCCGTTCGATCAGGTCTCGGTTGAGCGCGTTGATGGGCGAAACTCCACCGAAATGCATGTAGTGCTCGACAACGGCGTCGAGCCGCTCCGGTGGCACTCCCCTACCGCGCGTGACGTTTTCGAGGAACGGCCGTACGTCTTCGGGTTTTTCGGGACCGCCGAACGACAAAACGAGAAGAGCATCGAACTGCATGTCCATACTTACGGTCATGAGTTCAATCTTGCGCGATGCCGTTCGGCGGGAGTCACCCGGGTACTCACCTGCGTAGTAGAAGGGGTGCTACTAGCCGACCATCGCGTGGAAGCCGCCGTCGACGTAGATGATCGACGCGGTCGTGCCGGGCAACCAATCCGAGAGAACGGTGCAGACCGTTTTGGCGACCGGCTCGCGATCGTCGACGTCCCAGCCGATGGGCGCAGCACCGTCCCAGGCGGTGTTCAGCTTGTCCAACTCCGCGCCCGGACCGGTGCTGTCACCGGCAATGGCTTTGGCGGCCAAGGTCTTGATCGGGCCGGAGGACACCAGGTTCGAGCGGATGCCGCGGACGCCGACCTCTTTGGCCACGTACCGATTGACGGCCTCGAGGGTCGCCTTGGAGACACCCATCCAGTTGTAGAACGGCATCGCGCGCGCCGGATCGAAGTCCATACCGACGATGGACGCGTTGTCGTTGAGCACCGGCAGCAAGGCCTTGGCCAGTGCGCTGTACGAGTATGCGGACACCTCGAGTGCGACCGCCACGTCTTCCCACGGCGCGTCCATGAACGGGCTTCCCAGGCAGGAGCGGGGAGCGAAGCCGATCGAGTGGACGACGCCGTCGATACCCTCGGGAGCCAGCTCGCGCACACGCTCGGCGAGAGAGGCGAGATCCTCCGAGCTCTGGACGTTGAGCGAGATTGCCGGCGGCACGGGCTGCGGCAGTCGCTGGGCGATGCGATCGATGAGGCGCAGACGATCGAATCCGGTGATCAGTACCTTCGCGCCCTGCTCCTGCGCGACCTTGGCCACGTGGAACGCGATCGACGAATCGGTGATGATGCCGGTGACAAGAATGGTCTTACCCTCGAGCAAGCCGCCCATGAGATGTCCTCCTGATTTCAGACGTACGAGAAAGGTGTGTGTACGAAAAGCGGGTCAGTGCCCCATGCCGAGTCCACCGTCGACGGGGATGACCGCACCCGAGACGTAGGCCGAATCGTCGGAGGCGAGGAAACTGACAACTGCTGCAACATCTTCCGGCTTTCCGGTCCGCTGCAACGGGATGAACTCGGTGGCCTTGTCCTTGACGTCGTCGCCCAGTGCTGCCGTCATGTCGGTCTCGATGAACCCGGGAGCGACGACGTTGGCGGTGATCGAACGTGAGCCGAGTTCCCTTGTCAGGGAACGAGCGATACCGACGATGCCTGCTTTGGACGCGGCGTAGTTGACCTGGCCGGCTTGTCCTGCCAGACCCACCACAGAGCCGAGGAAGATGAACCGTCCGAAACGCGCGCGCAGCATCGACCGGGTCGCACGCTTCGAGAGGCGGAACGTACCGGTGAGGTTCGCGTCGACGACGCTCGTGAACTGCTCTTCGCTCATTCGCATGATCAGTGTGTCGTCGGTGACGCCGGCATTGGCGACGATGACCTCGACCGGCCCCTGGTGCGCTTCGACCTCTTTGAACGCACGGTCGATCGACTCGGTGTCGGTGACGTCGCACACGACGCCGAACAACCCTTCGGGGACACCGGAACCGCGGTGCGTGACGGCTACCTTGTGGCCGTCTGCGGCGAGCCGCTGAGCGACGGCCAAGCCGATTCCGCGGTTACCGCCGGTGACGAGCACCGAGCGAGGTGTGGTGACGGTCCGTTCGGAAACCACTGTCGTGGGAGGGGTAGACATGGCGATCAACCTATCAATTCTCTGCGGGCCGCGTACCAGCGGTATTTGGACAATTCGGAACTGCTCTCGATCAGGGCAGACGCTGCCTGCGTACCAGGGCAATCGTCAGACCAGCGGTCGCGAACACGACGCCGAGAACCAACCACGGTCGACTCGCGTCTCCTCGTGTCGTCTCGAAACCGATCTGCTCTTCGAGCGTGTCGTACACCTGGCGCAGTTCTTCGAGGCTCGATGCCGTGAAGAAACTTCCGCCGGAAAGGTTGGCGATCTCCTTCAATGACGCGTCGTCGACCGGGACGGGGATTCGGTCTCCTTCGATCTCGACTCGCCCGTATGTCGTTCCGAAGGAAATGGTCGAGATCGGAACGCCCTTGTCCTTGGCCTGACGGGCAGCGGTGAATCCGCCCCGCGGATCGTCCGAGTTTTCGGGAACGGTCTGCTTACCGTCGGACAGCAACACAATGCGCGCCGGTGGCGCCTGGTCGCTGCCGCCGAGAACAGCCGACAGCGTGTCGATCGACTGCAACGAGGTGAAGATCGCTTCGCCCGTCGCCGTTCGCTCACTGAGCTTGAGGTTGTCGATGGCGACCTTCGTCGCGTCACGATTCGTGGTGGGCGACACCAGAACCGAAGCCGTTCCGGCAAATGCGACCAACCCGAGGTTGATGCCGGGAGTCAGACCGTCGGCGAACGACTTCGCAGCTTCCTGCGCTGCTGCCAATCGCGTCGGCTCGACGTCGGTGGCCTGCATCGACAGCGACACGTCGATCACGAGGATCACCGTGGCACGGTTTCGCGGGACCTTCTTGTCTGCCGTCGGACCGGCAAGGGCGACGGTGAAGAACACCAATGCGATGACCATCAGAATCGCCGGAATATGACGCCACCGCCCGGGCCGCGAAGGCGCGACCTTCTCCAACAGTGCGAAGTTCGTGAACCGAAGTGTGTGCTTGGCTCGCTGCTTCTGCACGAGTACGTAACCGACCACCAACGCGGCGATGACAGCGAGGAACAGCAGCCACCACGGTGCGGTGAATTGAGAAAGACTCACGAACGAACGCCCCCAGTTCCGGCGCCGGCACCATAACTGTGTCGGCGTGCCGAGATGAATCTCACGACGTCGGCGATCCAGTCCCGATCGGTGTGCAGGGACATGAGCGGTGCGCCGCAACGACGTAGAGCTTGCCTGACCTCGACGCGGTGCTCGGCGGCGACTCTGGCGAAGTCGGCGCGCAATTGCGGCGTCGTGGTGAATTCTCTGGTCCGGCCGGACTCGGGATCGTGGAGCACCACGTCGCCCACGTCGGGCAGTTCGAGGTCGCGCGGATCGACCACTTCGACACCGAGCACGTCGTGCCGTCCTGAAATGGCGCGCAGCGAGCGTTCCCAGTCGATCGGTCCGAGGAAGTCACTGATGACCACCGCGAGTCCGCGCCGACGCTGTGGGCGTCTGAGCGCTTCGATCGCGCCGACCAGATCACCGCGTACCCCGTCCGGCGCGTGCGGAGTCGTCGCGATCTTGCGGAGCATCGCCTGTGCGTGAATTCGCCCACCGCGGGCCGGAATTCGAGTTGTCTGTGCGCCGGTCGAGATGATGGCGCCGACGCGGTTACCGCCCGAACTGGTCAGGTGAGTGATCGCCGCGGCTGCGGCGACGACCAGGTCGCGCTTCTCGCATCCGGCGGTCCCGAAGTCGAGACTTGCGGACAAGTCGATGACGAGCCACGTCTCGAGCTCACGATCTGCGACCGACTGACGCACGTGTGGGTGCGTCGTCCGTGCGGTGACGGACCAGTCCATCTGCCGCACGTCGTCGCCCGGCTGATACTCGCGGGCATCTCCCGGCTCCGAACCCGGACCGGGAATCAGGCCGAGATGATCGCCGTGCAGCACACCGTCGAGGCGACGGCGAACCGTCAGCTCGAGGGTGCGCAGCGCAGCGGTGAGTTTGGGGTCGCTGAGCTCGCCGGATCGGAACGACGGCGGAGAACCGGTGGATCCGGCGGGTGTCGCCTGGCCACCGTCGCGGCCTTCGGTCACTGCGGGCGACTCATCGTCTCAGCGGTCGCGATCGGCGCGCCGTTGCCCTGCGGATTAGCTGTGCCCTGCGGATTAGCTGTGCCCGGTGCGTTGAACTGCGGTGCTTGCGGTGCGCCCTGCTGGGGCGGTCCGGGAACGGTAGGAACCGGCCGCGCGGCGATCTGCGGCAGTCCGACGGTCTGCAGCACCCGGGCGATGACGGCGTCGGGAGTCACCTCGTCGGCCATGGCGTCGTAGGAAAGAACGAGACGGTGACGCAACACGTCCGGGATCACCTCGATGACGTCCTGCGGCACTACGTAGTCGCGCCCGCGGACGAGAGCGAGGGCCCGCGACGCGGCGATGATGCCGAGCGTCGCGCGGGGTGAGGCGCCGTACGCGATCCAGCCGGCGACGTCCTCGAGTCCGACCTCACGCGGCGTACGCGTGGCGGCGATGACCCGGACAACGTAATCGACGAGCGCGTGGTGAACGAAGACGTTGCTGGCGACGCGTTGGAGCCTGACCAACTCCTCCGGACCGAGGATCTGGTGCGGCTCCGGCGCTGCCACGCCCATCCGGTAGACGATTTCGCGTTCTTCCTCCACTGTCGGGTAATCGACGAGGATCTTGAACAGGAAGCGGTCGCGCTGCGCTTCGGGGAGCGGGTAGACGCCCTCGTTCTCGATGGGGTTCTGCGTCGCCATCACGAGGAACGGATCGGGCATGTGGTACCGCTTGCCACCGATCGAGACGTGGCGTTCTGCCATCACCTCGAGGAGCGCGGACTGCACCTTGGCCGGGGCACGGTTGATCTCGTCGGCCAACACGAAGTTGGCGACGACGGGGCCGAGTTCGGTGTCGAACTCCTCGCGGCCCTGACGGTAGATGCGAGTGCCGATCAGGTCGGTGGGCACCAGGTCCGGGGTGAACTGGACGCGGGAGAACGAACCGCCGACGACCTTCGCGAAAGTCTCGACGGCCAGCGTCTTGGCGACACCGGGTACGCCTTCGAGGAGGACGTGCCCCTTGGCGAGAAGTCCGACGAGAATGCGCTCGACAAGCCGGTCCTGCCCGACGATGACTCGCTTGACCTCGTAAATCGCTCGTTCCAAGGTCTGAACGTCGGCTGCCAGGGAAGGTGCTGCTCCGTCCGCACTTCCACTCGCCTTGCTTACGTCGACCGTTCCGACCGAATCTTCACGTGAGGTCACCAAGAATCCATCGCTTTCACCTAGAAAAGTACCGACAGTAACGTGTTCCCCGTCAACTATTCCAGGTAGTTGCGCTCGATGCCGTAACACCACGTCGGGAACTTGATACTTCCCTGACAATGCGGGTGTCAGCGGCATTTCCTCTGACGGTCAGGACACCAGTCGGACGGCGTACGGCGTCATTCCGCCCCACCGAACCGGTGAGACCATGACACTCGAACCGGATTGTGGTGCCTCGAGCATCTGACCGTTACCGAGGTAGAGCGCCACGTGTTGGCTGGCGTTGGGGCCGTAGAAGATCATGTCGCCGCGCTTCATCTCCGAAGACGGAACCTGAGTGCCTGCGGTGTACTGATAGCCGGTGTAGTGCGGCAGCGAGATCCCGATGCCGGCAAAGGCATAAATCATCAAGCCGGAGCAGTCGAACCCGACCTTGTTGAAGTCGCCGTAACTGTCAGCGACGCCGCCGTCACGGATGCCTCGCGTCGGACCGTTCTCGTCGCCGCCGCCCCAGGCATACTGCACGCCTAGCTGAGACATTCCGCGGTCGATGACGGATTCGATTGCAGCGCTTCCGGTGACGGAAGGCTTCGGAGTGGTGGGTTTCGGCGTCGTCGGCTTCGGGGTGGTGGGCTTGGGCGTCGTGACCGTTTCCTCGTCGGTGCCGGTCTCTTCGTCCGTGCCTGTTTCCTCGTCGGTCCCTGTTTCTTCGTCAGTCCAGGTGTCGTCGTCGTCCGGGATGACGGTCGGAGTCGGGTCTTCGACCGCGGTGTGCGGACGCTGGGCTGCTGCCAATGCGGCAGCTCGATCCTTGGCTGCCTGGTCGGCAGCGGCACGGGCGGCGGCCTGAGCGGCCGCTTCCTTGGCAGCGGCTTCGAGAGCCTTCTGATGAGCTTCCTCGGCGCGGCGCTGTTCGTCCCAGGTCGCGTATGCCTGGCGTTGACCCTGCAAGCCGGCGACGGCGTTGCGGGCGGCGTCGAGCTGAGCCTGGGCAGAGTTGCGCTCGGCTTCGATCGCGGCCTTCTTGGCTACCTGCTGATCGAGAGCGTTGCGCGCGATCTGAATCGCCTGCTCCGCCAGATCCTTCAGCTGCGCGGCGACCTCGGCGGCGGCATCGGCCTGCTGCTTGGCCTGGCGGGTCGCGGAATCCTTGTTCGCCTGCTCGGTACGTGCTCGCTGGAGACCGTCGAGCACTGCACTCTGCGTATTGGCGAGAAGCTTGAGGACCTGGGCGCGGTCGAGAACGTCGCCAGGACCCTTGGCGTCGAGGAACGACGAGATCGACGCAGTATTGGTGCCCTTGACGTAGCTCGAGCGTGCGTACTTGTCGAAGTCCGTCTGAGCGACCTCGATCTGCGCCGACGCGTCCTTCAGAGCTTGTTTCGTGACTCCGACGGCCTGCGCTGCGGAGTCTGCGGCGCCGCGAGCGTTCTGCAGATCCACGAGAGTCTTGTTGACGTCTTCACGCTTGATCGCAACTTCGTTGTCGAGTGCCGACAACTGTTCGTTTGCCGATGCGACTTGATTGATGAGCGCGCTGACGGTGCCGACGCTCGACGAGACCTGCGAATCTGCCGCGGCGATATCCGAGTCACTCGGATTCGGCGGCGGTGGCGGTACGGCCGAGGACATGGCCGGCGTCCCGACGATCAGGGATCCGACGACGCCGAATCCGATGACCAGTTGCGCCAGGCGCATCGATTTACGGGAAGGACCACGACGGGACTCGCCGCCACGTGTTACTTGCCTCACAAATAACTCTCCCTCGCGTGTAACGCCACGGCCCGCTGGGTCGCCGATCCGTGCGGGGAGGGAATGCGCAGACCAAGCACCGGTCGCCCACAGCCCGAGAGCTGCTCGTCGACCTGGACGTGCCGTACGAACGCCACCGTCGACACCTCGAGAACGAGGCAACCGACAAGTACGCGTCGAACAACATCAGCCTGTCTGCGACACTTCTTCCCCAAAAAGTGCCAGTTGTACCGTACGACACTCAAGCGTTCTTTGGAAACTTTAGCCACAAATAACACAAACGGTATTTGAGCTGGTCGAATGGCATGCAGGCACCAAAAAGGGCAGGTACTCACCGCAAACAGCAGTGAGTACCTGTTTTCGACGAGTTACTGAAAATCTCGCAAAAGGACCAAGGTCAGACGGAATCGGCCCGGTGGTCGGATGGTGCTGGTGTTTCCGAAGTCGAGGCGATATGTCTGGTTTGCGCGTTTTCTGGCTCTCGCCGCCACTTGACGGCAAAGGTAATTCCGGCAATAACCGCCACCACTGCGATGACAAGGACCGTGTAAAGCGTCCACGGCGGACCTGGCGCCACGATCTCGTGCGAGAAGCGGTCCGCGGTCACGCTTGCGCTTTCGCCGAAAGATCGGTCCTGTGCAGTTTCGAGCTGCACTCGACTGATCGAATCGCTGTAGCTACCCATCCAGTCAGGGCTCAGAACGAGAACCGTTCCGCCTTCTGTTTTGCCGACCGTCGTGGCCAGGTCTCGAAGATCGGACGGCCGGCCCGGATTTGCGTCGACTACTACGACGCTCAAGTCGACACCACGTTCACGAGCGTCGGTCACCACCGCGGTCAGCCCCGCAACATCATCCGCGGGGGCGGAGACGCCGTCCGTCGAAATGTCCGCGAGCACGTCGTCGAGATCGACGTCCGACGGAACAGCGACGTGCAACGGGGACTTCACGTGCACAGGCGCAAAAGCGTGATTTGTAGGAGCAGACATCTCTCATCCGGGTGCTGTTCGGATCCGTCCACCGCTGAGATGCGGGGAGTTCTTCCGAGGTCGTTTTTCGGCGGCCGACCCGCGACGGGCCTGCATGCACCCTACTTCAGGTCGACTGCCACCAGGCGTCACACACAACCGCCGCGCGTGCCGCCCGAGCGGTAGCTGTGGGTGCGGTCACCCAGCCAAGCCTGCGTTGCGCAGGCCCGCAGTCTGCATGAAGATTGTTTCGGTCAACTTGCCCTGAATTCTCACAGGACAAGCGTACTGTTAGACTTGGACCGAGAGGTACCACCGGTCAGGACAGGTTCTACTGCAGCTCCGATGTTCGGACAGTTCTCACGCGAACTGTGCGATTGGCGTGAGCTACGGAGGATCTTCCCGGCCGAAGTACCTCGCTTCAGCTGCCGACACAGCCCCGTCGGTAGCGACCCTCATAGACGAGTGGAGCAGACGTGAGCACCAGTATCGATTCATTCGGAGCCAAGGGAACCCTCGAGGTCGGTGAGAACTCTTACGAGATCTTCCGCCTCTCGGCCGTCCCCGGCACCGAGAAATTGCCCTATTCCTTGAAGGTTCTCGCCGAGAACCTTCTCCGCACCGAAGACGGCGCCAACATCACCGCGGATCACATCCGCGCAATCGCAAGCTGGGATCCCTCAGCCGAGCCGAGCATCGAAATCCAGTTCACGCCTGCCCGCGTGATCATGCAGGACTTCACCGGCGTTCCTTGCATCGTCGACCTCGCCACCATGCGTGAGGCCGTCACCACCCTCGGCGGCGACCCGAACAAGGTCAACCCGCTCTCCCCCGCCGACATGGTCATCGACCACTCGGTCATCCTCGACGTCTTCGGCCAGGCCGACGCACTCGAGCGCAACGTCGACCTCGAATACGAGCGCAACGGCGAGCGTTACCAGTTCCTCCGTTGGGGCCAGGGCGCATTCGACGACTTCAAGGTCGTCCCCCCGGGAATGGGCATCGTTCACCAGGTCAACATCGAGTACCTGGCACCCACCGTCATGTCGCGTAACGGACAGGCATACCCCGACACCTGTGTCGGCACCGACTCGCACACCACGATGGTCAACGGCCTCGGCGTGCTCGGCTGGGGCGTCGGCGGCATCGAGGCCGAGGCAGCAATGCTCGGCCAGCCCGTCTCCATGCTGATCCCCCGCGTCGTCGGCTTCAAGCTCTCCGGTGAGATCAAGCCCGGCGTCACCGCAACCGACGTCGTGCTCACCGCCACCGAGATGCTCCGTAAGCACGGCGTCGTCGGCAAGTTCGTCGAGTTCTACGGCAACGGTGTTGCCGAGGTTCCGCTCGCGAACCGCGCGACGCTGGGCAACATGAGCCCCGAATTCGGTTCCACCGCAGCGATCTTCCCGATCGACGCCGAGACCATCGAATACCTGCGCCTCACCGGCCGCAGCGACGAGCAGCTCGCTCTCGTCGAGGCGTACGCCAAGGAACAGGGCCTGTGGCACAACCCCGACAAGGAACCCGTCTTCTCGGAGTACATCGAGCTGGATCTGGGAACCGTTGTTCCCTCGATCGCCGGCCCGAAGCGCCCGCAGGACCGAATCCTGTTGTCGGAGTCCAAGACTGCGTTCCGCAAGGACATCCACAACTACGTGGAAGAGAACCACCCGACCGAGCACACCCAGCTCGACGAGGCCGTCGAAGAGTCCTTCCCGGCTTCCGATCCCGCGGTTCTGTCGTTTGCCGACGACGGAGCGGTCGACGTTCTCTCTGCTGCCAACGGTGCAGAAGGCCGTCCGAGCAAGCCGGTCGTCGTCAAGTCCGACGCCGGTGAGTTCGTTCTCGACCACGGCGCCGTCGTCGTTGCAGGTATCACCTCCTGCACCAACACGTCCAACCCGTCGGTCATGCTCGGCGCTGCACTGCTCGCACGCAACGCCGTCGAAAAGGGCCTCGCCACCAAGCCGTGGGTCAAGACCAACATGGCTCCCGGTTCGCAGGTCGTCACCGACTACTACGAGAAGGCCGGCCTGTGGCCGTACCTCGAGAAGCTCGGTTACTACCTCGGCGGTTACGGCTGCACCACGTGCATCGGTAACACCGGACCGCTGCCCGAGGCAGTCTCGAAGGCCATCAACGACAACGACCTCTCGGTCACCGCGGTGCTCTCGGGTAACCGTAACTTCGAGGGACGTATCTCCCCCGACGTCAAGATGAACTACCTGGCTTCCCCGCCGCTCGTGATTGCCTACGGCCTCGCCGGAACCATGGACTTCGACTTCGAGACCGATTCGCTCGGTAACGACACCGACGGAAACCCCGTCTACCTCAAAGACATCTGGCCGTCCACGCAGGAAATCGAAGAGACCATCAAGTCCTCGATCGACCAGGACATGTTCCGCAAGTCGTACGCAACCATCTTTGCGGGCGACAGCCGCTGGCAGAACCTCGAAACCCCGAAGGGTGACACCTTCGAGTGGGACGAGAACTCCACCTACGTGCGGAAGCCACCTTACTTCGACGGCATGACGATGGATCCGGCTCCGGTCAAGGACATCAAGGGCGCTCGCGTCCTCGCACTGCTCGGCGACTCGGTCACCACCGACCACATCAGCCCGGCAGGTCCGATCAAGGTCGGCACCCCCGCTGCGCAGTACCTCGACTCCCATGGCGTCGAGCGTGCGGATTACAACTCGCTCGGCTCGCGTCGCGGTAACCACGAGGTCATGATTCGCGGAACGTTCGCGAACATCCGTCTGCGCAACCAGCTCCTCGACGACGTCTCGGGTGGTTACACCCGCGACTTCACGCAGGAAGGCGCACCGCAGGCATTCATCTACGACGCGTCGCAGAACTACCAGGCAGCCGGCATCCCGCTGGTCGTCCTGGGCGGCAAGGAGTACGGCTCCGGATCCTCGCGTGACTGGGCAGCCAAGGGCACGAGCCTGCTCGGCGTCAAGGCCGTCATCACCGAGTCGTTCGAGCGCATCCACCGCTCCAACCTGATCGGCATGGGCGTTGTCCCGCTGCAGTTCCCGGTCGGCGAGTCCGCAGGTTCGCTCAAGCTCGACGGCACCGAGACCTTCGACATCGAAGGTGTCGAGAAGCTCAACGAGGGCGTCACCCCGAAGACCATGAAGGTCACGGCGACGCGCGAGAACGGCGAGAAGGTCGTGTTCGACGCAGTCGTACGCATCGATACCCCCGGCGAAGCGGATTACTACCGCAACGGCGGCATCCTGCAGTACGTGCTTCGCAACATGATCCGCGGCTAGTAGGCACTACGTGCCTGTGAGCACTTTCGGCCCCTGACGGGTCACAAAGCGCTCACGACCACTTTCGCCGGAAGGCGAACCAGGTTTCATCGGTGGTCGTGAGCGCTTTGTGCACTGAGTCGACATTCAGCGCCTACGGCCGAAAGTGTTCACAGGCAACCCGACAAAGGAGGGATGCCCGTGCCCAAGGTCAGTGAAGACCATCTCGCGGCACGGCGCAGTCAGATCCTTGACGGCGCCCGCCGCTGCTTTGCGGAATACGGCTACGACGGCGCCACAGTTCGCCGTCTCGAAGAAGTCACCGGTTTGTCCCGCGGAGCGATCTTCCATCACTTCAAGGACAAGGACGGCCTGTTCCTCGCTCTCGCAAGCGAGGATGCGAGCCGGATGGCAGATGTCGTCGCCGAAGAGGGCCTCGTCCAGGTCATGCGGGACATGCTCGCGCAGCCCGACCAATTCGATTGGCTGGGAACGCGACTGGAGATAGCGCGTCGACTGCGCAACGACGCCGATTTCCGCGAGAAGTGGTCACAGCGCTCCGTAGAACTGACGGAAGCGACCAGTGCGCGTCTCGCCAGACAGAAATCGGCAGGCAGACTCCGTGACGACGTCCCCACCGAAATTCTGATCGGATACCTGGATCTGGTGATGGACGGCCTGGTCGCGAGAATCGCCTCCGGCCACGGCGTCGACAACCTGTCAGCGGTTCTCGATCTGGTCGAGGAATCGGTGCGGCGGAGAGATTGAGGGGCTTCGCCCCTGTGCGCCTTTTTGGTAGTTCCCACTACCAAAAAGGCGCACAGGGGGTTAGGCGAGCTGGATCAGCTCGAGGTATTCCTGCGACCAGTGGTCCTCGTTGCCGTCGGGCAGGAGGATGACTCGCTCAGGGTTGAGTGCCTCGGCAGCACCCGGATCGTGGGTGACCAGGACGACGGCACCGGTGTAGCTGCGGAGCGCATCGAGCACCTGCTCGCGCGAGATCGGGTCCAGGTTGTTGGTGGGCTCGTCGAGAAGCAGAACGTTGGCAGCCGAAGACACCAGACCGGCCAGAGCCAAACGCGTCTTCTCACCACCCGAGAGCGTTCCGGCCGGCTGTTCGAGCTGAGGGCCGGTGAACATGAAGGCACCGAGCAGCGAACGCAGTTCCTGCTCCCCTGTGTCCGGCGCGGCGTGGCGGATGTTCTCCCACACGGACGCGTCGTCGTCGAGGGTGTCGTGCTCCTGAGCGAAGTAGCCGACCTTGAGTCCGTGACCGGCGATCAGCTCACCAGCGTCCGCCTTCTCCGCGCCCGCGAGGATGCGGAGCAGCGTGGTCTTACCTGCACCGTTGAGTCCGAGGATAACCACACGAGACCCACGATCGATCGCGAGATCGACACCGGTGAAGATCTCGAGCGAGCCGTACACCTTGGTGAGGTTCTTGCCCATCAGCGGAGTCTTGCCACAAGCGGCGGGTTCGGGGAAACGAATCCGCGCAACCTTGTCCGAGACACGTTCGGCATCGAGGTTCGCCATCAACTTGTCGGCTCGCTTGGCCATGTTCTGAGCCGCGACGGCCTTGGTTGCCTTTGCGCCCATCTTGGCGGCCTGAATCCGCAGCGCACCGGCCTTCTTCTCGGCATTGGCGCGCTCGCGGCGACGACGCTGCTCGTCCGTGGCACGAGCGTCGAGGTACTTCTTCCAGTTCATGTTGTAGACGTCGGCCTCACCGCGGACGGCGTCGAGGAACCACACGCGGTTGACGACGTCGTTGAGCAGGTCGACGTCGTGGCTGATGACCACCAGTCCACCCTCGTGGTTCTGGAGGAAGCCACGCAGCCAGGTGATGGAGTCGGCGTCGAGGTGGTTGGTGGGCTCGTCGAGCAGCAGAGTCGTGTCCGAGCGGGCACCGCTGCCGTCGGAGGCGGCGAAGAGGATGCGCGCCAATTCGACGCGACGACGCTGACCGCCGGACAGCGTGCTGAGCGGCTGCCCGAGAATACGGTCTTCGAGACCGAGGCTGCTGGTGATGCGTGCAGCTTCACTCTCGGCTTCGTATCCGCCGAGGGCCGAGAACCGATCCTCGAGCTGACCGTACTTCTTGACCGCGCGGTCCTGCGATTCCTGATCGAGCACCTCGCCCATCAGAATCTGCTGCTTCTCCATCTCGCGGAGCATCGTGTCGAGGCCACGTGCGGAGAGAACCCGGTCCTTGGCGAGGACGCTCAGGTCGCCCTCTTTGGGGTCCTGCGGGAGGTATCCGAGTTCACCGGTACGTACGACGCTTCCCGCATATGCCTCACCTTCGCCGGCGAGGATGCGCAGTGTGGTCGTCTTTCCGGCTCCGTTACGTCCGACGAGTCCGATCCGGTCGCCCGGCTGGATGCGCAACGAAGGCCCGGGAGCCGTGAGAAGGGTGCGGACACCGGCACGAACTTCGAGGTCAGTGGCGGTAATCAAGCAAACTCCTCAGGAAAAACGACGAATACGGGTAAACAATGCCTGACTACAGACACAAGAACTATCGATTTTACCGTGACCTGACGGTCGTTCCGACCAGCAGCGTGTGAGTCCGCTAACGTTCGGGACATGACTAGCGAAAACAGCACTCGTCCTCGCGACCTCGAAGGCCGTGCCGCCATCGTCACCGGCGCAAGTCGCGGAATCGGCAAAGCTGTCGCCGCCGAACTCCTCGCTCGCGGTGCCGACGTCTTGATCACAGCCCGCAAGCCGGAGCCCCTCGAGGCCGCCGCATCCGAGCTGTCCGCTCTGGGGCACGGCGGAAAGGTCGTCGCATTCGCGGGCAACGCAGCCGATGCCGAAGCCCGCTCCGGTGCCGTCGACCGCGCCGTGTCCGAATTCGGTTCACTCGACATTCTGGTCAACAACACCGGAATCAACCCCGTCTTCGGTGCGCTCATGGAAGCGGACCTCGACGCCGTGCGCAAGATCTTCGACGTGAATGTGGTTGCCGCCCTCGGTTACGTCCAACAAGCACATCGGGCATGGATGGGCGAACACGGTGGAGCCGTCGTGAACCTGGCAAGTGTGGCCGGGATCCGGTCGACGGGCGTCATCGCCGCGTACGGCGCGTCGAAGGCTGCGCTCATCCGCCTGACAGAAGAACTGGCCTGGCAACTGGGACCGAAGATTCGTGTCAACGCCGTAGCTCCCGGGATCGTCAAGACGCAGTTCGCGGCAGCCCTGGTCGCTGCCGGCGAGGACAAGGCGTCGGCGGGCTACCCGATGAAGCGGCTCGGCACCCCCGAGGACGTTGCCGGTCTGGTCGGCTTCCTCGTCTCCGACGCGGCGGCGTGGATCACGGGCGAAACGGTCCGGGTCGACGGCGGTCTGCTCGCAACGGGATCGATGTAGTGCGCCGGTCGTGAGCACAGACAACTCTTCCGCCGACGTGGTGATCGTCGGTGGCGGCCCGGCCGGGCGGGCACTCGCCACCCGCTGTATCGCCCGGCAACTCACCGTCGTCGTTGTCGATCCGCATCCCCATCGGGTGTGGACGCCGACCTATTCGGCGTGGGCTGACGAGCTGCCGTCGTGGCTGCCGATCGATGTGATCGCAAGCCGGATCGAACGCCCGAGCGTGTGGACCCGCAGACAGAAAACGCTTGATCGCACATATTGCGTATTGAATACATCTTTACTGCAATCATTTCTCTCGGGCACATCCGTACAGTTCAGAGCCTTGCGTGCTCAAACACTGTCACCTACCGCCGTCCTGTGCGTGGACGGATCGCAGCTGACAGGTTCCGTCGTCATCGACGCCCGGGGTACCGAACTGACGGTGACAACCGCCCAGCAGACCGCCTTCGGAGTGATCGTCGACCGCGCTCTGGCCGATCCGATTCTGGGTGGTGGCGAAGCCTGGTTCATGGACTGGCGAACAGACAACGGCGCCTCCGACGCCGACACTCCGTCGTTTCTCTATGCGGTCCCACTCGATGACGAGCGAGTTCTCCTCGAGGAGACCTGCCTCGTCGGCCGGCCGGCGTTGGGGCTCCGCGAACTCGAAGCGCGTCTGCGCACCCGGCTTCGCAATCGGGGCTGCGAAGTCCCCGACGACGCACCGGTCGAGCGGGTCCGTTTTGCAGTCGAAGGCCCGAAGGAGTCGTTCCCCGACGGTGTACTCCGTTTCGGCGGGCGAGGCGGTCTGATGCATCCGGGAACCGGATACAGCGTTGCCTCGTCACTCGCCGAGGCAGACGCTGTCGCCAAAGCAATCGCCGGCGGTGGAGATCCCAACGCGGCGCTCTGGCCGCGGTCGGCCAAGGCGGTGTCTGCCCTTCGCCGCGTTGGCCTGAACGCACTTCTCACCCTCGGCTCGAGAGAGGTCGCGACATTCTTCGACACGTTCTTCGATCTACCGGTCGAGGCTCAGCGGTCCTACCTGTCCGATCGGCGGGACGCGTCCGCGACGGCGAAGGTGATGGCAACCCTGTTCCGATCGTCACCGTGGCACGTCCGAAAGACGTTGATGCGCGCGCCGTTTCTGAGGTGAGCACTCCGGACCGACTACTGCGCTCCTATCGAGCCGGCGATCATCGGCCAGGAATTGTGTAGGTCGTCCTGCCAGTAGCCCCACGAGTGGGTTCCGGTCGGCTTGAAGTCGAAGGTCGCGGGGATGCCCAGTGCGTTCAGTCGGTCCGCCAAGCCGTGCGTGCACCCGTTGACCGCGGATTCGATGATGCCGCCGACGACGATCTGATTAAGGAGGGCTCCGGGATTTCCGTTCACATCGGGTGCCTGAAGGTTGTCGTGCGGACCTGGCAGCCCGGATCCGGTGGAAACGTACAGTGCGGTCCCCCGCAACTTCTCCGCGTTCACGACCGGATCGTTCTCGCGCCACCCCGGACCGTCGAACGGTCCCCACATGTTTGTCGGATCAGCGCCACCCCGCGCGCCGACCACCAACCGCACATAGTCCTGACCCGGCTGGGTGGAAGTCTCCGCGCACCCGCTGTAGGCCCCGACACTCCGATAAAGCCCTGGTGCCGAGATCGCGAGATTGAGTACCGACGTCGCCGTCATCGAAATCGCCGCGATGGCGTTGACCCCGTTGGTACCGAACTGCGCATCGATGACGGGCGGCAGTTCGCGAGTGAGGAACGTCTGCCACTTGTTGCGCCCGAGTACGGGATCGTCTTTCTGCCAGTCGGTGTAGTAGCTGAACGCTCCTTCCAGCGGCGTCACGACGTTGACGTTCTTGTCGGCGAAGAAGTCCACGACATCGGTCCGTCCTTCCCACGTTGCACTGTCCTCGCCACCACCGGCGCCGTTGAGCAGATACAACGTGGGCCGTGGGGCGCTCGTGTCGGCGGGGAGGATCACCTCGAGTGGAATGTCGCGGCCCATCGCATCGGAGTGGACGCTGATGGTTACGGTGCGTGCCGGATCTGCGTTCGCGGGCAAAGGCGCAAACAGCAGTGGAACCAGTGAAATCGCCAGCGCCGCGGTGACGCGTCGACGGTAGGTTCGGATTCTCATCGGAGCGTCCCCCCAGGTGTGCGAGTCGGGTTCTCGAAGCGGATACCCGCTCGATACGCCCCGAACCGACCCATCCACACGCAACGGTTCGGGATCAACCGTGATCGTTTGTCTCGCGCAAACGGCCGGCGGCGACCATCATGGGAGGCATGCGCTCGATTTGGAAAGGCTCGATAGCCTTCGGTCTGGTCAACGTCCCGGTCAAGGTGTACTCGGCGACCGAGGACCACGACATCCGATTTCACCAGGTCCATGCAAAAGACGGTGGCCGCATCAAGTACAACCGTGTGTGTTCCGAGTGCGGAAACACGGTTCAGTTCGCGGACATCGACAAGGCGTACGACTCGGAAGACGGATCGCGCGTCATCTTGAGCGACGAGGACTTCAACAAACTCCCGGCCGCGGAGAAGCACGAGATTCCGGTGCTGGAATTCGTGCCGAACGATCAGATCGATCCGATCTTGTTCGAGAAGAGTTACTTCCTCGAACCGGATTCGGCGTCGCCGAAGGCATACGTTCTGCTTTCGACTGTACTCACCGAGAGTGATCGAACAGCACTGGTGCATTTCACTCTGCGACAGAAGACGCGCCTGGCCGCGATGCGCGCTCGCGACGGCGTCCTGGTGATCCAGACGTTGCTGTGGCCCGACGAAGTTCGCGCAGCAGAGTTCCCTTCCCTCGACGACGCGGAGAAGCCGAAGGCGAAGGAACTGAAGATGGCGCAGACGCTCGTCGAGAGCATGGCGGGCGATTTCGATCCGACCGAGTTCACCGACGACTACCAGCTCCAACTGCGGCAGTTGCTCGACGAGATGATCGAGAACGGCGGCAAGAAGGTCATCCCCGCCGCCGAGGTCGACCAAGAGGGCACCGATGCGGAGGTGGTCGACCTGGTTGCCGCACTGCAGCGCAGTGTGGACGAAGCGAAGTCGAACGCCTCCAAGGCCGGCTCGTCGAAGTCGACCACACCGAGGAAGAAACGAGCCTGAGTCAGCCGCGCACGTCTTGGACCTCGATCAGAGCGTCCAACTCTGCGTCGACGTCCGGGGCCGCGTGACGACCCGTTCCGACCGCAAGGTTGATCACGGGTCCGATCGCCTCCAGACCTGCCTCGGTGAACATTTCGGCGTGTGACGTGGGCACCGGACGGTCGATGATCACCCCGGAGACGAACGGTCGCCACGCCGACGCGGTTCGCAGCGGGTCGAAGGTGTCGGCGTGTGCCGAGAAGAACAGCAGATCGCCCACGAACTTGCCCGGGCGGTATCGGTGAGCCAGTTCGGCGCCGGCGGAGTATTCCTCGAACAGTCGCTCGATCCGATCGCTCGAGACCAAAGGGTGATCGCCGATGGCTTCGCGCAAGAGTGCTTCGGCGTCCTCGGATGTCAGATCACGCTCGCCGGTGTCCGGGACCGAGATCCCCAACCCGCCGATCAGTTCGGCGAGAGAAGGCTGCGCGCCTGCCATCGTCGGGTCTTCGAGAACGAAGCTGTCGAGCAGAATCAGGTCGGCGACGCTCTCACCCGCGGCTTGCAACTGCACCGCCGCCGCGTGAGCGATCAATCCGCCGATCGACCACCCCAGCAGGTGATACGGACCGTGCGGCTGAACTCCTCGAATTTCCTCGACGTACCGCGCCGCGAAGTCCTCGATCAGCTCCGCCCGAAATTCGGAGTCCGTCAGGACCGGCGACTGCAGGCCGTAGAGCGGCCGGCTGGAGTCGACGTAGCGATCGAGCGCTCCGTAGCACCAGGCCAATCCGATGGCCGGATGGATGCAGAACAGTGGCTCGGCGTGGCCTTCCGGACGTAGTGGCAGGACTACTGCAAGTGCGGAGGTATCCGCGTCACTTGTCACAACTGTTGCCTCGAGTTCGAAGAGTCTGCGCGCCAATGCCTCCGGAGTCGGGTCGGAGAAAATCCATGCGACGGGGACGGTCAGGCCGGTGCGTTCCTTGATGGCAGCGACCAAACGCGTTGCCATGAGCGAGTTTCCACCGAGTTCGAAGAAACTCGAATCGGCGAAGGTCTCTGCGTCGGCGAGATCGAGTACCTCCGCGAAAGCAGCGCAGATCGCAATCTCGTCGCTGCCTTCCGGACTGCGTCCACTCGGCGACTCCCAGTTGGGAGCAGGCAGAGCGCTGCGATCGAGCTTGCCCGCCGGTGTGGTCGGGACTGCGCCGATCACGACAACAGCGGACGGGATCATGTGCGCAGGCAGCGATATACCTGCGTGACGGCGCAGCGCGGCGGCGTCGAAGTCCGCATGTGCCGGGACGACGTACGCGACGATCCGAGCGTCGACGCCCTCCCCGACGACGACGCTGACAGCCGAATGCACGGACGCTTCCGCTGCCAGCACCGCGTCGATTTCTCCGAGTTCGATTCGGAACCCTCGGATCTTGACCTGGTGGTCTGCACGTCCGAGGTAGATCAGTGCCCCTGAGCGATCTTCGCGCACAAGATCCCCGGTGCGGTACATCCGAGCGCCTTCGGGTCCATGCGGGTCGGCGACGAAGCGCGCGGCTGTGAGTGCGGGGTTGCCGAGGTACCCGCGGGCGAGACCGTCGCCGCTGACGTAGAGCTCACCGACGACCTGGCCGGGAACCGAGTGCAGTCGGGAATCGAGAATCATCGCGTCCACGCCGCGGATCGGGCCGCCGATCGTCACAGGCTCCCCCGCGACCAGCGAATCACTGATGGTGACTGCGACGGTGGCCTCGGTCGGGCCGTACGCGTTGAACATTCGGCGCCCCGGTGCCCACCGAGATACGAGGTCGGCGGAACAGGCGTCGCCGCCGACGACGACGGCTTCGAGATGGTCGAGCCCGGCGGGATCGACAGTCGCCAAGGCGGCTGGAGTCACGAAAGCATGGGTGATCGTCTGCTCGTCGAGCAGTTCGTGCAATTCGACACCGCCGAGAACTGTCGGCGGCGCTATCACCATCGTTGCGCCGGCGCCGAAAGCCAGAAGGAGCTCGAGAACCGACGCGTCGAAGCTCGTCGAGGCGAAGCTCAGAGCGCGAGAGTGCGCGGTGACGCCGAAACGCTCCCGCTGTTCGTCGGCAAACGCTGCCAGTCCCGCGTGAGTGACCAACACGCCCTTGGGTTTTCCTGTCGAGCCCGAGGTGTAGATCAAGTAGGCCGGGTTGTCGAACTCGAGTGGCGCGTCCGGCAGTGTCTCGGAATGGACTGCCTCGATTTCGGTGGTGAATTCGATCGCATCCAACTCGATCCACGATGTGACGCCCGGAAGGTCGGCCGCATACTCGCCCCTGGTGATACCGAGTACCGCTCCACTGTCGGTGAGCATGTGCTCGATCCGCTCGGCGGGGTACGCCGGATCCACGGGAAGAAACACTCCGCCGGCTTTCGCTACGGCCCAGAGCGCGATCACATAGTCGGCCGACCTCGGAAGCGCCAGTGCCACCATCATTTCCGGCGCTATTCCGCGAGCGATCAACGCAAACGCCATAGCGTCGGAGCGTCGGTCGAGTTCGCCGTACGTGAGCGTGACGGATGTGGCGACGTCGACGATTGCCGGGGCGTGCGGATCGGCAGCGCCGCGAAGCAGCAACTCCGGCAGGGTCAAAGCATCGCCGGCCGGACGTCCGGGCAACGCACGCAGGCCACGTCCCGCAAGATCCACGTCACCGACGACGGCGGAGGGCTGGGCAGTCAGTGTCTCGACGATCGTTTCCAGCATCACTGCAAACGACTCCGCCGTATCGGTGTCGAAGAGATCCTTCGCGTAGGTGAGGGAGGCCTCGTAGCCGCCGCCTTCCTCCGCGGTCTGTTCGACAACGGTGAACTGCAGGTCGTACTTGGCGATGTCCGGTGTGATCTCGTGGGCACGAACGGCAAGTCCAGGCAGGTCCCACGTCGTCGGGTGGGCGCCGTGGAACGAGATCATCGTCTGGAACACCGGATGACGGTCGGTGCTCCGGGTCGGCGCCACCACGTCCACGACCTGCTCGAACGGAATGTCCGCGTGGGCGAAGGCGTCGAGATCGACGGAGCGGACAGTACGCAGAACGTCGACGAACGTCGACCCGGGGTCGACCGTCGTGCGCAGTCCCACCGTGCCCACGAACATTCCCACGAGGTCGTCGAGAACTCGGTGTCCTCGCCCGGCGACCGGAGATCCGATCACGATGTCGGTGCTTCGACTCAGCCTGGACAGCAGGACGGCATAGGCAGCGTGCAGCACCATGAACGGCGTCGCCGCATTGGCTCCAGCAACCGCCTCGACCGCGATCCGGGTGTGCGCCGGAAGCGAGACCGCGGTGTGGGCACCGCTCAACGACTGGGTGAGCGGGCGCGCTCGATCGCTCGGAAGGTCGATCAATTCAGGTGCGCCCCGCAACGTCTCCCGCCAATACGACGCCTGTGCCCCGAGCACGCTCGCGGATTCGTTCACCGCGCCCAGCGCTTCCCGCTGCCAGATGGCGAAGTCCGCGTAATGCACCTCGAGCGCGGTGAACTCGGGAGCGTGTCCCGAACTTCTCGCGACGTAGGCGGTGAGCACGTCCTTCATCAACGGCGCGATCGACCATCCGTCCGCCGCGATGTGGTGGATCACGATGACAAGTGTGTGGTGCTGCGGCGTCGATTCGAGCAGGAGCGCGCGAACGGGAGCTTGGGTCGTGATGTCGAATCCACGCGACGCGAATTCTCTGGCGAGCTCTGCCGGTTCACGGGTGTCCGCATTTCCGTACTCGAGCGAGGTGAATGCATCCTGGATCACCTGGTGCGGGCCGGAGTCGGAGTCGGGGAACACCGTGCGCAGGATTTCGTGTCTTTCGATCACGTCGAGGACAGCAGCTTCGAGGGCCGGGACGTCGAGTGCACCGTCGAGGGAGATCGCAGCAGGGACGTTGTACGCGGGTGAGCCGGGATCCATCTGGTTGAGGAACCAGATGCGTGCTTGCGCGTAGGACAGCGGAATTCGCTCGGGGCGGTCTACGGCGGTGATCGGTGGTAGCGCCTTCGCCCCGGCGGATGTGTCGAGCGCGGTGGCAAGTTCCCGAATTTCGGGGTGCTCGAACAGCATTCGGACAGGTACCTGCCTGCCCAACGACTCGCCGAGTCGCTGGACAAGTCTGGTGGCGAGCAGTGAGTTGCCACCGAGTTCGAAGAAACTGTCCGACGCACCGATCTGTTCGATACCCAGCAGTTCCGCCACGACGCCGGCAACCTGGAGTTCGGTCGCGGTCGTCAGCGGCTCGACACTTCGCTCGGACGAACGCAGTGTCGGCGCCGGCAATGCCGATCGGTCGAGCTTCCCGACGGGGGTCAGCGGTACGTGATCGATCGGGGTGATCGCCGACGGCACCATGAAGGCGGGCAGTGAGCGGCGCGCATGGTTCAGCAACTCGTCCATCTCGACCGCATCGGCACCGAGCACTACGTACGACGCCAACATCGTCTCACCGGAAGCTGCGTCGACGCCCACGGTGACCGCGAACTCGACGCCGGGGTAAGTGCTGAGGACGGAGTCGATCTCGCCCAGTTCGATGCGGAATCCGCGCACTTTCACCTGGTGATCGGAGCGTCCAACGTATTCGATCGTCTCGAGCGGCGTCCACCGAACCAAGTCACCGGTCCGGTACATGCGGGTGCCGGCCGGGCCGAACGGCGCTGCCACGAATCGCGTCGCCGTCAAGGCGGGTTGGTCGAGGTAGCCGCGGGCAAGTCCCAGGCCGGCGATGTAGAGCTCACCGGTGACCCCGACGGGTACCGGCTGAGCCGAGCCGTCGAGAATTACCGCGGACACGCCGCGGACGGGCCCGCCGATGGTCACGGTCTCCCCCACGCTCAAGGCATCACTGATGCAGACCATGACGGTGGTTTCCGTCGGCCCGTAGCCGTTGAACAATCGGCGACCCGGTGCCCACTTGCGGACCAGTTCGGGTGGGCATGCCTCGCCGCCGACAACGATCGACTGCAGGACGTCCAGCCCGGTGGGATCGACCGAGGCCAGCGCTGCCGGTGTGATGAACGCGTGGGTCACCTGGTGATCGGTGACCAATTCGGCTAGGTCCTGGCCGCCGTAGACGTCGGGAGAGGCGATCACCATCGTCGCGCCTTCACCGACTGCGAGCAGCAGTTCGAGGATGGACGCGTCGAAGCTCGGTGAGGAGAAGTGCAGCGTCCGCGACTGCGCCGAGATGCCGTAACGCGCCGTCTGCTCGGCCGCCAATGCGCTCAGGCCACGATGAGTGACGCTGACGCCCTTGGGCTTTCCCGTCGATCCGGAGGTGTAGATGATGTAGGCGAGGTTGTCGATTCGGATCGGCGCGGCCGGAACCGGCTGCCCGACACCGTCGCCGTAGATGTCGTCCATCGTCATCCACGGAACCGGGCGGGGCAGTGATTCGATCACCGCTTCTGTGGTCACTCCGCGCGTGGCTCCGGAGTCGGTGAGCATGTGCAGAATGCGATCGGCGGGGTATCGCGGATCGACCGGAACAAACGCGGCGCCAGTCAAGGAAACGCCCCACAAGGCGACGATCGAGTCGATCGAGCGCGGAATCGCGATCGCCACAATGTCTTCGGCACCGATCCCTTCCGTGGTCAGACGGCGGGCAAGCGCCGATGCACGGGCGAAGAGATCTCGGTAGAGCACGGTGGTGTCACCGGATCGAAGGGCCACCGAATCGCCTGAAAGGTTGGCGGTCCGCGTCAAAATTTCGGCCAAGGTACGCGAGGCCGTCCACGCCGGACCTCGAACCGGCATCAGCGACGCCCGCTCGAGGGTGCTGAGGAATTCGATGTCGTCGATCGCCGTGTCCGGTTCGGCGGCGACGGCGCGGGCCACCGACTCCACACGAGCGGCGATCGATTCTGCGGTGGAAATGTCGAAGAGCGCCTCGGCAAACCTGAGCGACCCGGTGATCTCCGTGTTCTCGGAATCGCCGGCCAGCAGGGTGAACTCGAGGTCGAATTTCGCGACGGACGGTTCGAGTGGCTGCGCCTCGAGATGCGCGTCGTGGACCGTGACCTGCGGCGAGACCATATTCTGGTGGAACGACAGCATGACCTGAAACAGTGGGTGGCGCGTGGTGGACCGGTCGAGGTCGAGGGCGTCGACCAGCACCTCGAAGGGCAGCTCGGGGTGCGCGAAGGCGGCAAGGTCGCGTTCACGGACGGCCTCGAGCAAAGAGGTGAAGGGCGCTCGGTGATCGACCGGTGTGCGAAGCGGTACCGAATTGACGAACATCCCGATCAGGGAATCCAGTTCGGGTCGCCCGCGGCCCGCTACCGGAGTCCCGATCACCACGTCGTCGGTTGCACCGAGACGGGCGAGAACAACCGCCAAGATCGCGTGTACGACCATGAATTGCGTCATGCCACTGCGCCGCGCCAGGGCGCCGAGTCGCTCCGCCGTCGCCGCGTCGATGACGATCGGCACCGATCCGACGGCGGTCGTGGTGACAGATCCGCGTGGGCGATCCACCGGTAGCAGTACCTCGTCCGGGGCGCCAGCCATGGCAGCTGTCCAGAACGTCAGCTCGCGGGCAACCAGAGACTCCGGATCGTTGATCTGTCCGAGCGAGTCTTGCTGCCACAGCGCGTAATCGGCGTACTGCACGTCGAGCGGCGTGAAAACCGGTGCATCTCCGACAGAGCGCGCCGAGTACGCCGCGATGAAATCTGCGGCAAAAGGAGTCAGCGACCAGCCGTCGAAGGCAATGTGGTGGATGACGACGACCAGTACGTGAGCGTCGGCGTCCACGCGCACGAGCAGTGCCCGAATCGGCAGATCCGAACCAAGATCGAACCCCCGCGCCGCAAACTCCCTCGTCGCCGCGTCGATACCTTCGGAGCCGCAGTAGCGCTCGACGGAGAACTGCATGTCGGAAAGCGCTCGGATGACCTGGCTCGGCCCGTCCGCGCTGTCGACGTAGATCGTTCGAAGTACCTCGTGGCGTGCGATGACGTCCGCAAGCGCCTCCTCGAGTGCATCGCCGTGGAGGTCGCCGGTGATGCGGATCGCGAACGGAATGTTGTAGACCGAGGACTGCGGATCGAAGCGATTGACGAACCACAGGCGCTGTTGCGCTGCGGAGAGCGGTAGGCGGTCAGGGCGAGCACCGGCGCTCAGGGCAGGTCGATCGTCTGACTCTTCGGCGCTCGCCGCCAGACGCGCAGCGAGAGCTTCGACGGTCGGTGATTCGAAGATCGAGCGAACGTCCACCGTGAGTCCCGTCGCTGCGCTCAACCGCGCGGACACCTGCGTCGCGACGAGCGAGTTGCCCCCGAGATCGAAGAAGCTGTCTCCGGCCCGGACCTCGGGCACGTCGAGCAGTGAAGCGAACACGTCGGCAACGGTTCGTTCGAGTCCGGCCTCGGGTTCACGGCCCGTTCCGAGGATTTCGCGCGGTATCGGCGTCGGCAACGCTCTGCGATCGAGTTTGCCGACCGGAGTCAACGGAATGGCGTCGATCGGGGTGATCGACGACGGAATCATGTACCGCGGTAGCGTGTCGGCGAGTCCCACGAACAGCGACTCGATATCAGCGTCGCCGCTCAGCAACACGTACGACGCCAGAGTGGTACCCGCGGCGGATTCGACGGGAATCGTCGTGGCGAACTGGACGAGAGGGGAATCCATCAGAGCAGCGTCGATCTCGCCGAGTTCGATGCGGAACCCGCGGATCTTGAGCTGATGATCGCTGCGGCCCACGTAGCGAAGGGTCAGGTCCTTGGTCCAGCGGACCAGGTCACCGGTTCGGTACATCCGGGCACCGGGCGTCGAGTACGGATGCGCGACAAACCGATCCGACGTCAGCGCGGGACGAAGGTGGTAACCGCGTGCAAGGCCCGGCCCACCGATGTACAGCTCGCCGACGCCGCCGATCGGGACCGGTTGCAGCCGAGAGTCGAGCACCACGGCGTCGATTCCGCGGATGGGACCGCCGATGGTGATCGGCTCCCCCGGTGAGAGTGGGTCACTGATGGCAACCATGACAGTGGTTTCGGTCGGACCGTATCCGTTGTGCAGTCTGCGCCCGTTGCCCCAGCTCGAGACCAATTCCGGCGTGCACACGTCGCCGCCGACGACTACGCATTCCAGTGCCGTCACGCCCGCCGGATCGACGGTCGCCAGCGCAGCCGGAGTGATGAAGGCATGAGTGACCTCGTGGCTTCGGAGGAACTCGCTCAACGCCTCCCCTCCGTAGATTTCGGGAGGGGCGATCACCATCGTCGCGCCGGTCGAACCGGCGAGCAGTAGCTCGAGTACGGCGCCGTCGAAGCTCGGTGACGCAAAATGCAGAGTTCGCGACCCGGCGGTGATCCGGTACCGATCCTGTTGTTCGCGAGCAAGATTGGCCAAACCCGCGTGAGTGACGACGGTGCCCTTCGGCACTCCGGTCGAGCCGGACGTGTAGATGACGTACGCAGCCGACGCCGCAGTGATCGATGCTGTTCTGTCAGCGTCGTCGATGGCAGCGTCGGAGTAGGCGGCACATTCTGCAACCGTGTCCGCGTCGCCGAGGTCGATCCAGACTGCGACGTTCCCACCGGCTGCCGGACCAGCCGCAACCTCGGCGGACCGAATTCCGATCCGCACACCCGAATCCTCGAGCATGTGCGCAACTCGATCTGCGGGATAACGGGGATCGACCGGGACGAAAACGCCACCGGCTTTGGTGACCGACCAGACTGCGAGCACGGAGTCGACCGATCGGGCGACGGCCAGTGCGACCGGTGTCTCGGGGCCGACTCCCAGGTCCATGAGGTATCGAGCGATCCGATTCGATCGACGCTCCAGCTCCCCGTACGAGAGTGAGCGCTCGGAGTCTTCGAGGGCGATCGCGTCGGGATACGTCCTCGCGGTGTCCCCGAGGATCTGCGCCAGCGTCGATTCGCCCACCGAAGCCACACCGCGTCGCGGCAACGTCGCGGCACTCTCCCGCGATCCGAGTACACGAAGGTCACCAACCGATGCAGTCGGTTCCGACACTGCCGATTCCACGAGTGTCACGAAGTTTCGCGCCAACGCTTCGACGGTCGCGCTGTCGAACAGGTCGGTGGAATAGGTGAACGTGGCATCGATTCCTGCTGCGGCCCCGGCCTCGTGACGTTCGGTGACGGTGAGCTCGAGGTCGAACTTGGTCAGCCCCGTCTCGACTGCCCGCGCCGTCATCGACACCCCTGCCAGTTCGGCTGTGTGGGTGGTGGCTATCCGCGAGGTGATGGCCGCTTGAAAGACCGGGTGGTGTGCGGGCGAGCGGTCCAGTTCGAGCGCGTCCACGACGACGTCGAAAGGCACGTCCGCATTGTCGAAGGCATCCACGTCGACGGCCCTGACCTGTGACAGGTATGCGGCGAACGTTGCGTCCCGATCGACGACGGTCCGCAGGGCAAGAGTGTTGACGAACATGCCGACGAGCAGATCGAGAGATCTGTCCCCTCGTCCGGCCACCGGTGTTCCGATGACGATGTCGTCCGTGCCGCTGTACCTGGCCAGAAGCAGGGCGAAGCACGCGTGCAGGGCGATGAACGGCGTGGCGTCGTGATCGGCGGCAAGTACAACGAGCTTCTGATGCGTGGAAGCGCCGATTCTGATGTCGACTCCGGCTCCGCGCATGGTCGGGTCGAGTGCGCGCGGACGGTCCGTCGGCAGGTGGAGCTGCTCGGGCGCTCCCGCCAGCTGCTGCTTCCAGAACGCGATCTGTGAGTGGGCAAGTGAATCGGTGGATGACGCGTCGCCGAGGTGTTCTCGGTGCCAGAGCGTGTAGTCGGCGTACTGCACCGGAAGGGGTGCCCACTGCGGGCTGTTGCCGCCGACGCGGGCGGCGTAGGCGCCGGTGAGATCAGCAGCCAACGGCGCGAGCGACCAACCGTCGGCCACCATGTGGTGCAGAACCACTACGAGGACAGCTTCCTCGTCATCGCCTTCCTTCTCGGCGGCGACAGTGATCAGCAGGTAGCGCACCGGACGTTCGCGGACCAGATCGAAACCGGCCGAAGAGAATTCGAAGATCACTCTCTCGAGGCTTCCGCGTTCCACGTCGATCGACTCGAGCCCTGCGATCCCCTCGCCCAGGCCCAGAACCTTCTGCGTCGCGTTGTCCCCGATCTGAGGAAACACGGTGCGTAGTGACTCGTGACGTGTCACGACGTCCACGATCGCGGCACTGAGTGCGTCGGGATCGACGGCGCCGCGCAACGACACCGCCAGTGGAATGTTGTACGCACCTGATTCCGGTGCCACGCGGTTCAGGAACCACAGTCGCTGCTGCGCGGGAGCGAGAGGCAGTACAGCCGGCCGGGCCACGACCTGAATACCGTCGGCGTCCGGGGTCTGTGCCGCACGCTCGATCGTCGCCGCGATCCCAGACACCGTGGGATGGTCGAAGAGTGCACGCAGCGGCATTTTAACCCCGGTGGCTTCGGTCAAGCGCGCTACCGCCGTCGTCGCTACCAGCGAGTTTCCGCCCAGATGGAAGAAATTATCGTCGAGTCCGAGCGGTCCACTACCCAGGATGTCAGCCAGAACCGCCGCAACCTTGCCCTCGGTCGGGGTCGTCGGGGGTCGGAAGACCTTGGTGGAGGCCAGGATAGGCGACGGCAGCGCACGCCGGTCCAGTTTTCCGTTGGTGGTCAACGGAATCGAATCGAGGACCATGAAGGCATCGGGAACCATGTAGGTCGGGAGGGCTTCGGCGGCGTGAGCTCGGAGGGCGTCGGCGTCCACGACGTCGGAAGCGGTCACATAGGTCACGAGAGCGCCGCCCGCCGGCGTCGGAGCCACAACCGTCACGGCATCGTCGATTTCCGGCGCGCTGAGGATGACGGAGTCGATTTCGCCGAGTTCGATCCGGAATCCGCGGATCTTGACCTGCGCGTCGCCGCGTCCGAGGTACTCGAGTTGTCCGGGCGCAATCCATCGTGCGCGGTCGCCGGACCGGTACAACCGTCGTCCGCCGGCATTGAAAGGATCGGCAACGAACCGGCCCGCGGTGAGGTCTGGACGGCCCAGATAGCCACGGGCGAGTTGACCGCCCGCGACATAGATCTCCCCCGCGATCCCCACCGGGACCGGGGAGAGATGCTCGTCGAGCAGGTACACACGAAGTCCGTCGATCGCGTCACCGATCCGGCTGCCGGTCAGCGCACTCGCGCTCGCCCGGTCGAGTTCGAGATGGGTGACGTGCACCGTCGTCTCGGTGATGCCGTACATGTTGACGAGTGCAGGCGCGGATTCCGTGTGACTTTCGTACCCCGGGTGATTGTCGTACCAGCGCCCGAGTCGACGCAGGTCCAAGGCTTCGCCACCGAAGATCACGTACCGGAGCCGGGTCTCCGAATCGGCTCGAAGGTCGGCTTCGATGTACTGGTAGAAGGCCGAGGGCGTCTGATTGAGCACGGTGACGCCTTCTGCGGCGACCAGCGCCCGGAAGGCGTCAGGGTCGCGTGATACCTCGTGATCGACCAGGACCAGCGTTCCGCCGTGGAGCAGCGCGCCCCACAGTTCCCAGACCGAGAAGTCGAAGGCGAACGAGTGGAACATCGTCCACACGTCGTTGCCGTCGAATCCGAATTCGACGTGCGTGTTCTCGAACAATCGCACCACGGTGGCGTGGGTGACGGAGACACCTTTGGGTCGGCCCGTCGACCCCGAGGTGTAGATCACGTACGCCAGATTGTCGGCTCCGTGTCCGCGCGGGCGCTCATCGGTTTCCAGACTCTCACCGGAGTACTCGTCGGATTCGACCCCGACGACCACCACGTCAGAGTTCGGTAAGGCGGAGTTCGGGAAAGTGGAATCGGAGATGACGCACACCGGTTGCGCATCCTCGACCACGTATGCCAAACGCTCGGCGGGGTGCGCACGATCGAGTGGGAGGTATCCGCCGCCGGCCTTCACTACCGCGACAGCGGCAACGATCATGTCCACGGATTTCGGCAGCATGATTCCGACCAACGACTCGGATCGCACGCCATGATCGACGAGCTTGCGCGCCAACTGATTCGATCGTCGATCGAGTTCGCGGTACGACACGCGCTCGCTGCCCGCGACAACGGCGATCGCTTCCGGGGTCGCCCGAATGCGGTCGGAAAGGATCTCGGAGAGCGTTCGGACCGGGGTAATCGGCAGAACGGGCGGCACCAGCGCCTGGCGCGCCTCCGGGCGCAGTAGATCCACTGAGCCGAGCGCCGAGTGCGGAGCACCGACCATCGCGGTCAAGATTCGTAGATAACGGTCGGCGAGGTCCTCGGCTTGCTCCTTCGTGCCGAGCCAATCCAGAACACCGGAGATCGGCTGATCGAAATCGGCATGCTCACCAGTCGGAATCGCCAGGGAGACAAACAGTTCCGGCACGGTGGCCAGATCCGATCCGATAGGCGCACCGACCATGAGCCCCGGAAATCTCGGGTGAGCATCCAGCGGCTCCTCGAAGCAGACCATCGCCCGGAACAACGGGCCCGTCTCGACCCAGCGGCCGTCACCGAGTGCGGCGGTCACCGAAGACAGAAGAATGTCTGCGTGTTCGAGAGCTTCGATTGCGACGGTGTCCACCGCACCGACCAGGTCGGTGAGCGTCATGGTGTTCGACACCGTCGAGCGAAGCACCAACTGGTTGGCGAACATCGAGACGAAATCGTCCGGATTGGAGGCGCCGTACCCTCGGACCGAGACGCCGATCGACACCTCGTCGGCCGAACCGACGCGGCGCAGCAGTCCGGCCATCGCAGACTGGAACAGCACGAACAGACTCGTGTTCATCGTCGTCGCCATCGTCTCGAGGCTCCGGCAGAGGCCTGCCTCGATCTCGAGGGGCGTGGACGTTCGACCGGTTCCGGCGACGACCGGCAAACCCAGCTCCTCGGCGGGGTTCGACAAGGTCGCAGACCAGTACTCGACGTTGCGGGCGTGTTGGACTTCGGCGATCCATTTCCCCGCGGCGTCGGGGTCGATGTCCATCAATCGAGTTCCCGATTCTGCGGCGCAGAATAATTCGAGGAATTCGAGGAAACGCCGGTGGTGACGCGAGATGTCCTCGTTGGTGTACAGGTCTGGGTTCGCGGCGAAGTCGATCTGGATCTCTTCGGCTGCGGAAGTCTGATAGACGTTGACGGAGAGGTCTTCGATCGGCCCGGTCGAGATCACGTTCAGTTCGCCGTGCGCGTCCCCGAGAGTGATTCCGGAATGGAACAGCATGAGGTTGATCAACGGCCCGTGGAAGCCTCGTCCGTCGGCGATGCTGTGATCACCGGCGTTGAGGTCGCGTCGTAGGTCCTCGTGGCGGTACTTCTGATGACGCAGTGCGCCGGTGAGTTCGATCTTCACCTCGTGCAGCAGGTCCCCGACCGCGAAATGCGGATCGACGCTCGCACGTATCGGGACGACGTTCGACATCATTCCGCCGGACCTGCGAGCAGCTTTTGTCGTCCGCCCCGAGACCGGCAGGCTGAGGACCACGTCGCGGGTCCCGGTGGCCCGGGCGAGGTAAGCCGCCAGTGCACCGATCACCACTGACGACGTCGTCACGTCGTGGGCGGCGGCCAGCCGTTCGAGGGAGCTCCGCAGTTCCGTAGGTACCGTGGCCGACCGTAGGCGTGACCATGCCTGCGACGGAGCAGTCGAGGACGCGAGCGAGGTTCCGCCCGGCTTGTCGGCCATCTTGGTGTTCCAGTAGTCGCGATCGCGTTCCCACCGGGTTGAGCCCAGATAGTCGGCCTCTGCCTTCACCAACGATTGGAGGGGGGCAGTTACCGCTGGGGGAACTGGCAGATCCCGCACCGCGGCGGTGTAGATCTCGGCTGTGCGGTTCATCATCGACATCGCGCCGAAACCGTCGAGCGCCACATGATGAATACGGCTGTACCAGTAGTAATGGTCGTCGCGAAGCACCAGGACTGCCAGCCTGACCAGACGATCGGTGAACGGATCGATGGCGGTGGTGTGCTCTCTGCGCATCCATTCCTGCGCTGCAGATTCCGGATCCGATTCGGCGCGAAGATCGACCACGTCGAGGGAGTCGTCCATGTCGAGATCGAGCCACTGACGCGCAACCCCGTCCACCTCGACCAGGCGCAGATATCCGGAGCCGATCTCACGACCGGTCTGTTTGCTGGCAGCGGTCAGCAGCTCGATGTCGAGTGGGCCGTCCACGTCCACGTACTGAGCGATGCTGACGGGAATCTCGGGTCGAAGCTGTTGTGCGACAAGCAGGGAAAGTTGCGCGGCAGAAAGAGGGAAGGTGAGTTCGTCGTCCGGACGAGCTGCGGAAACGATTCCTCGGTCGGGACTGCCATCCACACGAATCTCCCTCTTACAACTTGATCATGATGCAAACAGGTTTATGCGTCCGCTGGACGCTTCGAACTGATCGGGGCACTTCGAAAATGAGACGAATACTTTGGAAAGCTCGGGTGGAAACTGGCAAATCGCCCGCCGGAGATCACATCGTGACAATCAGCTGCGATGTTACCGATCAGTCAGCTTCCAGCAAATATTCATCAAACAACCATTTGGGACTATTGTCCTGAATATCATGGCTAAAACGGCCCTATATAACAAACCGAAGCGCCGGTACCCGACGAACGGGCACCGACGCTCCGGTGAAATGTATTCAGTTGATCGTGCCGAGGTTGCTTGTCAGACCGTGAAGCCGAGTGCGCGCAGTTGCTCGCGTCCGTCTTCGGTGATCTTGTCCGGTCCCCACGGCGGCAACCACACCCAGTTGATCTTCATGTCGGTACACAGATCGCTACGCACAAGTGCGCCGCGCGCCTGGTCCTCGATCACGTCGGTCAACGGGCACGCCGCCGACGTCAAAGTCATGTCGATCGTGACGACACCGTCGTCTTCGAAGAGTCCGTAGACCAAGCCGAGATCGACGACGTTGATTCCCAGTTCGGGATCGACGACGTCGCGCATCGCTTCTTCGAGTTCGTCGAGTCGCTCAGGCGACGGGACAGTGCCACTGCCCTGTGCGCCACCGAATTCCGCAGTGGAATCGGGATTCGGATTCACCGGAGCGCCGACCTCGGCGTCCTGCACTGGTTGTGTCTCGGTCATGATCCCTGTCCTTCAGTCGTGTCGACCAATTCACTGCTGCTGTCCGCCGTCGTCACAGCACTGCCGTCGACAATCTGGACTACAGCATCCTTGAATGCCATCCATCCGAGCAAGGCGCACTTCACGCGTGCCGGATACTTCGAGACTCCGACGAACGCGATACCGTCGCCGAGAACGTCCTCGTCCCCCTCGACGGTGCCCCGACTGCTCACCATCTCGTTGAACGCCGTCACCGTCTTCAGTGCGTCGGTGACCTGCATCCCGATGACGAGGTCGTTGAGCACCGACGTCGACGCCTGGCTGATCGAACAACCCTGACCGTCGTACGAGACGTCGGAGACCGTTCCGTCCTCGGAGATCTGGACGCGCAACGTCACCTCGTCGCCACACGTCGGGTTGACGTGGTGCACCTCGGCGCCGAACGGCTCACGGAGTCCGCGGCCGTGCGGATGTTTGTAGTGATCGAGGATCACTTCCTGATACATCTGCTCCATGCGCATGATTCAGTTCAACTCCCCTGCGACACCGAAAAATTCCTGCGCACGCTTGATCGCGGCAACGAGAACATCGATTTCCGCGGTGGTGTTGTAGAGCGCAAACGACGCACGGGCCGTCGCAGCGACACCGAACTTACGATGCAGCGGCCACGCACAATGGTGTCCGACGCGAATCGCGACGCCCTCGTCGTCGAGGATCTGTCCGAGGTCGTGGGCGTGAATACCGTCCACGACAAAGGAAATCGCTCCGCCGCGGTTCTCGGACGTCTGCGGTCCGATGATGCGCAGACCTTCGATCGCCGACAACTTTTCGAGAGCAGCCTCCACCAACACGTGCTCGTGCGCGGCGACGGCGTCCATCCCGAAGGTGTTCAGGTAATCCACGGCAGCGCCCAACCCGACCACCTGTGAGGTCATCGGTACGCCGGCTTCGAAACGCTGAGGCGGTGGCGCGTAAGTGCTGACCTCCATGGTGACCGTCTCGATCATCGAGCCACCGGTGATGAACGGAGGCATTGCTGCCAGCAGTTCACGACGGCCGTAGAGAACTCCGACCCCCGAAGGGCCGAGCATCTTGTGACCGGAGAACGCCGCGTAGTCCACTCCCAGTTCGTGGAAGTCGACCGCCATGTGAGGCACCGACTGGCACGCGTCGAGCACGACGAGTGCACCGACGGCGCGTGCTCGTCGCACCAATTCCTCGACGGGCGCGATCGCGCCGGTCACGTTGGACTGGTGGGTGAACGAAACGACCTTCACCGCGTCCGTCAGCTCCAGCGAATCGAGATCGATCCGGCCGTCGTCGGTGACGCCGTACCACTTGAGCGTCGCACCGGTTCGGCGCGCAAGTTCCTGCCAGGGAACGAGGTTGGCGTGGTGTTCGAGTTCGGTGATGACGATTTCGTCGCCAGGACCGACATGGCGGTCGAAGCGATCGTCACCGAGAACGTAGGTCACCAGATTGAGAGCCTCGGTGGCGTTCTTGGTGAACACCAACTCGTCCGAATCCGCACCCACGAAGGAAGCGATGGTGGCGCGAGCATTCTCGTACGCGTCAGTCGCCTCTTCTGCGAGCTGATGAGCACCCCGGTGTACTGCCGCGTTACACGTGGTCAGGAAGTCCCGTTCGGCATCGAGAACCTGGACCGGACGCTGTGAGGTAGCGCCGGAATCCAAGTACACCAAAGGTTTTCCGTCGCGCACGGTTCGCGCCAGGATCGGGAAGTCGGCCCGAACCGCTGTGACGTCGAGCTCGCGCACCGAGGTGGTCATCGTGATTACGCTCCCTGGGTAGCTGCGGTGTCCGCGGTGAAACGAACGTAGCCGTTGGTCTCGAGCTCGTCGGCCAGCTCCGGTCCACCGGACTCGACGATGCGGCCACCGACGAACACGTGAACGAAGTCGGGGTTGATGTAGCGCAGAATGCGCGTGTAGTGCGTGATCAGCAGAACGCCGCCGTTCTCGCGCTCCTTGTAGCGGTTGACGCCTTCGGAGACGGTGCGCAGAGCGTCGACGTCGAGGCCGGAGTCGGTCTCGTCGAGGATCGCGATCTTCGGCTTGAGCATGCCCAACTGCAGGATCTCGTGGCGCTTCTTCTCGCCACCGGAGAAGCCTTCGTTGACCGAGCGCTCGATGAACGAGGGATCGATCTCGAGCTCGCTGAGGGCTTCCTTGACTTCCTTGACCCAGTGGCGCAGCTTGGGAGCCTCGCCTCGCACGGCCGTAGCGGCGGTGCGCAGGAAGTTGGACATGGAAACGCCGGGAACCTCGACGGGGTACTGCATGGCCAGGAAGAGCCCGGCACGCGCACGCTCGTCGACGCTCATTGCGAGGACGTCTTCACCGTTGAGGGTGATGGAGCCGGACGTGACCTGGTACTTGGGGTGACCGGCGATGGCGTACGACAGAGTCGACTTGCCGGAGCCGTTGGGGCCCATGATCGCGTGGGTCTCCCCCGAGCGGACCGTCAGGTCGACGCCCTTGAGGATCTGGATGGGCTCGGCGTTGGCATCGGAGTTGGCGACCTCGACGTGCAGGTCACGAACCTCGAGGACCGAGGTGGTGGTGTTGTCACTGGTAGACATGAAATTCCTTCAAGATGAGGCGGGCGAGCGTAGCGACGGGGTGGTGTCGCAGGCGGGGCGGTCAGGAGCCGACGGCTGCGAGTTCGGCTTCGACTGCGGCTTCGAGGCGATCGCGCACCTCGGGAACAGCGATCTTGTTGATGATTTCGTGGAAGAACCCACGTACGACCAGACGACGAGCCTGATCCTCCGGGATACCACGAGCACGCAGGTAGAACAGCTGCTCGTCGTCGAAACGTCCCGTTGCACTTGCGTGGCCGGCCCCGACGATCTCACCGGTCTCGATTTCGAGGTTCGGAACCGAGTCGGCGCGGGCGCCGTCGGTCAGCACCAGGTTGCGGTTGAGCTCGAACGTGTCGGTGCCCTCCGCTGCGGCGCGGATGAGAACGTCGCCGATCCACACGGTGTGCGCGTCGGGCTTGCCGGATCCGGGATCTCCCTGAAGCGCACCCTTGTAGACCACGTTGGACTTGCAGTTGGGCTGCGAATGATCCACCAGCAGACGCTGTTCCAGATGCTGGCCGGCGTCGGCGAAGTACAGGCCGAGCAGTTCGGCGTCGCCGCCCGGTCCGTCGTACTTGACGGTGGCGGACAGGCGAACCAGGTCGCCGCCCAGGCTGATCGAGGTGTATCGAAGCACTGCGTCGCGGTTCAGGCGAGCGTGGTGTGACGTCACGTGAACTGCGTCGTCCGCCCAGTCCTGGATGGCCACCACGGTCAGCTGCGAACTGTCACCGAGAACGAATTCGATGTTCTCCGCGAAGGTTCCGCTGCCGCGCTGGTCGATCACGAACGTCGCCTTGGCGAACTGAGCCAGACGAATCTGGGTGTGTCCGTAGGCGACGTTGTCGACTCCGGGGCCGGTCATGGTGACCACAACGGGCTTCTCGACCTCGACCTCGGCACCAACCGAGATGACCGTTGCCGTCTCGAAGCTCGAATACGCCTGCGCTGCAATGCGATCAGCGGGAACGCCGGCTTTGCCCAGACGTGCGTCGTCACGCCCGACGGTCTCGACGGTGATGTCGCTTCCGCCGTCGACCTCGACGGTGACCTGTCCGTTGGCGACGGCGCTGCCGTCGTGCAATCCCCGGAGGCGACGCAGCGGGGTGAACCGCCAGATCTCGTCACGTCCGCCGGGAACCTCGAAAGCATTGACGTCGAACGAGGAGAACTGCTCACCCTTGTTCGTGATGGGTGAGCCTGTGGCTGCACCCTTTACAGGAGCGGTCGGGTTCTCCCCGGCAACAGCTCCGATGACTCCGGTCTCTGGCGTGGTCACTAACCCACAGCCCCTTCCATCTGAAGTTCGATAAGGCGGTTGAGCTCGAGCGCGTACTCCATCGGGAGTTCCTTCGCGATGGGCTCGACGAATCCACGCACGATGGTGGCCATCGCCTCGTCCTCGGTCAGTCCGCGGCTCATCAGGTAGAAGAGCTGATCGTCACTGACCTTCGAAACGGTGGCCTCGTGACCCATGGTGACGTCGTCCTCGCGGATGTCGACGTACGGGTAGGTGTCGCTTCGGCTGATCTGGTCGACCAGCAGAGCGTCACACTTGACGGTCGACTTGGAGCCGTGGGCACCCTTGTTGACCTGCACCAGACCGCGGTACGACGCACGTCCACCACCACGGGCGACAGACTTGCTGATGATGGTCGAGGACGTGTGCGGCGCGAGGTGGAGCATCTTGGCGCCGGTGTCCTGGTGCTGGCCCTCGCCGGAGAACGCAACGGAGAGAACCTCACCGCGGGCGTACTCGCCCATCAGCCACACGGCCGGGTACTTCATGGTGACCTTGGAGCCGATGTTGCCGTCGACCCACTCCATGGATCCGCCGGCCTCGACCTTGGTGCGCTTGGTCACCAGGTTGTAGACGTTGTTGGACCAGTTCTGGATGGTCGTGTAGCGGCAGTGGCCGCCCTTCTTCACGATGATCTCGACGACGGCCGAGTGCAGTGAATCGGACTTGTAGATCGGCGCGGTGCAACCCTCGACATAGTGCACGGAGGCATCTTCGTCGACGATGATCAGGGTGCGCTCGAACTGACCCATGTTCTCGGTGTTGATGCGGAAGTACGCCTGCAACGGGATGTCCACGTGGACTCCCGGCGGAACGTAGATGAACGAGCCACCGGACCACACGGCGGTGTTCAGCGCGGAGAACTTGTTGTCGCCGGCCGGGATGACCGATCCGAAGTACTCCTTGAACAGCTCCGGGTGCTGCTTGAGACCGGTGTCCGTGTCGAGGAAGATGACGCCCTGCTCCTCGAGGTCCTCACGGATCGAGTGGTAGACGACCTCGGACTCGTACTGAGCTGCGACGCCGGCAACGAGGCGCTGCTTCTCCGCCTCGGGGATGCCGAGCTTGTCGTACGTGTTCTTGATGTCCTCGGGCAGGTCTTCCCACGACTCGGCCTGCTTCTCGCTGGACCGGACGAAGTACTTGATGTTGTCGAAGTGAATACCTTCGAGGTCGCTGCCCCAGTTCGGCATCGGCTTCTTGTCGAAGGTGCGCAGCGCCTTGAGGCGGATGTCGAGCATCCACTCGGGCTCGCTCTTCTTGGCGGAGATGTCCCGCACGACAGCCTCGGACAACCCGCGCTGCGCGCTGGCTCCGGCTTCGTCGGAATCGGACCAGCCGTAGCCGTAATGACCGAGGGACGCGATGGTCTCTTCCTGCGTGAGCGGCTCGGTGCCTGCTGCCGCAGTGGTAGTCGCCTGGTCTGATGTGACGGTCATGCGAGCTCCTTCCGGAGTCTTGTTTCTTGACGGCTGCTCGGGTTCAGCGAGGGCTGGTCGCTGTGGTCGAGCAGTTCTGACTTTGAAGAACTAGCTGAAAAATCTCTATTCGAACGCTGCACGGTGGCAACGCTCTGTAGAACACTCTGGTCCGGTCATCTACTCCCGGTGGACACGAGGGGCACGTGCGTCGTGCAGGCGCAGTCACCGTTGGCGATGGTCGCCAGACGCTGAACATGAGTCCCGAGCAATTGCCGGAATGCTTGCTGCTCTGCCTCGCACAGTTCCGGAAACTCTTCTGCCACATGGGAAACCGGGCAATGGTGTTGGCAGATCTGCACGCCGTTGCCGACCGGCCGGGTCGACGCTGCGAACCCCACCGCGTTGAAGGCTTCGGCGATTGCGTCCGCTGTCGCCTCGACGTTGTCGACATCTGTCGGATCAGCCGGTTCGACGTCGCCGACGATCGCCTGAACCCGACGCTTGGCGAACTCCTCGATTGCCGCGTCTCCGCCGATTTCACGGAGTTGCCGCATCGCGGCTCCCGCCAGATCGTCGTAGGTGTGGCCGAGGCGGCCGCGGCCGGTCGCGGTGATCTGGAACTGCTTGGCGGGACGACCTCGTCCGCGCTGACGCAGCGACGCCGCCGAAGCGGTACGGGCTTCGCCGGACTCGATCAACGCATCCAAGTGACGTCGGACACCTGCGGCACTCAAACCGAGGCGCGTGCCGATTTCGGAGGCGGTAATGGGGCCTTCTTCGAGTAGCAGCTTGACCACTGCCGCCCGCGTCTGACCTTCGACGCTCACTGTCACCGGATTTGCGGCAGCACTCGGCGAGGCCGCTACAGTGGGCTGACCTGCAACTTCCTTGCTTCGTGGGTCTGACGCATTTCTTTTCACAACACAAGTGTGACGGAATTCTTTTCGCAGGTCTACTAAGGGCAACCTGCATTACATTCGGGAATATCCGGACAACGTACGTTGTTTGTGCTTGTCTGTCCGGCTGGATGGAGCCGCTACGCTGCCTGGTGTGCCGCAGACCCCCGAGAAGACGACGACCGCCCGATCGGCGCGCGCGATCCTGCTGGAAAAACCCAAGGCACTCGCGCTTTCCACAATCGGCGTTCGACCTTTCGGATCCGCTCCCCGGCAGAGTATGGCCGCGGTGCTGCACGGCGACGAGGACGAGCGCCCGGGCCTGAACGCGAAGGAAACCGCACAACTGCGAGGGATTCGCCGATTCGGCGCAACCGGCGCGGTCTTGATGGCAGTCGGAGCGCTCGGCGCCGGCGCACAACCCGTCCTGCAGAATCCGACCGCAGGACTTCGAGTCCTCAGCCTTCCCGGACGTATGCCGACGGTCTCACTCACCATGACGATGACCGGAACCGTGCTCGTCGTTCTGGCCTGGCTGATGATGGGCCGATTTGCAGTCGGGGACATACGCAGCCGTTCCGGCGCACCGCGGCGCATGACCCGTTCCCAGTTGGACCGCACACTCCTGCTGTGGATCCTGCCGCTCTCGGTCGCACCGCCGATGTTCAGCCGCGACGTCTACTCGTATCTGGCTCAAAGCGAAATCGCGGCCCGTGGACTCGATCCGTACGCCATCGGCCCCAAGGCGGCACTGGGCGTCGACCACGTTCTCACCCGCACGGTTCCGACGATCTGGCGCGACACCCCGGCTCCGTACGGTCCGTTCTTCCTGTGGCTGGGACGCGGGATCAGCTCACTGACCGGCGACAACATCGTGGCCGGAATCTTCTTGCACCGCTTGCTCGCATTGGCCGGCGTCGCGCTCATCGTGTGGGCGATACCGCGACTGGCCAAGCGATGCGGTGTCTCTGCCGTCAGTTCGCTCTGGCTCGGTGCCGCGAACCCGCTGTTGCTCTTCCACTTGGTGGCCGGCATCCACAACGAAGCACTCATGCTCGGGTTGATGCTCGCCGGAATCGAGATCGCTCTTCGCGCAGTCGAAGGGTCCGGGCCCATCCGTGGGCGAGCGCTGTTCTATCTCGTTGCGGGATCAGGTTTGATCGCATTGTCGTCGACCGTCAAAATTCCGTCCTTGCTTGCACTGGGATTTGTCGGCATGGCCTTGGCCCGGCGTTGGGGTGGAACCTGGAAAGCCCTGGCGGGAGCCGCGATTCTCCTGGGCATCGTTGCCGCTGTCGTCACGTTTGTCATCAGCGTGGCCAGTGGGCTCGGTATGGGTTGGATCAACACCCTCGACACCGCCACGGCAGTCCGGAGTTGGATGTCCATCCCGACGCTCCTGGGCGTCGGCACGGGATTGGCAGGCGTACTGCTCGGACTCGGCGATCACACGACGGCGATCCTCACGATCACGCGGCCCATCGCAACTCTCGTCGCCATGCTCGTCACCGCACGGATGATGATCTCGGTCTACATGGGCCGCATCCATCCGGTCGGCGGACTCGGCATCGCGCTCGGCGCGATCGTTCTCCTGTTCCCCGTCGTTCAGCCGTGGTACCTGCTGTGGGCGATCCTTCCGTTGGCGGCGTGGGCCACCGCGCCGATTTTCCGCATCCCTGCCGTCGTCTTCACCTCGATCGTCAGCGTCATGTTGATGTCCAACGGCGCCGAATACCTTCCGTTCATGATCGTGCAGGCCGTCATCGCGACCATCCTCACCGCCGGAACGCTCATCGTCTTCACCCGCAATTCACTCCCCTGGCGTAGCGACAAGCCAGTAGCGGAGATCACGAAAGGCGGACCGGTAGACGAAGACAACTCGGCGGGGGCTTACGCTGATTCCCCGTGACCTCGAGAGCCTCCAGATCGTCGACGCCGGCGGTACAGATCCAGGGTGTCGTCAAGTCCTTCGACGGTGTTCGAGCCGTCGACGGTATCGATCTCACTGTCGAGACGGCCCAGGTCGTTGCCCTGCTCGGCCCCAACGGAGCCGGCAAGACAACCACCGTCGAGATGTGCGAAGGGTTTGTCACCCCCGATGCCGGCACGGTTCGAGTGCTCGGTCTCGACCCCATCGCCGACTCCGGTGAAGTCCGCTCGCGAATCGGCGTCATGCTGCAGGGCGGCGGCGCGTACCCCGGGTCCAAGGCCGGGGAAATGCTCGACCTCGTGGCCGCATACTCGGCCGACCCGCTCGATCCCGCCTGGCTCCTTTCCAAACTCGGCCTCACCGATGCGCGCAAGACCCCGTACCGCCGCCTCTCCGGAGGCCAGCAGCAACGACTGTCCCTGGCGTGCGCGCTGGTCGGGCGTCCCGAGTTGGTATTTCTGGACGAACCCACCGCCGGCCTCGACGCTCAGGCGCGCCTGCTCGTGTGGGAACTCATCGATGCTCTGCGACGCGACGGCGTGAGCGTCCTGCTCACCACACACCTCATGGACGAGGCCGAAGCGCTCGCCGACGAACTGGTCATCATCGACCACGGCAAGATCGTCGCGTCGGGAACGCCGGCGGAGGTCACCAGCAAGGGCGCCGAAGGACAACTCCGTCTGACGACGGTTCCCGGTTTGAGCCTCGATTCGCTGGCCGGTTCACTCGCCGGGTTCCGCATCGAGGAATCCAACCCCGGCACCTATGTCGTCGAAGGTGCAATCGATCCGGCAACCGTGGCGACTGTCGCAACGTGGTGTGCCGATCAGGACGTGCTGATCAACGACATTCGCGTCGATCAACGGAGTCTGGAAGACGTCTTCCTCGAATTGACGGGCCGGGAACTGAGGGGATGACGGAGATCAAGGTCATGAACGAAACAGCGTCGAACGGCCAGAGCAGTCCCATCAGCGTTGCCAGAGACCGACGGCTCGCCGAGAACCGCTTCGAGCCACGCACCTTCTCGCCGGATCCCCGCCCCAATTCGGCGGCCAAGATGCTGGCGGCGCAGACCAAACTGGAGCTGACTCTTCTGCTCCGCAACGGTGAGCAATTGCTGCTCACCATGTTCATCCCGATCACCCTGCTCATCGGACTGTGTCTACTCCCGATCGGCGATTTGGGCGATTCTCGGGTCGATACCGTGCTCCCTGGTGTCATGATGGTTGCCGTGATGTCGACGGCGTTCACCGGACAGGCCATCGCCGTCGGATTCGACCGCCGATACGGCGCGCTCAAGCGACTCGGTGCAACGCCGCTACCGCGGTGGGGAATCATCGCAGGCAAGAGCGCTGCCGTCATCATCGTCGTGGCTCTGCAGTCACTCTTGCTCGGCGCTATCGGTTTGGCGTTGGGATGGCGTCCGTCGTTCGTCGAACTTGTACTCGGTGCAGTGGTCATTGCCATCGGTACTGTCACATTTGCAGCGCTTGGCCTACTGCTCGGCGGTACTTTGCGAGCAGAGATCGTTCTCGCGCTCGCCAACATCCTGTGGTTCATCATGGTGGGCATCGGCAGTGTGGTCTTCGCCAGCGGCGAACTTCCGACCGCTGTTCACACGCTGGTCCGCATTGTTCCGTCCGGCGCTCTCGCACACGCACTCGAAGCGGCCCTCGACACCTCGATGGACTGGTTTTCGATTCTCGTACTACTCATCTGGGCCGCAGTGGCCGGAGTCTGCGCAGCAAGGTGGTTCAAGTTCACGTGAGTACACGACGGACAGCTCAGATCGTCGGCTGTGTGGCCGCAACAGTCATGTTGTGTGCCGGACCCGCAACGGCGACCCCTTCGGTGTCCGGTCCACTCGCACCTGCAAATCCGTACCTCGGTCCCGTCGGTACTTCCACCATGCACGGTGACGCGGGCTCGTCCGACGTCACTCCGCTGCCCGGTCCAGGAACCGGCCCCCACGAGGTGACTGCTTTCCCGATGATGGCCGCCTGCCCGACGGTCCTCCAGGGTTCCGACGGCATGGTCGTCTCGCTCTGCACGACGATGATCGGCCAGATCCCGACCATCCATTTGATCGATCCGAAGGCCGACGCCATGCCGTTGGGTAGATCCGTAGCACAACTGCCGCTCGCGAAGGGCAGTCTGCTCGGCGGCGTCTACGCCTACCTCGACAACGAGAACCGTCTCGTAGCCGTCGACGGAAACCGTCAACTGGTCCGCATTTCCCATGCGCAGAATCCGGACGGCAGTTGGCGGCTGGAACTCGCGGATGTAGTCGATCTCAGTGGTGCGGTAGCCGCCGACGACAACGTCACCGGCCTCGCTCCGGACTGGGAAGGCAATGTCTGGTTCGCCACCGGGCACGGCACCGTCGGGTATGTCGGCGCGGATCGAATCGCGCACAGCATTGCGCTCCCCGAAGGTGAACAGGTGCAGAACAGCATCTCCACCTCCCCGACGGGCACTGCCGTCGCAACGACCCACGCGCTCTACCAACTGAAGCGAAATGGCGACGAGGTCGTCATCGACTGGCGTCAGCCGTACGACCGCGGGCCGGCCCGTAATTCGGGTCAGCTCAGCTGGGGAACCGGATCGACGCCGACATACTTCGGCCCGTCGACGGGCAGCGATTTCTTGACCATCGTCGACAACGCCCACCCGACAGTGAGCTTGCATGTCTATCGCGCTGACACGGGCGCCGAGGTGTGCACGCAGCCGGTGTTGTCCGCTGCCAGCCAGGACGGCTCACCGAGCGGCAGCGAGAACTCCCCCGTCGGCATCGGTCATTCCGTCTACGTCGCCGGCACTTACGGATACCCGTACCCCACGACTCCTGAAGGTGCCGGTCCAGCGGTCCCCGCCACGGCACCCTTCAACGGCGGAATGACCCGCGTCGACATCGATCCGGTCGGTTGCCATGTCGTGTGGGACAACACGATTCGCAGCTCCGCGGTACCCCACCTCTCGACGGCTGACGGCTCGATCTACACCGTGACACGAGACGGTGCTCCGAACACCTCTCCGCTGGACGGTTACTCCTTCGCGGTGATCGACTCGAAGGACGGGTCGCAGATCGGTTCGACTCCGCTGCCGTCGACGATCCTCAACGACACCCTTCAGATGTCTGCACTCATCACCGAGTCGGGCGAGTACTTCCAGGGAACGATCTCGGGAATCGTGCGAGTTCGCGCGAACTGACGCGAGCTGGCCCCACGGCTGCGCAGTTCTGGTCTCGTCGAGTCGGGGCAGGCGCGGAGCGAGGGGGCCCAACGACGCGGGGCAGGCGCGGAGCGAGCTGGCCCCAACGACGCGGGGCAGGCGCGGAGCGAGCTGGCCCCAACGACACTGTGTAGTTGATGGGGAACTACGATCGTTGGCGTGGTGAATCGTGTGTATGCCGGATTTTTACGCTTGGTGGATCGACTACCTCTCCCCTCGCTGAAAACGCAGAAAATCATCGCGTTCATCGTGATCCTGACGCAGGGCGGCATCGCTGTCACCGGCGCGGTGGTGCGCGTGACGGACTCGGGACTCGGTTGCCCGACGTGGCCGCAGTGCTTCCCCGGTAGCTTCGTCCCGGTCGGCCACGGACAGGTCGCGGTGATTCACCAAGCCGTCGAGTTCGGCAACCGCCTGCTGACCTTCCTGGTCGTCATCGTCGCCGCTGCGATCGTGCTTGCGGTGACTCGCGCTCGCCGACGCAAAGAGGTGCTTGTCTACGCCTGGATGATGCCGCTCGGCACTGTCGTTCAGGCAGTGATCGGCGGTATCACCGTCCTCACAGGCTTGCTGTGGTGGACGGTCGCCATTCACCTGGTTGCGTCGATGCTGATGGTCTGGGTTGCCACGGTGATGTACGCGAAGATCGCGGAACCCGACGAAGCAACAACTCTGGTCGTGATGCCGAAGCCGTTGCGCTGGCTTACCGCGCTGTCAGGTGTCGCGCTCGCCGGCGTTTTGGTCGCTGGAACTCTCGTAACGGGCGCAGGCCCGCACGCCGGCGACAAGGGACTGGACCGGACGGTGCCTCGCCTGGAGATCGAGATCGTGACGCTCGTCCATCTGCACTCACAGCTTCTGGTCGGATATCTCGCGCTGGTCGTGGGTCTGACCTTCGGCCTGTATGCGGTCGGGACATCCGCAGCCGTGAAGATCCGTCTGAAGGTCCTGCTGGGACTGATCCTCGCGCAGTCGCTCATCGGTGTCGTGCAGTACTTCACCGATGTGCCGGAAGTTCTGGTGATCATGCACGTCGCCGGTGCAGGACTGTGCACGGCTGCGACCGCAGCAGTTTGGGCTGCGGGTAAGACCCGCCAGTACACGCCGACCAATTCGCCGATACCAGCTGTCTGACGCTTCAAGACACGTGTGGGGCGTAGGAACACCAAAAGGTGTTCCTACGCCCCACACGTCATTTCAGGATTCGTTGCGAGCTTTCGGGAACCGAGTCTGGTTGGCGACCCAACCGGCCATCTTCTTGAAATGACCTTCCTGCGGGGTGACGATGCTCGTCAGTTCGCGCTCCCACTCGGCAACGGTGACGTTGTCGAAGGACGCAACGACGGCATTGGCCGTGGCGAGGTCCTCGACGACCTGATCACCGAGGATGCCGTCGGCACCTACGAGGGTGATGCGAACGCCGGCCAGGCCGACCGGCTGGATGACGGCGCTGGCGGAGCCGCCGTGCTCGGCGACGAACTTGGTGATGGCGTTCACCGTGGACTTCGGCAGTTCCGGCGCGGACGGGGTGGCGTCCGACTTCTCGGTATCGGTGCTCATGACTCGACAATACTGGTCGGTAGCCCGGAAGCGACACCAGGCATGGACTGAGCGTCGGCCGCCTCGGGTGTAGAACAGAAACCATGCGAGCCATCTACGTGACCGAGACCGGCGGACCAGAGGTTCTGACTCTGACCGAACAACCCGAACCGACACCCGGCCCAGGCGATCTACTCGTCAAGACCGAAGCGATCGGCATCAATTTCATCGACACGTACTTCCGAATGGGCCAGTACAAGCGTCCGCTCCCCTACATTCCCGGCGACGAGGGCAGCGGTGTCGTCGAAGCTGTCGGCTCCGAGGTCAACGAATTCTCCGTGGGCGACCGGGTCGCGTGGGCCGCTGCCACTGGCAGCTATGCCGAGAAGGTGGCTGTTCCCGCCGCAGTCGCAGTGAAAGTGCCTGACGGTGTCCCGGCATCGGCCGCAGCGTCGGCGCTCCTGCAGGGGATGACAGCGCACTACCTCGCGAAGTCGACGTATCCGATCCAGAGCGGCGACACCGTGCTCGTGCACGCAGGCGCGGGCGGCGTCGGGTTGATCCTGACGCAGATGGCCGTCAGCCTCGGGGCGAAGGTCATCACGACTGTGTCATCGGATGCAAAGGAAGGACTCTCGCGCGGCGCCGGTGCCTCGGAGGTTCTGCGGTACGACGAGGACATCGCAGCGCGAGTCCGGGAGTTGACCGGCGGCGAAGGAGTAGCGGCGGCATACGACGGCGTCGGCGCGACAACTTTTGATTCGAGCTTGGCTTCCGTGCGCATCCGCGGCACGGTCGCTTTGTTCGGTGCGGCCAGTGGACCGGTTCCGCCTGTCGATCCGCAGCGGCTCAATTCGTCGGGTTCGCTGTTCCTGACGCGTCCGACGCTCGCGCATCACATTCGCACTCGAGAGGAACTGACCTGGCGTGCCGGCGATGTCTTCGACGCCATTGCGGCCGGGAAGCTCGATATTCGTGTCGGCGCCGATTATCCCCTCGCCGACGCGGCAACAGCCCATCGGGATCTGGAAGGTAGAGCAACGACCGGGTCGATCGTTCTGATCCCCTAGCGAAGTGCTGTGCGCCTTTATTAACCGCCCGCGGTTAGTAAAGGCGCACAGCAGAATCAGCTGAGCATGTCGCTGATCGTCTGGAGTCCGAGCACCGAGTCGACAGCGAGGCCGACGAAGACGATCGCAAGATAGTTGTTGGACTGCAGGAACAGGCGCAGCGGCTTGACCTGAGCACCACCGCGAACGCTGCGGTACAGCTGATGTGCCATGAGCAGGAACCACGCACCGGCAACGATGGTGATGGCGGCGTAGATGACTCCCGATGCGGGCACGAGGACAAGCGTCGTGACGACCATTGCCCAGCTGTAGAACAGAATCTGCTTGGTGACGTGCTCTTCGGTGGCGATCACCGGAAGCATGGGAACACCGGCAGCTTTGTAGTCCTCTTTGTATCGCATCGCCAGCGCCCAGGTGTGCGGCGGCGTCCAGAAGAAGATGATCAGGAACAGCACGACGGGCTGCCAGCTCAGCGAACCGGTGACAGCGGCCCAGCCCACGAGGACGGGCATACATCCGGCTGCGCCACCCCAGATGACGTTCTGCCAGGTACGACGCTTGAGAACCATCGTGTAGATGAGGACGTAGAACGCGATCGTGATCACGACGAGGATGCCGGCCAAGAGGTTGGCTCGCCACCACAGCCACAGGAACGACGCGAGTCCGAGAAGGAGCCCGAAGACGAGCGCGTTGCGCGTCGGCACCGCCTCGCGGGCCAGCGGACGCTTCGCCGTGCGCTTCATGACCTTGTCGATGTCGGCGTCGACGACGCAGTTGAGCGAGTTCGCACTCGCCGCGCCCATCCAGCCACCGAAGAGGGTGCTGAGGATCAGAACGATGTCGACTGTTCCGCGATCGGCCAGCAGCATTGCCGGAATGGTTGCCACCAACAGCAATTCGATCACTCGCGGCTTCGTGAGCGCGATATAAGCCAGAACCTTGCCCGTTGCGCGACCCCACACCGTATCGGTATTGGTCGCCCGCGGGGCGGCACCTGGGCTGCCGAAGCCATGTCCGCTCGGCTGTTGCCCTGTCCGCACGTTCTCTCCTTGCACCACGCGTTACCGCACTAACTCTTCACGACACACTGCTGACACTGTTCTCTACTACGAACGATGGTAGACCGCAGCCATTGAGGAACCGAATCGACCCGGACAGCCAGGACCATTAGGCTGGGTTACGCAGTGGAGGGACACCCCACCCTCGCAATCCACGTACACCATGTCAGGAGACATCTGCCAGTGTCGATCACAGACGAGATCCACGTCCTCACGCAACCCGTCCACCCCTCGGACTGGACCGACCTGGACACCAAGGCTGTCGATACCGCCCGCGTGCTCGCCGCCGACGCGGTTCAGAAGGTCGGCAACGGCCATCCCGGAACTGCAATGAGCTTGGCGCCGTTGGCATACACCCTCTTCCAGCGCGTCATGCGCCACGATCCTTCGGATGCAGAATGGGTCGGCCGTGACCGCTTCGTTCTCTCCTGTGGCCATTCATCCTTGACGCTGTACACCCAGCTCTACCTGTCGGGCTACGGCCTCGAGCTCGCTGACCTCGAAGCTCTCCGGACGTGGGGCGCACTGACCCCCGGCCACCCCGAGGTCGGCCACACCGTCGGCGTCGAGATGACCACCGGTCCGCTGGGCCAGGGCCTTGCGTCCGCAGTCGGTATGGCGATGGCCGCGCGTCGTGAGCGTGGGCTGTTCGATCCGGAGACCCCGGTCGGCTCCTCCCCCTTCGACCATCACATCTACGTGATCGCGTCCGACGGTGACATCGAAGAAGGCGTCACGTCCGAGGCCTCGTCCCTCGCCGGTGTCCAGGAACTGGGCAACCTCATCGTCTTCTACGACGACAACAAGATCTCCATCGAGCACGACACCACCATCGCTCTCGGCGAAGACGTCGGAAAGCGATACGAGGCGTACGGCTGGCACGTTCAGCACGTCGAAGGTGGCGAGAACGTCTCCGGCATCCTCGACGCGGTTGCCGCGGCCAAGGCCGTCGTCGATCGTCCGTCCATCATCTTGCTCCGCACCATCATCGGTTTCCCGGCTCCGAAGAAGATGAACACCGGCGACGTCCACGGCTCCGCTCTCGGTGCCGACGAAGTTGCAGCGGTCAAGGAAGCCCTCGGCTTCGATCCGGCCAAGTCCTTCGACGTCGACGCCGACGCTCTGGCTCACGCCCGTGAGGTCGTCTCCCGCGGCGCCGACGCACGCAAGGCATGGCAGGTCGAGTTCGACGCGTGGGCTGCACGTGAGACCGAGCGCAAGGAACTCTTCGACCGCCTGTTCGCCGGTGAGTTCCCCGCCGGCTGGGCCGACGCTCTCCCGACCTACGAGGCCGACGCCAAGGGCGTTGCGACTCGCAAGGCCTCCGGTTCGGCACTCAACGCGCTCGGACCGATCCTGCCCGAGCTGTGGGGCGGCTCCGCCGACCTCGCCGGCAGCAACAACACCACCATCAAGGGCGCAGATTCGTTCGGCCCGTTCTCCATCTCCACCAACGACTGGAATGCGCAGCCTTACGGCCGCACGCTCCACTTCGGCATCCGCGAGCACGCGATGGGCTCGATCCTCAACGGCATCGCGCTTCACGGACCCACCCGCCCGTACGGCGGAACCTTCATGGTCTTCTCCGACTACATGCGTCCGGCGGTTCGCCTGGCCGCACTGATGAAGACTGCCGTCACCTACGTCTGGACCCACGACTCCATCGGTCTCGGCGAAGACGGCCCGACCCACCAGCCGGTCGAGCACCTCGCTGCTCTTCGTGCGATCCCGAACCTCGCCGTCGTCCGCCCGGGTGACGCCAACGAGACCTCGTTCGCATGGCAGGCAGCACTCGAGAACAAGACGGGCCCGACGGCTCTGGCACTCACTCGCCAGGACATCCCGGTTCTCGAAGGCACCAAGGAGAAGGCTGCCGAGGGTGTCAAGCGCGGCGCTTACGTCCTCGTCGACGCAGCCAACGGTTCGCCCGAGGTCATCTTGCTGGCGACCGGTTCCGAACTGCATCTGGCCACCGAGGCTCGCGAAACCCTCGAAGCTCAGGGCGTCGCAACCCGCGTCGTTTCCGTGCCGTGCCTCGATTGGTTCCTCGAGCAGGATCAGGCGTACCGCGACGAGGTCATTCCGCCCGCCGTGCGCGCGCGTGTGTCCGTCGAAGCCGGCATCGCGATGCCGTGGTGGCGCATCCTCGGCGACGCCGGTCAGGCCGTCTCGCTCGAGCACTACGGCGCTTCCGCCGATTACAAGACCTTGTTCCGGGAGTTCGGCATCACTGCCGACGCGACTGTCGAAGCCGCGCAGCGCTCCCTCGCAGCTGTGAAGGGATGATCTCGATGACACAGAACGTGAATACCGAAAAGCTCTCCGCTGCAGGCGTTTCCATCTGGCTCGACGACCTCTCGCGGGATCGCATCCAGTCCGGCAACCTGCAGAACCTCATCGACACGAAGTCGATCGTGGGTGTCACGACCAACCCGTCGATCTTCCAGGCGGCACTGTCCAAGGGATCGGCGTACGACGCTCAGGTCCGTGAGCTCGCACAGCGCGGCGCCGATGTCGACGCCACCATCACCGCGGTGACCACCGACGACGTGCGTGCTGCGTGCGACATCCTGGCTCCGCAGTTCGAGGCGTCGAACGGCGTCGACGGCCGCGTGTCCATCGAAGTCGATCCTCGCCTGGCACACGACACCGACGCCACCGTCGCGCAGGCGATCGAGCTGCACAAGATCGTCGATCGTCCGAACGTCCTGATCAAGATCCCCGCGACGCTGGCAGGCATTCCCGCCATCGCCAAGGTGATCGGTGAGGGCATCAGCGTCAACGTCACCTTGATCTTCTCGGTCGAGCGCTACGAGGCAGTCATGGGCGCATACCTGGAAGGTCTGGACACCGCCAAGGCTGCCGGCCGCGACATCTCGTCCATCGAGTCGGTCGCCTCGTTCTTCGTCTCCCGCGTGGATTCCGAGATCGACAACCGCCTCACGGCAATCGGCACGCCGGAAGCCCTCGAGCTTCGTGGCAAGGCTGCACTCGCAAACGCGCGTCTGGCGTACAACGCGTACCAGCAGATCTTCGAGGTGCAGCCGCGCTTCCAGGCTCTTCTGTCCGACGGCGCCAAGGCTCAGCGTCCGCTGTGGGCGTCGACCGGCGTGAAGAACCCGGATTACCCCGACACTCTCTACGTCACCGAGTTGGTTGCGCCGAACACGGTCAACACCATGCCGGAGAAGACGCTCGACGCTCTCGCCGACCACGGCGAGATCACCGGCGACACGATCTCGGGCACCGCTCAGGAGTCACAGGCGGTCTTCGATCAGCTCGCTGCAGTCGGCATCGATCTTGCGGACGTGTTCAAGGTCCTCGAGACAGAGGGCGTCGACAAGTTCGAGGTGTCCTGGAACGAGTTGCTCGACGCAACCGCCGAGCAGCTCCGCGCAGCAACCCAGAAGAGCTGAGCCTGTGAGCGATTCCGCGGCGGCATCAGATTGGGTGAATCCCCTTCGGGACAGCACCGACAAACGGCTTCCGCACATTGCGGGGCCCTGCGCCCTGGTGATTTTCGGTGTTACCGGCGACCTTGCCAGGCGCAAGCTCATGCCCGCCATCTACGACCTCGCCAACCGTGGACTGTTGCCGCCCGGATTCGCTCTGGTCGGGTTCGCCCGGCGTGACTGGACGGACGAGGACTTCACGAACGTCGTCCTCGAAGCAGTCAAGGACGGCGCTCGCACCAAGTTCCGTCAGGACGTCTGGGAGAGGCTCGCCGAAGGTATCCGGTTCGTGGAGGGCAGTTTCGACGAGGCCGAGGCCTTCCAGAACCTGTCCGACACGTTGGCCACGCTCGACAACGAACGTGGTATCGGCGGCAATCACGGTTTCTACCTTGCGATTCCGCCCAACGCGTTTCCTCAGGTGCTCGAGCAACTGTCGGCGTCGGGCCTCGCGCAGGCCGAGGACGGTCAGTGGCGACGAGTCGTCATCGAGAAGCCGTTCGGCCACGACCTCGAGAGCGCTCGCGAACTGAACGCCGTCGTCAACAAGGTGTTCCCCGAGGACACGGTCTTCCGTATCGACCACTACCTCGGTAAGGAAACCGTCCAGAACATTCTGGCTCTGCGCTTCGCGAACCAGTTGTTCGATCCGATCTGGAACGCGCACTACGTCGACCACGTTCAGATCACGATGGCCGAGGACATCGGCCTCGGTGGACGCGCGGGGTACTACGACGGCATCGGCGCGGCCCGTGACGTGATCCAGAACCACCTGCTGCAGTTGCTCGCGTTCACGGCGATGGAAGAACCCATCAGCTTCGAGCCGCTCAATCTGCAGGCGGAGAAGATCAAGGTCCTCTCGGCTACTCGCCTTGCCGAGCCCCTCGACGAGACCACCGCCCGCGGCCAGTACGCGGGCGGCTGGCAGGGTGGGCTGCCGGTGGTCGGGCTCCTCGAAGAAGACGGCTTCGCAGCGGACTCCATCACGGAGACCTTTGCCGCCATCACCCTCGAGGTCGACACCCGCCGCTGGGCGGGTGTGCCGTTCTACCTGCGCACGGGCAAACGACTCGGACGCCGTGTCACCGAGATCGCGGTGGTGTTCAAACGTGCACCGCACCTACCGTTCGACAAGACGATGACCGAAGACCTCGGCCAGAACGCTCTGGTCATCCGCGTGCAGCCCGACGAGGGCGTCACCATGCGGTTCGGCTCGAAGGTTCCCGGATCGAGCATGGAAGTCCGTGACGTCAACATGGACTTCTCGTACGGCCAGGCTTTCACCGAGTCGTCTCCGGAGGCGTACGAGCGGCTCATTCTCGACGTGTTGCTCGGCGAGCCGTCTCTGTTCCCGGTGAATGCCGAAGTTGAATTGTCTTGGGAGATCCTCGATCCCGTCCTCGAGCACTGGGCTGCCGGCGGTAAGCCGGAACCCTACGAGGCCGGAACGTGGGGACCACCGTCTGCGGACGAAATGATGCAACGCACCGGACGCGAATGGAGGCGACCCTAGTGATTCTCGATTTGCCGTCCACCACCACGGTCCAGGTCAGCAAGAAACTGGTCGAGGTACGTAAGACCGGCGGCGCTGTCACCTTGGGACGAGTGTTGACGCTCGTCGTCTGCACCAGGGACACCGGGAATGCCGAGGAAGCCATCGAGGCCGCCAACGAAGCAAGCCGCGAGCACCCTTGCCGCGTCATCGTGCTTCTGCGTGGCGACGAGCAGAGTGAGCCCAGGCTCGATGCTCAGATCCGTGTCGGCGGGGACGCCGGCGCCTCGGAGGTTGTCGTGTTGCGTCTCTACGGTCCGCTTGCGGACCACGAGAGCAGCGTCGTCATCCCGTTCCTGCTCCCCGACACCCCGGTAGTCGCGTGGTGGCCCCTCGAGGCACCCGAGATTCCGGCGAAGGACCCCGTCGGGAAGCTCGCGATACGGCGCATCACCGATGCCACCGGCGCCCCCGATCCGACCGCCACTATCAAGGGGCGACTCGCGTCGTACACCGCCGGCGATACCGATCTCGCCTGGAGTCGCGTCACCTACTGGCGCGCGCTCCTCGCGTCGGCTCTCGATCAGCCGCCGCACGAGAAGATCACCTCAGCGGTGGTCTCCGGTCTCAAAACCGAACCGGCACTGGATATTCTCGCCGGTTGGTTGGCGGCCAAGATCGACGGTCCGGTCATTCGGCGTACGGGTGAGCTGACGGTCGAGTTGAAGCTCGAGACTCGCAGCATCTCCATCAGTCGTCCTCAGGAGGGCACGACCGCTACGTTGATCCGCACCGGTCAGCCTGACGCGCTGGTTTCTCTGGGTCGTCGAGAGACACGCGATTGCCTCGCCGAGGAATTGCGTCGGCTCGATCCGGACGAGATCTACGAGGAAGCTCTGGCCGGATTGGAGAAGGTGACCTATGAGTGATGTTGTCGTAGAGAAGTTTTCCGACGCCGGCCAACTTGTCGACGCTGCCGCCGCACGCCTGGTCACGACCATCGTCGATGCCCAGAAGGCTCGCGGGTTTGCGTCCATCGTGCTGACTGGCGGTGGAACCGGCATCGCACTTCTGGAGAAGTTGCGTGAAGCTCCCGGCGACATCGACTGGTCGCAGATCGATCTGTACTGGGGCGACGAACGGTTCCTGCCGTCCGGCGATCCCGAGCGGAACGAAGTCCAGGCTCGTGAGGCGCTTCTCGATCATGTGCCGGTCGATCCCGACAGGGTACATGCGATGGCCGCATCCGACGGTATCTACGACGGTGATCCCCACGGGGCGGCGACGGCGTACGAACAACTGCTGGGCGCTCAGGCACACGGGAATCAGGTTCCGACGTTCGACGTGCACCTGCTCGGCATGGGCGGCGAAGGACACGTCAACTCGTTGTTCCCGCACACCGACGCTGTTCGCGAAGAAGCGCGTTTCGTAGTCGCGGTGACGGACTCCCCCAAGCCGCCACCGGTGCGGATCACCCTCACGTTGCCTGCTGTTCGGCGAGCCAAAGAGGTCTGGCTGCTCGTCTCGGGTGCTGCAAAGGCCGAGGCTGTTGACAAAGCCATCGGAGGTGCTTCGGCCGAGGACTGGCCGTCCGCCGGCGCCACCGGTTTGGTTGCGACACGTTGGTTCCTCGATACGGACGCTGCCTCACAGCTTCCCTGATCTGATTTCACAGATCTGATTCACACAGGTCGGGAATCGTCTTCCGGCGATTCCCGGCTTGGTGGTACGTCGACGACTTCCTCACCGTGGCGACTTTCGACTACCCGCCGAGTCCGGATCCGATGCGAATTTCCTTTTGACGGAACGGAACTCAATCCCGAGATCCCGTTTCTCCAACCAGCACTGCGCCCCACACAACGATCCATCTCTCCCCCTGCCTCCTTCATCCGAGTGATTACTACCTTGGACGCCGCGAAGTAAGGTTCGGTTCCGCAGATCGCGTTCACTCTTGAACGAAGCAATCCAGGCGAGAACAATCGAACAATGTCGTGGACACCGAATCCGGACGCACTTCGCGGGCGAGTGGCTGTAGTTGCCGGGGCGACGAGGGGCGCCGGACGCGGAATCGCCGCGGCCTTGGGCGAGGCCGGTGCAACCGTCATCTGCACTGGTCGGAGCACATCTGCCGGAATTCTTCAGTCGGACTATCCGCGCGGAGAGACCATCGAAGAGACGGCAGAGCTGGTCACCGAGCTGGGCGGCGTCGGCGTACCGATTGCCGTCGATCATCTCAAGAGCAAACAAGTGGCTGATCTCGCCGAACGCTTGCGAATCGACTATCACCATATCGACATCTTGGTCAACGACATCTGGGGCGCGGAATTACTCAAGGGTGGGCCGGCGGAGTGGAACACGCCAGTATGGGAACACGATCTGGACAAGGGCTTTCACATTCTGCGCCTGGCAATCGACACCCACATCACCACGTCGCACCACCTCCTGCCGCTCATGACCGATAGGCTAGGCGGACTGGTCGCCGAAATAACCGATGGCACTACCGAATACAACGCATCGAACTATCGTATCTCGGTGTTCTACGACTTGGCCAAGGTGTCCGTGAACAGGCTCGCATTTTCGCAAGGCCACGAACTTGCCCCGTTCGGATGTACTGCCGTCGCCATCACTCCCGGGTTCCTGCGATCGGAGATGATGCTGGACAATTTTGGTGTCGGCGAATCGAATTGGCGTGACGCTCTGTTGCCGGAGCGGGATGGTCCGACTGCGCCCGCGGATTTCGCACGCTCCGAGTCACCAAGATTCATCGGACGTGCGATCGCGGCCATCGCTGCCGATCCGAATCGACAGCGATGGAATCAGCGATCGGTCAGTTCAGGCGAACTCGGAACGGAATACGGGTTCACCGACGCGGACGGCAGCCGCCCCGATTTCTGGCGGACCAAATGAATCCGGCTGCGATTATGATCCGCGCATGGCCGAATTCACGACGATCGACGAATACATCGCTTCGTTTCCCACCGACGTGCAACCAGCCCTCGAGAGTATCCGCGAGACGATTCACAACACGGTTCCAGGCCTCGATGAGACCATCAGCTATCAGATGCCGACCATGACGGTGAACGGAAAGAACCTGATTCACTTCGCAGGCTGGAAAAACCACATCTCGATGTATCCGCTCCCGGCGGGTGACGCCGAGTTCGAGAAGTCCGTCGACCCTTACCGGGCTGCGAAATCAACGGTGAAGTTCCCGCTGAACAAACCGATCCCTCTCGATCTCGTGGCTCGGATCGTCGAATTGCTCGCGCAGCGCCACTAACATCCGTTCTCGTCGGAGCCTTGTGAGAACGTATGGCCGTGCAGAGACAACCCATCCGCCGCATCAAGGCTGGGCCATCGTCGGGCGCCGACGTAGGCAGCTGGCCGATGACGGTACCCGCTGTTGCGCAGATCGTTCAGGACGGTCTCGAACTTCCACCGGGTGTCACCATTCTGGTCGGCGAAAACGGAGCGGGAAAGTCGACCGTCATCGAAATTCTTGCCGCCGTTCTCGGTCTCAATGCCGAAGGCGGGTCGACCAATACGCGGCATCAGACTCGATCGAGTGAACCGGGCGGCCTCGACCTTGTGGTCGAGCGGAGTCCCGGCGCATCGAAGTGGGCGTACTACCTCCGAGACGAAACCCTGCACGGTTTGTACACGTACTTGGAGGACAACCCCAATCCCAAGCGACCTGAACCGCTTTACCATCACCTCTCCCACGGTGAGGCGCTGCTCGAGATCCTGTCGTCGAGGACCTCCGACGGCGGCTTCTATCTCATCGACGAACCCGATGCCGCACTCTCCTTCCAAGGAACCCTGACACTGGCGGCGCTGCTCGGCGAGCTGGTGGAATCCGGCGCGCAGGCGGTGATCGCGACGCACTCGCCGATCATCGCGGCGCTGCCGAACGCCAACCTGCTCGAGATCGGAGAATGGGGAATCCGAGCCTCGAGCTGGGAGGACCTCGATCTGGTGTCGAACTGGCAGCGGTTCCTTCACGACCCGCACACGTACCTGCGCCATCTGATCTAACCTGGAACTCCACCCCAGGAGGCCTCCATGGCATACGACAAAGCGCTGGCTGAGCGTATCCGCGATGCGCTCTCGGGCGAGGACGACGTCGAGGAAGTAAAGATGTTCGGTGGGCTGAGCTTCATGGTGAACGGGAAGCTGGCCGCCAGTGCGAACTCACACGGCAACATCATGGTTCGGTGTGACCCCGATCGAGTCGACGAGCTTCTGACGCACAAGGGTGCAAGTTGGCCCGAGATGCGGGGTAAGCCGATGAGCAAGGGATGGATCGTCGTCGACCGAACCGGGACGAGTTCGAACGTCGAATTCAACGCGTGGATCAAGGAAGCTCTGGACTTCGTTCACTGACAGCTAGCGCGCGATGCTAAAGGTGGCTGCTGAGACCCTGCTCGCGCAGTGTCGCAGCGATCCGCGCCATCTCCGGAGGGCACAGAGATCGACGGTTCGCGATATTGAGTGCACCTAGCCGGTCGCGAAGTACAGACCGCGCTGTTGCACTGCGCTGCGGGCAGCCCCACAGTGCCGTGCACACAACGGGGATAAGCAGCAGCGCAATGACTGCTCATAGGATGGCGACGACCGCCGCCAAAAGGAAGATGAGGGGCACGTGTAACTCCCGCGGTAGTGCGGGAACGTGACACGAAATTATCTACGCGCAGAGCCGATCTCGCTGGTTTACTGATGTCTAGAATCAACCGGCCACCGGTGGGACCGCGAGTGACTTGTGGATGGGTCGCCACCAGGTGCCCCCGGGATTCGCCTACCCAAAATAGTCGAGTAGCCCACGATCGAACCAGATCCCTTGCTGTTTCGCGCATTCTGCGCAGTAGCAGAACAAGGAATGCAGTAGCAGAACAAGGAATTGGGTCCCGAACACTCGAAGAGTTGGACCGGAGAGCGGCTCGTACGAGTAGGCGCTCGACGGTCCTCGCGCAAAGATCTGCCCAGTCTTGCGCGGGCACGGAAGCGATGAATGAACCGGTGTCCCGTAGCGCTAGCTCGAGATGGTCTATGTCAAGACGGCCGCAGCGGGAAACCATAGCCGCCACGATGGACGAGGTCTTTCCCGACAGGGTCGGCAAGCAGAGAACAATAGGACCGATGACACACTGCCCGGGCTGAACCGCAATAGATCGAAGCTCCCCTTGGAGCTCCAGGGGCCCTCCGCAGGGTCTTCGATCACGCGAATCTTCGTGAGGTCGAACCCTGGTGGGATGGTGCAGCGCGACGACTCCCCATCAGCTGAACTGGCCACATCGAGCGTGCACCCAGACATACTTGGGTCCGCCAGATGTTCGCTTATTCCTGTGTCTTTCCTGGGGAACCACAGGGTACTCACTAGTCGAGAAAGTAGGCGAGGACCTTCTCGTCGGAATCCAAGACCTCTTCCGATGCCACCCCGAGATCGAGTGCGAGCTCTACGGATCCGAGGAGGGCGACCTCCAGGTCAGGTGAGAAGGCCCGTTCGAGCAACCCGAGGTAGTCGGACATTCTCGCATCGAGCTTCTCGATGAGCTCCCCGTACTCAGCGGCGAGTTGCTCGTCGAGCGCCCGCTGTTCGCCGACGTATTGCGCGATCAGCGAAGCCTCCCGCTGGGAGAGGGAGGACGAGACGGTCTTGTACATGATGATGCCGACGGTGTTGCCGATCACGGCGCCGAGGACGGGCACTGGGATGAGAGCCTGCCCGACGCAGGAGGACAGGGCGCTGACGGCGGTCTCGAGGCAGACGAGCTCCGCGTTCTCGATGAACTCGAGCTCGTCGATCTCGCCACGACGAAGCTTGTTCGCCTGCTCCGCGACGCCGAAGGCCGCGGTGACGATCGAGCTGGCGACAGCGGCGGAGGTGGCGGTGAAGTTCGTAAGCCAGTAGATGCTGAACCCTCGGACACCGCCTTTGGCGACGCCGAAACCGCCTTCGCCCGCGATGTCGGCCCAGTCCCCACCAGTGAAATCTCTGAGATGCTTCCCCGCACGCCGTCTCTCGACCAAGGCCAGCACCACGGCGGTCCCGCCCTCGATCGCGGCGGCCGCAAGGGTGGCCTTCGTGCCCTCGCGCAGGGTCGGGCGGCTTTCCTGGTAGGCATCGCCGCGCAGGGACTGGTCGGTGGAGCGGAGGGAACCCTCCTCTGTCTCCAGCGTTGCACTGTAAGCGCCCTTCTGCACCTCGGAGTACTCCAGGTGCGAGGGTTCGAGGGACTCGATGCCGACAGAGCCTTCGTCGAAGAATGCGTGGATCCGGTTCCAGTCCTTGAGCGAGGGGCCGTCGCCGCCGAGTGTCAGGAGCTTGCCAGCATCCTCGCGTGGCATGGCGTGCAGCTTCCGGATCACCTCGAAGTGGTCGCGGGGGATCTGGTATTTTCCACCGTTTTCGACGAAGTCGGGATACTTCTCGAGGTGTTCGGCGATCGCGCCGAGGCCGAAGCGGCCGCCGGCCGCGACGAACTTCTGCTGAATCTCCACGCCGCCGCGCATCAGGTCCACGGGGCCGTTGTCATTGACCCACTGATAGACAGGGCCGTTACCGAGGATCTGGCTGCGAGCGTTGCCGAGGCCCACCTCTGCGACCTCGGCGATGAAGCCGTGCATGCCCTTGACTCCGCCGCGATTAGCGGCAACCACCTCGAGGTCGATTCTCCGCATCGCGTCGTGGAGGCTGGCGAGCGCGTCCAGGAGGTTCACGTCCTGCCGGTTGAGGGCGCTCAGCAGGTTTTCCAGTCGGAGCTGGTTGAGGTAGTTCACCCAGGCAGCGACAGCCTGTTCCTGGTTGCTCTTGCCTAGTGTTGCAGCGTCACTCGTCAGTGTTGCCGCGTCACTCGTCATCGGGGTCCTGCTCGATTCGCTTGCCCAGCAGGGCCGCGCCTGCCTTTGTGTTGTTCACCAGCGCGGCGAGCTGGGACTGCTGCGGCGCAGGCAGCGCGCGGAAGTCGGCGCCGAAGTATCCCAGCGCGTCGCCGTAGCTCTGCAGGAGCAGCTCACGAAGGGAGGTGGTGCGCCGGAGGAGGTCGTCGATCTGAGCGTCCATGCCCTTGACGAGCACGGTGTTCTGCTTCACCGCGGTCAGCGCCTCCTGTTTCGCCGCGCGGTTCTCGAACTTGTTCTTCGCGAACAGCCCGATTGATGCGAGGAGGGTGGCCCCCGCGACTGTCCAGCCGACGGGGCCGGCCAGAGCGAGCAAGGCGCCACCTGCCGCAGTGCCTCCGCCTCCGGCCGCGATGGCTCCTCCTCCGAGCCAGGCCAGAGCAGCCTTGGTCGCGACGGCTCCGGAGAGAGTGGAGATCGCGGTGCCGGTCGATGCGGTACCGAAGGTGGTGGCGACCCACAATGCAGCTGTCGGAGCCATGCTCGCGACCGCGGCGCCCGCGGTGAACCCAGCGCCTGCTCCGGCAGCCGACTTGCGCGCGGCTTCGAGGTCCTTGCGTGCGAACTCCTCCGCCTCCAGGAAGTCGGTCTTGTGGACGTGGATCTCGTCGAAGTCGGTCTCGAACGTCTTGGGGGTGTGAGCGACGCTGTTCACCAGCAGCTCGACGAGCTCGATCAGATCCGTCGAGCGTTCGCGCTGGCGTAGGAGAGAAAGGCCCTTGTCGTTCATCGAAGTGAACGCGCCGTTGTACTGGGCTATGGCCTCCTCGTAGGGGTCTGGCTTCTTCGTGGTCAGCTTCCCGCCGTTGCCTACGGCGACGTCCTCGAGGTCGCTGGTCTGCTCGATCAGCTGCTTTGAGCTATTCCGCGCGAACTTTCCGAAGCTGCCAACAGCTTTGTCAAAGCCCTGTTTGGCCTTGTCCATCCTGAGCGGTTCAACCATCGAGATCTCCGAACTCCCTTGTTGTGTTCCTGGCAACAGGACAGTATCGGACACGCCAGACAAAGTGGACGCACCGGTTGGTTTCAAAGTGACTAATTACGCCATGACTCCCCCAACTAATGCCATCGCTCTGCGGCCGCCCCTTGGCGGCTATGGGCCACTTGCGACAACCGGGCCTCCTCGCGTCCCAGACGAACCGGCCTTCGGCCTTCATTGCGGAAGTTCTTCGCTTTGTCCCGTCTACGAATCGGCGACGCGCACAAATTGGCAGTTTCGTAAGGTAAGCGCCTCGATGATGCGGGCGCTGCCCATCATCGAACTCGATCGACTGGCCGCGGAGTTTCCAGCGGCCAGGGCCACACGGCCCTCCTGGACCACCGGTTGAAATTCTTGTAGATCGCGTTCCAGTTCCGCCTACCGCGGGTTCGATCAATTTCGCTCGATTCGGCAAAAGTGAACTGGGCGGCCCTTAGACTCCGGAAAAGCATTGGATTGGGCGGCTCGACGCCGCGGAGGAAAGGTGGTCCGTCCCGTGACGTTCACACCCAATCAGCCGGATCACCAACGCGCCTTCGGGTTTCAGCTGCCGTCGACCCGCGCAATTCCCTCCCTCATGCCCGACCGTTTCGGACCTAGCCTCATCGGATCGCTCTGGGCGTGCGCCGGGATCGTCGCCGGAAGCCTCGGCCCGTGGACGTCATCCTCCGCACTGGACCACAGTGGTATCGACGAATGCGGAGTGATCACTCTCGTCCTCGCTCTCTGCGCGGTGACCGCGCTGATCACCCTCATGGTTCGAGACGTCACGCCCGAGATCAAGAATCACTGCACCGGCCCTTTGGTCGGAATCGCGGTCTTGATCGTTGCCGTCGGAAACGCCGCGTCCATCGTGCGACGTAGTACCGAGTTCGCAGGGCACACTGCCGGACCGTCCATCGGGTGGGGACTGTGGGTGGTCATCGCGTCCGCAGTGATCCTGTGCATCACGTCGTCGACCGTCGCGCACATGATCAGGTTTCAGGCAGCAATGATCACAAGGTCTTGATCAGACCGCCGTCGATCACGAAATCCGCGCCTGTCACGTTCCCCGCACGATCGCTGGCGAGGAACAACACCAGGTCGGCAACCTCTTCGGGGAAGGTGAACCGCCCAGTCTCGGCTCCGGCCGCGGCGCTTTCGACGATGTCGTCGGCGGCTGATCCACTCGCTTTCGCCAGCGTCGAGGCCACTCCGTGCTTGCCGAGCCACAACTCCGTTTGCACCGGGCCAGGGCTGACGGTATTGACGCGGATCCCCTGCCCGCCCAGTTCTTTCGACAACGACTTCGAGAAGTTGGTCAACGCCGCTTTGGCGGCGCTGTAGTCGATCACCGTGGGGTCAGGTAAGAATGCGTTGACCGAACTGATCGTCACGATGCTCCCGCCACCTCGGCGGATCAACTCCGGCAGCGCAGCGCGAACAGTGCGTACAGCCGACAAGAACGTCAGATTGAACGACGCCGCCCACTCTTCGTCTGTGATGGCCGCGAAACCGCTCGTTCTCGGGGTGACGGCGCCGACGTTGTTGACCAGGATGTCGACGCCGCCCCTCGCTGCTGCAACCTCGAGCAGTCGGGTTGATCCTTCGACACTCGCGAGGTCGACGCCGACAAAGGTGACGGCGCCGCCGGACTGCAGCGATTCGAGTTCCGGCGAGAGCGTCCGCGAGCCCGCGACGACGTGGACTCCCTCGGCCACCAGGGCCCGAGTGATCGCCAACCCGATACCTTTTCCCGCGCCGGTAACGACGGCAGTTCGTCCGTCCAATTGCAGATCCACTGCGGTCCCCGTTCGGTCCGGTGCGCAGCGTTGGGTGTGCGTGCGACAGCTCTAGAGTCGCCGCACGCACACCCTGGTAAACCTGCAGAACCAGCCGCTGTTACCTAGCCACTGTTACGAAGCGCAGTGGCAAGGCCGTTCATCGTCAGCTGGATACCCCGACGCACCTGATCGCTCTCGTCGCCGGAACGGTACCGACGGATCAGCTCGACCTGTAGATGGTTGAGAGGTTCGAGGTACGGGAACCGGTTGTGGACCGAACGCTCGAGGCCCGAGTTGTCGGCAAAGAGGTTCTCGTTGCCCGTGATTGCCTTGTACATGCGAATTGTGCGTTCGTGCTCGTCGGTGATCATTCCGAAGACTCGATCGCGCAGTTCGGCGTCGGGCACGAGGTCCGCGTACCGGGCCGCCAAACCGAGATCCGACTTCGACATCACCATGGCCATGTTCGAGAGCACGGTTCGGAAGAACGGCCACTTCTCGTACAGGGCCGTCAACGTGGCAAGCCGAGTGTCGTCTCCGTCGATCCATCGTTCGAACGCGGCGCCGGTTCCGTACCAACCCGGAAGCATCACGCGAGACTGACTCCACGAGAGCACCCAGGGAATCGCTCGCAGGTCGGAGATCGCCTTGGTCTGCTTGCGAGAGGCCGGACGAGAGCCGATGTTGAGTGCCCCGATCTCGGCGACCGGTGTCGACGCTTCGAAGTACTGCACGAATCCTGGTGTGTCGTGCACCAATTCGCTGTACGCGGTGCGGGCGAGGGCCGCGAGCTCGTCCAGTACCGCGTAGGCAGCGTCGGCATCGCTGCCGAGTCCTTCGACGTCGAGCAACGTCGACTCGATAGTCGCGGCGATGAGTGTTTCGAGGTTGCGATGTGCCAGACGCGGTTCGGCGTACTTGGCCGCAATCACCTCACCCTGCTCGGTGATTCGCAGAGAACCAGCGACTGCACCGGGAGGCTGAGCCAGAATCGCTTCGTAACTCGGTCCGCCGCCACGTCCGACGGTTCCGCCGCGGCCGTGGAAGAGCCTCAACCTGATTCCGCTCTTACGCGCGGCATCGACGAGGTCGAGTTCGGCACGGTACAGCGCCCAGTTGGCTGCCAGGTACCCGCCGTCCTTGTTCGAGTCGGAGTACCCGAGCATCACTTCTTGACTGTCACCACGGGAACGGACGATCGCACGATAGATCGGGATGTCGAGCGTCGCCAGCAATGTGTCGGCGCCGCCCTGCAGATCCTCGATCGTCTCGAACAACGGCACGATGCCGATCGGGCACGAGGGCTCGCTACCGACGCCCGGATCGAGCACCCCGACCTCTTTGAGCAGCACTGCGGCCTCGAGCATGTCACTGACCGAGGTACACATGCTGATGATGTAGTTGGGTACCGCACCCGCTCCGAGAACCCGCACTGCCTTGGCACCGGCCGCCATGATGGCCAGTTCCTTGGTGGTCAATTCGCTGAACTCGGCGTCCGGCGAAGTCAGTGGTCGCCGCGTCGTCAACTCGGCCGACAGCAATTCGACTCGATCGGCTTCCGGCAAGGACGCATAGTCCGGGTGAACTCCGGCCCACGCCAGAAGTTCTGCGACGACGCTTTCGTGTACCTCGGAGTTCTGCCGCATATCCAGACCGGACAGGTGAAAGCCGAACACCTCCACCGCTTCTCGGAGCCGATCGAGTCGATCGTCGGCGATGGTCTCGTCACCGAAACGACGCAACGAGGTGTCGATGATTCCGAGATCCCGCTGCAACTGTGCCGGGTCGGTGTACGCCTCGAGTCCGTCGTCGGAGCCGTGGGCGGGCAACTCCCCCAGTACCGTCAGTGCTGTGGCGCTCAAGCGCCCGCGGATACCGCGAATCGCGCGACGGTACGGCTCGTCGGCCCGGAAGGCAGAGTCGTCGCCGGAGGTAGACGCCAGCAGATCGAGTTCGGGCGTGACGGAAACCAGCCGCGCCGACATCGACAGTTCACGCTCGAGATGTTCGAGTTCCTCGAGGTGATGCTCGAGAGCAGTCGCCGCAGCGCGCGACGTGGCGCGCTGGACGATTTCGCCGGTCACGTACGGATTGCCGTCTCGGTCACCGCCGATCCACGAACCCGGCCTCAGGATCGGTTCCGGCAGCAGGCCAGCTTCCGGCCAACGCGCGCGCAGAGCTTTGCGAACCTCCGCATTGATCTTCGGAATCACCTCGAACAACGCTGCGTCGTAGTAGCGCAGGCCTACCTCGATTTCATCCTGGATGCGGAGGCGGCTGAGCCGGATCAGAGCCGTCTGCCACAGGGTCAGGATCTGACGGCGCAATTGCAGATCTACATCAGCGGTTTCTGCGACGCTCAGCGCCGTGCGCTCGCGGTATCGCATCAACTCGGTGATCCGACTCTGCGTCTCGAACACCGTACGGCGTCGAGTCTCCGTCGGGTGAGCGGTGATGACGGGTGAGACCAGGGCGCCCCGAAGCGCTTCTTCGACGGTGGCCGAATCGATATCGGCTGCATCAAGTTTGGTGTACGTGGCCGCGAGAGTGCTGTCGCGGGGCGGTTCCCCCGCATTGACGTGGATGGCCCGTCGACGCTCGCGATGGATGTCCTCGGCCAGGTTGGCGAGCAGTGCGAAGTGACTGAACGCCCGGATGACGGGAATGGCGTCGTCCGTACTGATTTCGGCGAACAGCGACACCAGTTCGGCGCGATCGATCTCCGAACGACGGACTCGGAACGACTCGACACGGGCTCGCTCGACCAGATCGAACACATTGTCGCCGGCTTGCTCTCGCACTATTTGTCCGAGTATTCCGCCGAGAAGCCGGATGTCTTCGCGCAGCGGCTCGGTGGCCTCTCGCGGTGTTTCTCGATGCGACGCGGTTTCAGTCATCACACAATTATCGACCGAAACAAAGAACCCCGCTCGATAGGCGGGGTTCCGTGTCTGAAATTCGTGTGTGAAAAACTACCGGCTGTAAGTCATGAGCCGAGAATCAGGCGAACTTGATCTCCAGGCCGATGCCGACGATCGAAATGAGCCAGATCAACGCGGTGAAGACCGTCAACCGATCGAGGTTCTTCTCGACAACAGTCGATCCGGACAGGCTGGACTGGACACCGCCACCGAACAGACTCGACAAACCGCCGCCCTTACCGCGATGCAGGAGCACCAAGGCGATGAGGAGCAAGCTGGTGATGACCAGCAGGATATCCAGGAACAGTTTCATGTCTGTCTACGTCCACCAATCCAATAGGGACAACTACAACCGATAACACCATACAGGCGCGCGCAGATAGCCTGACCACATACCCGCCTCGCACATGACTTTGCACCCGGCCAGGCACGACTCTTGGTCAGTGGCATCGATCACACTGTCGAGATACCGATTCAGTAGTTTTTCAGTTGACGCGACTCTACCTCCGAAAGGCCGGCTCCATGCTTTCCGACACTGCCCTGCCCAACACTGCCCTGCCCGACACACCCCTGCCTGACACACCGCGTCTGGCTTCGATTCACAACTTCCGCGACGTGGCCGGCCCCGGGTACGTCACGACCAGCGGACAGGCGATGAGCCGCGGAGTCTTCTACCGTGCAAACGTACTGACGCCCTCGCCCGAGGATCTTGCAATCGTGGAATCGCTGGGGCTGACCGCCGTCTATGACGTGCGCTCCGAAACCGAGGCGAACGAAACTCCCGACATCGTGCCGGCGCCGGCGATGTACGCCCACATTCCCATCCTGTCCGGAAACATCCACGCCGAAGCGATGGCTCTCCGAACAGCGGACGCTGCAACAGCTTTCATGCAGAACATCAATCGCAGCTTTGTCGCAGACCCCGTCACTCGGAACGGATTTTCGCAGTTGTTCGCCGCCCTGGCGACCACCGAGGGGCCGCAACTCTTCCACTGCACGGCGGGCAAGGACCGAACAGGTTGGGCGGCAGCACTACTGCAGACACTCGCTGGTGTACCGCGCGAAACGATCACGGCGGACTACCTGCTCACGAACACGTACTCGGCCGAGTACATCGATGCAACAGTCGCGAAGATCGCCGCTGCCACAGATGCAGACAAGGGCGAGGTGATCCGGTTGCTGCTTTCCGTCGACGCGAGTTACCTGGGCGCTGCCTTCGAGCAGGTCGAGCACCACTACGGGACCGTCGAGAACTATCTGACCGCCGGGTTGGAGCTTGCTCCCGAACTCGTCGGCGCTCTGGAAACCAAACTGGTGAGCTGACTCGCGAACAAAAAACTGCGGGTGTGTGGCCTACTCGGTCACACACCCGCAGTCTTAGTCTCGAGCAGTTTCAGCTCACTACCCGATCATCACGGGAGTGGACCGCCTGCAGCGATCGCAGACAGTGTCGCGAACTCGTCAGCCTTGAGTGACGCGCCGCCGACAAGAGCGCCGTCGACGTCGGTCTGGCCGACGATCTCTCCGACGTTCTTCGAGCTGACGCTACCGCCGTACAGAACGCGAACGCCGGCCGCGACCTCGGCGTCGGCAAGTTCGGCCACTGTTGCTCGTACCGCAGCACACACTTCCTGTGCATCGGCGGCAGAAGCGACACGGCCGGTGCCGATGGCCCAGACAGGTTCGTACGCAATGACGATCTTGGAGATCTCCTCCGCGCTCAGGCCCGCCAACGAACCCTTGAGCTGTTCGACGTTGTAGGCGACATGCTCGCCCGCTTCGCGGATCTCGAGGCCTTCGCCGATGCACACGATCGGCGTGAGGCCGTTCTTGAGAGCGGCCTTCGTCTTCGCGAGGACGGTCTCGTTGGTCTCACCGTGAAGGGTGCGACGCTCGGAGTGACCGACCACGACGAAGGTGCAACCGAGCTTGGCCAGCATGGAGCCGCTGATCTCGCCCGTGAACGCACCCGAGTCATGAGCCGAGACATCTTGCGCGCCGTACGTGAGGAGGAGCTTGTCGCCCTCGATCAGCGTCTGGACGCTTCGGATGTCGGTGAACGGCGGGATGACCGTGACGTCCACTTTGTCGAAGTACTTCGCAGGCAAAGAGAAAGCGATCTTCTGCACCAGGGCGATAGCCTCGAGGTGGTTCAGATTCATCTTCCAGTTGCCGGCGATCAACGGCTTACGTGCCATGTCGGATCAGCCTTCCAGTACTGCGATGCCAGGCAGCTCTTTGCCCTCGAGGTACTCGAGGGAAGCGCCACCACCGGTGGAAATGTGCGAGAAGCCCTCGTCCGGGATACCGAGCTGACGAACGGCTGCTGCGGAGTCGCCGCCGCCGACGACGCTGAAGGCGCCCTTCTCGGTTGCCTCCACGATTGCCTCGGCGACACCGCGGGTGCCTGCCTCGAACTTCGGGAACTCGAACACGCCCATCGGGCCGTTCCAGAACACCGTCTTGGCGCCGGTCAGGATCGCGGCAAAGCGCTTGACCGACTCCGGTCCGATGTCCAGACCCATCCAGCCGTCGGGAATCTTGTCGAACGGAACGATCTTCGACTCGGCATCGGCCGAGAAGGAGTCCGCGACGACAACATCCTGAGGGATGTGGATGACGTCGGCGTACCGGTCGAGGAGATCCTTGCAGGTCTCGATCATGGACTCTTCACACAGCGAATTGCCCACGGACACACCCTGAGCCGCGAGGAACGTGTAGAACATTCCGCCGCCGATCACCAGAGTGTCGACCTTCGGCGCCAGTGCCTCGATGACGGCCAGCTTGTCCGAGACCTTGGAGCCACCGAGCACCACCGCGTACGGACGCGCCGCGTCCTGCGTGAGCTTGGCGAGCACCTCGACCTCGGCGCCGACCAGGTATCCGGCGTAATGCGGGAGCAGCTTCGCGACGTCGAAGACCGACGCCTGCTTACGGTGAACAACACCGAATCCGTCGGAGACGAATGCGCCGTCGTCACCGACCAGCTCGACGAGAGCCTTGGCGAGCTTGACCCGCTCGGCTTCGTCCTTGCTGGTCTCGCGAGGGTCGAAACGGATGTTCTCGAGCATCAGGACGTCACCGTCGGTGAGTCCTTCGGAACGAGCCAGCGCGTCCTGTCCCACGACGTCACCGGCGAGTTGCACGTTACGACCGAGGATTTCGGCCAACTTCGCGGCAACCGGTGCGAGGGAGAACTTGGGATCGGGCTGACCGTCGGGGCGCCCGAGGTGCGCGGTCACGATGACCTTCGCTCCACCCTCGGCGAGTGCCCGCAGGGTGGGAGCGGACGCGACGATGCGACCCGGGTCCGTGATTTCTCCGCCATCCAACGGGACGTTGAGGTCGGAACGCACCAGTACGGTGCGCCCCTCGACCCCAGCGTCCAGCAGATCCTTCAGCGTCTGAACTGCCACTGTTATCGAAACTCCGCTCAGAGAGACTTGGCGACGAGGCCGATGAGGTCGGCGAGGCGGTTGGAGTAGCCCCACTCGTTGTCGTACCAGGAGACGATCTTGACCTGGTCGTCGATGACCTTCGTCAGACCCGAGTCGAAGATCGACGAGTGCGGGTCGGTGACGATGTCCGAGGAGACGATCGGTGCGTCGGTGTACTTCAGGATGCCCTTGAGGGGTCCTTCGGCAGCAGCCTTCATCGCAGCGTTGATCTCGTCGGCGGTGGCCGACTTCTTCAGGTTCGCGGTGAGGTCGGTGACCGAGCCCGTGGGGATCGGCACGCGCAGTGCGTAGCCGTCGAGCTTGCCGAGCAGCTGCGGAAGAACCAGGCCGATTGCCTTGGCTGCACCGGTACCGGTGGGAACGATGTTGAGGGCAGCTGCGCGGGCGCGACGGAGGTCTGCGTGCGGAGCGTCCTGCAGGTTCTGATCCTGGGTGTACGCGTGGATCGTGGTCATCAGACCCTTGACGATGCCGAACTCGTCGTCGAGAACCTTGGCGATGGGGCCGAGGCAGTTGGTGGTGCACGACGCGTTGGAGATGATGTTCTGGCTGCCGTCGTACTTGTCGTCGTTGACGCCCATCACGATGGTGATGTCTTCACCCTTGGCCGGAGCCGAGATGATGACCTTCTTGGCGCCGGCTTCGAGGTGTCCCTTGGCCTTTGCGGCGTCGGTGAAGATGCCGGTGGACTCGACGACGACGTCGACGCCCAGCTCGCCCCAGGGAAGTTCGTTCAACGGGCCACGGTGTGCGAGGGCCTTGATGCGCTGATCGCCGACGACGATCGTGTCGTCACCGTCGAGCGACACGTCGTACGGCAAACGGCCGAGGATGGAGTCGTACTTCAGCAGGTGAGCGAGCGTCGCGTTGTCAGTCAGGTCGTTGACTGCCACGATCTCGATATCGGTGGTTCCGAGCGCCTTCTGCGCATCCACCGCCCTGAAGAAGTTACGTCCGATACGGCCGAAACCGTTTACGCCAACCCGGACAGTCACAATTCGCTCCTTTGACCATGATTCTGGTGTGCAACTTGACCCACGCATACTCCGAATCCGTGTGTGCACGACGCGGACGTGGGGTTCATCGGTCGATGTGACTCATACCCTAATGCGCGTGGCCCGAACGTGCGCAGCCCACCCTGACGGAGGGCAGGTCACCCCTCTTCGAGTAGCTCCACATTCACTGCGGATTCGGTGTCGGGTATGCCCGTTTCCTTGGCCTTGCGATCAGCCATGGACAGCAGGCGACGGATACGTCCGGCAACGGCGTCCTTGGTCATCGGCGGGTCGGCCAACTGGCCGAGTTCTTCGAGGGACGCCTGCCGATGCTCGACGCGCAGAGCACCCGCCGCCGCGAGGTGATCGGGCACGTCCTCACCGAGGATCTCCAACGCACGCTCGACGCGCGCAGCAGCCGCAACGGCAGCGCGAGCAGAGCGTCGCAGGTTTGCGTCGTCGAAATTGGCGAGACGATTGGCGGTGGCGCGGACCTCGCGTCGCATCCGCCTCTCCTCCCACACCAGACGTGTGTCCTGGGCTCCCATTCGGGTCAGGAGATCGCCGATGGCCTCACCGTCGCGGATCACCACACGATCCGTTCCGCGAACCTCACGTGCCTTCGCCGAGATCCCCAGACGCCGCGCAGCTCCAACCAGAGCAAGTGCAGCTTCCGGGCCGGGGCAGCTCACTTCGAGCGCCGACGAACGGCCGGGTTCGGTCAGGGAACCGTGCGCGAGGAACGCACCGCGCCACGCTGCTTCGGCGTCGCCGACACTTCCGCCGACGACCTGCGCAGGCAAGCCGCGAACCGGGCGCCCGCGAAGATCGAGCAGTCCCGTCTGGCGCGCGAGGGCCTCACCCTCCTTCGCTACACGCACGATGTAGCGAGCGGACTTTCGAAGCCCGCCCGCACTGAGTACGTGCACATCGGCACTGTAGGTGAACAGGTCGAATATCTCCCGGCGCAGACGTCGCGCCGTGGAGCCCAGATCCACCTCTGCTTCGACGACCACCCGGCCGCCGACGATGTGGAGCCCACCGGCAAAGCGCAGCAACGCGGAGACCTCTGCCTTGCGGCAGCTGACCTGAGTCACCACTAACCGGCTCAGTTCGTCCTTGACCTCCGCTGTCATTGCCACGAAGCGTTCTCCCTCTGTTCTTCGGATTGCTGTTCTTGCAGGGAAGACTGTGTCGAATCCCCTACTGCCGCACTGCTCGACAGTTCAGCCAGTACATCGGCCAGTTTTGCCGGATCGTGTACATGCGCTGCGCCCGGTGAGGTGTCCGCGACATCCGCGTACCTGACTTCGGCTGAAAATTGATCCGCCGCACGCTGCAGATGTTCACGTTCACGCCCGGCCGGTACCGACGCCGAGTCGACCACCACGTAGTCGACCCGGAAATCGGGCACGTGTTGGGAGAGTACGTGCAGGTGACGCTCTGCGGAGAATCCGGCGGTCTCCCCCGGCTCGGGTGCGAGATTGAGCACCAGTACCTTTCGAGCCTTCGTCGACGACAGTGATTCGACGAGTTCGGGTACCAGGACGTGTGGGATCACGCTCGAGAACCACGATCCCGGGCCGAGAACCACGAGATCGGCACGATCGATCGCAGTCACGGCATCGGGGCACGCGGGCGGATTGGACGGGAGCAGTCTCACACGCCGAACCTTGCCCGGGGTCGTCGCGACGGCAACCTGTCCACGAATGCAGCGGCTGACGCGGGGGTCCTCCTCGAGTCCCTGAACGTCGGCTTCGATCTCGAGCGCGATCGGCGACATCGGCAGCACACGACCACGGATTCGCAGCAGTCGCGCCATCTCGTCGAGCGCGGCGACCGGATCGCCGAGCACCTCGGTCAGTCCGGCCAGGATGAGATTGCCCACCGAATGCCCGGCAAGTGCGCCGACACCGCCGAAGCGATGCTGAATGGTCCGAGTCCAGTCGACTATCTCGGGTTCGTCCGACGCGAGAGCAGCCAGCGCCATCCGGAGGTCTCCAGGCGGGATGACGCCGAGTTCGGCGCGCAGCCGGCCCGACGAACCACCGTCGTCGGCGACCGTGACCACGGCGGTGACGTCGACCGTCAAGCGTCTGACGGCCTGGAGCGTGGCGAACAATCCGTGCCCGCCGCCGAGCGCAACGATGGCCGGCCCTTCGGGTGTCTCCCGCGAGCGATGTGTCGGTTCACTCATTCGCGCCCCAGATCCCGGTGCACGATGCTGACCGAGATGTCGTCCTCGGAACCCAAACGCCTCGCGAGAGCTTCGGACATGGCTACGCTTCGGTGCTTACCGCCGGTGCATCCGACCGCAATTGTCATGTAGCGCTTTCCTTCTCGTCGATATCCGGCGATCGTCAAATCCACCAGATGTCGGTAGGTGTCGAGATAGTCTTCCGCGCCCTCGCGGGACAACACGTAGTCGCGGACGTCGGCATCCTGACCGGTGTGCGGGCGAAGTTCAGGGATCCAGTGGGGATTGGGCAGGAAACGAACGTCACAGACGAGATCGGCGTCCATCGGCAGGCCGTACTTGAATCCGAACGACTGGACCGTCACCTTCATCGTGCGGTTGGCATCGTTTCCGAACGCCGTTTCGATCTTCTGACGCAGCTGATGCGCCTTCAGTGCCGACGTGTCGATGACCAGATCGGCGGCCGCCTTCACCACAGCCAACTGCCGACGCTCGGCTGCGATCCCTTCGGACAACGTGCCGTCGATGCCGTCGTTCTGCAACGGATGACTGCGGCGCACCTGTTCGAACCGTCGGATCAACACGTCGTCCGACGCTTCGAGGTACAGCACCCGAGTATGGATCGGTTCCGCCTCGAGTTCGGTGAGCACCCACCCGAGATCGCCGGTGAAGAGTCGACTCCGCACGTCGATCACGACGGCCAGACGATCGACCGGCGGATCGGAGGTCAGGCTCAGACCGACCATTCGGGAAATGAGCTCAGGTGGCAAATTGTCCGCGACATACCAGCCGAGGTCTTCGAGCACCTTGGCAGCGGTACTCAAACCTGCTCCGGACAATCCCGTCACCAGCAGGAAATCCATCGTTCGACTGTCTTTGGCGCTGTCGGTAGTCACTGTGCACTCGGCCCCGTCGTCGGCATGGACAATTCTCGCGACTCGGAGCCCTCGTCACCGCTACCGGATTCGGCGCTGGGCGCGTCAGCAGACGTAACAGACGATTCGGATTCCGTGTCCAGCTCATCATCCCCTACCGCGGCTGGCAGCGCTCGAGCTTCAGCGCCCGCGTCGGCTGCAGCCGAATCCGTGCCGAGTGCGGCCAGAACTGCTGTGGCGGTGGTCTCACCGATACCGGGGACCTGCATGATCTCCTCGACCGTTGCCGTTTTCAGCTTCGCCACGGAACCGAAGTGAGCCACCAGAGCGGTTCGACGAGTTTCACCGAGCCCCTTGACCGAATCCAGAGCCGAAGCCGTCATCCGCCTCGAGCGTTTGCTGCGATGGAACGTGATCGCGAAGCGGTGGGCTTCGTCTCGGATGCGCTGCAGTAGGTACAACGACTCGCTCGTCCGAGGGAGGATGACCGGATCTTCTTCCCCCGGTACCCATACCTCTTCGAGTCTTTTGGCCAACCCGACTACCGCGACGTCAGTGACCCCCAGCTCGTCGAGGACCGCCGCTGCCGCCGTGACCTGAGGGGCGCCGCCGTCCACGACGAACAGATTGGGCGGATAGGCGAACCGCCGAGGCCGGCCCGTCGCCGGGTCGATCGCCGCTTCGGGAGCCAGATCCCCACCGTCCGAGTCCATGGTCGACGCCGACGCCGCGAGGACGCCCAGGTCGCGGTTGTGGCGCAGGAACCGCCGACGCGTGATCTCCGCGATACTCGCGACGTCGTCGGAATGACCGTCGCCGGCAGCTTCCTTGATCGCGTAATGGCGGTAGTCCGACTTACGCGGGAGCCCGTCCTCGAACACGACCAGTGACGCCACGACGTCGGTTCCCTGGACGTGACTGATGTCGATGCATTCGATTCGTAGCGGAGCCGAGTCCAGGTCCAGTGCTTCCTGGATGCCCTGCAGCGCCGCGGAACGCGAAGTGAAATCGCCGGCGCGCTTGAGCTTGTGCTGCGCCAGAGCCTCTTTCGCGTTTCGCTGGACTGTTTCGGCGAGGTCTTTCTTGTCGCCGCGTTGCGGAACCCGCAGTTGCACTTGCGATCCCCGAAGCTTGCTCAGCCACGCCTGGATCTCGGTCGCGTTTGCCGGCAGAACCGGCACCAGAACTTCCTTGGGAACTGCGCTGATCCCGGCCTCGGAACCCGCTCCCGGGTCGAGGGCCGCCTGCTCCCCGTAGAACTGGGTGAGGAACTGCTCGACCAGGATCGGCAGGTCGGACTCGGCGTCGAGTGCGGCCCAGTCGATGGCGTCGCCTGCCTTCTCCACGACCCATCCACGCTGACCCCGCACGCGTCCGCCCCGCACGTGGAACACCTGAACGGCGGCTTCGAGATCATCGGTGGCAAAGGCGACGAGATCGGCGTCGGTGCCGTCACCGAGTACGACGGCCTGCTTCTCGAGCGCCTTGCGCAAAGCCCCGATATCGTCACGCAGACGGGCTGCGGTCTCGAAGTCGAGGTCCTCGGAAGCCTGCTGCATGCGCTTTTCGAGATCTTTGACCAACTTGTCCGTGCGGCCGGCGAGGAAGTCGCAGAAATCTTCGACGATCTGACGATGCTCCTCGGCGCTGACTCGCCCGACGCAGGGCGCCGAGCACTTGTCGATGTAGCCGAGCAGACACGGCCGGCCGATCTGGTTGTGTCGTTTGAAGACTCCGGACGAGCACGTTCGTGCGGGAAAGACTCGTAGCAGCAGATCGAGTGTTTCGCGGATGGCCCAGGCATGGGAGTAGGGACCGAAGTACCGGACACCCTTGCGCCGCGGACCGCGGTAGACGAACAAGCGCGGGAACTCTTCGTTGAGCGTCACCGCGAGAACCGGATACGTCTTGTCGTCGCGGTACCGAACATTGAACCGCGGATCGAATTCCTTGATCCAGTTGTACTCGAGCTGAAGCGCTTCGACTTCGGTACTGACGACGGTCCACTCGACGCTGCCGGCGGTGGTCACCATCTGCCGAGTACGGGGATGCAGTGTCGTGACGTCCGCGAAGTACGAGTTCAAACGTGAACGGAGGCTTTTCGCCTTTCCGACGTAAATGACCCGACCATGCGGATCGCGAAATTTGTAGACGCCCGGCGCAGCCGGAATGGTTCCGGTAGCGGGGCGGTAAGTCGAGGGATCCGGCACGGTTTCAGGTTAGTCGCCGCCACCGACCGACTCGGAAACGCGCAGGATGCGGGCACCGAACCGGTCGGAAGACGTCAGTTGCTCTTGTGAGCGACCGGTGCGTAGCGGTCGGCCAGTTCGCGGAACTTACCGACCGTGTCGACGGCGTACTCGCGGTCGTTGGACTGGATCGCCATCACTGCCATGTACTCGTCGTCGGGCAATTCGATGCGTGCCCAGGCGGCACCGTCGGGGAACGAGAGTCCCTCGAACAGATCCCAGTCGACGATCTTCTCGCCCAGGATGTTTCGTACGGCAATACCCTGCTTGCCCACCTTGACCCGGGGCCGCGTCAACATCAGCACACCGAGAGCCAGAATGGTGCCGATGCCTGCCATCGCGATCTGGTCCGCGGCACGGAAGTACACGCCGGTGGACCCCTGGCGAAGCAGGAGTGCCAGTGTGACGTGAACGATCACCAGGAGGACGGCAACTCCGATCGCGTATCGCGTCGACTTACGCGGTGACGCAATCAGTTCCCAGTTCTCGTTGTCGCCGGGTGTACTCATCGAAACGAATCCTCGGTCCATGGTGCTCGGAGATGGCGCAGGGTCACTGCGGTGTCCAGTGCGGCGGCGCAGGCCTGTGCGCCCTTGTCCTCGACGCTACCCGGCAGACCCGAACGGTCAAGAGCCTGCTGCTCGGTGTCGGTGGTCAGGACACCGTTCCCCACGGGGGTGCTTTCGTCGAGCGAGACGCGTGTGAGGCCCGCGGTGACCGCGTCGCACACGTACTCGAAGTGCGGCGTGCCACCGCGGATGACAACACCGAGAGCGACGACGGCGTCGTGCGTGCGCGCCAATGCCTGCGCAACGACCGGCAGTTCGATCGCGCCGGCGACACGGACCAGTGTCACGTCCTTGATCTGTGCTTCCTGCGCGACGCGCTGCGCGCCGGCGATCAGGGCCTCGGAGATCGTCGCGTGCCACTGCCCGGCAACGATCGCCAGCTTCAGATCCTTGGCCTCGGCGATCGCGAGCTGCGGCTGACCTTCGCCGCTCACAGTGCGGTTCCCGGCTGTGCGGTGTTCTGGTTCGCCTCGTACTCGTCCAGTCCGATCAGATCGTGGCCCATCCGATCGCGCTTGGTGCGCAGGTAGGTGAGGTTCTCCGCATTCGCGCGCAGCGGCATCGGAACACGATCGGTGATCTGCAGGCCGTAGCCGTCCAGACCCACACGCTTGGCCGGGTTGTTGGTCAGCAGACGCATCGACGAGATCCCCAGATCGACGAGGATCTGGGCACCGATGCCGTAGTCACGGGCGTCCGCCGGCAGGCCGAGTTCGAGATTGGCGTCGACGGTGTCGGAACCGGCGTCCTGGAGCTGGTAGGCCTGCAGCTTGTGCATGAGACCGATGCCACGACCCTCGTGCCCGCGCATGTACAGAACAACGCCGCGGCCTTCCTGGGCGACCATGTCCAGTGCGGCGTCGAGCTGCGGGCCGCAATCGCACCGCAGCGAACCGAAGACGTCGCCGGTGAGGCACTCGGAGTGAACGCGGACGAGTACGTCGCTACCGTCGCCGTCGGGGCCTGCGATGTCGCCGCGCACCAGCGCAACGTGCTCGACCTCGTCGTAGATGCTGGTGTAGCCGACAGCGGTGAACTCACCGTGGCGGGTGGGGATGCGGGCCTCGGCGATACGCAGCACGTGCTTCTCGTGCTTGCGACGCCACGCGATGAGGTCCGCGATCGAGATCAGAGCAAGGTTGTGTTCGTCGGCAAATACTCGCAGCTCGTCGGTCTGAGCCATCGCGCCTTCGTCCTTCTGGCTGACGATTTCGCAGATGACGCCGGCGGGACGCAGGTCCGCCATGCGGGCGAGGTCGACTGCAGCTTCCGTGTGGCCAGGACGACGCAGTACTCCGCCTTCCTTCGCGCGGAGCGGAACGACGTGACCGGGGCGAGTGAAATCGTTGGCACCGGATTCGGGGTTGGCGAGCAGACGCATCGTCGCAGCGCGGTCCGACGCCGAGATGCCGGTACCGATTCCCTCACGGGCGTCGACGGTGACGGTGTACGCCGTGCCGTGCTTGTCCTGGTTGGTGGCGTACATCGGGGGCAGGCCCAGCCGATCGCAATCGTCACCGTCGAGCGGCACGCACAGGTAGCCGGAGGTGTACCGGACCATGAACGCCACCAGTTCCGGGGTGGCCTTCTCGGCGGCGAAGATGAGGTCGCCCTCGTTCTCGCGATCCTCGTCGTCCACGACGACAACAGCTTTACCTGCAGCGATATCTGCTACTGCGCGCTCGATACTGTCGAACCTGGTCACGTGCTCGCACTCCAAAGTCTTGACTTTTCACATCATCGAATACAACAAGTGCATCCGACGGATGCACTGACAACCCTACGACCAATCGGACGGGTCCGATCAGCCTGGTCCTACCGACCGGCAGAGTGAAGCCGCTCGACGTACTTGGCGATCACGTCCACCTCGAGGTTGACCGGCGTACCGACCACAGCGGTTCCGAGCGTCGTCAACTCGAGCGTTGTCGGGATCAGCGAGATCTCGAAGTACTCGAACCCGCGGTCTCCGCCCAGCGCGGAGACCGTCAGCGAGACTCCGTCGACGGTGATCGAACCCTTCTCCACGACGTAACGGGAAATGGAGTCGGGCAGTGCGATCCGCACTACCTCCCAGTTCTCGGACGGCGAGCGGGAAATGACGTGGCCTGTTCCATCGACATGCCCTTGAACCAGGTGGCCGCCGAGTCGGCTGTTCAGCGCCGCGGCACGCTCGAGGTTGACGCGAGAGCCGACATCCAATTTCGCCAGGCTCGAGCGGTTCAGGGTTTCCTGCATGACATCTGCGGTGAACGAACCGTCGGCAAGCACGTCGACCACCGTCAGGCACACTCCGTTGACCGCGATCGAATCACCGTGACCGGCGTCGGAGGTGACCAGTGGCCCGCGCACCGTGAAACGTGCAGCATCGACCAGTTCTTCCTTGGCGACAATTTCGCCGAGTTCTTCCACAATTCCTGTGAACACGCGCCCTACTCCTCGTTCCCCGGAGCAGAACTCTCCGGAACCAGACTCAACAAAATATCGGGGCCGATCGTTACCGCGGACTCCAAACGGAATCGGTGGGCGTCGGTGATGGTGTGCACTCCGGCATCGACGAGTGCGGAGGCGCCCGCGCCGAGCAGGATCGGAGCGATGTATGCCTCTATGACGTCGACATATCCGGCGGCAAGGAATGCTCCGGCCAGACGGGGCCCACCCTCGAGAAGTACGTCCGTGTACTCCCCCAACGCCTCGACTACTTCGTCGATGTTGTCGGTGTTGAGCACCAGAGTCGGTGCGGTGTCGTCGAGAATGCTTGCCGTCGAGGGTATTTCGCGCTTTCCGACGACGACGCGAACGGGCTGGTGCGCCGCGAGCTCACCGGTGGGCTGACGTGCGGTCAGCCACGGATCGTCGGCGAACACGGTGCCGGTACCGACCACGATCGCATCGATCTGCGCTCGCTGCGCATGCACGCGCGCCCTCGCCTGCGGACCGGTGATCCACTGACTCGTTCCGTCCTCGGCGGCGCTGCGTCCGTCCAGACTGGCCGCGTACTTCCACGTGATGTGCGGGCGACCGGTGCGCTGTTTGTGCAGCCAGGCCCGCAGTGGACCAGCTTCCACCTCGGGTGCTCTCAGTCCGGCCGTGACGCTGATTCCAGCGCGCATGAGCGTCGCTGCGCCGCCGGAAGCCTCGGGATTGGGATCACCGACGGCGTAGACAACCGCCGAGACTCCGGCATCGATCAATGCCTGTGAGCAAGGGCCGGTTCGCCCCTGGTGATTGCACGGTTCCAGTGTCACCACTGCCGTACCGCCACGCGCTGCATCGCCGGCCTCGTCGAGAGCCACGACCTCCGCGTGCGGTCCACCGGGCGGTTGCGTCATACCGACGCCCGCGATGGTTCCGTCGGCAGCGAGGATGACCGCGCCGACCGGTGGGTTGGGGCTGGTGAATCCGCGCGCGGAATCAGCTGCGGCCAGCGCGATCTGCATCGCGGCGTCGAGATCAGCCGTCGACGCCTGTCCACCCTTTGCCATCGAGCGGCTCAGACCGACAGCGTCAGGTGCGGCGACGCCGAGGCGGCCTGCGCGCGCAGCTTGCGCACCGCCTCACCGGGATCACTCGCTCCGTACACCGCCGAACCGGCGACGAAGCAGTCGATCCCTGCTTCAGCGGCCTGCTCGATCGTGGAAGCGTTGATGCCGCCGTCGATTTCGACAAGGAGCGTCAGCTCACCCGAGTCGACGAGCTTTCGAACTGCGCGTGCCTTGTCGAGCACCTGAGGCATGAAGGACTGACCACCGAATCCGGGTTCGACGCTCATGATCAAGAGGGTGTCGAAGTCCTTGAGGATTTCCAGGTAGTCGTCGATCGGGGTTCCAGGCTTGATGCTCAGCCCCGCCTTGGCACCAGCTGCACGAATATCGCGGGCAACCGAACGCGGATCGTCGGTGGCCTCGGCGTGAAACGTGACGTTGTACGCACCGGCCTCGGCGTACGGCGGCGCCCAGCGCTCCGGATTCTCGATCATGAGATGGCAGTCGAGCGGAATATCCGTCGCCTTCAGCAGACTCTCGACCACCGGCAGACCCAGCGTGAGATTGGGAACGAAATGCGCGTCCATCACGTCGACGTGAAGCCAGTCGGAGCCGGACACGGCAGTCGCTTCATCAGCGAGTCGAGCAAAATCTGCGGACAGAATGGACGGTGCAATCATCGGGGAAGCCACGACGCCGAGTTTAGCTGTGTCTCATTGCCGACCGTGCATGCACATCGGAGCCGGTGCAATCAGATCAGTTCTTGACGACGGTGTGGAGCTTTCGCACCTTGGCCGGTGCCTTGATCCGCCACGCGTCTTCGAGCATCTCACCCAACTGCACCTCGTCGATCAGTTCGAGGTGCACGAGGATCGAGCCGTGCCCGTGATAGTGATCGGTGGTGAAGAAAGCCGCCTCGCCACTGGCGAGTAGCGCCTCCTTCTCGTCCAGACCGCACATCACGACCAAAGCGCCCTCCGCTTCGGTGCGGAGCCGCGCAAAAGTCTTACCTGCCACCTTGAGTGCCGGGGTGTTGTACGAGGTCGACTCTTCCACGGAGGGAAGAGCCGAACCCAGTACTACAACCTGTTCCCACGTAACCATGTAGGCACCATACGACTACCGATGCCCAGAAGTCATCCGATCAGGCCAGCGGCTTGCGCAAAGCGGCCATGAACATCGCATCGGTCCCGTGTCGGTGCGGCCACAACTGAACCGACGATCCGTCGCCGACGTCTGGGACACCTGGCACCAATTCCTTGGTGTCGAGTTCCACGACGCCGTGACGTCGCACTGCATCGGCGACCACTGCCAGCGTTTCCGACAAGTGCGGCGAGCACGTGGAGTACAGCACCACTCCGCCGGGGCGAACCAGTTCGATTGCGGCAGCGAGCAATTCACGCTGTAACTTCACGAGCGGAGCCACATCGGACGGCTGGCGACGCCAACGTGCCTCCGGGCGCCGACGCAGCGCACCCAACCCGGTGCAGGGAGCGTCGACGAGGATGCGGTCGTATCCGGGTTCGAGCCCGGATTCGCGGCCGTCCGCCACGTGTACGTCGACGGGAAGTTCGCGAGTGGTCTTGCGGATCAGTTCGGCGCGATGTTCGACGGGCTCGACGGCGTCGAGTCGACCACCTTCAATGCCGGCAAGAGCACCGAGAAGTGCCGCTTTTCCTCCTGGACCTGCACAGAGGTCGAGCCAGCGTCCGGAGTCTTCACCTTCGAGAGGAGCAATGCTGAGGGCGCGGGCCACCAGCTGACTGCCCTCGTCCTGCACGCCCGCCAAGCCTTGGCGGACCGCCTCGAGCTGTCCGGGGTCACCGCCGTCGAGATGCACGGCGTACGGCGAGTACGGCCCGATCTCGCCGCCGGTCACCAGTGCAAGCTCCTCGGCGGAGATCTCGCCGGGGCGGGCGACGAGGTGTACTGCAGGGCGGGCGTCGTCGGCGATCAGGACGTCTTCGAGTTCACCGGCAGCAGCGCCGAGCGAGTCGGCAAATACCTGCGCGATCCACAGGGGGTGAGCGTGCTCGAAGGCGAGCCGGCCGACCGGGTCCTTCGGGGCCAGCAGCTCGACCCACTCCTCCTGGGTGCGTTCGGAAACACGGCGCAGGACCGCATTGGCGAATCCTGCTCGGCCCTGGCCGTTTTCGGCGCGGACCAGATCGACCGAAGTTGCGACGGCAGCGTGCGGTGCGACACGAGTGCGCAGCAATTGGTACGAGCCGAGTCGGAGAACATCGAGCAGCGTTCCGTCGATCTCTTCGATCGGCCGACCCGCTGCATGCGCGATCACCGCATCCAGCAGTCCCTGAGCACGTGCCGCGCCATACGCCAGTTCGGTTGCCAGCGCCGCATCGCGTGCGTCGAGTTTGCGGTCACGCAGGAGCCCTGGCAGAACCAGGTTCGCGTATGCGTCACGCTCGCGGACCGCGCGCAGGACGTCACGCGCTGCCAGACGCGGTTGATCGAGCCCGGCGGTTGCCGGATCAGGCCGCTTGGCCTGCTTCGGCTTGGTGTTCTTGCCGCCCCCGCCGTTCTTGGCTCCGGGACCCTGTGCCCGTCGTGCCGGTCGTCGTGATTCGGTCACTGTGCTCGTACCTCCGCGTCGAGTCGGGCACCGCGTGCCCAGTCCCCTGCCGACATCAATTTCTTGCCCGGGGGCTGAATCTGCCCGAGTCGCACCGCGGTGGTCGCGGTACCGATGTACAGACCATCCTTGCGTACCGAGATCTCACCGACTGCCAGGGTCTCGTCCGTGACGGTGATCGGGCCGACCTTGACTCGAAGATCACCGATCATCGTCCATGCCCCGGGTGCGGGTGTGACGGCTCGGATATGCCGGTCCACTGTGCGAGCGGGCAGTTCCCACCGCACGCGGGCCGCGTCCACCGTCACCTTGGGGGCATACGAGACGCCGTCGGCAGACTGCGGAACCGCGTTGATCTCGCCGGCCTCGAGTCCGTCGAGTACCGATTCGAGGAGGGCAGCGCCGTTTTCCGCGAGACGTCCGAGCAGGTCGCCCGCCGTATCGGTGTCGCGAATCCGCTCGGTCATCACTCCGTACACGGGGCCGGTATCCATGCCGGCTTCCAAACGGAACGCGCTGGCGCCCGTCACCTCGTCGCCGGCACTGATCGCGGCCTGCACCGGCGCGGCGCCGCGCCACGCGGGAAGCAACGAGAAATGCAGATTGACCCAACCGTATTTCGGAATGTCGAGGACGTTCTGCGGCAACAGGTTTCCGTAGGCGACGACGGGTGCACAGTCCGGTTCGAGGCGGGCGAGTTCGGCCGCGAAGTCGGGATCGGACGCCTTGGCCGGCGTCAGCACCGGGATGCCGTGCTCGTCGGCAAGCAGACCGACCGGCGATCGGGTGACTTTTCGACCGCGGCCCGCCACAGCGTCCGGACGCGTGACGACGGCTACCACTTCGTGGTTGGCGGATTCGATGAGCCGACGCAGTGAAGGAACCGCGGGTTCGGGTGTTCCGGCGAACACGACGCGCATGTCAGCTCTCCCGTTTCGTTGGGCTCTTCGGACTCTGATCAGCCGATCGGCCTGTCGAACGCGGTGGACTGCAACTCACGAAAATGCTCCCGGATGTGTCGGTGGGTGGAACTGTCAGTCTAAGGACTGCGAGAGCTACGACCTACCTCGCGCCACACCGAACCACTTTCTCAGCAATTTCTTTGATCAGAACCCTGCACATTCACCGGTCCTCGGTATTGACTGTTTCTGTCGTCGTCGCCACTCGGCGGAGGCTGATACGGGATACACCAATCACACGGAGGAACTTAGATGGCAGGCATCGACAGTAAGTTCGACAAGGCCTACGCAGGAAAGTCCGTCGAAGAATTGGCGGACGCCCCGGTCGCGGCACTCAACGGCGTAAGCGATTCGGACGCAGAACATTTGAAGGCAGCGTTCAACATCAAGACCGTCCGCGACCTCGGAACGAACAAGTTCTTCCTGTGGGCGCAGGCCACTGCCAAGCTCGCCGAGTAAACATCCCGACCCACGTGATCTCGGTGCTCACGAGTTAGCAGCTCACGAATTTGCAGCTCACGAATTTGCGTCGATGACCACTTGCGGAATATCCGTGCCGAGCGGCACCACGCTGCACGAAGCGTGCCGCTCGGCATCGGGGTCGAGGACCGTCCGGATGACGTCGATCACGTAGGGGTCGTACGGCATGCGGAAGTGGCCGGTCAGGTTAGACGGGCACAGATCCTGGAGGACGATGTTTTCTGCACCGGCACCGCGGAGCGCGATGTTCGAGGACGGCTGGATCATCTCGTCGACAGTGGACCCGATGGTCGTGTAGCGCACTCCGGGTACGGTGTCACCGCCGGCGTTGAGGGCGTTCAACATATCCGACCCCTGCATCTGCTCACGGACAGCTCGAGAAAAGACGTCTTCGACAAAGTCTTCTCCGCCGGGGATCGCACGCACAATGGGAACCAACCCGAACATCACCCCGCCGTAGGTCGGCGAAGCCAAACCGACCCAATGATCGACGTAGGCGTCGCCGCCCATCTTGTTGACGTAGTACCGCGTCACCGTCGCGCCTTGCGAATAGCCGATGACGTCGACCTTGTCCGCGCCGGTCGCGGTCAGCACCTGATCGACGAAAGAACCGAACGCGGTGGCACTACCGACTATGTCGCCGACGCCGTAGGTCTCGTGTGCGACGTCCCCGTCTTCTTCTTTGATCGCACCGCCGTAATTGAGGGCGAAGACGCAGTAGCCGTCAGCTGCCAGTGCCGGCGACATGGCCGCCCAATCCGCGTACGCCTCGGTGTCGGTTCCGTGGGCGAGTACAACCGGTCGGGGATGCGTGGCGGAAGGCTCACAGCCGAAATCGTTCGATCCGGCAGGTGCGGATCCTGGATGAGCATGAGCGAATGCGGTGGCTACCGAACGCGACACCTGGCCTGGGCCGATGACGAGGGGAACATCCATCGCGTCGGCACTCGCAGACGGGAGCGTCGGTGCTGCAGCCGATATCGCCGGCGGTGCTCCGATCAGCAGCGCCACTGCTACCGAAAATGTCAGTCCCACAGACCGTTTGACGCCAGACATTGTTCCTGCTCCTGCTCTGATCCTACGAGGGAGCTGACCGTAACACCAGAAACTTCGAGGCGCATACCCTACCGAACAGTAGGTATCCGACGTCTCAATTGCCGCCTTCATCGGAGTCATCACCGGCAAGCACTCGGTAGAGCGATTTGCGCGCCTCGACAAGCACGTCGGCTGCGGCCTTGACCTGCGCTGGTGTGCCTACAGCAGCCACTTGACCGGCCGCGCCCATCAGCTGGCCGATCAGTTCTCGAAGGTCCTGCTCCGGCTCCCCTACGCTGAGACGAACGTCATCCCACGGCGCCCCGAGATCGGCGCGATGTTCCTCGACGTACGCGACGCCTCCTTCTGTCAGCTTGGCGGTTTTGCGGCCGGCAACCTTTTCGATGATCACCAGTCCTTCGTCCTCGAGTTGGGACAGCGCGGGATAAATGGAGCCCGGACTCGGCTTCCAGACGCCGCCGCTGCGCTCGACGATCTGCTGAATCAATTCGTAGCCGTGCATCGGCTCTTCCGCGATCAACAGCAGAATCGCAGCGCGCACATCTCCTCGACGACCTCGTCCGCCACGTCCTCGCCCGCGACCGAACTGAGCGCCCGGACCGAAGCCGGGGCCGGGTCCGCCGTCTGGACCGAAACGCCCCCGCCGATGGCCTCTGCGTGGCATGTCACCGAAGCCCGGCCGCTCGTGCGGTCGACCGCGTCGTCCACCGTCTCGATCGCCGGGACCATCGCCCGACGCGCCGTCGTCCGTCGGCACCCACATCACAAATGGTGGCCGTTGCTCACGGCCGAAACCGCCGAAGAAACCGCGCCGGCCGAACATCCCCTCGTTCGGGAAACTTGCATCCATCGTCGAACCTCCATCACTATCGTTGATAGTTCGACGATATATCGTCATATCGGGTAGCGCAAGGATTCCTCCGACAACTCGAAACTTAGCCGATGCGGCGTGGGTCGATCTGAATGCGGACCGGACCCGAAGACTTCCGCGCACTGCGCGCGGCCCTCGCATGTGCCAGAGCGTCCGCAAGGCCGCGACCGTCCTTGCGTGGAACGCGGACCAGCATTCGCTCCGGCGCGACACCGCTCTCGTCCTCACCGGAATACGGAAGCCTCTCCCCCGCAGGCAGTTCCACTGGTCCGAGCAGTACAGCACTTGCCGGCAGATCAGCCGAGTCCACCAACTCCGCAATTGCTGCGGATCCACCGTCGATCGCAGCCATGTGAACGGCCGGAGGAAAGCCGACCTCGTCCCGTTCCTCGAATTGAGACTGTGCGTGCCCCACTGGATCCCATCGGACCAACGCCTGCACCGTCGGGATACCCGAGTCTGCGACAACCACAACTTCACCGCCTTCGGACAGCGGAATCACCATGGCAGCAGCCGACATCCAGCGTCTGAGCGTTTCCTCGGCGGCGCGAAGATCGGGCCGGCCGAGCAGTGCCCAACCGTCGAGCAAGAGCGCGGCGCCGTAGCCGCCGGTCATCACCGGCTCCGCACCCACTGTCGAGACCACCAACGCGGGCCCGTGTGGCAGTTCCTTGACCACATCACTGCCCCCGGACAGAACAACTTTCACACCGGGAAACGCCCGCCCGAGTTCTTCGGCGGTCCGGCCGGCACCGACCACCACCGCGCGCAACGCTTTCGCCCCGCACGCGTGACATCGGTAGGCGGCATCGGCAACCCCGCACCAGCGGCACGCCGGTGTCCCGGCGCCGTCGGGACCTGCCGCAGCGGGAAGAGCCAGTGGGCCGTTGCACCGACGGCACCGTGCCGGGGCACGGCACTTTCCGCAGGCCAGGGTCGGTACGTACCCCCGCCGAGGCACCTGCACCAGGACTCCGTTGCCCTCACCCAGAGCGCGCCGGGCGGCCGCGAATGCAATAGCGGGCAAACGAGCCGCTCTGGCTCCCGGATCGCGGGCCAAGGCTTGATCGCTGTCGGCGAGCGCGGTGATCTTGGGTGCGTGGGCACGAACGACGTCCCGCGTAGCGACCAGATCGTGCGCCCATCCCGAGTCGACGAGTACCTGCGCTTCTGCCGTACGGGAGAACCCACCGATCACGACGGCGCACCCGGCGACGTAGCCACGCAGGACGGCAACTTCGCGGGCATGTGGATACGGCGACCGCGGCTCGGACAAGTTGTCGTCGCCGTCGTCCCAGACGACGACAAGACCGGTCTCGGCCGTCGGCGCAAAAACAGCACTCCGCGTGCCGACGACGATCCGGGCGGTCCCGCGCAGTGCAGCGAGCCACCTTCGGTATCGCATGGCCGGCCCCAGGCCCGCGGACAGACCTACCACCGCATCCGCTCCGGAGAGTTCGGTACAAGCGGCGACGACGCGGTCCAGGTCGCGTTGATCGGGCACAACCAGGATCGCGGATTTACCACTTGCCGCTACGGCCCCGGCCAGTTCGGCCAGGCGCAGTGGCCAGTTTTCACCAGGCAACGCCTGCCAGACCGCACGTGGGCTTTTCGACTCGCGAATGGCGGACAGGAAGGCGTCACCGAATCTGTAGAGATGCCAACCATTTTCGATCGGTTCAGGAGCGGACGGCGGCTCGGCGGGCCCCCACGGTTCCGCCTCGACCTTCGCGTGCCGCGGCGGTACCGCCAAACGGAGAACATCGGCACGGGTTCCGGCATAACGCTCCGCCACACGATCGACGACTTGCGCGATTTCGGCCGTCAGGACCCGCTCGGACGAGATGACGCGTTCGAGCCAGCCGAACTTCCCCTGATGGTCACTGGTCGCCTCGCGCGAGACGATGAAACCGTCCACCAGACGACCAGCGAAGCGGATGCGCACCCGGACTCCGGGCTGCGCATCCGCTTCGAGTTCACGAGGAACGAGGTAGTCGAATTCACGGTCGAGGTGAGCGAGCGGGAGCATCGGCAGCACCCGGGCGACCGGATCGACTTCTGCCGCTACTCTTTCCGCGCCCACCCGCGCCCCGTCTGTACGTCAGTGATCAGAGACCAGCTGCGCTACGCAGCTTGTCGGCGCGATCGGTGCTCTCCCACGGGAGGTCGATATCGGTGCGACCGAAGTGACCGTATGCCGCCGTCTGCGCGTAGATCGGGCGCAGCAGGTCGAGGTCGCGGATGATCGCTCCCGGACGCAGGTCGAAGATCTCGGTGATCGCCTTCTGGATCCGTGCCGGATCGGTCTTCTCGGTGCCGAAGGTTTCGACGAAGAGTCCGACCGGAGCTGCCTTGCCGATGGCGTAGGCGACCTGAACCTCGATGCGGTCGGCCAGACCTGCGGCAACAGCGTTCTTGGCCACCCAGCGCATGGCGTAGGCAGCGCTGCGGTCGACCTTTGACGGGTCCTTGCCGGAGAACGCGCCGCCACCGTGGCGAGCCATTCCGCCGTAGGTGTCGACGATGATCTTGCGCCCGGTCAAACCGGCGTCACCCATCGGGCCACCGAGGACGAACTTGCCCGTCGGGTTCACCAGCAGACGAACATCGGAGGTGTCGAGATCGGTGAGGTTGACGTCGGTCAGCACCGAGTGAAGCACCTTCTCACGAAGATCGGGCGTCAACAGGTTGTCGAGGTCGATGTCAGCGGCATGCTGGGTGGAGATGACCACGGTGTCGAGACGGACAGCCTTGTCACCGTCGTACTCGATGGTGACCTGGGTCTTGCCGTCCGGGCGCAGGTACGGCAGCACGCCGGACTTACGGACCTCGGTCAACCGGCGAGAGAGACGATGAGCCAGCGCGATGGGCAGCGGCATCAGTTCCGGCGTGTCGGTGGTGGCGTAGCCGAACATCAGGCCCTGGTCGCCCGCACCCTGACGGTCGATCTCGTCGTCGCTGATTCCGTCGACGCGAGCCTCGTGCGAGTGATCGACACCCTGCGCGATCTCGGGCGACTGGGCGCCGATCGCGACGTTGACGCCGCACGAATTTCCGTCGAAGCCCTTTGCGGAGCTGTCGTAGCCGATTTCGAGGACTGTGTCGCGCACGATCTTCGGAATGTCCGCGTACGCAGTGGTCGTGACCTCACCGGCTACGTGAACCTGGCCGGTGGTGACCAGTGTCTCGACGGCCACGCGGGCGCGCGGGTCCTGGGTGAGCAGCGCGTCGAGGATCGAGTCGCTGATCGCGTCACAGATCTTGTCCGGGTGCCCCTCGGTGACGGACTCGCTGGTGAATAGCCGACTGCCGGACTTGCTCACAGATCTCCCTCTCGACGACTGAGTTCTTGACTACAGCTTATTGAAGTATCCGAATCACCGTTCGGTGACCGTTTTGTCATGCTTTGTTAGCTGGGGGCTGAGCCGACGATAACGGTTGGACCGCCTGCGCAACACCCTTGTACTCACCCGATTATCGTGGGGTAACTCTCACCACCGGGCGCGTGTCGCTACTCGGGAAAGAGCTTGACCAGGGCGTCGAGTACTCGACTGGCCATCAAAGCCTTGGATCCGTGTTCGAGAGCGGACTCCGAGCCGTCGGAACCGAGCAACCAACCGTCGTTGTGATCGACCTCGAACGCCTTGCCCTCGCCGACCGCATTGACCACGAGGAGATCGCAACCTTTGCGGGCAAGCTTGGAGCGGGCATAGGTGAGAACGTCACCATGGGCGTCACCGGTCTCAGCGGCGAATCCGACGATCACCGTTCGAGCATCCAAGTCGCCGTCACGACGCGCTTCGACGAGACCGGCGAGGATGTCGGCATTTCTGGTGAGGCTGATCGAGTCGGGTTCGTTTGCGCCCTTCTTGATCTTGCTGCCTTCGACGGTGGTGGGGCGGAAGTCCGCGACAGCCGCAGCCATGACGACTCCGTCGTGTCCCGGTGCGTGCTTTTCCACTGCCAACCGGAGATCTTCGGCCGTCTTGATGTGCACGACGTCGACAGCGGCGGGGTCGGCGAGATCAGCCGTGTACCCGGCGATCAGTGTCACGTGCGCGCCGCGTTGCGCGGCAAGACGGGCGAGCGCGTAGCCCTGCTTGCCCGAGCTGCGATTACCGAGAAAGCGCACGGGATCGAGCGGCTCGCGAGTACCGCCGGCGGTGACCAGAATGCGGCGACCCTCCAGGTCGCGCGGCAACGCGTCCGAGCGCTCGAGGAGCAACGATGCCAACCCGACGATCTCGTCGGGTTCGGGAAGTCGACCGGCTCCGGTGTCTTTCCCTGTCAAACGCCCGGAGGCAGGTTCGATCACGTGGACGCCGCGCGAACGCAGTGTCGCCACGTTCGAGACCGTTGCGGGGTGCTCCCACATCTCGGTGTGCATTGCTGGGGCGAAGACAACCGGACAGCGCGCGGTCAACAAAGTGGCCGTCAACAGGTCGTCTGCGCGACCCATGACCGCTCGCGCCATCAGATCAGCGGTTGCCGGCGCGATGACGACCAGATCGGCTTCCTGTCCGAGACGGACATGCGGAACCTGCGGGACGTCGTTGAAGACGCCGGTGTGAACCGGGTTGCCGGAGAGTGCTTCGAACGTCGCGCGCCCGACGAACTCCAGAGCGGATTCGGTCGGAATCACGCGGACGTGATGACCGCTCTCGGTGAAGCTGCGGATGATCGAGCACGCCTTGTACGCGGCGATACCCCCACCGACACCGACGACAATGCGCTTACGTATCGATGTGGGCGCGTCGGACACTCCCCCGACACCCGAACGAGGTTCGGGTGCGGCAGATGTGGTGCTCACTCGCCTTCGGTGTGCTCGAGGAGATCAGCGTGGATTTCACGCAACGCGATGGACAGCGGCTTTTCCTGCAGACCGGGCTCGACCAGAGGTCCGACGTATTCGAGGATGCCGTCACCGAGCTGGTTGTAGTAGTCGTTGATCTGGCGCGCGCGCTTGGCTGAGTAGATGACCAGGGCGTACTTGGAAGAGGTGCGTTCGAGCAACTCGTCGATCGGCGGGTTGGTGATGCCGAGCGGGGTGTCGTAGGCAGGCAGAGCGCCCTGACCTGCTGCGGACGCGGCTGAAGTGCTGCTCACTCTTGTGTCTCCTGAATTAGATCTTCATTGAAGAACTAGTTTTATCGATCCGGATATCTGAGAAACGGGGTGGAAATCGGTTCCCGAAGGGTGCGGAATCAGTTCCCAACCAACAAGGATACCAACTCATCGCAAGCACGGCTTACATCCTCGTTCACGATGACCGTGTCGAACTCGTCCTGTGCGGCCAATTCCACTCGGGCCGTCTCGAGTCGGCGCGCCACGACGTCTTCCGTTTCGGTTCCACGTCCGGTCAGCCGTTGCACCAGAACGTCCCAGCTCGGTGGAGCCATGAACACCAACAGAGCCTCGGGCATCGCCTTGCGGACAGCTCGTGCTCCGGCGAGATCGACCTCGACGAGAACGGGCTTTCCAGCTTCGAGCGCTTCTTCGACCGGAGCTGCGGGGGTGCCGGAGCGCTGCAGGCCGCCGTGGATTTCCGCCCATTCGAGAAGTTCACCGGAGTCGATCATCCGTTGAAATTCTTCACGGGAGGTGAATCGGTAGTCCTTGCCGTCCACTTCACCTGGACGGGGATCGCGAGTGGTCGCCGAAACACTGAAAACGAGTTCAGGCAACCGAGTTCTCAGCTCGCGAACGACGCTGGACTTACCGACAGCCGAAGGGCCGGCCAGTACAACCAGCCGACCCCTCCGCACTGCGGTCTTGCTCTCTGACACTGTTGCGTCAGCAATCATCAGACACTGCCGCGTCAGCAATCATCACTTGTCGGCTCAGGCCTCGAAGTCAAACTTGGTGAGCAGAGCCTTGCGCTGCCGATCACCGAGGCCACGAAGGCGACGGGTCGGTGCAATCTCCAGCTCGGTCATGATCTCCTGAGCCTTGACCTTGCCCACCTTGGGCAGCGCCTCGAGCAGTGCCGAAACCTTCATCTTGCCCAAGATTTCGTTGTCTTCGGCGTCCTTGAGGACCTGCTTGAGGTCGGTGCCGCCACGCTTCAGGCGCTCCTTGAGCTCAGCCCTGGCCTTGCGGGCAGCAGCTGCCTTCTCCAAAGCAGCAGCGCGCTGCTCATCAGTCAACTGGGGAAGGGCCACGGTTCCTCCGTCTCGTCGTGTGCAAATTTTGTCTATTCCGCTGATAACCAGCAGCGATAGCGACCGTACTCACGCCTGGCGCGAATTGCTAACCCACCCCCCGCGGTCCGATGCAGATCGCGGTGGGTTATGCGCGTCGAATCGATGTCACGGATCGTCACCGTTTTCGGCTGGATCGAGACGAATTCGACGCCACACGAACGTGCGTACAGTACCGAAATAGACTGTAACACAATGTATTTCGACCCATAGCGTGCGACACCCCCGTGCGAGTGTGCGAAATCGTTACCTGCGGGAATGAACGTGGTCGCCGACACATCCAAAATTTTCGAGCATTTTCGACGCCTATGCGCGTGTCGCGGCCCGTTTTCAGGTCTGCAGCGACGATTTCGGATCGCCGGCGTCGACCGTCTCGGGTTCGATGCGACTCACGCCGGGGGCGGCCAGAGCGAGCACTACCGCGAGGCTCGCCCAGAGCAATGAATTCTCCAGCACGAAGCCGACTACCGGGATATCCATGTCCGCGCCGACTCGAGGAAGCCGAAACAGCACTACGACAGCGGTGAGACCGATCGCGATCCAGGACCACACAGGGACCGATCGAGTGCCCTCCCCCACGCCCGACTTGATCGGAACGAGGAGTACACCCACCGCCGGCACCAACCACACGAAGTGGTGCGTCCAGGCAATGGGAGTCACGATTGCCGCCAGCAGAGCCACCACCGTGAAACCGGCGAGATCGCCCCGCAGGCGCTGAGCGCGCCGCGTCGCGACAATTCCGAGGACACCCAACACCGCACAGGCGACGAGCCATGCCGGACCCACCAGGCCCTCGGGAAGTAGCCGCAAGGCCATTCCACGCACGGACTGGTTACCGAACACGGACGGGTCACCGACGGCGACGCGCCCCGAGAGTGAGGCGATGTCGCCGAAGTAGTCGATCGTCTGGCGCGGGAGAACCGCAAAGCCCAGAGCCGTGGCGCCGAGGAAGCCGGCGAGGCCGCCCGCAACTGCTTTCCAGCGCCCGGTGATCACGTAGTAACCGATGTAGACGAGTGGCACCAGTTTGACCGCGCCGGCGATCCCCACCAGCACACCCTCGGGAATCCACCGTGGTCGAGCCAGCACGTCGATCAAGCACAGGAGAGTCAGAAGCAACCCGACCTGGCCGTACCCGAGGTGATCGGAGATCGGCGATGCCGCCGTCCACACGACCAGGAAACCCACGTAGACGACGACTGGCCGCTTACGTGTGAACGGGACTTCGCGATAGCTGAGCACGATGATCGCGGCCAGCATCAGGAGGCTGACGAAACTCCATCCCCACTGGACCGCACCCCAGGAACCCAGGGCGACTGGAACGGCGACGAGCGCAGCGAAGGGCGGATACGTGAACGGCAGTCTCGCGTTGAACGACTCGTCGTACAGGTTCGAGCCGTCGAGGACGGCCTGACCCGCCGTCCGGTACACGGCGAGATCGTCGCCGTGTACGCCGGTGACGGATTGGAACCCGGTGGCCAGCAGCGCGCACGCCGCGACGAGAAGTCCGATCTGCCACCAACGATTCACCGACGGACGGTACCACCGGGTTCCACCGCTCGAACGAGCCTCGAGGTCACTCACGGATCAGTTCGCCAATGCGGCTTCGATCTCGTCTCGGTCACGCATTGCTGCCTCCCGAAGTGCCGATACCGAAGGACCATGCTTGAGCACCCCACGGGAAGTGTTCGGCAGCAGGAGCTCGGTCGATCCCGCGAAGATGTCTGCGAGATCCGCTGCCGTCGCACCCTGCGCGCCGAGTCCCGGAGCGAGAATCGGGCCGTTGAACTGCGACAGGTCCAGACCGTGGTCCCGAGTTGCACCGACCACCAGTCCGACGGTGTCACGGCCGTCGCCGTTCGCATCGACCGCAGCGTCGACGATCGACTGAGCCACGCTCACACCGTCAGCCGACGACTGTTGAAGTACGCCGCCTTCCGGATTGGAGGTTCGTGCCAGGACGAAGATCCCGCGTGCGTTCTGCCTTGCCAGTTCGAGTGTCGGAGTCAGCGCCCCGAATCCCAGGTACGGCGAAACGGTGACCGAGTCGGAGGCCAACGGCGAATCACCCAACCAGGCTTGCGCGTACGCGTCCATCGTCGAACCGATGTCACCGCGCTTGGCATCCGCGACGACCAGCGTTCCCGCATCGCGAAGAACCGAGATGGTTCGCTCCAACACGGCGAAGCCGGCGCTGCCGTAAGCCTCGAAGAACGCAACCTGCGGTTTGACCAGTCCGACCTCACCGGTGAACGCCTCGACGCAGATCTCGGCGAAAGTCTCGAGACCTTCGGCCGTACGCGGCAGTCCCCACGCGTCGAGAAGCGCGGGATGCGGGTCGATACCGACGCACAGCCGCCCCCGGTCCGCGATCGCGGACCGGAGACGATGCCCCCAACTGTGACTCACGACTGCTGTGCCGGCTGACGAAGACCTGCGTGCAATTCCTGCAGGGAGTGAACTCCGATGTCGCCGCGAATGGCTGCTTCGATGCCCTGCACGGCAGCCGAGGCGCCCTGCACCGTCGTGATGCACGGGATGTTCGACGCAACCGCTGCGCTTCGGATCTCGTAGCCGTCGACACGCGGGCCGTTGTTGCCGTACGGCGTGTTGATGACCATGGCGACCTCGCCGCTGCGGATCTGGTCGACGATGGTCTCGGCACCGGCCGGAACATCTTCACCCGACTGCTTGTACACCTGCTTGCACTCGATACCGTTGCGCCGCAAAACATCTGCGGTTCCTTCGGTGGCAAGAATGGTGAATCCGAGGTCTGCCAGGCGCTTGACCGGGAAGATCAGCGAACGCTTGTCCTTGTTGGCGACCGAGACGAACACCGCGCCCGTGGTGGGCAACGAACCGTAGGCGGCAGTCTGCGACTTGGCAAAAGCCGTACCGAAGTCGAAGTCGATTCCCATGACTTCACCGGTGGACTTCATTTCCGGGCTGAGCAAGGTATCCACGCCGGTACCGTCGGCGCGGCGGAAGCGGTTGAACGGCAACACAGCTTCCTTGACCGCGATCGGTGCACCGGCCGGGGTGTTTCCGCCGTCGCCCTTCGCCGGCAGAATGCCGCTCGCACGCAGTTCCGCGATGGATTCGCCGAGCATGACGCGGGCGCATGCCTTGGCCAGCTGGACGGCCGTCGCCTTGGACACGAACGGAACCGTGCGGCTGGCGCGGGGATTTGCTTCCAGCACGTAGAGGATGTCGTCCTTGAGGGCGTACTGGACGTTGAGCAGGCCCTTGACGCCGATGCCCTTTGCGAGAGCCTCGGTGGAGCGGCGGACGTTCTCGAGATCCGCCCGGCCCAGAGTGATGGGCGGGAGCGCACACGCCGAGTCACCGGAGTGAATGCCGGCTTCCTCGATGTGCTCCATGACGCCGCCGAGGTACACCTCGGTGCCGTCGCACAGAGCGTCGACGTCGATCTCGACTGCGTCTTCGAGGAAGCGGTCGACCAGGACCGGACGATCGTCGGAGATCTCCGTGGCGCGCGAGATGTAGTCGGCGAGGGAAGCCTCGTCGTAGACGATCTCCATGCCGCGGCCACCGAGCACGTACGACGGACGCACCAGCACCGGGTAGCCGATGCCTGCTGCGATCTCGCGGGCGCCGTCGAACGTGGTGGCGGTACCGAACTTCGGTGCGGGCAGACCGGCTTCGGTGAGCACGCGGCCGAATTCGCCGCGGTCCTCCGCCAGGTCGATGGCTGCGGGGCTGGTTCCCACGATGGGGACGCCGGCAGCTTCGAGACGCTTCGCCAGTCCGAGCGGGGTCTGGCCGCCGAGCTGGACGATGACGCCGGCAACGGTGCCCGACTGCGCCTCCGCGCGGTAGACCTCGAAGACGTCCTCGAACGTCAGCGGCTCGAAGTACAGGCGATCAGCGGTGTCGTAGTCCGTGGAGACGGTCTCGGGGTTGCAGTTGACCATGACGGTCTCGTACCCGGCCTCGGACAGCGTCTGCGCCGCGTGGACACACGAGTAGTCGAACTCGATGCCCTGACCGATGCGGTTGGGGCCGGATCCGAGGATCAGAACCTTGGGTCGCTCGGTCTGCGGAGCAACTTCGGACTCGGCCTCGGGATCGAGCTCGTAGGTCGAGTAGTGGTACGGCGTCTTGGCCTCGAACTCTGCGGCGCAGGTGTCGACGGTCTTGTAGACGGGGCGCACGCCCAGCTGATCACGCAGAGCGCGAACGGCGTCCTCACCTGCGTGCGTGTCACCACCGAGCTCGGGGCGCAGAGCCGCGATCTGGCGGTCCGAGATGCCGTGGTACTTGGCCTGACGCAGGGAAGCCTCGTCGAAAGACTCTGCAGCGCGCAGCTTTTCACCGAGCTCGTGAATCTGCTGGAACTGGTCGAGGAACCACGGATCGATCTTGGTGGCGTCGAAGAGCTGCTCGACAGTTGCGCCGAGCGCGAATGCCTTCTCGATGCCGTACATGCGGCCGTCCTGCGGAACGCTCAGATCGGCGAGCAGTGCATCCAGGCTCTCCGTCTCGATGTCGGCGCCGGTCCAGTAACCCGCACGCTTGGTCTCGAGCGAACGCATGACCTTGCCGAAAGCCTCGGTGAAGTTGCGGCCGATGCTCATGGCCTCGCCCACCGACTTCATCGTGGTGGTCAGAGTTCCGTCGGCACCGGGGAACTTCTCGAAAGCGAACCGCGGAGCCTTGACGACGACGTAGTCGAGCGTCGGCTCGAAGCAAGCCGGGGTTTCCTTGGTGATGTCGTTGACGATCTCGTCGAGCGTGTAGCCGATGGCAAGCTTGGCCGCCATCTTCGCGATCGGGTAACCGGTCGCCTTCGACGCCAGAGCCGACGAGCGGGAGACACGCGGGTTCATCTCGATGACGACCAGGCGGCCGTCCTTCGGGTCCATCGCGAACTGGATGTTGCAGCCGCCGGTGTCGACGCCCACCTCACGCAGAATGTCGATGGAAAGGTCGCGCATCGCCTGGTACTCGCGGTCGGTCAGCGTCATCGCCGGGGCGACGGTGACCGAGTCTCCGGTGTGGACACCGACCGGGTCGACGTTCTCGATGGAGCAGACGATCACGACGTTGTCGCGACTGTCACGCATGAGCTCGAGTTCGTATTCCTTCCAACCGAGGATGGATTCCTCGATCAGGACGTTCGCCGTCGGCGACGCGGCCAGACCGCCACCGGCGATGCGGTTGAGATCGTCGACGTCGTACGCCATGCCGGAACCGAGGCCGCCCATGGTGAAGGACGGACGCACGACAACCGGGTAACCGAGTTCGGCGACCGTGGCGTGTACTTCGTCCATCGTGTAGCAAACTGCGGACTTCGCGGATTCGCCACCGACCTTGGCGACGATGTCCTTGAACTTCTGGCGATCCTCGCCGCGCTGGATGGCGTCGAAGTCGGCGCCGATCAGTTCGACGTCGTACTTCTCGAGGATGCCCTGCTCATGCAGCGCCACTGCGGCGTTGAGCGCAGTCTGACCGCCGAGCGTCGCGAGGACGGCGTCGATCTTGTTGCCCTGCAAGGCTTCCTTGGCGATGACCTTCTCGAGGAACTCGGCCGTGATCGGCTCGACGTACGTGGCGTCGGCGAACTCGGGGTCCGTCATGATGGTGGCCGGGTTGGAGTTGACCAGGCTGACGCGCAGGCCCTCCTCCTGGAGGACGCGGCAGGCCTGGGTGCCCGAGTAGTCGAACTCGCAGGCCTGACCGATGACGATCGGACCGGAGCCGATTACCAGGATGTGCTTGAGATCTGTACGGCGTGGCATTAGTTCTTGACTCCGGTTTCTTTCCGTGCGGAGAGCAGGCTGGTGAAGCGGTCGAAGAGGTACGCGGCGTCGTGCGGGCCGGCTGCCGCCTCGGGGTGGTACTGCACCGAGAAGGCCGAATCGTCCAGCAGGCGAACACCTTCGACGGCTCCGTCGTTGGCGCAGGTGTGGCTGACCACCGCGCGGCCGAACGGGGTGTCGAATTCCTGACCGGCTTCGCCTTCGAGCGCGAAGCCGTGGTTCTGAGCGGTGATCGCGATGCGACCGGTCTGATGCTCGATCACCGGGATGTTGATTCCGCGGTGGCCGAACTTCATCTTGTAGGTGCTCAGGCCCAGGGCGCGGCCCAGGATCTGGTTGCCGAAGCAGATACCGAACAGCGGCAAGCCCTGTCCGATGATCTCTTTCGTGAGGTGGACTGCGCCGTCGGCGGTGGCTGGGTCACCGGGACCGTTGGAGAGGAACACTCCGTCGGCCTTCAGGTCGAGGATCTGTTCGAGACTCGCGTTGGACGGCAACACGTGGACGCGAATACCGCGCTCGGCGAACATGCGCGGGGTGTTGGTCTTGATACCGAGGTCGATGGCGGCAACCGTGTACAGCGCCTCCCCGCCCTTCGGCTCGACGACGTAGCCGCTGGTGGTGCTGACCTCACCGGCAAGATCGGCGCCGAGCATGGTCGGCTGATCCTGAACCCGTCGGACCAGTTCGTCATCGGCGGCGATGGCTTCACCGGAAAAAATTCCGGCCTTCATCGAACCGCGAGTACGCAGGTGGCGAACCAGGGCGCGGGTGTCGATCCCGGCGATTCCGACGATGCCCTGTTCTTCGAGCTTGGCCTGCAGCGAACCAGTTGCACGCCAGCTCGAGGTGACGCGCGAGGGGTCACGAACGACGTACCCGGCAACCCAGATCTTGGCGCCGGCACGCTCGCCGGTCGGTCCGACCGACTCGTCGTCTTCGTCGTTCCAGCCGGTGTTGCCGATCTGCGGTGCGGTGGAGACGACGATCTGGCGGTGGTAGCTGGGATCGGTGAGCGTTTCCTGGTAGCCGGTCATTCCGGTGCTGAACACCGCTTCGCCCAGGGTCTGTCCAACCGCACCGAAGGTGGTTCCGCGGAACACCCGTCCGTCTTCGAGGACCAGTACTGCGGGGCTGTTGTCAAAGCCGCTCATGCGTTCTTTCCGTTCTGCTCGATGTCGCCAGAGCTTGCGTCTTCGTTGTCATTCGTCTTGTTCGAAGCGGTCTTGTTCGAAGCAGTCACCGGCTTGACCCAGTCCGGATAAACCGTCTTGTCGTCACCGCGCACGCCCGTGTCGATCTCGGTTCCGCTCGGCAATTCCCAGCGAATCACCAGGACGCCGTCCTTGCTCATGACCTTGCCGGCAAGACCGTTCTCCGTGCGGATCGCGCGGATCGACTTCTCCGGAATCCAGATCGCCGACGCGCCGTCACGCTCGACCAGAATTCCGCCGCTGTAGCGGCTGATCTCGCAGGTGGCGCGGAAACCGAGGTCGCCGACGGCGATACGGTCCTGCCAACTGGGTGCGATGGTGCTGCCGACGTACAGGCCGGTGGTCGGCAGGACGAGCAGTTCACCCAGGGTTGCCGGTACCGTCGGCAGTTCGCCGATCTTGTCTTTCTGGCGTCGAGCGCGTCCACGCCAGCCGACGTACATCAGGCCGATCATCGCGACCCAGAAGATCGCCAGACCGATGATCCACAGTGCTCTGTCCATGACGCGCTACTCCTCGCTACTCCGCAGCCGCACATTCCCGTCGTGTGCGGTGATGCGGCCACGTAACAGTGTGGTCGTGACCCGAGCGGGCAATGTCATCGACTCGTACGGAGTGTTATGCGCGACACTCGCCAGGTCGGGACCGTGGACCGTCCACTCGGCCGACGGATCGACCAATGTCAGGTTCGCGGGCTCCCCCACCTCGATGGGACGGCCCTGATCGTCGAGGCCCACGATTGCCGCGGGGCGCTCGCTCATGACCCGGGCAACACCGCGCCAGTCCAACAGGCCGGGCTGGACCATCGTCTGCACGATGATCGAGAGTGCGGTCTCGAGGCCGAGCATTCCAGGGCGAGCGGCTGCGAACTCGCAGCACTTGTCCTGCTCGGCGTGCGGAGCATGGTCGGTCGCGACGCAGTCGATGATTCCCTCGGCCAGACCCTTGCGCAGCGCGGCAACATCACTGGCCTCACGCAAGGGCGGGTTGACCTTGTTGATCGCGTCGTACGTCTCGAGCCGTGAATCGTCGAGGAGCAGGTGATGCGGGGTGACCTCGGCGGTGATCGAAATCCCTTGGCTGCGAGCCCACTTCACGAGTTCGACGGTTCCGGCGGTGGAGGCGTGGCAGATGTGAACGCGGGCGCCGGCGTCACGCGCGAGCAGTGCGTCGCGGGCCACGATCGATTCTTCGGCTGCGCGCGGCCATCCGGCCAGGCCGAGACGCGCGGCCGTGGGGCCCTCGTGGGCGACCGCACCGACGGTCAAGCGCGGCTCTTCCGCGTGCTGGGCGATCAGGACGCCCAGTGAGCTGGAGTATTCGAGCGCGCGACGCATGATCAGTGGGTCGTAGACGCAGTGGCCGTCGTCGGAGAACATCTTGACCTTGCCGACGCCTGCGGCCATGGTCGCCATCTCGGCGAGTTGCTTGCCTTCCAGGCCTGCTGTGACTGCGCCGACGGGGTGGACGTCGACGAGGCCGACTTCCTGCCCGCGTCGCCAGACGTGATCGGTGATGACCACCGAATCGGCGACGGGACTCGTGTTGGCCATCGCGAAGACCGCGGTGTATCCACCCAGAGCCGCTGCCGAGCTTCCGGTTTCGATGGTCTCGGTGTCTTCGCGGCCGGGCTCACGCAGATGTGTGTGCAGGTCCACGAAGCCGGGAAGCAGGATCTGCCCGCCGGCATCGATCACCTCGGATGCCGTGGCCGGATCGAGGTCCACGCCGATCTCGAGGATCGTGCCGTCGCCGACGAGTACGTCGGTGGGCTCACCTTCTCCGTAGATCAGGACTCCGCGGAGCAGGACACTCACGGGTGATTCTCCGTTCTCGTTTCTGGTCACAGCGCACCGTCCTCCGACCCGACCAGCAGTCGGAACAAGACAGCCATGCGCATGTGTACGCCGTTAGTAACCTGTTGCAGTACAGCAGTTTTGGAGGAATCGGCAACGGCGGATGCAATCTCCATGCCGCGCAGCATCGGGCCGGGGTGCAGGACCACCGCGTGATCGGCCAGCATCGCCAGCCGCTTCTCGGACAGGCCGTAGTTGATCGAGTACTCGCGCTGCGACGGGAAGAAGCCACCGTTCATGCGTTCGGCCTGAACCCGCAGCATCAGCACCGCGTCGAGTCCGGGCAGTTCCGCGTCGAGCGAATGCGAGACCGTGACCGGCCACGTGTGCGCACCGACCGGCAGCAGTGTCGGCGGCGCAACAAGAACAACCTCGGCACCGAGCATCGAGAGCAGCAGTGCGTTGGAGCGGGCGACACGGCTGTGCAGGATGTCGCCGACGATGGCGATCCGCTTGCCCTCGATGTCGCCGAGACGCTGGCGAAGGGTCAAAGCGTCGAGAAGCGCCTGAGTGGGGTGCTCGTGCGTGCCGTCACCTGCGTTGATGACTGCCGGGCCACCGTCGTCGGCCGCTCCGGTCCACTTTGCGATCTGGTGGGCGGCGCCCGAAGCCGGGTGGCGCACGATGAGTGCGTCGGCACCGGCCGCGCGCAGGGTCATCGCGGTATCGCGCAGGGATTCACCTTTGGACACCGAGGAACTGGATGCGCTGACATTGATGACGTCGGCACTCATCCATTTGCCTGCCACCTCGAAAGACACCCGGGTGCGCGTCGAGTTCTCGAAGAACACCGTCATGACCGTGCGTCCGCGCAGCGTCGGGAGCTTGCGTACCTCTCGTCCCAGAAGTGCCTGCTCGAACCGTTCTGCCTCGTCGAGAAGTTCTACCGCGGACTCACGATCGAGGTCCGCGATGGAAAGTAGGTGCTTCACGCGCTCTTACCCCCGGAGATGACTACCGCTTCCCTGCCGTCGTGCTCCTGGAGGAGAACCTTGACGTCCTCGGACCTCGCGGTCGGGACGTTCTTGCCGACGTAGTCGGCGCGCAGCGGGAGTTCGCGGTGACCACGATCCACGAGCACTGCGAGTTGGACCGCGCGGGGGCGGCCCAGATCGCGCAACGCGTCAAGTGCCGAGCGCACGGTGCGACCGGAGAAGAGGACGTCGTCCACGAGAACGACCAGCGCATTGTCGACGCCACCCTCGGGGACGGACGTGCGCTCGAGCGGGCGGTGCGGCTTGTTCCGGAGATCGTCGCGGTAGAGGGTGATGTCGAGAGATCCGATGGGAAGACGCACACCGGAGAATTCTTCGATCTTGGCGCGCAGTCGCGTGGCGAGGGTGGTACCACGCGTCGGGATCCCGATCAGGACCACACGAGGGGCAGTTCCCTCGGGTCCGTCGAGTGCGGTCTTCTCGATGATCTCGTGAGCGATCCGCGCGATGGTCCGGCCCACATCCTGGGCGGACAACAATTCGCGGGTTTCGCTACCTGCCTCGGCACCGACCGGCGCCTTCGAGTTACCTGGACCTGCAAGATCGGATGGGCGAGACCCTTCGGGCACGCTCATGCAGCGACCTCCTTCTCCGCCTCACTGGACGGATCGTTAAAGGATGTCTGACGGTCCCCACCCTATCAGCCGACAGACCTGATCCCGCCGTGCGAGCAGCGACTCCGACCGGTTGTGTGCAGACACACAACGCGCTCGGTGACACTCGCACGGCGGTGGTGGAACAAAACTTGCTACTCGGTACCCGAATCCGATTCCTGCGCGCGCTGGGAGGTCGCGGCCGCAGCCGATCGAACCTGCGGCGCAACGAGAACGACCTGGCCGAGGATTCCGTTGACGAATCCCGGAGAGTCGTCCGTCGAGAGCTGCTTCGCGAGTTCGACGGCCTCGTCCACGGCGACAACCGGGGGAACGTCCGTCGCGTGGAAGAGCTCCCACACGGCGATACGCAGAATCGCACGGTCGACGGCGGGCAGACGCTCGAGCGTCCAGTCCTGCAGATGCGAGGAGATGACCTGATCGATCCGGTCCAGATTCTCCGCAACGCCGGACACCAACGTGACGGTGTAGGCCGCGACGGGTGCTACCGCGTCGTCCTTGACGGACAGATCGGAACGCTCCGACGCCAGTGCGACCGGATCGAGGTCACGTGCCTCGGCTTCGAAGAGGAAGTCGACGGCACGCTTGCGCGCCTTGTGGCGTGCACCGAGTTTCTTATGTGTGCCGGACACTCAGGAATTCACACGCCCGAGGTAGTTGCCGTCACGAGAATCGACCTTGAGCTTGTCACCGGTGTTGATGAAGAGCGGGACGTTGATCTCGGCACCGGTCTCGAGGGTCGCAGGCTTGGTGCCGCCGGTGGAGCGGTCGCCCTGCAGGCCCGGATCGGTGTGCTTGACGACGAGCTCGACGGTGACCGGAAGCTCGACGAAGAGGGGAACGTCTTCGTGGGTCGCGACCTGGACTGCCATGTTCTCGAGCAGGAAACGCGACTGGTCGCCGACGGTGGACTCGCTGATCGACACCTGGTCGTAGGTGTCGCCGTCCATGAAGATGTAGTCGCTGCCGTCGTGGTACAGGTACGTCATGTCACGACGGTCGACCGTGGCGGTCTCGACCTTCACACCGGCGTTGAACGTCTTGTCCACTACCTTGCCCGAGAGCACGTTCTTGAGCTTGGTGCGCACGAAGGCAGGGCCCTTGCCGGGCTTGACGTGCTGGAACTCGATGATCGTCCACAGCTGGCCTTCGATCTGCAGAACCAGACCATTCTTGAAATCACTGGTGGAAGCCACTTGCTTCGCGTCTCCTAGGGGTCGGGAAACCGTCTCAGACGACGGTAAGGTCTTTTGCGGTCAGTGTGAGCAGCTCTGGCCCCTGCTCACGAACAACGAGCGTGTCCTCGATCCGTACACCTCCGCGCCCGGAGAAGTACACGCCCGGCTCGACGGTCACCGCCGCGCCGGAAAGAAGTGTACCGGTGCCGAGCTTGCCGATCCCCGGTGCTTCGTGGATTTCGAGCCCCACACCGTGGCCGAGGCCGTGCAGGAACAACTCGCCGTAGCCTGCATCGTCGATCACCGCACGGGCGACGGCGTCGACTGCCGCACATTCGACACCCGGCGCGAGCGCGTCGCAACCGGCAGCTTGCGAACGCGCGACGAGCTCGTAGATCTCCCGTTGCCAATCGGAAACGGACTCGAGCACGTAGGTCCGTGTCATGTCCGAGTGGTACCCACCGACCTGGGCTCCGAAGTCGAGTTTCACGAAGTCACCCGACGCCAGGATCGCATCGGTCGGTCGGTGATGCGGAATCGCCGAGTTGGCGCCGGCCGCCACGATCGTCTCGAAGGAAATACCGTCCGCCCCGTTGTCGAGCATCAGATTTTCCAGCTCGCGGCCGACCTCTCGTTCCGTTCGGCCAGGTCGCAGACCGCCGCGAGCGATCAACTGCGCCAACGCGACATCGGCTGCGGTGCACGCGGCTCGCAACAACTCCACCTCGTACTCGTCCTTGACCATGCGCAATTGTTCGACGAGTCCGCTCACCGGTTCGAACCGGATCTTCGGCGCTGCTTCGGTCCAAGCCCGATGTTCGGCGAACGTCGCCACATGTGACTCGAACGCGAGAACGGGCGCCGTGGACTTCTCGATCAAGTGCGCAGCACTCGAACGGGCGATTTCGGCCCGAAGGTCCGGCACCTGCTCTGACACCTGCGTCACGTAGCGGCCGTCGGTGCAAATCACCGTCTCACGCTCGTCGGACGCTGAATCCGATGCACTGACGACGAGCGCCGCATTGGAACCGGTGAAACCGGTGAGGTATCTGATGTTGAGGAGATCTGTGACGAGAATCGCGTCGAGTTCGCGCTCCGAGAGGAGGCGTCTGAGGGATTCACGGCGTGTTCTGAAGTCGACCGGCATCCCTCGAACCTACCGCCCGCGCAGACCTGCCGATCAACTCGAAACTCGCGGTTACAGCAATAAGTGTGGGTTAGGCCACAAGGTGTAATGGGTTCTAGTTAGGCTGTACCCATGAATGCGTGGTTGGTACGTGGCCTCGGCATGGCCCTGATACATGTTGTGTTTCGTGCGTTGCTCGGTGCAGCGATCGCACAGTGGCCACTTCAGGGGTCCACCCTGCGCTGGCTGTCCCTGTTGATCGTCATCGTCTTCGCCGCGATCTGGGGTGGTATCGACGGCATTCGTGACCGCCGGAATTTCCCCGAACCCGAGGACGGCGCCGATCTGACCATGCTGTGGCTCAAGGCCGCATTGGTCGGCGGGTTCGTCGCCGGCGCTGCCAGCTGGGCACTCAGCCTGGTCCCCTCCCTCGAACTCACCCAGCAGGGCTTGTTTTTCGAGGTGACCTCCGGTGCGGCGTTCACGATCCTTCTCATCTTCGTCCCCGCCATGATCGCCATCACCGTCGGACGCTTCTTCGTCAGCCGTGAACAGCGCAAGAACGGAACAGCTCCGCAGACCCCGTCCCACGAGCGTCACCACGAACCGGTGCCCGTCAGCGAGGGCTACGACTCCCCCACCGAGCAGCACGCATACAGCGGAGCCGCGATGTCCGTCGAGGAATCCGACGCCGATACCGCGGTCTTCCCGGCGATCGATCTGGGCAAGCGCGAGCAGTAACGCCCACCGTCCACACAACCGAATGCGGCCCCGAGGATATTTTCCTCGGGGCCGCATTCGTGTGGCTGTTTTTTCGACTTCCCTCGTTCAGCCTCGCTCGGCGAGGAACCTGATCGCCAGCGGATACGCGGCGACGCCGAGTCCGACGATCACTCCGGTCGCAATCGGACTCAGGTAGGAGTGGTGCCGAAACTCTTCTCGCGCATGAACATTCGAGATGTGTACCTCGACGAGACCTGCGGTCAGTTCGGCGCATGCATCTCGCAGGACCACCGACGTGTGCGTCAAGCCACCGGCATTGAGGATCACCGGTTCCCCCGCGTCCGCCGCGTCGTGGACCCAACCGAGCAGATCGCCTTCGTGATCGCTCTGACGGACGATCACCTCGACGCCGAGCTCCTTGCCTGCCGCGACGCACAATTCGATCAGATCGTCGTGTGTGGTCGCGCCGTAGACCTCGGGCTGACGCTTACCCAGACGCCCCAGATTGGGTCCGTTGACGACGTTGATCCTCACAACAGGACCGTTCCGCCGGCCGGCCGCGCATCGCGGGCAATCGCGGAGTACGCCGCAACCAGCAGACTCGGATCCGGCCCCTCGAGGCGACCCGGCTTGGCCAGTCCGTCGAGGACCACGAAACGCAGCAGCCCGGCACGGTTCTTCTTGTCGGTCTGCATTCCCTTCATCAGATCGCCGAACGCATCACCGTCGTACGACGTCGGCAGCCCGACGAGATCGAGGATCGACTTGTGACGATCCGCGGTGGCGTCGTCGAGTCGGCCCGCGAGCCGTCCGAGTTCGGCAGCGAAGACCAGGCCGACGGAGACAGCGGCACCGTGGCGCCACTTGTAGCGCTCACGACGTTCGATCGCGTGGCCGAGGGTGTGGCCGTAGTTGAGGATTTCGCGCAGATCCGACTCGCGCAGATCCGCGGCCACGACCTTGGCCTTGACCTCTACGGAGCGCCGAATCAACTCGGGCAGAACAGTTCCCGACGGATCGAGAGCTGCCTTGGGATCGGCTTCGATGAGATCCAGGATCACCGGGTCGGCGATGAATCCGGTCTTGATGACCTCGGCCATGCCGGCAACGATCTCGTTGTGCGGCACAGTCTCGAGCGTCGCGAGATCGATGAACACCGCTCCCGGCTCGTGGAACGAACCGACGAGGTTCTTGCCCGCTTCGGTGTTGATACCGGTCTTGCCACCCACTGCTGCGTCGACCATCGCGAGCAAGGTGGTGGGGACGTGAACTACCTTGACACCGCGCATCCACGTAGCCGCGACGAAGCCGGTGAGGTCGGTCGCCGCTCCCCCGCCCAAGCTCATGATCGCGTCGCTGCGAGTCAGGCCGATCCGGCCGAGCACGTCCCAGCAGAAACCCGCGACAGCAAGATCCTTGCCGTCCTCGGCATCGGGGATCTCGATACGGTGGGCGTCGATTCCCTTCTCCGCCAACGCAGCCCGTACGGCCTCCGCGGTCTCTGCCAGCGGCGGCTGATGGAAGATCGCGACAGTGCGCGCGCCGTCGAACTCGGCAACGAGATCACCGAGCAGGCCGCGGCCGATCACGACCGGGTAAGGACTTGCGGTCTTCACCTCTACACGTACGGGTTCGGTCACTGCTCCACTACTCCGCTCCGGTTGTTCATTTGTCTTGAAGTTTCGACACCAGTTGCCCGACGACACGCGCCGGACTTCGGCCGTCGGTCCGAATCCGAATCGTGGCCGAACGCCGGTACAGCGGACGACGACGCCTCATCAACTCCTGGTACTTGACCTTGGGATCTCCGCCGGCCAGCAGCGGGCGATGATTGTTCGCCCCCGTGCGGCGAAGCCCTTCGGCGACACTGATCTCGAGGTAGATGACCGTGTGCCCCTGGAGCAGTTCGCGCGTGCGATCGGAGAGGATCGCACCACCGCCGAGCGAGACGATTCCGTCAGTGGCCTGCAACGCTTCGCGAACCACCGATTCCTCGATCTCACGAAACCGAGGCTCTCCGTCATGGGTGAAGATCTCCGGGATCGTCCTACCCGTGGTCCGTTCGATCTCGGCGTCGGTATCGACCAACTCGAGTTCGAGTGCCTGCGCGAGACGTCGACCGATGGTCGATTTGCCGGCACCGGGCGGACCGATGAGTACAGCCTTCGGCTTCATCGATACGTGAGTCCTATCGAGGCGGTCGGGCTGCGATGCCCTCGGCGTAACGACGGTAGTTGGCAGTGGTTTCAGCAATGGAATCACCACCGAACTTTTCGAGTGCGGCCTGAGCCACGACGAGCGCAACCATCGACTCGGCGACGACGCCGGCAGCCGGAACCGCGCACACGTCGCTGCGCTGGTGGATGGCAACCGCTTCCTCGCCGCTCTCCATGTCGACCGTCGCCAGAGCGCGCGGAACCGTCGAGATCGGCTTCATCGCGGCGCGAACTCGAAGAGCCTCACCATTGGTCATGCCACCTTCGATACCGCCTGCGCGGTTCGTGGAGCGCACGATGCCGTCCGGGCCCGGACGGATCTCGTCGTGAGCTTCGCTGCCACGACGGCGCGCGGTCTCGAAGCCGTCGCCGACCTCGACACCCTTGATGGCCTGAATTCCCATGAGAGCAGCAGCAAGTCGTGAATCGAGACGCTCGGCGCCGCTGACGAAAGTGCCGAGTCCGACCGGCAGGCCGTGGATGACGACCTCCACGACGCCACCGAGGGTGTCGCCGTCCTTCTTCGCCGATTCGATTTCGGCGATCATCGACTCTTCTGCAGCCTTGTCGAATGCGCGGACCGGGCTCGCGTCGATCGCGTCGAGATCCTTGCCCTCCGGCACGGGTCCGACGTACGGCTCGGAAGCACCGATGGAAATAACGTGTGAAACGACCTCGGCACCGAATACCTGACGCAGGAAGGACCGTGCGACGGTTCCAGCGGCCACGCGGGCTGCGGTCTCGCGAGCGCTGGCGCGCTCGAGGACGGGACGCGCGTCGTTGAAGCCGTACTTGAGCATGCCGCTGTAATCGGCGTGTCCGGGACGCGGGCGCGTCAACGGGGCATTGCGAGCCTGATCGGCGAGCAGGTCCGGGTCGACCGGGTCGGCGGACATGATGGTTTCCCACTTGGGCCACTCGGTGTTGCCGACCTCGATGGCCACGGGGCCACCGAGCGTAAATCCGTGGCGGACACCGCCGATGATGGTGACCTTGTCGGCCTCGAACTTCATCCGTGCGCCACGGCCGTAACCGAGTCGACGACGGGCAAGTTCGGACGAGATGGCCTCAGAGGTCACTTCGACCCCCGCGACCATGCCCTCGAGCATCGCGACGAGGGCGGGACCATGGGATTCTCCGGCAGTTATCCAACGCAGCACGCCGACCATCTTTCCACGTCGCAGACCTCAGTTGTCACAGTGGTCCTCCCGGTGAACACAGATGGCCCACACGCACGAGGCGTGTGGGCCATCTCAGAGGTACCTGTGGGTCTAGAACAGGCGGAATCCTCCACCGTTTGCGTTGATGTCAGCCAAACCGATGTTGATGTCCGCCGAGTTGTCGGGAGCGTGGAACGGCGGCGGAAGCGGCTCGAAGCAGTACGGCGGGTAGCCGTTGCTGATCAAGCCCACCAGGCGGTCACCGACGACGAGCGGTCCACCGGAATCACCGGGAATCGAGCACGTGTGCTCGACGATCTCACCGTAGACGGAGTCGTAACCCCAGGTGATACCGCACGTGTTGCCGGTCGAACGGCCTTCCTTGCACACGATCGTGCCCGGGGCCGGCGGGGCGCCGATTCCGTTGATCGTCGTGCCGCCGACGGTACGCAGCGGAGCTACCTTGGCGTCGTCGAGATCGATCACGGCGATGTCCGAGACCGGACTCGAGTAAGAGAACCGACCGATGGGTCCGGCCTCGGGCAGGTACTCGGCGAACACCCGGTCCCCGACAACTCCGCAGTGTCCGGCGGTGAGTGCCACGAGAGAACCGGCGTTGTCGTAGCCGACCGCGGTCAACGTGCATGCTGCAACTCGGTCAGGATCGGAGTGATCCACGTCCGGCAGCAGGATTCCTGAGCCCCCGCCCAGTGCCACCGATGAAGGTGCAGGCGCGGCGCCGGCGACGCCCGCTCCTGCAGCCACAGCCGCCAAACAGGCTGCCGCAGCGACGAAAAGCCTTGTGCGCATAGGTTCCCCCGATAATCGAGTGCGAAACGAGATTCGTTTTGTCCCATTTCCGAAACCTCAGTGAACGTCAGGGTGTGGACATTCGGCAAGTCCGACTCGCCGCATACTGGGACCGCGCGCTGGCAATACCCGCATTTATGAAACCGACGGTTACGTCTTTCCTGCAGTTCACCGTCCGTCGTTGAACGGTCAATAACGCCAGACTTCTCGCGGATGTTGCACTCGTCACGTCAGCCAGGCAAACGCAATCGAACCGCAGGCTGCCAGGCACATCGAGGGTCCGTGCGCAATGGGCGAATTGTGGGCTACCGGCCCTCGTCTTCGCAGTTCCAGCGCGGTGCCCAGCGTTGCGGTGAGCACCGAGGCAGACACCAACGACCACAGCCAGGCGTCCGCTCCCACCAATCCGGTCACGGCGCCCAGAGGAAGCGAGAGCTTCACATCGCCGACGCCCATGGAACCAGGCGACATCACGTGCGCCAGGAGGTGGATTCCGGCGAGCAGTGCCGACCCCACCACCGCCACCCACACCGTTCCCGACACCGTCGCGTAGACCATCACGACGGCGTAGCCCGGCAGCGTGAAACTGTTGGGCAGCCGACGCACAGCCAGGTCGACAGTCGAGATCGCGACGCACCACCACACCACGGCGAGACCGGAAAATAACTGCACCACCGAGGTATTCAGCGCACCGACGACAACCCAGCCTGTTGCGACGGCGCACTGCGGCACACAACAGAAAGTCACGACTGGTCGATAACCGTGTCGCCGCAACCAATTGTCGACGATCGCCCGAGCTCCGAAGCCAGCGACTACCCCCGAGCCTGCCAAGACCATCAACGTCCACATGGTTTCGAGCTTGGCGTCTGCCGTTCGCCAGCGGCAGACTACGAATCGTCTTGTGGACTACCTCGACACTGTGAACAGACCTAAGCGATAGCGGCTGCCATCGCCTCTCGCGGAGCGGGCTTGCCCGTGAACTGCTCTACCTGCCCGAAGGCCTGATTGAGCAACATCTCGAGGCCACCGATCACCGTGCCATCGGCCGCCTCGACAACCGAAGCAAGTGGCGTCGGCCAGGGGTTGTAGATCGCGTCGAGGACAAATCGCGCCTTCCCCAATTGCTGGGCAAAGGGCGCTGCCGCTTCCGCGGGAACGGTACTGACCAAGACCGAGGATTCGGCGCAGATCCCGCCTAGCCGTGCGTCGTCGAAGGCGACCAGATCAATGTCCAACCCGACAGCACCGCCGCATTCGATGGCACCGGATGCGCGCCCCGGATCACGCGCGACCACGGTGACTGTCCGAACTCCCATGTCGGCCAACGCGACCAATGCCGGCCGCGCGGTGCCGCCCGCGCCGACAACTACCGCCGAAGTGCCGCTGAGATCGCCGACACCGCCGGCGATCAACGCACCGCTGACTCCGTCGACGTCCGTGCAGTCGGCACGCCAACCGCCGTCGATGCGAACCAGGGTGTTGGCCGAGCCGATGGTCACCGCTCGCGGTGTGCGTTCGGTGGCATATTCGAGTGCTGCGATCTTGCCCGGCATCGTCACCGAGAGGCCGATCCATTCGGGGCCGAGTGAGTCGACGAGGGCAGGCAACTGCTCGCCGGTGCATTCGATCCGCTCGTAGGTCCAATCGCTCAGCCCCAAAGCCGCGTACGCCGCAAGATGCAGCAACGGGGACTTCGAGTGAGCGATCGGGCTTCCGAGAACTGCCGCCTTACGGGGCGTCGCGAGCGAAGTCGCGGTACTACCGTCCACTGTCGAGAATCCCACTTTGCTGTGCCAGTTCGATGTTGGCCAAATGCTCCTCGTAGCTCTTGGTGAAGAGCGTCTGGCCTTCCTTGTTGATCGTGACGAAGTACAACCAGTCACCGGCCGCCGGCGATTCCACGGCCTTCAGCGCGTCGATGCTCGGCGAAGCGATGGGCGTTGCAGGCAGACCCGGCATTGCGTACGTGTTCCACGGCGTGACGCGCTCACGGTCGGCATCCGTGGTTGCGACCTCGGTGGTGTCGAGTGAGTAGTTGACCGTGGAGTCGAACTGCAGAGGCTGATCGACTGCGAGTCGGTTGACGATCACCCGCGCGACCTTGGCCATGTCAGCGGGCAACGCCTCACGCTCGACCAGCGACGCTGCCACCAACAACTGGTACGGAGACATTCCGACCCCGCTGCCGGCTGTAAGAATTCCCGTGGCCTCGTACTTGGCGGCGCTACCCTCGACCAACGACCGCAGGATCTCGGTGGGCGTCGCAGTGGGATCGAAATCCCAACTGCTGGCGGCGATCAGGCCTTCGAGCTGACGGTCCTTGTCCGGCACGCTCTTGACCGACGACATCGCCCATTCGGGCACGCCGAGCGAAGCCAGATCGGAAGATGCTCCCGCAGTGTTCAATTCGTCTGTCGAGACACATTTCTGAGCGGAAACCGGGCCGACACAACTCGCCTCGGAAATGAGGTTGTAGATGCCCTTCTTGAGCGAGCCGGTCTGCGCGTCCGAACTGTCGTGCAGCTGACGCCCTTCGGCGATGACAACACTGCCGACTCGGGAGTCCGGGGCAACCAAGGTGTCGAGTGCGCTCGCGGCGCTACTCTGCACCGGCACCTGGTAGAAGCCGGGTTGCACCTTCTGGATCTCAGACGGATTGGCGATCGCCGCGTTGTAGAAAGCAGCGGAACTCGCGACGACGTTCTTCGCCTCGAGCGTCGCACCGATCTCCGATGCAGTTTCTCCACTGTTGATCTGGATGACCACGGGTGCGCCGCCGGGGCCGGCAAAATCCTCCGCGGTCTTGTTGCGATCCATGTACCAGAGAGCGCCGTATGCACCGACACCGAGGACTGCGATCACCAACACCAGCAGGGCGAGAACGCCGACCTTCTTGCCACGCTTGGCGCGCTTGTTGCGCGCTTCGCGTTGCTTGCGTGCCTCGGCTCGCGACATATGCGGCGGATCGATGTTCTGCGGCAGTGCACGCATGACCATGGTCTCGTCGTTGTCGAAGTCGAACGAACTGGTGGGCCGGCTTCCGCCGCCCTCATCCCACCGCGCGTTCACAGATCGCCCTCCAGTGCAGCGTCCTTCGACGACTCCCCTGGTTTCACAGCTCTACTCCGCTCGTCCAGCCAGCCTTGCAGGATTTCCACCGCCGCAGCCTGATCGATCATCGGTCGCTGGCCGCGTGCCTTGACTCCACTTTCGCGGAGATTGCGCGCAGCCGTGACGGTCGTCAGTCGTTCGTCGGACAGTCTCACCGGGATCGGTTCGACGGCCCGCTGCAGTCGTTTGGCGAATGCAGTCGCGATACCGGCGGCTTTACCTTGCTCACCGCGCAGCGTCTGTGGCAGTCCGACGATAACCTCAACGGCCTCGTATTCGGACACGATGGCGATAATGCGCCGGATATCCGGCGCGTCGGGCCCACGCTCCTTCGAGCGTGGAACCGTTTCCACCGGTGTCGCGAGGATGCCGTCGGGGTCGCTGGACGCGACGCCGATGCGAACACTGCCCACGTCGATGGCGATGCGCCGCCCGCGACCAGGGTCGTCGATGCCGGGGCGATCGGGACCCTGTTGCGTAGCCACCACCGTCAGCTGCCGCCCGCCAGCTCTCCGACTCTGTCCCGGATCGCATCGAGCGCCGCCGGGATTCCGGCGGAGTCCGAACCCGAACCCTGGGCCATGTCGGGTTTTCCGCCGCCGCGGCCGCCGATCTTGGGACCGAACGACGCGACCAGCTCGCCGGCCTTCACACCGAGACCTTGAGCTGCCTTGCTCGAGGCGACCACGAACGGAACCTTGCCGTCGACGTCACCGAGCAGAGCTACGACGGCAGGTTCGGAGCCAAGGCGACCCTTGATGTCCGTGACGAGGCTGCGCAGGTCGTTTCCGCCGACTCCGGCGGGAGCAGGCTCGGCGATGACGAGGACACTGCCGATGCGCTTGGCCTTGGCGACGTACTCGCCTGCCGACGCCAGCACAGCCTTGGCCTTGGTCTGCTCGAGTTCCTTCTCGGCCACCTTGAGTCGCTCGACGAGCGCCTCGACGCGGGCGGGCACCTCTTCCGAAGGAACCTTCAGCGAGGAGGAGAGTCCGGCCAGGAGCGCGCGTTCCTTGGCGAGGTAGCGGTAGGAGTCCAAACCGACGTACGCCTCGACGCGTCGGATTCCGGAGCCGACCGACTGCTCACCGAGCAGCGTTACCTGACCGATCTGTGCGGAGCTTCCGACATGAGTGCCACCGCACAGTTCCATCGAGAACGGGCCGCCGATTTCGACGACGCGAACCTCGTCGCCGTAGTTCTCACCGAAGAGTGCCATCGCACCCATCGCCTTGGCCTTGTCGAGATCCGTGACAAATGTGTTGACCGCGTAGTTCGACGCCACGGCTTCGTTGGTGAGTGCCTCGATGTCCTGCTTCTGGGAGTCGGACAGCGCGCCCTGCCACGAGAAGTCGAAGCGGAGGTAACCCGGCTTGTTGAGCGAGCCCGCCTGCACCGCGTTGGGGCCGAGCACCTGACGCAGCGCCGCGTGCACCATGTGGGTACCGGAGTGCCCCTGGGTTGCACCCTTGCGCCACTCGGCGTCGACGTGCGCGAGCACGACGTCGCCCTCGGTGATCTCGCCCTTCTGCACCGTCACCTTGTGCGTCCAGACCTTCTTGGCGATCTTCTGTACGTCGTTGACCTTGGCTTCGAGGCCCGGCGCGGTGAGCGAACCGATGTCGGCGATCTGTCCACCGGACTCTGCGTAGAGCGGGCTGCGGTCGAGGATGACCTCGACGTCCTGACCGGCCTTCGCGACCGGGACACGGACGCCGTCGACGATCAGTGCGAGGACGTGAGCCTCGGAGACCAGCTCGTCGAAACCGGTGAACTCGGTGGCGCCTCGGTCGAGCAGTTCCTTGTAGACCGTGAGGTCGGCGTGGGCGTGCTTACGAGCCTGAGCGTCGTCCTTGGCGCGCTTGCGCTGCTCGGCCATGAGCGTGCGGAAGCCGTCCTCGTCCACGGTGAGACCGGCCTCGGACGCCATCTCGAGCGTGAGGTCGATCGGGAAGCCGTAGGTGTCGTGCAGTGCAAACGCCTGATCGCCGGCGATGACCGACTTTCCGGACGACTTGACCGTCTCGGCAGCATTCTCGAACAGAGCAGAACCCGAAGCCAGCGTCTTGAGGAACGCGGTCTCCTCGCCGACGGCAACGTTCTCGATGCGCGTGAAGTCGGTTTCCAGAACCGGGTACGACGGCGCCATCGTGTCGCGGACGACGATCATGAACTCGCGCATGGTGGGCTGCTCGCTGCCGAGCAGTTTGGCCGAACGCACGATGCGACGCAGCAACCGGCGCAGGACGTAGCCGCGGCCGTAGTTGCCGGGGTTCACACCGTCGGCGATCAACATCGCTGCGGTGCGTGCGTGGTCGGCGATGACGCGGAAACGGACGTCTGAAGTGTGGTCGGTCCCGTAGACACTGCCGGTCAGTTCGGCGGCCTTGTCGATGACGGGGCGGAGAAGATCTGTCTCGTAGACGTTTTCGACGCCCTGCAGGAGGAACGCAACGCGCTCGACGCCCATGCCGGTGTCGATGTTCTTCTTCGGCAACGGTCCGAGGATCGGGTAGTCGCCCTTGTTGGTGCCCTCGCCGCGCTCGTTCTGCATGAACACGAGGTTCCAGATCTCGATGTAGCGATCCTCGTCGGCTTCGGGGCCACCCTCGACGCCGTATTCGGCGCCGCGGTCGTAGAAGATCTCCGAGCAGGGACCGCACGGCCCGGGAATGCCCATGGACCAGTAGTTGTCCTTCATGCCGCGGCGCTGGATGCGCTCTTCGGGCACTCCTACCTCGTCGCGCCAGATCGAGAATGCTTCGTCGTCGTCGAGGTAGACGGTGGCCCACAGGCGCGTGGGATCGATGCCGTATCCGCCGTCCTCGACCGAACCTGTCAGCAACTGCCAGGCGTGGGAGATGGCTTCCTTCTTGAAGTAGTCACCGAAGGAGAAGTTGCCCGCCATCTGGAAGAAGGTGTTGTGGCGGGTGGTGATGCCGACCTCTTCGATGTCCAGGGTGCGGACGCACTTCTGCACGGACGTCGCCCGTGAGTAGGACGGCGTCTGCTGCCCGAGGAAGAACGGCACGAACGGAACCATGCCCGCGTTGACGAACAGAAGGTTCGGGTCGTCGAGAATCAGCGAGGCGCTGGGCACCTCGGTGTGGCCGGCCTTGACGAAGTGGTCGAGGAATCGCCTGCGGATCTCGTGGGTTTGCACTAACCGGTCCTTACCTTCAAGAGCGTCGAGCTATGGGTGTCCAGACTAACGCGTCGGCCGGTGGAACCTGGCAGGCGTCAGCCACGAACTATTCGGCGAAGTTTGCTCACCCGATCGGCGATCTCCCGCTCGTTGCCGTGCGCGGTGGGCTGGTAATAGTCGACACCCACCAGATCGTCCGGTGGATACTGTTGCCGCAGAACACCATCACGTGTGTCGTGCGGGTACTTGTATCCGACTGCGTTGCCCAATTGCTCGGCGCCCTTGTAGTGCCCGTCACGCAGGTGCGGCGGTACCAGTCCGGATTTTCCGGCGGCCACGTCGGCCATGGCCGCGCCGAGTGCGGCGATGACCGCACCCGATTTGGGAGCCGTCGCCAGATGAATGGTGGCCTGTGCCAGCGCCAGACGAGCCTCCGGCATACCGATCAGCTGCACTGCCTGCGCCGCCGCGGTGGCAGTCTGCAGCGCCATCGGATCAGCCATGCCGATGTCTTCGCTGGCGTGAACCACCAGACGCCGTGCGATGAAGCGAGGGTCTTCGCCCGCGGTCAGCATCCGTGCGAGGTAGTGCAGGGCGGCGTCGACGTCTGATCCACGAATGCTCTTGATGAATGCACTGATGACGTCGTAGTGCTGATCTCCGGCACGGTCGTACCGAACCGCGGCCTTGTCGACACTGGCCTCGACGGTCGCGAGGTCGAGCACCACCGGGCCCGAAGCGTCACCTGCGGTGTCCAGTGCAGCCCCGGCGGCAGCCTCGAGTGCCGTCAGGGCTCGGCGGGCGTCGCCGGCCGCCAGACGAACGAGGTGTTCCATCGCGTCGTCGTCGATCGTGATCGCTCCGCCGAACCCGCGTTCGTCGGCGACAGCGCGCTCGAGCAGTTCCTGGACATCCGCAGCGGTGAGCGATTGCAGTTGCAGGACCAACGAGCGCGACAACAGAGCGGAGACGACCGAGAACGACGGGTTCTCGGTGGTCGCGCCGACCAAGAGCACGATGCGGTTCTCGACCGCGGCGAGCAAGGCGTCCTGCTGGGTCTTGGAGAAGCGATGAACTTCGTCGATGAACAAGACGGTTTGTTCGCCGTTCAGCAGGCGGCGGCGCGCGAGTTCGATGACACCGCGGACTTCTTTGACTCCGGCGGACAGAGCCGACAGAGCCTCGAACCGGCGGCCGGTAGCACCCGAGATCAACGACGCGAGCGTGGTCTTGCCGGTGCCGGGAGGTCCGTACAGAAGTACCGATGCGGCGCCGGACCCCTCGACCATTCTGCGGAGTGGCGCGCCGGGCCCGAGTAAGTGCTGTTGACCGACAACTTCACCAAGAGTGAGCGGACGCATGCGGACAGCCAGAGGAGCACCGGGCGGCACCGAGGACAGGGCGCGCTCGGCTACAGACACGACATCTGGTTCGTCGACGATCGCGGATTCCTCCGGAGTTGCCTCGAACAGGCCGTCTTCCGCCACCACGCCGTCTTTCGCCCCCACACTGTCTTCCGCTTGCCAATCGCTCACGAATCGACGCTACTAGAGACCACCGACGCCCGACACAATCCGCTGTTCCGCCAGCCCTCACCCAGTCGTGAATCCGCATTGGATAGCGTTGTCGCCATGAGCACCTCCGAGATCGCCACCGTCCTCGCGTGGCACGATGCACTCAACTCCCAAGACGTCGACACTCTGCTGCAGTTGTCGAGTGACGACATCGAGGTAGGCGGCCCCAAGGGCGCGAGCCAGGGACTCGCTGCCCTGCGCGAGTGGGCCACCAACGCCGGCATCACGCTCGTCCCCGGAAAGATGTACGTCCACCACGGCGTGGTCGTCGTCGAACAGACCGCAACGTGGGCGGCCGAACCGGACAAGTCCGCGACCCTGGCCTCTGCTTTCCGAGTCGTGGCCGACCAGGTGACGTCGACGTTCCGGCATCCCGATCTGGCGACAGCGCTCGCGGCGACGGACCTGTCCGAGAACGATCTGGTCTCCGACAACTGAGCGGACTCGACCGAGAAAGGGCGCTCGTGCTTCGTGCACGGGCGCCCTTCTGCATATGGTCAGTCAGAAACTCAACTGAACTCGGTGCGCAGAGCCGCCACGACGTCGCGGGCGTGTGCCTCGACGGCGTCGTTGCCGGCGAGCTGAGCCGAGCGTGCGAGCCTGGCCCAGCGTCCGACCAGTGCGTCGGCGCGTGGAATCGAGAGATAATGTTCGCGGACGACGGCGATACGCGAATGATCCTCGGGCAGGTACAGATAGGTACTGAGCCAGACCCAGATGAGTTGGGCCTCGACGATCCGGCGGCCCAATTCGGCCTCGTCGGCCAGGGCGGGCCACATCCCCACTACCTCGGCCCGCCAGGCATCGACCATCGCCGACGCCCGCTCTTCGGTCAGGTCGATGTTGCACAGGCAACCGGGGAAAGACACCAACGCGTAGGTGATGTCGAGGAGGGCATCGCGGTAGCCACCCCACTCGTAGTCGAGGAACTGCACGCCGTCGTCGTTGACGATGATGTTGTCTGGGCACAGGTCCGACGGACTGAAGGCACGGAACCGGCCACCGCTGAACAGTGTCTGCGCATGCTGAACCTGCTCGAGAATGTCCGAACTCACATCGATGCCGAGACTTTCCACCAGCATCGCGGGAACACTGGCCACGGCACGTCCCACCTGATCCGCCACTTCGTCGGAACAATGCGCAACCTCGGCTCGACGCAGAAGCGCGGTGAAGTCGTCCTCACGGCCGACGGTCGCGGCGTGCATGCGTCCCATTGCCTGCGCCATGGCCATCAACGTGTGAGTGACGGTGTCCGGGTCGGAGTCTTCGAGGCGGACGCTGATTGCGGTGGCGTCGCCGAGATCACTCAGGATCAGGAGGCGAGCATCGAGGTCGGACGCCAACAGTTCGGCGCCGGGGCGCGCGTCCTTGGCAAGCGCGTTGGCGAACTGATAAGACACCGCTTCACGAAGGAATGCGGTCTCGACGTCGAAGTCACCTTCGGACGCGGCCGGGAGCGCAATCGCTGTTTTGGTAGCTCCCTGGAAGTTGTCGCGGACCTGCTTGATCACCAAAGTTCGGGGCAGGGAGAACGGGTTCTCGGCGACGCGAACGCGCAGCACGACGGTGCGGCCACTCCCCCCGAGATCTACGGGATCCACCAGGGTTACGGGTGCCCCTGTGCGGCGTGTCAGCAACTGCTCAGCAGCTGCGACGACTTCGGAAACGGGGTCTGCCAGTAATGCGGTCATCACCGACCAACTTACCCGTTAGTGACTCCGATCATGCCCAGCTCGTCCGCTCGCAGCGGAGAATTCAAGGCCTCACAGCATCAGAAATTGCCGACTACCTGCGGTGATGACAAAAGTCCCCAATCGCCACACCGGCACACAGTTCTCTCGAGAATTTTGCTGTCGGTGAGCAGAACTCCGAACCGGCGACGTCATGGAGTTTTGTCCTCGTCGACAAATCGAGAAATGCCTTTCAACGCTGCTTCGAATTCCTCGTCGGCCCGGGTTCTGAGCCAGAGAACAAGCACGCAGGCAGTGACGATCCCAAGCAGGTTGACAGCCAGTTGCAGAGACGACAACCCGGCGATCCGCCATTCTCCGTTTGCTGCCGCAACCACCGCGAAACCGGCGGCAGGAACCGTGGTGACAGAGATGAACACCCCGACCAAGGCAGCGGACTTCGACGAGACGAGTGCCAGCATCCCAGCCGCACCGGCAAGAAGCGCGACGACAAACGAAATGGGCCCGACCTTGTATACGAAATCGACCTCGTGGAGTGACTCGAGACTGACGACGTCCATCCATCCGAAGAACTTCACCACGAACGTTGCGGCAAGCGTCACGCCCATCGCGATGGGGAATCCGACGGCAAGCGCGAGAATCGAACGTCGACGCAACCGTCGATCTCGCCGTACGAGTGCGACTGCCAAAGCAGCCAGCGGACCGAACTCCGGACCGACGACCATGGCGCCGACGATCGTGATCTGAGAGTCGGTGACGACGCCGATCGCGGCCAGCAGACACGCAATGGTCAGGAACGCGACGAACAATCCGTTGAGAGTCGACTCTTCGCGAGTGCGGGACAGCAATTCCTCCCACACGACGGAATCCGCGGGATCACCAGGCACGTCACGCTCGGCTTTGCGCGCCGACGCCGACAACACCGTCTCGACCGGTACGAGCGTCATTCCGCCGTCCTCGGCGACGCCGAGTTCGTTCAGGGCATCGACGACGTCGTTCGCCGCCTCACGGGCGACGTCGGCCTCCACCATGTCGCCGGCAGGATGAACCGCGACGTCGCGCATCACGACGATGTGTGTCGCGCCCCGCTGCGACGCGAGCGCACCGAGAACTTGCTCGGTGCGCTCGGTCGGGCAGATCACCCGCAAATGCAGCATGGCGATCCGGTGTCGGCTCTACTTGGCTTCGCCGGTGTCGCCTTCGGACTTCTTGTCCTCTGACTTCTTCTCGGGCTTCGCGTCGATACCCGATTCCTTGCGCTGCTGAGCCGAGATCGGTGCCGGAGCATCCGTCAGCGGGTCGACGCCGCCGCCGGACTTCGGGAACGCGATGACCTCACGGATGGAATCCATGCCGGCGAGGAGCGCGGTGATGCGGTCCCAGCCGAATGCGATTCCGCCGTGCGGCGGCGCACCGAAGGCGAAGGCGTCGAGGAGGAAGCCGAACTGTTCCTGAGCCTCGTCCTCGGAGATACCCATCACCTTGAACACTCGTTCCTGAATGTCCTTGCGGTGGATACGAATACTGCCGCCGCCGATCTCGTTGCCGTTGCAGACGATGTCGTACGCGTAGGCGAGAGCGGAATCCGGATCGGTGTCGAACGTGTCGAAGAACTCCGGCTTCGGCGACGTGAACGCGTGGTGCACGGCGGTCCACGCGGAGTGGCCGAGAGCGACGTCACCGGATGCAGTGGCGTCGGCGGTCGGCTCGAACATCGGAGCGTCGACGATCCACACGAAGGCCCACGCGTCAGGATCGATGAGGTCCTTCTTGCGGGCGATCTCACCACGGGCAGCGCCGAGGAGGGCGCGCATCGGCTTCGTTGCACCAGCTGCGAAGAAGACGCAGTCTCCCGGCTGAGCTCCGACGTGGGCGGCCAGGCCCTCACGCTCGGCGTCGGTCAGGTTCTTGGCAACAGGTCCACCGAGAGTGCCGTCTTCACCGACCAACACGTACGCCAGACCCTTGGCCCCACGCTGCTTGGCCCATTCCTGCCAGGCGTCGAGTTGCTTGCGCGGCTGGCTTGCACCGCCTGGCATCACGACGGCGCCGACGTACTCCGCCTGGAACACGCGGAACGTCGTGTCCTTGAAGAAGTCCATGCACTCGACGAGTTCGATGTCGAAACGCAGGTCCGGCTTGTCGCTGCCGTAACGACGCATTGCCTCGGTGTAGGTCATGCGGTCGATCGGCGTCTTGATCTCGTGGCCGACGAGCTTCCAGAGCGCCGTCAGGATTTCCTCGGCGAGCAGGATGATGTCGTCCTGGTTGACGAAAGCCATCTCGATGTCGAGCTGAGTGAACTCGGGCTGGCGATCGGCGCGGAAATCCTCGTCGCGGTAGCAACGTGCGATCTGGTAGTAGCGCTCGATGCCGCCGACCATGAGGAGCTGCTTGAACAGCTGCGGGCTCTGCGGCAGTGCGTAGAAGCTACCGGGCTGAAGGCGCGACGGCACCAGGAAGTCACGGGCACCCTCGGGCGTCGAGCGCGTGAGCGTCGGAGTCTCGACCTCGACGAACTCGTGATGCGCGAGAACGCCGCGCGCTGCAGCACTTACCTTGGAGCGCAAGCGAATTGCGGAGCCGGGGCCTTCACGACGCAGGTCGAGGTAGCGGTACTTGAGGCGCGCTTCTTCGCCGACCTGATCGTCGAGCTGGAACGGCAGCGGTGCGCTTTCGTTGAGAACCTCGAGTTCTGTGGCGTTGACCTCGATCGCTCCGGTGGGGATCTCGAAGTTCTGGTTGCCCTCGGGGCGAACCTCGACCGTTCCGGTCACGCGAACGCAGTATTCCGCGCGCAGACGGTGCGCCTGCTCGGCCACGTCACCTGCCCGGAAAACTACCTGCGCAACTCCGGATGCATCACGGAGATCGATGAAGATCACTCCGCCGTGATCACGACGCCTGGCTACCCAACCGGTGAGCGTTACGGTCTGCTCTGCCTGCTCGGGTCGCAATGAACCGGCGAGATGTGTGCGCAGCACGGGATTCCTTTCGAACTACTTCCAATAACCGACGACCGACTACTTTGCCTGCGATCCTACGGAGCGAACTGCACAGAGCGGAAACGCGGACCCGCATCGCATGCGAAGCTATCTCCAGAAGTGACGGCAAGCACTTGTTCACGACAGCAGAAAGCGGACATAGATGACCTTCAACGAGGGGGCCCGCGGCGAAGCGGGACGCGTTCAGGTTCAAGGCGGCGGGGGTGGCGGTGGCCGCGGCGGCAAAATCGCGATCGGCGGTGGCGCGGGCGGCATTATCGTTCTGATCCTGGCGCTGTTGTTCGGCGGTGACCCCGGCTCACTCCTGGGTACGTCTACCGAGACTTCGAGTTCGTCGACCGGACTGTCGTCGGTCGACGAGTGCACCGGCACTCAGGCAAACGCCGATGTGAACTGCCGCGTCACACTGACCGTCGGAAGCCTCGACGACGTTTGGGAACAGCAGTTGGTCAAGCAGACCGGCACGGCGTACGTGCGACCCGAAGTCATTCTGTTCAGCGGTTCGGTCAACACCGGTTGCGGCCAGGCGTCTAGTGACGTCGGTCCGTTCTACTGCCCGGCCGACCAGACTGCGTACTTCGACACGAGTTTCTTCCAACTACTCGTCGACCGTTTCGGTTCCAGCGCCGGACCGCTCGCACAGGAGTACGTGGTCGCGCACGAGTTCGGACATCACATCCAGAATCAGCTCGGCGACATCGGCCGCGCGCAGGCCGACCCGCAGGGTGAGCAGTCGGGTGCGGTTCGCACCGAACTCCAGGCCGATTGCTACGCAGGCGTCTGGGCACATTTTGCGGACACGATTCCCGATCAGGCGACCGGTCAACCGTTCCTGAAGCCCTTGTCAAAAGACGACATTCGCGACGCGTTGTCCGCCGCCTCGTCGGTGGGCGACGACCGTATCCAAAAGTCCACGACCGGTCGGGTCAACCCTGAAGGTTGGACACACGGCTCCTCCGCACAGCGTCAGGCGTGGTTCATGACCGGATACCAGACCGGCCAGATTTCGTCGTGTGACACGTACTCGGCGCGGGATCTGAACAACCCGCCCGACCTCAAGCGATAGCGAATCTCCGAAACCATCCCACCGACAATTTTTTCTGTCTTGACAGATTTAGTTGTCGGTGGGATGGTTTTCTCATGTTGGACGTAGCAGTCATCGATCGCCCCGGAGCTGCCGAGGCGTCGCTCGATCCGATTCGGCAACGGATTCTGGCCGAATTGGCGGTGCCGGGATCGGCATCCTCGCTGGCGCCCCGGATCGGGCTGACACGCCAGAAGGTGAACTACCACCTGCGCACTCTCGAAGACCACGGACTTGTCGAGCTCGTCGAGGAACGCAAGCGAGGCAACATGACCGAGCGAATCATGCAGGCCAGTGCCGCGTCGTACGTCATATCCCCTGCCGCCATGTCGGCGCTCGCCCCGGACCCGGGCCGGTTCCCCGATCAACTCTCGGCGCGCTGGCTCGTCAGTCTCGCAGCGCGGATCGTCCGAGAGGTCGGCGAACTGATCGCCGGAGCAACTGCAGCCGGAAAACCGTTGGCGTCCTTTGCCATCGACAGCGACATCACCTTTGCCACGGCGGCCGACCGTGCCGCCTTCGCCGGCGAACTCGGCGAGTCGATCAACTCACTCGTCGCCAAGTATCACGACGGCAATTCCGAAGGCGGACGCAAACACCGCCTCGTTGTCGCCCTGCATCCCAGCCTCACCACACCCCAAACCATCACAACCCAAGCGATCGACGCGCCCGAAACGGAGAAGTAGCAATGTCCGAGAAATTCGAAATCCGCCGCGAGGTGGTCGTCCCAGGAACCCCCGAGCAGATCTGGGCCGCCATCTCGGCCGAAACGGCCGGATGGATGTTCCCCTCCCCTCTCGAGATCCCGGCCGACGGCAGCCGCCCGGACAGCCCGATCATCGCGACCTGGGAGCCGCCCCGCGAACTCGCCATCCACATGCAAGGCCCCGACGGCTGGTTCAACAACCTCGAATACGTCGTCGAGGCCCGCGACGAGAGCACCGCCGTTGTCCGCTACGTCCACGCCGGAGTGTTTGCCGAGGACTGGGACAACCAGTACGACGGCGCGAGCAAGCACACGGACTTCTACCTGCACAGTCTCGGCCAGTACGTGCGGTACTTCGCCGGCAGGCCCACCACCTATGTCTCGGCTGAAGGCCCGGAATCCTCTTCCGCGCCGCAAGCGATGGGAACGCTTCGCAGCGCCCTCGGAATCACCTCGGGCGCCGCTGTCGGTGACTCCGCGTCGGTGGAAGTCCCCGGAATCGGAACCGTCGACGCGATTGTCGACTACATCAACGACTGGTTCATCGGCTTGCGCACCCAGGACGCATTGCTGCGGTTCTACGGCCGAAATGCTTTCGGCGGCACCGTCGACGCGGCCCATCACCTCTTCGCAGAGGGTGCTGACGGTGGATCAGCAACGGCAGCGTGGCAGGGCTGGCTCGACGGCGCGTTCGCCTGAGTCGTCACACTCCCCGCTCTGCTGACACGCGACCGTCGTCGATCGCGGTCAGCAGAGCGGCGTGATCGCGAGCATTGCGCTTGGCGTAGGCAGCCGCGAACTCCCCGATCGCGAAATCGAATTCGGTTCCGTCACCGAGATATTCGGCGATCGCTATCCGATCGGACGAGCGAGCGTGTGCGTAGGCAAGGACCCTGGCGCACAGGCGCCCGTAGAGTTCCAGCCCCTGCGGCACCATCTCTTCGATGACTGCCGACCCTTTACCGTCACGCAGTTGACGAATGTAGAAATCGTGCTCACCCTCGTCGAGCCCCGGCCCTCGTTCCCAGCCGAGAAAGATGTCGCTTGTCGCTTGCATCAAGCGTTGCCCGTTGACGACGCGTTCCCCTTCGTTCTTGAAGGTCGGACCATCGACGTAGCCGGACAATACCGAGGGTTGCGCTTCCTTGACCTGCAGGATCAACGGATCGTCGTCGTCGACGCCTTTCATGAGGATCATCCATGCGCGTGTTCCGACGCTCCCGACACCGACAACCTTCCGCGCAATGTGCGTCATCTCGAAGCTTTCGAGCAACACCCGACGGTCCCACTGCAGCGTGCTCCGATACGACCGAACGCGCTGACGTAGCAACTCCTCGATCTGCGTGAGATCGGTCCCTGCGAACAACTCGTTTGCGGGCACGATCAGCGGCGGATCACTGATGAATTGCCGCCGGCCGTCGACGATTTCGGTGAACTTGCCTGCCGCCTGCACACTGTCGCGGCGACGAGCCTTGTCCAGCGTCGCTTGTGTGCGAGCAAGCATGCGCTTCTTCAGGTCGATCTGGAGAGCCTCGAGCCCGTCCTCGGGTGCGATGTGCGAGTACCAGACTGCAAGATTTCCCAATCCTGCCTGGGTGATCATGGTTTCCCGATACTCGGCCGCGCATCCGCGAACGATCTTCTTTCGCTCCTTGCCCGAAAATCCGTTGTCCTTTGCGGCGATCACCAAACTTGCGGCCAGACGCTTGACGTCCCATTCGAACGGTCCCGGGTACGTTTCGTCGAAGTCGTTGATGTCGAACGCGAGCTTTCGCTCGGGCGTCGCATAGATACCGAAGTTGCTCAGGTGCGCGTCGCCGCAGAGTTGGCTGGCAAGACCCGAATCCGGACTGCGTGACAAATCGTCGGCCATCACCAGCGCAGCGCCGCGGAAGAACGAGAACCGCGATGCCGACATCCGCCCGTATCGGATGGGCACCAGGTCCTGTACCCGCGACTTCGCCTGCAATTCGAGCAGTGATATCGGATCACGGTCACTCTCTGCCAGATCCGCGAGCGCGGCCAATGGCGTATCTCTACGCGCCTGGCGCCCGCGCGCCCGCCTTTCGTCGACCGTGAGATGCTCGGTACGCACTGCTGTCATCTGCCCGACCTTTCACTCGCAACGGCTATCGCTACGAACTCGACGCGTCGGGCGTCGTGCGGCCTCCTGATCCGCGCGCTGCGCGTACCAGGAGTTCCGGACTTGACACCAACGCCTTGCGCCACGGAAGTACCCCGTCGATCTCAATCTGAATCGACAGGCTCAGCACGGTCCTAATAAGAACGATCATGCCCAGAACTGCGGCGTCTGTCAGCGACGGCGACGACGTCACCGTCTTCACCAGATCAGCGGCGACAAGGATCTCGAGGCCGAGAAGGATGACCGCGCCCATGGTCTCGCGCAGAGTACGAAACGCCGAACTACCGTCCCGCGTTCGACTCCATGCGCGCCCCGCGATCACGAATGCGAACACGAACCCGAGAACCATGGCGACAACACCGAGTACCTCGAACCATTCGGTGACCAGCTCGAAGAACCTGATTTTGTCCATGGTCATGATTCTCGAGGTAATGCACCGATAAGTCGAGGTGACACGACGGCGTCAGCTGAAGATCCGCTCGATGTCGTCGAGTCGCAGCTCGGTCGCGCGGGGAGAATAGCCCGAGCCCCACAGGCTGTCGTCGACGTAATGGACGTTCCCCGAGCGGACAGCGGGAAGACGCTCCCAGAGCGGGTTCATCGCCAACTGCGCGCGGACGTCCTGCTGGTCCTGGAATGCGCCCACGATGATCACGTCGCTGGTCACCTGATCGAGTTGCTCCGCTGTGAGTGTGCGCGTGAACTCCTCCGATGTAGCTCGATCGCCGGGGAAACCGAGGGCGTCGAGAAGAGCGTCGACCTGGTTGTAGACGACACCGTTCTCGCCGGTGCGGAGGAGGGTCACCGACGGCAACGAACCGAGGGCGGAGAGTCGATCCTTGATTGTGAGGAGGCGCTCTTCCGTTCTCGCGTTCAATTCCGCAGCAGCGTCTTCGCGTCGGACCGCGACGCCCATCGAGGTGACCAACTTCTTCATCTCGGCCCACGTGAGGTACCCGTTGAAGCCGGCGAATACTGGAACACCGGTCGCGGAGAGTTCGTCGTAGGACTTTGCCGCATAAGCATTTCCGGCGGTCAGGAGCATGACGATCAGATCCGGCGACGCGCCGATGATCGCTTCCTTGTTCCACGTCCCCGCCGTGCCGAGGTTCGGGATGTTCGCAGCCTCCGGCATCGTACGCAACACCGCGTCACCGCTCACACCCTCGAGACCGAAGAAGCCGCCGACGATCTTCTCCGGCGGCACACCGAGGTCGAGCACCGTCGCCATGGCGCTGACATGGGCGATGACCATTCGCTGCGGATCCGACGGAATCTCGACACTGCCCGTCTCATCCTGCACTGTGACGAGACCACTTGGCGCCGAGCCGTTTTCGTCGCTGCTGCACGCTGCCAGCAATGTCGCGGCCGCGACACCGAGCCCGGCGCCGAGGAAACCCCTGCGCGTCAGCGCATCGAAGATGCGTCTCCACTGCTCGTCTGTATCGAGTGCGGTGTTATCGAGTGCGGGCACCAGGCAGATCGAGTTCGGCACAGTTCGGTCCATTCGTTCGAGCGGTCGAGAATCACCTCGATTGTGGCTATCGAACCGTCGAAACTGAACAGGATTTCGAGCCGACAACTATCGCTGTCCGGTCACACCTTCTTGACGACGCTCGACTTCAATTGCATCGGTCCGATGCCGTCGACCTTGCAGTCGATGTCGTGGTCACCAACACCCTGAACAAGGCGGATGTTGCGAACTTTCGTACCTGACTTGATGCCGGTCGGACTGCCCTTCACCTTGAGCGTCTTGACGACCGTCACCGTGTCGCCGTCCGCAAGAATGTTGCCTACGGCATCTTTCACCACACCCAGGTCCTCGCCGGCACTATCGGTCAGCGCCCACTCGTGCGCGCAGGACGGGCAGACCATCAACGCGCCCATCTCGTAGGTGTATTCGCCGGCGCATTCAGGGCAAGGGGGCAAGGTGTCTTCCACGCGGTTCATCCTATCCACCAGGCACCCGATCCCCATTTTTGCATTTCATGAGGCATTCTTGGGCGAAATATTGCATTCGATGAAACTTTGCACTCTGTGCAATTATGGATGAAATGGGAACCGAAACTCTCGGATTGCGCGAACGAAAACGAATTGCGACGAGGCAGCTGATCGAGCACACCGCCGTCGAACTCGTTCTCGACCTGGGCTATGACGAAGTGACCGTCGAGAAAATCTGCGAAGCCTGCAATCTGTCGACCCGCACGTTCTTCAACTACTTCCCCACCAAGGACGCAGCGATCGGTGGGCTCATGCTCGTCGTGCCAAGTGAGACGACCATGCTCACGCTCATCGGCGAGCACCCGGACGATCCGCTGCGCGGCGCTCTCGCGGTATTCGAGGCGGCGATGCAAATCGTCGACGAGCGACCTGATCTGCTCGCGCATCGACGCGAATTGTTCGAGCGTCATCCCACGCTGTTGCAACAACATCTGGCCACCTTCCACGATCTTGAAGACACGCTCACCCGGATCCTCACGCGGGAGTTGTCGAACAGAACCGAGTATCGCCGCCTGCACTCGGACACAGCCGCTGCCGACGAAGCCACAGCAACGGTCATCACCGCAGGCGCCGCGATGCGTTACGTCTTCCGAAAATGGCAGAACAGTGAACGGGCAAGCCCCAGAACAGATTTGCTCGATCCGGCACTACTCCTGATGGCTCGAATACTGAGGTCCGAGAGCTGATCCACACTCTCGCACCCGCCGTCACTCAACTAAGGAACTACATGTCCACTCGAGAAGCTGCGACCGTCGAGCCCGACGGCACGCATACCGACACCGAGGCCTCGCCGGACAAACGGTCGATCATCCTCGTTTTTGTCGGGCTGATGATCACGATGCTTCTGGCTTCGCTCGACCAGATGATCTTCAGTACCGCTTTGCCCACCATCGTGGGCGAATTGAACGGCGTCAACCACATGGTCTGGGTGACGACGGCATACATCCTCGCCTCGACCGTCATGATGCCGGTGTACGGAAAACTCGGTGACCTGATCGGCCGCAAGGGCCTCTTCATCGGCGCCATCAGCATTTTCATCGTCGGTTCGGTGATCGGCGGTCTGTCCCACGACATGACCACACTCATCGCTGGTCGAGCCGTGCAGGGACTCGGCGGCGGCGGATTGATCCTGCTGTCCCAGGCGATCATCGCCGACGTCGTCCCCGCCAGGCAACGCGGCCGGTACATGGGTGTGATGGGCGGGGTGTTCGCACTGGCTTCGGTTGCCGGTCCCCTACTCGGCGGCTGGTTCACCGAGGGCATCGGTTGGCGTTGGGCCTTCTGGATCAACATCCCCCTAGGCCTACTCGCCATCGCGAGCGCGATGGCATTTCTGCACCTGCGGAAGCCGAACCTCGGCAAGCCTCGCATCGACTATCTGGGCATGGTTCTCGTCGCGACGGCAGCGACGTGTCTGATCCTGTTCACGACCTGGGGCGGAAACACCTACGCCTGGGGATCGGCCGTCATCATCGGGTTGATCGTCGGCTGCGTCGTGACGGCAGTGGCTTTTGTCTTCGTCGAAAAGCGTGCCGACGAACCGGTGATTCCGATGCACCTGTTCGCTCAGCGCAACTTCGTGTTGACCACCGTCGCCGGCCTGATCATCGGAATCGCCATGTTCGGTGCGCTCGCCTACCTGCCGACCTACATCCAAATGGTGACCGGCAAGAACGCCACCGAAGCTGGATTGATGATGATTCCCATGATGGCGGGCCTGCTCGTCGCCTCCATCGGGTCCGGCCAGCTGGTCAGCAAGACCGGCCGCTACAAGATCTTCCCCATCGTCGGAACATCCATCGTCGCTGTTGCTCTGGTCCTGCTCTCACGTCTGACGCCGTCGACCTCACTGCTGGTCTTCGGTTGCTACATCGCACTCATGGGTATCGGACTCGGCCTCGTCATGCAGATCTTGATCTTGATCGTGCAGAACACCTTCCCCGCGGCCGAAGTGGGAACGGCCACCGCGTCGAACAACTTCTTCCGCCAGATCGGTGCGTCGTTGGGCAGCGCGATCGTGGGCAGCCTGTTCGCCTCGCGTCTGACCAATCTCCTGGCCGAGCGACTCCCGGCGAATGGCGGCGCGGTCGGTGGTGACGAGAACTCCTTGACCCCGGGAATCCTCTGGAAGTTGCCGAGCCAGGTTCGCGAGATCATCGTCGGCGCGTACAACGACGCGCTCGCGCCGATCTTCCTCTACCTCGTCCCCTTGGTCATCGCAGCGGTCGTGTTGTTGCTCTTCGTCAAGGAGAAGCCCCTCGCGACGACGATCGATCGCTCGGCGCCCCCGCTCGAGTAATTGACTATCGTGGCGTGATGTCGCACGCACCGAATACGCCCAGACGCACTCTCGCTGTTCTGGGCGTATTCGGCGTTGTGGTGGTCGTAGTTGTCGCCGGCGCACTGTGGTGGTTCGCGCGCGGCGACGACGCTCTTGCCGGCGAGAATCTCGATTCGTTCCCGGCCGTCGACCACAGCATTCTCAGCGCTCAGCAGAGTGCGCTACTGGGCGTCCTCGAGCAGGAGTGGGAGTCAGGGAGTCCCGGCACCAAATACGCCGAGGGTGTCGAAGAATCGTGGTGTGCCGATTTCGTGAGCTGGTCGATGAACCAGATCGGCACGCCGTTCTCGAACCCCAACTCAGGGTCGTGGCGCATCCCCGGGGTGTACACGCTGCAGGAGTATTACGAGTCCGTCGACGCGTTTGTCCCCTACGGTCAGGACTACCAACCCAAGGTCGGCGACACGATCCTGTACGGCGACTCGAGCCCCTTCGGCCAACACGTCAACGTCGTTCTGGTCAACGACGCCGGCACTCTGACGACCGTCGGCGGCAACGAGAACAACAAGGTCATGCTCCATCGCATCGTCCCGTCGGAAGTCCCGGGGATCGTCGGGTTCGGCGTCATCTGAGCCCGAGCCCCACCGTCGTTGCTTGATGGTTCTTGCGATGTGCAGAGGTGAGGCTACAGATTGGGGGTTGCCGTTGGATGGCACTTGCTTTCAACCAATATTCGGATAATTCCGTGTTTCCGTCATTGACAGATATTGGACATCTGTGAAGAAGTTTCCCTGCCAACTAGATTCGTATCCAGCTGTCCCCACCCAGAACAGGAATTCGATGCGCCCTGGTGAGCTCACCACTCTCGAGCAGATACAACTCATGGCCCGCGCGGCTGCTGCGCAGGCCATGAGTGCTCCGTCGATGCTCCGACTCCGGCTCGGCCGCTACCCCACTCGCACACCCGAGCTGCGCAAACGCCCACTCCCCGACACCAAGCTGTGCAGCGAAGCGCTCGATCACGCCAGAGGAACCCTCTCCCCCGCGGTCTTGAACCACAGCCTGCGCTGCTGGATCTGGGCCGACGCCTTCGCGCAGATCGATGCGATCGAGTACGACCCCGAAGATCTCTTCACTGCGTGCGCCCTTCACGATGTCGGACTGGGCGCAGAAGGATCGGCCGAGCACGGGTGTTTCACCTACATCAGTGCCGCAGACGCAGAAGAACTCGCGACCCGAGTGGGAACTTCGGAGAGGTCGGTACAGCGAATCGGCGAAGCGATCCGTCTGCACATGGATCTGACCGTCGACCGCGGCGAGGGCGCTGACGCCTATCTACTGCATGCCGCAGCGCATTTCGACGTTGCCGGTCGGCGTGCGCCCGAAATTCCGCGAGCAACTGTTGATGCAGCAACCGCGGAGTACCCGCGAACAGGGTTCACCGACGAGTTCACGCAGTCGATGAGGCGCGAGGTCCAGTTCCGTCCGCACTCTCGCGCGGCGACGCTCTGGAGATCGGGCATGGCACTGCCGCTCCGAACCAATTCCCTGGATTGGAAGAGCCGCTAGCTACGTCCAGTCCTCGAGCACCGCGGTTCGTGATCCTCCGACGTTCCCGGTATTCACCACGCCCACGGGTTCGATCAACATCACCTCCGCTTCCTCTTCGGCGATGGGACAATGCTCGACTCCGCGAGGCACAACGAACAATTCACCGGGCCCCAGCGAAACATCTCCGTCGCGCAGTTGGATTCGGATCTGCCCCTTTGTCACCAGAAACATTTCGTCGGTGTCGGTGTGGGAGTGCCAGACGAATTCACCTTTGATCTTGACGATCTTGATCTCGTAGTCATTGAGGCCCGCAATCTTCTTGGGCGACCAGTGCTCGGTGAACTGACCGAACTTCTCGCGGAGCGATACCGCTGTTGCCGAACTGTTCATGTTGTTCCTCCCTCGGGCGCGCCACCACTGCGATGACGACCCCGCCACTCTTCGTCACCCGAGGCAGCTGCGTCTTGTACGTTTCTGACATGGACCCCCGCGGCGCACAGATCACCGCGTGGGCACCGGGCCTCGCGGGAATCACCGAGGTCTTCCATGCCGATTTTGTCGGACACGCCTATCCCAAACACACGCACGATCAGTGGTCCCTGATGCTCGTCGACCGCGGCACGATTGCATACGACCTCGATCATCGCGCTCATGGCGCAGCACCAGAGATCGTGACTCTGTTGCCGCCAGGCATCGCACACGACGGAGTTCCGGTCACCGAGGCCGGATTTCGTCAACGAATCCTCTACCTCGACACGTCAGTTCTCGGTGAGGTCCTCATAGGCCCGGCGGTGGACAGCCCCGAGATTCGAGACCCTCTGCTGCGCCACCGCATTGATCAACTGCACTCTGCACTCGGCCCACACGGCGAATCACTCGAAGCCGAAAGTCGCCTGGGGTTCCTCGCTGAAAGATTGAACGAGATCCTCACACCGGCCACAGGTCGATCCCGTCACACGCCGACCGTTGACGAACGCGTTGCCGATCAACTTCGGGACCTGCTCGATGCGCGACTCACAACGGGAATCACGATGCGGGAAGCGTCGAACATCCTGCAGCGGAACCCCACGTATCTGATCAAGAACTTCGCGAAGCATTTCGGGCTTCCGCCTCACAAGTACGTAACGGGACGTCGAATCGATCTGGCGCGACGCGCAATCCTCGCCGGGCGCGAATTGGCGGACGTGGCCGTCGACGTCGGATTCCACGATCAATCCCACCTGTCGCGGCACTTCGTCAAGCATGTCGGGGCGCCGCCCGGTAAATACGCACTGCACGTGGTCGGCAGAGCGCGCTAGTCGAAGCACCTGGCACCGGTTTCGTCGAGCAGACACTGGTTCCGGTCAGCTGGAGTCTGTGTCCACTGAATGAAAACGGTGTCAGGTCCCAACGATCAAGCAGCCGTCTCGAGGTCGACCAGGAGGAAGTCCTCGCGCCGCGGCCCGTATTCACGATCGGTCAGCTGATATGAGCGCAACGCGCGAGGTGCACGGGCCAACTCGTAGAAGCGCTCGGAGCCAGGCACGAATTGCCTCGTAGCCCAACCCCAGTTCGGGCCGTGCGGAAACTTCGGGTCGGGCAGCATGTCGGACTCCATCGACATGAGCCGCAGGCGCCGAACTACCCCGGTCGTGGCGGCATCTGCGCCGAAGTCTATCCACGCCTGACGCGCGTTTGGGTCGTCACGAGGAGTTCCGGCAAGTAGGTGCAATGCACCCGCGACTTCGGCAACCGCCCACCGGCGCGGGTTGTCGACATTCCAGGAGAGTCCCCACCGGACGGTCTCCCCCAACTCTGGAGGAACAAACCACCGAAAACGCAGACCGTCGATGACTACCGGCGTGATCATCGCGTCGAAGTTCGCCGACGCACCGACCACTCGACCGGCTCCACCGCATCGTCCAGCCCGAGAACCACGCGAGCTGCATTGCGCCCTTGATCGAACAGGGACTGGCGAACCGTCGTCAGGCCGGCGTCCGATGCGGCTGTTGTGTCGTCCCATCCGACGACTGCGACATCGTCGGGCAGCGCGAGGCCGAGTTCACGGATCGCGTCCAGAACCCCCAGAGCCAGTTCGTCACTCATCGCCAAGATGACATCGGGCCTTCGGCTCTCGGGAACGTCGAGCAGGGACCGAGCCATCCGCGCACCCTCGCTCCGCTCGTTGACAGTGACGACCCCTACCCGCACCGAGGGCCAATCGAGGCCCGCGTCGCGGACGGCGCGCTCGTAGCCCTCGAGCCGATGGCGGGACACCGGAAAGAACGCTTCACCTGGATCCACGTCCATCCGAATCTCGGACCGACGCTCACGATCCCACGGAAGGCTGATCACCGCGGGCCGCTGCGCCCCCGACAACCCGACTGCCGCGATCGCGACGGCGCCGGCAACATCGTCCATCCCGACGAGATCCACACCCTCGTGCAACGGACCACCCTGGATGCATGCGGGTTTTCCGGTGCCGACAATCGCGTCGAGGATGGGATCGTCGAAGACGGTGGTCCAGACGACAAAACCGTCTACTGCCGCCTCGCGAACTCTGTCGACGTCTCCCGGTTTCCCCGAGTTCGGCAGCATCATCAGCCCGGCGTTCGCATCAAGGCACGCTTCGGCGACTCCTGAGAGGAATCGCCGAGCTACTGCGTCTTCGAAGGCGTACGTCAGCTTCTCGCTGAAGACGACCGCGATGTTGTTGAATTTCCCGCTCCGCAAGGACTGCGCCGCCCGGTTCGGGCCCGCGTACTCGAGCTCTTCGGCGGCGGCGAACACCTTGGCCCGCGTTGATTCAGACACGCGCTCGGGCTGCGCGAAGGAGTACGACACCGACATCACCGACACGCCTGCGGCCTTGGCGACGTCGGCCATCGTCGGACGACTCGAACGCTGCGCACGTATGGCCATGAGCATCAGCATAGCGAGTGAAAAATATCCATTGCGCAGGCGTGTATCGATACATGTATCGTTACACAACATGAGTGCTCGACTGCCGAAGGCAACCACGCTACGGCTGATGACACTGGCCGGAGCAGCCTTCGCCTACGTGACGGCCGAAATGCTCCCCGTCGGACTGCTCAGCGAAGTCTCAACGGACCTCGACGTCACCGAAGGGCGTGTCGGCCTACTGCTGACCTTCTACGCATACGGTGTCGCGGTCTTGACGCTTCCGCTGATCGGAGCGGTCAAAACCTGGCCGCGACGACGCGTCGTCGTTCTGACGGTGGCCACCCTCGCGGTGTCGCAACTGGTCGCAGCATTGGCCGTCAACTATCCGATGCTGGTGATCGGACGATTGCTCTGCGCTGCGACGCACGGAGTGTTCTGGGCTGTCGTTGCACCGGTCGCAGCCACTCTGGTTCCGCGCGGACAACAGGGCAAGGCAATCGCGATGGTGTATGCCGGTACGTCTCTCGCATTTGTTCTCGGAGGTCCCCTGTCTTCGGCGATCGGCCAGTCCTGGGGTTGGCGGACCGCGTCGGCGGCAATCGGTGTGGTGGCAGTGGGCATTGCTTTCTCACTGCATCGTGCGTTGCCAGAAATGCCGGTCGATCAACACCATCGGAGTAAGCCAGACAAACCGAAGCCGACACCGGCGATGAAACGGGCACTCGCCGTCATCTGCGCGGCAACGCTGTTTGCCGCCCTGGGGCAATTCGCTTCGTACACGTTCTTCACACTTCTGGTGGAGGAAAGCCTCGGCTCGTCCGGTGGCATCCGTACCGCGATGCTTCTGGTCTACGGCGCCGCCGGCGCCGTCGGAGTGTGGGTCGCCGGCAAGTACTACGACCGCCGACCGCGTCTCTTCACGCTCATCTCGATCGCGACAGTGGCAGGCGCGCTGGCCATGTTCTGGCTCTTGGCGCCGTCGATGGGAGCGTTCGCAGTTGTCGCCACGATCTTGTGGGGTGCGGCGTTCACCACCGTTCCGATCTGCCTCCAGTCCTCGGTTCTGCGCGCCGTTCCGATCGGGACCGACCGTGCCTCGGCCATCTACGTCGTCGTGTTCCAGATCGCGATTGCAACGGGCGCTCTGCTCGGTGCGGCCGTCGTCGACAGTGACGGGCTCTCACATCTGGCGGGCATCGGGGTCGCTCTGATGATCGCTTCGTTGGCGATAGTCGGGTTCGGCCGACGCGCGTTTCCCCAGGAACCGGAACGGTCTACTCACTCCCCCACCGACGCGCCGGCCGGACTCTCGTCGTAGATCAGGGTGTATCGCCAGAACAGTCGTCTCCTGATCCGGCTACCTGGCAGACACAACGCGGCCGCGCGCCGGACGTCAGCCATCGACTCCCCCGGTTCCGCGGTGGGAGCTGTCATCGCCTTCAGTGGCTCGGAGGCAACCCGTCGATGCTTGACGACGCCGACGACGGGATTGCACACGGTCGCCAACACCGACAGGAGTGCGTCGGTGGCTGTGGTCGATCGATAACACCCGACCACGACGAGCCGCCCGCCCGGTTCGAGCAGGCTACTCAGCTGCTTCATCGATTCTTCGAGTGGCAGATGATGCAACGCTGCGACGACTGTGATCGCGTCGTACTTCGCCTCGGATGCAAAGTCCTCGATCCGCTGCGCGTCGATGATCACGTTCTCGTCGTCGACAAACCTTGCGCGCACGGCGGCCGAGGTTGTCAGGTCGGGTTCCACACCGACCACCACGTCGAACCGCCGACGCAAGAGGTCGATCAGATTGCCGGTCCCGCTCCCCACGTCGAGAGCGCGACCGGACCTGACCCCGCGCAGATTACGTAGAACCCACCGGCCGTAGTGATCGTTGTGACTCCACGGATGGCGTCGATTGAAACCGTCCAAGCGAGCAATCACACCCATACCCGACGGTATCAATCCGAGCCCGCGCACCGGCCGTCACAACCGCGGGTCGACCGGCTCCGATTCGAGAGCCAGCACCGCGAACACGGCCTGGTGCGCTCGCCACAAAGGTTCACGGTCGACGAGCCTGGATACCGCCTCCATGCCGAGCGCGTACTCGCGCAGCGCCATCGACTGCTTGTGTCCGAGGTTGCGGTTACGCAATCTCGCAAGCGTCGACGGTTCGAGGTAGTCGGCACCGTAGATCAATCGCAGGTACTCCCGGCCGCGGACCTTGATCCCCGGCTGAACCTTCGCGTTGTACCCCCGCGGTCCGTGAATCTGATTCGCCAGCGGTTTGACGACCATCCCCTCACCACCGTCGCCGGTGAGCGACTCCCACCACTTCGTCGCTTCGAACACCGAGTCCTCGGAACCGAGATCGACCACCAGGCGACGTGTAGTGGTAAATCGACTCGGGTCGGCCGCGGCCAGGCGGTCCGAAATACCGAGGTGCCATTCGTGATCCCGTTCCCCGTACGACTGGCCCTCGGCCGCCAGAATCTGGAACGGCGCGATGGTGACGCCGTCCAGTCCGTTCGTCGGCCACACGTACCGTCGGTACGCCTCGCCGAAGCGCTCGATACTGGCGGCCCGAACAGTTGTCTGTTCGAACATCTCCGCCACGTCCAGGCCCCGCGACCCGGCCCGCGCCAGCACGGCCTCGCGAGCTGTGAGGTCTGATCGCCCGGCCGCCGCGACCGACGCGTACTGCGAGCGCAGCAGACCTTCCGCTTTGACGTTCCACGGCAACAGTTCGCAGTCGAGGAGCAGCCAGTCGGTGCCCAGCTCTTCCCACAACCCAGCGGAGGTGACTGCGGCGGCGATGTCGTCGATCAACTGCTGAGTCAGGTCGTCGTCGAAGAACTGGCGGCCGGTGCGGGTGTGCACCATCCCGGTGAGCGCATCCGGTGCGTCGAAGCGGGACTGAGCAACCGATCGATCACGGCACACGAGCACCACTGCCCGCGAACCCATGTGCTTCTCTTCGCAGATCACTGTTCCGATTCCGCCGGCCCGGTATGCGTCGAACGCGGTCGACGGGTGTTCCAGATAGTCATCGGATTGGGCGCTCGCGCAGGGCGCCATGGTCGGCGGTAGGTACCGCAGCCATTGCGGCGCGACCGCGAATCGGCTCATCACTTCCAAGGCGCCGGCAGCGTTGTCGGTGCGAACGGACACTCGACCGCGCAGTTCGGTGTCGACGCCGGTCGTTTCGAGGACGTCGGCGAGATCGAGCACATCCGGATCACGAGTCGGCGGTGCCAGCGGTACCACCGGCTCGTACCAAACCTGCTCCGCCGGAACCGACACGATCTCTCGTTCCGGGTATCGAAGGGCGGTGAGGGATCCACCGAAGACGCACCCGGTGTCGAGGCACGCGGTGTTGTTGATCCATTCCACCTCGTGCACCGGCGTGTGACCGTAGAGGACCATCGCTGATCCTCGGTAGTCCTGCGCCCACGGGTATCGAACGGGTAAGCCGAATTCGTCCGTCTCACCGGTAGTTTCACCGTAGAGCGCAAAGCTCCGGACTCGACCGGATGCCCTGTTGTGGTAGTCCTCCTTGAGACCCGCGTGCGCAACCACGAGTTTGCCGTCGTCCAGGACGAGGTGCGCGACGAGGCCGTCACAGAAGTCGACGACGCTTTCGCGGAACTCCGCCGACTCGGTGGCCATCTGCTCGAGGGTCTCGGCGAGTCCGTGACTCGGCGTGACCTTCTTGCCGCGCAGCGCCTTGACGAGTTTGTTCTCGTGGTTACCCGGAACCGCTATCGCGTGTCCCGCCGCGACCATCCCCATGACCAGACGCAGCACACCGACCGAATCCGGTCCTCGATCCACGTAGTCACCGAGGAAGACGGCAGTTCGCCCTTCCGGCGGCACCGCATCGACAGCTCTGCCATCGGTCCCGAAGTCGATGGTGTAGCCGAGTTTCACGAGGAGCGTCTCGAGCTCGCTTCGACATCCGTGGATGTCACCGATGACGTCGAACGGACCACGCTCGACACGCAGATCGCTGCGGAGCGGGTGGCGCAAGAATGTGGCTTCGGAAACCGCGTCCTCACCTCTGAGTATGTGAACCGAACGGAAACCTTCCTTGCCCAACCCGCGAAGCGAGCGAGTCAGCTGTTGGTGCTGGCGGCGAATGACGTCGCGTCCGAACGTCCGATCAGAGCGTGCGTCGTTGCGCGCAGAACAGACCGATTCCGGAATATCGAGCACGACTGCCACCGGCAGTATGTCGTGCTCGCGAGCCAACGCAACGAGTCGCTTGCGCGCGGCGGGCTGGACGTTGGTCGCGTCGACCACCGTGAGGCGTCCGCGTCGCAAACGCTTGGCCGCGACGAACTCCAGCACTTCGAAAGCATCGGACGTCGACTCCTGTGAGTTCGGATCATCACTGACCCACCCTCTGAATGTGTCACTCGAGAGAGTTTCGAACTCACCGAAGTGGCGCGCCGCGAAGGTCGACTTTCCCGAGCCACTGACGCCGATGAGTACTACCAGGGCGAGATCTGGAATCTCGTACACCGTCATGACGTTCGTGCCTCCTTCGTGAAGATTGCCATCTGTGTCGGTCCGCCAAGGACCGGATCAATTGCTCCGACAAATTCGAACTCCACGCAATAGCCGTGGACTCGGGCCGTTTCGGTTGCCCAGTCGCGGAATTGGGTCCGTGAGAACTCGAACCGGTGATCCGGGTGCCTGAACTCTCCCTCTGCCAACGCCGGATACAGCACGTTGTAGTCGGCATTCGGAGTAGTCAGCAGCACATACTGCGGTGCTGCGTCCACGAAGACCGATCTGACCAGAGCCGGCAGGCGCGCCGTGTCGACGTGCTCGACCACCTCCATCAGCACGGCTGCGTCGAAGCCTTTCAAGCGTGCGTCGCGGTACGTCGCGGACGACTGCATCAAAGACACACGATCACGTTGGGCGTCGGACATTTCGGTGAACTTCAATCTGCGTTGCGCCCGTGTCAGTTCGCGCGCGCTCACATCGACGCCGACAAGTTTGTCGAATTGAGCGTGCGGCATCAGCGCCTCGATCAGTTTGCCTTCGCCGCAACCGATGTCGACAATCGTTCTGACGTGCAGTCGCTGAAGCGTCGCCAAAACTGCGTCGACGCGAAGCCGTGCCAGCGGCGGATCCGGTCGCGGTAGTTCGATCTGCGCCTCTGCTTGGTCGGGAATCAGTCGATCGACCACCGATTCGACCAGGTCGCGTCGACGCGCCAGGTAGCGGGACATGATCAGCGCGGAATCCGGATGCGACGCCAACCACTCTCCAGCGACGCGGATCAACTTGTCTGCCTCGTCGGGTCCCACCCAGTAGTGCTTCACGTCGTCGAGGACCGGCAACAGCACGTAGAGGTGCCGAAGGGCACTCTGCACCGTGTGTTCCCCGGTGAGCGTCAACGACACGAAGTCGGAGTTTCCCCACGTCGGCAGGTGCGGATCAAGCTGCACCGGTATCGCGGTCACATCCCAGCCCAGCGGCTCGAACAACCGACGAGGCAATTCCGCATCGCCGCCACACGGAACCACCGGAATCGAGACGGTCAACGCGAGTTCGGTTCCAACGAGTTCCGGGTGCGACTTGCACGTTCCCGTCAACGCGGTGCGAAACAGCTTCGACAGAGCAACCGAGAGTATGGACGACGCCGCATACGGCCGATCATTGACATACTCACCCAGCGAAAAGTTGTCGCCACTCTTGCCGCGTCGATACCTACTCTGCACAAGTTCGATGGGGTCGACGTCCACAATCACTGCCACCGTGGTCTTTTCGGCTGAGGCCTCCGGGTACAGAACCGTGGCGGTGCCGATCGCCAAGTCGAAGCTTTGCACGCGGTCGGGATGTTTGTGCAGCAGGTAGCTCAACGCGGTCGCATCAGGAGTCTGCGGGGTCGGGGTGGACGTCAGTGTGAGTAGCACCAGGCGAATGTAGCCCGGCAAACGTCCGGGGCGCCTCCGATTTACGCGCCCGCGGCCGTCAGAACAAAGTGAGAGCTGCTCCCGCACCCACCAGTTCTCGGGGCGCCTCACGCGGCTCGCTGCCAGCTGCACTGACGTCTCGATGCTCCGAACGACCACCCAACCCATGGCGCTCGACCAATGGCTCGACACGGCTTGCGAGCCAACGCTTGTATTCGGGAGTGACATACGCGCCCCGCCCGTACAGCTCGCGGTAGCGACGGATGAGCGCCGGATGTTCCTGAGCAAGCCAATTCATGAACCAACCCCGAGTACTCCCCCGCAGGTGCATCGGGAAGACCGTCACACTCGTCGCACCGGCTTCGGACAGTGCCTCGAACAGCCCGTCGAGATGACTGGTGGAATCGGTGAGGAACGGAATGACCGGCGCCACCATGACATTGCACGAGAATCCCGCGTCGGTGATGGCGCGGATCATCTCGAGACGCGCCCGCGGCGACGGGGTACCAGGCTCGATCTGCTTCTGAAGTGCAGCGTCGTTGATCGCCAACGACACTCCGATTCCGACGTCGACCTGCGCTGCCGCCATTTTCAACAGCGGCAGGTCCCGTCGGAGCAGAGTTCCCTTCGTCAGGATCGAGAAGGGAGTTCCGGATTCGGTCAACGCGCGAATAATGCCGGGCATCAAGCGGTATCGGCCCTCGGCTCGCTGATAGGGATCGGTGTTGGTACCCAGTGCCACCGCCTCCCGTTTCCAGGACTTTCGCGCCAACTCTTTGCGGAGCACCGCGGCAATGTTCGTCTTCACGACCACTTGGGAATCGAAATCCGCGCCGGCGTCGAGGTCGAGATACTCGTGACTCGGTCTCGCGAAACAATATCGGCATGCGTGCGAGCAACCACGAAAAGCGTTGACGGTGAAGCTGAACGGCAACGTCGACTCTTCGGGCATCTTGTTGAGCGCGCTCTTGCAGAGCACCTCGTGAAACGTGATTCCCTCGAACTCGGGAGTCTGCACGGAGCGAACCAACCCGGCTCGTTCGAGTCCGGGTAGCGCTCCGTCATCTGCATCCAATGCCTGACCCGACCACCTCATGGCCCCAAGTCGAACACTTGTTCTAAGGTATGTCAAGATGGAGCGAATACCTGACCGTGCCTCACCACGGCCGGGAAGTTGTTGGCAGAATTCGGTGCATGTCGAACAGAATCAATATTTCGTCCGGTTCCGAATGGGAACCCAAGATCGGTTACTCCCGTGCCGTGCGCATCGGTAACCAGATCGCAGTCTCCGGCACCACCGCTCCTGGTGAGACCCTCACAGATCAGACCCGCGCAGCGCTCGAAACTATCAAGGCAGCACTTGCCGAGGCCGGCGCCTCGCTCGACGACGTCATCCGCACTCGCATGTACCTGCGCGACATGACGCAGTGGGAGCAGGCCGCTCTCGCGCACGGTGAAGTGTTCGGCGAGATTCGTCCCGCCACGACGATCCTCGAGGTCAGCTCGCTGATCGACACCGCTCTGCTCATCGAGATCGAGGCCGACGCGGTCCTCAGCTGATCGCCAATCCGGACATTTGTGAAATGGGCGCCTAGTCTGAGCCGATGAAACCGATGCGGCTGTATCCGTTGACGCTCGCGCTCGGCATCACCGCCGCTTTCCTCTCGCCCGGTTCTGCACTCGCAGATCCGGGCGAGAGTCTTTCGACGGCTTGCGGCAGCCAGTTGAGCAATGCCGAGGTGGGCCGGATTGCCGAACTCAGCGACGTCACGACCCTGAACGGTGCCGGACTGCCTCGGCTCGAGACCGCTGTCGAACGTCATCGTGAGATCACGTCGATCCTCGTCTCACACCACGATTGGCGAGGCTTGTTCTCCATCGGCCTCGACGCTGTCGAGCACGAGGCGGTGATGCCGCTGCAGCGAGACCCTGCGGCCTTCGCCGATGACGAGTGGGCCCATTCCGTCAGCTTCGAATTGCTGCGCAGGTACCTGGTGAACGTCCATGCGGAGTTCACCGGTACTCCCACCGATCCGGCGTGGAGCAACTACTTCGCCCTGACACGTCAGTGCGACGCCAGTCCAGCACGGGTCGCCATGGCCGGCTACAACGCGCATCTCACCGTCGACCTCGCTCACGCCGTCGCCACGTCCGGAACCACTGCGGAGGATGTCCCCGATTTTTACAAGATCGTCGATTCCATTGCCGTCAAGGGTGGTTCGATCGTGACCCTCACCAAGGCCGAGTACGACGCCGATCTGGGGCCGCTCTGGCGGTTCTACTTCGTCGGCGAAGGACTCGACCGATTGGCCGGAAACTCGCAGCCCTCGGAATTGTTGCTCCGCGCCGCCGACAGCGGATACAACACCATCACGCTGGCCAACGGATTCGCCCTCCAGAATCCGCAGACACGTCCGGGCGCAGAACAGGAGATCGACGCACTCTGGCGTACTACAGATTCCGCTCTCGACGTACTCTCGCGACTCGGTGGTCTGTGACAACTCACCCTCCGCTGCCTGAACCGGACACACCTGCGACAATGACCCCATGACGGGGCACTCGACGGGGCAAGGCATGCAGAGTCCCGCCATGCGCCGGGTGCGAGACCTGTTGCGCGGGCCCGCAATTGTCTGCGATGGCCGAGCAACCATCCGCGAGGCCGCGAAGTTGATGACCGACGCGGGCCGCCGCGCTGTTGTGATCCCGACGGAGACAACCGGTTTCGGAATCTTCACCGAAGGTGACCTACGTGCTCGTGTGGTAGTCGGTGGTATCGACAGCAATCAGCCGGTATCAACGGTGATGACGCCGTCAGCAGTGACAGTCGATCCGGATCGATTGGGCGCCGACGCCGTGACCGACATGCTCGAGTACGGATTGCGCCATCTCCCGGTCGTGACCGAGGCAGGCGCACTGATGGGTGTGCTCGAACTCAGCGACCTCCTGACTTCGGCCACCAATCAGGGTTTCGAACTGCGCGCAGCGCTCGCCACAGCACAGGATGACGCCCACCTCGTCGAAACAGCCCGCGCGGTCCCTGTTCTGGTGACGGAATTGGTGGCGTCACGGGTCTCACCGCTCGACATCGGTGCGACGCTGGCGGTGCTGATCGACGTGACGGTCAGGCGCGCCATCGAATTGGTGGTGGACGGAGACGAGCGACCGGATTTCGCGTGGCTGTCGCTCGGCAGCGTCGCCAGACGTGAAGCGCTCCCCTCTTCGGATATCGACAGTGCGCTGGTGTGGGGCGGCGAATCTCATCACGAGGGAGCCGACGCCGCGAAGACGATCCACGACATCCTCGATCTCTGCGGGTTCCCTCGCGACACCAAGAACGCCGTCGCGACCCAGGCCAGGTTCGCTCGGACGCTCCCACAATGGCGCACTGCGCTGCGGAAATGGGTATCCAATCCGTACCAGGACCAGGCCCTGGTCATGTTGTCGATGCTGGCGGATGCCCGTGTCGTCGCGGGCGATCCGGCGTTGGATCCTCGCCCTGCGGCGTTGGATCAACTGCGACTGCACCCGGCCGTCATGCGACTGCTCCTTCGCGAAGCCGTCGGAGACAAGGCAAAGCTCCATTCGTTCAAGGACGTGATGACGCGTCGGACCGGAACCGTCGACCTCAAAGCCAGCGCCGTCCAACCGATCGTGAACATCGCTCGTTGGGCGGGGATTTCCGTGGGCGCCCGCACGAGTTCGACACTCGAACGCCTCAAGGCTGCAGCGGGAAGCGGTTTCCTACTCGACGACGACGCCCAGGTACTGATCGAATCTTTCGAGGTGTTGCAGCAGATTCGTGTCCGCCACCAGACCGATCAGTTCGCGGCAGGTCGGCCACCGACCGACGAAGTCGTGATCTCCGAACTCACTCCGCTCTCGCGGAGCTTGCTGAGCAATGCAGTGCGCGAGGTCGCAGGTGTGCAACGACGACTCGAATATGCCGCGTCCGCGTCGGCGCTACCCGACATCGATCCGTGAATCGCACTGCGCTCGAACAGGTTCTGGCGGCGGAGCGCCTCGAAGGCTGGGATCCGAGCGATGAACAGATCGCGGAACTCGAGGCCGTGATGATCGGGATGCTTTCTCGGCGTGAGTATTTCGAGCAGGAATTGGCGCGAGCCGTCGGCCTCTCGTCTGCGATTCCCCCGCGGATCCGCTGGCGAAGATCAGCGCCGTACGTCTATCGCGGTACATCGGTGCTCGCGAACAATTTCGACGTACGAGATCCCGCCGCACTGCAATCACTCGAGTTCGCGGCGACCGCGCTTCGTCTGGGTGAGGCGCATCTCGGCAGCGACCTCGTACCGCACACGCGAGACACAGCCGAACTTCTCCTACTTCACCAGCACGTTTTCCAAGATCTGTACCAGTGGGCCGGACACATCAGAACCGTCGACATCAGGAAAGGTGCGGCAACGTTTGCTCCGGTCTCGGCGATTCGGAACTACCTGTCCGAGGTCGAAGAGATCATCGCCGCCGTCGATTGGGTAGCACTCGATCACGGCGCTGCGTCGTTCGCGCTCGCATCGGTGTACTCGACGCTCAATCATGCCCACCCGTTTCGGGAAGGAAACGGGCGAACCGGAACCCTCTTCCTGCACCGACTCGCCGCGGACACCCGGTATCAGCTCGACTTGTCGCGGGTGAGCAGAACCGAGTGGGTATCCGCGTCGAGGGATTCTGCGCCTTTCCGGCCCACCGGAACCCCGTCGCCTCGCCCGTTCATCGATCTGTTCAATCGCGCGCTGACTCGCTGACGCAAACATCTGCTGCCCGTTCCAGGCGGACTGAACACCGTTACTGCTGAGTGAGCACCGCTTCCGACACTCTGGAAGCGGTGCTCACTTGAGGAAAAGGGTGCTCACTCGACCATCAACCGGGCAGCGCGAACTCCCCTGCGTCGGACCAGCGCTGACGCTCGGCTCCGAACGCGACGGACTGCATCGCGCGGAACTCCTCGATCGAGCGCGAGTTCGACGCGAGGAACTCCTGATGCTCGGCCAGCGAGAAGCTGCCGTCCTCGATCTCGACGCCCCCGCCGCGGCCGGCGGCGGTGTCCGCGCGCAGATCCATCAACTCTTCCGGCTCGACGGGGTACCAGGAGATCCGGTCGAAGAATCGCAGCAACCACGGAGTGCCCTCCTCGAACGGCCCGGACTTCGCGGGGTGGCGGTGATTCCACACCTGCGTCGTACGTCCGACGAACTGGTACCCGCCCGGGCCTTCCATGCCGTAGATGCAGAGGTACGCCCCACCGATCCCGACGGCATTTTCCGGGGTCCAGGTGCGGGCAGGGTTGTACTTGGTCGTGACCAGACGATGACGCGGATCGAGCGGCGTCGCGACCGGCGCTCCGAGGTAGACGTCACCGAGTCCGAGCACCATGTAGTCGGCGCCGAAGACGGTGTCGAACACGTCGTTCACGGATTCGAGACCGTTCATCCGGCGGATGAACTCGATGTTCCACGGGCACCACGGCGCGTCGGCGCGAACCCCGTGCATGTACCGCTGGATCGCTTCGCGCGTTGCCGGGTCGTCCCACGACAGTGGCATCCGCACAGTGCGACTGGGCACAACGAGTTCGTTGGCCGCCGGCAAGGTGTCCTCCGCCTCGGCGAGCATTCCCATCAGCTTGCGGACGGGCAGCACGTCCGGGTCGACGCGGACCTGCAGGCTGCGGATTCCCGGGGTGAGATCGAGTAGTCCGGCCGGCTTCTCGGCGTCGAGTCGCTGATGCAGTGCATGAGCACGCGCACGTAACGCCAGGTCGAGATTCATGTCGCCGTATTCGACCAACACGTTGTCGTCGCCTGAGCGCCGGTACGTGACCGCGGTGTCGCCGTCACGGCGGGCTATGACGCCGTCGTCGCCGTCACCACCGGAGGAATGAACAACCGAATTGGACGCTCGACGCGATACTCCGAGGTCACGCCGGGAGGCTGCCCGTTCGGCGCGGACCGGCACGAAGCGAATCTTGTTCCCGGGAGCCAACTGTCCGAGCTTCCAGCGATCAGCGGACACCACTGTGATCGGGCAGACGAAGCCGCCGAGGCTCGGTCCGTCTGGTCCGAGGAGGATGGGCGTGTCGCCGGTGAAGTCGAGTGCACCGATCGAATACGCGTTGTCGTGGATGTTCGAAGGGTGAAGTCCGGCTTCGCCGCCGGTGGTTCTGGCCCAGTCTGGTTTCGGACCTATCAACCGGACACCGGTGCGGTCGGAGTTGAAGTGGACCTCGTACTCGGTCGCGTACAGCGTGTCGATGTCGGAGCGGGTGAAGAACTCCGGCGCCCCGTGCGGGCCCTCGGTCACCGCAAGTTCCCAGCACGTGTGTATCGCCGGAACATGCTCGGCGGGAACAGCTCCCGCGACCCCGGTCGCCTGTCCGAGTTTGAGAACGTCTCCTGCCCGCAGAGTCCTACCTTCGTGTCCCCCGAACCTGCCCAGGGTGAAGGTCGACGCACTGCCGAGATAGTCGTCGGTCTCGATTCCGCCCTGTACGAGTACGTAGATGCGCAGTCCCGGGCCGCTGACCGTTCCGACGTCGAGCACCGATCCAGCGGGGACGAAAACTGGTCGCCACTGACCGTGTACGACGCCGTCGACGGTCACCGACACCGGGGCACCTGTGATGCAGACCGTGGTGTCTTCGTCGAACGTCATGGCAGGTCCGGCCATCGCGCATTCGATGCCGGGGGCGCCTTCGGGGTTTCCGAGTGCGGTGTTTCCCAACCGAAACGACAGGTCGTCCATCGGGCCCGATGGTGGGACTCCGATCTGCCAGTATCCGACGCGTCCTGGATAGTCCTGAACCGTCGTCAGCATTCCGGGACGCACGATGGTCAGTTTTGCGTTCATTCGTCTGCTCCCGGCCGTGTGACGATCATGCGGACGGCCGTGGGATCGAAGCCGTTGCACGGGTTGTTGATCTGCGGGCAGTTGGACACGAGGACGAGCACGTCACGTTCGGCACGCAACGCGAGCCGCTTGCCTGGTGCCGACAGTCCGTCGACGATTCCGAGTGTGCCGTCGGGGTCGACCGGGACGTTCATGAAGAAGTTGATGTTGGACACCAGGTCCCGCTTACCGAGCCCCCATTTTGCGCCCTCGACGAGGAAGTTCTCGACGCACGCGTGCTGATGCTTGGTGTGGTGGCCGTATCGCAGGGTGTTCGATTCCTGTGAGCACGCGCCGCCGACGGTGTCGTGGTTTCCGACCTCGTCTGCGACCAGGGTCATGAGTGGAGTTCCGTCGTCACTGCGGAGCACGGAGCCTGTGGACAGAAACAGGTTCTTCTGGGCTGTGACCGTCGCTGCTGCCGAGTACCGAACGCTGTGATCGTCACCGGCGTAGACGAGGGTGTCGACGGCTTGATTTCCGTGTAGATCGACGATGGTCAGGACGTCGCCGTCGCGGACAACAGCGGACCACGGCCCGAACGCGTCAGCAATCTCGTCGAGGATCACCGTTCCGGGAACGAGGGCGGGGACATTCAAGGTGGTGGTCATTCGGTCGCCTCCAGGTTCGAAGCCATCCAGGCATCTTCGGTATTGAGCACTGCGCGTTGGTATTCCGGACCGAGATCGTCAAGGCTGCCGAGTTCGTCGGCGGCCTTCCACGCGAGCACTTCGAGGGACGTGGTGGCAAACTGCGGCGCCGGATCGAGTGGGTGCGCGGTGTTGGCGATCATCACGATGACGGGCAGGTGGATCAGAAGGTCGACCGTTGCGCCTGAGCCGGCGGACCCCGTACTGGTGAGAGCGCCGTCCGCCTCGACGCGGACACCGTGGAAGAAGGACAACGGAGGCGCAATGTCCTGCGGCCCGAGTCCGTTCTTCGCGGCAGCGACGGTGAACAGTTCACGCCCGGCGGGTGAGGCACTGTGCAGCGAGCCCTGCCCGTACTTCGCCTCGTTGGTGGCGCGTGACGTCGTTCCGCAGAACGCGTCGTGGTGACCCGACGTGTCTGCGACCACGGTCGCAAGTACTCGCCCCTGATCGGAGAGCAACGGGTGCCCGACGCCGAGATAGGCCTGCCATGGCACCTTGACGGTATCGGCGACGTTGAGACGCTCCCAGGGGGCGTCGGCGCGATAGAGCAAGATGTTTGCGCAGGCGCTGCCAGCGATGTCGCGAAGTCGCAATCGGGTTCCACGTGCGAGAACCTTGGTCGTGTACCGCCCACCCGGCACTGTCTCAGCCCAGGTCAGACGTTCGGGAGCGACGTCTTCGGGTGGGTTCGGCCAACGCGTTGCCGGCAATACGGGCATGGAATCGGTGATCGTTCCAGCTTGAGACCGGGCATGCTCGCGCGCTCCGGCGGTGGTCTGAGTACTCGTGGTCAGGCTCCGATCGTGACGGGATTCGGGGTGGCGCGGCCACGTGGGAAGCAAGCGACTCCCAGCCCCACGACCAGCGCTACCGTGATGGGCGCGGCCCACTGCAGAATGGGGTACTCCCCGGTGGGGTTGAAGATCTCGGCTCGTGGCCAGGACAGGTTGATCACCATCAGCGCGCCGTACACAACCGCGGCGATGTTGACCGGAACTCCCCAGATGCCCAGGGAGAAAAGCTTTTTGCCTTCGGCGTCAAACTTGGGGCCGACTGCCGTGCGAGGCCATCCCTTGAGACGCTGAACCAGCAGCGGCACAGTCACCATGAGGTAGGCCAAGTAGATCAAGATGATGCATACGCTGGACAGGGTTGCAAAAATTGCCGAGTTGCCTACGTTGACGGCCAGGACGGCAATGCAGACCAGACCGATGAGGACGGACGGCGCGATAGGTGTTCCGGTTCGGGGGTTGACCTTTGCCAGTATCTGCGAGGCAGGCAGGCGCCCGTCGCGGGCCATGGAGAACATCAGCCGTGAAGCAGCAGTCTGAATGGCCAAGGTGCACACGAACACTGCGATCGAGACGTCGATCAACAAGACCGTGCCCCACGGCGAACTCAGAATGGAGGTCAGTACGTACGGCAAACCTTCCGTGGCCAGGCGTCCGTCGGTCAGTGAGGGCGCTGCCATCAACGCGCCGAGAATCATCAAGCCGCCGCCGAGCGCGGAAGCGGAGAGTGCAAGGCGGATCGTACGAGGTGCGACGCGTCGGGGGTTGCGGGTCTCCTCGGCCAGTTCGCCTGCCGAACCGAAGCCGACCATGACGTAAGCAGCCATCAGTCCGGACATGATCCACGCCCAGGCGTATCCGGGCTGACCGCCGGCACTGCCGGTGTCGAAGACGACGTCCGGTCCGCGCTGAGCGTGGGTGAAGAACATCCCGATCACTGCGATGACACCGACGATTTCGCAGGTCACGCCAATGTTGTTGATACGCGACATCCAGTTGACGCCGATGCAGTTGATAAAGGTGGTCAGAACCAGAAGTACCGATCCGAGCAGCACGGCGTTGGCGGCACCACTCGATGAGGTGAGTGCGCTGTCCTCGCCGATGATCTGGAACCCGCTCCACACATTGGGGAGCACGACCTGCAAGGCGATCGCGGCGGCCGATGCAGTGACGATCTGAGCGAGAATCATGAACCAACCGGCGAACCAGCCGACGATTTCACCACCCATCCGCCGCGACCACTGGTAGATGGCACCCGAAATCGGATATCTGGCAGCAAGTTCCGCGAAGTTGAGAGCGACCATGAACTGACCGATGAAGACGACCGGCCACGTCCAGAAGAATGCCGGACCCGCGAAACCGAAACCGAGGCCGAACAATTGGAAGATCGTGGTGAGGATGGAGACGAAGGAGAAGCCCGCGGCGAAAGACGCGAACTTTCCCAGCGATCGATGCAGCTGCTGCTCGTAGCCGAACTCCGCGAGGTCACCGTCGTCGTGAGGCGAAGAGGCGAGTGCGGATGCGGTGGTGGGCTGCGCAGCCGGGGTGGTTGCACTCAACGGCGTACTCCTTCGGCGAAGCGATTCAGAGGCGAATAACTGTCGATTGATAGTTTTCGCGAAATCCACTCGCCGCAGGTGACGCCCGCGTATACGATTCGCCTGATTCTGTAACAGGCTCGTTGAGTACGTTTCGAGCACGTGACCGAATGCTCACAGCGGCGGCCATCCCGCACGTAAGGCCGCAGCCTGCCACTATGGAAGGCGTGACCAACGCCGGCCCCGGACGACCCCGCCTGACCGCTCGCCGACGCCCGGGTGGCACTGCCCGGGCGGAGATCTTGGATGCAGCCGCTGAACTGTTCACCACCCGAGGCTTCGCCGCGACGTCCACACGCCACATTGCCGAAGCAGTCGGAATGCGTCAGGCGTCGCTGTACAACCATTTCGCCACCAAGGACGACATCCTGGTTGCACTGCTCGCCGACACCGTGACGCCGGCGCTCGACTTCGCGGAGAATCTCAGGCCACTCGACACCGCACCCGAGGTCAAGCTGTACGCACTTTCGTACATCGACGCGGCCCAACTGATCACCGGACGGTGGAACCTCGGCGTCCTTTATCTCTTACCGGAACTGAGAAGTGACAGGTTCATGTCGTTCCGAGCCGATCGCGATCGGCTTCGCGAGCAATACCGGGCACTCGCCCAGGATGTGCTCGACGCGATTGACGATCCATCATCAACGCACCTGGCCGAGCTTCCGTTTCGCCTGGTAGAAAGCGTGATCAGCGCGCGAGCCGACGCGCTCGAAGGCACCCCGATTCCCGACGCCGCTGTCATCGCCGGGTCGGCGCTGCACATTCTTGGGTGGCGCCAGGATCTTGACCCCATCCATACGGAAGCGGCAACGCTCATTGCGAACGCAGAAACGCCGAAATTGTCCGGGGCTGCATCAGCTCCGGACAATTTCGACGCATTGAGGACCTAAACGGCCACGAGACTAGACCGAGAGGGACTGTCCCGGGAAGATCAGGTTGATGTTCGGAACCTGGCTGGCAAGGTTCTCGAGCGAGATGCCGTGTGCAGCAGCGATCTTCGACAGGGTGTCGCCTGCCTTGACCACGTAGTTGCCGCTTCCGGTGCTTGCTGCCGGAGCCGACTCGACGGAAGCCTCAGCGGTGACGGGGGCGGCTGCGGCCTCGTAGTTGCCTGCGGTGGTGCCGGTGGTCAGGTACTGACCGCAGACGGGCCATGCGCCGACGCCCTGGCCTGCGAGAACGTTCTCGGCGACACGGATCTGCTCGGCCTGGCTGGCGTTGGCAGCGTTGCCCGATCCACCGAATGCGTTCCAGGTGCTCTGCGTGAACTGCAGACCACCGTAGAAGCCGTTTCCGGTGTTGGCGGCCCAGTTACCGGAGGACTCGCAGTTTGCGACTCCGGACCAGTCGTGGCCGGCTGCCGAAGCGGTGCCGGTGCTCATGGCGAGCGGGATCGCGACGACTGCGCCTGCGGTTGCAACTGCGCCGAGGGCGCGCTTGAAGGTGATGCTGGTCATTGGGTAAATCCTCTCCGCTACCGCGGACGAGGTCGGCCCGGACGCTTTCACGTCTCGTCGATCGACTCGTCTGTTTCACTCCTGCCCCGCGAAGGTTTCGGGAGTACCGGACCCGCGGGGCAGAAGCACGCAGTTGCGGGTCGGTGTTTGCCCGGTAGTTTCGGGCTGTCAACGACCGTAGGCGATGGTCACGGATTGGTCACGGGGCAGTTTTCCGGCACTACCGTACCAGATTCAGTCGAGTTTCAAGAAATAACCACAGGTCAACTAGTTGATTCGAGGTTCAACCATACCGATCGTTATCCGTCCGTTATGTGTCAACCGTCACTGCGATTTTGTGACCCACCGCACCGAAAAAGGCCGTGTCGGACCACGAAGGAGCCCCCTTCGGATGTTAAGAGATTCCTGGCAACCGGCAAAAACCAACCGCCCCAATCGTTATGGAGAATCAACTGGTGATCATCGCAGTAGAAGGACCCAGCGCCGCCGGCAAGACCACTTGGTGCCGAGCCCAGATGACGAATGAATCGGTCGTCGAGGAATTCGTGGCCGAATATCAGCCCACCGGGTTCGAACCGGATGGAACCAACCTCGAAGTGCAGGCAAGTTACTGGACAACGGTCAATTCGAAGCGATGGTCGCAAGCGGAAGATCTCGAAGCGAGAACCGGTATCGCGCTCTGCGACAGCGACCCGCTGAAACTGCACTACAGCTGGTGTCTCGCTGCGGTGGGCGCAGCACCTCGGGAGCGATTCGAGTACGAGCTCGCGGCAGTCGAGACAGCTTTCGAGCACCTCGAACTGGGTTTCGCGGATCTGACCGTCATCTCGATACCGTCACCGGGGCAGCTTCTACTTCAGCGCGAAGGAGACCCCAGCCGCCGACGACGGCATTTCGAGCTTCACGCGGCGCTCGCCGAGCCCCTCACCCACTGGTACTCGGCGGTGAACAGGGTAGATCCAGGTCGCGTTGTGTGGCGCTTTCCGACACAGCTCGATCTTTCGCGCTGTCCCCCGCCTCGATCGGATCGCAGCGATCCGGGCCTCCTTCGCGCGATGATCAACGAGCTGCCGCCTCTCCCCAGGTAGGGAGTGGCTGCTCGATCTCAGCGCGCTCGTTCGACCCTGGCCTCGTCCCACACCGGCGACTCGCTCTCGTACACGTTCCCATCCGATCCGAAGACGAGGAACCTGTCGAACCCGCGCGCGAACCAGCGATCGTGCGTGACCGAGATGACCGTGCCGGCAAACTGAGCAATGCCCTGCTCGAGCGCGTCAGCCGAATGAAGGTCAAGGTTGTCGGTCGGTTCGTCGAGCAACAACATCGTGGCGCCGGAGAGCTCGAGGAGCAGGATCTGCAATCGTGCCTGCTGACCGCCGGACAGGTCGTCGTACTTCTGTTCCGCAGCTTGGGACAATCCGTAACGGTCCAGCGCGCGGCTCGCCGCTTCGCGTCCCATTCCGCTGCGGTGTTCGTCGCCCATGTGCAGGATCTCGAGCAGCGTGTTTCCGGTCAGATCGGGCCTGGAGTGTGTCTGCGCAAACAATCCGGGACGTACCCGGGCACCCAGCGTCGCATTACCCCCGTGCTCGACCGGCGCGATGTCGAGCGCCTCGACGGGCAGATGCTCGCTCCCCGGATCGGTCCCCCCACCCGCCAAGAGCCGAAGGAAATGCGACTTTCCGGATCCATTGGAGCCCAGCACGGCAACCCGATCTCCGTACCAGATCTCGGTGTCGAAAGGCTTCATCAATCCGGTCAGCTCGAGATCTTGACATACCAACGCGCGCTTGGCGGTTCGCCCGCCCGCCAGCCGAACCGTCACCTTCTGCTGAAGTGGAATCGCTTCGGGTGGCCCTGCCTCCTCGAACTTCGCCAACCTGGTTTGCGAGGCGTGATACCGCGCAGCGACGCCGTCGTTGAACTTGGCCTTTTCACGCAATCGCAGAACCAGGGCACGTAATTTCGCGTGCTCCTCGTCCCAGCGTCGGCGCAGTTCTTCGAATCGAGCGTTGCGATCCTCGCGGGCTTGGTGGTAGCTGGCCAGCCCAGCGCCGTGCGTCCACGACGTTGCGCCGCTGATTCCGGGCTCGAGCGTCACGATGTGGGTGGCCGCGTTGGCGATCAGTTCGCGGTCGTGGCTGACGAACAATACCACTTTCGACGATTCCGAGATCGTCTTTTCCAGCCATCGCTTGCCCGGAACATCGAGGTAGTTGTCCGGCTCGTCCAGTAGGAGTGCGTCGTCGGGCCCAGCGAACAGTGCTTCGAGAACCAACCGTTTCTGCTCGCCACCACTGAGGGAGTTGGCCGCGCGCCACTTCGCACGGTCATAGGGAACACCGAGAGCCGCGGTAGTGACCTTGTCCCAGAAGTCTTCGGTCTCGTAGCCGCCCACGTCGGCCCAATCGGCCAGCGCATGCGAATACTTCATTTGAGTTGATTCCTCGTCGCGCTCGATCATCGCGTTTTCTGCCGTATCGAGCGCCAGTGCTGCGTCCCGGATCCGTGCCGGCGAGACGGACAACAGAAGATCGCGCACGGTGGACTCGTCGCGAACCTGGCCGACGAATTGCCGCATCACGCCCAGTGTTCCGGATCGAGTGACAGCGCCCTCGTCGGCGACGACGTCTCCGGCGACAATGCGGAGCAACGTCGTCTTACCAGTCCCGTTGGGGCCTATCAGTGCAGTTTTTGCACCGTTGCCGACCCGAAAGCTGACACCGCTGAGCAGTTGCCGACCATCAGGAGAAAGTAGTCGACGTCGGCGATGTTGAGGTGGGTCACGCTGTCAAGAGAACCCTACCCACGGCGATCTGCCAAACCATTATTCCTGCCTTCGGTCTCGAGCTCACTACCGTCGCGGGATCGTCCAACCGCATCGAGCGCCGCCAGATATCCGAAAACCATTGCGGGACCGATAGTTGCACCTGGACCGGCATAGGTATGACCCATCACCGGTGAGCTGGTGTTACCTGCTGCATAGAGCCCGTCGATGACCGAACCGTCGGCGCGCAACGCTCGCGCGCGAGCGTCCGTGTTGATGCCGCCTTTGGTCCCCAGGTCTCCAGGCACCATCTTCGCGGCATAGAACGGACCCTTCGTGAGTTCTCCGAGACTGGGGTTGGGCTTGTTGGTGCAGTCGCCGTAGTAGTGGTCGTATCTGCTTGTCCCACGGCCGAAGTCGCGATCGACTCCGTCGCGCGCGTGACTGTTGAATCGTGTGATGGTCGCGGACAGCGCATCGCCCGGCACTCCGATCTCGGCAGCGAGTTCGGCAATCGATCCAGCTCGCACGATCGCACCCGATTCGATCCACGACCGAGGTATCGGCCTGCGCGCCGGAACCCCCGCGAACAGGTAACGGTCACGGTACGTCTGATCGAAGATCAGCCAAGCCGGGATGTTCTCAGCGGGTCCTTCACCTCGGCCGTACTTTCCGCCGAACATGGCGTGTGCCGCTTCGACATAGGGAAGCGACTCGTTCATGAAGCGCTGACCGCTGGCGTTGACCATGAGGCTGCGAGGCAACGAGCGTTCCGCCAAGGCGAACCACGGGCCTTTGGGCAGTGGAATCGACGGGGCCCACCACGCGTCGTCCATGTACGAAATTGCGGCGTCGACGCGTAGAGCTGCACGGATACCGTCCCCGGTATTGGTCGGTGCCCCGAGAGTCCACTGCGCGCTACTCGGCCGGCGCTGGTACTCGCCTCGCATGTCGTCGTTGTTGTCGAACCCGCCACACGCGAGGATGACACCGCATCGAGCGTGCATGGTGGTCTGCACTCCCCCGGACTCGAGTCGCACACCCACGACACGATCACTGTCGGTTACCAAATCCACAAGCCTCGTCCCGAGCTCCACCGTCACTCCGGCGTCCCGAACTCCGAGCATCAGTTCGGCCATGAGCGCCGGCCCGAGCCCGATCAGCTTCTTCTTCCGAGCTCTTGCGGCCAGGGATCTCATTCCTACCCGAAGCATCCGCACCGGACCCCGCCAATGCCGGATCCCCGTGCTCAGCCAACGGTAATCAGATTGTTGGACAACCATGTTGAGCGGAACCTTCATGTACGGCGGATGAAGTGTCGCAAGATCGTCGCCCAGAGCTCGCGCGTCGAACGGGCGCGGCTCGCACGAGCGGCCGCTTGCACGTCCGCCAGGTGCCTCGGGAAAGTAGTCGGAGTACCCCTTCACCCATTCGAGCTCCAACGCAGAGTGACGAATCAGGAAATCGAGGGCTTCCGGACCCCGATCGATATACGTGTCGATTCGGTCGGCGTCTGCATCCTCTCCGACAATGCTCTTCAGATATGTTCGCGCAGAGTCGATATCATCTGTCGGTGCCTCGCGGCGAAGTATCGAGTTTCCCGGAATCCACACGCCGCCCCCGGACCGGGACGACGAACCGCCCCAGTATTCGGACTTCTCCACGAGTATCGTCGAGAGTCCGTTGCGGGCTGCGGTGATGGCTGCGGACATGCCGGCAGCCCCCGATCCGACAACAACGACATCCACTACGGGCACATCTACTACGGGCGGCACGGCGCCCGGAGAGTTCTCGTCCATCACTGGTCACGACCTTTCGTGTCATCTTCGTCCTGCGTGTGCCACCGGGATCCTCGAACAGCGTCGAGCGCCCCCTCGACGCACACGGGAAGTGATGCCCCGCGCTTGTGAGGGTTACGTATCCATTGCCGATAACCGAACTCCGCCGCCGCCAACATCAAATGAACGAGAAGTCCTGGGCGGCTGTCGTTTTCCGGATCGAGTTGCATACGTTGTGCCACCAACTCGACCAGCCGATCACGATGTTCGGGCGCGATCAGCGCGACTCGATCCATCAGGTGCGGCGCGGTACGGAACGCCGATCGCCACTGATCGATCTCCGAGGACTCGAAAGCATTGGAACGCTCGAGGATTGCCCGTGAGATCGCAAGATCAGCCGACTCGGTCGGTGGGCGATCCTCGAGCAACGTCACGATTCCGGCACCGCCCTGCCTGACCGGCTCCAACAGCAGATCCTCCTTGTTACGAACGTGCCGAAAGTACGTACTCGCCGACACCCCCGCTGCCGCCGCAATCTGCTCGGTGGTCACGTCCTCGAAACCGTCACGCGCGAACAGATCGAATGCCGCACGTTGAATGTCTGCTCGCACCTGCAACCGCTGTCTCTCCCGTAGTGACATCAGCAACGTCCTCCCGCCTCGGCCGAGATCCGGCCGTTCTCGATAATGCGAGTCTCACCTATTGTGACAGTCACTGTCAATATCCAATTCTCTGTCAGATATCAGCAGACCAGGGCACATCGTTGACAGGGCATTCGATGCCACGACAAGCTTCGAAGATGAAACGATGGGGACCGAATCGAGACGTTTCTCCAACAATTTGTCGATGCGGGGCTTCAAGGCGCGGTCACCGAAGCGTATTTCGGTGGTCCACTCTGGCGCATGACCCTGCTCGCCCGTTTCGACGACCGAGCCCTTGGCCCCGACGGCGCCGTCATCTATCGAAATCGAACAGTGCTTCTCGTTCGGACCAAGTGGGAAAGATCATCGAGCAAGAGGACTACTACGAGGACACCGCCAGAATCGGTGACTTCGACAGGCGGCTCCGCGAAATCGAAGCCGGACGAGCCTGTGGCACAGTCGTGGAATGACAGACGTCAGGATTGACCGCCACCGAAAGCTGTCGGCGTTCCTGTCTTCCCAGAACGATGTCGAACTGGCCCGACTGGTCGACACCGTTCAAATCTCGAGTGTCGGCGTAGGCGGCGCCGCAGGAGTGATCAGGGTCTATGACAACAGGCTCAACGGCGTTCCGGTATTCACCAAACGCATCCCACTGAGCGTGCGGGAAATCGCCGAGGTGGGCTCTACTTCCAACCATTTCGATCTGCCGACGTTCTGCCAGTACGGCATTGGTGGCCCAAGCTTCAACGCCTGGCGAGAACTGGCCGCGAACATCGTGGTCACCGATGCCGTTCTGGCCGGCGAAACACAGTCGTTCCCAATGCTTTACCACTGGCGGATACTTCCCGGACGTTCGCCCGTTGCGGCCGAACACGCCGACATCGATTCCGTTCACACCGCCGGCGCCAGCCGTGAAGTGCGGACCCGTCTCGAAGCGCTTGTCGCTGCGCCGTGCAGCCTCGTACTGTTCTGCGAGTACATCGAACACCCGATCTCGAATTGGCTGGAAGACAACCCGTCCGCCAAAGCTGCCGAAGTCGAGCGACAGTTTTCGGAGATCGTGGCATTCTTGCGCGATCGACAGTTGCTGCACATGGACGGACATTTCGGCAACATGCGCACCGACATGGAGCGGATCTATCTCACCGACTTCGGACTGGCCACATCCCCACACTTCGACCTGTCGACTGCCGAGCACGACTTCGTCCTGCGCCACGCCACTCATGACGCCGACTACGCCGCCATGCTTCTGGTCAACTGGCTGGTGACCGAGGTCTGCGGGGTACCGAGGCCGACGAGCGGCGGACCAGTCGCCCGCAACCAGTACGTACGACGATGCGCCACAGGTCATATTCCAGGTGATGTGACACCAGAGGTGGCCGCGATCGTGACACGGCACGCGCCCGCCGCTGCGAAGATGAACGACTTCTACTGGCGATTGTTCGACGGCGACTTCGATGCGCCCTACCCGCATGCCGCGCCAGTTCCGACTTCCGGTCGAGCACAGGGTTTTCCCTGAACTGCCGTATTCACATCTCAGGGTTCATGTCATCCTCGGGACCGATGTGCTGGTCAGTGCCGGTAGGGCACAGTTCTCCTCATGATTGAACTGAGGGGATTGACCAAGGTTTACGGACCGACGAAAGCGGTGGACGACTTGTCGTTCACGGTCAAGCCGGGCATCGTGACGGGCTTCCTGGGCCCGAACGGTGCAGGCAAGTCGACGACGATGCGGATGATCCTGGGTCTGGATCAGCCGACGTCGGGTGCGGCGTTGATCGAGGGCAAGCCGTACCGCGAGCTCAAGACGCCGTTGCGGACGGTGGGTGCGTTGCTGGATGCGAAGTGGGTGCACCCCAATCGCAGTGCGCGTGCACATCTGCAGTGGATGGCTGCTTCGAACGGGATCCCGAAGTCCCGCGTCGACGAGGTGCTCGGGTTGGTCGGATTGTCCGAGGTGGCGGGCAAGAAGGCCGGCGGGTTCTCGCTCGGTATGTCGCAGCGTCTGGGGTTGGCGGGTGCGTTGTTGGGGGATCCGAAGGTGTTGTTGTTCGACGAGCCGGTCAACGGTCTCGATCCGGAGGGCATCGTCTGGATTCGTAAGTTCATGCAGCGGTTGGCGGCCGAGGGCCGCACGGTGCTCGTGTCGAGTCACCTCCTGTCGGAGATGGCGCTCACGGCGGAGCAGTTGGTGGTGATCGGTCGGGGTCGGTTGATTTCGGATTCGACGGTCGCGGAGTTCGTGGATCGTTCGTCGGAGTCGACGGTGCGCGTGCGCAGCCCACAATTGGACGCTCTCCATGCCGCATTGACTGCCCAGGGACTGACTGTCCGCGAGGAACATTCAGGATCGGAGCCGGTGTTGGTGGTCGTGGATTCGACCACCGATGTGATCGGTGGTTTGGCTGGTTCGCAGGGAATCGTGTTGCACGAGTTGGCTTCTGTGCAGGGATCGCTCGAGGATGCGTTCATGAAGTTGACCGGGGACGATGTCCAGTACCACGCATCCGGTATCGATCCGGGCGCCGGAGCCCACCACGCAAACACACAGCACGCTATGGGAGGTGCACTGTAATGGCTGTTCTCAGTGCTGAACGTATCAAGATCACCACGACCAAGTCGCCGCTGTGGTGCACGATCACAATCATCGTCCTAGGGTTGGGCGTCGCCTGGATGATCGGGCGTTCGTCGAGTTCGAGCATTCAGGCGTACAACGACGAAGCCGCATCAGGAACTCCTGATTTCGAGAAATTCCTCCCCACGTTCAACGACGCGGGGCTAGGAGTATCCGGATTCGGCGTCATGGTCCTGATGATCATGGCGGCGCTCGCGATCACCAGCGAGTACCGCTTCGGCATCATCCGTACCACCTTCCAGGCCATCCCGAGTCGGGCTTCGGTTCTGATCGCCAAAGCCGGCCTGATCGGGGCTTTCGGCGCGGTGCTGTCCTTCGTTCTCATGCTCGGCGCGGTATTCATCACCAAAGCTGCGGCAGGCTCTGAAGGTTCCACCAATCTGGCACTGGACAACGCCGACGCCTGGCGCGCCGTTTACGGCGTACCGATCTTCGCGTTCCTCTGCGTTGCCCTTGCCATCGCCGTCGGAGCACTCCTTCGTCAGTCCGCCGGCGCCATTGCACTACTGCTGCTGTGGCCACTGCTCATCGAGAGCCTGTTCGGCATGTTCGGATCCTTCGGCAGAAACGTCACACCGTTCCTCCCGTTCGCCAACGCCGACCACTTCCTCTCTTCGGGTTCGAGCACCAATTTCCATTGGGGCCCTTGGGGAAGCTTGTTCTACTTCGCAGCGTTTGTGCTGGTGATATTCGGAATCAGCATCGCCGTCGTCAACAAGCGCGACGCCTGACCGAGTCGCAAACCGACCAAGACCAAAACTGGCCGCACCGGAGCCCTTCCGGTGCGGCCAGTTTCGCGTTGACAGAACCCGCAGCGCTTGTCGATCACGCCAAGGAACAGGGCACGCGCGGGTTCGCGTCACTCTGCCCCGCGGACGCGGCACCTCGAAATAAGACCTGGTCGAGTTCCTGGCAGACTGACCTTACGCGTCAGCGTTCCAGTTGCGCGGCAAGCTCTTTCATCCAATCGAGGAATGCCTGCGGGCCGTCGAACTGGACGCCGTCGACAGCAGCCACTTCCGGTGCGATGTCGTCGCCCTTGACCACCAACGCTTCTCCACCCGAGGCAAGGACAGCGGCAAAGGCCGGTAGGTCACCCCGGTCGTCGCCCGCGTACGCGACGACGTCGACCCCTGCGGCCGCGATCGCGCGAAGGAGGCCTGTCCCCTTGTCCTCCTCAACGGGTGGGCGCAATTCCTCGACCAACTTCCCGGGCTCACGCCGCAACCCGGTCCGGCTCGCGATTTCAGTTGTCGCTGCTTCCACCAGACGCTGCGCGGCCGCTCGATCTGCAGCCCGACGCCAATGCACGGCCACCGCAAGGCCTTTGCTCTCGACATGGATGCCAGGAACTGCCTGAGAATCGAACAAGCGGCGCAGGTCGGCTTCTGCTTCAGCGACGGCATCACTGAACGCCGCGACGGCCGGAAGCACCTCGATTCCGTCGTCCGTCCAGGTCTCGACACCGTAGGAACCCATGAGCACAACGGAATTCAAGCTGAGCCGCTCTCGCAAGAACGACACAGGCCGTCCCGAGAGCAAGCCGACAACACCGAGATGCTCGGCCAGGGTCGCAAGCACGTCTTCGGCGCCGGGCAGGAGTGCACTCGCCGACGGATCATCGACGATGGGTGCAAGCACACCGTCGAAATCCATCACCAGTCCACAGCGAGCTGGATCGGACGTGAGTCGGAGGATGACGTCCGAAGCGGTTCGCATGGTTCGAGTGTGCCAAATCGATCGCACTCGCAATACCAACACCGGAGCCGAATGTAATCTCTGCCACTTCGTCCAGGTTGTCCGGAACCGCTGAGTAGGTCGCGTCGTCTCCCTGTAAGGGCCCACAGTGGTCCGCTAAAGTTCTCACGACGCTTACCAACTGGGGGGGTAATGATGAGCGAATTGACTGTCGCCACTGACGGCATCCGAAAGTACGGCTCGACGTCGACCGAAGCGGCAGGACGCATCGTGCAGGCCGCCGCCGTCGATCTGGGTGCAAACATCGCAGCAGTCGCACCGGCCGTGGGCCCCGTCGGGATCGAATTTCTCGAAGCATTCGCGCGCGCTCAGGCCACACACACCAAAGATGTTGCAGCACTCGCCAGGTTCTACGCCGGCAACGCCGCGACGGCCGGTGCAGCCGCGCAGGCCTACGACACCACAGATCATGCAATCGCAACAGATCTGACCGCTGCGGCCGGATCGATGGGCGCGACCGCGTGAGCACCGAAGACGACTCGACGACCGTCATCGAATTCCTTCACGGTGGCGCTCCTGCCCCGGTACTGCCGAACAATGTGGTCGAATCGATGCTCGCCGGCATACCGGTACCGGCACTCCCCGGAATCGAAGATCTGTTCGCGCCCTTGATCGAACTCGGGAAGAGTCTCGGCACAGGCACTTTTGCGGGCATCGATCCCGTCGGCATCTTCGATCAGGCGTCCACTCTCATCGACCACGCCATGGGACTGTCCCGAAGCGCGGTCGCCGACGTGGGCCAGACCTGGAACAGCACCGGCAGTGACGCCGCGACCGAACTGTCGCGATCCGCCCAGAACAGCGGCGCAGAATTGAGCGAACGCGGAACCGCGATATCGAAAACTGCTGCCGCCGCCGCGGAATCGGTGCAGCGGGGCAACGCGAATCTCGCGGCAATCGCGCAGTCCTTCGCCACCACGGTTGCAGCTGCCGCGCCCATCGCGTGGACACCACCAGGCCAGGCGATGTTGCTTGCCTCGGCAGCTGAACACATGCAGGCAGCCGTCGCGGCGGTGACTCGGACGCGTGGGGAGATGCTCGGGCACACCGCAGCCATGAACGCCCTTGCCGGACCGATCCCCGTGCCGACCCCACCGACCAGTGAGGCACTCTCCAACCTGGTCAGTGCGGAGGCAATCAACAACGCCGCCCGTCAGATCGCCCAACCTCTTTCTGCCTCAACCGATGCCGGTGATGCGCCGTACTCCACCCACCCGGACTCCACTCAGCCAGGCACCGAGGCTGTTCGAACCTCGGCTGCACAGGCCGGCGCCGGGCTTCCGACCGGCGTCGACAAGCTGTGGGGCGCAGGCAATCCGTCGACGTCACTCGCAGCCGGCGCGTCGCCGTCACCCAGTGCGACGGCAAGCTCTGGCGGAGCATGGGTGGGTGGAAGCGGTGGCACTACCGGCGGAATGGTGAGGGGTGCAGCGGGAGTTGCTGCAGTTCAACCGGTTCCGGTAGCAACGCCCGGCCTGGGTGCACCATCGTCGACAGTCGGCAGTAGCGGCATGTCGCCGGGCGGCATGCTGGGCGGTGGACCCCGCGGATCTCGGGACGACGAGTCGTCACGCACTACCCCGAGGTATCTCGTCACTGCCGGCGACGAGAATTCGATGGTCGACGATCTGCCGATGGTGTCGCCGCCCGTGCTCGGGGCTGACGATCCCGATCAGTACCTGTTCCGAGATCTCTGATCAAGACAAACCTCAGACGAAGCCCAACTCCCGCACCGCCGCACGCTCCTGCTCCAGTTCGCTGACGGACAGGTCGATCCGTTCGCGTGAGAAGTCGTCGATCGCGAGGTCGGGCACGATAGCGAACTCGCCATCGGCACAGGTCACCGGGAAGGACGAGATCAATCCTTCGGGCACCCCGTAGGAACCGTCCGAACAGACGGCCATGGATACCCAGTCGTCCTCGGCGGTACCGATCACCCAGTCGCGGACGTGGTCGATCGACGCGCTGGCCGCACTCGCCGCAGAGGACGATCCACGCGCAGCGATGATGGCGGTGCCTCGCACCTGCACAGTCGGGATGAAATCGTTCTCCACCCAGTCGCGGTCGTCGATCACCGCGAGTGCAGGCTCACCTGCGACAGTCGCGTGGGACAGGTCCGGGTACTGCGTCGCCGAATGGTTTCCCCAGACGGACACCTTGCGCACCGACGACGCACGAACCCCGGTCTTCTTCACGACCTGCGCGATCGCTCGGTTGTGGTCGAGACGTGTCAGCGCACTGAACCGAGTATCGGGTACATCCGGTGCATTGTTCATCGCGATCAGCGCGTTGGTGTTGGCCGGGTTTCCCACGACCAGCACCTTGACGTCCGAGGCTGCGTTGTTGTTGATCGCCTTCCCGTGCGCTGTGAAAATCGCGCCGTTCGCACTCAGCAAGTCGGCACGCTCCATCCCCTTGCTCCGCGGACGTGCGCCGACCAGCATCCCGACGTTCGCGCCGGAGAAGGCGACATCGGGATCGTCGGTGATGTCGATGGAGCTCAGCAACGGAAATGCGCCGTCTTCGAGTTCCATCGCAACGCCTTCGGCAGCGGACACGGCGGCAGGAATCTCGAGCAGTCGAAGTTTGATCGGGACGTCAGCGCCGAGCATCTCCCCCGCAGCTATGCGGAAAAGCATTCCGTATGCGATCTGACCCGACGCTCCGGTTACCGTGACGGTTACGGGCGCAATACTCATTGCCGACTCCTCACCTGCCGTTTTCACGACTGTCCGTTCTACAACGCTGTAAGAACGGTTTCCACGCTAGTCGAGTAAACCGGCCACTTCGTGGTCTGTCAGTGTGGTTCTCGGCACTCGTCCCTCCGCCGTCACGAGTTCGACGGCGCGGTAGAGCGGACGCTCGGCGAGTCCGGCGCCGCGGGCTTCGGCACGCAACTGTTCGATCAGCACCGAGGACAACGCGGCAGCCGGTACCAACTCGCTGGCCGCCAGCGCGTCCGCGAGCTTGCGGAGTGCAAGGATCTCCAACTCGCGCCCACCCCCCGCGGTATACAGCGCGAGCGGGATCCGCACGGTGGACCGTCCGTCGCCGAGCGTCAAGCTGAGTTCGCTGATCCGGCCGGACCTCACCGTCAATGCCGCCGTGAGTACCTCGGCCACGTCGACGACGTTGGTTCGAAAACCAGCTTGCGCACGAACTCTGTTGCCGTACAACGTGATGTGCCGGCGCAGCGTCATCAGGATCGCCAGTGACGTCGGCACCGCGATGACGGCGCCGACGATCACTCCAACGGTCGCCGTCGAGAACACACTGACGATCAACCCGACGACCACGCCGAACACCACGACAACAACGGCGAATTTCTTCAGCCGCGGCGCGATCAACGCCACGGGAACCAGATCGAGCGAAACCGGTTCGGCCTCAGTGCTCAACGAGTTCCCCGAGCTTGTCGACAACCTGGTCGAGCGCCACTGTCTCCTGCTCACCTGTTGCCAACTGTTTGACAACGACAACGCCCTCTTCGAGTTCACGCTCGCCGAGAACCAAAGCGATCGCGGCACCCGAACGATCAGCTGCCTTCATCGAGCCCTTCACGCCACGGTTTCCGTACGCCAGGTCGACGCGAATCCCATTGGCACGCAACTGATGTGCGATCTTCACCAGTGCAGCCTTCGCCTCGACACCCATCGGTACACAGAAGACGTCGACACGCGCCGGTGGCCCAACGGACTTGCCCTCGGCCTCGAGCGCGAGAACCGTGCGGTCGACGCCGATTCCGAACCCGATGCCCGAGAGCGGCTGTCCACCCAGCTGTTCCATCAGACCGTCGTAACGACCACCACCACCGATTCCGGACTGCGCACCCAGTCCGTCGTGCACGAATTCGAAGGTTGTCTTGGTGTAGTAGTCGAGGCCGCGGACCATGCGCGGGTTGACGACGTACGGAACGCCCAATGCGTCCAGGTGCGCTAGCACCTCGTCGAAGTGCGCCTTGCAGCTCTCGGACAGGTGATCGAGCATGAGCGGTGCGCCGGCCGTCATCTCGCGTACATCTGGGCGCTTGTCGTCGAGCACGCGGAGCGGGTTGATCTCGGCGCGTCGACGCGTGTCTTCGTCGAGTGGGAGTGCAAAGAGAAACTCCTGCAGCAGTTCGCGATACTGCGGCCGGCAGGTGTCGTCACCGAGAGAGGTGATTTCGAGGCGGAAGCCGTCGAGCCCCAACGACCGGAATCCGGCGTCGGCGATCGCGATGACCTCAGCGTCGAGCGCGGGGTCGTCGATCCCGATGGCTTCTACGCCGACCTGCTGCAACTGGCGGTAGCGACCGGCCTGCGGGCGCTCGTAGCGGAAGAACGGGCCCGCGTAACTGACCTTGACCGGCAACTGTCCACGATCGAGGCTGTGCTCGATGACCGCACGCATGACTCCGGCGGTTCCCTCGGGACGCAACGTCACCGAACGGTCACCGCGGTCGGCGAATGTGTACATCTCTTTGCTGACGACGTCGGTCGACTCACCGACACCGCGAGCGAACAGGCCGGTGTCCTCGAAGATCGGCAATTCGATGTGGCCGTATCCGGCCAACCTCGCGGCGCGCGTCAAACCGTCACGAACGGCGACGAATTCGGCTGACTGCGGCGGAACGTAGTCCGGAATGCCCTTGGGTGCAGAGAAGGTGCTGGCTTTACTCACGAGAGGTACTTTTCCTTATTCTTGTGCGCTGAGTCCAACGAGAAACGGATTCGAGCTTCGCTCGGCGCCGATCGAACTGTTTCCGCCATGCCCGGGCAGGACCACTGTCTCGTCACCGAGTACCAATAGCTTGCGGGCGATCGAAGCGAGCAACTGCTCGTGATTTCCGCCGGGCAGGTCGCTGCGCCCGATGGAACCCTGGAACAGGGTGTCACCGGTGAACGCCAAATCCACGGGCCCGCTCTCGGTGTTCGCCTGGGTGCGGAACACCACCGATCCCTGCGTGTGCCCGGGTGTGTGGTCCACGACGAACGTCATTCCGGCCTCGGTGATCTTGTCTCCGTCGGCCAGTTCGATCACCTCGTCCGGCTCCACGAACGTCATGCCTTGAATGAATTCCTTCATCGTCGGGCCGATCCCCCGTGCCGGATCGCTGAGCATGTAGCGATCCTCGGGATGGATGTACGCGGGTACGGAATACCGCTCACAGACCTCGCGGGCCGACCACACGTGATCGAGATGACCGTGCGTCAGGAGGACCGCCGTGACCGACATGTCCTTGGAGTCCAGATATTCGAAGAGCGGCTCAGCTGCATCCTGACCCGGATCTACGACTACGCACTCGCACGCGTCGTCCTGAGCGAGTATGTAGCAGTTGGTTTGGAACATCCCGGCCGGAAAACCAGTGACGAGCACGGGGGCAACTCCTCTTCGAAGGGTGGAAACGAACAACACGCTGTCGGTTACAGCCTAAGCTGCTGCCCCGCCAGTAAGTTCTCAGGTTGCAATGGGAGACTCTGACGACGAGTAGAGCCGCTTGCCGAAGCCGACCCCCAGGGTGTCGCTCGGCCGGCCGACCACGATCCACCCGCGATACGGAGGACTACAGCAGTGCCGAGTAACGAGCAACGCCGCGAGGCGGCGAAACGCAAGCTCGAGCGTCAGCTCGAACGTCGCGCAGAACGTGCCCGCAAGCGCAAGCAGATGACGATAGCCGGAACTGCGCTCGGCGTGGTCGTCGTAGTCGGCGTCGTCGGTGGACTCATCTGGCTGAGCAATCGCAGTGACGACGACGCGAACACCACCAACACTGCTGCCGACGACTCGAGCCTCACGCCACAAACCGCGGGTGCAATGCCGGCCGGTCTGTCGACGCCACTGGCCGACACGGTTTCCTGCTCGTATCCAGCCGACGGCGCTACCGCGTCCAAGGCCAACAACCCTCCTCGTACCGACGGGATTCCCACCACCGCGCCGGACGCGACGCCGAGCATCAGCGTCGAGACCTCGCAGGGAAACATCGGGCTCACACTCGACGGAACGAAGTCTCCGTGCACGGTCAACAGCTTCGTGAGCTTGGCGCAGCAGGACTACTTCAACGACACCACCTGCCACCGCATGACGACGAGCCCCTCGCTCCAGGTGCTGCAGTGCGGTGACCCGTCCGGCACCGGCACCGGCGGACCGGGCTACGGCTTCGACAACGAATTCCCCACCACGGCGTATTCCACCACCGACCCGGCAGCGCAGGAGCCCGTCACCTACGCGCGCGGCACGGTTGCGATGGCCAACACCGGGGCACCCGGTAGCAACGGCAGCCAGTTCTTCCTCGTCTACGGCGACTCACAACTCCCCCCGCAGTACACGGTTTTCGGCACGATCGACGAAACCGGGCTCGCCACTTTGGACAAGGTCGCGGCCGGCGGATCGACGCCAGAGGGTGACGGCAAGCCGAATCTGACCACCGACATCAAGACAGTAAGGCTCGACTGATGCGACGTAAACCTGTGATGCGCTTTCCTGTAGTTATTGCCGCCGCAAGCGCCGCGGCGCTGCTTCTGGCTGGTTGTTCCAGTGATTCCGGTAGCTCGGACTCGCCGTCCAGCACCTCCAAGGCGAAGACGACAACGGCTGACATGCCGCCGCTCGACATGTCACAGTTCGACGCACTCCCGCCTGTCCCGACTCCGGCCTCGGCGACCGTCGACTGCTCGTACCCGAGCGCGGCGGGTGCAGCAAAAACCGTCAATCCGCCGAACTCCACGGGTGTGTCCACCGAGGGAACCGTCAACGTCGCGCTCACGACTACGGCCGGCCCGATCGGGATGGAACTGAACCGGGCGGAAGCCCCCTGCACGGTCAACAGCATCGTGAGCTTGACCGAGCAGAAGTACTTCGACGACACCCCGTGCCATCGACTCGTCACCACACCCGGTCTACAGATCCTGCAGTGCGGCGATCCCTCGGGCAAGGGCACGGGCGGACCGGGCTATGGCTTCGACAACGAGTACCCGACCACTGCCTACCCGGCTAACGATCCGGCACTCTCCTTGCCTGCCGTCTACCCCCGCGGCACGCTGGCAATGGCCAACTCGGGTAAACCGGGCAGCAACGGCAGTCAGTTCTTCCTCGTCTACGAGGATTCGGTCTTGCCGCCCAACTACACGGTCTTCGGAAAGATCGACGACGCCGGCCTGGCGACGATCGAGAAGATCGCGGCCGACGGCGACGACGGTGGCATGGGAGCAACCGGCGGCGGTGCACCCAACACCCCGATCACCATCGAGACTGCAGTAGTCGCCTGACCCCCTGTGCGCCTTTATTAACCGCCCGCGGTTAATAAAGGCGCACAGCATTTTACGAAGCAGAGGTCACGCGGTAGACGTCGTAGACGCCTTCCACGTTACGAACCACGTTGAGAACATGACCCAAGTGCTTCGGGTCACCCATCTCGAAGGTGAACTTGCTGATCGCCACTCGGTCACCTGAGGTGGTGACCGAGGCCGACAGGATGTTCACCTTCTCGTCGGCCAACGCCTTGGTGACGTCGGAAAGCAACCGATGACGATCGAGCGCCTCAATCTGGATCGCGACCAGGAACACCGATGTCGCTGACGGTGCCCATTCGACGTCGATGATTCGCTCCGATTGATCGTGGAGCGAGTTGGCGTTGGTGCAGTCGGTACGGTGCACGCTGACCGCGCCGCCACGCGTGACGAAGCCCAGAATCGAATCGCCCGGTACCGGCGTGCAACACTTCGCGAGTTTTGCCACCGTGCCCGGTGCTCCGGGAACCAGAATTCCGGAGTCACCCGTACTGCGGGTGCGCACCGGCATGGTCGACGGCGTCGAACGCTCGGCCAGTTCCTCCTCGACGGCGCCGACGCCGCCCAGATGAGCAACCAGTCGCTGCACGACGTGGTGCGCCGACACCTGACTCTCGCCTACGGCCGTGTACAACGCCGAGACGTCGGGATAGCGAAGTTCGTGCGCGATCGTGCTCATCGATTCGGCATTCATCAACCGCTGCAACGGAAGTCCCACACGGCGGACCTCCTTCGCGATCTGATCCTTGCCGGACTCGAGCGCCTCCTCGCGGCGTTCCTTCGCGAACCACTGACGGATCTTCGCCTTGGCACGCGGCGAGACGACAAACGTCTGCCAATCACGGCTCGGCCCGGCGGTGGCAGCCTTCGACGTGAAGACCTCCACCACTTCGCCGTTTTCGAGAGTTCGTTCCAGCGCGACCAGTCGGCCGTTGACCCTGGCACCGATGCATCGGTGCCCGACCTCGGTGTGCACCGCATACGCGAAATCGACGGGGGTCGATCCGGCAGGCAACGTGATGACGTCGCCCTTCGGCGTGAAGACGAAGATCTCCTTGACCGCGAGGTCGTAACGCAACGATTCGAGGAACTCCCCCGGATCGGCCGCTTCACGTTGCCAGTCGAGTAGCTGACGCATCCACGCCATGTCGTCGACCTCGGCGATGTCGCCCGCGTGCTTGCCCTTGGTCTCCTTGTACCGCCAGTGCGCGGCGATACCGAACTCCGCGGTCCGGTGCATGTCCTGGGTCCGGATCTGGACCTCCAGGGGCTTGCCTTCCGGTCCCACGACGGTGGTGTGCAGCGACTGGTAGACGCCGTAGCGCGGCTGTGCGATGTAGTCCTTGAAGCGTCCGGCCATCGGCTGCCACAGCGAGTGGACAACACCGACCGCGGCGTAACAGTCACGCACCTCTTCGCACAGAATGCGCACGCCGACCAGATCGTGGATGTCGTCGAAATCGCGGCCCTTGACGATCATCTTCTGGTAGATCGACCAGTAGTGCTTGGGCCGGCCCTCGACGATGGCATTGATCCGCGAGGCGGACAGAGTCGAGTTGATCTCGGCGCGAACCTTGGCCAGATAAGTGTCTCGAGAGGGCGCGCGATCGGCGACCAGTCGAACGATCTCGTCGTACTTCTTCGGGTGCAGGATCGCGAACGAAAGGTCCTCGAGTTCCCACTTGACGGTCGCCATTCCGAGCCGATGCGCAAGTGGTGCAATGACTTCGAGAGTCTCACGCGCCTTACGTGCCTGCTTTTCGGGCGGCAGGAATCGCATCGTGCGCATGTTGTGCAGACGATCCGCAACCTTGATCACGAGCACGCGCGGGTCCCGCGCCATCGCGATGATCATCTTGCGGATGGTTTCGCCCTCGGCTGCGGTGCCCAGAACGACCTTGTCGAGTTTGGTGACTCCGTCGACGAGATGAGCGACCTCGTCACCGAAGTCCTTGGTCAACTCTTCGAGTGAGTAACCGGTGTCCTCGACGGTGTCGTGCAGAAGGGCTGCGACGAGGGTGGTGGTGTCCATACCCAACTCGGCCAGAATGCTTGCGACGGCCAACGGATGCGTGATGTACGGATCGCCGGACTTGCGCCGCTGGCTCGAATGTCTGTCCTCGGCGACGTCGTACGCACGCTGGAGCAGCGCGAGGTCGGCCTTCGGATACAGCTCACGGTGGAGGCTGACCAACGGCTCGAGCACCGGGCGGATGGTGGCGTTGCGCTGACCGGTGATGCGTCGAGCAAGCCGAGCGCGCACCCTACGGGAGGCGGAAGCGGGCACGGCCAGATTCTGCCCACCCCGATTGCCGGTAGTTTGCGCAGATCCCGAATCGTCGGGCACCGCGGACTTCGATGGTGTCGTCTCCGGAGCCGGAACTGCACCCGTCTCCTGCGACACTGCACCCGAGTTCTGTGATCGATCAAGATTCGACGTCATGTCGCCACCTCCTACCACCGAGTTGGTTGAGGCAACCGCCCTGCATCGGGTAATTGCCCTGGAGGTCTAACTCGACCCCCAGGAGACAACTTTAATACTCAGACCTTCACCAGTGATGTCAGTGGGTACTTCAAGAAGCGATCTCGACCGCGCAGTTCCTCGATCTCGAGCACCACTGCGACGCCGACGACGTTCGCTCCACCCAACTCGACCAACTGTACAGCCGCCTCGAGTGTCCCTCCGGTAGCCAGAACGTCGTCGATCACCAGAACATTCCGCCCGGTGAGATCGAAGCCGTTTGCGGGAATCTCGAGAGTCGAGGATCCGTACTCGAGGCTGTACGAACGAGAGAGCACCGGCGGCGGCAGTTTGCCGACCTTCCGCACGGCAACGACTCCCGCACCCATCTTCGCGGCCGCACCGGCACCGAGCAGGAATCCACGAGCATCGACGGCGGCGATCGTGTCGGCGTCCGGAGCACAGGAGACAAGGGCATCGAGCACGGCCCCGAACCCCTCGGCGTCGGCGAACACCGGAGTCAGATCGGCGAACCGAACACCGGGACCGGGAAAGTTGTCAGCCCAGCGGGTCAGCCGAACAACGGCGTCCCCGGCAGCCCGGTGGATTGCGATCAATTCTTCAGTCGTGTGCAAGGCAACACCATTCGAGACGCTCATCTGCGTAGTACCCATCTGTCCATGTTCCAGCCGGTAGCGGCCCGAGTCGGATTGACCAACACTGCCGACATGCCTGGAGCTACAGCGACAGTTCGTAGTTGATTGAACAGTGGAATCGTAGGCACCTGGGTCCACAGGATGTTCTCCGCCTCCACCGAGAGTCCCAATTGCGCACTCGTGCTCGCATCCACGTTCAACTGATCGATGATCTGATCGATCCTGGCATTTCCGTACGTACCGAGGTTTGCGCCGTTGCCCGATCGCAGCGCTCCACGCGCGTCGATCATGCTCGCTGTTCCGTCTGCGCCGACTTTGCCTGCCATACCGGAAAGCACGGCGTCGACTCCCCCAGTCTGCAGACTCGCAGGATCGAAGCTGTCGCTACTTGCGTCCTCGACCGTGATTCCCGCCGGAGCACACGCGGCTTTCGCTTCGGAGACGATCTGCGCCCGCACCGGGTCCGGTGCGAGGTACCCGACCCGGACGGTCAACTGGTCGAGGTCGGCTTCCGACAACGACGTCTTCGCAGCCTCGATGTCGGCATTGGCGTACCGATCACCGTCGACCGCAGCGGCGTCGCTGTAAACGAGTGAATCCGGCGCCATCAGTCGCGAATCGACCACGCCGGAACCCAAACCCGCCTGCGGCGCATTCTCCGTCTGCCCGAACTTCTCGAACAGAGTCGTACGCGGAACACAATGCGCGAACGCTCGACGGGCGGCTTCGTCGCCCAGCGAACCAGAGGTCGCGAGAACGAACTGCTCGATCGACCGCGACGGAATCTGTTGGACGTCGAACCCGGACGGAGTACCGAGTTCGCCAGCCGAGCCGGAAGCGACGTCGACTACCTCGATCGAGTTCTTGTCGAGATCCTCGGTCAGATTCACACCACGTGGCCAGACGACGATGCGATCGGTCGCAGGCTTGTTGCCCCACCACCGCTCGTTCGCGACCAGCACCAGGCCGTCGTCGGTACTGTACGAGTCGATTCGATACGGACCAGCGGAGGGCAGTACGGAGGTGTCCACCTGACCTGGAGTCAGGTTCCACCCGGTGTTCCAGAAGTCCGCGATCTTCGACAACGCTTCGGTGTCACCGGCATTCACCGCGCTCACCAGGTCGCTGACACCCGTGCGCTGCGTCACGACGTGTGAAGGCATCAACGCAGTCGCACCGAACAACGACCGCCAATCGGTGAACGATCGCCCGGGTTTGAAGAACACCGTCGCGTCCTTCGCCCCGCTCTGGCAGTCGATCCGGTCGATGTCCGCGTATCCGAGATTGTTCGCCGTGTCGAACATGGGCTTCACGGCACCATCGACGTCTTCGGTGAACTTGCCACTCGACGCCGCCCAGGTGAGGACGAGATCGTCACAGGACATCGGAATCCCGTCGGAGTACACGGACGCCGGATTGAGCTTGTACGAGACCGTGAGCACGTCACCGGGCAACTCAGACGCCGTTCCGATGTCGGTGTCGGAGACAGGTGCTCCGGCCGGGCCGGTGAACGTGAAGCCGGGAAGCACCCGGCCGAACGCGGCCATCGCCCCGGACACCGATCCAGCTGTCGTGTTGGCGTTGTACGTGGAGATGGAGTTGTCGATGGCATATCCGATGGACGGAACCTGCTCGGCGCTTTCCGAGCAGGCCGCCAACGAACCCGCAGCCACAGCGGTGGCCGCAACGAACGTCATCGATCGAACCAGTGTGCGTGTTCTTGGGAGCATGTTCAGTGCCCCTTCTTGTTTCGCTTTCCGGTCGGCCGCGCACCCGGCTGCGGAGCAACCGGCGCACGGCGTGCAAGTGGTGCGCCGACGGCAACCGTCTGCGTACCCTTCTCGGCCAGCGTAGCCCGGCGCGAGAGCACCTTACGAGTGTGCGCGGCAACGGGTCCCCAGCGTTCCTTCATCGACACCAGGAGCGGCGTCGCGAAGAAGATCGAGGAGTACGCACCCACGATGATGCCGACGAGCTGAACGAGCGCAAGGTCCTTGAGTGTGCCGACGCCGAGCATCCAGACCGCGACGACCATCAGAGCGATCACCGGGAGCACACTGATGACGGTCGTGTTGATCGATCGCATCAAGGTCTGATTCACCGCGAGGTTGGCCTGCTCGCCGTACGTCCGGCGCGTCAGATGCAGAACACCGCGGGTGTTCTCTTCGACCTTGTCGAACACCACCACGGTGTCGTACAGCGAGAAGCCGAGAATGGTAAGCAAACCGATCACCGTCGCGGGCGTCACCTCGAAACCGACGAGCGAGTAGACGCCGGCAGTGACGATGATGTCGAAGAACAACGCAACGATCGCAGCTACCGCCATGTCCCGCTCGAAGCGGATGGCGATGTAGATACTCACGATCACCAGGAACACAATCAGCGCGATCAGCGCCTTCTTGGTGATCTGGCCGCCCCAGGTTTCACTCACGTCCGCAAAACTGATGGCTTGCGCCGACGGGTTCCCGTTCTTGTCCTTGGGCTGGAACTCGTCGAAGAGAGCCGACTGAAGATCGTTGATCTGCGTCGCGTTCAACGTCTCCGACCGGATCTGCACGGTTGCGCTGGCACCCGAGCCGACTGTCTGCACGCTGACCGGTTCGAACCCGAGTGTGTCGGAGTAGACGGTTTCCACCGCCGACGTCTCGACTCCGCCCTCGGCCGGGAACTGAATGCGTGATCCGCCTTCGAAATCGATACCGAAGGTGAAGCCGCGCAGGATGATGCTCAGCAGCGCAATGGCGACCAGAGCGCCGGTCAGTCCGTAGTAGAAGCGACGCTTGCCGACGACCTCGAACGCACCCGTTCCGGTGTACAACCGCGAGAGCCAGCTGTGCTTGGGCATCGCGCCCTGATCGACGCCTGAGTCAGTGATCTCCGACCGGGCCGCCGCATCGGCGGACTCGGCGGCGGAACTGTTGGTGGACCCCACCGGGGAGTTGTTGGACTCGCTCATGCTCGTGTCTCCTTAGCCGACGCAGCGGCGGCAACCTTACGTTCGCGGGCAACCTCTTGCACTGCGCCGAGACCGTTGACGCTGGGCTTGGACCAGAACGCCGAACGGGACGCCATGCTGACCAGCGGCCACGTCACGAGGAACACGACAATCACGTCGAGAATGGTCGTCAGACCCAAGGTGAAGGCGAATCCTCGCACCTGTCCGACCGCCAGCACGTACAGAACTGCAGCGGCGATGAAGCTCACCGCGTTGCCGGAAAGAATTGTTCGGCGTGCTCTTGCCCAACCGCGTGGCACCGCCGAGCGGAAGCTACGGCCCTCACGCATTTCGTCCTTGATGCGTTCGAAGAACACGACGAACGAGTCGGCGGTCATACCGATACCGATGATCAGACCAGCCATGCCGGCCAAGTCGAGCGTGAAGCCGATGTATCTGCCGAGCAGAACCATGATCGCGTAGACCATGACTCCGGAGAGAATCAGCGACAACGCCGTCAGGACGCCGAGCATGCGGTAGTAGACGAGGCAGTACAGCAGAACGAGAACGAGACCGACCGCGCCGGCGATCAATGCCGCCTGCAGTGAGGCCAGGCCGAGCGTGGCCGAGACCGTCTCGGCCTCAGAGGCTGCGAACGAGAGCGGAAGCGAACCGTACTTCAGTGTGTTGGCAAGTTCTTTGGCACTCTCGGCAGTGAAACTGCCCGTGATCGAGGTGGCGCTACCCGCAGGCGTTGCACCTTGAATCGTGGGAGCGCTGACGACCTTCGAGTCGAGCGTGAACGCTGCCTGCTTGCCGATGTTGGCTGAAGTGAACTCGGCCCAGGTGTTGCTGCCGGTCGTCTTGAACGAGAGGCTGATCTCGTGGCGCGACTGCTGCGAGTTGAAGACCGAAGACGCGTCGGCAATCTCCTGGCCGTCGATGATCGAAGGACCGAGGAGATAGATGTTCAGTCCGTCTTGCGAGCACGCGACCAGCGGCAGGGTCGGGTCGTCGTTTCCACGGAGCGGATCCGCGACGGAGCAGTCGAGGTTCGCCACTGCTTGCTGCTGCACTGTCGGATCGCTGCTCTGCCGGAGGGCGCGCGCTGCGGCGATTTCCGCTGCTGCTGCGTCGCCTTCGTCGGTGCCGTCGCTCGGCGCGTCCCCGGTGGGGGCCGGAGTCGTTGTCTGCGGCGCGGGCGTTGCCTCGGGAGTAGTCGGGTCCTGAGCCAGGAACGGACGGTTCTGCGGCGTCTGCGTCCCGTCAGCGGGTGCTTCGGGGGCCGGTGCATCAGTGGCCGGAGTTTCGGCCGCCGGCGCCTCAGGCGTAGCTGTCCGATTCGCGTCACGGGTGGCGACGTCGATCGAACCCGTCACCGGGCGGATGTACAGACGAGCGGTCTGGCCGAGCGAGCGAGCCTGCGCACTGTCGTCGCCGGGAACGGTGATGACGAGGTTGTCACCGTCGACAACGACCTCGGAACCGGAAACGCCGAGACCGTTGACGCGGGTCTCGATGATTTCCTGAGCCTGCTTGAGACTGTCCTGACTGGGAGCGCTGCCGTCCGGGGTACGAGCGGTCAACGTGACGCGCGTTCCACCCTGCAGGTCGATGCCGAGCTTCGGCGTGGCCGACTTGTCTCCAGTGAAGAACACCAGGGCATACAGTGCCACTACCAGGACCCCGAAAAGGGCCAGGTAGCGGACCGGATGCACCGTTCCGGTGGAAGGTGCCACGATCTTTAAGTCTCCTCGGTAGGTGCAGAGCTTCAGTAAGTGCACGGCTCGGGTGGTCGACGACCACCCGAGCTGCGGCGTTCGAACTGCAACGATTGATCAACGGGGCGAACTGAGCTGCTGGTGTAAGAGCGGACAAACCGATCTGGACGTGTGTCCGAGTTCACAACTCTAGAACACGTACCAGTTCGACGAAGTCAGGACTCCTTGGTGAGCCGGATTTCGGTGTCGGCAGCAGACTCTTCGATCTCGGAAATCGAGTCGTCGTCATACTCGTCGGTCTCGGTCGTCTCGACGACGCGCTCACGGATGACCAGACGCGACCAGGTGGTGATGACACCGTCCGCGATCTCGAGGTCCACGGTGTCGTCGTCCAGGGAAGCGATCGTGGCGTAGAGCCCGGCCGTGGTCTGCACCCGATCGCCGACCTGCAGCGAGTCCTGCATCTCGGAAGTCGCGGCCAAGGCCTTCTTCTGCTTGCGCATGCCCAGGAACATGGGCACCAGCAGTGCGAGGATCAAGAGGGGGAAAAGCAAACTCGACATGTGTTGATCAACCTCGGTTGTGTTGCACGTTTTACGCCGCGATGGTCCCGGATGGACCTACGCAATACACCAGTGTGCCATTAGTTGCTGAGGATTCCTGACAGATCGGCCGTTCAAGTAGGCCTTTCCAGTCGAAATTCACTCGCCGTTCGGATCGAACAACGTGGCCTGCGGTTCGTTGACACGAACCTCGATACCGCCCGCTGCGGCATCCGGCGGCGGTGTCATTCCGAGTTGAGTCCAGGCAGCGGCGGTAGCCACACGTCCTCGCGGCGTCCGGGCGATCATTCCGGCCCGGACCAGGAACGGCTCGCACACTTCTTCCACCGTCGACGGTTCCTCGCCGACGGCCACCGCAAGCGTCGACACGCCGACGGGCCCGCCGCCGAACGAACGCACCAAAGCACTCAGTACCGAACGGTCGAGACGGTCCAAGCCCAACTGGTCCACGTCGTAGACGGCCAAGGCCGCCTGAGCGACGTCCATGGTGACGATTCCGTCGGCGCGCACCTCGGCGAAGTCGCGAACCCGGCGCAGCAATCGGTTCGCGATACGCGGTGTCCCCCGCGAGCGTCGTGCGATTTCGGCACCGGCATCGACTTCGAGATCGACGCCCAGAATTCCGGCCGAACGCATCAGAATCTGTTGCAGCTCTTCGGGTTCGTAGAAATCCATGTGAGCGGTGAACCCGAAGCGGTCGCGCAACGGACCGGTCAGCGCACCCGACCGCGTAGTCGCACCGACCAGCGTGAACGGTGCAACCTCCAGAGGAATCGACGTGGCGCCCGGCCCCTTACCGACGACGACGTCGACACGGAAGTCTTCCATGGCCAGGTACAACATCTCCTCGGCCGGACGAGCGATTCGGTGAATCTCGTCGATGAACAACACGTCGCCCTCGACGAGGTTGCTCAGCATCGCAGCCAGGTCTCCGGCGCGTTCGAGCGCCGGTCCGGACGTCAACCGCAGAGAAGAGCCCAACTCCCCCGCGATGATCATCGCCATCGACGTCTTGCCGAGCCCGGGGGGACCGGACATCAGGATGTGATCAGGCGTGCTGCCACGAAGTTTTGCTCCGGTGAGCACGAGCTGCAGTTGTTCGCGAACACGAGGTTGACCGATGAAGTCGTCGAGACTCTTGGGGCGCAGACTCGCTTCGACATCACCGTCTCCCGCCACCAATTCGGCAGAGACCTGCGACTCGTCGTCGAAATCGTCGATCGGGTCGAAGTTCATCGAGTCTTACCGAGCAGCGACAGAGCGGAACGCAGTGCGACCGACGTGGTGGCCTCGGGCGATTCCGCCAGAACCGAATCCGTGGCCTGCTCAGCCTGCTTGATCGGGAAGCCCAGACCTTCGAGAGCCTCGACGATCTGATCACGGATCGAGCTGCCGACGACGACGCCGGACGCCGCGCCGGCCGTCGTCGCGACGGCGTCGACCTTGTCACGCAGTTCGACAACCATGCGCTCGGCGCCGCGTTTTCCGATACCGGGCACCCTCGTCAACGCCGTCAGGTTGCCTTCCGAGAGCGCCCGCCGCAGCGCGTCCGGTTCGAGAACTGCGAGAGTTGCCATCGCCAGGCGCGGTCCGACTCCGGAAACCGTCTGCAGGAGGCTGAACAGGTCCTTCGACTCGGTATCGGAAAAACCGTACAGCGTCATCGAGTCTTCGCGAACGATCATCGTCGTGAACAGTCGCGCTTCGCTTCCCCGGTGCAGCGCACCGAGAGTCACCGGGGTGGCATTGACCCGATAGCCGACACCTGACGCTTCGATGACCGCGTGATCGAGCGCAATATCGAGTACCTCGCCGCGTACCGACGCGATCATCGTGAACCTGCCTTCTTCGTCTCGGCCAATTTTGCCTGATACTTACGCATTTGTTCAGCGGCCATCGCCTCGGCGCGGGCCATCCGCTCGATCATCGGTGCTCGCCAGCAGTGACAGATCGCCAGCGCCAGAGCGTCGGCAGCGTCAGCCGGTTTCGGCGCCGTCTTCAAATTCAGAATTCGCGTCACCATCGCAGTGACCTGCGCCTTGTCGGCGTTACCGCTGCCGGTGACGGCGGCCTTCACCTCGCTGGGCGTGTGGAAACACACCGGAATGCCGCGTCTGGCGGCAGCGAGCGCGACAACTCCGCCTGCTTGCGCCGTCCCCATCGCGGTACTGACGTTGTGCTGCGCGAACACGCGCTCGATCGCGACCACCTCCGGCTTGTACTGCTCGATCCACAGTTCAGCCGCATCGGAGATCCGCAGAAGCCGAGAACCGAGGTCCATCTCGGCCGGAGTCCGCACCACGTCGACCGCAATGGGGCGCACTTTCCTGCCGTTGCTCCCGTCGACCACTCCCAACCCGCAGCGAGTCAAGCCTGGGTCCACTCCGAGCACGCGCACTTGTCACACCTCTCCATACCGAACAGCTGTTCGATAGCTTAGCGGTGCGCGGGACTACTACCCCGCATCAACACGCAACCCGGCCCGGACGCGGACGTCAGGGCCGGGTTGAGTTGAAAGCAATCAGTCTTCGAGCGCCGCGAGAACCTCGTCGGACAGATCGATGTTGGTGTAGACGTTCTGCACGTCGTCAGAATCTTCGAGCGCGTCGACGAGCTTGAAGATCTTGCGTGCGCCGTCGACATCCAAGGGAACCTCGACGGAAGCGCGAAAATCGGCTTCGGCGGAGTCGTAGTCGATGCCGGCTTCCTGAAGTGCCGACCGTACGGCAACCAGATCCTGTGGCTCACTGACGATTTCGAAGGTTTCACCGAGATCGGTGACTTCCTCGGCACCGGCGTCGAGCACAGCCATCAGGACGTCGTCCTCCGACTGGCCGTTCTTCTCGAGCATGACGACACCCTTGCGAGCAAACAGGTAGGAGACGGAACCCGGGTCAGCGAGGTTGCCACCGTTACGGGTCATCGCGGTGCGAACTTCACCGGCTGCGCGGTTGCGGTTGTCGGTGAGGCACTCGATCAGAACGGCGACGCCGTTGGGTCCGTAGCCCTCGTACATGATGGTCTGCCAGTCTGCGCCGCCCGCTTCTTCACCGGCGCCGCGCTTGCGCGCACGCTCGATGTTGTCATTGGGAACAGACGTCTTCTTCGCCTTCTGGATGGCGTCGTACAAGGTGGGGTTGCCCGTGGGATCGCCACCGCCGGTTCGTGCCGCCACCTCGATGTTCTTGATCAGCTTCGCGAAGGATTTGCCACGACGTGCGTCGATCACAGCCTTCTTGTGCTTGGTGGTGGCCCATTTTGAGTGGCCGCTCATGCGATTCAAGCCCCTTTCCTGCTGCGTTGCGCACGCCGAATGCGCGTCTTTCAGCTCTGCCGATGTTACCCGTCCCACGTCACAACTCGCTGCATCCCCCGACACGAATTAGTCAAACCACGCATTGTTTGCATAGAATGCAAACATGTTGGTGCGAATAGATCACGCCTCCACAACTCCACTCGCGGAGCAGATTGCGGCCGGGGTTCGTGGCTCGGTCATCCGCGGTGAGATCGGTCCCGGTGACCGTCTGCCGTCCGCTCGCGCTCTCGCCGACTCGATCGACGTCAATCTCCACACGGTTCTTCGGGCGTACGCAACACTCCGCGACGAAGGCCTGATCGACCTCCGACGCGGACGTGGCGCCGTTATTCGCGCCGAGTTCGACTCGGGAAGAACAGCTCTCAACGAATCTGCGCGCGAGTTCGTGCGGCAGGCCCGAAATCTCGGACTCGACACCGCGCACATGCTCGACCTCATCAAGGAGACCAGCACACAATGACGACCAGCAAGATCCGACTCTGGACAGCAGCTTCACTGACGTTGATCCCGACCCTGATCCTGGTTCTCGCGCGCTTCGCGTGGGATGAACGCCTGCCCGAAACCGTCGCGAGCCATTGGTCCGGATCGACCCCGGACGGGTTCAGCACCACGACGACGTTTTTCGCCATCGCGCTGGTGATTTCTCTGGTGGCTGTCGTTTGCGCCTGTGTCGTCGCGGCCCGTTCGAGCGACAACGCGCCCTTGTTTCTCGCCGTAACCTCGATCGCGAGTGCGACACTGGCGACGATCTGGATTCTGAGCGTCGCCCTGACGATCGACGCCGGGTCGCCGGAAGCCGCGCGTATCGGCTGGTGGATTCTTGCGCCGATCGCGGCGGTACTCGTAGGAGTTCTGGCATACGCGCTGCCTGACCAGCAACGAAGCGGCCCGGAGTCGCCACTGCCGACCCCGACGCTCGACACTCCGCTGACGGCCTCCGAACGTGCAGTGTGGGTCGGGCAGGTCCGCAGCGTCTGGCCGTGGATCGTTACCGCCGGCCTCGTAGTTCTCGTGATCGCGACTGCCGCGTACTCGGATTGGTGGGTTGCCGTGATCCTGGGTGTGTCCACACTCGCCGTCACAGCATTCGCGTCGATCACCGTGCGCGTCGACCGTCACGGTGTCGGCATCAGTTCCTGGGGCGTTCGATGGAAGAAGATCCCCATCTCGAAGGTGAAGTCCGCATCAGTCGACGCGATACGTCCAGCCGAATGGGGCGGATGGGGTTACCGAATGACACCGCGCGGAACAGCCGTCACTCTCCGCTCGGGTGAGGCCATCGTGGTCACTCTCGAGAGCGGACGACTGTTCGCCGTAACCGTCGATCACCCGGAAGACGGTGTGAAGCTGATCAATTCGTTGGTTCAGGCTGGTTGATTCACGAACAACGTCAATTCACGAACAACGTCAACTCACGAACAACACGGCAGCGGCATTGCCGGCGAGGTAGAAACCGGCAATGCCGAATACCCAACCCATTGCGCTGTCGCCGTAGCGAGACATCAGCGAGTCCACTCGGCGCAGCGGCTTGTCGAGGCGGTTGCCGGCCACGACCCGCCCGCACAACAGAAGCACTGCGGGCATGGCCATGATCAGGCAGTATCCGGCAAGTATCGACGCAGACGCGACTGCGGGCAGCCCAGCAGCGGTGATCATCGCGATCGCCGCCAAGTAGGGCAGCATCGTCACCAACTCGGCGGTCCCGGCAGCAATTGCCAGAAGTACAACACTTCTCGCGGAACTGCCCGAGCCGAGCACCCGCTCTCGCCAAACATGGGTTCGATCGGCCTGACCGGATGTGCGCCTCTTCTCGGAATCGAATCGAAAGCTCCACGCGAACAACGCGATACCGAGTATCAACTGCGCACCGCGGGCGGCGGGGGTTTCGAGCAGCGGGGCGACGACAGGCATACCTGCCCGTGCCGTCGTCCAGACTGCCACCCCGACAACAAAATAGAACGTCGTGATGACCACCAGATACGTCAGCAGCCTGCGAACCTGCGGTCGTCCCGGCATCAACAACATCCAGACCGGGACGACCAATGTTCCGATGCTCGTACTGTCCAGCAGGGCGAGCCCGCCCAGCGTGGTGAGCAGGACGAGTTCCACGTCAGTCGTTTCGGCGCTCGGGTATCGCTGTCTCCCTCGTTCGGACTGCATTCACGATGTCGAAGGCACCGATGATCGCGAGGATCACGCCGAGTGGTCCGCCGCGAAACCAGAAGAACTCGGCGTCACGCGCGAACAGCCACAGACAGCCGCCACCGACGACCAAGAGAATGCCGATCATCAACTCGAAGCGAATTTTCATACGTCGAGCCTGTCTTCTCTCTCGAATCCGCACATCAGCCATCGGAACAACGCCGACCTCATCATTTGGTATGACAAGTCAGGCGCCCCGATGTGCTCTGATAAGTCTGTGGTGACCAGAAGTCGGAGTGTCGGCAAGTGGAACGATCCGCTCATCGCCTTCGGCCTGTTCGCGATCGGGGTACTCCTCTACCTGGTCGGCCTGTACCAAATGTGGACCGATGTCGGAGGTGTCGCCGACGTTCCCGCCGGGGTTCGGATCGGGATGCTGGCTCTGCTGTGTGCGATCGACTCGTTCCGGCGGGTGCGTCCGGCAACGGCCTTGGCGGCGGGGGCCGTCATCGTCGCGGTCGACGCCGCCCTTGGCCCGACTCTGCCGATGTGGCTGGTCCTCTCGGATCTCACCTACGCCGCAGTTCTGTACGGGACGGCGCGGTTGGGCCGAGTGGTCTGTTCTCTGACCGCGGTGACGGTTGCCGCGCTCACAGCCCTCGTCTACCTGTCCGCCCAGGACGTCCGCGCTGCGGCTGGGGCAGGCGTCGTGACCGCTCTGTTCTTCGGTACGCCGGTGTGGTGGGCACTGGTCATCCGTCGACAAGTCGAACTGACCGAGGCCGAACGCGAGCGTTCCAGAGTCCACGAAGCACTCGCCGCTCTGGACCGCGAGGCCGCGGTCGCTCACGAACGAGCAACCATGGCGCGCGATCTGCACGACGTCATCGCAAGCCACCTCTCCGCCATCGCAATCCATTCGGAGGCGGCACTGTCCACCTCAGCTCTCTCCGGTGAACGGGGCCAACCCGACGACGGATTGAGGGAGATGATCGGAGCGATCAGATCGAGCAGTCTCGCGGGCCTTTCCGAGATGCGGTCGATGATCGAACTGCTCCACGCCGGGGACGACGAGACCCCGGACCCGCGTTCCTCTCCCCCGCGGCTGACCGAGTTGCCCGTCGTCCTGGACGCAGTTCGGGCAGCCGGCGCCGCCGTGCACGTTGCGATCGACATCGATACTGCCGACCTGCCGAGCGTGGTCGATCACACGGCGTACCGGATCACCCAGGAGGCGTTGACCAATGCGCTCAAGCATGCGCCTGGTGCACCGATCTCGATGTCGATCTCTCTCCAGCACAATGCATTACAGATCGAGATCCGAAACCCCGTCGGTCGCGACACATCCAGTTTTCGGGCGGGAACGCACGGACTTGCAAACATGCGTCACCGCGCCGAACTGCTGGGCGGTTCACTCGACGCACTTCCGGTCGACGGAGAATGGACGGTATGCGCACAGCTACCGGTCCCCGCGCCGAACGGAACGGATCAGTGATCACCGTCGCCCTGGTCGACGACCACGCCGCGATCCGGTCCGGACTCGCGATGATCCTGCGGCAGCACGACGACATCGATGTCGTTGCAGAAGCCGGTGACGGAGCGTCGGCGATCACCGTCACCCGCACGCATCAACCCGACGTCGTACTCATGGACGTCCGGATGCCAGGCACCGACGGCATCGAGGCGACGCGTCAGATCATCGGGACGACCCGCAGCCGGGTTCTGGTGTTGACCACCTTCGACCTCGACGAATACGTCTTCGCGGCCCTGCGCGCCGGTGCTTCGGGATTCCTGCTCAAGACTGCGACCGCGGACGAGCTGACCAGCGCTATCCGCAACGTCGCGGCCGGAGATGCAGTGCTCGCTCCTCGCGCGGCGCGTGCACTGATCGGCGAGTTCGTTCAGCGTGCACCCAAACCCACCGAACCGCTGGGATTGAGCGAGCTCACCGATCGTGAACGCGAGGTGCTCGCGCTGTTGGGGACGGGACTGTCCAATGCCGAACTGTCGCGTGAACTCGGTGTCGGTGCTCCGACGGTGAAGTCGCACGTGTCGCGAGTTCTGTCGAAGTTGCACCTCACCTCACGCGTCCAGGCGGCGATCCTTGCCTGCGAACTGGAGCTGTAGGTTCGGCCGAGGCTGACTACTCCAGTTATCCGCGAACCAGATCGACGAACATCTCGTGCACTCGACGGTCCCCGGTAACCTCGGGATGGAAAGAAGTGGCGATCACCGAGCCCTGCCGAACCGCGACGATCCGGCCCGCGGCCTCCCCCGCGGCGGCGGGAACCTGCGCAAGAACCTCTACGCCCGGTCCAACTCGCTCCACCCACGGCGCGCGGATGAAGACGGCGCGGATGGGATCTCCGATGATGCCCTCGAACTCCAGGTCGGACTCGAAAGAATCGACCTGTCTGCCGAAAGCGTTGCGGCGCACCGTCATGTCGATGGCGCCGAGATGTTCGGCGTCCGGCCGGGTGTCGAGTACCTCGCTCGCCAGCAGAATCATGCCGGCACACGAACCGTAGGCCGGCAGCCCCCCGCGAAGACGCTCACGAAGCGGATCCAACAGTTCGAACACCTGCAGAAGCCGGCTCATCGTGGTGGATTCGCCACCGGGGATCACGATGCCATCGACCTTGTCGAGTTCCTCCGGGCGCCGGATACCCACCGCATCCGCTCCCGAATCATCGAGTGCGGCAAGGTGTTCGCGAACATCACCTTGGAGGGCGAGTACACCGATCAACGGACGCGTCATCACACAGTTCCTGTCTTGTTCTCACGGCTGTTCTTGCTCTCATGGCTGTCGGGTTCGCGTTCGAGACGCGTCAAACCCTCCTGAACCACCGCTGCCACCATGTTGCCATCGCGATCGTAGATACGCCCCTGGGTGAGCGCGCGACCAAAACCTGCCGACGGCGACGTCTGGTCGTAGAGCAACCACTCGTCGGCCCGGAACGGACGCAGGAACCACATCGCGTGATCGAGCGAAGCAGTCTGCGTCTTCACGCCGCGGTGCGGGACTTTCGAAGTTCCGAGCAGGGTCATGTCACTGAGATACGCAAGCGTGCAGATGTGCAGCAGCGGACGATCCGGCAGAGCCTCGCGGTAGCGCATCCACACGCGTTGTTGCGCGGCGAGATCCGGCGCTGACGCGCTCTGCTCAGCGGGCACAATTCTGATGTCCCAGTTCTTCCACTCCTGATAGAACTGCGATTCAGCCAACTTCGGAACGGTCTGCGCATCCGGCAAGTCCTCCGGCGCCGGAACGGAGGGCATCCGGTCCTGGTGCTCGATACCTTCGTCGTCGACGTGGAACGAGGCCGACATCGTGAAGATCGTCTTGCCGTCCTGAACTGCATTCACCCGGCGGGTGCAGAACGAGCGCCCGTCGCGGATGCGGTCCACCAGGTAGACCGTCGGAATCTTCGGATTGCCCGGGCGCAGGAAATATCCGTGCAACGAGTGCACGTGGTAGCTCTCGTCAACGGTGCTCACGGCAGAAACCAACGACTGCCCGGCAACCTGCCCGCCGAACGTCCGTTGAAGTGCGGTGGGATGGACCGCCCCACGGAAGATGTCCTTCTCCAGGTGTTCGAGCGCGAGGATCTCCTCGATACCAACCATGAGTCCTCCGAAAACATAGACCGCCGCACTGGGCGCGATGACGGTTCACAATATCGCCTCGGCGAGCGGGCACGGCACCATGGTGGGCGTGAGTACATTCATCCCGTCCAGTCCCCTCGCCTTGGCCGAGCAGATTGCAACGCTGAGCGGATCGTTTCCGTCGGTGGCGGTAGTAGCGATCGACGGACCTGATTGTGCACAGCCGTCTCGGCTCGCGGAACTGGTCGGCACCGCCGTCGAGTCGCGCAACAGGCCGAGTGCTGTTGTGTCACTGCACGACTACGTGCGGCCGGCTTCGCTGCGATACGAGTTCGGCCACGAGGATGCGCTGAGTTACCGTACTATCTGGTTCGACTATCCGGCACTCGATCGTGAAGTGATCACCGCAGCCCGCACAAAACGGGCGTTCTTGCCGAAACTCTGGGACGAACCCACCGATCGATCGGCTCGGTCGACCCGTATCCCCGTCCATGAGCGCGCGGTCATCGTGATCGCCGGTCCGATGTTGCTCGGGCGCGGGCTGGAGTTCGACGTCAGCGTCCGCCTGGACATGAGCGAACCTGCCATGCGGCGGCACACACCGGAGGCAGATCTGTGGACCGTCGAGGCACTCCTCGAACACCGATCAGAAGTGTCCGAGGAGGTCGATTTCGAGGTCAGATACGACCATCCGGCCCGGCCTGCGGTGCGGTCTCGCCAGTGAAGGTCTCACTGCGATTGATCTCACGTCGGCCGACCTCACTTCGGGCGATACAGCCTGGTCAGACCCTCCTGGACGACTGCAGCAACCATATTTCCTCGGCTGTCGAAGATTCGTCCCTGCGTCAGGGCGCGACCGAAGCCCGCTGACGGCGACGTCTGGTCGTACAACAGCCACTCGTCGGCGCGGAACGGCCGCAGGAACCACATGGCGTGATCGAGCGAAGCGCTTTGCATGGCGACGTCCATGTGGGGGCCGCGAGAAGATCCGAGCAGCGTCATGTCGCTCATGTAGGCAAGCGTGCACACGTGAAATACCGGGTCGTCCGGGAGTGCCTCGCGGGAACGGAACCACACTTGCTGCTGCGCGGCAGCGCCCGGACGTTTGTCGATGTCGGCCTTCGGCACCATTCGAAGGTCCCAATCGGACCACTCACGGGCCAACCACGCAGTCTCGGGATCCTCCGAATCCTGGGCGATGGCCAAGGTCTCGGGGTCAGGAACGGGTGGCATCTCGTCCTGGTGCTCGATGCCTTCGTCTTGGACGTGGAAGGACGCCGACATCGTGAAAATGGCTTGCCCGTCTTGAATTCCGGTGACCAAGCGGGTCGCGAACGATCGACCGTCCCGAACACGATCAACCAGAAAAACCGTCGGCTCCATCGGATTTCCCGGACGCAGGAAATATCCGTGCAACGAATGAACCGAGTAGGCCGGATCGACCGTGCGTACCGCCGACACCAATGCCTGTCCGGCGACCTGGCCGCCGAAAGTGCGGGTCAGGGTGGTCTCCGCGATGATTCCTCGAAAGATGTCCCGCTCGAGGCGTTCCAACTCCAGAATTTCTTCGATCCTCGCCATCGATGCTCCACATCTTCCCGTGTACCGACGTCTACCGACCTTCACACAATGCCTGACGCACCCCCGGCCACCAAAGTGGGCATACAAAATCATGGAGTTGCATGCCGCCCTACTCAGAATGGGGGTGGATCGCCTCCGCCGTCGAAGGTCCTCCTCCGGGCCTTCTTCTTCATTCGGAGGTGCATTCGTAACCGCTGCCGCCGGCGTTCACCCCGCACACGAGCGGCTTTGTTTTCCAGACGTGTGCGCCGACGCCGACCACCCTCGGGCAGTACAGGCTCGAGCATTCCCGCCAGCAGACCTGACGGCCTCGTTCGGTAGCAATGTCCGGTCGGCGAGGTCAGCATGACGCTGCGGTCCGGGTTCGAGGTGTGCACCCACTGACCGGAGTGCTTGAGGCGGTGATGATTTCGACAATAGGCACTCAAGTTCGAGGCCACGGTCTTTCCACCACGAGTGGGATCGCGATGATCAAAGGGTTCAGTGTGATCGAGATCTGAATTCCACGCAGCGACATCGCAGTGCAACCACTGGCAGCTTCCTGCGATCACCCGCACCCAGGTGTCGAGGACAGCGCCCGGGCGGTACACGAACGCAGAAGGAACGACGGGCGAAGGTACTGGCTCGCCCATACCGGCAGCCTCGAGCGCGGCGTCGGCTGGTACCTTCACATTCCGAATCAGCGCACCCGCGGCGATGTCACGTGCATGCTCTGCACTGATCACTCCATAACCGTCGAGGTGAGCGGGTTCGTCTGCACCTGGTGCGTCACCGCCCTGAAGCGTTGATTCCAGCATGACCACGTGAACCAACGGCCGACGCACCACCACAATCCCGCTTCGATCTTGTGGGCACTCGTCCCGGCCGCAATCGCACGGCAGAATCGTCGACCCGGATACCAACGCTCCCAATGCGTCAGCTCGTCGTTGCTCGTACTTACGGGAATCGTGTCGACACACCGACATTGCCAACTCCCGCAACCGACGGTCGAAAGCCCGTGCTTCCTCCGCCGGAATACTCCCCAATATCCGCGCCATTCCGTCTTCGGCAGCGCTCACACCCACGAACCGGTCAGCGAGGGCGCGGCGTCGACGCTCGCGCATCCCCTCCGGATCCACCACGGCGACGATACGGTCGATGGCCGCCGTCAATCGGCGGCCCGTCATGCCGGTACCGCCATGTATCGGTGGTGCTGAAATCTTTTCGAGGAGTTGCCGTTCCACCTCGTCGATCAAATCGTCGGCTACGTTGGCCGTAGCGGAGTCGATCAATCCGACTCGATACAAATCCAGTTCTCCGCGCGCCATGGCGGCACGCGTGCGATGGAGGCGAGTCTTGAGAGAAAAGCCGAGACCGATCAACTTTCCCGCTGCGGCACGGCCCATGGTCAATGCCGCGCCGAGCTCGGCCTCAGCCAGTTCGTGAGCGGTAGACGACCAAGCACCGTTATCAGTGTGGTCAGCGCTGCGACGCTCGAAAAACTCGGCAATGGCAGCCAGTTTCCGTTCCACGAGCATCGATTCGCGCGCATGCAGATCGGCGATGAGATCGATGAGGGCGCAGTCGGATTCAGCACCGGACAGCTGCGCTGCGGTACCCGAACTTCCTACTCCATCATCGAACATTCCTCAACATTATTCGAATATACGTTCGATATCCATGATTTCCAGGAATCAGTCCGAACAATCCTGATTGACCGAAAATTGTTGCGGAGCAACCTTTGCGGCCACTCGTGTTCCGGCAACGGATTCCCCTACTGAACCAGGGCGTTGATAATGCGGGCAGCTTCGGCCGGGTAGATAGGGCGGTCGGACCCACCACTCAATACCCAGTGGACTGGACTACCTTCGTCTAGGACTCGGAGTTGCACGTCGAGCGGAAACGCATCGATGTCAGCCGAGTCGACTCCAAAGACATGGACAATCTCATGCCCAGGTCGCCCCTCGAACTCGAAGATGTTCTCTACGACCTCGAGCAACTCGACGCTTCCCAACGGGACGCCGAGTTCCTCCGCGAACTCGCGCCGCAGCGCTGCCTCGGCCGTCTCACCGAACTCGATACCGCCACCGATCAATCGATGAAAGTTCTCCCCCGTGACAGAGTCCGTGCCGTCGAGTATGAGTATGTGACCGGAACGGACAGGTATCCCCAGTGAGATGTTACGAATTGACGACATACGACACAGTTTAGGTAGCCAACTCGAACACCATTTTGAATCCGACGACGGCGAATATCACCAAAAGTGATGGGGTGGGCGCAAATACGACTTGGACTTGCCGAGACTCCCGATGACAGACTCGAGCATCATTCCCAGACAAAAGAATCCATTGAGGAACTCGATGAACGACGCTAGTACCTGGACCGCACGACTCGCAGCACTCGACCTGACCCTCCCGCCGGTCGCTACCCCGGCAGGCTCCTACCTCCCCGCTGTTCAGACGGGGGCATACGTCTACACGTCGGGACAATTGCCGCTCGTCGACGGCACTACGACGTGCATCGGCAAGTTGGGCGAAGGTGTCTCCGTCGAAGACGCCGCCCAGGCGGCGCGGTTGTGCACACTCAACGGACTCGCGGCCGTCGATGCCTTGGTCGGGCTCGATCGCATCGTTCGCGTCGTCAAGGTTGTTGGATTTGTTGCTTCCGGATCCGGATTCTCGCAGCAACCCCAGGTGATCAACGGCGCCTCCGACCTGCTGGCCGAGATCTTCGGCACGGCAGGACAACACGCACGCTCCGCGATCGGCGTCGCCGAACTACCCCGAAACAGTGCCGTCGAGGTCGAGTTCGTGTTCGAGGTATCGGACAGCATCTGATCGGTCTGCCACACCCCGAAGGGGCGGCGGTTGCCAACGCAACCGCCGCCCCTTCGTCTGTGAGGACTTTCAGGCACTGAGCCCGGTCGTCGAACCTGCTGTCACCAACCGCGCTCTGCGAGGCGGTGTCCGACGGGCAGGTCGTCGACGTTGATACCGACCATTGCCTCGCCGAGTCCGCGCGAGACCTTGGCGAGCACGTCCGGGTCGTCGTAGAACGTGGTGGCCTTGACGATGGCCTCGGCGCGCTGCTTCGGGTTGCCGGACTTGAAGATGCCCGATCCGACGAACACGCCCTCGGCGCCGAGCTGCATCATCATGGCAGCGTCTGCCGGGGTGGCGATGCCGCCCGCGGTGAACATGGTGACCGGCAGCTTGCCGGCCTTGGCGACCTCGACGACCAGTTCGTACGGGGCCTGCAGTTCCTTGGCGGCTACGTACAGTTCGTCCTCGCTCAGCGAGGTCAACCGGCGGATCTCGCCGCGGATGGTGCGCATATGGGTGGTGGCGTTGGAGACGTCTCCGGTGCCTGCTTCACCCTTCGAGCGGATCATGGCCGCGCCTTCGTTGATGCGACGGAGCGCTTCGCCGAGGTTGGTGGCGCCACAGACGAAGGGAGCGGTGAACTTCCACTTGTCGATGTGGTTGGCGTAGTCGGCCGGGGTCAGGACCTCGGACTCGTCGATGTAGTCGACGCCGAGGCTCTGCAGGATCTGCGCTTCGACGAAGTGACCGATGCGTGCCTTGGCCATGACGGGGATGCTGACGGTGGAGATGATGCTGTCGATCATGTCCGGGTCGCTCATGCGCGAGACGCCGCCCTGTGCGCGAATGTCTGCGGGGACCCGCTCGAGTGCCATGACGGCGACGGCGCCTGCGTCTTCGGCGATCTTGGCCTGCTCAGCGGTGACCACGTCCATGATCACACCGCCCTTGAGCATTTCAGCCATGCCGCGCTTGACGCGGGCGGTGCCGATGGCGGTGGTGGGGGCAGAGTCGGGGGTGCTCACAGCAAACTCCTGCAGTAGTGGCGTGACAAAAGAAACGAGGCACGGCGAACACACGAGTTCATTCGCTCGGAGGCCTCTGGCCAGAACTCTAGGACTAACCGGCCTTCGATTCCGTATCCAATTTGCCATTGCTGGCCTTAGACTGCCCGCGAGCACTGAACGACCGAAAGATCAGCGGATGGAACGCACTTCCGGATCCTCGGTACCGTCCGCGATCGTCGCCGCTTCCACCAGGAGGTTTGCCAGATCCAACGGGTAGACCGGCTCACCGGACTTGGCCAATTGGCGGATCTCGTCGGCGCTGCACCAGCGATGGCCGGTGATGGCACGCTGCTCCAATTCCGTGTGGCCTTGGAAGACCGGCTCGAAGCCGTGAGTGCGCGTAGCGAAGAACAGCTCTTCCGAACGGATCAGCTCACCGTCGAACGGGAAAATCGCCACACGACGCCAGAGTGGACCTCGCAGATTCTCCGGAGCCACGACGAATCCGGTCTCCTCCTCGATCTCACGAACGGCAGCCGCCCGCAGGTGTTCGCCCCGTTCGAGCCCGCCGCCGACGGTGAACCAGAAGTAAGTGTTCGGGATCTTGGGATCGTGGCCGCGCAACAGCAGCACCCGATCGTCCTCGTCCAGCATCACCACGCGGGCAGAGGTCCGTGACGTATCCACGGTGATGCCCTCGGGCACCGCCGCCGCGGTCGTGCGCTCCGATATCTCGAAGTACTGAGGTAGCGGTGCCGTTCCCCCGAGGTGCAGCCAGCGAACAAGTCGACGCGTACGCAACGCGAGAGTGTCGCGCACCGCGTCGTTGTGGAACCGCCGAGCGATCAGGACCCTCGCCTCGGCATCGGCCAACTCGGCCACCAGTTGAGGTCGCAGCGACGTCGTGCCGTAGGCAGCGAGAGCATTGGACAGCCGGTTCTCGGCAAGCTCGCGATCCTGACGATCCGCACGTTCGGCGGCGTCCGCCAAGGTGACGAATCTGCGCGCGTCGTCGGCGTTCATGTCCACCGCCGCCGCGCGGACAACCGCGGCACGACGGGACAGAGCCGCATCGAGCGCCAACCACGACTGATCCGAACGCACATGCAGTCGATCGAGTCGGTTCGCCGTCCCGTACGCCCACAGTCCGACGACCAGGACGACGGCAGCGACAAGCCCGAGAATGAAGATCGTCAGAGCGGAGAAGGTCATGAACCCACCACGCGTACGCCGGCGCCGCCAACCGTGACGGTCTCGTAGACACGCAGGATCTGTTCGGCCACCACCGGCCAGTCGTATTCGGCAACAACACTTGTCGCGGTGTTGACCAGCGCGCGTCGTCGATCCGGGTCACCGAGAACGGAATCGATTGCCTCGGCCAGGGCATCGGAGTTCCCGATGGGGACCAGCAAGCCGGCCTGGCCGTCGCGAAGAACACGACGGAAGGCGTCCAACTCACTCGCGACGACGGCGGTACCGGCCGCCATGGCCTCGACCAGCACGATCCCGAAGCTCTCACCGCCGAGATTGGGCGCGCAGTAGACGTCCGCACTGCGAAGCGCCGACGCTTTCTCCTCGTCACTGACCTGCCCGAGCAGGCGGAGATGCTTGAAGTACTTACCCGCCTCTTTGCGGAGTTTCTCCTCGTCGCCGCGTCCGACCACGATCACTTCGAGATCCGGGTGACGCTCGACCAACTCCGGCAGCGCACCGAGGAGGACGGCCATCCCCTTGCGCGGTTCGTCGTAGCGACCGAGGAACAGAATGGTTCCACCTTCGCGCGGGTAGCCGGGCAACAGATCGGCCTCGGCAAACGCTGCGACATCGACGCCGTTGGGGATCTCGACCGCGTCGGATCCGAGAGACTCGACCTGCCAACGACGCGCCAACTCAGAGACTGCGATCCGGCCGCTGATCTTCTCGAGATACGGAGCCAAGACACCCTGAAACGTGCTCAGCACCAACGACTTCGTGGTCGACGTGTGGAAGGTGGCGACGATCGGGCCTTCCGCGATGCGCAACGCGAGCATGGACAGACTCGGCGCATTGGGTTCGTGGATATGTAGAACGTCGAAGTCACCTTCCGCGATGAACTTGCGGAGGCGGTTGTTCGCCGTCGGGCCGAAAGACAACCGCGCAACAGAACCGTTGTAGGGAATCGCGACGGCTTTACCTGCGGAAACCACAAAATCCGGCAACTCGTCGTCATCGGACGACGGCGCAAGCACACTCACTTTGTGACCACGTTCGATCAGCACCTCGGCCAGATCCACCACGTGCGCCTGGACGCCGCCGGGGACGTCGAAGGAGTACGGGCAGATCATGCCGATTTTCATTCACCCTCCATGCGGGCGAGCCGCGATTCGGAAAGGTCCGAGCGCCACAGCGGTTGAAGCATGTGCCAGTCAGCGGGGTGCGCTGCGATGTTGACCGCGAAACGGTCGGCAAGTGCTTGCGTGGCCGGGCCGACTCCGCCGGATACGTCGATCGGCGGGTCGATCTTGAAACCCCAACCGTCGGGAGTGAACCAGCAGTGGACCGGAAGTAGCGGCGCGCCGGTATCGATCGCGAGCTTCGCCGGGCCGGCGGGCATGCGAGTGGGTTCTCCGAAGAAGGTGACGGGCACACCCTTCTTCGCCAGATCGCGCTCCCCCAGCAAGCACACGATCTTGTTCTCGCGCAGATGCTTGGACAGTTCGACGAACGGAGGATGCTCCCCGCCGCTGAGCGGAAAGATCTCGAAACCGAGACTCTCGCGGTATTCGACAAACCGTTCGTACAGGGATTCGGGCTTGAGCCGTTCGGCAACGGAGGTCAACCCACCCCATTGCTGAACACACCACACGCCGGCCATGTCCCAATTACCGCTGTGGGGCAGCGCCAATACCGCGCCATGACCTGCTGCCATTGCTTTTTCCAGATGTTCCTGGCCCTCGACCAGCGCATGCAACGCCTTACCTGTCGCGACCAGGTCCATCGACGGTAGACGGAATGCCTCACGCCAGTACCGGGCGTACGAGCGCATAGAATCCTTGATCAACTGATCCGGAACTTCCTCCGGCGTCGTGCCCAGAACTCTCGCGAGGTTCTTCCTGAGTTGTTCGGGTCCGCCCTTGCGTACCGCGAAATCCGCTCCGGCGTCGAACAGCTTGACCGCCACCGATTCCGGCAGGCTTCGCACCAGACGCCAACCCGCGGCGTATCCCAGGTCGGTTGCACGCTCGGCAAAGCTCATTTCTCTGCCTCGCCGTCCGTGTTCGGCGCACCTTCGACCGTCGATGCGGCCGGGGCGATCGGCAGAAGTTCCCGGGCGCCAGGGGAATTGCGCACCGCGAGCACTCGCTGGAAGACCGTCACGATGCTTCCGGCGGCAAGTACCCACATCGCGATGTGGATTGCCCACGGAAGACCCATACCCGTCAGGCCGGATCCGACCAACACGATGATCAATCGGTCCGGGCGCTCGATCCACCCGCCGTCCGCAGTCAGCCCGCTCGCCTCCGCGCGCGCCTTCGCGTACGAGATGACCTGCGAGGTGACGAGGCAGATGAGCGTCGCGACGAGCAGCCACTTGCTGTTCTCGTGGTAGACCGCCCACCAGGCCAGGCCGGCAAAAATCGCGCCGTCGGCGACGCGGTCGCAGGTCGCGTCCAGTACCGCCCCGTACCGCGTTCCGCCGCCGCGAGCACGAGCCATTGCGCCGTCGAGCATGTCGAACATGACGAAGAACCAGATGAACATGGTTCCCCAGAACAGATGTCCGGACGGAAACAGCGTCACCGCACCGGCGACGCTTGCCACCGTGCCGATCACCGTCACCGAGTCCGGCGTCAGACCGGTCTTGACCAGCGCCTTCCCCATAGGTGCCGTCACCTTGGACACCGATGCGCGCCCGAAGAAGCTCAACACCGCAGGAACCCTCCCCGTCGTGAGTTCCGGTTCGGAACTCGTTGCAGCAATGCATCCTGCCATGAAGCCGGATGCGTCAACCTATTGTTGCCAGGCACCGGCGAGTAGTCCCCTGGTCTCCCGCAGCAATTGCGGCATCACCTTTACCCCACCGAGCACGGTGATGAAGTTGGCGTCGCCGCCCCAACGTGGCACTACGTGTTGGTGAAGGTGCTCGGACAGCGAACCGCCCGCAGCGGCACCGAGATTCAGGCCGACGTTGAATCCGTGAGGATTCGACACGCTCTTGATCACCCGCAACGCCTGCTGGGTGAACGCCATCAACTCGGCGCTCTCCTCCGGCGTCAGGTCTTCGAGTGCCGCGACCTTGCGGTACGGAACCACCATCAGGTGCCCCGGGTTGTACGGATACAGGTTCAGAACCGCATAGACATGCTCACCGCGGGCAACGATCAGTCCTTCTTCGTCCGACATCTTCGGAATGTCGATGAACGGTTCACCTGTCGTGCCCGGGGTGTTGGGCGCCTCGGTGATGTACGACATCCGATGCGGCGACCAAATGCGCTGCAAATGGTCAGGGTCACCGACGCCGTGGTCGATCAGCGAACCCGGACCGTCGTCACCGGGGGCGCTCACTGCGCCACGCTTGGCTGCACCAGTTCGGCTGTCGGCGAGGCGTTCTCGCGGCGGCCGATCCACTCGGTGATGATCCGGACGGCGTCGTCGACGGGAATGCCGTTGATCTGCGTGCCGTCACGGAAACGGAAGCTGACCGCGCCGGCCTCCACGTCACGCTCGCCCGCGAGGAGCATGAACGGGACCTTTTGCGTGGTGTGGTTACGGATCTTCTTCTGCATACGGTCGTCACTGAAGTCGACCTCGGCGCGAACACCGGCTGCCTTGAGCTTCTTCGTGACGTCGAACAGGTGATCGGCGAACGCCTCGGCCACCGGGATTCCGACGACCTGCACCGGCGCCAGCCACGCCGGGAACGCGCCCGCGTAGTGCTCGGTCAGGACACCGAAGAACCGCTCGATCGAGCCGAACAGCGCGCGGTGGATCATGACCGGACGAGTCTTGACGCCGTCGTTGCCGGTGTATTCGAGCTCGAACCGCTCGGGCAGGTTGAAGTCGAGCTGGATGGTCGACATCTGCCAGGTGCGGCCGAGTGCGTCCTTGACCTGAACGGAGATCTTGGGACCGTAGAACGCGGCTCCGCCCGGATCCGGCACCAGAGTCAGGCCGGAAGCTTCGCCGACCTCGGCGAGCGTTGCGGTCGCCTCTTCCCAGACGTCGTCGCTACCGACGAACTTGTCCGGGTTTTTGGTGGACAGCTCGAGGTAGAAGTCGTCGAGGCCGTAGTCCTTGAGCAGGTTCAGAACGAACTGCAGGGTGGTGGTCAGCTCGTCGCGCATCTGCTCACGGGTGCAGTAGATGTGAGCGTCGTCCTGGGTCATGCCGCGCACGCGGGTCAGGCCGTGGATGACGCCGGACTTCTCGTAGCGGTAGACCGAGCCGAATTCGAAGAGCCGCAACGGCAATTCACGGTACGAGCGTCCGCGAGCACGGAAGATCAGGTTGTGCATCGGGCAGTTCATCGGCTTGAGGTAGTAGTCCTGGCCCGGCTTGCGCACGGTGCCGTCCTCGTTCAGTTCCTCGTCGACGTGCATCGCCGGGAACATGCCGTCGCGGTACCAGTCGAGGTGACCGGAAACCTCGTACAGATGCCCCTTGGTGATGTGCGGAGTGTTGACGAACTCGTAGCCCGCCTCGATGTGACGGCTGCGCGAGTAGTTCTCCATCTCGGTGCGGATGATGCCGCCCTTGGGATGAAACACCGGCAGACCCGAACCGAGCTCGTCGGGGAAGCTGAAGAGGTCCAGTTCGGTACCGAGCTTGCGGTGATCACGACGCTCGGCCTCGGCGAGCAGTTCGAGGTATTCGTCCTGAGCCTCAGTGGACTCCCACGCGGTGCCGTAGACACGCTGAAGATCGGCGTTGTCCTGGTTGCCACGCCAGTAGGCGGCGGAGCTTCGGGTCAACTTGAAGGCCGGGATGTGCTTGGTGGTCGGAATGTGCGGGCCGCGGCACAGATCGGACCAGATCTTGTCGCCGGTACGAGGATCGAGATTGTCGTAGATGGTCAGCTCGTTGCCGCCCACCTCCATGATCTCGGGATCGTCGATACCGGACTTGTCGTCGATCAATTCGAGCTTGAAGGGCTCGTCGGCCAACTCGACCCGAGCGTCCTCGATCGAATCGACCACTCGACGCGAAAAGCGCTGTGATCCCTTGATGATCTGCTTCATACGCTTTTCGAGCTTGGCCAGATCCTCCGGAGTGAACGGGCGGTCCACCGCGAAGTCGTAGTAGAAGCCGTCCTTGATCGGCGGACCGATGCCGAGCTTCGCGTCGGGGAATTCTTTCTGAACCGCCTGCGCGAGGACGTGGGCCGCGGAGTGCCGGATGACGCTGCGGCCGTCCTCGGTGGATGCTGCCACCGGCTCGACGTCGACATCGACCTCAGGTGTCCACGACAGATCCTTGAGCGTTCCCTCGCCATCGCGGACAACGACGATCACGTCGGGCCCCTTCGTGGGGTATCCGGCTTCGCGCACTGCAGTCCCGGCGGTCGTCCCCGCGGGCACCCGAAGTGGGGCGGCTGAGTGCTCTGGCGCGGGACTGGTCACGGCGATGTGCTCCTAAAGGTATTGCGACAAGTTAGACAGGCGTCGTACCCACTGCGAGCACGCGCACGATCATGTTATCGGCCCTACCGACATGGTGAGACAACCGAGTGAAGGAAACCGGGCCGCGTTCAACTCACAGCGGCGACTCGAGCCACGAGTAGTCCAGGCCCACCCATGTCCCGATCAGGCCGAAAGTGCCGAGCACCCACAAAGTCGCCAAGACGATCACTGTGGTGAACAGAACGCCCAACCCTTTGACGAACAGCGACTGCTTGCCGAACCATTCCATGAACCGGTCGTATCGAGCCTTCGCGAAATGAAGGAGTCGATGTGCCCACGCGAACTCCGACGCCAGGATGCCGAGGCCGGCGAAAACGATGAGCCAACCGGGCCCGGGGTACGGAATAGCCACGATGCCGGCGGCGAACACGATCGTGCCCACGACTCCGACGCCGATGCGGTACGCAAGATTGAGGGTGGGCCGCGCGGCGATTCCCGCGCGCCACCGCTCCCAGCGGGACTCTGCGTCCTGGAAGACGGACAGGTCTGAATCGTCGACGGAAGAATCGACCTTTTCGGTACTCAAAGCAGTCACCTTTTCGGTCGCGAAATGTCTCTTCGACCAGGCTACCGAAATCGTCGCCCGGCGACCTGCGACGACGGTCTGCATCCCGAAATAACCGTGCCCTCGAACAGCTGTGCTCTCGAACGACTGAAGGCGTCCCCGATGATCGGGAACGCCTTCAGTGTTTTTCTGTGGTCCCGGCTGGGATCGAACCAGCGACCTTCCGCGTGTGAAGCGGACGCTCTCCCACTGAGCCACGGGACCGTAAGTCATACGAACGCATGCGCTCGAACGAGTTGGAACATTAACACGGCTGCGCGATGAATACGAATCACCAGGTTGGCATTCGTTTTGCATCCAGGCCGCTCCGAAATCTACGAATTTCGAACTGATTTCAGACCGTATTCATCGCCAAGACGGACAGTTGCAACGCGCGCGACGGGCCGATTCGACTCCGAACACGCCACTGAGCTGGGGATTTGTGTGTATCCGACACGGTCGGCTAATGTTTCCAACGCACCGAGGAGAGCGAGCAGCTCCCCAAGCAACACGGTGCGATGCGGACGTGGCGCAGCTGGTAGCGCACAACCTTGCCAAGGTTGGGGTCGCGGGTTCGAATCCCGTCGTCCGCTCGAGAGGTGTGACTCAACCTTTTACGGTGGAGTGGCCGAGTGGTGAGGCAACGGCCTGCAAAGCCGTGCACACGGGTTCGATTCCCGTCTCCACCTCGCGCGATTAGCTCAGCGGGAGAGCGCTTCCCTGACACGGAAGAGGTCACTGGTTCAATCCCAGTATCGCGCACCACGTCAGGCCCCAGGGCCTGATGGTCAAGACCTGCTTGCAGGTCTGATAAGTTAGAAAAGTACTGAGTTCCGGTAACGGAGTTCATTGCTCATGCGGACGTGGCGCAGCTGGTAGCGCACAACCTTGCCAAGGTTGGGGTCGCGGGTTCGAATCCCGTCGTCCGCTCCATTTTTCTCCAGAACCCGCGCGATTAGCTCAGCGGGAGAGCGCTTCCCTGACACGGAAGAGGTCACTGGTTCAATCCCAGTATCGCGCACCATTTGAGAATGCAAGAAGCCGGAACCTCAGGGTTCCGGCTTTTTGCGTTCGAGCGCCGAACACACGGGCCGCAGTACTGACGCAAGCCCCTCGGGAATCCACGTCAGTACTGCGGTTGATGTAGCTGATCAGATTGTTGTAACTGCTCAGTGAGAGAAGCGGTTCGCTGCCGAAGTCATCGCGCGCAGCGAGGACTCCGTCGACGACTCCGCAATACCCATCGCCCAGCTCCGACGGCCGTCGCACTCGGTGAAGATGAACGTCGCAGTGCGGTGGCCGATCTGGTGCTGATGGAAAGACAGGATCTCGAGCGAGATTCCCGCGTCGTGCAGCATCGACGTCATGGCCGAGATCGCGCCGGTCGAGGTGGCGGACGCTTTCTGGATACGCTCCCCCAGACCGAGAGTCGCTTCGAAGGTCCAACGACCCGGCGCAATCTTCTCGGAGGACCACGCACCCAGACGGATCGGGCCGCTCATGGCCGCATACGTGGACTCGAACTCGGTCCACGACATCGCTGAGCATTCGGCACGCAAGCCGGCGGGCAGAGATTTGCCGTGACGCGCCGCGAAGGGATCAGCAGCAGAAGAAGAATCAGAAGCGAAAGCGAAGTTGTAAGTCATGATCGTGGTCTTCCTGGAATGAAGTGGAGGACCAACTGGTAGCAAGACGACCCGCAGCGAGGGGTCGGTCCGATTCAGACCCCGCTACGGCGGCTTACTACGAGAATTCGCTTCATGAGAGACGAGGCTAGGCGGCCCGGTTCGAGAATGCAACCCAGACCGCCTCCGCACAGGTCAGACCTGAGCCGCTTTGTGCTCGGCGATGAGGGCGCGATACCACTCGAACGAGGTCTTCGGAGTGCGCTTCTGGGTGTCGAAATCGACGTGCACCAGGCCGAATCGCTCTTTGTATCCCGCAGCCCATTCGAAGTTGTCGAGAAATGACCACACAAAATAACCGCGGACGTCGACACCGTCGTCCATTGCCGATCGGAGGGCGCGAAGGTGCGCATCGTGGTAGTCGATTCGTGCTTCGTCGTCGACGACGCCTGCGGCATCCGGGGCGTCGTGGAATGAACATCCGCTTTCGGTGATGTAGATCGGCGGCAGTGCGTCACCGAAGCGGGCGTGGAACGTCCGCAAGATCTCGCCCAGCCCCTCGGGAACGATCGGCCAACCGAAATCGGTTGTGGGATAACCGGTAATCGCGACAGGGGCAAAGGGCAGGCCCGGGGGCAGGTCGACTTCGAGCACACCTTCGGTCCCCTGGCCTTCCACCGGAGCAGCAATCATCGTCGGCTCGTAGTAGTTGATCCCGTACCAGTCGAGCGGCGCCCCGATGATTTTCAAGTCCTCGTCGACAGGACCGCTGAGCAGCTGAGCGAATTCGTCGGCCGGGTACTTCCCGACCAGAACCGGGTCGGCGAACATCCAATTGACGACGTGGTCGTAGATGTCGGCAGCCATCACGTCTTCCGGCGAATCCGAAGCGGCACGCACCGGAGCATGGTTCGAGGCGATTCCGATGTTCGTGCATCCGGTTGCCCGAAGCGCTTCGACAGCGAGGCCATGCCCGAGCAGCTGGTGATGTGCGGCTTGGAAAGCCTCGAACCCCAAGGCCAGTCCGGGGGCGTGAACTCCGAGGGCATGCCCGTAAAGCGTGTGCACAACTGGTTCGTTGAGCGGCATCCACATTCCGACCCGATCCGACAGCCGCTCGCCGACGACCTGCGCATACTCCCCCAGCCGATACGAGGTGTCGCGGTTCATCCAGCCGCCCTGCTCCTGCAAGGCAAGGGGCAGATCCCAGTGAAAGAGCGTGACAGCGGCAGTAATTCCCGCCGAACACAGTCGGTCGATCAGGCGGTCGTAGAAGTCGAGCCCCTTGGCATTCACTGCCCCCGATCCGGTGGGCAGAATGCGCGACCACGACAGAGACAGCCGATAAGCGTCGAGCCCGAGCTGATTCATCAGCTCGATGTCCGACTCCCAGCGGTGATAATGATCGGCAGCGACCGTCCCGGTGTCGCCCCCGACGACAACACCGGGACGGTCACAGAACTCGTCCCAGATCGACGGTCCGCGACCGTCTTCGGCCACACCTCCTTCGATTTGATAGGCCGCAGTGGCGGTTCCCCAGACGAAGGAAGTCGGAAATTCTGGTGTCGGCTGCCGAGTCATGTCGGTCAGTTAATCAAAGAACCGTGCAAAACACGCAGCTTTGTTGGACACTCGACCAGTATCAAGATCCAGTACCGTTCGGCCTAACCGAACGAACGAGACAAAGGCCCTGCTTGATGACGGATAACACCCGCACCCTGACGAGGGCTCGGATCGCCACTTCGGTGGCCTTCGGACTTCAAGGATTTCTGCTCGCCGCCATTCTGACGCAGCTGCCGCAGTACAAGGACTTGTTCGAGCTGAGCGAGACACTGGTTGTGGTTGCGGTTGTCACCGTGTCCGTCATCGCCGGGCTCGGCAGCGTGCTCGCCGAGATGCTGGCCGTGAGAACGTCGAGCAAGATGACCCTGCGAACTGGGCTCGCCGTCATCGCAGTCTTCGGCGGGGCAACCGGAATTGCGCCCAACGCAGCGATGTTCTTCGTCTTCCTGGCGATCTACGGCATCGGACTCGGCATGGTCGACGCGGCCGCCAACATGCAGGCAGTCTCGATCCAACACGCCAAGGGCCGCTTCATCCTCTCCTCGTTCCATGCTTCCTGGAGCGTCGGAGCGATTGTCGGCGCCCTGTTCATCTCTGCTACCGCAGGCCTCGACATTTCGATCCGCGTCACGCAGGTGATCGCGGGAGTTGTTGTCGGACTGATGCTTCTGGCCTTCGGCCCGCAACTGCTCGATCGGTCCGAGTCTCCGGTTGCCGAGGCAAACATCACGAGCACCGCAAAATTCGCGGTACCCACCCGCGCCTTCGTCCTCCTCGGCGTCGCGATGGCATTGTTCTACGCGGTCGACTTCAGCGTCGGAAACTGGTCGACTCTGTACGTCAAAGACGAACTGCTCGCCGACGCCGGGACCGCTGCCCTTTCCGTGGCGGCGTATCAGATCGCAGCACTTGTCGCACGACTGACCGGGGACTACTGGGTCGGGAAATTCGGTGAGACCACCGTCGTGCGGATCGGCTCTCTCATCGGCGTAGTCGGTATGACAGTTGTCGTCCTCGCGCAATCTCCCGCCGTTGCCATCGCCGGGTTCCTCATCGTCGGGCTCGGGGTACCGGTGATCGCTCCGATCTGCTTCAGCGCTGCCGGCAGGATGGCTCCCCCGGATCAGGTCGATGCGGTGATCGCACGCATCAACCTCTTCAACTACGTCGGCACAGTCGTCGGCGGCGGCATCGTCGGCGCGGTCGCTGCCTTCAGTGACCTTCGAATCGGGTTCCTGATTCCGCTGGCGTTCTGCGCGATCTTGATAGTTCTTGCTCCCGCGTTCGCACCGAAACGAGCCACAACTCCGGTCGCCGAGAACGCCGCTTGAGCATTGCGCCCGAGGAAAGTGGTGTACTTGATCGACCGAATTGTGTGCACGAGAGGCAGAAACTGACGTGACGATCACCGTTGACCGGGCCGGGATCTGGGATTCCGAAGCAATAGCCGACGTGGCAGCGGTGACATTTCCACTGGCGTGTCCGCCGGACGCATCCGACGACGACATCAGTGCCTTCATCGACAACGTTCTCTCCGTCGACAAGTTCTCCGAGTACCTGACCGATCCGACACGAACCGTTCTCAAGGTCATTCGCGACGGTTCGATCGTCGGCTACGCGATGCTTGTCGACGACGAGCCCTCCGACCCGGACGTCAAAGCTGCTGTGACACTTCGCCCGACAACGGAACTGAGCAAGTTGTACGTGCTTCCGGGTAACCACGGAACCGGCGCGGCAGCATCCTTGATGGACGCGGTTGTCGACCACGCGCGACGCAGCGGAAGTGCCGGGATCTGGCTGGGCGTCAATCAGGAGAACCTGCGCGCCCAGAAGTTCTACGCAAAGCACGGTTTCACACAGGTCGGCACGAAGACTTTCCTCGTGGGCGCACAACTCCACCACGATTTCGTGATGGAGCGCCCCGTCAGCTGACAGGCGTGCAGACTAGCCGGCCGCGACCTCGAAACGAGAAAGTGCGAGCAGGCGCGAGGTCGCGCGCAAGTACTTCTTCTTGTACCCACCGGCGAGCATCTCGGGGGTGAAGATCTCGTCGAGGCGTGCGCCGGAAACGGTGACCGGGATGCTCGCGTCGTACAGGCGGTCGGCGAGAACCACGATGCGCAGTGCAACGGACTGATCCGTTGCCGGGTGGACACCGTCGATGAACACGGCCTTCACACCCTCGACCAGCTTGTTGTACCGCGACGGGTGCAGGGTGCTGAGGTGCTTGCACAGCTCGTCGAAGTTGTCGAGCGTGGCGCCGTCGATGGCGTCGGCCCGAGAGACCAACTCCTCCGAGGAGATGGGCTCGGGTGCGGGCGGGAGATCGCGGTGACGGTAGTCGGGGCCGTCGACGCGAATCGTCTCGAAGATCGAGCCGAGCTTCTTGATCTCGCGCAGGAAGTCCTGGGCGGCGAAGCGACCCTCCCCGAGCTGGCCGGGAAGCGTGTTCGACGTCGCGACGATGGACACGCCTCGCGCGGAAAGCTCCGAAAGGAGGCGGGATACGAGCATGGTGTCGCCCGGATCGTCGAGCTCGAACTCGTCGATGCAGAGAACGCTGTGGTCGGCGAGCGCTTCGACCGCCTTGTTGAAGCCGAGAGCGCCGACGACGTGCGTCAGCTCGACGAAGGTTCCGAAAGCCTTCGGCGACGGAACGCTGTGGAAGATCGACGCCAGCAAGTGAGTCTTACCGACACCGAACCCGCCGTCGAGGTACAGGCCGGCGCCGGTCGCCTGAGTCTTCTTGCCGAACAGTCCGCGGCGTCCACCACTACGGATCTTGGTGACGCGCTTGGAGAATTCCTCGGCCTTGGCGACAGCAGCTGCCTGGCTCGGTTCCTTCGGATCAGGAATGTAGGACGCAAAACTCACCTCGTCGAACATTGCGGGAGGCACCATTTGAGCTACCAGTTGATCGGCGGGTACCACCGGGCTGCGATCGACAAGACGTTCATGCATCCGTCAAGGGTATCTACGTGATGTGATCTCTCATGTGCACCGTATGGATATTGCGACCTACTTCACACCAGGCCACGACGACGAACTCCGCGGCTTGTACGCCTATCCGGAGAACCTCTCGCAACCCTGGATGCGCGTGAACTTCGTTTCCAGCATCGACGGGTGCGTCGCCGTCGACGGAGTGAGCGGTGGACTGGGCACACCGGCAGACAAGTCGGTATTCGGGATCTTGCGCGAACTTTGTGACGTCGTCGTGGTCGGCGCAGGCACAGCGCGAGCCGAGAACTACGGGGGTGTGCAGGTCTCGGACGAAGCCCGGGCGCGACGAAAGGCGAGCGGCCTCGCTCCGGTCCCACCGATCCTCGTCGTCTCGGCGCACGCGTCGATCGACCCCGAAAGCCGACTCCTTCGCGATACCGAAGTTCCACCGATCCTTGTTGTCGGTCGCGACGCGGACTCCGCGGCAATTTCGGCGCTGAGATCTGCCGGAGCGCAGGTGGAGGTGACGGACTCACCGAACGTCACCAGCGGCGACATCGACAGGGCCTTGTCGGCTCGCAAGCTCCGTCGCGTGCTGTGCGAGGGCGGACCGTCACTTTTCGGGCAGTTGATCGAGGACAATGCCGTCGACGAACTCTGCATCACCACGTCACCTCAACTGGTGGGGAGCAAAGTCGGCCGAATCTCACTCTCCCCCAACGCAATGCCCACAGCCATGCGTCCCGCGCACATTCTCGGTGATACGGACGGCACGATCCTCACTCGATGGGTTCGTCAGCAGCCACGTCGGTGAACCTGGCACTCTGGTCGGCATGCGCAGAGTTGCTTTGATGGCCGTCGTCCTCGCGACGTGTTGTGCGTGCGGCGCCGGTCCGTCGCTTCGGCCCGCCGTCGCGGTCGAAGGCCGCACCGACGGCAGCCCTGCCCAGAGCGAGGGACCGTCGCCCGATGCGCCGCCGGTTGACCCTGGCGTCCCGACCGATGACATACCGTGGCGAGACTGCACCGGCACGTCACTCGCCGACCAGGCTCTCGCGGCGTCGAGCGCCGGCGTCATTCTCGAATGCGCGGAATTCAATGCCCCCATCGACGTGACCGGCGCCATCGACGGCAACTTCACTGCCGGCTTGACCCGCGCTCGGACCTCGTCGACGCCTGCCGACGCGTATCCGATCGTGTTCACATCGGGCACCGATCGTTCGTCGGGAAACTCTCTGGCCATGCTCGCCGCATCCGGCTTGAACACGGTTCTCGCCGAACATCCCGTGGTTGCCCTCGATCGACGCGGAATCGACAGGTCCACCGCAATCGACTGCATGACGCCGGAAATTCGGCGCGGCCTTCACGATCTGGGCCAGTTCGACGCGGATTCCACCGGTGACGCCGCCGATGCGGTCGCCGCTCTCGGTCACGACGCCACCATTGCCTGCACCGACTACCTCGACCCTCAAGAACTGAAGTTCGGCGCGGACTCCGCTGCCGAGGACATCGACGCTCTACGTACGCGGTGGGGCGTCGAGACCATCGCTCTGTGGTCGGCAGGGTCCGGCTCGGACATCGCGCTGAGCTATGCGGCGGCCCACCCGAACAACCTCGCGAGGTTGATCCTCGATTCTCCCGCTCCGGTGGCCACCGACGCTGCCACCGAGGCAGAGAGTCGCGTGCAGGGCGAGGAAGCGGCATTGGCGGCATTCGCTCAGCGATGTGTGGCGCTGGGGTGCTCGCTCGGACCTGATCCGAAGAAATCGGTCACGGACTTGATGGAGCGCGCTCGAGCCGATGAATTCCAGCCGCTGTCCGCCGCTGCGGTGTCGAACGCGATTTCGGCCAGCCTGTGGACTGCCGGAACCAACCGTGAGCAGGAGACCCGCTCACTGTCCGACGCTCTGTCCGCGCTCGGTACCGGCAACGCTTCGCCGATTCGAGAGCGCGCCGCCCGGGCGGAGAACGAGGTGGACGGCGACGGCCAGTTCATCGGACGGTGCACCGACGGCATGCAATGGCCGGGCATCGGGCGTGCGCGCGAGCTTGCGGACACCTGGGGCACCAACTATCCGGTGTTCGGGCGAGAAGCCGCGCTCGGGTTGCTGGCGTGCGCCAGCTGGCCGTCGACCGCCAACTCCCCCCTGCCGAATCAGTTGAAGCCCCCAGTCCTCGTGCTGAGCGGTCAGGGTGACCCGGCCGTCGGGAACTCCGGACTCTCGACCGTCACCGGCGTCGTGACCAATGCAGGATCGCGCTTCGCAACTCTGGACTGGCAAGGTGCGGGTCACCCCGCGGCACAATCCACCTGCGCTCAACAGGCGATGCGCCTCTACCTCAGCGACGCCTCCCTTCCCAGTAACGGAAGCGTGTGCCCGGCCTGACTCGGGCGCTCGTCCACCACGACCGAAAAGGGGTGCATCCCCCGATCACACCCTGCTCCGGTGTACCGTGCCGAAGTGTTCCTTCGACAGCTCGAGCCGCGTACCGGGCGGACAACCCAACAAGTCGTCAACTTCGTTTTGTGGCCGATCGCCGTGATGACAGTGCTCAATCGTGTCATCGTCACAGCAGTCAACGGCGCCATCACCGATGACTTCCGACCGGTCTACAACGCCGCGCTGGCGTTCTGGAACGGGCGCGACGTCTACACCGCAGATTTCAACTCCGTAGACCCCCATTACCTGTACCCACCATCGGGTTCCTTGTTGATGGCACCCCTGGCGATCCTCGATCCCGAGCGCTCACGGTGGCTGTTCATCGGTGTCAATGCCGTCGCCATTCTCGTGGCTCTCTACCTGCTGTTGCGCTTGTTCGACCTGACGATCAGTTCCATCGCGGCGCCGATTCTGGTGCTCGGCGCGTTCATGTCGGAGACGGTCACCAACACGTTGGTGTTCACCAACATCAACGGCCTCGTCCTGCTGGGCGAAGTTGCCTTCCTCCTGTTGCTGATGCGCAAGAAGGATCTGTGGGCCGGCGCCGCGATCGGTCTCACCATCGCAGTGAAACCCACTCTCGCGCCGCTGCTCCTGCTGCCACTCGTTCGCGGTCAGTGGAAGGTGTTCGTCACCGCCCTGGGCATCCCGTTCATTCTCACGGTCGTGGCATGGCCGCTGGCGTCGGATCCGATGGACTTCGTCCGCCGCACCGTGCCGTACCTGCTCGAATCTCGTGACTACTTCAACAGTTCGATTGTCGGAAACGGCGCTTACTTCGGTCTGCCCGAATGGTTGATCCTGCTCTTGCGCGTCGTGTTGGCCGCCATGGTCGTCGTCTCGCTGTGGCTTCTGTACCGCTACTACCGCAACGACGAACTGTTCTTCCTCACCACCGCGACCGGTGTGATCATGACCGCGTCGTTCCTGCTGCCCTCGCTCGGCCAGATGTACTACTCGATGATGCTGCTCCCGCTCCTGATGTCCGTGGTGCTCAAGAACTCGGTCATGCGGAACTGGCCGGCCTGGCTCGCCGTCTACGGCTTCATGACGTTCGACAGCTGGTGGTCGAACCGCTGGCCGACCTTCGGCCGGGCGGCCGAATACACCAAGAGCACCCTCGGCTGGAGCCTTCTGCTGATCGTGATCTTCTGTGTCCTCGGATACCGGTATCTGGTCGCGCGTCGAGAGGGCCGCTTGGATCGGGGAATCGATCCCGCGTACCTCCTCGATCCCCCACTCGATACCGTCTCACCTGCCCACGAAGCCGAAACGGCGACAAAGCATTAGCGTGGAGGCATGAGTTCTTCACACGATGGCATCGACAGCACACCTGAGGTCACGTACACCGAGAGCGAGTGGCGCGAAAAACTGACGCCGGAGGAGTTCGCCGTCCTGCGCCAAGCCGGCACCGAACGCCCCTTCGTCGGCGAGTACACCGACACCACCACGGAAGGTGTCTACTCCTGCCGGGCCTGCGGAGCCGAACTGTTCCGCAGCACCGAGAAGTTCGAATCGCACTGCGGGTGGCCGTCCTTCTTCGATCCGGCGGATTCGGATGCCGTGATCCTGAAAGAAGACAGCTCACTCGGAATGCGCCGGGTCGAGGTCATCTGCAAGAAGTGCCACAGCCACCTCGGTCACGTCTTCGAGGGCGAGGGATACCCGACGCCGACCGATCAGCGGTACTGCATCAACTCGATCTCGCTGGTTCTCAAGCCCGCTCAGTAGCCAGGTCGTGGGCTACCTACCCCGTGTCACTGGTAGCCCACGATTCGAGACTTTCCACTCAGAAGTCCCAGTTCAGCGCAGTCGGGCTCAGACCGGCCGCATTCAGGTCCTCGTTGCGAGCGACAAGTCCGTCTTTGACGGAACCGATCCCGCCACCGATCGCGCCGGAAGTGATGTCAGTCAACGAGGCGTCGCCGCCCGTGACTTCCTTCGTCACGATCGCAGCGGACGCTCCCGACACCGCGTCGTCGAAGGCGCCCCGCGCGATCTCCTGCACTCTCGAACCGGTCGGGAGCGGGTTCGGGTCAGGGCCGACACGATCCGGCGTCGTCTTCAACCCTCCGTTCGCAAGTCCCTTGATGAAACCGTCGCGCCCCTCGGTCACGACCTTGCCACCGTCGATCGACTGGCGATGATCCATCGTCATCTGCCCGAGTTGAATGGCGAGGCCGGAGAAGACGGCAGCGGCAGCTTCCACTGCCGCAGCCTCGATCACTCGTATCAACAATTGCTGCAACAACATTCGGACCGTGAGTGTTGTTGCGACCTCAGCCGCCACGACCCCGGCGGTACTGACACCCAGTGTCGGGACAGCAGCCGCCACCATGGCGGCAATCTCGAGCGCCAGTGCGCCCAGCGCCGCGAGGATCGACAGTTTGGTGTACTCGATGTCCGTGCCGGTATCGGTGCATGACTGACCCAGTTCGGCCGCGGCAGAGGACAACCGCTCGAAGACCTCCGCAACTCCCCCGGCCTCGGACCAATACCGAGACAACGAGTCGCCGGCTCGACCGTCGATCGATGCCAGTACTGCCTGCAATCCGTAACCACCGGCAGCGGCCGAAGCCTCGATCCGATCAGCCGCGCCTGACCAGGCATCACCCAACCTCCACAGTGCCGTTTCGTCTCCTTGCGGCCAGTCACTGCCCACCGCGACCGACGCAACCGCCTGTAACCAGCCTGGAATCTCGAGTCCCATCAGAGCCCACCCGCCATGTCGTCGGCAAGCGAGGTGTCGATCGATTCGAAACGATCGGTGATCTCGATCAGCGTGGCGGTCAATTCGCGCAGCGCGCCCGCGACCAGCGTCATCCCACCGACTGCTGACTCAGCACCGGGAACATATGCGCCTGAGAATGCGGATCCGAACTGGTCAGTGCCCCAGCAACCCTCTTCGGCGGCGACCACTGCGTCGAGAGCGCTCCGCGCCTCGTCGAGATCGGCAGCGACCACCGCGAAGGCTGGTGCAGCACTTTTCATCGCGGCCACATTCACGCCCAGCTCAGACATTGCCGGAGCTCCTCAGAACGGTGCGGTCCCAGTTCTCGTCGCAGGAAGCCGGTGTGGAGCTCGGACGAGGTTCGAGAATCTCGCGCAATCCGAGCACGCCCGGAACCAGGTCCGGCAAGTCGATTCCGGCCGCCTCCGTGAGCGGCTTCGTCATCTCGGCAACCTGTCGGCGTATGTCTTCTGCCGCAGACGCGGCCGTAGCCAGGATCAGATTCCCCAACGCTGCCGGCGAATGCTTGGCGTAAGAACTCCCCGAGAGATCGACTCCCACCACCGCCCCCGAGGCGTCGACGACGATTTCCACGCTGCCGTCACTCGAACGCGCGCTCGCCGTCGCTCGAGCGATCCTCTCCTGCAAGTCCGCCAGCGATCGAGTCCGCTCCAACAGAACGTGCTGCATCGAATCGATCTGAGCCCGAAGTACTTCGACTTGCCCCCGCATCGAACCAACATCCGCTGCACTCACGATGGCCCCCACCTTCGATAGATCGTGACACCTGATTCAGGCGCTCACGAGGTTCGACGCGAGAGGTGGCCGATCGGTTCCGTCAGCGTGAACGAAGCACGGGCGGATCGAACGCCTTGACCGGCGGCAGGGCCCCGTCGAATTTCTCGATCTGCACCAGAACGTGCTGGCCGGTGCACCCGTGCGAGAGTGACGACGTACCGATGTCCGGTGTCAGAACGTTGGGATTGCCGTGCACGCACAGAGAGTCGGGATCGGCAGGATCGAGCGGGTCGTACCAGGCACCGGTGGAAAGTTGGACGACGTCGCTCCGCAAGTCCGAGTCGACGATCACACCAGCAAGGCACGCTCCGCGATCGTTGAACACCCGCACCACGTCTCCTGCCGAGACGCCGCGCGCGGCCGCTGCATCGGGGTGCATACGAATCGGCTCGCGTCCCTGAATCTTCGACGCCTGGCTCGCAGCGCCGTGATCGAGTTGGCTGTGCAGACGCGTCTTGGGCTGATTGGCGATCAAGTGAAGCGGGAATTGCGAGGCTCGCGGTCCACCCAGCCACTCGTCGGGCTCGTACCAGCGCGGATGGCCGGCGCAGTCGTCGTAGCCGAAGGACTCGATGGTCTCGGAGAAGATCTCGATCTTCCCACTCGGAGTCGAGAGCGGATATTTCTCGGGATTCTCACGGAAGTCACCGAAGAGCACGAGGTTGTCTTCGGTTCGCATCCGGTAGTGCCCTTCTGCCCAGAAGTCCTCGAACGTCGGTGTGTTGCCGCCGTCTGCATCGACGAACGGCCGCCATTGACCGTAGAGATGCTCGATCCACTCCTGTGAGGATCGCCCCTCGGTGAACTGTTCCCCGAATCCGAGCGCAGAAGCGAGAGCGGCAAACGTGTCGTAGTCGTCACGCGAGTTCTCGAAAGGTGGAACGACCTGCTGCATCGCGACCAGAAGCGGGTCGTTTCGAGTGCAGCTCAGGTCATTTCGTTCGAGCGAGGTGGTCGACGGGACAACGATGTCGGCGTTGCGGGCCATCGGCGTCCAGTACGGATCGTGAACGACGATCGTGTCCGGACGCGCAAATGCCCGTCGCAGCCTCGGGAGATCCTGATGGTGGTGAAACGGATTGCCACCGGCCCAGTAGACCAACCGGATGTCGGGATAGGTCAAGCGTCGGCCGTCGTAATCGAACTCCTCCCCGGGCGAAAGCAGCAGGTCGGAAATCGCGGCTACCGGAATGAAATCCGACACCGGATTCACACCTTGCGAGAAGGTCGGCAAGGGATACGGCACCGGAGCCAGACCCGGCTCGTTCATCGAACCGTAGCCGTGCCCGAAACCTCCACCCGGAAGCCCGAATTGGCCGAGCATCGCTGCGAGTGTCACGCCCATCCACGGTGCCTGTTCACCGTGTTTGATGCGTTGCAACGACCACGTGACGGTCACCAGCGTCCGGCCAGACACCATTCTCCGAGCCAGGTCGGTGATGAACTCCGCCGACACACCGGAGATCTTCTGCGCCCAGCGCGGATCCTTCGGTACACCGTCGGAACGTCCGAGCAGGTAGTCCTCGAAGCGTTCGTAACCGACGCAGAAACGGCCCAGGAAATCGCGATCGTGCAGGTCCTCCGACGCCAGGACAAACGCCAGGGCAAGCATGATTGCAACGTCGGTTCCCGGAACGGGTGCGATCCACTCGCAGTCACCCTCGACGTCGTCACGCAACGGACTGAAGGAGACGATCTTTCCGCCGCGGGCACGAAACGCGTCGAGCGCCCCGCGCGTCGGATGATCACTCGTACCACCGGCATTGACTCCGGTATTCTTGATCGGCACTCCCCCGAACGAGACGAGGAGATCGGAGTGCTTCGCGATGACGTCCCACGACGTGGAGCGCGCGAACAACTTCCAGTGCGTTCCGACCACACGCGGCATGATGACGCCGGTGGCACCGAGCGAGTAGCTGTGAACTGACTTGGTGTATCCACCCAGCTGATTCAGAAATCGGTGAACTTGGCTCTGCGCGTGATGGAATCGGCCGGCGCTGGCCCAGCCGTACGAGCCGCCGAAGATCGCGTTGTTTCCGTGCGCGTCGACCACGCGACGCAGTTCACGCGAGAGGAGTTCGGTCAGTTCGTCCCAGGAGACCGAGACGAATTCGTCGGCTCCACGTCGGTCGCTGGGACCCGGCCCGTTCTCGAGCCAACCCCGACGCACCGCCGGGCCCGAAACACGAGCCCGACTGCGCACCGAACCGGCGAGGTTCCCGAGCATCGGCGAAGGATTCGCATCACCCTCGTACGGATGCACGGCGGTCACCTCGCCGGCGACCGATTCGGCGGTGAACATTCCCCAATGGGACATGTGTTGACGACGCCGGTTCGGTGCAGTTGTCACAGGAACTACTTTCGAAGCAGATCAGGGAAGGGAAAGGACCAGCTTCTCGATGTCCACGCGCGGGCCGGTGAAGAACGGCACCTCTTCGCGAACGTGCAAGCGAGCTTCGGTGGCACGTAGATCGCGCATCAGATCGACGATACGAATGAGTTCGGGTGCTTCGAACGCGAGAATCCACTCGTAGTCCCCCAGGGCGAAGGCCGGGACCGTGTTGGCGCGAACGTCCTTGTACGAACGAGCAGCCATACCGTGATCGGCGAGCATCTTGCGACGCTCCTCGTCGGGGAGCAGGTACCACTCGTACGAGCGGACGAACGGGTAGACGCAGATGTAGTCGCCCGGATCCTCACCCGCGATGAACGAGGGCACGTGGCTCTTGTTGAACTCCGCGGGGCGGTGCACCGCCGAGTTGCTCCAGATGGGAGCACTGGCCTGTCCGAGGACGGTGGTGCGACGGAAATCCGCGTACGCGGCCTGCAGTTCCTCGATGGTGGCCGCGTGGGTCCAGATCATGAAGTCCGCGTCGGCGCGCAGGCCGGCGACGTCGTAGATCCCGCGAACCACGACGCCCTTGTCTTCGAGACCCTCGAAGAACAAGCGGGCGTCCTTGACCGCAGCTTCCCGATCATCGCCCAGCACACCGGGTTCCACCTGGAACACGGAGAACATGAGGTAACGGATTTCAGAGTTCAGTTTGTCGAAATCAAGGCGTGCCATGGGTCTATCGTGCCACTCGCTCGAATATCCGTGTAGCCGCCGTCGTGCCGACTGCGACACACGCCGGAACCCCGACGCCGTGCAGCCACGACCCGGCCAGGGCGAGGCCGTCGAACTGCGTCATCCCGGACTCGATTTCAGCCACGATTTCCGTGTGACCTGGGGCGTATTGGGGAAGACCTCCGTGCCACCGCTGTACGAAGGTCGCGCCTGGCTCCTCGGTGATTCCGGTCACGGTCTCGAGATCGGCGCGCGCGAAGTCGATCAACTCACCATCCGGCCGGTCGACGATCTCCGATGCACCGAATCGACCGAACGACACCCGAACGAGGTGCTCACCGCGATCAGCGAGGTGTGTCCACTTTCGGCTCGACAGCGTGAACGCCTTGGCGGTCAGGTCGGCGTCGGTGGCTACCAGGATCCCTGAATTCTGCGGAAGTTCGACCTGCCCGGACAACCGGAGCGCCACCACCGCGGACGACGCCAGTTCGATCCGAGCGACGGTACTCGCAACATCCGCATCGACTCCGGCCAACAGCGCCGCCGCGCGCGGCGCCGGGACGGCCAGAATCACCGCGTCGACGCTTCCGAGCGGATCGACGTTCCAACCAGCCCCGTCGCTGCGCAACCCAGAAGCCTCGCCGCGGACGAAGGTCGCGTCGGCGGCCTGCTGCAGCGCATCGAGCAGGATGCCGTACCCGTCTCTGAGCGCTCCGAACACCGGCCCCGGTGCAGGCGTCGGCAATGCGGCTGCGACTGCATCCGTGAGGCTCCGAGAGCCCGCATCGAGGGCCGCAGCGAGTGTCGGCAAAGCTGCACGCACGCCGATGGTCTCCGCCAGCCCCGAGTACACCCCACCGAGAAGCGGATCCACCGATCGGCTGACCACCTGACCACCGAATCGCTGTGAAACCAGTTCGGCAACACTGCAATCGGAACCGCGGGTCCACTCCAGCGGGACGCCGGCCTCTGCGGCGATGCGAGCCAGGGTCTGCTCGTCGACAAGATCTCTCACCGACTCCGCCGATGCCGGGATTCCCATCAGGGTTCCGGTGGGCAACCGATTCAGTGATCCCTGAGACCAGATCAACGGGCTCAGCCCCGCAGGGTAGACGATCTGATCGGTCAGTCCCAGCTCGGCGAGAAGCGCAGGAACTTCCGGCCGACGGGCGATGAAAGCCTCGGCACCGATGTCGATCGGGCCACCGCCCAGATCAATCGTTCGCAGCTTCCCGCCCAGTCGCGGTGAGTCGTCGACGATCGTGATGTCGGCTTCGGAGCCCAGACTGCGCCGAAGCCGGTACGCGGCAACCAGACCGGAGATTCCTCCTCCGATCACCGCGACCGACGGCCGATTGGTCGTCACAGCGAGTGCACCAGCTCCACCGCCGCGGTGATCGCCGTGGGATCGGTGTCGGGAAGAACTCCGTGGCCGAGGTTGAAGATGTGGCCGATGGCACCGGCCTCGATCGCGCGGTCCCCTTCGGCGGCGATCCGGCGCACCTCACGATCGATCACCTCGGGGCCCGCGAACAGTACGGCGGGATCGAGGTTGCCCTGCAGCGCCTTACCCGGACCGACACGACCAGCCGCGACGTCGAGCGGAATCCGCCAGTCGACACCCACGACGTCGGCGCCTGCCTCCCCCATCGCGCCGAGAAGTTCACCGGTGCCGACACCGAAGTGGATACGCGGGACGCCGGCAGCGGCAACCTCGGCGAACACTCGCTCGGAATGCGGGAGAACAAATTCCCGGTAATCGGCCAGCGAGAGCGCGCCGGCCCACGAGTCGAACAGCTGGACCGCGTCGACGCCCGCCTTGAGCTGCGCCTGCAGGAAGCAGATCGTGGTGTCGGCCAAGCTTCCGAGCAACGCGTGCCAGGTCTTCGGATCGGAGTGCATGAGCGCTTTGGTCTTCTCGTGGTTCCGGCTCGGACCACCTTCGACCAGATACGACGCCAGAGTGAACGGCGCTCCGGCAAAGCCGATCAGCGGCGTGGAGCCCAACTCGGTGGTGAGAAGCCGAACGGCCTGCGCGATTGCGCCTACCTCTTCGGGGACCAGTCGCGGGAGTGCTGCAACGTCGGCGATGGAGCGAATCGGATTGGCGACCACCGGTCCGACGCCGGCAACGATGTCGAGATCGATTCCCGCGGCTTTGAGTGGAACGACGATGTCCGAGAACAGGATTGCCGCGTCCACGTCGTGACGGCGCACCGGCTGCATCGTGATCTCACAGACCAGCGCCGGATCGAAACAAGATTCCAACATGCCGATCCCGGCGCGGATCTCGCGGTACTCCGGCAACGAACGCCCGGCCTGACGCATGAACCACACCGGCCGTCGACTCGGAGTGCGTCCGGTCGCCGCGGCAAGCAACGGTGCGTCGGGCAAGACTCGCCGAGCGCTGTATTCCGCCGACCCGGTAATGCCTGAATTCATGTTGTCCAACCCGCTCATCAGTCCCTCGCGCTCTCCGCCAACGTGTGTCTTCGATCGACTCAATGCTGCCACGTCCCACACTCGGGATCGGACACCCGAGCGGTTCGTGAGCGGCCACACACCCGAGCCACACTCGGTCGGCGCGCCTCCACCTCCCCGCCCGCATCCCCGACTAACGTCCTGACCTGTGACGACATCCGGATCGACAGCCGACCCGGCCGAGTTCCGTGCCGCCGTGGAGGCGATGACCGCTGCGCGGGTTCGGCCCGAGATAGAGGTCGGTCCCATCCGCCCTCCGCAGCGTCTCGCTCCGTACAGCCACGCGGTGGGGGCCGAGGTTCTCCACCCGGACTCCGATGTAGTGGCCGAGCAGTCCGAAGGTGACGCTTTCGGCCGCCTGATCCTGTTGTTCGATCCGGACGGCGACGAGGCGTGGAACGGCACCATGCGGTTGGTGGCGTATATCCAGGCCGATCTCGACGAAGCCGTCGCCGCGGATCCACTACTTCCCGAAGTAGCCTGGAGTTGGCTGGTGGACGCTTTGGAGGCCGGACCGGAACCTTTTGTGGCCCTGGGCGGTACGGTCACAGCTACAACTTCCGTGCGGTACGGCGACATCGCCGGGCCTCCGCGAGCCCATCAACTGGAGTTGCGAGCGTCCTGGACTGCAACTTCGTCCGAATTGGCTCACCACGTCGAGGCTTTCTGCGAGGTTCTCGCGTACGCGGCGGGGCTTCCGCCTGCCGGGATAACCACGCTGTCGCGGCAGAACGACTAACTCTGTCACTCGTTTGAGCATTCCCCCGGAAAAATACTAGAACCTGTTCTAGAATGAGTCATGCAACGTCTCAGCGGACTCGACGCGACCTTCCTCTACTTGGAAACACCGACCCAGCTATTGCACGTTTGTGGACTTGTCCTGCTCGACCCCACGACCATCCCGGGCGGCTACGACTACCGGAAGCTGCTTCGCGAGTTGGACTCGCGAATGGCCACCATGCCGACCTTCCGGCGCAAACTCAAAGATTCCCGTCTCAATCTCGACTACCCCGTGTGGGTCGACGATCACGATTTCGACATCGAGCGGCACTGCCACCGGACCGCGGTACCTGCTCCCGGCACACACGCGGAACTGGCAGAGCTCGCCGGACACATCGCGAGCCAACCGCTGGATCGTTCCCGACCGCTGTGGGAGATGTGGGTCATCGAGGGACTTGCCGACGGACAGATCGCCGTCATGTCGAAGATCCATCACAGCGCTGCCGACGGTGTCACCGGCGCGAACATCCTGGCTCAGCTGTGCAGTCTCGAACCGGATTCACCGGCGCTCGTGGATCCCACCGCACAGGGTGCGGGCGACGCGGGAACGCTGGACATCGCCATCGGCGGACTCATGGCCGTCATCGCCCGACCCGCAAGAATTGCCCGTCTGGTCCCCGGCGGAATCGCCATGCTCCCGAAGTGGGTGACGCGTGCGCGAAAGGGTGAAGCGATGCCTGCTCCGTTCACCGCGCCGCGGACCTCGTTCAACGGCGCGATCACCGGTCACCGCAACGTCGCGTTCAGTCAACTCGATCTCGCGAAGGTCAAAGCCGTCAAGGACCGTCACGGCGTCAAGGTCAACGACGTGGTTCTCGCGCTCTGCGCCGGGGCACTGCGTAAGTATCTGGAGGACCGGGACGAGCTGCCGGAGGACTCCCTCGTCGCCATGGTGCCGGTGTCGGTCCACGGCAAATCCGATCGTCCGGGCACGAACCAGATCTCGGGCATGTTCACGCAACTCGGCACCCAGATCGCCGATCCGGTCGAACGCCTGCACGCGATCAGCGATTACAACGCCACCTCGAAGAACCACAACGAGGCTCTGGGCGCGAACATGCTCCAGGACTGGTCGCAGTTCGCTTCGCCGGCGGTGTTCGGCGCCGCCATGCGCGTGTACTCGTCGCTCAAACTCGCCGAGCGTCACCCCGTCGTGTCCAACCTGGTCGTGTCGAATGTGCCTGGACCGCCGGTCCCGCTCTACTTCCTCGGTGCCCAGATCAAGGGAATGTTCCCGCTCGGCCCGATCTTTCACGGAGCAGGTCTCAACGTGACGGTGATGTCTCTCGACGGAAAACTCGACGTCGGCATCGTCAGTTGCTCCGATCTGGCACCCGAATTGGACCAGCTCGCGCAAGGTTTCGGAGCCGCACTCGACGAACTGTTCGACGCTGAGGTGACAACCCCGGCCCCGACGGCGACGTAGAGTCAGTGACCATGTCCGAAGTCACCGATGATGCAACCGAGCCCACCTCCGACGTAGTTCCGCTGCTCGTTCCGCGTGACGGAGTTCCGGACGTCATCACCACTGCCGCCGGTGTCGCCGACGCCGCGGCCGCGCTGGCCTCCGGCCACGGCCCGCTCGCCGTGGACGCCGAGCGCGCATCCGGATTCCGCTATTCGGCACGGGCGTACCTGATCCAGCTTCGACGCGAAGGAGCAGGATCGTTCCTGCTCGACCCGATTCCGACAGCGCAAGACCTGCAGCCGTTGGCCGAGGTGATCAACCCGTTGCAATGGGTGCTGCACTCTGCCGATCAGGATCTCCCCGGACTCGCCGAACTGGGCCTGACGCCGGCCGAGCTGTTCGACACCGAACTGGCCGGACGACTGGCCGGGTTCGAGCGAGTCGGACTCGCCGCGATCGTGGAACGAACCCTGCGAGTGGAACTTCGCAAGGGTCACGGGGCTGCGGACTGGTCGACACGTCCGCTGCCGGACGCCTGGTTGAACTACGCCGCCCTCGACGTCGAAGTGCTTCTCGAACTGCGCGACGCAATGGAAGCCGAACTCGAATCCCAAGGCAAGCTCGAGTGGGCGAAGGAAGAGTTCGAGTACATCCGTCTGGCCGGCCCGCCCAAGCCCAAACCGGACCGCTGGCGTCGTACGTCGCACATCACCTCACTCAAGACCACCCGTCAGTTGGCGGCAGTACGGGCGCTGTGGCAGGCGCGCGAGGATCTCGCACGCAAGCGCGACGTGTCTCCGAGTCGGGTTCTTCCTGACTCCGCGATCATCGATGCCGCTCTCAAAGATCCTCGGTCGCTGGATGCGCTCCGCTCGCTTCCCGTCTTCGGCGGACCACGTCAACGCCGGTATTCGCGTATTTGGATGGACGCACTGGAAGCCGCGCGCAGGCTCCCCGACAGCGAGCTTCCGCCGAAAACCCCGCCCATCGTCGGGCCGCCCGCTGCCGGCCGCTGGGCCCGCCAGGATCCAGCGGCGGCTGATCGGTTGACCGCGGCGCGCGCAGCACTGTCGGACCTGAGCAAAGAGGTTTCGGTGCCCGTGGAGAATCTGCTCCAACCCGACCTGGTCAGGCGCCTGTGCTGGGACTGGAAACTGGGACCGGACTCGGACATCGCCGAAGTCGAGAGTGCGATCGAGACCAAGCTCACTTCCGGTGGCGCACGTGGCTGGCAACGCACTTTGACCGTTCCCGTCCTCGCCGAGGCACTGAACTCCGTGGTCCCGGCCGAGCCCGAAGTGGAAGAGCCGGAATCCTGACCTGACCCCGGTGTGAGGTTGGAGCAATTCGGCACGTTAAGTTACCGGTCAGTAATGGGCAGTAGTACGCTCGATACGAGGCCGGACGCCTGGCCGTGATCGCCGAACCAACGTCTCACCGCCCTTCGGTGCGGTGGGCAGCTCCATCAGGAGGAATTCGCGTGGCTCCATCCACAAACAACCAACGCAACGTCGTCTTCGTCGACGGCATTCGCACCCCGTTCGGCAAGGCCGGCCCGAAAGGCATGTACGCCGACACGCGCGCAGACGATCTCGTCGTCAAGGCGATTCGTGAGCTGCTTCGCCGCAACCCGCAGCTCGATCCCGCACGGATCGACGAAGTTGCCGTCGCAGCCACCACGCAGACCGGTGACCAGGGCCTGACCATCGGCCGCACCGCTGCGATCCTCGCCGGTCTCCCCGAAACCGTTCCCGGATTCGCCATCGACCGCATGTGTGCCGGCGCGATGACCGCCGTCACCACGACCGCGTCGGGCATCGGCTTCGGCCAGTACGACGTCGTGATCGCCGGTGGCGTCGAGCACATGGGTCACCACCCGATGGGTGAGGGCGCAGACCCCAACCCGCGTTTCCTCGCCGACCGCCTGGTCGACCCGAGCGCCCTCGTGATGGGTAACACCGCCGAGAACCTGCACGACCGGTTCCCGACCATCACCAAGGACCGCACGGACGCCTACGCCGTCAACAGCCAGAACAAGTACGACGCTGCCAAGAAGGCCGGCTTCATCGCCGACACCCTGGTCCCCGTCGCCACCCGCAGTTCCGCGGGCTGGGGTCTGGCCACCGAAGACGAGCCGCCGCGCCCCGGAACCACCGTCGAAGATCTCGCGAAGCTCAAGACGCCGTTCCGACCGGCCGGACGCATCACCGCCGGTAACGCAGCCGGACTCAACGACGGTGCCACCGCAGCACTGCTCGCCGGTGAGGACACCGCAGCCGAGCTCGGCCTGCCGGTCGGCATGCGCATGGTGGGCTTCGCCTACCAGGGCGTCGACCCCGCCGTCATGGGCATCGGCCCGGTTCCCGCCACTGAGAAGCTGCTGGCACGCACCGGCCTCAAGATCGAGGACATCGGACTCTTCGAGATCAACGAGGCGTTCGCCGTTCAGGTCCTCGCGTTCCTCGAGCACTACGGAATCGCCGACGACGACCCGCGCGTCAACCAGTGGGGCGGCGCCATCGCGTGTGGCCACCCCCTCGCTTCCTCGGGCGTTCGCCTGATGACGCAGCTCTCCCGCCAGTTCGCGACACGCCCCGACGTGCGCTACGGCTTGACCACCATGTGCATCGGCCTCGGCATGGGCGGCACCGTCATCTGGGAGAACCCGAACCACGCTGACTACCAGGCAGGAGTCAACTAAATGTCTTATATTGCAACAGCATTCGCCGACGAGGTCGTGACGAACGCCTACACGAAGATCATCTCGGTCCCCGGCATCGAGGGCCCTTTTGCACTGATCACCCTCGACAACGGCTTCGACCACACCAAGCCGTCGTCCTTCGGTCCCGGCGGACTCGCAGCATTCGACGCCGCCCTCGACGAAGCCTTTGCCGCCAACCCGGTTGCCATCGCCGTCACCGGCAAGCCGTTCATCTTCGCCGCCGGCGCGGATCTCAAGGGTGTTCCCGCGATCACCTCTCGTGAGCAGGGACTCGAGCTGGGCCGCTTGGGTCACAAGGTGTTCCGACGCCTGCGTGAGTCGTCCGTTCCCACGTTCGCCTTCATCAACGGTGTCGCTCTGGGCGGCGGCCTCGAGGTCGGACTGCACAGCCACTACCGCACGGTTGCCGCCAATGCGGGCGCACTGGGTCTTCCGGAAGCATTCCTCGGTCTGGTCCCCGGTTGGGGCGGAACGCAGTTGCTCCCCAACCTCGTCGGCCCGTCGAACGCCGTCACCGTGGTGATCGAGAACTCGCTGAACCAGAACAAGGTGCTCTCCCCCAAGAAGGCACTCGAACTCGGCGTCGTCGACGTCGTTCTCGATTCCGCCGACTTCATCGAGCAGTCCCTCGCCTGGGCGTCGCAGGTCCTCGCCGGCACAGTGACCCCCGCTCGCCCCGAGATCGATCGTGGCCAGGGCTGGGACGACGCGATTGCTCGTGCGAAGGCGATCGTCGACGGCAAGACCAAGGGCAACGCTCCCGGCGCCGTCAAGGCCGTCGAGTTGCTCGAACTGGCTCGCAGCACCGACATCACCGATGCCGCCTCGCTCGACAAGGGCTTCGCGGCCGAGGACGAGGCTCTTGCCGATCTTCTGCTGACGGACGAGCTCCGGGCTGGTCTGTACGCCTTCGATCTGGTGAACAAGCGCGCCAAGCGTCCCGCCGGAGCACCCGACCGCTCGCTCGCTCGTAAGGTCAGCGGCGTCGGCATCGTCGGCGCCGGCCTCATGGCCAGCCAGCTCGCGCTGCTCTTCGTCCGCCAGCTCAAGGTGCCGGTCATCCTGACCGACATCGACCAGGAACGCATCGACAAGGGTGTCGGCTACGTCCACACCGAGATCGAGAAGCTCCAGGGCAAGGGACGCCTGTCCCCCGACGCTGCGAACCGCCTCAAGGCGCTCGTCTCCGGCTCCCTCGACAAGGCCGCGTTCGCCAAGACCGACTTCGTCATCGAAGCCGTCTTCGAGAACATGGACGTCAAGAAGAAGGTCTTCGCGGAACTCGAGCAGTTCATCGCTCCCGAAACCATCCTCGCCACCAACACGTCTTCGCTCTCCATCACGGAGATGGCGTCCGGCCTCGAACATCCCGAGCGTGTGGTCGGCTTCCACTTCTTCAACCCGGTGGCCGTTCTTCCCCTCCTCGAGATCATCAAGGGCAGCAAGACCGATGATGCCACTCTGGCAACGGCTTTCGCCACCGCGAAGTCGCTGAAGAAGTCCGCCGTCCTCTGCGGCGACAAGGCCGGCTTCGTCTTCAACCGCCTCGTCACCCGCACCTTGGGTGAGGTCATGTCCGCCGTCGACGAAGGCACCCCCTTCGACGTCGCAGACAATGCCATCGCCGAACTCGGCATGCCCATGTCGCCGTTCACCTTGCTGGCCCTCGTCGGACCCGCAGTGGCACTGCACACCGGTGAGACCCTGCAGGAGTCGTACCCGGACCGGTTCAAGAGCTCACCCGGACTCGAAGCACTCGTCGAGGCCCGCAAGCCCGGCGTGTGGACCTGGGGCGAGAACGGTCAGGCCGTCGACCCCGAGGTCGCCGCACTGTGGCCGCAGGGTGACAAGGTGTCCACCTCGGAAGAGGTCCTCGAGCGCACACGTCGTGCATTTGCCGAGGAAATTCAGATCATGCTCGACGAGGGCGTCGTAGCGGCAGCCGAGGACATCGACCTCTGCCTGCTGCTCGGCGGAGGATTCGGATTCTGGAACGGCGGCATCACGCCGTACCTGGACCGCACCGGTACCTCCGAGGCTGTCAACGGCAAGCGCTTCCTCGCGCCTGGTGTTGCCAGCGTCTGAGTCAGTCGATCGACCCGTCACGGATGGCGTGCCTTCGGGTACGCCGTCCGTGGCGTTTGCGCAGGTTCAGAATAGTGTTCCCACATCGTCTTTCACGATGTTCTCGAGCGCACGCTCCGCGACGGCGGCGATGGTCATCGACGGATTGCACGCAGCGGAGTTTCCCGGCAGCAGAGCGCCGTCGAGCACGTACAACCCCCGCTGGCCCAGAACCCGCCCATCAAGATCGCACACCGAGTTCATGCAGGCACCGCCGAGGGGATGCCACGTGGAGGGCAGTATCGCGTTCGTGTCGGTGAGCAGTCCTCCTGCCGCGATCCGCTGGGCGGCCGGCCCGATGTGGCCTTGCTGGATCGCCGAATCCCCGTCCTTCGGCCAACGGAGCACCGCCTCACCCCGCGCCGAGTCGTACACGAACCGACCTCGGTCGCCGCTCACACCGAATCCGACCATCACCGTGCTGTGAGCGTCGAACGCAACGGGCGGGAACGACGCCTGAATGACGGTGAACGCATTATGCGGGTCGTCCCAGTTCCGGCTGCCGTAGACGACCGGCCCGCCCTGCGTCGCACCGAAGTTCTCGGCGAGATCCGACCAGATGTAGATCCGATCGGCATTGGTCCCCCACCCTGCGCCGAGCTCGTCCGGTAGATCCCTGATCCGCCCCGTTGCCGCGGCGCGGACCAGGAGTTTGGTGGTGTTCATGCTGCCTGCAGCCATCACGAGCGCATCCGTCGTCAAGATCTTGTTCTCGAGAATCTTGCCGGAAATGTCGGTCCGGTCCACGTACACGCGCCACCGTCCGTCGGCGGCCCGCTCGACATCGGTGACCTGGTGCAGAGTCTCCACATTCACCAATCCGGTCGCTTCCGCAGCCGCAATGTAGGTGACATCCACCGAATGCTTGCCACCGTTGTTGACACCGAGCGCGCCGTCACCGTTGGTGTAAGACGGCTTCATCTCACCCCTCAATTCGGCCAACGCGAAGTTCCAGTCGATCGGCATCGGAATCTTCGACACGGGTAGACCGGAACGCGCTGCGTTACGCGCGAATACACGTGCCGCCTCGTAGTTCGGGCTGGAAATCAGTTCGTCTGGTGCAGTTTCCACTTGCAGCATCCGCGCCACCCGCGGGTAATGGACGCGGCCCATTCGTGCGTAATCGAGCTCCTCCGGAAAGTGCGTGTTGAAGACCGCTTCTTCCGGTTGCAGCGTCATCCCTTGGTACACAAGCGATCCGCCGCCCACACCGGCTGCGCAGATCGCGGTCATGTTCTCACCGGTCACCGTCTCCAACAAACCCGCGTATGGCTCGAAGATCGCCGGCCTGCCGAACAGAGTCGGGTTGGACTGATGCCAGAGGATGCGCTTGTCCGGGCTGGCGGGGTGCGGGAAAGTTTCGGCATTCGGCCCGGTCTGCCACCGAATCCCTCTCTCCAGCAAAGTGACCGGAACCCCCGCCTCGGCCAGGCGAAGTGCCGTCACCCCGCCGCCGAACCCCGATCCGATAACCACGACACGGTGCACTTCACGTGTCAGCGGAATCCCTGTTGCAGCCCTGGCCGTGCGTGGCGCCATCATCGCGACTCCCACGGCGGCCGTACCGGCCAAGAACGATCTACGTTTCACTCCGGACATGACTGGTGCTCCCTCGAAGAATGTCGCCAGAGAATTCCGGGCACGCCAAAACTAGACACTCTGACGCTCGAGTGTCAAGGTTTTGGCGGAGCAGGCAAGGAACTACGAGGTCGACCGGATTGCGGGCCCGAGCCACCTCGAGAGAAAGGCCCGCAAGGAGTCGTCGGAATGTACGAGGTCACTGTCGAATGCAACAACCGAAAGCCCCAGTCGCACGGCGATTTCCACTATCTCATCCAACTCCGCCTCCGTGGCGAGGCCACGTTCGACCATAGGGGTGAGCATCTGACCAGCGAAAGGTATTGCTCGACTCATCATTTCGAGATCGAAGACAGGGTTTCCCCGCTCGGCGAGGAGCAGAGTCGCGAGCACCGGGTGAGCACGCACGGCAGTTCGCGCGGCAACGATGAATTCGACGACGTAGTCACACGCCGTATCGACCGACTCCACCTGTGCCGTGATCTCCCCGAGGACCTCGACAGCGAGACCGCCCATCGCCTGAGAGACGACCTCTTCACGTGTGCCGAAAATCGAGTACACCGTCTGGCGCGAGACACCGGCCGCGGTGGCAACTGCGGCAATGTTCACAGCCTCGAATCCGCCACCTTCGATCAGTCCGAGGGCGGCGCCGAGAATCTTCTGCTGTGATCGCACGAGGAAAGTATTGCCCACCGAAACGGTGCACTGAGAACGCGGTCCAGATCCGACTCCCACCTGCATAAACGGCACAATCGGTTTCGTTTGGCTGCCGAAATTCAGTAGGTTAGGCTGCCCTTCATGAAAACTTCTGTTCGGGGCTTCACTGCCCTCGGTGCGGCTGCAATCGCGGTCACCGCACTTGTCTCGTGCTCCTCGGATTCAGGCACATCCACGCCATCCCAAGGTACGGGCGGATTCCCCGTCAGCATCGAGAACACCTTCGGCACCACGACCATCGACTCGAAGCCCGAGCGCCTCGTCACCCTCGGATGGAACGCGCAGGACATCCTGTACGCACTCGATCTGACTCCGGTCGGACAGCCCAAGTACACCTACGGTGCGGACGACAACGGCGTCATGCCCTGGGCGCAGGACTACTTCGACGCGGACAAGACAACGCTCTTCGACATGCCGGCCAGCGGAGAACCGCCGATCGAGTCCATCGCGTCGTTGACCCCCGACGTCATCCTCGCGCCGTACGAGGGCTTCGAGGAATCCGTCTACAACCAACTGAGCAAGATCGCACCGACGGCCGCTTACCCCGGCGCGGCCTGGCAGACATCCTGGCAGGACCAGACCCGCATCGTCGGCAAGGCAGTCGGCAAGAGCGAAGAGGCCGACAAGCTCGTCGACGGCCTCGACGCGACTCTCGCCGATACCGCCACAGCCCACCCGGAGTTCGCCGGAAAGACATTGGCAGTGGTCAACTTCGACACCGATTCGAGCAACATCAACGTCTATCTGCCCACTGATCCGCGGGTCCAGGTGCTGACCGAACTCGGATTCGTCAACGCGCCGGGCGTCGAGAAGCTAGCCGCGGACAATGCAGGTGGATCGTTCTTCAAGACGATCTCCTACGAGAACATCGCCGACATCGACGCCGATGTGATCGTCGGCTTCACCGACGGCTCCGGTGATCCGTCCGGCATACCCGCAGTCGGTGGACTCGGCGCGGTCAAGCGTGGATCCACCGCATTCCTCAGCGACACCCGGGTCATCGGCGGACTGAGCAACGTCAACGTCCTGAGCACGCCGTGGGTCCTCGGCCAGATCACACCGACGTTGAGCGAAGCCGCAAAGCGCGCCTCCGCCTAGAAACGAGATTTTCCCGACAACCCTCTCCGGCGTGATCCGTATCGAACGGCTCGCCGGAGAGGCGGGTGACCCGGAAATTCATGGCGAAGGATCTCGAAGACATCGCAGCAAAAGCCGAGCGCCGCTCGGGCGAGTAAAGCGCCCTCACCTGCACTTACCATATTGTTTGCATAATAACTGCAATCAATACGGCATTACTGTGTCCAGCTGATTCGCTGCGGGAATGGACTCAGCTGGGTAACGGCGCGTGAGTCCCCGCCAAATCTGCCCGGGTGGGCGTAGCGTGCAGAGTGCTCGCGGATGGATCGGCGCATCGGGGTGTCGACCGTAGGGCCTTTGAGGGGGCAGGAATGGCATTCAGCGGAACCGCCTCCGGCGGAGGATCAGGCGCTACTCGCGCCGACGTCGGACATGCAGTGCTCTTCGCCGGCGCCGCCGCGCTCGGCGGTTTTCTGTTCGGATACGACACCGCCGTCATCAACGGGGCGGTCGGTGCGATCCGAGACAAGTACGACATCGGCGCCTCGGGCACCGGGCTCACGGTCTCACTGACTCTGCTCGGCGCAGCACTCGGCGCCTGGATCGCAGGCACACTCGCCGACCGACTCGGCCGCATCCGCGTCATGCAGATAGCCGCGGTGTTGTTCATCATCGGCGCCGTAGGCTCCGCAATTCCGTTCAGCGTCTACGACCTCACGTTCTGGCGCGTGGTCGGCGGCCTGGCAGTGGGTTTCGCGTCAGTCATCGCCCCGGCCTACATCGCGGAGATCTCCCCCGCCGCGATTCGCGGACGTCTCGGCTCTATGTACCAACTGGCGATCGTTCTCGGAATCGCCGTGTCGCAGTTGGTCAATTACGCCCTCCAGGCCGCGGCCGGTGGTGATCGCAATCAGATCGCAGGCCTCGAAGCCTGGCAGTGGATGCTGATGCTCGAGGCGGTTCCCGCAGTCCTGTACCTGATCATGACAACCACGATTCCCGAATCTCCACGGTTCCTCGTGGCGCAGGGCAAGGACGATCGTGCTCGCAAGATCATCTCCGATCTCGAAGGTGGAGATCACGACGCCGTCACCGAACGCATGAACGAGATCCGCGAATCTCTGACGGAGAAGCAAGCCAAGACCACAGTCCGCCAACTCTTCTCGAAGCGGCTCGGGGTCTCCCATCTGGTGTGGGTCGGTATTGCACTCGCCGCATTGCAGCAGTTCGTCGGTATCAACGTGATCTTCTACTACTCGAGCACCCTCTGGCAGGCGGTCGGATTCGGCGCCGACCGATCCCTGCTGATCAGCGTCGTGAGCGCCTTGGTCAACATCGTCGGTACATTTGTCGCCATCGCCGTCATCGACCGGGTCGGTCGAAAGCCGCTGTTGTTGGTCGGTTCCGCCGGTATGGCCATCTCACTGGGCACCGCGGCGTTCTGTTTCCATTCGGCAACAGTGACCAAGAACGAGATCGGCGAATCTGTGGCCACGCTGACCGGAGCGAACGCGACTATCGCACTTATCGGTGCGAACGCATTCGTATTCTTCTTCGCTCTGTCCTGGGGCCCGGTGGTCTGGGTGTTGATCTCCGAGATGTTCCCCAACCGCGTGCGTGCTGCAGCAGTAGGAATTGCGACCGCCACCAACTGGGTCGCGAACTTCCTGGTCTCCTGGACGTTCCCGGCACTGGCCGATTGGAATCTGTCGTACACCTACGCCGGCTACGCCGTCATGGCAGTGTTGTCGCTGTTCGTCGTCCTGCGATTCGTGAAGGAAACGCGAGGCAGCACACTCGAATCCGTCCAGTAACGAGATCTCACGGTGTCACACCGAAAAGCGGTGGCCCTCGGATTGATCCGAGGGCCACCGCTTTTCGAGATTATCGTGAGACGAGCCGTCAGCCTTGCGCGACTTCGCCCTGAGCCGACGCCGAGGACGCGTCTTCCTGGACGTGGACACCGACGCTGCCCATGCCCGCCACCCAGCCGGTGATCTTGCGGGAGAGGTCCTGAGCCGTGAGTCCGAGTTCCTTGTGGATGGCCTCGCGGCTGGCGTGATCGAGGAACTGCTGGGGAACGCCCATGTCGCGGCACGACGTGTGCACTCCGGCTGCCCGCATCGCCGCCGAGACCGTCGAACCGATGCCGCCGTGCAGACCACCGTCTTCGATGGTGACCACGAGGGCGTACTTGTCCGCCATCTTCACCAGCGAATCCGCGACCGGCAGAACCCACCGCGGATCGACGACGGCAACCGAGATGCCCTGCTTGTCGAGCCGCTCGGCAATCTCGAGTGCCAGGGATGCAAACGGGCCCACCGCGACGAGGAGCACGTCGCCGCGCTCACCCTCGCTGGACTTGAGAACGTCGACCATTCCGTCGAGTCGCTTCACGGCCGGAATCGCTTCGGGTACAGCGCCCTTCGGGAAACGAACGACGGTTGGGCCGTCGTCGACGAGAAGCGCCTCGTCCAGTTCTTCCCGCAGCGTGTCGGCGTCACGCGGTGCCGCGACGCGGATCCCCGGGATGATTCCGAGCAGCGAAAGATCCCAGACGCCGTTGTGGCTGGCGCCGTCGACTCCGGTGACCCCGGCGCGGTCGAGCACGACTGTCACCGGTTGCTTGAGCAGAGCGACGTCCATCAACAACTGGTCGAAAGCCCGATTGAGGAAGGTCGAGTAGATAGCAACGACGGGGTGAAGTCCGCCAAGTGCAAGACCGGCGGCCGAGGTCATCGCATGCTGCTCGGCGATACCGACGTCGAAGATCCGATCGGGGAACTTCTCACCGAAGGCCGCGAGGCCGGTGGGCCCGGCCATCGCCGCGGTGATGGCGACGATGTCCTCACGACGCGAAGCCTGCTCGATCAACGCGGCCGAGAAGACCGACGTCCAGTCCGGCGCGGACGACTTGGTGCCGCGACCGGTGACGGGATCGATGACACCGGTGGCATGCATCTGGTCGGCCACGTCGTTCTCGGCGTGTGCGTAACCGTTGCCCTTTCGAGTGACGGCATGCACGATGACCGGTCCGCCGTAGGCCTTCGCCCGGCGCAATGCCGATTCCATGGCGGCTTCGTCGTGTCCGTCCACCGGTCCGAGGTATTTGATACCGAGATCGGTGAACATGACCTGAGGGCTGACCGCGTCTTTGAGACCCGCCTTCATTCCGTGCAGGACGGAGTACGCGGTGCGCCCCACCCAGGGCAGTCTCTTGACCATGCGTCGGCCACTGTCGAGGGCGCGCTCGTAACTCGGCGCAGTGCGCAGTGCCGAAAGATGGTCGGCGAGTCCGCCGATGGTCGGTGCGTAGGAGCGGCCGTTGTCGTTGACGACGATCACCACCGAACGGTCCTTGCCTGCCGCGATGTTGTTGAGAGCTTCCCAACACATTCCGCCGGTCAGCGCACCGTCACCGACGACGGCAACTACGTGGCGATTCTGACCCGTCAGCGCGAAGGCCTTCGCGAGGCCGTCGGCATAGGACAGCGCGGCGGAAGCGTGAGAGGACTCGACCCAGTCGTGTTCGCTCTCGGCGCGGCACGGATACCCGGACAGTCCGCCCTGCTTACGCAGAGTGTCGAACTGATCCTGACGACCGGTGAGGATCTTGTGTACGTAGGCCTGATGGCCCGTGTCGAAGATGATCGCGTCCTGCGGCGAGTCGAAAATTCGGTGCAGTGCGAGGGTCAACTCCACGACGCCCAAGTTGGGCCCGAGGTGACCACCGGTCGCAGCGACCTTCAGCACGAGGAACTCACGAATCTCGTCGGCCAACTCCGTCATCTCGGCGTGGCTCAACTGACGTAGATCGTCAGGACCCTGAATGCGGGCAAGAACACCCAACGAGATCGCTCCCTCCGTGCTTCACAGCTGCACCGGTGCGCGCCGCGGCTGTCTTCGCGACAGTGCTGCCAGTCTACGGAGCGTTCCGGCGAACCGACACGCGGACTCGGCCCGATTCCGGTGTGACTTCGCGTAACAGCGAAATCCCGCGGATCGCTCGTGATCGCAATCACAGACAAATGGGATCCGTCGCGATCGACTCGGCAACTCTTCTTCCACAAAACGACCGCCATGTCAGCTTAAGGTCGACGTATGGGAACTGTGGTCGACGACCTGATAACGCGAGTGTTCGACGAAGTCCGATCACTCGACGAAGGCGAGTTGGCCGACTACATCCCCGAACTCGCGGCGGTCGCCCCCGATTCGTTCGGAATCTGCATCGCCACCGTAGACGGTTACGTCTACGAGATCGGTGACTCGCGAATCCCGTTCACCATTCAGTCGATCTCGAAGCCCTTCACCTACGCCTTGGCTCTCGCCGATCGAGGAAGCGAGGCGGTTGCCGCGAAAATCGACGTCGAACCATCCGGCGAGCCGTTCAACGAAATCAGCCTCGACCCGCTCACCGAACGGCCACGAAACCCCATGATCAATGCCGGGGCGATCACCGCTGCATCACTGGTTGCCGGACCGAATCCCGAGGCCCGCTTCGAGCGCATCCGCTCGGCGTACTCGCGATACGCAGGCCGCGAGCTGACCTTCAACGAAGCCGTCTACACCTCCGAGGCCCGCACCGGTCACCGCAACCGTGCGATCGGCCACATGCTGCGATCCTTCGACGTCATCACCGGCAATCCCGACGAGGCCGTCGACCTGTACTTCCGTCAGTGTTCGATCGACGTGACCTGCCGTGATCTGAGTCTGATGGCTGCGACGATGGCGAACAACGGCGTCAATCCGCTCACCCACGAGCGTGCGCTGGCACCCGCAGGCGTCGAACAGGTCCTCAGTGTCATGGCAACCTGCGGGATGTACGACGGCGCCGGCAAGTGGCTGGTAGAGGTCGGATTGCCGGCCAAGAGCGGTGTCGGCGGCGGAGTGCTGGCGGTTCTGCCGGGCCAGATCGGGATCGCCGTGTACTCCCCCAGGCTCGACGTTCACGGCAACAGTGTTCGCGGAGTTGCGTCTGCCCGGGCACTGTCGAAGGAACTCGAACTGCACTTCCTCCACGTGACGCGGGCGTCACGCTCGTCGATCCGGGCCAGATACAGCGTCATCGAAGCACCGTCGCGAGTACGACGCACCCCGACCGAACAAGCCGTGCTCGACGACGTCGGCAAGCGCAGCCGGGTCTACGAACTGCACGGCGATCTCCTCTTCACCGGTGCCGAATCGGCGGTCCGCGAAATCGGCTCGGTGGACGAGGGCCTCGAAGTTGTCGTCATCGACGTCCGCCGCGTCGACGACGCCAGCGACGTCGCAGTACGCATGATCACCGCGCTGCAGGTTCAACTGGCCGAGCAGGCTTGTGCGGTGGCCGTCGTCGATCCGCAAGGACTGCTGGGACAACGAAGTTCGAGCATCGACCCCGCCAGAAGAAGTGGTCGGGTTTTTGCCGATCTCGATTCCGCCATGCAGTGGTGCGAAGACACGCTGCTTGCGGTGCATTGTGAGGCCGATCGGCAGGCGTCGACGATCTCGATCGAGGACCACCCAGTTCTCGATGCTCTGTCCGCGGCACAGATCGAGGGATTCTCGGCAGAGTTGGAAACGCGAACCTATGCCCGCGGCGAGAAGATCGCCCGCCGAGGTGAATCGGCGTCTGGCTTCTACCTGATTCTCAGTGGCCAGGTCAGCACCATGTTCACCGACGCGCACGGGGTCGAGCACCGCATCACGACGCTCTCCGCCGGAATGACGTTCGGCGAGATGACGATGTTCCTCGACACTCCGTTCCTCAACGACATCCGCGCCGATTCCACGGTCACCGTGGCCGTGCTGACTCCGGAGCGATATGCAGAACTGACCGCACAGGCACCCGAGTTGAAACTTGCGCTTCTCGAACGACTGGCTGCGGGCGCCTACGAGCAATTGGACCTGATGTTGCGGAGTGTCATATCCGCCGGACGAATCGGATAGGAACCACACGTGCCCACCACCGCCTTCACCTCGGAGCCGTCCACTGTCACGGTGACCGGAACTGCCACTGCAACAGCTGTTCCCGACATCGTGCGATTGACGATCGGAGTATCGGTGACACAGACGGCCGTTTCCGACGCATTCGACGCCGTCGCGCGTCTGTCCACTGCGCTGACCGAGACCCTGCACGCGCGCGGTGTGCGCGGAGCGGACCCCACCACCGCCGGGCTGAGCGTCCATCCGCAGACTCAGTGGAGCGACGGAGGCCGCCAGGAGACAACAGGATTCACGGCATCGACAACTTTCCGAGTCGTACTGCGAGAGCTGGAGCCGGAAGCGGCGAACTCCCCCGCTGCCGTCATCGCGGCATGTGTATCGGTGGGTGGCGACGCGATTCGGCTCGACGGACTGGAGTTCGATCTCGACGACCGCAGCGATCTGGCGACAAGAGCACGCGAATTGGCCTGGACGGCAGCCGAATCGAAGGCCAGACAGTTCGCAGACCTGGCAGACAAAGATCTGGTCGAAGTCCTCGAGGTGCTCGAGGACTTCGACCAGATCGTGCCGATGCGCGGACGTGTCGCGGCGATGAAAGCGAATTCGGCCCCGATAGCCGTCGAACGCGGAGAGATCGAAGAATCGATCTCGGTCCGCGTTCGATGGGCTATGGCGTGACAACAGTAATTCAGAAGACGCGGCCGGCAGTAGACCAGCCGGGCTTGCGGATCAGCGAGTGAGGTTCTTCTCCTCGTTCTTCTCTTCGCGTTCTTCTTCGAACTTCTGCTCGGCGTCGGGGGTTGCCATGTCGATGGTGGTGCGCAACGGACGGTTCGGGATGAAGATGACCGACACGAGCGTGACCACGGCGACGACCGCTGCGACCAGGAAGATCCGTCCTGTTGCGTCGCCGTAGGCGAACCGAACGATCTGCGAGACGAAGTCAGGCATATTGCTCAGGTCGAGGCCGTCCTGGAGGCTCTTGCCAGCTACTGCCTGCTGCTCGGGCGGCAAGGTGGAGACCGAATCGACTGTCAGTGTCTTGACGCGGGTCGCAAGAATCGAACCGAGCACCGACACGCCGATCGCGCCGCCGAAGGTGCGGAAGAACGCCACGATACTGCTGGCCGCGCCGATGTTCTCGACGCTGACCGTGTTCTGCACGGCGAGAACGATGTTCTGCATCAGCATGCCGGTACCGAGACCCACGATGGCGATGAAGATTCCGATGGTCCAGAGGCTGGTTGCGTGGTCGATCGTCGACAGCAGCCCGAAACCGACCAGCAGCAGAACTGCGCCGGCGACGATGAAGGGCTTCCACTGACCGAACTTGGTGATCAGCTGGCCCGAGCCGACCGAGGCGACGAGCATGCCTGCGACCATCGGAATGGTGAGCAATCCGGCTTCGGTGGGATCGAATCCGCGTGCGGTCTGGAAGTACTGCGTCAGGAACGTCGTCGCGCCGAAGAGGCCGACACCAACTGCGATCGAGGCGATGATCGCGAGAGCCGTTGTGCGCTCGGTGATGATCTTGATCGGCAGGATCGGATCCTTGACCTTGGATTCGACGAACATCGTCAGGCCGAGCAGGGCCAGACCACCGATGACGAAGAAGGCCGACTCCTTCGAGAACCAGGCGTAGTAGTCGTCCTGACCGGCAAACGACACCCAGATCAGTAGGACGCTGACACCGGCGGTGAGCAAGGTGGCGCCCATCCAGTCGATGGAGACGTTGTCCTTCTTCACGGTCTCGACGTGCAGTGTGCGCTGAAGCAGGAACAGTGCGATGACTGCCAGCGGAACACATACGTAGAAGCACCAGCGCCAGCCGGCAGTGTCCACGAGGACGCCGCCGAGGATCGGTCCACCGGACATCGAGACGGCCATGGCCGCACCCATGTATCCGGAATAGCGACCGCGATCTCGCGGCGGGATGATCGTGCCGATGATGGCTACGACGAGAGCGGTCAGACCGCCCATACCGATGCCCTGGATGACACGCGCACCGAGCAGCAACGGAACGTTGTGCGCCGCGCCGGCGATGACCGAGCCGATCACGAAGATGACGATCGCGGTCTGGACCAGCACCTTCTTGTTGTAAAGGTCGGCAAGCTTGCCCCAGATCGGCGTCGACGCCGCGGTGGCGAGCAACGCTGTCGTGATGATCCAGGCGTACTGCGTCTGAGTTCCGTGCAGTTCACCGATGATCGTGGGAAGCGCTGTCGAAACGATGGTGCTGCTGAGCAGCGCGGTGAACAGCGCCGCGATGAGTCCGGTGAGTGCTTCGAGAATTTCGCGGTGAGTCATCGCGCCCGCTTCGCGAGCCGATCCGTCACCTCCGGTACTTGCCCGGGTTTCTCCTACTGTTGCTGCCATGTGCCTTATCTCCCAATACTTTCTACGCCCGTGTGCGGAACTGCCGGTGAGGCCTGCCGATTCGATGCGCCGAACGTCTCGTTGAGACGTTGCAGCGATGTCACTGCGGCCATGGCCTCTTCCTGGCTCCAGTCTTCGAGCATGTTGCGCAAACGCGCCGCACGCCGCTGCGTGGTTCTCCGTAAAACGTCGTGTCCCTCTTCCGATACTCGGATGCGGAACGCCCGCTTGTCAGCCGGATCGGGATTTCTCTCGACATACCCAGCGTCGACCAGATCCGACATTTGTCGGCTGAGCGACGACTGACTGACACACAGATCGACGGCCAATTCGTTCTGTCGGCACTCCCCACGCGCTGCCAGCATGAACAACACACTGACCAGCGCAGGCGGCAGCAGGCTGTCTGCACCGGTGGTGACCGCGGCTCGCAGCGATCTGCCGAACATGAAGATCGTGTCGACGAGCGCTTGGGCCGTCTCCGGCTGTACCGACATTGCCTACCCCTGAATTCGAGTGGCCCGAACGAGCCGTGACTTGAAAACGGAAAACTACTTGCAGAACGCAACTATACGATTAGTTGCGTAATGCAAGCAACTGTTGTGAACGCGAGAAGCGTCACACCGTTTCAGGGAAAGATTTCGGGACGTCTCAGCGTTCGAGGAGCGCGATGCACTCCATGTGGTGAGTCTGGGGGAACGCGTCGAACGCCCGGAGGCCACCGATTCTGAAGCCCTGCTCCAGGTAGAGGCCGATATCGCGACCGAACGACGCCGGGTCGCACCCGATATGGACTATCCGCTCAACGCCCGTTGCGGCGAGAGCTTCCACGACCGGACGGCCGGCTCCCGCACGTGGCGGGTCGAGCACGACGACAGCAGGCGAACGCTCCAGATCCGCGATGATGTTCTCGACGCGGGCGCTGTGGAAGCGCACCTGACCGAGATCGGACAGCGCTGCCTGCCCGTCCGCGACTGCACGCGCCGAAGATTCGACGGACTCCACCACGCCGGACGGCCCGACAAGCTCGGCGAGCGCTGCTGCGAACACGCCGACACCGCCGTAGAGATCCCAGGCCGTGTCCGCGGTAGCGGCTCCGGCCCAATCACCGACCACCTGTGAGTAAGTGGCCGCAGCGCCGCGATGGGCCTGCCAGAAACCGGTCGCGGCCAGCGCCCATTCTCGATTGCCGACGCGCTCGATCACTGTGTCCGATCCGATGGCAACTCGGGTCTTTCGCGGGCCGCCGCTTGCCGCTCGGCGTGCCATCGCGCCGCGTCGCCCGGGCGTCCGCCGTCCCGTCTTGGACACCGCGGGTGCCGCGATTTCCACGACGTGCCGCTCGCCCGCAGCGTCGAGAACGACCTGCAGCTCGCTACCTGGCGCCCACTGCGCACCGCCGAGACCGTCGTACGCGCTCTGATCGATCTGGGTGCACCGCAGGTCTGTGACGATCCGGTTGCTGCGGTACGCGTGGTATCCGGCGACACCGTGCCCGTCCACCGCCAACCGGACTCGCGTGCGCCAACCCGTTCCGTCTCCGGTTCCGGGCAGTTCCTCTACCTCGACGTCCGATTCGACACGAGCCAGTCGCAGAAGCTGCTCCCGCACGACCGAGGTCTTCATCTCACGTTGGACGCTCAGATCCGCGTGCGAGTAGTCGCAGCAGCCCGCCCCGCCCGGGCCGGAGATCGGGCATGTCGGATCGATCCGATGCGGAGAAGCGTCGAGAACGGTGATCGCGTCGGCGCGGCAGAACGATCCGCCCTTGTCCTCGGTCACCCGGACCAGCGCCCGCTCCCCCGGCAAACCGTGACGGACGAACACGACCCGCCCCTCGTGCCGGGCGACGACGAACCCGCCGTGACCGGGGTTGCCCAGATCGACCTCGAAGGTCTGTCCGGTCCAATTCTCACTCAACGAACTACGCCTGCCATTTCGATGTTGCCGATCATTTTTCGCCGGTGATCATTTCTCGCCGGTGTCGTAACCGCGACGCGTGGCACCTGCGGTCTTCTCGATGTCGAGCGGCTTCGCCTTTGCCGACGAACTCAGCTGCCACGGAACGCTGGTCACCATCACGCCGGGCTGGAAAAGCAGACGACTCTTCAGACGAAGCGCGCTCTGATTGTGCAGGATCTGCTCCCACCAGTGTCCGACGACGTACTCGGGAATGAAGACGGTGACGACGTCACGCGGAGCATCGCGTCGTACACGCTTGACGTAATCGAGAACCGGCTTGGTGATTTCGCGGTACGGCGACTCGATCACCTTGAGCGGAACCGTCACGTCGCTCTTCTCCCACTCACGCACGAGTGCACGGGTGTCCGGCTCGTCGACGTTGACCGTGATGGCTTCGAGGGTGTCCGGTCGCGTTGCTCGCGCGTAGGCGAGAGCTCGCATCGTCGGCATGTGCAACTTCGAGACGAGCACGATCGAGTGCGTGCGGCTGGGCAGTACGCCGTCCCACTCCTGCTCCTCGAGCTCGGCTGCGACGCTGTCGTAGTGCTTGCGGATCATCTTCATCACGATGAAGATCGCGACCATCGCGACGATGGCGATCCATGCGCCGGCAGCGAACTTGGTGATCAGAACGATGATCAAGACGGTGGCGGTCATTGCCAGACCGATCGAATTGATCACTCGCGAGCGCTGCATACGGGCCCGCTGCGCCTTGTCGGTCTCGGACTTCAGATGCCGAGTCCAGTGCTTGATCATGCCCGTCTGGCTGAGCACGAACGAGACGAAGACGCCGACGATGTACAACTGGATGAGCTTGGTGACCTCGGCGCCGAACACCACGACGAATGCGATGGCAGCACCGGAGAGGAAGAGGATTCCGTTGCTGAATGCCAGTCGGTCGCCGCGCGTGTGCAGCTGACGCGGTAGGTACCGATCCTGCGCCAGGATCGATCCGAGTACCGGAAATCCGTTGAACGCGGTGTTCGCGGCCAGAACCAGGATCAGTGCCGTGACGATCGCCATGAAGAAGAAACCGATCGGGAAACCACTGAACACGGCTTCGGCGATCTGCGCGATCAAGGTCTTCTGATGGTAGCCCTCCGGCGCTCCGACCAGCTGTTCCTGCGGATTGTGTGCGTAGACGATGCCGATCTTCTGAGCCAGGATGATGATGCCCATCAGCAGGACGATGGCGATCGACCCGAGCAGCAGCAAGGTCGTGGCAGCGTTGCGCGACTTCGGCTTCTGGAACGCCGGTACGCCGTTGCTGATGGCCTCGACGCCGGTCAGTGCGGCACAGCCCGAGGAGAATGCGCGGGCGATCAGGAACGCGAAGGCAATTCCGTACAGATGCGAATCCTCGGCGTTGAGCGTGAACGACGACGATTCCGCGTGCACATCCTCACCGAGGACGTAGATCCGGAAGAATCCCCACCCGAGCATCAGGAACATGCCGACGATGAATGCGTAGGTCGGAATTGCGAACGCGGTCCCCGATTCACGGATACCGCGAAGGTTGACCGCGGTCAGCAACACGATCGCCGCAACCGCGAACAACACCTTGTGCTGCGCGACGAACGGCAGAGCCGAGCCGATGTTCGACGCCGCCGACGAGATCGACACGGCGACCGTCAGCACGTAGTCGACCATCAGCGCACTACCGACGGTCAGACCGGCGGTCGGGCCGAGGTTGACCGTAGCGACCTCGTAGTCGCCGCCACCGGAGGGGTATGCGTGGACGTTCTGGCGGTAGCTCGCCACCACCACAGCCATGACGATGGCGACGGACAATCCGATCCAGGGTGTGTACGCATACGCGGAAATACCCGCGACGGAGAGAACCAGGAAGATTTCTTCGGGGGCATACGCGACGGACGACATCGCGTCGGACGCGAAGACCGGTAGTGCAATTCGCTTGGGTAGCAGCGTGTGCCCGAGTTTGTCGCTTCGGAACGGCCGACCGAGCAGGAGCCGCTTGGTAGCGGTCGAGAGCTTAGACACGTGCAAAGCGTAAGCCGTCTCGCCCGATTCGGAGTCATCAGAGCCCCAACTTCACCTTTTGTCGTGACAACCGGCACGCGGGCGACCGTTGTACTTGCTCTTCCCGTGAGGGGCTGTACCGTTCGATTCGGCGTGCAATCGCGCCATGAGGGTCCATGAACGGAGTAGGGCGTGTATGTCGTCATCATGGGGTGCGGTCGAGTGGGTTCTTCCCTCGCCGCGTCTCTGACCAGGATCGGACATGAGGTCGCCGTCATCGACCGCGATCAGAGTGCGTTTCTGCGTCTCGATCTCGACTTCCCGGGAACCAAGGTTCTGGGAATGGGGTTCGACCGTGACGTGCTGGTCCGGGCGGGAATCGAGCGGGCCGACGCCTTTGCCGCGGTGTCCTCGGGAGACAATTCCAACATCATCGCAGCGCGAGTCGCACGCGAGACTTTCGGCGTCGAACGCGTCGTCGCACGTATTTACGACGCCAAGCGGGCCGCCGTTTACGAGCGACTCGGCATTCCCACGGTCGCCACCGTGCCGTGGTCGACGGATCGTTTCCTGCACACGTTGACCAAGGAAAGTCAGACTGCGAAGTGGCGCGATCCTTCGGGCACTGTCGCCATCACCGAACTTGCCCTGCACGAGGATTGGGCGGGCAAGCCGATCGCGCTCCTCGAGGGCGCGACCAGTTCGAGAGTCGCCTTCATCATCCGCTTTGGGACCGGCATTCTCCCCGACCGCAAGACTGTCATCCAGGCCGACGATCAGGTCTACATCGCCGCCGTGTCGGGAACCGTCGCCGAAGCAGTCGCACTGGCCGGCAACCCGCCGCCGAGCGACGACTGAGGGAGGCCGCAGATGACTGATCCGTACGCCGTCCCCCACAACAAGACTGCGACTGTGTTGCACTACAACGTGATTGGAAGTTCTCGATGAAGGTCGCCATCGCCGGAGCCGGCGCCGTAGGCCGTTCCATTGCGCGAGAGCTTATTCGAAGCTCACATGACGTCATGCTGATCGAACGCAAACTCGATCACATCGAACCGGAGTCGGTGCCCGAGGCGAAGTGGGTGCACGCGGACGCCTGCGAACTCAGCAGACTCGAGGACGCGTCGATGGAGTCGTACGAGGTCGTGATTGCCGCGACCGGCGACGACAAGGCAAACCTGGTCCTCAGTCTGCTCGCGAAAACCGAGTTCGGTGTTCGCCGAGTTGTCGCCCGCGTCAACGATCCCCGCAACGAGTGGCTCTTCGACGAGTCCTGGGGCGTGGACGTCGCCGTCTCGACACCGCGGATGCTCGCTTCGCTCGTCGAAGAGGCCGTCTCGGTCGGTGACCTGGTCAAACTGATGACACTGCGGCAGGGACAGGCCAACCTCGTCGAGATCACGTTGCCCGACAACACACCTCTTGCCGGAAAAGCCGTCAAGAAACTCGAACTTCCGCGAGACTGCGCACTGGTCACCATCCTGCGTGGCGGACGCGTGATCGTCCCGCAGATGGACGATCCCATCGAAGGCGGGGACGAACTGCTCTTCGTTGCGGCCGTCGACGCCGAGGATCAGTTGCGCGTTGCACTCCGCCTGGAGAATTGACCGACGAACACACTGACGACGAAAGGGAATCACATGGCACAAGCGCCCGAAAACACCGTAGTCACCGACAATCCGACCCAGAGCCGGTACGAGATCCATGCCGACGGCGACCTCGCCGGGATCGAGGACTACACCACCTCCGGTGACGTCGTCTCGTTCAACCACACCGAGATCTACCCCGCCTTCGAAGGTTTCGGATTGGCCGGGGTTCTCGTCCGCCAGGCTCTGGACGACCTACGAGCACGCGGCCTCAAGGTTCACCCGGTGTGCCCGTACGTCGTGAAGTTCCTCGACAAGCACCCCGAGTACCAGGACCTGATCAGCTGAGATCGCGGTCTTCGCGCGGCTTCGTCAGATTCACCGAGCCCACCTCTTCGGACCCTGCGTCCGTGGCGGTGGGCTCGCTGCTTTCGGGCTCCACAACCGGTTCAGGCTCGACGATGCGATCGGCCTTACGCACAGCCCAGACCGTCACGAGCAGCACCAAACCGGTCAACGGCCAACCCATGCCGATACGCGCGACTGCGAGCCATCCGGTGTGGTCGGTGTCGTAGAGCTGTGACTGAACGAGATACCGCGCACCGAAGACCAACGCCCACGCTGCCGTCGCGACGTCGTAGAGCCGGACGGCGGAGCTGTGCTTGCGCCAGAGATTGCCGTGCCCGTTGAGATAGCCCCAGATGATTCCGACGAGGGGCCAGCGTACGAGGATCGAAATCAGGAAGACCGCACCGTAGGCGAGGCTCGTGTAGATACCGAAGAGGAAGTATCCTTTGGCGTCGCCGGTGCGGTAGGCGATGAATGCGGAAACTCCGACTCCGAGAAAACCGGAAATAGCGGGTTGGAGGGAATCCTTGCGGAAGAGGCGCCAGGCCGCGATAGCGACAGCGACGCCCAATGCGGCCCAGATTGCCGCGGTGAGATTCCAGATGCTGTTGACCGGGACAAAAATCAGAATCGGCAAAGACGAATAGATCAGACCACTCAGCCCGCCGAGTTGGTCGATTACCGATCGCTGTTGTGTTTCAGTCACCTGTCGAGGGTGCCACAGTCACCGAGTTGCACGGTAAATGCGGGAAACGCGCCTATTCGCCGCGCAGTTCGTAGTAAGGGTTGAAGATCGCCTTGCGACCGTCACGCTCGCCCACACGACCGCGGATCAGCAGGGTCTTACCGGTCTCGATTCCCGGGATCCGGCGACGCCCGATCCAGACGAGATTGATCACCTCGGTGCCATCGAAGAACTCGGCCTCGATACTGGCATTTCCCGACTTGGGACACGCGTCGACGCTGCGGAGTCGGCCCACCATCGTGACTTCTTCACCGCGACGACAATCGCATGCCTTCTGACCTCCGGAAGCCTTGTTGGACTCGGCCATCTCCTGGGCGTCCAACTGGTCGACGTCCTCGGTCAGACGCTGGGTCAGTCGACGAAAATATCCTGCGGCGGCGGGTGCCATTGCGCGCTCCTGCGAACATGTGTGACGCAAGGGTTTCGCGTCACGTGAAGGGCTGTGTGATCGCCACTGTAGACCCATTACGAGCGTGTAACCACACCGGTCAGTCCGCGTCTCGGGGGCACCGGGCAAGATCAAGAGATGCAGAACTCGGAATTGGCGACCGTTGCCGTCGTTCTCCCAGGTACAGGCTCTGACGCCCACTTCGCGGACCGCGCATTCCGGGCGCCGCTGGAGGCTCTGGGTGTGCGCATCGTCGCAATTGAACCGGACCCTCGGCGTGTCGTGGACGGCTATCTGGACGCGATGGACAGAGCCGCGGACACGCACGGCCGAATCATCGTCGGAGGGGTCTCGATCGGAGCGGCCGTTGCACTCCAGTGGGCCGCCGACAATCCCGATCGAACCGTGAGTGTGTTGGCAGCGCTTCCGGCCTGGACGGGCTCGGCCGACGACGCCCCCGCAGCAGCGAGCGCGCGGTTCACCGCCGGGCAACTGCGCTCCGAAGGCTTGGAGTCGGTGATCGCTGCGATGCTCGCGTCGAGTCCGGCGTGGCTCGGAGCCGAACTCGAGCGCTCCTGGCGCTCTCAGTGGCCCGATCTCCCGGCTGCGCTCGACGAGGCGGCGTCGTACCACTCACTCGGCGAGAGCGCGCTACGGGCGGTAGGCGTTCCGGTCGGCATTGCGTCGGCGGTGGACGATCCGGTTCATCCCGCGTCAGTGGCGCAGGCCTGGGCGGCTTCACTCCCCCGCGGCGCAGTCGCCACGACGACGCTCGACATGATCGGGCGCGACCCCGCGATTCTCGGGTCCACCTGCATCAAAGCGCTCGCGGCGATCGAATCCGATACCACCGCGAGCGCCTGAAGAAAATTCTGTTACTGACCCAATTGCTGCATGGCAGAACCGGATTCGCCGCTACGAGGCGGCGGGGTCGGCCGTGCTGGAGGTGCCGGCGGAGCGGGCGGTGCTGACTGCTGTTGCTGCTGGGCGGCGACCTGTTGCTGCTGCGCTGCCGCCAACTGCTGCTCGTGTGCGGCCGCCAACTGCTCGGCGAGCACCTGCGGGAGCACCACGGGCAGCGGTGTCCGCACCGGATGCGGCTCTGATCCTCGGTTGACGACGGTGTCACGCAAGATGTCCCGTGCGATTGCCACCAGAGGAGCGTTCGCGGCGGTGGATCCACTCGGACCCGCGACCACGCAGCGCACCATCCACCGGGGACCGTCGACGCCGATGAACCGCAGGTCCATGTTGGCCGTCACAGCAGCCAGTTCACGGCCCCACGGGCCGTTCTCGACGCTCACCGCGGAATTGTCGTCGCGAAGCGACTGCGCGAGCTCGGCAACGACCTCACGCCACTGACCGGGCGATTTCGGGGCGGCGTAGGCAGCAACCGTGATGCGGCCGTGCTCGGTGACCAGGTGCACGGCCTGCGGCGAACCGTTGGGCGCCATCTCGACCTGCAACTGCCCGCCGGTCGGCATCGGCACCAGAACGGAACCGAGATCAAGACGCTGACCGTCACGGCCTGCCGTCGGATCGTCGGAATCGATCTCCGAGATGTCGTAAGGGCCTTCCGATTCGTCACCGAACTCGTCGCCGGTGACTTCGAGATCGTCTTCGACCTCGTCGATCTCCACCGACTCGTCGTTCTCGTCACCGAAGAAGCTGGTGGTTTCCTCGTCGACATCTGTCTTCTTCTTGCGTCCGAACATGATTCAGACTCCCTCTCCGACTACCGCGCCAGGCGCATCGGTATCGAGTATCGCGTGCCCGCCGCTGGAACCGTAGCCTCCGGTTCCTCTGGTCGTGTCGTCCAGCGATTCGACTTCCTCGAAAATCGGAAGTTCGACTCGTTGAACCACGAGCTGAGCGATTCGGTCACCGCGGCGGATGTCGATGGCTGTGGCCGGATCGAGATTGATCAAGCAGACCTTGAGTTCGCCCCGGTATCCCGCGTCCACGGTTCCGGGCGCATTCACGATCGACAGTCCCGATTTGGCGGCGAGTCCGGAACGCGGATGGATCAACCCGACGGTGCCCACCGGCAAAGCGATCGCGATCCCCGTTCCGACCAGTGTTCGGTGTCCGGGTTCGATGGTGACGTCGCTGGTGGAGCACAGATCCACACCCGCATCTCCGGGATGCGCACGCTGTGGAACGGGCAGGTCTGGATCCAGTCGCTTCAAGGCGATGGAGAGATGGTCGCTCACGTGGGCCAAGACTACTCGTAGCGACGGACTATCCTTGACAGGTGCCCGAAACATCTCGACCTGACGTCGCCACCACAACGCCCCCGTCCACGACGCTGTACTCCGAGCGCCTGTGGGTGCCGATCTGGTGGTGGATCGCCGGGTTGGCCGTAGCCGGACTCCTCGCGGCCGAGGTCCACATGGGCCGCCCGGGGCTTCTCTCGTACCTGGCGTACGTCGTACTACTCCCGATCCCGATCTGGGCGGCATTCTGGCTCAGCCGGATGCGCGTCGAGGTGGTGGAGACAGCAGGGGTGAAGGAACTGCACGTGGGTAGAGCCCACCTGCCGGTCGAATTGATTTCACGGGCGGCAGCAGTGCCGGCTTCCGCGAAGAGTGCTGCGATGGGGCGCCAACTCGATCCGTCGGCGTTCGTCCAGCATCGCCCATGGGTCAAGACAATGGTGTTGATCGTGCTCGACGACCCGGAGGATCCCACGCCGTACTGGTTGGTGAGCACACGTCGTCCCGCTGATCTGCTGGCTGCGCTGGATCTCTGACCAGCGCGGTCACAGCAAAGCAGTACTTCCCGACCCTTGGTCGACCCTCGCGCTGACGGGTCGACCACCGGGAAGGGAGATCAGGCAGCGCAGTCCATGCATACGAGCTGTCCGTTGGCATCACTGGCCAGGCGGCTGCGGTGATGAACCAGGAAGCAGCTCGAACACGTGAACTCGTCTGCCTGCTTCGGAACAACTCGAACCGAGAGTTCCTCGCCGGAAAGGTCGGCACCCGGCAGCTCGAAGGACTCCGCGGTGTCCGTCTCGTCGATGTCGACGACGGCTGACTGCGCTTCGTTGCGTCGCGCCTTCAGCTCCTCGAGCGAGTCCTCCGAAACCTCGTCGGACTCTGTACGCCTCGGTGCGTCGTAGTCAGTTGCCATCTCGTCTACCCCATCCTCTTCGTGTATCCCGGTCCCGTGTGCGCCGAGAATCCGGTAGATCCTTGATGCGCATGGAAACCGCCGTGGCATCCAGATCATTCCCTGTCGCTGCATAACGCTGCAGGACTGGAATTAGTGCCCGGAAGTTCCTTCCGAGAACGTGATCTGCGCCTCATTTGGTTGTCATTTCGGCGTCCGGCCGATGCCCAGTTGAACGACCTGGGCCGCCAGACAGTAGCCGACGTGAGCACGAAAGTAGTAACCGAATCGGAAATTTCCGAAAAATGACTGCGAATTGTCACCAAGGCAAGAGCAAGCTGTGACCTTTCCACGATGTTTTCGGGCCGAATCCGGGTAGAAGCAGGCCGGTAATCGGCCAACTGCCGTTTCGCAATCGACAAGGACTCGACGCGTCGAGCCTCGCTTCGGCTGTCTCGTCACACAGGCCCTCTAAGGTAGGCACCGAACGTCATGCCGGCGCCGCTCGGCCCGATGGCGAAGTAGAAGTTTCGTCAAGAAAGTCGAGGGATACCGTGGTTTCTCTGATCACCGAAGGCAGCTCTACCGATGACCAGGGACGTCCGTTCCGCCGTCGGCGCGCGTGGCCGGTGATCGCCGTGTTCGCGGTACTCGCATTGATCGGCAGTGTCTTGTGGGTCCGCATCCTGAGCGCCGAGGCGGAAGTCAGTGACACCGTCGCCTGCAACCTGCCGCAACCTTCGTCCGATCCTTCGGCAGCGGCGCCACTACCGCTGGGAACCGTCGTCGACCGCTCGAAGCTGCTCGACGTGGATCCCGCTCCCCTCGCCGCCACCAAGGTTCGTGTGTTCAACGCCAACGGTGAACACGGTCAGGCGGCCCAGGTGGCAGCGCAACTGAGCGAGTTCGGCTTCTCCAGCGCGCCGGACGTCCAGGTCGGAAACGACCCCGTCTACGTCGACCAGAACATGGAGTGCCAGGGTCAGATCCGATTCGGAGCGAACGGCCTCGCCGCCGCCAGTTCCGTCTGGCTGGTCGCCCCCTGCGCCGAACTGGTCCAGGACGGCCGCGGCGACGACACCGTCGACCTGGCTCTCGGCACCTACAACAAGGGCGCCCTGACCCCCAACACCGACGCCACCGCGATCCTGCATGCTCTGGCCGAGCAGCCCGCAAACGCCGAAGTCGCTCCGATGGACATCGCACTGCTCAAAGCAGCGCGCACGGCGCGATGCTGACAGGCCTCAGCTCGGAATCGGCTGATCTGCGCCGATCGAACTGAGCATGTGCGCGAACTGCTCGGCGATCGCCGGAGCGACTGCGTAAACGACATCGCCGTCGGCCGACGTGGAATTGGGCGCCGGGACGTTGATGACGGCGCCCGCTTCGGAAGCGATCAAGGAGCCGGCTGCCCAGTCCCACGGACTCAGTCCGTGTTCGAAGTGAGCGTCGACCCGGCCGGTGGCAACCATGCACAGATCCAACGCAGCCGAACCGATGCGTCGGATGTCGCGGACCTGCGGCAGGATCTGCCCGATCAACGTGCCCTGCACCTTCCGGCGATCCGCTCCGTAACCGAAGCCGGTGGCCAACAGCGCCATTGACAGCTCGGTAACCTCATTGGCTTGCAGGTCGCTGACGACGCCGTCGGCCGTGGTCATGGTTGCACCGCCGCCCCGATGCGCGGCGTACGTGGTTTCCAACGACACGTCGACGACAGCCCCGGCTACCGAGACCCCGTCGATCTGTACGGCCACCGAGATGGCGAACGCGGGGATTCCGTAGAGAAAATTCACCGTGCCGTCGATGGGATCGACAACCCATCGAACTCCCGCGGAATCGTCGGTGTCTCCGCCACCTTCCTCACCCAGGATCGAATCCGCAGGGCGCAATTGCGCCAGAAGGTCGCGAATCACTTGTTCGGTTTCGGTATCGACCACCGTGACGGGATCGGTGGGCGTGCTCTTCGCCGCAACCGAACCACCCTCGGCGGCACCGGAACCCACCAGGCCGAATACCTCGGGCCGACGCAAACGGACGTGTTCGGCTGCGCGTTCGGCGACGGCTACGGCTACTTCCCGCAACTGTGCGGGGTCCAGAGAATCGGCGGAAAAGTCGGGCAACGTTCTTTCTGAAGGGCGCACCGGACCATCGCAACACATCTCTACCGAGGGGCACCACTCGAACGTCTCGAGGCGGGCGGTTCGAGAGGACGCGCCCGGGTCCTTGTTCGGGTTAGTGTTTGCAACGGTAGATCGTGACCTCGAATTCGACACTCAGGAGCGCAGGACGATGACAACCACAGGTTTCGGGATCGACGTCGGCGGTAGCGGCGTCAAGGGCGGCACGATCGACCTGAGCACCGGGGAAATGATCGGTGAACGCATCAAGATCCTGACCCCGCAGCCGTCCACACCCGATGCGATCGCGGGCACTGTCGCCGAAATCGTCGAGCAGGCCAAGTGGACCGGTCCGGTCGGCATCACCTTGCCCGCTGTCGTGACCGGCGGCGTCGCGCGAAGCGCCGCGAACATCGACAAATCCTGGATCGACACCGACGCGGCCGCTCTGTTCGGCAAGGCGCTGGGCGGGCGCGAGGTCACCGTCCTCAACGACGCCGACGCTGCCGGAATCGCCGAGGACTCGTTCGGAGCGGGTAAGGACACCTCCGGCGTCGTGATCTTGTTGACCTTCGGCACCGGAATCGGATCTGCCGTGCTGCACAACGGAGTTCTGTTGCCCAACACCGAGTTCGGTCACCTCGAGGTCGACGGCAAGGAAGCCGAGCACCGGGCGGCGTCGTCGGTGAAGGAAAAGAAGGACTGGAGCTACAAGGAGTGGGCCGTCGAGGTCTCGCGAGTTCTGACCACCTTCGAGAACCTGCTCTGGCCTGATCTCTTCATCGCCGGAGGCGGTATAAGCCGCAAGCACGAGAAGTGGATTCCGCATCTGACCAACCGCACCAAGGTCGTCCCCGCCACCCTTCTCAACACCGCCGGAATTGCCGGAGCTGCGCTCGCATCGGTCGGACTGACCAGGCCGGCCTCCGTCGCCGGATGAGAAAACCCGCACGTGAAAAGCGGAAAATCTACCTGTTACGGCCCGCCGTGACGTAAGAGTTTCCTGAGAGTCGTTACAATGGTGAAGTCCGGCTGCGCGCCGGCCAACAACCATTGACCTCTCCGCCGGATCACCACTCTGGCGTGACGCCGCACGACACCGTCACGAAAGGGCGTACGTGGCAGCCACCGATACACGTCAGACTGCTGATTCTCCATCAGAGTCAGAGCCACAATCTCCAGCCGTGGAGGCGGCCACCGTCACCGCTCCGGCAGCCAAGAAGGCTCCGGCGAAAAAGGCCCCCGCCAAGAAGGCAGCAGCAAAGAAGGCTCCGGCCAAGAAAGCTCCGGCCAAGAAGGCAGCAGCTAAGAAGGCCAGCCCCAAGAAGGCCGGCGATCCTGACGCCGAAGACGGCGATGTCGAGTTGGAAGACATCGACATCACGGACGGCGACCTTGCCGAGGTCGAGTCCGATGTCGTCGAGGTCGTAGCAGTCGGCGAAGACGAAGAGACCGCTGCAGAGCCGTCCGAGAAGGACAAGGCTTCCGGCGACTTCGTCTGGGACGAGGAAGAGTCCGAGGCTCTCCGTCAGGCACGCAAGGATGCCGAACTGACGGCGTCCGCCGACTCGGTTCGCGCTTACCTCAAGCAGATCGGCAAGGTCGCACTCCTCAACGCCGAAGAGGAAGTCGAACTGGCCAAGCGCATCGAGGCCGGCCTCTACGCCGTGCAGATCATGCAGGACCTCGCTGACAAGGGCGAGAAGTTGCCTGCGGCTCAGCGACGCGACATGAGCTGGATCTGCCGCGACGGCAACCGCGCCAAGAACCACCTCCTCGAGGCCAACCTCCGCCTGGTCGTCTCGCTGGCCAAGCGCTACACGGGCCGCGGCATGGCGTTCCTGGACCTCATCCAGGAAGGCAACCTCGGTCTGATCCGTGCAGTCGAGAAGTTCGACTACACCAAGGGTTACAAGTTCTCGACCTACGCCACGTGGTGGATCCGTCAGGCCATCACCCGCGCAATGGCCGACCAGGCTCGCACCATCCGTATCCCGGTGCACATGGTCGAGGTCATCAACAAGCTCGGCCGTATCCAGCGTGAGCTGCTCCAGGACCTGGGCCGTGAGCCCACGCCGGAAGAGCTCGCCAAGGAAATGGACATCACGCCGGAGAAGGTGCTGGAAATCCAGCAGTACGCGCGTGAGCCGATCTCTCTCGACCAGACCATCGGCGACGAGGGCGACAGCCAGCTCGGTGACTTCATCGAGGACTCCGAAGCTGTTGTCGCAGTCGATGCCGTCTCGTTCACCTTGCTGCAGGATCAGCTGCAGTCGGTACTCGAGACGCTGTCCGAGCGCGAAGCCGGCGTGGTTCGCCTCCGCTTCGGTCTCACCGACGGTCAGCCGAGGACTTTAGACGAAATCGGACAGGTCTACGGCGTCACGCGTGAGCGTATCCGCCAGATCGAATCGAAGACGATGTCGAAGCTGCGCCACCCGTCGCGTTCGCAGGTTCTGCGCGACTACCTCGACTAGTCACACCAGCTATGCACACAAGAGCCGCTCTCCGGATCGCCGGAGAGCGGCTCTTGTGCGTTTGCCGCCTCAGACCAAGAGTGTGTCCCGGAGTTGTGCGACATCGTCCTCGCTCAACTGAAGGCCGTCCCGGACGTAGTTGTCGAAGTTGCCGTACACCCGATCCACCGTGGCGAAAGACGTGTCCAGCCAAGACTGTTCGACGCCGTCGATGAACGCGCTCCCCGTGCGGGGTCCGGTGAGGTACTGATTGCTGAGCATGTAATCGGCGTTCACGTCGGTGCGACTCACGCCGAGGACGGTCAGGAGAACTGCGGTCATCCAACCGGTACGGTCCTTGCCCGCCGAGCAGTGGTAGAGGACTGAACCGTCGGTGTTCGCGACGTTCACCAGCGCGTCGTGGAATGCGCGGCTCGCCCCCGGATCGGTCACCATCAACGCGTACATCGTCGGCATGTCCACCAGCGCCGGGAGGTTGGCGGGGTTGGTTCCGATGACGTCGAACCAGTTGCTTCGCGCCCCGTTCGGAAGGCGATCCTGCGAGAGCGTTCGTTCGACGACCGTACGGAAGTCGTCGACCGATTCCACTCCGCGTTCGCTCAACGACGCGAGATCCGACGGTGTCAGCTTGTCGAGGGCATTCGAGCGAAATACCTTCCCCCACCGAACGGTCTGCCCGTCCGCGGCGTCGTAGCCACCGATGTCACGCGCGTTCGACGCACCCTCGAGGTGTAGCGATCGATCCGCGGCAACCTGCGCAGCTGTGGGTCCGGCGTGGTCGAGAGCGGGAATTCCACCGGCGAGCGCCGGGACGGGTGCACACGAGGTGATCAGCGCACACAGAGCGGTCGCGGCGGGACGGGCGATTCTGTTCGACATCCGGACAGAATAGGACCGCAATCAGGACTTCGTACGAACCTTGATGTACAACGAGGCGACCGGTTCGATAACTCTTGCCGCCACCGGGCCGATGACCGCCATCAGGAGCACGTAAGCAGTTGCCAATGCGGCAAGTTCGGCGTCGACGGCGCCTGCGGACACCGCGAGGCCGGCGATGATGATGGAGAACTCACCGCGGGCGATCAGAGCGGCACCGGCGCGCGCCTGACCCATTCGCGCGACACCCTGACGTCTGGCCGCCCAAGCGCCGGTGATCAGCTTCGTGATCGCCGTGACCACTGCCAGGATCGCGGCCCATCCGAGGACTGGCGGAATGGAACTGGGATCGGTGTTGAGACCGAAGACCACGAAGAACATTGCGGCGAACAGATCTCGAAGGGGCTCGAGCACGCGACTGGCATTGTGCGCCGTCGACCCCGAGATCGCGATTCCGAGGAGGAATGCGCCCACAGCCGCCGACACCTGCATCGCCGAACTGATGCCGGCGACCAACAGTGCGGCACCGAGCAGCTTGAGCAGGAGCGTCTCACTGTCGGGACTGTCGAGGAGGGCGGAGACGTACCGTCCGTATCGGAGGGCCACGACAAGAACCACGGTGATGACCAACAACGAGATCCCGACCGCTTCGAGCCCGCCCATGAAGCTCACGCCCGCGAGCATCGCGGTCAGAATCGGCAGGTACAGCGCCATCGCCAAGTCTTCGAACACCAGAATCGACAGCACGACCGGTGTCTCGCGGTTACCGAGGCGCCCCAGGTCGCTGAGCACCTTGGCGATGATTCCCGAAGACGAGATGTAGGTGACGCCGGCCATGACCGTCGCCCCCACGACGCCCCAGCCGAGCATCAAGCCGACAACCGCGCCAGGGGTGGCGTTGAGGACGATGTCGACGATGCCGGCTACCCGCGAGCGTTTGAGACCGGTGACGAGCTCGGCCGCAGTGTATTCGAGCCCCAACAGCAGCAAGAGCAGGACGATCCCGATCTCACTTGCCAGATGGGAGAACTCGCCGATGTCGCCGAGCTGGATGAAACCGCCCTGTCCGAAGCACAGGCCGCCGATCAGGTAGAACGGGATGGGCGACATGCCGACGCGAGCAGCGAGCCGTCCGAGCAGTCCGAGCGCGAAGAAGACCGCGCCGAGTTCGATCAGTGCGAGGGTGGTTGTGTCCACGCGCCAGTCAGCCGTTGGCCAAGATTTTTGCCGCTGCAGCCAAACCGTCCGGCGTTCCGACTGCCACGAGAAGGTCTCCCCCGGTGAACGTGAAGTCGGGGTTCGGAGACGGGCTCACCTGTCCTGCCCGCATGACGGCGACGATGGACACTCCGGTACGCGTGCGCATGCCGGTGTCCCCGAGGGTCTGTCCGTCGTAGCGAGAACCGTCCTTGATGTAGAGCTGTTTGGTTCGAATGCCCGGAAGATCACGGTGCTCTTCCTCGAGCTGAGCAACGAGCTGGGGGGCACCCAGGAGATTGCTGAGCGCTGCCGCTTCCTCGGTGGTCAGAGGCAGCGAGGCAGCACACGCGTCAGGGTCGTCTGCCTTGGAAACGATGAGGTCGGTATGACCGTCCCGATGGGTGACGACACCCACGCGACGACCGGAAGACAGAACAAAATCCTTGCGCGTCCCGATCCCCGGTAGTGGGGTGACTTCTACGTTCATATACCAACGGTAGCGCCGATCGGTGACCTGCATCGCGGGAGGGCCGTTATCCGCGGGGAGCACTTCGCGGCGAGCGAACCGGCGACCTACCGAACCGGCGAAAACACGCCGTTCTCGTCCGGAAAATACTCGACGACAGCGGTGACGGCTGCGACGGGAATCGGGGCGTACAGATGCGGGAATCGCATCGATTCCGGGTCCGAGGGGACACCCGGTTCGTACTTGACCTGACCGCCGAGCAAGGCCGGATCGATAGCCAGAAGGACTATGTCGTCACGGCCGGCAAAGATCCGATTGGCCGGGAGATGAACTTGCGCCGGAGTCGACATGTGGACAAATCCCTCCGCCTCGAATCCGTCGGGGATACGTTCACCGAGCTGTTGTGCCCGCGCCCACTCCTCGCGCGTGCACATGTGGAGCAACTCGACGCTCTCGTCGACAAGTGGTTCGCGTCCCGGGTTCATCCGCCCAGAATATCGGGCTGAGGTCGGCGATCCGAATCAGCTGTCAGCGAACAATCTTCACCCGAGAATGCCTGCCCAGCGCATTTCCAGTGAGACACAACACTAAGAAACGCCTTCGGGAACAACCCGTAAACCCCAAACGTCTGTAAGAGTGGATCTACCGCGCCATTCCGACGCGGCGGACCAGGCCCCAGGCACGCGGCCCGAATGCCGCAAAGCCAGTACGGAGGAGTCATGCCCGGAACACTGACCAGCCCACAGTTGACCGCTGCCGACCGGTGCGACCGGTGCGGTGCCGGAGCACGCGTACGCGCCGTGCTTCCCACCGGCGGCGAGCTTCTCTTCTGCGGACACCACGCAACCGAACACGCGGATCGACTTCGCGAGATGAATGCCGTCGTCTCCGAAAGCGAACCCGCAATCTGACCTGTCAGCCGGGGGTGGCCTCTTCACGAGGCGCGCCATGAACGCCAGAACGGGCGATCACAATCACTGTGATCGCCCGTTCTGCCGTTCCGGGGCCGCAAGCACGCGAAGCGTGCGGGACCGGTATCGGCTGCTACCAGCTGCGGAGAATCGCGATGCGTTCGGTCAGCTGATCGACAGTAGCGATGGCCGTCGGCGGACCGCCGCACACTCGGCGCAGTTCCGCGTGAATGATGCCGTGCGGCTTACCAGTGCGGTGAACGTTCATCGCCACCAACCCGTTGAGCTCCTTGCGGAGCGCACCGAGCTGATCTGCCGTGGCCGCTCGATCGGATACCACTGCCGCCGTGGGTTGCGGGGCGGCGGCCTTGGCCGAGTTGGCCTCGACCTGCGTCTGCTGGCGTTGACGCAGCAATGCCCGCATCTGATCGGCGTCGAGTAGGCCTGGCAGACCGAGGTAGTCGGCTTCCTCGTCACTTCCGGCGAATGTCGCGGTACCGAAGGATGATCCGTCGTAGATCACCTGGTCGAGTTCGGCATCGGCGCCCAGGGACGTGAACGCCTTCTCCTCCTCGCCCAGCTCGTCCTTCTGCTTGTTCGCATCGGCGAGCAGGTCGTCTTCGAGGCCGTCCTTCTCACGATGCGGCTTGCCGAGTACGTGATCACGCTGGGCCTCGAGCTGTGCGGCAAGGTCGAGAAGCACCGGCACCGACGGCAGGAAGACGCTGGCAGTTTCGCCCTTACGACGCGAACGTACGAAGCGCCCGATCGCCTGAGCGAAGTACAGCGGAGTCGACGCGCTGGTCGCGTACACACCGACCGCCAGACGGGGAACGTCGACGCCCTCGGACACCATGCGGACCGCGACCATCCATTTCTGGTCGCTCGCACCGAATTCGGCGATTCGCTTGGACGCGGTGGGGTCGTCGGACAGCACGACAGCCGGCTGTTCGCCGGTGATCGCGGTCAGGGCCTTCGCGTACTCGCGGGCCACTGTCTGGTCCGTCGCGATGACAAGTCCGCCGGCATCGGGCATACCGGTACTGCGCAGCTGCGCCAAACGGGTGTCTGCTGCTTGCAGCACGGCAGGAATCCAGTCGCCGGCAGGGTCCAAGGCCGTACGCCATGCCCGAGTCGTCTGCTCGGCGCTCAGCGGCTCGCCGAGTCGAGCGGTGAATTCCTCGCCGGCGTTGTTTCGCCACCGTGCCTCGCCCGAGTAGGCGAGAAACACGACGGGGCGAACCACGCCGTCCTTGAGGGCATCCGAATATCCGTAGGAGTGGTCGGCTTTCGAGCGGAGCAGACCTTCCTTGTCCGGCTCGTACTCGACAAAAGGAATGGCACTGTCGTCACTGCGGAACGGGGTTCCGGTCAGTGCGAGACGCCTGGTCGCGTCGCCGAACGCTTCACGAATGGCGTCGCCCCAGCTCTTGGCGTCGCCGCCGTGGTGGATCTCGTCGAGGATGACCAGCGTCTTGCGGCCCTCGGTGCGCACACGATGCTTCGACGGGTGCGAGGCAACCTGGGCGTAGGTCAGCACGACGCCGTGATAGTCACTCGAGGTCTGGCCGGTCGAGTTGGAGAACCGCGAGTCCAATGCGAGGCCGGAGCGCTGTGCGGACTCCGCCCACTGGTGTTTGAGGTGCTCGGTCGGCGCCACGACGGTTATCTGGTCGACCGTCCGGTCACGGAGCAATTCCGAAGCTACCCGCAGAGCGAAGGTGGTCTTACCTGCTCCCGGCGTTGCGACCGCCAGAAAGTCACGCGGACTGCTGGAAAGGTATTTGGTCAGTGCACGGCGCTGCCATGCACGAAGGGAACCGGTAGGGGCGCCAGGTTGGGTTCCCGCGGATTGAGCTCCGGCGGGTTCGGGCGACTTGCCGAACTCGGCTGCCACGGTCTCAGACGTCATAGGCCGCGCCTCCACTGGAATCGCACTGTTGTCTCGCGCTCCTCGAATTTTCATCAATGTCCGGCGACGAGCCTAGCCGCCGCCACCGACGAAAGCCGCACTCGAAGCGCGTACTCATGGCCGTTCTCACTCCGGCCGGCGAGGTTTCGCTTCTCTCGCATCCTGCCGACCTGCACGCGAATTGTCTCAGAAATGTGCGACACGTCGGCGCCATGGTTGGGCAACCGGGTGTGTCGTCAGGGATGCTGGAGACATCATGAGTGAAGCGCGAGGCGAGAAGTCGAGCGGAAGTGATCTGCACCACCGCAGATGGCATCCGCTACGCCGCACCGGGCAGTTGATCGGTCGAACCCTGAGCAAGGCCTGGGACGATTCCATCTTCGGAAAGGCGGCTACGGCCGCGTTCTGGCAAACGCTGTCGCTTGCTCCCCTGCTGCTCGGCCTTCTGGGAATGATCGGCTACATCGGTGGGTGGTTCGGACCCAACACCGTCGAGATCATCGAATCCAAGATCGTCACGTTCAGCGGAACGATCTTCAGCGAAAGCGTCGTCGACCAGATCATCCGCCCGACGGTGACGGACGTCCTTCAGCGCGGACGCCCGGAGATCATCTCGGTGGGCTTCCTGCTCTCCCTGTGGGCGGGATCATCGGCGATCAGTACGTTCGTCGACTCGATCGTGGAAGCACACGGGCAGCAGGATGCCCGCAATCCCATCTGGCAGCGCATCTTCGCCCTGCTGCTCTACGTGATGTTCCTGGTGATGGCGGTGTTCATCCTGCCGCTGGTAGCTCTGGGGCCGACGCTCGTCGGGCGAGCACTGCCGGCCTCCTGGTACGTGGTCGGATCGAATCTGGTCGACACGTTCTACTACCCCGCTGTCGGTCTGCTGGTGATCATCGGCCTCACGACGCTCTACAAAGTCGCTCTGCCGAAGTCGCTGCCGTGGCATCGGCTGCTCGCGGGCGCCCTGGTCGCTGGTGTGTTCTTCATGGCCGCCAGCACTGGATTGCGCTGGTACCTGGGATTCGTCACCAGCACCGGCTACACGTACGGCGCACTGGCAACGCCGATCGCGTTTCTGCTCTTCACGTTCTTCCTCGGTTTTGCCGTCGTGCTCGGCGCCGAGTTCAACGCGACGGTTCAGGAGTTCTGGCCCGCTCGTGCCACTCGGATGGAGCAGATGCGAGAGTGGCTTGCGGCTCAGAACACCGACGAAAAGACCGGTCCGGTCACCAACCTGACCTGGCACCTGGCCACCAGCCCGATCCGCATCTCGGGCGACAAAGCGGACCCGGCCACGGTCCCCTCGTACGGGCGGCCCCGCAGCAGACAAACCGAGAGCAGACAATCGGAGTCGCGCCAGAACTCGTGCGTCGACCAAGATCCCTGCGATGAACCGCACGCAGACGCGAAGAGCCCGGCGGCCGACTGCGTCGAGGCTGTCGATCCGCCGAGCTCCGGAAGTACTCCCGCTCGCCTGACCCGAGGTCAGTCGCCCTTACGGAGTCCTTCGTAAATCTTCTTGCAGTCCGGGCACACCGGTGATCCCGGCTTGGCGGACTTCGTCACGGGAAACACCTCACCGCACAGCGCGACGACATGGGTTCCCATGACGGCGCTCTCGGCGATCTTGTTCTTCTTCACGTAGTGGAAGAACTTCGGGGTGTCGTCGTCGGTCGTTTCGTCGGTGGAGACGTCGGGACGTTCCTTGGTTTGAGTGCTCACCCCTCCAATAATGCCGTCTCCGTCACAGCGGTGCGACCCACGGGTCGTGTGCAATTGTCGGCCGAGAGTGGAACAGTGGAGTCATGGCACGAAATGGCGCGTTCGGCAGGTCCGACGAGGCCGGGACTCCCGACAATCCCGTACTGATCACCGAAGCGCAGCAGTCCGTCGAAGAACAGCACAAAGCCCGAGTGCGCAAGTACATGATCATCATGTCCTTCCGGTTCCCGGCGTTGATCCTCGCGGCGATCGCGTACGGCATCTGGGCCAACGCCTGGATCTCGATGCTCATCATCGGTGCATCCATTCCGCTTCCCTGGATCGCCGTCCTGATCGCCAACGACCGACCACCGCGCACCAAGGACGAACCGAGTCGATACGACGGACGAAAGAAGACCGCAGGCGAGATCGAATCCGCGACGCACCACACCATCGAAGGCTGACAAGTTCCGCCTGCGAGAATGACAGGGTGAGAAGCGAAACGCTCCTGTCCATCACCCCTGCGCTGCGTGAGGCTCTGCTTCGCAATCGATTCGACACCGGAACCATGCTCGAGGCGTTGGGTCCCGAAGTTCACGCTGCTCTCGGCCGAAGTGAGCCGGTGCCCGTGCGCCGCGCCACCCGAGAACTCGGGGACCTGGGCGTTCTCATCAGACTGTTCCTTCTCGCCGATGACTGCCCGGCGGGCGACGTCGCCGCGGCGCTGGCTCCGCTGACAATCGCGCAGTGCGTCGACGCCGGTCTGCTCGAAGGTGAGAACTTCGACAGTGAGAATCCGCTCGTGCGGGCCGCGGTGGATCTTCGCCCCATCGACGTCGGCGACGGCGATCGTTGGGTGATCTCGGATCTCGACGGCGGAATCCGTCCCAAGAAGGCCACGGCCGATCATGTGCTGGGCGTCGGGCATGCGTCACTGTCCTTGCTGCAGGCCACGCCCACCGCGAGGGTCGGCAGCGTGCTCGACCTCGGTACGGGATGCGGCATCCAAGCCCTGCACGCGAACACGTACGCCGATTCGGTCACCGCAACCGACATCAATCAACGCGCTGTCGACCTCACGGCAGCAACCATGGCCCTCAACGGACTGGACGTCGAACTCCTTCAAGGGTCCTGGTTCGAACCCGTCGAGGGTCGAACCTTCGACCAGGTGGTCGCCAATCCGCCGTTTGTCGTCGGCGAGGCACGCGTCCATCACACGTACCGCGATTCCGGCCTCGATCTCGACGGTGCGAGCGAATTGATGATCTCGCAATCGATCGACTACCTGAACCCCGGCGGCACGGCAGCTCTGCTGGCGTCCTGGGTGCACGTCGAAGGGCAGGACTGGCGGTCGCGGATCGCGTCGTGGCTGCCGGCCCACGGCGTCGATGCCTGGGTGGTCCAGCGCGATGTCGCGGATCCGGCTCTGTACGTCGGCACGTGGCTCAAGGACGGCGGGCAGGATCCGCGAGATCCTGAAACGGCATCGAGAGCAAACGCCTGGCTGGATCACCTCGAAGAATCCGACGTCGAGGGCGTCGGCTTCGGTTTCGTGTTCCTTCGCCGCACCGACTCCCCCACCGACCTGATGGCCGAGGACCTCATGCACGGCTTCTCGGACCCGCTCGGGGCCGAGGCGCTCGCTTACTTCGACCGTCTTGCCTGGTTGCGTGAACACGACGTCCTCGAGGAACGCTTCGTCCTCGATCCGGACACGGCTCTCGAACGCGTCTACCTCCCCGGTGACGAGGGATGGCAACAAGTGGTCACGCGTGTGCACCGCGGCAACGGACCGCACTGGCAGCACGAGATCGACGAGCTCGGTGCTGCGCTGTTGGCCGGACTCCGAGCGGATGGACTGGTGGTCGACGAATTGATCGAACTTCTTGCCGCGGCGAACGGCGAAGACCCGGACCAGCTACGTGAGGCCGTCGTCACAATGATGGTCTCGCTGGTTCGGCACGGGTTGGTGCTTCCCGTCACGAACTGAGTTCCCGGTGAGTTGCAGATTTTTGTGTTCTCAGCAACTTCTCAGGACGACTGGGAAATAACTGCAGGTCACGGCGATTTAGCGGAAATCGGCACGGGAACTTTCCCGGAACTCTCACACGTTGAACTGTGTGAGAGACCGCCGATAGGGAGGCAAGTCATGACAAGCCCCAGCACCACTACTCGCATTCGTCCGAGCGCCGCAGATCTGGACGCCCAGAGCCCGGCCGCAGACCTGGTCCGCGTCTACCTGAACGGGATCGGTCGTACTGCACTGCTGACAGCAGCAGACGAGGTCGAACTGGCGAAGCGAATCGAAGCGGGGCTGTACGCCAGCCACGTCCTTGCCACGGGAAAGCGCCTGACAGTCGCCAAGAAGAGGGATCTCGCAACGATCGTTCGCGAGGGACAGTCGGCACGTAGCCACCTCCTGGAAGCGAACCTACGACTCGTCGTGTCGCTGGCCAAGCGCTACACCGGCCGCGGCATGCCGCTCCTCGATCTGATTCAAGAAGGCAACCTCGGACTCATCCGTGCAATGGAGAAGTTCGACTACGCCAAGGGCTTCAAGTTCTCGACGTACGCCACCTGGTGGATCCGTCAGGCGATCACCCGCGGAATGGCTGATCAGAGCCGCACCATCCGGCTCCCAGTCCACCTCGTGGAGCAGGTCAACAAGCTCGCCCGCATCAAGCGCGAACTGCACCAGCAGCTCGGGCGAGAAGCCACGGACGACGAGTTGGCCGAAGAGTCGGGCATCCCGGCGCACAAGATTGCCGACCTGCTCGACCACAGCCGCGACCCGGTAAGCCTGGATATGCCTGTGGGCAACGACGAAGAAGCGCCCTTGGGCGATTTCATCGAAGATTCCGAGGCGACCTCGGCCGAGAACGCCGTCATCGCCGGTCTGCTGCACAGCGATGTGCGCAGCGTGCTCGGGACGCTCGACGAGCGGGAGCAGCAGGTCATCCGACTTCGCTACGGTCTCGACGACGGCCAGCCCCGCACCCTCGATCAGATCGGCAAGCTCTTCGGCCTCTCGCGTGAGCGGGTTCGTCAGATCGAGCGTGAGGTCATGGGCAAGCTCCGCGTCGGTGATCGCGCCGAGAAACTGCGGTCCTACGCGAGCTGATCAAACAACACAGCACGTGCGTCAGCGCGCCACACCACTCGCGCTGACGCACCGCACAAAGCACCGGCCACCGCTACTTCCCTCCCCCTCGGGAATGTGCGGTGGCCGGTGTTGTTCGCTGTGTCTACCGCAGCCGCCTGGGCCCCAGGTCGATTGCGCTCGGCTCAGGTCCGATTCGGACACGTGAATCGGTGATCTCCGCGCCGGTAGCCGAAGCGAGTACCGGCTCACAGGCCAGTTCGCGGACTTCGGGAATGTCGTCGGCCAGCGCCGAGATGCGCTGGACCAGATCAACCAACGCACCCTTGTTGACCGGAACGGCGTTGCGGTATCCGGAGAGAAGCGGCGCGGCCTTGGGCGCGTCGATCAATTCCGTAGCAGCGTCCTCGGTGAGAGGCAGTACGCGATAGGCACGGTCACCGAGGAGATCGGAGATCACACCGGCAAGCCCGAACGAGATCAGCGAACCGAACGACGGGTCGTCTTGGACACCAACCACACATCCGATGCCCTTGGTTGCCATTTTCTGCACGTGCAGCAGCGGTTCACCCGACGCGGCCGCAAGATCTCGGTAAGCGAGGCGCACCGATTCCGGTCCACTCAGATCCAGCCTGACACCGCCCAGATCCGGTCGGTGTCGCCACATTTCGCCGGTTGCCTTGACCGCGACCGGGTAGCCGACAGCATCCGCTGCCTCTACTGCTTCGTCTTCGCTCAGGACCGAACGGAATTCGACGACGGCGACCCCGTAACACTCGAGCAGTGCCGCCGCTTCCACATCTGAAAGCCAACGGCCAGGAGAGTTTTCAAGCCAATCGGCCACCATCTTCTGGGCTCGCTCGGAGTCGATACCCACGGGGCGAACCACCTTCGACGCAGGCTTGCTGCGCCACTCCGCGTATCGCCAAGCCCTCGCCAACGCCAGGGCGGCACGCTCCGGCCCCGGGTAGGACGGCACCGAACCGCGGGTCGGGTTACCGACTTCGTCACGAACCGCCAGGACGTCCGGCACACCCTCAGCTGCGAGGAACGTGGTGAGAATCGGCTTGTCCGAGCCTTCGACGGCGTCCTTGAGTGCTTTCGCGAACGGCTCGACCGGAATGGCTACCGGAGGAACGAAGACGGCGATGACGGCATCGACGTCGAACGACGCCAAAGCGTCGCGCACGGCAGTGGCGAACAGTTCCGGACTCGCCTGGGCGCCGAGGTCGACCGGGTCGCTGACCTGCAGACCTTCACTGCGGGCCGCGTCCGCAGCGAGGACACCGAGCGCGGTCGAGTTGCCGATGACCGCAAGCCGTGGGCCGGCGGGCAACGGTTGGTATCCGAAGAGCAAGGCGCAGTCGAACAATTGTGAAATGGAACCGACCTGAATGACGCCCGCCTGTTCGAAGAGGGCGCGGACGATCGAATCGTCGATCTCGACTCCGGTGGCGGCGAGCACCGGCGGAACCGCGTGCCGACCGCTCTTCACTGCGACGATCGGCTTCTTCCGTGCAACTCGACGGGCGATGCGAGAGAACTTCCGTGGGTTGCCGAAGCTCTCCAGATAGAGAAGGACCACTTCGGTGGACTGGTCGGAATCCCAGTACTGCAGAAGGTCGTTACCCGAGACGTCCGCACGGTTACCGGCGGAAACGAAGGCGGACAATCCGATTCGGCTGCGAGCGGCTTCGTCGAGAATGGCGATACCGAGCGCGCCGGACTGACAGAAGAAGCCGACGTTGCCTGCCACCGGCAAGACCGGCGCGAGCGTCGCATTCAACGAAATCGCCGGGTCGTTGTTCGCGACACCCAGCGCATTCGGGCCGATGAGGCGCATACCGTGAGCGCGCGCTGCATGGACCAGTTTGCGTTCGGACGAGCGCCCGTCCGGACCACTCTCACTGAAGCCCGACGAGACGACCACCAGCGCTTTGACGCCCTTGTCGAGGCAGTCGTCGAGTACCGAATTGATCGATTCTGCAGGTACAGCCACGACGGCGAGATCGACGTCGTCGGGGATGTCACGAACCGTCGGATATGCCCGAACGCCGTGTACCGAACGATGCTCTGCGTTGACGGGATAGACCGGTCCGGTGAATCCGCCGCGCAGCAGGTTGGTCAACACCGCGTTACCCACTTTGGCCGGGTCCGCTGATGCGCCGATCACCGCCACCGATCGCGGGCTGAGCACGTTTCCCATGCTGCGGGCCTCAGCTGCCCGCTCACGCGAATTGCGTACTGAAACAAGCGCTTCCGTCGGGTCGATCGCGAATTCGAGTCTCAGCACGCCACCGTCGAAAGAGCGGCTCACCTGATACCCCGCCTCACGGAACACCGTCACCATGTTGCGGTTCTCGGAGAGGACCTCGGCGACGAACATCGTCAGACCGTTCTCGGCCGCTGCCGCTGCCAGGTACTCGAGCAGGATCGGGCCGAGGCCGCGCCCCTGGTGTGCGTCGGCGACGACGAAGGCGACCTCGGCAGACTTTCCGTCACCGACGTCGAGCAGTCGCTCGTATCGACCCACCGCGATGATCTCGTCGCCGAGCATCATCACGAACGCCACGCGGTTGTGGTGGTCGACCGTCGTGAAGTTCTTGACGTCGCGCGCCGACATCGTGGGGTACGGGCCGAAGTAGCGCAGATACCGGGTGCGCTCGGAGAGTTTGCCGTGGAATTCGACGAGCTTGTCCGCGTCTTCGGGAACGATGGGTCGCAACGCCACCGCTCCGCCGTCGGAGGCGAGAACATCGACTACCCAGGAATGGGGATAGGTGTGAGCGGGGTCGGTCTTCGGCGCCTGGCCGCTCGCCTCGCCGCCGGCAGCTTCGGTATCGGACTGTTCAGTCACGGGGATCCTCCGGGTCGAGTCCGAGTAGTGGGAACGAAGCGCGACGTGTCGCGATGATCGCCGAGTCGATACGGGTGAGTGCACGGTCCACCGAGGCGACACCTGTCTCCGGTGTACCACCCGGGCCGTCCCACGGCGTGTAGGCGACATCGCCGCCGTCCCCCATGGTCGGCGGGAGGTCGACGCTCGGCGCTCGCAGCTTCGTCGATTCCTTCCAGTCTTCGGGGACAGCGATGTCGACGTCGATCTCGCGATCGAGCGCTGCAGCGATCAAGTGAGTCCATGCCCTCGGCACGACGCGCACCAGTCCGTATCCCCCGCCTCCGACTGCCAGCCACCGCCCCTCGGAGTAGCGGTCGGCGAGGTCACGCATCGCCAGGAACGCGGCGCGCTGACCGTCGACGGTGAGGGCGAGATCCGCGAGCGGGTCCTCGCGGTGCGAGTCGACTCCGCACTGGCTGATGATGATCTGCGGGCGGAAGGCTGCAATGGCTCCCGGGACGACGGCGTGAAATGCACGCAGCCACAACGCGTCGACGGTTCCGGGCAGCACCGGGATGTTCACCGCCGTACCTTCGGCGGCCCCGTCGCCGACCTCGCTCGACCATCCGGTGTTCGGCCACAAGGTTGCCGGGTGCTGATGCAGCGAGACCGTGAGCACCCGCGGGTCCCCGAGGAACGCATGTTGCACTCCGTCGCCGTGGTGAGCGTCGACGTCGATGTAGGCGATGCGGTCGTAGCCGTTGTCGAGCAGCCACGAAATCGCAACCGCCGCATCGTTGTAGACGCAGAATCCAGAGGCCCAATCCGCCATCGCGTGGTGCATGCCGCCGCCGATGCTGACCGCGCGCCTCGTACGTCCCGAAGCGATTTCCTGCGCTGCGGCCAGCGAGCCGCCGGCGAGGATCGCACTGGCTTCGTGCATGTGCGGGAAGACCGGGTTGTCCTCGGTACCGAGCCCGTGGGGAACATCCTGGCCGCTCACACCGTTGTTCGCAGAGTTACCCGCGTCTTTGACCGCTGCAAGATATGCCGGTGTGTGGATTCTGAGGAGGTCGGCATCGGACGCGGCACTCGGTTCGAGAAATTCGATGCCCTCGAGAAGTCCGAGGCTTCGCGAGAGTGCCATCGTGAGATCGAGGCGAGTGGGATTCATCGGGTGATCGGCGCTCCACCGATAGCTCAGGTACTCCGGACTCCACACCACGACTCGATTCGCTCGAGACGCCGCGGGGTCCCCGTCAGATCTGATCGACGCGGTCATGGGATCACGCTACTTCCTTCTCGTTTCGTGCTGCACACCACACTCGTGGCCCGCTTCGGAGACCGAGATCGAGTGACACGAATCCAATTCGGACACGCGCTGGACTCGCCGCGGTGGAGGCGGCACCGGAACCACGAACTGAACGGTAGAATGATCAACTGACGAAGGGGTTGAGTGTGAAGGATCTAGTCGACACCACGGAGATGTATCTCCGGACGATCTACGACTTGGAAGAAGAGGGCGTAGTCCCACTCCGGGCGCGGATCGCCGAACGGCTCGAACAGAGCGGACCCACCGTCAGCCAGACTGTTGCGCGTATGGAGCGTGACGGCTTGCTGATGGTCGCCGGCGATCGACATCTGGAACTCACCGACAAGGGTCGCGATCTCGCGATCTCTGTCATGCGTAAGCACCGGTTGGCAGAGCGCCTGCTGGTGGACGTCATCGGTCTCAAATGGGAAGACGTACATGCCGAGGCATGCCGTTGGGAGCACGTGATGAGCGAGGAGGTCGAGCGTCGGCTCGTCGTCGTTCTGAACAACCCCACGACGTCGCCCTACGGCAACCCGATTCCGGGCTTGGACCAGTTGGGACTCGACGGCCCGGTTGCCACCACCGAAACATTGGTGCGCCTGACCGATATTCCGCACGGCGCACAGACAGCTGTGGTCGTTCGGCGACTGGCCGAGCACGTGCAGTCCGATCCCGAGGTGATCGCGCAGCTGCGTGACGCCGGCGTCGTTCCCGACGCCAGGGTGACGGTCGAAACCCGTCCGGGCTCGGTGACGATCATCGTGCCGGGTCACAGCGGGTTCGACCTGTCCGAGGAAATGGCTCACGCCGTTCAGGTCAAGCAGGTCTGAGGAAGTAGATGAAACTCCTGGTCACCGGCGGCGCCGGTTACGTCGGCAGTGTGTGCAGCACTGTGTTGCTCGAGCGTGGACACGAGGTTGTCGTCATCGACGACCTATCCACCGGAAATGCCGACGCGGTGCCTGCCGGTGCCGAGTTCATCGAAGGAGACGTGGGAGCGCTTGCTGCCGACGTCCTCGGCAGTGCGGGTTCACCGGTTTTCGACGGTGTGCTTCACTTCGCGGCGCAGTCGCTGGTCGGCGAATCGGTGCTGCACCCCGAAAAGTACTGGCGCGGAAACGTCGTCACGACCATCGAGTTGCTCGAGGCGATCCGTGTCTCCGGTACTCCGCGCCTCGTGTTCTCGTCCACCGCCGCTACGTACGGCGAACCGGAGCAGTCCCCCATCGTGGAGACCGCTCCGACCCGCCCCACCAATCCGTACGGCGCGACCAAGCTCGCGATCGATCATGCGATCACCTCGTACTCGATCGCCCACGGCCTCGGTGCGACGAGCTTGCGCTACTTCAACGTCGCAGGTGCGTACAAGTCCGCCGGCGAGAACCGGGTGATCGAAACCCACCTGATTCCACTCGTCCTGCAGGTCGCGCTCGAACAGCGGGACAAGATCTCGGTCTTCGGAACCGACTGGCCCACGCCGGACGGAACCGCGGTACGCGACTACATCCACGTGCTGGACCTCGCCGAAGCACATCTACTGGCGCTCGAATCCTCGGTTCCCGGCGAGCACCGCATCTACAACCTCGGAAGCGGTGCCGGCTTCAGCGTGCGCGAGGTGATCGCCGCCTGTGCGCGGGTCACCGGCCTGCCGATCAACGTCGAGGACGCGTCACGACGGCTGGGTGATCCGGCAGTACTGATCGCATCGAGCGACAAGGCGATTGCCGAGCTCGGTTGGACGCCCACGCGTACCGATCTCGACGTCATCGTCGCCGACGCATGGCAGTTCCTCCAGGATCTGGGCGACCGCTCACACGCTGCTCGCTAGCTTCCACTCGGCAGTGCCGGCGGCAAGCCGGTGATTCCGAGCGATTCCCCGATGGACAATCCGACGGCCGCGAGGTCACGGATTCCGTCGGGGCGCACACCGGATTGCAGCGATAGATCCAGCAATCCCGCCAAGGTGTGTTCCGAATCGGCCGACAGTGCGGCCGACAGCGCAACACCTGCCAGAGGGCCGTCGCCACGCACGTATGCAAAGAAGCCGAGAAGTGTTGCCGGCCAAGCTCGTTCGGGTGACGGTACTTCATGGGTGAGCACGAGCCACAATTGCTCAGCATGTGCCGCAACGGACGTGATCGCCAATCCCAGCACCACGTCGCGCACGCGTACGTCCGTCAATGCGACCACCAGATCGGCGCATTCCTGCGGGTCAGGGCAGTGAGCGCCTGCCTCGACACGGCGGACATGTTCCAACACCAGATCGATCCGGCACTGAACTGCGGTTTCACCGCTCGGTCCCCCACTGTGCGCGCTCGACTCTCGTCGGCTCGCGATCAGTCGGGCAATCGTGTCGTGATTGCGAGCGGCGCCGTGTACCCACCGGACCAGTTCCTCACGCGAACGGCGAATGACCCTCCCGCCCAACACCTGTGCTGCTGCAACCGACGAAGATGCCGGGTCTGGCAGGGTGCCGCGGTGAATCGAACGCATGACGCTCGTCCACGGCTGGCCAGATTCTATTGCGGCCGTGCACAATACGTCGGCCAGCTCGACGCAGGTTCCGCAGAGCATGTCTTCGAATACCTCGGCCAGATCGATGGTTTCATCGATCAGAGTTTCAGCTGCCGAGCAATCGGTGATCACCACGAGAACGACCGCACGCGCGCCTTCCCCGTCACAGACGGCGGCGAACTGGCGCAGCGCCGCGCTCATCTGCCTCGCGGGCTTTCCCCTGACACTGGGAAAGTAGTCGTGCCGCATCACTGGTCCGAGCGTCGAGGCAGAGGCGCCCATCAGAGACAGCGCAACGACGGAGTTGGACGGATGGAAGCCCAGGAGTGCGGGTATTGCCGCGATCAATTCGCCTGGATCGGAGACGCGTTCGACGCATCCGAGAAGGGCGGCAAGGTCGTCGTCGGAGAATTCGAATTCTCCAGGAAGAGGTGATGTCGTCATGCACACACCGTCGCTGATCACCCTGACCCGGCCGTCTGCTCGACCAGGGAAAACAGCTGCGTCCAACTCGTCTGTGGATTACCGCATTTGTTGGGGACCAAGTACCGCGCCGCACCGAGCAGTTCCGCTACTTGTCGGACCTGTGTGCTGCGAAATCACTTGCCTGCTTTGACCTTCTGTACGGCTGCGGTGAACGCTTGATCCAGCGGTGCCGTCGAGGGCGTCGCAGAACCGAACGTCATCAGTGTTGTCGCCACCCGTACGTCGCCGACCTGCGCGATCAAGGTCAGCATCGTCTGATCACCGGCTGTGGCCTTGGGGGACACGACAGTGCGGCGAAGTGACATCGTCTTGTCGGCATCGATCGGCGACGGCGGAAGAATTTCCGTCGTCACTGTCGTAGTGACGCCGTTCGCAGTGACAGTCATGGACGGGCACTGCCGAGTTTGCGCTTCCAACTCGTCCAGTGGTGCATCGACCTTCGTGAGTTCGACCGAAATCGTTGCCCTCGTCGCGTTGTCGGTCCCGACCGCCATCACGGTCCCGTTCGGACCGTAATCCTGTTCCGGTGGCTCACATTCGGACGGATCGACGGTGGCACCGCGCGGGACGCCGACTAGATCCGGCGCTGCCATCGGAACGGCTTGCGGGGGCAGCACAACAGCGCCGAAGGGCTCAGGGAATTCCTCGGGAGTCAGCAGCAGTTCGGACAGCGGTGCCGCCGTTTTCGGAGAGGTGGATTTCGGCGTCGAGGATTTGGGTGCAGCCGTCGTACTCGGCGCCGCCGAGCCGCTGTCGGTCGCACCGGCAGTCGCCGGCACGGAGTCCGGAACGGGTGCTCCTTGGACAGACCCGGAGCAGCCCGCGAGTAGTGCAACGGCGGCCACCGCAGCAAGTGAGCATGCGGCCACTCGCCTGGACGATCGTGGACACACCCGCATGTAAGCCTCCGCACTCGACCGATCCCGACACTCGACCAATCCATTTCGGACAAATCGGCCGTGCCGACCTTGTCTTCCACTCTGCCATGTCCGAAGCCGCGCACCCGACATCTAGCGAACGCCCAGGCCAAGTGTCGAAAGATACCGCTCGGCTTCGCTCTCGGCGAACGCCCGTCTCGTCGGATCGGGAATGATCGGTCACCGACTCGGTGTTCTTACCGATGAACGTCTGATCCAGTGCTGTCGGGCACCTGACTCCGATGCTGTCGAGCGTGCGCCGATAGTGGACACTTGAGATCAAGACCGAAGAGCGAAGGGGACTGCGATGGACGAACAGTCGAGGATGTACGAGCTGGAATTTCCGGCGCCCCAGTTGGCGGCTGCCGACGGCCAGGGACCGATCCTGATTCACGGACTCGAGGGTTACTCCGACGCCGGTCACGCCGTAAAGTTGGCGACGACGCATCTGCGCGAAAGCCTCGAGACCGAGCTTGTCGCGTCGTTTGCTGTCGACGAGCTGATCGACTACCGCTCACGTCGACCGACGATGACGTTCAAGGCCGATCATTTCTCCGATTACGACGCTCCGGCGCTCAATCTGTACGCACTGCGCGATACGGCCGGCACGCCGTTCCTGCTGCTCGCGGGGATGGAACCGGACCTCAAGTGGGAGCGGTTCACCACAGCCGTTCGCCTGTTGTCCGAACAGTTGGGAGTGCGTCGAACCATCGGGCTCAACGCGATTCCGATGGCAATCCCGCACACCCGACCGCTGGGTGTGACAGCACATTCGACCAACAAGGACCTGATCCAGGACCATCAGCGTTGGTCAGGTGAACTGCAGGTTCCCGGCAGCGCATCATCACTGCTCGAGCTTCGTATGTCTCAGCACGGGCACGAGGCGATGGGCTTTTCGGTGCATGTCCCCCACTACCTCGCGCAAACGGACTACCCGGGCGCCGCAGAAACTTTGCTCGAAAACGTTTCCGAGGTTTCGGATCTGGAGTTGCCCTTGGTTGCACTGGGTGAGGCCGCGGCGCGCGTTCGGGAACAGGTTAACGAGCACATAGCCGGGAACGAAGAAGTTCAGACTGTAGTCCACGCTTTGGAGCGTCAATACGACACTTTTGTCGCCGCTCAGGAACAACAGTCGTCCCTTCTGGCCGGCGAGGCCGACCTTCCCAGCGGTGACGAGATCGGCGCAGAGTTCGAAAAGTTCCTGGCCGAACAGGCAGGAAATGACGACTTCGGCTCAGCTGGAGACCTCGATCGAGGCGACAACTGACGAAAATGTGACGGGCGGGGCGCATAATTCGACATTGTGCGCATTCCGCAACCCCTCCGTTACCTGGGCTGTTGTTCAGGACACATCCGTCGGATAGCCTCAAACTCTGTGTGATTTTCGTTGACGGCTCAACAACTGGAGCAGACAGTCAACGTGGTCACACGCCGAGCCAGGAGGCGACATGAGCAGACCACGGAACCGTCAGCTCCGACCGGTCCCCGACGAGGAACCGCGGATGATGTTCCGGACGATTCACGGCTACCGACGCGCATTTCGGATAGCCGGCGAGGGTCCGGCAGTACTGCTCCTGCACGGAATCGGCGACAACTCGTCGACGTGGACCGAGATCATTCCCCACCTCGCCAAGAAGTACACGGTCATCGCACCTGACCTGTTGGGTCACGGCCGTTCCGACAAGCCACGCGCGGATTACTCGGTAGCCGCGTACGCCAACGGCATGCGGGATCTTCTGTCGACGCTCGGCATCGAGCACGTCACCGTCATCGGGCACTCGCTCGGCGGCGGCGTAGCGATGCAGTTCTCCTACCAATTCCCACACATGGTGGATCGCCTCGTGCTGGTCTCGGCCGGTGGCGTCACCAAGGACGTCCATCCGCTGCTGCGCCTCATGTCCGTTCCGGTGATCAACGAGGTGGTAAAGCTGCTCCGGATACCTGGTGCGATGCCGCTCGTCCGGATGGCCGGGAACCTTGCCGGCGTAGTTCACGGTTCAAATCTGCGTCCCGGCACCATGTTGCATGACACACCGGACCTGATTCGCGTGCTCGCTGATCTCCCCGACCCCACTGCCTACGAGGCCTACCTTCGTACGCTGCGGGCCGTCGTGGACTGGCGCGGACAGGTCGTCACGATGCTCGACCGCTGTTATCTGACCGAGAATCTGCCGGTTCAACTGATCTGGGGCGACGACGACTCCGTCATTCCCGTCTCCCACGCTCATCTCGCGCACGCGGCGATGCCGAACTCACGCCTCGAAGTCTTCCGCGGCTCGGGCCACTTCCCGTTCCGCGACGATCCGATGCGTTTCCTGCAGATCGTCGAAGATTTTCTTTCCAGCACCGCACCACTCGTCTTCGACGAGGCTCGATGGCGCCACATGCTGATCTCCGGGGTCGGCGAGAACACCATCACCGGAACGTCGTCCACCCGCATGGCGGTGCTCGACGCCATGGGCTCGGACGAGCGAAGCGCAACCTGATCCACGGTTGCGGCTAGCCTGTACGAGTGCTGCTGACGGAACTTCTCCCCGACAACGCGGATCCTGATTCCGTTTTCGACGCCTTCTCTTCGTGGACCATCGAACGAGGTTTGACGCTCTACCCGGCCCAAGAAGAGGCCGTCATGGAGTTGGTCTCGGGTGCAAACGTGATCCTTGCGACGCCGACCGGGTCAGGCAAATCGATGGTGGCGATCGGCGCGCATTTCTATGCGATGTCGCTCGGCAAGCGCACCTATTACACAGCGCCGATCAAGGCCTTGGTGAGCGAGAAGTTCTTTGCACTGTGTGAGGTCTTCGGTGCCGAGAACGTCGGCATGATGACCGGCGACGCCGCCGTGAACTCGTCGGCGCCGATCATTTGTGCGACGGCCGAAATCGTCGCGAATCTTGCACTGCGCGAGGGCCCGAACTCCGATATCGGCCAGGTCGTGATGGACGAGTTCCACTTCTACTCCGAACCCGATCGAGGTTGGGCGTGGCAGGTTCCGCTCATCGAGTTGCCGCACGCCCAGTTCCTGTTGATGTCGGCAACTCTCGGTGAAGTCGACTTCTTCTCCGAAGATCTGACGCGCCGTACCGGGAAACCCACCACCGTCGTCTCCGGCACAGAACGCCCCGTGCCGCTGATGTTCTCGTACGCGACCACGCCGGTCGGCGAAACCATCGAAGATCTGGTGACCACCAACCAGTCCCCCGTCTACATCGTGCATTTCACGCAGGCCGCCGCCCTCGAACGCGCCCAGGCACTGACGAGCGTCAATTTCTGTTCCAAAGAAGAGAAGGAAGCGATCGCCGAGGCGCTGGGTGGTTTCCGCTTCACCACCGGGTTCGGAAAAACACTCTCCCGCCTGGTCCGGCACGGCATCGGCGTTCACCATGCGGGCATGCTGCCCAAGTACCGACGGCTCATCGAAGTTCTCGCACAGGACGGGCTTCTCAAGGTGATTTGTGGTACCGACACCCTCGGCGTCGGCATCAACGTCCCGATCCGCACGGTGCTGCTCACGGGTCTGGCCAAGTACGACGGCGTCCGCACTCGGCATCTGAAAGCCCGCGAGTTCCATCAGATCGCCGGCCGCGCGGGTCGTGCAGGCTACGACACGATGGGCACCGTCGTCGTCCAGGCACCGGAACACGAAGTAGAGAATCTGCGGGCAGTCGCCAAGGCCGGCGACGATCCGAAGAAGATCAAGAAGATTCAACGCAAGAAGGCTCCCGAGGGGTTTGTGTCCTGGAGCGAAGCGACGTTCGATCGCTTGGTCGCCGCATCGCCCGAGCCGTTGGTGTCGCGATTCTCGGTCAGCAACTCGATGCTGCTCAATGTCATTGCCCGCCCGGGTAACTGCTTCGACGCGATGCGGCACCTGTTGGAGGACAACCACGAATCGCGTCCGGCGCAGCGCAAGCACATCCTCAAAGCGATCTCGCTGTATCGCGGATTGCTCAGCGCCGGCATCGTGGAACGCCTCGACGAACCCGACGAGTACGGCCGCATGGCTCGGTTGACGATGGACCTGCAACGCGACTTCGCCTTGAACCAGCCACTCTCACCGTTCGCCTTGGCGGCATTCGAACTTCTCGACGTCGAATCCGACAGTTACGCACTCGATGTCGTCTCGATCATCGAGTCGACGCTCGACGATCCGCGTCAGGTTCTGATGGCGCAGCAGCACTTCGCTCGTGGCGAAGCGGTGGCGCAGATGAAGGCCGACGGCATCGAGTACGAGGAGCGCATGGAACTCCTCGAAGAGGTTACGTGGCCGAAACCGTTGTCGGACTTGCTGTTCCCGGCTTTCGAAATGTACCGGGGTGGCCACCCGTGGATCACCGAGTTCGCCCTCTCCCCCAAGTCCGTGGTGCGCGACATGATCGAACGCGCCATGACGTTTGCCGAGTTGATCAGCCATTACGGACTCACCCGGTCCGAGGGCCTCGTCCTGCGCTACCTCGCCGACGCCTACCGCGCGCTGCGACAGACCGTCCCGGCGGAAGCGCGCACCGAGGAACTCGAAGACATCATCGAGTGGTTGGGCGAGCTGATCCGTCAGGTCGACTCGAGCCTGCTCGACGAATGGGAGTCACTCACCGACCCCGGAGCCGAGGCAGACACGGAAGAGGTTGCGTTCGGCGCCGACATTCCCCGTCCCATCTCGGCGAACCCGCGCGCATTCCGCGTCATGGTGCGCAATGCGATGTTCCGACGCATCGACCTCGCGTCGCGTCGGCAGTGGAACGAGCTGGAAAACCTCGAGGACGGTATCGACGCCGCCGAGTGGGAGGAGCAACTACTCCCGTACTTCGAGGAGTACGCAACAATCGGAACCGGGCCATCGGCGCGCGGGCCGGCGCTCTTCCAGGTCACCGAAGAGGGTGAGTTCTGGCGGGTGCGGCAGGTGCTCGAGGATCCGGAGGGCGATCACGGATGGGCACTGCTTGCCGTCGTCGACATCCCGGAATCGGATGCCGCGGGTGAAATCGTGTTCGACGAGCTGAGCGTCGTGGAAGGCTAGCGCCTGTGCGCCTTTTTGGTAGTCATCGCTACCAAAAAGGCGCACAGGGGGCGTCAGCCCCTTCGAGCCTTCCGCGGCTGGTTGCGGCGAGCAGCGCGCTTTTCCTTGATGCGAACGTTCTCGGCCCGCACCTCGGCCTGAACAGCGCGTTCCTTTTCGAGCCATTCGGGCTTCTCTTCGAGGAGTGCGGCGATCTGATCCGTGGTGAGTGCTTCTTCGACGCCGCCGCGGGCCAGCCCGGCGATCGATACGCCCAGCTTGGCGGCGATGACCGGGCGAGGGTGCGGTCCGGTGCGTCGCAGCTCCAGCAGCCACTCCGGCGGATCGGTCTGCAGAGCGGTCAGCTCGTCACGAGTCACGTCGCCTTCCTGGAACTGCGCAGGTGTTGCTTCCAGGTACACACCCAGCTTCTTGGCAGCCGTCGTCGGCTTCATCGTCTGGGGAGTTTTGTTCGACGTCATGCAACAAGAGTAACCAGCCGATACGGGTGCTTTTACCAAGGCGGTAGCCTTGCCTGGTGACAGACGCGGATAGTCAGGCAATTTTTCGACTCGCGTACGCCCCGGGGGTGACGCCCACCAAGTGGGTCCGGGTGTGGCACGAGCGGCTCCCCGAGGTGCGTCTGGAACTTGTTCAGTTCCCGGTTCTCGAACTCGAAGCTGCACTTCGCGCCGGTGAAGCAGATGCAGGGTTGGTTCGACTGCCGATCGACCGGACCGGCATCAGCGCCATCTCGCTGTACGCGGAAACCCCGGTGGTGGTGGTACCGAAAGATCACGTATTCACTACTGTCGATCAGATTTCCGTCGACGATCTGGCCGACGAGATAGTGCTCGATCCTCTCGACGACAGACTCGACTGGCCGACCCGTCCCGGAAAGACCGCCGCCGAGCGACCCGCGACCATCGCCGACGCCATCGAGTTGGTGGCCGCCGGCGTCGGAGTTGTCGTGGTTCCCCATTCGCTGGCGCGGTTCCACCATCGCAAGGACCTGACCTTCCGTCCGGTGGACGGTGCGCCCGAGGCTCCTGTGGCTTTGGCATGGATGGAGTCCAAGACCACAGATCTGGTCGAGGAACTGATCGGCATCGTGCGGGGCCGAACGGCACAGAGTTCCCGCGGACGGAACGGCGAGCCGGCCGAGAAGATCAAGGGCTCCGTCAAGGCCAAGATCGCGGCCCGCGAGCGTCGCGCAGAAGCTGCCAAGAACGGGCAGAAAGCTAAGGGCGCCGGCACCGCGAAGAACATATCCGGACGCAACGCCGGTTCCGGTAAGGCCAAGGCGGGCGGCAAATCAGGCAGCGGGAAGTCCGGTGGGACCAAGAGTTCGGGTGGCCGGTTCTCCGGAAAGCAGAAGGGCCGCTAGGGCTTCAACTGGCAACTCGGAGGATCGCTGCCGGACAACGCTGAACTGATCAGGCGCGACAGACTCGGGCTGTGGTCTCGCGAATTGGCGCATCGTCGAACTCCGTCGAGCATGATGAGAGTATGACTCCCGCGAGTTCTTCAGCCCTCGACGAATTGGTAGCGGCACTCCCCGAGGGAGCCGTCCTGCTGGATCCGGATGTGACCGCGGGCTACCGCCAGGACTGGGCCGCCGATCCGACCGCCGGCCACCCCGCTGCCGTGGTTCGCGCTACGTGCACCGAAGACATCCAAACCGTGATGCGATGGGCAACCGCCCACCGCGTTCCGGTGGTTCCCAGAGGTGCCGGCTCGGGCCTGTCCGGTGGATCCAGCGCCGTCGACGGTTGCATCGTGGTCAGCACCGAGCAAATGCGACAGATCACGATCGACCCGGTCGCCCGTGTGGCGGTTACTCAGCCCGGCTTGATGAATGCGGAGGTCAAGAAAGCCGCCGCAGAGCACGGACTCTGGTACCCACCTGACCCGTCGTCCTTCGAGATCTGTTCCATCGGCGGCAATGCAGCCACCAACGCCGGCGGACTCTGCTGCGTCAAGTACGGAGTTACCACCGACTACGTTCTCGGACTCCGGGTCGTGCTGGCGGACGGTACAGCTGTCAGCCTCGGAGGTCCCCTTCTCAAGGACGTCGCCGGACTCTCACTCACCAAACTGTTCGTGGGCAGCGAGGGCACTCTCGGCATCATCACGGAAATCACGTTGCGTTTGATTCCCGCGCAGCCGCCCGCATCAACCGTCGTCGCGTCGTTCGACTCGGTACAAGAAGCTGCCGACGCGGTCTTGACGATCACCAGCAACATGCGTCCGGCGATGCTCGAGTTCATGGATCACGCCAGTATCAATGCTGTCGAGGATTCGGTACGCATGGGTCTGAACCGCAAGGCTCACGCACTACTGCTCGCGCAGTCCGACGCACCCGGCGCGGCAGGCGTGCTGGAAATCGAGACGATTGTTCAGGCGTGCGAAAACAACGGAGCCACCGAAGTATTCGCCACCGATGACCAGGCCGAAGGTGACGCTTTTGCGGCGGCACGGCGAGCGGTGTTCCCGGCCGTGCTCGCGATGGGAAGTCTGCTTCTCGAAGACGTGGGCGTTCCCATGCGCGCACTCCCCCAGCTGGTAACCGGGGTCGAAGCCATCGCAGACGACCTCGACGTCCTGATCTGCACGGTGGCGCACGCCGGAGACGGAAACACCCACCCGCTCATCGTCTTCGACCCCGCAGACCCGGACATGTCCGAACGCGCACAGATCGCATTCGGACGGGTGATGGATCTCGCCATCGCGCTCGGCGGCACGATCACCGGCGAACACGGGGTGGGTCGACTCAAGCGCGACTGGCTGCCGTCACAGTTGGGTGAAGACGTCATGGCCCTCAATCGCAAGGTCAAGGATGCGCTCGACCCGCTGGGAATTCTCAATCCCGGAGCGGTCATTGCCGTGAAAGAAGGCTCTCTCGACTAGCTTTCACGTCGACGTCGAACGAGTTACGTCATCGAGGAACCGTCGGGCTGACCGAACGGACCAGCTCGGCCAGCTGACGGAATCCTTCTGCTCGGCCACTCGACGAGCGGAACACGACGCCGATCGTGCGACCTGGAGCTGGCGAAGCGAAACGCGCCGTCGACAAGTCCCCGCGTCGAACCTCCACTGCAACAGCCGATTCCGGGACCAAAGTCACCCCGAGTCCCCCGGCCACACATTGCACGACTGTCGCGAGAGAGGTAGCCCGCGTGTCGCCGGCAAGCGGATGGGCGTCTACCGAACGGCACAGATCCAACGTCTGGTCACGCAGGCAGTGGCCGTCGTCGAGCAAGAGCAACGGCAGCGCGTCGAGCACGTCCGCCGTGAGATCGACACGTCCGGCCAAGGAATGATCGTTCGGCACGACCATCACAAAATCCTCTTCGTACACAGGAACTTCCACCAGGCCAGGTGTTCCGGCAGGAAGCGCCAACAACGCGACGTCGAGCGCTCCCGATCGCAGTGCATCGAGTAGGCGCGCCGTTTGATCCTCGACTATTTGCGGCGCCAACGACGGCAACTTCTCGCGCAGCTCCGGCAACAACCCCGGAAGAATGTAGGGCGCAACGGTCGGGATCAACCCGATGCGTAGCGGTCCGGTCAGAGAGTCGCCGGAGCCGGCCGCGCTCGCGACGAAACCGTCGGCAGCTTCGAGAATCTGCTTGGCCTGACCGAGCAAGCGCTGTCCGTCCGCGGTCACGAGCACACGCCGGGTACTGCGTTCGATCAGTCTGACTCCCAGCCCCGCCTCGAGAGCTGCCAGCGCCTGCGACAGTGTGGGTTGGCTCACACCGGAACGCGCTGCGGCAGTACCGAAATGCCGATACTCGGCGACCGACACGAAGGCACGCAGCTGTGACAAGGAAGGTTGATAAGTCTGATCAGACATGCCTATCAGTGTAGTGCCACCCATCACCTTTACCTTTTGAACGGTTTGATGCAGAATGGACTCATACCAAAAAGCGCCGGTCACAACCTCGACACTCCAGTCGAAACCGTCCGACCCGCTGACGGTGACAAACCCTCTCGATCCAGCACGTTCGGCCGTCACAGTCCGAACAGCCGGATCGTGTGCGCAAGAAATTCCTGTTCACGAGACACGTAGGAGAATGAGACACATGGCTCTGCTCACAATCGGCGACCAGTTCCCCGCTTACAACCTCACGGCTGTCATCGGCGGCGACCTGTCCAAGGTCGATGCCCAGCAGCCCGATGACTACTTCACCACCGTCACCAGTGACGACTACGCAGGCAAGTGGCGCATCGTCTTCTTCTGGCCCAAGGACTTCACCTTCGTGTGCCCCACCGAGATTGCTGCATTCGGCAAGCTCAACGAAGAGTTCGCAGACCGTGATGCTCAGGTTCTCGGCGCTTCCGTCGACAACGAGTTCGTGCACTTCCAGTGGCGTGCACAGCACGAAGAGCTCAAGACCCTCCCCTTCCCGATGCTCTCGGACCTCAAGCGCGAGCTTGCCGAGGCCACCGGCGTCCTCAACGCCGACGGCGTTGCAGACCGCGCGACGTTCATCGTCGACCCCAACAACGAGATCCAGTTCGTCTCCGTCACAGCCGGTTCCGTCGGCCGTAACGTCGATGAGGTTCTCCGCGTCCTCGACGCTCTCCAGAGCGACGAGCTGTGCGCATGCAACTGGAAGAAGGGCGACCCGACCATCAACGCCGGCGAGCTCCTGACTGCGAGCGTCTGAGTATGAGCGTCGAGAACCTCAAGAACTCGCTTCCGGAGTACGCGAAGGACCTCAAGCTCAACCTGAGTTCCATTGCGCGCACGACGGTCCTGAACGAGCAGCAGTTGTGGGGAACGCTCCTCGCAACGGCCGCAGCCACCAAGTCTGCGTCCACGCTCAAGGAGATTGCTTCCGAGGCTGCCGACAACCTGTCGGCAGAGGCATACAACGCCGCTCTCGGCGCAGCGTCGATCATGGGCATGAACAACGTCTTCTACCGCACCAAGGGCTACCTCGACGGTAAGTACGACGACCTTCGTGCCGGCCTGCGGATGAACATCATCGGCAACCCGGGCGTCGACAAGGCCGACTTCGAATTGTGGTCGCTTGCAGTGTCCGCGATCAACGGCTGCAACCACTGCCTCGAAGCTCACGAGAACACCCTCCGCCAGGAAGGTGTCGACCGCGAGGTCATCTTCGAAGCGATCCGCGCCGGTTCCATCGTCGCGGGTGTCGCACAGGCTGTCGAAGCCAACGAGATCCTCTCTGCCGCACAGGTCTGATCACTCGGACCTGAGTGCAGTTCGACGAGCCCTCCCCACCGTGAAGGTGGGGAGGGCTTTTCGCGCGCTAGGGTGGACCGATGGGTATCGAGGTGAGTGTGGTCCGGGTCTTCACGGACGAGAACGGCAAGCACGGGAATCCGCTGGGAATCGTCGACGCGTCCACGGTTGCAGAATCGGATCGACAAGCCGTCGCGAAGGAACTCGACTACAGCGAGACCATCTTCATCGACGTTCCGGATGACGGCGCCTCGCGTGCGCGGGTCCAGATCTTCACTCCGGCAGCAGAACTCCCCTTCGCCGGACACCCGACCGTCGGTGCCACGTGGTGGCTGGGCGAACAGGGCCGTCGCGTGAGCGCCCTCGACGTTCCTGCCGGCAGTGTCGACGTCCGCCAATCCGGCGCTTTGACGTGGGTACGCGCGCGTGCCGAATGGGCACCGGAATTCGCGATCTATCCGATGGACACGGTGGACGACGTCATCGACGCAGATCCGTCCGACTACGAGGCGGATCATTCGTATCTGTGGGCATGGCAGGACAAGCTCGAAGCTGCCATCCGCGCACGCATGTTCGCACCGGTGATGGGAATCGCCGAGGACGAGGCGACCGGATCTGCAGCGCTGCGCATCACGGACCGATTGAGGAAATCATTGCTCATCACCCAGGGACGCGGATCGGTCCTTCACACGACCTTCTCTCCGGAAGGTTGGCTCGAAGTCGGCGGCCGCGTCGTCGCCGAGCCGTCACGAACCTTGTGAGTACCCGGCGGGATTGCGTCCGGCCTCGAGGTCACGTGCACTCAGTGATACCGAGATCTCGTCACCGAGCGCAACTCCCGGAGCGAGGGGCAACTGATCTCCACTCCAGAACTTGCCCGGGTCGAACCAGTTGACACGACGATTACCGACGAGCAGACCCATCGCTTCATAGGTCTTGGCAACCACTTCGGCGCAGTAGGCGCTCTCGACGGCCACTGCCGATACGTCGGACTTCTTGCGCAGCTTCGGGATTCGGCCGCCGAACCAGCGCGAAGCAAGCTTGGCCGTCGACGGGAAAGGCGTACCGTCCAGCCGCGCGATCGTCTCGAGCAGAGCGTCTTCCTGCTCCCGGGTGATCTCGTGGTCGAGCTGGCGCAACCATCCACGCTGCCCGTACTTGGCGCCCCAAACCTGAACGGCCGATCGCAGATCGTGCAGTTGGACACCACGCTGGAAGCGTCCGGTCCACATGTCCTGCAGCGAGTGACCGAGTTCCGCATGCCACATCAGCGGCGGAAGGTCGTCGATCACGACCGACATTCCGACGTGGTTGACCGGGCTGTTGGTCAGCGTCTGGATGGCCCGGTCCGCCGTCGACTCTCCGCGGAAGATCCAGATGTCGCCCGTGCGGGTCGCCGCGGCGGCCTCGTCGAGACTCACCTGCGAAAGCAATCGTCGGTCCATGCCTCTAGCGTAGAGGGATGAAACTCACGACTCCTCTGCGCGCCTCGCACGTTTGGAAACTGGTCGGCCTCGCCGGTGCAATGGGCGTTGCCGCCACCGGGGTTCTCGTTGCGCGCGGCGAACGCCAGCGTCGGGCCTACTCTCCGGACGAGATTCGCTCGGTGCTACACGAGCGCTACACCCAGGCGTACGCCAAGCAGTCGGAGCAAGAGGTTCTGGAACTGGAACCTGCGCCCAACGCAGTGCGGCGCCGAATCGAGAAACTCTTTCGGCGCCGCAGCTGACTTCAGCCGAGGGCTGCGAGGATCCCCGCGGCCATCTCGGCGACCTGATCGTCGGTCATCACAAACGTCGGCGAAATCTGCATCGCACCCTGACCCGCGGCGCGACCCGAAATACCGTGCTCGCGAAGCGTCTTCACGAACGGCAACGCCTCCGCCGGATCAGCCAACTGCACTGCCGCGACCGCACCGAGCCCACTACGAACCTCCGCCACCCGCGGATGCTCCGCCAGCGGCTGCAGATGCGTATGCAACGACGCCTCCAAACGCTTCGACTCCGCGAGCAGATTCTCACGCTCGAGAATGTCGAGGTTCGCCATCGCCGCCGCAGCAGCACCGGCATGCCCGCCGTAGGTGTACCCATGGCGCCACCACGAACCGGCATAGAACGGCTCCGCCACCCGCGGCGCGATGAACACCGCACCCATCGGAACGTAACCCGACGTCAAACCCTTTGCCGTGGTCATCATGTCCGGCTGCAAATCGAAACGGGTGGACGCGAACCACTCACCACCGATCCGGCCGAAACCGGTCACGACCTCGTCGACGACAAAGAGGATGTCGTGCTCACGGCAGATGTCACGCACCTCGGCCAGATACCCCTCCGGCGGAAGATACACCCCACCCGCACCGATGATCGGCTCCGCGAAGAACGCCGCGATCTTGTTCGCACCGACCCGCTCGATCAACTCGAGCAGACTCTTCGCATCATCCCAGCCGACCGTGGCCGCATCCGCCATCAGCTCGCCGTACCCCTCACGGTTCACCGGAATACCAGCGAGAGCCGTTCCCGCAACATGCATTCCGTGGTACGCCTTCTGACGACCGACGATGATCGCCTTCTCCGGCTGCCCCACCTCGTGCCAGTACCGACGAGCCAGCTTCGCCGCAGTGTCCACCGAATCCGAACCACCCGAAGTGAAGAAGATCTTGCTCCCGGCAACCGGCGCGATGGCCGCCAGACGCTCCGCCAACACCTGCGTGGTCTCGGGAACAAAATCACCGAAATTCGAGAAATGAGCGATCTTCGACAACTGAGCCGCCACCGCGTCCGCGATCTCCGTGCGCCCGTGCCCGACATTGGTGAACCACAGGCCCGCCGTCGCATCCAGATACCGAGTGCCCTCGCGGTCCCAGATGTACGCGCCCTCACCGCGAGAGACGACAAACGCGCCGTTCTTCTCCACAGCGCCCATGTCCGCGAACCCGTGCCACAATGCCGAAGCCATCATTGTCCCCTTCGAATACAAACGATGCTGGTGTGCAAACGATGTGCTGCGACTATATCGACACCAGGAATCCGCGCATGACGGCGCTCGCCCGGCACCGGCATTTCCGGGCGCACCCGTAATCTGTCGACCATGACTTTTGCCGACAATCTCGCCGCACTGCCCACCATCGATCATCTGGCCGCCATCGAGGTACTCGACGCCGACGGAACCGTCGTCGACACCGTGGAGAACAAGCCCGGAAAGTCCGGCTCGGTCAAGGTGTACAACCATCTCGCTCAGGTCTACGGCGCGCTGACACCCGAAGCCGCCTCGGCAGGATTGACGATCTTCGCCGAGCACACCGAGGACGCGCGGGCGAACCCGGGCAAGCACCCGAACGTGGACCGACTCGATCAGGTGCTCGCCTCCGGCAATCCCCTAGGACTTCGCAGCGTTCCGTCCGCGTAGCCCGGCGCCCAACCGTCCGACGGCATTGACTGCCAACGCCATCAGGGCCATCGCGATGCCCAGTACGACGAATCCGATGAACAGGGCCAGATAGCCCTGGTGGCGCGGATCCATGAACGGGTAGGGATACCAGTCGACGATCGAACCTCGGATCAACGTGTACACGCCGTACACGACCGGGAACAGCAACCACTGCAGTGAACGTGCTTCGGAGATCCTGTGCCTCGAGGCGAAGAACACCCAGTCGAGCAGCATGACCAACGGAAGAATCCGATGCAGTGCCGAGTTGATCCAGGCATCGTTCAAATTGACGTCGATATCTGCCAGGAGGACGGCATAGATGATGCCGGTGATCACCATGTACAGCGTCACCGCCCCGCGGATCGACTGCCACGCCTGCGATTGTGGATCTCGAATTGCACCGACCAGCAACACGATCACCGCAAGAATGTTGCTCTCGATGGTGAAGTAGCTCAGATAGTTCGACAGAGACAGCTCAGCCGCGTCACGGATCGGGATCCACAGCAAAGCGGCAAGTCCGAACACAGCAAACAACAGTCTCAGGGCTCGCACGGCGATCGGCGTCGACAAGACAGGCACCGATGACTCATTTGCGGTATTTGTCGTCACTGGTCGATATTTGCACATCAGCACGATCTGCGAGCGGTAGTTGTGAACGCGTTCGATAGGCTGTCATCAGCATGTCTACAACACCACCGGCCCCGCTCTCCCCCAAGCGGAGTGACCTGAAGAGCGCGCTGGCGCAGGTCTCACTCCGCGACGAGAGTCGACTCCGTCGCAAACTCGACCGTGCCCGCACACCAGACGCTTTGGTGGCGCTGGCCGAGGAAATCGAAACGGCGCGCACGCGGTTGGCCGCACGCTCCGCCAATGTTCCCGCAGTCTCGTATCCGGAAGCTCTGCCCGTCAGTCAGCGCAAGGACGACATCGCGACCGCGATCTCGGAGAATCAGGTAGTCATCGTCGCCGGCGAGACTGGCTCGGGTAAGACAACCCAGATCCCGAAGATCTGTCTCGAACTCGGACGTGGCGTCCGCGGTTTGATCGGACACACACAGCCGCGCCGGTTGGCAGCACGCACCGTTGCCGAACGTATCGCCGAAGAACTCGACACCGAACTCGGCGACGCCGTCGGATACACCGTGCGGTTCACCGACCAGGTCTCGGACCGCACCTACGTCAAGCTCATGACCGACGGCATTCTCCTCGCCGAAATTCAGCGCGACCGTATGCTCCGACGCTACGACACGCTGATCATCGACGAAGCGCACGAACGCAGTCTCAACATCGACTTCATCCTCGGTTACCTGGCTCAGCTGCTCCCCCGCCGACCCGATCTCAAGGTCATCATCACGTCGGCGACCATCGATCCCGAGCGCTTCGCCAAGCACTTCGCTGTCGACGGTAAGCCCGCGCCGATCGTCGAGGTATCCGGGCGAACATTCCCTGTCGAAATGCGTTACCGGCCACTGACCGTCGAATCCGGCGACATCACCTTCGACCGCGATCCCGTCGACGCGGTCTGCGAGGCGGTCGACGAGCTGAGCGCGGAGGGCGAAGGCGACATCTTGGTCTTCCTCTCCGGCGAACGCGAAATTCGCGACACCGCAGATGCTTTACGCGATCGGCGTCTTCGCAACACCGAAATCGTCCCGCTGTACGCGCGGCTGTCTGCCGCCGAGCAACACAAAGTGTTCTCGCCGCACACCGGCCGACGCGTCGTCCTTGCCACCAACGTGGCCGAGACCTCGCTGACCGTTCCCGGCATTCGGTACGTCGTCGATCCGGGAACCGCGCGCATTTCGCGATATTCGGTGCGCACCAAGGTTCAGCGGTTGCCGATCGAGCCCATTTCGCAGGCGTCAGCTCGTCAGCGTTCCGGGCGTTGCGGCCGCGTCGCCGAAGGAATCTGCATCCGCCTGTATTCCGAGGAGGACTTCGAGTCACGGCCGGCATTCACCGAACCGGAGATCCTGCGAACCAACCTCGCATCCGTGATCTTGCAGATGACGGCCCTCGGCCTGGGCGACATCGCGGCATTCCCCTTCGTCGAACCGCCGGACCAGCGTGCCGTGAAGGACGGAATCGGACTCCTCGAGGAACTCGGCGCCATCGCGCGAGGTTCCGAGGCCAGCCACCCCGAACTGACGCCGGTCGGCCGCGAGCTGGCCCAGATTCCGGTGGATCCGCGGATGGCACGGATGCTGGTGGAAGCCAAGAACAACGGTTGCCTTCACGAAACCCTTGTCATCGTCGCGGCGTTGTCCATCCAGGACGTTCGCGAGCGGCCCGCCGAGTTCCAGCAAGCCGCCGACGAAAAGCACGCCCGCTTCAACGTCGAGAACTCCGACTTCCTGGCCTACCTGAAACTGTGGGACTACTTACGCGAACAACGTAACGATCTGTCCTCCAACCAGTTTCGCAAGATGTGCCGGAACGAGTTCCTGCACTGGCTCCGCATCCGCGAATGGCAGGATCTGCACGGGCAACTCCGGCAGATCACCCGCGGTCTCGGCTGGACAGTGGGAGAGACACCGGCAAGCGAGAACGCGATCCATCAGTCGCTCCTTGCCGGGTTGCTCTCGCATATCGGGCTACGCGAGGGCGAGAAGCGGGACTACCTCGGCGCCAGAGGCAGCCACTTCGCGATCTTCCCCGGATCGGGACTGTTCAAGAAGCCACCACGCTGGGTCATGGCCGCCGAACTCGTGGAAACGTCGAGGCTGTGGGCGCGCATGTCCGCGCGTATCGAACCCGAGTGGGCTGAAAAGCTCGCCCCGCACCTGGTGAAACGGACCTATTCCGAACCGCACTGGTCCTCCAAGCGCGGCTCGGCGATGGCATACGAGCGGGTCACTCTCTACGGAGTTCCTCTGGTAACCGGCCGCGCAGTGACGTACTCACGAATCGATCCCGAGGCCTCTCGCGATCTCTTCATCCGCCATGCGCTCGTGCAGGGCGAATGGCAGACGAACCACAAGTTCTTCCACGAAAACCGTGCACTCCTCGACAACGTCGAAGAACTCGAGAACCGCGCGCGCCGACGCGACATCCTCGTCGACGACGAAACTCTCTACGAGTTCTACGACGAACGTATCGGCCAGGAAGCCGTATCCGCCAAGCATTTCGACCAGTGGTGGAAGACCGAGCGGCGCAAGAATCCGAGTCTGCTGACTTTCACACCGGAAACGGTGGTCAACTCCGACGCAGCTGCAGTACTGGGCGGCGAGTACCCGGACGCCTGGCGCCAAGGCGACATGCAGTTTCCACTCACTTACCAATTCGAGCCGGGAAAGGACGACGACGGCGTCAGCGCGCACATCCCGGTCGGCCTGCTCGCGCAACTTCAGCCGGTCGGCTTCGACTGGTTGGTCCCCGGTATGCGCGTCGATCTCGTTACCGCTCTGATCAAGACGTTGCCCAAGAACATTCGACGCGCTGTCGTTCCGGCTCCGGATTATGCCGCCGCAGCATTGGCAGCAGTCAAACCTCGATCCGAGCCGTTGATGACCGCGATGGCCCGCGAACTCTCGCACTTGGGCGGGATCCAGATCGACGCCAAGGACTTCGATCCCGCCGCGCTGCCCGACCATCTTCGGATGACATTTGTCGTCGAGGACGAATCGGGCAAGGTGCTCGCGAAGGGTAAGGATCTGGCGCAGCTACGACGCACGCTCGCCCCGCGCGTGCAGAAGGAAGTGGCCAAGGCGGCAACCGGAACCGAACGGGCAGCGGCAACCGTCTGGACATCCGAAACGCTGGGCGCATTGGAACAGACCATCACTCGCTCCATCGGCGGACAGCAGGTGACCGGCTACCCAGCTCTGGTGCCGGAGAACGGCGGAGTTGCCGTTCGTGTCCTGAGTACGCCGGCCGCGCAGGCGCAGGCGATGAGGGAAGGTACGCGGGCGCTTCTCCTCGCGGCCGTTCCCACCCAACTCAAGGCAGTGACCGCCGGCTTGTCGAACACTCAGCGTCTGGCTCTCGGCCAGAATCCGGACGGCGGCTTGGAGGCCCTCGTCGAAGATTGCCGGGTGGCAGCTGCCAACGAAGTGATTGCGGCTCACGGTGGACCGGTACGCACGCCTGAAGCGTTCGATGCCCTGGTGAAGATCGCACGCTCCGAACTGGCCGGACGCGTTTCCGCGATCCTGCGCATGATTGTTCCGATCCTCGAACAAGCACACCAACTGAGCGTCGTGCTGGACCGCTCGCGCAGCGAGGCAGCCGACGACGTCCGAGAACAGCTGACCTCACTGCTGTTTCCGGGATTTGTCGCCGAACTGGGATCGGCCCGCCTACGCGATTTACCGAGGTATCTTGCCGCAGCAAAATTCCGTCTCGAAGCTCTGCCCGCAAGTGCACAACGAGATCAGCAGGCTATGGATGTCCTCGACCGGGTGTACGCAGCGTACGACCGGTTGTTGAGTTCGCTTCCCGAAGAGCGTCGCACTGCTCGAGATGTCGACGCGATCAGTTGGATGATCGAGGAACTGCGCGTGAGCCTGTTTGCGCAGTCCCTCGGTACACCCACACCGATTTCCGAAAAGCGAGTCCTGAAAGCTATCGAAGCGATCAAGCGTTGATGTTCGGCGAGAATTGCGCGATCAGTAGATTGTCTGAATGTTGACGTTGGTGAGGAAACCGCCAAAGGTGGCAACAGTGTTGGCGAACCCGAGGGTTACCAGGCTGTTCACGACTCCGAGAACTGCAACTAAGTTCATAACGCCTCCGTGAAGATCCGAGATGCGGACGAACGTACCTGGTAGACACTAAGCGAATAACGTGCCCGATTTGTTCGATTGTTCGCTTTGTGTTCTCAGCGTTACCTAAGACCGCTCTGTGCTCTCAGCGTTATCTGAGGCGAAGGCCTCAGTCGACGGAAACGGTCTCGGCGCCGGGAGCCTTCTCGGCGGCACGGGTCTCTGCATGCTCGCGCATGTCGGTGATCTCACGTTCGAAATCCGCAGCCGAGCTGAAGGACTTGTACACCGATGCGAATCGCAGGTAGGCGACTTCGTCGAGATTTCGAAGCGGATCGAGGATCGCGAGCCCTACCTCGTTACTGGGAATTTCGGCAGAACCCGAAGCTCGAACGGCATCTTCGACCTGCTGGGCGAGCAAATTCAGCGAATCGTTGTCCACTTGGCGGCCCTGGCATGCGCGACGCACACCTTTGACAACCTTTTCTCGGCTGAAAGGCTCCGTGACGCCGCTGCGCTTCACGACCGAGAGAACTGCCGTCTCGACCGTGGTGAATCGGCGGCCACACTCGGGGCACGAACGACGCCGCCTGATCGCCTGGCCCTCGTCGGCCTCGCGCGAATCGACCACTCGGGAATCAGGGTGCCGGCAGAACGGGCAATGCATCGGGGTTCCTTCGTTGTCGCCGAAATGGCCGCAACTCAGATTCGCTACCGACTGCAAATCCTCCGACGATTTACAGAGCAGATCCACGTACTCAACGCGACCACCCGAGGTGGTGGGACTGTCAAGTGGACAGCTTACTCGCTGTGAACGGACTGCTCTCACGCTCGGTACGCCCCCGCCCGGTACGGGGTAGGTCAGCGCCCCGAGGCCGGCACGATCAGCGTTTGTCCCACTGACAGTCCGGAACTCGACATCGCATTGAGATCCATGATCTGCTCGATCACCGAACCGACAGCCTGGCCAGGTGCAACCTTGGCAGCAATATCACTGAGGGATTCACCCGCGGCAACACGAACCACTTCGGTCGCGCCGTTTGTCGCAGCTACGTCACCACTCGACAAAGCGCCGATCCCCACCAACGCCAACACTGCGAATGCGGTGAATACGGCGCCCAGGAAAACCGTCTTCCAAGTGACATCCTCGGCGGCCACTTCATGTTCGACCCGTGACACACCGACCCTGTTTCGGTGCGCGAAACTTCCTCCGTACGGGCGTGACGAATCGTGCTCGCTGTCCCACCGGCGAGGAGATTCGCGCAATGAACGCAAACCTGAAACCGCGCCCACCGCCGGAACCCGGCGAACGACGGCCGCCTGCGGTTCGTTGTCGACGTCCCTGGCCACGCCATGCATTTCGGCCGCTCCGCGCCGTTCGAAGGACACAGCGTCTGCATCGGGCCCATAGAACGAGGGGTGGTACTTCAGTGCCGACGTACCGTCGAAACCAAACGCGTCGAAACCAATCGCGTCGTCGAAAACCCTGTTGCTTTTCAGTGCTGCGTTACCCATCGTGACCTCCGCTGGTCGACACCGATCGATGTGTTCGATCATGCGTTCGATGGAACGCATGTTCGAATTTCTACCACGCCTGGCCGACAATGTCTCTACTTGGAGCGACACGAATCGAACAGATGTTTGAAACCGCGAGCAAATCCGGCTAGATTCGTGTCAGACCACACAGCGGGAATTGCGAAAGCCTCCGTGTTTGTCGACAGCTCGAATGTTGGCAGGAGGCACCGACAGGTTTCTGCGCGACTTGCACCAGGCACTTTGCAGGCACTTTTGCAGGCTGTTTTTCAGACACGACTTCTTCAGACACGACTTCTTCAGACACGGAGGCAACAGGCCATGAAGGACGATCGCTCCAGCACAGCCGCGGAGGCAGGAGCTTCTGCAGTTCCGTCTCCGTCGAGCGAGATGCTCACCGAGCGTCAGCGGCGCGTTCTCGAAGTGATCCGCGATTCGGTGACGGAGCGCGGGTATCCGCCGAGCATTCGCGAAATCGGGGATGCGGTGGGGCTTACCTCCACGTCGTCGGTCGCGCATCAACTGCGAACGTTGGAGCGCAAGGGCTTCCTTCGACGCGATCCCAATCGCCCTCGTGCAGTCGATGTTCGGGGTCTCGACGAGGTTGCGGCCGATACCGCCATCGCGTCGGTGTCGAAGCATTCCGGCGAGTACAACAGTGCCGACCCGCTGCCAGAGCCGGCGTTCGTCCCCATCCTGGGCCGCATCGCTGCCGGCGGACCGATCCTCGCCGAGGAAGCTGTGGAGGATGTGTTTCCACTCCCCCGCGAGCTCGTCGGCCAAGGTTCGCTCTTCATGCTCAAGGTTGTCGGTGAGTCGATGATCGATGCAGCGATCTGCGATGGCGACTGGGTTGTCGTCCGTCAGCAGAACGTCGCCGAGAACGGTGACATCGTGGCCGCAATGATCGACGGCGAAGCCACCGTGAAGACGTTCAAGCGTACGAAGAAGGAGGTGTGGTTGATGCCGCACAACGACCTCTTCGAGCCGATTCCCGGCAACAACGCCGTCATCTTGGGCAAGGTTGTCACGGTCATGCGGAAGATCTGAATTCGCTCGCATCCCACGACCTAAAGACTCTGGGCCCCGGCATCAGCCGGGGCCCAGAGTCTTTTACGTGACGATCAGCGGTGCATCACCCGAATCAGAGGTTCAGCGAGCGTCCGATGATCTCCTTCATGATCTCGGTTGTGCCACCGTAGATGGTCTGCACACGAGAGTCCATGTACGCCTTGGCAACCGGGTATTCCTTCATGTAGCCGTAGCCTCCGTGCAGCTGGAGGCAGCGGTCGATGAGCTTGACCTGAGCTTCGGTGGTCCACCACTTTGCCATCGCAGCTTCCTGCACGGTCAGCTTCTCGGCATTGAGCTGCTCGATGAACTTGTCCACCAGGATGCGCACTGCCGTGGTCTCCGTTGCCAATTCGGCCAGTACGAATCGGGTGTTCTGGAAGCTGCCGATCGACTTGCCGAATGCCTTGCGGTCACGGCAGTACTGGATCGTGCTCTCGAGAACCGATTCCATTGCGGCGGCAGCAACGACGGCGATCGAGAGTCGTTCCTGGGGAAGGTTCTTCATCAAGTAGAAGAAGCCCATTCCCTCTTCGCCCAGCAGGTTGGCAGCGGGAACGCGTACGTCGGTGAAGCTGAGTTCGGCGGTGTCCTGAGCCTTCATGCCGATCTTGTCGAGATTGCGTCCTCGCTCGAAGCCGGGCATGTCCCGCTCGACCACGAGGAGGCTGAAGCCCTGAGCACCCTTGTCCGGGTCGGTGCACGCGACAACGATGATGATGTCGGCGTTGATTCCGTTGGTGATGAAGGTCTTCGAACCGTTGAGTACCCAGTGGTCCCCGTCGCGAACTGCTTTCGTCTTGATGCCCTGCAGGTCGCTACCGGTACCCGGTTCGGTCATCGCGATCGCCGAGATCAGCTCACCCGACGCGAATCCGGGTAGCCAACGCTGCTTCTGCTCCTCGTTGGTCAACTCCAGGAGGTACGGCGCCACCACGTCGTTGTGCAGCGTGAAGCCGATACCACTGAAGCCACCCTTGGTGGTTTCCTCGGTGATGATCGCGTTGTAGCGGAAATCCTTGACACCGCCGCCGCCGAATTCCTCAGGTACCGCGGTTCCCAGGAATCCCTGCTTTCCGGCCTCGACCCAGACGTCACGATCGACGATGTTCTGCTCTTCCCACTTCTCGTGGTTCGGTGCCACGTGCTGTGCCAAGAACTTCTGGTACGACTCCCGGAAGAGTTCATGTTCCGGTTCGAACAGGGTGCGCTCCACGCCGACTCCTTGCAATTCGATATACGGCACTTCAGTGATGTACCCGGTGGGGACGATGTACCCGGTCGGGATATTTTCGCTGAGACTGGGCACGCCGAAGTTCGCGGGCCCACGTCACTGCCTCCGACGGTAGAACCTGTTGCGATACCCGTCGATGACCCGAACGATCACGATTCGTGACTGTAGCGGTTATCTGTTACTCGAAGTACGGAATTTGGCGAGGTATCGCATGATCGGGTAGGCGACGAGGATGCCGATCGACCCCCAAGCGATGCCGCCCAGCTCGACCGAACCAATGGTCAGCGTCAGGTTCCCGATGCCGGCAACCAGTGCGGCAGCGGCGACGGTCAGGTTGACCGGATCGGTGAAGTCCACCTTCGCTTCCATCCAGATGCGCACACCGAGAATGCCGATGAGTCCGTAGAGAACCATCGTCGCACCGCCGATGACGCCGTTCGGAACCGTGAAGACCAGTGCACCGAATTTGGGCGAAAATGCCAGGATCACGGCGGTGGCGGCCGCTACCCAGTACGCCGCGGTCGAGTACACACGCGTCGCTGCCATGACACCGATGTTCTCGGCATACGTGGTGGTTCCGGATCCGCCGCCGGCGCCCGCCAAGGTCGTGGCGAGACCGTCTGCAAACAGCGCATTTCCGGCCAGGTCATCGAGGGACTTACCCGTCATGGCGGACACCGCTTTGACATGTCCGACGTTCTCGGCGACCAGAACGATCACCACGGGCAGCGCGAGCACGATCACCGACCAGTCGAACGACGGTCCGTGCAGACTCGGCAGCCCGAACCAGTCGGCTTCGCGCAGAGCGGACACTCGTTCACTGTCGAGACCACCGATGACCGCGGCGAAGACCCAGCCGATCACGACGCCGACCAGAATGCCCAACCGGCCGAGCAGCCCGGGACCGACGACCGTGACCAGCAGGATCGAAACGAGCGTGACCGTGGCGATCAGCGGCTGCGATTCGAAGGAACCGACCGCCGTCGGAGCGAGGTTGAGACCGATCAGCGCGACGACGGCGCCTGTCACTACCGGCGGCATGACGGCGTCGATGACCCGGCTGCCGATCAGACGTACGGCGACGCCGATCAACATCAACACGATGCCGACGGCCATGACGGCACCGAGCTGCGCGGCCGGGCCCGATCCTGCCGACGCTGTCAGCGGGGCGATGAACGCGAAGGACGAACCGAGATAGCTCGGGATCCGGCCCCGGGTGATGAGCAGGAACAGCGCGGTGCCGATACCCGAGAACAACAGCGTCGTCGTGACGGGGAAGCCGGTGATGGTCGGAACGAGCAGTGTCGCTCCGAACATCGCGATGACGTGCTGCATCCCGATCCCGATGGTGCGCGGCCAACTCAGTCGTTCGTCCGGCGCCACGACGGCGCCGTCGGCGATCCGCTTGCCGTCTCCGTGGACAGTCCAGCCGATTCCGCCGGCCCCGGTCATTGTTTCTCGTTCGATCACAGGTCGAAATACTAGAGGTCAGGCGCTCGGTCTCCGACCGAGACCAACGAAACCAGTTCAGCTGATTGCGTCGGCCGCCGCTTTGCGCGCTGCCACCGGATCACCGGTTGCCAGCACCGCCGCCGCAGCCGCCTCACATTGCGCCATGGTGACTGACCCGACCTTCGCTCCCACACCCGCGACCGACGCCGCAGCGCACGACAGCGAGGAAACTCCGAGTCCGGCCAGAACACACGCCAACAGTGGATCGGCGGCCGCCTCACCGCAGACGCCGACGCGCTTGCCTGCCGCCTGACCGGCCTGGGCCGTACGTGCGACAAGGGCGAGCACCGCGGGCTGCCACGGATCGGTCAGGTCGGCGAGTTCGGAGGACATCCGATCAGCGGCCATCGTGTACTGAGCGAGGTCGTTGGTACCGATCGAGAGGAATTCGACGTGTTCGAGAATCTGGTCGGCCAACAGCGCCGCCGCCGGGATCTCCACCATCACACCGGGAACAAGATCGCGTGCCCGCACCGCATCGGCAAAACGTTTCGCCTCGGCCGGGGTGGCGATCATCGGTGCCATGACCCACGGGGACGAGTTGGTCGACGCCGCGGCTGCCGCGATCGCGTCGAGCTGGCGGTCGAGAATTCCCATGTCCTGCCAGGCGATTCGGACCCCACGAACGCCGAGTGCCGGATTCGCTTCCTCTTGATGGTTGGCGAATTTGAGCGGCTTGTCCGAACCCGCGTCCAACGTGCGAATGATGACCTTCTTTCCTGCGAAGGCCTCGAGAACTTCGGCGTAGATCGCCGTCTGCTCGTCTACGGTCGGTTCGGTCTCACGGCCGAGGAAGCAGAGTTCGGTCCGGAAGAGCCCGATGCCTCCCGCTGCGGTCAACGCCGCGGCGCGAGCGCCCGCGCCGTCTTGAACATTGGCGAGAACGTCTACCGGCCGACCGTCCGACGTCCGGCCTGGTCCGGTCCACGTGCTGACGCGTTCGCGATCGATCCGGGATTGTTCGACCAGTTCGCGCGCCTGTTCGGGATCCGGCTCCGCGATCACGTCGCCGGTGGTTCCGTCGATCAGAATCGGTGTTCCGGCCGCGATGGATTCCAATTCCTTCGCAGCCACGATGCACGGGATGCCCAACTGCCTCGCGATGATTGCCGTGTGGCTGGTCGGGCCGCCGAAGATGGTCACGAGTCCGATGATCTTGGTTGCATCGAGGCCCGCGGTGTCCGCAGGAGCCAGATCGTCCGCGCACAGCACCGACGGCGTCTCGGGCATCGGAACTCCGGGTTCGGGCAATCCGGAGAGTTCGGCGATCACGCGGTCGCGGATGTCCTCGAGATCGGTGACGCGCTCGGCCATCACACCGCCGACCTTGGTGAACAGCACCACGAACTGCTCCGTCGCCGCGATCGCAGCCTGCACCGGGGGCACTCCGCCGGCGATCGACTTCTTTGCCGCCCCGATCCAGCCGCGATCGGCTGCCATCGCCGCGTTGGCCTGCAAGACCTCGGCGGCCGCGCCTGTGGCTTCGGCAGCCCGTCCGAGAAGGCGGTTCTCGACAGCCTTCGCTGCTGCGACGAAGGCGTCTGCAGCGGCCTCTCGATCGGCCTCGTCGAGTGCGGGCGCATCGGTGACGAGTTCTGGTCGGCTGGACGGCCAGATAGCCGGGCCGTAGGCAATTCCGGGCACGACGGGGGTGCCGTGCACGGTGATTCGGTTGAGCTGTTCGGTCATCTGTCCTCCTTGAGCGATGGGCCCGGTGCCACACCGGATCACCTCGAGCGCGTAAAGCCCTCACCTTCGTTGTGACGAAGATTACTCCCAAGTCTTGACATGTCAACACACTCGGGCGTAAAACAACATAAAGCAACATTCACTGTGATCCACAACGCACCGTCGGATCACATTTCGGAATCGGAGAGCACGTGTACGCGGAAGAACGCCAACAAGCGATCGGCACCATGGTGTCGCAGCGCGGACGCATGTCCGTGGCGGCGCTGTCGGAGACCTTCGGTGTGACCACCGAGACCGTGCGTCGCGATCTGGCCTTCCTCGAGCGGATCGGACAGATCAGGCGTGTACACGGCGGCGCCGTTCCGACCGGATCCCTCCACGTGACCGAACCGGGCATGGCGGAACGCGATCAGACCCGCGCGCAACAGAAGGACCGGATCGCCCGCTGCGCGGTCACCTATCTCCCTCCTACCGGCGGCAGCGTCATCTTCGACGCGGGCACGACCACGGGCCGCATGATCCCCGAACTTCCGACCGAGAACGACTTCACGGCCGTGACCAATTCCGTGCCGATCGGCGCACGACTGGCATCGATGAACTCGATTTCCCTGATCCTGCTCGGCGGACGAGTACGCGGGGTGACGCAAGCCGCGGTCGGCGAGGACGCTCTGCGCCTGCTGAGCACGTTGCGGGTCGACGTCGCCTTCGTCGGAACCAACGCGATCAGCGTCGGGCACGGACTCTCCACCCCGGACAGCGAAGAGGCCGCCGTCAAACGAGCGATGGTCAAGGCCGCCAATCACGTTGTCGTGGTGGCCGATTCCAGCAAAGTCGGCCGCGAGCACTTGATCAGCTTCGCACCACTCGACAGCATCGACGTCCTCATCACCGACGAAGAGATCAGTCCCACAGACACATCCGAGTTCCACGACCACGGAATCGAGGTGGTGATCGCATGATCGTCACACTGACAGCCAACCCGAGTATCGATCGGACCGTACAACTCGAGCAACGGCTCGAACGAGGCTCCGTCCTACGCGCCCACTCCACTCGCAGCGACCCCGGCGGCAAGGGGGTCAACGTGGCGCGTGTTCTCGCCGCAGCCGACCTCGACGTGCTCGCGGTGCTACCGGGAAATGGTGGCGATCCCTTGCTCTCGGCGCTCGCAGCCGGTGGGATTCCCCACATCGGCGTCGCCACAACGGGTCCGGCTCGCACCAACATCACCATCGCCGAACCGGACGGGACCACGACGAAGATCAACGAACCCGGCGCAACGCTGTCCGGTTCGACGCTCGACGCCCTGGCACAGGAGTTGATCGCCCGCGCCGATACCGCACTGTGGTTCGCGCTGTCCGGCTCACTGCCTCCCGGCGTTCCTCTGGGGTGGTACGGCGAACTTGTCGCGGCGCTGCGCGATCACCCGTGCAAGGTAGCGGTCGACACCTCGGACGCCCCACTGACGGCACTCGCCGAATGCTTCCCCGGCTCGGCACCTGATCTGCTCAAACCCAACGGCGAGGAACTCGCGCAACTGACCGGCGTCGACGGCCACGTCCTCGAACGTGCTGCCGAGAACGGTGATCCCGGGCCTGCAATCACGGCGGCACAGCGATTGGTCGACCGCGGCGTCGGCAGTGTGCTCGCCACACTCGGCGCAGCCGGTGCCGTCCTCGTCACGGCCGACGGCGCGTGGATCGCCACCGCTCCCCCGATTGTCGCAGTCAGTACCGTCGGCGCAGGCGATTCGTCGCTGGCCGGCTACATCCTCGCCGAAGCGGGCGGCGGCTCGGAATCCGAGCGGCTACGTCACGCGGTCGCCTACGGAAGCGCCGCTGCCTCCCTTCCCGGCACAACCCTTCCCACACCCGAACAGATCGATCTGGCAGCGGTTTCGGTATCTGCAGCAGATGCCGCCTCTCCCATCCCCGTCCCCACCGAACTCGCCTGACGCCCTAAGGAACCTGACATGTCCGATACCACCGCAGCCGGCAGTTCCGGCCCGGAGATCATCAGTCCCGAACTGATCTCACTCGACACCGACCTGGGTTCGACCAAGGAAGATGTCATTCGTTCTCTCGCAGCGCGATTGACTGCAGCGGGGCGGGCGAGCGACGCCGCGGGACTGGTCGATGCCGCACTCGCTCGCGAAGCGCAGTCCGCGACCGGACTGCCCGGCGGAATCGCAATTCCCCACTGCCGCGCCGAGGCTGTCTCGTCCGCGTCCCTGGGGTTTGCTCGACTCGATCCGAAGGTCGACTTCGGTGCACCCGACGGCCCCGCCGATCTGGTCTTCCTGATCGCGGCACCCGAAGGCGCCGGGGCCGAGCACATGAAGCTGCTCTCCTCCTTGGCCCGAGCACTCGTCAGGCCCGCGTTCGTCACGTCACTTCGTGAAGCGTCGACGCCGGACGAGATCGTGAGACTGGTCGACGAGGTACTCAACCCCGCACCGAAGGATCCTGCAGCAAAGGCTGCGGCAGCGACACCCCCGGCACCCGTTTCCACCGGGAAACACGCTACCGAGGAGACCCCGGCACCAGCGCCCGCGGAGCGTCACATCGTCGCGGTCACCGCCTGCCCGACCGGAATCGCTCACACCTACATGGCGGCGGACTCACTCGTCGCCGCGGGTGAACGCGCCGGCGTCAAGGTGCACGTCGAAACGCAAGGTTCGAGCGGAAGCACCCCCCTTGACCCTTCGGTGATCGCGGGAGCCGCCGCGGTCATCTTCGCCACCGACGTCGGAGTGAAGGGCCGCGAACGATTCGCCGGTAAGCCCGTCGTCGCTTCCGGTGTGAAGCGGGCAATCAACGAGCCGGACAAGATGCTCGCAGAAGCGTTGCGCGCCTCCGAGAATCCCGCCGCCGCCACCGTTGACGGCACCGCCGCAGCGGCCGCGGATTCCGATGCCGGTTCCGTAGGGTTCGGCACCCACCTCCGTCAGGTCCTCCTGACCGGTGTCAGCTACATGATCCCGTTCGTCGCGGCCGGCGGTCTGCTGATCGCACTCGGCTTCCTGCTCGGCGGATACGAGATCTCCGGTCCGGCCAAGGACATCGTTCTCAACAACTCGATCACCAACCTTCCCGACGGTGGTCTGGCCACCTATCTCGGCGCAGTGCTGTTCCAGATCGGTTCGTTGGCATTCAGCTTCCTGGTGCCCGCGTTGGCCGGCTACATCGCCTTCGCCATCGCCGACCGGCCTGGCATCGCTCCCGGCTTCACAGCCGGCGCGGTCGCCGTGTTCGTCGGTGCCGGTTTCATCGGCGGCTTGGTCGGTGGTCTCATCGCCGGTGTCGTCGCGCTCTACATCGGCCGGATCGCCGTCCCGCAGTGGCTGCGAGGCCTGATGCCGGTGGTGATCATCCCGCTGTTCGCGACGCTGGTCGTCGGAGCACTGATGTTCATCGTCCTCGGGCGTCCGCTCGCCGCGATCACCTCCGGTCTCACCGACTGGCTCAACGGACTGTCCGGCAGCTCGGCCATCTTCCTCGGCATCATTCTCGGCCTGATGATGTGCTTCGACCTCGGTGGACCGGTCAACAAGGCGGCTTACGCCTTCGCCGTCGCCGGACTCAACGTCAACGACCCGGCCACTTTGCGCATCATGGCGGCTGTCATGGCTGCCGGTATGGTTCCGCCGCTTGCCATGGCACTTGCCTCGACGGTGCTGCGTCCCAAGCTCTTCAGCGAAGCCGAACGGGAGAACGGAAAGGCTGCCTGGTTGCTGGGTTCGGCATTCATCTCCGAGGGCGCGATTCCGTTCGCCGCTGCCGACCCGCTTCGCGTGATCCCCTCGATGATGGCGGGCGGCGCGGTCACCGGCGCGCTGATCATGGCTTTCGACGTCACTCTCAGCGCCCCGCACGGCGGGATCTTCGTCTTCTTCGCAGTCGGCGGAATCGGCTGGTTCCTGGTCTCGCTCGCCGCGGGAACCGTGGTAGCTGCGCTCGCCGTCGTCGGAGCCAAGGAGTTCTTCCGCAAGGGGCCGTCCGATGCCGAACTCGACCCCGAAATCGTGCCCGCTGCGGCATGATCGACAGCAGGCAACGCTGCAGTCACCACCTGAGTCACCAGATCTGCCCGAACACCCCATAACGTCCGCAACGACAGTTCTACAACGAGGAGATCCCATGCCCAGCAAGACAGTTGCCGTCGGTTCCGCAGTCGGCCTCCACGCCCGCCCCGCCGCTCTCATCGCCGAAGCAGTCGGAGCCTCCGGCGCCACGGTCACCCTCGCAGTCGCCGACGGCGAACCGGTGGATGCAGGGTCGGCACTGATGATCATGACGCTCGGAGCCGCCAAGGACACCGAAGTAACCATCGAGTCCGACGACGCCGACGCACTCGCCAAGGTCGCCGAGCTGGTAGCCGCTGATCTCGACGCCTGACCTGATGTCAGTCGGTGCTGTGTAGCGGGCCGGACACTCTCACGGAGTCAGTGCGAGTGTCCGGCCCAGCCAGTCCATTTCGAGTTCCAGAGCAGTGCCCCACACATCACCCGAGTGCCCGCCGGGAAGGGTGTAGTAGTCCACGTTCATGTCGGCGGCGCGTGCAGCCTCGAACATGATCTCCTGCTGAGGGCGGTAGATGTCGTCGTCCTCACCCGCGACAAATACACCCGACAACTGCGGATACCGATTCTGCGCCATCAGGTCTCGGGCGTTGACCGCGTCGAACGCGCTTTCGTCACCGTCGAACATGGCCGCCACGGTGTCCTCGTGATCACCGGTCGACGGTTCGTCCTGGCCGGAGAAGTCCAGGAACGACGGGTATCGGTCCGGGAAGTTCACGGCCATCTCGATCGCGCATGTCCCGCCGTAGGAGAACCCACCGATAGCCCATTGCGCAGCGTCCGGATTCACTTGAAGGTTCGATTCGATCCAGTTCGGGACGTCCTGGTCCAGATACGTCGCGACGTTGCCGAGCGCAGAATCCATGCAGCCGGGGTTGGCGTCGTAGTCCCCCAACGCGTCGGGCACCACCACGACGGGAGCAAGCCCGGAATGCCTCGACGCATAGGCGTCGACGGTGGTCGCGAGCCGGCCACTGTCCAGCCAGTCGCTGGGGCTGCCGGGCTCACCCGCCACCAACACCAGTACGGGCAACTCGGCACGCGGATCGGCAAGATAGGCCGGCGGGAGATACAGCGTCGCAGGCCTCGCGTCGAATCCCGAAACGTTTCCTGGAATCGCCGCTTCCGTCACGACACCGTTGCTCGGCATCCGCACCGGAACCTGCCAATGAGTTTCGGTGGGCAGTCCCCGTTGAACCCAAGGTTCGGCCCCGGGGAGCGAATCGAAGGCAACGTTCTCGACCGAGCCCACCGGCCAGTGCCCGACCAGTGAGCCGAGTGTGGGATAGGTGCCGGTCTGCGCGTTGACCTGACCTACTGCGACGATCGCGGCCAGCCCGGCGAATGCCGTCACCGAAAGGCCACGCGCAAGCCCTGGGCGCCGAAGGAGAACGAGTGCGGCGCCGATGACTCCGAACATCGCCAGCGCTATCCAGACAAAATTCGACGCCGGTAGCTGCGCGGGCAGCGGCCGAAAGCTGAGCCACACGAACGTCGCACCGGTGGCTGATCCGAGCACTGACAGAACTAGCGCAACCAACGCGGCCCGACGCGGCAACCACCGAAGCAGAAGCAACGTGCCGACGCCGACGATGACGGAACCCACGAGCAGCACTGCGGTGATGTGTCCGTGCTCGAGTGACATACGCGAGAGCCGCGTCAGGAGTTGATGCCCGTGCATTCGTTCCAGTATCCACATCTACCGGCGGTCTGCGAATTCGTGGAATTATTTGGGAATCAGCGGCGTCGTCGAAATCTCACGAACGCCGCGCCCCCGATCGCACATCCTGCCGCGACCAACCCGGCCCACACGAATGTCCACGGATCGACCCCGACACCGACCGAACCGTCAGACGAGTCAGCCGTCGCTTCTGTCGCGTCCACGAGCGCTCGCATCACGTACACCGGCGGCAACGCTCCGCCGGCAGATTCAGAACCGATCAGAACATCGCCCGCATCGTTGAATGCCACCGCCTCACCCTGAGGCTCCTTCGGGAGCGGGATCCGCAGCGGTTCGGTACCGGTGAGCGTCGCGCCGATTCCGCCGTCCACGACTTCGTACACGTACAGGTCGGAGTAACTCCGAAGTGCGATCGCCGAACCGTCCGACGACACCGCTCCCCCGGTGAACATCACCGACACGGGCTTCTCCGGTCCGAGGGACACGGCTCCGACGCGCTCGAGCGGCGTCGGGCCGGGCTGCGCCAAGTCACTCAGTTTCTGATCCCCGACCGGTGTGTAGACACTGCTTTCGCCGAACAATTCCTTGGTCACGACAAAAACGTGGCCGTCGGGGTCGAGCAGTATCGACTCGGTGTCGTGCGCACCGTCCGGGTACGTGAGGCGGTGCAACGTACCGTCACCGGAATCGAGGTCCATCGTGATGAACGCCACTGTTTCGCGGGTCCGGAGGTTGTCACCGGTGTCCGACAGAACGAGCGTTCGCCCACTCACCGCAAGATCTTCGACGTCGTAAGGATCTATCGGGACCGGAATCTGTTTCTGGACAACACAGTTCAGGTCCATTTCGAATACGAAGTCGTCACTGCCGCCGTCACCCATCGCGTAGATCCGATCGTCGACGACGACCATCCCCGACAACTCCTGGAGCGCAGGATCGGTAGGCGTACAGAGTGGGGCGAACTCGCTCGGTTCGAACGACGACGCCTGTGCGAGCGCTCCGGGAAGCAGTGCGGCTGCCGTAGTCGCAGCAATCACCGCGACCACGGCCCCGAAACTACGCACTAGGTGCGTACTCGACCAATGCCGAGGCCAACATCTGTGGCACGCGTGCGTGCACCCGCGTTCCCGCCTCTTCGTGAGTCGATTCCAAAATCGTTCCGTCCGAGTGGATTCGAGCCATCAAGTCACCGCGCGTGTACGGCACCAGCACGTCGACCTCGACCTCCGGCCGAACCAGCACCTCGCTGAGATGTGCTCTTAGTTCGGCGATTCCCTCACCCGTCCGCGCCGAGACGAACACGGCACCAGGCAACAGACCACGCAGTTGCGTCAACGTAACCGGATCTGCCGCGTCGATCTTGTTGACCACGATCAACTCCGGCGGAGCCTTCGAATCCGTCTCGCGCAGAACATCGGTGACGACTTCCCGAACAGCCTTGATCTGTTCTGTCGGCAACGGATCCGAACCGTCGACGACGTGCAGCAGCAGATCCGCGTCGGTTACTTCCTCGAGAGTCGAGCGGAATGCCTCGACCAACTGAGTCGGCAGGTGTCGCACGAAGCCGACCGTGTCGGTGAGTACGTACTCGCGGCCGTCGTCGAGTGCTGCGCGGCGAGTGGTCGGGTCCAAGGTGGCGAACAACGCGTTCTCCACGAGCACACCCGATCCGGTGAGCGAATTGAGCAGACTCGATTTGCCCGCGTTGGTGTATCCGACGATGGCGATCGACGGGATGTCGCTCTGCAGTCGACGTGTGCGCTTGGTGTCGCGAGCGGCCTTCATGCCCTTGATCTCGCGGCGTAGTTTTGCCATGCGCTCACGAATACGGCGGCGGTCCGTCTCGATTTTCGTTTCACCGGGACCACGCAGGCCCACACCGCCGTTACTGCCGGCACGGCCACCGGCCTGGCGCGACATCGACTCGCCCCAACCACGCAGACGCGGGAGCATGTACTCCATCTGAGCAAAAGCCACCTGGGCTTTACCCTCACGAGACGTGGCGTGCTGAGCAAAGATGTCGAGAATCAGAGCTGTCCGGTCGATGACCTTGACCTTGACGATCTTCTCCAGCGCCGTGAGCTGCGCCGGCGTCAGCTCACCGTCGCAGACGACGGTGTCGGCGCCGGTCGCCAGGACTACTTCGCGCAGTTCCTGCGCCTTGCCGGAACCGATGTAGGTGGCAGCGTCGGGTTTGTCGCGACGCTGAACCAGTCCTTCGAGGACCTCGGAGCCGGCCGTCTCGGCAAGTGCGGCCAACTCGGTCATGCTCGCCTCGGCCTGCTCGGCAGTTCCCTGCGTCCAGACGCCGACCAGGACAACTCTTTCGAGTCGAAGCTGGCGGTACTCGACTTCGGTGACGTCCTCGAGCTCGGTCGACAGACCGGCCACGCGGCGCAGGGCGCCGCGATCTGCGAGTTGCATCTCACCGGTCGACGGGTTGCCCGATGCGGACGCTGCCGTGTATTCGGCTTGCGCGTACTCGGACTGCTCGTGAGCGGTGGACTCTTCGTTTTCATGTGTGTTCGTCATACAAGATCCATGGTCCCACGAAACCTGGCCACGGTGCATCCGTATTTCCTGCAGGCGTATTTCCGCGGGCGATATCACACAAGCGATTGCCACCACGCGTCGCTGATCGTTCCGCTCGCCACCAGAACCGAGGGCCCCCGCAACGACCCTTTGCCGCCTTCGACGGTGACCTGTACCTCGCCGCCGAGCACGCGCACCAGTACCGAGCCTTCATCGCGGCCGTCGTACCTCAGCGCCGCGGCCGCAGCTGCGACCGTTCCGGTTCCGCAGGAACGAGTCTCGCCCACACCACGCTCGTGTACGCGCATGTGGACCCCACCGTCGTGGATCGGCGTCACGATCTCGATGTTGACCCCGTGCGGGAAGAACCCGGGATCGAAGCCCGGAGAAACACTCAAATCGAGCGCACTCAAAACTTCTGCCGTCACGTGCTCGTCGACACACGCCAAATGCGGATTACCGACGTCGATGCCGACGCCGGCGAAGACGCGGCCGTCGATTGTTGCCGAACTGGTGCCGAGGTCCTTGATCGGGCCCATCGCCACGGTCACGTCACCATGTGTGGCGTCGTAGCCGTGCACCACGACCGGACGCGCTCCGGCGCGGCTGCCGACCACGAACTCGTCCTTGCTCTCCAAGCCCGAGGCCTTGAGATAGTGGGCGAATACGCGAACTCCGTTTCCGCACATCTCCGCGATGGAGCCGTCGCTGTTGCGGTAGTCCATGAACCAGTCTTCGGCAGCGACGCCGTCGGGCAGCGCACCGAGCACGCCCGCGTCCGCAAGTGCGCCTGCCCGGGCGACACGAAGGATGCCGTCGGCGCCGAGGCCACGCTGACGATCACACAACGCTGAAACTCGCGCCGGCTCGAGATCGACCCGAACGTCGAGGTCAGGGAGAACAACGAAGTCGTTCTGCGTGCCGTGGCCCTTACTGAAATCCATGGTCGCCATCCTATCCGGACCTGCCGACCGACTCACGCAGGTGACGCGGTGACCACGACGTTCTGTTCGTACGTGAAGCCGGACGGCAACGAGGGGTCGGGCACGGTTGCGCCGCCGCAGGTCACGAGGACCAGCCTGGGCGCACCCGTTTCGGAAAAGAACTCGGCCGGCAAAGCCACCTTTTCGTACAGCTTCAGGCTCGCTGCGTGATAGGTGAACATCGTTCCGGTGTCGTCGCTCACGTAGATCGGTGTTCCGGGCTTCATCTGGTGCAGCGCCCACAAGGCGCCGTGCGTGCGATCACCGTCGTCGACGTGGCCGGCAACAAGATTGGTACCCTCCGAAGATCCGAACTGCACGCCGTTGGTGAAATGCGAAACCTTGTCAGGATGCGGAAGGATCATTCCGCGGTTGGCGCCGAACCCACTGGTCACGATGTCGGCTCGCACATCGAGATCGGGAATCGCGAGCGTGTTCGGCGGCAGATCCGTTGGCGCAGGCGCCCACGTCGCCCCTGGATCGGTTGGAGCTCCCACGTCGAAGGGTGCTTCGGGAACAGGTGCGCTGATGGGCTTCCCGGCCGCACTCACCGCAAAGTAGATCAGTACCCCGCCGACCGTGAGAAATGTGACGAGCAGAAGAACCAGCGGTAGCCGACCCGCGCGTCGACGTTTCGGATGCGCGTGCGCCGCGGTCTGCGCCATGCTCGTTGACCTCCAGTTCATCGCTCGCGAAACCGATCGATCGCGAAATAGCTAACTGTAAGATAGCTGATCCGCTCGATCGTGTTACAGACCGCGATCTGCGAGCGCCGCGAAGGCGGAGTTGGGCAGCTCCGGATCGGCACCGTCGAGCCAGTGCACGCGTGCGTCACGACGGAACCATGATCGTTGTCGGCGAACATAGCGCCGTGTCCCGATGAACGTCCGTTCGAGTGCTTCGGCCAGATCGTATTCACCGTCGAAATGTGCGAGCACCTGTGCGTAGCCGATGGCTCGCGGCGCGGTGACGCCATCACGCAATCCTTGCTCGACGAGCACGGCGACTTCGTCGACAAGTCCGTCTGAAAACATCAGCTCTGTTCGCAACCGAATCCGGGCGTCGAGTTCTTCCGTATCCCGATCCACGCCGAGAATGCGAGTTCCCCATCGAGGGTCACCGATCTGCGGCGCCGAGGCCGCGAACGGCAGACCTGTCAGCTCGACGACCTCGAGCGCCCGAACCATCCGCCGACCGTCCGTCGGCAGTATCGACGCCGCTGCTACCGGATCAGCAGCAACAAGCGCCGTATGCACCGCACCGACCCCTCCTTCGGCGAGCACCGCCTCCCACTTCGCACGAACCTCGGGATCGGTTGCCGGAAAGGACCATTCGTCGAGCAAAGACTGGACGTACATCATGGATCCGCCGACGATCACCGGAACCTTGCCCGCCGCGATCAGATCCTCGGCGATCGCGATCGCGTCGCTTTGATAACGCGCGACGGTGGCGGTCTCCTTCACATCGAGAACGTCGAGCAGGTGATGCGGAATCCCACGGCGCTCGGCCGGTGTCAGTTTGGCGGTCCCGATATCCATGCCGCGATAGAGCTGCATCGCGTCGATGTTGATGATTTCACCGCCGAATTCCTCGGCCAGTGCCAACGCGAGATCGGACTTTCCCGACGCTGTCGGACCGACAACTGCGATCGGGCGAAGTTCTTCAGGGACGTTCACGGCCGCCACGTCCCGACGTGGTAACCGACGCCGAACGGCGCATCGCTGTAGTCGACCGTCGCGCGAGGATGGGCCGACCGAGACGAGCACGTAAAGACACCGGCCAGGACCTGCCACGCCGCGCGCCCCTGGGCTCCGACACTGCGGCAGAGCCGCGGATCGAGAGCAAGCAGCGCCTCCGGGTCCCCGGCCGTCAGGGCGTCGTCGATGGCCGACTGCACACCCGCGGCGCGCTCGTCGAAGCTTCCTGGCGCCTTTGCCGTCAGCGTGGACGCACCGTCAGCAACGATCAGAAGCCCTTGCGGTCGGTTGTCGCTGTCGAGTTGCTTGCGCAGCTGCTGCCCGAATTCACGACATTCATTCGCCGACGCCTTTGCACTGACGACGTGCATGTCGACGGTTATCTCCACGTCTGTTCGGCCACGCAACCAGCCGGCAACAAGGGCGCACAGTTCGAGAGATGGCACCGGTTCGCCTGCCGCATCCGCGTCCAGTGACGTCCGGACATCGGCGCCGAATCCAGCGAACGTACCGATCTGCCCACGTCCGACGCCCGATCGCCAGAGTTCGCCTGCTGCTTTCTCGGGTTCTGCATTCTCGGGGCCGACACCGACGCCCACCCAGTGCACCGCCTCGTGAGCGAGCCGGCTCACGGCGGTTGTCGCTGCAGCACGCACCTGAGCGGACTCGGCCGAATCACCGGACAATTCCGGCACGAGTAACGGCGCCGAGGGGACGAGAACAGCGGAAGTCAACACAGTTGCCACGCTAGTCGACCCCGAGGTGGCGACCTCACACCCTCTTACCTGATTCAATAGTCGGAGAACGTGAGTACCGGGTTCAATGGAACCAGGAATGCGATCAGGCAGCCGTGACGCGCGGCAGAGACGAGGACCGATGACCGAGAACAGTGAACCCACCACCGGCGCCGACAGCAGTTCGGCCAGCCCGAGCCCGGCAGCACCCAAACCCGGCGCTCCCAAACCTGGTGGACCACGCCCCGGTGCGCCCCGCCCCGGAGCACCTCGCCCCGGACCAGCAGCCTCGCATGCCGTCACCGCCGCACCGGCCAGCGACCCGAGCAAGTTCGGACGCGTCGAGGAAGACGGAACCGCCTGGGTGAAGACCGCTGACGGTGAACGTCAGATCGGTTCGTGGCAGGCCGGCGACGCCACCGAGGGCCTCGCCCATTTCGGTCGTCGCTACGACGACCTCGCGACCGAGGTCTCGCTACTCGAGGCGCGACTGACGTCGGGCGCCGGAGACGCCAAGAAGACCAAGGCTGCCGCCATCGCTCTGTCCGAATCCCTCTCGACCGCTGCAGTGATCGGTGACCTCGACGCTTTGGCTCGCCGACTCGACGTGATCGTTGCCGGTTCCGACGAGGCCGCAGCGCACGCGAAGGAAGAGAAGGAACAGTCGCGCGCGGCAAGCACCGCCCGCAAGGAGGCCCTCGCAGTCGAGGCCGAGCAGATCGGCTCGGAGTCGACCCAGTGGAAGACCGCGGGTGATCGACTGCGCGAGATTCTCGACGAGTGGAAGACGATTCGCGGAATCGACCGCAAGGTCGACGACGCACTGTGGAAGCGTTACTCGAAGGCTCGTGAGTCCTTCAACCGGCGACGTGGAGCCCACTTCGCCGAACTCGACCGGGATCGTGCGAGCGCCCGTTCGACGAAGGAAGAACTGGTCGAGCGCGCCGAGAAGCTGTCGACCTCCACTGAATGGGGACAGACCGCCGGGGAATTCCGCGATCTACTCAGCGAGTGGAAGGCTGCCGGCCGCGCACCGCGCGAGGCCGACGACAACCTGTGGAAGCGCTTCAAGGGCGCTCAGGATGTGTTCTTCGCCGCGCGCAACGCTGCTGCATCCGAGCGCGATGCCGAATTCGAGCAGAACGCGGTTGCAAAAGAGGAGCTGCTCGCTGCCAATGCGAACATCGATCCGGCGCACGGACTCGAGAACGCCCGCGCAGCGCTTCGCGATCTGCAGGAGAAGTGGGACGCGATCGGCAAGGTGCCGCGCGACCGAATGCAGGAACTCGAAGCGAAGCTCCGGGCCATCGAAACCAAGGTGCGCGACGCGGTCGACGCCGAGTGGCGTCGCACCGATCCGGAAGCACTTGCCCGGGTCGCGCAGTTCAAGGAGCGGGTGAGCCAGTTCGAGGAGCAGGCCGCCAAGGCTCAGGCTGCCGGCAAGACGAAGGACGCCGAGAAGGCTCTCGCTCAGGCCAAGCAGTGGCGTGAGTGGGCCGAAGCTGCCGAAAGCGCCGTCAACGAGTAATCGACGACGAGCTGTAAAGACAACAAAAACGCCGGCTCACTCCGAAAGGAGTCAGCCGGCGTTGTCTTGTGCTTTGGACGGACGGCCTGCTGTGTCAGCCGACGTTCCATTCCTGATGCTTCTCGGCTTCGGCCGCAGCGATCCGGCGTTGCTCCTCGGCGGCGAGCTGAATGTTGGTTCGTGTCCAGACCACCTTGAGCCAATGGAACGTCAAGAACACGACGGCAAACCATCCGATGATCAGCCCGATCGACGGTCCTGCCACATTGAAACCGGCGGGAATGGTCTGACGCGACCAGACGGCCATCATGCCGAGAGCGCTCGCCACGGCACTGCCGGCGAGTGCGACCCAGGCCAGACTCCAACGCCGCGTGACCAGCGCGAGCATCGAGAATCCGATGCCGAAGATGACGACGAACCACACGAACAAGCGTGAGAACAGTGCAATCCGTTCACTTTCCGCGTCCTGGTTGTACGCGAGCACATCCCAGCCGTTCGCCACTCCCGCATGGGGCAGTGCAAGGGTGCCGACCAGCACGAGCACCGCAACCGCGACAACCATGGCGCGCGCACCCGGATCAATTTCTCCCGCGACCTTGCGTTCCGCGTCGTCGAGGTCCTTGCGGTAGCCCTCGAAGGCGTCGTCGCCCGGCTGTGGTGTCGTGTTCTCGTGTTGCGAGGTCATGCGTTGCATCCCATCTGAACGGGTTGTGGGGCCGGGGCACCGATCTTCGGTAGTCCGAGACCTACGCCGATGGGCGGGGTCTTGGGTGTGATGCCCTTTTCGAACGAATCACCGGCGCGGGTCCGACGGTGCGTGAGCACTCCGTCATCTGCCACGAGGTGATGAGGGGCTCCGTGGGTGACGACGACCGTCACCACGTCACCGGGTCGGATTGTGCCGTCGAGGTTTCCCTCGGGGCGGAAATGCACCAGGCGGCCGTCTCGCGCGCGACCACTGAGACGGTGAGTCGCCGCGTTCTTCCGCCCCTCCCCCGCTGCCACCAAGAGTTCGACCTCGGTGCCGACGAGCTTGCGATTCTCCTCGATGTTCACTTCTTCCTGAACGGCGAGCAATCGCATGTAGCGTTCCTGGACAACCTCTTTGGGGAGTTGATCGGCCATCTCCGCCGCCGGCGTGCCCGGGCGCTTGGAGTACTGGAAGGTGTAGGCGTTGGAGAATCGCGCCTTGCGCACGACGTCCAGCGTCTCCTCGAAATCCTCTTCCGTCTCCCCCGGGAACCCGACGATGATGTCCGTGGTGATGGCGGCGTGCGGCATTGCGGCGCGCACCTTCTCGATGATCCCGAGGTACTTCGACTTGCGGTACGAGCGCTTCATCGCCTTGAGAACCTTGTCCGAACCGGACTGCAACGGCATGTGCAGTTGCGGGCAGACGTTGGGAGTGGTTGCCATCGCTTCGATGACGTCATCGGTGAACTCTGCCGGGTGCGGCGATGTGAACCTGACCCGTTCGAGGCCGTCGATGTGTCCACATGCCTTCAAGAGGGAGGCGAAGGCTCCGCGATCGCGCGGTTGCTCCGGATCGGCGAACGACACGCCGTAGGCGTTGACGTTCTGTCCCAGCAGGGTCACTTCCGAGACACCCTCGTCGACGAGTGCCTGCACCTCGGCCAGGATGTCGCCGGGACGTCGATCTACTTCCTTGCCACGCAGGGCCGGAACGATGCAGAACGTGCACGTGTTGTTGCAGCCCACCGAGATGGAAACCCAACCTGCATAAGCAGATTCGCGCTTGGCTGGCAGTGTCGACGGAAACGCCTCGAGTGCGTCGAGGATTTCGACCTCGGCGCGCTGATTGTGACGCGCACGGTCGAGCAGCGCGGGAAGCGAGCCGATGTTGTGAGTGCCGAAGACGACATCGACGAACGGCGCCTTCTTGACGACGGTGTCACGATCCTTCTGCGCCAGGCACCCGCCGACCGCGATCTGCATGTCGGGGTTCGCCTCCTTGTTCGGGGCGAGCTGGCTGAGGTTGCCGTACAACTTGTTGTCCGCGTTCTCGCGGACCGCACACGTGTTGAAGACGACAAGATCAGGATCGGTGCCGGTCTCCGCCTTCGAATACCCGGCGTCCTCGAGCAGACCGGACAGTCGCTCGGAATCGTGGACGTTCATCTGACAGCCGTACGTCCGCACCTCGTAGGTGCGAACAGACTTCGCCGTCGGCTCCGGAACTGCAGTCGGCTCCGGAAGTGCAGGGGACATTTCGTCGATCAGTGACACGCTTCAGCCTAGCTCACGTCCACTACGACGTGTAATAACGCCCTGATAAACAGCCGAAACGCGACATAAACGTCGTCACAGTAAAATTTCCATTACATATGGCAAGAACCATGGCGAAATCACGGGCGTCGACGCAAACTACGCCTAAGGTTCTCGTTTATGACCCAAGCCGACGATGCGACGACGCCGACCACCTCCGGCGATTCCACATCCATGATTTCGATGACCTCGGTGAACAAACACTTCGGGGAACTTCACGTCCTGCAAGAGGTCAATCTCGAGGTACCCAAGGGCCAAGTGGTGATCGTCCTTGGTCCGTCGGGCTCCGGTAAGTCGACTCTGTGCCGCACCATCAATCGCCTGGAACCCATCGACTCGGGCACCATTGCCGTCGACGGCAAGACGCTCCCCGAGGAGGGCAAAGCACTTGCCGCACTTCGTGCCGACGTCGGGATGGTCTTTCAGTCCTTCAACCTGTTCGCACACAAGACGATCCTCGAGAACGTCATGCTCGCACCGATGAAGGTTCGCAAGGCGAAGAAGGACGAAGCCAAGAAGACGGCGCAGGCATTGCTCGAGCGCGTCGGTATCGCCAATCAGGCCGACAAGTACCCGGCGCAGCTTTCCGGCGGTCAGCAACAGCGTGTCGCGATTGCTCGCGCTCTTGCGATGCAGCCGAAGGTGATGTTGTTCGACGAGCCCACCTCCGCTCTCGACCCCGAGATGGTCAACGAGGTCCTCGACGTCATGACTTCCCTCGCCAAGGAAGGCATGACCATGCTCGTGGTCACGCACGAGATGGGATTCGCCCGCAAAGCCGGCGATCGTGTGCTGTTCATGGCTGACGGCCAGGTCGTCGAAGACACCACGCCCGAAGAGTTCTTCACCCATCCCAAGTCGGATCGGGCCAAGGACTTCCTCGGCAAGATCCTCACTCACTGATCACAGTCCCCTCCGACAGTCCTGTCCTCGTCCACAAGACAACTTGCTCGACTGCACCGTTCACCTCGGCTGCACCGTTCATCTCGACTGCACCGTTTGCATGTCGACAACTGAGAGGATCTTCATGAAGATCAATCGCTCCGTCCGTTTCGGAATCGGAATCATGGCTATCGCGTTCGCTGCCACGGCTTGTGGTGGAGGAGAAGAAAAGAGCGCATCGCAGAGTGCTGCCGACGGAACGCTCACCGTCGGTATCAAGTTCGATCAGCCCGGCCTCGGTCAGCGCAATCCGGACGGGACGTTCTCCGGCTTCGACGTCGAGGTAGCCCGGTACATCGCGAACGAACTCGGCGTGAAGCCCGAAGGAATCACCTTCAAGGAATCACCGTCAGCCCAACGCGAGACCCTGATCCAGAACGGCGAGGTCGACTACATTGTGGCCACCTACTCGATCACCGACGCACGCAAGGAAAAGGTCGGCTTTGCCGGTCCGTACTTCATCGCCGGCCAATCGCTGCTCGTTCGCTCCGACAACACCGACATCACCGGTCGCGATTCTCTCAGCGGCGGCAAGAAGCTCTGCTCGGTGACTGGCTCCACTCCGGCTCAGAAGGTCAAGGACTCCGTACCTGACGTCCAACTTCAGGAGTTCGACACCTACTCTGCTTGTGTCGAAGCACTGCGCAACGGCGCTGTCGACGCAGTCACCACCGATGACATCATCCTCGCTGGTTTTGCCGCACAGTACCCCGGCCAGTTGAAGGTCGTCGGAGAACCGTTCACAACGGAAAACTACGGCGTCGGCCTGGCCAAGGACGATTCCGAGACCCGCGGCAAGATCAACGACGCCATCGAGAAGATGATCTCCACCGGCGCATGGGAAGAAGCCTTCAACAACACCGTTGGCGCTTCGGGCTACCCCATCCCGGCGCCGCCCACCGTTGATCGTTACTGACCTGCTTTTTTCACCGTCAATCTCGCTGCGGCTCCCACTTCGGGAGCCGCAGCGCGTGACGCCACCAACGGAGATCCCGTGATCTGGGGAGACGGCAAGTGAACCTTCTGAGCAAGTACGGCGACCAGCTTCTGGAAGCCTTCTGGACCACGATCCAGCTGACATTTTTCTCCGCGATCGGCGCTGTCATCATCGGTGTGCTGATCGCGGCGATGCGCGTGTCACCGGTCCCGGTCGCCCGATTCCTGGGCGCCGCGTACGTGACCGTGTTCCGCAATACCCCCCTCACACTGATTCTGTTGTTCTGTCTGTTCGGTCTTTCGCAGACGCTCGGAGTCAACCTCGCCAAGTCGGATTCGCCGACATTTCTGGTGGACAACAACTTCCGACTCGCCGTCCTCGGCCTCAGTGTCTACACCGCCGCGTTCGTGTGTGAGTCACTTCGATCGGGAATCAATACCGTTCCGGTCGGCCAGGCCGAAGCGGGCCGATCACTCGGTCTGTCGTTTGCACAAAATCTTCGGCTGATCGTCCTGCCTCAGGCATTTCGCGCGGTCACAGCACCGCTGGGTAGCGTGCTGATCGCACTGACCAAGAACTCGACCATCGCCGCGGTGATCGGCGTATCCGAAGCGTCAGCGCTGATGAAGAAGATGATCGAAAACGAAGCGGCGATCTTCGTCGTCGGTGGAATCTTCGCTGTCGGTTTCGTGATCCTGACACTTCCCATGGGCTTGATCTTCGGCAAGCTGAGCAAGCGATTCGAGGTTTCACGATGAGCAACCGCGCAACAGTCCTCTACGACGCGCCAGGTCCGAGAGCGCGAAATCTCTACCGATTCGCATCCCTTGTCGTCGCCGCACTCATGGTCGCAATCGGTTACGTCATCTACCGCGCACTCGACGAAAAGGGCCAGCTGACAGCAGCGAAGTGGGATCCGTTCCTCGAATCCACCTCGTGGACAACGTATCTGATACCCGGCATCCGAGGGACGCTGATCGCGGCTGCGATGTCCATCGTCTTCGCGCTCATCCTCGGTTCTGCCCTGGGTATCGGCCGACTCTCCGAGCACAACATCATTCGGAAGATCTGCGGCGTCATCGTCGAATTGTTCCGAGCAGTACCGGTTCTGATTCTGATGATCTTCTCGTATCAGGTGTTCGCCGAATACGAAGTCTTCAAGTCCAAGTACCTCGCACTCGCCGCAGTCGTCGTGGGCTTGACCCTGTACAACGGGTCAGTGATCGCCGAGATCGTCCGCGCCGGAATCAACTCACTCCCACGAGGGCAAAGTGAGGCCGCCAAGGCACTAGGCATGCGCAAGACGCAGATCATGGTGACAATCCTGCTCCCCCAAGCGGTTACCGCCATGCTCCCGGCACTGATTTCACAGATGGTCGTGGCGTTGAAGGACTCCGCCCTCGGCTACCTGATCGGGTATGTCGAGCTGGTGCGTCAGGCCCAACAGCTCGGCACCTTCTACGGAAACTTCCTGCCGGCGCTCATCGTGGTCGCAGCGATCATGATCGCTCTCAACTCGGCTCTGACCTTCCTGGCAACCAAGGTGGAGAAGCGCCTGCGGTCCGGGAAGCGAAAGGGCAAGGGCCCCATCGCGGCTCCGTCCGCCGACCCAGCTGTTTCGGTTCCGGGTATGGACCTGACCAAGCCGTGAATCAGATGGAGCCGTGAGTCGAATCCAGCCGCGTTAGCGCGAATACACAACAGGGCGGGGGTACCACCGAATTTCGGTGGTACCCCCGCCCTTTTGTTCTGAATGCTGCACTTCGCTACGAGTCGGTGACCGCCGCCATCTCGGCTTTGACCACCTCGTAGGACATCCCCGCTGAATATCCCTTGCGTGCCAGCATCGAGACCAGTCGACGCGTGACCTTGTCGCGATCATCGACGGGCTTGTTCTTCAGCTTCCGCCGAACCAGCTCCGCTGCTCGCTCGCGTTCATCTTCCGGATCGATCTGTGACAACGCTTCGGAAGCGGTGTCCTGGTCGATTCCTTTGAGCCGCAACTCGACTGCAAGCGCACGCTTTCCCTTGCCCGAGTACGTATGCCGCGAATGAACCCACTGGTTCGCGAAGTCTGCGTCGTCGATCAACCCGATTTCTTGGAGTCGATCGAGGACCTTGGCAATGATCTCGGGCTCGAAGCCGCGCCCGCTCAGCTTTGTTTCCAGCTCGGAACGACTGCGCGCCCGGTCGGTCAGGAGGCGTAGGCAAGCATCTTTGGCCTGCGCCTCCGTCCCACCCTCTGCGCGTTGCGACGGCTTCTCGGATCGTTGACGGGATCGACGCCGAGGAGCGCCGTACTCTTCACGAGCATTCTCGCCGTTGTCACCGTCGTCGAAGCTCATGACTGAACTCAGAAGTCGGCGGGAGCTTCGTCGGTTGCAGTGACGTCAGCACCGATACCGAGCTTTTCCTTGATCTTCTTCTCGATCTCGTCACGGATATCGGTGTTCTCCAGCAAGAACTTACGAGCATTTTCCTTGCCCTGACCCAACTGGTCACCTTCGTAGGTGTACCAGGAGCCGGACTTGCGGATGAACCCGTGCTCGACACCCATGTCGATGAGCGAGCCTTCCTTGCTGATGCCCTGGCCGTAGAGAATATCGAACTCGGCCTGCTTGAACGGCGGCGCGACCTTGTTCTTGACGACCTTGACGCGAGTGCGGTTACCCACTGCGTCGGTACCGTCCTTGAGAGTTTCGATACGACGGATGTCGAGGCGGACCGAAGCGTAGAACTTCAGTGCCTTACCACCGGTGGTGGTTTCGGGAGAACCGAACATCACACCGATCTTCTCGCGAAGCTGGTTGATGAAGATGACGGTGGTGCCCGAGTTGTTCATGGCACCGGTGATCTTGCGCAGCGCCTGACTCATCAGTCGAGCCTGCAAACCGACGTGGCTGTCACCCATCTCGCCTTCGATCTCGGCGCGAGGAACAAGAGCGGCCACGGAGTCGATCACGACGATGTCGAGGGCGCCTGAACGGATCAGCATGTCGGTGATTTCGAGGGCCTGCTCACCCGTATCGGGCTGCGAGACCAGGAGTGCATCGGTATCGACGCCCAGCTTGGCTGCATAGTCGGGATCGAGTGCGTGCTCCGCGTCGATGAACGCCGCGATGCCGCCGTTGGCCTGAGCATTGGCAACTGCGTGCAGTGCCACGGTGGTCTTACCCGAAGATTCCGGGCCGTAGATCTCGATGACGCGGCCACGCGGCAGTCCGCCGATACCCAGCGCGACGTCGAGCGCGATGGAACCGGTGGGAATGACGGCAATGGGCTGGCGGACACCCTCACCCAGGCGCATCACCGAACCCTTGCCGAAGTTCTTGTCGATCTGCGCCAACGCGAGGTCGAGTGCCTTGTCCCGATCAGGTGCCTGTGGTGCCATCGTGATCCCCATCCTTGTTTCAGTCTTCAGTGCCTGCCTGAGCAGACTCCGTCTCTTCAGCGCCTGCCTGAGCCGACCCTGTTGGTGTGTTGCGATCAGAGTAGATCCGGCCACCGACAGACTTTTCGATCTTGCTTTAGCGCTTGTCGATCACCGCGTTTGTAGGTCACCGCGTTTGTAGAACATCGAAAGTTCGCAGTTACCAAAGAAGCGTCACCACCGAACAGGTTCAGCATAGACGAACACGTGTTCGAACAGAAGATGGGAGACGTTCGACACGCCGAAGAATCAGCGGCGGGCGGGTGGTACGTCGAACTCCACACAGAGCGCACGCCACACTTCGCGAGGCTCCCAGCCTGCTTCGACGGCCTCCGCGGCAGTCATTCCGTCGAGACTCTGGAGTACATGGTCGATCAGCATCGAGTCGCCTCGTACCTGCCCGAACTCTTCGCGCACCATTTCATGAAATTCGGTCAACCGCACAGCCGCCACCGTAGTCCACAGAGCGGTGCACCTGCATTCAGGCGCAACGTGCTCACGCCGTCACACCTCCGTTGACCACCTGTCGGCACACCGCCACCGGATCGGTGACCTGCGACGCAGTCGCGGCAGCCGCTCTCGCAGCTTCCGCGAATCGTTTGTCGGAGAGCACCTGCAGTACGGCATCGCGAATCGACTGAGCATCTGCGGGCCGCACGATCACCGACGTCCCTGCCCGCGCAGCGCGATTGGCCAACTCCCACTGGTCCCCGCCCCCGGGAACGACGACCGTCGGCACGCCGGCCAGCAGGGCCTTCGCCAACATGCCGTGCCCGCCGCCACATACCAACACCGACGCGTCACGCAGCATCGCGTCCTGGCGTCCGAGACCTGCACGAACCCAATCAGGATGCTCACCTTCAGCCCCGTCGAGCATCGACGCAATCAGCCGCACACCGGCTCCGCCGAGTCCTTCGACCGTGCCCTCGAACATTCCCACTGCGCCGGTGTGCGCCGTGGAGGGCGCCACCATAACCAGCGGTTCGTCACCTGGCGGTGGATCCAGAATCACCTCGGTCGGCTCCCACAGAAGCGGTCCGACGACGTGAGCGCGCTCCGGCCAGTCGGGGCGAGGCACTTCGAGTGCCGGAAGTGTTGCGATCAGCCGCGCTTGCGGACCGGGATCCAGAGCGGGCAGTCCGACACCGACACGGGCCTGGGATCGCTGGGCCAACCCTTGCTTGATCGAACGTCCCGTCGCTGCGCGCATCAGGGTATCGCGGAGTCGACCACGAATTCCGACGCCGGGAGCGAGCCCACTGCCGATCGGCGGCAACCCCCGTGAAGGTGAGTACAGCGGGTGAGGCGAGAGTTCCACCCAGGGGATGCCAAGTCTTTCGGCGGCCAATCCGCCTCCGGCAGTGAGGATGTCGGAAACGACGAGATCCGGGGAGACGGATTTCAGGTCGGGAAGCAGTTCGGTGGAAATATAGGCGGCGCGCGAATGAATCCGAGCGCCTGCATCAAGATCGTCGTCTCCCGGCCGCGGGGCCAAGCCCTTGAGCGGCTCGGCTTCCACGCCGGCTGCTCGCGCTGCCTCGACCCACCGGGTCCCCGTGTACAGGATCGGTTCGTCGCCGGCCTGGATCAACGCCAGCGACAACGCTATTGCGGGAAAAGCATGACCCGGGTCCGGCCCGGCAACAACGGCTACACGCACCGGATCAGAGTGTCACACCGAGTGAAAGGCCTGTTCCGCCGCACCCAGTGCGCGTTCGCGATCCGAAGCCACCAATCCGATTCTCGTCCTGCGATCGAGGACGTCGTCGACGTCGAGGGCGCCTTCATGCGACACCGCGAAATCGAACTCGGCACCGCAGATCTCCAAGTCCGCAACCGACCGGAGACGATCGCCGCTCGCCGCGGCAACGACCTCGGCCTCGGTGCCGTATCGCGCCACCAATGACGCGGGTGCCTTGATCTTCTTCAATTCCGCCGGTGATGCAGCGCCTACCAGCGGCAACGCGCGTGTCCGACATGCCCCGGCGCTCAGCGACCCGACCTCGACCGCAGCGTCGACGGCGTCTTCGGCCATCTTGCGGTACGTCGTGAGTTTTCCGCCTACCACCGTGACCAAGCCCGAGTCCGAACGGACTACAGCGTGATTGCGCGAGAGGTCGGCCGTCGAGCCTTCACCGGTGTCCAGCAGCGGACGCAGACCCGCGAAGGTCCCCAAGACGTCCCCACGGGTCAGCGGAACTTCCAACGCCGTGTTCACGGTGTCGAGCAGGAAGTCGATCTCGTCCTCTGACGCCGACGGCACGTCTGGCACCGGTCCCGGCGCTGCTTCGTCGGTCAACCCGAGGTAGATCCGGCCGAGCTGGGCGGGCAGGGCGAAGACGAAACGGTTGGTCTCGCCGGGAATCGGCACGGTCAGCGCTGCCGTGGGGTTCCCCAATCGCGCTGCATCGAGCACCAGGTGCGTCCCGCGGCTGGGGCGCAGGGTGATGCTGGAGTCGACCTGATCAGCCCAGACACCGGTCGCATTGACCACGACGCGGGCACGCATCAAGAACTCGGATCCGGTCAACTCGTCGCGCAAGGTGGCCGACGTTCCGGATACGTCGTATGCACCGACGCGGGTCAGGATTCGCGCGCCGTGCGACGCTGCGGTTCTGGCGATACCGACGACGAGGCGGGCGTCGTCGATGAGCTGCCCGTCGAACGCGGTCAAGGCGCCTCGTAGGTTCTCCTGCTTGACCGCGGGAGCCAATTCGCGCGCCCGCGCAGCGCTGACCGTCCGTGATCTGGGCAGCACCGAAGCCGGGGTTCGCGCCGACATGCGCAGAGCGTCACCGGCCAGGAAACCGGTACGCACCAGGGCCTTCCCGAAGAACGACGTTTCGGGCAACAGCGGTACGAGTTGAGGCATGGCGCGAACGAGGTGCGGCGCGGTGCGCGTCATGAGGATGCCGCGCTCGACCGCACTTTCACGCGCTATACCGACATTGCCGGAAGCCAGGTACCGAAGGCCGCCGTGTGCGAGTTTCGAACTCCAGCGGCTGGTGCCGAACGCGAGGTCGTGCTTTTCGACCAGCGCAACACTGAGCCCACGAGTCACGGCGTCGAGAGCGACACCGACACCGGTGATTCCGCCGCCGATCACCAGGACGTCGACCGAATCGCCGTTCGCCAACTGCTCGAGTTCACGAGTACGCCGTTGTGCGTTGAGCGCTGAATCGCTGCCTGCTGAATCTAGGGGGCTCACAGCTATTCTCCCGAATTCTTGACGGGTGCCAGATAAGCAGCGACCGCATATCGAAGTTGCTCGACCGACGCATCGGAGGAAAGCTCCGGCTCGAGAGTCGGCGCAGAAATGACGACGGACTGAGCCATCAGTAGAACCATCGCCGCGATCTCGTTGACGCTTCCCTCGCGAATCGAACCATCCTGTTGGCCGGCAGCGACAACGGATGTGATCAGCTCGAGAATCGACTTCTGGCTCGCGCCGAGCCGGTCCACGATGTAGGTCGTCAGCAATTCTTGATCGGCTTGCCGAATTTTCACGAAGAGCGGATGGTCGCGAATCTGGCCGACGACGTCACCGATCGCCTCCACGAGCAACGTGCCGGCAGACCCGTTGAAGGTCACCTCGGGCAGCACCGATCGGATCTCCCGGGTGAGCAGGTCCGCGACGACAGCTCGCGTGTCCGGCCATCGCCGGTAGACCGTCGGTCGGCTCACGCCGGCGCGACGCGAGATCTCGGCAAGTGTGGTTCGCTGCATTCCGAAATCGAGGACACACGACCTTGCTGCGTCGAGAATCACGTCGTCGATCTCGCGGCTGGGGATGCGCTGACCATCTGCCTTGCGAGGGGCAATTGAGTCATCTGCGTTACGGATTACCATCGTGTGTAACACAATACCGGACAAGTCACCGGTAATCCCGTCGGGACTTTCGATTTCTCTCGCTCAGAGATCATCAGAAATAGTACAACTCGAAACCAACTGCTCGCTCGGCGTCGAAACCAGGCTTCGGTCCGCTGACCATGTCGATCTGTGCGCGCGCCTGTTCCCGGATCGGCGTGGAACTCAGCGCCGCCAGATATCGCGCATGTTCCGCGAGCGAATCCACGGCGCGATCGACCGTCGACGTCACGTCGACGCAGTGTGTGGGAGTCATCGTATTGACCGCAACCCACCGAACACCAGGCCACGGCGCCAGTCCCTGCGCCGTCAATGAGGGAAAGATCCATTCGTTTGCTGCGTCGGCAGTTGCGTCGAGAACGCTGATCCCGAGTGCACGGTGATCTGCGCTGTTCAGATAGCCGGGGCCCCAGGTGTGGGAGAAGTTCATCGTCACCACCAATTCCGGACGGTGGCGGCGAATTGCTGCGGCGAGAGTCGAGCGCAACTCCAAGCCTTCCACGAGACGACCGTCGGGCAGGCCGAGGAACTCCACCTCACCGACACCGACGATCGCGGCCGAGCGACGCTCTTCTTCCTCGCGGATGGGGCCGGACTCTTCGGGCGACAGACCGGCGATTCCGGCCTCGCCGCGCGTGGCCAGGACATATCGCACGTCTTTGCCGCGATCGGTCCACTGCGCCACTGCTGCGGCTGCGCCGTATTCGATGTCATCGGGATGCGCCACGATGACAATCGCGCGCTGCCAGTCCTCGGGGAAGTTTTCCATAGTGCAGATCTTGCCCGTCAGAACCGCGAAGCGGGCGAATTGTCGTCACTTCCCGACATCGCCTTCACCAGGAAGTAGATTCCGAAGCCGACAGCGCCGACCACCAGAACCCAGAAAAGCCCCTTGATCAGGGCACCGACCACCGCGAGTGCGACCCACACCAGTACGACGGCCAAAACGATCTTCCAAAACATGCTTACCTCCAACGTGCCGTTGAATAATCAGTCGAATCGGACAGGTGCTGCGTCGTCCGTAGAACCAGCCTGACAGGTCTGGCGTGACAAAGCAGCAGCTCAGCGGCAAGTTCAGGTAAAGATCAGGGTTCACCCCGAGACCGGCCCTCACGCAGGTCAGGTGTCCAACCCATGGGAGCTTGCTCCTGGCGTAAACTCGCGAAGTTCGATCCCGTATGCCGAAGGAGCACGTCCGCAGTGTCTACGACCCGTTTCCCCGCTCGCGATCTCGCGCATGTAGCCGTCTTCGCCGCACTCATCATCGCGCTGGGCCTACCCGGGTCGATCAACATCGGCATTTCCGGCGTGCCGATCACCCTTCAGTCCATGGGCGTCATGATGGCCGGCGCTCTACTCGGACCGCGCAAGGGTGTTCTCGCCGTCCTGACGGTCATTGCTCTGGGATTGGTCGGTCTACCGGTCCTTGCCGGCGGTCGCACCGCACTCGTGTCTCTCTCGAGCCCGACAGCCGGATTCCTCATCGGTTGGATCCCGACGGCGTTTGTCATCGGATGGCTGACCGCCAAGATGCTGCCCAAGTACCGGATCATCGCGGGCATCGGCATCAACCTTCTCGGCGGCGTCGTCGTTCTCTACGCGTTCGGCATCGTAGGAATGATGGTCCGCGGACACATGAGCTTCGTTGCCGCATGGTCGGCCAACGCCGCCTTCATCCCGCTCGACGCCGCAAAAGCGGTCGTCACCGCGTTGGTCGCGTCCCAGGTTCACCGGGCATACCCGGCACTACTGCGCGACTCGGTGATCTCGTCGAACAAGACCGTGGTGGCGAATTAATCTCCGATGAGTGAGATCGTCTTCGAGAACGTCGGACACAGCTTCGGTGAACGAACGGTCCTTCAGCAGATAGATCTGCGACTGAGCGAGCAGCGAATCGGGATCGTGGGTGCGAACGGAAGCGGCAAGTCGACCCTCGCTCGCATGATCAACGGACTGGTCGTTCCGACGGAAGGACACGTCCACGTCAACGGCTTGGACACGGCGAAGAAGGGCCGCGACGTACGCAAGCAGGTCGGATTCGTCTTCACCGATCCCAACCACCAGATCGTGATGCCGACGGTTGCCGAGGACATCGAATTCTCGCTCCGCCGTAGCGGATTGGGCAAAGCCGAGCGCGCCGCAAAGGTGGCCTCGGTGCTCGAACGCTACGGCCTCGCCGGGCACGCCGACCATCCCACCCACCAGCTTTCGGGCGGGCAGAAGCAGCTACTCGCGCTCGCGGCCATCATGGTGACGGAACCGAACGTACTCGTCGCCGACGAGCCCACCACGCTCCTCGATCTTCGCAACTCTCGGCTGATCACCTCGGTGTTCGAGTCACTCGATCAGCAACTGATCGTCGTGACCCACCAACTCGATCTCCTCGAATCATTCGAACGGGTGTTGGTTGTCGACCAAGGCCGTGTCGTCGCCGACGGCTCCCCCGCCGACTCGATCGGCCATTACCGGTCGTTGGTCTCGTGACCACTCTCGGCGTCTACCGGCCGGGTACATCGCTCCTGCACCGGATGCCGACGGGGATCAAGCTCTTCGCCTTGGTCGTGGCCATCCTCGCCGTCTCGATCTTCGTTCGTGAGCCGTGGCAACTGGCAGTTCCCACGATCGTCGTTGTGGCCCTGTACGCGATTGCGCGCATTCCTCCGATGACTGCGATCCGGCAGCTGCGTCCGGCGCTGTGGATGTTGCTCTTCATCGGGGCGTTCCAGCTGGTAGTCGCGGGATGGCAGCGAGCGGCCGTCGTGTGCGGGGTTCTGATCATCTCGATCGCCTTCGCGGCGATCATGGGTCTGACCACACGGATCTCCGAGATGCTCGACGCGATCACCCGGTTCCTGACACCCTTGCGACGCTTCGGGGTCAATCCCGAACGGATCGCTTTGCTCCTCGCAATGACGATCCGGTGCATCCCGCTGATGTTCGAGGTCATCACACAGGTGTCCGAGGCACGCAAGGCGCGAGGGCTCGGATTCTCGCTGCGATCCTTCGCAGTTCCGGTCATCGTCGGCACCCTGATGACCGCGGACGCAATGGGTGAAGCGTTGGCGGCCCGCGGCGCCGACGACTGAGATTTCGAACAGGTGCATCGATCAGGCGCGAGGACCGATCAGTTGTACTTGCGGGTGATGTCGTCCACCTCACCGATGGCGTCGGCAAGCGCCGAGAGTCGCTCGGCGGCCGCGTGCAGCGCCGAGAGTTCTCGGTTGAATCCCACCAGAGCCGAAGGGCTGTGAGGCGCTGTCAATGCAGCTGCGGAGGTCACCAGATCCTCGTACTGATCCAACCCCGACTGCAACTCACGAACTGCGCCGTCGATGGTGGGATCAAGAGGTTCGGTCACCTTGGGTGTAGCGGCCACGGCGCGTTCCATCGCGACGACATCCGAAGACACCGCGAACATCGCTCTCAATGCCGAATCGGCGGTAACAGTGATTTCGTCCAACTCACCGGGGTCGATGGTGTCGGCGCGCCTGAGCACACTCAAGATCTCGAACAACGAAGTCTCGGCGCCGATGAGGCGAGACATCGGGATGAACGCGCGAGACGACGACGGTGGCAAGCGCCGGCGAATCGGCGCCGACGGCGGTGGGCCGGAACTCATCGAACGGTAACGGCCGACCGCGATGACGGCGGGAACCGCGAACAGTGCCGCTCCCCCGCCTGCCACGACCACCGACCACTCGGGGGCCGACGCAACAGCAAGGCCGGCCGTGCCGACCACTGATCCGCCGGACATGAAACCCCAACGCTGAGCGCGTCGACGTGCACGGGCACGTTTGCGCTCGAATTTGGCGCGCGGGTCCTGCCACCGCCGAGCGGCATCCGCCGCAGACAGTCCGACCTCGCGCAATGTGTCCGCGGTGCGTCCCAACGCTCCGAAGGCGCCGGATACGGAAACGGGAACGGCCGACCGGGGCTCGCGCCCAGATCGACCGTCTCGTGAAGAAAACATCAGAGCATCACTGCCGACATCGAGGATTCGGCTACTGCCCGGTCTGACCGGCAGCCGGGGGCTGCTTCTCGACGGACGGAGTCGCAGGAGTGGCTGCTGCGCCGCCGGACGGCAGTGCCTCGCCCTTCATGGAAGCACGAATCTGCTCGAGGCGACTGTGCCCTGCCATCTGGACCGAGGCCTGCTGGACCTCCATCATGCGGCCTTGAACGGAGTTCTGAGCGAGTTCGGCAGAGCCGAGTGCGTCGGCGTAACGCCGCTCGATCTTGTCGCGCACAGCATCGAGGCTGGGTGTGTTGCCGGGAGCCGACAGCGTGCTGTCCATGGACCGAAGGGACTCGCTCACGCGCTCCTGCATCTTGGCCTGCTCCAGCTGGCTGAGCAGCTTGGTGCGCTCGGCAACCTTTGCCTGCAGAGTCATCGCGTTCTGCTCGACAGCCTTCTTGGCCTGAGCGGCGGCCTGCAAGGACTGGTCGTGCAGTGCCTTCAGATCTTCGACGCCCTGCTCGGCCGTCACCAACTGGGCCGCAAAAGCTTCGGCAGCGTTGGTGTACTGGATCGCCTTGTCGTTGTCGCCGGCAGCAGCGGCCTGATCGGCGAGGTTGACGGCCTGGCGCGCGTTGGCGTTGAGCTTTTCGACCTCGTCGAGTTGACGGCTGAGCTTCATCTCGAGTTGACGCTGATTACCGATCACCGACGCAGCCTGCTGGGACAACGCCTGATGCTGGCGCTGTGCGTCCTCGATCGCCTGCTGAATCTGAACCTTTGGATCTGCCTTCTCATCGATCTTCGAATTGAAGAGCGCCATCAGGTACTTCCAGCCCTTGACGAAAGGATTAGCCATTGGTTTGATCCTGCCTCCATCTGATGCGCCGCGCCGAACGCGACCCGGAGCGCGACCGTCGCGCACCGAAACAAGGGCTGCGCCCTATCTGCTCTGACCCCACCTGCTGGAAACCGGCGGTTACGTACAAAATCTATCGGTTACGGCCGGTAGTGGCTACGCCGCCGCCAACCTTCGAGCGTTCGGTGCCGGAATCACGACGCGGGTATCGCGTGCGATTGTCGGCGAACCGGAAGCCGAGACCGAACCGGAAGCCGACACGGCGGGTTCGGCGACCTGTCGACCAGCTACCGGAGCGCTCTTCTTCGTGGCCAGGGTCTCGCTCACGTCGACCAGCACGTCGGACAGTGGGACTGCGAGCGCATCACAGATCGCCGCCAACAGTTCGCTCGATGCTTCCTTACGTCCACGTTCCACTTCGGACAGATAGCCCAAGCTCACACGCGCGCTGTTCGACACCTCACGTAGCGTGCGGCTCTGCGAAACGCGCGTACGCCGGAGACTGTCACCGATTGCCTCACGCAATAGCAGCGCCATCTCGCTCCTCCTTCATCCGTGACCTCATCGTGCATGGTCGTACGTCTTCACAATCGTCAACGTCCGAACACATCCGATTGGTTCCCGAGCCTATCGTGCCGCACGCTCTGCGACACGATCACGTAACCGCGACACGGCAGTTGCGACTGCGGTTGTCCGAATCTCCCACCGTTCGCCGCCGAGCGCGAGCGGTACGCATTCGGTTCCGTCCGGACCGGCGATACCGAGAAACACCGTTCCGACCGGGTGTCCGTCCTGCTCACTCGGACCGGCGACTCCGGTCAGTCCGATACCCCAGTCGGCGCCGCACCTCGTCCGGGCGCCGAGCGCCAACGCCACCGCCGTGCTCTCGGACACGGGGCCGTCCGTTGCCAGACGCTCGGGATCCACACCCGCCAGCGTCGCTTTCAAGTCGGTCGCGTACACGACCAGGCCCCCACGCAGCACCGCGCTCGACCCCGGCACGGACGCGACCGCAGCCGTGAACAAGCCAGCCGTCAGAGATTCGGCGGCGGCGACAGTATGCCTCGCGGCGCCAAGGGCGTCGACGAGTTCGACCACTCCGAGTGCGAGCAGCGGGTCCGTCATGACTCGACTGCGCGAACTCCGGCGCGAAGCCTGATCGCCTGCACGATGTATTCGATTCCCGTCGCCACCGTCAGCACGACGGCAGCAGCCATCAGCAATCCGCTGACGATGTCCCAACTGCTCGGCAGCGGGCACAGGTAGAACCCGATCGCGACGGCCTGCACGAGGGTCTTGAGCTTGCCGCCCTTGCCCGCCGGGATGACCGCGTGCCGCAGTACCGCGAACCGCAACAGCGTGATTCCGAGTTCTCTGGCGATGATCACTCCGGTCACCCACCACGACAGGTCACCGAGAACCGAAAGACCGATCAGCGCGGCGCCGATCAGTGCCTTGTCTGCGATCGGGTCCATGAGTTTGCCGAAATCGGTGACCAGACCGTACTTCCGAGCCAATTGGCCGTCGATCCGATCCGTGATCGCGGCGACGATGAACACGCCCATTGCCCCGAGACGCCACCACGTCGAGTGTCCGCCGTCGACGAACAGAACAACGAGAAAAACCGGAACGAGAACCATTCGGACCATCGTGAGAATGTTCGCGATGTTCAGCAACGGAACCGGGTTGTCCGCGACAGGTGTGCCGTCGGACGGGCCGACGGCGGCGCGATGGGCGTCGGTCTGATCGCGCGGGGTACTCATCGGATCACCGCACAGGCGGTGAGCCGAACCCGGGACAAAGCCGAGCGGCGCGGGAATTGCGTGGGGCGGACAGGCACGCGACTTAGAATATCGGTAGGGCCATTGACTAATGTGCACCACATGACTTCGACCGCGCCGACCTATACCGAGAGCCAGTTGATCGTGCGTCGCGCGCGAACGTCGGACATCCCCGAAATCAAGCGTCTGATCGACATCTACGCCGGCAAGATCCTCCTCGAGAAGAATCTCGTGACGCTGTACGAGGCAGTCCAGGAGTTCTGGGTCGCCGAGCGAGGCGGCCAGGTAATCGCTTGCGGCGCACTGCATGTGCTGTGGGCGGACCTGGGTGAGATCCGCACCGTCGCAGTCGATCCGACCGCCAAAGGCCAGGGCGCAGGTTTCCACGTCGTCGACAAACTCATCGAGGTCGCCAAGGAATTGGAGTTGGAACGGTTGTTCGTTTTGACGTTCGAGACCGAGTTCTTCCACCGTCACGGATTCGCAGAGATCGACGGCACCCCCGTCACCGCCGAGGTCTATGCGGAAATGTGTCGGTCCTACGACGCCGGCGTCGCCGAGTTCCTCGATCTGAGCTATGTGAAACCCAACACACTCGGCAATACTCGCATGCTCCTGACTCTCTGAACCGTTCAGACTCTTCACACACCACCATCTCGATCACCAGCCCCGAAAGCGGTTCACGATGTCGTTGTTCCTCGTCGAATACACCTACGCGCCCGAGAAGAACGCTCAGCGCGACGAAGTCCGTAGCGATCACCGCGCGTGGCTCGCGGATCTGGTTTCCCGCTCGATCGTCTTGTCATCCGGCCCGTTTGCAGATGGAAACGGCGCGCTGATCATCGTCGACGCCGCAGACGCCGACACCGTTTCCCTCCTCTTCACCCACGATCCGTTCGCGATCGCCGATTTGATCGAGAAGGTCCGGATCACCGAGTGGGTTCCGGTGTTGGGTCAGTTCAGCGCCTGAGAGTCCCGGCCCCGGCTTACTCCCCCGCCCGGTCGCGAGTCTTCAACAGGCTCGCGACCGTCGTCACCGCCAATACTCCGATGATCACTCCGAGTGAGAGTGCCGTGGAGATTTCAGGGACGGAGACGTGTTCACCTCCGTTGACGAACGAGAGGGTGTTCTCGTGCAACGCGTGGAGTACCAATTTCACACCGATGAACGCCAGGATTATCGAGAGCCCGTACGAGAGATAGACCAGCCGTTCGAGCAACCCACCGATCAGGAAGTACAGCTGCCGTAGACCCATCAGCGCGAAGGCGTTGGCGGTGAACACCAGATACGGTTCCTGGGTCAGACCGTAGATCGCCGGAATCGAATCGAGCGCGAAGAGCACGTCGGCAAACCCGATTGCGATGAGCGCCAACAACAACGGTGTCACGACGCGCTTGCCGTCGATCCGGGTGATCAGTTTGTCCCCGTCGTATTCCTCGGTTGTCGGCAGCACCCGCTTCACGAGTGAGATGATGCGACTGTCGCGCTTCTCCTCGGCTTCCTTCTCATGCCCGTGATCGCGGATCAGGGTGTACGCGGTGTAGATCAGGAACGCACCGAAGAGGTAGAACACCCAGCTGTACGCATTGATGGCGGCCGCACCGACTCCGATGAAGATTCCGCGCATCACCAATGCGAGGACGATGCCGATCAGCAGGACTTTCTGCTGGAACTCTCGCGGGACGGCGAACGTCGACATGATGATCACGAAGACGAACAGATTGTCGACCGAGAGCGCCTTCTCCGTGACGTAGCCGGCGAAGTACTCACCGCCGTACGTGGTGCCCCAGATCCACATCACGACGAGGCCGAAGACGATGGCGATCGAAATGTAGACCGTCGACCAGAATGCGGACTCCCGGAAGGTCGGCGCATGCGGAGTGCGGACGTGGGCGAAGAAGTCGAAGACGAACAGGCCGAGGATCACCACGATCGTGATTCCCCAAGCCAACGGCGTCACATGCACGGGTTCCTCCGGTCGTCTGTCGACGGCTTCTCCGCCGAGGTGTCCCTACTCGTCTGCAGGTGCCTCATCCGGGTCGCCGCCGCGTATCGACCACAGCAGACCGTCGAGCTCCTCGGGCTTCATGAGCACCTCGCGTGCCTTCGAGCCCTCGCTGGGTCCGACGACGCCGCGGTTTTCCATGAGGTCCATCAGTCTGCCGGCCTTGGCGAACCCGACTCGTAGCTTGCGCTGCAACATCGACGTCGAACCGAATTGACTCGTGATGACCAATTCCACGGCCTGCAGGAGGACATCCATGTCGTCCCCGATGTCAGGATCGACGTCTTTCTTCTCCCCTGCCTTCTGCGCGGTGACACCTTCGGTGTACTCGGGCTCGGCCTGGTTCTTCGCGAAGTCGACGACCGCCGAGATTTCCTCGTCGGTGATGAACGCGCCCTGCATACGGGTCGGCTTACCCGCGCCCATGGGCAGGAAGAGGCCGTCACCCATACCGATGAGCTTCTCGGCTCCGGGCTGATCGAGGATGACTCGCGAGTCCGTCAGTGAAGACGTCGCGAACGCCAGACGCGAAGGCACGTTGGTCTTGATCAGGCCGGTGACGACGTCGACGGACGGGCGCTGCGTTGCCAGCACCAGGTGGATACCGGCAGCACGGGCTTTCTGCGTGATGCGGACGATTGCTTCTTCGACGTCGCGCGGCGCGGTCATCATGAGGTCTGCCAGCTCGTCCACGATCGCCAGGATGTAGGGGTACGGACGGTAGACGCGCTCGCTGCCCAGCGGGGCGGTGATTTCGCCGGACTTGACCTTGGAGTTGAAGTCGTCGATATGACGCACCCGGTTGGCCTGCATGTCCTGGTAGCGCTGTTCCATCTCCTCGACCAACCAGGCCAGCGCTGCCGCTGCCTTCTTCGGCTGAGTGATGATCGGCGTGATCAGGTGCGGGATACCTTCGTACGGCGTGAGCTCGACCATCTTGGGGTCGATGAGGATCATCCGTACTTCTTCGGGCGTTGCTCGGGTGAGCAACGAGACGAGCATCGAGTTCACGAAGCTCGACTTACCCGAGCCGGTCGAACCTGCCACCAGAAGGTGGGGCATCTTCGCGAGGTTCGCGCTGACGAAGTCACCTTCGATGTCCTTACCCAGACCGATCACCAGCGGATGGTGATCGCGTCGGGTGCTCGGCGCGTTCAAAACGTCGGCGAGGCGGACCATTTCGCGGTCGGAGTTCGGTACCTCGATACCCACCGCGGACTTACCCGGAATGGGGGCCAGGAGGCGGACGTTGTCGGTTGCCACGGCGTACGCGATGTTGCGGGCGAGCGCGGTGATCTTCTCGACCTTCACGCCTGGGCCGAGTTCGACCTCGTAGCGCGTCACCGTCGGTCCGCGGGTGAAACCGGTAACAGCGGCATCGATCTTGAACTGTTCGAGGACTTCGCTGATCGCCTCGATCATCGCGTCGTTCGCAGAACTGCGGAGCTTGGGCGGGTCTCCCTCGATCAGCAACGTCGTCGGCGGGAGGTTGTAGTCGCCGTCGGTGACCCGATCGGTGACGAAGTGTTCCTTCTCCTCCGGCTCCGGTTCGGGTTTCGGCACGGGCTTGGCGATGGGGACCGAACGCGCAGGCACCTTGGGGCGCGGTGCCGGCGTCTCCACGACGGGCGCTGCCGCAGCCGCGACGGGCTCGTCGGGTACTGCGGTGTCGTCGGCGTTCCACAGACCGAGGACTTCGGTCTTCTTGTCTCCGGATTCGAACTCGTCCGTCGGGTAGTTGTCGATCGGTGCGCGTCGGCTGGTCCGCTTGGCGGGCTTGAGCGGCGGCTCGGCGTAGGTGTCGACCGGGTAGCCGTCGGCGTCGAACAGTGAAGGATCGTAAGCAGATTCGCCGTAGTGGTGCTCACCGTCCTCGTCGAATTCGGATCCGTAGTCGCCGTATTCGTCCGAGCGATACGAGGCGCCGAAGAAGGACTGGAACTTGCTCGGCACCTCACGCAGAGTCGTTCCGGTCAGAAGGAGGATTCCGAATCCGGCGGCGATGACCAGCAGCGGCGCAGACAGCCAGACGGTGAGCCCGTTGGTGAGCGGGCCGCCCACGACGTATCCGACAAACCCTGCGCCGTTGGAGCGACCGGTGGCGTCTGTCGGTGAACCCGAGATGATGTGCCAGAGGCCGAGCGCCGGCAGACCGACCAGCAAGGATCCCATGATCAGTCGGGGCCGGATCTCAGGTTTCGGTTCGGTGCGCATCAACAGGATCGCGAGGCCGACGCCGACGATGGGGAGCACGGCCGAGGCCGCGCCGAAGATCGCCCGCACGAGGGTGTCGATGCCGCCGCCGATCGGACCACCGGCCTTGAACCAGACGCCACCGGCGATGACGACGCTGAATGCGATCAGGCCGAGCGCTATTCCGTCGCGGCGGTGGCCGGCTTCGATCTCGCCGACCTTACTGACGGTGCGTGTGGTGGCGCCGACGCCGCGGGCAGCCAGGGACCACCCGGCTCCGATTCCCTTGCCCACAGCGGCCAACGGGCTGGCCCGCTGAGAGGTTTTCGATACCGGGCGGCGCGCGGCCGACGACGTACCGGACGCCTTCTTGGGCGCCGGCTTGGAGCCTTTGCCCGACGCGGGGCGCCCACCAGCCCTGGCCGAAGTCGTGACATTTCGAGGAGTCGATACGGTTCGCGTGGTGCGCGAGGCACGAGGTTTTGCGGTTGCGCGCGCGCTCGGAGTAGAGGCTGACGACCTGGTCGATGCCCTGGACGTAGACGTGCTTGTACTGGATCCCCGGGCGCTCGACTTACCTGCCATGGAGTTCAGGCTAGTCTGTGCGACCCCATCTGGACCATCCGCAACACCAGCAACACTGGTGGCGAGTGCGAAACGTGATCTTCACAACCCGTCTGTCGAGCTCGGCTCCGGCAGAAGGGGGCCATCAGAAACTGCGATCGAGCGCCATCACGGATTGAACGTCGGCCAGTTCACCTTTGGCTTCGATCTTCACCTCGTTGCGACCGAAAGCGTGCAGCAGCAACTCGGCGGGTTCACCCTGCAGGACAACACTGCGAGAGCCGGATTTGTGGACGACCGCACTCTCGCCGGACGGAAGTTCGAAAATGACCTCGACAGCGGCTTTGCGGTAACCCATCTTGCCGATCTGCCGGGCGTACTTCCACAGCTGAGCCTGCCGACCCTCCGACAACGGACGCGGCGCCCAGTTCAGATGTGCGCGTCGTACATCTTCGTGGTGGACGAACATTTCCGTGGTATTCACCTGCGCGTCGAGCCAGTACATCGGCGACCACCGAGGCGGCCCACTCCGAACGTCGTCGAGGATCTCCTCCCACGGACGCGCCGCTGCGGCCTTACGCACGCTCTCGGTGTGTCCGGCAAGAGGGCTCAACATGATTCCGGGAGCGGCGTCGAGACGCCGCTCCCGGACTATCAGATGTGCTGCCAGGTCACGATTGGTCCACTCCCCACACAGTGTCGGAGCATCGGGGCCGAATTCGACCATGCTGTCCACCAGGGCGAGTCGTTCGTCATGAGCGAAGGTCACCTTCGCCAAAGTACTCGAACCGGACCGGGTTCGAGCGGAAGCGACCTGCTGTGCCGAATCTACGGAACCGCGATGACCGTCGGAATGATCATCGGACGGCGGCGGTACTTGTCCGCGACCCAGCGTCCGACGACGCGGCGCACCGACTGCGCGATGCGATGAGCGTCGATGACGCCTTCGCTCGCCAACCGGGCCAGGTCCGATTCCACGAGATCCGCGGCAGCCTTGAGCGCTGTCGGATCGTCGGAGAAGCCGCGACCGGACACCTCGGGGGTGCTGACCGCACGGCCCGTCGACTCGTTGATGACGATGGTGATCGCGATGAAGCCGCCCTCACCGAGCACGAGGCGATCGGACAGCGTCGGCTCACCGACGTCGCCGACGGACAGACCGTCGACGTAGACGTGTCCGACCGGTACGCGTCCGACGATCTCGGCGAGGCCGTCCACCATGTCGACCACGACGCCGTCCTCGGCCAATACGATGCGCTCTTCCGGCACGCCGGTTGCCTTTGCCAGCGCGGCGTTGGCACGCAGGTGCCGCCATTCACCGTGGACGGGCATGGCATTGGTGGGCCGAACCGCGTTGTACAGGTAGAGCAACTCACCGGCGGACGCGTGGCCCGAGACGTGAACCTTGGCGCTCTGCTGGGTCACGACGGTGGCACCGCGCTTGGCCAAACCGTTGACCACGGCAAAAACGGAGTTCTCGTTGCCCGGGATCAGCGAAGACGCGAGAACGACCAGGTCGTTGGCGCGGATGTTGATCTGACGGTGTTCGCCGCGCGCCATACGCGAGAGCGCTGCCAACGGCTCACCTTGCGAACCCGTCGAAATGAGCACCAGGCGATCGTCGGGAAGGGTGGCGGCGGTGTCGATGTCTACGACGAGGCCGTCGGGCACCGTCAGGTAGCCCAGATCCTGGGCGATCTGCATGTTGCGGACCATCGAGCGGCCGACGAAGACGATGCGGCGGTTGTACCGAGCGGCTACGTCGACGACCTGCTGGATGCGATGCACATGGCTGGCGAAAGATGCCACGATGACGCGCTGCTTCGCCTTGCCGATGACGTTGTCGAGCACTCCCCCGATTTCGCGCTCGGGTGTGACGAATCCCGGAACTTCGGCGTTCGTCGAGTCGACGAGGAACAGGTCGACGCCCTCGTCGCCCAGGCGGGAGAATCCGGCGAGGTCGGTCAGGCGGCCGTCGAGAGGCAGCTGATCGAGCTTGATGTCACCGGTGTGCAGTACGACGCCGGCGTCGGTGCGAATCGCGATCGCGAGAGCGTCGGGAATCGAGTGGTTGACCGCGAAGTACTCGCAGTCGAACGGGCCATGGGTGGTGGTGTTTCCCTCGACGACCTCGACCAGGTTCGGACGCAGGCGATGCTCGCGGCACTTGGCGGCAACGAGAGCGAGAGTGAACTTCGCGCCGATGACCGGAATGTCCGCGCGCAGACGCAGCAAGAACGGCAGAGCCCCGATGTGGTCCTCGTGTCCGTGAGTCAAGATGACGGCTTCGACGTCGTCCATACGGTCTTCGATGTAGCGGAAGTCCGGGAGGATCAGGTCGACGCCAGGCTGCTGGTCCTCGGGGAACAGCACACCGCAGTCGACGATCAGCAACTTGCCACGGTGCTCGAACACCGTCATGTTGCGACCGATTTCGCCGATGCCGCCCAGCGCGACGATGCGCAGACCCGATGCCGGCGCCTTCGGGGGTGTTCCGAGGCGACCCGTGGGATCGACGGCCGGACGGTTCTCGGGGCGCTTGTTTCCGCGCCCGTTGCCCGACTTCGATGCTGCCGGTCGGTTACCGCCGGAAGATTTGCGCGGCGACCTCTCTTCGGTCGACTTCTTGGGTGCAGCAGATTTGGTGGCAGCGGACTTGGTTGCTGCAGATTTGGTTGCTGCGGCCTTCTTGGGCGGGGCGGCTGCGGCGGGGGCCGCTTCTGCCGCCGGCGCAGCTGGTGCCTCTACCGGTGCGGCCTTTGCGGCCGTTTCGGGAGCCGGAGGCGAAGGCGGACCGGCTTGACGACTGGCACTACGACGTCGGGGGGGACGGGTCATTTACAAAACTCCTGCCGCATGCAGATCGGCGGCAAGACCGTCGATCTGCTCTTTAGTGGGTGCAACCTGCGGAAGGCGTGGTTCTCCGACATCGATTCCGATGAGTCGCAGACCCGCCTTCGAAGCGCTGACACCGCCGAGGCGGGCAACGGAACGAATCACAGGGATCAAACTGAGGTTTATCTCGCGTGCGCGGGCGATGTCGCCGGACACGAACGCGGTGTGAAGGTCACGGAGACGACCCGGAACAAGATGGCCGATGACGCTGACGAAGCCGGTGGCGCCGACAGCGAGCCACGGCAGATTCAGCGGGTCGTCGCCGGAGAAGAACTGAAGCTCGGTGGTGCCGATCAACTCTGCGCCGGCGTTGAGGTCGCCCTTGGCGTCCTTGACGGCCTTGATTCGCGGGTGCTCGGCGAGTCGGCGGATCGTCTCGGTCTCGATGGGAACGACGGAGCGGGGCGGAATGTCGTACAACATGACGGGCAGGTCGGTCGCGTTGGCGACGGCGGTGAAGTGTGCAAACAGTCCGGCCTGGGGCGGACGTGAGTAATACGGGGTGACGACGAGCAGACCGTGCGCTCCGGCGCGAGCCGCGTCACGTGCGAGTTCGACGCTGTGAGCGGTGTCGTTGCTGCCGGCGCCTGCAACGATCTTCGCGCGGTTACCGACGGCGTCGATCACTGCGCGGAGCAGGTCGAGCTTCTCGGACTCGGTGGTGGTGGGAGATTCACCGGTGGTACCGGCAAGAACGAGGCCGTCACAGCCGTTGTCGACGAGATGGGCTGCGAGGCGCACTCCCGCGTCGACGTCCAACTTCCCGTCGGCAGTGAACGGGGTCACCATCGCAACGGAAATGGTGCCGAACGGACGCTCGACAAGAGAAGCGGAATCACCGTAGGTCATGGTCAGAAGGTTACCCGGTTCAGCTCTTACTTCTGCACACGAGTCACGACTCGGCCGCAAATGCGCTGACGGCAATTTCCGATCCGTCGCTTCCGCGAAGAATCTCGTAGTCCCCGAACACATTTGGCGCGACATCACGAAGCTGACGCAGGCACTCGACCGCGACTCGCCGGATCTCGACATCCGCATGTTCGGTGGCACGCATCTCGACGAAGTGCCGCCAGGCCCGATAGTTCCCGGTCACGACCAAGCGCGTCTCGGTGGCGTTGGGCAGCACCGAGCGCGCAGCCTGCCTGGCTTGCTTGCCCCGCATCGGGGCACCGGGCACCGATTGCAGTTTCCCTTCGAGGGCAGTCAGCAGTTCCCCGTAAGCGCGACGGCTTTCGTCGGTGGCATTCAGAAACAGTGCTTCGAGCTCGGGATCACCTTCGACAGCAGGAGGCACGACGACGTTTGCATCGTTCTCACGGACGAATCGCTGCGAGAGTTGCGAGTACGAGAAGTGCCGGTGACGAATCAATTCGTGAGTGCACGAGCGCGAGATACCGGTGATGTAGAAGCTCACTGTCGCATGCTCGAGCACCGAAACGTGTCCGACCTCGAGCAGATGCCTCAGATAGCCGGCGTTGGTTGCGGTTCGCGGATTCGGCTTGGACCAACTCTGGTAGCAGGCTCGACCGGAGAACTCGACCAGCGCTTCGCCACCATCCGCGTCCGTCTCCCACGGAATGTCCTCGGGCGGGAAGAACTCGGACTTCGCCACCAACTGCACTTTCAGTGACACCGTGTTCGGCACAACCCACTCCTCGACAAGCACGAAACGACCAGCACGAAACCCGGGCGCCGTTCGCCTCAGGTGCTGGGCAACTCTATAGCGGTCGACCGCCCTCGATACCGAGTGACGTCATCACATCCTTGACTGACGTCACTTTTGACGCCACTGTGGTGTCATGGACATTTCGGAGTACACCGCAAAGCTGCAGAACGACCTCGCCACTGCAGCCGAACTCGGCGACGATCACACGCGCCGGATTGCGGCGTCGTTGTCCGCCGCCATCGAACCCTCGGTCCGCCTGGTCTTGTTGGCCGCGGCGACGGAACTGGCCAAGGAGATCGGGGCGAAGCTGGGCGACCGAGAGGTCAAGGTGAATCTCGACGGAAGCGAATTACTGGTCGACGTCGTTCGCCCGCCGAACTCGACAGGCGGCGAAGGTGCAAACGAGAAGGCAGACGACGAGAAGAAGGACTCAACCTACTCGTTCGACGACGTCAGCGGTGATATCAGCCGGGTGACGTTGAGGATGATGGAACAGATCAAAGCCCGCGCCGAGGAGGCCGCCAATCAGAACGGAGTCTCCCTCAACTCGTGGGTTTCACAAGCCGTCCAGGGCGCATTGCGGGACCAGATGCGCAAGAACGGCATGGACTAGCTCGACGCCAACCCGATCACCGAATGATCTAATTGCGCAACTGCAGTAATCACGAACCGTTGCCGCAAGGCGAGAAGGAGCACGTTCATGGCCGTTTCGGGCGTCAAGGAATTCGAGATCAAGGCTGATCCGGAAACGGTGATGAAGGCCGTAGCAGCCGTCGATCGGCTGCCGGAGTGGTCGTCTGCACACAAGAAGATCACCATCGAGAGCACCCACGACGACGGTCGCCCCCATCGCGTTCGCATGGCCGTGTCCATTCTGGGAATCAACGACGAGCAGGTAGTCGACTACACCTTCGAGGGCGACGAGAAGGTGACCTGGACCCTCGTGGAGAGCGGTCAGCAGAACCAGCAGGACGGCTCGTACGTCTTGACTCCCACCGACGGTGGAACCAAAGTCACCTTCGAACTGACCATCGATCCCAAGATCCCGCTGCCGGGCTTCCTGGTGAAGAAGGCACAGAAGACGGCGCTGGAAACAGCGAGCAAGGGCCTGACGAAGTTCGTCGAAAACTTCTGAGCGCACACGCAATTCAGGCGGCCCTTACTTCCGGCGTTCATCGCCGGGTAGGGGCCGTTTGCCGTGAAGCCGAGCTGTGTTTTCGCGGAAGTCCCTGCCGATGTTGAAGATTCGCCGGTAGCCGGGGACCGCCCGGAGTAACGTCGGCCGCGTGTCCGCCGAGACCGCAGAGCCCAACTCCATGGCACCCGTGCGCATCCTCGTCTACAGCGACGACGCACACACGCGCGAGCAAGTTCGGCTCGCTCTCGGAGAGCGCCCACATCCGTCGATGCCCACCATCGACTACATCGAGGTCGCGACGGCACCGATCGTCGTAGCCAAGCTCGATGCCGGCGGAATCGACCTCGCCATTCTCGACGGCGAGGCGAGTCCGGCGGGCGGCATGGGCGTCGCGAAACAACTCAAGGACGAGATCGCCGACTGTCCACCGATCCTCGTACTGACCGGTCGACCCGACGATGCGTGGCTGGCGTCGTGGTCGAGAGCGGAAGCCTCAGTGCCGCAGCCGATAGATCCGATCGAACTTGCTTCCACCGTCATCGCGCTTCTGCGTCGACAACTGAGCCGGTGAGCACCCGTTGCAGCGGTGATTCGTTGCGGCGCCGACTACTTCGGACTTTCGAGAGCGAAACTCGGCACCCCGAAAACGAACCCAATGTCGGAGGCCTCCCCTAGTGTGGGTGTCGCAGGTCACATAAGTATCGAATTGCTGGCAGTATCGAAATCGAACGGCACCTTCGGGCTGGGCGGACATCCGCACAGCGGAGAGGAGTTCGGGTGACATGAACGCTTACATCCCCATTCTCGTCCTCGGGGTCATCGCGATGGCCTTCGCTGTGGTGTCGGTTGTTCTCGCGTCCGTGGTCGGTCCGAAGCGGTACAACAGGGCGAAACTCGAAGCCTACGAATGCGGAATCGAACCGGCACCCCGTACCGCCGGTGGCGGGCGGTTTCCCGTCAAGTTCTATCTGACGGCAATGCTGTTCATCATCTTCGACATCGAGATCGTTTTCCTCTACCCGTGGGCGGTGCATTTCGATTCGCTCGGCTTGTTCGGCCTCGCGGCGATGGGACTTTTCATAGTCAACGTCTCGGTGGCATACGCATACGAATGGCGACGAGGCGGTCTCGGTTGGGACTAGGCCAGCGGACACAGGTACAGCACACATACGTCAGACAAAACCGGTCACACCGCAGCTGTTACGACTGAAAAGAGTCGGATATGGGTCTCGAAGAAAAGCTCCCCAGCGGATTTCTACTGACCACTGTCGAGGGCCTGGCAGGGTATGCCCGCAAAGGATCACTGTGGCCTGCCACCTTCGGGCTCGCGTGCTGCGCGATCGAGATGATGGCAACCACGTCAGGTCGCTTCGACCTGGCGCGGTTCGGCATGGAGGCATTCCGCGCGTCGCCGCGACAGGCAGACCTTCTGATCGTGGCCGGGCGGGTCAGTCAAAAGATGGGGCCGGTACTTCGTCAGGTCTACGACCAGATGGCCGAGCCGAAATGGGTTCTGGCCATGGGTGTGTGTGCGTCGTCCGGCGGTATGTTCAACAACTACGCAGTGGTACAGGGCGTCGACCACATCGTGCCGGTCGACATCTACTTGCCCGGCTGTCCGCCGCGGCCGGAGATGCTCCTGAACGCGATCATCGAACTGCACCGAAAGATCCAGGAGATGCCCCTCGGCGTGAACCGCGAAGAGGCACGCGCGGCAGCCGAGCGCGCCGCACTGGCATCCACCCCCACCATCGACATGAAGGGGCTTCTGCGATGACCGCGGGCAACAACGGATCGAGGGGGATGTTCGGGGTCCGCGGCAGTGGTGACACCTCGGGCTACAGCCGGCTCGCCCCGCCGATCTCAGTAGAGGACAAGGCCTCTCGACCGTTCGGTGGATACTTCGACGAAGTTGCGGACTCCTTGGATGCCGCATTGCGCAGCGGGGGCAGCACTTTCACCGATGCAATCGAGCGGGTAGTGATCTTTCGAGACGAGATGACGCTGCATGTCGAACGGTCTCACCTCCCGCAGGTCGCGCGCAGACTGCGCGACGAATCGGAACTGCGCTTCGAACTTTGCCTGGGTGTCGATGGAGTCCACTATCCGCAGGACACCGGTCGCGAGCTCCACGCCGTGTATCCATTTGCTTCGATCACGCACAACCGCCGGATCAGACTGGAAGTGTCCGTGCCGGACTCCGATCCACATATTCCGTCCATCGTCGGGATATACCCCACCAACGATTGGCACGAGCGTGAGACCTACGACTTCTTCGGGATCGTCTTCGACGGTCACCCGGCCCTGACCCGTATCGAGATGCCCGACGACTGGAAGGGCCACCCACAGCGCAAGGACTATCCGCTCGGCGGTATCCCGGTCGAGTACAAGGGCGCCCAGACTCCTCCACCCGACGAGCGTAGGTCGTACAACTGATGAACGAGACGACAGGAAGCAACTCCGGTGCCACGACGGAAACCGTCGTCACAGCATCGGGTCAGGACTGGGACGACATCGTCACCGCGGCCGCTCGCCAGCGAACCGGCGAGGCCGAACGGATCGTGGTCAACATGGGCCCGCAGCATCCGTCCACTCACGGCGTCTTGCGCCTCATTCTCGAAATCGAGGGTGAGACAGTCGTGGAAGCTCGGTGTGGAATCGGCTACCTGCACACCGGAATCGAAAAGAATCTCGAATACCGGAACTGGACGCAGGGCGTCACTTTCGTTACTCGAATGGACTACCTGTCACCGTTCTTCAACGAAACCGCGTACTGCCTCGGAGTCGAAAAACTTCTCGGCATCACCGACGACATTCCCGAGCGAGCCACCGTCATTCGCGTGATGATGATGGAGCTCAATCGAATCTCGTCGCACCTTGTCGCCCTGGCAACCGGTGGAATGGAACTGGGCGCCGTGACGGCGATGCTGTTCGGATTCCGCGAACGCGAATTGATTCTGGACGTGTTCGAGACGATCACCGGACTGCGGATGAATCACGCCTACATCAGGCCTGGTGGTCTCGCTCAGGATCTACCCGACGGGTCGGTCGCGAAGGTACGAGAACTGTTGAAGGTCCTACCGAAACGGTTGCGTGACGTCGAACTGATGCTCAGTGACAACTCCATCTGGAAAGCCCGCACCCAGGGAATCGGATATCTCGATCTCACCGGCTGCATGGCGCTCGGCGTGACGGGGCCGGTCCTACGCGCCACGGGTCTCCCCCACGATCAGCGTCGAGCGCAGCCCTACTGCGGCTACGAGAACTACGAGTTCGACGTCGTGACGTACGACGGATCCGATTGCTACGGAAGGTACGTCATCCGTGTCGAGGAGATGAAGGAGTCCCTCAAGATCGTCGAGCAGTGCCTCGACAAACTGCAACCGGGGCCGGTCATGGTGGACGACAAGAAGATCGCCTGGCCTGCCGATCTCGCTGTCGGACCGGATGGCCTCGGCAATTCGCAGAAGCACATCGCCAAGATCATGGAGTCGTCCATGGAGGGTCTGATTCACCATTTCAAACTGGTCACCGAAGGAATCCGCGTGCCGCCCGGCCAGGTGTACGTCGCCGTCGAGTCCCCGCGTGGCGAGTTGGGTGTGCACATGGTCAGCGACGGGGGAACCCGGCCGTACCGCGTCCATTTCCGGGATCCGTCATTCACCAACCTTCAAGCGGTAGCGGCGATGTGCGAGGGAGGCATGGTGTCCGACGTGATCGCCTCGGTTGCCAGTATCGATCCCGTCATGGGCGGAGTGGACCGATGACCGGCCCGAACGGCTCGTCACGGGTGTTCATCGAACTCGGGCCGCGCCCGGACGAGCCCACGCAACTGGTACGCCCTGGCGCACGATCGAGTTATCCGCCTGACGTACTCGCCCGACTCGACGCCGATGCCGAAACCGTCATCGCTCGTTACCGTGAGCCTGACGCCGCGGCGACCACCAGTCGATCAGCCCTCCTGCCGCTCCTTCATCTCGTGCAGTCCGAGGACGGGTACATCACCCCGGCCGGGATCGATTTCTGCAGTGCCAAGCTGGGTTTGACCGGCGCCGAGGTTGCCGCCGTTTCCACCTTCTACTCGATGTATCGCCGTGGTCCGACGGGTGAGTATCTGGTCGGAGTCTGCACCAACACGCTGTGCGCGATCATGGGCGGAGACGACATCCTCGCAGCACTCGAAGAGCATCTCGGGTCAGCAGGCTCCAGAGACGAAGGCGGACACTCCATCTCGACGTCCGACGGCAAGATCACCCTCGAACACATCGAGTGCAATGCGGCGTGCGACTACGCCCCCGTCATGATGATCAACTGGGAGTTCTTCGACAACCAGACTCCGGAATCGGCGCGCTCACTCGTCGATGCGCTCCGCGCCGGAGAGCGCGTGACACCCAGTCGCGGTGCCACACTGTGTTCGTTCCGACAGACCGCACGCACCTTGGCCGGGTTCCCCGATACGCGAATCGAAGCAGCCGAAGCACAAACAATCGGCGTGGCAACTCTTGCCGGACTGCGTATCAGCCGATCTCACGACGACAACCCACCCGGCTCGGCCTCAGCAGCCGACGCTACCGGCGAAGGGAAGTGACATGACACTCGCCCCCGTCCTGAGTCGCTACTGGGATCAACCGAACTCGTGGACTCTCGACAGCTACCTTCGTCACGACGGCTACCAAGCCCTACGCAAAGCGCTAGCCATGTCCCCCGACGCCGTGATCGAAACGGTCAAGGACGCGGGCCTTCGTGGGCGCGGTGGCGCCGGTTTCCCGACGGGCCTCAAGTGGAGTTTCATCCCACAGAGCACCGAAGACAAGCCAGGAGACGGCAAGCCCCACTATCTCGTCGTCAATGCCGACGAGTCCGAACCGGGCACATGCAAGGACATGCCGTTGATGATGGCGACCCCACACACGTTGGTCGAGGGAGTCATCATCGCGGCGTATGCAATTCGAGCGGCCAAGGCGTTCATCTACGTCCGGGGCGAGGTGGTCCCGGTCCTGCGACGTCTGCAGACCGCCGTGGCCGAGGCCTACGCGGCCGGATACCTGGGCCGCAACATCCTCGGTTCGGGATTCGACTTGGATCTCGTCGTGCACGCCGGAGCAGGCGCGTACATCTGTGGTGAGGAGACAGCCCTCCTCGATTCGTTGGAGGGACGACGCGGTCAGCCTCGACTGCGGCCGCCATTCCCCGCCGTCGCCGGCCTCTACGCCTGCCCGACCGTCGTCAACAACGTCGAGTCCATCGCGAGTGTGCCGTCGATCGTCCTGGGCGGCCCGGAGTGGTTCCGGTCGATGGGAAGCGAGAAGTCGCCGGGGTTCACGTTGTACTCGCTCTCTGGTCATGTCACCACTCCCGGCCAGTACGAGGCGCCGCTCGGCATCACGTTGCGAGAACTTCTCGACTACGCGGGCGGCGTTCGCACCGGGCACACCCTCAAGTTCTGGACTCCCGGCGGATCCTCGACTCCGATCTTCACCGACGAACATCTCGATGTCCCACTCGACTACGAGGGTGTCGGCGCGGCGGGATCGATGCTCGGCACCAAGGCACTGCAGATATTCGACGACACAACCTGCATCGTGCGCGCGGTGCTGCGGTGGACCGAGTTCTACGCCCACGAATCTTGCGGTAAATGCACGCCGTGCCGCGAAGGCACGTACTGGCTGGTGCAGATCCTGCGTCGGCTCGAAGGCGGAACAGGTACTGAAGCTGATCTCACCAAACTTCTCGACATCTCGGACACCATCCTCGGAAAATCCTTCTGCGCGTTGGGCGACGGAGCGACCAGCCCGATCATGTCCTCCCTGAAGTACTTCCGCGAGGAATACGTAGCGCATTTCGACAGCAACGGATGCCCGTTCGATCCTCGCCGATCCGTTCTCGCGACAGGAGCGTTCGTCTCATGACTGCAGCCGACGCTACCAAGAACGACGCCACCAAGACCGACACGGCACCGCCCACTGATCTCGTCACCCTCACCATCGACGGCCGGGAACTCCAGGTACCCAAGGGCACGTTGATCATTCGCGCTGCAGAGATGATCGGCACACAGATTCCGCGGTTCTGCGATCATCCTCTTCTGGACCCGGTCGGGGCGTGCCGACAGTGCATCGTGGAGGTCGAAGGTCAACGCAAGCCGGTGGCGTCCTGCACGACACCGGTTGCGGACGGAATGGTCGTCACCACACAGCTCACGTCACCGGTGGCGGAGAAGGCGCAGCGCGGGGTGATGGAACTCCTGCTCATCAACCACCCGCTGGACTGCCCCGTGTGCGACAAGGGCGGCGAGTGTCCGCTTCAAAACCAGGCGATGTCGACCGGTCGCACCGAATCCCGGTTCGGTGAGGAGAAAAGGACCTATCCCAAGCCCATCCCACTCTCGTCCGAAATCCTCCTCGACCGCGAGCGTTGCGTCCTCTGCGCCAGATGCACGCGGTTTTCGGGCCAGATCGCCGGCGACCCGTTCATCGATCTCCTCGAGCGTGGCGCGCTTCAACAGGTCGGGATCTACGCCAACGAGCCCTTCGAGTCCTACTTCTCGGGCAACACCATCCAGGTGTGCCCGGTCGGCGCGCTTACCAGTACGGCATACCGATTCCGGGCGCGACCGTTCGATCTGGTGTCCAGCCCCAGCGTGTGTGAACACTGCGCCGACGGATGTGCTCAGCGCACGGACCACCGTCGCGGAAAGGTTCTCCGCCGTCTCGCCGGGGACGACCCCGAAGTCAACGAGGAATGGAACTGCGACAAGGGCCGTTTCGCATTCACGTACACGACCCAAGGTGATCGGATCACCACTCCCCTGATCCGCAACGCTGACGGCGAATTGATTCCGGCGTCGTGGCCCATGGCACTCGACCTCGTTGCGCGATCCTTCGCGCAGGCCCGCGGTGACGCAGGCGTACTCGTCGGCGGACGCTCTACCTTGGAGGACGCCTACGCCTACGGCAAGTTCGCGCGAGTTGCTCTCGCTACCAACAACATCGACTTCCGAATCCGTGCTCATTCTGCCGAAGAGGCAGGTTTCCTCTCAGCACACGTCGCCGGCCGCACACTCGAAGAGTCGGTGACGTACCAGGACCTCGAGTCGGCCCCGGCCGCATTGCTGGTAGCTCTCGAGCCCGAGGAGGAGTCACCGATCATCTTCCTGCGGCTACGCAAGGCCGCACGTTTCGGCAAGACGACGGTGCTCTCCAGCGCGCCATTCGCTACGCGCGGCCTGCAGAAGATGGGCGGCTCTTTGCTTCGGACCGTACCCGGAAGTGAAGCAGCTCTGATGGATTCGTTGTCTCACCCCAGCAGTGAGGAGGGCCAGCTCCTCCGGCAGCCCGGTGCAGTGATCCTGTTGGGCGAACGACTCAGTGAGGTGGCGGGCGGCTTCGCCGCGGCGGTACGTCTCGCCGAAGTGACAGGAGCTTGTTTGGCTTGGGTCCCACGCCGCGCTGGTGATCGCGGCGCCGTCGAGGCCGGCGCACTACCGGGATTGCTTCCCGGCGGACGCCCCGTTGCGGACCCGGCAGCACGTCGGGAGGTGGAATCAGTGTGGGGGGCCTCCATCCCGGCATCCGACGGGCGCGACGCCGCGAGTCTGCTGGATCCGGGGCAGACGACTGCTGCCCTTCTTGTCGGCGGCGTCGAATTGAGTGATCTCCCGAACCCGGCGAAGGCAAGGGCCGCGATCGAAGCAGCAGGTTTCGTGGTGAGTTTGGAGATCCGTCACAGCGGAGTCACCGAACTCGCCGACGTCGTCTTCCCGGTGGCACCGGTCGCCGAGAAGCCCGGAACCTTCCTCGATTGGGAAGGCCGCGAGCGCGTGTTCGACACTGCGTTGAGAACGACAGGAGTGATGCCGGATCAGCGCGTTCTCCACGCGATCGCAGCCGAGATGGGCATCGATCTGGGCCTACCCGACGCAGATTCCGCACGCTCGGAGATACACCGCCTCGGCGATTGGTCCGGATCGCGCCCCACCTCGCCTCAGGTCCCGTCAGGCACCATGCCCACACCGGCACTGGGCGAGGCAGTGTTGTCGAGTTGGCGAATGCTGCTCGACAACGGCCGATTGCAAGACGGCGAGCCCAACCTGGCGGGTACGGCACGGCTCCCACTCGTACGTTTGTCTGCCGAGACCGCTGCCGAGATCGGCGCCGACAACGGCGATCACGTTGCGGTGTCGACTGAATCCGGTTCCATCACATTACCGTTGGAGATCACCGAACTCCCGCCTCGAACAGTCTGGCTCCCGCTCAATTCACCGGGTAGCACGATCTACGAAACGCTCTGCGTTACCGCGGGTTCCGTGGTGAAGATTGCGAAGGCGGGAGCGCAATGACCACCCACGAGTACGGGACCGTGTCAGCTCCGGTCGACCTGTCGGCGTTCGGGCACGACCCGTGGTGGTTGGTGATCGGCAAGGCTCTCGCCATTTTCGTGTTCCTCGTACTCACACCGCTGGTGGCAATTTACGCGGAACGAAAGGTCATGGCACGCATGCAGATGCGTGTCGGACCGAACCGCGTCGGCCCCCGTGGAATGCTCCAGAGTCTCGCTGACGGAATCAAGCTCGCCCTCAAGGAGGGCATCACACCGACCGGCGCCGACAAACCGATTTATCTCCTCGCGCCCGTCATCGCAGTCGTGCCCGCGTTCATGGCCTTTGCCGTCATCCCGTTCGGTCCGCAGGTGTCGATCTTCGGAACCCTTTCACCCCTGCAACTGACCGATCTTCCGGTCGGAGTTCTCTACATCCTCGCCGTGACTTCAATCGGTGTGTACGGGATCGTGCTTGCCGGCTGGTCGTCCGGATCGACGTATCCACTATTGGGCGCACTTCGATCGACCGCGCAGGTCATCTCCTACGAGGTAGCAATGGGGCTGTCCTTCGCCGCCGTCTTCCTCTACGCCGGAACGATGTCCACGTCCGGAATCGTCAGTGCCCAACAAGGTGCCTGGTACGTCTTTCTCCTCCTGCCGTCCTTCCTGATCTACGTGACAGCCATGGTCGGCGAAACCAACAGGGCTCCCTTCGACCTTCCCGAGGCCGAGGGTGAACTGGTGGGTGGGTTCCACACCGAGTACTCCTCACTCAAGTTCGCGATGTTCATGCTGGCCGAGTACGTGAACATGGTGACGGTGTCCGCTCTGGCCACGACACTGTTCCTGGGCGGGTGGCACGCACCGTTCCCGTTCAACCTGTGGGACGGCGCCAATTCCGGTTGGTGGCCGGTGCTGTGGTTTGTCGCCAAGGTGTGGGGCTTCCTCTTCGTCTTCATCTGGTTGCGCAGCACGCTTCCTCGATTGCGCTACGACCAGTTCATGAATCTCGGCTGGAAGGTTCTGATCCCCGCAGCTTTGGTATGGGTGATGGTGATCGCGACCGTTCGTGCGTTCCGCAACGAGGGCTACAACACCTGGGTCGTACTTCTCTGCGTCGCACTGGTTCTCGGAGCTGCGCTCCTGATCGTGTTGGCCGGGACTTACCGCAGCCGACGCCGAACCGCCGCGTTGGTGCCCGATTCGGGGACCCGGCCTTTCGATGCGATGTCGGGCGGCTTCCCGGTTCCACCCCTACCTGGTCAAACGCTGCCGACCCGAAAACTACCGGGTCAGAATGTGCCACCGCCGCGGCGGACAGATGTTTCCGACACATCGGAGGACTCCCATGCCTGATTTCCTCGGACCTATCGCGGGTTTCGGAGTGACGCTCTCGACAATGTTCAAGAAGCCCGAGACCGAGTTCTATCCGGAGGAGAAGCGCCCCACCGCGCCCGGATACCACGGTCGCCATCAACTCAACCGGTATGCGGACGGACTCGAGAAGTGCATCGGTTGCGAACTGTGTGCCTGGGCCTGCCCCGCCGACGCGATCTATGTCGAGGGTGCTGACAACACCGAAGAAGAACGGTTCTCCCCCGGCGAGCGTTACGGGCGGGTGTATCAGATCAACTACCTGCGGTGCATCGGCTGTGGCCTCTGCGTCGAGGCTTGCCCCACTCGGGCTCTCACCATGACCAACGAGTACGAGATGACCGACGACAACCGAGCCGGATTGATCTACGAGAAGGACCGCCTTCTCGCGCCCCTGAAACCCGACATGGCAGCGCCACCACACGCGCTGCGTCCCGGCACAACTCAGGACGACTACTACCGCGGCGACATCACAGCAGCTCCCGAACAGGCAGTACCCGAGCAAGAGCCGAACCCGGAGACCGAGAAATGATCGCGGCGGTCACGACTACGATCCTGGCGGAGGGAACGATGACATCGACCTCCACCGGCGAGGCGGTGCAGTTCTGGATCCTCGGAACCCTTGCGGTGATCAGCGCTTTGGGTGTGGTCGCCGCCCCCAAGGCCGTCTATTCTGCGCTCTTCCTTGCAATGACGATGATCATCCTGGCCGTCTTCTACATCGTGCAGGGCGCACTGTTCCTCGGTGTCGTCCAGATCGTCGTCTATACCGGCGCAGTGATGATGTTGTTCCTGTTCGTCCTGATGCTGGTCGGCGTGGATTCTTCGGACTCCTTGGTCGAAACGCTACGGGGACAACGCGTCAGCGCGATCGTGATCGGCGTCGGATTCGGGCTACTCCTTATCGGCGGCCTCGGAAATGCGTCGATCTCGGGGTTCACCGGATTCACCGGACTCGACCAGGGCAACATCGACGCTCTCGCCGATCTCATCTTCATCCGCTACGTATGGGCCTTCGAACTGACCGGCGCACTGCTGATCACGGCGACACTTGGCGCGATGATGCTCGCGCATCGGGAGAAGATCGGATCCACGCTCAGCCAACGCGAACTCTCGCAGCAACGATTCGCGTACCTGGGCAGCGATGAGAGCAATCCCGACAAGGGCTCGGCCACTCCCCTCCCCAGTCCCGGCGTGTACGCACGTCACAACGCAGTGGACATGCCGGCACTGTTGCCCGACGGAACGTTCTCGACGCTCTCCGTCAGCAGCGCACTCACTCCGCGTTCCCCGGATCCGAGTACCGGTGAGGAGTCTGCGCGATGAATCCCGAGAATTACCTGTATCTGTCGGTCCTGTTGTTCACCATCGGGGCTGCGGGAGTCCTCCTGCGACGCAACGCCATCGTGGTGTTCATGTGTATCGAATTGATGCTCAACGCCGCGAACCTGGCATTCGTGACCTTCGCGCGCATGCACGGCAATCTGGACGGCCAGATCTTCGCCTTCTTCACGATGGTGGTAGCTGCGGCCGAAGTAGTCGTCGGCTTGGCAATCATCATGATCATCTTCCGATCTCGGCGTTCTGTATCCGTCGACGACGCAGACCTGCTGAAGTACTGACATGTCAGGAGGAATCACGTCCGCCATCTGGTTGCTCCCCGCCCTGCCCCTGTGCGGCGCCGCTGTCCTGTTGCTGGCGGGTCGTCGCACGAACGCGTGGGGCCACCTATTCGCCTGCGTCATGACACTCGCGTCGTTTGTCGTCGCAGTGGTGTCTTTCATCGCCATGCTCGGCCGCGACACCGCCGACCGCACCGTCACCGAGCACCTGTTCAGTTGGGTCCCGGTCGACAGTCTTCAGGTCGAGTTCGGACTGCAGCTTGATCAACTGTCGATGTGTTTCGTCCTGCTCATCACCGGTGTAGGTTCGCTGATCCACATCTACTCGGTCGGCTACATGGCGCACGACCCCGAGCGTCGTAAGTTCTTCGCCTACCTCAATCTCTTCCTCGCTGCGATGCTGCTCCTCGTGCTCGCCGACAACTTCCTCGGGCTCTACGTCGGCTGGGAAGGCGTCGGTTTGGCGTCGTACCTGCTGATCGGTTTCTGGCAGCACAAGCCGTCGGCGGCGACCGCTGCCAAGAAGGCTTTTGTCGTCAATCGGGTGGGCGACATCGGATTGATGATCGCGATGATGTTGATGTTCAGCACGTTCGGCTCGCTCTCGTTCAGCAGCGTCTTCGCCGACGCGTCTGGTGCAAGCGAAGGTGTCCTGACGGCGATCGGCCTGATGCTCCTCCTCGCTGCATGCGCGAAGTCCGCGCAGGTGCCACTGCAGTCGTGGCTCGGCGACGCGATGGAGGGCCCCACCCCCGTCTCGGCTCTGATTCACGCGGCCACGATGGTCACGGCCGGCGTCTACCTGATCGTGCGCTCCAATCCGATCTTCGATCTCGCACCCGACGCTCAACTCGTGGTTGTCATCGTCGGTGCCGTGACGCTGCTGTTCGGTGCGATCATCGGCTGCGCGAAGGACGACATCAAGAAAGCGCTCGCCGCATCGACCATGAGTCAGATCGGATACATGGTCCTGGCAGCGGGTCTCGGACCAGCTGGATACGCCTTCGCAATCCTTCATCTGATCACCCACGGATTCTTCAAGGCAGGCCTGTTCCTCGGCGCGGGTTCGGTGATGCACGCGATGAACGACGAAACCGACATGCGGCGCTACGGCGGGCTCCGAGCGTTCATGCCACTGACTTTTGTCACGTTCGGGCTCGGATACCTTGCCATCATTGGTGTTCCGCCGTTTGCCGGGTTCTTCTCCAAGGACAAGATCATCGAGGTTGCGATCGGCGAGGGCGGCATCAAGGGTGTTGTGCTGGGCATCGTCACGCTGTTGGGTGCGACGCTCACTGCCTTCTACATGAGCCGCGTGATGCTGATGACCTTCTTCGGGAAGGCCCGCTGGGAGAACCAGAAACCTCACGAATCTCCGGCGGTGATGACGTCTCCGATGATCATCCTGGCGGTGGGGTCCGTCGGCGCCGGGATGCTCCTGACCATCGGGTCCAGCTTGCAGAACTGGCTCGAACCGGTTGTCGGCTCACATCACGCCGAACCGCCGATACCCGCATGGTCGATCACCGCGCTGGCGCTGCTCGCAGTTGCCGCCGGCGTCGCGATTGCGTATCGCGAGTACGCCACCCGGGAGATTCCACTTGTGGCACCGACTCCGGTTTCACCGTTGACCGGTGCGGCTCGCCGCGATCTGTACGGTGACGCCTTCAACGAGACGGTGTTCATGAAGCCCGGACAACAACTCACCAAGTCGTTGGAAGTGTTCGACACCAAGGGAATAGGCGGCGTCGTGGGCAGCTTTGCGGTGGTCGTCACCGGGCTGTCCGCGCTCACGCGGAAGCTACAGACCGGGTTTGTTCGCTCGTACGCGCTGGTGATGTTTGTCGGAGCAACACTCGTGGTCGCGACAATGATGGCGGTGACACTGTGGTGATCGAAGCGGCGGTGAGCGACTCTGTGACCAATACCGGCTTCCCCGCGCTGACGGTGCTCTGGTTGCTTCCGCTCATCGGAGCGGGTGTTGTCCTCGCTCTGCCGGCACGGTCGTACCAATTTGCGAAGTCTCTCGCATTGGCTGTGTCCGTGGCAGTCCTGGTGGTCGCCGCCGTTCTCGGAGTTGCGTTCGACCGCGGCGGCGAACAATTTCAATTTGTCGAAAGCCACAGCTGGATACCGGCTTTCGGCACCAGCTACACACTCGGACTCGACGGGATCGCACTCGTTCTGGTTCTTCTCACCGCAGTGCTGGTGCCATTACTACTGATCGCGGGCTGGAACGACGTCCCGGCAGACCCGGCATCACCCAAGAGAATGCCGCACAACTATTTCGCGCTGATCCTTGTTGTCGAGTCCATGGTGATGATTTCGTTCAGCGCCTTGGACATTCTCTTGTTCTACATTTTCTTCGAGGCAATGCTGATACCGATGTATTTCCTCATCGGCGGGTTCGGCGGAGTGGGCAGATCTCGCGCAGCCGTGAAGTTTCTGCTCTACAACCTCCTCGGCGGCCTGGTCATGCTCGCTGCAGTCATCGGCCTGTACGTGGTCACCACGCGCGACGAGAGTCCCTTCGCCAGCGGCACTTTCGACTTCCGGGCGATCGCCTCAGCGGCAAACAGCGGTGAACTCGGTGTTGGACCCGGGGTGCTCAACGCCTTGTTCCTCGGATTCATGTTCGCGTTCGCGGTGAAAGCACCGCTCTGGCCGCTGCACAGTTGGTTGCCGGACTCCGCGGTGGAATCGACTCCGTCGACAGCAGTGTTGATGATGGCGGTCGTGGACAAGGTGGGCACGTTCGCGATGATTCGCTACTGCCTGCAACTGTTCCCGGAGTCGTCGTCGACCTTTGCACCGTGGATCATCACGCTCGCCGTTATCGGGATCGTCTACGGCGCAACACTGGCGATCGCGCAAACAGACGTCATGAGACTGATCGCCTACACGTCGATTTCGCACTTCGGCTTCATCATTCTCGGAATCTTCGCGATGACCAGCCAGAGCCAGGCGGGTTCCGCGCTGTACATGGTCAATCACGGAGTCTCCACTGCGGCTCTGTTCTTGATTGCGGGATTCCTCGTCTCGCAGCGAGGTACTCGATCGATCGCGGCGTACGGCGGCGTCCAGAAAGTTGCACCCGTACTTGCCGGCACATTCCTCGTTGCGGGGTTGGCAACGCTGTCGCTGCCGGGTCTCGCGCCGTTCGTCAGTGAGTTCCTGGTGCTGATCGGGACGTATTCGCGATACCACGTGGCCGCTATCGCGGCGACTGCCGCGCTTGTCCTGTCCGCGATCTACATACTCTGGCTCTACCAGCGCATGATGGGCGGACCTGTGAAGGAAGGGCAGGGAACGATCCGCGACCTCGCTCGACGCGAACTTGTGGTGGTCGCCCCTCTGATCGCACTCCTGTTGCTTCTCGGCATCTACCCCAAGCCTGCCTTGGACGTCATCACTCCTGCAGTGAGCCATACGGTCGTCGACGAGGCTCCGACCCCGCTCGTCGCCGACCACGAAGGAGGTGCCCACAAATGAGTTCCTTCAACGACGTGACCATCCTCGGCTCAGCCGGCACGGCGTCACCCAGTGTCGAATACAGCTTGCTCTCGCCAATGTTGATCGTGTTCGGTGTTGCGGTTGTGGGCGTACTCATCGAGGCGTTTGCACCCCGGCGCATTCGATACCCCGTGCAACTCGTCCTCGGTGTCGCAGGTTTGGCGGCCGCGTTCGTGGCAGTGCTTCTACTCGCCGGCACGCGGTCGACGGCGATGATGGGTTCTGTAGCGGTCGACGGTCCGACCCTTTTCCTACAGGCCACGATCCTTCTCGTGTCGATCCCCGCAGTACTGCTGATCGCCGAGCGAGGCTCGGGCAACACCGCCGAGGTGATCGCGCAACACGACGCGCTCGGCGGTTTCACCCCTCAAGCGTCGAGCGTCCCCGGAAGTGTTGCGGAACAAGAAGCGGTCAAGGTCGGTATCGCCCAGACCGAGGTCTTTCCGCTCACCCTCTTCGCTGTCGGCGGCATGCTCCTTTTTCCCGCGTCCAACGATCTGCTGACGATGTTCGTTGCGCTCGAGGTGTTCTCACTACCTCTGTATCTCCTGTGTGGTCTGGCACGCCGACGTCGCATGCTCTCCCAGGAAGCTGCGCTCAAGTACTTTCTGCTCGGGGCATTTTCGTCGGCGTTCTTCGTTTTCGGAATCGCGTTGCTGTACGGCTATGCCGGGACGGTCACGCTCTCCGGTATCGCCGACGCAGCACGCAGCGGGTCGGGTACCGACGCCTTCCTGTGGCTCGGGACAGCACTCGTGGCCGTGGGATTACTGTTCAAAGTCGGTGCCGTGCCGTTCCATTCGTGGATTCCCGACGTCTATCAAGGGGCGCCGACGCCGATCACCAGTTTCATGGCTACTGCGACCAAGATCGCCGCATTCGGTGCCATCCTTCGTGTCTTCTATGTGGCTCTGCCGAACGAGTACGTGAACTGGCGTCCACTGATGTGGGCGGTCGCGATTCTCACGATGGTTGTCGGATCGATCGTCGCTGTGACGCAAACCGATATGAAGCGGATGCTCGCGTATTCGGCCATCGCGCACACCGGATTCATTCTGACCGCTGTGGTTGCGGATTCGGATGCCGGCCTGGCCTCGGCGATGTTCTACCTTCTGGCCTACGGATTCAGCACCGTGGGCGCGTTCGCCGTCGTGAGTCTGGTTCGGGACGCAGACGGTGAGGTCGCGATGCTCTCGCGCTGGGCCGGATTGGGCCGGCGCTCACCGCTGGTCGGAGTTGTGTTTGCACTGTTCCTGTTGGCTTTCGCCGGGATCCCGTTGACCAGTGGGTTCATCGGAAAGTTCGCGGTGTTCAGCGCGGCAGCCGAGGGCGGGGCCGCACCTCTCGTGATCGTCGGTGTCCTGTGCAGCGCGATCGCCGCGTACTTCTACGTGCGAGTGATCGTGTTGATGTTCTTCACCGAATCGGCCGCAGACGCTCCGACCGTCGTGGTACCGAGTGCACTGACCAGCAGTGTGATCGGCCTCGGCGCCGGTGTCACGCTCATCCTCGGCATACTCCCCCAGCCGGCGCTCGACCTCGCCGAGCGTGCAGCGGACTTCCTACACTGAGCCGATGCGTGAATCTGATTGCGACGCCGGACTGCCGAGCACCATCCGGTCGCCATGGTTTGTCGGGTTTTCAGCGGTAGCGATTGTCCATCTGATCCTCAATGCCGCTGATGCTGCGCCCTGGGACGGGATCACCAAGGTCATGCTCGCGCCGATTCTGGCTGCCTGGGTTGTCGCCCGACGCGGACCTCGAATTGTTGCTGCTGCGCTGATTGCCTGTGCTTTCGGAGATTTGTTCCTGATCTGGGACTCCACGTTTGTCATCGGGATGGCAGCCTTCGCGATCGGTCACCTCTGCTTCATCCGATTCTTTCTCTCACACGGCGCGCTTCGGGAGATACGAAGGCGGCCATGGTTTCTGTGCGCTTACACCGTCGCTGGGATCGCTCTAGTGTCGTACACCTGGACCGGTCTCGAACCTGAACTTCGAATTGCCGTCCCCGTGTACGCCGCAATCCTGGTGGGAACCGCATCAACCGCACTGACGTACAACTCGATCACCGGTATCGGCGGCGCGCTGTTCCTCACCTCTGACGCCCTCATCCTGCTCGGCCAGGCGAACAAGTGGCAGCCCGCCGCTGCGGGCATCTGGATCATGACGCTGTACATCCTCGCTCTGTTGCTTCTGACAGTGGGAGTTCTCGGCCGGAGTAAGACGCCAAACCGTCCATTAGCTCAGCGGCTGTAAGGATCAGCAACCAGCCGGACATCTCTTCATATGACCCCGAAATCCGAGGAACAACCGCCGCCGAGCGGCGAAGACCGGTTCACCGCCCTGTGGGACGCCTACGCCGGTCGGGTGTTCGCGTATACCTGTCGCCACGTTGATCATCACAGCGCGCAGGAGGTTGTCTCCGAGACGTTCCTCGTTGCCTGGCGACGCTTGGACGAAGTGCCCGAGCCGGCACTGCCATGGCTGTTGGTGGTGGCTCGAAACACCGTGAACAATAACCGTCGCAGCGTTCGGCGCCTTGACGCGCTCACCGAGAAGATGGGACGCATCGAGCAGATTGCGGCATCGACGCCGGGCGCCGACGTCACTGTCACCGAACGCACGGAACTGCTCGAAGCACTGGCAACACTCACCGTCACCGAACGTGAAGCCCTGCTCCTGACTGCCTGGGACGGGTTGACCGCCACCGAAGCCGCGCGGGTCGCTGGGTGTTCGGTTCCGGCCATGCATGTTCGTCTCTTTCGCGCTCGGCGTCGATTGCGCGCCGGGTTGCCTTCAGAATCCGTCACCGTAATCCCGATGAACACCGCCCGACCTTGCGCTGCCGCCGAACACGGGAGTACCCCATGACCAAAGATCTGCTGACCACGCTCGAGAAGCTGCGGCCGAGCGATACGGTTTCCGCCGAACTCTGGCCCGAGAACGTCCAAGATGCCGTACGCACCCGAATCATGGCTACCGAAAACAACATTGGGGCAACCAAGGCTCCACGCCGTCGCGTCGGTGCCATCGTTCTCGTCGCGGCGATCTGCGCAGCAGTGGTGGTGGGCTGCGCCGCTGCCACGGGGATGATGCCGAAAGCGTTCACCGACATGTACTCGGGTTGGCAGACGATGCCGGGAACCAACGGCGGAATAGATCCGTCCACCGCCGAGCGGGTCGGGTCCATTCCCGGACCTGACGGAACCTTGTTCAGCGTCTTTGTCGCCCACGGCGCCAATGGCTGGAGGTGCGTCGCCCCGGTTTTCGAGGCGTCAGCCGACATCGACAAGGTTGGTCCGTCGAAATTCATCGGCCTCGGACACGGCTGCAGATCAATTGACTTGTACGGCGCGGATTCATTCGGGGGCGGCGCCGGGTACGAGGCCGGTCCGCACGAGGCGACCTACGACGCAGGGGCGGGAGGTGCTGTCCGAGCCGAACTTCACACCGCAGACGGCCATATCTATCCGACAATTCTTGCCGAAGACCGCTTCTACGGATGGATTCCCCTGTCGCTCACGTCCCCTCGTCCAACCCTCGTCGGATATGCCGCAGACGGGACGGTCGTCGGCACCCGGTGAGCTGTCGGTACCCTCGAAAGATGACTGCACACGCCCCGAACGAGCGCATCCCCAGCCAGTGGGAAGAGATCACTGCAGCCGACTCGACGCATTCCACACGATATGTCGAGCGTTTCCGTTCCATGAGAGCGGACGGCAAGGACATTGTCGGGGAAGCACGTTTGATCGACGCGATGCTCGGACGAGGTGGCCGGGTTCTCGATGCAGGGTGCGGGCCTGGCCGACTCGGCGGTTATCTGCACGACGTCGGGCATGTGGTTGTCGGAGTCGATGTCGACCCGGTTCTCATCGCTGCCGCAGAAGAAGACCACCCCGGACCGACGTGGCTTGTCGGCGATCTCGCCGAACTCGATCTGCCGGCCCGCGGTGTCGAGGCGGATTTCGACGTCATCGTGTCGGCAGGCAATGTGGTGGCGTTTCTCGCGCCGTCCACCAGGCAAGCAGTATTGTCAGGATTTGCTCGTCATCTCGCTCCGAGCGGCCGAGTAGTCATCGGATTCGGTGCCGGCCGTGGCTACGAGTTCCCCGAGTTTCTCGCCGACGCGACCGCGAGTGGCCTCGAGGCTGATCTGCTGCTCTCCACGTGGGATCTTCGCCCGTTCAAGGAGGATTCCGAATTCCTGGTCGCGGTGTTCTCCCGCGCCTGACCCGGCACTTCCCCCGCAGTCCCTGCGATCCGTCACACAGCGATCAACTCACCCTGATCACAATGGTGGCGACTGTTGTTCACTACGAACATAATTGGATCAATGCGGGTGTGGCCGAGCGGCAAGGCAGCGGTCTGCAAAACCGTCCACGCAGGTTCGACTCCTGCCATCCGCTCCCCTTGCGAACCAGCGACTCATGTCGCAACCCCCACCTAGGAATGACATTCGGTGCACGCAGCCTGCATCGCTCCGCTCCGTCTCCGCGCAGAGGACTGCGGACAGTTACCCTCGATCGATGCACCCTCTCCCCGAGACAGGACAGTTACCTCCCGGACCGATGGCTTTGCAAGTGGAACACCTCTGCATGGCGTTCGGCGCGAAAGTTGCTGTCAACGACCTTTCCCTTGCGGTGCCCTCAGGTTCGTTGTTCGGACTGGTTGGGCCGAATGGTGCGGGAAAAACGACCACACTGTCGATGGCTGTCGGATTGCTTCGCCCGCACTACGGTCGCAGCCTGGTGTACGGCTACGACGTGTGGAACGACCCTGTGGCAGCGAAGAGTCTGCTCGGCGTCCTACCCGACGGTTTGGCGCTACCCGCCCAGTTCACCGGTCATGAACTACTCACCTATTTCGGGCGACTGCGCGGTATGCCGGAGGACGTCATCGCGTCACGACGCGACGAACTGTTGGCCGCGCTCGATCTCGCCGATGCAGGTGGAACGGTCATCGCCGATTATTCAGCGGGCATGACGAAGAAAATCGGGTTGGCCTCGGCCTTGTTGCACGGCCCTCGCTTACTGGTACTGGATGAGCCGTTCGAAGCTGTCGACCCCATTTCTTCGGCCGGAATTCGGAGCATTCTGCTCTCGTTCGTCCACTCAGGTGGCTCGGTCATTCTTTCCAGTCACGTGATGGCCCTTGTCGAACAACTGTGTACTCACATCGGAGTCATCGCAGACGGTCGCGTCGTGGCTTCAGGAACGGTCGACGAGGTGCGCGCAGGCAACACTCTCGACGAGGCATTCGTTCGCCTTGTCGGTAGCCGCAGTCCCAATCCCGACGGACTGTCATGGATGCGCGCATGACCACCACCAGCTTTTCACCGACACGCTGGAACCCGTCGGTCTCTGTGTGGCGCACTGTTCTCCGCATGCGCATGACCCTCTACAAACGTCAGTTCACCGGTGGAAGAGCTGTAATCAAGGTCATTGCAGCGTTGTTCGGGGTTCTGGGGGCAGCGCTACTGTGCCTACGAGCTTCGGGAAAGAACGGTGTTTCTCCCGATCTCGTCAGCGGCACAACCAGTCTCGCACTTTCGGCTATCGCCGTGATGTGGATCTTGATGCCGATCATGTCTGGTCTGTCAGATGACAATCTTCACCCCAGACATTTCCAACTACTCCCCCTGGAACCCGTCCGACTCGCCAGAGCACTGTTCTCGACGTCGCTGGTCGGTATGACCGTGCCGATTACCGCGTTGGCTGCAGCAGCGATTCCAATTTATGCCGCTACACACCACCCTGCCGCACTGCCACTGGCCATTATCGCTTGGCCCGCAACGGTCCTGCTCATTGTCGGCACCTCACGGGTCGCGATGCTGGCGATGTCGCAGCTCCTGCGGAGTCGTCGCAGCCGCGAACTGGGACTGTTGGCATTCGGCACGTTCTTCGGCGGACTGTATCTGCTGCAATTTCCGCTGCAGAGTCGCCTCGGCACGGTCGTGGACGGCGACGTCACGTGGCCGCTCACGGTCGCGCATTCGATCCCGTTCGCGTGGGGAATCACCAGTGTCGACGCAGCAGCAGGAGGCGCCTGGCTCCTCGCCGCCGGAGCAGTCCTCGCCCTGGTGCTGGTCGATCTCGCACTGCTGTGGTCATGGCAACGCCTGGTCGTTCGCTACTTCAACGGGAAGGTCGCAGAATCAGCGGGCGCCACTTCCGTGCAATTGAAGAACCAGGGCCGCGACATTCGAACCGGTTGGCGCGCATCCCGACTGGGCACCGTCATCTCTCGCGAGCTTTCGCTCTGGCACGGAGACATGCGCCGACGAACACAACTGCTCTCCGTTGCCATCATGACCTTGGTCTCCGGCTTCGGACCGCTGATCTCGTCATCGATCCCCTTCTCCGCCGCATGGGGTGCCTGGTTCCTGATCTACCTGGCAATGGCAGCCGGATCGAATCTGTACGGATTCGACGGCGCATCGATCTGGCATCTGGTGATGATCCCCGAAGCCGCTGCCGCTGACGTCCGGGGCCGACAACTCGCGTGGGCGATCGTGATGACACCCTTCGTGGTCGTCGCAACAGCTGCTGTACGGATCTTCGGGGACCTCGGGACCGACCGACTGGCCGTGCCGCTCGCCGTCGGCATTTCGATGATGGGAGTCGGTGCAGGACTGGCAGTAGCGATATCCGCCAAAGCCCCCTACCCGGTCCCGGAGATGAAGAAGTCGTTCTCCCTCAACACCCGCGGATCCTTCAACGGCTCGTCCTTCGGACTGATCATTCTCGCCATCGTCATCTTCGCCGCGACAACGGCGCCCGGCGTGCTACTCGGGGCGCTGCTACCGAATCCGGTGAACTATTCCGCCATCCCTGTCGCTGTTGCGATTGGTGCACTTGGTGCTTGGATCGGGGGCCGCGTCGCGATCACCCGTATGCAACGCGAGCCGGATCGGATTCTGTTCGCGGTTACCACCGCATGATCGTTGCCCAGATAGTCCGAGAATTTCTGGGCGTCAGCGCAGTAGCCGCAACTTGCACCAAAAAACTCAGTCTGGGCAATCGGATTATCCGGGATCCAGGTAGCGCAGCTCAACGGGTTCGGTCCTCGCATATCGCCGCCGGGCTTTCGTGACATAGCTTCCGCTCGAGCCGAACCATTGCCCTGGAAACATCGCACCACCAAGATGTTTGGCATGTCCCCGGAACACCACGGTTCCGTACGTGTCGCCGAACGTCCCGGCCGATGCGGGAACTGCGCGCACCCCGCCCCTTCGCTGGAGCGCGGCTGGATCGAGCGCTGCCTCAGGTTCGCACCGCAGCCCGCTCGGTGTGCAGAAATCCTGGTGATGGACCACTACACCGGAGCGATGGAATTCTGCCGGTGCCGACATCCGTTCCACGGGTCCTGATCGCGCCGGATCCTCGAGATCCGCTGTCGAGCCGAGTCCCTCGGCGCCCCGGCTCAACAGCGAAATCACACCTGAATCAGCTCAGCGAGCTCAGCAGCGGCTCGAGAAGCTTGTAGAGCTCGAAGATTCCGATGATCGTTGAAATAGAACCCATGATGATCCTCCGTGATTCGTGAACTTTCCGTGACGTCGCGTCACAGGCAGAAAGCTAACAAACCCGGCATTCAAACGGGGACCTTGGATGTGTCCGGCAGATGAACTCCCTGCTCGGAGAAGCATTTTGGTGACCAGCGTCATGCTCATCGAGAAATGAGCCCCATCGTCACATCACCTGACACCGACCGACGGTGGCAGCAAAAGTCTGCCCGTTGCGATCTGGCGATACATGACACCATTTCCACCCCATCCGACTCTTGCTTTGTGCGCTGAATCCGATTACATTTCTCCACAATAACGGTACGCGTAACGAAATAAAGAGACGGTCTACTTGACAGCCCGATATATCCAGTGCCACAACCCTTCCGGGCTCTTGGAGGGGCGGCGTTTCGTCGCGTCCATAAGCTCCTCACTCCCCGATCGAAAGAGAGCACGATGACCACAGAGAGCGTCTTCGGCAATCAGCCGCGACCGGTAGCAACTATCGCAAGCCTGACCCTGCTGATCGCTGCCGTGGCCGCGCTCGAAAGCATCATCGTCCCCGCACTCCCCCTGATACAGAGAGACTTCGGAGTGACGGCCGACGTCGGAGCGCTCGCATCCGTCGCTCTGACGTTGAGCACTGTCCTCGTCACGCCGATGGCCGGGCGAATAGCCGACGTGTACGGCGCCCGCCCCACCTTGCTCGCGATCACGACAATCGTTGTCCTGGGCGGCAGCGTGTCCGCTCTCGCAAAGATCTTCCCGCTGTTCGTCCTCGGCCAATTTCTCCAGGGATTCGGAATCGGGTTGCTTCCCGTGAGCTTCGTGGTCCTACGACGCACTTTGTCCTCGGACCGACTGAAGACGGCCACGGGTTTGCTCGGGGCTGTTGTAGTGGCCGGCGGCGCTCTGGGAGTCGTATTGTCCGGGCCCGTCGCGGAAAACGTCTCACGCACCGCGATGTATGCAGTTCCGACCGCGTTCGTTTTGCTCGGCGCAATTACTTTTGCCGTGAGCACACCACGAGATCACATGTCGAACGTCGGCGGCCGACTCGATTGGCCGGGAGCGGGCGGATTGGCTCTGGGATTGTTGACGCTGACGGCGTGGCTGGCGAGCGCATCGAGCAACGGGTGGGGCGCACCGACGTCGATGCTGCTGCTTCTCGCTTCCGCTGCCGTGTTCGCGATCTGGGCCAGGTATCAGAGCCGGACAACCGAGCCGATGGTCGACCTGACGATGATGCGGCATCGTTCGATGTGGAGCGCCGTGGTCGTCGGCGTGGTTTTCGGGTTCACCTACGGCGCTGTTGTCTATCTACTTCCGCAACAACTCGCCGTGCCGGCAGAGAGCGGATTCGGCCGCGGTGCGTCGACCAGCGCCATCGGCTTCCTGCTGTGCGTCGGCTACGGCGCAGCGGTCATCGCGTCGGTGATCTCCGGAAAGCTCGCACAACGGGTCGGCCCGAAAGCCATTGCGGTGGCGGGAGTTGCCTTCCTCGGCCTGAGCGGCGCCGTCGGGGTCTTTGCAACAACGATGTGGCAGATCGTTGTGGTGCTGATCCTTGCGGGTACCGGCGTTGCCGCCGCGTCGACGGCAGTGTTCGTCATCTCCGCCGACAGCGCACCGGCAGACCGCGTAGGTGTCACGACGGCAATAGTCACGATCGCCAGATCGCTGGGTTCTGCTGTGGGAACCCAAATTGCCGCCGGGATCATCGCGAGCGCGACTTCATCCGGCGGCCTTCCCCAGCACTCGGCATTCGCCACAGCTTTCGGAGTGGCGGCAATCGTTGCGATTGTCGGACTCGTTGTCGCGGTGACGATGCCGAAACCGGCATCAACCGATGTTCAGTGGTCGTCCTCGTCCTCGTCGAAGTCTGCGACTCCGCGCTTCCAGTAGCCCGTGATCAGGTGGTCGCCCGAACTCAGGCCGAGTTCGTCGCGCACGAATCTGCGAATCGGCTTGAGACTGGTGGCCTCACCGGAGATCCAGGCGTAGAGGCGCTCACCTTCGGGCACGGTGACCGTCCGTACTGCCTGTTCGAGCAGATCCGAGTGACCGGCTGGGACGTCACCGCGGTGCAGCCATCGCACCTCGACGCCTTCCGGAACAGCGAGTTCGATTTCCTGTGAGGGGTCGGTGATCTCGACGAACACCCACCCGGCGGCAGCAGCGGGCATCATCTCGAGCCAACGAGCTATGGCAGGAAGGGCGGTGATGTCACCGGCCAGCAGATAGCGGTCGTACGTCCACGGAACCACGACGCCACCGGGCGGACCTGCCACGTGCACCCGAGTGCCGACGGTGGCCGCCTGAGCCCAATCAGAGGCGTACCCACCTTCGTGGAGCGCGAAGTCGAGGTCCAGCTCCCCCGCCTCGGCGTCGTATCGACGGACGGTGTACTCACGCGAGATCGGCAATGGACGAGGCCACTTCAGGCTGAATCCGTCGCGTTCGGGTAGACGTAAAGTTCCGTCTGCATCCGGGTAGACCAGGCGAACATGCTCGTCGGGAGCGTGCGATTCGAAGCCCGCCAACTCCGGTCCACCCAAGGTCAGACGCAACAGTCCGGTCCCGACCATTTCGCTGCGAACAACTTCGAGTTCGCGAATGCCGATGGGGTACGGCACTTTTGCGCCGGTGGTCCCCGCCAGAACTTCGGCGATGGTCGCGAGGTGGTCTCCTCGGTTCATGAACTACCTTCCTTTTCCGGCGGAGCATTCCCCACCGGCACAGTGTTTTCGGAGAGATCGACTTCGTTGATCTCCGAAGTTACCCGGCGCACCGAACCCAATGCTGCCAGGAGAACCAGGCCCAGTGTCACACCGGCGAGCCCCAAGACCAGTAGCGCGGCGCCAGGCTCGAGCCACTGCCCGAGGAACCCGGCTGCCATCGAACCGATCGCCGTACCCGTGACGGCTTGCACCATCCACAGACTGGACACGCGTCCGCGCAATTCGTCCGGAGTGTTCTGTTGAAGGACTGCAAATCTCAGAATGTCGTTGAGTGCGCGGCCGAGGCCGAATCCGGCCAGGCCCAGGAACGCGACAATCGCTGCTCCCGACGCACCCAGTACCACCAGGCCGAGAGGCATCAGCGCAACAGAGATCAACATCGCGGCGCCGTTGCGGTGGACTCGTCCGGTCCAACCGCTGGTGAGGGAACCGACCACAGCGCCGACAGCGGGGGCGCCGTAGAGCAGACCGAGCATGGTGGGTCCGCCGCCGAGGACCTGGTCGACGAAGGCAGGCAGCAACACCATCGGCCCGCTGACGAACATGACCAACAGACCGCTGATCAGGATGCCGCGAATGACTGTGTGCGTGCCGGCGAATTTCACGCCGGTCACCAGCGCGCGCATCGGGCTTTCGTGATTCGTGCCCGGTGCAGGAGAAGGGCCGATGGCTTGGAACAACGTGACAGTTGCTGCGGTGGCCACCGCAGCAACAAAGTATGTCGCGGGAATGCCGCCGGAGGCGATGATCACGCCGGCGATTGCCGGCGAGATCATCGTCCCGATGTCGGTGGTCAGCGCTACCAAAGCGCCGGCCGCAGCCATCTTGTTGCGCGGCAACAACGTCGGCATCAAAGCCATCAAGGCCGAGCTGCTGACACCGCCGGCCAAGCCGTCGACAGCTGCCGCGACGTAGATGACCCACATCGACGGGTGTGGCAAGAGCGCATTGCACCCGAGAATGACAAAGCCGAGACCCGCAGCACTGCGGGCCAACTGGATGGTGCGTCGCCGATCGTAACGGTCAGCGAGCACGCCGCCGAACAGGCTGCCGAAGAACATGGCGATGGCCATCGCCGTGGACACTCCGGCAACCTGCAAGGTCGAGCCGGTGAGCTGGTACGTCTGCGCGGGGACGGCTACGACGAGCAGTCCGATCCCGAGCAGCGAGATCAATCGCGCGGAAAAGGCGTACCTGAAGGGACGGCTGGTCCGCAAGGGTGAAACATCGATCACCAGCCCACCGAATCGAGTCATGCGAAGGTCTGGCCGATCAGGTCGAGGGTAGCCATTGCGCCGTCGTAGTCAGGACGGTAGCTGCTGGCGGGGAGCTCGAACGTCGTGCCTGCCTTGAAGGACGGCAACTGCGAGTAAAGCGGATCGGTGGCAAGTTCGGCCATCGGGCGACCGGACACCGGAATCACAAAGGCGACAGGAGCATCGGCGACCTGTGAGAGCAGTTCCGGGCTGACCTCGAACGAGTCACCCGAGCCGAAGAGCTGCGGGTTGCCGGCCTTGGCCATGACGTCGTCGGCCTTGAAACCGAGCTCGGCGAGCATCGCGGGCAGCGCGGCCGTCGGCGGAACGAGGTACGGCTTGTTGCTCGAGACCGAGAGGAAGTAGACGACGTTTCCCTCGGGAACCTTGATCTTGCCCTTGACCTCTTTGACCTTGTCCTCGTATGCGCTCATCAGTGCCGGAACCTGGTCGGAACGACCCGCCGCGTCGGCGACGATTTCGAGCTGCTTGTCCCACGCGGCGACCGTCTTGGGGACCAAGACGGTGGGTGCGATAGCAGTGAGCTGATCGTAGAGTTCCTCGGACTGAACAGAGGTGATTCCCTGGCCACCGCCGATGATCAGGTCAGGCTCAGCCGCCGCGACGGCTTCGATGTTGAGCTGCTCGCCGGCCGGCAATTCCTTGGTGCCCTGCGCCTTTGCGGCGTCCGCCCAAGCCGGCGGGAATCCACCGTCGAGGTTCGTGACACCGAGGACGCGGGTATCGGTGGCAACCACCGGTGCGTCCAGGGCGTACAGGTATCCGGCGAGACCGCCGCTCAGAACCACGATGCGCTCCGCCGACGCGGGCACGGTGACCGAGCCCTTCTCGGTCTCGATCACGCGGGTCGTGGGCTCTGCAGCCTTGGTCGGTTCGTCGTTCGAATCGCTACTGCAACCGATCATCGCCACGAGTGCGACGATCAGCAACCCTGCGATGGCGACGAAACGTCGCCAACTCCGTATCGCGAGGGGCGGTGTGGACTTCATCATTGAGCTCCCATTGTGTTTCAACTGTGTGGTTTTCGAACTATGTGGCCGTGCGTTTCGACAAATAGCTGTCGAGCAGCGGGGCAATCGCCGCCCACCCGGCTGGGGTCACCAATCCGGCGTGGTCGTACGGCAGATGGTGTACTGCCATGTCCTGGTCCCCGCGGACTCCGCGCCAGCGATCAGCCAGCAGCTGTCCGGACGCCTCGGCGTCGGCGGTGATCAGAGTAACCGGTCCGTCGTAGGTTGTGTCGGTCGAGCTGGCCACGAGCAAACGAGTGGCATCAAAACCCGCCCGAACAGCGTCGACCAGTCCCGGTGCCTGAGTGAGGATCTCGGGTGGCAGGGCGGCGGCCAGATCTCGGTCGTCGGCATCGTCGCGACCGCGATCGTCACGATCTCCCAGTGGATGAGTATCGATCAGACCGGCGAACTCCACTGTCTCGCCGATATCGACCAGCTGAGCCGCCATCGCGGCAACGACGTTGCCACCGAACGAGTAGCCGAGCAGGTGGTACGGCCCGCTCGGTTGCACGCCGCGAATCGTGTCGACGTACATCGCTGCCAGTTGGTCCACGTTCGTCGGTTCGAGTGGCTCCCCGGCAACTGTGGGCAGTTGCAGGCCGAACAGTGGACGGTCGGCCTCGAGAACACCGGTCAAAGGCGCAAAGGGCCAAGCGAATCCACCGGCCGGATGCACGCAGAACAGTGGTTCTCCGCTGCCTTCGGCTCGCAGTGTCAGGAGGCGATCACGACTCAGATCGATTTCGGACGCCGACTCGTCAAGGTGTACTGCAAGTTCTGCAACTGTCGGACGGGCCATCAGCGTTCCCACACCGACGCTCACCGACAGGTCGTGCTCCATCTCCCCCACCAGTCGCATAGCTCGAAGCGAGTCGCCGCCGAGATCGAAGAAACTCTCTTCGGGATCGACTGCCTCGACGCCGAGTACCCGCGCAAAGACCTGGCACAGTTGCCTTTCCATCTCGGTTCGCGGTGCTCGGGCCGCTGCTCGGGCGGGGGGTGCCGGCAACGCACCGCGGTCCAGTTTTCCGTTGGGCGTCAACGGGATCGAATCCACGACGACGATGTCCGACGGAACCAGGTGTGCCGGTACGCGTTCCCGCAACGCAGCTCGCAGATCGACTGGATCACCGCCGGGTTCTTCGATGACGTAGCCGACCAGTCGCGGCGGCGCACCGCCTTCGCTACGGACTGACGCTGCCGCTCTCAACACTCCCGGCAACGACGCCAGCGCGGATTCGACTTCACCCAATTCGATCCGAATGCCTCGGATCTTGACCTGATGGTCTGCGCGACCCAGATATTCGAGTTCGCCGTCGCGGCGACGCAGTACAACGTCACCCGTGCGGTACATGCGCTTGCCGACGGAGTAGGGATCAGCAACGAACACAGCGGAGGTCAACGCGGTCCGGTGAAGGTAACCCATCGCCGTTCCGTCTCCGGACATGTACAGCTCGCCCGCCGCTCCGATCGGTACCTCCCGCAGACCCGAATCGAGTACCCGCGCAGACGCGTTCAGAATCGGACGACCCAAGCAGGGTGTCTCGCTCCCCTGAACCGGGGATCCCATCGCGTTGATCGTGAACTCCGTCGGCCCGTAAAGGTCGTACCCGTCGACACCGTCCTGATCGCGCAATCGCGACCACAACTCGGCAGGTACAGCTTCTCCGCCGAGCATCACCAACACCGGCGTCCGCTCACCGTCGAGGAGACCGGCGGCCATCAGTTCCCTGGCATACGAGGGGGTTACATTCACGACGTCGATACCGACTTCGCGGTAATGCTTCACCAGAGACGCGGGGTCCAGTCGCGCCTGCTCGTCGATCACGTGAACTTCGTGCCCCGCGAGCAACCAGAACAGTTCCTCCCACGACATGTCGAACGAGAACGAGACTGTATGCGCGATGCGCAGACGTCGGCCACCCACACTGTTTTCGGTCGGAGTGAATATCTCGGCCTCGTGATTGTGATACATCGTCGTCAACCCGCGGTGACCCACCACGACGCCCTTGGGTTTTCCGGTACTGCCCGAGGTGTAGATGACGTAGGCAGGCTGGTCCGGTGAGGTCGGCCCGCAGACCGCAGCCTCGTCGACAACTGGTGCCGAAGACTGCCCGTCGAGTACCCCGGCCACGTCCGGGTCGTCGAGTACCAGACATGCCTGTCCATCGGGAACAACGAGGTCACGCGTCTGAGTCGTGGTGACTACCAGCGCCGCATCGCTGTCGAGGATGAGTTCGCGCAGGCGTGCCGGCGGGTGAGCCAGATCCAAGGGAAGGTAGGCCGCTCCGGTTCTCATGACGGCGAAGATTGCGACGACGTGATCGGCAGTACGCGGAAGTGCGAGCGCGACAACACGGGTCGGTCCCCCGCCTGGTACCGACTGCCCCAGCGCCGACGCGAGTATCCGTGCCAGTCTGTCCACCCGAGAGTTCATCTCGGCTGCGCTCAGTGTGACGTCTCCGAAGACCAGCGCCGTCTCGTCCGGAGTTGCCGCTGCCCTTTCGCGCAGTAGTGCGTCCACGCTACCGCCGGCCTGGTCCGGCCGTGGCATCACGACGTGCTCCGAAGCGAATTCCGCGGGGGTGCGCGAAAGCGGAACCGCCGTGTCCGCCACCGTGGCGGTATCGGAACTCGCCATCACTTCGAGAATCGTGATGGCGCGGGACAGGATGTCCTGAGCCACGTCGTGCGGAATCAGGTCAGGACGGTTTTCGAGTGTGAGCGCCATCGCCGCGTCCCCGACACCCGGATCCACGTCGAGCGTGAGCGCATAGTGCGTGCCGTCCACCGCATCGAACCCGACGATTCCACTGCGACCGAACGTGTCTCGACGTGCCTGTTCGTCGCGAGGGGTGTTGCGGAAAACGTAGAGCGTGTCGAAGAGCGTGGCGAACCCTGCACTTCGCTGCACGTCGCCGAGCCCGAGATGGTGATGCCCCAGCAGCGAACCTTGTTCACGGAACAGGCGTCCGAGCAACGCCGAGATCTCCTCGCCTGGCCGGACCCGGACACGCACGGGAATGGTGTTGAGCGCCAAGCCCACCATGCGGTCGGCGCCCTCGACCTCGGGTGAACGTCCCGAAACCGTCGATCCGAAGACCACGTCGTCACGCCCCGTCACGGCGCGCAATGCCAGGCCCCACGCCGCAGAGACGACGGTGGACAGCGTCACTCCGCTACGTCTGGCCAGCTCGCGTACGTGCTCGGTGATGCTCTGTTCGAGCTGAACCCGGGTGAACACCGGCAACGGAGCGCGCCCGCCTGATCCCGTACCACCCACGAGTGTGGGTTGCTCGAGATCCGCGAGGTAGTCCTTCCAGGACGAGATGGCGTCCGTGCGATCCGCTTCGGCGATCCATCGCAGGTGATCACGGAAGTCCGCAGGCTTGTCGAGCGCGCCGTCGAGTCCAACCGGGTCCGTGCCGTGTGTGCGAGCAAACTCGTAGAGCGCAAACAACTCCGCGTACATCAAGGTCTGCGACCAACCGTCGGTCAGCAGGTGGTGCTGAGTGAAGACGAGGTGCGCTCCCCCACCTGGCAACCAGACCAACACCATTCGAATGAGTGGCGGCGCACTCAAGTCGAACAGCCTGCCGAATTCAGCCTCGTCGACGGCGCGGACCTCGATATCCAAGTTCTCGGGTGCGACTGCGCTCAGATCGATTTCGCGGAAAGGCATTTCGGCTGCCCTGGGCACGAACTGCACCGGAGCGTCGAAACCGGCGTGTGTGAAGCCGGCCCGCAGGTTCGGATAGCGCCGCAAGAGCGCATCCCCCGCTGCTCGGATTGAGCGAACGTCGACGGCGGCATCGGCGGAGAACTCGAATCGCGGCTGCATGTGATAGACATCCGTGCCGCCGGCGCCGTCGAGAACCGACTGGAAGTACATGCCTTCCTGCAAGGGACCGAGTGGCAGCACGTCCTGCCAGCCCGGGCTCAGCGACTCGAGCCGTGCCCGACGATCCGCATCGACGGCTACGAATGGGCTCGGCACACGATCCGGCGCGGTGTCGGGCAATGCCTTCCGGTCCACCTTGCCGTTGAGGGTGAGTGGTAGTGCTTCGAGCACCGTGATGGTCTGCGGCACCATGTGTTCGGGTAGGAGCCGCGCAATCTCCTTGCGCACCAGTACCGAATCGAGCGTGGTTGCACCTTCGGGAACCACATATCCGTGCAGACTTCCGGTACCCGCCGCATCGACGCGAACGGTGGCTGCCGCGCGGAACACACCTGCCACCGATCCGAGCGCGCCTTCGACCTCGCCGAGCTCGATGCGGAAACCACGAACCTTCACCTGATCGTCAGCACGACGAAGGAAGTGCAAAACCCCTCGCCGGCGTCGGACCAGATCGCCGGTGCGGTAGAGGCGTGCCCCCGGCAGAGAAGGATCGGCGACGAACCGAGCGACGGTCAGATCGGGGCGGTTCAGGTATCCGCGGACCACCTGCGCACCGCCCAGATACAGCTCGCCCGCAACGCCTTCCGGAACCTCACGCAGGTCGTCGTCGAGGATTCGCACGTGCACATCGGTCCAGGGCTGACCGATCGTGACTCGGTCGCCGGTCGTGATGACCGAAGATGTCGCCCACACCGTGGCCTCGGTGGGTCCATAGACATTCCGGACCGAAGCAGCGTTGGCCACCAGATCGTCGGCCAGATCCTGCGGGAGGGCTTCCCCTCCCACCAGGGCTCGCACCATGGCGAGTCCGACTGCGTTCTCGTGTTCGGTGACCACTCGCCACAGCGCCGGCGTTGCCTGCATCACTGTCGCATCGCTTGCGATGATCAACGCCGACAACGCATCCGGGTCGCGAACCGTCCTGCGGTCTGCGATCACGACAGTCGCGCCCGCCGCGAGCGGGCACAGCAACTCGAGTGCCGCGATGTCGAACGACACCGTTGTCACCGCGACGATGCGATCGCCCGGCCTGATCCAGCAATCCTCGAGTACCGTGTCCGCGAAGGCTGCGAGGTTGCCCGTCGAGACCATCACGCCCTTGGGGCGACCCGTCGAACCGGAGGTGTGGATCATGTAGGCGAGGTGATCACCCGCCGCGGGCGGCGGAGGAAGCACGACACCCGAGTTGGTGAACTCACCGTCCACGAAGACACTCGTGGCGACCGTCAACGGAAGTTGCCCGGCGCTGTCGATACTGGTCAGGACACACACCGGAGCCGCGTCCTCGATCATGAACTCGAGCCGCTCAGTCGGGTAATCGACGTCGAGTGGCAGGTACGCAGCGCCGATGCGCAGTACCGCGAGCAGTCCGGCCACCAGATCCGCATTTCGATCCAGCGCGACGGCGACTACCTTCTCGGGTCCGGCGCCGACCGCGAGAAGTTCGCGGGCCAGCTCGTCGACGCGCGCCGACAGTTCCCCGTAGGTAATTCCGACCTCGCCGGAGATCACCGCGATGTCGTCGGGGTGGCGGCTGACGTGTCGAGCGAACAACTGCGAGATCCCCGACGGCGGCGTCGCGCGTCGGCCCGGGTCGCGATCCGGCTTGTTTTCCGCCAGTCGCAGATCCGCGACGACAGTGCTGATTTCGTGACCGAGGACCGCGATCACACCGTCGAGCAATGCGTCCGCAGTCGCGGCGTCGAACAGCCCGGCATCAACCGTCAATCGAAGTTCTGTTGCGGTTCGGACGAATTCGAGGTCGACGCTCTTTCCGGGCGAGTGACCGACACGGGCAGCGAACAGGCTGCTCGTCGGACGCCCGAGTAGATCGGCGATTCGGTCGAGGCTGACATCGGAATGCGCAAGTGCCTCGGAGACAGCGTTTTCGACTCGCCGAACGACATCGGCAATTCTCGGCCGACCGGACAGGTCGACCCGAATCAGGGTGTCAGTCCCTTCCGAGACCAGTCCGACCGCAAGGTCCCGACCACCGCCGAAGCTGTTCAGCGTCGCCGCCACGGCGGCCAACAGCACCGCGTCGAATCCTGGTTCGTCACCGAACCGGGCATCGCGTAGCTGACGGAGGTAGGTGTGCGGGCGGTACTCTTCGCCGCGCGGGCGGTCATACGGAAGGTCCGTTTCGAGGGGCAGGTCCGCGAGCGTGCGAACCCAGTACCGCTCGTGATCAGGATTTCCCGCCACCGCCGGGGCGCGGAACGTCGCCACGGTCACGACGGGTCGATCGACGCCAACGACCGAATCCGGCGAGAACTTCGTCCGATCGACGCGTGCGGCCACGGCAAGACCGAGGGGGGTCGGGGTGTCGAAGACATCCGAGACGACGACGCGAATTCCCAGCTTGCGCAGGCTTCCCACCAACCGCATCGCAGTGAGCGAGTGACCGCCGAGAGTGAAGAAATTGTCGCCCGGATCGACGTCGGGAATCTCCAACACCGTTGCGACACAGGCGCACACTGCATCCACGACCGCGGGATCGACATCGATCGCAGGATCGGACGCGGCCACCTTTTTCGTGACAGCGACATTTTTCGCGGCAGACACCGCATCGGCAACGGACGCTGCCTGTCGGACTACCGTGAGCACCGCGGATGCGGGAGCTGTCGGCTCGGTCAGCAACCCACGCAGGATCTCCGCGAGCCGTGTGACCATTCGCTCCGCCGTGGCGTCGGAGACAACTGCCGGATCGTGGTACAGAACCAGATCCAGACCGGTGCTCGGCGGCGCCATCAACGTCATCGGATAGTGCGTGACTCCGCGGTTGGTGAATCCCTCGACCCGCAGTGTGTGCGATGCAGGCTGTCCTGCACCGGAGTTCGGGAAGTTCTCGAACACCAGGAGCGTGTCGAACAGTTGCCCGATTCCGGCGATGCGTTCGATCTCGGCCAAACTGGTGTGTTCGACGTCCACGATGTCGAATTGGGCGTTCTGGAGATCGACGAACTGATCGAGCAAAGGCCGGTCCGCGACGATGTCGAGGCGGGCCGGAATCGTGTTGCTGAACAACCCGACCATTCCCTCCACCCCCGAGAGTTCGGCAGGTCGGCCGGACACCGTGGCGCCGAACACGACGTCCCACTGTCCTGTCGCTTCGGCGAGCGCTGCTGCCCACGCACCCTGAACCAGGGTGTTGACCGTCAGCGCTCGCGCACGGCCGAGTTCGATCAGCGCTTCGGCGTCCGATGTCGCGAGAGGAACCTCGAGCGCGACGGGCACACTTCGCGGCGCTCCGGCATCGGCAACGAGAGTCGGCGCGGTGAGCCCACGCAAACGCTCGCTCCACGCTGCGCGGGCAGAGTCCTGATCACGGCCGGCGATCCATGCCAAGTAGTCGCGATACGGCGTCGGCGCAGGGAGGCGGCTGTCGCCGTCGTGGTAGACGTTCATCAGCTCGCGCAGGACGATCGGAGTCGACCAACCGTCGGTGAGCAGGTGGTGCGCGTTGAGGACCAAACGGTGCACCCCGCCGGGCAGCCGAACCAGTAGTGCACGCAGCAGAGGCGGTGTACTGACGTCGAAGACATGCTTGGCGGCCTCGTCCTCGAGCTGATCTGCAGAGCGGAATGCAGTGTCAGCTGGAACGGAGGTCAGATCGACCGAACGCCACTCGACTTTTGCGCCGCGCGGAATGATCTGAACGGGCCGTTCGAACTGCTCGTAGTGAAAAGCTGCGCGAAGGTTCGGGTGCCTGTCGATCACGGTCTCGAACGCGTCGGCCAACTTCGCCTCGTCCAGTGGCCCGGAGAGGTCGAAGCGTGCAGTGAGCGTGTAGACGTCTGCGGCTCCGTCACGGACCGCATGGAACAGGAGACCTTCTTGTAGCGGCGAGAGCGGAAGGACGTCGGCAAGCGGTCCGTGGACGGCTTCGAGTTCGTTGATCCCTGCCTGATCGACCACCGCGCCCTGGCCGAAGATCGTCGCCGAGCAATCGGAAGGCGTCAAACCACCCTCGAAGAGCGCGGCATGCGCGGTCAGGGCAGCGAGCGCACGTTCCCAATGCTCTTGCAGCTCGACGATCGTCGCGCCGTCGAGCACTGAACCCGCCGCAGTCCATTCGACTGCCAGCGTCGTCGAGTCGTCCTCTCGGACAAATGCGTTGAGCGCCAGCACTTCCGACATAACCTTCGTCGCCGGCTCGATGACCGCGAATGGATCCTGCTCCGGCAATCGCCATCCGGTTCCGGGCAAGGACGGGAAGCGGCCCAGATAGTTGAGCAGCAGTTCGGGTGTAGCGCACGCGGAAAGGTCAGGTGCGGTGTCGGGATCCAGATGCCGCAGAACTCCATAGCCGACTCCGCCTCCGGGTACGGCGCGTTTTGCCTCCTTCACCGCACGAAGGAGATGTCCCGCAGCTGCTCCGCCGCTCAGTGCGTCGGCAAGATCGTCTGCGGTGAGCAGTGCATCGGTGGGAACCCGGACGGGGAACTCACTGGTGAACCACCCGATGGTTCCGGCGAAGTCGGTGTCGCTGGTGAGCGCGTCGCGGCCATGACCTTCGACGGTAACTGTCTGCGCGGGCAGCCCGATGAGGCCGCGGCCGTGCTGCCATGAGCGCAAGGCAAGCATCAAACCCGAGAGAAGCACTTCGTCGGCCTTGGCTCGATACGCCGCCGGAAGCGTGGTCAACAGCGCGTCGGTGACGGCCGGGGGCGCAATGGTTGTCGTGCGAGAGGCGGTTGCGGTCACGTCGATCTTCGGGTCGAGACGACGACTGCCGATCGGCTCGTCGTCCGCCTGCACCGACGCGGACTTCCAGTACTCGAGCTCTGACGCCCTGCTGCCAGAGGCCCCGAATTCCGCGAGCAACCCTGCGTATCGACGCCACGAACTTCCGCCTGCAGCCAACCGGGCCGACCTACGCTCGCGTGCAGCATCGGTGGCTTCGTGGAGGTCTGGAAGCAGAATTCGCCAGGACACACCGTCGACGATCAAATGGTGAGCTACGACGATCAATTGGTCGGGTCGACCGGCCTCGGTATTGACCAGTACGACTCGCAGGAGTTCACCGGCACGTGGGTCGAGACTCGCCGCCGACGCCTCCGCGAGGTCTCTGATCCGGGACGGCTCGGAGGTGTCGGACACCGCGCGAACGAGTCCCTCGCTGCGCACCGCGCCGGGGTCCCGGACGATCAATTCGGTAGTGCCGCTGTCGTTGTCACGGCGCAGGAGCAGGCGTAGAGCGTCATGGTGATCGAGGATCGTCTGCACGCCGGACTGCAGGTCACCCAGTGAAAGGCTGTCGTCGATGCGCACTGCGGTCCACTGCGCGTAGCCCGCGATTGCCTCGTCTGTCGGATTCTTGTCGATCAGTGCTCGAACGATCGGCGGGGCGATCACGGTGCCGGTGGCCACGTCCGCAACCGAGGCTACGGCGTCGGCGTCATCGGCAATCTCACGTGCCACAGCGGCGATGGTTCCCAGATCTCGCTGTGCCAGTAGTTCTTTGGGAGCAACGATCAGTCCGCGCACCCGCAGGCGACTGCTGACACTGATTGCCGTGATGCTGTCACCACCGAGGCCGAAGAAGTCCTCGTCCACGCCGACGCGTTCGCGGCCGAGCACCTCGGCCACCACGTCACAGAGGATTTCCTCGTGCGGTGTGGATGCGGCGCGACCTGCCGATTCGGCAGCCGGGGCTGGTAGTGCCGCACGATCGAGCTTTCCGTTCACCGTGACGGGTAATTCGTCCAGAACGACGATTGCGGCGGGAACGAGATGATCCGGTACGCGACCGGCGAGGTCACGGCGCAATTCTTCCTGCGGCGGAAGCGTCGCGCCGGCGGCGGCTACAACGTAGCCGACGAGGCTGGGCCGTCCCCCATCCGTACGGATCAGCGCGGCAGCCGCGCCGATTCGGGGTACCGATCCGAGAACAGCCTCGACCTCGCTCAACTCGACTCGATGTCCGCGAATCTTCACCTGCTTGTCGCTGCGACCGATGAAGTCGTAGCCCCGCCCCGGCACCCACCGCGCCACGTCCCCGGCGCGGTACATCAGATCTCCCGGAGCCCCGAAAGGATCTGCGACAAAACGCTCGGAGGTCGCGCCGGCGCGGCCGAGGTAGCCCCTGGCCAATTGCGGTCCCGCCAGGTAGAGCTCACCTCGTTCACCGTCGGCGACCGGCTCGAGCGCGCTGTCGAGAAGGTACGCACGGGTACCCGCGAGGGGGTACCCGATATGCGGTCCGGCACCTTCGACCGTGGTCGCGATCGCGTCGACCGTCGTTTCTGTGGGGCCGTACAGGTTTCGAGCCGGAACACCGGATTCGATGATCGCGTCCCACAGTGCGGGCGGTGCCGCCTCGCCACCCACGACGAGGAGCTGCAACCGCTGCGTACGCAGCAACCCGTTGTCCACCATCGCTGCCGCCATCGACGGCGTCGTGTCGACCACGTCGACGCAATCTCGCTCGAACGCCGCGACCAGAGCAACCGCGTCCTTCTGCAGTTCCTCGTCGTATACGTGCACACGATGACCACACAGCAGCCACAACAGTTGATCGAGAGACGCATCGAAGGCGAACGACGCTGTGTGCGCGGTGTGCAGTTGACGGTTCCCGACGCGCTCGGCGGTGTCCCGGTAGATGGTGGCGCGATGGTGGTGAAGCAGGTGCGCCAATCCACCGCCTCTGACCAGCACACCCTTGGGCTTGCCTGTCGATCCCGAGGTGTAGATGACATACGCCAGGTGATCACCATGCCGTGCTGTCGCCAGTTCACCGAGTTCGAGTGGAAGCTCGGAATTAGCACGGAGTTCTTCGCGGACTGCGTCGGAATCGATGACGAGGGGGTCGGGCCGAGAACCTCCGACGAGTTGCTCGGCCAGAGTGGAAGTGGTGATCACGACCTTCGGCTGCGCGTCGTCGATCAGATCTCGCAACCGCTCGGCCGGGTGCTGCGGATCCAGGGCCACGTACGCTGCGCCCGCGTTCAATGTCGCGAGCAGAGCCACCACCATCTCGGAAGTACGCGGAAGCGCAAGTCCGACAATGTCGTCCGGGCCGACATCGCGGGCCCGAAGCAACCGGGCGAGCTTGTGGACGCGGCCACCGAGTTCTGCGCCTGTCAAACGTTCGTCACCGCACACGAGGACTGTGTCATCCGCGTGCTCGACAACGATGCGGTCGAACACGTCGGGAACGAGTTCGACCGAGCCGGGCAGCGGTGCAGTTTCGCGGCCGGCGAGAATCCGCGCGGCTTCGGCCGCAGGCATCATCTCCACCTGACCGACGGCAGGATCTCCCTCCCCGACCATCGCGTTGACGATGCTGACGAAACCGGCGAGGCGACGCTGAACCGATTCCCGAGTATTGGTACGCGCGTCCACTTCGAATCCGAGTAGAACTTCGCCGTCCGCAATGGGCGTCACCGTCAAACCCAGGTCCTCCGGCGGTCCCCCGGCGACGTTTCGCAGTACACCCACAGCGCCGGCGAAATCGAGGGCGAAGTCGAAAGCCTTGAGATTGATTCCGATCCCGTGAAGCAGTGCGCCGGTTCCGGCGACGCCCAGGTCCCGAGCAAGATTCTCACCGCGGTAGCGCTGGTGTGCGCGCAGGCTTTTCATCGTGGCGGCCACCTGCTTGCTCAGGTCACCGAGTCGATCGTGGCTGCGAATCGTCAACCGGAGAGGCAGAACGTTGACTGCCATGGCCGGCGTCTTGAGTGCCGTGCGACCTACGCGCGCCATGAGTGGCATCGCGATGACAACATCCGTCTCGCCGAGCAGTCGGTGGAGAAACGCGCCGTAGCAGGCGATCAGTGCCTCGGCCCACGTTGTTCCCGTCGCGTCTGCCACGTCTTTGAGGCGGTTGAGGGCGTCGGCGGTAATGATCTCGCGAACCTGGATCGTTCGTTCCGCCGGACCGGTGACCTGCTGGCCGCGTCCGTCCAACGCGGGCAACGGCGTCAGGACATCACGCCAGTAGTCACGATCTTCCGCGAACTGCTCGCCAGCCCGGTACGCCTCGTCCTCGCTGACCAGATCTGTCATAGAACCGAATCGCGTTGGTGCGACGTCGGTTCCCTTCTTCGCGGCCGTGTAGTGCGCGGCGACACGACGCGAAATCATGGCTGCGCTGTAGCCGTCGACGATCAAGTGGTGATAGAGCTGGATGCACCAGATCTCGCGATCGGAGAGCCTGATCAGCGAGTACGTGTACAGCGGACGCTCCACCATCAGGCGGCAGTACTCGGACGCCCGGCTGCGCTCGGCGTCGACCAGTGCGTGCGCCACGGCTACGGGATCGCGCTCGTCACGGACGTCGGTGATCGGGATGATGCCAACCGGCTCGTCGGAGATGTACTGACGCGGGCCGTCCGCCGTCTCGATCATCCGCAGCCGCATGGTTTCGGCTTCACCGATCGTCGCCGTGATGGCGGCTGTCAGCAGTTCGGTGTCGATCGGTTCGTCACCCGAGATTTCGAGCACCTCGCCGACGAGGTAGCTCCGAGATTCGGGATCAAGCCTCTGTGCGTTCCAAATCCCGAGTTGAGCTCCTGTGAGAGCAAACGTAGCTTCGCTCGCCGCTCCGGAGTTCGAACCTGGAAGAACGCTCACACTGATCCCCTCGTCTGTGGACACACGTCACCCAAGGGTGACCTAACGTCGTTTTGGGTAGCCTAAACTAAATGTCAATGAATCGGGGAATCCGCCTCGCCGGTGACCCGAGAACCGACGGCTCCCGACGCGTTAATCAGAGGACACGCGCTTCTACAACCGCTTGCGGGACAGTCTCTTTCGTGAATCGAAACGAGAAAGTGAAGGCTAGTCCATCAGCGTTGCCGCGACGGTTCCGCCCAGTTCATAACAACCATCGCGGACAGATTTGTCCACGCTCACAGTCACTTCGAGCGGATCCGCCACCGCGACCAATCCGAGCCCGGTGGCGAGTTTGCGCACCGAGGACACTGCACCGGCAGTGTCGTTGTTGCCGTGAACCCACAGGCCGTACGGTCGATCCGAAACCGCGCCGAGGCATTGGTAGTACGTGGTGTCGAAGAAGTATTTCAGCGCGCCCGACATGTAACCGAAATTGGCGGTGGTTCCGAAAAGATAGCCGTCAGCAGCGAGGACGTCGGGCACCGTCGCCGCCAACGCCGGCATCACCTTCACCTCGACGCCCTCGATCTCGGGATCGCGAGCCCCGGCCAGGACTGCATCCAACAATTCGTGGGTTGTCGGCGAGGGCGAGTGGTGAACCACCAACAGAGTCTTCACACATCTGACAATACGGCGACGGGTGGCGCACCCGTCGCCGTTCACGCCTACGCCGAAACGGTTTCCGCGCTCATCGCCTTGACCAGGTCGTCGGTTCGGGTGACCGAGGCGCAGCGCCCGGCCGCGTACTCGAGCGCACCGACATGCTCGTCCAGGGAGAAGTCGGCTACCGCGTCGCCCACGAAGAAGATCTGCACGTCTTGCATGAACCCGTCCAAAGCGGTAGTCAGGCAACCGATGTGGGCATAGATTCCGGTGATGATCAGCTGGTCACGCCCACTCTCGCGCAGCCGCTCACGCAGATCCGTCTTGATGAAGGCGCTGTAGCGCCATTTTGTGAGCATCACGTCGTCCGAATGCGGAGCCAACTCGGCGATCACGTCGGTGTGAGCGGGATCTGCCTTCAGACCCGGTCCCCAGAAATCCGACAGCAACGCACGCTCCTCGGGATCCTGATCACCGGGTTGCGCGGTGTAGACGATCGGGATTCCGGCAGCTCGCGCCGACGAACGAAGCCGGTCGATGTTCGGAACCACGGTTTGGAGCGGGTCGACGCTTCGGTCGTACGCGTTCACGAAATATTCCTGCATGTCGTGCAGAAGCAACACCGCTCGGGAAGGATCGAGAGTCCAGTCGACCCGATTTTGCGGAAACTCGGTGGGCATCTCGTATCGCACTGCTGTGGGTAGCGCCATGATGAATCTCCTCGAAAATGTGGGGGTGGGAACCGATCAACTCGACAGAGTCTGTGCGGCAATCGATTCGCTGAGAACACGGCGCAAGGCCGCCTTGCTGGTCTTTCCGACGCCGGTGACGGGGAACTCGGTCACGAACTCCACTCGATCCGGAACCTTGTACGCCGCAACGCCTCGGCCTCGTATGTATCGCTTGATCTCGCCGACGGTCGGGGCATCTCCGGAAATCACCAGAACAGCACAGGTTCGTTCGCCCAGGTACTCGTCGGGAACGGCGACGACGGCCGCATCGTGGACAGCCGGATGCGAGAGCAGGTGGTTCTCGATCTCCTCGGCCGCAACCTTCTCACCGCCGCGGTTGATCTGGTCTTTTGCGCGCCCCTCGACTATCAGATGTCCTGAATCGGTGACGCTGACCAGATCGCCGGTGCGATAGAAACCTTCGGCGTCGAAGACCTCGGCATTGTGCGCATCCGCCCGGTAATAGCCGCGGATCGTGTACGGACCCCGAGTCAGTAAGTGCCCCGTGGTTCCGGGCGCGACGAGCGCGCCTTCGTCGTCGACCACACGAACCTCGTCGTCGGGTGAAATGGGCCGGCCCTGAGTGCTGACGATCAATTCTTGCGTGTCGTCGAGGCGGGTGTAGTTGACCAGCCCCTCGGCCATCCCGAACACCTGCTGGAGGGTGCAGCCCAACTCCGTGGGTACGCGTGCAGCGGCTTCGGCGCTGAACTTCGCTCCGCCGACGCCGAGAACCCGCAAGCTCGACAGATCGTGATCTGCCTTACTGGGGGCGGCCATCCAGGCCAACGCGATCGGTGGAACCAAGGAAGCGTGCGTGACTCGCTCTGATTCGATCAGACCGAAAGCTGTGGAGGGCATGGTGTCCGGCGCCAGAACCACGGAGCCGCCCGCGTGGAGAACGCCCAGGATGCCCGGCGAACTCATCGGAAAATTATGCGCTGCAGGAAGAACCACCAACATGCGCGTCGAGTCGTCGACGCCACAGATCGGGTTGGACGCTCGCACCGAGTAGAGGTAGTCGGCGTGCGTTCGCGGAATCAGCTTCGGAACACCGGTCGTGCCACCGGAAAGCTGAAGAAAGGCGACCGACAACGGATCGACGTCGGCAAGAACGGGAACCTCGTATCCGCGCAGCGAATCGAAACCGACAAACTCTTCGGGGTCACCGGCCACGATCACAACAGGCGGAGTCTCGAGGCCTTCGTTCACCTCACGCGCCAGCGCGCGGTAGTCGAACCCGCCATGACGGTCGGCGACGATATAGGCAGCGACATCAGCGAACTGGCAGAAGTATCCGATTTCGGTTCGGCGATGCGCCGGCAACCCGAATACCGGCAGGGCGCCGAGCTTCAACACACCGAACAATGCTTCGACGTATTCCACGATGTTCGGCAGCTGCAGAAGCACCCGGTCACCGGCGCGAACACCCAAGCCGGACAGGCCTCCGGCCACGGCCGAGCTGCGACGATCGAGGTCGGAATACGTCAGCCGTGTCTGTGTGCCAAAGGCATCGCTGCCGACCACCGCTTCGTTGTCGGGATGCCGTGCGGCCGCGGCCGTGACGAATCCGGCCAGCGTCTCGTCAGTCCAATAGCCTCGTTCCCGATAATACGTCACCAAATCGGGTGGATACTGTGCGACGGGTGCCAAGGGCTCGCGAGCGATCCTCGAGGTCATGCAAGTGACTCCTGTTCGAAAGTACTGTCAGCAAATACGTCTCACGCTTTGAGCGTCGCTCCACCGTCGACGTACAGCGCCTGCATGGTGATGTGGGCCGCCCGGTCGGACAGCAGGAAGTGCACCGAGTCCGCGATATCGTCTGCGGTGGCCAGTTTTCCGAGCGGAATACCCAGGCGATAGCTCGCCAGATTGCCTTCGATGACCGCGTCGGCACCCGAATCGTCGGAAGGGTCCGACCACAGTGACCGCTGCATCGCTGTGTCGGTGGATCCCGGAGCGACCACGTTGACACGAATGCCGTCAGTAGCCAGCTCCAGTCCAGCGGTTCGAACCAACATGGTGGCAGCAGCTTTGGACGAACCGTAAGCACCCATCCCGATACGTGGGACACCGGCCGCGTTCGACGAGACGACCACGATCGCCCCGGCCCGACGGCGACGCATTTCCAGTCCCACGCTTTGCAGCACGTTCAGCAATCCGAAGACGTTGACGCCGAATATCTTCCGCCACTGGTCCGGATCGGAGTCCAGCACCGATCCGGTGTCGAGAATTCCGGCGACGTGCGCGAGCGCGTCGATCCGGCCGAACGTGTCCATCGTCGAGGCCACTGCAGCGTCGACTGCCTGCCGATCGGTCACGTCCACGACGTGACTCTCGATATCGGCGCCTTCGACGATTGTTTCTGCCAATTCCGCAGTTACCCGCTTCAATTCGACGTCGTCGCGATCGAGCAACGCCAGCGAATACCCGTCGCGCGCAAGCGTACGGGCCACTGCGGCGCCGATCCCCGCCGCAGCACCGGTGACCACGGCGATTCGGCGCTCGCTCACTGCGGGCACAGGACCTGAACCCAGGCATTGATCGTGGGCTCTTCTGCCAACTCCGCGAAGTCGGCATCCGCGCCCGCTCCCCGCCACCGTTCGACGAGCGTCATCAAGCGAACCGAGTCAAGGCCTTCGTCACCCAGGTCCGCGTCGTCGCCGAGTTGCTCTGCCCTCATCGACAGAACCTCGGCGACGTCGCGCACGATCTGGTCACGGTCCACGGTGTTGCTCATCGGTCTCCTCGAGTAGTGGTCGACGCGCTCAGATCGAGCCAACCCAACCCTCGTGTCGACCCCGTCCGCACGCCTTGACTTTAGGCCAGCCTAACCATAACGGTACGGAAGTACACAACCCGGGCGCTCGCAACACAAATTCACCCAAACTAAGGCTAGCCTCAACATAACAAGCAATCTGTCGAACTGGAAGGGTGTCCATGTCAGCACTCGCCGAAGTCTCCGAATTCCCGTTGCGCAACAACCGGACTGACGATGAAACGGACTCCGTTTTCCTGCTCTCACGTAGGCAAACGTCGATCCGCACTTCGGGAGTAGTCGAAGAATTCGACTCGGCCTTCGACGCTGCCGAAGCCCTCAAGACCGGGCGCATCGACTCGGTCGTCGGCGCCCTGCCGTTCTCACCGGAGACGCCGTCCGCCCTCACCGCGCCACTGAGTTTCACACGAGTCCGCGGTGATCTATATCACTCGAACATCCCGTCATTACCCACTTCGCGGGTAGCCGGATTCGAACCCAGCCCGCAGATCCACACCGACAGGGTCCGCGGAGCCATCGAACGACTTCGAGCAGGCGAACTCGACAAAGTTGTCCTCGCACGCTCCCTGACCATCGAGGCCGAGTCCACGATCTTCCCCGCCGCTCTGGCCGAGAAACTGATTGCACTCGATCACGCGCACAACGGTTTCTGCGTCGACCTGTCCCCCGCCGGAGGAAAGTACCGCGGGCGTTCGCTGGTCGGTTCGACGCCCGAGGTTCTGATCGAAAGGCGAGGCGGCGTCGTCACCTGCCACCCGCTGGCGGGCTCGATTGCACGCCATCCGAATTCGGATCAGGACGAGGCGAATGCCGAGCAACTCCGCGCGTCGACCAAAGATCTGGCCGAACACGCGTTTGTCGTCGACTCCATCAGCGCGATACTCGGACCACTGTGCACGTCCTTCAATGCACCCAGCGCACCGGAAATCCTTCGGACACCGCAACTGTGGCATCTCGGGACCAAGATCGAAGGTGTCCTGATCGACCCGAGCCTGACCTCGCTCGAACTCGCAATGGCGCTGCATCCGACTCCCGCTGTCTGCGGCACACCGACGGTCGCCGCACGCGAGCACATCACCGCAACCGAAGCCGATCGTGGGTTCTATGCCGGTGCCGTGGGCTGGTGCGACCGGACTGGAGACGGCGAGTGGATGGTAGCTATTCGTTGCGCCGAGATCGCAGCAGACGGCCTCTCGGCGCGGGCCTACGCCGGCGGCGGCATCGTCGCTACTTCCGACCCGGAAATCGAATTGAGAGAGACCAGTACAAAATTCCGCACGCTACTCAGTGCGTTCGACCTCGCTGAACATCATCTCTGACAGGGCGTCACTTCTTCGAGGTGTTCAGGGCAATCGCGGCGTGAACGAGTGCCTTGAACGCCTTTTCGTCGACGGCTTGGCCCTCGTGGAAATCGATCGCCCGCCGCGTATTGCCCTCGAGGCTGGAGTTGAAGAGTCCTGAAGCGTCGTCGAGTGATGCGCCTTTGGCAAAGGTCACCTTCACTGCGCTCTTGTAAGTCTCACCGGTACAGATCATTCCGGCGTGGTACCACACGGGAACACCTCGCCACTTCCATTCCTCCACCACATCCGGATCCACTTCTTTGATCAGAGTTCGTATCCGGGCGAGCATCTCGCCCCGCCAGTCTCCGAGTTCCTCGATTCGCTTGTCGATCAACCGAGACGGGGAATCTGCGCCTTGCTTGTCGGACTCACTCTTCGCCATCGCTTCGTCACTTCCTGCTCGTCGCCGCCGATCTCCGGTGAGTCGAGTATCCCCTCCTGCACGCGGATTCACTCGGTGAATCACTGACGCATCACGGCGTCTCGGCAGATGCGATTTCTTGCAGTTTCGGTCAAAGTGAGACGGACGTCCAGTATTCTCTGGGTACTAAGTCCCGATTCTTCGGCCTGGAGGACTGCATCGTGATCTGGAATCGACCGCTCACCCACTCAGTCGCTTGGGCTGCCGGATCGGTTGTTCTCGCCGCCGCGATTGTCGGCGTTCACACCGTTCCTGCGGCGGCGCAACAGGCCCGCGTCTTCGACGTACTGTGCACACCCACCGATGCAGGCCTTTCCGAGCTGTCCGGACTCACCGTCACCGCGGCCGGGATGTACGCAATCGGCGACAGCGGCTCCGACGATCGGGTCGCCGAACTCGATTCGAACTGCCACGTGCAGCGCTGGATCAGCGTGGGCACCCCTCGTGTCGACGTCGAGGATCTGTCGTCGACTCCCGACGGCCATCTGTGGCTGGCAGACATCGGCGACAACAACGCGGTACGAACGTCGGTCGGGCTGATCGAACTCGATCCGGCTTCAGGTGCGGCGACCTCCTACCCCCTGGTCTATCCCGACGGCGCGCACGACGCCGAGACACTACTGATCCAGAGCGACGGGGTTCCCGTCATCGTCACCAAGGACTACCTAGGTGCAAGCGTGGTCTACACAACCGCTGAGCGACAGCAGGTTCAGGATCTGAGTACGGGCTCGCCGACCATGTTGGCCAAAGTAGGTCAGCTCAGATTTACTCCCACCCTCACACCCGGTGGGCCCGTTCCCCACGCCGGAACGATGGCTGTCACCGGCGGCGCCGTGAGCAAGGACGGCACGGTGGTAGCGCTCCGCACGTATACCGACGCTTACCTGTACGCAGCTCCCGACGGCGATATCGTGAAAGCGTTGAACACCAACCCGATTCGCGTCCCCCTTCCCGACGAGCCACAAGGTGAGGCGATCGCGTTCGACGCTGCCGGTGATCTGATCAGTGGCTCCGAGGCATACCGAGGGCCATTACCACCAATCCGAATTCTTCGCGGCGCCAGCGACATCGCACTGTCGGGCGGAGCGAGCGGCTCTCTCGGGTCGTAGTCGATTCGCGTCCCCGGGAAAGCGGACAGGCGCCGCTATCATGGCCGAGTGAACAAACAACTTCGAGCGACAGTGGTGGTCTCGGCAGTTCTCGCACTGGCTTCGTGTGCGAATTCCCTCGAAGGATCACCGCGCCCGGATGCGTTTGTTCCGAGCATCGACAACCCGGATCCGTCCGAAGCCATCGACGGAGTTGTCACGGTCGACTACCCAGCAGCCCAACACGTACGCCCGAACGAACGCGTGGCGTACACATATTCACCGCCCTTCGGCGGCCGTCATGACTCGGTCTGGGCAAACTGCACCGGAGTTGTTTATCCACAAGCGATTCGGACCGAGAATGCGGTCCATTCTCTCGAGCACGGGGCCGTGTGGATCACGTACAACCCCGACCTCGTCTCGAGCGAGGATCAGGCTCGCTTGGCACAGCGAGTCGAGGGCATGAGCTACACGTTGATGTCGCCGTATCCGACCCTGGATTCGCCGATCTCGCTGCAGTCGTGGGGCCGTCAGCTCAAGCTCGACAACGCCGCGGACGCGCGCATCGATCAGTTCGTCTCGGCTCTGCGCGTCAACCCGAACACGTATCCCGAAGTGGGCGCGACCTGTTCGGTGCCGGTGACGAGCTTCGACCCGAACAACCCGCCGCCATTCGACCCCACCACTCCGGATCCGTCATCTCCCACAACCGTTCCGGAGCGGTAGCGTCTCAGCAGGCCCCGCTTCGCGGCGTAGACACCTACTTGCCTCGTGAACGGCGTTCCAGTTCGACTGCCCGTCGCATGGTTTCCCGAGCCCGGCTTCGGTCACCGGCATAGTCGTAGGCGCGAGCGAGTCGGAAGTTCTGCTTCCAGTTGTCCGGGTCTGCTTCCCAGTCGACCTTGATCTGGGCGAACAACTCGTCGGCAGCCGCTCGCTCGATCCGGCCCGAAGGCAATTTCGGAAGCGCAGACGCGTCGACAGCGAGGCCCTCGTCGTGAATCTGCTGCGCGAGGCGCTGGTGCGTGAAGCCGGCACGGAGCGTGGCGATGACGAGCCACAGCCCCAGGAACGGCAGGATCAGCACGCCGATCCCGAGACCGATCGCGGCGCCGCCACCGTCCTGGACGAGCTGGATTCCGCGCTGGCCGAGCAGCACGAAGTACACCGCGAGCGCAATGCAAATCGCGACGATCAGTGCGACGGTGCGAGTGGTCTTGTTCATAGATCGAGAAAGGAATCGATACCGACCGTCAGACCCGGACGCGAGCCGATCTGGCGGACACCGAGCAGAACGCCCGGCGCGAACGAATTCCGGTCGATCGAGTCGTGGCGAATGGTCAGTGTCTCGCCCTGAGTTCCGAGAATCACTTCCTGATGCGCGACCAGTCCGGCCATCCGCACGGAGTGAACCCGGACGCCGTCGACGTCCGCTCCGCGCGCACCCTCGAGCTCGGTCGTGGTGGCGTCAGGGCTGCGTCCCACGCCTGCTTCCGCGCGAGCCTCGGCGATCATCGCGGCCGTTCGGTATGCGGTGCCCGAGGGAGCATCTGCCTTGTTGGGGTGATGGAGTTCGATGACCTCGACGGAATCGAAGAAGCGCGCCGCGGCAGCCGAGAAGCGCATCAACAGCACAGCACCGATGGCGAAGTTCGGGGCGATCAGAACACCCGTTGCCGGCTGGGCGTCGAGCCAGGACTGAACAGTCGCAAGCCTGGACTCGTCGAAACCGGTGGTGCCGATCACTGCATGAATTCCGTTGGCCACGAGGAATTCCAGATTTCCCATGACGACGTCGGGGTGCGTGAAATCGACCACTACCTGAGTGCGGGTGTCGACAAACGTCTCGATGCGATCACCGGTGTCGACCTGAGCGACGAGTTCCAGATCGGGAGCAGCTTCCACTGCCTCGCAGATCGCTCGACCGACCTTGCCCTTGGCTCCCAGAACCCCGACCCTGATGGGTGCTGCACTCACGTCTTCCACGCTCCGTCCGATGCATTGTTTGAGGTGAAGCCTACGCAATCACCCCGATGCGCTCACCATCAGTCGGGCGGGAGTTATGTCACCACTGGCACACTGGACGTAGTGAGCAACCGTCCGCAAGTCCGCGAAACCGGCAACCTTCGACCACTCGAGTTGGCAACGGGTGCCGTCATGGCCGGATTCACGGTCGCGTTGTCCGTCATTGCCACGGTCATCCCCATGGCCAGCGCCCTCAACCTCGTGGCCGCCGTTCCGATGGGAATTGTTGCCCAGCGCTTCCGAGTCCGCGCCGTGACGACGGCCGGTATCTCGGCCACGGCAGTCGCCTTTGTCGCGGCGGGTTCGGGATCTGCGGCGGCGGTCGCATTGAGCGCTCTCCTCGGCGGAATCATCGGTACGGTCAAGCGGCGCGGTCTCGGCTTCGTCTCCGCATTGCTGTCGTCATTGGTCATCGGGCCCGCGCTGGCGTTGTTCTCCATAGTCCTGTTGCTTGTTCTCGCTCCGCTGCGCACCTTGTTGTTGACCTCGCTCGAGAACACCGCGTTGGGCGTGGCCGAGATCTTGAAGCGTGCCCCCACACTGGTCGGCGCAGCCGAATGGATCGAGAACAGCATCGGCTCGATCATCGACTACTGGTGGTTGTGGATCGGCGTGTCCATCATCTCCGGAATCGTCCTCAGTACCGTCGTCTCCTATTTCGTCCTCGGCGCCGTCCTCGACCGATTGGCTGCACTCCCTTCGGCCGACCCGCTCCAGACAGCACCCGACGACCGTCCGATCGATCCTCTGCCGGTCACTTTCGATCACGTGGGCTTCACCTATCCGGGTGCAACGACACCGGCCCTCGTCGACGTCAACTTCACCGTGCGACGAGGAGAGTTCGTCACCGTCGTCGGCCACAACGGCTCGGGCAAGTCCACACTCACCCGGTTGCTCGCCGGTCGCGCGCCGACTGTCGGGACGCTGACGAGACCCGGGTCCGCCGGTCTCGGCCGACACGGCGGAACCGCCGTCGTCCTCCAACGACCCGAAAGCCAGATCCTCGGAACCCGCGTCGCGGACGACGTCGTCTGGGGGCTCCCCCCCGAGTCGCATCCCGACGTCGATGCACTGCTGGCCGAGGTGGGACTCGCGGGCATGGGTATGCGTGAGACCTCCGGGCTGTCCGGTGGCGAGATGCAACGTCTGGCTGTTGCAGCCGCGCTGGCGCGGCGCCCCGCTCTGCTGATCGCGGACGAAGCCACCGCGATGGTCGATCAGGCCGGCCGGGAGGAATTGGTCTCGCTCCTCGCCGAACTTCCGCGACGCCACCCGATGGCCGTGGTACTGGTCACCCATCACCACGCCGACACCCGCAACGCAGATCGGGTGATTCAACTACAACGCGGACGGCAGATCGATCACCAACCCGGTTGGATGACGTCGACGTTCGGGGGTCCGCCGTCTGCGCCGTGGCCGGTCAGCACTCGAGCTGTCCTCCAACTCACCGATGTCACCCACAAGTACAACGACCGGACTCCGTGGTCGCGGCGCGCACTGTCGGACGTCAACCTCACAATCGGCGACGGCGACGGGCTGCTGGTTCTGGGCGGCAACGGTTCCGGTAAATCGACTCTGGCCTGGATCATGGCGGGCTTGATCGCACCGAGCAAGGGAACCGCAGTCTTCGACGGCAAACCCGTCTCACGCCAACTCGGCACCGTCGGTCTCACGTTCCAGCATTCGCGACTGCAGCTGCAACGCCGAACCGTCGCCGAAGACATCGAGGCCGCCGGAGGTCCGGAGATCGGATCGGTGCAAGTCTCGTGGGCGCTCGACGCCGTCGGACTCGACCGTCACACCGCCGGCCGCAGCATCGACGAGTTGAGCGGCGGACAGATGCGACGCGTCGTCCTGGCCGGTCTCCTCGTGCGCCAACCGCGGGTACTCATCCTCGACGAACCGCTGGCCGGTCTCGATCCACCCGGTCGACACGAAATCCTGAACGTACTCAGGTGGATTCGTCGGAACGGAACCGCAGTAGTCGTCATCTCCCACGATGTCGACGGCATGGACGCCGTGTGCAGCAGAACAATTCGACTGTCGGAGGGTCGCATCCTCGACCCTGCCGCCAGCAGCGCCTTGGAAGGATCGACGACGTGACAACACTTCTGCGCGAAGTCCCGACTTCATCGCCGATCCACCGATTGTGGGCCGGAACGAAGATCGTTGCCGTCGTTCTCGTCAGCATCGTGGTCGTGACCGCTCCGTCCTGGCCGGCGATCGGCGTCGTACTCGGATTGTTGTTGCTGACCGCGGTGATCGGACGCATCCCCCCGACTGCAGTTCCGCGACCTCCGTGGTGGTTGTGGGCGCTGATCCTGCTCGGCGCGTTGATCAATCTTCCGATCGGCCTCGACGCAGTGTTCATCTACCTGCAAGCTGTGACGTTCGGTCTTGTATTGCTCTGCGTCTCACTGATGTTGGCATGGACCACGTCGATGAGCGATGTGGCGCCGGCACTGGCAACGCTCGGTAGACCGCTGCGATTCCTCAAGATCCCGGTCGACGAGTGGGCGATCGCGACGGCCCTCTGCATTCGTTCACTTCCGCTCTTGATCGACGAGATGCTCACCCTGGTGGCGGCGCGACGACTACGCCCGAAAGCTGTGGTGAACAGCGCTGCCGACAATTCGATAGTCGATCTGATCACCACGACCATGTCGGTGGCAATTCGGCGCTCTGCCGAGATGGGTGAAGCGATCTCCGCTCGCGGGGGCACCGGTTTGATCGCGGCGTACCCCAAGCGCCCTCAGCTCGCCGACCTGTTCGCGCTGATCGTCGTCATCGCCGCGTGCGTCAGCGCGGTTGTTTTGACTCTGGTTCTGCGCTGATCGGATCACCGCTGACAGAATTTCCCTGGGCGATGATCGCAGAACCCATCCAGCGCCGTAGGTATCGCCGCAGTTCCTCGTCGCTCCGCTTCGGGTCGCCGGGCGCGAGGAAAAACGACTGCATCGTCCGCAGGACGTATTCGACCAGTTCCTGAAGTGATGCGTCGTCGTATCCGAAACGCACCCAGTCCACGTCGAAGCGGGTGATCATCGCCATTCCGAAGGCCTGCGCCTCCTGAGAGGTCAGACCCTCGGGATGAAGACTCGAATTCGTGCTGGTGAGCAGAATGCCGAGATGCGGCGTTCGGTGGACCTGGGTCAGGGTGTAGACGACACCCTCGGTCATCGCCTCGACGGGATCTTCGATGCCGCTCACGTGTGTGGTGAGCCGATCGAGGTAGCCGTCGACCGACGCGATTGCCGCTGCCCGCATCAGAGCGTCGGCGCTGGGGAAGTATCGATACACGGTCTGCCGGATCACGCCCAGTGACTCGGCGACGTCGCCGATGCTGATTTCCGAACTCGTCCGTCCGATCAACTCGACCGCGGCCTCGACAATGCGACGAGACGCATCTTCGTCACTGTCCGGTGGATTGCCGCCCCACCCACGCCTTCGTGCCACTGCCCACTTCCTCGCTCGAACGAGGCTCGAACCATGTCTTTGCGCTCGAAGTCCAAGAGCCACAGGCTAACACAGGCAGGTTTTGCATCTGCGCCCCTCGAATTCACTCCCCTCTCCGAAAGTGAACATACAACTGCACACCAATATGTATGATTACCGCCACACGTGGCTTCGAGTGCCAGAGCGGCCACCTGACCAGCCCCTCCGAAAGACGAGGTTCGACAAGTGACCAACCTTCAACCCCGAAAAATGGACTTCGGATTCGAGGATCAGGACGTTCCCTTCCTGTGGAACCCGGAGAACCCGGCCTGGTCGAGCATGTCCAACGCGGTCTCGTTCCTGGCCATCGGTTTCGAGAAGATGATCGTGAAGATGATCATGCAGACCAAGTCGCGGATCAGCGATCCTGAAGTGGCCGAGGAAGCCGTGGCGTTCATGCGTCAGGAAGGCCATCACTCGACCGCGCACCGCCAGCATGTGAAGGCTCTGATCAGGCGCTACCCCGGACTACAGAACACGCTCGACGCTGTGATCGGTGAATTCGATCTACTGACCGAGGCGACCTCGCTGAACTACCGGCTTGCATACACCGCAGATCTGGAGGCGACCTTCACTCCGGTGTTCAAGCTGATGCTCGACAACGAGGCGACCTTGTTCCGCCCGGGAGACGACCGCGTCGCGTCACTGTTCATCTGGCACTTCGTCGAGGAGGTCGAGCATCGCAGCTCGGCTCTGATCATCTTCAATTCCGTTGTCGGAAGCGAGCTTTACCGGATGCGAATGGCGCCGTCGATCTTCGCACACGTCATGAAGGTGATTCGTATCGCCTGCGCAGGCTTCAACCAGCACGTTCCGCTCTCCGAGCGGCAAGTCGACTCACTGTCGATGTTCGCCACCCACCGCACCAAGCAGAAGATTCTGACGTCGTTCGCTCCGTATCTGACCAAGGGCACGATGCCTCGCGCCTTCGATCACCTTCAACTCGGAGAACAACTCGTCGCACTCGGCGGTGTCTTCCGCAGCCAGATGCCCAATCACAACCCGGACCACGAGAAACTCCCCGCACTCGCCGACCAGTGGTTCAAGCGTTACGACGACGGCTACGACTGCACACGCTGGTACACCGCCGAATCTCAGGCACTAGCCGAGTCGATCACGTCAGGGGCCAACTGATGGCAGAACACTGCTCCCCCACGTTCTCCCAGCTCGCAACAGAACTCGGTTTCTCCTGTCAGGAAGCAGGTGGACTCGTCGAGTTCCGTAACCCGGCGGCGCTGGAGAACTGGACCCTGCCCGTCCTCGAATGGACCATCATCGTCGGCTCGGTGCTCGCACTGGTCCTGGCGATCGTGCGGTTGCGCCGCAACGGCGACCCCACCAATCTGGTTCTCTGGTTCGGCGCCACCGCCTACCTGTTCATCATCGAGCCTCCGCTGTACTTCCCGGCGGCGTTCGGCATCGAAGAACAAGTGGACACGATGTTCGCGCACAACGTGTTCACCGTCGACTTCATGTGGGGTCGACTGCCGCTGTACATCGTTGCCATCTATCCACTGATGGCGACGTTGGCCTTCGAAATAGTCAGAATGCTCGGCGTTTTCCGCAAATACGGTCCACTACTGGGCGCTGTCTGCGTCGGCTTCGTCCACCATGCGTTCTACGAAATCTTCGACCACCTGGGGCCCCAGTTGCGGTGGTGGGAGTGGTCGACGTCGAACCCGATCAACCAACCCATGTTCGACGCGGTTCCACTTCCCAGCGTGGTCGTCTTCGCCGCGCTGTGGCCGATGTCGTTGGCATTCTGCGTCCAGTACTTCGTCGGACGGCACGTCGATGCCGGCAAGCACTTCTCCGGACTTCAATTGGTATGGCGCACCATCGTGATCGGCCTGCTGGCCTCGCTGGGTACGTTCATTCTCCCGCTCCCGGCGACGGTCTTCGGTATGGGAAGCGACACTGTCCGCGGGTTCCTCTACGCCGCTGAACTTGCAGTCCTCACAGTGGTCGCGATCGTGGTTCTCGTCCGCCAATGGACGCACCTGCGCTCGGCAGAATCGAACACTCCTGCACACACCAACAGGTTCGTGCAGATCTACAGCGTGGTGTACCTGGTTGTCATGGCCGTCCTGTGGGCGAGTGCGCTTCCCGACTTCTTCGACGCGGTCGACGGTTCCACCAGCGCTGGAGATCCCATCGGGAACCTCTGGTACACAGTGGCGTGCTTCGTCATCGCAATCCTGTGCGTGAGCGCAACTTTCACCATTCCGAAGCGGAACTCCGGGACGGCCGACGCCGAGCTCCTCGGGGCAAACTCAGCGACTCCGGCTACCTAGGCGACCGGGACGAGACCGCTCGGGTCTCGTCCCGGTTTCTCGGTTTCACGGGACGCGGTGAGTCCACTCTTCGGTTCTGAACTTCGTGTCCACCAGCTTGCGCGCCTGCTCCAACTCCGGGTCCGTGTAATCGCTGTCGTGGGTGTCGTATTGACCTCGGAAGTGCTGCGCAAACGACTCCAGGATTGCTGCACGCGTCATTCCGGTCTGCGAACGCAGCGGATCGACGCGCTTGGCCGCACTCTTGGTTCCCTTGTCCGACATCTTCTCTCGTCCGATTCGCAACACCTGCGTCATCTTCTCAGCGTCGATGTCGTAGGCCATGGTCACGTGATGGAGCACAGTGCCGGACGCGAATCGCTTCTGAGCGGCGCCGGCGATCTTGCCCTTGTCCGAGGCGATGTCGTTGAGCGGCACATACCGAGCGTTGATACCGACCTCGGCAAGCGCTCCCATGACCCACTGATCGAGAAACGCGTAGGACTGCTCGAAACTCAAACCCTCGACCAATGACGCCGGTACTGCCAACGAGTACGTGATGCAGTTGCCCGGTTCCATGAACATCGCGCCGCCACCGGAGATTCGGCGCACCACCCCGATGCCGTACCGCGCAGCCGCCTCGGAGTCGACCTCGTTACGCACGGACTGGAACGATCCGATCACGACCAAGGGCGAGTCCCAGTCCCAGAAACGCAATGTCGGCGGACGCTCACCCGATGCGACCTCACGCGCGATGACCTCGTCCAGCGCGACGTGCATCGCGGGATCGAGAACCACCGGCGGGATGAGGTCGAACGTGTGATCCGCCCAGCTCGTGGCGTGGCCGAGTGCGCGCCGGATCGCGATGCCGACCGACTGCGGCGTGAAGCCGATCATCGAGACGGACTCGTCGAGCGCAGTGGAGATGGCATGTGCCAACTGTTCTGCATCCGAGTCGGCGGGCATTCCGCGCAACGCCGAGTTGATGTCGTCGAGCGCGCTGTCGGGCTCGAGGAAGAAGTCCCCCGAGACTGCGACTTCGGCCAGCCGACCGTCCGCCACCTCGACGTCGACCGCGACCAGTTTTCCACCAGGAACCTTGTACTCTCCACGCATCCGTCCAGCCTATCCCTGCGGGATTCTCTGCGGTGAGCGCCGTCGAAGATCACACCGCGCACGCAGTGCGCATCTGTTCGGAAGGCAGGGCGACCAAGTAACCACACCTGTAAGTCGCTGCGGGGCTGCATAATCGCGCGGACGGGACCGCACGTGTCGACCCCTGGCCATATGGCCGAGCAACGGCCCTGCTTCTGCCGACAGGCGAGATGATCTCTGTGGTGGGAGGATTGCCGCAACGAGCCAACTCCCTGGCGAGCCACAACGGAGGTAGACATGAAGGTCCCGGCGTTCCACTCGACGGTTCCTTCGGATCTCGACGTCTATCACGACAACGAAAGCTGCATTTTGGCCGCGCGCATCGCAGTGTCCCATCGTGCCCCCGGAGTCGACGGCCGACCGTGGTGCACTGCGTGTGCGTCTTTGGACTGACGAGCGACCACCAGCTCACTCACACCCACGTCGCCGATTCGGGGACAACCCCGTTGGCCCGAGCATTCGCATCGATGACAGCGCGGAGCCACACTGTCAGACCGGTCTCGACCTGCTCGTAGAACGCGGTGAATCCCGGATCGGCCACGTACATCCGTCCCAGACACACCTGCATCGAATGTGTGCAGTCGAAGTAAACCCCGATCGACGCTCGGTGCCGTTCTGCCAGCAAATTCGCCTCGGCGCTTCCCGGTTCGACACCGGATCGGCAGGCCAGCGCCAGATTTTCGTTGAGCGTCTCGACGCAGTCGGCGATCTTCTGCCAATCCTCAGCGGTCCTACCCGCCGACCGTTCCGCGTGCTGCGCCCACTGCGCACTGTCACCCCAACGCTCGTGCGCCTCAGGTCCCCATGACGGCTGCCAGTGTCGGCCGAAGATCGACACCTGCTCGTGTGCCGGCAACAGCACACCCGACTTCCTGGCATCGATGATGCGATCCAAGGACTCGCCCAGTTCCTCCAAGTCGGCTATCCGTTGCCGCAACTCGGCGCGCTGCCCACGCAGCGTCTCGTCCACGTGGGCTGCGGGCGCATCGAGCAATATCCTGATCTCGTCGAGCGACAAACCCACGTCACGGTAGACAAGCACCCGGCCGATGCGGCCGAGGTCCGCGTCGGTGTACTGCCGGTAGCCCCCGTCACTGCGCCCGGACGGACGCACCAAACCGATTGCGTCCCAATGATGGAGGGTACGTACGGTTATGCCTAGTCGTGATGCGGCAGCACCGACAGTGAGAGCACTGTCTGCCTCGTCTCCGAAGAGTTGGTCCGTCACGTGATCCAGTCTGACAGACGCGGTTCGGGAGGCCACAGCGTCAGACCTCGGTTCAGTCGACGGGTCCGTCAATTCCCATGCCTCGCAGATGCTCGGCCTCGGCACTGTTCGGGTCGTACGGACGAGCGGCCGTCATGATCACACGCGCGTTCTCCGGTGTCACAATCTCCAACTCCAGTGAATTCCACGGCTTCAGATGTGGACCGCTGGTGCATCCGGGCCGCAATTCCTCACACGCCTTGGCTATCTGATCGATCTGACTCAGCACACACGCAAAGCTCACGCTGACGGACGGTGGTGAATCTGCACATTCGCCGGGCACGAGCAGAACGTCTTGAAATGCCCAGCGTCGCAGGTGCGTCAGTCGATCCGGTACCGAAAAGAGGTCGAAGAAACCGAGCCCACGGATCCAGAAGTCGGCAGATTCGGCCAGATCCGATGTCGGAACCGACACGAACATGGGCATTCCGTAGAGACCTCGGAACTGTTCCGGAGGCACGGCGTCTGTAGCGGGGACAGGGACGGGGCTGATGTCGAATGCCGGGTAAGTATCGGTCATGAAGTCATCGTGAGCCCTCACGCTACGTCAGGGTCAAATCGTGTGAAATCCGATCGAACCAGATTGCGCGATCACACCGTGCGTGCGAATGCGCCGTCGTCTGCGAATACCCGTTGGGCAAAGCGTTCGCCTATGAGACGGTGCGTCGCAGCGTCCGGATGGAGCTGATCGGGAAGCGGCAACTCTTCGTTCTCGGCCGCACCATAGAGATCGCGCCCGTCGACGTAATGCAGATTGGGATCAGCCGCCGATCGCTGGGTTACGATGCGCGCCAACTCTTCCCGAATAGAGCGCAGCGTCAGCTTTCCGGCTGCACGCTCGGCAGGATCGCCGGTAGCAACGAATCGCATTTCGCCTCTGGCAAGCGCGTCGAAATCGAATGCACCAGGTCCAGGCGTGTCTTCGTGAATCGGGCAATAGACAGGCGAGACGACCAGCAGTGGAGCCACTGGATGACCGTCGCGGACCGTGTCGAGGAAGCCATGCATTGCCGACGTGAAGGCCCGCAGGCGCATCACGTCGGAGTTGACCAGATTGATGCCCATCTTGATGCTGATGAGGTCGGCAGGAGTGTCTCGCATAGCGCGGGCGACGTACTGGTCCAGCAGAGCGCTGCCGCTGAACCCGAGGTTGATCAGATCCACGCCGCCGAGGGAGGCTGCGAGAGCAGGCCAAGTGCGGGAGGGACTTTCAGCGCCGGAGCCTTGACTGATCGAGCTTCCGTGATGGAGCCACACATCGCGCTTCGTGCCGACTGCGAGTTCGAGCGGGGCGTCGGTTCGCAATGCGACAAGTTCGGTGGTTTCGTTGTGCGGCAACCAGATCTCGACGGTCTTGGATCGCGCGGGCAAGTCCGCGAAGCGGATGGTGCTGACGGGTCCGGATTGTCTCTGAGCGGTACCGGTCGCCATGTCGATCGTCACCGTGTTGCCACCCTCAGCGATTGCGTGCCCGGTTGGTTCGCCGTCGACGATCAGGTCGTACACCCCTTGCGGCCTCGGCGGAGCACCGATGTAGATCATTTTCGTGGGCAGAGTGTCGAGTTCGATGGCCGTAGCGCTGGTTCGGAACACCAGCCGCACTCCGGACGGTTGTGATTGCGCCATTGCCATCTGCCCGTCAGCGAATTGCGTGCGAGCTCTGGCAGGCAGACGGTGTGTCAGCACACCGCGTTCGGTCCGCTCGAGCTCGAGGGCTCCGCGCACGATGTCCTCGGAAATTGCGGTAGTAATCCAGCTGCTCTGGCTGTTCATCTCATTCACCTGTAGCTAAGTTGCGAAGGTTTTAACTACAGCACACAGTAATTTGCCTATACTATTTAGGCAAGCGGTTTCACTTCTCGACGAACAGGACCAACGGACATGCCTCGCGCAGGACTGACACCCGAACGCCTCGCCGTGGCGGGCGCCGAATTGGCCGACGAGGTGGGCTTCGAGCAGGTGACCGTATCGGCGGTCGCCAGAGCGTTCGACGTCAAGGTCGCAAGCCTGTACTCGCACGTGAAAAGTTCGAACGACCTCAAAACCAGAATCGCGCTGCTTGCCTTGGAAGAGATGGCCGACCAGGCTGCCGACGCCGTGGCCGGTCGGTCCGGCCGCGACGCCTTGACCGCCTTCGCGAACGTGTACCGCAACTACGCGAGGTCACACCCTGGTCGGTACGCCGCGTCACAGATGCGCCTCACCCCGGAGGCCGCGGCCGCGAGCGCGGGTTTCAGACACTCGCAGATGATGCGATCGATTCTGCGCGGGTACAACCTCACCGATCTCGATCAGACCCACGCAGTTCGGTTGCTCGGCAGCGTTTTTCATGGGTACGCCAGCCTCGAGCTGGGTGGATCGTTCAGCCACAGTGCACCGGACAGCGCCGAAAGCTGGGCAAGAATCCTCGAGGCTCTCGATTCGATGCTGACCAATTGGCCAGCGTCGAGTCCATGACCAGTCGTGATTCTTGCGCGCCAAGTTCTTGCGCCACTTGGTGATCGCACACGGCCAAGAAACCTCGGGCCCACCCCAGGAGCGGCGCCACACAATCGCGCGCTCCCGCAACCACAGGTCGCACTGGGACAGAAGAAGGTCCGAGTAGGCAAGAAGCCGGGCGTGGAGCTCCGCTTAGAGGAGAAGCTTGGCGCGCAGAGAGTCGACAGTGCCCTGGTCGACGCCGAGGCCCTCCCGTACGTAAGTATCCATACCGCCGTAGAGCCGGTCCACCTGTGCATACGCCGCATCGAGCCACGACAGGTCCACCGCGTCGTCCCGGCCCAGGTACGTGTTCGACGCCATGAAATCGGCACTGATGAACTCACGGGGGACACCCAGAATGGTCAGCAGGATCGCGGTACCCCAACCGGTGCGGTCCTTCCCTGCACTGCAGTGGTAGACGGTTGCGCCGTCGGAGTTGTTCGCGATCGCAGTCAGCAGGTCACGGAAGGCGACATCGGAACCACGGTAGTTGACCATGAACGGGTAGCCGATGCTCTGGCCGATGTTCGAGGTTCCCTTGACTGCGCCGTCGATCAACGCGCGACCGAGGGTCAGGGGAACGAACTCGTGGAACGCGATGCCGTGTTCGATACTGACGACGTCGGCGACCTGGTAGGTGACCCCGGCGGGGATCCGATCGGGATCCTCCGCACGTTCGGAGGCGTTGCGCAGGTCGACGTCGAGGGTCAGGTTCGCGGCGGTGAGTTTTGCCAGATCAGTCTCATTGAGCGAGCTGAGCTTGTTGGAACGGAACACCAGGCCTGTCCGGACGGTCCTGCCGTCGGTAGTCCGATACCCGCCGATATCGCGGAAGTTCCGCGCCTCGTCGAGCCTGATCTCGGCCGCGGACGGCGGTGGGATCTCCGGCAGCGGCGGTTGCTCCCCGGACGATCCGAACTGACTCGAACCCAATTGCAGGTCGCCGCTCGAAGCGGAGGCGAGTGTGGGGCCTGTCAGGGCCGCACCCATAGCGACCAGCGCAGCGAGGGCGATTCCGAAAGGGCGCGCCCCTCGGCGGCGCGTGTAGACAGTTGTCACCTTCATCCTCTCATTCGCTGTGCGGGATACCCCGCGCCCCGCAAACTCCCGTGCGAGATTACAAGGGTGGCACGCTCCTCGTCCCGACTTTGCTCCAGAAACCGGACATGTGTTCAGGTGCCCGGCCAGCCGCCATCCTGCAGGAAGAAACTCTTGCCCGTCACTGCGTCGCCATCGACCACGCCGGGCCCGATCGAACGACAGACCGCGGCCGCGGCGGCAGCCGTAACTGCACAGCGCCGAACAACTTCACTGTCGAGCAACTGCACGAATCTCCACCTCGAGCTGGTATCCGTTGGGACGAAATCAATCTCATGCGCTACCGGCCGTCGACCATGACCAGTGCAGGCTGAGGAATGTCGGACGAAGCGTCTGCGAGAGCAGCAAGAGTGCCGTCGAGCGCGACAAGGTCCGCACGACGACCCGGCGCCAAGATCCCCACCCGTCCTTCGTCATGGACCAAGTACGCACTGTCCACAGTCATGGCCTGCACTGCACGCTGCACTCCGATCCGTTGGTGGGCGCCAAGCACGGCACCGCCCATGGTCAGCCGATTCACAGCAGTCCTAATCGTCTGGAGGGGATCCATCGGCGTTATCGGGCAATCCGAGTGCAGCCCGAATTTCAAGCCGATGTCATCGGCGCACGCCAGCGGGTCCAGGTTGCCGGCTCTCTCAGGACCGAGGAAACGGTCACGGTGACGATCGCCCCAATGAAAAACATGGTTGACGAAAAAGCTCACCCCGATCTCGGCATCACGTATCGCCTCGAGATCCGCAGGCCCACTCACCTGGCAGTGCTCGATACGGTGCCGCGCTCGACGTCCGTCACTGCGGTGCGCACTGCGCAGCGCCGCGATGGCGGCGGCTACAGCCGCATCGCCGTTGGCGTGCACCGCGACCTGACCTCCCTCGCGGTGCACCTGGAGAACCATGTCGTCGAGTTGCTCCTGCGGATAGAGCAGATCACCGTGATGGTTCGGGCTGCAGGTATACGGAGTTCGCAAGGCTGCAGACAATCCTTGAATGGACCCATCCGCCCAGAATTTGGCGCCGGCCAGGCGGAAGCGTGACCCTGGGGCCGGTGCAGCCGTGAAAGCGATGTTCCTTTCCTCCAGTTCTGCGATCGCGAGATCACCCCGAAGGAAGCCAACCGTGTGCACGGGCATCTCGCCCATGGTGTCCAGGGCACGATAGGCGGCCAACTCCTGCATGCCCGCCGACAGGCCGACCCCTAGATCGTGGACGGTCGTGATTCCTCGCGAACGCGCCAGTGTCAAGCTACGCAGCAACGCGGTCTGCACCTCTGCCTGTGTCAGGTCTGGTATCGCGCCACTCAACCGTGCCACGGCGTCGATTTCCCAGGCCATCCCTGTGAGCCTCCCGTCCGCCCCACGCGGAAACTGCGAGTCCCCGGGATCCACCGTCGATTCGTCGATGCCTGCAGTTGCAAGCGCAACAGTGTTTGCCACCGCAAAGTGCCCCGAGATGTGCAGAACGATGATCGGGCGGTCGGTGCAGACTGCGTCGAGGTCATCGCGTGTGAGATGGCGACCTTCTCGAAGTTGTGTGTCGTCGTACCCCCATCCACGTATCCAGCCGTGAGTGGGAGTTGAGTTCCGCAGAGCCCCTTGGATATCCGTGATCGAGGCGCACGGTGGCGTCCGGCAATCAGCCCATCCGTCAGTCAAGCCGGAGTAGGTCGGGTGAATGTGCGACTCGATCAGCCCCGGGATCACAGTAGCGCCGGCGAGATCGAGCCGACGAGTTTCCGGTCCGGTGTACTCCCCCATGTCCTTTCGACTTCCGGTGGCGACAACCAGGCCTCCATCGAGGACGAGCGCCTCAACCTGGGGTGACGCTGCGTCTTGGGTGAGGATTGCATCTGCGGTGAGTAGTGTCCGAGTCATCGGATATCCGCCTTCGCGGTCGGGACTGCGGGGCAAGGCACTGGTGCCGATCGATTTTCTGCACGGAGGCCCGAAACCGCTTCGACAGGAGGCCACATCACCCGGGTGGCGGACACGAACAACACGTTCAGAACAAGGGCTGCGGCACCGATGTTCATGCCTTTGTCCGCCAACCACATCGATACCGTGCCGTGTGTGTCGAGGTACAGCCAGAGCACCAGCACGTCGCCGAGCACCACGCCCATCGCGAGCGCTGCCGGTCGCAGCTTCCACCCGAAGATCATCGTCGCGAACACCACCACGGCCTGGGTCACCCCGTAATACGCGGTATTCACCAGCGTCAGCAGCAATTGGGGTGCGGCGAGGGTGAGGATCAGCGAGAGGCCGAGGTAGGCGACTATGACCCCGCGCACCCACACTCTCTGACGTGATTCGGGTATTCCAGGAACGATGTTTCGCGAGACGATCGAGCCGATTCCCAGCGCCGAGCCACACAGAACAACGATCGCGCACAGTGCCGCACCACCCGCCACCACTCCGGTCAGCCAGTCCGGGAGCACGAGGCGGGACAGTTGCAGGAGGACCTCGTTGGACTCTGCGCCCTCGAGCTTGTTGGGCAGCAATGAAATTGCTCCGAAGGCAGCAGCGACGAGGAAGGGATACATGAGCATGTACAGCGGGTTGAATCGGGCGACTCGCTTGAGGGTTGCCTCGGACTTCGCCGATAGCACGGCCTGCACGATGAAGGGGAAGACGAAAAAGCCGAGTGACTGGAACACAATTGTGGTGAGCACGAAGGTCAGCGACGAACCGGTGACGGTGGATTGCGAGGCCTGCCCGGCCCCATGGGATGCCGCATCGGCAAAGAGCTTCGTGATACCGCCGGATTTGGCCGTGGCGGCCAGTCCGATCAGGATCGCTCCCAGCAGCAGAGCTGCGTCCTTGACGTAAGACACGAACGCCGGTGCACGTACACCCGAAAGCAGGAGGAAGAGCAGAGCAAGCGCAGCGCCGACGAAAACTGCCACCGTCGGGTTGATGGTGATGCCAAGTCCGCTCAGCGCGACCTGGAGGCCGGCAAGCTGCAACTGCCCCCAGGGAATGAGGAAGACTACCGAGGCAATCGCGATTGTCAGTTCCAACCCGCGCGACCGAAAGTGCCGCCCGGCCACATCGGGCAGCGTCATCGCGTTGTACCGCTTACCTGCCCGCCAGAGGTAGGGCGCAAAGAAGTATCCGATCGGATAGGCAAGCAAGATGTATCCGATGAACCAGACGCCGTAGCTTGCCCCGTGGGCGTACACACCGCCGGGGAATCCAATGAGCGTACCGATGCTGTAGGCCTCACCTGCTCCCAGGATGAAAACCAGCACGGGACCGAAAGATCGCCCGCCCACGAGGTAGTCGGAGATCTCTTTTTTGCTTCCACGGCGTGAAAGCACTCCGGCGCCGAGCGCGAGGAGTAGCACGAGCGTAAATGTTGCAGCGATCATGTCGGATCCCCGATCTCGGTCTTGGCCTGAGCCAGTTCGTTTCGTTCCGCTTCCTCGAAGTCCTTGCGGTCAAAGAACTTCCATGCCATGTGGAGACACAACGAGGTCAGCGGCATCCACAGGAAAAGCCACGCGAACAAAATGGGAAATCCGAGAACAGTCAGTTCGGATCCGGAGAGCGCAACTATCCCGCCCAGCACCCCGACGAACGGAACTCCGATTGCGAGCAAGGCACTCTTCGCCTCGTTGGACATGATTGTGGCTCCTTAGCCGTTGATCGATCCGGAGCAGATGAGGCGAGGGGCGTTTTGCCGTCGAATCGTCGTCCGGTCTAGCGTTGAGTGTGCCTCCCGTCACTATGGCGGGACCATGGGTGAACCCCGGAATCCACGACGCTCGTTCGTGAAATTCACGGGACGCAAGACCAAGCACGCACAAAGGAGTAACCCCGTGGACGTAACCGACGTCGAAGAAGAAGACACGATCCGACGGTTGTGTCGCGAGGTTTCCGACGAGCTCGAAGCGCTCACCGAGCGCGCGGTACAACAGATTCGCAGCGAACTCCCGGCCTACTCCGCGGTACCAGTGGCCGAGCAAGGCAACTACATCCGCAAACAGTTGTCCGCAATGCTGTGTGCCGTCGCCGAGAACGAAACGATCACCACAGAAGACACCGACCGAAACCGCGAACTCGGGCGCCGTCGCGCGATGCAAGGGCTCCCCCTCTCCGATGTCATCGAGACTTATCACATTGCATCTCGTGAGCTCTGGGACACGATGGTCCAGCGGTCCACGAAACCAACACACGAGCTGCTGCAAGCAGGCGGCAAACTCTGGGACCTCGTTCACGCCGCGACGAGCGCAGTCGCAGTCGGACACTCCGAGGCAACGCGCAGCGAGCAGGCCATCCGCGCCGGCGTTCGATACCGATTCTTCGAAACACTGCACAGTGCAACGGATATGGAACTGAGCAACGCCCGAGAGCTGGCACAAACCCTCGGATTCGATACACAGAAATCGTTCCAAGCACTGTCGGCCGTCGAGGAGGAATGGTCAGAAGTACAAGTGGAAAACCTGCAACGAACCCTGGATTCCGTGCATGCTGTCGCGCATTGCAGTCGACATGGCTCCCGAGTAATCGTGATGTGTCAGGGCGAACCAACCGAAGTCATCCACGCAATCATGCGAGATCATCCACGAACGTCACTAGGTATCGGGATGCCCCGGGTCGGGCTCGTCGGCGCAGCTCAAAGCATCACCGACGCCGAGCGCACATTGCAGTTGGCGACAGCGCCGGGCACGACGGTCAGCTTTGCCGACGAATGGCTCATCGCCACTCTTGCCACCCACCAGGACGAGCTGCTGCCGCTTCTACAGGCTGGGGCGTCCGTGGCCGAAGAGCACTCACATCTGATGGATGCCGTCCGCGCCTTCGCCCGAAGCGGGTTCTCCGTCAGCGCTGCCGCCCGTGACATCCACCTGCATGCGAACTCTGTCACGTATCGACTCGACCGCTGGCAGCATCTGACCGGATGGGATGCGCGAACCCTCGACGGCCTGATGAAATCTATCGTGAGCCTCGAACTGTTTCATCGCCGAACGCTCGACCACCATCTGACACCGAACACGCGCCGCGTGTCCTCGGCACGCTGAACCGCGCCCGTGCTTGTCACTCCGACTCGCCGTCGAGACATTGCCCAAGCCAGGCACCCATATCCGACGCAGCGCGGCGGGCAACAGGCGTTGGATGGTTTGTAAATCCATGCGGGACATCAGGATAGAGACGCAAGTCGACGTCGTTTCCGGCCGCCGACAGTCGCGCCACCATGGCAAGGTTCTCTGCCAGGACCACGTCTTCTGATCCAACGACAACGAGGGTCGGCGGCAGGCTGCTGAGGTCGCCGAATGTCGGAGAAATATCCGGGAGAGTGCGATCATCGACATGGCCGACGTAGGCTTCGATGAAGTATTCGTCGCTGATGGTGCGGCCCGCGGGAGTCTGGGCACTGACGTCGTACGTGCCCGCTTCCAGCACCGCACCCGAAAATGCCTTGGCCAGACCTCGATCACGAAGGCGCAGCAACGTCGTCGTCACCAAGGTTGCTCCCGCCGACATGCCACCGATGGCGAGCCTGGTCGTCCCGAACCGTTCGGCAGCGACATCAAGCAGCCACAAGGCGACTGCCTCACAATCGTCCGGCGCTGCCGGCCAAGGGAATTCCGGTGCAAGCCGGTAATCGACGGTAACCACTACCACCCCGACCTCGTCGGCAAGTCTCATGCTTCGGGCGTCAGCGCTGGCCGCTGAACTCATGTAGAAACCCCCACCCGGAAGATACAGATAGACCCCGTTGACATCGCCGTCGTTCGGAGTGACTACGCGCACCGAAACGGATCGGCCCTCGATGTCGAGTGCGTGTTCAACAGCCCGGCTCGCCGTGGGATCAACCACCCTGGATGCTCGCACCACAAGCAGTTCCTGCAGGGAACTCGGACCGGCACCGGCAGGACGCGACGCATAGAACGCTCGCGTACTCGCCAAATCGTCACGAGGCATTTGTTCGATCAGATCAGTCAATGCAAGCTTCACCAGGGCTCCCTCGGGTCGAGACTTGTCGACAATGATGACACCTCCAGCAGGAGCACGTGTCCGACGTGTTCTCGGCAACGCGGGGCCGTGACAGGTATGAGCAAACCGCGCCGGAAAGAGGTCTTCTCACGCTAGCCTCGACTCGGAATTGGACGTTTGTCTAGAAAGGTCGATGGATGCGTGCGCTGTTGCTTGCCACCCTCGCAATCCTGGTCCTCCAGATTGCAACTCCGCCGGCGAACGCTGCACCACCGGATCCGGGCTGGACTCTCCCCCAACTGACCGTCGCAGATCGAACGATCAAGGACGTCGACGGACGAACGGTGTTGCTCCGCGGCGTGAACGCCAACGGTCTCAATGACTACGCAACCAACGGCACCGGTCTACCCACCGTTACGCCGCTGGGAAGAACGGACTTCGCGCAGATGGCAGCGCTGGGCTTCAACGTCGTCCGGCTCAACGTCGCGTGGTCCCTCTTGGAACCGACCCGCGGTGCATTCGACACTGCGTACGTCGACCGCGTTCGAGTAGCGGTCGAGGATGCAAAAGACCACGGCATCTACACCGTTCTCGACATGCATCAGGATGCATGGGGCCCGTACGTCGGCACCCCGAGCGACCAGTCGTGCCCGTCATTCATGCGGCCGGGAGTCGGCTGGGACGGCGCACCCGAGTGGGCAACCCTGACCGGCGGATGGACAACCTGCAACATCGGTGGACTCAGGGAAGCCGCACCCGCGATCGCCCATGCCTTCCAGGCGTTCTACGACGACGAGCAAGGAATCCAGAGTCGCCTCGTCGCGACGTGGGCGCGGTTGGCTGCCGAGTTCAAAGACGAACCAGCTGTAGCCGGATACGACCTGTTGAACGAACCGAACCCCGGCCTGCGCGATCCATTCACGGCAGCTGATCAGATCGGGCAGTTCTACAAGCGAGCCACCGACGCCATCAGACAGGCCGAAGCAGGAGGATTTCCACACCTCCTGTTCTTCGAGCCCAGCGCGATCTGGTCGGCTTTCGGCCTCGACGCGCTGCCTCCACGCCATTACCTGACCGATCCCCTGGTGGTCTTCTCGCCCCATCTCTACAGCGAATCGATAACGGTCAGTAGCGAATTTCCCGGAATCGAAGACGGATTCAAGATCGCCGACCTCGCTGCCGCCTGGTACGACGCACCGTTGTGGACAGGTGAATGGGGTTGGTTCGGCGACGCCGACGAGCAGAGAGCAGACGTCGACCGCTTCGTCGATGCCACCGACAGGTACCGGATGGGCGGCGCGTGGTGGTCGTGGACACAAGCGTGCGGTGACCCCCACCCGGTTCGCGACGGCAATACCCACCAGCCGCAGGGAAATCTGAATCGCATCGACTGCCCGTCCGGTGAATCACTCGGGCTCGTAGAGGGATTCGCCGCGCCACTCTCGCGAGCGTATCCGCGGGCAGCGCCCGGCACGCTGACGGAGGTATCGCGTGACGGGTTTGACGGGAGCGGCACCGGACGGGTCGAGGCCTGGTACCCCGGCACCGACCAGCCACAGCTCGAGACCACGAATCTCTCCGACGTCCGACTGTCCCCGATCGAGGGCGGATGGCAACTGATCGGTCACGCCGACGGCGACTACGCGGTCAAGCGCGCCTGATCGAACGATCATCCGGGAATCGCGCGTTCACACCACGCGAAAGAGCGGGTATCAGAAGATTCCGCCAATTCCCTTGCCGATCAGAACAACTCCGACGACCAAGATCAACACACTCATCACCGTGGTGTTGTTGTCCTCGAGCCAGACTTTGAGATTGGCCAATGGCTTTCGCAGGCGATCAGCAGCCACCAGGTATCCGATGACCGGGATCGCGACAGTTGAACTGGCGATGACCGTGAATACGAGAATCGAGGTGATCGCTCCGCTGGTCGCCAACGACGCCGAGCCGATCGACACTCCGGCCGCGATGCACATGAGCAGGTTCTTCGGGTTGATCGCGGCGAGCGCGAATCCAAGGCCCAATCCCTTGGCCGCGGTCATCTCGTCGACGGCTTGCATCCACTTCGGTGTTTCGTGCTCGCCGCTGCGCCCCCGCCACTGCTTGACCCCGACGGCCAACAGGAGGACACCGAGAGCTAGTTTGATCCACGAAACCGTGGCGGACGGTCCGTCGTCTGACGTGCTGACGACACTGGACAAGATGACGAAAAGAACTGTAGCGATGAAGATTCCGAGTAACCAGCCCACCACGAACCCGGCGCTGGTGCTACCCGCTCGCTTGGAGAGCAACATCAAGATGGTGGCGATGACGGCCACCGGCGACACGGCGACACCGACGGCCAACGGGAGAAGTTCTCCGACAACGGAACCCATGTCAAAACTCATTTCTGATTGCGGCAAGCAGGATAGGCGGTAGGCGAGAAAAGGCGCCCCTGTCCGCCACGACGGACAACAGAGCACCGCTGATACCGCTGCGCGACAATGCTGACACTGCGAGCGCCTGCGTAGTTGATGCCTCATTCGAAAGGGATGAGTGCCTGAACCGCAGGCCTCGATTCCCCACCGAAGATCGCGAAAAGACTTGGTCAACGGTGTGTCGGCTGCGCTCGCAGCAGAGCGCAGCCGACATCATCGAGGAGGATCACCAGACACAATCTCGAGTAGTGACCTCACGCGTAAAGACGGGTTACTTCGCGCAGCCACTGCCCTCGAACGCGAGCTTGGACGTATATTGCCCGTCCGGCAGATACTCTCCCATCACTGCCTTCTCGTCACCGGGCGTCTTGGTGTCGTGTGCAGCGTGGCTGAAGTCCTTGGCCGGCAGCATGTTCCGCATGATCAAGAGGGAATCGTCGGGATGCCCTGCGCCGTCACCGGCCGGCGAGAGCGAAAGCCATGACACCCCACATTCCTTCGTAGCGTTTGCGGGTCGGTCTTCAGGGAGCGACGCGACAATCGTGTAGCGACCATCCGCATCAGTGGCCATCTGCTCGTCGAACAGACACGTCGCTACCTTCGTCGTTGCCAGCGATTCATTGCTGCACATCGACCAGAACCGCATGTCGACTGCGCTGTCGAGATTCTTTGCGCCGCCTGTCGTCTTCGGAGTCCTCGGCATCTCTCCCCGAAGTACTAGAACTTCGCCGAACCCACGGTTGACTTCGGCTGTGACGTAGCTGTTGTCGATGTTGGAGTACTGCCCGCCCACCCGCTGGGGTGTGCCATCGCATTTGCCGAGATAGGTACAGCCGAGCGTGAACTCGGCGCTGTAGTACGCCCGCCAGACTGGTGCCTGCTCGGAAGGGAATGTCGCAGGCTTGCCCGGTTGGTCACGCAATGCCTTGTACGTGTCCAGCGGCAGCGAAGCCGGCTTCAAGATTCCGTTGTCCGCACCGACCGCTGAACACAGATCCTGCCCCCGCAGCACCTGACCACCGGGAAGGTGCAGCTCTGGCTCAGGCAGTCCTACGCCGCCGGTGAGATCACGCCCATTGTCCGGCAGGTAGATGCGATAAAGCAGGCTTATCCGGTCCTGACCTGGCACACCGGCATACAAGGTGTTGGGTTTCGGCTCAGCAGGCGAGGCCTCGTTGAGGACGGAAGCCGTGTACGACCTGGCACCTTCGTTCGCTCGATCGGCACCGGGAAGATAGGTGTTGCGCGAACCTGCGTCGGGAGCTGTCGAAATGTCATTGAGGACGGCGGTCGGCATCGCGGTTGCCGCGTTGTACGAGTTCAACGACTGATAGCGCGCATGCGCATACTGCCCTCGGATAACCAACTCGGCGTTCTCGGGGATTGTGAACTGCGCAGCCCAGTAAATCGCCGCAGTGTCAGGAAAGGCGTAGTTGAGCTGTGGGTCCGCGCGCTCGGGATTGATCGGCACGGACCAGAAGCAGGTCGACACCGGATGCTCGACGTCCGGTCCGCCGGATCCGAAATCGACAGAACCAGATTCGGATCCGCTAGCCGAACCGGTTCCTGATCCGGATCCGCTCGACGAACCGAAATCGACAGATCCGACCGCCGGCGCGGCAACCGCGGACCCAGCCCCGGCAAATACAGTGATCGCGCTCAGCGCCACCGCAGCTACGAGTGTTCTTGATGAATGCATCGCGCTCCTTGTTAGATAGCTGACAAACAGTGATAGAACGATCTAGAGCGAGTACTCCCGGTCCAACGACGAGAGACCGTCACGAGGTCCGCACTCCGCACTACTACTTGGTGGGTTGAAAGTCGTTCGTCAGAGCGCCGCGAATCGCGTCGGTGTCCGACTGAGACCAGTTGTCGGGGTGCAGGATCCGCGCCCACATGTCCGCCGCCTCGGCACCGTAGTTGTGCCCGTGACCTGGCGGAACGTCCGCCGAGAAGACCATGTCGAGTGTCACCTGCCAGAATGTCACGAACGGTATCCACGTCATTCCCGGATCGACATCACGGCCGAGAGGCTCGGCAAGCCAGTCCGGCTTGTTCAGAAGCAGGTCGAAAGACCACCAGACAATTGGGTCGCTGGCGTGCTGCCAGTACACGACGCGTGAGTCGTTCCACGGCGCATCCAGTTCGAGATCCCCCGGATAGGCAGCGAAACGAATCGACTGCCCGTCGTCGATCACCGGCACGGCTTCCCGTGAGCCGGAGTCACGACTGCTGGTGATCTCCTGCCATTGAGCGGTGAAGTTCGGAGTCCCCGACCACAACGCCCCATCCACCCGCGTCGCCATGTCCTGTGCTCCCGCGAACGCGGCCTGTCCCCCGTACGATCCGAGGCTCTCGCCGAAAACGACAAGCTTGGGGCGCTTGTCGAGTGGCAGATCGATCCACTTCGCATAGACAGAGTTGAACAGCGCCCGGCCTGCGGCCATCGGGGTTTCGCGATCGGCGATGAATGCCAAAGGGCTGGGAAGGAACGAGTACTGCATCGCCGCGATGGCGGTGTCGCCGCCCTGGACGTATTCGAAAGCGGACGCCACGTCGTCGTCCACCCAGCCGCGGCCGGTGGTGGTCACTACTGCCAGGACGGCACGGTCGAAGCCGCCGGTGCGCTCGAGTTCGTTGACGACCCGCTGCGCGACACCGTCGACGGAATCCGACGACTCACGGCCGGCGTACACGCGGATGGGTTGCTTCGCGTCCCGGCCGGTCAGCGCGGAAATCTGCACGGCAGACGGCCCGCTACCCATGAAGGTGCGACCCTCCTTGCCCAGCGAATCCCATGCCTCGGCAGACATGGGTGAACCACTGCGTTCGGCGATCAGAGGCTGGTCGATACCATCGGGCGTGTCGTTGTCCGCGCCGGAGAAACTCCAGTTCGCAAAAGCGATGAGCCCGTTGTAGAGGGCACCGTTGACGACGAAGATCGCCAACGCGAAGACGACGACCAAGCTCGCGACTTTCGCTGCTTCCTTGGGAACAAACCGCAGAGCAACGGCAGCGAGCCCTCTGGTGAGATGCCGCAGACCGCGACCCGCCTCCAGCAAGATCAACCACACCACTAGCGAAACCAGCAGCACCAGAAGATAGTTCGCCCGGTTCACGCGAGGCGCCTCGACCAGATCACGGACGATCTGCTGCCACCACGAACCCAAGATCAGAAAAAGAGGCACCAATATCACTGCCAGTACGGCGAGTACGGCCCAACCGATCCGCTTGGTCCGGTCCGACCATGTCGGTTCGACTCCGCATTTGCGGATCATCCACGCCACGCTCACACCGATGCCGTACCCGGTGGCGACGGAAATACCGGTTGCCACGCCCTGCAGGTACCACGCGCGCGGTAAGAGAGACGGGCTCATCGAGAGGACGAAAAACACCAGACCGAACGACAACCCGACCGAGTGCAGTGTCTTGCCGTAGCGCCGCACACCTTCCCACACACGTTTCATGCCCGAATCGTAAGTGCGCCAGAAAGATGAAATGCGCCTCTCATCCCTTTCGAATGAGGCGCGAACTACGTCGGTGGAAAGTGTTCGCTATTCCGCGTCATGCACCGAAAAGCTTCGGCCCAACGGCAATCACGGGCGAACACCGGTGGTGCGTTGACAGATTTCACACACGCGATTCCGCGTACACTGTGTGGGGTCAATCCACTCAGCACGTACAAATTCGGCGCGATTCTCATGGCGGCAAAACGAGGAAACCTACCGATCGAACTGAGCAGTTTCGTCGGTCGTCGGTCCGAGGCCAAAGAAGTCCGACGCCTGCTGTCGGACTACCGGCTCGTGACCCTTACGGGCCTGGGTGGGGTCGGCAAAACCCGCTTGGCGCTCCGTGCCGCCGATGATTCCTCCCGTACGTTCCCCGGGGGCGTCTGGTTCGTCGACTTCAGCGAACTGCGGGAGCCGGCACTTCTCGATCAGACGATTCTTGCCGCACTCGGAGTACAAGACCGATCTACGCGGTCACCGCGATCGGTACTGATCGGCCGTCTCGTCGACGAACGTGTCCTGCTTGTTCTGGACAATTGCGAACACCTCATCGGCTGGGTGGCCGACACCGCCGCCGAACTCCTCCGGTGCTGTGCCCGATTGGCACTTCTGGCGACCAGCCGAGAACCGCTCGACATTCCCGGCGAGATGGTATTACGGGTGCCGCCTCTGCGATTTCCCACCGAGGCGCCGTCGCCAACCGACACCCGTGATGGTGATGCGATGATGCTGTTCGAGCAGCGGGCACGTTCCTCCGTGACGGACTTCCGCATCACCAGCGAGAACAGCGCGGCTGTGGAGAAGATCGTCCGCCGGTTGGAAGGACTACCGCTGCCGATCGAGTTGGCGGCTGCCCGACTGAGGGCGATGTCGGTCGATCAGATCCTGCAAAAACTCGACGACCGCTTCCAACTGCTGACGCGGGGCAGCCGGAACGCTCCAGCGCGTCAACAAACGCTTGCACAGAGTATCGACTGGAGCTTCGATCTGTGTACGCCGCCGGAGAAGTCGTTGTGGGCGAACTCGAGCGTATTTGCGGGTAGCTTCGATCTCGGGTCCGTCGAAGGAATTCTCGCCGACGAAGCACAGAACGACGACTTGGGCGATCTCGTGATGTCCCTTGTCGACAAGTCGATCCTCATCCGTGAACAAAACGGCTCGTACGTCCGCTACCGCCTACTCGAGACTCTTCGCGACTACGGGCGTGAACTGGTGTCAGTCGACGAGTGGGTCTCGCTGCAGCGCAGGCACAGTGAGTGGTTCAGGCAACTCGTCTTCCGCGCCGGAGTCGACTGGACGGGGCCGCACCAAATCGACTGGATGACGCGGATCGACCGCGACTTACCCAACCTGCGCACCGCGTTGGAATTCGGTCTGACCGAACCCGACTCGGTCGAAGACACATTGCGTACCGCAAGTGCTCTGCATGATTACTGGCTTGCACGTGGTCGATTCAACGAAGGTCGCTACTGGTTGGGTCGCGCCCTGGCCGAGGTGCCCGAACTGACCGAGGGCACTCTCGGTGAGGTGGTAGTCGAGGCCGCCGCGACAGGCGCACTGCTGGCAGCCCTCCAACGAGATATCGCTTCGGCGACAAGCATTGCCGAAGAGGCTCGGCGACAGGCCGAGATGCAGCGGAACGACGACGGTCGCATACTGGCGCGGTACACGCTCGGATTCGTCGCGGTCGCCGACGGCGATCTCGTGCGCGGCGCCGAGTACCTGGAGCAGGCTGTCGCAGCATTCCGGGCAAACGACGACATCGCCCGTCTGGTACCCGCGCTCTACTGGTTCGCCTTCGTCGTCGACGCACTCGGCGAAACCGACCGGGCTGCAAGCATTTACGAGGAGGAGTTGGCCCTCACCGAATCGCGCGGCGAAATCTTGTGGCGGTCGATGACGATGTCGGACTACGGATCCGCCCTGTGGCGTCATGGCAACCACGCTCGCGGTATCGAGCTACTCGAAGATTCTCTCCGATTGCTTCGAGGGCTGGGTAACCAGTTCGGATGTGCATGGTGCCTCGAGGAAATCGCGTGGACGCTTGTCGACCGGGACGCAAAGCTGGCAGCCACACTGATGGGAGCTGCCGACACGCTGTTCACCGCCACGGGCAGCCCGATGGACACCTTCAGGAGCATGGTCCCGTACCACGAAAACAGCGTGACCGAGGCTCGTAACCGGCTCGGAGACAGGGTGTTTCAAACAGCATTCGATCATGGACGAGCTCTGACTCTCGACGACGCAGCGGCCCGCGCGCTGAGAGAGCAACCGCCCGGTGGATCACCGAAATCGGCGGCCGACGAAGTGCTGACTCCGCGGGAGCAGCAGGTGGCCGAACTCGTCGCACAGGGCCTGACCAACCGAGCAATCGCGGACAAGCTGGTCATTTCTCAGCGCACTGTCGACGGCCACGTCGATCACATACTGAACAAACTGGGGTACGGCTCGCGCACCAGGATTGCGGCCTGGGTGCTCCAGCGCACAAACGACTTCCGCAACCCTTCGACCTCGTGACGGTCGGTGTCTTCGATCGATCGCGGCGCGGCGGGTAACCCGGCCGAATCCTGTCGCAAGAATCCGACCGTCGAAAGTTTTCTCAGCCTTCGTGATCAGCGAGAGTCCAGTGTCCCGCACCGCGCAGTTCGAGTTGTCGATTGTGAAAAACGTCGAGAGTGCTGCGATGCCCGACGCTGACAATGATGCTGTCGGGCAGTTCACGGCGAAGGATGTCGTAGAGCGTGTACTCGAGGCCTTCGTCGATTCCGGATGTCGCCTCGTCGAGAAATGCGGTTCGCGGTCGGATCAGGAGGACCCGGGCGAACGCCAACCGTTGTTGTTCGCCCGGCGACAGAATTCGAGTCCAATCAGCCGGCTCGTCGAGCCGACCGATCAAATGTGCGAGATGCACCTCGGCGAGCGCGTCGTGGAGCCTGCGGTCGTCGAAGTCCGAGCGCCCGGTGTTCGGCTGACCTGAGGGCAACTGGTCCGGATATACCAAACCCGCGCGCAGAGAACCCAATGGTAGGTATGGCCGTTGTGAGAGGAACAGGACGTCTCCGACCGGGGTGGTCACGGAACCGTTTGTGTACGGCCACAACTGCGCGATGCTGCGGAGCAGCGTGGTTTTGCCGCTACCCGACGGACCCTTCACCAGCAGTGCATCGCCGGGCCCCAGTGACATGTCGAGTTCGGAGATCAACGCCTCACCAACCGGCGTGCGCACGTCGAGTCCCCGAACAACCAAATGACTGCCAGCGGAGAACGCGTCGAGCACGGGAAGTGCGCGGGCACGACGATTGGCATCGGCGAGCCCGGTCAAACGGATCAGTGTGGCCCGGAAACTTGCAAAATCGGCATAGGACTCTCGAAAGAACGACAACGAATTGTGCACCTGGCCGAATGCTTGAGCAGTTTGCATCACGTCGCCGAAAGTGATCTGCCCGCTGAACAATCGAGATCCCTGGACCAGAAACGGAAACACCACCGCTGTCTGATCCACTGCCAGATTGAAGCCACTGAACTTGAGCGTCCGGAAGACGATCGCCCACATATTGCGGATCACTGCAGCAAAACGTAGTCCGAGCGTGCGTCGTTCGACGTTCTCTCCGCGATAGAAGGCGATGCTTTCGCCGTACTCCCGTAGTCGAACCAACGCGTACCGGAAGGTGGCGCCGAGTTTCTCGTTCAAGAAGTTCAGCATGATCAAAGGCCGGCCGATCCAGAATGCGAGTGCCGTGGTCACCAACACGTAGATGTAGACGAGAAACATCATCGCTCGCGGAATCTCGGCACCGAAAACAGTCAAGGGACCGGACAGATCCCACAGGATCTTGGTGAAGCTGACGATCGAGACCATTGCGGCGACGGCGCCCATGGACAACGTGCGGGACGACGTCGCGAATGCGGTGATGTCTGCCTGAATACGTTGGTCCGGATTGTCGACCGGGTTCTCCAGGAAGTTTCCGCGATAGTAGGCGCGGCCGTCGAGCCAATCGTCGGTCAATGTGTCATTGAGCCAACTGCGCCAATTGATATCGAGTGTTTGGCCTACCAGGTAGACGACGAGTGAGCTAGCGACGTGGACTGCGGCCAATATCGCGAACACTCGCAGGTAGTGCCAGAAAGCGGTTTCGTCAAGGTTCTGAATGGCGTCGTAGAAATCCTTGTACCAGTACGAGAACAACACCGTCACGCGGACACCGAATATCGTGAGCAGCAGCAGTAACGCGAGAATCGACAGCGGAATGACGGTGCGCCGGGGATCGAAGTAGGGCCAAGCCATTCGCCGAAACTGGTTGCCCCAGACGGTATACCGAGCAAGCAGCAGCGCGGTGACGACGAGAACCACTACCGTGATCGCATATGCCTCTGCCAACCACAGTGCGCTGTCCGTTACCGCGCTACCCCAATTCACCGTAGCCTCCGCCCTGGAGGGGAACTGACGATCACATATCGGTCGACAGCATTCGGTTCGCGATCCGCAATCCCGAGTCTTCCGCGGCATCCAATGCACGTGATTGCTCTGCCGTTATCCTGTCGCACACCCAATCCCAGTGCATCGTCACCACAGCGCCGGGGACGGGCATCGCCGCAAGCGCGTTGCCCTCGACCCTCCACCGCACTCTCTGCGTTGCCGGTCGGCCGCGTGCGAGTTGCTCACCGTCGAACTCGAGCGGGGACGAAACCACCAATGCATGCTCCTCGCCGACGTCCTCGACCACTCCCCATCTGATCCGGCAGTTCTGGAGGACGGACAGTGGGACCGCACCGCGCTTCCGAAGAAGCTTGACCCACGGATACACCAGAAATACGTGAAAGCTGTGGTGCGCGAGCGCGCGGTCCATATCCCCGAGGACGGGGAGGAACCCGGTGTTCTCGCGTTCACCGAATGCCCCCCTCAAGTGCTGTAACAACTTCCCCGAATCGAGAGAGTCGAGGAGATCACCTCCCACCCAATAGGCTTCGATCACTCGCGAATCCAGGGGGTCGTCGATGCCCGCTCCTACAGCCAATGCCTCGAGGTACGGCCACGCACCGTCGAATTGACGAGCGTGATCACGGTCGCCGCTGCCCGAGTTGCCGCTGGCCAGACGAAGCAGCACTGAAGGATCGTCGGGTCCGCAGTAACCCAACTCGTTCGGCGGATACGCGTAACGAGCAAACAATGCCGGCCCGTTCATACCGACGGCAGTCATCAGCAGATCCGAGGAAGTTGTTCACCTGCCGGCAAATCCACTACCCGATTGCCTCCCAATGCCGTACGCGCCACCACCATTGTGCGATGTTCGGCCACGCACTCCCCGATCACGGCGGCTCCCACACTCAGTGGATTGCCGTGCATCGCTTCCAGAACCAGGGCGGCATCTTCGCGTGGAACGAAAGCGATCAACTTGCCCTCGTTTGCGACGTACAACGGATCCAAGCCGAGTAGCCCACAGGCGTCGCGCACGTCAGCGGGAATCGGCAGATCTCGCTCCACCAGCGCAACCCCGATGTTCGACGCCTGAGCGATCTCGTTGAGGGTCGCGGCGACTCCGCCCCGCGTAGGGTCGCGCAGGACGTGGATGTCGACACCGGTGGCAATCATGTCGGCCACCACGCCGTTCAGGGCAACACAATCACTGCGCACTTCGGTCCCGAATTCGAGACCTTCGCGACAACTCATCACGGCCACGCCGTGAACGCCGATGTCGCCGCTGACGATCACGACGTCACCCACTTGTGCGCGAGTGGGGCTGATGTCCACCCCGTCTGCGACAATCCCGATTCCTGCGGTGTTGATGAAGACTCCGTCGCCGTGACCGGCATCGACGACCTTGGTATCACCTGTCACCAGCCGAACGCCGGCAACGTGCGCGGCCTCACCGAGCGCCTTCGCGATTCCCGCGATGTCGGTCAGCGCCGTCCCTTCTTCCAGGATGAATGCCGTTGACATCACCAATGGCTGCGCTCCCACCATCGCCAGGTCGTTCACCGTTCCGTTGACAGCGAGATCGCCGATCGTTCCGCCGGGAAACACCATGGGTTTGACGACATACGAGTCGGTCGAGAACGCGAGCCGCACCCCGCCGACGTCGAATACGGCCGAGTCACCGAGTTCTGCATCGGCAGCGCTTCCGAACGAGGGCAGGAACAGGTGCTCGATGAGCTCGGCGGACATCGCTCCTCCACCGCCGTGCCCCATGACGATGTTCGGCGAATCACGCAGCGGCAGTGGGCAGACCCACGCCGACAAGTCCACTACAGCGGTCTCCTCAGCCGGCATGACCCGCCTCCTGAAGTTCCAGGCGCCGGTACAGGTAGTACGCGGCGCACGCCCCCTCGGACGACACCATCGTGGCACCGAGCGGATTCCGCGGAGTGCATTCCTTCCCGAAGGCACTGCACTCGTGTGGCTTGATCAAACCTTGCAACACTTCTCCGGAACGGCAGACGCTCGACTCGTCGGTATGGATATCGGTCACCGAAAAACGCTCTTCGGCATCAAAATACGCATACTTCGGTGCCAGCTGCCAACCGCTGTCCGGGATCGATCCGATGCCGCGCCACGTCCGGTCCGACACGGCGAACACATCCTCGAGCATCGCTTTCGCTGCGGTGTTGCCCTGCGCGGTGACGGCACGGGCGTAAGCATTTTCGACCTCGTATCGACCCGATTCCAACTGCAGCACCGTCTTTCTGATGCCCTCCAGCAGATCCAGCGGCTCGAATCCGGTGACGACGATCGGGACCTTGTACTTCTCGGCCAGCGCCGGGTACTCCGACGTTCCCATCACACTGCATACATGCCCGGCCGCCAGAAATGCCTGCACGCGGCACTCTGGCGAATCCATGATCGCGGCCATCGCCGGCGGGACCAGAACGTGCGAGACGAGTAGCGAGAAGTTCTCGATACCCAGGCGATTGGCCTGATAGACGGTCATGGCGTTGGCCGGCGCGGTGGTCTCGAATCCGATCCCGAAGAACACCACTTGCCGGTCCGGATTCTCCTTGGCGATAGTCAGTGCATCCAACGGTGAGTACACCACCCGCACGTCACCGCCGGCGCTCTTGATGCGGAACAGATCCGACGAACTCCCCGGAACTCGCAACATGTCCCCGAAGGAGCAGAAAATGACATCGGGTCGTGCCGCGATTTCGAGAGCTTTGTCGATGATCTCGAGCGGGGTGACACAGACCGGGCATCCGGGTCCGTGGATCATCTCGATCTGTTGGGGAAGTAATTGATCGATGCCGTGTCTGATGATCGAATGTGTCTGACCACCACACACTTCCATGATCGCCCATCGCCGTGTGGCCAGCGCACGGATCTGATCCAGCAGTTTGCCGGCCAGTTCCGGATCGGAGAACTCGTCCAGATATTTCATGATTCCGTCTCCTTCGGTTCGATCCCCGCGGCCCGGGCAGCCCTTTCGAACCCGTCACCGAATTCCTCTTCCAGTACGCCGAGGTGCTCGAATTCCGCCAGCGTGCTGCGAGCGGATTCCTCGTCGAGTCGCTGGATGGCAAATCCGACGTGCACCACGACGTACTCGCCGACTTGGGCGCCCGGAATGTACTCGAGGCACACTTCTTTTCGGACGCCACCGAAGTTCACCACCGACATCGTCGTTCCGTCGCGTTCCTCCAGGGACTCGATACGTCCCGGTACGGCTAGGCACATGACACAACTCCTGACCTCATGACGAACTCCCCACCAGCACTTGGCCGTAGGCGAGACCGCCGTCGTTCGGCGGCAACTCCAGTCCTGTCAACGGCGTGAATCCAGCGTCTGAGAGCAGAGCACACGCCCGAACGAGCAGTAGAGGGTTCTGAAAGACACCTCCGGTGAGTACTACCTCGTCCACTCCCGCCAGTTCCCGGCCACGAATTGCCCACTCGAGCACCAGGTGCGCTACGGATTCGTGGAAACGGGCGCCGATCACTTCAGCGGGCAACTTCTCCCGGAGATCGCGGACAACAGCCCGAATGACCGACCGCGGATCTGCTGTCCACGAATCGTCGTCCGACTGCGTCCAATCGAAGGTGTACCGCGAACCGGCGCTGTCGACTCCCCTCGACACCCCCTCCAACTCGATGGCAGCCTGCGCTTCGTAGTCGACCCTCTGACGGACCCCGGTCAGCGAGGAGACTGCGTCGAACAACCGCCCCATGCTCGAGGTGTCCACGCACCCGAAACCGGTTTCCATCTGGTGAAGTAGGACCGACTGCTCTCGGGGCGGACAGGCTGCCACGGGCGCGAGGTCGGATTCCCAGTCCAACCCGGCATGCCACAGGTGGGCGAGCGCCATTCGGTACGGCCGTTCCACTCCGGCATCGCCACCGGGCAGCAGTACGTATCCCAGATGCGCGAGACGGCGATAACCCTTGTACGTCGCCAGCAGTAGTTCCCCTCCCCACACTGCGCCGTCCGCCCCGTAGCCGGTGCCGTCGAACGCTATTCCGAGAACTGGTTCGCTCCCGTCCCGGCCGTTCTCCCCCATCACGGAAGCCACATGTGCGTGGTGATGCCCGACGATGCGCACCGGTCGGTCACCACTACGACTGCGAGCCCACGAGGACGAGCGATACCGAGGATGCTCGTCACAGGCGATCTGGTGCGGCACCACCCCCGTGATCGATTCGAAGTGACTCTCCGACGCAGCAAAACTGTCGATGACAGCGAGGTCGCCCATGTCTCCGATGTGCTGACTCGGCCACACATATCCGTCCTCGGCAAGACAGAAGGTGTTCTTCAGGTCGGCCCCGACCGCCAAGGTAGGCGGTACGTCGAACGGCGCGGTGACGGGCAGCGGAGCATATCCGCGCGAGCGACGAAGCAACTGTCTTCCACTGCCGACTATTCGCATCACCGAGTCGTCACACGGCATCAAGATCGGACGGTTGTGGGTCAATACCCCGTCGGCCAGGTCACCCAATCGTTCGAGATCGTTGTCGGAGTACAGAATCGGCTCACCGCCGATGTTCGCCGATGTCATGACCAACACCGCTGGGCCCGCCTCTTCTCCGGCCAAACCCAGAAGAAGATGCTGAATCGGGTTGTAGGCCAGCATGATTCCGATATCCGGAATGCCGGGGGCAATCAAGGGGGAAAGCGCGTATCCAGACGCTTTGGCAACCAGCACAATCGGGCGCTCGCGCGAGGACATGGCATCAGCCTCGGCATCACCGACCACACCCAACTCTCTGGCTTCTGGCACATCGCGCACCATCACCGCCAACGGCTTGCTTGCTCGATGCTTGCGTTCACGCAACTCGTGGACCGCGCGGTCGTCGCGGGCATCACAAGCCAGGTGAAATCCTCCGATTCCCTTGACAGCAAGAATCTTCCCGTCTCGCAGTAGGGATCGGGCTCGTAGCAGTGCACCCTCACCGGTCACGGCGGGCGCGTCCCCTTCCACGAACGATAGCGTTGGACCGCACTGCGGGCAGGCAATCGGTTGCGCATGAAACCGGCGGTCGGCGGGATCCACGTACTCCGCCGCACAGTTCGCGCACAACGGGAATCGCTTCATCGTCGTAGCGGCCCGGTCGTAGGGCAGCGATTCGATGATCGTGAATCGCGGACCGCAGTTGGTGCAGGTGATGAATGGATGACGATATCGCCGATCGCTCGGATCAGTCAGTTCCCGGAGGCAGTCGTCGCAGATCCCGACATCCGCCGGCGCCAAGGTTCGCCCGACCGACCCCGCATCCGTCTCGACTATGCGAAACCCCTCACGACCAACCGGCCGCGAGTCCTCGCGCTCTACCGACTCCACCCGTGCCAGCGGTGGGGGGCGGTTTCGCACCCGAGCGACAAATGCATCGATTGTCTCTCCGTCGCCTTCGACGTCGATCACGACACCGAGAGCAGAATTTCCCACCGAACCCGACAGTCCCAGTTCGGTGGCGGTCGCATGGACGAACGGCCGGAAGCCCACCCCCTGGACTACGCCACGAACGATGACACGGCAGGCGATCTTCATGTCCCGACCTCGCCGTTACCAGTATCGGAGTCGACTATCTCACCGTCGTGGCCACCACGGCCCATCAGTTCGAGGCCGGCCCGAGCGTGGCGAGCTTCCTGCTCGTCGACCTTCTCGACTGCAAAGCCCATGTGGATCGCCACCCAGTCACCTGCAGTGACGGTGCCTTCGTCGAGCATTCCGATGTTGACCTTGCGTGGTGCCCCCTCCACGTCGACGAGAGCGAGTTGACCGCCGTATCCGTCCAGTAGTTCGCGTACCCGTCCCGGAATCCCCAGACACATGACTCACACCTCCGGCCCCAGTGTGGTGGCATCACAGTCCACGTCGATGGACCGGACGAGTGCCAGCACCGCCGAAGCGGCTTGCCCTACCGAATCACGCATCTCCGCACTCAATCCGATTCCGTCGCCGATCGATTTCGCATGTGCCCCCACCACGAACGTCCGCGGGAGTGTTCCGCCGAGGGCCTGCAGGCTGGCAAACACCGAACTCGGATGCATCGAGTGCGCGTCGAAACCTCCTTGCGGGCCTTCACTTTCGGGGTCCACTTCGATGATCGCGAGCTTGCCCGGGACTCCGGTCGCCGGTAAGGCATCGATCAGGACCAGGGCGTCCCACGACTCCAACAAGTCGTACGCCAGATGCACGCCCCGAATCCCGTAGTCGACCAGGCGAGCTCCCGATGGGAGATTCTCATGCTGCAGCGCCCGAACAACTTCGGGGCCGAATCCGTCGTCTTCGAGAAAAATGTTTCCGACACCTGCAATCAGCACGCGCACAGCGCTTTACATCTTTCGCATTCGCAGATAGCGCTGGATGTCCGGCATCGACACCACCAGGACGATCGCGGCTGCGATCGCGGTGGCGCCGAGAAGTGCCGTCGACAGCAATCCCATGCTCCTCATGGCGAGTTCTCCTCTCGATAGCTGTGAAGTTCGATACCTGTGAGTACGTCACGCGCTGTCGCGCGGCATCGGCTCTATCTCGTCCGGCGCGAAGTACAGGTAGCGGCCGTACCAGTTGTGCAGATCGGCGGCCGGATCGTCCAACAGTGTCACCCCAACATGAATGTCGCCGTCCACGTCTTCATGAATGGTGGCGACGTGGGCGATCCGGCCGTCGAAGAACAGGTCCTGAGCATCAGCGCGGCGTGAGGGGTGGAGCCGAACCGTACTTCCACCAGAGACACGGACGCCGTTGATCAGAACTGCGTCGGTGCGTGGTTGAACACTGGTGTCGGCTTCCGGGGTCCACCAGTCCACACCGTCAGGCACCTCGGGTATCAGATCAGAACCGGCATTCGAATCTCGCAGCACGCCGTGCAGGCCGGCTAGATCGTCGTCCGTCAATCGCTCACATCGGTCGATGATGTCGGCAGCTCTGGAGTCGGTAGCTCGCGCCCGCGCCTTTTCCTCGTCGGTCATGGCAAGGATTCTCAGGGTGAGAATTTCGTCGATCTCGGTCGAGTCGAAGAGAGATCCCTCGCTCTGCGGCGCAATCTCGGGAAAGTCGTACAGGATGATCGGTGACACCAGAACGGTGGGAGATGTGCCAGGGTGAGTGGGGTCCTCGGTCCCCGCAAGCACCGGATAACAGCGATTTTGCCGCAACTGCTCCGAGTGATCTGCTTCTTCGAACAACGACAGGAACCTCGAGCCTGTGCAGTTCACAATGACGTGAGTCCCCAGCATCGATTGCGCGGTGGCCGTGCCCTTGTCCCGTGCGTCGACGCTCGTGGCGTTCATGATCTCCACGGAAATCACCGTGCGTCCGTCCCCGGCGGAGGCGCTCACTGCCAAGAGGCCATTCACCGGAAGCCGTGTCCGAACGATCCGTCCGACCACCCTGCCCCGAGAGTCCGACAAAGTCTCTCCTTCGACAACTCCGGCCGCACAGAAGGTTTCTTCGACGCCGGCCTCGAGTTCGTCCAGACCCCACGGACCCAACACGATCTCGGACTCGGTGGCTTCGTCCCACGAGATCGACTCCCGCTCGCCGACTACCAACCGATCGACCGGGATCCACGCCCCGCCGGCGCCGAGTCGTTCAACCGTCCGCGACTGGTGGTGCAGAAATCTCACAGTCGCAGAAACTTCGACGCCGTTCCGCTCGAATTCGCCGAGCAGACATTGCGCGGACATCGACGGTTCCTCGCCGACTCCGACCTCGGCGGCGCCGGGCGGTCCGAGAACCCCGAACTGCCAACGGGATTGATTCTTCGCCGAACCGGCCCGGTAGGGATAGAGAAGATATCCCTCGTACAGGACGGCGTCGGCCACGGCCCGAACGTCGTGATCCATCTCCGTTCGAGTCATCGCGGCACCTGGCTCGCCGTCAGCAACTGCCGGACGGCTGAATCGAGGTCCGTGAGGCCGTGCGCTGCCTTGAACCGCACGAGATCGGCAATCGTCTCATGGTCGAGGCGTACCCAACCAGACGCCGGATAATGCGCAGCCATCAGCTGTTTCCACACGTCGACCGGCAATTCGTAGGCAGCAGATCTGTCCCACGGGATCTGCTGCACGGAGAAACCACGCGGTCCGTCGGTGAATACCGTGCCGCTCAGTAGAACCACGATCGGAATCGTTCCGTCTCCGAGTGCGTGCATGTACTTCGACGCCGTCACCGAGAAGTCGTACGTACACGCCATGGGCAAGGCCGCGACCGTTGTTCCGGTGAATCCTTGAACGACCGTGGAACATTCCATCCACAGGAAGGTGCGCAGCGTACTCGACCAACGCTCCCGCGGACCGAAGAGATCGCGCAGACCTTCGCCTTCGGCGTCGGAGTACGGTCGGCGGTGTGGTTCGATTCGTACCTGCGCGCGCAGAGCCACCGCACGGACGGTCGTGCCGGTGGATTCCGACATTCTCAATCTCACCGTCAGATTCGGCGTAACCGCGTACGGTTCCACCTCCATGTTGTCGATCGAGAAGTCGAGAACAGTCATGCCGACCTGCTTCGCGCCTCGACGCGCCCGAAGAACTCGTCCACTGCGCGTGCGGCATCCTGGCCACCGTCGAATCCGCGCCACACGGTGCGCAATCGTCCCACCAGTTCGTAACAGGCGTCGATGGGAACAACGAAGCATCTCGGCGATTGTCCTGACGTGGGCACCGACACGATCAACGCCTCGACGTCGGCCCGCATCTGCGCGAGCCCCGGATTCTCCTCGAGCACAGTCTCGAACGAGTCGATGGGCAACTCGGATTCGGTAGCTCCGGCCGGTCCCGGATAGAAGACTATGTACTTGTCGAGGAGTGAGTTGCGGAAGAAGAATGCCAGGCCGACGGGGATTTCCAGAGACTCCCACCGGCCAGGGCCGAGGTCGAAGTCCGGAAACTCGAGGTACCGATCGGGAACCGCTTTGTATCGAAGGTCCGCGTCGACCGGTGCAAAGAGTAGATAGCACGGTCGGCACACGCACATCAGGCTCCGGACCTGTACGTCCACGACGTGCTGGTGTTCGTCGCCTATGCCCGCCGCACACATCTCACACCTCGGTCCGGTCGGAACGACACGCGACGAGGCAATTCGTGTGAGCACCTCTCCCACAGTGACTTTCATGACCGGGCTGCGTTCACGGCTAGGTCACCGGTATCACAGAATCGTCAGCAAGCGCGACCGAGAGCACTCCGTCGCGAATCAGCACCGGCACAGGCGCCAGGTGCTCGGAGCCGGTGCCCACCCGCGCTCCCGCCCCGTACACACTGAAGTGGGCAGAGCACGTCGGACAGGTGAGGACAGCGGCGTCTCGGGCAGGACGGCCCATCATGCGTTCGAGCACAGCCCCCGCCATCGAGTGCTCACACACCGGGCAACGGTCGCGATACGCGTACAGATCGTCACCGGAGCGGCAGACCAACAGATCGGTGCCCGACACGCGGAAGCCCGCGACCTCTCCCACCTCGACTTCGGCGAATTCGGGGACCTCCACCCAGTGCGTACCTCCCCCGTCGGCGTGAACGTGCGAGAACAGGGACTCGACCGAAATCACACCCGACTTCAGCTCATGCGAATCCGGTGTTTCGACGTCGATTCCGGTGGTCTCGGGTGCCGCCGCCTGCACCGCGTCCTGGACCGCGGTTTCGAGGGTCACCGAGGACGAAGGGCAACTGTTACAGCTTCCGAGAAGCCGTAGTCGCACTACGCCGTCCGCCACCTCGATCAGTTCGACGTCGCCTCCGTGCGAACCGAGGTACGGACGCACGCTGTCGAGCGCAGTGCGGACGCGGGTCTCCACGTCGTGCGGGTGAAGTCCGTGCACCAGTAGCAGGCTGGACACCAGATCGTCGCGAACCATCGCATCCATCGTGGCCGGATCTGCCAGAGCGACGGTGCGTTCGAGTGCTGCGCCGTACAACTGCACGACCTCACGCACCAGTTGCTCGGCGCGATCTCTCGCCACCGGGCCTGCGCCGGCGTTGGCCTGCAACAACGTCTCGATGCGCTCACCTGCTCCGCGCCAGTAGTCGGCCGATTGCTCCATCGATCACTCCCCGGTCACGGACTGCGTCGGAGAGTGCAACTTCTCCAGGGTCTTGCCACCGCCGAGATACATGTGAACACCACACGGCAGGCAGGGATCGAAACTACGCACGGTCCGCATGATGTCGATGCCCTTGAAGTGGTCTCGATCGTTCTCCTCGAAGATCGGCTGACCCTGCACGGCATCCTCGTACGGGCCGGGGGTTCCGTAGCTGTCGCGCGGGCTCGCATTCCACGGTGTCGGTGGGTACGGGTGATAGTTCGCGATTTTTCCGTCACGAATCACCATGTGGTGTGAGAGAACTCCGCGGACGGCTTCGGTGAATCCGCAACCGATACCCTCGTCCGGGACCTCGAACGACTCCCACGTCTTGGTCCGGCCGGCCCGGATCTCGACAAGCGCCTTCTCGGCGAAATGAAGGGCAGCCGCGGCTGCGTATGCCTGGAAATACGTTCGCGCGCGGTTTCTTTCGAGGGTATTGCTGCCATGTTCGGGAATCTTCCACTCGAGCGAGACAGGAGCCTTCAGTGCTGTTTTCGGAAGATTGATCTTCACACTGTGTCCGGTCGACTCCAGGTATCCGATGTCGACCAGGCCGGCCAGAGCGGTGCTCCACAGGCGAGCCAATGCTCCCCCGCCCGTATCCAGAGCAAGGTTGTCTTTTCCGTCGAACCATCGCGGTGACATGACCCAGCTGTACTTGTCCTCGAGGTTCCGCTTCTGCGGGTGAGGGTTGGTGTGCTGATTCCACGGGTGCCTGCGATCGACCGGGTTACCCAGCGGATCGGTTTTGACGAACATCTCCTGATCACTCCAGTCCTCGTAATACGAGGAGCCCAGCATGATTCGGATACCGAGGTTGATGTCCACCAGATCCGTGGTGACCAACTTTCCGTCGACAACCACACCGGGAGTGACAAACATCTTCCGGCCCCAGTCGGTCATGTCCTTGTAGGAGAAATTGCAGTACTCGGGGTCTTGGAACGATCCCCAACAACCCAGCAGGGTCCGCCGCAGGCCAACCTTTTCGTAACCAGGCATCGCCTGGTAGAAGAAGTCGAACAGGTCGTCGTGCATCGGCACGACCTTCTTCATGAATTCGACGTACCGCATCAGCCGCGACATGTAGTCCGTCATCAGTTCGATCGTCGCGACGGTGCCGACGCCGCCGGGATAGAGCGTCGACGGGTGAACGTGCCTGCCCTCCATCAAGCAGAACATTTCGCGAGTCGAACGCGAGACTTGCAACGCTTCGCGATAGAACTCACCCGTGAACGGATTGAGAGTCCGCATGATGTCCGCGATCGTGCGATACCCGTGCTGCTCCTCGTGCGGGCAGCGCGTGTTCTCTGCCTGCGCCAGCACACCGGGATTCGTCTCGGAGACCATCTTCTCGCAGTAGTCGACGGCGACAAGATTCTCTTGAAAGATGTTGTGGTCGAACATGTACTCGGCGGCCTCGCCGAGATTGACGATCCACTCGCCCAGATGCGGCGGCTTGACGCCGTACGCCATGTTCTGTGCGTAGCACGAGCATGTGGCGTGATTGTCACCGCAGATGCCGCAGATACGACTGGTGATGAAATGCGCGTCGCGCGGGTCCTTCCCCTTCATGAACAGGGAATACCCGCGAAAGATCGACGACGTGCTGTGACACTCCACCACTTCGCGATTGGCGAAGTCGATCTTGGTGTAGATACCCAGACTGCCGACGATTCGGGTGATGGGGTCCCACGCCATCTCGACAAGACCGTCGCGGTCTGCAGTCGAGGTGGGTTCGGGAACGATGGCCGTCATTGCAGTGCCTCCCAGAGACGTTGCTCACGAACTGATTTGAATGTATCCGGTCGGTCACCACGTACGCGTCGCACCAGTGAGTAATTTCGACCCGCGCTCGCGCCAGTGCGGTTCCTTGTCCAACGTGTTTCCGGTGATCCGGCGCAGACTGTGAATCACGGACCCGTACATTCCCACCGCATTGGTGGAGAGTTTGCCGCCAGGTGGTTCATCCATGAACGGCATGAACTTGTCGGGGAACCCCGGCATCGTGCACCCGATGCAGATCCCGCCGACGTTGGGACACCCGCCGACTCCGTTGATCCAACCACGTTTGGGGACATTGCATTTCACGACCGGTCCCCAACATCCGAGTTTGACGATGCACTTCGGTGACCCGTACTCCGTCGCGAACTCACCCTGCTCGTAGTACCCACCACGGTCACAGCCCTCGTGTACGGTGGCACCGAAAAGCCACTGCGGGCGCAGGGATTCGTCCAAGGGAATCATCGGCGCCTGGTCAGTGGCCATGTACAGAAGATAAGTCAGGGTCTCGGAGAGGTTGTCCGGCTGAATGGGACACCCGGGAACGCAGACGATCGGGATGCCCGCCTTCGATTTCCAGGTCCACCCGAGATAGTCCGGCACGCCCATCGCACCGGTCGGATTGCCGGCCATCGCATGTATGCCGCCGTAGGTCGCGCACGTACCGACCGCAACTACCGCAGTGGCTTTCGGTGCCAGCTTGTCGAGCCATTCGCTCGTGGTGACCGGTTGGCCGGTTTCGCGATTGTTCCCGAAGCCGCACCAATACCCCTCGTCGTGAAGTTTCTCGTTCGGTATCGATCCTTCGACAACAAGAACAAAGGGTTCCAATTCTCCGCGGTCGGCTTTCCAAAACCACTCCAGGAAATCGTCAGCGCCACCCTGCGGTCCGCATTCGAAGTCGATGAGCGGCCAATGAACCGCTACCTGCGGCAGGCCGGGCAAGGCGCCGAGCGCGATCTCCTCGATACTGGGTTGCGTGGCTGCAGTGAGCGCCACCGAATCTCCGTCGCAACTGAGACCGGCATTGATCCACAGCACGTGGATCAGAGTTTCTTCCGCTTTGGCCGCTGCGCTTGCGGGGGTAGCTGCGCTTTCGGAGGCAGGTTCCGCCGTGGTGCCAGCAGTCGATTTTTGTGTGTCCATGTCAGCCGCTTTCACGGGTGCACTTGCGCCTTGACTCTCAGCGCCGCGACTGGCCTGACACGCTATGGCCTCAAGACTCTGTGGCCTCGAATTGCCGCGGCACCGAAACGCTGACGCCACCGGAGTCGAACCTCGGCCCACTTGCGTGGCACCCACTCATTTCATTAACTACCCGAGCAGATCAGTTGTCAACGGCCACCGGAGAAATCGCCGAACGACTACCGATCCACTCGTACCACTCGTCCATGCCCTCACCTGTCGTGGCAGACAAAACAACAACGCGCACAGCAGGATTGAGTATTCTCGCCTGCTCGACGCAGGCATCGACGTCGAACTCGACGTATGGGAGCAAGTCGATCTTGTTGATCACCACGAGGTCCGCGACAGCGAAGATGTGTGGGTACTTTTTCGGCTTGTCTGCCCCCTCCGGCGTCGAAATTAGGACAACCTTGCCTTCCTCGCCGAGGTCGAAGAGCGCGGGGCACACCAGGTTTCCGACGTTTTCGATCAGAAGCAGCGATTCTTCAGCGGGATCCAAGGCGCGCAGTGCGCGGTCGATCATCGCGGCATCGAGGTGACATCCGGCCCCGGTATTCACCTGCACCACCGACGCGCCGGTCTCTCGGATCCGCTCGGCGTCGAGCCGGGTTTCCTGGTCACCTTCGATCACGGCTATCGGTCGCTGACATCCGAGCTCCCGGATGGTTCGCGCCAGCAATGTCGTCTTCCCCGCGCCGGGGGAACTCATGATGTTGAGCGCCGTGATTCGGCGGCTCCGCATCCACTGACGATTGTGAACCGCAATGCCGTCGTTCTTGGCGAGCACCTGTTGCTCGAGAATCACGGTGTGGTCGGGGTGGCCGTGCTCATGGTCATGCTCGTGACCGTGCCCGTGACCGTGACCGTCGTGTTCCTGCTCGTGTTCTCCATCTGCGACTACCGACACCCGAGGTCCTGTGGTGTCCCCGCACCCACACGTCGCGCACATGCTCAGCTCACTTCCATCGACAGGATCCGTAACTCTCGGCCGGCAAGCACCTCGACATCAGCACTGCCGCATTCACACAGCAAGAACATGTCGGGCGGCGAGAACATCACGCCGCAGCTTTTGCATCGCGCGCTGGTTGCAATCTCATCGATGTGCAAGCTGGCACCTTCGGCGTGAGTACCCGCGGTGACGACGTCGAAGCAGAACAGCAGAGAGTGTGGAACCACCGCGCAGAGTTGCCCTACTTCAAGCCGCACGCTCGATACTCGTCGCTCGCCGGCACGCTCACACACGGCTTCGACCACACTCTGCGCAATGGACAGCTCGTGCACGGTGAAACCCACGATTCGTGATCCGGAAACCTCCCTTCCACGATAAGCACCAACGGTCGCTGTGCGTAACCCGTACACGAAAACAGGCTGCGATCCGCAACTAATTGCGGATCGCAGCCTGTGACAGCGTTATTCGTGTGACGAACGCCGGCGAGAAGGATTACGGGTTCGGAACCGGCACCTTCGTCGTCGTGGTCGTCGACGTCACTGTCGTAGTCGGGGGCGCCGTCGTTGCATCCGTTCCCGCTACCGGTGTGGTCGGAACTGTCGACGTCGGCGTCACTGCCGCCGAACCCGTCGGAGTGGCAACCGCTCCCGATGTGACCGACGCCGATCCTGCCGCAGGCACCTGTGACGTGGTTGCGGGCGCTCCAGCAGATCCCGTGGAGCCAGTGGTCCCGGCCGGTGCCTGACCGGTTCCGGTGCCTTCAGCCACCGCGGCGTCGCCCTCAGCATTGCCGTCAGCCATGTAGGCATCGACAGCAGCACTGATCTGTTCCGGGGTCGGCTTCGCAGTTGTGTCGACGGGCTTTCCTTCCTTCGCCTGCTGGGCGAGGTAGGTGAGCCAGGCCGCTGCGTACTCAGCTGAAGTCAACGGCTTGCCGTTGGCCGCATCCGCATCTCGCCAGTAATCGAAGTGGTGTCCGACGTCTGGAGCGAGTGTCTGCTGGTAGGGGTCGCTCAAGATCACGGGAATCGTGTTCTGGTTGGTAGCAATCAGACCGACAATCTCCTTGAAAAGCTTCTGCGGCAGATATGCCAGCGGAGACACCTTGTCGGTGGACACCGTCTCGCCCTCGGCTACCGGCGCCGGCGCGGGTGTTTTTCCGGGCTTGTACTCCGGATCCGAGACCTTGAGCATCACCTGAAGGAATGTCTCGTCACTCTGCATCCAGTTGGGATTGGACGAAATGTCTGCGAACGCCTCGAAGACGATCTGGCCGAACACCACCGCGACGTCTTGACCGGTGGCCGGGTTCAGACCCTGCGCTTCGAGTTGGTCGATGTTCAACTGCCGACCGACATTTGCCGCCAAGATCAACAGAGAGATGTTGCTGGGAGCCGAGCAGGTGAAGTCACCGTCCGAGCAGAAGGACGCGACCTTGCCGTTCAGCTTGCCGAAACCTCCGGCAGTGCCGGGGAGTACACCTTCGCCAGGTGTCGCGGAGGTGCCGTTCTGGTACTTCGTATTGAAGTTATCCGGGTTCGTGAACGGATTCGTGGCACCGAGGAACGTGCCGTCGCCCGCTTCACGGCCTGCATCCGCCAGCATGACCACACCGACAACCTTGTCCGGGTCGACCCCGAACTCGTTGTTCTCCTGCGTACCGATGTCCATCGCGACGCGACGCACCACATCGGCGCCTTCGCTGTACCCGACGATCGAGAACTGAGTCTTCGGGCATTCCTTGGCGATGGCACTCATCACGGACTGCGTATTTGCAGCGCCGGCAGCGACGGCATCCTCGTAGGACGCCATGTCGGCCGGGTACGCGATGTACACAGCCGCGTACGAGCCGGGCTTGTTCGCGTTGACGGAGCCTGCCGGGTTGATCACCTGGTCGACGCGTTCACTCTTGTAGTCACCGGACAGGGCGGCCGGCAGCGGCTTCCCGTCGGCTCCCAGCAACATCTTCACCGTCGAAGCGTCCGGTGTGTCGTGTCGACCGGCAACCGCGATGCTGACCATGTCGTGACACTCGGTGACCGACGACGTCAATTGTGTCTCGATCGTGCGTGACTCCGGAGAGTCCACAGCGACCGCAACCGCGACCAGTGCGGCCACGCCGAGCGCTGCGGGCGCTACTGCACCCGCCAGTATTCGATGTCGCGAAAAGAACCCACGAACCGGCATATCTTCTCCCCAATCAACTTTTGGAAAACGTACGACCGACCCCCGGGGCGTCACGCAACGTCATTCGAGTAGTCGTCCAGTACGAGAGGAGCGTTACAACGGGTAACGATTTTCCGTGGCGACTCGGGAGGGAATCGGGAGCGCAAACGCCTCATTTCCGCTGCATAACACCGACGTGCTCCTACTCCGCGTCGAAGATAATGACCTGTCGGATTGCTTTTCCGTCGGCGAGTTCGTCCATACCCGAATTGATGTCGGCCAATTCGATTCGCGAGGAAATGAGCTTCTCGACCGGCAGCTTCCCGTCGCGCCACAACTGCGCGTAGATCGGGATGTCGCGGGACGGGACCGCAGATCCCAGGTAGCTGCCGATAATGGTCCGCGCTTCGGCGACCAGTCCGAGAGGTGAGATCGACGAGCGCGCGTCAGGCGCCGGCAACCCGACCGTGACGGTCGTGCCACCCGCTGCCGTCGCAGCCACCGCTGTCTCGAAGGCCCGAGCATTTCCCGCGGCCTCGACGACGATGTCTGCGCGAACGCCACTCTCGGACAGGCCGGACGGTGTGAAGACCTCGGTCGCGCCCAGTTCCAGCGCCTGAGCCAGCTTGGATTCCAGTGCGTCGACACCGATGACGTTCTCGACCCCGAGTGCCCTCGCCGTCAGGATTGCGGCCATCCCGACGCCACCCAAGCCGACCACCATCACGGTGTCTGCCGGGCGAGGCTTCGCCGCGTTGAGGAGCGCTCCCCCACCGGTCAACACCGCACAACCGAGTACGGCTGCAATTTCGGCCGGGATGTCGTCGTCGACGGGAACAACCGACTTGGCGTTGACCACAGCATGCGTCGCGAAACCCGAAACACCGAGATGATGTTTGACGTTCTCGCCGGAGCGCCGCAGTCGATGCGCGCCACCGAGCAAACTGCCGTCGTTGTTGGCAGCGCTACCCACCGTGCAAGGCATCCGGCCGTCAGTGGCGCATCCCGCACATTCACCGCACCGCGGAAGAAAAGTCATCACGACGCGGGTGCCCACCGACAACGAATCAACTCCGTCGCCGAGTTCGATGATTCGACCTGCCGCCTCATGGCCCAACAACATCGGCACGGGTCGTACCCGATTGCCGTCGACCACGGAGAGGTCGGAGTGACAAAGCCCGGCAGCTTCGATCTTGACCAGGATCTCACCCGGGCCCGGGGATTCGAGGTCGAGTTCCGAAATCGAAATCGGAGTCGACTCTGCGAAGGGACGCTTCCGGCCGATCTCTTCGAGCACTGCACCACGGATCTTCAACTGCACACCCCGATTTCGATAGTTCGAACTACTTGCCCACGATCCCGCGTACCGACGCGGGGAGGTCACGAACCCGCTTGTACGGACCCACGACGGCGGCTGCAAACGGCCTCGTCAAGAGCACCTGCGCCACCTCGAGCACCTCTTCGGAGGTGACTGCGTCGATGGTCGCGAGCGTCTGCGCAACACTGCGATGGTTACCGTAGTTCAGTTCGCTGCGACCGATACGGTTCATGCGTGAGCCTGAATCTTCCAGTGCCAGAACCAATCCGCCGCGCAGCGATCCCTTGGCGCGGGCGATCTCGGCATCGGTGATTCCGTCCGTCGCCACGTTCGCGAGTACCTCGCGGATAACCGTGGCAACCTCCCCGAGGTTCTCCGGCTGGCAACCTGCATACACGGAGAACGCTCCGGTGTCCGCGAAGGTGTCGACGCCGGAATAGACGGAGTACGCCAGCCCGCGCTTCTCCCGAATCTCTTGGAACAGACGAGAACTCAGCCCACCGCCCACTGCGGCGTTGAGCACCGACAGCGCCCAGCGATGGCCCTCGTGCCGGCCGAACGCGCGTACCCCGAGCGCAAGGTGGACCTGCTCGCTGTCGCGGTGGGTCAAGCTCAGTTCAGGCATCGTTCGCAAACGCAGAGTGCCTTCGCGCCGCGGCGCCGGCTTGACCCCGCGCTCGAGATGTCCGGCAAATGCACGGCGAGCGAGCGTCACAACCTGCTTGTGGTCGACGTTTCCCGCTACGGCCAGCACCATCCGCTGCGGTGTGTAACGCCGAACATGGAAGGAATGCAACTGATTGCGCGACATCGACTCGATCGATTCGACGCTACCGATGATCGGACGGCCGACAGGATGATCGCCGAACAACGCGGTCAGGAACGCGTCGCCGAGCAAGTCTTCCGGATCGTCGTCACGCATCGCGATCTCTTCGAGCACTACTTGCCGCTCGACATCGACGTCCGCGGTTCTGCAACGCCCTCGCAGCACGACGTCGGCGACAAGGTCAACCGCCATCGGAAGGTCGTCGTCGATCACGTGCGCGTAGAAACAGGTGTGTTCCTTCGACGTGAATGCATTGAGTTCGCCGCCCACACCATCCATGACCTGCGCGATGTCCAACGCCGTCCGTGACGGCGTCGACTTGAACAGCAGGTGCTCGAGAAAATGCGCGGCACCGGCCACACTCGGCTGCTCGTCGCGCGAGCCGACTCCGACCCACACACCGACGGAGGCGGAACGCACACCGGGAATGAACTCGGTGACGACGCGCAGGCCGCCGGGAAGGACCGTGCGCTGTACTCCGGATTCGGGAGTCGCATCGATCGGCGATTTCAGCACAGCGCTGCGGCTGCGCGTGGTGTTGGGAGTGGTCTTTGCCATGAAAAGGTTCAGCAGTCCTCGGTGCAAGTGGTCAATCAGGTATCTACAGGCTCTGTGTCTACAGACAGTACAGATGCGGCCCCGCACGGAAATCCGCGCGGGGCCGCATCAGAGTACGAAGTGAGATCTACTCGGAAGCAGCCTCGTCGGCGGCCGGAGCGGCAGCCTCGTCGTTGCCCTCTTCGACCGGGATCAGCGAGATCTTGCCGCGAGCATCGATGTCGGCGATCTCGACGCGGATCTTGGATCCGACGTTGACCACGTCTTCGACCTTGGCAATGCGCTTACCGCTGCCCAGCTTCGAGATGTGCACCAGTCCGTCGCGTCCCGGCAGGAGCGAAACGAAGGCACCGAAGGCGGTGGTCTTGACGACCGTGCCCAGGAACCGCTCGCCGACCTTGGGGAGCTGCGGGTTGGCAATGGCGTTGATCATGTCGATCGCGGCCTGTGCAGACGGTCCATCGGTGGCGCCGACGAACACGGTGCCGTCGTCTTCGATGGAGATGTTGGCACCGGTCTGCTCGGTGATGGAGTTGATCATCTTGCCCTTGGGGCCGATGACCTCACCGATCTTGTCGACGGGGACCTTGATGGCCGTCACGCGGGGAGCGAACGGGCTCATCTCGTCCGGGGTGTCGATGGCTTCCGCCATGACCTCGAGGATCGTGGTCCGTGCGTCCTTGGCCTGCGAGAGTGCACCGGCAAGGACCTGCGACGGGATGCCGTCGAGCTTCGTGTCCAGCTGCAGGGCCGTGACGAAGTCCTTGGTACCTGCGACCTTGAAGTCCATGTCGCCGAAGGCGTCTTCGGCGCCGAGGATGTCGGTCAGCGCGACGTAGCGGGTTTCGCCGTCGACCTGGTCGGAAACCAGACCCATGGCGATACCGGCAACCGGAGCGCGAAGCGGCACACCGGCGTTGAGCAGTGCGAGCGTGGACGCGCACACCGAGCCCATCGAGGTGGAACCGTTGGAGCTCAGAGCCTCGGAGACCTGGCGAATCGCGTAAGGGAACTCTTCGACGCTGGGCAGAACCGGCATGAGAGCGCGCTCGGCGAGTGCACCGTGACCGATTTCGCGACGCTTCGGCGAACCGACGCGGCCCGTCTCACCGGTGGAGTACGGCGGGAAGTTGTAATGATGCATGTAGCGCTTGGTGGTCTCGGGACCGAGCGAGTCGACCTGCTGAGCCATCTTCACCATGTCGAGAGTGGTCACACCCAGGATCTGGGTCTCGCCACGCTCGAACAGTGCGGAGCCGTGTGCGCGCGGGATGATCGCAACCTCGGCGGACAGCGAACGGATGTCCGTGACGCCGCGGCCGTCGATGCGGAACTGATCGCGCAGGATGCGCTGGCGAACCAGCTTCTTGGTGAGCGAGCGGAACGCTGCTCCCAGTTCCTTCTCGCGGCCTTCGAAGTTGGGTGCAACCTGCTCGAGAACCTCGACCTTGACCTCGTCGGTCTTGTCGTCGCGTTCCTGCTTGCCGGCGATTGTCAGTGCGGCATTGAGCTTTTCGGACGCAGCAGCCTCGACGGCAGCAAAAACGTCGTCCTGGTACGCCGGGAAGACCGGGTAGTCACCCGTGGGCTTTGCAGCCTTGGATGCAAGTGCTGCCTGTGCAGCGCACAGGCGTGCGATGAACGGCTTGGCGGCCTCGAGGCCCTCGGCGACAATGGTCTCGGTCGGTGCCTGAGCGCCGTCGGCGATCTTCGCGATGACGTTGTCGGTGGCCTCGGCCTCGACCATCATGATCGCGACGTCGGCGTTGTCACCGCTACCGGAAACGACGCGGCCGGCGACGACCATGTCGAAGACGGCGTTCTCGAGCTGATCGACCGTCGGGAATGCAACCCACTGGCCGGTCTTGTTCTCGTCCGAGACGATGAGTGCAACGCGCACGCCACCGACGGGTCCGGAGAACGGCAGGCCCGCGATCTGCGTCGACGCGGAAGCAGCGTTGATGGCCACGACGTCGTACAGATCCTGCGGGTTGAGGCTCATGACCGTGACGACGACCTGGATCTCGTTACGGAGACCGTCGACGAAGGACGGGCGCAGCGGCCGGTCGATGAGGCGGCAAGTCAGGATCGCGTCGGTGGAGGGACGTCCCTCACGACGGAAGAACGAACCGGGGATGCGGCCCGCTGCGTACATACGCTCTTCGACGTCCACCGTCAGGGGGAAGAAGTCGAAGTGCTCCTTGGGGTGCTTGCTGGCGCTCGTGGCGGACAGCAGCATGGTCTCGTCGTCCAGGTAAGCAACGACGGCGCCGGCGGCCTGCTGAGCAAGGCGTCCGGTCTCGAAACGGATGGTGCGGGTACCGAAGGACCCGTTGTCGATCACGGCGGTGGATTCGAACACGCCTTCGTCGACCTCTACTACGGAATTCTCTGTCATTCTTTTCTCTTCACTTCCCTCTCGTCTTCGCCGTACCCGCGCGGGCGTTTCCACCCTCCTGGTGGAAACTGCGCACCGAGGGACGTCCCCCTCTTGAATTGCAGACGCTCCTTGCGATGCGAGCGATTTCTGCTTCGGGACGTCACGACGTTCGGGCGGCCGTCGATCGAAGTCCGCCGGAGCTTTCGGGCACTTGCCCGGTCCGGAGAACCACTACCGACAACCGACACCACGTTCTCTGGTGCATACGGTGTGCTGGCTGCGCACTGCACAACTGCGCATAAACAACTGCGCATAGACAACTGTGCATAGCGCCGACAGCGGAAACTGCCTTGCGGCAGCTAACGCCGAAAGCCAGCGAAGCCCAGTATATGCGTGGCTTCGCCGGCTGACGGAGTGTTCGGCAAACCGAAGCATGCCGTGTTGCTTTCGATCAGCGTCGTGAGAAAAATCTAGCGACGCAGGCCGAGACGCTCGATGAGCGTGCGGTAGCGAGCGACGTCGGTCTTTGCCACGTACTTCAGCAGACGACGACGGCGACCGACCATCAAGAGCAGTCCACGACGCGAGTGGTGGTCATGCTTGTGGGTCTTGAGGTGCTCGGTGAGATCGGTGATGCGCTTGGTGAGCATTGCCACCTGAGCTTCAGGCGATCCCGTGTCGGTCTCGTGCAAGCCGTACTCGCCGAGAACGGCCTTCTTTTCTTCCGTGGTCAATGCCACTTGATTCACTCCTGTGATGACGTTTGCGTGAAAGGAACTAGATCGGGCGCGGCCACCGCAAACCGCAGCACGCACCGAGAGAAGATCCTACCAGCAGCAATGAGGCGCTCTCGCCCACCTGGAGCGAATGTGGCGGCCGCCACTGACACAGGAGGAACTCAACCGACGCTGCGTTCTGCATCCTCACTCAGAATCCGGCGTGCGCGTTCGACATCTCGGTTCATTGCCGTGATGAGCGACTCGATCGAGTCGAACTTCTCCATACCGCGAATCCGCGAAACCAGGTCGACCGCGACGTGTTGTCCGTACAGGTCTGCTTCGGTGTCGAGAACGTATGCCTCGACGGTTCGGGTCCGGCCGGAGAAGGTCGGATTGGTACCCACAGACACCGCGGCTTGGTATCGGCGACCGGGAACGACGGTTCCGAGTTCCTCGCCGGCACCGAGCACCGTGAACCACGCCGCGTACACGCCGTCGGCCGGAATCGCCGAAAACATCGGCGGTGCAACGTTGGCCGTCGGGAACCCCAACTCGCGTCCACGCTTGTCACCGTGGACGACCACACCTTCGACACGATGTGGACGGCCCAGAGCTTCGGTAGCCGCTTCCATGTCGCCTGCGTCGACGCACGAGCGGATGTAGGTCGACGAGAACGTCACCGCATGCTCGGCGAGCAGCTGGACGCCGTCGACGGCAAAGCCGAAGCGAGCGCCCATTTCACGAAGAAGATCGACATTGCCGAGCGCCTTCTTGCCGAAGGTGAAGTTGTCCCCCACCACGACCTCGGCGACATGTAGACGTTCGACGAGAATCTCGTGGACGTAGCGCTCCGGCGTCAGCTTCATGAAATCAGCGGTGAACGGCATCACGCAGAACACGTCGATGCCCAGATCCTGAGCCAATTCCGCACGCCGTTGCAGCGTCGTCAACTGGGCTGGATGACTACCCGGCCGCACAACCTCCATGGGATGCGGGTCGAACGTCATCAACACGCTCGGAACACCACGTTTGCGGGCAGCAGTAACCGCTCTCGCTATCAATTGGGCATGCCCACGATGCACACCGTCGAACACACCGATAGTGAGCACACAACGACCCCAATCGGCCGGAACTTCGTCGAGACCACGCCATCTCAGCACGATTGGCAGCCTACGGGTCCACCGGCGGCGGGTCACGTTCGGACCCGCCCAGCGAATCACCGCTGTGCTGCCGCTCACGTACGGAAGTTCCGGATTTCGTAGCCTAAGCTAAGCGTTGTGGCAGCTCACAAGACCGGAACCTCGGAAGCATCATCGACGTCGGATGGCGACAGCACTTCGGCGCAGGACGCGGCAATCGACACGCTCGCACTCTCGTCGGTGGCCCAGGACTACCTCAAGGTCATCTGGACGATCCAGGAGTGGTCCCACGAGCGGGTTTCCACCAAGCTCCTCTCCGAGAAAATGAGCGTCTCGGCCTCGACGGTGTCCGAGGCGATCCGCAAACTCTCGGACCAGGGCCTGGTCGATCACGCCCGCTACGGATCCATCGCCCTGACCGACAGTGGCCGCGCGGCCGCCGTCTCCATGGTCCGGCGCCACCGGTTGATCGAGACCTATCTGGTTCAGGAACTCGGGTACGGCTGGGACGAAGTCCACGACGAGGCCGAAGTCCTCGAACACGCCGTTTCCGATCTGATGATCTCGCGGATGGACGCCAAACTGGGCTTCCCCGAACGTGACCCGCACGGTGATCCCATTCCCGCCACCGACGGTTCGGTGCCGACTCCCCCGGCCCGCCAGCTCAGCGACTTCGCCAACGGTGAGCGGGGCCGCGTTGCCCGGATCTCCGATTCCGATCCCGAAATGCTCCGGTACTTCGATTCCGTCGGCGTCAGTCTCGATGTCGAGATCACCGTCGAGGAACGCCGCGATTTCGCCGGGACAGTGTCCGTTCGACTCGGCGACAGCCCCAACACCATCGACTTGGGAAGTCCAGTCGCTCAAGCAATTTGGCTCGTCTAGCCGAGGTAGTCAAAGCGGCAGTCGGTATCGGCGTTCCACGGGCCGGACGCCGTCGGTCCGGGTCCAGCGAGCCTCTCGTCGACGTACACCCACCCTCGACGCTCGTACAGTGCGATCGCCGGCAGAGCGTCGTCGACGACGTCGAGCACCAGTTCCAACCGACTCTCGGCTGCGAAATCCGTCACGGCATCGAGTAGCGCATCGCTGAGGCCGTTTCCACGTGAGCCAGGATGAACGAACAATCGCGACACGGCTATCGATCCCGCGGTTGTGGGCGCACCTGCGACCTCGCTGTCGACGGCCACATGACCGACAACACGACCGTCGCTCTCACCGACCCACGCCTTCACCACCGTGGGCGAACTGAGCCAGCGGTGCGGGTTCTGCGGCCACGTGTTCGGATATCCGTCGCACTCGTGGACCTGTGCCAGCGCATCGACGCAACCGTCGAGGTCGCCGTCGACACGCTCGCGGACGATCACCCGCGAAGCGTCGCCGGTCGCACGACCATCACCGAACTGGCGCGTCGACCCTTCTCCTGCAGAAGCGCAATCGTGTGACCGGTGGGATCGATCGCCGCACAGATCCCCTTCATCCCGATCGGCTCGAGCCAGCGCCCCTGGCTGATCGCCTCGGCTTCCTCCGCCGTGATCTGCCGATGCGGAAAAGCCGTCTGCGCGGCCTGATCGATGTCGAGGCTCACACCCGGCTGATCCGCGAGATCTTCGAGCGTGCGCGCATGTTCGAGAGTGAACGGCCCGACGCGGGTGCGGCGCAATGCCGTCAAATGACCGCCGACGCCCAATTCACGACCGAGGTCGCGGGCAAGCGAGCGGATGTACGTACCGGACGAGCACTCCACGTCGACGTCCAGATCGACGAAGCCACCCGGGACATCTCGCCGAGCCAGAACCTCGAAAGTCGACACCGTTACCGGACGCGGCGCCAGCTCGACGGTTTCTCCCGCACGCACCAGAGCATGTGCGCGCTGACCGTCCACCTTGATAGCGCTCACGCTTGCCGGGATCTGCTTGATGTCCCCGGTCAGCGTGGCCACGATCGCCGCGATCTCCGCGTCCGTCACCTGCGAAGCGTCTGCGGAGGTCAGGACCTCCCCCTCGGCATCGTCCGTGTCCGTCGCTGCCCCGAGGCGAATGGTCGCCGAGTACGCCTTGGTTGTCAGCGCCAGGAGTCCGAGCAACTTGGTCGCACGCTCGACGCCGAGAACGAGAACACCGGTCGCCATGGGATCCAGCGTCCCGGCGTGTCCCACCTTCCGGGTGTTCAACAACTTGCGGCACCGAGCGACCACGTCGTGGCTGGTGATACCCGCCTCTTTGTCGACAATCAGAATTCCGGCGCCGACAAGACCGGAGGAAGGCTTTTCACGAGCTGACACGTGTGCCGATTCTGCCAGTCGCGCTCACTGCACCGAAATTGCCGTCAGGATGAGCCCGTCCGACACCAACCACCTGCCGTCGAAAGAGGTGAGCGGCGGACCGGACGTCGCCTCGCCGGGGACCAGCAGACGCGAGTTGAAAGTGCCGGACGTTTCCGACTCCGCCTCGAACGTGATGTGGGCGTCCTCGAAACCCAACCAGCGCCCGGTGAGCGGAAACCACGCCTTGTACGTGGCTTCCTTCGCGCAGAAGAGCACTCGATCCCAGTGCACCGGACCGCCGGTTTCCTGAGTGTCCAACCACGTTCGTTCCGCCTCGACGCTGACCGCGGGCAATACCCCGTCCGGCAGCGGGCCGTGCGGTTCGGCGTCGATACCGAGTGAGCGGACCTGCATGGAGTACGCCAGGACAGCGCCGCGGTAGCCGTCGCAATGGGCGAGGCTCCCGACCACTCCCTGCGGCCAGAGTGGGGCACCACGCTCGCCGCGCATGACAGCGGCAGACGGAACACCGAGCTTGCCCATCGCCTGACGCGCAAGGTGCCGGGTAGTCACGAACTCACGACGACGCTTCTCGACCGCGCGGCCGATCAACGCCTCCTCACTGGGGTGCGGAACCAGACCGGGCGGATCCACGAAGGCCTCGGCCGTCGCAACTCCACCGGGAAGAATCTGTTCGATCACGTAGCGATACCTCTCAGCGTCCGGCGCGCATGCGCTCGACTTCGGCTTCCTGCTCCGGCGTGACCTTGAAGTGGCCACCCCACTTGTTGAGCGTTCCCGGCGGGTACTCCGGAACGGGAAGAATCTGACGCAACAACTTCTCCGGCAGTCCACGCCGACGCCACTCGCGCGGGTATCCGAGTGAGACTTCCTCGAAGCGGACGCCGTCGTAGTAGGTGGTTCGAGGGATGTGCAGGTGCCCGTACACCGAGCACACCGCGTTGTACTTCACGTGCCAGTCGGCGGTAGCGGTGGTTCCGCACCACAGTGCGAACTCCGGATACATGAGCACGTCCGTCGGCTGCCGGACCATCGGGAAATGGTTCACGAGAACGGTTCTTGTGCCTTCGGGAAGCGCATCCAATCGCGCCTGGGTGTACTCGATCCTCGCCCGGCACCATGCGTCGCGCGTGGCATACGGCTGCGGTGAGAGTAGGAACTCGTCGGTGGCGACGACGTTCTTGTCACGCGCGATCTCGAGCCCGTGTTCCTTGTCTCGCGCACCTTCCGGCAGGAAGGAGTAGTCGTAGAGAAGAAACATCGGGACGACCGTGACCGGTCCCTCGTCTCCCTCCCACACCGGGAACGGGTCCTCGGGTGTGATGACGTCGAGTTCGCGGCACATGTTGACCAGGTACTCGTAGCGCGGCGCTCCGTGAATCTGAACCGGATCCTTGGCGGTCGTCCACAGTTCGTGGTTGCCCGGAATCCAGATGACCTTTGCGAATCGGCTGCGAAGGAGCTTCAACGCCCACCGAATGTCGTCAGTTTTCTCGGAAACATCTCCGGCGAGAATGAGCCAGTCGTCAGGCGAATCCGGGAACAGTTCCTCCGTCATCGGCTTGTTGCCGTTGTGACCGACATGAATGTCGCTCACCGCCATCAGCTTTGCTGCCACGATCCCTCTGCTTCCTCAGTTGAACTTCCGCGCTTCGCCGTCGCCGGACCTGTCACTGCCCACTTGCCGGAAAACGCTCGCCACGACACCGCGACCATCCGAAGTACTACGAACACGGTAAGCCCTGCCCAAATTCCGGCGAGCCCCCAGTCGTAGGCGAGAGAGAGCCAGATCGCGGGCAGAAACCCGAGAACTGCGCACAGCATGGTCGCGTTGCGCAGAAACACCACGTCCCCGGCGCCGAGTAGAACACCGTCGAGTGCGAAGACGATTCCCGCCACCGGCATGATCGCGACGAAGAACCACCATGCGATCGACATTTGACCGAGCACCTCGGCGTCGGACGTGAAGAGTCCGGGGATCACGGAGTGGCCGGCGGCGAAGAAGATCGCGAGCACCACGGCAAATACCGTCGACCATGCGGTGATCCGCCAGGTCATCTTTTTCGCCGCGGCTGCGAATCCACCGCCGAGCGCCGCTCCGATCAGCGTCTGAGCTGCGATCGCCAAGGAATCGAGAAGGAGCGAAACCAGGTTCCACAGTTGGAGGACGACTTGGTGCGCACCGACTACAGCCGCACCGAACCTCGACGCCACTGCAGCCGCGGAAACGAAACACGCTTGGAATGCGAGGCTGCGCAGAATCAGGTCACGGCCCATCAGCATCTGCGCCCGCATGATCGCAAAATGTGGTCGAGCCGAAACCGGTTCACGAAAGAGCGCCCAGGCGAACAGCACACCCGAAACACTCTGGCCCACCAGATTCGCAACAGCTGATCCTTCGAGTTCCAGACGCGGAGCACCGAGCAAGCCGTGCACCAGAATCGGACACAACACCGCCGAAATACCCAGGCCGACAAGGACGAACCGCAGCGGTCGCACCGTGTTCTGAACCCCGCGCATCCAGCCGTTGCCGGCCAGGGCCACCAGGATGAGCGGAACACCCAACACCGCTATCCGGAGCCAACTTTCCGCAGCCGCGGCGATGTCGGGAGTCCCGGCCACCGCCGAAGTCAGCGGGCCGGCGATCACCTGCACGATCACGACCAAGGCCAGGCCGATCGCGGCCGCCAGCCAGGTCGCCTGAACACCCTCGCCCACCGCATCACGCTCGCGCCCCGCTCCGTGCAGCCGTGCCGCGCGCGCCGTGGTGCCGTACGACAAGAAGGTCAGCTGCGTACTCACCAACGACAGGATCAGACCACCGACTGCCAATCCGGCCAGCGGAAGCGCCCCGAGTCGGCCGACCACGGCGATGTCGAACAACAGATAGAGGGGTTCGGCTGCCAGCACCCCGAGTGCCGGAAACGCCAGGGAAAAGATTCGTCGCCCAGTGACGTCGAAATCAGCTGCCGAAGATCCCGCCGAGGTGGCGTCAGATTCGCTCAATGCCGCGGATTCAGCCGAGTGCCGCGACGAGCGCGGCAACAATCTCGTCGCTGGAAGTGGTCGACGTATATCCGGCCGACAGCCGGTGCCCGCCGCCACCAAGACTTTCAGCGACCGCCGACACGTCGATCGCCGACTTTGCACGCAACGAGATCGACCAGCTTCCGGAAACCGACTCTTTGAGTACGGCGGCAACTTCGGCTTCCGAAGTAGTCCGCACGATATCGACGACGCTCTCGATCTCCTCGGAGCGAAGATCGCCGATGTCACTGCGTCGGATCACCGCGTACACCAGCCCACGGCCGTCCGCGGCTTCCGGGACCAGCACCGCGGACCCGAGTACCGAAGCCAGCATCGGCAACCACCCGAACGGATGGGTGTCGAGCAGCTTTCGCGCAATCGCGTCGCCGTCGATGCCGGTCGCCAGCAAACGCGCCGCGAGCACGTGCGGAAGCGGACCTCCCCACCGGAAGGAGCCGGTGTCGGTGACCAGTCCGGCATAGAGACAGTGCGCGATATCGCGATCGATCGCGACTCCCCACGCATCGAAGAATCGTGCGATGAGCGCCGTCGTCGAAGCAGCGGTTTCGTCGACGACGTTGATACTTCCGAATTCGGAATTGGAGCGATGGTGATCAAGGACGATCGTGCGATTCGCGCCGGCGAGTCGACTCGACAACTCACCGAGACGGCCCTCGCTGCCGACATCCACCGTCACCAGTACATCGACACTTTCCCGAACATCAGTGGGCGCCACGAGCAAGTGGAGACCGGGGAAATCGCGCATCGACTCGGGCAGCGCCGACGGCCGACTGAACGCGACCTGCACCGAAATGCCCCGACGCTCGAGAACGAGACCGAGCGCAAGTCCGCTGCCGATCGTGTCCGCATCCGGCTGCACATGGCAGAGAATTGTCACCGTGTGTGCCGATTCGAGAACCTCGGCCACCTGAGCGAACTTCGCCTCGCAGGGGTCGACGTCCGAAAGTGCGGTGATCGTCATTCTCGGTGCGCGTCAGTCGGCTTCACGAACATCTGGCGACGCCTCGTCTTCGTCCGAAGCCACTCGCGGCTCCTTGTACGGATCTGCATCTCCGGCCGGTTGTGCATTCTCACGCGCCTTGGCGACCTCGTCGTCGGCGGCCTTGGCACGGGCCAGCAGTTCTTCCATATGACGCGCGGTGTCGGGAACGGTATCGGCGACAAACGTCAGAGTCGGCGTGAAGCGAACTCCGGTTCCGGCACCGACCTTCGAGCGCAGAACACCCTTGGCCTTCTCGAGACCTGCGGCGGCGGCTTCCACATCGGGTGCGGAATCAACCTTCTCGCCCATGACTGTGTAGTACACCGTCGCGTCGTGCAGATCGTTGGTGACCTTGGTGTCCGTGATGGTCACGAATGCGAGTCGCGGATCCTTGATCTCGTGATCGATCGCCGTCGCGACGATGGTTCCGATACGCTTTGCCAACTTGCGTGCCCGGGCTGGATCTACCATGACTGTCAGTCTCCTCTACCTGGCCACTCGAATCGAGGTGACTCGATCGATCAAAGTTCTGGTTAACAAGAATTATTACCGACAACAGTCTCGTCCATCGGCTACCCGGCAACCAAATCACCATCGGTAGAGGTCAGTTGTCGCATGCGTCGAGCGTGAGCACAAACACCGCCACAGTTGGTCCCGAAGCCACCGAATCCCTTGCCGACGAACTCGATTCGGTACGCCGTCTGGAAGCGTGGCTCATCGACACCGCCCGATGACGCTCAGTCTTCCGGGCCGAAGATTCGCCTTCGCACAGCCAGCAACTGAATCTCCGGACGCTCGGCGACCGCCCGCTCACAATGATCGAGAACGTCGTGCAGGTGATCGACAGACGAACTGACCACACCGACGCCCACGAGCGCACGACGCAGGCGTCCCTGCTCCCCCGCCTCCGCTGCACTCACACCGAATCGACGGAGTTCCGTCAGGATCGGCGACAGCATCGAACGCTTTTCCTTGAGTGAGTGGACATCGCCGAAAAGGATGTCGAACTCCAGTGCCCCTACAAACATTTTCCCCCTATACAGAGCCGAATGGACTCTCTCGGACTTGTATGTTCAAGTCCGAGAGAGTCCATGTCAGCTAGTACTGACGTGCGTCCGCCCCAACGCCCGTGTCGACATAATCAGTCGCGCGGCTTCTCGCGAAGCTCGTAGCACTCGAGAACGTCACCGATCTTGATATCGGAATAGGTGACGGTCAAACCACATTCGTAGCCTTCGCGAACCTCGGTAGCGTCTTCCTTCTCCCGCTTGAGCGAGGAGATGGTGACCGTCTCGGCAATGACCTTGCTGTCGCGGATGAGACGTGCCTTGGCGTTGCGACGGATGCTGCCCGACGTGACCAAGCAACCGGCAATGTTGCCGATCTTGGACGAACGGAACATGGCGCGGATCTCTGCCTTGCCCAGCTCGACCTCTTCGTACACCGGCTTGAGCAGACCCTTGAGTGCCTTCTCGACCTCGTCGATGGCCTGGTAGATCACCGAGTAGTAGCGAATGTCGACGCCCTCGCGGTTCGCCAGCTCCGTTGCCTTGCCTTCGGCGCGGACGTTGAAGCCGATGATGATCGCGTTGGACGCAGCAGCCAGGTTGACGTTGGTCTCCGTGATGCCACCGACACCGCGGTCGATGACGCGCAACTGCACCTCGTCGTCGATCGGAATTCCGAGGAGAGCCTCTTCGAGGGCCTCCACGGTTCCCGAGTTGTCACCCTTGAGGATCAAGTTCAGCTGTGAATGTTCCTTCAGAGCTGCATCGAGATCGTCGAGGCTGATGCGCTTACGACTCTTCGCTGCAAGCGCGTTGCGCTTACGTGCGTTGCGACGGTCCGCGATCTGACGAGCGATACGGTCCTCGTCGACCACGAGCAGGTTGTCGCCTGCACCGGGGACCGACGTGAAGCCGATGACCTGGACCGGACGTGAAGGCAGTGCCTCGTGGACGTCCTGACCGTGCTCGTCCACCATGCGGCGGACGCGGCCGTAAGCATCGCCGGCAACGATCGAGTCGCCGACCCGCAGCGTTCCGCGCTGAATGAGCACGGTAGCGACGGGGCCGCGGCCACGGTCGAGGTGCGCCTCGATGGCAACACCCTGAGCGTCCATGTCCGGGTTGGCGCGCAGATCCAGGGAAGCGTCGGCCGTCAACAGCACTGCTTCGAGCAGTGCGTCGATGTTGAGACCCTGCTTCGCCGAGATGTCGACGAACATGGTGTCTCCGCCGTACTCCTCGGCCACCAGTCCGTACTCGGTGAGCTGCTGCCTGATCTTGTCCGGGTTCGCGCCTTCCTTGTCGATCTTGTTCACCGCGACCACGATCGGCACGTCGGCCGCCTGGGCGTGGTTGATCGCTTCCACCGTCTGCGGCATGACGCCGTCGTCGGCTGCGACAACAAGGATCGCGAGGTCGGTGGCCTTGGCACCACGAGCACGCATGGCCGTGAAGGCCTCGTGACCCGGGGTGTCGATGAACGTCACGAGACGCTCGTTGCCCTCGAGCTCGGTCAGCACCTGGTAGGCACCGATGTGCTGCGTGATGCCGCCGGCTTCGCCCTCACGGACATTCGCCTTACGGATCACGTCGAGCAGACGGGTCTTACCGTGGTCGACGTGGCCCATGACGGTGACCACAGGCGGACGGGACTCGAGGTCCTCTTCTCCGCCGGCGTCCTCGCCGTAGGTGAGGTCGAAGCTGTCGAGCAGCTCGCGATCCTCGTCCTCCGGGCTGACGACCTGCACGACGTAGTTCATTTCGCCGCCGAGCAGCTCCAGCGTCTCGTCGTTGACCGACTGAGTTGCCGTGACCATCTCACCGAGGTTGAACAACGCCTGCACGAGTGCTGCGGGGTTCGCGTCGATCTTGTCCGCGAAGTCCGACAGAGATGCGCCGCGAGCGAGACGGATGGTCTCGCCGTTGCCGCGTGGCAGCCTGACGCCGCCGACTGCGGGAGCCTGCATGCTTTCGTACTCGGCGCGCTTCGCCCGCTTCGACTTACGTCCACGGCGAACTGCTCCGCCGGGACGACCGAATGCACCTGCCGCTGCGCCGCGCTGACCGGGACGGCCACCGCCGCCGGGACGACCGCGGAATCCACCGGCCGGAGCTGCTCCACCGGGAGCACCTGCACCAGCACCGGCGCCGGGAGCGCCGCCGCCGCGGTATCCACCGCCGCCGCCACCCGGACGACCACCGGGAGCGCCACCGGGACGACCCGGACGTCCGCCGCCACCGGGCGCGGGACGAGCGGAACGAGCAGGCATTGCACCCGGGTTCGGGCGAGGAGGCATGGAGCCGGGGCTGGGACGGGGTCCGCCCTGACCTGCAGGCGGACGGGGTCCACCCTGGCCGGGAGCCGGACGGGGACCGCCCTGACCCGGAGCCGGACGAGGTCCACCCTGACCGGGAGCCGGACGGGGACCGCCCTGACCCGGAGCCGGACGAGAACCGCCCTGACCTGCGCCCGGACGCGGTGCGCCGGGAGCCGGACGAGGTGCCGGACGCTCGGCGGGTGCCGAGGAGTACGGGTTGTTACCGACGCGAGGTGCCTTCGGTCCCGGACGCGGTCCGCCGGGCTTTGCGCCGGTGGACGGTGCGGCCGGAGCCGCGGGGGCTGCCGGTGCCGACGCTGCGGGAGCAGCCGGAGCCGGACGTGCCGGCTGTGCTGGTTTCGGAGCGTTGAACGTCGGGGTGGGGACCGGCGCTGACGGCGCTGACGGAGCAGCGGCTGCGGGAGCCGCGGGGGCTGCCGGGGCCGGAGCTGCGGGAGCAGCCGGTGCGGGTGCGGCCGGCTTGGGGCCGGGACGCGGTGCGCCAGGCTTTGCAGCCGACGGCGACGGTGCGCCGGGCTTTGCCGCGGGGCGAGCCGCCGGAGCGGCTGCGCCGGTCTCGGACTTGGTTTCTGCTCCGCCTGCCGACGGGAATGACTCCCGCAGACGACGGGCGACGGGCGCCTCCACTGTGGATGACGCAGACTTCACGAACTCGCCTTGCTCCTTGAGCGTTGCGAGTAGTTCCTTGCTGGTGACACCGAGTTCTTTAGCCAACTCGTGCACGCGGGCCTTGCCTGCCACTGCTCTCCTCACTGATGAGGTCGAGCAGGAGGCATCCCACAGATGTGGGTCCCGCACGACCTCGGGTTATCGCCGATGGACGTTCATCGTTGGTGCTTCACGGTGTGCTCATGAGTGCTTGTGCCTGTTCTTCTCGAGAGGTACTGCTTTTGTGTGAACTGCGTCGACCAGCTGGTCGACAGCGGACGTGTCCAGATTTCCGGACACTCGCAGTGCTCTGCTGAATGCTCGGCGCCGCTCTGCCAGGCTCAGACAACTCGGATCCAGGTGCAGCCATGCACCTCGACCGGGGAGTCTTCGCGATACGTCGGGGACGAGCGGGGAACCCTCCGGCCCCTGCTCACCAACCACGACCCTCAACAGATCGACAGCCGACCCTTGTTCCCTGCATCCCACACACGTTCTTACCGGCGAACCGGGTTTCACGCGCGCCGAATCCGAGGACTCACGTCGAACCATTGTCCACTCTACCGCCGAACCGTCTCGATCACTGCATTCCACCGTTATCCGTTGGACGTGGCGGGCCGGTCGGACGCGTCGCCAACGGGTGCCGCATCGCTACGAATGTCGATACGCCAACCCGTCAACCGCGCAGCCAGGCGGGCATTTTGACCCTCTTTTCCGATGGCCAACGAAAGCTGGAAATCGGGCACGATGACACGGGCCGCACGAGCCTCGGGATCGACGACAGTGACGGAGACCACTTTCGACGGGGAAAGTGCGTTGCCCACAAACGTCGCGGGATCTTCGTCGAAGTCGATGATGTCGATCTTCTCCCCCGCGAGTTCGCTCATGACGTTGCGGACGCGCTGACCCATCGGGCCGATGCATGCACCCTTTGCGTTGAGCCCCTGCACACGTGAGGCGACGGCGATCTTGGAACGATGCCCCGCTTCGCGCGCGACGTTGATGATCTCGACGCTGCCGTCCGCAATCTCTGGAACCTCGAGTGCGAACAACTTGCGAACCAGGTTCGGGTGGGTCCGCGAGAGGGTGATCTGTGGGCCGCGGGCTCCGCGAGCAACCCCGACGACATAGCACTTGATGCGCTCACCGTGCTCGTAGTTCTCGCCGGGAACCTGTTCTGCAGGCGGCAACAATCCTTCGGCGCCATTGGATTCGCTGCCGATTCGGACGACGACCATTCCGCGGGAATTCGCACGCGTGTCACGCTGAATGACACCGCCGACGATTTCACCCTCATGGGTCGAGAACTCACCGAAACTGCGCTCGTGCTCGGCGTCGCGCAGACGCTGCAGGATGACCTGGCGCGCGGTGGTGGCCGCGATGCGTCCGAATCCCTCGGGAGTGTCGTCCCACTCCTCACCGATCATGTTGCCGTCGGCATCGGTGTCGTGCGCCATCACTCGCACCGAACCGGTCTTGATGTTGACATCGATCCGAGCGTTCTGCTTGTGCCCCTCGGTGTGGCGGTACGCCGTCAGCAGCGCGGTCTGGATCGTGGCGATCACAGTTTCGATCGAGACACCTTTTTCCGCTTCGATCGCTCGCAACGCTGCAATGTCGATATTCACTTGTCGAACCCTTCTTCGTTTTCTACGTCTTCTAATTCTGCTTCGTCGTCTTCGACACTGTCCACGCCCGAGTCCTCGGTGAGGTCAACCGCATCGGAGGGAACTGCGCGCCCCTCCGGGATGCCGCCCGCGAGTTCCAACTCCGCCTCACTGGGCTTCGAGAACTCCACCTGAACTACAGCCTTCTGAACGTCGCCCAGTGCAATCTCGCGCACGGTCAGTCCGCCACGGCCACCGATGACAACTGCCACGGAATCGTCGTTCAACGTTCCGATACGGCCCACCACGGTCTCGCCGGCCAGATCGATTCGCGCTTTACGTCCGCGAGCCCGACGCCAGTGACGATCGAGCGTCAGTGGGCGATCGATTCCCGGAGAGGTCACCTCGAGGGTGTACGGCGTTTCACCGATTTCCTCGAGGGTGTCGAAAAGTTCCGAAACGAGTCTGCTGATCTCCGCGGCGGCATCGAGCTCGATCCCGGCATCGCTGTCGACCATGATGCGCACCGCGCTGTGCTTGCCCGCACTGGTCACGACAACGTCTTCGACGTCATAACCCTGGGCGTGCACGAGTTCGGAGATCAGCTCGATCACCCTCTCCCTGGATGGCACCGGCATCTCGCGAACTCCTCATTTCAGTTGTCGTCGATTGTCCGACTTGTGTCGACTGTCGACGTGGGCGGCTGCGAGCATGAAAAGACACCAGGTGCCACATGCTGCAAGCATCCAAGAGTACCGCTCATTGCGCGTCTCCGTGACCAGAGTGCCCGACGCACGTCACACTTGAACACGTGCCGCGGATTCGAACGATCGGCCGACCACCTGGCACGATGGACTGGTGCTGACGCCCATGACTACTACCCCACTCTCCCGGCGGAGTGCGCTCAAGATGACGGGAACAGCAGCGTTGGGCGCTGCTGCCTTCTCGTTGTCCGCCTGCACCGACAACGGCACAGCGGAGGCGGCTGCAGAAGTCGACCAGCTGACGGCCCAGGCCGATCGAGCCCGCTCCGACGCGGCAGCCGCAACCGCCGCCATCGCACTCGCACCGGACAAGTCGGCATCACTGACCACGATCAGCGCCGAACGCACAGCGCATGCAATCGAACTCGACGCCGAGATTGCGCGAGCAGCGGGCAGCGGCGCCGCTACGACCACAGCGCCCCAATCGACCTCGGTCGCAAACGCTCCTACAGGCGTCGAAACCTTGAGTACCTCGCTGGCCGATTCGGCGCGCAGTGCCGCAGATCTCGCTCGGACGATGTCCGGCTATCGCGCGGGCCTGCTCGGTTCGATCAGCGCGTCGTGCTCGACTCAGGTTGCGGTGTTGCTTCCGTGATCATTTCGCACACCCGTCGATCCGAGAGTTCTGCCTTGCTGACCGCAATCGAATCAGAGAATGCCGCGATCTTCGCTTACGGAGTGGTTGCCGCGTTTTCGAATCCTGCCCGTGTCAACGAGGTTGCCACGCACACAGCAGCGCACCGCGCACGACGTGATGCGCTGGTTGCCCTGTCGACCGACGCGGGCGTGACCCCGCCGACAGCCGCGGCAGCGTACGAGATCCCGTTTCCGGTGACGGACGCCGTTACCGCGGCACAACTGGCAGCACAGATCGAATCCGACACCGCCGTGACCTACAGGGCATTCGTCGAACAGGTCGATACCGACCAACTCCGCACATTCGGAATCGACGGCCTGACCGATGCGGCAATCCGCGGCGCCGGATGGCGGTCCGCGCTGGGAACCGCTCCGGCCACTTCAGCGTTCCCGGGGGACCCGGCTTCGTAACTGCTGTGCGCCTTTATTAACCCCCGGCGGTTAATAAAGGCGCACAGCAGTGCTCAGGCCTTGCGATGCGAGGGCACGAACCACGCCGCGACCACGGCCACCAACACGAAGCAACCGCCGACGCGCAGTGCAGGTGTCAGCGCATCTCCGTACCCGAGTGGCGTGAGGGCACCGCCGGCGGCAAGGAAGACTGCAGTGAGAACCGCGATTCCCAGTGCAACACCGATCTCACGAAGCGTCGCGTTGGTCGAACTGGCCGTTCCGTGATCAGGCTCGTCCATGTCGACGAGTACCGCCGTCGAACTCGGCGCGAAGGTCAGGCCCATGCCGATTCCCGCCATCAGTAGAGCCGGAACCAGCGACCCGTACGTAACGTCGGGACCGATCAACGCTGCCAACCAGAACAATGCTCCGGCCTGGAGCAACAGACCGGTCAGCAGAAGCGAACGGAGCCCGACCTTCGGCGCCAGAAAACCGGCGAGAGGCGCGAAGATCATCGGCGCTGCCGTCCACGGAAGCGTCCGCAGGCCTGCTTGGAACGGGCTGTAGCCCATCACGATCTGGAGGTACTGCGAGAGCAGGAACACCGCCCCGAAGATTCCGATCGAGAAGGTCAAGCCGATGACGTTCGCCATCGAGAAGCTGCGTGAGCGGAACAGACGTAGGGGCATGACCGGATGCGAGGTCTTCATCTCGCGAAAAACGAACAGTGCCAACGCGACTGCGGAACCGACCAACGACGCAACTACTCCAAGCGATCCCCAGCCGTCGTCGTTGCCGTGAACGATCCCCCACACCGCCAGGAACACACCGAGTCCGGCGAGTGCGACACCGGGAAGGTCGAGAGGTTGTGTGCGACCGGTCGATTCACGCAACGCATACATCGCGAGAGGAACAGCGACGATCGCAACCGGCACGTTGATCCAGAAGATCCCCTGCCACGAGAACCCGTCGACTACCGCTCCACCGACCACCGGACCCATCGCGATCCCCAGGCCGGAGACGCCACCCCACACGCCGATTGCCATGGCACGCTTGGCTTCCGGTACCGCTGCCACGAGGAGAGTGAGTGAGAGCGGCATGATCGCGGCAGCGCCGGCGCCCTGAAAGGCTCGGGCCGCGATGAGCAGGCTTGGTGTCGTCGACAACGCCGAAGCAATCGACGCCGCCGTGAACAGCCCGATCCCGAACACGAACATCTTGCGGCGCCCCCACCGATCGCCGAGCGTCGTCGCCGAAAGCATCAGCGTCGCAAAGCAGAGCGTGTACGCATTCATGAACCACTGAAGTTGCCCGACGGACGCATTCAGCTCCTTCTCGATCACCGGCAGCGCGCTCGTCATCACGAGGTTGTCGAGGGTGGCCATGAACATGGGCAGAGAGGCAGCAACCATCGCTATCGCGATCGGAACCTTACGTCCTCCACTGCTTTCCGACCCGGATGCGGCGTCCGATCCGGACTTCGTCAATACGGTCATCGTGATTCCTCGAGTGAAGGTGCCTTAAGGCATCGAATGATTACTTAGGTCGAAACTAAGCTATCCGGTGATAACGTGTCAACATGTCGATCGGTGCAGCTGAACCACGTACCCGCAGGATGAGCGCACCGGAACGTCGCGCGTTGGTCCTTGCCGCGGCAACGCGAGCATTCGCAAAGGGTGGATACTCGGGGACCAGTACGGACGCCGTCGCCAAGGAAGCCGGTGTCTCGCAGCCCTACGTCGTGCGCATGTTCGGAACCAAGGCAGATTTGTTCCACGCAGTGTTCACGCGCGCGCTCGACGAAATCGTCCGCACCTTCAACGACAAATTGGATACGGTCACGATCGATCCGAGCAATCCGCAGTTCTGGGCCGAACTCGGATCCGCCTACGGCGAGCTGGTTCTCGACCGAGATCTACTGCTTGTCATGTTGCACGGCTTCGCCACCAGCACCGATGATGTCGCCGCCGTCTCCCGGAACGCCATGTCCGGCATCTACACCTTGCTGCGCGAGCGCACCGGTTGCACACCCGAGCAAGCGCGTTTGTTCATCGCGAACGGGATGCTGATCAACAATCTGCTCGCAATGATGGCGCCCGAACACGCCGAAGAAGATCCAGCCCTCGGCGAGCTCTGGGGCAGCGTCTTCAGCGACTCGACTGCGATCACGCTCACCGGCGACGAATCCTCGAGCGAAACCGACACCGATTCCTGACCGGTCACTGGGAAAAACTACACACATGTGACTGAGGACACCCTACAGTCGATCCGACATGTCTCCGGGAAACCCAGACGAAAAGGACCGACGTTGGATCTCGCACAACGCCTCGACGCGCTCGAACAGATCGAGGAAATCAAGAAGCTCAAGCACGGCTACTGGCGAGCATGTGATGCCAAGGATCCAGTTGGGTTCCGCAACAGCTTCATCCGTTCCGGAGCGTCGATCGACTACGGCCGCCTCGGCGCCTTCGACGACGCGGGGCCGATGGCGGACATCTTCGAGAAGATCGCTCTTCGCAAGGTCGACGGCCGGTACGCGGTCCTCGACATGCATCACGGATTGCATCCCGACATCACACTGACCTCGGAGACGTCGGCGGTGGGGCGATGGGCTCTGCAGTTCCGCCAGATCGACACCGTCGGGCGCACCGAGAAGTTGATGACCGGCGAATACGACGACAAGTACGTGATCGAGGACGGTATGTGGAAAATGAGTCAATGCCATTTCACGGAGACGTGGTCGATCACCACTCCCCTGTCCCCGGACGCTGACATCGCCGAGGGTTCGTTGGGTGGGCCGCGATGACGACGAACGGAAAAGTTGCGCTCGTAACCGGTGCCAGCCGGAGCGTCGGCAAGGGCATTGCCCTCGCTCTGGGAAGCGACGGGTGGACGGTGTACGTGACGGCCCGAGGAACCGTCGGCGACGACGGCCCACTCGATCGCACCGCAGCCGAGATCACCGAGCGCGGTGGTCACGGCATTGCCGTGCAGTGCGATCACGCCGACGATCAACAGATCGTCGACCTGTTTGCACGCATCGCCGAGGAACAGTCAGGCCGCCTCGATCTTCTGGTCAACAACGTCTGGGCCAACCCGGCGGGCTATGCCGGCTTCGCCGATCCGTTCTGGAAGAGGCCGATCGACGATTGGGATTCGCTGATCGGAATCGGACTGCGCGCCCACTACGTTGCTTCAGTGGAAGCGGCGAAGTTGATGGTTCCCCGGGGCAGTGGAGTGATCGGCAACATCTCGTCGTTCGGCACCCGCGGGTACCTGCACTCTGTCCTGTACGGGATGTCGAAGGCAGGTTTGGACAAGATGGCCGCGGACATGGCTGTCGAATTGAAGGGGACCGGCGTCACCGCACTTTCCTTCTGGCTCGGGTTGATCCGCAACGAACGCATGGAGGCGAGTGGGATCGAGAGCTTCGAAGGCTTCTCCCTGGCCGAGGCCGAAACCCCGGAATTCGTCGGCCAAGTCATCACTGCATTGGCCAACGATCCAGAAGTGAACGCGCGCAGCGGTCACACACTGATCACCGCCGAGACGGCCGTCGAGTACGGAATCACCGACGCCAACGGGAAACAACCGGCGTCACACCGCAGTGCCTTCGGTGGCGGCCCGCTTTTCTGATTCATCAGTAGCAGTGGTCGCGTCGCGTGCCGGCACAGCACGCGGCGCTGCCACTCGCGCCTTCAGGGCAAGCCAGGCACACCCGATGACGACGACACCGCCGGCCACGATCGAGGGTGACAACGTCTCACCGAGTATCAGCGCCGACCAGGCAATGCTGAGCACCGGTTGAACCAACTGTGTTTGGCTCACAGTGGAAATGGGACCGATCGCCAGACCCCGGTACCAAGGAAAGAACCCGAGAAACATACTCACGCATCCCAGGTAGGCAAACGAAAGCCACGAATTCACATCGGCAGAGACCGGAGCCTGGGCCATGGACGCCACCGTCAACGCAATCGTGACCGGCAGTCCGAGAATCAATGCCCAGGCAATCGTCTGCCACGACCCGATCTCGCGGGCCAGCAACGCACCTTCCGAATATGCCAGCGCTGCACACACCACCGCGGCGAACAGAAGAAGATCAGCGAGATGAAACGAGCCGAGTCCGCCGTTTGCAATCGCCACGAACCCTACGACCGATACCGCGCCGGCGGCGCTTGCCCACCAGAATCCCTTACTGGGACGCTCTTTTCCTCGGACGACCGCAAATACCGCGGTCGCAGCGGGAAGTAGCCCGATCACGACTGCCGCGTGACTCGCCGGCGATGTCTGCAACGCAAACGTGGTGAACAGTGAAAACCCCAGTACCGCACCAACAGTCACGAGTGCGATGCGCAACCACTGCCGAAGCGTCGGAAGCGTCGCGCGAGTAACCGACAGCATCACAATCGCAAGGGCCCCGGCAACGACGGCGCGGCCCGCACCGACGAACAGGGGGTCGAGATCCGCGACGGCGACCCTCGTGAGCGGAACGGTGAACGAGAACGCCAGCACACCGAGCAAGCCCCACCACAAACCGGATCGAGACGATGGCATCGGTAGCGGTTCCTGCGGCGCGACGATAGCGCTACTCTTCATACTCATGTTTTACGATAGCAGTAGCACGCCAACTAGCGAAACTGGTACTTCAGGTGCGCACCCGTGTGCAGGAGATAGAAATTGCTCCGAGCAGTCCGACGAGCGCGAAAGCGTAGAAGCCCCACGGCACGGCGTAACCCGCACCCAGGAGGACTCCGCCCAGGATTGGGCCACAGATCGCACCGACCCGGCCGACACCTGCCGACCATCCGAGCGCGGTCGCGCGAATCTGAGGTGGGTGATTGGCGCTCGTGAAGGCGTAGACCAGTACCTGCGCGCTGAATACGAAGCATCCGGCGAGGAAGACCATCACGTAGATTCCGAACGACACCTTCACACTCAGAAGCGCCAGGAACAGTGCAGCTCCGGCGAACCACACGATGGCTGCAGTCCGCGGGCCGATCTTGTTCGCGACGCCCCCGGCGATCAACAGCCCGACGACGGCGCCGGCATTGAGGATCAGAAGGAACGTCAACGACGCCCCGAGGTTGTAACCGGCCTCACGCATGATCGTCGGAAGCCATGTGTTCAATCCGTAGACGAGCAGCAAGCCCATGAAACTGGTGATCCAGATGGCGATGCTGTTGCGCAAGAACTTCGAAGAGAACAGTGCGCGAACGGGATTGGCGGCTTCGGCGCGCTCAACTTCGGACGTGGGCGCAATCTCGAGTTCGACTCCGTAACGGGCAGCGATTTCCTCGGCTTCGGCACGCTTTCCGTGAGCGAGAAGGTACGACGGGGATTCCGGCAGATACCGCAACATGAGTGGAATCAGGGCGACGGCAGGAAGTGCGCCCACAACGAACATCGCTCGCCAACCGAAAGGTTCGATCACGACGAGCGCCAGCGCTGCGGTGGCAACGGCGCCGACGTGGTAGCCGGTCATCAGCATGGTCGACGCAGATCCACCGCCTTGTTTCTTCGAGAATTCGTTGACCAGAGCCAATGCCGTCGGTAGGGCGCCACCCAGCCCCACACCGGCAAGGAAGCGCAGCAGCCCGAAGATGAACGGATTGGGCGCAATTGCGCACAACAGAGTCAGAATCGAGAATGCGGCAACGGCGTACAGCAGCGCGCGGCGTCGACCGATGACGTCAGTGAGAGTGCCGATGACGAGGGCGCCGATGGTCATGCCGATGAGCCCGAAGGTCGAGATCATCGTAATCGTGCCGGTACTCAAACCCCACGCGTCGTAGTCGAGAAGCGAAGGAATGACCGCGCCGAGTACGACCAGGTCGAATCCGTCCAGAAGCACAGCGATCCAACACAACGGTGCTACCCACATTGCGGCACGCGCCCCAGGCGAACCGGTGATTGAACTCGACTGCGTATGCGGTGCGGTCATCGGATCCTCGACATTCACTGCTTGTGGGCGTTCGCGACCGGTTGGGATCCAGTAGTTCGGATCGAAACGTGTTCGCATTGCGAACGCCTGTTCATAATGAGCACATCGATTGTGTACGGAGTCACAACGCCATGTCAAACGTCGCGGTAATCTCGAGGAATGGCACTCTCCGAAAATGAGCGTGAACAGTTCCTGGCCGAACCCCACATCGGGGCGCTGTCCGTGGCGGACGGCACCGAGCGCGGTCCGTTGACCGTCCCGATCTGGTACCTGTACTCACCCGGTGGCAAACCATGGATCCTCACGGGCAAGGATTCGCGAAAGGCACGACTCATCGAGTCGGCCGGGCATTTCTCGTTGATGGCCGAAAGGCTCGATCCGACAATCCGTTACGTCAGCGTCAGCGGATCCGTCGACAAGATCGTTCCGGGCACCGACGAGATGCTGGTCGAAGTCTCGCGGCGTTACCTGGCCCCGGACAAGGTCGACGGGTATCTCGAATTCGCGCGATCGCAGTTGGGCGAACAGGTAGCGATCTACATGAATCCGCAGCACTGGCTGTCTGCCGATCTCGGGGCGATCTGACAATTCTCAGAAAAGCGAAGGCTCGGCGCGCCGGAGTGGCGCGCCGAGCCTGACCTGCATGTGGAGGGCTCTATGTCAGCTCTCGGTGAAGAAACGCACCCGATTGAGTCGATGACCGCTCGCCTCGAAGCCGAATAATGCGATGGCCGGTTCCCCGCACACGATGACGCTCGCCGTCACGGTGCGACCGGCAACCAGCATCTTGCTCTTCGTCACGCCGGTGAGCAGAGCGTTGACATCAGCGTTGGACAACTGCGTCCCCGCCGGAAGCTCGACGGGTACCGGCGGCGTTCGGCCGACAGCGGCCGCATCGAGGAACCGCGACGCTGCCTTCTTGCCTTTGTCTCCGACGCCGAAGATGCCGCGCGAGAACCCGAGCGCCCCGCCGATCCCCTGGTTCGAGAGCAACTGCGGCGTCAACTTCGCGGCCGCCTTCACCCCCGCCACACCAGCAGTCGCGAGCTGGCTCAACATCGTCGCCAATTCCCAATGCGCATAGAGGGTTCCGATCCGCAAGGAATCGGGCTCCCCCACCAAGTCGTAGCGCAAGTGCATCGGAACGTCGAGAACGACTCCGGTCGACATCTCGGTAGCGAGGCTCAGATCGCGCCACACCGTCCGGCCGCACACGATGTCGCGCTCGACATGGAAGGTGATCGAATTGGGGGCGATGAACGTGTCGTAGAAACTCTCGATCGCCGCCTGACCGTTGTGCGGACGTGAACCTACAGGGTCGTTGACCTGTCCGTCGCCGGCAAACAGGGCCACCCAGGTCGAGCGGTCATGCGCGCCGACGGCTTTCGGGGATCCCTCCACGACGGCCATCAACTGCTCGCGCGTCACCGGCGCGGTCACGCGCGCATCTCGTATGCACCGTCGTACGCCTTGACCTGCTGCCACACCCGGTCGAAGCGTTCACTGTCGACAACAGGCTTCCGCACCGCGGCCAGGGCCCATTTCTGCTGCTCGGGTGTCGACGACGGCTTTCCGTGCAGCGCGATCGCGTATCCCGAGAAGTCACGAATCTGGAAGTCGAAGATCTGATCGACAACGTCGGCGTCGAGCCCGCTGATCTCGGCCTGTTCGAGAATCAGATGACCGTAGACGACGAGAGAGAACAGGTGCCCGACGTTGAGCATGAAATCGAGATCCTTCTGCTGCTGCGCGTCCGGCGCTGCAGCAGTGAGCAATTCGGTGAGCGCGATCGCCTGCTCGTAAAAACGGGCGACGTTCGGAATCGAAGAGTGCTTCTCGTAGACGGGCTTCCACTCGTGGAACTGAATCTTCGCAGCGCCGCGGGTAGGCCCCTGGTTCCAGAAGAACTCGTCGTCGGCGGCGTCGTCGCGCGTGACGATCTCCGGGAACTGCGCCGAGTTGAACAGATAGTTCGGCAAGAACTTGAGAATCAGGCCGACGTTGACGTGGACGGTGCCCTCGAGCTTGGGCAGCGTGCCGATCATCTGCGCTGCCTCGCGGAAGTACGTGGACTTCTCGTATCCCTTGGCTGCGATCACATCGTGCAGCAACCCGACCACCTTCTCACCTTCGGAGGTGACCTTGGCCTTGGTCATGGGATTGAACAGCAGGTAGCGACGGTCCTCGAGGCTGGCGCTGCGGAAGTAGTCGACCGCCCGCGCACTGAACTGCTTCATCGCGATCAGACGTGAGTACGCGTCGACGAAGGCGGCGCGAACGTGGGCGAAATCCGTGACGGGATTGCCGTACAGGATTCGATTCTGCGCGTGAGTGATTGCCTCGAAGAACGCATGCTCGGTGATGCCGATGGAGCCGGTGCAGAGGTTGAACTTTCCGACGTTGACCGTGTTGAGCGCGGCCTCGAATGCGGCGACGCCGGTGTGCAGAATGTCTTCCTCGCGCACCGGGTAATCGTCGAGGCGGAAATTGCTGACATACATCTGCCCGCGCAGGACGTTGTCCACGAGCTGATAGTTCGGATGTGCACTGTCGGCGACAAAGAACACGTAGCCTTCGGGACCCTCGACGTCGGTACGACGCCCGAACACAGACACCATTCCGGCTACGTTGCCGTTTCCGATGTAGTACTTCTCGCCGCTCGCGCGGAAGGCGACGTCGCCGTCGGTGGGAGTGAGGAGCATGTCGGTGGAGTACACGTCGGCGCCGTGGTCGCGCTCGGACAGCCCGAACGCCATGACACCACCGTCGGCAAGTTCCTGCGCTGCACGCTTCTTCGCAGCGTCGTTGTCACTCATCCAGATCGGTCCGAGTCCGAGGATCGTGACCTGCCACGCGTACCAGTACGCCAGCCCGTAGAAACCGAAGATCTCGCTCAGAGCTGCGTTGCGGGCACCGTCCCAACGACGGTTCTCGTCACCGTCGGCGAATGCCGCCGGAGTCTGGAACGTCGCGAACAACTTCTCCTTGCCGACGAATTCGAGAAAGTCGGAGACCCACACGGCGTCGAGGTCGTCCTGAAGAAGTTGCTTCTTGCCGCGGCTCTCGAACCATTCGATGGTGGCTCGCAGCAAACGGCGGGTCTCCGGATCGAACTGAGCTGGGTCGTAAGTATGGGGGTTGAAGAGCAATCCATCGGTGCCAGACACGTCATTACCTTTCGTCGATGACGCTAAACTACCAGCGGGTAACTTTCCGCGGTGCGATTCATGGAAGACCTGCGATTCTTCGCGAATGCCACAGGTCCATCGGATTCCACGTGCCGGCCCGAGCGCGCGTGATCGGGTAGCACGCCAACCCGAGCAACAACGCAGACATGTGGCCGATGGCGGTGAAATTGGTGGCGAAAATCAGAGGTACACCGTAGAAGAGCAGCAACCCCGCGAGATAGATGTATCGCCACGGATCGACGATGCGGTACACCAGAATCCCCATGATGCCGGCCAGACCGTAGCTCACTCCCACGTCGAGAGTGTTGACCGCCGACTCCGCCACGTATCCGTGCCGAATACCTTCGTACAGAACACCTTCGCTGATGTACGTGGCTCCGACGTGGGCAATGACGACAACACACAACCACCGCCACGTCCCGAGCCAACGCTCAGCCGTTGCATGAAAGATGGTGAAGAGAACCAGGTATCCCAACCAACCGCCACCTTCGAGCCAGAAGGCACTCGAGAACAGGACTCGTAGCGGGTCTTCGGCCAGGTGATGCAGATTGGTCGAGCGCTTGCCGAGAAAACGCTCCTCGACATTGTCAGGCAGATGCCGCAGGAACAGTGTGGTGAACAGCAGGGCCAGCAACCAGACGTAGGTACCGGGAGCACTGCGCACCCATCGCCATGCCGCCTTTGCTGCCCCCAGCATCCTCACCGCTTCGAGTCTGCGCTCACTCGTTCACTACTGCAACGGCAAACCCGTCCCATCCCTTCGAACCCACGGTTTGAATGGCGGTGCCGTCGAGTTTCGGCTCGGCCGCGATCATCTCCAACACCGCTCGACTCGCTTTGACGCGCTCGTCGTCGATATCCGGGTTGGACACGTGTCCCCCACGCACCACGTTGTCCACGATGATGACGGTTCCGGGATGCGAAAGGGCCAATGCCCACCGCACGTACTCGGTGTTGTTCTCCTTGTCGGCGTCGATGAAGACCAAGTCGAAAGGTCCCAACTCTTCCTTCGCGATCGACGGGAGGCTGTCGAGCGCCGCCCCGACGCGGACGTCGACACGGTCAGCCAAGCCGGCGCGCTCGATATTCGCCCGAGCGACATCCGCATGGGTGGGATCGAATTCCAGCGTGATGACCTGGCCCGAGGGGCCGACCGCGCGAGCGAGCCAGATCGTGCTGTATCCGCCGAGCGTTCCGATCTCGAGAACATTGCGCGCCAGGCACATTCGCGCCAGAAGATTGAGGAGCTTGCCCTGGTTCGGCGCCACGTCGATGGGCGGGAGACCGGCCTCGGAGTTGGCGGCGAGTGCCGCGTCGAGAACCGGATCTTCACCTACCAACGTGGAGACAAGGTAACCGTCGACTTCTGCCCAATCCGGTTCGCGTTCCATAGCCACGATTGTGGCAGAAAAGAAGGGCCGCCGCAGACACCTCGGAAGGTGGCTGCGGCGGCCCAGACGACTATTCGAATCAGCCGCGAACTGCGCTGATGATCTCCTCGATCGCCGAGTCGGCGTCGATCTCACGGCTCTCGCCAGTGAAGCGGTCGCGAATTTCGACCTTGCCGTCGGCCCAACCACGGCCGACGACAACGATCAGCGGAACGCCGATCAGCTCGGAGTCCTTGAACTTCACGCCCGGCGATGCCTTGCGGTCGTCGAGGATCACTTCGAGTCCCGCGCGGTCGAGCTGCGCGGCGAGGCCTTCGGCGCCTTCGCGAGCGGTCTCGTCCTTGTTCGCAATGACGAGGTAAACGTCGGCCGGTGAGACCTCAGCGGGCCAACGCAGACCCTTCTCGTCATGGTGCTGCTCGGCAATGACGGCCACCAGACGCGAGACGCCGACGCCGTACGAACCCATGGTCGGGCGGACGGGCTTGCCGTTCTCGGCGAGGACGTCGACGGTGAAGACGTCGGTGTACTTGCGGCCGAGTTGGAAGACGTGCCCGATCTCGATACCGCGAGCCGAGACCAGCGTGCCGGCTCCATCCGGAGAGGCGTCACCGTCACGAACCTCGGCGGCTTCGATGGTTCCGTCGGGGGTGAAGTCCCGACCGGCAACGAGGCCGACCACGTGCTTGCCGTCTTCGTCGGCGCCGGTGATCCAGCTGGTGCCGTCGACGACACGCGGGTCGACAAGGTAGCGAACGCCGTTGGCCTGCAGCGCCTTCGGGCCGATATAACCCTTGGCCAGGAACGGGTTGTTCTTGAAGTCGGTCTCGGTGATCATCACGAACTCGGCCGGCTCGAGCGAAGCTTCGAGGCGCTTTTCGTCGACCTCACGGTCGCCGGGGATGCCGATACCGAGCAGTTCCCACTCGCCGCCGGGCAGGCGGGTCTTGACCATGATGTTCTTGAGTGTGTCGGCGGCGGTGACGGTACGGCCGAGATCAGCGCCGTTCGCCCAGTCCACCAGGGTGTCGATGGTGGGTGTGTTCGCGGTGTCGTACACCTTGGCTTCGGGCAGCCCGTCGAACGGAATCGAATCGGGAACAACAGTCTTGACGGCCTCGACGTTGGCGGCGTAGCCGGATTCGAGGCAGCGCACGTAGGTGTCTTCGCCGATCTCGCTCTCGGCAAGGAACTCCTCGGACGCGCTGCCGCCCATCGCACCGGAGGTCGCCGAGACGATGACGTACTTGACGCCCAGACGCGTGAAGATCTTCTCGTAGGCACCGCGATGCGCCTGGTACGACTCCGTCAGGCCTTCGTCGGTCAGGTCGAAGGAGTAGGAATCCTTCATGAGGAACTCGCGGCCACGCAGAATGCCGGCACGCGGACGCTCTTCGTCGCGGTACTTGGTCTGCACCTGGTACAGGGTGACCGGGAAGTCCTTGTAGGAGTTGTACTCACCCTTGACCGTCAGAGCAAAGAGCTCCTCGTGGGTCGGGCCGAGCATGTAGTCGTTGCCCTTGCGGTCCTTGAGGCGGAACAGGTTGGGGCCGTACTCGGTCCAGCGGTTCGACGCTTCGTAGGGATCGCGCGGGAGCAGCGCAGGCAGCAGGATTTCCTGTCCGCCAATTGCATTCATTTCTTCACGGACGACACGCTCTACCTCGCGCAGCACCCGCAATCCCAGCGGCAACCACGAGTAGACGCCTGGAGCGATACGACGCACGTAGCCGGCACGAACCAGCAGTTTGTGGCTGGCAACTTCGGCGTCCGAGGGATCGTCACGCAGGGTACGCAGGAACAGGTGGGACAGACGGGTAATCACGAGGTGTAAGGATAGTCGCCGCAGTCGGCCGAGCGGGCCTCGGTACGGTTACAGCGTGCTTGTACTGCTGCCTCCCTCAGAAACCAAGTCCGACGGCGGCAAGGATGCGCCCCTCGATCTGGCCGAACTGTCGATGCCCCAGTTGACCGAAACGCGCGAATTGCTGGTTCAGACGCTGGTCGATCTGGCCGCTGACGTCGAGGCGTCGTGCGAAGCGCTCGGGCTCGGCCCGACGCAAGCAGACGAAGTGGAGCGCAATGCCAAGCTGTGGGTGTCCGCGACGCGGCCCGCACTACAGCGCTACACCGGCGTGCTCTTCGACGCCCTCGACGCAAAGTCGTTCACCCGCGCCCAGAAGGCGAAGGCGCTCGATCGGATCGCCATTGGTTCCGCTCTGTTCGGTGCTGTCCGCGCAGGAGATCTGATCCCCGCCTACCGCCTCTCTGGCGGGTCCAAGCTGCCGGGGGTGGGGACGCTGCGCTCGCTGTGGAAGCCGGAGCTGCCGAAGGCCCTGGCCGCCGAAGCCGACGGCCTTGTCATCGATCTACGGTCCGGCACCTACCAAGACCTCGGACCGGTTCCGGACGCCTTGATCGCAACGGTCCTCACCGAGAAGCCGGACGGCACCCGCACTATCGTCAGTCACTTCAACAAGCACCACAAAGGTCTGCTCGCCCGTGCGCTGGTGGTCTCGCGTGCCGAACCGACCGACATCAAGGGTGTTGCGCGGGTGGCGTCGAAGGCGGGCTTGCGCGTCGAAATCGCGTCGGAGCGTGAATTGATCATCCTGACGGATTGATGGCTTCGTCTGTCAAGTGCCACAGAAGGTTTGGAATGTTTCGCTGAAAGACTGCGGAGCCGCCTCGGTGTAGTCAGCCCACTCGTCGCGTCGGTCGAATGGATGCGTGACAACCTCCAGCAGCTTCTCGAATGGAGCGAGGTCGCCGTCGGTCGCGGCGCGCAGGGCAGCGTCGAGCCGATGATTACGCGGAATGTACAGCGGGTTGACGCGATCCATCGCGCTCGCGGTCTCCGCGGCCCCGTGTCCGTTTTCGGTCAGGGCTCCCTGCCACCGCTGCAACCAGGGCGCGATGTGCTCCCGTGGCACGAGTTGGTCGAGAGGCGCCGAATTTCCGCGCAATTCGTCCGCGAGTGCGCGGAAACTGCCTGTCCAATCAGCTCCGTGTTCCGCCAACAACGTCAGCAGATCGTCGACGAGCGCCCGATCGCCAAACGGCTGGGCCAGACCGAGCTTTTCCGCGAAACCGGCAGCATAGTGTCCCTCATAGCGCTCGTCGAAGGTCTCGAGAACTGCCGACGCCGCGGAAATCGCATTGTCGGGTGCGGAATCGATCAGCGGCAACAGTGTTTCTGCCAAGCGCGCAAGATTCCACTTCAGTACAGCGGGCTGATTGCCGAACGCATAGCGGCCCCCGTGGTCGATCGAGCTGAACACTGCCGCCGGATCGAATGCGTCGAGGAAGGCGCACGGACCGTAATCGATGGTCTCTCCCGAAATTGTCGTGTTGTCGGTGTTCATGACGCCGTGCACGAAACCGATGAGCATCCACCTCGCCACCAGTGACGCCTGCGCCTCGACGACCGCCTCGAGGAACCTCAGATAGCGATTGTGTGTACCCGTTGACGGAAGTTCGGTCAGCTCCGGGTAGTGCCGGGCGATCGCGTAGTCGGTGAGCGGCTGCAAGACCTCGCCCTGCCGGGCCGCGAACTCGAAGGTCCCAACGCGTAGGTGACTCGACGCGATCCGTGCAAGCACGGCACCGGGTTCTGCGCCGTTGCGGCGAACGTCCCGTCCCGTCGCCACGACAGACAGCGCGCGCGTAGTGGGGACACCGAGGGCATACATCGCCTCACTGACCAGATATTCGCGCAGCATCGGCCCGACAACCGCGTACCCGTCGCCGCCCCGAGAGAACGGTGTGCGCCCGGAGCCTTTCAGATGCAAGTCCACTCGCTGCCCGGCACTGCTGACGAGTTCGCCGAGTAACAACGCCCGACCGTCCCCGAGAATCGGTGCGTACCCACCGAACTGATGACCCGCATACGCCATCGCCACCGGTGTGGCCCCGACCGGCACCGTCGACCCGGACAGGACGCCGATCCCGTCCACACTTCGCAGCGCTGCTACGTCCAATCTCAACGACGCAGCCAGCTGCTCGTTCACCACGAGCAACTGCGGGTCAGGGGCGGCAGCACCTTGCCACGGCACCGTCAGAGCGCCGAGTTCGTCGGCGAACGTGCTCTCGAGGCCGGCCACGATGGTGACCGTGTCTGCTGTGGATTCCTGGAATGCGGCCATCACACGAGAGTAGTCACCGTGCGACAACCTATCGATCAGCCCTGATCGATGTACGACTCGAGCTGATCGCGTTCGCTCTTGAGCTCGTCGATGCGGCTCTTCACCACGTCACCGATACTGACGATGCCGAGGAGGTTGCCGTCCTCGATCACCGGCAGATGCCGGATTCGACGCTCGGTCATGATCGCGGCAATGCTGTCCACCGCGTCTGCCGGAACGCACGTGTACATCAGAGCGGTCATGACCTCGGAAACCTGGATCCCGAGAAGGTCCGGGCCACGCTCGTGCAGGCGTCGAACGACATCGCGTTCGGAGATGATGCCGACCACCGCGTCGTCGTCGACCACCACCATGGCTCCGATGTTGTGGCGGGCAAGATCGCACAGCAGCCCGTTGACCGTCGTGTGGGCGTCGATCGTGACGATGCTGTTGCCCTTGTTTCGCAATATGTCCGCGATCCGCATCACGGCACCCCGATCCGTCGAGACTCTCGGCACGTCCTGCAACGATCGTATCGGCTAGCGAAGCGGAAAAACAGGACTGATCAGGCGATTCCCTGAGCTGCCTTCTCCGCAGCCTGTGCCTGGGCCACCTGAGCGGGAGTGAATTTGATGAACAGCGCAGAGATCGCGGCCAGCGCCGCGAAAATCGCGCAACCGAAGAGCGCGAAGACATAGCCTTCGCTCAGCGCTGACAGCTGCGCGGGCGTCATATCTGCAGCGACTCCGCTCACGCCGCCGAGCGAGAGGGTCCGGGACGTCGCCATCGCCCCCACGATCGCCAGTCCGACCGGACCGAAAAGTACCTGAGCAACCTGTGCAATCGCGGTCAATGGCCCGATGTCCTGTGGGCCCACGCCAGCAATAGCACACAGCGGGAGGGGAACGACGGCCAAACCCACACCGAAGCCGATTCCCACGACGAGGACAAACAGGTTGCCCATATAGGTGGTCGTCTCGTCCAAGGTCGACCCGTACAGGAGTCCCACGAACGTCAGCAGCGAACCCGTCACGATCAGCCATCGTGCCTGTACGCGAACTGCAAGTTTGGACGCGACGAATGCTGCCGCTCCCAGCCCGAATGCAAAGGGCACGAACGCGAGACCTGCGTGGAGCGGGCTGTATCCGAGGATGTCCTGGACGAAGAGCGCCACGAACGGCGCCAACGAAAACATCACGGCACCTATCAACGCGAGTGAAATGAACGTGAAGACGCGGTTTTTGTTCTTGAAGAGGCTGAACGGCAGCAGTGGATTCTCGGCGCGCCGTTCGACCAGTAGGAAGACGACGAACAGCGCGACTCCGCCGACGAGAGCACCCAACACTGCAGGGCTGGTCCAACCCATCTCGGGACCTTCGGTGAATCCGAAGACGATTCCGGTGCAGCCCACAGTGGCAAGAATTGCCCCTGGCACATCCAACTTCAGTCGCTCGGCTCCAGTTTCGACCAGGGCCTTGAATGCAAAACCGATGATCATCAGTCCAATGGGGACGTTGATCAGGAAGATCCACCGCCATGACACCTCGGTAAGTGCACCGCCGATGATCAATCCCGTCACCGAACCGATTCCGGTCATGGCGGCAAAGATCGCGATAGCCTGATTCCTGACGGGGCCGGGCGCAAACGTCGTCGCCACGAGAGCCAACGCCGTAGGCGAGGCGATTGCTGCACCGACGCCTTGAACTGATCTGGCCGCCACCAACATCGCTTCGTTGGTGGCCAAGCCGCATGCGAGGGAAGCAAGCGTGAACAAGATGACTCCGCTGAGGAACACCTTTTTTCGCCCGAAGGTGTCACCCAACCGGCCACCCAAGAGCATCAGTCCGCCGAAGGTCAATGCATACGAAGTGATGACCCAGTTCCGACCGGAGTCGCTGAGATCGAGATCCTCCTGGATCCGGGCCAAGGCCAACGACGCCACCGTGCCGTCGAGCACCATCATCAATTGCATACCGCTCAAGACGATGATCGCCAGTCCGAATGCCCGTGTCGCCACAGGGTACTTCGTCATGGTGTTTTCGGACCCAGCAGCGTTTTCGGATCTCAGGGAATCAGACACAAGACTTCACGTTACCCAGCGTCGACGGAAAAGCCCGCGACCGGCCCGATCACGATGATCGCCGGAGGCTTGATCTCCTCGTCCTTGACGCGCTGAGCAACGGTCGCCAGATCGGCCCGAAGTTCACGCTGGGTGCGCAGAGTGCCCTCTTGGATCACGGTGACCGGCGTGGTTGACGGGCGTCCACCGTCGACGAGTGCCTTCGCGAACTGATCGATGCGCTCGACCGCCATGAGCAGCACGATCGTGCCGCGCAACTTGGCCAGCGCCGACCAGTCGACCAGCGAATCCGGATGATCCGGAGCCACGTGCCCACTGACGACGACGAACTCGTGGGTGACCCCGCGGTGGGTGACCGGGATGCCTGCGGCCGACGGGACCGAGATCGCGCTCGTGATTCCGGGCACTACGGTCACCGGAACGCCGGCAGCGGCACACGCTTCGAGTTCTTCGTATCCCCGTCCGAAGACGTACGGGTCCCCGCCCTTGAGGCGGACCACGAACTTGCCTGCCTTCGCGTTGTCGATCAGCGCGGCGTTGATGGCCTCCTGAGCCATGGCACGGCCGTACGGGATCTTCGCGGCGTCGATCACCTCTACGTCCGGACCCAGTTCGGCGAGCAACTCCGGCGGAGCCAATCGGTCGGCCACGACGACGTCGGCGCGGGCGAGCAAACGGCGTCCGCGCACGGTGATCAGATCGGGATCACCGGGGCCACCACCGACGAGAGCAACACCCGCAGCGGCAGGCTCGGCCGTATCGGCGAGCACGCCCGACTGAAGACCTTCGACGACGGCGGTGCGGACTGCTGCCGAACGACGGTGATCGCCGCCCGCCAGAATTCCGATGCTCATACCGTCGTACTCGGCGCTGGCGGGAGTGACGGCGGTGCCGTGCTTCGCGTTGTCGGCGCGCACGCAGAAGATGTGGCGACGCTCCGCTTCGGCGACGATCGCCGCATTGGTTTCCGGCTCGTCGGTCGAGGCGATGGCGTACCACGCACCTTCGAGGTCGCCGTCGGCGTACGGGCGCTCTTCGACCGTGATCTGACCGGCAGTGGCCATACCTTCGACGGCTGGAGTGAACGCGCGACTGATGACGTGAACGCGGGCACCAGAGGCGACCAGCAGTCCGAGTCGGCGCTGAGCCACAGTGCCGCCACCGAACACGACCACGCGTCGATCGGTCAGGTTGAGGCCGACCAGGTAGTTGGTCTCGTCTGCGGTGGACTCGCTCACTCGCACTCCGTTTCGTTGTCAGAATTGGTCAAGCTGGAGGGAACTTTACGGGCCGCGGCCACGGTCACTCCATCCCTGGCAGTCTTGGCCAGCACAAGTCGGCCGCCCCCGGACGCGAGGATCGCAGCCGCTTCCGCGACGCTTGCCGTTCCGACGGCGTTCTCGACGCGAGGCGATGGTGACGGAACTTGAACTCGCGCAAGTACGTCCGGGGCGAAACTCACAATCGGGACGTTCAGTTCATGGGCCGCTGTCAGAAGAGCCGAAGACTCAGCTTTTGCCGCCACAGTGGCGAGTACCACGATCTTCCCTTGCGCCGCGAGCACAGCCTTCACCGCAGCGACGATGTCCTTCGCGGTGACACTCGTCGTGAATCCCACGCCGATACAGAGGTCATCCCCGTGCGGCATCGACGAACTTCGCGATCGATTCGGGCTGCCCCACCGGATGAGTGTGGAGATACGACGCGTGGACGCCGCCGCGAACAAACCCTTCGCGGACACTGCCGCCGTCCCAGGGCCGCCACCCCCACGCACTTCCGCAACCGTCCGCGTCTGCCGAGACGAGAGACGTTCGGTGGAACTCGTGACCGGTGACGCGGGAGCCTGCGTCGAAGAGGCTGGAGTCGCTGATCGCCACTGCTTCGCGGTACCCGAGGGTCAGGCGTTTCCCGAACGTCGCATCCACTCCGACCACACCGGCCATGCTGTGACCGTCCAAGCTGCGAGCGAGGTAGAGCAGACCGGCACACTCGGCGTGGATCGGTGCACCGCCGTCCGCCAGATCGCGAACCTGCTGCAGCAGTACGGTATTGGCCGCAAGGTCTACCGCGTGTTCTTCCGGGAAGCCACCGGGAAGGACCAAAGCGGCAGTTCCCGCAGGAAGCTCGTCCCGCAACGGGTCGAACACCTGCACGTCCGCGCCGGCGGCAGTCAACAGCTCCCGGTGCTCGGCATAGCCGAAGGTGAAGGCCGGGCCACCCGCCATGGCAACCACAGGCCGAGACTCTGCGTGTGCGCCGACCTCGGCAACCGGATCCCATGCAGCTGCACTCACGTTCGAGGCGGCCAGTGCGCGAACAGCACCCAGATCGACGTGCGAGGCAATCAAATCGGACATCGCGTCCACTGCGGCCACAGCGGCGGCGCCGTGCTCGGCCGCCGGAATCAGGCCGAGGTGCCGGGAGGGAACTTCGAGTTCCGTCAACCGTGGCACAACTCCGAGCACTGCGACGCCGACCTTGTCGCACGCATGACGCAACACCTGCTCGTGACGAGCGCTCCCGACGCGATTGAGAATGACGCCGCCGATGCGCACACCTGCGTCGTAGGTCGCGAAGCCGTGGAGTACGGCGGCCAGACTCTGACTGTGCCCACGGGCGTCGATCACGAGGACTACCGGCGAACCGAGGATCGACGCGACCTGCGCCGTCGATCCCTCCGCCGACGGCTGCGAGTTTGCCTCGTCGATCTTCCCGTCGAACAGACCCATGACGCCTTCGACCACGGCGATGTCGCAACCAGCGGTTCCATGCCGGTAGAGCGGTCCGATGCGATCCGGGCCCACCAGAACAGTGTCGAGGTTGCGTCCGGGCCGCCCTGCCGCGAGTCCGTGATAACCCGGGTCGATGTAGTCCGGCCCCACCTTGAAGGGTGCAACGCTGCTACCGGACCGTCGCAGCGCGCCGATCAATCCCGTTGCCACCGTAGTCTTTCCGCTACCCGAGGCAGGAGCAGCGATCACCACGGCCGGAGTGGAAGGACTTACCATTCGATGCCCCGTTGGCCCTTTCGGCCGGCATCCATCGGGTGCTTGATCTTGGTCATCTCGGTCACGAGGTCGGCGGCGTCGATCAACGCCTGCGGGGCGTCGCGTCCCGTGATGACAACGTGCTGGTTGCCCGGACGATCGCGCAGTGTCTGCACGACCTCGTCGACGTCGACCCAGCCCCACTTGAGCGGATAGGTGAACTCGTCGAGGACATAGAATCGATGTTCCTCGCTCGCAAGCCTTCTCGCGATCTCCTGCCAACCCTCCGCAGCGGCAGCAGCATGATCTTCCTCGCTACCGGCCTTGCGTGTCCATGACCAACCTTCGCCCATCTTGTGCCACTGCACCGGCCCACCGACGCCGGTTTCGTCGTGCAGGTTTCCGAGCGCGCGGAACGCGGCTTCCTCTCCGACCTTCCACTTGGCACTCTTCACGAACTGGAACACGCCGATGTCGAACCCCTGATTCCAGGCACGCAGCGCCATGCCGAAAGCGGCGGTGGACTTACCCTTTCCCGGGCCGGTGTGCACGGCAAGTACCGGCGCGTTACGACGCTGACGCGTGGTCAGACCGTCGTCGGGAACTGTCTCGGGAACACCCTTGGGCATCGTGAACTCCTGAGCTGGGATCTAGGCTGCGGCGCGGACGACACCCGCGACCTGCTGCGCTGACAATTCGGCGAGGCGGACGTATCCGCCACGTAGTTCTCGCGCCAACTCGGCCGCCAGCCCCAGACGCACGAGGCCGGTCTCGCAGTCGACGACGATGGACGCGACGGACGCGTCGGCGAGAAGATGCGCGGCGACGCGGGCGCGGTGCAGCGCGTCCTTGCCGCCGGTAGCCCGGCCGTCGGTGAGTGTGACGACGAGGGCGCGACGCTGCGGGTCACGAAGTCGTTCACGCAGAACCACTTCGCGAGCACGCAGGAATCCCTCTGCGAGTGGGGATTTGCCGCCGGTACGCATCGACTGCAAGCGACGGACAGCGATGTCCACCGAAGATGTCGGCGGCAGTACGAGCTCCGCTTCACGACCACGGACGGTGATGACGGCGACCTTGTCGCGGCGCTGATAGGCGTCGCGGAGCAACGAGACAACCGCACCGGTGACCGCGGAGAGGCGGTCGCGTGCTGCCATCGACCCCGACGCGTCGACAACGAAGACGATCAGATTGCCTTCTCGCCCTTCACGTATCGCGCCGCGGAGATCAGCGGGTGCCAGCCGCAACCGTCCAGCAGTGCGACCACGGGCAACTTGAGACTCGGCTGCGGCAAAGACCGTGCTCGTCAGATGCAATCCGTGCCCACGCTCCCGCGTGGACCGCACAACTCGTCCACGGGACGACATGGACCGCGAGCGTCGTCCCGGTGCACCTTCACCGACTCCCGGAACTTCGAGGAGCTTGGCCTTGAATTCGCCGGCCGGTGGAGCCGAGGGGCGATCGGTGGCGCGTACTCCCCCACCAGGTCCGTCAGGGTCGTCCGGGCCGTCGTCGTCAGGCCCGTCGTCGTCCGGCCCTTCGTGTCCGGGACCGCCGTCATCGGAGCCGCCATCTTCCGGGCCACGGTCTTCGTGATTTTCGGGAGGTTCGGGCTCTCCGTCGCGCGCGTCGTCCTCTACCTGCGACTGAGCATCCTGATCAGCCTGCTCGAGCGCATCGTCCAACTGCTGCTGATCCAAGCCGGGCTCGTCGAACGGATCGCGGCGGCGGCGATGCGGCAGCGTCAGTTCCGCCGCTACTCGTACGTCCTCCGCAGTGACTTCACTGTCGCCGCGCCAGGCAGCGTGGGCCGTCGCGGTGCGCGCCAGCACCAAGTCCGCGCGCATACCGTCGACGTCGAACGACGCACACAGCGAGGCGATACGGCGCAGTTCGCGGTTACTCAGCTCGACCGAGTCCAATTTCTCACGCGCCGTGAGGATTTCGGACGCCAACTCCTCATCGGCGGATACGTACCGAGCGACAAATGCCTCGGGGTCACGCTCGTAGTCGAGTCGGCGACGCACCACTTCCATGCGAATGTCGACGTCGCGGGACGCGGCGACGTCGACAGCCAGACCGAAACGGTCCAGAAGTTGCGGACGCAGTTCTCCCTCTTCGGGATTCATCGTGCCGACGAGTACGAACTTGGCCGGATGCGAATGGGAGATGCCGTCACGCTCGATGTGAACCCGACCCATCGCCGCGGCGTCGAGAAGCACGTCGACCAGGTGGTCGTGAAGCAGATTCACCTCGTCGACGTACAGAACACCCTGGTGAGCGGCGGCGAGCAGTCCAGGTTGGAATGCGCGCTCACCGTCACGCAGAACCTTCTCCAGGTCGATCGAACCGATCACCCGGTCTTCGGTGGCGCCCACGGGCAGTTCGACCAAGCGGGCCGGTCGTGTCGTTCCGGCGTCGTCGACCGCGGGCAGCAGCGCAGTCAGCGCGCGCACGACCGTCGACTTGGCAGTTCCCTTCTCACCGCGGACCAGGACCCCACCGATCCCTGGATGCACCGCACACAGGATCAGCGCCAATCGCAATTGATCCTGGCCGACCACAGCACTGAACGGGAAGCCCGCCACTGGTCGATCTTCTTCACTTCGCACGTCGATATCCCTCCACCTCTCGGTTTCCTCGCCGAGAATTTGGCTGCACTCGAATGTCGCGGCAACCTGGCTGAGATCTCCCGGTTTATCGGTAGAGGAGAGATCTTTCACAGTGGCGGGACCGCGCCTGGATCGAACAGGACTTCCCCGCGAACATTCGGTATCGAAAAAACCCTAGTCGGCTCGCTTTCCCACGAGCCGACCAGGGTCAATTCTCCGACAAACTAGCTGACGGCCACGAAAGGCTCTCCCCCACCTCGACGCATCGGGGTGTGCGGGATGCCGTCTTCGATGAACTCTTCGCCGTCAGCCTTGAATCCGTGCTTGGCGTACATCTCGACCAGGTAGGTCTGGGCGTTGATCCGACACGGCGCTTCGCCGACCTCGGCCAGTGCGGCCTGCAGGAGGCGGGTCGTGTGGCCCTGGCCGCGAGCTTGACGCGACGTGCACAGGCGTCCGATTCGGAAGCTCTTGTTTCCGTCGTCGTGCTCTTCGAGCAGCCGGAGCGTGCACACCACCTGGCCGTCCTGCTCGAGCCAGAAGTGGCGTGTTTCCGTCAGCAGGTCCCGCCCGTCCAACTCGGGATACGGGCAAGCCTGCTCGACGACAAAGACCTCCACTCGAAGCTTCAACAACTCGTAGAACGTCTTGTTGTCGAGATCGAGTGCCCATGAACGCTTCAAAGCTGCTGTTGCCGTCATGGGTTGGACTATCACACAGTCGCGGCGGTATCCGCGACCGGAGCCGATTCGGAAGCACCGGCGGAATCGAGCTCGAGAACCTTCGAGGACCAATCCCAGACCTGGTTGAACAGGCCTTCGTTGTCGGTGAGCTTGACGCCGATGGACGGAACCATCTCGCGGAGCTTGCCCTTCCAACCCTGGAACTCGGTCGGGAAGCAGCGCTCGAGTACGTCCAGCATCGCCGGGACGGCCGTGGACGCACCGGGCGAAGCACCGAGCAGGCCGGCGATGGAACCGTCCTCAGCGGCGACCACAGCGGTACCGAATTCGAGGACACCACCCTTGCCCTTGGCACGGCGGATCACCTGGACGCGCTGGCCCGCGGTGATGAGTTCCCAGTCCTGGGCCTGCGCCTTGGGCGCGAACTCACGCAGATCCCAGATGCGACCGGCTTCGTTCTTGGCAAGCTCGCTGACCAGGTACTTGACCAGGCCGAGCTCGCTGACACCGACACCGAGCATCGAGAGGATGTTGTTCGGCTTGACCGAGCCGGGCAGGTCCGTGACGCGACCCTGCTTGAGGAACTTCGGCGACCAACCAGCGTAGGGACCGAACAGCAGACCCGGCTTGTTGCCGATGACACGGGTGTCCAGGTGAGGCACCGACATGGGCGGGGCGCCGACGGCAGCCTTGCCGTAGACCTTGGCGCTGTGCTGGTCGATGAGTTCGGGGTTGGTGCATCGCAGGAAGGCACCGCTGACCGGGAAGCCACCGAAGCCCTTGGCTTCCTTGATGCCCGACTTCTGCAGCAGGTGCAGGGCGCCGCCACCGGCACCGACGAACACGAAGCGCGAGCGAACGGTGCGCTTTTCACCGGTGCGACGGTTGGTGACCTTGACGGTCCAGGACTTGTCCGAGTTCTGGGTCAGGTTGGTGACCTCGTGGCCGAAGTACATCTTGCCGCCGGTCTTGCCGATGTAGCCGATGAGCTGCTTGGTGAGCGCTCCGAAATCGACGTCGGTGCCGTCCTGGCTCCAGTTCAGGGCGATGGGATCGGAGAAGTCGCGTCCCTTGGCCATGAGCGGCAAACGCTTGCTGAACTCGGCCGGATCGTCGATGTACTCCATACCGCGGAAGAGCGTGTGGCCGGCAAGTGCGTCGTAACGAGCACGGAGGTACTTGGCGTTGGCCTCACCGTGAACGAAGCTCACGTGCGCGATGGGGTTGATGAATTCCTTGGGCTGTGTCAGGACGCCCTGCTCTACCGCGTGTGCCCAGAACTGGCGTGACACCTGGAACTGCTCGTTGACGTTGACGGCCTTCTTGATGTCGACCGTGCCGTCCGAGTTCTCAGGTGTGTAATTGAGCTCACACAGGGCTGAGTGACCGGTTCCCGCGTTGTTCCAGGGGTCGCTGCTCTCGGCTGCGACGGCATCGAGCCGCTCGAAGGTCGAGATCGACCAATCGGGCTGCAGCTGGCGCAGCAATGCACCCAGCGTGGCGCTCATGATGCCTGCGCCCACGAGCACTACATCCGTCTTCGTCTCTACCGCGTTCTGATTCGACACTGGAGAATCGACTTCCTTGTCATTAGCCGTGCGCGCATCCGCCTGCTGTGTTACGCCGAATAGGTTACCCGTGCGTACACGCGCGGTTCACCACCCCCAATTGTGCTCTACAACGCGCACTCGAAACGACGATTAGATTGTGATTTGTGACTACTTGGGTTCCAGACGTCCTCGGTGACGGATATCAGCAGCTGACGATCCCGCTCGGAACGGATCCGGACGGCGAAGGCGAGGTGGACGCAACACTGGTCCGCTACCAACCGCAGAAGGAGGCGGTGAAGACACACCGTGCCGTTTTGTACGTGCACGGCTTCACCGATTACTTCTTCCAGAAGCACCTCGCCGAGCACTTTGCCGAGCAGGGTTACGCCTTCTTCGCACTCGACCTGCGTAAGTGCGGCCGCTCCCTCAAACCGGGGCACACAGCTCATTACGTCTCCGACCTTGCGCTCTACGACGCCGAACTGAACGAAGCGCTGCGCATCGTCCGCAGCGAGACCGAGGGCAGCGAGGTGCTGCTCATGGCGCACTCCACCGGCGGTCTGATCGTTCCGCTCTGGCTGAACCGTTTGCAGCGCAAGCCCGGTGGCAGCGACGGCGCCGGAATCTGCGGGCTGGTACTCAACAGCCCCTGGTTCGACCTTCAGGGTCCCTCAGTGGTGCGCAACGTCGGTACTACGGCGATCGATGCGCTCGGACGGGTATCGGCGAAGACGGTGATCCCGGGAACTGGGCTACCGACTTACGGTTCCAGTCTTCATGTTTCGGCCAACGGCGTCTGGGATTACAACCTCGACTGGAAGCCACTGGCAGGCTGCCCCGTTACCTTCGGCTGGATGCGGGCCGTCCGAGCGGGTCACGCAAAACTTCACCGCGGCCTAGACATCGGAGTGCCCGCGCTGATTCTGCGCTCGAAGAAGTCGCAGTTCGCGAAGGCGTACAACCCGAGCGTCGACCTCGCCGATTCCGTGCTCGACGTCAAGCAGATCGCACGTTGGGCCGGTTGCCTCGGCGATCGCACCACCATCGTCCCGATCGACGGCGCCCGTCACGACGTGTTCCTTTCGACCGAGAAGCCCTTGGCCACAGCCTTTTCCGAACTCGACCTGTGGTTGGAGTGGCTCGACGGCCACCTCACGCCGGCCGCAGAAAGTTCGGCAAGCACAGCAAGCAACACACAGGAGATCGCGCAGTGACGCACTACGACCTTGCAATCATCGGCAGCGGATCCGGAAACTCGCTGCCAGACGAGCGGTTCGACGGCAAGAAGATCGCAATCCTCGAAGAGGGCACCTTCGGCGGAACGTGCCTCAATGTCGGGTGTATCCCGACCAAGATGTTCGTCTACGCCGCCGAGGTGGCACGCACCGTCACCACTGCCGAGAAGTACGGCGTCGACGCCACGCTCGACGGCGTTCGTTGGTCCGACATCGTCAAGCGCGTCTTCGGCCGCATCGATCCCATTTCTGCAGGTGGCGAGCGGTATCGCAGCGAAGACAGCCCCAACACCACCGTTTACCGCGGCCACGCAACGTTCACCGGCGAGAAGACGATCGACACCGGAACCGGCGAGACGATCACCGCCGATCAGGTGGTCATCGCTGCCGGTTCGCGTCCGATCATCCCGGAAGAGATCGCGTCGAGCGGTGTGAAGTACTACACCAACGAAGACATCATGCGACTGCCCGAACTTCCCGAGCACCTCGTGATCGTCGGCTCAGGATTCATTGCCACCGAGTTCGCACACGTGTTCTCCGCGTTGGGTTCTCGCGTGTCGATCATCGGTCGCAGCCAGCGACTGCTGCGGCACCTCGACGACGAGATCTCCGAGCGCTTCACCGAGTTGGCCGAACAGAAGTGGGACGTCCATCTGGGCTCCCCCCTCACGTCGGTACGCGGCGACGGCGACAACATCGCCGTCGAACTGGCAAACGGCACAGTCGTTTCCGGTGACGTTCTCCTCGTCGCGGTCGGTCGTCAGCCGAACGGTGACCTACTCGGTCTCGACAAGGCCGGCGTCGAACTCGACGACAAGGGCTCGATCGTGGTCGACGAGTACCAACGCACCACCGCAGAGGGCGTCTTCGCACTCGGTGACGTCTCCTCGCCGTACCAGCTCAAGCACGTCGCCAACCATGAAGCGCGCGTTGTTCAACACAACCTGCTCCAGGACGCGTGGAAGGACACGTCCGGGCTTCGCAGCACCGATCACCGCTTCGTACCGGCAGCCGTGTTCACCGACCCGCAGATCGCCGACGTCGGAATGACGGAGAAGCAGGCTCGCGACGCCGGACTCGACATCACGGTCAAGGTGCAGGCTTACGGCGACGTCGCTTACGGCTGGGCGATGGAGGATCAGGAGGGCATCTGCAAGGTGATCGCCGAGCGCGGCACCGGACGCATTCTCGGTGCCCACGTCATGGGTACGCAGGCTCCGACGGTGATCCAGCCGCTCATTCAGGCGATGAGCTTCGGTTTGTCAGCTCAGGACATGGCGCGCGGCCAGTACTGGATCCACCCGGCCTTGGCCGAAGTGGTCGAGAACGCGCTGCTCGGCCTCGACATCTGAGCCCCGCAGCCCTTATGACGCCGAAAAGGCGGGCACTCCTCGCAATGGGAATGCCCGCCTTTTCGTAGGTCAGAGTTTCACCAGGGGCTGGTACGCAGCACGATCTCGGTTGCGAGTTCGGCCGGTGCCGACTTGACGACGTCGTCGACACCCGGAAGTTCCGTCACGCGGAAGTCGGAGTACACGAAACGACCGCTGGCGTCGGCGATGGCCCGACCTCCACTGCCCACGACTACGGTGGTCGGAACCTCGACCGGCGGTACGCCGGCAATATCGCTGGCCGACGGATGTCCACGGTCCACGGCGATCAAACTCGCGAAGCGGCCGAACTGACGTGCAGCCAACAGCCACGCGAGATCGGCGCCCTCCCGGTGACCGACCAGGTTCACCCAGGCGATGTTCAACTCGTCCAGAAGTACCACTGCCGAGGTCTCGTCGAGATTCTCGATCGATTCCACCGCGACGGTCCGCAGATCCGAATGGTGCAGTCGCTCACACACATCGTCGTACAAGTCGACGGGGTCGCCCTTGCCGGGAAGCAGGAGTACCGCATGCTTGCTGACCGGCCCGTCGATCCGAACGGTGCACGAACCACTGCCCACCGCTACTCGAGTCAATTCCATGTCTGGAAACGGTACGCGATCCACACAGCGGAGGACCCTGGAGTCGACAGAAGTATGACCACTCATACATTCACGCGCCGCTACGAGCCCGAATTGTTCGCTCTGCACCGCCTCCACTCGGAGCGAAAGTGGCTTTCGGCGCATCTGAGGCGACGGACGTACCGTTCGCTCGAAGTGGGGGTGGGCCGAACTCCAGTGGGGCGCGGCTCTAGGTACCGGACGGTTTGGGGAGCCTCGTCATTCCGTAGACGTGATCAGCGCGCACCGTGAGGATCTGTCGACGCTCTGCCACCATCGCTTCGCGGTACTCCTCCCAATCGGGATGCTCCTGGCCGCTGATGTCCCGGTACAGCTCGACCAGGGCGTCCGACACTTCGTCGTGAGGATCGGCCGCTGCGGGTGTCACCACAGCAAGTCCTTCGATCACGGCGTAGCTCCAGAAGTCGGGCGCGCTGACGTGAAGGGAAACCCGCGGATCGCGGATCGCATTTTTACTCTTGGCGCGATCGGCCGTGACGGACACGGAAGCCGTCTTCGACTCGTCATCCCAGCGGTAAATGATGTTGGACAACTGTGGGCGGCCGTCACGCTTGACGGTTGCCAGCACACCTTGTTTTCCCTCGGCCACGAGTGCGAACAACGCGTCGTCGGTGTCTGTGTCATTGCTCATGTCTGCACCAACGACGCCGTGCGGCCGGTTTGTTCCGGAGGCAGTCCAGTTCGAAGATCGCGGACCGCAATCGCGCGATCACTCTTCCCTCGATGGACGACAGCGGACAAAGATGGTCGACATGGCAACTTCTCGCGACATCCTCCGGCTGACTGCGTTCAGTTCGGATCCGGCCGGCGGTAATCCGGCCGGCGTAGTGCTCGACGCGCGTGGACTCGACGACTCCGAATTACAATCTGTTGCAGCCGAAGTCGGGTATGCCGAGACGGCGTTCCTCATCGAACCGGTGCTCGGAGGCAACCCGCGCCACAGCCGGATCCGGTACTTCTCCCCTATCGCCGAAGTACCGTTCTGCGGTCATGCCACTATTGCGACGGCCATCGCTCTCACCGAGCGAGACGGTGAGGGAACCTTCACATTCGAAACACCGATCGGACCGGTATCCATCGACACGGCGACCGACGAGGACGGAAGGTCCACCGCGACCTTCACCAGCGTCGAACCGTCGGTCTCGCCGATCGATCACGCCGTGCTGACAGCGCTGCTCGGGCTCATCGGCGTCGATTCGTCTGCGCTCGACGCGCGGTATCCCGCAATGCTTTCGTACGCCGGCAACACTCACCCGATCGTCGTACTTCGTGATCAGTCGACATTCGACGAGTTCACCTTCGATCCATCCGCAATGCGAATTCTGATGGACGCGCAGGGGTGGGCCGGCACGGTGACGATCCTGCATCCCCTCGACGACAACACCTTCGAAGCCCGAAATCTGTTTCCGGTGGGAAACATCGTCGAGGATCCCGCAACCGGGTCCGCAGCGGCATCGACCGGCGGTTACCTGCGCAAACTCGAACCCGCGGCCACTCCGCGGCGGATCACCATCCACCAGGGCCGACACGTCGGGCGTCCCAGTGTGCTCGAAGTCGACATCCCGGTCGACGGCGGTATCTCGGTCACCGGCACCGCAGTGCCCGTCGTCGACGGGCAATAGTCAACCTCAGCGATGAGTTTCTCCCCGCCGGCGGGTCTATTCACCAGAGCGACGTCACAAGAGCATCGCATCGAGCCGGGAGAACATCATGTCTACAATCGCTTCAACCGCACACAACCTCCACCTCACCAAGCCGCGTGCCGTACTCGGGGCCACGGTCATGGCCCTCGTCGCCAACCTGATCCTGTGGTTGATCGGCCTGGCATCGGGCGGATCGTTCGAGATGACAGATCAGGGAAAGGTGGCGAGCGTAGCTCCCGGCGGGGTCATCACACTTACGGTAGTGCCGTTGCTGGTCGGTTTGTCGCTCGCAATGTTGATCGCACTGAAGTGGGAGCCGATCATCCGCATCGCTCAGGTCGTGGGTGCAGTGTTTGCGCTCGGCACCATCGCCCTGACGATTGCCGCGGACTTCGACGCCGCCAGCACGGTCACGCTCGCGCTGATGCACGTGGTTGTCGCCGCGAGCGTGGTCGTCGCGCTCGAGGCCGTACGTCGGTCTCCGTCGAACTAGACCGCGGTAGGCGGCGCGGAATACGTCTCGACGATCTCGGCTGCCACGTTACGCAACTTGGTGTTCGTGGTCTGAGACTGCCTGCGCAGCATGTGAAATGCGGTGTCGGCGTCGATCCGATGGATGGCCATCAGCATGCCTTTGGCCTGTTCGATCGGCGCCCGAGTCTCGAGCGCGCGTTGCAGGGCGTCAGCTACGGCCTTGGCAGATTTGAAACGGGAGAAGTCTCCGATCGCGCGTGAGACTGTTGTCGTGAGAATCTCCATGACTTCCGCGTCGACGCTGTCGAAGGCCGCTGGGGCACGTCCGTACAAGTTGAACGAACCGAGTCGCTGATCCGGCGTGAAGAGCGGCGCCGCGAGAAAGGACTTGATCCCTTCGTCCTTCGCGGCCGCCGCGAACCGCGGCCAGCGATCTGCGCTGGTCTCGGCATCAACGACTACGGTTTCACCGGTTCGAGCCGCGTGCAGACATGGTCCGTCGCCGGCGTCGTATTGCTCGATGTCGACGCGCAGGGTCCGCGAATCGGTGTGAACGGCGGTGTAGGTCTGCCCGGCAAGATCGATGGTGACGCCGATGCTGTCGGCGCCGTCGATGGCGTCGTTCGCGATTTCGACGGCGCGTTGGAGGAGAACCACGAGTTCGTCCTCGTCGCCGATACTTCCCCCGAGCGCTGCCAGCAACTCTCTGACCGCACGTGCCGTCAGCCGAGTTTCCGCAGCCTCGACGGCGACGTCAGCACCCGTTGCCGTCGCATCGTCCGGCAGTACCGACGGCACCGAATCCTCGGTTCTCGGGTCGAAGCCTCTGGGGTCGAAAGCGGTATCCACGACGAAGCATTCTTCCAGTTTCACGGGCACCAAGGAGAGTGAGTTCGGTGACAGACCCCGGCAAACCGCCGAGTCGTCATCGCCATCGATCGAGTGCGACACCGAGATTCCGCCTCGCCCGAGTGTGCTGGCCACGAACCGCGTCCGGACTCAGTTCCAGGACAACAGCGATCTGTGGATACGTCATGCCCTCCACTTCTCGCAAGACCCAGGCAGCACGCTGACGCAGTGGCAGGCGATCGAGTTCGGATTCCAGGGCGTCGAGAAATGCTGTGCCGCAGACTTCTTCGCTCGGATCACGCAAACGGGGATCAGCTTCTTCCCGGAGTTCGTCCATATCGGCGGCGCAGGAGCCGACTTTTCGATAGAAATCCGAGATCTTGCGAGAACAGATCGCGAACAACCAGGTCTTGGTGCTCGAGCGCCGCTGAAACCCCGGAAGTTGGCGCCACGCAGCGACGCAGGTTTCCTGGACGATGTCGTCGACGTCACTCTCGCTCGCGAGCAGTCGACGGGCAAATCGATACAAGTGCGGGCCGTATCGGCGGACGATGACGTCGAAGGCCGCGTGATCGCCGAGCATTGCCGAGTCGACCAGCACCTCGTCACTGAAGTCGGTCAGCAAGCCGTCGAATTGATCTGTCACCGCGCACACTCCTACTAGGGAGCCGTCGCGGGAGTGAGGCCTGGCTATTCTACCGCGTCCACGTCGACACCCGCGGGAGCGCTCTCAGGCTTCGAGTGCGGAAGCAATGACGGGGAGCCCGATAGGCGCCCCACCGTTGATCAGTTTCTCGAGTAGATCCTGATCGAGGTGCTGCTCGACGAGATCAGCGAGAAGGTCGAGTTGTTGTTCTCGCACCGCGGCAACCGCGGTGTCGGGTGCAGCAACAAAACCGGGAACCGCGAGCTCACGCAGCAGGCTGCGCCGAAAGTCGTCACTTTCCAGGAGACCGTGCCAGTGTGTCCCTCGAACAGGCCCTCGCACACTGCCTTCCGGCATACCGCTCGAGTCCGCCAGCAATGGGTGGTCCCCGTTGCGCACGACGCGTCCGTGATGAATCTCGTACCCGGACACCGAGATACCGTCTGCCGTACCGGTCATCTGCGCCAGCACCTTGTCCGGAGCGAACTCGACATCGAGGTCCAGCAGACCCAGTCCCGCGGTGGTCCCTGATCCTGATTCGACGTCGTCGACGATGGAATTACCCAGCATCTGGTAACCGCCGCAGATTCCCAGGACTGCTTGCCCGCGACCTGCTCGCGCGACGATCTCGTCGGCCAGGCCGGTACTTCGCAACCACTCGAGGTCACTCACGGTGGACTTACTACCGGGGATCACCACGAGGTCCGCGTCGCGAATCCGCGACGGATCGGTCACCCACGAAACTGCCACGCCCGGTTCACATGCCAGTGCCTCGACGTCCGTGGAGTTGGAGATGCGCGGGAGCCGAACCGCAGCAACGGTGAGCCAGGCCGAACCGACGGGTGGGCCAGGGCGCCCTACCGGGGCATTGCCGGTGACGCCAAGCGAATCCTCGGCGTCGAGCCAAAGATCGTCGGCAAACGGGATCACTCCGAGAGTGGGTCGACCGGTGAGGCTGCGCAGTTGTTCCAGTCCGGGTTCCAACAGTGCAACGTCACCGCGGAATTTGTTGATCACAAATCCCGCGATCAATGCCTGGTCGCTCGGCGAGAGCACAGCAACGGTCCCGAACAGATGGGCCAGGACGCCGCCGCGATCGATGTCACCGACGACGACGACCGGAATCCGCGCAGCCTCAGCCAATCCCATGTTGGCAAGATCCGTTGCGCGCAAGTTGATTTCGGCCGGTGAACCGGCGCCTTCACAGATCACGACGTCGAACTCGGATCGAAGCGATTCGAGATCTTCGGCCACGACGGCGCGAAGCCACTGCCGATGCTGCATGTAGTCGCGAGCACCCACTGTGGTCATCGCCTTGCCCCGAACGACCAGTTGCGAAGTGCGGTCACTTCCAGGCTTGAGCAGCACGGGATTGAATCGAACACTCGGCTCCAGACCGCATGCCCGCGCCTGAAGTGCCTGCGCACGGCCGATCTCTCCGCCGTCCAGCGTGACCACGGAGTTGTTCGACATGTTCTGCGCCTTGAACGGCGCCACTCGGACGCCTCGACGCGCCAACATGCGACACAATCCGGCCACCAGAACGCTCTTGCCTGCGTCGGACGTTGTGCCGGCTACCAGCAGAGCGCCGCGCATCTCCGAACTCAAGGCAGGGTGAGAATCTCTGCACCGGTCTCGGTGACCACCAAGGTGTGCTCGAACTGCGCCGTCCACTTACGGTCCTTGGTGACGACGGTCCAACCGTCCTCCCAGATCTCGTAGTCGATACCACCGAGGTTGATCATCGGTTCGATCGTGAAGACCATGCCCGGTTCGATGATCGTCTCGACCGCGGGCTCGTCGTAGTGCAGGATCACGAGGCCGTTGTGGAAGGTCTCGCCGATTCCGTGTCCGGTGAAGTCCCGGACGACGCCGTACCCGAACCGATGGGCGTAGGACTCGATGACACGTCCGATCACGTTGAGCGCGCGGCCGGGCTTGACGGCTTTGATGGCCCGCATCGTTGCCTCGTGTGTGCGCTCGACGAGCAAGCGGTTCTCTTCGGACACGTCACCGGCGAGGAATGTCGCATTGGTGTCGCCGTGTACCCCGTTGATGTACGCGGTGACGTCGATATTGACGATGTCGCCGTCCTGGATCACAGTCGAGTCGGGGATTCCGTGGCAGATCACCTCGTTGAGAGACGTGCAGCACGACTTGGGAAAGCTCTTGTAGCCCAACGTCGACGGGTATGCACCGTGGTCGAGCATGAACTCGTGTGCGATGCGGTCGAGTTCGTCGGTCGTGACACCGGGAGCGACAGCCTTGCCGGCTTCCTGCAGCGCGCCTGCAGCGATCTTGCTGGCGATGCGCATCGCCTCGATCGTTTCCGGCGTCTGAACCCAGGGCTCGTTGCCCTCTTTGGCGGTCGGCTTCCACGCGTACTCGGGCCGCTCGATCTTCGAGGGCACAGCGAGGACGGGAGAGACGGTTCCAGGGACCAATGGGGTACGCACAGACATGCAGAACAGCCTAGACCTCGCGTCGCGCGTCAGCCGGATGCACTCCAGTTCCGGAAAACCGGGTCGACGAGAATTCTGACGGGGGTCGACATCGTCTGTCCGAATTCCTCGAAGAGCACGTCGCGAGATTCGAAGGTGCCCAGATCGCGGTCGACGAATTCGGAGAAGTCCAAGCAATCACACGAAACAGACTTGCCCCAACTGATCGGAGCGCGTCCGATCGCGTCGAACAGTGTCTCCTTGCCGGTATTCGTGAACGGTTCGAGCGCTGAGACCACCGCAGGTGAAACGATCTCGGAGATGTCCTGCCAGCGTCCGTCGACCAGAAATTCCGGCCACGCCAGCAGCACTGACTTCGGAATCACCGCATGTAGACGCCGAAATCTCGGGTACCAGAATTCCCCGCGTAGTACGAGACCGCGTACTCGGGTGGCGATACCTCGGCGGCGAGCCAACGCTTCGACGATAGCCAGTCTCTGACTGCAGGATCCGCGCTCTCGACTCAATGTCACCGAGACGGGTTGCCGGTCGTCGAGGCCGTACACCGGCCGAATATTTGCAGCGACGCTGCGATGCGCCGACACCAGGAACTCCTGCGCCGACTGGATCGCACCTTCTGCAATGTCCTCGTAGAGGCGGGCCACGTCGTCGTGGCCCCAGTCGAGGATCGGAGTTGCGGCCACATCGCCACCCGACGCGTCGTGGCGGATGTCACCTTTGCGGATTCCACCGAGCAGTACGCACGTCATGTCTCAACCGTAGTGCGCGACCGGAATCGGTGGAGCCTGACAGAATCCCAACCGTGAAGAAATGGCTGTTGTTGATCACCGCGATCCTCACCGAGGTGTCTGCGACGCTGTCGTTGCGCGCCGCCCTCGATCACCCGGCTTGGTACATCGTGGTCGTCGGCGGATATCTCGCAGCATTCACCGCCTTGTCGTTCGTCCTGCGGGAGGGCATGGGACTCGGTGTTGCATACGGAATCTGGGGCGCAACCGGAGTTGTCCTGACCGCAGTATTCGCAACTTTCCTTTTCGGAGATCCTCTGACGGCCACCATGGGCATCGGGATTGCACTGGTCATCGGCGGAGTGCTGTGCGTCGAACTCGGCTCTCAGGCTGCCGCCGACAGCGGGCCGGCGGACCCAGCATGACCTTCGTATTTCTGATCGCTGCAATTATTTCCGAGGTCACCGCGACGTTGTCACTACGGATGGCGTCGCAGGACGGCAGCGACAAACGATGGCTCGCGGTTGTCACCGTGGGGTATCTCGCCGCTTTCGCCTTCCTGACCCTCGCGCTCGACGCGGGCCTCACCATCGGCGTCGCATACGGAATCTGGACCGCATGTGGAGTGGCGTTGACGGCAATCGCATCCCGCATTCTCTTTCGCGAACCGCTGACCAGGCTCATGATGGTCGGGATCGGCCTCATCGCGGCAGGCGTGCTTCTCATCGAACTCGGTGCGAGTCACTGATCGCTGCACACATCAGTGTAAGGTTTACCTAACTTTGCTCTGGAGGTAGTCCACGGTGCTGATCCCTGCCCTTCGTGAAATCGCCGACGGTCCACAGCTGGACGACGATTCCCACTTACGGGAATCCGACCGCCACACTCCGATGGCGCGCGCCGTCCCGGCGCCGTTCCAACTCACGACGTACATCGTCGAGACCGACCACATCACCCGGTGGCCAGAGCACGCTCACGTCGAGCACGAACTGATCTGGTCCGACCGCGGTGTCGTCAACATGATCATCGACAATCAACTCTGGACCGTCACGCCCGGCGTCGGCCTGTGGATCCCCCGCGGGGTCCTCCACGAAGGTCAGGCAAATCCCCACGTCGCATTCCGCGCCACGCTCTTCACCCCCGAGCTGTGGACTCCCGCCTGGAACGAACCGTGCATCGTGACACTGAGTGAGGCAGCCCGGGCACTGCTGATACACCTCGCCCACACCGGAATGCCTGCAGAACAACGCCTTCGGGCACAGCAGGTTTGTGTCGATCTCCTCACCCCGGCATCGGCACCTCACTTCGACGTACCGATCCCCCGAGATCCGCGGCTACGGATGCTCGTCGACAAAGTGCTGTCGGATCCCGCCGACGATCGATCACTCGATCAGTGGGCTCACGTTCTCAATCTCAGCCGACGTACGGTCACCCGGATTTTTGCCGCGGAACTCGCCTTGAGCTTTGCGCAGTGGCGCACTCTGGTTCGCATGAGCACGGCCCTCGGCATGCTCGGGACCGGAATGAGTGTGAACGCCGTCAGCCGCCGTGTCGGTTACGGGACGTCGAGTTCCTTCATCGCCGCTTTTCGCAAGACGGTCGGCTACACCCCCGGCAATGCGCTCGCCGCTGTCAACTGACTCGAGCCTGACCTGTTGTCGACATCGGCTGGCCCCTTCGCTACACGCACGCGCCCTACATTCACTTAGGTAAGCCTGCTCTCACGTGCGTACTGCGCTGAGTCGTGCAAGCACTTCCCTGATCAATCCCGAGGAGTTTCGCGTGTTCAGATCTGCCCGTCAGAGAATTCGTCCCCAGCGGAGGCGACGAATCGTTGTTGCGCTCATGCTGGCGGCGGCACTGCCTCTGACCGCCTGCACACAGTCGTCATCGGACGCCCAGGAAAACAATTCATCGGCATCCGCCGTCGAGGACGGCGCCTATCCCGTGACGATCAAGCACGCTTTCGGCGGGACCACCATCGACAAGGAGCCGACACGGATCCTCACCCTCGATTCCGCAGCGGCAGACACGGTCATCGCCCTGGGTGTCACTCCGATCGCGATGCAGAAGGACTCTTGGGCCGGCGACGCCGACGGGTTCCTGCCGTGGACCCGCGCCGAACTCGAAAAGTCGGGCCAGACGCTGCCCACGCCTGCGCCGTACTACTCCGACAGCGGCGAGCTACTGTTCGAGCAGATTCTCAATGCCGCGCCTGATCTGATTCTTGCCCCGTACTCGGGCTTCTCCGAGCAGGATTACCAGCGCCTGAGCTCGATCGCCCCGACCCTCCCGTACGACACCAAGCCGTATCAGCCCAGCTCGTGGCAAAACCTCGCCACCGATGTCGGCAAGGCACTCGGGCGTCCCGCTCAGACCGCGGCGCTGATCAAGTCGGTTGAGGAATCGGTCCAGGAATCGAAGGCGAGTCATCCCGAATTCAACGGAGTCACTTTCGCCTTCGGTTCCTACATCCGTGAAGGAGAAACCGAAACCGCCATCTACGGTCCGGACGATCCGCGCGTCAAGTTTGTCGAAAACCTCGGGCTCACAGTCGCTCCCGACGTGGTGAACGGCGCCAAGAACTTTGCCGGCGACTCGTTCCTTTTCGGCATCAGTATGGAAAAGCTCGACACGATCGACACCGACGTGTATCTCGGTTGGGCAAGCGATCAGTCGGAAGTCGACAGCACATTGGCCAACACTCTGTTCTCGCGGTGGCCGGTCATCGCCAACGGCAAGGACCTGTGGATCACCGACAATCGCCTGACTGCGGCGACAATGTACGTCAGCCTTCTGAGTGTTCCGTGGGCGACCGACGAACTCGTGCCACAGTTGACCGAACTGGTCGCAAAATAGCAGCCCGCTCGGTCTGATCAAGCAACTGAAGGCCACTCACCGCGAAGTGTCGCGAAAACCACGGTGTCGGTCCACTCGTTCTTGATCCACGCGTTCTGCCGAAAATGTCCCTCTCGCCTCATACCGATCCGCTGCGCGAGTCGCGCCGAGGATTCGTTTCTCGAATCCATTCGCGCGACCACGCGGCGCAATCGGGGTGTCGCGAACGCGAGGTCGATCAGAGCGGTCACTGCTTCCGTCGCGAATCCTCGGCCGCCGAACTCGGGCGAAAATGCCCACCCGAGTTCGGCGGTGTGCTCGACTTCGGCTGTGCAATCAGATTCTTCGACTCGCCAAGCACTCACGCCTCCGACAACCCGGCCCCCGTACTCGACAACAAGTGCCACCGCGCCCGATGCCAGGTCGCGGCGAGACATTCTGGTCTGCACGGCCTCTCGAGCCTCCGCGAGACTCCAGGGTTCGTTGAGCAAATACCGGCATACGTCGCTGCGCCCGTAGAAGGTGAGAAGATCCCGGTGATCGCCTGGGCGGTAGGTACGGAGCACCAGCCGGTCCGTCCGGATCACACCCGGTGCAGGCCTCATCGCCACACCTACGTCCGCCATATCCATGCCGTCACGGTAGGTTCTTTCGAATTCGTAGGCGAATGAATATCGCAATGCTGTGCAGCGCTCAATGTTTGATTTGCCCTCCGACGGGCTACTTCACCACCGTAAAAGGTCGGGACAGGGAAATATGCCAGGCTATTTCGCGCTTGAAATCTAGGGGCGGTCATGTCCGAGGATTCACTGGTAAAGCAGGGTGTGGCAAAAGGAAGCGCGCTGGGCGGAGCCGTTCTCCTCATCACAGTCGGCGTGCTCGAAATCCTCCAAGGCATCTCGGCGATATCGGAGGACGACGTGACAGTCGTCGGCCCGGAATACACGTACCAATTCGACCTCACTTCGTGGGGATGGATCCACCTCGTACTCGGTGTGCTCGTCACCGCTGTCGGAATCATGCTCTTCACCGGCGCGACGTGGGCACGGGTAGGCGCGATAGTCATCTGTTCTCTGTCGATCCTCGCGAATTTCCTGTGGCTACCCCACTCGCCGTGGTGGTCGATCATCATCATCGCGCTCGACGTATTCGTCATCTGGGCCGTCGCGACCTGGAATCCCGAGGTCATCTGAGGTCACCCGCCGAATCATCTTCGCAGTTCAGCATTTCAACTGTGCGCCAGTAGTTTCCGTCCCGGGAGGACCATCATGGCAAACGGCACGAGCGACGGACCACTCCAGGAGGACGAACGTGCCGAACTAGCCCGGTTGCGCGAAGAGGTAGCAACACTTCGCGAGCAGACTCCCAGCGCCCGCGAAACGACCGTCGAGAAAGTCTCCCGACCACCTCGACATGGGCTGCGGTGGACCGCGGTGACAATCCTGCTGGTGCTGGTCGCACTGCTCGCAGTCTTGTCGGTAACCACCCGCTTCGTACGTAGTCAGATCCTCGACACGGACCGCTACGTCAGCACGGTAGCGCCACTGGGTGAGAATCCAGCCGTGCAAGCGGAGATCACGAATCAAGTCACGGACGAGATCTTCGATCGCGTCGACGTCGAAGGGCTCACCACCGAGGCACTCACAGCATTGACGGACGTGTCGAATCTCGAAGCCAACGCCCCTCGCGTGGACCAGGCGTTGGTGGGTTTGGCACCGGTGATCGCCGGCCAGGCGAAGAGTTTCGTCCACGACACAGTGGCCTCGCTCGTTCGGACGCAGCAGTTCGAAGACCTTTGGATTCAGGCGAACCGAGCGGCGCACAACTCCCTCGTCGCCGTCATGACCGGAAACTACGGACCCGACTCGGTCGAGGTCGACCAGAGCGGAACGGTCAGCATTTCACTGAGCACGATCATCGACCGCGTGAAAACGGCGCTGACCGACCGCGGCTTCGCTTTCGCAGACAAAATCCCGTCCGTGGACAAGGAGTTTGTTCTCTTCCAGTCCCCCGAGCTGGTGAAGGCGCAGCGAGCCGTCTCGGCACTCGACAAGGTCTCGGCGGTGCTGCCGTGGTTGGGAATCGCTTGCGCAGCAGCCGCTGTCGCCGTTGCGCCAACCGGTCGCAGGCTTCGTACGCTGTCCCTGGTCGGTCTGTCGATTGCGTTGGGAATGCTTGTTCTTGCGATCGGAATTCTGATCGGACGTGCAATCTACCTCGACAGTGTCCCTACCGATATCCTCTCGCCAGACGCCGCCACCGCTGTCATCGACACAGTTCTGGTTCCGCTTCGGACGAGCCTTCGCGCGGTTGCGCTCCTCGGTGTGGTGGTGGGGCTCGGCGCCTACCTGATCGGTGGGTCGTCGTCGGCGATCGCCGTTCGTCGAGGCTACGGGCAGGCGTTGGACTTCGTCCGGCATTCTGCAAGCGGCCGAACGCCGAATCAGGTGGAGCGGTGGGCCAATCAGCTTCGTGTCCCACTGCGCTGTGCCATCATCGGCATCGCCGCCCTGTTGCTGCTCTTCTGGCGCTACCCCACCGGATTGGTCGTTGGTTGGATCGTCGTCATTGCGCTCGTTGCTCTCGTCGCACTGGAAGTATTGGTTCGTCCCGCACGCGCCGCCGCGCAGGACGCCGGGCCTGACGACGGCGGAACCGACGACGCCAGGCCCGGGGCAGAAGATACGAAAACTACGCCAGCGCCTTTGCCTTGATGGCCTGGAATTCCTCTTCGTTGATCGCGCCTGAGTCGAGAAGCTCTCTGGCGTCGGCGATCTGCTGAGTCGGCGATTTCCCGGCGACCTTTCGAATGTAATCACTCTGCGCGTGTATGTGCTGTTGAGCGGCTTCCATCGACCGCCTCGTCATTCCGTCATTCTTGACGACCACGTAGATCATCGCGGACAGGAATGGAATGACGAAGAGGAATATCATCCACAACGCCTTGGCCCAGCCCGAAGTCTCGTGATCACGGAACAAGTCGGTGATGATCGAGAACAACACGCTCAAGTACGCCACAAAGGCAAAGCAGACGAAGATGAACCAGAAGAATTCCCAGAAACCTTCCATGTCAACGCTCCCTGTACTCGGTTTTACACATCAGGAGTTCGGGAGGCTGACGTTCCGCGCCTGAGCTCCTGCATTCGGCCAGAACTCCCTGGTCCAAGGTCATTTCAGTATGCGCCGACGATCCCCGTTCCGGCTACAGCTCGAGAGAGTTCAGACTCGCCGACCGCTCATCCATTATCGGAATCACGATTCTCCGATCCGAGATCTCTTGTCTGGCCGCTTTTTCGACCAGAAGAGGCACGAAGTCGCGGATCCGACATCCCGCAAAACGCTGGTGAATTGTTCGCACTCTGTTTTCGATCTCCGGTGGAGGAACGGCGGGATAGCGGGAAATCAGGCGAGTGATCACCCGCTCGACGTGGAGCAACTCTTCGTCGCCAGTCATCCATTAATGGTCGTCCGTCCAGCCGAGCACGTCAAGACTCGGAAAGGGTTCGAAAACAACACGATTCGGGTCTCGATTGCGAAGAGAATAGGTTCACCGAATATGGGGCATACACATAAGGGCGGACGGTTCCCCGCGCGCTCGCGTTGCGCTCATGATGCCAGGGAGTGGAAGTGGGAAAGAACGCTCGGATTCTTCACGACGACACCCCGTCGACCCTTACCGACGACGCGCCGCCCGTGGCAGAAAAGCCGATGAAGAACAAGGTGTACCGCCGCAAACTCAAGCCGTTGCACGGCGAACTCGTGGCTTTGCAGGAGTGGGTCAAATCGTCTGGAGCCAAGGTCTGCATCGTATTCGAAGGTCGAGATACCGCGGGGAAGGGCGGTGTCATCAAAGCCATCACCGAGCGAGTGAGTCCGCGAGTGTTCCGGGTCGTTGCGTTACCCGCCCCGACCGAGCGAGAGCATTCGCAGATGTATGTCCAGCGCTACGTCCCGCATCTTCCGGCTGCCGGTGAGATCGTCATCTTCGACCGAAGTTGGTACAACCGTGCCGGTGTAGAACGAGTAATGGGCTTTTGCACCGAAGAACAAGCACATCAATTTCTCCAGCTCATTCCGACCGTCGAACGCGCGATCGTCGAATCGGGAGTCATTCTGCTCAAGTACTGGCTCGAGGTCAGCGAAGAACAGCAGTTCTTACGTCTGCAGAGCCGGATCGACGACCCTCGAAAGATCTGGAAGCTGTCGAATCTCGATCTGAAGTCGTTCAGTCATTGGTACGACTACTCGCGTGCCCGCGACGAGATGTTTCGCTTCACCGACACCGGCTGGGCGCCATGGTATGTCGCAAACAACAATGACAAGAAACGCGGACGACTCAACATCATCAGCCACATTCTGAGTCAGATCCCCTACGAGCCCGTGCAATCCACGGACATCACCCTGCCGAAACGGCAGAAGGCTCACGGCTACCAGACGCCCAAACAACCGCTGCACTGGATTCCGACCCGGTATTGACGATCGCCAAGGAAAGGATGTGCGGTCATGAGCCCCACGCCGTGGCATGCGCAGAGTGGCGAATCAGTCGTGTCCGTACTGCAGTCGGACCCGGAGCGCGGACTGCAGTCGGATGAGGCCGACCAACGGCGACGACGCTACGGGTCGAACGAAATCACCTCGACGCCACCGCCGTCGACGTGGTCGATCGCGCTGTTGCAGCTGAAAGATCCGATGAACTTGATGCTCGTCGCCGTGGCCGCGGTCAGCATCGCCATCGGTGAAGTGCCGACAGCAATCGTGGTGGCGGTGCTCGTCGTGCTCAACATCGTCCTCGGAACTCGACAGGAGTTGAAGGCACGGGCCAGCGTCGACGCCCTCGCCAAGATGCAGACGCCCCAAGCACGGGTCATTCGTGACGGGAACCTGATACAACTCGACGCTACCGAACTGGTGCCGGGTGACATCGTCCAAGTCGAGGCAGGAGACATCATCGCTGCCGACGGACGGTTGCTCGCCACCACCACCCTGGAGACGCAGGAAGCCGCATTGACCGGGGAAAGCGCGCCGATACCGAAGGACCCGAATACGCTGAACAACGCGGATATTCCGCTCGGAGACCGCAGCAATCTGGTCTTCCAGAACACCTCGGTCACCCGCGGCACGGCGACCATGGTGGTCACCGAGACCGGGATGCAGACGCAGATAGGCCAGATCGCGTCGATGTTGTCGGCGGTCGCCCCTGGCAAGTCGCCACTTCAACGTGAATTGGACTCTCTCACCAAACTTCTCGGAATCATCGCGTGGACGGCAGTGATCGTCATCGTCGTCATCGGGCTCCTTCGTGGGCAGGACCTGACTACGCTTCTGCTCCTTGGTATCGCAATGGGAGTGTCCGCGATTCCGACCGGCCTGCCAACATTCGTCCAGGTGATGCTGGCCTACGGTGCCCGTCAACTGGCCGACGCCAAGGCCGTCGTGAAGAACCTGACCGACGTCGAAACACTCGGCGCGACCAGTGCAATCAACTCGGACAAGACCGGCACGCTGACCATGAACCAGATGACCGTCCGATCGCTGTACGTCCACGGCCGTTGGTACACGGTCGACGGCGAAGGCTACGCCAAAGCGGGAAGGATCACGCAGGTTGCCGGCGAGGCACCACCCGACTTCACCCTTCTCGCATACGGACTGTGTCTCGACAGCGATGCAACGGTTTCCGATTCCGGGGAAGTTGTCGGCGACCCGACCGAGGCCGCGCTCGTGGTGCTCGCGGCAAAGATCGGTGCCGACGCCCCACTGACCAGACGGACCTACCCGCGGGTGGCGACGGTTCCGTTCGATTCCGCGTACAAGTTCATGGCCACGTACCACCATCTCGAAGTCGACGGCGTAAGTCAGTTCGTCGGATTGGTCAAGGGCGGACCCGATGTCGTCCTCGCTCGGTGTTCTTCGGCCTTTCTCCCCGGCCGTCGGCAGGTCCCGATCGAGGAAGTCCGAGACGAACTCACGGCAGCAAATCAGTCCATGTCCGAAAAGGGTCTTCGGGTGCTGGCATTCGCGGTCAGACGCCTCGACGGACGGGAAGACGCTGTCGTGGCCGACCCCATGTCCTTTGTCGAGGACCTGACGTTTGTCGGTATGGCAGGCATCATCGACCCGCTGCGTCCGGAGGCGGTCGATTCGGTGCGCACCGCACACCGGGCCGGCATCGAGGTCCGCATGATCACCGGCGACCATGCCATCACCGCCGCAGCGATCGGTGCCGAACTCGGACTCGGCCCGGGCTCGGTGGGCGGCGGCGAGTTGCAAGCGATGACCGATGAAGAACTGTCGACCGCGTTGCCGAACCTGCACGTGTTCGGCCGCGTCACTCCGCAGGACAAACTTCGCTTGGTCGATGTCATGCAGAGCGGTGGCGCCGTCGTCGCGATGACCGGAGACGCGGTCAACGACGCCGCCGCGTTGAAGAAGGCAGACATCGGCGTCGCCATGGGCTCGGGCAGTGAGGTGACCAAACAGGCGGGCAAGATGGTGCTCACCGACGACAACTTCGGTACCCTCATCACCGCGATCACTTTGGGCCGCAACATCTACGGAAAAATCGTCTCATACATCCGGTACCAGATGTCGAAACTCTTCTCCTTGGTTCTCCTCTTCCTCGCTGCGAGCATCTTCAACATCAACGAGGGTGTGGCACTGACGCCACTGATGGTGCTGTTCCAGCACTTCTTCATCACACTGTTCCCCGTCGCCGTGATCATGCTCGACCCGCCGCCACCGGATCTGATGAACAAGCCTCCGCGCGATCCCAAGATGCCGATCGCACATCGAAGCGCAGTCGCTCAGTGGCTCGCGTACGGTGTCCTGCAATTTGCCGTGACACTCGCGGCGATGCTTCTCGCACCCGGTGAAATGAGTACTTCCGAGGCGAATGTTCCCATGACCACAGCATTCGTAGTGCTCTCTCTCGGTTCGATTCTCGCGGGGCTGACCATGCGGCGTGATCCCGAGTCCGGCGTGGTTCCACCGGTTCTCGGTGCCATCAAGATCTTGACGATCCCCACGGTCGTGACCGTATTCGCCGTCGAGGCGGGCGTCCTCCAGGACCTCCTCATGACAACCTCACTGACCGGCGCCCAGTGGCTCGCCTGCCTGGGTTGGTCGCTGATCATCCCGGTTGTCGTCGAGTTGGACAAGGCAATTCGACGCCGCCGCCTCGCACAGGCACCTGCGCCCCTCCCTGCGACCACCGCGGTTGCCCCCGAGCGCGCCCGTTCGCTCCACTGAGGGAGGACAATCAAACGATGATGTGGGCGGAGAGTCTAGGTCGGCTACCGGGCGTCGCGACTGCCCGTTGGTATCGCCGCGAGTGGTTGCGAACAGACGTCACTGCCGGACTCGTCTTGACTGCCCTGCTCATCCCGGCAGGCATGGGCTACGCCGAGGCCGCCGGGTTGCCTGCGTACGCCGGGCTGTACGCCACCATCGTGCCTTTGCTCGCGTACGCGGTAGTCGGGCCCTCGAAAATCCTTGTACTCGGACCTGATTCGTCACTGGCGCCGCTGATTGCCGCCGCGGTCATACCGCTGGCAGTGGTCGGCGATTCGGAGAATGCGCTTGCACTAGCCGGTGTTCTCGCCATTCTTGTCGGACTCATCCTCGTGATCGGCGGATTCCTTCGTCTCGGCTTCGTGACCGAACTCCTCTCGAAACCGATCCGTCTCGGCTACCTCAATGCCATTGCACTCGTCGTCGTAGTTGGTCAGATCCCCAAGCTGCTCGGATTCTCCGTCGACGCGTCCGGTCTACTCGGTGAAATCGGCGGGATCTCAAAGGCCCTGGTGGGTGGCGACGTCGACCCCCTCGCTGCCGCCATCGGTGTCGGTTCGCTAGTCGTCATAGTCGCCTTCCGGCTCTGGGTACCTGTTGTTCCCGGCGTTCTGGTGGCCGTTGTCGCGGCCATAGTCTTGTCCGCTGCCGCCGGTCTCACCGATGACATCGGCATGGTCGGCGCACTACCGGAAGGACTCCCCCTCCCTTCCGTCGGTGGAGTCACCTGGCAGGACGTCGGCCATCTGATCGGGCCCGCCGCCGGTATCGCATTGATTGCCTTCGCCGACACCGGCGTTCTCTCGCGCACCTTCGCCGCCCGCCACGGCGAGGACGTGAACGGCAGTACCGAAATGAAGGCGATCGGTGTCGCGAACGTGGCCGGCGGGCTGTTCGGCGGGTTTCCGATCTCGGCGAGCGGGTCACGAACTCCGGTAGCCGAACAGAGTGGGGCGCACACACAATTGGCCGGCGTCGTCGGGGCGCTCGCGGTCCTGGTGTTCGTCCTCGTCGCTCCCGGACTCACGGCATATCTGCCCGATGCAACACTGGCCGCCGTCGTCATCGTCGCCGCGTGTGCACTGATCGACGTGGGCGGCATGGTCCGCATGTGGCGCATGAGCACCGTGGAATTCGGCCTCGCCGTCGCGGCGTTTCTGGGCGTCGCCCTGGTCGGTGTGCTACAAGGCATCCTTGTTGCGATCGGACTGTCCTTCGCAGCGGTCATCGCGCAGGTATGGCAGCCACATCGAACCGAACTCGTCGAGACGGGCGAACCCACCGGATTCCACGACATCGAACGCCATCCAGATGGGCATCGCATCCCCGGCCTGGTGTTGGTGAGGTTTGACGCGCCACTGTTTTTCGCGAACGGCGAGATCTTCGACGAATACGTTCGCTCCGTCGTCGCCAAGGCGCCAGATCCGGTCGACTGGGTGGTTATAGCCGCCGAACCGATCACCGGACTCGACACAACGGCAGTCGACGAACTCGTCGATCTGGATACATTCCTCGAAGGCAAAGGAATTCGGTTGGCATTCGCAGAGATGAAAGGTCCGATCAAGGATCGACTCATCCGATTCGGAGTCGGGGATCGATTCGATTCGACGCACTTCTACCCGACCGTCGAAGCCGCCGTGAACGCATTCCGCACCCGAACCGGCGACTGACAAACGCCAGGCAGTCGGGAGCCGTGGCTGCATTGGGTACCGTTTGGTATGGGATTCACGACGGACAATGTTCCGGCACGCCGTATCGCTCAGGTCGCAGGCGTGGGCGGTATCGCCGTCGGCGTTGTCTCGCTGATCGCGTTGTACTCCACCAAGCCGATCAACCCGTTGATCGCCGTGGCCTCCTTCGTCCCGATACTGCTTGCGGTCACACTCGCAGCGTCCCTCATATGCCTGGTCTTTCGCCGCTGGATCCTGCTGGCGATCTCGGTGGTACTGATTGCGGTGGGCGCGTCGGTGATCAGTCCACTGTATGTGGCAAACAGTTCCGAAATCGACGGGCCGACTCTGCGCGTAATGCAAGCAAACCTTCTCTTCGGGCAGGCAGATCCCGCCAGTTTGACTGCGACGGTGCGCGAGAAGGCAGTCGACGTCCTGACGGTTCAGGAACTGACCACATCACTCGAAGGCTCTCTCAGAGATCAAGGACTCGAGCAACTGCTGCCGCATCACTACTTGGTACCGGACGAGGCCGGCGGGGGTGGCGCCGGTATTTACAGCCGTTATCCGCTGACGGACACTCGGGAATTGAACGGATTCGGACCGACCAATCTTGTTGCCGAAGTGGGCTTCTCGACTCCGTTCACCCTTCTGGCGGTTCACCCCGGACCGGCGTACGTGACCCCGCCCGACGTGTGGACTGCCGAGCTGAGCACTTTGCGAAACGCGCTCGACGCTGCTGCCGCCGAGGAAACCGTCATCGTCAGTGGCGACTTCAACACCACATTCACGCACAAGCAATTCCGTGACCTCCTCGATGTCGGCTACTCCGATGCCGCAGACCAATTGGGAGTAGGCATCGTGCGCACCTATCCGGCGGACAAGAAATTTCCCGCGATCGTCGGCATCGACCATGTACTTCTGCGGGGCGGACAGGCGAAGTCACTCGAGCGGATCGACATCGAAGGTTCCGATCACTTCGGCTTGTTCGTCGACGTGGCGATCCCCAACTAGTCGGAGAGCACCCGACCCGCGCGAACGCGTTGCGGATCACCCGTGCTTCGGCATGCTTCGACCCGACACATCGATCGTCCGATGCAGGTGATGCGGCGTACGCAGGACGATCGACCGGTCCACCACGGATACGCCCGGAAACTGGTCGGCGAGATAACCTTCCAGACGCTGCACGTCGTCGATCGAGCGCAGCCACACCGCCAATGCGATGTCGTAGCTGCCGATCGTAGAAGCAACAAGCCTCGCCTCACGCAGGTGCGAAAGGCGCTGAGCAATTGCCTCCTTTCGCCCGTCGAGACGTAAGAAGTACCAGGCGTAGACCGGCCAGCCGGAGTAGGGCCGAGCAATCTCCGTGCGGACGACCAGTCGCCCCGTCGACAGCTCGTGAGAAAGGAGCGCCCCAGCGCGAGCCGGCGTGACTCCGAGGGCCGCAGCGAGTGCCGAGACGGTGACACGTGGTTCGCGAGAAAGAATGTCGAACAGCTGCGACTGTTCCTCTTCGCCGGCGCGTACACCACGAATCTTTCCCGCCGGGGCCGACTCGAGCGCGGCAATTTCTTCCGCATCGAGAGCACGTAGACGCCAGTTCCTCGCGTCGGAGTTCGCCGAGGACACGATCTGAGTTCGCATCGCGGTGATCATCGGCAGGGATTGTGTTCGCTCCAACACGTACCTGGACAATTGATCGAGGTCAGTGCAGGTGAGCGTGACGAGCAGATCCCGATTGCCGGTTGTGAGATCGACTGTGAGAACTTCGGGATCGTGCGCGATCTGTTCGGCAACGCTCATGGTCTGTGCCGGTGCGCATTCGATCTCGAGAAGTGCGGTCGCCGACACGATGGGTCCACCACGGTACGCAGCGATCCACGCTATTCCTTGCGAGTGCAGACGCTCCCAACGCCTGGTCAGGGTGACCGGGTCGGAACCGATCGCGCGTGAAAGCTCGGACCACGACGCTCGCGGCCTGATCTGCAGTGCGTTCAACAGCCGAAGATCGTCGTCCTTGAGCATCTGATCCTGCACCGAGGACCTCACTTTCAAAAGAATGCTGCACCGAAACAGGATCGAAACGCGTCGATCCTAACTTCATCACATCAATAGTCCACCAAATCCTGAGCCTCGAGAACGCTTACATCTTGCGTTCGTTCGCCCCCTCGAGAAAGACACCGACATGACCGAAGCATTCCCTGTCTCGCATGACGATTCTCCGGTCAGCGATCAAACCGCGACGCAAAAAGTCGTTTTCGCCATGCGGTCGCCACGCCTGTGGATCGTGGTGACTCTGCTCCTCGGGCTTGCGGCAGGCGCGCAACTGATCGGCCCCGCAGTGATTCCCGTCGGCGCTGCCGCCATCACGATCCTGCCCATGGTGTGGGGACTGATTGCCGGCGGTGTCGTCTCGAGCCAGAAGTGGAAACCACTCGGCCTCGACCTTCAGGCTGCAGCCTCGGCAATCATGGGCCTGGCTGTTCTCTTGCTTTGTGCAAGGTTGTCTTTCACCATCGGCCCGAACATCCAATTGTTGTTCGAGGCGGGCCCCGCACTGCTACTGCAGGAATTGGGGCACTTGTTCGGCACTATCGCTCTCGCACTCCCGCTGGCGGTACTCCTTCGGATGGGGCCGGCCACCGTCGGAGCAACCTTCTCCATCGACCGCGAGGGTTCCTTCGCGATGGTCAGCGAACGCTACGGCCCCGATTCCGACCAGTACCGTGGAGTCCTGTCGATGTACGTCTTCGGCACTCTGTTCGGTGCCGTGCTGATCAGCCTGATTGCGTCACTGGCTACATCCTTCAACATCTTCGACCCCCTCGCGTTGGCGATGGGTGCCGGCGTCGGATCCGGCTCGATGATGGCTGCCGCTGCCGCCAGCGTCGTTTCGGCGCACCCCGAGATGGCCGACCAGGTACTCGCCGTGGCGGCCACATCCAACATCATCACCGGCCTCCTCGGCGTGTATGTCGGCATGTATGTCGCACTCCCCCTTGCTGATCGAATCTACGGCGCACTCACCAAGCGCTCGAAGACGACCAGCGAACGGAAAGCCGACACTGCCCCACGAGCGGTTGCGCCGAGCGTCACCGTGCCGCTGACCACGATCGTTCCGATTCTGTTCGTCGGTGGGGTCATCGTCTCCTCGATCGCAGCGGGTGGCGTATCTCGATCGATCATCGTCGGTTACTTGATCCTCACCGGATTGTTGCTCCTGGGCGTCGGCGTGGCCCGCCTGACCCGCGGCAAGATCGCGGCGATGATCGCAATCATCACCATCGGCGCCTTGGCGACAACACCGTGGTCCCCCATCGGTGACTTCGTCTCGAGCACCGTCGGGACTGTCGACTTTCTCTCGATCTGCACCCTCACCTTGACTGTCGCAGGTCTCAGCCTCGGCAAGGACCTTCCCTTGCTCAAGACGATCGGCTGGAAGATCGTGCCCGTCGGAATCGTCGCGATCCTCGCCTCTTACCTACTTTCCGTGGTCGTCGCGGAGTTCGCGCTGGGCCTCTGGCACTAGAACTGCACCCGAAGACGCTGAGAACCGAAGACACCGCGATCCGAAGACACAGAGAACCAAAGATGTTGAAAGGAACCAATACCCATGTCCATCGCTGACACCCGCACCCGCACAGACTCGGTTTCGAGCACGATCGAGAAGTGGGCATCACGCCTCATCGACGTCAGCCACACCATCCATGCTCACCCAGAGTTGGCATTCGAAGAGCATCATGCGTCGGCCCTCTTGGCGGACGCCGCGCAGGAAGCCGGCTTCACGGTTACACGCGCCGCCTACGGCCTCGAGACGGCATTCGAAGCGGTGCGGGGCTCCGGCCCTTTCCGCGTCGTCGTCTGCGCCGAGTACGACGCCCTTCCCGACATCGGTCATGCGTGTGGACACAATGTCATCGCCGCTGCCGGACTGGGAGCAGCTGTCGCGCTCGGAGAGGTCGCGGAGGAACACGGCCTGACCGTCGTCCTTCTCGGTACGCCGGCCGAAGAACATGGCGGCGGGAAAGTCTTGCTGCTCGAACGTGGCGCATGGGAGGGCGCGGCGATGTCGATCATGGTCCACGGCGCTGCAGGTGAAGACGTCAGTTGCACCGTCACCGGAACGCAGGCAGTCGACCGGTTCGACGTGACCTACACCGGACGAGCCGCACACGCGGCCGCTGCGCCACACAAGGGCATCAACGCAGGCGACGCCGCCACGATCGCCTTGGTCGCCATCGGACTCCTCCGTCAACAACTTCCCTCCGACGTCAGGCTGAACGCCTACGTCGAGCACGGCGGCGAAGCAACAAACATCATTCCGGCCTCGACATTGGTGCGAGCGGAAGTTCGGGCCGCAGAACTCGAGGTGCTGTTGGACGCCAAGCGTCGTATGCTCGCCTGCTTCGAGGGCGCAGCTGTGGCCAGCGACTGCTCCTGGTCGACCGAACGCGCCGAACCGCGCTACGAGGAGCTTGTTCAACATCGCGTGCTGGCGACGATCTGGGACGAGGAGATCGCGAGCCTGGGCCGCACCGCGGCCGCCCGAACTCCCCTGACCGGCGGCTCGACAGACATGGGCAACGTGTCGAAGGTGGTTCCCTCGATCCACCCGATGATCGCGTTACGCGGCGTTACCGGAGTTCCTCACACGATCGAGTTTGCCGCTGATGCCCGCTCCGCAGCGGGCGACGAAGCTGTTCTGCACGGAGCAATTGCAATGGCGCGCACTGTGATCCAAGCCGCCACCGGGGACTCGCGCTCCAACCTCCTGACGATTGCGGCCCAGCGCGAGTCAGGAGCGACTACCGTCACGAGCGCCGAATGAGCACCACCGGCGTCTATGTTTCCGCGCTCGAATTCTTCTCCATCGGCATCGGGCCCTCCAGTTCACACACGGTCGGTCCGATGCGAGCCGCCCGCACTTTTGTCGGCGAGCTCTCCGACGCCGGCTTGACCGCGTCGGTCGACCGAATTCGCTGCAATCTGCACGGCTCTCTCGCCGCCACCGGAATAGGGCACTGCACTCCCGACGCGGTGATCGCGGGACTTCGTGGGTTGGATCCTGAAACGTGCGAGCCGAACGACGTTCACGGGCGTTGGGCCGAGCTCTCGGACGGCGGATCGGTGAAGCTCGTCGGCGGCTCACTCGGGCACGTTGTGTTCGCTCACGAGGACATGGTGTTCGAGCCGCTCGTTCGCCGTCACGGGCACCCCAACTCGATGACACTGACCGCCTTCAGCGGTCGCGAAATCGTCTGTACGAGTACATATCTGTCGATCGGTGGCGGATTCGTACTGCGTGCCGGAACGGAGACGCAAGCAAGCGCGCATTCGATCAACTCACGCTATCGAACCGCGAAAGAGCTACTGGCGGAATCCGGCTCCGGAACTATCGCCGAACTGGCACTGTCGGACGAAATCGCGATACACGGCCAGGATCGGGCATTGACCGGCATCGACGCGATCTGGTCCGCGATGCGCGACTGCATCGAACGCGGCACCCAGACCGAAGGTGTATTGCCCGGGCGTCTCGGAGTTCGCCGAAGAGCACGGTCTGCGAACATTCAACTGGAACAACGTAACTGCGCACCCTCCTCACGCGAGTGGCTGACCGTCTACGCCATGGCGGTCAACGAAGAAAATGCAGCAGGTGGCCGCGTGGTAACGGCTCCGACGAACGGTGCCGCAGGCATCGTGCCTGCAGTGCTCTACCACCACATAGGTGCGACGGGCACCGGTATTCACGACGTTCGAACCTTTCTCCTCACCGCTGCCGCAATCGGATCGATCATCAAGGCGAATGCCTCGATCTCGGGCGCGGAGGCGGGGTGCCAGGGTGAGGTCGGAGCTGCCTGCGCGATGGCGGCAGCCGGCTTGTGCGCTGTCATGGGCGGATCGCCACGACAAATCGAGAATGCAGCTGAGATTGCCATGGAACACCATCTGGGGCTGACCTGCGATCCGGTTGGTGGCCTGGTCCAAATCCCATGCATCGAACGAAATGCCGTAGCCGCCTCGACTGCAGTCACCGCAGCTCAGCTCGCATACCTCGGTGACGGGACGCATGTGGTGAGCCTCGATACCGTCATCGAAACCATGCGCCAAACCGGAAACGACATGTCCGTGCGTTACAAGGAAACCAGTGAAGGCGGGCTCGCCGTCAATGTCGTCGAGTGCTGAGGGGATGTCGGCGGCAGCGGCGAGGGCGGGCGGACGCCGTCGCCGCAAATATCATCCTCTCGAACGATGAAGTCCGGTGTACCGATTTCTACACTCGGTGACATGACTTTGTGGACGGTGACCAGATGATCGCTCATCACGCTGGAGGAATCCCACTGCACAATTCTTCACGGCACAACACTGCGGGGCCGTCGCGCTCGACGCAGTCCTCCGGTCGCAAGATCGCCGCGTTGATCGCGTTGGTCGCCGGTTTCTCCGCTGCCTTCGTTCTCGCCCCGGGCATGCTGACGAGTAGGCCGGGTGATGGGTACGCAGACCAGGGAGAACTCGTCGAGACGGTCCGCGCCGCGTTCGTCGAATACTGGAGTTCCGGTGTCCAAGCCTTCTCGCCGAGCTTGGAGTCCGCTGTCGACTACTGGCTGCGGTACCACGTGGCCAAGGCCGTGATCGCGGTAATCCTGCTGACGGTTCTGCTCGCACTCGGCCGGATGCTCAAGGCGTCGTTCGTGAACGCCGGCCCTCTGACGGCTGGAAAGAAACTCGCATTCGTCTCGGCGGGAGGGCTGGTCACGCTCCTCGCGATGTTTTCCTCGGTACTCGTGATGGCAAATATCCAAGGTGTCGTTGCACCCTTCTCTTCGCTGATCTCGATGTTGCCCGTGGCCCAGGCGGATGGGGCACTTGGCGACACTGTCGGGCAGGTCCGCCAACAGCTCGCTCAGTCGACAGGCACCGGAAACCAGCAAAGCCCTGTCCTCGAACTGATGATCAGCGACTTCGCGCGGTATCACTTGGCCATGGCGGTGATCGCGCTGATCGCGGCAGCAATATCACTGACCGTGACTGTGGTCGTGTGGGCACGCTTCGCGAGAACGGCGCGATCCGAGCGACGGACGAGATTCGTGTCGGGGTCGATCGGTCTTCTCACTGCACTGTTCACGCTGGGATTGATCGTTGTCGGCGTAGCAAATATGGGTACCGCGGCAGACCCTGCACCCGCGCTGGCGGCGTTCTTCGACGGCGGACTCTGACCCAAGTCAAGGGTTCAGGCCAGGGTTCCGTAGTCCCCCGGTACCGGTTGAGGAGGTACCTGGGGACTGCGTCTGCCGTACCCGGGGTCGATGTGTGAGTGCCCTCGGACAGGCAGAGTTCGACTCATGAAAACCGGAGCAAGACGCATCCTGCTTGTCGGCCTGTGCAGCGCCATGCTTGGAGCTGTAATCAGCTGCAGCACGGAAAAATCCACAGACACATCCGACAAGATCATGGACTCGACCATCACCGACCAGCTCGATTCGATCGTCGACGCAGCGGTGAATTCGACCGGGATTCCCGGTGCGATGGTGGGCATTTGGGGACCAGACGGCAACTATGTGAAGGTTGCAGGAGTCGCCGACACTGCAACCAAGACACCGATGGAGACCGACTTCTACCACCGGATCGGTAGCGTCACCAAGACATTTACCGTCACCGCCCTGCTGCAATTGGTCGACGAGGGAAAGATCGGTCTCGACGATCCGATCTCCCAGTACGTCGACGGCGTCATGGAAGGCGATGCGATCAGCCTGCGCCAGCTGGCGGGGATGCGCAGCGGCCTCGTGGCCTACACGACGTCCGAACAGTTTGTCATGGATGTTCTTTCCGACCCTCGCCGATCATTCACATCCGAAGAGCTCTTCGGATACGTCAAGGACCTCCCACTCCAAATTCGACCAGGAACCACTGTCGACTACTCGAATACCAACACCCTTCTGCTCGGCATGGTCATCGAGAAGGTCACCGGCTCAACACTGTCGGACGTCATCGACACCAAGATCACCACACCACTCGGAATGGAGCACACCAGCTTTCCCACCACCAACGCGTTCCCGAACCCCCACGCACAGGGATACACCAACCAAACACTCGACGAATCCGTGACCGCAGCAACGGACTGGAACCCGTCGTGGGGAGGCGCCGCGGGCGCAATGATCTCGTCGTTGGACGACATGCGCATCTGGGTTCCGGCGCTGGCCAAGGGCGATCTCCTCGCCGACGACACTCAGAAGCAGCGCCTGCACACCGAGCCCCTGGGCGAAGGGGACGACAGCTCCGGCTACGGACTCGGTTTGTTCAACAGCGGCGGCTGGATCGGTCACAACGGAAGCCTGCCCGGCTACAAGACAGTCTCGGTCTACTTGCCCGAGAAGGACACAACCCTGGTCGTCTTCATCAACACCGACATCGACGGAGAGACCGACCTGACCAGCGCTTTGATGGTGCCGATCACCAAGTTGATCAGCCCGGGCAACGTCTACGGCTGATCACCTCGGGTCCGATCCACAATTCGGACGAAAGTGACATCTCGGGTTTCGATCTGTCGATAGGCTCGACCGTCGACAGATCGAAACCCGAAAGAGGCACTCATGGGATCGTTGAACGACTGGCTTCTCGACAGCGACAGCCCGCTCGTGGGGATTGTGGGTGGCATCCTACTGACGATCGCAATGCTCTCCGGCGGTACAGGCATGTAACCCACCGTTCCCGATATGGCTCCGCACAGCGGTGGACGTTCAGTGCGTGATCCAACGAACATGTTCGTTACGAACATGTTCGTGTACGGTGAAATCATGCCCACTCAGCCAACAGGTCCGTCGAGCCGTCGCAATCGTCCGGCCAAACCCGCTCTGACACGCCAGGGCATCGTCAGTACCGCGGTGGAAATCTTGCGGTCGGAGGGCTTGCAGAAATTGACGATGCGTCGACTCGCCCTCGAACTCGACACCGGGCCGGCATCGATGTACGTGTACGTGCGCAATACCGCCGAATTGCACGCCGCCGTTCTGGACACACTTCTCGGAGTGGTCGACCTCGCCGAAAATTCCTCCGGCACTTGGCAAGCTCGCCTTGAACGGGTGTTGACCTCGTACACGGCCGTGCTGTTCGATCATCCCGGTCTCGCCCAGTCGGCACTCGTTTCCCGACCCAGCGGAGTTCACTACGTACGCCTGCTCGAGCGCCTGCTGGCATTGCTCGACGAAGGCGAAGTCCCTCCAGGTCAGGCCGCGTGGGGCGTGGACTTGCTACTGCAGTACGCGACGTCCACTGCTGCCGAACACTCGGCGCCGAACAATTCCGCCGACGCGGATGCCCGATGGAGCGCGTTGACCGACGCAATCCAGAACGCAAACCCGCAGACGCACCCACTCGTCGCAAGACATGCAACAGCTCTACTTGCCGGTGAACCCACCGCGCGCCTCTCCTGGGGATTCCGCACGCTCATCACGGGCATCGAGAACACCCCACTCACTTCTTAGGAACCCACCATGAACCACTACCCCATCGCAATCATCGGCGCCGGCCTCGGTGGCCTCACCCTCGCCCGAGTCCTCGATCTCCGCGGAATCGATTCGGCGGTATTCGATCTCGAATCCGGACCGACAGCCAGAACTCAAGGCGGGATGCTCGACATCCACGAAGACTCGGGTCAGATCGCGCTTCGTGCCGCCGGCCTCTATGAGGAGTTCCGCGGCCTCGTTCATCAAGGCGGGGAAGAGACACGCGTCCTCGATCGAAATGCCGTCGTGCATCTGAGCGAGCAGGATACCGGAGACGGCGACCGCCCGGAAATCGACCGCGGCCAGCTGCGTGACCTACTGCTCAGCTCAATTCCGAAGGAAACAATCCACTGGGGAGCCAAGGTCCGCAGTGCTCATCCGTTGCCGGATGGTCGACACGAAGTTCACCTCGCGGATGGCACCCACTTCACCACCGATCTCCTGGTCGGCGCCGACGGTGCGTGGTCGAAAATCCGTCCATTGGTTTCAAACGACACTCCTGCGTACACCGGAATATCTTTCGTGGAGTTCGACCTCGACGACGCCGACAACCAGCACGTGGATGCCGCTGAAACCGTCGGCGGCGGAATGATGTTCGCACTCAGTGCCGACAAGGGCTTCCTTGCCCACCGTGAGACCGACAACAGTCTGCACATCTACGCCGCCCTGCGAGTTCCCGAGAGCTGGGCAGCGAGTGTCGACTTCTCCGACGATCACATCGCGAAGAAGGTTCTGCTGGAACACTTCTCGGACTGGGACGAGTCACTGCGTTCACTGATCGTCGAAGCGGACAGCTCGCTGACCCCTCGCCCCATCCATGCTCTTCCCATCGGGCACAGTTGGAGCCGTACTCCCGGGGTCACTCTGCTCGGGGACGCGGCACACGTCATGTCGCCGTTTGCCGGAGAGGGTGCGAACCTGGCAATGCTCGACGGCGCGGAACTCGGCCAGGCGATCGCTTCGCACAGCAGCACGGAGGAAGGGCTAGCTGTCTACGAAGAGCGCCTCTTCCCACGCAGCGCCGCATCGGCACAACAGTCCGCTGATGGACTGGACATGTGCTTCGGCGAGAACGCACCCCAGGGGCTCATGGACATGTTCACCTCACTCCCGTGACCTGACAAACTCGGATCAGGTCGTCACGTCCACGTGGGCAAGCGACGAGGACAAACCGCGATGGGCTTCAACTTGATCGAGTAGTTGGTGGGCTTTCTGCTCAACCACGGACACTGCATCGGCACCGGCGACCCAACGACGTGGGGGTAGCGGCGAATCGACAAGTGCCACAAGTGCCGCGGCAAGTTTCACCGGATCCCCGCCCTGGGCACCGTTCATACTCTTCCACGCTTCGACGGTCTCGCCAGTCCGAGCGTCGTAATCGTCTATCGACAATTCCGGCCAGACCGACGACGCACCCTCGACAAGCAGTTCGGTCCGGAAGAATCCCGGCTCCACGATCATCGTCCCGATTCCGTACGGTTCGACATCGAATTGCAATGATTCCATCCAACCCTCCAGCGCAAACTTCGACGCCGCGTAGGCTGCGCAAAACTCCTGACCAACCAGGCCCGCAAGCGAGCTGACAGTCACGACACGTCCACTCCGTTGCCTACGCATTACCGGCAACACCGCCCGTGTCACATTGATCGGCCCGAAAAAGTTGGTCTCCATCTGAGCGCGAAGTTGCGCCGGACTGACAACCTCGAAGAACCCGGCGTAGAAGTTTCCGGCGTTGTTCACCAGTACATCGATTCCACCAAATCGTGCAACTGCCGTGTCCACCGCAGCATATGCGGCTTGTTCGTCGGTGATGTCCAAGGCAATCACCAACAGGTCGTCATGCTCACCGATCGCTGCAGAAACACGGTCCGCATCACGCCCCGTTGCCACCACCGCGTGCCCGCCGGCAAGAGCCGCCTGAGCAATGTCGACTCCCATGCCCCGGCCTGCGCCGGTTACGAACCAGACTTTCTTGTCACCCATGTTCACTGTCCTCCCGTTTGATGGAGTCCAGTACAGAACAGATTCCACGGGCCTGGGAGTGCCTATCGTTCCCGGTAACAGCAGACCCCCTCGACGCCCCTCCTACTCGCGAAGAGTCGTCAAGAAGGCAATACGGTCACCACGGTAGAGCGAACGAACGCGCTCGATCGGCACACCCTCCGGGTCGACGGAGGTCCGGTGCAGCAGAAGCATCGGCATCGAGGTCGTGGACTCGACGAGCATTGCCTCCCGCGGTGAAGCGAGCACCGTCTCGATCCGTTCGGTTGCGGAGGCAAAGACCACGCCGATGGAACGGATAGCCGCGTACAGCGACGTCGTCGCATCGAAAGCGTCGAGCATCTCACCGAACCTGCTGTCCGGCAGGAACGTTGATTCGAGTCCGATCTTCTCTCCGTCGGCGAAGAGAACACGCTCGAGATGAACGACGCTGTCACCTGGTTCGATACCCAATTCCGTGGCGAGACCGTCGTCGGCCGACATTCGTTCGAAGGTCACAACCTTACGACTGGGTACTCGCCCAGCGCTCAGAGCACCTTCGGTATAGGAACGAATCGATAGCGGCTGAACCAACTTCGGACTCGCGACGACAGTGCCCCGCCCCCGCCGCTCGATTCGCCCTTCGACAAGAAGATCACGAAGCGCTTGACGGACCGTCTCGCGAGCGACTGTGAACCGCGCCGCCAATTCCCGCTCGGACGGGACTGCGTCGCCCTCCTCGAGCCCACTGAGAATGGTCTCGATCTCGGTGCGCACCCGGTAGTACTTCAACTCCGGTTCGATCACGACGCTCGAGGTCCCCGGCCCGGTGGACGTCTGCTGATTCATGGCGCAAGCGTACAAGAATTCGGTCTATACCAATTGTTAACCTGGAGTTCGTCTCGATTCCCCCTATTGGTCTAGACCAAACGTCACTATCTCTACATGCAAATTTTGATTGTGGGCGGAGGGATCCTCGGAACGGCGCACGCCGACGAGGCAATCCGTCGGGGACACGACGTCATCCATCTCGAACGTGAGCCCGAAGCCCGCGGTGCCACGGTACGGAACTTCGGCCTCGTCTGGGTATCCGGGCGAGCCCCGCACGAACTCGAAGCTGCGCTGCGCTCGCGCGAACTGTGGGCAGACCTTGCCGCCCGTGTCCCCGGCGTCGGATACCGCCCAGCCGGCTCCATCACCCTCATGCGCACCGAGGAGGAGGTCGCGGTCGCGCAGGAAGCGTTCTCTCGGCCGGACGCCGACAACCGAGGGTTCGCGCTTCTGGATCCCGACGCCGTTCGCGTCGTCAACCCCGCGCTCCGGGGCAAGTTTCTCGGCGGACTGCACTGCACGCTGGACGCCGCTGTCGAGTCACGGCAAGCGCTCCCCGCCATCCGTTCTTACCTCGAATCCACCGGCCGTTACACCTTCCACGCCGGAACGGAAGCCCGCGAGATCACGATGACCACCTCCGGCGCACACATCCGCGACGACCACGGTCGCAGCTTCGACGCCGATCTCGTGATCGTCTGCCCCGGAGCGACACTCGGCGGATTGGCTCGCGATCTCGCCGGCGATCTCCCGTTGCGCCGTGTGCGCCTGCAGATGATGCAGACAGCCCCACTCGGCGAAAAGCTCACCACCGCAATCGCTGACGGTGACAGCTTCCGCTACTACCCCGGTTTCGCCGGATCTGCCCTCGATCATCTCCGCACAGTGCAGCCGCAGGAACCGACTGCCGAGGAACACCGCATGCAACTCCTGTGCGTGCAGCGCTTGCACGGCGGGCTGACCATCGGCGACACCCACGAATACGAGGAACCCTTCGACTTCGATGTCGACGAGGCGCCCTATCGCCATCTGTCCGGAGTCGTGGAAACACTTCTGGGACGCGATCTTCCGCCAATCGTCAAGCGTTGGGCGGGCGTCTACAGCCAGTGCATCGACCCCTCACAACTTGTACACCGCGCACAAGCCGCCGACAACGTCTGGGTGGTTGCCGGCCCCGGTGGCCGCGGTATGACGCTCGGCCCGGCACTGGCGGAACAAACCGCCGACCAGCTCGGTCTCTGAATCTCTCCGACAAGAAAGACTTCTCATGTCTCCGATCACCCTTGCCGTTCTCGACATGGCCGGCACCACCGTCGCCGACGACGGACTGGTTCTTCGCGCCTTCGCTGCCGCCGCTGAAGCCGGCGGACTGCCCGCCGAAGGCCCGGAAGCCGACGCCGCTCGCCAGTACGTCCTCGACACGATGGGCCAGTCGAAGATCGTCGTGTTCCGGGCGATCTTCGGTGACGAAGACCGCGCCCAGGCCGCGAACGCCGCCTTCGAAACCACGTACGACTCCCTCATCGACCAGGGCCTGGCCGAGCCGATCCCCGGCGCCGAGAAAGCCATCACCACTTTGCGCGAGGCCGGCATCAAAGTTGCCTTGACCACCGGGTTCAGCCGATCGACCCAGGACAAACTCCTCGTCGCGCTCGGCTGGGAAACCCTCGCCGATCTCACCCTCTCCCCCGCCGAGGCCGGTCGCGGTCGACCGTACCCGGACCTGATTCTGACTGCCCTGCTCAAACTTTCGATCGACGACGTCCACCAGATCGCCGTACTCGGCGACACGTCCAACGACGTGCTCAGCGGCATTCGTTCCGGCGCATCCATCGTCGCCGGAACTCTGACCGGCGCACACGACGAGCAACAGCTTCGCGACGCCGGAGCCACCCACATCGTCCCGTCCGTGACGGAGTTCGCCGAACTCCTCACCCACTCCTGATCTCACCTCCGAAAAAGGAATCGTCATGCGTCTACGCCCGAGCATCGCTGCGGCCGCTCTCGCCGTGTCCGTCCTTTCGTTCACCACTGCCTGCGGTGGCACCGGCACTGCTGCCGGATCAGACACCGAGACCGTCACCGTATACAGCGCCGACGGCCTGTCCGGTTGGTACAAGGGAAGATTCGACGCCTTCACCGCGCAGACCGGTATCGCCGTCAACCTCGTGGAAGCCGGATCCGGCGAGGTCGTCTCCCGCGTCGAAAAGGAGCAGTCCAACCCACAGGCAGACGTGATCATCACGCTGCCCCCGTTCATCCAGAAGGCCGATGCCCAAGGTCTGCTCGAGCCCAGCGGAATCGACACCTCCGCCGTTCCTGCCGACGAGAAGGACGACGCCGGCAAGTACGTACCCGTCGTCGAGAATTACCTCTCGTTCATCGCCAATCCGACTGCATCACCCGCCCCACAATCTTGGGACGATCTGCTCACTGACCAGTTCAAGGGCAAGTTGCAGTACTCCACGCCCGGCCAGGCCGGCGACGGCACCGCGGTGCTCTTGCTGCTCCAGCACCTGATGGGTAAGGAAGGAGCACTCGACTACCTCGGAAAGCTCCAGGCCAACAACGTCGGACCCTCGTCTTCCACCGGAAAGCTCCAGCCCAAGGTCAGTAACGGAGAGCTGCTGGTCGCCAACGGTGACGTCCAGATGAACCTCGCCTCCATCGCCGACGACGGATCGAAGTTCGACATCTTCTTCCCCGCTGGAGCCGACGGCACTCGCACCACCATTGCACTGCCCTACGTGATGGGCCTCGCCAAGAGCGCACCGAGCAGCGAACAAGCCAAGAAGTTGATGGAGTTCCTGCTTTCCGAAGAATCCCAGAAGACCGTCGCCACCGATGCACTCGGCGTATCGGTCCGCGAGGACGTCCGAAGCGCTGCCGGTGAATCCACCGACAAGAACACGCCTTCCGGAGTTCTGCAGGGCGTCAACGTGTGGACCCCGAACTGGAACGACGTCCTCAGCTCGCTCGACGCCGACATCGCCGCTTACCAGAAAGCCACCGGGAGCTGATCATGGCAAGAACCAGACTGGGGCGGACGCTCCCCGAGACCGTCGGTGTTCACGGAGCGATCGAACATTCCGCTCCGGCCATCACGTTCGATCGTGTGAACGTCGCCTACGGCCGCGGGAAGACCGCAACCCATGCACTCGTCGATTTCAATCTACGAGTGGCGCCGGGTGAAACTGTGGCACTGCTGGGGCCCAGTGGATCCGGCAAGTCGACCGCTCTGAAGGCCCTCGCGGGATTTGTCCGCCCCACGTCCGGTTCCGTCAAGCTCGGCACCCGAGACATCACCAATCTGCCTCCCGCACAACGCGGTATCGGTGTCGTCGTTCAGTCGTACGCTCTCTTCCCGCACATGCGAGTATCCGAAAACGTAGCCTTCGGACTCCGAGCCCATCGCGTGCCGCGGTCGGAGATCGGCCCTCGCGTGGCCGAAGCCCTCGACATGGTCGGGATGTCGGCGTACGGAAAGCGGCTTCCCCGTGAACTTTCCGGCGGTCAACAGCAGCGAATCGCCATTGCCCGAGCGTTGGCAATTCGCCCTGGAGTACTCCTCCTCGACGAACCACTGGCCGCCCTGGATGCTCAACTTCGCGAGAGCATGCTCGGCGAACTGGCGAGACTGCGCGCAGCACTACCTGACACAGCAATGCTCTATGTGACGCACGATCAGAGTGAAGCCCTGGCGCTGGCAGACCGAATCGCAGTGATGCGCAACGCCAGACTCGCGGACATCGACACCGCTGAGGCCTTGTGGAAACGTCCGCCGTCCAGCTTCACCGCGGCGTTCCTCGGGGGTGCCAACCTGCTGCCCTGCACCGTCACACGCGTCATCGGCACCTCCGCGCTGGTCTCGATCGGTGGCACGCCGTTCACTGCTCACGCCCCGCAGCCCGAGATCGGGCACATCGAATGGGAGTCCGACATGGACGCCTACCTGTGTGTTCGTCCACACGCGGTAGCCGTAAGCGGCGTCGGCGCACGAGGATCATTCCCGGCGCGCATCGTCTCGAGCGTCTGGCGCGGTTCCACGACGCGTCTGACGCTGGCTGTACGTGGCCTCGACGACGTCCGCGTCGACGCAGATGTTCCAGGGCACGACGAGCGCCCGGTCGGCACCGAAGTGGGCGTCGTCCTGCCCACGGACGGCAGTGTCCTGGTTCCGGCGGATCGCCACCCATGACGACAACCTTGGAGCGCCCCGAAACCGCTGTGCCCCAGCACAAAGACCCGATCCCGTGGCGCCGGATCGGGTGGACGCTACCACCACTGCTTCTTGTCCTCGTGTTTGCTGTCTATCCCACCGCACGTGTCCTCACGGAATCTCTGAGCACCGGAAGCGGCACCGGGTTGTCCACGTGGTCTTCGGTGCTCGGATCGGAACTGTTCAGAACCGCACTCTGGCGGACCATCCAAATCGCCGTGGCGTCGACCCTGGGTTGCCTGATCCTGGGAACCTTCCTCGCCTTGGTGCTGGCCTTCGTTCCGTTCGCCGGATCCAAGGTGGTGGGGCGATTGATCGACACGGTGCTCGCCCTGCCGTCTTTCCTGATCACGCTGGCGTTCACGTTCCTGTACGGGACAGCCGGCGCCGTCAACGCCTTGATCGTCCGCATCACCGGCGACGCGAGCGGCCCACTGAATTTCCTCAACACTCCGTTCGGTGTGATCGCGGCCGAAATCACTTTCTTCACACCCTTTGTCGTGCGTCCGCTATTGGCAGCGTTCACCCAGATTCCGCGTGAACAACTCGACGTGGCAGCCAGTCTCGGCGCGTCACCCGTCCGAGTTCTGCGGCAGGTGGTGATGCCGGAAGCGTGGCCGGCCCTCCTGGCCGGTGGATCGCTCGTGCTTCTGATGACGCTGAATGAATTCGGCATCGTGCTCTTCACCGGGGCTAAAGACGTCGTAACTCTGCCGGTCCTCATCTACACCCGCGGCATTGTCACCTTCGACTTGCCCGGCGCGGCAGTGATCGCGACGGTCCAGGTCGCACTCTCACTCGGCCTGTACTGCCTCTACCGATTCACCTTCAACAGATTGATGGGAGGCAGCCGTGCTGCTGTGGACACGAAGCTCTAGGGCCCTCGTACTCGGATTCTTCACCCTGGTCGTCGCGGTGGTTTTCGTCGCGCCCATCGCCACCGTCGTCGCGGCTGCCTTGGCCGGATCGTGGACCGGTCCACTCCCGTCGAATCTCGGCGGCAAGAACTTCTCCACGGCGCTGTCCGACGAGAACTTCGCCAGCCTGATCGTCAGTTTGCAGACTGCATTCATCGCGGGGGCATTGGCATTGATAGTCGGAACGTGGGCCGCGCTGGCCTCGCGTGAGGCACCGATGTGGCTGCGGCGCATCACCGATGCCGTATTCCATTTACCGATTGCGGTTCCGTCGGTCGCGATCGGCTTGGGTCTGCTCATCACTTTCAACGAGCGCCCGCTACTGCTCGGCGGCACCAAGTGGATCGTGATTCTCGCTCACACGGTTTTGGTGCTTGCCTTTGCATTCAGTTCCGTATCGGCCGCGCTCGAACGGCTCGATCCCGCCTACCGTCAAGCTGCCGAATCACTCGGCGCCGGCCCGGTGCGGGTGCTGACACGGGTAACGCTACCGCTGCTGCTCCCAGCGTTGGGTGCGGCCGCCGGGCTTTCCATCGCACTGTCGATGGGTGAGCTGGGCGCAACGGTCATGGTCTACCCGGCGACATGGAAGACCTTGCCGGTCAGCATCTTCGGACTCACCGACCGTGGCCAGGTATTTCTTGCCGCAGCAAATACGACACTGCTGCTTGCAGTCACCCTGGTCGCCCTCATGGTGGTCGGCAGAATTCGTCGGCGCTGACCTTGCTGTGCGCCTTTATTAACCGCCGGGGGTTAATAAAGGCGCACAGCAGGGGTTTATCCCTTCCTCAGGATGTACCGCTGAACCTTGCCACTCGGGGTCTTGGGCAGGTTCGGAACAAAGTGCACCGTGCGTGGGTACGCGTGCGCGGCGAACTTCTTCTTCACCAACGTCTGCAGTTCCTTCTCGAGTTCGTCGTCGCCGTCGACGCCTTCGCGGAGAACGACGAACGCCTCGAGAACCTCACCACGCAACTCGTCGGGCATGCCCACCACGGCGGCCTCGATGACGTGCTCGTGCATGACCAGCACGCTCTCGACGTCGAAGGGACCGATGCGGTAGCCCGCCATGATGATGACGTCGTCGTCGCGCGAGGAGAAGAAGAAGAATCCGTCCTCGTCCGTCATTCCCGCATCACCGGTGATGTACCAGCGGCCGTCTTCGCTGAATCGCTGCTTCGTCTTCTCCGGCGCATCGACGTACCCGGTGAACCACATCAACGGGCTGTTGTGAGTATCGATCGCCACGCGTCCCTGAGTGCGGGCCGGTGCAATGTCATCCGAATTGTCTTCCAGCACAGCGGCAGACCAACCCGGCAACGGACGACCCATGGATCCGGGACGGACATCGTCGCGAAGTCCGTCGGCCCAGGCGTTGACGATGAACATGCCGTGCTCGGTCTGGCCGTAGTGATCACGGACCTCGACGCCCAACGAGTTCTTCGACCACGCAACAACATCCGGAGTCAAGGGCTCACCGGCCGAGGAAGCGCGGCGCAGCGAGATGCCTTCCGGAACGGGAGCCTTGTCGGCACGCAGACTGCGGTAGACAGTCGGAGCGGCGGCAAAATTGGTGACACCGAACTTCTCGATGATCTGCCACGTCAGCGGCGCGGAGAATCCGGCGTGCAGCAGCAAGCTTCGCGTGCCGGCGGCAAGCGGGCCGAGCAACGCGTAGTACAGCCCGTACGCCCAGCCCGGGTCTGCGGCGTTCCAGAACACGTCGTCCTCTCGGACGTCGAGGCCGAACTCCTGGTATGCGTGGAACGAGGCGAGCGCGCGCACCGGAACCGGCACGCCCTTGGGTGTTCCCGTGGTGCCACTGGTGAACAACTGCACCATCGGTGCGTTGCCGCCGACTGCCTGAGCAGCGCCCTTCGGGTCTTCGGCATCCTGAGCTGCGACAAGTGCGTCGAAGTCCAACTCGTCACCGGCCGCGCCGCCCGCGACGATGACCTGCCACGCTGCGTCGGCGGGGATGTCCTCTCCCGGCGCGAGCTTCTCGAGCTGATTGGCGTCGGAAATGACCACCTTCGCGCCGCTGGCCGTCAAGCGGAAAGCGATGGCCGGCGAAGCGAACGCCGTGAACAAAGGCACGTGGACCGCTCCGCGGCGCCAGATTCCGAGGAGCGCGACCACCAGGTCCGCAGACTTACCCATCAAGGTCGCGACGTTGTCACCCGGCTCGACTCCGAGGTCGGCCAGAGCTGCCGCGAAACGCGCCGACTGCTCACGTAGATGACCGTAAGTGAGGTCCACCGAGCTAAGGTCTGCCTCGACGACGGTGAATGCAACGCCATCCGCGGGATGCCGATCGCAGAGCAATTCTGCGGCGCTGGCATGCGGGGTGTCGTACTGGTCCAGCAGCTCGCGCACCCGTGCGGTGGGATCGGTGCTCATCAACTTGCTCCTTGTCGATCGTCGTATGGTTGGCCCGACCGGTTACGTTGGCGGCTCGTCATACGTACTGTTCACCCCCTATGATCTAGCTCACAAGAGAACTTCACTACCCCCAGAAAGGGGTACCTGCGTGAACCGACATGCTTCGTCACTTCTGCGCCCCCGCGACGGGGACGCAATGCGAGGTGAACTCCGAACAATCGCAGCTCAGGGCGTTGTTCCCGTGCTGTTCGGAGGCGAGGTCCAGGACGGAACCCTGCACCTGAGCGAATTCGTCGGCACCCGCACCAACAACCTCAAGGGCTTGGCCATCCCGCCGCGCTCGGGCATGGGCGGACGCGTCGTAGCCCAGGGTTCACCGATCACCGTCAACGATTACGGCAATTCGCAGTCCATCACTCATCACTTCGACCGTCCTGTTCTCAGCGAGGGCCTGCATTCGATCATCGCCGTTCCGGTCATGGTTTCGGGAAAATCGCGCGCTGTGCTCTACGCCGCGATCCGCGATTCCGCTCCGTTGGGTGACCGCACAGCAGACGTCATGGTCGGCGCATCCCGGCGTCTCGGGATGGAGTTCGCCATCCGCGACGAAGTCGATCGTCGCCTGCAACTACTGCAGGCCGCCGCCGCGACTACCGCCGACGGTATGTCTTCGGAAGAGATCCGCGGAGTCCACGCCGAACTACGCAGTGTCGCCCAGACCGTCACCGACACCGACTTGCAGACCAAACTCCGCGGACTCTCCCAGCGTTTGGCCAACCTGCTGCGTCCTACCGCCGACGCCGAATCCGACGTCACGCTCACCCCGCGTGAAGTGGATGTTCTCTCTCAGGTCGCACTCGGCTGCACCAACATCGAAGCCGGCCAACGGCTTTCCCTTCGCCCTGAAACAGTCAAGAGCTATCTGCGAAGCGCGATGGGAAAGCTGGACGCGAGCTCACGCCACGAAGCCGTGGTGACCGCCCGGAGGTTGGGACTGCTCCCCTGACGGGTCAGTAGCCTTCAGGCAGGGCGGTGAGCATGTCGCGGGTGACTGCGACGGCGTTGTCCGAACTTCCGCCCCGCACAACCAGAGTCGCGAAGGCCAGGTTCCCGCGATAGCCGACGAACCACGCGTGCGATCCCCCTTCGACCTCGGCTTCCCCGGTCTTGCCGTACACCTCACCCTGATCTTCGACGCGTTCTGCAGTACCGCTGGTGACCACGAGTCGCATCATGCCGCGCAGGCCGTCGACCATGGCGGGCGAGATCGCCGGGCGCTCACCGTCGATGGTGGTTTCGCGCCCTGAAATCAGTTGCGGCACCGGAGTCGAACCGTTCGCGACCGTCGCCGCTGCCATCGCCATTCCGAACGGACTGACCACGACCTTTCCCTGACCGAACCCGTCTTCGGTCCGCTGCACCAGGTCCGACGCCGGCGGCACCGAACCGGAATCGATCGGCAATCCCACCACGTTGTAGTCCTGGCCGATGCCGAACTGCGCTGCGGCAGTGGTCAACGTGTCTGGTTGCATCTCGCTGGCCAGCTTGGCGAAGGACGTGTTGCACGAACGCGCGAAGGCCGTTGCCATCGGCACCGTGCCGAGTGAGAACTCGTTGTAGTTGGGGACGCTGCGCTCACCGATCTCGATCCGGCCCGGGCAGGGCACCATCGTGTCGGGGGTCGCCTGACCGGTCGAAATTGCGGCGCCTGCCGTGATGATCTTGAACGTCGAACCGGGCGGGTACTGACCCATCGTCGCGACCGGTCCGTCGCGGTCTGCTGCCTTGTTCTGTGCGACAGCCAGGATCGCCCCACTCGACGGTTCGATGACTACCATCATCGCCTGATCCTTGTTCACGTTCACGGCACGCTGAGCAGCGATCTGAATGTTGCGATCCAAACTGATACTGAACGACGGAACAGGTTGCGGCGCAGTCTCGGTCAGCACATCGGTGTCGACGCCGTTCTGATTGACCGTGACGACACTCCAGCCGGCTTTGCCGTCGACCTCGTCGATGATCGTCTTCTTGATCTGCCCGAGAAGGTCGGGCGCGAACTCCGGGTCCGTCGAGACGAGATCCGATTCGTCCGAGACAGAGACTCCCGAGATGGCTCCCAGTTGCGCCGATACCTGGTCGTAGTCGTCACTGCGCAGGCGGGTCACCAGATAGTCGCCCTTGACGGCCGTCGAGGATTCGGCGATCGATTGACCCGTCAGCGAAGAATCGAACCGACCGAGAACACTTGCGAGATTGTTTGCGGAACCAATGATGTCGTTGCTCTTGGAGCGATCGAACTTCACTCGGTAGACAATTCCCGGCACCAGGACATCCGTGCCCGAATGCTCGTTGACCCGCGCTCGCGGCGCCGCGGTTGCCCGCAACGACATCGTCTGCTTGTCACCGAGGCGCGGGTGAACGTCCGTCGAACTCCACCGGACGGACCAGTCGCCGTCCTTGCGTCCCATCTGCAGCTCGCCGTCGTACGTCCACACACGGTCTTTCGGAAGGTGCCACTCGTAGGTGTAGCCGACCGTCGCAGTGTCACCGTTCATCTTCACCGACGTGGTCTCGGCAGTCATCGACTCGGCCTGGAGCGCATCCCAGGTGTCACTCAATACAGGACCCGCGGAATCAGGCCGGTCCGTCAGTTTTGCTGCCTCGTCGATATCCCTGTCACCGAACGCTCTCAGGAACTGCTGCGCGACGGGCTCGGGGCCGGCGGGTTTCGGAGTACACGAACTGATCCCCACCGCCAAGAAAATCACGGTGCAGGAGGCCAACAGTTGGGCCGAGCGACTACGAGAGAAATGCCGAGTGTTCATCGAGCCCCATAGTAGGGCGACAAATGCTCCACCCAGCGTAGGCGCGACCATTGCACGCAGCTTGTACGGTCAGTCGAGCAGCACCGTCGAGAAGGTCGCGACCTGTCGGAACCCCACCCGCGAATAGGTCGACCGCGCAATCGTATTGAAGCTGTTGACGTACAGGCTCGCAATGCGACCGGTCGCCATGATCGACTCCGCTACAGCCGCTGTACCGGTCACGCCGAAGCCCTGCCCACGAAATTCCGGGTTGACCCACACACCCTGGATCTGGCCACAGCGAGCAGACATCGAACCGACCTCAGCCTTGAAAACGACCTGGCCGTCCTCGATGCGCGCCCACGCTCGACCAGCGGCGATCAGGCTAGCGACACGGTGCCGGTATCCGCGCCCACCGTCGTTGGCACGCGGGTCGACTCCGACCTCTTCGATGAACATCGCGATCGCGGCAGGCAGATAGATCTCGAGTTCGTCCGAGCGAACCTGCCGGACCAGTGGATCCGACGGGCACGCCAGCGGCTCGGAAACCGCGAGCAACGGCTGTTCGGGGCGCACCTCCCGCGCAGTTCCCCAGTCGAGCTCGAGCATCTCCCACAACGGCAACGCCAATTCGGCGCGGCCGACCACCGACGAGCACATGCGCGGAATCCGACAGGCACGGTCGGCGAATGCCCGAATGTCATCCGGATCGCCTCGAAGCGGAACCAGGTTCGCCCCGGCAAAGCACAGTGAGGACAACGGCCCGCCTCGACTCCACAGCTCGCCGTGAATCATTCGTGGGTCGACGCCGCATTCTTCGACGCGCGCGGCAATCATGCAGGCCGCCACCGGATCGGCGTCGAGTACCCGTCGGACGTCTTCGAGATCTCGACTTCCGACCTGCTTGGCTCCGAGGAGTTTGAGCATCCGTCAACCCCCTCGACTCGACTGCGCGTCCACGAATATCACTACCCGATCATGATGCACTCAGATTGCCACGAACCTGACACCGACGGGGAAGATTCATCCGGCAATCACTCAACTCACGGTGACGACCGGCGCACCCTCCGAGGCGTCACCCTCCATGCTTTCGGCAATTTTCATCGCCTCTTCGATCAACGTCTCGACGATCTGCGCCTCGGGCACCGTCTTGATGACCTTGCCCTTGACGAAGATCTGGCCCTTGCCGTTGCCGGACGCCACACCGAGGTCGGCCTCACGCGCTTCACCCGGTCCGTTCACGACGCAACCCATGACTGCCACGCGCAGCGGGATCTCCATGCCTTCGAGGCCGGCGGAGACCTCGTCGGCAAGTGTGTAGACATCGACCTGTGCACGGCCACACGAGGGGCAAGAGACGATCTCGAGCTTGCGGGGACGCAGGTTCAGAGACTGCAGAATCTGGTTACCGACCTTGATTTCCTCGGCCGGCGGGGCCGAGAGCGAAACCCGGATCGTGTCGCCGATACCCTCCGCGAGCAGCGCACCGAAGGCGACCGCGGACTTGATCGTGCCCTGAAACGCCGGCCCTGCCTCCGTGACGCCGAGGTGCAACGGGTAATCGCATTTGGCGGCGAGTTGGCGGTAAGCCTCGACCATGATCACCGGATCGTTGTGCTTGACGGAGATCTTGATGTCACCGAAGCCGTGCTCTTCGAACAACCCGGCCTCCCACAGCGCGGACTCGACCAACGCTTCGGGCGTCGCCTTGCCGTACTTCTCCATCAACCGAGGATCGAGCGATCCCGCGTTGACACCGATACGGATCGGAATGCCTGCGTCACCGGCAGCCTTGGCCACCTCTTTGACACGGCCGTCGAATTCCTTGATGTTGCCCGGATTGACGCGCACCGCAGCGCATCCCGCATCGATTGCCGCGAAGATGTAGCGCGGCTGGAAGTGGATGTCGGCGATAACCGGGATCTGGCTCTTCTTCGCAATGATCGACAACGCGTCCGCGTCTTCCTGACGCGGGCAGGCGACACGAACGATGTCGCAACCGGACGCGGTCAGTTCCGCGATCTGCTGCAGCGTTGCATTGACGTCGTGCGTCTTCGTGGTGCACATGGACTGCACCGAGATGGGGAAATCGCTGCCCACACCTACCGTGCCGACCTGCAGCTGCCGTGTCTTGCGTCGAGGAGCAAGAATCGCTGCGGGTGCCGAGGGCATTCCCAGTCCGATAGGGATGGTCACGTCTGTGCCTTCTTTCATAGCTTCACTGCAAGTTTAGCCGGGCGATCGCCGCACTACCGCGCGGCAACCGTCACCCTTCTCACACGGTCAGAAGATCTTGATCGGATTGACGATGTCAGCCGTGAGTGTCAGCAACATGAACGCGCCACCGATCACGATGAATACGTAAGTAATCGGAAGGAGTCGCGTGTAGTCGACCGGGCCGCCGGGAATCAAGCCTCGGCGGGCGCGGAACCAATCACGGATCTTCTCGTAGAAGACCACCGCGATGTGACCGCCGTCGAGCGGCAACAGCGGCAGGATGTTGAAAACACCGAGGAAGAAGTTGATCGATGCGAGCAGTCCGACGAACATCGGCCACTCGGCTCGATCTGCGGCCTCGCCACCGATCACGCTGGCACCGACCACGCTGATCGGTGTGTCCTGGGCGCGTTCGCCGCCCGTGATCGACTCCCACAGAGCCCCCACCTTCGACGGAATGTCAGCCAACGCCTTCACCGAGTCGACCATGATCTGGCCGGTGTAGTCGAAGGCTGCCGGAACAGCCGTGAGAGCGTTGTACTCGACCAGCGCCGAGCCCGGTCCACCGATTCCGACAGCGGATACTTCCTGCTTCACGGGAACGCCACTGGCCGAGTTCACATATCGCTGGACTCGTTCGGGCACGACCGTGATCGACAAGGCCTCTCCGTCGCGATCAACCGACAACACGATCGGACCATCCACACCTCGAATAGCTGCTGCCACCTCAGGGAAGGTGCTCGTCGACTTTCCGTCGACTGCGGTGATCCGATCTCCCGATTGCAGGCCCGCATCTCCCGCGGGGCCCCCACCCGAGCACTCTGTCAGCTCGAAGTTGCCGTCCTGGCCCAGCTGATCGGGGGCCACACACGTGACCTCTTGGACCACTGGCTGAGCGGGCTCAGTTCGGCCCCAGCCGAGAAGCAATGCGTAGATCAGGAGGAACCCGAGAATGAAGTTCATCGCGATACCGCCGGACATGACGACGACGCGCTTCCACGCCGCCTTCTTGTACATCGCGTGCGGCTCTTCTTCAGGCGTCATCTCGTCGAGGGCCGTCATGCCCGCGATGTCGCAGAATCCGCCCAGCGGCAGCGCCTTGAGGCCGTACTCGGTCTCACCTCGACGGAACGAGAAGATCTTCGGTCCGAAGCCGATGTAGTAGCGGCGAACCTTCATTCCCAAAGCCTTGGCCGTCCACATGTGACCGGCTTCGTGCAGGGCGATGGACACGCCGATGCCGAGGGCAAACAGCACTACGCCCAGTGCAAAAACCATGAAAGCTCTAGCCCTCCTGCTTCACGAGCTGACGCGCTCGTGTGCGTGCCCAGCCGTCTGCGGCCAGAACGTCGTCCACGGTAACCGGTTCTGCGGACCATTGACCTGCATCGTCGAGAACAGCAGCCACCGTGCGGACGATCGCCGGGAAGGAAATGACACCGTCGAGGAATGCCTGAGCCGCCACTTCGTTGGCCGCGTTGTAGATCGCGGTGAAGCAACCTCCGGATTTTCCTGCGCTTCGCGCCAGATCGACGGCGGGGAACACCAACGAATCGAGCGGCTCGAATTCCCAGGTGGAGGCGGTGGTGAAGTCGCATGCCGACGCCGTACCTTCGATGCGGTCCGGCCAGCCGAGAGCGAGAGCGATCGGGAGCTTCATGTCCGGTGGACTCGCCTGTGCCAGCGTCGATCCGTCGAAGAAGGTCACCATGGAGTGCACGATCGATTGCGGATGCACGGTGACGTCGATGCGGTCGTAGTCGATCCCGAACAGCAGGTTCGTCTCGATCAACTCGAGGCCCTTGTTGACCAGAGTTGCCGAGTTGAGGGTGTTCATGGGGCCCATCGACCAGGTGGGGTGCGCTTTTGCCTGAGCCGGATTCACACTTTCGAGCTCCTCGGCGCTCCAGCCACGGAACGGCCCACCCGAAGCGGTGAGAACCAACCGGGCCACCTCGTCGCCTGTTCCACCACGTAGGCACTGGGCAAGCGCCGAATGCTCCGAGTCGACCGGCACGATCTGACCGGGGGCGGCGGCTTTCGTCACCAGCGCTCCGCCGGCGACAAGCGATTCCTTGTTCGCCAGCGCCAGGCGCGCTCCCGAGTTCAAAGCCGCCAGTGTCGGTTCGAGTCCCAACGAACCGACGAGCGCATTGAGGACAACATCGGCACCGCTGTCCCGAACCAGTTCTGTCACGGCGCTCGGTCCCGAACGGGCGGTTACCGATTCCAGCGCCGATGCCGCTGCAGGATCGGCGACGGCGACGTCCGTGACGCCGGTTGCACGAATCTGTTCGGCCAACAACTCGACGTTGTTGCCGCCCGCTGCAAGACCGACTACTTCGAAACGGTCGGGGTTGGCAGCGATGACCTCCAGCGCTTGGGTACCGATCGAACCGGTACTGCCGAGGAGGAGGACGCGGGTACGTGTGGTTTCCTGCACTCGCCCATTGTTCCTGATAACACCTGAGAACAACCTTATCGACGCCCAACTACGTACGACAGGCAGTCGTATGTCACCATATTGGGCAGTAGTGCAACCGAATGAGCAGGAGGATCGACCGTGGCCGATACCCAGTTGGACGTCAAGTCCAGCGCCCCCGTCGTGGTCTCGCACGTCGATGAGGCCGAGGTTCCCTCTGCCGCATGGGGGTGGAGTGGTGAAGGACTCAAGTTTTTCCGTTTCCTCGGATGGTTCTTCGCAATATTCCTGCTTCTGATGATGATCGGAAACCATCACGGCAAGGTCGAGGATCTGTGGCTCATCGGCACCGCCGGATTGATGATCTTCATTCTGGTCCGCGACATCGTCATCCGTCGCCGCCCGCGCTAGAAACCTGACAAAGAGAAGGCCTCCACGAACGAAAGTTCGTGGAGGCCTTCTCTTTACGTGTTTCAGGCCTGGAACGTTTCAGTTCTCGGCTGCCAGCTGGCCACAGGCTGCGGCGATTTCCTGACCGCGCGTATCGCGCACCGTGCACGAGACGCCCTGGGCGATGACCCGACGCACGAACTCGCGCTCGACGTCCTTGGGGCTCGCGTCCCACTCGCTGCCCGGAGTCGGGTTGAGCGGAATCAGGTTGACGTGCACCAACCCGCCGAGTGCTTTCTTCAGCTTCTTGCCCAGCATGTCCGCACGCCACGGCTGATCGTTGACGTTCTTGATCATCGCGTACTCGATTGACACACGGCGACCGGTCTTGTCTGCGTAGTACCGGGCAGCCTGAAGTACCTCCGACACTGACCAGCGATTGTTGACCGGGACAAGAGTGTCGCGCAGTTCGTCGTCCGGTGTGTGCAGCGATACCGCCAGCGTGACGCTCAGGCCTTCGTCAGCGAGCTTGCGGATCGCGGGAGCGAGGCCGACGGTCGAGACCGTGACGGACCGCTGAGACAGGCCGAGGCCGTCGGGTGCAGGCGAGGTGATCCGTCGTACCGCTGCCACCACACGCTTGTAGTTCGCCAAAGGCTCGCCCATACCCATGAACACGACGTTCGAGAGGCGTCCGGGGCCGCCGGCGACTTCACCGTCGCGCATGGCGGCCGCTGCCTCGCGAACCTGATCGACGATCTCGGCGGTCGAGAGGTTGCGGTCGAGGCCGCCCTGACCCGTCGCACAGAACGGGCAGGCCATTCCGCAGCCTGCCTGACTCGAGATGCAAAGTGTTGCCCGGTCGGGATAGCGCATCAAGACGCTTTCGAGCAGCGTTCCGTCATGTGCCTTCCACAGGGTCTTGCGAGTGTCGCCCGAATCGCACGCGAGGTGCTTGATCGGGGTCAACAAGGTCGGGAACAGCGACTCCCCAACCTTCTCGCGCACCGATGCGGGGAGATCGGTCATCTTCTCCGGATCGGCTTCCAGCCGCGCGTAGTACTGACGCGCCAGCTGATCGGCCCGGAAAGCCGGAAGGCCGAGCTCTTTCACCGCTTCTTTGCGCTCGGCGGAATCGAGATCGGCGAGGTGCCGTGGAGGCATTCCGCGCTTGGGTGCAGTGAAAACGAGGGGAAGAGAGGCAGCCATAGTTACACCATTGTCCCATTGTTTTGGGGTGCTACCCCACTGCCACCCGATTGTGGCCGGATTACCCGTGCAACTTCGCGCAGGTTGAGTGATGATCATGTCATGTCAACCACACCAGAGGATCCGTCGAATTCCCCCGTGTACGGCCCAGCCGACGGTTTCGGCCCCGATCCGGAACTTCCGAAGGTGGACGAGAACAAGGCAGTGGAAAAACACGATCCGGAACCGACACCGACGCCTGAACCGGTGCCGACCGGAACGTCGGTCACCGACCGAACCAGAGCCGCCACGACCTGGGTTGGCCTGGTCATAGGTGCAATCGTGTTGATCTTACTGCTGGTGTTCATCCTGCAGAACCTCGAGAGCGTCTCCGTCAAGATCCTCGCCTGGCAGATCGACTTTCCGCTCGGAATCACGATCCTGCTTTCCGCCATCGCGGGCGCATTGATCATGGCGTTGGCAGGCGGCGTTCGCATCATTCAGATCCGGCGCGCAGCGAAGCGGCAGATGTGACTGAAATCTAGTTACGCAATTGGGTCGATCGATGGGCCAGCAGGCATCATTGATGTCGTGGAAATCACCGGAAAGGCCCTGATGTGACTACTCACATGGAGAGACCTGTGACCTCGCGAATTGCCCCGCAGCAGGCAAGATCCTGGCTCCTCGTCCCCGCGTCCAAACCGGACACCTTCGACGCCGCACTCGCGAGTGCGGCCGACGCCGTCATTCTCGACCTCGAGGATGCCGTCACCGCACCCAACAAACCAGCTGCCCGCCGCGATGTCGCCGCATTCCTGAGCGAACACAATCACGCCTGGGTTCGGATCAACGACGCCACGACACCGTTCTGGGAAGAGGATCTGGCCGTACTCGCGGGCCTCCCCGGACTCGAGGGTGTCATGCTCGCAAAGACCGAAAGCGGTCAGCAGGCCGACGCCACGGCCGAGCGACTTCCCGACGGCACCAAGATTCTTGCTCTCGTCGAATCCGCGGTGGGACTCGAGGCTGCGCCCGAGATCGCACGCACTGACGGCATCTTCCGTCTCGCATTCGGCAGCGGCGACTTCCGGCGCGACACTGGGATGGACGACTCCCCCACGTCGATGTCGTACCCGCGTTCGCGGCTCACCATCGCCAGCCGCGCGGCACGCATCGCTCCGCCGATCGACGGTCCCACGCTCGGCCCCGATCTGGATCTGCTCGCCCGAGACTGTGCGATCACCTTGTCACTCGGCATGGCCGGCAAACTCTGCATGACCACCGCGCAGACTGCCCCCGTCAACGCAGGACTGAGTCCCTCTGTAGCCGACGCGATCTGGGCTCAGAATGTCATCGACGATCTCGGCGAAGACGGCTCACGCGTGCGCGACGGCAGCGACTTGCCCAAGCTCGCCAAGGCGAAGAAGATTCACAAGCTCGCCACCCTGTTCCACATCCCCACCGATCACTGATTTTTTTACTACTGAATCGGTGCAGAAAACGTCAGGCGCTCAAGTCGGAGCGCCTGACGTTCGTCTTTTGAGCCCGCCTTCACGCAAGTTCGAGTGATCGTGGTTTGGACCGAACATGGATCCGGTATCGCACCGTGAAGCCCAATCCCGTTACTTGCGAGAACGCACGCTCGGCAGTCTTCTCGGTGAACTCGATTCCGAGTACCCGCCGCATATCGTCTCGATTCTCGAACTCCCACCGGGTCTCGACGCGCGTGAGCGAGAATCCTTGAGCCTCGAAGAACGCTTCGACCGCCGCGGGATCGTATTTGGGCAGATCCGCCCTCATCCACTCCCCGTACGGGCCGGCGCTCACATCGAGATCCACGATCAGCAAGACTCCCCCGGGCCTCAGGATGCGCATGGCCTCACGAATTCCCGGGCCGCAGCCTTTTCCGAAGAAGTACGCCGTACGGGCATGAACGAGATCGACTGAAGCATCCACCAGACCCGTGGACTCTGCTGAACCCTGGACTACGTCGATCGACGCCGAATCGCGGGTTCGTTCCCGCGCGGCCCTCACCAGCGGTGCGTGCGGCTCCACTCCGACAACACGACGGGCAGTACGAGCGAACTCCGGTAGATGGAACCCCGCCCCACAGCCGACATCGACGACATCGCGTCCAGACCAGTCGACCTGGGCTCGCATCGCGGCCCAGAGGGAACCGTCGACGTCCTGCGCGCGGTTCTCGATTTCGTACACGTCCGGCCAATGCCAGATGTTCGGGCTGGGGATCGGCTTGGAACGGCCGGAGAAGAAATCACGCACGAGAAATCAGACGAGTGCGTACAGAATCAGCCAGGTGACAAATGCCGACGGCAGGAGTGAATCCAGGCGGTCCATGATTCCGCCGTGGCCGGGAAGCAAGGTTCCCATGTCCTTGATGCCGAGTTCACGCTTGATCTGCGATTCGATCAGGTCGCCGACCGTCGCGACTACCACCAGGACGACACCGAGCAGGACGCCGATCATCGAATTCGCGTCGAGGATCAACGTCACCGAAAGCAAACTGCCGATGACGCAGAAAATGAGGGAGCCGACGAATCCCTCCCAGGACTTCTTCGGGCTCACAGCCGGCACCATCGGGTGCTTCCCGAACAGCACTCCAGCCGCGTAGCCGCCGATGTCGGAGCACACGACACCGATCATCAAGACGAAGACGCGACCGGGGCCGTCGTCTTCGAGCACCATCAACGCACCGAATGACGCCAACAGCGGGATCCACGCCAGAACGAACACCGTGATGGAGGTGTCTCGCAGGAAGTTCTTCGGGGTCGCCTTGAGCCCGTGGTCGAACAACCGCCACACCATGCACACCAGAACGGTCGCGGTGAATCCGCTGAGCACCCCGACCGGTCCCCACGGCCAGCCGAGCCAGATCGTGGCTTGCCCGCCGACGAGAAGCGGAATTCGCGGCACCTCGATGTCGGCTTCACGAAGCCGCGTGGTGACCTCCCACGTCGCGATGAACATCGCGATCGCGACGACAGCGATCCATCCCGGGGGCAGGAAGATCAAAGTGCCGATGACCAAGGCGCCGAGGCCAGCTCCGACGCCGATGGCGGCAGGTAGGTTCCTGCCCGCCTTCGACTTCGGCGGTTGCGCGCCCTCAGCGCCGCCCGTAGGCCCGTCCGTGACGGGACCACCGGCGGTTCCCTCTTGTGCGTGCACCCAAACTCCCTGATCTACTCCCGACGACAAACACTGCAAATGAGGAGGCTATACCTCCATCAACTCTGCTTCCTTGTGCTTGACGAGTTCCTCGACCGTGTGCACGTACTTCGCCGTGGTCTTGTCGAGTTCTTTCTCTGCGCGACCGACCTCGTCCTCGCCGGCTTCACCGTCCTTCTGGATCCGGCTGAGTTCGTCCATCGCCTTGCGGCGGATGTTGCGCAGCGTGACCTTCGAATCCTCGCCCTTGGACTTGGCCTGCTTCACCAGTTCACGTCGACGCTCTTCCGTGAGCTGCGGAACCGAAATGCGGATGATGCTGCCGTCGTTGGACGGGTTCACACCGAGATCCGAGTTGCGGATCGCCGTCTCGATCGCGTTGAGCTGCGAGGCCTCGTACGGCTTGACGATGACCATGCGGGCCTCGGGGACGTTGATGCTCGCGAGCTGCGTGATCGGCGTGATCGAACCGTAGTAGTCGATCACGATGCGCGAGAACATACCGGGGTTCGCGCGTCCGGTGCGAACCGAGCCGAGATCGTCCTTGGCTACCGTGACAGCCTTTTCCATCTTCTCTTCTGCCTCGAAGAGCGCTTCATCGATCACGGCTGTTCCTCCATGTTGTTCTGCATCATTTTTTGGGTGTCACTCACGACTTGATCAGGGTGCCGATCTTCTCACCGGACACCGCGCGAGCGATGTTTCCTTCGGTGAGGAGGTTGAACACCATCATCGGCATCGAGTTGTCCATGCACAGGCTGAATGCCGTCGCGTCCGCGACCTTGAGCTCACGTTCGATGACCTCACGGTGCGTGATCTGTTCGTACATCGTCGCGTCCGGGTCGAGACGCGGGTCGGCCGAGTAGACGCCGTCGACAGCCTTGGCCATCAGCACTACCTCGGCACCGATCTCCAGCGCGCGCTGCGCAGCAGTGGTGTCAGTCGAGAAGTAGGGCATACCCATCCCGGCACCGAAGATGACTACGCGCCCCTTCTCGAGGTGCCTGCGTGCGCGAAGGGGGAGGTACGGCTCGGCGACCTGGCCCATGGTGATGGCCGTCTGCACGCGAGAATCGACGCCCGCCTTCTCCAGGAAATCCTGCAGAGCGAGGCAGTTCATGACGGTGCCTAGCATGCCCATGTAGTCGGAGCGCGCGCGATCGAGGCCACGCTGCTGCAGTTCCGCTCCGCGGAAGAAGTTTCCGCCGCCGATGACCACTGCAACCTGTACGCCCGATCGAACGACCTCTGCGATCTGCTCAGCCACCTTGGTGACCACGTCGGGATCGAGACCGACTTTGCCGCCTCCGAACATTTCGCCGCCGAGTTTGAGCAGGACCCGCTTGAATCCTGGACGTTCGTTGGCTGGTTCGGACATTGTTCTCCTCAGTTCGATACAAGACCTTGTAGGTCCTTCATTCTTCTTCTGCCGCCGAATCGGACACCGCGGCATAGGAAAGCCCCCGGGACTCGTCCCGAGGCACTCTCATCCTGCCTCATCGGAGGCCCCAGGTACACGTAGACCCCGCCGGTAGAGCAAATGCTCTTCAGGCGGGGTCCATGTGTGCGGGCTCCGAATTAAGCGGAGGCGCCGACCTCGAAACGCACGAAGCGCTTGATGGTCACGCCTGCATCGTCGAGGATCGCCTTGACGGTCTTCTTGGAGTCCGTGACCGAAGACTGCTCGGTCAGAACGACGTCCTTGAAGTAACCGTTGACGCGGCCTTCGATGATCTTCGGCAGTGCCTGCTCGGGCTTGCCTTCTGCGCGGGCGGTCTCTTCGGCGATGTGACGCTCGGAAGCGACGATCTCCTCGGGAACCTCGTCACGCGTGACGTACTTCGCCTTGAGTGCTGCGACCTGCATTGCAGCGCCGCGAGCGGCCTCAGCAGCAGCATCGCCTTCACCGGTGTACTCGACGAGAACGCCGACAGCGGGCGGCAAGTCGGAGCTGCGCTTGTGCAGGTAAACGGCAACGGGGCCGTCGAAGGAAGCGACGCGGCTCAGTTCGAGCTTCTCACCGATCTTCGCGGACTGCTCCGCAATGACGGTGTCGATGGTCTTGCCGTCGAGCTCGAGCGCCTTGAGAGCGTCGAGGTCAGCAGGCTTACCAGCAGCAGCGACGGTCACGATCTCGTCGGCCAGCTTGATGAACTCGTCGTTCTTGGCCACGAAGTCGGTCTCGCAGTTGATCTCGATCATGACGCCGTCCTTGGCGACGACGAGACCCTCAGCGGTGGTGCGCTCTGCGCGCTTTCCGACATCCTTCGCGCCCTTGATGCGCAGCTGCTCGACGGCCTTGTCGAAATCGCCGTCTGCATCTGCGAGTGCGTTCTTACATGCCATCATTCCGGAGCCGGTGAGCTCACGGAGCCGCTTGACGTCAGCGGCGGTGTAGTTCGCCATGATTAGCGAGCCTCCTCATGTGTCTGTTTCGGACCTAGGACTAACGGTGAAGCACGGCCTAACGGTGAAGCACGGCCTGACGGTGGTGCTCGGGCCTAACGGTGAAACGGCCCTGACCAAAAGAACTCTTGGTCAGGGCCGGTTTCAACGAATCAGGCCTCGGTGGCCGGTGCCTCTGCGGCGGGGGCTGCCTCAGCCTCTGCAGCCGGAGCTGCCTCAGCCTCTGCGGCCGGAGCTGCCTGCGAGAGCAGTTCCTGCTCCCACTCGGCGAGGGGCTCGCCTGCGCCGGCTTCGGGCTTCGCGTCCTTGTCGGCGCTCAGTCCTGCACGTGCCTGCACACCTTCGGCAACCGCGGAAGCGACAACCTTGGTCAGCAGTGCTGCGGAACGGATGGCGTCGTCGTTGCCCGGGATCGGGTAGTCGACGAGGTCGGGGTCGCAGTTGGTGTCCAGGATCGCGATGACCGGGATGTTCAGCTTGCGAGCCTCGGCAACTGCCAGGTGCTCCTTGTTGGTGTCGACGATCCACACCGCGGAAGGAACCTTGGCCATGTCGCGGATACCACCGAGGGTGCGATCCAGCTTGGTCATCTCACGCGTGAGCATGAGGATTTCCTTCTTGGTGCGACCTTCGAATCCACCGGTCTGCTCCATTGCCTCGAGCTCCTTGAGGCGAAGCAGACGCTTGTGAACGGTGGTGAAGTTGGTGAGCATGCCGCCGAGCCAACGCTGGTTGACGTAGGGCATTCCGACGCGAGTCGCTTCGGAAGCGATGGACTCCTGCGCCTGCTTCTTGGTACCGACGAAGAGAACGGTGCCGCCGTGGGCAACGGTCTCCTTGACGAACTCGTACGCCTTGTCGATGTACGTCAGCGTCTGCTGGAGGTCGATGATGTAGATGCCGTTGCGGTCGGTCAAGATGAATCGCTTCATCTTCGGGTTCCAGCGACGGGTCTGATGTCCGAAGTGGGTTCCACTATCGAGCATCTGCTTCATGGTTACGACAGCCATGGCTGTGTACCTCAAACTTTCAATCCGGTTGATGCAGGCGATCGGGTGATCCCTGCCCTGGCACCCGCACGGCCGTCGGACCTGTTTCGTGAGAACCAGGACCAGCCGAGGCCGGAAAACGTGCGCGGGCGCGCGAAGTCGGACTGTGCGAGCACAGACCGCTCGACAAGTGTACGTCCTCGTCCCCCGATGCCATAACCACCCCGGAAGCAACAGACCGAACCGGCGGTTGTGGATCGGTGGCTACCTTGTGGATTACCCGTCTGATCTGCATTGAAGCGTGCGCTACTCCACGCAAGATCAAGGAATGACGATGTTGCGCGGAGCTCGACGAGGCGTGGTCTTTGCCGTGATCTCCTGCTGTGTCGCCGTAGGCACGGCGTCAGCAGACACGCGATTCGACTGGCCGCTCGCTCCTCGGCCGCACGTGGAACGCGCTTTCGACAAACCGGCCGAGAACTGGCTGCCGGGTCATCGCGGGGTCGATCTCGGCGGCAGCGCCGGCCAATCCGTCCTCGCGGCCGGCGACGGCATCGTGGTGTTCGCGGGAGTGGTCGCCGGAAAGCCGACGGTGTCGATCGATCATTCCGGCGGCCTACGCACGACCTACGAACCCGTCACCGCAGTCGTTCGCACAGGTGAACGCGTCGCAGCCAGGTCAGTGATCGGAACCCTTGAAACCGGGCACGAAGGGTGCGCTGTCGAAGCATGTTTGCACTGGGGCTTGCGCAGAGGACGCGAGTATCTCGATCCACTCGGACTGGTTCGGTCGCAACCGCTCAGGCTCAAGCCATTGAAAGGAGGCTGATCGGTCGCAGAAATCGGTCGCAGAATCAGTGCCACTCGGAGACGGCGTGCCGACCCACAGCGTCCGCGAAGTCGTCGGCCACCATCGCTGCCAGTTCCATGAACGCTCGTCTGGTGGCCGGTCGCATCAATTCGAGGTCCATCACCGACCCCTCCGCGAGATGCTCGTCGAAAGGAATGACCTCGACGGCGCGGCATCGACGCATGAAATAGTCCACCAACGCGTCCATGTCGATGACGCTCGACCCTGGTCGGGCGGCGCTGATGACGACGACGGTCCGCTCGACCAGATGGCCGTATCCGTGCAACTGAAGCCAATCGAGCGTTGCCGCCGCACTGCGCGCTCCGTCGATTGCCGGCGAACTGACCAGAACCAACGAATTGGCAAGATCGAGAACGCCGTTCATCGCCGAGTGCATGATCCCGGTACCGCAATCAGTGAGGATGATGTTGTAGTAGACCTGCAAGATGTCGATGACCTGGCGATAGTCGGCCTCGCTGAATGCCTCCGAAATCGCCGGATCCTGCTCACTCGCCAGCACCTCGAGACGACTCGACGACTGGGATGTGTGCACTCGAACGTCCGAATAGCTCTTTATGTCCGGTCTAGCAGCAATCAGATCGCGCACTGTCGAATTGGTCTGCAGCGGAACACGTTGTGCCAAGGTCCCGAAATCGGGATTGGCGTCAACCGCCACGACGCAGTCACCACGCAGCGAAGCAAACGTCGCACCGAGTCCGACCGTGACCGTCGTCTTGCCCACTCCCCCTTTGAGCGAGAGCAGAGCGACTCGGTAGTCGTTGCGGATCGGCTGCTCGATTCGGGCGGCCAGTGCACGGTTGCGCTGTTCGTTGGTCGAATCCCCCAGATTGACCACACCTCCGGTCGCACGATGCAATCCCCTACGCCAGCCGCCACGCGGCGTCCGTTTCGGGCGTTTCAGTAAAGCTTCGGCAACCAGATCCTGGTTTGTCACCTGCTGTTGGCTCGACGGTGGCGGTGGCGTGGACCAGACCTCTTGCAGTCGCGCCACAGGCTCCGGCGTCGGCGCCGGCTCGGGAGCCGGTTGCGGCGATTCGGACAGCCAGGCTGGTTGGCCGCTGTTCGGCAGGTGCTTCACATCTTGGCGGTTCACGAATCCCCCGGATATCGCATGTAATCGAGTGTCTCGATACGACGATCGAACTTTGCCGATTGTTCACTCTTCTGAGCTGCGACGCTACCAAATACCAGCCGAGAACTCGCGTCGCTCCACAAATCAGGCGCGCGGATGGGCCTGATCGTGGACGGATCGAAGCCGTTCGACCGACACGTGCGTGTACAGCTGAGTGGTCGCCAAACTCGCATGACCGAGGAGTTCTTGGACCACACGAAGGTCCGCACCACCCTCCAGCAAATGTGTCGCAGCCGAGTGCCGAAGCCCGTGCGGACCCATGTCGGGAGCCCCTGGAATTGCAGCCATGGTTTCGTGGACCACCGAACGCGCCTGACGCTGATCGAGCCGGCCGCCTCGAACTCCGAGGAGCAACGCTCGCCCGGACCGATCCGAACACAGCGCGGGTCGTCCGTGCTCCAGCCAGCCGTTCAGTGCCGATTCTGCGGGCAGGCCGTATGGCACCGACCGCTCCTTGTTCCCCTTGCCGAGAACACGAAGCAATCGTCGATCGGCATCGACCGACTCGACGTCCAGTCCACACAACTCGCCGACGCGAATTCCGGTGGAGTACAACAATTCCACGATGAGTCGGTCTCGCAGGGCGAGCGGCTCTTGTTGCTGCGCACCGCTTTCCGCCGCATCCATTGCGTCGAGGGCCTGGCTCTGACGCAGCACCGTCGGCAGCGTCCGGCGAGCGGGTGGAGCCGCCAGACGTGTGCCCGGGTCGACGGAAATGCGTCCGGTCTGCGCGAGCCACGCAGTGAACCCACGCGCCGAAGAAGCCCGTCGAGCTACCGTCGTACGGGCTGTTCCTACGGCATTCTGGGCGGCCAACCACGAACGCATGACACTTAGGTCGAGGCGGTCGAGATCTGCATTCTCCGAACCCGCGGAGAAATGGGTCAGCAATGCCCGCGCGTCACCGACGTAGGCGCGGATCGTGTGTTCCGACCGGCCTCGGCTCAGTCGGAGGTGCTCGGCATACGCATCGAGGTGAACGCTCAAGCTCGCCGGCAATGCGTCAGTCATGAACACACGCTCGCTCGCCGCGATTGAAACTGCAAGCTCCCTCGCCGATAGGGTTGATCGGTGAATCGAGCAATTCCTGTGAAGATATTGTGCGTACTGGCACTGATTTCCGCAATCGCTCCACTGTCCATCGATATGTACCTGCCCGGCCTACCGTTGATGGCGGATGCACTCGACACTACTGCGGCCAGCGTTCAGCTCACGCTGACCACCTTCATGGCAGGCCTCGGAATCGGCCAGCTGATCATCGGTCCGATCTCCGACGGACTTGGCAGGCGACGAATACTGCTGGCCGCGACAATCATCACGGCACTGAGCGGCGCGGCATGCGCGGTGGCGCCGAACATCGAGTTTCTCATCGGTGCACGACTCGTCCAGGGCTTGAGTGGAGGCGCTGCCATCGTTCTTGCCCGCGCTTGTATTGCCGACCGAGCGCGCGGCGACGACGCAGCGAAGCTCTTCAGCATCATGATGATCATCGGCGGTATCGCTCCCGTGGTCGCGCCACTGATCGGCGGCGCACTTCTCGGCCCCGTCGGGTGGCGCGGGATCTTCTGGGTCCTGGCGGTCGCGGGCGCTGTAATGGTGGCTGGTGTCGTTTTGCTCGTTCCCGAGACACTTCCGCCCGAGCGACGCCACGGCGGCGGATTGAAGGCCCTGATCTCGAATCTGCGATACGTGGTCCGCAATCGGCACTACCTCGGATATGCGCTCGCATTCGTCTTCGGATTCGGCGCCTTGTTCGCGTACATCTCCGCGTCACCGTTCGTCGTTCAGAACGTTCTCGGGCTGAGTCCGTCACAATTCTCGATCGCGTTCGCAGTGAACGCCACCGGAATGGTCACGGCAGCGATGATCACCACTCGCCTGCTCGGTCGCGTCGGAGCACGCACGCTGCTGCGTTTCGGGGTGTGCCTACTCCTCATGGGCGGCGCCGTATTGTTCTGCACCAGCGTGGTTTTCAGTTCCACGAATACCTGGTTGATCTTGGTCCCACTGTTCGTGGCAATTTCGAGCATCGGGTTCATCATGGGCAATGCGACCGCTCTCGCCCAAGGAGAGGTCACCAACGCGGCCGGGACCGGTTCAGCGCTGATGGGAGCGGGCCAGTTCGGCTTGGCGGCGCTGGTTTCGCCGTTGGTGGGAATTGCGGGAGAAGACACGGCAGTTCCGATGGCAATCGCAATTCCCACCTTCGGAGTTCTCGCGGCCGTTGCGCTCGTGTTGCTGACTCGCGGCACGGCCGCCGCGAGTTAGTTTTCGGCCGCGGCGAGTTCGGACTTCCAGACCCGGAAGCCCTCTTCGGTGCGACCACGACGCCAATAGCCGGAAATAGAAGCAGCCGACGCCGGGACATTTCGTTCCTTGCGAATGTACGGTCGGAGGTTGTGCATGACGGCTTGTGCTTCACCGTGAATGAACACGTGCGGTTCGCCCGGCAACCATTCGAGTGCCTTGACCTCGGCGACAACCGGAGCGTTGTCGCCCGCTAATTCTTCGCCGACCGCATCGGACGATGCCCCGCGATGTAGCCAGGTCACGGCAATACCTTCTGGGGCATCGAGCGCGATTTCGTCTTCCGGTCCCCCGACTTCGACAACGGCGTAGCCGACCGCATTCGGCGCCAATCGCGCTATCGACGCGGAAATAGCGGGTATTGCGGTCTCGTCTCCGACGAAGAGATACCAATCAGCGGTTGGTGACGGCAAAAACGCGCCACCAGGTCCCCGCAGAGTAATCTCAGCGCCCGGCTGAACTGACGCGGCCCACGGACCTGCGACACCCATGTCGCCGTGGACGACAAAATCGATTGCAATCTCTTTGGCATCAAGATCGTACGAACGAATCGTGTAGGTGCGCAGTGTCGGCTGATCAGGAGTGCCGAATTCGATCTTTACATAGGAATCGCTGTATTCGCTGGGAGTGAACGACTCGAAGCCTGGTCCCCCGAGAAACACTCGTACCATATGGGGGGTCAATTGTTCGGTCCGCAGAACCGTCAATGCAGTTGTCGGCTTGGCCACAGAAAGATCCTTCCGAAAGTTAGTGTTACCTAACTAATGTACACGACAATTGCAGCACGAGGGCGAAATACCTCGCCGGCGACTCCACACAGCGCTCTGTCGACCTTTGTACAGAGCGAAAGAAACCGACCAATCTGCTGGGTAAATTCGGTGCTGTTTAGACGAATTATTTGATCTGCTTCACACGGACGACCTGTCGGACAAAGCTGTCCGAGAACTCGGCAAAGCAACAGTAAAATACACCTCTGGCTCCCGGCGAGTTCGCCGAGAGCCAGAGGTGTATTTAATTCAATCTAGTGTGCAGCGTCGAAAGCGTCGATGATTTCCGCTTTGATACGCCCACGCGGAGCAACTTCGTAACCGTTCTTACCTGCCCAGTCACGGATGGCCTGGAGCGTCTCCTTGGAGCGTCCGGAACCTGATGTGGCCTGCGGAGATGCAGCCTGAGCCTTCTTGCCGCGCTTCCCGCTCACCTTCGCAGCAGCCTCGACGAACGGCTTCACCGCAGCGTCGAACTTCTCTGCATTGGTGGCGCGCAGATCGATCACGTAATCCGTTCCCTGGTAAGAGAACTCAATTCGATCACCGAATCCATCGTCAATCGGCTTACCATCAAGGTCGTCGATGAGTTGCCGAATCAGCTTCTCAGCCATTGCACTCCTCTTTCAATGATCGATTCAATTCTCCTTCACAATACACAGATAGAGCGTTGATGAACAAAAGAAGTTCGAAAGCCTTCACCGTTTCCGAACAGACTCAATGGTCCGAATTAGCAGCGGGTTAGCGGCATTGCCTCGACCGAACACGACCCTGAAAATTCTGCACATTCATCCCTCGGATGCCGGGTGTCAATCAATGCCCGCCGTCATCGTGATCCAGACTAATCGGACTTCCATGCACATTGACCTGAGGCTTTCCTGAGACCCGTCGAACTTGCAGGTCGGGTCGGCGAAACGCATCGAGAATTACATTGCACACAGTCGAGCAAATTCGTGAAAAATAGCCCTGACGTGCCATTTCCGATGCGCTGCGGGTATTGACGATTCACGGTCTTCGCAAACGATTAGTGAGCATCGCCACGCATGGTCTGACGGGCGCAGAAGTAGTTCACGTACTACCGCGTCCGAAACCATCCACTCGAATCAGAACTTGCAAATCCCTCCAGTTCGAGCAGAGGAAGAGTGGCACGAACCTGAGCTATGAGCAATCCCGATTCCTCGGACAACTCACGCGTACTGCGAGACCCCGTTCCCGGCAATGCTTCGTATACCAATCGAGAATTGCCTCGCAATGCGTCGATGTCACGCGTCGCGGCCGCATCCTCCGCGGAATCCCCGACACCAAATGGGCCTGACGCTTCGACTACATCCACGGCATTGGAAACGAGTTGCGCTTCACCTTCTCGGATCATCCGGTGGCATCCGGTCGACGATGCCGAGGTAACCGGTCCGGGCACCGCCATCACGGGACGGCCTAACTTCCGAGCCCAATTGGCGGTATTGCGTGCACCACTGCGCCAACCCGCCTCGACCACCACTACTCCGTCCGACAACGCAGCTACCAGTCGATTCCTTGCCAGAAACCGGAACTTTGCAGGTGTTGTGCCCGGTGGATATTCACTTATCACTGCACCCGAACTCGCTATCTGTTTGAGTAGTCGCGCATGCCCTGACGGATACGCTCGATCGACCCCACAGGCCAAGACAGCCAGTGTGGTTCCACCTACGCCCAATGCAGCGCGGTGCGCGGCCCCGTCGATACCGAAGGCCGCCCCGGAAATCACGGTCCACCCGTCGACAGCCAGGTCACCGGCAATCTCTGCCGTCACGTGTTCGCCGTACGCAGTAGATGCCCGCGTGCCCACAATTCCAACCGATCTCTCGGTCAGATCAACCAAATCCCCGGACCCCAACACCCACAACACAAATGGTGCCGTCTCACCCCCGGAGGGATCGAGTCCGTCAAAGGAAAGCATTCGCCACGCCGGCCAATCGGCGCAGTTCGGTGTTACGAGTCTGCCACCCATCGCCTCCATCAGGTCGAGGTCTCGTTGGGCTGTGTCGATGTGAGCGCGGGCTCGCGTCTTCTCCTCGATCGCGGGTGGCAGATCGCCGTTGCGAACCGCCCTCGCAGTTTCTTCGACCCCGAGCTCGTCGATCAACATGGACATATACGCGCTGGGCCCTTGCACGACGCGGGACAGATATGCCCAGGCAAGTAGTCGTGGGTCGTGTGCAGTCATTGGAATCCCCTGTCGCGGAAGTCGAGTGCGGTGACAACTTGATCTGGTCCGGGCATCGCCTCACCTGCCAGATCGGCGACACTCCAGGCAACCCGCAACGCTCGGTCCGCCCCTCGAGCTGTGATCACCCCTTTACGTAGCGCCCGTTCCACCGGCGCCAGCGCCGCACGCGAGAGTCTGAACTTCTGTCTCAACGCCGGCCCTGGTACCTCCGCGTTGGTCCGCCACCCGTACTCACTCCACCGCTGGGCCGCAGTGTCTCGAGCTGCCGCCACGCGCGCACGAACATCGCTGGTGCTTTCCCCCACTTCGTCGATCAGCGCTCCGGTTGCAACCGCCTGCATCCGGACTCTAATGTCGACCCGGTCCAACAACGGGCCGGACAATTTACCCAGGTATCGGCGACGTGCCGCGGGCGCACAGACGCAATCCGCGTCTCGGGGCGGCGCGCACGGGCACGGATTCGCGGCCAGGATGAGCTGGAATCGCGCCGGATAACGCGCCACTCCGTCCCGCCGGGCGATTCGCACTTCCCCGTCTTCGAGTGGCGTGCGTAGCGCTTCGAGCACCTTCACCCCGATCTCGGCACATTCGTCGAGAAACAGCACGCCGCGATGGGCGCGGCTGACCGCACCAGGACGAGCCATCCCACTACCACCACCCACCAGCGAACTGACCGACGAACTGTGATGCGGCGCAATGAAAGGCGGCATATCGATCAACGGCCGATCCTCCGGCAACACCCCCGCCACCGAATGAATCGCCGTCACCTCCAACGACTCCCCCTCCGTCAACGGTGGAAGAATCCCCGGAAGCCTCTGCGCCAACATCGTTTTCCCGATCCCCGGCGGACCCGTCAACATCAAATGATGCGCACCCGCCGCAGCAACCTCTATCGCCCACCGAGCATCCGTCTGCCCGACAACCTCACTCAGATCCCGCGCCGTCACCACATCAGCGCGCTCGAAGACATCGGGAACAGCCAGCGCCAACTCACCACGCAACCACCCGATCACCGCAGACAAATCATCGGCACCCAGCACCTCGATCCCCTTGACCAGGCCCGCCTCTGCCAACGCCCGAGCTGGAACCACCACAGTCCCCCATCCCGCCCGCTTCGCCGCAAGCACCGCAGGCAACACACCGCGCACCGTCCGCAAACGACCGTCGAGTGCCAACTCCCCCAAAAACACAGTCTCCCGCAACAACTTCCGCGGCAACTTCTTCGCCGCATCGAGAACAGACAACGACAACGCCAAATCGTAAACACTGCCCACCTTCGGCAACGTCGCCGGCGACAACGCCAAAATCACCTTGCTGTCCGGCCACTCCTCACCAGAATTGGTCACCGCGGCCCGAATCCGATCACGCGACTCGTGCAACGCCGTATCAGGCAGCCCCACCAAATGCACCGCAGGCAACCCGCGCCCGATATCCGCCTCGATCTCCACGATCTGCCCGTCCACACCACTGACCGCAACAGAATGCGCCCGCCCCAACGCCATCAGAACGCATCCACAAAATGCTCGACCGAAGGCACACCGTCGCGACCGATCAACACAGCCACCACATCAAAACGCACCCTCGACCACGACCGACCCGAATCAGTGAGCCACTGCATCGCCAACACCCGAATCCGACGCTGCTTCGCGAACGTCACCGACTCCGCCGGACTCCCGTACCCGACACCCGACCGAGTCTTCACCTCCACGAACACAATTCGATCACCGGACGTCGCAATCACATCCAACTCGCCGTACCGACAACGCCAATTGCGTTCGACAATCTCCAAACCCGCATCGATCAGGAACTCGACAGCCACATCCTCGCCCCGAGCCCCCAACGCCATATTCCTCGCCATCGCAGCCCCCACCACTCACACGACCGCGCGCCCGCCCCATACGAAGCGCGTCCCAACCACCACCCTCGACCCACCACCACAAAACCAAGCCATCCGAAAACAACCTGTTCACAACTCGGAACCTGTGGAATTCGGCAGCGCGACACACCAACGGCGACCCGAAACCTGACAATTTTCTGAAATCAGCCACATCTTGGACGAAAGTCCAGTAGAACTAGTTACAGTTTTGCTCAAACCGTCACGCACCCCGCTGAATGGAGTTCTACATGGCCCGCCGCTCACTTCGCCACGCAGTAGCAACCACTACATCCCTCGTTCTCATCGCCGCCGGCGTCACTGTTGGACTTGGAGCCTCGGTGGCGCAAGCAGCACCGGCATGCGCGCTCAACCAGTCGGTCACCGACAGTTGGGCCGGTTCCCTCGGGACGCCGTACACCGTCAGCAAGGAGGTTGTCGGCGACGGCAAGGTCGCCCCGGGACAGACGGTCACCTACCTGACAAAGGTTTCCGGTTCGGGAGCACTCGTCAATCAGATCCGCGATTTCCACCCGGCAGGATTCCAGCTGGTCAAGGCTCGCCTGAACGTCAAATGGCTTATCGGCGACCAGAAGTGGGACGACGTCACCAAGACCGTCGTCGTCGGCAACAACTCCGTGGTGGCAAAGGGCGGCGGATGGACCACTGCTGGTGGCGGCATCATCGCATTGGAGACCACCTACAAGGTTCCCGATAACGCAGTTGTCGGCTCTCAGCTCGACAGCGGCGCCGGCACCAACATTGTGCTGGCGGCGGGCGACTGGGACATCAATCCGATGGGCGTGTGTGTCACCATCCGGCAGCCGAACCCCGTCGAGGCCGGCGCCGGAAGCCTCGAAGACATGGGCTTCGGCTCGCTCAACTCCGGATCGGGCCAGGTATTCGGCTCCCTGACCGACCCGCAGGGGTCGATGACCAATGTCATCAGCGGCGTCCTGGGCAATGTGCTCGGCAACATGAGCTGACTCAGTTCAGATTAGTAAATGGGCCGAGCCAACAGCACATGCTGGCAACTCGGCCCATTTCTACGTTGCCGAACAAAGCTTTGCCGTCAACCGAGTTCAAGAAATCATCAGCAAATCACCGCGTCAGCTTTCCGCCGTACCGGGCCGGCGTCGTACCGAAGGTTTCCCGAAATGCGGCGATGAACCCGCTACTGGTTCGGTAACCCACCTGCGGGGCAACGTCGTTGACACCCTCACCCCGCGCGAGCATCTCGAGCGACGCATACATTCGGGCGCGAGTCCTCCACTGTCCGAAGGTAATCCCGGTATCGGCGACAAAGGCACGCATCAAAGTCTTGGAACTGACCCCGAGTTCACCCGCCCACTCCCCTAATGTTCGCGAGTCTGCCGGATCGGCAAGGATGCGGGCAGAAACCGAACTCGCCGCAGCATTGCGAGGAACCGCGAGGACGTCGTGCCGTTCGGGCGCGGCAGCAAGAATGTCGTAGAGCAACTCCTGACTCATCAACCGCCGAGCATCGTCGATGGTCCGATCTGCGAGATGGCGCAGCAATTGAGCGGATAAAGCATCGACTTCGAGAACAAGTGGCTGAGTCCACCTGGGCCCGCCAGGGCGTAGATCCGGACGCGCATAGGCCGCGATCATGCATCCCGCCGACAGAAGCGTCATGTCGTGGAGAACGGTGCCCGGCAACCAGACCAAGTGCTCGCTGTGCAGGTGCCACACGTTGCCCCCGGCAGCAATCTGCATCGTCCCTTCACTCATCCAGGCGATCTGATGCTCCGGGTGGCGGTGAGCCCCGTACGCGGTCACGCCCTCGACGACGTTGGTGTAGACCTGAAAATCTTTGAATGTCCGTCCGCGACTATCGGGCAGCGCTAGCAAGGACTTTGGGCGAGTCGAGTACTCGATAGTGGACATTTTGCGTCTTTCTGGGCGTATCCGAGTCCATCCTGAAGGATGGACCGACGATCCTGCAAAGGTTAGCCTCACTTTATTGCTGACGCGACCAGCTCAGCACTTCACGCGGACCTCAGATCACTTCGCCCACGACTTCGAAGGAGCATGCACGTGCCCTCACATAGCACCCGAATCCTCGCCGCCTTATTCACGACGGCCGCGATCATCGGGTTCTCGACCGCCTGTGGAACCTCGCAAGGCTTCGACACCGCATCAGCGACCCAGAGCAACGACGCATTCCCCGTGACGATCGAGCACGCACAGGGTTCGACGACAATCGATGCCGAACCGCAGCGGGTAGTGACACTCGGATACACCGATCACGAACCACTGCTCGCCTTGGGAGTCGAACCCGTAGGCATGGCCGAATGGTGGGGGTCCGGCATGGATGAAAGCTGGCCGTGGACGAAGAATTACTGGAAGGGGAAAACTCCGACCTACATCAACAGCGGCGGAGACTTCAACTTCGAGCAAATCGCCTCCCTCGCACCAGATCTGATCCTCGCGCTGTACGCCGACATCGACACGGAAACCTACAAGAAGCTGACCTCGATTGCGCCGACTGTCGCGCAGAGCAAGGACTACGACGCGTACACAACGCCGTGGACCGACATGACGCTCACCGCCGGGCGCGCCCTCGGCAAAGGACCACAAGCTCAGCAACTGATCACGGATACCGAAAACGCGTTTGCCGCCGCCCGCGCTGCACACCCGGAGTTTGCCGGGCAAACCGCAACGATCGTCAACCTCGACACTCCCGAGGGCTACGTGTTCTCGTCGCACGATCCACGCGGCATTTTCCTCTCGTCACTCGGGTTCACCCTCCCCGCGACCGTCGACGCATTCGTCGGCGACCAGTTCGGCGACTGGATGCCGAACGAGCGATACGACATCCTCGAACCCGTTGATCGTTTGATCGTGATGGCCGACCCGGAGGGAGAGAAGGCCCTCGCCGGCAACACGCTCTACCAGCGACTACCCGCCGTGAAGAGCGGAAATGCGATGGTCGTGCGGTACACCGCAGATCCACCCGTCGGCGCGGCGATGTCCGGCAATACCGTCCTGAGCATTCCGTATGCCATCGACCAACTGACAGCCACGTTGTCGAAGTAAACTACAGGGCAGGTATCGAAAATATGTTCGAAGAGTGTTAGCCTCGGGGTCAGGAAGCACTCACGGACATCGAGGATCACCATGGACGAGGTACCGGACACCGCGTTAGATCTGGCTCGACTGGTCGACGAGCTGACGGTTCTCGACCAGCGACGCGTCGACATCGGCGAGAGTTTGGTTCATCTCGAGTACCTCTACTCCCAGATGGGCGCACGGCAACAAGCAGATGCTGCCCGAAAAGCCTTCCAGGAGAAGTACGTCGGACGAATCTACGAACTCGCAGACGGCCTGCGAACCTGAAAAGGGGTTGCACACAACCACTGACCGAGCGCATGGTCATTCCTGCACGACACACCGGACCGATCGGTTCGGCTGTGAACTATGTGGGAGAAATCTGATGGAGAAGATCACCAAGAGGCTGTGGAACTGGGCATCGATACTCGACGAGAACACTCGCGAGCAAGCGCTGCGTACGTCCCAGATGCCTTTTGTCCGTCCACATCTGGCGCTTATGCCGGATGCGCACCTCGGTGCGGGAGCGACGGTGGGTTCGGTCATTCCGACGGAAGGCGCAATCATGCCCGCCGCCGTCGGAGTCGATATCGGCTGCGGAATGATCGCGGTCAAAACCCAGTTCAGCGCACGCGACCTTCAAGGCCGCGACCTGACCGTACTTCGCCACAGCATCGAACGCTCCGTCCCGCTCTCGGCAGGTGTCTACAACAAGACGCTGAGCGACACGGCGAAAATCCGCATCGCAGAACTCGAGGCGATGGCGGGCGATCGCCTGTCCTTCTACGACAAGTTCAAGAACGACTGGAGGTTTCAGCTCGGAACGCTGGGCTCTGGTAACCACTTCATCGAGGTGACGCTCGACGAGAGCGACGGCGTCTGGCTGTTCCTGCACTCGGGAAGCCGCGGTATCGGAAACAAGCTCGCGCAGCATCACATCAAGATCGCCAAGGACTTGTGCGAGCGGTGGTACATCAACCTTCCCGATCCGGATCTTGCCTACCTGGTCGAGAAGACGCCCGAATTCGACTCGTACATCACCGATCTCAACTGGGCTCAGCACTTCGCTCTGCTCAACCGCGAAGAGATGATGGACCGCGTCGTGAAGGACTTCGCGCACTTCATGGGAGACGGCAAACCCGCGATCATCGACGAAGTCGAGCGGATCAACTGCCACCACAACTTCACCCAGAAGGAGTTCCACATGGGCAGGGGTGTGTGGCTGAGCCGTAAGGGTGCGATCAAGGCAGACGAGGGCACGCCCGGGCTCATCCCCGGTTCGATGGGGACGGCGAGTTACGTCGTCGTCGGGAAGGGAAACGTACCGTCGTTCAAGTCCAGCCCCCACGGCGCGGGTCGGGTGTACGGACGTAACCAGGCACGCAAGACCTTCACCATCGAAGATCTCGACAAGGCAATGGTCGGCATCGAATACAAGCGTTCCGCGGCGTTCCTCGACGAGATCCCGGGTGCGTACAAGGACATCGACGTCGTGATGGACGACGCGAAGGACTTGGTCGAGATTCGACACACGCTGCGTCAGATTGTGAACGTCAAGGGCAACTGACCCCGCACAACTCCGCGAAATACGAAGTGCCCCGCCGATATCGGCGGGGCACTTCGTTGTCGAGATCAGTCCGGCAAGCGCAGATCAGTCAGGAAGGCGCAGATCCGGCTTGTCCAGCTCTTCGATGTTGACGTCCTTGAAGGTCACGACGCGTACGTATTTCACGAATCGCGCCGGGCGGTACATGTCCCACACCCAGGCGTCGGACATCCGCAGCTCGAAGTAGATCTCCCCGTCTGAATTGTGGGGCAGCAACTCGACCGTGTTGGCCAGGTAGAAACGTCGTTCGGTCTCCACGACGTAGGAGAACTGTCCGACGATGTCCCGGTATTCACGGTAGAGCGACAGCTCCATCTCGGTTTCGTACTTCTCGAGATCCTCGGCACTCATCGGTTTAGCCAGTCCTCCCAGTTCGTCTGAACGTCCATCATCCCGTACGGCCCGCGCGTTGTTCCAACCGGACTCCCGCAGCCACCACGTTGGCATAGGTCATGCGGTGCTCAGGGCACGGCCCCAGCTCGTCGAGTGCGTCCATGTGCAGTGGCGTGCTGTATCCCTTGTGAATCGCGAAGCCGTATCCCGGATGAGTGTCGTCCATCTCGGTCATCACACGATCTCGGGTCACCTTCGCGAGAACGCTCGCCGCGGCGATGCATGCAGCGGCGCCGTCACCGCCGATGACCGGTAGCGACGGAGCCGTCAGACCCGGAACCCGGAATCCGTCGGTGAGAACGTAGCCCGGTTCGAGGTCGAGGCCCGCAACTGCTCGTCGCATCCCCTCGATGTTGGCGACGTGGATGCCGATCTGATCGACTTCCGCAGCGGGAACAGAGATGACACTCCACGCCAAAGCCAAGCGCTTGATCGCCGGGAAAAGCTCCTCGCGCGCACGTTCGGTCAGCTTCTTCGAATCGTCGAGCCGCGCGAGGGCTGCTTGCGGTTTCGGCGCCAGGACACACGCTGCAATGACAAGTGGACCAGCGCACGCTCCGCGCCCGGCCTCGTCGACGCCGGCCACCGGACCGAGTCCGGTTCGCGCCAACGCAGACTCCATCGTCCGCAGACCTGCCGATCTGCGAATGACAACGCGAGGGGGCCAACTACTCACTGTCTCTGCCTACTCGGAACTACGCGAATCCATGTGTGCGGTCCGACAACTCAGTTGCCCTGAATATCAGGCGCATCGATGCCGCCCATTCGCGACGGGGGAAGAACGATGAAACGAGCTTGACCGATGATGTTGTCGATCGGGACGGTTCCCTGGAACTCGTCGTCGACGTGGTAGCGCGAGTCGGCGGAATTGCTGCGGTTGTCACCCATGACCCACACGTGGCCCTCGGGAACGGTGATCGGTCCGAAGCAGCGGCCCGACTTCAATTCGGTGTCACACGTTTGCGTTCCCGGAGTGAACGGGAAATCCATCTTGATGTACGGCTCGTCGAGCGGCTTGCCGTCGACCAGGACTCGGCCCTGCTCGTCGCAGCATTCGACGGTCTGGCCGCCGGTAGCGATCACTCGCTTGACCAAGTCGTTCTCGTCCGGCGGAACGAGGCCGACCCACGAACCGACCTCTTGAATGCCGCGGACGACAACGTTGTCGGACCGATTGGACACATATTTCGTGTTCCACGAATCGGGTCCCTTGAAGACGACGACGTCGCCGGGTTCCGGATCGCCGAAGCGGTATCCGATCTTCTCCACCACGATGCGGTCACCGGTACATCCCGCACAGCCGTGCAGTGTCGGTTCCATCGACTCGGATGGGATGAGAAAAACTCTGAAGACAAATGCCTGAAGGACGATGCTGAGTACCAGCGCTACGCCGATCAGAACAGGGAGTTCTCGCAGAAACGATCGCTGTTTCTTCTGCGGCCGATGTGAGGTCGGTTCCGCGGAACCGCTTGATCCCTCGTGATTCTCGGGTCCGGACGACAATGCCTGCTCCTTCGAAGAATCTGCCACAGAAACCAGATTAGCCCGACACCGCGCGTACGCGGTGCCGGGCTCATCGGAAAGATCAGCGCTTTTCCTTGATCTTCGCCTTCTTGCCACGAAGCTCACGGAGGTAGTACAGCTTGGCGCGACGGACGTCACCGCGGGTCAGAACCTCGATGGAGGCCAGCGTGGGGCTGTGAACCGGGAAGGTGCGCTCGACGCCGACGCCGAAGGAGACCTTACGGACGGTGAAGGTCTCGCGAACGCCGCCGCCCTGGCGACGAATAACGACGCCCTTGAAGACCTGCACGCGCTCCTTGGAGCCTTCGATAACCTTGACGTTCACGTTGAGCGTGTCGCCGGGACGGAACTCGGGGATGTCGTCGCGGAGCGACTTTTTGTCCAGGAAGTCCAGGGTGTTCATATGTCATCCTTGTATTTCGCAGGAGCAGAGGAACCGAGCGGCACGCGTTTCGGTCTCCCGAAACGGCGCTCGTCTGGTTCGTGCCCAGATCAAGTGCTGCTGCCTGGTCCAGGCAACCCGTCCATTGTGCCAGACGCGGATACCAGCGGGGAAATCGGTGGCGGCGGAGCTGCGTGGATGGTGTGGTCCAGTTCCTGCTCGGCCGCGGTCATCGCATGTTCGACGCTCGGCGATCCGGCTATCAGATCCTGGACGTAGATCTTGGCCCGGATGACGGGCCGACGCCATTTCCGTTCGCGTTCGAGCGCGCGGTTCATCCGTTTCGGCTTGCGCGTGTACCGCCAGCGAGCCCACGGTGCACCCGGCCGGCTCAGGCGGACCGCTCCGATTACCAGCAACGGGAAAACGAACAGACCGACGAGCCCCGTCCAGATCTTCCCCTTGAGAATCACGATGGCTGCCAAGGCGAAGTTGATCAACGCGACGAAAACGAAGACCAATTTGATCCACGGATCGCGTTCTTCACGGAATCCGGCGACGTCGAGAAGTTCGAGCGGGCGGAAACCCAGCAGCACCAGGCCGGTCACGGCGATCGCGACGAAGACCGCATCCACCGAGGTCCGACCTTGTTCGGACCAGTACACATCCTTCAGATAGAAGATCAGTGCGAACTCGTCGAGCACCAACGCCGCACCCATACCGAAGATCGCCGCCAGGACGGCACCGGTGGTCTGCGAACCATCGACGTAGACCGCGATCAACGCACCACCGGAGATCATCATGGCGATCACACCGAACACGACGTGATGCACATGCTGGCCTCCGGGCGCGATGTTGCCCGGCCACCATTTCACTTGCGCGCGAATCATCCGGACGCTGAGGCGGATGAAAAGGAAGGCGGACAGGAACCCGAGCAGGAAGAACAGCAACGGCAATCGGCCATGGGCGATGATCTCGCGCTCGAGCCACTCCCGCATCACTGTCCTCCCTTCACCGAATTCATGATCCGACCCTGATCGGATTCATACCCCCAACCGACTCGATTGTGACGATACGGACTTCGAAAACCCGGCGGACGGATTTACTTGCCGAAGCCCGCCTTGCGCAGAGCGTCGGCCATCGACCCGGCAGCAGGCGCGCGGTTGTCCGGTCGCTGCTCGCGTCCGCCCTGGCGTCCGCCATTTCCTCGTTGCTGACCCTGCCCTTGACGCTGGCCCTGCGGCTGGCCCTGCCGCTGAGGTTGCCCACCTCGCTGGCCTTCGGACTTGCGGGGCGCTCCCACCTCGTCGTCGAGACGAAGCGTCAGCCCGATGCGTTGGCGTGCCTCGTCCACTTCGAGGACCTTCACCTTGACGACGTCACCTGACTTGACGACCTCGCGTGGGTCCTTGACGAAGTTGTGTGACATCGCCGAGACGTGAACCAGACCGTCCTGATGAACTCCGATGTCGACGAAGGCACCGAAGGCTGCGACGTTGGTGACCACGCCTTCGAGAGTCATGCCTGGCTTGAGATGCGCGACCTTCTCGATACCTGCGGCAAAGGTTGCGGTCTTGAATTCGGGTCGTGGATCTCGTCCCGGCTTCTCCAACTCGGAGATGATGTCGGTGACGGTCGGTAGACCGAATCGCTCGTCGACGTAGTCGGACGCCTTGACCGATCGAAGTGCCTGCGAGTTTCCGATCACGGTGCGCACGTCCCCGCCTGCACTCGCAACGATCTTGCGAACCACCGGATATGCCTCCGGGTGGACGCTCGACGCGTCGAGAGGGTCGTCGCCGTCGGTGATCCGCAGGAAGCCTGCGCACTGCTCGAATGCCTTGGGTCCCAGGCGGGAGACATCCTTGAGACCCTTGCGGGATTTGAACGGACCGTTCTGGTCCCGATGCGCGACGATGCTCTCTGCAAGGGATCCTGCAATTCCGGACACCCGAGCAAGCAGCGGCACGGACGCGGTGTTGACGTCGACGCCGACCGAGTTGACGGCATCCTCGACGACGGCGTCGAGGGAACGCGAGAGCAGCGATTCGGTGATGTCGTGCTGGTACTGACCGACGCCGATGGACTTGGGATCGATCTTGACCAACTCCGCCAACGGATCCTGCAGGCGACGCGCAATGGACACCGCACCGCGAATCGAGACGTCGAGGTCGGGAAGTTCCTGCGACGCGTAGGCCGAAGCCGAGTACACCGATGCGCCTGCCTCGGAGACGACGATCTTGGTCAGGTTGGGCGCGCCGGTCTTCTTGATCAGTTCGGTAGCGAGCGTGTCGGTCTCGCGTGAGGCCGTGCCGTTGCCGATGGCGATCAGTTCGACGCCGTGTTCGGCGACCAGTCGGGCAAGCGTCGCGAGAGCCGCGTCCCACTTGTTCTGCGGCTGGTGCGGGTAAATCGTCTCGTAGGCAACAACTTTGCCGGTTCCATCGACGACGGCAACCTTCGTTCCGGTGCGGAATCCGGGGTCGAGTCCCATGGTGGGTCGGGCGCCGGCGGGAGCTGCGAGGAGTAGATCCTTGAGGTTGGTGGCGAAGACGTCGACGGCGTCCTTTTCGGCCGACTGCCGCAGACGCATCCGAGTGTCGATACCGAGCGTGACGGCGAACTTCGTCTTCCACGCCCACTTGACGGTGTCGAGAAGCCACCCGTCGGCGGCCCGACCACGGTCGGCGATCTCGAACCGCGACGCGATGCGGCCTTCGTAGACCGTGCGCTCCCCCGGCGCGAGTTCTTCGGTGTCTGCCGCCATGTTGAGCGACAGCACTTCTTCCTTCTCGCCGCGCAGGACGGCGAGGATGCGGTGCGAGGGCAATTTGGAGAACGGTTCCGAGAACTCGAAGTAGTCAGCAAACTTCGAGCCATCGGTTTCCTTGCCCTTGCGGACCGAGGAGACGACCTGGCCGCGATTCCACATCAGCTCACGCAATTCACCGACCAGATCGGCGTCCTCGGCGAAGCGCTCGACGAGGATCGACCGGGCACCGTCGAGCTGCTCGTCCGAATACTTCGCGGGATCGGTGGTGGGATCTCCGATGAGAGCATCGGCGACGGGCTCGTGGCCGGCCTCGCGGGCGATCTGCGCCTTGGTGCGCCGCTTCGGCTTGAAGGGGAGGTAGATGTCCTCCAGCCGCGCTTTCGTCTCGGCCAGCATGATCTGACCGCGCAGTTGATCGTCGAGTTTGCCCTGAGAGTCGATCTCCGTGAGCACGGCGTCACGACGGTCGTCGAGCTCGCGGAGATACCGCAGCCGCTCGTCCAGGAGTCGCAGCTGGGCGTCGTCGAGCGTGCCGGTGACTTCCTTGCGGTACCGGGCGATGAAGGGCACCGTGGCTCCGCCGTCGAGAAGGTCGACTGCTGCTGCAACCTGGCCTTCGCGGACGTCGAGTTCCTCGGCAATGCGCTGGTTCACGGTCTTGAGAATCACGAGATCCGACCCTACCGCTATCCTGAGACAAGAAGATCGGCAACAGTGCCGTGTCAGGGCTACCGGGGGAAACAAATGAGTACGCGGTACGTCCGGATTGCCGCAATGGTGGCCGCAGTTACTTTTGCGGCTTCGTGCAGCGGTGGACAGAACCCGGATGATCCGATGCAGACCCCCGCCTTTCCCGACACCAATGTTCCGGTAGCCGAGACCCTCGACGGCCGTCTGGGACAGGCTCAGGTGGCTGCGCTCGGGCGTGGTGCGGACGTCTCCATCGCCATCCTCGACCGCTCCTCGGACAAGTACCTCGACGTCGCCGGTGACCAGCAGATCGAAACAGCCTCGGTGGCAAAACTTTTCATCGCCGAGGATCTACTTCATCAGGATGCGCGCGGTGAGCGACCCATCACGGACGACGATCGCACCCTCATGGCGGCGATGCTCGAATCCTCCGACGACACCGCAGCCAACCTCCTGTGGGACGAGGTCGGCGGCCAAGAGGTGATCACCCGCGTCGCCGAGCGTTACGCACTGACCGCGACGACGCCGCCCTGGGACGGAATGTGGTGGAACACCGAGACCACGACACGTGACCTGGTCACCTTCTACAGCGGTGTCCTCGACGACTCCGATCAACTCGGACCTGAACGGGTCGAGCAGTTCGTCGAGTACCTGCGGCAATCCACTCCCGAAGGAACCGACGGTTACGACCAGAGATTCGGCCTGCCCGAGGCCTTGTTCGGCGAGCCCGTCATAGGAGTCAAACAGGGCTGGATGTGCTGTGTCGAGGACAAGTGGATCCATCTGTCCACCGGCATCGTCGGTGACGACAACCGATACATCATCGCGATCGGTTCGCGAGAAGACGTCCAGTACACGGATGAGGACAGCTTCTATCCCGACACCTCGTTCACCGATGCCGTCGACGACGAAAGTGCACTGCACGCACGCGACACGGTCACCGGCGTCACGCAGATTCTCTTCCCGAGCGGAAGCATCGACGACTGGGCAGCGGCATCCACGACCGCGGATTCGGCGATGCCCGAAGCTTCCGGGCCCTGATTCGATCCACGCGGTCGTGTTCGTCCTCAAGCCTGCTTGTACTCGAGCACCGAACCGATGACACGGTCCTGTTGTTCGAACGTGAGCATGGGCCACAGCGGCAGTCGAAGGATCGACGCGGAGAACTCGGCACTACGCACGCACGGCTGCGGTGTTCGTCCGTAGCGCACACCGGCCGCACTCGTATCGAGCGGAACGTAGTGGAACGGCGCCACGATTCCGTCACCGGCAAGGTGCCGAATCAAGCCGTCACGGCTCTCTTCGGTCGGCATCTTGAGATAGAACAGGTGCGCAGTGTGCTCGCGATCATCGGGCACCGCCATGGGCACGACACCGTTCGCGGCCGCCCACTCGCCCAGACTCACGCTGTAGGCATCCCAGACGCGATGCCTGGCCGCCTGAATCGCGTCGAACTCGGAGAGTTGTGCGTCGAGGACGGCGGCATTGAGTTCACTGGGCAGATAACTCGACCCGATGTCCTGCCACGAATACTTGTCGACCTGCCCGCGCAGGAAACGCGCACGGTCGGTCCCCTTCTCACGGATGATTTCGGCGCGAGTCATCAACTGATCGTCGGAGAGCAACAGCGCGCCGCCCTCACCGCAGTGAACGTTCTTGGTGTCGTGAAAACTCTGCGTTCCGATTGTTCCGATGGTGCCGAGCGAGCGCCCGCGCCACTTTCCGCCGAGTCCGTGAGCGTTGTCTTCGATCAACGCAACGCCGTGGAGTTCCGCGAGGTCGAGGAGAGGTTCCATGTCCGCGGCGACTCCGCCGTAATGCATGACCAGTACAGCTTTGGTGCGTTCGGTGATCGCCGCCGCGACGCACGCCGGGTCGATGTTGCCGGTACTCGGATCGATGTCGACGAAAACAACAGTGGCCCCGCGCAACGCGACGGCGGTCGCCGCCGAACTGAACGCGAAGCTCGGAACTATTACCTCGTCGCCCGGGCCCAATTCGAGCAGCAGCGCACCCAATTCGAGTGCATGCGTGCACGAGGTGGTCAGCAGAGCATGCGTGGATCCGGTGATCGCCTTGAGCGCTGCAGTCGCGGACTTGGTGAAACGTCCGTCACCGTGAATGTGGTCGGACTCCAGAACCGTTGCCAGATTCGACAATTCGTTCGATGCCCGATAGGGGCGGGAGAAGATGATGCGATCAGTGCTCACGACTACGCCGATCGATCGAGGTTCCGGGCCGCGGGGAGTCGACAGTCAGATACAGCGGCTTTCCGACAAGGACGTGCAGTGCCACACCGAGATATTCGGCAATGAGCCCGAGCGAGAACAGAATCGCACCCGAACAGACCAGCAGCGCCATGATGATCGACGCCCATCCTTCGGGATCATTGTTGTCGCCGGTCATGGCCCCGATGAAGATCACCGCGGCCATGATCACGCCGGCCGACGCCAGGGTGACTCCGAGCAGGCTGACCAGCCGCAGACCGCGTGTTCCGCTACACAACACCATCTTCCAGAACAACGAGAACAAACGGCGGTAGTTGTACCCGGATTCTTCGCGGCCTTCGGCTCGAAGTGTCACCGGCGCCGTGGCCGTGTTACCGACAACCCACGTCAGCGCAACGTCCAGATACACGCCGTTGGCCGCGACGCCGGCCAACTGTCGGCCGATGTCACCGCGGATCAGGCGATAACTTTCGAATCTCGTCGAATCAGGGAACGCGAATACCGTCGCCAAGACGATCTTTGCGCCGCGCGAGGTCAGGTTCCGCAAGAATCCGTGCGGGCGTGTGTTCGTGGGTTTGGAATACACGAGATCGGATCGCTCCGTCAGCGCGGTGTCGAGGAAAGCCCCGATGTGCACCGGGTCGTGCTGGCCGTCCTCGTCCATCGTCACGATCCACTGTCCAGTTGCAGCGGCCATGCCGGCGATGGTCGCCGCGTCCTGGCCGTAGTTGCGGCTGAGCCACACGACACGCACCTGCTCGAAACGGCGCTCCAATTCGAGTAACACGACGTCGGAGCGATCCGGGCCGTTGTCGTGAACCAGCACGATCTCGTCGACGGAGAACTGCGCACCACCGGGCGTCGCACTCGGTGTGCCCAGGCCGTCCAACTCCTCGACGAGCGCCGTGATCGTCTTTTCGCCCTGATAAACGGGCACTACGACGGAAATCGAGTGCACTCGCTTCCACTCCCTTCAGGGGGCTCGACTGGCGCCGAGAGACAGGCACGATCGGGCCCACACCGTCGCGAACTTTAACACGCAGAGATGTCTTGACTTCGGATGCCGGCGGCGCGTGACGCGCTCGCGTCTCCGCACGCCCCACCTGCCCTGTTAAGGTCTGGAACTCGTGGTGGAAACTCGCACTCTCGCCCGGGCAGACGTGTACAAGTGGGGCGCCGTCACGGCGATCGGTGTCATCGCCGGTTATCTGGCCGTGGTGCTCGCGAATGCTCGTCACTTCTACACCGACGACACCGAGTCCCAATACGCGCCGCTGTGGGTCATGCTCGGCCGCAGTCTGCGAGAAGGACACCTCCCGGTGCTCGTCCCCGAGAACTGGATGGCGGGCAACTACGCGATCGAGGAAGCAGGCCTTCTCAATCCACCGCAACTCCTGATCGACCTGATCGCACCGTCCTTCGACAACCTGGCGTTGTACGCGACGATCGTGAAGTTGATCTTCGCGATCATCCTTGCACTCGGCGTCTATCGGATCTGCCTCGAGTACGGCTCGAAGCCCACGTGGGCTGCCGTCGCCGGCGTCTCGATTCCGTTCACCGGTTTCCTGCTGTTCTTCGACTCGGCCAGTTGGATGACTGCCTTCACCGGCACTGCCTGGATGGTTCAGGCGTGGGCGTCGGCAATCCGCTACGCCCGAGGTAAGAGCGGTCCGATCCCGACCTTCGTGTTCTTGTATCTCGCGATGTCGGTCCAATATGTTTTCCCCGCAGTCGAATCCGGCTTGATGATCGGCGCGGTCGCAATCGGCGAAGTTGTCTATCAGCGGCGTTGGCTGCCGTCACTGCGGCTTCTGGCGGTGTCCGCGTGTGCCGCTCTGGCCGGTCTCGCGACGTATCTGCCGAGCCTGCTCACCGCGGACGTCACCTGGCGCGGTGCATCCGAAGTCAAGAACGATGCATTCCTCGCCGTCCCGTGGTCGGAATCGCTGAACGCGAGCCTGCCGAGCACGATGCCCGCGTTCACCTCGTGGTGGGGATACATCCAGACCATGCCCATGGTCTACATCGCCTGGTTCCTCATACCCGCCCTGGCATTCATCGACTGGGGCAAGGCACGCGCCGCGGCACGCGAATTGACCGCCGTCGGGATCTTCACGGTCGCCGTCCTCATGTGGACTGCCGGGCCGAGCACGATCGGCCCACTGCGGTGGCCCGCGCGCGTACTTCCGATGGTGGCCATCGGACTCCTGCTTCTGGTGTGCATCCTGCTCGGGCGTTACGCCACGACCGACAAGTTGCGCGGGCGCTGCGTTGCAGCGGGAATCCTCGTGGGCCTGCTTCTGATTCGGTCAGCCTCGGCAGCTCCCGGGCTCGCGAAATGGCATGTGATCTCGGCCCTGCTCGTTGCCGCACTCGGCGCCGCGATGGTCTGGCTCGGCCGTACCAAGGGCACTGCTTTCGCATGCCTCGTAGCGATCGTCGCGGTCTCCCCCATCGCCTACGCCCAGGTTCGGGCCGCGCAACCCACCCCGATGAGCTGGAACCTGCCCGAATCCCGCTCGGAGATGAAAGAGGCCTTCCCCGACTTCGAAGGCACGACACTGCAACTGGGCGACCGTGCACTCATCGCACCCGGGGACAAAACCCTCGACGGAGCGTACGGTTCCCTGGCTTTCGGCAACTACCCCAAAGACCTCGAACTGACCTACACCAGCGGCTACACCCCCAACGGGCACTTCTACTTCGGTGATCTGCTCTGCATGCGCTGGGACATGAGCGTCTGCCCCGACGCCTTTCGGCGCGCATTCACCGTCGAACCCACCACCGGCAGCACCATCGTCGACCTGATGAACGTGGACCGCGTCGTACTTCAGAACGCTCTCTACCCCGATGCACGCAAGAACCCGGCTCCCGACGGATGGAAATGGGTCGACTACCCCGGACACGAGAACTACATCTCGGTACTCGAACGCGTCGACGGCCCCGTCTCGACACGCAACGGACGCATCGCCGACGCCCACGGCGTCGAGGCTACGTCGATCGCGGAATCGAACATGTCGAGCACCCTTCGTGTCAGTTCGGAGACCGGCGGCAAGGTTGTGTTCGCACGGCTCGGCTGGCCCGGATATCGGGCGAGCATCGACGGTCAGCCTGTCCCGATCGACGTCGTCGCGAAGTCCTTTGTCACCGTAGACGTTCCAGCCGGTACGAAAGACGCGGAACTTGTCCTGACGTGGCGTCCCCCGGGATGGAAGGTCGGCGGCGCTTCGATGGTCGCCGGAGTCCTCGGACTCGGCGTGCTCGAGTGGATGTATCTGCGGAACCGACGCAAGGACGGGATCAACACCGTGAAAACCGAGTCTTCATGACCGAAGACATCGCATCACCCGAGAACCCCGGCCCACTGCTTCGGGTGGTCAAGCATCAGCCCATCGCATTTGCCATTGTCGGAGTGGCTAATACGGCGATCGGATACGTGCTCTTCGTGATGTGGTCGTTGATCCTCGACAACAAGGATCTGTATCAAGTGGCTGTGATCGGCGCGTACTCCATCAGCGTGCTCATCGCTTTCGTTCTGCATCGGACTCTGGTTTTCCGTGTCCGCGGACATGTGGCACGCGACCTGGGAGCGTTCATCGTCGTCAATTCCGGTGGCCTGGTGCTGAATCTGATACTCGGAACAATCGCGGTGTCGATTCTGCATGCCCCGCCGCTTCCCGCCCAGGCGGTTGTCATGTTGATCGTCGCCGGTGTGAGCTTCTTCGGTCATCGATACTTCTCGTTCCGCCGCAAACCTGCCGAACGGCACTGACCTTCTACGATTCGCGGGGTAGCGCTCGATCCACTGCCGCCTCGACGATCGTCCGAATATCTTCCTCTCCGAACAGGTTCGGCAATGTGAGTCGATCCAGTGCGAGCCAGTTCAGCGACAAATAGAGCAGGCGAACGGTCATCGCATCACCCGGCACGCCCGACGCCAGATGATTGGCTACGTTCAGATCGAAGTCTTCTCGGATGCGGACGGTCAGCACCGCTCGCAGGTCCGGTCGACGCGTCGCCTCCAGTCGCAACTCCATGAGCGCGAGGAAACCCGTTCCGAACGAGGTGACGCGCTCGACCACGTCGAGCATGAGCGTCACCAGGCGCTCACGATCGGTGCCGTTGACGGGATCGATCATCCCTTCGAGGTCCTCCGGAATCAGTCGCTCGTAGATCCGGCCACCCGCTTGAGTGAGCAGGTCGTCGCGATTGGAGAAGTAGTTCGACGCTGTCCCGTTCGGCACTGCTGCCTGGGCGTCGACGGCTCGAAACGTCAAGCCTCGAGCACCCTCTCGGGCCAACACCTCGATTGCCGCGTCGATCAGGGCAAGCCGGCGTTCCGGGTTCTTTCGCACTTGACATCACTCCTGACACGACCCTAAGTTAAACCACTACAAACATAGTACTACGAACGGAGCGTTATATGCGAAAGCTTGTGTACTACGTGGGAGCTTCCCTCGACGGATACATCGCGGGGCCTGGTGGCGAATTCGATTTCCTCCCGGTCTCCGAACAGATCACGGCCTGGATATGCGATCGATATCCTGAAACCGTGCCAACGCATGTGCGGCCCGCTCTCGGAATCGAGGACGCTCCCAACAAGACCTTCGACACGGTCGTCATGGGCCGCGGCTCCTACGAGCCCGGGCTGGCCGCCGGAGTGAAAAGCCCCTTCGCGCACCTGCGTCAGTTCGTCGTCTCCACAACCATCCCTGACGCCGAGGATCCCCCCGTCACCATCGTTCGCGCCGATCCGCTTGGGGTAGTCAGATCTCTCAAAGAGGAAGAAGGACAATATATCTGGCTGTGCGGCGGCGGAACTCTCGCCGGCGAACTACTACCAGAGATCGACGAGTTGATCATCAAGAGGTATCCGGTAGTCGCCGGCGCAGGCATACCGATGATCAGAGGTAACTTCGAGCCGACACTGTTCACACCGACTGCAACCGAATCGCTCGACGACGGCGCAAGCATCACCTGGTTGAAGCGAAATACCTAAGGAAGTAGATCCGGTCGACGCTCGGCCGTGCGCTGCAGCGACTGCTCATGGCGCCACGCTTTGATCTTCGCGTGATCACCGGAGAGAAGCACCGGCGGAACTTCGAGGTCGCGCCACACAGCCGGGCGAGTGTAGCTAGGCCCTTCGAGAAGGCCGTCGGAGAATGAATCCTCTTGGTGTGACAGCTGATTGCCGAGAACGCCGGGCATCAGTCGCACGACAGCCTCGACCATCACCAGCACGGCTGCTTCGCCGCCGATCAGGACGTAATCGCCGATGCTGACTTCTTCGACTCTGACCCGCTTGGCGGCGTCGTCGAAAACCCGTTGATCGATACCTTCGTATCGGCCGCAGGCAAACACAAGGTGCTTGGCGTTGGACCAGCGGTGCGCGGTCTCCTGGGTGAACGGAACGCCGGCGGGAGTGGGCACCACCAGAATGGTCTCGGCATCATCGGGGCCGGAAGAATCGGAGCGCCCGATCACGTCGTCCAGTGCCGGGCCCCAGACGGTGGGTTTCATGACCATGCCGGGTCCGCCGCCGTACGGGGAATCGTCGACGGCTTTGTGTACGTCATGGGTCCACGACCGCAGATCGTGGACGTCGACCGAGATCAAGCCGCGTTCGATTGCCTTGCCCAGCAAGGCAGCACGAAGCGGTTCGAGATACTCGGGAAAGATGGTGACTACATCGAGACGCATGACAAGCGATCAGTCGCTGTCGGCGTTCGAATTGTCGCTGTTCGACTTGTCACCGAAGTCCGGGTCGAGCAGTCCCTCGGGGGGCTCGATCACCACGACGCCGTCGGCGATCGACACCGAGGTGACGATGGCTGCGACAAACGGGATCAGCAATTCACCGGACGTCTCACCGGCGCGGCGAATCGATAGCAATTCACCTGCGGCGGAATGCAATACCTCGATGACCGAACCGATCTCGGTGCCGTCCGTGAGGACGACCTTCAGTCCTTCGAGTTCGTGATCGTAGAACTCGTCCGGATCATCCGAAGGCTCGAGTTCGGAACTGTCGATGACAAACAGTGTGCCGCGCAACGCATCTGCGTCGCCACGGTCACTGACGCCTTCCAGGCGCAGCAGAAGCCGCCCGGAATGATCCCGGGCGGCTTCCACTGTGTACGACTTCAGTGTGGACTCGCGCGGCTTGCGCCCACGCAGCACGGAACCTACGGCAAAACGATCCTCGGGCTCGTCTGTACGAACCTCGACTACCAATTCACCTTTGATGCCATGCGACTTCGCGACACGACCGACTACGAGTTCCACCTGTTTACTGCCGTCTACTGATCGGTGTCGACGACATCAACACGGATACCGCGGCCACCGATGCCGGAGACCAAGGTCCGCAGAGCGGTCGCCGTGCGACCACCCCGACCGATGACCTTGCCGAGATCGTCGGGGTGCACGTGCACCTCGACGGTCCGTCCCCGACGTCCGGTGATCAGCTCGACGCGCACATCGTCGGGATTGGCGACGATGCCACGCACGAGATGCTCTACCGCATCAGCGACGACGGCACTCACTTGTCAGCAGCCTCGGCGTCTGCAGCGGGAGCCTCGGCGTCAGCCGCGGTGTCTTCTGCCTTGGCCTCGTCAGCCTTTGCAGCCTTCTTCTTCTTGGGGGTGATTGCTTCTGCAACCGGCTCGTTCTCGGCCTGCGCGAGCGCAGCCTGGAAGAGCTCGAGCTTGGTGGGCTTGGCTTCCTTGACGCGCAGGGTGCCTTCGGTGCCCGGGAGGCCCTTGAACTTCTGCCAGTCACCGGTGATCTTGAGGAGTGCCTCGACGGGCTCGGTGGGCTGTGCGCCCACGGACAGCCAGTACTGAGCGCGCTCGGAATCGATGTCGATCAGCGAGGGCTCTTCCTTGGGGTGGTACTTGCCGATGGTCTCGATCGCACGGCCGTCACGACGGGTGCGCGAGTCGGCGATGACAACGCGGTACTGAGCGTTGCGGATCTTGCCGAGGCGGGTGAGCTTGATTTTGACAGCCACAGCTGCAGTTCTCCTTCAGCGCGCACAACAGTGCTGCGCATGTCACGTGCAATTCAGCGACCCACACGATTTGTGAGCCCGGTTTTGCCTCTATCCTGTGACCGTCGCAGCGGTACGTAACCGGTTGCGACGAACAATGGTCCATTGTGCCAGATGGGTGGGCTCGTTCGGAAACCACCCTGTGCGCGCTTCGAGAGAGCGGGGACTCCCTAACCGCTCACGGGGGTTCCGCGGAGGATCACACGCATCGGCTTCGCGAGCACATCGGGGTTTCCGCGCGGATCTTCGGAATAAACCACCAGGTCGGCGGGCGCTCCTTCTTCGATCCCCTGCGCACCCAACCAACTCCGCGCGTCCCAGCAGCCTGCGCCCAGCGCCTGATGCGCCGTCAAACCGGCAACTTCGAGTTCGGCGATCTCGTCGGCGATCCGCCCGTGCCTGATCGATCCGCCGGCATCCGTTCCGGCATAGATCGGAATCCCGGCCTCGTGAGCGGCACCGATCGTCCGATGTCGACGAGCGTGCAGATCCCGCATGTGCGCCGCGTAGATCGGATACCGCGTGGCGGAGTCCGCGATCTCGGGGAAAGTTGCGATGTTGATCAGCGTCGGAACCAAGGCCGTGCCGTGAGCGACCATCAACTCGATGGTTACGTCCGTCAATCCGGTGCCGTGCTCGATGCAGTCGATGCCGGCGTTGATCAGGCCGGGCAGAGCATCCTCGGCAAAGACGTGAGCGGTGACCCTTGCGCCTTCGGCATGGGCGGCAGCGATGGCCTCGACCAGAATCTCGTCGCTCCACAACGGGGCGAGGTCACCGATGGAACGATCGATCCAGTCCCCGACGAGCTTGACCCAACCGTCACCGGCGCGTGCCTGACGCACCACCTCGGCCGGCAACTGAGATTCGTCGTCCAGGTCGACCGGCAGGCCCGGGATGTACCGCTTCGGTGCTGCGATGTGCTGGCCTGCGCGAATGATCCGCGGCAGATCGAGGCGCTCGTCGATGAACCTGGTGTCGACCGGCGATCCGGCGTCACGAAGCAACAGCACGCCCGCGTCACGTTCGGTCTTCGCCTGCCCCAGCAAGCCGTCGACGGTTTCGCCGCCGCCACCGCCGTAGCGGATACCGACGTGACAGTGCGCATCCACGAGACCCGGTGTGATCCAACCCGATTCGACGATCGTCTCCGCACCGGACACCGGCTCGAAGGAGATCAGCCCGTCGACGATCCACAATTCGATCGGCTCGGCATCGGGCAGACCGATACCCCGCAGATGAAGCGCAGCCACCGACTACTTCTTGGGCAGCTTGAGCTGGGAGAGATCGATGCCTTCCAGTCCGGGCGGCAACTGATCGAGACCCTTGGGCATGTTCGACAGGTCGGGCATACCGGCCGGCATTCCGCCGGGCATACCCGGGAATCCGCCCATGCCGGGGAATCCTCCGCGCATCTTGGGCTGCGTCGGGCCCTTGCCGCCCTTCTTGCCCTTCTTGCCCTTCTTGCTGCGAACCTGCTTACGCGCGCCGGGCATACCCATACGGCCGGCCATGGCAGCCATCATCTTGCGGGCTTCGAAGAAACGGTCCACCAACTGGTTGACGTCGGAAACCTTGACGCCCGAACCGTTCGCGATGCGCAGTCTGCGTGAGGCGTTGATGATCTTCGGATCGTCGCGCTCGGCCGGCGTCATACCGCGGATGATGGCCTGAATGCGATCGAGTTGCTTCTCGTCGACGTTGGCAAGCGCGTCCTTCATGCCGCCTGCACCCGGCAACATACCGAGGAGGTTGCCGATCGGGCCCATCTTGCGGACGGCCATCATCTGATCGAGGAAGTCTTCGAGGGTGAGCTGACCGGAACCGATCTTCGCTGCGGTCGCTTCGGCCTGATCGGCGTCGAACACCTGCTCGGCCTGCTCGATGAGGCTCAGGACGTCGCCCATGCCGAGGATCCGGCTGGCCATGCGATCGGGATGGAAGACGTCGAAGTCTTCGAGCTTCTCGCCGGTGGACGCGAAGAGGATCGGCTGGCCGGTGACCTCGCGGACGCTCAGCGCGGCACCACCGCGGGCGTCGCCGTCGAGCTTGGTGAGGACGACACCGGTGATGCCGACTCCCTCACGGAAAGCGTCGGCCGTGCTGACCGCGTCCTGACCGATCATGGCGTCGAGGACGAAGATGGTCTCGTCCGGGTTGACGGCGTCACGGATACCGGCGGCCTGCGCCATCAGCTCCGAGTCGATACCGAGGCGACCGGCGGTGTCGACGATCACGACGTCGTAATGCTTGTTGCGTGCTTCTTCGACGCCGGCGCGGGCGACCTCGACGGGGTCGGCTGCGGAAACGCCCAGTGCGTTCTCGCCGCCGCCGATGGAGGTGCCGGGGTGCGGCGCGAAGACTGCGGCGCCTGCACGCTCACCGACGATCTGAAGCTGAGTGACGGCGCCGGGACGCTGAAGGTCACAGGCGACGAGGAGGGGCGTGTGCCCCTGATCCTTGAGCCACTTGGCCAACTTTCCGGCCAGCGTGGTCTTACCGGAACCCTGCAGACCGGCCAACATGATGACCGTCGGCGGCGTCTTGGCGAACTGCAGTCGACGAGTTTCGCCGCCGAGAACCTCGACCAGTTCTTCGTTGACGATCTTGACGACCTGCTGAGCCGGGTTCAGTGCACCCGAGACCTCGGCGCCCTTGGCGCGTTCCTTGATCTTGGCGATGAAGCTGCGCACTACGGGAAGCGCGACGTCGGCCTCGAGCAGGGCAAGGCGGATCTCGCGGGCCGTAGCGTCGATGTCGGCGCCGGACAGACGACCCTTGCCACGCAGATCCTTGAGAGATCCGGTCAATCTGTCGGAAAGGGATTCGAACACCGAGTGCGCTCCTGAAGGTCGTGCGAGTTAGCCGTGGATATTCTCGGGCACCAGCCTAGCCGCTACGCCCGCACCGATCCCAGCCGATGCGGGCGTAACTGCCGAAACCGGTCCGTCAATCCTCTTTCTTCTTGGGTTGTGGCACCGGAACCACCGCCAGCACCGCCTCCTCGACACGCTCTCGCGCCGCGCGGGTATCGGCCTCACCGAAGTCGAGGCAGAACGCGTCGACCACCGAGGAACCCAAGGTGGCGACCTTCGCCCACCGGATGTCGGCTCCACTGTGTTCGAGTGCTGCGGCCAGTCGGCAGAGCAGGCCGACGCGGTCCTCGGTACGCAATTCGAGGATCGCCTGACCGTCACCGGGCGCGTCGAACCAGATGACCCGCGGTGGCGCCTGCGCATAGAGCACTGGAACCGCGGAATCCTTGTTGGTCTGGATCGGGTCGTCCCACTGCTCTGCCCGTGCCTCCTCGTCCTTCGCGTCGAGAAGTTCGAGCAAATTCAGTTCACCGGCCGAAGCCCGGATCAATTCCTGCCGGAGCAGCACCGCCTGCGGGGGTGTGCCGAACCTCGGCGTCACGACAAACGAGTTGACCGCCGAACCTGCATGCGACCCCAGCGATGCGGAATGCACCCGCAAGGACTGCAGCGCCAGAACTCCGGCAGCCCGAGACAGCAGCCCGGGAGCGTCGGGCGCGATGACGGTCACGACGTAGGTGTGCGCATTCTCGGCCGGAACGAGCGAGACGTGAACCCCGCCCTCCTCGGCGATGGCCAATTGCTCGGGAGCGAGTGGATCGGGTTGCGGGAGCTCCTCCCCTGCCATCAGCAAACGACAACGACGCACCAGCTCGCCGATCAACGACGACTTCCAGTCGCCCCAGACACCAGGCCCGGTGGCCAGCGAATCCGCTTCCGCCAACGAATGCAGGAGATCGAGAAGGGTCCCGTCTCCCTCGAGTGCGTCGACCACTCGCTGCACCGTTGCCGGATCGTCGAGGTCGCGACGGGTGGCGGTTTCCGGCAACAGCAAGTGGTAGCGCACCATCGCCGTCAACGTCGAGACGTCGGAAGGCCAGAGTCCCAAGCGATTTCCGATCGCGGTGGCCAATTCGGCACCGACGACGCTGTGGTCTCCCCCTCGCCCCTTCCCGATGTCGTGGATCAACGCACCGAGCATGAGCAGATCCGGCCGAGCGACGCGAGTGGTGAATCCGCTTGCATACGCGGCGGTTTCGACCAGGTGCCGATCCACCGTCCACGTGTGGACGGCGTCGCGCGGCGGAAGATCGCGAATGGTCCCCCACTCCGGCAGGAGTCGACCCCAGAGCCCGGTCCGGTCCATCGCCTCGATCACCGGAACCGCACGCGATCCCGAACCCAGCACGACCAAGAGATCGTTGACTGCATTTTTCGGCCACGGCTCACGCAATTCGGGGGCGTTGTCGGCCAGGCGATTGAGCGTCGACGCGGAGATGGGCATGCCGTTGGTGGCCGCCGCTGCCGCGACCCGCATCACCAGACCGGGATCCTTCTTCGGTCTCGCATCGCGCGCCAGAACTACTTCGCCGGCATGCTCGACGACGCCCTCGTCCAGTGGTCGTCGCACCGGCGCGCGACGCAGCCGCGACAAACCACGCCGGGGCAAGGAGTTTCCGGCGGTACGGATACCGACGTCGACCGAATAGCTGATGGTGCGCGCCGATTCGCTGAGAAGGCGGGCCAGATCGAATCGATCACCGATCCGTAGCGCCGCACCGATCTCGTCGGCGTCCTGTGCTCGCAGTTGGTCGCGGGCGCGACCGGCAACGCGGTGAAGTTCGGTGCGCACGTCGAGCAACCGCCTGTGCGCAAGTGCCAGACCGCCGCCGGGCGAGTTGGGTCCCAGCCCCGGCATCCCGTCGGTCAATTGCGCGATGGACAGGGCGTTGAGCAGTTGGACGTCTCGCAGCCCGCCACGACCGCTCTTGAGATCCGGTTCGGCGCGATGGGCGATCTCGCCGCTGCGCTCCCACCTCGTACGGGTCTGGGTGATCAATTCGTCGAATCGGCTGCGGATGTCCATGCGCCACTGTCGACGGACACCACTGATCAGCAGGTTGCTCAGCTCCACATCGCCGGCAATGTGGCGTGCTTCGAGCATTCCGAGTGCCGCCGTCATGTCGGTGGCCGCAACCTGAAGCGCCTGCGGAAGCGTCCGCACGCTGTGGTCGAGTTTGATGTGCGCGTCCCACAGCGGGTACCACAGGCTGTCCGCGACCTGGGCCACGACCGCCGGGTCCATGTCGTCATGCAGCAGAATCAGATCGAGATCGGAATACGGCAGCAGTTCGCGTCGGCCGAGACCACCCACGGCGACGATGGCAAACCCACAATCCGGTTTGATGCCCAGTTCGGTCCCCTTGGTGGTCAACCAGAATTCGTGCAGATCGACCAGTGCATGTCGCAGCGCGGGGGCGTCGAGCCTCCTGTTCTTGACGCCTCCGGTGAGTAGGGCCTTGCGTGCGCGGGCCAGGTCCGCAGCTTCGTCGGATCCCCCTGACGAGACCGGCCCTGGCCCCGTCGCTTTCGCGACGGAACCAGGGCCGAAGTTCTCGGACCCTTTCGGGTCAGAGTGCATCGCCACCGCGTTCCCCGGTGCGAACCCGGATGACCGACTCGACTGGCGAGACCCACACCTTGCCGTCACCGATCTTGCCGGTTCGAGCGGCCTCGACGATCACCTCGACCACCTTGTCCACGGCCGCGTCGTCGACGACGACCTCGACCCGGACCTTGGGTACGAAGTCCACGGAGTACTCCGCGCCTCGGTACACCTCGGTGTGGCCCTTCTGTCGGCCGTAGCCCTGAACTTCGCTGACTGTCATACCCAGCACTCCGGCCTGCTCGAGTCCGGTCTTGACGTCCTCGAGCGTGAACGGCTTGACGATTGCTGTGATCAGCTTCATGTGCTCATCCCTTTCCAAACTCTGAAGTGCTTGAATTCACTTTAATCACGTGCTGATCACGCGAGGTCGTATGCGGTCTCTGCGTGTTCGGTCTCATCGATGCCGCGTGCCTCGTCCTCGGCCGAGATTCGCCAGCCCAGGGGCTTGAGTGCGAAGCCGATGATCGTCGTCAGAACGCCGGTGAAGACGAGTGCTGCGAGTGCGATCACGATCTGAACCACCAGTTGCTTGTAGTCGCCGCCGTAGAAGAGGCCGGTTGCGGTGCCGAAGAATCCGATACCGATCGTGCCCCACAGGCCGGAGACAAGGTGAACACCGACGACGTCGAGCGAGTCGTCGAAGCCGAAGCGGAACTTCAGGCCGACTGCGAGAGCGGACAGGATGCCGGCTACTGCGCCGAGGAAGATGGAACCGACCGGGTTGAGCGCACCGGCAGCAGGGGTGATGGCGACCAGACCGGCGACCGCACCGGAAGCTGCGCCGAGGCTGGTGGCGTGGCCGTCACGAATACGCTCGGTAGCGAGCCAGGCCAGGACTGCGGCACACGTCGCGGTGGTCGTGTTGACCCAGGCGAGACCGGCGTTACCGTCGGCGGCGAATGCCGAGCCGGCGTTGAAGCCGAACCAACCGAACCAGAGGAGTGCGGCGCCGAGCATCACGAAGGGCAGGTTGTGCGGACGGAAGGCGGTCTTGCCGAAGCCGAGACGCTTGCCGACGATGAGTGCGAGGACCAGACCGGCCATACCCGCGTTGATGTGAACGACTGTGCCACCGGCGAAGTCGATCGGAGCGACGTTGGCGACGGTGACTCCGTCGTCGTTGACCGTGGTGCCGAAGAGCTTTGCCGCGATGCCGTCCTCGGAACCCGAGAGGAGTCCGCCACCCCACACCATGTGTGCGAGCGGGAAGTAGACGACGGTGACCCAGATACCCGAGAACAGGAGCCAGGTGCCGAACTTGACCCGCTCGGCCAGGGCACCACTGATGAGGGCGGTGGTGATGATCGCGAATGTCACCTGGAACGCGATGTCGATGACGTTGGGGTAGCCCCAGGCGCCGGCGATGAAGTTGCCGTCAGCATCGGTGATGCTGTTCTTGAGGCCGAAGAACTCGAACGGGTTGGCAAAAATGCCCCCGATGTTCTCGGTGCCGTAGGACATCGACCATCCCCACAGAACGTAGATGACGCCGATGACGGCCATGGCCCCGAAGGACATCATCATCATGTTCAGGACGGACTTGGACCGAGACATCCCGCCGTAGAAGAAAGCGAGGCCGGGTGTCATCAGCAAGACCAGAGATGCAGCCATCAGCATCCATGCGGCGTTACCGGAGTTCGCCAACAAATCGTCGGTACTCACTTACTACCTCCTAGTCGCACGTGCCGGGCAGCACGTCGTTAAGGAGAAGAGTGCTGGGCTGGTGTTTCGTCCATGGCGCTGTCGCGTTTCGCAGACGTGAACCAATTGCCCAAATTTGTTGCAAACAGGTTTCGCCAGGGGGTTCTACCAACCCTGTGCGCCTTTTCGGTAGTTCGCGCTACCAAAAAGGCGCACGGGGGCGTCAGCCCAGGAGGGCGTCGACGAACGCACCCGGCTCGAACGGCGCCAGGTCGTCGGCACCTTCACCGAGGCCGACCAACTTCACCGGCACACCCAGTTCATGCTGAACCTGGAAGACGATTCCGCCCTTGGCGGTTCCGTCCAGCTTGGTCAGTACGACGCCGGTGATGTCCACGACCTCCGCGAACACGCGAGCCTGCGCCAGTCCGTTCTGGCCGACCGTCGCATCGAGAACCAGCAGAACGTCGTCGACCGAGGCCTTCTTCTCGATAACCCGCTTGACCTTGCCGAGCTCGTCCATCAGACCGGTCTTGGTGTGCAGACGGCCGGCGGTGTCGATCAGGACCACGTCGACGCCGTCCGCGATGCCCCGTGAGACCGCGTCGAAGGCAATCGCAGCGGGATCGCCACCCTCCTTGCCACGAACAACTTCAGCGCCGACACGCTCGGCCCACGTCTGGAGCTGATCGGCGGCGGCGGCGCGGAACGTGTCCGCGGCACCGAGCACGACGCGACGACCGTCGGCGACGAGCACGCGAGCCAGCTTGCCGGTGGTCGTTGTCTTGCCGGTCCCGTTGACGCCGACGACGAGCAGAACAGCCGGGTGATCATCGTGCGGCAATGCGCGGATGGAGCGGTCCAGTTCGGGACGCAGTTCGGCGATCAACACCTCGCGCAGAAGGGCGCGGGCGGCAGCCTCGGTCCGGACGCTGCGGGCCGCCATCTGCTCACGAAGCTTCGTGACGACTTTTTCCGTGGTCGCGGAGCCGAGGTCTGCGATGAGGAGGGTGTCCTCGACTTCTTCCCACGAGTCCTCGTCCAGATCGCCGCCACCGAGCAGACCCAGCAAGCTCTTGCCGACTGCTGACTGCGAGCGGGAAAGGCGCCCGCGCAGTCGGTCCAACCGACCCTCGGTCGGGTCGATCTCGTCCAGCACGCGCGGTGCAGGCTCGACGGGTTCGGGAACGACAACAGGTTCGGGAACGACAGGTTCTTCGACAACAGGTTCTGCTACCGCTGGTTCTTCTACGACCGGCTTTTCGATTACCGGCTCTTCGACGGCGGCCGGCTTCTCCGCAACAGGTTCTTCGACAACCGGTTCCGCGACAGTTGGTTCCTCGATAACCGGTTCTTCGACGACAGGTTCTTCGACGACAGGTTCTTCGACGACGGGCGGCTTCTCGGCGACCGGAGGTGTCGGAACCACCGGAGGTGGCGCCGTTGCCGTCGACCCCTGACTGAAGTTGAACCCGCCACCGGCCTTGTAGCCGCCTGACTTGTCCTTCTCGGGGGCGCCGAGCTCCGGCTTCGTCTCGGGTGCCTTCAGCGATACCTGCCCCTTGCGGTAGCGCAGGAATCCGGCAACGAGAACGACGAGTAGTACGGCCGCTACAGCCGCGATGATGATCCAAGCCTGGGTAGTCACCGGCCCATTGTTTCAGGCTCCGACCCGGAAAGTGAGCAGGGCTTACGTCGAGGCCATGTCTTGACCGCGAAGTCGCTGCGAAATCACGGTGGTGATGCCGTCGCCGCGCATGCTGACGCCGTACAACGCATCGGCGATTTCCATCGTCGGTTTCTGGTGAGTGATCACGATCAACTGCGACTTCTCCCGCAATTGTTCGAAGAGTCCGATCAGCCGCCGCAGGTTGGTGTCGTCCAACGCCGCCTCGACTTCGTCCATCACGTAGAACGGGGACGGGCGTGCCCGGAAGATCGCGACCAGCATGGCCACCGCGGTCAACGACTTCTCGCCGCCCGACAGCAACGACAACCGTTTGACCTTCTTACCGGGCGGACGCGCCTCGACTTCGATGCCGGTGGTGAGCATGTCCGAGGGATCGGTGAGGACCAGCCGCCCTTCTCCCCCGGGAAACAATTTCTCGAACACTCCCACGAACTCACGCTCGACGTCGGCATAGGCCTCGGTGAACACCTGCAGAATTCGTGCGTCGACGTCTGCGACCACAGCAAGAAGGTCCTTGCGTGCGGTCTTGACGTCCTCGAGCTGAGTGGAGAGGAAGGTGTACCGCTCCTCGAGAGCTGCGAATTCCTCGAGCGCCAGCGGATTGACCTTGCCGAGGGTGGCGAGGTCCTTCTCGGCCCGCTTGGCGCGCCGTTCCTGAGTCGCGCGGTCGTACGGAAGCGGAGCGGGGGCGGTGACCTGCTCCCCACGCTCCTTGGCCTGCTCGTACTCCTCGATTTCGAGAGCGGTCGGCGGCAGTTCGACCTCGGGCCCGTACTCGGCGATCAGATCGTCGAGGCCGATACCGTACTGATCGAGGATCGACTCCTCGAGTTGTTCGATGCGCAGCGCTGCCTGTGCCTTCGCTACCTCGTCGCGGTGGACGGCGTCGGTGAGCGAAGCGAGTTGTCCAGTCAGTGCTCGGACTGTCTCGCGGACCTGATCCAGCTTGGCCGTGCACTCGGTGCGGGCCCGAGCCAACTCGTCACGGTGAGCAAGAGCCGCGGCGACGACGGTCTCGAGTTCGGCCGCCACACGCTGTCCCGATTCGGCCACGGCAGCTGCGACCTCCGCAGCGTGCGCCCTGGCGCGCAGAGCCCGTTCGGCGCGGATCCGCGCTTCTCGTTCGGCGGCCGCGGCGCGGCGAAGCGAATCAGCCTTTCCGCGTACGGATTCCGCACGCTCTTCGGCGGTGCGCACGGCAAGGCGAGCATCCATTTCGACGATGCGCACTTCGGCGAGCGCTGCTGCGGCCATTTCGCGATCGGCAGCGGTCGATTCCGCACCGTGTCCCGGTGCACTGCCGTCGGTTTCGGCGACGCGCAGACGTTCCTCCAGATCCGCGAGCTTTGTCAGCGACTCACCGCGGCCCTCCTCGGCACGCACTCGCTGGGCGGTCAACCGCTCGGATTCCGCGTGGGCGACTCGTGCTGCCTGCCCCAATCTGCCCAACTGCTCGTAGATGGCGGACATGGCAGCGTCCGACTCGTTGAGCGCGGCCAAAGTTTGCTCCGCGGTCTCGCGTCGAGCGGCCTGTTCGGCCAGAGCGCCGGACAGCGCAGCGTCGAGTTCCTCGGATCGGCTCTCCGTTGCCGCCAGTTCCGCTGCTGACGCGTCGATCGCCGCCTGCACCTCGAGCGTGCTCGGTTGCCGATCCGAGCCACCGATCATCCACCCCGAACCGTGCAGATCGCCAGAACGCGTCACTGCGCGAATTCCCTTGTGGTCAGCAACAACTCGAATCGCGTCATCGAGAGTCTCGACCAGGACGACGCCATCGAGGATGGCGGTCAATCCGGCACGCAACTCGTCAGGGCAGGCGATGACGTCGACGGCCGGACGACTACCCGGCGCGATCTCGGCCTCGCGCTTGATCGCCGGTTCACCGCTCACGATCAGTGATGCACGTCCACCGTCCTGATCGGCAAGTGCTGTGACAGCGGAGCGAGCAGAGTCCAGCGACTGCGCCACGACGGCGTCCGCCGCCGGCCCCATCGCGGCAGCGATCGCGGCCTCGTAGCCGGGTTCGACGTGAATCAATCCGACCAGCGAGGTGATGCCGTCGTCGCCGCGGTGTTCGAGCAGCCAGCCGCCACCGTCCTTGCGCTGCAAACCCATCGACAGTGCCTCGATGCGCGCCCGGAGCGAAGCGATGCGTTGCCCGCTCGTTTTTTCTTCCTCACGAAGCTCTTCGACGCGCGCGTCGATCATCTCGAGAGCCTCGATGGCGCGTTCGTGATTGGTATCGAGGCCGACTTCACCGGCGTCGAGGTCCCCGATGCTTTCTTGCACCGTGTCGAACTCGGCCTGTGCGGCATCGCCACGCAGACGAGCCTCGTCGATCGCGTCGGTCAGCCGAGACACTTCCGCGTCGACGGATTCGACGCGGGTACGCAGAGTGTCGACCTGACCGGAGAGTCGAGCAAGACCTTCACGGCGGTCGGCGACGGCACGAACTTCCGCCATGTGCGCCCGTTCCGCTTCTGCTGCAGCATCTTCGGTGGCTGCGAGCTGGTCCCGAGCAGCTTCCGACGCCGCTCGCGCGATTTCGACGCCTTCGAGGAGTTCGGCCTCCTCGGCAGCAAGACGTTCGGCGCGCGCCTCCATCTCGTCCGGGTCCTGGCCGCGGTTGCCGACGGGTTCGGAGTCGAGATGACGCGCACGCTCGCGGGCGATGCGCACAGTGGCGTTCACGCGTTCGGCAAGCGCGGAAAGCTGGAACCAACTCTGTGCAGCCGCTTCCGATCCCGGAGTCAGACGAGCGAGAGCTTGCTCCTGGCGCCCGAGTTCGAGGTTGGCCTCGTCGAGCGCAGCCGCCACCTGGTTGTGCTGTTCACGGGCCGCTTTCTCGTCCTGTGCCTGGTCGTTCAACTGGTTTCGACGGGTCACCAGATCGTCAGCGGCCAGACGCATCTTTGCATCACGCAGGTCAGCCTGGACCGTCTGTGCTCGCCGAGCAACCTCGGCTTGGCGTCCCAGCGGTTTGAGTTGCCGACGCAGTTCCGCGGTGAGGTCACTGAGGCGAGCGAGATTGGCCTGCATGGAATCGAGTTTGCGCACCGCTTTTTCCTTGCGGCGGCGATGTTTGAGGACTCCCGCGGCTTCTTCGATGAAGGCGCGTCGATCTTCGGGACGGGATTCGAGGATCGCGGCGAGCCGTCCCTGCCCGACGATGACATGCATTTCGCGGCCGATGCCGGAGTCGCTGAGCAGTTCCTGGACGTCCATCAGACGGCAGGACGAGCCGTTGATCTCGTACTCCCCCGCGCCGTCGCGGAACATGCGGCGCGTGATCGACACCTCGGAGTACTCGATCGGGAGCGCCCCGTCGGCGTTGTCGATGGTCAAGGTCACCTCGGCGCGGCCCAGCGGCGCGCGGCCGGAGGTGCCGGCAAAGATGACATCTTCCATCTTGCCGCCGCGCAGGGCCTTGGCGCCCTGCTCGCCCATCACCCAGGTCAACGCATCGACGACGTTGGATTTACCCGAGCCGTTCGGGCCGACCACACAGGTAATTCCCGGCTCGAACCGAAGAGTCGTTGCCGACGCAAAGGATTTGAATCCCTTGAGTGTCAGACTCTTGAGGTGCATGGGGGGAAACTTTACCGCCAAACAGGTCAGCGTTCGACGAACCCTGTCAGGTCGCCCCTGGCGGTGTCCCAGCTGTCGACCACGAGATCCACCGTGCCCGGGGTAGTGCCGGAGCGCAGCAGCTCCACCAATCGCTCGAGCTGCGTGCGTTGGCCTTCCGCCACGACGAGCACTCGACCGTCACGCTGATTGGACGCATATCCGATCAATCCGAGTTCGAGAGCGCGGGCCCTGGTCCACCACCGGAACCCGACGCCTTGAACGTATCCGTGAACCCACGCCGTCAACCGCACAGGCGCTGCTTCAGCCATGACGCTCAGCCCGCCACACGTTCGAGACGGTGAACGTCACCCAGGAATCCGGTGGTGTAGAGCGCGTTGGGATCCCAGCCCGGTCCGGCGCCGAACTTGACCGCAGATGTGAACGGCAGACCCGAGGCGATCTCACACGAAGATCCCGAATCCGGATCGACGCGAACAACTTTGCCGCCGGCATTGAATGCGACGTACAACGCGCCGTCCGGTCCGACGGTCAGATCGTCCGCCATGTTTGCCGGACCGAACCCGGGGAGCGTGATCGTTCGCACCGGCCCGCCCAGATCGTTTGCGTCGAGGATGTGGACGGCGGTGACCATGTCGAAGGTCGTGCTCACGTAGATCGTCGAACCGGAGCGTGCGAGGCCGTCGACGGTGCCGAGGTCTTCACGAACGATCGAACTGCTTCCGTCACTGTTGACGACCGTGAGCCCCGGCCTGGCGAGTGTGCGGGCAGTGAGGAAACGGTTATCGTCCAGCTGCACAAGCCCGTTCGGCATCACCAGACCGTCGGCGATCGTTGTCACCGACCCGTCTGCGACGTCGACCTTGCGGAGGCTGCCGTCGGCGATTCCGAACAGTCCCGAGACAGTCGAGTTGCCCGTGGTGAAGTACACGGATCCCTCACGCGCGACCAGACCGCCAGGTCCGGTGACGTCACCGACCAAAGTTGTCCGTGTTCCGTCCGGCGCCACTTTCAGCAGTGCACCCGGCCCGATCAGAGCCGACTGCGACAACACCATCGATCCGTTGCCGTCGAATTCGAGGTTCTCGAGCATTCCGGCACCAGTCGTCACGACGCTCGACGTCCATGTGCCGCAACTACCGGCCGAGCCGTCGGCCGGGACCGAGGCCTGCGCTGGAGCACTCAGCGCCACAACGGAACCCAGTGCGATCGCAGCGACAACGCTGCCGGCGCGGAACATCAGGCTTCCGTGTCGAACGACAGAGTGACCTTGGTTCCGGCCTTGAGCGTGCGCCCGACCGTGCATACCTTGTCCACGGAACGCTCGACGAGAGTGATGAGGCGCTGCTGTGCCTCGGCATCCAACTCGCTGAGATCGAGCTCGAGGACCTCGTCGAGCTGCGGGTAGACTTCGTTTTCACGATCGGCGGCTCCGGACACTCGGACCGTCGCGTCGTAGTTGTCACCGAGCCGGCGCGAGATCGGGAAGTCGGAGCTCATCCCCGTGCATGCGGCCAGTGCAATTTTGAGGAGTTCGCCGGGCGTGAAGACTCCTGGCACCGATTCGGAGCCGATGAGAACCTCTGCGCCGCGCGAACTCTTGCCGGTGTAGAGGCGGGTTCCGGTTCGTTCGACCCAAAGCTCCGTGTGAGCCGGGGCGGTTGCAGTGGTGTCGGGAGTCTGTTCAGCCATGACGCAATCTTGCCACTCCGCCGAACCGAAGGGGCGGGAGACCTAGGCGATTCGCCGTGCCCTCGGGGTCGGCTGGCACCGCGGGCAACTGAACGACGATCGATTCATGAACTTCTCACGCTTGATCGGCGCGCCGCATCGCGGGCACGGGAGGTTTTCCTGCCCGTACGCCGACAGCGACCGGTCGAAGTAGCCCGATTCCCCGTTGACGTTCACGTAAAGCGCGTCGAAGGACGTACCGCCCTGATCGAGCGCTTCACCCATCACCGAGTGTGCCGCGGTCAACAGTTCTCGAAGTTTGGGCCTGGTAAGCGTTTCGGCGATTCGGTTGCCGTGAATCTTGGCGCGCCACAATGATTCGTCGGCGTAGATGTTTCCGATTCCGGAGACCACCGTCTGGTCGAGAATCGCGCGCTTGATCTCGGTGTGCTTGCCCCGCAGGACTTTCACGACGGATTCGAGATCGAACGCCGCATCCATGGGATCGCGGGCGATGTGCGCCACCGACTCGGGCAGCATCGTTCCGTCGACCTCGACGAGGGGTGAAATCGACCAGCCACCGAAGGTCCGCTGATCGACGAATCGAAGATCGGCCCCGGAATCGAGGGCCAACCGAATGCGTAGGTGCTTTTCCCAGTCGACTGTCGGGGGTTGGACCAGCATCTGTCCGCTCATCCCGAGATGAACCACCAGTCCGACACCGGCAGGCTCGAGAACCAGCCACAGGTACTTGCCGCGACGCTCTGCCGAAGCGATGGTCTGCCCGGTGAGTTGGCCGATCAAGTCCTCGGAACCGAGAATGTGGCGCCTGATCGCGCGGGGATGGAGTACCTCGACGGCCTCGATCGCCGCACCTACAGCATGAGACTGTAGGCCGCGGCGAACGACTTCGACTTCGGGAAGCTCAGGCAAGAGTGAACTCAGCCGGCAAGATCAGGCGTGTCGTCAGCAGCGACTGCGGTAGCAGCGGCATTCTCCGACATCGTCTTCCATGCCGAACTTGCTGCCTTCTGCTCGGCTTCCTTCTTGGAACGACCGACACCGACACCCAAGGGTTTGCCACTGATGAGAACGGTGGCCGTGAATTCCTTGTCGTGATCGGGTCCTGTGGCGGTGATCTCGTAAACGGGAACTCCGGCACCGTGTTCTGCGGTCAGTTCCTGCAGACTCGTCTTCCAATCCAGACCCGCGCCCAGAAGCGGTGCGCGAGTGAGTAGATCGTCGAACAGATCGAGGACGACGCGTCGCGCAGTCTCGATGCCGTGCTGCAGGTGGATGGCGCCGAGAATCGACTCCATACCGTCGGCGAGAATGGACGGCTTGTCACGGCCGCCCGTCATTTCCTCGCCCTTACCCAGCAGCAGGTGTGCTCCGAGTCCACCTTCACCCAGAGTCCTGGCAACCTCGGCGAGTGCATGCATGTTGACCACGCTGGCACGGATCTTCGCCAGATCACCTTCGGATTTGTCCGGGTGGGACAGGTAGAGATTTTCGGTCACCGTGACGCCGAGAACGGAATCCCCGAGGAACTCGAGGCGCTCATTCGTGGGCAGTCCGCCGTTCTCGTACGCGTACGAGCGGTGCGTGAGAGCCAGGGTCAGAAGACCGGGCTCTATATCTACGCCGACAGCGGCGAGGAGCTTGTCGTGATTGCCCTCGCCGCCGGCGGCTGAAACTGTATTTTCGCTCGTCATAGTCTTTCTCCGGGGAGAACTAGACAGCAGCGGTTACCTGGCGGCCCTTGTAAGTACCGCATGACGGGCATGCGATGTGGGGAAGGGTCTGCTCGCCACAGCCACGGTTGGGGCAGGTAACGAGGGTGGGCACAGTGGTCTTCCACTGGCTACGACGCGACCGCGTGTTGGATCGCGACATTTTGCGCTTGGGGACAGCCACTTCTACTTCTCCTCGGCTTCGGTGATCACAAGATTTTCGCTGGTGTTTGATTCCACGCCAAATTTGGCCGCGAGACCAGCCCAGCGAGGATCAAGTATGTCATGCCCATGCCCAGATTCCGCAATCGCCAGGCGAATGCCACATTCTGAGCACAATCCCAGGCAATCGTCACTGCACAGAGGCTGGAGCGGAAGCGCCAGCCCGACTGCATCGACGATGACCGGTTCGAGGTCGATTTCGTCGTCTTCGACCGCGTAGACCTCTCCCTCTTCCGTCGTCTCCTCGGTGGTGCTGTCCGGGTAAGCGAACAACTCCGTGAGATAGATGTCCACGGTGTCGGTGAAAGGTTCAAGGCACCGCGAGCATTCACCCTTGGTGGGTGCGTGCACGTTTCCGGTGACGAGAACGCCTTCGGACACTGCTTCGAGACGAAGATCGAGATCTATGTCCGCGCCCGCTTCGATCGCGATCAGATCGAGACCGATACGGTTCGGGGACTGAATTGTTCTCTCGACGGTACGCATCGACCCTGGACGACGACCGAGCTTGACCGTGTCCAGCAAAAATCCCGCATCACTTGACTGATGCGACGAACTACGACGATGCGTTGACAAAGAGAACTCACCTAACTGTTGAAACTGGTATGGGCAACCACTCCACAATACGGCAGCTACAAGGCAAATCCCAATTCGATCCACGAAAAAGTGGGCCGCCCCATATCGGACGACCCACCCTCGACTGACTTGTCTGCTCTATCGGCGCCGCTCGGAACGACGATCGTCGTCCTGGTAGTCGGGAACTCCCGAACCCGTTCGAAGCTGTTGACGACCACGCCCGACCGACCGAACGGTCCCGGTGAGGAACTCTTCGAACTCGGCCAACTTGGTGTCCACGTACAGGTCACACTCCGAACGCATCCTGTCGGACTCGGCATGAGCGGCGTCGATCACTCGCGCGGATTCCGCGTGAGCGGACTGGACAACCTCGGTCTGCGACACCAGACGAGCCTGCTCCGCCGTTCCCTCCGCCACCGAATGTTCGTACGAGGCCTGGCCGGACTCGATCATCCGATCGGCCTCGGCACGCGCCCGTCCGGTGACGGCCTCGTACTCACGACGGCCGTCGGTGACGGTCCGTTCCGCTTCTGCTTCGGCGTCCTCGACCAACTGATCGGCGTGCGCACGCGCTTCGGCAACCATGCGATCGGCCTGAGCCTTGGCATCGGACAGAATCCGGTCGGCGTCGTCGCGTGCGTTCTCCACAGTCGAGGTTGCCTCGGCATTGGCGCTGCTGACCGTCTTCTCAGCGTTTGCTCGCGCGTCACCGACCAATTTGTCGCGATGATCGAGGACGTCCTGAGCGTCGTCCAGCTCGCTCGGAATTGCGTCCCGGACGTCGTCGAGTAGCTCGAGTACGTCACCGCGAGGCACAACACACCCTGCGGTCATGGGAACACCGCGCGCCTCTTCGACAATTGCGACCAGTTCGTCCAGTGCCTCGAATACGCGGTACACAAGCAACCCCAATCTCTACCGGCCGAAATCGGCCCACATCGTCACCGGTCCACTCGGACCTGTGCCCGTTCCTGTCCAAGTTTGCCGGAAGAACGGCCAACGGGGTGTCGTCGTGGTCGGTGTGTCGGGGATCAGCTGTTTTCGGCTGCTCGCTCGGCGATACGTGCGAGTAGCCGAGAATGCACTTTGGCCGGCAACATGTCGGAGACGTCGCCGCCGAAAGTCGCGACTTCCTTCACCAGAGAACTCGACAGGTAGCTGTACGTCGGATTCGTGGCGACGAACAGTGTGTCGACGCCCGTGAGCTTCTGATTCATCTGAGCCATCTGCAGCTCGTAATCGAAGTCGTTCGCGCCGCGCAGACCCTTGACGATCGCGCTGAGGCCTTCTTGTTTCGCGTAGTCGACCAACAATCCGTGCCACGACGTGACGCGAACGTTGGGCAGGTGACTCGTCGCGTCTTCGAGCATCTCGATCCGCTCGTCGATCGTGAACATGCCACGCTTGCTCTTGTTGATCAGCACGGTGACCACGACCTCGTCGAATTGCGCAGCAACTCTTCCGATTACGTCGAGGTGACCGTTGGTCACAGGGTCGAAGGATCCGGGGCAGACGGCGCCAGTCATGAGTCCAGACCGTAGCAGGTGGCCAGCTCGATGCGGGCTTCACCGTAGTTCTTGGCCTTGATCGGCTCGTAGCCCTGAGGCCACACGGTCTCCGGCGAGCGCGACGATCGTTCGAGTACCACGATCGTGCCCTCCCCCACCCATTTGTTGGCCTGCAGATCGGTGAGCATGGACACGACGGCCTCGTCGGTTACCGCATACGGTGGGTCCGCGATCACGATGTCGTATTCACGCGCGCTCGGACCCGAGACCACGGCCGCAACCGGAGCGGCGCGAACCGTCGCCCCAGGCAACGCGACAGTGCCGATGTTCGCCTTGATGACGGCAGCAGCCTTGGCATCCGATTCCACGAGAACAACGTGCTCGGCTCCCCGCGAGAGCGCCTCGAGGCCGAGAGCACCCGAACCCGCAAAGAGGTCGAGAACCGCGCACCCTTCGAGATCGATGCGCGCTTCGAGAGCACTGAACAGCGCCTCACGAACCCGATCCGACGTCGGACGGGTGCCGCTCGGCGGGACTCGCAGGCGTCGACCGCCCGCGAGTCCCGAGATGATGCGTGTCACTCTGCGGCGCTCTCCCCCGTCGAGACGACTACCAGCAGGTCTCCACCCTCGACCTGTTGGACGGCGCTGATCGCGATCCGAGAGACGACGCCGGCGCGCGGCGAGGTGATCGCCGCTTCCATCTTCATTGCTTCGATCGTGGCCACGGTGTCGCCGGCCTCGATCTTCTGGCCTTCCTTCACCGCGAGCGTCACGACACCCGCGAACGGTGCCGCCACGTGGCCCGGGTTGTTCTTGTCGGCCTTCTCCGCCACCGGTACGTCACTGGCAATGGAGCGATCGCGGATCGAGACCGGGCGCAATTGGCCGTTCAGGATGCACATGACAGTGCGGTAGCCGCGCTCGTCGGGCTCGGAGATCGCTTCGAGACCGATGATCAGCTCAACGCCGGGAGCCAACTCGACGCGGTGTTCGTCGCCGCGCCGCAAACCGTAGAAGAACTGGTTCGCCGAAAGCCGCGACGTGTCACCGTACTTCTCGCGGTGTTCGAGGAATTCCTTTGTCGGGCCGGGGAACAGCAGACGATTCAGCGTCGCCTGACGGTCCTTCGACGAGCCCTCGAGCAGCACCTCGTCCTCAGCGGACAACGTCGCTTCGGGCTTGGCCTGGCCACGTCCTTCGAGTGCCTTGCTGCGGAACGGTTCCGGCCAACCACCGGGAGGCGTACCGAGTTCACCGCGCAGGAAGCCCACCACGGAGTCGGGAATGTCGAACTTCGCCGGATCTGCGGCAAACTCCTCCGAAGGCACGCCGGCGCCGACAAGGTGGAGGGCGAGGTCGCCGACGACCTTCGACGACGGCGTCACCTTCACGAGATGCCCGAGCATGCGGTCCGCGTCGGCGTACTTGGCTTCGACCTCTTCGAACCGGTCGCCGAGACCGAGAGCAACGGCCTGGGTCCGGAGATTGGAGAGCTGGCCGCCCGGAATCTCGTGCGTGTACACACGTCCCGTCGGCGCCGGCAGTCCGGATTCGAACGGCGCGTACACCTTTCGCAGCGCCTCCCAGTACGGTTCGAGGTCGCACACGTTCTGCAGGTTCAGTCCGGTGTCGAACTCGGAGTGCGCAGCGGCGGCAACGATGGCCGAGAGCGCAGGCTGACTGGTGGTTCCGGCCAGTGCCGCCGAAGCACCGTCGACTGCGTCGGCGCCCGCCTGCCACGCGGCGAAATACGTGGCCAACTGTCCACCGGGGGTGTCATGCGTGTGGACGTGAACCGGAAGATCGAAGTTGCTGCGTAGCGCCGTCACGAGCTTGGTGGCCGCCGGAGCGCGCAGCAGGCCCGCCATGTCCTTGATCGCGAGCACATGAGCGCCCGCATCGACGATCTCTTCTGCCAACTTCAGGTAGTAGTCGAGCGTGTACAGCGTTTCGTTCGGATCCGACAGATCGCCGGTGTAGCTCAACGCCACCTCGGCGAGAGCCGTTCCGGTCTCACGCACCGCGTCGATGGCAGGGCGCATCTGGTCGACGTTGTTGAGCGCGTCGAAGATTCGGAAGATGTCGATGCCGGTGTCGGTGGCTTCCTGAACGAATGCGCGCGTGACCTTTTCGGGATACGGCGTGTAGCCCACCGTGTTTCGACCGCGAAGAAGCATCTGGAGGCAGATGTTGGGAATCGCCTCACGCAGTGCGGCAAGCCGGTACCACGGATCCTCGTGCAGGAAGCGAAGTCCCACATCGTAGGTCGCGCCGCCCCAGGCTTCGATCGAGAGCAGTTCCGGCGTCAACCGCGCAACGTGCCCCGCTACTCCGAGCAGTCCGCTGGTTCGAACTCGCGTGGCCAACAACGACTGGTGCGCGTCACGGAAGGTGGTGTCGGTGACGCCGACTGCCTTCTGCTCACGCAGTGCCTTTGCGAAACCTTCGGGGCCGAGTTCGAGCAGGCGCTGACGGCTACCGGCAGGAGGAGGCGTCGAAAGATCGATCTTGGGCAGCTTGTCCTGCGGGTACACCGCCGAGGGCCGCTCACCGTGAGGCTTGTTGACCGTCACATCCGCGAGGTAGGTCAGGATCTTCGTGCCGCGGTCTGCCGAAGAACGCAGAGTCAGCAACTGAGGACGTTCCTCGATGAAGGAGGTCGTCACACGTCCGGCCCGGAAGTCCGGGTCGTCGAGAACCGCCTGCAGGAACGGAATGTTGGTCGAGACACCACGAATGCGGAACTCGGTGACCGCGCGGCGAGCTCGCGCCACAGCGGCTTCGAGGTCGCGACCGCGACAAGTGAGTTTGACCAGCATGGAATCGAAGTACGCTCCGACCTCGGCGCCGAGTGTGGCGCCACCGTCCAAGCGGATACCGGCTCCGCCCGGGGTGCGGTACGCGGTGATACGGCCGGTGTCCGGGCGGAATCCGTTTGCCGGATCCTCGGTCGTGATGCGGCACTGCAGCGCCGCGCCGCGAAGCTTGATCGTCTCCTGTGACAGACCAAGTTCTGCAAGCGTCGAACCGGACGCGATCTTGAGCTGCGACTGGACCAGGTCCACGTCCGTCACTTCTTCGGTGACGGTGTGCTCGACCTGAATTCGCGGGTTCATCTCGATGAAGACGTGGTTGCCGCGCTTGTCGAGAAGGAACTCGACGGTGCCCGCGCACGTGTATCCGATCTCCTTCGCGAAGGCGACGGCGTCGGCACAGATCTTGGCGCGCAACTCTTCGGAGAGATTGGGCGCCGGAGCGAGCTCGATCACCTTCTGGTGGCGACGTTGCAGCGAGCAGTCACGCTCGAAGAGGTGGATGACGTTGCCCTGCTCGTCGGCGAGGATCTGCACTTCGATGTGCCGGGGGTCGATGACGGCCTGCTCGAGGAAGACCGTCGAATCGCCGAAGGCCGATTCCGCTTCGCGCGCTGCGGCTTCGATCGATTCCTTGAGTTGTGAGCGCTCCGCAACGCGGCGCATTCCGCGCCCACCGCCGCCTGCGACAGCCTTGACGAAGAGCGGGAAGGTCATGTCCTCGGCGGCTGCGAGCAACTCGTCGATGTCCGCTGACGGCTCCGAAGACGCGAGCACCGGGAGACCGGCGGCCTTTGCCGCTGCGATGGCCCGAGCCTTGTTTCCGGTCAACTCGAGGATCTCGGCGGACGGGCCGACGAACTTGATGCCTGCCTCGGCACACGCCGCCGACAAGTCCGGGTTCTCGGAGAGGAAACCGTAACCGGGGTAGATGGCGTCGGCTCCGGCGCTCTTGGCGGCGGCGACGATTTCCTCGACCGAGAGATACGCGCGAACGGGGTGACCCTTCTCCCCGATCTGGTAGCTCTCGTCTGCCTTGAGACGGTGGATCGAATTCCGATCCTCGTACGGGAACACCGCGACGGTTCCGGCACCTAGTTCGTAGGCGGCGCGGAAGGCACGGATCGCAATTTCGCCGCGGTTCGCGACGAGCACTTTGGAGAACATTCGAGAAAACTACCCCGATTTCATCTTGCGTCTACATGCGGAGTCTCATATTTCGGACTGAATCGAGAAACCAACCCGGCGGTCCTCGTGCTATTCGATTTCAGCTTGTCGTCATACCCTTCACGACTTCTCGAGGTACTCGATCCGGTCGGAGTCCAGGGCGGCGGTCACCATGGAAGCGAGGGCGGGATGACCGTCGAGCGACGGATCGGAGTCGACGATTCCCTGAGCGAACTCCCTGGCGGACTCGAGGATGTCTCCATGGGCCATGAGGGAAAGCAGCCGCAGATTCGAGGTTGTGCCCGACTGCGCCGCACCGAGGATGTCTCCTTCACGTCTGGTCGCGAGGTCGAGTTGAGCCAGTTCGAACCCGTCGTTGGTCGCTGCCACCGCCGAGAGCCGCTCGTACGCCGGCCCCCCGGGATTGCTTCCGGTGACGAGGATGCACAGGCCCTGGTGTTTCCCTCGACCGACGCGGCCACGCAACTGATGGAGCTGACTGACGCCGAACCGCTCGGCGTCGACGATCACCATCACCGTCGCGTTCGGAACGTCGACACCGACTTCGACAACGGTCGTACAGACGAGGACGTCGATGTCACCGACGTTGAACGCGCTCATCACCACGTCCTTTTCGTCGGAAGGCAGTCGACCGTGCAGCAACCCGACTCGCAGATCGGCCAGCGGACCACTCGACAACTCTTCGAAGACGTCGACCGCCGACTTGGTCTCGGGCTGCTTCTCCTCGGTGAACTGGTCTTCGCCTGCACCCTGCTCGCCGTCACCGATCCGCGAGCACACGACATACGCCTGACGGCCGTCGGCTACGTCCTCACGGATTCGTTCCCATGCGCGATCGACCCACTGCGGCTTCTGCTTCGCGGGCACGACACTGCTCTTGATCGGGGTTCGCCCACGTGGAAGCTCTCGCAGGGTCGAGACCTCGAGGTCGCCGAGCACCGTCATGGCGATGGTTCGCGGAATCGGCGTTGCCGTCATCACCAGCAGATGCGGACTCAGTCCTTCACGGCCACGTGATCGCAACTGATCACGTTGCTCGACGCCGAAGCGGTGTTGCTCGTCGACGACAACCATGCCGAGGTTGAAGAACTCGACGTTGTCCTGAATGAGCGCATGGGTACCGATGACGATCCCGGCGTCGCCGGTCACGGCTTCGAGCAGCGCTGCGCGCTTCGCAGCGACTGGCAGCGAGCCGGTAAGAAGGGCGATACGGGTGGAATGTTCGGCAGAACCGAGTTCACCACCTGCAGCCAGCGAGCCCATCATCTTGCGCAGTGATCGCGCGTGCTGATTTGCCAGGACCTCGGTGGGTGCGAGCAATGCGCACTGATAACCCGCATCGACGACCTGCAGCATCGCGCGCAGAGCCACGATCGTCTTGCCTGACCCGACCTCGCCCTGAAGAAGGCGGCTCATCGGGTGTGGGCGGGCAAGGTCGGTGGAGATCTCCTCCGCGACTGCTTGCTGTCCCTCCGTCAGAGTGAACGGGAGCATCTCCTCGAACTGGTCCGCGATCCCGCCGGCGACCGGAGCGCAGGCCGGAGCCACACGCTCGGAATTGTCGTGACGACGCATCGCGAGGACCAACTGCAGAGACAGCGCCTCGTCGAAACGCAGACGATCCTGTGCTCGTTCGATGTCTTCCTTGGTATCTGGCAGGTGAACGGTGCGCAGCGCCTCGTCCAAACCGATGAATCCGTGCTCGGCCCGAGTCTCGGCGGGCAACGGCTCCTCGATCGGATCGAGTTGGTCGAGCACTTGCCGCACGCACCGCATGATGGTCCAGCTCTCGACCTCGCGGGTCGCCGGGTACAGCGGGATCAACGCGCGGTCGAAGACGGACAGATCGAGTTCGGCGCCGGGATCCTGATTTGCGCGAGCCAGGCCCGCAAGGTCACCGGCTCCCTTGATGGATGCAAGCGGAACTACCGACTCCTCTTCGCCGACACGAGGTTCCGGGAGAATCAGGTAGCTCGGATGAGTGAGAGACCACTTGCCGCGGAAGTACTTCACCGTCCCGGAGAACATCGCCCGAACGCCGGGCTTGATGACGTGCCGCACCTTCTGCGGGTTGAAGAACGTGACGTCCACGGTCTGCGAATCAGTCGCCAGCGATACTCGCAACATCTGCCCCGGACGGTTCTTCATCTTCACGACGGCCGCCGACGCCACCCGCGCGATGATGGTGATGTGCTCACCCTCGGGCGGCTCCTTCTCGGCAAGCTCCTTGCCTGCCGACGCGTACCGGTGTGGGTAGTGACGCAGCAGGTCCTCGACGGTGCGGATCTCGAATGCCTCGTCGAGCGCGTCCGCGGTCTTCTTTCCCAGCAGCCGATCGAGTGGGTCGGCGAGCGTCGCCATCAGTTCCTCCAGCACAGTGTCGCGGTAAGCACATGTGTTCGTATATCAGCAGTCACCGACAGACCCGGTTCGATCACTCCACACCCAACTGGAACAGGTCACCCGGCTGATCACCCTGATAGACGAGCACGTCGACGCCCGGGTGGTGCGCGACGACGTGCGCCTCGAGCTGCCCGGCCAGGTCGTCCGGCGCGTCTGCGCCCATGAGTAGGGTCACGAGTTCGCCACCGGATCCGAGCGCGAGGTCGACCAGTCGCGCACTCGACTCCGCGACGTCGGGACCGATGAGCACCACCTCGTGCCCCATCAGACCGATCGCGTCACCCGGATCACATGTCCCGACGTAGGTCAGCGAACGCTCGACCGCGATCCGCAACGATCCCCATCGCGTGGCGGCCGCCGCCTCGGACATCGTGAAGCCGTCGTCGGCGACGTTGCGCTGAGGGTCGTGAACGGCAAGTGCTGCCAGGCCCTGGACCATCGACGACGTCGACAGCAGCAGAACCTGGTGAAGCGGATCGCGTGCAGCAGCACTGACTGCGACGAGTTCCTGAGCGGTCAAGGCGCCGTTCGGCAGCACCAGAACTTCGCTGCGTTCCATCTGACGAATGCGGCCGAGCAGTTGTGCGCGTGTCACCGGCGCATCGTCGCACCGAAGAACCGTCGCACCCTCACTCTCGAACAACGCCGCCGCGCTGTCACCGGCAACGACGGCCAGTACGCCGCGCGCGCCGGCCCCGGGGAATCGCCTCTCCGCCCGTGCCACCAACTGGTCGCGTTCGTCGACGAGAAAACTGCTGATGCGAATACCGTGCACCTTCCCGGCCTCGAGGCCGGCTTCCACGGCTGCACCGGCATCGCAGCAATGCACGTGCACCGACCAGCCGCCGAAACCGTCGCTGACGATGACCGTCGAATCTCCGAGGACGGACAGCCGCGTGCGCAGCGCCGTCATGCGATCGTCGTCGGAGTCGTCGACGAGGTACATGACCTCGAAATCCTGTTCCGAGTGATCACCACATTCGATCGGGCTCTTGTGAGCCCAATCGTGATCGAATGCGCTGACGTCGACAACTGCGCTCGACCTCGGGTCCGGCGTCCCCAGATCTTCGCGAACCTGCGGCTTCCCGGTCAGCACCTCGACAAAGGCGTCGAGGATCAGAACCAGACCGAATCCCCCGGCATCGACCACCCCGGCGGACGCGAGAACGTCCAGTTGCTCCGGCGTCTTGTTCAGTGCGACCGCAGCGGCGTCGGCAGCGGCGGCAACCACGGATGCAAGATCCTCGCCGCTCGGTGTCCTGGTGTCGACGCACTCCTGCGCTGCTACTCCCGATGCGCGCAATACCGTGACGATGGTGCCTTCCACCAGATCGGAGACAGCCCGAGAGGCCAGCGTCGTCGCCGTGGTCAGCGAGTTCGCGAAGCTTCGGCCGTCGATGTGCTCACCTTGAACGCTCTCGGCGATGCCCCGGATCACCTGGGAGAGGATCACTCCGGAATTACCGCGAGCACCGGACACGGCGCCCCGAGCCAGAGCGTTGGCGACGCGGCCCGCACTGCGGACGTCGTCCTCGATCGTCTCAGCGGAATCGAGTGCAGCCCGCATCGTGAACAGCAGATTGGTGCCGGTATCCGAATCAGGGATGGGAAAGACGTTGAGGTTGTTGATCTCACCGCGACGTTTCTGGAGGCTGTCGACCGCCCGGCGGGCCCAGCGCCGCAGCAGATGTCCGTCCGCGACGGATTCCGCTTCTTCGGCGACGCGTTGCACTTCCCCCACTGACGGTTCCCCTCGACGATGGAAAGACTGACGATGAAAAAGAGATCGGTGATCGGTGCAGTCGAGGGTAGTCCGACGCTTCTGCGCAACCGTCATTACCGGGCGGTTTGGCCATTCGGGCCGGAAGCGGTTACTCTTACACGGTTGCCTCGAACGGGCTACACGAAATAATGCTGCACTTTGTTTGTTGCTGATTGACTGTTTTCACGTTCGACTGCACAGTGAGCGGTCAAGGATCGGTTCGAAGTCGAGTATATTCGGATTGTAATTCTGGCTGCCCTACCGTGTAGGGTAACCACTTCAATATTCATTTCTAACAAGGAGTTCGCGACTATGGCTGCCGTCTGCGACGTATGCGCCAAGGGGCCCGGCTTCGGTAAGTCGGTCTCGCACTCGCACCGGCGTACCAATCGTCGCTGGAACCCGAACATTCAGTCTGTTCGTACCGAGGTTGCCCCGGGTAACACCCGTAAGGTCAACGTGTGCACCTCCTGCCTGAAGGCAGGCAAGGTCGCTCGGGGCTGATTGCCCGAGCACAAACTATTGCAGGCTCTGCCCCCGTCACTTCGGTGACGGGGGCAGAGCTGTATCTATGTGGCTGTATCTATGTGGCTGTATCTATGTGGCTGTATCTATGTGTCCCCGTGTTTCGCATGGCTGTCCGACACCCGTAATGTGCGTTGAGTGACTTCCATCGATGACCTGAGCAAAGTGACCCTCGACGAGGGCGTACTCCGCATCACCATTTCCACCGCCGCCAACGGCACCTCCCTCGACGACGAAGGACTGGTTCAGGGCGCGCAGGCGCTCGAGACAGTCGGAAACGACATCGGGAGCATCCTTCTGGTCGGCGAAGGCGCAAACTTCTGTGCCGGCGGCAACGTCCGTGCGTTCGCCGCAGCCCCTGACCGCGGCGAGTACGTCGCCGAGGTTGCCCGCGTCTTCCACGTGTTCGTTCGCGCGCTCGACGCTGCGACCGCTCCAGTGGTGGCCGGGGTCCACGGATGGGCTGCCGGCGCCGGAATGAGCCTGGTCTGCCTCGCCGACGTCGCAATCGGCGGCACCGGCACCAAGCTTCGCCCCGCGTACCCCTCCATCGGTTTCACCCCGGACGGCGGAATGTCGTGGACGCTTCCACGCATCGTCGGCGTGGCACGCGCTCGCGAGATTCTTCTCAACGATTCGGTGATCGGTGGCGACGAAGCCGTCCGCCTGGGGATCCTCACCCGACTCGTCGGCGACGACGAGGTCCAAGAAGAGGCAGCTCGCCTCGCCCGCGCTCTGGCCAACGGACCGAGTACGTCGTACTCGGGAATCAAAGCACTGCTGCGTTCGTCGCGGACGAACTCGCTCGCCGAGCAACTCGACGCCGAAGCCGCGTCCATCGCCATCGCAGCGAACAGCCCGATCGGACGCGAGGGCGTCGACGCGTTCGTCGACAAGCGTCGGCCCGATTTCACTTCCGCAAAGCAGGCCTAGTCGAACTGCCGTGCCGAACGTCGCGACTCGACGTTCGGCAGGCCGGTTCGTGCAGACACCGTTCGATCAGCCCAGATTCCAGTCGACCGGATCGGCTCCGAGTCCGGTCAAGAGTTCGTTCGCACGACTGAAGGGGCGCGAACCGAAGAAGCCACGCGAGGCCGAAAGCGGTGACGGGTGCGCGGATTCGATGATCGGTGTGTCGCCGAGCATCGGCGCGAGAGTGGCCGCGTCACGACCCCACAAGATCGCCACCATCGGCGACGACCGCGCGACCAGAGCGCGGATAGCCTGCTCGGTCACCGGCTCCCAGCCCTTCTTACGATGAGAAGCGGCTTGACCCGGCTGCACGGTGAGAACGCGATTGAGAAGCAGCACACCTTGTTTCGACCACGGTGTCAGATCGCCGTTCGGCGGTATCGGCAACCCGAGATCCTGGTGATACTCCTTGTAGATGTTGCCGAGACTTCGCGGAACCGGCCGCACGTCCGGTGCAACCGAAAAGCTCAACCCGACAGCGTGACCGGGCGTCGGATAAGGGTCCTGACCGACGATGAGCACTCGAACGTCCTCGAAAGGGTTCGTGAACGCACGCAAGACGTTCTCCCCCGCCGGCAGGTACTCCCGTCCCGCAGCGATCTCTTCGCGCAAGAACTTACCCATCGCGGAGATCTGCTCCGAGACCGGTTCGAGTGCCCGCGCCCACCCTGGATCGACGATCTCTGCAAGCGGCGCCATCAGTCGAGCCTGCGCAACGCGTCGCGGTAGTACGCCGCATTGGCTGCGTACATCTTGACGTTTCCGTCGAGGTGGCCGAGCGGAACTTCGTATCCCGCACGGACCTTGGCGGGCACACCGAGTGCCATGCTGCGCGGGGGAACCTGCATCTTGTTGGCCACCACCGCACCCGCGGCGACGATCGACCCCGTCCCGATCACCGTTCCGTTGAGAACAACTGACCCCGACGCGATCAGGCAATGGTCCTCGATGGTCGATCCCTCGATGTGCGCGTTGTGGCCCACGACGCAACCGGAACCGATGACAGTCGCATCGATGGCGGTGCAATGGATGACGGTTCCGTCCTGGATGTTCGATCCGATTCCCACCGAAATGGTTCCGTAGTCACCACGCAATACCGCTTGCGGCCAGATCGAGGTACCCGCTGCGAGAGTCACGGCGCCGATCACCACCGCGTCCGGGTGGACGTATGCGTCCGGATGAATGTCCGGAACTCTGTCTCCAAGTGCGTATACAGCCATGAAAGCAACCTATACCGCGGTGGTACCGGTGGTCGAAAAGCTGTGCCAGCCCCCGTCGCTCTCGCGAAGCGAACCGTCGACGCTCACGCCCGAACCGGCGGCAACCTCACCGATCACGATCCAACCCGACGGAATCTCGACCTCAGGCCCGAAAGTTGCTGCGAATCCGTGATCTTCACCACCGGAGAGGATCCAGTCCAGCGGATCGACGTCGAGCGCCTCGGCCGCCGATGCGACATCCGGTGAGGTCGGAACCGCAGCCGAGAAGATGTCGAACCGCACGTGCGAGGCCTCTGCGAGATGTCGGAGGTCCGCGATCAATCCGTCGGACACGTCCGTCATGGAATGTGCTGATTCTGCGGCGTCCCATGCCGATTGATACGGCGGATTCGGAACGCGATGGGAGGCAAGCAAATCTGGAAAGTTTGCGGGCTTGTCGAGCAGTACGGCTTCGTCGAGTAGTAGTGCCAACCCTGCTGCCGAGCAACCGAACAACCCGGCGACCGCGATCTTGTCACCGATCTTTGCTCCCGAACGCAGAACTGCCGCACGGCCACCGAGATCGCCGAGCACGGTCACCGACACCACGATCACCGGTGACTGGACCAGGTCACCGCCGACCACACCGGCACCCAGATCGGTTGCCGCGTCCCAGATTCCCGCGGAGATTGCGTCGACCACGTCGACGGGTGTCGAAGGCGGGCACCCCAGAGACACCGTGAAGGCCGTCGGCCGCGCTCCCATCGAGACCACATCAGCAGCGTTCTGTGCCACTGCCTTCCGGCCGATGTCGCGTGGTGAAGACCAATCCATTCGGAAATGTCGACCTTCGACCAACATGTCGGACGAGACAACCACACGGCCGTCTCCGGAAGTCACGATGGCGGCATCGTCACCCGGCCCCAATTCAGTGGTGACCGGTTGGATTCGGCCGAGAAGAGATCGCGCGATCACGTCGAACTCCCCCACCTGCTCGACAGTGGGCTCCGACCCGAACTCCGATGATGCAGTGAACTCCGATGATGCGATGAGTCTCTCCAATGCCGACGCAATTCGCTCGTAAGCGGCCTGCGGTACCTTCTAGCTGTGGTCGTGAATGCTTCTGCAAGCTCACGCGTGTGTCGGCAATCCTACCGATTCACCGACATGCTCTCAGAAGTGACAAGACCGCTGATCGACTGGACCAGGACCCGAGCGAAGAACTGAGCATGGCAGAAAACACCTCCACCGCAGACAACGCCGACATCGACCCCGACGGCGACGACGATCCGTCAGAGCGCCGCAGTCCGGCGCTGATCGCCACCGCCATCGCACTCCCGGTAGCCCTGATCGTCGGAGTAGTGATCGCGGCCGTCGTCGCGGGAAACAACCCTGAACTCTCGCCGGTTGCATTGGGACCCGTACCGGCACCGGCAGCGGAGTCGCCGGCCTGCGTTTCCCTTCTCGGCGCGCTCCCCGACAAGATCGACGACTTCACGAAAGCCGAATTGGTGGAACCTGCTCCGGCCGGTGCGGCAGCGTGGCAGCGCAGCGAAGGAGAGCCGATCGTCTTGCGCTGCGGACTCGACCGTCCGTCCGAGTTCGACCAGGCTGCAGCACTACAGGTCGTGAACGGTGTCCAGTGGTTCCAGGTCTCGGGAACCGACATCGGTTTGGCGGCGAGCACTTGGTTTGCCGTAGACCGCGGTGAATACATCGGTATCACGATCCCCGACGGGACCGGTCCGACGCCGATTCAGGAAATCTCCGACACCATCACGGCGACTCTCGAACAGAAGCCTCTCGACCCGGCGCCGGTCGCGGTTCCCTGATCAGCGAAGGCCGGTGCCGCGAGCGACGGCGGTGTCGACCAGAGTCGAAATCAAAGTGCGGTAATCGATTCCGGTGGCGTTCCACATCTTCGGGTACATCGAGATGGAAGTGAACCCGGGCATCGTGTTGATCTCGTTGATCACCGGGCCGTCAGCCGTGACGAAGAAATCGACCCGCGAGAGTCCCTGGCAATCGAGTGCCTTGAACGCGCGGACAGCAAGCTCCCTGATCTGGTCGCTCACCGACTCGTCGAGTTTCGCGGGGATGTCGAATTCACAGACGTCGTCGAGGTACTTGGTGTCGAAGTCGTAGAACGCGTCCGAATCGGCGTCGGAATCGGGCATCCGGATCTCGGCGACCACACTCGCCTTGACGTCGCCGTTCGGGAATTCGAGGACGCCGCATTCAACCTCGCGGCCGATGATCGCGCCTTCGACGATCACCTTGGGATCATGCAGGCGTGCATGAGCGATCGCCCCGTCCAGACCGTCCCAATTGCTCACCCGAGTGATGCCGATGGACGAGCCTCCACGAGCGGGCTTGACGAAAACCGGAAGGCCCAATTCCGCCTTCTGCTCTTCGGTCAGCGTTGCGGTTCCCGGTCGAAGCACGACCTGCACTCCGACGGGAAGTCCTTCAGCAGCAAGAAGCTTCTTCGTGAACTCTTTGTCCATGCCGGCGGCGCTGGCCAGAACTCCGGGTCCGACGTACGGAACCCCGGCAAGTTCGAGCAGACCCTGAATCGTGCCGTCTTCACCGTAAGCCCCATGAAGAACGGGGAACACGACGTCGACCGACGCGAGCACAGCACCGGCGTCGGAGCCGTCGAAGGAGATGACCTCGCCCTCGCGGGTGGGGTCCGCGCTGAGGACCACCGACGTTCCGTCTTTGTCGACCGACGGCAGCGCGCGCCCGCTGATCGCGAGGGAACTGGGGTCGCTCGAACCGAGCACCCAGGAACCGTCGACGGTGATGCCGATCGGTACGACGTCGTACCGATCGGGGTCGAGGTTGCTCAGGACGCTTCCGGCGGAAACACAGGACACTGAATGCTCATTGCTCCGGCCACCGAAGATCACGGCCACGCGGGTACGACTGCTGTTCACGCGTCAAACCGTACCGCCGAATCGACTGCGGCACGCGATCGGGCCGGACCGATTTCGTCGACCCGGCCCGTTTACGCGTCGAGTGCGCGCTCGATGTCGGCCAGGAGATCGGCGGTGTCCTCGATGCCACAAGCGATTCGGACAAAACCTGCACTGACCGGATCGCCCCAGCGCGCACGGCGATCCGCCGTCGTGTGGATCCCGCCGAAGCTGGTAGCAGCCGTGACGAGAGCGCTCGCTTCGACGAACGAGTGGAATGCCTGAGCCGAATCCAACTCGACGCTCACCAATCCACCGAATCGATTCATCTGACCGGATGCCGTTGCGTGGGACGGGTCACCGCGAAGGCCGGGGTAACGAACGGACCGGACTGCTTTGTGATTTACCAACATCTCGGCAAGCGCCAGCGCGTTGTCGCACTGACGCCCGAATCGCAGGCCTGCCGTGCCGAGGCTCCGGTGCGCAAGCCACGTCTCGAAGGGGCCGAGCACCGTTCCCGAGAGAAGTCGCTCACGCTCGATTCGCCGACTCACTGCCGCATCGGAGGTGGCGACGTAACCCATCAGGAGGTCACTGTGCCCGCTGAGAGCCTTGGTACCGCTGGCCACCACGACGTCGGCACCCAATTCGAGCGGGCGCTGACCCAGCGGTGTCGCGGTCGTGTTGTCGACGATCAGCAGCGCACCCGAACGGTGGCACACGTCGGCGAGCACGCGAAGGTCGACCACGTCCAGCACCGGGTTGGACGGCGTCTCGGCGACGACGACCACGCGGCCCGGTGACGCGTCGAGCAGATCTACGAAGCTCGCGTCGCCCATCTGCAGAGTCGAAACCTCGCGAACGGTGATTCCCAACGGCGCGAGGCGCTCGTTCGCGTACAACCGCACTTGGTAATACCCGTCCGAGGGCACGACGACGGTATCCCCCGCGACGAGGACGCTGCGCAAGGTAGCGGTGATCGCGGACATCCCCGATCCCATGACGAGGGCGTGGTCCGCTCTCTCGAGCGCCGCGAGCGCGGATTCGAGTCCGCGCCAACCCGGGTTCGATGCACGTGCATAGGTATCGGACTCGGAACCTTCGTCCGCCGAAAGTTGGTACGGCGCTGCGAATATCGGGCCCAGTTGCATGGGCTGACCCGCGGCGTGTTCGCGCGCGACGGCGCTCACGCTGCGCGTCGAATCCCCGTAATCCTCGAAGCGACCCACACCGATTTCACTCATTCCGGCTTCGTCCGGCGTCCGAGCAACTGACCGATCGCATCGCTGACGGCCATGCCTTCGTGGCACACCCGGTGGACCGCGTCGGTCAACGGCATCTCCACGTCGTATCCGGCAGCGAGTGCGCGTACCGACGTGCACGACTTCACGCCCTCGGCGACCTGACCGTTGGTTGCCTTCTGTGCCGACTCCATCGACCCGCCTCGTCCGAGCCGCTCTCCGAACGTCCGGTTTCGCGACAACTCGGACGTGCAGGTCGCTACCAGGTCACCGACGCCCGCCAAGCCTGCAAGAGTCGACGCCTTGGCGCCGAGCGCAACGCCGAGACGAATCGTCTCGGCGAGCCCACGGGTGATGATGCTGGCAACCGTGTTGTCGCCGAATCCACTGCCGGCGGCCATGCCGCAGGCCAGCGCGATCACGTTCTTACACGCACCACCGATCTCGCATCCGATGACGTCGGAGTTGGTGTACGGCCTGAAATAGCCGGTAGCACAAGCATCCTGGAGAGCGAGGGCACGCGAGGAATCCGAACAGGCGATCACCGTCGCCGCGGGCTGCCCGCCGGCGATCTCGTGTGCAAGGTTCGGGCCCGAGAGCACCGCGACGCGCCCCGGTTCCACGCCGGTCACCGACACGATGACCTGGCTCATGCGCATGAGCGTCCCGGTCTCGATTCCCTTGGCCAGACTCAGCAGAGTCGCATCGGGTCCGATCGAGCCTTTCCACTGCTCCAGGTTTGCTCGTAGCGACTGCGAGGGAACCGCCAGCACGATGAAGTCAGCACCTGCCATCGCCTCCTCGTGGTGGTGGGTCGCGCGAATCGACGAAGGCAAAGCAATGCCTGGCAGATAGTCGCTGTTCTCGTGCGTGGTGTCGATGCGCTTCGCGACCTCTTCACGCCTGGCCCACATCGTCACGTCGGTTCCGGCCTCGGCCATCACCTTCGCCAACGCCGTTCCCCACGAACCTGCGCCCAATACAGCTGCCTTACTCACACGCTCACCCCGTCTACCCGGCGAAGCGGGTCGCCGCCAGAAAAATCGTCTGCACAGAGTATCGCCTGTGGTGCACTGCGGTGGGCAGCCGCGGACACCGAGCGTGATGACTGGCAAGATCGAGGGATGGACAGCGCGGAACCCCCGTACCCACACGCCGTGGTGACACCGCATGCGCGCACGGAGATCGAACGCCCCATGCATGCGATAGTGGCCGTCAAGTCCTTGAGATCGGCCAAGTCCCGCCTCGCGGGCGAACTCGACTCGGACGCGCGTGCAGACCTCGTGTTGGCCATGCTTCACGACACCCTCGCCACAGTTGCAGCCGTCTCGGCCATCGACAGCGTCACAGTGGTCACCCCAGACCCCACCGTTGCCGCCCTTGCATATTCCGTAGGCGTGACGGTCTACGCCGATCCAGCTCCCGACGCCGCCCGAACCAACGGCGCAACACCGCGCACGGAGGAAACCCTCAACGCGGCGTTGAGTGCAGCGGCCGCCGATATCCGAGCCAAGCGCGGAGTGGTCGACCTCGTTGTGCTGCAAGCCGACTTGCCCGCCATGCAACCGAGCGAACTGACGGAGGCCGTGGCCGCGGCCCGAAGCGGCGGACGTTCAGTCGTCGTCGATCACCACGGCACCGGCACTTCCGCATTGTTTGCGTGCGGCGAAAGCGCGCTCGACCCTCGGTTCGGGCCGGAATCCGCACTTGGACATGCCAATTCAGGTGCTCGTCCACTCAACGGCCAATGGCCGGGACTGCGCACCGACGTCGACACCCATGCCGATCTCGGCACTGTGCGAGCACTGGGAGTAGGCCCCGCGACATCGGCTTCGTTGACCAGACTCAAGGCCACGCCGTCGAACAGTCGATGAATTTTCTTTCATCGATTGTCGGACCGCGCGATTGTGGGGGATGATCGACGAGTGAGCAATGGCGAAGCACTCGAAAACCGTATTTCCGAAGACCAGTCGGACGGAGACCACAGCTCCGGCCGGCACGAGAACGGCGCGGCCACCTCGCCGCGATCTCAGGCCGTCGCGGTCGCCACCAACATCCCGGGCGCTCCCCCTGCAGCTACCAAGGCAGAGCTACCCGAATTGCTCGTCGGACTTCCCGAGGATCGTTACCTCAACCGCGAACTCAGCTGGCTCGATTTCAATGCCCGTGTTCTCGCATTGGCCGCCGACGAGTCACTGCCGTTGCTCGAACGCGCAAAGTTCCTCGCCATCTTCGCTTCCAATCTCGACGAATTTTTCATGGTCCGGGTCGCCGGACTCAAGCGCCGCGACGAGACGGGACTGTCGGTCAGGTCCGCCGACGGCCTCTCCCCACGCGAACAATTGGCGCTCATCGCGCGTCGCACCCAGGAACTCGCCGACAAGCACGCACACGTGTTTCTCGACTCAGTCCGCCCTGCCCTGGCGGCAGAAGGCATTTCAATTGTTCGATGGGCCGACCTCAGTGCCGACGATCACGGCCGGCTCTCGGCGCATTTCCACGAGCAGGTCTTCCCGGTACTGACGCCGTTGGCAGTCGATCACGCCCACCCGTTCCCCTACATCAGCGGACTGAGCCTCAACCTCGCCGTGACAGTGAAGGACTCCGTCACCCGCGGCGAACACTTCGCTCGCGTCAAGGTTCCCGACAACGTCGGCCGGTTCGTGCGAGTCAAGAGCACGACATCTTCGTCCACCATCGATTCTTTCCTCCCGATGGAAGAACTGATTTCGGCTCATCTGGACGTGCTGTTCCCCGGAATGGAAATCGTCGAACATCACGCTTTCCGAATCACACGCAACGCCGATTTCGAGGTCGAAGAAGATCGGGACGAGGATCTGCTGCAGGCACTCGAACGTGAATTGGCGCGTCGTCGTTTCGGTTCACCCGTTCGCCTCGAAGTTGCCGACGACATGACCGAGCACATGCTCGAACTGCTTCTGCGTGAACTCGACGTCGATCCGGCCGACGTGATCGAAGTTTCCGGTCTCCTCGACTTGTCCTGCCTCTGGCAGGTTTACGCCGTCGACCGCCCCGCTCTCAAAGACGCTCCGTTCGTCCCGGCGACGCATCCGGCGTTCGGTGAACGCGAGACTCCGAAGAGCGTGTTCTCGACCCTGCGCGAAGGCGACGTGCTCGTCCACCACCCATACGACTCGTTTTCCACAAGCGTTCAACGCTTCATCGAACAGGCCGCCGCCGACCCGCAGGTGCTCGCGATCAAGCAGACCCTGTACCGCACTTCCGGCGACTCCCCCATCGTCAATGCACTGATCGACGCCGCCGAAGCGGGCAAGCAGGTTGTCGCGCTGGTGGAGATCAAGGCCCGCTTCGACGAGCAGGCCAACATCAAGTGGGCACGCAAACTCGAGCAGGCCGGCGTTCACGTCGTCTACGGTCTCGTCGGTCTCAAGACTCACTGCAAGACGTGCCTCGTCGTCAGACGAGAGGGCTCGACCATTCGTCGTTACTGCCACATCGGCACGGGCAACTACAACCCGAAGACCGCGCGCATGTACGAGGACGTCGGATTGCTCACCGCAGCACCGGAGATCGGTGCAGACCTCACCGACCTCTTCAACTCGCTGACCGGATACTCCCGAAAGACGAGCTACCGCAACCTTCTCGTAGCGCCGTACGGGGTTCGCCGCGGGATCATCGAGCGGATCGACAACGAGATCGCTCACAAGCTCGCAGGCCGCGATGCCGGTATCCGCTTGAAGGCCAACGCATTGGTCGACGAGCAGGTCATCGACGCGTTGTACCGCGCATCCAAGGCCGGTATCCCCGTCGAGATCGTGGTCCGCGGAATCTGCGCGCTCAAGCCGGGCGTTCCCGGCCTCAGCGAAAACATCGAAGTACGTTCCATTCTCGGACGCTTCCTCGAACACTCGCGAATGTTCCATTTCCGCTCGGCCGACGAATTCTGGATCGGCAGCGCAGACATGATGCACCGCAACCTCGATCGCCGCGTCGAGGTCATGGTGCAGGTCAAGGACCCGAAACTGTCGAAGCAACTCGGTGACATCTTCGACTCCGCGCTCGATCCCCGAACTCGCTGCTGGGTACTGCATCCGGACGGGAGTTGGGTCGCTGCCCCCGAACGCGGTGAGGACGTACGTGAGCATCAACAGTCGTTGATGCGCAGCCGCACCGCCAGCGGGTCTTGACGGGCTCGGATCACACAATGAACGACAAGCCGGTCAAAGCCAACATCTTTGCCGCAGGCGCGGTTCTGTGGCGGAAGGCTCCTCAGGATCCTTCCGCCATCGAGATCGCCGTCGTACATCGACCGAAGTACGACGACTGGTCATTCCCCAAAGGAAAGCTCGATCCCGGCGAGACCTTCTTGACCGCAGCAGTTCGGGAGGTCCGCGAAGAGACCTCGATCACCGGACGTTTCGGAAGGCACCTCGGTGGCGTGACGTACCCGATCCCGGGACATCGCAAACTCAAACGGGTCGAATACTGGTCGGCCGAAGCAGTGGACGGAGATTTCGGGCCGAATAGCGAAGTGGATGTTCTCTATTGGCTTCCGGTCACCGAGGTCGCCGATCATCTTTCCTACCCGATGGATCGAATGATTCTTCGCCGCTTCGTTTCCCTTCGGCCTGACACGAAAACGGTATTACTCGTCCGCCACGCAAAAGCTGGAAGCCGTAAGCGATACAAGGGCGACGACAATGTGCGTCCACTCGACGCCAAGGGCAAAGAGCAATCCGCCGCCTTGGTCGAACAGCTGAAAATCTTCGGAGCCGATTCGGTTTTCGCGGCTGACCGTACGCGCTGCATCGACACTGTGATGCCATTGGCGGAGGCATTGGGTGTAGAGATTTCGACGGAACCTCTTCTGACCGAAGAAGGTTACGAGGCCGATCCCGACGCCGCCAGGGCGCGTGCGCTGCAGATCGCCGCACTGGAGGGCACTCCCGTAATCTGCAGCCAAGGAGGCGTCATCCCCGATTTGATGCGCTGGTGGGCTGATACGGCCGGTGTAACACTGCCCTCGGCGCGCAACCGTAAGGCGAGCACTTGGGTGCTCTCGTTCCTCGACGGCCGTCTGGTAGCCGCGGATCACCTCGACAGCCCGCTCCCCAAAGTCGCCAACTCCTGAGGGATTTGGACCAACCGACACTCAGCTCGATTCGGTAGTTTTGCAAAGCACTGAAACACAGGAGAATTCACACTTCTCCCAGACAGCAAAAAAGAGGTGCAGCCGCGGATCTGATCCGCGGCTGCACCTCTTTGTCTTACGGCATCGGGTTTTTCACCCGAACGCGACTACTTTGCGCGCTTGGCCGGAGCCTTCTTGGCCGGAGCCTTCTTGGCTGCGGTCTTGGCGGGAGCCTTCTTGGCCGGAGCCTTCTTGGCCGGAGCCTTGGCTGCGGTCTTGGCCGGAGCCTTCTTGGCGGGAGCCTTGGTGGCAACCGTCTTCTTGGCTGCGGTCTTGGCCGGAGCCTTCTTGGCGGGAGCCTTGGTGGCAACCGTCTTCTTGGCTGCGGTCTTGGCCGGAGCCTTCTTGGCGGGAGCCTTCGCGGCAACCGTCTTCTTGGCTGCGGTCTTGGCCGGAGCCTTCTTGGCCGGAGCCTTCTTGGCTGCGGTCTTCTTGGCAGCAGCCTTCTTGGCTGCAGCCTTGGTGGCCGGTGCTGCTACGCCACGCTTGACTGCCGGGCCGGTGGCCGGAAGCTTCTGTCCACCAGCGATAACAGCCTTGAACTGCGCACCCGGACGGAAAGCCGGAACCGACGTCGGCTTGACCTTGACGGTCTCGCCCGTACGCGGGTTGCGTGCAACACGTGCTGCACGACGACGCTGCTCGAAGACTCCGAAGCCGGTGATGGTCACGCTCTCGCCACGGTGGACGGCGCGGACGATGGTGTCCACGACGTGCTCCACTGCGTCGGTCGCTGTGCGCCTGTCCGAACCCAGCTTTTCAGTCAGAACATCGATGAGCTCTGCCTTGTTCATTGAAATTCCTCCGCTAATTGTGGTCCACCGTCGGACCGACTGAGAACCACGGTAAACCTGATAACGGCAAGAGTCTATGTGCCACGCCAATTCTCATTCAACGTGACTGCGAAATGGTGACCTATTTCTCTTCCCGCGCGGAGTTGCGGATTTCGGTTCAGCCCTGCGAAATTCGGGCTGGAAGGGTAGTCGGTTTCCATGAAGGCCTTGACTTTTCGAACTCGGAAATCGCGTCTACCTGCCGCAATGTCAGTCCGATGTCGTCGAGACCCTCCAGCAGACGCCACCGTGTGTAGTCGTCAATATTGAACGGCACCACCGTAGTTCCGGCGCTGACGGTCCGATTCTCGAGATCTACTGTCAATTCCAGTCCGGGCTGCTCTTCGAGCAACTTCCAGAGCAATTCGACGTCGCTCTGCTCGACCTGTGCCGCTACGAGACCGGCTTTTCCGGCGTTTCCGCGGAAGATGTCGGCGAACCGGGAAGCAATGACGACCCGAAATCCGAAGTCGGAGAGAGCCCACACGGCATGCTCACGCGAAGAGCCCGTGCCGAAATCGGGACCGGCCACGAGGACGCTTCCCTTGTCGTACGGAGCCAGATTCAGAATGAAGTTGGGGTCGGTACGCCAGCCTGCAAACAGCCCGTCCTCGAATCCGGTGCGCGTCACCCGTTTCAGGTACACGGCAGGGATGATCTGGTCGGTATCGACATTCGAGCGTCGCAGCGGGACGCCGATACCCTTGTGCGTGGTAAAGGATTCCATCGAAATTCTCCTCGAGATGGTAAGTGGGTCAGACCAGATCGGCCGGTGCCGAGAGCGTTCCGCGGACCGCCGTGGCAGCCGCGACGAGCGGGGAAACCAGATGAGTCCGGCCGCCTTTACCCTGTCGGCCTTCGAAATTCCGGTTGGACGTCGATGCCGAACGCTCGCCGGGAGCAAGCTGGTCAGGGTTCATTCCCAAGCACATCGAGCAACCGGCCTGGCGCCATTCAGCCCCTGCCGCTGTGAAGATTTCACCGAGACCTTCGCTTTCGGCTTGAGCCCGCACCCGCATCGAGCCGGGAACGATGAGCATCCGAACGCCCTCTGCCACATGGCGACCCTCGAGCACCTCCGCCACTGCGCGCAGGTCTTCGATGCGTCCGTTGGTGCACGAACCGACGAACACGGTGTCGACAGAAACATCCCGAAGCGGCATACCGGCGTCGAGACCCATGTAGGTCAGCGCCTTCTCGGCTGCCTGACGCTCGCTCTCGTCGACGATCAGTTCGGGATCAGGCACACGGTCGCCGAGCGGCGCACCCTGTCCCGGATTGGTTCCCCACGTGACGAAAGGCGTCAATGCGCTTGCGTCGATGTGAACCTCGTTGTCGAATTCCGCGCCCTCGTCGGTCTTGAGCAACTCCCACGCGGCGACGGCTTCGTCCCACTCTGCGCCGGACGGTGCATGCGGACGGCCCTTGATGAACTCGTAAGTGGTCTCGTCCGGTGCGATCATGCCCGCGCGGGCTCCGGCCTCGATCGACATGTTGCAGATGGTCATACGAGCTTCCATCGACAGTTTGCGAATGGCCTCGCCGCGGTACTCCAGTACGTAGCCCTGGCCGCCGCCGGTGCCGATCTTGGCGATGACTGCGAGGATCAAGTCCTTGCTCGTGACGCCGGGAGGCAGCTCGCCGTCGACCGTGATCGCCATGGTCTTGAAGGGGCGCAACGACAATGTCTGCGTTGCCATCACATGCTCGACCTCGCTGGTGCCGATTCCCATTGCGAGCGCACCGAATGCGCCGTGCGTCGACGTATGACTGTCGCCGCACACCACGGTGGTTCCGGGCTGCGTCAGGCCGAGCTGCGGTCCGACCACATGCACGATGCCTTGGTCGAGATCGCCCATGCGGTGCAAGCGAACTCCGAACTCCTCGCAATTTCGGCGCAAGGTGTCGACCTGAGTCTTGGACACAGGATCTGCGATCGGCTTGTCGATGTCGATCGTCGGAACGTTGTGGTCCTCGGTGGCGATCGTCAGGTCGGGACGGCGCAACTGGCGTCCCGCCAGGCGAAGTCCGTCGAATGCCTGGGGGCTCGTCACTTCGTGAACGAGGTGGAGATCGATGTAGATGAGGTCGGGATCCTGCCCCTCCCCTTTCACGACAACGTGGTCGTCCCACACCTTCTCGGCGAGAGTGCGTGCTTTCTGTGCCATGTCTTCCACCTCTGTACGTAGCCTCGCGTCGGCGGACTACGGGCTGGCCCGCCGCGCGTGAAGTAGGTCCCCAGCCTTCACAGCAGATGCAGACTGTCCCGAGGAAATGCGCTATCCCTCCAGGAAATGCGGTAGCATCCCACTATGCGAGAAACTGGTATCGACCTATGAGACAGCATAGCGGCATCGGCGTCCTGGACAAAGCAATGGGCGTGCTTCATGCAGTAGCTGAGGAACCGTGCAGCCTCACCGAACTCTGTGCACGAACCGGTTTGCCGCGCGCGACCGCCCATAGACTCGCCGTCGGTCTCGAAGTCCATCGACTCCTCACTCGCGACTCGGACGGTCAGTGGTGCCCAGGGCCCGGACTCGCCGAACTCGCTGCCACCGCTAATGATCCACTCATTGCTGCGGCCGGACTCATCCTCCCCCGCCTTCGCGAAATCACCGGCGAAAGCGTCCAGCTGTACCGTCGCGAAGGCACACAACGCATCTGCGTCGCGTCGATGGAACCACCGACCGGCCTGCGTGACACGGTGCTCGTCGGAGCCCGACTGCCGATGAACGCCGGATCCGGCGCCAAGGTCCTTCTCGCATGGGCAGATCCACAAACCCAACGGACCGTCCTCGCCGATGCATCCTTCGGCGAACGAGTGCTGCTCGAGGTTCGCCGGCGCGGCTGGGCACAGAGCGCGGCCGAACGTGAGCCCGGTGTCGCCAGCGTCGCGGCTCCCGTCCGCGACTCGGCAGGCGCTGTCATTGCCGCGATTTCGGTCTCCGGCCCCATCGATCGGATGGGTAGACGACCGGGAGCTCGCTGGGCGGCGGACCTTCTCGCAGCTGCCGAAGCGCTCCACAAGCGTCTGTAATTCGTGACACAGTAAGGCCTTCAGATCCTCGAGCACGTAGGAGTGCGACGCGACCATGGCAGGAAAGCAGCGTAGTCAGATCACGATGACCGAGGCCGAAATCTCGAGCTTCGTCGAAAAGAGCCGTACGGCAACGATGGCGACGTTGAGCGCCGACGGAATGCCTCACCTGATCGCGATGTGGTTCGCGATAGTCGACGGCGAAATCTGGTTCGAGACCAAAGCCAAGTCGCAGAAGGCCGTCAATCTTCGCCGGGACGCCCGAATGTCCGTCCTGATCGAAGACGGTCAGACGTACGACACGCTCCGAGGAGTCTCGATGGAGGGTACCGGGGTCATCGTCGAAGATCCGGAAGCCCTCTTCGCTGTGGGAATCAGCGTCTGGGAGCGATACACGGGCCCGTACACCGACGATCTCCGCCCGGCCGTCGACGCGATGCTCCACAAGCGCGTCGCGGTACGGTTCGTTCCCGATCGAACTCGTTCGTGGGATCACCGCAAGCTCGGGATGCCTGCGATGCCTCTTTCCGGCTCTACCGCACCGCCGCCGCAGCCCTGAGATTCGTGAGCGGAAAAATCACGAGCAATCGAATTCGGGCCGGCGTAGTTTCACCAACAGGCCCAACAACAAGGAGTGAGCATATGAGCGATCTCGACAGCAACACCCCGTCCGAACCCGAATCCCAATCGGAGGAAACCAAACGAAAGTTCCGTGAGGCCCTCGAACGGAAGAATCATCAGAACGCCAAATCGACCGACCATCGCGACGGACAGTCCAAGGTCCACAACACGCATGGCCCGGCCGATCACAAGCGAGAGTTCCGCCGTAAGAGCGGATAACCGATCGCGGACAACAGAGTGAGATGACGATCACCCCCAGTCGAATTCGACTGGGGGTGATCGTTTTTCGCACCGCCGGATACATTTCCCGCACATACGAAAAGACCCCCCGATCAATGATCAGAGGGTCTTTCCTTTGTAGCCCCGACGGGATTCGAACCCGCGCTACCGCCTTGAGAGGGCGGCGTCCTAGGCCGCTAGACGACGGGGCCAGGACACGCTTTTAAACGTGGTATTTCAGTCTTGCTCTTGGATGCTCAGCAAGCTTAGCTTGTCTGAGTCCGGCCACAAAATCGACCGGATTTCCGCTGGGGTACCAGGACTCGAACCTAGAATGGCGGTACCAGAAACCGCTGTGTTGCCAATTACACCATACCCCAAGGTCTTGCTCACCAGCCTTGCTCGATCCGCTTCGCTGTTGTGCTCGGCGGCTCGTCTCCGGCCGAAAAGAAGATTACCAGTACCCCTGCCCCAAATACCAAATCGTATGGTCACAGGAGGTTTTTGCTTCATTTTCGGCCGGAAGACCGTCCGATCTAGGCGGTTACCGCTGCCCTACCGGCGCGCAACCGAGCGAGCGAGACCTCACGACCGAGCAATTCCATCGACTCGTACAGCGGAGGGCTGATGTGAGAGCCCGTGATCGCGACCCGAACCGGAGCGAAGGCCTTACGCGGTTTGAGCTCCAGATCCTCGATGAGGGCCTTCTTGAGTGCTTCCTCGATACTGGCCGCCGACCACTCTGAGATGGCATCGAGCGCCGCAAGAGACGCGTCCAGAACCGGACCGGCATCTTCCTTCAAGTTCTTTGCCGTCGCGGCCGGATCGAGAGCAAACGACGCCTCGTCGACGAACAGGAATTTCAGCAGATCCCACGCGTCGGACAGGACGACGATGCGCGTCTGCACGAGGTCCGCCGCAACAGTGAACGTCGCTTCGTCGACGTCGGCGCCGATGTGTCCGTGCTCCACCAGGAACGACTTCAGACGACCGGCGAAGTCGGCCGGCTCGAGCAGACGAATGTGCTCGGCATTGATCGCGTCGGCCTTCTTCTGGTCGAAGCGGGCAGGATTGGAGTTGACCTTGGAGACGTCGAAGGCCGCAACCATCTCGTCGAGCGAGAAGACATCGTGATCGTCGGCGATGCTCCACCCGAGCAGAGCCAGGTAGTTCAGCAATCCCTCGGGAATGAAGCCCCGATCGCGGTGGATGAAGAGGTTGGACTCGGGATCGCGCTTGGAAAGCTTCTTGTTGCCCTGACCCATCACGAAAGGCAAGTGCCCGAACGACGGTGTGAAATCGGCGACACCGATACGAATCAATGCCTCGTACAACGCGAGCTGACGCGGAGTCGAGGACAGCAGATCTTCGCCGCGCAGTACATGGGTGATCTTCATCAACGCGTCGTCGACCGGGTTGACCAAGGTGTACAGCGGAATGCCGTTGCCGCGAGTCAGCGCGAAGTCCGGAACGGTGCCTGCCTTGAACGTGGTCTCGCCCCGCACCAGGTCGTTCCAGGTCAGATCATAATCGGGCATCCGGAGGCGGACGACGGGCTTGCGCCCCTCGGCGATGTAGGCAGCGCGCTGCTCGTCGCTGAGCTCGCGATCGAAGTTGTCGTATCCGAGCTTCGGATCGCGTCCGGCCGCCTTGTGTCGCGCTTCGACCTCCTCGTTCGTCGAGTAGGACTCGTAGGCCTCGCCCGCGGCCAGCAACTTGGCAACAACGTCGAGATGCAGGTCGCGACGCTCGGACTGGCGATACGGTGCGTGCGGCCCACCGACCTCCGGGCCTTCGTCCCAATTGAGCCCCAACCAGCGGAGGGCGTCGAGGATGGCCTGGTAGGACTCTTCACTGTCGCGCTGCGCATCGGTGTCTTCGATACGGAACACGAATGTGCCGCCGTGGTGTCGTGCGAATGCCCAGTTGAACAAGGCGGTGCGCACCAAACCCACGTGCGGGGTTCCGGTGGGTGACGGACAGAAACGGACGCGTACTTCGCTGTTGGTCATGGCTCACTTGGCTCGGCGATGATGGATGGTCGTACTACAGGTTAGTCCGGCAGCCCTTCCTCCATCCGGCCGATCACTTACCCGGCAGGACGTTGATGCGTGTCATGTCGCCGTCGTAGTAGGCCAGCAGTCGCTTGTCCATGACCTTTCGCCACAGCGGCGGCACCCACGCGCAGACGATCATGACTGCGTAACCCGCTGGAAGTTGCGGCGCTTCGGCCGCACTTCGCAGGCTCTGGTACTGCAGACGCGGATTCGCGTGATGGTCGCTGTGACGCTGAAGTTGATAGAGGAACAGATTGCTGACGACGTGGTCGCTGTTCCAGCTGTCCTCGGGCGAGCACCGGACGTACGAGCCGTCAGGCCGCTTCGCACGTAGCAAGCCGTAGTGCTCGAGATAGTTGGCGGTCTCGAGGAACGTGAAGCCTGCAATTGCCTGAACGGCGAGCCACGGCGCAATTTCCCAGCCGAACGCGGCGATCAGACTGCCGAACAGAACCACACTCATCGCCCACGCGTTCAGGATGTTGTTGCGGTAACTCCACGTCCGTCTCCCCTGACGCCTCAGACGAGCGCTTTCGATCCGCCATCCCGAGCGCAGGCCGCCGATGACGCTGCGAGGCAAGAAGAACCAGAAGTTTTCCTTGTACCGCGAGCTGGCCGGATCCTCCGGCGTCGCGACGCGGACGTGATGACCATGGTTGTGTTCGACGTAGAAATGGCCGTAGAAGGACTGCGCGAGCGCTACTTTCGCGAGCCACTTCTCGAGCTTCTCACTCTTGTGCCCCAATTCATGCGCCGCGTTGATCCCCACACCGGCAACCACGCCGGCAGTCATCGCGAGCGCGAACTTCTCCCCCGCCGCTATCGGAGCGTTCACCCAGCACCACGCGACGAACACCAGCCCGACGTATTGGAGGGGCAGGAACAAGTACGTGCACCAGCGGTAGAAACGATCCTCTTGCAATTCAGGGATCGCTTCGTCCGGTGGGCTGTTGCCGTCCTCGCCCGCCAGGAGATCGATCAGGGGAATGACGATGACGATCAGCCACGCCCCGATGGCCCAGAAGAGCCCGAGACTGAATTTGTCGACCAGGAACCACGCAGCGAACGGGCTGAGAGGAACCAGCAAACCCAGTGGCCACAGGTAGCGCTTCTTGTCTCGCCACACCGGCCGCTGCCCGTTCCGCGCTTGCCCTGCCGCTGTCCGGGAGGCTTCCGCGAAGGTCGTCATGTATCACCACGTTTCTGCGCAATCCACTCGATTGCCCCATCGGCTTCTATCCAGTTATCGGTCACCCTACTGCTCAGCGTTACATTTCAGGGAATTTGGTCTGTTACGGGCCGCGACAGCAAACCGTGGGGCGAACTCTCCCAACCTGGCCAAATCCGACATAACGCCAGGAGGATCAGAAGCGAAGCTTCGCCTGGGTCATGAAACCCGCAGGTCAGTCCCAGAGCCTGATTTCTTCGAGTCGGTAGGCAATCCCGATCACCCCACTGGCGATAGTTACCATCTTGCAACTTTTCTGCGACAGACACCTCTCGACCTCACACCACGACGGAGGCCCCATCCGGTTGGATGGGGCCTCAGTAGTCGCGTGACTGAACGAACCGGGTCAGGATCAGCTCTTGGCGGTCACCGGGTTCGTGAGAGTGCCGATCCCCGAGACCGTGACCGACACGGAATCGCCGTCGACGATCGGGCCTACTCCGGCGGGGGTGCCGGTGAGGATGACGTCGCCAGGCAAGAGAGTCATCACCGCCGAGATCCACTCGATGATCTTCGGAATGTCGTGGAGGAGAAAAGCCGTGCTGCTGTCCTGCTTGACCTGGCCGTTCACCTCGGTCTTGATATCGACGTCGGACGCATCCAGACTGGTTTCGATCCAGGGGCCGAGTGGGCAGAAAGTGTCGTGGCCCTTCGCGCGCGTCCACTGCCCGTCGTGACGCTGATGATCTCGCGCCGACACGTCGTTGGCGATCGTGTAACCGAGGACCACGCTCAACGCCTTCGCCGCCGGAACGTCCTTGCACGGTTGACCGATGACGACCGCGAGTTCACCCTCGAAGTGCACCTCGTTCGAGGTGGGAGGCAAGACGATCGGGGCACCCGGGCCAACTATGGACGTGTTCGGCTTGAGGAAGATCACGGGGTCCGCGGGAGCCTCTCCGCCCATCTCCGCGATGTGATCTGCATAATTCTTGCCGATGCAGATCACCTTGCTGGCGAGAATCGGAGCCAGCAGACGAACATCGGCGAGCGGCCAACTTCGGCCGGTAAATGTGGGGTTCCCGAACGGGTGCTCCGCAATTTCCTTGGCGACGAGGGCATCCTCTTCACCTTCGATACTGACGAACGCAACACCATCGGGACTGGCAATTCGACCAAGACGCATGCCGGCCAGTCTATCGGGGTGCCGGAAACGACTGACGCGCGCAAGCCGAAAGGCTTACGCGCGTCAGTCTCGTGAAAGAATTCCTTACAGCGCTGCAGTGATCCGGTCGCCGATCTCCGTTGTGGAGATGGGACCTTCGCCGCGGGTAGCCAGGTCGGCAGCGACCACAGCCTCGACCCGAGCGGCGTCGTCCTCGCGTCCGAGATGGCGAAGAAGCAGTGCGGCCGAGAGGATCGCGGCGGTGGGATCAGCGATTCCCTTGCCGGCGATGTCCGGAGCACTGCCGTGAACGGGCTCGAACATCGACGGGTTGGTACCCGAGGCATCGATGTTTCCGCTTGCGGCCAAACCGATGCCACCGGTTACGGCGCCGGCGAGGTCGGTGATGATGTCACCGAAGAGGTTGTCCGTGACGATCACGTCGAAGCGCGACGGGTCGGTGACCATGTAGATCGTGGCCGCGTCGATGTGGCAGTACGCGGTTTCGACGTCCGGGAACTCGGCACCGACGGTCTCGATTGCACGCGTCCAGATTGCGCCCGCGTTGGAGAGCACGTTGGTCTTGTGAATCAAGGTGAGGTGCTTGGACCGGGTCTGCGCCAAGGCAAATGCGTAACGCACCACGCGCTCGGCACCGAACCAGGTATTGATCGACACCTCGGTTGCGATCTCGTGATCGGTGCCGACGCGGATCGCTCCACCGTTTCCGGTGTACGGACCCTCGGTGCCTTCACGAACCACGACGAAGTCGATCTCCGGCTGGGCCGCCAACGGCGACAGCGCACCCGGATACAGCTGTGCGGGGCGAAGATTCACGTGATGATCGAGCTGGAAGCGCATGTTCAGCAGCAGACCACGCTCGAGGATGCCGGGTGCGACGATCCGCGGATCACCGATGGCGCCCAACAGAATTGCGTCGTGCTGACGAATCTGGTCCAGCTCGTCCGCCGGGAGCAACTCGCCGGTGGCGTTGTAGCGACGGGCACCGAGATCGTATTCGGTGGTTTCCAGATCCGGAACCAACTTGCCGAGCACCTTGAGCGCCTCGGCAGTGACCTCGACGCCGATTCCGTCACCCGGAATGACCGCAAGCTTCATGGAGTCCTCATCTCAGTAGAACTGTGCGCCTTTATCAACCGCGGGCGGTTGATAAAGGCGCACAGCAAAAACAATCAGGAAAGGTCGACCTGGGCGACGCGAGCGTCGAGCTGCGAGACGATTGCCTCGACCTCGGCGTCACCGACGACGCGATCGACGCGCAAGATGACAGTTGCGCCTTCGCCTTCGGCATCCTGGCTCAGTGCTGCTGCGAGGATGTCGACGCCCGCGTTTCCGAGGACGGTGCCGAGGACACCGAGAACGCCCGGGCGATCGCTGTAGTGAACGACGATGTTGTGGCCCTCGGCGCGCAAGTCGAAGCTGCGTCCGTTGATGTTGACGATCTTCTCGACCTGCTGCAGACCGGTGAGTGCACCCGTGACCGACGTGACCGTGCCGTCGGCGGCAACTGCACGCACCTCGACCGCGCTGCGGTGAGCAAGAGCCTCGGAGTGCTTCTCGACCGACACGGTCACGCCGCGCTGCTCGGCCAGTGCCGGAGCGTTGACGAACGTGACAGCCTCATCGCTGCTGGCGGAGAACACGCCGCGCAGTGCAGCCAGTCCGAGGATGTCGACGGTTTCGGCAGACAGCTCGCCGGTGGCGACAACCTGCACGGTCTGCACAGCTTCGGGCGACAACGTCGCAGCGAGGAGACCGAGCTTGCGGACCAGCTCGAGCCACGGAGCAACTTCTTCGCCCACGGGGCCGCCGGAGACGTTGACAGCCTCGGGAACGAATTCGCCTGCCAGAGCGAGGAGAACACTCTTCGCCACGTCGATGCCTGCGCGGTCCTGAGCCTCGGACGTCGATGCTCCGAGGTGCGGGGTGACAACGACGTTGTCGAGCTCGAAAAGCTTGGAATCGGTGCACGGCTCGGTGCTGAACACGTCGAGACCGGCGCCTCGGACCTTGCCGGAGACGAGTGCGTCGTAGAGCGCATCTTCGTCGATCAGACCACCGCGAGCGGCGTTGACGATGATGACGCCGTCCTTGGCCTTGGCGAGGCGCTCGGCGTTGATCAGGCCGGCCGTTTCCTTGGTCTTGGGCAGGTGCACGGAGATGAAGTCGGCGCGCTCGACGAGCTCGTCGATGGTGACCAGTTCGATGCCGAGCTGCGCTGCGCGCGCTGCGGGCAGGTAGGGGTCGTACGCGATGATCGTGGTCTCGAACGCAGCGAGACGCTGCGCGAAGAGCTGGCCGATGCGGCCGAGTCCGACGACACCGACGGTCTTGCCGAGGATCTCGACACCGTTGAACTTGCTTCGCTTCCAGGTGTTCTCACGCAGGGTCTTGTCTGCTGCGGGAATCTGGCGAGCGGTCGACATGAGGAGCGCGACAGCGTGCTCGGCAGCGGAGTGAATGTTGGAGGTCGGTGCGTTGACGACCATCACGCCGCGCTCGGTGGCTGCGGGGATCTCGACGTTGTCCAGGCCGACACCGGCGCGGCCGATGATCTTCAGCTTGGTGCCGGCAGCCAGAACCTCGGCGTCGACGGTAGTGGCGGAACGGACGAGAATCGCGTCGGCCTCGGGTACCGCGGCGAGCAGCGCCGGGCGGTCGGGTCCGTCGACCCAACGCACCTCCACACCGTCACCGAGCGCCTCGACTGTGGACGGCGCGAGCTTGTCGGCGATCAGAACAACGGGACGGCCAGGCTGGCTCACGTGCAAACTCCCTGATTAGGTGGGTGTGAAGGTGGTTTAACCACCGATAGTTTAGTGCGCGCTCACTTGGAATCCACAACGCGGTAGGCAATACCACATAGTGGACACATTCGCGGGCAAATTCTCGATGGAATATGAATCCGGACTCAGACGACCCGGAAAACGACTCCGGCCCAATGCCGCGCTGGTTCAACGTAATTGAACCGGCGCGGCATCAGGCCAGTGGAGACGTGGAGCGTGAAACTGCGAATTACGCGGTTTCGGTGATCGGACGATCGACCCAGCTCATCAGGTCGCGCAGCTTCTTGCCGGTGACCTCGATGGGGTGCTCGGCGTTGGCCTTGCGCAGGCCCTCGAGCTCGGTGTTGCCGTTCTCGACGTTGGCAACCAGACGACGGGTGAACTCGCCGGACTGGATGTCGGCCAGGATCGCCTTCATGCGCTCCTTGGTGTCGGCGTCGATGACGCGCGGGCCGGAGAGGTATCCACCGAACTCAGCGGTGTCGGACACCGAGTAGTTCATGCGGGCGATGCCACCCTCGTACATGAGGTCGACGATGAGCTTGAGCTCGTGCAGAACCTCGAAGTACGCCATCTCGGGTGCGTAGCCGGCCTCGACCATGACCTCGAAACCGGTCTTGACCAGTTCCTCGGTGCCGCCGCAGAGCACGGCCTGCTCGCCGAAGAGGTCCGTCTCGGTCTCTTCCTTGAACGTGGTCTTGATGACGCCTGCGCGGGTTCCGCCGATGCCCTTGGCGTAGGACAGAGCGAGAGCCTGTCCTTCACCCTTGGGATCCTGGTCGATGGCAATGAGCGCGGGAACGCCCTTGCCGTCGACGAACTGACGACGCACCAGGTGGCCGGGGCCCTTGGGGGCGACCATGCCGACGGTGACGAACTCCGGGGCCTTGATCAGGTCGAAGTGAATGTTCAGGCCGTGACCGAAGAACAGCGCGTCGCCGTCCTTGAGGTTCGGCTCGATGTCATTGGTGAAAATGCTCGCCTGCGCGGTGTCAGGTGCGAGCACCATGATGACGTCGGCCCACTCGGAAACCTCTGCCGGCGTACCGACCGTCAGCCCCTGCTCTTCAGCCTTCTCACGCGACTTCGAGCCTTCCTTGAGGCCGATGCGCACATCGACGCCCGAGTCACGCAGGCTCAGCGAATGGGCGTGGCCCTGGCTTCCGTAGCCGATCACAGCAACCTTGCGGCCCTGAATGATCGACAGATCGGCATCGTCGTCGTAGAACATCTCGACTGCCACAGTTCTCAACCTCTCCTTGGATTTTTACGTGTCTAAAAGTACTAGCGGGTGGCCGTGATCGACTTCGGCCCTCGACCGACTGCCACGACCCCGGACTGAACGATCTCCCGGATACCGTACGGATCAAGCATCCGCAGCAGTGCATCCAGCTTGGACCGAGTACCGGTCGCCTCGATGGTGACGGACTCCGGAGAGACGTCGATCACCTTGGCGCGGAACAGGTTCACCGTTTCGATGACCTGCGTGCGCACGCTTGCATCAGCGCGCACCTTGATGAGCACGAGCTCACGAGCGACGGATGCTTCACCGTCCTGCTCGACGATCTTGATGACGTTGATCAGCTTGTTGAGCTGCTTCGTCACCTGCTCGAGAGGGAACTCGTCGACCGTGACGACGATGGTCATACGTGAGATCTCGGGGATCTCGGTTCCGCCCACCGCAAGGGATTCGATGTTGAATCCGCGGCGGGAGAAAAGTGCGGAGACGCGAGCCAGCACGCCTGGCTTGTCCTCGACGAGAACACTGAGGGTGTGACTGGTGCTCACTTCTGATCCTCCCCTGTGCCCGCGGCGGGTCCGGCTTGCTCGCGTGACATGGCTTCGTGGATGACGGCGGGCTCGGCAACTGCCTCGTCGTCGTCGAACAGCGGCCGGATGCCCCGGGCCGCCATGATTTCGTCGTTGCTCGTTCCGGCAGCGACCATCGGCCACACCTGTGCGTCGGCGGTGACGATGAAGTCGATCACGACAGGCTTGTCGTTGATGGACTGCGCCTCACGGATCGCAGCTTCGACATCTTCTTCACGCTCGACACGAATTCCGTGGCAGCCCAATGCTTCTGCGAGCTTCACGAAGTCCGGGATGCGGATGGCGCCGTGCGTTCCGAGGTTGGTGTTGGAGTAGCGCTCTTCATAGAAGAGTGTCTGCCACTGGCGCACCATGCCGAGGTTGCCGTTGTTGATGAGGGCAACCTTGATCGGAATACCTTCGAGTGCGCAGGTTGCGAGTTCCTGATTGGTCATCTGGAAGCAGCCGTCGCCGTCGATCGCCCACACCTCGGTGTCGGGCATACCCATCTTGGCGCCCATGGCTGCGGGAACCGCGTACCCCATGGTGCCGAGCCCGCCCGAGTTGAGCCACGTGCGCGGCTTCTCGTAGCCGACGAACTGCGCGGCCCACATCTGGTGCTGACCGACGCCGGCGCAGTAGATGGCATCCGGTCCGGCGAGCTTGCCGACGGTCTGGATCACGTACTCCGGGCTCAGCTGACCGTCGGTGGGACGGTCGTAGCTCAGCGGGTACGTACGACGGATGTCGTTCAGGTACGCCCACCACTCGGTGAGGTCGAACGTGGTGCCCGTGGCCATGTCGGCACGGATCGCCTCGATGAGTTCGGTGATGACCTCTTTGCAGTCGCCCACGATCGGGACGTCCGCGTAGCGGTTCTTGCCGATCTCGGCCGGGTCGATGTCGGCATGGATGACCTTGGCGTCGGGCGCGAAGGAATTCAACTGACCGGTGACGCGGTCGTCGAAACGCGCACCGAGGGTGATCAGTAGATCGCTACGCTGCAGAGCGGCGACTGCGGCAACGGTGCCGTGCATTCCCGGCATACCGCAGTTGAGGTCGTGACTGTCCGGGAACGCTCCGCGGGCCATCAGCGTGGTGACGACGGGGATACCGGTCAGCTCGGCCAATTCGAGCAGCTCCGGCGAGGAGTCGGACTTGATGACGCCGCCACCAACGTACAGAACCGGCGACTTGGCGTCGGCGATCAGACGTGCAGCTTCACGAACCTGCTTGCCGTGCGGCTTGGTCACCGGGCGGTAGCCCGGCAGACGCATCTCCGGCGGCCACGAGAACGTGGTCTGCGACTGCAGGATGTCCTTGGGGATATCGACCAGGACGGCGCCGGGGCGACCGCTGGCCGCGAGGTAGAAGGCCTCGGCCATGATGCGCGGGATGTCGATCGCGTCGGTGATCAGGAAGTTGTGCTTGGTGACCGGCATCGTGATGCCTGAGATGTCGGCTTCCTGGAAGCCGTCGGTACCGATCAGCGAGCGCGCCACCTGTCCGGTGATCGCCACGATCGGAACGGAGTCCATCTGCGCGTCGGCCAGCGGCGTGACCAGGTTGGTCGCACCGGGACCCGAGGTGGCCATGCAGACGCCGACCTTGCCGGTCGCCTGGGCGTAACCGGTGGCAGCGTGGCCTGCACCCTGCTCGTGGCGCACAAGCACGTGGCGGACCTTGACCGAATCGAAGAGTGGGTCGTAAACCGGGAGCACGGCACCGCCGGGAATGCCGAATACCGTGTCGACCTCGAGCTCTTCGAGGGCTCGAACCACAGACTGCGCGCCGGTTACCCGCTCAGGCGGGAGCTGGCGACGGTTGGCCGTCTGGGTTGCGGCAGCCGCGGTTGTCGGGCTCGGTGTCCCTGACTTGCGCGGCGTGGGTTGAGGCCGTGCTGTTGGTGCGCTCACTGGGAAATCCTCTGATTCTGGCTCCGGGCAACAAAAAACCCCCGTCAGCATCTGCTGAGCGAGGGTGGCGCGTCGTTATCTGGTGAGTTGAAAAATCGACTCAGGCGACGACGCGCCGGCCGATTACGAGCAACTCATTCTGTTTCACGCACTCGACAGTAGAGGCGCTAGTCGCGAACGGCAAACTTGGTGAGTCGACCGTCCCAGAATCTGAGATACATCGGCTGCAATGCGAAGATGTAGAGGTGTCAACTTCGCAGCAGCCCGTGCCACCGGCTCAATCATCCCACACGCCGAAACCACTTCGGCACGTCATCCGCATTTCGCAGCTCGCTTACATGGCGTGCGCGTTCCTTCTGTTCGCGGTCAGCTTCCCGATCTTCGGGTGGCCCGTCGCCTTCAGCTGGTTGCTGATCCTTCCGATCATCGCCGTCTATCTCGTCGCGCGACTGCGCACCACCGTCAGCCCTGACGGCCTCGAGGTCCGCTCGACGTTCTCCAAGCGCACCCTCGCCTGGGACGACGTCAAGGGTTTCCGCTTCCCGAAGCGGAGTTGGGCGCGCGCGGAACTCACCGACGGAACCGAGGTGACCCTGCCTGCGGTCAGCTTCGTCAGGCTTCCCGAGATCGCGATCGCCAGCGGCGGCCGCATCACCGATCCCTACGCATCTGCCGCAGAAGCCTTCGCCGCCAAGGAAGCCGAAGAGGAAGAAGCAGCTGCAGAAGCAGACGCAGAATCCGAGGTCGCCGAGAACACACAGGACCAGCCCGAAGAGAAGCGCCCGTAACACGCGAGTAGCGTTGAAAGGCCCTCGCTTCTATTTGAGTGGACCAGCAACGATCACATAAGGAACACGCCCATGCCCCCGTTGAGGTCACGCACCACCACCATCGGACGTAATGCTGCCGGAGCCCGATCCCTGTGGCGCGCCACAGGAATGACGGATTCCGACTTCGGAAAGCCGATCGTCGCCGTAGCGAACTCGTACACCCAGTTCGTACCCGGCCACGTGCATCTCAAGAACGTGGGCGAGATCGTTGCCGAGGCCATCAGTGCGGCCGGCGGCGTCGCTCGTGAGTTCCACACCATCGCAGTCGACGACGGCATCGCAATGGGCCACGGCGGAATGCTCTACTCGCTCCCGAGCCGCGAGATCATCGCCGACTCGGTCGAGTACATGGCAAACGCCCACACAGCCGACGCACTGGTGTGTATCTCCAACTGCGACAAGATCACTCCCGGCATGCTCAACGCTGCAATGCGTCTCAACATCCCGACCGTCTTCGTCTCCGGTGGTCCGATGGAGGCCGGTAAGGCAGTGGTCGTCGGCGGCGTGGCCCAAGCCCCCACCGACCTCATCACCGCGATCTCCGCCTCTGCCAACGATGCCGTGTCCGACGAGGGCCTCGACGAGGTCGAGCGCAGCGCGTGCCCGACATGCGGGTCCTGCTCCGGAATGTTCACCGCCAATTCCATGAACTGCCTGACGGAGGCCCTCGGCCTCGCATTGCCGGGCAACGGCTCCACGCTGGCAACTCACAAGGCTCGTCACGCACTCTTCTCTCGTGCGGGCACCACCGTGGTCGAGGCTGCCCTCAAGTACTACCGCGACGGCGACGAGTCGGTGCTGCCACGCAACATCGCGACCCCGGCAGCGTTCCGCAACGCGATGGCTCTCGACGTCGCCATGGGCGGTTCCACCAACACCGTCCTGCACACGCTGGCTGCGGCGCAGGAAGGCGAGGTCGACTTCGACCTCGACACCATCGACGCGATCAGCCGAAAGGTTCCGTGCCTGTCCAAGGTCTCTCCCAACTCGGACTACCACATGGAAGACGTCCACCGCGCCGGCGGAATCCCCGCCCTGCTCGGTGAGCTTCGCCGCGGCGGACTCCTCGAAACCGACGTGTCCACCGTGCACACCAAGAGCTTCGACCAGTGGCTTGACGACTGGGACATCCGCTCCGGCAAGGCAACCGACGAGGCAATCGAACTCTTCCACGCGGCTCCCGGCGGCGTGCGCACCATCGAACCGTTCTCCACGGACAACCGTTGGTCTGCCCTCGACACCGATGCGGCCGGCGGCTGTATCCGCGACGTCGAGAACGCCTACACCGTCGAAGGCGGCTTGGTTGTCCTGCGTGGCAACATCGCACTCGACGGCGCAATCCTCAAGACGGCCGGCATCGACGAGGAACTGTTCTCCTTCCAGGGCCCGGCGCTCGTCGTCGAATCCCAAGAAGAAGCCGTCTCGGTCATCTTGCAGAAGAAGATCAAGGCCGGCGACGTTCTCGTCGTGCGCTACGAAGGCCCCAAGGGTGGCCCCGGCATGCAGGAAATGCTGCACCCCACTGCCTTCCTCAAGGGCGCAGGCCTCGGTAAGGAATGCGCGCTGATCACCGACGGTCGTTTCTCGGGCGGAACCTCCGGGCTGTCCATCGGTCACATCTCCCCCGAGGCTGCCGCAGGCGGAATCATCGGTCTCGTCCAGAACGGCGATCAGGTTCGCATCGACGTCGCCTCGCGCACGCTCGAGATCCTGGTCGACGACGACGTCCTCGCCGAGCGACGCGCGAAGATGGAGGCCTCGGAGCGCCCGTGGCAGCCGGTCGATCGTCAGCGCACCGTGACGACAGCACTGCGCGCCTACGCCGCTCTGGCGACGTCCGCCGACAAGGGCGCGGTTCGCTACGTTCCGTAAGTTCTGCCACGAATCGAAAAAATCCCCGGCCGCTTTTCGGCCGGGGATTTTTTCTGTCAGCGCTCGTGCGGCTCGAGACGCCCGTAGCCGATGTGACAGTCACACAAGATTTTCGGGCAGCCGCACGTGCGGCAACGAACTCAGCTCCACGAGAATGCTCGCCAACGGGCCACGACAGAGGGTCGACAGAGTCGGGTTCATTTCACCGCGGAGAAGAACGCGGGACCGACTGCGTCCGAACACGCCATACTTCCTCCGGTGTTGTATGAGCTTGAACCACAACCCAATCCGATCATCCCGTCGCCGACACACTCTGCCACGACGCGTGATGGACGCTCGACCGGATCCAGGTACGCGGTGGTCCTCTCGCCTGTCGCCCCGATACGGGTGAAATGGGACGTGCTGGTACAGCGACAGTGCAACTCATCGACAGCAAGACCGACCGACAGGTACCGAATAGTCGGGCGACACGCGGAGCACCAACGGAACGATATGAGCTATCAGACATTTCAGACCGAATCGCGCGTCCGGCTCGTGAGCGAATTCACTTGGACGTAGGGTTTCAGACACCAGCTGATCAATTCAGATACATGAGGGGGGATGACTTTCAGTCAGGTGATCATTTCGGTCAGTTCGAGCGAGCCGACTTGCACACGGCGCTCACCAGTGGTTCCCTCATCAGGTCGCTGAGACGCACATCACAACGACGACAGTCAGCCACCGCCCGTCACCCACAAGGTCGACGGGAAACAACCAAGGAGCAATACATGCCCGGAGTCGGCATATGGCGCACCAAATCCGTCGAGCAATCGATCGCGGACACCGACGAGCCTGAGACAAAGCTCAAGAAGGAACTGACCGCGAAGGACCTCACGGTATTCGGAGTCGCCGTCGTCATCGGCGCAGGCATCTTCACGCTGACTGCTCGAACCGCAGGCAATGTCGCAGGACCCTCCATTTCACTGGCATTCGTTCTCGCTGCCATCGCCTGTGGCCTCGCCGCGCTGTGTTACGCGGAGTTCGCCTCCACCGTCCCCGTCGCAGGCAGCGCATACACGTTCTCCTACGCCACGTTCGGGGAGTTCGCCGCCTGGATCATCGGCTGGGACCTCATTCTCGAGTTCGCTCTCGCCTCCGCCGTCGTCGGCAAGGGCTGGTCGCTGTACCTCGGCAACGTCATCGGGGCCAGCGGAAGCACCACCGCCCACATCGGTTCGATCAGCTTCGATTGGGGCGCTCTGCTCATCATCGGCGCGATCACGCTGATCCTCGCGATCGGCACCAAGGTTTCCTCGCGAGTCTCCGCAATCATCACCGCGATCAAGATCGCAGTAGTCCTGCTCGTCATCGTCGTGGGCGCGTTCTACATCAAGAAGGAGAACTACTCCCCCTTCATCCCGCCGTCCGAAGGAACCGAGAGTTCTGCAAGCGGAATCCATCAGACCTTGTTCTCCTGGCTGACCGGCGCAGGCGGAAGTAGCTACGGCGCTTACGGATTGCTCGCAGCCGCCAGCCTCGTGTTCTTTGCCTTCATCGGTTTCGACGTCGTCGCCACCACCGCCGAGGAAACCAAGAACCCGCAGAAGTCGTTGCCGCGAGGAATCTTCGGCTCGCTCGCCATCGTCACGGTTCTCTACGTTGCCGTCACGCTCGTACTGACCGGCATGGTCAAGTACACCGAACTCAAGGACGGCAGTCCGTTGGTCGGCGATTCCAGCGCCACCCTCGCAACCGCATTCGAGGCCAACGGAATCGGTTGGGCACAAACCGCCATCAACTTCGGTGGCCTGGCCGGCCTCACGACAGTTGTCATGGTCATGATGCTCGGCCAGACCCGCGTCCTCTTCGCCATGTCCCGTGACGGCCTCATGCCGCGCAGCCTGGCCAAGACCAACGCCAAGGGCATCCCGATGCGCATCACGTTGATCGTCGGTGGCATCGTTGCCGTCCTGGCAGCGTTCTTCCCCATGGGCACGCTCGAAGAGATGGTCAACATCGGAACGCTGTTCGCCTTCGTCCTGGTTTGTGTCGGTGTCATCGTCCTTCGCCGCACCCGCCCCGACCTGCCGCGCGGATTCCGCGTCCCGCTGGTGCCGTTCGTTCCGATCGTCGCCGTGCTCGCCTGCGGTTGGCTGATGCTCAACCTCTCGGTCGAGACCTGGATCCGGTTCCTCGTCTGGATGGCCATCGGTGTGCTCGTGTACTTCGCCTACGGTCACCGCAAGTCGGTCCTCGGTCGCAAGCTCAAGGACGGAACGGCCATCCCGTCCGCGAACGCCGACCCGGTACTCGTCAAGGACTGATCCTTCACAAACGAACCGCCGCTCTCCGATTCGGAGAGCGGCGGTTCGTTTTGTTCGACGGCGCGAGTTTCAGATGAGCGGATTGGCACCGTTCAGGAAGATCCAGGTGCAGACACCGGCAGCGATACCGAGGATCAAAACCACGAGCGATCCGATAAACGGACGAGTTGCCCAGCCACGACGACCGTCGAGCGCAATACGACCTGGTCCCGTCAAAATGATGACGCCCGCACAGATTCCGAGCAGCATCTCGTACTCGGTCCCGGCCGGGGCGAAGTACTCCAGGCCGGGTGCGCTCGCCTGACGCAGCGCCCACGCATTGATCATCACCGCCAGAACCGACGCTGCCGCAACGGGAGTCAGCAACCCGAGGATCAGGAGGGCGCCACCTGCGACTTCACCGACGGCGCCGAGTATCGCCATCCACTTCGCCTGCTGGAACCCGGCGTCCGCCAGCATCGACTCGAACCCGTTCAGCCCCGGCCCGTTCCAGATACCGGTCAACTTCTGCAGACCGTGCACCAACGCAGTTCCACCGACGGCCAATCGCAGTGCAAGCAACCCGAGGTCGAGAGTGCCTCGGCCCCGCGGAGACTCAGTTGTACCTGCCACGGCTTCGGCGGTGGGGACGGCGGCGATCGGAGCGTCGTACGCCGTCTCACGCTCGAGAGCCACGGTCGGCTGATCCGCGCCAGGTGCTCGGTATGTCGGTATCTGTTCGGTCAGGGAGTTGGCGTTCGTGGAACCGAAATCGAGATCGTCGTCGGTCCGCGGCAACGGATTCTTGGCGCTCACCGTCGGAAATTGTTCGGTGGGCGAATCATACGGACTGGACACATTGCCCGTCGGCTTGTCCGCATCCGACAACTCGCTGGGATCTTTTCGCTCGTCAGTCACGTAGGTGAGCCTATGACCGATTCACGAACTCGACGGGGAACCTTGGTCCGGCGTGGCGGCATCTGCCGTGCATTACGTAACGTCTTGGGCATGACTACGGGTAGGCATGCAGCGCTGGGCGCACTGGCGCTGGTGCTCGGGACATCGTTGCTCGCAGGTTGCGCCGACTTCGACGAATCGACTGCCTCGCCGTTCACACCCGAACCGACCAACCAGGCCAGCGCGGAAGTGCAGCCGGAGAACCCGCCGCCGTCGACCACGCCGCCGGCGCCGCGGACCGGCCCCCTCGGACCGTGTCAGGATGCCGACACCGCCGTGATCGCAACCTGTCTCGACACCACGGGTGGGCTCGTCACACTCCCGGACGGGAACTCCGGACTGGTCGCCGAACGGCGGACCGGCCGGATCATGCAGGTAGCTCCCAACACGACACCGGTCGAGGTAGCCAAGATCGACGTCGACGGCAGCGGTGACGGCGGCCTGCTCGACATCGCACTCTCCCCCACGTTTGTCGAAGACAACCTGATCTATGCCTACGTCACCACCGGAACGGACAACCGGGTGGTCCGCATCGCTCCGGGTGACACCGCCAAGGAAGTACTCGGTGGAATCCCGCGCGGCGCGAGCGGCAACGGCGGGTCACTGGAGTTCGCGGCCCCGGACCAGCTCATGGTTCTGACAGGCGATACCGGAAACCCTGCGGTTGCTCAGGATCCCGCCTCGTTGGCGGGGAAACTCTTGCGGGTCCGATCGCTGACACCCAACGCTGCGCCGCCTCGCCCGGAAGTTGTTCTGTCCGGAATCGGAAACGGCGGCGGCGTGTGCGTCGATCCGGGAATCGCAACGTGGGTCACGGACCGAACCACTCTCGAGGATCGCCTCCAACGCGTCGGCGCCGACGGCACGGTGACATCCCCCGCGTGGACGTGGCCCGACCGACCCGGAGTCGGCGGGTGCATCGCGGCGCAGGGAGTGGTAGCTGTCGCGCTGGGGGCCGGCAAAGCGATCTCGGCGCTGGCCGCAGATCCAGGAACAGGAGCAGTTACGACCGCGCCGTCGGCAGTGGCGAAAGACACGTACGGCCAGCTGGGCGGTTTGGCACTCGGATCCGACGGTTTGATGTGGGCGAGCACGATAAACAAAACCGCGGGCGAGCCGGGTCCGAACGACGACAAGGTGGTCAAGATCCCGATGCCGAGTGGCAGCGGCGGGATCGACTGAGCTGAGATCGCCGAGCAGCATGTCTGTTCGGTCACGGATCCCGTGACCGAACATGCACAGATGCGTACTCTTTTGTTAGCGGGGCTAAACACCACGCATTTGCCAGGACCGGTTGGCCCAACCACGACAAAGGAGTCGGTATGAAGGCAATCCAGTACACGAGAATCGGCGCAGAACCCGAACTCACGGAGATTCCCAAACCCGAGCCCGGTCCAGGTGAAGTGCTCCTGGAAGTCACCGCTGCCGGCGTCTGCCACTCGGACGACTTCATCATGAGCCTGCCCGAAGAGCAGTACACCTACGGCCTTCCTCTCACGCTCGGCCACGAAGGCGCCGGCCGGGTCGCCGCCGTCGGCGAGGGCGTCGAAGGACTCGACATCGGAACCAATGTCGTCGTCTACGGACCCTGGGGCTGTGGCAGCTGTTGGCACTGCTCGCAAGGACTCGAAAACTACTGTTCTCGGGCAAAAGAACTCGGCATCAATCCTCCTGGTCTCGGTGCACCCGGCGCGTTGGCCGAATTCATGATCGTCGATTCACCTCGCCACCTCGTCCCGATCGGCGACCTCGATCCGGTCAAGACGGTGCCGCTGACCGACGCCGGTCTGACTCCGTATCACGCGATCAAGCGTTCACTGCCGAAACTTCGCGGTGGCGCGTACGCCGTCGTCATCGGTACCGGCGGTCTCGGCCATGTCGCCATCCAACTCCTCCGCCACCTCTCGGCAGCAACCGTCATCGCACTCGACGTGAGCGCGGACAAGCTCGAACTGGCAACCAAGGTAGGCGCTCACGAAGTGGTCCTGTCCGACAAGGACGCGGCCGAGAACGTCCGCAGGATCACCGGAAGTCGGGGCGCCGCACTGGTTCTCGACTTCGTCGGCTATCAGCCCACCATCGACACCGCGATGGCTGTCGCCGGCGTCGGATCGGACGTCACGATCGTCGGGATCGGCGACGGGCAGGCCCATGCCAAAGTCGGGTTCTTCCAAAGTCCTTACGAGGCTTCTGTGACAGTTCCGTACTGGGGTGCCCGCAACGAGCTGATCGAATTGATCGACCTGGCGCACGCCGGCATCTTCGACATCGCGGTGGAGACCTTCAGTCTCGACAACGGCGCCGAAGCGTATCGACGACTGGCCGCCGGAACGCTCAGCGGCCGCGCGGTTGTGGTCCCTGGTCTGTAGACCGACAGCGGCAAAACGACAGCGAAAAACACTGATGCCCGGCCGAATTCGATTCGGCCGGGCATCAGTGTCAGAAATTCAGTGTGCGCTAGCTGCACGCCTCGATGACAAGTTCCTTCACACGAGCCGCGTCTGCCTGTCCACGAGTGGCCTTCATGACGTCGCCGACGATCTTTCCGGCGGCCTGCACCTTGCCACTGCGAATCTTGTCCGCGATGTCGGGGTTCGCTGCGAGCGCTTCGTCGACGGCTGCCTTGAGCTTGGTTTCGTCACGTTCGACGACCAACTCCGGGTGGGCCGCGACAACCTGCTCCGGGTCACCCTCGCCGTCGAGGACGTGATCGACGACCTGGCGAGCCACTTTGTTGTTGAGCTTGCCGCTGTCGATGAGAGCTACGACCTGGGCAACCTGCGCCGGGGTGATCGGCAGAGCGCCGAGTTCGACGCCACGGGTGTTCGCCTGCTGTGACAGGTAGGACAGCCACCAGGAGCGCGCTGCCTCGGGCGAAGCACCGGCCTCGGTGGTCGCGATCACCAGATCGATGGCACCGGCATTGACGAGGTCGCGCATGACCTCGTCGGAGATTCCCCAGTCCTTCTGGATCCGCGCACGGCGAATCCAGGGAAGCTCCGGCAAGGTACCGCGCAGTTCTTCGACCCACTCGGCGCTCGGAGCGACGGGCTCGAGATCCGGTTCCGGGAAGTAGCGGTAGTCCTCGGCCGTTTCCTTCCGGCGTCCCGCTGCGGTGGTGCCGTCGCCTTCCTGGAAATGGCGGGTCTCCTGGATGACCTCACCGCCGGCGTCGAGAACTGCTGCCTGACGGCGCATTTCGTAGCGAACTGCGACCTCGACGCTCTTGAGGGAGTTGACGTTCTTGGTCTCGGTGCGGGTCCCCAGTTCGGTGGAACCGATCGGCATGAGGGAGATGTTGGCGTCGCAGCGCATCGATCCCTGATCCATGCGGACGTCGGAGACGTCGAGGGACTTCAGCAGATCACGAAGCGCCGTGACGTACGCGCGAGCAACCTCGGGGGCGCGCTCACCGGCACCGTGGATGGTCTTGGTGACGATCTCCACCAACGGAACGCCCGCACGGTTGTAGTCGAGCAGCGAATGGCTGGCACCGTGGATACGACCGGTAGCGCCACCCACGTGGAGGGACTTACCGGTGTCCTCCTCCATGTGGGCGCGCTCGATCTCGACGCGCCACGTCGTGCCGTCGTCGAGGATCACGTCGAGGTAACCCTCGGTTGCGATCGGCTCGTCGTACTGGGAGATCTGGTAGTTCTTCGGCTGATCCGGGTAGAAGTAGTTCTTGCGTGCGAATCGGCCCCACGGCGTGATGGAGCAGTTGAGCGCAAGGCCGATCCGGATCGCGGACTCGACAGCGGCTGCGTTCACCACCGGCAACGAACCGGGCATGCCCAGACAGACCGGGCACACCTGGGTATTGGGTTCGGCACCGAACTCGGTGGGGCACGGGCAGAACATCTTGGTCGCGGTGCCGAGTTCTACGTGCACCTCCATACCCATCACAGGCTCGTACTTGGTCAGTACTTCGTCGTAATCGAGGATGTCGGGCGCATCGACAGCAGTCATGGTGATCAGTTTATGCGTCTGCGGCTCAGCCGAAGAATGCGGCTGCCTCCTCGTAGCGCTCCTTGGGCACCGTCTTGAGTTTGCGGGTCGCCTCGGCGAGCGGAACGAGGTCGATGGACGTTCCGTGCAACGCGACCATCTGACCGAAATCTCCGCGGTGAGCTGCGTCGGTGGCATGAACGCCGAAGCGAGTGGCGAGGATGCGGTCGTGCGGCGTCGGGGTGCCACCGCGCTGAATGTGCCCGAGGACGGTGGTGCGAACTTCCTTGCCGATCCGGCGCTCGATCTCGTTTCCGAGCTGCTGCGCGACACCGGTGAAGATCTTGTGGCCGAACTCGTCTATGCCACCTTCGCGCAGGGTCATCGACGCGGGATCGGGCATCGCACCTTCAGCCACGACGCAGATGAAGTGGGAGTCGCCACGCTGGAAGCGCTTCTTGACCATCGCGCACACCTCGTCGACGTCGAACGGCTGTTCCGGAACCAGAGTCAGGTGTGCCCCCGACGCCAGTCCGGCCTGCAGCGCGATCCAGCCCGCATGCCGGCCCATGACCTCGACGAGCATGACGCGCTGGTGCGATTCGGCGGTTGTGTGGAGCCTGTCGATGGCGTCGGTGGCGACAGCCAAGGCGGTGTCGAAACCGAAAGTCACGTCAGTGCAATCGATGTCGTTGTCGATCGTCTTGGGCACACCGATCACGGGTACGCCGCTCTCGGAAAGCCAACTGGCCGCGGTGAGTGTGCCTTCGCCGCCGATCGGGATCAGGACGTCGATCCCGTTGTCGTCGAGAGTCTGCTTGATCTGATCGAGGCCCGCACGGAGTTTGTCGGGGTTCACGCGAGCGGTGCCGAGGATCGTGCCACCGCGGGTGAGGATGCGGTTGATGCGGTCATCGGAGTCGAGCGGGACCTTGCGGTCCTCGAGCAATCCTCGCCAGCCGTCCCGGAATCCGACCACGGTACTGCTGTAACGACCGGCCGACGTACGTACGACGGCGCGGATGACCGCGTTCAAGCCCGGGCAGTCGCCGCCGCCCGTGAGGATTCCGATTCGCATAGTGCAGCACCTCTCGTGACCGGATTGTGGATCTTGGTGTCCATCTTCCCCCAGTCACCGTATTGCCGCAGGATAGCGGCGTTGCCGAGCCGCAACGCCGCGCCGCACGGGACCCCTAACCCGGCGTGACGAGCCCGCTTTCGTACGCCAACACGACTGCCTGGGCGCGATCGCGCAGATCGAGCTTCGACAGCACCTTTCCGACATGGGTCTTGACGGTCTGCTCGGCGACGAACAGCCGCTCGGCGATCTCGACGTTGGACAATCCGCGGGCGATCAGTTCGAGGACCTCGCGCTCACGCGGGGTCAGGGCGTCCAGCGCTTCGGGCCGTGCGCGCGGGGCCGCCCGCCGGCTGGTCACATCGGCAATCAGACGCCGAGTCACCGTCGGCGCCAGCAAAGCCTGCCCTTCGGCAACGACGCGTACCGCCCGAATCAGCTCCTCAGCCGGTGCGTCCTTGAGCATGAACCCGCTCGCTCCGACGCTCAGGGCCTCGTAGACGTAGTCGTCGATGTCGAAAGTGGTGAGCATGAGGACTCGCACCGGCGGTTCCCATCCGGCGGACAGAATCTGGCGGGCAGCGTCGAGTCCGTTCATCTCGGGCATGCGAACATCCATCAAGACCACATCCGGACGCAATCGCGCGACCTCGGCGACGGCGATCTTGCCGTCCGGCGCATCGCCGATCACGCTGATGTCGGGCTGGGCGGAGAGTAGGGCTCCGAACCCTTGTCGAACCATCGCCTGGTCGTCTGCGATGAATACTGTGATGGGCACTCGGACAGCCTAGGCGGGCATCGACGGCAACTCGGCCCGGACCTCGAACCCTCCGTCCTGTCGCCGGTTTGCCAGCAGCATGCCGCCCACCGCCGAAGCCCGCTCTCGCATTCCGCGGATTCCGTTGCCACCAGTGGTTTCCGACGCCGAGTGCTGATTGCCACCCAATGGCGAAGGTCCGTTGTTCACGAGCGCGCTCACCGATTGCGGACCGAATGCCACGGCGACCTCGATGGGTCCGCCTGGCGAATGCCTGGCCGCGTTGGTGATCGACTCCTGAATGATCCGGTAGAGCGCAAGGCCCGTGGATTCCGAGACCGACGCTCGATCGCCGTCGACTCGCCACGACACCGGCAAACCGGCACGGGTACTGCCGAGCAACAGTTCGTCCAACTGGTCGACGCCCGGTTGCGGAGCTGTCACCATGGGGTCCCCGTCGCTGCGCAGCACTCCGAGGAGACCACGAATCTCGTTGAGCGCTGCTCGCCCTGTCTCACTTATCGATTCGAATTCGGTTCGGATCTCCGGAGTGACTGCATCGAGTCTGTACGGCGCACTCTGAGCTTGCACGACCACCATCGACATGTGGTGGGCCACGATGTCGTGCAAGTCGCGGGCGATCCGCGCCTTCTCCTCGAGGATCGTGCGTCGAGTGCGTTCGAGTTCACTGACTTCCTCCTGCTTGGCCAACTGGCGGCGCGAGAGGACCAACCAGCGGATCAACAGGCAGAAGACGACCAGGGCACTCAGCCCCACAGCCCAACCGGCGCCGTCGCTTCCCGGGGCGTTGCCGAGAAAGAGCAGCACTGTGGCGATCCAGGCGACACCGACAACCTGAATAGGCGCCCGCAGACTCACTGCGGCCAGCAACGACATCAGCACGATGATGTGGACGACCTGCCACGGGTAGTCGTAACCGGGAGTGTTGTCGAACACCAACGGGATGATCAACGCCGAGACCGCCGACACCGCCCACCCCAACGGAGCGTTGATCCGGATCAGGACGAACGGAAATGCAGCCAACGCGGCGACGAAGGGCATGATCGGCGGCGAAACATGATGCGTCAGTTGCAGTGTCGGCCAGGCAATCGAATAGAGGATCAGAGTGATCGCTACGATGACGATGTTCCAGAACTGACCGCGGGCCACGAAACTGGTTGCCCGACGCACTTTCTCCGAATGAACGACCGCCCCGTCGAGGCCGGACAGCATCGACCCGGCGGTGGCGTATGTCGGCGCGGGCACATCCGGTGCACCCTTGTTCTTCCTACGGACCTTGATCACTCGTCAAGCCTATGAAGGCGAACCCCGAAAGTCCTCATACTGCAGAGTGAGATCCCCCTACCTCCGAGGTATCACAGGGGAGGGAATTCTCACCCGAATGCGCGTCGGAGAACCCCTCCACAGAGCGATGACCGCCAGGATTGTCCGTTCATAGCGTGAACGGCATGCGGATCACACGGGTGAAAGACATCTCTCGAAGCGCCGGCACCTGGGCTGCCCTGGCGCTGGCTGCAACGGCAGCGATCACGGTCACTGCCGGAGCGAGCGGAGCCCAGTCGCCGCGCACCGAGAATTCGAACGCATCCAGGGCGATCGCCACCGTGACTACTGCGGATGCCGCTGACGCTGCGACCACCATCCCGGCGGACTTTGCGGCATTCGCCGGTTACACCCCCGCCGTCGTCGACGGATACCTCGCCAATCCCCACGGCGACTGCTCGTCGCCGGTCCCACTTCCCGACGAATTCGACTCGGCCTGCAAAGCGCACGATCTAGGCTACGACCTACTCCGCTACGCGCATTCGCACGGAACGGAACTGGGGCCGTGGGCACGTCAGGTCCTCGACGGTCAGCTCGACCAGCGAATGCATGCCGCGTGTGAAGACCGCACGTCCTTTCTCTCACGAGGGTATTGCTTCGCGATGGCCGATGTAGCAGTCACGGCTGTGAACGGAAACTCCTGGCGCCAAAGCTATCTGACGCCGGTCGCGGAATCGGGATTCGGTTATGGCACGGCCGGTGTTCTGGCAGTCTCCGCCTTCGGCTTCACCCTGATGCGATCGCGGCGCCTCGACCCGTCGAACGAGTTCTCCTACTCCCCGAAAGCGATTGCAGCATGAGCGTTCTGAATGCGTCACGGACCCCCGTCCTCGCCCGAGTCGGGGCGCTCGCACTCCCCCGCGTGTCCACGAGCGTCGCCGTGGCAGCGATGTCCGCCATCTCGCTGGCTCCCGGACTCCTGCCGCGATCAGCCGTACTACAAGGGGTGTTCAGCGGTCTGCTCGTCGCGGCCGGACTACTGGCGATGTGGGCGTTCTCCGCGGTAGCCCGTCGGCTCGTCCCCGACCGGGTCAAGGCCCGATTCGACGAACGTCATTGGCGCATCACCGCGTTCGGGTTGTCGACTGCCGGCACCGCAGTTGCGATGTTCGCCGCCGCCGGTTGGCAGAACTCGTTGCGAGCGGCGATGGGCGCACCGTCTGCCGGACTTCTCCACTGGGCGGAGGCGGGTTGCATTGCAGCACTGACCGCCCTTTCACTCTGGGGCCTCGGGGTCGGACTTTCGAAGGCGCTGCGGTGGATGGGTTTCGCGCGGAGTGTTGGCGCACTGGTCATGGGTGTTCTCGGAGTGCAGTTGGTAGTCGGTCCCGCCGTGTGGAACGGTCTTTCCGATTCGTTCGACAAGTCCAACGCGTACATCGACACCGCTCTGACACAGCCACTTTCGGCCTCCGCGACAGGCAGCTCCGAATCGCTCATCTCGTGGACCTCGATGGGGGCTGAGGGACGCAAGTTCGTCGCAGCAGGCGAAGACTCGGTGCGCGTCTACGCCGGTTTGGATTCGGCACCCGACACTGCATCACGTGCCGCTCTCGCGGTGAGCGAACTCGATCGCGTCGGCGGCTTTACCCGCAACAGCGTCGTAGTGGCCGTTCCGACCGGATCGGGGTGGATCGACACGCATGCAGTCGACGGTATCGAGCAACGGTTCGGCGGCGACGTCGCAATAGTCGGGCAGCAATACTCCGACGCACCCAGTTGGGCGACATTCCTGTTCAGCCGCAACGACGCCGAGGAATCAGCCACCGCCCTGTTCACAGCTGTCGGTAGCCACATTGCCGCCATGCCCGCCGAGGATCGACCGGACCTGTTCCTCTACGGACAGAGCCTCGGCGCCGTCGGCGGCAGCGCCGCACTGTCCGAGGGCAGTCCCATTGTCCCGTGCGACGTGTTGTGGGCAGGTCCCCCGGCCGGCGCGACAGGGACGGACGGCGCAACCGTCCTAGCGAACACGTCTGACCCGGTGGTGTGGTGGTCCCCCGCCCTCGCGACGCAGAAGCCGGATCTGAGCCGTGCCGTGCAAGATGCACCGATCCCGCAGTGGATCCCGGGTGTCACGTTCTTGCAGACCACCGTCGACATGCTCGGTTCGCTCGGTGTCCCCGCCGGTCACGGCCATCGCTACGGAACCGATCAGGGGACGGCCCTGAGAACTTGCTCCTGAAACTGCTGTGCGCCTTTATTAACCGCGGGGGGTTGATAAAGGCGCACAGCAAACAGGTCAGACTGCAGTCGCGATCGGGCCGCGTGCAGCTTCGTAGGCCGCACCGACACGGTAGAGGCGCTCGTCAGCCATGGCGGGCGCCATGATCTGCAAGCCCACCGGCAGGTTGTCGTCCGCGGACAGGCCCGAGGGCACCGACATCGCGCAGTGTCCGGCCAGGTTGGTCGGCAGCGTGCACAGGTCGGAGAGGTACATGGCCAACGGATCGCCGACCTTCTCCCCCAACTTCCACGGCGTGAACGGGCTGGTCGGCGAGACCAGTACATCCACCTTCTCGTAGGCCCTGTCGAAATCGCGTGCGATGAGGGTACGAACCTTGAGCGCCGAACCGTAGTAGGCGTCGTAGTAGCCCGAGGACAGTGCGTAGGTACCGATCATGATGCGGCGCTTGACCTCCGGACCGAAACCGGCGGCGCGGGTTGCCGCCATGACCTGGTCGGCACTCATGTTGCCGTCGTCGACACGCAGTCCGTAGCGCATCGCGTCGAAGCGGGCCAGGTTGGACGAGACCTCACTGGGCAGCACCAGATAGTACGACGCGAGCGCGTGCTCGAAGCTCGGGCACGAGACCTCGACAACCTCGGCACCGAGTGCCTTGAGCTGCTCGACGGCAGCATCGAAGGAAGCGATGACGCCTGGCTGGTAGCTGTCGGAGTGAAGTTCCTTGACCACACCGACTTTGACGCCGCGCAGGTCGCCGGCTGCACCTTCACGTGCCGCAGCGACCACCGGACGCACGGGGGCGTCGATGGACGTGGAGTCACGCGGATCGTGCCCGGCGATGACCTCGTGCAGCAGAGCGGTGTCGAGCACGGTGCGGCCACAGGGACCGCCCTGATCGAGCGAGGAGGCGCACGCGACGAGTCCGAAGCGTGAGACAGTTCCGTACGTCGGCTTGGTGCCGACCGTTGCGGTGACCGCAGCGGGCTGACGGATCGAACCGCCGGTGTCAGTGCCGATGGCCAGCGGGGCCTGACGGGACGCGAGCGCCGCTGCACTACCGCCGCCCGAGCCACCGGGGATGCGGGTGACGTCCCACGGGTTACGCGTCGGGCCGAAGGCCGAGTTCTCGGTCGAAGAGCCCATCGCGAACTCGTCGAGGTTCGTCTTGCCGAGGATCGGGATGCCGGCAGCGCGCAGCTTGGAGGTCAGAGTCGCGTCGTACGGCGCGACCCAGCCTTCGAGAATCTTCGACGCACAGGTGGTCGGCATGTCCGTCGTGGTGAAGATGTCCTTCAGCGCGATCGGAACGCCGGCGAGTGCCGAAGCGGGTTCGTTTCCGCCCGCCAGCGAGTTGTCCACTGCTGCGGCGGCTTCGAGAGCCTGTTCGCCTGCAACGTGCAGGAAGGCGTGGTACTCGGTGTCGACGGCCGCGATGCGGTCGAGATGCGCCTGCGTGACCTCTACCGAGGACACCTCACGCGAGTGGATCTTGCCGGCCAGCTCAGCGGCGTCCAGCGTGGTCAGATCGGTCATTCGCCCTCTCCAAGGATCTGCGGAACCGCAAAGCGATCCTGTTCGACTGCGGGTGCTCCGGACAATGCCTGCTCGGGGGTCAACCCGGGCACGATCACGTCGGGGCGCGTCACGTTGGTGACGGCATTGGGATTCGCCATGGGCGGGACGTCGTCGGCCGCAACCTCGGTGACCACCTTGACGTGGTTGAGAATCGAATCCAACTGACCGGCGAACTCGTCGAGTTCGGCATCGGACAGGGCGAGTCTGGACAGCCGCGCGAGGTGCGCGACCTCGTCACGGGAGATGGCAGGCACCGCGGGGCCCCTTTCGGAAGAGGACGTGAACATTGCCGGTCCAGCCTAGTTGCTCGCCGCGACAGACCTGTAAGCACGCCCGCTGTATCGAACGACGAGCACGCTCACTGTGTCGATCGCCACGCCGGATGCCCGCGGTGTGTTTCGCTCGTGTGACAAGCATGTGCATCCGGCGTGACGCCGCCGCGGCGCCCACCATCGCAAGTTGGGCAAGTGCAAAGATGAGTCAGGCCCGGGTCGACGTGATCCGGGCGAGAACCGATCAGCGAAAGGCACGCACGTGTCGTACCTGCTTCGCGTCCAACTGCCCGATCGACCAGGCAGCCTCGGCGCGCTCGCCGTAGCTCTCGGATCCGTGGGCGCAGACATCCTCTCCCTCGACGTCGTGGAACGAGGTGACGGTTTTGCCATCGACGACCTCGTGGTCGACGTCGAACCGGGCGCGCTGCCCGACACCTTGATCACCGCTGCCGAGCATCTACCGGACGTGCTGGTCGATTCGATCCGCCCCTACGCCGGGATTCTCGACACTCACCGTGAGCTCGAACTCATAGATTCCGTTGCGACGGCCCGAAACGATCGACTACAGGTCCTCGTCGACGGCGCGCCGCGTGTACTGCGAGTCGGCTGGTGCGTCGTCGCGGACATCGGCAAGCACGGTGCGTACCGCGTCGTCGGTAGCGCCGGCGCGCCGGAAACCCACGCCACCGACATTCCGTGGATGCCACTGGACAAGCCCACCGCCCTCGACGGCGAGGCCGACTGGGTTCCGGACGTATGGCGCGACATGAACACCAGCCTCGCTGCCGCACCTCTCGGCTCCGGCAATCGAGTCCTCATGCTCGGTCGTCCCGGTGGGCCCGAATTCCGCCCTTCGGAGATAGCCCGCCTCGGCTACCTCGCAGGAATCGTGGCGACGGTACTGGGTTGACCAGGCTGGCTGATCAGGCCAGGCCGCGAACCATGACGGTCAGTTCCATACCGCGAATCGGCTCCCACGCCCGCTCGGGATCGGGGACGAAACCGTTGCGGTCGTAGATACGACGGGCATCGACCATCTCGGGCTGCGTCGAGATGACCACCGAGTGATCGCCGCGGTCGTAGGCTTCGGCGATCACTGCGCGAACCAATGCGGTTCCGGCGCCCGATCCCCGAGCTTGCGGCGAGACTGCGAGCATGCGGAACTCGAGTTCGCCCTTCTGCGCAACATCCGCGAAGGGCGTGCCGGGTTCTGCGATCGTCAACGAGCCCACGACTTCGTCACCGAGAACCGCAACCAGCACCCGCCCCTGCTCCACCCGAGTTGCGGTGTCGCGCAGGCGCTCCGCGTACGGCGATCCGCCGGCGACAAATCCGCCACCCACGTACGACTGCACAGTCAGCTCCCCGACGGTCTCGAACTCAGCCGGAAGAACTTCACGAATCTCGATCATGGCGTCACTATCGCACCCAGCACACCAATCTCAGAAATCGGACAAAGTCACTCTGGTTCGTCCAAATCGGTGGGAGCGACCGCATCCGGGCCATCTTCGAGCAACCGCCGGAAGCCGTCTTCGTCGAGCACCGGCACACCCAATTCGACCGCCTTGTCGTGCTTGGAACCGGGCGCTTCACCGACGACGACAAACGCAGTCTTCTTCGAGACCGACCCTGCCGCCTTGCCGCCGCGCACCAGAATCGCTTCCTTCGCCTGATCACGTGAGTAGGTCTCGAGCGAACCGGTGACGACGATCGAGAGGCCCTCGAGATTGCGCGGAATCGAATTGTCGCGTTCGTCCTCCATGCGTACTCCGGCCGACGCCCACTTGTCGACGATCTGCTGATGCCAGTCGACGGAGAACCACTCCACGACGGCGGCGGCGATAGTCGATCCGACGCCGTCCACTGCAGCCAACTCGTCGACCGAGGCTTCCCGAATGCGTTGCAGCGAGCCGAATTCGCCGGCCAACGCCCTCGCGGCAGTGGGGCCGACGTGCCGAATCGACAGTGCCACAAGCACTCTCCACAGCGGCTTGTCCTTGGCCGAATCCAGGTTGGCCAGCAAGCGTTTTCCGTTGGCGGACAGGGATCCCGCATTGGTGCGGAAGATCGGAACTTCGATCAGTTTCTCGGCGTCGAGTGAGAAGAGATCGCCCTCGTCGCCGATGACCTTCGCCTCCAACAGCCCGGTCGCGGCCTCGTAACCGAGCACCTCGATGTCGAATGCACCGCGCCCCGAGACGTGGAACACGCGCTCGCGCAACTGCGCCGGGCAGTACTGCTGATTGGGGCATCGCACGTCGACGTCGCCCTCTTTCGCGGGTGCCAACAACGTGCCGCACTCGGGACAATGTGTCGGCATGACGAACTCGCGCTCGGTACCGTCACGAACGTCTGCCACGGGACCGAGAACCTCGGGGATGACGTCTCCGGCCTTGCGCAACACCACGGTGTCGCCGATCAGCACACCCTTGCGCTTGACCTCCGAGCCGTTGTGCAGCGTGGCCAAGGACACAGTGGAACCCGCCACTGTGACGGGTTCCATGTACGCGAACGGCGTCACACGACCCGTACGTCCGACACTGACCCGGATGTCGAGGAGCTTGGTCGTGACCTCTTCCGGCGGGTACTTGTACGCGATAGCCCACCGTGGTGCGCGCGACGTGGTGCCCAGACGTCGATGTAACGACATCTCGTCGACCTTGACCACCAACCCGTCGATCTCGTGCTCGACGTCGTGGCGGTGTTCTCCCCAGTACTTCATCTTCTCGACCACGGCGTCGGCGCCGACCACCCGTGAGGTGTGCGTGGACACCGGCAGACCCCAGGCGGCGAGGGCCACGTAGGCGTCGTACTGCGAGGCCGGCTCGAAACCTTCCATGCGCCCGAACCCGTGGCAGATCATTCCGAGGCGGCGACGCGCGGTGACGGCAGGATTCTTCTGACGCAGGGAGCCCGCCGCGGAGTTGCGCGGATTGGCGAACGGCGCCTTCCCCTCCTCCACCAGGGAGGCATTGAGTGCTGCGAAGTCCTCGAGGCGGAAGAACACCTCGCCACGCACCTCGAGCAGGCTCGGAATCGGGTACTCGTCCGTGGCGGTAAGGCGCTCCGGGATGTCGTTGATCGTCAGAGCGTTGAGCGTGACCAGCTCGCCCGTACGACCGTCACCGCGGGTTGCGGCACGAACGAGTTTGCCGTTCTCGTAGACGAGATTGAGGGCGACACCATCGATTTTCACTTCACAGAGATAGTGCAGTTCCGGCCCGGTTTCCTGCTCTACCTTGGCGATCCATGCTCGGAGCTCCGACTCGTCGAAGACGTTGTCGAGGCTGAGCATCCGCTCCAGGTGGTCGACGGACGTGAAGTCCGTCGCGAATCCGCCACCGACGAGTTGCGTCGGAGAGTCGGGAGTTCGCAGATCCGGGTACTGCTCTTCGAGAGCATTGAGCTGCCCGAGCAATGTGTCGAATGCACCGTCCGAAATGACGGGCGCATCACGAACGTAGTAGCGGAACTGATGCTGGCGTACCTCTTCGGCCAGCTCCGTCCACTGCTCGCGCGCCTCGTTGGGCGCTGGCTGCATTGCATCCGCGGTTTCAGTCACAGCTAGAAGATTATCGGTTCACACCGACACACCACACGACTCCACATCGGAACGCACACACTAGAACGCCGACGGATCGTCCACCAATGCCTTGCCGACGTCTGTACACAGCAGAAGGGCGGCACGAGCCCAGTCGAGGTTCGCACCCGAAAGACCGCAACGCGGAGTGACCGCGACCTGGGTCTGCAGGAGTTCACGAGAGAAGCCGAGACGATCTACCAGTGTGACGGCGGGCATCGCACACTCTTTCCACGTCACCGGCTTTTCCGGCTCCACGGACGGAACCAGACCGAGCGCCAATTCCTTGCCGGCGTCGAACAACTGGCCGATACCGTCGAGATCGCGTGAGCCGATGAGCGACATGTCGAAGCTCACGCCGAACGCCTGGCTTCGCCTCAGTAGATCCCACGGCATGTCTGTGCCGCAACTGTGGACGATTGTGGGCAGTCCGCAACCGCTGATCGTCGAGTCGAGTACGGCGAGTGCCTCGGGTTCCGGCAGTGCCGGAACGCTCTCCATCTTGGTGCGCCCAGGCAGCGAACCGGCCAGAACTGCCGCGATCTGCGGCTCGTCCAACTGAATCACCACTGCGGCGCCGGTGCGGCGAGTGACCTCGGCCGCATGACGCGCGAGACCCTCACCGAGTGATTCTGCGACGTCGCGGAGCGCACCGCGGTCGACGAGAACTCGCGAACCGTTTGCGACTTCGATCTCGGCGCCGAGTGTCAGCGGGCCGGCGACCTGGAGCTTGACGACGTGGTCTTCGCCGACCAAGCGCGCCGACTCCCAGGCTTCCTCGAGCGCGTCGAGATCCTGATTCAGAAAGTCCTCGGCTCGCTTCGCGACATTGCCCCTCCGAGGCACGACTCGATAGGCACGGGTCGAGGCGTCGAGGTTGATGTCGACCAGAATTGCCCCCGCCCGGCCGACCATGTCAGCGCCGAGACCGCGGCTCGGCAACTCCACCAGGTGTGGGAAACCGCCCAGTTCGCCAAGGATGGTTGCGGCGCTTTCGCGGGCGTCCGTGCCCGGCCAGGATCCGATTCCGGTGACGAGGCCACCGATGGAAACCTGCTGTGTCACAGTGTGTTCGGCTCGGATTCGGTGCCGGAGATGGTGCCACTGCCGAGAACCTGGTCGCCCAGTTCGCTGTCGGGGCGATACAGCACGACGGCCTGGCCCTTCGCGACGCCGGTCAGTGGTTCGCGCAACGAAATGGAGATGCCGCCGCCCGAAGTACCGTCGTCGACGGCCTCCGCAACGGCCTGCGCCAGCCCGCCGTGCGCACGGACCTGCACCATGCACTCGACGGGGCCCTCAGGCGCCTGGCCCGAGGTCCAGATCGCACGCTGCGCCGAGATGGCCCAGACGTCGAGATTCTTGGCCGAACCCACTCGGACCGTTCCGGTTTCGGGCTCGATCGCGGTCACGTACCGCGGACGGCCGTCACCTGCGGGACCTTCGACGCCGAGACCCTTGCGCTGTCCGATCGTGAAGCCGTGTACGCCGTCGTGCGCAGCGAGGACTTCACCCGAATCGGCGTCGACGACGCTTCCCGGACGAACGCCGATGCGCGCACCCAGGAATGCTCGGGTATCGCCGGTCGGGATGAAGCAGATGTCGTGACTGTCAGGCTTGTTCGCCACAGCCAGACCGCGCTCGGCGGCTTCCTCGCGGATCTGTTCTTTCGGTGTGTCACCGATCGGGAACATCGCTCGCGAAAGCTGATCGGCCGTCAGGACACCGAGGACGTACGACTGGTCCTTGTCAGCGTCGACCGCCCGGCGCAGGACGCCGCCTTCGAGGCGCGCGTAGTGACCGGTCGCCACGGCGTCGAAGCCGAGAGCGACTGCACGGTCGGCGAGTGCGGTGAACTTGATCTTCTCGTTGCAGCGCAGGCACGGATTGGGGGTCTCACCCGCTGCGTACGACGCCACGAAGTCGTCGATCACGTCTTCCTTGAAGCGATCGGCGAAATCCCAGACGTAGAAGGGTATTCCGAGAACGTCGGCGGCGCGCCTGGCGTCGCCGGCATCTTCCTTCGAGCAGCATCCACGCGAACCCGTCCGCAATGCACCCGGCGCCGTGGACAGCGCAAGATGAACGCCGACGACGTCATGTCCGGCGGCAACAGCGCGGGCGGCGGCGACAGCGGAGTCGACACCTCCGCTCATGGCTGCGAGTACTCGCATCAGCGATCCCCTCCACGCGAACCGGCACCGGCAAGACCGGCGGCCCGAGCGCGCTCTACTACTTGTGGAAGCGCAGCGATCAGCGCGTCCACATCGGTGACACTCGACGTATGTCCGAGCGAAAATCTCAGTGAGCCACGCGCGACGGGCGATTCGACGCCCATCGCGATCAAGACATGGCTGGCTCTGGCCACACCGGCGGTGCAGGCCGAACCGGTGGAACATTCGATACCGGCGGCGTCGAGCAGCATCAGCAACGAATCGCCCTCGCAGCCGGGGAAGGTGAAGTGCGCGTTACCGGGAAGCCGATCGGATCCGGTCGGGCCGTTGAGCACCGACTCGGGAAGAATCTCCAGGACCCCGTCGATCAAACGGTCACGCAGCTTCGCCAATTCCCTTGTGCTCGAATCGAAGTTCGCGACATTCGCGCGCAGCGCCGCAGCCATCCCGACAACTCCCGCGGTGTCCGGCGTCCCCGAACGCAGATCACGTTCGTGTCCGCCGCCGTGAAGGAGCGGCACACAGGGAACCTGGCGTCCGAGCAGAAGCGCGCCGACGCCGTGCGGACCACCGAACTTGTGCGCCGCGATGCTCAGCGCGGCCAATTTGCTCGCCGCGAAATCGACCGGCAATTGTGCAACTGCCTGAACCGCGTCGCTGTGCATCGGAATCTCGAACTCAGCCGAAATCTCCGCCAACTCCACGATCGGCATGATCGAGCCGACCTCGTTGTTGGCCCACATCACCGTCACGAGTGCTACCTCGTCGGCGTGGACGGAAAGCTCGTCACGCAAGGTCTGCGGGTCGACGACACCGTTCTCGTCGACCGGCAACCACGTCACGCGCGCGCCCTCGTGCTGCTCGAGCCACTCGACGGCGTCGAGCACAGCATGATGCTCGACGGAGCTGGCCAGGATGCGAGTGCGTCGCGGGTCTGCGTCACGGCGAGCCCAGTAGATGCCCTTGACCGCGAGATTGTCGCTCTCGGTGCCTCCGGAGGTGAAGATGACCTCCGACGGCCGCGCACCCAGGCTGGCGGCGATCGATTCGCGCGATTCCTCGACGCGGCGCCGGGCCGCACGGCCGGAGCCGTGCAGCGAGGACGCGTTGCCCACGGTTTTGAAGGTATCGGTCATCGCCTCGATAGCGGCTGCCGACATCGGAGTCGTGGCGGCATGATCGAGGTACACCGGAAATCCGGCGTGGGCACTGTGTGCAGGCAGAGTCATGGCTTGACAAGGATAGCCCAGCACGAGAGTTCGACCAGCCTCGCTCAGCAGGCTAAGCGCTCATCGCCGGGGAAGGATCGATTTGTCCCACGGCTTGTGTCACGAGTTCCGGTGCGGGGTCGAAGATGTCATGAGCTGCCAGATCGATGATGTCGACGCCGCGTACGGCTCTCTCGCATCGCTGCGCGAGATCGGCTCGACACTCCCCTGCCTCCTCGAGCGGAGCCAGCCTGACCTTCACCTCGACGTTCTTCTGACGCAGGATCCGACGGATGGACTGACCGATCGTTTCGGTGCCGACAAAGCAGGGTCCGGTGCACAGGGAACCGTCGGCGTTCTCGTAGCGGATCGCCATCGGCTGAACCGGGCATTCGGCGTCGACGGCTGCTTGGAACATCGCCGGACGAAAACCGCCGTACGCCCGCCCGCACCAGGTCGTTCCCTCGGGGAACACCATCACCCGGACACCTCGCTGCAGGCGTTCGCGAACGACGTCGACGGTTCCGGGGAGTTCACGCAGTCGGGCGCGGTCGATAGGGACGACGCGCATCCGGCGCGCGAGACCGCCGAGCACTGCCCAGTCGAGCAGGTCGGCGCGGGCGACGAAGTTGGCCGGAGCAACGGCGCTCGCGACGAGGACGTCGGTCCAGGACACGTGACCGGCGACAACCATGACCCCGTCAGGTTCCGCGCGCCCCAACCGCTGGTCGTCGACCGTCAGCTTCATCCCCAGACAACGAAGCAACGCGCGCGAGTATCCGCGTTGCATCTCAGTACGCCAGGTGCGCGGGAGCAGCCAGCCGGCTGAAAGCACAGGCGCAGTCACCAGTGCGGCACCGACCATGACCCCGCGGGCCATCACGGTGATACTCGACACACCGGGTGCGTCCGCGGGTAGGCACCCGTCGCCGCAGGGGCTCGTCGGCACCCAGTACGGCACCGCCGCGGTCATCAGCCGATCCCCGACTCGTGTGCGGCGGCCGCCGATCGCAGCCGTTCGAGGTAACGCTTGTTGGCGGAGTGAAGGCCTTGCAGTGCAACAAAATCGGCCACACCGAACTCGGGATCGTGAGCAGGTTCCCCGCAGATCATCGCGCCCATCCGCAAGTAACCACGGAGCAACGGCGGCATCGTCACGCGTTCCGATGCGGCGATCTCGTCGAGCGTCAGACCCCCGAGGACCACCGGGTTTCGTGGGATCACCCGCCGCGACCCCGGACTGGCGTGCTTGTTCATCACGAAGTCACGGACGCCGCGGACATCGGCGCCGGCAATTGAATCGGGGCTCGGCAAGACGGGCACGGAGACGCAGCCCATCACCCACTCGTATCCGGTCAATTCGAGATAGTGCAGGATGCCCGACCACATCAGGCTCAGGACGGATCCGGTGCGGTGAGCGGGATCGACGCACGCGCGACCCATTTCGACAATCCTGTTCGACACCGGATCGAGCGCGGAGATGTCGAATTCGGTTGCGGTGTAATACCCACCCGCCGCCGCAGCGGAATCCGGCGGCAGCATTCGGTAGCAGCCGACGTACTCCTCGGTGATGTTGTCACGAACGAGTAGATGATCACAGAATTCGTCGAAGCCGTCGGCGTCGAGTTCGAAGACCCCGGCCGAGGCCGGGAGGGAGAAGCCTGGCTCGGAGGCGAACACTCGGTATCGAAGGCGCTGCGCTGCGACACGATGCTCGCGGTCGGAGGAGACGATCAGGGAATATCTCGGCTGGGCGACCTCACGGCCGAGATTGTCACTCGCGGAGCGAAGGACTGACGTAATTGTCATGCGCAAGGTTTATCGAGCGCGAACGGCGTCTCGGTATCGACGAAGTGACATGCCGATGCAGGCCGGGTGAATAAAGCACTGTGCGCCTTTATCAACCGCGGGGGGTTGATAAAGGCGCACAGCAGTTTGTGCTTTTCAGCCCTTGTGGGACTTCACAGCTTCGGTGAGCTGCGGTGCGACGTTGAACAGGTCGCCCACGATGCCGAAGTCGGCGATCTCGAAGATGGGTGCCTCTTCGTCCTTGTTGACCGCGACGATGGTCTTGGACGTCTGCATGCCGGCGCGGTGCTGGATGGCACCGGAAATGCCGAGCGCGATGTACAGCTGCGGGGAGACCGTCTTACCGGTCTGACCGACCTGGAACTGTCCGGGGTAGTAACCCGAGTCCACAGCGGCACGCGAAGCACCGACTGCAGCGCCGAGGGAGTCGGCCAGCTCTTCGACGACGGAGAACTTGTCCGCGCTGCCGACACCACGTCCACCGGAGACGACAACCGACGCCTCGGTGAGCTCGGGGCGGTCGCCGCCGACGATGGGCTCACGCGAGGTGACCTTGACGGCACTCTCGTCCTGGGCCGGAACCTCGACGGTGATCTGCTCGCCTGCGCCGGCCTGCGGAGCAGCCTCGACTGCGCCCGGACGAACCGAGTAGACGGGAACGTCGCCGTTGGCCTTGGCCTCGACGGTGAACGCGCCACCGAAGATGGAGTGGACGCCGGTGCCGTCAGCCTTGATCTCGATGACGTCGGTCAGCAATCCGGAGCCCAGACGTGCGGCCAGACGACCGGCAACCTCTTTGCCCTCGGTGCCGGCTGCGGTGATGACTGCTGCCGGGCTGGTGGACTCGACCAGAGCGGCGAGAACGTCGACCTTGGGGGTGACGAGGTAGCCGTCGATGTCGTCGGACTCGGCGACGTAGATCTTCTCGGCGCCGGCTGCTGCCAGAGCGTCGGCGAGCTTTGCTGCGGTGCCCGCGGGGCCGGCGACAACTGCCGACGGCTCACCGAGTGCGCGTGCAGCGGTGATGAGTTCGGTGCTGACCTTCTTCAGCGCACCCTCTGCGTGCTCTACGAGCACAAGTACTTCTGCCATGACTTAACTCTCCCTGAGTTCTTCTGCTGGATGTCTAGAAGGGCGCGATCAGATGACCTTGTTGCTGACGAGGTACGCGGCAATCTTGGTGCCACCGTCTCCCTCGTCGACGATGCGCTCACCAGCGGTACGGGGGGGCTTGGGGGTGGAGGACGTCACGGTGGTGCCGGCGTTGGCAACTCCGACGGTCTCCGGGTCGACTCCGAGGTCGGCCAGCGTGTAGACGAGAACTTCCTTCTTCTTCGCGGCCATGATGCCCTTGAAGGACGGGAAGCGCGGCTCGTTGATCTTCTCGGTGACCGAGACGATCGCGGGCAGCGAAGCCTCGAGGCCGAAGACGCCCTCGTCGGTCTCGCGCTCACCGGTGATCTTGCCGTCGGCGACGACGACCTTGCGCAGCTGCGTGAGCTGCGGGATGCCCAGGTACTCGGCGATGATGGCCGGAACAGCGCCGACGCGGCCGTCGGTGGCCTCGTTGCCGGCGATGATCAGGTCGGCAGGCTCGTCGTTCTCGAAGGTGATCTGTCCGAGAGCAGCAGCGAGCGTCCATGCGGTCTGGATCGCGTCGGAGCCGTGCAGTGCCGGGTCGTTGATGTGGACGGCCTTGTCGGCGCCCATCGAGAGAGCCTTGCGGATAGCGTCGGTGGCGCGGTCGGGACCTGCGGACAGCACCGTTACCTCACCGCCCTGAGCTTCCTTGATGAGGAGTGCTTCTTCGACGGAGCGCTCGTTGATCTCGTCGAGGACTGCGTCGGCGGCTTCACGGTCAAGCGTGTAGTCGCCGTCGGTCAGCTTGCGCTCGGACCATGTGTCGGGGACCTGCTTGATCAAAACAACGATATTCGTCATGGGTCTTCGTCGACCTCCTGTGTGTAATTCACCTGATAAATCGTCTGTGGTGCTCGCGCAGTCCGAGCGTCCGAAAAGAGAGTCCGACAGGTCTCCCTACGGGCGAATTTCTCGGTTCACGTCGGCTGTGCGTTAGATTACCCCACGTTAAGTTACCGGTGGGTAACTTAACGTGGAACCTCGTCCACCATAACGGCACGAACAGGAATTGACAGCAGTGATCTGGACCACGGCGAACACGTTCTACTCGGATGGCACTAATCTCGCACGGGTGAGTGAAACGAGTGTCAGCAACCACGAGGACGCACCCCTGCCCTTGACGGGCGAACGAACCGTGCCAGGAATCCCCGAGGAGAACTACTGGTTCCGACGCCACGAAGTGGTGTACCGCGCACTTCTGGAGCGCTGCACGGACCGCCGAGTCCTCGAGGCCGGTTCCGGAGAAGGCTACGGCGCCAACATGATTGCGGACGTCGCAACAAAGGTTACCGGCCTCGACTACGACATCTCCGCGGTCGAGCACGTCCGTGCCCGCTACCCCCGCGTCGAGATGCTCCACGGCAACCTCGCCGAGCTTCCACTGGCGGACAACTCGGTTGACGTCGTCGTCAATTTCCAGGTGATCGAGCACCTGTGGGATCAGGGTCAGTTCCTACGCGAATGCTTCCGAGTTCTCGCTCCCGGCGGTGAACTTCTCATCAGCACCCCCAACCGGATCACCTTCTCCCCCGGCCGCGACACGCCGCTCAACCCTTTCCACACTCGTGAGCTCAACGCCTCCGAAATGACCGAATTGCTCGAAGACGCCGGATTCCGCGTTCAGTTGATGACCGGCGTCCATCACGGTTCACGTCTGAAGGAACTCGACGCCAAGCACGGCGGATCGTTCATCAATGCGCAGATCGACCGCGCGTTGGCCGGCGAGCCCTGGCCGGAAGATCTCACCCGCGACGTCGAGGGCATCACCGTCGACGACTTCAGCATCAGCGAACCCGACATCGACGACAGCCTCGACCTCGTCGCTATTGCCGTGAAGGAATCCGGCGAGTGAGTAACGCAACACCCGTCACCGAACCGGGGATGTTCGCCCTGGTTCTGCACTCCCATCTGCCGTGGCTCGCCAACCACGGCAGATGGCCAGTCGGCGAGGAATGGATCTACCAGTCCTGGGCTGCGTCGTACATTCCGCTCGCCGCCGCGCTACGTCGCCTGGCCGACGAGGGCCGATCGCACCTGCTGACGCTGGGAATCACGCCGGTGCTCGCGGCCCAGTTGGACGATCCCCACTGCCTCGCCGGGATGCATCACTGGCTCGGCAACTGGCAAATCCGCGCCCACGAGGCTGCCGGCATGCCGGACGCGGCGCACCGCGAACTCGGCGCGCGCGAGCACCGGGCCTCAGCTGCCGCTCTCGCAGATTTCGAGACTCACTGGCAGCACGGCGCCTCACCGGTGTTCCGCGACCTCATCGATCGCGAGGCCTTCGAGCTTCTCGGCGGGCCGCTGGCTCACCCGTTCCAACCGCTGCTCGATCCTCGCTTGCGGGCGTTCTCCCTCCGCGAAGGTCTCGCCGACGCGCATGCCCGGTGGAATCACACTCCGACCGGGATCTGGGGACCTGAGTGCGGGTACACCCCGGGCATGGAGCGCGGGTACGCCGAAGCGGGCGTCACCCACTTCATGGTCGACGGCCCCGCCTTGCGCGGCGACACGTCCCTCGGCCGCCCGGTTCGAGAATCCGACGTGGTTGCATTCGGCCGCGACCTGCAGGTCAGCTACCGCGTCTGGTCCCCCAAATCCGGATATCCGGGACACGCTGCTTACCGCGACTTCCACACCTACGACCACGAGACGGGCCTCAAGCCGTCGCGGGTCACCGGACGGACCGTCGACTCCGCCGACAAGTTGCCGTACGACCCCGAACTCGCCGCCGCCGCCGTCGACAAGCATGTCGCCGACTTCGTCGAAACCGTTCGGGCGCGTCTGCGCAGTGAATCCACCCGCATCGGCCGCGACGCCCTGGTGGTCGCAGCTTTCGACACCGAACTGTTCGGGCACTGGTGGCACGAGGGTCCGCAGTGGCTCGAAAAACTCCTGCGCGCGCTTCCCGAGGCCGGAATTCGCGTCGGCACCCTCGCCGACGCCAAGGCGTCGGGATACGTCGGCGAACCCGTTCAACTCGAGGATTCGTCCTGGGGATCGGGTAAGGACTGGCGTGTCTGGGCTGGCGATCAGGTGTCCGACCTGGTGCAACTGAACTCCGAGGTGGTCGATACCGCGCTCGGCACCGTGGACAAGTCTCGCGGACGCGACAACGCACCCGGACGACCGGAACTGCGAAACCGGGTCAACGATCAGGTACTTCGCGAGACACTGATGACAGTTTCGAGCGATTGGGCATTCATGGTGAGCAAGGATTCGGCCGCGGGGTACGCCCGCGAACGCGCACACAAGCACGCCCACGCGACCAGGGAAATCTCCGAAGCGCTCGTTTCCGGCCGCGATGCCGTCGCCGAGCGACTCGCCGAAGGCTGGAATCGCGCCGACGGGTTGTTCCCGGGACTGGATGCTCGCCGTCTACCTGACACAGAACTGAGTCCGTCGTGAAAATTCTCATCGTCTCGTGGGAGTACCCACCGGTCGTCGTCGGCGGGCTCGGTCGACACGTCCACCATCTCGCCACCGAGTTGGCAGCCGCGGGCCACGAGGTCGTTGTTCTCTCGCGTCGCCCCTCCGGCACGGATGCGTCGACGCACCCGACGATCACGCACATTTCCGAGGGCGTCCTTGTCGTCGCAGTGGCCGAGGACCCCGCGCACTTCGTCTTCGGCGAGGACATGCTCGCGTGGACCCTCGCGATGGGTCACGCGATGGTCCGTGCCGGGATGGCGCTGCACAAGCCAGGAGTGGGCGAGGGCTGGCAGCCCGACGTCGTGCACGCGCACGACTGGCTGGTCGCACATCCGGCGATCGCCCTGGCCGAATTCTATGATGTCCCACTGGTTTCCACACTTCACGCCACCGAGGCGGGTCGCCACAGCGGCTGGATCTCCGGACGCATCAACCGCCAGGTCCACTCCGTCGAGTGGTGGCTGGCAAACGAATCCGACTCTCTCATAACTTGTTCGGCGTCCATGCAGGAAGAAGTGACCGAGCTCTACGGCCCGACGCTGCCGCCGATCACCGTCATCCGCAACGGAATCGACGTGACCACGTGGAACTTTCGCGAACGTGGACCGCGATCCGGACCGCCGAAACTCCTCTTCGTCGGCCGCCTGGAATACGAGAAGGGCGTGCAGGACGCCATCGCAGCACTCCCCCGAATCCGTCGTAGCCACCCCGGCACGACCCTCGCGATCGCGGGCGAAGGCACCCAGTTCACCTGGCTCTACCAACAGGCACGCACGCATCGCGTCGCGCGGGCGGTGGACTTTCTCGGCAACCTCGATCACACGGAACTGCTCAGCTGGCTGCACGGAGCGGACGCCATCGTCCTGCCGTCGCGCTACGAGCCTTTCGGGATCATCGCCCTCGAAGCGGCGGCGGCCGGCACTCCGCTGATCACGTCCACCGCAGGCGGACTGGGCGAAGCCGTCGTCGACGGGGTGACGGGGATGTCCTTCCAACCGGGCGACATCGCCGGGCTCACCTCGGCTGTCCGCGAGGTACTCGACGATCCCGCCGGGGCACAGGAACGGGCAGTGGCCGCCCGCGCACGCCTGACATCGGACTTCGACTGGCATCAGGTCGCCGAGGAGACTGCTCACGTCTACGCGGGCGCGAAGCGTCGGGTGCGACAGCCGTTGGCCCGTCCGCAGATCCCCGAGCGTCCGCTGCCCGGTCGCTGAGCTCGCTTTGTGCTGATCTCAGGGGGTCGGGAGTGGCGCGGTGAAACGAGAACTCGCATCCCCGAGCAGATGGCCTGGTGGCAGCATCCGGCCGCACAGCACGAGCAGGAGATCCTGCGCCGCCCCGTGAACCTCGGCGCCGGCACCGTACGTCCAGTCTCGGTCGTCGGCGCGCAGCCGAGCGCCGTCGAGGTCAGTTCCGAAATACTTCACGGTTTTGGGCGAGAGTCCGCTGAGCACACGAGTGAGCCGGTCTTCGGGCACCACGTAATCGTCGCCGAGTGCCACGCGAATGTCCTGACCGTGGATCACGTCGTGCGAGAGCGCACCCTCGAAGCCGCCGCCTGGTGGCTTCCACGGGTGTGCAACGTTGTCGCGAAGCGAGGCAAGCAGTTGTCGCTCACCGACTTCCGACGCATCGGCGAGCGCTCGCCGGTTCGACATCTTGTTGAAGTTTCCGCGTGACTTGACCATTTCCACGACGAATCGCGGCGCCGAGTATCGGTAGGGCATGGTGATGTGCGCGATCACTTCGCGGACCCGCCACCCCTCGCACAGGGTCGGCGCGTTCCACTGCTCCGTGCTCAGGCCTTCGAGAAATCCCACCAGTTCGCGGCGCTGCGCCACGACCCATTCGGGTGTCTGTTCGCTCATGTCGGCACTCCTTTCACCGGCGCAGACTTTCGGCGCCGATACCGATACAGACCGGTTGCGGCGCCGAAAGTAATCGCTGGTTCTGCCGAAAAGTGAGCTACGACGTCGACGACGCGTCGGCAGCGTCCGCAGCAGCCTTCTTGCGTGCGATGTCCTCGAGCGCCGCGATGTACTTTGCACGATCGGCAGCGCCGGCTTCCCAATCGGACTTGCGGTTCTTGACCGCCTTCGCGGGCGAGCCGACCGCGATGCTGTAGTCCGGGATGTCTCCCTTGACGACGGCGTGCGCCCCGAGGACACAACCGCGTCCGACGCGGGTATTTCGCAGCACGGTGACCTTCGCTGCCACCCACGTGTCCGGGCCGATACGGACGGGGCCCTTGACGATGCCCTGGTCCTTGATCGGTGTGTTGATGTCGTCCATGCGGTGGTCGAAGTCGCAGATGTAGCACCAGTCGGCTACGAGCGTCGACGCACCGATTTCGATGTCGAGGTACGTGTTGACGACGTTGTCCTTGCCGAAGACGACCTTGTCGCCGATGCGCAGCGAGCCTTCGTGGCAGCGGATCGCGTTGCCGTCACCGATGTGCACCCAGCGCCCGATCTCGAGGCGGGACAGGTCGGGGGTGGAATGGATTTCGACGTTCTTGCCGAGGAACACCATGCCGCGCAGGATCACGTGCGGGTTGGCCATCTTGAACTTGGCGAGACGGTAGTACCGCACCAGATACCAGGGTGTGTACGCCTTGTTCGCCAGAACCCATTTGAGGGAATCGACCGTCAAGAACTTGGCCTGATCGCTGTCGCCTCGGCGTGATCCCCGCCATCGAGTGCGCAACGGTGCGCCCCACATGCTCGTCATGAGTGTTCAGCCTACGTGGGGCCGACTCACCGACCCTCGGGGTGTGCCCCGTCACGTTGCCCCGGTCGGGATAGTCTCTGGTCCGGGCTTGTGCAGTTACCGAGGGCTCTTGATCAAGTGAAGGCAGGGAGATTGTGATGCGGCGGGTCCTACGGTCGTCCGTGATGGTGTCGACGGCGATCGCTGCGGCCCTGATCGCCGGTTGCGGCAGCGACGACGGACGGGTGGACCGGTACGCGTCGGCGGGTTGGCCGGCCATGCATGCCGACGCCCGCAACAGCGACACGAGCCCGGTCACCGGATCACGCGATGTCGAGTTCGCATGGTCACGCCCTCTCGGCGGTCCGGTTGCCGCGTACGCCTCGGTGGCCGCGAACGGCCAGAGCTTCGTCACCGCCCGCACCGAGAACGGCTGCAATCTCTTCTCGTTCCAGATGGATACGGGTCGCAAGAAGTGGTGCGCTCGACTCAACGACGGAGTAGTCGCGTCCACACCCATCGTCGACACGGCCACCAATGTCTATGTCGGCGAGAGCGGCGCGATGATGTCCTTCACCGAGACTGGTCAATTGCGTTGGCGCACGCTCGTTGTGGGCACTCCTCTCTCGTCACAGTTCACCGGCGACGGAAACCTGTTGTTCATCACCCAATTGGGTCAGATCAACGTGCTCAACCCGCAGACCGGCGCAAAAGTGGTTCCGTCGTTCGACCTGATCCCGCCGCCGTCGATCGACCAGGGCGCGAATGCAGAACTCATTCCCGACAACAAGGGTTTGAACGAGTGCTTCCTCGGCACGTCCGGCTGCCCGGTGGCCAATACCCCGGCAGTGGACCTGGGCACCGGCAAGTTCTACTTCACCTTCTACGGACCCAGTTCTCAGGCAGCCGATCTGGTCGCCATGAAGTACACAGGCGGCGACAATCCGTCCATCACCCGCGAGTGGTCCACCGACGCGCTTCCCGGTGGAACGGCGTCGAGCCCGGACCTGTCGAAGGACGGCAAGACCGTCTACGCCACCGACAACAACGGATCTCTCTGGGCAGTGAACGCTGAAACCGGTGACACCAGGTGGAGTTACGACATCGGCTTCAACTCGGCCGGTAGTGCCTCGACGTCCGACGACGGTTTGATCATTCCCGCCGGCGGCGACAAGGGCCACCTCCTTGCCGTGCGCGACGAGGGAGATCACGCCGAACTGGCCTGGGAACGTAAAGACCTTCTGCAACTGGGCGTTCCGGCGCAGACCGCCGGCAACACCGGATACACCGTCGTCCGCGAGGGTGAGAACGGACTGAGCCTGATCACCTTCGACACCGAAACCGGTGAGACGGTGGATCAGGACACGTTGCCGGGAGCAGTCGGCTTCACCGTCGGCACCTCGATCGGCCCCAAGGGCGAAGTGTTGACGCCCAGCGCAATCGGTGAGCTGTTCGTCTTCAAGTGAGCTAGCGGGACGCCTCACAGATGAAGGCCGACGCCGATCGTCCGATCCGCACGATCACGACGCTCAGTGCACGCGAGCCCTTGAGCTTGAGCCGTGGACGCAGCACTGCCGGGTCCACGTCGACTCCTCGCACCAGGATTTCGGCCACACCGCAGTCCCGCTTGGACAGTGTCTGTTTGAGCAGTTTCTCGGAGTACTTGATCTGCTCGAGGATCCGGAATCCGCGAACTCCCTCAGGGACGCTGTCACCGGTCAGATAAGCGATGCGTGGATCGAGCTGCCAGAGGCCGTGTCTGGCCGCGTAGTGGCGCACGAGGCCCGCGCGCACTACCGCTCCGTCCGGGTCGATGATCCACTCCCCCGGCGCTTGCTCCGGAATCACGTCGTCCTCGGCGTCGGTGATCGCCCACCCGCTCCCGTCGGAGCGAAGCACCGAAGCTCGACGCGTGACGCCGGACTCGGCCAGCCCCGTCGACCACAGGCAGGCTTCCTTGACGCCGCCGTCGAGCGAGACGACCTCGACTTCCCCGTCCCAGCCCAGATTGTCGAAATCGAGTCCGGGAGCACACTTCACCGCGAGATCACGGCCGGAGTACGCCTCGATGAGGTCCGGTAGAGGTGGCATCAACGCTGCCGGATCGTGAGTGCGGCGACCGCCCGATCGCCGTGCGGGGTCTGCCAGTACGACGGTGTCGCGTGTCGTCGGGCGGAGCGCGTCGGCCCGCAGCAACGCTGCGCTCGGCACATTGCGCTGTGCCATCGCCAGGCGAACGGAATCGATGTCGCTGCCGATCACGCGATGCGCAACTCCGGTCAAGGCATGCAGTTCGGCGCCGATGGAGCACGTCACGTCGTGGACGTCGCGCCCGATCAGACGCTGCGCGCGGTGCGCCGCCACAACACCGGGAGTGGCCTGCTGCATCGCGTCGTCCGTGAACAACCACTGATCACTGCCGGGCAGTTTCGTAACGGCCTTGCGTCGAAGCAGGACGGTGTCCACGAGCGCAGGCATGTGATCACCGAAACGCGTACGCGTCCGGCCGATGTCGGCCAGACGCGTACGCGTGGACAGTTCGAGCTGATCCACCTCGGCCAAGGCAGCTACGCCGGAATCACTTCCGAGATAGTCGACGTCGCCGAGGGTGAAGTCATAACCCAATTCAGTTGCCGGGCTTCACGCCGGTGATCATGACGTTGTAGAAGAATCCGCGAGGAACGACGTGGCGGAGCACCTTCTCGTCGACCCAGCTGAGCGTCTTCCAACCACCGAAAGCGAAACGCCCCCAGCCCCAACCGAGCTTCTCCGGCGGAACAGCCGCTTCGAAGGTACGGACAGGCCAGCCGAGAAGCGCCGCGGCGAATTCCTCGGTGGCAGCGTGGACCTGATCGGCGCCCGCAGACTTCGCCATGTTCTCGAGGTCGGTGGGGTCGAACGTGTGGATGTCGACGACAGCTTCGAGAGCTGCTGCACGAGAAGACTCGTCGAGTTCCTCTTGCGGACGACGCCAGTCTGCGAGGAACGGCAGCTTGGTCACGCGTGTGGTTGCTTCCCACGTCGCGCGGCCGAGCCAGCGGGCGTAGAAGTTGCCGACAGTGGTGGGCTCACCGGCGAAGACGAAACGTCCGCCGGGCTTGAGGACACGAAGGACCTCACGCAGCGACTTCTCGACGTCCGGAATGTGGTGCAGCACGGCGTGGCCGACCACCAGGTCGAAGGTGTTGTCCTCGTACGGAATGGTCTCGGCATCGGCAACACGGCCGTCGACCGGAAGGCCGAGGCTTTCGGCATTGCGCAGTGCGACCTTGACCATACCGGGCGAGAGGTCGGTGACCGAACCGGTCTTGGCGACTCCACCCTGCATCAGGTTCAGGAGGAAGAATCCGGTGCCGCAACCGAGTTCGAGCGCGCGCTCGTACGGGAGCGGCTGATCGCCCGCGACGGCGTCGAAACGACCACGTGCGTAGTCGATGCAGCGCTCGTCGTACGAGATGGACCACTTGTCGTCGTAGGTTTCGGCTTCCCAGTCGTGGTAGAGCACCTGGGCGAGCTTGGTGTCCTTACGAGCGGCCTCGACCTCTTCGGCCGTGGCGTGCGGCCGCGGCGCGGGGTCGACTACCGAGGTGTCGGTAGCGGCGGGCGGCGTGACGGTTGCGTCGTCATTCGGGCTGGCTGTCATGGCGGCTATCCTACTCGCTGGTAAGAGATGAACAAGTTCTAGTTTAGGGGAGCCTACTCGCCCGTGAACTCGGCCTTGCCCGGACCGTTCGCGATGAACGACTCCATGCCGATCGCCTGATCCTTGGTCGCGAACAATCCGGCGAACAGATGCTGCTCGATCTTGAGCCCGGATTCCAGGTCGGTGTTCAGACCCTCGTCGATGGCTGCCTTGGCAGCAGCCAACGCACGTGACGCTCCCCCGACGAACTGCGAGGCCCACGTGCGAGCGGCGGTGTACACGTCGTCGGGAGCGACGACCTCGTCGACCAGACCGATGGCCAACGCCTCGTCAGCCCCGACGAAACGGCCGGTGAAGACCAGATCCTTGGCCTTTGCCGGACCGATCAGACGAGCCAGGCGCTGCGTTCCGCCGCCACCGGGAATGATTCCGAGCAGAATCTCCGGAACTCCGAGCTTGGCGTTGTCTCCGACGATCCGGCGATCGGCCGAGAGTGCAACTTCGAGTCCACCACCGAGTGCGTATCCGGTGATCGCGGCAACGGTCGGCTTCGGGATGGACGCCACGGCGCCGAGCCCGGCCTGCATGCCACCGATCGCGTCACGGATCTGGCCGTAATCCATCTCGGCCATTTCCTTGACGTCTGCACCTGCTGCGAAGACTTTCTCGCCGCCGTAGACGATGACGGCCTTGACTGCCTTGTCGACGGTCGCAGCGTGTGCGGCAGCAGCCAACTCGTCCTGAACCTGACGGTTCAGAGCGTTCATGGGCGGACGCGCCAGACGGATGGTGCCGATGCCTTCGGAAACCTCGAGAGTCACAAATTCAGCCATGGTCGAGAGGTTACTTTGCCGCCTTGACCGACCACGGATGCGGCCCGGCGACGTAGTAACCGTCCTGGTTCGGGAACTCGACGCGCAGCGTTTCCTCGTCGGTGATCAACGTAGGCAGGATGACGGGAATCTCCGGCTCGGCTGCGAGTATCTCCGCCACCGAACTGAACTTGGCCAATTCGGTCAGCTGACTCCACGTCGGCGGCAACAGGATGCTGCCACCCTCCCGCCAATGCGCGAGCGCGTCCTGCGGGCTCTGCCAACGCACCTCGGCGGCCTCGGAGGTGACCCCGTCCGCGATCTGTCCGGTCGGTGACGCTGCGACGAAGAAGCGCGTGTCGTAGCGGCGGGTCTCGCCCACCGGCGTGATCCAGTTCGCCCACGGCCGCAGCAGATCCGTGCGCAGGACCAGGTTCTCCTTCTTCAGGAAATCGCTGAACGACAGCTCGTGCTTTTCGAGAGCAACGCGGTCCTGTGCATAGCCGGCCGTGTCCGCGACGACCGTGTCAGCCGTGGGGCCGGCCAGCAGGACACCGCACTCCTCGAAAGTTTCCCGCACCGCAGCCAAGACGAGAGCCTTCGCCCGAGCAACATCCGTGCTGAACCGCTCGGCCCACCACTCGACCGACGGTCCGGCCCACTCGACCTCGGCCGTCGCATCGGACTTGTCGACGCCGCCGCCGGGGAATACCGTCATGCCCCCGGCAAACGCCATCCCCTGTACTCGTTGAAGCAGGAAGATCTCGATCCCGGATTCGGCATCGCGCACCAAGATGACGGTCGACGCATCCTTGGGCTCGGGGACAGCGTTTGCATTCTCGTTAGCCATGCTTCGCGAACCTACGCGATCTGTGATCTGGGCCGCATTTCAGGTCCCATTGAAGCTCACGCGCGATGAGCTCCGGACGGCCTCGCGCGGCGCGCGAAGTATCGGCCGTCCGCCTTGTCGAGGCTGATGGACTGGCTGAATGCCGCGCTCAGATTTTCGGCGGTGATGACGTCGTCCAGAAGGCCCTGAGAGACGACCTCCCCTTCCTTGAGAAGGAGTGCGTGGGTGAATCCCGGCGGGATTTCCTCGACGTGATGGGTGATCAGAACGGTAGCCGGGGCGTCCGGATCGGCAGCCAGTTCGGCGAGTCTGGCCACAAGTTCCTCACGGCCACCGAGGTCGAGCCCGGCGGCGGGCTCGTCCAGAAGAAGAAGTTCGGGATCGGTCATCAAGGCTCGCGCGATGAGGACGCGCTTGCGCTCGCCTTCGGAAAGCGTCCCGTACGTCCGATCCGCCAGGTGCTCGGCGCCGAGGCTTTCGAGCATCTCCACAGCGCGCGAGGTGTCCATGGATTCGTACTCCTCGCGCCACCGACCGAGAACGGCGTAGCCCGCCGACACGACGAGGTCGCTGACCTTCTCGTCGCCGGGCACGCGGTTCGCCAACGACGACGAGGACAAACCGATTCGCGGGCGCAACTCGTTGACGTCGACCTTGCCGAGAACTTCGCCAAGGAGGTGGGCAGAACCACTGGTCGGGAAAGTCTCACCGGCCGCGATGCGCAGCAGCGAGGTCTTGCCGGCACCGTTGGGTCCGAGCACCACCCATCGCTCGTCCAGCTCCACTTTCCAGGTGACGGGCCCCACGAGAGTGGACCCTCCCCGACGGATGAGTACGTTGTCGAAATCGATGAGCAGATCTGGATCAGGTAGCGGCACCCGAACATCTTCCCGCACATTCTCCGGCCGTTCACGGCAGGATCATCTTGCGTGTCGCCTCTCATCGAAACTCACACCCCGACGCCCGGGTCTCCGTTCCCACTCGGCGCCAACATCGTGGACTCCGGAACCCAGTTCGCGGTCCACGCCCCGGCCGCGTCGAGCGTCCACATCTGCCTGATCGACCAGGACGGAAACGAAGATCGCGTCGAACTTCGGCAACACACGTACGGAATCTGGCATGGAATCATCTCCGGGATCGGTGCGGGGCAGCGTTACGGAATTCGGGCGTCCGGCCCGTGGAATCCGCGCGCCGGGCTGAGACTTAATCCACACAAGCTGCTCGTCGATCCGTGGGCGCGCCGCATCGAGGGGGATCTCGGTGATCACCGTGCCCTCCTGTCGTACGCCGACGATCCCTTCGGCGACCCGTCGACGGTCGACTCGCTCGGCCACGTGCCGCTGTCCGTGGTGACTCCCGGCCTCGCGCCCGCCGGAGCCCGCCTCGAGACGCCGTGGGAGGAAAGCGTCATCTACGAACTGCATGTGGGCGCGTACACCGCCAGTCATCCAGGAGTACCCGCCGCCCACCGCGGAACGTACCTCGGCCTGACGGCACCGGCCGTGATCGATCACCTCGTCTCACTCGGCGTCACTGCCGTGGAACTGCTTCCCGTACAGGCGTTTCTGACCGAACAGAGCGTCCGCGAGCGAGGGATGCGCAACCACTGGGGATACTCGACGGCGTCGTACTTCGCCCCGCATCCCGGATACGCGGCAACTCCGGGCGGCGAAGTCACCGAGTTCCGGATCATGGTCGACGCACTACACGCGGCAGGCATCGAGGTCGTCCTCGACGTCGTCTACAACCACACCTGCGAGCAGAGTGTCGACGGAATCAGTGTCAGCTGGCGAGGTTTGGACGGCCCCGGCTATTACCTTCTCGACGGCGACGGCCGCGACATCGACCTGACCGGGTGCGGCAACACGGTCGACGCCTGCTCCCCCATCGCCGTCCGCATGATCACCGACAGCCTCCGTTACTGGGCCACCGAAATGGGTGTCGACGGCTTCCGATTCGATCTTGCGAGCGCGTTGGGTAGGCCGCGCGGCGGAGGCTTCGACCAGCGGGCGTCCATCCTGTCCGCCATCTCCTCCGATCCGGTACTGACTCGGTGCAAGCTCATCGCCGAACCGTGGGATGCGACTGCCGACGGTTACCAGGTCGGAAACTTCGGACTCCAGTGGTCCGAATGGAACGACAAGTACCGCAGCACCATTCGCCAGTTCTGGAACGGCGGATCCAGCGTCCGGAAGGTCGCGTCGCGCCTCGCCGGTTCCGAGGACATCTTTGCCGGCAGCGGCCGTCGCCCCTGGGCGTCGATCAACTTCGTCACAGCGCACGACGGGTTCACCGCCGCCGATCTCGTGGCATACAACCGCAAACACAACGAGGCCAACGGTGAAGACAATCGTGACGGCGCCGATCACAACGATTCGTTCAACCACGGAATCGAAGGCCCGAGCACCGATCCCGAGATTCAGGACGCCAGGGCACGTCACGTACGGGCGCTACTGGCCACACTCGTGCTGTCGACAGGTACACCGATGCTCACCGCCGGAGACGAGTTCGGCCACAGTCTCGGCGGAAACAACAACGCGTATTGTGTTCCCACACTTGCCTCCCCAGCCGATTCGTGGGCCCTGGACTGGACGGCGGCCGATCAGTCGTTGGTGCAGTTCGTCTCCCGAGCGTTCGGATTACGCCGAGCAGCACCAGCGTTGCGTCAGCCCGAATTCTTCGAAGGCAGAAGAAGACTGGAGCACCCGGACCTCGTCTGGTTCGACGCTGCCGGCGTCGAGTTCGACGACACCGCATGGTACGACGAGAGTCACCGAACGCTGCAGGCCTGGATCGACGGAGCCGACGTTCGGTCTCACACTCGAACCGGGCGCCCACTCGGTGACGACAGTTGGCTCCTGATCCTGCATTCCGGTGGACCGGTTCAGGTCACCGTCGGCACTCCGGAATGGTTCGACGGCACCTTGACTGCATCGTTCGATTCGGCGTCACCCACCGGAGAACCTGCCTCCACGGCCGAAGTTCCCGTCGGCACCGAGATTTCGCTGACCGGCCCCACGGTCTTGGCCTTACGTTCCGTGACACGTCCTCCGGTCACCGCTGCTGTCATGGAATCCGGCAGCACCTTGATGAGGAATTGAATGGTCGGTCCGATCCCGAAGGCGTACAACACTGTTCCGACGCCGACGGTTCCACCGAGGAGCCATCCGGTCGTGAGGACCGCGATCTCGATGCTGGTACGCACGAGCCTGACCGACAGACCTGTGCGAGCGACCAGTCCGGTCATCAATCCGTCGCGGGGGCCCGGCCCCATGCCCGCGCCGATGTAGAGAACGCTGGCCAGTCCGTTGAGGAGGATTCCCGCGACCATGATCATGGCTCGAACTGGCATGGAATCAAAGACCGGCAAGAAGGCCAGTGAGGTATCCACCGAGATGGCAATTACAACGACATTGGCGACCGTTCCGAATCCCGGCCGCTGACGGATCGGAATCCAGAGCAGCAGCACCACCGCACCGGTAATCGCAGTGATCACGCCGAAACTGAGCGAAACATGCTCGGCCACGCCCTGATGGAACACATCCCAGGGATCCAGACCAAGACCGGCTGTGATCATCATGGCCATCGAGAAGCCGTACAACCACAGACCAACGAACAGCGAGGCGAATCTCCGTATCAACACCCGACCATCTTGATGGCCACTGGACTGTTCATCCATAGCCAAGTTGCCGATACTGGACTGGTCGGTTGCGTCTCTACGGAACCGCGATGACTGTCATGGAGCCTGGTGCCACTTCCGTGAAACCAGCGTCACGAACCGCGACGGCCTCCGACTTCTTCAGCCGAACTACTGCTTCGGCCCACTGTTCCGGGCTCGCGTCGCGCACCGAGCAGCGAAAGTCGTTCTGCGCCCAGGCCCAGCACTGTTTCTCGGACATGGCCGCCGCCAACAACATCGAGGCATGCCCGACCTGTGCCGACGCCTTGCCAACCGTCATCTCGAGCGCCGAGTCGATCCACAGCACCGGAAGACCAGGCTCCGGCGGGCCAGGCTCGTCGTGCTCGAGATCGGTCCCACCGATCTGCAACTTCTTGATTCGCGGGTCCAGTTCTCCGACCGGCCCGGGAACCAGAGCCCGCGCCTGCGCGCCATCCACATCGACGGTGATTCCCGGTACCTCCTGCGCGGCGAGCCACTGCGCTCCTCGCGCTCGACGAGACACCTTCCGAATCCGGGCACCCACCCACGCCGAATAGTCCTCGTGCCAGGGGCCGGGTTCCCCGTCTTCGGTGAACCCGACGCGTTCGTCCAGACACAGCGCCACAGCCGCCGTTGCCGCAGCCTCCAGCAGTGCGGTGCGCTTGGGCGGGTCTGCCTTCGGAATGTGCAGAACGATCGGCATCGCCAACACCAGCGCCGGATCCGCGGGATCGTCTCGCCCTCCGTACCCAGCAGCCAGCACCGCGTGGCGCTCGCGCCAGCGCGAATCGGGGCCGGACATCACAGCTGGATCGGAACTGAATGCTGGATCGGAACTCATGGAATCGGTACGCGTCGCACGCCACCGTCGACGGCGTCCGCAGCCTCGACCTCGTCGCGGGTCACACCGAGAATGAACAGCACAGCGTCGAGGAAGGGATGCGACAACGCAGCATCTGCGACCTCCCGCAACGCAGGCTTGGCGTTGAACGCCACGCCCAGGCCCGCGGCGTTGAGCATGTCGATGTCGTTGGCACCGTCACCGACGGCGACGGTCTGTTCCATCGGCACACCGACCTGATCGGCGAACTTGCGCAGCGCAACGGCCTTCGCGGCGCGGTCGACGATTTCACCGATCACACGTCCGGTCAGCTTGCCGTCGACGATTTCGAGGGTGTTGGCGTGCACGAAGTCCAGTTCGAGTTCGTGTGCGAGGCCTTCGATGACCTGCCGGAAGCCACCCGACACCACGCCGCAGTGGAATCCGAGACGGCGCAGGGTGCGAATCGTGGTTCGCGCACCCGGCGTCAGTTCGATGCTCTCTGCCACCTCGTCGATGACGGAGGCGTCGAGACCGGCGAGTGTCGCCACACGCTGGTGCAGTGATTCGGTGAAGTCGATCTCGCCGCGCATCGCAGCTTCGGTGACGGCGCGGACCTCGTCCTCGACGCCGGCCTTCGCGGCGAGCATCTCGATGACCTCGCCCTGGACGAGCGTCGAGTCCACGTCGAACACGATCAGACGCTTGGCCCGGCGAGCGAGACCTGCGCGCTCGACCGCGATGTCGACGTTTTCGAGAGCGGCGACCTCGGCGAGTCCGGTGCGCAGCTTCGCGTCGCCGTCGGCCGTATCGGCCGCGCTGACGCTGAGTTCGAGGCCGGTGACCGGATAGTCGGCGACACCACGGATGGAATCGATGTTTGCGCCCTGCTTCGCGAGTTCGCGTGCCACCGATCGCATTGCGCGAGCATTGACCGGGCTACCGAGAACAACGACCGCGTGGGTGGACACCGCGGGCCGTCCGGGATCGGCACCGATTTCGATGTCGACGTTCATTCCGACCGTCGCCATCGCCTGTTCGAGTTCTTCCTGAAGCGCTTCGGGATCGTTCGGGCAGGCAACCATGACACCGAGTGTCAGTCGACCTCGAATCACCACCTGCTCCACGTCGAGTAGACGCACATCGTGCCGCGACAGCGCCGCGAACAGTACCGAGGTGACGCCAGGGCGGTCCGGCCCGGTCACAGTCACCAGAACAGTGGTGTCAGAGGCACCCACCGAAAACTCCGATCGTTTCTTCGTTCGCGTCTTGATCGTCACTATTGTGCCAAGCGAAAGGCCCCACCCGTTACTCGGGCGGGGCCTTCGCTGATTACTTCAGTGTGTTACTTCGCTCAGGAGCGGCTGTCGGTTCCGGGGTCGCCTTCGTCCCCGACCGTGAGCGGCTCGTGACGAGCATCTTCGAGCACGGTGCTGGCGTTCTTCCCGCCGTGGCCGGGGCCGACGTGCGCTTCCGCGCGCATCCGCTCCACCATGTGCGGGTAGTGCAGCTCGAACGCCGGACGCTCGCTACGGATGCGCGGCAACTCGGTGAAGTTGTGACGCGGCGGCGGGCAGGTGGTTGCCCACTCCAGCGAGTTTCCGTAACCCCACGGATCGTCGACGGTGACAACTTCGCCGTAGCGGTAACTCTTGAAGACGTTCCAGATGAACGGAAGCGTCGAGGCACCGAGTACGAAGGCGAAGATCGTGGACACCGAGTTCAGAACCGTGAACCCGTCCGAGGGCAGGTAGTCGGCGTAACGACGCGGCATACCTTCGGCGCCGAGCCAGTGCTGAACGAGGAACGTGCCGTGGAAACCGACGAACGTGGTCCAGAAGTGCCACTTGCCGAGGCGCTCGTCCATCATGCGACCGGTCATCTTCGGGAACCAGAAGTAGATACCGGCGTACGTGGCGAACACGACCGTGCCGAAGACCACGTAGTGGAAGTGGGCGACGACGAAGTAGCTGTCCGTGACGTGGAAGTCGAGCGGCGGGCTCGCGAGGATGACACCCGACAGACCACCGAAGAGGAAGGTGATCAGGAAGCCGATCGAGAACAGCATCGGCGATTCGAAGGTCAACTGCCCCTTCCACATCGTGCCGATCCAGTTGAAGATCTTCACACCTGTCGGCACGGCGATCAGGAACGTCATGAACGAGAAGTACGGCAGGAGAACAGCGCCGGTTGCGTACATGTGGTGGGCCCACACAGCGATCGACAGAGCGGCGATGGCCAACGTTGCGTACACCAGGCCGCTGTAGCCGAAGATCGGCTTACGGCTGAAGACCGGGAAGATCTCCGAGACGATGCCGAAGAACGGCAGCGCGATGATGTACACCTCGGGGTGACCGAAGAACCAGAACAGGTGCTGCCACAGGAGCACACCGCCCGTTGCCGGGTCGAAGATGTGCCCACCGAGATGGCGGTCGACGAACAGACCCATGAATGCAGCGGTCAGCAGCGGGAACGCCAGCAGGATCAGGATGCTGGTGATGAAGATGTTCCAGGTGAAGATCGGCATGCGGAACATGGTCATACCGGGTGCGCGCAGGCAGATCACGGTGGTGACCATGTTGACGCCACCGAGGATGGTGCCGAGGCCGGCGACGGCCAGACCCAGGACCCACAGGTCGGCGCCGACGCCGGGGCTGTGCAGCGCGCTGGTCAGCGGCGTGTACGCCGTCCAACCGAAGTCTGCTGCGCCACCGGGCGTGACGAATCCGGCCGTCGTGATGATCGCACCGAACAGGTACAGCCAGTAGCTGAACGCGTTCAGGCGCGGGAACGCGACGTCGGGTGCACCGATTTGGAGCGGAAGAATGTAGTTCGCGAAGCCGAAGACGATCGGGGTCGCGTACAGCAGCAGCATGATCGTGCCGTGCATGGTGAACAGCTGGTTGAACTGTTCGTTGGAAAGGAACTGCATGCCGGGTACAGCAAGTTCGGCACGCATCATCAGTGCCATGAGGCCACCGATGAGGAAGAAGGCGATGGAAGTCGCCAAGTACATGATTCCGAGCACCTTGGGATCGGTGGTCGTGATCATCTTGAAAATGAATGAGCCCTTGGGTCCCTGCCGCGGCGGGTAAGGCCTGGCCGGCGCTATCGTGGGGACTGGCTGGGGCGCTACGGCAGTCACTGATCCTCCTGAATGTGCCTTTGGTCGCTCCGCAGACTCCGTCAAAGAGCCCTTGGTTGCGCCCGCAGGGTCCGTCGCCCGGGCTGCGGACAACGGCTTCTGGCTTGCGCTCATCGAATCGTAGACCGTGACTCCGAGGCACCGCGACCCGGTCCTACTCTGCGTCGTACTCGAGCATCCGTTTTTCACGGCACCGAACGAACGACCTGCGGTTTATGTTCCCCCGGGAGTCCGAACCCACTTCCGAATCGGCGTGTCGTGCGCGTCGAAGAATTCGGTCGGTGTCCGTTTTCGGCCAACCCCTCCACTGATAAGGTCACCCTCGCCTAACTCATCTCAGGAGCCAATCAGTGAAATTCTTTCCCCGCCGGGCCGCGCTGGTAGCGGTCGCAGCTTCGATCGCCTTGGTCGTTCCAGCGTGCTCGAGTAACGACGAGCCCGCTGCAAACACCAACTCGACCGAGTCGGGCGCATTTCCCCGTACCGTCGAGCACTTCCGCGGAAGCACCGAAATCCCGGCCGCACCCCAGCGGATCGTCGCGCTCGACAACAGCTTCACCGACGCCGTCCTTCTCCTCGAATCCCCGCTCGTCGGCTACGTCGACTACCGCGAGCCCGGTCTGCCCGACTACCTCGGATCCTCCCGAGAGGAATTCGCCCCGGACGCAGTCTCGGTCGGGACGGTCAGCAGTGCAAGCCTCGAGAAGATCGCCGCACTGCAGCCGGACCTCATCATCTCCGCCGAGGTCCGCGACGGGAAGAACTACGAGCAGCTCTCCGCAATCGCGCCCACCGTCTTCACCCAGACAACCGGTCCGACGTGGAAGGACAACATCCGTGTAGTCGGTCAAGCGCTGGGCAAGGAATCGCTGGCCGAGGCGAAAATCTCCGAATACGAAACTCGCGCGGCTGCCGTCGGCAAGGAAATCAACGAGAAGGCGAACAACCCGGTCATCTCGGTAGTCCGGTTCGCCGGTGAACCGACCGCACGCCTCTACCGCACTACCTCGTTCAGCGGCATCGTTCTTCAGGATGCCGGGCTGAAGCGCCCGGACAACCAGGGACCTGACCCCGCCGATGCCGGCAACATCATGATGAAGATCAGCCCCGAGCTGATCAACGAAGCCGACGCGGACGTCATCTTCATCAGCACCTGGCAGGACGCCGAGGGCAAGAGCGCCGAAGCCGCGAAGCCGTTCCTCGAGAGCCCGCTGTGGCAGACGCTTCGAGGACGCAAGGTCGACGTGGACGATTCACGTTGGATGTCGCCGGTCAGCATCCAGGGCGCCCACATGATCCTCGACGACCTCTCGGACACGTTCGAGGTGGACAAGCAGAACAGCTGAGTCGAACAGCTAACCTGAACGGCGCCCGCTCACACAGGAAGCCGTCGACTTGTCTGTTCTCTCACGCACGTCTGTTCTCTCACGCACGTCTGTTCTCTCACGCACGACCGCCTGCACGTCCGTTCGTCGTGTCTCGATCCTGGGGATCGCCGCCACGATGCTCGTCCTCGGTGGTTGCTCGTCCGACTCGTCGGACGATCCCGCGAGCACCATCGTCCGGACCACTACGTCGATCGCCGGTGCCGGCGTGATGGGCATCGAACGCGACACCGCCACCGCGTGCCCGACGCCGACGCAAGCCGACCCGGGAGCGGGCCCCGGGGTGAAGCGTCGAGTCGTACACACTGCGGGTGAAACCGAGGTTCCTTCCGATCCCCAACGGATCGTGGTCCTCGACAGCGTCTCGATGGACGCCGTGTGCGCCCTCGGCCTGTGGGAGCGGGTAGTGGGCGCCGCGACCGGTGTCGACTCACCTCAACCGTCGTACCTAGGTTTCGGCATCTCGGAGATTCCGAGTGTCGGCCCCGTGAGCGCACCTGACGTCAACGCCGTGAAGGCCGCCGCGCCGGACTTGATCCTCGGGTCCAGTCCGGCGTCCGACGGCTTGTACGGGCAACTCGACGCCATCGCCCCCACCGTGTTCGCGGGCTCGGATCCCGTGTACTGGAAAGCGCAGTTCGCCCTCGCCGGCCAGGCACTGGGCCGTTCGTCCGCGGCTGCGACGGAGCTCGACCGCTACCAGCAGGACGTCGTGCAGCTCGGCGACGCATTGAATGCATCGCAGACGCAGGCATCAGTGGTTCGGTTCGGTTCGAAGGACCTGCAGATCGAGGGCCCTGCATCCTTCGCCGGACAGATCCTCAGCGACGTCGGCGTCCGGCGCCCACCGGCGCAGCGATTGACCGATGCGACCACGGCACCGATTCCGGCCGACGATCTCAGCGCCGCCGAAGGGGACTTGATCTACGTCCTCTTCGACGGGCCGAACGGCCGTACCTACGGCACCGAGATCATGAAGAGCGACCAGTGGCAGGACCTCGCCGCTGCCACAGACCGACGTGTGTTCGTAGCGGAAGACGACATCTGGAACGGAAACGGGATGACTGCTGCCCGTGCCGTATTGGCGGACTTGAAGGGAACCTTGAACGGATATGCGAGCTGACCGGAACGAACCACAACTCCCACATTCGAGGCGGCTCGCCACAACTGTGACGGTCGGGTTCTGATCATGCCGATCCCGGAATTCATTGTCGCTTTGCGCGAGAAGGTCGGTCATGCGCCGCTCTGGCTGTCCGGAGTGAGCGTCGTGATCCGCGACGACGACGGTCGGGTCCTGCTCACCCGCCGCGCCGACAACGGTCAGTGGGCCGTCGTGTCCGGCGTTCTCGAGCCTGGGGAGGAACCGTCGGCGGCGGCGGTGCGCGAGGCGAAGGAAGAAACCGGCGTCGACGCCGAATTGGTTCGGATCACGAGTGTCGATGTCACAGAGCCCATTACGTACCCCAACGGCGACGTGACTCAGTACCTCGACGTGTGTTTCCTGGCCAGGTGGACCGGCGGAGATGCACACGTGGCGGACGACGAAAACCTCGAGGTCGCGTGGTTCGCGCCGAGCGCACTGCCTTCGGACATGACGGAAACCTCGCGTCTGCGCCTCGCAAAAGCGTTGCTGGACAAGCCGGAAGCGTGGTTTCAGCGCTAGTCCGCTCCCAATACACGGCCGAAGCCCGATTCCCGCGTGTGCAGGAGTCGGGCTTCGGTGTGTAGGTCGCTCTGGAAATCCCGAGCGGGTCGCTCTAGAAATCCCAGTCGTCGTCTTCGGTGTTGACGGCTTTGCCGATGACGTAGGAGCTACCCGAGCCGGAGAAGAAGTCGTGATTCTCGTCCGCATTCGGTGAAAGTGCCGACAGGATAGCCGGATTGACGTCCGTCTCGTCCTTCGGGAAGAGGCCTTCGTAGCCGAGATTGTTGAGCGCCTTGTTGGCGTTGTAGCGCAGGAACTTCTTGACATCCTCGGTCAGACCGACGCCGTCGTAGAGGTCCTGGGTGTAGTCGACCTCGTTCTCGTAGAGCTCGAAGAGCAACTCGAACGTGTAGTTCTTGAGCTCTTCACGCTCGGCCTCGGTGAGCTGTTCGAGGCCCTTCTGGTACTTGTAGCCGATGTAGTACCCGTGCACGGCCTCGTCGCGGATGATGAGGCGGATGAGGTCTGCGGTGTTGGTGAGCTTGGCTCGCGAGGACCAGTACATCGGCAGGTAGAAGCCGGAGTAGAAGAGGAAGCTCTCGAGGAGCGTCGATGCGACCTTGCGCTTGAGCGGCGACTCGCCGTTGTAGTAGTCGAGAACGATCTGCGCCTTGCGCTGCAGGTTGGGGTTCTCCTCCGACCAGCGGAACGCGTCGTCGATGTCGGGGGTGGAGCACAGCGTCGAGAAGATCGAGCTGTAACTCTTCGCGTGCACCGATTCCATGAAGGCGATGTTGGTGTACACCGCTTCTTCGTGGGGAGTGATCGCGTCCGGGATGAGGCTGACGGCGCCGACCGTTCCCTGGATGGTGTCGAGCAGCGTCAGGCCCGTGAAGACGCGCATGGTGAGCTGCTGCTCCTGCGCGGTCAGCGTTCCCCAGGACGGGATGTCGTTGGAGACCGGCACCTTTTCGGGCAGCCAGAAGTTGCTGACGAGGCGATCCCATACCTCGGCGTCCTTCTCGTCCTGGACGCGATTCCAGTTGATGGCGGAAACGCGACTGACCAGCTTGACCATAATTCCTACCTAGCGAGAGAGATACTGCCGAATGTTGGCTTGCCTGAACACTACCCGTTGTGTCGGGTTCGCGATGCCAACACAACAACATGTGTCGCACGCGCCCCTCCACGAGTACAAAAAATGTGATATCAATTAAATATCACTTACCGATGGAAAGCGAGTCTCGCATGACCAGCACACCCACCGTGGCCGAGAAACCGACCGGTGTCGCCACCACAACGATCGCCGAACGCCCAGGCTGGGACCTGTCCGGCAGCTGGATGCTCCTCGGCGGCGTCCTTCTCTTCCTGGCCGGAATCGCGCTGTCCGTCGTTGGCGGAGTTCTGGGACTCTTCGCCCTGATTCCGGTCGGAGTGGTGCTGTTCATCGCGTCACTCCCCCTCCTGATGGGCCTGACCTTGGTGCAACCTAATCAAGCCCGAGTTCTGCAACTTCTCGGAAGCTCGTACAGCGGCACCTTGCGCACGCCGGGACTGCGATGGACAAACCCGCTGACGGTCCGTCGATCGATCTCGACGCGCATCCGAAACCATGAGACCGGTCAGGCGAAAGTGAACGACGCCGACGGCAATCCCATCGAGATCTCGGCGGTGGTCGTCTGGCAGGTGGCCGACACAGCGCTCGCCTCGTTCCAGGTGGACGATTACGAGGAGTTCGTCTCCGTACAGACCGAGGCGGCCGTCCGCCATATCGCCGGTAGCTACCCGTACGACGCCGAAGGCCGAGTCTCGTTGCGCGAGAACGCCGATATCATCACCACCACCTTGTCGGAGGAGGTTCACGCCCGCGTACGTGCTGCGGGTGTCGAAGTTATCGAGACACGCATCAACCGGCTCTCGTATGCACCCGAAATCGCCAGCGCGATGCTTCGGCGCCAGCAAGCGGGTGCAGTGATCGCCGCCCGCAAGCAAATCGTCGAAGGTGCGGTGTCCATGGTCGACATGGCACTCAAGCAGCTCGAGGAAAAGCACGTCGTCGAACTCGACGAGGAACGGAAGGCGACGATGATCAGTAACCTTCTGGTCGTGCTGTGCGGCGACCGCGACGCACAACCGGTGCTCAACACCGGTTCGCTCTACCAGTAAAGGAAAGGCCACATGGCCACGGATCCAGCTCCGCGATCCGAGCGTAAGAAGATCCTTCTTCGGTTGGACCCAGCGGTGCACGACGCGCTTGCCCGCTGGGCCGCCGACGATCTCCGAAGTACCAACGCCCAGATCGAGTTTCTCCTTCGGCGCGCACTCACCGAGCACGGTCGAATGCCGAAGAACGCCGGCAAGATGCACGGTCCCGGCCGCCCGCCGGCCTGATACCCCTGTGCGCCTTTTTGGTAGTAACCACTACCGAAAAGGCGCACGGGGGCGGAGCCCTTTACAGCATGCAGGAAACGCAGCCCTCGACCTCGGTGCCTTCGAGTGCCATCTGACGCAGACGGATGTAGTACAGCGTCTTGATGCCCTTACGCCACGCGTAGATCTGCGCCTTGTTGATGTCGCGAGTGGTTGCGGTGTCCTTGAAGAACAGCGTCAGCGACAGGCCCTGGTCGACGTGTTGCGTTGCGGCAGCATAGGTGTCGACGATCTTCTCGTACCCGATTTCGTAGGCATCCTGGTAGTACTCCAGGTTGTCGTTGGTCAGGTAGGGCGCCGGGTAGTAGACGCGGCCGATCTTGCCTTCCTTGCGGATCTCGATCTTCGACGCCACCGGGTGGATGGAGCTGGTGGAGTAGTTGATGTACGAGATCGAGCCGGTCGGCGGGACGGCCTGAAGGTTCTGGTTGTAGATACCGTGCTTCTGAACCGAAGCCTTCAGCTCACGCCAGTCGTCCTGAGTGGGGATGTGCAGCTTCGCATCGGCGAAGAGTCCGCGAACCTTGTCGGTTGCCGGCTCCCAAGCCTGATCGGTGTACTTGTCGAAGAATTCACCCGAGGCGTACTTCGACTCCGGGAAACCCTTGAAGTACGAGCCGCGCTCGATGGCGATCTTGTTCGACGCACGCAGTGCGTGGAAGAGCACGGTGTAGAAGTAGATGTTCGTGAAGTCGATGCCTTCTTCGCTGCCGTAGAAGATCCGCTCACGAGCAAGGTATCCGTGCAGGTTCATCTGACCGAGGCCGATGGCGTGAGAGTCGTTGTTGCCCTGCTCGATCGACGGCACCGAGTAGATGTGCGTCTGATCGGACACCGCCGTCAATCCGCGGATCGACACTTCGATGGTCTTGGCGAAGTCGGGCGAGTCCATGGTCTTCGCGATGTTCAGCGAACCCAGGTTGCAGGAGATGTCCTTGCCGACCTTCGAGTAGGACAGGTCGTCGTTGAACAGTGAAGGCGTCGAAACCTGCAGGATCTCCGAGCACAGGTTCGAGTGCGTGATCTTGCCCTCGATCGGGTTTGCCCGGTTCACCGTGTCCTCGAACATGATGTAGGGGTAGCCCGATTCGAACTGCAATTCGGCGACGGTCTGGAAGAACTCGCGAGCTTTGATCTTGGACTTGCGAATTCGCTTGTCGTCGACCATCTCGTAGTACTTCTCGGAGACGTTGATGTCGGAGAACGGAACTCCGTAGATGCGCTCGACGTCGTACGGCGAGAACAGGTACATGTCCTCGTTCTTCTTCGCCAGTTCGAACGTGATGTCCGGGATCACGACGCCGAGTGAGAGCGTCTTGATACGGATCTTCTCGTCGGCGTTCTCACGCTTGGTGTCGAGGAACCGGTAGATGTCGGGGTGGTGCGCATGCAGGTACACAGCACCGGCGCCCTGACGCGCACCCAACTGGTTGGCGTAGGAGAACGAGTCCTCGAGAAGCTTCATGATCGGGATGACACCCGAACTCTGGTTCTCGATCTTCTTGATCGGGGCGCCGTGCTCACGAACGTTGGTGAGCAGCAAGGCAACTCCGCCACCGCGCTTGGACAGCTGCAGTGCCGAGTTGATGGAGCGACCGATGGACTCCATGTTGTCTTCGATACGAAGCAGGAAGCAGGACACGGGCTCACCGCGCTGCTTCTTGCCCGAGTTCAGGAACGTCGGGGTGGCGGGCTGGAAGCGTCCGGCGATGATCTCGTCGACGAGTTCGACGGCCAGGTCTTCGTTGCCTGCGGCCAGGGTGAGCGCAACCATGCAGACACGATCTTCGAAACGCTCGAGGTAGCGCTTACCGTCGAAGGTCTTGAGCGTGTAGGAGGTGTAGTACTTGAATGCACCCAGGAACGTCGGGAAGCGGAACTTCTTGGCGTACGCGTGATCGATCAGGAACTTCACGAAAGTACGTGAGTACTGATCGAGAACCTCGGGCTCGTAATAGTTTTCCTCGACGAGGTAGTCCAGCTTCTCGTCGAGGTTGTGGAAGAACACGGTGTTCTGGTTGACGTGCTGCAAGAAGTACTGACGGGCTGCAGCGACATCCATCTCGAACTGGATCTCACCGTTGGCGCCGTACAGGTTGAGCATGGCGTTGAGTGCGTGGTAGTCGAGACCGTTGGTGGAATCGCCGCCGCGCGCATCACGCTCTACGCTTCCTGCCGCGATCGTGTCAGTGATGGTTGGCGCCACTGCCCGTGCTCCTTCTCTGTTTCGAGATGATTCCAGAACTCCCCCAAGCCTTCTCGTACCCGGTCGACGTCCTCGGCAGTGCCCATGAGTTCGAACCGGTACAGAAAAGGAACGTGGCATTTCTGGGAAATGATGTTTCCTGCATAGCAAAAGGACTCACCGAAATTGGTGTTTCCCGCCGCGATCACTGCTCTGATCAACGACCTGTTGTGTGGATTGTTCAAAAAACGAATGACCGGCTTCGGTACATAACTGGTGTCGCGCCCTGTCACGGTGACCCCGCCACCATAGGTGGGCAGAATCAGCACATAGGGCTCGTCTACACGAAATGAGCCGTCACGGTCATGGATAGGTATACGTGTCGCAGGCAGGCCGAGACGTTGAACGAATCGGTGGGTGTTCTCCGACACGCTGGAAAAGTAGACCAGCGAAGTCATCGGTTGTCACCATTTTCTTGTACGGTGCCCGGAACTACTCAGATGTGTCGGCGGAGGTGTCCACCGCCGACACTGCGGCGCTTCAAGCAGCGACGGTCAGGGTCTTGATGCGATCGGGACGGAAGCCCGACCAGTGATCTTCACCGGCAACCACGATGGGTGCCTGGAGGTACCCGAGAGCCATGACGTAGTCGCGGGCTTCGGCATCCTCGGTGATGTCGATGACGTTGTATTCGAGACCGGCCTTGTCCAGGGCGCGGTAGGTGGCATTGCACTGAACGCAAGCGGGCTTGGTGTAGACGGTGATGCTCATGAGAGTCCCTCTTTCGCTTAGCCAACAAAGGCCGATGTAGTGATGTTCAGCACCGATACGACCGATTGCCGGAGTCTCGCTCGAAGCGTTCCGCGTTGTGGTCTCTCAGTGCTCAAGACACTACACCTAGTGGCCGACAGAAACACATAACGCGAGATGTTGTGAGTCACATCGTTGGAATTCCCAGGTCGCCCCTGTTCAGCGCCTTCATTTCCCGGCGCGTCGGCGTGTCGCGCGTCACAGTTTATTTTTTTGCTCGCCGGCCTCTCGGAGCCGCGCCACGGACCTACCATGAGCGTCGTGGAAACACCCCCGAAGGACGAGGCTCCACGCCACCAGGCAACCGTGACGAGAACACAGCAGGTGACACCGTTGATGCGCAGAATCACCTTCGGTGGGGAGGGCCTGAGCGACTTCGAGACGAGTGGTAGCCCGGACGAACGGGTGCTCGTCAGATTCCCTCTCATTCCCCCTCACGCCCGCAGTTACACGGTCCGGCGCTGGCAGCCGTCGAAGAACGAGCTGGAGATCGACTTCGTTCTCCACGGCCACGGCGGCGCGGCACTCTGGGCCGCGACTGCGCAACCGGGCGAGACCGTTCACCTCTCGACGGCGAGCGGGTGGTTCACGCCGCCGGCAGGTTGCGACTGGCTGCTGATGGTCGCCGATCACGCCGCTCTGCCCGCGATCGGGCGAATTCTCGAAGAAGCACCCGACGGTCTACCGATCCACGTCATCGCGCAGGTACCCGCGCCGAGCGAACAGCAGACGTTCACGACGCGCGCCGACGCTCACTACCGATGGATCGAGGAATCGGACTCGCTGCTCGCCGAATTGGCCGGCGCTGCCCTGCCTCCCGGCGAGGGCTACATCTGGTGTGCAGTCGAGGCCGCGACCGCCAGACGCATCCGCGCCCATCTGCGTCGAACATGGGAAATCCCGGCACCCCGCATGCACGTGATGGGTTACTGGCGGGAGGACAAGGAGAACTGGGAGCGTCGGTACGCCGTCGTCGCCGACCGTATCGACGCCGCGATGGGCGAAGCGATGATGGCCGGCAAGGATTTCGAGTCGGTTCGCGACGCCGTCGACGACGCGATGGAACGCGAAGGGCTTTAGCGCATATGGGCGTGACTCGCATACGAGTGAGGGCCATACCTTCCGGCATGGCCCTCACTCGTGAAACGGATTACGCGTTGACGAGCTGCTTGCCGGCGTCGACGAGGTCGGAGACGACCTTGGAGACCTGAGCGAGCACCTCTGCGTTCTCACGCGGGTGCAGCTCACCGAACAGTGCGCCGGTTCCACCGATGCTCAGTGCGGTGTCCTCGACGACCTTGCCGCCGGCGATGCGGACTGCCTTGGTGGTGTCTTCGTGTGCCCACTTGGCGCCGTTGCCACTGGGCGAAGCGCTGATGACTGCGACAGCCTTGTCCTTGACTGCACCGACACCGTACGGACGCGAGATCCAGTCGATGGCGTTCTTCAGAACTGCGGGGATGGTGCCGTTGTATTCGGGGGTGACGAGCAGGAACGCGTCAGCGTCGCTCGCAGCGGCGCGCAGTGCGTCGACAGCGGGAATGGAAGCACCCTCGACGTCGATGTCTTCGTTGTAGAAGGGGACGTCGGCGAGGCCTTCGAAGACCGTCAGCGTTGCACCCTCGGGCGCGGCGGACACAGCCGTCTCGGCAAGCTGGCGGTTGACGGATCCGGCGCGCAGGCTGCCGACGAGAACGAGAACATTGGTCTGTGACATAGCGAGTTTCCTTCGAGAGTGGTGCGGTTGGTGGCTCCGGTTGAAAGTTATATCAACTAAACGGACCGCGGTCCACTTACATTCCCCGGCCCTGTAACCTGATCCCGTGAGCGCAATCCCCCTCCCCCAGATCGGCGCCGCGCCGGTCGAGCGCGGTGACGCAGCACGTAACCGCGTACTTCTGCTCGACGCCGCAGCCCTCCTCGTTGCCGAGCGAGGTGTCGACGCGGTGACGATGGATGCTGTCGCGTGCCGGGCCGGTGTGGGCAAGGGCACAGTTTTTCGGCGCTTCGGCAATCGATCGGGACTGATGCAGGCTTTGCTCGATCACACCGAGCGAGAACTGCAGCAGGCATTCATGTTCGGCCCCCCACCGTTGGGTCCGGGCGCGCCGCCGATCGAGCGCCTCATCGCGTTCGGCCGAGCCCGGATTGCCATGGTGGAAGTACAGGGCGAAGTCCTCCGAGCAGCGGAAAACGCTCCTGAATACCGCTTCGGCGGTCCGGCCCGGGCGCTCGGCATCGCTCACGTCATCGGGCTTCTTCGAGGAGCCGGCGTCGAGGGCGACCTCGATCTGCTCGCTTCAGCACTGTTGGCACCACTCGAAGCGTCGCTCGTCCTTCATCAGGTGCGCGATCTCGGGATGACCACCGAGCGTCTGGCCGCCGGCTGGGAAGACCTTGCCCGGCGCGTTACTCGATGTTGACTCCCCCGATCCGTCCCACCACTTAATGTGAGCCCATGCGCATCGCTGCAGCCGTCATCGGCCTCCTGACCATCGCCGCGGTAAGTGGTTGCTCCGCTTCGTCCGACTCCCCCGAAGACAAGACGGATCCCTCCGGTCGTGTGTTCATCTCGACCTCCGTGGATGGAACACAAATTCCCGGCGGCGGCCCGCTGACTCTCGACTTCAGCCAGGCCGGTCGAGTGTCCGCGAGCGCCGGATGCAACACGGCAAACGGTTCGGTCGAGTTCAACGACGGCACGCTGACCACCGGCACCATGGCGTCGACCATGATGGGCTGCCCTCCCGGCATCGCCGAGTCCGACTCCTGGACAACAACATTGCTGACCGCCGCGCCGGCGTGGAGCCTCGACGGCGACACCCTCGTCCTGACATCGAAGGACGCCACAGTCACCCTGCAGGACAAGAAAATCGTCACGCCGGATCGACCGCTGCAGGGCACGACGTGGACTGTCACGTCCCTCATCAGTCCCGATGCGATCAGTACGAGCCTGGCTCTGGAGACGTCAGCTCCCGAACTGACGATTGCCGCAGACGGTTCGGTCAGCGGGAGCACCGGATGCAATCGCATGACCGGAAGCGCCCAGACGTCCGACACCACAGTCACGTTCACGCCGATGGCAACCACGCGTATGGCTTGCCCCGAGGAGAACATGGACATCGAGCGCCAGATCCTGGCGGTGCTCGACGGCGAAGTGAGCTACACCGTCGACGCCGACACGCTGACCCTGCGCAAGCCCGACGACACCGGATTGATACTGACTGCGCAGGCTTGACCAGACGCTGCAGGCTCGATCAGACGTTGTCGAGCAGCCAGCGCCCCAACTCGCGGGCGCTGGCATCGATCATCGCGGGCCAGTCCAAGGCCGAGTCGTCCGCGTGATCGCTGACGTGTTTGACGAGTCGGCAGGTAGCACCCGCAGCCTGCGCGGCGAATGCGATGGCAAATCCCTCCATGTCGACCAGATCGGCTCGCTGTGCAAGGGCGTCCCGGGTTGCAGCGTCGGCGATGAATGCGTCGCCGGTCGCCAACACCGAGTCGTCACCGCCGGCGAGCACCAAACGGTCCGCGACGTCGTGCCCCAGCGCTCGGATCGCGGTGCTGCTGATGTCGTGATTGATGACGACGCCGGGAACATAGAGGCCGCCGTGGTGCGCGTGCAGCGCACCGGCTGTCCCGATGTTGACGACCAGCGGCAGATCATCCCGCTCGTACCGCGCGAGAGCAGAGGCGACTGCTGTTGCAGCACTGACCTTTCCAATCCCCGTGACCAGCAGTTCGCATCCTTGCGGCACGTATGCCGCTTCCGACTTCGTCGCACTGACCACCAGAACGTTGTTCGCACTCATGTGCGCGACCGTACCGCCCCGGATACGGTGGCACTGCACGCGCCTGCTCACATCGCTAGAGTCCATTCATGGCCACACTGCGTGAAAGCATCATCGAAGAACTCGGCACAAAGCCGACAATCGACGCCGCAGCGGAGGTTCGCGCGCGAGTCCAGTTCCTGAAGGACTACGTGCGCTCGACCCCCGCCAAAGGGTTCGTTCTGGGAATCAGCGGCGGTCAGGACAGCACGCTCGCCGGAGCCCTCGCCCAACGCGCGGTCACGGAACTTCGTGAAGAAGGCCACGAGGCCGAGTTCGTCGCCGTTCGACTCCCCTATGGCGCTCAGGCTGACGAATCCGACGCTCAGATCGCGCTCGGCTTCATCAAGCCGGACCGCTCTCTCACGGTCAACGTCAAGCCTGGCGCCGACGCGACGGCCCGTGAGGCCTCCGAGGCGTTGGGGAACGGCGAACTACGCGACTTCGTCCGCGGCAACATCAAGGCGCGCGAACGAATGGTCATCCAGTATGCGATTGCCGGTCAGCTCGGCTACCTCGTGATCGGTACCGACCACGCCGCAGAAGCGATTACCGGCTTCTTCACGAAATTCGGTGACGGCGGTGTCGACATCACGCCGCTCACCGGCTTGAGCAAACGCCAGGGCGCTGCATTGCTGCAGGAATTGGGCGCACCCGAGAGCACGTGGCGCAAGGTGCCGACCGCCGACCTGGAGGACGACCGACCCGCGCTACCCGACGAAGTTGCCCTCGGCGTCACGTACTCACAGATAGACGACTACCTCGAAGGAAAGGACGTTTCCTCCGAGGTAGCCGAGAAGCTCGAGAAGATGTTCACCAACACTCGTCACAAGCGCACGGTGCCGGTCACACCCCTCGATGACTGGTGGAAGTAACTCCTACCAGAGCTCTTACCAGCGACTAGCTACCGAACAGGCTGCCGAAGACGTCGCCCAGCGAACCCGTTCCCGAAGCCGGATCCTTCTTCGCGAAGTTGGTGGTGCATCCGTTGAACTGCACTGCATCGACCAGCGTCGACGTGGCGGCGGAACCGGTGCCCACACTGACGCCGTAGTGGTCGACTACCGCGTTCGGGTTCGCGGCGACGATGTCAGCCAAAGGCACTGACACGCGGTCCTTGGCGCCGTCGATGTTCTGAGTGCTCCACCACACGCCCTTCTGGAGATCCGCGTGAACGCCGCCGTCAGCCGTCGGCGTCGCGTCGGGTCCCGGGACCCACACCAGGGTGGTGAATCCGTTCTCGAACTTTCCGCCGGTGGTTCCGGTGAGGCGGAGCTGGAATGCCGCAGTCGGCGTGGCGGCGCGCTCGGCAAAGCCGATCGCCTTGCCGACTGCGTCGGACAGCTTGATACCGCCGGCCGAATGGTAGGAAACCGAACGATCGCCGGTACCGTCGACGGCCAGCTTCAGTGAGCCGTCCTTGTCGAGAACGTTGTCGGCCGAGTACGACGCGGTCTGATCCTTCTCGTCGGTGAACGGGATGCCCCACCCGTTCGGCGTCGCTTCGGTGGACAGGGTCGAGCACGAGGCTTCCGGCGCAGAAGAGCCGAGAGAACCGGTGGACGGAAGCGCAGTAGCAATTGCCGGAGCGGTGAGTGCAGCTGCCCCGAGGAGCGCTACGACGACTCCGACACGGCGCGTGGAATTAATCGACATTGAAATACCTTTCACATATCCCGAGTGGAATTGCGCCAAAATTAACACATGTCGACAATTACCAACAGCGAAGGTATTTCTTTTGTCATCCAAACAGATGACAATTCACCTTGGCAATTCGAAGTGCATTCGCTCCCCCAAAAGTAGGAGAAACTAAACAAAACGACCAATGCTGGACAATTGACCAACAATGGAGAAAACGGAGATAGATGCCACTTGAGCTGGAGTGATCAAGATATAAATATTTGGACCGGCAAACCGAAAAAGGACAATACGTCGGCAGCCCACAAATAGCTACGCCGGCAATTCTCGGACTAGCCTCCAGCGAAAGGCGGAAGAATATCGACAGCGCTACCGGAGGCTCGAGAGACGTCGCGGGTCAACTCGTCACCGACGAGGAAAGCCGAGACCGACAGCACTCGCTCCATCTCCGGTCCGTATCGCCCGACCAGCACCGCCACCAACTCGGCAAGTGTGTTGTCAGGCGAGATGGCGACTACCTCGCTACGGCAACCGGATACATCCGCTGCAGCAGCAAAGTAACGAACCGAGATCGAATGCGGATCAGCCACCAATCGCTCCCATACTTCTTTCCGGCGGAACGAAGTCCGCGGCGTCGATGCCGTGCCCAGCCCACTTGTTCCACATCGCACCGCGCCACAAATCCGTTAGTTCGTCGTCACTTGCTCCGGCCCTGAGCGCGGCACGCAGATCAACTTCACGGTCACTGAACAGACATGACCGAATTGTTCCCTCTGCGGTCATTCGCGTCCGATCGCAATCACTGCAGAACGAGCGGGTCACGGAAGCGATGATCCCTACCGTCATCGTGGTCCCGTCGACACGCCATTCTTCGGCAGGAGCCGACGGATCTTCACGGCCGATTGCTTCCAATTCGAAACGGCTTCCCAAAACGGACAATAATTCAGCCGCGGTCACCATGTTCTCGCGTGCCCATGCATGGTCTGCGTCCAGAGGCATTTGCTCGATAAAGCGCAATTCGACGCCGGCTTCGAGGCACCACTGCAAAAGATCCGCCGCGCCGTGGAGCGTTTCACGCATCAGCACCGCATTGATCTTCAGTGGCGCGAGCCCGGCCGCAGCTGCCGCTCGAATTCCCGCGAGAACGGACGGCAACCTGTCTCGACGCGTCAATTCAGCGAAATGGGCGCGATCAACCGAATCCAGGGAAACATTCACGCGGGTCAAACCAGCTGCAGCCAGCTTTGCGGCACGATGTTCGAGCCCAACGGCGTTGGTAGTCATGGAAAGTGGAATTCCTGGCACGCGCGCGGCGCACCCCCCGATGATCTTTTCGAGGTCACTACGCATCAGCGGTTCGCCGCCGGTGAATCTCACCTCGCGAATACCGACTCGTTCGACGCCGATTCCGACTACTCGAATGATCTCGTCGGCACTCAGAAGATCTTCCGCAGCGATGGCCGGCAAGCCTTCCTCCGGCATGCAATACGTGCAACGAAGTGAACACTTCTCGGTGATCGAGACTCGCAGATCTCTGGCAACACGCCCGAACCTGTCGACCAGGAGATCCGTCTCGGGACGACCGGCGAGGGAGGCAGCGTCGAACCGCACGGTGGGAATTCCCATCGAGACCACTGTCATCACTTCACCAACTTCCGTATTGCTCCAGTATGACCGAAAGCCGTACTCCGTGTGTCGGACGGACCACACCGCCTAGGATCAAAACATGTCGAGGTTGTCGAGGTTACTGTCATGAGCGCGCGTTCGGTCGAGGAACACGCGTCGCACATCTCCGGATTGCTCACCGGCCTGCACACCCTCTCTCCGACGGCAGTTCCGACGGCAGAAGCGTTGGGGCGCATAACTTGCTCGGATATCGCATCGCCGGTAGACCTGCCACTCTTCCGCAACTCGCAGATGGACGGGTATGCCGTCGATGCTGCTTCTGTGGCCTCGGTTCCGACCACACTGACGGTTCGAGGCGTGATCGCCGCTGGAAGCGGAAAACCACCGAAACACCTTCCAGGATCGGCATTTCGCATCATGACCGGTGCTCCGCTCCCCGAGGGTGCCGACGCCGTTGTTCCGGTCGAGGACACAACGGGTGTCACCGAGCACGTCGTCACGATCGAACGGGGCAGGTCGGTAGGCGAATTCGTACGCGAACGTGGCAGCGACATCACCGCCGGAATGCTACTGGTCACGGCCGGAACGCACTTGGAACCTCGCCATATCGCCGCGCTGAGTGCTGTGGGCCTGGCCTCGCTCGACACCTACACGAAGCCACGGGTCGCGATAATTACGACGGGCGCCGAACTGAAAAGTGCCGGAACAACTCTCGAACCCGGTGAGATCTACGATTCCAACGGTCCAGCTTTGGCAACATTGGCCGAAGCCAACGGCGCCGATGTCGTATCCGTCGCCCGAAGCAGCGACGACCCCGCCGAGTTCCGCGAATTGCTCTCGTACGCAACCTCGGTCGCTGATCTGGTGTTCACCTCCGGCGGAGTGTCCATGGGCGACTTCGAGGTGGTGAAGGAAACTCTCACGCCTCTGGGAGCACACTTCGGCCACGTCGCAATGCAGCCGGGCGGTCCGCAAGGCACTGCAGTGGTGAACGAAGTGCCGGTACTGAGCTTCCCGGGCAACCCGGTGAGCACGATGGTCTCCTTCGAGGTCTTCGCACGGGGCGAACTGCGCCGGGCCGCGGGCCTGCCCGAGATCCCACGCGAGCGACTCCCGTTGACTGCACCGCTGCGTTCGGTGGACGGCAAGCGGCAGTTCCTGCGGGCACGCAGAACTGCGGACGGAATCGAACTCGTTGCCGGACCCGGATCGCACCTTGTTGCAGCCATGGCGTGGGCCGACGTCCTGATCGACATCCCCGCCGCCGTGACCGAGCTCGGCGCGGGCGATCTCGTCGACGTCGTCCCGCTCTCGACTTCCTCGATCTGATTCACTCGATCTGATTCAAAGGACACTGATGACCGAATTGACACACGTCGACAGCGAGGGCCGAGCGCGCATGGTCGACGTCAGCGCCAAGGCCGAGACGACGCGTATCGCCGTCGCTGCCGGCGAACTCGTCACGACCGCCGAGGTAGTTCGCCTCGTCCGCGCCGACGGCATGCCCAAGGCTGATGTCCTCACCACCGCGCGCATCGCCGGAATCGCCGGTGCGAAGAAGACCTCCGAACTGATCCCGCTGTGTCATCAACTCGCGCTCTCGTCGGTCAAGGTGGAATTCGGGTTCACCGAAACATCGATCACCGTCGAGGCGACGGCGAAGACTCGCGGACAGACCGGCGTCGAGATGGAAGCACTCACCGCCGTCGCGGTAGCCGGCCTGACCTTGCACGACATGGTCAAAGCGGTGGACCCCGGAGCTACCATGAACGGTGTTCGTCTGCTCACCAAAGACGGTGGTAAGCGCGGACATTGGACCCGCGACACTCAGAACGCACAGACAGCTCCGGCGCACACCTTCACCTCGGCACGGTCCGCGACCGTCCTCGTGGCTTCCACCGGCGGTGCGAACGGCACCAGACCCGACACCACCGGACCCACGATCGCGACCTGGCTACGTGAACGGGACTTCGAGGTACGTGGACCGCTTGTGTACGCCGACGCAGACATCGCGGCGGGCATCGCTGACGCCAAGGAGGGCTCCCCGTCACTCGTCATCAGTACCGGCGGCACCGGGGCTTCCCCCACGGATGCCACCCCGGAAGCTACCCGGGCAGTCTTGACCCGTGAGTTGCCCGGCGTCGCAGAAGCGATCCGGACCAAGGGCCTCGAGAAGACACCACACGCGTCGCTGAGCCGTGGTGTGGCAGGTCTCACAGGTACGACGGTCGTCGTCAATCTTCCGGGTTCTCCCGGTGGAGTGAAGGACGGTCTCGCCGTCCTCGGACCCATCATCGATCACCTGCTCGCGCAGGTCGCAGGCGGAGGAGCGCACGATGAGTGAGCTATTGGCTCGGATCTCCGAGCAACCGATTCACGCAGACACCGTCGACGCCGCCGTTGCCGGTCCGAAGAACGGCGCTGTTGTGGTGTTCACGGGAACGGTGCGCAATCACGATGGAGGTCAAGCGGTTTCGGCGTTGGAGTACCAAGCGCATCCGGATGCCGAACGCTTCCTCGAGACGTACTGCCAAGAGGTTGCGGCCTCGACCGGCCTGCCGGTTGCCGCGATCCATCGCGTCGGTCACCTCGAGATCGGTGATCTCGCACTGGTCGCCGCCGTCGCCGCGCCGCATCGAGCGGAGGCGTTTGCCGCGTGCGCCGAACTGGTGGAGCGCATCAAGCACGAGGTACCGATCTGGAAGCGGCAACACTTCGCGAACGGCGTCTCCGAATGGGTCGGGTTGTAGGTCGAACGCTCCGGGAAGGTAGAGTTGCGATCACTAGGTGCCTGAAATCGGGCATCCAGCGTCGTAGAACGCAAATTTTCTTGCTGAGTGCTCAATGCACCCGCTCTTCTTACGGCGAAGAAGCCTGCCGACCGGCAGCGCCGCCACCACTGTGCTTGATTGTTCGACCGGTTAATTCCCGTGTCGGCATCCGGGCACGAACACGTGCCCGAAAGGCTCTGAACACACTTGTCTGACATCTCTACGCCCGCTACCACCTTCGCAGCCCTCGGTGTGCGCGCACCGCTGGTGAAAGCTCTCGAAGACGGCGGAATCACTTCTCCGTTCCCGATCCAGATCGACACCCTCCCCGACACTCTCTCGGGGCGCGACGTACTGGGCCGCGGAAAGACCGGAAGCGGCAAGACCCTCGCGTTCTCCATCCCCATGGTCTCCCGCCTCGCCGGCGAACTGTCCGGAGGAAAGCGTCGTCCGGGTCGACCGCTCGGCCTGGTGCTCGCACCCACGCGTGAGCTCGCCACCCAGATCACCGCAACCCTCGAACCGTTGGCCGCCGCATACGACTTGCGCGTGACCACGATCTTCGGTGGTGTCTCGCAGCACCGCCAGGTTCAGGCTCTCAAGGCCGGAGTCGACATCGTCGTCGCCTGCCCCGGTCGCCTCGAAGACCTCATGAAGCAGAAGTTCGTCAGTCTCGACGCCGTCGAGATCACCGTGCTCGACGAGGCCGACCACATGGCCGACCTCGGCTTCCTGCCCGTCGTCACCCGCATCCTCTCGTCCACCCCGCAGGACGGGCAGCGTCTACTGTTCTCGGCAACGCTGGACAACGGCGTCGACAAGCTCGTCAAGCGTTTCCTCAAGAACGAGGTCATGCATTCGGTCGACGAGGCCAACTCCCCCGTCGCCGCAATGACGCACCACGTGTTCGACGTCGACGGCGTCGAAGCCAAGAAGGCTCTGGTCGAGAAGCTCGCTTCCGGTACCGGTCGTCGCATCCTGTTCATGCGCACCAAGCACCAGGCTCGCAAGTTGGCTCGCCAGCTCACCGAGTCGGGCATCCCGTCCGTTGACCTTCACGGCAACCTCTCGCAGGCTGCTCGCGACCGTAACCTGGCGGCATTCTCCGCCGGTGAAGCGCGCGTCCTCGTCGCCACCGACGTCGCAGCGCGTGGCGTCCACGTCGACGACGTCGAGTTGGTCGTCCACGTCGATCCGCCGGCCGAGCACAAGGCTTACCTGCACCGCAGTGGTCGCACCGCTCGCGCAGGCAGCGCCGGCGACGTGGTCACCGTGGTTCTGCCCGAGCAGCGTAAGGATCTTGCGATCCTTATGCGCAAGGCAGCCATCAAGGTGACCCCGGTCCGTTCGACTGCCAACTCCGAGCACGTCGTCAAGTTGGTCGGCGACATCGCACCGCACGTCACGCCGGCTCCGAAGGCTCCTGCCCAGCCCAACGGTGGACGCGGACAGCGTCCCGCCGGCCAGGGTGGACGCGGCGGCGCAGCACGTTCGGGTCAGGCTCGCTCCGGACAGGGCGGTCAGTCACGCGGTGCTCGCACCGGCGGAGCTGCCCGTCAGGAACATGCCGGTGGTGGCGCTCGCCGTCCCCGCACCGGCGGCGGCGCTCGCACCGCAGGCTCCACCGGTGGCCGTCCCGCACGCTAGGCCACCGGTACAACTCAATAGGTTTCGTAATGGACAGCGTCGGCCAATGGCCGGCGCTGTCGCCATCCGAAGCGTTCGAGATCCGGAACCTGTTGAAACTCGGTCACCTTCCCGACGCACAGCCACGCAATGGGGCGAACGGGTGACGGAATGCCCATGAGTTCGGTGAGGTACTTCTCGTCGTAGAACGAAACCCAGCCGATGCCGATCTCCTCGGCTACCGCGGCGAGCCACAAATTCTGAATTGCCAGCACCGCCGAGAACAGTCCGGTGTCGTCGACGGTATGACGGCCGAGGATGTTCGGACCACCGCGCGACGGGTCGTAAGTGACGACGATGCCGGTACCGCTCTCGGCGATTCCCTCGATCTTGATGGGGTCGAACGTCGAGCGGCGATCCTCGGGCAAGGACTGCGCGAATTTCACCCGGGCATCGGCGACGTGTGCCGCGAAGGTGTCGAGCGTCTCCGGATTACGAACGACGACAAAATCCCACGGTTGCGTGTTTCCCACGCTCGGCGCGCGATGGGCGGCGTCGAGAATGCGCATCAGAGTTTCGTCGGGGACGATCTCTCCCGAGAACTCGGCGCGAACGTCTCGCCGTCGCCGAATCGCTTCGTACACGGATACAGCTGATTCACTCACGCCCCGACGGTATAGCGGTGCAATCCCAGCATGGCGTCGGGGTGCGGTTCGACCGTTTCTTCGCGCATGCAGGCGCGGAGCGCGCTGCCGACCGCCCCCGAATCCATCCCGGTGCCGATCACGACCAGTTGCGTGGTTCGAGGTTCGCCCGACTTCCATCGCAGCGGCGTGATCCGGACATGATCACCCACCGATTGGATCTCGAATTTTCCTGTGTAGCCCGGAATCTCGAAGTTCACGAAGCCCTTGATGCGGTAAACACCCGACGGCTGATTCTCGAGAAAGTGCGTCAGAGCCCTGGCATCGAGAGGCGTCTCCGATGCGAAATCAACCGATTCGTAGCGGTGGTGCAGGTGATCGTGATGACACGAGCCGTCCTCGTGATCCTCGTCGTGCCCGTCGCGCAGGAGCTCGTCGAGGCTCAGTTGATCGCCCGGAGCCGGAGGGGTCACCTCGCCGGTATCGAACAACAGAGCGGGGTCTATCCGCGAGTGCGAGGTTTCCACCATCGGCGCTCGCGGATTCAACTTACGAATTTCGGCCGTGAATCGCTCGCGTTCGGCGACCGGAACGCTGTCGATCTTGTTGACTACCACCAGGTCTGCCAGGCGGACATGTTGATCGAGCTCGGGATGTTCGCGGCGAACGGTGGAGAAATTGGCTCCGTCGACCAGGACCACCAGGCCGCCGTAGACGACAGACGGGTTCTCACTTCCGAGGACGAGTCGAATCATGTTCCGCGGCTCGGCAAGCCCGCTGGCCTCGATGACGATCACGTCGATCCCGGACTGCCGGTGCGCCAACTTGTTCAGCATCTCGTCCATGTCCGAGACGTCGACAGCGCAGCACAAACAGCCGTTGCTGAGAGAGACCATCGAATCGACCTGACCGGCGACCATCATCGAGTCGATGTTGACGGATCCGAAGTCGTTGACGATCACGCCGATGCGTACACCGTCGTTGTTACGCAGAAGATGGTTGAGCAGCGTCGTCTTGCCCGAACCGAGAAAGCCTGCGACGACTATTACGGGAATCTGCTTCTTCGCCACCACACAACCTTCCGAAACCACACGTACCGATCAGTGATCGTAGTGGAGTGTGGCTCCGGAAGGTTCACGCTGACAGCAGACTCACACCGTGCAGAGCGGACGGATGTCCGACGTGCCCTCGGTGGTCGGTGACGTCAGGATCGTGCATGCGTTGTATCCACGGGATTCGGCGACCCGGCGGATCTCACTCCAGCCTGCCGCGTCGATGACCGCCGACCGTGAGAGCACGAACCCGGAAAGCCTGAGCGGATCGCCCACCAGTGCCCATGAATAGTCGTCGGCAATGTAGGTGACGATGTAGTTGGGTGGGCCGTCCAAGCTTTCCTGTGAGGGCACCCCGGGGAAGCTCACATGCAACTGGGCACCCGTTGCTGGATCGGTAACTCGGGCATTCCCGACGATCTCGTTGGCTTGACCGGTCCACGTCGTACACGTGTTCTTCACGCTCACGTTCGACGAATCGACGATCCCGTAACTCGCCCGGGTGTCCTTCGCGCACGCGAGGTTGAAGGGCTGAGGAATCGCCGCCACCTGGTTCCATTCCCCTACGTAGCGCGCGACGTCCAGGTTCGCCACCGGCTGCAAGGGTTCCCAGAGTGGGCTCGCCTGCGCGGTTCCCGAAAACATCGTCGCTGCGGCGCACACTCCCGCAATCGCAATCGCACTTCGCCCCGACCACTTCATGTCACTGCTCCTCGTCTGTACAACGCTCGATCGGCATTGGTTCCTCAAGACATTCGGAGCTGACGGACTGGAGGATGGGGAGGTATGTAAAACTACTTTTGGTTTGTTATGGACCTACTTCACAAACCTTATGTAGTCTTTGCTAAAAGATAGCTGAAAGTCGGACGGAGCTACTGTGATGAAGGTTGTCGACTTAGGTCTAGAACGCACTCGCTATGCAGTCATCGACGAGACGATCGAGTCGAGGTGGCGCCGAGTCACCTCTATGCAGCACGACGCCGTTGCCGTCGTGACTCCGCGCGACCGGATCACTTTCGCCGAACTCGAACTCCGGACCGACGCATTGGTCCGCGAACTTCGCCTACGTGGGTCACACGGGGCACGCCCGGTTGCGGTCGATCTCGAACCAACGGCCGAGTCGGTGCCCGCCATCCTCGCCACTCTGATTTCCGGTCGGCCCTTGGTCATGATCGACCCACAACTCCCCGAGGCCCGCCGAGCGCACATCATGAGCACCTCGGGTGCAGTCCCGCTGCAGTCGATACTCGACGAGTCTGCTGCGACGGGCTTCAGATTCGACAGCGCGTTGGAACCATCGAGTTCCGACCCTGCCATGATCGCGTTCACGTCAGGCACCAGCGGGGCACCCAAGGGAGTCGTGTTGAGCCACTCCATGTGCCTGAACAAGGCCGACGAACTCGCCGCAGCAATCGACCTGCGACCCGACGATCACATCGGGAACCTGTTGCCCGTCAGTTTCGGAGCCGGAATCACGGCCCTGATCATGGGGCTTATGAACGGAGTCACGGTCTACTGCTGGGATCCACGTATCGACGGCGTCTCGGGAATCGACGACTGGCTGATCGAGAATTCGATCACGACCACGCACTGTGCGCCGTCTTTTCTGCGGGCGTGGTCGGATCTCGATTGCGGTGCAGCAAATGATGATTCGATCGGTTCCCTACGCGTCGTCGTAACGTACGGGGAAGCAGTTCACGGCGAGGACTACGCGCGCCATCGCAGTCACGGCTTCGCTCGCGTCACGTACGTCAACTGGCTGGCCACCACCGAGACCGGTGTCGTCGCGTACAACGTGTTCCCACCACATTCCGAACTACCCGTCGGAGTGGTACCGGCCGGACGTGCTCGCGACGGCAAGGACGTACAGATCGTCGATGTGAACGGCGTGCCTCTCCCCGACGGCGAGATCGGCGAGATTCAGGTTGTCTCGAGTGATCTTGCCGACGGATACCACGGCGACCCGGATCGCACTGCGGCAAGATTCACGCGCCTGGGCGACGGAGTGAGCATCTACCGGACCGGTGACCGGGGCCGCATCGACGAACGCGGAGAACTGCAACTTCGGGGACGCGTCGACGACGCCGTCAAGATTCGGGGCTACCTGGTGGAACCGATGGAAGTCGAGTCGCATATTCGTCGAATTCCCGGCGTCGCTGATGTTTTCGTGGCCGTCGTCCTCGAGAACGATCGACCGGAGATCGTCGCCTACGTGGTCCTGACCAAAGCCGTGATGGCACGGTCGGGCGCCGAGATGCGGCGCGAATTGGCGACATATCTGCCGGCCTGGATGCTCCCCCGACATTTTGTTCTGATGCCGGCGTTGCCCCGCAACGAAAGAGGAAAGGTCGATCGAACAGCGCTGCCCTCCGTCGAGGTGCGGTCCACTCCACCGACTCTCGCCGGGCCCGCCGAATTGTGGTTGTCCTCGATCTGGGAGTCGATTCTCGGTATCGACTCCATCGACCGTGAGGACGACTTCTTCGAACTCGGCGGCGATTCGCTTGCTTCAACCGAAGTGGTGGCAAAGATTCACGACATGTTCCGGATCCGGATCACGGCGGCGGAGTTCGCGGCCGCCAGTACCGTCAAAGACCTTGCAGCGCTGGTGGATCGGCGCAGAATCGATCCCGATGATCGCGTCTGTCACAACACGATGGTGCCACTGAAGCTCGAAGGCTCCGGGCGACCGCTGTTCATCATGAACGGAGCGGGGTGCCCATCGACGACGCTGTCCACCTTGTCGAAAGCGCTGCACACCGATCGGCCGGTTTACGCACTTCAGCCACACGGCTTCGAATCTCGCGGACTACCCGACCGGTCGGTGAAAGCAAGCGCCCGCCGTTTCATTTTCGAAATCAAGAAGATTCAGCCCACCGGGCCATACCTCCTCGCCGGATACTCGTACGGCGGCTACGTGGCGCTGGAAATGGCGGCACAGCTGTCCGAGTCAGGTGACACTGTCGAACACGTCACCGTTCTCGACACCAGAATCTCCACCGAGGCTGCCGCACGACTGGCTGGTCGAGCGGGCATCACTTTGGATCCGTCGATCGTCGACCTTGCACCACAACCATCCACCAATGCCCGCTGGAAGCCGACCAGACGCACCGTCGCGGCCATGTGGATCCGCACGCTGTTCGCCGGCATTCTGCAGTACCCGCCGGCCACCCAGTGGACCGTGTTCCTCTACATCGGAGGCCAGGCGCTCCGGAAGCATCGGATACGAGCATGCGCCGCGCCCGTCACCGTGATCCGTGGAGCCACCAACAACCGTGGACGCGAGATCTGGTCACTCATTGCCACAGGCTCACTGGATTTCGACGACGTCGACGCGTGCCACGAAGACGTCGTCCGCCAACCGTACGTCCGCAAGACTGCGGCGATCATCGATCGAGTCTGTGATCGAGCGTGACCAGCGCTGCTCATGTCCAGCTGTAGAAGAAAGAGCGGCGGGGAGTGAGTGCCCAGTCGGTCGTCGACGAACACACTCGTTCCTTGACGAACGCACCCGCCCTGCCTGCGATGAACATGCCCGCTGCGTCGTCGACACGAGTGGTCCGCTGGAACACACCTCGCCGCCTCCCGAGACTGATGCACCGGCCTGCGAACTTCGGAGCCACCGGGCGCGGCGCGGAACCTTCGAGTCGATGCAGGATCGTCTCGGCCGCATGGATTCCCAAGGGAATCGCAGCCTGACAACTCATCCTCAGTGAAAGATCACCGACTGCGACAGCATCACCCGCACCGACGATGTTGGGGTGGGACGAGCATTCGAGTCGGTCGTCGACCTTCAGACGACCGAGACCGTCGACGGGAAGGCCACTTCGGCGCGCCAGCTCGGGGGCCCCGAATTCTGTCGCGAGAATCGTGCAATCTGCCTCCACCCGTGCGCCTCCCGCAAGCTCGCAGGACGAACCGTCAATCCGTGTAACCCGGGATTCGGTGACGATGTCGACCCCAAGATCGGTCAATGTTCTGAGAATTGCAGATCGCGCACGCTCTGACAGATCCGGGGCCACGATTCCTCCGGTCACCAAAGTGATTCGGCTGCTTCGCTGCTCAGCCAATTCTGCGGCAGTCTCGATTCCGGTGAGACCGCCGCCGACAACACAGACCGTAGCCTTCCCGTCGAGTGTCGCCAGTCTGGATTCGAGGCGAACCGCGTCCTCGAATTCGGAGACGCTGAACCCGTGCTCCGCCGCCCCGCCGATAGTGCTGGGTAACTGCCCACTTCCGACTGCGTAGACCAGATAGTCGTAGTCGAGCACACTGCCGTCGTCGAGGGTAAGCCTGCTGACCGCGGCGTCGATGTCCGTCACCGTCCCGAATACTCGGTGTGCCGCACGCGGTAGCGCCCTGTCGAACGAGACCGTCGCGTCGTAGCCAGCCGCGATCATCTGATGGAGCCGCTTCGCTGCCATGGCGCCCGCATATCCTGCACCGATCACCACCACGTGTGCGCGCACGATTTCCCATTCCGCCGCTGGTCTCCGTACCGAGATGCACGGGCCGATCAGGCCTCACAGCGGACAGTATTGCGCACGAAAACAACAAATGCTCTGCACCGATTGGTGCAGAGCATTTGTATTGGGTGGAGCTAAGGGGACTCGAACCCCTGACCCCCACACTGCCAGTGTGGTGCGCTACCAGCTGCGCCATAGCCCCGTATTCAGTTCACTCTAACAGTCGAACTTGCAGCGGCTGTTCTGCTTTCCGCTTGCTGGAAGAAAGTTACACCACTTGACTCGTGGGCAACAAATCGCCTGGTCAGAGCGAAGCGGCCGCTCCTTGTCGAAGCGGCCGCTCCAGCTCAAGAGGAGAGCTTGGAAACCCAGTCGCTGCTGCCTGTGTCAACGATCTTGCCGTTCGCCACAACCGTGGGCGTCCCGTTCGACCCGACATCCTTGAGCGCCTGGCTGGCGGCTGCGGCATTGGCCGCGGCGGCTTCGACGTTGGTACCGGAAGAGATGCAGGTTGCCACGTCCTCGGATGCGCCCGCATCACGAGCGATCTGGGCGAGGTCGTCGTTGGTGTGGTCGCTGCTGCCGCCCTCGGCCGGCTGCGTGTCGGTCGCGAAAAGCTTGTTGTGGAATGCGGAGTACGCGATCGCGTCGCCGCCCTGAGCAACGCACAGGAGCGCAGCGCCGGCCCGTGTGGAGTAGTCACCGCTGCCCGACGCCCGGTTGAGGAAGTTCAGCATGTGGTATCGCACGGCGACGTCACCGTTGTCGACAGCGGCCGCGAGAGCCTGGCCACTGAGGTGTTCGAGAGCGGCACAGGCGGGGCACAGCGGATCCTCGAAGAGATCAATGGTTGTCGCGGCGGAGGACTTGCCGAGCAGCACCACTCCGTTGTCCTGCACCGTGACGGCAACTTCGGAACTCTGCACGGAGCCGTAACCGTCGTTCTGGGGCTTGTTCTTGCTGTTCGTCCACAAGACACCGCCGATGACGAGGGCCGCGATCACGAGCACCGCGAGGCCACCGATGATGTAGGTGGAGCGGCTCGAGACCGGTTCCGGCGAGTATTTGTTCTTGCTGCTCTTGGTGCTCACGCTGATGCAGTCCTTCGTGCGTCGAAACGATTTACCGATTGCTTACCTTGCCACTGAAGACTGAGTATCCACTGAGAACGCCGCGCGTGATCCGGGCCCCAGTGCGAGTGGCGAACGCGGGAACACGAGCAGCCAGACGGCAAGTGCCAAGAAGCCCAGGTCGCGGAGAATCTCCTTCGAATAGTCCCAAGCGCCGACGTCGGCTGCACCTCCGCCGCCGAAACATCCGCAATCGATGGACAATCCCCTGGCCCACACCGAAATGATCACCGCAATGAGAACCGTGAGGATGACCACCGAGACTGCAGCGGATGCTCGCACCGCCAACCCGACGAGGATCAGCAGGCCCAGGACTATTTCGACCAGGGGAAGAGCCGTCGCCACCGGACCCACCAGTGACTCGGGCAATAGTTGATAGGCGCGCACCGCGATCTTCGTCTGAACGGGATCAAAGAACTTGAGTCCCCCGGAAATCAGCCAAACGGCCGCCAAACCCAATCGGGCCACAAGACTCACGATGCGAATTGCCACCCGATCGAGAGTACAGAATGCCCGGTCAGTCTAGGTTTGTCCGCGCAGGAGTATCCGTTAGCACCGTCACATCAGTCAGATCTTCGACGACGGATTCGACGGGCTTCGTTCGCGACGGAACGAACAACCAACCCGTCGCCGACACGACTACTACGGCTCCCATCACCGCGAAGGCCGCCGAGTACGACACATGCTGGGCGATCAGTCCGGCACAAATCGGCGCCACTACCCCACCGATGTCGGACATCATCTGGAATACCGCCAGGACGGGTCCGCCGCGAGCCGTCGACCCGACCACATCGGCAACCGCTGCTTGCTGAGCCGGGCTCATGAGCCCTGAACCGACGCCCGTCACTGCAGCAATGACAAAGAACACCACGAGGTTGTCCGTGAATCCCATCGCGATGGTGCCCACACCACAGATGAGCAGGCCGCTCACGACAAAGGGCTTGCGGCCGAAGCGGTCCGAGAGTCGTCCGGAAACGATCAACACCAACGCATTGCCGACGGCGAAGATCGTCAGGGCGTAGGCCGCAATCGACGGATCCCGATCGAGGAACTCCACGACGAACAGGGGGACCATGGCAACGCGAACTCCGAAAATAACCCCGCCGAAGGCGAGGTTCGATCCGAGCGCTGCCCGGTACACCGGAGACTGGAGGCCTTCTGTGAGAGTCATCGACTTCACATCGACAGCCTTGTCCGGTGACGCCAAATGAGATCCACGCAGGCTCACGAAGACAACGAGCGCGGCGATCACCAACGCAATTGCGTAGATGATGAACGGCATCCGCAGACCGAACTGCAACAGCGCACCGCCGACCAGCGGGCCTCCGATCGATCCCATGAGAAAGCTTGTCGCGTACAGACCCGACACGCGGCCGCGACTGTCCGACGGTGACATGCGAATGATCAGCCCGAGGGCCGACACCGTGAACATGGTCGACCCGATGCCGCCCAACGACCGGAACAGCAGAAGTTGCCAGTACTCCCCCGCGAAAGCGCACGCACCGGTCGAGACCGCGACGATGAGAAGGCCGACGATGTAGACCGGCCGCTCACCGAGTTTCTGTACCAAAGTGCCGCTCATCGGCGCGAACACCAACCGCATGAAAGCGAAAGACGAGATCACGATCGTGGCGGCGGTGACCGATACGTCGAAGCTGCGCGCGAACTGAGGTAGTGCCGGGGCGACCAACCCGAATCCGAGGGCGATGACGAAGCTGGCGGCGACCAGTACCCAAATTTCCTGTGGCAGCTTGGCTGCACGAGTTTTCATGTCGTCCGGAATTCTAGCCGGGCGACATGAGCGGTCCGCGGGCTAGTTCGCCTTCAAGACGCCGGACACCAAGTCCTTGGCCGCTGCCTGAACCTGAGCCAGATGATCGGCGCCCTTCATCGACTCGGCATAGATCTTGTACACGTCCTCCGTGCCGGACGGCCTCGCTGCAAACCACGCGTTCTCCGTCGTCACCTTGAGACCACCGATCGCCGCGCCGTTTCCGGGCGCGGCAGTCAGTGTCGCGGTGATCGGTTCACCCGCCAGCTCGGTTGCACTCACCTGGTCGGGAGACAGTTTTGCCAAGACTGCCTTCTGTGCGCGTGTCGCGGGCGCATCGATACGTGCGTACGCCGGGCTCCCGAACTTCTCGGCCAACGCGGCGTAGTGCGCTGACGGAGACTTTCCCGTCACCGCGGTGATTTCCGACGCGAGCAACGCAAGGATGATGCCGTCCTTGTCCGTCGTCCAGACGGAACCGTCGTGTCGGAGGAAGGACGCGCCGGCGCTTTCCTCGCCGCCGAATCCCACAGACCCGTCGAGCAATCCGGGAACGAACCACTTGAACCCGACCGGAACCTCGAGCAAATCGCGGCCCAGGCTGCTCACGACACGGTCGATCATCGAGGAACTCACGAGGGTCTTGCCGACCTTGGTATCTGCGCCCCAACCTGGCCGGTTCGCGAACAGGTACTCGATGGCAACGGCCAGATAGTGATTCGGGTTCATCAAACCGCCGTCGGGAGTGACGATGCCGTGGCGGTCGGAGTCCGCATCGTTTCCGGTCGCGATGTCGTAGCGATCCCGAATCCCGATCAGCGACGCCATCGCGTCGGGCGACGAGCAGTCCATGCGGATCTTGCCGTCCGTATCGAGCGTCATGAACCGCCAGGTCGGATCGACGAGAGGATTCACCACTTCGAGGTCGAGTCGGTGAGTTTCGGCAATCGCGCCCCAGTAGTCGACGCTTGCCCCGCCGAGGGGGTCTGCACCGATCGTGATTCCGGCATCGCGGATCGCGTCGAGGTTGAGGACACTGGGGAGGTCTTCGACGTAGTAGCGGAGGAAGTCGTAGCGTTCGACGCGGTCCAGCGCTTGTGCCGCCGTCACACGCCGTACCCCGGAAAGCCCCTTGCGCAGTAGCTCGTTCGCTCGATCGGCGATAACCGACGTCGCATCCGTGTCCGCGGGCCCGCCGTGCGGCGGGTTGTATTTGAAGCCACCGTCACGAGGCGGATTGTGTGACGGTGTCACGACGATGCCGTCGGCTTTGGCCTCCGGACCCGTCGAGTTGTATCGCAAGATCGCGTGACTGACAGCCGGGGTGGGAGTGTAGGCGTCGCGTGAATCGACGAGGACGACGACGTCGTTGGCGACCAGGACCTCCAAGGCCGACAGCCAGGCAGGCTCCGAGAGCGCATGTGTGTCCCGGCCGATGAACAGCGGGCCGTCGATTCCCTGCGAAGCGCGGTACTCGACGATCGCCTGGGTTGTCGCCAGGATATGAGCTTCGTTGAACGCCGAGTCGAGACTGGAACCGCGATGTCCTGAAGTGCCGAAAAGTACCTGCTGCATCGGGTTCTCGGGATCCGGAGTGCGCGTGTAATACGCGGTGACCAGATGAGGAACATTGATCAGATCCTCTGGCAGAGCCACTTGTCCTGCTCGTTCGTGCGCCACGAATCCCCCTCGGCCCGGTGGTCGACCACTGTGTCGACGCGACTGTGGACAATTGTCTACCCTGGCCGCGTGGCGTGCACGCTCGGCGCCGGATCCGTCAATCCGTGATCTGGATTCCCAACCACGCAGCGGACAGTCCCACGATCAGACTGAGGACGATGTAGATCAGAGAAAGCGCCGTCTGGCGCCTCTCGATCATCCCGACGTTCTCGGTCGCGAAGGTCGAATAGGTGGACAAGCCGCCGCAGAAGCCGGTCGCCAGAAGTGCGGCCATCTCGGTGGAAAGAGCTGCCCCGGTGAACAATCCAAGGAGGAAGCAGCCGATCACGTTCGCGGCGAACGTCGCAGCCGGAAATCCCTTGTACGCGGGCACATACCGCGCCAACAGGTACCGGCCACTCGCACCAGCGCCGCCGCCGAGCGCCACCAGGAGAACTGTCATGCCGACGCTCCGTCCCGCGCGCGGATCCAGCGTTCACCGAGCCCTTTGCCCAGTGCTGCAGCGAGGATCGCGGGAATCAACGTCCCGAGAACATAGAGAATCGATCGCCACGGACTCTCCGTCACGGCGTGAACCGCGAAGGACGAGAAGGTGGTGAAGCCGCCGCAGAAGCCCGTGCCGAGAAAGAGGTACCCAATCTTGTTGTGCACGAGCAGGGCCGCGAGAACACCGAGAACGAACGAGCCGACGACGTTGATGACCAGAGTCGTCCAGATGTGGGGAAAGAGCTCCCCCAGACCGTAGCGGCTGAGCGCGCCCAACCCTCCGCCGACGGCAACCGCGCATACCGCAGCCGGCAGTTTCAGATCACCCATGCTCTGGCCTCACCCGAAAGAGCCTACGTCCCGGAGCGGGCTTTCGGCGGGCGAGGAATGAAGTAACTTGTCCGCTGCTGATACTCGCGATAGCCCGGACGCTGTTCCATGTGTCGCTCGAGCAACCGCGCTCCGGTGGCGAAGACCAGGAAGTACGTCATGGCGATCGGTGAGAGGACGGTCAACACCCCCGGCCACACGGACGCCGAGACGAGGAAGATCCCCCACCAGACACACGCGTCGCCGAAATAGTTGGGATGCCGCGTCCATGCCCACAAACCTTGATCCATGATGTGGCCACGGCTGCCCGGATCGGATTTGAACTCCTCCATCTGTCGGTCGCCGACCGTCTCGAACGTGACGCCGACAATCCACAGCGCGATTCCGAGTACGACAAGAAGTCCGAAGCTGCCGTTCGATACTGCTGCGACCTGGATCGGCAGGGAGACGAACCACAACGAAATCCCCTGCGTGAGATAGATCTTGCGGATCGCATACAGCGTTCGATTACCCGTCGCTCGTCCGAGCATTTCTTCGTACCGCGGGTCTTCACCTTTGCCACGCGATCGAATCGCCATGTGCGTCGCCAACCGCAGACCCCAGATCGCCACGAGCGCAAGCATCAGCAACCGGCGCCAGAGGTCGCCGGTTCCCACTATCGCGGACACGAGCGCGATCAGAACGAAGCCGGCGCCCCACGACACGTCGACAACGTTGTGGCGCCCGATCCGTACACCGATCGTGGCTGTCACCGCCATTCCGACGGCGATCGCCAGCAGACTCGTGAGTGTGACCACTCCGAACGCGCCCCAGTCGAATCCGTTCATCGCCGCGACACCCACTGCGGCCGTACCGGTTCCATACCCGATCGACCATCACCGTGCGGCCGGACCGACAGAATCTGATCGACGCCCATCCTGCCGTCCCGAAATGCCATTCCTCCGCCGACGAGGTAGAGACGCCACACCCGGGCGACTTCGACACCTACGAGTTCCACGACGCGATCCCAGTTCGATTCGAAGGTCTCGATCCACGCGTCGACGGTCCGCACGTAGTGCTCACGCAGGGCGTGGACGTCCCGCACTTCGAGTCCACCTTCCTCGATCATCGCAACAGTGCGACCGACGGGCCGCATGTACATGTCCGGCGCGATGAACGACTCGATGAACGGACCTCCCCCGGGGTGCGGGCCAGTGCGGGACATCTGCTGAATCAGCACACGGCCACCGGCAATAACATTGTCGTGGAGCGCTTTCACGTAGGTCGGATAGTTGTCCTCACCGACATGCTCACCCATCTCGATGGAAGCGACCGCATCGAAGGGACCGTCTGGAATCTCTCGATAATCTTGGAGGCGAATCTCGACCCAGTCTTCCAAACCGAGCGCGCGGACCTTCGCGTCGACAAAAGCCTTCTGCTCCGCCGAGATCGTGATTCCGACAACCCTGGCGCCGTACTCCCGCGCTGCATGCAGGCTGAGCGAGCCCCAACCACAGCCGACATCGAGAAACCGCAAGCCTCGCGCTCGATCGAGACCGACCTTGCGGCACACCAGGTCCAGCTTGTCTGTCTGTGAGTCTTCGAGCGTGTAGTCCGGTGCATCGGAAGTCCAATAGCCCGAGGAGTACGCCATGTTCTCATCGAGGATCAATTGGTAGAAATCGTTCGACAAATCGTAGTGGTGCCCGATCGCCTCGCGGTCGCGGGCGAGGCTGTGCAGGCGCCCCTTCACCTGAGCCTGCGACGCCGGCGGAGCCAAAGGTCTCCCGAAAGCACCGAAGGATCGCGCAGCCTTGACCGCGGCCAAGACGAGCGATGGTGTCGGGGTAATCGACCCGAGCCCCCGCTCGGCAGACACCTTCCACACGTGTGTGAGTGCGTCGCCTAGATCGCCCTCGACGTCGAGTTCACCGAGAACATACGCCTGCGCAGCCCCCAACTCGCCGGGATTCCAGAGCAAGCGTCGCAAAACGTTCGGGCTGTAAAGCGTCAGCTTCGGAGCATCTTCCGGACCTGCTGTGCTGCCGTCCCATGCAGTCAACCGCACCGGAAGTTCGCCGCCGACAAGTGGACTGAGGATGTCCGAGAGACGACCCGCAACGCCGGTACCTTGTGTCGTTCGATCCATTGTGGCAGTCATCGCTGGTTCCTCCGATCGAGAACAATTTGCTGGACGTCGAGATACCCCGACCGAAACCCCGCCTCGGAGTAGCAGAGATAGAAATGCCACATGCGCGCGAACACTGCGTCGAACCCGAGCGCGGACGCCTCGTCGGTGCGAGCGCTGAATCGCTCGTCCCACAGTCGCAACGTCTGCGCGTAGTGATCGCCCATCGACATCCGCTCACGCACCCGCAGGGTTGTCATGCGCTCGGTGACGTCCTCGATCGCCCGCACCGACGGGAGAAATCCGCCGGGGAAGATGTACTTGTGCACCCAGGTGTAGGTGTTGCGGGTCGCGAGCATTCGATCGTGCGGCATCGTGATGGCTTGGATCGCTGCGCGCCCACCCGGCGCCAGCAGGGCGTCGATCGTCTGGAAGTAGCTTCCCCAGTACTGGTGGCCGACGGCCTCGATCATCTCGACCGACACAACGGCGTCGTACTCCCCCTGTACCTGCCGATAGTCGAGAAGGTCGACCTGAACGCGATCTGCCAGTCCCGCAGCGCTTATCCGCTTCGCTGCCAATTCCTGCTGTTCGACCGAAAGTGTCACCGAGCGCACCGTCGCTCCCCGTTGGGCAGCTCGGATCGCCAATTCTCCCCAGCCTGTGCCGATTTCGAGCACTCGCGAACCGGGTCCGACACCTGCGCCATCCAGCAGTCGATCGATCTTCCGATGCTGCGCCGCTGCGAACACGTCCCACGACGGGGTCGCTCCTACCGACAGATCCTCGAAGAGGGCACTGGAATACGTCATGGTGTCGTCGAGGAACAGTTCGAACATCTCGTTCGAGAGGTCGTAGTGCCGGGAGATGTTCGAGCGCGTGTTCTGCGTCGAATTCCGTTCACTGCGAGGCTGCTTCGGAATGTAGAGGCCTCGTAGCCGCTGCAGGAAGTCGGGAATGAGCGTCGCCACGCGGGAGGCGAAGACTTCCAGGACCGCAGTGAGGTCGGATGCTTCCCAATCGCCCGCCATGTAAGACTCGCCGAATCCGATCAAACCACTGTCCCCCACACGAGCAGCGAAGTCGTCTGGGCGGTGAATGACCATCAACGGCGAATCGGGGCTACCGCCACCGGAGAACTCACCGTTGGGCATCTGGACACGCAGCGGCAAACGCGCGACCGCCTTGTGAAACAGGGCGCGGGCAACCGGTGATGCAACCCGCACTTTGAGCCCGCTCGGCACGGTGGCGACGCCCGGCCACCGCTCGGTTTCGATCGTGTGAGCGGAAGGTTCGGTGCCGAGAGTGGTTGTGGTCATTGCACTGCCTCCTGCGGGTGATGTTGCGGTCGGGGAACGATGGGTAAGCGCCTGGCCCACAGCCGGATTCCTTGAAATCTGATCTGCGCGGCGACTCGGAGCGGAGCCAGCGGGATGGCGAGCGCACTGCGCACGATCTCGCGCGTCGTCGCCGGCACACAACGACCGGACACCGTGGCCACGAAGGGCGCCTTGCCGTCACGGGCCAGAACTATCGAGAGCGCGAGCGCGGTGTCGGGTAGCGGAAGTCGCATCCGGTACTCGCCGTCCAGATCGTTGAATGGAGACACGTAGAACTCTTTGGACGTGCGAACCGCGCCACGTTCGTCGGTTTCGAGCAGGTAGCAGTGCCGCTCGCCGTAGGTGTTGTGAACCTCGGCAACGACGCACCGCTGACTGCCGTCGTCGTTCAGACACCAGAACACACTCAGCGGGTTGAACACATGGCCGAACACACGCGCGTTCGCAAGCATGAGGATGCGACCGCCGGCGAACTCCAATCCGTTGGTTGCCAGAAAAGTCTCGACGTTGGCACGAATCGATCGAGTGGGGTCGCCGAGGTGATCCCCGGCGTCGAACTTCGCCAAGGGCCGCAAAGCCTTCGGAAGCTCGGGCAAATCGTCGACGTCGACGAGCCAACTGTAGCTTCGGTACTCGAACTCGTTGTGCAACGGCTCCGTTCGTACGTGCCGAATGCTCGTATGAACGATGGACGGCGTGATGGGTGCGGTCACGGCCACCGACCTCCGACGCGTTCGGCGGCGCGCAGGCCAGAGAGTGCACCGTCCTCGTGGAAGCCCCATCCGTGGTACGCACCGGCAAACGCGAGCACGTCCGAGTCCAACTCGGGAAGCCGCGCTTGAGCGGCGACGGAGGTGGGTGTGTACTGCGGATGCTCGTAGGTCATCTGATCGATCACCGAGTCCGGGGCCACCATTTCGTCTCCCCCCAACGTCACCAGGTAGCGCCGGCCGGTCTCCGGCAGCCGCTGCAACCTCGTCATGTCGTAGCTGACCAGAACGTGATCCGGCTTCGCGTTGCATTCAGGGATGTAGTAGTTCCACGACGCGCGCGCATTGGTGTTGCCGGGCAGCACATTCTCGTCGGTGTGAAGCTGGGTGTGGTTGACGGAGTACGGCATTGCGGCGAGGACCTGGGATTCGACAGGCGTCGGATCCGCCAAAATCTTCAGCGCTTGCTGCGGATGCGTTGCGACCACGGCTGCGTCGAAGGTCTGGATCTGGTCGTCGCCGTCACGAATGTCGACGCGATCATCGAACCGGTGGATTGCGCGCACCGGCGTGTTGAGGCGGATATCCCCGATACTTTTGGCGACGAGACGAACGTATTCGCCCGATCCACCGGTGACTGTTCGCCAGGTCGGCGATCCAGTGACGCTCAGCATTCCGTGGTGATCGAGGAACGAGAACAGGTACCGCGCGGGATATTTCAGCGCCGAGCCGGGATCACACGACCAGACTGCCGACACGAGCGGAGTCATGAAGTGAGCGGTGAAGTAGTCGGAGAACCGGCCGCTGCGCAGAAACACCCCCAGTGTCTGGTCGGGTGCCGACGGATCCGTGTTGTCGAGCAGGGCTCGGGCACGGCGATGGAAGCGCTTGACCTCCATCAACATCGACAGAAAGCTGCCGTTGACAAGGAGCCCCGGCGTCGGGAGAACGCCGCGCAACCCTTGGCCTCCCGAGTACTCGAGTCCGCAACCCCCACACCTGACCGACATGCTCATATCGGATTCCTGCGTAGGCACATCGAGTTCTGCGAACAATCGCAACAATGTCGGATAGGTGCGATCGTTGTGGACGATGAACCCCGTGTCGATGGCGAGGCTTCGCCCTTCCGGGTCGGTGACCGAATGGGTGTCCGCGTGCCCGCCGAGCCGTGAATCCGCTTCGTAGAGGGTGACGTCACTGTCCTTACTGAGCACCCACGCCGCTGTCAGACCTGCGACACCACTACCGACGACGGCCACCTTGCGCTTGTCGGAACTCATCGTCGTTCTCCCATCTTTGTTGCGGCTACCCCGCGACTCATTCCTGCGATTGCATCCGCGACGAGGCGATGCCAAGTCGCCGCCCGACGGAGCATGAAGTGGCCTGCGCCGTCGATGCCGATCCATTCAGCGCTCTTACCCGACGCCTGCAGTTCGTCGACCTTTCGCCGCGACACCTCCGGATCGGTCCAGGAGTCAGCCGTGCCGTGAAGGACTGACAGTGGTGTGTCCGAACGCAGATTCACCGACGTTCCATCGGGCCACCACGGCGCCAGCGCGACCACACCGACCACCGCCGGATCGCCACATAGTTCGGCGGCGACCCGTCCGCCCATCGAGTGCCCCAGCAGGATCACCTGAGCTTGTGAATTACGTTTCGTTATCGCGTCGAGTGCGGCGCGGGCGTCCACGACCGGACTGCGCTCGGCACCGTTCCAACCTCGAACTCGATAGCGAGCCTGCACCGCTTTGACACCGGAGAGGCGAAGCTGAGCGGTGAACGGGCACATCCGAAGGTTGGACAGATGCCAGGCGCGAGCCGGGCGATGGCTCGATACCTTTCCTCCAGGCAGCACTAGCACCACCAGGTGCTGGTCACCGTCCTGCTGTTGCCGTCGGTTGGGCGTCATACACGGCATTCGGAGCCGAAAACCATTTGGATGGGGTTCGTAGAATTTCTTTTGTGAATCGTGAAGCACTCGTCGGCGATGTCCTCGACGCCATGGACGCCAACTTGGTATCCCATGCCTGCCACCTGCATGAACACTTGCCGACGGGATCGGTCACGGTCTCTGCAGATGTTGTCGTCGCAGACAGCGGCCTCACCGACGACACTTTCAACATCATCGCTGGTGCACGCTTCGCTGTACCTGCTGCTGAAGGCCCGGAAGAAGACCGACGACTACTCGACGTACTCGCGTGGCTTCGAGCAACCGGTCGTCCGTTCTCCTGGTGGACAGGTCCGCGCGACAAGCCCTCTGACCTCGGCGCTCGCTTGTCAGCCCTCGGCTGCGTGCGCTCCGAGGAAGAAAGAGCGATGACGGCAGACTTGGACGTCGTCCCACGCCCAACGCCTGTTTCAGAACTGTGCGTTCAGCGAGTGACGACTCGCTCGCAGCTCGCCGACTACGCCGCCGTGATGGCCGCCAATTGGTCGCCGCCCTCAACCGCAGTAATACGTTTCTTCGAAGACACCGCCGATGACATCCTCGATGAGCGCTCGCGGAGTTCGTTTGTCGTGGGATACGCGAACTCCCAGCCTGTCGCCGGAGCCGAGGTCCATTTTGCCGCCGACGTCGCCGGACTGTACGGGGTCGTCACACTCGAAACGGCGCGCCGACGCGGATTCGGCTCGGCGGTCACCCTTGCCGCACTCGACATCGCCCGCGAGCGAGGTGCCCGAACCGCTGTACTTCAAGCGTCCAGCGACGGCGCACAGCTCTATCGAAACGTCGGCTTCGAGGATGTCGGTACCTACGCCGAGTACTCGATCGGCAGCGGTTAGACGTCCCCGCGGGGACGCTTTCCGTCCTCATCCACGGATGTGTGTCGGTACTGGCATCTATTATCGAACGTACATTCGAAACATTGTCGGACACGCGCCGGGGGGCAACGATGAACGCAGCACTGACCGATACCGCAGAACTGACCGATACCGCAGCACTGATCAATGAAGAAACGCAGGGTTCCACCCGAAGCGACGTAGAGCAACTCGGCTCCGAAATCTGCGCTCTCGCCGGCCAGATCGCCGCGGCCACGGCTCGATTCCTTACCCTCCTGTCAAAATTCGACGAAGACCGCGGCTGGTCCGGCCCTGGACTGCATTCATGCGCCCACTGGCTGTCGTGGAAATGTGGAATGAGCCTGCACACCGGCAGGGAATATGTTCGCGTCGCCAAAGCGCTCCGACCTTTGCCCGAGATGCGGAAGGCCTTCGAGCAAGGCCGGCTGTCCTACTCGAAGGTTCGCGCACTCACCCGGGTCACCACGCCGTCAAACGAACAGCAGATGGTTCGGTTCGGATGCGAGGCGCCCGCAGCCCAGATCGATCGTCTCGCCGCAGGTCTGCGTAATGCAACCGACAATGAATCCGGCAAAAGCAAAGCGCCCGAACATCTTCAGGTCCGCTGGCATTGGGACTCGGATACGGGCGAGTTTGTCATCAAAGGACGCCTGCCCGCGCAGGACGGCGCCCGAATCCTCGCAGCATTGGCGGCGGCGGAACGTGAACGCACCCGAACCGCTGCCATCCGCCCTGTCGACGAGAAGGCTACAAAGAACCCGGCCGGAAATATCGGACCAGGACTCGTCGCGATGGCCGAGCTCGCCACCGCCGCAGTCACAGACCGCCCGTCCAAGGCCGCCGCGAACGAAGTTGTGTTCTTCCACGAAGCGAACACCGTCCGTGTACCGAGTGGACCCGCGCTCCCCCAAAGTGCCGCCGAGGAAGTGCTCTGCAACGCGAAACTTCGCCTGGGAACGACAAAGGAGGGATGCGTTTTGAATCTGGGCCGAAGGACCCGCGTCGTCAGCGCCAAACAAATGCTGGCATTGAATTACCGCGACGGATGTTGCCGCACACCGGGTTGCGGGCGGACTCGCTTCTTACACGCACATCACGTGAAATTCTGGGGACGCGGCGGAAATACGGACTTGGACAATCTGATCATGCTGTGCGGCACCTGCCACCGCGCGCTGCATGACGGCCAGTTCACGATCACTGCTCTCGGCGAGCAGAAGTTCGAGTTCCTTTACGCCAATGGTGACGTCATCGACCCAGCACCACCGACCGAGGGATTCGCTGATGGCCTACTGCGCGGAGACATACCCGACGACGCGATCATCCCAAGATGGGACGGCGAGCCCCTTCACCTCGATCACGCGGTCAGCGTCATCCTCGACGGTTGGGCCGCCTGAGGAAACATTGGTCTAGTCCAATCTGAATCTGCCGTGAACAACAGGACAACCCTCACATCCAGGTAGTGCAATTGGTCTAGTCCTATCGCAAGATGCTTAGCGTGACCAAGAAAATCGCACGCACCTCAGCCGCTATCACACTCCTCCTCGCCGGCGCTGTTGCTGCCGGAACTGCAACTGCTGCAGCAATTCCCGGATCGTCCGACCTCAATCCGTCGGCCGCCGAGAAGACAGTTGTCATCGGCCTCGACGGCACTATGCTCAGCCACATCAAGACCGCCGACGCTCCCCGTCTCCAGAAGCTGATCGCCGAAGGAACCAGCGGAGAATCTTCCATCCTCGGCCACATCACCATCTCCGGACCGTCGTGGTCGACCATCCTGACCGGAGTCTGGGATACCAAGCACGGAGTCAAGGACAACACGTACGCGGGCGCCCGCTTCGACCTCTACCCGAGCGTCTTCACCCGACTGGAAACAGCAAAGCCCTCCCTCCTCACCGAATCGATCTCCACCTGGGGCGGCATCGACAACATCGCCTCCAGTGGGACACCGAAAGCCGACGTTGTCGTCACCACGGCCGATGCAGGTTCCGGAGCGGCCACCGACGCTGCGACGGCAGACGCCGTCGCCCGCGACATCACAGACAAGGGACCTGACCTGATCTTCACCCAACTCGATCAGGTGGACGGCGCGGGACATAGCGGCGGCACCAACGGCGCTGCGTACGAAGAGTCGATCGCCTCGGTCGATGCTCAGGTGGGCAAGATTGTCGATGCCGTCGATCAGCGCGCAGCAAAGACCGGCGAGAAGTGGACTGTACTGGTCACTGCGGATCACGGGCACAAGCCCGCCGGTGGGCACGGCGGTCAGACACCCGCGGAAGCAACGACATTCGTCATAGCACGCGGCGCGGGATACGCGGCCGGTAAGAACACAGACTCGTACACGATCGCCGACATCACCCCGACAATCCTCCAGAGCCTGGGCGTTGCATTGCCTGCCGATCTGGACGGCAAGCCGCTGGCCAAGGAAGCTCCCGGCTTCGTCGGCTCGGTCGACCTGGGATTCTTCGGCTCCTGATCGCAAGAAGGCCCGGGCCACACAGCAGAGTGCCGCAGCAAGACAGCAGCAAAAAGGCAGCAAAAAGGCAGCAAAAAGGTCGGGCCGGAGAGCGTGTGCTCTCCGGCCCGACCTGTTGTGGAGCTGCCGGGAATTGAACCCGGGTCCTACGTTGAATCGCTAGGGCTTCTCCGTGTGCAGTTCGCTAAGTCTCTACTTGGATCTCCCAGTCTCGCGAACAAGCCAGGATGACGATCCCAGTCACTGTTTGATGTCCCATTCGACTCCGTGACCGAGCCGAACAGTAAAGCCCTCTAGCTGATGCCAGGAACCGGGTCGAGGGCAACCCCGGGCTGACAGACACGCTTCGCTACTTAGGCAGCGAGAGCGTAGTCGCGCTGATTGGAATCGGCGCTTATAGGTTTGCAGCGACGCTTACGGTGGTCTCTTGCCTGCACCGACACGCTTCCCCTAACTCAACACACGCAGTCGAAACCGCTCAGCCCCGTGTGTGCCCCGCGTCTTTCGTGGGGCTATTCACTATAACGCGCCGAAGTTCGGAAGTCATACCAATTAATCGGCGGCACTTTCCGTGTCCTTCGGCCCAGCCGTTTCCTGCACTGCACCCGCTTCCTGCACTGCACCCGTTTCCTGCACCGCAGCCATCTCACGCTCGGCGGCACCGGTGATGTTGGTGATCATCCCCTGGAAGACGACTCCGTGGAAAGGCAGGATCGAATACCAGTACGCCCGACCCGCGAGCCCGCGAGGGAAGAAGACCGCGCGTTGATCGAGGTGGGAACCCACCGGCCGTCCGTCGGCACCGGCTGGGCCTTCTGATACTCGCAACTCCAACCATGCTCCGCCCGGGACCTTCATCTCGGCGCGCAATCGGAGCAACTTGCCTCGATCGATTTCTTCGACCCTCCAAAAGTCCAGGGCTTCGCCCGTGTTGAGCCGGCGTGGATCCCGCCTGCCCCGGCGCAGTCCGACACCACCGACCGCGCGGTCCATCCACCCCCGAATGGCCCACGCCAAAGGGAATGAATACCAACCGTTCTCGCCGCCGATCGACTCGACCACCGACCAGAGGGTTTTCGGATCCGCCGCGCAGTCACGTTCGCGATGATCGACGTAGACCGCTTCGCCGGCCCAATCCGGGTCGGATGGAAGAGGATCGGATGGAGCGCCCGCGATCGTTGCACCGGACCACGCCGTCTCCACCTCACCGGTGTCGATCTTTCGAAGTGCCAGTCGCACCGCTTCTCGATACGGCGTGAGGCCCTCGGCGGGAGGCGGGATGAAGCCGTCGATGTCGTGATTGTGCATCACCGCGTCGTTCTGCAGGGATTCGATCAGGGGCATCGCCAAACCTCGTGGGATCGGCGTGACCAATCCCACCCAGTGACCTGCCAGACGCGGGGTGAGGACGGGCAGGACGAGGATGCGTCGGCGTACCAATCCAGCGACGTCGGCGTAGGTGTTCATCATTTCGCCGTACTGCATGACATCCGGCCCACCGATGTCGAAGGCGCGGTTGACCTCCGGCGTCGTCGCCGCGGCTGCAATCAAATAGTGGAGTACGTCACGCACCGCGATCGGCTGAATGTTGTTGTGCACCCACTTGGGTGTGGTCATCACCGGAAGCCGATTGGTCAAGTGGCGCACCATTTCGAAGGACGCCGAACCCGATCCGATCACCACTCCAGCTTGGAACACAACCGTCGGAACCTCGGAGTCGAGCAGGATCCGACCGACTTCGAGCCGGGACTGCAAGTGAGTCGACAACTCTCGGTCGGACGGATGAAGCCCGCCCAGGTAGACGATCCGTCGCACCCCCGCATCGCGGGCAGCGGCGGCGACGTTCTCCGCGCTTCGCTTGTCGATATCCGAGAACGACCCTCCCCCACCCATGGCGTGAACGAGGTAGTAGACCACGTCGATATCGTCGAAAACACCTGAGAGGGTGCCACTGTCGGTCAGATCCCCGCGCTTGATCTCCACGGAATCGTGCCAGGGAACATCGCGTAGTTTCTCCGGGCTGCGCACCACCACTCGAACTCGATGACCCTCTTCGACCAGGCGAGGGGCAAGACGTCCGCCGATGTATCCGGTCGCACCCGTGATCAACACTCTCACTGCGTCCATCACCCCACGCTACGCACAATTCAACTGCGAAGCGCGAGTGCAACCTCGAGGTCGTCGTTGGTCAACATCATGTTGATCCCCGCTCCGGCCTTCGCCCCGGCGGCTGCGGCCATGATGACCTGGGCACCCGGGTCCACGACATTGCCCGCAGCGAACACGCCGGGCACGCTTGTGGCCCCCATCATGTCGACTGTGACAAAATCGCCCATCATCGTCTCGGCGCGCTGCGCACCGAATGCGCGCAAGATCGCATCGTTGGGGTCCATCGTGAGGGCGCCACCGACAAAGACCGCCGAACGCGCGACCACACTGCCGTCGGCCAACCGCACGCCCACCAACCGATCATCCTCGACGACGGGACCGGCAACCTCACCCTCGACGATCGAAATACCGCGAGCCGCAAGCTTTTCCCGATCTTCGGAACTCAGTTCGGTGATGCGATGAAGGAAGAGAACCACGTCATCGGACCACTGGCGAACCATGAGCGCCTGGTGCATCGCAAATTCCGCGCTCTTGGCGATCACGCCGAGCGGCTGATCACGCACGCCGTACCCGTGGCAGTACGGGCAGTGCAACACATCGCGTCCCCAACGCTCGCCGAAGACTTCGAGTTCTACCGGTAGGCGGTCCGTCAGACCCGTCGAAACAAGCACCTTGCGCACCTGAATCTTGCTGCCGCCAGCCAGTTCTACCGAGAATTTCTCGCCGTCCGGTGTCACGGAGACAACGGTGCCGTCATGGAACTCGCCGCCGAATTTGCGGACCTCACCTCGGCCGATGGTCAACAATTCTGCCGGGTTCATGCCGTCACGGGAGAGGAATCCGTTCATGTGGTCGGCGGCCGCGTTCCGTGGCGATCCGTTGTCGAAGACGATCACGGACCTGCGTGCCTGACCGAGAATGAGTGCGGCGTTGAGGCCTGCCGCACCGGCTCCGATTACTGCTACGTCGAATGAGTTCTGCGTCATGAATCCAGAATGACAAGAGAACGCAGTCTTGACAAACACTGTTGCCACTTTGGCAAAATGAGTGCATGACCGAACCATCGTTCGAAGCCGTACTAGCCGGCATCGGCCCTCGCCTACGTGCGTTGCGCCAGCAGTCCGAGATGACCCTGGCCGACCTGTCGGAGACCACCGACATCAGCGTCAGCACACTGTCGAGACTCGAATCCGGTACTCGCCGAGCCAACTTGGAGTTGCTGCTGCCGATTGCCAAGGCACACGGCGTCCCGTTGGACGACCTGGTGAACAGCAAGATCAAGGACCCCCGCGTTCGAGAAGAACCTCGAACGGTCGGATGTATGACGGTCATTCCGCTGACCAGTCAACCCGGCAATCTGCAGGCCTACAAGATGATCATCTCGCCCACCGACGACGATCGCGAACCGGGATCCCACGAGGGCTACGAGTGGGTCTACGTTCTGTCCGGGCGCATCCGACTCCAACTCGGCGACCGGGATTTCATCATGGGGGCAGGCGAGGCCGCCGAGTTCGACACGCACATCCCGCACCGCATCAGTGCTGCCGACGGCCGGCCGGCCGAGGCGATCAGCCTCTTCGGAAAACAGGGCGAGCGGGTTCACCTACGCGCAGCGCCGGCCGACAGACGCGGCTGAAACGCTAGGACTGAAAACGCTGGAACTCGAAAAATCTAGGCGCCCGCGACGGCAATCATGCCGACTGCCGCCAGCGCCAACAGCATTCCCGCTTGTTGCACGCGGCTTACCCGCTCGCCCAGCATCACCATGGCGAGCAGAACCGTCGCAGCCGGATACAGCGAACCGATCACGCTGACCAGTGAGAGCATTCCGCCTTGGAAGGCGTAGATCATCGTCCCGTTCGCGACGACGTCGAGGACGCTGACGTACACCGCGAGCTTGAGTGGCTCGCCTCGTGGGAGAACGAAGTGACCGGCCGCCAGCGCGACCAACCACACCACGACGGTCGCGGCGCCTCGAGATACGGCCAACGCCCACAGCCCGCTGCCCTCGCCGATCTGGTGAAGTGCGATGAACGAGAGCGCAAATGCGCCACCGCTTCCGACGGTCAGAAGAGCCACTTGTCTGGTGAAGCGGAGGGTGATTCCGCCGGCAACCTCACCCGCGGTGTCGTCAGGCGACTCGCGGCTGACCAGGACGACGGCGACCAGCGCGACGGCAATACCGAGGTACGCGATCAACCCCGGCCGCTCACCGAAAGCGAAGCCGACGAGCACCGGAATGCCCGCCACCAGAACAGCTGTCAGCGGCGAGACCACCGACATGGGGCCGGTTGCCAGCGCGAGATAGAACCACCAGACCGCCAGACCACTCGTGACGCCCGCGATCGCACCCCAGATCAGACCGTTCGGCGTCAGCGTCCCGGATACGAAAGGTGCTGCGATCAGTACGATGACGAGCGAGAGTGGATACGAGACGATCACCACACGCAGTGCGGCAACTCGTCGTGACGCAACTCCCCCGACGAAGTCGCTGACTCCGTAGGCAACTGCCGCCACGAGGGCAAGCAGGATGGAGGTCAGCGCATGCCCTTGATACGACGACCGAGCTCGCGGGTCACCTCGCGCTCGGCGGTGCGCTTGGCCATGTCCTGGCGCTTGTCGTAGTCCTGCTTACCCTTTGCCAGTGCGAGTTCGACCTTGACCTTGCCGTCGTTGAAGTACATCGACAGCGGGACCAGCGTCTGATTTCCCTCGCGGGTCTTGCCGACGAGGTGCTCGATCTCACGCTTGTGCAGCAGGAGCTTTCGGGTACGACGTGGCGAATGGTTGTTCCACGTGCCTTGCGTGTACTCCGGAATGTGCAACGAGCGCAACCACACTTCGCCGTTGTCCACCGTGGCGAACGCGTCGACGAGCGACGCCTTGCCTTCACGCAGACTCTTGACCTCGGTCCCGACGAGAGCGATGCCGGCCTCGTAGGTGTCGATGATCGTGTAGTTGTGGCGTGCTTTGCGATTGGTCGCAATGACCTTGCGGCCCTTTTCCTTCACTGTCCGGGCCTCTCAGTCCGCTGTCTTGCTGTCGAATGGTTCTTGCTGTTCCAGCATAGAAGCTCGTGCAAACCGATTATTCGCGGACGTACAGACGCAGCGTCACGTACGCCGTCACCGCGGCCATTCCGACACCGGCAAGTACGAGGATCGGCGAGACGAACAGCACGTCACTGTTGGATATCCGCGCCACGATGTTTGCTTCGTAGACGTCGGACAGGACCCCGTCGATGAAGACGTTCTTCGCCGTGAACAGCCCGGCAATGGCGAGCACCGCACCGATCAAGGCCGCCACGACGGCTTCGAGGAGGAACGGAAGCTGGGTGTACCAACGCGTCGCGCCGACCAACCGCATGATGTTGACCTCGGTACGACGCGTGAACGCGGCGATCTGGACCATGTTGGCGATGAGCAGGATGGCCGCTATCGCCTGGACGATCGCGATCGCGAACGCTGCGTTGCGCACTCCACCGAGCACGCTGAACAGTCGGTCCACCAACTCGCGCTGATTGAGCACACTCTCGACGCCGGGCCTCGAACCGAAGGTGTCGTTGATGACGCCGAACCGCTCCGGGTCACTGAGCTTGACCTTGAACGACGCCGGGAAGCTGTCCGGGCTCACCAGGGCTGCCAGTTCGGGCTGGTCCTTGAAGACGCGCTCGGTGGCGTCCTTCACGGCGTCTTCGCGGTTGAGGTACTGAACCGCGACGACGGACGGAGTCTGCTCGAGTTCCTTGCGCAACGAACTGCAGATCTCCTGCTCGCAACCGGGATCGGCCGAAGAGATGTCGTCGGTCAGGAAGATCTGCACCTCGACTCGTTCGAGGAAGATCTGCTGGGTCTTGCCTGCCATCTGCACGACCAGCAGACCACCGCCGAAGAGTCCGAGGGAGATCGCCGTCGTCAAGATCATGGCGATGGTCATCGTGATGTTGCGGCGTAGGCCGGTCAGGACTTCGCTGAAAATAAAGCTGGCGCGCATCGGGGAATCCGATTCCTTTTCGAGAGGCCGGTTGTTTCACGACAACCGGTGGGCGTACGGGACGTGTGGTCGTAGTCGGCGCTACCTGCCGACGCCGTACACACCCCGCGCTTCGTCTCTGGTCACCTTGCCGAGATCGAGTTCGATGACGCGTCGACGCATGGAGTCGACGATGTGGTGATCGTGGGTCGCCATCACGACGGTGGTGCCGGTGCGGTTGATCCGTTCGAGCAGCAGCATGATGTCCTGGCTCGTTTCGGGGTCCAGGTTGCCGGTGGGCTCGTCGGCGAGCAGCACGAGAGGGCGGTTCACGAATGCGCGGGCGATGGCGACGCGCTGCTGCTCACCGCCGGAAAGTTCGGTGGGCAGTCGATCGGCTTTGCCGGCCAGACCGACCATGTCGAGAACCTCGGGCACAGTGCGCGCGATGACGTTGCGGGGCTTGCCGATGACTTCCAACGCAAAGGCCACGTTCTCGGAGACCGTCTTCTGCTGAAGCAAGCGGAAGTCCTGGAACACACAGCCCATGCTCTGGCGAAGCTTCGGCACGCGGCGGGCCGCCAACTTGTTGACGTGGAAATCCGCGACCTCGATGTCGCCGGACGTGGGCGACTCCATCTTGAGCAGCAACCGCATGAACGTCGACTTGCCGGAGCCGGAGGGGCCGATGAGGAAGACGAACTCCCCCTTCTCCACCTCCACACTGACCTTGTCGAGCGCCGGCCTGGTGGAGGCCTTGTAGGACTTCGACACATTCTTCATGCTGATCACAACTAGCCAGTCTAGCCGTTATCTAACGGTGACCTTGGCGCCACGCGCGAGCACCCTCGTCCTTATCCGGTACCGGTGGTCGCGGGTGACTGCGGCACAGACGTCGGTGCCTGCATCGCCGCGCCAGGTTGGGGAACGGTCGTCGTCGCCGGAGTGGTCGGCACCGTGGTCGCGGACTGTTCGGCGTTGCCCGGCGCAGGCGCGGGACCCGAAGTCGGCGTCGGAGAACCTGAGCTGCCCGTGCTCGATTCCGGAGACTGGGTCTCGGACGTAGTCGTCGGCTCGGTCGAGGACGGCACGGGGGTCGTCGTCGACGGTTTGACCGAGGGCGCGACGTAAGGCTCGGTCTGCGACGTGTCCACGCTGGGCGGTGGTGTCACTGCGGTCGGGTCCTCAGGATTGAGATACGTATGCAACAGATACGTCAATATCCACGCCACGATGAGAATGAAGGTAGAGGTTCGCATCCGGCCGCCGAAGATCCGGGACGGGAGCCAGTCCAGGTGAAACAGTCGGTCGAGTCCGCGGCGCGGTTCCTGATCGGTCATTCGCTCGCCTCCTCGGTCCGTACGGTGTGCAGATCCGGTGACACCGTGATCCCCTGACGTCGCAGTGCTGCGGCGACGCGGACACGAAGAGCGCGTCCGACCTGGAACTGTTTGCCAGGGAGTGTGCGCGCGACCATCCGCACGTTGACCTGATCGACCTCCAGGCTTTCGACGCCCATGACCGTGGGCTCGTCGAGCAGCAGTTTCTTGAGTCCGCGGTCGGCCATCGCGTCGACTCCGACCTGGCGAAGCACCTCGTTGACCCGGGTGAGATCGGCGGTCGCCGGAACCGGAACGTCGATGACGGCGCGTGCCCAATCCTTGGACAGGTTGGTCGCTTTCACGATCTGGCCGTTGGGAACGGTGATGACCTCGCCGTCGGAGTTCCGCATCCGCGTCACGCGCAGGGTCACGTCCTCGATGACACCTTCGGCGTCGTCGGAGGAGCCGGTGATCGCAAGCCGGACGGTGTCACCGAAGCCGTACTGACGTTCGGTGATGATGAAGAAACCGGCAAGAATGTCCTGCACGACGCGCTGTGCACCGAAACCGAGCGCCGCACCGAGAACGGTCGCCGGCGCGACGAGACTTCCGATCGGCAGGTTCAGTTGGTCGAGAACCTTCAGCGTCGCGATCACGTAGATGAACGTGATGACCACCCAGGTGATGACCTGCGCGACCGAGTGACGATGCTTGGTCGCCTCGGAACGAACCAGCGCATCGCCCAACTGATAGTTGGAGTCGATCTGGTCGGTGACCTTGTTGCCTCCCCAACTGACCAACCGGGCGAGAATCATCGCCCCGAGCACGGTCATGAGGACGGACAAACCGGTGGTTTGAAGCCAATCGAGCAGGTTCTGCCCAGGTCGAAGTAAAGTCATCGTGCCTTTCGGTATCCGAACGCTATGCGGACTGGTTCTCGCTCATGCGCCAGCGGATGCCGGCCTCGAGGAACCCGTCGATGTCGCCGTCGAGCACTGCCGACGGGTTGTTGACCTCGTACTCGGTACGCAGGTCCTTGACCATCTGGTACGGATGCAGAACATAGGAGCGCATCTGGTTGCCCCACGAGCTGCCGCTGTCGCCCTTGAGCGCATCCATCTCGGCGCGCTCTTCCTGACGCTTGACCGCGAGCAGCTTTGCCTGCAGGACGCGCATCGCCGACACCTTGTTCTGGAGCTGCGACTTCTCGTTCTGACAGGTGACGACGATTCCCGTCGGGATGTGCGTGAGTCGAACGGCGGAGTCCGTCGTGTTGACCGACTGGCCGCCGGGACCGGACGAGCGGTAGACGTCGACGCGGATGTCGTTCTCGTTGATCTCGATGTGGTCGGTCGTCTCGACGACCGGCAGTACCTCGACCTCGGCGAACGACGTCTGACGACGCCCCTGGTTGTCGAAGGGACTGATGCGAACGAGCCGGTGGGTGCCCATCTCGACAGACAGCGTGCCGTACGTGTACGGGCCTTTGATCGCGAACGTCGCGCTCTTGAGTCCGGCTTCTTCGGCGTACGACGTGTCGTAGACCTCGACGCCGTAGTCGTGCTTCTCCGCCCAGCGGATGTACATACGCATGAGCATCTCGGCCCAGTCTGCAGCGTCGATACCGCCGGCACCGGAGCGGATGTTGATGAGCGCGTCGCGCTCGTCGTACTCGCCCGAGAGCATGGTCTTGACTTCCATCGCCGCGATGTCGTCTCGCAGGCTCGCGCGCTCGGCGTCGGCGTCGGCCACCGCGTCGGGGCCTTCGTCTTCTGCCAGTTCGTAGAGGATCGGCATCTCGTCGAGTCGCTCGCGTAGTGCCACGATCCGGCGCAGCTCGGCCTGCGCGTGGGAGAGCTGGCTCGTGACCTGCTGGGCGTGTTCCTGGTCGTTCCACAGACCCGGGTCGGCTGCCTGGTGCTCGAGCTCGTCGATGCGTCGGCGCAGCTCCTCGACGTCCACAACCGATTCGCAGGTGCGAAGGGTGGTGTCGAGGGCGTTCAGGTCTGCAATTACGTCGGGATGCACGGTTCTCAAGGCTACCGGGTGCCGACCTCGGCCCTGCCGCCCGTCACGTATTGGGATCACCGGGACTGGAAGCCTTGCCAACCTCGCTCCGAGGGAACCTACTGGAACGATGACTGTCACCGACGAATACCTGCAGAACAACGCCGCCTACGCCGAGCAGTTCACCGGACCGCTCCCCCTCCCACCCAGCAAACACGTCGCCGTACTCGCCTGCATGGACGCCCGCATCGACGTCTATCGGGTGCTGGGAATCAAGGAAGGCGAATCGCACGTCATCCGCAATGCGGGTGGAGTCGTCACCGACGACGAGATCCGATCCCTGGCCATCAGCCAGCGTCTGCTGGGAACTACCGAGATCATCCTCATCCACCACACCGACTGCGGAATGCTGACGTTCACCGACGACGACTTCAAGCGATCCATCCAGGACGAGATCGGCATCAAACCAAATTGGGCTGCCGAATCGTTTCCCGACATCGACGAGGACGTCCGTCAGTCGTTGAAGCGCATCGAGAACAGTCCGTTCGTCACCGCGACGACCTCCCTACGCGGATTCGTCTTCGACGTCGCAACCGGAAAGCTGAACGAGGTCCTCCCCGATTGAGCCGGTAGGTTGTGTACCCGTGACCGATCGCGCATCCGACCTCGCACTCGCCCTCCGTATCGCCGACGAGGCTGACGCGATCACTCGCGCCCGCTTCGGCGCCCTCGACCTTCGAGTGGACGACAAGCCGGACCTCACCCCCGTCTCCGACGCCGATCTGGCTGTCGAGCGAGCAGTGCGCGCGACGCTCGGTGAGCATCGTCCTGCGGATTCCGTACTCGGCGAGGAATTCGGCGGCGACGCAGTCTTCGAGGGCAGACAGTGGGTGGTCGACCCCATCGACGGGACCAAGAACTTCGTCCGCAACGTACCGGTGTGGGCCACGCTGATCAGCTTGCTCGAGGACGGCGTCCCGGTCGTCGGCGTCGTGAGCGCACCTGCACTGAATCGGCGATGGTGGGCTGCAACAGGTTTGGGTGCACATACGTCCTTCGGGGACAGTGATGCGCGAGCGATCCAGGTATCCGCCGTCGATCGCAGCGAGTCAGCGAGCCTGAGCTTCTCGAGCCTCTCGGGGTGGAAGGACCGCGGAATTCGCGATCAGTTCGTCGAACTCACCGACCACGTCTGGCGCGTGCGCGGTTACGGGGACTTCTTCTCCTACTGCCTCGTGGCCGAAGGCGCCGTCGACATTGCTGCCGAACCCGAGGTTTCCCTGTGGGATCTGGCAGCGCTCGACGTATTGGTCCGTGAGGCCGGCGGCGCGTTCACCGATCTGGACGGCGGCGCAGGTCCGCACGGCGGCAGCGCGGTCGCCACCAACGGACTGCTGCACGAAGACGTTCTGGCCCGCCTGCGGTAACCACCCGACTACCAGAACATCCCACCCGCCGCAAGGGTCCGAGGGAGGAGTTCCGACAGGCCCGTCGGCAGGATTCGGCACGACATCTCGGCCCGTTGACTGGAAGTAGTTGATCACGCACTACTTCCAGGAGAACGATGAACCGGATTTCCAGGCGCACGATTCTGTTCGGTCTGGCCGCAGCGCCCCTCGGGCTCGCGGTGGGCTGCGGCGCCGACCCGGCAGCGAAGAGCGCCACACTGGCGGTGGCCGGAACTTCGCGTCCGCTACCGATTCCACCGCTTGCCGAATCCACCGTCGACGACGCCGGTGTTCGCCACTTCACACTTCGTGCCGGTGCCGGAACCACCGAGATCGTCGCGGGAAAACTCACCGACACTTGGGGTTTCAACGGATCCATTCTGGGACCCACCGTCCGCGCCGAACGCGGAGAATCTGTCGCATTCACGATCGACAACACACTGGCAGAGCCCACGACCGTCCATTGGCACGGCATGCATCTGCCCGCCCGATACGACGGCGGCCCGCACCAGACCATCGAAGCCGGCGGACGCTGGGAACCGGCGTGGACGATCGGCCAGTCGGCGTCGACGCTCTGGTATCATCCACACCCGCACGGATCCACCGAACGGCACGTGCAGCGCGGTCTCGCCGGACTGTTCCTGATCGACGACGCCGACACGCGGGCGTTTGACATCCCCAAAACCTATGGTGTCGACGATGTTCCGCTGATCATCCAGGATCGTCGATTCCTCGCCGACGGCAGCTTCGACGAATCGGATCCGACCGACATAGGCCTGCTCGGCGACACGATAGTCACCAACGGCATCTCCGACGCCTACCTCGACGTCACCACCGGGGTCGTCCGGTTACGCATTCTGAACGGCTCTTCCGGCCGTCTCTACAACCTGGGGTTCCCCGACGACCGCACCTTCGATCTGATTGCCACCGACGGCGGACTGCTCGAATCACCTATTGCGATCAAGCGGATTCAGCTCAGCCCCGGCGAACGAGCCGAGATCGTGGTTCGCGTCGACCCCGGCGCGACGACCACACTGGTGTCGTTCCCGATCGAGGACGGCGGTGGCGTGAGTTCCTCCGACGCCGAGAACTTCGGCATGAACGACCGCTTCGACATCCTCGAACTGCGGGGCGTTGCCAGCCGCGCGTCACGGTCGACTCTCCCGGCGCAGTTGGCCGTACTGCCGAGTCTGGATCCGTCGAAGGCAAGCGTTTCCCGAACCTTCGATCTGCAGTGGTACATGATCAACGGGCAACGAATGGACATGAACCGCATCGACTTCGAGGCCGAGGTCGGCGCGACCGAGGTGTGGACGATCACCAACAAGGACAACTGGCCACACAATTTCCATGTCCACGACGTACAGTTCCAGATCCTCGACGTCGACGGTCGCACTCCCCCGCCGCACTTGCGCGGACTCAAGGACACCGTCTACACACCGCCGGGCAGCAGGGTTCGCGTCGCACTGCAGTGGTCCGAGTACACCGATCCCACCTTCCCGTACATGTTCCACTGCCACCTGCTGATGCACGAGGACCAAGGGATGATGGGCCAATTCCTCGTCCTCGAACCGGGACAGAAGGCGGCTCCGATGCAGATGGACATGCCGATGGACATGCCGATGCCTGGTTCGCACTCCGGTCACTGAAAGTTCTGCAAGTGGTACACGGCGAGGCGAACCCGATTGTCGCAACCGGTCTTCGACATCAGGTTCGCCACGTGCGTCTTCACCGTGGTCACACCGAGATGCAGCGTGTCCGCGATCTCCTGATTGCTCTTCCCTTCTGCCACCAGCGCGAGGACCTGCGATTCGCGATCGGTCAACGGAACCTTCTCCGTCGCAGCAGTGTCTGCGATACCACCGATCACCGCTCGATCCACAACGCGGCGGAGAAGTTCCGGAGTGAACACCATCTCGCCCTCGGCGATCCGCCGAATGGCACCGAGCAACTCGGCGGGTTCGGTGTCCTTGACGAAGAATCCCGAAGCCCCCGCGGCGAGTGCGGGATACAGATGATCGTCGTCGTCGAAGGTGGTCAGCACGAGGATGCGCGCTCGACGACCGGCCTTGACGATCTGCTGCGTGGCGCCGATCCCGTCCAGCCCGGGCATTCTCAAGTCCATCAGAATCACGTCGGGATCCAATTCTGCAGCGAGCGCTACCGCCTCGACGCCGTTCGACGCCTCACCGGCCACGGTCATGTCCTCGGCTGCCGCGCACAGCATCCGCAAACCGGCGCGCACAAGTCGCTGGTCGTCGACGATCAGCACGCTGATCACGAGACACCGCCCGAGACAACGAGTGGAATACTCACGTGCACTTCCCATTTCCCGTCACTGTTGGTGCCGGCGGTCATCTCGCCGCCGACCAACTCCGCACGCTCCTGCATTCCCACCAGGCCATGACCTGCACTCCGAGGCGATCCCTCGACGTCGTTGACAACCCTGACATGCACCCGGTTGTCTTCGCGACCGACCGAGACCGATACCAGCCCCTTCTTGTCGCCGTGCTTCATGACGTTGGTCAGTGATTCCTGAATCACCCGCAACAACGTCAGCCTCCCGATCGCGTCGAGATCGGCTGCGCCTGACTCGACATTCTCCTGGGCATCGAAGACTGCCCGCACCTCGAAACCCGCCGCACGCACACGATCTATCGCCGCCTCGATTTCCGCCTCGACGGCATCCGGCTCGACCAGAGCGACCTCACCGAGCGAAGGATCACGAAGTGCGACCAGGAGGCGACGGATATCGGCCAGCGCATCGGACGCAGTCCCACGCACATCCGCGAGGACCTCACGCACGGCCTCGTCCTGGGGCGCCAAGACATGTTGAGCCACGCCGATTCTCAGGACGATCGATGCCATGTGGTGCGCAACCAGGTCGTGCAGTTCGCGGGCGAGCGCACTGCGCTCCGCAGCGCGGGTCTGCGCAAGATTGTTCGCGGCCAATTCACGCTGCGAGCGTAGATACAGCCCGAGCAGCAGTGGCAACCCCACGTACGCAAGCACTTTCACAGCCGTCGTGACAGACCAGAACGCTTCGTGAGATTCGAACCAGATACCCGCGAGCACCGAACCGCACCATCCTGCTGCCGATACGGCAACCATTTCTCTACGCTCGGCCCGCATCGTGACGTCGACGACGGCGACCGCCCCGAGATACGGAACAAGCTCGGACAGCCCCCAGGCGTCGGCGACGAACATCGGAACGGCGAGCGCCGAGATGACCAGGGACGCGAAGACCGGCCATCGACGGCCGACGGCGAAGGCGAGCGCCGACAGCATCGACAGAATCCAGTAGGTGAGGGGAACTCGATACTCCCCCGGATACGTGCTGGCGATCAACAGGCACGGGACCACCACCAACGGCGTGTAGCGCACGTACCGCTGTATCCGATCTGGCACCTCTGTCCGGTTCACCCCTCGAGCCTATGACGCGCATCATTTCGCGGTTTCTCGACAACAGACCTTACTGATGAGTAAGATAAGGATCGTCCAACGCCCCAACACCGAGAAACAGCTGGTGATCATGACCAAGCAAGACAGTGTTGCCCCCGACAAGAGCGCTCAGCGCAGCGAATCGGGCGCGCAGCGCGGCGGCGCCAAGGGTGCGCCCCGCGACACGTCCGCCGTCGGCCTGAACCCGATCAAACGCGACGCCATGGGCGCAGCCATGCGTGTGCTTACCAAGATCACCGGTTCGGAACTGGCCGAGAAGTTCAATCTGCGTCAGACCATCGATCGCGTGACCTACGAGGGCACCAAGACGGGCTTCAAAACCCTGGGTGCCGCCACTCGAGGATTCCAGAAGGTCTCGGGCAACGGCGCACCCAAGCGCCTGCCCGACAACCCGAGCAAGAACGCCGACTACTTCGATCTGACCCCCGACGACGACCAGAAGATGATCGTCGAGACCGTGCGCGAGTTCGCGGCCGAGATCCTGCGTCCCGCAGCGCACGACGCCGACGGCGCAGCGCAGGCACCCGCCGATCTCTCCAAGCGCGCAGCCGAGCTCGGCATCACGCTGATCAATGTTCCCGAAGAACTCGACGGAGCAGCTGCCGATCGCGGCGCAGTCACCAATTCTCTTGTTGCCGAGGCACTTGCGCACGGAGACATGGGGCTTGCACTTCCGATCCTCGCACCCAGCGGCGTTGCAGTCGCACTGACGCAGTGGGGCACCGACGCGCAGCAGAAGACCTACCTTCCGGCCTTCACCGGCGAGCAGGTCCCCGGCGCAGCAGTGGTGGTCAACGAACCACGCGCACTGTTCGATCCGTTTGCCCTGCAGACCAAGGCAGTTCGCTCCCCCAGCGGCTACAAGCTCAACGGCGTCAAGAGCTTGGTGCCCGCCGCCGCTACGTCCGAACTCTTCGTCATCGCCGCAGAACTCGACGGCAAGCCGTCCTTCTTCATCGTCGAATCCGACACCAAGGGACTCGTCGTCGAAGCAGATCCCAGCATGGGTCTGCGCGCCGCCGGTCTGGGTCGCCTGATCCTCACCGACGTCGCTGTGTCAGAGTCCGCACTGCTCGGCGACGGTGACGCCGAGCAGCGTAAGGCCGAATACGCCGACGCGATTCGCCTGGCTCGACTCGGTTGGGCGTCCATGGCCGTCGGCACCAGCCAGGCAGTTCTCGACTACGTGATTCCGTACGTCAACGAGCGCGAAGCGTTCGGCGAGCCGATCAGCCACCGCCAGGCGGTTGCCTTCATGGTCGCCAACATCGGCATCGAACTCGACGGACTGCGCCTGGTCACGCTTCGGGGCGCTTCACGCGCCGAGCAGGGCTTGTCCTTCGCTCGCGAATCCGCTCTGGCCCGGAAGCTGGCTTCCGAGAAGGGCATGCAGATCGGCCTCGACGGTGTGCAACTCCTCGGTGGACACGGGTTCACCAAGGAACACCCGGTCGAGCGCTGGTACCGCGACCTCCGTGCCATCGGCGTTGCCGAGGGCATCGTCCTCATCTGACGCCGCTGAACTTCCAGGAGAACCACGATGATCAACCTCGAACTTCCCAAGAAGCTCAAAGCATCAGCGAACCAGGCACATCAGGTCGCGGCGCAGATCTTCCGACCCATTTCACGTAAGTACGATCTCGCTGAGCACGAGTATCCCGTCGAGCTCGACACCATGGCCGCCATGGTCGAAGGCCTCTCCGATTCCGGTGGAGACATCGGCGGTGCCAGCGGCGGACGGTCCGACGCGAGCGCCAAGGGTGGCAACGCCAACGGCGGCAACATGTCTGCGCTCCTCAACTCGCTCGAAACGTCTTGGGGCGACGTCGGACTCATGCTCTCGATCCCCTACCAGGGGCTCGGCAACGCCGCGATCGCCGCAGTGTCAACCGACGAACAGCTCGAACGTTTCGGTAAGGTGTGGGCCTCGATGGCCATCACCGAACCGAGTTTCGGTTCCGACTCCGCCGCAGTGACCACCACCGCCGTTCTCGACGGCGACGAGTGGGTTCTCAACGGCGAGAAGATCTTCGTCACCGCCGGTGAGCGTTCGACGCACATCGTCGTGTGGGCGTCGGTCGACAAGTCGAAGGGCCGAGCGGCCATTAAATCGTTCGTCGTTCCGCGTGACGCACCGGGCCTGAGCGTTGCCCGCCTCGAGCACAAGCTGGGCATCAAGGCCTCCGACACCGCAGTACTCCTGCTCCAGGATTGCCGCATTCCCGCGGACAACATCCTCGGCAGCCCGGAGGTCAACGTGGAGCAGGGCTTTGCCGGCGTCATGCAGACGTTCGACAACACCCGGCCCCTCGTTGCAGCCATGGCCGTCGGCGTCGGACGCGCAGCTCTCGAAGAACTGCGCGGCATCCTGACCGAAGCCGGTGTCGAGATCTCCTACGACACACCGGTCTACAACCAGCATGCAGCTGCAGCCGAGTTCATCCGTTTGGAAGCCGACTGGGAGGCCGCGTACCTGCTGTCTCTGCGCGCGGCGTGGATGGCCGACAACAAGAAGCCGAACTCGCTCGAAGCGTCCATGTCCAAGGCGAAGGCCGGCCGCACCGGCACCGACGTGACGCTCAAGGCAGTCGAGTTGGCCGGCACTTACGGCTACTCGCAGCGCCCGTTGCTCGAGAAGTGGGGCCGCGACTCGAAGATTCTCGACATCTTCGAGGGCACCCAGCAGATCCAGCAGCTGATCGTCGCACGCCGCCTGCTCGGAAAGTCGTCCGCCGAACTGAAGTGACGGTCGCACGGACCAGATCCCGAAACACTCCGCCCCGCCACCTTTCGAGGTGGCGGGGCGGAGTGCTCGGTCGCCATCGTGAAACTTCACCACCGAAACCTGATTGCGCATTAGTGTGTAATCAGTCCTACAACGACGCTCGGAAGAGGTTCACGTATGCCCGGATTGGTCACCAAGGTCACTGACACCATCGGCGCGGCGGGGGTCATGTTCCGAGCCGGACTCGTCCCGTTCCCTCGCCTCGATCGCGGGCTCAAATCCATTGCAGCCGTGGACAAGTACGGACCCTTTGCCGGGCCGGTCCATGCACACGCCGAGAACGGCTACGATGCGGTGGCGGTCATCGACGAGCGCGGACCCATCACCTATGCCGAGCTCGAGCGTCAGAGCAACGCGTTGGTCCGGGCGTGGCAGGCCGACGGCATCACCTCCGACTCCGTCATGGGTGCGATGTGCCGTAACCATCGAGGCTTGGTCCTGACCATGCTGGCGGCAGCGAAAAACGGAACGAAGCTCGTTCTCATGAACACGGGCTTCGCTCGGCCCCAACTCGTGGACGTCGCCGCGCGGGAGAAGGTGGTCGCCTTCGTCTACGACGACGAGTTCGCGGACATCGCCGATGCCTTGCCGGACGACGTCGTCGTCTATCGTTCCTGGCCAGAGGGCACGGCCGCTGACGGTTCCACGGCAGCTACTCTCGACGAGGCCATCGCCGGACGCACCACGTCGTCGGTGCCGGCACCCGAGAAGAACGGTGGCTTCGTCCTCCTCACCAGCGGCACAACGGGAACTCCCAAGGGTGCGCCGCGTGGCCACACCTCCCCTCTCGCGTCGGCGCAGTTCCTCGACCGCGTGCCGTTGCGCCGCGGACAGACCATGATGATGGCGGCCCCCGCCTTCCACGGAACCGGCGTCTCGCAGTTCGCTCTCGCGTTGGCGCTCGGCCAGACCGTCGTCATGCATCGAAAGTTCGATCCGGAGAACACGATCAAGCTTGTCGCCCAGTACAAGTGCGACAGTCTGGTCGTGGTCCCGACGATGCTCACTCGCATCATCGACCTCGGTCCCGACGTGCTGTCCAAGTACGACACGTCGAACCTGAAGATCATCTTCTCGGCAGGTTCGTCACTCTCACCCGACCTGTGCAAGCGAGTCACGGCCTCGTTCGGGTACGTCCTCTACAACCTGTACGGATCCACCGAGGTCGCAGTGGCCACGGTCGCGACTCCCGAGGATCTGACCATTGCGCCGGGAACCGCGGGCCGCGCTCCGGTGACCTGTCACGTCGAACTGTTCGACGAGAACAACAGGAAGATCACCACCCCACACACGATCGGCAGGATCTTCGTCGCCAGCGGGCTGAGCTTCGAGGGATACACCGACGGGCGCGACAAGGAACGTATCGACGGACTTCTCTCGACCGGCGACGTCGGACACTTCGACGCCAACGGCCTCCTCTTCGTCGACGGCCGCGACGACGACATGATCGTCTCCGGTGGCGAGAACGTCTACCCGCTCGAAGTCGAGAACCTGCTCGCCGATCGCGAGGACGTCTTGGAAGCGGCAGTCATCGGAGTCGAGGACGCCGACTTCGGGCACCGCCTGCGAGCGTTTGTCGTCGTCGCCCACGGCGCCGACCAGAACTCCGACGAGCTGAAGGATCACGTCCGGTCGAATCTCGCGCGCTACAAGGTTCCCCGCGAGATCGTCTTCATCGACGAACTTCCCCGCAACGCCACCGGAAAGCTGTTGCGCCGCGTCCTGATCGAGATGGAGATCAGCGAAGACTGAGCACAGTCACAAAGCGCTGAGCGTGCGGATCAATTCCGCCTCGTCGACGCGAGTGGAGTGCCCGTCGCGGAGTACGACCTCGCCCGCAACCAACACCGTGTCCACTATCTGACGACTGCCCGTCGTGAGAATGGACGCGCCCGGATCTCGTACCGGGAGGCAACCGAAGTCGCGTTCGAACCGAATCATGGTGAGGTCGGCGGGATCACCCACGGAGATCCCGCCGGACCTGGCCGGCAGACCGAGTGCTGCGTTTGCACCGCCGGATGCGATGTCGATCATGGCTTCGAAGCCGAGCAGGTCGGCGCGGCCGCGCGCGGCTCGCTGCACGTAGGCGCCGGTGCGCAGCGTCTCGAGCATGTCCTGAGTATCGTTGCTGGCTGCGCCGTCCACACCCAACCCCACCGCGATCCCCGCGTCGAGGAAACTCGGGACGGGCGCGATTCCGCTACCGAGCCGCATGTTGCTGACGGGGTTGTACGACACTCCGACGCCGCGCTCCGCCAGCACCTTCTGACCACGGTCGTCGAGTTCGACGCAGTGGACCGCCAGCACCCGGTCCCACAAGAACCCATGGGAATCCAGGTAGTCGACCGCGTTCATGCCCGCGTGTTCGGTACACATCGTGTTGTCGGTCTGCGTCTCGAGCAGGTGAATCGAGACCGTCAGGTCGCGAGCCTGCGCGAACTCACGCACTTCCGACATCCCCTCCGGGGTCAGCGAACGCGGGTTCGGTACCGCGACTGCCACGTCGACGCGGGAACCTGCGACGTCGCGCATCATCTGATCCGTATGTGCGAGAACGTCTCCGAGTGGTTGCATGAGCCGCGGATCGAAGCCCCACTTCCTCGTCTTGTCCGCCCGGTCTGCGGTTCCGCGTCCCAGTACCGCACGAATCCCGGTGTCGTGCAACGCCCGGATCACAGCGTCGTGAACCTCGCTGGACGGGTGCGGCCACATGTGTTCGACCAGGGTGGTCGTACCGCTGCGCAATGCCTCCAGCGAGGCTGCGACAGTGGCCGTGTATGCGCGCTCCGGCGTGATCTGAACCGACTCTTCTGCGACCGCGAGTAGCCATTCGAGAAGCGGTGTCCCTTCGGCGATCCCACGCATCAGTGACTGCTGAAGGTGCGTATGGGTGTTGACGAACCCAGGGATCAGATACGCCCCCGATCCGTCCACACTTCCAGGTGTGGCGGTGCCGGTCGACTTCTCGATCGATTCGACCACCCCATTCGAGACGACGACGTCGTGGCCGGTCAGCCATTGCCCGCCGCTGTACAACGTCACGTCCCGGATGATCGCGTCGGTCATGTTCTTGGGCGCGGTAGTCATCGCCAGTTCTCCTGAAAGTGTGTGACGGAACGGATACGGATCAACGCGCGAAGTTCGCGCGTACTCGCTGGTCGATGTAGTCCTCGGCAGTGATCGGCGGGTACTTGCCCGCCGGCCCCTCGATGGTCACGTCGCGGTTCGCCTGAGCGAAGAACGCGAGGCTGTAGCGGGCTCCCCGATAGTCGGTGACTCCGGGACTCTTGACTCGATGAAAATTCGACGGCAGGACGTCATCACTCCATCTCATCAGCATGTCGCCGATGTTGCAGGTGATTGCTTCCTCAGCCGGCACCACCGACGTCCATTCCTGGGTGTCCATCTCCTTGCCCGGGCACAGTTGCAAGCCGCCCTGACCGTCACGCTGGAAAAGCAATGTCAGGCAATCGAAATCGGTGTGTGCTCCGGCACGCCACATCCCTTCGACATCTGCGTCGGCGGCAAGGGGGAAGTAGTGGAGTAGTCGCAGCGTGCTCTGGTAGGTGTCCACCGACGGGTCATGTGCCCTGGTGAAGAAGTCTCGTTCGAATCCCAGCTTCTCGGCGAAGCACGACAACAGGTCCATCGCAATGCCCCAGCACTTGGCTTCGAAGTCCAGGATCGTTTCGCGGAATCCGCCCAATTCGTCTGCAGTGGGCCACAGATCACCCATATGCGGGCGGGTCACCTGATAGGACTCTTTCTGATCAGGTGTTCCGATGGACGGACGCACCTGCGTCATGCTCTCCCAGCCGGAGTTGAAACCCTTCTTGAGCGGATACTGCGCTTTGACCTCAGTGGGCAGTGCAAAGAATCGCTCGGCCGCCGCGAAAGCCTCGCGGACCTGGTCCAGATCGATCCCGTGATTGACGATTTGGAAGAATCCGATGTCGGTCGCTGCCGACCACAACTCCTCGGCGATCTCGCTGCGCCGGTTCTCGAAATCCGAGAGATCGATTCTTCGGACCTCGCGGTCGGTGGTCTCCGTGCCCAGGCCACCCATGCGGGTCTCGCGGTTGAGTTCTGTCATGTCGTACGTCATTTGCTGTCAGCTCCTTCAGCGGATTCCGATGGACCGATCGGTGAACTTGTCGGTGTAGATCTCTTCTGCAGTCAATGACTGCGGTATCGCCGCACCCCCGGCGTTCAGGATGGGCTTCAGTTCTTCGACGGTGTGAGCGACTCGCGTCATGTCGAACGTGCCGACGGATCCGTCCGCCTCGTTCGCGATCAGGCCCTTCTCTTTCAAGAGTTGGGCACTGAACGCTGCTTCACCCTCGGTGTAGGGAGAGAACGACACGTCCTGCGAGACGACGTCGACAATGGCAGCATTCGCCGTATCCGGCGCAGTGATGTAGTCCGCGGTGGCCTGCTGAATGATCGGAACCAGCTTGCTCAAACACGGGGAGAGTGTCTCGACCTTGTCGGCACGAACGGAAACATTGGACGCGTAGATGTCGAAACCCGAATCTTTCAGCAGGTCATAGGAAACCGGCTTGTCCCACGCCGGCGTCTCCTTCTCGTACGTGTACGGTTCCGAATTCGCGAATCCTTGCTGAGCGATGGTCGGGTCACCGACAAATCGCGAGGGAGCTCCGTCGTAGCTCGTGTCGAGCTGAGACTGCTTCAGTAGGCCTTTCGCCACGAGCCACTGCGGAAACAGTTGCTCCTTGGAAACGACGACACTCGCGTCGGACTTGCCGATATCGGCAACACTCGCCCATTCCGGATGAGACTCTTTGTCCCACATGAGGATTGCCGGGCTGTACTTGAGCAATGGCGTGACGGCCACAACGGGCTGACTTGCCGCTGCCGCGATCACCTGATCGCCGTGCACCAAGCCGAGAGTGATCGAATCGTCGACGTACATCTGGGAGCTGACGGATTGGAACCCGATTGCCGGTCCCCCGGCCCGCAAGGTCAAGTCGACTCCGGTGTCCTTCCCTCCGGCGACAAGAGTCCCGCTGACGGACTTGTCGTCGGTGTCGACCGAATAGCCGGGACCAAGCATCTCGAAGAGCGCTCCCATATCCGACTGCGGCTGCCATTGGAGTTGAACCACAACGTTTTCCGGACAGAGACCCGCTAGGTTCTGAGCCTCGGCAGCTGGTTCGAGAGATTCAGCCTTGGCCGTCTCAGCCTCACTGGAGCTGCACGCAGTCAATCCGATGGCTGCACACATGGCCAGTGCCGCGCCGGCCGCTCCCACACTTCTGCGATTGGAATGCACCTTGCGATTTGAATACACAGCGTCTCCTTCGTGAAAACAATTGGGATGTGGGCGAACCAGGAAGGATGATCCGATGTGCACACTCTGCAGCACATGGATTACATGCAATCGACTAGTTGTTTCCATCAGGTAACGCGCGCCCGGATTCTCGCTTCACCTGCAATGTCACCTCACATTTACATTCAGCAATCTAGGCGACATACATGCAATTCAAGATGGTTCATACATCTTGAAGAACTTTTGCATGCATTATCGAACCGGAGGCTCAGATGGAACTCGCGAACACGATGCAGGATGCCGACGCTCGCAAGCTCACCGCACCGATGCAGATGGTCTTTTCCGATGTCGTCAAGAAGTTCGATACCGGCACTGTCGCGCTGGACGGCATCGATCTGAACGTGGAGCGAGGAGACTTCGTCGCCGTGGTCGGACCCTCCGGCTGCGGCAAGTCGACTTTGTTGCGCATGGCGGCCGGCCTCGAGCGACCGACCAGCGGCGCGGTTGCCCTCGACACCGAATCAGTTGGCTTCATCTTCCAGGAGCCGACTCTCCTCCCCTGGCGAACCGTGCAGGCCAACGTCGAATTGTCCGCCGAACTCGGTGGCGGCGACAAAGCAGCCCGAAAATTGCGCGCCGACGAGGCAATTCGCGCAGTGGGACTGGCGGACTTCGCGAAACAACTGCCCAACGCGTTGTCGGGCGGAATGAAGATGCGCGTCTCGTTGGCGCGTGCGCTCACCCTCGCACCTGCTGTGATGCTGCTCGACGAACCTTTCGGTGCTCTCGACGAGATGACACGACTGGAGATGCAGGTAGAGCTGCAAAGGCTCTACACCGACAAGGGGTTCACCTCGATGTTCATCACGCACTCGGTATCCGAGGCCGTGTACCTCGCAAACAAGGTGGTCGTCATGACCGCCCGGCCCGGACGAATCCATTCGGTCGTGGACATCGATTTCCCGTACCCGCGTAGCCCGGAACTGCGCTACGACGCCCGATACACCGAACACGTCGCCGAGATCTCGGCCAGTCTCCATGGGAGCTCACGATGACCGAAGTCCTTGCAGTGCAACAGGGCACCACCGCACGCAATTCCGCCGTTCGCACTGATTCTGCGACCGCCGCGCGAGCACAGTCACAGCCCGGACGGCCCTCGCGAATGAGAGCGCTCGGCACCTTCCTTCTCTATCCGCTGCTCTCACTTGCCGGCGCGGTCGCAGCGTGGTCGATCGTCAGCTACCTCGTTCTCTCCCCGGAACGTCGATTTCTCCTTCCGCCGCCGAGTCAAGTACTGACAAAGTCGCTACTCGACTGGAAGCACCTCTCGCCCATGCTCGAAGCCCTCGCAGTGACGGCACAGGTAGCACTGGTCGGCTTCGTCGTCGCGGTGGCAGTCGGCGTCGGAACCGGCGTGCTGATGAGCCAGGCCAAGTGGATCGAGCAGATCGTCTATCCCTATGCCGTTGTGCTGCAGGTCATTCCCATCCTCGCCATCGTCCCCCTCATCGGGCTCTGGTTCGGCTACGGTATGACCGCGCGTACCCTGGTGTGTGTTCTCATCGCAGCCTTCCCGATCATCACCAACACACACTTCGGATTGCAATCGGTCGATCGCGGACTGCACGAACTCTTCACCCTCGGCCGCGCGTCCCGTTGGGATCGATTGGTGAAACTCGAACTGCGAGCGGCAATGCCGGCTATTCTCACCGGCATCCGCACCGCCTCCGGCCTTGTTGTCGTCGGTGCCATCATCGGCGACATGTTCTTCGCCAAAGGACAACCCGGGATCGGAACGCTGCTCGACGTCTACCGAAGCCGCCTTCAGTCCGAGGATCTGATCGCCGCGATCGTGATCGCGTCGGTGTTCGGTGTCCTCGTCTTCTCTGCCTTTGGATTCCTCTCACGTGTGCTCGTCGGTAAGTGGCACACGTCCGGCCGCAAGGACTTTAAATGACCCACGAAACTCCTGTCTTCGAAATTCCTACGATCGATATCAGCCCGTACCTCCGCGGCGAGGCAGCGGTTGCAAACGCCACCAACAGCACTGCCTGTGCGGAAGTGGCAGCTCAACTCGATCGCGCGTGCCGGGAGGTCGGATTCATACAGATTGTCGGACACAGCATTCCACGATCGGCGACCAAAGGACTGGCCGACGCTCTCGACGAGTTCTTTGCTCTCCCACTGACGGTGAAGAACAACTATCGCCGTCCCTCGTCCGAGAACCGCGGCTACTCACCACCGAAATCGGAATCACTCAGCATGAGCCTGGGCGTCGCCGCCGCGAACCAGATGAACGATTTCTACGAAGCAATAGTCGTGGGCACAGAGGTGAGCGACTATCCGGGCGTCGACCTACCCGAGTCCAGCTACGCCGCCAACACCTGGCCCGTGGCCGCGCCCGGATTCCGACCGGCAATCGAAGAGTATTTCCGTCATGCCCAGGGCTTGGCACGAATCCTGATGTGCGCCTTTACCGACGGTCTCGGATTGCAGCCCGGGTACTTCGATTCGATGCTCGACCATTCGATCGACGCGATGAAGATGAACAACTACGCACTGCCCGAGGGCGAGATCCGCATCTCCGGCGACATGACGGGAATGGGCGCTCACACCGACTTCGGAATCTTGACCATCCTGTGGGCAGATCAAGTTCCGGGCCTTCAAGTTCTGAGTGCCGACGGCGTATGGCACGACGTCCAACCTGCCGACGGCGCACTCTTGATCAACCTCGGCGACGCGATGGCACGCTGGACGAACGACCGATGGCGCTCGACAGTGCACCGAGTCGACCCACCTATCGTCGATGGTCAGATCATCCGACGTCGCTCTGCCGCATTCTTTTTCGACGGGAACTACGACGCCGTCATCGAAGCACTGCCAGGGACTCTCACACCGGGCGAAGTGGGATACCCGCCGATCACGATCGCTGAGAACATCGCGGCCAAAGTGGCCGGACTGAAAGGCGCGACGGCGCCCGAGGTCGACAGTCGCAGCGCTGACCGGGTGCGCGCCGCTGGATAGCGCTCCCGGGTACCGTCGACATCGTGCAGGATCGAAGTGAGGACAAGATGACCACCACCGAACGAGCTTTACTCACCGAGTCCGTGCACGAGACGCTTCGCGAACTGATCTTTTCGGGCGAGCTGGCGCCGGGGACACCACTGAGTGTTCCCGCGCTGGCGAGCAAGCTCAATGTCAGTCGAACGCCGGTCCGCGAGGCCGTGCAGCAGTTGATCTACGAGGGCATCGCCGTCCACACACGGAATGCGGGTGCAAAAGTCGATTCGCTGGACGCGGAGTCTCTGCGCGCGGTCTTCGAGGTGCGTGAGGTACTCGACGGTCTCGCGGCGTTCAACGCCACGGCCAATGCCACGCACGAAACCGTGTCACAGCTGAACAAGATGGTGCAGGTGCAACGCGAACTTCTCGAGAGCCCGCCGGATCAGCGTCGGGATTCGAAGCTCGACCTCGAGTTCCACACCTTGATTCGTGAGACTGCATGCAATCACCCACTCAGCGAAGCCCTGCATCGTCTGGATGGACAGTCACATCTCTACCGTTCGGACATGTGGAGCCTCGAGCTCAATCGGCGGATCGCCGTCACCGAGCACGCACGTATAGTCGCGGCCATCGAATCGGGTGACGCCTTGGGGGCGAGGACTGCCGCGAGCGCACACGTAGCCGGGCTACTCGTCCGAACAACCCGGACCTGAAGCTTTACCGAAATGACGGAAACAGTGTGTCAGGCCAGGTGATGTCGCCGTCGTTCTCGTCCACGAACGTACCGACACAGTCGCGCCCCAAAGCGCTGATCGCTCCCGAGATGACCTCTGGATGCTCGAGCTCGGTGAGGTGGTCTCCTCCGGTTCCGGCCCCGGGAACGCCATCGACGTACACCCGGCACTGGCCCCCGTCCAACCGACCGTCCGCCCACTCGCCCGAACTCTGCACCACCGAATAGTAGGCAGATCCAGGAGTGTCCTCACCGGCATTGAGCTTGGTGAGAACTTCGGAGAACATGCAGGTGTCGTAACCGTCGGCAGGGCCTTGTACGCAGCCACCGGGGCTACCGTACTGTGGCGCACCGATGGCGACGAATGAATCCACTACTTCGGAGCCACCGAGGAACTTCGCGTAGTACCGGGAGCTCAGTCCACCCGCACTGTGCGCGATCACCCCGACGGAGTCAGCGCCGGTAGCGTAGGAGCGAATCGAATCGGCAATCAGCTCGGCGTCGGCCGCAATCATCTTGCCGGGTGCATCGACGAAGTGTGTCTCGTAGCCCGCAGCGCTCAGTGCCTTGTCGAGGGCGCGGTAGGTCGCCTGGTGCGTTTCTCCCGAGTTGTAGAGCTGCTGCCCCGGAACGATGAAGACCACGCGCTTCGCATCGGTGATCCGCCCACCGGCGGCAGCGCTTCCTGCCGAGAACGCCAGAGCGGTGGTCACCAGCGAAGTAGACACCGCCATCGCCAAGAGAATCTTCGAGAGTCGCACGTCGCCACCCTACGACGGCTGCGCACAAAAAAGGACCGCCGCACTGGAATCCAGTGCGGCGGTCCTTTTCTAGTAGCGGGGACAGGATTTGAACCTGCGACCTCTGGGTTATGAGCCCAGCGAGCTACCGAGCTGCTCCACCCCGCGATGCATGGACAAAGTTACACGAGCAGGTGAACGGAACGCAAATCGCCTGCGCTAGAGCGAAATACACGCCTGAAAGTGGAGAAATCGGGTGACTGGGTTCACAAAATGCCCGTGAGCATCAACACATAACAAGCATGTAACGAACGTACGTCGAAACGGCATCGGATAGTCTCTACCAGCACAAACGCTAAAATCTTGGGTCGAGAGCAGACCAGACAGTCCGGAAAATTGCGAATCGACCCTCGTTCGACGCTCCCGTACGGTCGGTCCCGGCCCGAATCAACCGGGCGAACGCCGACCCGCCGCTGCTCCACTCTGCCCCGCGGGATCGGAACCCCCGAAACCTTCGAGGGGCAGAGACACGGAGAGACAAGCGCCCGGGAAAGTCAGCATCATCGCCGACCCGCAGGCCCGCCGATGTCAGCAAGCGCGGAGAGGATTTACCCCGACATGACGTACACCAGCATCAGCAAGCGTGCATTCGGCACATTGGCAGTAGCCGGCGCACTTGTCGCAGTGCCCCTCACCATGAGCACCGGCACCGCTTCCGCAGCCACCCACAACTGGGACGGCGTCGCACAGTGCGAGAGCGGTGGCGACTGGAACATCAACACCGGAAACGGCTACTACGGCGGCCTGCAGTTCTCGCAGAGCACCTGGACCGCCAACGGTGGCACCGGCTCGCCCGCCAACGCTTCCAAGGAAGAGCAGATCCGCGTCGCCGAGAACACCCTGCAGAGCCAGGGCCCCGGCGCATGGCCCGTCTGCGGCCAGCGTCTGACCGTCGCGAGCGAGCCTGCAGTCGAAGAAGCTCCCGCCGCAGCACCGGCTCCCGTCGCCGAGGCACCCGCAGTTGCTCCCGCCATCGAGATCCCGGCCGAGCTCAAGCCCGCCGCACAGCAGGCTTACGACACCGCTCGTGACCTCGCCGGCCAGTACGGCTTCGCCGCACAGTTCCAGCAGCTCTCCGATGCCAACGCACCGATCGTTGCAGCACTGCGCTGATTCAGCTCGTACAGCTTCACCTGAGAACACAAGAAGGCCCGCCATCCGATCGGATGGCGGGCCTTCTGTGACTCACGAACGAGGTCGACTAGCTGGGCGGCAGCGCCTGGTAAGCGTCAACCGCCTTCTGCAGGCGATCCAGCGCGGCTCCGTAACCACTGAAGTCACCAGTCTGTTGCGCAGACTTCAATGCATCCATGGCAGCGTTGACCTCTGCCAGAGCCTTCGACACATCTTCCGATGATGCCGGACCTGTAGGCGTCGTCGGCGCCGTCGGCGCGGGGGTGGTCCCGGTTCCCGCCGGCGGTTCCGTCGTGGCAGTTCCACCCGGTGCGGTGGCAGCACCCGCGGCTCCACCATTGTCGAAGACCTGATCGAGCGCCTCGGCCAACGTGGATGCGTAACCGACACGAACCCTGCTGCCAGCCTTCGCAGACTCCTGGTAACTCACCAGAACTCGGGAAAGCTGCGGGAACGAAGTCGTTGTGTTACTTCGCTCGGTATACATGGGTTCGACGTAGAGAATTCCACCCTCTGCGATCGGCAAGGCCAACTGGTTGCCGTATCGGATCGTGTTGGTTCTCTCCAGCAGTGCCTTCTCCGAGCCCACGCGAGCATCCGAGATCATCGAGTTCTGCGACTGTGACGGACCCTGCGTCTGTTTGTTGACGGGCAACTGCAGAACAGTGATCTTGCCGTAGTCCTTCGGATCCGAATTCACGGTGATGTAAGCCGACAGGAAGTCTCGCTGGAATCCCACCATCGGACTTGTGAGCCGGAACGACGGCGCGCCGGTTTCCTGGTCCCCCACCATCACGTAGTACGGCGGTTCATTTTCCTTCGAATTCTCCACCGTCGGCTCGTTGGGCACCGACCAGAAAGCGTTGTTGGTGAAGAACTCGGTCGGATTGTCGACGTGGTACTTCGCCAACATTTCCCGCTGAACCTTGAACAGGTCTTCGGGATAGCGGAAGTGTGCCCGCAGATCGTCCGAGATATCACTCTGCGGCTTGACCGTGTCCGGGAACACACCCTTCCACGCATTGAGTACCGGGTCGTTGTCGTCGACCTGATAGAGCGTCACGGTGCCGTCGTAGGCATCGACGGTTGCCTTGACCGAGTTGCGGATGTACGAGACTTCCTTCTTCGGCAACAAACGACCGGTCGTTGCATCCACACTGTCCGCGACCAGTCCGTCCAGCGAACTGCGCTGTGCGTACGGGTAGTTCTCCAGCGTGGTGTACGCATCGACGATCCAGACGATCTTGCCGTCGACTGCGGCCGGGTACGCATCTCCGTCAGTGGTCAACCACGGAGCAACCTGACCGACGCGATCGCGAGGATCACGGTTGTAGATGATCTTGGAATCCGAACCGACGGCACCCGAGAAGAGAATGTTCCTCTCCGTGTACTTCGCCGCGAAAGCCAAGCGATTGACCCAGTTTCCGATGGAGACGCCGCCGGAACCGGTGTAGGTGTACTTGGTCTGCTCCGTGTCGTATTCGCGAGCTTCCGAACCACCGGCACCACCGACGATTGCGTAGTCGTCAGCGCCTTGACCGATGACCTCGCCGTAGTAGATGCGCGGTTGATCGACCTTGATGACCTGTGTTCCCGCGTCCTGCGAGGCGATGTCGCTGACCGTGTAGATCGGGTAGCCCGCATTGTTGTTGTTCGCGTTGTCCTTCGTCGGGTCCAGGACCGGCGCAGTGATCTTGTTCGCCGGAGCGGCCACCAAGCCGTCGCCGTGGGTGTAGACCGTGTGCTTGTTGATCCAGTCCGTCTGGTTTCCCTGCAGGTTGTTCGGTGAGATCTCACGCGCCGCCACGATGTAGTCGCGCATCTCACCGTCGATGTCGTAGCGATCGATGTCGAGCGAGGGCGGGAACCCGTAGAAGTTCTGACGCTGTTGCTGCTGGGTGAAAGTGGGCGACAGAATGTTCGGATCGAGGAGACGAGCATTGGCAATAGTGGTGACGTCTGCCGGCACCTCGCGCGGAATTGCGTCGCCGTCACCCGAGTAAGGCTGATATGTGACCTTGTCGTCCGTGATTCCGTAGGCCTGCCTGGTGGCCGCGATGTTCCGCTCGATGTACGTACTCTCCTTGTCCGCCGCGTTGGGCTTGACGGAGAACTGCTCGACGATCATCGGCCAGACTGCGCCTACGAGCACGGACGAGAGAACCAGCAGAGCAACGGCCATAGCCGGGATACGAAGGTCGCGGGTGAAGATCGCAGCGAAGAAAGCCAAAGCACAGATGATCGCGATGGACATCAATATCAGCTTTGCCGGGAGCACAGCCATGATGTCCGTGTACCCCGGGCCGGTGAACGTCGGCTCTTTACGGCCGCTCGAAAGCAACGAGTAGCGATCGAGCCAGTAGGCGACGGCCTTCAACAGCACGAAAGTGCCGGCCAGAACAGCCAACTGCACACGAGCGGCGGTAGTGAACGTCCCCGCTCGTCCGGCCAATTTGATTCCACCGAAAACGTAGTGGGTGATCAGATTTGCCACGAAAGCCAGCAGGATCGAGACGAACAACCAGTTGAGAACGAAACGGTAGAACGGCAGATCGAACGTGTAGAAGCTGACGTCCATGTTGAACTGCGGATCGGTGATACCGAATGCCTGGCCGTTGAGGAACAACTGGATAGTGACCCAGTTGGCCTGCGCGATGAGACCGGACAGGATGCCGATCGCTACCGGAATGATCACGCCGAACAGACGAAGACGCGACATAACGGTGGTGCGGTAGCGCGCGATCGGATCATTGGGCCCGGAGACCGGGACGAACACCGGGCGTGCGCGGTACGCGAGAAGCATCGCGAGCCACACGATGGCGCCGACGACAATTCCGACGACCAGGAAGAGCACGAATCGCGTCAGCAGAACCTTGGTGAAGACACCGCGGAAGCCGACTTCGCCGAACCACAACCAGTCCGTGTACATGCCGATCAGTCGCGGCCCCACGAGCAGCAAGGCCGCCACTACGACAGCCACCACCAACAAGATTCGACTGCGTCTGGACAGAGAGGGTAAACCTGCGGGGGGCCGCATGCCCACGTGCCACGCTCCAAGATTTGGCGACGCCGTGGCGTCGCAACCGATTGCATCGATCACTGCGGCCACGCCCGAGTGGACTTGGCCGTTTCCGACCACTCTACGTAACAACGGTCACGGGTTGACAACACGGAGAGCGGGGAGCCGGACAGAAGGTGGGAGGATGAACGTGTGAGTGAAGAGAATATGAGCAGATCACCGAGTGCCCTCGCCCGGTGCGTTCATGAAGTTGTCGACCACATCGACGCCGAAGGCTGGGATCAGCCGCCGAAGCTGTACGCGTTGGTACCCACCGAAATGCTCGCCGCGGCCGAACCCGGACTGCTCGACCAACTCGCCGAGGGCGCCGAATACACACCGATCGAACAGGAATCGCTTCCCGAGGACATCATCGGCGGTTCACGGGCACTCGACGAGTTCCTGGCGACGACGCATTGGCCCGAGTCCGTGCAGGGTTGCATCCTGGTGCAGGAGATCGTCGTCCTGCCGCCCGAGGCGGAATCGGATCTCGACCACGCCACGGCGCCGGTGTTGACCGATCAGCACGCGGCGGACGAGGTCGCGCGGCTGACGGCCAACGCGCATCCCGATCGACGCGAGGCTCGACTGTTCGTCGGCGTGCTCCGTGACGGTCCCTCGCTGTCGCTCCTACAGATGCGTCCCGACGAGGATGCGGATCCGTACGGTGACTTGGAACTGCTCACCTACGACGGTCTTGCACCTCACCTCGTGCACGCCCTGTACGCGACGCTCGACGAGGTCGAAGAAGACTGACAGAGTCGTCGGCGGCCAGGCAGCTTTCAGCAGCGGGGTGCGTCGCCACCCGTGTTGAGGCTTTCGAGTGAGTCCACTGCGCCGGGCAGGTTGTCGACCTTGACGAGTCGAAGCCCGTCCGGCGCATTCTGTTTCGCCTCGTCACAGTTCTGGGCCGGCACGAGGAAGGTCTCAGCACCGGCTTCGGACGCGGCGATCAACTTGTACCTGATGCCGCCGATCGGACCGACCTCGCCGTCGGAGTCGATGGTGCCCGTTCCGGCTACGAACTTTCCGCCGTTGAGCTCCCCCGGAGTCAGCTTGTCGACCAAGGCCAGTGTGAACATCAGTCCGGCAGAAGGACCGCCGATGTCGGCGAGATTGAACTGCACGGTGAAGGGAACGTCCGGGACCTCGCTGGGTGTGACGCCGAGGTAACCCGATTCGGGCTTGTTGGGCCGCGCCCCGACGGTGACCGGCACAACGGTCTCCACACCCTCACGAAGGACGGTGACGTCGATCGCGGTGCCGGGCGCGATCGCACCGACCGTGTCCTGAACGCCGGTGATGGTGGTTACCGGAGTGTCGCCGATCTTGACCAGGACGTCGCCTTCTTGCAGGGCACCCGCAGCGGGACCGTCCGGAGTCACCTTCGAAACAGTCAGTGCCACCGGCTTGCCGAGAAAGTGCAGTGCCGCCAACTCGGCACTGTCCTCGGATTGCTGGAAGTCGGCCGTGTTGGCCTGCTGAATCTCTTCCTTCGACTTCTCGGGCGGATAGATCTCCGAGCGAGGGACGAGTCCGTTGCTGCCACTCGCCCACAGTCCGAACGCTTCGAAGATGTTGAGGCCGTCGCGAACCGACACCGTTGTCATGTTGAGGTTGCCGTCGGTGGGATCGACCTCGGTCCCCTGGATGTCCACGACGGGCTTACCGTCGACGTCGCCGAGCGTGTTGAAGGTGGGGCCCGGACCGAGTGCGACATAAGGAACAGTGACCATTGTTCCGACGACTCCCAACACGACGATGGGTGCGAGTGCGGCCAAGAGCGTCACTATCCGTCGATTCACCTGATCCAGAGTAAAGCGCGAAGGCTCCGGAGCACCGATCGCACCGCCTGAGCGCCGTGCGTGTTCGCCGTCAGCGTGACTCGGAGGGCGACTCCGACCGCTCGAGCCTTGTACCGTTGAGGTATGAGCAATATGCCGTTCGGCTTCTCCAACTCCGACGACGATCCCGATCGCGACAAGAACGCGGCGGGTGGCAATCCGTTCGGGGGTGGTGACATGCCGTTCGGGTTCGGCGCGGGCGGTGAGGGATTCGATCCGGCTCAGCTCGGCCAGATGCTCACCCAGTTCGGGCAGATGCTGAGCGGAATGGGCTCGTCGATGGGCCAGGGCGGTACGTCCGGCCCGGTCAACTACGACATCGCCAAGAAGCTGGCACGCCAACAGATCGGATCGGTCACACCGATCACCGAGGGCAACGTCAAGGCGATCGCCGACGCCGCGCACCTGGCCGAGATGTGGCTGGACGCCGCGACAACGCTCCCTGCCGGAGCGAGCCGCACTCTTGCGTGGACTCCGAACGACTGGCTCGACAACACGATCGACACCTGGAAGCGACTCTGTGATCCGGTGGCCGAGAAGGTAGCGGGCATGTGGGTCCAGGGTCTTCCGGCCGAAGCACAGCAGATGGCTGGCCCGATGCTGGGCATGCTCGGCCAGATGGGCGGACTCGCGTTCGGCTCGCAATTGGGCCAGGCACTCGGCCAACTGTCCACCGAGGTGCTCTCCTCCACTGACATCGGCCTGCCCCTCGGCCCCGAAGGCACCGCGGCCCTTCTCCCGGCTGCGGTTCAGGCTTTCAGTGAGGGTCTCGAACAGCCGCATCAGGAAGTTCTGGTCTTCCTCGCCGCGCGGGAAGCCGCTCATCAGCGCCTTTACAGTCACGTTCCGTGGCTGCGCCAGCGTGTTCTCGCGACAGTGGAGGAATACGCCCGCGGAATCACCATGGACTTCTCGGCGATGGAAGAATTCGCCAAGGACCTCGATCCATCCGCTCTCACCGATCCGAGCAAGCTCGAAGCGTTGATGCAGCAGGGCACGTTCGAGCCGCAGAACACACCGGAGCAGAAAGCCGCTCTCGAACGTCTCGAGACTCTGCTTGCGCTGGTCGAGGGCTGGGTGGAGACGGTCGTCACCGCCGCACTCGGCGAGCGACTGCCTGGTGTTGCCGCGATGAGCGAGACGTTGCGGCGTCGCCGTGCCACCGGCGGCCCCGCCGAACAGACCTTTGCGACGCTGGTCGGACTCGAACTTCGTCCTCGCAAGGTCCGTGAAGCGGCCGGTTTGTGGCAGAAGCTCACCGCGGAAGCCGGTATGGACGTTCGCGACGGCGTCTGGTCGCATCCCGACCTGATGCCCGATTCGAGCGATCTCGACGCACCGGACGGATTTGTCGCCCGTGTCCTCGGCGCCGGCGAAGCCGGTAATTTCGACGACCCGATAGCCCAGCTCGAAGCCGTCGTGGCAAAAGAGCGTGCGGCCGAGGCAGCGATGGACAAGACCCGCGAGGACGACGAAGAGAAGTAATCCCTTCACGACCGATTTTCGCAGATCAGCCGCGATGACCGCCTGTGGATAACTGCCGCTGACGGGGACTCGCCGAGGGCCCGTCGTGCCAGCATCGAATGATGACCGGTCACACACACGACGACACCAGACAAGACAGCACTTCACAGCGATCCGCGGGACCTCGATGGGACCCGCGGATCGCTGTTCTGTCGCGCCCGGATGGTCGACTGCAGCTGGGATGGACCCCCGGACATGCCGTCCTGCTGACTCTGCCTGTCGGGGTCGACGATCGCGCGGTGAAGTCGATCCTGCACAAAATGGACGGCTCGAGATCCCGCGCAAACATCCTCTGGGAAGCGTCGAGGCGCGGGATTCCCACGTCGGTGACGGAGGAGTTGCTCGAGCAACTCGCCGATTCCGGTTTCGTCCACACTGCCCGCAGAAGCACCGCGACGGTACGGATTCACGGTGTCGGTCCGCTCTCTGACGCCATCGAGCGCGCACTGGTCGCCGGCGGGGTCAGCACGCGTCGCTCGCGCGGGTATCGCAACACCGACGTCGTGCGCACGTGGAACGAACAACTGGTGGTCCTGGCCGACGACGTCGTAACTGATCCTCGTCTGGTCAGCGATCTCGTTCGCTGCGGACTCCCCCACCTTTCCATCCGCATCCGCGACGGCAACGGTGTGGTCGGGCCTCTTGTCCTGCCTGGTCAGTCGAGTTGCCTGCGGTGCGCCGACATCCTCCGATCCGAACTCGACCCTCATTGGCTTCATCTGTCCGCGCAGCTACTCGGCAGCGCAGGCCACGCGGAATCGGCGATGATCCATGCAAGTGTCGCGCTGGCCCTGGCCGAGATCGACTCCGCATTATCGGAGACAGCGGCGACGCATGCGGCGAGCCTGTCGTCGACGCTCGAGATCGCGCTGCGTCCGTATCGGATCACAACCAGGCGCTGGCCTCGGCAAATATCCTGCAGTTGCCAATACCTGGCACCTGTTTCGGGCAAAGGACGCCCCAGTCAGACATGATGGTGTGGTGTCCGAGATCCCACGCAAGAGTTCTGCCCGTACTGCCAAACTCGCGAGCATCCCCCTGGGGATGGCCGGTCGCGCCGCCATGGGCTTCGGACGCAAGCTCGCCGGCGGTGACAAAGGCGAGATCGACGCACAGTTGAGCGCGAAGGCCGCCGAGCAATTGTTCGCGGTGCTGGGCGAACTCAAGGGTGGCGCGATGAAGCTGGGCCAAGCGCTCAGCGTCATGGAGGCGGCTATTCCGGAGGAATTCGCCGAACCGTACCGCGAGTCGCTGAACAAGCTTCAGGCCGCTGCCCCACCGCTGCCGACCAAGCAAGTACACAAGATGCTCGACCAGCAACTCGGAACCAAGTGGCGCGACCGATTCCAGTCGTTCGACGATGAACCGACCGCGTCGGCAAGCATCGGGCAGGTTCATCGAGCCGTCTGGGCGGACGGCCGCGACGTAGCCGTGAAAGTTCAGTACCCCGGCGCCGACGAAGCTCTACGCGCCGATCTCAAGACCCTGGGCAGATTTGCCGGTCTCTTCGGTTCGGTCATGCCCGGTGTCGACGTACGGCCCGTGATCGAGGAGTTCACCGCGCGCACGGAGGAAGAACTCGACTATCGGATCGAGGCGAACAATCAGCGAGCTTTTGCCAAAGAGTTCGACGGAGATCCCCAATTCGTGATCCCGCACGTCGTGGCGAGCGCGCCAAAAGTGGTCGTGACCGAATGGATGACGGCAACCCCGTTGACCAGAATCATCGAGAGTGGAACGCCGGAGCAGCGCAATGCGGCCGGTGCACTACTCGCCGAATTCCACTTCGCGTCTCCGGCCCGTGTCGGATTGCTCCACTGTGACCCGCACCCCGGCAATTTCATGCTTCTCGAGGACGGCCGACTCGGCGTCATCGACTTCGGTGCTGCTGCGCCGTTCCCGAACGGACTGCCACGGGTTCTCGGCACGATGGTGCGCTTGGCTGTCGAGGAACAATTCGACGAGTTGACGGAGTTGTTGCGCGCCAACGGTTTCGTGATCCCCGGACGCACGGTGACCGACAAGGAGATCGCGGATTACCTGCGACCCTTCACCGACCCGATCCAGACCGAGTCATTTCACTTCACTCGGGCATGGCTGCAAAAGGCCGCCGGAACCGCCACTGACTTCAACAGTGCGCAGTTCCGAACGGCCCGTGCACTCAACCTTCCGGCCGAGTATTTGATGATCTTCCGTGTTCTTCTCGGTTCGGTCGGCATATGCGCCCAGTTGGACGCATATGCCCCGTACATGGAAATCCTGACTCGTTGGTTGCCAGGGTTCGCGGAGCCGGTTCTGGATGACACCGGCTCCGCCGACTAAGACACCGGCTCCGCCGAATAGGGCTCTCACGCGCACACAAGTTGCTTGCGTGGGCGCCCTCTCGGTCTCTTGCGCGCTATGACGGCCCCCTGATCGAGGATCTCGCCGCCCCACACCCCCCATGGCTCGGCGCGGTCGAGAGCCGCACTGAGACAACGGGAACGGATGGGGCACTGCGCGCACAGTGCCTTGGCCTGCTCGAGTTCGGCCGGAGCTTCGGCGAACCAGAGATCGGGGTTGGATGCCCGGCACGGCAGGTCGCGGCGGGTGGACGCGACCTCGATGAACGTGACTGCAGCCGAAGTGACGTCGGTGGAAGTTACTGCAGTGGTGGAGTTTTCGGATTCCACGCGGATTGTCTGGGCAGACAACTCGGTCTCCTAGTGCTCGGATGCGAAACTGTGTCGCACGATATGGGTTCGATGGGTGCGAACCTGAGCCGAGTCGGAAACCGGATAAAGAGGGGTATCCAACACAAAGGCCACGGTCCGCAGGGGCTGCGGGTCCGTGGCCGTAAGTGAACGGATGTGTCCTACCGAGAAATACCTCGATGGCTTAAGAACACGGACTCGACAGCTGCTTTCTTTGCTGCTGCTTGAGGGCGCAGGCGGAACGCATGCTGCGCCCATCCCGCTGCACGCGGCAGCATGGGGGCGGCAACAGCGAACTTTGCGCTTGCGCACGCTTCGTAAGAGATCAAGTTCGTCATTTTTTTGCCACCTCCATTTCGTGTCGGTCCGGATAGTTTCTGCGCACAGGTTGCCCCGTAACACTGAAAACCAGAGTAGAGAATCTGCCGAATCTGCACAACCTATTTTTGACCTGCGGTTATGTAACTCACCGTTGTCGATTCGGATGTGTTGTCAGATATCGAGTGTTGCCGCTCGCAGTTCACCGCGAATGACAGATAGTACGTCTTCCCCGAAGTTGTCGAGTTTCTTCGGCCCGATTCCAGGGATCGAAACCAGTCCACGATTATCTTGTGGTCGTTGTTCGGCAATAGCCATCAGTGTGTTGTCACTGAAGACGACATAGGCCGGAACTTTGAGTTCTCGGGACTTGTCCAGACGCCAGGCCTTGAGGTGCTCGAGCAATTCCAGGTCGACATTGGACGGGCATTTTTCGCAGCGCCCGAGCATGGTCGCCGACGTCCCGATCAACGGTTTGCCGCAGACGCGGCAGCGCGGACGCTTCTTGTTCCCCGACGACGGCGCGGCAACGCGCGAAGCCGGTGAGTCCTCGGGGATGAGCCCGTTGAGGAACCTCGACCGGCGACGGGACTTGCGTCCACCCTCATTGCGGGCCAATGCCCAAGACAGCTGCAGATGCTCGCGGGCGCGGGTAACACCCACGTACAGAAGCCGACGCTCCTCCTCCACCGCGACGTCGTCGGCGCCCGAATTGGCGTCGCCGAGAACGTGCTGGATCGGCAGGGTGCCGTCGTTGAGGCCGACCAGGAACACCGCATCCCATTCGAGTCCCTTGGCCGCGTGGAGCGAGGCCAGCGTCACACCTTGCACGGTCGGTGGGTGCCGCGCCTCGGCTCGGGCCGTGAGCTCCTGTAGAAGCCCGGTGAGCGTCAGTTCAGGTTCGTGGACAAGTTGTTCTTCGGTGAGCGCCACGAGAGCCGAGAGCGAAGCCCAGCGCTCGCGTGCCTGAGTACCCGAAGGCTCTTCGTTGGTCAGGCCGAGCGGCGCGAGCACAGCGCGGACGAGTGAGACCAGTGCTTCGCCGTTGTCTGCACCTTCGGGGAGGTCGTCGCGTCCAGCAGCCTGACGCAGCGCTGCCACCGCCTGACGTACCTCGGTGCGAGTGAAGAAGCCCTCTCCACCGCGCACCTGGAACGGAATGCCCAGCTTCGTCAGGGCCTGCTCGTGCGCCTCCGACTGAGCATTGATCCGGTACAGAACAGCGATCTCGGCCGCAGGGGTGCCTGCCGCGATCAGCCGTTTGATCGCCCGCGCAACGCCGAGTGCTTCGGCCGGCTCGTCGTCGAACTCCATGAACTCCGGCTCAGGCCCCGGCGCGCGCTGCCCGATCAGCTGCAGACGCGTCCCGGCGATCCGCCCGCGCGCCGCACCGATCACGCGGTTCGCCAACGACACGACCTCAGGGGTGGAGCGGTAATCCCGTTCGAGCCGAACGACGGTCGCTTCGGGGAATTTCCGGGAGAAGTCCAACAGATAGTTGGGGGTGGCTCCGGTGAAGGAGTAGATGGTCTGATTCGCATCGCCCACCACGGTCAGATCGTCTCGGTCGCCCAGCCAGGCGTCGAGCACACGCTGCTGCAGTGGGGTGACGTCCTGATACTCGTCCACGACGAAGCAGCGATACCGCTCGCGGAACTCGTCGGCGACTGTCGAATGCTCTTCGAGAGCTGCCGCCGTGTGCAGTAGGAGATCGTCGAAATCAAGCAGCATGCCGTCCTGGCCGCGTGCTTTCAGCTCTTCGTATGCGGCATACACCTGGGCCACCTTGGTGGCATCGACCGGTGCCTCACGGCGAATCTTGGCGATCGCGCGTGGGTAATCCTCCGGCGCGATCAGCGACGCCTTCGACCACTCGATTTCACTGGCGAGGTCGCGGACGCTTTCCGTGCTGGTGGACAATCCCACCCGGGCTGCGGCACTGCTGACAACGGCGAACTTTCGGTCCAGCAGACGCCACGGCGTGTCGCCGACAACCTGCGGCCAGAAGTACTTCAGTTGACGGAGAGCAGCAGCGTGAAAAGTTCGAGCCTGCACCTGCGGCCCACTCCCGCCGACGCCCAGCTCACGGAGACGTCCACGCATTTCCCCGGCCGCACGAGCGGTGAACGTCACGGCAAGCACCTGACCGGCCGACACGTGACCGTCGGCAACCAGATGAGCGATCCGGCGCGTGATGGTGCGGGTTTTGCCTGTTCCAGCGCCCGCGAGGACACATACCGGGCCGCGTGGCGCGAGCACGGCGGCCGATTGTTCTGGATCCAGTCCGGTGTCCGCAGGCATGGGGACCATCATGGCAGGACGTTCCGACACTCCATTCGCCGCGCCCGACGGTATGTGGGCAAGAGAACACGGGCCGATACGGAACAACGCTCTCGGTCGTGGTGTTATATCGGCCGTGACTTCTACCGAAAATGCGCCTGCCCTGACCATCTACTCGACCACGTGGTGCGGCTACTGCCGTCGCCTCAAGACGCAGCTCAACGCGTCGGGGATCGAGTACACCGAGATCGACATCGAGAACGATCCGGCAGCAGCCGATTTCGTCGGCAGCGTCAACGGTGGCAATCACGTCGTTCCGACCGTGAAGTACGGCGACGGCAGCGTTGCGACCAACCCGTCGCTCAACCAGGTCAAGCAGGCTCTGGGTCTGTAGACCTTCTCCGGCTGCTACTTGACCCAGCTCTCGAGCATTCCGCGAGCGATGGAGATCGACCCGGGCAGCAGCAGTGGCGCGTCCGCTTCCGAACCCCAGTCGCCGAGTTCGAGAGCGGCGCGCACCTCGTCCTTCGTGAACCAGGTGCCCTCGGCGATCTCGCCGTCCGCGAACAGCAGCGGAGCGGCGGGGTCGCCGATTGCGGCGAAGCCCAACATCACCGAGCGAGGGAACGGCCAAGGCTGGCTCCCGAGGTATCGAACGCTGTGCACGTCGATACCGACTTCTTCCTTGATCTCGCGGACAACACACGTTTCGAGTGACTCCCCGGCCTCGACGAATCCCGCGAGAATCGAGAAACGGCGCTGCGGCCAGGTCGGCTGACGCGCGAGTAGAACTCGATCGCCGCCGTCGTGCACCAGGCAGATGACCGCCGGATCCGTTCGGGGAAACTCCTCGTGGCCGGTGGACGTGGAAATGCGTGACCAGCCGGACATCGTGGGTTCACTCGGTGCGCCGTCGATAGCGCTGAATCCGGCACTGTCGTGCCAGTTGAGAATCGCGACGGCACCGGTCAACAAACCGGCGTCCGCGTCGTCGAGTGTTCCGCCGAGCATCCGCAATTCAGACAAAGTGCCCGCCAGCAGCGACACCCGCACCGCCCAGACGTGGCGATTCTCCCGAATTCCCAGGAAGACCGCGCCGCGCACCGGTTCGGGCCCCAACTCGGTTGCCTCGGCGAAGACCAATTGACCTTCCGGCGACACCTTGACCTGACCCCGTGAATTCACACGGAGGAGCAGTGCGTCCGCCCAACCCGTCGTCAGTGCAGCGGCGTCCGACCGCAATTCCTCGGCGCGGCCGACGCTCGAGCGTGAGAGCAGAGGTGTTTCGGTCAGCTGGAAGTCGTTCACGCTCACGACATTACTGCGCGCACGAAGCTCGGTAACACTCAGTTCGTGACGCGGCGAATGTAGAGCAGTCGATCGTTCTCCTCGACGGCGTCCACCTCGGGCGAACCGACGCGAACCAGACGGCCGTCACGAACGACCCCGAGCACGATGTCGGAGAGATGACGCGGAGAGCCGCCGACCTCGTCGCGCTCGACGGCACGCTCGGCAATCGCGAATCCGGCCTCCGGAGTCAGCAGGTCTTCGATCATCTCCACGACGGTCGGCGTCGTGGTCGCGATGCCGAGGAGTCGACCCGCCGTCTCCGAGGACACGACGACGGAGTCTGCGCCGGACTGACGCAGAAGATGCGCGTTGTCGGCTTCACGGATGGCTGCGGCGATCTTGGCTTTCGGCGCGATTTCGCGGGCTGTCAGCGTCACGAGCACTGCGGTGTCGTCACGGTTGGTTGCCACGATGATCGACGACGCATTCTGCGCACCTGCCAACCGAAGTACGTCCGATTTCGTCGCCGAACCGAACACCGTCACCAGGCCCTTGCTCGCCGCCGAATCGAGGACGGTCTGATCGGTGTCCACGACCACGATCTCCGACGCCGGTACACCGTCACCGAGCATTGCTTCGATTGCCGTCCGCCCCTTGGTCCCGTATCCGACGACGACGGTGTGATTACGCACGTGCTGCCTCCAACGCTGAATTTTGAACGCCTGACGCGAACTCTCGGTCAGAGCTGAAAGTGTTGTTCCGACCAACACGATCAAGAAGAAGATCCGAAGTGGCGTGATCAACAGGACGTTGACCAGGCGCGCCGACGGCGTGAACGGAGTGATATCGCCGTAGCCGGTGGTCGAGAGCGAAACCGTCGCATAGTAAATGCAGTCGAGCAGCGACAGCTCGTTGTCCTGTGCGTCCCGGTATCCCGCGCGATCGATGTACACGATCAACACGGCGGCGCCGAGAGCACCCAACGCGATGAGAACTCGCTTGTAGATGGCCCGCGCCGGACTTGTCTGTAGCTGGGGAATGCGCAGCACCCCGACAAGGGCGAAGTCAGGCTGATCGGTCAATGCTTCCGACCTGGTCAAACGCGCCCGGAGCTTACCGGCCATACATCGACTCTCTCACTCGAACTTACGAAATACCTACACGGACATCGGCAGGCAGCGTAACCCTCGAAGATCGACTTCGGAACTCGGGCGCCGAATAGCGCGCGGGTCGTGGCGCCGGTAGTGGCAAGAAGGTCCACCGTGAGGCAGGCTGGGCAAATGCCTTTCACCGGTTCGACGTCCACTCCCAGCCAAGCGGCCGCTCTTCGTTTGTCGGCCCTCCTTCTCGGCGCCGGCACCATGCATTTCGTGGCGCCTTCCTTCTTCGACAGCACCGTTCCCCGCCAGCTTCCCGGACAGGCCCGCACCTACACCCAGGTGTCCGGCGTCGCGGAACTGGCGATCGGCGCTGCCTTGGCCGTGCCGAAGACCCGCAAGCTCGGCGCGGGCCTTGCCGCCGCGCTCTTTGTCGCCGTGTTCCCCGCCAACATCCAGATGGCGATCGACTGGTGCCGAAGCCCGAAGACGTCCACACCGCAGAAGATCGGTTCGATCGCACGTCTTCCCCTGCAGGTTCCGCTGGTGACCGAAGCACTCAAGGCTCGTCGAAACGCAAGCTAATCTTGCGCGCCTGCCGTTCGGATGAGGCGAGCGAGAGCCTCACCGTCCGGCAGGTTCTCGGGTGCGATGGTGCGACCCGATCGAACGTAGTGAAACGCCGCCCGCACCTTGTCGGCCGGAAACTGTTCGTTGCGCCCCGCCGAACGGGCTCTGGCCGACATCAATTCGGCCCAGGCCACCCGATACGCGGCCAACTGCATCACAACAGCGTCCTCGTTAGCGGCCGACGGTTCGGCACCGGTCTTCCAGTCGATCACCGTCCATCCGCCGTCGGGATCGGCGAACACAGCGTCGATCCGACCGCGGAGAACCGTTCCGGCAATGGATGTTTCGAAAGGAACTTCCACTTCGATCGGGCTGCGATTGGCCCACGGGGACCGCAGGAACGCATCCTGAAGTTTCACCAGATCGGTCTCGGGACCCGCGCCGGTATCCGCGGCGCCGGGTAGTTCGTCGAGATCCAACAGTCGGGTCGCACCGAACCTTCGCTCGATCCAGGCGTGAAAAGCCGTGCCGCGCCGAGCGAGCGGGTTCGGTGGGTACGGCAGTGGTCTACGCAGCCGTGCCGCGAGTTCATCCGGATCTGCCTTGAGGTCTACGAGCTGAGTCACCGAAAGCTGCGCCGGGAGAATCACTTCGGCACGCGCGTTTGCCCGGGCTTCGCGCTCGGCCAGGAGAACGTCGACGTCCGAGGCCCAGTTCTCCGGATCGTCCTCCGGTTCTTCCGTCTCTTTGCTGTCTTGCGGCAGCGATGCAAGTGCGGACAGGACGCTCGCGGCTCCGGCCTCGACCGCGCCGCGACGCGCACCCAGCGGGTCGGGCGGCCACTGCGCCGTACGGGGTGTGGAGGCCAACGGGTTCTCGGTGTCGGGTTCCGGTGCAGGCGCCCATTCCTCCACGACGCCGATCGCACCGCGTGAGTCTTCTTCACCGGCATCGTTTTCGGCCGTGACCATCTGATGCAGCTCGTCCAGGAACTCCGAAGGCCCCTTCGGTTCCGAACCGGATTCCGCCCAGTGATGCGCCGAGATGAACAGCGCCCGTTCGGTTCTGGTCAGCGCGACGTAGAACAGTCGCCGGTCCTCGTCCAGTCGACGGTTGGACAAGGCCTTCTTGTGCGCCGTGATCGCGTTCTCGAGGTCCTTGCGGTTGTAGAGCTCCTCGAGGTCGAGCACCGGAACTCCGTCGGCCGAATCCGCGTCGACCGCCCGGTCACCACGCAACGACGGTGGCAGTTCGGCGAGCGCCCCGAGCCACGATCCGGACGCGGTGGACGAGGGGAACACCCCGTCGCTGACATGCGGGATCGCCACTACTTCCCATTCGAGCCCCTTCGCCGAGTGCACGGTCAAGATCTGCACGCGATCCGGCGCCACCTCCACTTCGCCCGGAGTGAGGCCCTTTTCGATCTGTTCGGCGGCCGCGAAGAATGCGAGCATCCCGGGCAGATTGGCTGTTGGACGCGTCGCGTAATTGGCGACGACGTCGGCAAATGCGTCGAGATGCTCGCGGCCCGCGGTCCCGACGACACCGACTCGGGTTCGCGCGCCTGCCTCGATTCCGATACCGAGCACACGCTCGACCTCCGCCACCAGTTCGGTGAGCGGCTGGCCGATACGTTCGCGCAACGACGCCAACTCTGCCGCTATCGCGTTGATGCGTGTGTACCCGAGAGCTGAATAACGTTCTGCCGGGCCTGGATCGGAGATCGAATCGACCAATCCTGCTTGCTCGGCGTTCTCCCCCGGCAGCGCGTCCTGAACTGCCGAGGTGAGCGCCTCGGCGTCGGTGACCGCACCCGCTGTTCCGTATCCGGCGGAGATGGCAAGTTCGCGGGAGCGTTGCGAGAGTGCGGCGAGGTCCTTCGCGCCGATCTGCCATCTCGCTCCGGTGAGCAGCCGAACGGCGGCGCTGCCCGCCAGCGGATCGGCGACCACTCGGAGCATGGCGATCACGTCCGCCACCTCGGGTGTGTGCAGGAGCCCACCGAGTCCGACCACTTCGACGGGCAGACCTTTGGACCGCAAAGCCTCGGCCAGCGGGGCAGCATCGGCGTTGCGGCGGATCAACACCGCTGCCGTGGGCGTCGGGCGGTCTTCGGCACGAGCCGCCTCGTATTCTTCGGCGATCTTCTCCGCAACCCACTGACGTTCCTGTTCGACGTCTCCGAGCAGCGCCAGTCGAACGTCTCCGGCGACGGCTCCCGGCCGCGCACGAAGTGTGCTGACGGCCACACCGCGTCGGCGCAACGGTGCCGACGACAGGTTTGCCAGTTCGAGAGCCTCCGGCGGGTTACGCCAACTGGTGAGCAGTTCGAGCGTCGGAGCCGGCTTTCCGTTGGCAAGCGGGAAGTCGGTTGCAAACCGTGGCAGGTTGGCCGCCGACGCGCCTCGCCAACCGTAGATCGACTGCATCGGATCGCCGACGGCTGTCAGCGCCAACCGGCCGTCGGCTCCCCCACCGAACAACGAGGACAACAACACTCGCTGAGCGTGACCGGTGTCCTGGTACTCGTCGAGAAGAACTACCCGAAAGCGCTCACGCTCGGTTTGCCCGACCTCGGGATGTTCGGAGGCGACACGGGCCGACAGCGACATCTGGCTGCCGAAATCCAATGCGCCTTCACGCCGCAGCGTCTCACCCAGCCGGGCAACGAGGGGCAGTAGCTCGATGCGTTTGTGTTGCACATCAAGGTAATTCAACAGCTCTTTGCTCGGCCCACCCCGCTGTTTCGGACCGGCGGGCAGAGTGTGAATCAGCTTGTCCAACTCGGTGTGAGCCTCGAGCAACTGCTCGGGGTCGACCAGGTGCTCCGCCAACTGACCGGCAAGGGCCAGAACGGTTTCGGTGATGGACCCCGGATTCTTGTCGGTGTCCAGATCACTGTCCCAGCCGCTCACGACGCGGTGCGCAACCTGCCACAGTTCGGTCTCGGACAACAGCGTCGCCGAGGGTTCGATCGGCAACAGCAGTCCGTGCTCGGACAGCAACCGTCCCGCGTAAGCATGGTAGGTACTGACTTCGGGTTCCCCGGCCAGAATCCGGGAACGCACTCCGCCGGTCGGGTCGAGTGCCCGCAGAACGTCCGAACCCGCCAGTCGCGCCAAGCGCTTGCGGATTCGCGACGTGAGCTGTTGTGCCGCTTTGCGCGTGAAGGTCAATCCGAGAACGGCCTCGGGATCGACGAAGCCGTTGGCCACCAGCCACACGACGCGAGCAGCCATCGTCTCGGTCTTACCGGCACCGGCACCGGCGACGACCAATGTCGGACCGAGCGGTGCGGCGATGACAGCCGCCTGTTCCGGCGTCGGCGGGTGTTGACCGAGCGCGACCGCCAGGTCGACAGGATCGATCTTCGGTCGGCGTGCCTTCTGCGTCGCGGCAGCCACTTAGTTACTCACCTGTCGTCCCTCGTCGTGTGCCGGGCAACTCGAGCGCACCGGGCAATGTCTACATCCGTCGTTGACCCTGGCCAGATACTGCGGCCCTTGGGTCGCTGCCGCTGCGTTGTGGATGACGTCTCGCCACATCTCGACGGCTTCGGCCGTCAGCGGCGGCTGAACTCGCTGCGCCGCACCGTCTTTCTTGTTGGACTTGGCCACGAATACCAGGCGTGCACCGCCGGGTTGTGTGGCCGGTTCGCCGGCAATCGCACCTTCGGCCGCTGCGACCTGGTACGCCGCCAACTGCGCGTGAGATTGCGCGGCCTCGTTGCTGACAGGGTTTCGCGCAGTCTTGACGTCGACAACCACCGGACGGCCTTCGGTGTCGCGCTCGAGCCGGTCGATCCGGCCACGAAGCTTGACCGCAGGCGCTCCCTCCTCACGTGGTTCGAGGACCCCCTCGACCGCGACCTCGACGCCGACTTCGGTCAGTTCACCGCGAGTTGCGTTCATCCAGGCGGTGAACGTCGCCAGCATCTCCCGAGTTCGATTGAGTTCGCGGCGCGAGTACCACTGCGATCCCAGATCGATGGATTCCCAGGCATTTTCGAGTGCCTTCTCGACCTGATCCGGTGGAATCCGGCCGGCCAATGCCTGCACCAAGGTATGGACCAGCGTACCGGCGATCGCATGAGTGTTGTCTCCGTCGCTGCCGCCATGACGCTCGAACACCCATCGGAGAGGGCATGTTTCGAGAAGCTCGATGGTGGACGGCGATAGTGAAACCGGTCCGTCCTCGGGCTGCCACATGGGAGCAGCGGTACTCGGCTCGGCTGTGCCGTACCACTGATCCGGGTGCGCGCCGCGTACCCCGGCAGCAGCCAGACGTGCCAACTGGCGAGCGGCCCGGGAATGCTTCTCGGGGTCGAAATGCGCGATGTCGGGATCACACACGACGCTGCGAAGCTGTGCGACCAGTGCAGGCAGCGACAGAACCCGGGTATCCCCGGTCTCGGGTGCAACGACGTCGAGATCGGAGGACGGATCGTCCGAGTACGCGTCACCACGGATCAATTCGTCCACGAACCGCGAAGGCACCAAGTCGGTGTCCCCCGAAGCCGATTCGACTGCGGTGATCAGCAGACGGCGACGAGCACGGCTACAGGCAACCAGGAACAACCTGCGTTCTTCGGCCAGAAGCGGTGCGGTTCGCGAGAGTCGTTCGGCAGCCGAGTCACTGCCGTCGGAGACTCCGTTGACCAGGTCGATCAGCGCTTCGGTACGCAGTAGCGATCCGCGTGCCCGCAAACTCGGCCAGAGTCCCTCCTGCACACCCGCCACCGCCACGACCGCCCATTCGCGACCCGCCGCGGCGTGAGCGCTGACCACGGTGACGGCGTCGGGAGTGATGACCGATCGGCTCCGCGAGTCGGTCGGTATCTCCTGGCTGGTCAAGTAGTCGACGAAACCGGCGAGTTGCGAACGCGGCAACCGGTCGACGTAGTTGGCGGCCGCGTCGAAAAGTGCGACGACTGCGTCGAGGTCTCGATCGGCCTGTGAGCCGATAGGTCCGCCGCGCGCCGACGCAGCCGCCCAGCGTCGTTCCAGCCCCGTCGCCTGCCATGCTGCCCACAGAACTTCTTCGACCCCGAGACCTCGCTCGAGAGGCACTCGGGCCTTGCGAAGGACCGACAGCACGCGATTGAGTGCCGCAGCTTCGACGTCTGTCAACTTGCCCATGAGGCGCTTGGACTGCGCACGATCCTCGTCGATCAGAATGAGCCGCAACAACTCCGAGGAGTCCCGATCGCTTCCCGATGCCAACTCGACCCGGCGCAGGCCACGACGCAACCGGCGCAGGGTGACCGGCTCGGCGCCGCCGATGGGACCGGCCATCAGGGCAAGCGCCTCGTCGCCGGTGAACTGATCGCCGCCGAGCGCCCGAAGGACCAGCAGCAGGCCGGACACTCCGTGTTGCCTGGCCAGCGGCAATTCGGTGGCAGCGGTCGTGACGGGTACCCCGGCCGCGAGCAGGGCTCGCCGGAGAGGGGCGAGAGTGCGCGGGACCGACCGAACGATGACGGCCATGTCGGACCAAGCAATCCCGTCCAGCAGATGCGCCCGGCGCAAGGTATCTGCGACGACTGCCGCTTCTTTGGCCGTCGTACCGAGAACCCGCACCGACGCCCGCCCCGGGTCCTCATCGGCGAGATCGGATGGAACCGCGATGCGATGAGCGAGGTTGCCGGGCAGCCGCGCAGCGATCTTCGCCGCGATCGACGCGACGTCGGCGTTGTTGCGAAACGTGGTGGGCAGGACGATCTGGCGCTCGTCTCCGCGCTCGGCGAGTCCGAGTAGGAACGCCGAATCCGCACCGCGGAACCCGAAGACCGACTGATCGGGATCACCGGCGATGACCGTGCCCGCAGTTGCGGTTCCGATCAGCCGAACCAGTTGCGCCGCCTGCGGATCCAGATGTTGTGCGTCGTCGACGAGTAGGTGCCGGATCCGAGCGCGCTCGGAGCGAAGCAATTCGGGATCGGTGGCGAACGCGGTCAATGCCGCACCGATCAACTCGGCCGCGTCGAGCGCCGGCGCCGTCGCCTCCGGAGCCTCGACACCGACACTGCCGCGCAGCAGCACGCCTTGCTCGTAGGCCTCGGCGAACCGCCCGGCCGCCACCCACTCCGGACGTCCACGCTTCTTGCCGAGCTTGACCAGATCTTCGGGGCCGAGTCCGCGCTCGTTCGCTCGCAACATCAGATCTCGAAGTTCGACGGCAAAGCCGTTCAAACCCAATGCGGGTCGCAGGCGCTCCGGCCACCGGAGCGCACCGTCTTCTATGTCGCCGCGCAACATCTCTCGGAGCACCGAGTCCTGCTCGGCGCCGGTGATCAGGCGTGGCGGCGCGTTGCCGTGCGCTGCGGCTTGAAGCCGGAGTACGGCAAAGGCGTACGAGTGAACGGTGCGGACCAACGGCTCACGAGTTGCCTGCGGTCCGCGTTCTTGTTCGTACCCGAGCAACCCGGCCGTGATCTTCTCGCGGACCTGCGTCGCTGCCCGGCGCGACTGGGTGAGCACCAGGACCGATTCAGGATCTTCGCCACCGGAGATCTTCTGCACTGCCAGATCCACCAGAAGGGACGTCTTGCCGGTTCCGGGGCTGCCGAGTACCTGCCAGGGACTCCAGGCGGCCCCCGAGCCGAATGAAACAGGGCCGAACGCGAGTTGGAACGGATCCTCGGACGGCGGCGCGAACAGCCGGGCCGTCCCTTCGTCCCACGTTCGGGGTATCGGAGACGGCGCAGTTCGGTGCACCAACCGCGCCCGCGGAATGGTGACCTTGCTGCGTGTTGCCGTCTCACTCACCCAGGCATTCCACCAGAGCGCACCGACAACTCACACATCGCCTGCATCCGGCATGATTGACCTCGTGTCTGCACTCCATACGTATCTCTACGGACCCGTCGGGGCACCGGAGATCCTTTCGCTGCACGGTCTGACCGGTCACGGCCGACGTTGGCAGTCGATGGCCGAGAACCAACTGCCCGAAGCGCGCTGGATCTCGCCGGATCTACGCGGTCACGGGCGTTCCACCTGGGCTCCTCCGTGGAACATCGAATCCCACGTGGCGAGCCTGCTGGAGACGCTCGACGAACATGCCACCGGACCGGTGGTGATCGTCGCGCATTCTTTCGGCGGAATGCTGGCGCTGCACCTCGCGGCCACCGCACCGGAACGCATTCGTGGGCTCGTCCTGCTCGACCCGGCGATCGGGTTGGATCCGACTTTCATGCAGGAAGTGGCCGAACTCACAATCGGCTCACCGGATTACACCGATGCGGCAGAGGCCTACTCCGAGAAGATTCACGGCTCGTGGGGTGAGGTTCCCACCCAGGACCTCGACGTCGAGATGGCGGAACACCTGATCGAACTGGACAACGGACGCGTCAACTGGCGCCTGTCCACGCCCGCGATCGTGACCGGGTGGGGCGAACTCGCTCGCCCGATCGTGCTGCCTCCGTCGTCAATGCCCACCGTGCTGGTTCAGGCGATGAAGGTCCAACCGCCGTACGTCACCGACGAGTTCCGGGCAGCGCTCACCGAGCACCTCGGTGAAAATCTGACCGGTGTCGAATTCGACTGTGACCACATGGTCCCGCACGTACGGGCCGACGAAGTCGCCGCCCTCGTTCGCAGCATGCTCTGAAGGAACCGACATGGCAGCCACCACCGAAGAGCAGATCGAAGAGGTACGGCGCCTCATCGCGTCGATTCCGGCCGGTTTCGTGGCGACATACGGCGATATCGCTGATGCTGCAGGACTTTCCAGTGCTCGCACGGTCGGTTGGATCATGCGAACGGACTCTGCCGACCTGCCGTGGCATCGGGTTCTCGGCGCCTCCGGCAAACCGTCGGCGCACCTGGCTCATCGTCAGATCGCCAAGCTCGAACTCGAAGGCGTGCCGATCAAGGACGGTCGGATCGACCTGAAGAAAGCTCGGTATCACTTCTGATTCACGTGTCACCGGTCGTCGTGACGCGGGCGATGGGGCAGCATGGAGGTATGACCGTCACGCCGCCGACCGCCGCCCTCATTCTGGCGGGTGGTCGCGGGACCCGAATGGGTGGTGTCGACAAACCCGGCCTGCTCGTTCACGGCCGCAGGCTCCTCGACATCGCGCTTTCAGCGACGGCGCATCTGGACGCCGTCGTCGTGGTCGGTCCACATCGCCCTGAACTTGATCCTGGCATCACTCAAACTCAGGAAACTCCGGCCGGAGCCGGCCCTGTCGAGGCGATCTGGGCCGGATTGTCTGCGACCCGGTTACCCGACGACGCCGTGGTGGTGGTCCTGGCGTCCGATCTGCCGCACATCGAGGCCGTATCAGTCGACGCTTTGATAGCTGCCACGTCGACGGACAGTCCGGTGACGTGTGCCGTGGACGAGAACAACCGAACCCAATTCCTGCTCTCCGCGTGGACATTTCGCGAGCTCCGGCAACGCCTGTCCACATTGCGGGAGAGTTCGGGGTTGGAGAATCAACCTATGAAAGCGATTGTCACCGAACCGTTCTCGACGCTGCGTGTCACTGGCACCACTGACTGCGACACACCGGCGGACATCGACCGCGCGCGAAACCATCCGCGCCTGACGATCGAGCAAGCCCGCGCCGCCGTCAGGAACTCACTGACAGCATTGTCACCACATCGGGCCGCCCTCGCCGACAGTCTCGGAGCAACGCTCGCGCAGCCTCTCGTCGCCCTGGGTGATCTTCCTCGATCCGATGTCTCGGCGATGGACGGGTACGCCGTCTCCGGCGAGGGTCCCTGGCGAATCCGCACCGAGATCCGTATCGCGGGCGCCGACGGGCAACTCGAACTCGGTGAAGGCGAAGCGATTCGCATTGCCACGGGAGCACACCTGCCCCTCGGCGCCACCTCGGTGATTCGTGACGAGTATCTGTCCGTCGACGAGCCATCTCGGATGGTACGGAGACTGCCGGATGCGCCGCACCGCAACGACGCTCGACCACGAGGGGAAGATTGGACCACCGGATTCACGATCGCTCCGACCGGTACCGCGGTGACTCCGGCGGTGGTCTCCGCAGCTGCCAGCGGCGAGGTATTCGACGCCCTCGTCCGTGGTCCGGTACGGGCACGCGTGATAGTCACCGGCGACGAGATCCGGCGGACCGGTCCACTGCGTGAAGGTCAGACCCGCGACTCCGTCGGTGGGATTCTCCCCTACCTACTGGAAAGCAACGGCGTACGGTGCGTGGCGAATTCGCACCTGAGGGACACGGCCGACAGTTTCGAGCGTGTACTGGCGGATGCGACTGAACAGGACCTGCTTGTTGTCATTGGTGCGACGGGCGGCGGCGCTGCCGACGAAATGCGCAGTGCGCTCGATCGACTCGGCGCTCGCACGATTGTCGGGCGAGTCGCATCGCGCCCGGGCGGATCTCAGATAACGGCTGTCCTGCCCAGTGGTCGGGTGGTTCTCGGCCTCCCCGGCAACCCGTACGCCGCAGTGACCACCCTGTTGACGATGCTGCCCACCGTCGTGGCCGCCTTGACGGGAAGCGACACACCACCGCCACTGCTCGGCATCATCGAGAACGCCGCTGCGGTGACTTCCGATGCGGTACGCCTACTGCCGGTCACACAATCCGCCGACGGTCGCTGGCGCGCCGAACGGTCTGTACGTACCGCACACCTGGCGGGGTTGATCGGGCGCTCCGCGTTTGCACTCGTTCCGCCACACGCGGAAGACGGTGCCGTAGCCGAAGTGGTTGTCCTCCCACGCTGATCGGGTCAGTCGTTTGGGCGCCTACGCCGGTTGACCCCGACCACGCCGACCACTGTCGCAAGCACCAGCGAATACACGCCCCACAGCACCAAGAACGGCAGCAACCAGCCGGCATCAACGGTCTGACCGCGCGGTCCGACGCAGTACAGCGTGAAATTGGTGGACGTACCGTCGCCGTCGGAAAAGGTATCCGAGACGACCATCGCGCTCGATGTGGGAGCTTCACAGAAAATCGGCGCCAAATGAGCGACCTGTCCTGGCCAGATCACCGAAGACAGTAGTGCAGCAAAGATTCCCACGACCACGATCACCACTACGGAGATCAGCAACGGAGCGATACGGCGGCTCACAGCGGGTGCACCAGGAAGGGAGCTCCGTCAGGCTCGAAGACCACCAGCGCCCGCGAGCGTGGAGATTCCACCATCACGGATGCGCGAATCGCCTCGGTGCGACTGACCGAGATCCCGGTGACTTCGCCGTCGTCGACACCGCTGTTCTCCAGCGCGTCGTCGACCAACTTCTCGAGGTTCGTCAATGCCGGCACTTGATCCAGCGTGAACGATCGTGCATCGAGATCGTCGGTGACACTGACTTGCACGGGGCTCGGCTCGCCGAGAATGACTCCGTCGAAAGAGAATCTGTCGAGCTGGGTCGGCTTCCCGGGGTCTCGAACGGTGACTCCGAGCGTCTCGATCGGGCTGATGTCGATGCTGGTCACCGATACCGCGTCGACGCCGTATCTATGTGCGAGGCTGTCGAACCCGCCTCGCACCAACTCCGACGTCATCCCACCGCCACGTTCGCGCATCTGATTGTCGAAATCCATCCGATCGACGGCACCGATACATCCGCTCAGACTCGTGGCCGCCAAAGCGATGGCTACCGTCCACAGCGCCGACCGCACCTGCGAGGACGCGAATTTCATGAGCGGAGCGTACCGCGAGTGTCCGGTTCCATCCCGGTGGACTGCGCGTCGCACGAATTACTGTCGGCGACTCGTGGGATCATCGCGCCATGAATCGTGTCGACGAAGGATTCGAACCGCCGGACGCATTGGTCGAGTGGTGCCGCTCCCGCACCTTTCCACTGCACGTCCTCGACGACGAAGCCACCGTCGACCTGGATTGGTGGAACGCACACCTGAAGGACGCCGGCCACACCATCAGCCTTCGCGGGCGTGATCTCGACGGCAAAGTGATCACCGAAGGCCGAGCCATCGTTCAACGCAACGACCTTCGCCCGTCGAGCGATCTCGTTGTCGCCCAGCACGACGGCCTCGGACTACTGTTTCTCTGCGCGGCCTGGCAGGGCTCGCACGAGAGCCGACGTTTCACACGGCGGTTCCCCAACGTCTTCAATCCCCATCACCGCGAGGACGAGGATCCGCTGACCCAGATCACAGCCATTCTCGATCACTGCTCGAAAAACAAGTCGATGCCCGTCGTCCGGCGCGACACCTGGTCCGGGTGGCCACTCACCCCCGGTGTCGGGGTATCGCTGATGGCCGCTTTCATGTGGGCAGTGGGCGTACAGGACGAAGGCCGACGCGCTCAGATGATCGACCAGTACGGAGTCTCGACGCTCATCCACGAGGGCTGGCTCGAGGATCCTTCCGTCACCGGCTTCACGACGCGTCGCTACCGCCGGTACTGCGAACTTCTCGACAGCTGGGCCTATGCCGCCGGCACCCAACCCGAGATCGTCGAGATGTGGTTGGTGAAAAGGTGGAGTGCGCGGTTGGCCCAAGCACGCAACGACGTGAGCGCCCCCACCCTGTTCTAACTCTCAGAACGGCTGCATCTCAGAACGGCTGCATCTCAGAACGGCTGCATCTCAGAACGGCCAGGCAGGGAGAGTCGGCAGCCCCACCCTCGTCGGCCTCCCGACCAACCAGGCCAAGGTCTCCGCGTCGGACAGTGACGGCACTCGTACACCCGGGACCGCCGTCTCGAGTGCGCCCAACTGACTGGCGAGAGTGAATTCCACGAACTCGGCAGGCCAGTCGTGGCAGGTGTAACCGATGTCGAGGTCCATCAGGTGAATCTCGATCTCGTTCCAGCGCAGGATCGGTAGATCGAATGCCGTCACAGGTTTGCGCCACGGCACCGGTGTGTCCAGTCGATCTGTCGGGATCTCGCACAACGCGTCGACCAGCCTCGTTCCCGAGAAGCGGTAGTCGAGGGCCAACAATTCAGCCGGGCGATCTGCGCCCTCTTCGATTGCAGCATTGCGCGCATCCGGCCCCCCTGGATACATCTCCCCCGATTCGCCGCCCTGCACGCCGGCAACAAATCTGCCCAGCGCGTCGGCGTTGCGCGACATGTGCGTCACGACGTGTCCCCGACTCCACCCGGGGAGCCCGGAGGGCTCCCGCGCCTGCTCTTCGGTCAGTGCACCGATGAGAGCCTGTGCCTTGACGTCGGATTCACGAACTGCTGCGACCAGGTCGGCATACGTCGGCGTTACGGAGTGAGACGTCATGCAGCGATACTAGTTCCCTTCGCGCACTCTCATACCGATTCACGACAAGGTCCACCACTCCCGGATCGACGCCGAGCGGTTCGGTCACACCATCGGCTCCTGCAGCGTGCAACCTTTCGTGGAACAGCCCGTGCGCGAGGAGGTACGAGGCGACAAAAACTCGCTTCGCGCCGCGAACGCGTGCTGCTGCAACAACATCGGCTACCTTCGGCTCCCCGGTCGCGATGTACCCGATGTCGACACGAGTCCCCGCCGCTTCGGCAAGCATCAGCGCAGCACGCTCGACGTCTCGCAGCGCCCGCGCATCGGACGACCCGGCGGCAGCAAGCACTGTCGCGTCACCCGGATTCCACCCCGCTTCGGTCAAGCGCCGAAGCAGCACGCGTGCAAGCGCCGGATCGGGTCCGAGTGCGGGCGTCACACTCACAGCCGAGTGCTCACTGATCGCCACTTCGCGTCGAACATCGGTGTGAACGTGGTAGCCGGACGCCAGGAACGCCGGTACGAGAATCGCTCGCCCCGGAGTGTCCCGGAGGACTTCCGAAGGTGACGGACCGAGCACATCGACAAAGGCAACGCGCGTGCGTCCGACGCGCGTGCCGACGGCGTCGGCCAGTGCGGCAACCATTTCCACGCCACGTGCACTACGCGTGCCATGAGCTACCAGGACGAGGACATCGTCATCGCGTTGCATAGTCACCTGGATTCTGTACGTAGTCGCCGGGGTCGAGGGCAAGTCGATAGCCCCGCTTGACCACCGTCTGAACGGCTTTGGGCGCGCCGAGGCACGCGCGCAATCTGGCGACGGCGGTCTCGACGGCATGGGTGTCGCCGCCGCCGCCGGGAAGAGAAGCCAGCAGTTCGTCGCGGGAGACGACTCGACCGGGGCTGGCACCGAGAGTGCGGATCAACGACATCGCAGCCGGCGGCAATTGCTTCACTTCACCGTCCACGACTACGCAACCGCCGCGAATGCTGATTTCGTGTTCGCCGGCTTGAATCTTGTTGGCTCGCTGCGGGAGTTCGTCGACGATGTGTCTCGCGAGCGCGCCCAGACGTGCCCGCGCCGGGGCTGTGGTCGGTACATTCAAGGCTTCGAGCGGCGCCGAGGTGACCGGGCCGACGCACATGGCCGCCACCGGACCCCGCATCGCGTCGAGAATGTCTCCGAGATCCCCGGTCTTGTCGGCTCGCATCAACATCGAGGCTACGGCCGGTGCACTGGTGAAACTGACGGCGTCGATTCCGGCTGACGCGATGGCGTCGATCATCCGGTCGAGCAGCGTCGGATCCTCCGGCGGTTCCCATCGATAGACGGGCACCGCGATGACCTCGGCGCCGGCCTCGCGCAACACCTGACAGAAGTCGGGAATCGGCTCCCACTCGGTGGTCGCACCATGCAGTTGTACAGCGATCCGCTTTCCCGAGACACCTTCTGCCAGAAGATGTTCGAGCACCTCGGCGGAAGACTCGGATGCCGGTGACCATTCCTCACGAAGGTCGGCCGCGCGGATTGCTCCCTTGGCCTTCGGTCCGCGCGCGAGCAGACGAGCCGAGCCCAACGCGGATCCGAGATTTTCCGCCTCACCCCACCCGTCGGCTGCTTCCAGCCAACCCCGGAATCCGATCCCGGTGGTGGCGACAACCACCTCGGGAGGATCCGAGATGATCTGCTGTGTCACCCTTTCGAGCTCACGGTCGTCGGCCAACGGAATGATTCGAATCGCCGGAGCGTGAACGACATCCGCTCCCCGACGAGTCAGCAAGGTCGCGAACTCCTCGGCGCGGCGCGAAGCAGTGATACCTACCGTGAATCCAGCCAACGGCATGTCGTCACTCACGAGACTGCATCGGCGACAGTCGAGCGAACACCCTGCATCTGCAAGCTGTGTACCTGAACGACTCCAGCCCACACGCGAACGCCGTACACCGGCAGCGCAACCGACGAGTCGTCCAGCGCCCGGCCGTCGACCAGCGAGAACGCCTGCTTGAGCAGTGGCGAGACCACGATCGGTTCACCGTCCCGGTCGCCGACGAGTCCGCGAGACATCACCGCGGCGCGGCCGTACGGATCGAAGTTGCTGACAGCCCGGAGTGTGCCGTCCTCGAGTAGGAACAGTGCCACCTGCTCGCCGCCGCGAAGAAGCACGGCAACTCCGCGCCCAGGGATCAGATGGCTCAGCGGGCAGGCCGACGTCCATTCGAGTCGATCCGAATCCAGCTTGGCGATCTGCGCATCGATGACACTCATCGAAGTCCTCCTGTCGATCCGGCGACAACGTCGCGCGGGTTCTTGTCTACGTTTCTACTGATCCCGTGTTTCCCACGGGTTACGCGACTATTACCGGCGCGTGGGGATGCTCGGCATGCCCATCAGGACCGGAACCTTGCGCACTCCGGTCTCGTCGAACACAACCGTCGGGTCGGCTTCTTCCGGTGCGTTGACGAACGAGACGAACCTCGACAATTTCTCCGGATCACCCAGCACACCGGCCCATTCGTCCTGGTAACCCTCGACGTGCTTGGCCATCAGTGCCTCGAGTTCTTCGCCGATACCCAGGCTGTCTTCACAAATCACGGCCTTGAGGTGATCAAGTCCGCCTTCGAGTGATTCGACCCACGGCGCCGTGCGCTGGAGGCGATCGGCAGTACGGATGTAGAACATGAGGTAGCGGTCGATGTACTTGACCAAGGTCGCGTCGTCGAGGCCTCCGGCAAGCAACTGAGCGTGTTTGGGCGACTGTCCGCCGTTACCGCCCACATACAGATTCCAACCGTTCTCCGTCGCGATGACGCCGACGTCCTTGCCTCGCGCTTCGGCACATTCACGGGCGCAACCCGAGACGCCGAACTTGATCTTGTGCGGCGAACGCAGACCGCGGTAGCGATTCTCGAGGTCGACGGCCATACCCACCGAATCCTGGACACCGTAGCGGCACCAACTCGAACCGACGCAACTCTTGACCGTCCGGAGGGACTTGCCGTACGCCTGACCCGATTCCATCCCGGCGTCGACGAGGCGCTTCCAGATCGCGGGCAACTGTTCGACGCGGGCACCGAACAAGTCGATGCGCTGACCGCCGGTCACCTTCGTGTACAAGCCGAAGTCTCGCGCCACTTCTCCGATGACGATGAGTTGCTCACCCGTGACCTCGCCGCCCGGCATCCGAGGTACCACGGAGTACGTACCGTTCTTCTGGATGTTCGCGAGGAAGTGATCGTTGGTGTCCTGCAACGACGCCTGCTGGCGGTGCAGGATGTGATCGGAGTCCGTCGAGGCCAGAATCGAAGCGACTACGGGCTTGCAGATGTCGCAACCGGCGCCCTTGCCGTACTTGGCGATCAGCGCCGAGAAGGTTCTGGTCTGCGTCGACTGGACGATCTGGAACAACTCGGCGCGCGACTGCGCGAAATGTTCGCACAGTGCCTTCGACATCACGACGCCGGAATCGGCCAGCAGCTGCTTCACGGTGGGAAGGCAACCGCCACAAGTGGTTCCGGCGCTGGTGCACGCCTTCACCGAAGCGATGTCGCATGCGCCGGCTGCGATTGCACCGCAGATGGCTCCCTTCGTCACGGCGTTGCACGAGCACACCTCGGCGTCGTCGGGCAGCGAGCCTGCACCCGGCTTCTCCCCCGCAGGCGAGATCAATGTCGCCGGGTCACCGGGTAGTTCGCGACCGACCAGCGGGCGCAGCGACGCGTAGGCCGATGCGTCACCGACAAGAATGCCGCCGAGCAGGATCTTCGCGTCGTCGGAGACCACGAGCTTTGCGTACGTCCCCTTGGACGCGTCGCTGAGGACGACTTCGAGGGCGCCCGGTGAGGTCGCCATCGCGTCACCGAAACTGGCGACGTCGACGCCCATGAGCTTGAGCTTGGTGGACATGTCCGCGCCCGGGAAATCCGCGGCGCCGCCGAGCAGACGATCGGCCACGATCTCGGCCGTCGTGTAACCGGGAGCGACCAGACCGTAGCAACGGCCTTCCACCGCAGCACATTCGCCGACGGCATAGATGTTCTCGTCCGAAGTCACGCAGCCGAGGTCGGTCAGAATGCCACCGCGCTCCCCCACTGCGATGCCGGCGTCGCGGGCCAGCTGATCACGCGGACGTACTCCGGCGGAGAAGACGAGCAGCGACGCGTCGATGGTGGAGCCGTCGGAGAGTTCGACCACGATTCCGTTGTCGGCCTGCGAAATTCCCGCCGTCCCGACTCCGGTGTGGACAGTGAGCCCGAGTTCGGTGACGAGGCGAGCGAGCAGTGCGCCGCCACCCTCGTCGACCTGCATCGGCATCAATCGCGCATTGTGTTCGACGACGTGTGCCGTCATCCCCATGAGCGAGAGAGCATTTGCGGCCTCGAGTCCAAGCAAACCTCCGCCCACCACGACGCCGACAGCGCCAGGACCAGCCTTCTCGGCGGCGGCCCGGATACCGTCGAGGTCGTCGAGGGTGCGGTAGACAAAACATCCGTCGCCGTCGTGCCCCGGTACGGGAGGCACGAACGGATACGAACCGGTCGCCATCACCAAAGCGTCGTAGGAGATCGTCTCGCCGGTTGTCGTCGTGACCGTGCGTGCATCTTTGTCGATCGAGAGCGCGCCTTCCCCCACTCGGAGATCGACCAGGCCGTCACCGACGTAATCGTTGCCGGCCAGTGCCAATTCCTTGGGGTCCCACGCTCCGACGTACGAGGACAGCCCGACTCGGTCGTACGCTGCGTACTGCTCGTCGCAGAGTACGGTCACCGACCAGTTGTTCGCTTCGTCGCGCGAACGCAGTGCCTCGACGAATCGGTGTCCGACCATTCCGTGTCCGATGACAACAACCGACTTGCTCATGACGCCTACTTCCTGAGGTACGAGATAGTTCTGAGATTCCGCGGACCGCTCACGCCGTGACTGCGACCTTCGCCTCGTCGACGTCTGTGGTCAGCGTCGACGGCTTGCGCAGGAAGACGAACCAGGTGACTGCGATGCAGGCGATGTAGAAGGCCAGGAACACCCAGAAGGCCATGGTCGCCGACTTCGCGGGGCTGCTGTACGACGCGCGCAGCACCAGGTTGATGCCGACGCCGCCCAAACCGCCTACCGCACCGGCAAATCCGATGAGAGCGCCGGAGATACTGCGCGACCACGTCGCCTTCTCGCTTCGATCCATGTGGTCGAAGCTCTGAGCCTTCGCCTCGAAGATCGCCGGGATCATCTTGTAAACGGATCCGTTTCCGATGCCGGAGAGCAGGAACAGAGCGATGAATCCGAGAACGAATGTCACCATGATCCCGGCGCTGGCGACGCCGGCGGTGTTGTCGTCCATCGTTCCGGCCGTCACGAGTATCGATGCCGCGAATGCCATGGCGACAAACGTCCACATGGTGATCTTGCCGCCGCCGATGCGGTCGGCCAGTTTGCCACCGAGCGGCCGGGCGATCGAACCGAGGAGTGGTCCGATGAAGGCGATCTGTGCTGCATGCAGCGCCGCCGCGGCCGGAGTGGCACCGCCGGCGAGGAAGTTGATCTGCAGAACCTGACCGAAGGCGAAGCTGAATCCGATGAAGGAACCGAACGTACCGATGTACAGGAAGCTGATCACCCACGACTCGGAGAACTTGAGTGCCTTGGCCATGGAGCGCAGGTCCGACTTCTGGTTGCCCAGGTTGTCCATGAACAGCGCGGCACCGACGGCGGCGGCTGCAATGAACACGAGATAGACGGCGCAGACGATCCACGGAGCGCGGTTACCGACGGTGGCGATCACCAGCAGACCGATCAGCTGAATCATCGGCACACCGATATTGCCGCCGCCGGCATTGAGACCGAGCGCCCACCCCTTGAGGCGTTGCGGGTAGAAGGCATTGATGTTGGTCATCGACGACGCGAAGTTGCCGCCGCCGATACCTGCAGTGGCCGCTACCAACATGAACGTGGTGTACGACGCACCCGGGTTCATCATCAGGTAGAGCGTGAGAAGTGTTGGCACGAAGAGGAACAGCGCACTCATGACGGTCCAGTTACGACCGCCGAACCGTGCGGTGGCAACCGTGTAGGGAATACGGAGGACCGACCCGACAAGTGTGGGCACTGCGACGAGGAAGAACTTTCCGGCCGCGTCGATGCCGTAGATATCCGTCGGCATGAACAACACCATCACGGACCAGATCGACCAGATCGAGAAGCCGACGTGTTCGGCTACCACTGACCAGATCAGGTTCCGCTTCGCGATGTCCTTGCCGCCGGATTCCCAGGCGTCGACGTCCTCTGCATCCCAATGCTCGATGTAATGACTCACCAGGGCCTCCTGAATATGTTGGAGACCCAAAGGTAGAAAACGGTTATTGCGCCGGTGCTGCGTGCGATGACCGCGAAGTCAATTGATCCTCACCCGGTAACAAGACCGGGTGTGAGCTAGTTTTTCGCAGGTGCGTGCCAGGAATCCTCGAGCATCCGAGGCTTGCATGCCTGGTAAGCGCCCAGGAGCACCACGACCACCGCGACGACGAGCAGGCCGAACGGCGCAGCGTATCCACCGGACACGTCGTGGAAAACGCCGAACAGGAGCGGACCGAGGCAGGCAACGGAGTAGCCGATGCCCTGGGTGAAGCCGGACAGTGCCGAGGAACCGATGTGCGAACGAGTACGCAGGTTGATCAGCGTGAGCGACATCGGGAACGTGCTCGGACCGAGGCCCAGGACGACAACCCACACGACCGGCGCCGCCATCGGGGCAAAGTACAGCCCGCCCATGCCGACCAGGTAGCAGACGGCACACGCGATCACGACAGGGAAGGGATTGGCCATGCGGGCGCACAGCGTCGGTGCACCGAAAGCTGCGACGAGCCCGATCACCGAGAACATTCCGACCATCGTTCCGCCGAAGGCGTCACTGGCTCCGGCGTCACGAAGGATCGAGGGAATCCACGTGAACATCGAATACGTGATCAGTGAGGTCATGCCGAACATGCCGGCCATCCCCCAGGCCACGGGAGAACGCCAGACCTGACCGCGTGGCTGTTCTGCCACTGCCGCAACCGAATCCGATGAATTCTCGACGGACCCGGCTTCGTTCGCGCGAGCCTTGCGCGAGCGAGCGAGGGTGATCAACCACGGCACTGCTGCGGCGAAGCCGAAGGCGGACCACCAGCCGATCGAGAACCGCCACCCGAAGGCGTCGGCAACGGGGACTGCGACGAACGCCGGAACGATGGTGCCGATCTGCACGGCCACGATGTAGACCGAACTCATGGTGGCGAGGCGATCCGAGAAGTACCGCTTGACCAACGGTGGGATCACGACATTGCCGATTCCCATGCCTGCCAGTGCCAGAGCCGAGAGGGCCAGCAACGACCATGTCTGAGACATCATGGCGCGCAACAGCATTCCGACGCCGGCCATGAGCATCGCAACGAGGGCCGTTCGCTCGAGCCCGATACGTTTCGCGATGGCGGGAGTGACGAGACCGAAGATGGCGAACATTGCGGTCGGAACCATGCCGAAGACACCGACGATCGAGGCGGAGAAGCCGATCTCGTCGCGAATCTCGGCCGCCAAAGGCGAGAACGAGGTCACCGCAAGTCGAAGTACGAGCGCAGACATCGCAATCGCTGCGAAGACGAGCACACGGCCTTGTACCAACGAGCGGGTTTCGGTTCTCTCCAGTTGAGCAGTCACCGGGAAATCATAGGATGACCGGACGAACTCGCACAAGCGCGGTAATCTAACGTCACATTCACACCACTTACCCGGACCCGAGGAAACAACCACGTGCAACCCGTTCGACGCGCAAGTCTCATCTCTCAGGTCACCGAACAACTCCGCAACGAGATCCGGAGCGGAACCTGGCCGATCGGTTCCAAAATCCCCACCGAACCGGAACTGTCGGAGTTGACCGGCACCGGTCGCAATACCGTGCGCGAGGCGGTCCAGGCGCTCGTTCACGCCGGAATGCTGGAACGTCGTCAAGGATCTGGCACCTACGTCGTTGCCGTCTCCGACCTCGGTGGCACTCTGGGCAACTACTTTGCCGGCGCCCACCAGCGGGATGTACTCGAACTACGGCGCGCACTCGACATCACCGCGGCCACCCTGGCCGCCGCACGGCGAACCAAAGACGACATCGCCGAACTGACGCGACTACTCGAGCTTCGCACCGCTTCGTGGGAGGGTCAGGACGTCGACGCCGCCACCACCGCGGACGTCGCCCTGCACCGAGCAATCGTCGCGGCCAGCCACAACGAGGTCTACCTGGAGTTCTACGACTCCCTGCTCCCGGTCATCGAGACCACGATCCAACAGCACATCGATGCAACCGGCGAAGGATTCCACTCGCAGCACGCGAACCTCGTCAACGCTGTCGTCGACGGGAACACCGTGGCCGCCTCGAACGCCGCACGCGAGCTGTTCGAGGGCCTGGTCTCGGACTTCGGTACCGGCGCCCCGATCTAGAGCAGCAAGCGCACGATGTCGGACGTACGGGCCAACCCCGGGAACGCGTCCGCCGTCGAGCGAGGATGCAGAACATGAACCGCCAAGCGGAACATCACCGCACGTAGAAGCATCTGTGGCCACTCGGGGAGATCTTCCCACCGGCCGACCAGTGCCTCGTCGGCACCGCCCCACGAGATCGCGTCGACCACAGCGACGGCGGCGGCCCACGCAGCCGGCCGCCAATACGGCGTGATGTCGGTGATTCCGGGCGCCATACTGCCCGAGAACAGCACTGTCCCGAACAGATCGCCGTGCACGAGCTGGTCCGGGCTCTGCACCGGCTTACGCAAAGTAGCGAGCCCGGCGATCAGTTCCAGACTTTTGCGACCGTCAGGAGTGGGCGTCTCGAGTTGCTCGACGCCCTTCGCGATCCTCAGCGGAACCGTTTCCCATGCCGCGCGATCAGCGGCGACGAATACGTCGACCTCGGCCCACGGCGGCACGGGCGGTTGCGCAAGGAAGCGCGGGCGCTCGAGCGAGGCCGTCGCCGCATGCAGTCGGCAGGACATCGAGACCACTTCGTCGTGACGTGGTTCCGGCGATCCGACGATGAAGGTGTCGGCACGCCAGCCCGAGACGACGTAACGACCGTCGGTCGAACGCACCGGTCGAGCCAGCCGAACGCCGTCGACTTCGAGGTTCTCTCGCACCTTCGCCGACCACGCTGCGCGGGCATGATCCGCGACTGCTGAAAGGACGACGTCTCCACACAGCCACCCGCCGTCCCAATCCGCACCGAGTGGGATGGGATCGACTTCACGGAGGCCGAAGGTGGAGCACACGTGCTGGGGAGGTTGGCCTGTGCTCACACCCCAACGCTACCGGTGCGCGGCGCCGCCTCCCGCGAGGCGCGCCTAGTAGACCGGCAGACTCGCATCCACCTGGTTCGCCCAGGCGATCGCGCCGCCTTGAACGTGGACCGCGTCGGAGAAACCGGCGTTCTTGAGAAATGCGAGTGCCTCGGCGGAACGAATGCCGGTTTTGCAGTACAGCACTATCTGCTTGTTCTGCGGCAACGTCGCCAGAGCTTCACCGGACAGGATGCGGTCCTTCGGGATCAGCACGGCCCCCGGCAGATGCATGATGTCCCATTCAACCGGTTCTCGTACGTCGACCAGCTCGATCGACCGTCCCTCGCCGATCATGGCCTCCAGTTCGGGCGCCGTGATCGTCGAACCGACAGCAGCGGCACTCGCCTCTTCGGACACGACACCGCAGAACGCGTCGTAGTCGATCAAGGCGGTGACGGGCACGCGGGTCGGATCACGCTGAAGGCGGATCGTCCGGAACGTCATCGCAAGTGCGTCGTAGATCATCAGGCGTCCGAGAAGCGGTTCGCCGATCCCCGTGATGAGCTTGACCGCCTCGGTCGCCATGATCGAACCGACGGTCGCAGGCAGGACTCCGAGCACACCACCCTCGGCGCACGAGGGGACCATGCCTGGCGGCGGCGCCTCCGGGTAAAGATCGCGATAGTTCAGTCCCGCGCCGTCCGGGGCGTCTTCCCAGAAGACCGAGACCTGCCCTTCGAAGCGGTAGATCGAGCCCCACACGTACGGCTTTCCCGCGATGACGGCAGCATCGTTGACGAGGTACCGCGTCGCGAAGTTGTCCGTACCGTCCAGGATCAGGTCGTACTCGGAGAACAGTTCGACCGCGTTGGAGTTGTCCAGGCGGAACTCGTGCAACCGGACGTCGACGTGCTCGTTGATTTCGAGAATCGACTCCTTCGCACTGAGCGCCTTCGGGCGTCCGACGTCGGAGCGTCCGTGAATCACCTGACGCTGCAGGTTCGACATGTCGACCTCGTCGAACTCGACGATCCCGATGGTGCCCACTCCTGCGGCCGCGAGATAGAGCAGTGCCGGTGAACCCAATCCACCGGCGCCGATGAACAGGACTCGTGCATTCTTGAGCCGCTTCTGACCGGTCATGCCTACGTTCGGGATGATCAGGTGCCGGCTGTATCGGGCAACTTCCTCCCGGCTCAACTCGGCTGCCGGCTCCACCAGTGGTGGCAATACGACGGGTGTTGCAGACACCGCGAAACACTCCTAGTTCAAGACGAGATCAGGGATTCTCGATCCGGTCACGCTCGGGGGTACGGCCACGGATTGAAGCGGCACGTGAGTCCGTTCATCGGAACGACGCCCTCGGGATCAAGCCTAGCGATGTCGTTGTTCGCGGTTCCGAAGGTCTGCTGCATCATGATCGGTGCGAGTCCGCCTTCGGTCTCGCACGGCTGATGAGCGGCGTATCCGATGGCATGGCCGACCTCGTGATTGATCTGATACTGCCGATACGAGCCGATGTCGCCCTGGAACGAAATGGCGCCTCGCACCCATCGCGGTTCGTTGAGCAGGACTCGGTCCATGCTCGGGTTGTAGCAGGATCCTTCGAGTTCGATTTCGTATCCACAGCCTTCGCGGATCGTCATCTGTGAGGTCAAGGAGATCCGGAAGTCCGGCTCGCCGGCGTCGACGCGCCGGAACGCGACCTTGGGATCGTTGGTCCAACTCTTCGGATTGGCCAGTGTCTGGTCGACCATGCGTCCGTACGATTCGTCTCCGCCGAAGCCGGTCGTGTCGACGCCGTCCTCGATCTCGACCGTGTACGTGAACTCGCGTTCGGTTCCCTGTCCAACCTTGCCCGTCGTACCTGGTACGACGTGCCACGTTCCACCCCCCGCGACGGTGAACGGACCACCGTCGGGAAGGGCACCGGACGGTATCGACGAGGCAAAAGTTCCGTCTCCGGCCGGTGGGGCGCCGATGACGTCGGTTCCGTCGGTGCTGTGCGCGAGGTCGGCGGTGGCCGACGTCTTGCTCGCGGAGTCTGTGGCGTCCGGCCGTACCGCATCGACGATCACAAGAATGGTGAGCACCACGAGAACCGGAATCGCGTAGGCCCGCCAACCGTAGGTCGAGACGAAGCGCCCGAGCTTGCTCTGCTTTCGCGCTGCCCGGTCCGGTCGCGGATTACGCGGGGTTCGGCCCACTTCTCGTTTGGTCGGATCCCATTGGGCGCGCAAAGGCTGATGGGAGGAAATGCCGCGATAGTCGCGTTCGCCGTAGGCACGATCATCCGGCACCTCCGGCCGACGTTCGTCGCGAGGCGCTCCAGTTCCGCTACGCATTCGACGTTCCTCACGTTCAGGGTTCTGCGTAGTTCGTCCACGCATGCGCGGTCCCCCTGGGTCAGTCACGTCGTCCAGAATCTCACACACGGCAAGTCGCTCGCCCGGGCTGACCGAAACTTGCTGGTCCTGGCGTGTCATGGCAGCCCGTCCTGTAACGAGAAAGACCGCTGGTCTCGCTCACCGAGGCACGCGCGACTCGCCCGGGCGACACACGGTATCGTTCATTCGGCTACGACCGGTGTGACGGAGGATACTGGCGGGTACGCACACGCGACTCGCGGATCCGCGCGCCGACCGAATTACTTTTGCTCAGATTGGAAGCGACATGACAGAACTCGCGGATCGGACTGACTCCGATCGCGGTACAACGGCTGGCAAGCCTGCCGGAACACGTCGCAGCACCCGCCTCCCCCGCGATGCGCGCCGCCTCCAGCTCCTCGCAGCTGCAAGTGAGGTATTCGTTGCGAACGGGTACCACTCGGCCGGCATGGACGAGATCGCCGAATGTGCCGGTGTCAGCAAGCCAGTTCTGTACCAACATTTCCCAGGCAAACTCGAACTGTACGTCGCAGTCCTGCAGAGTTACGTCGACAGCCTCATCTCGGGTGTACGCCAGGCCCTGCGATCGACGACGGACAACAAACAGCGTGTCCGCGCCGCGGTCCAGGCGTTCTTCGACTTCGTCGACAACGACTCCCAGGGCTTCCGCCTGGTGTTCGAGTCCGACATCATGGGCGAACCTCAGGTCCAGACACGCGTCGAACAAGCCACCGAAGCCTGCGTCGACGCCGTGTTCGACCTGGTGAGTCAGGATTCCGGACTCGATCCGTACCGTGCGCGCATCCTTGCGGTCGGTCTTGTCGGTGCCAGCCAGTTCACTGCGCGGTACTGGCTCGAAGCCGCGCGGCCGATCCCGAAGGAAGAAGCCGTGGAAATCACCGTGACCCTCGCGTGGGGCGGTCTCTCACACGTGCCGCTGCAAGCCGAAACGAAGTAACCGGAACCCGAACCCGAACGAGAATGGGCGGGCAGTCTCACGACTGCCCGCCCATTCTGCTGTTACAGCTACGCGTCAGACGGTAGGCGCGAATCCGACCTTGCGGATATCGGACGGACCGATCTCCACGTACGCCACACGAGCGGCCTGCACCAGGAACTTGCGGCCCTTGTCGTCGACGAGAGCCAGAACCGGCTCGCGGCCACCGAGGACAGCCGCGACCAGTGTCTCGACCTCGTCAGGGGTCTGTTCGCTGTTGACGATGAGCTCACGCGGGCTGTCGATTACACCGATCTTGACCTCCACGGTCAACCTCCGAACTGTTCGTGAATTACATCCGTTGTCGACGCAAGGCTAATGCAGCAACGACCGCCCACGCTCCTCTGCACGCTGTGCCCAGAGCGAACAGGCACCTAGACGAGTCCGAGAATCGCCATCCGCTCGGCATGCTTTGCCTGCATGCCGTCGAACAACGCGACAACTCCGTTGAGGTCGCCGGAGGCGGAGATCACCAGATCGGTGAGATCTTCACGCTGCGCCAGCACGAACTGTGCCTGCGTGATTGCTTCGCCCAGAAGACGGCGTCCCCACAGCATCAACCGGTCCTTGGCGCGAGTACTGGCCTCCACTGCTGCCTTCACCTCGAGCACCACGAACTCCGAGTGGCCCGTCTGGGACAGCACGTCCTCGACGATTTCCGCGACATCCGCCGGGAGGGAGTGCCCGATCTCGCGATAGAAGTCGGCAGCGATTCCGTCGCCGACGTACGCCTTCACGAGCGATTCCAGCCACGTCGACGGTGTCGTCGACGCGTGGTAGTTGTCGAGAGCTCGAACGAACGGGTCCATGACGGCGAAGATCTCGTGGCCACGTTCCGTCAACGCCGTTTCCAGAGTCTCGAAGTGGTCCATCTCGGCGGCGGCCATGCTGGCGAACGCCACCTTGCCTCGCAGGTCCGGTGCCATTTGTGCGTCCTCCGCCAAACGGTAGAACGCCGAAATCTCGCCATACGCGAGAACGGCAAACAAATCGATCACGCCAGGGTGATCGGAAGCGACTCGGCCTCCGGTTCCAGCGTCCGTCGAAGCATCAAGATCGTGTGCGCCCATGACTACGAACTGTAGTGCTTCGACGGCCGACGCGACCGGCAAGGACCGCATGTCCGATTCGGTGATCTTCGACATGTCATCGCGAGGGACGGACAACGTGCAGCTACAATGGTCTTGGGAGTTCGCCAGTTCCCCCGGGCCAATTGGTTAGCCGGGACGGCTGTATTCACACGAACCCCACCGATAATGTGCGCGCACCTGCATCGACGGTTGTCGCCCGCTTCGCCGAGATCTCCGGACGGTTCGAATTCGTCCGAGTGGAATTCAGTGCTGAGGCGTAGGCATGACCGAAGAAAAAGAGGGCATCGACATCGGCCGACTTACGGCCTGGCCCCTTACCTTGTGCGTGCGTACCGCCACGAGGAAAGGCTAGTCCCCTGAGCAAGATCACTGTCGACCACGAAGACGAAGCAACCGAGAACACCGTTTCCGTCCAGCTCGACGACACCCATGTACCCCCGAGCTTCGCCGAACTCGGTGTCCGCGACGAAATCGTCCGCGCACTGAACGAGATCGGCATCGAGCGCACCTTCGCCATCCAGGAACTCACCCTTCCGTTGGCTCTCGCCGGTGACGACCTCATCGGTCAGGCCCGCACCGGAATGGGCAAGACCTTCGGTTTCGGCGTCCCGCTCCTGCATCGCATCGTCACCGCCGAGAACGGCACGGCTGTTCTCGACGGCACGCCCCGCGCTCTGATCATCGTTCCCACCCGCGAGCTGTGCATCCAGGTTGCCCGCGACCTCGAGAACGCCAGCAAGTACCTCCGAGTCGGCGACCGCGGTCTCCAGGTTCTGCCCATCTACGGCGGCCGTCCGTACGAGGCGCAGATCTCGGCACTCCAGAAGGGCGTCGACGTTGTCGTCGGCACCCCGGGTCGCCTGCTCGACCTCGCCAACCAGTCGCACCTGATCCTGGGCAAGGTGGGCGTTCTCGTCCTCGACGAGGCCGACGAAATGCTCGACCTGGGATTCCTCCCCGACATCGAACGCCTCATGGGCATGGTCCCCGACAAGCGTCAGACGATGCTCTTCTCCGCGACGATGCCCGGCCCGATCATCACCCTGGCTCGTACCTTCCTGACGCAGCCGACGCACATCCGCGCCGAAGAGGCCGAATCCTCCGCGGTGCACGATCGCACCAGCCAGCACATCTACCGTGCACACGCGCTCGACAAGGCCGAGATGGTCGCCCGCGTCCTGCAGGCCGAAGGCCGCGGCGCGACGATGATCTTCACCCGCACCAAGCGCACAGCCCAGAAAGTCGCCGACGATCTCGCCGAGCGCGGCTTCTCCGTCGGTGCCGTCCACGGTGACCTCGGCCAGATCGCCCGTGAAAAGGCGCTGAAGGGCTTCCGTAACGGCAAGGTCGACGTTCTGGTCGCCACCGACGTCGCTGCCCGCGGTATCGACATCGACGATGTCACCCACGTCATCAACTACCAGTGCCCCGAGGACGAGAAGACCTACGTCCACCGCATCGGTCGTACCGGCCGCGCCGGACGCACCGGCATCGCCGTCACGCTGGTCGACTGGGACGACATCCCTCGCTGGCAGCTCATCGACAAGGCACTGAGCCTCGGAATCCCCGACCCGGTCGAGACCTACTCCAGCTCGCCGCACCTCTACGAAGAGTTGTCCATTCCGGCCGATGCCAAGGGCACTGTTCGCAAGGCCAAGGCCGCCCCTGAGAAGGCAGCAACGGACAAAGCAGCAACGGACAAAGCAGACGCGCCGAAGTCGACCGACTCGGACGGCAACGAAGAGAAGGCCGCTCCCCGCCGCAACCGGACCCGTCGCCGCACCCGCGCCGGCGCTTCGACCGACGCTGCGACGTCCACCACCGCCGGCGCCACCACAGCTCCCCCTTCGGCACCCGCGGCAACCGCTGCCGAGAACTCGGACGAAGACGGAGCGGCCAAGCCGCGTCGCCGTCGGCGTCGTCGCCCCGCGGCTTCCGCGACGGCAGGCGCCGCAGAGTAAGCTGCCGATGTGCTGGCTCCCGAAAGGCGTACTCGCTCAGATGTGATCGGTGCGCTGGCAATCGCGCTGGCCGTAATCGTGGCGGTGACCGTTGTGTGGTTGCGCAGTGATGCGCGCGGAACCACCTCGGTCACCGCCGAATCTCCACTCCCACCTCTGTCGACGTCGGTGTTGTTACCCGACATCCTGAAGCAGACGTGGGAATCTCCCAGTGCCGACTCGACGGCACCGATCACCGTCGGAAATGCCGTCGTCACCGCCGACGGCTCCGAGGTGATCGGCCGCGATCCGGCAACGGGCGAAGAAGTGTGGCGATACGCGCGCAACATTCCGCTGTGCGGCGCGATCGGTTCGTGGGATCGCGTCGTCAGCGTCTATCAGGATGATCGCGGTTGCTCTCAGGTCACGTCACTGGTCGCCGACACCGGCGCCCGAAAGGACCAGCGCAACAGCGACGCCGATTCCGCGGTCAGCCTTTCAGCGGACGGCACCTACCTGATTTCGCGCGGCAGTGAGCGAATGGAGCTGTGGCGCTCGGACCTCGTCCGAACCCTCGAGTACGGCCGGGTCGACGCGAAGGTCAACCCCAACAAGCAACCCCGCACCGGATGCACGCTGCTCGACGCTGCGTCGAGCGCCAACCGAGTCTCGGTACTCGAACGCTGCCCCGGTGAAGCCTCCAACAGGTTGACGGTGATGAATCCCGCACCCAAGGACGCCCAGGAACCCGAAGAGTACGGATCCGCGATTCTCCTCGACTCCGAGGGCGCCCGCCTGCTGGCCGTGGCCGGCGAAAAGACGGCGGTCTATCTCCCCGCAGCCAACGGAACCGTTTCTCGCATCACCATTTTCGACGGATCCGGCAATCCGATCGTCGACTATCCGATCGAGGGAACGGTGACCGAAGGCGCCCGCACCCACGCCGACAAGGCTTCGATCACGTGGTGGACCGGCTCGCAGACCGTCAACCTGCGCCTGAGCGATCTGGCTCCGACGTGGATCGTCAACGGAACGTCAGGACCCGGAAGCATGGTTGCCGGTCAGATGCTCATCCCCGTTCCGGGCGGCATTGCAGCCGTCAGTCCGTCGGACGGAGCGGTGCAGCGCATGATCGCAGTCGACCGCGGTGAGACGGCGACGCCGATCGTGCTCGCCAGTGCGGGCGAGACGATTCTGGAACAGCGCGGCGATACCTTGTTCGCGCTGCGCTAGAAGCTCACCTTCCTCAGATCGCCAGTTCCGGCGCGAAAGTCACGACTTCGTTTCCAGCCCAATGCTTTACGAGATTGTCGGCGAGTTCTCGATAGGCATCCGCGCCCTTGTTCTTTCGTCCGGCGAGGACCGTCGCACCCGACGCGGACGCCTCGGCGAACTTGACGGTGCGTGGGATCGGAGGCGCCAGAACGGCCAGGGAGTAGCGGTCGCTGACGTCGGCGAGCACGTCGCGACTGTGCGTGGTTCGAGCGTCGTACAGAGTCGGAAGTGCGCCGAGCAGAACAAGATCCGGGTTGGTGATGGCTTGGACTTCACGAACCGTACGCAGCAGCTGTCCGACGCCGCGGTGTGCGAGGGTTTCGCATTGTAGTGGAACCAGAACCGACTGCGCCGCAGTCAATCCGTTGAGTGTGAGCACACCCAACGACGGTGGGCAGTCGATGATGATGACGTCGTAAGAGCCCAGGAGCGGAGACAGCGCCCGCTTGAGCGCGAACTCTCGACCGGGTCGCATCAGGAGCAGCGCTTCGGCGCCCGCGAGATCGATCGTGGCCGGCAGGAGATCCATACCGTCGTCCGTCTTCAGCACGGCGTCGACCGCGTCGAGATCACCTGCCAGGACCTCGTTGACCGAACGCTCGAGGCGATCCGGGTTGTGTCCGAGCGAGAACGTCAGGCAGCCCTGCGGGTCGAGATCCACCACCAGAACTCGTTGTCCGAGCGCGGACAAAGCCGCACCGAGAGAAGCGACGGTGGTGGTTTTAGCCACGCCGCCCTTTTGATTCGCCACTGCGAGAACCGTCGTCACACGTAGATCCTTGCGCACTTCGCGCCAGGAGGCGAGCTACACACGCGAGGCAGCCTGCAATGATGGTCGACATGACGTCCCAGTCCGCCCCCTCGTCGATCCCCCTCGGTGCTCGCGTCGTACTCATGCGACACGGTGAAACCGAGTGGGCACGCACCGGGAAACACACGGGCCGGACCGAGGTTCCGCTGACTCCGCTCGGCGAGATGCAGGCAACCGCGACCGGAAATCGCTTGCGAACCCTCGACCTCCGGAACCCCATGATTCTGACGAGTCCGCGGCTGCGCGCACAGTTGACGGGCGATCTCGCCGGCCTGCCGGAAGAGCGAACCTGGGACGCACTGTCCGAATGGGACTACGGCGACTACGAAGGCCTCACGACGCCCGAGATCCGCGCAACTGTGCCCGATTGGACCGTCTGGACGCACCCGTGCCCCGGCGGCGAGCAGGCCGATCAGATCCACGCCCGCACCGACATGGTGCTGTCGATGGTGCGTTCACAACTACCCGAACGCGACGTGATCCTGATCGGGCACGGCCACTTCTCACGCGCACTCATCGCCCGCTGGCTCGAGCTCCCGGTGACGGAAGGAAAGCGTTTCGCCTTGTCCCCCGGCGCATACTCGGTTCTCGGTTACGAGCACGGCGCCACCCACCTCGTCCATCACAACGTGCCGCCGCTCGTCGAGGCTTGAGGCCTAAGATTCTCCTTATGATCCGACGCGCCACGCCCGCAGACGTCCAGCCGATCACCGACATGATCTACGAGTTGGCCGACTACCAGAAGGCCCTCGACGAGTGCACCGTGAAGGCGGAACAGATCGGCGAGGCGTTGTTCGGGCCGGCCGCGACGGCCTTCGCGCACGTCGCTGTGAATTCGGCCGACGACGTCGTCGGCATGGCGTTGTGGTTTCGCAATTTCTCGACGTGGGACGGCGCTCACGGCATCTACCTCGAAGACCTCTACGTCAAGCCCAGTCAGCGCGGATCAGGCCACGGGAAGGCTCTTCTGGCCGCACTCGCCAAGGAGTGCACCGACAACGACTACACCCGGCTGTCCTGGTCGGTGCTCAACTGGAACACCCCCTCGATCAAGTTCTACGAGTCACTCGGCGCCGACGCGAAGACGGAGTGGACCACGTATCGCCTGACCGGTACTCACCTCGGAGCTCTCGCCGCCGAAGCTGAGTAGAGCGGAAGCTGAGTAGGTCTGAAGCAGCGTAGGCGTTCCGTCCTACTTGTCCCGCGGCTCTTCGGTCTCGTCCGGGCGCCCCTCTTCCGGCGAGACCTCGTCTGCGTACGCTCCGTACTCCGCTGCCATCCATCGAGACGTCGGAGCCGAGAACAGGCAGCCCAGAGCGCCGAGAACGACGACACCCAGAACGATGCCGAGTGGCACCTGATGCGAATCGGTCAGGAGCGACCAGGCGACCGGCAGGAGCAGCAACTGCGCGACGACGGCGATTGCCCGGCCCCACCGGCGGCCCGTCAGCAAAGCGATACCGGCAGCCAACACCGCGCCGCCGAGGATCGCGACCCAGGCGGCAAATCCGTATCCGTTGGTGACGCTCTGATCGTGGCCGGTTGCACCGCGAATCACTGCGACGATCGCGAACCCGGCGGCAACCAGCCCTTGAAGCGTCACGAGGGCACCTGCCCATGTGACTGTCTTGGGCAGGGCGTTCGGACTGGCGGTATTCGGCACGAGGCCAGCCTAGAACACGACACCGGATAGGCTCATGCCCCGTGCGCGCACTGCTGATCGTCAATCCCAATGCCACCTCCACCACCGCTGCCGGTCGTGACCTGTTGGCACACGCCCTCGAGAGTCGGGTGCGACTTACTGTGGCGCACACCACACATCGGGGTCATGCTGCCGAACTGGCGCGCGAAGCCCACGAAGACGGCTTCGGCTCGGTGATCGTCCACGGTGGCGACGGAACGGTCAACGAAGTGGTCAACGGACTGCTCGGGTCACCGCATCCCGCGTCGATGAAATCGGTTCCGGTCGGTCCGATCCCGACGATCGCTGTCGTCCCGGGAGGCTCGGCAAACGTTTTCGCGCGCTCACTCGGTATTGCCGCCGACCCGATCGACGCCACGAACCAACTCGTCGACCTCCTCTCCGAACGGACCAGGCGCCGAATCGGGCTCGCACACTGCGACAACCGTTGGTTCACGTTCAACGCCGGAATGGGCCTCGACGCCGATGTGTGCGAGGCCGTCGACGCCAGCCGTAAGAACGGTGACGCCGCCACACCCGCCCGGTATGTCCGAACCGCGATCGCGGCGTTCTTCCGTGCCAAGCGAGCCGAACCAGCGCTGACCGTCCACCTTCCCGATCAGGATCCCGTCTCCGGAGTCCACTACGCATTCGTCTCGAACTCGAGCCCGTGGACATATCTGGAAGAGCGTCCCGTCCACACCAATCCGGGAACGACCTTCGACAGTGGACTCGGCATCTTCGCCATGACGAGCACCAAAGTTCTGCCGTCCCTGCGGGTTGTGCGGCAACTACTCGCACGCGGCGCGGAGCCGAAATCGAAGGTCCTCTTACGCACCGACGACGTCCCGACAATCACCATCGAATCGTCGCGACCGATCGGACTCCAGATGGACGGCGACTACATCGGACTTCGTGAAAAGGTCGAATTCACCTCGGTCCCGGATGCACTGGAAGTGTTCGCACCGATTACGACGTGAGTCAGGCAACACGTTTGACCTGCAAAAACTCTGGTGCCAAAAGGTCGAAATCGGGTAAAATGCCGGTGACGCCCAGGTGGCCGTCAGGTGTGTCACAAATTAGTGAGTTGGCCCACGAACCCGTTCAAACCTATTGACATACCGCGAGTTCGTGAAAGCATTCACAAGTAACAGTGCGGAAACATTGATGACGCACACACAAACTCATTGGTACCAAATGGTGTGAATACACACCCAATTAAGGAGCGAAAAAAGATGGACTGGCGCCACAACGCAATCTGTCGCGACGAGGATCCCGAACTGTTCTTCCCTGTGGGAAACAGTGGACCGGCCCTCGCTCAGATCGCTGATGCCAAGGTTGTCTGCAACCGCTGCCCCGTCACCGCCGAGTGCCTGTCGTGGGCTCTCGAGTCCGGCCAGGATGCAGGCGTCTGGGGCGGAATGAGCGAAGACGAGCGTCGCGCACTCAAGCGTCGTAACGCACGTACCCGTGCACGCACTTCCGTCTAGGTAGAACCGAGACGTTCGACTCGCGGCGGAGAACAGCCCCTCTGCACAGTCGAAGACGACAGCCCGGCACCACATGGTGCCGGGCTTTTTGTCTGCTCGAATCGCTAACGCGGCTCGAATCAGTAACGCGCAGAACGTCTACCGAGCGGCACACGCAGAACCGCGTCGGTACCGCCTCCGCTTCCCGGGTGCAGTCCGAGCGAGCCACCGAGCTCGGCTCCCAGCAGAGTCCGCACGATCTGGAGTCCGAGGCGATCGGATTTCTCGAGGTCGAAGTTCTCCGGCAGGCCGCGCCCGTTGTCGTGGATGATCACGTCCAACCAGCGTGCAGAACGCTCGGCACTGAGTGTGACCGTGCCGGTCACACCCGGATCGAAAGCGTGCTCGATCGCGTTCTGCACCAACTCCGTCAGCACCATGACCAGCGGGGTGGCGCGCTCGGCGGAGAACACTCCGAAACTGCCCTCACGCCGAATCGTCACCGGCACACCTACTCCCGCGACATCGGAGAGCATGGGAACCAACCGGTCGATCACCTCGTCGAGATCCACCTCTTCGTCCACCGACATCGACAAGGTGTCGTGAACGAGGGCGATGGACGTCACGCGTCTCACCGACTCTGTCAACGCTTGTCGCGCTTCGTCGTTGCCGGTTCGCCTGGCCTGTAGACGCAGAAGCGCCGCGACGGTTTGCAGATTGTTCTTCACTCGATGGTGAATCTCGCGGATGGTTGCGTCCTTGCTCAGCAGAGCGCGATCACGACGCTTGACCTCGGTGACGTCGCGGACGACGACCGCAGCACCGACATGCCGGCCGCCAGGCTTGAGAACCAGGGCCCGCAGCAGAACGGTTGCCCCGCGCGCCTCGATCTCCATACGGCGACCGGGCTTGTCCGCCAACGTATCTCGGATGTATCCCGCAGCTTCCTGAGACTCGAACGGGTCGGTGACCAACGAACGGGTCAGTGCCGCGAGGTCTTGGCCCACCAGATCCGAGCTCAGACCCATCCGGTGATAGGCCGAGAGGGCGTTCGGGCTGGCATAGACGACTGTGCCTTCGGTGTCGAGGCGGATGAAGCCGTCGCCCGCACGTGGGCTCGAGTTCGTGTCGGAGCGCGATTCTCGGATCGGGAAGGTTCCGTCGCTGATCATCTGACACAGGTCTTCGGCGCAATCGAGATACGCGAGTTCGAGCGGACTCTGCGCTCGCTGGTGCGACAGGTTGGTGTCGCGGCTCAGAACAGCGATGACTCGCCCGTCCAGACGCACCGGAACGGCTTCCCGACGCGGCGGCATTCCTTCACGCCACGTCTCGTCTTCCCCGCGCACGACGCGGCCCTCCACGAGAGCGCGAAGAACCTGCGGGTGCTCGGACTCGGAAACGACCGTTCCGACCGCATCCTCCGGAAAAGCCGTCGATGCCGTTGTCGGCCGGCAATGCGCGACGCAGATGACCGTCCCCTCGGATCGGTTCTTCTCCGATTCGGTGCCCACCCACAAGAGAACGTCGGCAAAGGAGAGGTCGGCGAGCAGTTGCCACTCCCCCACGACGCGCTGGAGATGGTCGACCGCCGCACCGGGAAGATCGGTGTGTTCGGCGAGGAGGTCACTGAGAGTGGACATCGTCCGGCTTAGGAGATCACGGCGATCAGATCGCCTTGCTGAATCACGTCGCCGACCTTGACGCCCACCGTCGTCACCGTTCCCGGAACCTCGGCCAGGACGGGAATCTCCATCTTCATGGATTCGAGGATGACCAGGGTGTCGCCGTCCGCAACGACGTCTCCCTCGCTCACGACGACCTGGTAGACCGTCGAAACCATCTCGGCGCGCACGTCTTCTGCCATCGTGAACCTCACTTCTGTCGGAACTGCACTCTGACCACGAAAATACGTCGACGGATCACTCGATCGACCTGCCAATGGAACCACACCGGCATCGGCGTGAAACAATGACGCGAAAGAAACAGAAGGGAGACCAATCATGGGTAAGCGTGGTCGTAAGAAGCGCAGCCGTAAGGGCAACGCCGCTAACCATGGCAAGCGTCCAAACGCCTGACATGTAGCGCAACAAAACGTCCGAGGGGCGGGGAAGCATTGCTTCCCCGCCCCTCGGCGTTACTGCCTTACGACTGCTGCCGCTCAGATCTTCGCTGACGGGCTAGCTGTCGGTTTCGGTAGTCGCTATGACGATGGTCCGACGCAACTCGACGGTGAGCCTCTGACGCAGGCTTTCCGGCGCATGGTCTCCGCCGCACTTACGGTTGATCAGGCTCTTGACCTTCTCTTCGATCCCGTAGGCCTCGAGGCACGATCCACAATCGTCGATATGACGCTGCAGGCGAGCACGACTTGAATCGTCGCATTCACCGTCGAGCATCAACCAGACGTCGGCGATGACTGCCGAGCAGTCGAGCCTTTCGAATTCGTCCTGCTCACTCATCGTGTGACACCTTCCGTCTCGGTGGCTGCGACTGTGGCTGTGTCGACCGCGCCGTCCCGATTGAATCCCCGGTCTTTTGCGACATCGGCCAAAAGACCACGCAATTGCTTGCGACCACGGTGCAGTCGCGACATCACCGTTCCGATGGGTGTGCCCATGATCTCCGCGATCTCCTTGTACGGGAATCCTTCGACATCGGCGTAGTACACGGCCATACGGAATTCCTCGGGAAGCGACTGCAGCGCCGCCTTGATGTCGTCGTCAGGCAACGCGTCGAGCGCCTCCACCTCGGCCGATCGCAGCCCCGTCGAAGTGTGCTCGGCGGTGGCGGCCAACTGCCAGTCGGTGATCTCGTCCGTCGGATACTGCGCGGGTTGGCGCTGCTTCTTGCGGTACGAGTTGATGTAGGTGTTCGTGAGAATCCGGTACAGCCAGGCTTTCAGGTTGGTACCGGCACGGAACGAACGGAAAGCGGTGTACGCCTTGACGTACGTCTCCTGCACGAGATCCTCGGCATCAGCCGGATTCCGCGTCATGCGCAGGGCAGCGCCGTACAACTGGTCGAGCAGCGGGAGCGCGTCGCGCTCGAACCGGGCAATCAACTCATCCGCAGTTTCGGGCGTTTCGGACACTGCGCCGTCGATAGGTTCAGCTACCCCTGACGGTTCGTCCTTGGGCCGGTCGTGTTCCAGCACTCTGATCCCTTCACTAGCCGTAGGGATCAAGGTTACCGCCAACTGAAGATCCGACCCACGGGCCGGTGGTGGCTCACACACAGCCAGCACGGTCGCTCCTTCGCTTCTCGGGACAAGTTTCATCAACTGGTACCAACACGGGAGTCAGCGACTCTGTTCCCGGCCTGGTCGAATGCACCTGTCGGCGATCCACATAGGGTGTTCCACATGGCCGGAACAGCGACCCCTGCGACCGTACTTCTCGACAAGTCGAAGACACCGCACCGCGTCCACAGCTACGACCACGATCCTCGCGCCGAATCTTTCGGCGACGAGGCGGTCACTGCACTGGCAGAGTCGACAGGCGTCGAGGCCGCCCAGATCTTCAAGACCTTGGTCGTCAAACTCGACACCGGCAAGCTCGCCGTCGCGGTCCTGCCGGTCCCGGACAAGCTCTCGCTCAAAGCTGCAGCCGCTGCCCTCGGTGCGAGCAAAGCCGTCATGGCCGATCGCGCCGAAGCCGAGCGCTCGAGCGGCTACGTCTTCGGCGGTATCTCACCGCTCGGCCAGCGCAAGAAACTGCCGACAGTGATCGATGCGTCGGCGCTCGACTGGGACCGCATTCTCTGCAGCGCCGGCCGACGCGGGCTCGAAATCGAGCTGGCTCCGACGGACCTCACGCAGCTCAGTGGCGCGGTCACGGCGCAAATCACGGCGGGCTGAGTATCCGGTCGCTACGGTCTCACCATGCGACCACACCTGAAAACTCTTGCACTGACCGCTGCAGCGGCAGCCCTCACCGTCTCGCTGACGGCCTGCGGGAGTTCGGACAATGCCGCCAAGGAAGTCACGGTAGTCGGATCAGGGCAGGTCCGCGGGGCGCCGGACATCCTCAATGCCGACATCGGCATCGAGGTGGTTGCCCCGGATGTATCGGGAGCGGTCTCGGAGGCGAATGACAAGGCCCGTCAGATGATCGACGCGATAGTCGCCGCCGGGGTTGCCCCCGAGGACGTGCAGACAAGCGATCTGTCCGTCCAGCCGCAGTACGACGCCAGCGGCGGACCGTTCGTCGGCGGCAACGTGACCGGCTACCGGGCGACCAACTCGGTACGAATCGTCGTCCGCGATCTCGACAAGGCCTCTTCTGTCCTGGACGCCGGCATCGCGGCGGGCGGAAACGCGGCACGGCTCGGTAACGTCGCCTTCGCCATCGACGACGACTCTCAGCTTCTGGCCGACGCTCGCACCCGTGCCTTCGAGGACGCGAAGAACCGTGCCGAGCAGTACGCGGATCTGTCCGGGACGTCGCTCGAAAACGTCGTGACCATCACCGAGGCACACGACACGAGTGGCGGTCAGACCATGCGCGCTCCCGACGCCTCGATGTCCGACATGGTTCTCGCCCCGGGAACCCAGCAGGTCTCGTTCGAAGTGACCGTCACCTGGGCTCTCGGCTGACTGCTAGAGCAGGCTGATCTGCTCGCCGGCACGGTCGACGTCCGGCTCGATCAACTCGTGCCCGTTGTTCTTGACACTGTTGACCAGCGGCCGGACTCGATCGACGTCGATCCGCTCGAAGAGGTCCGGTACCGGTTCGAGCAGAGCCGAATCGACGGTGTTGTCGGGATCGAGCCACGCCTCCCAGCGGTCACGAGGCAGGGCGAGGGGCATGCGGTCGTGAACCTGCTCGAGGTGACCGAGAGAGTCGACCGTGACGATCGAGCAGCTCAGAACGGGGCTCGCGTTCTCGACCCTCGGGTCCCGCCAGGCAGACCACACGCCCGCCATGAACAGCCGTGATCCGTCGTCGGGGTGCATGTAGTAAGGAATCTTCGCTGCCTTCTTCCCGCCGGTGGCCTCGGTCTGCCACTCGTACCACCCGTCCATGGGGACCAGGCAACGCTTGAACTTGAAGGCGGTCCGAAACGCCGGCTTCTCCGCCAGCGAGTCGGCGCGGGCGTTGAACAGGACCGGGCCTTTGCCCAGTTCCTTGGTCCACGACGGCACCAATCCCCACCGCATCCGCCGAATCCTCTTGGCCGGATCGCTGTCGGGGTTCTCCCGATCGTGGCGTTCGACGACGGTCAACACCTCGGTCGTGGGGGCCACGTTGTAATCGGCTTCGACGGGCGCCGAGTGGTCGGTCTCGTCGAGCGCGTCGAGTTCCACCGCCAGGGTGGCCGGGTCCGCTGTGGTCGCATACCTTCCGCACATGACACCCAGGGTGGCACGGTTTCGACCATTCCCCCACCGATGAGAGAAGATGGACCATGTGAGTCTGAGTCTGTGGAGCGCCCCGAGGGCCCAAGCACCCGTCGATGCAGTGGTGACGCTGCCCGGATCCAAGTCCATCACCAATCGAGCTCTGATTCTGGCCGCACTTGCGGATGGCCCGTCCACGATCACCGGTGCACTCCGCAGCCGTGACGCCGACCTGATGATCGCAGCTCTGCGTGACCTCGGCATCGGCGTCGCGGAAGCCGGTGATGCGACCACGCTTCGCATCACCCCTGGACCCCTGCGCGGCGGCGAGGTCGACTGCGGCCTGGCCGGCACCGTGATGCGCTTCCTGCCGCCACTCGCCGCGATGGCCGACGGCATCGTCCACTTCGACGGCGACGAGCAAGCACGCACACGACCGCTCGGCACCATCTTGGAAGCACTGCGCGGTCTCGGCGCTCGGATCGAGGGTGACGCACTCCCGTTCACCGTCACCGGAACCGGATCCCTACGCGGCGGGACGGTCACCATCGACGCATCCGGTTCGTCGCAGTTCGTCTCCGGTCTCCTGCTCTCGGCTACTGCGTTCGAAGAGGGTGTCACCGTTCACCACGACGGCAAGCCCGTCCCGTCCATGCCACACATCGACATGACCGTCGAGATGCTCCGCGAGGCCGGAGTTTCCGTGACGACGCCAGCCACGGGCGGTGACGCGGACACCTGGCGTGTGGCACCGGGGCCGGTGCGCGCCGTGGACTGGGCGATCGAACCCGATCTCTCCAACGCCACACCGTTCCTGGCCGCTGCCGCAGTGACCGGCGGAACCGTCAGCGTCCCGATGTGGCCGTCGTCGACGACGCAACCCGGCGACGCGATCCGCGGGATCCTCGCCTCGATGGGGGCCGACGTCACTCTCGCCGATGGTGTCCTGACCGTCCGCGGCCCGGAGAAACTGCGCGGCATCGACATCGACCTCCACGACGTGGGAGAGCTGACCCCCACCGTGGCGGCCCTGGCCGCTCTCGCCGAGGGCACCTCGCATCTACGAGGAATCGCGCACCTGCGCGGGCACGAGACAGACCGTCTCGCCGCCCTCGCCGACGAGATCAACAAACTCGGCGGCTCCGTCACCGAAACCGATGACGGCCTGACGATCGTTCCCGCGGAACTCCATGGCGGACAATGGCTCTCGTATGCCGACCACCGCATGGCAACAGCCGGCGCCATCATCGGCCTGGTCGTCGACGGTGTCGAGGTCGACGATGTCGGAACCACAGCCAAGACACTGCCGGGCTTCGAGAACATGTGGATCGACATGCTCGAGAGTTCGCCGGCGACACCGAAGGCAAGCTTCTGAGTCCGCGGCAGTACGACGAGTCCGACGTCCGGGTACGCCCCGGGCGCGGATCCCGCCCCCGTACGAAGACTCGGCCCGAACATCTCTCGGCCGAATCGGGGATGGTGGTGTCGAAGGATCGTGGCCGTTGGGGTTGCGTCCTCGGCGGCGATCCCGACCGGCTGATCGTCACGATGCGCGCCCGCGAACTTGGCCGAACCCCCATCGTCGTCGGCGATCAGGTGGACATAGTCGGCGATCTGTCGGGCAAAACCGACACCCTTGCGCGCATCGTCCGGGTCTCCGAGCGTTCGACGGTTCTGCGAAGGACCGCCGACGACACCGATCCCTTCGAACGCATCGTCGTCGCGAACGCGGAGCAGCTTCTCATCGTCGTGGCACTCGCCGATCCCCCACCGCGCACCGGCTTCGTCGAGCGCGCACTGGTCGCCGCCTACGTGGGTGGCCTGACGCCGATCGTCTGCCTGACCAAGAGCGACCTCGAACCGCCGGAGGAATTCGCGAGCACGTTCGCCGACCTCGACATCCAAGTGGTCGTCGCCGGTCGCGACGATCCCCTGGACGAACTGACGCAGATCCTCGAGCACAAGTTGACCGCCCTGATCGGACATTCCGGCGTCGGAAAGTCGACACTGGTCAATCGCCTTGTCCCCGATGCCAATCGAGCGGTCGGCATCGTATCCGGAGTCGGGAAGGGCCGGCACACGTCAACGCAATCGGTGGCACTCCCTCTCGCCGGTGGCGGCTGGGTGATCGACACCCCGGGCATCCGTTCGTTCGGTCTGGCGCACATCTCGCCCGAGAACGTAGTGGCGGCGTTCTCGGATCTCGCTGCGGCGATCGAGGATTGCCCGCGCGGATGCACGCACCTCGGACCGCCGGCAGATCCCGAATGCAAGCTCGACCTGTTGGAGGGCAAATCAGCTCGACGCGTCGTCGCTGTGCGACAACTGCTGGAAGCGATCAAGTCCAACGATCAGTACTGAGCGCCCCCGAGCGACGTTCCGGGCGAGAACAGCAAAGCGGCCCGACACCATCGAATGGTGTCGGGCCGCTTGCTGTCTACGGTCAGCGCAGTCGACGATCAGCGCAGGCCGAGGAGGCTGCGCAGCTTTCCGCTCTTGCGCTTACGTGCGATGGCGCTCTTGAGGCCACTGCGACGCCCGGTCACGGGATCGACAGTCGAGGTCAGTTCGCCGTCGAACATCCGCTCCGACGCCGTCTCGGGCGCATTGTCGACGGTGTCCTTGAGGTACTTGTTGGGCAGCGACAGCTTGGCGATGGTTCGCCAGGACTTGGCGTACTGCACGGCAAGCGGGCCGGTCGTGTACGGCAAGTCGTACTTGTCCGCGAGCTGACGCACCGTGACCGCGATGTCCTTGTAGCGGTTGCTGGGCAGATCGGGGAACAGGTGGTGCTCGATCTGGTAGCTCAGGTTGCCCGTCATGAAGTCCATGAGCGCGCTGCCCTCGATGTTGGCGCTGCCGAGCATCTGACGCAGGTACCACTGAGCCTGCGTTTCCTTGTCGATGTCTTCCTTGGTGAACTTCTCGGCACCGTCCGGGAAGTGGCCGCAGAAGATGACCGCGTTGGTCCACACGTTCCGCAGAGTGTTGGCGGTGAAGTTGGCCGACAATGTGCTCTTCCACGCCGGGCCGGTGATGGCCGGGTAGATGACGTAGTCGCGCAGGACCTGCTTGCCGATCTTCTCGCCGACCTCACGGAGCTTGCGCTGCGTCTCTTCCTTGTCGGCGCGGCCCTTGGCCACCTTGCCGAGCTCGAGGTGCTGAGCGGCGATGCCGTACTCGAAGAACAGCGCGAGCAGCGTGTTGTAGACCAGGTTGCCGGCGTTGAAGGGCTTCCAGCGCTGATCGCGGGTGACGCGGAGGAGTCCGTATCCGACGTCGTCGTCCATTCCGAGGACGTTGGTGTACTTGTGATGCAGGTAGTTGTGGGTCTGCTTCCAGTGCGCAGACGGGCCGGTGACGTCCCACTCCCACGAGGTGGAGTGGATCTCCGGGTCGTTCATCCAGTCCCACTGCCCGTGCATCACGTTGTGCCCGAGTTCCATGTTCTCGATGATCTTCGAGAGCGTCAGCAGGCCAACTCCGGCGAGCCACGCCGGACGACGACGGCTGGCGAAAAGCACTGCGCGGCCGCCGATTTCGAGCGAACGCTGCAGACGAATGACGTTGCGCACGTATCGCGCATCCTTCTCGCCGCGCGACTCCTCGATGTCGCGACGAATCGCGTCGAGTTCGCGGCCGAGCGCTTCGATGTCGGCGTCCGTGAGATGTGCGTATTCCTTGACATCTGCAATCGCCATGGAAAGCCTCCTAGCAGTGAGTTAGGCGCAAAGTAGTAAGTGCAGAACGATCATCGATTCGAATCGTTCAGATCAACTGCACCTACTGTAGCGTAACTTACGGCACCGTAGGTTAGGTTTTTCCCGATGTAACCTATATCACTTCCGGCGCTTCGGCATGCGGGAACGGGCCTGCGACTTGAGTGCGGTCAGCAAACCGAGACGCTTACCGGTGATCGGATCGGTACGAAGGTCCTCGACCATCGCCATGGCTGCGTCCCGGAATCCCGAGTCGCGGAACCGCAGTTCCGAAGACGTTTCCGGAGCATTGTCCGAGGTTGCGGTCAGCCACTTGTCCGGCAAAGCCAACTTGTGGATGGTGCGCAGAGCCAGAAGATACTGCTTGAAGAGCGAGCCGGTGGTGTACGGGAGATCGAACTTCTCGCACAATGCACGCATCTTCACAGCGATTTCGGGATAGCGGTTACTCGGCAGATCAGGAAACACGTGGTGCTCGATCTGGTAGCTCAGATTGCCGCTCATGAGTCCCATGAGCTTGCCGGAATTGAAGTTTGCACTACCGAGCATCTGGCGCAGGTACCACTCGTGACGAGTCTCCTGCTCGAATTCGGCAACAGTGAACTTCTCGGCACCGTCCGGGAAGTGGCCACAGAAGATGACGACGTACGCCCACAGGTTGCGCACGAGGTTCGCGGTCGCATTGGCCGACATGGTCGACTTCCACGCCGGACCCGTCAGCGCCGGGAACAAGATGAAGTCCTTGCCCACCTGACGAAATATCTTGCGCGCGAAGTCTTTGTTCGCCTGCGAGTTCAGCTGCCCCTTTTCCGCGCCCTCCAACTCGGCTGCCGCCGTGAGGTCGTGCAGCGCGATGCCCCACTCGAACGTGGCCGCCAAGATCACGTTGGCGATCGGCTGGAAGAGGTTGATCGGCTTCCACGGCTCGTCACGAGTCATACGCAGAATCCCGAAACCGAGATCCTCGTCCATACCGACGACGTTGGTGTACGTGTGGTGCTGGTAGTTGTGGGCGCGCTTCCAATGCTCGGAAGGACCGGTCTGATCCCACTCCCACGAGACGGAGTGAATCTCGGGATCGTTCATCCAGTCCCATTGCCCGTGCATGACGTTATGCCCGAGCTCCATGTTCTCGATGATCTTCGACAGGCTCAGCAGGGTCGTGCCGACCAACCATGCCGGTCGGTACCGACTGCCGAACAATGCGATACGCCCGCCGAGCTCCAACGCCCGCTGGACGCGAATGACGCGACGAATGTAGCGGGCGTCCCGGATCCCACGAGAGTCTTCGATGTCGAGTCGAATCTGATCGAGTTCACGTCCGAGAGCTTCGACATCGGCCTCGGTGAGGTGCGAAAACTCTTTGATATCGGTGATGGCCACCGTGGTCCTCCGTGTGCCTAGAAGCTATGCGTCCAGCGTACAGTCGCCGGCGGCGGCGGAGATGCACGTCTGGATGCGCTCGCCCTCCGCGTGCTGTTTCCCCGAGCGTAGATCGATCGCGTGGCCGGCAACGAGAGGTACGACACACGTCTGGCAGATGCCCATGCGGCAACCGAACGGCATCAAGGCACCGGACTGCTCGCCTGCCTCCAGAAGCGTCGTCGCACCGTCGACGGTGATCGTCTTACCCGACTTCTCGAACGTGACCGTGCCACCGTCGGCCGAAGCGTCGATGCGCGATACGGCGAACCGCTCCATGTGGAGTCGATCCTCGATGCCTTCCGCCTTCCAGACGTCTTCGAGCTCGTCGAGCAACGGGAGGGGTCCGCACGCCCAGGTGTGGCGCTCGCGCCAGTCGGGGCAGACCGTGTCGAGAGAACTGAGTTTGAACTTTCCGTCACGTCGCGTGAGTTGAACGTGGCTCACGAAGTCCTCGTGCTCGGCGTGCAGTGCTGTGAGTTCGTCGGCGAACATCACGTCGGATTCCGTCGGAGCCGAGTGGATGTGCATGACGTCGGGCAATTGACCGCGCCGGTTCATCGTCCGCAACATGCCCATGACCGGAGTGATGCCACTGCCGGCAGTGATGAACAAGATCTTCTCCGGTGGCGGATCCGGCAACGCGAAGTTGCCCGAAGGCGTGGCCAGTCGAACGATGGTTCCCGACGGCACGGCCCCGCTGACGAGGTGGCTCGAGAGAAAGCCCTCGGGCATGGCCTTGACCGCGATGGAAATGCGCTTGTTCTCCCAGTTGGGAGGCGAGGTAAGTGAGTACGACCGCCAATGCCAACGGCCGTCGATATGCAGACCGATGCCGATGTACTGCCCTGGCTGGTAGTTGAAGTCGAATCCCCAACCCGGCTTGATGACGATGGTCGCCGAGTCCGTGGTCTCGGGCCGGACTTCGACGATCTGACCACGCAGCTCGCGCGCGGACCACAACGGATTCGCGAGGTGAAGATAGTCGTCGGGAAGCAATGGTGTGGTCAGCCGAGCCGCCGCACCGCGAAGCAGATTGAGCTTCGACCGCGCTGCCGGAACTACCGACGCTGCCGGTGCCTCGATCCAGTCCTTCAGACCCATCAGACCTCCACCTCTCACCTTCCGAACCCACTGCCTACGGTACCGTAGGTTATCAGGTTACGGTACCGTAGGTTACTTCACGGTAAGCACATTCACAGCAGGTCGAGCAAGAACGGCAACTCCTGCGCGGCGTACCACGCCAACTCGTGGTCCTCCGCGTCACCGAGCGTGAACTCGGCATCGGCGTCACCGAGATCCGCCGCGTCGACTATGCCAGCAGCGCGCTCGATGTCCGATTCTGCCTGTTCGAGGTCGACATGCACAGATGCAACCTGAGCCATCGTGACAGGACCCGCCAATCGGACTACCGAATCGTCGAGATCGGGCCGTAACTTCACATCGGCATCGTCGACGTCGGCGGCAACGACAGCACGCCGGAAGGTGACGTCACCCTCGGTTCCGGCGATCAGTCGCAGCGACGCACGCGCAGCCTCACCCATGGCGACCTCGGCCAACTCGTCGTCGTCCCCCGCCGCGTACGACTCACGCAGAGTCGGGGTGACCGCAAAAGCCGTCCGGCTCATAGGGTCGAACTCCTGATCTGCGACCAACTGCTGCAAAATCTCGACCGTCGCCGGTACGTACACCCTCATGAGACCACCTTCATGCTCGTTCGTCACCGACTCGCATCCGTCAATTCCTCGAGTGACTCGAAGATCAGCGAACGAACGACGTCGACGTCCGACATCGCGTCACGGTCGGCATTCAAACCGTAGTAGACATTTCCGTCGTACGACGTCAGGGCGATGCTGAGTGTCTGATTCTTGAGCAGTGGCGACACGGGATACATCTCGAGCATCCGAGCACCACCGAGGTAAAGCGGAAATTGCGGCCCTGGCGCATTGGTGATCATCAAGTTGAACATTCGCTGCGACAGACTACTGGCCGCGCGGGAGCTCATCGCATGCAGCGTCGCCGGCGCAAACCCGGACATTCGCACCATCGTCTGCGCGGTGACCCGCCGACCCTGACGCGCGAATGCCTCCGTCGCATGGGCCACGTGCGAGAGCCGAACCACCGCGTTGGGTTCACCGACAGGCAGGTCGATGAGGAACGAGGAAACATGTCCGGGCGCTTGCGGATCGTCGACGTCAGGACTCTCCGGGCCGTCGGTGTAGACCGACATGGGCACCATCGCTCGCACGATGGTCGCCTCGGTCACCGGTTCACCGCGCGAGAGCAACCAGTTCCGCATCGCACCTGCGATGACGGTCAGAATCACGTCGTTGATCTCGCACCCGTACCGCGCACGAATGCGTCGATAGTCCTCCAGAGACGTCTTGGCCACCGCAAGGCGTCGATTGCGCGAAATGGTGGCGTTGAGCGGGCTCGACGGGGCTACCTGCGTCGCCGTTCGAACCACTTCCGCGAGTTTCCCGAGTGCACTCACAGCCTCGGTGACGGACGTGGTCACGTCGTTGAACGCTGCACGCGCCCGTGCGATCCCCTCCCCCGGGCTCGTCACGAGATCCGCCAGTGCACTGACCAACAAGCTGGTATCGCTCGGCGGCCTGGCGGGCATCCACAATTCTTCGGGGCCTGGCGCTCGATTCTTCTCCGGATCGAAGATCACCTGACTGATCTCTGGAGCCGCCTCGCCGTCCACCAACGACGAATGAGACTTCGTGAAGATGGCAAATCTGTTTCTGGTCAGCCCCTCGACCAGGTACATCTCCCACAACGGCCTCGTGCTGTCGAGTGGTCTCGACGTCAGCCGCGCGATCAGATCCATCAGCTGTTCGTCGGAACCCGGTTTGGGCAGAGCAGATCGGCGTACGTGATAAGTGATGTCGAAATCCGAGTCGTCCACCCAGACGGGGCGGGCCAGACCGAACGCCACCTCGCGAACTCTCTGTCGGTACCGCGGAACCGATCCGAGCCGCTCTTCGACAAGTCGAAGCAACTCCTCGTGATCGATCCCGTTTCGCAGTTGCCTGAAGATCCCCAACGAGCCGACATGCATCGGCGTCGTCCCGGCTTCGAGGAAGTAGAAAGCGGCATCCTGAGTCGTCAGTCTGTTCACCATGGCTTCGTGTCCCCTCCTTCGCCGAGATCGAACAGAATCGACAACTCCTCGATGGTCGATTCCGAGCCGACGTGATGGACCCCGACCATCCCGACGGCCACAGCCGCCCGGACGTTGATTTCGAGATCATCCACGAAAACGAAATCCTCCGGCTCGACGCCCAAACGACTCGCTGCCAAAAGATAGATCTCGGCGTCGGGCTTTGCCATCTCGACATCACCGGACAAGATCACGTCGTCGACCAAGACCCCGTCGCCGAGATCCCGCAACCACTGAGCACTGGCGCCGCCGGGATCGTTGCTGACGATTCCCGTCACGATTCCGCGGGCCTTCACCGCGCGCACGACCGCGCTCAAGCCGTCGAGATCCGATCCCGGACCGAACAGCACGCCACCGACATCCAACAGAAGTCCCCGCACGCCATCACCCTAAGTCGCGATGGTGATCACGGCGACATCTCGAGCGATTCGTGTCATGCTTCTCACCATCGCTCGGGGGAGCGAAGTCCGAGACAGCTGTCTCGGACGCAGGATCATCCGGGGGGATGTCATGAAGCAGGACTGCAAGATCGTTCTCGAGCCGGCGCCGCAATTCGAGCCTCACCCGCATACCGTCGTGCTGTCGCGGCCACAGTGCCGGCCAGACCGAACGCAGTGCCGAACAGACCGGATGCTGCGTCGCCCGCGAAAGACGCCACACAACGGAACGTCGCCCAGTACCGGATTCACTCACGCTCCGGAACCGCGGCTGGTAGGTGCCGACATCTTCTGGAACCGATCACTACGTCTGGTTCTCGAAACCGTCGACCGACGACGAAATCCACGGCAGCTCAAGGGCGTATTGACGCCGTCCGCCCTGGAAGTTGTTGCGAGACTTTACACTTCGGATTTCTCGGCCCGGAAGCTGGGCGGCGCGGCCGTTCACCGCACCCACGTTCAAGCAGTGTCGGAGAGTACCGCCGAAGTCTGTGCGACGTACACACGAGGCACGCAGACTTTTGCCGTCGCAGGCCGGATCGACCACACAGACGAAACAGGCTGGACGGTCACCGCACTACACGTGGTGTGACCGTCCAGCCTGCCGAGTACTGACTGCGCTAATACCTCAGCGCTTGCGCTTGGACTTCGGAGCTCGATTGCTCTTCGACTGCGTCCGTGCGGCTTCACGACGTTCGCGACGAGAGGCGGCACCGTCGCCGGTGTCGGCAGCCGAGTCACGTGTTGCCTTTGCCTTGCCGTCCTCGTCCGGGCCGGTGTACGTCAGACGCGACGGACCTTCGTCGTCAAGTCCCTTGGCGCGCAACGCCGTCGGGGCGGCAGTTCCGGCTGTCCTGGCCGCAGCTTCCTGCGTCGGGAGCGGCTTGGGCGCCGTGGCGGACGCCGCGGCGGCAGAGCCCGCGGTGACGGAAATTCCACTTGCGGGCTGAGCCGGAGCTGCCTCGACCTGCAGGTTGAAGAGGAATCCGACGGACTCTTCCTTCAATCCGTCGAGCATGCCGATGAACATGTCGTAACCCTCGCGCTGGTACTCGACCAGCGGATCGCGCTGGGCCATCGCACGCAGACCGATTCCCTCCTTGAGGTAATCCATCTCGTAGAGATGCTCACGCCACTTACGGTCCAGGACCGAGAGGAAGACACGACGCTCGAGTTCACGCATACCGTTTTCGCCGGCGATCGCATCGATCTCGGCTTCGCGCTTCTTGTACGCCGCGTGGGCGTCTTCGAGCAAAGCGGTTCGCAGGTCGTCACGGCTCAGGTCACTGTTGATGCCTGCGCCGTCCTCCCCGGCCAACGTCTTGTGATCGATGCCGACCGGGTACAGCGTCTTCAGCGCCGTCCACAGCTGCTCGAGATCCCAGTCCTCGACGTATCCCTCGGCGGTGGCACCGTCGACGTAGGCGGTGACCACGTCAGTGATCATCTGCTCGACCTGGCCTTCCATGTCCTCACCCTCGAGGATCTGGCGGCGCTCCTTGTAGATGACCGTTCGCTGCTGGTTCATGACCTCGTCGTACTTGAGGACATTCTTGCGAATTTCGAAGTTCTGCTGCTCCACCTGGGTCTGAGCGCTCTTGATGGCCTTCGAGACCATTTTGGCTTCGATCGGGACGTCGTCGGGCAGGTTCAGGCGCGTCATGATCGACTCGAGTGCCGAACCGTTGAAGCGGCGCATGAGCTCGTCACCGAGCGAGAGGTAGAACCGCGATTCGCCGGGATCACCCTGACGTCCGGAACGACCACGCAACTGATTGTCGATTCGGCGCGATTCGTGACGCTCGGTGCCCAGGACGTACAGGCCGCCGGCATCACGGACCTTCTCGGCGTCTGCCTTGACCTCAGCCTTGACCTCGTCCAGGACTGCGTCCCAGGCTGCTTCGTACTCGTCCGGCGTCGTGACCGGGTCGAGGCCCTTCTTGCGCAGCGCGATGTCCGCGATGATGTCCGGGTTACCACCGAGCACGACGTCGGTACCGCGGCCGGCCATGTTGGTCGCGACGGTGACCGCGCCGGAGCGACCGGCCTCGGCGATGATGGTCGCTTCCTTCTCGTGGAACTTGGCGTTGAGGACGTTGTGGGCAACGCCGCGCTTGGTGAACTGCTTGGACAGGTACTCCGAGCGCTCGACGCTGGTGGTACCGATCAGGACGGGCTGGCCGTTCTCGTGGCGCTCGACGACGTCGTCGACCACCGCGTCGAACTTGGCTTCCTCGGTCTTGTAGATGAGGTCGCCGTTGTCGACTCGGACCATCGGACGGTTGGTCGGGATCGGGATCACACCGAGCGTGTAAGTCTGGTGAAGCTCGGCAGCTTCCGTCTCGGCGGTACCCGTCATGCCCGACAACTTGTCGTACAGACGGAAGTAGTTCTGCAGGGTGATGGTGGCAAGGGTCTGGTTCTCCGCCTTGATCTCCACCTTCTCCTTGGCCTCGATCGCCTGGTGCATGCCCTCGTTGTAGCGGCGGCCGACCAGCACGCGGCCGGTGAACTCGTCGACGATGATGACCTCACCGTCGCGGACGATGTAGTCCTTGTCCTTGGTGTAGAGCTCTTTGGCCTTGATCGCGTTGTTCAAGTAGCTCACCAGCGGCGAATTCGCGGCTTCGTACAGGTTGTCGATACCGAGCTGGTCCTCGACCAGTTCGACGCCCGCCTCGTGCACACCGATGGTGCGCTTGCGGATGTCGACCTCGTAGTGAACGTCCTTCTTCAGCAGCGGCGCGATGCGCGCGAACTCGCTGTACCACTTGCTGGAGCCGTCGGCCGGGCCCGAGATGATGAGGGGGGTTCGGGCTTCGTCGATGAGGATCGAGTCGACCTCGTCCACGATGGCAAACGCATGGCCACGCTGGACCAGGTCGTCCAACGAATGCGTCATGTTGTCGCGCAGGTAGTCGAAGCCGAACTCGTTGTTGGTGCCGTACGTGATGTCGGCTGCGTAGGCGACGCGGCGCTCGGCCGGCGTCATGCCCGAGAGAATCACACTGGTCTCGAGGCCGAGGGCGCGGTGAACGCGGCCCATCCACTCGGAGTCACGCTTGGCGAGGTAGTCGTTGACCGTCACCACGTGGACGCCGTCACCCGCGATCGCGTTCAGGTATGCCGGAAGAACACAGGTCAGGGTCTTGCCCTCACCGGTCTTCATCTCGGCGACGTTGCCGAAGTGCAGGGCCGCGCCGCCCATGATCTGCACGTGGAAGTGCTTCTGGTCGATCACGCGCCACGACGCCTCGCGGGCAACCGAGAATGCCTCGGGTAGCAACTCGTCGAGAGTTTCCCCGGCGGCATAGCGCTCACGGAACTCGGTGGTCTTGGCTTTGAGTTGCTCGTCTGTCAGGCCTTCGACATCGGGCGACAGAGATTCCACATGCTCGGCGATGTGCTTGAGCCGCTTGACCATGCGACCTTCACCAACACGGAGCAGCTTCGATAGCGACAGCGACGGCACAGTCTTCTTCGTCCTCAATCTTCGGCGACAGGGGGTCACACACTGAAAATCCGGCCGGGGTCCGAAAACTCCGGCCGGATTCCATGGTAGGCGCTACCGGCGGCGAGCGAGCAAACCCACCACCGATTGGGTCATGTCAGGCGGATCAATCCGTAGTCGAAAGCGTGACGACGGTAGACGACGGACGGCTTGTCCGACTCCTTGTCATGGAAGAGAAAGAAGTCGTGTCCGACCAGTTCCATCTCGTAGAGAGCGTCGTCGATGGTCATCGGCTCGGCCGGGTGATCCTTCGTGCGGACCACGCGTCCCGGGCCGTCGTACTCGTCCGGCTCTTGACCGTTCAGCGAAATGTCCGGTGTGACTCCGAGTGAGTCTGCGTCGACGAGGGAGGCGGTTGCCTCCGCGACGGACACCGGTCGCTTGTCGCCGTAATGGACCTTCTTGCGGTCCTTGGTTCGACGGAGGCGACTCTCGAGCTTGTCGATCACCGATTCGAAGGCGGCGTAGAAGCTGTCTGCGGACGCTTCGGCTCGGGCCACCGGGCCTTTACCTCGAGCGGTGATCTCGACGCGCTGGCAACTCTTGGCCTGTCGTCGGTTGCGTTCATGTTGGAGTTCCACGTCGAAGTGGAATATGGAGGGGTCGAAGTGTTCGAGTCGCGCCAGCTTTTCCGAAACGTAGATTCGGAAGTGATCGGGGATCTCGACATTTCGTCCCTTGACTACGACGTCGGATCTCGGAGCTGCGGCATTCTCGGAACGCTCGATGGTGGCGTCCTCGATGAAAAACGAGGCTTGCGAAGGGGTCGTCACTCGTACCTCCCAATTACGGCCCCGCCCCACGGTGGGCGGCGGCAAATTCTGCAAGTACCGAGAGGGGATCCGCCCGGCACCAGTATCGAAGTACCACCTCCTACCAGTATTTTCGGGTGTGCCGCCGACGCTAGTACGTAACGCGCGCGAGTGCCACTGTTCCAACGAAATTCATCTAAGCCCCTGCAAGGACAAGCACGAGAGTTGTCCGAATCCCACTGAGCGAGAGGGCCCGAACCGACTCTGCCGCAGTCGCTCCCGTGGTGAGGACGTCGTCGAGCAGGACGATGTCACTGTCCCCGGCGATCGAAGAGATCGCAGTGGTGTCGAGAGACACATGACCGTTCACGTTGGTCACCCGGTCGGCCGCGGACAGTCCCACCGAGTCACGTACACCTCGCGTCATCCGGAGAATCGGACAGACACGTACCGGACGCCCCGCGACAGAACCAATTTCCCGCTTTCCGCGCACACTTTCGGCTATCCGGCGAACCGGATCACCCCCGCGAGATCGCGCCGCTCGGGCGCGCGTGGGAGCCGGCACCAGCACGATCGGCGGACGACCCCCGCTGCCGAGCTCGCCCCACCGTTCCAGAGTGGCCAACGCATCGGCCACAGCGATCCCCAGAGGCATCGCGAGGTCCCGACGACCCCGTTCCTTCATCTCGATCACACTGCGCCGCCTGGGGCCGTCGTAGCGGCCGAGTGCCCAGACGGGCACGCCCGGATCCACGCGCGGACTCAGTTGAAGCGGATGATCGCGCAGCAGTTCCGCGCACTCACCGCACCACAGAGTCCCCGAGCGGCCACACCCACCACACTCGCGTGGCAACAGCAGGTCGAGCAGACCGGCACCGAATTTCTTGTCCCCCATGGCCGAATCATGAACCTGAGCACCGACATGCATCAGAGCGCAGACATTCACCAGAGCGCAGAGGCGTCAGCCAGGCAGAACCGGAATCGCCTTCTGTCCGGTCAGCACGGTCACCTCACGCCAGCGGCGATCCCCGGCGGGGTCGTTGTTGTTCAGTTGGAACACCGCACGCGCGTCGGCGACGTACTCGGTGGTCGGCGACGCATCCACGGAGGTGACGGGAGCGGTCAGGTTTCCACTCGGCAGCGCGTCCATTCGTGAGCCGTCGATCGCGACCTGGACGACCGGTATGTCGGCTCCACTGCGCGCGATCACGATGGTGTCGCTGTTGCTCCAGTCGAGTGAGAGCGCGGTACTGCCCAAGCCGGAGGCCACTGCGCGTGGACTCGTCAGGGCATAGACCCCGCTGGCGGTGCGCACGACCACAGCCAGGTAGACCTTGCCGTCGATGATCATCGCCGCTCGCACGCCGTCCCGCGACAGACGCAGTTCCGAGATCGTCGAACCGACCGACGTCAGGGCCCCGACATCGACGTTGGTGACCGACACCCGGCCGGTGCCTGGTTCACGGACGACCCGAACGACGGTATTGCCGTTCACAGCCGTCCAGACCGCGTTGTTGTCCAGCTCCCACGAGGGCCTGGTGATGGCGCTGCCTTCGAGTACCGGAACGGACCCTTCGCCGTATGTCCCGAGCGACAAGTCGAATCTTGTGCCGGGATCCGGCCGAGCGGTGTCCGCGACGGCTGCCACCAACTTGCCGTCCCGTGAGAGAGCAGCCGCCGTGAGGTTGCCCGCATTGCCCGCGAAACCGGGCACCGGAGTCGCCTCTTGCTCGGTGACACTCACCAGTGAACCGTTGCGCAGTGCATGCAGTCCGACGGTTGCACTCGTGGTGGCCAGTGGGTTGGTGGATGCGACGTCGGCGGTGGTCCAGCCGTCGGCATGAGCCGCGTCCAGCGGTTCGCCGTCGATCTCCAGAACGTACGGCCCTGCCACATCGGCGTTGGCGAGCGTCCAAATGACCTGTGCTGCAAACAAACCGCGAGTAGCAGCATCCATCGGGTTGTCAAGGCGGAAGTTGATGCGCACACCACCGAGACCGACTCCGACCTGTCCCGGCTTACCGTCGGCCTTGGTGATCGGACCGATCACCGACACGCCATTGCCCAGTTCGTTTCGCACAGCCGGCGCCAGCGCTGCCTTCGGTCCGTCGATCATCAGACCGATCAGCTGAGCCGCCACCTGGTCCTGCCCGCCGGAGATCCAGCGAAGATCGGGGACGACCGTCTGGCTGGTGGGGTCGAGGAAGAACAACGACTTCCGCTGGTAAGCGCCGAGGAACTGCGGACGCTCCATGATCACGCCGGGAGGCAGATCACTGATCCGCCATTCGCCGTCGGTCAACGCCAGGGTCATCCTCGCTTCGAAGCTGCCCTCTTCGGGAACGTACAGTCCTCCCGGGTCGAGGCGACCGACCTTGTTCACACGAATCGTGTAGACGGCTTCGGTGCTGGTGCGAGAAACCGAGAGCACATCGACCTTGTCGACGATGACAGCACTTGCCGCGTCGTCCCAACGCGCCGAAGCGTCCTTGGTCAGGTACTGACGGGCTGCGGCGTGCCGGTTGGACGGATCGGTACTCGCCTTGACGAAGTCACGTACCAGCAGGTCCGGCTCTCGCCCCGATGCCGGTGATTCGACGGAGGTTCCGGGCACGGCTGTCGCCAGAGTTCCGATTGCTTGTGGCGACGAGGACTCCGGCAAACTCGCGCATGCACCGGTCAGCAACAGAACGCTCAGGGTTGTTGCGAGAAGTCCCAGACGACGGCGGGTTCCGATCATGATCGATCCCCACCGTTGGACTCGTTCCGTGAGTCAGTTTCGCGCGGAGTCGGCAAGGACGATGTGACCTCGCCGACGGTATCGGCGACGATGTCGGCTTCGCTCGGCGTGCGGACGAATTTGGTGGTCGTCGGCTTGAGTGGCAGCGGACTCGACACGACTTTCTTGCCACGGGTGCGCGAGAGCGTCAGCCGGAAGCAGGCTCCGACTCCCGGTTCGCCCCAGGCCTCGAGCTTGCCGTCGTGCAGATTCGCGTCTTCGACACTGATCGCGAGGCCGAGTCCGGTGCCGCCACTGCGGCGCACGCGGGACGGGTCCGATCGCCAGAACCGGTTGAAGACCAACTTCTCCTCGCCCGGACGCAACCCGACGCCACTGTCGCGGACGATGAAGGCGAGGGCATTGTCGTCGGCGCGAAGGCGAAGCAGAATCGGCTTCCCCTCACCGTGGTCGATGGCGTTGGCAAGGAGATTTCGCAGGATGCGTTCGACGCGGCGCGGATCGACATCTGCCATGACCGGCTCGTCGGGCATGTCCACGATCAGTTCGGTGCCGGATTCGCGGGCGAGATGGCGAACCGTGGAAACCGCCGCTCGCGCACACATACGGACGTCGAGTTGTTCGGACGCAAGTTCCGCGACACCGGCGTCGTGACGGGAGATCTCGAGGAGGTCCGCCAGTAGCCCTTCGAACCTGTCCAGTTCGGCGACAAGCAGTTCCGACGACCGACGCAGCATGGGGTCGAGGTTCTCGCTGCCGTCGTAGATCAGGTCGGCTGCCATCCGGACCGTGGTCAGTGGTGTGCGCAGTTCATGGCTGACATCGGAGGTGAAGCGCTTCTGGAGGCTGCCGAACTCCTCCAGCTGGGTGATCTGTTTGGACAGACTCTCGGCCATCTCGTTGAAGGACATGGCCAGGCGCGCCATGTCGTCCTCGCCGCGGACCGGCATTCGTTCCTTGAGTCGGCCGTCTGCGAAACGCACCGCGATTCGCGAGGCCGACCGGATGGGAAGCACGACCTGTCTGGCAACCAACAGCGAAATCGCCGCCAAGAGCACCAGCAACACGGCTCCACCGATCAGCAGGGTGCTTCGAACAAGAGACAGACTTCGGTCTTCGCTGGCGAGCGGGAAGATCAGATACAGCTCGAGTCCCGATATCGACGACGCGGTGGGGCTACCGATGATCAGCGCCGGTCCGGAGTAACCGTTCGGGTTGGACACCGTCGCGAATTGGTAACTGATCTGGCCGCGTTTGACGAACTCGCGAAGGTTGTCGGGGATCTGATCGACCGGTCCCGAACTCGTCGGCTGGCGCGGCCCGTCCCCTGGCACGATGAGCACCGGGTCGAAGGTGCCGGCCGACCCGGAGGCCTGGCCCGAGGTCTGGTTTCGACGGCTCGTCAGTCCGGATGCAGCGCTTTCCAATTGAACGTTGAGCGCCGTCGAATCGTCGACGCCCGCCAGTTGGTCTTCGACGATGCCGCGGGCTCGGTCCATTTCCTCGGTCGCCGCGGTGATCTTCGTTTCCAACAGCCGATCGGTGATCTGGCTGGTCAGCACGACACCGAGAATGACGATGACGATCAAGGACAACGTCAAAGTCGAGACGACCACTCGCAATTGGAGCGAACGTCGCCACGTGTGCGCGAGGGTGTTGCTCATCGAGTGACACCACCGCAGAAATGGCGTCAGCCGTCGGTTGAGACGACGACGCCACCTGGAAACTCCGCTCACGGCGGTCCGGCCTTGTAGCCGACCCCCCTGACCGTCAGAACCACTTCGGGATTCTCGGGATCAGTTTCGACCTTGGCGCGCAAACGCTGAACGTGCACGTTCACCAGGCGGGTGTCGGCGGCGTGGCGGTATCCCCACACCTGCTCGAGGAGGACTTCACGGGTGAACACCTGGCGCGGCTTGCGCGCCAATGCGACCAGCAGGTCGAATTCGAGTGGTGTGAGCGAGATCTGCTCGCTGCCGCGGCTGACCTTGTGTGCCGGAACGTCGATCACGATGTCGGCGATGCTCAGCAGTTCGGCCGGCTCCTCTTCCGTACGGCGCAGGCGAGCACGCACCCGCGCCACCAGCTCCTTCGGCTTGAACGGCTTCATGATGTAGTCGTCCGCACCGGATTCGAGGCCGAGCACGACGTCGACGGTGTCGGTCTTGGCCGTCAACATCACGATGGGCACGCCGGAATCCGCACGCAGAACTCGGCATACGTCGATCCCGTTCATTCCGGGAAGCATGAGATCGAGCAGGACGAGGTCGGGCCGGGTCTCACGCACTGCCGCGAGCGCCAGGGTTCCGTCGCCTACCACGTAGGGATCGAAACCCTCACCACGCAGCACGATCGTGAGCATCTCGGCGAGTGCCGTGTCGTCGTCGACAACCAGAATCCTTGGTTTCATATCCCTATCGTTGCATCTCGGAGCGATGAATCAGACCGTTACGAGGCCGTGCGGCGTGCCGCGTCTTTCCCTCTACTGTGCCGGAAAGTTCGAATCCCGGCCGCAAGGGTGACCGATCACGCGAAATCCGCGAGCCTGCGCGCCAGTTCGCCCGGGTCCGTCTCCGGCCCCACGATCCACCAGGGCGAGACCCAGTCCGTCGCTGCCAACTGCTTGTAGAGCTCACCGGTTCTGGCCTGCAGGCCGCCGTCGCGCTCGTAGGCGTCGAGCTGACGCGACGCGTCCTCGGCCTCACGCGAGCGGGCACGCTGCCCGGCCAGAGCTACCGGTACGTCGAGGTACAACTGCAGATCGGGAGCGGGAAGAGCGAGTCGACCCAACTCCAATTCACGGACCCAGGCGACCATCTCGCCGTCCACGCCCTGATGCGCGCGCGCCGCGTTGTAGGCGGCGTTGGACGCCACGTAGCGATCGAGGAGAACAATGTCGTTGGCGGACAACAGGTCCGAGATCCGATCCGCCGCACCCGCGCGGTCCAGGGCGAACAGGACTGCCATCGCGTTCACGGATTCAGCCAGGTCTCCGTGCGATCCTTTGAGTGCCTCGGCAGCAAGATCCGCGTGGATCGACTTCCCGTACCGCGGAAAATCCAGAGTCGCGATCGACGTGCCGCCGCGGCGGAGTTCGCTCTCCACTTTGCCGATCAACGTTCGCTTTCCAGCGCCGTCGAGGCCTTCCAATGCCACCAGTGTTCCCACGGCGGACAAGCCTATCCCCCGGCCTGCTTGCGCAGACCGGGGGACGGCGGCCACTACATCCTCAGCGACGAATCACCGGGTCAGTAGCGGTAGTGCTCGGGCTTGTACGGGCCTTCGACGTCGACGCCGATGTACTCTGCCTGATCCTTCGTGAGCTTGGTCAGCGTGCCACCGAGTGCCTCGACGTGGATCTTGGCGACCTTCTCGTCGAGGTGCTTCGGGAGGCGGTAGACCTCGTTGTCGTACTCGTCCGGCTTCGTCCACAGTTCGATCTGCGCGATGACCTGGTTGGAGAAGCTGTTGCTCATCACGAACGACGGGTGGCCCGTCGCGTTGCCGAGGTTGAGCAGGCGGCCTTCGGACAGCACGATGATCGAGTGGCCGTCGGCGAACGTGAACTCGTCGACCTGCGGCTTGATGTTGATCCGCGTGACGTCGCCGGACTTCTCGAGGCCGGCCATGTCGATCTCGTTGTCGAAGTGACCGATGTTGCCCAGGATGGCCTGATGCTTCATGGCCTTCATGTGCTCGAACGTGATGATGTCCTTGTTACCGGTGGACGTGATCACGATGTCGGCCCAGCCGATGGCCTGCTCGACTGTCTTGACCTCGAAGCCGTCCATGAGCGCCTGCAGGGCGTTGATGGGGTCGACCTCGGTGACCGCGACGCGAGCGCCCTGGCCGCGAAGTGCCTCGGCACAACCCTTGCCGACGTCTCCGTAACCGCAGACCAGCGCAGCCTTGCCGCCGATCAGAACGTCGGTGCCGCGGTTGATGCCGTCGAGCAGCGAGTGGCGCGTGCCGTACTTGTTGTCGAACTTGCTCTTGGTGACCGAGTCGTTGACGTTGATAGCGGGGAACGTGAGTTCACCGGCAGCGGCAACCTGGTACAGGCGCAGAACGCCCGTGGTGGTCTCCTCGGTGACGCCCTGGACGGACTCGGCGATTGCCGTCCACTTGCCCTTGTCGGACTCGAGGGACTGACGCAGAAGTGCAAGGAAGACCTTGTACTCGTCGGAATCCTGGTCGTCGTCCGTCGGCGGGACGACGCCGGCCTTCTCGAACTGTGCGCCCTTGAGCACCAGCATGGTGGCGTCGCCGCCATCGTCGAGAATCATGTTGGCAGGCTCACCCGGCCAGGTCAGCATCTGCTCGGCCGCCCACCAGTACTCTTCGAGAGTTTCACCCTTCCAGGCGAAAACCGGAACGCCCTTGGGCTCTTCCGGGGTGCCGTGCGGACCGACGACGATGGCGGCGGCAGCGTGATCCTGCGTGGAGAAGATGTTGCATGAAGCCCAGCGGACCTCGGCGCCGAGCGCGGTCAGCGTCTCGATCAGCACCGCGGTCTGAATGGTCATGTGCAGCGAGCCGGAAACGCGAGCGCCCTTGAGCGGCAACACCTCTGCGTATTCGCGACGAAGCGCCATGAGGCCGGGCATCTCGTGCTCTGCCAGACGGATTTCCTTGCGACCGAACTCCGCGAGCGAAAGATCTGCAACTTTGAAGTCGATGCCGTTACGGCTCTCGGCCACGGGCGTTGTTGAAACTGAGGTCGTCATCTGCCTCTCCTGGTTGACGTGCATACTCTGCACAAGCCTATCGGTGTACCAGGCTATCGGTTAGACGCCCTCTCCCGCCCGCCCCTCTACTGCGCGGCCCTCGCGCGCCACGTCGATGAACGGCCCGAGCAGTATGCCCAGATCCTCCGCCACCGAAGCCTCGGACTCCGGCGGCATCGAAATGTAGCTCAGCCCGAGACGCGCAATCGCCCTGGCCAGAATTCCGGCGTCGGCGGGTGACGCCTGTATCCACCCTCGCTGGAAACTCTCCGCAAGCCGCGACGACGCGCGCTCGATGATGACCGCACTGTCGGTGGTGATCAGGCGAAGCAGGTCCGGCTTGGCCTCACCGGTGAGCAGAGAGATCACCAACGGGTCGGTTGCACTGGAGGCGAAAAACGATCCGAAACCCGCCGTCAACGCCTCGACTGCACGTCCGTCGTTCGCCACCATGGCCTCGTCCACCGCGTCGACGAAGCCGTCAGCAAGGCGAAGCGCGTACGCCTCGGCAAGCCCTTGCCTCGAGCCGAACTCGTTGTAGAGCGTCTGACGACTCACACCGGCATGCTTGGCCAGAACCGTCAGCGTCACCTCGGACCAGTCGCGCTCGGTCAACAACTCACGCATCGAATCGAGCACCGACGTACGCAGCAGCAGGCGCGACGCTTCTTTCTGCGGCAGACGAGTGGGCGTCGAAGTCATGGTGACGACACTACCGCCGCACCTAGGGCCGTTCGACGCCGACGCATCTCACCGTCGTTCGACCTCAACCATGAAGAAGTCGCTCTTCGCCGCCCCGCAGTCCGGGCAACTCCAGTCTTCGGGAATGTCGTCCCAGCGAGTGCCCGGTTCGATACCGTCCTCCGGCCAGCCGACTGCCTCGTCGTACTCGAAGCCGCATTGCGCGCACTGATACAGCTTGTAGTCGTTCATGATTCACTCCCCGCCGTTGCCGGCATCGGCTCGAAGTCCAGCTTTTCCCTCACGCCGCAGTCCGGACAGCACCAGTCGTCCGGCACGGCATCCCACGGCGTGCCCGCCGGAAACCCTTCTCGTGGTGCACCCTTCGATTCGTCGTAGACGTATTCACACACCGGGCATCGATAGCTGCTCATCACGCTGCTCCGTACCGAGCAAGGATGCGATCACGCTTGGACGGCTGAACGTTGACGCGGGTGATGTCGCCGCCGTAGTGCGCAAGGACTTTGGGATCCATCACTTTTCGCCACAGCGGTGGAACGTAGGCGAGGATGATCATGCTCGCGTACCCACTGGGTAGGTTGGGCGCACCGTCCATGCTTCGAAGCGTCTGATACCGACGCGTCGGGTTCGCGTGATGATCGCTGTGACGCTGGAGGTGATACAGGAAGATGTTGGTGCAGATGTGATCACTGTTCCAACTGTGCTCCGGTGCTGCACGCTCGTACCGCCCGCTGTCCAGACGACGACGCTTCAGTCCGTAATGTTCGAGGTAGTTGACGGTTTCGAGCAGACAGAATCCGAACACGGCCTGCAGCACCAGGAACGGCAGTACCGAGAGGCCGAAGACGGCGACGAGGACACCGAACAGTACGACGGACATCAACCACGAATGCAGGACGTCGTTGCGAATTGTCCACGGCTTCTTACCCAGTCGATCGAGTCTGGCCTTTTCCAGGGACCACGACGAGCGCAGAGATCCCCACACACTGCGCGGCAGGAAGGTCCAGAAGCTCTCACCGAAGCGAGACGACGCCGGATCCTCGGGCGTGGCGACGCGCACGTGGTGTCCACGATTGTGCTCGATGTAGAAGTGGCCGTAAAACGACTGCGCCAGAGTGATCTTCGACAACCAGCGTTCGAGATCGTCCTTCTTGTGACCGAGCTCGTGTGCGGTGTTGATCCCGATTCCTGCGACACAACCGATACTGATCGCCAGACCGATCTTGGAGATCAGCCCAAGTCCCCCGTCGATTCCGAGCCAGGACAGATCGGTCGCCGACCAGAGGTAGCAGGCCAGGACCAGGCTGACCAACTGGAACGGTATGTAGATGTAGGTGCAATACCGGTAGTACTTGTCGTTCTCGAGGCGCTCCATCACTTCGTCCGGCGGATTCTCGCCGTCCGGGCCGAAGAAGATGTCGAGGATCGGGAGCAGGATGTAGACGAGAAGCGGCCCGATCCACCACCACACCGGCGAGACCGCATTCCATCCGAGACTGTTGAACAACGCGACCAATCCGACGGCGATGAAGACCGCCGTCGGCGGCACGAGGCCGAGCAGCCAGAGGTATCTCTTCTTGTCACGCCACTGCTCGGGCGGGAGCGTCTGGCCGGATTGCGAGTCCACGTGCGTCGACACGGTCTACCTCCTCGATTCGGACCGACCCGAAAACTGTGAGTCAGTTCACTATGAGGTAGACAGTACTACTGATTTTGTACAAGTGATAGACGAATCATAAACTTTGTACATCTACTCGATTTCGCCGCGTTCACGCTTCCCGATCATCGAATGCTGCCTGCTGTAGGCAAAATAGATGACAACGCCGAGGGCCATCCAGACCACGAACCTCATCCAGGTCTCCACCGACAGGTTGAACATCAGCCACAGACACGCGAGGACGGCCAGAATCGGGACCAGCGGGACCAGCGGCACCCTGAATCCGCGAGGTAGGTCGGGACGCGTCCGACGGAGCACGAGAACCCCGATCGAGACGAGAACAAAAGCGAACAGTGTGCCGATGTTGACCATTTCCTCGAGGGTGCCGATCGGAAAAACGCCGGCGAGCACCGCGACCACGACGCCGACCAAGATCGTGATCCGCACAGGGGTTCCGTGCTTGCCGGTCGGTGCCAGGCGTCGTGGCATCAGACCGTCGCGTGCCATCGCGAAGAGCACCCTGGTCTGCCCGAGCATCAGCACCATCACCACTGTCGTGAGACCGGCCAAAGCGCCGAACGAGATGACGTTTTTCGCCCACGTGATGTCGTGGAAAGCGAATGCCGTTGCCAGGTTGGAGGTATCGCCCTCGAGCTCGGTGTATTTCACCATCCCCGTCAGCACCAGTGTCACCGCCACGTACAGAACCGTGACGATCAGGAGAGAACCCAGGATGCCGCGTGGCAGCGCCTTCTGCGGCTCCTTCGCCTCCTCCGCCGTCGTGGCGACGACGTCGAAGCCGATGAACGCGAAGAACACCAGACTGGCTGCCGCGAGCAATCCGTACCACCCGAACGTGCTGCCACCGGCCCCGGTCACGTACGAGAACAACGACTGGTGGATGCCCTCTCCCGTCGAGCCCGGCTCCGACGGCGGAATGTACGGCGAGTAGTTGTCGGTGTCGATGTAGAACAGACCGACGATGATCACCAGCAACACCACCGCGACCTTGATCGCCGTGATCACCAGTGACACCCTCGACGAGAGTTTTGTGCCGGTCGCGAGCAGGATCGTGATGACAGCGATCACCAGCACCGCACCCCAGTCGAACGATATCGGCCCCAACTCGACGATCGGGCTGCGTGAGCCCATCACTTCGCCGAGGTACAGCGACCAGCCTTTGGCGACCACCGAAGACGCCAAGGCGAATTCGAGGATGAGATCCCAGCCGATGATCCAGGCGACGAATTCGCCGAACGTCGCGTACGAGAACGTGTACGCGCTACCGGCAACCGGGACCGTCGACGCGAATTCGGCGTAACACAGCGCTGCCAGTCCGCAGGCGATGGCGGCAATGACGAACGCGAGCGAGACCGACGGCCCGGCGACATTTCCCGCCGTCCGAGCCGTGAGTGTGAAGATGCCCGCACCGATGACGACTGCGACACCGAACACCGTGAGATCCCACGAGTTCAGTTCTTTCCGGAGTTTGGTTTCCGGCTCGTCAGTGTCCTTGATGGACTGCTCGATCGATTTGGTTCGAAACAGCTTCGACCGTCCAGATCCGGCCTGCTCGTCCTTGACAGCCATTGCCGCCTCCTTGCTGGGGACCAGCAGGTCCCACCATGGGCAAGTAGAGAGATGGCATCAGCCTAAGCCCGCAGGCGCAGCTTTGTTCAGGGTTTGTCGGGAGCCTGTAGATCTGTTTCAGGGCGATCTCCTGCGCTGAGACGATCCAGGTCCGGCTCGAGGTAGATCACCCGCGCCGCAGGCACTGCAGCGCGCACGCGAGACTCGGCCTCGTCGATCGCCGTCGCCACATCCGAGATCGTCGATCCGATCGGCACCGCAACCTTGGCAGCAACAAGGATCTCCTCGGGACCCAGGTACTGCGTCTTGCAATGAATGACGCGTTCGATACGAGTTCCGTCGACCAGGGCGTTGAGGATCAGTTCGGTCTCCACCGCCGTTGCGCCCTCACCGATCAGCAGCGACTGCATTTCGATGATCAGAATGATCGCGATGATGCCGAGCAGGGCACCGATGCACAGAGTTCCGATGCCGTCGAAGACCGGATTTCCGGTCACCATCGTGAGACCGACGCCGCCGAGTGCAAGGACGAGACCGATCAATGCGCCGGTGTCCTCGAGCAGCACAACCGGGAGTTCCGGGCTACGAGAGGTTCGGATGAAGTTCCACCACGACGCATTTCCCTTGAGCGGTCGTGATTCCTTCGCTGCGGTCCGGAAGCTGTAGCCCTCCAGGCAGATCGCGATGAACAGGATCGCGATTGCCACGAAAGCCGAATTGAGTTCTTCCGGATGCTGAATCTTGTGAATGCCTTCGTAGATCGCGAACAGCGAACCTAGGGTGAAGAGCACCAGTGCAACGACGAACGAATAGAAGTATCGGTTGCGCCCGTAGCCGAACGGGTGCAGTTGATCCGCGTCACGTTCTGCCTTCTTCTGCCCCAGGAGCAGCAAACCCTGATTGGACGTGTCGGCCACCGAGTGCACCGATTCGGCGAGCATCGACGACGATCCGGTGATCAAGAATCCGGCGAACTTGGCTACGGCAATTCCGGCATTGGCTCCGAGGGCCGCCAGAATTGCCTTCTTGCCACCATGAGCCGACACAATGTCTCCTAGTTTCCGACTACGGCACTGAAAACCTGCGCAGTCGGGGTCCGTGTGCTCAGGTGTATCGCAGGCTCGTCGGCAGCGATCCACGCCGCGCGGCCTCGATCGAGGTCGAGAGTGTCGGCGCCGCACGTCGCAGTGACCGCGCCGTCGGTGCAGATCAGAATCCGCGGGCCTGAAGCGTCGACGACGATGTCCGTGGAATTAGCGTCGAACTCCAGACGCGTCAAACGAAATTCGGGCGCCGGCGTGACGTACTCGTATCTACCTGATCCTGACTGACCTGATCCAGATGACGGGGCCGGATCGAGCACTTCGATATCGGCCCCGACGAAGTCCAGAACCCTCAGCAATTCGGGCACGTCGACGTGCTTCGGTGTCAGCCCGCCGCGCAGAACGTTGTCGGAGTTGGCCATGATCTCGACCGCGAGTCCATGGAGATACGCGTGGAGATTGCCGGCAGCGAGAAACAGTCCTTGGCCGGGCTCGAGGGTGACGCGGTTGAGCAGCAGTGCCGCCAGAACACCGGCGTCGCCGGGGTACGCCTCGCTCAATTCCAGCGCGGTGCGGATCTCGGTCACGAATTCGGCGTCGTGGTGCGCGACGTAGGTGATGCACCCGGCAAGTACGGCAGGGAGCAAGGTCCCGAGCACCGTGGACGGCAGCGTGATCCATGTCGTGAACAACGCCCGCAGTCCGTCGGAATCGGGTTGGCCTTCGAGCAGACCGATGTACGGCTCCAACTCGTCGACGGCCAGAGCGCGCAGCAGTTTGACAGTCCGCGTCGGCTCGCGGAATCCGGCAAGCGCTTCGAATCTGCTGAGCGCGACAACGAGTTCGGGCTTGTGGCTGCCGTCCTTGTAGTTGCGAATCGGCGATTCCATGGGAACGCCGAGTGCGTTCTCACGACGAAAACCCTCGTCGGCTTGAACGGCGCTGGGGTGCGCTTGAAGCGACAGCGGTTCTTCCGCCGCAAGCAGCTTGAGCAGGAATGGGAGTCGCTCACCGAATGCCTCGAGGTTCTCACGGCCGAGTTCGCGTTCGGGTTCGCGGTGCAGGACCTCGAGCAACGACTCGCTTCCGGATTCGGTGATCACGCGCGCCGGGTCACCCGGGTGCGCGCCCAACCACAATTCCGCTTCGGGATGATTCGACGGAGTCGAAAGACCGCGTAGTTCGGCAATTGCCGTTCGCGAGCCCCACGCGTAAGAACGAAGTGCACCTTCGAGTTCACGCACTTACTTCGCACCGCCCGTCAACTGCACGTACGCCGCGGCCATGTCTACTCGAGACGCCAACACGAATACCTGCTCCATCTCCGATATGACCACGTTGGTCTGGTCTTCGTCTGCCGCAACCACCAGGTCGGCGTCAGCCAGTGCGTCCATCCGGCGCCTCGCCTCCCCGCGCGTGGATTCGGTCGCGAAGACGAACGCCCGCGCCGGCGGGGTCGGCAGCGCGCCGTCGAGTTGCGGATCGTGAAAGAAGGGGTCGTGGAACACCGAATCACGTGAAGCTGCGTCCGGCGCGAACAGTGCCCGCGCCGAACGAATCACCTCGGATATCTCGGCGGCAGCGGCGTTCAGGCCGGAGCTCATCAACGCAACGCTCGAGAACTCTGCGAGTGCTGTTGTCACGGAACCACTTCCACACAGAACGACTCGCCGGCCGCTCATCCTGGTGGCCAACGACTTGGCCGGGTTGTGGAATACCTCGTTGGCAGGTCCGTCCCGCAGCGCCTCCGCATCAACTGCGTCGGCGATTCGACCGAGCACCGCCGAACGGTCCTCGATCGATCCCTTGCCCTCGATTTCGGCGGCAACCGCGAGGAAGACGGCGAGGAACCGCGTCATAGTGTGCCGGGGCGAGGCGTAGAGCCGCGGTGGCAAGGGCATGGTGCGCCCGGCCGCCACGGCTCGCATGGGCCCTTCGTCGGGAACGGCGACAACAACCTCGGCGCCGCGGCGTACGGCACTGTCAACGGATTCGACGAGGCGTGGATCACCGGCATCGTCACCGGCGACGACGATCACGTCCAATGGCCCGGCCCACGACGGCGTCCGGTCGAGAACGAGGAGCGGGCAACCGACCGAATCTCCGACGAGAGCAAGCGCGATCCTGGCTCCGTGCCGGGCGCCACCCGCGCCGGCGATGAGTACGACGCTGCGCGGACGCAGACCGGCCAATCGGGAGATCACACCCTCACCGACGGCCGACGCGGTGGCCCGAATCTGTGCGCCGCCCATGGCTACAGACCGCAGTAGCCCTTCCGAATCGGCAGCTGACAAACCCTCGCTGTCGTCGAGGTCGAGAAGCGGCATCGGCGCTGTCATCTCACCGCACCCCCTTCTCCGTTAGCAGTTCCCGCACCATCCAGCATTCCAGCTCCACGCGGTCCGTGGTGGCAAAGCCCTCGTTCCCGAGGCCGTCGTTCCTGAGATAGTCCCCCAACTATCCCAGGGCTTCGGCTCACCGACAAACCGATCAGACTCGGATTCAAGCCCGGACGATCGCCAGAATTTCGTTCACCAATGCGTCGACATCGGCGGACGTGGGTGCTTCGACGTTGAGTCGCAGCAGTGGTTCGGTGTTGGACGCGCGCAAGTTGAACCAGGCATTTCCCTCGAGACTGACCGTGACACCGTCGAGGCGATCCACCGACTCGGTGCGGTCGGCAAATGCCGCCAGTACAGCGGCCGTACGATCTGCCGCGTCAGCCACGGTGGAGTTGATCTCGCCCGAGGCCGCGTAGCGGGTGTACTCCGCCATCAACTCGGAGAGCGGACGATCCTGCTCGCCCAGTGCGGCGAGTACGTGCAGCGCCGCGAGCATGCCGGAGTCGGCGCCCCAGAAGTCGCGGAAGTAGTAGTGAGCGGAGTGCTCGCCGCCGAACACCGCACCGGTCTCGGCCATCTCCTGCTTGATGAACGAGTGGCCGACTCGGGTACGAATAGCGACGCCGCCGAGTTCTTCGACCAGTTCGGGCACTGCCCGTGACGTGATCAGGTTGTGGATGATCGACGCGCCCGGTTCCTTCGCGAGTTCGCGCTTGGCGACAAGTGCCGTCACCGCGGACGGCGAGACCGGGTCGCCCTTCTCGTCTACGACGAAGCAACGGTCCGCGTCACCGTCGAACGCCAAGCCGATGTCCGCTCCGGTTTCGCGCACGTAGGCCTGCAGGTCGACGAGGTTGGCCGGATCGAGCGGATTGGCTTCGTGGTTGGGGAACGTGCCGTCGAGCTCGAAGTAGAGCGGCAGGACGTCGAGGGGCATCGGCCCGAATACGGCCGGCGCGGTATGGCCGCCCATACCGTTGCCTGCATCGACTGCGACCTTCAGCGGGCGCAACGCAGCCAGGTCGACCAATCCGCGGAGGTAGCTCGCGTATTCCTCGAGGACGTCCTTGGTGCTGGCGGTGCCTGCCGGTCCGTCGTACGCGGGAACACCCGAGACGACCTCGGCAGAGATGACTGCGAGGCCGGTGTCCTGACCGACCGGCTTGGCGCCGGCCCGACACATCTTGATGCCGTTGTACTTGGCGGGATTGTGGCTCGCCGTGAACATCGCGCCCGGGCAGTTCAGCAAACCGGATGCAAAGTAGAGCTCGTCGGTCGACGCCAATCCGATGTAGACGACGTCGAGCCCTTGAGCAAGCACGCCGTCACCGAAAGCCGAAGACAGTGTGGGCGACGATGCGCGCATGTCGTAGCCGATCACAACCGTCGTGGCGGCGCCGGCCTCGTCGCGGACCAGGCGGGCGAACGACGCACCGACGTCGCGGACAAAATCTTCGTCGATCTGCTCACCGACCACACCGCGTACGTCGTACGCCTTGATGATTGCAGCAACCGACTCGGCTGTTCGCCCCACTGAAAACTCTCCTTGTGCATGCACCCTCACAGACGGGAACGTCCGGGCGCATGGCGTCCGGAGATTCGCAGTACTCGGGTGTGGAAGTACTCGGTCGAGCCTAGCGTCTACGGCGACGAATCTCGCGTCAGTTGGACGGGTCGGGCAGAACGCGTAGGTGTCCACGACGCCCTGTACGGGCAGTACTCGGAGCTGCGGGACGTATGTCCTCATCTGCATCGACGTTGGACTTGCTGCGATCTCCGAGACCGGCCTCACGTACAGCTTCGGCCAAAGCGGTCAGATCGTCTTCGTCGGGAGTACTCGACGCGAATCCGCCTTCGTGGCGGACGAGTTCCCACCCCTTGGGGGCGGTGATTCGAGAGCCGTGAGTGTCACACAAATCCCATGAATGGGGCTCGGCGACGGTTGCCAGCGGCCCGACAACCGCAGTGGAGTCCGAGTAGACATACGTAAGCGTCGCGACGGCGGGGTTCTTGCACCCGGGGCGGCAGCAGCGACGCAGAGATCTCACAGGTACGGAGCCTAGCCCTCCCCACGTCCGGAACCTACTCGGACACACCGAGCAGTTTCTCCTGTCGTAATCTGGCGCCATGCCACAAGCCCGCCGCCGACGCTCGGTCACTACTCGTTCCATCGAGCGACACGGCCGTGGCCTGCGCGGACCGCTACTTCCCCCGGAGGTGCCCGCCAGGCGTACCCGCGCGGAGAAGTTCGATCTCCTGGTGCTCGACGCCTTCTCTCCCGTCGACCTCGCATGGCACGACCGGCTGACGAAACTCGACATCGCAGTGGACGAAGTTCCGAAGATTCACGCGCACGATCCGGAGTCCGTCACATGGCCGCCGGAGGTCATCGCAGACGGCCCGGTTCCACTGTCACGACTGATTCCGGCCGGAATCGACCGTCACGGAAATACGACTCGCGCAAGAATTGTGCTGTTTCGCCGCCCATTGGAGCAGCGAGCGAAGGATCCGGAAGAACTCACGGATCTGGTGCACGACGTGTTGGTCCATCAAGTCGGGACGTATCTGGGCGTCGACCCACAGGTCATCGACCCCACGCTGCCCGACGAGGACTGATACTGCCCGACGAGGACTGACGCACTGTCAGACGAAAAAACTGATGTCACACGAAGAAGTAAATCCACACGAAGAACAAAACAGTCGTTGCTTGACCTGCAATTCCCCGTTGCAGGTCAGACTTTCGAAGACCGCCCGTCAGCCCCGACGCTGACAGAACCGATTCAGCAGCAGATCAGATGATCCCCCGCTTGAGTCGCCGACGCTCGCGCTCGGACAACCCTCCCCAGATTCCGAACCGTTCGTCGTTCGCGAGCGCGTACTCGAGGCACTCGTCACGAACTTCACAACCGAGGCAGATCCGTTTTGCTTCCCTCGTCGATCCTCCCTTTTCAGGAAAGAACGCTTCGGGATCGGTCTGCGCGCAGAGAGCACGCTCCTGCCACTGATCCTCGATGGTGTCGAACAATTCTTCGAAGCCGGTGACGAGACTCAGCACTGGCCGAGTACTCATACCGTCGAACTCACTGCTGCAGGCACCTTCTGCTGCGCCTGCTCGGGAATCGGTCTGCGGTTCGTCGCTTACTGTCATTGCGAGAGAACTGATCTCGACATTTTCATTGGGCATCGTTCCGCCTCCTCACCTGTAATAGCGCAGAATTTTCACTCCATCTTCAACCCCACCCCGTCGACCGTTCGAAACTGTGTTCGAAACCGGCCCCGCTGCAAGTGAACTCACAAGTAGCGGTTGGAATGACACATTTGAGATTACACACGTCCAGCGTGTCGCGGTCAAGCTAAACGAGATGAATCCATTAGTATTCCGGCCCTCAATTGACGGGACCTTCTGCCCGCCAGACACGACGACGCGCCGACCGCCTAGGCTCTGTTGTCGTGAACGTGACTGTATTGGTTGGCGGCGTCGGCGGGGCCCGTTTCCTTCAAGGTGTTCAAAACGCGCTCGGAATCGCCGGTGGTGAATCCCTCGAGAAATACGAAGGCCCACATCGCATCACGGCCGTCGTCAACGTCGGGGACGACGTGTGGATGCACGGTCTGCGCATCTGCCCCGATCTGGACACTTGTATGTACACACTCGGCGGCGGCATCGACACCGAACGCGGGTGGGGGCACGCCGGCGAAACCTGGAATGCGAAAGAAGAACTCGCCGCGTACGGCGCGAAGCCGGACTGGTTCGGCCTCGGAGATCGCGATATCGCAACGCATTTGATTCGCAGCCAGATGCTCCGCACGGGATATCCGTTGTCCGCGATCACCGAAGCGTTGTGCAATCGCTGGAATCCCGGTGTCGCACTGCTTCCCGTGAGCGACGACCGCAGCGAAACACACGTCGTGATCACCGATCCGGAAGACGGTGAGCAGAAGGCGATTCATTTCCAGGAGTGGTGGGTACGCCATCGGGCACAGGTGGAAACGCACAGCTTCGCTCACGTCGGCGCCGAGCAGGCCAAGCCTGCGCCAGGGGTAGTCGAGGCGATCGACGGTGCCGACATCGTGCTGATCGCACCGTCCAATCCCGTCGTGAGCGTCGGCGCGATCCTCGCGGTGCCCGGCATTCGCGGTGCCCTGCGAACAACCGCGGCCAAGGTTGTCGGCCTCTCCCCCGTCATCGGCGGAAAACCGTTGCGCGGCATGGCTGACGAGTGCCTCGAGGTGATCGGGGTCGAGACGACTTCGGAGGCGATCGGTCGCCACTACGGAGCTCGTTCGATCAACGGTATTCTCGACGGCTGGCTCGTCGACGAAGGTGACACGGCCGACATCGACGGGGTGGACGTGCGAAGCATCCCACTTTTGATGACGTCCCCCGAAGAGACCGCGAAAATGGTTCGCACGGCTTTCGAGATCGCCGGAGTCGAACTGTGACCGAGCCCGGAACCGAAGCAAGCCGCGACAGAAATCACTCTCCCGGTGATCACTCCCCCGGCGCCGCAATCGAAGTCATTCCCGTGCTCGGGCTTCCCGAGTTCCGGCCCGGAGACGACTTGGCCACCGCTGTCGTCGACGCGACGCCGTGGCTCGAGAGCGGCGACGTCGTTGTCGTCACGAGCAAGGTGTTCTCCAAAGTCGAGGGTCGCATCGTTTCCTCACCGACCGATCCGGAAGAGCGCGACGCGGCACGACGCCTCCTGGTGGATCAGGAAGCCGTCCGCGTCGTGGCACGCAAGGGCCGCACTCTGATCACCGAGAACAAACTCGGAATCGTGCAGGCCGCATCGGGCATCGACGGCTCCAACGTCGACGGTGCCGAATTGGCGCTGCTCCCCGTGGATCCGGATGCGAGCGCTGCGCGTCTGCGCGCCCGAATTCTCGAGAGCACGGGCAAGTCCGTCGCCGTCGTCGTCACCGACACGATGGGTCGTGCGTGGCGCAACGGGCAGACCGACGCCGCAATCGGTTCCTCCGGCATTCCGGTCCTGCACGGCTACCTCGGAGCACAGGACAGTCAGGGCAACGATCTGATCGTCACCGAGATCGCGATCGCGGACGAAATCGCCGCTGCGGGCGACTTGGTCAAGGGCAAGCTGGGCGGCGTTCCCGTCGCCGTCGTTCGTGGGCTTCGGTTCGAGGACGACGGTTCGAGTGGCCAGGATCTGATTCGCCGCGGCCCGGACGATCTGTTCTGGCTGGGCACCGAGGAAGCTACGGCGATGGGCCGTGGCCAGGCGCTGCTGTTGCGTCGATCGGTTCGACAGTTCGCAAGTGATCCCGTCGACGCGGAGATCATTCGCAGCTCGATCGCCGAGGCACTCACCGCTCCCGCACCGCACCACACGAGACCGGTTCGATTCGTGTGGCTACGCACGGAGTCGGTCCGCACGGCTCTTCTCGAGCAGATGCGCGAGAAGTGGGTCGCCGATCTTCGCGCCGACGGTCGCAGTGACGAATCCGTCGAGGCCCGGGTTGCCCGCGGAAACATCCTGTTCGAGGCCCCCGAGGTCGTCATTCCCTTCTGTGTGCCCGATGGCGCACACAGTTATCCGGATGCCGGACGAACCGCGGCGGAGTCGACGATGTTCACGGTCGCCGCCGGCGCGGCAGTGCAGGGACTGCTGGTCTCGTTGGCTACGCGCGGCGTGGGAAGCTGCTGGATCGGATCGACGATCTTCGCCGCCGATCTCGTACGCGAACAACTCGATCTCCCGGCGGATTGGCAGCCACTCGGTGCCATCGCAATCGGGCACCCCCTCGAACCACTGACTCCGCGCTCTGTCTCCGCCCCCGGGGACGCGTTGGTGGAGCTGTAGGTCCATGTCAGCCGAATCGCTGCACGCCTCCGCCAAGGGCGTCCTGGAGGGCTGGGAGACGTCCTCCGAAGCGGACGAATCATTGCGGCACACGATGCTCGCGTTCCTCGATTCGGCTCCGGACGGCTGCCTTCGTCGCCACGCACCGGGACACATCACCGCGTCGTCTCTCGTTCTCGACGAGAGTGGCTGCCACGTCTTGCTGACCCTGCATCCCAAGGTGGGCAGGTGGATTCAGCTCGGCGGCCACTGCGAGCCCGACGACGAGACGGTGGTAGATGCGGCATTGCGGGAAGCTCGCGAGGAGTCCGGAATTCACGACGTTCGGATAGACGCGGACCTACTCTCCGCCCACACGCATCCGATCACGTGCTCACTCGGAGTACCGACTCGCCATCTCGATCTACGGTTTCTTGTTGTGGCGCCGGACAATTCACATATCGTCCGCAGCGCAGAGTCCACCGACCTCAGATGGTGGCCGGTGGACGCGCTCCCACCTACAGCGGAACGCGAGACCATCGACCACCTGGTCGCGCTCGCCCGTCAGCGCAAGAATCAGGACTGAATCGGAGAAAGCTGGGGCTGCTTGGCGCTCACGCCGTCGCCCGAAGATGTTCCCTTCACGCGCCGAGCTACCCACGGCACCAAGAACTCTCGCGCCCATTGACGATCCTCGCGACGAGTTTCGGCTTTCGTGAGAACCGGCGCAGGCCCGAGATCGGGCGGGGTCAATCCGTGTTCGACGCCGAGCACGTCGAGCACACGCGTCGCCATGTTCTCGTGCCCGGAGGGCGACATGTGGAGGCGATCCCAGTCCCACATCCGAAGGTCCTGATATTCGGAGAATCGCCAGAAGTCGACGAGGGTCGCGTCGTGGCGGTCGGCCACCTCGCGAACAAGCTCGTTGTAGATCGCCAGACGTCCGCGGAGCTTGCCGAAGAAGGCGGACCATCCGGTGTCGTACGCGGTGAACATCAGAACCCGAGCGCCGGATGCAGTGAGCTGACCGATTGCCGAATCGTAGCGGGCGACCATCGCATCGATGTCGAGCTTCGGACGCATCATGTCGTTTCCGCCGGCGTAGATGGTCACCAGATCGGGCTTCAACGCCAGAGCGGGTTCCAACTGCTCGTCGATGATCGGTCCGAGTAGGCGACCACGAATCGCCAGGTTGGCGTAGCGGAAGTCGGGATTGTTCACCGCCAGCTGCTCGGCCACTCGGTCTGCCCACCCGCGCAGACCGTTGGGGAATCGTTCGTCGGCGTCGCCGACGCCCTCGGTGAACGAGTCACCGAGGGCAACGTAACGGCTCGGAAGAGAAGTCATACCCGCCAGTATTCCAGTAGGTCAGCTAACGATCACACATCTGTGCTGAAGCGCACGCCACCGTCCGGCAGCGTCACCCCCGGCCACACGCGTGCGCCGCGCAACAATTCGCACCGCGCACCGATGTCCGCGCCGTCGCCGATGACAGCGTCGCGGACCAGCGCTCGGGGTCCGATACGGACGCCGAATCCGAGGATCGATCGTTCGACCACCGCGCCGGCTTCCACAACGGCGCCGTCGAAGAGAATTGCACCGTCGAGGCGAGCGCCTGCGCCGACTTCTGCGCCCCGACCGACAACCGTGCCGCCGATCAGGACAGCGCCCGGCGCGATTCCGGCTCCGGGGTGAACCAGCGACTCGCCGCGCGGACCTTCGAGAGCCGGCGAAGGTGCGATACCTCGCACCAGGTCGGCGGAACCGCGAACGAAGTCCTCGGGGGTTCCCATGTCACGCCAGTACGACGAGTCGACGTGGCCGAACACCCGCTTGCCCTCGGCCAGCAGATTCGGGAACACCTCGCGCTCGACCGACACCGGTCGTCCTTCGGGGATCTGTTCGATGATTTCGCGCTTGAAGACGTAGCAGCCGGCGTTGATCTGATCCGTCGGCGGATCCTGGGTCTTCTCCAGGAATGCCGAGACTCGTCCGTCCTCGTCGGTCGGAACACAACCGAATGCTCGCGGGTCTCCCACACGAACCAGATGCAGGGTCACGTCGGCGTCCGTCTTCTCGTGGGTCTCGAGAATGCCGTTCAGATCGGTGCCACCGAGCACGTCGCCGTTGAACACCATGACGTTGTCACCGCGCAACTTCGGGAGAACGTTGCGGATTCCGCCACCGGTGCCCAGCGGTTCGGTCTCGAAGACGTAGTCGATCTCGAGGCCCATCTTGGAGCCGTCGCCGAAGTAGTCCTCGAATACCTCTGCCTTGAAGGACGTTCCGAGCACGACGTGCTTGATTCCGGCTGCCTCGATGCGGGCGAGCAGGTGCGTCAGGAACGGCAGGCCGGCGGTCGGAAGCATCGGCTTGGGTGCCGACAGCGTCAGCGGACGCAGCCGAGTGCCTTTGCCGCCTACCAGGATTACGGCGTCGGTCGGATTCGGATCGGACATCATTTTCCCCCGTGGTTCGAAACTGATGGGTTGTCGGTCGAGTTGTCGGTGCGAGCGCGCTCGCGAACTGCAGAAGCTACGGCGATCTTGGATCGCACCGCGAGGCCACCGCGCAAGGCAAGTCGTAGCGGAGCCTGCCACCAGTGCGGATGGCGATCAGCCTGGAACTGGTACGCACTGCGATGATGGGCAGGCAACATCAGTTCCGGATGACGTCCTGCCGCATGGCCTTTGGCATGGGTGACGACGGCCGAGGGGACGAATACGTTGAGCCACCCGGCTTTTCCGAGGCGGTCACCGAAGTCCACGTCCTCCATGTACATGAAGTAACGAGAGTCGAAACCTGAGATGGTGTCGAAGGCGTCGCGTCGCACCAGCAGGCACGACCCGGAAAGCCACCCCACTGCACGCTCGGTGACGGCCTCGTTCTCCTGACGGTAACGAGCAGTCCACGGGTTCTTCGGCCATACGGTACCGAGCAACGCGTGCCCGACGCCCGAGGTGATGTCGGGCACCGTTCGCGCCGACGGATAGACACTGCCGTCCGGTTCGAGGACCTTCGGCCCCAGTGCACCGGCCCTTGGCCACCGATTTGCCGCAGCCACCAATTCGTCGAGTGAACCGGGTGCCCATTGGACGTCCGGGTTGGAAATCACGACGAATTCGATCGACGAATCGATCTCCGCTACAGCCCGATTTATCGCTCCCCCGTACCCGATGTTTCCGCCGGTTCGAAGCAGACGGACATGCTCGTACTTGGCATCGGCGGCCTCGGGGGCACCATCGGTCGACCCATTGTCGGCCATGATGACCTGGGGTTTTTCTGTCGTCGCCACAGCGAGCGTGCTCAAGAAATTCTCGAGATGCTCGCCTGGCGAGTAGGTCACCGTTACCACGGCCAGCTTGGGACTCACGCCGGTCAGCCTAGCCGTCCGCGGCCACTGTCCCGAACAATGCTCACGCCAGAGCGGCGTGCAGAGCCTCTCGCCACGGACGCAGCGGCGTCATTCCCGCGGTAACCCACGCGCGCTCGGACAAGACCGAATATGCCGGGCGCGGGGCAGGGCGTACGAACTCCGCACTACTGCACGGGCGCACCCGAGCAGGGTCTGCTCCGATCTCCTCGAAAACAGCTCGCGCCAACTCGTACCAACTTGCTTGCCCGCCGTTCGTCACGTGGAATGTCGACGCACCCGTGAAGTCCAGCAGCGCGAGTTCGACGATGCCGCCGGCCAGATCGACGCTGTACGTGGGTGACCCGATCTGGTCGTCCACGACGTTCACGAATTCGCGTTCGGCTTCGAGCCTTCTCATCGTGGCGACAAAATCCGTGCCGACACCGGAATACACCCACGCGGTGCGGACAACGGCCGCGTCAGCCCCCGACTCTCGAACAGCGATCTCGCCGTCCAGTTTGGTTCGGCCGTAGACCGTCGCGGGACCGGTCGGTGCATCGACGTCGTATGGCGAGCTTGCATCGCCTGGAAAGACGTAGTCCGTCGAAACGTGGATCAACCGCGAACCCGCCCGCGCACAGGCTTGCGCGAGATTCCGCGGTCCGATCTCGTTGACCGCGCTCGCCGCCTCCTGGTCGGTCTCGGCAGCATCGACGGCCGTGTACGCAGCGCAGTTGATCAGCACCGAATCAGGCGAGACGAAGTCGTCAACCGCGCGGCTGTCGGTGATGTCGAGCTCGCGGGAACCGACGGCCGTCACAGTGTGACCCGCCGACGTTGCGAGAGCATCGATACGTGTTCCGAGCTGCCCTCGGGCGCCGGTGAGCAGGATATTCGTCACACGGTTGAGTCTGGCACGCCGCGTCGAGGTACCCGCGGCCGAGCATCGGACCAGTAACCTGAAGGGGTGTCCCACCAGCAACCGCAGCGCCGCGCGCGTCCACGACCTGCGCCGATTCGGACCAAGACGAGCCCGGCTCGCATAGCGGTCGCGGTGCTGTCCGTGCTCGTACTGCTGGTCACCGGGTTCGCATGGCGGGGTGTGGACTCGTTGAGAAACAGCCTTGCCACTGCCAGCGGACTCGGCCTCGGTGGCGGCAAGGACGGAGCAATCGACATTCTGATGGTGGGAACGGACAGTCGAACCGACGCGCACGGCAACCCGCTCTCACAAAGCGAGCTCGACTCGTTGCGCGCAGGTGAGGAAGTTGCATCCAATACCGACACCATCATCTTGATCCGCGTCCCCAACGACGGGAGTTCCGCGACCGCGATCTCGATTCCCCGCGACGCGTACGTCAACGTCCCGGGTATCGGTATGTCGAAGATCAACGCCGCGTTCGGTGCCACCAAGGAAACCGAGCGGCTGAAGTTGGTCAACAACGGGTCGTCCGACGGCGACGCAGACAAGAAGTCGACGGAAGCCGGCCGGACCGCGCTCATCGGAGCGGTGGCGAATCTGACCGGCATCACCGTCGATCACTACGCCGAAGTCGGACTACTCGGATTCGTCCTGCTGACCAACGCAGTGGGCGGAGTCGACGTGTGCCTCAACGCGCCGGTAGACGAACCGATGTCCGGAGCCAATTTCGCGGCCGGGAAACAGACACTCGACGGCGCCGACGCGCTGAGCTTCGTGCGACAACGACACGACCTTCCTCGCGGCGACCTGGACCGGATCGTTCGCCAGCAGGTGTTCATGGCTTCTCTCGTCAGCAAGGTACTCAGCGCAAAAACCCTCAGTGACCCCGGCAAGCTCAGCCAGCTGACCTCGGCTGTCCAGCGTTCCGTCGTGATCGACGACGATTGGGACATCATCGAGTTCGCCAAGCAGTTGCAGAATCTGGCCGGCGGCAAGGTGCAATTCGAGACCATTCCCGTTCTCGACATCAACGGCATGACCGATTACGGCGAATCCATCGTCAAGGTCGATCCCAAGGCCGTCAAGAAGTACATCGCCGGATTGGTCGGCGCCGACAGCGAGGACTCGGAGGAGACCTCCGAAGCACCGACCACGGTGAATGCGTCCTCGATCACGGTCGACGTCGCAAACGCCAGTGACATCGCAGGGTTGGCCAGCGGGGTTTCCGAAGCGTTGAGTGCCCTCGGGTACAAGCAGGGTCAGGTCGGCAACAACACCGGCTCCGACGTCACCGAATCGACGGTGTTCGCAAAGTCCGCGGACGACGACGCAGCACTCGCGGTGGCCGAGGCACTCGGCGGTCTGACGGTCAAGGCGGATTCGTCATTGTCCTCGGGCAAAATTCGGGTTGTCATTGCCGAGGACTACAGCGGCCCGCAGTCCGCGGATGCGGTATCCCCGTCCGAAGGAGCGACAAGCACGACTGAATCGTCGAGCACCACCGAGACCAGCCCCACTCCCGCCCCTCCCGGCCCGCCGATCGACGCGGCCTCCAACGGCCCGCGCTGTGTCAACTGAAAAATTGTGTGAACTGAACGGCTGCGTAAGCTGACGACGTGCCTTCGCCTGTAGACAACCTGACCGACGCCCTCCTCGGACCGATCCTGGCTGCCGACCCGGCCGGCCCTCGCGTGACCTACTACGACGACGCCACCGGCGAGCGCATCGAATTGTCTGCGAGCACTCTGGCCAACTGGGCGGCAAAGACAGCGAATATGGTCCGCGACGAGTTCGCTCTCGAGCCCGGCGGCAAAGTTGCCGTGCTGCTTCCCGCGCACTGGCAGAGCGTCGCCGTCTTGCTGGGTGTGTGGTGGGCAGGCGGTGAGGTGGTCCTCTCCCCCGACGCCGACGCCGAACTGGCTTTTGTCACTGCCGACCGACTGGACGATGTTGCGGAGGTACCGGAGGTAGCCGCACTCTCCCTCGACGCGTTCGGCAAAGGTTTGAGCGATCTTCCGCTCGGCGTCGCCGACTACGCAACCTCCATCCGTGTGCACGGCGACCAGTTCCGTAGCGCCGGGGCCGGTTCGGCGCTGGAAGGCCGGTCCGTAGCGGACACGATCGACGCGGCACGGGCATCGGCGAAGAACGTCGAATTGGTGTCGACGGATCGTGTCCTCTCCAGTCGCACGTGGGACACGGCAGACGAATTGATCGACGGGCTTCTGGCAGTTCTCGCCGCGGGCGCCTCACTCGTGCAGGTGGCCCACCCGGACGCGGAAGCTACCGCGCGCCGAGTGGGCACCGAGAAGGTCACGAAACAGTTCTGAACGCTAGCTCGCGAGAGCTGTTACCGGTGACACCAGCCCCGCCCGCCTAGCGGGGAGCAGTGACGCGATCACACCGCAGATTCCGCCGATCAACACGATGGCTACCAACTGCACCCACGGCACTGCGCTGAGGGCGACGTCCTCGATCCCGAATACCGATGCGGTACCGGCTACACCGAACACCATCCCGAACAGCACTCCGATCACCGATGCGACTCCTGCCACGAGCAGCGCTTCCCAGATCAACATGGCTCGAATTCCCTTCTTGGTCAGTCCGAGTGCGCGAAGCAGTCCGGATTCGCGGCGCCGTTCGAGAACGGACAGTGCCATGGTGTTTCCGACGCCGATCAAAGCGATCAACACCGCTACCGACAGCAATCCGGCAACCACCATGAGCATGGTGTCGAGGATCGAATCGAGAGCTGAACGCATCTCGGTCATGCCCTGAACATCGCTGCCCGGCGCTTCCTGGCGTGCCAGTTCCGTGATGCGGTCGGTGGCGGCCAAAGCCTGTTCGTCAGTATCCGTCCCCAGCCTTACCCAGTACGAATCGGTGGTCGGCGCGGTGGCCGCTGCACCGAGATCGCCTCGATCCAGTAGTGCTGGTTGACCTTTCACGCCCTCGACCACGCTGACGTTCACGACGCCGCGATCCCCACGCACCGTCGCCGTATCGCCCGCCGAGAGCTTGTATTCGGTCAGGTCAGCGGGCGAGAGCACCAACTGACCGGCCGCGGGTACCGAGATCTCGGTACGCAGAACATCTTTCACCCGCGCAGCGTCGACGCCGAATCCGGCCAACGAACCGCGCCCGTCGATCGTCAGTTCGGCCTTGTCCAGACCGCTCACCGCGCCGACACCGTTGACCGCGGCGATGTCTGTGCCCAACCCTGCGGGAAGCGGTGCCGAACCTGAACTGCTCACCATGACGTCGACGGGGAATTGACTGTCCATCGCCGCGGGTGCGGCTTCCTTGACCGTCGCGATTCCCACGACGAGCGTGCTCGTCAAGGCAACACCGATCAACAATGCGGTGGCCGTCGCCGAGGTGCGGCGTGGGTTCCGACCGGCGTTGCCTGCTGCCAGGCTTCCCACCGGACCGATCAGTCTCGCCAACACTCCGCCGGCCGCATTGATCAGTGCAGGCACGATTCGACCGGACAGTGCCGCGATCCCCAGGAACGAGAACAGTCCACCGGCGGTTGCGGCCGGCACCTGCTGATTCGTCACTCCCAGGACGGTCATCGCGATGCCCGCGAGCAGGATCACGACGCCGAGAACCCGGCGCACCACCGATACCTGAACGCTCTCGGGCTTGGACTCCATCGGCTGCAGTGCTGCCAGCGGGGAGAGCCTCGTTGCCGCCCTCCCGGGCGCAGATGCAGCGAGCATCGTCATCACGATGCCGACGGCAAGACCGACGAGCACGGTCACCGGGGTGACGCTCAGTGACGAAAGAGGAACCGGCACATCTGCGGCCGTTGCTACGCGACCGATTGCCCAGGCAAGTCCGACACCGAGTCCGACGCCGATCACCGAGGCGATCACGCCGACCGCCGCGGCTTCACTGCGAATGCTCCGGCGAACCTGTTTGGCCGTGGCGCCGACGCATCGCAGCAACGCAAGTTCCTGAGTGCGCGCCGCGAGCAGCACGGCAAATGTATTGGCGATCACCAGCGCGGCAACAACAACGGCGATGGCGCCGAAGGCGAGCAACACCGTGCTGAGGATCTTGGTGCCGCCCATGTATTCGGCTGCGGCATTGTCTGTGGCTTCTTCGCCGGTCAGCACGGTGGAGTCCGCGGGCAACGCGCTCGAGATCGAATCCACGAGTTCTTGCTGAGAGCGTGAACCGTCACCGGCGACACGGAACTCACGTTCGGCACTGTCACCGGCCCACGCGCTCACCTGCTCGGCGGTGGTGAATATCTTGATCCCGCCCAGTCGTTGCGCCGAACCGGAGAGGTCGACCAGTCCGACTACCTCCGCGGTGGGTGCGGCGGCACCGACCGTCGAATCACGTGCCGTGACTGTGATTCGGGCACCGATCGGTATCCCGGAGTCCGCGCTCACCAACACCTGCCCCAGACCGGCCGGAATCGATCCCTCCGACACCTTCTCCCAACGCAATTCGGGATTGTCGGCAATCGAGAGCGCATCCCCGTAGGACGCGCCCTTTGCCTCGGAGTCGACACGAACATAGGTCGACACGTCGTCGGCCACCGCCGAGACGCCCGGCACCGCGCTCAGCAGTGCTTCCGTCACGCCTGGACCGGACGCGACGACATCTGTGGTTTCGTATTGCGTCGCAAGTGATTTGCTCACACTCGCGTCGACCGTCGAGCTCAAAGTCAACGTCGCGACGATGTATCCGACGGCGATCACCACCGCGAGTATCGACGCCACATAGCGCCCGGCGTGTGCCCGCGCCTGCGCAAAAGCCAGACCTCTCATCGCAATGCACCCGAAACTGCAGGAACATCGGCCAGGTCGTCGGCACCGAGAGCTCGCATGGCACCGATCACCGAGTCGACGGTGGGATGGTCGATCTCTCCGGCTATACGCCCGTCCGCGATCAACACGACTCGATCCGCGTACGACGCCGCCACCGGATCGTGTGTCACCATCACGACCGTCTGACCGGTCTCCCGGACACTGGTGCGCAAGAGTCCCAGAACCTCTGTCCCGGAACGGGAATCCAGGTTGCCGGTAGGCTCGTCGGCAAAGATCACGTCGGGCTGGGGCAGTAATGCACGGGCGACAGCTACACGTTGCTGCTGACCGCCGGACAACTCGTGCGGCAGGTGGTCGAGGCGCTGCGACAGGCCCAGCTTTCCGATCACCTCGTCCATCCACTCGGACGAGGGTTCACTACCTGCCAGCTTCATCGGCAGCAGCATGTTCTCCCGAGCAGTGAGCACCGGTAGCAGGTTGAACGCTTGGAAGACGAATCCGATCCGCTCGCGTCGCAGTTCGGTGAGCTCCGTGTCGCCGAGTTTCGTGACTTCGGTGTCGCCCAGGAAAACCTGCCCACCCGAGACCGTGTCGAGTCCGGCCAGGCAGTGCATGAGCGTCGACTTTCCGGAGCCGGACGGGCCCATGATCGCGGTGAACCGCTCGCGACCGAAGTCCACGTCGACTCCGCCGAGCGCGTGAACCGTGGTCTCACCGGTGCCGTACACCTTGGTGACACCGCGGGCAGTGATCGCCGGCACTGCGGCTGGTTCCGTCGTGGTGTGCGCATGCATTTTTTGCCCTCCGTAAAGCTTCTCGCTATGACGGAATCGACGTTATTGCAGCGCAAGTGGTCTCCGCGTCGGAGTGCGGGGCGATCTTGGAGAGCCCGGTGTCATCCCGGGGTAGGACTGGACAGGGCGGCGTGTCAGCCCTCGGTGCCGAGGAGATCTGCGCGCCGGACGAGTCCGATCTGGAAGGCGAAGACGACTGCCTGTACACGATCACGAGAATGAGTCTTTGAAAGAACCCGTCCGACATGGGTTTTCACTGTCGTCTCGGAGACGTGGAATTTCGCAGCGATCTCCGAATTCGACAGCCCGTACGCCATGGCTTCGAGCACCTCGACCTCGCGCGGCGTCAACTCTTCGGGCAACTGCGCTTCGGGCGCCGAGCCTTCCAGGAGTGGCCCGACGTGCTGAAGCAGTCGCCGAGTGGCCCGGGCTTCGATCACCGCGTCCCCGCGGTGCACGGTGCGGATGGCGTCGAGCAACTGCTCCGGTGGCACGTCCTTGAGCAGGAAACCACTGGCGCCCGCCCGGATAGCCGACATCACGTACTCGTCGTTGTCGAAGGTGGTGAGCACCACGACCTTCGGCGCATCGAGGTCGGCCAGGAGCCGACGAGTCGCCTCGATGCCGTCCATCTTCGGCATCTGGACATCCATCAGAACGACGTCGACATGACGGGCGGCCAACTCGGTCAACGCCTGCTGACCGTCCGAAGCCTCGACAACCACCGACAGATCCGGCTGTGAGTCGATGACCATTCGAAAACCTGCGCGGACCAGCTGCTGATCGTCGATCAGTGCCACTGCGATCGGAGCCACGTGTTCGTCCATGCCACTCACCTTAAGACCTTCGGACGTTTCAAGACCTACCCAGACGTTCGTTCGTACGGCAAGACGGCCCGGACGCTGTATCCGCCGCCTGATTTCGGTCCGGCGGTCACTTTGCCTCCGTGCAGCTTGGCTCGCTCGGCCATTCCGATCAGTCCCTGTCCGCCTGGTGACGATTCGACCAGCGCGGCGCTGCCGCCTCGTCCGTCGTCGGTGATACCGAGAACGAGTTCGGTTTCAGCCCAAGTCATCTCGACGCTAGCCTGTGCTCCAGGCCCCGCATGTTTGAGAACGTTCGTCAGCGATTCCTGCACGATGCGATACGCCGTCAACCCCGCACCCGCAGAGAGTTCGCGTGGTTCCCCGGTCACACTGACGGCGATGTCGAGGCCGCTGCTGCGTAACTCGTGGAAGAGACTGTCGATGTCGCCGGCGCCCGGGATCACCGAGAAATCCCGGGGCGTGTCCTCACGCAGGACGGACAGCAGCGATCGCATGTCGGTCAACGCTTGGCGGCCGGTGGAGGCAATTGTTTCGAGTGCCTGAATTGCAGCCTGAGGATCCTTGGCCGCGCTGTAGCGTCCACCGTCGGCCTGAGCGATGACAACGGTCAACGAATGCGCGACGATGTCGTGCATCTCGCGCGCAATCCTCGAGCGTTCGCTGATCGTCGCGATTTCCGCTTCCTGCGCACGCTCGAGTTCGAGCAACCGTGCGCGCTCGGTCAGACCTTCCAATTGTTTGGTGCGAACTCGACGCAAATCACCGAACGCCCAGACCGCGAGCATGAAGATCATGACGGCCACGGACTGCATGACCTGCGAGGACACCGGGATTCCGTCGTAGCCGAAGTATCGAACAGTTCCGGCAATCGAGCCGAGCAACGCAAGCACCAGCCCGGTGAGTGAACTCCACCGAGCGCCATAGGCCGCCAGCGCGTACAGGGAGATGGGGACGACAACGGCCGATGCGAGCAGTGTGTTGCCGATGAAGATCACGTGTAGAACTGCGAATCCTGCGATCACCATGCCGGAGAGTTCGGGGCGCGAGCGTCGCCACGCCAACGGAACGGTCATACCCAGCGAGATGAACACCGCCAGCGGACTCGCCTCGACCGCAACGACAACGCTGAACAGTGCGGCAACCGTCGCAATGCAGATGTCCACACCGCGAGCATGATCCGCGCTCCAGCGGACGAAGCGTTCACTAGTCGGAAAACGAGCCATGCCGCCAAGAGTAGCTTTTACTGACGAGCTTTCACTCAGGTGCGGTAACCGCCGTCTTCGAGACCGGCCTCGATTTCGAAGCGGTTGCGCGGCCCGCGATGACGCAGTTCCTCACGCAGGTACAACAACCCGAATATGATTCCGTACCTGGCCCATTGGTCCGCATGAACGGCCTCGTGACGAAGGACGGATCGAGTCGTGTTCCGCCGGGTGAGATATACACCACCGAGAGTTGTTCCGCCTCTGGCGAACCCGCAGCGCAGTCCGGAGGCGACAAAGATTCCGGACTCGTCGTCGAAGCGGATGTCCGCGCCGAGAATCCTGGCGTACAGCAGGGCGACACGGGTGACGAACGCGGACTGCGCGCTGCCCCGACTCGCTCGGATCAGCGGCAGCCCGCGTCGTGCACACACGAGAAGATCAGCCCAGCAGTTTTTCGCGGAGCGCCTTGTCCTTGTCGAGCACCATCGACTCGAGGCTCTCCTGGAACGCCACCATCCGCTGCTGCAGTGCGAGATCCGAAGCACCGAGAATCCGAGCAGCCAGCAGACCGGCGTTGCGAGCGCCACCGATCGACACTGTCGCCACCGGGACGCCGGCCGGCATCTGGACGATCGAAAGCAGCGAATCCATACCGTCGAGGTACTTGAGCGGCACCGGAACACCGATGACCGGCAACGGCGTAGCCGAGGCAACCATGCCCGGAAGGTGCGCGGCGCCACCGGCACCGGCGATGACGACCTTGATTCCGCGGCCCGCGGCTTCCCTGGCGTAGTCGAGCATCCGCTGAGGCGTGCGGTGCGCCGAGACGACACCGACCTCGAAGCGGATACCGAACTCGGCCAAAGCTTCGGCGGCAGCTTCCATGGTCGGCCAATCCGAATCGCTGCCCATGATCAGGCCGACCTGCGCGCTCTCACTCACCGTGTACATCCCATCCGTCGGTCCAAACTGCATACGAAAGCCAATGTGCTGCGCGCTCGGCGCGTTCCCGAACTGCGGCAACGTAATTCGGATCGTCGATGGATCCGGCGCCGCCCACGATGTTGACGTGACCGATCTTGCGATCCTTGCGCTCACCCTTGCCGTACAGGTGGATCTTCGCGTCAGGCATCCGCGCGAACAGGTGATGGACGCGCTCGTCCATCGTCATCTCGGGAGCTTCCGGCGCACCGAGAACGTTGGCCATCACCGTGACCGGTGCGATCGGCGAGGTGTCGCCGAGCGGGTAGTCGAGAACCGCGCGCAGATGCTGTTCGAACTGAGAGGTGCGGGCGCCGTCCATCGTCCAGTGACCGGAGTTGTGCGGGCGCATCGCCAACTCGTTGACCACGAGAGTGCCGTCAGTCGTCTCGAAGAGTTCCACGGCCATCGAGCCGACAACACCGAGCTCCGACGCGATGCGCAACGCCAATTGTTCGGCTTCCTCGGCAACGGCACTCGAAAGCTCGGGGGCAGGTGCGATCACGACGGCACACTGGCCGTTGCGCTGAACCGTTTCCACGACCGGCCACGTAGCGCCCTGTCCGAACGGCGACCGCGCCACCATGGCGGACAGCTCCCGACGCATCGAGACCATTTCCTCGACGATCAGCGGAACACCCTTGTTCAGCTGCTCGGTGACGATGGCTTCTGCTTCGTCCTGATCGTCGGTGATCCAGACGCCGCGGCCGTCGTAGCCTCCGCGTGTTGCCTTGATGACAAGCGGCCAACCGTGTTGGGCACCGAAACGCACGACGTCTTCTGCCCACGTCACTTCGGCGTACGCGGGTACGGGCGCGCCCAGTTCGGCAAGTTTGCGACGCATCAGAAGTTTGTCCTGAGCGAAGATCAGAGCCTGCGGCGGCGGCTGAACGTTCACGCCTTCGGCAACAAGAACCTCGAGATGCTCCGTGGGCACGTGCTCGTGGTCGAACGTCAACGCGTTGGAACCGACCGCTGCGCGTCGAAGAGCGTCGAGGTCGGTGTGGCTGCCGAGCACGACGTCGGGGCTGACCTGAGCTGCCGGCTCGTCCGAAGTCCCGGAGAGCACTCGGAGCGTCTGGCCCAGGGCCACCGCCGCCTGGTGAGTCATCCTGGCCAACTGTCCGCCACCGATCATGGTGACGACGGGCATGGATGCTTTTGCCGGTCGAGGGGTGGTCGGGCGGGCGGGGATCTGCGCGGGATCGTTGTTGCCGGTCACGGCTCTCTATGTTGTCATGTGCCGCGTTCGCCCGTTCATTCAGCGTTCCCAATCTGTGATTCTGCTGATGAATCCACGGCAAATTGGTGGTAACGCGGTTTCGTTTCGTAAACTCATCTGTTGTGCCATTTGTCGACGGGGTCATTGCCCGCATACCCCAACCGTTTCGTGACATCGCTCTGCGTCACAGCGAGCTGATCAAATTCGCGATCGTCGGCGGAACGACCTTCCTCATCGACTCGGGCATCTTCTACACACTCAAGCTGTCGATCCTCGAATCCAAGCCGATCACGGCCAAGATCATCGCCGGCGTCGTCGCGGTGATCGCGTCGTACATTCTCAACCGCGAGTGGTCGTTCAAGAACCGTGGTGGCCGTGAACCAGCGCACGAAGCTGCGCTGTTCTTCATCATCAGCGCCATCGGTGTCGTCATCAGCTTCATCCCGCTGTACATCTCCAGTTACGTCTTCAACCTGCGCGTACCCGAAGTCAGCCTGGCGACGGAGAACATCGCCGACTTCATCAGTGCGTATGTCATCGGCAACCTGCTGCAGATGGCGTTCCGATTCTGGGCCTTCCGCAAGTTCGTGTTTCCCGACGAGAATCCGGAACCGCTCGAACTGTCCGACACCACAGGATTGTCCGAAACCACAGCGTTATCCGAAACCACGGCGCCTGAGCCGGTAATTCCTGACGCCGAAGAGGAGCTCGGGCACTCCTGAGTTTTCCGTCTGCGCCGGCCTTTCGGTCAGCGCGGTTCGCGGTGCGGAACGACGTCCGCGGTCGGCGCCGTGTTGGCCACCGGCAGGAAGACCGCGAACAAGGCAGGCTTACGCCTCTGCAGTTCCAGTCGGCCCCCGTCGGCTTCGATCAGTGCGCGTGCGAGCGCCAACCCGACGCCGGTGGACCCCGCCCCCGAAAATCCTCTGTCGAAGATGTGCGGCGCCAGATCGTTCTCCACACCGGAGCCTTCGTCGGTGACCTCGACGCACACCATCGAGTCACGGCGAGACGAACTGCGACCCGTACCGTCGATCAATCGCACTGACACCGTGCACGTGCCTTCACCGTGTTCGAACGAATTGTCGACCAGAACGGAAACAGCTTCACGCAGACGCGAACCTGTGGTCGCAGCCATCACCGTGCGATCGCCGCGTAGTCGCAGCCTGCGTCCCTCTCCGTCGAACTGAGCCTGCCAGTCGCGAGTCACCTGTTCCAGCTCGCCGACTACCGACACCAGACTCGCCGATGACCCACTGGTGCGCGACGAGCGAATCAGGTCGTCGATTCCGTCGGTGAGCCTGTCCACTTGCGCCATGGCTTCCTCGGCCTCGTTCACGACGTCAGGATCTTCGTGAACGGACAACTCGTCCAGGCGCAGCCGCACTGCAGTCAGTCGACTGCGCAGTTGATGCGAGACGTCCGCAACCAGCGCGCGCTCTCGTTGCAGCCGCACCGAAATCTCCACGGTTGCCGCATCGAGGACGTCGGACACGCGGTCGAGTTCGGGGATGTCGTGCCGACGAGGATCCGGCCGGAAGTCGCCTTCGGCGAGGCGCGCCGCCCGGTCGGCCACATCCTGCAGCGGATCGGCCAGCCGACGCGCAGTGACCACAGCAACCACGGTGCCTGCCGTGATGGACAGAAGCACGAGCACGCCGACAGCCATCACCGCCTGCTTCTGCTGGGTGCGCAGGTTCTCCGACGGCACCTCGAGACGCAACGAGCCGGACGTTCCCATCGCGAGCGATTCGACGAGTGCGTTCTTGACCGTCGCCTCACCGACGTCGACGCGTGCGGCGCCGTCGACGACGGTCGGATACACGACGACGAGGCGCCCGTCGTTCGGGGTGAGAACCTTGAGCGAATCGGTGTTCAACGCACCTTCGACGAGTCCGTTCGTCCCCTCTTGCGCGATGACCTCAGCGGCCATCCGGTCGAGGCGCACCCGGAGATCACTTCGCGTCACGTCCTCCACCCAGAGCCACGCCGTGTAGATCAGCGGAACCCCCAGCAGCAACGCCGTCATGATCACGACAGCGAGAATCGACTGCAATATGCGACGCCGCATGCCGGCAGTTCCTGATTCTCGAGAAGTTAGTCGGTGTTGATTCGGAAACCGACACCGCGGACGGTGGCAATCCTGCGTTCCACGGCGGGGCCCTCGTCGCCGATCTTGCGGCGCAGCCACGACATGTGCATGTCGAGCGTCTTCGATCCACGAAGCTCGACGTCGCCCCACACCTCACGAAGGATCGTATCGCGCGAGACCACTTCCCCGGCGTGCTCGAGGAGGACCCGCAGAAGCTCGTATTCCTTGTTGGCCAAGGCGATTTCGGAGCCGTTGACGAGTACGCGTCGTGCCGCGGGCTCGAGCCTGATGCCACCGACCTCGACGATCGTGTCCTCGCGGCCACCGTGGCGACGCAGGAGTGCTCGCACACGTGCCATCAACTCGGCGAGACGAAACGGCTTGCTGACGTAGTCGTCGGCGCCCGCGTCCAACCCGACCACGAAGTCGACTTCGTCGGTCCTGGCGGTCAACATCAGCACGGCGAGCGAGGTGCGATGCGCACGAATCTGTCGGCAGACCTCGAGGCCGTCCATGCCCGGAAGGCCGAGATCGAGAATCAACAGGTCGAAATCACCTTCGAGCGCCTGCTGCAACGCAGCGGGTCCGGTCGGTTCGACCGTCACCGAATACCCTTCACGCCCCAAGGCGCGGGAAAGGGGTGCAGCAATGGCCTCGTCGTCTTCGGCTAGCAATACGGCAGTCACACGAACAGACTACGGACAACACGCCTTTGCACGTTGATTACCAGCCATTTCGATCATTCGGGTCGTCGTTTTCACCTGACGGCCACTGCGGTGCCTGCGATGGTGGCTGCTGCATGGAATCGAAAACCTGGTGATACAGCAGGGCGTGAACGTGCTCGACGTCAGGAATGTCGTCGAACTCGAGCGGATCGTCACTGGCAGATGCGATGACCAGAGTTCCGGTCTTGAGCATTCGATCGATCAGGCCGTGACGGAACTGAACATTGCTGATCCGTCCCATGGGAATGTCGATACCCGTGTGCGTGAGCACTCCGTGGCGGATGAGCACTCGCCGATCGGTGACGATGAAATGCGTGAACTTCCAAACCGTGAAGGGCGCAACCGACCGCCAGGCCACGACACCGAGCCAGATGATTCCGACGGCAATGGACGACACGGTGCGAGCCGTGCCGTCCAATCTCGTCTGTGCGAGGCCCAACAAGAAACCGGCGACGGCCGTCGCAAGTACGAACGTCAGCGCCGGAAGCACCAACATCTTCCAATGAGGATGGCGATGCAGTATCAGTTCCTCGTCCTGAGCGAGGGCGTCTTCGGGATATCCCATGACGGGAAGTCTGCCACCCCGCACCGACTTTCAGGCACACCGACTTTCAGGCACACCCGCCTTCAGGGCAACGCTCAGGGCTGCGCGATCTTTCGCAGCACCAACGGGGTCACGACGATGATGATGCCGTACAGCACCATCCACACGCCGACCACGATGCGGAAGACGTCGAGCGAGAGTTCGGGCTGCAGAAGGACGATTGCACCCGCGACGATGCTGATGACTCCGAGCACGATCGACAGACCGCGATCGACGGTGTGCCCGGACGCCGCGTCGACCAGATCGAGAACGCCACGGAATACCCACCAGGCACCGATCACCAACGCGATCAGAACCACCGTCTGCAAAGGGCTACGGAGAACCAAGAATCCGAGGAGCACTGCCAACGCGCCGGAGATCGCGACGAGCGTGCGAGTTCCACCCGAAGCCGTCACGTCCGCGAACGAACGGATGATCTGAACGATTCCGAATCCGAACAGCTGGATCGCAATGACAACCGCGACCACGAACAGGGTGGCATCCGGCCACGCGAGTACCGCGATACCCAGGCCCAATGTGAGGACACCGAGCAGCACCGTCACGCCGGTGAGTACGCGGCGAGCGCTCTCGGCCGTCTCGGCTTCGGTCGGAACAACGATCGGTGTGGTCATGACGCCCCTAGGCAGCTCGGTAAATCCCGCAGTTGAGTGAAATGAAGGACGGACGGTTGGTTCGAAAACCGGTCCGGGCCAAAAATTAGCACTTTGGTGCCAGAAAATCCGGCAACGTTCACGATTCGGTGACCGGGGCGGCGCGAAGGTGCGTGATATCACCTGCTGCGACCGCAAAGGTCTCCCCATCTGTTCCCTCGATTTCGATGACGACGCGTCCGGAAGTGTCGACGTCGGTCGCGATACCGAACACCTCCTTGTCGCCCGGCAAAACCGCGCGGACTCGTTTGCCCAGCGTCCCGCAGCGCTGCCGGTATTCGGCAGCCAACACAGATGTATCCCATTTCGACGATTCCCAAGCACGGAATTGCGTCGCCAATTCACGGGCGATTGCGCGAACGAGAGTGTCGCGGTCGACAGTCGATGCTTCTTCGATCAGCAGTGACGTAGCGGTCGGGACGGGCAGCTCCTCGACGCCGAGGCTCACGTTCAGCCCGATCCCCACCACCACCACGGGATCGGGCGCCGTCCTCGCCACCTCGGCCAGAATGCCGGCGACCTTCTTGTCACCGATGAGAACGTCGTTCGGCCACTTGAGTTCTGCGGGCACTTCGGCCACGTTGCGCAGCGCGTCGACGACCGCGATTCCCGACAGTAGCGGGAGCCAACCCATGTCCGCGAGATTCATTCCGGGCATCGACAGCAGAACCGACATCGAGATCTGCGCTTGCGGCGGACTCACCCACGTGCGCGAATGACGGCCACGGGCACTCGCCTGATATTCGGCGATCAGAACGTGACGGTCGGCATCCGGATCTGCCGCTCGCGCAAGGAGATCCGCGTTCGTCGAACCGGTCTCCTCGACAACGTCGAGGCGTTTCCAGAAAACGCGCGCGTCGTCGTTGTCACTGCGCACCAGTGCGCGTCGTAGGGCATTGCCGTCGAGGGGCGGTCGGTTCAAGTCGGTCCACATAGCCCCAGCCTATGACGACGGCGAGAATGTACTGGTCAGTAGCTTGAGCCTGCAAGACAGCGACAATCGGACCTGCCTTCGAAGCCCCCCACGCACTCTCGTTAAGCTCACGTCCATGACCACTGTCCAAGAGCCGAACGCGCCGGAGGCGGCGGCCGCACCCGATATCCACACGACCGCGGGAAAGCTCGCGGACCTGCGGAATCGCCAAGCCCAGGCGCAGGCACCGAGCGGCGAAGCCGCCATCGACAAGGTGCACGCCAAAGGCAAGCTGACCGCCCGCGAGCGCATCACCGCCCTCCTCGACGAGGGCTCCTTCGTCGAACTCGACGCACTGGCACGGCACCGAAGTGTGAACTTCGGTCTCGCTGACAACCGCCCGGTCGGCGACGGCGTCGTCACCGGTTACGGCACCATCGACGGCCGCGACGTCTGTGTCTTCTCACAGGACGCCACCGTTTTCGGCGGATCGCTCGGCGAAATCTACGGTGAGAAGATCGTCAAGGTCATGGACCTCGCGATCCGCACCGGACGGCCCCTCGTCGGCATCAACGAAGGTGCAGGCGCGCGCATTCAGGAAGGCGTCGTCTCGCTCGGCCTCTACGGCGAGATCTTCCACCGCAACGTCCAGGCCTCGGGTGTCATCCCCCAGATCTCACTGATCATGGGACCCGCCGCCGGCGGCCACGTCTACTCCCCCGCACTGACCGACTTCGTCGTGATGGTCGACGAGACTTCCCAGATGTTCGTCACCGGCCCCGACGTCATCAAGACAGTCACCGGTGAAGACGTCACGATGGAAGACCTCGGTGGTGCTCGCACCCACATGGTCAAGTCCGGAGTCGCCCACTACGTCGCTTCCGGCGAGCAGGACGCACTCGACTACGTCAAGGACCTGCTCAGCTACCTGCCGTCCAACAACCAGGCAGCAGCTCCCCGCGGCGAGATCACCGACCCCATCGTCGGTTCGATCGAAGACAGCCTGACCGCTGAGGACATCGAACTCGACACCCTCATCCCGGACTCGGCCAACCAGCCGTACGACATGCACGAGGTCATCCGTCGCATCCTCGACGACGACGAGTTCCTCGAGGTCCAGGCCGAGCGCGCGATGAACATCATCGTCGGTTTCGGTCGCGTCGACGGACGCTCGGTCGGCATCGTCGCCAACCAGCCCACCCAGTTCGCGGGCTGCCTCGACATCGACGCCTCGGAGAAGGCCGCTCGCTTCGTGCGTACCTGCGACGCGTTCAACGTCCCGATCATCACCCTCGTCGACGTTCCCGGTTTCCTCCCCGGAACCGAGCAGGAATATAACGGCATCATCCGTCGCGGCGCGAAGCTCCTCTACGCGTACGGCGAGGCAACGGTCGGCAAGATCACGGTCATCACCCGCAAGGCTTACGGCGGAGCGTACGACGTCATGGGCTCCAAGCACATGGGCGCCGATGTGAACCTGGCATGGCCGACCGCTCAGATCGCCGTCATGGGTGCATCCGGAGCAGTCGGATTCGTCTACCGCAAGCAGCTTCTCGAAGCCGCGAAGAACGGCGAAGACGTCGATGCACTGCGCCTCAAGCTGCAGAACGAGTACGAGGACACACTCGTCAACCCGTACGTCGCCGCTGAGCGCGGATACGTCGACGCTGTCATTCCTCCGTCGCACACCCGCGGACAAATCGTTTCCGCATTGCGACTGCTAGAGCGCAAGGCCGTTTCCCTTCCGCCCAAGAAGCATGGGAACATTCCCCTATGACCGCAACCACCGAGGACATTCTCAGCGAAGATGTCGCACTGGCGGAGACCGCACCGACCAACGGTGCGGTCGTCGAGGGAACCGCGACGGATGCTTCGCTCACGGAGCTGACCGAGACGTCGACCTCCGACGCGTCGGTCATCAAGATCGTCAAGGGTTCGCCCACGGACGTCGAGATCGCGGCACTGGTCAGCGTGCTTGCTGCGGCTGCCGGCAGCGGTCAAGCTCCCGAGTCGAACGTTCCCGCGGAGACCTGGGGCGATCCGACTCAGTTCCACCGCACGCGTGCGCCGTTCTCGCCGTACGCGTACCTGAACCCCGCGATCCGTCGCAGCTGACGATCACTCTGCTGACGTGACTCAACTGGTTCTAGCTTCAGCGTCCCCGGCTCGCCTCGCAGTTCTGCGGGCGGCCGGGGTTTCGCCGCTTGTGCGTGTCTCCGGCGTCGACGAGGACAAGATCGCCGACAACCTCGGACCCGACGCCGCCCCCGAAAAAGTCGTGACGGTGCTGGCGGAGGCCAAGGCCGCCGAAATCGTCCCCGGCCTCGCCGCCGACAATCTCACCGACGTAGTCGTTGTCGGGTGCGATTCGATGCTCCTGATCGACGGGCAACTTCAAGGCAAGCCGGGCAGCGTCGAGATCGCCCGAAAGCGATGGGCCGCAATGGCCGGACGCAGCGCCACTCTCTTGACCGGGCACTGTGTCCTACGCGTCGCCGACGGCCGCATCGTCCGCATGGCCTCGGATCACAGCGCAACAGTGGTTCATTTCGCGCAACCGTCCACCGAGGATCTCGAGGCATACCTGGCAACGGGCGAGCCGCTCCAAGTCGCCGGAGCATTCACGCTCGACAGTCTCGGCGGCTGGTTCGTGGAGAGGATCGAGGGTGATCCCTCGAGTGTCATCGGTATCGGATTACCTTTGGTACGAACACTTCTCGAGCGTGTCGGGGTTTCCGTCTCGGATCTCTGGCGCACGCAGAGCATCTTCTGACGCGTTTTCTCCAAGCACGTTTTCTCCAAGCACCACTGACCAGCCCCGCATCGGGTCCATGCCGATGCGAAGCTGGTCGTTTTTGTTGTCACCGAAAAGGTTTGACCCTTCAGGTTTTGAAGGTGGTGTTCGCCGGCCTCGGTTGCTGCTGCGGGTCGATCGAGGGCGGCGGAATGAACCAGGGTTTGTTGTCGACACCGATCTGAATCGCCCACTTCCCGACGAACCCTGATTTCCGGTGCATCAGTCGGTGGTGTGAACGGCACAGCAGGACCAGGTTGTTCATCACCGTCGGGCCGCCGTTGGCCCAGTGCCGGATATGGTGCGCATCGGTCCACGCCGGTACACATGTGCAACCCGGGAACGCGCAGCCTCTGTCTCGGGCAATCAACGCAGTCCGTTGTTCGGCGGTGACCAACCTCTTCCCTGGTTTCGCATCGAGCGGCGCGCCGTGATCGTCGAGCAGGACCGTGGAGAGGAAACAATCACACCCGAGAAGCCTGGTCTGCGACACCGACAGTGGTCCCAGCCAGGGCATGTGCCCGACATCAAGATCGGACAGCTCCAGTGAGCCGTCATCACCCGAATCCGAAGACTGTGCGGCACAATCCCGATGCTCAGCCAAATCACGAGCATTGATGTGCACGTTCACATGCGGACGCTGACCACCATCGGTACCGGTCTTGGCGCAGTCCAGATAACGCCGGATCAGTTCGGTGAACCCGTCCGCGGTCCGTTTCGCCGCCGACCGAGAATCCGGCGTCCCATCCGGTGCCGGGGTCGGCATCGTCAGATTCGACAGGGCCGAGAGCAGCATTTCGCCGGTGAGGGCATCGAAATCCCCACGCACCACCACCCGACCGTTCAATGTCGACGCGATCCGCAACTCATTGAGATCGACATCCTCGGCGGGCGGGATCTCATCCGATTCGAACAACCGCTCCAAGGTCGCGATCACGTTCCGCACCTTCGTCGTCGTCGCCTCCACACCCGACGCAGCAGCGAGCAACAAATCGATACAACGAGGGAGCGCCTCCTCCGGCATCCCCTTCGGTGGTGATTCACAGAACGCCACGATCAACACCGCATGCTCGAACGAACAGTCCCCGCCATCGAACCGAGCAGCCACCGCAGGAAACGGCCGCAACGCTGCACCCAACGCGGCGATCTTCTTCCCGTCCCGAACCTGCAGCATCGTGTTGCCCGCCAACCACGCACCCACCCCGCGGCTCGCAATCACCTGATCATCCGGGCGCAACGACAACTCGTCCACCACGGCCACACGAACCGCCTCGAGGCGCAGAATCTCCGCACTCGCTTCGACAGCAGCAGCGCGCAACTCGGCAGCAGTCAACTGCCACAACCGTCCGCGCAACCCCACCGCAGAACCAGACACCACGTCCGACAACAAGACGCTCATTGAATCCCCCGATCCCCTGCACACAGGGTACTCGAACACCCGTTCGAGTCAAGGGCAATTTTCAGACCGGCGAATTGACCCGCGGCAGAGCAGTCGACGCCAATCCGATACCGAGCGCAATTGCTGCGATGATCGCGAGCACACGGCGCTGCGCTTCGAGAAATGCTTCGCCGGCCGCCGCGCGAGTCGATGCGTACGCGGCATCAACTGCCACCTGAACGGATTGACCCCCGGCACCGGCGGAGCCGTCCCGGCGACATTCCGGCGCCACCTCCATCGGTGTTCCGGATGCCAATTGGCTTGTCGCGCAATCGACAAAGGCCTTTTCGGCGATGTCGATCAGGCCGGGACCAACGCCGGCAGCTTCAAGGTTCGCAACGTACTCGGGCCGCTCCCCCTGCACTGCTTGCGGAGCTTGCCCCGCGACGAGCGAGAAGAACACCACTCCGATCAAGGCCAGTCCGATGGAGCTGCCAACCTGCTGAACGGTAGGAAGCAGTCCCGACACCGAACCCGCGTGCGCGGGTTCGACCGTCGCAAGGATCGCGGTTTGCAGTGGTGCCACGAACAGTCCGAGACCTGCGCCACCGAGAAGCAGCGGACCGGCGAGCGCGAGCCAGCGTGGATCGGTTCCTTCGCGTTCGAGGATGATCGACAGCGCGATCAGCGAGCCGGCAAAGACGACCATCCCCAGGATCAGAACACGGTTTCCGAGCATCCGGTACACCGCCGATGAGAGAACCGCCGCCACGCCCATTCCGACGGCCCACGGCAGCGTCATGACGCCCGCTCGCAATGCGGAGAACCCGAAGCCGAACTGAAGGGTGAGACTGATGGTGAAGATCAAGGAAGTCAGGGTGCCGAAGAAAACGAACGCAAGAACCGCGCCGATTGTGAAGGCTCGGTCGCGGAAAAGCTCGAGACGAAGGACCGGATCGCCGCCTCGTTTCGCCAAACGCGATTCGTAGAGCACAAACGCCAATGCCACCGGCACCGACATCGCGAGCATTACGACAAGACCTGTGGGCCATCCGCGCGCCCTTCCCTCGGCCAGGGGAAGGATCAGCAGGAACAGCGCCAGTGATGACAGTGCGGCGCCGATGAGGTCCAGTGAGCGCACATGCTCAGCGCGAGCATCGACGAGATGGAAATATCCGAGAATCAAGGCGGCGATGCCGATCGGGATGTTGACGAAGAAGATCAGGCGCCAGCCCCAGTCGAACAGATTCCACTCGATCAGCAGCCCGCCGATCAGAGGCCCACTGACCGTTGCGAGCCCGATGGTCGCACCGTAGATCCCGAAGACTCGCGGATGCCTGGCCTTCGGAAACAGACCCGAGATGATGGCGAACGTCTGGGCGGACATCGAACCGGCCGCCAATCCTTGCAGACCCCGGAAGACGATCAACATCGTCGCGCTCTGCGCGAGCCCGCACAGCAACGAGGCAACCACGAATACGGACAGGGCGGTCAGAAAAACAACTCTACGGCCGAACAGGTCCCCCAGCCGCGCTGCAGTGATCAACGAACACGCGAAAGCCAGGATGTACACGCTGACCATGAGCAACTGCGCCGATACGCCTGCTTGAAGATCGACGGCGATACTCGGAAGCGCGACGTTGACGATGGTCGCGTCGAGCAATTGCATGAATGCCGCCGCCAGACTCGTCGCCAACCCGAGCCAGGGCGTCAGAGAACCAGCTCGCCGCCCGCCCTTGTGGTCGGCGCCGACAGCGTCACCTAAAGGGTCCGGAAGCACCGAATGATCCTAATCGAACACAACGCTTCTAGAACCTGTTCTTGTTTAGATTGTAGTATTTCGGACAATTCAGTCCCCCAGATGGGATAGTTCGTCGTCTGCCCATTTTCAGAGCAGGCTTCTCGACGACACACGCAGGAGTTCTACTCGATGGATCTGAACTTGATCACCCATTGGCACCCGCTTCCTGGGCGGGTAATCGAATGGGGCGTCACGCATGCTTCCGCTCAACGAGCCGCCGAAGCCGAGATCGACCGAGAACTACCCCCGACCACGATGCAGGATCGCCACCTGCGACGCGCCCGCGTCACCGCAGAGAAGGGCGATCCGCAGTCTCCGTGGATCGGTATCGCCTTCGATTTCGCAGGAACACTGGACCGCGACGCCATGACGCGAGCACTTCAGCGCTACATCCGTCGCCACGACACGCTGCACAGCTGGTTCTCGTTCGACGAAGCAACCACCGACGCTGCGGACACCTCGTTCGAGGTCCGTCGACACGTGGTGCCGGTCGAAAGCATCGAACTCGAGTACCGCGTCGGCGACGACGTCTCCGAATCCGAGGCGATCCGCGCGCTCGTCGCGACCAAGTTCGCCACCGAAACCAGCGCGCTGCAGTGGCCGGCCTTCGTGTTCGGTGCCGTCGAGCACCACCATGCCGACCTCGAAGCCGATCCGAGCTTCACCCTGTTCCATGCAGTCGACCACGCCCATTCGGACATGAACTCGATGGTGCTGATGTACGCAGAATTGCGTCAGCTCTACGCCGCGGAAACGACCGGATCGCATCCCGAGCTCGGGCCGGCCGGAAGTTACGCACAGTTCGGTCGCGTCGAGCGCGCACGGACAACCGAACTGACGATGCAGTCACCCGAAGTGCACCAGTGGCTCGGTTACCTCATGCGCAGCGGCGGCTCGTTCCCCGGATTTCCGCTCCCGCTCGGGGCCGAAGACGCGCCCAAACCGGCTATCGGTTCACGCTTCGACCTGGCCGACGACATCGAGTGCGAGAAGTTCGGTGCGGTTTGTAAAGCCAACGGCGCCAACTTCATCGGCGGAATGTTCACCGCGCTCGCGATTGCGGAATTCGAACTGGCCGGGCGCGACAAGTACATCGCCCTCTCGCCGGTCAGCACACGAACCGAGGCCGACTCGTTTGCACAGGGCTGGTACATCAACCTGATCCCGGTCGGCATCGACGTCGACGACAAGCGACGCTTCACCGAGTTGGCAAAGCTCGGGCAGCAGGGGTACCACGACGGCAAGGCACTCCTCGATGTCTCTGTGCAGCAGGTCATCGATCTGGTTCTGTCGAGCTTGGCCGAGTCGGATTCCGCACCCGGCGGACTGTCGAAGACGCTCACCCCGCCGCCGATCGTCTCGTACATCGACGGCCGACGCATGCCGGATCCATACAGTTACGCCGAGACGAAGGCAACGGGAATCGTCGGCGGCAAAGAGACTCAAATCGCGTCGATGTGGATCAACCGGATGCACACCGGAACCTGGATCGCCGTGTCTCACCCCGACACCCCCATTGCCCACGAATCGGCCACCCGCTTCGCCGAGCATGTCTCGAAGATCATCAAAACTGTTGCAGCTCAAGGCGACTACTCGTTCGTGGCACCAGAGGGAGTGGCCTGATGCATGTCACCTCGATCGATCGATACGGACTCGACCCCGGAATCGTCACCGAATGGTCGCTTCAGCCCGCGGACGGCGCCGTCACCGAGTCGGAAGTACCACCGTCGTACAACCAGCATTTTCACCTCGAGACTGCGCGAACACACGGCATGGGCCGGAGTGTGTGGATGGCAGCCGCATTCGACCTTCCCGGAGAACTGAATCGGCCTGCACTCGATCTCGCGCTGCGCCTGTTCATCAGTCGCCATGACACTCTGCACACAGGATTCGAGGTGGGCGAGTTCACCACCACCCGAATGGGACTCGATCCAGACGGCACACACATCGAGACTTCGGAACCTCTGAAATTCGATTCGACCGAAGACCTCCGAGCGCATCTCAAGAAGCGATTCACGACGGTATGCGATCCACTGACCTTCCCTGCATACACGTTTGCCACGGTCGAACGCGAAGAGCATTACACGGTCCTGAGCGCGTTCGATCACACACTCGTCGACGGCTACTCGTTGGTCATCGCTCTCGGGGAACTGCGACAGATCTACGAGGGACTGATCGCCCTACCCGACCTGACCGACCACGAGGCCGTCGACGCAGTGATGAGCCGACTGGGTGACCCGGGAAGTTTCGTGCGGTACTGCGAACTGGAGGCAGACGCTCTGCTTCCCGTCGACAACGACCCTCGAATCCGAGAGTGGGCAAGGTTCTACGAGATCTGCGGTGGCACATCACCGAGTTTCCCCTTGGATCTCGGCGTCGAGGGCGGAAAGCCCGCGCCGCAGGGCGCCGATGTGCGCGTGCTGCTCGACGAGGAATTGACTGCGACGTTCGACGAGATCTGCCTATCCGCCGGCGGTAGCGTGTTCACCGGAATCCTCACTGCGATGGGACTTTCCGTCCACTCGTACACCGGCCAGTCGACGCTTCCGCTGCAATTTCCGCTTCACATTCGCAAAGATCCGCGGTGGGCCGACGCGATCGGCTGGCTCACCACCAGCGCGCCGATCACGGTCCAGATCACTCCCGACGCGGATTTCGGTGCATCCCTTGCACATACGCACGCGTCGTTCCGAGTTGCGTTGACGCTCGAGGGCGTCACCATGGCCCAGGTTCGAGATGCTTTGGGCGACAAGATTCGACGCACGCGCACCGACGTCTTCATGGTGTCGTACATCGATTACCGCAAACTACCCGGCACAGACGATCATGATCTCCTCAACGCCCATCACATCAGCAATGTGACGGTCGCCGACGATGCCCAGTTCTGGATTTCGCGAACGAACCGTGGTCTCTCGCTGCGTTCACGCTTTCCCGACACCGAGACGGCAAACGAAACCATGGTGAATTTCCTCACCGAACTCGACCGGATTCTGAGAGAAGTCTGCGCCCGGGGCGTGACGCCGATCGGAAGTGTCACCGAACAATTGAGAGATTCGAGCGTCGGAGCAGGAACACCGAGGATTTAGGGTCGGCAACGGGCACGAGCAGGCAGAACCTGCGTCCGGGCGTCTCACCTTGCGCACAGCGCATAGAATCGATCAAGTCCGTGTTCGAACCGAACGATTCGTCTTCAGGAGTACGCCCGTGCCCGTTGCCCCCGATCCCTCAACCGCGTTTGCCGAGTTCGCGCATCCCGACCGGTTGGTCTCGACGGAATGGCTCTCGGCGAATCTCGGTGCGCCGGGCCTCAAGGTTGTCGAATCCGACGAAGACGTGTTGTTGTACGACGTCGGCCACATCCCCGGAGCCGTGAAGATCGACTGGCATCTCGACCTCAACGATCCGGTCACCCGCGACTACATCGACGGTGCGAAGTTCGCAGAGTTGATGAACCGCAAGGGCATCGGCCGCGACGACACCGTGGTCATCTACGGCGACAAGAGCAACTGGTGGGCGGCCTACGCACTGTGGGTCTTCACTCTTTTCGGCCACGAGGACGTCCGTCTTCTCGACGGTGGCCGCGATGCGTGGATCGCCGAGAACCGCGACACCGCTTTCGACGTTCCCGACATCACGTCAACGGATTACCCGGTCGTCGAGCGCAACGACGCTCCCATTCGCGCATTCAAGGACGACGTTCTCGCGCACTTGGGCGACGGGCCGCTCATCGACGTGCGATCTCCGCAGGAGTACACCGGCGAGCGCACCCACATGCCCGACTACCCCGAAGAGGGTGCGTTGCGTGGTGGACACATTCCCAGCGCGCTCAGCATCCCGTGGGCGAAGGCAGCGGCACCGGACAGCCGCTTCCGCACCCGTACCGAACTCGGCGAGATCTACGGCGACCTGTCGGCCGACGACAACATCGTCGCGTACTGCCGCATCGGTGAGCGTTCCAGTCACACCTGGTTCGTGTTGACTCATCTTCTCGGCTACCCGAACGTTCGTAACTACGACGGTTCATGGACCGAGTGGGGCAATGCCGTGCGCGTCCCGATCGTCCAGGGCGAAGAGCCCGGCGCCGTTCCGTCCTCTGTATCGGCGTCATGAGCGCACTTCCCTCGGCTCTGGCCGAGATCGTCGACGACTTCGCGGCCGTCGGCGCCTCGGACAAGCTCACCCTTCTTCTCGAGTTCAGCCGGGAGCTGCCGCCGTTGCCGGCGGAGCTCGAGCAGAGCGCGATGGAGCCGGTCCCCGAATGTCAGTCGCCGCTCTTCCTCTCGGTCGACGATTCGGATCGCGACAACGTCCGTCTGTACTTCAGCGCTCCCCCCGAGGCCCCCACGACGCGTGGTTTCGCATCGATCCTCGCGCAGGGGCTCGACGGCCACAGCGCCGACGAGATCCTCGGTGTACCCGACGACTTCTATTCGGCGCTCGGTCTCGCAGAAGCCGTGAGCCCGCTCCGTCTGCGCGGAATGTCGGCCATGCTCGCGCGCATCAAGCGGCACTTGCGGGGCTGAAAACATGGAGTTCACCGAACTGGCCGACTATGCGATTCCGGCCGGCGCACTCGTCGAATGGTTGCCGTGCGCAACCGGGCCCTGGGTTCCGGATCCGCGCCCCGTCTCCTACATTCACGAGGCACATCTCAACCGTTCCGCTGCAGGCGCAGGCGACAAGTCTTGGCTGGGAACAGCTTTCGAGATTTCCGGCCCGCTCGACGTCGATGCGTTCCGAGTCGCTCTCGGCCGGTGGATCGACCGTCACGAAGTTCTGCGCTCGCATACCGTGCTCGAGCCCTCGAGCGGCGAGATCACCCGGCACACGGTCCCGCTCGGCGGAATCGACATCGGGGTCGTCAGCCACGGCTACGACGCGTCCAGCCAGGACAACTTCGACCACCTTCACCGCATGTTCGACGATTACGCGTCCCCGCACAGTTGGCCGTCGTACGTCTTCGCGACGTTGACGCCCCGCGGTGGCGACGGTCCGTTCACCGTGTTCTTCGCGGCGGACCACTCGATCATCGACGGGTTCTCGATCGTGCTGGTCGCTCACGAGATCGCAGCTCTCTACCGCGAGGCCTCGACCGGTAGTGCTGCAAATCTGTTTCCGGTGGGCAGCTACGTCGATTTCGGTGCCGTCGAACGCGAGCAGATGGCCGACATGGAAGCCGAGAAGGCTGCGGTCGAGATCTGGCGAAAGGCTCTCGGCACGGACGGTCTACCCCAGTTCCCGCTACCGATCGGTGACCGTGGAACCGATTCTCAGAACGGCCTGTCGACCTGGCTGCTCGACGCCGACCAGTCCAAGGCCTTCAGTTCGACGTGTGCAGCCACCGGCGTGGGGTACTTCGCCGGACTTCTCGGCGGACTTGCCGCTGTAGGTCGCGAAGTCGCGGGATCCGATCGATTCGAGGTCGTGACGCCGGTTCACACCCGCAGCGCTCAGGAGTGGGCGGGTGCGCTCGGCTGGTTCGTCGGACTGTGCCCGGTCGAGTTCGCCGTTGGATCGGACTGTTCGTTCGGCGACCTCGCGACACGCGCCGCCGAATCCATCGCTTCGGTCAAGCCTGCCGCAGCTGTCCCGTTCGATCGGATCGGTGAGCACCTCGAAACCCCGATCCGACCGCGATTCGTCGTGTCCTACATGGACGTTCGCTTCGTGCCCGAAGCCGCACAGTGGCCCGAATGGAACGCCAGAGCACTTCGAAGCAAGGCATATACGCACGACGTCTACATCTGGATCAACCGCACACCCCAGGGACTCAACCTCGCGGTCAGGTACCCAGGCAACGAGACGGCGAACGCCGCGGTTCACGCCTACGTGGCCGCACTGCGCCGGACCATCGAAGAAATCGTCACCGAACCGGACGCCGCCACCTCCGACAGCTACTCATCGGTAGTTTTCGAAACCGTTTCCTAAGCCGGAGTGGGCTTTAGCGATCCGGTTACAACCAGCGCCGAAGCGATGCATACACTCCGAAGTGATGCCAATCCCCCGATGGTGAAATCCCAGAGGAATACACCGCGGAGACAGACTATGCGAACCACAGGAGGCTCAGTGCCCAGTCATGCCAGCGCGCACATTACGAAGGTGCTTGTCGCGAACCGCGGTGAAATCGCGGTACGGGTCATCCGGGCGGCCAAGGATGCCGGCTACGGCAGCGTTGCCGTTTACGCCGAGCCCGATGCAGACGCGCAGTTCGTGAAGCTCGCAGACGAGGCATTTGCCCTCGGTGGACAGACGTCCGCCGAGTCCTACCTCGTGTTCGACAAGATCCTCGACGCAGCCAAGAAGTCCGGCGCCGACGCCATCCACCCCGGCTACGGTTTCCTCTCCGAGAACGCCGACTTCGCCCAGGCCGTCATCGACGCGAACCTCATCTGGATCGGTCCGTCACCGCAGTCCATCCGCGACCTCGGCGACAAGGTCACGGCACGCCATATCGCAGAACGCGCGAAGGCGCCGATGGCAGCAGGCACCAAGGATCCCGTCAAGGGCGCCGACGAGGTCGTCGCATTCGCCAAGGAATACGGCGTCCCGGTTGCGATCAAGGCTGCCTTCGGTGGCGGTGGACGCGGCATGAAGGTCGCCCAGACCATCGAGGAAATCCCCGAGCTGTTCGAGTCGGCCACCCGTGAGGCCATCGCAGCCTTCGGTCGCGGCGAGTGCTTCGTCGAGCAGTACCTGGACAAGGCCCGCCACGTCGAGGCTCAGGTCATCGCCGACCAGCACGGCAACGTCGTCGTCGCCGGTACCCGCGACTGCTCGCTGCAGCGTCGCTTCCAGAAGCTCGTCGAAGAGGCTCCCGCTCCCTTCCTGACGGACGACCAGCGCGCACGCATCCACGCATCCGCCAAGGCCATCTGCAAGGAAGCCGGCTACTACGGCGCCGGAACGGTCGAGTACCTGGTTCAGGGCGACACCATCTCCTTCCTCGAGGTCAACACCCGCCTGCAGGTCGAGCACCCCGTCACGGAAGAGACCGCGGGCATCGACCTCGTGCGTCAGCAGTTCCTCATCGCCAACGGCGAAGAACTCTCCATCAAGGAAGATCCCACCCCGCGTGGACACTCCTTCGAGTTCCGCATCAACGGCGAAGACGCCGGCCGCGGCTTCATGCCGGCCCCCGGCCCGGTCTCCGTCTACCGTGAGCCCACGGGCCCCGGCGTTCGCGTCGATTCCGGTGTCGTTGCCGGCGACGTCATCGGCGGACAGTTCGACTCCATGCTCGCCAAGCTCATCGTCACCGGCGCCACCCGCGAAGAAGCCCTCCAGCGGGCATCGCGCGCTCTGGCCGAGTTCGAGATCGACGGCCTCGCGACCGTTCTCCCGTTCCACCGCCACATCGTCGAGAACCCGGCGTTCATCGGTGACGGCGAGAAGTTCGACATCTACACCAAGTGGATCGAAACCGACTGGGTCAACCCCATCGAGCCGTACGCAGGCGCCGGTGCTCCCGTAGACGACGAGGACGAGGCTCTGCCGCGTCAGAACGTCGTCGTCGAGGTCGGTGGACGTCGCGTCGAGGTTTCCCTCCCGGGCCAGTTCTCGCTCGGCAACGGCGGCGGCGCTGCCTCCGGTGCGATCCGCAAGAAGCCGAAGGCGCGCAAGCGCGGCGGCGCCGGCGGAGGTGCAGCATCGGGTGACGCTGTCACGGCTCCGATGCAGGGCACCGTCGTCAAGGTTGCAGTGACCGAAGGCCAGGAAGTCGCAGAAGGCGATCTGATCGCCGTTCTCGAAGCCATGAAGATGGAAAACCCCGTCAACGCGCACAAGGCCGGTGTCGTCACCGGACTGTCCGTCGAGCCGGGTGCAGCAATCACGCAGGGAACGGTTCTCGCAGAACTGAAGTAGGGCCTCCGGCCCCGTGCGCCTTTCCGGTAGTCCCCACTACCGGAAAGGCGCACAGTCGTTTGAGTAGGCTGTAACGATGGCTGACGTCCCCGACATTCGCATCGGCACTGCAGAACGCGAGCAGGCACTCGATCTCCTGAGCGAGCACTTCGCCGCAGGCCGCCTCACCGTCACCGAGTTCGACGAGAGAAGCGGAATCGTCAGTGCCGCAACAACTCGCAGTGAACTCGTTCCGGTGTTCGCCGATCTTCCGGGCAACTACCAAGCCCCCGGCACCGCTCCCCTGTCGATGGTGACGCCTCCCGACGCACCGGCGGAGCGAGGCTTCAACCCCGACTGGTCCGGTCGCGTCATGGCCGTCGTCCCGATTCTCGCGGTGATCCTGTTCTTCGTCACCGGTACCTGGTTGTGGTTCCTCGCGATTCCCCTGGCCGGCGCACTGCTGTTCGGTACCGACCGGGAACGCAAAGCCAAGCGCCGCCGCGAGCGGGACTCCGACTGATGGAGCCGATCGAGATCAACGCAGGCGGCTGGTATCTACGCGCACTGCGCGCAGACGAGCGTGTGGACGACCGCCCCGCCCTTGCCGATGGTGGTATCACCGACCCCGATTACGTGAGTCAGCGAAGCGCTCAGTGGCACGAAAACAGCGTCTACTCCTGGGCAGTGTGCCAACCCAACACCGGTGAGCTTCTCGCCGAGGTCGTTCTGACGCCTCTCGACTCCACCGCCCTGCTCACCGGCTGGGCCCGCGACGGGCACACCGAGGCGCTCACGACAGCCGCCGACGCCGTCACCAGGTTCGCCGAAGGTGCACTCGGACTCGTCGTCGTCGAGGGGCAGACGAATTGAAGAACACCCGGTACTGGCCGTTGGCGATCGCCGTGGTCATTGCCCTGATCATGCTCTTCTCCCCGGGTTCCACTGTCCCGTCGAGCCCGGAGAACACCGACAAGATCACTCACACATTGATGTTCGCGGTGCTGGCGATCACCTCGTTGCACGCCCGGATCCCTGCGTGGCTCACCGCGGTGTGGCTCGTGATTTTTGCTGCGACGTCCGAGGTTCTTCAAGCAGCGCTGCCCATTTCGCGTTCCGGTTCGATCTGGGACGGCAGCGCCGACCTGCTCGGCATCGCCATCGGGATCGGTATCGTCAGCCTCGTGACGAGGCGACGAACTTCCCGCCGAGACGAGCCGAGCAGGTCCTGATCAGCTGAGCAGGTTGCTCCGCAATTGGTCCTGGGTCGACGCGTCGATCTTCAAGCCGTCGGTGAAGTAGGCCTCGATGGATCCGTGTACCTGCGCGAGCTCTGCCATCGACGCCTCCAGGTACTCGCGCCTGACACCGAGGACACCCTCGAGCAGGGTCGGGTCGATCCCCTTCGCCTCGAATCGCTCGAGGAGCGGCGCGAACATCGGCAACAAAATCTTGTTGGTTTCGAGGTAGTCCGCGAAGACCGCGTCCTCGGAAGCGCCCAGGAACAGAAGTAACGCGGCGGCGGCCCAACCCGTGCGATCCTTGCCCGTGGTGCAGTGAATGAGTGCCGGCGAGCTGGGCGGCTGGGCCAAGTCGACGAACAGTTGCCGGTACGACGCGACCGCACTCGGCAAGGTCACGAAATCGCGGTAACTTCCCTGAAAGTACTCGAGCGCCTGGCCGCTGCCCAATGCTTCGGCAGCAAACGCCGGGTCGGCGATCATCTGCTGCATCTGAGCCGGAATGGCGCGATACTGCTTGTCCGCCAATACGTCCAGGCCGATTTCTCGGATACCGTCCGGCGCCAGATCCGGTGCCGTCTCGCGTTCGGATTCGGTGCGCAGATCGTAGATCGTGACGATGCCCAGATCGGCGAGGGTCTGTACGCCGTCCGCACTTAGCGATGCCAGATCGGTGGAACGAAACACGCTCCCGGTGCGGACGGTGCCACCGAAGCTCGATTCGGGGCCACCGATGTCTCGGAGGTTCGCCAGGGACGGTACGACGGAAGACAGCTTCGGAGTATCGGTCATACCTGAGAATGTATCGGTCGCCGAGAAACCGTGATCGGGGAAGAGCAGCCGGAGAAATAAGATCGAGACACATCATCTCCCGTAATTGCTGCGCTACAGATCCGTAACATGCTCAAGTAATCCTGTGGACATGCCTACAACGAGTTCCAGTGGTCTCGGAGCCTTCGATGCGCTCGGTGACCACCAGGCAGTCGCGGCGCTGCTCGAGTGTTGCCATTCCGCCGTGTGGGCACAGGAAATCGCCTCGTCTCGCCCGTTCGCCGATCTGGAAGCTCTGTTCGACAAAGCAGATGCGGTGCTGGCCGAGCTTCCCGAGTCCGAGATCGACGACGCTCTCTCCGGCCACCCACGAATCGGTGAGCGAAGCGAGAGCGCGGCCTCTACCCGTGAACAGTCGGGAGTCTCGTCGGCGACAGAAGACGTACTCGCGGAACTTCGACGGAAGAACGCCGAGTACGAAGAGACATTCGGCCATGTTTACCTGGTCTGCGCGTCGGGGAAATCTGGAACGGAGCTCCTCGACATCCTTCGAGGTCGTCTCCGAAACGACCCGGCGACCGAGCGTTCCGTGCTTCGAACCGAATTGGCCGCCATCAATCGGATCAGACTCGCCCGTCTGATCGATGCACTCGCCGGAGGCACAGCATGAGCAAGACCCTCAGCACGCACGTTCTCGACGCGACGACGGGCAACCCCGCGGCGGGGATTCGCGTCGAACTTCGTGATCGAGACGGCGCCTCCGTCACCACTGCGGAGACCGACTCCGACGGCCGCATCCCCGAACTTGCTCCCGGTGGCCTGACCGCCGGTCACTACACCCTGACTTTCGACACCGGAACGTATTTCGAGACCAACGGACAAGAAAACTTCTACCCGGAAGTGACAGTGACCTTCCGGGTGGACGACACGGCACGGGGCTATCACGTCCCACTGTTGCTGTCGCCCTTTGCTTATTCCACCTATCGCGGGAGCTGAACACGTGACTACCGACAACATCACGACCGGCAACATCACAACCGGCAGTACGAACACCGAACGGTTGAGCGGATCGATCGAACTATCGGGTCACCAGTACGGCAAAGCGGAAAATCGAGTAGTCCGAATCTATCGAGACACCCCCCGTCACGAAATTCACGACATCAACGTCTCCACCTGCCTGCGTGGAGATTTCGCCGACGCGTACCTCACCGGTGATCAATCGAAGGTTCTGCCGACCGACACGCAGAAACAAACGGCCTACTCCTACGCCAAGGAAAAGGGTCTGATCTCGATCGAGACGTACGGACTCGAACTCGCCCGTCATTTCGTCGACGACATCGAACCGGTCAGTGGCGCGCGGATCGAGATCGAGGAATACGCCTGGGAGCGTGCGATTGTCGACGGCAGCGAGCACGACTACACCTGGATTCGGAAGGGTCAGGAAGTTCGGACGGCGTCGATCACCATCTCCGATACCGGGACATGGGTGATCGGCGGCCTGAAGGACCTGGTGATCCTCAAATCGACCGGTAGTGAGTTCTCGGGTTTTCTCGAAGATCCGTACACCGTTCTCGAGCCGACCGACGACCGCGTCATGGCGACGACGTTGGTCGCCCAGTGGCGATTCGTCACCACCGACGTCGACTGGGAATCGGTCTACGCGGGCATCAAGGCACAGATCGTCAAGCAGTTCGCACAGGTACATTCACTTGCCCTGCAGCAGACGCTCTTCCACATCGGCAAGGCAATCCTCGAGGAATTCCCGATCATCGCGGAGGTTCGACTGTCCGCACCCAACAAGCATCATTTCGAATATGCACTCGGCCGCTTCGGAGTGGAGAACGACAACGAGGTGTTCCACGCTGCGGATCGTCCGTACGGCCTGATCCAAGCTGCGGTCAGCCGATCCGACGCACCAGACGCGGGACCGTCGTGGACCACCTACGCCGGTTGGTTGTCGTGACCGAATCAGCTCTCGGGGCAACACTCGTCGTGGCGGGCGCTCATGTGGTCACGATGGACGGCGACCGCTCCGAGTACTCCGACGGCTATGTGGTGATCTCGGGCAACAAGATCGTCGACGTCGGCGCCGGAACGCCACCCGAATACCCGGGTGCGCAAGTGATCGACGGGAGTGGTTGCCTGATCACGCCGGGTCTGGTCAACACACATCATCATCTCTACCAATGGATCACCCGAGGCCTGGCCGCGGACTCGACGCTTTTCGAGTGGCTGACCACCCTGTACCCCGTCTGGGCAGGTATCGACGCCGACGCCGTCCACGTGGCGGCCACCGGCGGCCTCACGTGGTTGGCGAAAACCGGATGTACGACCACCACCGACCACCACTACGTCGTTCCCCGCGACGCCGGCGACGTTTTCGAGGCCGAGATCACCGCGGCTGCGCAGGTCGGCCTTCGATTCCACCCCTGTCGTGGGTCGATGGATCTCGGCCAGAGTTCCGGCGGCCTGCCACCGGATCACGTCGTGGAAAAACTCGATGACATCCTGACCGGCACGCAGTCGGTGATCGACCGTTGGCACGACCCGAATCCCGGATCGATGCTGCAGATCGCGGTAGCTCCCTGCTCACCCTTCTCGGTGACGGAGGCATTGCTCCGCGAGTCCGCGACGCTGGCCCGCGAAAACGGCGTGCGTATGCACACGCATCTGGCCGAGACACTGGACGAGGAGAGATTCTGCCGCGAGCATTTCGGTTGCACGCCGGTCGAATACATGGAACGAGTCGGCTGGGTGGGCCCGGACGTCTGGTACGCCCACGCAGTCCATCTCGACGACGCCGGTATCGAGACGATGGCGCGAACCGGAACTGCGGCGGCGCACTGCCCGACCTCCAACGCGCGCCTGGGAGCCGGTATCGCCCGTGCCGCCGATCTGGTGAACGGCGGGGTCACCGTGGGGCTCGGCGTGGACGGCGCGGCGAGCAATGAAGCTTGCAGCCTGATCGAGGAGTCTCGTCATGCACTTCTGTTTGCTCGCGCGAAGGGCGGACCGCAGACGATGACGGTGCGAAAAGCCTTGGAATTGGGAACGATCGCCGGCGCACGAGTTCTGGGCCGCGAGGGCGAAATCGGATCGATCGAGGTCGGAAAACTTGCCGACCTGGCGGTGTGGAAACTCGACACCGTCGCGCATGCCGGCATCACCGATCCGGTGGCGGCGCTCGTACTCGGCTCGACTCCCCCGCTGAAGTTACTGCTCGTCAACGGGCGAATCGTAGTTGCCGACGGACGAGTCACCACCGTCGACGAGGACGTCGTGGCCTCGGATGTCGCACGCGCACACCGCGATCTACTCGGAAAGGCTTGAGGTCGCGATGGACCTGCACAGCGTCGACGAAGTTCTGGTGCCGCGGACCCGCGCCGAACTCCCCTGTGCGTCACCCGGCATCGGGTTCATCGGTGGCGGCACCTGGCTGTACTCGGAACCGCAGCCGCACCTGACCACCCTTGTCGACCTTGCGGGCTTCGACTGGGAAGCTGTGGCGGTCGGCGATCTCGGTCTCGAGATCGCGGCCACCTGCACCATCGAGGAACTGTGCCGCGCCGAACTTCCCGCATCCTGGCGCGCCGCAGCGCTGTTCCAACACTGCGCTGACGCACTACTCGCATCGTGGAAGGTGTTGCGATACGCGACAGTCGGCGGCAACATCGCGCTCTCCTTCCCGGCCGGAGCGATGACGACTCTGTGTACCGCTCTCGATGCCGAACTGACGATCTGGCGTCCGGACGGTACCGAATACTCGTTCCCGGTAGTCGATTTCGTTATCGACGATTCTCGAAACGTACTCAGGTCCGGCGAGATCATCCGCAGTATCCGGATTCCCGTGCATGCATTGACTGCACGTACCGCGATGCGAAAGCTGGCTCAGACGTCACTCGGGCGATCGGCCGTAGCCGTGGCCGGACGCTGCGGCGCCGACGGTTTCACGCTGGCGATCACCGCCGCGACCCGCCGTCCGTACGCTCTCAAATTCGACGAACTCCCCGACGCCACAGCACTTGCGGATGCGTTGCGCAGCAGGATTCCGGAAGACGCCTACTTCACCGATGTCCATGGAACTGCGCCGTGGCGGAAGGCGATGACCGAGCTTCTTGCCGAAGAAATCCGAGGTGAACTGGAATGAAGTACTCGGTGGACGGAGTTCCGCGCGACGACCAGCCCCGCCCAGGACAGTGCCTGCGAACTTTCCTCCGCGAGCACGGAGCGAACTCCGTCAAGAAGGGGTGCGATGCCGGAGACTGCGGCGCCTGCTCGGTGCTGGTCGACGGACACCCCACCCATTCGTGCATATTTCCCGCCCATCGCATCGACGGCCGCGACGTCGTCACCGCCTCCGGTCTCGGAACCCCGGAGAAACTTCACCCCATTCAACAGGCATTCGTGGACGCGGGCGGATTCCAATGCGGTTTCTGTACAGCGGGAATGGTAGTCACCGCATCAGCGTTGTCGGTCGAGCAAAAATCCGATCTCGCGTGCTCGATGAAAGGTAACCTGTGCCGCTGCACCGGTTATCGGTCCATTCGTGACGCTCTCGCCGGTACATCCAATACGGAGACTGTCAAAATAGTTGGAGCACAAGGGCGTTCGATCGCAGCACCGGCGTCCGCGCGCATCGTCACGGGAACCGAGCAGTACACCATGGACTTCTCCCCGGGTGAGAAGCCGGTCGACCTGCTTCACGTCGCAGTACTCGGCAGTCCGCACGCACACGCACACATAACGCGGATAGACACGGCAGCAGCCGAAGCGGCGCCGGGCGTCGCCGCGGTCCTCACTTTTCATGACAGTCCGGACGTGCTGTTCTCGACCGCCCGGCACGAGGACCGCAACGACGATCCGGACGACACGCGGGTGTTCGACAGGACCGTCCGTTTCCGCGGCCAGCGCGTCGCCGCGGTCATCGCCGAAACCCCGACGCAGGCGGAACGTGCACTCTCGCTGATCGAAGTCGACTACGAGGTACACGACGCGGTATTCGAACCAGATCTGGCGCGTTCCCCCGGCGCTCCGCTCCTACACGGCGACAAAGACGAGAGCTCGCGGATCGCCGAAGTCCCTCGCAACGTGGTTGCCGCGCTTCACGATGGTGTCGGCGATCTGGACCGTGCGCTCGCGGATGCCACTGCAGTCGTCGAAGGTACGTGGAAAACTGCGCGAGTCCAGCACGTGGCCTTGGAAACTCACGGCGCAGTGGGGTGGCTCGACGAGGACGGCCGTCTCGTCATCAGAAGCAGCACACAGGTGCCGTTTCTGGTTCGGGACGAATTGGCGCACATCTTCGATCTCGATCGCAGCCGAATCCGGGTGTTCGCCAAGCGGGTCGGTGGAGGCTTCGGCGGGAAGCAGGAACTACTCACCGAAGATCTGGTCGCACTCGCCGTCCTGCGAACGGGTAGGCCCGTTGCTTACGAGTTCAGCCGCAGCGATCAGTTCACCATCGCACCGTCACGGCACCCGATGCGAGTTTCGGTTCGCGCCGGCGCCGATGCCGACGGAACTCTCACTGCACTGGCCATCGACGTCCTTTCCGACGCCGGGGCGTACGGGAACCATTCGATCGGAGTCATGTTCCACGGTTGCGCCGAATCCATGGCGGTCTATCGCGCTGCAACCAAACGCGTCGACGCCGAAGCGGTCTACACGAACAACGTTCCGTCCGGCGCCTTCCGTGGTTACGGGCTCGGCCAGATCATCTTCGCCGTCGAATCGGCCATGGATCAGCTCGCTGATCGTCTCGGCATGGACCCCTTCGAGTTTCGGCGGCGAAACGTCGTCGTACCCGGAGACGATTTTGTCGACTGGCACGTCGAGGACGGTGATCTCGAATTCGGCAGCTACGGACTGGACCAGTGCATCGACCTCGTCGACAGTGCACTGTCGAGCGGACGCGGAGAGGCTGCACCGGCAGGGTCGCGTTGGCAGATCGGTCGGGGCATGGCAATTGCCATGATCGCGACGATCCCGCCGCGTGGTCACTTCTCCGACACCACCGTCGCACTCGAGGCCGACGGTCGGTACGTCGTGAACATCGGCACCGCTGAGTTCGGCAACGGAACCACTACGATTCACCAACAGATCGCGGCCACCGAATTGCGGACGACAGTCGATCGCATCACGATTGTTCAATCCGACACCGATGCCGGCGGATACGACACCGGAGCATTCGGGTCGACAGGAACGGTGGTCGCCGGAAAGGCACTCCTGATCGCCTGCGAGCGCCTTCGCGAGCGGATACTGACCCGTGCGGTGCGATCGAGCGGTCGCGGCGCGCAGATCGACGACCTTTCGCCGGACGGTGTCGAAACGTCCCACGGTTGCCTCGATTTCGCGACGCTACTCGAAGGTGGCCCGCTCGCCGCTGACGGTCGCCACGACGGGACACCGCGCTCGGTCTCGTTCAACGTTCACGGTTTTCGCGTTGCCGTCGACACGAACACCGGCCGGGTGAAGATCCTGCAGTCGGTTCAGGCCGCCGATGCCGGCACCGTCATGAACCCGGCACAACTGCGCGGGCAGGTGGAAGGCGGTGTGGGACAAGCGCTCGGCGCTGCGCTGTCGGAGGAGATCGTCATCGAAGAAGGTCGGGTGATCAATCCGCAGTTGCGCAATTATCACGTTCCCCAGATCGGGGATCTGCCGATCACCGAAGTACTGTTTGCCGACACGTACGACAAGCTCGGGCCTTTCGGCGCGAAATCGATGAGTGAGGCCCCCTTCAATCCTGTAGCACCGGCGTTGGCAAACGCGATTGCCAACGCGTGTGGAGTGCGTATGTACTCCACACCGATGACACCGGATCGAGTGTGGGAACAGCTACAGAGGCCCTAGGTCTCGCGTGCGAGCACGCGCTCGACCGCGTCGACCGCGTCGTCCAGCTCACTGGTGGTCACCGTCAGCGCGGGCCGGAATCTGATTCCCCTCTTCCCGGTGGGCAGTATCATCACGTGCTCGTCTTCACGCAGTCGCTGTACGACGCGATCGCGAAGGTCACTGTCTTCCAGAGTGATCGCGCACATGAGGCCACGACCGCGCGGCTCGGTTGCCGCCGCGTACCGCCCGCAGACTTCGGTCAACCGGGCAAGGAGATGCGCACCCGTGAATCGCACGCGGTCGATCAGTCGGTCCTGCTCGACGACTTCGAGTATCCGCCGGGCACGAACCATGTCGGTGAGGTTGCCACCCCACGTCGAATTGATCCGAGAACTGACGTGAAACACGTTGTCATGCACTTCATCCACGCGCCCGCCGGCCATGATTCCGCACACCTGCGTTTTCTTGCCGAACGCCACCACATCCGGACTCAGACCCAATTGTTGGTAGGCCCAGGCAGTTCCGGTGATTCCGCAACCGGTCTGTACTTCGTCGAGAATGAAGAGGGCGTCGTTTTCGTGGCACAACTCCTGCATCGCCTGCAGAAATTCCGGCCTGAGGTGATGGTCGCCGCCCTCGCCCTGGATCGGCTCGGCGATGAAACAGGCAATGTCGTCGGGGTTGTCGGCGAAAGCTCGGCGCGCTTGATCGAGAGCTTGCCTCTCCGCAGCTTCGACATCGCGGCCGTCTGCCAGGTACGGCGAGTCGATACGTGGCCAGTCGAACTTGGGGAATCGCGCGACCTTGCCCGGTTCGGTGTTGGTGAGCGACATCGTGTAGCCACTGCGGCCGTGAAAAGCCTCGGTCAGGTGCAGGACCTTTGTCCCCAGATCTGCTGACAACCCACGGCTTTCGTTCCACCGACTCTTCCAGTCGAAGGCAACCTTGAGTGCATTTTCCACCGCCAGGGCTCCGCCGTCGACGAAGAACAAGTGTGGGAGTGCCGAATCCCCCAGTACCCGAGCGAAAGCCGCCACGAAGCGCGCCATGGGTTCGGTGTAGATGTCGGAGTTACTCGGCTTGTTGGAGGCCACGACAGCCAACTCCTGTTGAAACTCCTCGTCGCCTGTGATCGCAGGGTGATTCATACCCAGGGCCGAAGAGCCGAAGAAACCGAACATGTCCAGATACTCGGTTCCGTCTCGCAGGTCACGGAGATAGGAACCCCGCGACCCTTCGACGTCGAGAATCAGATCGAATCCGTCGACGAGGATGCTGGCCTTCAACACGTCGTAGACCGGAAAGAGCGCACTGTCACCGAAGTCTCGCATCGCAGTACTCATACGCGAAGGCTATGTCAATTTTCCGGGAGTGTCGATAGAGGACCGTAAAAGTTATTGAACAAGCGTCATTCGTCGTAAAAAGTTTGTAGGATGATGGTGCTTCGTGTGTTGACGTTGGCTGCCGTACGGATCTCCTGCAGCAATCGCTCCAACGCCCGAGGTGACGCCACCCGGACCAGGAGGACGTAGCTTTCGCTCCCGGCTACCGAGTGACACGAGACGACCGCCGGCAGATGACGCAAGCGGGCAGGCGCATCGTCGGGCTGCGAGGGATCGAGAGGAGTGATGGCGACAAATGCGGACAGATTGTGACCGAGTGCCTCCGGATCGATCTTCGCGGAGTACCCACGGATCACCTTGCGAGATTCCAAACGACGCACTCGCGACTGGACTGCGGAGATCGAGAGTCCAGCCTTTTCAGCAAGACTCGCGAGAGTGGCACGGCCGTCCAAGACCAATTCACGCATCAAGAGTCGATCGGTTTCGTCGACCGGAACACCGGCAACGTCACTGGTTTCTGTTTCTCGCACCTGCGCAGGCTAACGCAATCGGACATTCGTATGGTTGAAACCTGGGAGCTACGTGCACGGTTCGCACCGGCCCTCGCCAAGATGTATGGCGACGAGGTCCCCGCTTACAACACCTTGGTAGATGTAACGATGCAGGTGAACCGTGATTTTGCCGCCGAACATCCGGATTCTGCGGAGCGCCTGGGCAGCCTGGCGAGAGTCAGCGCCGAGCGTCACGGCGCCATCAGACTGGGGACTCTCGACGAACTACGTGACGTAGCCACCGTCTTCGGCGGATTCGGTATGTTTCCGGTCGGCTATTACGACCTCCGGCTCACAGACTCCCCCATTCCCGTTGTCTCGACGGCATTTCGCCCCACCGATCCCGCCGAACTCGCCCAGAACCCGTTCCGCGTTTTCACCTCGGTGCTGACCAGTTCCGATTCCAGGTTCTTCGACACCGACCTCGAGCGTCGGATCACCAGGTTCCTGCGTCGCCGGACCCTGTTCTCTCCCGAACTTCTGCAGTGGGCACGGCAATCGAGTCGCGAGGGCGGGCTGACGGAGCCCGCGGCGACACAGTTCGTCGATGCAGCGACCTCGGCGTTTCGGCTCGGCACCGATCCCATCGACGCGGGCTGGTACCGCGAACTCGCCGCAATCTCGCCGGTCGCTGCAGACATTGCGGGGCAGGGCTCGACCCACGTCAATCACCTCACCCCGCGAGTGCTCGACATCGACGAGTTGTACCGCCGCATGACCGAGCGCGGTATCACCATGATCGACCGCATCCAAGGCCCGCCGAGATGGAGCGGACCACCACTACTTCTGCGGCAGACGTCGTTTCGTGCATTGGCCGAAGACAGACTCTTCCGTCAGTACGACGGATCGGTCACCACTGAGCCCGTCCGCGTCAGATTCGGCGAGGTGGAGGCACGCGGAATCGCGTTGACCCGCAGCGGGCGAGCGATCTACGACCGACTGATCGCCACGCCCGAGGACGCCGATTGGGACAGCGAATTTCCGCACTCCGAAAGCGAACTCGATGCCGCGGGGTTGGCGTACTTCACGTACCGAAACGAAGGAACTGTTGTCGTCCGCGACCCGATCGTCTACGAGGACTTCCTACCTGCCTCCGCGGCCGGGATCTTCGCATCCAATCTCGATTCCGTGACCGGATTCGTTTCCGATGCGCCCGGCGCCGAATACGGGCAGGATCGATTGGAGGGCGCCATCGACCGCACCATCGAAGATCCGTTCGAGCTGTACCGCGCACAACAAGAGGCGTCACGTGCCGTGCTGCCTCCCGCCCACAACAACAGAGGACTCCCCAGTGAACCTGCCTGATTCTTCGAGCCTCGCCGATCGCGCCGAAAGCGCCCTTGCCGCGTGCGGTGTCGAGTGGCCCGCCGGCGACCTGAGCGCACGAACCCCCATCACCGGTACACAACTGCGTACCGTTCGGCAGCACTCCGGCCGAGAGGTCGACGACGCCGTCGAGGCGGCTCATCGTGCGTTCCTCACCTGGCGAACCGTTCCCGCTCCGGCGCGCGGCGCGGTCGTACGCCGGCTGGGCAGCTTACTGACCGAGCACAAGGATGACCTCGCGGAAATCGTGACGTTGGAGGCCGGGAAGGTCACCTCGGAGGCTCTCGGCGAGGTACAGGAGATGATCGACATCTGCGAGTTCGCCGTCGGTCTCTCCCGGCAGCTCTACGGACGCACCATGCCGTCCGAGCGTCCCGGACACCGGTTGACGGAAACGTGGCACCCTCTCGGCGTTGTCGGGGTCATCTCCGCGTTCAACTTTCCCGTCGCGGTGTGGTCGTGGAATACCGCCATCGCTCTCGTGTGCGGCGACGCCGTCGTCTGGAAGCCTTCGGAGACCACGCCGCTGACTGCGCTGGCATGTGACGCCCTCCTCCGACGCGCCCTCGCCGACTGTGATGCACCGATCGACGTGCACCAGTTGATCATCGGCGGACGCGATGTCGGTGAGGCCTTGGTGGTCAACCCACTGGTGGCCTTGGTCAGCGCCACCGGTTCCGTGCGAATGGGCCGCGCGGTGGCTCCGCGGGTCGCCGAACGCTTCGGGCGAAGCCTCCTCGAGTTGGGTGGCAACAACGCCGCAGTCGTCACACCGTCGGCAGATCTCGAGCTTGCCGTACGCGGAATCGTGTTCTCCGCCGCCGGAACTGCGGGGCAGCGGTGCACCTCACTTCGTCGGCTCATCGTGCACGAGTCGATCGCCGATCACGTCGTCGAGCGCGTTGCGGCCGCGTACGCACAGCTCGAGGTCGGCAGTCCCTTCGATTCCGGTGTTCTGGTCGGGCCGCTGATCAACGAAGCCGCGTTCGAGACGATGCAGAAATCGCTCTCGGCCGCACGCGCGGACGGCGGAACTGTGGTGTGTGGCGGGGACCGCGTCGGCGATTCCGGGTTCTACGTGACACCTGCCCTCGTTCGTATGCCCGCACAGACCGAGGTGGTGCGGGCGGAGACTTTTGCACCCATCCTCTACGTCTTGACCTACACCGACTTCGACGACGCCATTGCGCTGCACAACGGCGTACCTCAAGGACTCTCGTCCTCGATCTTCACACTCGACCAGCGAGAAGCAGAGCGCTTCCTCGCCGCCGACGGCTCCGATTGCGGCATCGCGAACGTGAACATCGGAACGTCCGGTGCGGAGATCGGCGGCGCATTCGGCGGGGAGAAGGAGACTGGCGGCGGACGCGAATCGGGTTCGGATTCGTGGAAGGCATACATGCGCCGAGCCACCAATACCGTCAATTACTCGGACCAGCTTCCGCTGGCTCAAGGGGTCGAGTTCGGCTGAACACCTGCCGGGCGAAATCGGTGATCGCGTCGATCAACTCCGGGAGCGCCGACAACTGCGGTGCATGGTCGGTGCCCAGGCTGACCACCTGGGCACCGGGGACAAGTCTCTGCATGGCGCGTTGAGCCTCGATCGGCACGGTTCGATCCAGCGTGCATTCGACATACAACCTCGGCACGGTTCCGAATCGCTCTTCCGTCCAGACCGGTGCCATCAGGCGGGCTGACTCCAGTTGTGGAACGAGCATGCGCGCGGCGAAGATCGCATCAGCCACCGGCGCTTCGTGGAAGAACACAGCGGCACCGGCTTCGGGCGGTACCACCGTCGCATCCCCGTCGTCGGCGGGGACCAACCAACGTGAGATCCCGACCGGACTTTCCAGACCGAGTTCGATGCAGAGCATCCCGAAGTCCGTCTGCGATGGAAGCATCATCCCTGCGACGTACACAAGACCCGTTACCCGCGAAGGCAGCAACTCAGCCACCTGTGAGGTCACGATGCCACCGCCGGAGTGACCAACGAGGGCGCACTGCCCGTCCAAGGACTCGACAACTGCCACAACATGTTCGGCAACGACATCGAGATCGATCATGTCGTCTGAGTTCCAACTTCCCGAGCCGGGAAGCTCCACCACAACAGGATTGAAGCCGGCCGATTTCAGTGGGCCACACACACGATCCCAGACCCAACCGCCGGCCCATGCTCCGTGGATCAGGACGATGTTCCGTGCACTCACTGCTTGACCTCGAGCTCTGCAGCCGAAAGTACCCGAGCCGCCTCACGACCTGCGGCGGCGTTGGACTTCCCCTGCCTCGACCCGGCCAATTTGGCCTTGATGTGATCGCGAACCGTAATGGGTTCGTACTCCAAGCCGGAGTCGTCCTGAAAACTCGGCAAGGTCGCAATCACCGCGTCGACGTTTCCGTCATGGAAGAAGGCCGCCGATCGCCGGCGCTTGATGGTGCCGTTCACCACCGGAGGCGCAACTCGGTGCAGCGTGGACATCCACCTGTCGTTGGTCAGTCGCGCGGTGAGATCCCCGAGGTTGACCAGTAGCGCGCCGTCGTGCGGCCAGACATCGTGCCAGCGTCGGTCGGTCCCGAGCACTTGCAAACCTTCGACCTGATCCGCCCACAGCACGGTGACCAGCCCGAAATCGGTATGTTCGCCCATCCCCTTCAACTCACCGTCCAACGTCACTGTCCCTTCGGGTAACGCGTAGTTGTTCATCCGCAGTACGTCGATGGAGTGGTCGGTGATCGACTCGAAGAATCCTGGGGTCAGCCCGAGCGCGTCTTCGAAAATGGTGGTCAGTGTGCGTGCCACCCGCTCGCCATGGGCGTAGTAATTCTCCACCCGCTCCGTGAAACCAGACACTGCGGGCCACAGGTTGATTCCGTAATCGTCCTCCGACAGTTCGAGTTCGGTGAATGATCGGGCTTCGGTTCCGACGTTGAAGGCCTCGAAAAAGTCGTTCATTCTGGTCGCGGATTCGACGCCGAGGCTCAGGCTCAGCGACTCACTCTTGGGCGGGCTGTACCCACGATTCGCGCCCTCGATTCGGTAGCCCGACTTCGTCTCCATCGGCAGCCCGAAGAAGTCGTCCATCGCTTCGGCGAGGCCGGAAGAAACAGCGGCCGGAACACCGTGGCCCCGAATCTGCATGAAACCTACAGTCCGACAAGCATGGTCGACTTCGGCAGCCACTCGCGCCTTGTCTTGGTCGGCACCACCGAGCACGTAAGGCGAGATGTCGACGACGGGCACTTCGAAGGGATCAGACTGGGACTGTGACACTGGCGTCTCCTGCAGAGCTGGTGGCGGGTTCAGATTTTGCAGTAGCATGGAGGCTCTCTCGCGATCGCCTCGCGAGTTCACCGAGTCGGGTGTGATTGAACAGCAGATTGAGCGAAAAGGCCGAGGCCGCAGCCAAGGTGATGCCGCTACCGAGGAGGATCTGAGCCGAGGAGGGGAATCGCTCGAACATCCCCTCCGCAAATTCCGGAAGAATACCGATCCCCACCGATACAGCGGCGATCGTGGTGTTGATCGGGTCGCTGAGATCGACCTTGCGCAGCGTGTTGATTCCGACCACGGCGACAGTGGAGAACAAGATGATTCCGACGCCGCCGACCACCGGATCAGGCAGGGCTGCAACCACTTCACCCATTCGCGGGATGAGGCCGAGGACGATCAGAATGGCACCGCTGGTAGCGGTCACGTACCGGCTGTACACCCGGGTCGTGGCAACGGCGCCGACATTCTGCGAGAAGACGGTGTCGACAAAGGCATTGAAGATTCCGCCCAGAACTCCCGACATCCCGTCGGCCACCAGCCCTCGTGCGAGATCTGCTTTCTTCAAAGGCTTTCCGGTGATCTCGCTGACTGCCAGCATGCTCGCCGTCGATTCTGCGAAGACGACTGCCATGACGATACTCATCGCCACCACGGCGGTGACGGGAAACTCCGGAGCGCCGAAGTGGAACGGCATCGGGAAGCCCACCCAGGCCGAGCCGCCGACGCCACTCAGATCGATCAGGCCCATCGGGATGGCGATCACGGTGCCGATCACTAGTGCCATCAGTACACCGAGCTGCGTCCACATCCCGCGGCCGAGGCAGATGAAGGCCACCGCGACCACAACGACTGCGGCAGCCAGCGCCAGATTCTTCGGGTCGGCGAACGACGGGGAGGTGGGGTCGTTTCCGACGATCAGTCCTCCTGCGACACCGATCAACGAGATGCCGATGACTGTGAGGACGACGCCGGTAACCAGGGGTGGGAAGTATCGGACGATCTTGGCGAACGGCACGGCCAAGGCAATGCCGACTACGCCACCGACCAGCATGGACCCGTACACCGCCTGCAGGCCGTACTCCTTGGCGATCAGAATCATCGGCGTCAGCCCGGCGAAGGTCGCCCCGCAGACGATCGGCAGCCGGACACCGGCGACCTTCCCGACGCCCAGGCTCTGAATGATCGTGATGATGCCTGCAACGAGCAAGTCCGCGCTGATCAGCATCGCGACTGTGCTGCGGTCCAGCCCTACGGCGGCACCGAAAACCAGCGGAACCGTGATGCAGCCGGTGTACATGATGAGGACGTGCTGAAGAGCAAAAGCAGACTGGCGGGCAAATGGGAGCCGCTGGTCGACAGGATGGATGGCCATGCGCCGATCTCCGTCCGAAGCTGGAAGTGTTTCGTGTACGGGACTATTCAGCACGTCGATAATTTCTTACCGTGGTCGAATTTGTTTCGTCTGTGTAATCAAAACTTTCACCAGAGCACTGCTATCTTCGGCACATGGACGACGACCAGAAGGCGATAGCGACCGCAATCGGGGCTGCCGTGCGGACGGCGCGAAAAGAAGCCGGACTGACGTTGCGCGAGGTTGCCGTGAAGTCGGGCTTGTCCCAGCCCTTCCTGAGCCAGACCGAAAACGGCCACGCAGTACCCAGTGTCATGAACCTTCATCGCCTCGCGCAATCGCTCGGCACCACGGCGCACGCACTCTTGGCACAGGGTGAGCGAACTCCGTCCAGCCTCGTCCGCGCCGGCGAGGGGCGAACCTTCGAACTGGCACACGATTCGGTGATTCGATTCTGCTCCACCGGCTCACGGACCATGGAACCCAACGAGATCACGGCAGCACCTCATTCCGAGGCAGGTGAGCACACCGAGCACGCCGGCGAAGAGTTCATTCATGTTCTCGAAGGATCTGTCGAGGTCGAGGTGGGACTGGACGAGCATCACGTTCTTCACGTAGGCGACACCCTCCTCTACACCTCGACCATCCCGCACCGGTGGTTCAATCGCACCGATGCGGTCGCGAGGTTCCTCATCGTGAGTTCGTCGCCCTCGTTCTAGATGCGCGGCTGAGGTTCCACACCACAACCCCCCGCTCACGGCTTACCCTGACAGCGTGACCATGTGGCCGGAACTTGCGCGCGAAATCGCCGATACCGTTCTGTTTCCCGTCGCCGACAGCGTCGACGCCGACGGAGAAATCCCCAGCAGCCATTTCGACGCGCTCGCCGCCGACGGCTTCTACGGCATCGCCGCCCTCGGTGAGGGTGGCCCCAGCAGCGAAGAACTGGTCGAGGTCCTCGAAACCTTGTGCGGCGGTTGCCTCGCGACGACGTTCACCTGGATGCAGCATCACGGCGTCGTCGGAGCCCTGGCGGCGAGTCCCAATGCACCTCTGCGCGAACAATACTGGGACGGTCTGGTTTCCGGCACGATTCGCGGTGGGGTTGCCTATGCCGGCGCCATCCCCCGCCCACCGCTCCTGTGGGCGAAGCGGGTGAACGACGGCTACGTCCTCGACGGGATCGCCCCCTTCGTCACCGGTTGGGGCATCGTCGATGTTCTCTTGGTGTCGGCGCGCGACGAGTTCGACAATTCCATCGTTCATTCCGTCGTACCGGTGGGCGAGGCCCCGGGTCTGACGATCGAGGAGCTTCCACTGATCGCGGCGCGCGGAAGCAACACCGTCCGAATCGTGTTCGACGCTTTCGAAATTCCCGATACCGACGTCTGTGCTGTCGTCAGCGACGAACAATTCCAGAGCACCCAGCTCCCCGGCTTGTGGCTCAACGGCGCGATGGCCATGGGCATCACCCGCCGCGCTGTCACCGAACTTGCGGATCTGGGAGTCGACACCGACGCGTTCGAGGAACAAGCCACCCGGGCGCGCGCCGATCTCGATGCAGCACTGCGCGACGGCGGCGACATGTCGGCCGCCCGCGCCCGAGCGTCGGAACTTGCGATACGCGCGTCGGCCGCACTCGTGGCTGCGACCGGAAGCCGCGCTCTGGTCGGCAGCAACACCCCCGAGCGGCTCATGCGTGAAGCCACCTTCACTCTTGTCGCGGCTGGTCGCCCGGAGATCAAAACAGCTCTCGTGGAACGACTCAGCGGATACTGAGTACGCAAGGTTGTACTCGATTACGCTGGGGCTCATGACCAGTGGAGAACCAGTACTCATCCCGGCCGGAACCGTGTTCACGCCGGAGGACCTGACGTTCTATGCCGATCGCGACTCCCGCAGTCTCGACGACGCCATCGCCGACGCCGACCTTCTTGTCAGTTGCCCACACTCGGGTTCCGCGATTCCAGCAGAACTCTCACGTTTTCTCGCACCCGAGTTCACACAGCGGCTGCAATTCGACTTCACCGACATGTCCACCAGTCCCATCGTGCGCCGTTGGGCCGAAATCGATTCGCGCATCGTATACGTGGAGAATCCGCACCCTCGCATGATTCGCGATCCCAACCGTGCGAAGCCCGAAAACCTGGAAGTGTCACTGCGCGAAGCATTCGCCCGCGTCGACAAGGCCGGTGCCGGCAACAAAGCAGACCTCACCGGCGTCGACGCAGTTCGCCCTGTCACCTTCTCGTTCTACCCCCTGCTGCTCGAGCCGACCGACGACGCGGGCTGGAAGAACCTCGCCGAGACCTTCACCGAGACAGCCGAACACGGTTTGGGTGTCTACGAAAGAACTCGCGACACACTGATCGAAGCCATGGTGGAGAAGAGCTTCGAACTCGGTCGATCGTTCACGACGTTGTCGTTCCACGACACGATGAACCACACCACCCGGCGGGACGGCGCCGTCAATGTCGAACGGCCGGAAGCAGATCGACTCCCCGACGTCGTCGCACTCTCCAATCGTGGCGATCACGACGGTAATCGACGCGGCGACAATCCCGTGACGATGGATCCGGAGCTCATTCGCACACTTGCGGTCTCACATCGCAAGGGATTTCAGGTCGACGATCCGGATGCGGTCGCTCTCAATCAGCCGTACCTCGGCAGTTTCGAAATCATCCGAGCCGGAGCGAGATTCGCCGAATTGAGCGCCCGCGCCGCCGAAGCCGGGATCACGTTGAGCGCGGTTCAGGCCGAATTCAAACGAGAATTCCTACTGGGAGACGAACTGGCCGCCTACATCATGGAACCCGGCGTCGACTGGCCGACACCCGATGCCGAGCGGGTGGACCAACTCGCCCACGCGTGCAAGGCGAGCTGGGACCACTACCGCAACAGCTGACTCAGCGCTGTTACTCAGGGCTGACTCAGCCGCAATACTCAACCGAGCACCACTCCGAACAACGCGCCGGCCGCAATCGTCGTGACGGCCAAGATGATGGTCGGCAGGAAGAACGAGTGGTCGACGAGCTTGGAACCGAGCTTCGTGCTGCCCGAGAGGTCGAAGTTCGCAGCCGCGATCTGCGAACCGTTTGTCGGCAACAGATAGACGCCGGCAAACGCTCCGGCCCACATTCCGCTCACCAGACCGGGTGCAATCCCGGCAGCGAGACCGATCGGCACGATGGTCCTCGTAGCGGTCGACTGACTGGTCGTCAGTACACAGACCAGGAAGACACCGAGCGCGAAGATCCACGGCGCGGCGTTGACCCAGTCGCCGACGGTGCTCGTGATCAGCTCGGAATGGGCGCTGATGAACGTGTCCGTCAGCCATGCCAGACCGAACAGCGCGATGGCCGAGACCATACCGGCACGGAACACCGTCGACGACGGCACGTCGGCGACATTCGGGCGGCACACCAGCAGGATCAACGTACCCACGACGAACATCAGCATTTCGATGATCGGTGTCATCCCCATCGGAGTACCGTCGGCAGCTTCGGGACGAATCCCCTTGAACAGGCCGAAGATCACGATAGCCAGGACGCCGGCCAGGAAGATCAGTGCCGCGTTTCGTCCGGTCTTCGTCGAGACGAGTTCGGTCTTGGAAGCTGCACCAGGTCCGGCCAATTCGCCCGACTTCATCTTCGCCTGTATCTCCGGGTCGTCGTCGAGATCTTTGCCGAGTCGGTTGACCGCGATGGAGGAAAGGACGATGCCGACAACAGCAGCCGGGAAGGTGATCTTGATGATGTCGATGAGTTCGAAATCGTAGGGCGGCACGTCGGTCAGCGTGACCATTGCCGCCATTGCCGCGGACACCGGACTACACGCCAGCGCCACACCGGTCGAGACAACTGACAGCGACAGCGGTCGTGACGGCCGCACACCGTTCTTGTACGAGACGTCGTAGATGACGGGGAGCAGTGGGTAGAGGATGTTGGACGTGCCGGCACCGACCGAGAACAGGAATGACACCAACGGCGCGATCAGCGTGATCTGTTTCGGGCGAGATTCGATCAACTTGGCCGCGATGGTGACCATCCAGTCGATACCACCGGCCGCCTGCATCATCGACGACGCGAGGACGACGGACAGGACGATGAGGAGAGCGTCGACCGGCGGACTGCCGACGTCCTCTCCGAAGACGAACACGAGGACGGCAACACCTGCGCCGCCCCACAGACCGAGAGCGACACCGCTCGATCTGGTACCCATGACAATCGCCCCGAGCACTACCGCCAGCTCGAGGACAATCTTGACTGCTTCCATCAGGCACTCGCCTTCTCGATAACAAGAGAATCGCTATAACAGGGCAAATAGTATGCTCTGCACTTCGGCTGCAGGCACGAACACGCTGTCGGTGGGAAGGGGCAATATGGTGGTCGTGACCAACGTCCTCGGTAGGTTCTCGCCCGCCACACGCGAGTGGTTCGGCGGGGCTTTCAGCGCGCCGACTGCTGCGCAGCTCGGTGCCTGGGAATCCATCGCGAGTGGCTCTCACACTCTTGTCGTCGCACCCACCGGCTCCGGCAAGACATTGTCGGCGTTCCTGTGGGCGCTCGATCAACTCGCCGCCAAGGACGAAGGCGAACGCGCCACCAAAGTCCTCTACATTTCGCCGCTCAAAGCGCTGGGTGTGGACGTCGAGCGGAACCTTCGCGCGCCGCTGGTCGGCATCACGCAGACGGCGAAGCGTCTGGGCCTCACCCCGCCCGAGATCACCGTCGGTGTCCGTTCCGGCGATACGTCCCAGGCCGATCGACGCTCGTTGATCAAACGTCCTCCGGACATCCTGATCACCACGCCTGAGTCGTTGTTCCTGATGCTCACCTCCGCTGCCCGGGAAACACTGGTCGGTGTCGACACCGTGATCGTCGACGAGGTTCACGCGGTGGCGGGTACCAAGCGTGGCTCGCACCTTGCGCTCTCACTGGAACGCCTGGACGGCTTGCTCGAGCGTCCGGCGCAACGCATCGGATTGTCGGCCACTGTCCGTCCGCACGAGGAGATCGGGCGGTTCCTCGCCGGTTCGGCACCGATCCGAATCGTGGCACCGCCTGCCGCCAAGACATTCGACCTCACGGTCCGTGTTCCCGTCGAGGACATGACCGAACTGGGGATCGCGACGCCGGACGACGGTTCCGAATCTCCCACCCCGCAAGCCGGTTCGATCTGGCCCCACGTCGAGGAACAGATCGTCGACCTCGTTCTCGACCACCGATCGTCCATCGTGTTCGCCAACTCTCGCCGCCTCGCCGAACGATTGACAGCCAGGCTCAACGAGATTCATGCAGAACGCATCGGTCTGGCCGTCGAGAAAACATCTCGCCCGCCCGCGCAGATCGGGGCTCCCACCGAGGTCAACTATGGCGCAGAACCCCTCCTTGCTCGCGCCCACCACGGATCGGTCAGCAAAGACCAGCGAGCCCTCATCGAAGACGACCTCAAATCGGGTCGATTGCGATGCGTCGTCGCCACCAGCAGTCTCGAACTCGGAATCGACATGGGCGCCGTCGACTTGGTCATCCAGGTGGAGGCACCGCCTTCTGTTGCCAGCGGCCTGCAACGTGTCGGTCGCGCCGGCCACCAGGTCGGCGAGATATCGCGAGGCGTCGTCTTCCCCAAGCATCGCACCGACCTGATTCATTGCGCGGTGACCGTCGAGCGCATGGTCGAAGGCAAGATCGAAGCGATGGCCGTTCCGGCCAATCCCCTCGACATCCTCGCTCAGCAAACTGTTGCGGCCACCGCTCTCGAACCGATCGACGTCGACGACTGGTTCGAGACGGTGCGCCGAAGCGGTTCCTTTGCAACGCTTCCCCGTTCGGCGTACGAATCGACTCTGGACTTGCTGGCGGGGCGGTACCCCTCGGACGAGTTCGCCGAGTTACGTCCTCGCCTTGTCTGGGATCGTGAGTCCAACACGCTCACGGGCCGCCCGGGTTCGCAGCGTTTGGCCGTCACTTCCGGCGGCGCAATCCCCGACCGCGGCCTCTTCACCGTCTACATGGTTGGCGAGAAAGCGTCCCGCGTCGGCGAACTCGACGAGGAAATGGTCTACGAATCCCGGGTCGGCGACGTCTTTGCGCTCGGCGCCACCAGTTGGCGGATCGAGGAGATCACCTTCGATCGGGTTCTGGTCAGCCCCGCCTACGGCATGCCGGGTCGTTTGCCCTTCTGGCACGGCGACGGACTCGGTCGCCCCGCCGAACTCGGACAGGCGTTGGGGCAGTTCGTCCGCGAAACGGCTCTCGGCAACGAAGCCGACGTCGTCGAGCGTTGCCGCGTGGGCGGGCTCGATCACAACGCGACTACCAACCTGATCCAACTCGTCGGTGAGCAGAAGAATGCCACCGGGCAGGTGCCGTCGGATCGAACCCTGGTGGTCGAACGCTTCCGCGACGAACTCGGTGACTGGCGTCTGGTGCTGCATTCCCCGTACGGCCAACGGGTTCACGCACCGTGGGCCCTCGCCATCGGGGCGCGCCTGCAGGAACGATACGGCGTCGATTCCAGCCCGACGGCCTCCGACGACGGCATCATCATCCGACTCCCCGACACCGAGAACGAACCTCCCGGCGCCGAACTGTTCACCTTCGACGTCGAGGACATCGAAGATCTGGTCACCCAAGAGGTGGGCGGCTCCGCGCTCTTCGCTTCCCGATTTCGCGAATGTGCCGCCCGCGCACTGCTTCTCCCCCGCCGCAATCCCGGAAAACGTGCACCACTGTGGCAGCAGCGTCAGCGGTCGGCGCAACTGCTGGACGTCGCCCGCAAGTTCCCGACCTTCCCGATCCTGCTCGAGACCGTACGCGAGTGCTTGCAGGAAGTTTACGACCTGCCTGCACTGAAGGAATTGTTCGGCAAGATCGAGAAAAGGCAGATTCGAATCGTCGAGGTGGAGACGGCCTCTCCGTCTCCGTTCGCCAGTGCGCTCCTGTTCAACTACGTGGGTGCGTTCATGTACGAGGGCGACAGCCCCCTCGCCGAGCGACGCGCCGCCGCTTTGTCCTTGGACTCCACGCTGTTGGCCGAACTCCTCGGCCGCGTCGAACTACGCGAGCTCCTCGACGCCGGAGTGATCGAGCAGGCCGAACGTGAACTGCAACGGCTCGTCCCTGACCGAAAGGCCAAGGACCTCGAGGGTGTTGCCGACCTCCTCCGCATGCTCGGCCCGCTGACCACCGAAGAAGTCACCGAACGCTGTCTCGAGGACCCGGTCTCATGGCTCGAGAAGTTGGTTACGGACAAACGCGCCCTCCACGTCTCGTATGCGGGCGAGAGCTGGTGGACCGTCGTCGAAGATGCAGCGCGGCTTCGCGATGGACTCGGCGTTCCCCTACCCATCGGCGTTCCGGCCGCGTTCATCGAGCCGGTCGATCAACCACTCGACGACCTCCTGAGCCGGTACGCCCGCACCCACGGTCCCTTCACTCTCGCCGACGCGGCTGCACGCTTCGGTCTCGGAGTATCAGTCGCGCGTGACGTTCTCGGTCGGCTCGCGCTCGAAAAGCGGGTGCTGGAAGGTGAATTCCGCCCGTCTGCAACCGGGAGCGAATGGTGCGACGCCGAGGTCCTGCGTCGCTTGCGGCGTCGCTCGCTCGCCGCGGCACGGCAGGAGGTCGAGCCGGTCAGCACCGCGACGCTCGGGCGATTCCTTCCCAGTTGGCAGCACGTGGGCGGCACGCTGCGAGGAATCGACGGTGTTGCAACGGTGGTCGATCAACTTGCCGGCGTTCCGATTCCGGCGTCCGCTCTCGAATCGTTGATCCTGCCGAGCCGAGTTGCCGACTACTCTCCCGCGATGTTGGACGAACTCACGTCGACGGGTGAAGTCCTGTGGTCCGGATCGGGAGCTATCTCGGGCAAAGACGGGTGGGTAGTGCTGCACCCCGCCGACCTGGCACCGATCACGCTCAATTCGCCCGCCGACACCGACGTCTCGGAATTGCAGAAGCGCATCCTCGACCTGCTGTCCGGCGGCGGTGCCTACTTCTTCCGCCAGTTGGTCGACGCGTTGCGAACTACGGAGTCGGCTGCGGACACGGTCGACAGTGCGGTGACAACGGCACTGTGGGAGTTGGTGTGGCTCGGACACATCGGTAACGACACCGTTGCGCCGCTGCGCGCACTTCTCTCCGACACCACCAGAACAACAACCAGTCACCGATCACCTCGCCGTGTTCCGCGGGCCCGTCCGTACCGCGGAATGGCCCGCGCTTCCACGCCCGCGCGCACGGGACCGGCAACCGCCTCCGGTCGGTGGTTCCAGCTGCCAGGTATCGAACCTGACCCCACTATCCGGGCGCACGCCACGGCTGATCTGCTGCTCGAACGATACGGCGTCGTCACCCGCGGTTCGGTGATGAGCGAGAACGTGCCGGGCGGTTTCGCGTTGATCTACAAGGTACTGAGCACGTTCGAGGACAACGGGCGCGCTCGACGCGGATACTTCGTGGACACCCTGGGCGGCGCTCAATTCTCGACGCCTCCCGTGGTGGACCGCTTGCGGACGTTCGGTGATTCCATCGAGGGGCGCCACACCTCCTCGGCTGCAGTCACTCTCGCGGCGTGCGATCCGGCAAACCCGTACGGCGCGGCGCTGCCGTGGCCGGCGTCGGGGGGCGAAGAGTCACCAGGACACCGACCCGGGCGAAAAGCCGGCGCATTGGTAGTTCTGGTGGAGGGTGAGTTGGTTCTGTTCGTCGAGCGCGGCGGTCGCACGATCCTGACATTCACCGACGACGGCGGAACGTTGCGCCTGGCAGCACTGTCACTTGCTCAGAAGGTGACGTCTCGCGCCATCGACAAGTTGGTAGTGGAGAAGGTCGACGGAGAGACCATCCACGGCAACGATTTTGCTCCGGTCCTGGTCGAAGCCGGCTTCGCGGCCACCCCTCGCGGATTCCGGTTGCGGTCATGAGGATTGGGGTCATGATGATTGAGATCGTGGAAGTTGAGATCCTGAAGTGTGGGTGCGGCGACCATGCCTGAGGGCGATACCGTGTGGCGGGCCGCCAATGAACTGCGCGCTGCCCTGGCCGAGAAGGTACTCACCACCTGCGACGTCCGCGTTCCTCGTTACGCCACGGTTGATCTCTCGGGCCACCGCGTGGATTCCGTCGCCAGCCGCGGAAAACATCTCCTGATCCGAGTGGGCGAAGCGTCCATTCACACGCATCTGAAGATGGAAGGTCAGTGGCAGATTTATCGCCCCGGCGAGCGCTGGCGCCGACCCGCCCATCAAGCGCGCATCATCTTGGCCACCGAAGACTCTGTAGCAGTTGGCTTTTCACTGGGAATCACCGAGATCCTCGAACTCGGGCAGGAACAGGAGGCCGTCGGACATCTCGGACCGGATCTGCTCGGGACCGATTGGGACAGTTCCGTGGCCGCCCGAAATCTTCGGGCCGCCGACTCCGTACCGATCGGAATCGCGCTCCTGGATCAGCGGGTGATGGCCGGACTGGGCAACGTGTACCGAAACGAGATCTGCTTCCTACGAGGTATTCACCCGAAAACGCCGACACATCTCGCGGGGAATCTCGACGCGATAGTGGATCTGTCTTTTCGCACCATCAACGTCAACAAGTCACGTCGCATCCGGGTCACCACCGGCGACACCCGCCCCGGTCGGCAGACATGGGTGTACGGCAGACGCGGAAAACCATGCCGCCGTTGCGGAACTCGCATCACAGAGGACACCCTCGGACCGGATCAGCTCACCGAGCGAAATATCTTCTTCTGCCCGGCCTGCCAGCCCTTCACGCCTGGTTAGCGTTGATCAGCAGCCTGACGCAGTGGCGGACAAATCGATCACGGTCCACGACGATCGTGCCGTCCAGATAACCGATGAACAGTGTGAACAACGCCCCGACCAGTCCGACTGCCACCAGCTGCTTGTCCACGGGATCAGCGATCTCGGACAACTGGTCGTACACCAGGTCGACGAACGCCGGCATCGATTCGATACCGCGGCCGCTCAGAACGGGTTCCGAGAGCGGGGCGATCAGGAGCACTCTCCCCATCGCCGGATCGTCGACCATGAGCTTGACGAAAGCGTCGACCGCAGCGGTGGCGACGGCCTCGGATGTCGTCTCCGACTCCACTGCCGACGCAAGCGCCGACTGCGCACGCTCGGCGACAAACGTGTGGACCGCGACAACGTACTGATCGCGATCGGTGAAGCTTTCGTAGAAGTACCGCTCGGTCAGACCGGCAGCCTTGCAGACCGCACGCACGTTGACGGCCGGACCGTCGACCGCACCGAGCAGTGTCACTCCGACGTCGAACAACGTCGCCTTTCGAGTGGCCCTGCGTTCTTCGATGCTCACAACTTCCCCACTTCGCCGACACTTGATCTTCAATGCACCCGGTATCCGATCCTTGACTACCGCTGTTGTCGATCCTAATCTGACAACATGCGTAGTCAACTTGACGACAGCAGCACCCCGGTTCCCCTCGGTCCGGATTCCCTGACGTGGAAGTATTTCGGCGACTGGCGCGGGATGCTGCAAGGCGTCTGGGCCGGTTCGATGCAGAACATGCACCCCGGCCTCGGCGCCGGAGTCGAGGAGCATTCGCAATTCTTCGACGAGCGGTGGGAACGACTGTACCGCTCGCTGTATCCCATTGCAGGCGTGGTCTTCGACGGCGATCGCGCGCAGCAGACAGCCGAAGAAGTCCGCGGCTATCACACACGAATCAAGGGCGTCGACAAGTTGGGGCGTCGGTATCACGCACTTGATCCCGACACTTTCTACTGGGCGCACGCAACATTCTTCATGGGCACCATCGTCACTGCCGAGAACTTCTCCGGTGGCTTGACCGAGGCCCAGAAACGTCAGCTCTTCACCGAGCACATTCAGTGGTACCGCCTGTACGAGATGAGCATGCGCCCTGTTCCCGAGACCTGGGAAGCATTTCAGGAGTACTGGGACCACATGTGCCGCAACGTACTCGAAGACAACAAGGCGACCCGCGACGTCCTCGACCTGTCGGGACTCGGCAAGCCCCCGTACATGACGTGGCTACCCGATCCGTTGTGGCGGCTCGCCCGAATCCCCCTCGCCCGCGGATTCGTGTGGCTGACGGTCGGAATGTACGACCAACCGGTTCGAGACCTACTCGGCTACTCGTGGACCAGTCGCGATCAGAAAATTCACAACGCTGTCGGCCGCACCGTCAACGCCGTCTTCCGTCTGGTGCCGTGGCGATACCGGTATCAGCCACGTGCTCGCGCGGGATGGGATCGAGCTGACGGCCGAATCCCCGCCGATGCACCACTGGTCCACACACCGGCGCGCAACCTGCCCCCGCTCGAGCAGCGAGATAACCCGATGCACTACAGCCCCAGGGTCTGATCTGCCATGCTCTGAACATGGAGTGGGACCTGCGAACCCTGCTGAACCGTCCGATCACGTCTCACGGTGCGCCGCTGGGACAAGAACGTGTGGCGGCGAGGACCACCGCGTACATCTACGGCAACATTCTTGTCCTCGCCGCACTCATACCGGTGACGAAATCTCAGGAATCGCTCGGCGCCGCGATTGTGGTCGGCACGGCATTGTCGACATACATTGCCCACACATTTGCCGAGGGCGTCGGCGAGAGCATTCGCAACGATCGCCGACTGACGACCGCGGAGAGAATCGACTCGCTTCGCGATTCCGTCCCGATCCTCACCTCTGCGGTTGTTCCTGTCGTCATTCTCGCGACGGCGTGGTTCAACTTCCTGGAACCACGGACGGCACAGTTGATCGCGGAAATCGTCTTGATCCTGCGGATCGGTTCCACCAGTTACGTGATCAGCCGACTGCACGGCGAGAAAGTCAGTACGAACACACATCTGGCAGCCTTCGGCCTCGCTGCCGTCGCCACCCTCATAGTCGGGTTGAAGATAGTGCTCACTCATTGACGAGCCACAAGTGCAAAAGAAGTCAGACCGGTCGTATATAACTAAGACGGGCAATTCGCAGAAACCTAACAATCGGCAATTTCGATGTGCGGTGATCGACGACTAACTCGGCCCACTTCTATCAAGTAGGCAGAGGAGCAGCCCGCAATGACAACACCACAGTCGCCGTATCCCTGGAACAACGACCCCAACCACACGACACCTCTCCCTCCGCCCCCTCCTCCGCCGCCGGGCATCACACCCGGTCAGGCTCCGTACTCGGGGCATCAGCCTGCTTACACCCCGCCCCGGCCCCCATACGGTCAAGGCACTGGATATTCGCCGATGCCTCCCCGCCCGCCGAAATCGTATGCATGGCTGTGGGTCCTACTGGGAGTTGTCACAGTCGCACTCGTCGCCGTCGTGGTCTACGTATGGGTTCTCCCTCTCGTCTTGAACGACAATTCCGACGAGAACACCGCACGCACGGAAACCGTGGTGATCACCTCACCTGCGGCCGCGCCGCAGAACGGCGTCGTCACACCCGCGCCCAACGAGTCGGTCCCTGGCAGCGCAGCGCGTTGTGGATCGGTGTTCTCGAACAACGAATTCACGACGTCCGCCGTCGGCACCAGCGTGACGTCCTGTGAGTTCGCCGAAGAAGTGCGCTACCAGTACGTGAGCCAGGGTCGACGCGGCGGCCCGGTCTCCATCAGCGCGGTGAGTCCGGTCACGGGAACTCGGTACTCGATGAACTGCGCCGGCAACAAAGTCGTCACGTGTACCGGCGGAAACAACGCGGTGGTCTATGTCTATTGAGCAGTGCGTCGAGGCTCGTAGCGGGACGCGCCGACGACTCCTGGCGGTTGCACTCGCCACTGCTTCTGCAGCAGCCCTCGCGGGCTGCACGATTCCGACGCGAGACGAGTCGTCGGAGAAGGTCGAGACGATCACCGAAATCGTCGTCGTTCCACCGGAGCCGACAGAGACTCCTGCCGCCCCGGGCAACGGTGTCGGCCCGCTCGCCGGATTCGAGGCCCTGGGCAACACCCTCGGCGGCGCCGTGGGTATCGCACTCGTGCCCGTCGGCGGAGGTCAGTCACTCGTTGCCGGCGAGTGGCAGAACGGAGTCGCCTGGTCCACCATCAAAGTCCCACTGTCCATCGCAGCCCTCCACGAACCCGACAACACAGAACTCACAACGGTCAAGCAGGCGGTCACCACCTCCGACAACGAATCAGCCGAAGAACTGTGGCGAGGCCTCGGCGATCCGACCACTGCCGCAGCGAAGGTCGAGTCAGTCCTCGTGGCCTCCGGCGATATGTCCACCACCGTGGAATCACACACGCTAAGACCAGAATTCAGCTCGTTCGGTCAAACACAATGGCCACTTGCCGTCCAAGCGCAATTCGCCGCCACCCTGCCATGCCGGAGCGACGCCACCGAAGTCTTCGGGCTCATGGGCAGCATCAGCCCCGACCAACAGTGGGGCCTGGGAGTGATCCCAGCCGCTCGATTCAAAGGTGGGTGGGGGCCGGACGACGACGGCGGCTATCTGGTCCGCCAATTCGGGATCATCAGCAGCGGCACCGGACAACTCGCTGTCGCCATCGCAGCCAAGCCGGACTCGGGCACTTTCGCCGACGGTACTGCGATGCTCAGCGACATCGGCCGCTGGGTAGGCGAACGAGCGCAGGCTTTACCCATCGGCGGCACCTGCCAACCGAGCTGAAGTACTGCCGGTCGAGGGAGGTACTGCCGTTACCCGGCTGAGCAGTCACTCCCGCCGAACCCCCGGCCGCCGCTACCGTGGACGACATGAGCATCCCGAGTCTGAAACTGAACAACGGCGTCGACATCCCCGCGCTCGGTTTCGGCGTGTACCAGACGCCGCCGGACGAAACACTCGCCGCCGTCGAGTCCGCGCTGTCGACGGGTTATCGCCATATCGACACTGCCGCGGCCTACGGCAACGAGAAGGGAGTCGGTGAGGCGATCCGGCGATCCGGACTCGATCGCGCGGACATCTTCGTCGAGACGAAGGTCTGGATCACCGACTACGGATACGACGAGACTCTGCATGCCTTCGACAAGAGCGCAGGCAAACTCGGTGTCGAACAACTCGACCTCCTGATCCTCCATCAGGCGTTGCCGAGCGAGTTCGAGCGCACGATCGACGCGTACAGGGCGTTGGAAACGCTTCTGGCCGACGGCAAGGTCCGCGCCATCGGAGTCAGTAACTTCATGCCGGATCACCTCACCCGACTCCTGGACGCAACGTCCGTGGTGCCGGCGGTCAACCAGATCGAGGTTCATCCGTACTTCAGGCAGTCGACTTTGCTCGAGGCCGACGCCGATCACGGGATTCTGTCTCAGGCATGGTCACCGATCGGCGGAATCACGTTCTACCGCGACGGCTCCCACGGCTCGACCCTCGAGGACGCCACCATCGGCGCCATCGCGACCGCTCACGGCAAGTCGCCTGCACAGGTGATGCTGCGCTGGCACCTCCAGCAGGGCCGCCAGGTGATCCCCAAGTCGGTGACTCCCTCGCGGATCGCGGAGAACTTCGACGTGTTCGACTTCGAACTCACCGCCGAAGAACTCTCCGCAATCGACGCACTCGACACCGGAGTTCGCGGCGGTCCCGAACCCGAGGTCATCACCCGCGAGAAGTTCGGAATCGATATTCCCGAAGCCTGAACCCGGCAGCTTGAACAACACAGCAGCCCCAGTGATCTAGCTGGCGCTCCACCCGCCGTCGATGGTGTACGAAGCCCCCGTCACCATCGACGCCTCGGGCGATGCCAGCCACCCCACCAGCGATGCCACTTCCGCGGGCTCGACCATCCGTTTGATCGCGCTCTCAGTGAGCATCACCTTCTCGACAACCTCGGATTCACTGATTCCGTGAACCTTTGCCTGGTCGGAGATCTGGGATCGCACGAGTGGTGTCAGGACGTAGCCCGGATTGACACAGTTACTGGTGACACCGTGTGGGGCACCTTCGAGCGCAACAACTTTCGACAGCCCTTCGAGTCCGTGCTTTGCCGTGACGTACGCACTCTTGAATGCCGAAGCGCGGAGCCCGTGGACCGAGGAAATGTTCACGATGCGTCCGAATCCTTTGCGGTACATGTACGGCAGGGCCGCTCTGACCAGGAGGAACGGCGCTTCGACCATGAGGCGTTGAATCTTCCGGAAGTCCTCGACGTCGAAATCCTCGATGGGACTGACCCGTTGAATGCCGGCGTTGTTGACAAGTATGTCCGTCTCGAGTGCCAGATCCACGAGTTGGTCGGTGTCGAGGAGATCGACGGCCCACGCAGTGCCGTCGATCTCGTCGGCCAGCGCCTTCGCAGCGACGTCGTCGAGATCAGCGACGGTGACGTGGGCGCCGCGGGCGGCAAGGAGTCGAGCACACGCCTCGCCGATACCGCTGGCACCACCGGTGACCAGTGCCGTTTTGCCGGAGAGCGTCATGCGGAAACACCGGCCCGCTCGTCGGCGAGCACTCGTGCGTCGGCGGCATCGACGGACTCGAGCGAGATTCCCTTGGTCTCCCGCGCGAAAACGACTGCGACGATGGTGACCAGGGATGCAAACAGGAGATAGATCGCGATGGGGACCGAGGAGTCGAACTTGCTCAGCAGTCCGGTCGCGATGATCGGAGCCAGTGAACCTGCCACGATCGACGTGACCTGATATCCCAGGGAGACACCGGAATAGCGCATCCGGGTCGGGAACATCTCGGCCATGATCGCGGGTTGGCCGGCGTACATGAACGCGTGGAACACAAGCCCGATGATGATTGCCGACAAGATGACTGCATTGTGCCCGCTGTTCATCATCGGAAAGGCGAAGAATCCCCATGTTCCGGCGGTGACGGCGCCGATCATGTACACCGGGCGTCGACCGATCGTGTCGGACAGTTTGCCCACCAACGGAATCACTGCGAAGTGCACGGCATGTGCCATCAGCATCCACCAGAGGATGTGCGCCGTGTCCGCATGAACGACGACCTTGAGGTAGGTGATCGAGAAGGTCACCACGAGGTAGTACATGACGTTTTCGGCGAAACGCAGGCCCATCGCGGTCAACACTCCGCGCGGGTAACGCTTGACCACCTCGAAAACGCTGTACGAGGTTGCCTTGACCAGTTCTGCTTCCTTCTGCGCCGCAATGAAAATGGGAGCGTCGGTGACCTTGGTCCGAACGTAGTACCCGACCAGAACGATCACCGCGGAGAGCCAGAAGGCAACGCGCCAGCCCCAACTCATGAAGGATTCGTCCGAGAGCGTCGACGTCAGGATCAACAGCACGACAGTGGCCACCAGGTTGCCCATCGGCACGCCGGCCTGAGGCCAGGACGACCAGAACCCGCGAGATCGATTCGGGCTGTGCTCGGCGACAAGGAGTACCGCCCCACCCCATTCGCCGCCGACAGCAAATCCTTGGATGAAGCGCAGCGTGACCAGCAGTGCCGGCGCCCAGTAGCCGATCTGACCGTAGGTCGGTAGGCAGCCCATCAGGAAGGTCGCGGCACCGACCAGCAGCAAACTGAACTGCAACAACTGCTTCCGGCCGAACTTGTCTCCGAAATATCCGAAGACGATTCCGCCGAGTGGCCGGGCGGCGAATCCGACGGCGTAGGTGATGAAAGCCGCGATGATCGCATCCAGCTCGTTGCCGCCGCCAGGAAAGAAGACTTTGCTGAAGACCAGAGTGGCCGCCGTGCCGTACAGAAAGAACTCGTACCACTCGACCACGGTGCCCGCCATCGAGGCGCCGACCACCTTCTTCAGCCCCGATGGTGGGGCTTGGCTCTCGGGTTTCGGCATGTTGTCGACACTCATCGTGGACTCCCTCGTCTTCAGTTCGCGATTCGCCTGCTCTTCACGATCAGGAATGTGACCGCTCGCACATTTTTTTTGACTCGATGAGTATCGGTGCAGATTCTTGGCACGACAATGACAAATCTCGCACCATACAGGTGCAAAAATGCAGATATGACACTCGGACTGAGCCCGGACGACCTACTGGTGCTTCTCGCGGTCGGTCGCACCGGCCGCTTCAACACCGCCGCCGACGACCTGGGCCTCAACCACACCACCATTTCGCGCCGCATCGCCTCGCTCGAGAAGAGCCTCGGCGGCCGTGTACTGGTCCGCTCGTCCGGCGGCTGGGAGTTGACCGACCTGGGCAGACAAGCCCTCAGCGCGGCCGAGCGCATCGAGGCCGCGGTGAACGAACTGGCACTCGACTCCACCGGTCAGCAGCAACTCGACGGCGTCGTGCGGGTCTCGGCCACCGACGGCTTCAGCGCATACATCGCGGCCCCCGCCGGCGCAGCGGTTCGCAGACGCCATCCTCGCGTGAGCGTGGAGATAGTCGTCGCGACCAGAAAGGCGTCGCAGATACGCTCGGGGCTCGACATCGAGGTTGTTGTCGGCAAACCTCAAGTTCACCGCGCCGAGGCCGTCCATCTGGCCGACTACGCGCTGGGTTTGTACGCCTCCCGAGAGTATCTACGTCAGAATGCAGTGCCCGAAAGTGCCGAAGAGCTGGCCGAACACTCGCTCGTGTATTTCATCGACTCGATGCTGCAGGTCGACGAACTCGATCTGGCCCGCAAGCTCACGGTTTCCATGCGCGAGGCCGTCACGTCCACCAACGTGTTCGTCCACATCGAGGCAACGCGCGCGGGTGCCGGCATCGGCCTGCTCCCCTGCTTCATGGCCGAGCAGCACGACGATCTGATTCGCGTGCTGCCGACTCACATCGAAGTCAGACTTTCGTACTGGTTGGTGGCTCGTTCTGAATCCTTGCGCCGACCGGAAGTCGCAGCGGTGGTGACGGCACTTCGAGAGACGGTGGATCGCAAGCGATCTCAACTCCTCGGCTCTCCCGGGGCGAACGAAGCGCTCAGTCCAGAGTCGAACGATGCTGGACGATGACCTTGCGCGCCAACTCGGCGATCTTGACGTTCATGTTCTGCGAGGTTCGCACCAGAATGTCGAAGGCCTCGTCGTCGGACACCCGATGCAATGCCATCAGCAGACCGACGGCCTGACCGATTTCGCGACTGCTCGCCAGACCTCGCCGCAGCGAGTCGGCATCCTCTCCTCGGTTCAGCGCGGTGACGGCCACGGATGCAAACGATGCCAACATGATCGCGTGGTCGGCAACAGTTTCCGTGAATGCTCCCGGAGTGTCGGAGAAGAGGTTGAGGGCACCGAACTTCTGACGATCGACCATCAGTCGGAACCCCATCGAGCCACGAATGGGTGTCTCTGCCACTACTTTCCGAGCGAACTCGGGCCACTGATTCGGAGTGCGAAGATCTGACTCGAGCTGCGGCGCCTCCGTGTCGAGGGCGTCGATGCACGGCCCCTCGCCAGTCGCACGTTCGAGATCGTCTGCATGCTCGGCGATCTCGTCGCTTGCCGCTACCGTGACGTTGGTGTTTCCCCGTCGCAGCATCAGGCTTGCGTGATCGCAACCGGGAATCAACTCGACAGCCGCCGAACAGATCGCGGAGTACACCTCGGCGCTGTCTGCGGCGGAGTAGAGGATCTCCGCCAACGCCGCGAACACTGCCGTGGGTTCTGTCAGTGCTTGGTCGCGCTCAGCCATCTCCATACACCTCGGGGTCTACCGTTCATCGAATTCTTCACCGAACGGTACAAACCTTACTTACTCGAGCGGATGGGGTCGCCGCCGCTCGCCGATTCCCGCCCGTCCGTCCCCTGAAAAGCTTCCGTGGCCGCGCGGTGATGCAGAGCCGTGACGGTGGTGATCTGCTTGGACACCAGGTCGTTGAGCTCGCGGTACTGCTCCTCCGTCTCCCCGGCCGGAATGTCTCTCAGGACCTCCCACATCGCACTCTTGCCGCACAGAGCGGTCCGCATGATCTCGAGAGTTGCCAGCTTCACGAGACGGTTGCGCCAGATGGCGTCGACATGGACGAGGCGCCTGATCCGATTGACCGTCGCGTCGATCTTGGAGTACCGCGGCAGAGATATGCCCTGGGTGTCCTCGATCAGTTGCAGCAGCTGCTCGATCTCGTACTCGAGCTCACCCGGCAACGAGTCCAGCTCACCGTCGGCCCACGCGCCGTACGAGTCCGAGAGTGACCGCGAGAGTTGCAGCCCTACCATCGCTCCGCACAGGTGAGTGACCAGATAAGCAGTGGCTATGTGTTCCTCAGCAGATCTCGACCGACTACCGAACATTGGGATCCTCCTGGGCGACGCTCGACCGGTCTGTGCTGACACGGGTGGTGATTCGACATCCGCCTACCCGCGACAGACCGAGAACAAACGACGGGCGACTCAGACCCGATCCGGCACCACGACGACGGGTTCGAGGATCTCGGCCCGAGACTCCGGCGCTGCGGCGCGCAAGGCGTCGGCCGACTCGTCGTCCGGCTGGGTCTGCGACTCGATCTCCGCTTCGACGCGCGCTCGGTACGTGTCGACCTCGCGCTCGACGGTGGCGGCATCCCAACCGAGAATCGGGGCAACCAATCCGGCAACCTGTTGCGCACAGTTGACACCACGATGCGGGTACTCGATTGCGATGCGCATGCGGCGAGCCAGGATGTCGTCGAGGTGCAATGCACCCTCGGCCGCGGCGGCGTACACAGCCTCGACCTGAAGGTAATCGGGGGCATCTGTGATGGGCTGCAACAACTCCGGCGTCTGTCGGCCGAGTTCGAGGACCTCCGTGATGAGTGAACCGTAGCGGTCGAGCAAGTGCTTGACGCGATACGGATGCAAGCCGTACTGCTCGCCCAGTTGCACAGTCTGATTGATCAACGCGAAGTATCCGTCGGCGCCGACGAGCGGCACCTTCTCCGTGATCGACGATGCCACTCGCGCCGGAATGTCTTCTGCTGCGACGTCGACGGCGTCTTCCGCCATGACCCGATACGTCGTGTACTTTCCACCGGCGATGGCGACCAGGCCTGGAGCCACACGGGCAACGGCGTGCTCGCGCGAGAGCTTCGACGTCTCGTCGCTCTCACCGGCAAGCAGCGGACGCAGGCCTGCGTAGACACCGTCGATGTCGGCGTGCGTCAGCGGCGTGACCAGAACGGAGTTCACGTGGCCGAGGATGTAGTCGATATCTGCTTTGGTTGCCGCTGGGTGAGCGAGATCCAAGTTCCAGTCGGTGTCCGTGGTGCCGATGATCCAGTGACTGCCCCACGGAATGACGAACAGCACCGATTTCTCGGTACGCAGGATGATGGCGGCTTCACTGACGATGCGATCGCGCGGGACGACGATGTGTACGCCCTTCGACGCTCGCACCCGGAACCGTCCGCGCTGACGTGAGAGGGCCTGGATTTCGTCCGTCCAGACACCGGTTGCATTGATGACGACGTGACCCTTGACCTCCGCGGTACGGCCGTCTTCGCAGTCGCGAACACGAACTCCCGAGACCCGGTCCGCTTCACGCAGAAATCCCACGACCTGCGTCGACGTTCGGACGACCGCGCCGTAGTGGGCGGCGGTCCGTGCAACGGTCATGGTGTGCCGAGCGTCGTCGACGACGGTGTCGTAGTACTGGATGCCACCGGTCAGTGAACTGCGCTTGAGGCTCGGCGACATGCGCAGTGCGCCCGCCCGCGTCAAGTGCTTCTGGGAGGGGACCGACTTGGCGCCGCCCATTCGGTCGTAGAGGAAGATTCCCGCGGCCATGTACGGGCGCTCCCACACGCGGTGAGCCAGAGGGAACAGGAACTTCAGCGGCTTGACCAGGTGCGGAGCGAGCGTGGTCAGCGAGAGCTCGCGCTCACGCAATGCTTCACGAACGAGGCCGAATTCGAGTTGCTCGAGATAGCGGAGACCGCCGTGGAACATCTTCGACGAGCGACTGGACGTACCGGATGCGTAGTCACGGGCCTCGACCAACGCAACCTTCAGCCCGCGGGTGGCCGCATCGAGGGCCGCTCCGACACCGACGACACCACCGCCCACCACGACGACGTCGAATTGCTCGGTCTGAAGTTGTTCCCAAGCAGCTTCGCGCTGCTGCGGGCCGAGAAACTGCGCACCTTGCTGCTTACTCAACCCGGTCTCCTGTAAGTCGACGACGAATCCGTTTACAGGCTAGTAGCTTGATCCACATACTGCGACAGCGCACGGATTACTGCGAACACGCCCGAACCTAGGAGCACAGTGAATCAATACATCGCCGCCATCGACCAAGGCACGACGTCGAGCCGCTGCATGATCTTCGATCACGACGGCGCCGTGGTGAGCGTTGCGCAGAAAGAACACGAGCAGATTTTCCCGCGAGCAGGTTGGGTCGAGCACGATCCGGCGGCGCTGTGGATCAACACTCGGGAGGTGGTGGCCGGCGCTCTCGCGAAGGTCGATCTCACGCGGGCCGACATCGCTGCCGTCGGAATCACGAATCAGCGTGAGACGACCGTCGTTTGGGAGCGTTCGACGGGTGAGCCGATCTACAACGCGATCGTGTGGCAGGACACGCGCACGGATCAACTGTGTGTCGAACTGGGCGGCGACGAGGGTCCGGACAAGTATCGAGACAAGACCGGACTACCACTCTCGACCTACTTCGCCGGGCCGAAGATCCGCTGGATTCTCGACAACGTCGACGGTGCGAAAGCAAAAGCGGAGGCCGGCGAATTGTGCTTCGGCACTGTCGACACGTGGATCGTGTGGAACCTGACCGAGGGCGTCCACGTGACAGATGTCACCAATGCGTCACGCACGATGCTGATGGATCTCGAGACCCTCCAGTGGGACGAATCGATCTGTGCGGACTTCGGAATCCCGATGTCGATGCTCCCGGAAATCCGTAGTTCCTCAGAGGTCTACGGCACAGGACGTCCACGCGGCAATCTCGCCGGTGTGCCGGTCGCCGGAATCCTCGGTGACCAGCAGGCAGCCACATTCGGCCAGGCCTGCCTCTCCGAGGGTGAAGCCAAGAACACCTACGGCACCGGCAATTTCATGCTTCTCAATACGGGCACGAAGCCGGTGCACAGCAAGCACGGACTACTGACGACCGTCTGCTACAAACTCGGCGAAGCCCCAGCCGTGTACGCACTCGAAGGTTCCGTCGCCGTGACGGGTTCCTTGGTCCAGTGGCTTCGAGACAATCTCGGAATCATTCAGAACGCCAAGGACATCGAGCCGCTCGCCGCAAGTGTCGACGACAACGGCGGCGCCTACTTCGTGCCCGCGTTCTCCGGGCTGTTCGCACCTCGGTGGCGACCGGATGCCCGGGGTGTCATCGTCGGTCTGACGCGGTTCGTCAACAAGGGACACCTGGCCCGCGCAGCGCTCGAGGCGACGGCATACCAGACCCGCGAGGTCATCGACGCCATGCGAGCGGATTCGGGAGTCGAACTGTCCGCACTGAAGGTCGACGGCGGCATGGTGGTCAACGAAACCCTGATGCAGTTCCAGTCGGACATCCTCGGAGTTCCCGTCATCCGCCCGGTGGTCAACGAAACGACAGCTCTCGGTGCTGCATACGCAGCGGGCCTCGCCATCGGTTATTGGGCCGACACCGAAGACATCCGCAACAACTGGGCCGTCGGCCAAACCTGGGAACCGGCGATGGACGAGTCCGAAAGGTCACGGCTGTACGCGGAGTGGAACAAGGCCGTCGAGCGGACGTACAACTGGTCCGAGTAATCACCCCGATCCTTCCATACCGGAAGAGCTGATCATGGTCGCCTATTGATACTCCTGAGGTATCAATAGGCGACCAAGTTGGTATTGGACGTGACCTACACCACTCTGCGAATCTCATTCAGGCACGCCACGTTTCGGCGCCGCGAATGTTGCAGAGAAAGGTCGCCACGCATGAGTTCACCCACTCGCAGTTCCGAGGAGATCAACGCCAAGGCGCGAAGAGCCGGTATCGCTTCGTTCATCGGAACCACTATCGAGTGGTACGACTTCTACATCTACGGCACTGCCGCTGCCCTGGTATTCGGCGACATCTTCTTCTCCGACACTCTCCCGAACGGAGTCGGAACTCTCCTCGCCTTCATCACACTCTGGGCAGGCTTCCTCGCCAGGCCGATCGGCGGGATCATCTTCGGTCACCTCGGCGACCGGATCGGACGCAAGAACACTCTCGTCATCACCTTGATGATGATGGGTGTCGCCACGGTAGGCATCGGACTCCTCCCCACCTACGCACAGGTCGGGATCTGGGCGCCGATCGGTCTGGTCACCCTTCGCGTCATCCAAGGAGTCGCGGTCGGTGGCGAGTGGGGCGGCGCAGTGCTCATTGCCAGCGAGAATGCACCGAAGGGCAAGAGCATCCTCTACTCCGCGTTCGCCCAACAGGGCTCACCCGCCGGAAATCTGTTGGCCACCATCGCGTTCTTCCTTCTGTCCTCGATGCCGACGCCGTCGTTCCTCCTGTACGGATGGCGCATCCCGTTCATCATCTCGGCGGTGCTGGTCATTCTCGGGATGATCATTCGCCTCAAACTCGAAGAGTCGGACGAGATGAAGGCCGTTCTCGCACGCAAGAAGGTCGTCAAGCTTCCGCTCGCCGAAGTCTTGCGCAAGCACTGGGTACTGGTTCTCCTCGGCGCCGGCGCACTCCCCCTCGCCCAGGTCACCTATTTCAAGAACACCTTCGCATTGTCCTGGGCTACAAAAGAACTCGGATACGATCGAGGAACCTTCCTGGCCGCCATCGCGATCGCGCTCGTCGTGCAGTTCATCGTCCAACCTTTCGGTGCCGTCCTGGTCTCCAAGATCGACATGCGAAAAGCCATGTGCCTGATGGTGATACCGGAGTTCGTCCTCATGCCCGCCATGTTCTTCGCGATCCGAACCGGGAACTTCACCATCGCAGTCGTCGCGATGTGTCTGGCCACGATCCCGCACTCGATGTTCTACGGCGCCATCGCCGGCGTTCTCGCTCGGGCCTTCCCCGCCAACATCCGTTACACCGGTCTGTCGACGGCGTACCAATTGTGTTCCCTTGTCGTCGGCGGCGGAACTCCCGTACTGGCGCAGTGGATGCTCAACACGTCAGGCAATATCGTCGGGGTCGCGATCGTATCCGGGCTGTACGCCCTTGTCTCGCTGATCTGCACCCTGCTCCTGCTCCGACGTACCGGCTACAACGCGGGCGAACTCTCGACGGCCGAACAAGCGGACTACGACGAACTCGAACTCGAAAACACTCTTGTCGATATTGCGAACTCGCCGAAGTCCGAAGCGGGTGAGATTCCTACCGGTCGGGCAACCGTCTAGGCCAGGGACGGCAGCGCCTGCTCGGACAATTTCAACACTTCGAGAAGAGCAGGTCTGTCGTCTCCCTCTCGCCAGGCGATACGCAGTTGAAGAGGAGGAGGTGGGTCCATGACCGGAACAAAGACAACATCAGGATTCACGATGCTCTGGGCCACCGAGGAAATGGTCAACGAGCATCCGATTTCCGCGGACACCAGCGCGATCAACGACATCGAATCCGGTGCCGTCTGCACGATGCGAGCCAGGAACCCTGCGTTCTTCGAGGCAGTGAGCAGAGACTCCCGCAGAATCGAACCTGGCTCCGCCGGAAGCGTCACCCAATTCTCGGACTCCAATTCGATCAACCGAACCGAGTCCCTCGACGCCAACGGGTGGTCTTTGGACATGGCCACCAGAAAGTTCTCCTCGGCGATCAATCTCGACGTGATCCCGAGCGGCGGTACGGTCCACCGCACCATCCCGATGTCGAGTCGTCGATCGAGCAGCATCAACAACGCCTCGTTCGCGAAAGCAGAACTGTCGAGCACGAATTCGATACCGGGATTGGTCTTTCTCACCAATTTCGCCCACCGCCCGACGAGCAGATGCGAAGAAGTCCCCGCGAAACCCAGGCGAACGCGACCTGTCGTTCCCTTGCCTGCCGCAGACACCGCGATCTCGGCCATCCGGCACGCGTCCAGAATCTCGCGCGCCGGAAGCAGCAGCGCTTCACCGGCAGCAGTGAGCCGCACAGTTCGAGTGCTCCGATCGAACAACGGCGAACCGAGCTGTTTCTCGAATTGCCTGATCGTTCGACTCAGCGGCGGTTGCGCAATCCGAAGCCGCTGCGCCGCACGGCCGAAATGTAGCTCCTCAGCCACCGCGAGAAATGCGTTGATCTGATGAATTTCCACCCGACATTGTTGCGCCACACCGGCCGAACATGTCAAGTTCCGAAACCGACCGAGTGCGCGAAAGAACAAGAAGAGGTACACACGTGGACAAGACCCTCTCGATGAAAGAGGCCGTCGGCCGATACGTCGAAGACGGGATGACCGTTGCGCTGGAGGGATTTTCGCATCTCATTCCTTTTGCCGCGGCACACGAGATCATCCGGCAGGGCAGAAAGGACCTCACGCTCTGCCGGATGACGCCGGACATCGTTTCCGATCAACTCGTCGCCGCCGGCTGCGTCCGAAAGCTGGTTGCCTCGTTCTTCGCCAGCGGCTCCGCAGGTTCTCTGTACGAGTTACGCAGACGCATCGAGAACCAGGACCCGCTCCCCCTCGAAGTCGAGGAATACAGTCATTACGGCATGGTGTGCCGGTATCAGGCGGGAGCGGCCAGGCTTCCCTTCTTCCCGCTGCGGTCGTACGCCGGTAGTGATCTACCCGCACTCAACCCACAACTGAGACTCGTCGAGGATCCGTACGGCGGCGGGAGCGTCTACGTTGTGCCGCCGTTGAATCCGGATGTGACGATCATCGGCGCACAGCGAGCGGACACGTCCGGGAACGCACAGATCTGGGGCATCGCCGGGGTGCAGCAAGAAGCCGTTTACGCCGCGAAGAAGGCGATCGTCGTTGTGGAAGAGCTGGTCGACGACGAGGTCATCAGGTCAGATCCGAGCCGAACTCTGATTCCCTCGCATGCAGTCGACGCGGTTGTCGTCTGCCCGCGCGGCGCGCACCCGTCGTACGCACAGGGATACTACGACCGCGATTGCGGCTTCTACCGACGCTGGACCGAGATTTCCAAAGACCCTTCGTTGCTGAGAAATTGGCTCGACGAATGGGTGTACACACTCGGCGATCACGACGAATATCTCGCCAAGCTCGGAGCTGACTACTGGTCGGATCTCGAGGTCGGATCAAAACTCTCCACACCTGTCGACTACGGGAGCAGACTGTGACCACCACGATTGTCAGCGGTAACACCACCTCCACCGAAACGATCGTCGCCGTCGCGGCACGCGAGTTGGCGGGTAAGCGCCGGGTCTTCGCCGGAGTCGGGCTCCCCACGCTCGCAGTCGATCTCGCGCGCCACACGTCGAATCCGGACGTAGAACTGATCTACGAATCCGGAGTGTGCGGCGCGCATCCGTCGGCGATGGCCGAAGGTATCGCCGACTCCGTCGTGGTCTCCGGCGCCGAATCCGTGCTCAGTATGGCCGCACTCTTCGGTTATGTCCTGCAAGGTGGCAACGTCGACGTCGGTTTTCTCGGGGCCGCTCAAATCGATCGAACGGGAAGCCTGAACACAAGTTTCATCGGTGACTGGAAGAACCCGACGGTCAGACTGCCCGGCGCAGGCGGGGCCGTCGAGATCATCGCGAACGCGGCCGAGATCTTCGTCGTGATGCGTCGCCACGACCTCAGTTCCTTTCCGGCCGCGCTCGACTTCTGCACCTCACCCAGCCCCGCCCGCGCCCACGCCAGCGGAAAGGGCATCATGCCGGCAGGTGCAGGGGTGACAAAGGTGTTCACCAACCTCGGTGTCCTGACACACCAGTGCCCCGGCGGCGAGTTGGAGCTGACCAGTGTCCACGAAGGCATCTCGGTCGATCAGGTGCGAGAGGCGACGGGATGGGATCTGGCCGTCGCCGACCACGTCACCGTCACCACCCCGCCGTCCGGTACGGAGATCGATCTGCTCCGCAACACTATCGACAAAGTCAGGCTGTACCTGCGGTGACACTGTCCCGGAGCCTGCCGACGGCGTCGACCAGCACCGCTTCGGGATACGTCGCGAAACACAGTCGAGCGCTTCGACCAAGGTCCGCTTCGACCGCGAAGGCCGAACCTGGGACAAATGCCACGCCATGCGCGAGCGCGGCACCCAGGAGTTCGGTGGTGTCGACGTCGTCGAGGAAATCCATCCAACAGAACATCCCGCCGCGGACCTCGGAAAAGCGTGCACGCCCACTCAATTCCGTCTCGGCGGCCGTGACCAACGCCTTCGCCCTCGCGCCGTACCCCGCTCGAAGCACGTCGAGATGCGCGTCGAACCATTCGACGTCGGAGAAGAGGTCTGCGGCGATCTGCTGTGTGAGCGAAGACCCGCACAGGTCAGCGCCTTGCTTGATCAGTTCGACCGCCTCGCAGACCTTTCGGTCGCCGTGCAGCCAGCCGACGCGCAGCGCCGGTGCCAACACTTTGGAAGCACTGGACAGCCGAATCACCCTGTCCGACAACGCCGCCAGCGGTGCGGGCGGTTTCTCGCCGAAGTACAGTTCGCCGTACGGGTCGTCCTCGAGAACCCAGAACCCGTATCGGTCCGCCAGTGCCGCCAAGTGCGCTCGCCGCTGCGCCGAAAGCACCGCGCCGCGCGGGTTGTGGAAATTGCTCACGGTGTGAACAACTTTGGGCCGAAGACCGGCGTCGAGTTTCGCTTCGAGCGCGTCGGTGTCCATTCCGTCCTCGTCGAGCTGGACGGGAACGAGACGGGCCTGCGCCGTTCGAAAGACCTGCAGCGCACCGGTATATGCCGGTTCCTCCACGACCACGACGTCACCGGCGTCGAGGAGGACCTGCGCGAGCAAGCTCAAACCTTGCTGAGAACCGTGGGTGATCACGACTTCGGACACGTCGAGTGTCCGCCCGATCTTGGATGATTCGCGCTCGGCGATCACCTCACGGAGGCGCAGCAGGCCGGAGGTCTCGCCGTACTGAACGGACGAGGGGTCACCGAGTGCGTCGTGGGCTGCCTTCGAGATTCGCTCCCGCGGAATGAAATCGGGATCGGGCAGTCCGCCGGCCAAGCTGATGACGTCGGGCCGGGCAGTCAGGGTGAGCAGATCGCGAATTGCAGAACTACGGAGTCCGTCCATGCGAGCGGACAGCGCGGCGTGTGTCATATGAAGCTCCCAGGCACGCAGAATGAAGGTCAGAGGAAAAACACCCTGAGCCGTCCTGGGTCAACGGGGCGGGAGAGCGCCGAGATACCGACCCTTGATTCGGTCGGTATCTCGACTATCCCACCAATACTTCAGTATGTGAAACAGAGTTCCCACATTGTAAGAAGACTCTGGTCGGTTGTCAGTCCAGGTCGTCGTGACGCATGAGCTGACGAGCAGCCTCGGTGATCGATCCGGTCAGCGACGGGTACACCGAGAACGTCTGCGCCAGGTCGTTGACCGTCAGGTTGTTCTGTACGGCGATCGCGATCGGCAGGATCAATTCCGAAGCAGTGGGTGCGACCACAACACCGCCGATGACCACGCCGGTAGCCGGGCGGCAGAAAATCTTCACGAATCCGCGACGCAAACCGGACATCTTGGCGCGCGGGTTGGTGTTGAGCGGCAACATGACGGTGCGCGCAGGCACCTCTCCGTTGTCGATCGCTGCCTGCGAAACACCCACCGTTGCAATTTCGGGGCGTGTGAAGACGGCCGACGCGACGGTCTTCAACTTGATCGGGCTGACGCCTTCACCCAGTGCGTGGTACATCGCGATACGTCCCTGCATCGCAGCCACCGACGCGAGCGGGAGCAGTCCGGTGCAGTCACCGGCAGCGTAGATACCGGAAACCGTGGTGCGCGAGACCCGGTCGACACGCAGGTATCCACCCTTGTCCAACTCGATGCCGACCCGCTCCAGGCCGAGACCGTTGGTGTTGGGGACGGAACCGACGGTCATCAGAGCGTGGCTTCCTTCGACCGTGCGGCCGTCGGAGAGCTTGACGACGATGCCCTTCTCGGTGCGCTCGACGGCGTCCGCGCGGGCGTGCTTGACGAGGGTGACACCGCGCTCGGCGAGGGCGTCCTCGAGCACGAGCGCCGCATCGGCATCCTCGCCGGGCAGAACACGGTCGCGACTGGACACGAGCGTGACCTTGACGCCCATCTCGGTGTACGCGGAGACGAACTCGGCACCGGTGACACCGGAACCGACCACGACCAGGTGCTCGGGAAGCTCGTCCAAGTCGTAGAGCTGGCGCCACGTCATGATTCGCTCACCGTCGGGCTCGGCTCCCGGGATGATGCGGGGGCTGGCGCCGGTGGCGATCAACACGACGTCTGCGTCGATGGTCTTCTGCTCGCCGCTTCCGAGCGTCGCGCGAACCTGGTGTGCTGCCATGCCGAGGAGTGGATCGGTCAGTTCGGCGGTGCCGGAGAGAACCTCGACGCCTACCGTCTGCAACCGTGCGCGAATGTCCGAGGACTGGGACAATGCGAGACTCTTGACTCGGGAGTGGATCTTCGGCAGTGACACCGAAGCCTGCTCCGGATCCAGAGTGATGCCGAGGTCGGATGCACGACGCATGTCGGTGCGGATTCCGGTGGACGCGATGAACGTCTTCGACGGGACACAGTCGAACAGCACACACGCACCGCCGACGCCGTCCGAATCGACCAGGGTGACCGCGGCCCCGTGCTGCGCGGCTACCAGTGCCGCCTCGTAGCCGGCGGGTCCGCCACCGATGATCACGATCCGGGTCATGTGTCCTCCAAGTCCTCGCGTGGCCGGCAGGGGTCTCCCGTCGACCAGTGTCACGCTATTCGAGCACCACGTGTCGCGCAGTGCTTGTACCAGATTACTTGCGTCCGGTGGTCCGCTTCGCCACACCCTCGGACCACGGTTTAGGCTTGCGCCCGTGTCGATTTATGCCGCCTACGGTTCCAACATGCATCCCGAGCAGATGTTGTTGCGCTGCCCACACTCCCCCATGTCCGGGACAGGGTGGCTGCGAGGCTGGCGCCTGACCTTCAGCGGCGAGGACCTCGGCTGGGAGGGTGCTCTCGCCACCGTGGTCGAAGATCCCGATTCCAGTGTTTTCGTGGTGCTCTACGACGTCCCGGAAGAGGACGAAGTGAGTCTGGACCGCTGGGAAGGTGCCGAACTGGGTCTGCACCGCAAGATCCGCGTGCGGGTCGACACCGCCGGCGACGCGGTACTTGCGTGGCTCTACGTCATGGATGCGTACGAAGGCGGGCTGCCGTCGGCCCGCTACATCGGTGTGATGGCCGACGCTGCCGAGATTGCCGGAGCGCCGGCCGAGTACGTACGAGAGTTGCGGACGAGAAACAGCCGCAATGTCGGTCCGGGTAACGGTGTTACCGATTAGATAGCTGCCCTGCTCAAAGCAGCAGGAAATACGCGAGCACTGCCAGTGCTGCGAGCACCACCACAACCGTCACGCCGATGAGCACACGCTTGGAACCGCGCGACTCCGATTCGCCTGCGACAACTGCAGTTTCCGGCTCGGCGGTCGCCACCCCGGCAGCGGTTTCTGCCGCCACCTTCTCGCGTCCCAGGGTGTCGAACACCTCGGTCACGTCGTGTGAAGGCGGCAATCCGATCGGCACGATAGTGTGCGACGTCGAGGTGAATCCGGCAGCCAGAATTGCGGCTCCCAGCGCAGCCGACTGCTCAGGTCCGGGACCGAGTTCACATCTGACACCGAGCTTTTCGGCAATCCCGGCCGCTATGGACATCATGGCCGCTTTGTCTGTCGCCGGTTCGCCGTCACCGGTGACGACTACGGCGTCCAGGTTCTCCGGCATCCAACCGAACGCACCCAGAGCCGTCGCGAGGCGTGAACTCGGCGAACTCCCGTCGCCGGCAAAGCCGAATGCACGGCCGGCCGCGACACCAGAACGCACGAGGGTGACCGCTGCCCCGGTGTCGTCCACGTGATAGATGCCGATGAGCGTGCCGGCGAGTGCCGCGATTTCCGACTCGAACCACGCCGACACGGCCTCGGCATCCGAGACGAGTGTGACCCGTTCGAGGCCCGCGTAGACCAGCGAATCCTGCATGAGGGCCGCTGTCGACGAGTCCCAGCGTGACGGGTAGGTCGCGACGATGTCGGGCGCTCCCCCGCTTCGACCACCACGATCGGGCAGCGGCTCGCATTCCTGCAACAGACAGCGAATCGAGGTCGCCACCAAATCCTCGGCGCGGTAACGAGTATCGGCAGTTCCCGCGACGCCACTCGGGTCCCCGACGCGACCGACAAAGCCCGACCAGCTCTCGGCGAACTCACGGCCGGCACCCAGTTGCTCGGTGCCACCGAGCACCGTCGTTCCGTCCTTGCGTTGATTGAGGATCGTGTCCCGAACCAATACCACCGGATCGGCCGAACCCGGATCGTTCGACGCAACGACAGCCGTCGACACCAATGTGCCGATTCGCACTCCCACACCTATGGACATGCCCGTACCTTCACTCGAACGACACGAAAAACGGTACCCCCGACGGGAACCGGAACTATCCCAGAACCAGGCTCGTCAGAACCTTCACACCGACGCCGAGTGCTCGCTCGTCGAGATCGAAAGTGGGTTGATGGATGTCGAGCTGATCGCCCTCACCCGACCACACGCCGAGCCGCGCCATGGCACCCGGCACGGTTTCGAGGTACCACGAAAAGTCTTCGCCACCACCGGATTGCGGGGTGTCCGCCAAAGCATCTTGTCCGACGGTCGCGATGGCGTCCTCGAACATCCGAGTGGACACCTCGTCGTTGACGACCGGAGGCACTCCGCGACGATAGTTGAGTTGGTAGCGAACTCCGGTGGGTGCGAGCAGTCCGTGGACGATTTCTTCCACGAGCGGTTCGAGCAACTCCCAGGTGTCGTGATCGCCGGTACGTACCGTGCCCGTCATCATGCCGGTCTGCGGAATCGCGTTGGGCGCCTGACCTGCGCTGACCGCGCCCCACACCATGACGGTTCCGGTACGCGGATCGATACGACGGCTGAGCATTCCCGGCAGCCCGGTCACGACGGTGCCGAGCGCGTAGATCAGATCCGTGGTCAAATGCGGCCGCGACGTGTGCCCACCCGGAGAGTCGAGGACGACCTCGATCGTGTCGGCAGCAGAGGTGATCGCGCCCAGACGCATTCCGACCTGGCCTGCCTCGAGTCGCGGATCGCAGTGCAGAGCAAAGATTCTGGACACACCGTCGAGCGCGCCCGCGGCGATGACGTCGAGTGCTCCGCCAGGCATGACTTCCTCGGCGGGCTGGAATATCAGCCGAACCCCGACGGGAAGTTCGGGCAGCGTGGCCAGAGCCAGTCCGGCGCCGAGCAAGATGGTGGTGTGGGCGTCGTGCCCGCATGCATGGGACACACCGGGGACCGTGGACGAGTACGTCGCCCCGGTCGCTTCCTGCATCGGCAAAGCGTCCATGTCGGCGCGCAGTGCGATTCGTGGACCCTCCGGTCCGATATCGCACGTGAGACCGGTGCCACCGGGAAGGATCTTCGGCGACAATCCAGCGGCAGTGAGGCGGGTGGCGACGAATTCGGTGGTCGCGTATTCGCGGCGAGCCAACTCCGGGTTGGCATGGATGTGTCGACGCCACGCGACGAGGTCGTCGGTGTGCGCGTGAATCCACGTGTCGATTGCCGCGTTCACCGGCGATCTACCCCTTCCAACAGACGGGCGCGTTGTTCTGGATCGGACGCTACCCGGACAGCAGTGCGGGCCAACGCAATTGCACCGTCGACTACCGCTCGATCTGCGGAGGTGGTGATACACGCAGCCGCGAACTCCGGCTGATGTGTCACTGCCCCCGATGAATCCAAGCCTATGACCGGGTGAATTCCCGGAATCACATTGGTCACATTACCCATATCCGTACTACCCAGTGGACGGGAGCGCTCCCATTCCGCTGCCAGTGGCACCCGCCCGAGATCGACGATCTGTTCACGGTACGCCGCCGCCAGCCACGGATCGGGGGTCAGCTCGGTGTAAGTAGGCGATACCGTGCGGATTTCGTGGGTGCACCCGGTGCCGAGTGCACCCGAGGCGAAGCACGCGTCGGCACGCTCGGACAGATTGGCCAACGACGCGGCCGTTTCGGCACGCAGGTAGTAGAGCAATTCGGACCGAGCCGGAACGATGTTGGGAGCCGTGCCGCCGTCACTGACGATTCCGTGAATCTGTTGACCTGGCTGCAGGTGCTGACGCAACAGTCCGACCGCCACCTGAGCGAGCGTCGCTGCGTCGGCGGCGTTACGACCGAACTCCGGCGCAGCAGACGCATGCGCCTCGCGACCGTGATAACTCACGGCGATGTCCGCCAAGGCCAGCGAGGTCGCACCGATGATGTCGATCGGCCCTGGATGAACCATCATGGCCGCGCCGACGCCGTCGAATGCACCACGCTCGAGCATCAGAACTTTGCCGCCACCGGTTTCCTCCGCGGGAGTACCGATCACTCGGACGGTGATCCCCAGTTCGTCGGCCACGGTAGCCAACGCGATGCCGGCCCCGACCGCGGCGGCGGCAATGATGTTGTGCCCACAGGCATGACCGATCTCGGGCAGCGCGTCGTACTCGGCGCAGATCGCGATGACCAACTCTCCGCTGCCGTAGGTGGCATCGAAAGCTGTCGGCAGATCGACGATCCCGCGAGTGACCGCGAAACCGTGCTGCGCCAGCAGGTCCGACACTTTGGCAGCGCTGCGGAACTCCTCGAAGGCGAGTTCCGGGTCGCTGTGAATCGAATGCGACAGCGCGATCAGATCGGCCTCTACGGACCTGACTGCGCAGTCGACATTCTGGTTCACGCGATCATTGTCTCACCCGAAGGAGAAGTTGCTCTTGTCAGTCACCTGAGCGAGGTCTGCAAGAGCATCGCGGTGGATGCCTGCCTTGATTCCCGCCAAGTTCTTGCCGTGAGTCGACGTCAGTGCCGACGCCTTGGCCACAGCAGCGGCGAGTACTCCGTCGCCGTCGACCGTTTCCTGCACGATGCCGGCAGCGAGTGCGTCGGCGCCGCCGAAGCGACGCCCCGTCGTCATGGCATCGACTGCCGTCTGCTTGGGCAGACGACTGTTCAGCAGTGCAGACATCCCGACAGTGAACGGCATGTTCAGTCCCACCTCGGGCAGGCAGTAGAAGCCGCGGTCCGCGCGCATGATCTGGAAATCGTGCGAGGACGCGAGCATGGCGCCGGCGCCGAACGCGTGCCCCTGCACGGCCGCGACCGTGGCCATCGGGAAGGTCAGCAAACGGCTGTAGATGGTGTGGACCTTGTCCAGGTAGCCGGGGAGACCGTCGAGATTGCCGAAGATCCACGTCGTGTCCAGGCCGTTCGTGTAGAACTTGCCCGTCGCGGTGGTCACCAGGGCTGCGGGACCCTCGTGCGCTTCGACCTCGTCCAACTTGCTGTGAACAGCGTCGATCCACTCGGGGCCGAAGCGGTTCTCGTTGTCCGTTTCGCCCTCGTTGCCGAGGTACAGGATGAATACGTCGCCGTCGCGTTCGAGATAAGGCATGGATGGGAGAGTAACGCCCGCCAACTCACCCGGCGAACCGACCCGACTCCTCAGTAGGGTTGCTCACATGGGAACGATCGCCGAGGCCGCCGCCGCTGCTCTGTCCGCCATGACTGGCTCTTCGTCACCGTCAGTCGCCATCGTGCTCGGGTCGGGGTGGACCGATGCCGCAGACGTGTTCGGCGACGCCGGTGCGGACGTGACAGCCGAAGTCTCGATGGCGGATCTTCCTGGCTTCGCCCCACCGTCCGCCCTCGGCCATGCGGGCACCATTCGTTCGGTGCGCGTCGGAAACACCGAAGTCCTGCTGCTGCTCGGGCGCGCGCACGCATACGAGGGCCACGATCTCGGTACCGTCGTCCACCCGGTCCGGACAGCCATTGCTGCCGGCGCCGACACCGTCATCCTCACCAATGCGGCCGGCGGTATCCGCGAGGACTACGCAGTGGGACAACCAGTGCTGATCAGTGACCACCTGAACCTGACGGCCCGCTCTCCCCTCGTCGGCGCAGAGTTCGTCGACCTGGTCGACGCCTACTCGCCGGAACTGCGGGCGCTGGCTCGCTCGATCGACCCGGACCTTGCCGAGGGTGTTTACGCCGGGCTTCCCGGTCCGCATTACGAGACTCCGGCCGAGATTCGAATGCTTCGTACACTCGGCGCCGATCTGGTCGGCATGTCGACGGTTCACGAGACCATCGCGGCCCGCGCGCTCGGCGCCCGCGTTCTCGGCATCTCCATGGTCACCAATCTGGCCGCCGGAATCACGGGCGCCCCACTGGACCATCAGGAGGTGCTGGCGGCAGGCAAAGCCTCGGCGGCCCGGATGGGAGTGCTGCTGCGTCAACTGGTCGAGCAGCTGTGACACCACTGAACGTCACAGAGTGGATCGACGCCGATCCGGACCCGGTTACCCGCGCAGAATTAGCAGCCCTTTCGGAACATGAACTGACCGAACGCTTTTCCGCACCACTGACGTTCGGCACTGCTGGGCTTCGCGGGCCGGTGCGCGGCGGACCCAACGGAATGAACCTCGCGGTCGTCATCCGGACCACGGCCGGTCTGGCGGCCTGGCTGACAGCTCGCTGCCAGGGCGGGTCCCGCGTTGTGGTCGGCCGCGACGCCCGGCTCGGTTCAGAGGCATTTGCTCTGGCCGCCGCCGAGGTCATGGCAGCCGCCGGGTTCGAAGTGACCCTGCTCCCCCGCCCACTGCCGACACCGCTGGTGGCGTTCGCGGTGCGCAGGCTCGGGGCAGCGGCAGGTATCCAGATCACCGCCTCCCACAATCCTGCCGCCGACAACGGTTACAAGGTGTATCTCTCGGGCGGAGCGCAACTCGTCTCCCCCGCCGATCGTGAAATCGAGAGCGAGATCGCTCGCATCGGTAGTGCCGCCGACGTCGCGCGAGCATCGGTGATTCCGGCCGACGATTCTCTGGTCGAGCAGTACATCGCCCGCATCGCGACCCTCCCGCACGGCGACGCCCGCTCGATCCGGATTGCGCTCACGGCAATGCACGGCGTCGGGGGTGAGACTGCGACCGCGGCTCTGCGAGCAGCAGGATTCGAGGACCTGCACGTCGTGGCGGAGCAGTTCGATCCCGACCCCACGTTTCCGACCGTCGAGTTCCCCAATCCCGAAGAGCCCGGCGCCGCAGACCGCCTGCTCGCCCTTGCCCGACGTGTCGACGCGGATCTGGCGATCGCACTCGACCCGGATGCCGACCGCTGCGCCGTCGGAGTTCGCGACGGTGATCAGTGGCGCATGTTGCGCGGCGACGAAACCGGGGTGCTCCTGGCCGACCACGTACTGAGCACGGCGCCCGAAGATTCGTTGGTGGCGACGACGATCGTCTCCTCGACCCTGCTCTCGAAGTTGGCGAAAGCCCGCGGAGCCAGGTTTGCGCAGACACTCACCGGTTTCAAGTGGCTCACGCGTGCCGGCGACGGACTCGTCTACGCCTACGAGGAAGCGATCGGGCACTGCGTCGATCCGGATGTGGTGCGGGACAAGGACGGAATCTCAGCTGCCGTTCTGGTGGCTGACTTGGCTGCCACCCTCGCGGGCAGCAACAGAACCCTGTTGGACGTTCTAGGCGACTATGCCGTCGAATTCGGACTGCACCGCGGGGACCAAGTATCCCGCCGCGTCGAGGACTCGAGTGACATCGCGGAAATGATGAAACGGCTACGCGCCGATCCGCCAAGCCAACTCGCGGGCGAGCCGGTCACCGTCGAGGACTTGTCCCTGGTTCGCGGTGGTATGCGCACCGACGCAGTGATATTCGACGGGCCGTCGATCCGCCTGGTGGTGCGACCGTCCGGAACCGAGCCCAAGCTCAAGTGCTATCTCGAAGTTGTCGTCCCGGTGGCGAACCGCGACGACCTCGCGAACGCAGTAGAGCCGGCGAAGGCCCGGCTGGCCGAACTCCGAACCTTCGCCCTTTCGCTCTAGCGGGGTCCGAACTGCCGATCGCCGGCGTCACCGAGACCGGGGACGATGAAAGCGTTCTCGTCGAGTCCGTCGTCGATGCTCGCGATGACCAGACGAACCGGGTGGCCGGACGCTGCCAGCGCGTCGACGCCGGCCGGAGCGGCCACGACGCACACTGCCGTGACATCCGTCGCGCCACGCGCAACCAGCAAGTCGATGGTGTGCACCATCGAACCACCGGTGGCGAGCATCGGATCGAGCACGAACACCGGGATCCCGGACAGATCCGCCGGCAGGGATTCGAGGTACGGAACCGGCTGATGAGTCTCTTCGTCACGTGCCATTCCGACAAAGCCGACGCCGGCCGACGGAATCAGCGCACTCGCCTGTTCGACCATGCCCAGACCGGCCCGCAGCACGGGTACCAACAACGGCGGCTTCGCGAGCCGGATGCCCGTCGTCGCTGCTACCGGGGTGTCGACCGGAAATTCCTCGACCTCCGCGTCACGCATGGCCTCGTAGACCAGCATGTGCGTGAGCCTGCGAAGTGCGGAACGAAAAGTCGCGTTCTCACTGCGTGCATCACGCATTGTCGTCAAGAGGGCCGCCGCGAGCGGATGGTCGACTACGTGCGTTTGCATGACCATCAGAATAGTTCCTCGGGAACCGGAGCACCCCGCGCGGCGTCCAAGAAGGAGTAAGCGCAACGGGGGGAAGACAAGTTGACAAATCTGGATCTGGACACTGAAAGCGTCGCGGAGTTCGCCACGCGGTTGGGCACTGTTGCCGACAACGTCGCGCAAGCTCGACAGGACGCGGCGGGTGGCGATCACTTGGCTCTGTCCACTGTGCTGGGGCTGATCGGCGGCGACTTCGTCGATGTCGCGAGCCGAGCACAGCAAGCGCACATCGACGACATCGATCGACTGTCCGCTGTGATCTCCAGCGTCCAGTCAGCCACCCGCGACGCTCACGCCGTCTATCTCGACTCCGAGGAATCGGTACGAAGGACTCTCGCCGAAGCCGCACGCTCATGATCGACGTCGACGCACTCGCACGACCGATCATCGACCTGGTCGACACTGTCGGGACTGGTGTCCCCAGCGCAAGTGGACCCGACGTCGGCATCCGAATCGCCACGGACGCCCTCGAGATCGCATACCAATTGGGAAGCGCTGCTCTGAGCGAACTGGCGTCCTCTCAGAGCTCGTCCACGGCACTCACCGCTGCGGTGACCAAAACCGAGCAGACGCAGACGTCGACGCGAAACCTCGCCGATCGTGGGACCGACATCGCCGGCGTCGTGGACGAAGCGACAACGTCCGTGTACGCGGGAATGACCGAACTCGGTGAGATTCTCCAGTCGTTTCTGACACTCGCGATCAAGGCCGGGCCGACGCTGATGACACCGACGGGCCAATTGATGTTGTTGTCGGCCGCGTTGGAGCACCTCGGACGCGCGGTATCGGTGATCGAGCGGGTACGCGGTGAGCTGGCCGGGTCGACCGACAAGATGTCCGCACTCGTCCCGTCCGTCCCGATACCCGATCCCGCACCTGGGGTCTCCGAGTCGGCGGGTGGTTCCGGTTCCGCAAGTGGTTCCGGTTCCGTCGGTGGCGTTGAGGTCGAACTTCCCGACGGCTCGATTGCCACCGCACCGAACGCCGAGGCCGCTGCTGCCGTACGCAACGCGCTCACTCAACAGGGTGTCCCGTACGCCTGGGGAGGCACGACACCCGGAGTCGGTCTGGACTGCAGTGGTCTGACGCAATGGGCGTACGGCCAGGCCGGAGTCGATATTCCGAGGTTGGCTCAGGAACAGGGAATCGGGAACCAGGTCGATCAGAACAATCTGATGCCGGGCGACCTCGCGGTCTGGGACGGACACGTCGCCATGGTGATCGGCAACGGTCAGATGGTCGAGGCCCGGTGTTAATAACGGTACCAATAGCGTTGCGAATCCTCTGACCAGGGAGATTTCGTCCGACCGGTCTGGTATGCATTGCTGATGACCACACCGCAGCCCTCAGCCAACCGCCGTAGAGTGGCTCTTCAGATCCTTTCCGTGGCCGGCGCTGTGCTGGTGATCGGCATCGGAGTGAAATGGGCGACCTACGATCCCGATGAGCCGTCAACGGTTGCATCGACGGCAACTTCTTCGACTACGCCGATCAAAACCTCGATCGCCCTGGCAGCTCCGGAAACTGAGCCTGTTTCGATCGCGCCGAGAACGACATCAGCCGAGCTCACCCTTGGCGCTTCGGACATGATCGGCGCCCGAAAGCTGGTCGAGAAAACCTGCAAAGAGGCCGTGACGAAGCAACTCAAATCCCCGTCGTCAGCAGAATGGTCGGGAGTAGAAACGAAGAACACCGACACTGCAGGAACGGAGTGGGTTGTCGTTGGGGATGTGGATTCACAGAACGGATTCGGGGCGATGCTCAGGAATTCATTTGGATGCACTGCGACGTACGACATCGCCAAGGAGTCCACTGTGGTTCGCGTGGAATTCGTCGGATAACTTCGCACATCTGTTCGACGAGTGGTAGCGTCGCATCCGTTGGCAGGAGACGGAAGGGAAGCCGTCAGTGATCGCCGCACCACAACTGAATAGTTCGATGCCCACCTGACTCATTCGGCAGCACAGGTGGGCATCGACGCATCCGCCTGGAACGACAAAAGACGCCCCACCCTCGCGATGAGGATGGGGCGTCAGTCATTTGCTACTCCGCAGATTCTGCGGGTGTTTCCGGTTGCTTCATGATGATCAATTCGGCGTCCGGTGCATCTTTCCAGCGGTACGCCCAGCGTCCGTCAGCGAGTTTCACGGTGCCGGGTTGGCCGGTGTCAGGGTCAGGTTCGAAAGCCATGCCCTGATTGTCTCAGTCCGGTCATGTGATGCGAATGTAGGTGTTCACGCCAGCCGCGACCGTGCCACCGGAACCGCTACCCGGAATCACCCAGACGGTGAACAGATCAGTCCCAGCAACGTCGACCGTCCTCGTTGGAACCGTCAACGTCACGGTCGCCCCAGGGAATGACGCCGTCACTGTTCCACCAGGAACGAGCGTCCCGTTCTTGCGAAGCTCCGCAGTGACTGTCGCGAAGTTGGTGTTCGAAATACTGACCTGCGCATTGACTGTAGCGCCCGTCTTAGACCCATTGGGCAGCAGTGCACTACCCGACAGTGTCGATCCAGACTCGGCGACCATTCCAGTCACTTGGAATGCCGCAGTTCCAGTCCAGTTCTGAGCCGACGCGTTCTTCGTCATGCCGGACGCAGTGAAGTTGTTCGCCACCACTGCAGGAACAGCCGCAAGCGCGGTAGCCGTAGCCTTCACTGCAGAGACTGCCGACGAGGATGTCAACATCGGGATTTTCGCCGACACATCCGCAGTCACAGCGAATGCGACAACCGACGAGTTTCCGGACACGACGGGAACGCGAGCCGTGGCATTGACTGCCGACACTGGGACGTTCACCACCGCCGCGCCGGTCGCGGTGATGACCGGCACCTGGGCGGAGGCGTTTACGGCGATCGCCGGTATGGTGGTCGCGAAGTGCGCCGCCACCGACGGGATGGGGGTCACAACCGAGACGACAGCCGCAGGAGCCGCCACCGTAGCCGCGGAAGACTGAGCCGCAACAGCGGGCAATGCCTGTGCGCCGACAGTGATGGTCTCGACCATGATGATCGAATCGGCACGGACAACCGGAGCGCTGGCCTGGGCTGTCACAATTACCGCAGTCTCGGGATCGACTGTCGCGAACGCCATGAGCGACGGTGCAAACGATGACGATGAACCCACGGCAGGGACCGCAGTTATGGATGCGTCCGCCCTAACTGCAGGCGCAACCGCCAGTGCCGACACCAGCGCTCGCGGAACATTCACGAACGCCGGCTTCGTCCCATCCCATACCAACACGTCACCGAGATACGCCCGGATCGCAGGCTTACCGTCGAGCCACATTCCGGAGATCGACTGACCTCTGTTGAACAACCCCATCGGTCAGCCTTCCGTTAAGCGGCAGTTAGCGTGACGATTCCGGCGGCGTCCCAGGTGATCGTGAAGGTGCCGGCGGTCGTGGACACGTCGGCGCCGAAGTCGACGTATGCGATCAGCGGCCGAGTGGCATCGGTGCCGGGAGAGCTGTTGTAGATGACCGCGTACCGTGCAGTGATCGTCGACCCGGTCCAGGCCGTGTCAGCAGCATCGAGGACGAGAGTGTTCGTGCCCGCGGTGTACGACGGCGCCGAAGCTGCGAGCGTTGCACCACCGGCGGTGTAGCCGGTACCCGATGCTTCGTTCGTCACCGACGACTTGTATCGGTGGGTGTCCTGGTCTGGGGTGTACGCGCTGGTGCAGAGCATCACCTTGATGACGTCTGTGTCCCAGTCGATTTCCTTGTTGAATGCGGAATACAGCGCAAGCCCATAGAGTTTCGCGGTAACGGCCATGTTGGTCTCCTAGGACTCGAAGGTGATGTAGAGGGTTTCGGGGTCTTTGCTGGGGATCGCCGCATAGTTGGCGACGGTGGTTCGCTGGATTCGTGCGATGCCGCCTGCATTGCGGACGAAGCCTGGTTCGCCAAGTCCTGGCGCAGGGAGGCCGGCATCAATGAGTGGCCAGAGCCTGACGGGGGTAGCGGAAACCGGGACGACGATCGCGTAGGTTTTGCCGCGCCATTCGACTCGTGCCGGGCCTGGGTCGAGGTTGACTGTCAGGACTCCGCCGACAACGGGCGCATCGACGCGTTTGACGCTGATCGTCGAAGTGCCCGAGGCTGATTCACGTATTTGCTCGATGAAGAATGTGAGCGGCTTCGTCTCGGGGTTCCCGGCTGCGTCGGTGAGGGTTTCACTTACAACGGTCACGACTCCCCCTCTGCGTATATGCCGCGCATAATCTGGGCGGTGTCGTGGTCGACGTTCGCGGATGCGTTCGTGATGGTGCTGCCGCGTTCGGCGAGTTTGGTGAGGAGTTCAGCGGAGGTGATGCCGAGTTCCTTTGCGAGTTCGTGGACTCGGATCACTTCGGCAACTTCAGGTTCAGCCTTGTCGAGGGCGAGGGGTTCGAGGGTTGTCGGCTCGTCGAACTCGGTGGGACTGTCGTCGACCACCGGATCGGGCACCACAATCTCGTAACCACCTGCCGCGAGAAGCGCGAACCACGCGCCGTCGTCAATGCTCACGTCATGCTGCAGCGAATAGGAGCCGGGCAGTGGGCTATTCAGGGCGGGGGCGTCACCGATCCGCTTCGGCACGATCGTCACCCGAGGGGTGATCGAGCCGTATCCGGGTTCGATGTAGACCATCACGAACTCGTTCCCCATCAGAGGCGGGTCGAGGTGGTAGCAGTTGGCCGGTCCCGCGAACGTGAGGTTGTCCCGATCGATCAAAGTTGCTGTGGGCATGTCTCATTCCTCGTCGTAGAGATACTCGATGACGGTGATGCAGCCCGCGCCACCCGAACCTGCCGGAACGCTGGGGGCTTGGCCTCCCCCACCTCCGCCGCCAGGCATACCGCCCGAAGCGCCACTGTTCCCCCCGCCACCAGATTGGGTGGTCTGCCAGAGAATGGGAAGTGAAGTGTTCGGCGGGACAGCGCCAGATGATCCACCAGTGGATCCACCACCCGCTCCGCCACCAGGGGCTGACAGATAGTCGGATGGTCGAAGCGGTTTCGATTGACCTGCACTGCCAGGGTTCCCGCCGTTGCCGCCGCGATAGATACCTTCGCCGCCAGCTCCCGCAGAAGTAGTTCTCGCGCCCTTGCCGCCGCCGACGCGAAGGAAAGTTCCGAAGAGGCAGTCGCCGCCATCTGTTCCATTGCGCGATGAGGAGTTGCCGCCAACCCCTGCCGGGCCGATGGTGACCGCGACCGTGGCAGGTAGATCACGGGCAGCGATCCTGCGTTGCGTCTTCGATGCCCCACCAGCGCCGCCGCCGTAGCCGTTACCGCTACCGGCGGGCCAACTACCACCACCGCCCGCACCACGACCGACGATCCTGATGGCGTACAGCTTCGGATCTTTTGTCCACGTCCCCGAAGCGGTGAACACCACCAGTCTCGATCGCGGCATCAGTTCATCTCCTCGAAGCAGTACAGTTTCGCCTCGCCGCCTTTACCGCCCGAGCTTGCTGCGGTGAGGCCGCCGTGCCCGCCTGCGCCGCCGCCGCCAGGGAAACCGCCCGCGCCGCCGCTGTTGGACTGATTGTTCGATCCACCGCCACCGCCGGCACCGATAGCCATTGCAGGGTGAGGGGAACCGCCAGGCTGATTCGGGAGACCGCCTGCGGTACCGACGCCGTTACCGCCGATGCCAGCAGGTTCGATGAAGCCGCTACCGCCGCCGCCGCCACCGCCGCCACCCATGTAGCGCTCCGAAGCGAACGAGTTGCCGCCAGGAGCTCCCGGGTATTCATCGAGGTTGCTTCGTGCTCCGCCGCCACCGGCGCCGCCGGGGACCATTCCGAAACCACCCGCGCCGCCACCGCCGTTGGAGTTAGTGGCGGTCATGCCGCCGACTCCGCCCTGGAAGGTCGCATAGGGTTTCGCGAGGTTCGCGCCAAATATGATGTTGCCGCCGCCACCGCCGGGAGCTTCCGAGCCTGAGCCGCCATTGCCAGCGAGATAGATGTCCACCCGGATCGGATCGAAATTCTCGCCGGTTTTAGGCAGGAACGCCGCGGTGATCTCGATCTCCGAGTAGCCGCCACCACCTCCGCCGCCTCCGCCGAAACGACCACCGGCGCCGAGGTTCCATTTACCTGCCGCGCCGCCAGCTCCCGCGCCGATCCCAACCAGGCGAAGCGTCACGAGATCCTTTGGCGGGTAATACCAGCCGGATTGACTGAATGGGACAGCCATGCCGCGTGCTGTCATCTGCGCGATTGCCTCGGCCTGCTCTGAAAGCTGAGCGGTGTGGTCGTTGACGATCAACAACTGCTCGGAAAGTGACTTGCCATTGGTCTTGAAGGCATTCTGGGCACCGCCGAAGGCGCCCTTGGTGCCACCGGCCATCATCGTCTTCGCGTCAGCCTCGGTCATCGCCTGCCATGCAGCGAATCCGCCGGGAGCCAGTGAGCCTGGTGGGTTTCCACCTGAAGGCATGGTCATGGACTAGACCTCCTTAGTGGAATCCGATTCGCTCACTCGACGGGCACTCTGCTGAATGCGGAACAACACGAGAATCCGGTACAGCAATGTCAGGATTAGTAGGACGACGACTAGGTCTCGGACCTCGGCACGGAATCGGTAGTCACCGAACCACCACACCGAAATCAACTGAGTGCCAAGCAACGCGATGGCAGCCGACGTGTACAGCAACGCCCGACCACCCTGAGTCGCCCGCCACGGAGAACGGGTCACGTACATGATCGTGAACGTCCAAGCCAGGACAGTCATCGACGTCAGGAAAATTCGAGCCTCTGTTTCCGGATCGAATATCCCGACAATCACCACTCCGGCCAGCGCGGCCAGCAGCATGATGAGTTTCATGCGTGCCCCTTCTTTCTGCCCATGGCCTGCTCGACGTCCTCGCCGAACCCGTTGATCTGCACCATCAGTCGATGCTTACGTCCCAGTTCCGCGATGAGCGGATCTCGGGACTTGACTTCTTTGAGGACCTGCTCAGCCTCTTCGCGCCCCCGTTGCGCATCTCGCCTCTGTTTCCACCACCACGTCATCCGGTACCGCCCCTCTCGGCGAGCCGCTTGATCTCGTCGCCAATGTGAAGTGCAGTGGTGGAATGGCCTATGAGGTCCGAGTTCTGCTCCAGCGCTTTACCTGCTGTCGCTTTCCACGCTTCGATCTCTTTATTCTTGTCGTTGACGATGGCCTTGTGGATCCAACGCGGGACGAGAGCGCCGAACATGACGAGGCAGAAGACGAGACCGACCAGGATCCAGGGGCTGGAGAGGTTTTCGGGGGTAAACCCCGCGGGCACTAGCTAGCCCTCGGTCCGGCGGCCGAGTTGCTGCTCCAGCTGCGCTCGGATCTGATCGACGGACGGAGCAATTGCCGCTTGGACCTGCTGAATGCCCTGGGTGATTACGTCATTGACCCCGAGTTGTGCGTGGCCCCCGCCACCACCGCCGCCGTTGAATCCGCCGGGGAGCAACTCGAACCCATTGGACCCGACTGAGGCTGTGGACTGGTCTACCATGGGAGGCTTTGACACATTGAGGCCGGCCAGCAATGTGGCGAGGGCGCCGAGGCCAAGTCCGACGTAGTTCAGGATGTTGCTCGACTGGCCTTCAGTGACAACGCCTGCGATCACGAGGCCCGCAAGCGTCGCACTGGCGATGCCATAGATGGCGAGACGAACCTGCGGGAATGCCTGCACGAGTTTCGACATCACTTACCCCCGATCGTATTGACCAGCAACGCGATCTGCCTGGACTGTTCCGCGACCTGCTTGGTCAGTTCCTCGACAGCCTTCTCGGTTCGATATGCCGCAGCGTCGACCAACTGGAGGTAGGTCACCGCATCGAATGAAACGGCGGGATTGATCAGTGAGGGACGTGGGATTGTGAGTGCATCGCGCACCTCACCTACGGCTTCGGGGAGGGTGTTGGCGCGACTGGGGTCCTGCTTGGAGGGTCCTCCGAGGAACGGCCACCCCTGACCGCCGGGGCCTGAGAGCTGATCTTGAACGAGTTCTGGTGTACCCATTGGGGTTCCTCCTGATTGAGGTTGAGTAGGAAGTACAGCGGCCTCGTCTTCTCCGGCGCGGTACCAAAACTTCCGGCGGTCATCGAGGCCGTGTGTGCCGCCATTGACGGCGATGGTCGCGCCGATTAGGTCGTCGCGGTCGGCGTAGAAATTCATGTCGCGCTCGACGGTCCAGTACCAGACGGCGCCGAGGAAGCCGAACTTTGGATCCGAGAGCAAGTGGGGCTCGTCGACGAAATACGTCGGCGTCGGGGCATATCCCTTGACGTGCGCCCACTTGCTGAGGTTGCGGTAGTTGTTCTTGCCTGTGATCTGGATTGGTCCGCGGCCCTTGTATAGTCGACCGTCGCCGTCCACCTGCGGCGTGTTTCCGAGGTCCGTACGGGTGTCGTAGGCGTCGCCGCTTGCAATCTCTTCCATGTAGCGCAGGCCGCCGGACTCGTGCCCGATCTGGGCGCACCACATTGTCGCCCGACGAGGGGTGGTGCAGCCGGCCTGGATCATCGCGGCATTGAACGGCCCGCACAGTTCCTCGTAGCGGGACATCGGCACGCGGTAATCCATGATCCGCGCCAGGGTTTGAACGTCCATCACGTCACCGGTCCTATGAACTGTTCGAGTACCGGAATCCATGCATCGACAGCAGGCGCCGGAGGTGCTGGCGGAGCGGCAGTAGGTGCGGCCGAGTACCCCTTCGGGCAGATCAGCGATGCCATCTTCTCCAGCGAGAGCCAGTAGTGTTCGATCCCGCCGAACCGTGCCGGGTCTGCGACGTAGACGCCGTTCTTCTCGTCGTAGCCGACGATCGCCACGTAGTGATAGATCGTGTAGTTCGGATATCCGGGAGGGTGGTTATTGGCGGGTGCGACGATGTTCGCCACCAGGCCGCAACCGGCGTCGATGCTCGCTCGGATGTCATTCCAGAGCAGATCAATCTGCGCTCCGGTCGGTGGGTCATTCGGCATCTCACGGGTTACGTATGGCAACCCTGTTCGGCGGGCCAACAGTTGGGTGATTTGCCCGATCCAGTCCGTTCCGTTCGTTGTCGTACCGAGTTCGAGTGCGAGTTGCTGCTCGGGCACGTCGATGCCGCGGCAAGTCAGAACGATCTGCGTCGAACCAGGTCCGCACCAAAACCCAGTCTCTTGGACGGTGTACTGATGATTGAGAACCTTCATCGGTGACCTCCAGGTCTAGGGCGCTGCGCAAGCAGCGCGTTGATGCGCAACTGATCTCGAATCGCCGCGCACCGATTGCCGGGAATGCTGGACTGCGCAGACTTCGCAGGCACGCCGATCTCGGCGCACACCGCAAGGACATCCGCCGACGTCGAACCCAACTTCTTTGCGAGGTAGTGAACCCGGATCTTCTCGGGCCACTTCGCCGGTTCAGTCACCGTCGCCGGAGCCTCGACCTCGATCGGGGCATCGGGCTCGAGCTCCAACGCCTGGCGCCTGACCTCACGCTGGACAGCCATGCCCAGCGACTTCAGGTCGATGCCGAGATCCTGCACCTCGGGCGGATGGTCCTCCCAGGCGCCGGCGGCGAACATCGGCGAGATGTCCCCCGACTGCGGTGGGTTGTACCAGATCGTCTGCTCGCCAATCCCAGGCCGGGCGCCGCAGTTCCAGAGCCGCTCGGATATCTCCATGAAGTATTCGATCGGCCACGGAACTGGAGCACCCTTCATGCCTGGGAGTGCAATCAGCATCCACAGGAACGCTTCGCGTGGATCGTTCGGATCACAGTTGTCGCGTGTGGGCATCTCGCCCAAGGTGAATCCCATTGCGCTCCCTTAGAAGACGCCGAGCATGGACAGCCCGGTCATTGCTTTTTCGAGCTGCTCCATCGCACGCTGCGCCGGATCCTTGAGAACCGAGTTGTCGCCGATGACCGGAACCCATTCGGCAGGGCTGTTCTCATCCCACGCGAGGACGATCGAGCGAACCCGGTCGACGTAAAGATCTCCAGTCCAGTCGCCAGTGATCTGCGCGGACATGCGATCCGACAGCCAGAGGTGACCTTGCCCACGGTCTCCGATCAACCACGGAGAGCCGTCAAGGATCGCAACCTCGTGAGCGAATCGCGATCGAGTAGCCCAGAACCCCTGCCGCAGAACCATCAACGACGAGAGGGTGTACGCCTTGTCGGCGCCATCCTGGAAGTACTCGAAGTATCTCGACCACCCTGAGTTCACAGCACGCTGATTCGACTTGACCGACATCCACGCAAGGAGGGTGTCGGTGTAAATCGGCTTGAGTACCGCATCCGCAACGCCACCCATAGGCGGAACGCCAGGGATCATGGCAGTGAGGTCGCCGACCATCTGAACTGTCGCGGAGATCAATTCGTTCACGCCGGGCATCGAGTGACCACCGCAGTTGACCTGAATTCCCTTGGCGGGAATGCGGGTGAACTTCGAGGTCTGGATGCCGGTCTCGTCGCCCATCAGGTAGGAGACGTACGGAGCGATCTTGTTGGTGCTCTTGAAGTTCGGCTGCGAGTACTCGGACGGCATGTTCGTGTCACTGATCAGCGACTCTGTGCTGTCGATGAAGTCGGATGTGAAGTTCGCGATCGTCCGCTGCAGGCCGTCCCACTGATTGCCGCCGTTGGCAGTGCCGGTGTAGTAGCCGGACTTGTCCACGATGTCGATCACCAGGCAGCCGTGGCGTAGGTTAGCGCCGGGCCACGGAGGCGGATCGCCTTCGAGGTAGCGCCGCGGAACAACTGAGAGCTCAGCGTCTTCGAGAATCGGCTTCGCTACGTCGTGCCACGTCTGCCACCGTGAAATGACCAGGCCCCACAGGATTCCCTCATTGAGGTCGTCCATGAAACTGTGCGGCTGGACAGCGACGGACCAGTTGGACATGTCCAGTCCGCCCGATCCCCACGTAGCCTTCTGTAGCGGGTCGTCAGGCAGGTGCCAAGCCGAGGTCTGCTCGCGCATCACCTGCAGGAACAGGCTGGTGAGCAGTGCCCAACGTGCGCCTCCGGCAAGCATGAACACTCGCGGGAACTGCACCGCTGCCGGCAGGAAAGCATTGGACCAGATCTGGTACCACTTCAAGTTCTCGTAGTCATGCAAGAACCTGGCGACGAGAACGACTGAGCCGTCTTCGCGGTTGTCGACAGTGACGTCTTCAAGTCGGCCCGACCAGCGTGCGCCGTTCTTGTCGACGGTGATGTGGACGTTGCGCTTCTCGCCGCGGGCCATGCGGCCCTTCTCGTCCCAGATCCACCGGGCGGTGTAGTGATCGAACGGAATCTCGATGACACCAGATCCGGTGTCGTTGTCTTTCCATTCGAAGTTGCCCATGTATTCGGCGGCAACTTCACCTTGCCAGTGCCATTCGCCGTCCCAGAGGCGGACGAGTGGAGGTTCGAGACGGCAGAGTGTCTCGCGTTTTTCCTGGGCGACAGTGGCTTCCCAGATCGCATTGCAGCGGTCGAGAAGTGTTGCTCCAAGGACTGGCATCTCTTACTCCAATCCCCAGGGCCTCGACCACAGTCGGGGCATACGAAGTTGAACGCCGGCACCGGGACTTGCTCCGGTGACGTAGACCGGAACCTCGGTCGGAGGCGTGTACGGCGGCACCGCGTAGAGCAGACGTTTGCCGTTGGTGCGGCCGGCGATGTTGGTGTTCGAGAACGAGCGAACCGGGATCTTCATCCGGCTCACATGTACCGTGGCGCCGCCGCCGTCAGCGCTCGTGATCGTCGGAACTGTGTACATCCGCTCCGAGTCATCGCGCCCGGTCTTGAAATCCACGCCAGGGACTCGCGCATACTCCGGACCGGTCCACGAGAAGTCTGGGAGTCCGAAGGTTCCTGTGCCGCTGCAGATCCATGAATGAGCCATCGGCTGATCTGTCGGATTGGAAATCCACACAGACCCCTCACCCGATGTGCCCGAAGTCAACTCCCAGTGCGCCGGATGTTCCGGCGTCCCGAGAAAGTCGTCCTCGAACCACATCGGCTGCATTGCTGCCGCGAGAACCGGAGTTACGCCCCGCTGCATCAACAGTGGGTCGAACTCCGACTCGAACCCGATTGACTCCGACAATGCAAGACGGAGACTCCGGGCCCCCGAAATCTCCGTCGTGATCTGCATCCGAGCCAACTGCGCATCCGGATTCCATGGATCCAACTCGTACGAGAAGGCCTTGCGGACAGCGGAGTCTCGCGACTCCCACCACTCCGTCTCGTTGCCGTGAACATGGAGGCCGAAGGCGACGTCCCGGATCGTGTACTTCTTCCCGAGGTAGTTGCCGCCGATCTGGTGAGCACCTTCCCTTCGGAATGTCTTCACCGGGGCGTCGTAGAAGCCCTTCATGTCCGTAGCGAGCTGAGCCCCTTGTTCACCCTGACCTTCGCCTGCGATGCGCATGAAACTTCCATCCGCACCGAAGATGTCGATCGTTGCTTCCGCTTCACGGACGCTCACTTAGAACCTCGATCCCGCACCAAGTGCCCTTGTGTTTTCGATCTGGCGGACCCGGCGTGCGTTTTCTTCGACGTCACGAGTGTGGAAGGTGTAGTTACTCGTCGGGCGAGACGCGAGAGTGCGAACCTCTGCAGCGAGAGCGTCGAGTCCGGCGATCTGGGTTGCCCCATCGCCGCCCTTGACTGCGCCACGCATCAGCGCGAAGTCGCGACTGAGATTCAGCCGCTCATCCGCGGTGAGCATCCACTCCTCAGCGCCCGACAGGTTTAACGCAGCAGTGCCGTGAGGAACTGGCCCACCGCCATCGCGTAGGACGGTCGGCAGATTCAATGCAGCAGCAAGCCGCTCCTGCCAGTTGTCCCCATTGATGTCGGCCAGCATGTTCTGCCAACCAGGAACGCCAGGAGTGGTCGGGAGCTGAGCCTGAATCTCCGCGGTACTGAACACCGGTGCCGCAATGGCGGGCGTCGGAGCAGCCTTCTTGCCCATCAAGCCTTCCCAGTCCGTTGTGATCCAACGAGACTCGGACAACTCGCTCGGCAACTGCTCGAACGCCGCATCGACGAGAATCCCTGCAACATCGGAACCGAACTTCTTCACCCGGTCCTTCAAGTTGAAGGTCTGCCCGTCGCCACTCCCCTCGGTCTTCGCCTTAGCTAGCGCGTTCTGCGCCGAGTAGACCGCCATGTCCGCCTTCTCCTTGTCAATGGAGGTAGACGTGGCGTCGGCGTAGACCTTGTCGCGAGCCAACTGCGCATCGACAACAGCGATCTCCGCATTGCGCATGGAGATCGCATCCTCAGTCATTCCGCCCATAAGTTCCGGAGCGGGAGTCAGTGAGGCTGCCGATCCGGCACCGTCACGCTTTTGCTCGAGCTCCTTGACCTTGAGCTCGGCGCGCTGCACCTTCAGTTCGGCTTGCTGTCGATCCGCCTCGGTCTTCTTGTCGCTCGAATTGACCTTGTCCTGAGCTTCCTTCGCCTGAATGACCGCTACGCGAGCCGATTCGAGAGCGAGGGCGTCCTTCTCAGTCCAGGGATCCTTCGCGACTCCAGCCGAGTACGACGCACCGGAACCGCCAGAACCTCCAGTGAGTGCCATCTGCAGCGCCGGCGAAAGTGCCGCGTCGGGAAGATGGAACTGATTGGGAAACTGACTGTCGTCATATCCGGCCGCATTGCCGCCGAATGTCGATCCGGAGTTACTGCCACCGTTCTCGACATCGACCCGAGAGCCGTCCTTCAAGATCAACGTGCCGGCCATATGCTCCTGGCTGACACCGATCCGGAAGTGGCCCTCGCTGCCGCCGGGTTGCATACCCTGCAGGTCGCCGCCCAGGATCGAGTACGTCGTCCACAGTCGGCGAGGCTGCTGCCCCATGCCAGTTGCGGCGATGTGAGACATGTACATCGAGCAGTCCCACGGGCCGTAGTTGTAGCCGATCCCTGCCTTGGCTCGGGCGAAGTTGATCATGTTGTCGAGACCGTCAGAGCCGATAGCTCCACCGTCTGCGAACTTCCCAACCTTGCCCTGAGCCAATGCGGCACGGAATCGGAACACTCCGTCTTGGCCGCCCAGATTGTCGACGTCCTGCGTGGTGAGCATGTGCTCGCCAGGCATTGCCATGACAGGGACTGAGTCCTTGCCTGGTGTGCCGCCCTCGATCGGTCCGCCGAATGCTCTGAATATCGGAGCAACTGGACCAAACTGACCTGTCGAGTTGAATGCCTGCTGAGCTGCTGCAGTTCGCACTGCATCGACCGTGATCGTGATGGTCTTGTTCTGCAGACCATCACGACTTTGCTGGACCGCTCGAATCTGATCCAAGGCTTGCTGATTCGGCGCAGTAATGCGAACGACGCCAGGCTTGCCTGTGACCTCATCGATCGTTGCGCCCGTATCGAGGAGCTTCTGCTTCGCCTCGTCAGTCAACGCATCCACGGGAATGTCGACGCCTTGGCCGACGCCCTTGAGCATTGCTCCAATCACAGCGAGCTGCTGCTCGACATCGGTTGTGCCAGTCAGCGAAGCCAGCATGATGATCTGATCGGGCAGCAAGCCTTCAGCCGCAGCCCATTCGCGAATCTTTTCAATGGGCTGGTTGTACTGCAGCGCGAGGTTCTGCAATGCAGTCTCGTTCTGCGCCATAGCCGCACGAGCCGCAGCCTGCGCATCAGGAAGCGACTTGCCCTGCTCCAATGCCGCAGCGATCGTCGCCTCAGTCAAGGTGACGGTCGAGCTCGTGATTCCAGTCAGGGAGTCACGTAGTGCTGAGCCGTTAGCAGTAGCAGTGCTCAGCGCACCGCCATCGCCAACGAGTGCGTCACCGAATCCCTTAGCTGGGTCGATCCCTGCAGCAGCAGCTTCCGCAGTCTCCCGCAGAGTCTTGTTGTACTGCTGCACCGCATCGGAGAGCGGAATCGCCTTGCCCGACAGCACATCCAGCGCAGTCTTGATCGCATTGACACGGTCAGCGGAGCTGGAGGACTCATCACCCAGGATTCGGATGGCCTCGGTGAGGTCGAAGAATCCGGGGGTCGTATCCTTTGCCGCATTCTCTGCGGAGACAAACTTGTCGCGCAGCCCCTGTAGGCGTTCGATCGCCTCAGCACCGCCGTTGCTCGTTCCCTGGAGCCGAGTAACCAGTCCAGCGAATGCAGCGTCGGTGCCAGTGATGCCCGAGCTCAGCTCCGTCGAAGTGAGGTTGACTTCTTCGAACGACTTATTGATGCGTTCAGCCTGCTCACCGAGGGCGATTGCGGCGTCCGTAGCGTCACGAGCACCCTTGGCGTCTTCCTGAAAATTATCCTTGAGGGTGGACCAGAACTTCGACGGCTTCGCATCAGCGAGCTTCTGCTGCTCAGTCTTGATTGCATCAATCTGCATGGTCACGGCGGATGTAACGCCGTTCGAGACGGCACCGTTGGCTGCCTGGATTTCCTTCGCCATGTCACGCTGTGCAGCGCCGACCGCGTTCGAGCCTTCGACGATCGCGGCCTGCTGAGCGCGCATATCTGCCGACGCTCGACTGATCTGCGTGATCGCCACTGTTGCGGCGACGATGCCGATCATGAATCCGCCACCAAGTGCGGAGACCATACTTCCGGCCGCAGTGACCATGCCCCTGCCGGCGACCTGGGCTGCAGCGAGAGCTCCGCTGAATCGCGTCGCTCCGGTTGCCGCGCCAGTGAATGCGGTGCGCATACTCGTCAACCCGGACGACTGTGCCGTCAGCACGGTCATCGTCCGGCCGAATGCCGACATGTTCGGGTTGGCCTGATTGACCATCTGCGCCGAGGTGCGGATTGCAGATCCGAAGGCAGTGATGTTGGAGCCGGCGGCCCGAAGTCCGGGCCCGATGCCCTGCGCGAATCGACCAGTCGACTGGAGGGCGGCGCCGAAGCGTCCCACCTGATCTGGAGTTCTCGCCATGACGGTGCCAAACGCCATCGACGCAAGCTTGAGTGCAATGAGACCTGTGGCGACAGCTTGGATCGGAGCAGGCAATGAACCGAATGCGCCGACCGCTGTAGCCAGTACGCCGACTACCGGCTCGATCACATTGAACACACCTGCAATAGCGCCAGTCGTCAGAGTCAGTGCGGTCTGGAGAGTATCGACAGCACCGCCCGACTTGACGGCTCCACTCGCAAGGTTACCCAGCGCATCGCCAATGTTGGTGACCATTCCCCAGAGGGATTCACCTGCACTGACGACATTGCCGAAAGCTCCCGCAAGCAGGGGTACGCCAGTGAGCGAGCTCGATACAGCCTCGCCCATTCCGGCCATCAGGCCGTTGGAGTTGTGCATTGCCGCGTCGAACTTGTCGAGTCCGCCGTCGACCAGGTTGACCACAGCAGTTCCGAAGCCTGCGAGCGGTCCGTCGATCAAGTCATAGAGCTGAAGCTGGAGGCGCTCGGACGTGTTCTGGATACGCTCGAAAACGCCCGGCAGCCCCTGATTCTGGGCAGCGGCAAGCTCAGCGGCAGCGCCTTGGCGGCCGATGGCTTCGCGCATGACGTTCCAGCCCTCAGAGCCCTGCTCTGCAGCAACACCCGAGAGGCGCATCGCGTCCGACCCGAACAAGGTCGCCGATGCCTGCTGATAGATCTCTGGCGTCAATTCGCCAGATGCTTCCTTGAGCTGGCCGAACAGTGACTCCATGCCGACGAAATTGCCCTGGGCGTCATACACACTCAGGCCGAGAGTTTCCATCGCGGCCTGAGCAGGCTTGCTCGTATCCGTCAAGGACAGCAGGGTCGACTTCAGCAGCGTGCCAGCGTCAGAACCAGTGATGCCGGCATTCGCGAGGACGCCGAGAGTCGCCGCAGTCTCTTCGATCGAGAGCCCGAACTGATTGGCCACCGCACCGGACTGCTGAAGTCCGGCAGCGATATCCGTGATCTCAGCACTCGAAGCATTGGCCGCGTTCGCCAACACGTCAGCAGCAGTCGCCGCATAGTCAGCATCGAGGCCGAACGCCTGAAGGGCCTGGGACTGAATTGTCGCAGCCTCGGCCGCATCAATCTGTGCAGCAGCCGCCAACTGCAGCGTTCCCTTGGCTGCCTCCATCGACTGATCGACCGAGAAGCCACCCTTGGCAAGCTCCGTCATCGCCGCAGCAGCATCATTCGCCGACGTAGCCGACAGCTCGACATCGTTTCCGAGCTCCATCGCCTTCTGCTTGACGACATCCATCTGTGCCGCGGTCGCGCCCGAGACGCCCGACATCGAATTGAGCGTGCGAGTGAACTCGTTACCCAGGTCGATGACGGACGCGAAACTTACAGCCGCACCGGTTAACGCAAGGGCGCCGGCGATCTTCCCTGCAAAGTTGGATGCAGCATCGCCGGCACCCTCCAGGCCTTCTTCGAACTGAGAATTGAACTCCGATAGATCGGCTGCAACCTCGACATCAATGCGTCCGCCAGCGATTGGGACCACCTCCTGGAACGCAAGAACCCCCGAGGCGCGGAGTCCGTTGGGGGTTCGGGAAAATGAATTGAGTTGTCAGCCGGTCTGCCACTGGCCGACCACGTCGGCAAGTCTCGGCTTCGCCGGTTCAGGAGGATTCAATTCCTGACGCCGAGCAACGAAATCGGCCGCAGCAGCTGCCATCTCAGCCGGGCCACGACATGCGATCGGCGGAAGAATGGGCAGCGGAGGGGGCTTGATGCCCGCCCTCTTTCGCCGCTCCCGTTCAGCTTTCGCTTCAGGGTCATCCGGATCGGAAGTCCACGAGGCGTATTCGGAGTTGAGCCAGTAGTCGTCGCGGTCGACCAGCATCGCGAGGTTCTCGGAATCCCGCTTCTCGGCGGCCAGCCATTCGATGGCCTGCTCCACGAGAATTGCCGCATCCCGTTGCGATTCCGTCAGGATGTCGCGGAGGTCTCGTCCGTAGAATCGTCTGCATCCTGCGAGAGCTGCGCTCCATCCATCCCGCGTGCGTAGGCAGGCAAGAGCGCCATGGCTTCCCCCGAAGTCAGTGTGGACTTCTTGGCCAGCCAATTGAAGAGCTTCACGCCTTGCTCGATATTGAAGGCAGACAGCGCGGCAGACAATGCGAGGCCATCCTCTTCGCCTGCGAGAAGCTTGAGAACCTCCTCGACCTGCTGCTTGCGGAGATACTCGGTGAACTTCACCGACTCTTCGCCGGTATAGCTTCGCCGGATCTCGGCTCGGACTCCTCGGAGTACGACCGGAACAGGCGGGAGATCCTCGGTATCGAGTACCGAAAGTAGATCGAAGGTGTCGTCATCGACTTCTTCTGCAACCACCGCAGGCTCAGCCGGCTTGGGCTGAGCCTTGCGGGGTGCGGTCTTGCGGGGTGCGCCAGGCATTGTGAGTTCTCCTCAGATCAGGGTGCGAGCGGGTTCGTGTTGGTGAGAAGCTGAACCGGCGACAGGGCGAGAAGTTCGAGCTCGAAGCCGTCGATCTTGTCACCACCGAGGGAGCGCGGCGGAGGCGTGAATAGCGTTGCGCGCTCGCAGTACAGAACCTGCTTGTCGTCCTCGTCTTCGAGGCGGAGCAGGATTGCGAACTCTTCCGAATCGCCGATGACCCACTTGTGGACCTCGTTGGGGGCGGTGCCGGTCGTGATGATCTCGCCGCCCTGCAGCAGGGTCAGCACGGTCGCCTTCGAGTAGTCGACAGGCTTGAGCTTGAGGCGATCCGAGCGGGGTCCGCGGGCGATCTTGTAGGACGACTGCCGGTAGTTCCAGATCGGCAGTTCCTTGGTGTCCTGGCTGGGGTTCTGCTCGAACCCTGCCTCGATGCCGCCGAAGGCATCCCAGGTCACGCCAGGCGAAGTGCCGGTGACGAGTGTGGATGCGAACGGGTCAGTGGGCGCTGCAGTTCCGGCAGGGGCGCGGAATGCGTCGCCATCCTGCCAGACGTACGCCTTATTGGGATCTGCGTAGGTACTCACGAATGTTCCTCCTGAGGTGAGCTCACGGACGTGAGCACGGTTGGTGAGCCCCACCTCGGGCACGCCTGGCGCGGCAGATCACCCGAGGTGGGACAGTTGAGACGCCGATATTCGGCGAGTTAGCGGACGACCATCGACATGTCCCAGCGGACAATTGCCCGGAAGAGAAGGGTGTCGGGCCCTCGCTCGTCGTCGATGGCCGTAATCGGGCCGTCAATCCAACGAGCAACCCATGACGCGTTGCGAAACTGCCGCTGCGAACGAGGGGCTTTGTGAACCAGGCGGCCGGCCAGGTCGGCGATATTCCACGCCAGTTCCTCGGGATCGGTATCGCCACCGAGGATTTCGAGCATCGGAACCCAGATGTCGCCTTGGATCATCGGCTTCCGATGCATGGGGTCGACGCCATAGTTGCTGGGCGCCGACAAGGTCACGAACGGCTTCGTGATCGGGTCCGGGATATCGCGGGTCGAGATGTGATCAGCCGCAACGTGAGTAACGAACTCATCGTTTTTGATCAGGAAATCTCGAATCGCACCTGGAGCAAAGGGGGTGAATGCTGTCATCAGCCCCTCCTGGATCCGCGAGGCTTGAAGCCGCTGTATTTACCGTGCTTACGAGCCGCGTTCGTCAATGCCGCAATCCCCCGCATCCTGGAAGTTCCGTACTCTTTCCAGAACGCTTCAGGGTCATTGTCTTCGACGTACACACGATCGCCGTCGACCGTCACCGATGCGCCACCGGCATACTCACCGGTGCGACGTGGAGCGATCGCTTCGAACTCGGACTTGATCTGCTCCGCAACATCTTTGCGCCCCTCGGCGGATAACCTCCGGGCGTCACGTTCGGCGTTGTCGCGGTAGATCGTCACCCGGGCCATTACAGCGCCTTGTGCTCCGGCTTCACGTCGACCTTCGCCACCGGCTTAGGCGGGTCGAGCCTCGGCGATTCCTTGACGTCAGGCTTCGCCGCCTGCGCCTTCTGGTGATTCTCGTACGCCTTCGAGTGTTCGTCGGTGTAGTGAACACCGTCATCGTCGGTGTAGGTGACGATTGCCATGGTTACTCCTGGTAGTCAGATGAATTCCGAACGATCGCGGAAATGTAGGCAGGTCGGCGAGACCCGCGGGCGGGCCGGCGGACTCGAGGTTTACCAACGACGGTGTAGACCGTTCCGTCAGGCCCCCGGAAACGATCACGTCGATCCGGATGCGGCTGCAGGCCGGGATCGAGCAGCAGGACATATGAACTGACCACATGCCCATCAGAGAACTCGACGTTGCCGGCATCGACGGACGACGCGGACAACTGGCGCTGCTGTAACAGTCCGGTCCATGGAGTCTCGATCGGGACGCCAGGACGCCGGTTGCCGGTCGAAGGATCGACACCGACCACCGGGTTGTCCTGCAGTAGCACCCACTGCTCGGGCAGGCGCGGCATCAGCCGGGCTGAATCGAGAAGGCACCACCGAATTGCACACCGGTGGCGGGATCGAGAACAGCCAGATCGTCGGCCGAGAAGAACAGCAACGAAGGGTCAGCGTCCGCATAAGTGGTGCTGATCTCCGGATACTGCTCTGACCGGACACGAAGACCGATACGCATCGCATCGAGCGCTCGAATGACCGCAGTAACAACAACTCCAGTCACTAAGACTGGATCGAGTGAACCCTGCAGGATCCGATTGTCGATATCGAGCGGATACGCCCGAAGCCGAGCCGATGCGTACTCGATCAGCGATTCGACCTGAAGACGTTCAGCCTCACTTAAGGTTTCCCCTAGGCGAGCCTGAACGTCTTCGACCGTGATCAGTGGCGGCTTAAGCGGCGCCGTCACTCGAATCCCCTGCGGGCTTCTTGGCCGCAACCTTCGGACGAGCGGCGGATTCGTCCTTGACGATCAGCCCGCCCTCCTCCAGTCGTTCGAGATCTTCTGCGGAAACATCCGAAGGGACTGGCGTGCCGATGTAGAGGTACTTGACCTTGCCGTCGGCGCCGTTCACTCCGACGAGCGGAGCTTTGACTGTGTAGCTCATGGTCATTCCTCTCAGGCCGCAGTGCCGGTGATCTTGATGGCCGCACCGGGCTCACTGACGTACGGAACGAAGACGCGGCGGGCGCGAACGAGCCACTGGTCGTTCTTTTCCTCGCGGATCGTCTTGGTTTCGATCGTCTCGCCGGCGTAACCCTCGCCCAACTTCTCGTCGGCGATGCCGCCGAGTGCGTTGGTGTCGATGACCCAGGCGCCGGGCGCGGGAAGGTTCGGGGTCGACAGGATCGTCAAGCCGGCGATCGTCGGGAAGTCGCCCGAGTACACGGAGTTCGACTTGTCCTCACGGGCGCGAGCGGTCATGAGGGCCGGGTCAGATGCAAGGTAAGCCCACGTGACGTCATCGACGATGAGCATGTTCGGGTCGTAACCCTTGTTCTGTGCGACGATCTGCGACTTTGCGAGCATGATGTCGCGCAGGATCTTGGTCGACGTCGACCACACGCCGTCGGTGACGGCCTGGGTCTGGGTGACCTGCGATGCGATCAACGAGAGGCTGATCGAGTCGCAGTTTTTCACCGCGGTGTTGACCAGTCGCTGCAGCGCCTTCTCCACTGCGGAGAAGTTCGAGCGCTTGATCTTCTCGTCGGTGATCGGCACATCCTGGCCCCACTTGTTGACCTTCACGGCCTGCGGAACCCCGTCGCCGAGCCCGGTCTGCGGGTACTCGCCACCGGGCGAGACCATTTCAACAGGACGGTCGACGTACAGCGGGTCATCCTGCTCGAAGACGATCGCACCGCCGGAGACGTCCTGGCGGGCGGTCAGGAGAACATCGGAGATGAAACGCTGACGCGCCAACTCTGTTGCTCGGCGCGACACCAAGGTCGGGTTGTCGAGGAAGCGATTGACGGTGGTGGTATCCCCATTGAACGTGGGCGGTACCGGGGGGTAGGTGATGGCCATCTGGCCCCTCCTTGAGTTACCGGAGCCTCACGGCCCCATGGGTGAATTGGACTTAGCGGAGAACGACGCGGACCTTGCCGCCGGACGCCGCGGCGACCGCGACACCAACCACCTGCGAGTAATCCGTGACAGAACCGATCGTGGCGACGGCACCTGCAGCCGCAGCGATGACGTTGGCGCCGGCGGCAATCGCACCCGAAGCGGTGAGTTCGTGCTCACCTACGGAGTGGATGGTGACCTTGTCGCCGATTGCGGCGTCGAACGCGGCAATGCCCAGGAAGGCTGCCGTAGCTGCGGACGTCGGTGCGACGGTGCTGTTTCCGGACACCGCAACAAGCTGGCCTCCGGTGATCGCAGCAGACGCCTGAGAGACAAGCGCCGCTCCGGGTGTCCGGATCGGAACATATTCGGCCATGTCAGGCCCTCACTTTCACTTTGGAGTAGATCCGTAGATCTCCTCGTAGAGGAGGTCGTCCTCGGTCTGAGGAGGACCCGGTTGCGGACCCGGATTCGGGACCGGGGCGGGAACTCGCGGCGCGTTCGGGTCGACCTGAACGGCGAGTGTCGGCTGCAGGATCGCCCAGTCAGCCGCCAGTTCTTCGGGGGTACTGCCTTGAAGCCGGTTCACCCATGCCGCAGGGACTCCGTTTTCGAATGCGAAGCGGAGTCGCTGGTTTTCCTCCAACTGCTTCTCGGCAGCGGCGCGAGCCTCGTTTGCAGTCTGCTGGGCACGCTCGAGCTCGGAAAGCTTCGCGTCCTCGGCAGCTTTCGCGTCGGCGTCGGCCTTGTCGCGCAGAGCTTTCAGGTCTCGTTCGGCCTGATCAGCTCGTGCACGTTCTGCATCGAGAGCCCTCTTGCCTGGATCGCCAAGGCCCTCCGGATAAGTCCCGGTAGGCGTCGCGCCGTCGGGAACTACAGGAGGTGCGGACGGTGCCGGATCGACAACAGGCGGAGTGGGTGTGGGATCGGACATGGGTGTAGACCTCCATCGCGGGGGTGGTTGCCCATGCGGATCGCCCGCATGGGAATGACGGACTACGCGAGGTAGCCGTACAACTTGAGGAGCCGGAGCACGTCATCACGACTCTCGGCAATCTGGTAGATCGATTCCGGCATCAGTCGAGGCGCACGGGCGCGGAATCTTCCGCCAGAGCGAACATCGGTGCCACGGTTTGCATATCCGGCGTTGGACATCGCCCGGTAGGCCACTCCGCGGCGGCTGACCCCCACGGTCGTGGTAAGTAAGTCGCGCCCGAAGACTTGCGCCGTTTGCATGTCGCGCCGGGCATTCACCACTTGATTGACGTCGGCGCCATCTCGAATGGCTTGGGCGCCAGCCTTGGTGAAGTACTTGTTCTGCAAGTCCTCGGACAGGCTCGTGAAGTAGGCGTCCACGTCGGTGGTCATGTCGCCGGACGTGTTCTCGGTTGATGGAATATGCCGACAGTCGCAGCCTGGGTGCCGAAGGAACCCTGCGCTGTAGCGGTAGAACTTTCCAGCCAGGACGGCGCATTTCGAACAGGATGGCGGGTTGAGCATTCGCACATACCCGACACGCCGACGTGTTGCGATCGACAAACCGGTCGAGACTCGTGAAGCGTCAGCCACTTGCGTTTGCAGTCGATTGATCAGCACATCCAAGCCGGACGCCCATGCCTGCGAAGTCGACAACCCCTTGGCGATTCGGCCCTTCGAGGTGATCACCGCGCCGTACATCAGCGTGTCCAATGCTCGGCCATCCGATGCCACGCCGATGAGCCCGTCCGGCGCCGTCACCGCATCCGCGGCAATAGATACGCCGATCTCATCGAGAACATCCGCCACGTACACGTCGGCTCCGGCAATCGCTCTCGCCTGACCCGCAAGGACGAGCTCCATCAGCATGTCGACGTTGGATGCAAACCAACGGTCGAAATCCTTGGGGGGTCGAGATCCCCAGATGTCACTCGCAATCGCCAGCAGTTCGAGTGTGATCCCCTGCTGCTTCCGGTAATAGTCCGCGGAAGCGTCAGGCAACATTGTCGGGGTTCAATTCTCGACCGAAGCGCGCAACGGAACCAGCAGCTGAAGCTTCCTCGTCCATCTTCTTCATCTGCTTGCGCTGGGTTGCGCTGTAGCCGAGGTCGATCCGCGTCTGCTCCAAGGGCACAATGCCGGACTCGTACTTCTTCTGCGCGGCGTCGGCCTTCTGCGCCACGGTGGGCGTCGAAGGATCTCGCCATACAGTTTCGAGCTGGTAGTCATTCGGTTCGAGCTCGGCCTTGTTGCGCATGAACATCAGGTTGATGCGCTGCGCCTCTTCCCAGGCTCCGCCGAGGAAGGTGTGCTTACGTTCGATCCGTTTGACCAGTTGCGACTCCGAGGAGCGCATCGCATCGGCCGAGGGTGGATTGTCGCTGTTGAATCCCATGTAATGGGGCGGCAGGGCGGCCATTTGAGAGGTCAACTGCGCCAGCAGTTTGATGGTGTCGTGGAAGACCTTGAGGTCTGCCTCATCAAACTGCCCGACTTTGATATTGGGGTTCTCATTCGCCCACAGGCGAGACTTCACCTTCGACCACGCGCTGAGCTGATTGCCGTTCTTGTCGACGAAGTCGGACTGCTTCAGTCCGAATGCCCACCGGCGGGGCATTGCATGAAACTCTCCGGAGACCATCATGTCGGTGGCCATCTTGTTGGCCGCGTCAGCGAGCGGGATGATGTCCTTGAACTCCGACACGCCATCCGGACGCAGGATTCTCGGCTTGTTCACCAGCGGCACGACCGGGACAATGCCGAAGTTGTGCTTGTCACTGAACTCGCCAGCCTTCCATTCGCCGTCCTTCTTGACGAACTCCACGGTCTCGATTGGCGTGTAGATGAGGACATGCTCGAGGTCTTCGAGGTCCTTCCACTTCTTGATTGCCGATGACACCTTGCGGGTCTTCGGATCGCGGCGTGCCCACACCTGAAACGGTGATTCGATCGTGTTGCGGGGAGGCTTGTCCGCTTCCTCGTTGGCACTGATCAAGACATACGAGCGCGAGAGCGCAATGGAATCGAGATGCCCCTGCTGGGACTGCTCATCCATGTCGTTGTACTGCCACCCTGCCCAGAGTTCATCGTCTTCAGCGTCGGAGTCGGCGTAGCGGAACCCCTCGACATCGAGGCGACTCTCATACGCGTCGGCAATGAGCCGGGCCCAATTCAGAACGAGCTCAGCGACAGTGTCGCCCAACTCTTCCCGCATGGCCTCGGACATGTACTTCAAGGGCTGCTCGCCCTCAAGGTAGTTGTCCCACTTCGTCAGGTTCGCCACATCAGCCGCGAGGCCCTTTTCGAGGATCGGGATGAGGTCAACAGTCTCGGCCATCGGCCACATCACCTACTTTCAGAAGACGATCATTTGACTACTAGGGGCGTCGGACCAGCCAGCTTCGCGAGCGTCCGCTGCCGCCTCGTGCGCGAGGATGGATGCCATTGCGGCGTCGATCTTCTGGTGATCCGCAGGCTTACCGAGGATGTATTTCTGGCCAGGCTTGGCGATCTTCCGACAGTTCGCCATGTGCGTTTCCGTGATCGGGCAACCGTCCTGGGTGATGCGCCCAGTGGAGAGGTCGGTCTCGAATCGGCGGATCGCGTGATACATCCGGTCGATCTTGTTCGTCGGCCACTCGGAAACATGCTCGTCGCCATGAGTCAGTGCCCAGTCGCCGATCTCCGAGTACCAGTCCTGCGGGTCGCAGTAGAAGCGACCGACATTCCAGGTCGAGAAGATCTCATCCACCGCCGCATGTACCTCACCGCGGGGAATCTGGTCATTCCAGTTCGCCGGATTCCATACGGTCGGACGACGATCCGGGCCATACCTCGGCGTGAACTGCAGTCCGTCACGCGTCTCGCAGCGAATGGCTGTGAAGTCGTTGTTCTCACTGCCGTCGAAGCCTGCGCAGATCGCCGTTCCCGGTTCAGGATTCGGTAGCCACAGCATTGACGAACCTCGACTTCCACAGTCCATCCCGCAGCCATGAACCTTGGCCATGCACGATTCGATTACCGAAGAACCGTTCAGCCTCAGCGGCATCGGTATCCATCATTTCGCCACACTCGGCCTCGATGCCGTCGAGGTTGTTGAGCGCCCACGGCACACCTGCGTAGTTGAACTGCAGAATCTTCCGGCGTTTCCGCTTGTCCTTGAATGACAAGTCCGCGGGCGGAATACGGAAATCGCGGTTGATATCCACAGCCGACGACTCGTAAGTGCGTTGAGCGACCGAGTTCTCGGAAGGATCCCAAGCGTTGGTCGTCTCGATGGCCCGACCGCCCATGCCGGCAAGCCCTCGACGCTGCGTGCGCGCTGTTTTCGTCATCGAGTTCGAATCGGTCCAGATCCCCGTCTCATCCTGAGGCACGAACGTCACGCGCTGACCGAGACGGGACGTCGCCTTCGATGTCACGACGTCGATGCGCCCGCCACCAGGGAGGCGAATGAACTCCTCACCGGTGCGGGTGATGACATCAGCCAGCGGACCGCGGTCGATCATCGGCCGCAGGGCCCCGTACGTGTTGTCCGTCTGATCCTCGGTCGTCGCTGTCACCTGAATCAACGGCGTAGGCCACGGTTTGCCCATCGGCTCCCCTGGCACGTACTCGTAGACCCACCCGCAGCCGCAGCCATGATCGGAGCATCGATACCGCTCGCCACCCTCAGCGAAGCCGTCGAACAAGACCGGCCCAACGCTTTCAGCGCAGACGAACGCGGCGATCAGCGGAGATTTACCCCACTTCTGCGCCCGAACCAGTTGGGAACGCCGATACACGAACGCCTGAGCCAGTTCTCCGCGCTTAGCGCCAGTCCTGATCGCGTAATGGTTCTGCACGAACGTCAACTGCTCAGGTACGAGCTCGAGCATTTCGCCGGCATCGAACCCGTCAGGTACGGCGCAGTGCGTTTCGATCCAGTCAGGGACGATGTCCAGCGTGAGGTCAGGCGGTTGCATCGGGAACGGCCGCCAGGCGCCGATCGCGAGCAGAAGGACGCTTCGAGACAAGTGCCGGAGCATCAGTCAACTGATCGTCGCCGATGCGAATCATCGCGTCCTGCATTGCCTTGTGGGTCAGGAGAAGCGAATCCATCTGCTGCCGAACCAGCGTGCGCGCATTGGAGGCGGCGCCAGCAGCCAAGGATTCGACGAGGTGCCGCACATGAAGCGCGACCTCGATCTCCATGCCATTCTCTCGCCAGATCTCCGCCTGCGGCTTACGCCAATACGTTTCCCACATCTGCAACTCGGCGGCATTCACTTCAGGCAGCGGGCATTCGGGCGTATCCGTGCCGGATTCCCGAGGAAGTGTTCTCCACTCCCCCTTTGCCAATGAGTTCGCAGACCGAAGCGAGTTCGGATCCTTTGGAGGGCCAGATCTTGAACGAGCACCACCTGATGGCATAGCAATCACTCCTCAAGGCGGCATCGCGCCACCAACGGAAGACGGCCGGCATCGCGCCGACCGATAGGTCTTGAACCTGTCGCGGGAAAAGTTCACCTCCCCCGCGGCGGGACGGTTTTCCCCGTTTGGGGATGACCCCCTACCCCGTGCGTTTGCGCAGGTCAGAGGGATGATTCGCAGGTCGAACGAGTTGCATCGCCGCAGGTCAGGGCCATCGCTGGCCGGCCTTGCGGCTGTTGCAGCTCCGGCAGAGGACCTGCAGAGGGCCCGTGGGCGAGCCGCCGTGCTGGATGTCGACGATGTGGTCGGCGGTGAGGTCAGAGGAGCTGTGCGGGGCTCTCAGGTACCCAGGGCACCAGTCGCCTTGCATGGCTCGATGTTCGTTGACTGCCTGTGCTCGTCGTTGTCGCTCGGCATGGTCGCGTGTGACCTTGGTGGGTGTGGTCGCTCGCTGGTGCCGGTCGCACTCTGCTCGGTGCTCGGGACACTGGGCTTCGGCTTGCATGTGAGGGCAGCCAGGCTTGCTGCACACTCGGGTCCGTGCTCGTGCCATCACGCAGCCATGTGATGCGGGACTTGACCGAGGTACGTGTCGAGTTGATCGGTGAGGATCTCGACTCTTGCTTCCAGTACCTCGACGTGTCGAGCCTGTGCCTTGTCCGAGAAGTCGGTGATGAACACGGCCTTGTCGTAGTCGGCTCGTACTGAGCGGAGGTTGGCGAGGGTGTCGACGATGAGGTCTTCGAGACTAGGCATTGCAGTCACCTACCTTTGTGAAGGCGTGGCATTGATGAGAGCTAAGTCGGCTGAGTACTTCTGGACCTGGGATGCCGGCAGCATGTAGCCGCTGCTGTTGATGCAGGGCAGGGAATCCGAATCAGTCTGTGTGGATTCAGTTTGGTTTGAATCAGTTTGGATTAGTCCGCCTGATTTGAATCCAGTCAAATTAGTTCTCATCGCAGTGCAGGCATGGGATCCACCGCCCACGGGTCTCGCATAGGCGAGGCTCGGGGTCGACGTCGAGTTGTTCGAACTCGACTCCCGCAATCGTCGTCACTCCCCATGTGCCTGCATTGATCTGCGCAAGGATGGCTGAATGTCTGTTGGCCACAGATGCCGGCAGTGCGTAGGAGTAGTCACTGATCTGGCACGGCACAGAATCGGATGAGAGGGTCGAGCCCTTGATGGCACCGCCCTTGGCGAACTCGGGCATCACTCACCGCCTTGGTCGTCGATACCGAACCACTCGGGCTCACACTCGGTGCAGGCGATGAACTCGCCCAGGCTGAGCACTCCGTCGTCGAGGACGGTGGACAGTGGCACGGACACCACTGACGGGACCTTGCAGTCGTTGCACCAGATCCCCACTGTCGGTGAGCCTGGGTCGACTCTGACTGTGATGGTGCGGCGTTCGGGTCTCCACATGCGGTAGATGCCGGCTGCTGCCCAACGCAGTAGCGCGAGGCTGGGCATTACAGCACCCAGAACCGGATGAGAGCCAGTGCGATACGGGCGAACTCGATGAGGTCGAGCAGCTGGGTCAGCATGTGACCACCTCCGACTGTGCACACTGCAACCGCTGATGTGCTGCATCGCAACCGACCTGGGCTGCGAGCAGTTCGTTCTCAGCCCTGACCATGCGAGCCTCAGCTTCGGTGACCAGGTTCTCGGCGAGGGTGATCCGGTTGGATTGGTCGTCAGTCATCATCGGGCCGGCTGTTCATCGACTCGATCATCGGCCTGCACGCTGCGACCTTCGCCTGCTCCAGTAGCCCCAGCTTCTTAACTAGGGGGATGGAGTCACCATCTGACGACCAGAAGCGTTCAGCCGTGAGGTATTCGCCGGTCTCGGCATCCAGATACTCCACGATCTCGATCGTGCATAGAACTACGATGCCGTCAGGTAGCCACTCGGTCATTGCGCAATCCCCTCTGGGAACATGTCACTGAGATCGCCGTGCATCTGGATGGCCCAGAAGATCACGTCATGACTGGAGGGAACTTCATCCTCGGCTTCACTCGCCATATCGGGAGGCCGCTAAATCCGAAACCACACATTGGGCTTCGGGCGCACCGGGAGGTCGGCAAGCGTGTACGCGCTGGCACGGCCCGGTGTCCGTCCGTAAGCAGCAACGACATCCGTGATCCAGGGCTCGAGGATCTTTAATGCAGCGTCGCCAAGTGGCGGCACGCCCGGGATGGTCTCGGATAGATTTCCTGCCGCGTGAATATCTTCACGCACTGACTGGATGCTTTCATGCATGTCGAGCCCCTCAGTCGAAGTAATGCTGATGGTGTTGTAGGTATCCGACTACCGACCCGAGAGGATCGTCGTTGCGCCAGTTGCAGACCCCGTCGCCAGGGATGCACTTCGATTCCACCGGGACCGTGAACTCGCCACGCTCCCCCGACATCGTTGCCCCGAGAACACCCGGCAGCCACGTCTGCGTCTCCACACCTGAACCGGCTTGGCGCGGATCGGAATACAGCACCCCGGTCACGCCGGCGTTCTGCGGTTCAGCGAGGACGTCACCGGCGATCCTCGAGCCCTGGCTGTAACCGATCACGAGCGTGTCGTCAGGTGCATCTGCGAGTTCCTCACGTAGAGCCTGACTCCCAGCCTCAACCGACTGGTCGTAGCTCGGCCACAACACCGTCGCCGGGTAGTCGATGTACGTCACCGTGTCGCCCGGTTGGATCTCCGGAGCCAGCAGCGCGGCACCAGCTCGGCCTGTTCCGTCGACAACGATCACGTTGCGAGCGTTGGCAGGTGAGGCGAGAAGCAGTGAAGCGAAGGCGGACACGGCGAGGATAGTCAGAACCCGCATAGCGGCCTCCAGAAGTGTCAGCGATCGGTGATCAACATGTCGATCAATGCTTCAGCGAGCGGAGCGGTCGCGTAGGCGACAACCTCTTCGCGCAGTCCGTGCCCTCCACGTGGCAGGCGTAGTGGATCGCAGCGGAAGTGAACGCGAGCCAGATGCACTGCGACGTGCACTGATTCGTGAATGATCGTGTTCACTGTCAGGTTCACTTTCGAGAACCGCAGGATCCCGAGGTAACGATTCGTTGGCCAGCCATCCGGGTAGCTGAAGCAGCCGCCGACATTCTCGCCAATGGATGCGAGGGGGACGCCTGCATGTTTCGCCATTGCGCGATGCAGCTCCCTGTCGGTGTCATGAACGGAGATGTTCAGCCAGTACGAAGGGAACTCGCCTATTCCGGGGACTGACAGATCATGAGTCTCGAGCTTGAATCTCTCGGTCACGTCTCGTCACCTTCGACATTCTCATGGTCGCAGTTCACGTAGAACTCCATGAGGACCAGATCAGGATCTTCGCCATTGGCGCAGCGACGAAGCGATTCGAGGAAGTCTTCGCTTGCAATCACGAAGTAGCTCGCCTTTTGGTCGGGCATTCATCCTCCTGAGACGTTGTGGCCCCGCCGACCGCGTTGGCAGTGGCGGGGCATCCCAAGGCTGCGCTGGCTGAGCGGCAACACCTCAGGGGATTGTGGTCAGTTCACGGAGCGCCGAAGATGCAGATGTGTGCGCAGTGATTGACCACAAGAATGTGCAGGTGAGGCAACATCACTCACCGGCGGGTGAGCAGTGAAACTCATCCCAGATATGACTCAAGCGCGACAGTGGATTCTCATCCACTCCGCGCTCAAGGCGAAGCCTACAGGGTCACTACCCACTTATCCAGTTGGCATAGGTGGACATCCTAATGTCCATCCGTGAAGGCGCGATCGTAATCCTCTGACATATACCAGAGCGGACATCCCGGGGCTGGCGGTGAGATTGGAATGCCAAGAGTCTTCGTAAGCACCATGCCTTCTCCTTCGATGAAATTGAAGTGGGCGCCGATTGCGCGTGGCCCGCTCGTTGGATCAATATGGTCAGCCTTATTGCGCATCCATTCGGCAATCCTGCGGCGCACAGTCGAACTGGGCAATCTGGCTTGGCTCATATCGTCCACCCACCCTCTGTGTGTTTGTTGAAGTCGGGATGATCCTTGTAAATGGAGGCGAGGTATCGAACTGTGTCGCACGGCCAAGCCTCCGGGCCGTATGTATACGGGTCTTCGCATATTCGGCAGAAATCACTTGATCTAGGACTCCGGCCTGCATGGGCTTCAAGGATTCCCCGCTTTGCTGCAACCTCAGCAAGGGCGCGGGCAGGATTATGGCGGGCAATGTGCGGGCCATCCTCCTCGCAGACGGCCGGGGACAGCCCTTCAGAATCGCAGGTGACATGGCGATCGTAGGTTACGTACACGGACTCATTGACGGACCCTCTGTGAAATGCATCCTCGCGCCTGGAGTTCGACCAGACAACCTCTCCGTTAGTCGCCTGGTCATTCTCGCCCACATAGAGCCAGTCGGCCGCACTGCCGCCTGCCGTCAGTGCGACCGCTTCATCTTCCGCTAGCCGCGCTTCGAGGAACTCTACGATCGTCATGCGTTCATCCTGTCATTGCTCGCAACGACTCCTCGGGCTTGCGGTTCCATGCGCTATGGCTGTACATCGGTGATCCCCACTCTTCGATGATTTTCTTCGTCCCGCATGGCCACGCCTGGAAGCATTCTTTGCAGCGGTACTGCTCGGTGTCGTCGCTGCAGACGTTGCCGGGCTGATGTAGTCGGATGATTTTGTCCAGGGCCTCCCCGTCGGCTCCCGCATACCCGCTACGGCATGGGCATTGCATCGACGACTTACCTGCCAGGTCACGTAGACACCTACCGCAGTAGCTCATGCGACTTCCTTTCGAGCTCGGGACGGAAACTGCTCATGCGCATCCAGCACATCCCCCAGCCGATACACCGCGATAGTCCGCTTGCCACAAGGAACCAGGCGGACAGGCTCGAGCTTTCCCGCCTTCCGGAGCGTTTCCACACGGCGAGCATTCAGATCCTCGGCGCCGAGCTGGTGCCGCATCAGTGCGATTGCAGCCGCATTCAATTCGGATCCCCTGGCCTCTTCGAGCTTCTCCGGATCCCAGGCCACCTCATCCTCGGGCGGAATGTCCATCGCCCGCCGGCACCGCTTCATCGCCGACTCGATCTCCGGTAGCGCATCCTCCGCGCCCTGAGTCATCGCCAGAGACGCCAGATTCTTCCGCAACCACACCGACACCCCAACGACGGAATCAGAACCGTCATAGGAGATGTAGCGCTCCTCGCATACCAGTCGAGCCCAGGTGTTCAGCTCATTGCGGAGGTAGTCGCCAGCATCCGAGGCGCCGACGTTGAACGGCATCGGCTGCTCGTCACTGCCTGAGCTGATCTTCATCCCACCCTTGCCGGTGCGGTCCTGGCGGGTGATCGTGATTGCCAGATCGTCCACTAAGCCAGGGATCTCGCCGAGGAGTTTGTCGAGCATCTGACGGTCTTCACGGCAGACGAAGTAGATCTCGCTCATGATTTCCTCAGCTCCAAGGCGCCGCATTCGAGGGCTAGTTGCACATGCTTCATAGCGTCGACCAACTCGCGGTTGGTGTACCGATCCCATGGGGAAAGCTCTGATGGCAAGGTTTCGCCAAATGTGAGTGCGTACAGCTCCACAATCTCGTTGGCGTGGTCCAGAACCTCCAGTGGGCTCATGGTCGCTCTCCGCTCGGATTGATCAATGCCCACGGACGCCACCCTTTGGGGATGTGACCGCCGAACGCGAATACGCCAACAGGGCAGGTCTCGTCACAGACGTGGCGGTCACCGAGATAGAAGTCTCGGCCGATCACCTTCGGTGCACCATCCGCTATCTCAGCCATGTGATCCCCACTCTCAGACGGTCCGCAACTCCTCCCTGATTCTACCACGCCGTATCACCAATTGCATTGCCGCGCAATACCTCTCGCCCGAAACGTCATCCCCACCTCAGCCGCAGCCAAGATGAGGATGGCGAGGATCAAGACGATCACTTCACCCGCTTCGTCGGACCGAACACAGTCCTACGGGTGTGGGCGGGATCGTTCGCCCACATCGGTGGACTGGCAGGCTCACGCCCACCAAGGAGCCCACCCGAAATCCCGGTACGCCGCCCATACGTCCACTGGGCTGCTTCGATCGTCGGCTCATCGACCGGAATCCACCAAGGTTGCGAAGACGTAATCTTCTTCATCAGTACGTACTTGAGGCCGTAGCGTTCAAGGTCGGCGAGGGTGTCGAGGTATTCCTTACTGGGCAGCCCGCACAGTCGCCGCATCTCGTCATACGGAATCGTTGGGCTCATTCCGCATCCCCCGGAGTGAAGAAGACGCGCATTGGTCGGCCGTCTGCCAGTTCCCGCGATGAGAGTGGGCTACGTCCAGCGTTGGTCCATCCGGCACCCATGTGTGAGTTGCCGTAACGTTTCGTTCGGGGCGTGCCTGACGCGTCAACGACGACGGAGTTCACGGGCAGTGCGTCCAACTCGGCCGCGCTGTTCACCGTGCGAGGCTTCGACCAACCTCGGTCCACGAGCAGGTCCGCCAAGGCTGATGCACCCAACGAGTGGTTCCCGTCTACCTCGCGAATATCTGCGGCCAGTTCGTCCCTCGCGGGTGTGGCCTGTGATCGGATCTCACTCACAACGGCTCCTCAGAAGGCTTGGGCGTGGCATCGGTTCCGTAGTTGGCGACGCGTTGGCACCTGTTCAGCCAGCGACCACTCTCGTAGTGCTTCCAGTCGCCATTCGACGCCATCCAGATCGGCTGATCGCAGTGGATGCAAACCGAACTGGGCGCGGTCATATCAAGTCTCATTGCTGTTCCCCTTCTAAAGCTGCGTCGACGAGTCGTGCCGCTTCCCATTTGGTGATGGTGAAACCGCCGTGCAGGAAGAGGTCACCTCTCAGCGCTTCCACCCTGGCGATCGCGGCCTCAGCCTTCTCGGTGCGGGCGGTCAGATCGGGTTCATGATCGCGGCCATCGCCTGCGCGCCATTCACATTCCTCGTAGGCCCCCGACGCCGTGCCTGGGCCGCAACCGGATCCGTTGCAGTGCGTGCAGGACTGCCACCGCTCCATACGCTCGCACTCGTAGCACCACGCTGGGCATTCGATGTGTTCAAGCTCAAGTGTGGTGAGACTTTCTGCGCGCTCAGATGCGTCCTTGGCGTTGGCAATCGAGTAGCCGATGCCCATTACTTCCTCGCACATGCCGAGTGCCGTAGCGACTTTGATCTGCCACTCCCGCAATTCCGTTATCCGCCCGTTGGTGTGCTCCACCACAGGGATCACGCTGGCCACAAGGTCGTCAACGGTTGCCGTTCCTGACTTGGCAGCCTTGGCGAGGACTGAGTACAACGCCGCTGCGATGAGGTCGGTCAACCCCGGATCAGGCGCGGTCATCGCTGCTCCACAATCTTCACGCCATGCTCCGTGAGGCGGTCCATGTCTCGGCTGAACTTCCATGCCTCGGCGTGAGTGAGATTGCGGCGGATGATGCGCGAGTCGTAGAGACTGACGATTTGATACCTCTTCGGATCAGGCGCGGTCACGACGACACCTCGAGAAGGGTGATGTAGACCCAACTCTCTTCACACTCGTAGTCGGCCGGGTGATCACCGACCGGCAATTCTTCGGGATCGAAGTCGTACTCGACTTCCATATACCGGGTCACGCAGCCTTCGCCCTCGTGGCAGATCATCCCACCGAGAGACTTGTGCGCGATGCCATGTATGACAGTTTCGCCATCTTCACAGAGGCGCTCTTCGAGATCGATGTGAGCCTCGCCGGTCAGCTCATCGCACTTCTGGCATTCCCACCACACCATGCACTTCTTGGGATCGGCGGCCTGGCAGACCATTCCGTATTCGGCGTCGTGCTCGTCGTTTGATGCGCGGGTGACTCGTAAGATGTGCTCGCTCATGATGTCTCCAGTGCTTCGGGGTTGAGTGTCGCCAGCAGGTCGCGGTACAGCCGCCAGCGGTCTTCGGGTGCGCATTCCGGGAGTTCTCCGTCGTCGGAATGGTTGTAGCGGTCGAGGATTTCGAGGGCCTTATCGACTTGTGCTTGGACTCGCTCGACAGCCGCAACCAGGGCGGGCAGTGTGTTGACCGCGTGTGCGAACAGTTCGGCGCGAGGTTGGCGCAACTCTTCGTCGATGCCGTCGTTTGCGGCGATCATGGCGACCGATTCGTTGTCGTCGCAGATGTACCAGTGGTCACCGTTCCGAACGCCTGATGTCACGGCAACGAGATGTCCAAGCTGCGCCTTCTCGGCCAGCGCTTTCGTGTGCTCAAGGTTTGTCATCGTCGTCACCACTCCGGGCCGTAGTCGGGGATCGCCTTTTGCCAGCAGGGCTCACACATACGCAGTCCCGGAGCCTTGGGGTAGAACGTGATGCGACGGAAGAAGATCGCCTTGTGCTCGCGTCCGTCGTACGTGATGGTCAGTCCGCATCCGTCGCACTGAATCACCCACGGCTCGCGCCCCACGACACCGTGAGCGCATCCCGGCAAGTCCGGCAGCAGTTGCGCTTTCGTGTGCTCAACATCCACCCCAGTCACGCCGCCACCCCCAACGCAGCCACGAAAGGCTCGAGCGCGGCTGAGATTTCACGGGCACGCTCTCGTGACTTCTCGTTGAAATGGAAGTTGATCGACACCATTCGCAGGATCCGCTCGGCGTCTTTCGCCTGACTGTCGGTGAGCCATGCGCCACCAATGTCGAAGGTGCTCATGCTCACCCCTCCTCGGCCGCAACGAACGGGGCGAGAGACTCGGCTGCAATTCGTGCCTGTTCGCGGAATACTCGATGAAAGTTCGAGTTGTATGAAACCAACCGCAGGATCCGCTCAACGTTCTTCGTTTGGTTCCGATCCCAACTCGGCCACGGTCCGGTTTCGGTGGGGGCGGGGACAACCGGCAGGTGGATCGTGACGGTCAGGTAGCCGGTGTCCAGGAAGAGCTTCGCGTAGTAGTTCGCCCGCTCTTCGGTGTCGACGCAGGCGGAGGAGTTGCCTGCATTGGGCCGATCCTGCGCCTGCACGTACCAAAGCTCCGGACTCTTCCGCTCCGCTTTCGTCTCCTCCTCGGCGGGTTCGGCAGGGGCGGGAATCTCCGTGTCGCCTTCCGTCGATGCGAGAGCGGACTTGATTCTGGCGAGCGTTTCCGGGTTGCGTGCAAGACGTTCCTCGGCGGGTTCGGCGGGGGTGGGCGGGTAGTAACGAAGTTCCCACTCGTTGTTTTCCGAGCACCATTTGCCGCCATCCGAAGCGGTGAACCAATCTCCCGAGTCTGGCTTGATGGGGAAACCGAAATGCTTTGCCGCGAAATCCAGTTCCATCGTCCGGTACCAGCTGATCGGCTTCAGCTCCTCGGCGGGTTCGGTTGCCGGATCCGGCTCTGACTCACCCAGCGAGTACGGGTTGCTGGTGTACGCATTGCCGCGTGTTCCATCCACGCCAGCATCACTGTCGGTCACTGCGGCTTGATAGCCCTGCTCCCACACGAAGTACGGATGCTCAGGATTGTGGACGACAGGCTCGGCGGGTTCGGTCAAGTCAGGTTCCAGGTGGTAGGGCACCTTGAGGTCTGCCGAATCTGTGCGCGGCAGATCGTGCAACTCCTGCCAAAACTGGTTGGTCTCGGCAGATTCAGCAGAAGTTGGATTTCCAATAGGTATGGCATCGAGGAAATCCTGACCTGACACCTCGGTATCACCCTCCGTTGACGCGAGAGTGGACTTGATCCTGCGGAGGGATTCCGGATTCCGTGCAAGCCGTGCTTCACGTTCCCTCTGCCGCATGACCCCGTAGTCGGACTGCATAACCTGATGGCGGGGATCCTGACTCTGCACCTCAATGGAAACCTCGGGGGCGAACAGCGCAAGCGTCGCATGGACCTGAGCGCGAGACAGTAAATGCTCACACCATGCGTGGTGCGACAACTGGCCGCGAACCATCACAGTGTCAGCCAAGATCTGTTCAGCCCGGGCGTAATGCTCCTTGGGAGTATATCCGGTCATGAGTTCCTCGTTCCGGGATGGCGCTCGAGAACATCCGAGAGCGCGGTCAATGTCAGGAAACCTGCGAACGCCAAACCGGCCGCAGTGATGCCGAAAGCTGTTGCGGTGGAGGTGAAGTGATACCTGAATTTTACCAGGCTGGTCATGCTATTTCACCTCGGTTTCGGTTGGCGCAGAATCGATTTCGGCGTTCATGGCTGGTCCTGTCGCTGGCCCGTGATGAGGGCTACGAGGTCCCTGACGGTCATGTGGACCCATTGATCGAGGGGGTTGGTGGTGCCGCGACGTTTCGCGACAACCACCCCCACCAAGGCGTCGTCGTTGCCTGCTTCGAGTTGAGCTTCTCGGGTCCATTGCGGGAGCGCTTGTTTGGCTACGTCCTTGCATTCGACTACCAGGCGTTGTCCGTGGACTCGGACTCCTCCGATGTCGCCGCGATCTTTGGATCCGGTTTTGACTCGGCGGTCGATACGGTCGTCGTCGAGCGCTTGGGCGAGTCCGTCTGCGATGGAGCGCTCGAAGGTGGTGCCGGCTTTTCTGGCGGATGCTCGGCTGCGGGTCATTTCTCCACCTCGACCCGTCCGAGCTGGTAGACGTCAGCCCGCCCGGAGTGCGCTGCTCTGACCTTGCAGAAATCCATGTAAGCAACCGCGTCTTCGCGTGTGTCGTAGAGCGCGTAGACGGCGGGGCCGGTGTCGTCGCCTTGGAGGGATTCGATGATCACATAGAGGCTCATGCCGCCACCTGCACTGAGTTGTGGCGAGCAATATCCTCAGCCCAAATAGGATCGCAAGTGGCGCAGATGCAGTCAGGTCCGTGGTCGTTCATGCTGGCTCACCGCCTGGTCGGACAGCCTCGAAGGTGTCCGCAAACGGTCCGGGCTTGCAGGGGTAGAACTCGCCGCGAGTGCCCCGGATTACCCAATCGCCGGGGTTAGCGGTCATAACACCTTCGAGGGTGTCAATCTCGATGACGATCGGGCATCCGACGCCGACTGTCGGGGTTGCCACTCGGCCTCCACACCAGCGCGCAACCTCCTCTGGAGTGGTGTGGTTGTCAAGATGCATTGCTTCGATCTCGACGGGCTTCTTGCGGAATGTCTGGACGTTCATGAGTGGTCCTGTTCTTGGAGGTCGATTCCCGAGGCTGTGCGCGTCGTGGGCGCACCATCGGGGTTGGGTTGGGGTGATTGTCCGAACTCGCCAACGATTCCCATCAGGAACCGTTTACGGGCCGGGAGTGCTTTCAATGCCTGTCGCTCCGCCAGTCGGATCCGGAGCTGCGAATCCTGATCCTGCGTCAGAGCCACCAGAGGCTTCCTGCCGAGTGCAATCCGCCGGACGTAGCGATGAGCCTGCGGCGGAGTCAAACCGAGCTCCTGGAGGATGTGAGACGCCTCCTCCATCGCTTCCCGCTTCTCGTCCGGGAGCGACTTGAGCGAGTCGCGGTATGCGGCGAATGAGTGCTTGACGATCGATGCCGCCAGTGGCTTGAAACCTTCGGTCTCGAGCCGGTAGGCCCGGGCCACGCCCGCGAGGAGATCCTCACGAGCGAGCCCGGACTCGGCGAACACTTCCGCCCACGCCATCACGATCGCCTCGCCGCCGTTCGGGAACCAGGGATCGTTCGCCGCGCACTTCGCCAGGACGAGAGCTGCCGTCTGCTGGTGTTCGTTCACGAGATTTCCTTCTGGTTATCGAGATTGGCATAGGCGAGATATCCGTTGACCTTGGCGTCTTGGCGTGAGATGCCGTTCTGTAGCGCCCCAGGGCGCGCGGATGGTCGTTCGGATTCGCGGCGCAGACGCAACTTGTCGTACTGCTGGCGGAACTTCGACATCGACAGGATGTTGGACTTCCAGAAGTCGTCGGCCTGACACCAGTCGATGAGCTCGAACACCTCGTCGATGTCTCGATCGTCTCGGTCGAGCAGAAGCCGGGCTTCGTTGCGCCAAGAGTCACCGATGGTTGCCCTCGATCCATTGGCGACGATTCGGTCATGCAATCTGCCGCAGATCGATTCGACATCCTCCCTCGGCGGCATCGCCGACGAAGAAGATCTGCTCCCCTGTTCCCCTGTTCCACTGCTCCCCTGTTCCCCTGTTCCAGGCGCGGGGATCTCCGGAGACTCTCGCGACACTCTCGCGAGGGTCTCGCGAATTTCGGCATCGTCGCAGGTGGGGTCGGGGTAGCGGGACTTGTTCGGCTTGTCGATCCGCTGATGCTTCGACCAGTTGGTGATGTAGAGAAATGAGCGTTCCGCGACGCTGTAGCGAACGATGAGACCGGCTTCGGAAAGGTTCTGTAACCCTCGCGAGACTCTCGCGAATGTCTCGCGAGGGTCTCGCTCCACGTCATCTGCGAACAGGTCTGTGGTGATGAGCGAAAGCCTGTCGATCCCAACACCATTGTCATCCACATAGGACCAGAGGCCGATGAAAATGAACCTGTCGATCCAGTTGTCGAGACTGCTGATGTCCATTGAGCGCCAGAACTCAGGCTTTATGGATCGGATTCTCATGGGCCCTCCCCCTTGGTTGGTCGGCGGAATGAGCCGTCATCGGACAGCAGGACCGGTTCTGCGTCATGGACGAGGAGCACTGGAACCTCGTCCGAACGCAGCTTCTTGTTCATCGACACGAGCCAGCCGTGAGCTTCGGAGAACTCCCGGGCCGACTCGATTCGGAGGTGACAGGGATGGCATACGTCGAGCCCGTTCGCCGCCTGGTTCACCCACGCCACCGACGACCCGCCGGCGCCACGAGGGCGACGGTGATGGATCTGCACCGCCGCATCCCCATGGCAGGCCTGGCGGACTTCGCAACGACGACCGGACCGCTCGTGAATCAGCTTCTTCACCAACTCCGAGAAGCCGGTGTCACGCTGACGTTTCCGGGTGGGCTGATTCTTCGAGCGGGTTCGCTTCATAGGTGTGCGCTTGAGGGGTGTTCTACGAAGGCTCATGCTGCCGCCCTCAGTCGCTCGACGGTCCGCTGAGAAACTTGCAACCGGTCGGCAATTCGAGCAGCTGACCACCCCGCTTCATTGAGCCGCCGAAATGCGGCATCGCGTTCCAGTTTCGGAAGCAGGCCCTCATGTCGACCATCCACAATGCGTTGCACAAGAACCTCGTCGACCGCATAGTTCGTCGGCGTCTCACTGGACCTACGTATGGATCGTGGAGGTACTACGCGAGGGTCGTCGATGTCGTACCCCTCCCATTCCATTGGAAGTAGGTATCCCTGAATACGCGCATGTCGCCGCGCTCTGTCGGATCGACCCGGCGTGGCTGAAAGCGCCTCGAAAACTTCGCAAGCGAGAGCCCAGCGCTGATATCGAACTGTCTGCCTGCCCTGGTAGGCGCGGGTAACTTCGGTCTCTCTGACCCCAAGCGGGGCCGCGAGGTCGCTCATTGAGTACCCAAGGGCGCGCAAGGCCTCGATCCGACGCCTGGTACCGACGCCGAGGACGTGAGCCTGGTGACGATTCGGCCGGTGGTCCACCTCTAATAAAGCTGCCGCATAGCGGATTCCGATCGACTTCCAGCGCCCTTGGATGACACCTGTCGGCACATTGTGCGCGACACCTGCAGCCTGCGCGATCATCGCGTCAGTCATTCCGATGGCCATCAATTCTTCGATGTGCCGTCGCAGTTTCTCGGCGGGTGCCATGGATGGAATGCCTCGCATTTGCAGGATGGTTCTCCGGTGGTCCTGCTGCCGAGGGGTTCCGCCGATCCGCGGAATACGTGAGCGCGTTCTGGTCATCACTGGGCCTTCGCGTTTCGCGCAGCTTTTGCCGCCCAGTACTTTCGCTTTGCTTCTTTGTCACACTGCTTGCAGTACCGATACTTCGGGCCACCGTTGTATGTCTTGTAGCCGGTGTTTTCTTCACTGAACTCATGGCCACTTCGGCAGGTCGTCTTTTCTGCATTCATAGCGGCTCCGCCTTTCGGTGGCGTTTTCGGCAACCGCTTCGCCTGGAGGGACGAAATGACGTCGACAGGAAGCTTTGCCCCGTGCTTCTCCGCACTGTCGGTTAGCAGTTCCCGCCTGCGACTGGGGTGCATGGTGTCGAGATAGACGCCGGCTCGAATCCCCCAGGCCTCATCTGACGCAAGGGCTTCTGCTGCACATTGGCCGATGACGGGGCACACCTGACATGTGAGGATGGCCGGATCGTGCGACCTTGATCCTGCAGTGGGGAACCAGGCGTCGGGGTTGTCGGACTTCGAGCACAGAGACTCCTCCGTCCACGGTGCACGATCGAGGAGATTGAGCAGAGGTAGGAATGTGATGGTCATGATTCGCCCCGTCCTGCAACGGCATACGCCGATCTGATGGAAGCGCCGACACTTTGCCAGGCGCGGAGTTCGGATTCCAGCGCTCGGGCCTGACGGTCCGAGTAGCGATACGCAGCGTCGGCAAGGTCGCGAGTCTCCCGCTCCCCTGTAGTGGCGAGCTCAGCGACATACTTGCGCTCGTGAGCAGGCTTGTCGGATGCGCGGATGTACTCAGACGCATATGCCTGGTCGTAGGCGCGATCGGCGTTCAGGAATGCGGCGTAGGTATTGGCGCAGACAGTGACGCCTTTGGAGATTCGGTTCGAGCAGTCACGGATGGCCTGCTCGACGGTGACTGGGTTGTAGTCATTCATGCTGGCTCACCTGGCTTCGCTGGCTCCTCGGCGGACTTCTCCGCGGGCTCAGGTTTCTCGGCGGACTTCACGGTCGACGCGATCTCACCGGCAGTGACTCGCGCCGGCGGGAACTCTTCATCCCGGGTGACCTCTCCGCGATTGATGGACGAGAACGTGACGCCCAACTGGCTGACGTCGTGCTCGTTCCACTTATCGGACGGTCGACCGATCTTCGATTCGAGCTGAGCCCTGGTGACGCCGATGCCCTCGAAATGGCCGATACTGTTGGCGATCCGCTGCGGCAGTGGAACTCCGCCACCCTTCTTGATGGTTTCGTTGCACCGATCCACTGCTTCGTCGATGAACCACGACGGGAGGACGGCGAAGATCGCTTCACGGACTCGTCGGGCGCCGGCGTTGGCGTTGTTCTCGTAGATGTCGCGCATGTCGGTGAGCTTCTGGGGTCCGCTGCGCTGGTCTCGCTTGTGCGGGACGATGAAGGTTTGGGCGTTGCGGGTGTTCGTTTCGAGATCCCAGGCGTAAGCCTGCATCTCGCTCTCACCCTTCTCGTCGTCACGTCGGAGTTCGATCACTCCGTAGTTGATGTTTCCCCAGCAGCGCGCCAACTCTCGGGCGAGGTGGACGGATGGTCCGGTGACTGTCTGGCCTCCACGCGGGAAGCGGAAGAACGCCTTGTCTCCCACCGACTTCTGCGCTGTCGAGTCGCGCATCTCGGCGACGGCCATGTCCTTGATGCGCGGGCTCTGCTTCGCGACGAACACCGAGGCCTGAACTTCAGCGATGGCGCGGGACTGTTCGACCGCGGTCGCCTGGCTGATATCCGTTCGAGGCGCGGGCGATTGGGCGATGGGTTGGTAACGGGCGGGACTAGACATTCAATGTCTCCTCAGCTTGGTATGCGGCCCAGGTGGGCAGGTGGACGAGTTCGACTTCGTCGCTCCAGCCGGGCCAATGGTTAGCGGCAACACATGCCGCGTAGGTGTCGATGGCGCGCCGATTCAGTCGCCGCCCCAATTCGATTGCGTCTCGATCGAGTTCGACGACAGACGCCAGATAGGGCGCTGATTTCTCCTGCACTACGAACACGAAAGCCGGGTCATCTGCGAGGCCTAGGGCGATTGCGGCATCGAGATACCACGCCGCCTGGCAGTGATATCCGAAGTCGGCGGCAGACTTCGAGAACCTCGCCGGGTTGGACGAGACGGCAGTCTTGTAGTCGGTGATGATCAACCGACCGCCATCGGTTTCGGGCATCCAATCTGGTCGAGCCCGGAGCCAAACACCGGTCTCCGCATCGCGCCAGTAGAGGGACTGCTCGGCAACGCCGGCCGTGAACAACATCGCGGCGACGGGATGCTTCTTGAGTGCGGATGCCATTGCCTTGACCTGGTTGTGCTCCTTGGTCAGCAGTGGAGTCTTGCCCGCTTCATAGGCCCGGTCTCGTTCTTCGCGTGCCGCTTTGGTCTTCCAGTCCGGTGCGTCGATCTCCTGGATCTCGGCGCCGTATCCGAGGACGAGAGCGTGCGCTGCGTGCCCGATGTCGAATTCGGTTGTCGATTTTCGGCGGTGATCCTGTTCGTAGCGGAACAGGGCTGGGCAGGATGGCGGAAGCAATTTGCGAGCGCCCGACGACGAGAGAGAATTCTTGTCGCCATGATAGACGTCGTCCGGGATTGCGTCATAGACGCCTTCGAGGTCAACTACGTCACTCATGAGGCCTCCTTGAGGAGGTCTCGTAGCTCGTCGAGGGGGCGCGATTCCGAGAACACGATCTCCCATTCGTTCGGATCTCCCTCGGCTACATCTTCGTTCAGTCGCAGGAAGTCGATCACCACCCGATTGCGGAGACGATCGACATGGAAGTCGGTTGCCTGGTCGCCGTTGATGTGCAGGGTCATCGTTTCCACCTTGGGTTTTCGTCGGCGGGGTTGTACTCGCGGAATGGGTCTGGGCTGTCATCCCGCAGATGTTCGGGAGTTGTGGCCCATGCCGGCTTCAGTTCTGGTCGCGGACCGCAGAACGTGTAGTTCGTGTCGGTGTGGACCTGGAATCCATGCGAGGAGACGGTGAATGGTTTGCCGCACCGTGGACATGGGCGACTCATAGTCCTAACCGCTTCTCGTCCAGTAGCCGGTCGATGTCGTGGTCGGTGTCTCGCTGGTCCCACTTCTCGCAGGGATCGTCGAGGCCGTCGTTGTTGTCGAAGGGGGTCATCACCGACCACCCGGCTCGGCGACGTCGTGCGTGTGGGTGACATTTCGAACCGTGCGAATGTCATCGGCGGGTGCTGTCAGGAGTAGCCGCCACCGTCCGTCGACTTCGCCATGGATTGACCAGACCGGCTTCTGTCTCTCCTCGCCGAACATTCCAGCCAAGGCCGAGCTCTGCGGCATGAGAACCTGATGGGCCTTGATGTACTCGACTTGGCCTGAAGCCCAGATGATCTCGTAGGTATCAAGTGGACCGTATTCAAACTTGGAGTAGGTCATGGTCGACCCCCGTTCTTGTAGTGGGAGATCCAGAACGTCGTGTAATGCCGATCGGCGATGGTCGATTCGATGCGCAGAGTTGGGAGGTCGTCCTTGTAGGCGCGGAGGAACTCCAGTTGCCGCACCTGTTCCCATGGCCCCATGCCGTCAGGAGGTTCTGGGGTTAGTGGATTTGTGGTCATGGCTGCACCGCCTTGAATGGGGCCAGGGCATCCAACTGTCTCGGAGTCAGGGCTGACGGGTAGCCGGCGTTGTGGTTGAGGTTCAACGCATATGCGGTTCCGTGGCGCTTGATCCACTCCCAACTTGGAGATGCCTTCTCGCCATGGACCCACACCCCCTCGGGGACGTCGGCCCATGTCGGCCAATGGTGGGTCGGCTCCTGTGTCGCCTTCTCGACGATCTCGAACCCCTTAGCCCCCAATACTTCGAGGACTCGGTCAGCGATATGCTCGGAGTAGTTGATCTGGGTACTGCTTCTGTAGGGACTGTCAGCGCGTTTCGAAGCTATTGCGGAGGCGACGATCCCGAGAATGATGTGACGGTCAGTCATGATGCACCACTCAGCCCATATGCAAGGGCGGCGAGATTGAAGACTGCGACGACTCCCCAGAATGTGGCTCGACCAGGCCTTCCGTCACGGATTTCCCATCCCGCAAGGATCAAGCACAGGAGTAGGCCGACTACCGAGAAGAGTGCGCCCGACACTGCGCCGCTCATGCCACACCGCCAAAGGGCGCGAAGTGGTGAATGACTCCGAGTGCAACCACGACGATGGTGGTACACACTCCCCCGACTATGACGCCGAAGTTCGTAACCAGCGGAGGCGCTGGCTCCGTTGGCAATTCATCGAGACGATCCTCATCGGCGAAGTAGATTTCGCCGCCCTCGGCAGTGATCTCGTCGAAGTCGTACGGATCGACATCCGACTCATCCGGCCACTCGACCGCGAGAGCCGTAGTGAGAGCGTCGAACACAGGAGCGTCGACCTCACCCAGCACCGCCAACGGCACAGTCAGGGGGCACTTCTTGTTGCTTGCGGCCACGTACGCCGGGGCCATTTGGGTATGCGTCATCACAAAATGTCCTTTTCAGGGAGGAGTGGGAAGTTGAGCCGGTGACGTCGGGGTGCCGGCCATCGGGACCGGTCGCGGTCTTACTCGGTTGACGTCACCGGAGATTGGGGGTCAGCCGGTGGAGAATCGCTGACGTAGTTCGAGCTCGCGGTTGCGGTAGTCCTCGCCATCAACCTCGCCTTGGAGAAACTGCGAATACAGCGCCGACGCCGCTTCGATCCACGGCCCTAGACCAAGGAACCAACGGCCATGCACCTGTCGCACCTGCCATCCACTTGCCGGGATGGCAAGTCCAGTCGTTACGCGGTTGAGGATCACGCCGCACCCCGCTCCGAAACGAGCGTCAGATGCTCTTCGTCCGGGCCGACGAGAAGCTCATCGCCGAACTGCTGGACACATCCACCACCGGTGAGTTCGCAATTCCAGTAGCCGCCGTGGGCGAGGTCAGTCGTCTGGGCTGACAGGTTATGCGCGGGGATGGGCTCGATGGTGTCGACCTCGAGACCGTCGAAGGTGCGGATCATGGCTCGCGGAATCGACGTCCCTGGTAGGGGTTCCGTCACCGCCTCGACCAGATCCCGTGCATCAACGTCAAGGATCTGGCAGATCCATGCGATCTCAACAAAGGTTGAGGCGCGTGAACCGGATTCGATTCTTGAGATTGCAGTCGGGTGGATCTTCAACCCGACCTCGGACAACCTTCGGGCAAGATGTGCCTGAGACAGGCCAGCCTTGGAACGGCACGCCTTAATCCTGGCTCCGGCTGCTGCGAAGTCCTGCCCGACAAGTCGATCTCGGTTCATGACAACCTCCCATCGGCGAGAGTGACGATCGTCCACACCGCGACAACCCAGGCAGCGAGACCGAAGGTGGCGGCGAGGATGGTGACTCGGAGGGCGTTGATGGTCATGCTGCTTCTCCTTGTCGATCCAGTTCGACTCTGTGGTCCACTGCTGACTGGAATGCGCGACGAGCCACTGCGATCTGCTCGGAGTTCCAGACAGGGAAGGTGGCGAACACCTTCTGGAGGTGAGCCTCATCGTCTTCGGTCCATGGGCCAACCTTGGGGAGCGATGGGGTTCTCATGCTGCATCGTCCTCGTCTGGCCAGAAGTCTTCTTCGTTCGGCATTGCCGCCCCAAGAAGATGCTTCGCAATCATGATCGCTTCGGAGGCGCTCAGGACCAGGGAGGGTTTCGATATTTCAAAATCAATCTCGGACGATGACTCGTAGTGACGAATCTTGATCATCCCGCCGCCGAAGCCACCTACTGCCTTGTCTGCGACCGCAAGCCTGACGGTCGCCTCACGCTTGACTTCACTCATGCCGACAACTCCCGCGTGATCGTTCCATCGATACCAAAGAGGCCCGTGGTGTTCTCGTTTGCCGCAAGCCCTTCTGCGGCAAGGTGATCGCGGAAGTCCAATTCGTACCGGCCGGGGCGAACTCGTGTCTGCTCCTTGCGGTAACCGTTAAAGGTTTCCGGAGTGTGGAGGTACATCCACGGCTTCCCCTTGAAGCTGGGGTGACTGTGCTGACTGCCGTCACGGAATGTTCCCGCCCGAGGTCCGGAGTCTCGCATGGATCCCTTGCCTCGCTGATCGATCAGATAGTTCTTGCCGTACAAGTGGGCGAAGAACGCCTTCTCTGTGATCGAAGAGAAGTACTTCTTATGAAAGACGCGTAGCCCAATCCCGTCGCCACCTTCGATGGCTCGCTGGAACTTGGCTCCCGCCTCAGCGCGACGCTCAGCATCCACGAGGGCGAGGGCGTACTCAAGCCCGGAGAGCGGCTTGACGGACGCAGCTTCAGTATCGAGGAGATGGTCACGAACTCGCCTTGCTACAAGGGAGTCACGAAGAAGCATTCCGATCCGGAGGACTGCGCGGCGAGGGAGCAAGGTAAGCGAGGCGGCACGGGAGCGGTAACCACTCTCCGCTTTAAACTCGGAGAGTCGCTCGCCGGCAAGGAGGACCATGCCGTCCGACTCGAGCTCGTCGCGGTTATTCCTGATGTGCCATTCGATGCCGTCCGAATCGACTCCATAGAAGTCTGCGACCATCTCGATGGTCACATGCGTGTCGTCAGACAAGAGAGTCAGAGCTTTCACCTTGTCGAGAACGTCCGTGCGATTAACCAACTCGTCACGCTTGCCGCGCTCGGTCGGTGCCGTAAGATCAGTCATGAACTTTCCTTTCGTGGGATTTTCACTGGCCGTCATCTGTTCGAGCAGGTGGCGGCTTTTTCTATGCGGGGATCTTTTCACCAACGCTGCGCACAGCACTTGAAGCAGCAGACCTGGGTTCAATCTCATGAGCCTCGAAGAGGTCCTCCCAGGGGACGCCGAGGCGACCGGCTAGCGCGACAGCGAAGTCTTCGGTGATGTTTCTCAGTTCACCCTTCTCGACTAGCGAGATGGCGTTCTGACTCTTCCGACAAAGGAATGCGAGTTCGCGCTGGCTGTAGTGGCACTGCTTCCTCCATCTCCGGATCTGGCCGGGGTCCTTGACCCTCATCCAAACGTCCTTTCGTCGAACAGGTGGTCGTACTCGTCTCATCATGCTCTCCCATGTTTGGTTTGACAAGTAGAGTACACAGCATTTGTCATCCACTTGTCAAGAGGACAAGCGGCGAAACGCTGCCCAACCCTGCAATGATGTGTTTGTTACTTGTCACGAAATTCGCACAGCCATCTGGCACAAGCGACAACCAGCAGGGGAACGTATCAACCATGAACGAGGTCGACAGCCTCCAAGGCTTGATCGGGAAAGCTCGCAGGGAGCGAGCGACATCGATCCGCCAGCTGGCCATGCAGGCAAAGGCAGCCGGCTACAAGATCGTCGGCACCACGCTTAATGCGATCGAGAGTGGGAGCTACAAGTCCACTCCCTCGGATGACACCATCCGGGCGATTGCATGGCTGGCCGGCGTCGGCGACGAGGCCGCGTTCATGGCAGCTGGGCGTCGCGTCCCGGGTCCTCCGTTTGCAGCGGAGCTACCCCCAGGCGTTGATGACCTGTCGCCGAAAGAGCGTGAAGCGGTAATCGGACTGCTTCGCGTACTGGTAGCGCAACGACAGGAGCTAGATAATGAAGACACGAGCACGCAGGACGCGACGAGCAATCCGACGCCTTATGGAGAAGCTGGGCTTGGCGGAGCCCCCATGATTGCTGCCTCTAGGCAGCAGCCCAACCCCAGTCCTCGGCGCGCTGGTCCGAAAGTAGTACCTCTTGACGAGCAGGAGCGGAGGGAATATGAACGGACACATACGTCTCCCAACACTCCTCAGCATCAGGATTGAAACACCACCCGCCAGGAACTGAAGGTTCGGAATAGAAGGCATACTCGGCCGCGCCGAGCAGTAGGGAACCCTGCAGTTCAGTGCAGCCGTGCCGAGGGATCACGTAGACCTTCCCCCGGGTTGCCACGAGTGCGCCGATTTCGGCCAGCATCTCGCCGCGATCCACCTGATAGAAGATCTCCTCCGAGGACTCGCACGGAACTATGCCGAGGACATGGAGTTCATGAGGGGTGGCGGACAGAATTGGACACAAGAAAGCAATCCGGTTCGGCATATTGGATTCCCTCAAATCAGCCCGACAGGGGCGGTAATCTTCTGGTGAACACTCTCTTAGGGCATTGAATGAAGTCTATTGCCACCCTTGAAAACTCGAGTGCAAATTGAGGATTCAACCTTTAACCGTAACCCCGACTTGCACCTACACCGCGGCGAAGGCGCCGCACATCCTGCGCAAATGGAGCAGACGTCATGGACGAAACAGAACGAAGATCGTACGGTCCGCAGATCCGCGCCATCAGGGACGCGGTCGGCTGGACAAGGGATCAGCTGGCGAGTGAATCCGAAGTGCCTGCGGGCACCATCAAGGGGATCGAGAACGGCGCAGCGGGACAGCAGGACAACCTCATCAAGATTTTCTCAGCACTGGGGGTTGCTCCGTCCGATTACGGCTTGATCACTCACGAAGTTCGCGACATGCTCGGGGTGTTCGCCCCACTTGTGGCGCGGGTGCCCAGGGACAAACTCCCCGAAACCATGGCTGTGATCATGCGCATCCTCTCGCGGGTCGGGCGAGGGCTGCCGATCCCAGAGTTGTTGATCGACTCTGGAGTTCCTCGCATCGATGCGACGCAGGTCAACCTCACGATGGGTGACTCCGCGGTAGTTCAGGAGAATGTCAATCGACGGACCGAAGGGGTGGAAAAGTGAAGCCGGGGCGGGGGATGTAGTCGATGTCGGCATGAGTGAACTGTCGAGTTCCTACTGACGACTTGTTGATTGAGATCGTCATCATCGAACGAATGACCTCTCGCTTTTGTGTGATTGCCATGTCCAGCCATTGGCCTGCAGCGCCAGGCCCTGCCAGTTGGGCAAGCAGAGGTGAGCGCGCAGAGTTTCGGGCGATCAACTCCGCTTCTTCGATACGGGCGCGAACTGAACGCTCGTATTCGGCTAACGTCTCGAGGCTGATGCCCAATCCGTGAGCCTTGCGCGCATAGTCTTTTAGCTCATCTCGGAGTCGGGATGCCTCGTTGAATGCCTCTCTGCCTCGCGTTGACTTGCTCGCGCTCATAGGCTCGAAGTTCGGCGGATACTCCGACATGAGGATGATTAGTTCCTGGACGAAGTCCTCGATTCGATCCGCTCTTCGTGTGACGCAGTTCTTCTTCTCGCACACGTACCGCGGACTCTTGGATGACTTTGGATGGAAGTACTTGCAACCACTTCCGCACACGCCGCAGGTAGCGATGCCGGTCAGGAGATGCCTTGGCTCGCAGCCGCGATGGGTTGCCCGAGCTGGATCCGTCAGGATTGCGACGAGGCGCTGGTGTTCTTGCTCGGTTGCGATGGCTTCCCAGTTCGCTTTGCCGATCACCTTTCCCTTGTGGACCATCAATCCGGCATAGGCAGGACGCAGGATCATCACCCGCATTCGCTGAGCCTTCCACTCCCCCGCTGCATTCTTCTGATTCGAGGGGGCCGGCACACCGCGGGTGGTGAGGTCTCGGGTGATCGCCCACAGGGATTCGCCATCGAGAACGCGGGCGTAGATTTCGCGAACGATCGGAGCTTCACTCTCGTCGAGTATCCACTGTTCGGTCGCGCCGGTTCGCATGTTGATCTGACGCCGGTAGCCATACGACAAACGTCCGAGCGGACGACCTTCGAGAGCTGCTGACCGCTTGGCGCGGAGGACACGTTCGCGAGTCTGCTCCGCTTCCTTCTCTGCAATGAGGGCATCGAGTCCGGTACTGAATCGGTCATCGCCGCGGGACGGGTCATAGAGTCGGCCGGAGTAGGACCAGAGCACTCCACGCTCGGCGCACAGGTCGCGGAGTTCGACGTATGCCTTCATGTCGCGCTGCGCTCGGGAGGCTTCCCACATCACCAGAACGTCACCCTTGGTGAGCACTTCGGAGAGACGCCGATACGCGGGCCGATCCTTGCCGGAATGTCGGCTGGCTCCAATATCGTTGTCAGTCAGAACCTCTGCGACGTCCCAGCCTTCGCGCTCGCAGATTTCGCGGCAATCGACCTCCTGTTCCGACACGGAACGGCCTTTACCTGCAGCATCGGATGAGACTCGGGTGTAAATGACTGCACGCATGTCGTGACTGTATCGGAACCTATAAACACATCTCGTCGAAGCCGGCGATCCTGTCGAGATCAGCGCCATCCGAACCACGAACAGCGGCATGGGCTTTCACGGCTTCTACCGTCCGACGGAATGACAGGGAATCATGCCCGAGAACAAGCGCGAATCATCGCCGATCATCACAGCCGTAGCCGTCAACCGCAACGGAACCATCGCGGTCCGCGCCACGGAGCACGCCGTGCCCGTGGACCTGAGGATCAGCCAGGACGAACTGCGGTACGGCGGGCAGCGGTTGGCGCAGCAGATACTCACGCTGTGCTCACATGCAGCAATCGAAGCCGGCGCCCGCCATCGTGTGGAGCTCGAGGAGACCGGAGTCCCGGCAGCGATCCTCGATCGGCTCGGTCTACCGACCCGAGACGGACTGGCCGATGTCGACGCCGCCGAGGGCCAGAACCTTCCGTCGAGCTGGATGCGTTCGATATGAGCGAGATTGATCGAATCATGGAGCTGGCGAAACACCGGACGGGACTCTTGCAGGACGCCGTCGACGGGGTCGGCGCTCTTCGGGTAGTCGTCTCGAGCGAGGGTGGGATAGTCACGGCGACTGTCGACGGGCTGGGCGCTCTGGTCGACCTACGGATTACCGACGCAGTCACCGCGATGAATTCTCAGACGGTGGCCGCATTGACGGTGGCCACGATTCACCAGGCAGTTCGACAGTCCAACGACGAACGCGAGCGACTGGTCAGTGAGCTCCGAGTAGCCCTGAAACAAACGTGACGAACCCCCGCTATGCCTTTCGCGCTGCGGTGGATAGGCTTCCGCCCATGGCTGGAGACATCGTCCCTATCGAAATCGGACTCACCGACGGAGACCTCGTCACTTTGTGGGCACCTCGCTGGCGCGAGGGCGACGACGAGTGGGAAGCGTTTCTCGGCCATGAGGAAGACCTCTACGGGTTCTCCTCCGTCGCGGAACTCGCGGCCTTCATCCGAACGGACTCCGACAACGACCTGGTCGAGCATCCGGCGTGGGCCGTCGTCTCCGGACTGTCGGCAGCCGAGTTGGAACCGGAAGAGAACTTCACGTTCGATTTCGTCGGCGTGCCGGAACTGGCCGCAGGTGACCCTGAGGCACTGGCGGTCTCGGAACTCGAAGACACCCTGAACATGGCTCGCAACATCGGTGAGGTGTGCGAACTCGACGCGGTCATCCGCTTCTTCAGCGGCCATCCGGTACTCGGCGCGCTTGCCACCGGCGCCGGCACCTTCGAAGGCCGCGAAGGCCTGGAGTTGTGGGACCAGGTCGGCGCTGCGATCGTCAAGGACTGGGACGCCGTTCTCGACGCCATCGACAAGGTGGTCACCTCCCCGAAGGTCGATGCAGCTGCTGTGGCGGTGGCCGAAGCTGAACTGCTCGCTGCCGCCGAGAACACCGTCGACGCCGACGATGTCGCCGAGGAGGGCGAGGACGAGGAATTCGACGAAGACGACCTCGAAGAGGACGAAGACGAAGTCGAGACCTTCTGGGGTGAGGTCGGTGTCGACCCGATCCGCATCATCACCTCGGCCGAGACGTTCTACACTCTGCGCTGCTACATGGGGGATCAGGCGATCTTCCTCGGCAAGGACGGACTGATCACCGTCTTCCGTAGCGAGCGCGCACTCGCTCGCTACCTCGCCGACAACCACGAACACGATCTCTCGCAGGTCAGTACGTACGGCGAAATTCAGAATGCGGCCGTCGACGGTTCACTCGAAATCGAGGTCACGGACGAGAACGTCTACGTTCTGCCCGGTATCGCCGACGACCTCGCCCAGGGCCCGGACGTCGTAGATGCCGAGCAGCTGGAACTCGCCGTCGAATTGTTCACCGATGCAGCAGATTTCGCCGACGACGACTCCACCGAGGAGGCTCTGTCCGCGTCGAACGAGCTGGGTTGGTACGTCTCGTACCTCCTCAACCCCGATCCGTCGCGGATGGCTCCGAGTGCGCCGTTCACCAAGGAATCCGAGGCCTGGCGCGAACTCGAGCGCGAGTTCGAGGCCCGGCTTCGATCTGAGTAGTCGGGCGCACGTCATCTAGCCGATGAGCACGGCGTAGCCCGGCTTGATGACGTCGTCGATCAACGCGAGGCGCTCGTCGAACGGGATGAAGGCCGACTTCATCGCGTTGATGGTGAAGCGTTCGAGATCGGTCCATCCGTAACCGAAGGTCTCGACCAACGCGGCCATTTCCCGGCTCATGGTGGTGTCGCTCATCAGCCTGTTGTCGGTGTTGACGGTCACTCGGAAGCGCAAGTCCGCCAAGAGTCCGAACGGATGGTCCGCCAGGGCGGCTACGGCTCCGGTCTGCACGTTCGAACTCGGGCACAGTTCCAGGGGAATGCGCATGTCACGGACGTAGTTCGCGAGCCGACCCAACTCTGCCCCACCTGGCACGCCTACGTCGATGTCGTCCACGATCCGCACGCCGTGGCCCAACCGATCCGCTCCGCAGAAGGCGATGGCTTCGTGGATCGACGGCAACCCGAAAGCCTCACCCGCGTGAATCGTGAAGTGAGCGTTCGCGTCACGCATGTACTCGAAAGCATCGAGGTGCCGGCTCGGTGGGTTACCGGCCTCGGCACCGGCGATGTCGAACCCGACAACCCCGCGGTCCCGGAATCGCACCGCGAGTTCGGCGATCTCCCGCGACCGCGCGGCATGCCTCATCGCCGTGAGAAGACAGCCGATGCGGATCTCCCGTCCCGCGACCCTGGCAGCGGATTCGCCGGCCCGGAAACCTTCGAGAACGTGCTCGACGACCTCGTCCAAACTCAGGCCTTGTTCCAGGTGCTGCTCGGGCGCAAAACGGACCTCGGCATAGACGACGTTGTCGTCGGCCAGATCCTCGGCACACTCACGTGCCACCCGTGCGAGCCCTTCGGGGGTCTGCATCACGGCGACTGTGTGCGCGAACGTTTCGAGGTAGAGCTCGAGCGATCCACTGTCAGCGGCAGTTCGGAACCATTGCGCCAGTTCGGATGCCGTATTCGCCGGCAGCTCGTCGTAGCCACATTGCTCGGCCAGTTCGAGAACGGTCTCGGGTCGGAGTCCTCCGTCGAGATGATCGTGGAGAAGAACTTTGGGTGCGCTGCGGATCGTGGTCAACTCCGGTGCGTTCATTCGCCAACGCTAACGCGAATCACCCACAATTCGCTCGATGAGCAACGGTCGCGAAACGGTGTCGGAATCGGTCCCGATCGACCATCCACCGCCGAGGCTTCGTCGCGCTGCATCAAATCTCTCGGGAGTGTCGGTGTGCAATGTCATCAGCTTCTGCCCGGCACGGACCACGTCGCCAGGCTTTGCATGCATCTCGATGCCGGCACCGGCCTGAACGGCTTCGCCCTGCCGTTCGCGTCCGGCTCCCAGTTTCCAGGCCGCGATGCCCACCGCCATGGCGTCGAGTCGGGTCAGTACGCCGTCCCGGTCCGCGGTGACGACGTCGCTGTGCCGGGCCACCGGCAGCGTCGCGTGTGGGTCCCCACCTTGGGCGGCGATCATCGCGCGCCACCGGTCCATTGCCGTGCCGTCGGCCAGTTTGTCGGCGGGGTCGATACCGTCGATCCCAGCCGCTGACAGCATCTCCCGAGCCAGGACCAGGGTCAGCTCGACGACGTCCGACGGCCCGCCGCCTGCCAGCACCTCGACGGATTCACGTACCTCGAGGGCGTTGCCCGCCGTCAATCCGAGCGGGGTGTCCATCCCGGTGATGAGAGCGCTTGTACGCACGCCGGCGTCGTTGCCAAGCTCGACCATCGTGCGTGCCAACTCTCGCGCGTCGCCGAGGTCCTTCATGAACGCTCCGGAACCGACCTTGACGTCGAGCACCAGGGCGCCGGTTCCCTCGGCAATCTTCTTGCTCATGATCGAACTTGCGATCAGCGGAATGGATTCCACCGTTCCGGTCACGTCGCGCAGCGCGTAGAGCTTCTTGTCCGCGGGGGCCAGATTCGCTCCGGCAGCGCAGATCACCGCGCCGATTTTCGGGTCCGAGAGAATGTCGACCATCTCCGTCGCCGTGAGCTCGGCTCGCCAACCTGGAATGGCCTCGAGCTTGTCGAGAGTTCCACCGGTGTGGCCGAGTCCGCGGCCCGACAACTGCGGGACTGCAAGACCACAGGCAGCGACGAGGGGTGCAAGCGGAAGGGTGATCTTGTCCCCCACTCCACCGGTCGAATGCTTGTCGACGGTGGGCAGCGGCAAGTCCGAAAAGTCCATCCTCCCGCCGGATTCGATCATCGCCTCGGTCCATCGACCGGTCTCTGCTCGCGACATTCCGCGGAAGTAGATCGCCATCGCGAGCGCCGACATCTGCTCGTCACCGACGATCCCCTGTGTGAACGCCTGAACTATCCAGTCGATCTCGGTTCCCGACAGCTCGCGGCCGTCACGCTTGGCGCCGATGATGGAAACTGCGTCAAACATGGCGGAGCCCCTCTGCTTGTTCCGGCCCGAAAGCATCAGGCAACAGCTCGCTCAGCGGCTTGAACCCACTGCTCGTGTCGACAAGCATCTCACCCCCGCCGTGCTCGAGGAGAAGCTGTCTGCACCGGCCGCACGGCATCAGAATCGAGCCCTTCGCGTCGCAGCACGTGAAGGCAAGCAGCCGGCCACCCCCGGTGGCGGCCAAGTTACCGACGAGTCCACATTCGGCACACAGGCTCAAACCGTATGAGACATTTTCCACATTGCATCCTGAGACGATCCGACCATCGTCTACCAGGGCAGCTGCACCCACTGCATAGCCCGAGTACGGTGCATAAGCCTGCCGCATGACCACTTGCGCGTTGTGCCGCAACAACTTCCAGTCGATGTCGCCCATGGTTCGTTATCCAATCACGCCGACTGAATGGATGCAGAAACCACGCCGAAACAGTCTCGGCGAGATTGGAAAGGCAAACCTTACAAAGAGTTTGGTACGCGTACGAATCCCGCATCTGATTAGTTCCCGGTTTCACATAGGTTTAGAGTCTGAGTCAAGTCGGTTCAGGATCCCGTCGAGCCCGGGCTGAGGTACATCGAAGCTCTCTGCAGGCTCGACGCGTCCACCAATGACGTTGGAGGCACAGCACTCGATGAGTACTACGACTGAAGCCGCTCCTCAGAAGGAGCGCACGAGGTCGCTTTACCGGGGCGACCCCGGAATGTGGTCCTGGGTTCTACACCGGATCACAGGCGTCGCTACTTTCTTCTTCCTATTCGTACACGTTCTCGATACGGCACTCGTTCGGGTCAATCCCGATACGTACGACGCCGTCATCGACACGTACAAGAACCCCCTCGTCGGCCTCATGGAGATCGGCCTCGTCGGCGTAGTCCTCTACCACGCCCTCAACGGCGTGCGCGTGATGTTGGTGGACTTCTGGTCGAAGGGCCCGAAGTACCAGCGCGTCATGCTCTGGACCATTCTGACGATCTGGTTCCTGGTGATGATCCCAGGCGCCGGACGCATCCTCATCAACATGTTTGCGGAGCACTGACATGGCGACTACTCACGGACCCGAAGCCAAGAGCCTGGGCACCTCATACGACCGTCCCGCAAGCCTGGACAACCCGCGGTCCCCGCGCGCGAAGGCTCGGAACAACTTCGAGTTGTACGCATGGCTGTTCATGCGCTTCTCCGGCGTCGCCCTGATCGTTCTGGTCCTGGGCCACATGTTCATCATGCTGATGCTCGACGGTGGCGTTCACCGTCTGAACTTCGCGTTCGTCGCAGGTCGCTGGTCCAGCCCGTTCTGGCAGTTCTGGGATCTGACGATGTTGTGGCTGGCACAGCTGCACGGCGGTAACGGTCTGCGCACGGTCATCGCGGACTACTCCCGCAAGGACTCCACGCGCTTCTGGCTGACCACGATCCTCGTTCTCTCGATGATCCTGATCATGGGCCTGGGCACGTACGTCATCTTCACCTTCGACCCCAATATCTCGGCGAGCTAGGGGAGCACAGACTTCATGCAGGAACATCGTTATGACGTGGTCATCGTCGGCGCCGGTGGCGCAGGCATGCGTGCGGCAATCGAAGCTGGCCCCCGTGCCCGCACGGCCGTACTGACCAAGCTCTACCCCACCCGCAGCCACACCGGCGCGGCCCAGGGCGGCATGTGTGCCGCACTGGCGAACGTGGAGGAAGACAACTGGGAGTGGCACACCTTCGACACCGTCAAGGGCGGCGACTACCTCGCCGACCAGGACGCCGTCGAGATCATGGCCAAGGAGGCCATCGATGCGGTGCTCGACCTCGAGAAGATGGGTCTGCCGTTCAACCGCACGCCCGAAGGCAAGATCGACCAGCGTCGATTCGGTGGCCACACACGCGACCACGGCAAGGCACCCGTCCGCCGTGCGTGTTACGCCGCCGACCGCACCGGTCACATGATCCTGCAGACGCTCTACCAGAACTGCGTCAAGCACGACGTCGAGTTCTTCAACGAGTTCTACGCCCTCGACATCGCCATCACCGAGACCGAGGACGGCCCGGTTGCCACCGGTGTCATCTGCTACGAGCTCTCGACCGGCGAGCTGCACATCTTCCACGCCAAGTCGATCGTCTTCGCGACCGGCGGCTCGGGACGCATGTACAAGACGACGTCCAACGCGCACACCCTCACCGGTGACGGCATGGGCATCATCTTCCGCAAGGGCCTGCCCCTCGAGGACATGGAGTTCCACCAGTTCCACCCGACAGGACTCGCCGGTCTCGGCATCCTGATCTCGGAAGCCGTCCGCGGTGAAGGTGGCATTCTCCGTAATGCCGATGGTGAACGCTTCATGGAGCGTTACGCACCCACCATCAAGGACCTCGCTCCGCGTGACATCGTGGCGCGTTCGATGGTCCTCGAGGTTCTCGAAGGCCGCGGCGCCGGCCCGAACAAGGACTACGTCTACATCGACGTGACGCACATCCCCGAGGAAGTTCTCGACGAGAAGCTCCCCGACATCATGGAGTTCTCGCGCACCTACCTCGGCGTGGACCCCGTCAAGGAGCCCGTGCCCGTCTACCCGACGTGCCACTACGTCATGGGCGGTATCCCCACCAAGATCAACGGTGAGGTGCTGCGCAACAACGACGAGATCGTCAAGGGTCTGTACGCGGCCGGCGAATGCGCCTGTGTCTCCGTACACGGTGCAAACCGTCTCGGTACCAACTCGCTCCTCGACATCAACGTGTTCGGCCGTCGCGCCGGCATCGCTGCCGCCGAGTACGCGAACTCCACCGAGTTCGTCGACATGCCGGAAACCCCGGCCGCGATGGTCGAAGACTGGGTCGGCGTCATCCTGTCCGATCACGGCCACGAGCGCGTTGCGGACATCCGCACCGAGCTGCAGCAGTCGATGGACAACAACGCCTCCGTCTTCCGCACCGAAGAGCGCCTCACCCAGGCTCTCAAGGATGTGCGTGCTCTCAAGGAGCGCTACAACCACATCACGGTCCAGGACAAGGGCAAGCGCTACAACAGCGACCTGCTCGAGGCCATCGAGCTGGGCTTCCTCCTCGAAATGGCAGAGGTCACCGTCGTCGGCGCCCTCAACCGCAAGGAATCGCGCGGCGGCCACGCTCGCGAGGACTTCCCGGACCGCAACGACGCCGAGTACATGAAGCACACGATGGCGTACAAGGAGGGTGACGGCCTGCTCTCCGACATCCGTCTGGACTACAAGCCGGTGATCCAGACCCGCTACGAGCCGATGGAGCGTAAGTACTGATGTCTGCGCCTGCTGTAGATGCACCCAAACTCCCCGCTGTTCCTGAGGGGGCCGTCATGGTCACTCTCAAGATCGCGCGGATGAACCCCGAATCGGGCGAGGGCCAGCACTGGGACAGTTTCCAGGTCCCGGCACTGCCCACCGACCGTCTGCTCAACCTGCTCCTGTACGTGAAGGGTTACCTCGACGGCACCCTCACGTTCCGTCGCAGCTGCGCACACGGAGTCTGTGGATCGGACGCGATGCGGATCAACGGTGTGAACCGTCTGGCCTGCAAGCTGCTGATGAAGGACATGCTGCCCAAGGACGGCAAGCCGGTCACCATCACGGTCGAGCCCATCAAGGGCCTGCCCGTCGAGAAGGACCTGGTTGTCGACATGGAGCCCTTCTTCGACGCATTCCGCGCCGTGAAGCCGTTCCTCATCACCAGTGGCAACGAGCCCACTCGTGAGCGCATCCAGAGCCAGCACGACCGTGCTCGTTTCGACGACACCACCAAGTGCATCCTCTGCGCATGCTGCACCACGTCGTGCCCCGTGTACTGGAGCGACGGCAGCTACTTCGGTCCCGCTGCCATCGTGAACGCACACCGGTTCATCTTCGACAGCCGTGACGAGGCCGCTTCCGAGCGTCTCGACATCCTGAACGACAAGGACGGCGTGTGGCGTTGCCGCACCACGTTCAACTGCACCGACGCGTGCCCCCGCGGCATCCAGGTGACAAAGGCTATTCAGGAAGTCAAGCGAGCACTGCTCTTCGCTCGATAGTCAGGCCTTCGGCCCTGTGCGCGGTTAGGGAGTCTCCGGACTCCTTGACCGCGCACAGCTATGTCGGGGGCATGTTGAGCGGTGTCACGACTTGAACCGGTGACGTCGTAAAGCCGAAGTGAGCGCCCATGGCGCCGTGTTCCTTCATGACCACCTGACAGGCAGTGCGAACATCCGCACGCAGATCGTGGTGGAGCACCGCTGATATTCGCTTCTCCCCCAGCAACTTTCGATTGTCACCGTCGAGATCGTGGGCGATGAAGACACTGCACTCCCGGTTCAGTTCTTCGAACGCGTCGACAGTGGCCAGGTTGCCACCACCGATCGAATACACGGCACGGATCTGCGGATCGGATTCGAGTGCCGCTCGCACCAGTTTCCTACTCGTCTGATCCAGACCGTCACTGTTCGGAATGTCGATCAACCGTCGATGCGGAGCCGAGACTCGCATGGCGGAGCGAAATCCCATCTCCCGTTCTTCCTCCCCGCGGAAGAACCCGCTGCTCATGCTGACCAGCACGTTGCCTTCCCGATCCCCCAGCCACTGATCTATCAAGTACGCGGCGGTGGCTCCGGCGGCTCGGTTGTCGATGCCGATGTAGGCGGCTCGCCTGCTGCCGGCAACGTCGGTCACCAACGTGACGACCGGAATCCTTGCCGCCACCAACCGATCGATCGCCGCCACGACTTCCGGAGTGTCGGGAGCCTTGACGATGACACCGTGGGACCCGCGCCGGCGAATCTTGTCGAGCGTCGACGTCATCGCTTCTACCGAACCGGTCTCACGAAAGTGAAACCGGGACCGCACCACAGCCGGTGCAAGGGTCGGCAGTTCGGCCTCGAGCGCATCGCGAACGGCGTCGGAAAACCGTGCAGGAGTTTGCAACACGACGTCGACGATGAACGTGCGACCGACCAGTTTCAGTTGCGAGCGTTGACGTTCCAGGTCCGTGATCGCCTGGCGAACCTCCGATCGTGTGCCGTCGCGAACTCCAGGACGGTCGTTGAGCACCCGGTCGACGGTGGCCTCACTCAGGCCCGACTGCTGAGCGATCTCCCGTACTTTGAATCGATGCGCCACAACTACCTCACGATGATGGATATTTGATGGTTTTTTGCTGTTGCTCGAGGTCTTCGTCACAGCCAGACTAAACCCATGACTTCTACGCCGGGCGTAACCAGGCCCGCACTCCTGGCCGACACCGTCTTACTGGTCAGTGGCGGCTCGCAAGGCGTCGGCGCCGGAATCGTACGCGCCGCAGTCCGTGAGGGCGCTCAGGTGGCTTTCACCGGCCGACGCCCGGACGTCGGAAAGGCTCTCGAGACAGAACTTCCGGGAACTCACTTCATCGAAGCCGATGTGGCACAAACGGATTCCGCGCTCGACAGCGTGGCCGAGACGATCTCTCACTTCGGCCGCGTGGATGCTCTGGTCAATTCCGCCGGGCTCACTTCACGCGGAACGCTGCTCGACACCACCGAAGAACTCTTCGACCAGCACATCGCGGTGAACCTTCGCGGTCCGTTCTTCACGATGCAGGCAGCAGTCAAAGACATGCGCGAGCGTGCGGTCCCCGGGTCCATCGTCAACATCATCTCCACGTCCGAACTCGGCGGGCAGCCGTATCTCGCGCCGTACGTGGCAGCGAAGGCCGGGCTGGCGGGGCTGACCCGCAACGCCGCCCATGCGCATCGCTGGGATCGTATCCGGATCAACGGTCTCGACATCGGGTGGACACAGACCGAGGGTGAAGACCTCACGCAGAGAGCTTTTCACGACGCCGGTGACGACTGGCAGGAACGCGCGGGCAGCACCCTCCCCATGGGCAAGCTCGGACAGGTCGACGAAATCGCCGACTTCGTCGTCTTCCTGCTCTCCGATCGCAGCGGAGTCGTGACGGGTTCGATCATCGACTGGGACCAGAACGTCTTCGGAGGGCTGAACTGATGGGCGCTCGCATCGGAGTTCTCGGCCTCGGACGAATCGGCAGCTACCACGCCCGAAATCTACTGACGCTAAACGGCGTCGACGCACTGGTTGTCACCGATGTCGACGCACGTCGAACCTCGGACGTGGCAAGCGAACTCGACGTGGAGTCCGCTGCCGATCCCGACGCGCTTCTAGCGTCAGGCATCGACGGCGTTCTGATCGCCGCGCCGTCGAGTTCACATGCCGAATTGATCGAAGCCGCTGTTCGCCTAGACATCCCGACATTCTGCGAAAAGCCGGTAGCCGACTCCATCGAATCCTCCGTTCGTGTACTCGCGACTGCCGAGCAGACGTCGGTACCAGTCCAGATCGGATTTCAGCGCCGATTCGACCCGTCATTTGTGGCGGCGTACGACGCGGTTCGATCTGGAGAACTCGGTTGGATCCACACTCTCCGATCGACCACCCTCGACCCCGCTCCCCCGCCGATCTCGTACATCGAACACTCAGGCGGCATCTTCCGCGACTGCTCGATCCACGACTTCGACATCGTACGGTGGATCAGCGGCCGCGAAGTCACCACTGTTTTTGCCACCGGCTCGAATCAGGGTGATCGCGGGATCGCCGATGCCGGTGACGTCGACACCGCCGCAACGGTTCTCACTTTCGAAGGCGGAACCATCGCGGTCGTGTCGAATACCCGCTACAACGGCCGCGGCTACGACTGCCGACTCGAGGTACTCGGCTCGGCGGACTCCGTCGTTGCCGGGCTGGACGACCGCTTGCCACTCCGCTCCCTCGACCCCGAAACATCGTTCCCCTCGAAGGAGCCGTACACGTTCTTCATGGACCGCTTCACGTCCGCCTACCGTGCGGAACTCGAAGCATTCCTCGGCGTTGTCGCCGGGCGTCGGGAATCACCGTGCACGCCCACAGATGCGGTCGAGTCGGCCTGGATCTCCGAAGCTGCAACGCACTCTCTGCGCGAGGGTCGGCCCGTCACGATCACCGAAGTCAAAGATCTGTTCCTTCACGACAAGAATGAGGCACACACATGAGCACTCCTCGCATCGCCGGCGCACCGATCTCCTGGGGCGTGTGCGAAGTCCCGGGCTGGGGCTACCAGCTCGACCCTGCGCAAGTCCTCCGGGAAATGCGCGAAGTCGGTCTGGCGGCAACGGAAATCGGACCGGAGGGATTTCTGCCGACTGCACCCGCCGAAATGGCCAAGGTGCTCGCGGATCACGATCTGAGCGCAGTCGGCGGGTTCGCACCGGTACTGCTGCATGATCGCGATCATGATCCGGTTCCCGGCATCTCCCCCATCCTCGACGGTTTCGTCGCCTCGGGTGCCGAGGTTTTGGTCCTGGCCGCCGCGACGGGTTCCGACGGCTACGATTCACGCCCGGAACTGGACGAGCAGAGTTGGAAAACCCTGCTGCACAATCTCGATCGCCTCACCGACGCCGCGGCCGAGCGCGGAATCAGGGCAGTTGTCCACCCTCACGTCGGAACGATGATCGAGCAGCGCGACGAGGTCCTGCGAGTGCTCGACGGCTCGGCCATCCCCCTGTGCCTGGATACCGGCCACCTGTTGATCGGCGGCACCGATCCGGTCGACCTGGCGCGTCAAGCTCCCGAGCGCATCACCCACGTGCATCTCAAGGACGTCGACGATGCCCTCGCATCACGCGTTCGCAGAGGTGAGCTCACCTACACCGACGGCGTGAAGGCGGGAATGTACCGTCCACTCGGTGGCGGCGACGTCGACATCGCCGGTGTCACAGCCATATTGCAGCGCCACGGTTTCGACGGGTGGTACGTGCTCGAGCAGGACACCATTCTGGCCGAAGCGCCGTCGGACGAGGGACCGGTGCGCGATGTGCGAGCGAGCGTCGAGTATCTGCGGTCGGTTCTGTGACACCTACCCCGCTGCGGATAGGCATTCTGGGAGCCTCACGCATCGCCGAGAACGCGATGATCAAACCTGCAACGGCAACCGGGCACCGCCTGGTGGCCGTTGCCGCACGCGACCCCGAGCGGGCCAGAGCCTATGCGGCCCAGCATGGGATCGAACGGGTGGTCGGTTCGTACGCCGAGCTGATCTCGGATCCGGAGGTGGACGTCGTCTACAACGCGCTACCCAACAGCCTGCACGGACCGTGGAATCTCGCCGCCGTTCGGGCCGGCAAGCACGTGCTGACGGAGAAACCGTTTTCGAGCAACGCGGTGGAAGCGCGTGCTGTAACCGAGGCAGCGCGCGTGAGCGGAGTGACGCTGCTCGAGGGGTTCCACTACCTCTTTCATCCGGTGAACCGGCGCCTGCTGGATGTGGTTCGGAGCGGCACAGTCGGCGCGGTCACTCGGGTGGAAACCGTACTGCGGATGCCCACACCATCCGAGAACGACCCGCGGTGGGAGCTCGCATTGGCAGGTGGGTCACTGATGGACCTGGGCTGCTACGGGTTACATGCTTCCCGGACGCTGAGTGACGTCTGTGGCGGTGCGCCAGTGGTGACCGGGACCCGCCACGAGGAATACGCTCCGGGGGTCGATTCGTGGTTCGACATCGAACTCGAATACCCCAGCGGCGCCACGGCATCCGTGGTGACCACGATGTTGGACGAGCGGTATCACTTCACCGTCCGAGTATTCGGCACTGAAGGAGACGTCCTGGTGCACAACTTCCTGCAGCCGGACATCGACGACCGTGTCTCCGTCACGGCCGGTGGGCGCACGAGCGTCGAGCATCTGGGCACGAAGTCGTCGTACACCTATCAACTCGAAGCGTTCGCCGATCATCTGTCCGGGGTCTCGGCGCTGCCGATCGGCCCGGGCGACGCGGTAGCCAACATGACGATGATCGACGAGGCGTACATGCATTCCGGCCTCGGGGTTCGGCCGACGACCATCCTGTGACGAAACGACTACAGCCTCGGTTCGATTCGAACCGAGGCTGTAGTCGCGAGGTTTTGATCTAGCGGCGAAGCTCGTGGGTCAGCGTCTCGAGCTCGTCACCGCCCGCCATCTCCTTGGTCAGTTCTTCGAGTGAGATGTCGTCGTACTTGGCGTCGAGCTTCTGCCTGCCTCGGTTGAGGAGCACGAAGTGATCGCCGACCATGTACGCGTGGTGCGGATTGTGCGTGATGAAGATGACGCCGAATCCCTGTTCCTTGGCAGCGGTGATGTAGCGCAACACCATTCCCGACTGCTTGACGCCGAGCGCTGCTGTCGGCTCGTCGAGAATCAGCACGCGCGCGCCGAAGAAGATGGCGCGGGCGATGGCAACACACTGACGCTGACCGCCCGAGAGACTACCGATCGGTGCGTCGACGTCAGGTAGTTCGATGCCCATCTTCGACAGTTCCGAAAGAGTCGTCGCGCGCATGGCGTTGGCGTCGAGCGACTTGATCAGACCACCCTTGCGCAGTTCCTGCCCGAGGAAGAAGTTGCGCCACACCGGCATCAACGCAACGACGGCGAGGTCCTGATAGACCGTCGCGATGCCTTTGCCGAGAGCTTCTTTCGGCGAGTGGAACGTTGTCGGTTCGCCGTCGACGAGTAGTTCACCTTCGCTCTGCTGGTGCAGACCCGCGATGATCTTGATCAGCGTGGACTTGCCTGCGCCGTTGTCACCGAGCACGCCCGTTACTTCACCCGCACCGACGCGCAGGTTGATTCCCTTGAGCGCGATGATGTTTCCGTATTGCTTACCGACGTCCTTGAGCTCGATCAGTGGCACGTTGCCGCCCGAGTTCGAGAGAGCGGGAACTTCAGCTGTGGTACTCATGTGTCACCTTTTCGCAGCGTAGTTGCGGAATGCGTTGTTGGCGATGACCGCGAAGAGCAGCATGGCGCCGAGGAAGAACTTGAACCAGTCCGGGTTCCAGCCTGCGTAGACGATGCCCTGGTTGGTCATACCGAAGATGAATGCACCGATCGCAGCGCCGATCGCGGTTCCGTAACCACCGGTGAGCAGGCAACCGCCGATGACTGCGGCGATGATGTACAGGAACTCGTTACCGACACCCTGACCGGACTGAACGGTGTTGAACGAGAACAGCAGATGCATGCCCACGAACCAGGCAGCAAAGCCGACGGTCATGAACAAGCCGATCTTGACTGCGGTCACCGGCACACCGATCGCGCGGGCACTGTCCTGATTGCCGCCGACCGCGAAGATCCAGTTGCCGATCTTGGTCTTGAACAAAACAAATGTTGCAATCGCGGTGAACAGCAGCCACCACACGACCGTGATCTTGACGGACACCCCGAAGACCGAGAACGACGACGCGAATACCTTTTTGGCGGAATCGAATCCAGCCATGTCGGAGACGCTGGGTGTGGCCACCTGACCACTCACGAGCTTGGTGACGGCCAGGTTGATACCGGTCAACATCAGGAAAGAACTCAAGGTGATGAGGAAGCTGGGAATCTTCGTCTTCATGACGAGGTAGCCGTTGAAGAATCCGACGGCGAGCGAGACGACCAGCGCCAGAATCGCGCCCACCCACAGGTTGAGGTGCAGGTTGTAGGCGATCATCGACGCGGCGAGCGAGGACGTGGTGACTGCGACGCCGGCGGAGAGGTCGAACTCGCCGCCGATCATGAGCAGGGCGACCGCGCAAGCCATGATGCCGATCGTGGAGCTGGAGTAGAGCACTGTCGCAAGCGCTTCCGGCGTACGGAACGGTGCCGCGACGATACAGAAGAAGATGAAGATGGCGATGGCGCCGACAAGTGAACCCATCTCCGGGCGGAGCAGCAGACGCTGAATGCGCTTTTGCTCCTTCACCCGTTCATCGGTCACGACTTTATGGGCGGCAAGGTCGAGATCTGCCTGAGTGGACATGATTTCCCTTCCGTGCTGGACAGGCGCACGGAGGGCGGACTCTCAGCCCTCCGTGCGCCCGGATCAGCGAGTTCCGTTCTTGGCGTACTCGGCGACCGAGTCGATGTTGGTGTTGTCGATGAACGCGGGTCCGGTCAGGGTGGGCAAGCCACCACCGATCACGTTGCCGTTGTTGAGGTAAAGCCACAGCGAATCGATGGCGAGGTAGCCCTGCAGGAAGGGTTGCTGGTCCACTGCCCACTGCACGTCACCGGATTTGATGGCGTCGACGAGCGCCGCGTTGGTGTCGAAGGTGACGACCTTCGCCTTGCTGCCCGCATTGCCGACCGACGTCACGGACGTCAATGCGAACGGCGCACCGAGCGCGAGAACTCGATCGATTGCCGGGTCCTGTTGAAGTTTCGCGGTGATGGTCGACTCCACCGACGGCATGTCCTTGCCGTTGACGTTGAGAATCTCCGTCGTTCCCTTGAACGACTTCTTCACACCGGCGCACCGTGATTCGAGGCTCACGTTGCCCTGCTCCTGAATCACGCACAGCACCTTGGTGGCACCTTCGGTGTTGAGTCGCTCGCCGGCAGCTTCACCGGCAATCGACTCGTCCTGACCGAAGTACTCCTTGACGCCCATGTCCTTCCAGGTTTCGAGGCCCGAGTTGAGGGCGACCACCGGAATGCCCGCGGCGGTGGCACTTTGGACCGCGGCAACCATGGCGTCGGGCTTCGCGAGGGTGACGGCGATCCCGTCGACCTTGCTGTCGATCGCACTCTGAACCAAGTTGGCCTGATTCGGCGCCTCGGGATCGGCGGAGTACCGAAGTTCGATGTTGTCCTTGGCCGCTGCGGTTTCGGCACCCTTGCGCACCAGATCCCAGAACGTGTCACCGGGCACTTCGTGGGTGATCATCGCAATGGTGGCGCGGGGCGTGTCCGCCGTACCCGCGCCCATTCCGGATCCGGAAGAATCCGGCTTACCGCCGGTGCTTGAACAGGCGGCCAGACCCAAGACCACGACTGAGGCTCCGGCCAGTACGGCAACGCTCTTGCGTCCCGTGAGAAACGACATGTGAACTCCCTCTCGACATCAACCAACGGCCCGCGAACGGATGGTGCTCGGTTGTATGTGAAAGATGTAATACCCGTCACAGTCGAATGTCAATAGTTTGTTCTGACATTAGGACTGCTTATCAAAGACCGGACAACCTAGTTTAGGTCGAAACGCCAGGTCAACGCCCTACGAGTCCAGTTGAACCTCGAACTACAAGTTGTGGTTGCGCGACTATGTCCCTGCCCAAGAGTCCACTTCCGGCGTCGAGACGTTCGGAGATTCGCTCCACCGCGGCGCCACCCAGAAACGCCGTGTCCTGCCCGACACTGGTCAGATCGATGTGCGCCAAACCTGCCAATGCACTGTTGTCGAATCCGATCACGGAGACGTCGCCGGGCACCGAGACTCCCGCACGCAAGAAGACGTCCAGGACTCCTAGCGCGCAACGATCATTGAAAGCGAAGACCGCACCGGGAATCCCTTGTTCGACCATCGACCGCGCAGCGTCCGCGCCGAACTCCTCCGTGAGGCCGCCGGGAAGTATCCGCGATTCCAGTCCGGCCGCCCGCATGGCCTTCCGGTAGCCCTGACGCCTCTCCTGGGCACCCGGACCGCGTCCGCCGTCGACGTGGACAATCGAGCGGTGCCCGAGTCCGACGAGATGATTCACAGCCATCACGGCGCCCGCCTCGTCGTCCGTGCGGACAACGTCCACATGTGCTGAGGGCATCTTCCGGGCGAGCACGACGACGGGAACCTTGGCCGCCAGGTCGACGATCTCCGATTCCGGCGCCTGCGAACCCAACAGCAAGATCGCCTCGCATCGGTCGTCGAGCAGGGTGCGCACGGCGCGCGAGCCAGGCCTGCGGTCCGAGACGGCACTGAGAACGACGTCGTAGCGCAAGCGTTCGGCTGCGTCGTAGATCTCGTCGAGCAGCTCCGCGTGAAAGGTTTGCGCGGCAACATAACTGACACCGATCAGGCGGCTGCGATGCTGGCGCAGCAGTCGCGCCGCGTTGTCGGGTCGATAGCCGAGTTCGTCCGCGGCCGCCTTGACCCGTACCCGCGTGGCATCGCTGGCACCCGGGACATCGCGAATGACGATGGACACCAGTGCGCGTGACACACCGGCCAGGTCTGCTACGTCTTGCAAGGTGGGGCGTCGACTGTTCACCTCCACAGACTAGATCGTTCCAGCGAATACACGCCGAAACGTTGACGCACGAGGCAACCAGCGCTTTACTGGCAAGGACTAGAACGATCTAGTTCCTCATCCTCACTCCGAACGGAGCCCCCATGTCTGCCTCTGTTGCAGTCGGTCTGATCGGCGCTGGATGGATCGGCCGTTTCCACGGCGAGTCCGTCGCGCTGCGTATCCCCGGCACCCGTCTCGTCGCCGTCGCCGATCCTGCGCCCGGCGCTGCGGCGTCGTTGATCGAACGTGTCAGTCCCGACGCCCGCGCGTACACCGACGCCCTTGAGCTGATTGCCGATCCGACCATCGAAGCGGTGCTCATCAGTACGCCCGCATCAACTCACACCGATCTCGTGGTAGCAGCAGCGGAGGCAGGCAAGCATGTCTTCTGCGAAAAGCCGATGGCATTGACGCTCGAGGACGCCGATCGCGCAATCGGCGCATGCGCCGCGAACAATGTTGCGCTGCAGGTCGGTTTCAACCGGCGCTTCGCCGCCGACTTCGCCGCGGCACACGACGTGATCACCTCCGGTGGGATCGGGACACCGCAGCTACTTCGCTCTCTGACTCGCGATCCGGGAATCACCGCCGACGTCGCCTCCCGAGTCAAGCCGTGGACCATCTTCAACGAGACACTGATTCACGACTTCGACGCCCTGCTCTGGCTCAACCCGGGGGCACGCGTCGTCGAGGTGTTCGCGCAGGCCGATGCTCTCGTCCATCCGCAGTACAAGGAGCAGGGGTACCTCGATACGTCGATGGTTCAGTTGCGGTTCGACAACGGCGCCCTCGCGTCGGCCGAGGCCAACTTCCAGGCCACCTACGGTTACGACGTTCGCGGCGAGGTTTTCGGTTCCGGTGGAATGGTGAGTGCAGGCGAGGTCACGCGGACCGCGATGCGTCATTACAGCTCACCGGGCGTTCTGGCCGACACACCTCGGGTGAACATCGAACTGTTTCACGACGCCTATGTTGCCCAGCTGGCGCACTTCGCAGACTGCATCCGCTCCGGCAGCGCGCCGTCGGTCGACGGTCTCGATGCTCGCAACGCCCTGGAAATCGCACTGGCTGCAAAAGAATCCGTGGAAACCGGACTGCCCGTATCGCTGCTGTCGGTGCCGCAGTGAGCCCCTTCGATTTGGCGGTCTCTGCCGAGATGACGTTCACCGAACTCCCTGTCGTCGAACGCATTCGGCGGATCTCGGAGGCGGGGTTCGCAGCCGAGATCTGGAGTTGGCAAGACAAGGACCTCGATGCTCTGGTCGCCACCGGGGCTCGGTTCTCCTCGATGACCGGCTATCTTCACGGCGATTTGTTCGACGAAGCGGGCAGCGCCGAACTCGTACGTACAGCGGCGCTATGCCTCACGCCGGCAGCGAAACTCGGCGTTCCTCGGCTGAACTTCCATACCGGCGAGCTGATCGACGGACAGGCCGCGCGCCCGCAGTATCGAACTACGGGAGCGATGTGGCTGACGGCCCAACGCGCTCTCGAGAAGATCGCGCGACTGGGTGAAGACGCCGGAGTCGTCTTCTGCCTCGAGAATCTCAATACGATCGTCGATCACCCTGGCGTACCGATGGCCCGAGCCAAAGACACTCTGGCACTGGTGGAATCCGTCTCACACCCCAACCTCAAGATGATGCTCGACCTCTACCACGCACAGATCGGCGAAGGAAACCTCATCGAACTCGTGCGGCGTTGTGGTGACAACATCGGCGAGATTCAGGTGGCCGACGTACCCGGCCGATGCGAACCCGGAACCGGCGAGATCAACTACCCAGCCATCGCACGCGTTCTCGCCGAGCAGGGTTACACCGGCACGGTCGGATTGGAGGGCTGGGCATCCGGAGACAGTGACACCGCACTCACTGCTTTCCGGAACGCCTTCACTCTCTAACTCTCACCCAGGAACGTGATCCCGTCGTAGCGCGCAGATCTTCCGTCACCGGTCGAGTCCACGGGGAGCGCTTCCTGAGGTCTTTTTGATGGATTTCAGGGGTAGTTTCGATGGCTTTTCCTTGGCAGTCTTTGAGTCACAGCACATCGTGAACTCCGCAGGAAGGCCCCCGAATGACTCCAGCACTGACCGACCACACCGTGCCGTTCGCGGGTAGGTTGCACCGAGAAGATTGCAACATCGAAGACTTCGCCGCTCTGGTCGCACACGAGACAGACCCCGCCGATTACCCGTACGCCCATTCGGTGGCCGACGGCGTTCTTCTCTACCGCTCGGATGCTCTGGTCGACAAATTGTCGAATCCTGAAATCCGGGCGGAGATTCAGGACGAGATCGCCCGCGCGTTACTCACCGGTCCAGGCATCACGGTCTTCCAAGGCGCGTTCGACGCGGAGGTATTGGATCGCGCCAGTGCGGTCTTCCGTGAACTCATTGCGCGCCAACACGAAGCCGGCGCGGTGTCCGGAGATCACTTCGCCAAACCCGGAGCCAATGACCGGATCTGGGGAGCACAACTGAAGTTGGCGCTCGAAGATCCCAAGGCTTACGTCGACTACTACGCAAACAGCATTGTCGCTTTAGCTTCGGAAGCCTGGCTCGGCCCCATGTATCAGGTGACGTCGGACGTCAACGTCGTCAATCCCGGTGGCGCCGCACAGAATCCACATCGCGACTACCACCTCGGTTTCATGTCGAGCGACGTCGCTGCGAAGTTCCGAGCGCACGTTCATCGCTTGACCCCCGCCCTCACCTTGCAAGGTGCAGTCGCCCATGTGGACATGCCGGTCGAGACGGGACCGACGAAATATCTGCCGTACTCCCAACAATTCGAATCCGGATACCTCGCGTTCGAGCGTCCCGAGTTCAAGGAGTTCTTCGAGGCCAATTACGTCCAATTACCTTTGGAGAAGGGAGATGCCGTCTTCTTCAACCCTGCACTGTTCCACGCCGCCGGCCACAACAAATCCGCCGACGTCCTGCGCATGGCAAATCTTCTTCAGGTGTCGTCAGCCTTCGGTCGCGCCCTCGGAACCATTGACCGGGACGCGCTCGTCAACGCGATCTATCCGGCACTGCTCGCCCTCAGCGAAGCAGGTTCCGACGAGTCTGTTCGCTGTGCCGTCGCCGCTTCCGCTGAGGGCTACGCCTTCCCGACCAATCTGGACCGAGACCAACCGATCGACGGCCTCGCGCCTCAGACGCAGGCCGAACTAGTGATGGAGGCGGTTCGCGAGCGGATCTCGCCTGACCATCTGGCCGAGTTGCTGAAGGCACAGTCCGAGAGACGAATGGCCTGAGGGACGACAGCGCTGACGAGACTTGGACCGCCCAATGCCGGTCAGTCGGTACGCTCGTGGCATGGGGTGGGACTTGTTAGTGCTGTTCGCCATGATCGGCCCGTTGGCGGTGTTCGGGTGGGCGGCTGTTCGGGCAAGGCGCCGCGGGCTTGGGGGGTCGTTCGTCGGGCCGTTTCAGGAGATGTTCGATCCCGGTGCGGCGCGAGCACAGACTGTCATCGAACAGATCGCGGAACTTCCGGATCCTGCGGACTCCGGCGCCCCGGACAACGACGACGATGTGCCGTACACAGTCGCCTACGAGGGTGTTCGGCTCCACATCAACCCCGGTAAGGCTCGACAGCGCGGAGGCGACGGGACCACCAAGCGAGCTCAGTGAAAGTCGGACCGGATACAACGCGAGGGAGAACTGGTTCAGTCAGGGCCGGCGAAGTTGATAGGTGACACCGTTCTCCAACTCATCTGAGCTGAAGGACTCCGGAGAGAAGTGGCCCAAGCTCACCTCATAGTTTCTCTGGTTTGCGGGGACGGCATCAAAATGTGCGGTGTAGGAGCAGGTGCTCATTCCGTCGGGAAGTTGATCGATTGCCTCGACCTCGAGTGCCGACCTTGTGGATGCAGCGCCGCTGCCCCCGAAAATCTGAATCTGGTCGTTCGGAGCGACACGAATCATGTCGATCACGCACTCTCCAGAGACCGTCTCGGCCTGCTCTGCCTGACCGGTCACCGTTATCGTGGCGGCAAAGGTTTTCGGCACATCGACATTGGTCGTGCAGCTTGTCAGCATCAGCGCTCCCACAGAGCCCGCTGCCGCAGCCGGAACCTGTGCTGACCTTCGCCTCATAGTCGTCAACGGTAGTGCGTCCGAGTCGCCACGGTGCTCGGTTGCCGAATCCGAAGAGTTACACGGGGCCCGTCGCCGGCCGGCCGAACCACGTGGACAGCTGAGTATCCAACTCCGCCTGCGAATCCCCCACCCATGCCACGTGACCGTCTGGTCGAAGCAGGACAGCCGGTGAGTCCAATTCGGTGCTGGTGTCGACTACGTGGTCGACTCGATCGCTCCAACCATCTACCGCCAGTTGGCTACCCTGGTCGAGAAGAAGTCCGCGGCCGGATCGCATCAGGTCGTACAGGTTGCCGCGGGTCAACGCGATGTTCCGCAGCCGCCGACCGAGTAGGTCGTCGCCTTCGCCGAAATCGTAGCGAATCGAGATCGCAGTGATCTTCTCGGTCAGATAGCGCTTGACGTCTTCGAATTCCATCAGCTCGGAGATCAAGCGCCGCACGGCTTGTGGACCGGCAGCGGTGGAGATCAGCTCCGCCTGCGCGCGCGTGTTGTCGAGAACGTCGGCAGCCACCGGACGCCGTTCCGATTCGTACGTGTCGAGCAGGACGTCCGGTGCCCAGCCGTTGATCTCGGCGGCGAGCTTCCAGCCGAGGTTGAAGGCATCTTGCACACCGAGATTGAGACCTTGACCGCCCATCGGTGGGTGGATGTGTGCGGCATCGCCGGCGAGGAACACCCGGTCGCGCCGGTAGTGCTCCGCTAGACGGGTGGCGTCGCCGAAGCGCGAGAGCCACCGCGGCGAGTGCACACCGAAGTCGGTACCCGCAATGGCCAGTAGCTGTTGTTTGATGTCGTCGAGGGTGGTCGGTGTTGCGCGACCGTCGGCAACTTCGGCCGCAGGGACCACGACACGAAAAGCGCCGTTACCGGCGGGACCGACTCCGAATCGTTTGTGCGTTTCCCGGATTTCGGCGACAACGGCGGCCAGTTCATCAGCCGGCATGGTCACGTCCATTTCGCCGATCAGCGTGTCGGCGCTCGACGGCTCGCCGGGAAACCCGACGTCGATCAGCTTCCGAACAGTGCTGCGGCCGCCGTCGCAGCCCACGAGATAACGCGCGTGAAGTGTTGTGCCGTCGGACAAGTCCGCTGTGACGCTATCGGTATCTTGACGGATCGCGACGACGCGCTTCCCTCGCTGAATGTCCGCACCGACTTCGGTGGCATGTTCGGCAAGAATCCTGTCGATCTCGGGCTGAGGAATGCCCAGTACGTACCCGTGCGCAGTATCGAGGTGCGCCGGTGCCGGTTTGCTGATCCCCGCGAAGAATCCACCGAGCGGATACTTGCGGCCGTGCGCGAGGAACTTGTCCAGCAACCCGCGCTGCTCCATGATTTCGATGCTGCGCACATGGATGCCGAGGGCACGGACGAACTGAGTCGGCTCCTCGTCCTTGTCCACGACGACGACATCGACGCCCTGCAGCCGGAGCTCACCTGCCAGCATCAATCCAGTTGGTCCAGCACCGACAATGATGACGTCACTCATGCGATCCCCTCCTCCGGGCAAGGCTTTTGCTTGCTCGCAGCAGACGAGTGTGCACCATCACCGGGGCCTTGCCGCAAGCCCCGGGTCCCGCGTTATGATGAAGGTGGCGGAAGACGCTTCATCAGCGCACCAACACCACAGCACCCGTATCGCGTGGGAGCCGCCAACTCTCGATCACCGTCGGCACCAGCATGGCCCCGAGAACACCCAGCGTCAGAGAAAACGGCACTCCGCCGCTCAGATCCTCCGACTCCGCCAACGGTGTACAGAGCGTGATCACCAAAGCGGACAGTGCAATACCCAGACCGGACGCCAACTCTTGCAGCGTTGCATGCAGAGTACTGGCATCGGTCAGCTCACCCGAGTCGACGTCGGCGAACGCCAAGCTGTTGTACGCGGTGAACCCGATGGATCGCAACGCGCCACTGACAAACAGTGCGACAGCGATTACGACGTCCGGTGTCGTCGACGAGATCAGTACCAGCGCACCGAAGCACACCACCGACAGAACTCCGTTTCCCACCAGAACTAGTCTGATCCCGAATCTGCGCATGAGCGGAGTGGTGAGCGGTTTGATCGCGATATTCCCCGCGAACAGGGCCATCACCAGCAGACCGGCCTTGAACGCCGACATTTCGAATCCCACTTGGAACAACAACGGCAGCACAAACGGCACGCCCATGATCACGAGCCGGTACAGCGAGCCGCTCGACGCGACGAGCCGAAACGATCGAAGTCGGAGGACGCCGAGCGCGATGAGCGGATGATCCGACCGGACGAGGTGAATGACGGCCAAGCTCAACAAGATCAGAGCCGCAACGATCCCGAGGCCCACTCGTAGCCAGTCGGTTCCGGCACTGTGCACGTTATCGAGCGCCACGACAAGCACTGCGACGCCTGCTCCGATCACCACCAATCCCAGCCAGTCGAGGCTCCGTTTCTGCGCCTCCCGAATGTCGGGCACCATGCGCAATGCCAGCAGAAACCCGACGATCCCGATCGGAACGTTGATCAGAAAGATCCAGCGCCACGAAGCGATCGACACGATGGCTCCACCCACAGCGGGCGCAAGAACCGGCGCTGTGAGCGCCGGCCACGTCAAGTAGGCGATAGCCCGTACGAGTTCCGCCTTCGACGTCACCCGCAATACTGCGAGCCGCCCCACCGGCACCATCATGGCGCCGCCTACCCCTTGTAAAGCACGCATTCCCACCAGCATCGGGAGGGAGGTGCTCAGTGCACATCCCACCGACGCCACCGTGAAAACGGCTATGGCAGAGATGAAGACACGTCGCGTTCCGAATCTGTCGGCCATCCATCCGCTCGCCGGGATCAGGACGGCCAACACCAGGAGGTACGAAGAAACGGCGACATTGACGTCGACGGCATCAACTCCGAAAGATTGGGCGATCGACGGCAGTGCCGTTGCGAGAATCGTCGCGTCCAGCATCTCCATGAACAGCACTGCTGCCACGAGCAGCGCCAGTCCGCGGGGAAATGTCACTGCACCAGAGCCTTTCGGAGGAGCTGTCGATCAACCGAGAGAAATCCAGCTGCCGGAGGTCACCGAGGCGACCATCGCGTCCAGAGCCTGTGCGGACGCGACTGCATCAGCGATGGTCGCGCCCTGCGGCGCTCCGTCCACGATCGAGGCGATGAAATTGCGAGCCTCGATCACTTTCAGGTCGTCGTAGCCCATCGCGTTGGCCGCGCCAGGCTGGAAGCGGCCGAACTCACCGGACTCGGGGCCGACCAGAACCGTCGTGACGGATTGGTCCTGGTACTTCGAGCCGAGGCTGGTGCCCAGTTCACCCATCCGGCGGTAGTCCCAGAACACGGCACCTTTCGTGCCGTGAATCTCGAATCCGTAATTGTTCTGCTCTCCCACGGCGACGCGGCATGCTTCGAGGGTGCACCGGCCACCCGACCCGAGGCGCAGCAGTGCGCTGACGAAGTCTTCGTTCTCGACAGCCCCCATCTCCCCACCGCTGGCGCGCGCATGTCCACTGGTAGCGGCGGACGGACGCGCACGCTCCGGGATGAAGATCGCAGTATCCGCAACGAGAGCGTCGACGTCACCGAGAAGATGACGAATCAGATCGATGCCGTGCGAAGCCAAGTCGCCCAGGACGCCGGCGCCGCCGCGCTCACGCTCGTATCGCCAACTCAAAGCACCTTCAGGGTGGGCCGCATAGTCGCTGAGGAAACGAAAACGCGAGTGCGTGATCGTGCCCAACTCCCCTGAGTCGATCAGGCTCTTTGCCAGGGCCACAGCCGGCGCGTTTCGGTAGTTGAAGCCTACGGTCGACTGCACACCGGCCTTCGAGACTGCTACGGCAACAGCTTTGGCGTCTTCCGTGGACAAGCCGACGGGCTTCTCGATCCAGATGTGTTTGCCGGCCTCTGCCATTGCGACGCCGATTTCACGGTGCAAGAAGTTCGGGGCCGTGATGCTCACCGCGTCGATGGCCGGATCGGCTGCGATATCGCGCCAATCCTGGGTGAAAGCTTCGAAACCGAATTGGTCCGCTGCTTCCTCCCCTCTGCCAGGCACCTCGTCGGCGACGGCGGCCATGCGGATCACGGGAAGCTGCGGATAGTGCTGCCGCAGACGCAGATACGCCTGCGTGTGGACGCGGCCCATCCATCCGAATCCGGCAACTGCTACTGAAATGCCTGTCATGAGGCTCCGTTCGGGTCAAATGATCGAAGGATCGCAGAAATGCTGGGATCACAAATCACCCCCACTGACTCGGTCAGGCGGGTACTCGTGTCACCGGGATCGAGATCTAGCGGTCGACCACGGTGGTGTCGAAGTAGTAACGCGACGCTCGGTAGCAGTGGCTGCCGTACTCGACGGCGCTACCTGAATCGTCAAATGCAGTGCGGCTCATGGTCAAGAGGGCAGCACCCACTTTCTCGTCGAGCAATCCTGCTTCTTCGCGAGTCGCCGCCCGAGCGCCGATTCGCTGCCGCGCGACACGGATGTGAACGCCGCGAGTTCGCAAGGTTTGGTACAGCCCCTGCGTCTCCAACTCCTCGGGATCGGGTGCGATGTCCACCGGAATGTAATTGGTCATCACGGCAAGCGGTTCGCCGTTGGTGCTTCGCAGACGCCTGATGGTGGCCACTTCGGCGTCAGGTTCGAGGTTGAGTTCCGCGGCAACGTCCTCGGCGGGAACTCCCACCGTGAACTCGAGCAGCTTGGTCGTCGGCGCCTGGCCGGCCCTCGCAAGGTCGTCGAACAGGCTGGTGAGCTCGACCGGGCGGTGCACCGGACTTTGCACCACCTGAGTTCCGACTCCCCGCTTACGAACAAGTAGTCCCTTGTCCACCAGTTCCTGGATCGCGCGTCGAGTGGTCGGACGTGAGAGATTGAGCCGTTTGGCCAACGCCAGTTCGTTCTCGAAGCGATCACCTGGGGCAAGTTCGCCACCGAGAATAGCGCCCTCGATTGCCTGTGCCAGCTGAAAATACAGCGGCACCGGGCTCGAGCGGTCCAACTCGACGGCGAGTGCTGCGACCACGGCCAACTCCGATCTGTCTTGGGAAGGCGCCGTATCGACGCTACTTCTCTCGGCAGTGTATGCGAACACTAACATTCACTTGACCGCAAGTCATAATGTCCAGACAAACTATTGACAATCGCTGTGTCGCGGCGCACAGTTTCAGTCATACAACGGTGCCCTGCGTGGGCAACCCACCACGAACTCTCGGGAGTCAGTTTTGACAAGCATCAACACTCACCAGAGCGGGTCACACATCCCTGACGCACCCTTCGACGTGCTCGCCATCGGCCGATCGGGGGTGGACATCTACCCACTTCAGACCGGTGTCGGACTCGAGGACGTCGAGACGTTCGGCAAGTTCCTCGGCGGCAGCGCAGCCAATGTCTCGGTGGCGGCCGCGCGCCTCGGCCGGCGAGCAGCACTGATCTCCGGCGTAGGCAGCGATCCTTTCGGGAAGTTCGTCACACGCGAGTTGGCACGTCTGGGCGTCGACAACAGGTTTGTCGTCACCAATTCCGAGTACCCGACACCGGTGACGTTCTGCGAGATCTTCCCTCCTGACGACTTTCCGCTGTACTTCTACCGCAAGCCGCATGCGCCCGATCTTCGGATCACCCCGGAAGACATCGACCTCGACGCCGTTCGAGCATCGTCCCTCTACTGGTCGACTGTGACAGGGCTGTCCGAAGAACCGAGTCGCAGTGCACACTTCGCTGCCTGGGAAGCCCGCGAACGACGCCCGCTGACGGTCCTCGATCTGGACTACCGCCCGATGTTCTGGTCGACGCCCCAAGAAGCAACCAATCAGGTGCAGCGCGCTCTGGCGCACGTGACAGTAGCCGTCGGAAACCGCGAAGAGTGCGAGATCGCGGTCGGTGAGACCAATCCGAACAAGGCCGCCGACGCGCTTCTCGACCTCGGCGTCGAACTGGCCATCGTGAAGCAGGGCCCGAAGGGCGTACTCGGCAAAACGCGAAAGCAGTCGATCACCGTGCCGCCCAACGCCGTCGACGTGGTCAACGGGCTTGGAGCAGGCGACAGCTTCGGCGGATCACTGTGCCACGGACTGTTGGCCGGGTGGCCGCTGGAGAAGGTACTGCGGTACGCCAACGCGGCCGGCGCGATAGTCGCATCTCGGCTCGAATGCTCCACTGCGATGCCGACCGCCGAAGAAGTCCACGATCTCGCCGAAGCCACAGCCACGGAGGCAGTCAATGTCTGACAAGCTCGCCGCCCGCCCCCTCGCCACCACCTACGCCGAAGTGACGGAACTGCGTGCGAGCGATCCGCAGATCATCGAAAAGGCGTGGGCAGCGCGAACTCCTCGCGCCACTGTTCGAGGCAATGGTCGACTGATGATCGTCGCTGCCGATCACCCGGCCCGTGGGGCACTGTCTGTCGCTGGCAAGCCGACAGCGATGAACAGTCGTACAGATCTGCTCGACAGATTACGCACTGCGCTCGACAATCCCGGAGTCGACGGCGTTCTCGGCACCGCGGACATTCTCGACGATCTGCTCCTCCTCGGCGCCCTCGACGACAAGGTCGTCTTCTCGTCGATGAACCGCGGCGGCCTGGCAGGCGCGAGCTTCGAACTCGACGACCGCATGACGGGATACACCGCGGCGGGCACCGCGAAGTTCGGAATGAACGGCGGAAAGATGCTGCTACGCATCGCACTCGACGACGCGGGCACTCTGCCCACCATGACGGCATGTGCCGAAGCCGTGGACGAACTGGCCGCGGCCGGACTGATCGCGATGCTCGAGCCGTTTCTCTCCAGCCGCGTGAACGGCAAGGTCGTCAACGATCTCAGCCCCGACGCCGTCATCAAATCCATCCACATCTCCCAAGGTCTCGGCTCCACCTCGGCGTACACGTGGATGAAACTGCCGGTCGTCGACGAGATGGAACGCGTCATGGATGCGACCACCCTCCCGACGCTCCTGTTGGGCGGCGATCCGCAGATCGCGCCGGAAGAAACGTACGCAAAGTGGGACGCTGCACTTCAGCTGCCGTCCGTGCGCGGACTGATCGTCGGACGCGCGCTGCTCTACCCACCCGACGGCGACGTCACCGCGGCCGTCGACACCGCAGTCAAGCTCGTCCACTAGAAGCGACCTGGCAGGAGCAAGATGTTCAGCAAGTACTACGTCCCCGCCGGATCGTCCGCCGACGGTGATTTCACGACAGTGGTCACGCCGGAGTCCGCCGGGTGGACCGAATCCAGCTTGTGGACACTCGAACTCGCCCCTGGCGCTGACGTCCACCTGCAGTCCGGCGATAACGAGATCATCGTCGTTCCACTGGCGGGTTCGGCCGTGGTTGTTGCCGAGGGGACGGAGATTCCCCTCACTGGCCGCGCATCGGTTTTCGACGGCCCGAGCGATTTCGCGTACGTAGGACGCGACGCCGACTACTCGGTCAGCAGCGCTGACGGGGGCCGCTTCGCTCTGTGCGGAGCACGCGCCGGCGCAAAGCTCCCCCATCGATACGGTCCCGCATCAGGAGTTGCGGTCGAGCTCCGCGGTGCCGGGAACTGCAGCCGACAGGTTCACAACTTCGCCACCGCAGACACCTTCGAGGCCGACTCCATCATCGCGTGTGAGGTCATCACCCCCGGCGGGAACTGGTCGTCGTATCCCAGCCACAAGCACGACGAGAACAGCGACGTCGAATCGGCCCTGGAAGAGATCTACTACTTCGAGATCGACAGAAGCCCCACCGGGACCGAAGGTTTCGGCTACCACCGCGTGTACGGAACCGCCGAGAGACCTATCGAAGTGCTCGAGGAAGTCCGCTCGGGCGACGTCGTTCTCGTGCCGCACGGCTATCACGGCCCGTCCATCGCAGCGCCGGGCCACCACATGTACTACCTCAATGTCATGGCAGGTTCGGGCGAGATCCGGGCGTGGAACATCTGTGACGATCCGCAACACACCTGGCTACGTGGAAGCTGGGATCACCAGGACATCGACCCTCGACTGCCGTTGCAGTCCCACAACTGACGGAAGTGAAAGCTGTGGCACCCACCAACAACGCAACCGGCAATCGTCCACCTCGCGACGAGCCGACCGTATACCTCACCGTTTCTCAAGCTGTCGTCCGCTTCCTCGCCAACCAGTACACCGAACGCGACGGCCAGCGCACCAAGCTGTTCGCCGGCTGCTTCGGAATCTTCGGGCACGGCAACGTCGCCGGACTGGGGCAGGCACTCTTGCAGGCCGAGATCCAGGATCTCGACGCCGGCCGTGAGCCGACACTCCCCTACGTGCTCGGCCGCAATGAACAGGCGATGGTGCACTCGGCTGTCGCGCACGCCCGCATGAAGGACCGCCTGCAGACGTGGGCGGTCTCGTCCAGCGTCGGCCCCGGTGCCACCAATATGATCACCGGCGCGGCACTGGCCACCATCAATCGTCTACCTGTATTACTCCTTCCCGCAGACACTTTCGCGACCCGCGCCAGCGCCCCCGTCTTACAGGAACTCGAACTCCCGTCGAGCGGCGACGTCACAGTCAACGACGCTTTCAAACCCGTCTCACGATACTTCGATCGGGTATGGCGCCCGGAGCAGTTGCCGAGCGCTCTGCTCGCCGGGATGCGCGTTCTCACTGATCCCGTCGAGACCGGCGCGGTCACCATCGCCATCCCGCAGGACGTGCAGGCCGAGGCTTTCGACTGGCCCGAGTCCTTCTTCGCCGAACGGGTGTGGCACGTGGCCCGCCCGCTCCCCGAACGATCGGTGATCGAACGCGCCGCCGCGATCATCCGCTCGGCTCGCAAGCCACTGATCGTCGCCGGCGGCGGCGTGATCTACAGCCAGGCCACCGACTCTCTGGCAGCGTTCTGCGCGCAGACCGGAATCCCCGTGGGGCAGAGCCAGGCCGGCAAGGGTTCATTGGTCTACGACCATCCACAATCCGTCGGGGCGGTGGGGTCCACCGGCACTACGGCTGCAAACGCACTGGCCACCGAGGCTGACGTCGTCATCGGAATCGGTACGCGGTACAGCGATTTCACGAGCGCGTCCCGCACCGCGTTCACCAATCCCGACGTTCGCTTCGTCAACATCAACGTCGCATCACTGGACTCCGTGAAGCAGGGCGGAGTCAGCGTTGTCGCCGACGCCCGTGAGGCACTCGACGCGCTGGCACTTGCACTGAACGACTACCGGGTGGACGACGAATATGCGTCCAGGATCGGTGACCTCGCTCGCGATTGGGATGCGATCGTCGAATCCGTCTACAACCCAGCCGAACCCGCTGCCGACGGGTCACTGAATCAGAATCAGGTGATCGGCCTGGTCAACACACTGTCCGATCCACGTGACGTCGTGGTGTGCGCTGCCGGGTCCATGCCAGGTGACCTCCACAAGCTGTGGCGAACCCGTGATTCCAAGGGGTATCACGTCGAATACGGGTACTCGTGCATGGGATACGAAGTTGCCGGCGGTCTAGGCGTCCGCATGGCGTGCCCCGATCGCGACGTGTTCGTGATGGTCGGAGACGGTTCCTATCTGATGATGGCCACCGAATTGGTCACCGCCGTACAGGAACGCCTCAAGGTCATCGTCGTCCTGGTGCAGAATCACGGATTTGCCTCCATCGGTTCACTGTCCGAGTCGCTGGGTTCCCAGCGCTTCGGCACGCAGTACCGCTACCGCTCGAATGACGGACGTCTCGACGGAGGGGTTCTCCCGGTCGATCTGGCCGCGAACGCTGCCAGCCTCGGTGTCGACGTCATCCGCGCCAACACCGCTGCCGAGTTCGCCGACGCGATCAAGGTTGCCAAAGCAAGCGACACCAGCACCGTCATCCACGTCGAAACCGATCCGCTGATCGGCGCCCCGGACAGCGAATCCTGGTGGGATGTACCGGTATCGGCCACCTCCGAACTGGAGTCCACCAAGAAGGCACGGACAACTTACGAGTCCTGGAAGAAGATCCAGCGACCGTACCTCCGTCCATCCGAATGAAAATTCCGCACAACCACACCCCATAAAGCTTGCCCGCGAAAGGAATCTAGACATGAGCGCGATTCGCGTCGGATCAGCCCCCGACTCCTGGGGCGTGTGGTTTCCGGACGATCCACAGCAGACCCCTTACACACGATTCCTCGACGAGGTATCCGCGTCGGGATACGAATGGATCGAACTCGGCCCGTTCGGATACCTTCCGACCGATCCAGCCAAGTTGACGGACGAACTCGGCGCCCGCGGCCTGAAGCTTTCGGCCGGTACCGTTTTCGAACACCTGCACCAGGACGATTCCTGGGATGCCGTCTGGAATCAGATCAAGGACGTCGCCAAGTTGACCGCAGCCGTCGGCGGCAAGCACGTGGTGGTCATCCCTGAGATGTGGCGCGACCCTTCCACCGGAGCGGTACTCGAAGACCGCAATCTGACGCCCGAGCAGTGGCGTAAGAAAACCGACGGCATGAACGCTCTCGGGAAGGCAATGCTCGAGGAATACGGCGTCATGGCGCAGTACCATCCTCATGCCGACAGCCATGTCGACATCGAGGACAACGTCTACAAGTTCCTCGAAGGTACAGACGAGCGTTTCGTGAACCTGTGCCTCGATACCGGCCACATCAGCTACTGCGGCGGTGACAACCTCGCCATCATCAACAAGCATCCGGAGCGCATCGGGTACCTGCACCTCAAGCAGGTGGATCCGGCGATCGTCGCCAAGGTGGAGGCGGAGGACCTGCCGTTCGGCGAAGCCGTCAAACTCGGCGCGATGATCGAACCACCGCGCGGAATACCGGACATGCCGCCGCTTCTGGAGGCCATCGAGAAGCTCGGCATCGACGTGTTCGCGATCGTCGAGCAGGACATGTATCCCTGCCATCCCGACACACCGCTGCCCATCGCAGCGCGCACTCAGAAATACCTGTCCACCTGTGGCGTCCCCGCCGTCCGTTTCAACTGAGCAACACAATCGAGGAGTACCACCGCATGTCTGACAACCAGGATCTCCGGATCGCAGTGCTCGGCGTCGGCATCATGGGGGCCGATCACGTCGACCGCATCACCAACAAAATCGGCGGTGCCCGCGTCACCGTCGTCAACGACTACTCTCTCGCCCGCGCCGAGGAAATCGCAGCACTGACGCCAGGGGCGCGCGTCGTCGTCGATCCGTTCGATGCCATCGCAGCCGAGGACGTCGACGCCGTTGTTCTCGCAACCCCGGGCCCGACCCATGAGAAGCAGGTTCTTGCCTGCCTCGAAGCGGGCAAGCCTGTTCTCTGCGAAAAGCCGCTGACCACCGACGCGGACAGTTCGCTCACGATCGTCAAAGCCGAAGCAGCGCTGGGAAAAAGACTGATCCAGGTTGGTTTCATGCGCCGGTTCGACCACGAATACACCCAGCTCAAGGATTTGATCGACAGCGGCGATCTCGGTCGCCCTCTCGTTGTGCACTGCGCGCACCGCAATCCTGCGGTTCCGAACGGCTTCGACAGCGCGATGATCGTCAAGGACTCACTCGTCCACGAGGTCGACGTGACACGATTCCTGCTCGACGAAGAGATCACCTCGGTGCAGATCATCCGACCGGCCGCGAATTCGTTTGCTCCCGAGGGCATTCAAGACCCACAGATCGCGATATTCGAGACCGAGTCCGGTAGACACGTCGACGCCGAGGTGTTTGTCACCACCGGAGTTGCCTACGAGGTGCGCACCGAAGTTGTCGGCGAACTCGGAAGCGCGATGATCGGACTCGACGTGGGACTGATCCGAAAGACCAAGCCCGGCAACTGGGGTGGGCAGATCACCCCAGGATTCCGCGAACGCTTCGGGCAGGCCTACGACACCGAGTTCGCCCGGTGGATCAAGGCAGTGAAGACGGGCGCCGGCACCGGCAACTACATCGACGGACCAGGTGCTTGGGACGGGTACGCCGCGGCCGCTGTCTGCGCCGCCGGTGTGAAGTCTCTGGAGACGGGTCAGCGCGTCGTCGTGGACATGGTTGCGCGCGACTCTGTGGCCGGAGCTTAGCGATGAAGGTCGCACTCGACCCCACACCTTTCCATCACGATTACTCACTACTCGAGCTACCTCAGGTTGTTGCCGATCTCGGGTACGAGTACCTGCAGCTCACACCGCACGTCGACATGATCCCGTTCTTCAATCACCCGAAAGCCGACGACGCGCTCGTCACCGAGTTCCGGAAGGCCTGCGCGAGTGCGGGAGTCGGCATCGCGTCGGTGCTCCCGGTCCTTCGGTGGTCCGGCCCGGACGAGGACGCTCGCGAAGCAGCCGTGCGCTACTGGAAGCGGGCCATCCAGATCACGGTCGATCTCGGTGTCAACGTCATGAACACCGAATTCTCCGGCCGCCCCGAAAAGGCCGAAGAGTCCGAGCGTGCGTTCTATCGTTCGATGGAGGAACTGGTTCCGATCATCGAACGCGAGGGAATCGACGTCCTGATCGACCCCCACCCGGACGATTTTGTCGAAGACGGACTAGCCGCGATCCGCACGATCCGTGGTGTGAACTCCAAGAACCTCGGCATGGTGATCGTGGCGTGCCACCAATTCCACATGGGTGGGGACCTTCCCGCCATCATGGAGGCCGCCGGCGACATGGTCCGACTCGTTCACGTGGCGGACACCATGGATCATCACCGTTCCCACGGACTGCGCTACATCACCAACCCGCCAGCCAATGCCGTTCGAGTGCATCAGCATCTCAAAATCGGTGACAGAGACGTCAACTGGGACGAATTCTTCGGCGGTCTCGGCAAACTCGGCTTCTACGAACGTGAGAACGCCGTGATGGTGTCGAGCGTCTTCGCCGAGAACGAAAACGCGCACGAGGTTTCCCGGTACCAGCGCGAGACGATGAACGACTACGTCGCCAAGTACACCTCCCCGAACTCCTGAGTCACCAGACCACTAGGAAATACCATGACCAGCACTGATACTCGTGTCATCGCGCACTGGCTGGACGGCAAGCCGTTCGCCGGAACGTCCGAGGACACCGCCACCGTCACCAACCCCGCCACCGGACAGATCACCGGCCGACTGGCCCTGGCGAACCTCGAGGACGCCCGCGCTGTCATCGACGCGGCTGCGGCGGCCTTCCCCGCCTGGCGTGACACCTCACTGGCCCGGCGCACACAGGTACTGTTCAGCTTCCGCGAACTCCTCAACGCTCGCAAAGGTGAACTCGCCGAGATCATCACAGCCGAGCACGGCAAGGTTCTCTCCGACGCCCTCGGCGAAATCAGCCGCGGGCAGGAAGTTGTCGAATTCGCTTGCGGAATACCGCATCTCCTCAAGGGCGGATACACCGAGAATGCATCGACCAAGGTCGACGTCTACTCCATCCGCCAACCCCTCGGCCCCGTCGGCATCATCTCGCCCTTCAACTTTCCCGCGATGGTCCCCATGTGGTTCTTCCCGGTCGCCATTGCCGCCGGGAACACCGTGATTCTCAAGCCCTCGGAGAAGGACCCCACCGCGGCGATCTGGCTCGCCGAACTCTGGGCCGAAGCCGGTCTGCCCCCCGGCGTCTTCAACGTCCTCCAAGGTGACAAGCTCGCCGTCGACGAACTTCTGGAAAACAAAGCAGTCAAAGCGATTTCGTTTGTCGGATCCACCCCCATCGCCCAGTACGTCTATGCCACCGGCACCGCCAACGGCAAACGCGTGCAAGCACTCGGCGGCGCCAAGAACCACGCCATCGTTCTGCCGGACGCCGACCTCGACCTCGCCGCCGACGCAATGGTCAACGCAGGATTCGGCTCCGCGGGTGAACGATGCATGGCGATCTCCGCTCTGGTCGCAGTCGGCGACATCGCCGACGAACTTGTCGCCAAGATCGTCGAACGCACCACTCCCCTCGTCACCGGTGACGGCACAAAGAACTCCGACATGGGTCCGCTCGTCACCAAGGCCCACCGCGACAAGGTCGCCTCATACGTCGATGCAGGCGAGAAGGACGGCGCCACCATCGTGGTCGACGGACGCACAGTCCAGGCCGATGGTGGACCGGACGGCTTCTGGCTTGGGCCCACCCTCATCGACCACGTCACCACCGACATGTCGATCTACACCGACGAAATCTTCGGGCCTGTTCTCTCCGTCGTGCGCGTCGATACCTACGACCAAGCCCTCGAACTGATCAACAACAACCCGTACGGAAACGGCACCGCCATCTTCACCAACGACGGCGGCGCTGCCCGACGCTTCCAGAACGAGGTGGAGGTCGGCATGATCGGCATCAACGTCCCCATCCCGGTTCCCATGGCCTACTACAGCTTCGGCGGCTGGAAGAACAGCCTCTTCGGTGACACCCACGCTCACGGGACAGAAGGTGTTCATTTCTTCACGCGAGGTAAAGCCGTCACCAGTCGCTGGCTCGACCCCAGCCACGGCGGCATCAACCTCGGCTTTCCCGAAAACAGTTAGCCGGCAAGACATCTGTGGCCGAGACTCTCGAAGAGGCTCGGCCACAGATGTTTTCGAGAGGTCTACGTGACCGTGGGGTGGTACGTCAGTACCTGAACTCCGGATTCGTACCGACGATCGTCCTTCAACGCGAGGACGATCTTGTCGGCCGATTCGGGGAACACTCTCCCGCCGGACCCGAGAATGACCGGGAAGACCATCAGACGAAGCTCGTCGACCAGACCGGCCAGCAACAACGCGTGGACGAGCGTCCGACTTCCCGCGACCAGGATCTCGCCGTCGATCTGCTCCTTGAGCTTCGGGACAGATTCCTCGATGGGACCGTCGAGCGCCGTCGAGTTGTTCCATTCGAGCGGTTCGGTCGAACTCGTGACGACGTACTTGGGCATCTCGTTCATCTTGTCCGCAAAGCCTTGGTCGTCCTCGCGCTCGGGCCAGGCACCGGCGAAGCTCTCGTAGGTCCGCCGCCCGAGCAGAAGGACGTCCGCGGCGAGGGTTTCGTCGAGTTTGAACTTCATCTGATCGCCCTCCTGGTACGGAAAGACCCATCCAGTGTGCGCATAACCCGGTTCGCCACCGGGAGCTTCCATCACCATGTCCAAAGACACGAATTCTGTCACCACGATCTTGCCCATACCGATCCCCTGTCGTCAGTGCGTGTGCGCCATTCGAGTAGCCGACTACCCCACTGTTACAGACTCTGCGTGGTGGTGGAACTCATCGGCGGCGATCGTCCACTATGACCGATGTACAAACCGAATCGCCTGTTTTCGATCCCTCTGCTTGCGTGGCGATTCGGACGTTCCCTCACGTTCGCATACCCTCGTATATCGATGATGTGGCGTCGAAAGTGTGCAGTGGCAGTAGCCGGAACAGTGCTCTCAGGGAGCATTGCGTTTACCGGTGTCGTAGGGACCTCGGGAGTGGCCGGCGCCCAACCGGCCCCGCCGCCCACCACCACCGAAGCGCCGTTCACAACACCCAACACCGACAGCTGCCCTTTCACGAGTAGCCCGGCACCGGCGATCGATCTCTCCGAAGCACCCGCGCCCGGATCTACGGCCCCGACTGCTGTCCCGATTCCGGAAAGCCCTGTCGGTGGAGACAAGCTCGGCGAGTGCGGTGTTGTACTCCCTGACGGCGCTCCCCCGCTCCCGGCGGATATCGCGGCATCCGGATGGGTACTCGCGGACGCCGAAACCGGTGAGGTCCTCGCCGCGAAAGATCCGCACGGTCGCTACCGACCGGCCAGCACCATCAAGATGCTCTTGGCTCTTGTCGCGCTCGACGAACTCGATCTCGACACCGAAATCACCGCAACGGCCGAAGACGCGGACGCTGAAGGTAGCGCTGTCGGCATCGGCAAGGGCGGCAAGTACACCAACCGGCAACTGATGCAGGGCCTGGTCATGGCATCGGGAAATGATGCCGCGCACGCTCTTGCCCGCCAACTCGGCGGTGACGCTGCAGCCGTGTCGAAAATGAACGCGCTCGCGGCCGAACTCGGCGCCCTCGACACCCGCACGGCAACTCCATCCGGACTCGACGGCCCGGGGATGAGCAGCTCGCCGTACGACCTGGCCGTGATTTTCCATACCGCCCTGCAGAATCCGACGTTTGCCGGTCTGATCCATACCGAGACCGTCGAATTTCCCGGCTTCCCCAAAGATCCGACGATTCCCGACGATCAGGACCGCCCCGGATTCACTCTCGCCAACGACAATCAACTGCTCTACAACTACGACGGCGCATTGGGCGGCAAGACCGGCTTCACCGACGACGCCCGCCACACGTATGTGGGTGGCGCGGAGCGTAACGGCCGGAAACTACTGGTGACATTGATGGGCGGCGAAGCCAAGCCGATCCGTCCGTGGGAACAAGCTGCCCGTCTACTCGACTACGGATATGCACTCCCCGCGAGCACAACCGTCGGCTCGTTGACGGACCGATCCACCGACGATGCCTCGCCCGATGTCACTCGCACACCGTCTGCCGCTGCACCAGGCTCGATCTCGGCTGCACCCACCGCTACCGACGCCGAATCCGACACCACTGACCGCATACTCATCGGTGCTGTCGGTGGAGTAGTGGTGATCGCGCTGGTGGCGGGAGCCGTTGCCCTCAACCGTCGGAGGCGCTAGCGCGGCCGACGACGCATGAAGCCCGAAAGACCCAGGCCGGCAACCGCACCCGTGGCGATCAGCGCAGCCACGCGAGACGGTGAAGCACCGTCACTGACAACGATTCGCGGCGAGATCACTGCGGGATCCGGCGGCGGAACGAACGCCAGGGCCATACTTTCCTTGGTCGTCGCCGCCCACGCCGTGCAGAACAGCAGCATCCGTGACGCCGTGAACACGAACACGAGCAAACCGATGATCGGACCGAATGCCACGCCCGCTGGTCCGTTGGTGACGGCAGCGAGGTAGATCGCACCCACCTGCTTGAAGATCTCGAACACAATCGCGGCGATAACCGCTGCCTGCGCAGCGCTACGCAGCGTGACAGGCTCGCGCGGCAGCCGGGCGATCACCCACAGGAACACCGCCCACGTCGCCAGGAGTGAGAGCAACAGTGAAACAACTCTGAGCCCCACGCCGACACCGGTGATGTTCTCGAGGTTGAGCCATTTCACGATCTGAGTCGCAACCGGCCCACTGCTCAGCGCCGACATTCCCAGTGAGACGACCATGGCGAGAGCCAGACCGACGAGGGCCCCTGCGTCACCAAGTTTGGTACGTACGAACCCCTTGGGCTCGCGCTTGCTCTCCCACATCGCCGTCAGCGCGTCGCGAACATTTGCCATCCAACCGAGACCCGCGTACGCAGCACCCAGGAGGCCGAAGATTCCGACGCTCGCGCGCGAGTCGATGGCCGAATCGATCAGCGTGTTGATGGTGTCACCCAAGCTGCCCGGAATGCTCTTGGTGATCTGCTCCTGAATCGACTCCAGGTACTCGGGATGCCCGGCCAATACGAAACCGGCCACTGCAAACGCGACCATCATGATCGGAATCAACGCGAGAACGCTGAAGTACGTGATACCAGCAGCGTAATAGTCGCCTTTTTGCTCTTGAAACCGTCCGGCCGCGCGAACCAGATGATCGAGCCAGGGTCGCGCTGCCCGTTGCTTCTCGAGAAAGCTCGGTGCGTCGTCGTCCGTGTCAGCCATTGCCGTCCCCCTCATGTTCGGTCAGGCGTCGTGAGTCCGAATTCGCGTATGTCAGCCCTTTGGTGCCAGGAATCCGACCTTGTCATAGACGGCGGCGAGAGTGCGTGAAGACACCTCACGGGCGCGGTGCGCTCCGGCCGCGATGATGCGATCCAGCTCTGCCTCGTCGGCAAGGTAACCGTCGACCTTCGTCTTGAGTGGGGTGACGAACTCGGTCAGCACGTCAGCGGTATCGGTCTTGAGGTCGCCGTACCCCTTGCCCTCGTAACCGGCCACCAGAGTCTCGATCGGTACTCCCGAGAGAGCCGACTGAATGGTGAGCAGGTTGCTGACGCCCGGCTTGGCCTGCGGGTCGAAACGAATCTCGCGCTCGTTGTCGGTGACGGCCGACTTGATCTTTTTTGCCGACACCTTCGGATCGTCGAGCAGATTGATCAGTCCGGCCGCACTGGCGGCGGACTTGCTCATCTTGGCGGTCGGATCCTGCAGGTCGTAGATCTTTGCCGTGCCCTTGATGATCTGCGGCTCGGGAACGACGAACGCCTTGCCGTAGCGGGTGTTGAACCGGCCGGCCAGATCGCGTGCGAGTTCGAGGTGCTGACGCTGATCCTCACCCACGGGGACGCGCTGCGGGCGGTACAGAAGGATGTCCGCGGCCATCAGAACCGGATACGTGAACAAACCGACACTGGCGTTGTCGCTGCCTTGCTTGGCGGACTTGTCCTTGAACTGCGTCATACGGCTGGCTTCACCGAAACCGGTGATGCAGTTCAGGACCCACGCCAACTGTGCGTGCTCGGGAACCTGACTCTGTACGAACAGCGTCGCCCGATCCGGATCGATCCCCACCGCAAGGAGCTGAGCCACCGCAACCTTGGTGCGACGACGCAATTCCTTCGGGTCCTGCGTCACCGTGATGGCGTGAAGATCCGGAATGAAGTAGAAAGCGTCGAAATCGTCCTGCAACGGAACCCACTGCTGCAGCGCACCCAGGTAGTTGCCGAGGTGGAAAGAATCCGACGTCGGCTGGATTCCGGAAAGCACGCGAGGCTTTGCGGTGGGCTTCTGTTCTGCAGGGGTCGACATGGTTCCGATCTTTTCACGAGTGGAAATCAGTGCAGTGGCGTGGTGCCCGGGTAGTCGAGTTCGACGAGGTCTTCACCGTGGGCGGTGAGGTCCTCCGCACCGAACTGGTAGACGGTCCGGAAAACGACGGGTTCCCATTCTTCGGCGTAGAAGTCCATCGTTTCGCAGAACCACTCCAACTGATCCTGTTGCTCGGACAGTAGAGAACCCGCGCCTCGGACCACAACTACATATCCGGCGCCGAGTCCGAGGACGTCGTCGAGATCGCGCATGACGTCGTCGAAAGCGTCTTTATTTCGCCCGAAGTGGGACGGAAACTGGAAGGCTGCCGCAAACTCGTCGAAGACCTGCGCCGTTGTCCGCATGTTCTCTCCGCGAACCACCCGAACGACAAAATTCTCGGCACGGAGTTGACGTGCAAGATCATCTGCAACGGCCGGGTCGCTCTGCAGCGCCACCGAAGCCACATCCGAAGACGGATCCAGCCACTGCGCCACGCTGACCGTAGACGAATCGGACATCAGCGAATCCTCACAAACGTGTCGTAGTGATCGAGGGTGTACCACGCCGAACCGTCGTTGCCGGTGACGATTCGCTCGGCGTCGCGTCCTTGGCCGTTCTTCTTCGGGTTCACGTCCCATTCCTGATAGACGACACGTCCGCCACCGGCACCGACAGCGGGTAGACGTCCTTCGCTGTTGCGGAAGGTGATGCCGCCCTTGGTGCCCGGCGCATTGGCGGAATCCGGCCACCTCCCGGCGTCGATCTCCACCAGCGTGGCGAGCACTCGCGCCGGCGCATCGCTGTTCGTCTGCTGCGTTGTCTTGACAGCGGAGCTCGAGGGCACGGAACTCGACGGCGCAGCCTTGGTGGTGGCGCCAGGCTTGGCTTGAACACTCGAGGACTGGGCACTCGAGGACTTCGTCACCGCCGACGCCGAACTGTCGGAGTCACGTGAAGAAAGGGTGACCGCCAGCACGAGCGCAACCACCGCCACCACGACGGTGATGATGGCGTTGCGCGTCTTTGCGCTCGGCATTTTCAGACCTTCAGACATACGCGTCTCTATCGGTACGAGACGGTGACAGGCGCATGATCCGACCAACGGAGGTCGTAGGACTCAGCGCGTTCCACGAGCGCGACCTTGGCCCGCTCGGCGTATCCGCGAGTGGCAACCTGGTAATCGATACGCCAACCCGAATCGTTGTCGAATGCCTTTCCGCGGTACGACCACCACGAGTACGGGCCGTCGACACCCGGATGGAGGGCGCGGAAGACGTCCACCCACGCGGAATCTTCGGCGAACAGCAGATCCATCCAGGCGCGCTCCTCGGGGAGGAATCCCGAAGACTTCTTGTTGGTCTTCCAGTTCTTGAGGTCGAGTTCGGTGTGCGCGATGTTCCAATCGCCGCTGACCACCACGTGACGATCGGCAGCCTCGGCCGCCGCAGCGGTGGTAGCGAGGTGAACTGCGAAGGACGCCATGAACCGCTCCTTCTCCTCCTGCTTCGGCGTGAGCGCCTCACCGGAGGGCAGGTACAGGCTCGCGACGGTCAGATCGGCGAAGTCGGCTTCGATGTATCGACCGGCGTCGAGAAACTCGTCGTCCCCGTGACCGATCCGCACCGCGTCAGGTTCCGTGCGTGAGAGCACCGCGACTCCGTTGCGTCCCTTCGCGGACGGCTCGGCGGAGACGAGGAACCATCCGTTGCCGAGCGCTGGTTCGAGAGTCTCGCGAAGCTGATCGTCCGACGCACGCGTTTCCTGAAGGCAGATGAAATCCGCCGACGTCTTCTCCAGCCAGTCGAGCATGCCCTTGCGGGCCGCTGCGCGAACGCCGTTGACGTTCACGGACGTGATGGTGTGGGGCGCAAGAATGTGGGAGTCAGCAGTTTGTGGCACGGCAAGCACCGTAGCCGATTCCACCGACGCGGATGGGCGCCCAGGTCAGCGCGCGGCCCTACGCTGCAGAATCACCGCTACCGACAGCACGACGAGACCCGCGACGGCCAGCAACGACCCCACCGCTGCCGGCGCGGTGTACCCGTAACCGGCTGCGATGACGCCGCCGCCGATCCACGCTCCGAAGGCGTTGGCGATGTTGAGTGCGGCGTGATTGAGAGACGCGGCCAAGGTCTGAGCATCCTCGGCGACATCCATCAACCGTGTCTGGAGGCCAGGCACCATCGACGACCCGGCGAGCCCGATGAGGAAGACGAAGACGAGCGCCGTGTACGGATTGCGCACGGCGATAACGAAGATCGCGAGGATGACCACGAGGGATCCCATCGACAGGAACAAGCCCTTCATCAGTGCGCGATCCGCGAGGTATCCACCGACGAAGTTGCCGGCCACCATGCCCAGTCCGTACAGCATGAGTGCGAGGGGAATGAACGAAGCGCCAAGCCCGGACACGTCGGTGAGAGTCGTACTGATGTAGGTATAGACGGCAAACATCCCGCCGAATCCGACCATGCCCACGATCAGGGTCATCCACACCTGAACGCGGCCCAGTGCCCCGAGTTCGGTGATCGGATTCGTCACCGGCATGCCGTCCAAACGCGGAATCCAGACGAAGAGCGAAGCAACGGTTGCCACTCCGATCACGGCGACCAAGGCGAAGGCGCTGCGCCAGCCGAGTGCCTGGCCGATCCAGGCCGCGACCGGTACCCCGATCACGTTGGCCACGGAAAGACCCATCATCACCATGGCGACGGCCTTCGCGCGTTTTCCCGGTTCGGCCAGGTGAGCTGCGACCAGTGCGGCGACTCCGAAATACGCGCCGTGCGGCAATCCGGCGACGAAGCGGGCCATCATCAGCGTCGTGTACGAGGGCGCGAAAACCGTGGCGGCATTGCCGACGGTGAACGCGACCATGAGTGCGATCAACAGGGTGCGGCGCGGTACTCGTGCGGTGAGTGCAGCGATCAGCGGAGCGCCGACGACAACCCCGAGCGCGTACGCCGAGATCACGTGACCCGCGACGGGTTCCGAGACACCGAGTCCGGATGCCATTTCCGGGAGCAACCCCATGGCGACGAACTCGGTTGTGCCGATACCGAAACCGCCGAGAGCGAGAGCGAGCATCGCCGGACCTCTGGCGGAACGAACCCCGGGTGTCGAGGTGTCAGAACGGGAGAGGGTAGACGAAGTCACTGATCAATTGTGGTCTCACACCTGGTTGAACTTCCAAGTGAGAGCGGGTGAGTTCACTCACGTGAGACCGCGAACACAAATGGGACGCCTGGTTTCCCAGACGTCCCATTTGACAGGTGAAGCGGTGAATCTACTTCGCGGCCATGGCCTTCTGCAGGTTCACGTCGAGTGCGCCGAGGAACTCCTCGGTGGTCAGGTAGCCCTGATCGCCGCCGACCAGCATCGAGAGGTCCTTGGTCATCTGGCCGCTTTCGACGGTCTTGATGACAACGTCTTCGAGCGCCTGCGCGAAGCCGATGACCTCAGGGGTGCTGTCGAGTTTGCCACGATGCTCGAGCCCGCGGGTCCACGCGAAGATGGACGCGATCGGGTTGGTCGAGGTGGGCTTGCCCTGCTGGTGCTGACGGTAGTGACGCGTCACGGTGCCGTGAGCAGCCTCTGCCTCACAGGTCTTTCCGTCCGGTGTCAGCAGAACCGACGTCATGAGGCCGAGCGAGCCGAAGCCCTGGGCCACGGTGTCGGACTGGACGTCGCCGTCGTAGTTCTTGCATGCCCAGACGTATCCGCCCTCCCACTTGAGTGCGGAAGCGACCATGTCGTCGATGAGGCGGTGCTCGTAGGTCAGACCTGCAGCATCGAACTCAGCCTTGAACTCGGTCTCGTAGACGTGCTGGAAGATGTCCTTGAAGGCACCGTCGTACGCCTTGAGAATGGTGTTCTTGGTGGACAGGTACACCGGGTAGTTCTGCTGCAGTCCGTAGGTGAGCGACGCGCGAGCGAAGTCACGGATGGACGTGGTGAAGTTGTACTGCCCCTGGACGACGCCGCCCTCTTCGGGGAAGTTGACCAGTTCGTGCTCGATCGGTGCGCTGCCGTCCTCAGGCGTGTAGGTGATCATCACCTTGCCGGGGCCGGGGACCTTGAAGTCTGTGGCGCGGTACTGGTCGCCGAATGCGTGACGGCCGATGATGATCGGCTTGGTCCAGCCCGGAACGAGTCGCGGAACGTTGGAGATGATGATCGGTGCGCGGAAGATCGTGCCGCCGAGAATGTTGCGGATCGTTCCGTTCGGGGAACGCCACATCTTCTTGAGACCGAATTCCTCGACACGTGCCTCGTCCGGCGTGATCGTGGCGCATTTGACGCCGACGCCGTGCTTCTGGATCGCGTGCGCTGCGTCGATGGTGACCTGGTCGTCGGTCTCGTCGCGGTACTCGATACCGAGGTCGTAGTACTCGAGGTTCACATCGAGATACGGATGGATCAACTTGTCTTTGATGAACTGCCAGATAATGCGCGTCATCTCATCGCCGTCGAGTTCGACGACGGTGCCCTCAACCTTGATTTTGGACATGGGTGCTTCGCGTCCTCCTAGGAAGTTTCCCTGGTTACACGGTTGCGGTCACACTTTGTGAGTGGGTCCGCGAACGGTTCGATTATCAAACCTAGACGGTGTGGACTGATCTCGGGAGATGAGTCCCAAACAAGACAAGCGTACTGCTAACCCGTGAGGCCGCAACCGGCAGGTCCACTCATCGGTCTCTACTCGCGAGTAACTTTTGCCTGCTAGTGGGCTGCGTCGCTCTGCCTCGCGTGCGGTTGCGGCTCACATTTCGCCCCGTGTCAGGACTGCGCTCACTTCCCGGTAGAATCCGACTTGGTCATGAGTGCCAGCGTCAAGCCCCGGCTCGCTGGACGGCAACCCTCCAACCGCGGTGGGGTGCCCCGGGTGATGACCAGGTTTCCCGACGTGGATCTGCTCGCGCAGTTCCACCGCAATTCGGGTGACAAGCGCGGGTCCGACAGGGACGGACCCCAGACCGGGCCGAGCCCCACGGAGGTATTTCAGTATGTGTCGCACTTGTAGATAGACCCCAGCACGGGGCGGCGATCATTCGCCCCCGTCCGACATCTATCCGTCAGACCACTGGAGTGAACAAATCATGACCGACAACACAGCCGACGCCGCAGCAACTTCGGATCCGACCGCGAACTGGTCGTTCGAGACCAAGCAGGTGCACGCCGGACAAACAGCGGACACCGCCACCAATGCGCGCGCTCTGCCGATCTACCAGACCACCAGCTACGTCTTCGACAGCACCGATCACGCTGCTGCACTGTTCGGCCTCGCCGAGCCGGGCAACATCTACACGCGGATCATGAATCCCACACAGGACGCCGTCGAGCAGCGCATCGCTGCCCTCGAAGGCGGAGTCGCCGCACTCCTCCTCTCCTCGGGTCAGGCCGCCGAGACCATCGCGATCCTCAACATCGCCGAGGCCGGCGACCACATCGTCTCCAGCCCGTACCTGTACGGCGGCACGTACAACCTCCTGCACTACACCCTTCGCAAGCTGGGTATCGAAGTCACGTTCGTCGAGGATCCCGACAATCTCGAGCAGTGGCGCGAAGCCATTCGCCCGAATACGAAGGCGTTCTACGGCGAAACGATCGCCAATCCGAAGAACCACATCCTCGACCTACCCGGTATCTCGTCACTGGCCCACGAGAACGGTCTTCCGTTGATCGTGGACAACACAGTCGCGACGCCGTACCTGCTTCGCCCACTCGAACACGGCGCCGACATCGTCGTTCACTCCGCCACCAAATACCTTGGTGGACACGGCACCGCGATCGCCGGCGTCATCGTCGACGGTGGCACTTTCGACTGGACGCAGGGTCGCCACACGAACTTCACGACGCCTGATCCCAGCTACCACGGCGTCACCTTCGCGGACCTCGGCGCGCCGGCGTTCGCACTCAAGGCCCGCGTCCAACTGCTGCGCGATCTCGGTTCCGCCGTGGCGCCGTTCAACGCGTTCCTCATCGCGCAGGGTATCGAAACCTTGAGCCTGCGCATCGAGCGCCACGTATCCAATGCACAGAAGGTCGCCGAATTCCTCGACGGTCACGTCGAGGTCGCCTCCGTTTCCTACGCGGGACTTCCCTCCTCGCCATGGTTCGAACGTGGAAAGCAGCTGACGCCCAATGGAACCGGCGCAATCGTCACCTTCGAGCTGCCCGGCGGTATCGATGCGGGCAAGACGTTCGTCAACGCCCTGACGCTGCACAGCCACGTCGCCAACATCGGTGACGTTCGCTCACTCGTCATCCACCCCGCCTCGACGACACACTCGCAGCTCACCCCCGAAGAGCAGCTCGCCTCCGGTGTCACCCCCGGGCTCGTCCGCCTCGCGGTCGGCATCGAAGGAATCGACGACATCCTCGCCGATCTCACCGTCGGCCTGGCAGCGGTGGCAAACTCGTGACCGTGAACGAATTGGAGCCCAGGATCGACCTCCTGCCCCCACCCGACGGCCAGGTGGGGTTCGTCGACATCGGTGCCTTGGAACTCGAGAGCGGCGCGGCAATCCCATCGGTTTCGCTCGCCGTTCAGCGGTGGGGTGAGCTTTCCCCGAACCGCGACAACGTCGTACTCGTCGAGCACGCACTGACCGGAGACTCACACGTCACCGGACCGATCTCCGCGAATCAGCCCTCCCCCGGCTGGTGGAACGGGATGGTCGGCCCCGGCGAACCGATCGACACCGGCGAATGGTGCGTCATCGCAACCAATGTCCTCGGTGGTTGTCGCGGCACGACCGGTCCCAGTTCGCCGGCCGACGACGGCAAGCCGTGGGGCAGCAGGTTCCCGGAGATCTCCATCCGGGATCAGATCGCGGCGGAGAAGAAGCTCGTCGATCTCCTCGGGATCGACCAGTTGGCCTCGGTAGTCGGCGGATCCATGGGGGGCATGCGCACCCTCGAATGGGCAGTTACCTACCCGGACGGCATTCGCTCCGCGTTGGTTCTCGCAACCGGTTCACGGGCCACTGCAGATCAGATCGGCACCCAGACGACGCAGATCGCTGCCATCGTCTCCGATCCGGATTGGCAGGGCGGTGACTACCACGGAACGGGGCGGGCACCTCGCGCCGGACTCGGCATCGCCCGTCGCATCGCGCACCTCACGTACCGCACCGAGGCCGAACTTGACGCACGCTTCGAGAACTCCGCTCAGAACGACGAAAATCCTTGGAACGGTGGACGATACGCCGTACAGAGTTACCTGGAACATCAGGCAGACAAGCTGGTCGACCGCTTCGACCCGAGCACGTACGTCCTCCTGACCGAGGCCATGAACCGGCACGACATCGGTCGTGGACGCGGCGGTGTTGCGGCGGCGTTGGCATCGATCACGGCACCGGTCGTGGTGGGCGGCGTCGACTCGGATCGGCTGTATCCCCTTCGCTTGCAGGAGGAGATCGCCGACGGAATTTCCACGTGCAGCGGCCTCGAGATTCTCAAGTCCAAGGACGGCCACGACGGCTTCCTGACGGAGGCGGACGCCGTCGCCGGACTGCTTCGCCGGACGATGGAGTTCGCGCGTACGGCTCGCTGATTCGGCACAGAGCCACGTTTTCAGGATTCGTCAATGTCGGGAAAACCACAGCTGATCTGCGGGTTTTCCCGACATTCTCATTGGCGAACGTGAGCCGGCGCGGCTAGCATCGGCGAACGTGAATCAGCCATGCTCGACGCGCCTGCAGGCTACGTACATTCCCGAGCACATGTCCTTCGCGTTCTGGGGTGACGCAGACCCGGCAACGCGGCTGTCGGCACTGGGGATGCCGACCGGGTCGCCGGGCGTGTGCAGGCTTGCGATCCCGGTCGACGAGTCGATCACAGCAACCGACGTCGGAGCGCAACTGCTCGACCTCACCACCGCGATCGACGCGTTCCACAACCTCGATGCTGGTCGCGGCGACCTCGGATCGTCGCTGCTCGCGTGGAAGCGCGTCATCGACACCGGCGCACATGACATTCCGACCGCAGCGCATGCCGCTATCGAGCGCGACGACACGAAGATCCGAAGCGCCGCGTCCACGGTGCGGTTGTTCACGGAAGCGCGCGCGGCCATCGAGAGTCTTCGCCGAGCAAAGATTCAGGCGACTCTGCGCCCGTATCAAATGCAGGGAGTTGCCTGGCTGACGGCTCTGTCGGGTTCGGGCGGTGGGATCTTGGCCGATGAGATGGGTTTGGGTAAGACACTGCAAGCGATTTCGATGATCGCGATCCGCGCCGGCGACGGTCCGCATCTGGTTGTGTGTCCCACCTCGGTGATAGGAAACTGGCGCCGCGAGATCGAGCGATTCGCTCCGCATCTGCCACTGCACGTTCATCACGGGGCCGCCCGTGCACTTCCCACTCGTATCCCCGCCGGCACTACGGTTCTGACCAGCTACAGCGTCTTGCGTTCCGACGCAGCCCAATTGGCCCCGGTCCATTGGAGTTCAGTGGTCTTCGACGAGGCGCAACAGATCAAGAACCCCGCTTCCCTCGCCGCGAAAGCAGCAATGCAGTTGTCGGCGGACGTCAAGGTAGCGATGACCGGCACGCCGGTGGAGAACCGTCTCGAAGAATTGTGGTCGCTCTTTCGCGTCGCCAATCCCGACGTCCTCGGAACTCGCGCACGGTTTCGTCAACGCTTTGCCGTACCGATCGAATCCGGTCGATCGGCCACCGCGGCGACCAGGCTTGCCGCGGTCATCGATCCCTTCATTCTGCGCAGAACCAAAGACACAGTGGCAAAGGATCTTCCGCCCAAGCAGTTCTCCACGGTCTCGTGCACTCTGACGTCGGAACAGGCGCGCATCTACCGGTCGGCAGTTGCCGATGCGTTCGACTCCGGATTGGGCACGGGAATTGCCCGGCGTGGCAACATCCTTGCGCTTCTGACCACTCTCAAGCAGGTATGCAATCACCCGGCGCAGGTCACCGGCGATACGGACGACCTCTACGGAAGATCCGGAAAGCTCGACCGCGCAACGGAAATGATCGCCGAGATCGTCGACGACGGCGATCGCGCGCTGATATTCACGCAGTACCGGACGATGGGCGAGATGCTCTCGCGACACCTGGGAGCCGAACTGGGAATCGGCGCCGTGCCTTTCCTCCACGGCGGCCTGAACACCGACAAACGAGACGCGATGGTCGACGCGTTCCAGAACGAGACGGATTCACCACCGGTTCTGATTCTGAGCTTGCGCGCCGCCGGCTTCGGCCTCAACCTCACGCGCGCAAGTCATGTCGTGCACTACGACCGGTGGTGGAACCCAGCCGTCGAGGATCAAGCAACCGACCGGGCACACCGCATCGGCCAGAAACGCACCGTCAACGTCCACACCTTGGTGACGGGCGGTACCGTGGAGGATCACATAGCAGCGATGCACGAGTCCAAACGAGTTGTGGCCGATGCTGTCTCCGGGAACGTCGAGGCCGCGCTGGCCGATCTCCCCGACACCGAACTGCGTGAACTTCTCGAACTCGACGGCGCGGTGATCATCTGATGGCCAACGAATTCGGCGTCACCGCTTGGGGTCGAGCGTGGCTGCGCACGGTGGAGCGGACCGCGGCGTCCGGTCCGAACCCGTCCCTGCCGACGGCTCGCACCCTGGCACGCAACGGTTCCGTGGAGTTCACCGTCGTCTCGTCGGGGACCGTCGTCGCCGAGGTGAGCACCAAGGCAAAAACTTCGTCAGTGACGATTGGTGTCCCGCTCTGGACCAAATCCGAGATCGCTGCAGTGAAGAGCCTTCTCCGTTCGGCTGGAAAGGCGAACAGATCCGTCTCCACCGGCGAACTGCCGGACAGCATCGTCACCGAACTGCAGGCTCGAAATATCGCAGTAGCCGTTGATCTTTCGGAGTGCACTGCCAGCTGCGACTGCTCAGGTAGACGCTCGCCGTGCGTTCACCATCTCGCCGCGATCTACGCCCTCGCCGGGCGAATCGACGAGGAACCTGCACTTGCGGTGACGTTACGGAGTGCAACGGTCAAGGCTGGAAAGAAGTCGACATCCGCACATTCACCGGAGTGGATCCCTTTGAGTGATATCGACATTCGCTCGTTCTACGGGGACTGATCTTCTCAGTCGGTACCGAGCGGATCGATGGTCAGGGCGAGCGTCGCGATCAGCACACCCATAACGCCCATCGCCGCAGTGTCGAAGACCCTTCCACGCACCGCGAGCAACCCCACACGGTTCTCGGGAACGAACCACCGAGCGGCAGCTCCGATGATGACGGCAACACCGAAGACGAGGGCGCCGCGGCGCCACCGGTCGGCCAGCACGAGAACCACGGCCGCCGCGATCACGGCGAGGACCGCGAGCATGGGCAGATTCTTCTTCGCGAGGCCGACCAGTGAGGACATCGGACTCAGACTCCGGCCAGAACCCGCTCGGCGCGCTCGACCACGTTGGTGATCAGGAACGCGCGGGTCAGCGGTCCGACACCACCGGGGTTGGGTGAGACGAAGCCGGCGACCTCGTTGACGTCGGCTGCGACGTCGCCGCGCAGGCCGTCGTCGGTGCGACTGACGCCGACGTCGAGGACCGCTGCCCCGGGCTTGACCATGTCTGCGGTGATGAGGCCGGGAACGCCGGCGGCAGCGACGATGATGTCGGCGCGGCGAACCTCGGCCGCGAGATCGCGGGTACCGGTGTGGCAGAGCGTGACCGTCGCGTTCTCGCTACGACGCGTCAGCAGCAATCCGATCGGGCGACCGACTGTGACGCCTCGTCCGACTACCACCACGTGTGCGCCGGCAATAGGGACCTCGTAGCGGCGCAGGAGATGCAGGATTCCACGCGGGGTGCACGGCAGCGGGGCTTCCTTGCCCAACACCAGTCGACCGAGGTTGACCGGGTGCAAGCCGTCGGCGTCCTTGTCGGGGTCGATGCGCTCGAGGGCTGCGTTCTCGTCAAGGTGCTTGGGAAGCGGCAACTGCACGATGTAGCCGGTGCACTCGGGATTGGCATTGAGCTCGTCGATCGTCGCGTTGAGCTGCTCCTGCGTGATGTCGGCAGGCAGGTCGCGTCGCAAAGAATTGATGCCGACCTTGGCGCAGTCGTTGTGCTTGCCGCGCACGTAAGCCGCGGATCCGGGGTCGTCGCCCACCAGGATGGTACCCAAGCCGGGTGTGATGCCCTCTGCCTTCAGAGCGCTCACCCGCACCTTCAGGTCTTCGAAGATTTCGTCGCGGGTAGCTTTGCCGTCGAGGATCGTTGCAGTCACGGCGACCATTGTTCCAGGTTAGGGTCGATGAGTGACAACGGCTCCGGAACTACGCGGCCCGAGGGTGCTCCTCTCCCCCGTCGCGCCCGATCATCACGCCCGTCTGCGGGCAATTCACCTGCACCCGGACGTCGTGCAGTGGTGGCAAAATCCCGACGACGACTGGCCTGCGGCGCCAGAAGCCGGAACCACGCACTACAGCATCTTCCACGGCGACCAACTGATCGGCTTCATCCAGTGGTACGAAGCGGAAGACAACCCCGACTTCCGCCACGCCGGGCTCGACTTGTTCCTCGATCCCGACTTCCACGGCCGAGGGTTCGGTCGCGAATCGATTCGCGTGCTGTGTGCCCACCTGATCGACGACCTCGCATTCCACCGTCTGGTCATCGACCCGGAGGTCGACAACTCCGTCGCCATCGCGTGCTACCGATCGGTGGGGTTCAAAGACGTCGGGGTGATGCGCGAGTATTCGCGAGATCGCCATGGTGTGTGGAAGGACGGACTGCTGATGGATCTGCTCGCACGGGAATTCATCCGCTGATCGACTGGGACGAGTTCGAAAGGACCGACATCATGTTGCTGGACAAGGAATTCACGGCCACCCTGCAGAAGAGCGACGCCAAGGGCGGGTGGACTTATGTGATCTGGCCGGAGTCCGCCGAGTTCTTCGGCACCCGCGGCCTGGTCAAGGTACGCGGGACGATCGACGGACATCCGTTCCAGAGTTCGTTCATGGCGTTGGGAGACGGTAACCACAAGCTGCCGGTCAAAGCCGATCTTCGCAAAGCCATCGGCAAGGAGACCGGCGAGCTGGTGACGGTGCGCCTCGAGGAGCGCTTGGAGAGCTAGGCGCTGCTACTTCATGTCGACGACAAGACCGTGCGCCGACGCGTACGCCACCGCCTGCATCAACTCGATCTGCGCGTTTCCGACGGACGCGGACGTCCACAGGCTCGGATCGATCCGTGCACCGCGCAGGTCTGCACCTTCGAGTTTGAGTCCACCCGTACGAGCACCGGACAGATCCGCCGACGCCAGCACCGCGCCCCGCATGTCGGCCCGAACCAGGTTCGCTTCACGGAAGCGGCATGAGGTGAAGTCGATCTTTCTCAGGTCCGCCCCGCCGAGTGAGGTCAACGAGAAGTCGACTTCGTCGAGCGTCAACGGCCGGATGCGGCAACCGTCGAACGTCGACCCGAGCAGACTGCAGTTTCGGAACGTGCTGTGCCACAGGCTGGTCCGGGCAAAATTGCACGAGCGGAACGCAGTTCCCGTGTGCACGGACTCCCCCAGATCGGTGCCGGTGAAATCACAATCCGTGAACACCACCGACTCCGTCGTGAGTCCGGTGAGGTCGGCGTCTCGGAAATTGCAGTTGGTGAAAGTGCGCTGACGCCACTTCTGCCCGGCCAGCCGCGCGTCTGAATAGTCTTCGCCGACGACATCGTCGGATTCTTCGGGGAGCATGCCGTCCATACTGCCCCGCCGCACCGACACCGGTTCGATCGCCTAGGTCTCGCAGGCCACGCCGTCACCGTCACGATCAAGCTTGGACGAATAGCCGGGATCGCCGCGGTAGATCGGGGCAGCACCGGCCGCTCGCACGGCTGCACAGTTGGCGTAATACACCCCCGCGTCAGGCACCTTGGCCGGCGGCGGAACGTAGGCGGGTTCCGTTGTCTTCGGGGGCGTGTACGCCGGAGCGGGCGGAACGTACGGCGTTGTCGTGGTCTCCGGAACCTGAGGCACCAGCGGCACGATTGCCACGGTGGTTGTCGTGGTCGGCAGCGTCGTCGCGGTAGTCGTGGTCGGCGGGGCGGACGACGTTGTGGTCTTTGTCGTCGACGGGACAGTGCTCTTGGTTGTCGTCGCTGCAGCTGTCGCCGAAGAGGTCGCAGCAGGCGTCGTCGATTCTTCCGACTTGCCCGCTCCCGTCGCCGCGGCGATGGCAACCAGCCCCACGACTGCCGCGCCGGCGATCCACGGCCACTTACGCCGCGTCTTGCCTTCCTCGGCGTTAGTGTCCGGCGCCGCCGATCCGGGTGCGCCGAAGACCTGCGTGGGAGTGCCGAAAACCTGAGTGGGTGCGTCGACGCCCTTGGGCCGTGTCTGCGCGGTCCACTGCTGACCGTCCCAGTAACGGTCGATCGTGGGGTCGAAGGGGTCGGGGTTCCAACCGGCGGGAGGGTTCATCAAATGTCCGTTCTGCGAAGAGTGCCGGAAATAGATTCGCACGGACTGGCCGGTTTGTTACCAATTCGCCCACACTTCCCGACCGGTCTTCTCACGGACGTGGGCACCGATACGTCGCCCGGTACAGTTCCTCGAGTGTTCCGAGTGATGTTCCACGAGCCCCGCATCCCACCCAACACCGGAAACGCGATCCGCATGGTCGCGGGCACCGGTTGCGAACTCCACCTGGTCGGCCCTCTCGGGTTCGACTTGTCGGAGCCGAAGCTCAAGCGCGCAGGCTTGGACTACCACGACCTGGCGACTGTCACGGTCCACGAAAACCTGACCGCTGCCTGGGAAGCCGTCACCCCCGCTCGCGTATTCGCCTTCACCGCGCACGCGACCACGTCGTATGCCGATATCGCCTACCAACCCGGCGACGTCCTGCTGTTCGGACCCGAACCCACCGGACTGTCCGAAGAAGTATTGGCGGACGAACACGTCACCGAGCGCCTGCGTATCCCGATGCTGCCCGGACGCCGGTCCCTCAACCTGTCCAACGCTGCCGCCCTCGTGACGTACGAGGCCTGGCGTCAGCACGGGTTCAAGGGCGCTGTCTGATCGACGTCAGTAGACGTCCCGGACATAGCGCTTCTCCGCCGAAAGAGCCTTCACGTATGCCTCGGCACTGCGAGGAGCCAGTTTTCCGTGTTGAGCGACCACCCCGTTGAGGGCACTGTCGACGTCCTTGGCCATCCGGTTGGCATCGCCGCAGACGTAGAAGTGCGCTCCTTTCTGCAACCACTCCCACAGCAGCGCACCCCGCTCACGCATCCGGTCCTGCACGTAGACCTTGTCGGCTTGATCCCGGGAAAACGCGAGGTCGAGTTCGGTGAGGAATCCGTCTTTCCGCAATTCTTCGATTTCTTCGCGGTAATAGAAGTCGGTCGCGGCGTGCTGTTCTCCGAAGAACAGCCAGTTCGGACCCGTGTGCCCCAATGCCCGCCGCTCATGCAGGAAGGCACGGAACGGTGCAATGCCGGTCCCCGGACCGACCATGATCATCGGGGTTTCGGGATCGGAAGGTGGCCGGAAGTGGGTCGACTTCTGCACGTAGATACCGATGTCGTCATCGTGAGCGTGGTCGGCGAGGTAAGTCGAGCACACTCCACGCCGTGGGACACCCGCAACGTTGTATCGCACCGCGGACACCGTCAACTGCACTTCGCGTGGGTTCTCTTTCGGGCTGGAAGAAATCGAATACAGCCGCGGCTGAATCGGTTTGAGCAGCGAGAGCCATTCGTCTGTCGAGGCACGAACGGGCGACTGCGCGAGAATGTCGACGGACTGTCGTCCCCACGACCAGTCTTTGAACGTGGAGACATTCTCCGGCTTCAACAACTCGGCCAGGTCCGAATCGCGGGTTCGTTGATGCACGAATCGAATCATGTCGGTCGAGATTCGAGTGATCTCCAAGCGCTCGGTGAGCGCGGTACGCAGCGTCATTTCCCCGTACTGCCCCAGTTCGACGGTCTCGTCACCGTCGAGGCCGGCAAGGGTGAGCCACTCGTCGACAAACGGAGAGCTGTTTCGGGGCCAGACTCCGAGAGCGTCGCCGGCTTCGTAACTGACCGTGTCACCTGGAAGGTGAAAGCCCAACTGCCGCACGTCTTTGGAAGAACCCGGACGGTTGAGCACGACATTGCGCGTCAAGGCTGTGGTCAGCGGCGCCTTCTTGTTGTATCGCAGCGGCGGCGACATCGCCGGTGAAATCGGCGCGGCTGCAACGGTTGTCCCAGAATTCTTCTTTGCAACGAGGACGTCGGTCGTCTCGCCGGCCACCGAGCTCCGAAGCTCAGCCGTGACCGCCTCCAGCCATCCAGCAGCGGTGTCCTCGAAATCGGGCTCGCAGTCGGCGCGATCGACGATACGACTGGCTCCCAGTTCGGCAAGGCGGGCGTCGAGCTTTCGTCCGTGTCCACAGAAGTCGGCATAGTTCGAGTCGCCGAAAGCGATGACTGCATAACGTGTCTCGGACATGCGGGGCGCCGTGTCAGCAGACAACGCATCCCAGAAACCGCTGCCGTTGTCCGGGGATTCGCCGTCACCGGAGGTACTGGTGATCAGCAGGACCTCTCTGGTAGCTGCCAGGTCGGCGGCCGGGAATTCGTCCATCGCGTGCATCACCACGGGTAAGCCGATTCCCCCGAGACGAGTGGCGCACTCAGCAGCGAATTCTTCCGCGTTTCCGGTCTGCGATGCCCAGAGCACCACGATCGGCGCGCGCTCGGATCCAATACTCGGACTCGATGACAACGCAGGCCCGTCGGTGTCAGGAAGTGAGATCCGCGAGTACAGGCCGGCCAGAACACCGTCGACCCACATCCGCTTTTCGGCATCGAAGGGTGCCGTCGACGGCAAGGTAGGTACCCCGGCAGTGCGATCGGCGTCCGCACGCAACGCTGCGAGAAGGCCGGCCAGGTAGCTCTGCTGGAGCGCATCGAATACCACTGCAGGTGTTCCTGTTTGACCGAGGACATCTGCGAGGACATCGGTTCGCGACAACGCCCGATCAGCTGGCGCGGGAGCCAGCAGCGCCGCCTCGGCGAGCACTGTTTCAGGTGTGTTCACGGCGACCTTCGTCATAGTGACAGCGCAGGCTTTGAACTCCGGTTGCTGCGAGGCAGGGTCGATGGCGTCGTTGGTGACGGCGTTGATGGACAGATATTCGCCGAAGGCGTCGTTCCAGTGAAATGGGGCAAAGCAGTTCCCCGGACGCACTCGGTCGGTGACAACAGCCGGAAGCACAGCGCGACCGCGGCGTGAGGCAACCTCGATCGCATCCTGGTCGACGATGCCGAGCCTGGCGGCGTCGTCGGGATGGATCTCGACGAAGGGACCTGGGTTGAGCTTGTTCAACTTGGCCACCTTGCCGGTCTTGGTCATGGTGTGCCACTGGTGCGCGAGACGACCGGTGTTGAGCAGGAAGGGGTAGTCGTCGTCGGGCATTTCGGCGGGAAGCATGTGCGGCCGTGCGAAGAACATCGCACGGCCAGTGGCGGTGGGAAATGCGAGCCGCGGAGTGCTGCCGTCCTCGCGGATCAGGAGCCTTTGACTGACACCGTCATTGACGTATCGGATGGGATGACGGTCCTGATCACTGTCTGGCGGGCATGGCCACTGAATCGATGTCTTGCGGAGGCGCTCGTAGGTGACGCCGCGTAAGTCGTAGCCGGTCTTCGGATTCCAGAACTGCTTGATCTCTTCGAACACCTCTTCGGCACAGGTGTAGGTGAACGCTTCGGCGTACCCCATCTCGCAGGCGATCCGGGCGATGATCTGCCAATCAGGCAGCGCCTGCCCAACCGGATCCAGTGCCTGCTGAAAGAGCGTCAGGTTGCGTTCGGAATTGATCATCACTCCGTCGGACTCTGTCCACAGCGAAGCAGGCAGCAGAACATCGGCGTATTCGTTGGTCTCGGTGCCCAGGAAAGCATCCTGGGTGATGACGAGGTCGGCCTTCTCCAAGCCGTCGATGACGGTCTTGCGGTTGGCTACCGTCGCAACGGGATTGGTGCAGATGATCCAGCACGCTTTGATGTCGCCCGCCGCCATTCGGGAGAACATGTCGATGGTGCCACCGCCGATGTCGGTGCGCAGCGAGCCCTGCGGGATCCCCCATCGGTCCTCGACGAAGTCGCGATCGGCGTCGACCATCACGGCGCGCTGACCTGGCAAACCTGGCCCCATGTAGCCCATTTCACGCCCACCCATGGCGTTCGGCTGACCGGTCAACGAGAACGGACCGCTGCCGGGCTTGCAGATCGCACCGGTCGCGAGGTGAAGGTTGCAGATGGCGTTGGTGTTCCACGTGCCGTGGGTGCTCTGGTTCAAACCCATTGTCCAACAGCTCATCCAGTTGGCGGCCTCACCGATCCACTGCGCTGCCGTGTGGATGTCGGCTTCGGAGATACCGGTGATCTCGCTGACCTTCGCAGGCGTGTACTCCGCGAGGAAACTGGGCATGACCTCCCAGCCTTCGGTGAAGTCGGCGATGAAGTCCGGATCGGTGTGGCCGTTTACGACGAGCAGGTGGAGTAGTCCGTTGAGTAGCGCGAGATCGGTGCCGGGAGCGATCTGCAGGAACAAGTTCGCCTTGTCGGCGGTGGCGGTGCGTCGAGGATCGACGACGATCAACTTCGCGCCCGCCTTGACCCGCTCCTGCATTCGAAGGAAGAGGATCGGATGGCAGTCCGCCATGTTCGCGCCGGTCACGAAGAACACGTCGGCATGTTCGAAGTCCTGATAGGAACCGGGCGGTCCGTCGGCCCCGAGCGATTGCTTGTATCCGGTGCCGGCACTTGCCATGCACAGTCGGGAATTCGATTCGATCTGATTGGTCCCGATGAAGCCCTTGGCCAGTTTGTTCGACAGGTACTGAGCTTCGAGTGACATCTGCCCGGACACGTACAACGCAAACGCGTCGGGACCGTGCTCGTCGATGATTGCCCGCAGGCGCTGGGCGGTGTCAGTGATGACTGCGGCCATGTCCGCCGCTTCGATCGCATCACCTCGGCGCGGACGGCGATATGCAGATTCCATGCGCCCCGGGCCTGCGAGCATGTCTGCGGTCGTGGTGCCTTTGGTGCACAGACGCCCGAAGTTGGTGGGATGTGTCTTCAGACCGGAAGACTTCGCAGCCTTCCGACGTCCCGTCTCCGGATCGGTGATGATGTCGAGGACAAGACCACAGCCGACCCCGCAGTACGCGCAGAGTGTGTCGACACTGGTGGTGGTGAGTTGAGCGCCCATCGATTCATGCATCCCTTCGACCGAGGATCAAGGTCGACTTCTATCTTCGGATGCAGTTGTTTCGGGAGTTCATGCTCGATGTTGCGTATCAATCACTCTTTCCTCACCGCGCCCTTCGGACCGATGTGCGGTCCCGGGACCGGCGGTCGTCGACGGGCAGCTGTACGCGAATGCCCAGTTCTACGCTCTGCCGCCGAATCGAGCGATGTAGTGCCAAACCTTCTTGACGTCCTGCGGATCGAAGGATGCACCCCGTGCGAGCCCCAGTACGGCAGGCGTCAGCCGCCTGCCGTGCGCAATTTCTCGGGCAAGGTCGATCACGGCCGCTCCCCGGTATTCGGGATGTTCGGCTATCTCGTCGACATCGACCGCGTATCCCTCGTGCCACAGCACCGGGCACGTGAGCGAGTGGGCGATCTCTTCGATCAGTGTGCCCCGGTAACTCGGATCCAGAACGAGCGCCTCGACGTCCGTTCCGATGTCGACGGCGCCGTGGACGTGCGCCTCGATGTAGTGGTCGAGCGGATCGTCGAGCTCGGCAGCCCGTGCGGCGTCGACCAAGCTCATCGCTTCGGCCGTTCCGAAGAGATCAGGCTCGAAGACGCTGTCGGGAAAGCAGAAGGTGGTGCGGTCGAGTGTGTGCTCGGCAAGCCGGAAGTAGGACGAGCCGAACCGAGGGGATGCCCCGTAGGGATCGGCGGAGAAGTTCAACGATCCGTACTTCGCCCGTTCCGAGGGCTCTCGCTCGTCGTAAGCTCCGCCGAATATCCGACTCTCCCAACGCCAACGATCGCCGCCGTGATGCGCCGTCAGTCCGCCGTTGCTCGTTCGAGTCTCGAACTGGGTCACATAGGTGCCTTGACGTGCGATCGAGGCCAGTGTCAGACCACGTTCAGACGGGAGGTCCGGATGAAAGTGCAACGTCACCCGGTGATTTCGATCCAACGGGCCGCCCTTCGAGAGACCGCTCACGTGCGCAATCGCGGCAGACCAAGGAGTGGAATCAACAGGCATTCGCCCATTATCCGGATATGGAAGCAGCGCCGGTGAAGAAATCGACCAGTGAATACGGTGTGCCTTCACCGAGGCAGAGATCAAGGATCACGTGCGAGTCCGCGGCCTCGGATGCGCTGCGCACGAACATCGCTTCTTCGTACTCGGCGAGTGCCCCTTCGATGTCGTCGGGGTGCGTGGCGATCGCCTTTCCCAGTTCGGCGCCGTCGAACATCGCCAAGTTCGCACCCTCACCGGACGGGGACATCAGGTGCGCCGCGTCACCGAGGAGCGTCACCCCAGGCACGCGATCCCATCGGTGCTCGTCGGGAAGTGCATGGATCGCGCGCGGAATCGGAGCGGTTTCGCCATCGGTGATCAGCGCCGTGAGTTCCGGTGCCCAACCGTCGAACTCGGCCGCGACCCGCGCTGTCGCAGCGGCGGCGTCGGTGAAATCGATACCGGCAAACCACTCCGCCGGACGGTTCAGCTGAACGTAGGTGTGCACGATGTCTCCCGCCTCTCGATGCGCGGCGATCGCATTTCCTGGTGCGGGCGCGTACATCGCCCCGTCCCCGACGGCTTCGGCTGCAGCCGAATGCTTCTCGTCGACGTCGTAGAGGTAGGTCTCGACGAACGTGGTGCCGACGTATTCCGGCTTCGCATCGGAGAGCAGCGGCCGGACCTTCGACCAGGCACCGTCTGCACCGACGAGAAAGTCGGTGGTCACTGTCGAACCGTCGACGAAGGTCAACTCGTGGCGATCATCTCCGAGCGAGCGCACAGTGTCGACTTTGCGTCCCCATTCGATCGTGTAGTCCGGAAGGGAATCAATCAGGATTCGACGGAGGTCGCCGCGCAGCACCTCGGGACGTGCTCCCGTGCCGTCGTCGGGTTCGTCGAGGAGCACGGCGGCGTGTTGATCGAGTACGCGCGACGCGGCGCCGCCCGCGTGGATGATCGCGCGGAACTCGTCGGTTAGGCCGGCAGCGTCGAGCGCGGCCTGACCGTTGTGTTCGTGGATGTCGAGTTGACCGCCCTGCGTGCGAGCTTCTGCCGACAGTTCCGCCTCGTAGATCTTCGACCGAATTCCATGAACGTGAAGGACACGCGCGAGGGTCAGACCGCCGAGGCCCGCCCCGATGATCGTTATCGAGTTGCTCATGTTTGTTTCCTTTCAGGCTTCGATTGGAACGTCGTTCCAATGACATCTTGGAACGGCGTTCCAGATATGTCAAGATGGTTCGCATGGCGACCAGGAATCAGCGGACCGAACGACGTACGGATGCGCTCTCGAAGGAGCGAATCGTCGAGGCTGCGATCGAGATCCTCGACGACGAGGGCGAAGCCGCGCTGACATTTCGCGCACTCTCCGCACGCCTGGCAACAGGTAGCGGGGCGATTTACTGGCACGTTGCCAACAAGAGCGAACTGCTCGCCGCGGCGACCGACGACGTCATCGCCCGCGTGACAACCGGTGCAACCGAAGGCGCAGCCCCACGGGAGGCGATCCGGACCATCACCCTCGGCGTGTTCGACGCGATCGACGCCCACCCCTGGGTCGGCACCCAACTCTCACGTGAACCGTGGCAATCAGCGGTGATGCAGATCTTCGAAAGTCTCGGCGAGCAACTCCAGGCGCTCGGCGTTCCCGAATCGGCACAGTTCGACTGCGCGTCCGCGCTCCTGAACTACGTGCTCGGTCTCGCCGGACAGTACGCCGCGGGCGCCCGTCTGCTCCCCCGTGAGACAGATCGGTCCGCTTTCCTCGCGGGCGTCGCCACGCGATGGGAAGAACTCGACTCTGCGAAGTACCCGTTCCTCAATCAGGTGACGGCGCAGTTGCGCGACCACGACGACCGAGAACAGTTTCTGGCAGGCATCAACCTCATCCTCGCGGGGATCGACACCGTCCGATAGCGGCCGTAGCCGTCAGCGTGAATGAACAGCGGTGTTGGATCCGAGCGCTATATCGAGGAAATCTCTTGCCGCACCGCGCAATCCGCGATCGGGATCCCAGACGGCTTGGAGTCGACGCGGCATCCGCAAGCCGTCGACGTTGACCGCGACCAGTCGGCCGTCCGTCAGGTCGGCGGCAACTGCCAGCGACGACAGAACAGCCGGGGCGTTGCCTGCCACCACCGCAGCCTTGACAGCGGTACACGAGGTGAGCTCGAGCAGCGGCGGCACACAATCGGGAACAGCATTCTCGAGCGTCAGGCGCGTACCGGACCCTGATTCTCGCTGAATCAGCGGTGTGCGTGCGAGTTCCTCGACCGGAACGGGCACACCATTCGCCCAGTCGTGTCCCGGCGGCACAACCACGACGAGGTGATCACGCGCTACTTCGCACGACGCGAGCGCCGACGGCACATCCGGCCCTTCGACAAATCCGATATCGGCCTGGCCGGCCTGAACTTGAGCAGAGACGTCCGAGGAATTGTGCAAGCTCACCGACGCCACGACGTTGGGGAACTTGTGCCGCATCGCGACCGTCCATCCGGGAACCAGATACTCGGCGATGGTCATGCTGGCGGCAACCGTGACGGCAGCATCACGTTCACCGCGAAGTGCGGCAACTCCCGATGCCATTTCCTCGGCACTGACGAGGATGTGACTTGCCCACTCGAGAATCAGACCGCCCTCGGCGGTGGGACGAACACCGGTCGCCGCTCGATCGAACACCTTGATTCCGAGTTGGCGTTCGACCGAACGCACCCGGGCGCTGACCGCCTGCTGACTGAGTCCGTGCTCCCGGCCGGCAGCACCCATGCTGCCCAGACGCCCTACGGAAAGGAGGACGTCGAGGGCACTGAGTTCCGGCACCCGAGGAGACAACGACATAGTCCCAAGATTAGACCCACAAGGCGAGTTTGTGGGCATTCAAGAACAACCGGTCTACCGGTACGGACCGGATGAGACGACAGTGAAATACATGACCACCACAACGAGTTCCACCTTCGCCCACATCACTCCGAACTGGTTCGCGGCAGCGATGGGAACGGGAATCGTGTCGGTGGCCGCCGCTTCGCTCGAACCGGAGATCGAGGGCTTGAAACTGGTCTCCGAGATCTTCTGGGTTCTGGCGGTTCTCGTACTGTGCGCCTTGATCGGAGCATTTGCCACCCATTGGTCACAACATCGATGTCAGGCCCTCGCCTACCTGCACAGCCCCGCGATGTTCCCCTTCTACGGCGCCGTCGCAATGGCACTGCTGACCGTGGGATCCGCAACCGGCATCACCGGCCCGGACTTCCTCGGCCACGACGTGGCGATCACCGTGTCGCTGACACTGTGGACACTCGGCACGGCACTCGGCCTGGTCACCTACGTCGTGATGATGATTCGACTCGTTCGAGATGCCGGGATGGCGACGGCAATGCCGTTCTGGCTCCTGCCCGTCGTACCTCCGATGGTCTCGGCCACCACCGGCGCAGCGGTCAGCACCCACATGCCCGAAGGCGCTCCACGCATCGCGGTACTGGTTTTCTGCTATATCCTGTTCGCTCTGGCGCTGACCGCCGCCATCGGCATTCTGGTAGCCGTCGCCAGGCAGTTCGCACGCAACCGTTCGGCCGGCGTCGACGTGATCCCGTTCAATGCCATTCCCTCACTGTGGATTCCGTTGGGCGTGATCGGACAGTCGATCGCGGCATCCAACCTGTTGGCCGCCGCCTCACGGCATGCACTCAGCCCCGAGCATGCCGACACCCTGCACGAATTCGGGATCGCCTACGGAACCGTCGTCGGAATCATCGGCGTGATCGCGTTTGTCACCGTCACCGTCGTCACCATCCACGCACTGCGCCGCGGCTTGGACTTCTCGCTCGGCTGGTGGAGCTTCACCTTCCCCATCGGAGCATGTGCCGTCGGAGCGAATGCCTTCGGAGTCGCCACCGGTTCCACCCTGATCCTGGGAATCGCACTTGCCCTGCTGACCGTACTGATCCCCATCTGGGCAACCGTCGCGGTCAGGACCGTCCGGTCGATCCGCAGTGGAGTTCTACCGGCGGCTGCATGAATTCGCACCGATGAGTTTTGGCTCGCCGTACGGTCTGTACTCACGTAGACCATTGTCGAGAGCAGGAGTACACGGTGAGTCAGTTATTGCGAGTGCAGAATTTCGGCGTTTCGAGTGACGGAATAGCCTGCGGTCCGGACCAGAGCTTCGAGAGCCCGTTCGGCCTGGACCACGGTGAAATGTTTGCGTGGGCAGGAGCTACGGCCAGCTGGCCCAATCGCACCGATCCCGGCGGCAGCCGAGGCCTCGACGACTATTTCACGCGGGACTTCTCCAACAACATCGGCGCCGAAATCATGGGCCGCAACAAATTCTCACCCTACCGCGGCCCTTGGGAGAATCTCGAGTGGCAGGGCTGGTGGGGCGACGAGCCACCGTTCCACACCCCGGTTTTTGTCTTGACCCACCACGTGCGGCCGTCGTTCACGCTATCGGACACGACATTCCACTTCGTCGACGCCGACCCCGCGACGGCCCTCGCGCAGGCACGTGAGGCAGCGCAGGGCAAGGACGTTCGACTCGGCGGCGGAGTCAGCACTATCCGTGAATTCCTCGACGCCGATCTGGTCGACACGATGCACATCGCTGTCTCCCCGATCGAATTCGGATCCGGTCTACGACTGTGGGAGACACCTGACGAGTTACTCGACCGCTTCAACCTCGACGTTGTGCCGAGCCCGAGCGGCGTGACGCACCACCTGTTCTGGCGGAAGTGACGTGTTGGGGCAGCTCCGTAAACGGGAGCTGCCCCAACAGTTACGCACTATTCGCCGGTCTCGACCTGGCGCCCCGACTGGTACCACGCCATCGTTCCACCGGCCACCGAAACGGCATTGATGCCGCGAGCCTGCAGATACTCAGCGGCTTGCAAGCTCCGACCACCGACGGCGCAGATGATGTACACCGTTTCCGCGTCCGGAATTTCACCCACGCGAGAGACGAATTCGCTGAGCGGAATGAGCGTCGCACCGGGAACTCGGACCTGAGCGAACTCGTCGGCCTCACGGACGTCGATCAACGGCTCACCCGCTGCCAAAGCCGTGTCCAGTGCATTCAAATCGACTTCCAACATTTCTTCTGCGCCTGCCTTCGTGTTCGCTGCTGTCCGAATAGACGGTACCCGGGCGTTTTCGTGCAGCTCCCTTTACGATCTGACAATGACCAATACGGTTCCCGAAAAGTCCGGTTTTTGGAGTCGCCCCACCGTGTGGAAAGTGCTCCTGCTGATCGTCGTCTACCTGGCGTTCTATCTTGCTGTCGGGCAGGTTACCTCCAGGGTTTTTGCAGACCAGATCGACACGGACAATGTCGTGGCAAGCGCCTCCAGCATCCTCCTCGGCGTCGCATTGCCCATCGCGATCGGCGGGATCGCCCTGCTGGTTTTCACGACAAAGGTCGGCTGGCTGCGCGGCGTCTTCGGCCCACAACCCATTCGTGGGCGGGGTTGGATGTGGATCGGTCCGATCATCGTGGTCGCCGCCATTGTTGCGCATCTGGCGGGAACCGATTGGAGCGCCTGGACCACCGGCGAGGTAATCGCCCTGCTGGTGCTCGGTGCGTGCGTCGGCCTGACCGAGGAATTGGCCACCCGTGGCCTGGCAGTGAAGATGTTGCGCGACGCCGGCCACCGGGAACGCTTTGTCGCCGTCGTGTCTTCACTGGTGTTTGCACTCATGCACACCGTCAACCTCATCGCCGGGATGAAGGCGTCAACCGTTCTGGTCACCGTGGTCTACACCTTCGGTTTCGGTATGTGCATGTACCTGACAATGCGTGTGACGGGCACGATCTGGGCCGCAATCGTGTTACACGGCCTCACCGACCCCACCACAATTCTCTCGACCGGCGGGCTGGACACTTCGGTGACCACGGAAGTGAGCGGCGCCGCCGCCATCACCTCTCTACTGACGGTCCTCTTGGTCGTCTTCGGGGTGACCGCCGTCTTCCTCATTCGAGATCGAATCGGCGAAGATCGGCACACACCCGTCTCGGCCTGACCGACCGCGACCGTACAAGACATACTTGTGCCCATGCCTTCTCGAACCACGTACTCGTTCGCCGTCGTGACTGCATCGTGTCTGCTGGCACTCTCCGGTGCCGTCACTCATGCCACCGCGGGGGTTCCGACAACTCCCGAAGTCGCGACCACCGAATCCATCGCGTCGGAATCGATCAGCGATCTGTATGCAGCCAAGGGCGCGCATGAAGTGGCTGCCGATTCAGTTCCCGGGTACCAACTGTTCTACCCAGCCGGCTTGTCGTCTGATGGCAATCGGCATCCCGTCGTCACCTTCGGCAACGGCAGCTATGCGACTTACGAAGAGTACGAAGCGCTCCTGCAGCATCTCGCTTCTTGGGGTTTTGTCGTTGTGGTGGCCGACAGCAGCGTCACCGGCGACGGGACGGAGATCTTGGGGGCTGCCCAGTACGTCGTCGATCAGAACACCAACGCTGAGAGCATTTTTCACCAGCGGATCGACACCGACAACATTGCCTCGGTCGGACACTCCCAGGGCGCCGGTGGCGCGATCAACGCGGCAACCCAGTCCGCGAATCTGATCACCGCCACGGCGGTACTCGATTTGCCTGACCCGTGGTGGGCCTCGCGACCTGTCGACGTGATCGACGTGGCCCAGTTGACCGGACCGACGTTCTTCATGACCGGCGCCGACGACCCGGTCTCCACCGCCGATCCGCAAGCTGAGTACTTCGACAAAACCGCCGGACCGGCGGTCCGCGGCAGACTGCTTGGCGTCGGCCACAATTGGGCCGCAGATGGCGAAGGATTCCGGGGCTACCTCACCGCGTGGCTGAGATTCACCCTGAGCGGCGACCAGACTGCCGCACGTGCATTTGTCGGCGACTCGGCGGAAATCCTCACCGATCCCCGTTGGGACCGGCAAGCGATCAAGGGTTTGTGATGACGATCTTGCCGTAGGCCTGCCCGGATTTCTGCTGCTCGAAAGCGTCAGCGAGGCGGTCGAGGCTGTAGGAAGAATCTATGACGGGACGAAGCGCCAGGCTCTCCAGCCCGGCGACCATCTCCTCCTGATGTGCACGACTGCCCACCAGAACACCTTCGATGGTGACCTGTTTGGTCAGTAGCGAAGTCAGGTCGATCGACGACGAGGGGCCGTTCATGATGCCCAGCGCGCAGATTCGCCCGCCGGGTCGGACTGCCGCCAGAGATTGGCCGAGGGTGGACGGCCCGCCGACGTCGAGGACGAGGTCGATCCCGCCGCTGAGCCGCATCGCTTCCGAACCCCAGTCCGGGCGCTCACGGTAGTTGACCACGTGATCGGCACCGAGTTCGGTCAATCGAGCCATCTTGTCGGGGGCCGACGAGGTTGCGATCACCTGGGCTCCAACAGCTTTGGCCAGCTGGACGGCAAACAACGCTACCGTGCTGGTCCCAGGGATCAACACCGACGACCCTGGGATGATCGGGACTCCGGCAAATAGTGCGCGCCACGCTGACAATCCCGCGGTGGGCAAGGTAGCGGCTTCCTCGTAGGTGTAGTTTCGCGGCATCACTGTCACAGCAGATACCGGCACGGTGACGGTGTCGCGGGCGAACCCGTCGACACCGTCACCCGGCGAATTTCCGAATCCGTCGAAATCCGGTGTGCCGCTCCGCCAATGCGGCAAATAGGTGCTCATCACGCGATCTCCGACGCTGAACTGCGTTACGCCGTCTCCGACCGCAACGACCTCCCCGGCAGCATCGGACAACAGGATCCGCGGACCGTCGGTCGCTATCTCTCCGGTCGCCACGAGGTAGTCATGGTGGTTGAGCGAATTCGCGTGGATCGCGATCGTCACCTCACCCGCACCCGGGCCCGGGGTCTCGATCGTCCTCGATTCGAGGTTGTTCAATCCTCCAGGCGGGAGTACGTACACGGCGCGGTTGGTCATGGTGTGGATCCTCGCACGAATGGTGATCGGGTGACGTTCGGAAAGGGTTCTGCTGCTCAGAGGAGAGAAGCGGTGAACCCTCCGTCGAGAACCAGGCTGCTGCCGTTGCACCACGACGACTGGTCGCTCGCAAAGAACACTGCGGCGGCGGCAACTTCCTCGGTCCGGCCATAGCGCGTCTGCTTCGTGACCATCAGGTCGTCGAATCCCCCGGACTCGAGGCCGAGGGCATTCTCGAAATCCTGCTGGTGACTCTTGACCAGGTCGGTATCGATGAATCCGGGCAGCAATGCATTCGCGCGGATTCCGTGGAAGCGAAGTTCGGCTGACAGGGTTTCGGTGAGATTGCGAACTGCTGCTTTGGCTGCGGCATAGCTGCCGATCAAAGGCGAGCCGGTGGTCGACGAGATCGACGAGATGTTCACGATCGAACCGCCACCGGATGCGACGAGAGCGGGCAGCGAATGACGCACTGTCAAGAACACTCCATCGAGGTTGACCGACATCACTTTCCGCCAGTCCTCGAACGAGGTCTCGATCAGCGGGGTCGTGGTGGCGATACCGGCGTTGGGTACTACGACGTTCAGTCCGCCGAACTCTTCGACCGCTCTGGCGACGAGATCCTTGACCTGCTGTTCGTCGGTGACATCAGTGGTGACAGCGATAGCTCCGTCGATCGAGTCCGCCACTGCCTGTGCTCCGCCACCGTTGATGTCGGAGACCACGACCCTCGCGCCCTCCGCCCCGAATGCCCGGGCAATGGCGGCGCCGATTCCGGCACCTGCGCCGGTGACAATTGCAACTTTGTTCGCGAGAAGATCGGACATGTCAGCGTTCCCCTTCAGTTCTCGGTCGGGACGTAGAAAAGCAATTCGGGTCCGGTGTCACCGGTGGTCGCGATGGCCTCGGACATGTCGAGAGTTCCGTCGCCCAAAGCACTTCCCAACGCCTGCGCGGTGCCCGCGAGATCTTCCGTGTCGAGTTGATAGATGCTCAGGTAGCGGCGCGCGGGCAATGCATCCTCGGGCAGCAACTGCACATCCGCCAGGAAGAATCTGGAGGCGGAGACAACTCCGGGCACTCGTTCGACGACCTGCGGAATATGCACGTCGTCGTACCAGCGGTTGAACGCATCCTCCGAAGACGGATCGGCGGGGTGTACGTGTGCGACGAGAATCGCTGTGCTCATGAAGTTCCTCTTCGACTCGAAGTGCTTTTGGTTCAGCGCGTTTGGAAGGCGACGATATTCACGCGCAAGGCAACTGACCGCGGCTGCGTGTGGTGAATCGATCGCGCTCAAGCGACAACCCTAGGGAGCAAATGTGACCCGCACCATATGCTCGGAGGTCAGAGTTGAGCTCCACATTTGTCCTCTCGGCACAAAACTGTCTCTCGGCACTAACACGGTGGCCAGAATCAGGCGTTAACGGAAGTCTCGCGATTTGGCCGTAACTCGCAGATCCATCAGCTGCATCCGGTCTGCCACGACGGTGACAGCGCCTTCTGCATTCTGCACCTTCCCTCGAATAAGCAACGCCGGCGCCGTATTTGCCAATTTTCGGTACTTTGCCCACAACCCCACCGAACACACGACGTTGACCATGCCGGTTTCGTCCTCGAGGTTGATGAACGTGACGCCCGCAGCTGTGGCCGGACGCTGCCGGTGTGTGACTGCTCCCCCCACCAGCACACGGTCACCGTCCGGGATGTCGAGAAGTCTCGACGCCGGCACCACGCCGAGCGCGTCGAGCTGTGGGCGGAGGAATTGTGTCGGGTACGTGTCGGGAGATACTCCTGTCGCCCAGACATCCGCCGCCGCTAATTCGACGTCGCTCATGCCGGGCAGGGTGGGAGCTGTGACCGACGCACCGATACCGGGCAAGCGGTCGGGGCGCTCCCCCGCCGCAGCGCCCGCTGCCCACAGCGCTTCTCTACGCGAGATACCGAAGCTGGCTAGCGCACCGGCGGTCGCCAGCGATTCAGCTTGTGCGGTAGTCAGTTCCACCCGCCCCGTCAGATCGAGAAACGACGTGAACGGTCCACCGAGGTCGCGCTGTTCGACAATTTTCTCGGCGAGTGCATCGCCGATGTTGCGCACTTCCCCCAGCCCCAGCCGAACCTCGAATCCACCTGCCTCGACGGTGGCATGCGCGAGGCTGACATTGATGTCTGCACCGTGTACCTGCACTCCGTGCCGGCGCGCATCGGCGACCAAGGACTGCGGCGAGTAGAAACCCATGGGCTGCGCGCGCAGAAGTCCGGCGCAGAACGCAGCGGGATGATGAAGTTTGAACCACGAGGAGTAGAAGACCAGCGCGGCAAAACTCTGTGAATGGCTTTCCGGGAAACCGAAATTAGCGAATGCATACAGCTTTTCGTAGATCCGGTCGGCAACCTCGTCACCGATGCCGTGTAGGTCTCGCATGCCCTGATAGAACCTCGCGCGCAGTTGTTCCATCTTCTCGGTGGAGCGTTTCGATCCCATTGCCCGACGCAATTGATCGGCCTCGGACGGCGTGAAGCCCGCAACGTCGACGGCCATCTGCATCAACTGTTCCTGGAACAGCGGAACCCCCAACGTGCGTTCGAGTGCCTTCTCGAGCGACGGATGGTCGTAGGACACAGGTTCGAGTTTGTTGCGCCGACGAATGTACGGATGCACTGATCCGCCTTGGATCGGCCCCGGACGGATGAGCGCGACCTCGACTACCAGGTCGTAGAAGTTTCGAGGCTTCAGACGCGGCAGTGTCGCCATCTGCGCACGTGATTCCACTTGGAACACACCCACCGAATCTGCCCGCTGCAACATCTCGTACACCGCTGTTTCCGACAGATCGAGTTGCGCCAGATCGACTGTGATGCCTTTGTGTTCGGCTACCAGGTCCATCATGTAGTGCAAAGCTGAGAGCATGCCGAGGCCGAGCAGATCGAACTTGACCAGCCCAGCGGCAGCGCAATCGTCCTTGTCCCATTGCAGGACACTGCGATTGGCCATCCGCGCCCACTCCACCGGGCAGACGTCGGCGATGGGACGATCGCAGATGACCATGCCGCCTGAGTGGATACCGAGGTGCCGCGGATAGCCTTCGATCTGCGCCGCCAGTTCGAGTACCGGACGCGGAATATCGGTATCCGCATTCTTGTCGATACCACCCCACCGGCCGACCTGCTTACTCCACGCATCTTGCTGTCCCTGCGAAAAGCCCAGCGCCCGAGCCATGTCCCGCACCGACGACTTTCCTCGATAGGTGATGACATTGGCTACCTGCGCGGCATACGTACGCCCGTACTTCGCGTACACGTGCTGGATCGCCTCTTCCCGGCGGTCGGACTCGATGTCCACGTCGATGTCCGGCGGGCCGTCACGTTCAGGCGCAAGAAACCTCTCGAACAGCAGTTTGTTGCGAACCGGATCGACATTGGTGATGCCGATCGCGTAACACACCGCCGAGTTCGCAGCGGAACCTCTTCCCTGACAGAGGATGTCGTTGTTCTTGCAGAACGACACGATGTCATGCACCACCAGGAAATATCCGGGAAAGTTCAATCCCTCGATGATGGCAAGTTCATGTTCGAGCTGTTCGTATGCCTTCGGTGCACCTTCCGGCGGTCCGTAGCGTTCCAGCGCCCCCACCATGGTGAGCTCACGCAACCACGACGCCTCGGTATGCCCGGCTGGCACGTCGAACGGTGGCAATTTGGGCGCGATGAGCTTGAGATCGAAAGCGCACTCACGACCAAGATCGGCGGCACCACTGACAGCCTCGGGATAGAGCGAGAACAGTGCCGCCATCTCCGCGCCGGACCGCAGGTGCGCTCCGCCGGTAGGGGCCAACCATCCTGCTGCCTCGTCCAAGCTTTGACGCGACCGCACAGCCGCCATTGCCATGGCGAGGCGTCGACGCGGAGGAGCGGCGAAGTGCGCGGCGGTGGTCGCCACCGTACGTAGTCCATGCTCTCTCGCCAATTCGGCCAGAACGGCATTGCGCTCGTCGTCCTCCGCCAACCCATGATGAGTGAGTTCCACCGACACTCGCTCCGCCCCGAAACGCTCGACCAGATCCCCCAAGGCATCCGCCGCTGCTTCGCGACCACCCGACGTCAAGGCTTGCCGCACATGACCTTTCCGGCACCCGGTCAGGATCTGCCAGTGGCCACCGGCCGCTTCGGTCAGCACGTCGTAGTTGTACTGCAGTTTGCCCTTCTCGCCGCCCGCCAGATGCGCGGCAGCGATCTCCCGCGAGAGCCGGCGATACCCTTCCTGCCCACGGGCAAGTACCAGGAGGTGCGTTCCACCGGGATCTGCCGTGCCGGTTCTGGGTACCGAATCCAGAGACAACTCAGCCCCGAACACGGTGCGCATTCCCCATTCACGTGCGGCTTCCGCAAACCTCACCACGCCGTAGAAGCCGTCGTGATCGGTGACGGCGATAGCTTCGAGCCCGAGACGCACTGCTTCCTCGACCAGCTCTTCCGGCGGTGATGCACCGTCGAGGAAACTGAAGGCCGAGTGAGCGTGCAGTTCTGCGTAAGGAATTACACCGGCACCACGGGTGAGCTCGCCCGCGTGGTATTCGCCGCGCTTTCTTGACCAGGCGGGGCTGTCGCTTCCATCGCCCGGAAACAAATCCTCATGTTCCACACGGCCGGGTCGTCCGGAAAGCACCCGTTCCATCTCGGACCACGTCGGCGGCCCATTTCCCCAACCCACACTGACCTCGCACCTGATCGAGTCGGCCGTCAGGGACGACCGACTGCTCGAGGATGCCGAAAGGGAAGACGCACCACATGCATCGAACTGATGTTCGATGCTGATTCAGTCTGACAGGTCACTCACCCACAGTCAACAGAGCGAATCTCAACCCTCACCGTCTCGTCACATTCAGATGTACGCATGTCTGCACTCCGTTCACTTTCGCCCCAGATCATTAGCGGCGTTCATCATCTCCATCCACACTGTTTCCAGGAGTACTACTCGTATGTCGTTCTCGCGCAACACACGTAGGTTGACGGCCGTCGCCGGCGCCGTCGCCGTTCTGGCCGCTGCCGGCTGCAGCAGCAGCGCCGACGAGGCCACCGGCTCGAACGGCGCGACCGTCGATCGCGCCGCGACCGGCGAACTGTCCTCGAACGGTGGCGCTCGTCGCATCGACGGTGATCAGTCGGCCGCAGTGCGCGACGCCGTCAATGCCTCCGGCGCGAAGAACGTCATCCTCCTGATCGGGGACGGCATGGGCGACTCGGAGATCACCGCCGCGCGCAACTACGCCGAGGGCGCTGCCGGCAGCTTCCCCGGTCTCGACGCCCTGCCGATCACCGGCCAGTACACGCACTACGCACTGACCAAGGACGGCAAGCCCGACTACGTCACCGACTCCGCAGCCAGCGGATCTGCATGGTCCACCGGCACCAAGACCTACAACGGCGCGATTTCGGTCGACATCAAGGGTCAGGCCCAGTCGACCGTCCTCGAGATCGCCAAGGCGAACGGCAAGGCCACCGGCAACGTCTCCACCGCCGAGGTGCAGGACGCCACCCCCGCAGTGCAGGTCGCGCACGTCAGTGGCCGCAAGTGCTACGGACCGGAGGCGACGTCCAAGTCCTGCCCGGAGAACGCCCTCGAGAACGGCGGCAAGGGATCGATCAGCGAACAACTCCTCGACACCCGCGCCGACGTCACCTTTGCCGGCGGCGCCAAGTCCTTCGCCGAGACTGCGAAAGCCGGTGACTGGCAGGGCAAGACACTCAATGAGCAGGCCGCCGCCCGTGGCTACCAGCTGGTGAAGAACGCCGCCGAGATGAACGAGGTCGGCAAGGCCGATCAGGATGCACCCGTGCTCGGCTTGTTCGCCGACGGCAACATGCCCGTCCGCTGGGAAGGCTCTGTCGCCACCCGTGACGGTTACCTGCAACCCGCCGAAACCTGCGTCGACAACCCCAAGCGAACCTCCGACGTGCCCAAGCTCGCGGACATGACTCAGAAGGCCATCGACCTACTGAAGGTCAACGACAACGGATTCTTCCTCCAGGTCGAAGGTGCCTCGATCGACAAGCAGGATCACGCAGCCAACGCGTGCGGTCAGATCGGTGAAACCGTCGACCTCGACGAAGCTGTGCAGAAGGCACTCGAATTCGCGAAGACCGACGGAGAAACCCTGGTCATCGTCACAGCCGACCACGCTCACACCAGCCAGATCGTCACCAATGTCAGCGCCGACGACATCGCCACCATCGCCAAGGACCAGAACATCCCGGTCGAGCGCGCCCAGGAAATCGTCTACCCCGGACTGACCCGCAAGCTGACCACCAAGGACGGCTCGGAGATGACGATCAGCTACGGAACGTCCGAGGATCCGGCCGTCGAGTCCGAAGGACACACCGGAACTCAGTTGCGCGTAGCAGCTTTCGGCCCGCATGCGGCCAACGTCAGCGGTCTCACGGACCAGACCGACCTGTTCTTCACGATGACCGACGCGCTGGGACTCGACCGTTCCAAGGTCGCAGCTCACTGATCCGATAACACCTGAATCCGCCCACCCACAGTCACACCAGAGCGGCCAAGGCGCGCACCCGATCTTCGGGTGCGCGCTTCGGGCAACTGGTGCATTTGCCTTCACCGGGTACCTCGTAGATCAGGCAGCACGACGCCCGCTGCGTGAATCTGCGTCGCCCGAATGCCACCGGCGTCAATGGATTACCTACGCGCACAGCAGATTCTCTGCGATCCACGTCCACGAAACGCGGGACCGGAATGCCCGGGTTCTCACCGCGGAGAACTTCGATCAGACCGGTCGCAAATGCACTTCCGCGCTCCAGCGCATTACCGGCGGCATCGAGGCTGCGATTGGCGATGGAGTCCGTCGTGATCGCCCACAGCGCCTGCTGCCGAACGCCGGACACCTCGGCGAGTACCTCGATCACGGGATTGAGCGAGCGGAACATCGCGTGGCCCAACTCCGCCACACTCCGCGAGATCGGAATGACCGATCCGGCAGCAAAACCGCCCAGATAGCCGTTGTCACGCAAGAAGATCCGCCCACCGTCCAACGATGGATCGGCCGCGAACCCGGTGACCATCCCGGTTCCGATCGGAATGCCGGTCAGCGTCGAGCTGGCCGAGTACCACCACAACGTGCCGTTCACTCGACTGTCCGCACTCCCCCATCGCTCTGCCGTATCGGCGACACGTCCTGCCAACCACTGGGGGTCGGTCATCAACACCGCGGGCACCGTATCCGGATACGCGCTCAGGTTGTCGAAGAACGGCACAGCTACTGCCATACGGGCGTAGATCCCGGCCACCGATTCCGTCATGCCAGCCCCAATATCTCCATCCGCGGACGTACTCCGCGTTCGACTCGCGCCCTGATGCCGAAAACCTCGGCCAACAACGGCTCGTCCAACACCTCGACCGTAGACCCACACGCGCGGAGTTCACCTTCGGTGAGCACGGCAAGGTTGTCGCAGTACTCGACTGCCAACCGTAGATCGTGCATCGTGACCACAACTGCGAGCCCCGCCGACGCAAGTTCGGTAAGCAGTTCCATCACGATCAACTGGTGACGAAGATCGAGATGATTGGTCGGCTCGTCCAACAACAGAACCTTGGGCTCCTGAGCCAATGCGCGAGCTATCGAGACACGTTGCCGCTCACCACCCGACAGGGTCGATACGTCTCGTCCGGCAAGCTCGACCAAACCGACCTGCTCGATGCACCGGTCCACGATGGCGGTATCGCGCTCCGTGCTTCGGTCCAACCAGCTGCGGTGCGGAGTTCGTCCGAGCGCGATCGATTCACGAACCGACAGTCCTGCCGAGACAGTGGGTTCCTGAACACTTGCCGAGACAGTTCGGGCGATGTCCTTACGCGAGAGCGTCGTCGAGTCGACTTGATCGATCAGAACTGCGCCACCTGTCGGCGTCAAAGCGTTGTAGCAGCAGCGCAGCGCCGTCGTCTTGCCACTGCCGTTCGGCCCGACCAAGCCCAATATTTCACCGGACTTGACTGCGAAAGTGATGCCGCGCAACACTTCGCGATTTCCGAGCCGCGCCCGGGCCTCGACGAGTTCGAGCAGGGGCGCAGTTTCGGAGTCTTTCGGGAGTGTCACTGTTCTGGCCTGTGTCACTGTTCTGGCCTGTGTCACTGTTCTGGCCTGTGTCACTGTTCGAGCCTCCGATACTGCCGGTAGAGCATCCAAACGAAGATCGGTGCACCCACGAGGGCCGTGATCACTCCGACCGGAACTTCAGTGGATTGTGCCACCGAGCGCGCAGCGGTATCCGCGGCAACCATCGCGACGGCGCCCAGCAGGGCTGCAGCAGGGAGCAGTCGAATTGCTCTGGTGCCGACGATGAAGCCGGCCAGATGCGGGATCAGCAGACCGATGAAACCGATTCCACCGGCAACGCTGACTGCTGCGCCCGCCAGTACGGAGACCGCGAGCAAGGACAACACACGGAACCGTCGGACGTTCATACCGAGTGCAGCAGCCCCGTCGTCACCGGTCTGCAAAACGTCCATCCATCGCGAACTGAACAGAAGGGCTGTGCCGACGACGGCCAGTGTGATCGTCGGGAAGATCAGCGTCGACCATCGTGCATCACCGAATCCGCCGGCAATCCAGTGCATCACCGACGTCACGTGCCGATCATCGGCCAATACCAGGATGCAAAAGGTGATGAGCGCCGAGAATATCTGGGCGAGCGCGACACCCACCAAAATGATCGCGGTCGGCTGCGGATACCGGCCGCCGATCAGCAGTGCGAGAAACAACGGGATCATCGCCCCGACGAATGCTGCGACCGGAATCGTGAAAACCCCGAGGAGGCCTGCGCCGAAACCCAGCACCGACACGAGCACCACCATGAATCCCGCGCCCGACGAGACTCCGAGCAGATACGGATCGGCAAGCGGATTACGGGTGACAGCTTGAGCAACTGCACCTGCCATGGCCAACGAAGCACCCACTACCGCGGCAGTGAGTGCACGTGGCAGGCGGGAGTCGATCACGATCGACTCCCGCGCCGCGGTCCACCACGTCTCGAAAGTCCCTGGCGCCAAACGGGCTCCGACTATCGCCCAGACGTCACCGACGGGAATGCGAACCGATCCCAAGGAGACGGCCAACCCCAGGACGATCGCCAAGGCGACCGCCAAGCCGACAAGCAGGGCGCCGTACCCGTAACGCGTGCGGGTCACTTCGCCGCGTCAGCGCCTGGATGGAAGGCTGTTGCGATGGTCTGTGCCGAACGCACCAACCGTGAACTCTCGAACAGGTCAGCGAGAGGAACCACGACGAACCGGTTCTGCTGCACAGCAGGGGTGGTCGCCATCAACGGCTGGGCACGGAGGAAGTCGATCTTCTGCTCGGCGGTCTTGTCGCCGTAGTCGATGACCACGATTGCCTGGGGTGCACGCTCGGCAACAGCTTCCCACGATGCGTCGATGTAGGGCTTTGTCCCTTCGGCGAAGATGTTCGAGACGCCGGAGTATTCCGCGACCAATTGACCGACGCCGACTCCGCCGATGGTCGTCGGAACCTGGTCACCGCTGTCGTAGAAGAAGGTCGGTACCGGCGCCGCGTCTCCGACCGAAGCGCGGACGGAATCGAGACCATCGCTGATCTCCTCTGCGACCTCGCGGGCGGAATCTTCGACGCCCAGGACTCGACCGAGTTGCGTGTAGTCGTTCTCGAGCAATCCGATGTCGGGGAAACCGGTGCCACAGTATTCCGAGAAGAGGAAGGTGTTGATTCCGCGCTCGCCGAAAGCGTCTCGGGAACGGCCTTGCTTCTCGTTGAAGGCACTGGTCATTCCTCCGACCACGAAGTCCGGATCGACGTCGAGGACCTGCTCCATGCTGGGGAACGTATCGGAAAGGCTGGGAATCTTGTTGAATACATCGGCGGTCTCGGCAGTTGGCGGGTTGTCGCTGTACGCCCGCCCGACAATCCGATCACCCGCGCCGATCTCGATGAGGGCTTCGGTGACGTGTCCGTTCAAAGACACGATGCGCTGCGGCGGCGAATCGAAGGTCATCTCGCGATCGCAGTTGGTCACGGACACCGGCTGTGCGAAGGATTCCGCAGCAGACGCCGACTCTGATTCCTGACCTTTGGAACAACCTGCCGAAACCAAGGCGACCGCGATGAGAACAGCGGCGGCGCGGGACGGGGAGAACTGAAGTGACACGGGGACCTCGTAAGGGCTCTGAGCCACGAATGAGAATCCGACAGACAACTCCGCCCGCACGCTGATCCTCGGCCAGAGCTCCTGCTGGACTTCCTTTTCGTAGACCACGACGAATGGATGTCGCACACCGCGCGGCGGGTAATCGGGCTTGCCGACACTCGGTGACTACCGAGAATCGACCTACCGTTGCGGGTCAGCGCCGGATTCGGACCGGCTTCCCCCACACGCGTGGCTTGCAAGTGCTTCGAGCAGTATGCATGACGTTTCCGATTCAAGACCAAACGCCCACTACAGTCGATCTGGCCAGACGCCCCCACACACCGGAGTTGATACATGACACGCTGGGCCCAAACCGTCGTCGCCCGGAAATGGTGGGTACTGAGCCTCGCGGTTCTGATAGTTCTCATCAGTGGGGTGTGGGGACTCGGAGTGTTCGGCAAGCTCAGCCAGGGCGGCTTCATCGATCCGGGCAGCGACTCCGCGAAGGTCGCCGACATCATCGAAGACAATCTCGGACCGCAGACCCCGGACATCATCGCGATCTACTCGCCCACGGACGGCAAGACTCTGGACGACATCGGGCCGGCAGTGACAGCCGCCGTCGACCAATTCAAAACCGAAGTGCCGACCGCTTCGGTGAAATCGTATTGGGGAACAGACGCCGCAGCGAAGGCCAGCCTGCTCTCGAACGACGGATCCATGGCGGCCGTTGCGATCACGTTGGCACCGGACTCGGGCGTCACGCCCGCCACTTTCGCCGATCTCCTGCCGAAGCTCGAAGTCGAAGGTGCCGAGGCACAATTCGCGGGTAACACCGTCGTCGGCGTCGCATTCAACACCAAGCTCGAGAAGGACCTGGTGGTCGCCGAAGCCATCGCCATTCCGATCACTCTGGTGCTGTTGGTCTTTATCTTCGGCGGCATCGTCGCCGCTGCCGTGCCCGTGTTCGTGGGTGTACTCAGTGTCCTGAGCGCTTTGGCCGTTCTGCGAATCCTCACGCTGATCACCGATGTGTCCTCGTTCTCGATCAACGTCGCTTCTCTTCTCGGGTTGGGACTTGCCATCGACTACGGACTGTTCGTGGTCGGTCGGTTCCGTGAAGAACTGAATTCGGGCTCGGACCCGGGAGCGGCTGCTCAGCGGACAGTTCTGACGGCGGGTCGCACCGTCATGTTCTCAGGTCTACTGCTGATCTGTGCGTTCAGCGGCATGCTCGTATTCCCCCAGGCCGTCATCCGGTCTCTGGGCTTCGGCGCGATCGCCGCAGTATTGAGCGCGGCCGTCCTGTCGCTGACCGCTGTGCCTGCGCTGCTTGCCATTCTGGGGCATCGCATCAACGCCCTGACGTGGCGCAAGGATGCGGCGCAACGCGGCGAGGAACGCTCGCGCAAGTTCTGGGGCCGCGTCGTCACGTGGGTGATGAAGCGTCCGGTCGCAGTCTCGGTGACGATCGTGGCTGTGCTGCTCGTGATGGCCTCGCCGCTGCTCGGCGCCCGGCTGGGAGAACTCTCGTACACCGCACTACCGGACAACGACCCCGCTCGCGTCGCAATGGACACGTTGGTCAACGACTTCCCGCAAACCGGAAATGGCGCAACGATGATCCTTCAGGCCGAGGACGGGAACACTCTCACCCCGGCCGAAGGTGCAGCGATCGCCGAGTCCGCCGGTCAAGTCGAGGGCATCGGTCAGGCGATCGTCGTCGCGAGCACCAATCAACTCGTCGCGGTTCAGGCTCTCTACAGCGAGGGCTCTACACCCCAATCACAGAGCGCCGCAGTGACAGATCTGCGTGCGATCTCCGCTCCCGACGGAACGGTGCTGCTTGTCGGCGGCGGTCAAGCCATGGTCGACGACGGCAACAACGCCGTCCTGCACTGGCTACCGGTGATGATCCTCATCATGGTCGGATCCACCCTGATCCTGTTGTTCCTCGCGTTCGGTTCGGTGGTGCTGCCGATCAAGGCGGTGCTGATGGCAGCCCTGAGCCTCGCGACCACCTTCGGTGTCCTCACCTTCGTCTTCCAGGACGGACACGGCGTCGAACTCCTCGGGGTCAGTCAAACTCCGCTGGAGGCGACGTTTGTCGTGCTCATCCTGGCGGTGGTCTTCGGATTGTCCACGGACTACGAGGTTTTCCTGATGTCACGGATGGTCGAGGCCAAGAACGCGGGAGCGACGACAGAGGAAGCGGTCAAGTTCGGAACCGAGCGCACCGGCCGCATCGTGACGGCTGCCGCCTTACTCCTGATAGTGGTGACGGGGGCCTTCGCAATGTCAGGGCTGTCAGTGATGAAGTTCCTGGGCGTCGGCATGATCGTCGCGCTGATCGTCGACGCGACCATCATCCGCATGTTGCTCGTGCCCTCGCTCGTGAAGTTGATGGGCGAAGCGAACTGGTGGGCTCCTGTGTGGATGAAAAAGGTTCACGCGAAGGTCGGCATCGGCCACTGATCGCGACTGGATCATGTCGCTGAAGAGTGCCTGGGATCCTGCGGAGAGCCGTGTTTGACTAGGGGTCGTGGATGACTTACCTGAGAGTGTTGTGGTCGGCTCAGCAGTGTTTTCGCGTGTCGACTCGGACGATTCGTTGGCGTGCTGGACATCGATCATCGATGTCCAGGGGGTCGGTGACTCCAGGCCGGTGAGTCTGGTTATCGAGCCGGCCACCGTGCCGGAGTCTGCGGTGTGTGCGCTCGCTGCGACCGTGATGGCCCGGTTCGGTGAGTTTGCCGAAGTCGCCGCCGATTACCTGCGTCAACAGCTGCGTGGGCCACAGTTCGGCCTCCGCCACTCCGAACTCGTGGAGTTGGACGCCACGGAGTCACTGTTCGGCGAACCTGAGGCGGTGATCTGGGCTGACGGAACCTGGCTGCTGCGGTTCGCTGAGTCAAGGCTCGAGATGGCCGATCCTTTCGGGATCGGTGTTCTGTTCGAAGGAACGACCCCGTATGCGGTCGAGGACTTGTCGGGCGCTGAACCGGCCTAGGGTTTGCCGGCCTGGCCACTCCATCGCCTCGACGATGGTGCGCCGGTCTACTGGCGGACGGCGCATGGCCTTCACACCCTCGGAACAACGGCCGCCCACATCTCATCCGAAATCAGGTCACGCGACGCAAGGACGAGCGCGCACCCCACTGCGCCCGAAACTCTTCAGCAACAGACCTAGTGGATTTCCCTGATCGGGCAGTCGTCCTCGAGGATGACTGCCCGATCGTCTAAATCGCTCCGCAGGGCGATGTTCTCCGAAGCTGATTTCGTCAGACTTGGAGCATGACAATTTTCGAATGGATCCTTGCAATCCCCGCTCTTGCGCTTGCCGTCGCGTTCTTGTTCTCCGGAATCATCTCCGCGGGCATCGACTTCGACGCCGAGGACGGGGTCATGACGCATTGATGTTCGTTTCCCTCTAGCCGCTGATCTTACTTTGGAGTAAGTTACCGACTATGGCCACATACATCGTCACTGGCGGTACCGGATTTCTCGGACGAGCTGCACTGCCACTCCTGCTCGAGCGTGATCAAACTGCTCAGATCCATGTGCTGGTCAGAGCCGGTTCTGTCGCCAAACTCGAAGAACAGGTGTCGGCAATTCCCGGCGGCGATCGCGTGCATCCGCTCATTGGAGATCTGACCGAGCCTGGGCTGGGCATCGATTCTCCCCCACCTGCCGACCACGTCCTTCACCTCGGCGCGATCTACGACATCACGGCCGGAGACGAGCAGGCTTCGACGAATGTCGACGGCACACGCTCCGTGGTCGAACTTGCTGCGAAACTGGGAGCCACCCTTCATCACGTGTCATCGGTCGCAGTCGCAGGCGACTATCCGGGCACGTTCAGCGAGACCGATTTCGATTGCGGCCAAGGCTTTCCGACGCCCTACCACCGAACCAAGTTCGAGGCCGAGAAGCTCGTTCGAGAACGAGAAGGCCTCACCTGGCGTGTTTATCGGCCGTCTGCCGTGGTCGGCAACTCCGTCACCGGGGAGATGGACAAGATCGACGGTCCGTACTACTTGTTTCCAGGACTGGCGCTACTCGCGAAACTACCTGCAGCACTCCCCGTCCCGATCCCCAACCTCGGCGCAACCAATGTGGTGCCCGTCGATTACGTAGCCGCCGCCCTCGTCGAATTGATGCACGCGCCCGGCCACGACGGCGAAGCATTCCATCTCGTGAATCCGAAACCTCAACCGGTACGCGAAATCTATGCCGGACTCGCCAAGGCCGCCGGAGCGCCCCGGCCCGCACTCAGCCTGCCGGGCGTGATCGCCAAACCCTTTGTCTCGCCATTGCCGATGGATTCGGCAGAATCGGCGCGGAAGGCCTTCCTCGATCGCATCGGCATGCCTGCAGCATTACTCGACAACATGACGATGGCGCCGAAATTCACCTCCGCGAGAACCGTTGCCGCCCTGGCCGGATCAGGACTGGCGGTCCCCGAGTTCGGGTCGTACTCCACTGTGTTGTGGAAGTACTGGCGCGCAAACCTCGATCCCAATCGCGCACGACGTAACAGTCCCGAAGGACCACTCGTCGGTCGGATCGTTCTGATCACCGGAGGCTCTTCCGGAATCGGCAAGGCATCGGCCATTGCCGCTGCTCAGAAGGGCGCCACCGTTCTCCTGATCGCACGCCGCACCGACGAACTCGATGCCGCAGTACAGGAGATTCGATCAGCCGGAGGCAAGGCGTTCGGTTACCCCTGCGACATCACCGACGACGAGTCGGTCCAGCACACGATCAAAAGCATTCTGACAGAACACGATCACGTAGACATGTTGGTAAACAACGCCGGCCGATCCATCCGGCGCGGCATTTACCACTCCACTGATCGTTTCCACGACTACGAACGAACGATGGCCGTGAACTACTTCGGCGCTGTGCGATTGGTGCTCGCCTTGTTACCGACCATGCGTTCTCGCCGCTTCGGCCACATCGTGAACATCAGCAGCGCGGGAGTCCAGGCGGCAACGCCTAGATTCTCGGCCTACGTGGCGAGCAAGGCCGCCCTCGACGGTTTCTCGGACGTAGCCGCCTCTGAAACCCTGGCGGACGGAATCACTTTCACGACCATCCACATGCCCCTGGTCGAAACACCGATGATCGCTCCGACCGGCGAATACAACAACGGCCCGATCACCAGCCCGGAAAAGGCTGCGGCAATGGTAATCCGCGCGCTGATCGACCGCCCCAAACGCATCGACGTACCACTCGGAACCCTGGGTGATCTGGGAACCCTGTTCGCACCGCACACCAAGGACCGAATTCTCAACCAGATGTACCAGGCCTTCCCCGATTCTCCGGCGGCAAAGGGTCAGGTAGACAAGGAAACTCCGGCAGACGCTCCGGCAACACCGACGCGACAGCACCACTCGCGCTCGCGCATCCGCAAACTCGGCCGTCGTGCCGCCCGACTCGTGCCCGGTACGCACTGGTGACCGGTGGTGTGACTTCGCCTCGGAGCGTTTCGGCAAGAGGAACGGATCTGTAGGTTCAGTCGGCGAATCCTCACCGGGTCACGCTGACAAAAGCAATCAACCGCCAGTTGCACAGGGTTCCGTATCGGTGCCTGACCCCGGGACCACCAGACCAGACTCGTAGGCGATGACGACAGCGTGCGTCCGATTCTGAGCACCGAGCTTTGCCAGCACGTTCCCGACATGCGTTTTCACTGTCTCCAGGCTCACAACCAGAACCTGAGCAATATCCGAGTTGCACAGCCCGGTGGCCATCAACCGCAATACCTCTTCCTCCTTTGCTGTCAGCGCTGCATTCGGGAACGCCTCAGCGGAGACCAACGGGCGGGGCGTAACCATCCGGCGTAGCGCGGCAGGGAACAGGATCACTTCGCCCGCCGCCACCACACGTACTGCCGCTGCGATCTGCGGGACTGGGAGCCGCTTCAGCACGAAGCCACTCGCGCCCGCACTGAGTGCGGCCGTGACGTAGCCATCGTTTTCGAAAGTGGTGATTACCAAGACTTTCGGCGGTTCGGTGCACTCGGCCTGGAGGTGCCGAGTTGCCTCTATTCCGTTGCGCAGCGGCATCCGCACGTCCATCAGCACCACATCCGGACGAAGTTGCCGCGAAAGCTCCACTGCTTCGATACCGTCGGAAGCCTCGCCGACGACCACAATCCCGGGCTGAGCTGCGAGCAGCATACGCAGGCCGCTGCGGGTAACGTCGTCGTCATCCGCAATCAGCAGGGTGACTGGCATGCTTGCAGGTTCGGCGGCGTCCTCACTCCAATTGGCTTCGGTCATCGTGCCACCCGTACCGGCAACTGAACACTCAATCGCCAGCCCTGGGCTCCGTCCGGTCCAGCCTTGAACTCACCGTTCAAGAGTCGCACGCGCTCGGCCAAACCTGCCAGGCCGCGCCCTGATCTTCGAACTACGTCTGCCTTTCCCCCGGTCACTGCCCCGATGCTGTTGACCACTCTGAGCTCGACGCTCTCCGAGCCGACTGCCACCGTGATTTCGATCGGCCCGCTGTCCCCGTGCCGCAGAGCATTGGTCGTCCCCTCTTGCAGGATCCGGTACGCCGCGCGAGAGAGTGTCCCCTGGATCTGTGAAAGGTCACCCGACAGGTTCACCTCCACAACCGCCCCCGCATGCCGCAACCGATCAATTAACGCGGGCAAGTCCGACAGCGTCCGAGAAGGTACAGCCCCAGGCCTCTCCTCGCGAAGTACACCCAGTACGTAGTCCAGGTCCTCGAGCGCTGCCCGTGTCGACTCCTCGATGCTACGCATGGCGGCCCTCGCTGCGGCAGGATCGGAGGCAAGCACCTCGCCGGCCACCGCCGCCTGGATCGTGGCGGCGGTGAGCGTGTGTCCGATCGAGTCGTGCAACTCGTGAGCGACCCGATTACGTTCGGCCAGTTGCAGTTCACGTTCTTCCGCCAGCGCGAGCCGTTCAGCCGTGGACGGCCCCAACAGTCGTGGCGCCAGCCATCTCAGCAGTGTTGCCACCAGGACACAAATTCCTACCGCAAGCAGGAGGCAGCCGGCCGCCACGATCCAGGTCCATCCACCCGTCACGTCAACCGACGTATCGAACAGACTGATTCGCGCCGTGCCGCCGAGCCAGTTCCCCGGGAGCGAAATCCCCATGATGAAAAGGACGCTGGTCGCGAGCGCCGCCAGCCAACCCACCATGACATGCAGGACAATCCAGAGCGGGGCCCGCCAGCGATCAATCTCCGAGAGGTTAGGAGTACGGTGTCCGAGCGCTGGACTCGGCAGCGACACCTGCAGCAGTCGGCGGGCAGTAACGATGAGCGCGCGTCGCACAGGATGCACCAGGCCGAGTGCTCCTACCAAAGTCACCCATATGAGCAGGACCGAAAGCACCCGGACGAACTCGGGTGCGGATTGCCACGCGAGAGCAGGCAACATCGCAACCACCAGAAGTGGCAGGCTTGCCAACACACCACAAAAGGCGAAAAGTACAGCTGAGTATGTAGAGCCCCGCATCAGCGGTCGTAGTCCGGTGATCATGATTCGACAAGTATGACTGGGCCGCTCGGCGATGGCCTCCCCCGATCGAGGGAGATGGTTTTCCCGCGTCGGAGCGATGCGCGACCAATCCTCCAGCAGACAGGATCGTGTCCAGACCGATCAATCTCTCCAAGGAGTTCTACTGATGCGCCGCCACAGTCGACAGGGCCAACCTCCCTCACCCCAAAGACAAAGCCGGAAACGGCACCGCGCCCTCTGTTCCGTCGCAATGACTCTCAGCGTGGTCACCCTCGGTGCGTGCTCGTCGTCCGCCGATACCGTCGCTGCGCGGCACGATGCGGTTCAACACTCACTCGACGCACTGGTGAGCGAGGACGGACTACCCGCCGCCCTCGCAAGCATCCAAGACCGAAACGGCAACTCCCACAACTACACCGCAGGAGTCGGTGACCTGACCACCGGATCAGAGGTACCCCCCAACGGCCAGATACGAATCGGCAGCAACACCAAAACCTTCACCGCAGTAGTGGTCCTGCAACTGGTCGCCGAAGGAAAGATCGAACTCGACACCCCCATCGAGACCTACCTACCCGGACTCGTCCGCGGAGACGGGATCGACGGCCACAACATCACCATCCGCCAACTCCTCCAACACACCAGCGGACTCCCCAACTACAGCAACTACCTGGAAGACGAAGTCCGATACTACGACCCACGCGAACTTCTCGACATCGCGCTCGAACATCCTGCCGACTTCGCCCCCGGAACGAGTTGGAAGTACAGCAACACCAACTACGTCCTCGCTGGCCTACTCGTACAGAAGATCACTGAAAAACCCCTCGCCGAGGAGATGAACCGGCGAATCTTCGCGCCGATCGATCTGCAGCACACATACTTTCCTGAACCATACGACGAGAAGATCTCGGAACTTCACCCCCGCGGCTACTACCGGGAGTCATCGGACGCGCCTCCCGTCGACATCACAGAGATAGACCCCTCGTGGGGATGGGCCGCAGGGCAATTGATCTCCACCACCTCGGACCTCAACCAGTTTCTCCACGCACTCCTCGACGGACGACTGCTCCCCGCAGCCCAACTCGACCAGATGCGCACTACCGTCCCCGCGGAGGAAACCTTCGGACCCGATGCCCGCTACGGACTTGGATTGGTCAGCCGCCCGCTACCGTGTGGCGGCCTGTCCTGGAGCCACGGCGGCAGTTTCCCTGGATACGAGACACGCGGGGGCGCTACCGACGACGGACGCGAAGCGAACATCGCGGTCAGCATGCAAGTAGTCGACGACGCCACCCGGAGAAAACTCGAACACGCGGTGGATATCGCCCTTTGTCGCTGAGGCCTCCTGTCAATCACCAAAGGCCGCCTACTCCGAAATAGCTCGTGAAACCGACAGTATCGGCCGCGAGACGCCGGACTCCGAGGTGCAGCCGGCTACACCCCGTACGCTCCGGCACGCACCACCGAGAGACTGCACTTCGCACCATGGAGGACGCGTACGCACGTCAATACTGTTCTCTGCATGTGGAACTCACCACGAGATTCGACGAACAGGAGACCACAACCAATGACCACCCTTCGACGTCGCCCCCTGCTCACCGTGCTTCCGGCAGTCACCGCTGCAGCCCTCATATTGGGCGTGAGCGGATGTGGTGACACCACTGACTCCACTGATTCCACTCGGCAAAGCGACGCTGCCGTGCAACAGGCGCTCGACGGCGTCATCGAGCAGGGGATCCCCGGCGCACAACTCGTGATCTCCGACCCGTCGCGGGGCACTCGCATCATTCGTGCAGGAATGGGAAACACCGCCACCGGCGAGCCTATCCCCGATGATGCGCGGGTCCGAATCGGCAGCAACACAAAGGCCTTCGTCTCGACCGTCGTCATGCAACTCGTCGACGACGGACTGCTCGACCTCGATATGAGCATCGAGCACTACCTGCCCGGAACGGTCGTAGGCAACGGGAACGACGGCAACCGAGTCACCATTCGAGATCTCTTGCAGCACACCAGTGGACTGACGGACTACCTCGCCGCCGGCGGAGCACGGCCGGAAGACATCAAGCCCGGCCAGCTGCTGGTGGGGACAAGCGCACAACCACCGGAGCACTCTCCCCCACTGAACTGGTCGATATCGCGATGTCTCTTCCACCCGGCCCGGCAGCCAAAGACAAGGCTGTCTATTCGAACACGAACTACATTCTGCTCGGGATGCTCATCGAGAAGGTCACAGGACGCCCTGCCGCGCAGGAGATCACCACCCGCATAATCGATCCGCTCGGACTGATGGACACCTATTTTCCCGCCTCCCGCGAGACACAGATCCGCGGTTCTCATGCACAGGGCTATCACCCGATTGACGGCATTCAGGTCGATGTCACCGATGGCGACGTGTCGTGGGCCGACACCGCAGGTGCGATGGTCGCAACGGGCGCCGACCTCAACACTTTCTTCACGGCTTTGCTACGCGGCGATCTCGTCTCGAATGACAGGCTCGCCGAGATGAAACACACCGTGCCGTTCGACAGGAGCCCGCAGGACAGCTACGGACTCGGACTAGTCCGCGTGAACAGCTCCTGCGGGAAGGAGATCTGGGGTCACGGCGGCGGAATTCCCGGCTTCGGCACCTCGGGCGGAGTCGATACCACAGGACGCGCTGTGACTCTCACCCTCAATCACATCCCGATGAGCGAGGACGCCTTCGTAGCAGCACAGCGAGTTGTCGACGCAGCGATGTGCGAGAAGTGAAGGAAACATGTTCGTGCACGACTTCGCACGCAACATCGAACAACAATTCTTCCCGAGCGAACGATGTCCCGAACCTACCAATCCTCAGGAGTTCTACTGATGCGTAACAATATTCGAAAGGGCTTCCCTTCCTCAGATCGCCGGCAGGACCGCAAACGGCACCGGACCTTTTCGGTCGTTGCCGCGGCGGCCCTCGGTGCCATGACGCTGGCGTCCTGCTCGCCGTCATCCGCCCTCAGTCCCGATACCGTCGGTTCTTCCTCCACCGAGTCCGACGCGGTTCAACGCTCCCTCGACGCACTGGTGAGCGAGGACGGACTACCCGCCGCCCTCGCAAGCATCCAAGACCGAAACGGCAACTCCCACAACTACACCGCAGGAGTCGGTGACCTGACCACCGGATCAGAGGTACCCCCCAACGGCCAGATACGAATCGGCAGCAACACCAAAACCTTCACCGCAGTAGTGGTCCTGCAACTGGTCGCCGAAGGAAAGATCGAACTCGACACCCCCATCGAGACCTACCTACCCGGACTCGTCCGCGGAGACGGGATCGACGGCCACAACATCACCATCCGCCAACTCCTCCAACACACCAGCGGACTCCCCGATTACGGAATACACGTCAATGACGAAGAGATCAGATACCGCTACGCCGACCCCCACGATTTGCTCGACGTCGCGTTCCAACACCCCGCCGACGCACCGCCCGGAACGAGTTGGGGGTACAGCAACACCAACTACATTCTGGCCGGCCTACTCGTACAGAAGGTTACCGGCCGCCCCCTCGCCGAGGAGATGAATCGACGTATCTTCGCGCCGATCGGCCTGCGCGACACCTACTTCCCATCCCCGGGAGACATGACCATCCGGGGTCCCCATCCCAAGGGATACCACCGCACCGCACCAGACAGCCCACTGAGTGACGTCACAGAGATGGACCCATCGTGGGGATGGGCCGCAGGGCAGCTGATCTCCACCACCTCGGACCTCAACCAGTTCCTCTACGCGCTACTCGACGGACGACTGCTCCCCGCAGCCGAACTCGACCAGATGCGTACCACCGTCCACGTCGGCGGGCCCACCGGACTCGAGTACGGCCTCGGCCTCACCAGCAGGACTCTCTCGTGCGGCGGGGTCTACTGGGGCCATGGCGGCGACATAGTCGGTTACGAGACCCGCGGCGGCATCACCGACAACGGGCGCGCCGTAAACCTTGCGGTGACTGCTCTTCCCACGACTGCGTCCGCCACGCAACACGTCGTAGACACCGTGGACAGAGCTTTGTGCAGTTAAAGCTCTGGTGACATCGTCACCCGGAATCTCACCCGAGTGACGCTGTACCGCCCGACGAAACATTCGGTCGGTTATTGGCCGAACGGACCAATGCGGCCTACGTGTCCGCTGCCACACTTCATCAGTCCATGCGGCACAACGCAATTCAGGAGGCATGATGAAGTCGGAACGCGCCACAGTTGAGGAACCCTCGCATAGCGGCGGCAAGTCGATACAAAACATATTGGACAACAAGTCAATTCGTCGAACAACGACTATGACTGTTGGGCTGCTCAGTACGATCTGGATGATCGACATGATAGATCGCGTGATGATCGGGCTTGCACTGCCGATGATCGGAGACGAATTCTCCCTCAGTAATACGCAATTGGGCGGAGTCGTGTCGATCTTCGCCATCTTTTACATGCTCGGGCAGGTCCCCGGCGGCATGCTGGCCGACCGATTCGGACCCCGGCCACTGTTGATCGTTGCGTTGATCCTGTGGTCGGTGTTCACCGCACTGACAGGATTCGCCTGGGGACTCGTCTCGCTGATGGTCATGCGTGCGATGTTCGGGCTCAGCCAGGGTCTCTTCCCAGCAGCGTCGTTCAAAGCTCTGGCTGAGCGAACCCGTCCGAAAACTCGCGCCACGGCCATGGGCTTCATGATCGGTGCAAACAACCTGGGCCCCGGCATCGCACCATTGATCATCGCCCCAGTTCTCATGGCCGTCGGTTGGCGGGACGCATTTTGGCTGGTGGCCATAGTCGGCGCCGTGATCGGCACAGTCGTCTGGTTGGTGCTCCCGGCGCCGTTGGACACAGAGATCACGGAAGATCCGGAGGCCGCACTGCAACCGCTCGCCAGTGAACACTCACGCGCCGCGGTATTCAAGTCCGTTTCGGTCTGGAAGTTCGCACTTCTGTTCTGCCTGGCTAACATGGCCGGATATGGGCTGTTGACCTGGGTGCCGAGCTACCTCCTCAACGAAAAGGGGCTCTCGCTGATCGATACGGGAATCTTCGCGGCGATCCCGTTCATCGTCACGGCATTGGCCATCGTCGTCGGTGGACGTCTGGTGGACAAGTACTTTCACGACAGCGCGCGCATTCTGCTCGTTCCGTGCATGGCCACCTCCGCCATTCTGCTGTTCTTGATGACTACCACCGATACCGTCGCGATGTTCACGTTCTATCAAACCCTCGCGATGGGCGTCAGCGGACTGTGCTCGATGTCGATCTTCGCCCTCCCGTTGCGGGCATTGCCTGCCGAATTCCTCGGTTCCGGAATGGGTTTGATCAACGGTTGTGGACAGCTCGCCGGTTTCATCACCCCCCTCGTGATGGGATGGATGGTGGACCAGTTCTCGTACATGGCCGCGTTCGGAGTCCTGGTCGGCGCGACGGCTGCGGCGGCTCTGGTGGCCATGATCGTTCCGCAAACCCCGGCGAAATTCTGAGGGCTCTCACGTGGTCCGGCGAAGTGGCCGCTGAAGGGTCGTTCCCGGCAGTGGCCGCTTCGCCGATCCGGAGCTGACCCCGGTGCCAGCTCGTCACCTCACTGCATCGAACCCGTTGCGCGAGCGCCGAAGTGCGCGCCCTGCAAGCATCCCCGTCGGCACCCCGTCCGACAGTGCCGGTTGCCCATTGACCACAACGTGCCGCATTCCGGTCGCATACACTCTTGGGTTGTCGTATGTCGCGAGATCCTCTACCTGCGAGGGGTCAAAGATCGCCAGATCGGCGTATCCCCCTGGCGCAATGTAGCCCCGCTTCGCCAAACCGAAGTTTTCAGCAGGAAGGCTGGTCATTCGGCGAACGCATTCCTCGACTGATTGCCCGCCAATGCCGCGGGTGTAGCGGCTCAGAATACGGGCGAAAGTTCCGAATGAACGGGGGTGGACGGGTTGCCCCGCGAAAAGGGTCTCCGTGCTTTGAGCATCGGCATCGGAACCAACCGAAACCCAGGGACGCTCGAAGGCAGTTCGCGTGTTGTCCTCCGACGCAATGAAATAGGCAGCCTCGGCTGTGGGGAGAGCGTCGAGAACAGCCAGTATGGTGTCTACCGGGTCGTGATGCCCCATCCTCCGAGCAATAGATCCCAGAGCTTCCCCCGCTCGGATCCCGAGTGCCGGTACCTCGGACAAGATCGTCACCCCATCGGCGCCTCCGGACGCAGCGTAGAGATTCTCCCAGTCCTCGTCCTCACGATGGATCCTCTCGCGGATCTGCTCTCGGACACCGGTCGAGTTCAGGTGCGTGCGCCCGGCCGTCGTGTCACGACACCGAAACTCCGGTGGCAACGCGGCACTGAGCAGCGTGTTCCCCGCCTCGTACGGATATACGTCCGCGGTGATTCGCACACCGTCCTCGCGAGCCGACTCAACCAATTGCAAGGCCTCGGACATTTTGTGCCAGTGCGACTTACCAGCAACCTTGAGGTGGTAGATCTCCCCGCGCGCTCCTGTCGTTCGAGCGATATCGACCAGTTCCTCGATGCTTTCGAGAAACCTCTGCCCTTCGCTTCGGAGATGGCAGATATGGACGGCATCGTGTCTGGCGAGCACCTGCGAAAATGCTCGCAACTCGCCGGAATCCGCATAGCTTCCGGGTGGATAGATCAGAGCCGAACCCACTCCGAGAGCTCCATTTTCAAGCTCCTCGTCGAGCAGGGCACACGCTTCGGCCAGCTCTTGTTCACTCAACAGGCGATTGTCCACACCCGCAACCACCATGCGCAGATTCGCCGCGCCGACGAAGCTCGCCACGTTGAAACCGACGCCGTTCGTCTCCAAGGATTCGAGAAAATCATGCAACCTCGGCCAATGTGATTGCACCCCAGTTGGAATCGCGCCCAATCCGAGCATCGCCGGAGTCATCGAACCCGTGACCGGTCCGAGAGACACGCCTTCACCGAAGACCTGGGTTGTGACCCCCTGATACAAGTCCGACAATCCTCGTGGGTCTTGCTGCAGCGTGAGGTAACTATGGCTGAGCACATTCACAAAACCGGGAGCCACCATGCAACCGCGAGCATCGATGTCGATCGCCCCCGGCACAGCACCGATCGTTCCGACTTCCACGATCGTGTCACCGGAGATCGCAACATCCGCTTTCCTGGGCGGGCTCCCTCTACCATCGAGCACAGTCCCGTCCCGAACGACGATTGTCGGCAGCATCACGTCTCCTCCACGGTGGCCTTGCTGTCGCGAGATGCGACCCTGTTCACTTTGCTGAATCGTGGAAGCGAAATCTTGTTCCAGACACACATACGCGATGCAAAATTGGTGCCGCCCTACCAAACTGGCCCATGGTTCCGATCATGCCATCGGTCAGCCGACGACCCTGCGGATCTCATTCTCGGAGGCATTGGCGCCCGTGCAGACAACAGCAACGCGCTTGCCAGCGAAGGTGTTCGGATGCGCATAGACCGCAGCAAGTGCGGCCGCACCGGCGCCTTCGCTCAAAGTGTGAGCGTCGTAGAGCAACGCCCGCTGCGCGAGGGTGATGTCATCGTCCGTGACGAGCAGGAATCCCCCGAGGCGTTCACGCAAGACACGTTGAGTGAGTGCGAACCCCGCACCGGTCGCAAGCCCTTCGACACGGGTGGTGTTCGGGCGCTCGACGCACGTGCCGGAACTCCACGAGTCATGTGCGGCTCGTGCGGCCTCAGACTGCACTGCGAACACCTCGAGGTGCGGTGCAAGCGCACTGGCGACGAGACACGCCGCCGCCGCACCGCTGCCGCCACCGACTGGGACCACCACCGCGTCCAGATCAGGTTGTTGTTCGAGGAGTTCGACGTAGGCCGTTGCAACACCGGCGAGGATTGCCGGCTCATTGGCGGCGCTCACGAGACGCAGGCCGTCACGTTCGCTGATGAAATCGGCATGAGCACGTGCCTCGTCGAAGTTCACACCGTGCTCGATGAGCTCGGCTCCGAGCATGCGGACAGCGTGAGCCTTGACTGGATTCGCCCCAACCGGCATGACGATCACACACCGCACGCCCGCACCCGCCGCGGCATACGCCAAGGATTGAGCATGGTTTCCGGTCGAGTAGCCGACAATCCCCCGCGCCCGCGTCGCCTCATCCAGTCCTGCCACCAGGTTCAGTCCGCCGCGAACCTTGAACGCACCCGTGGGGTGCACGTTCTCGTGTTTGACGAACAATTGGCTGCACGAGCCCGCACCCAAGGTCGGGTGCGATATCAGGGGCGTGACCGGTAGATGCCGACGGACGACCTGACTGGCACGCTCGATGTCTGCCCATACGGGTGGATGTAGCTGGTTTGATGCCGTGAGATCAGATGCCGGTGCCATGTGATTCACCCTGCCAAACACCGATTCATAGATCCAATACGTGTTTTCGTCCAAAGCATCGAAATCTTCTATGATTTTGGCATGCTCGATCCAATTCGACTGAGGGTCCTGGTCGCTGTTGCACAGGAAGGGTCGGTGACAGCCGCCGCCGATTCTCTCGGTTACGCGCAGCCCTCCATCAGTCACCACCTTCGACAGCTCGAATCGGAAGTCGGGGTTCCACTGTTCCAGCGAGCGGGTCGTGGACTGCGCCTGACGGACGCCGGCGCAGTGCTGGTTCGGCGAGCCACCGAGATCCTCGGCCACGTCGACGCAGCGGTAGCCGAAGTCCAGACGTACGCAGGACTGAGGGCCGGGCGGGTACGACTGGCCGCATTCCCGTCAGCCCTGGCGAGTTTGATTCCGCAGGCGATGGCAGCGTTCACGTCCCAGTACCCCGATGTGTCCATCAGCCTCGTTGATGCAGAACCACCCAAAGCACTTGCACTGCTCCGTAACAACGATGTCGACGTAGCTGTTGTCTTCGCGCACGAGGACACCCCTGAAGTCGGGCTCAAGCATGTCGCGCAGACGGCTTTACTGGAAGATCCGTTGTACCTGATCACCTCTGCGCGGAATGCAGATGCCGCCAACGAGATCACGGACTACGCCGGTGAGACCTGGATTGCCGGTTGCCCGAGCTGCCGAGCCCACCTCCTCACCGCTTGCAATCGAGCTGGATTCATTCCGCGGATCGAGTTCGAGACCGACGACTACGTCGCCGTCCAAGCCCTGGTCGCCTCCGGAAGCGGGGTAAGCACCCTTCCGGCCCTCGCCCTCCAGGCACATCAGAACCCGAGTATCCGCGCACACCGCATTCCCGGCGAGCGACGCACTGTCTCCGTCGCAACCTACGGCAAACCTCCATTTGCTCCCGCGATCGACGCGTTCGTCAGAACTCTGACAGCGATATCCGAATCCATGCGTGAGCGCGTCGAATTGGATGGGCACCAAGATAACCGGTGACCTCAGGTCCGGCCGACCACCGCGACTATCAGTGCGGCAAGTTCGCTTCGAGCATCGTCGGGCGAGAGCGCTCCCGCTACCGCCGCATGCGAGAGTGCCTCTGCAGCACCGAATATTGCGGTCATCGAAGGTTGCGCAAGTCCTCCGCCCGCACCAAAGGGAGTCAGCACCTCCCGACATCGTTCGGAATAGGCGTGTTCCGATTCACGCTTGACCCGCTCCAGCTCGGGCGAACCCTCTAGCGCTGCAAGCACACCCGTCAGTTCACGCCCCTGCGCCAGCGAACATCCGACGTAGGAGTCGGCGATGGCATTCGCGCGTCCGTTCAGAGACTCATCCGCGGCATCGAGATACTCCTCGAGCATCACCGTCTGACGATCGTCGAATTCCTTGAAGAGGGCTGCCAACAACGCGGCGCGAGAGGCGAAATGGCTGTATACAACTGGCTTTGCAACGCCGGCACGTTCAGCCAACCGACCAAGGGTCAGCGCGTCCGCACCCTCCTCTCGCACCAACGCCCACGACACCTCCACGAGTTGTTCGTACCTGCCGGCTCGCGACAGTCTCGTACGTGCCATCGGACACCTCCTTGCGCTATATACCAATAGTAACCTACTCTTAGTACATAAGCGCACCATCTACCGAAGGACGCTCATGACCACACTCGTCGTAGTCTCCCACCCCGATCCCCAGTCACTTACCCAGCATGTCGCCCGTTCTACCGCCGACGCGATCCGCGACCTGGGCGGCGACGTCGACTTCGCGGACCTACATGCCGAGAATTTCGATCCCCGATTCGCCGAAGCCGATGTGAACCTGTTCCGCGGCAAAGGGACTCCCCCGGCCGACGTTGTAGCCGAGCAGGACCGAATCGATCGTGCAGACGATCTGATTCTCGTGTTTCCGATGTACTGGTGGTCGATGCCCGCACTACTCAAAGGTTGGATCGATCGAGTCTTCGTCAGCGGATGGGCGTACGAATTCACCCCGGGAAGCGAATTCGTGAAGAAACTGGACCGACTCACCGTCCACCTGATTCCAGTCGCAGGTGACGACGCCGAGAGTTTCGACCGACACGGCGTGTACGAGGCCTTCCGGACACAGATCGAACGCGGAATCATCGAATATTGCGGTGCCACACTGGGATCGACAACCTTCGTTCACGAGTCGGACACGAAGAGCCGAGACGTCCTCGCCGCAGAAATCCACGACCTCAGCGAAAGCATCGCGTCCCGTGTCGCCTACCCTGCGACCGCGACTTCCCGTTGACGGTCAAAAACGGTCAACTGGCGCTTGACCGGCCCGTGGCCGCCCAGTAGCGAAGCGTGTCTCCCGAATGGCCGAGGTTGCGCGACAACTGATCAGCTGGGCGCACGCTATCGAGAAGTCCCCCACACCCTTCGATAACATTACGCGAACCCGCGTTCGTTTCGTCGCAGGTAATCAGGACGCGACTGAGCCCCACCGGGTCGCCGGCATACGTGAGCACTTCCCGCAGAGCAGCCGACGCTATCCCTTTCCGCCGTTCCGACGGCCGAATCCCGTAGCCGATATGACCACCAAGATCAGCCAAGAACTCATTCAAGCTGTGCCGCAACTGGATAGCACCGAGATACCTGCCGTCTCGAACGATCCACCAGTTGGTTGCCGGGACAATGTCGGGCCCCGGCAACGCCTCGGGCTGCGCCAACAACTCCTGCACCCAGTGCCCGAACCCATCGCGGGAGGCAAGGTCGAGATCCAGACGTTGCGCAACTCCCAAGGCCGAGCCGGGCTGATCCGCCTGCGGTCCGCCCCACTCGTCACGCGACTCCAACCAGGACACCCACAAGGCCTCGTCAGGCGCAACCAAATCGACTGTCATAGCAGCGATGCTACGTCGCACCCGCAATGGTCGAGACTTCGCCTCAATCCATCGCAAAAGCACATAGTGTCGATGTATGAGTGGACGATTCACAGCTGGGGTCTTTATCGTCGTCGTCAGTGTCGTCGCCGTTGCGTTGGTTTGGACCGGCGTTCGAGACTATGAATCTTTCACTCCGCCGGTCGCGACGGCGGTCGATCGGGCAGACTGCCTCGCCCCTGATATCACCGCCGCGCTCGTAGCCCCCGAGGCACGCGACAGCAGCATCGCACTTCGCCCCGAGGGAAGTGGTTACCCGCCTCCTGATTTCAGCCCCGTTGCCGTTGTTCGATGCGAACGCGGAGAAACGTCCGACGGTGGGTTGACCATCGACTCCATACGCCTCGAGGGGGACATCCACGCGGTGGACGATGCATTCCGCGAACAGTCTCGTCGATTTCCTGCCAACGTCCGGGCCGACTGCGCGTACCGTCTCGTCCCGCCAGCCGGTTTGTGGCTGGTAGACGAAGCAGGAGCAGCCATACGCCCTACCTGGCCGACCGCGCCCTGCGGACTGCAAGAGAAACCACACGCAGCCCTGAGCCAACTACATGAGATCAGCCGCGCGCAGCATCCGGTCGACGGCATCTCCTCCGATGACGCCGGAACCTGCGCGGAGTCGATCGGACAACCGTTCGCGACGACCACTGAAGCTGACATGAGTCGCATGGCAGAACACGAAGACACTCACGCGCGCCCACTGACGGAAACAGCTTTGGCTACACCGATTTCCGACGTCGGCAGACTACTGGTGTGCCGCTATTCCACCGAACCGCCGCTGCCCGAGTCCCGAATCCGCTTGTCACGCCAGCAGAGTACTGATCTGATGGAGGTTGCATCCACCGCGCCACCTGCAGGCCCATGCGATCTCGTCGCCCATCACATCGCTTCGATCGACGTACTTCGTCCCGACGGATCGGGCGGCACGCGGATGGCAGTCGAACTCGACGGATGCCAACGCGTAAACCTCCTCGGACAACGTCAATTACCGCCCGCAGTCATTGCGCTCCTGTTGCAGTAGCGATGACCCACACCCGAGTTCATCGAGACTGATCGTAGAAAACCGACGATGAAATCACAGGTCTCGAATCGACGTGACGACAACCGGCCTGACCGGCTTGGGCGCCGCGCCGCAACTCGGTGGACGCGGCGCGAGTTCGGAGACTGCAGTCTCCACGGCCCATTGCCGGCCGTCCACATGTGCGACGACGCATGTCCCGTCACTCGCCTGCTCGATGACAGCCAAGTCGTCGATTCCGCAGGTTATTTGCTGTCGCACAGCAATTTCCGAAGCCTGCCCCGCAGGAGACCAACAACTCCGTCCACGCAGGCCTGGCAAATGGACCTGATCTCGGGAAGCCACCTCCACGGCCGTGACACTCTCACTTGCCGACAGACGGCCGTACGTATTGCCGCTCGGCAACAGGATCATCGACGGCGCGAATCGGTGCCCGCCGGTATGCGAACACTCCCACACCTGGGGTCCGAAGGACGACATCAGCGCTGCGGCGATCGGCCTGCCGAATACAGCGCAGCACTGGTCGCGCTTGCCGTGTGCGCAAACCAATACGACTGGCTCGGTCACTTGCTCGCCCAGTCCTGGTGGCGGCCCATCCAACAAGAAGAAATCGACGTCGAGTAATTCCATCGGCGAATCGATGTGCAACCTTTCACACCATGAGTCGCTCGGATCGGAGCGCACAAGCAGGACGGTGTGTCCATCAGTCATCGGATCGGTGCGCCCGGGTCGCCGAACGAACATGATTCGTACGTTCGCTGCATCGGCTCGGCGGCTCAGCTCGGCGGCAAGCTCCTCCCCCAAGGCCGTACCGTCCAACACGTCACGACCCCACGCGGCATTGAATTCGAGGCATACCCAGCCCTGCACGACGGCAGCGCTGCCTGCCAGCGGCTCATCGACAGCAGACAGTGCGGAACAGGTTTCGGCTTCGATCACGAGGCCCATTGTGTCAGCCTCGCTGGGTGTCGATTCGCAAGTCCCTGTGGCCCAGTGACGCGGCAGCTCAATAGAACTTCTTGCCCTCCGCAAGCTGGTTCACGAACTTCTCGATCCGCCTGGCTCGCGTCTCCGGACGCTTTGCCTCCTGCAGTCGGTACGCGATGGTGAATCGGTTGGTGGAATTGAGCGTCGCGTAGAACTCACGAGCCTTCGGGTTTTCCGCGAGCGCATCGAGAAAGTCTTTCGGTACCTCGGCCTTGGCTGATCCCTCGTACGCGCGATCCCATCGACCGTCGGCCTTGGCCTTCTCGATCTCGGCGATGCCGGAAGGCTCGAGAAGTCCCGCAGCGTCGAGGCGGGCGACTATCTCGACGTTGCGTTTGGACCACGGACTCCGCGCGGTGCGTCGCGAAAACTTCTGTACGAAGAAATCGTCGTCGATTCGCCGTGCGAGGCTGTCGATCCAGCCGAAGCACAGGGCAACGTCCAACGCTTGGTCGTAGTCGATCGAACTGTGCGACGAGGTCTTCTTGGCCATTTTCAGCCAAAGGCCGGGGACCAACTCGTGGTTCTCGGACAGCCATCGACGGAACTCTTCTCCGTCAGCGAAGTATTCGGTGCCGAGTTCGACTGCCATCAGTGCTCCTCATTTTCGCGATACCCATACTCTGACAAAACCCTGCGACAAATATCCGAGAGTTCCGAGTGCGAGCACCCATTTGGCAATACTGACGGTCGAAGCGGCGCGAACCCTCGAGTCGGTGATCCTGTCGCGATGATCGAGGAAATGGAGTCCGACCACGTTCTCGACGTAGTCGCCGGCCGCCGACAGTACCGGCACTACGGCAAGGGCGCGCCGAGTTGCCGGGGAAAGGGGAACCCGCTCCCCGAGCCTCGTGCCCGCTGACCGCAAAGCCATCGCGTAGATCGCGGGATGTACGAAGTCGGGGTAGTAGTGACTACGAAATCGTGCCGTGGCCTCGTCGTCCATGGAGTCCAAGATCTCGACGTACCGGCGAGCGGAGAACGCCGTCTGCACTTCCAATACTTTGGGAGCCACCGGCCCGAGTAGGCGAGCAATATTCGCTTGTGAGACAACAAAAGCGGTGGTCCACAGTGCCATCGCCTTCGCAGATCCAGTTGGTGCCATGCCACGATCGTGCCATCTTCGCACAACAGAACGGAACGGCCCGACGGAAGAGCTCGCCGAAAATGTGAATGAGGTTGTAAAAAGCGGGCATCCCGTATCGATCATCGGTCCGATAGCGGGGAGCGCGCATGTCGCCCAAGTCCAACCCGACTGTTCTGTTCATCCACGGACTTTGGATGCACCCGACCACCTGGGACCCCTGGGCGCAGGTTTTCAGCGCGCAGGGGTACTCCACAATGGCGCCGGGATGGCCAGGGGACGCGTCGACCGTGGGTGAGACGCGTGAACACCCGGAAGACATCGCGGGACACGGCATCGAGGACGTGACGGATCACTACGCCAAGGTGATAGCCGATCTCGACGAACCACCGATCGTGGTGGGGCATTCGTTCGGAGGTTTGATCGCGCAGAAACTTCTGGGCCAGAAGCTGGCGACCGCGGCAATTGCCATCGACCCGGCTCAGCCCAAAGGGGTGTTGAAACTTCCCCTCGTTCAACTGGGCAGTGTTTTCCCGGTCCTGTCCAACCCCGGGAACTACCGGAAGGCGTACTCACACAACAGAGAGTCGTTCCACAAATCCTTTGCCAGCGCCGTGTCCAAGGACGAGTCCGACGCATTGTTCGAGCAGTATGCGATTCCCGCCCCTGGTCGGCCGTTGTTCGAGGCAGCACTCGCCAACTTCGCGCCCCACAGCCCCGCTGCAGTAGATTTCAACGCCCGCCGCGGGCCACTCCTGATGATCGGCGGCGGCAAGGATCGCACAGTCCCGAAAGCCAGTTCGGACAGCTCGTTCAAGAAGTACGCCAAGGCCCCGACGATCAACGAATACAAGGTCTTCGGCGATCGAGGTCACTCGCTGACCATCGACCACGGCTGGCGTGAGATCGCGGACTACAGCCTTGCCTGGCTCGACAAGCAGGGCATGAGCCCGCCGCAAGGCAAGCACGAAAGTCAGTCTCAGCCGAAAGCTTGAAAACGACGGCGGTACACCTGCGGCGAGATTCCGAGATGCGTGGAAAATGCTCGTCGTAGGGATTCCGAACTGCCGAATCCCGCCAATTGCGCGGCTTCGGTCACCGAGTGGCCGGCATCGAGGAGCGCTTTCGCGGAGTCGAAACGGATCAACTCGACGTATTTGGCCGGCGTCGTACCGAGTTCTTCCCGAAAGAGCCTCGTCAGATGCCGTGGGCTCAGGTGCGCCAGGGCAGCCAGTTCGTCGACCGAGTACTCCCCCGCCGGATCGGCGGCCACCGCCTCGACCACTGCGCGAAGCGCGGGCACCCGGGGCCGCGGCCCGCTCAACGACGGCGAGAACTGTGACTGCCCACCTGGACGTTGGAGAAATACCACCAGAAGCTGTGCGACACGTCGGGCCATTTCTGCACCATGATCTCGCTCGAGCAATGCGAGCGCGAGGTCGATCCCGGCGGTCACACCCGCAGACGAGAACACCGTGCCGTCCTGGATGAAAATGGCGTCGGGAACTACCGTGATCTGCGGATAGGCGCGCGCCAGCGTTGCCGTGTGTTGCCAATGCGTCGTTGCGCGGCGTCCATCGAGCAGTCCACTCGCCGCCAGGATGAATGTCCCGGTACAGATCGAGGCAACCCGACCTGAACGTCTCGCCAGATCGCTCGCTGCCTCACGCAATTCCGGACTCACCGGCATCGACGGGAACACGTCGCCACCCATGACCAGCAACGTGTCGAAGGAACCGGAATCTGCGACGTCACAGTCGACCGGAATGCGCATGCCGGTCGACGAGTCGACATCGTGTCCACCTACCGAGCAGATCACCAACTCGTAGTTCGCTCCGCCGCGATTGGCCTCTGCGAACACCTCACTCGGACCTGCGACGTCGAGCAGTTTGACGCCGTCGAACACCAGGACGGCAACTCGATGCACTGCGGTCACGATCGCTCCCCTTCGTCCTGATCTGTGGACAGTATGGCCGAGATCAGGGTGCGCTCGCGTGCGTGCTCGACCGACACTGGGACAGACCGAGAAATTCGCAGCAGCGACGAGCAGAGCAGGTACCGATGAACACGATCATTGCCGGTGTGAAAATCCCCGATTCGAAGATGGCTGCCGACGCCACCGAACTCGTCCGAGATACGGCGTCCGAGTTACTGTTTCACCACTCGCGACGCGTCTTCCTCTTCGGATCGCTGCAAGGCGCGCGTTTGGGACTGCACGCCGACCCCGAATTGCTCTACGTCGGCGCCATGTTTCACGACCTGGGGCTCACCGAGAAATTCCGGGACAGTACGGCGCGATTCGAATTGGACAGCGCGGACGAAGCGCGGCGATTCCTCACCGGCTACGAAGTCGACGAAACCGACATCCGCAAAGTGTGGGAAGGCATCGCTCTACATACGACGCCCGAGGTCCCCTCGCGGCTGGAGCCCGAAATCGCCTTGGTGACAGCGGGTGTGGAGACCGATGTACTCGGAATCGGATACAGCGAACTCGACCAGGCCGACATCGACGCCGTCACCGCGGCCCACCCCCGTCCGGATTTCAAGAATCAGATCTTGAAGGCCTTCACCGACGGCTTCAAGCACCGTCCCGAAAGCACGTTCGGGACGGTGAACGCTGACGTACTCGAACATTTCGTGCCGGGATTTCGGCACATCGATTTTGTCGAGGTCATCCAGAACTCGGCTTGGCCCCAATAGAATTCGCAGTCATTTGGCCGCCTCACTCATCGCAGCGGCATCTTCTGCCCCGAACTTTTCCTCGAGGGTCTCCGGCGAATAGTCGAGGTCGATCTCGGCGACGTCGCGCCCGCGTGCAGACTCGATCGCCGAAAGTCGGCGCTGTGCACGGTCTGCGGCATACTCGAGGAACTCCTGATTGTCCAAACCGAACGGCTGCACCTCGAATTGATCGTTGACCCAGTTGATCATTCCGAGGGCCATGGGCATGAGTTCACCCATCCGCTGCTGGACGACGTCCCAGTTGTGATCGTCGGCGGCGACGTGCCTTCGGCAGGTGAACGTCCCCCAAGCCATGTGCCGTCGTTCGTCGTCACCGATCTTTCGCACCAATTGCTGCATGCCAGGGAGGATTCCGCGCGTCGCACAAACTTTCTGCCAGGCGTAGTAACCCGTCAGCGCCAGACTGCCCTCGATGACGTGGTTGTACGTGACGCTGGCACGCACCTGGTTGACCGGGCTGGGGTCTGTCTCGAGAATGCGTAGCGACGACGGCAGCTCCTCGTAGAACAGTTGCCGGTAGTACGGATTGTCAGCGACGTAGGAATGCAGGTCACTGGTCAATCCCACTTCGTCCATCCACAGCCGAAACACCTGGGTGTGCTTGGCTTCCTCGAAACAGAACTGCGTCAAGTACATCTCGTCGCCGAATCGTCCCTCGGTCGACATTGCTTTCATGAACGGTTGAATGTCTTCGGTGACGGCTTCTTCACCGGCGATGAACTGCGCACACAGGAAGGTGGCGCTGCGCTGTTGTTCGCTGGTCAGCTCCTGCCAGTCACGGGCATCCTGCGAAAAATCGAGGTCGGTTGGGTTCCAGAATTTGGCGTTTCCCTTGGTGAACAATCGGAGTGGGAACGAATCCCAGTTCAACCCTCCCGACCGAAGAGAACTGAAACCTTCTCGCCCCGGCGAGGTGACAGTCATGACATTCCTTCTTCCCGAACCGAAGACAGATGCCCCACCAGCATGCCCGCAGAACTGAAACGTGAATCAGTTTTGACGAAATTCGATCTATTCCTTCAGGGAAACACCCTTGGTCTCCATCACTGCGAAGAGCTTGGCGTTCATCTGAGCTGCCAGATCCGGCCGATACGAACCGATGTTGAGCGGATTGGCGAGATTGTTCAGTTCCAAGGGGTCGGCTTGTAAGTCGTACAGTTCGTATTGCGGCGCAGCAACTCCCGCAGGATCGAAGTACATCGTGTACTTCCAGCGGCTCTCGCGTATGCACCGAATGTGGTTGGGCTGCGTGACGATGTTCTGACCGTCGGGCGTCGCACAGTTCTGATCGTCGTAGGTGAACAGAATCGTGTCCTGAACCTGCGCGCTGGGACTTTGCGGATAAGCGGCGGCGTCGACGATGACCGGTGTCAGATCGGTACCCAAGAAGTTCCACGATTGACGCGCAGGCGCTTGGGCGAGCGTGGCGAGAGTGGGCATCACGTCGATCAACGACGCCAGGGCGTCGGTGCGAACGGGTTCGGGAAACAGCAAGGGGTTGCTGATGACCAGTGGAACGCGCAGCGTTTCCTCGTAGGCGTTGAACACTTTCTGCCGCAAACCTCCGTGGCTCATCCCCATCTCCCCGTGATCGGACATCCGAACGATCACCGTGTCGTCGAGCATCTGTGGAGTGGCTTCGATCGCGTCGAGCACGCTGCCGATGTGTTCGTCGACCACTTTGTGCATATAGGCGTAGAAGTTGATGTAGTTGCGCGCCTGATCGGGTCCGAGCAGCGGCCCGAGACCGGCTGCCAACAGCAGTTCCGACTGAACCTGGGCTGTCGGTTTGTGATTGAGCGCCAGGATCTCGTCGAAGGTGGGCGGCAAGTCGATACCCTGCTCGAAGGCGCCCGGCGCGTCCGATCCGTAGTTGTCGCACGTGCCGTTCATCGCGTTCCACGTCTGGGGGTACGCGAGGACATCGTGCGGGTTCACGAACGAGACGATCAGCGCCCAAGGCTGTCCGGATGCGACTGCGGGTCCGGAGAGAAACTCGACAGCTTCCTCGGCGACACGGCGATCATGGTCTGCGCACCCGCCACCGAAGTGATCCGGATTGGTGTCCTGGCCCGCGTCCGGCGGAATCCACCCCTCGAAGCCGAATCCTGCCACGTCCTCGCTTGTCGGATCACCACCCTCGACGCCTTTGCTCAGATGCCATTTCCCCCGGTACTGGACGTTGTAGCCGGCCGACGCCAGCAGCTTTGCCATGTTCTGTTCGGAGACCTGCAACTGTGGCTCGGTGGGTGAGACAGTGCCACCTTCGGTGAGCGTTCTGGTGACCCCGTGCTGCGCGGGGTAGAGGCCGGTGAAGAACGTACTGCGACTGGGCGAGCACATCGCGGTGTTGCACACTGCCTGGTCGAAACTCAGCCCGTGATCGGCAATCCTCTTGCGGTTGGGCAGATTCTGTTCAGCCCAGCCTTGGGGCCAGTACATCGGCCGGCGTTCCTGATCGGTGACGATGACAACGATGTTGGGTTTCTGCGGAAACCGATCGGCGGGTGCTGCTTGTACCGACGCCGCGCTCACCGCGCCGGTTGCGACGTCTGCCACTCCGGCGAGGACAAGAGCACCGACGCCACCGAGGAACGTCCGGCGCGGCAATGAATGACAATGCGAGGCTGGAACGTTCTCTGGGTTCACGTGCGTCGTCCTCTCGGAGGCGTTGTCGCCCCAGAGTTGACCGAATCACTCTTCGCTACACATGCTCGAGCAAACCGCCTGACTGATCAGCTCGATTACCCGATCCGCACAGCGCAGCGGATCCGGTGTCCGGCCGATGCCGAGAGTGTCGACTATCGAAATCGTCCTTCGCACATCAGCCTCCTCGACGCCCCACGACCAACCGAAGTCGTGATTCCAGAGCAGAACTGCGTTCTTCCCCGGATGGTTTCGGGCATGAACGGGGAGAACGATCACCGCATCCGTGCTCGGACCCTGCGGCCATCGAACTGTCTCACCGTGAACGGATCGTGCTACCGCGTCGACGTATTCGTGTGCGGACCAGTCGTTGCCGTTGGTATGCATGGAAGTACATTCGGTGCCACACACGTTTCGGATGGGTTCGTGGCATCACCGATCAAGTATTGCGCTTTCAGGAAATGAACGGCAACACAACGGATTCGAATTGGCGATGACCGTCGCGGTGGACACTGTGGCCGGTACGGAAAGAGACCAATTCGCAGCGTGCGACGGTGGCTGCAACAGCGTCGAGGCGAACAGGATCCACCATCCCGCCCAGACCTCCACGCAGGAACAACATGTCAGCCTCGATGAGCGGCAACCGATCCCACCACTGCGGATCCGGCCGGCGGAACTGCTCGAGCGCGGACCGCGTCATCGAGCGATCGAACGTCAACGCGGCTCGCGGATGCCGCACCAAACTTGTTGTGGCATGCCACAGTTCTGGGACACTCGGCAATTTCCTCGCGAACACCTGTTCCGGGTCACCCGCACGTAGTGGTAACGGCGCTTCCTCGATGACCAACTTCCGCACCGCAGTGGGACGTTTCTGCGCGATCAACGACGCCGCGTGCCCGCCGAGCGAGTGGCCGACCAGATCCACCTGCTCGAGTTCGAGATGATCACACACGTCCATGACGTCGTCCGCGAACTCCTCGAACAGATACGACGACGCACGAGCGCTCCGGCCGTGGCCGCGAAGGTCGACCGAGACAACTCGCCGGTTGCGTGATCGCAAGGTCCGCGCGAACTTGTCCCAGGTACCGCTGTCGCCGCCCATCCCGTGCACGAGGACTACCGGAGGCAGATCGGCCACACTGGGATGCGAGCCGGAATCGCGGTAGCTGATCTGGACCCCGCCGGCACTTCGTACGTTAGCGACACTCACGAGTTCCCAGGATAGACCCGTCCTCACGGATTGCTGACGCGGTCAGCCGAGGCTGCAACTCCCCTGGTCGCGTGACCTCGTCGTAGCGACCGAGTCCGATCCTCGCGATGTTTCGCAGCGACTCGCTTGCATCGGCGAAGTAGCCGCAATGCCCTCGAACGGCACCGGTACCGAAAACAATGGCTCCGTGCTGCGCCCGAACTGGAGACGGGCCGTGCCCGATGCGGCCGATCTTCACGCGTGGGAAGTAGCGGATCCAGTCCGACGGACCAAGCGCAGCCCAGAGATTTCCGGCAAAGCACAGGTCTTCGCGCGAACTGGTCCCCATCCCCGGACTACCCAGCACCACGCAATCGTCCACTCGCGCCGACGGGAGAGCGAGTCCGCACACCACGGCCCCGTAGCTGTGTCCGACGAGCGTCACATGCGCCGATCGCGGCAGGATACGAGTCAACCGCGCCAGATCTATCGCACCAAGTTCTGCAAGTGTCCGGGAGAACGACTCGAGAAATCCCCACGGCGTCCGATAACCGACCCACACGATCACCGCGACGCGGTCGTTCGGCCCGAGCGTTCGGAGCATCCTTCCCAGTGTCCATCCGCTCGCGCGTGGTCCTGTCGGACGGTTCTCGTCGAAGTAGTTTCCCAGTCCGTTGTCGTTGCCCGGCACGAAGATCATGATGTGCTCGGCGGTGGCGACATCGCCGAACACCTCCACGATCCGGCCTTCGCCGGTCTCGTCGTACGCCAGAAGTTGTGCGTCGCGTAGCTCCATCGGCTCGTAGTGAAGTCGATCGGTTCCGGAAACGTCAGCTCGACCCGCCGTTTTCATGACACTCCTCGCGAAGAGTTGCAACGACGAGAATCATTGCAACAGTGAGTTTTTGAATGTCATCAACGCTAGGCGCCCGATGGCGTCGGTGCGATGGCGCCAGCGCCCCTACTGTTCGTACAGTCGACTCGACCATGTCCGGTACAGCTGGCTGTACCTACGAGCTCATTCGTACACGCCCTCCACCGACCATCCACCGCCTTCACAGATCATCAGCAACGCCCGCGATTCTTCCAACAGCACCTGAGCCCGCGCGGCCGTGCGCGCCGAGGCTGCGTCCCACCATCGCTCGTCCACCGGCCAGGGCCCGGCCCATCCCTGCACTGCCCATTCCTTGCTCCCCCACTTCAGCCTTCCCGGCTGCGAGCTGAAGACACCGCGCTCAGTGACGTACACGGCGTTGCCGGCCACATCCTCCAGCCATACCTTGGGATTGTCGACGAAGATCGACCCCGGAGACGGCTGCGGCAGACGACCAGGCCACGGGGCTGTCGGATCATGAGCAGCTACCCGCTCGTCACCCAAGGGCAACAGGGTAATTCGCTCCGAGGGCCCTCGACCACCGCTCAGGACACCGACCTGAACCGATTCGCCGCCCAGAAGACCTTGCACGCGCACCAATGCTCGCCTGGCCCGCTCCTCCTCGTCGCCGACACCGCCCCAAAGCCCCAACTGCAAAGCGCCGGCACTGACCACCTCCACCGGTTCCAGACGCAACACCGCTATGCCTGCGGTCGGCCGGGTCTCACTGCGCCCGGTGAGCCAGCCGTCCAGTTGCCATCGCACTCGATCGGCCGTTCCCTCCGGTGTCAGAGGTTCGGCGCAACGCCAAGTCCGAGAAAGATTTTCACCGTTGCCCGTGCTGGCCGAAATCGACAGGCGGGTGCACGCCACTGCGGCAGCCGACAATTTGTCGTGCAGGAGACTCGCCAAGGCGCGCCCGGCAAACGCTGCGGCATCCACCCGCTCGATCGACGGATCGTAATGCTGCTCCACTTCCAGATCCGGCGGAAGCGTCCGCGCCGACGGTGGCCGCTCGGGTTCACCGCGCGCCGCACGATGCGCGAGCACCGCATCGGCCCCGAAACGCGAAGCGACGTCCACTGCCGGTAAATCCGCGAAAGCACCGATGGTTCTGATCCCGAGCCTGCGCAGCAGATCCACCAACTCCCCGCGATGCGGCGCAGACAGACTGGGCTCTGCCGCCAACTCCGGCATGGGTAGCGGCGCCAGAAACCGTGCCCCCTCCCCCGGCGGCACCAGCGCTGCCCGGCGCGCGGCAATGACCGCTGTGGACAGTTGATCCGCCACACCCACCTGACTCTCGACGCCCGCAGCAGATGCCTGATCCACCAATCGTTCCGCCGCGGCTTCCTCCGAACCGAAGTACCGACTGACACCTCGCGCACTGAGCACCAACAAACCGGGACGGAGTACCTCGACGCCCGGTGCCACCGCATCGATGGCCGCGGCGACCGGCTCGAACAATCTGGCGTCGCGTTCCGGATCTGCCATCGCCACATACAGTTCCGGGCAGCGGGCCTGCGACTCGCGTCGGCGCAGGCCTCGTCGCACTCCCTCCGCGCGGGCCGTCGCCGAACATGCGATCACCCGATTACCCGAGGTGACCGCGACAGGATGCGTGGCAGGAAGATCGGCAAGCGCTGCCGCTGCCACCGCCGGCCAGTCCGGGCACCACAACGCCAGAACTCTGCTCACAGTGACACCACCCGCGACGACACCACCCGCGACGACACCACCTGCTCCGACACCACCTGCTCCGACACGGCCTCGACCGGCCGGGAAGGTACCCACTCGACCCGCCCGGCTGCACTACAGATGTCCAGACGCGTGGTCCGGGGCTGGAACGAGCGCCCCCGAGCACGAACCGCGAGGCTCAGGGAACTGAGCCGACCACGCCCCAACTCACGGCCCTGACCGAACCCACCGTAACCATGAACCCGAGCGTCCAACCGAACTTCGGCCCCGTCCCAGTGACCTTCGGTGACAACAAGAGTCGAGCCCTTGCTCCGGGCGCGCGCCACCACCGCTCGCGCACGCGACGGGGATACCGACGCACCCGCCAATCCCAGAATCACCAGATCCATACCGTCAAGCAGCACAGCAGCGATCTCGACCGGATCCGGCCCAGGCGCCGGAATGAGCGCCAGACGTTCCAGTTGCGCACCCATCTCGTACGCCGCCAGCAATCCCAGTCGAGGTTGCCCGATGACTGCCACATGCCCCCCGGACGCCGTCACGGACGCGACCAATCCCAAGAGCAAGGAAGCAGCGCCCTCGACGGACACCACGGTTCCGCGCACCAAACCGCCCTGCGGTAGCAATGCCCCGATACCTTCCGGCACTGGGAGAACACCAGCCTTGTGCGCGCGGTTCACGACCGGTATGTCCCGGTCGGCAACACTCTCGAAGGCTGCTGCACTTGTCCCGGAAACACCAGCCACGGAAACACTCGGTCCCGAAAACGACGTATCGCCGCGAGAGGGAATGGACGCGATCTGTCGGCGGAGCTGTGCCAGCCGATCCTGACGGGACAACCCCGCCGCATCTGCCGACAGCTCCACCAACTCGGTCACCTCGGTCATCCCCATCCTCCGGAACACCGGAAAAACTCACTCGGCAGCAATCCATAACCAGCCGGCAAACCGCGGGGAAGTCGGGTCTGACATGCATCCAACGAACAGCAATTTCGAACATATTTTCGAACTGTTTTCAGTAAACCGTGTCACCCCCGACACGTCAAGCAGAGCAAAAAACCCAGTTCACAGGAGCCTCGAGCGTCACAGTGGCATCAATCCATTAACCTTGAGATGTGACAGCTCAGGAGCAGACCGGGAGGGGCATCGGGCCCGAATACCTGCTGGCGGGGCGGTACCGACTCCGCTCCAAGATCGGCGACGGAGGCATGGGCGCCGTCTGGCTGGCCCGCGACACCCTCCTCAGCCGTGACGTCGCGGTGAAACAGGTCACAAGCACGGAAGGCCTCGACACCGAAACGGCCGAAGAGGTCCGTGAACGTACATTGCGCGAAGGCAGGAACGCCGCAAAGCTCACCCACCCCCACTCCATCGCCATGTACGACGTCGCGATCGAGTCCGGTGAACCGTGGTTGGTCATGGAGTACTTCCCCGCCCGCAGCCTCGCCCAGGCGATGAACCTGGCCGACACGTTGCCACCGCTGGAGGTCGCGCAGATCGGCGCGCAGATCGCTGCGGCACTCACCGAGGCGCACGCCGCCGGCATCGTCCACCGCGACATCAAGCCCGGCAACATCCTGATCGCCGACCGAGGCAAGTCTCTCGGCACCGTCAAGATCAGTGACTTCGGCATCGCCCGCGCAAAGAGCGACGTATCCGACACCCAGGACGAGGTCATCACCGGCACTCCCGCGTACTTTGCACCCGAAGTTGCCCGCGGCGACGATCCCACCGAGGCCAGTGACGTCTTCTCACTCGGGTCGACGCTCTACACGGTGATCGAGGGTCAACCGCCCTTCGGCATCGACTCGGACGCCATCGCTCTACTGCATCGTGTCGCCAAGGCCGAGATCTACCGACCCACCAAGTCCGGACCGCTCACCGACGTTCTCCTTCAGCTCCTCGAGCCGGACCCCACCCGTCGGCCGACGATGGCTCAGGCACGCGACGCGCTCGCTGCAGCCGCGACGGGCGGTGGCACGATCGAGCAGTTGATCGACGCTCCCGTCTACTCGTCCGAAGGCGCCGTGCCGGCGTGGGCTCACCGCACCACACAACTCGCCGACCCACACCGCCGCAATCGCCTGACCGGCTCCACGATCACCGGACTGCCTGCAGTGCAACAGAACACGCCACTGCGGAACGTTCCCAGCCCCATGGACATGTTCTCCTGGCCGCCGCGGATACCGACCGGCCCCGCCGATGCCAGCACCCGCGACAAGGTAGTGGCTTGGGCTCCCCTCGCCATGACAGGCATGGTTGCCGTCATCATCTTGGCCGCACTGATCGTCGTCATCCTGGTGTTCACGGCCTGACCGGACGCTCTACGCGGGCAGAATGTTTGCGTTGAGGTGAAACACGTTGTCCGGGTCGTACTTCGCCTTGACGGCGGACAATCGCGCGTACTTCGCCGCACCGTAGGACGCTCGCACTCGGTCCTCGTCGACATCGGTCATGAAGTTGACGTACCCGCCTTGATTGGACGAGAACGGACGCAAGGCTTCCCAGGTCTCACGCACCCACGATCGATCCAATTCCAGTGTCCCGGCATCGGTGGCCGTAGCCGTCATGTTGCACACGTAATGTGGTGTGCGAGAACCACCGAACGCAGTGTCGTCCTCGCCGACGGAGGTGAAAGCTCCCTGCAGCGGAAAGATCGGCATGAAGGACATCGGCGACGATTTCTTGCCCGCTTGCTCGGTCAGAACATCGATCACGTCGTCGGAGAAATCCACCAGGTCCAAGGCCTTCTCATAGGCGTATGCACCCCATGGTTCCGATTCGTCGAGCATCGACTGTAAACCGATGTACGGGAGCGGGGTGACGAACTCGAACAGCGTCGGCACGCCCTCTCGAATCGGCGCAATCGCGTTCGAGTGTTCCTCTTCCGATCCGAAACCGGCTACCAGCAACGCGTATCCGGGCAGCAGGTGAAACTGATCCGGAACAAACGGTGCCGGAGGCGCGGACAAACCGACGGCAACCATCGCTCCGGCATTTCTCGGCAGGGCAGGCACCACTTCGCGGCACAGACGAAGCGCTGCGGGTCCGTCCTCCATCCCCCAGAAGAACAGTCCCAGATGCACTTCCGGACCGATCTCGCTCAGACGGTACTCGAACTCGGTGACCACTCCGAAGTTTCCGCCGCCGCCGCGCAGCGCCCAGAACAAGTCGCTGTGATCGTTCTCGGAGGCCCGCACGATCGAACCGTCGGCGAGCACCACCTCTGCCGACACCAGATTGTCGATCGCCAGGCCGAGCGTGCGCGTCAACCACCCCATGCCGCCGCCGAGGGTCAGGCCACCGACGCCGGTATCACTGATCACTCCACCGGTCACTGCCAATCCGTGTTCCTGCGTCGCGGCGTCGAGGTCGGCAATCGTCGCACCACCACCGACCCTGGCTCGCTTCGCGGACGGGGCGACACTGACTACGTTGATCGCACTGAGATCGATCATCACACCGCCCTCACACACCGATGTACCTCGGTAGGAATGCCCACCACCTCTGACCGAAACCTCCAACGAATGGGCTCTGGCAAATGCAAGTGCCACAGACACATCCGACGCCGACCGGCACCTGGCGATCACCGCCGGACGATGATCGATCTGCCCGTTCCAGATCGACCTGGCGTCGTCGTACTCCGGATCTCGGGGGCTGAACACAGAACCCGTGATCGCCGATTTCAGTGGCGCGAACTCGACCGTCGTCATCATGCACCGCCCTCATCGGGTGTCGCGGTGAGAAGCAGGTACTCCCACTCCATCACGAACGGCTCGCTTCCGCTGCCGTACTTCTTTGCCAACTCGAGCAGATCGCGATCGAGCGCCTGCGTGCGGTCAGGATCGCCGGCGATGTTCCGGTACACCGCGATGGTCGGGCCGTAATTCTTCTTGAAGAAATCGCGGAAATCTTCCGGCCCGCTGAATGTGTCCACACGAAGTACGTCTTTCCTCGCGGCAACATCGCCGAGCAGATCCCGAACATGGTTCTCGTCGCCCCACAAAGGCGCCGGCTGCGAACCAGGAGGCGGCGGCGGTGCATACGGCTTCATCGTTTTGAACATCTCGCCGATGAATCCCGTCGGAGTCCAACTCAGCACTCCGATCTTTCCGCCGGGTCGGCATACTCGCAAAAGTTCGTCCGCGGCGCGCTGATGATGCGGGGCAAACATCACACCGACGCACGAGAGCACTACGTCGAACTCGTTGTCGCCGAACGGAAGAGCCTCGGCATCGGCCTCCTGCCAATCGAGTTCGACACCCGCGAGCGCCGCGGCCTCCCGTCCTGCCACGAACAGTTCGGGAGCCAGGTCGGTGGCGATCACCTGCGCACCCAGCGCAGCCGCCGGAATGGCGGCGTTGCCGGACCCCGCCGCGACGTCGAGCACCCGATCTCCTTTCTGCACGCCGCATTCACGCACCAATACAGGTCCGAGTTCCGCGATGACCTGCGTCGCCACCGCCGGATAGTTACCGAGCCCCCACATTGCCCGGTGCTTGGCCTTCAGCTCCCGGTCCAACCCGAGAGTCCCCGTTGATTCACTCATTACCGTTCTCCTTCAATAATTTTCGTACTCGGAGCCCGACAGCGTTCATGCCGTTACTCCGACGCTACGACGACGGTTCGCTCCTCTCCAGTACGAAATCTGTACCGGAGCACCCCGGAGGCCTACGATCGAGAGATGGGGTCCTCGTACCACCAGTTCTGCCCCGTCGCCAAGGCGATGGAGCTACTCGACGAGCGGTGGACACTGCTTCTCCTCCGCGAACTGATCATGGGAAGCGAACATTTCAACGATCTCCGCCGCGGGCTCCCGCGAATGTCACCGACTCTGCTCTCGACCCGGCTTCACCAACTCGCGGTCGCCGGCATCGTGGAGCGAGAAGAAACCGACTGTGTCGTCAGCTATCGTCTGACCGACGCCGGCCGCGAACTGCGCCCTGTGGTCGAAGCTCTCGGCATCTGGGGTACCAGGTGGATCGGTGAACTGGGCGACGAAGATCTGGATCCGAAGCTGCTGCTGTGGGACATGCATCGCCGCGTGGATCATTCCGTGGTGCCTGAAGGCAAGACCGTGGTGCACTTCGCATTCTCCGGAGTACGTGGACATTCGCGGAACTGGTGGCTCGTCATCAATTCCGGTGAGGTGGACATGTGCGATATCGATCCGGGTTTCGACGTTGCAGTGTCGGTCTCTGCGGGCTTGCGACAGATGACCGAGATCTGGCGAGGTAACCTGACCTGGTCGGACGCCATACGGTCCGGTGACGTCACCATCTCTGGGCCTACTGCGTTGCGTCGTAGCCTGCCATCGTGGTTCGAGCTGTCGACTTTCGCGTCGATCCCGCGCCCCGCGTAGCGCGCGCTCACCAGCCCCGTTCCGTCCTGTTACAGAGCTGTTGCAGACCGTGACACCGTCGACGAACGGTGACCACCTGCCGGTGACACTGACCGAGAAGTCTCTGTTGTATGCCCAGCCACCGCGGAATCATCCGCTTCGTCGCACTCGGTGCAGTCGTGCTCGGTGCGGTCGCGCTCAGCTCCTGCTCGTACACAGAAGAAGCACAACCGAAGAGCGGTAACTACCTTGCCACTCAGCCTGATTCAGGACCTTCAGGCGGCGAGATCGAGGACGGCATCAGCTTGCAGGACACTCATGTGCCAGCGCTTGCCCGTCTCGATTCCGCACTGCTCGCGGCGCTCCAGTCGGCAGCGGCCGACGCACAGGCATCCGGCGTGGACATGCACGTCACGTCGGGTTGGCGGTCCGCGGCATACCAACAGCGACTGTTCGACGAAGCCGTCGTCAAGTACGGCAGCGTGGACGAAGCGTCCAAGTGGGTGCACTCGCCGAGCCTGTCCAAGCATGTCAGTGGACAGGCCGTCGACATCGGACCGACCGACGCCGACGACTGGCTCATTCAGCACGGCAGCGATTACGGCCTCTGCCAGACCTACGCCAACGAGATGTGGCATTTCGAATTGGCAACCACTCCTGGCGGGGAATGCCCGCCACAACTGAGCAACCCCTCGGACGAGAGAGCGGAAGGCTGATCATGACACGAGTCAAACCAGCGAGACTGATTGCCGCACTGGCACTCTTGATCCTCGGAGTCGTCGAATTCGAATTGGCGGTCAACACGACCGGTGGTCAGATCGTCGACCAACAACTCATGGTGGGCGCGGCCACCTCCGAACGCCTCAGCGTGTTCTCCGCCGAGTTCATCGGCCTCGTCACCCCGATACTGATAGTGGGAGGAGTGCTCGTGGCGCTCATGATCACATTGCGCAACAACCCGATTGCGCTAGCTTTACGCGTCGTCGTCGTGACCCTCGGTCCCATCACGACGGCCTGGGTTCTCAAACAATCGCTGGATCGACCGGACCTGAACGGTCTGGTGATGCACAATTCCTTCCCCAGCGGCACTTTGACGGCCATAGCTGCTCTGGTCTGCGCGATCGTGATCGTCACGCCCTCGAGGTGGCGGGCGGTCGTTGCGGTCAACGGTGCGCTGATCACCATCGGAACCGCGATCTCGGTAGTCGTGCTGCAATGGCACCGCCCGAGCGACGTGATCGGTGCACTACTGCTCGTCGGCTGCTACACCCTCGCTGTGTCGGCATTTCCGTTGAACACCAGCGTCGCCCGGCATGCGGTGCTGGCAGACTCAGGCAACGAGCGACTCTCGCGAGTGTGACCCCTGTACCCTTGGCTGACCGAGATTTCTCCGACCGCAGAAGGCCCCTGATCATGGCGAGTCCAAGGTGAGCTCATGGTGAGCATTCTTTTCATAGAAGACGATCCAGCCGTGGCCGAGGCAATCACGTTGGGACTGAACCGACTCGGGCACGACGTCAGCCATCGCCCCGACGGTAACGGTGATTTCGACGACGCCCTGGGTGCCACGGACCTCGTCCTACTCGACCTCGGGCTGCCGGGTGCCGACGGTTACGAGATCTGCCGACGTGTCCGCACCCGAAGTTCGATCCCGATCATCATTCTGACCGCTCGGTCCGACGACATCGACACCGTCGCCGGCCTGGAAGCCGGTGCCGACGACTACGTCGTCAAACCGGCCAGTCCGCGCGTCCTCGACGCTCGTATCAAAGCCGTCGTGCGGCGCTCGGCACCCGCAACGACGCGCCCGGATGCGACGCCGGGTGCAGAGACGTTCGGCGACCTGGAATTGGATCGGTCGTCGCTGCAGGTCCGCAAGGCCGGGATGCTGCTGACCCTCACCCCGACCGAACTCCGACTGATCCTGGCGCTGACCGAGAACCCCGGACAGGTCCTGAGCCGCCGACAGTTGTTGTCCGCAGCCTGGGACCAGGAGTATCTGGGTGATTCCAGAATCGTCGATGCAGCAGTGCAGCGGCTGCGCGGAAAGATCGAGGACGACCCGGCCGCACCGACCGTCATCGAAACGGTGCGCGGGTTCGGGTATCGCTTCAACACCAGCCCAGCCCGATGAGACCGACCTGGCTTCAGGTCGACGGTCTGCGAACCAGGCTCGTGCTCGTGTTCATCGCAATCGTCGTGATCATCGCCGGGGCAACCGCGGGTGTCGTCTCGTTCATGGCGCGGTCGTGGATCTATTCCAACGCTCAGGATGTCGCGACCGCACAATTTCGCGACGAACTGCAATACGTCAACGGAACACCGGTAGACGAGTTGACGCCTGCCAACCTCCAACAGATCTTCCAGTCCGACATGACGCTGATCGTCGACGGCGAAGTCATCCGTCAAGGATCCGTGGATGCGGCGACCATTCCGCCCAGCTTCGACGAAGGTTTGGACAGTCCGAAGCTGATCCGTTTCGAGAGGCTCGACTCCCAGCGCATCATGTTGGGAATGTCCGTCAATGTCGTGGACATGAGCGCGGACGACAGCTACGACAACGAGACATTGGTCAAAGCCGTCACCATCCGGCCGCTGGTAGGAGTGCAGGACAAGTTCGACGACCTGCTTCGAGCTGTCGGCCTCACCCTCGCCGCCGGTGTGTTGGTGAGCGGACTACTCGGGCTATGGATCGCGTCGACGCTTGTCCGTCCGCTCAAACGCCTGGACAAGGCGGCCGCCCGCGCTGCCGACGGCGACCTCAGCGTCCGACTCCCCGAAGACGGAGTAGCCGAACTCGCCCAGGTCACAACAACGTTCAACAACATGGTCGCTCGCAACGAAGCGGTCATCCGAGGTCTGGAAGAATCGGAAGAGCAGTCGAGAAGGTTTGTCGCCGACGTCTCCCACGAGCTCCGGACGCCGCTCGCAGCACTGGTGCCGGTCAGTGAGATCCTCCGTGAAGAGATCCCCAATCTTCCGCCCGACGCCGCCGCTGCCGCGCGCATCGTGAGCAGTGAGATCGGCAAGCTCACTCGACTTGTCGAAGACCTCATCGAAATGTCTCGCCACGACTCTCAGCAAGCGCACCTCGTCCTCGACGACGTCGACCTCGTCGAATTGACCGAGCGCACACTCGAGAGCCGCGGATGGACAGACACCGTCGAACTGCGCGCACCCGAAAGTGTCAGCGCCAGAGTCGATTCGCGTCGGATCGACATTGTCGTCGCCAACCTCGTCGGCAATGCACTGCGCCACGGAGCGCCCCCGGTTCGCGTCGAGTTGAGCGTCGAATCCGGTTTCTCCGTCATCACCGTCGTCGACCACGGCCCCGGCATCTCACCCGAAGACCGGCAGGCGATCTTTCGGCGGTTCTACAAGGTCGACACCGCGCGCGGACGCAGCGAGGGCAGCGGACTCGGACTCTCGCTCGCCGTCGAGAACGTGCACCTGCACGGCGGCACCATCGGCGTCGACCAGGTGGATGGTCGCACGGTCTTCACGGTTCGCCTGCCCCGTCGCTGAACCCTTCCCGAGCGAACGTACCTTTCGGCGCACCCAAGGCGATCGTCGTACCGTTCGCTCGAAAAGGGGTGGGCACTTCGCACCCTGAACCGTCCGCGTTCGACCAAATAGTGGGATTCTGGTTTCAACATGTGAAACCACGCGAGTAGCGTCGGCATCGTCGAACAGCGTAGAGATCGGAGGGCACCATGACGCAGGCGTCGCGGCTGGAAAAGACGGCCGTCTCCCCGAAGGCGTGGACGATGCTCGGAATCGGCGTCGCAGCCCAGGCCTCAGGCACCGTCTTCGTCAGCACCCCCGCCTTTTTGATCCCGCTGCTGCATTCCGAGCACGGCCTCTCGTTGACGCAGGCCGGAACTCTGGCCGCTGCACCCACTTTCGGCATGGTTCTCACGCTGGTGGCGTGGGGAGCGATGGCTGACAGATTCGGCGAGAAATGGGTCATCTCCATCGGGCTCGGCCTGACGGCGATCGCCGCGCTGGCCGCGACCACCACCGACAACTACACCCTCCTCGGGATCGCATTTCTGCTGGGCGGAATGGCTGCGGCGAGCACCAACGCTGCCAGTGGACGTGTTGTGGTCGGCTGGTTTCCCAAGGATCGGCGCGGCCTCGCGATGGGAATCCGGCAGATGTCACAGCCCCTGGGCGTGACCATCGCGTCGCTGACCATCCCGACTCTCGCTGCGAACGTAGGAATCGGTTCGGCCGTCGGACTGTCGGTAGCTCTCAACGGCGTTCTCGCCCTGATCTGCGCCGTCGCATTGATCAATCCCCCGCGGCCGGCGGCGCGGCCCACAGACATCCCGGTCGAAACGGTAAATCCTTATCGCTCGAACTGGTTCCTATGGCGCATTCACGTCGTCTCGGCACTGCTGGTGTTTCCGCAGTTCACCCTCTCGACATTCGGTCTGGTCTGGCTGATCAGCGAGCAAGGATGGGACGCTGCGCCCGCTGGGCTCCTGATCGGGATCTCCCAGTTCGTGGGTGCACTCGGACGCATCGTTGTCGGCATCTGGAGTGATCGCGCCGGAAGCAGAGTAGGCCCGCTGCGGTTGGTTGCCGTCTCCGCGTCTGCGGTCATGTTGGCAATGGCGGCAGCCGGCGCAGCGCCTTGGGGCGTTCCCGCCTTGATCCTGCTGCTGGCAACCACTATCAGCGTCGCCGACAACGGTTTGGCATTCACTTCCGTGGCCGAAGCTGCCGGGCCGAAATGGCAAGGAAAAGCATTGGGCGCACAGAACACCGGGCAGTTCATTGCCGCGTCAGCAGTGGGCCCGGTGGTCGGTGCGCTGATCGGCGCGGTCGGCTACCCGCTCGCCTTCGCGATAGTCGCGGCATTTCCCGCCGCAGCAATTCCCTTGGTGCCCAGCCGCGATCGCGACATCAGCGTCTAGTCCCTCATCGGATTCGGTTGCACTGCAGGTCCCGTCAGATCACAATGCGGCTTGCAGGCAACCGAATCCGCTTCCTGAACAGGCTCTACTGTCGGAGTTCGGATCAGCGTCGCGGCGATCGCTGCACCGACCAACAGCAGTGCCACACAGATGTACATCGCGTACCGGAACCCGTCGGAGAAACTCGTCGGATCGACCAGACTTTCGGCGTCGATACCCACGAGGGCAGGCAAGGCCGCGACGGCAAGAAGTTGGCTCGTGCGAGCAACGGCATTGTTCACACCGGATGCGATTCCGGACTGCTCCACCGGTACCGAACCAAGCACCGCGGCGGTCAACGGCGCGACCATCACCGCCAGGCCGAGCCCGAACACCAGAACTCCCGGCAGCACGACGGTCAGGTACGACGCATCCGGGCCGATCCGCGTCATCAACACCAACCCCACCGCGGCAACGGCGGGCCCGACCGTCATCGGCAACCGCGGTCCGTGCGTCTGCGCGTAACTGCCCGCGCGCGAAGACAACAGCAGCAATGCCAAGGTGATCGGTACCGTTGCGACGCCGGCAGCCACCGGCGAGTACCCGGCAACCAATTGCAGTTGCAGCACGAGCAGGAAGAACACACCGCCCAGCGCCGCATAGACCGCAAGGGTCACCAGATTAGCCGCGACGAACATCCGCGAGCGGAACAGGGACGGCGGCACAAGGGCACTCGGTGAGCGTCGTTCCACCACAACGAACAGGCAGAGCGCGATCACTCCGATCAGCCCGACTATCGGGTTGACCTCGATCAGCCCGTACGTCAGTGCGCCGAGACCGACTACTGCGCAGGCAGATCCGACCACGTCCAGGTGCTCGGGCGGATGCGGGTCGCGGCTCTCCGGTACATGGCGCACCGCTGCCCACACCACGACGATCGCCAGCGGGATATTGAGCAGGAATACCGATCGCCATCCCGCCACTTCCACCAGCCAACCACCGAAAAGCGGTCCGATGGCGCCGGCAACACCACCTAAACCCGACCACAATCCGATTGCCGCGCCGCGGTCCTCCTCACGAAGTGACGCGGAGATGATGGCAAGGCTGCCAGGTGTCAAGAGCGCAGCTCCCACTCCCTGCAGGATTCGTGCAATCACCAGAAACGTGATGTCCGGTGCAATTCCGCACAGCAACGACGCGACCGCGAACCAGACCGTCCCCCACACGAATACCCGTCGCCGACCCCAACGATCACCGAGGGCTCCCCCGAGCAGAATCAGCGACGCCAAGGCCAAGGTGTAACCGCTGAGCGTCCACTGCAGTCCGGCGACACCGGAACCCAGTTCTTCACCGATGTGAGGAAGAGCAATGTTGACGACGGTGCCGTCGAGGAGAGCCATGCTCGAGCCGAGAACGGTGGCGGCGACAACCCAACGCCCACGCTTCGACGCGAGCGCCAGTGGTTCCGTCATCGGTCCATGGTGCGCCTTCGCACGCAATCGCGAAAGAGCGCGCGGGAATTCAGTCGATCTGGCGGCGATGTGCCCAACGCGTCAACGCATTGCGATTGGACTGCTGAGTCTTTCGCAGAACGTTCGATGCGTGAGTCTCGACCGTCTTCACGGAAATCACCAGGTCCTCGGCGATTTCACGGTAGGTGTACCCACGTGCCAGCAATCTGAGCACTTCGAGTTCTCGCGGAGTCAGCGAGTCGAGTTCCGGATCGAGTTGCGGCTCGGGTGCGTTGGAACGCCCGGTGAAGGAGTCCAGTACGAAGCCTGCCAGGCGAGGCCCGAACACTGCGTCACCACCGGCAACGCGTCGTACACCCTCGGCCAGTTCGGATCCCGAGATCGTCTTGGTCACATACCCGCGCGCGCCGCCGCGGATCACCGCGATCACGTCCTCGGCCGCATCGGAAACGCTGAGCGCCAAGCACACCGGGCCGGAATCGATTCCGCGCAGAACTGCCACTCCACCACCGTCAGGCATGTGGACATCGAGCAGAACGACATGCGGTTTCGTCGAGTTGATACCCGCGATCGCCTCAGCGACGCCACCGGCTTCACCGACTACGTCCATGTCTGCCTCGCGCGAGAGTTCCGCCCTCACCCCGGAGCGGAACACTGCATGATCGTCGACAAGAAATACGCGGTACGGGGGCGGCGCAAGCGAAGTCACTGGGGCTGTTCCTCGGGGTTGTCGACACGGTCAGCAGTCTGGTCCCACTTTAGAGCAGAGTCACCGAGCGGCATGTGCACGCGGATCTCGGTGCCCTTTCCGATGTCGGATCGAACCACGACGCGGCCACCCCGTCGCTCGATGCGACCACGAATCGACTTGGCCAAGCCCTGACGGTCCTCCGGCACCGCATTGACGTCGAATCCAACTCCGCGATCACGAACGAACACACTAACCTGGTCGCCCTCGACCTCGGCGAAAAGATTGATTTCCTTCTCCCCCGAGTGCTTTGCCGAGTTCACGAGAGCTTCACGCGTCGCACCGAGGAGCGCGGTGAACGCTTCCTTGGGCAGACCGTTCTCGACGCCTTCGCCTTCGAGTTGTACGTCGCCGACCGTGACGGGGCGGACCGTGACGCCATGCTGGTCCTCCACTTCACCGGCGATGATCTTCAGACCTTCGGTCAGGCTCGTGTGGTCGATATCCCCGCCGCTGAACAACCACTTGCGCAGCTCGCGTTCCTGACCACGGGCCAGGCGCGCCACCTCTTGCGGATTGTCGGACTGCTTCTGAATCAGCGCCAACGTCTGAAGTACGGAGTCGTGCAGATGCGAGGCGATCTCTTCACGTTCGTCGTTGCGAATACGAGCCGCACGCTCGGCGCCGAGAGCCCGCCACATCCGCAGCCACAGCGGCACCGTCAACAATCCGACACCGATCAGCGTCACCACCACGGCCAGCAGGGACGAGCGCAGTGCTTCGAGGTCGACCTGAGCGAGGACGACGACGCCGAGACCCAAGATGATCAAGGTCGCTCCCCCGACCACCCGCGCCCACGTGAGAACGGTAGGCCGCTGCGGCAAGCCGATGACGGTCCGGGGACCGTCGGAGTCGAACTCGCGCCACACCAAAGCAGCACCGATCGCGACGACGAAGAACGGTGCGAGCACCGAACCCGCCGTGCCGCTGAACAGCCAGGACAACGCGGCTGCGCCGCCCAATCCGAGTGCGATCAAGCCGTACGCCCGCTGCCGCTCGGCCGCGGACGGCTTCTGGGTGTCCGTGCCGGCTGAGGTGAAGATCCAGAGGGCGCCGTAAATCACGATGCCGGATCCGGCCATCGCCGCCAGAATCGCGAAGGCGACTCGAACCTTCAGGACGTCGATCCCGAGATGATCGGCGATACCGCCTGCAACACCGGCGACGATGCGACCGCCGGAGCGCCGCTCCAGCTTTCGCAATGGAACACCGCCCGGAATGGGCACACCCTTCTTCATGGGTACGGCATGCACCGGTACCCCGTTGACGGGCGGGCCTCCCGTGAACCCGGGAGCGGGACCGCTCACGAACGGCGGATCTGACAGATATTGCACATAGTCGATACTGGCACGAACCACTCGGACTCACATCAGGGTCCAACCCTGAATCAGGGCGGCGCCCCTGGCCCCGATCGTCACAAAGATCAGGGTTGGCCCTGATGCGCGGAGGCCGCCCCGGAAGCCAGGATTGATTCATGAACAATCCGACTTTCCAAGAACAGATCCAGGATCTGTGGCGGACCCGCCCCGTGCGTCTGCCGGCACAAGGTCACGTGGCCGGGGTATGCGCCGGAATCGGATACCGGTACGGCATCGACCCCATTCTGGTACGTGTCGCGTTTGTGGCCTCCACTATTTTCGGCGGCTCAGGCATCCTTCTCTACCTCGCCGGGTGGTTGGTGCTCGCCCGCGCCGGTGACGGATCGTCCCCCGCACAGTCGTTGATGGGCCGCGGACACAGCTCCGATTCCAGTACCAAGACCATCGTCTTGTTGGTGGCTCTCGCCATCGCGGCTACGACCGTCGGGCCTGTCGGCGTCGGCCTGGGTGGTTCCGGTCTGATCGGGCTGATTCTGATGGTCGGAGGCCTGTGGCTGCTCTACCAACGAGCGCCGGTCCCGCCTGCACTGCCACAGAGCACGTCACCGTACGTCGGCGCGGGTACCGCGTATCCAGGCACGGGATTCACGCCCGGGCCGTTCACTCCCGGATACTTCGCACCCAATCAGCCGCCCGTGTACACGCCGTACACAAAACTCCCCGACAGCTACGTGCCCGAGGAACGGCCGGCCGAACAGTCACCGCAATCTCAGGCCGATCATCCGACGATCAACCTGTCGAAGGACCCGAGCGCTTCAGCCGCCGCCAATCCGACCGAGGTGATCGGCGAGGCCGCCATCACACCGCCCTCCTGGGATCCGCTCGGTGTCGCTCCGTTCGCCTGGGATCTCCCGGACCCGGCAGTCAAAGCCACGCCGCTGCTGCCTTTGCCACCACGTAAGCGTCGCTCGCGATGGACGCTGACAGTGCTCGGACTCGCGATCATCGTCGCCGCCGTCACCGGGGCAGCGGGCGCGGCAACCGGCAACGAGTGGTTCACTCCCGGCCGAGTCGGTGCTGTCGGACTCGCCGTCATCGCGCTCGGCCTGATCCTCGGGGCATTCTTCCGCAAGGGGTACGGCCTGCTGGTCGTCACCGGACCGCTCGTGGGTTTCGTGCTTCTCGCCTCGTTGGTCTACCCGATCGATTTCGACGCCTCGGGTGAGCAAAGATGGACTCCGGCAACCGCTTCCGAGTTGGAGCCGTCGTACTCGGGAGCCTTCGGAAGCTTCACTCTCGACCTCAACGGGGTCAAGTTCACCGAGGACAAGACCATCGACGTCGCGGCGTCGTTCGGTGAGTTCGTCGTCATGGTGCCACCAACCGTCAACGTCAAGAACAGCTGCACCGTCGTCATGGGTGACGGATCAGGTTGCCTCGACGGCGGAATACACCCGGGCCGTGATGTGACACCGGATTCGCCCACACTGACCATCAACGCCAAAGCAACGTTCGGCAGTCTGAAGGTGACGCAATCATGAGCGAATACGACGAGACCACAGAGCACGACGAGACCCGAGAATCCAAGCGCCCCTCGGCACTTCTGCTGATCGCCGGACTGGCCGCACTACTGGTCAGCGTGTGGGCGTTGGTCGGGCCGTTCTCCCTGGCGCCGGCAGCGAACATTCAATTCCGTTGGCTGTTCGTCGGTGCCGCCGTCGTGGCAGGACTACTGCTGGTGATTCTGCCGAATCGGCGCAACCGGAAGTAAAACTGCTGTGCGCCTTTATTAACCGCGGGGGGTTAATAAAGGCGCACAGTTGTTTTTACTCCCACTCGATAGTTCCCGGCGGCTTGCTCGTCACGTCGAGGACTACGCGGTTCACGTCCGCAACCTCGTTGGTGATTCGAGTCGAGATGCGCTCGAGGGTCTCGTACGGCAGACGCGTCCAGTCCGCGGTCATCGCGTCTTCACTCGAGACCGGACGCAGCACGATCGGATGACCGTACGTCCGGCCGTCACCCTGCACGCCCACGCTTCGGACGTCGGCGAGGAGAACTACCGGGCACTGCCAGATGGTTCCGTCCAAGCCTGCAGACGTAAGCTCTTCGCGCGCAATGGAATCTGCCTGACGCAGGATCTCGAGGCGATCGCGGGTGACCTCACCGATGATGCGGATACCGAGTCCGGGACCGGGGAACGGCTGGCGTCCGACGATCTCTTCCGGCAGGCCGAGTTCGCGGCCCACTGCACGGACCTCGTCCTTGAACAGCAGACGCAACGGTTCGACCAACTTGAACTGCAGGTCTTCCGGCAGCCCGCCGACATTGTGGTGGCTCTTGATGTTTGCGGTTCCCGTGCCGCCGCCCGACTCCACGACGTCCGGGTAGAGCGTGCCCTGGACGAGGAAGTCGACGGTCGCACCATGAGATGCGTTCTCGCCCAGAACATCACTGACTGCGCCTTCGAAGCTGCGGATGAACTCGCGGCCGATGATCTTGCGCTTGGTCTCGGGATCGGTGACGCCTGCCAGCTCACCGATGAAGGTGTCCGCGGCATCCACGGTGATCAGACGAGCGCCGGTTGCCGCGACAAAATCCTGCTCGACCTGCGTGCGCTCACCGGCTCGCATCAAACCGTGATCGACGAAGACGCATGTCAACCGGTCGCCGATTGCGCGCTGAACCAAAGCCGCAGCGACAGCGGAGTCGACGCCACCGGACAGACCGCAGATGGCGTGTCCGTCTCCGACCTGCTCGCGAACCTGCTCGATAAGCGCATCGGCGATGTTCGACGCCGTCCACGCTGCCGGAATACCGGCAATCTCGTGCAGGAAGCGGCTCAGGACCTGCTGACCGTGCGGGGAATGCAGAACCTCAGGGTGGTACTGCACACCGGCGAGCTTGCGGGCGCGGTCCTCGAACGCCGCGACGGGAGCACCGTCGCTCGTCGCGGTCACCTCGAAGCCGGAAGGCGCTTCGGTGACGGCGTCACCGTGGCTCATCCATACCGGCTGCGTCGAGGGAAGACCGTCGTGGAGCAATCCGCCGGATACCGCGATGTCGGTACGGCCGTATTCGCGGGTACCGGTCTCGGCGACGGTGCCGCCCAGGGCGCCTGCCATTGCCTGGAATCCGTAGCAGATTCCGAAAACCGGAATGTCGTGATCGAACAGTGCGGGATCAAGCTTGGGAGCACCGTCTGCGTAGACACTCGAGGGCCCACCCGAGAGCACAACAGCCAAGGGGTTCTTGGCCACGATCTCCTCGACGGTCGTGGTGTGCGGAATCACCTCCGAGTAGACCTTGGCTTCGCGAACTCGCCGTGCGATCAACTGCGCGTACTGCGCCCCGAAGTCGACGACAAGAACTGGTCTCTGCTGCTCGATATCTGCCACAGGTGCAGTCTAATCGCCGCAGCCAGCGCTTCTGCGCATGCATGGACTCAGCCCGCTACTCGGCCGAGCGAGCGCGAGGTACGTCACTACAAAGGCCGCCCCTCAGAACTGCGCGGCGACCTCGCGCGGATCTAGACCACCGTCCAGGTCAACGGCGCCCCAATCACCCGCACCTTAGCTTCGGCAATCAATTCGGCAGCATCATCGCAGGCCAGAGCCCGAAATGGACGAAGGGTGAATTTTCTGGACGTTTGACCGATTCGCCTGAACCAAACGTCCAGTAAAGGTAATCTCGCCCGTCAAGTGATCAGGATCACGATCGCAAACGGCCGGCGCCGCCGAACGGCGCTCACCTCGAGGAGGACCTGTGCGTCGATTCATACGACGACTCGCCATACCTGTCGCAGCTGTGACGGCTGCCGCCGGACTTCTAGTCCTCGGCACGCCGGCCACTGCTGACGAAGCCCCGCCGACCACTTTCACCGGCACGACCGACAACCTGATCTTCACGAAGAGTGTCATCGGGAACGCGGCAGTTCACCCAGGCGACACCGTCACGTACAAGACCGAGATCAAGCACAACGAAAGCGGCATCGAACGGTCGATCGCAAAGATCCGTGACATCCCGCCCGCAGGATTCGTCCTCGTGCCGGGCAGCGCCAAGGCCACCTACCTGGGTGTGACCAACCGGGCCACGATCAGCAACGAATCAGACGGCGGAGTCTCCGCGAAGTGCTCGAGCGGCTGCACCTTCCTGGTCGGTGGATTCGTCGTCAAGAAGAACCAACCCGTCACGCTGGAAGCGACCTACACGGTCCCCGTCGGCACAGCATTCGGGACGTACGACAGCGGCATGCTCTTCGACGTCAACGCCTTCAGCACACAGCAGGGCCTCAACCCCATCAACGTCAACGTCCAGGTAGTCGACCCGTCTGTCGCCACCGGAACCACACTGGTTGCACCGGCAACGGCGAAGGTCGGCACGCCGGTCGACCTGACCGCGACAGTTGCGCCGTCCGACGCGAGCGGCACCGTCCAGTTCAAGGACGGCGGCAACGACATCGGCTCACCGGTCCCGGTTTCGGGCGGTAGCGCCACCCTCTCCCACACTTTCGACAGCGTCGGCGCCCACGACATCACCGCCGCGTACAACGCCGGTCCGGGATTCCACAGCTCGACCTCCGGAGTCCAGACCGTCGACGTCGCCGCGGACACCACCACCACGATCTCGGCCCCGAACGCCGCGCTGGTAGGTGACAGCATCACCGTGAGCGCTGTCGTCACACCGGCAAACGCCGTGGGCACGGTGCAGTTCAAAGACGGCGAGACCAACCTCGGCGCACCGGTGGCTGTAGTCAACGGAACGGCTTCCCTGACCCGCAGCTACGACGCTTCGGGTACCCACAGCTTCACCGCAGTGTTCACCGGCGAGGCCGGTTACGGCGATTCCGTCTCCACCGCAACCCAACTCGACGTCAGCGATCCCGACTGGGGAACCACGACCACCGTTGTCGAGCCACTCACCGCTGTTGTCGGTGAACCGACCAACCTCTCGGCCACCGTCTCCCCCATCCCGAGCAGCGGAACCGTGACGTTCAAGGTCGACGGCGCCGAGGTCGGTACCGCACCGGTCGGCACGGGTGACGGCGTCGCGATCCTCCCGCACACCTTCGCATCAGCGGGCGCTGCAGCCGTGACGGCAGAGTTCTCCGGCGGAACCGGATTCATCGGCTCCACGTCCACGTCGTTCACTGTGAACGTCACCGATCCCGAACCCGCCCGCGCCGACACCACGACGTCTCTGACCGTCAGCGGCTCGGCTCAGGTCGGAAAGGCATTGCAGCTCAAGGCCACCGTCGCACCCGGAACAGCAAACGGAATGATCCAGTTCAAGTCCGGCACGACGCCCATCGGCGTACCCGTTGCCGTCGTCAACGGCGTCGCGACACTCACGCACACCTTCGACGACGAGGGAACGTTCGGCCTCACTGCCAACTTCGTCGGCGACGCCGGTTGGAAGAACTCCGTCTCCGGCCCGACGGTCGTGCAGGTCGGCACCGCACCGACCGACGGCGGCGGCACCGGAAGCGTGGACACCGGTTCGCTCAGCGGCCTCATCCCGCTCTTCGGAAGCTAGTCCCCCACATCAGCTTTGGACACCACTCCCGTACCCAGCTCAGGAGAATCCATGTTCGTGTACTCCAGACGTCGCATCGCGGCGCCGATCGCCGCCACGGCACTCGCCAGTGGCGTCATCCTCGCGGGAATCCCCGCATCAGCGGCCCCCGTGACAACAACCTTCGGCACGAGTTGCCTGGCAACCCCGTCCGCTGTCGCCGGTCCGACCACGCAGTCACAGTCCGGCTCGGTCATCGTCGACGCACCGGAATCCATCGGCGCCGGTGAAACCTTCGAGGTCACCATCCAACCCGGCCCGATCGCCTTTCCCGGCTCCGCTTCCGGGGCGACCGTCCAGAACGTCTCCCGCATCAAGGTCGACGTCGACGTTCCTGCGAACGCCACCCTGGTGGAAGCCACCATCGTCCCCGGCACTTCGGCGGGGCTCAGCGGTGTAGCGCCGAACATCCTGCGCGTCAACGAGAACGGCAACGTCGATCCCAACGGAACGATTCTGCGCCTCTCCGGAAACAACCAGGTCATCGGAAACAGCCCCAGCTCGAGCATCAACTCCGAGGGCGGCATCGTCGTCAAGGCGACCGGCAAGAACGTCGACGGTTCCAACAATGCCGACGGCTACACGCAGTTCCAGCTCCCCCAGGTCAAGGCAGTTCTCAAGGCCGGCGATTCAGGGGACGTCGCGATGAAGGTACGCACCGGCGGCAGCGCGGGAGCGTGGAACAACGATCGTAACTTCCTCACGTTCCTCCCCAAGGCCACCCTGGTCATCACCGCCTGGGCACCCACGCGATGCACCCCGCGTGACGCCGAGAACGGTCCGCTCAACAGCGGCGCAGGCCCCCTCGCCACGACGCGGATCATCGAGGCGGACAAGGCAACCACCACCACAGTCGTCGGACCGGCCAACGCCAAGAACGGAACTCCCGTCACCCTGTCAGCCAACGTGAGCGGCGGCGCAAACGGTGGAACCGTCCAGTTCTTCGACGGCGACAACCCACTCGAGGACGCCGTGCCGGTAACCGGAGGGTCGGCCAGCATCTCCCCGACCTTCACCGAGGACGGACCGCACTCCATCACCGCGAGCTACAGCGGAGCCCCCGGGTTCCTGGCGTCGACGTCGGCGTCGGCCAAGATCGTGACCGTCACGACCGATGCACCACCGGACGCCGTGACCACTACCGCCACGGTGTCGCCGTCGACCGCGAAGGTCGGACAAGACGTCAACCTGACTGCCAAGGTCGATCCGCAGGGTACCGGCGGCACCGTCGATTTCATCGTCGACGGCACCGAAACGGTCAGTGCTCCGGTCGGAACCGACGGAGTTGCCGTCGCTCCGTACACCTTCACCTCGACCGGAACGCACAAGGTTGTCGCGAAGTTCACGGGCTCACCAGGATTCGCCCCGTCCGCTGCCCCGGCATTCCCGGTCAGTGTGACGACGCCGGCTCCGGCTGACGTCGAGACGACCACGGTTCTCGACGCTGTCGGAACTGTTCAGAAGAACACCCCGGTGACGCTCAAGGCAACGGTCGATCCGTCCGGCGCCACAGGCAAGGTCCAGTTCAAGGTCGGTGACACCCTCATCGGTGGACCGGTCGACGTGGTCAACGGTGTCGCAACGGTACCGGCGACGTTCTACAACTCCGGGACCTACAGTGTCACCGCCGAATTCGTGGGCGCTTCGGGCTACACGGCCTCCGCATCCGCGCCGCAGACCCTGACCGTCCCCGGCGATACGGACGGCGGGCCCGGAGGCGGGACCGGCAGCCTCGACCTCGGCACTCTGTTCGGGTCGCTAGGAGGCTGACACTCTGAAACAGAGATGGGGCGTGTCGTCGAATCCTCGACGACACGCCCCATCTTCGTTCGCGGCGAACTATCCGGCTGCCGGCTCCGCCGGAACAGCGGTAGCTGTCTTGCCGCCGGTGATCTTCACGATCGGCAGGACCAGCGCGGCCGGAGCCGACGCCGGCACCACAGGCGACTTGGGTGCAATCGGAGCCAAACGCTCGTAGCCGCTGCCCTGGGCGGGACGCAGGTCGGTCTCCCCCTTGTTCGGCCACAGCGAGGCCGAACGCTCGGCCTGAGCGGCAATGGTCAGCGACGGATTCACGCCGAGGTTGGCCGAGACCGCTGCGCCGTCGACGACGCTGAGCGTCGGGTAGCCGTACACGCGGTGGTACGGATCGATGACGCCGTGATCGGAATCCGACGCGATAGCGCAACCGCCGAGGAAGTGCGCCGTCAGTGGAACGTTGAAGATCTCGCCCCACGTGCCGCCCGCGACGCCGTCGATCTTCTCGGCAACTCGACGCGTCGCCTCGTTGCCCTCCGGGATCCACGTCGGGTTCGGCTGACCGTGGCCCTGCTTGCTGGTGACCTTGCGTCGACCGAACAGGCCCTTCTTCGTGTACGTGGTGATGGAGTTGTCGAGGTTCTGCATGACCAACGCGATGATCGTGCGCTCACTCCAGTCCTTGACCGTCAACATGCGCAACATCTGGTACGGATTCTTCGCAACCACACCGAGGAACTTGATCCATCGGGGCGTCTTGCCGCCGCCGTCCGTCATCAAGGTCTGCAACAGGCCCATCGCGTTCGATCCCTTGCCGTAGCGGACCGGCTCGATGTGGGTGTCGCTGCTCGGGTGGAACGACGAGGTGATCGCCACTCCGCGAGTCAGGTCGAGTGCGGGATCGACCTTGTACTTGCCTGCGCCGACAATGGATTCGGAGTTCGTTCGAGTCAGCTCGCCGAGCTTGTCGGAGAGCTTGGGCAGCGCTCCGGTGTCCTTCATGTCGAAGAGCAGATGCTGAGTGCCCCACGTTCCGGCCGCGAGAATGACGTTCGCAGCCGTGTAGGTGCGGCGGTTCTTTCGTCCGAATGCACCGGTTCGCTCGGTGAACACGTCCCACGAACCGTCGCGAGCCTCACGAAGCCCGGACACGGTGGTCATCGGAATGATCTCGGCGCCGGCTGTCTCGGCAAGGCCCAGATAGTTCTTGAGGAGCGTGTTCTTCGCTCCGTGACGGCAGCCCGTCATGCACTCGCCACACTCGATGCAACCGGTGCGCTCGGGTCCGACGCCGCCGAAGTACGGGTCCTTCGCCTTCTTGCCAGGTTCACCGAAGTAGACGCCGACAGGGGTCTGGATGAACGTGTCGCCGACGCCCATGTCATCTGCGACGGACTTCATGATCTCGTCAGCGGGCGTCATGTGCGGATTCTGCACGACGCCGAGCATCTTCTGAGCCTGCTCGTAGTACGGGGTGAGCTCGCTTCGCCAGTCGGTGATGTGCGCCCACTGCTTGTCCTGGAAGAACGGCTCCGGCGGCTGGTACAGCGTGTTGGCGTAGTTCAACGACCCGCCGCCGACGCCTGCGCCCGCGAGAATGAGGCAGTCGCGCAACAGGTGCACGCGCTGAATGCCGAAGCACCCCAGCTTCGGAGCCCAGAGGAACTTCTTGAGATCCCAACTGGTCTTCGCGAAATCTTCGTCGGCATACCGTCGGCCGGCTTCGATGACGCCGACCTTGTAGCCCTTCTCCACGAGACGAAGCGCGCTCACGCTTCCGCCGAACCCGGATCCGACGATCAGTACGTCGTAGTCCGTTGCCCGTTGCTTGCCCATCAGGACACCTCCACCGTGAACCGTAGTTACCCGCCAGTATGCACCTATCCCTTGTGACTACCACCACAAGGGGCCCCATAAGCGTAACCGCAAGTATCAGGAACGGAAGAAAGTCCTGCACAACGAACTGTGGCCCCGGTTCACGAAGAACCGGGGCCACAGAAAGGTACAAACTACGCGCGGACTGTCAGCCCGACCTTCTGGAACTCCTTGAGATCGGAGTATCCGGCCTTCGCCATCGACCGACGGAGACCACCGACGAAGTTCAGCGAACCGTACGGATCGTCCGAAGGGCCGCTCAGAACCTGGTCCAGACTCGGACGCTCACCATAGGAAACCGGAAGAAGTGCTCCACGCGGAACCGAAGGATGAGCCGCAGCGGACGGCCAGTACCAGCCACCACCCGGCGCCTCGGCGGACACGGCCAGCGGCGTGCCCAGAACGGCAGCGTCCGCACCGCAGGCGATGGCCTTCGCCAGATCACCCGAAGTTGCGATGTCACCGTCGGCGATGACGTGGACGTAGCGTCCACCCGTCTCGTCGAGGTAGTCGCGCCTGGCTGCTGCAGCATCGGCAATGGCCGTGGCCATCGGAACGCCGATGCCCAGGACCTCACCGGTGGTGGTTGCACCCTCGGTAGACCCGTACCCGACGATGACACCGGCAGCGCCGGTACGCATCAGGTGCAGCGCGGTGCGGTGGTCACTGACCCCACCCGCGACAACCGGAACGTCGAGTTCCGAGATGAACGTCTTGAGGTTGAGCGGTTCCTGCTCGGTGTGCACGACGTGCTCGGCCGAGATGATCGTGCCGTGGACGACCAGGAGGTCGATTCCCGCCTTGATCAGCTCCGGCGTCAGTGCGCGCGCATTCTGCGGGCTGACGCGAACGGCAGTGGTGACCCCCGAATCACGGACCTGCGCCACCGCAGCTGCCAGAAGACCGGCCTGCAGCGGTGCCGCGTGCAGCTCCTGCAAGTAGCGGATGGCCGCGTCGACGCCACCGTCCTTCTCGGCGATCTCGACGAGACGCCGGAGCTTCTCCTCGACATCGGGGTGACGGCCCCACAGGCCTTCACCGTTGATGACACCGAGGCCGCCGCGCTTACCCAACTCGATCGCGAAAGTCGGCGAGACCAACGCGTCGGTGGGATGTGCGAGGACAGGAATGTCGAACCTGTAAGCGTCGAGCTGCCAAGCAGTCGACACCTCCTTCGACGAACGAGTTCGCCGGGAGGGAACGATGTTCACATCGTCCAACTCGTAGGTACGTCGGGCCGTTCGACCCATGCCGATCTCAACGAGGTCGCGCACGCGCGCCCCTTTCTCGTGTACTGGTTGCTAACGAGCGGTGTAGTTGGGTGCTTCGACAGTCATCGTGATGTCGTGCGGATGGCTTTCCTTCAAACCGGCCGCCGTGATCTGGACGAACTGAGCGTTCTGCAGGTGCTCGATCGTCGCCGACCCCGTGTATCCCATGGCAGCGCGCAGACCACCGGTGAGCTGGTGCGTCACCTGCGAGAGCGGGCCACGGAACGGGACACGTCCTTCGATGCCTTCCGGAACCAACTTGTCCTCGGACAGCACGTCGTCCTGGAAGTACCGATCCTTGGAGTACGACTTGGCCTCGCCACGCGACTGCATCGCGCCGAGCGAACCCATTCCGCGGTAGCTCTTGAACTGCTTGCCGCCGACCAGAATCAGTTCGCCGGGCGATTCAGCGGTACCGGCCAGGAGTGAACCCAGCATGGCCGTCGACGCACCTGCGGCAAGAGCCTTCGCGATGTCTCCGGAGAACTGGAGTCCACCGTCGGCGATGACGGGCACACCGAGAGGCTTGCACGCGGCAACCGCTTCCAGGATGGCCGTGACCTGAGGGGCACCGACACCGGCGATGACGCGGGTGGTGCAGATGGAACCAGGGCCGACTCCGACCTTGACGGCATCGACGCCGGCTTCGACCAGTGCCAGAGCACCCGCGCGCGTAGCGACGTTGCCACCGATGATCTGAACCCGCTCGCCCAGTTCACGCTTGAGCTTGGCGATCATGTCGAGAACGTTGGACGAATGCCCGTGCGCACTGTCCACCACGAGTACGTCCACACCGGCATCGGTGAGCGCCATCGCGCGCTGGAAGGCGTCATCGCCGGCACCGACTGCAGCGCCGACGAGCAGTCGACCGTCACGGTCCTTGGTGGCGTCGGGATGCTGCTCGGTCTTGACGAAGTCCTTGACCGTGATCAGACCGGTGAGCTTGCCGTTGCCGTCGACGATCGGCAGCTTCTCGATCTTGTGCCGACGAAGAAGGCCCAGTGCCACGTCAGCGGTGACGCCTTCCTGAGCGGTGATCAGGGGCATCTTGGTCATGATCTCCGCGACCGGGCGATTCTGGTCGACCTCGAAACGCATGTCCCGGTTGGTGACGATGCCAACCAGCTGGCCGGCGTCGTCGGTGACAGGCAGACCCGAGATGCGGAAACGAGCGCACTTCGCATCGACCTCACCCATCGTGTCGGTCGGCTTACACGTGACGGGATCGGTCACCATGCCGGCCTCGGAACGCTTGACCGTCTCGACCTGTCCTGCCTGGACCTCAACCGACGAGTTGCGGTGCAGAACACCCATGCCGCCGGCGCGTGCCATCGCAATTGCCATGCGCGACTCGGTGACGGTGTCCATCGCAGAACTGACCAACGGAATCCGCAGACGGATGTCGCGGGTCAGTTGACTGGACGTGTCGACCTGGCTCGGGATGACGTCGGACGCAGCCGGCAACAGCAGCACGTCGTCGTATGTCAGTCCCAGCATCGCGACCTTGTTGGGGTCGTCTCCTCCGGTGTGTACATGTCCTGCAGAACTACTCATGCGGTCAGGACCCTCCATGGACCTAGATTCGCCCAGGGCGACCGCTGTAGCAGCCGCCTCGAAACGGATTACGAAAGCTGGATATCGGATAGAAGGCGCCTGCACGGAAAGAAATTCCTGGCACCTTTTCCCGGCGTTGCACACCATGGTATCGGCTCACTCAAAGGTCCGAACCATCCCACCCACGCTGCGTGTACGCGTAACAAGTGGCGCTGACCCCCCTGACCTGCGTACCGTGGTGCTGTGCGTGATCAACTGCCCCCCGGTCTGCCGCCAGATCCCTTCGCCGGCGACCCAGCTGACCCCTCCGCGGCTCTCGATGCCATCGAGCCGGGTCAACCACTCGACCCCCACGAACGCCAAGCGGTCGAGGAGGATCTCGCTGACCTCGCTGTATACGAGGCACTCCTCGCTCACCGCGGTATCCGCGGTCTCGTAGTCTGCTGCGAGGACTGCCAACAGGATCACTACCACGACTGGGACATGCTGCGCGCAAACCTGCTGCAGCTGCTCGTGGACGGAACCGTCCGCCCCCACGAGCCTGCCTACGACCCGATGCCTGAGGCATATGTCACGTGGGACTACTGCCGTGGATACGCCGACGCGTCGATGAACGAGGCGATGCACGGCGACGGTTTCGACAGCTGAGCGAAACCTCACCCAAGCTCATACGAAAGTGGCCGACAAGCAATTGCTTGTCGGCCACTTTCGTATGAATTCAGATCGGAACGATGCCGATCAGAGCGGGTCTCAGGGCGGCGGTGACGAGAAATCACCGGACGGCGACGAGGCAGGCGCCAGAGACGTCGTCGTCGTGGTGGTGGTCGTTGTCGTCGTGGTTGTCGTCGGCAACGAGGTCGGAGGCGTCGAGGAAGCCGACGTCGGCGGCAACTGCAGCTGCACTCCCGGATCTGGTTTGGTCGAACTTGTCGGTTCGCCAGGTCCCTGAGGATTGAGCGGTTTGACCGAGGAGCCCGGAATTGCCGTGATCGAAGTGGTCGGGCCGGCCGGCTGACCACTCGTCGGCGGCGGCGCTACAGGTGACGTGGTCTCCTGGACCTGCGTCATCAACTTGCCCCAACGCTCGACGAGGTCGGTCTTGTCCTGCGAGTCCTTGACCGCATCGGCACGGTGAGCTGCGTTGTCCAGCACCATCTTTGCCGCAGGAATGTCTCCGGCAGCCAACAGCCGCTCGGCCTTTTCCAGCTCGGAAGTCGTGTCGATCTTCGCAACTGTCGAGTTGGCCTCGTCGGCGAAGACGACCTGCTTGACACCCCACAGGGCATCGCCGGGCTGGGCGTCGTACGCCATCGCCGTCGCGCCACCGAAGACCACTGCTGCAACAGCTGCAGCGGCGGCGATCGGACGAACCACACGCAATCGAGAACGGGAACGTGAACGCTGACGATCGGAGAAGCCGGACGGCGTCGCTGTGATTGCAGCGATGACATCGTCCAACAACGGACCCTCGGGCATCGGAGTCGCAACGACATCGTCACGCCATTGCGAGAGGATCAACGCAAGTTCGTACTGTTCGGTGCTATCGGTTGCTACCGGCCCACCATTCGAAATGGATTCGATCAGCGCATCGTCACGCCGAACCGCAGCCAAATCCACTGGCGTACCGTCGTCGGCGAGATCACCGAGATTCGAAGCGTCATGCCCCTCGTCTCTAGCCAAAGCTCTCACCTGCTTTCGTCACTTCTTTTTTCAGTTTCGCGATCGCTCTGTGCTGAGCGACTCGTACAGCTCCGGCGGTACTACCGACGGCGACGGCCGTTTCCTCGGCCGACATCCCGACCACCAGGCGAAGTATCAAGATTTCTCGATGCTTCTCCGGAAGTGTGCCGAGAAGTTCGTGCATCTGTCTGCTGGACTCCGAATCGAGAGCCCGCTGTTCGGGACCATCATCCAGTGCTATTACATCCGGTACTTCGGAAACGGGCTCCGACTTGTTACGGGCGGAGCTTCGATGTGCGTCCGCAACCTTGTGCGCGGCAATTCCGTACACAAAGGCCATGAACGGGCGTCCCTGGTCCTGATATCGCGGCAGCGCGGTCATCACGGCCAGACAGACTTCCTGTGCGACGTCGTCAGCGGACAGGTGTCCTCTCTCGGCCGCACCCACTCGACCGCGGCAGTAGCGCACCACCATCGGTCGGATGTTCTCCAGAACCAAAGCTAGAGCTGTACGGTCGCCCTGCGCAGCAGCGGCGACCGCGGTGTCCAACTCATCGCTCGTATTTGTCATCGTCAGCGAAAATCCTGGCGTTACAGTGGCACCTCCCGAGCGGGTGTGCTCCCGCTCTCAGCGGAACCCTCTAAGAGTAACCATCCGGACCGACTGGTCTCCGCATACCTGCCCAGCAGTCGCGATATCGATACAGCTCCTTCTGGAATGTTCTCCGGAGACTTCGGTGGCGTGGTTACGACAAAGGTAGGAGTGATCCACCACGCATCGCAATCAGATCGCCGATCTCCCGGGCACTCGGTGAGGTTCTCTCACCGCTGACACCTTCGATCAACAGAGACGACGCCCAGGCCAGGGGCAGCAGGCCGTATTGCCGGCACCGCGCGAACACATCTGCTGCCGTCTTCACGGCTGCGCTCGCGTCTGTTCCGGTCAGCGCGGCGCTACGCAGCAGATCCGACTTCACGCGGTGCCGCACAGACTCCGATTCCGCTGACAATTCGACGGCGCGTTCTGCGTGTCTGCGGGCACGAGCGAAGTCGCCTCCCGCCAACGCCAATTCTGCGGAGACCCATTCGATCCGAATTTCCTGCCGCCACAGCCCGCCCTCGGCATCCAGACGCGCCCGACATTGCGCCAGCAGGCGCCAGCCGAGCGGGAGCCTGCCACAGCCGAGGGCGTCTGCGGCCAGACCGGTCAGAGCGTCACAGGCAGCCTCTGGATCACCTGGCAGGCCGCCGACGATCGCCAGTGCGCGCCCGTCCCACGTGGACGCGAGTGCATGGCGTCCGCTCTGGCGAAGAAACGACGCCCTCGTGCTGGCAGACAGAGAGGCAAGAACTCGATCCGAGTGCGTCGAGAACCCGGCCGTGAGCCGATCGAGGACATCCAATGCAGCCCGCGCTCTTGCGTAGTGGCCCTGACCACCCAGCACTACTGCCGTTGTCCACCAATCTCGGGCAGAGCAAGGCGCCGGGAGGCGGTCGAGATCCGGATCCGCACCGAACGCGGCAGACTCGAGGGACCCTGGAAGTGCAGTTGTTTCGTTGGGCACAGGTGATTGAGGGCGCGCAGGTGTCGACACAGGTTGATCATCGCAGCAGCACGAGCAGACATTCGCACGACCGGCGTCACACCAACGATGCCAAAAGTCGCACGAAACACGAAAAGGCAAGTTTGTCGGAGTTAATCAGATATTCAACTGAGATTTGCCAAATGTACTCGTAATGATATTTAACGGGCATATATCCGTGACGTTAACTGCGCATTACTTATTGGACGGATGTCCTAGTTGAAACTTGGGCACTAAGTCCCGAAATGGAGTGCAACCCCGCCCACGCAATATCGGACAAATGACGCAAACCGAGCCGAATGACCGAGTGATTTCGCCGGGCGATCAGCCTCGAACATATCCCTGATCTGTAGGTTTCGCATCTCGAGCAGCCGGGCTTGCCGGCCGCCACCTCGATCGACCCAATTTCGACATCGGCGCAGAACAACGCACGAGGGGCCCGAAATGTAAATATATACTTCGTTAACTCTCGCATTTCGATATATGCCGATCGCCACTGAACGAGCCTATTGACGCGATTTACTCAGCACCCTTACGGTTAGCAAGCGTGAACGATTCAGAAGGCCCGGATAACCTCCGGGCAACTTGGTCCGCTCGTTGATCAACGCGAGCTTGCAGTAAGGAGTCAACATGCCTGCACCGAATCACCTTCCAGGCCCCAACGCAGACATCTGGGACTGGCAGATGCACGGTCTGTGCCGCGGAGTCGACTCCTCCATGTTCTTCCATCCCGATGGCGAACGCGGTAGAGCACGTGCCCAGCGCGAAACCCGCGCAAAAGAGATGTGCCGTCAGTGCCCGGTCCTGATGCAGTGCCGCAGCCACGCGCTGACCGTCGCCGAGCCGTACGGCATCTGGGGAGGAATGTCGGAAACCGAACGTGAACTACACGCGCGCCACCGTCGCACCACCCGCATAGCTTCCTGATACACGTAGGTAGAGCGCACTAGGCCCCCGAGAGTTTTCGGGGGCTTTTGCGTGTGGACGGGACACCGTCGAAAATGCGTGTGGACGGGACACCGTCGAAAAGAATTTCCGACACGACCCATCCGACCGACGCCTGCCTCCGAATGCCTTCTGACAGTGCACCTCAGCACATCCCTTCAGGAAGGCAGACCCATGAACACCTCTACTCGAGTTCTGGCAGTCACCGCAGCAGCCTCTTTCGCCGTCTTCGGCGTGGTCGGTTGCTCCTCCGACGACAACGATTCGTCGACCGACACGTCCAGCGCCGCCATGACGTCTTCTGCCATGGGATCGAGCATGTCTCCCAGCAGCGCGATGGCGGAGCCTGCTTCCGATCTGGTCGGTGCAGGTTGTGCCGACTATGCAGCTGCAGTGCCGAGCGGCGCCGGATCGGTCAGCGGAATGGCCCAGGATCCGGTTGCCACAGCGGCATCCAACAATCCGTTGCTCACCACCTTGACCGCGGCGGTCTCCGGCCAGCTCAACCCGGACGTCAACCTGGTCGACACCCTCAACGGTGGCGAGTTCACCGTCTTCGCACCGATCGACTCGGCATTCGCCAAGATCGACCCCGCCACGATCGACAGCCTCAAGACGGACAGCGCCACGCTGACCAAGATCCTCACCTACCACGTGGTTCCCGGCCAGATCGCCCCTGACGCGATCGACGGAACGCACCCCACCGCCGAGGGCGGAACGGTCACCGTCACCGGATCCGGTGACAACATCAAGGTCAACGACGCAACTGTCGTCTGCGGTGGAGTCAAGACCGCAAACGCCACCGTCTACCTCATCGATTCGGTGCTGATGCCGCAGTAGTCCCCACCTGCTGTGCGCCTTTATCAACCCCCCGCGGTTAATAAAGGCGCACAGCGGCCAACGGCGGGCCAAGAGAAAAGAACCGGACATGCACGCTACGGTTGTACGCGATGAAGCGAGACAACTCTTCGTGAGCGAGCCAGACCATGCGTCGGATGCGGCCGACGCATGCCCGACGGACAATTCTGCGGCCCGCACCGCGCGAATCGCGGAATCACGCGAGCTGGCAGTGATCCTCGCGAACGTCGCCGGTGGCGACCAGAGCGCCTTCGCCGAGTTCTACGACCGAACCAGCTCCCGTGTGTACGGCATGGTTCTTCGTGTACTCCGTGATCCAGGTTTCTCCGAGGAAGCGGTCCAAGAGGTCTACCTCCAGGCCTGGAAATCAGCCGACAGCTTCGACCCTGCCAAGGGGTCCGCGCTTTCCTGGCTCCTGACACTTGCACACCGGCGCGCAGTGGATCGCGTGCGCTCCGAACAGTCGAGTTCGGATCGACAGGCTCTCTACGACACCACCAATGCCACTCCCGAATTCGACGTCGTCAGCGACGAAGTGACACGAAGAGACGAGCATCGTGCTGTCACCGACTGTCTCGAAACGCTGACGGACACTCAGCGCCAATCGGTGACTCTCGCCTATTACGGCGGCCGAACGTACCGCGAGGTGGCCGAAGATCTCGGCGTGGCGATTCCCACGATCAAGTCGCGAATTCGCGACGGACTACTGCGCCTACGTGGATGTTTGGGGGTGATGTGAGATGGACGAAGAGCTGATCGACTACGCGTACGCCTACGCGATCGATGCGTTGGACCTCGACGAGCGCCGTGAGGTCGACAAACGACTTGCCGCTTCGGACTCCGCGACCCGCGCCGAATTCGACGCCCAGGTCCGGCTCACCGCCGAAACCATGGCCGCGATGACCGTCGTCGACGCCGTCGAGCCCCCGCCGTCGCTGCGCAGAAGCGTCCTCGCCTCGATCGCAGAACAGACCGCGGCTCCCAACGCCCCGGTTTCGCTGGCCGAGCGTCGTAACCGTCGACGCCCGTGGACCATGGCTCTTGCGGCGGCCGCCGCAGTCGCAATCCTGGTCGGCGGCATCGGAATCGGACGCACGCTGTCCGACAACACGCCGCCGCAGAACGCCGCGTCCGAAATCATGGCAGCACCCGACGTTCATGCCACGACGCGTGACATCCCGGGCGGCGGTAGTGCCACGACGCTGTTCTCGCCCTCCGAAGACGCCGCAGTCCTCGTGATGAACGATGTGACTCCCCCGAGTCCGGATACCGTCTACCAGATGTGGCTGGTGCCGGGCGACACCGACGACACCACGATGATCCCGATGGGGACGATGGCTCCGGGCGACGTCAAACCCACTACTCAGGTGGTGCTCGACGGCATCGGTCCGAATACGAAGTTGGCGTTCACTGTCGAACCGCCCGGCGGATCGCAGCAGCCGACGAGCGAGCCGTTCGCAACGATCCCGCTCATCTGATCGCCAGACGAAAAAAGATCCCCCACCGGAATCCGGTGGGGGATCTCTTCTTTGTGGAAACTACGAGCAGCGAGTCAGTGGCTGTGACCGTGTCCGGTGTCGGCAACTTCCTCGGTCGGCTTCTCGACGACGGCGCTCTCGGTCGTGAGGATCATGCGCGCGACGGAAGCGGCGTTGACCACTGCCGAGCGAGTGACCTTGACCGGGTCGACGACGCCGTCGGCAAGCAGGTTGCCGTAGGTGAGGGTGGCAGCGTTGAAGCCTTCGCCCTTGGTCATCTCGGCGACCTTGCTGACAACGACGGAACCGTCGATGCCTGCGTTGCTGGAGATCCAGAACAACGGGGCGTTGAGGGCTTCGCGGACCACGGCAACGCCGGTGGCCTCGTCACCCGTCAAGCCGAGGTTCCCGATCAGAGCCGTACCGGCTTGAACGAGAGCCGATCCGCCACCGGGGACGATGCCCTCGGAAACTGCTGCCTTGGCTGCGTTGACCGCATCCTCGACGCGGAACTTGCGTTCCTTCAGATCGGTTTCGGTGGCTGCGCCGACCTTGATGACGGCCACGCCGCCGGACAGCTTCGCCAGACGCTCTTCGAGCTTCTCGCGGTCCCAATCCGAATCGGTGTTCTCGATCTCGCGACGCAGCTGCGCAACGCGGGTCGCGATGTCGTCAGCGGTGCCTGCACCGTCGACGATGACCGTCTCGTCCTTGGTGACGACAACGCGGCGAGCGCTGCCGAGCAGCTCGAGGCCGGCTTCCTTGAGCGAGAGGCCGACATCGGTGTTGATGACGGTGCCTGCCGTGACGACTGCGAGGTCGTCGAGGAATGCCTTGCGACGATCACCGAAGAACGGCGCCTTGACGGCGACGGCCTTGATGGTCTTGCGGATGGAGTTGACCACGAGGGTGGAGAGAACTTCACCCTCGACGTCCTCGGCGATGATCAAGAGCGGCTTGCCGGATTCGGCAACCTTCTCGAGCAGCGGAAGGAAGTCGGGAAGTGAGCTGATCTTCTCGCGGAAGAGCAGGATCAGCGCGTCTTCGTAGACGGCCTTCTGCGCATCGATGTCGGTGACGAAGTAGGGCGAGAGGTAGCCCTTGTCGAACTGAACACCTTCGGTGACAACGAGTTCGGTTGCAACGGTGGAGGATTCCTCGACCGTCACGACGCCGTCGGTTCCGACACGGGTGAGTGCCTCGCCGACGAGCTTGCCGATCTCTTCGTCACGCGAGGAGACGGTGGCGACCTGAGCGATCGACTTCTCGCCCTCGACGGGGGTGGCTGCGGCGAGCAGTTCCTCGACGACCTTGTCGGCTGCGGCGTTGATGCCGACGCCGAGAGCCATCGGGTTCGCGCCCGCTGCGATGTTCTTGAGTCCGCCGCGGACGATGGCCTGGGCCAGAACGGTCGCGGTGGTGGTGCCGTCGCCGGCAACATCGTTGGTCTTGGTGGCGACGCTCTTGACGAGCTGTGCGCCGAGGTTCTCGAAGGGATCTTCGAGCTCGATCTCACGGGCGATGCTCACACCGTCGTTGGTGACGGTGGGGCCGCCGAATGCCTTGGCGAGCACGACGTGGCGTCCACGCGGGCCCAAGGTCACCTTGACGGCGTCGGCAAGCTTGTCGACTCCGGCTTCGAGAGCGCGGCGTGCGGTCTCGTTGAACGCAATTTGCTTGGACATCTGTTCTGTCAGCTCCTGAATCTTCGGGGCGTGAACGCATTCCGCCCCGGGATCCTGTGTGGACTCCGGGGCGGATCACGTGTGTCTTACTTGGAGACGACAGCCAGCACGTCGCGTGCCGACAGGATCAGGTATTCCTGGCCGGCGTACTTGATCTCGGTTCCGCCGTACTTGGAGTAGATGACCGTGTCACCCTCCTTGACGTCGACCGGGATGCGGTTGCCCTGCTCGTTGACGCGGCCTTCGCCGACTGCAACGACGGTGCCCTCCTGGGGCTTTTCCTTGGCTGTGTCAGGAATGACCAGGCCGGAAGCCGTCGTCGTTTCAGCCTCGTTGGCCTGGACGAGGATCTTGTCCTCGAGCGGCTTGATGTTGACGCTCGCCACGATGAGCCCTCCACTTTGGGGTATGTGCGTCCGAGGCGATCCTCGGACAGCTGTTTGGGTATGCCGTTTACGGCGCGTCACTGCAGTCCCGTCGTCGCGGGTGCCGGAACTCGATCAGCGCCAATTGGCACTCTATACGTGAGAGTGCCAACCCTCAAGGACTGGGCGCATTTTTCTCTTCGTCCAGAGCGAAACAGGACAGCCGTCCACCACGTTCACCTATTGTTCACTTCGTGACGAACATCAATCGCCGTAGTTTTCTGACCTTCGCCGGACTCGGCGCCGTCGGCGCGGTCAGCCTTGGCAAGCCGTGGGGCCTGCAATATGCAGGCGCGTCGACCATTCCGACGTCAGGTCCTGGCACCACTCTCGAGTCCGTGTCCACCCCCGTCAGCAGCAGCGGCTACACCAAGCTCACCGCCGGACCCGGTTGGGCGAACATCGTGCGCAGCGAGTTGGCCGAGCCGAAGTCGGGACGCGAGGACCGACGCACCGCACTCGCCTCACTCGTGCAGCTGACCGACGTCCACATCGTCGACGCCCAGTCCCCCATGCGATTCGAGTACGTCCACCAGATCACCGGCTCGGCGTTCCGTCCCCAGGAGACCCTGACGGCGCACGGGCTGATTTCACTTGTCCGCCGGGTCAATTCGATCGGCAGTGGCCCGCACACGTCGCGCCCCTTCGATGCCGTCGTCACCACCGGCGACAACACGGACAACAAGGAATTCGCCGAACTCGACTGGTTCCTCACCTCACTCAACGGCGGAACGGTCGTCGCCAATACCGGTGCCAAGGACCGCTACGAGGGTGTACAGAACTCGGGTGCCGATCTCTACTGGAACCCCGAGTCACCGATGCTCGACATGTACAAGAAGGCCGGATTCCCGGAGATCCCCGATTTCTTCGGTGCCGCTTTCACGCCCGTGTCGAGCCCCGGCCTGAACACCCCTTGGTACTGCGTGTTCGGCAACCACGACGATTCGGTGTCCGGCACGGTGCCCAGCGGCATCCCGCCGCTCGAAGCGATGTACACGGGATCTCTCAAATTCGAGGTGCCTGGTTCACCGGAGCAGGCCAAGCAGATCGACGTCGCCACCAAGTTCGATCCCAGTGCGATACCCGGAATCCTGTCCGCCTTCACGACGCCGCCGCGCCAGGTCACCCCCGACCCGTCGCGCGCGCCGTTCACACCGCGACAGTTCATCGCCGCACATCTTGATCCCGCGCACACCGGTCCCGGCCCCGTCGGACACGGTTTCGCCCCCGACGCCGGCGACACCGGTATCGGTTACTACTCGTTCGAGATCGCACCGGGCGTCGTCGGCATCAGCATGGACTCCACCAACCGCGCGGGCCTCGTCGACGGTTCGCTGGGCGCCGCTCAGTTCCAGTGGATCGAGAACACCCTGCGCGCCGGCAGCAGCACCTACTACGACGCCGCGGGCTCTCGCGTCACCGAGTCGCGAGGTGACACGTATTTCGTGCTGTTCAGTCACCACACGAGCGACACGATGGACAATCTCATTCCCGACCCCGAGAACGTCCTCGAGCCACGCCTGCGCGGTTCACAGCTTCTCGACTTGCTGCATCGTTTCCCGAACGTACTTGCCTGGGTCAACGGACACACCCACGAGAACAAGATCACCCCGTGGCCCGGCGCGACCCCCGAGCAGGGCTTCTGGGAGATCAACACCGCCTCTCACATCGACTACCCGCAACTCGGACGCATCATCGAGATCGCGGACAACCATGACGGAACGGTGTCGTTGCTTGCGACGCTCTTCGAGGCGGAGAGTCCCAATTCCGTCGACTACAGCGACAAGTCGGCAGCCGGGCTCGCCTCGCTGTACCGCGAACTGTCGTTCAACGACATCCACCGCGACCCGAAGCTGACGGGTACCGGCGTCGACCAGAACGTCGAATTGTTGGTCCACACCGGACGATGACTCCGATTGCCGCAGTGTCCTAGGTGATTTCAGGTCCGCTCGAAGGCGAGCGGTGCGATTTCGCCCACGACACTGCGGCAACGACGAATCGAACACCGAATCCGATCAACACCAGATTGCAGACGATCTGAAGGCTCACGAGCCCCCGGGCAAGGTCCGTCTGCGCGGCGATGTCACCGAATCCGACTGTCGAGAAGACGGACAACGAAAAGTACAGCGCCGCCATACGCGACAGCGGTTCGGTGAAACTGCCAGGGCTTGCATGCTCCACCGAAAAATAGGTGATGGACACCAACAACAAGTACGTCGGCATCACCACCGCCACAGCTTCGACCGCCTGCAGAGATGGCACATCGGAACGCAGAATTCGCCACACCTGCCAGGTGGTCACGGCAAGTACCGCGGCGCCTCCACCGATCAAGAGGAAGATTGCACTCGCGGTATGTACATCGATCCACGGCAGAAAGAAATACGCGCATCCGAAGGCGATCACCGTCAGCGTGGGCCGAAGCACTGCACCACGGATCAGCGCGCGTCGTCGTTCCCGGTCGATGTGGGGAGAATCGCCTTTTTTCCGCATGAATCAATGATCGACAATTTCGCAGGTAAAACCACCCTTTCGGTCCGAAAAGGACGTCACGGAGACGAAAAGCACTGAGCAATCCTCACGAACCTTCTGTAACGTTCATATAACGGCGGTCGATTGAACATTGACCGGTATTGACTGTGAGGAGGTGTGCGATGAGTTGTTCACTGGGAATTTCCACTGGATCTTCCGGTGTCTATTCAGCACTCGTCGACACCGATACCAGCACAAACGCGCCAGGCGCCGTGCCTGCCGAGACTCGCTTCGTCTCGGCGGATCAGGCCAATTCCAACGTCGGTGACCTTGTCAGAGCATCCATCAAGCTGATGACGACGCAGGTAACGGACGGATCTGAAGCGCCGCGCTCGATCGGTGTCAGCTATCGCACGGACGATCAACTCGCGAGCATCAGGTCATCTCTTTCGCGCTCGCCGAAGCAGGTCCGTGCAATCCCCGAGCCTGCCGCCGTACACGCGTATCTCGCCGAGACAGGGAAAACCGAGCGGTACGACACGACAGCTCAGGTGGACGTCGGTGATCAAGGTCTGACGGTGTCCGTCGTCGACCACACCGGTGAAGTTCTGCACTCCGACCGTATCGACGCCCTCGCAGGGGCCGGAATCGACCGGGCATTGGTCGACTTCGTGACGGAGAAGGCGCCAGGGCACTTGCGCCGGTACACCGACGCGGAACTTCTTGCCGCCCGGTGCCATGTCGCCAAAGAGCAACTGTCCACGTCCACCAAGGTGACCGTCGACCTTCCGATCGACGCGATGGCGATCACGCGCGACGAGTTCGAGGCCATCATCGCCCCGGATATCGAGCGTGCCGTCACCTTCATCCGTGAAGTCGTGAAGGGCTCACCGCGGCCCGTCGGTGCCGTTGTACTCATCGGCGGTGGCGCACACATTCCGGCCGTGCGGTCCGCCGTCGCCGCTGCCGTCGACGTCCCCATGGTCGAGATCGTCGAGCCCGAGACTGCGGCAACCAAAGGTGCTGCACTCCTGGCAGATTCGATCACCGCAATTCGTTTCCCGCTGCTGGGCTCCGGAAGTGACCAGCGCTCCGGATCCACCGCCAAGGTCTCGGGAGCGTTGATCGGTGCGCTCGTGGTCGGCGGACTGGTACTCGGTTACGGCGCAAAGGAATTGGTGCCGACCGAGGACACCGCGGTCTCGCCCGTCGGAACCGGGTCGACCACGACGACGGTGAGCCCCGAAGCGACACCGAGCACCGGATCGACGATCATTCCGTCTCATGATCCTCTGCCTTCGGTAGCCGGCAGCACGTATCCTCGGTACGGGTATCCCACCACCCCGTTCGACTCGCAGCCTTACGACACGCACTCGTACACAACGCATCAGTACACACTTCCGCCTGCGCCGATCCCGGACACCTCGACGACAACCACGCCGCCGACCACGACAACGACCACTCCGAATTGGCCGACCATTTTCGGAATCACGCTGCCCGATCCACCGGCGTGGTGGCCGACGCTACCGGACACCGAGGCGACGCCCCCGGTCGATCCGACCGAGGCAAACCCCGGCGGCGGTCTCGGCCCGGGTGAGAGCGGCGGCGAGAACCCGACGACGCCGGAGACTCCTGGATCCGGTTCCACCGAAACCGAAATCACTACCCCTGGTGGTGGTGATCCGACGACGAAGCCCGGTGAACCGAATACCTCGATGCCCGAAAACGGTCCCGCGACCACACCGGATCGGGAACCGGCCCCGGTCGGCTGATTCTCAGTCGGCCGATTTTCAGTGCATCAGCTGGCTGACGGAGACCGACAGCCCCGGGTCCGTCGCAACACTCAATTCCGAAGGGCCTGCGCCGTTTCCGATCAGGTGAGCGGCCAACGATGCGATCATCACGCCGTTGTCCGTGCACAGTCGAGGTTTCGGAATGCGCAACGTGATGCCTGCTTCGGCGCAGCGCTGCTCGGCGAGTGAGCGGATGCGCGAATTGGCCGTGGCGCCGCCGCCGAGAACCAACGTGTCAACACCGACATCCTTGGCTGCACGCACTGCCTTCATCGTCAGGACGTCTGCAACCGCTTCCTGGAACGAGGCAGCGATGTCCGGGATCGAAAAGGTCTCGCCTGCGCGCTCTTTCGATTCGACATAGCGCGCGACGGACGTCTTGAGTCCCGAGAACGAGAAGTCGTGCCGCGAATCGCGCGGCCCCGTCATGCCGCGAGGGAAGGCGATTGCGTTCCGATCTCCCTCTTGCGCAGCAGCATCGAGTGCCGGTCCACCGGGAAAGCCGAGTCCGAGCAGTCTGGCCACCTTGTCGAAGGCCTCACCGGCGGCGTCGTCGACAGTCGTGCCCAGTTCGACAATGGGCTTGCCCAGATCTTCGACGTGAAGCAGGTGTGTGTGACCGCCGGAGACCAACAATGCGACGCACGAGGGCAACGGACCGTGCTCGAGAGTGTCCACCGAGACGTGACCGCCGAGATGATTGACCGCATAGAACGGGATGTTCCATGCTGCCGCATAGGCTTTCGCTGCGGCTACACCGACCAGCAGCGCGCCGGCCAGGCCGGGTCCGATGGTGACGGCCAGCGCGTCGGGCTTCTCGATACCGGCGGCAGCAAGGGCACGGCGCATCGTCGGCACGATCGCCTCGAGGTGAGCCCGCGAGGCCACTTCGGGAACCACTCCCCCGTACCTGGCGTGCTGATCCACGCTCGATGCCACCTCGTCGGCCAACAATTCGCAGGTTCCGTCACCGTTCCAGCGGACGATACCGACACCTGTTTCGTCGCAAGAACTTTCGACACCCATGACGATCATGCTTGCTGCTCCTCAATTTCGCGGACACCGAGCACGGCAGGCCGTCTCATCGTGTACGCATCTGCCCCACTGGGCTGGTAGTACTTCTTTCGTGTTCCGACGATCTCGAATCCTTCGCGCCGGTACAGCGCGATGGCAGGTTCGTTGTCGGTGCGCACTTCCAGGAACACCGGGCACTGCCGTGAATCCGCCAGAGTCAGAAGCGCATCGAGCAACGCGCCGCCGATTCCGAGTCGCTGAGCCGAGGGATCTGTACCGATGGTGTGAACCTCGGCCTCCATGTTCGGCGACGCCCCCAACAATGCGACTCCGGCGTAGCCGAGGACGTGACCGTCAGGCTCCCGGGCAACGAAGTAATGATTATGTGCGCCTGCAAGTTCCGAGACGAACGCTTGTGCACTCCAGGGTCCGTCGCCTGCGAACAACGCGCGCTCCAACTCCGCGCACCGTTCGGTGTCATCGACGTTCATCGGCTCGATGCTGTACTTCATCTGTCTCACTTGCCACGTTCTGCAAGGGTCTTCGCGTCCGGGCGTCGGAGGTACAGCGGCTCCAGCGGGGCCGGAACCGAGCCGGACAGGATCTCGCGAGCAGCGACTGTCACCAACCCGGCCGGTGAAGGTGTCTCCGCCGGGTCGACGGGTAGATCGAAGAAGTCCACGTGCGAAGCGGATCCGGCAATCAGCGTCGAAGGCGAAGGATCGACGTCGCCGGCGGAATTCACAGCCGGTCCTTCGACGCGCACTCCGCCGTCATAGCGCGCCCAGTAGATCTCGCGACGCCTCGCGTCAGTCACGACGAGCAGGCTCGGTGTGGTCGGTACCGCAGCCGCGATCGCATCGAGGCTGCACACGCCGTACACGGGAACACCGAGTGCGTCACCGAAGGCAGCGCCCGTCGCCATGCCGACACGCAGTCCGGTGTACGGCCCTGGCCCGACACCCACGACGACGGCGTTCAAGTCGGCCGGTGTGAGCCCTGCCTCTGCGAGGCATTCGAGGATGTGAGGGGTCAAGACCTCGGCGTGCGCACGAGGATTGACCGTGACACGCACGGCAAGCGTCTCCACTGTGTCCGGTGACTCTGCGTCCGGTGACACTGGGTCCGGTGACGAAGCCGACAGGGAGACGACTCCGGCAGTGACTGCCGGAGTGGAGGTGTCAATTGCGAGAACAAGCACGATTTCTCAGGGTACCCGCACGTGAAGAACTACTTCCGGCCCGGGAGGGTCACGACGTCTGTGACACCAAACTCCGTTTCACGACGTCCAGGACCAACTCGCAGTCCGCACATCCGATTCGGGTTCCCGATGAAGCTGCACTCGCAGGTGCCGTTCGACGAGCCTTTCCACGACGTCACCACCCCATTCGACCACCACCACTGCATCGGTGAGGTCGGTGTCGAGGTCGAGGGCATCGAGTTCGTCGAGCGCATGCGGTCCGCTGTCTCCCAGCCGGTATGCGTCCACGTGGATCATGCCGACGGGAACTCCGCCGCCGGGGCGGGTGCCCGGACGATGCTCACGAGCGATGACGAACGTCGGGGACGTCACCCGGCCCTGCACCCCGAGCCCGGCGCCGATTCCGCGCGTCAACGCGGTCTTGCCTGCCCCGAGTGGACCGTCCAGCACCACCAGGTCGCCGGCAACAAGTCCCGCCGCCAAGCGTCGGCCGAAAGCCTCGGTATCCTCGGCCGTTTCCAACGTGATCTGTCCGGACACGGGAAGTCCCGTGGAGTTCTCAGCCGACATCGGACCGCTCTTCTACCTGCGCTCGCTGCACCAACTTGTCGATTGCGTCCGTCACGATCGCCGGGAACTCGAGCTGCACCAGATGGCCGGCCCCGTGAACTCGCACGAGTTCGGATTCGGGGAGATCGGCGGCGAGACGCTTGGAGCTGATGAACGGAATCATCATGTCTTGATCGCCGCAGATCACGACTGCCGGTGTGTGCGCGAGGACCTCGAGAGAAGCGGACTCGTCGTGTAGTTCCAACGTCCGCAGGAAATTGACGATGGTCACAACCGAGGTCCGGTCGAGCATGCCGTCCGAGAGTTCATGCAGCCGTGGGCTGACATCGGTGCCGTACGAGGCCGCACGCAGGATCGGCGTGATCAATACTCGCGCAGCGCCCCGGGCATGCTGAACTACTCCTGGTGAGGTGCGCACTGCCAACCGGAATCCGTCGATGATCGGATTCTGCAGATTGCGGGTCAGGCCGGTCTCGGCCAGGCCTGCCGCCGTCGTCGCGACCAGCCCCACGCCGATGACTCGGCCCTCGAACCATTCGGGTCGCTGACCGGCGAGCGCGAGTACCGTCATGCCGCCCATCGAGTGACCGACCAGAACTATCGGTCCCTTGGGTACCTTGGCCTCGACGACGGTCGCGAGGTCGCGGCCGAGCTGAGAAACCGTACAACTCTTCGAACGCGGCATGCCCGAGTCTCCGTGTCCGCGCTGGTCGTAGAACACCATGCGAACCTTGTTGCCCCATCGCTCTTCGAGCTGGCGGCGCTGGAAATGCCAGGACAGCGCACTCAGGCAGTATCCGTGCACGAAAACGACCGTCAGCGGAGCGTCGTCCGGTCCCACTTCGCGAACTGCCAGTTCGACACCGTCCTCGGTGCGCACCGTGCTCTTGCGGTCGCGCGTCATGAGGTCGAAATCCTCGTCCGCGTAGATTTCCCGGCCCGGACGCGTCGCGGTCTTGAATGCGTTCACACCGGCCATCGAGCCGAGCGCCACGGCGCTGAGCAGGCCACCGAGAATGCTCATCTTTCCTGCAGTCTTCATGACGTCTCTCCCCCGATGTACGTACGCACAGTGCGTCCACGTATCCCGGTCACGACCTCGTAGTGAATGGTGTCGAGTACGTCGGCCCAGGCCTGCGCGTTGGGTTCGCCGTGATCGCCGTTGCCGAAGAAGATCGCGGTGTCGCCTTCGCGAACTCCGTCACCGTCCGGACCCAGGTCCACCAATACCTGGTCCATGCAGATTCGCCCGACAGCCTGGCGACGCTTACCGCCCAACTGCACTTCGAACTTGCCACTCAGTGAGCGAGACAAACCGTCGGCGTAGCCGACGGGAAGCAGCGCAAGAGTGGTGTCGTGCGGTGCGACCCACTGATGCCCGTAGGAGACGCCCTCTCCGGCGGCTACCTTCTTCACCAGAATCACCTTCGCTCGCAGCGTCATCGCCGGTCGTAAACCGAAATCTCCGAGTTCGGGCACCGGAGACAATCCATATATCGCGATTCCCGGCCGAACCATGTCAAACCGCAGGTCAGGACGGGTGACTGTAGCAGCGGAGTTGGAAAGATGAACGACTTCGGGGTCGAATCCGCGAGCGCGGACGTCGGCAACCGCGTCGATCAAACGCTGCTTCTGCATGTCGATGACGTCGTGATGCGGTTCGTCCGAGTGTGCGAGGTGAGAGAACACTCCGCGCAGCCTGATCGTGCCCTCGTCCCGGGCAGTGGCGAGGTCGTCGAGCATCTGCGGCCACTCGGTTCTCGATACGCCGTTGCGATTGAGCCCGGTGTCCACCTTGAGCGTCACCGTCGCCTGTTGTCCCAGAACCCGTGCCGCGTCGACGACAGCAGCCAGGTGTCGCGGGGAGGACACGCCGATCTCGACGTCCGATCGGATCGCCGAGCCGAAATCGGCGTCGACGCCGTGCAGCCAGGCAAGGACGGGAGCGGTGATGCCTGCCTCTCGAAGGACCAGTGCCTCCGCGATGGTGGTGATGCCGAGTTCCCGGGCTCCCGCCGAGAGCGCCGTCCGCGCCACCGCAACTGCGCCGTGGTTGTATCCGTCCGCCTTGATGACCGCCATCAACGCTGCATCCCCGGCAAATTCACGCAGAACACGCACGTTGTGCGCGATCGCGTCCAGATCGACGACTGCCTCCGTCTGCGGCCCTACTGCGTCGTCGAGTCGGCTCGCCTTCCCCTCCGCAGGCTCCTTCGGTGCTCTTCCCTGGGCAAGCGTCATGGCGACAATCCTGCCACCCACGCAGAATCGGACACGTGTTCGGGTTTGAACACCCTCAATCGAGGGCAAAAGAGCGAAGCACACGCACCGATTCCCGCAGACCTCCCAGCAGGGGTGAAGCCGAAATCGGTGCTCCGGCGACATCGCTCTGACCGCCGGCAGCGGCGATGTTCGCAGCCAACGCGTGAGCCCGCGCCCCGACGGCCCCGGCTTCGAGAGGGCTCAGACCCGCCGCCAGCAACGCACCGATCACACCGGAGAGGATGTCACCCGAACCTGCCGTCGATGCCCAGGAGCCGCCGGCGTCGTTGACCAGCACCTCACCGCCGGGATCCGAGATCACCGTCGTATGGCCCTTCAGCAGGACCGTGACTCCGAGGCGTGCGGCAAGAGCACGCGTGGCCGCGATCCTGTCGTCGCCAAGAGTTGTGAATCGAGCGAACTCGCCGGCGTGGGGCGTCAACAGTGTCGGCGCGGTCCGGGCTGCGACAAGTTCGGGACGCTGAGCGAGGAGGGTAAGTCCGTCCGCATCGACAACAACGGGTACATCAGTAGCCAGCACAGACGCCAGAAGTCGCGCGGCGTCGTCGTCGGTACCCATACCGGGGCCGACCACCCACGCCTGAACTCGCCCGGCGGCTTGGAAGGTCTCACTCGCAATCACCTCCGGGAACCGGGCGAGCACCTCGGTGGCGCCGTGCCCGGCGTAGCGGACCAGGCCGGCGGTCGCGGTCACCGCGGCACCGGTACAGAGCACGCCCGCGCCGGGATACTGCTCACTTCCCGCAACGATGCCCACCACACCCTGCGAATACTTGTCGTCCTCCGGACCGGGCACCGGCCACAGCGCACCGACCTCCGCCGGATCGAGCGAACCGAATTCGGGTTCGCCGATGCTCAATCCGATGTCCACGAGTTCGACACGACCACACAGCGGAGCCGCGAGTACGTGTACCGGCTTGAGCGCACCGAATGTGACCGTCACATCAGCGGTCACCGACGGGCCGTCCACTGCGCCGGTGTTCGCCTCGACGCCGCTCGGAAGATCGACCGCCACGATCGGTGCATCCACCTGGCCGACGAGATCGGCCGCGTCAGGCCGTAGACCGCCGTGCCCGGAAATCCCGACGATGCCGTCGATCACCAGATCCGGCGACCCGACTTCGGCGGCGACTCGGCCGCCGGCCTTCAAGAGAGCATCGAGGCCCGCCCGATGAGCGCGCGCCGGATCGAGCAACACGGCCCGCACGCTCACACCTCGTTTGCGGAGCAACGCACCGGCCCACAGGGCATCACCGCCGTTGTCGCCCGTACCGACCAGAAGCGTCACCGACCGATGCGCGACCGACCCTGTACGGGAACGCAATTCGTCCGCGACTACTCGCGCAAGACCGTACGCCGCTCGACGCATCAGCACCCCGTCGGGCAGCTTGTCGAGCAGCGGCGCCTCAGCTGCTCGCACCTGATCGGCTGTGTAGTACCCACGCATGTCGGAACCCTTCAGTTGCCGTCGCTACCCTCGAAACCATGAAATCACGTCTTCGCCCGGCAATCGCGGGTCTCGTGCTCGCTCTCGGTCTGGTCGGGTGCAGTTCCGGCACCGACTCCACACCACCGGCTCCGGAAACGACGGCCAGCGGACCCGTGGTGACCATCTCCGGGATGGCGTACTCCCCCGCGTCCATCACCGTGAATGTCGGCGAGACGGTCACGTGGGTGTTCGACGACAACGGAATGGCCCACGACGTCAACGGCCTCGGGGACGCCAAGGGCAAACTCCGCAGTCCGCTCAAGAAATCGGGAACCTACACCTACACGTTCACCGAACCCGGAACCTACGACTACACCTGCACACCGCATCCCGAGATGCGCGGAACCGTCGTCGTCGAGACGCCGTAACGCGCTCGGGCCCCACAGTCTTGCGACTGCGGGGCCCGAATTTCTAGCGAAAGCTACTCGACCGTAACCGATTTCGCCAGGTTACGCGGCTTGTCGACGTCGTAGCCACGCGCCGCGGCAACCTCGGCCGCAAAGATCTGCAACGGAACCGTGGACAGCAACGGCTGCAGCAGAGTCGGTGACGCCGGAATCTCGATCAGGTGATCCGCGTGCGCCGCGGCGACGGTGTCGCCTTCCTCAGCGATGACGATAGTCGTCGCCCCGCGCGCCTTGATCTCCTGAATGTTGGACACCAACTTCGAGTGCAGGACAGCGCGGCCCTGCGGCGACGGCATGACGATGATGACCGGAAGGTCCTCCTCGATCAAGGCGATCGGGCCGTGCTTGAGCTCACCGGCGGCAAAGCCCTCGGCGTGCATGTACGCGAGCTCCTTGAGCTTGAGCGCACCCTCGAGCGCCACCGGGTAGCCGACGTGACGCCCCAGGAACAGCACGGTCGACGCGTGCGCGAACTGGCGCGCCAACGCGCGCACCGGTTCTGCCGTCTCGAGTACCTTGCTGACCAATGCGGGCATCGCTTCGAGGTCGGCGTACTCGCGGGCGACCTCGTCCGGATACTTGGTTCCGCGAGCCTGCGCCAAAGCCAAACCGACGAGGTAGTTCGCGGTCACCTGCGCCAGAAACGCCTTGGTGGACGCGACCGCGATTTCCGGTCCTGCCCGGGTGTAGAGGACTGCGTCGGCTTCACGCGGGATCTGTGCACCGTTGGTGTTGCAGATCGCCAGGACGCGTGCCTTCTGGTCCTTGGCGTGCTTGACAGCCTCGAGCGTATCGGCCGTTTCCCCCGACTGCGAGATTGCGACAACAAGCGTCGAGCGATCGAGAACCGGGTCGCGGTAACGGAATTCGCTGGCGAGTTCGACCTCGACAGGTAGACGCGTCCAATGCTCGATCGCGTACTTCGCCAACAGACCGGAGTGGTAAGCGCTACCGCAAGCGACAACGAACACCTTGTCGACGTCGCGCAGTTCCTGATCGGACAACCGCTGCTCGTCGAGGACGATCTTCCCGTTTTCGAAGTGGCCGAGGAGCGTGTCGGCGACAGCAGTCGGCTGCTCTTCGATCTCCTTGAGCATGAAGTAATCGTGACCACCCTTTTCGGCGGCCGCGAGATCCCAGTCGATGCGGAACGGGCGTCCTTCTGCCTCGTTACCCGCGAAGTCGGAGATCCGGCAGCTGTCGGCAGTGATCACCACTGCCTGATCCTGTCCGAGTTCAACCGCATCGCGTGTGTGCTCGATGAATGCAGCGACGTCGGAGCCGAGGAACATCTCGCCCTCACCGACACCGACTACGAGCGGTGTCGAGCGGCGCGCGGCGACAATCGTGTCCGCATGATCAGCGTGCGTGAAAACGAGCGTGAACGCACCTTCCAACCGACGAACCACCGACAGCGCACTCTCGATGAAATCACCTGCCGTCGGCCCCTGGGCGTACGCCCGGGCGACGAGGTGAACCGCGACCTCGGAATCCGTGTCGCTCTGCAGTTCGACGCCTGCAGCCTCGAGCTCCGCACGCAGCGGGGCAAAATTCTCGATGATTCCGTTGTGAACGACAGCCAGCTTGCCCGAGGCATCACGATGCGGGTGCGCATTGCGGTCCGTCGGACGCCCATGCGTCGCCCAACGGGTATGGCCCATACCGGACGTACCGACGAAGTGATCCGCACCGTACTCGCCGAGCTCCGCCTCGAGGTTGGCCAACTTACCGGCCTTACGCTCGATCTCGACCCCACCGGTTCCGTCGAGAATCGCGATTCCCGACGAGTCGTACCCGCGATACTCCATTCGTCGCAAAGCCTCCACCACAACGCCCAGAGCTGGGCGGTGGCCGACGTATCCCACGATTCCGCACATGGTGACTCAGGGTACTTGGACATCGGCGGTGGGCGCATTTTGCGGTTCCCGCACCTGGTTGCAGCGTCCGCTCCGCATACACGAGGCGGCTCATCGGATAACGTCTTCAACCGTGGCACCGAAACTGAAGACACTGACCCGTGAGCTGTCCAAGCGCGGCCCGCACCGAGTTCTCCGCGGCAACCTCGCCCTGGCCGGACAGCCGGGTGTCGTGTACACGCCGGAAACCGGTTTCAATCTCCCCGCCGTTGCCTTCGCGCACGGGTGGATGGTCGGGTCCCACAAGTACGAGCAGACACTCCAGCACCTCGCTTCCTGGGGAATTGTCGCAGCGGCGCCCGACAGCGAACGCGGTCCGGTCCCGTCACATCTCGGATTGGCTGCAGATCTTCGAGCGACGCTCGACATCTGCGTCGGCGTGCGACTCGGCCCCGGACAGATCAGCGTCCAACCCGATCGGGTCGCCTTTGCCGGTCACGGCATGGGCGCGGGCGCTGCGGTACTGGCCGCAGCGCAGCGCGGGGATGTCGGTGCGGTAGCCGCACTGTTCCCGGCCCCGACAGCGCCCAAGGCGGAGAACTACGCGTCGAAGATCACAGCGCCCGGATTGATCCTCGCCGGCGAAGACGACGTCGATTCCTTGACCAGCAATGCCCGGCCGCTGAGCGTGGAGTGGGGCGGTCCTGTCATCGCACGTACCGTGAATGACGCCCAAGACGCCGGACTGATCGAAGGCCGCCGACTCCTCGGCGCCCTGGGCCTCGGTGGATCCGAGCGCAAGACACAGGCCGCCACACGGTGCCTGCTCACGGGCTTCCTGTTGTTCCATCTGACCGGCGACAAGAAGTACAAGGATTTTGCTGATCCCGACGTCGAGATTCCGCACACGGCGCCGTTGCTGCCGGTCGAACCTCACTCCGACGCGCGGGCCAGCCAGCTGTTGCGTAAGTAGGAGTCCGTACTCGCCACCGACTCCGGCGGCGAGCACGGCGGCGTCGGCGTCGGCTCTGACGCGGATCGCAGATACGGGCCGGACCTGACCGGCCCATCCGTGTCATTCTCGGCGGATGTCGTTTCGGACGGCGGCTCCTGGTGCGATTCCGCGCTCGCTGCGGCCACTCTGCGCTCACGGAAGTCGTCGAGTTGAGAATCGAGGGTTCGACGGATCGCTTCGAACGGCGCGTGAACGGACTTCACAGCGGACCAGCTCCGGCCAACTCAGCGCCCGTCCCTCCGTCGGGAGCCACGATCGACTCGTCGGGGACTGTGGAAGGCGGCTCCGGGTCCGGCGCGGGCGAGAACTCGGCGTTGGATTCAACCGGCACCTCGTGCTCGCGAATCTCAGGGTCGGGAGTTTCGGGCTGGAGTGTCGCAGGCTGGGACGCTTCTTGCGGGCGCGCCTCGTGCAGCGACATCTCCGGATCGGCATCGAGCACTATTCTCGGCCAACCATTTTCGCTCAACTCCAGGGTGGCCGACACAGAGTTCCCGTCAGCACCTGCAACATCCAGACTCACCCCACGACCGTCGGACGCAATCGAGAAGCCCCAAGTGTTGCCGCCGATCGAGAAAGAGACAGGAGCGGCGGCGACACCGGATGCACTCGGCTCGGCGATCGGAAAGGTTGACGTGAACGCGTCTGTCACCCACTGGGTCGCGGCGTCAAAAGCATGACCAACCGCGCTCGCGCACTCCGCACACGCCCTGTCGAATTCATCGCGAGTATCGAGATACGCCGAACGAAAAACCGTGTCCAGCCATGGCGCCGCACCACGACCGGTGGAAGCGACGTGAGTCAGCTGGTCGATCTCCCCCGCACCCAGACCGCCGATCGTCGCCCGGTCGAGGCTTGCCACCTTGAAAGCCTTGTCTGCCAAAGCCGTTCGAACCGTCCGCGCGAACTCGTCGGCCAGCGTGATCAACAGTGGCGCCGAATCCGCATCGGACCGAGCTTCACGCCGCGCCGCGAAGGCCTGATCTACGACCGCACCCACGCCGGAAACATTCCACACTGCAGGAAGATTCTCCGCCAGGGTCGTCAGCATCGCGATCTCGGCGACCGAACCGTCCACCGCTGCGGCCATGTCCGACGCATCTCGCACTAATGCCTCGAAATCGATACCAGCCTCTGCGCGATACGCATCCTCGTAGGACGTAAGCATCCGTTCTTCGAAGCCCAACCGAGAGGCCAGGTCGTGAAATCGATCGAAGAACTGCAATCCCCTCGCACCAGCATCCAGGATTTCTTCGGGACGCACGCGTGAATCACGCAGTGCAAGAATATCTTCGACGCAATAGTAGCTGTTTGGTACTGCCTGTGCGGTACCGCTCGTCGGTCTCATGAGACCGACCCGCTGGAGTCTCGCAATCGCTGCGCACCCTGACCGTCCACCGCAGCGATCACCTCAGCCGAAGAGGAAAGCCGACGCGCCAACGTATCGAGAAGATCCGCACGGCCAGTCAAGCGAGAATTCAGGACCGCCAATGCCGACGCCAACGCGGCTCCATGCTCGGCGTAATCACGGCCCGAAACGGCACCGCTGAATCGCAAACGCCTGATCGGCTCGGCAGAATCGCGCAGAGCCTGGGCCACCGACATCGCATGGCGTGCCAATTCATCTGTTCCAGCGCGGTCGACATCCACGAGCGCTCCCAAGTTTCAACGGAACCACTCGAACGTCGAGCGGCCTTTGACTCCTTGGACGCAGCAGGGCGCAATTACGTTCCCTCAAAACGCGAACGCGTAATGAGGGGCTAAACCGAACCGACGATCTCGGCCAACTCGTCGGCCAGCTTCTGCGCGAGCGGAAGTTCGGTGGCCTCGACCATGACGCGGACCAGTTGCTCTGTCCCGGACGGGCGCAGGAGCACGCGACCACCGTCACCGAGGACGCGCTCTGCGTCCGCGACTGCTGCGAGTACCGACGGCGATGCTGCGACTGTCGCCTTGTCCCCAACCTTCACGTTGATCAGAACTTGCGGGAGGGTTGTCATCGTTGCGGCCAGCGCGGATGCCGACTTACCCGTGCGAGCCATGCGTCCGAGCAGCCGGAGGCCGGTGAGAATCCCATCGCCCGTGGTGCCGAACGCCGGCAACACGACATGGCCTGACTGCTCGCCACCGAGGCTGTATCCGCCCGCGCGCAGTTCCTCCAAGACGTAGCGGTCGCCTACGGCAGCAGTCACGATGTTGATACCGGCCTCGCGCATCGCGATGTGCAAACCGAGATTGCTCATGACAGTCGCGACGAGAGTGTTCTCGACCAACTCACCGGCGTCGTTCATCGCGATCGCCAGAACTGCCATGATCGCGTCACCGTCGACCACCGCTCCGGTCTCGTCAACGGCCAGGCAACGGTCGGCGTCGCCGTCGTGCGCGAGGCCTAGGTCCGCCCCGTGATCGACTACGGCTTTCTGAAGATTCTCCAGGTGCGTCGATCCGCAGCCGTCGTTGATGTTGAGGCCGTCGGGATCGGCGCTGATCGCGATGACGCGAGCGCCCGCTGCCGCGTAGGCAACCGGTGCGAGCGCGGAAGCAGCGCCGTTGGCGCAGTCGACCACAACGGTGAGTCCAGCGAGTGGCTCGCTCGCCGCGCTCGCCAGATGCGCAAGGTACAGCTGAGCGGCGTCGTCGACCGTACGGACGCGGCCGATCCCGGCACCTGTCGGTAGGACGGGCGGTGCAGTGCCGTCGAGTGCATCCTCGATCGCCACCTCGACAGCATCATCCAGCTTGTGTCCACCGGCTGCGAAAATCTTGATTCCGTTGTCCGGCATGGGATTATGCGATGCAGAGATCATGACACCGAGACTGGCGTCGAGCTTTGCCGTCAAGTATGCAACTGCCGGAGTCGGAAGAACACCCACGTCGAGCACGTCGACACCCGCGGAACTCAATCCTGCGGTCACCGCGGCTTGAAGCATCTCACCGCTGGCGCGAGGATCGCGGCCGATCACGGCGGTCGGACGTGCGTCCGAGGTGTCGGCTGTCAGTACGCTCGCCGCGGCAACTGCCAATCTCAATGCAAGATCTGCAGTCAGATCCGAATTGGCAAGTCCACGAACACCGTCAGTACCGAACAACCGACCCATAGAACGACTCCTGAATCCTGTGAACCTCGAGAAGGGAACTCGAGAAGGGAATTTCTCCGAGAAACACAAGAGCGAGCGTCCGGTAACGATGGACGCCCGCTCTTGTGGTGAACAGGTGCCGAAGCAGACCCGTCGGGTCAACCTCGGCAAAGCATCAGCGCTTGGAGTACTGCGATGCCTTACGGGCCTTCTTCAGGCCGTACTTCTTACGCTCGACCGCGCGGGCGTCACGCGTCAGGAAGCCTGCACGCTTGAGGGCCGGACGATCATCAGGGGTTACCTCGATGAGTGCGCGCGCGATAGCCAGACGCAGTGCGCCTGCCTGACCGGACGGGCCGCCACCGTGCAGCAGTGCAATGATGTCGAAAGACTCGGGACGCTCGACGAGCACCAGCGGAGCCTTGATCAGCTGCTGGTGAACCTTGTTGGGGAAGTAGTCCTCCAACGTACGACCGTTGAGCTTGAACTGACCGGTACCGGGAGCCATCCGGACGCGAACGACAGCCTCCTTGCGGCGACCGACGGTCTGGACCGGGCGATCGAGGACGATCGGTGCGAGCGTAGCTGCAGCAACCTCTTCGACGACCTCGACTGCGTCAGAGACAAGCTCTTCCACTGCTTCGATGTTCTCTTCGGACACGTTCTGCTCTTCCGGCGATGTCACTGTGCGACCTGCTTGATCTCGAACGGCACCGGCTGCTGCGCGGTGTGGGGGTGATTCGGGCCCGCGTAAACCTTGAGCTTGCTGCTCATTGCGCGGCCGAGCTTCGTCTTGGGGAGCATGCCGACAATGGCCTTCTCGACGAGACGATCGGGAGTCCTGTCGAGGACCTCACCGACAGTGCGGGACTTCAGGCCACCCGGGAATCCGGAGTGGTGGTAAACGTTCTTGCCCTGCAGCTTGTTGCCGCTGATGGCAACCTTCTCTGCGTTGATGATGACAACGAAGTCACCACCGTCGATGTGCGGCGCGTAGGTGGGCTTGTGCTTGCCACGCAGCAAGTTCGCTGCCTGAACGGCAAGACGGCCGAGCACCACGTCAGTGGCGTCGATGACGTGCCACGTGTGGGTCACATCTCCGGCCTTCGGGGTGTACGTAGACACAGATCTTCCTCGTCTTAATTCATTCCACTGCTGACCATGTGCGTATCGCGTAAACGATCCTCGGCGGCCAGTTGAGACCCGAGAACCGCCGGTCTCCACGCATTTCTGCCGGAGCCCTACGGCACGCCACCGATAGACGATACCGGTCTACCCGCTGCCAGGTCAAAGCGCAGCCATTCCTGCCAACAGCATCATCGTCCAGCACAGCGATGCGAGCGATCGACATGCGCCTGCCCCGGCAACCTGACGGTACCGGGGCAGGCGGGGTGTCATCACGGCATGGGATGTTGTCAGCGACCGAACCCGTTTGCGGCGATCCGATCAGCTTCCTGCATCTTCTCCGAGCCGCTCGCCGTCGCTCCGGCGATCTGCGCGAGAACCATGTTCAGTTCTTCGGAAGCCTGGGCCCAGCGACGCTGTGCGTCGTTCCACGCTTCGGAACCTGCCCCTTCCCAGCCTGCTTGCAGCTTGTCCACGACAACCTTGATGTCGCCCTGTTTGTCGTTGATCGCTTTGGCCTGCTGTTTCATCTGATCGGACAGCATTGCGAGGCCGCCGAAGTCGTACTTGATCCTGTCGGACATAACTGCTCCCGGTTCGGTGTGACTGGAGAGAACTTGTGAGAACTAACTTGTGAGAACTACTGGCTGAGGATTGCTTGATCGGACGATGAAGAGCTGGCGGTCAGGACATGTTCACCGTCGCGCCGCGAAGCGAGCTGACGTTGTCGTCTTCGGTCGAGTCGAAGGTTCCCGCGGCCTGTTTGATCTGCTCGCAGATGTCGGTCAGAGCTGTGTCCAACTTCAGGGCCGCGCTGTTGTATCGCTCCATGATTCCTGCGTATTCGACCTGCGCCGCACCGTTCCACGAATTGTGCGAAGCGTCGGCCTCCGACCGAACAGCGTTGACCAGCCCCCTGATGTCACCGAGATGTCCGTCGATGGTCCCCGCCGAATCGATCAATTCAGCGGTAGTTGCGGTAAAGCCCATGTCGTCCCCCCTGGATTCGGTGAGTACCGTTCGGTATCGGCGATCACACACAACGGGCTTTGTCCGTCGGATGTGCACCGGGGTCGAGCGGAACTCCCTGATGTGCGCTACACATACTTTGACGCGACCTTCGTACCAACGGTTCCGGCCCGACCGAAGAATATTTTCAGAACCGACCGATCCAGTCACGGTGTGAATTCGACTGACTGCCACATCCGCAGGCAGTCCGCTTCGAGACTGCCCCACTCACCGACCAGATACTGGCAGCCGATACTCACTTGCCGTCCGTTGTCGACGTACACGTGCCAACGCACCTCGGAGAAATCGTCCGGAAACTCGACGTACACCACTGCCCGTTTTCCTGCGGCATCGTCGAGCACAGCAAACTCTGCGAACCGCAATGGGTCCTCGAACGTCGAAAACTGCTGACGCAAAACAGCTTCGACGGAATCGAATCCCACACCTTCCGCAAGACGTTTCTCGATGACCACGATCTTGCGATCCGCACCCGAACCGGGTACCAAATCGGTACGCCCGCTCGAGGTCCCTCGCGACAGAAGCTTCCAATCGGAAGGCACTTCTGCCGCAACGCTTCCCACGTCCACACGAGTAAGTTCCGGCGTGGCCCCGGACTCGATCGACGAGATCGAAGTCTTCGGTGCAGGCGTTTCCTGCTCTTTCGACGCCTCCACGATCTCTACTTCGTCTTCCGCCGTGGCTGCGACCGACCCCGTCAACCGAGAATCGTTTCGATCGCGAGTGGACACCACGACCGTTCCTGCGACCGCACCGGCGACGGCGACCACCGCAAGCGCCGCCGCGAACCATCGACGGCCTCCGCGCCGCCCGCCGACGCGACGCGGCGAAGAGGCATTCGAGTCCAAGGAAGGAATCGACTTCGCGCCATCCGTATCGCCTACCCACCCGGCGCCAAAAGCCGAATTGTCGACGATTCGTCCCGAACTGTCCCGCGCGGTTGTCTGGCGAACGAGCGTCTGAGGATCCACCAGAGACGCAGCCACCCGGCTCTCGTCCAGAATTCGGATGCTCGCGTGGCCGTGAACATTCGTCGACCCCCGTTCGAGCGAAGCCGCAACAGCATGAGAGCTCGGCCCGACCAACACCACAGCGTCCCGAACCGATAGATCCCCGATTGCGGAAAACAACCCCGCAACGTCTGCGATCTCCGAACTTTGTGTTCCGTCGATTCGGAGTTCACCGTCGACCTCAGCGACAACAGAAGCGACCACCGTTCCGCCTCGCAGTTCGAGGACGACACACCGCGATCGCCAAGCCGTATGAGCCGACCTCGCCGCCGCGATCGACGTCGGAACGAGTACGACGTCGTGCGTCACTCGACGTGCGGCATCGAGCAATCGCCGCCTGCGTGGGGCACCCCAATCCGAGGGATGACTGAGATGAAGAATGTCTGCGTCGACGATTCCGCACCCGTCCATCGCACTGGAGATCAGCCTGGCCACCTCCAAGACTGTCGGGACAACCCGACCATCCACGTCGACATAATCGTCGTCGATGTAATCGATCGCATTCTTACTGGCCGCACCGGGGCCCGACGTCGGTTCGCGTCGGAGGTCTGCACTGCAACAGAATTCGCGTTGACCCGACACGACCCAGATATTCGATGCACCCCAATGTAACGAGACCGACACTGCGGACGGAGCGGTCACAGCGGTGGCATCCACGGAACTTGGACAAGTTGGGTTTGCGAGCGGGAAACGTAAACCCCACGGCCTTCCGGCATCGCCGACGCGCGGACAGTGCCGACGAGATTTCCCTCGTCACGACTTCCGCTCATGATCAATCCGGCCGGCGCCATGTCGCGAATTCTCGCAATGACCGGCTCGTACAGTGCTCTGGCCGCACCACCGGAACGGCGGGCAATAACCAGGTGCAAACCGATGTCCTTGGAGTGCGGAATGTATTCGAGCAACGGCGCCACCGGATTTCCACTCGGTGTGGCCACAAGGTCGTAGTCGTCGATCAGTACGTAAATCTCCGGCCCACTCCACCAAGATCGTTCCCGCAATTGCTGCTGCGTTGTTCCGGCGTTCGGCATTCTGGCAGCGACGATCCGAGCCAAGTCGACCATCAACTCACCGAAGGTCGTCGACGACGCCGAGTACCCGCCGAGGTGATTCCCTTCGACCACGCCCAGCAGGGAATGCCGATAGTCACCGATGATCAGCTTGGCCTGGGCCGGTGTGTTCGACGCGATGATCCCTTCGGCTATTCCACGCACGAGAGATGTCTTCCCACACGCGGTGTCGCCGAATATCAACAGGTGCGGGTGTTCCCGGAAGTCCATGTACACCGGGGCGAGGTCGGTCTCACCGAGCCCGATCGGCACGGTGAGGCACCGACCGTCGGCCGCACTCGGTGAGGGCCACCGGGTCCCGACAGCTTCGAGAAGTTCTGCCCGCGAGTAGGAATCCGGGAGCATCCGCACGGTGGGTGCCGGACGCGAATTCGACATGGCTGCAATACGTTCAACCGTCGCCACCACAGCCGTACTCGAGTTCTCACTACCCGGTAGGCCGTCGATTCGAGGTAGTCCGGTGAGAAGGTGGAGTCCGTCGCGAGTGATGCCACGACCCGGTCGACCTTCCGGCACCAGGCCGGCTTTCCGGCGACCCGCATCCGAATCTCCCGGATCACCCAAACGAAGTTCAATGCGAGTACCCAGTTGATCCTTGAGCGCCGGCCGGATCTCGGCCCACCTCGACGTCGTGACGATCACGTGTACACCGAAGGACAAACCTTGACCGGCGAGCATGTTGATCTGGGGCTCGAGTGATTCGAAATCCGAACGAACGCTTGGCCAACCGTCGACGACGAGGAAGACGTCACCGTACGGGTCCTCTCGGAGTCCCGCAGCCTCACCTTCCCCGGCGGGATCAACTGTTCGCAATCTACGGAAATCGGCCATCGATTCGATGCCGAGGTCACGAAACAGTCGCTCCCGTTTGGCGACCACACCGAGTACCTCGGCAACTGTGCGCCGGACGCGGTCGGAATCCAAGCGGTTTGCCACCGATCCGACGTGCGGCAGATCTTTCAATCCGAGGAGCGTTCCACCGCCGAAGTCGAGGCAGTAGAACTGAATCTGTTCCGGCGTGTGCGTCATGCTCAGAGACAAGATCAACGTGCGCAACGCCGTCGACTTTCCCGACTGCGGGCCGCCGACAATCGCGAGGTTGCCAGTCGATCCGTTGAGATCGGCGACGAGTAGATCGCGGCGCTGATCGAACGGCCTGTCGACTATGCCGAAGGGTGCGCTCAGATTTCCGCGAGGTTGATCACCGGTCGCCCACCGCGGCAACAACTGGTCAAGCGTCGGAGATGACGCGAGCGGCGGGAGCCACACTTCATGCGCACGTGGACCGTGACCGCGCATGCGGTCTACGAGGACTCCCATGAGAGTACGTGCATCGTCACCGATTTCACCCATGTCGACGACGTCGGGCTCGACGGGAACGACAACGGCCTCTGGTCCGGTCACGGGCTTCGCGGTAAACGGCAGCGGCGCCAGTTCGACGGGGGAATCGACCGAGAATCGAGTGGGCACGATCCGCTCGCCCTCGTACGGGCCTGACACGTACGCACCTTGGAAGCGAACGATCTCAGCAGAATCGGACTTCAGGTATCCCGCACCGGGTGTACCCGGAAGGTGATAAGCATCGGGAACGCCGAGGACGGAACGAGACTCGTTCGCCGAGAACGTTTTCAAACCGACGCGATACGAAAGATGGCTGTCGAGGCCCCGAAGCTTTCCTTCGTCGAGTCGCTGACTGGCCAGCAGCAGGTGAATGTGAAGTGACCTGCCCAATCGCCCGATGGCCACGAACAATTCGGCAAATTCCGGCTGCTGACTGAGCAGTTCGGAAAACTCGTCGACAACCACGAAGAGTGCCGGTAACGGATCGAGTGCAGCGCCAGCCAGCCTCGCCTTCTCGTAATCGGACACGTTTGCGAAGTTTCCTGCCGCACGCAACAGTTCTTGTCGACGATTCATTTCGCCGGCGAGCGCGTCCTTCATACGATCGACCATCGCCAATTCCTCGGCAAGGTTGGTGATGATCGCAGCAACGTGCGGCGCCTCCTCGAGGCCGAGAAAGGTTGCACCACCTTTGAAGTCGATCAGGACGAGGTTCAGTGCGTCGGGAGAGTGGGTCGCGATCAGGCCGAGCACCAAGGTTCGCAGGAACTCCGACTTGCCAGAACCGGTGGCTCCGATACACAGCCCGTGCGGACCCATACCGTTCTCGGCCGACTCCTTCAGATCCAGTTCGACGGGGTTTCCGTCTTGTCCGACACCGATCGGCACGCGGAGTCGGTCGCGCCCCTGACGTGGAAGCCAGCCATGCTCAGGATTGAACCTCGCAACGTTTCCTATCCCCAACATCTGGCTCCACGTCCGAAGGGATCGGTCGTCGTCAGCTGCGTCGACGGCATTCTGCGATGCCGCACGGAACGGTGCGATGCGACGCCCGAACGCCTGCGCCAGGCTCGTCGTCGCAGCGTCGGGCCTCGCAAAGTTCTCAACTCCTGCGCTGCTCACCGCGCCGATCTGATCGCTACCGACGACCAGTCGCAACCCACGCGTCGCCACCAGCCGCGGGCAGAACCCGCAGAGGTCGAGGACGGTCACCGAGTCGAGCCCGGATTCGGACAACAGGCCGGTGTCACCTTCGAGTAAGCCACCGTCCACGACCAACACGAGATGCGGAACGCCCACACTGGCTGGAGTGTTGCGAGCGAATCGAGCACGCATCGAAAGCGGTTCCCCGAGGGAACTTTCGAATTCGAGATACGAACCGAACACCATGCGTGCAGTGCCGGTGCCGTCCTGAGACTGCGGGTGTTGCACGTGTGGGAGCCACTTGACCCACTCCCACTCGGATTCGGTATCGGGACCGCACACCACCGCAACTTGGAGCGTGTCCGGACCGTGGAATGTGCACAGCTGCATCAACATCGAGCGGACAAGCGCACGAGCGGAATCTCTCTGCCCCTCGATGGACATCGCAGCAAATCCGCGAAGCGAGACGGCGGTCGGCAGGTCCTGCACAACCGAATGTGCACGGACGAATCGCCGAAGTGAGACAGCAGCGACGGGTTCGAGATCCTCGACCGGCCCGGTCTCCGGAGACACGAGTCTGGTGGCCAATCGCTGTGTACCCAGACCTACCCGAACGTGGCAGTAGTCCGAGTCGGTGATCTGACGCTCCCACATCCGCACAGTCCCGGCCAGTGTCCAGAGCAGCGACGGCTCGGGATTGCTCCACTCGAGAGCAGCACGCTGCGCACCAGACGTCGCAGCAACATCACTACGCATCTGATCCAGGTACCGGAGGTAGTCCTTGCGGTCCTCGTTCGCTTCGGACGCTCTTGCTCCACCGCTACGACCGCCCCCGGCGAGCATTCCGAGCATCGACACCATCATCATGACCGGAAACAGCAGGGACATCGGATTGCGCGCCATGCCGGAAGAGAACATCAGCGCCACCATGCCGATCATGGCAACCACCATGATCACCGGAAGTAGTTTGGTCAGTAGATTTCCCGGCGTGACGCGAGGTATCTCCGGTGGGGGCTGAAGCGTCACCTCGCCGCCCGGTGTGCGCGGCGATTCAAGGCGTGCTCGACGCGCAAATCTGACAGTGCTCAATTCACCCACCCCCATCGGTGCTGCAGCTGTTGCCGCCAGGCGCCTCGTCCGACTACCGCCGGCCCCCCAAGGCGTACTCGCGCAATTGCAAGAGAGTAGATCACAACACCGACACTCGGGTCGGTGCCACCTGTTGTCGGCGCTGTCTTCGATACAGGCGCGCAGTTCATGTCGTATTGTTCGGGTGAACTGGGGTGACGCGAAGGGGGAATCGCGTCATGGGAGGGGACAGATCTTGACCAGCACCACTACAACCAGCGCTGCGAACACCGGAAACGGACGAGGCGCGAGTCATTCTGCCGAACTGTGCAGGTTGACGGTACTTTCAGCCCATTCGCAGGTGGATCTTGCGGTGCCGCTTCGTGTTCCACTCACCGTGGTCATTCCGGGCATTGTGGACACAATTGTCAACCACAGCAATTTCAACGAGTTCGACCACACCACCGAACAATTCGAGCCCGTCGACTGGACTCTGTCGAAAGTCGGCAGGTCACCGCTGGCACCGACGCTGTCGCTGCACGAGCACGGAATCCGCGATGGAGAATTGCTCGTACTCGAGGCCTCGGACACCGCTGCCCCGCCCCCACTCTTCGACGACATCATGTACACCGTCGCGGCCACGGATGCGGACGTCTACCGACGCTGGACTCCGGTCACCGCGCGCATTGTCGGCTCGACCGCCGCCCTCGTCGCTGCGCTCGTCGCGGCCCTCGCCCTGGTCCTCGGCGACACGGGACTGATCGGCGCCGTCTGCGGCGGAGTGACGTCTTTGGTGCTCACAGTCGCCGCCGCCGTGGCGGCGCGGGTGTACGGAGACTCTGCAAGTTCCGTCACGCTCGGATGCGCTTCGGTGCCACTGGCGTTCATCTCCGGCGCACTCTGCGTGCCCGGCACTGTTCTTTCGGCTCATCTGCTTCTCGGTTCGGCATTTGCCGCTGCGGTAACTCTGATCTGCTTCCGCTTGTGCGGCGCCGGATTAGCTGTCTTCACCGCACTTCTCGTCGTCCTTCTCGCGGCGGTGGGCACCTTTGCCGTCACTACCACGCTTCCCGGGGCGCGCACCGCGACCGTCAGCGGCGCGGTGATTGCCGCCGCATTTATCGTTCTCACGTTCACCGCTCGACTGTCGATGTTGTTCGCGCGACTACCGCTTCCCCCTGTTCCGACGCCGAGTAATCCCCTCGACGACGACCGCGACGAACTGCCCGAACCCGAACTACCCGGGCTGACCGAGTTGGCCGAAAGGGCAGGGCGGGCGCGTAACTATCTGACCGGGCTGATCGTGGCCACGTCAGTGGTCGCGCTCGTCGCTGCCGTCGCACTCGCGTGGTCCTGGCCTGGTCAGGGGATCGTCTGGCCGAATCTTGCTCTCGCATTCGCGACGGCCGTCGTGCTGATGTTTCGCGGGCGCACCTACGCGGGCGCACAGCAGGCTGTGCCACTCATCGCGGCAGGCATCTCGGTGATTCTCGTTCTCCTGGGCGACATGGCATGGACCCATCGCGACCATGCATTGGTCATCTTCGCCATCACGATGACCGTTCTCCTCCTGGCACTGATTCTGGGAATCCTCGCCCCCCAGAACACATTCAGCCCCGTTATGCGACGCGCTGCCGAGCTGTTGGACCTCGCTGCGATTGCAGCAATCGTTCCGCTGATCTGCTGGGTCAGTGGCCTCTTCGCGCTCATGCGTAGCCTCTGAGCGATCGGTGATCGATGGTGATTCGACGTGCAACAAACATCTGCGCCAGTCTCGTGATCGTCGCCTTCAGCGTTCTCGCCGGGGCAGGTGGCGCATCGAGCGCGGTTCCCTCCCCCATCGATCCTGCAATGCTGCCGGAGGACGGTCCGCCCGCACCTCCACAACCCACCGAACAACGAACCCTGTGCGTCCCAGCCGTGGCAGGTGGTGACGATGCGGACATTCCACGTTCTCAACGAGATCTGGGATTCGATTCTGTGTGGCCGATCACCAGAGGGGCCGGACAGCGAATTGCCGTCATCGACACCGGTGTCAGCAGACATCCCCGGCTGCCATCGCTCGACGGCGGCGGTGATTACGTCGGTACCTCCGACGGCACCGACGATTGTGACGCACATGGAACAGTCGTGGCCGGTCTCATCGCCGCCCAGCAAGTCGAGGGTTCCGGATTCTCCGGAGCTGCGCCTGACGCACAGATAATTTCGATCAGGCAGTCCAGTGCCGCCTTCTCGGTGGCCGGCCAACGCGAAGACCCTGCTGCAGCCGAGAACTCATCCGGGTACGGAAACGTCGACACCATGGCATCGGCCGTCCGTCACGCTGCGGACATGGGTGCAAGCGTCATCAACATCTCCGAAGTCGCCTGCAAGCCTGCCGGGGACGGGATCAACGACCAACGACTCGGCGCTGCAATCGAATACGCCACGATCGCGAAGAACGTCGTAGTCGTCGCAGCTGCAGGTAACGTCGGATCCGGAGGTTGCAAGAACCAGAATCCGCCGCCGGATCCCGTCGACCCCTTAGCCGATCCATGGAACTCGGTTGCGACGATTGCCAGTCCGGCTTGGTACGACGACTATGTCCTCACGGTCGGGTCGGTAGACCCCAATGGCGCCGCCAGTTCCTTCAGCCTCGGCGGTCCGTGGGTCGACGTGGCGGCGCCCGGCACCGGAATCACCTCACTTCACCCGACGTCGCCCGGTCTGACCAACGGGGTGTACGGCTCCGACGGCGCCGTACAGTCGTTCAACGGGACCAGTTTCGCTGCGCCCTTTGTCGCGGCAACCGCCGCACTGGTCCGGTCGGTTCACCCGGAACTGACTGCGCCTCAGGTCATGCAACGTATCGAAGCCACCGCCCACGCTCCGGCGCAGGGTTGGAATCCCTACGTCGGTCACGGCGTCATCGATCCACTTGCGGCAGTGACGGGCGAATTGGCCCCAGGAGAACGCGTCAAGGTCAACCATCAGTCGGTGTCGATCGATCCCCTACCCACGCCGCCGACCCCCGACAACCGATCTCGCGACACGGCACTCGTCGGAGCCGGAACGGTCGGCACCCTCGCCCTACTGACGCTGTTGGCATCGATGCCTCTTCGTCGAGTAATTCGTCGGCATCTTCCCGAACGCCAGAACATCGATCCCTGAACCGTCAGCAGTGTTCAGTTCACCGGAGCGGCCGGCGCTGTATCGGGGGCGATTCCGTCGTGAGCTATCAGTGCATTGCTCTTCTCGAGCGCGGGACCTGATGCAAGCAGGTCGAGAATCTGCCAAGGCGCGCGATCAGGCGTTCGCGTCAATCCGAGCGCGCGAGCGGAGGTTTCGTCCGGTACGCCGTACTTCACACCGGTATCGGCTACGTAGAACACTCCGTCGTGCCTGGTGCTGTTCGTCTCGATTCCGGTCGCTTGAACAAATCCGCCGAATCCCTGTTCGACATGGACGTTGTCGAGATTGTCACCCGATCCGTCCGCCTGCGCCAAGGACACCAACTTGCCACCCTCCGGGATCGGAACCTGCAATCCAGCGACAAGTTTCAGCGTTGCAGAACTACTTTCGCCGCCCTCGACTGCAGGTGCGGGAGCCCATTCCAGACAGCCGACAGGTGCGCCGTGATCATCGACGATCTCCGGAACCACCCGCGGCAACAAGTCGACGGCCAGCTCACTCACCGAGGGAATACGACTGATGGCATCAGGGGTGACGCTCGCGATCCCGGTGGCGCCCTGCGAATCCGAAAAGTAGATCAGTTGGGCGAGCGCCGCACCGATCTTCTGGATCCCGTTCTCGAGTACCACGTAGTACTGCGGGTCCGCACCCACCGAAACCTGGACGACGGAGCCGACAGTCTTGTTCTGCAGAGGAAACCGGGGCGCCGATCCCAGTTGGCGGATTCGCGGAGCCTCGATGCGCGGAACTTCGGGAATCGAATTGAGGAATCCGATACTGATCGGCCGCGCCTGTGCTCCTTCCAGGCCCAAAGCCCGCATGATCGCCGGATCGTCCACATCGATTTCCGCTCGCTTCCCGTCGTACACGAGAAAGTGATCGGAACCCGACTTCACCAGGAATGCACGGTCATTCGTCAGATATGTCGTGTTTTCGCCGACATTGGACGAGCCGACCAGGACCGAAGTCGTCAACGATTTTCTCCCGTCGGATCCGACGGAATCGCACACCGTCCACGCGGCGTTGGTAGGGTCGGCCGATTCCGGCAGCGCGGACGGTGCGCCGGGAATGCCGACGAGCGCGCCCCGGGGTTTCGCCTCGACCTCGGATGCCTTGACTATTGCCGGTTTTCCTGGCGAACCCAGAATCAGTCGTGCGGAGGCCAAGTTCAGCACAGGGCGAAACGTACCCTCCATGGCGACGAACATCGCGCCCGATTCCTTTGCAACGACGATCTCTGCATCGCCGATTCTGTCCTGTGGCCGAAACAGAGCGAGTACAGCGCAACCCGCCAATCCCAGTGCAGCGAGGACTATTCCGACGGTGAACGCGCGCGACTGTGATCGCATCGGATCGTGAAGCATCCGCACGTCTCGTCTGACCAGCGCATGTTCCATCCGCCTGACCAAGAATCGGTACCCGTTGACCTGCCAGCGCGTGGTAGGTGTCGCAGCCATCATTCCCCCCGTGCCTTACATCCCCTTGCGAAGACACAGTACAGTTCCGCTGGGGCGGAAATTTTCGGGTAGTTCGCAGGTCAGGTATCGGGGAGGAACCGTGGACCGATCGCGGTTGAAGCATTGGCCGTCGTCACACAGGATTTCGACGCGCGAGTTCGTGCCGGCACAGATTTTCGGAATCGGTGCGGGCGGAATCGCGATGGCCAGTGGGCTCGATTGGTTCTGGGCGCTGGCAATCGGTTGTGTGGTTGCCGGATCAATGCTGCTTCATGTGGGCGGTTGGTCGGTAATGTCCTGGATTGTCAGGTACTTTCGCTATCTGCACCGCAAGGACGTCGACCGCAGCACGATCGTCAGTTTTCACACTCCCTCCGAGCAGTCCATCGGGCTCCGAGTGGACGGATCTTCGCTCGTCGCTGTCGTCGAGATCGCTCCCCCACGCGACTACCTGACCAGGATCGGCCGTCATTCGTTCGACGCTTCCCACCTTCTGCCCACGGCAGCCCTCGCCAATTGTCTCTATCAGCACGACATCTCACTCACCGGCATCGACATCGTCAGTCACGGATACCGCGCCGCGTCGGGAACGCCTGCCACCGAAGTCTACGAACGTCTCATCGGACCACTACCAGCCACCGCCACCAGAAGTGTTTGGCTTGCACTACGTTTCGACGCGCTGGAGGGTGGTGCAGCAGTCGAACGCCGGGGCGGGGGCGAACAGGGCGCCGGCCGCGCGATAGCTGTTGCCGCCAATCGTGTCATCCGGGTGCTCGATTCAGCGGGGTGCAAGGCGCGGATCCTGACCGCACCGGAGATCGCGTCGTCCACTGCCCAGGTGACAAGAGGAGTGGCCGGCCACGAGGTCACCGAAACGTGGCGAAGTACCCCCTTGCCTGGCGTGTCCAACGTCGGATTTGGGATCGAACCCCGTTTCATCACCACTGCGACCCTGACCCGAGTGTGGGCAGTGGCAACGGTCGGGACGTCCGTGACAATTCGGTTACGACCCACCGGACAACGCGGAGAGGCGAAGGTCAGTGCGACATGTCGCTTCACCACGCGCAATCCACCTGAGAACGCACCGCTGGCCGGTTTGGTCTCGCTACGTGGGCGCCAGCGCGACGGATTGCTGACCAACTTGCCAACCGCATTGGCCGCGCTGGACGGCATCACGCCGGGCGTTCGCATGGACGGGGGCACACTCGACTCACTCGCTCTACCCCTTGCCGGGTGCGGCCAACTCATCGGCTCGGACCGAAACGGGCACGGTGTCGCGGCCAGAATTTCGGGGCCGGGCGTCAACACCGTTCTTGTCGCCGGCGAACTCTATCTGGCTCAGCAGTTGATCTTTCGAGCCATCGCGACCGGCGCACTGGTACTCGTCCACACCGATCGACCGCAAGCGTGGACCGCGCTCACCGACTCGATGGGAGTGCCTGACCGACTCCGCGTGTCCGGGCAGGGCGGTGGGCCTGAGGGCGCCTTCAACACTGTCGTGTTCGACGGCGTCGAGGGGTTATCTCCGCGTGCCGGCGTGACCGCAATCTATGTGTACGGACATCCACGCCAATGGCCTCGGGTCGACCCTGAAATCTCGATAGTCCAGCCATTCGCACTCGGTGACAAGATCACGGTCGAAACCGGCCGTACACGCGTCGACCTGACTCTCGTGACCATCGCTTCCGAGACATCGTTCATCGGCCGTCCACGAGCCGGCGACGCTCACCAGATGGCGTGATCGCGTATGTCCAAGATCAGCCGGGATAGGGATCACTTGCACGTTGCATCCGCAATCCGCTTCCCCACCAATCCAATTCACGAATCATCTTCTCGCTTGCATCGATCGCAATCGAATCCACGCCGTACGGCTCGTGTCCGAATTGCTTACGCACCCGGTGAATGGTCACGCTTTGACGCACCGAGACCATGTGCAACTCCGCCACCACTTGCCTCAGTTGCTCGACGGCCCGAACACCACCTGAAATCCCGCCGTAGGACACGAATCCGATCGGCTTGGCACGCCACTCGTGTTTCACCGAATCGAATGCGGTCTTGAGAGCAGCCGGATACCCGTGGTTGTATTCGGAGGTCACGGCGACAACAGCGTCGGCGCGCCCGATTCGCCGGCGGAAAACCTCCGTGGCAGGTGAATCCGAGAAATCCTGGGGCAACGACAGCTCTCTGAGGTCGATCACCGATACGTTCCACGACGGGTTCGCGGTTGCGCGCTCGACAAACCAGTCCGCCACTGCTCGTCCCATTCGCCCCTCGCGGACCGAACCTACGATGACTTCGACGTTCAAAGGTGCCATGAACGTCGATGCTAGCGACTGATCACGCAGTGATCCCGTCCGTGATGAGTGCTGCCAGTTCCCGATAAGCGCTGGCATCGTCCAGACCAGTTGCCCGGTAGACCGCGCGTTGCTGGATCCGAACCATCGTCGCCGCAGCGGCATCGGCGACAAATGATGCGTGTACCTGCCGGAATGCGCCCGAATCGACCCCCTCGACGATGAGCGATCGCACACGATCAGCAGCGATCGACGTGTTCTTCTCGTAGACCTGGCTCGCCGACACCGATTCGGCCAGGTCTTCCATGAACTGACTGGACGCCGCGGACAGCCGATCACCCACTGCTTCGAGATACACCGCGACTCGACGAGTCGGGGCCGTTTCGGCGGCGACTGCACTCTCCACTGCATCGGTCGCCGCCCGGAAGAAGTGCACTGTCACCGCCCGCACCAGATCCTCTTTGCCGGCCGCCACGGTGTACAAGGTGCTCTTGGAGCAGTGCAGACGAGCTGAGATCTCGTCGAGCGTGAGGTGGGCGAAACCCTCGCTCAAGAACAGTTCGACCAATTGATCGAACAACTCTGCCCTGCGCGCAGTCGTCTTGTGAACCAGCCTTGCCATACCTACAACAGTACTGCAGTATCGTTCTCAGTACTATTACCTAGCTAGGAGCCGACCGTGCCCGTCGAACGCCTGATGCCCAGCCAAGAAGCTCGCGATCTCATCGAACTGACGCGTGATGTCGCGGACAAGGTACTCGCGCCCAAGGTCAACGAATACGAGAAGGCCGAGAAGTATCCAGACGGAGTGTTCCCCGCACTCGGACAGGCGGGTCTGCTGAGCCTTCCGTATCCCGAGGAGTTCGGCGGCGGCGATCAGCCGTACGAGGTGTACCTCCAAGTGCTCGAAGAGATCGCCTCACGCTGGGCAGCGGTTGCAGTGGCGGTGAGCGTGCACAGCCTGTCGTGCTTCCCGCTGTTCACCTTCGGCACCGACGAACAGAAGAACCGCTGGCTACCGGACATGCTGGGCGGCAACACCATCGGCGCGTACAGCCTTTCCGAAGCGCAGGCCGGATCCGACGCCGCCGCGTTGTCGTGCAAGGCGACGCCCACCGACGGTGGCTACCGCGTCAACGGTTCGAAAGCCTGGATCACCAACGGCGGCAAGGCGGACTTCTACAACCTCTTCGCACGCACCAGTGACGACGGTTCACGCGGCGTCTCCTGCCTCCTGGTGGACAAGGACACCGAAGGCCTCAGCTTCGGAAAACCCGAAGAGAAGATGGGGCTACGCGCGGTCCCCACTGCCTCCGCGAACTACGACGACGCCTTCATTCCTGAGGAGCGATTGATCGGTCAGCGCGGCCAGGGGCTGCCGATTGCCTTCAGCGCTCTCGACTCCGGCCGACTCGGAATCGCTGCCGTTGCCGTCGGAATCGCTCAAGGCGCGCTCGACGACGCGGTCGCTTACGCGAAGGAGCGCAAGGCATTCGGCAAGCGGATCATCGATCACCAGGGACTCGGTTTCGTGCTCGCGGACATGGCTGCCGCAGTCGACTCCGCGCGAGCCACCTACCTCGATGCAGCCCGCCGCCGCGACGCCGGAGTTCCGTATTCACGCAACGCGAGCGTCGCCAAGCTCGTGGCCACCGACGCGGCAATGAAGGTCACCACCGACGCCGTTCAGGTATTCGGCGGGTACGGATACACCCAGGACTTCCCCGTCGAGCGCTACATGCGCGAGGCCAAGATCACGCAGATCTTCGAGGGCACCAACCAGATTCAGCGATTGGTCATCGCGCGCCAACTGGCGGGATAGCCCCCCCGATACGAATGCCCTCCCACACAGAATGGGAGGGCATTTTGCATGGTGAAGTTCAGTCGCCGCAGCATCCACCCGAAGACGGAATCTCGCGGGTCTCACGGGTAATCGCGTTGCGGGCAGCCAGTTCCGAGTAGTCGGGGTAGTCCACGCGGACCAACGAAAGTCCGTGCGCCGGCGCAACGAGGATGGAACTGGACCGCGAAGTTTCGTCGAGCAAACCTGCCACCCAGTCGGCGGTGCGCCGTCCCTCACCGACGGAGAGGACTGCGCCGACAAGACTGCGAACCATCGACCAGCAGAACGCATCGGCATTCACGTACGCCGTGAACACCGTGCCCTCTTGGCTCCAGTCGAAACGCTGCAGCTCCCGCACCGTCGTGGCGCCTTCTCGACGCTTGCAGAATGCCGCGAAGTTGTGCAGACCCAGCAGCCGATTCGACGCTTCCTGCATCGCTCCGAGATCGAGTGGTTTGGGATACGAGACGGTGTCGCGTGCGCGTAGTGGCTCCACTCCGAACGCCGCGTTGGTCACCCGGTACTCGTAATAACGTCGCATCGCGGAGAAGCGCGCATCGAAGTCACCCGGAACCACCGATATCTGTTTGACCCGAACGTCCTTGGGCAGAAATCGTGCAAGTCTGCGCACGAGTCGCGACGGATCGTCCGGGAGCAACTCTCCCGGAACGTCGACGTGCGCTACCTGACCGGTGGCGTGGACACCGGCGTCGGTTCGACCGGCAACGGTCAACTGAACCGGGCGTCGAAGCACCGTTCCCAACTTGTCTTCGATCTCACCGCACACGGTGCGCAGATCGGTCTGGCGGGCCCAACCCGAGAAGTCGGTGCCGTCGTAGGAGATGTCGAGCCGCAATCGAACGAGCCCGCCGTCCCCGATGGGGGCGGCGGGCTCGTTCGATTCAGCATGTGCCGAAACCAAGGGAGACTAGTCCTTCTTGGCCTCTTCGGCCTCGGGAGCGTCGGCCGCAGTTGCGGTCTCGTTCTCGATGGCCTCGACGACTGCGTCAGCGTTCTCGACCTCAGCCTCGGTCGCGTCGGCCTCTACGGCCTCGACGACGTTCTCTGCGGCGGGAGCTTCCTGCGAGGACTTGACGCGACGAGCGCGGTCAGCCTCGGAGGTGACGGTCTTTTCCTTGACGAGCTCGATGATTGCCATCGGAGCGTTATCACCCTTGCGGGGGATCGTCTTGATGATGCGGGTGTATCCACCGTTACGGTCCGCGTAGAACGGGCCGATCTCGGCGAACAGGGTGTGAACGACATCCTTGTTGCGGATGACCTTCAGCACCTCACGACGGTGAGCCAGCGTGCCGGCCTTTGCGTGCGTGACGAGCTTCTCGGCGTAGGGGCGCAGTGCCTTGGCCTTGGACTCGGTGGTGGTGATGCGACCGTGCTCGAAGAGCGCGGTAGCCAGATTGGCGAAAATCGCCTTCTGGTGGGAAGCCGACCCGCCGAAGCGGGCACCCTTCTTGGGCTTGGGCATGATGATCTCCTAGTAAAGGACCTGAGCTGCTACAGCTGTTCGGTCTCGGCGTAGTCCTCGGTACCTTCGGCATCGCCGAAGGAACCGGCATCAGTGTCACTCCACGTTCCGGTGGCGGCGTCGTAGCCGGCAACGGTGGTGGGATCGAAGGATGCGGGGCTGTCCTTGAGGGACAGGCCGAGCGAATGCAGCTTGACCTTGACCTCGTCGATGGACTTCTGTCCGAAGTTGCGGATGTCGAGCAGATCGGACTCGGTACGGCCGACAAGCTCACCGACGGTGTGAACACCTTCGCGCTTGAGGCAGTTGTAGGAGCGGACCGTGAGGTCCAGATCCTCGATGGGGAGTCCGAAGGAAGCGATGTGATCGGCCTCGGCAGGCGAGGGTCCGATCTCGATTCCTTCTGCTTCGACGTTCAGCTCACGGGCCAGGCCGAAGAGCTCAACCAGGGTCTTGCCCGCCGAAGCGAGCGCGTCCCGTGCGGTGATGGAGTTCTTCGTTTCCACGTCGAGAACGAGCCGATCGAAGTCGGTGCGCTGTTCGACGCGAGTGGCCTCCACCTTGTAGGTGACCTTGAGCACCGGCGAGTAGATCGAGTCGACCGGGATACGGCCGATCTCTGCGCCGGACGCCTTGTTCTGAACGGCGGGGACATAGCCGCGACCGCGCTCGACTACGAGCTCGATCTCCAGCTTTCCCTTGTCGTTCAGGGTGGCGATGTGCAGATCAGGGTTGTTCACGGTGACGCCTGCCGGGGGCACGATGTCGCCTGCAGTAACAGCGCCGGGGCCCTGCTTGCGGACGTACATGGTGACCGGCTCGTCCTCTTCGGAGTTCACGACGAGGCCCTTGAGGTTCAGGATGATGTCGGTGACATCTTCCTTCACGCCCGGGACGGTGGTGAACTCGTGGAGAACGCCGTCGATACGGATGCTGGTGACAGCAGCGCCGGGGATCGACGAGAGCAGCGTGCGGCGCAGCGAATTGCCGAGCGTGTACCCGAAACCTGGCTCCAGGGGCTCGATGACGAACTTCGAGCGGTTATCAGCGATGACCTCTTCGGTCAGCGTGGGTCGCTGAGAAATGAGCATTGGTATTTCCTCCTGTACGGACGTCCACTATTTGACGCCCACGATGGGAAAGGGCCTGCGGCCCTGTGAGTGGTTGAGGAGTCCGGAGACTCCTCAACCACTCACGGGGTGCGAAGCGCCTTACTTCGAGTAGTACTCGACGATGAGCTGTTCCTGCAGAGCAATGTCGATCTGCGCGCGCTCGGGAAGCTGGTGAACCAGGATCCGCAGACGCGAGCCGACAACCTGCAGCCACCCGGGAACCGGGCGATCGCCGACGGTCTCACGCGCAACCTGGAACGGAAGCGTGGAGAGCGACTTCTCCTTGACATCGATGATGTCGTACTGCGAGACGCGGTAGCTCGGGATGTCGACCTTCTTGTTGTTCACGAGAAGGTGACCGTGCGTGACCAGCTGACGTGCCTGACGGCGCGTGCGAGCGAGGCCTGCGCGGTACACGACGTTGTCGAGACGCGACTCGAGGATGCGAAGCAGGTTCTCGCCGGTCTTGCCGGGGCGGTTGTTCGCCTCCTTGTAGTACAGGCGGAACTGCTTCTCCATGACGCCGTAGGTGAAGCGAGCCTTCTGCTTCTCCTGCAGCTGGAGCAGGTACTCGCTCTCCTTGATACGCGCGCGGCCGTGCTGTCCGGGCGGGTACGGGCGACGCTCGAATGCCTGGTCGCCTCCAACGAGGTCGACGCGCAGACGACGCGACTTGCGGGTGATGGGTCCGGTATAACGTGCCATTTTCTTCTACCTATCCTTCCCGCTATACCCGACGCCGCTTGGGCGGACGGCAGCCGTTGTGCGGCTGGGGGGTTACATCGGAAATGGTGCCGACCTCGAGGCCAGCGGCCTGGAGGGAACGGATTGCGGTCTCGCGACCGGATCCCGGTCCCTTGACGAAGACGTCAACCTTCTTGACACCGTGCTCCTGCGCCTTACGGGCAGCGCTCTCAGCAGCAAGCTGAGCGGCGAAGGGAGTCGACTTACGCGAACCCTTGAAGCCGACGTGTCCCGAAGACGCCCAGGAAATGACATTTCCGGCGGGGTCCGTGATGGACACGATGGTGTTGTTGAAGGTGCTCTTGATGTGAGCGGCGCCGTGCGGGATGTTCTTCTTATCCCTGCGACGCGTCTTCTGGGTCTTCTTCGGACCGGTGCTACGTGACTTCGGGGGCATTACTTCGCCTTCTTCTTGCCGGCAATGGTGCGCTTCGGACCCTTACGGGTACGGGCGTTGGTCTTGGTGCGCTGACCACGCACGGGCAGACCACGACGGTGGCGCAGGCCCTGGTAGCAGCCGATCTCGATCTTGCGACGGATGTCGGCCTGAACCTCGCGGCGAAGGTCACCCTCGACCTTGAGCGACTCCTCGATGTACTCGCGGAGCTTTGCCAGGTCCTCGTCCGAGAGGTCCTTGCTCCGGAGATCCGGGCTGACGCCGGTGGCGTCAAGGATTTCCTTGGAGCGGGTACGGCCGATGCCGTAGATGTATGTCAGTGCGATCTCCATGCGCTTTTCGCGAGGAAGATCAACACCAGAGAGACGTGCCATGGTGGCATTTCCTTATCGGTGTGCGGAGGTCTGCTCCCAGCCCTTCCCCTGTGCCTCTTGCCGAGTACCGACGCCCGAAGGCGCAGATGATCTCATCAACTAACTCAGTGGGGCCCCGGCCTCCGTGCCGGGGGTGAACCATTGTCCGACCTTGGCGATCGGTGAACGATCGCGTGGGGTCTCGTCAACAATGGCTGGTACTGGGAGGTCTTCTTTGCTTGTTGCCAAGCAGATCTTCGAAAAGCTAGATCTAGCCCTGACGCTGCTTGTGACGCAGGTTCTCGCAGATCACCATGACTCGACCGTTACGGCGAATCACTTTGCACTTCTCGCAGATCTTCTTGACGCTCGGCTGAACCTTCACGTCTTCTGATCTCCTGTTTTGTCGCAGCCCGCCGCGATGAACCGCGGCAGACATACTTCTCCCTGACCCAGGTCAGGTCCGGGAAGTTCGTTACTTGTAGCGGTAAACGATGCGTCCGCGCGACAAATCGTAGGGCGAGAGCTCTACGACAACGCGATCTTCCGGGAGGATGCGAATGTAGTGCTGACGCATCTTTCCGCTGATGTGGGCGAGGACCTTGTGGCCATTCTCGAGCTCAATGCGGAACATCGCATTGGGCAGCGGCTCGACTACTCGTCCTTCGACCTCGATGGCCCCGTCTTTCTTAGCCATATCCTCCGCGATCCGTTTGGTTTGGCATGCTTCGTGCATCGGCTTCCGTTACATTGGCACGCAATGGAAAGATCGTCGGCAGTTCGAAAGCCCGATCCCGGAGCGATCCGGGCGTAGGCACACGAACTATCGACGCGCATAGCGCACCGCCTAGCCATGTTACGCGATGTAAACGACCAGGCCAAATGCGCCTCCGGTCAGGGTGACGACGCACACCGCTCCCCCATCGAAAAAGTCCCAGCCTCGAAATGAGGCTGGGACTTCTCGAACATGAATCATGCTCGCTGCCAACACTTGTCAGCGACTGTGTCGACTACTCCGGCCGGAGTGTCAGAATCCGCGGACCGTCTTCGGTCACTGCGACAGTGTGTTCCCAGTGCGCCGCACGGGACCCGTCGGTCGTCACAACGGTCCAGTCGTCGTCGAGAATCACCGTGTCGGTGGTGCCGAGCGTGAGCATCGGCTCAATCGCCAGGCACGATCCGACAACCAGTTCAGGACCCTTACCCGGGGCACCTTCATTGGCGAGGAACGGATCCATGTGCATTTCCCGGCCGATTCCGTGTCCGCCGTATCCGTCGACGATGCCGTAGGAACGACCGTGCAACTTCTCGGCGGCATGAGTGCCGACCTCGATCGCGTGCGAAACATCCGTCAGACGGTTGCCGGCGATCATTGCCGCGATCCCGGCTTCCATAGAAAGCCGAGTGGCTTCGCTGAGCTCCTGATCGGCGACGCTGATCTCACCGACACCGAACGTCCAAGCGGAGTCACCGTGCCATCCGTCGAGGATCGCGCCACAGTCGATGGAAACCAGGTCGCCTTCAGCCAGGATGTCCTGAGCTGAAGGGATTCCGTGAACGACGCGATCGTTGACCGAAGAGCAGATCGAGCCGGTGAAGCCGTGGTACCCGAGGAACGAGGGCACGGCGCCGGCGTCACGAATGACGGATTCAGCGACCGCGTTCAATTCCAAAGTGCTGACACCGGGCTTCGCCGCAGCGCGAACCGCCACCAGAGCCGAACCCACGATCGCGCCGGCAGCAGCCATCGCGTCGAGTTCGCCCGCGGAGCGGAACGGAACAACCTTGCGTTTGCGCCCGAAGACCATTACTTACCCAACGCTGCCAGTGCGCGAGCGTTGACCTCTTCGACCTCGCCGATCGCGTCGACGGAGACGATGCTGTCCTTGTAGTAATCGAACAGCGGTGACGTCTCGTCGCGGTAGACCCGGAGTCGGTTGCGAATGACGTCCTCGGTGTCGTCGGCACGACCGCGGGCGAGCATACGCTCGACCACGATGTCCTCGTCGACGACGAAGGAGAGGACACCGTCGAGCTTGGTGTCGAGATCCTTCAAGATTCCCTCGAGTGCCTGAGCCTGTTCGACCGAGCGCGGAAATCCGTCGAGAAGGAAACCGTTTGCTGCGTCCGGTTCTGCGACGCGAGCCTTCACCATGTCGTTGGTGATCGAGCTCGGTACGAGTTCGCCGGCGTCGATGTACTTCTTTGCTTCCACACCGAGAGCGGTGGCCTGACCGATGTTCGCGCGGAAGAGATCACCCGTGGAGATATGGGGAACGCCGAACTTCTCGGACAAGATAGCGGCCTGGGTGCCCTTGCCGGCACCGGGAGGACCAAGGAGGACAAGTCTCACTTGAGGAACCCTTCATAGTTACGCTGCATTAGCTGACTCTCGATCTGCTTCACGGTGTCCAGGCCGACGCTGACCATGATCAGCACCGCGGTGCCACCGAACGGCAGGTTCTGCGCGCCGCCGCCGTTCCCGATGTCGAGGAACAGGTTGGGCAGAACAGCAATGGTGCCGAGGTAAATCGCACCCGGAAGGGTGATGCGACTCAGCACGTAGTTGAGGTAGTCCGCGGTCGGCTGACCGGGTCGGATACCGGGGATGAAGCCGCCGAACTTCTTCATCTCGTCGGCGCGCTCTTCGGGATTGAAGGTGATGGCGACGTAGAAGTACGTGAAGAAGACGATCAGGCCGAAGTAGATCGCGATGTACACCGGGTTGGCCGGATTCACCAGGTAGGTGTTGATGAGGCGCTGCCACCAACTGGGGTCGACCGCTGTACTGGCCGAAGTCAGCTGTGCAATCAAGTTCGGGAGGTACAGCAGTGAAGACGCGAAGATCACCGGGATGACGCCGGCCTGGTTCACCTTCAGAGGCAGGTACGTCGAGGAACCGCCGTACATCTTGCGTCCGACCATCCGCTTCGCGTACTGCACCGGGATACGACGCTGACCCTGCTCGACGAAGACGACACCGGCGATGATCAGCAGCGCTGCGAGGCAGACGAAGGCGAAGACCAGCGGACCACGGCTGTCGAGGATTGCCTTGCCCTCGCTCGGGATACGCGATGCGATACCGGCGAAGATGAGGAGGGACATACCGTTGCCGACGCCACGTTCGGTGATGACCTCGCCGAACCACATGACCATGGCAGCACCGGCAGTCATGACCAGCACGATGATGACAAGACCGAAGATCGACTTGTCGGCGATGATGTCGTCACAGCCCTGGAGCAACTGTCCGCGTGCCGCAAGAGCGACGATGCCGGTCGACTGCAGGATTGCCAGAGCAATGGACAGGTAACGCGTGTACTGCGTCATCTTGGCCTGGCCGGACTGGCCTTCTTTCCGAAGTTCCTCGAACTTCGGAATCACCACGGTCAGCAGCTGCACGATGATGCTCGCCGTGATGTACGGCATGATGCCGATCGCAAAGATCGACATCTGCAGTAGAGCGCCGCCGGAGAACAGGTTGATCAGCGAGTAGATACCTGCTGAGTCACCGGAGTTGGCGATATCGATGCACTGACGCACACGGCCGTAGTCGACACCTGGGGACGGGATGAGAGCGCCGACCCGATACAGAGCCACCAAGCCGAGGGTGAAGAGGATCTTCCGCCTCAGGTCTGGGGTCCTGAGGGCCGAGACGAAGGCGGAAAGCAAAGATCCTCCTGGCACGACGGTAGGGAGACAGATCGTTTTGACCTGTCGAACTTTTGAACTCTAACAGTGAGCATTTGGGAACTAGGCGGGCAGACCACGAAAACCGGGTAAGCCGAAGATACATTTGCCACTCGGTGACCAGAATACTGGCCCGTCCGAGCATGCACGACCAGTCTGTGACAAGACCTCGTACCTGTGACACGACCTCGTAGACGCCGATGGCCGCACCGCAGCAAACGCTGCGCTGCGGCCATCGGACTAGCTACGCGTGATCACTCACAGCTCGGTGGCGGAACCACCGGCAGCAGCAATCTTTTCCTTGGCGGAACCGGTGAACTTGTCGACGGTCACCTGAACGGCAACTGTCAGTTCGCCGTCGCCCAGAACCTTGACGAGCTGGTTCTTGCGGACTGCGCCCTTGGCGACGAGATCCTCGACCGTGATTGCTCCACCTTCGGGGAACAGACGGGCGATGTCGCCGACATTGACGACCTGGTACTCGACGCGGAACGGGTTCGTGAAGCCCTTGAGCTTGGGCAGACGCATGTGAAGCGGCATCTGTCCACCCTCGAAGCCCACGCGCACGGTGTTACGTGCCTTGGTGCCCTTGGTACCGCGACCTGCGGTCTTACCACGCTTGCCGCCCTCACCGCGTCCAACACGAATCTTGTTGGACTTGGATCCCGGAGCGGGGCGCAGGTGGTGCAGTTTGATGGTCATGGTTAGACCTCCTCAACTGTTACGAGGTGGCGCACCACGTTGATCAGACCGCGGTTCTGTGCGTTGTCCTCACGAACAACGGTCTGACGGATGCCCTTGAGACCCAGCGTGCGCAGAGAATCCTTCTGGTTCTGCTTGGTCCCGATGATGCTCTTGATCTGAGTGACCTTGAGATCTGCCATTACTTCACACTCCCAGCAGCCTGTGCGCGAGCGCGAAGCATGCCGGCGGGTGCAACCTCTTCGAGGGTGAGGCCGCGGCGAGCCGCAACTTCCTCGGGACGCTGCAGACCCTTGAGCGCAGCAACGGTCGCATGCACGACGTTGATGGCGTTGTCGCTACCGAGCGACTTCGACAGGATGTCCGCGATACCAGCGCACTCCAGCACGGCGCGCACAGCGCCACCGGCGATAACACCGGTACCGGGGCTTGCCGGGCGAAGCATGACGATGCCGGCAGCAGCCTCACCCTGAACGGGGTGAGTGATGGTGTTGGCGATCATCGGGACGCGGAAGAAGCTCTTGCGAGCCTCCTCGACACCCTTCTGGATGGCCGCGGGAACTTCCTTGGCCTTTCCGTAGCCGACGCCGACCAGTCCGTTGCCGTCTCCGACGATCACCAGAGCGGTGAAGCTGAAGCGACGACCACCCTTGACGACCTTGGAAACGCGGTTGATCGTGACAACGCGCTCGATGAACTGTGACTTCTCCGCAGCGTTTCCGCCACGGCCACCGTCGCGACGGTCACGGCCGCCACCACGGTTGTCCCCACGAGCGTTGCTGTTGTCACCGCTGTTGGGGCCATTCTGTCCGGCGGGTCCGCTTCCGCCGTCACGCCTTTGACGTCCCGGCATCAGGCTGTCCTTCCGTTGAAAATGTTGGTCATCAGAACTTCAACCCGCCTTCGCGAGCCGCGTCTGCCAGGGCCGCGATGCGACCGTGGTAGCCGTGTCCGCCGTGGTCGAAGACAACTGCTTCCACGCCGGCAGCCTTGGCGCGCTCGGCGATCAGCTGACCGACCTTCGCGCTCGCAGCCTTCTTGTCGCCTTCTGCCACGCGCACGTCTGCTTCGATGGTCGACGCGGAGGCCAGGGTGTGGCCGGCCAGGTCGTCCACGAGCTGGACGTGGATGTGGCGCGAGGACCGGTTGACGACCAAGCGGGGACGCTCGGGCGTGCCGGAGACCTTCTTGCGGAGACGGAAGTGACGACGCGTCTTCGAGAGACGACGCTTGGTGGACGCATCCTTGCCCAGCGGAATCCGCTTGGCTTTCTGGTTTGCAGTCTGGCTCATATCACTTACCCGTCTTTCCGACCTTGCGGCGGATCTGCTCACCCTCGTAACGCACGCCCTTACCCTTGTACGGGTCCGGACGACGGAGACGACGGATGTTGGCCGAGATCTGCCCGACCTTCTGCTTGTCGATGCCGGACACCGAGAACCGGGTGGGCGACTCGACGACGAAGGTGATGCCTTCAGGAGCCTCGATCGGCACCGGGTGGCTGAAGCCGAGCGCGAACTCGAGGTCCTTGCCCTTCAGTGCCACACGGTAACCAACACCGTGGATCTCCATCTTCTTCGTGTAACCCTCGGTGACACCGGTGATGATGTTCGCAACCAGGGTCCGCGACAGACCGTGCAGCGCGCGGCTACGACGCTCGTCGTCGGGGCGCGTGACGCTCAGCGAGCCGTCCTCTGCCTTTTCGATTGCGATGGGCTCGGAGATGGTCAGCGCGAGGGTGCCCTTGGGACCCTTGACGGTGACATCCTGGCCGCTGATCGTGACGTCAACGCCCGCGGGGACGGTGACCGGAATCTTTCCAATACGCGACATTGTGGTGGCCTCCCTTACCAGACGTAGGCGAGGACTTCCCCGCCTACTCCTTGATTGGCCGCCTGGCGATCGGTGAGCAGACCGGACGACGTGGAGATGATGGCCACGCCGAGGCCTCCGAGGACCTTGGGCAGGTTGGTGGACTTCGCGTAAACCCGGAGACCGGGCTTGGAAACGCGACGCACGCCGGCGAGGCTACGCTCGCGGCTGGGACCGTACTTCAGATCGACGATGAGGGTCTTGCCGACCTCTGCGTCTTCGGTACGGAAATCGGAGATGTAGCCCTCGCGCTTGAGGATCTCGGCGATGTTCGCCTTGATCTTCGAGTGGGGAAGCTTCACCTCATCGTGGTACGCCGTGTTGGCGTTGCGCAGACGCGTCAAGAAGTCTGCGATGGGGTCAGTCATGGTCATAGGTCGACCTCGACACCTTTCTCGCTGTGGTTCCCATGCAACACCGGACGAATCCGATCGTGGGCCTCCAGCAATTCGGCTGGGCCGTCCGACTTGTGTCAGACGGCGTAAGTTACCGCACCGAGCTGAACGCATGCGTCAGCCACGGCAACCGCTCTAGTGTAGGGAACTTTGGCGCAGGTGTCCACCGGGATGCCATGTCACCTCCCCCACCGCCACCCGAAGGTCGCTGATCGGGACGGTATCGACGCACCCCGAAATCTGAACTGCTCGTTCGGCACAGAAGAACGACACCGACGAACGATGATCGCTTTCAACCAGAGTCGCAGCGGGACAGTTCTTTTCAGGATCGGCTCGACACGCATCTTGATGGAAACCACGAATGGGCGTGGGTTCCAAAGGAACCCACGCCCATTCACATGCGTGGTGTGACGAAGCCCGAGGGCCTCAGATCACCAAGAGCTCTTGCGAACTCCGGGAAGCTCGCCGGCGTGAGCCATCTCGCGAACGCAGATACGGCACAAGCCGAACTTGCGGAACACCGAGTGCGGGCGACCGCACCGCTGGCAGCGGGTGTAGGCGCGAACCGCGAACTTGGGCTTCTTGTTGGCCTTGTTGACCAATGCCTTCTTAGCCATGCGCTCAGTTCTCCTTGAACGGGAAGCCGAGGTGCTTGAGCAGTGCACGGCCTTCTTCGTTGTTGGTTGCGGTGGTCACGACGGTGATGTCCATGCCGCGGGGGCGATCGATCTTGTCCACGTCGATCTCGTGGAACATCGACTGCTCGTTGAGGCCGAACGTGTAGTTGCCGTTGCCGTCGAACTGGTTGCCCGAGAGACCACGGAAGTCGCGGATACGGGGCAGAGCGACAGACACGAGGCGGTCCAGGAACTCCCACATGCGGTCGCCACGGAGGGTGACGCGTGCGCCGATGGGCATACCTTCGCGGAGCTTGAACTGCGCGATGGACTTACGTGCCTTGCGGATCTCGGGCTTCTGGCCCGTGATCAGCGACAGGTCATGGACAGCGCCGTTGATCAGCTTGGCGTCACGGGCGGCGTCGCCGACGCCCATGTTGACGACAACCTTGACGACGCCGGGGATCTGCATGACGTTCGAGTAGTCGAACTCGCTGTTGAGCGCGTCCTTGATCTCAGCGCGGTAGCGTGCCTTGAGGCGCGGCTGGACCTTGTTTTCGGTGGAGGTCATGTCAGATGTCCTTCCCGTTCTTCCGGGAAATCCGAACGCGCTTGCCGGACTCTTCGTCGGTGCGGTAGCCCACGCGGGTGGGGTTTCCGTCCGAGTCGACGACTGCAACGTTGGAAACGTGGATCGGGGCTTCCTGCGTGACGATGCCGCCGGAGGATGCTCCGCGCTCGTTCGCGGAAACCGCGGTGTGCTTCTTGATTCGGTTCACGCCTTCGACGAGGACCTTGTCGGTCGCGGGGTAGGCCTGAATGACCTTGCCCTTCGCGCCCTTGTCCTTGCCGGCGATGACCAGAACGGTGTCACCCTTGTGCACCTTCATCACAGCACCTCCGGGGCAAGCGAAACGATCTTCATGAACTTCTTCTCGCGCAGCTCACGGCCGACGGGTCCGAAGATGCGGGTTCCACGGGGATCACTGTCAGCCTTGATGAGCACTGCAGCGTTCTCGTCGAACTTGATGTAGGAACCGTCCGGACGACGGCGCTCCTTGGTCGTGCGAACGATGACGGCCTTGACGACCTCACCCTTCTTGATGTTTCCACCGGGGATTGCGTCCTTGACGGTGGCGACGATGACGTCACCGATCCCGGCGTAGCGACGTGACGAACCGCCGAGAACGCGGATGCAAAGGATTTCCTTGGCACCCGTGTTATCAGCGACGCGAACTCGCGACTCCTGCTGAATCACTTGATCTCCCTAGACCTGGAATTTCGTGCGCAACGGATTACCGACCCGGTGCGCGCGGTCATTGTTGCCACCTGCGTCGTGTCTGAGCTGCAGTCCCACCGACTGACGTCGGGAGACGATCACTGCAAGCACCGTTCGAGCTGCGCACGTGAAGACACACCTCTGCCACAGGCAACCGTTCTATTGTAGGGAAGGGTTCACCGAATACCAAATCAGCCGTACTCGACGCAACTCGGACCCTTCGCCCGGAAAGCCTCGAAAGCCCGCGGAAAGCCGAATGGCCCACTCCCCCAAGGGGAAGCGGGCCATTCGGTGATACTCGATCAGCTCGAGGATTCGATCAGGCTTACTTGGCCTTTTCGAGGACCTCGACCAGACGCCAGTGCTTCGTCGCGGACAGCGGACGGGTTTCCATCAGCTGAACGCGGTCGCCGACGCCGGCAACGCCGTTCTCGTCGTGCGCCTTCACCTTGGTCGTACGGCGGATGATCTTGCCGTAGAGCTTGTGCTTGACGCGGTCTTCGAGCTCGACCACGATCGTCTTTTCCATCTTGTCGGACACGACGTATCCGACACGGACCTTACGGCTCGCGCGCTCTTCTGTGCTCACTGCTTTTTCCTCACTCATGCCGCGTCACCTGCATCCGGACCCACAGCGAGTCCGAGCTCACGCTCACGCAGGACGGTGTAGATGCGCGCGATCTCGTGACGAACGGTGCGCAGTCGTCGGTTGTTGTCCATCTGGCCGGTAGCCATCTGGAAACGAAGGTTGAAAAGCTCTTCCTTCGACTCACGGAGCCGGGTGACCAGCTCGTCTTCACTGAGCTCGCGGAGCTCTGCTGCTGGGGTTCCAGTAGCCATCAGAACTGCTCCTCTCTGGTCACGATCCGGCACTTGCACGGGAGCTTGTGCATCGCGCGGCGCAGGGCCTCGCGAGCAATCTCCTCGTTGGGGTATGTCATCTCGAACAGAACGCGTCCGGGCTTGACGTTGGCAATCCACCACTCGGGCGAACCCTTACCGGAACCCATTCGGGTTTCGGCCGGCTTCTTCGTGAGGGGGCGATCCGGGAAGATGTTGATCCAGATCTTGCCGCCACGCTTGATGTGCCGAGTCATGGCGATACGAGCGGACTCGATCTGCCGGTTGGTGATGTAGGCAGGCTCGAGAGCCTGGATGCCGTAGTCACCGAAGGTCACCTGGGTACCGCCCTTGGCGGCACCCGAACGGCTCGGGTGGTGCTGCTTGCGGTGCTTGACCCGCCGTGGGATCAACATGCGTCAGCCCTCCTGATTCTGTTCAGTTGCGGGAGCATCGGCGGTTGCGGTCGCTGCGCGGCCGGCCTCGGTGCTGGTCGCAGTGGTACCGGTGGCACCGGAACGACGCGGACGGCTCGGACGCTCACGACGCGGGCGATCCCCGGCCGGTGCGGCCGTGTTGGCGGCGAGCTCACGCTTGCCACCGACGATGTCGCCCTTGTAGATCCAGACCTTGACGCCGATGCGACCGAAGGTGGTCTTGGCCTCGTAGAGGCCGTAGTCGATGTCCGCACGAAGCGTGTGCAGCGGCACACGGCCTTCGCGGTAGAACTCCGACCGGGACATCTCGGCGCCGCCGAGACGACCGGAGCACTGAACGCGGATTCCCTTGACGTTGGGCTGACGCATGGCCGACTGGATGGCCTTGCGCATTGCACGACGGAAGGCAACGCGGTTCGAGAGCTGCTCGGCCACACCCTGTGCGACGAGCTGTGCTTCAGCTTCTGCGTTCTTGACCTCGAGGATGTTCAGCTGAACCTGCTTGCCGGTCAGCTTCTCGAGCTCGGAGCGGATGCGATCGGCTTCGGCGCCGCGGCGGCCGATGACGATGCCCGGACGTGCAGTGTGGATGTCCACGCGAACACGGTCACGGGTGCGCTCGATTTCGACCTTCGCGATTCCTGCGCGCTCCATGCCGGTGGCGAGGAGCTTACGGATCGCGACGTCTTCCTTGACGTACTCCGCGTACTGCTTGTCTGCGTACCAGCGAGACTTCCAGTCGGTGGTGATGCCGAGACGGAAGCCGTGCGGGTTGATTTTCTGGCCCACTACTGAGCACTTCCCTTCCGGCGATTACGGGTCGATGTTCCGGTCTTCGGCAGGCTCTCCACGATCACGGTGATGTGACTGGTGCGCTTGCGAATACGGAACGCACGTCCCTGTGCACGCGGCTGGAACCGCTTGAGGGTCGCGCCCTCGTCCACGAACGCCGTAGCAACGACAAGCGTGCTGGGGTCGAGGTCGAGGTTGTTCTCGGCGTTGGCTGCTGCGGAGGCGATCACCTTGGCGACCGGCTCGCTCGCTGCCTGCGGCGCGAACTTCAGGATGTTCAGGGCGTCTTCAACCGAGCGCCCGCGGACCAGGTCCACAACTCGACGTGCCTTCATCGGCGTAACGCGAACGTGCTTCGCTACAGCCTTGGCAGTCGGGTTGGCGGTTTCGGTGTTGCTCATCGCCTCTTCGCCTTCCGATCATCCTTGATGTGACCCTTGAACGTGCGGGTCGGTGCAAACTCTCCGAGCTTGTGTCCGACCATGGAGTCGGAAACGAACACGGGGACGTGCTTGCGGCCGTCGTGAACTGCAAACGTGTGGCCGATGAAGTCCGGGATGATTGTCGAACGACGGGACCAGGTCTTGATGACCTGCTTGGTTCCCTTTTCGTTCTGTACATCCACCTTCGCGAGGAGGTGGTCATCGACGAACGGGCCCTTCTTAAGGCTGCGTGGCATCCTTCACTCCCTCCTAGCGCTTGTTCTTGCCGGTGCGGCGGCGACGGACGATCATCTTGTCGCTTGCCTTGTTCTTGCGGGTACGGCCTTCAGGCTTACCCCACGGGCTGACCGGGTGGCGTCCACCTGAGGTCTTGCCCTCGCCGCCACCGTGCGGGTGGTCGACCGGGTTCATCACGACACCACGAACGGTCGGGCGCTTGCCCTTCCAACGCATACGGCCGGCCTTGCCCCAGTTGATGTTCGACTGCTCGGCGTTGCCGACCTCGCCGACGGATGCGCGGCAGCGCACGTCGACGCGACGGATTTCACCGGAAGGCATACGCAGCGTGGCGTAGCTGCCTTCCTTACCGAGGAGCTGGATGCTGGCGCCTGCGGAACGAGCCATCTTGGCTCCGCCGCCGGGACGCAGTTCCACACCGTGGATGGTGGTACCAGTCGGGATGTTGCGCAGCGGCAGGTTGTTGCCCGGCTTGATGTCGGCGCCTGCACCGGACTCGACCGGTGAACCCTGCACCAGGCCCTTGGGGGCGATGATGTAGCGCTTCTCACCGTCTGCGTAATGCAGGAGTGCGATGTTTGCTGTGCGGTTGGGGTCGTACTCGATGTGAGCGACCTTTGCCGGGATGCCGTCCTTGTCGTTGCGACGGAAATCGATCAGTCGGTATGCACGCTTGTGTCCGCCACCCTTGTGACGGGTGGTGATACGACCGTGTGCGTTACGTCCACCGCGACCGTGCAGCGGGCGAACCAGCGACTTCTCGGGGGTCGACCGAGTGATCTCGGCGAAGTCCGAGACGCTCGAGCCACGACGGCCCGGTGTTGTCGGCTTGTACTTACGGATTGCCATGAGTCTTCTCGTCCTCTATGTCTCGTCAAGTCCCGGCGCTTACGCGACCGGTCCTCCGAAGATCTCGATGGGCTTGCTGTCAGCGGACAGGGTCACGAGCGCGCGCTTGGTGTCCTTGCGCTTGCCGTAACCGAATCGGGTCCGCTTACGCTTGCCCTGACGGTTGGCGGTGTTGACGCTGGTCACCTTGACGCCGAAGACCTTCTCGACGGCAATCTTGATCTGCGTCTTGTTCGAGTCCGGGTGCACCAGGAAGGTGTAGGTGCCTTCCTCGATCAGTCCGTAGGACTTCTCGGAGATGACCGGAGCGAGCAGGATGTCGCGGGGGTCAGCGATGGTGCTCACTTGGCGTCCTCCTTGTTCTGAGCGCTCTCTGCGGGCCCGTGGATGAACGCGTTGAGTGCCTCGACGCTGAACACGACATCGTCTGCATTGAGCACGTCGTAGGTGTTGAGCTGGTCGGGTGCAATGGGATGCACGCCTTCCAGGTTCTGCACGCTCTTCCAAGCGGCTACATCCTGGCGACCCACGACGAGCAGCAGCTTCTTGCGATCCGAAATCTCGCCGAGGAACGCGATTGCGCCCTTGGTCGAAGGCGTCTGCCCTGCAACCAGTTCGGTGATGACGTGGATGCGCTCGTTGCGTGCGCGGTCAGAGAGGGCTCCGCGAAGAGCGGCTGCCTTCATCTTCTTGGGGGTGCGCTGGCTGTAGTCACGCGGCTGCGGGCCGTGAACGGTTCCGCCGCCGACGAACTGCGGTGCGCGAGTCGAGCCCTGGCGTGCGCGGCCGGTGCCCTTCTGGCGGTACGGCTTCTTGCCACCGCCGCGGACGTCGCCGCGGGTCTTGGTGGAGTGGGTTCCCTGACGAGCAGCTGCGAGCTGCGCGACGACAACCTGATGGAGAAGCGCGATGTTGGCCGGAGCGTCGAAGATCTCAGCGGGGAGATCGACGGTGCCGTTGGTCTTGCCGCCGGCGACCTTGACGTCCAGGGTCAACTTGGTCTCGGTGCTGGTCATGCCCGTGCACCACCCTTCACTGCACTCTTGACGATCACGAGGCCGCCCTTGCGGCCGGGGATCGCACCCTTGATCAGCAGCAGGCCGTTCTCTGCATCCACCTTGTGGACCGAGAGGTTCTGCGTCGTGATGCGGTCGCTACCCATGCGTCCGGACATGCGCATGCCCTTGAACACGCGGCCGGGAGTTGCACAGCCACCGATGGAGCCCGGGCGGCGGTGAACAGCCTGGGTACCGTGCGACGCGCCCTGTCCCTTGAAGCCGTGACGCTTCATGGTTCCGGCGAAGCCCTTGCCCTTGCTGGTTCCGGTGACGTCGACGTATGCGCCGTCCTCGAAGACCTCGGCGGTGAGCTCCTGGCCGACCTCGTAGTCGGAGGTGTCCGCAACGCGGAGCTCCACTACGTGGCGACGCGGGGTCACACCAGCCTTGGTGAACTGGCCGGAAGTCGGCTTGTTCACCTTGCGCGGGTCGATGGCGCCGAACGCGAGCTGAACGGCGCTGTAGCCGTCACGCTCTTCGGTACGGATCTGGGTTACGACGTTCGGCCCAGCCTTCACGACGGTGACCGGGACAACCCGGTTGTTCTCGTCGAAGACCTGGGTCATGCCGAGCTTGGTGCCCAGGATTCCCTTGATCTTGGTATCAGTCATTGTTTTTGTCTCCGCCGTCACTGAATGTTCACGTCGACACTGGCCGGAAGGTCGATGCGCATGAGCGCGTCAACCGTCTTCGGCGTCGGGTCGAGAATGTCGATCAGCCGCTTGTGAGTACGCATCTCGAAGTGCTCGCGCGAGTCCTTGTACTTGTGCGGCGAGCGGATGACGCAATATACGTTCTTCTCGGTCGGCAACGGCACAGGTCCAACGACGCGGGCACCCGTACGGGTTACCGTCTCGACGATCTTGCGCGCTGACGCGTCGATCGCCTCGTGGTCGTAGGCCTTGAGCCTGATGCGGATCTTTTGTCCCGCCACGCTTAGTGTCCTTTTCTTGCCGCGTTTCGTAGCCCGCCTGGTCAGGCTCGAGCTACCTCGTCTGCACAGTCCTTGCCTGGACGATGACACGACGAACACTGAAGCGATCGGGACCAAGTCCAAGTTCTCGGGAGTACCGAGATTCGGATCGAGATCAGGATCTGCTGCCGCTGTTCGTTTGTCATTGTTCTCCGGTACACGCGGTCGGGCGTGTCGCCTTCTCACTCATCCTGCGCCGGACAATCTTTCGATTATCTGGCGCGTGATGCGTACCGGACGTGTTCGATGTCGAACACAAAGTAGGTACTGCTTCCGTCCTGCATTACTTCTCGTCTTGCATGGTCACAGTCGTTGACCCGATTACCCTGACGGGATCTGCGATCGATCGTCTGTGACGTCTTACCCTTACCCGATCACGGCCGCAATCGACCGCGTCCCGGACAAGGCAACCCGACCAGTATGCCGTACCTGGCCCAAATCCTCAACTCCCCCGAACTGCCTTTTCCGAGTGAGCTGCGCGACAACAACCTTACTCAGAAGTAAGATAGGCCTATGACTACCTCCAGCCCTACCTATCGCGGATGGCAGAAATTGCCGGACAATGCCCTCGGACATGCAGTTTTCTCGGCGGCGATGTCCATTCGCGTGCCCTATTTCGCCTCTGTTCTCCCCCGGGTGACCAAGTTGGAACCAGGGCTCTGCGAGGTCCGCTCCCCCAAATGGTGGGGCGTCCACAACCATCTCGGCACTTTTCACGCGATCGCTGCCTGCAACCTCGCGGAGGTCGCGATGGGCATGCTGAGCGAAGCGACGGTTCCGAACTCGCACCGCTGGATCCCCAAGTCGATGAAGGTCGACTACCTCGCCAAGGCCGAGACCGGCCTGCGGGCGGTCGCCCGACTCGAGACTTTGCCGGACTTCGCGGCGATCGAGAGTGGCACGGAACTTCTCGTTCCCATCTCGATCTTCGACCGGGGCGGCAAGGAAGTAGTCCACGCCGAAATCACCACCTGGGTCTCCCCCAAGTAGGAACTCACGAACCCGCCTGCATCGCAACCTGATTCGCCCGCCAAACAGGTTTCGCAGAATTAGGCACCACCGCAGGTTTCGGCGAATGACGATCGTGGAACACCTCCCCGAACGGCGATGGTCGGTCGGGGTGCCGGTGTCCGGAGGTGGGTTGCGTTCCGGGCACCACATTGTCGACCTCGCGTCACGCCGAGCACCGGGAGGCCTCGTGGAAGAGTTCTTGACCACAACGAGTTCCGAAGCAGGCACGCAGACCTCGTCGTATCCGGACGAGGCCGAGGGATTGGACAGCTTCCGGCGCGACCTCGACGCCATCGACGCTCTACTTCTCGAGACGGTGCGGCAGCGGCTGGAACTCTGCCTGCGCATCGGCGAGTGGAAGCGCTCCCGCGAGGTTCCGATGATGCAACCCGGCCGCGTCCGCCTCGTGCAGGAGCGGGCGCGTGAATTCGCCCGTAGACACGACCTCTCCCCCGACTTCTTCAACGCCCTGTACGAGCTGATGATTGCCGAGACCTGTCGACTCGAAGACCTGGTGATCAACGCACCTGTTGAGGAGGAGGACACTGTTCGGGAATCCGTCGGACCGAGATCAGGATCATCGACATGAGTTCCCGCACCCTTCTGGTGGACAATTACGACTCGTTCACCTACAACCTGTTCACCCTGTTGACCGAGGTCAACGGGGTTGTGCCGACCGTGGTCCGCAACGACGCGGATTGGGATTCCCTCGATCTCGCGTCGTACGACAACGTGGTCATCTCCCCAGGTCCCGGCCGGCCGGATCGCGACCGTGATTTCGGAATCAGCCGCCGTTTCATCGAAGAAGCGCCTCTCCCACTTCTCGGTGTCTGTCTCGGCCACCAGGGCCTGTGCGAGTTGTTCGGCGCGGACGTGGTGGTTGCGCCCGTACCGATGCACGGCCGAATTTCGCTGATCGATCACGACGGCTCGGGCATTTTTGCCGGACTTCCGTCGCCGTTCCGAGCTGTTCGCTACCACTCGTTGACCGTCGAGAATCTGCCGAACGCCTTCGTTCGTACCGCGTGGACGTCCGACGGTCTGCTCATGGGTGTCCGGCACCGGACCAAGCCGATGTGGGGAGTTCAGTTCCATCCGGAGTCCATCAGCACCGAGTTCGGCATAGATTTGCTCGCGAACTTCCGCGATCTGTCCGTCGGACGCACTCTGGATTCGGTGATCCGACCCGAACCTGTTCCGCAAACACCCGACCTGCGGCCGGCGATCAACTACGACATCGACGACGTGACTCTCGATTTTGCAGTGGACCCGTCGGCGGCCTATGCAGCACTGTTCGCCGACGGCCCGAACGCGTTCTGGCTGGACCGCGCGGCAACCGCAGAGCCGAGTGCGCGCTTTTCGATTCTCGGCGATTCGTCGGGGCCGCTGGCCGAGTTCATCACGTACGACGTGCAAGCCGAGGTACTGACTGTCAGCCGAAAAGGCTTGTCCGACGAGCACATTCGAGTTCCTTTCTTCGATTACTTGGACGCACAACTCTCGACACGCTTCGTGCCCTCGCATCCGGAACTCGACTTCAACCTCGGCTACGTGGGATACCTCGGCTACGAACTGAAAGCACAGACCGGAGGAAGGGCAGTCCATCCGGCACCCACTCCTGATGCCGCTCTGGTGTTTGCCGATCGCGCCGTCGTCATCGATCACACCGCGGGCCGCACTCACGTTTTGAGATTGCGCGAGAAAGTCCGGGACGCCGGCTATGACGATTGGCTCGAATCGACCGTCGACACCTTGGCGCGGATCGGCGCGGACCTTCCGGAACGCACCCCGGTTCCGCTGATCAGCGACACCGTCTGGACGCAGGCTCGCCTTCGGCATGATCGCGATCAGTACCTGTCGTTGATCGGAACGGCCCTCTCGGAGATCCGGGCGGGTGAGTCCTACGAGGTGTGTCTGACCAACATGGCGAGCGTCGACGAGACGATCGATGCACAGCAGGCGTTCGAGTATCTGCGCTCGATCAATCCGACGCCGTACAGCGCACTTCTCGACTTCACCGGCATCTCGGTGGTCTCGGCCTCGCCTGAGCGGTTCCTTCGTGTCGACTCGGCCGGCAACGTCGAGTCCAAGCCGATCAAAGGGACCCGCCCGCGCGGCGTCACCCGAGCGCGTGATGCTGCCCTACGGCAGGACCTGCTCGACAGCGAGAAGGACCGCGCCGAGAACCTGATGATCGTGGACCTCACCCGCAACGACCTCACCAAGGTCTGCGTTCCGGGAAGTGTCCACGTTCCGAGGCTGTTCGCGATCGAGTCGTACTCGTCCGTTCACCAAATGGTGTCGACGGTGCGCGGACACCTGAGTCCGGGGTCGTCGGCGGTGGACTGTGTGCGTGCCGCGTTCCCCGGTGGATCGATGACCGGCGCCCCGAAGGTACGGACGATGGAGATCATCGACCGCCTCGAATCAGGCCCACGTGGGGTCTACTCGGGATCGATCGGGTACTTCGCGCTCGGTGGCGCCGCGGACCTCTCGATCGTGATCCGGTCGCTGGTCTGCACCGAGAGCGGCGTGACCTTCGGAATCGGCGGTGCCATCACAGCGTTGTCCGATCCGGAAGAAGAATTCGACGAGACCACGGTCAAGGCGTCCACGCTGCTCCGTGCGCTCGATGCGGTGTCCTCGCGGGTCCTCGAGTACGGCGGGTAGATCCAGCCATGACGGCGGCATCAGGCACAGCGACGGTTGTCGGCGGGCTGGGTGCCGTCGGATCCATGTTCGTCGAACTGCTTCGCGCCGGGGGGTCGACCGTCACCGTCGTCGACCCAGCAGGCAGCGATCCCGACGGAGATGTAGTCGTCGGAGACATCACGAAACCCAGTGAGCAAGTCCTCGCGCACGTGGAGTCCTCGCGCATCATCGTGCTCGCGGTTCCCGAACAGGTCGCTCTAGCCGCACTACCGAGCCTTCGGACATCCGGCGCTCTCGTTGTGGACACGCTGTCGGTCAAATCGCGGATGGACGCAGCAATCGCCGACGCCGGCCGAGAAGGGGAGTTCCTCGGACTCAACCCCATGTTCCGTCCGTCGCTCGGGCCACGCGGTCGGGCCGTCATCGCAGTGCCGTACGTCGGCGGTCCGCAGTCCGACAGATTCCTCGACATCGTGCGCTCGTGGGGCGCGTCGGTCGCGGTGATGGACGCCGATCGTCACGACCGGTTGGCTGCGGCCACCCAGGTTCTGACACACGCGTCGGTGCTGGCTTTCGGCGTTGCCCTGGCTGAACTCCGAGTTTCCGCGGACGAACTCCTCGCGGTCGCCCCTCCCCCGCATCGGACCTTGCTCGCGCTCCTGGCGCGTGTAGCCGGCGGCGAGCCGGAGGTGTACTGGGACGTGCAAGCGGGCAATCCGTACGCAGGTGCGACACGAAAAGCACTGTTCGATGCCACCGCACAGGTGGACAGGGCGGCCGAAACCCTCGGCGACTTCACGACGCTGATGAAAACCGCCGACGCAGCGCTCGACAATCGCTCAGGCGAATTGAACGCGGAGTGCCAGAGCTTGTTCGATCGCATTGCCGAAGGGCACAGAGAGATCGCCGAAGGGCACAGAGAGTAGGGCACGATGAGACCTGGAGTGAGTCCGCCCAGCCTCCCGGAGTACGACGCCTCCGATCCGGTCGAGAGTGCAATCGTCCGCCGCCTTGCGAGCAATTGGGCGCGCCGGGCAACCGTGAAGAAGGCGGAGCCGGAACTGGACGATCTCTTCGATTCGTCGTTGTCCGACTACCCCGAAGCACTTCTCCCGTTCGCGGAGCATCCGATCTACCTGGCATTGAGCCCCGAGCAGAAGCAACGCCTGCAAGCCTGGGCATGGATCGCGTTCAACAAGAACGTCATGGACATCGAGAAGTACGTCGTCAATCCCGGCTTCGACGTTCTCGCCGAAGACCGACTTAACGTCGGTCTCGGAGATTGGGCTGCAGTGGCGGTCAATCAGGCGATGGTCGACGAGCAATATCACACGCTCATGCACTTCAATGCCAGTTCAGCGACCCGTCGAGGCAGGGGCTGGGGGCTGCCGGCCAAGGCATTGCCCGACGTCCTGACGGTCCGCACGCGGGCGCAAGCCCTCGACGCAGCCGAGGGGCCTCGCAAGATCGCGCTGACACAGTTGGCGTTCATGACCGTCGCCGAGGTGTCGATCACCGCATACCTCGACCTGATCTCGGACGACCCGGGCGTGCAGTCGATCAACCGCGCGACCATTCGGTTGCACGCTCGCGACGAGTACTGCCATGCCTCGATTGCCGGCGAACTGGCGGTACTGGTCTGGGATTCCTTGAATCGTGGAGATCGCAGCTATCTACTGGAAGGCTTCGAGGGCGCCATGCGCGCTTTCAGCGGAACCGACTTCGGCGCGTGGCGAGCAATCATGGAGATCGAAGCCATACCCGGCGGACAGAAGATGCTCGATGATGTCGCGTTGGAACCGAGCAACGAACTGTTCGTACAGGATTACAGCGGAATATCGTCCTTGCTCCATAAGTTGCAAGTTACGACAGAAGTATCAATCGCAGGAGAAGAATACCTACCCAGTTAATCCTGAGCAATAAGTGCTGATTCTCCAACAAACCCGGTCCAGTAATATTCCGCAATTATCGGGCACTCCCGATTATTCAGCTAGACAAGAGCTTGAGCAAATAAATACCGGACGAAATGCTCAAGAAAAGACGGGGAGATCCCGCGCACGCTGCCTCCGGCCCAGAAACCGGGAAGAGATTCGCCCGGAATTCTTGTCATACATTCGATAAAGAGGCCACAAGATTGCATGCAGGACACTGTCCGCTGCAATCAAGAACGTTAACTTCCAATGCGACACACCATGATGCTCGAGAGTTTTCTTTGATGCTCGATTATATCGCGCATACACTCGCGGCGAACTAACTCCACGCCTACCCGAAACCTTTGCGGCCATGCTCGAGATCTGCCCCAAAGTGCAACGAACACGCGCCATGCAGAGGGATAAGTCGATATCCTCGTGAATGTCGGTTCGATCGCTGACCGCATCCCTAACGGCCAACCAAGCCGACCGACGCATCGCCATGTTACTGCCTGGAACTGCAACAACAGGCCGAACTGCGCTCTGGGCCCCGCGAACGAGTCGCCAATTCGTCCATCGGCGCTGAAGGCCGGCGATCGGAGATTCATAAAGGTAAGTCAGGCCGGTTACGCCCGAGAAATCGTCGCGACGCTCGAAGAATTCGTGAACCGCAACTGCCCAGCCTTCCCCCACGATCGTATCGGCGTCGATACGTCCGATAAGTTCTCCACTAGCCGCGTCAAACCCCTTGTTTCTCGCATGCACCACCCCGGGGCGGGATTCACAGAGAAGCCGAAGCTTGGGACAACTAATTTGATACTTCTTGATCAACTCAGAAGTATTGTCCGAGGAATTATTGTCAACTACGATGATTTCGTCGACATATTCACCTTGAGCAATGAGCGCTTCGATGCACGTTTCGATGTATTCAGATTCATTAAAAGCCGGAACAACCACCGACAACGTCGCGTTCGCCATTTCCCAACGGTATCGCGAATCTCTCCACAAGACATTGAGCAGCGGGCCCAGGGAACCAACCGGAAGGAATCGGAGGACTTTCGTCACCGGTCAAATCAAAGACCTCCGGTCCGTGCAACTGAATACCCACCTGCGTAGATGCGCTAAAAATCTATTTGGTCATTCGTTCAATTGGAGGAGATCTTTACGTTACAAAGAGCATTTGTGATTCTTGCCACAAGGTGAAATCGAAGGTGAGAGTTGCTGGCAGGAGCCCCGTACCCCCTCTCACGCGTCCGATTGCCCGAGTGTCGGTTTGACCCTCCGGTAACATCTGAGCGGAGATCACGGATAGAAGACAGAAGGCATCTGTGCGCCCGTCGGGAGCGCGTGCCCGTTCCGACAATGCAGACAGCGGAGTGTTGATGCCCTTTTCCACGGACGCAGCGGTACTAGTGGAGGACGTACACAAGTCCTTCAAGAACGTGCACGCGCTGCGAGGGATCAACTTCACCGCCCCACGTGGGACGGTGCTCGGCATCTTGGGTCCCAACGGCGCAGGCAAGACAACGACGGTGAAGGTCCTCTCCACGCTCATCCGCCCCACCAGCGGACGCGCGATGGTGGCTGGCTACGACGTAGTGCGCAACGCTCCCGAGGTTCGACGCTCCATCATGATGACCGGGCAGTTCGCCGCCCTGGACGATTCACTTACCGGCCGCGAGAACATCGAACTGTTCGGCAGGTTGATGGGGCTCGACCGAATGTCCGCGAAGGTGCGCGCTGCCGACCTGCTCTCTCAATTCGACCTCGTCGAAGCAGGATCCCGAGTAGTCAGGAACTACTCCGGTGGTATGCGCCGACGAATCGATATTGCGTGTGGCCTGGTTGTTCGCCCTGAGGTCGTTTTCCTCGACGAGCCGACCACCGGCTTGGATCCGCGCAGTCGGCAAAGCGTCTGGTCGCTGGTTCAGTCACTGAAGGAGCAGGGAATCACCGTGCTCCTGACAACTCAGTACCTCGAAGAAGCAGATCTACTGAGCGACAACATCATCGTCATCGACAAAGGCGCGGTCATTGCCGAGGGGACTGCTGACCAATTGAAGGCTCGAACCGGCGCAAGCTTCTGCGAGATCGTGCCCGCAGATCTCAAACAGCTGCCTCACGCGGTCCATGCACTCGGCAATCTGGTCCCCCGCGACTTCAGATTCGATCTGGCACAAGAGAGCGGGCGGATCGCGATCCCCGCACCTGTCGGCGCAGGAACGCTCTCTGAAGCACTGCGTCGTCTGGACCACGCACGGATTCCGCTTGCAGACATCGCGCTTCGTCGCCCGTCACTCGATGACGTCTTTCTTTCACTCACCGGTGAACAGCACGTAAGCGAGACACCGTGACGACAACTACAAAATTCGGGGTCGATCAAGTGACTGTCCGCGGGGACAGTCGCAGCAAGATTGCAGTCCCCGAGGCATTAAGCGTTGGAAAGCACCGCCGACCGCATCCATCAGCGATCAATCAGTGGTGGGTGCTGACTGCACGCACCGTCAAATCGATGGTGAAGCGCTACGAACTACTGATCGCGGTAGTCGCGCCATTGATCTTCACGATCGGTTTCTACCTTCCGTTGAAGTTCGTCATGCAACTTCAGGGCATCAACTATGCCCAGTTTCTGATGCCGATCATCGTGCTGCAAGCCATGGCCTTCACGTCGATCTCCGCCGCTCAGATGTCCTCGACCGAATCGATCACCGGCTTCAGCAACCGCATGAAAACCATGCCAGTAGTCGGCCCCGTGCCGCTGTTGTCTCGTCAATCGAGTGGCTTCGTCCGTTCGACAGTCTCACTCGCCGCGGCATTGACCTTCGGCCACTTGATCGGTTTCCGATTCTCAGCAGGCATGGGTCAGGCAGTTCTGTTTTGTGCAATCGCCCTCGCGTTCAGCACATGTCTGTCCTTCGCCGGTGATGCAATCGGTTCACTGTCGAAAAGTCCACAAGCCACCAGTCAGGCGCTGACGCTCCCCCAATTGATTCTGGGGATGTTGTCCTGCGGTTTCGCGCCCGAGACTGGCTTTCCCGAATGGATTCGGCCGTTCGTGCGCAATCAACCGGTATCGCAGTTTTCATTCGCCATGCGTGATCTTGCGCAGGGCGGAGTCACCTGGGGCGTCCTGTTTCCCGTCGTTGCGTGGACGATCGGGTTGATCGTCTTCTTCGCGCCACTAGCGTTCTGGGCAAGTATGAGGCGGTCATGAGCGAACCGACAGATCGTTTCATGGCGGCCGTCCGACCCGCCGAGGGGTTTAACTTTCCTTACCCGGACAAAGCGCTCCCTGAAAGCTCTTTCAAGGCACTGGTCGTGCACAGCGGGATTCAGGCCAAACGTTTGTTGGTCACGTGGCTGCGCGATCCATCAACCACCATTCAAGCTCTTGTGTATCCAGCGTTCATGCTGTTGATGTTCCGAGTCGTCCTGGGCAATTCGATTACAGCAGCGACGGGCCAATCGAGCATCTTCGGAACGGTCCCGCTGATCATCCTCGTTGGCGCCATGTTCGGCTCGATTGCGAGCGCAGTCGGACTCAAAGGCGAACGAGCATCTGGACTCTTGAGCCGGTTCTGGACTCTCCCTGCGCATCGTGCCTCCGGTCTGGTCGGACGCATGATCGCCGAAGCGGTGCGAGTTCTCGTCACCTCCATCGTCATCCTTGGTGTCGGCTATCTGTTGGGATTCCGATTCAACCAGGGTCCCCTGGCCGCGGTGGCGCTCTTGGTATTGCCGATCGTTTTCGGCATCGGCTTCGCGATGATGGTCACGGCGCTGGCAACAGTGGCAGATAATCTCCCGCTTGTAGAGATCGTGTCGATCTCCTGCACGCTGTTGATGTTCTTCAACTCCGGTTTTGTTCCAGTGATGGCTTATCCGAAGTGGCTGCAACCAGTTGTTGCCGAGCAACCAATGTCCGTGGCAATCGATGCGATGAAAGGCCTCTCCTTGGGGGGGCCCGTCGCCGAGCCCCTGCTCAAGACATTGGCCTGGTCGTTCGGGATGGTCGTGGTGTTCGTGTATCCAGCGATACTCGGATACCGACGCGCCGCTTCGGATTGATAGTCATCTGGGTATTGCCTGGTGGATCCGTACGCGCGGTAACGTCTACGGCTGACCATCCGAATTACAAGTAGTTCAGACTCACGAAACACGATTGCCGAGCAGGTCCGGCAGCACAGTTGAACCAACCGAAAGGCGTTGTCTTGACTCGAAAATTTCGGTCCCCCTGGAGGCGCACCGTCGCAGGTGCACTGATGGCGGCGAGCGTCGTCCTTGTATCCAGCAGCATGGGCATCGCCGGTGCCACACCCATTGCGCACCAAGGCGGGGGAGATGCAGCACAGGACGATACGGACGGTTCGTACATCGAATCTGTCGAGCGAGTCAACGATCGTCAAATCGTTGTGAATGTCTACGCAGCATCAATGGACAAGTCGGTCCCCATTCAGGTGATTTTGCCTGCAGACAACTCTCAGCCGCGCCCCATTCTGTACCTTCTCAACGGTGCCGACGGCGGAGAAGGCACAGCAACATGGGACCGGCAAACTGATGTGGTCGATTTCTTCGCCGATAAGAACGTCAATGTTGCGATTCCGGCCAAGGGTCTGATGTCGTACTACACCGACTGGGAGAAGGAAGATTCCGTACTCGGAAAGAACATGTGGAGCACCTTCCTAGGCAAGGAGCTTCCTCCACTCCTGAACAAGGAACTCGGCAGCAACGGTGACCAGTCGATTGCAGCTATCTCGATGTCTGCGACCTCTGTTCTGAATCTTGCGATCGAATATCCCGGGTTCTACAAGTCAGTTGCATCCTATTCGGGTTGTGCACAGACGAGTGACCCGATGGGGCAGGCCTTCGTACGGGCGACCACTGAATGGATCGGCGGAGTTGGCGACATTCAGAACATGTGGGGCCCATTCGACGGTCCGGGCTGGGTCGAACACGACCCGGTAGTCAACGCCGAAAAGTTGCGTGGCACTCCCCTGTACATCAGCACGGGTAGTGGCTTGCCCGGTTTTCCGAACGATACCCCGGAGAACCCTCGGATTCAGGATGGGCGAGCAGCGATGTTCGACCAGATTGTTGTAGGAGGACCGATTGAATTCGCGACCAGCATCTGCACCGGAAACCTCGCTCGACGTCTTGCCGACCTCAATATCCCGGCAACTGTGGACTTCCGGCCGGTGGGTACGCATTCGTGGGGTTACTGGCAAGACGATCTGCACAAGTCATGGCCGTTCATCGCCCAGTCCCTCGGGGTCTGATCGCGACACGCAGATTCTCGGAGCAAGAAGCAAAGCTAGCAACAAGGTGTTCAGCACGCGAGGAAAGAATTGAAGCGATTCACTCTGGTCACGCTGGCGTCATTGGCGGCCTGTGTGGTGCTGGCCGGAATGCCAACAGCTGCATCAGCAGACCCGGCGGAACCCACGCCCGGATTGTCCAGCATGGGTCCTTCCCCTGCCGGCGCCAACGACTGGGATTGCAAGCCAAGTCTCGAACATCCCCGTCCGGTGGTACTCGTACACGGGACCGGGATGAGCATGACCGACACCTGGGATGTTATGGCGCCTCAGCTTGCTGATTTGGGCTACTGCGTCTTTGCGCTGAATTATGGCGGTGTGCGCGAAATTCTGAATCCCAATGCTGTGCATTGGGGAATCACCGACATTGCAAGCTCCGCTGAGGAGCTTGCAATGTTCGTTGACTCGGTGAAATTTCACACCGGTACGACACAGGTGGACATCGTCGGTCATTCCCAGGGCGGCGTCGTTGCTCGCCAGTATCTTAAGTTCAACGGCGGAGCAACTCGTGAAGATCCGTCGAATAACAAAGTGCACTCGCTCATCAGTCTCGGCGCGACCAACCACGGAACTACATTCGGTGGTCTTCAAGCGAATGCACGATCGCTGTCTGCGATGGGCCTCCCTGGCGATCTACTGGTCCAAGCGATTTGGGGGCCTGCTGGCGTCCAACAACTCAGCGGCACACCATTCTTGACAGCTCTCAACGCCGAATCCGAGACGCAACCCGGAATCGAGTACACCGTCATCGCTTCGGCTCACGACGAAATCTCGACGCCACCCGAGGCAACTTTCCTTAGCCCAGGTGATGGCGCCGTGGTCCATAATGTCTGGACTCAAGATAACTGTGCCGGGAACACTGCGTCCCACGGACAGTTGGTCAGAGACCCTCACACTCTTGATCTCGTCAAGTCAGCGCTTGACCCGGAGTACCGGTCGCTCCCTTGCGAATAGGCACGTCAAACAAGCAACAGCAGGAATGAAGTAGGCTGGCGGCGCGGAGAAATCCAGCGCCGTCAGCCTTTTTTGTATCTTCATGTACGTCCGTGGGTCTGGCTCGACGGCACGACGCCTAGCCAGGCCCGCGGATCGACGGCCATCGAGATAGTGTCAGGAATTCAGCGAGGCGGCAATCATCGGGCCGATCTCCTCCAGCCCCTCTGGCGTCATCATCGAAACATGGTTCACGCTTGCCTGACGAACATCGATTTCACCGTCGATCAGTGAACGCCAAGGTTCGACCCCATCGGCCTCAGTTTCATTGGATCCCACGAACAGCACTGGCCCCGTGCACGTGTCCGGTTCGTACTCACGTGTCAGCGCCGCGGTTCGCGCGATGCTGGAGAACAACCGCCTGATATCGCTGGCGTTAAGCCCGATAGCTCCGCCATTCACTGCAGTGAGGACATCACTGGCACAGTCGATCGATAGGTTCTCGAGGTCTTCGTCATCCGGAATGACGACGCCCAAGCCAGCAACTTCGTGTCTGACCATCGCCGCAAATGCTTCATCATCCAAGCTCAAGGGCGAGCCGTCCAAGATCACCAAGGCACTCACCTTCTCGCCGAGGGCTTCAAGCCTTGCCGCGATTCCATGCGCGACAACTCCACCGAACGACCAACCCAGAAGTCTGTACGGCCCCTGTTGTTGCACTGATCGGATCTCGGACACGTATCGATCTATGTAGTCGGTCAGTGCGGTCGCGAAAAAGTCCTCCTCGGTCAACGCTGGTGTCTGCAACCCGTAGAGCGGCACTGATCTGTCGACGAACGCGGCGAGAGGTGCGTACGGCCAGGCCAGCCCGACCATTGGGTGCACGCAGAACAGTGGAAGCTCAGATCCGCGTGCACGCAAGGGCAACGTGACAGCGAGTGCCGCATCAAGATCCAGTTCAAATCCAACGTGCATACCGGTTACCAACTTGTCGGACATCTCCGACACAGTCGAGCTGGTGAATAGCATGCGCAGCGGAACCTCAGCCGAAATCGCTTGGCCCAACTTCGCTGCCAACTGCGTGGCGATCAGGGAGTTTCCGCCCAATTCGAAGAAATCGTCATCGAGACCGACCCGATCGATACCGAGCAATTCTTCGAACACAGAAGCAACAAGTCGCTCGACCTCCGTCACCGGAGCCCGGAACACCGCAACCTCGAACACCGGCTCCGGCAACAACTTCCGATCCAACTTCCCCGAAGCATTGAGCGGAAACGCATCCAACACCATGATCTGCGACGGCACCATATACGACGGCAACACCACACCCAACGAATCCACCAGTGCCGCAGTATCAACCACCGCACCCGACGCCGGCACCACATACCCCACCAACTGATCACCGGTCACCGTCGACACCACAGCCACCGACGACACAGACACCGACACATCGGCCACCAACGCCGACTCGATCTCCCCCAACTCGATCCGCTGACCACGGAACTTCACCTGAAAATCGGTACGACCGATGTACTCGAGCTCACCCGACACACCCCACCGCACCAAGTCCCCCGTGCGATACATCCGCGAACCCACCCCACCGAACGGATTCGCCACGAACCGATCCGCCGACAAATCCGGACGAGAAACATACCCACGAGCCAACTGATCACCCGCAAGATACAACTCACCCGCAACACCCACCGGCACCGGACGCAACCGCGAATCCAACACGAAAACCTGCGAATTCCACTGCGGCACACCAATAGAAACCACACCACCATCGACGGCGCCCGTCACATCCGCGAACGTGATCGACACCGCAGCCTCGGTCGGGCCATACAAGTTGTGAACCCGCGCACCCGACACCACACCGAAATCACGCACCGCCTGCGCCGGCAACGCCTCACCGATGACGAACACATCACGCAACGAACCCAACAACTCCGCAGACACCGCACCCGCGAACACCGACAACATCGTCGGCACGAAGTCCGTCACCGTCACACCCTGATCAGCGATCACCGACGCCAAATACCCCGGATCCCGATGACCGTCATGCGTGGCCACCACCAACCGAGCACCCACCGCCAACGGCAAGAAGAACCCCCACAACGACACATCGAACGTCGTCGCAGTCTTCTGCAAATACACATCCGACCCAGTCAGAACATACTGACCCTGCATCCACGCCATCTGATTGACGATCGCCTCATGCGAAACCGCCACACCCTTCGGCTTCCCCGTCGACCCCGACGTGAAAATCACATACGCAGCATTCGAAACCCGAAGCGGCGCAACACGATCCACATCCAACACCGGCGCATCCGAGAACCCGGACACATCCAACTCGTCAATCAACACCACATCGAACTCACCCGGCAACACCACACCGTCACCAGCAGTGGACAACACACACACCGGCGCCGCAGTACCGAGAATATGACCATTGCGCTCGACCGGATGATCCGGATCCAACGGCACATACGCCCCACCCGCAGCAACCACCGCATACATACCCACAACAAGATCAACCGACCGACGCATCGCCAACGCCACCAACGACTCCGGCCCCACACCCACCGAAACCAAATACCGCGCAAGGCGATTCACCCGAGACCCGAACTCCGCATACGACAGAGACTGCCCCTCGAACACCACCGCCACCGCATCCGGAGACGCCGCCACCTGCGCAACAAACCCATCGAGCAACAAAGCACCAACAGTCAACTCGTGAACAGTGTCATTCCACCCCGCGAGCACCAACGAACGCTCAACAGAATCCAAAATGTCTATGTCACCCAAAACGGCCGACTGATCAGCAACGACGGCACCAAGGATCCGTCCGAACCGCTCCGCAAACGAGACAACCGTCGACTCGTCGAACAAATCCGTCGCGTACGTCAACGACGCCGCCATCCCCGCCGGAGCACCCGCCTCGTCGAACTGCTCCACCACCGTCAGCTGCAGATCGAACTTCGCCGCCACCGCAGTGGCATCGACACCCGCAACCCGCAGATCACCCAACTGCAACGCCGACTGCTCCATGTTCTGGAACGCCAACATCACCTGGAACAACGGACTCCGAGCCTGCGACCGCGCCGGATTGAGCACCTCCACCAACCGCTCGAACGGAACATCCGCATGCGCAAACGCCTGAAGATCAGCCTCCCGCACACCTGCGAGCAGATCGACGAAACTCTCCGAAGAATCCACCTCCGTCCGCAACACCAACGTATTGACGAACATCCCGATCAAATCATCGAGAACCTGCTCACCACGACCCGCCACCGGAGTACCGATCGCAATATCGGACGTCCCCGACAACCGCGACAACAACACCGCCAACGCCGCATGCACCACCATGAACAACGACGAATTCGACTCACGAGCAACATCATTCAAACCAGCATGCACATCCGCACCCACCACGAACGAATGATTCGCCCCACGATTGGACGCCACCACAGGCCGCGGACGATCCGCCGGCAAATCCAACTGATCCGGCAACCCCGCCAACGCCGACTCCCAGAACCCGACCTGACGCGAAATCAACGACGACGGATCATCTTCCGAACCGAGAGTCTCCCGCTGCCACAACGCGTAATCCGCATACTGCACCTCGAGCGGCGCCCACCCCGGCACCTCACCCCGAGAACGAGCCTCGTACGCCACCATCACATCACGCGTCAACGGCCCCATCGACACACCATCACCACTGATGTGATGAACCACCAACGCCAACACGAACTCCGACTCCGACACCGCGAACAACCGCGCCCGAACCGGAACCTCCACCGCCACATCGAAACCAGCCGACAAGAACTCCGTCACCGCACCAACGACATCGGACTCCGACACCACAACCGGCGACACATCCAACCGCACCCGATCCGCCGACAACACCTCCTGGAACCCGACACCGTCGACCTCCGGATACACCGTCCGCAAAATCTCATGCCGCACAACAACATCCGACACCGCAGCCTGCAGAGCCGCCACATCCAACAACCCCGACAACCGAATCGCCACCGGAATATTGTTCGCCGACGACAACGTATCGAAACGGTTCAAGAACCACATCCGCTGCTGCGCCAACGACAACGGCACCCGCTCCGGACGCACCCGAGCCGTCAACGCCGCCCGCGCACCCGAACCGATCTCCGACTCCACCCGCGCAGCCAACAACTCCACCGACGACGCCTCGAACAACACCCGCACCGGAACCTGCGCATCGAGCGCCTGCCCCAACCGAGCCGCCACCCGAGTCGCAATCAACGAATTACCACCCAGCGCAAAGAAATCGTCATCCAACCCGACGCGCTCGACACCCAACACCTCGGCAAACACCGACGCAACGATCTCCTCCACCGCCGTCACCGGAGCCCTAAACACCGCAACCTCGAACACCGGCTCCGGCAACAACTTCCGATCCAACTTCCCCGAAGCATTGAGCGGCAACGCATCCAACACCACAAACTGCGACGGCACCATATACGACGCCAACCGCTCCCCCACACCCACCTTCACCACATCAACATCAACCGAAGACCCCACCGCAGCAGTGACATACGCAACCAACTGATCACGCCACACCACCACCACCACAGAACCCACACCCACCTGATCCCGAACCGCAGACTCGATCTCCCCCAACTCGATCCGCTGACCACGCAACTTCACCTGAAAATCACTACGACCGACATACTCGAGCTCACCCGACACACCGATCCACCGCACCACATCCCCCGTGCGATACATCCGCGAACCCACCCCACCGAACGGATTCGCCACAAACCGCTCCGCCGACAAATCCACCCGCCCGAAATACCCACGAGCGACCTGCACACCCGACAAATACAACTCACCCGCAACACCCACCGGCACCGGACGCAACCGCGAATCCAACACCAACACCGACGAATTCCACACCGGAGCACCCATCGGCACCACCACACCCACACCATCGAGCGGACCCGCCGCCGTCGCATGCACCGTGAACTCCGTCGGACCATACAAATTATGAACCTCAACCGACGGCAACACCGACAACACCCGACCCACCACCGACGCCGGCAACGCCTCACCCGCCGCGAAAATCACCCGCAACGAACCCAACCCACCACCACCGAGACGCGAAATCGTCGCCTCCGACGTGTCGACCAACTGATCGACGAACACCTCCAACATCGACGGCACAAACGAGACCATCGACACCGACTCCGCCGCCACCACCGACGCCAAATACCCCGGATCCCGATGACCGTCATGAGTAGCCACCACCAACCGAGCACCCACCGCCAACGGAACAAACAACTCCCACACCGACACATCGAACGTCACCGGAGTCTTAAGCAACACCACATCAGAACCCGACACCGCATAACGCTCCGCCAACCACGACACCTGATTGACCACACTGCGATGACTGACAGCCACACCCTTCGGCCGACCCGTCGACCCCGACGTGAAAATCACATACGCCGTATTCCCCGACCGCAACGGCGCAACCCGATCCACATCCGAGACAGGAGCATCCGAAAAACCAGACACATCAACAACATCAACCTCGACCACCGGCACCACACCAGCATCGAAACCAACATCAGAAGTACTGACCACACACACCGGCGACGCCGCCGCCAACACATACCCATTACGCTCCGCAGGCTGATCCGGATCCACCGGAACATACCCACCACCAGCCCTGAGCACACCGTAAACCGCAACCAACAAATCAACCGACCGACGAACCGCAACACCCACCAACGACTCCGGCCCCACACCCACCGAAACCAAATACCTGGCAAAACGATTCACCCGAGCATCGAACTCCGCATACGACAGAGACTGCCCCTCGAACGAGAGCGCTACCGCATCCGGAGACGCCGCCACCTGCGCAACAAACCCATCCAACACCGACACACCCGCAACCTCACGAGCCGTGTCATTCCACCCCTCGAGCACCAACGAACGCTCAACAGAATCCAAAATGTCTATGTCACCCAAAACGGCCGACTGATCAGCAACGACGGCACCAAGGATCCGTCCGAACCTGTCGGCAAAGCCTGCCACCGTCGACTCGTCGAACAAATCCGTCGCGTACGTCAACGACGCCGCCATCCCCGCCGGAGCACCCGCCTCGTCGAACTGCTCCACCACCGTCAGCTGCAGATCGAACTTCGCCGCCACCGCAGTGGCATCGACACCCGCAACCCGCAGATCACCCAACTGCAACGCCGACTGCTCCATGTTCTGGAACGCCAACATCACCTGGAACAACGGACTCCGAGCCTGCGACCGCGCCGGATTGAGCACCTCCACCAACCGCTCGAACGGAACATCCGCATGCGCAAACGCCTGAAGATCAGCCTCCCGCACACCTGCGAGCAGATCGACGAAACTCTCCGAAGAATCCACCTCCGTCCGCAACACCAACGTATTGACGAACATCCCGATCAAATCATCGAGAACCTGCTCACCACGACCCGCCACCGGAGTACCGATCGCAATATCGGACGTCCCCGACAACCGCGACAACAACACCGCCAACGCCGCATGCACCACCATGAACAACGACGAATTCGACTCACGAGCAACATCATTCAAACCAGCATGCACATCCGCACCCACCACGAACGAATGATTCGCCCCACGATTGGACGCCACCACAGGCCGCGGACGATCCGCCGGCAAATCCAACTGATCCGGCAACCCCGCCAACGCCGACTCCCAGAACCCGACCTGACGCGAAATCAACGACGACGGATCATCTTCCGAACCGAGAGTCTCCCGCTGCCACAACGCGTAATCCGCATACTGCACCTCGAGCGGCGCCCACCCCGGCACCTCACCCCGAGAACGAGCCTCGTACGCCACCATCACATCACGCGTCAACGGCCCCATCGACACACCATCACCACTGATGTGATGAACCACCAACGCCAACACGAACTCCGACTCCGACACCGCGAACAACCGCGCCCGAACCGGAACCTCCACCGCCACATCGAAACCAGCCGACAAGAACTCCGTCACCGCACCAACGACATCGGACTCCGACACCACAACCGGCGACACATCCAACCGCACCCGATCCGCCGACAACACCTCCTGGAACCCGACACCGTCGACCTCCGGATACACCGTCCGCAAAATCTCATGCCGCACAACAACATCCGACACCGCAGCCTGCAGAGCCGCCACATCCAACAACCCCGACAACCGAATCGCCACCGGAATATTGTTCGCCGACGACAACGTATCGAAACGGTTCAAGAACCACATCCGCTGCTGCGCCAACGACAACGGCACCCGCTCCGGACGCACCCGAGCCGTCAACGCCGCCCGCGCACCCGAACCGATCTCCGACTCCACCCGCGCAGCCAACAACTCCACCGACGACGCCTCGAACAACACCCGCACCGGAACCTGCGCATCGAGCGCCTGCCCCAACCGAGCCGCCACCCGAGTCGCAATCAACGAATTACCACCCAGCGCAAAGAAATCGTCATCCAACCCGACGCGCTCGACACCCAACACCTCGGCAAACACCGACGCAACGATCTCCTCCACCGCCGTCACCGGAGCCCTAAACACCGCAACCTCGAACACCGGCTCCGGCAACAACTTCCGATCCAACTTCCCCGAAGCATTGAGCGGCAACGCATCCAACACCACAAACTGCGACGGCACCATATACGACGCCAACCGCTCCCCCACACCCACCTTCACCACATCAACATCAACCGAAGACCCCACCGCAGCAGTGACATACGCAACCAACTGATCACGCCACACCACCACCACCACAGAACCCACACCCACCTGATCCCGAACCGCAGACTCGATCTCCCCCAACTCGATCCGCTGACCACGCAACTTCACCTGAAAATCACTACGACCGACATACTCGAGCTCACCCGACACACCGATCCACCGCACCACATCCCCCGTGCGATACATCCGCGAACCCACCCCACCGAACGGATTCGCCACAAACCGCTCCGCCGACAAATCCACCCGCCCGAAATACCCACGAGCGACCTGCACACCCGACAAATACAACTCACCCGCAACACCCACCGGCACCGGACGCAACCGCGAATCCAACACCAACACCGACGAATTCCACACCGGAGCACCCATCGGCACCACCACACCCACACCATCGAGCGGACCCGCCGCCGTCGCATGCACCGTGAACTCCGTCGGACCATACAAATTATGAACCTCAACCGACGGCAACACCGACAACACCCGACCCACCACCGACGCCGGCAACGCCTCACCCGCCGCGAAAATCACCCGCAACGAACCCAACCCACCACCACCGAGACGCGAAATCGTCGCCTCCGACGTGTCGACCAACTGATCGACGAACACCTCCAACATCGACGGCACAAACGAGACCATCGACACCGACTCCGCCGCCACCACCGACGCCAAATACCCCGGATCCCGATGACCGTCATGAGTAGCCACCACCAACCGAGCACCCACCGCCAACGGAACAAACAACTCCCACACCGACACATCGAACGTCACCGGAGTCTTAAGCAACACCACATCAGAACCCGACACCGCATAACGCTCCGCCAACCACGACACCTGATTGACCACACTGCGATGACTGACAGCCACACCCTTCGGCCGACCCGTCGACCCCGACGTGAAAATCACATACGCCGTATTCCCCGACCGCAACGGCGCAACCCGATCCACATCCGAGACAGGAGCATCCGAAAAACCAGACACATCAACAACATCAACCTCGACCACCGGCACCACACCAGCATCGAAACCAACATCAGAAGTACTGACCACACACACCGGCGACGCCGCCGCCAACACATACCCATTACGCTCCGCAGGCTGATCCGGATCCACCGGAACATACCCACCACCAGCCCTGAGCACACCGTAAACCGCAACCAACAAATCAACCGACCGACGAACCGCAACACCCACCAACGACTCCGGCCCCACACCCACCGAAACCAAATACCTGGCAAAACGATTCACCCGAGCATCGAACTCCGCATACGACAGAGACTGCCCCTCGAACGAGAGCGCTACCGCATCCGGAGACGCCGCCACCTGCGCAACAAACCCATCCAACACCGACACACCCGCAACCTCACGAGCCGTGTCATTCCACCCCTCGAGCACCAACGAACGCTCAACAGAATCCAAAATGTCTATGTCACCCAAAACGGCCGACTGATCAGCAACGACGGCACCAAGGATCCGTCCGAACCTGTCGGCAAAGCCTGCCACCGTCGACTCGTCGAACAGATCCGTCGCGTACGTCAACGACGCCGCCATCCCCGCCGGAGCACCCGCCTCGTCGAACTGCTCCACCACCGTCAGCTGCAGATCGAACTTCGCCGCCACCGCAGTGGCATCGACACCCGCAACCCGCAGATCACCCAACTGCAACGCCGACTGCTCCATGTTCTGGAACGCCAACATCACCTGGAACAACGGACTCCGAGCCTGCGACCGCGCCGGATTGAGCACCTCCACCAACCGCTCGAACGGAACATCCGCATGCGCAAACGCCTGAAGATCAGCCTCCCGCACACCTGCGAGCAGATCGACGAAACTCTCCGAAGAATCCACCTCCGTCCGCAACACCAACGTATTGACGAACATCCCGATCAAATCATCGAGAACCTGCTCACCACGACCCGCCACCGGAGTACCGATCGCAATATCGGACGTCCCCGACAACCGCGACAACAACACCGCCAACGCCGCATGCACCACCATGAACAACGACGAATTCGACTCACGAGCTACATCATTCAAACCAGCATGCACATCCGCACCCACCACGAACGAATGATTCGCCCCACGATTGGACGCCACCACAGGCCGCGGACGATCCGCCGGCAAATCCAACTGATCCGGCAACCCCGCCAACGCCGACTCCCAGAACCCGACCTGACGCGAAATCAACGACCCCGCATCATCTTCCGACCCCAACACCTCACGCTGCCACAACGCGTAATCCGCATACTGCACCTCGAGCGGCGCCCACCCCGGCACCTCACCCCGAGAACGAGCCTCGTACGCCACCATCACATCACGCGTCAACGGCCCCATCGACACACCATCACCACTGATGTGATGAACCACCAACGCCAACACGAACTCCGACTCCGACACCGCGAACAACCGCGCCCGAACCGGAACCTCCACCGCCACATCGAAACCAGCCGACAAGAACTCCGTCACCGCACCAACGACATCGGACTCCGACACCACAACCGGCGACACATCCAACCGCACCCGATCCGCAGACAACACCTCCTGGAACCCGACACCGTCGACCTCCGGATACACCGTCCGCAAAATCTCATGCCGCACAACAACATCCGACACAGCAGCCTGCAGAGCCGCCACATCCAACAACCCCGACAACCGAATCGCCACCGGAATATTGTTCGCCGACGACAACGTATCGAAACGGTTCAAGAACCACATCCGCTGCTGCGCCAACGACAACGGCACCCGCTCCGGACGCACCCGAGCCGTCAACGCCGCCCGCGCACCCGAACCGATCTCCGACTCCACCCGCGCAGCCAACAACTCCACCGACGACGCCTCGAACAACACCCGCACCGGAACCTGCGCATCGAGCGCCTGCCCCAACCGAGCCGCCACCCGAGTAGCAATCAACGAATTACCACCCAGCGCAAAGAAATCGTCATCCAACCCGACGCGCTCGACACCCAACACCTCGGCAAACACCGACGCAACGATCTCCTCCACCGCCGTCACCGGAGCCCTAAACACCGCAACCTCGAACACCGGCTCCGGCAACAACTTCCGATCCAACTTCCCCGAAGCATTGAGCGGAAACGCATCCAACACCACAAACTGCGACGGCACCATATACGACGGCAACACCACACCCAACGAATCCACCAGTGCCGCAGTATCAACCACCGCACCCGACGCCGGCACCACATACCCCACCAACTGATCACCGGTCACCGTCGACACCACAGCCACCGACGACACAGACACCGACACATCGGCCACCAACGCCGACTCGATCTCCCCCAACTCGATCCGCTGACCACGGAACTTCACCTGAAAATCGGTACGACCGATGTACTCGAGCTCACCCGACACACCCCACCGCACCAAGTCCCCCGTGCGATACATCCGCGAACCCACCCCACCGAACGGATTCGCCACGAACCGATCCGCCGACAAATCCGGACGAGAAACATACCCACGAGCCAACTGATCACCCGCAAGATACAACTCACCCGCAACACCCACCGGCACCGGACGCAACCGCGAATCCAACACGAAAACCTGCGAATTCCACTGCGGCACACCAATAGAAACCACACCACCATCGACGGCGCCCGTCACATCCGCGAACGTGATCGACACCGCAGCCTCGGTCGGGCCATACAAGTTGTGAACCCGCGCACCCGACACCACACCGAAATCACGCACCGCCTGCGCCGGCAACGCCTCACCGATGACGAACACATCACGCAACGAACCCAACAACTCCGCAGACACCGCACCCGCGAACACCGACAACATCGTCGGCACGAAGTCCGTCACCGTCACACCCTGATCAGCGATCACCGACGCCAAATACCCCGGATCCCGATGACCGTCATGCGTGGCCACCACCAACCGAGCACCCACCGCCAACGGCAAGAAGAACCCCCACAACGACACATCGAACGTCGTCGCAGTCTTCTGCAAATACACATCCGACCCAGTCAGAACATACTGACCCTGCATCCACGCCATCTGATTGACGATCGCCTCATGCGAAACCGCCACACCCTTCGGCTTCCCCGTCGACCCCGACGTGAAAATCACATACGCAGCATTCGAACCCCGAAGCGGCGCAACACGATCCACATCCAACACCGGCGCATCCGAGAACCCGGACACATCCAACTCGTCAATCAACACCACATCGAACTCACCCGGCAACACCACACCGTCACCAGCAGTGGACAACACACACACCGGCGCCGCAGTCCCGAGAATATGACCATTGCGCTCGACCGGATGATCCGGATCCAACGGCACATACGCCCCACCCGCAGCAACCACCGCATACATACCCACAACAAGATCAACCGACCGACGCATCGCCAACGCCACCAACGACTCCGGCCCCACACCCACCGAAACCAAATACCGCGCAAGACGATTCACCCGAGACCCGAACTCCGCATACGACAGAGACTGCCCCTCGAACACCACCGCCACCGCATCCGGAGACGCCGCCACCTGCGCAACAAACCCATCGAGCAACAAAGCACCAACAGTCAACTCGTGAACAGTGTCATTGACCGCCACCAACACCTGCGAACGCTCGTCCTCACCGAGCAACTCCACATCCCCGACAACCGAATCAGGCTCCGCCACCATCGCTTCCAGAACCCGAACCAACCGCTCCGCAAACGAGACAACCGTCGACTCGTCGAACAAATCCGTCGCATACGTCAACGACATCGGCATCCCCACACCGACGCCGTCCTCCTCCAACGGTGACACCGTCAACTGCAGATCGAACTTCGCGATCTCCACACCCGCGTCGAAACCGGCAATCGACAGTCCCGGCAGTTCCAAGACACTCTGCGCCATGTTCTGGAAGAACAACGCAACCTGGAACAACGGATGATGAGCCTGCGACCGCGCCGGATCAAGCACCTCCACCAACCGCTCGAACGGAACATCCTCGTTGCCGAACGCCCCCAGATCGACCTCACGAACCCGACCCAACAACTCCGAGAACGACTCCGAAGAATCCACCTCCGTCCGCAACACCAACGTATTGACGAACATCCCGATCAAATCATCAAGCTCCGGCTCGCCCCGCCCAGCGATCGGCGAGCCCACCACAACGTCATCACTACCACTCAACCGCGCCAACACCACCGCCAACGCCGCATGCACCACCATGAACAACGACACACCACGATCAAGCGCCAACTGCTCGAGCGCCCGATGCAACCGCACATCAACCGAGAACTGGTAACTAGCACCACGATTGGACGCAACCAACGGCCGCGAACGATCCGCCGGCAACTCGATCCGCTCCGGCAACCCCTCCAACACCGACGTCCAATACCCCAACTGCTCAGACATCAACGACGACGGATCACCCTCGGACCCCAACACCTCACGCTGCCACAACGCGTAATCCGCATACTGCACCTCGAGCGGCGCCCACCCCGGAACCTGTCCACCCGCACGCGCCACATACGCCATCGACACATCACGCACCAACGGCCCCATCGACACACCATCAGCAGCAATATGGTGAACCACCAACGCCAACACAAACTCCGACGAACCCGTCTGGAACAAACGAACCCGCAACGGCACCTCAGAAGTGACATCAAACCCCTCAGTCACCACCGGCGCCAACACACCCAACAAATCAGCCTCATCGGTCGGCACCGCAGAAATATCCACAGCGAACCCACCCACCGGAAGAACCTGCTGGAACCCGACCCCCTCGAACTCCGGATACACCGTCCGCAAAATCTCATGCCGCGCAACAACATCCGACACAGCAGCACCCAACGCCGCAACATCCACCACACCAGACAAACGCAACACAATCGGAATATTGTTCACACCCGACACAGCATCAAACCGCGACAAAAACCACATCCGCTGCTGCGCCAACGACAACGGCACCCGCTCCGGACGCACCCGAGCCGTCAACGCCGCCCGCGCACCCGAACCGATCTCCGACTCCACCCGCGCAGCCAACAACTCCACCGACGACGCCTCGAACAACACCCGCACCGGAACCTGCGCATCGAGCGCCTGCCCCAACCGAGCCGCCACCCGAGTCGCAATCAACGAATTACCACCCAGCGCAAAGAAATCGTCATCCAACCCGACGCGCTCGACACCCAACACCTCGGCAAACACCGACGCAACGATCTCCTCCACCGCCGTCACCGGAGCCCGGAACACCGCAACCTCGAACACCGGCTCCGGCAACAACTTCCGATCCAACTTCCCCGAAGCATTGAGCGGAAACGCATCCAACACCATGATCTGCGACGGCACCATATACGACGGCAACACCACACCCAACGAATCCACCAGTGCCGCAGTATCAACCACCGCACCCGACGCCGGCACCACATACCCCACCAACTGATCACCGGTCACCGTCGACACCACAGCCACCGACGACACAGACACCGACACATCGGCCACCAACGCCGACTCGATCTCCCCCAACTCGATCCGCTGACCACGGAACTTCACCTGAAAATCGGTACGACCGATGTACTCGAGCTCACCCGACACACCCCACCGCACCAAGTCCCCCGTGCGATACATCCGCGAACCCACCCCACCGAACGGATTCGCCACGAACCGATCCGCCGACAAATCCGGACGAGAAACATACCCACGAGCCAACTGATCACCCGCAAGATACAACTCACCCGCAACACCCACCGGCACCGGACGCAACCGCGAATCCAACACGAAAACCTGCGAATTCCACTGCGGCACACCAATAGAAACCACACCACCATCGACGGCGCCCGTCACATCCGCGAACGTGATCGACACCGCAGCCTCGGTCGGGCCATACAAGTTGTGAACCCGCGCACCCGACACCACACCGAAATCACGCACCGCCTGCGCCGGCAACGCCTCACCGATGACGAACACATCACGCAACGAACCCAACAACTCCGCAGACACCGCACCCGCGAACACCGACAACATCGTCGGCACGAAGTCCGTCACCGTCACACCCTGATCAGCGATCACCGACGCCAAATACCCCGGATCCCGATGACCGTCATGCGTGGCCACCACCAACCGAGCACCCACCGCCAACGGCAAGAAGAACCCCCACAACGACACATCGAACGTCGTCGCAGTCTTCTGCAAATACACATCCGACCCAGTCAGAACATACTGACCCTGCATCCACGCCATCTGATTGACGATCGCCTCATGCGAAACCGCCACACCCTTCGGCTTCCCCGTCGACCCCGACGTGAAAATCACATACGCAGCATTCGAACCCCGAAGCGGCGCAACACGATCCACATCCAACACCGGCGCATCCGAGAACCCGGACACATCCAACTCGTCAATCAACACCACATCGAACTCACCCGGCAACACCACACCGTCACCAGCAGTGGACAACACACACACCGGCGCCGCAGTCCCGAGAATATGACCATTGCGCTCGACCGGATGATCCGGATCCAACGGCACATACGCCCCACCCGCAGCAACCACCGCATACATACCCACAACAAGATCAACCGACCGACGCATCGCCAACGCCACCAACGACTCCGGCCCCACACCCACCGAAACCAAATACCGCGCAAGGCGATTCACCCGAGACCCGAACTCCGCATACGACAGAGACTGCCCCTCGAACACCACCGCCACCGCATCCGGAGACGCCGCCACCTGCGCAACAAACCCGTCGAGCAACAAAGCACCAACAGTCAACTCGTGAACAGTGTCATTGACCGCCACCAACACCTGCGAACGCTCGTCCTCACCGAGCAACTCCACATCCCCGACAACCGAATCAGGCTCCGCCACCATCGCTTCCAGAACCCGAACCAACCGCTCCGCAAACGAGACAACCGTCGACTCGTCGAACAGATCCGTCGCGTACGTCAACGACGCCGCCATCCCCGCCGGAGCACCCGCCTCGTCGAACTGCTCCACCACCGTCAGCTGCAGATCGAACTTCGCCGCCACCGCAGTGGCATCGACACCCGCAACCCGCAGATCACCCAACTGCAACGCCGACTGCTCCATGTTCTGGAACGCCAACATCACCTGGAACAACGGACTCCGAGCCTGCGACCGCGCCGGATTGAGCACCTCCACCAACCGCTCGAACGGAACATCCGCATGCGCAAACGCCTGAAGATCAGCCTCCCGCACACCTGCGAGCAGATCGACGAAACTCTCCGAAGAATCCACCTCCGTCCGCAACACCAACGTATTGACGAACATCCCGATCAAATCATCGAGAACCTGCTCACCACGACCCGCCACCGGAGTACCGATCGCAATATCGGACGTCCCCGACAACCGCGACAACAACACCGCCAACGCCGCATGCACCACCATGAACAACGACGAATTCGACTCACGAGCAACATCATTCAAACCAGCATGCACATCCGCACCCACCACGAACGAATGATTCGCCCCACGATTGGACGCCACCACAGGCCGCGGACGATCCGCCGGCAAATCCAACTGATCCGGCAACCCCGCCAACGCCGACTCCCAGAACCCGACCTGACGCGAAATCAACGACCCCGCATCATCTTCCGACCCCAACACCTCACGCTGCCACAACGCGTAATCCGCATACTGCACCTCGAGCGGCGCCCACCCCGGCACCTCACCCCGAGAACGAGCCTCGTACGCCACCATCACATCACGCGTCAACGGCCCCATCGACACACCATCACCACTGATGTGATGAACCACCAACGCCAACACGAACTCCGACTCCGACACCGCGAACAACCGCGCCCGAACCGGAACCTCCACCGCCACATCGAAACCAGCCGACAAGAACTCCGTCACCGCACCAACGACATCGGACTCCGACACCACAACCGGCGACACATCCAACCGCACCCGATCCGCAGACAACACCTCCTGGAACCCGACACCGTCGACCTCCGGATACACCGTCCGCAAAATCTCATGCCGCACAACAACATCCGACACAGCAGCCTGCAGAGCCGCCACATCCAACAACCCCGACAACCGAATCGCCACCGGAATATTGTTCGCCGACGACAACGTATCGAAACGGTTCAAGAACCACATCCGCTGCTGCGCCAACGACAACGGCACCCGCTCCGGACGCACCCGAGCCGTCAACGCCGCCCGCGCACCCGAACCGATCTCCGACTCCACCCGCGCAGCCAACAACTCCACCGACGACGCCTCGAACAACACCCGCACCGGAACCTGCGCATCGAGCGCCTGCCCCAACCGAGCCGCCACCCGAGTAGCAATCAACGAATTACCACCCAGCGCAAAGAAATCGTCATCCAACCCGACGCGCTCGACACCCAACACCTCGGCAAACACCGACGCAACGATCTCCTCCACCGCCGTCACCGGAGCCCTAAACACCGCAACCTCGAACACCGGCTCCGGCAACAACTTCCGATCCAACTTCCCCGAAGCATTGAGCGGAAACGCATCCAACACCATGATCTGCGACGGCACCATATACGACGGCAACACCACACCCAACGAATCCACCAGTGCCGCAGTATCAACCACCGCACCCGACGCCGGCACCACATACCCCACCAACTGATCACCGGTCACCGTCGACACCACAGCCACCGACGACACAGACACCGACACATCGGCCACCAACGCCGACTCGATCTCCCCCAACTCGATCCGCTGACCACGGAACTTCACCTGAAAATCGGTACGACCGATGTACTCGAGCTCACCCGACACACCCCACCGCACCAAGTCCCCCGTGCGATACATCCGCGAACCCACCCCACCGAACGGATTCGCCACGAACCGATCCGCCGACAAATCCGGACGAGAAACATACCCACGAGCCAACTGATCACCCGCAAGATACAACTCACCCGCAACACCCACCGGCACCGGACGCAACCGCGAATCCAACACGAAAACCTGCGAATTCCACTGCGGCACACCAATAGAAACCACACCACCATCGACGGCGCCCGTCACATCCGCGAACGTGATCGACACCGCAGCCTCGGTCGGGCCATACAAGTTGTGAACCCGCGCACCCGACACCACACCGAAATCACGCACCGCCTGCGCCGGCAACGCCTCACCGATGACGAACACATCACGCAACGAACCCAACAACTCCGCAGACACCGCACCCGCGAACACCGACAACATCGTCGGCACGAAGTCCGTCACCGTCACACCCTGATCAGCGATCACCGACGCCAAATACCCCGGATCCCGATGACCGTCATGCGTGGCCACCACCAACCGAGCACCCACCGCCAACGGCAAGAAGAACCCCCACAACGACACATCGAACGTCGTCGCAGTCTTCTGCAAATACACATCCGACCCAGTCAGAACATACTGACCCTGCATCCACGCCATCTGATTGACGATCGCCTCATGCGAAACCGCCACACCCTTCGGCTTCCCCGTCGACCCCGACGTGAAAATCACATACGCAGCATTCGAACCCCGAAGCGGCGCAACACGATCCACATCCAACACCGGCGCATCCGAGAACCCGGACACATCCAACTCGTCAATCAACACCACATCGAACTCACCCGGCAACACCACACCGTCACCAGCAGTGGACAACACACACACCGGCGCCGCAGTCCCGAGAATATGACCATTGCGCTCGACCGGATGATCCGGATCCAACGGCACATACGCCCCACCCGCAGCAACCACCGCATACATACCCACAACAAGATCAACCGACCGACGCATCGCCAACGCCACCAACGACTCCGGCCCCACACCCACCGAAACCAAATACCGCGCAAGACGATTCACCCGAGACCCGAACTCCGCATACGACAGAGACTGCCCCTCGAACACCACCGCCACCGCATCCGGAGACGCCGCCACCTGCGCAACAAACCCATCGAGCAACAAAGCACCAACAGTCAACTCGTGAACAGTGTCATTGACCGCCACCAACACCTGCGAACGCTCGTCCTCACCGAGCAACTCCACATCCCCGACAACCGAATCAGGCTCCGCCACCATCGCTTCCAGAACCCGAACCAACCGCTCCGCAAACGAGACAACCGTCGACTCGTCGAACAAATCCGTCGCATACGTCAACGACATCGGCATCCCCACACCGACGCCGTCCTCCTCCAACGGTGACACCGTCAACTGCAGATCGAACTTCGCGATCTCCACACCCGCGTCGAAACCGGCAATCGACAGTCCCGGCAGTTCCAAGACACTCTGCGCCATGTTCTGGAAGAACAACGCAACCTGGAACAACGGATGATGAGCCTGCGACCGCGCCGGATCAAGCACCTCCACCAACCGCTCGAACGGAACATCCTCGTTGCCGAACGCCCCCAGATCGACCTCACGAACCCGACCCAACAACTCCGAGAACGACTCCGAAGAATCCACCTCCGTCCGCAACACCAACGTATTGACGAACATCCCGATCAAATCATCAAGCTCCGGCTCGCCCCGCCCAGCGATCGGCGAGCCCACCACAACGTCATCACTACCACTCAACCGCGCCAACACCACCGCCAACGCCGCATGCACCACCATGAACAACGACACACCACGATCAAGCGCCAACTGCTCGAGCGCCCGATGCAACCGCACATCAACCGAGAACTGGTAACTAGCACCACGATTGGACGCAACCAACGGCCGCGAACGATCCGCCGGCAACTCGATCCGCTCCGGCAACCCCTCCAACACCGACGTCCAATACCCCAACTGCTCAGACATCAACGACGACGGATCACCCTCGGACCCCAACACCTCACGCTGCCACAACGCGTAATCCGCATACTGCACCTCGAGCGGCGCCCACCCCGGAACCTGTCCACCCGCACGCGCCACATACGCCATCGACACATCACGCACCAACGGCCCCATCGACACACCATCAGCAGCAATATGGTGAACCACCAACGCCAACACAAACTCCGACGAACCCGTCTGGAACAAACGAACCCGCAACGGCACCTCAGAAGTGACATCAAACCCCTCAGTCACCACCGGCGCCAACACACCCAACAAATCAGCCTCATCGGTCGGCACCGCAGAAATATCCACAGCGAACCCACCCACCGGAAGAACCTGCTGGAACCCGACCCCCTCGAACTCCGGATACACCGTCCGCAAAATCTCATGCCGCGCAACAACATCCGACACAGCAGCACCCAACGCCGCAACATCCACCACACCAGACAAACGCAACACAATCGGAATATTGTTCACACCCGACACAGCATCAAACCGCGACAAAAACCACATCCGCTGCTGCGCCAACGACAACGGCACCCGCTCCGGACGCACCCGAGCCGTCAACGCCACACGAGCACGCCCAGTGGAAGCTGCGAGCGCAGAGGCAAGCGACGACACGGTCGAAGACTCGAACAACGTCTTGACTTGTACCCGCACGTCGAAGACAGCACTCAACCGTGCTGCCAACTTCGCTGCGACAAGCGAATTGCCTCCAAGCTCGAAGAAGTCGTCATCCGCTCCGACCTGCTCCAGCCCGAGCAGTTCACCAAACACCGTGGCGATCTGGATTTCATCCTCAGTGGAAGGAACACGGAATGGACGAGACTCGAAATGCGGCTCCGGCAACGCGAAAGCATCCAACTTGCCCACGGGTGTCAACGGAATTTCACTGATGAGAACGACAGAGGCAGGCACCATATGCCTAGGCAATTCTTGTCTGCAGACGTCGAGCAGTTCCGTGATGTCTACCTCAGCTGCCGCTCGTGGCAGCACGTATGCCACCAGAGCCTGCTCCCCATTGTCGAGCTTGCGAGCGAGGGTTGCAACGAAGTCGACCGCCCGATGGGATGCAAGAACTGCGTCGATCTCTCCGAGCTCGACTCGGAAGCCTCGGATCTTCACTTGGGAGTCGGATCGCCCGACGTATTCGAGGTCCCGTGCACCCCCATCTGCGATGACCCAGCGTACGAGGTCACCACTGCGGTACATTCGTTCGCCCTGCGCTCCAAACGGATTCGCGATGAAACGGTCGGCAGTCATACCCGTCAGATTGTGATATCCGCGCGCAACCTGAGGCCCGGCAAGATACAGCTCACCTGTCGACCCGACTGGGACTGGCTGTAGCCGTGAGTCCAGAACCAGGGCGGAAGCCCCGCGAACAGGTCCACCAATTGTCACGCGGTCACCTGGTGCCAGTTTCGGGCTGATGTTGGTGACAATAGTCGTCTCGGTTGGGCCGTATCCGTTGTAGAAGGCCCTGTCCCGTCCCCACCGTGCAACAAGCTCAGGTGGGCATACCTCGCCACCGACTACAGCGGTGACGATGGAATCCAACCCCGAGGGATCGACAGAGGCCAACATTGACGGGGTTCCCACCACATGCGTGACGCATTCGGTTTTCAATAGTTCCGCGAGCTCGTCACCACCGTAAACGGTCGTCGGAACGATAACCATCGTCGCGCCGGAACCAATGGTAAGCAACAGCTCGAAGAGCGAAGTATCGAAGCTGGGGGTGGCGAAATGCAGAACCCTCGATTGGGCTGTGGCACCAAGTCGCTCAGCCTGTTCACTCAGCAAATTGCCCAGGCCTGCGTGCGTGACAACAACACCTTTCGGACGTCCAGTCGACCCTGAGGTGTAGATAACGTATGCAGGGTGTTCGGTTCGCAGAGTGCGAACACGGTCCGAATACGCCACCGGTTCGCCGGACATCGCTTCCGATGCCTGCGTCGTCTCGAGAGAATCGATCGCGATCCACCTCACAGACGATGGCAAATCAATACCTAATTCGCCGACGGTCAAGCCGATCGAGACACCCGAATCCTCGATCATGTACGCAACACGGTCAGACGGATAGTTCGGATCCACGGGCACAAAAGCTGCACCGGTCTTCGCGACTGCCCACACTGCCAGCACTGATTCGATTGACCGCGGGATGGACACGGCAACCCTGTCCTCCGGACCTACACCGCCGGCGATCAACATACGAGCCAGGCGAGACGACCGCGCATCCAATTCGGCGTAGGAAAGTGAGTGCCCCTCGAATCGCAACGCTTCCCTCGAAGGATCCAACTCGACGGCCGCCGCCAGCAACTGGGGCAGCAACAGTGTCCTCGCTCGGCGAGTGCGAGTGGGCCGCTCCCGTCGACTCTTGCGGGTAGCAGAGGTATCCGGCGTCACACCATCGGCGCTCATGCGGCCACGACCTGCGCTCGAACGGCGTGATGGAGGAGCTCGTGCTGCGTCAAGACATTTCACCTTCGCTTTGGTACTGCAGTTCGATCGGTATTCGCGGGAATCCGATCACTTCCGAGGTTCTACCCTTGACCTGGGCAAATCGAGTTCGACGTCCCGGTATGACCCCAGTAGTTGATCGGACACACCGAACCATTGTTACAGCTGTCGAGGAGTGGACATCATCGGACTGTTCGGGATAAGGGCGTCTATCTACTTCGAGAACGGCGGCGTCAGCTCAGAGTCCACGTCGCGGGATCACACGCCAGGCGTAGATCAGGCAAAGCTCCTTCGACGACATCTGTGAAGACGTCTGTCTGACCTACCGCGTGCGAAACCCACTCCTCCTCGAGGCGGCCGTGCACATCGGCATTTCGAGAATCTTCCGAGGACACAAGGACGACGCCACCCACTACCCCTGCCAGCAGAATCGTTAGAACCGAGGTTTCATCGTCGTCGGGACCGAAGTACATCAAACGCGATTCGTAGTCGACCTCGTGCTTTTGCGACATGGCATCCAACTTCGCCGCGAGCTCTCCCTGGGTGATCTGGTCAGAGGCTGATCCGGTAACCACGACCGCGACGTCGTCCACATTGAGCGGACGAACCCGGTCCGCGTAGTTCACGGAACGACTCGAATACGACGCCACCAATTCGACAACATCGGACTCGTTCAGGTCGAGGATCGTATCCAGCGCAATATCAGAATCTGCACTGCCCGAAGTCAGCGTCAAGGCCACACTCGGGTTTGTTCCTCTTCCAGGCGTACGCACTGCGCCTGTTGTAGCTCTCACGAGTACTGCCGCGCCTGCTTTGGACAGCGCCCAGATCGTTACCACCAGTTCGATGCCACGCAGCCCTGTCATCGCAACTGCGTCGCCCGGGCCGATCCCAAGACTGATGAGGTGGCGCGCAAGGCGAGATGATCGTGCATCGACCTCGTGGTATGTCACTTCCTCTTCATCGCACACGACTGCGACGGCGTCAGGATCAGCCTCTATGGAGTTCGCCAATAGCTGTGGCACAAGTCTGCCCGTCGAAGCGCCAACTGCCGGGGGTGGCGTTGTGTCCACGGAGCCGAGGACTTCTGCTCGTTCGGAGTCGGTGAGCAGTTCGATGTCACCAATCGGACGTGAAGGATCCGAGGAGACCCGATCTAGAACGCGGACGAAGCGCTCGACATGTGCGTCGGCGGTTGCTTGGTCGAAAAGGTCCGCAGCGAAAACCAAATGGCCGAGCAACCCTCCCGTTACCGGATCTGAACTGAGATTGAGTTGGAGGTCGAACTTCGCAGTCGCCTCCACACCCTCGACAGCCGTGATCTTCAAATCCGGCAGACTGAACTCGGCTCCTGCCATCGGTTCGACCGACAGTGCAACCTGGAAGAGCTCGCTCGCTGACACCGACACGACGCCGGTTACTTCCTCGAACGGGATGTCTCCGTTCGCAAATGCCTCGAGATCGACGTTTCGGACGAGCGAGACCAAGTCGCCGAATCCCGCTCCGAGATCCGGAGCGGTCCTGAGTGCAAGCGTGTTGACGAACATTCCGACTATGTCGTCCAGTTGCTGCTCACCTCGCCCGGCCACTACCGTTCCGATCGCGAAATCTCGGCTTCCACTCAACCGTGCGATGAGAACTGCAAGCGCAGCGTGCACAACCATGAACAATGTGGCGTTGTGTTCGCGCGCAATCTCGTTGAGCCGCGCCGCCGTCTCCGCGTTGACGGAGAACTCCGAGACACCGGCACGTGCAGACATCTGCGCGGGTCGCTGACGGTCGGAAGGCAATCCGGGCGTCGACGACACACCGTCCAACGTCCGGCGCCAGAAGTCGAGTTGCCGTGCAGCCTGTGAGCCGACCTCGCCGGCGCTACCGAGTACTTCGCGCTGCCAGATCGCGAAGTCCGCGTACTGAACAGTCAACGGCGTCCACGACGGCGCGGTGCCGCGCACGCGAGCCTCGTAGGCGACCATCATGTCTCGGGCAAGAGGTCCCATCGATTCACCGTCAGCGGCGATGTGATGAGCGACCAAGACGAATATGAAGTCTGCCGGGCCCAACTCGAGCAACCCAGTGCGTACAGGTACCTCCTGAGCTACGTCGAATCCGGTCGTCACCAACTCCACGACGCGATTGAACGCCGCGGCCTCGTCGTCTACCTGAATCGTTTCGAGAGGCGAAAGGAGTTCGTCGATCGCGACGATTTTCTGAACCGGCCCTTCGATGTCACTCGGGTAGCTGGTCCGGAGCGACTCGTGTCGAATCAAAACGTCGTGAAGAGCCTGGCGCAAAGCCGCGACATCCAAGTTCCCTGTCAATCGCAGTGCCAACGGAATGTTGTATGCCGCAGAACCGGGATCCATCTGGTTGATCAACCACATTCGCTGCTGGGCCAAGGACAGAGGAAGGCGTTCTGGACGTTCCCGCGCCTCCAACTCCATCCTCGCACCGGAACCTGCGGTCTTTTGGACTACTACAGCCAAACCTTCCACTGTCGAGTTCTCGAACAGCACGCGCACCGGAACCTGCGCATCGAGTGCCTGCCCCAGCCGTGCTGCCAACCTGGTAGCGATCAACGAATTACCACCCAGCGCAAAGAAATCGTCATCCAACCCGACGCGCTCCACACCCAACACATCGCCGAACACCGACGCAACAATTTCCTGCACCGCTGTGACCGGCGCCCGAAACTCTGCTGCCTCGAATACCGGTGACGGGAGAGCCTTTCGATCCAATTTGCCCGACGCATTGAGTGGAAGCTCGTCGAGGACAAGAACCTTCGAGGGCACCATGTACGTCGGAAGCACGGCCCGGGCAGACTCCAGAACTTCCGACGCATCTACTGCAGTTCCCACGACATACCCGACCAGGCTGTCGCCGAACGTCGCATCGCTGTGCAGGACGACCACCGCATCTGAAACCGCCTCGTGCGAGATCAGAGCAGATTCGATCTCGCCGAGTTCGATACGCTGCCCCCGCAGTTTGACCTGGAAATCCGATCGGCCGATGTACTCCAGCTCGCCCCGACCGTTCCACCTGACCAGGTCGCCGGTTCGATACAACCTGCTGCCGCCATCTGAGGCGCCCCTTTCCCCGCCCGCAAAGGGGTTGGCGACGAAACGCTCCGCCGTCAACGCCGCTCGGTTTCCGTATCCGCGACCGACACCGACACCACCGACATACAACTCGCCGATCACGCCCGGCGGCACCATACCCAACGACCGATCCAGAACGAACAGATCCATGTTCGGCACCGGTGCACCGATCGGAACGCTGACGGTGTCATGCGCAGTCACCGCGTGGAACGAGACCACGTCCGACGCTTCCGTCGGGCCGTAGCTGTTCACCACGCGTACTCCGCCTGACAACAAACTGCCAAGACGATTAAGCCGGATCGACTCGCCTCCAAGGAACACAACATCGAGAACGCTCAAAGCAGAATCCTCGTCGGAATCCACCACGGCTTCGAACGCGCTCGGCGACATGTTCGCCACTGCAACGTCACCGTGCCCGACGCGAGCAACGATCGCATCCGGATCGAAACCGTCTGGGGCAAGCACTACGCTCCGACCGCTGCTCAACGCTGCCCAGACGTTCTTCTGCGTCAAGTCGAAACTCGGTGACGACGCGATCAATAGACCACCAGTTTCGGGCAACTCGCTGCGGTACCAGGCCACCGTGTTCTCGATGCCGGCCATCGGCACCAACGTCGGCTTCGGACGACCCGTCGAACCGGATGTCGAAATGACATACCCCAAGCGGTCCCCCGCACCGAGTTCACGCCATCGATCCGTCGGCCTCTCCACCATCGGCGAATCGCGCATGATGTTGTCGAGGACGATCACGTCCACCGCCAGATCGAGAGTCGTCGTACTCACCGCGCATCGGGCGCCGGTGTCGGCGATTATCGCTTCGATCCGATCCTGTGGGTACGACGGATCGATCGGCCCGTACGCAGCACCCGCCTTCCACGCCGCCAACATACCTACGACCCACTCGACCGACCTCGGCACGATCAACGCGACGACGTCATCCGGACCGACGCCGGCCGCCGTCAATCGCTCGGCCACCACGTTTGCGTAGGCGTCGAGCTGCCCATAGGTCAGCGCCTCGCCATCGCACTCGACGGCAAGAGAATCAGGCGTCCGCCCAACGTGTTCTTCGAACATCGCAGTCAAGGACGCGCCTGCCAACGCTGTGCGCCCACCAGCGGACCAGCTGAGAAGGTTGCTGCGCTCAGCAGCGGTAAGTACGTCGATATCACCCAACCGAACTGACGGATCAACAGTGATCTCAGCAAGGATGCGCCCGAACCTGCCGGCAAAGCCTGCCACCGTCGACTCGTCGAACAGATCCGTCGCGTACGTGAACTGCGCCGCCATCCCCGCCGGGGCACCCGCCTCGTCGAACTGCTCGACCATGGTCAGCTGCAGATCGAACTTGGCCGCCACCGTGTTGGCGTCGATTCCCGCAACTGTCAGATCGCCAAGTCGAAGCACCGACTGCTCCATGTTCTGGAACGACAGCATCACCTGGAACAACGGATTACGCGCCTGCGACCGCGCCGGATTGAGCACCTCCACCAACCGCTCGAACGGCAGATCTACGTGCGCAAACGCACCCAGATCGCCCTCACGAACCCGACCCAACAACCCCGAGAACGACTCCGAAGAATCCACCTCGGTCCGCAACACCAACGTATTGACGAACATCCCGATCAAATCATCGAGAACCTGCTCACCACGACCCGCCACCGGAGTACCGATCGCAATATCGGACGTCCCCGACAACCGCGACAACAACACCGCCAACGCCGCATGCACCACCATGAACAAGGACGAATTCGACTCACGGGCAATTTTTTTCAAAGAATGATGCTCTGGCGCGTCGATAACGAAAGCGTGTTTGGCGCCACGATTGGACGCCACCGCCGGCCGCGGACGATCAGCCGGCAAATCCAACTGATCCGGCAACCCCGCCAACGCCGACTCCCAGAACCCGATCTGACGCGAAATCAACGACGACGGATCATCTTCCGAACCGAGAGTCTCCCGCTGCCACAACGCGTAATCCGCATACTGCACCTCGAGCGGCGCCCACCCCGGCACCTCACCCCGAGAACGAGCCTCGTACGCCACCATCACATCACGCGTCAACGGCCCCATCGACACACCATCACCACTGATGTGATGAACCACCATCGCCAACACGAACTCCGACTCCGACACCGCGAACAACCGCGCCCGAACCGGAACCTCCACCGCCACATCGAAACCAGCCGACAAGAACTCCGTCACCGCACCAACGACATCGGACTCCGACACCGCCACCGGCGACACATCCAACCGCACCCGATCCGCAGACAACACCTCCTGGAACCCGACACCGTCGACCTCCGGATACACTGTCCGCAAAATCTCATGCCGCACAACAACATCCGACACCGCAGCGTCCAACGCCGCCACATCCAACAACCCCGACAACCGAATCGCCACCGGAATATTGTTCGCCGACGACAACGTATCGAAACGGTTCAAGAACCACATCCGCTGCTGCGCCAACGACAACGGCACCCGCTCCGGACGCACCCGAGCAGTCAACGCCGCCCGCGCACCCGAACCGATCTCCGACTCCATCCGCGCAGCCAACAACTCCACCGACGACGCCTCGAACAACACCCGCACCGGAACCTGTGCATCGAGCGCCTGCCCCAACCGAGCGGCCATTCGAGTAGCAATCAAAGAGTTTCCGCCGAGTGCGAAGAAGTCGTCATCCAGACCCACTCGCTCGACCCCGAGTACCGCCGAGAAGACAGAAGCGACAATTTGTTCTACCGGCGTGACCGGGGCCCGGAACACCGCAACCTCGAACACCGGCTCCGGCAACAACTTCCGATCCAACTTCCCAGACGAGTTCAGAGGCAACTCGTCCAAGACCATGATCGCGTTCGGAATCATGTAGACAGGTAGCGATTCAGGAAGCGCATTCCTCAAGACTTCTACGTCGATCACAGAATCCGGGACCGCGATCACATATGCGACCAGCTGATCGCCCATATCGGTGGATGCCACAGTGACCACACACTGAGCTACCGTCGAATGCGCCAGCAGAGCTGACTCGATCTCACCCAGTTCGATCCTCTGACCACGGAATTTGACCTGAAAATCGGTACGCCCGACATACTCGAGTTCGCCTGCGGTGTTCCACCACACCAGGTCCCCGGTGCGATACATCCGACTGCCACCGGGATTGATTTCACCGTTCGTGTCGCTCGCCTCCACAAATGGGTTCGCGACAAAACGATCACTGGTGAGATCGGGTCGCGCGACGTAACCGCGCGCCAGTTGATCACCGGCCAGATACAGCTCACCCGCAACGCCTACCGGCACCGGCTGCAACCGACTGTCCAACACGTAGACCTGCGAGTTCCACTCGGGCACCCCGATCGGAATCCCTGTTGATTCCGATCCATCGACCTCGTAGTAGGTGATCGAGACCGCAGCCTCGGTTGGGCCGTACACATTGTGCAGGCCTGCAGACGACACCTGAGCGAATGCACGCACCGTCTCGACCGGCAATGCCTCACCGATCACGAATACGTCCCTCAGTGACACCAATGCGTGTTCCGGAACCGAAGTCGCGAAGACGGTCAACATCGATGGAACGAAGTCCGTCAGCGTCACCCGATGATCTTCGATCAGACGAGCCAGATACGCGGGATCTCGATGGCCGTCGTGAGATGCCAGCACCACTCTCGTACCGGACAAAAGCGCAGTGAAGTATCCCCACAACGAGACGTCGAATGTCGTAGCAGTCTTTTGCAAATAGACGTCTTCTGGGCCGATGGCGTACTGATCCTGCATCCACAGGACCTGGTTCACGATGGCGTGATGCGACACCGCAACGCCTTTGGGCTTGCCCGTGGAACCCGAGGTGAAGATCACGTAGGCGGCATTCACATCATGCAGACGACCGCGACGATCAGCATCGGAAACGACTGAAGCCGAGTAGCTCGAAAGATCGACACCGTCGATCAACAGCACGTCGGCGCCGTTCGGCGCTACGAAAGCATCCCGCGTCGTCGACAGCACACAGACCGGATCGGCCGTCGTGAGGATGTGCCCGATCCGCTCGGCCGGGTGATCAGGATCCAAGGGCACGTAGGCTCCGCCCGCGGCGATCACCGCGTACATACCCACTACGAGATCGAGCGATCGACGCATCGCCAAGGCCACCAACGATTCGGGCCCGACCCCGTTGTCGATCAGCTTGCGTGCCAACTTGTTCACACGTTCCGACAACTCGCCATAGGTCAGCGACTGGCCGTCGAACACCACGGCAACAGCATCGGGTGCCAACGCAACGCGGGTGTCGAACAGCGAAGCCAACGTCTCGCTGTTCTCAACGTCATGCGCGGTGGAGTTGCGCGCAATCAACAGCGACTCGCGCTCGGCCTCCTCCAACAGTTCGATGTCACCCACGGTGATCGACGGATCCACGACCACCTGCTCGAGGATCCTGGTGAACCGATCGGCAAATCCACGAATGGTCGACTCGTCGAATAGGTCTGTGGCGTATGCGAACTCGGCGAACATGCCAGATTCGTGCGTATCTTCGATGCGAGGAGCGAGGGTCAGTTGAAGGTCGAATTTCGCGATACCCGCGTCGAACTCGAGACCCGACACCTCCAAACCTGAAAGCTCCAACGCATCCTGCGACATGTTCTGGAAGAACAGCGCGACCTGGAACAGCGGGTGATGTGCCTGCGATCGGGTGGGATCGAGCACCTCGACCAACCGCTCGAACGGAACATCGCCGTTGCCGAGCGCCTGAAGGTCTGTCCTCCGCGTTGCCGAGACGAGCGCACTGAACGAACTGGCGAGGTCAACAGGAGTCCGCAGGACCAGTGTATTCACGAACATACCGATCACATCGTCGAGCGCCTTTTCGCCTCGCCCTGCAACCGGGGTACCGATCACGATGTCACTGGTACCGGACAACCTTGCGAGAAGCACGGCGAGGGCCGAATGCATCACCATGAACAGCGACGCGTTCCGCTCGCGTGCAAGTGAGTCCAAGCTCGACCGAAGCTCTTCACTGACGGAGAAGCGGTACGTAGCGCCACGATTCGAGGCGACGACCGGGCGGGATCGGTCAGCTGGTAACGCAAGCACTTCCGGAGAGTCGCGGAGGACGGAGCGCCAGTGGTCCAGCTGAGCCGAGATCAACGAATTCGGGTCGTCCTCGTCGCCGAGGACCTCCCGCTGCCAGAGTGCATAATCGGCGTACTGCACCTCGAGCGGAGTCCAATTCGGAACGCCATTCGAAACCCGAGCGGCGTAAGCAACCATGACATCCCGAGTCAACGGACGCATCGAGAACCCGTCCGCTGCGATGTGATGCATAACGAAGGCGAGAACAAATGCGTCCGCCCCCACCTCGAACAACTGCACACGGAACGGTACCGACATTGTCACATCGAACCCTGCCAGAGCGAGCGTCAGCAGTGCCTCTTCGATCCGAGTTCCGCCCAGAGTGACTGGGGTGAGATCAAAAGATACCTTCGAGGCAGGCAGAATCACCTGCTGACCTTGCCCACCCGCCTCGGGGTAGATCGTCCGTAGCGATTCGTGCCGATCCACCACATCCGATACGGCCAACTGCAGTGCCGACAGATTCAACTGGCCACTCAAACGCAGCGCAATCGGAATATTGTTGACGGCCGATTCGGGGTCGAAGCGGCTCAGGAACCACATGCGCTGCTGAGCAAGTGACAACGGAATCGTCGTGGGGCGAGGTCCTGCGACTAGTGCCGGAATGTTCCCGGAACTGACGTGTGACGAGATCGCCGCCGCCAGCGACTCTACATTCGAATTTTCGAACAGGACCCTCACGGGGATCGTCGTATCGAGCGCTCGCCCGAGCCTGGCGACCAATCGTGTGGCTACGAGCGAATTACCACCCAAAGCAAAGAAATCATCATCCAACCCGACACGCTCGACCCCCAGAACGTCGGCAAAGACGCCCGCTACCGCCAACTCCGTATCAGTTGCGGGTGTTCGATACTCCCGCACCTCGAATACTGGCTCCGGCAACGCCTTCCGATCCAACTTACCGTTCACCGTCAGCGGAAGCTCCTCGAGCACCACCACAGCATCCGGAACCATGTACCCGGTCAGGAACTCGCTCACCCTCGTCGACACAACGGAAGCAGCAAGATCCATGCCAGCCTCGGGGACCACATACCCCACAAGACGATCACCGAGCGCAACATCCGAGCGCACAACCGCCACAGCGCCAGCCACCCCAGGCACACGCAACAACGCAGCCTCGACCTCGCCGAGTTCAATCCGGAACCCACGCAACTGAATCTGCGAATCACTTCGGCCCGCGTACTCGAGCACCCCGTCGACACTCCACCGCGCAATATCACCTGTCCGGTACATCTGATCACCGGAACCGCTGCGGCCGAACGGGTTCGCAACAAAACGACCAGCAGTCAACCCGGGCTGGCCCACATACCCACGCGAAAGCTGACCACCAGCGACATACATTTCGCCTCGAACACCCACCGGCACAGGACTAAGTCGATCGTCGAGTACGAACACCGACAATCCACCAAGGCCACGGCCGATCACCGAACCACTCGCCTCACGAACCATCACCGAATCGAGTGCCGAGAACGACACATGCACAGTGGTCTCGGTGATCCCGTACATGTTCACCAATCGCGGCGAACTATCGTCATGACGGTCATACCAACGCACCAATTGAGACAAATCCAGCGCCTCACCGCCGAAGATCACATGACGCAACGACAACGAACCGGCCGAATCGCCAGCCATCCGATCCGCCTCGGCGAACTGATAGAACGCCGAAGGAGTCTGATTGAGCACTGTCACTCGCTCCCGCACAACCAACTCACGGAACTGCTCCGGCGAGCGAGAAGTCAGGTAATCCACCACCACAACAGTGCCGCCGTACAACAGCGGGCCCCACAACTCCCACACCGAGAAATCAAACGCGTAACTGTGGAACAACGTCCACACGTCCGAACCATCGAAACCGAACCGCGGCTGAGCATTCGCAAACAACTCCACCACATTCCGATGACTGACCGCCACACCCTTCGGCTTCCCAGTCGAACCGGACGTATAGATCACGTAGGCAATATCGTCGGCACGCAACGCAGAACGACGATCACCGTCCGACACCGGCGAACCGTCGTAATTCGCCAAGTCCAACGCCATCACGTCAAGAACTGGCACCTCGACATCGACGACATCACCTGCAGCGACGACGCACACAGGACGCGCGTCCCCCAACGTATAAGCGATTCGCTCTGCCGGATACGTCGGATCAATCGGAAGATAGCCACCACCGGCCTTCACAACAGCCAACAACGTGACAACCAACTCGACCGACCGCGGCAAGATCACCGCCACCAACGACTCCGGACCAACACCCGACTCGATCAGCTTGCGCGCCAACCGATTTGCCGCCTCATCCAGCTCGCCGAACGACAACCGGCGACCCTCGAACACCACGGCAGTCGACGAAGCCTCACCCACAACCCTCGCGTCGAACATCGAAACCAACGTCGTGCCGGGCTCGACCTCGACACCAGGAACCATCCAAGAATCCAAAACGTCCGAACGCTCGGCAGCATCGAGCAAATCGATATCACCGACCACCACCGTGGCATCCGCTGCAATCGCTTCAAGAATCACAGTCAACCGACCGGCGAAAGATTTCACCGATGCCTCGTCAAACAAATCCGTCGCATAAACGAGTGCCACGCTCAGGCCCCCTGACGCAGCAGTCGCGTCGGACTCCCAGATCGTGAACTGCAAGTCGAATTTGGCTGTCGCCGAATCGACATCGAGCCCAGAGATGATCAATCCCGGTACCTCGAGGCTGCTTTGCGTGCTCTGCCCAAGATTCTGCATAGAGAGCATCACCTGAAACAGCGGATTCCTCGACTGCGATCGCGAGGGATTGAGCACCTCCACCAACCGCTCGAACGGAACGTCCGAGTTACCGAATCCATCGAGATCGATATCTCGAACCCGGGCGATCAAGTCGATGAAAGACATGTTGACGTCAACATCTGTGCGGAGCACGAGCGTATTGACGAACATCCCGATGAGGTCATCGAGAGCTTGATCGCCTCGACCGGCGACCGGAGTGCCGATCGCAATGTCCGAAGTCCCGGACAACCGCGCCAGCAGAATCGCCACGGCACTGTGCAACACCATGAACAGTGATGCATTGTTGTCCAGTGCAATTCGATTGAGAGCCTGGTGAAGGTCAGGCTCGATCGTGAATGTGTGCCCGGCTCCCCGGTTCGACGCGACGCGCGGGCGCGGGCGGTCCGACGGAAGATCGAGCTGATCGGGAATACCGGCCAATGCGTGGCGCCAGTAGTCGACCTGGCGAGTGATCAGAGAATCCGGGTCGTCCTCACTGCCGAGAACCTCGCGCTGCCACAGTGCAAAGTCGGCGAACTGTACGGGCAGAGGAGCAAGATCGTGCGAAATTCCCTGTGTCCGAGACACATAAGACGAAACGATGTCCTTGGTCAACGGTCCCATGGAGAACCCGTCACCGCTGATGTGATGGACGACGAACACGAGGACGAATTCGTCGGCGGCGAATTGGAAGAGTGCCGCCCGAATCGGAACCTCGGTGGTCACGTCGAATCCCGGAGTCACGAAGTCGGTCACGCGCTCGACGATCGCCGACTCGTCCACCCGTATGGGAGTCAGGTTCGGTACCACGGCTGCAATGTCGACCAGGCGCTGATATCCGACGCCGTCGACCTCCGGGTACACAGTCCGAAGGATCTCGTGCCGCTCGATCAAATCCTCGAGTGCGCCTTGCAACGCATCGACATCGAGCGCTCCGCTGAGCCGCAGCGCGACCGGAATATGGTCGACTGCCGATTCTGGTTCGAATCGATTGAGGAACCACATGCGCTGCTGTGCCAAAGACAGCGGAACCAACTCGGGGCGCTCGCGAGGGATCAGGGGAACGTGAGCCTTGCGGTCTTCTGAGATTTTCGCTTCGTCGATGAAGACGGCAAGTTCTGCGGCGGTGGGTGCGTCGAAGAAGTTGCGCATGTCGATGGCGATGCCGTGTTCGGCATTGATCCGCGCAACCACGCGAGTGGCGAGCAACGAGTTGCCGCCCAGTTCGAAGAAGCCGTCATCTGCCCCTACCCGATCCTGCCCGAGCAGATCGGCAAAGATCGCGACCACACCGGCTTCGGTGGGTGTCACGGGCTCGCGGTACTCAACCGTCTTCGACACGAATTCGGGTGTGGGCAAAGCCTTTCGATCCAGTTTGCCGCTGGCGTTGAGCGGAAACTCGTCCAGTTCGACGAACATGGCAGGGATCATGTAGTCGGGTAGCCGTTCGCCAAGCGACGACGTCAGATTCTCTGAATCGATACCCTCGGCGACGATGTAGGCCACCAAGTTGTCACCGATCGTTTCGTCCGAATGGACGATCACCACGGCTTGGGAAACACCTTCGCAATCGAGCAGTGCCGCCTCGATCTCACCGAGCTCGATGCGCAGACCGCGGAGCTTGACCTGAAAGTCGGTGCGACCGATGTATTCGAGCTGACGGTTCGCTCCGGCACCGCGCCAGCGCACCAGGTCTCCGGTTCGGTACATCCGGGATCCGTCAGTAGCGCCGGGCCGCGCCACGAAGCGGTCTGCCGTGAGATCGGGACGCGACACGTAACCCCTGGCCAGCTGAATCCCGGCAAGATAGAGCTCTCCTGCTACACCCGACGGCGAGGGCCGCAGCGCATCGTCGAGTACCAGGAGCTCGGTGTCCGCAACTGCTGCACCGATCGGCACCGACACCTGATCCTGCTCGCCGGTTTCGTAATAAGTCACGTCGACGGCGGCTTCGGTCGGGCCGTACAGGTTGTGGAGTCCAGCGCTGCTGACCTCGCGCAGACGTGCCGCCGTTCGAGCCGGCAACGCCTCACCGGAAGCGAACACGTAGCGAAGGGTTTTGACCTGCGCAACAAGGGGTTCGGCGACGAATACGGCGAGCATCGACGGCACGAAGTGCACCGCCGTCACTCCGCGCTCGATCATCGTGCGAGCCACGTACACCGGATCACGATGTCCGTCGGGTTCCGCGATCACCAGCGATGCACCGACCTGCAGCGGCCAGAAGAACTCCCACACGGACACATCGAAAGTGAAGGGTGTCTTCTGCAAGATCACGTCGTCGGCAGTGAATCCGTACTCGGTCTGACGCCATTGCAGGTTCGCGACGATGGCACGGTGAGAGACTGCAACGCCTTTGGGGCGTCCGGTCGATCCGGACGTGAAGATGACATACGCAGTGTTGTCCGCGCGCAGCGGCGCCAACCGGTCGGCGTCGGTGACAGTTGTCTCGGCACGACCCGACAAGTCGAGGGTGTCGACGTCGAGCGTGGGCGTACCGTGCGGCAGCACCACGGCATCGGACGTACGTGTGAGCACAGCCGTGGGCTTCGCGATCTCGAGTACGTAAGCGAGACGGTCGGCAGGATGATCCGGGTCGAGTGGAACGTACGCGCCGCCGGCCTTGACGATCGCGTACATCGAGACGAGGAGATCGATCGATCGACGCATCGCGAGACCGACGAGGCTGTCCGGTCCGACACCTGCCGCGACGAGTTCACGGGCCAGGCGGTTCGCCCGCGCGTCGAACTGCGCGTAAGTGAGCTGCGTTCCGGCGTAATCCAGCGCGAGCGCATCCGGCGTCCGCTCGACCTGCTCGTCGAAGAGTCCTGCGAGGGTCACGTGTGCATCGGACTCCGACGCGACCTCCACGATCGAAGTGCCGTCGGTGATGAGACGGTCGACCACCGCGCCGAGACCGTCGGCCTCGCTGCCGATCAGCTCTGGCAGCACCGTGGAAACGACAACAGGAACCAGGGCATCCGCCCCCAATGCCCCACCCATCGCGGTGTCGAGAGTGACCAACTCGTCATTGAGTCGTCCGTAGCTGATTTCGGTTCCACCGTGGCTCAGAGCCACACGATCAGGATCTACCACCGCAACTGCAGCCACCAACTTCGGCAGATCTTCGATCGTCAGCGACTGCGGTCCCGGAATACCGACGGACATCTACACTTCCTCCAACTGACTTTCGTGAAGTGCGCCCCGGTCGAGCACAGCGTTCTGCTCGGCCGGAGGCGTTCACTGGGCAAATACTGAATGTTACCTGGCCGTACCCCCACGGCCCGCTGACACCGACTGTGCGTCAGCTATCACCGAGCTCACAAGTGTGGCGAGACCGTCGACGCCAAGTGCCGGCAGGATGCCCGGAACAAGTCCGGCGAGCGACACAGAAACCAGAGCATCGGGGGCGAGAGCAGCCCCCATGGCGGTACGCATGGCAACGAGCTTGGTCGACAACTCACCGAAGGTGACAGCCTGATCACCGTGGGTGAACGCAATTGCCTCAGGATCGGCGGCCGCCGCTGCGGCTGCCAGTTCGGGTAGGTCCGCCGCGGACTTCGGCTCGGCAGCGCTCGCTTCCTCGCGTTCCTGCTCGGTCACGATGTCGATCGTGCGAATCACGACCCCGGGATCGGTCACCAGTTCTTCGAGCACCCGCCCGAATCGCGCCGCAAAAAGCGCGATGGTCGATTCGTCGAACAGGTCGGTCGCATAGGTGAAACGCATCCTCAGCCCGGACAGCACCCCGGCATCGTCGAATTGCTCGATACCGGTGAGCTGCAGATCGAACATCGCCTGGTCGAAACCGTTGTCGACCGCAGAGAGCTCGAGGCCCGGGAGCTGGAACGTACCGAGAGCCATGTTCTGGAAGGTGAGCATGACCTGGAAGAGCGGCGAGTATGCGTGAGAGCGCTCTCGCCCCAGTTCGTCGACCAACCGCTCGAACGGTACGTCGGCATTGGCGAATGCCGACAAGTCCTTGTCCTTCACGTGTGCCAGAACGTCGACGAACGTCGAAGCAGGCGCGATCTCCGTTCGCAAGACCAACGTGTTGACGAACATCCCGACAAGATCGTCGAGCGCCCGCTCACCTCGACCCGCGATCGGCGTACCGATTGCGATATCGTTCGATCCACTCATCTTCGCCAACAGCACGGCCAGGGCAGTGTGAACCACCATGAAGACTGTCGAGTTCTGCTCCCGTGCGATCGTCGCGAGCCGGTCCGTGGTCTCGGAATCGACGGCAAACTCGAATTCCGCACCGCGCATGCTGGCCCGCGCCGGCCGCGGCCGGTCGGTCGGCAGTTCCAGAAGCTCCGGAGTGCCCTTGAGCTCGTTCACCCAGTACGCGAGTTGACGGCCCAGCTGACTGTCCGCGTCCTCCGGCGATCCGAGGACATCACGCTGCCACAGCGTGTAATCGGCGTACTGCACCTCGAGCGGAGCCCACTCCGGGGTCTCCCCGCCGGTACGTGCGGTGTACGCAACCATGGTGTCTCTGATCAACGGAGCCATCGAGAAGCCGTCACCGCTGATGTGGTGAATGACAACGACGAGGACCCGCTCGGATTCGTCGACCTCGAAGAGACGGATTCGCAACGGAACGGCTGTCGTGACATCGAAGCCCTCGCGAACTGTGTCAGCCACCTGCTCGGCGACCGACGCTTCGTCGGTTGCGATCACTTCCAGTCCCACCGCCGCTGCGGAGCGAGGCAGGATCATCTGAACCGGTCCGTTGCCCCGGTCCGGGTATACCGTCCGGAGCACTTCGTGACGCTCGATCAGATCCGACACCGCTGAGTGAAGTGCGTCGACATCGAGTGCGCCGGACAGCCGGATCGCGACGGGGATGTTGTACGCACCCGAGGTCTTGTCGAACTGATTGAGCACCCACATACGTTGCTGCGCCAACGACAGCGGAATCTCGTGCGGACGCACCTGAGCCACCAACGGTGGGCGGCCACCAGATCCCGCGTGTTCGAGAACCCTCGACGCCAATGCCCCGACAGTCGACGCCTCGAAGATCACGCGGACCGGAATCTGCGCGTCCAACGCCTCACCCAGCCTCGACACGACCTGCGTCGCGACGAGAGAGTTTCCGCCGAGCTCGAAGAAGTCGTCGTCGAGTCCGACCCTCGCCACACCGAGTACGTCAGCGAACACACCCGCCACGATCTCTTCGACGGGGTTGGTCGGCGCACGGAATTCGGTCGCCTCGAATTCGGGGTCGGGCAGGGCTTTGCGATCGACCTTGCCGTTGATGTTGAGCGGTAGTTCGTCCAAGACCATCAATGCCGCCGGCACCATGTAACTCGGCAACTCAGCCACAAGAGTCCGCTTCAAGGTTTCGACATCGATGCTTTCCCCGCTTTGAGGAACGACGTAGCCGACAAGTCGATCACCGATACGCGCATCCGACTTGGCCACCACCACAGCGGAGTCCACGCTGGCCTGCTTGCGAAGAAGCGCTTCGATCTCACCGAGTTCGATGCGGTAGCCACGGATCTTGACCTGGAAGTCGGCGCGCTCCACGTAGTCGAGTTCGCCGTTCTCCGTCCACCGGACGAGGTCGCCCGTGCGGTACAACCGCGAACCCGCGTCACCGAAGACGTTGGCCACAAATCGTTCCGACGTCAGATCCGCGCGACCGTGATAGCCGCGAGCAAGCTGGGCACCGGCGAGGTAAAGCTCCCCGGTGACTCCGACGGGGACCGGATGCAAACGCGTGTCGAGCACGAACACCTGCGTGTTCCATTCGGGGGCACCGATCGGCACCGAGGTCGTATCGTCCGAACCGACGACGTGCGCTGTCACCGAGACGGCGGCCTCGGTCGGACCGTACAGATTCACCAACTGCGCGTCGCTGAGTTCTGCGAACTCGGTCGCGGTCGCGGCCGGCAACGCTTCACCGATCGCAAGCACCTGACGAAGTGATTCCGGAAGGCCATTTTCCGATGCCGACTGCAACATCGCGAGCATCGACGGCACCACGTGGAGCGTCGTGATCTTCTCCCGGGTCATCAGGTCGAGCAGGTAGCTCGGGTCCTTGTGACCTTCGGGTTCGGCAATCACCAGTCGTGCACCGGAAGTCAGTGCCGACCAGAACTCCCAGACCGAGAGGTCGAACGTTGCCGCGGTCTTGAGCACCATCGCATCGGATCGGTCCAGGCTGTACTGATCGCGCTTCCAGAGAATCTGGTTGACCACCGCCTGATGCGAGATCGCGACGCCCTTCGGTCGCCCCGTCGATCCCGACGTGAAGATCACGTAGGCGGTGTTGCCCACTCGCAGTGGAGCAATCCGATCCGCATCGGTAACCGTCGCTTCCGCGTAGGACGCGAGATCGATCGTGTCCACCTCGATCACGGAATCACCGAACGCCGGATTCTTCGCAGTGGTCGAGGCAGTGAGGACGCAGACCGGATCTGCCATGGTCAACACGTACTCGATGCGGTCCGCCGGGTGGTTCGGATCGATCGGTACGTATCCACCACCTGCCTTCACCACCGCGTACATGGCGACCAGCAGTTCGACCGATCGCTCGATTGCCAACGCGACCAACGACTCCGGACCGACACCGGTTGCAATCAGATGGCGTGCGAGACGGTTCACACGTGCATCGAACTCGGCGTAGGTCAGCGACGTGTTCCCTGCGATCACTGCCACCGCACCCGGGTTCGAACCGACCTGCTCGTCGAACAGTTCGACCAGAGTGACTCCCGGGACGGAGTGATCGGTCTCGTTCCAGCGGTTCAGGATCCGGTCGCTCTCGGACGAATCCAGCAGCGCGAAGTCGCCGACGGTCAACGACGGATCGGACGCGATCTCCGCGAGCAATCGCACGAATCGATCGGCGAAGTCCTGCACGGTCGACTCGTCGAACAGATCATGCGCGTAGCTGAACATCGACGTGATGCCGGCTGCAGATCCGTTCGCGTCGTACCGATCACTGACGATCAACTGAAGATCGAACTGCGCGACCCCGTTGTCGATATCGACGCCCTTGACGGTGAGCCCCGGAAGCTCGAGCCCTCCGGTTTCCATGTTCTGGAAGAGGAAGCCGACCTGATAGAGCGGATGACGAGCGGTCGAACGCGGTGGGTTGAGCACCTCCACGAGTCGCTCGAAAGGAACGTCCGAATGTGCAAATGCTTGAAGGTCGGTCTCCCTGACACGTCCGAGCAGGTCGAGGAACGGCGTGCCGCTGTCGATCTGCGTACGGAACACCAAGGTGTTCACGAACATGCCGATGAGATCGTCGAGTGCCCGCTCACCACGTCCTGCAATGGGTGTACCCACCGCGATGTCCTCGGTTCCGGACAGTCGAGCCAACAACATCGCGAACGCAGTGTGCGTGAGCATGAACAGCGTCGAATTATTTGCCCTGGCAAGACCGCTCAACCGAGCATGCAACTCTGCATCGATATCGAAGTGCAGGTAACCGCCGCGGAAGGACTGCGTCGCGGGGCGCGGCCGGTCGGCGGGAAGTGCAAGCTGATCAGGCAGCCCGGCAAGAGCATTGCTCCAGTACGCAATCTGCTGCGAAGCAATAGATCCCGCGTCTTCCTCACTGCCCAGCACCTCTCGCTGCCACAGGCTGTAGTCGGCGTACTGAACGTCGAGAGGAGCCCAGGACGGTGTGTACCCGGCAACCCGCGAGGCGTATGCGGTCACGACATCCCGAGCGAACGGTGCCATCGAGGAACCGTCGGCGGAAATATGATGAATCGCGACACCGAGTACGTATTCGTCGGAAGCCAACTGGAACAACCGGATACGAATCGGAATCTCGCGTGTGACGTCGAAGCGCGTCGACGCCAGCGCGACCAACTCACCTTCGAGTTCGTCCACGCCAGTCGGTTCTGCGACGATTTCGTCCGACCAACTCGACACGGGCTTGACGACCTGCACCGGACCGTCTCCGATTTCCGGGTAGACGGTTCGAAGTGATTCGTGCCGCCCGATCACATCAGAAATCGCCGCGCTCAGCGCCGAGACGTCAAGATCGCCCTGAAGGCGCAGCGCCATCGGGATGTTGTATGCCGCTGCACTCCCGTCGAATCGGTTGAGGAACCACATACGCTGCTGCGCCAACGAAAGCGGAATCCGCTCTGGCCGCTCGACCGCGGTCAGCGCGACTCGCCCACCCGACCCGGTCCGGCTTTCGGCGTGCGCTGCGAGATCCTGCACCGTGGATGCTTCGAACAGAACTCGAACCGAAAGTTCGGTGTCGAGAGCATCGGCGATTCGTTTGATCGTGCGAGTGGCGTTGAGAGAGTTGCCGCCGAGCTCGAAGAAATCGTCATCGAGACCCACGCGCTCGACACCCAACACCTCGGCAAACACCGACGCAACGATCTCCTCCACCGCCGTCACCGGAGCCCGGAACACCGCAACCTCGAACACCGGCTCCGGCAACAACTTCCGATCCAACTTCCCCGAAGCATTGAGCGGCAACGCATCCAACACCACAAACTGCGACGGCACCATATACGACGCCAACCGCTCCCCCACACCCACCTTCACCACATCAACATCAACCGAAGACCCCACCGCAGCAGTGACATACGCAACCAACTGATCACGCCACACCACCACCACCACAGAACCCACACCCACCTGATCCCGAACCGCAGACTCGATCTCCCCCAACTCGATCCGCTGACCACGCAACTTCACCTGAAAATCACTACGACCGACATACTCGAGCTCACCCGACACACCGATCCACCGCACCACATCCCCCGTGCGATACATCCGCGAACCCACCCCACCGAACGGATTCGCCACAAACCGCTCCGCCGACAAATCCACCCGCCCGAAATACCCACGAGCGACCTGCACACCCGACAAATACAACTCACCCGCAACACCCACCGGCACCGGACGCAACCGCGAATCCAACACCAACACCGACGAATTCCACACCGGAGCACCCATCGGCACCACCACACCCACACCATCGAGCGGACCCGCCGCCGTCGCATGCACCGTGAACTCCGTCGGACCATACAAATTATGAACCTCAACCGACGGCAACACCGACAACACCCGACGCACCACCGACGCCGGCAACGCCTCACCCGCCGCGAAAATCACCCGCAACGAACCCAACCCACCACCACCGAGACGCGAAATCGTCGCCTCCGACGTGTCGACCAACTGATCGACGAACACCTCCAACATCGACGGCACAAACGAGACCATCGACACCGACTCCGCCGCTACCACCGACGCCAAATACCCCGGATCCCGATGACCGTCATGAGTAGCCACCACCAACCGAGCACCCACCGCCAACGGAACAAACAACTCCCACACCGACACATCGAACGTCACCGGAGTCTTGAGCAACACCACATCAGAACCCGACACCGCATAACGCTCCGCCAACCACGACACCTGATTGACCACACTGCGATGACTGACAGCCACACCCTTCGGCCGACCCGTCGACCCCGACGTGAAAATCACATACGCCGTATTCCCCGACCGCAACGGCGCAACCCGATCCACATCCGAGACAGGAGCATCCGAAAAACCAGACACATCAACAACATCAACCTCGACCACCGGCACCACACCAGCATCGAAACCAACATCAGAAGTACTGACCACACACACCGGCGACGCCGCCGCCAACACATACCCATTACGCTCCGCAGGCTGATCCGGATCCACCGGAACATACCCACCACCAGCCCTGAGCACACCGTAAACCGCAACCAACAAATCAACCGACCGACGAACCGCAACACCCACCAACGACTCCGGCCCCACACCCACCGAAACCAAATACCTGGCAAAACGATTCACCCGAGCATCGAACTCCGCATACGACAGAGACTGCCCCTCGAACGAGAGCGCTACCGCATCCGGAGACGCCGCCACCTGCGCAACAAACCCATCCAACACCGACACACCCGCAACCTCACGAGCCGTGTCATTCCACCCCTCGAGCACCAACGAACGCTCAACAGAATCCAAAATATCAACGTCACCAACACGCACCGAAGGATCGGTGGCTACGGAGGAGAGCAGTCGAAGAACTCTGTCGAGCAACGCAGTTGCGTAGTCGGCATCGAAGAAGTCCGGTAGGTACCGCAGCGTCAAGTGCAACTGCTCGTCGAGTGCGATCAGCAGGGTCAACGGGTAGTTCGTGGAATCGTCCGAGGCGATGTCGTCGATCATCATTCCGTCGAGAACATCCGCCTGTGCGGCGAGGCCCTCACGGTCGACCGGGTACGACTCGAATACAACCAACGTGTCGAACAGTGTTCCGACGTCCGCTGCTTTCTGGACATCGGTCAAACCGAGATAGTGATGATCAAGCATTCTCGCCTGCTCGATCTGGACCCTGGCAACCAATTCTTCGACGGACTCCCCGGCGTCGAGGCGCACCCGCACGGGGAGGGTGTTGATGAACAACCCGACCATCGATTCGACGCCGGTGAGCGCCGGTGGCCGGCCGGACACTGTTGCACCGAAGACAACGTCGTCGGTTCCGGTCAACGCACCGAGCAGGACCGCCCACGCGCTCTGCACGATCGTGTTGGCGGTGACCCCGAGTCGTGCGGCCAGAGCGGTGAGCGCCGCGGTTGTCTCCGACGACATCGACACGTTCAGCTTCTGTGACAGCGCGGTGAATTCCTGTCCGCCTGTGACCTGAGCAAGCAGCGTCGGCTCTTCGACGCCGGAAAGCACATCCGCCCAGGCTGTGAGTGATCGATCACGATCCTGATCGACAAGCCACGCCAGGTAATTGCGATAGCTACGCACACGCGGAAGAACCGAGTCGTCACCACGCGTCGCGTACAGCGCCAACAGGTTCTGCAAGAGCAGTGGCACCGACCAACCGTCGAGAATAATGTGGTGATTCGCCACCACCAAGCGATAGTCCCCCTCCGCCATGGTGACGAAGGTGAACCGAATCAACGGCGGTGACGCCATGTCGAAGTGTGTCGCCTGGTCAGCCGTCAAAACTTCGTTCAGAGCTGCCTCACGGTCGACGGCCGCAATATCGCTGAGATCGATGTTCCGCCACGGGACTGGAACGTCTTCGAGGACTATCTGGACCGGCGTTCCGTCGTCGTCGGCCGTGAATGCCGTTCGCAGGTTCGCATAACGGTCGATGATTCCCTGTGCTGCAGTGCGCAAGCGGTCGGCATCCACCTTCCCGGACAGAGTGAGAATCATCTGCACCGAGTAGAGGTCGACGCTGGATTCTGCCAACATCGCGTGGAAGAGCAAACCGGACTGCAGCGGTGCCAGGGGCCAGATGTCGGTCACCGTACCGAATCGATTCTCGAAGACGTCGATATCTCGTTGGCTCACGGAGACAAGCGGCACGTCGGACGGTGTGAGTCCACCGGCTCCGACGGAGCGAGAATGCTCCGCCAGGGCAGTCAGTGCTTCGACCCAAATCTGTGCAAATGTCTCGACACTCTCGCCGTCGATGGCACCGACGGGGTATGCGAAAGAGGCCTCCAGAACAGCACCGTCTGCGCCGTCGTTGACGATCGCATTGATGTCGACGACCTTGTTTGCGGGCATGTCGACGTCTTCGGGTGCCGACACGTTGGCGAAATCGCCGGCCGGCAGCCACCCGAGTCCCTCGACGCCTGCCGGAAGATCCTCGGCGACAACTCGTCCCAGGTAGTTGAAGCTGACCTGTCCCCCGGCGAAGCGAGAAAGCACTGCGCGCGTGTCTTCGTTCAGGTAGCGCAGCAGTCCGTACCCGACGCCCTTGTCCGGGATCGCCAGAAGCTGTTCCTTCACTGCTTTGATCGCGCGTCCCGCCGAATCACCTCCGGCGAAAGCGTCACCCAGATCTACCTCGGAAAGATCGAGACTGATCGGGAAGGCAGCGGTGAACCAGCCAACGGTCCTTGACAGATCCGCGCCAGGAATCACGGCTTCTTCGCGACCGTGGCCCTCGAGTTGCAGCAAGGCAGACGTCGAGTCGATTCCGGCTCGGCGACGCCACTCGATCAGCGCGAGTGCCAGTCCAGCGAGCAGGCCGTCGTTGGCGCCGCCGTTGAAAACCTCCGGCAGCGTGGTCAACAGAGTCTCCGTCACCTGAGTGGGGACCGTCACGCTTATCCGCTGAACCGTTGCCGCAACGTCGACGGCAGAGTCGTACGCCCTCTTACCCAGCACCGGGTCCGGTGTCTGCAACACCTTCCGCCACGTATCCAGCTCGGCCACACGCGAATCCCGATGGGCCTCTTCGGACAAAGCATGAGCCCAGCGTCGCATCGACGTACCGGTCGGCTCGAGAGCAACATCCCCCGTCGCTCCGCTCGCCCCGGCCATCTGAGCCGCAGCCGACACCAGATCCGGAACGATGATTCGCCAGGAGACCCCGTCGACGATCAGGTGATGTGCAGCGATGATCAAGCGCCCGGTGCGAGTGGGACCGAAGTCGACCCACACGAACTGAACCATTACGCCGTCCGCCGGATTCAACCGGCCGAGAGCCTCGTCGAGGCCCTTGGAAGCCGTGAGAACAATTGTCGACTCGTCCGCAGCCGCGTCGACATCGACGCGGCTGAGCAGATCCTCGACGTCCACGGTACCGGGCTCGGAGACCGACATCCCCCATCCGCGACCGTCGGAGATCAGCCGCGAGCGGAACATGTCGTGGTGGTCGACGACTGCGGCGAGTGTTCGCACGATGTCGGTTCGATGCACTCCGAGTGGAAGCTCGAGAGTCATCGTCTGCGTGAATCGGTTGTAGCTGCCACCGCGCTCGACCATGAATCGTTCGATCGGCGTCAACGGCATCCAGCCGACTCCACCGCCCGGCAACTCCTCGAGCACCACCGCGGCCTCGACGTCGGCGGCATACTTCGCCACGTCGGCCAATGCCGCGACAGTCTTGCTCTCGAAGACGTCACTGGGTGCGAATACGACCCCACGTGCCTTCGCACGAGAGACGAGTTGGATGGACATGATCGAGTCGCCGCCCTGAGCGAAGAACGAGTCGTCGGTGCCGATGCGATCCAGGCCGAGAACGTCCGCGAAGATCTCGCTCAGGATTTGTTCCATCTCGGTGACCGGGGCGCGGAATTCCTTGGTCTCGAAAACCGGTGCTGGGAGCGCTTTTCGGTCCAACTTGCCTGCCGGACTGAGCGGCATGTCCGAGGAGACCATGACCGAAGCCGGAACCATATGGGCCGGAAGGGTTCTGGAGACGAATTCGATCAATTCCGCCGAAGTGACCGAAGCGTGCTTTCCGGTGAACACGTACGACACCAGCGCCGGGGCACCCGACGGCAGGGTCGTACCCATCGTCGCAGCGAACTCGACCTCGGGGTGTGCCGTCAGCGATGCATCGATTTCGCCCAGTTCGATACGGAAACCGCGAATCTTGACCTGGAAATCGTTGCGGCCCACGTATTCCACGGCGTAGGTGGAGGGTGCCGTTCCAGCGACCCAGCGCACCACGTCACCGGTTCGGTACATTCGCTCGCCCGGATTACCGTGCGGGTTTGCCACGAATCGATCGGCACTCAAGCCTGGACGACGATGATAGCCGCGGGTCACCTGAGGACCGGACAGATACAGCTCGCCCGAGACTCCCAGTGGAACTGGATTGAGTCGTGTGTCCAGGACGAATGCTGCCATGTCACCGATCGTGGCGCCGATGTCCATTCGGTCACCGGGCAGAAGCGGAACGCTGACGTTCGTCACGATCGTCGTCTCGGTCGGGCCGTAGACATTCAGGAATGTCCTGGGAGCCGAAGCCGACGCGGCCGATCCGTCCCCTGTCGTCCACTTGCTGATCAGTTCCGGCGAATACGCTTCGCCACCCACGCCTACCACCGTCAGGTCGTCCAGGCCGCTCGGGTCCATCGACGCCAGGGCAGCGGGTGTGATGAACGCATGCGTGACTCGTTCGCTACGGAACACCTCAGCCAGTTCGTCGCCGCCGTACACGCCAGGCGGGACGATGACCATCGTCGCGCCGGTGGCCACCGCGAGGAACAACTCGAGCATCGACGCGTCGAAACTCGGTGACGCGAAGTGCAATGTCCGCGAGGTGGGCTTCACGAGGTAATGCGCGGCCTGCGTGACACTGAAGCTCGCCAGTCCCGCGTTGGTCGCGACAACGCCCTTCGGCAGTCCTGTCGTGCCGGAGGTGTAGATGACCCAAGCCGGATGAGCAGTCGTCAGTGCACGGACACGTTCCTCGGCATCTATTGGCGCTCCGGACACTCCGGCGATCATCTGTTCGCCGAGCGGTCCGTCCACGACCAACCACTCGACGTCGTCGGCGAGATTCGGACGTTCGACGTCGAGGGTCAGGCCAACCTTCGCACCCGAGTCGCTGAGCATGTGCGCGATACGGTCTGCCGGATAGTGCGGATCGATCGGAACGACCGCTGCCCCGGTCTTCGACACTGCCCAGACCGCGAGTACCGATTCGACGGATCTCGGAATCGACACCGCCACAAGATCTTCAGCCCCGAGACCACGGTTGATCAAAACGCGGGCCAGCCTCGACGACCACTCGTCGACCTCGCGATACGTCATGGACCTACCGGCCGCGGCCTGCGCCGTGCCGGGGTAGCGCAAAGCGACGTTGTCCGGGTAGCGCGCAGCAGCGTCGGCAAGAATCTCGGCCAACGGCGCCTGCGCTACTCCTGACGAAGCCCTTTGACTCGTCAGAACCTCACGCTCGGACGCGTCGAGGATTTCGATGTCACCCACTGAAGTTGCGGGGTCCGTCGCAATTCCGTTCAGAATGCGCATCAATCGTGCGGCGAATCCGCGGACGGTCGATTCGTCGAACAGATCCGTCGCGTACGTGAACGTCGCCGACAGCCCTTCTGATACCTCACTGATCGTGAGCTGCAGGTCGAACTTGGCCACGGTCTCGTCGATTTCGAACTCGGCCGCCGTCAGACCGGGCAGAGCCAACGAGTTCTGCCCCAGGTTCTGAAATGCCAATGCCACCTGGAACAGCGGGTGATGTGCCCTCGACCGAACGGGATCCAGCACTTCCACGAGCCGCTCGAACGGAAGGTCCGAGTGCGCGAACGCCTGAAGGTCGGTTTCCCGAGCCGAGGCCAGAAGTGTTGTGAACGCCGCCGAAGGATCAACCTCGGTACGCAAAACCAGGGTGTTGACGAACATTCCGATCAAATCGTCGAGTTCGGATTCACCTCGCCCGGCCATCGGTGCACCGATGTTGATGTCCGTTGTTCCCGACAGACGAGCGAGAAGCGACGCCAGAGCCGCATGGACCACCATGAACATCGACGCATTGTGTTCCCGGCCCACGCTGATCAGCCGCTCATGCAATTCCTGACCGATCGAGAATTCGAATGTCGCTCCCTGACCGGAGAATACCGCCGGCCGAGCCCGATCCCCCGGAAGATTCAACTGTTCGGGCACGCCGTCCAGTGCTTGCGCCCAGTAAGTGATCTGTTGCGCGATGACGGACTGCGGATCGTCCTCGGACCCGAGAACCTCACGCTGCCACAACGAGTAATCGGCATACTGCACCGGCAACGGCGTCCAGGTCGGAGCCTGGCCGTTGGTTCGGGCGTAGTAGGCGGTCATGACGTCGCGGGTCAACGGGCCCATCGAGAAACCGTCGGTCGAGATGTGATGCACCACGAATACCAGAACGTGCTCGTCGGCCTTGATCTGGAAAAGCTTGGCGCGCAACGGCACCTCGGCCGTCACGTCGAAGCCTGCCGCTACGAAGTTCGTTACCTCGGAAACGATCTCCGAATCCGAGACCGAGGTTGCAGCGAGGTTCACGTCGACATCAGCCGGTGCAACGATCTTCTGGTAGCCGACGCCGTCGACCTCGGGGTAGACCGTGCGCAGAACCTCGTGACGGCCGATAACGTCGGCGACCGCTTGCTCCAGCCCCGAGACGTCCAGTTCTCCGGTGAGAGTTATCGCAACCGGGACGTTGTTCCCTGCCGAGCTCGTATCCAACTGGTTGAGGAACCACATGCGCTGCTGCGCCAACGACAACGGAACCCGAACCGGACGCACCTGCGCAGTCAACGCCGCACGTGAACCGCCACCGACATGAGAACCCAAACGAGCAGCCAACGCCTCCACCGTCGACGCCTCGAACAACTCCCGCACCGACACCGAAGCATCCAACGCCTGACCCAACCGAGACGTCACCTGCGTCGCAATCAGCGAATTACCACCGAGCGCGAAGAAATCATCATCCAAACCAACACGCTCGACGCCCAGAACATCCGCAAACGTCTGCGCAACAACCTCTTCCACCACCGACGTCGGAGCACGGAACACCGCAACCTGCAACGACGGAACCGGCAACGCCCGACGATCCAACTTCCCGTTCACCGTCAACGGAATCGAATCCAACACCACAAACGCCGACGGCACCATGTACTCCGGCAACAACGAACCCACACCGGTGCGGACATCGTCGACCGAAACGCTCACACCCGCAGCCGGAACCACATACGCCACCAACCGCTGATCACCCGGAGAATCCTCACGAACAACCACCGCCGTCTGCGCCACCGACACATCCGCCAACACCGCAGACTCGATCTCACCGATCTCGATCCGGAAACCACGGATCTTCACCTGATCATCCGCGCGACCCAGATACTCCAAATCACCAGCACTGTTCCACGACGCCACGTCACCCGTGCGATACAACACCTCGCCGGCATTGAACGGATTCGCCACAAACCGCGTCGACGTCAACCCCGCCTGACCCAGATAACCCCGAGCCAACTGAACACCAGAGACATACATCTCACCAGCGACACCAACAGGCACCGGAGCCAAACGCGTATCGAGCACGAACACCTGCAGACCCGAAATAGCCTGACCCACAACACTCGCCGACGCATCCGCCGCCAACGCAGCATCCAACACACGATGGCTCACATGCACCGTCGTCTCCGTGATGCCGTACATGTTCACCAACGTCGGCGCGAAGTCACCGCGGCGGCCGTACCAATCCGACAAGCGACGCAGCTCGAGCGCCTCGCCGCCGAAAACAACCCACCGCAACGACAACTCAGCGGCCCGACCGGATTCCGACGCCAACCGATCAGCCTCGGCCAACTGATAGAACGCCGACGGCGTCTGATTGAGCACCGTCACCCGCTCAGCAGCAAGCAACTCCAAGAACCCCTCCGGCGACCGCGACGTCACATAATCCACAACCACCAACGTGCCGCCGTACAACAGCGGACCCCACAACTCCCACACCGAGAAGTCGAACGCATAACTGTGGAACATCGTCCACACATCGGATTCGTCGAACCCGTACACACCCTCGGTATTCGCAAACAACTTCGCCACCGTCGTGTGCGGAACCTGCACACCCTTCGGGCGACCCGTCGAACCCGACGTGTAAATCACATACGCAACATTCGACGACCGCAACGGCGCAACACGATCCGCATCCGCCACCACCGAACCATCGAACTCCGACACATCCACCGCGTCGATATCAACCACAGGCAAACCAGCGGGCAACACCAACTCACGCCCGGACCACGAAATCGCAGCCACCGGAGCAGCATCAGCCAACATGAACTCGACACGATCAGCCGGATACGACGGATCCACCGGCAAATACCCCGCACCGGACTTCACCACCGCCAACAACGCCACCACAAGATCCGCCGACCGCGGCAACGCCACCGCCACCAACGACTCCGGACCACAACCCTGAGCAATCAACCTGCGCGCCAAACGATTAGCCCGCACCGACAACTCCGCATAAGACAACGACTCGCCACCGAACCGCACCGCAACCCGATCACCAAACCGCGCAGCAGCATCATCGAACCACGCCGACAACGTCGAATCCACACCACTGTCGACACCCGTGTCGCTCCATGACAGAACGCGATCCAACTCACCGGCGGTCATAACATCCACGTCGCCAACGGCAGCGGCCGGATTCGCGACAACGCCACGGAGGACGGACACGAACCGATCAGCGAACTCGGCCGCTGTCGACGCGTCGAACAGATCCGTCGCGTAGGTCAGGGTGCCGGACATACCGGCGTCAGCGGCTTCTTCAAGTGTGAATTGCAGATCGAATTTGGCCAGTGCTGCGTCGAATTCCACAGCAGCGGCGGTGAGTCCGGGCAGTTCGAGAGCACTCTGTCCAAGGTTCTGGAACGTCAACGCCACCTGGAACAACGGATGACGAGCCTGCGAACGAACCGGATCGAGAACCTCCACCACACGCTCGAACGGAACATCCGCATGCGCGAACGCCTGCAAATCCACCTCACGCGCCGACGCCAACAACTCGGCAAACGACATCGACGGATCAACCTCGGTACGCAACACCAAGGTATTGACGAACATACCGATCACGTCATCGAGCTCGGCTTCACCACGACCCGCGATCGGGGCACCGATCGCAATGTCGGTCGTCGCGGACAGTCGTCCCAACAGCACCGCCAGAGCCGAGTGAACAACCATGAACGGAGTTGCGTTCGTTGCCTTGCCCAGTTCGTCCAGCTCGGACCACAGCTGCGGTTCGATGGTGAAACTGTGATTGGCGCCGCGCCCTGAAGCAATCTCGGGACGCGGACGATCACCAGGCAGATCCAACTGCTCCGGAAGATCAGCCAACGCATCCGACCAGAACGCAATCTGCTTCGCGATCATGGACTGCGGATCGTCCTCGGACCCGAGAACCTCACGCTGCCACAACGAATAGTCGGCGTACTGCACCGGCAACGGCGTCCAGGTCGGAGCCTGGCCGTTGGTTCGGGCGTAGTAGGCGGTCATGAGGTCGCGGGTCAACGGGCCCATCGAGAAGCCGTCGGTCGAGATGTGATGCATCACGAACGACAACACGAAGTCGTCATCGGCGACCTGAAAAAGCTTGGCGCGCAACGGAACCTCGACAGTGACATCGAAGCCCTGGGCGAAGAACGAATACAGCTCCGCCTGGATTCGGTCGTCTGTGACGCGTTCTGCGCCGAGATCGATCGAGACATCTTCTACCGAGCAGATCTTCTGGTAGCCGACGCCGTCGACCTCGGGGTAGACCGTGCGCAGAACCTCGTGGCGGCCGATAACGTCGTGAACTGCCGAATTCAGGGCCGCCAGATCGAGCGCACCCGTGAGCCGAACGGCAACAGGGACATTGTTGACAGCAGAATCGGTGTCGAATCGGTTGAGGAACCACATGCGCTGCTGCGCCAACGACAACGGCACCCGAACCGGACGCACCTGCGCAGTCAACGCCGCACGTGAACCGCCACCGACATGAGAACCCAAACGAGCAGCCAACGCCTCCACCGTCGACGCCTCGAACAACTCCCGCACCGACACCGAAGCATCCAACGCCTGACCCAACCGAGACGTCACCTGCGTCGCAATCAGCGAATTACCACCGAGCGCGAAGAAATCATCATCCAAACCAACACGCTCGACGCCCAGAACATCCGCAAACGTCTGCGCAACAACCTCTTCCACCACCGACGTCGGAGCACGGAACACCGCAACCTGCAACGACGGAACCGGCAACGCCCGACGATCCAACTTCCCGTTCACCGTCAACGGAATCGAATCCAACACCACAAACGCCGACGGCACCATGTACTCCGGCAACAACGAACCCACACCGGTGCGGACATCGTCGACCGAAACGCTCACACCCGCAGCCGGAACCACATACGCCACCAACCGCTGATCACCCGGAGAATCCTCACGAACAACCACCGCCGTCTGCGCCACCGACACATCCGCCAACACCGCAGACTCGATCTCACCGATCTCGATCCGGAAACCACGGATCTTCACCTGATCATCCGCGCGACCCAGATACTCCAAATCACCAGCACTGTTCCACGACGCCACGTCACCCGTGCGATACAACACCTCGCCGGCATTGAACGGATTCGCCACAAACCGCGTCGACGTCAACCCCGCCTGACCCAGATAACCCCGAGCCAACTGAACACCAGAGACATACATCTCACCAGCGACACCAACAGGCACCGGAGCCAAACGCGTATCGAGCACGAACACCTGCAGACCCGAAATAGCCTGACCCACAACACTCGCCGACGCATCCGCCGCCAACGCAGCATCCAACACACGATGGCTCACATGCACCGTCGTCTCCGTGATGCCGTACATGTTCACCAACGTCGGCGCGAAGTCACCGCGGCGGCCGTACCAATCCGACAAGCGACGCAGCTCGAGCGCCTCGCCGCCGAAAACAACCCACCGCAACGACAACTCAGCGGCCCGACCGGATTCCGACGCCAACCGATCAGCCTCGGCCAACTGATAGAACGCCGACGGCGTCTGATTGAGCACCGTCACCCGCTCAGCAGCAAGCAACTCCAAGAACCCCTCCGGCGACCGCGACGTCACATAATCCACAACCACCAACGTGCCGCCGTACAACAGCGGACCCCACAACTCCCACACCGAGAAGTCGAACGCATAACTGTGGAACATCGTCCACACATCGGATTCGTCGAACCCGTACACACCCTCGGTATTCGCAAACAACTTCGCCACCGTCGTGTGCGGAACCTGCACACCCTTCGGGCGACCCGTCGAACCCGACGTGTAAATCACATACGCAACATTCGACGACCGCAACGGCGCAACACGATCCGCATCCGCCACCACCGAACCATCGAACTCCGACACATCCACCGCGTCGATATCAACCACAGGCAAACCAGCGGGCAACACCAACTCACGCCCGGACCACGAAATCGCAGCCACCGGAGCAGCATCAGCCAACATGAACTCGACACGATCAGCCGGATACGACGGATCCACCGGCAAATACCCCGCACCGGACTTCACCACCGCCAACAACGCCACCACAAGATCCGCCGACCGCGGCAACGCCACCGCCACCAACGACTCCGGACCACAACCCTGAGCAATCAACGTGCGCGCCAAACGATTAGCCCGCACCGACAACTCCGCATAAGACAACGACTCGCCACCGAACCGCACCGCAACCCGATCACCAAACCGCGCAGCAGCATCATCGAACCACGCCGACAACGTCGAATCCACACCACGATCGATCTGGCCGGCACTGAAGCGGGACAGCAGGTTTCGTTCTCCATCGACCAAGATGTCAACGTCACCCACCGCTACGGTGGGATCAGCAGTCACCGCACGGAAGGTCCTTACCAGCCGATCACCGAATTCCACAACGGTCGACTCGTCGAACAGATCCGTCGCATACGTCAAAGAGGCGGACATTCCGGCGGGTGCGCCGGCCTCGTCGGTTCGTTCGGTCAGGGTCAACTGGAGGTCGAATTTCGCCAGCGCAAGATCGGCACTTTCGATCGACACTTCGAGGTCGCCCAGTTCGAGCGTTGTCTGTTCGTGGTTCTGGAACGTCAATGCCACCTGGAACAGCGGATGACGAGCCTGCGAACGAACCGGATCGAGAACCTCCACCACACGCTCGAACGGAACATCCGCATGCGCGAACGCCTGTAGATCCACTTCACGCACCGAAGCCAACAGATCCGTGAACGACATCGACGGATCAACCTCGGTACGCAACACCAAAGTGTTGACGAACATACCGATCAGATCGTCGAGCTGCGCCTCACCGCGACCCGCGATCGGTGTACCGATCGCGATGTCGGTCGTTGCGGACAAACGAGAAAGTACGACGGCGAGCGCTGCGTGAACAACCATGAATGGTGTCGAGTTACTGCTGTGCGCAATCGAATTGACAGCTTCGTGCAGGGTGGCGTCGATATCGAACTCGACCTCGGCTCCGCGCCCTGAAGCGACCTCGGGACGAGGACGATCGGCAGGCAGATCCAACTGCTCCGGAAGATCAGCCAACGCATCCGACCAGAACGCAATCTGCTTCGCGATCACGGACCGCGGATCGTCCTCGGACCCGAGAACCTCACGCTGCCACAACGAGTAATCGGCGTACTGCACCGGCAACGGCGTCCAAGCCGGCACCGACGCTCGTGTACGTGCTTCGTAGGCAACCATCACGTCACGGGTCAACGGACCCATCGAGAAACCGTCGGTCGAGATGTGATGCACGACGAACACCAGAACGTATTCGCTGTCGCCGACTTTGAAGAGCTTGGCGCGCAACGGGACTTCGGACGTCACGTCGAAGCCGACTGTCGCCAGGTCGGCGACGCCCGCAGCCAGGCGATCTTCCGTGATCGACACGGGGCTGAGGTCGACGACAACGTCTTGGACGTCGAGGACGTCCTGATAGCCGACGCCGTCGACGTCTGGATACACAGTTCGCAGTGATTCGTGTCGGCCCACGACATCGATCACGGCGGCGTCAAGAGCTGCCACATCGAGGGCGCCCGAAATCCTGATCGCCGCCGGGACGTTGTTCACTGCCGACGCGGGTTCGAACCTGTTCAGGAACCACATGCGCTGCTGCGCCAACGAAAGTGGGATCCGAGCTGGCCGGGGCTGCTGCACCAGTGGGGCGGTGGCGCCCGAACCGGCGTGCAGCTCGAGCCGGACGGCGAGTGACTGCACGGTCGACGCTTCGAAGAGCGCACGAACCGGAACGCTTGTGTCGAGCGCCTCTCCCAGCCGAGCGGCGACACGGGTCGCGATCAACGAGTTGCCGCCGAGTTCGAAGAAATCGTCGTCGCGGCCAACCTGTGCGACTCCGAGAACTTCGGAGAACACCTGCGCGACAGTCTCTTCGACGGTCGTGATCGGCGCCTGGTACACCTTGGACTCGAACACGGGCGAGGGCAGAGCCTTGATGTCCGTCTTGCCCGCGGTGGTCAACGGAATCGAATCGAGTACCAGTACCGAGTCGGGGACCATGTAGCCGGTCAGGAACGTCGACACCGACTCGATGACCTGTGCGGGATCCACCTCGGCGCCGGCCTGCGGCACGACGTATGCAACGAGACGATCTCCGAAGTGATCGTCGGAACGAACGAGAGCAACAGCTTGCGCAACGCCCGCGCAACGGGTCAGCGCGGCCTCGATCTCGCCGAGTTCGATACGGAACCCACGGATCTTGACCTGGAAGTCACTGCGGCCCACGTACTCCACTGCGCCACCGTCGATCCACCGGACCACGTCACCCGTGCGGTACAACCGCTCTCCCGGCGCCCCGAACGGGTCTGCGACAAAACGACCCGCTGTCAATGCCGGCTGTCCCAGGTATCCACGAGCGACCTGAACACCCGACACGTACAACTCACCTGCGACACCAACCGGAACGGGCTGCAAGCGGCCGTCCAAGATCCGCGCGGCCATTCCCCGAATCGGGCCGCCGATGTTCATACGATCAAACGCGGTCAGCGTATCGCTGATGTTCGAGGCGACTGTCGACTCCGTCGGACCGTACGCATTGAAGAATCCACGCACACCGCCATCCGGAAGCGGCACCGCCCACTTGGCAACGAGAGACCGCGAACTGGCTTCGCCACCGACGACAACCACCCGCAACGCGTCGAGCCCGCTCGGATCCACTGATGCCAGCGCAGCGGGCGTCACGAACGCATGCGTCACGCCCTCCGAGCGCAAGATCTCGGCCAATTCCGCGCCGCCGTACACCGTCGTCGGCGCAATCACCATCGTCGATGCTGCTCCGAAAGCCATCAGCAACTCGAGAACAGAAGCATCGAAACTCGGCGAGGCGAAATGCAGCGTCCGAGCATCCGCGGTCAGCGCATAGCGCTCGACCTGCTCGGCGCAGAAGTTCGCCACACCCGCATTGGTGACCACAACGCCCTTGGGCAGACCCGTGGTGCCCGAGGTGTAAATGACGTAAGCAGGCTGCCGCTCGTCGATCGCACTGCGTCGATCCGAATCACTTACCGGCGCGCAAGATTCTGCCGCGCACGCCGCCACTGTCCTCTCGTCGTCGAGAACAACCCACGTCAACGCCGACGGCAATCCTGCCTCGACGTCACTGAGCGCAAGACCCAGCACCGCACCGGAATCGGAGATCATGTGGGCGATACGGTCAACCGGATACGTCGGGTCGACGGGCACGAATGCAGCACCCGTTTTCACCACTGCCCACAGAGCGAGAACTGAATCGGCCGAACGCGGAATCGCGATCGCGACCCGATCCTCCGGCCCGACGCCCTTCGCAATCAGAACACGAGCGAGTCGCGACGACCGCTCGTCGAGTTCGCGGTAGCTGATCGACTGACCGTCGAAGCGAATCGCATCCGCCGACGGATCCAAAGCGGCCGCCGCTGTGAGGATCTCGACCAGGGTTCCCGAGACCGACTGACCTCCATGAACATCGGCCAGCACACCCCGCTCGGCCGCATCGAGAATATCGATGTCACCGACGACAATCGAAGGAACCGACACGACAGTCTCGAGGATACGAACCAGACGCCGAGCAAACCCCTCGACCGTCGAAGCGTCGAACAGATCTGCAGCAAACGTGAATTCGGCCGAGAGCCCTTGCTGGATCCCGTCTTCGCCGATCGACTCTGTCACTGCGAGTTCGAGGTCGAACTTGGCAGTGGTCGTGTCGATTTCGGCGGCCTTGATCGCCAGTCCCGGCAGTTCCAATGCCGTTTGCGCGAGATTCTGCAAGGACAGCACAACCTGGAAGAGCGGATGTCTGGCCTGCGACCGGGCGGGAGCCAAGACGTCCACCAACCGCTCGAAGGGCACGTCCGAGTGAGCGAACGCTCCGAGCGCAGAATCACTCGCCGCAGCCAGCAGATCCGTGAATGCCTGGGCCTGGTCGACCTCGGTGCGCAGAACAAGCGTGTTGACGAACATACCGACGAGATCGTCGAGCGCCTCGTCCCCGCGACCGGCAACGGGAGTGCCCACGGCGATGTCCGAGGTCCCGCTCAGTCGGGCCATCAGAACGGCAAGCGCCGAGTGCAACGCCATGAAGAGCGTCGCGTTGTTCTCCCGTGCCAGCGCGTCCAATCGACGGTGCACATCCCCGGAGATCTCGAACGCGAATCGCTCGCCGCGCATCGACGCCACATCAGGCCGAGACCGGTCCGACGGAAGCTCGATCACATCCGGTAGGTCTGCCAGAGTCTCGGTCCAGTACGAGATCTGCTGCGAGATCAGTGATTCCGAGTCCTCTTCCGACCCCAGAACCTCACGCTGCCACAACGAATAGTCGGCGTACTGCACAGTCAACGGCTGCCACGCCGGCGCGATCCCGTCCTTGCGTGCCGAGTAGGCAATCATGACATCGCGAGCCAGGGGCGCCATCGACCAACCGTCAGCGGCGATGTGATGAACCACGATCGCAAGGGTGTGCTCGGTGTCGCTGACCGTCAACAGGCGGACACGGATCGGCACGTCGACGGTGACGTCGATCGCTGAGGATCCGATTGCAGCGACTCGACTTTCGAGCTCGTCCTGATCCGAAACCGACTCCACGGTCAGCCCGCCGAACGCCTCCGAGAGCGACAGAATCGACTGCTTCGGTCCGGAAGCCCCGTCCGGATATACCGTTCGGAGCACCTCATGCCGGGCCAGTACGTCCTCCAGCGCCATTTCCATCGCGGCAGTATCGAGATGACCAGTCAGGTGCAGAGCAAAAGTGATGTTGTAAGCAGCTGAGTCGGTGTCGAAGCGGTTCAGGAACCACATGCGCTGCTGCGCCAGCGACAACGGAATTTCCGCGGGACGCACCTGTGCGACGAGCGCCTTCTGCCCGCCGCTACCTACGTGCGACTCGATGTGTGCGGCGAGCGCCTCGACGGTGGAAACGTCGAATAGCGTTCGCACCGGCACCGTAGTGTCGAGCGCCCGCCCCAATCGGGAGGTGACCTGAGTGGCCACCAGGGAGTTGCCACCGAGTTCAAAGAAGTCGTCGTCGAGGCCGACTCGTTCCACTCCGAGAACATCCGCAATCACCTGCGCGACAATCTCTTCCACCGGCGTGGTGGGTGCACGAAACTCGCGGACCTCGAAAACAGGCTCCGGCAAAGCCCGGCGATCCAATTTGCCCACCGGGGTCAACGGAACCTCAGCGAGTTCCATGATGACGGACGGAACCATGTAGCTCGGCAGAGCCTCCGCCACGAACGAGGCGAGCACGTCCCGATCGAAACTCGACCCGTCAGCCATTTCGACGTAGGAAACGAGGGTTGTGACACCCGCCGCGCCTTCGCTTCCGACCGTCACCGCGAAGCGCACAGACTCGTGCGAGGACAGAACTGCGTCGATCTCACCGAGTTCGATACGGAATCCGCGAACCTTGACCTGGAAGTCACTGCGGCCGACGTATTCGAGAACCCCCGCGTCACCGCGCGCGTCTCCGCCGGTCCAGCGCACGACATCGCCGGTCCGGTACATTCGCTCGCCATCCGGCGAATACGGGTTGGCGACAAACCGTTCCGCAGAAAGGCCTCGCCGCTCATGGTAGCCGCGAGCCAATGCAGCGCCCGCAAAGTAGAGCTCTCCCCTGGTACCGACTGGAACAGGATGCAGACGCTCGTCGAGTACCAGTGCCGACATGCCCTCGACGGGACGCCCGATGTCGATCGATCGGCCGATCGCGAGATCGCCGAACGACGAGATGATAGTGGTCTCGGTCGGACCATACCCATTGAAGTAGGCGCGCCCTGGGGCCCATTTCGCCAGCAACTCGGGAGTGGTCACGTCACCGCCGACGGAGACGACTCGCAATTCAGGCAGCTCTGCCGGCTCCATGGTCCCGAGTACTGCGGGAGTGATGATCGCGTGTGTGACCTTCTCGGAATGAAGAAGATCCGACAACTCGTGTCCACCGATAATTGTCGACGGAACGATCACCAAAGTTGCACCCGCGGAGAAGGCGACCATCCATTCGAGTACCGACGGGTCGAAGCTCGGTGAACAGATATGGAGGAAGCGCGAGGACTGTTCTACCCCGTAGCGACGCTGTGCTGCGTCTCTGACGCCACGGAGTCCACCGTGAGTGACGCTGACACCCTTCGGTTTTCCCGTGGAACCGGATGTGTAAATGACATATGCAACGTGAGAACTGTGAATCGGAGCAATTCGGTCCTCGTCCGTGACCGGCGCTGAAGATTGCGCCGACAGTTCTCCGTTCAGCGCCTGGCCGTCAAGGACCAACCATTCTGTGACCGCAGGAAGCTGATCTACGAACTGTCCCGACGTGAGTCCGATCGCGGCCGAAGAATCGGCCAGCATGTGCCGGACACGATCTTCCGGATAACTCGGGTCGACTGGGACGTATGCCGCCCCTGACTTCGCCACCGCCCATACTGCACAGACCATCTCGTACGAGCGAGGAAAGGCGAGAGCAACAATGGTCTCGGGGCCGGCGCCACGTCCGATCAGAACCCGAGCGAGCTTCGACGACTGCTCATCGAGCTCTCGATAGGTGATCGATCGACCCTCGAAGCGCACAGCAACCGAATCCGCCTCAGCCGTGCCGGACAGGAAGATGTCGACGAGACTCTGCCGGGGCATCGTGTCATCCGCGGCTACGACCGTCAGATCGGTGCGCTCGGAGCGTGAGAGCAGGTCGATATCGCCGACGATCGTTTCAGGTCGGGTAGCCACGGCATCGAGGATGCGCACGAACCGAGTAGCGAAAGTGTTCACCGTGGCCGGATCGAACAGGTCCGTGGCATAGGTGAAGGTGGCGCTCAAGACGTCCGAGTCTTCGCTGCCTTCAGGATTCTCGGACACCATGAGCTCGAGATCGAATTTGGCGACCGGGACTTCCAATTCAGCTGCAACTGCTTTGACACCTGAGAATTCCAGTTCGCGTCGTCCACTGATCTCCGCAGTGAGCGCAACCTGGAACAGCGGGTGACGAGCCTGCGAACGCGCCGGACTCAGGACTTCGACCAACCGCTCGAACGGCACATCGGCATGCCCGTAGGCAGACAAGCCCGATTCCCTTACCCGAGCGAGCAACTCTTCGAATCGTTCGTTCGGATCGACCTCGGTGCGAAGCACCAGGGTGTTCACGAACATGCCGATCACGTCGTTGAGCGCTTGATCGCCTCGCCCGCCGATCGGGGCACCGATCGCGATGTCGGAGGTACCACTGAGCCGGCTCAACAGCGTTGCATATGCCGCCTGCAACACCATGAACAGCGAGACGCTCCTCGAGCGCGCCAACTCGTTCAACTTGCGCGTCGTGCGTTCGCTGATCTGAAAATGGTGCTTGGCACCGTGATTGGACGCGATGGCAGGACGAGGTCGGTCGGTCGGCAGATCCAACTGATCCGGCAGATCGGCAAGTGCCCGGCGCCAGAAGTTGATCTGGCGAGACGACTCCGAGCGCGGGTCTTCGTCGGATCCCAGTGCTTCGCGCTGCCACAGGGCGTAGTCGGCGTACTGAATCGGCAGCGGCGTCCACGCCGGCGCAGACTTCTCACTTCGCGCCGAGTAGGCGACGAGAAGGTCACGTGCGAGCGGACGGAACGACAGTCCGTCTGCAGCGATGTGATGGAGAACCATCACCAGGACGTAGTCCGTCGGAGACACCTCGAAGAGGGCAACCCGTACCGGGATTTCGAGCGTCACGTCGAAGCCGCGAGACGCCACGTCGAACAGCGCCGCGTCGAGATGCGAATTCCGAATCTTGACCGGATTCAACTCCACCGCGGCCCGGTCGACCGGCAGAACCAGCTGTTGCGCGGTTCCGTCGACATCAGGGTAGATCGTCCGCAAGGACTCGTGTCGCTCGAGAAGATCCATCACCGCGGCATGCAGGGCGGACGGGTCCACCGAACCGGTGAGCCGGACCGTGAACGGAAGATTGTAGGCGGGCGTCGACGGATCGAGACGGTTGATGAACCACATGCGCTGCTGCGCAAGCGAGAGCGGGACGACCTCGGGACGAGGCTTGGCGATCAGCGGGGTGAGCTGCCTGGCGTTGCCCGCCACCGACTCGGCGCGGGCCGCCAGGGTGGCGACCGTGGTGGATTCGAAGAGCTCTCGAACGCCGAGTTGCACTCCCAATGCCGAACCCACTCGCGTCACTAATTGTGTTGCAACCAGAGAGTTTCCACCGAGCTCGAAGAAGTCGTCATCGATACCGACGCGCTCGACACCGAGAACGTCGGCAAACACGTCCGCCACGATGCGTTCGATTTCGGTGCGGGGCTCGCGGTACTGCTTCGCACTCGCGAACACCGGCTCGGGCAACCCGGCACGATCCAATTTGCCACTCGTGTTGAGCGGCAACGCATCGAGCACCATCAACGCGGCCGGAACCATGTACGACGGGAGGCTTCGGCCGGCGAACTCACTGAGCACCGCAGCATCGATGTTTCGGCCTGGACCCGGCACGACGTAGCCGACCAATTGATCACCGGTCGGGGTGACGGTCACCAAAACGACAGCCTGCGAAACGTCGGGGTGCGCCAGAAGGACGGTCTCGATCTCGCCGAGTTCGATGCGCTGCCCGCGGAACTTCACCTGGAAGTCTGTACGCCCGATGTAGTCGAGATTTCCGTCCTCACGGCGACGAACGAGGTCGCCGGTCCGGTACATACGCTCACCGGCCGTGCCGTACGGATTGGCTACGAACCGATCCGAGCTCAGGTCCGGTCGACCAACGTATCCGCGCGCGAGTTGAACGCCGGCGAGATAGAGCTCACCCGGCTGCCCGATGGGGGTCGGGCGAAGTTGCCCGTCCAGTACGTGCGCCTGAGTGTTCCACTGCGGCATACCGATCGGCACGGAAGTAGTATCCGTGGCCACGGCCTCGTAGTACGTGACCGATACCGCGGCTTCGGTCGGACCGTACAGGTTGTGCAGTCCGGCTCCACAGAGTTCGCGGAAGGCGGAAGACGTCTCGGGCGGGAGCGCCTCGCCGATGACAAACACGTGGCGCAACGAATCACAAGATCCGGCAGGTGCATTCGCAGTGAACAGCGTGAGCATGGATGGCACGAAGTCGGTGATCGTGACGCCGAGCTCCGCGATCTTGTTCGCCACGTAGATCGGGTCTCGATGACCGTCCGGAGTCGCGACGACGAGCGTGGCGCCGACCTGCAACGGCATGAAAAATCCCCACAGCGACACGTCGAATGTCGTAGCGGTCTTCTGCAGGTAGATGTCCGACGCCGAAAGCCCGTACTCGGCGTTCATCCACTGAAGCTGATTGTTGATCGCCGCGTGAGTGACCGCGACACCCTTGGGTCGACCGGTCGAACCCGAGGTGTAGATCACGTACGCAGTGTTCGAGAAATGCAAGGGAGACAGGCGATCCGCGTTGACGATCGGCCTGCTGTCGAGCTGCCCATAGTCCAGTGTGTCGATCTCGATGACCCGTGTGCCCGAGGGCAGATCCACGTCGTCCCGCGCAGTGGTCACAACACACGTGGGCTGCGCCGACTCGAGAATGTAGGCGGTGCGGTCGGCTGGGTGGTCGGGATCCACCGGTACCCAGGCTCCGCCGGCCTTGGCAATCGCGTACAGACCGACCATCAAGTCCAAAGACCTGCGGATCGACAGTCCTACAAGCGATTCGGGCCCAACACCCATGGCGATGAGTTGACGAGCCAAACCATTTGCGCGAGAGTCGAATTCGGCGTACGTGAGGCTGGCGCCTTCGAAAATGACAGCGGTGGCATCGGGAGTTCTCTCGACCTGACGCTCGAATGCTTCGGTGATGGTCTGCGAGGCAACGTGGAAGCCGGTGCGGTTCCACAAGGCAACCTTGTTTCGCTCCTCGTCGGTTGCGACAGGAAGATCCCAGACCTTGCGGCTCGTTTCGGCCGAGACGAACTTCTCGAGAAACTCTACGAACCGCGAGTGATTTCGCTGGGCGTCCGCGGGCGCGTACAGATTGGGATTCGACTCGAAGTCGATGTGTGTGCGGGTATCGCCGACGCTCTGATACAGGTTGACACCGAGGTCTTCGATCAAACCCGTGGACAAGATGTGAAGTTCGCCGACGAGGGGCCCGAACGCCAACTCGGTGGAAAACATCATGATGTTGATCCAGGGGCCGAAGAATCCGCCCCGGCCCGGCCCGTCCCCGCCGCGAACCATGTCCTCGTGTCGGTATCGCTGGTGGCGCAGTGCGCCGGACATTTCGTTCCTGACATCGTCCAGAAGCTCCTGGACGGTGGTGTCCGCGGTGACGGTCAGGCGCAGCGGCACGACGTTGGAGACCATGCCTCCGGATCGACGCAGCACGGCTGTTGTTCGACCGGAAACGGGCAGACTCAGCGACACGTCCTCTCGTCCGGTCATCTGAGCGAGGTACGCCGCAAACGCCGCGACGACAGTGCCGGCAACAGTGGTCTTCTCGATGCGCTCGAGGAACCGCCCGAGCAGAGCCTCGACGTGGTTGGACAGCGCTGCACTGTCGATCCGACTGACTGGAGCCGGCGCGGCACTTCGACCCGCGAGGCTCGAGATCTCGTCGAGATTCTCGATCTTGTCTGCCCAGTACTTGCGATCGGTTTCGAAACGACTCGACTGGCGGTACTTGTTGTCCACCTCGTAGACGTTCCGGAGATCGGAGGCCTCACTCGGCTCCGGATCCCGGCCCTCCACGCGCGCCGAGTACAGCTCCGCCACACGAGTGACGAACGTCGACGCACCGAAACCGTCGAGAATTGTGTGGTGGACCCGTGTGTACCAGTAGTAGCGATTCTCGCCGAGCCGCAGGATCGTGGCAGAGATCAAGCGGTCCGTGAGCATGTCGATCGGCCGGCTGCGATCTGCTCGCATCCACCGCATGGCAGCGTCGTGCGAGTCGTCTTCACTACGAAGGTCGACGTAACCGACCGAATCATCGAGTGCGGGGTCGATGATCTGGTAAGGCTGGGCGTCGATCTCGAAGATCCGGACGAAGGCCGACCCGATTTCGCGACCGGCGTCTGCGCAGGCCTGCCGAAGGGCGTCAAGTTCCAGAGCACCACGGAGTTCGACGTACTGAGCGATGTTGACCGGAACGGCGGGATCGAGGTGTTGCGCGAACCACATACCGAGCTGGGCCGCGGAAAGCGGGAATGCGTCGGATCGCTGAACGTCTTCCGGCGAGCTGCCGACCTCCGGCTTGCCGCTCCCCAGTTCTCCGTTACCCAGCGAATTCACGCCCACAGCCTCTCTTCCACACCATTGCGCACCCGTGCGAGCCGAACGTCCGATTCGCAGCAGCTACCGACCTCATCCAACCTCGACGAGCCAGAACCACCCATTGTCTCCGATACATAGGTGACAAGAGAAATCCATACCCCGGTGTATCGACGGTTTTGTTGCAATTCGTTACAAATCGCCCAGCTCATCTACCCCCCGATCGCATTGCCGAAACGCACCGTTCAGACGCGGCGCGCGACACCTCTCCCCCTGGGACAATCAATTGCAACCGACGATCTACACCCCAATCCACATCAGTCACCTCGGACAATTTACAGGGCCGCCGGGTACTGGGTGTCTGAGCTCGAACGAGATTCGACAGTCGCTGATCGAGACTATCGGTACTCGCCGACAGACCGACGAAAGAACGCGCCGACCAGCGGTCGGCGCGTTCTTCGATTTACGGTACGAAGCTTCAGGAAAAGCCCACACCAGTCACACTCTTCAGGTGCTCGCTGCTGACCCCTGGAGCCAGCTCCACAAGCTGCAGCCCGTCCGCGGTGACGTCCAGCACTGCCAGGTCGGTGATGATCCGGTTGACGACGCTCTGACCGGTAAGCGGCAGCGTGCAGGCCTCGACGATCTTGGGATTGCCGTCGCGGTCGGTGTGCTCCATCACGACGATGACGCGGCGGGCACCGTGGACCAGATCCATCGCCCCGCCCATACCCTTCACCATCTTGCCCGGCACCATCCAGTTGGCAAGGTCACCGGTCTTCGACACCTGCATCCCGCCGAGCACCGCGGTGTCGATGTGACCACCGCGGATCATGCCGAAGGAGAGAGCCGAGTCGAAGAACGCGGCGCCTGAATTGACGGTGACGGTTTCTTTACCGGCATTGATGAGGTCGGCATCGACCTGATCATCGGTCGGATACGGTCCGGTACCGAGGATGCCGTTCTCGCTGTGGAGGACCACCTTGACGCCCTCGGGCAGGTAACTGGGGATCAGAGTCGGCAGGCCGATGCCGAGGTTGACGTACTCCCCCGGCCGCATCTCGGCGGCAGCGCGAGCGGCCATCTCGTGGCGAGTCCAACCGATACGGGTTTCCTCTGCACTGGTCACTTGGTACCTCCTGATACGGTCCGCTTCTCGATCCGCTTCTCCTGTGGGCCTGTGTGCACGACCCGCGCGACGAACACTCCAGGTAGGTGCACGTGTGCGGGGTCGATGTCGCCCGGCTCGACGAGGTTCTCCACCTGCGCGATGGTGATCCGGCCGGCCATGGCAGCAAGCGGGTTGAAGTTCATCGCCGTCTTGTTGAAGACGAGATTTCCTTCGGTGTCGCCGTAGTCCGCGTGCACGAGCGCGAAGTCAGCGGTGATCGCCTCTTCCAATACATACGTGCGGCCACCGAACACTGCCGTCGCCTTCGGTGGCGACGCCACGGCGATCGAACCGTCCGGGTTGTATCGCCACGGCAAGCCGCCCTCGGCGATCGGGGTGCCGACGCCGGCCGGAGTGTAGAACGCCGGGATGCCGGTACCGCCTGCTCGCAGCCGCTCGGCCAGCGTCCCCTGCGGCGTCAACTCCACTTCGAGCTCACCGGCGAGATACTGGCGCGCGAACTCCTTGTTCTCCCCCACGTACGACGCCGTCACCCTGGCGATCCGGTGCGCGCCGAGCAGAATGCCGAGACCGTAGTCGTCGACACCGCAGTTGTTGGAGAACACCTCGAGATCGGTGGCGTCGCCGTCGGCGATCGCCGCGATCAGTGCGTCGGGAATACCGCACAGCCCGAAGCCGCCCACTGCGAGCCTGGATCCACTCGCGATGTCGGCAACTGCCTCAGCTGCCGTATTCACGACTTTGCTCATCCGTTAGTTCTCCTTCTGCTGAAAGATTCCGGCTCGGTGAAGAAGCTTCTCGGCGTGACGGAGAACGGGAGCGTCGACCATCTTGCCCTCGAACGCGAACACACCACGTTCAGTAGACACCGCGGCAAGCACTCGTGTGGCCCAGTCGATCTCTTTTTCCGAAGGTGCGAAGGCCCCGCGGATGACCTCGACCTGACTCGGATGGATCGCAACCTTCACGTCGAAGCCGACTGCGACGGCATCAGCGGACTCGACGCCCAGGCCGACGAGGTCCTTGATGTCGAGGTACACGGAATCGACAGCCAACCGGCCGTAGCTCTTCGCGGCCAGGAGAGACGTCGATCGGACGTGCTTGGCAACGTCGCGGTACGAACCGTTCGGGTGCCTGCTCGAGTTGCCGCCGAGACCGGCAACAAGATCCTCGGCTCCCCACATGACACCGATGGCGTTCGCAGCAAGCGCGATGTCGGCCACGGCGAGGGCTCCTCGCGGGGACTCGACGAGCGCAACCACGTCCGCCGGTGCGAGCGAGAGGACGTCCTCGGCCGATTCGCACTTGGACAGCATGAGACGCGAATAGTGTGTGCCGTCCAGCGCGATCAGATCGAGTTCGTGATCAGGCGTACCGACCGGATTGACGCGCACGACCGTCCGCTCCGGATCGAGAGGCGTGTCGATCAGGGCTGCACGTGCGGCTTCCTTGTCGGCCGGAGCCACACCGTCTTCGAGATCGAGGATCACGACGTCGGCAACAGCCGCGGCCTTCGCATAGCGCTCGGGACGATCCGCCGGGCAGAACAACCACGCCGGCCCCGGCGGTGTCCACGTCATGAGGACACCTCTGCCGGACGCAGTTGCACCAGTGTCTTGCGCGTGGCCAGTGCGACGACGTCACCGTGCTGGTTACGCCCGGTGTGCACGAGCGTCACGATGCCTTCACCTGGACGGCTCTTCGACTCGCGCTTGTCCGCGATGAGCGTCTCGGCATACAAGGTGTCGCCGTGAAAGAGCGGCTTCGGGAAGCTGATCTCGGAGAAACCGAGGTTCGCCACGATGGTGCCCTGCGTCAACTGCGCGACGGACAGGCCGACGATGGTCGACAGGGTGAACATCGAATTGACCAGCCGCACACCGAATTGAGTGTCCTCGCTGTACGCGGCATCTAGATGCAACGCCTGCGTGTTCATGGTCAAAGTCGTGAACAGGACGTTGTCAGCCTCGGTCACCGTCCGGCCTGGGCGATGCTCGTAGATCGCGCCGACCTCGAACTCCTCGAACCAGAGCCCGCGCTGAGTGATCTTCTTGGGGTTCGTCACAGCCCTGCCTCACGAGCGATGAGCATCAACTGCACCTCGGTCGTTCCCTCACCAATTTCGAGGATCTTGCTGTCACGGTAGTGGCGCGCGACGGCGTACTCGTTCATGAAGCCGTATCCGCCGTGGATCTGCGTGGCGTCACGGGCGTTGTCCATGGCAGCTTCGGAGGAAATCAGCTTGGCGATAGACGCCTGCTTCTTGAACGGCTTGCCCGACAACATGAGTGCGGCCGCGTCGTAGTACGCGGTACGTGCGACGTGGGCACGAGCCTCCATACGCGCGATCTTGAACGCGATGGCCTGGTTGTGTCCGATGGGGCGACCGAACGCCTCGCGTTCCTTGGCGTACTTGATCGACTCGTCGACGCAGCCCTGGGCGGCACCGACGCTCAACGCGGAAATAGCGATGCGGCCTTCGTCGAGGATGCGCAGGAAGTTCGCGTAGCCGCGGCCGCGCTCACCGAGCAGATTCTCTTCGGGGACACGAACATCGGCGAACGTGAGCGGATGGGTGTCGGATGCGTTCCAACCGACTTTGTTGTACGCCGGTTCGGCCGTGAAGCCGGGCGTCGTGGTCGGCACGAGGATCGTCGAGATCTCCTTCTTGCCGCCGTCCTTGACACCCGTGACCGCGGTGACCGTCACGAGCTTGGTGATGTCGGTGCCCGAGTTGGTGATGAACTGCTTGTTGCCGTTGATGATCCACTCACCGCTGTCGAACTTCGCGGTGGTCTTGGTTCCGCCGGCGTCGCTACCCGCACCGGGTTCGGTCAGGCCGAAGGCAGCCAACGACTTGCCGCTGGTGAGCTGCGGAAGCCACTCCTGCTTCTGTGCCTCGTTACCGAAACGGTAGATCGGCATGGCACCAAGGGACACACCAGCTTCGAGAGTGATCGCGACGCTCTGGTCGACCTTGCCCAGCTCTTCGAGCGCCAGGCAGAGTGCGAAGTAGTCGCCGCCCATTCCGCCGTACTCCTCGGGAAACGGCAGGCCGAACAGTCCCATGTCGGCCATCCCGGCCACTACCTCGTACGGGAAGGTGTGGTTGGCGTCGTGCTCGGCAGCAACCGGTGCCACTACGGTTTTCGCGAAATCCGCAACCGTCTTGGCGAGCTGCTGGTATTCGTCCGGAAGCGCTCCGGTGGCAAGGTAATCGGACATCAGGCGTCTTCCTTCTGCGTCGTGTTCTCGGTCTTTACTTCTGCAGTCTCTTCGTCCGCGACAGGTACCACGCGGGCCAGAACCTGATCCACCATCACCTGATCGCCCTGACGGACAAGCACTTCCACGATCCCGTCGATCGGGGACGTCAAGGAGTGCTCCATCTTCATGGCCTCGACCACGACGAGTGGTTGTCCCGCGCTCACTGCCGCGCCGTTCTCGACGTTGACTGCGATGACGGCACCGGGCATGGGGCTGGCGATTTCGGCGTCACCGGCATGCTTGTCCTCACCGCGAACGCTGACTTCGGCTACCTCGCGCACGTGCCAGGTTCCGCCGCCTGCCAGCCACAGACCGCCATCGGTCTGGGCGACGACAAACGTGCGTCGACGTCCGTCGATCACCACCGCCAGTTCGGATCCCGTCAGGGTCGCGCTGAATGCGCGAGGCTGTGAACCTTCGACCTCGACCTTTGCATCCGCGGGAACGCCGACGATCGCAACGTGCGCCGTTCGGGTGCCGGCGGAGAGCCTGATGCTGGTCGGAGCGGGAGTTCCGACGCGCCACCCACTCGGGACGTCCCAGGGATCAACGGATTCCGAAGTTGTCCACCGCGAGAGCCAGCGATACGCCGCGGCAGCAATGAGCACCTCGTCGGAGGCGTCGGCTGCGACAAAGTCTTCGACGCGACGATCGAGCAGACCGGTGTCGAGGTTGCCCGCGATCACATCCGGATCAGCGAGGAGGAACCGTGCGAATTCGATGTTGGTCACGACTCCGAGCACTGCGGTGTCACCGAGTGCGCGATCGAGCTTGCGCAGTGCGCCCGCGCGGTCGGGAGCGTGGGCGATGACCTTGCTGAGCATCGGGTCGTAGTCACTGCCGACGACGGTGCCCGCGAGCAGTCCGGAATCGACGCGCACGCCGGAACCTGACGGCTCGACCAGATCGACGACGCGGCCGCCCGTCGGCAGGAATCCACGGCCGGGATCCTCCGCGTACACACGAGCTTCGATGGCGTGCCCGGTCAGCGTGATGTCACTCTGGGAGAAGGCCAACTTCTCTCCCGCTGCCACACGGACCTGCCATTCGACCAGATCCAGTCCGGTCACCATTTCGGTGACGGGATGCTCGACCTGCAGGCGGGTGTTCATCTCCATGAAGAAGAACTCGTCCGGCTTGTCGGCGGAGACGATGAACTCCACGGTGCCGGCGCCGGTGTAATCGACGCTTCGAGCGGTGTTGCAGGCTGCCGCGCCGATCCGGTCGCGGGTCACCTGATCGAGCAGCGGCGACGGAGCCTCTTCGATGACCTTCTGGTGACGCCGCTGCAGGCTGCATTCGCGCTCACCGAGGTGGACGACGTTGCCGTGCTGGTCGGCGAGAACCTGGACCTCGATGTGCCGGGGCCGCAGGACGAATCGCTCGAGGAACAGGGTGTCGTCGCCGAACGACGACGCGGCCTCACGGCGGGCACTGCGAAGAGCCTCGGCCAGATTGGCCGGATCCTCGACCAGACGCATTCCCTTGCCACCGCCGCCTGCCGAAGGCTTGACCAACACCGGGTAGCCGATGTCCTCGGCCGCTGCGATCAGTTCTTCGTCGGTCAGATTCGGGCGAGCGATACCCGGGACCACCGGCACGTCGAACGCGGCAACCGCATTCTTCGCGGTGATCTTGTCACCCATCACCTCGATGGCGTGCTCGGAGGGGCCGAGGAAGGCGATTCCGGCAGCCGCACAGGCAGCCGAGAACGCCGAGTTCTCCGACAGGAAGCCGTAACCGGGGTGAATACCCTGAGCACCGGTGGACTTGGCAGCGTCGATGACCTTGTCGATGACGAGGTAGCTTTCACGCGCCGCGGCCGGTCCGATGTTGACGGCAGTGTCGGCCTCGCGGACGTGGCGAGCATTCGCGTCGGCGTCGCTGTAGACGGCGACGCTGCGAATTCCCAACTCACGCAGCGTGCGGATCACGCGGACCGCGATCTCACCGCGGTTGGCCACGAGAACAGTATCGATAGTGCGCAACTCAGTCATTTCGCTCACATCCGGAAGACGCCGTAGGAGACCGGCTCGATCGGCGCGTTTGCGCACACCGAAAGGGCCAGGCCGAGAACAGTTCTGGTATCTGCGGGATCGATGACACCGTCATCCCATAGCCGCGCAGTGGAGTAGTACGGATTACCCTGAGCCTCGTACTGCTCGCGGATCGGCGCCTTGAAGGATTCTTCGTCCTCGGCCGACCACGGATTACCCGCGCTGTCGAGCTGGTCACTACGAACCGTCGAGAGCACCGACGCGGCCTGCTCGCCGCCCATGACCGAGATGCGCGCGTTCGGCCACATCCACAGGAAGCGAGGTGAATACGCGCGTCCACACATGGAGTAGTTGCCGGCGCCGTACGAGCCGCCGATGACGACTGTCAGCTTGGGGACCCGTGCACACGCGACTGCCGTGACCATCTTGGCGCCGTGCTTGGCGATGCCGCCGGCCTCGTAGTCGCGTCCCACCATGAAGCCTGCGATGTTCTGCAGGAACAGCAGCGGCACACTGCGCTTGTCACACAGTTCGATGAAATGTGCTCCCTTCATGGCGGATTCGCCGAAGAGCACGCCGTTGTTGGCGATGATGCCGACCGGGTGGCCCTCGATGTGGGCGAAACCGGTGACGAGCGTCTTGCCGTATTCAGCCTTGAACTCCTGGAACGCGCCACCGTCAACGAGCTTGGTGATGACCTCGTGCACGTCGTACGGAGTACGGGGATCAGTCGGAACGACGTCGTACAGCTCGCTCTGATCGGCGACGGGCGGAACCGTGGAGATGACGTCCCACGGGCGCTCGGAGCGGGGGCCGAGCGTGGCAATGATGTTGCGCACGATCCGAAGTGCGTCGCGGTCGTCCTCGGCCAGGTGGTCGGTGACGCCGGAAACCTTGGAGTGCAGGTCGCCGCCGCCGAGCTCTTCGGCCGTCACGATCTCACCGGTGGCAGCCTTCACGAGCGGCGGTCCGCCGAGGAAGATGGTGCCCTGGTTGCGGACGATCACTGCTTCGTCGCTCATCGCGGGCACGTAGGCGCCTCCCGCGGTGCATGAACCGAGAACTGCGGCGATCTGGGGGATCCCCTTGGCGCTCATGGTCGCCTGGTTGTAGAAGATCCGGCCGAAGTGCTCACGGTCCGGGAAGACCTCGTCCTGGCGCGGCAGGAAGGCGCCGCCGGAGTCGACGAGGTAGATGCAGGGAAGGTTGTTCTGCAGCGCAACTTCCTGCGCGCGCAGGTGCTTCTTCACTGTCATCGGGTAGTAGGTGCCGCCCTTGACCGTCGCGTCGTTGGCAACGATGACGCACTCGCGACCCGACACACGGCCGATACCGGTGATGACGCCGGCGCCCGGGCACTCGTCGTCGTACAGGCCGTTGGCCGCCAGTGGGGACAGCTCGAGGAACGGGCTGCCCTGGTCGAGCAGCGAGTCGACGCGATCTCGCGGCAGCAACTTCCCTCTGCTCACGTGACGCTCGCGAGAGCGCTCGTTGCCACCCAGCGCTGCTTGCGCCAGTTTCTTCTTGAGTTCGTCCACCAGAACGGTGTGATCGGACCGGTAGCCCGATCCTTGCGTGATTCCACTGGGAGTCATCCCGCCGCCTTCGCCATGAGTTAATGCTCGATAACTGAAACTAGATTAACTATGATTAACTGAGTTGTCCAGAACACAAGCGAAGAAAGATCGAGAGAATGACCTCTGAGCAGGTAGCAGCTCCGACGCGACGCGATCAGATGAAGGCCGACCGTCGACGTCAGCTCTTGGACGCCGCCGCACGGTTGATCGCCGAACGCGGATTCGTGAGTGTGCGACTCGAAGACCTCGGCGCGGCCGTCGGCATCAGCGGCCCGGCCGTGTACCGGCACTTTCCGAACAAGGACGCCGTCCTCGTGGAACTTCTCGTCGGCATCAGCACGCGCCTGCACGAAGGCGGCTCTGCGGCAGCGGAGGCAGCGGACTCACCGAGCGCTGCTCTCGACGCACTGGTGGAGTTTCACCTCGACTTCGCGCTCGGCGAGCCGGACCTGATCCGCATCCAGGACCGCGACCTCGAAAGCCTGCCGGCCGACGCGCGTCGACAGGTACGCCAGACGCAGCGCAAGTACGTCGAGGTGTGGGTCGGGGTGCTCGAGCAACTCGATCCCCAACTCGATCAGGCGGACGCACGAATCAAAGCGCATGCCACCTTCGGTCTGATCAACTCGACCCCTCACAGCGCCAACCCCGCTTCGCCGGCACGCGCGCGTCGAGTCCTGCGGGATATGACGCTCGCCGCACTGCGCACCCACTGAAACCGGACACGGCACAATCGGTGGCAGACTGGTTACACCAGCTAACAGATGAGGGTGCCGAACGTGGAAGACAGCAGTGGGGTCAGCAGGGCCGATTTCGCCGAACTGCGGACCGAGTTCTCCCGCTTCATGATGTTGTACCAATTCGGAATCTCCGAACTGATGACCAAGGTGAACATCCTCAAGGACGAGTTCACTCACATCAATCAGTACAGCCCCATCGAACACGTCACGTCACGGGTCAAGTCACCGGACAGCATCCTGCGAAAGGCTCAACGCCTGAACGTCCCGCTGACGATCGACGACATCTCGAAGAACATCTTCGACATCGCTGGAGTACGTATCACCTGCAGCTTCATTTCCGACACGTACCGAATCGCCGAGATGCTCACCAGCCAGACGGACCTTCGGGTGATCGAGCGCGAGGACTACATCGCCGATCCGAAACCCAACGGCTACAAGAGCTTGCACTTGATCGTCGAGGTCCCGGTTTTCATGAGTGACCGCGTCAGGCACGTACCGATCGAACTTCAGATCCGCACGATCGCGATGGATTTCTGGGCGAGCCTCGAACACAAGATCTACTACAAGTACAACCGCGAGGTTCCCGTCGAACTCCTCGACGAACTCACCGAGGCTGCAGCCGCGGCACACCGCCTCGACGTCAAGATGGAACGACTCAACGACGAGTTCGCGAAAATCAAAGCGCTACCGCATCCTGACGACGAAATCCTCGAGCAGGATCTGCCGGCGCAGTTCCTCGAGGCGCTGCATCTTCAGCGACGGGCGCTCTGACTTCGGTCCCCTGCCCTGAGCGAACGCGCCTTTCAGCGCATCTGAGGCGACGAAAGTGCCGTTCTCTCACAACTGGGGTCGGACAACTAGGGCAAACAAAAAGAAGTGCGCCCTCCCGAACTTCGGGAGGGCGCACTTCTCGAATTGGGTCGGCTTGCTATTTCTTGCCAGTGACGGCGCTGTAGCCGATCGAGAGCACGGCCGCCGCGGCGATGCTGATGATCCAGCGGATCCAGTCGATTCCACCCGTGTCGCCCTTGTCCGAGATCGCTCCCCAGACCCAGTACCCGATAAGCGCTCCGGCGATACCCAGCACGACGGTCACGATCATGCCGTACTGCTGCTTACCTGGCAGTACGAGACGAGCCAGGATTCCGATGACTGCGCCGAAAATGATGGTTCCGATAATTTGCCCCATGACAGCCCCTCTCACACGTCGTGCATGCACGCGGACGGAAGATCACCGCTCAGGGAAACAATAACCACAGTCACACACAACTGTCGCTTGTTGACCGAATTGTTGTCCGAGATGCAACCTCGACGCGTTACATCCACGACATTCGCGAGTTATTTTTTCGCAATCAAGCGGACCTACCGTTCCCATCCATGCCAACTTCCGTAAAACTGCCGAACAGCGAGCTCGCGCGACTCGCCAACAAGCCGCCCTGGTACCGATCACTGTTCGTGCAATTGATCGCCGCTATCGTCATCGGTGTTCTCATCGGCTGGTTGTGGCCGGAATTCGGCGCGAACCTCAAGCCCCTCGCCGACGGGTTCATCAAGCTGATCAAAATGCTGATCGCGCCGATCATCTTCTGCACCGTTGTGATCGGGATCGCCCACGTCGGGGATCTGAAGGCCGTGGGGCGTATCGGCGTCAAAGCACTCATCTACTTCGAGGTCGTGACCACCTTCGCCCTGTTGTTCGGGCTGCTCATCGGAAATCTGATGAAGCCGGGTGCGGGATTCGACATCGATCCGGAGACGCTGGCGAACGGTGCGGACGCCGTGGCCGCCAAGACCGGAAGTGGCGAACTTCCCCACACCGTCGAATTCCTGCTCAATATCATTCCGGTGTCGATAGTTTCGGCCTTCGCCGAGAACGCACTCCTCCAAGTCCTCTTCTTCGCCGTACTGTTCGGGCTCGCATTGGCCAAGGCGGGTGAGAGTGGACCACCGATCGTGTTCGAACTCGTCGATCGTCTGAGCCATCTGTTCTTCACGATCATCGGCTGGATCATGAGACTGGCGCCGTTGGGCGCTTTGGGCGCGATGGCGTACATCGTCGGTCAGTACGGGATCGCTTCGCTCGGAAGTTACGGAAAGCTGATCGCCGCATGCTATCTCGCCGCCGTCCTGTTCATCCTCATCCTGGCCGCGATAGTCAGGTACTTCGCGGGCGTGAACCTGTGGAAGTTCGTCAAGTACATCAAGGACGAACTCTTCCTCGCTTTGGGAACGGCGTCGACCGAAGTAGTTCTGCCCCGAATCATGGTCAAGCTCACCAACGCCGGATGCTCGCGCACTACAACAGGATTGGTGGTGCCTACCGGCTACTCGTTCAATCTCGACGGCGCGACGCTGTACCTGTCGATCTGCATGCTGTTTCTGGCGCAGGCACTCGGCGTGGACCTGACACTCGGTGAACAGATCACTGCCGTCCTGGTTCTGATGCTCACCTCAAAGGGAATGGCCGGCGTGCCGGGATCGTCATTCCTGGCGCTGTCGGCCACCGTGGCCGCAATCGGTCACGGCGCAATTCCAGTTGCCGCAGTCGCTCTCCTACTGGGCGCCGATCGAATCATGGATTCGATGCGGGTGTCGGTGAACCTGCTCGGGAACTGTGTCGCAACCTTCGTGGTCGCCAATTGGGAGGGGCAGCTCGACAAGGAGCGCATGCGCCGAGTGCTCGACGGAGAAGACGTTTCACCGCTCGAGGAAGTCGATCCGATCACCGGGAAAACCGTTCCGGCACCCGAAACCGAAGGCATCCTGACCCGATAGGTAGGGCCGGCTACCGATTGCACATCGGGAATCGGTGCTGAAAAGTCGCGGGGGCAGACTTCACTGGAAAATCCAGACCGACAGCTACAAAAGCAAATATTTGCAGATGGCGGCAACCTTGCCGTCAGGGGTCCGTTGAATCTACAAATATGGCACTTGCGCTGCACCGACTCCACTTCACTGAAAAGCAACTTGCGACATCTAGATATTGCCCAGCGGTTGCCGCAGTGGCGATTCACAATTCAGCGAACGGGCAGCATTATATTTGCCGGAATTAGAAGGACTAAAGTCCGGTGTTCGACCGACGAATAGACTCGAGTGGGTAAAAATCAATCAGTTCCGAAAGCCTTATTCTGCATGCATTTATGCCGTGCCAGCTGCACTTATGCTGACAGTTTCCCGCAATAAGCTGTTGCGGGATTGATCATATGGCCCTCGGTTCAAATTGTCCGAATGGTCACCTATTGCTATCGTAACCTTTGCGAAGGACTGGACCCAATTGCCCAGCAAAGGAATACAGTGACCGCATCCATGCAGGATATTGAACACTTGTCCACTAATCGACTTTCGGTGGTTGTTCCGGTATTCAACGAAGAGAACGCGGTTTCCGGCTGCATCGAGCGTCTACTGACCGAGTCGGAAATCGATGAGATTCTGATTGTCGACAACAACTCGACGGACGGTACTGCATCGATCATCCAGGAGTTCGCCGAGAAGTACGACAAAGTCAGATATGTCTTCGAGGCCCGCCAAGGCGTCGTACACGCCCGGAACGCGGGCTTCGACGCCTCGACCGGCAACATCATCGGTCGTATCGACGCGGACACACGGGTACAACCGGGATGGGCAGATGCGGTCAAGGGTTTCTTCCAACGCAGCACCGCTCACTCAGCAGTTGCCGGACTCACCTACCTCTTCGAATCGCCGTTTGCTCGAATCCACCGCTACGCACTGGACAGGCAGGTGAAGCAGGGGAAGTTCGATTGCGAACGTCAAGTACTCGCTGTCGCCGGAGCGAACATGGCGATCAGAAAAAGCGCATGGTTGTCGGTCCGCGAGCAAGTCAGTGACCGGCCGGACATCCACGAAGATATCGACCTTTCACTGTGCCTTCGGGAGGGTGGAATGACGATCGGACAGATCGCGGACATGCGAGCGGAAACGTCCGGCCGACGCGGCGAAACCCCTCCGTTGGAGTACTTGAAGTACAACCAAGCATCCGAATCGGTTCTGCACCTTCACAACATCATGAATTGGCGCCTCAAACTGACCATCTGGGGCGACTCGATGCTCCACGCGCTCGTGTGGCCCGTCTACCGCATCTACAACTTCGAGCAGGAGCGCCTGGAGTTCAGGCGCTTGTTCGGCATGTCGAAAGGTCGAATCATGCCAGTTCACCAGTAACCCATCGAATTTCGCTAATCACCGAAGGTTCGCAGCCACCGAATTTCACGACAGTTTCAACGCCGTGACGCGGTCTTCACTGGAACGCAACAGCACCTTCTCCCCCGCCCACAGCTCCCGCGGCATCGCCCAGGGGGTGAACTCTTCGTCCCCGTCCTGGTCCACCCGAACCTCCCAACTACGTTGGCCTGTACGGACATCCGTTCCGTAGACGTTTCCCTCGTCGATAACGACATCGCCGTGCCAGACAACCTCCCCGGCGCGCTCGGCGTTCGATCGCCACAGGACCTCACCGGTGAAGAGGTCCACGAACTGGACCTCGGGTTCGGAACCGGAACGGGTCACGGCAACCACGTTGCCGATCACCGCCAACGACTGTGCGGTGTCGAAGAGTTCACTGTTGGACCACAATTTCTCGCCGGAAGTCCGGTCGAAACCGCTGTGTCCCAGAATGATCGGAGTCGATCTTCCCGCGGGATCATCTCGGCTGTATCGCCCGCCGTAGTACGAGGACTCCGAGGGCAGTTCGTCCGTCCTGGCGAACTCGCGCCCGTTCTGATCGAGCGCGTACTCACTTGTCGGACGGCCATTGCCTTCGCAACCGCCATCCGACACCAATGTCACGCCGTTCGACGATGTATGCGCGGTCGAACAGGTGGAGTAACCGTGCACCCACCGCTGTTCGCCCGTCTTCAGATCGAATCCCAGAGACTCGTCGAGAGTGATCACGCCCAGATCGCCGTGCACCGACATCACCGGATCGACGTATCCGGCTTCCCACGATCCACCGACGTCGAACGCTTTGGACCAGTTCGCTTCCGGATCGTCGACGGTTCCGCTGTGCACGCGAACGTCGTTGCTCTCGATATCGCCCTCGAGCGCGAGGACCGTGTCACCCGAGACAACCGCGAAGATCGGTGCCCACGGCGTCTTGATGTCTCGACGCTCTCCTGTCTCGATATCGAAAAGTGAGTACGAACCACCGGATACGTACGGCCCGGAGAAACACAGCACCGAACTGCCGAGCAGAGTCTCGGAGCAACCACCGACGTCGACCGCCGACGTGCGCCAACGGACAGTGCCGTCGTCGGCATCGAGTGCGACCAATTCCGCGTCGTCCAACGAATATGCCTGGCGGTCCGGCATACCGATCATCGTGACCACGAGTGATCCGGCGTCGATGAATCCGCCCATGTCCATGTTGAATTCGGTTCCAACAAGTGGGCTCCGGAAGATCGCGAACTCGCGCCCGAGAATCTCGGAGGCCTCGACGCTCCATAGCTGCGACGAGATCGCTGTCGGTTCGGAACTCGTCGACGTGACCACCGTGGCGATGGCGGCAGTGACGGTGACTACGGCTGCGGCGGCCGCGATCCGAAGTCGCGATTTCGGAGAGAATCTGGTGGTCATCGAATCTCCAGGCCTTCGGTCGTCGCGAGAAACTCCAACTGCGCGAACGTCATCGGATCGTTCGGGATCGCAGCCGACGACGAAACCGAGACTTGGGTCCCATTCGGGCGGGTGACGACCACCGACCTGCTCGTTTCCTGCGTCGATTCTGCTTTCGAGCCGTCATTTGTCATGGGCACGGTCGAGTAGTTCCGTTCGTCTCGCTCGATCACGGATCCATCCGGTCGCGTCACGACCTCCAAGGGGTGCCCGTCGTAGGAAGGGTCGTATTTGTTGGGCTCCGTAGGGAGTGGTTGTCCGCCGGTAATTGTCATGTTGAGCGTCGACTCGCTGTCTCCCGTCCGAGTGAGAAGTCTCTGACATGCGGTGGACCTGTCATTCTCCGAGACCGTCAGAGTGCCCGGTCCGGCATCAAGAATCGGAAAACCCGGAGGTACAGCGCGCCATCTGACTTCGAGTACCGCGTTGAGACGTTCGATCGTTGCGCGATCGAGTTCGGCCACGTCGCCAGAGTCTCGGGGGATCCCGTGGCACCCGGGCGAAAGCGGTGCCGTACCCGGCGGAGCAGGCGTCGTGATTCGCAGTTGCGGCAGGCTGACCAGAGAAACCAGTTCGTCGATGGTCAGTGGAAGCGCGCCGCTTGCCTGAACCTCGGCGCCGACTCGATCGGCAGTGTCATCGAGATAGGCGTGAACTCGTGTGCCATCGATGCCGTAAAGGAACGCCGAACGAGAGAGAGTGCGTTGTCCGTTGATTTCACTCCACGAGTCCTGCACGTCCACTACTGAACCATCCGCGAGTGAGCGGCGTTCGACGAGAGAACCGGCAACGCACGGAGGAACCGGCGCCTTACTGCTGTTGACCGAGACCGACAGTCCACCACTGGCCTCGCCTCGAAGTATTGTCGCCGACGCATCAGTGGACGCCAGATCCTCGATCGTCCATCCCTCGGGCAACTCGTCCGAGGTCGACGGTGCCGAGATCGGACCGAACTGGAGTGATCGGCTCGGACTGGCGAACTTGATCTCGACGCCGTCCGGAATCGCATCGGCGACCGCATCCGACATCGATACAGCCTTGGCGCCGGAAAACCACGGAAAACGTGGGTCGTCGTACGCGTCGTCGCCGCCTGTCGATGTGAAGATCGAGATTCCGTGGTCGTCGTCCGGCGCTTCGACACTCTCACAACCCGGAATCGCGGTCGGGTACACCGCGCTCGGCGTGACGTACGAGAATTCAGGCACGTCCTCCACCGGAATCTCGTCCGGTGTGGATGTCATGGTGATCGAAGATGACGCAGCTACCGAGATGTCATCGGACGGCGAACTGCTCCACCGATCCACCAGCCCGGCAACCACTGTCCCACCGGCGATCAGGGAGACGACCGTCAGCGCGAAGGTCCACTTCTCGGCCCGCTTCAAATCGGTTTGCTCCTTCGACACGTACCCTCGCAGTCACCGTCACGGCCCGCTCCCGATGCGCGTCGCCTCTGGATGTCCTGTCGCGATCACAGCGATTTCTGTTACCAACCGGATGGTTTCCTATCGCGCGGGCTCCGTATGAACACAGAAGAACGGGGTGCCAGTTGCTGTGCAACCGGCACCCCGTCCTGACGACCTGAGTGCTTACACCCTCACAGGCACCTGATTCGGGTCTGGATCGGAATCCGGATCCTGCTCGATCGGAATCCGTCGAATCGCTTCACCCTCGATGTCGACGTTCGGCAGGATCTTGTCGAGCCACGCCGGCAACTTCCATGCCGAATCACCGAGAATCGACATGACCGCAGGTATCACGATCATGCGGATGATGAAGGCGTCGAAGAAGACTGCCGCCGCGAGGCCGAAGCCCATCATCTTGCTTGTCGTCTCCGAGGACAGCATGAATGCGCCGAACACGGAGATCATGATGATGGCCGCCGACGCGACCACGCGAGCACCATGGGTGTAGCCGGAGATGATGGCGTCCTTGGCCGACAATCCGTGCACGTATTCCTCGCGCATTCGCGTCACGAGGAACACTTGATAGTCCATCGCCAACCCGAAGACCACACCGATCATGAAGATCGGCAGGAACGAGATGATGGGTTGTGTGTGCTCGATCAGCCCGAAGTCGCCCTCCTGGAAGATGGCCACTGTGGCGCCGAAGGTCGCACAGACGGAAAACAGGAATCCGAGAGTTGCGGTCAGCGGCACCAGGATCGAGCGGAAGACGACCATCATGATGATGAACGCCAGACCCACAACCACGATGAGATACGGGATGAGCGCGGAACTGAGCTTCGACGACATGTCGGCAACGATCGCGGTTTGCCCCGCTACACCGAGTTCTGCGCCTTCCGATTTCACCGTCGATCCGTAATCCCGGATCTGATTCATCAGCTCGTGAGTTTCGGGGCCGCTCGGTGACATCTGCGGGGTGACCGCGATGAGCGCAGAGTTGGCGCCCGCCATCGGGTTTGCCGCGTCGGGTCCGTTTCCGACCCACATCAACTGATCCGGAGTTGCGACGTTGTCGAGGCCCTTGATGTGCGCGACAGTGCCTTCGGCAATCGCGGTGATATCGGTGCCGTCAGGCGCGTCGAGCACGACGAACAATTCGCCATTGACGCCTTCACCGAACCCACGTTGCAGCAGGGCAAGTGCCGGCCGCTCTTCGTCCTGAGTGAACGAGAGTCCGAGTTCGAGCTTCGTCATCGGAATAGCCGCGATCACCAGAAGCACCAGCGCAGCACCCGCGATCGGCCACGGGTACTTGGTGACTATCTTGGCCCAGCGATGTCCGTTGGATTCCATCGTCTCGGGCTCGTCACCGTGGCGAAGCCCGGGGATACGAGGCGAGAACGCGAATCTGCCGAAGATACCCAGGACAGCCGGGATCAACGTGATTGCGCCGAGGACGGCGATGATGACGGCAACCGCTGCAGAGATTCCCATCTGGGTGATCATCGGAACCCCGACCACCGCCAGGGCTGCCAGCGCGACCACAACCGTCAGGCCGGCGAAGACGACGGACGAACCGGCAGTACCCACTGCGCGCCCGGCAGCGGCTTCCCTCGTTCCGCCCAAATTGAGCTCACTGCGGTAACGCGAAACGATGAACAACGCGTAGTCGATCGAGACTGCGATGCCGATCATCGTGACGATTCCCGTGACGCCTTCGTCGATGTCGAAGAAGCCCGAACCGAGGGTGACAGTCAGAGTGGCCAGCGCAATTCCCAGAATTGCGGTGAACAGCGGAATAAAGGCCGCAATGAGCGCGCCGAACGCCACGATCATCACGATGAACGCCACCGCGAAGCCGAGCATCTCCGACAGACCACCTGCGGCCTGTACCTGCATCATCGAACCGGTGCCTTCGACTTGCAGGCCACCGGTGCGGAATTTTGCCATCAAGTCGAGGAACGCCGTCTTGTTGGCCTGTGTCTGATCCTCGATGCGAATCGACTGATTGAGCTGGATCAGCCCGACCTTGCCGTTGTCGCCGAGAACGGCCGACGCCACCGCCGGATTTGCCTCCGCGAGGGTCACCGGATTGACGATCTTCTCGGGATCGACGATATCCGGCAACGTCTTCGCCTGCGCGATCAACTGGTCGATCTGATCGCTGTGTGCGGCAAGTCCGTCGTCTGCCGCGATGAGAATGCTGGTCGACGCCTGAGTTTGTTGCTCTGCTGCCGCTGCAAAGTTCTCGTTCATCAACTCGGTCGCACGTTGGGAATCAGTGCCCGGAAGATTGAATTCTTTGGAGAACGTCGGATTTGTGGCGCTGATTGCGCCCCCCACCACCGCGATCACGATAATCCACGCGGCCACCACAAGATACTTGTGGCGGAAAGCAAACTTCCCCAACCTGTAAAGATACGTAGCCAACGTAGGCCTCTCTCGCCGTGGACTGGTCTGTCCGAAGAACACGGAGTCTTTCGGTGCCAGGGACATACGGTACGGACCGATCGGCCTGTTGGCACCCGGTATATCTGCGAAAACGGCATATCCGACGCGCCTTCGTCCCGTTTTCAGACCGCTCGGTACCGTGGACACGACACGGGCAGGCGCCTCGCCAGAGCAGACGCCACGTAGTACGAAAGGCAATCCCATGAATCACGGCCAGGCCGTCGATCGCGATCTCCTCCTTGCCGGCCAACAGCGACTCGACGCGCTGGGCCCACGATTGACGGGCTCTCCTGCACACCACGAGGTGGTGGAAGAAGTCGCGAACGAACTGACCGAACTGGGCCTCGACGTCCGGCGTGATTCACACACTTTCGAACGCTGGGATCTGCCGGCGACACCTGACGGACTTCGCATCGAATTGCCGACGGGACCGATCAGAGTTTCGTCCGCATTCCCCTACTCCGGATTGACCGGGCCACAGGGAATCTCCGCTCCCCTGGTCTACGTCAGCGCGCGACGCCCCAAGTGGTCGGCGGCCAAGGGCGCGATCGCAGTGATCGAGGTCCCGCACATCGATCTCCCCCGCAAGCTACTGGTCAGCGAGTGGGGCCCGATCGCCACCGACGAGACACTTCGAAATCCGGTTCTCTCCGCAACACTTCTGGGCCCGAAGCTCGACAAGGCCCGCAAGGCCGGTGTCCTCGGCGTGATCGCGGTGTGGCGTGACATCGCTCCGGACAACGCACTGGGACAATATCTTCCGTTCACGCAGCCATATCACGACATCCCCGCCGTCTGGGTGGCCGGCGACGAGGGCGCGAAGGTTGTCGCTGCAGCTCGCTCCGGTCAGCTGGCGACTCTGGTACTGGATGCGACTCTGCATCCGGACACCCGGACCGACACGGTGTGGGCGGTGTCCCCCGGAACCTCACCCGAAGAGACGATTCTGCTCATCACTCACAGCGACGGAACCAACGGTGTCGAGGAGAACGGCCATCTGGGAATGTTGGCGTTGGCGCGGCACGCCGTGGCGCAGCCGCATCGACGGTCGTACGTTTTTGTCCTGACGACTGGCCACCTTCGTATTCCAGCGGTGTCCAAGCACGGACAGGCAACGTCCACCTGGCTCGAAGCGCACCCCGAGATGTGGAAGGGCGAAGCCGGTCAGGCGCGCGCCGTAGCGGGGATCGCCATCGAGCACCTCGGCGCACTGGGTGATACCGAGGACAACTCGACCGGCGGCTATGCCTTGGAGACCACTCCGGAACCGGAACTGCTCTACGCGACGAGTCGGGAAGTGCACGACATCGTTGCACCGCTGTGGCGCGACATTGGAGCGGGCGATCGCCGAATCGTGGCGCCAGGACCGGTCATTCATTTCGGTGAGGGCGAACCACTGTTCGAGCGGAAGATCCCGGCGGTCGCCTTGGTGACGGCGCCGCAGTACCTGCTCGCTCTGCGCGAAGCCGACGCCGTCACGCACGTCGACCTGGACGCGATGATCAAGCAGATCGAAAGCTTTCGGGATCTGCTCGACGCCTTCGACGCAACCGACACCGCGGCTTTCGGTCCGGTGGTCTCGCGCTCGGTGTTCGCGAAGTTCTCGGCGCTACTTCAGTTGATGCAGATTTTGTCGAAAGCCAAGAAATAGTGCTGTGCGCCTTTATTAACCGCGGGCGGTTAATAAAGGCGCACAGCACTTGGGGTTACTTGTCGTGAATGATCACGCCACGGATGTTCTTGCCGTCACGTAGATCCTGGTAGCCCTTGTTGACGTCTTCGAGGCTGTAGGTGTTGGTGATCAGTTCGTCGAGCTTGAGCTGACCGGCATCGTAGAGACGCAGCAGTCGCACGATGTCGTACTGCGGATTCATGGACCCGAACAACGTGCCCTTGATCGTCTTCTGATTCAGCGTCAGGTCGGTACCCGACACGTGAACGGTCAGCTTGGCGGGGTCGGCGAGTCCCGTGATCACCACGGTGCCACCCTTGCCGATCACTGCCGTCGCTGCACTGACCACGTCCTCGTCGACGGTGCCGACAAGGATGAGCGCAGCGTCGGCACCCTGTCCCCACGTCAGCTCGTTGACCTTGGCAGCAGCGCTCTCGGCGTCTGCAAAGGCATGGGTTGCACCGAACTTCAGTGCGGTCTCACGCTTGAGAGCAACCGGATCGACCACAACGACGTACTTGCAGCCGGCCGAAACGGCGCCCTGGACGGCGTTGATGCCGAGACCACCGATGCCGTAGATCACAGCGGTGTCACCGGCGCGAAGGTTACCGGCATTTACTGCCGTTCCCCAACCCGAAGGCACGCCGCAGCCGACGACCACCGCTGTCTCCAAGGGAAGCCAGTCGTCGATCTTGACTACCGAGTGCTGAGAAATGGTGGCGCGCTCGGAGAACGTTCCCAACATGCACATTCCGCCGAAATCCATTCCGTTGCCGTGGAAACGGAAGGAACCGTCGGGCATCGAGCCTTCGAGGATGGTGGCACCCATGTCGCAGAGGTTCTGGCGACCGGTCGAGCAGTAGCGACAGGTGCCGCAGTTGGGGATGAAGCTACACACGACATGGTCGCCCGGCTTGACCTTCGTGACGCCTGGGCCGACCTCTTCGATGATGCCCGAGCCTTCGTGTCCGCCGACGATCGGGTAACGCGGCGGGAGATCACCGTCGGTCAGGTGCAGATCCGAATGGCACAGTCCGGCAGCGGTGTACTTGATCAGTACCTCACCCACACCCGGGCCGTCGAGGTCGAGTTCCATGATCTCGAAAGGCTTTCCGGGCTCGAGCAGTACAGCAGCTTTGGTCTTCACTGGTGATCTCCTTGATTGTCGGACGAGAGAATGAGCGATGGGGTCGGTCAGAGAGCGATGTTGACGGCCTTGGTCTGGGTGTAGAGATCGATAGCCGAAGCGCCGAGCTCGCGGCCCCAGCCGGACTGCTTGTATCCACCGAAGGGCATTGCAGTGTCGAAGCCGTTGTACTGGTTAATCCACACCGAACCGGCCTTCAAGCGCTTCGCCGTGCGGTGAGCCTTGGAAATGTCCCGGGTCCAGATGCCGGCGGCCAAGCCGTAGATGGAATCGTTTGCGGCAGTGATCGGTCCGTCGTCCGCATTGAACGGCAGCGCCGCCACGACGGGTCCGAAGATCTCCTCCTGAACGATGGAGAATTCGGGCTTGACGTCAACGAAGACGGTCGGCTCGACGAAGTAGCCCTGATCGCCCCAGCGGTTGCCGCCCGTCAGTGCACGTGCGCCGTCGGCGATTCCCTCACGCAGGTAGCCGGTCACCTTGTCGAACTGCTCCTGCGAGACCAGCGGTCCGAGCTGGGTGGTGGGATCGAGGCCGGGTCCGATCTTGACCTGGCTCGCTGCGTGCGCGACGGCCTCGGTGAACTTCTCGAAGATGGTGTCCTCGACGTACAGACGAGTACCCGCAACGCAGCACTGTCCGTGGTTGAACAGCCACGCATTGAGCGAACCCTCCACCGCGGAATCGAAATCGGCGTCGGCGAACACGATATTGGGGCTCTTGCCACCGAGCTCGAGCGTAACCTTCTTCAGATTGCCCTTGGCGGCGTCGACGATCTTCTTACCCACCTCGGTGGAACCGGTGAACGCAACCTTGTCCACGTCGTCGTGGCCGGACAGAGCAGCACCTGCATCGCCGAAGCCGGGAACGATGTTGACGACGCCGGGCGGGAAGCCTGCTTCTTCGAAGACCTCCGCGAGAAGCAGTGCGGTGAGCGGGGTCTGCTCAGCGGGCTTGAGGATCACCGTGTTGCCGGCGGCGAGCGCGGGGGCGAGCTTCCACGACGACATCAGCAGCGGGAAGTTCCACGGCACGATCAGTCCACAGACGCCGATCGCCTCACGCAGGGTGTAGGCGTGGAACTCGCCGCCCGGAGAGAAGGGCATCGACACGTTGACGGTGCTGCCTTCGATCTTGGTGGCCCAACCCGCGTAGTAGCGGAAAACGTCTGCGGCCCAAGCCACGTCGACGGCGGTGGCGATGGCAACGGACTTGCCGTTGTCGAGAGCTTCGAGCTGACCGAATTCCTCGGCACGAGCACTGAGAATGTCGCCGACGCGCCAGATCATCCGCTCGCGCTCGTTTGCCTTCATACGTGACCAGGGGCCGTCCTCGAAAGCCGTTCGAGCGGCACGTACCGCGCGGTCGATGTCTTCGGCCTGACCGTGTGCCACGTCTGCGAGCTTCTGTCCGTCAGCCGGGTTGTACGTCGCGAAGGTCTGACCCGAAGCGGCGTCGACGAATTCGCCGCCGATGTAGAGCTTCTTCGGTCCGTTCAGGAAACCCTGTACCGCGGAACTGATGGTGTGTTCGGCTACTGCCGTCATCGGAAACTCCCCTGAAGTAGTGAGGTGCGAATGTGATGCACGCCATACTTCCGCGCTTCCAGGGGTGCTAACTGTCCGAACTTTGTACAACTGAAGTCGGACAGCAAACTACACAGTGATGTCGAGCGCCCGCATCCGTGTGTAGAGAGTGCTTCGGCTGATTCCGAGTTGCGCCGACGCGTGAACCTTGTTGCCGCCGCAGTCTTTCAACGCTCCGATGATCGCCTGGCGCTCGGCTTTCTCCCGCCCTGCCAACCGCGACACCTTGGTCGTGGTGCGATAGTCCTCGGGCAGATCAGCGACGTCGATGCGATTGCTCGAGCGTTCATCCGAGGCGCGATTCAACACGACGCGCAATTCGGCCAGGTTGCCCGGCCAGTTGGCCGCCGCGAGTGCTTCGGCAGCGCTGGCGGTCAATCTCAGTTCTGGTGAGATCCCCTCCAACATGACTTGTGCCAACTCGGCGATCTCAGCCTGTCGCTCGCGCAGTGGGGTGATGACAACCCGGGAGGCGCATCGTGAGAGCAGCGCGGCGATGGTCGGCGGAAGATCAACTGCCGCTCCGCTGGTCAGTACGATTTTCGGCCCCTCGGCGCTGGCGTCGATCAGGTCTGCGACCAGCGGCAACACCGAGTCAGGAAGGAGTTGTACCTGTTCGATCACGACCACGCCCGAACGCTTACGGGCCGCTCGCACGAGATCGGTGACCCACTGCTCACGGCCGTCGAACGCGATTCGCGTGGCATCGAGCCAACTCGCATCGACACTGCCGACTACGTCCGATGCTGCCGAGGTTCGGCCGGATCCTGCTTCACCCGAGATCGCCACGGCGGCAGAGGTTGCCCGCGCCCGCATCAGGTCGCGCCGCAGTCGTTCGCCCGGAGACGGTGCCCGCTCGTGCGTTCTGCGGATCGGTGCCCGTTCCCGTTGGAGTGGTTCGACCAGGAAGAGCGCACCACCGTCAGCCCCGGAAATCCGGTCGGCTTGAACTCGCGCCAGCGCGCCGGACGCCAATTCGACTGTCACCAATCGTGATTGGTCCGGATTCAGGTCGGCAATCAAGGAACGGAGCGATACATGGTCTGCGGTGTCGAGCAGATCCAAAGCGGTTCGGTTGCTCAGCAGGATGTCGTCGCCGATGGCCGCGACGGCAATGTGGCGCTGATGTGAAACTCGCTGGAATGCGTCGACCAGCCGCTGCTCCGATGCTTTCGAGCCTTCGAGCAGCCGTTTCTCGATGTCCGCTGCAGCACGTGCAAGGAAGGGCGCGAACAGTGGGTTGGCCTGCGAGACAACGCCGGTCATGTCGAGAATGCCTTCGACACGACGTGTGACGGGATGCAGGATCGGCTGTCCGTAGCAGCTCAAACCCTTGAGGCTGTCGAGGAAATGCTCGTCACCGTGGATCACCACGCTTCGTCCGACCTCGAGGGGTGTACCAAGCGCGTTGGTGCCGGCGTGCTCTTCACCGAAGCGTGAGCCGTTGACGACACCCAACCGCTCGATCGTTCGCTCGACGCGACTGTCGGAGTACACCGAAGCGACCACGCGGCATTCGCGATCGGCAAGCAGCACGCAGAAACCGGTGCCCGCGATCTGTTGCGAAACTTCGTCGAGCACGGGTGCGGCGGCCCGGAGCAAACGAGACTCACCGTCCTGCTCCTCGGTGTCCACGGCGATGGCCGACGACGGGTCGAGGCCACTGAGTCGAGAACGCTTCCAGGAGAGCGCGATCTCGGGGCGTACCGGCTCACGCTCCCCTGGGTTCGCGGACATACTCTCAGGCCTGACCGATCAATTCGATCGCCTGTTCTCGCATCGCGATCTTGCGGACCTTGCCCGTGACTGTCATCGGGAACTCGTCGACGACATGGACGTACCGCGGAATCTTGTAGTGCGCGAGCTTGCCGGTGCAGAACGCGCGGACCGAATCGGCGTCGAGATCGTCTGCACCTTCGCGCATCTGGACCCACACCATCAATTCCTCGCCGTACTTTGCGTCGGGTACGCCGATGACCTGCGCATCGAGAATGTCGGGGTGGGTGTAGAGAAACTCCTCGATCTCACGCGGATAGACGTTCTCGCCACCGCGGATGACCATGTCCTTGATGCGTCCCGTGATGGCGACGTATCCGGCCTCGTCCATGACTCCGATGTCTCCGGTGTGCATCCACCGGGCAGCGTCGATCGCCTCGGCGGTCTTCTCCGGGTTCTCCCAGTATCCGAGCATGACCGAGTAACCACGCGTGCACAGTTCACCCGGCTCGCCGCGGGGCACCGTCAATCCGGTTGCCGGATCGACGATCTTGATCTCGAGATGCGGCCCTACCCGGCCGACCGTTTCGGTGCGCTGCTCGATCGAATCGTCCGAGCGGGTCTGCAACGACACCGGCGAGGTCTCCGTCATGCCGTAGCAGATGGACACCTCCGACATGCCCATGCGATCGATGACCTGCTTCATCACCTCGACCGGGCAGGGCGAGCCCGCCATGATGCCGGTGCGAAGGGACGACAGATCGAAGCTGTCGAAGTCAGGCAACGCCAACTCCGCGATGAACATCGTCGGAACGCCGTAGAGGGACGTGCACTTTTCAGCCTGAACGGCTTCGAGCGAAGCACGCGGATCGAAAGCCGGACCCGGAATGACCATGGCAGCACCGTGACTGGTGCACGCAAGGTTGCCCATCACCATGCCGAAACAGTGGTAGAACGGCACCGGGATGCACACCCGATCGACCTCGCTGTAGTGGCACAACTCGCCGACGAAATAGCCGTTGTTGAGGATGTTGTGGTGACTGAGCGTCGCGCCCTTCGGGAAACCGGTAGTACCCGAGGTGTATTGGATGTTGATCGCGTCGTCGGCCGACAACGCGGCCTGGGCTGCGGCGAGCGGAGCCGGATCGCTTGCCTGCGCCGCCAAGCCGTCTGCAAGCACCGCGTCCCACTCGGGTGAACCGAGCAGGAGCACCGACGTCAGATCCGGGCACTGCGGCCGCACCGTCTCGATCATCGACGCGTAGTCCGAGGTCTTGAAGCTGGCCGCAGACACCAGCGTCGAGATCCCGGCCTGCTCGAGTACGTACTGCAACTCGTGCGAGCGGTACGCCGGATTGATGTTGACCAGGATCGCGCCGACCTTTGCCGTCGCGTATTGCGTGAACGTCCATTCCGGACAGTTGGGAGCCCAGATTCCTACCCGATCGCCCTTCCCCACACCACGGGAAAGCAGTCCGGCAGCGAGCCCGTTCACCTGCTCGGCGAACTCCCGGTACGTCCATCGTCGACCGCTGGCGTGGTCGATCAACGCATCGCGGTCGCCGTGTGCGGCAACCGTGCGATCGAGGTTGTCTCCGATGGTGTCGCCCAGCATCGGACCGTCCCATACTCCGGACGTATAGCTGGGCAGCGGCGTACTCATGTGTTCTGTCCTCTCCGGTTACCTGTTCAGGCACCTATGAGAGGGGCCGCCGCAGCGGACCCTCTCATCTACGAATTTACTCGATTCGGTGTGATGCACGACATACTTCCCGGTGCGGGGTGGCCGTAACTGTTCAGAGTCCGGACACCCCACCCGCCTGCTGTGCGCCTTTATTAACCGCCGGCGGTTAATAAAGGCGCACAGTGGTTACAGCGCGTGGTCCTTGGTCTCGACGAGCGCCCAGGTGCAGACCAGACTCACCACACCGAGGATTGCCAACATGATTCCGATGGCCATACTCCCGTAGGCCGAGGCCAGCGGTGCGGCGATCAGCGGCGGCACTGCGCCGCCGAGCACTCCGGCGAGGTTGTAGCCGAGGCCGGCACCGGTGTAGCGGTAGCGGGTCTGGAACATTTCCGGAAGCAGCGCACCGCAGGGGCCGTACGCGATTCCGAAGATCATCAGCGTGCCGAACATTCCGAGGATGAACGCGATCGGTGTTCCGGTGTCCAGGAGCGGGAACAGCACCAGCGCCCAGACGACGGCCAGACCACACGAGATCATGATGACCTTGCGGCGCCCGATGCGGTCCGAGTACAGAGCGGAAACGACGATCGCCGCACCGAAGACAACCGCGGAAGCGATACCGACCGACAGGACGAACGGACGGGAGAAGCCGAGGGTCTTTGTTCCGTAGCTCGTCAGGAAAGCCGTGCCCATGTAGAAAAACGCGAACAGGCAAGCCAGGGCGCCTGCCGAGAGCAGGATCTCCTTGGTCTGGAACCGCCAAGCATCCAGGAACGGGAGGGTGCGAGGTGCTTCGTTCTTCTGCTCCGCGACGCGCTCTGCCTGCTCCGCCTTGAAGACGGGAGTCTCCTCGATAGCGAGCCGCATGTAGAGGCCGATGCCGACCAACACGATGGAGAACAGGAACGGGATACGCCAGCCGTAATCGAGGAAAGCCTGGTTGGTGTCGCCGAGAACTGCGCCGGTGATGAGGAAGGTACTGCTCGAGAGAACGAAGGCGATTGCAGGGCCGAGCTGCGGGAACATCGCATACAGACCACGTTTGCCCGGTGGAGCGTATTCCGCCGTGAGCAAGGTTGCGCCTGCCCACTCACCACCGACCGCGAAACCTTGGCCGAATCGCAAGAGCACCAAGATGATCGGGGCCGCGACACCGATGGTTGCAGCACCCGGCAGCAAGCCGATCAGGAGCGTCGAGATACCCATGAGCAGGAGCGTCGAGATCAGCGTCTTCTTGCGACCGATGCGATCACCGAAGTGTCCGAACAACATTGCGCCGACGGGCCGGGCGATGAATGCGACTGCGAAAGTCGCAAACGATGCGACAGTTCCCGCAGTGGCACCGAGCGCGGGGAAGAACACCGTCGGAAAGACAAGTGCCGCAGCGGTTCCGTAGATGAAGAAGTCGTAGAACTCGATAGTCGTGCCGATGCAACTCGCGATTGCGACGCGCCGCACACTGGTGGTGTTCTGCGGGGGCTGCGTCGCACCTGCGGCACTCGCACCCCCGGCGCCGGCGGCACTGGTGCCGCCTGTGGGAGAGACTGTGGTCACTCGATTCCTCCGTGGTCCCGTGGTGTCGCCCTGTGGGCATCACCGTCGATAGGAGGAAAGGTAGTGATGTGGCTCACCCCCGCACTACCCCCGAAAGGGGGTAGGAGTGATCTCAGTCACCACCTGTATGCAATGGTAACGAGTTTCACGACCCTCGACATGCCGCAGGCCGTCCGATTCGTTCTCACGAATCGGACGGCCCTCGAAAAACGGCGTCACGGTGCAACGCTACGGATCAAGCCTTACCGGCAGCCCCGAACAGTTCCTGACGGATCTCGCCCCACACCGTGGCGTAGGAGTCGATGATCGGTTCGGAAATCCACTTGGACTCCCCCGCTTGCACTTTCGCGAGAGCATCCGAGAAGAGATCCTGGTAACGAGACAACCGCGGAACGAATGCCGACAGATCGTCGAACAGGTTTGCAGCCCGGCGATCCAACTCTGCAAGGGAATCCGCATCTGCGTCGTCGATGAGCGCGGCGAACTCCTCGTCCAAGGGAAGGAACGCCTCGTACACCTCACCGATGGAGTCCTCGTCGATCGAGACGCGCTCGGCGTCCAACTGATCTTCGAGTTCTGCCAAACCTTTCTCGGTCAGGCTGATGGCGTTTTCCGCTTCGACCGCTTTGCCCTGCGCGACAAGTGCGTCGTACGCAGCTTGACCGGAAGCCGAGCTGACGCCCAGGTGCTCGGCCAGGACGACCGCTCCGACCCGCTCCTTGAGACGTACTGCTTGGAGCAGTGCCAACTCGTCCACATTGCCAGCGAAGGCCATCGATTTCTCCTACTCACGTGCCGCCTCTGCGGCTCCAGCATCACAGCGGACACCCGTGGGTTTCCGCAGCCCGACAAAGGGCTCGACAGAATCAGATCACACCCCGATCGATCGTTGTGAAGTCACCGCGACAAGTCGACCGTCACGCGACGGTATCGGCCTGATCGGGGATCACGCTGCCGTCTGCGCGGGTCACGGCACCTTTTGCCCCGGCCGCGTCGGTGTAAGCATCGGTCGAGCAGTGATAGGGAGCGTCCGCCCGGGACTTCGGTTCGATGAACATGGGGTTGACCAGCCATTTCCCGTCACTGTTGTCGTAGGCATTGCACATCAGTTCGGGATTGTTGCGGTTGATCACCAGGCGCGCACCGGTCGCATCTCCGAGGAACGTCACGTCGGTGACAGAATCACCGGCAGCAAATACCTGACGTCGATCGGCGGCCAACTGCTCGAACGCCGTAGGCCCTTGAACCCCGTAGACAACCTCGTTGACCTGGCACCGCTTCCCGTCGATGTACGGAATGACCGAGTCGTCACCGTCCGCAACCCCACCACATCCCCGCAGGCGCCCCGTCAGAACGCCGCCCTCGACGATCGGCCGAACTCCCATCACGTGATCGGCATCCAATCCCAGCTGCTCCGACCAGACACGAACGACCGGTTCGGCCGACGCGGAGATGATCCGCACGTCGAATCCATGAGCGCCGAGGGTTTTCACCAAATCTTCGACTTGCGCGTAGTAACGCACCGAGCCGTCGACTTCCGTGGTACCGACGGTCTGATCGGATCCTTCTGCAGCAGCGAGATTCTCGGCACGCGCTGCGCGGGCGTACTCGGTGATCTCGTCCTCGGTGTGCCCTGCCATCAACTGCACCGCCCACGCGTATGCAGCCTTGGTCCGGCGGTGATCGTAGCCGTCGAATGCAACCTGTCCGTCGCGAGTCTTCTCCTCGAGTACCGCAACGATCTCGTCAGCGCAGTCCAAGTCGGTACTGGTTACCAAGGGTTGACCCGGGGCGGTCTCCGAGCCACACGCGGCGGAAAGTGCGGCAGCGCCGGCTGGAGTCATGAAGCGACTGGTGGTTGCCCAGTCCGCTCCGGCGGGCTGTAACACCTTGTTGTTCTTGATCATCCAGAATGCAGTGGCGCTTCCGATGTCGTTCTTGACAACTGTGTTGTCCCAGTCGAAGAGCGCCAACGGAGCTCCGTCATCGACATCACCTGCAGCTCCACACGTTCCGAACTCCGTCATCATGGCATCCAACCTCACACGGTTGTCGCCGTACCACGCCAGACTGGGATCCAACGCAGCACAGGATGAACCACTCTGCGCCACATCTTCTTTCGGGGCGCTCTCGGCCGAACTACATGCAGTTGCACTCAACAGGACACTACCTACCGCCAACGCACACAGGGCGCGGGCATGCAGCGAACGGAACATCGATTCCCTCGTTTTCGTCGTGATTCGGGTACGACGGCATACCCGGGTCGATCGACCCGGGTATGCCGTGCAGTTGTCAATTAATCGAGCGTCAGCACTTCTCCCGACGCAACGGCGTCGGCGCGAGAGGTGTCCTTGAGGTCGACGCCGGAGCGGCCCAACTGGCGCGCTCCCGTCACCAATCCCAGGACGACACGAGCAGCCTGCTCGTATCCGAGTCCCTCGGGTGGGTGGACATTGGAAATGCAGTTTCGATCCGCGTCGGTACGACCGACGCGCGGAAGATGAGTCAGATAGATCCCGACGCTGTCCGCAACGGAGAGCCCTGGACGTTCGCCGATCAGGACGATCGCCGTCTGCACTCCCATCGCGGCGGCGATGTGATCACCCAGTGCCACACGGGCATTCGTGGCGATCACCGGCGGCGCAATCGAGTACCGCTCCCCCAACACCGTGACCAACGCGGACAATAGTTGCTCGCCGTGGTCCATCAGTGCTCGCGGGGAGAGTCCGTCGGCGAGGATGAACCCGATTTCCTTGTCGGAGCTCTTGATCGCGCTCAGGTCAGCCGGCTGGCGCCCCAGGTCGGGTCTCCGGAGATACTCACTGCGGGTGGAGACGCTGCTCGCCACCACCACCGGCGCCCCGATGCCCACCCCTTCGACCCGACTGGCAAGCGTCTCGGAGTCGAGTGGCTCGTGGACCGCGTCGCGGGCTGCGGCGTGAGCTGCCTTGAATTCGAGAACCCGCTTGGTGGGCAACGAATCTCCGGCACGCCCCAGCCCGATACGCGATTGTGTGGTCTTGCGCAGTGGACCCCAGAAATCGAGGATCGGTGCCTGGTCCTCGGTCATGAGTTCACCGTCAAAGCCCGCAACGGCGACATTTCGGCGTCGATCGGAAGAACCCGACCGTTTGCGTCGGTCATCCCCAAGTTGTGGAGCCAGGTCTCGAACTCCGGGGCGGGCTGCAAACCGAGAACCTTACGCACATACAGCGCGTCGTGGAACGCCAGACTTTGATAGCCGAGCATCACGTCGTCGGCGCCGGGCACCGCGATCACGAACGCCGCGCCGGCGACGCCCAGCAAGGTGAGCAGGTTGTCCATGTCGTCTTGATCGGCTTCGGCGTGGTTGGTGTAGCAGACGTCCACTCCCATCGGCAGCCCGAGGAGTTTTCCGCAGAAGTGATCCTCCAAGCCCGCGCGAATGATCTGCTTGCCGTCGTAGAGATACTCGGGACCGATGAAGCCGACCACGGTGTTGACCAGCAGCGGTTCGAGATCACGTGCCACTGCGTATGCCCTGGTCTCGAGTGTCTGCTGATCGACCGGGGCTCCGCCGGTGCCGTAGTGGGCACCTGAGCTGAGGGCGGACCCCTGCCCCGTCTCCAAGTACATGACGTTGTTGCCGACCGTTCCGCGGTTCAAGGAGCGCCCGGCCTCGTTGCCCTCACGCAGGAGCGGAATGTTCACTCCGAAACCGGAATTGGCGCCTTCGGTACCGGCAATCGATTGGAAGACAAGATCGACCGGCACCCCCGATTCGATCAGTCCGATCGTGGTGGTCACGTGCGAGAGCACGCACGACTGAGTCGGGATCTCGAATCGCTGACGGATGTCGTCGAGCAGGTGGAGCAGATCCGAGGTGGCCTGGGGTGAGTCCGTCGCCGGGTTGATACCGATGACGGCGTCGCCACATCCCATCAGGAGACCGTCCAATGTGGCCGCCGCGATGCCGCGTGGATCGTCTGTCGGGTGGTTTGGTTGGAGTCGGGTGCTCAGCCGGCCGGGCAGTCCGATGGTAGTGCGGAACCCCGCGGTGACCGTGATGGCCTTGGCGACAGCGATCAGGTCCTGATTGCGCATGATCTTGCTGACCGCCGCAACCATCTCGGGGGTGAGCCCGGGACTTACGGCGGACAACCGTGCGGAAGCTTCCGGCGCCGACGCGGTCTCGAGCAACCAGTCTCGTAGTCCGCCGACAGTCAGGTGGGCCACCGGCGCAAAGGCCAGGCGATCGTGGCTGTCGATGATGAGCCTGGTTACCTCGTCGTCCTCGTACGGAACCACCAGATCTTCGAGGAACACCGTCAACGGAAGATCAGCCAGAACCCATTGAGCAGCAGCACGTTCGGCGTCGGAGCTTGCCGCGCAACCGGCTAGTTCGTCACCCGACCGCAGTGGTGTCGCTTTTGCCATCAGATCGACGAGACCGTCGAACGAGTAGTTGGTTCCGGATACCTGCTGGTGATACTTGGCCATCCCGCGACTCATCCCAATTCTTCTTCCGCCTGTGCAAGTACAGCAAACTCCTCGTCCGGCGAGTTGGCAACAAGGTGGTGACGACTGTAGAGACCGAAGTACGCCATCAGAACTCCGAAGGCAACCAACGTCAGCAATGCCGCAACGGGATCGACCAGGAAGGTGGCCACCACCGACACTGCCGCGATCACGAGCGCAAACGAGGTGGTGGCGATACCGCCGGGCGTGCGGTACGGGCGCGGCATGTTCGGCTCACGCTTACGAAGAACGATGTGACTCACCATCATCAGGACGTAGCTCACTGCCGCGCCGAACACCGCCATGTTGAGCAACATTGCACCTTCACCGGTGAGTGAGAGCGCGAAGCCGATGATTCCGGGTACGACGAGAGCGAGAGTGGGGGCCTTGCGCTTGTTGGTCACCGACAGGTTCTTCGGCAGGTAGCCGGCGCGGGAGAGCGCAAACGTCTGGCGTGAGTAGGCGTACATGATCGAGAAGAAGCTCGCGACCAGACCGGCAAGTCCGATGTAGTTGACGGCCTTTGCCGCTCCGCTGTCCCCCAGAGCCTCGACGAGCGGATTTCCGGAGGTGGACAGGGCGTCTGCGCCGAGCGCACCGGTGGCGAGGAAGAGAACCGTTGCGCCTGTGACGATCAGGATCAACATGCTGATGATGATGCCGCGGGGGACGTTCTTCTCCGGCTCACGTGCTTCCTCGGCGGCCAGCGGTACACCTTCGACCGCAAGGAAGAACCAGATCGCGAAGGGCACGGCGGCCCAGATTCCGAGCAGACCGAATGGCAGGAACGACGACGATCCGACTGCGCTGGTGTCGACGGCGATATCGGTGAGGTTGGACGAATCGAAAAGGCCGACAGCCGAAACCGCGAACACGACCAGGCCGACGAGTGCAATGGCGGTGATGATGAACATCGCCTTGAGTGCCTCACCGGCGCCGGTGAGGTGAATGCCGATGAAGATCGCGTACACCGCGAGGTACACCCACCAGCCGTCGGTGATCCCGAACAGGTTCAGGGACTCGACGTACGCACCGATGAAGGTCGCGATCGCTGCGGGTGCTATCGAGTACTCGATGAGAATTGCTGTGCCGGTGGCAAATCCGCCCCAGGGCCCCATGGCCCGTCTGGCAAACGTGTATCCACCACCAGCGGCAGGAAGTGCCGACGACATCTCGGCCATACCGAGCACCATCGCCAGGTACATACCCGCGATGACAACCGCCGCGATGAGAAGGCCACCGAAACCACCTTCGGCCAGACCGTTGTTCCAGCCGGCGTAGTCACCGGAAATCACATAGCTGACACCCAACCCCGCAAGCAGCACCCACCCTGCTGTTCCCTTTCGGAGTGTTCGTTTCTCCAGATACGAATTGTCTTCCGCATGGAAGTCTGCGCCGTCGTGGTGTGCACCCGCGGCACCGGCGTTTTTGCCGGTTGCGTGGTCGGAAAGAGACATGTCCATCCTCTGAATCGGTCAAGAATGAGACGACGCACGGTGGATGCGTCGCGTGAAATGAACGGTATGTGGGCGATGTACGGAGAAGGTCGCCTGGAGATGACCGTGCTGTTAACTGGCTGTCATGTGAGCGGCCCCGAGTCTGTTCAGATCTTCTTCAGGCTGCCGTTCTCAGGATCGGGCGGTCGCGCCCGGCACCGGGCAGGCGTCGACGGCCTCGGCGACCACCTGGGGAACCGTCGGGGGCAAAGGACGCACGCCCGCTTCCCAATCAGCGCCCACGAGAATGCTCGACGCGCCGAGTGCTTCGTTTTCGTCCGGTGTGAATGCCCTTGCTCGACTGAGGAATCTGAATCCTTCAGGAGACTCCAGGCTGAATCCACTGCCGCGGCCGGGCACGACGTCCAGTACCAACTGGGTGTGCTTCCAGGCTTCGAACTGTGATCCGGAAATCCAGACCTGTACAGCGTCGGTTCCGGTGGGAAGGTCTTCGGGAGTCTCTCCGACAGCAAGTCGGAGATCGATGATTCCGAGTAGTACGTCACGGTCCCCGACGATGAATTCGCCTGAGGGATAACACATCGGGGCCGAGCCGTCGCAGCATCCGCCGGATTGATGCATCATCAGTTCGCCGTGAGTCCCGCTGAGGCGGCGCAGGAGGTCAGCCGCCCCAGCGGTGGTCACCAACCGGGGTGGAACGGCGCCGGTATCGGGTGTGTCCGTGGCGCTCATTCCAACCTCCGTGTGTTTGTGCAGGTTTCGCGTGTTGCAGTCTTGCTCACCGGCACCCGCAGCGAGGGGCTCACGGGTGCCGGTGGGTAGATCAGAAGAAGCCCTGAGCCTTCTGGGCGTAGCTGACCAGGAGGTTCTTGGTCTGCTGGTAGTGCGAGAGCATCATCAGGTGGTTCTCGCGGCCGATGCCGGACTGCTTGTATCCACCGAAAGCGGCGTGTGCCGGGTACTGGTGGTACGTGTTGGTCCAGACGCGACCGGCTTGGATGTCGCGGCCTGCGCGGTAAGCAACTCCGCCGTCGCGGGACCAGACACCGGCGCCCAAACCGTAGAGCGTGTCGTTGGCAATTTCGATGGCCTCCTCGTAGTCCTTGAACGAGGTGACCGAGACGACGGGTCCGAAGATCTCTTCCTGGAAGATGCGCATCTTGTTGTTGCCGGTGAACACCGTCGGCTGGACGTAGTAGCCGCCGGACAGGTCTCCGCCGAGTTCGGCTCGCTCACCACCGGTGATGACCTTGGCGCCTTCGGCCTTGCCGATCTCGATGTACGAGAGGATCTTCTCGAGCTGATCGTTGCTGGCCTGGGCACCGATCATGGTGTCGGTGTCGAGCGGATCCCCTTGGCGCACAGCCTTGGTGCGGATGGCTGCCATCGCGAGGAACTCGTCGAAGATGTCTTCCTGGATCAGCGAACGTGACGGGCAGGTGCAGACCTCGCCCTGGTTGAGGGCGAACATCGTGAAGCCCTCGAGTGCCTTGTCCTGGTAGTCGTCGTTAGAGGCGAGGACGTCGGAGAAGAAGATGTTGGGGCTCTTGCCACCGAGTTCGAGGGTGACGGGGATGAGGTTCTGCGACGCGTACTGCATGATCAGGCGACCGGTGGTGGTCTCACCGGTGAACGCGATCTTCTTGATACGCGGGCTGGACGCGAGCGGCTTTCCGGCCTCGACGCCGAAGCCGTTGACGATGTTGAGAACACCGGCAGGCAGCAGGTCACCGATGATGCCGATGAGGTGCAGGATCGAGACTGGCGTCTGCTCGGCAGGCTTGAGCACGATGGCATTGCCGGCAGCGAGGGCGGGAGCAAGCTTCCACACGGCCATGAGGATCGGGAAGTTCCACGGAATGATCTGTCCGACTACGCCGAGCGGCTCGTGGAAGTGGTACGCCACGGTGTCGGAGTTGATCTCCGAGAGCGAACCTTCCTGTGCGCGAATAGCTCCCGCGAAGTATCGGAAGTGATCGATGGCGAGCGGAATGTCGGCGTTGAGGGTCTCGCGGATCGGCTTGCCGTTGTCCCACGACTCGGCGAGTGCGATGGATTCGAGGTTCTCCTCCATACGATCAGCGATCTTGTTCAAGATGATCGCGCGCTCGGCGACCGAGGTCTTGCCCCAGGCCGGAGCTGCTGCGTGCGCTGCGTCGAGAGCGAGTTCGATGTCTTCTGCGGTGGAACGAGCCACATCACAGAAATTCTGTCCGGTCACCGGTGTCGGGTTCTCGAAGTACTGACCCTTGACCGGAGCAACCCATTCGTTGCCGATCCAGTTGTCGTATCGAGACTGGAAGGACATGATCGCGTCGGCGGTACCTGGGCGGGCGTACACGGTCATTGCAAGCTCCTATGTAAACGTGATCTTCCTGGGCGCACCCACCAAATCGGTGACTGCAATCCCACCCCCCGGTGGGGTGTGATTCACAACACTAGGAGTTGCAACGTTGCAAGTACGTTGCGTGCGAGAAACGCGGATGATTCTCAGATGCCCAATTGGCGGTCGAGGAGATCAATTCTTGCCTGGACCTGCGAATACAGCGGAGATTGAGGATCCAACGTGGACAGGTAGGCCTCCCACACGACGGAGTCTTCGCGGCCGTGCACCGACGTGGTCCACCGGGCCAGAAGGTTGGCGTCACCTCCACGTAGCAGAGCTGCCTGAACCCTGGTGCGTAGTTCTTCCCGCACCTCTTCGATGCCGGGAGACGCCGAGCCCGCCAGCACCGGGCCCGAATACAGTTTCATCGCCGTCGCTGCGTCGCCTCGATCCAACGCTGCCCGCACATCGCCGACATCTGTCGTGAACTCCGTGATGATCCGATAGGGGCGCGAAGCAAGCCGGTCGGCACCGAAAACCTTACGAAGCCGCGACATTTCCGCGCGAATGGTCACTGCGTCGAGCTCCCCCTCGTCGAGCAGGACCGCAAGGTGGTCGGAGCTGAGACCCTCCGGGTGTTCGGAAAGCAGAAGGAGAATCTCGGCGTGACGCTGCGAAATCGGGATGCGGTCACCGCCGCGAACCAGCATCGGCCGGCCGGCACCGAATGTTTCGAGGCGCGGAGCCGTAGCACTGAGCGGGATGGGCGAGTTCAAGAGATGGAATCGCAATTCCGATTCGGCGGCCGCGACAGTTGCACGGATCAGTGACAGCACTTCGGGAACCGCAACCCTGGGACCACCGGTGATGTCGATGGCACCAAGGATTTGCCCAGTGGTGGGATCGTGGACGGGTGCGGCCGAACAACTCCAGTCGTGCACGGTTCGGTTGAAATGCTCGGATCCGAAAATCTGTACGGAGTGATCGAGAGCAAGCGCCGTTCCCGGCGCATTGGTGCCGACACGATCTTCGCTCCAATCGGCGCCTTCGACGAAGTTCATGGACAACGCCTTGTCCTTGGCCGAGTTGTCACCCTCCACCCAGAGCAATCGACCGTGTGCGTCACTGATCGCGATCAGTAGTCCGGTCTCGGCAGCATCTTCCACCAGGAGTTTCCGAATCACCGGACGGATCAGTGACATGGGATGCGCGGAGCGATATTTTTCGAGCTCCAACCCTTCGAGCATCTCAGGGTTGCCGACCACATCGGGATTTACCCCCTTGTTGCGGCTACGCATCCAGGACTCGAGTACGACCGAGCGGACATGGGAGTCGTCGGTCAGCCCCTGGCCGGGCACGCCGCGAGCATCGATGAACGACTGATGGGCAGACGAAAGTCGCCGCGCGAGTAACGCGACGTCATCGCCTGGCCTGACCGCCACCCACGGGTTGCCGGGCACAGCCTGTTCACGTGCCATATTTTGCGTTCCTCCGCTCCGTGGACCACTGTAACGCCGATCACAGCCCATAGGCGAGAACGACCATTCGGTATGACGGCCGACCCAGCCTGCTGCCCCTCGCGGTCACTCGTCACCGAGCAGAATGGCGCTTGCTCGTTCCGCGACCATCACCGCGGTCGCATGCGGGCCGCGGGTCGGGATCGTCGGCAGGATTGACGTGTCAACAATACTGAGTCCTTGCGCGCCGATCACACGGCACCGACCGTCGACGACTGCGAACGGGTCCGCCTCGGCACCCATCACGCAACTACCGGACATATGCAGCGACGTTCCCAGGCGGGATTCGACCCACTCATCGGTGTACTCCACGACGGGGCGATCGATCAACCCCGTCTCGGCGATCGACTCGAGAAGATTCTCGGCGATCCGCATCCCTTCCCGAATGGCAGCTCGATCGTGCGCCGACGCGACGTAGTTGTACCGAATACGCGGCGCCCCAGCGGGATCCCGCGATGCCAGTTCGATGCTTCCCCGGCTGTGCGGCGCCATGAGGACCACTCCGACGCCGTGGTCCATGCGAGGCACACCGGGAACCAGTTCGGTAAAAGATGCGGTGTACGGACGAATTTCGATCTCAGCGAGGTTGAGGGCTGTCTCCAGCACCGGAGTCTGCGATCGAATCGTGCGGGGCTTCGAAAAATGGTACGGCAGCAGCACTTCCGGGTGGTCGACGAAGTTCTGTCCGACGCCCGGTCGATCGAGAACGACGGAAACTCCCTGCCCTACGAGTTGTTCCGCTGGACCAACACCGGAATTGAGGAGAATGTGCGGTGTCGCCACCGCACCCGAACACACGACCACATGGTCGGCACGAATGCGTCGGACATTGCGGTCGCCGAGAACGTCGACGCCGATCGCACGGGTACCCGAGAACGCGATACGAATGACGTTCACTCCGGATTCCACCCGCAGATTCGGCCGGTGCAACGCCGGCATCAGATACCCGATCGCCGTACTGATCCGACGATGATCCGACACGTTCAGTGGCACTCGGCCCACCCCGAACGAGTCCGGCGCATTCTTGTCGACGTCGTCGGGAAAGCCTGCTCCGAGCGCTGCCGCATGAAACTCGCCGCTCAGTGGATGCAGTTGGTCCCACGCTCGACGCTCGACCGGGATCGGTCCGGCGGTCCCGTGGAACTCGCTCTCGAAATCGCGATCCGTTTCGGACTTCTTGAAGTACGGCAAGACGTCGTCGTATCGCCATGAACTCGGCCAATGCTCGAAATCAGCACGGGTCGCGCGGGTGAAGTACGCACCGTTGACGGCTCCGGATCCACCGAGTGTCCGCCCCCGCGCAATTGTGGACGCCCGACGCGGCGTCAGTTCGACCGGATAGGTCCACGTGTATTCGCTCGCAGGTCCGACCGGCAGTCGGTACGGATCACCCAGGACGTCCGGGAGTTCGAGCGCCGATCGATATCCGCTTCCCGATTCGAGGAGCATCACCGTGGCGGATGGATCTTCACTGAGCCTGGCTGCGACCACGCAACCACACGTGCCACCACCGACAACCAGGAAATCTGCGTAGTCGGCTTCTGTCACTTGGTGATTCGAGGTTTCAGCGCCGCCCAGTCGCGGGCGTCGAATGCGCCACGCCAGAGTCCGGCTCCATACGCGATGTCGTCGGCTCGTTTGAAGAAGACGTACCGAACCGGTCCCAGCCCGCCTGGCTCACGGTGGCGATACCAGTCCACCAAACCTTCGGTGACTGCTGCAGCGACGGCCAGCCGCCGAATTCGCCTGGAGGCGATCACCGCCAGGAGCGTCACGGGCCAGTAGTGACGACACATTGCCGAGGCGAGTTGCCAGAATCCGCCGACAACTCCCTGCGCGGTGAGGATCGCCGCGATCCGGGTGGGTTGACTCAGGCCGGTGAACATCTTTCGCAGCCGGTAAACGGTAAACAGCAAAGCGCCGAGTGCGCCGGCAAGACCGGAACGGGTCAGTGTTGCGGCGGCGATGCACGCGAAGAGCGTCGAGAACGACATCGCCATCGGCGGAACCGAACCCTCGTGTCTTGCAGCCAACGGCGCCGCACCCGTGCCGTAGAACGCTCTCCTGGCGAACCACTTGTCGAACTGAACTCGATGATCGTGGGCGACATGCGCAACCGGTTCGTACCTCAGTCGCCAACCCGCAGCCTGCAGTCGCCAGCAGAAATCGACGTCCTCGGCTACTTCGAGACTCTCGTCGAAACCGTTGCATTCGAGTGCCACGTCGCGCCGGACGATCACGGCGGCGCTGGGGACATAGGCGACCGGACTGCCCGACTTCACCGCAGCTTCCTTGCGTCCGAGGTCGAGAGACGATCGCATGTTCTCGTACCGCGCCAGCGCCGTCCCGTACGGATCGAGGGCGACGATGCGGGGTGCAACAAGGGCAACCCCCGGATCGCTGAAGTGGCCCAACATCAACTCGAGCCAACCGGCACGCGGTATGACGTCGGAGTCCAGGAAAGCTACGAAACGTGTTTGGGCCGAACGCAATCCCGAGTTTCTCGCTGCCGAGGGTCCGCGGGCACTCTCGTGCCGGACCACTGTGATGGTGCCGGTGCCCGGGCAGGCGCGACGGGGCTCCACCGGCACTTCCGAACCGTCGTCGACAACGATGACGGTCAGATCCTTGAGGACGGGCAATAGGCGTTCGACGCCGGCCTGGTTGTCCTTGACCGGAATCACGACCGTGACATCGGCAGCGGACGGCGTCGACATCGGACGAGGATTCGCGACACCTGAATCGAGAAGGTGTCGCGCAACCGCAGCGCTCTGCTGATCGACCACCTCGAGGAAGCCGTCACCGATCATCGCCGCAGCCGTCGGCGCCAGCTTGAGCATCCGCGTCGGAGATCCGCCGATGAGTACCCGGCCACCCGAGTACGTGCGCACCTTGGGGTCCAACCGAATGCCGAAGCCGTCGGGGAGTCTTGCTGGTCGCATCAGATGATCGTAAGGGACGTAGCCCGTCGTGCTGCAACTCGTCGCAGCCTCGAAAGCCGTCGCAGGTGGACCGTCCGCCCCCACTCGGTCGTGGTCGTCACCGAAGCCTCCCATCTGGACCAGGCTCCCACCGGGCCAGTCCATCCGTCACGCGTCCTACCAACTCACCGAAGATGTATGCGCCGTCTTCGGCGGTAGCCCCGACTGGATTGCCGAGAACGCCGTTTTGCGACACAGCGACCATACCGCCCGAACGCATTCCTGGCATCAGGTCCGCGATAGGAGACAAATTTCCTGTCTCAGCAAGGCTCATGTGCACCAAATCGGGCGAAAGGTGCAGCAATAGGCTCGTTTCAGTGTGTCCGGCATGGGCGTCGGCACCCGGAACAGCGCACGGCACCCAAGCAGCATCACGCCCCTCATACCGCAGAAGTGCCACCGCTTTGGCCAATGCGGGACCATTTCCGCCGTGGCCGTTGACGAACAGCACCCGCTTCGTCCATCTGAACGCCGACCTTCCGTATTCGACGACGACGGTTTCCATAGCCTCGGCACCGATCGAAATCGTGCCGGCAAACCCTTCGTGTTCGCCGCTCGCCCCGTATTCGATGGCCGGGGCCACGACGACGTCGGGCAGAGCCTGTGCGACTGCTCTCGCGATCCGAGTGTCGGTATCGAGAGGCAGGTGCGGTCCGTGTTGTTCGAAAGAACCGACCGGGACCACGACGGTGAGCGCAGTGCCCTCGAGCGAAGGACTCGGGATGGCAGCAAGGTCACGCGGAGAACTCATCCCCCGATCGTATTGGTGCGAGCCCCTCCCACCGCAACACTGCATGCGGATACACCGGGGCATTGTTGCGCCCCGGCGTATTCGTCAGTTGTCGCGGTTCACGCCGCGGTGGGTGGGCTGTTCCCGCCGATCGGCCGCTGATACGGATCAACGGACATCGGTGGATAGAACACCGATTTGCGATCCGGTCCGATCTCCACCCGCCACTCCGTGTGATGCAGCGTCCGGTGATGATGACCGCACAACAAGATCAGATTATCGAGATCCGTTGGGCCACCATCGTTCCAGTGAACAATATGATGGGCATCGCACCACCCCGATGGTGTCCCGCACCCCGGAAACGCACACCCACCATCACGCACCGCCAACGCCCGCCGCTGCGGAACCGTCGCCGTTCTCGCTTCCTTACCGCAGTCGAGCGGAACACCATTCTCATCCAGGAGGATCCGGGTGACGGTGCAGTCGCGCGCCAACATCCGGGCAGTATCAATACTGATCGGACCCACCCAATCCGCCCTCGCAAATCCGAGTTCTTCGGTGGACGGCAGGAGGTCTTTCAACGCTTGCAGGTCCGTCATGTCTTTCGCAGACGCAGTCACCGTGATGTGTGGTTTCACTCAGCCCTCGATCGGACCCAACCCCGCCCGCTCATACCGGCGCAACAACTCGCAGAACCCGTCCGCCCGCCGCAGCGCCGGAGTACGCGTGTCCTTCACGCCGTCCTTCTCCGGCGTCGGCGCCGACAGGCTCGACAACAACGTGATCAACCGTGCCCCGTTCACAGCATCTAGGTCACCCTTCACAGTCACTCTGCCGTACAAGCCTTTCGAGGCGTAGAACTCGTTACGTTCGGAATCCTCGCCGACCGGAACGCCGTCCTCACGCTTGCCGTACTGCTTCTCGATCCGCCGAATCGCCGCCCGCACCGCATCACAATCGGCGATGTTCTTCGACGCCAACCCCAACAAGATCCCGCGAGCCTTGTCCACATCCGCCAGGGTCATGTTCTTCGGTGGATGCTGACAAAACGACGCCACCTGCCGCGCTTTCAACGCATCAATATCCCCGCGGTGGAACGCATCCGCGACAACAGGTTCGAGCATCAACAACCGCGCCAACCCGACTAGCAGACAGCACTCACCGATCTCCAGATTCGTCGAACCATGCAACCACTGCGCGATCGCCCGAAAACCCTTCCCACCGAGAACGTCCCGGGAAAACACCTCCACGATCAACAACACCAACCGCGACTGCAACTCGTGTCGGGCGCGCACCAGATCCAGAACCTCCCCCTTGAGGCCCTCACCATCCAGCTACCACGCATCCCGACTGTCCATGCTCAAAGTTTAATCGAACATACTTTCGAGAACCGGAGACAAAACGGACGACTATATCGCCAACGCGGCCCGATGCCCTTCGATGACGGCCGCGTGCGAACGCCTCGGAGACAAGGCGTCACCGATGCGAAATTTCTCGAAACAGCTTCCCTGCAAGGTGTTCCACAACTCGTCGACAGGTTCCTGCTGTGTCGCGAAGACCACCCAGTCGACTGCAACTTCCTCGGTCACACCCGTCGGAAGGTGAACCAAGCTCACGAGCGGCGAGGCCCCAGCGCTCACCGAAGTCACCATCAGATCTGTCCGTTGACCGATCGACTTCTCGAACGCTCGGCGGTTCCACCCCTCGAAATCCAGGGTGATGCTCAGGTCCTGCGCGACCACCATGCCGTTGGTCGCGATCGTGACGGCACAGCCTCGATCAGCGAGGAACTCCGCCACCGACGTACCTTGATGGAATCCCAGTTCGTCGTAGACGAGCACCGTTCCACTCGGCAGAATCTTGCCGTCGAGAACGTCTCGAACACCCACCACACGCTCTGATCTACCCGCCCACGCTGGGCGTAAAGGCCGCGCTCCGGTTGCAATCACGACCACCTCGGGCGCGCGCTCCTCCACGATCGCGAGATCAGCTCCAGCATCCAACTCGATCGTCACACCACTTCGGCGACACTCAGATTCGAGATTCCGGACGAGGTCGGCGAGCTCACGGCGAGCCGGTACCACCGAGGCGGTAAGAATCTGTCCCCCAAGTCTTCGTTCACGCTCGAACAGCGTCACCGCATGACCTCGCTGGGCCGCTGTAGCCGCAGCTTGCAGGCCGGCGGGGCCGCCACCGACCACCACCACCGTGCGGCCCCGTCGCCGCGGCATCGGCAGCGGTACCGATTCCCGACCAGCGCGCGGATTTGCGGTGCACCCCAACCAACGTCCCAGACCCATCCGCCCGACGCATTCCTGGTTGCAGGACAGGCAGGTTCGCACCTGTACCGATTGACCAGCACGCGCTTTGTTCACAAAATCCGGATCGGCGATCTGCCCGCGAACTACGCCCACCAGATCGCATACACCGTCCTCGAGTGCAGCTTCGGCTTGCTCCGGCGTCTTGAAACGGCCGACTCCGACGACTGGAAGATCGATGACCTCCCTGATCGCAGACGGGACGAAGTTGGCGTAGCCGGTGGGTACAGCCATCGATGCTTCGACCAGATGCAGTGTTTCCGTGGCCATTCCGACGGTGGTGTTGATGTAGTCGACGTGACCGTCAGCTTCGATGAGTTGGGCGGTGGTTACCGCGTCGGACAGTTCGATGCCACCCCGCGTTCCTTCGTATCCACTCAGGCGCACACCGAGCACACGATCCGGGCCGATGGCCTTACGCAGTACCCCGAGCACTTCGAGAAGGAAACGCGCACGATTCGCCACGCCCCCGCCGTAGCGATCAGTGCGCAGGTTGGTCGAGGGTGCGAGAAACGCGCGCACGATGGACGACTGCGACGCCTGCAATTCCACCCCGTCGAAGCCACCGGCAACGCAGTTGCGCGCAACAAGGGCGAACCCTGCGAGAATCTCGGCAATGTCCGCGTCGTCGACAGCCTTGGGCACCTCGCGGAACAACGGATCCGCAACGGCGCTCGGCGCCAACAGCGGCGATCGCGAATAGGTTCCAGCGCCCTGACCCCCATTGTGGTTGATCTGCGCGAGAATCGACGAACCATGCGCATGAACGGCGTCGGTGATCCGCCGGTATCCCTCGATCGCTTCCGGCCGATAGCCCGCAATCATCTTCTCGTACGGTCGATCCGAAGGATGCGTCGAGTGCTCCTCGGTGATGATCAGACCCGCACCGCCGCGTGCCCGCGCCTCGTAGTAGCCCGCGTGCTGCTCCGTCGGCAACCCGTTCTCCGCGTAATTGGTCAGGTGTGCGGAGAACACGACCCGATTGCGGAGTGTCAGGTTGCCCAGGCGCAGTGGCGCGAAGAGGCGCGGGTACGGCGTCATCAGACCTTGGAGTTTCCTTGATCGAGAGCGATATGACTTGCCGTGACGGTGCGGGAACCGTCACCGGCGAGCCACAGGACGGTATCGGCGATCTCGTCAGGTTCGGCGAAAGCGATGTCCGAGAGGATCGGAGTGAAGTTGGGAAGGTACTGCGGAAACTTTGCAAATACCTCGAGAGCGCCCTGGTCGACCCCCATCGGCGTATTCACTCCGTAAGGATGGATCGAGTTGACCCTGATCTTGTACTCCCCCAGTTCCTTTGCCGCGGCCTGCGTCAGACCGACGAGACCGAACTTGGCGCTCGCGTAGTGCGCCTGTCCGGGCAGCGCCTTGAGTCCGGCCACCGAACTGACCACGATGATCGATCCACCGCGCCCACCCTCGATGATCGCCGGCACCGAGGCCTTGAGGGTTTTCCAGACTCCGGTCAGGTTGATGTCGATCAGAGTTTCCCACTGCTCGTCCGACATTTCCCAGAATCGATTCCAGTTGCAGACCCCGGCGTTGGCGACCACGATGTCGAGACGTCCGAACTGTTCGACGCCGTCCTTGACCACCGCGGTGAGCGCTGTTCCGTCACGGACATCGACCTCGCGGGCGAGGATCTTCCCGCCCTCCGCTTCCACCAGACGTATCGTCTCGGCAAAGTCCTCGGAAGTTGCTGCGTCGTAGGAATTGTCCGACGCCACCGACGCGCATACGTCGACCGCGATGATCGCTGCTCCCTCGCGCGCCATCTTGACCGCGTGCGCACGTCCTTGACCGCGCGCTGCGCCGGTGATGAAAGCAACGCGACCTTCGAGCGAACGAACTGAACCCTGTGTCATGAGATAGCCCTCTCTGCAGAATTGAAACTCGTTCTAGTAGTAAACCCTGCAAAGCGCCCTTCGCGGATAGATTCGAGAACAGTTCTCGGGGCAACCGAGTCGCCCACCTGAATGTCGGCCTCTTCCTTCAGCGTTTCGTTCGGCAGACGAGGCGAGCAGTCGATCACCACTTCGCACTCGAGCTGTGACCGCTCGCCGGTATGGACGTGTTCGACGCAGACGGCCCCTCGAGCGATTTCGGTGACACGTGACGCGAGCACCCTGGTGACCCCGGCCTGCTGGATGCGCGTGTTGGCACCGACCAGATCCCCACTCGCACCGAGCCTCGAACCGACGATGCTGTCGGGAGTCACAATCGAGACGGAGATGCCATGGGCCGCGAGTGCTTCTGCGAGCGCCACCGCGATCGGTCCACCGAGGGGATCGATCAGCGCGACCGGACCCGGCCCCACGGTGCTCAACTTCTCGAAGGCTTCCGACGCATCCAACCACCGAACCGAATCGTCGACCGGATACGTCGGCGGCCTCGCAGCACTACCGGTGGCAACGACAACAAACTCGCCCCGGCTGCGTGCGTCACCCAGGTCTTGGGCGTCGAGCGCCGCCCCGGTCCGCATCGTCACGCCGCTACGACGGCATTCGTCCTCCAACCACTGCGCGAGGAGTGCGAACCGGCTACGGCCGTCACCTCGCGCAAAAGTTCGGATCATGCTGCCGAACTGCGATGAACTCTCGACGAGTGTGACCGAGTGCCCCGCCACCGCCGAGATCCGTGCGGCTTCCATCCCAGCGGGGCCACCCCCCACGACCAGCACGGCTCCCGGTGTCGAAATCTGCTCTCGCTCATCGGGGTCCACCGTCTCGAAACCCGCGCTCGGATTCCCGACGCACGTCACGACAGGATTGCGAGGATCACGCACGAGGCACGTCTGATTGCAGAGCACACACGGCCGGGGACGATCGCCGCGCGCGGCTTTCACGACCAGGTCCGGGTCTGCGATCTGGGCCCGGGTCATCTCGACGAACTCACCTACTTCCAGCGCCGCGTGAGCGTCGGCGATGTCCACGACGCTCCCCTGCACGACAACAGGAATCGACAGAGCGGCCTTGATCTCACGGCACAGATCGAGGTTGAAGTTCGGCGGGCAGTGAAAATCGGGGCGGTACCGGTCGGACGAATAGAGTCCGCCACGAACGACGACAAGGAGATCGAGGAACGGAGACACTTCACGCGCGATACCGATGGCAAGATCGGGCGTCAGGCCCGCCCATGGAGCTTCCTCGTCACAGGACAACCGCAGGGAGACAACGTGATCCGACCCGACTTCCTCGCGCACTGCCGAGATGACCTCGCGAACAAGAGCAACGCGATCGCTACCGTATCGGTCTTGCCGAGTGTTGGTCAGACCCGAAAGGAATTGTCGCAGAATGCTTCGAGGACCGGCATCGAGTTCCACTCCGTCCATTCCCGAAGCGACGGCCAGCGCCGACGCCTCACGGAAGCCGACTATCAGCTGGTCGATTTCCGGCTGCCCCATTGCCATCGGCAACTCACGCGTCGCCGGGTCGGCCACTCTTGACGGTCCCCACAGCACCGACTGGGAGTATGCGCTCGATCCCTGCATGCCGGTATGACCGAGCCCGGCCAGAACCAGCGTTCCGTACGGAGCACATGCAGCCGCGATCGACTGCCACCCCGGGCCACATTGCGACGCCAACGGCGCCCGCTCGTACGGCCAGTCGTTCTCCGATACCGAGGCCACTTCGGTGACGACGATCCCGGTTCCGCCCTCGGCGCGGCGCTGGTAGTACGCACGGTGCCGATCGGAAAGCGAGCGTCCCACAGCAAGATTGGTCTCGTGCGGACCGAAAACAACCCTGGACCGGACGAGGCGTCCGGCCAGGGTCGTGTGTTCGTCGAGTGTCAACTCACAGCTCTATCGGAGCCGTAATCTCAGCTGGCACCCAATGTGCGTGTGAAGCCTTCCGGAATCACCAGGTCCGCCGGGCTCAGTTCGGTGATGGACGAGTGGCCGAGGCCCATCAGCCCCGAGTCGATGCCCATCCGCATGAGGTCGAGCACGTTCTCGACACCGGCCTGGCCGTTGGCCGAGAGGCCCCACAGGTAGGCGCGCCCGAGCATGACGGCCTTGGCTCCGAGTGCGAGCGCCTTGACGACGTCGCCGCCGCGTCGAATGCCGCCGTCGAGAACAACTTCCACCTGATCGCCCACGGCCTCGGCAATGCCCGGGAGCACACGGATCGGCGCCGGGGTGCCGTCGAGGTTGTTACCACCGTGGTTGGAGACCGAGATAGCGGAGACACCGGCGTCGACAGCTCGCTTGGCGTCGTCGATGCGCATGATGCCCTTGAGCATGAACGGTCCACCCCACTGCTCACGAAGCCAGGCGATGTCTTCCCACGTCGGAAGCGGAGTCTGCATCCACTCGCCGTATGCGCCGAAGAACGTCGGTGCAGGCTGGCCGGGAGCCGCGAGGTTGGGGGTGGTCAGGTCCGGAATCTTGCCGGTCTTGGCGAACTCGAGCAACCACTTCGGGCGCATGATTCCCTCGGGTGCGAACTGGAACATCGCCTTGAGGTCCATCTTTTCGGGGATGGACGGGCTGCCCCAGTCGCGACCGTACGAGAAGGACCAGTCGGTGGTGATGATCAGGCCCTTGGCACCGGCAGCGCGAGCGCGCTCCATACGCTGCAGGAGCACGTCGCGGCTACCGACCCAATACATCTGGAAGAAGACCTGCGGGTTGGCCGCGGCAACTTCTTCGATGGACTTGCTGGCAAAAGAACTCAGTCCGATGGCTGTTCCCCGTGCTGCAGCCGCACGGGCTACCGCTACTTCACCGTCGGGGTGCACTGCCTGCACACCGGTCGGTGAAATCATGACGGGCAACGAAATGTCCTGGCCCATAATGGTGGTGGACATCTCGCGCTTGTCCGACAGCCCGGCAGCGTGGGGAGCGAAACCCAATTCGCTGAATGCCGCGACGTTGTCGTCGACCGTCAGCCCTTTCTCGGATCCCGCCACCAACGCCGCGTACACGGACTTGGGCAACCTCTTCTTCGCACGGCGCTGTGCTTCTGCCACCGTCTCGAAGAAAGCATTCTTAGCCATTGAACTGACCTCTCTGGGGTGCAGCTTTCGCCGCACTGTCGGTATCGCGCAGTAGTTACTGCATTCCCGCAAGCGGGTTTTCGTCACAAATCTTGGCGGGCGGACGCATCATCAGTGTCAGTGGCACCGATGCGCGCGGGGTCTTACGTTGACCGGAACGGGAGTGGTCGACACTGGACTTCGGGACCTCGCCCGCCGACGCCAGTGCCATTTCACCGTTGCCGATGACGCACTCGGGGTCAGGTCCGTCCATCGGCAGTCCGGTGAAGAACTTGGCCGCCATGCAGCCGCCGCGGCAGGAGTCGTAGTGGTTGCACTTGCTGCAGGCGCCACCGGTTTGGGGCGATCGCAGCTCCTCGAACAGGTCCGAGTGCTGCCAGACTTCCTGGAATCCACCGTCTTTCACGATGTTTCCGGCGAGGAACTGCTCGTGAATCGCGAAGGGGCATGCGTACACGTCACCGACCGGGTCGATCAGGCACACGACGCGGCCCGCGCCACAGAGATTGAGACCGGGCAGTGCATCGCCGAAGGCGGAGAGGTGGAAGAACGAGTCGCCCGTCAGGACGCCTTCGCCATTGGCGACCAGCCAGTTGTAGAGCTCACGCTGCTGCTCCGGACGCGGGTGCAGGTCGTCCCACACGTCGGCGCCGCGGCCCGAAGGACGCAGTCGAGTGATGCGCAGGGTCGCGTCGTACTTGTCCGCGAGAGCCTTGAACTCGTCGAGCTGACTGACGTTGTGCCGCGTGACGACCACCGAAATCTTGGCGTCCTTGAAGCCGGCTTCCTTCAGGTTCGCGAGAGCGCGCTCGGCCATCGCGAACGAACCAGGCCCGCGCACAGCGTCATTGACCTCAGCGGTGGCACCGTCGATGGAAATCTGCACGTCGACGTAGTCACTGGCTGCGAGGCGCGCCGCGACCTTCTTGTCGATCTTCACGCCGTTGGTGGAGAACTTCACACCAACCTGGTGGTCGGTCGCGTAGTCGACGAGCTCCCAGAAGTCGGAGCGTACCGTCGGCTCGCCGCCACCGATGTTGACGTAGAAAACCTGCATACGCTGCAGCTCGTCGATGATGGACTTGCACTGTTCGGTGCTCAGCTCGTTGGGGTCACGACGACCCGACGACGAAAGGCAGTGCACGCAGGACAGGTTGCAGGCGTAGGTGAGTTCCCACGTCAGGCAGATGGGGGCGTCGAGTCCGAGTTCGAACTGATCGACGAGGCGACCCACCTTGGCGGGCGGGGAGGGCTGTTCAAGAACTGAGGTCATGGCTGTGTCCTCGCGAAGAAATGAAGCGGGCGAACGTGCGGAAGGGCTGTTCCGCACGTGGGGGCGAGCGTCTGGCTCAGACAGGCACGATCATGTGCGAGTCGGCGAGAGTGCTCAGCGCGCGGGCATATTGGGGAGCCGCGTCATCTTCGATGCCTTGCGCACGTAGTGCGGACCGGACATCAGGATGGTCTGGCAACGCCTTGACCACCGCAACGATGGTCGTGTTCTTCAGGAACGACAGCTTGCGTGTTCCGAAGTGGTAGAGCAACGCCCCGAAAGGTTCGGGGCGAAGCGCTACCTGCGGGTGGAGTTTCCACCCCGCATCGAGATCCAAAGCAGACACGGTCAGTACACGCCGCACATGCCGTCGATGGAAACTTCCTCCACGAGGGACTCCTCGACGAGGTCGTTCTCGAGCGCCTTGTTGTCACGATCTGACATGGATTCCTCCTGCGGTCGCACTCCGTCTGGAAGTCTGTAGATCAGACTTCCAACCTGGGAGTTGGTGGTCACTAGTGGGACTTCACTGTGACTCGGTTCACCACTGTAATGGCATCGAGTGCAGAATGACACACATGGAGCGAAAAAAGTATGCGTAGCCGCAAGAAACCGTCCGCTCGGATAGGTCGTCGCCCCTCCACAACGAAGGAGGGAATCAGCACGATCGGGATCGAACTGTTCTCGACAGTCGGCTTCAACGAGGTGAGCGTCGACCAGATAGCCGATGCCGCCGGCATCGCGCGTCGGACCTTCTTTCGCTACTTCCCGTCCAAGAACGCCGTCCCCTGGGGAGACTTCGACGGACATCTCGACGAGATGCGCGAGCACCTGGATTCACTGCCCGCTGATATTCCGTTGGTCGACGCACTCGAATCCGCATTGTTGACGTTCAACACCTTCCCACCGGAAGAGACTGCGGTACATCGCAAACGGATGGAATTGATCCTCGAAGTTCCGACGCTTCAGGCATACTCTGTGGTGATGTACGAAGGTTGGCGGCAGGTGGTCGCCGACTACGTCGCACGCCGAATGAATCTCGAGCCGACCGATCACGGCCCACGCACGGTCGGCTATCTTCTGCTCGGGGTCGCGATGTCGGCGTACGAGCAGTGGCTCACCGACGATTCACTCGAGCTACCGGAACTCTTGAAAACGGGTACGCAGTCCCTGCGGACCGGTATCAGCACCTGAGAAAGCATCACCACCTGAGAAAGGCGATCATGTCCACCATCACGAACGAACCCGTCCTGGATTCCCTGGCGCCGTCGACGCCGGGCTTGTGGTCGTTCGGGCATGTCACCGTCGAACGCGTCGAGTCCGGTCCGATCTCGCTCGATCGCCGAGGCGGCCGCCTCCACGTCAGGCACTCCCTCACTCCCGCCGATCTGAGTGAGCGACTCGTCGCCGGAGTCACCTCGTCGATCCAGGACGCGGAGTTCGGTCAGGACGAATTCGAGTTGACGATGGTCGGCCTGGTTCGCTCCACCGTGGACGGCGCTCTCGAATCCTGGACCACCTACTACCGGAACTCCCTTGCCGAACTACTGGACGGCACTGCAGATTTCGCGCCGATTCACGACAAAGCCGAAGAGTTGGTCCGCGGTTCCGTGCTCGATCTGGGTTCCTGCTTCGGTTTCCTGCCCCTGCGGCTCGCGCGCGCCGGAATGGACGTGACCGCCACGGACATCCTGCCCGGAACGATGATCCTGCTCGACGCGGTTGCCCCCGAACTCGGCATCACGATCGACACGGTGATCTGCGACGCGGGTGAAGTACCGGCACCGGACAACAGCGCCGACACCGTCACCGCGATTCATCTCCTCGAACACGTCGACGACGCAGTCGGCGAGGCCGTGATCGCGCAAGCACTCCGGATCGCGCGTCAACGGGTCGTCATTGCCGTCCCCTTCGAAGACGAAGCCACCGCGTGCCACGGCCACATCCGCACTTTCGATCTCGAGTCACTGCGTGCGGTCGGCCGGCAGAGCCGTGTGCCGTTCGAGGTATTCGAGCATCACGGCGGCTGGTTGGTGCTGGACGCTTCGGCCGCCTGAAAAGAACTACCCTTCTTTCAGCGTATGGGCGACAAGCGCATTCGCGTGCCCATGACCCATACCGTGCTCCGACTTCAACCAGTTGACCAATTCCATGTGCTTCGTGAGGTCTGAGCTTCTGATCAGCTCTTGCCATTCACCGATCGGCCGACCGTACTTCTTCTCGATCGACGGAAAATACGACGCCGGGCCTTTCACGGGTTCAGTCATGACCGGAATCTACCTCCACCGCCCGACAATATTCGCGCACCGGCGGCGCCCGCATGTCCGCACCTGCGGAATCGCTGGGTAGATACGCGACCATCGCATTATGGTCGAAGAACACCCACCCGAGAGCACAGGAGTTCAGCGATGCGACTGTCCACACGAAATCAACTCACCGGCACCATCACCGAGGTCAACCTCGGCACCGTCATGGCGACGGTCAAGGTGAAGTTGGACGGCGGGAATCAGATTGTGACCTCGTCGATCACCCGCGATGCCGCACTGGATCTCGATCTTGAACCAGGCCAAGCCGCAACGGTATTCGTGAAGTCCACCGAGGTGACGATCGGCGTCGAGTAACTGGCGAGCGATGTGATCAGGGCCGGGTGAGATGCGTGGTCATCGTGTAGTCCTTGCTCGGCCCCGTCACGGTCCAGACGACAGTCCAGGTCGATCGATCTCCGGCAGTGACGTCGATTCGCCCGCGGTAGGTATCCGGACCGCACAGGTGCTCGACTTCCTCCCCCGGCGCCCAGTCGTGGAACTCTCTGCCGTCTTCGAATGTCACGGCCCACTCGAGGCCGCGCTCGGCAATGAACAGAGTTCGGAACACGGGTAATTCCAGGTCGCCGTCACGCAGCGTGCCGCTCTCGTACCAGCGCATCCGACCGTCACCGGCGTCGGAGATAGTGGTCTCGCCGAATACATGCTTGGTGGAACCGGAAAGGCGGTCGACGATGTCCCGCTCGAAGTGCCACTTTCCTACCAGCGCCCTCGGCTCGATTTTCGCGTCGTCGACCATGTGGCGATTCTAGTGACCCTGCATTGCCCGACGACACCGGAGACCGACTCGAACACACTGCGAGAGTATGTTCCGAGTACACCCGGAACACGCAGGAGATTTTCACAACCATGAACGATTCGGCCGCCCTTCACAAACGCGCAGTGTTCGCCGAGGATCTCGAGATCGGCCAAGTGATCCCATTGGGTTCGTATTCGGTGACCGAAGAGGAAATCGTCGAGTTCGCAACTCAGTGGGATCCCCAGTGGTTTCACGTCGACAAGGAAGCCGCCGAGTCCGGCGTCTTCGGCGGGTTGATCGCCAGCGGGCTGCACACCCTGTCGATCTGCCAGAAGTTGGTGGTCGCCAGTCTCTACGACCAGTGGAACGTGATCGCCGGGAAAACCATGCGCGACGTGAGCTTCCTCCGTCCACTTCGCCCCGGTGACACCCTGAGCGGAAAGGTCACCGTCGACAACGTCGTGTTCGACAATCGCGCGCGAGGATTGGTGACCATCACAGCGAAATTGGTCGATGCACACGGCAATCGCGTTCTCGACGTGGTCACTGACGCCTACCTGCACTGCCGCTCGACTCGCGGACAGTGAATTATCGGTAAATTTCGCACCACACTGCCCGAATTGCCGTACTTTCAGTGACGTTGCGACGCAACAATACCCATCCCTGCAATCAGGAGTTCCTCACACATGAGCAGCCTCGGCGAGATCAATCCTCTCGGCATTCTTCAGATCCTCATCTACATGCTCTTCGGTGGGTCGTCCAGCACTCCCGAATAAACCCTAGCTTGCCATAGCCATAGTCAGCATCTAGGGTGCTGACTATGGCAATTACTAGTCAGGCATCAGTGGCGGCCGCTCCGTCGACCGACGCAGCGCGTCATCACACCGAATTCGACTCCAGTTGGCGGAGTTTCGACGGCATCCAGGGCGGACTCGCAATTGCACGGATGCTGCGGGTGGCGGCCGACGCGTCCGGAGCCGAACCGCTGGCAGTCACGGCGCATCTGGACCGCCCCGTTCCTCCTGGGCCGGCCGAGTTGACTGTCGGCGAGATGCGGGGCGGGCGGACCGTCAGTTGCCACGTCACGCTGACCGGTTCGGGATCCGCTCTCGTTCGGTTGGCCCGCGACATAGGAGCTACAACAATGTCCGCCCCTGTCGCCGAACCGGCTCCGGCCGACCCGTCAACCCTGCCGCCGCTGGAGATCCCGGTGGATTTTGTGCCGTTCGCCCAGCACCTCGACATCCGGCCGATCAATTCCGCGAGGCCGTTCGCCGGTGGCGACTCCCCTGAATTCGACGTCTGGATCCGCCTGCTCACAGACCTCGATTTCACGGCCCAAGAGCGCGCCGCGGTCCTTCTCGACGCGCTTCCGCCCGGACTGTTCGCGACACTGACGATGCCCGTGGCCATACCGACCATCGAGTTCACCGCGCATTTCACCCCGGAGCACCTCACGGCAGATCCCCGAACGCTGTCACCGTGGTATCGCCTACGCCACGGGACTGCCTGGGCGACGGACACTCTCTGTGTTGACGAATCCGAACTATTCGACTCGACCGGACGACTTGCTGCTCGGGCTCGCCAGCTTCGTCGAATTCTGAGTTGAGTTTCAGCTCTCCTACACCTGGAGGTCGCGACGACGGAACGCAACAAGCGATGCTGTCGAAAGCACCACTGCCACAACGATCATTGCCAGCAGTGGCAGAACTGTCACTGGCTCGGCAGGGGCACCCGGCACGTGAGTGTAGGGCGACAGATCCAGCACTACCTGCGGAAGCTTCAGCAACGTGCCGAGTTGCCCGAGCACGATGCATGCCGCCAAGATTCCCCAGGAGAGCGCCGACGCGTACGTCGGAAACAGTCCGAAAGCCAACGACACCAACCCCACGACTACGAGCACCGCAGGCAGATAGGCCAACGCGGCGCCAGTCATACGAAGTGTGTTGCCGCCGATGTCGTCCGTGACGAGCCCGAAGGCAAAACCGGTGAAGGCACCCATCAAGACGTGCGCGAGGATCACGCCGCCCACAACCACACCCAGGTGGGAAAGCATCCACCTCCACCGCGACAAAGACGTTGCCAGCAACGGTTCGAGCCGTCCCGATGTTTCCTCGCCCCGCATCCGGAGAAGACTCTGGACCGAATACGCCGCGATGACTATCGACGTGAGCCCCAGAGCAGTGGCCAAGTAGGAATCCACCAGATCCGATCCGCCGCCGCCAAGTTTCTCGAACATCTCCGCGGTCTGCTGCGACGATCCCACCATCGCGTCGATCTCGTTGCCCACAGCGCCGTACGCGAACCCGAGTATGACAACGGCAAAGATCCACCAGAACATCGTCATTCGCTGCATGCGCCACGCCAGGCCCCAGGCCGACGGTAGCCACGATGCCGCGACTGGCGGGCCGGGTCGGGGCTGAACGAGTCCCGCTCCCTGATCGCGATGGCCGATGAGAACAAAAGCCACCACCACGTGCACAGCCGCGAATCCGATCAGCAACAACAGGATCCACCAGGCGTCGTCGTCGAAAGGTCTGATCTGTTGTGCCCATCCGATCGGCGAGAGCCACGACAACCAGCCACTGACCACGCGAGTTCCGTCGTCGACGACCGTACTGTTCACGTCGCCGATCGCGCGCAGCATGAACGCAACGCCGATCGCGGCACCCGCCAGGCCGTTGGCCGTACGAGCACCGTCGGTGATCTGCGCCGTCACGGCTGCCACTCCGGCAAACGCGATTCCGGTCCCACCTATCGAGGCGCCCAACGCGAACGAACCGACGACAGGCAAACCGACGGCGATCGATCCCAGTGCAATTCCCAGTGCAAGAACGACGTTCGCACCGACGGTTACGATCAATGCGGAGGTCAGGAGCGCTCGTCGACCTACCACCGCTGCACCGATCATCTCGGCTCGGCCGGTCTCCTCGTTCTGTCGCGTATGGCGAACCACCGCAAGGGTGCTCATCAATGCGGCCACCAACGCGAACACGAGCACCGACTGACTGGCGACTATCGCGCCCTGCGAATCACCGGACACGATCCCGTTGGTCGCCAGCGCGACCGGCGATACCGCGGAACTGACTGCGATGTTTCGTAATTCCTCGGGTGTCGAGTACAGCCCGGTCACACTGGCGACAACCAGCAGCATGAACAAGACGATGGAGATAACCCACACGGAGAGCTGAATTCGGTCCCGCCGCAAAGCCAGCCGAACCAGTCGGCGTGTGCCGGTGAATTGACTTGCCGAGGCCGGTACCGGTGGAGCGGCCTCGACAACAACGGTCACGGCCGTACTCCGGTCTCGGCTCGCAGGTGTACCGAAGTCTCCCTGGCCCGTTCGTCACCGTAATGCCGCAAGAAAAGTTCTTCGAGAGTCGGCGGAGTGGAAGTGAGCGCCACGATTCCGAATCCGACCAAGTACGTCATGAGTGGTCCGAGTTGCGCGCTGTCGACTTCGCAGGTGACGTGGTTACCGTCGATCACCGCGTCGTGGACACCGCCGAGTCCGTCGAGTCCACCGATCGGACGCTGCGTCTCCGCCGCGACGGACGTGCGCGTGAGATGCCTGAGTTCGGACAGTGTTCCCTCTTCCACCGTCCGCCCGTCGCGGATGATGCTCACACGATCGCACAGCGCTTCGACCTCGGCGAGGATATGGCTCGACAGCAGTACCGTCTTTCCGGCGTGAGCCACCTCCTCGACGCAGTCCTGGAATACCGCCTCCATCAACGGGTCGAGCCCCGATGTGGGTTCGTCGAGGACGTAAAGGTCGACGTCGGACGAGAACGCGGCCACGAGTGCAACCTTCTGCCGGTTACCTTTCGAGTACGTGCGCGCCTTCTTGGTCGGGTCCAATTCGAAGCGATCGAGCAACTCGCTGCGGCGTTTTCGGTCCAGGCCACCGCGCAGGCCCGCCAACAGATCGATAGCCTCACCGCCGGTGAGGTTGGGCCACAGATTCACGTCGCCAGGCACATAGGCGAGACGTCGATGCAAAGTGACAGCGTCTCGCCACGGATCGCCGCCGAGAACGGTTGCGTCTCCGGAGTCCGAGCGGAGCAGGCCGAGGAGCACCCGAATAGTGGTGGACTTTCCGGAACCGTTCGGCCCCAGGAATCCGTGCACTTCACCCGTCGAGACGTCGAGGTCGAGGCCGTCCAGCGCGCGGGTGGTACCGAAGGTCTTGACGAGGCTTTTCACTGAAATTGCCGCACCCATGAATTTGACCGTACGCCGATTTCACAAATGTGTGAAGATAGAAAAGACGGAAAGATCGAAGGGTTCCGATGACCGACACCAGCCACACCGTTGCACCGGACGAGAGCCGACACTATGTCGAGCGACTCTCACTCGTACTGAGCAACATGGGTTTTCCGCCGATGCCCGCCCGCGTCTGGGCCGCGTTGATGACCAGCGAGGCACCCTCGTCCACGCCAGGAGATCTCGGATCTCGGTTGGGAGTGAGCCCCGCCGCCATTTCCGGAGCCGTCAGATACCTCCAGCAAGTCGGATTGATCGAGCGTGTGGCCGTCCCCGGATCGCGGCGTCAGCACTACTGCGTCAGCGTCGACATGTGGGCCGACGCGTTTGTCACGAAACAGTCCTCGCTCTACCAGGTCTCGGCAGTTGCGGACGAGGGCATACGAGTCCTCGGTGAAGGAACAACAGCCGGCGATCGAATGGCAGATCTGCGCGACTTCTTCGACTTCATGGCCGCGGAAATGCCGCGAATGCTCGCGGACTGGCGCTCCCGGCGAAAAGACCGGACACCTGGCAGGTAACTTCAGGTTTACCCGCAATTTCGGCGGGGTACCTCAATTCTCGTTCCAGCATGGTCAGGTGCGGTGTAATCGAGGAGTTGCTGATGAAGCTGTCGATCAGGGGCGCGAACACTTCACCGACTCCACCCTTCGCGCGTACCGCTTCACCCGAAACCTGTGAACGATCGATTTCCCTGAATCGCACCGCCGCCGAGGCATTCGCCGGTGATCACCATGCATTGTCGAAACTACTGGCCCGGTTGCACCCTCGCGTCGTTCTCTACTATCGCGCCAGACTCCTCGGGACGCCCGTCGCGACGTTCGCCGACGATCTCGCCCACCAATGCACCCTGGACGTCGTCACACGAATGTCCGACACGATCTCGGCCGACACACGCATCGAGACCTTCGCGTACGAGTTGGCCTCTCGACGAATTGCGTCAATTCCCCAGTCACGCAACATCGACGGACAATTCAAACGCCCGCGTCGCCTGACCGACGACCAACGTGAGGTTCTGGTACTACGAATCGCAGTGGGTCTGACTGCCGAGATGACCGCGTCGACTCTGCGCACAACTCGTTCGAGCGTGCTCCTCGTACAGCATCAAGCGCTGCGCGCCTGGACGGTCTCCGAGCGGAGCTAGATCAGACCTTGCTTACTCGCGGCGTAGACGGCCTCTGCTCGACGGCTCACCTCGAGTTTGCGCATGATGTTGCTGACGTGAAATTTGACGGTGGTCGGTGAGATGAACAATCTCTCACCGATCTTGATGTTGGACAAGCCGTTTGCGAGGAGTCTGAGCACTTCGAGTTCGCGATCGGTCAATCGTTCTTTCGACGACGACTGCCCGTTGAGCGATCGCACGACAGCTGACGCGCTGCGCGAATCGAACGCACTCTCACCCCGCGAGACCGCCCTGATCGCACGCACCAATTCGGTGGTGTCGACGTCTTTGACGACATAGCCGCGAGCACCCGCGTGCACCGCTCGCACCACCAGTTGATCGTCGAGAAACGTGGTGAGAACCAACAGTCCGAGGCCGGGATGCGCCGAGGACAGCTGGCCACACAGGGTCAGTCCCTCGTAGTCGGAACTGGCGGAGAGTTTGAGATCCATCAGGACGATGTCCGGGCCGACCTTGTCGACCACGGCGAGGGCCTCGGCGAGGGACGACGCCTCCCCCACGATCTCGAGATCGCTTTCGCGCTCGAGAACCGAGCGGAGCCCTTGCCGCAGAATTGCATGGTCGTCGACCAGGACGATTCGAACCAATCCCTGAACCGGCGATGCTCCGCGGGTGATGACGGGACGCGCAGTGGTCATGATTCCTCGCTCTCGATTTCAGTGGTGGAGCAAAGGTTTTCCATGCCCGAGTCGAACGGCAGTGGTAGTCGCACGAGAATCTGAATCCCACCGATCCGCGCGCGCCGTACTTCGAGCGCACCACCCAACTCGAGTGTTCGCGCCTGCATGTTCGCGAGACCGCGATGGCGGCCGTCGACGTCGTTGGTGGCTGCGAGTTTGAGGATCAGACGCATTCGCGCAGGGTCGCCGTCACCGTCGTCGGAGACCGACAGCAACACGGAGTCCGCCCGATAGGTCAGACGTAGCACCGCCCGATTCGCGTGAGCATGGACCGCTGCATTGAAGAGAGCTTCCCCAGCGATCCGGAGAAGAGCGTGTTCGGCATCGCCCGGAAGTTCGGTCGGGGTACCGCCGACGCGAACGCTCACCGCCAACTCGTCCGGCATGTGAACCACGCCGAGTTGCTCGAGCATCTCGGGCAACGACGTCCGGTCCGCGTCCGACGAATGATTGAGCGCATAGATCGCCGAACGAAGCTGCTCGACCGCCCTCCTGGTCAAATCCTTTGCCAAGTCCAGTCTTTCACTGCGTTCAGCCTCCGGGATGTCGCTCCGGCAGACCTCGATCTGCATGCCCGCCGACAACACCGCCTGTGTCACACTGTCGTGCAGTTCGCGGGCGATCCGGTGACGTTCGTCGTCGACCACTTGGTGCCGGTGCGCCACTCCGAGTTGACGCTGAGTGGACTCCAATTCGCTGTTGCGCACCGCAAGGTCGGCTGCAGTACGATTGGCCTCCGCATACGCATCTTCGGCACGCTCGAGCAGTAGTTGTCCGCGCTGATAGAGCGCCGAATTCTGCAGAGCCACAGCAGTCTGGCTGGCCAGAATGCTGAGCACGGCTCCGTCCGTCGTGTCGAGGGTTCGGTTGGCCGGCGTCCAGGCTGCAAAGGCACCTACCACGCCGCCACCGAGCACGATCGGCACAAACGCGTAGTGCGCGTCGATCACCGAGTTGGATTCGATTCTTCCGTACCGGATGTCGTCGAGGCATTCGACGACATCCTCCGGAAGTGGCGGCCCCTCGACGTTGTCGACCAGAAAAGGGGTGGCGTCCGGGCCGAGAACCAGTCGCCGTGGTCCGGCGTCGGGCAAAGTTCCGTCAGCCAAGGCGAAGACAATCCAGTTGGCACTCAGATGCGCACGGGCAGCTTCCGCGACCGCGCAGACGAGGGTTTCCGGCCCCTCGACGGTGCGCACCAAAGCCCGCGAGATCAACTCCAAGGCATGCACGACGCGTTCGAGGCGCTCGGCCGCACCGCGATACTGCGGGTAGAACGAACTCTTACCCGATCGTAATCCGGTGAGCCGGGACAGGTCCGCGGTCATCGCCTGCACCAATTCACAGCGGCCCTCTTCACAGCGTCCATCTTCACAGCGTCCATCTTCACAAGGCACCTCGGAACAACGCCACCATCTGTTCCTGCGTCGCTTCCCTGGGATTGGTGGACATGCAGGCGTCGAGCAACGCGAAGCTGGCGAGCCTACTCAGGTCTTCATCGCGAACACCCAACTCCCCCAGCCCCTTCGGCACACCGACCTCCCGTGCGAGACGTTCGACACGGTCGGCCACTGCCAGCGCTGCTTCCTCCGGGGTGCCGCGTTGCTCGGGAAGACTCAGTGCCGCAGCGATGGCGACAAAGGGGGCGGCGTCCGTGGTGGAATTGAACCGGATGACGTGGGGCAAGAGAATTCCGTTGATGACGCCGTGCGGAAGGTCGAGCATGCCGCCCACCTGATGACTCATGGCGTGCGCGGCTCCGAGTATCGCGTTGGTGAACGCCAACCCGGCCTCGAGGCTCGCCTGCGCCATCACCGATCGAGCTTCCATCTCCATCGGGTCCTGGATCGTGTGCACCAGATTCTCGGTCACGAGGCCGACAGCGCGGAGCGCGTGATGATCGGTCAACGGATTGTGCGCCAGTGAGACGAAGGCTTCGATTCCGTGCGTCAGTGCGTCCAATCCTGTTGCCGCATTGAGCCACTCGGGCATCGTCGTGAGCAACCGCGGATCGATGACCGTCACATCTGGCACCAGCGCCCGGCCGATGATGGTGATCTTGGTGCCGCGGGTCGTGTCCGTGACGATGCAGAACTGCGACACGTCCGCGCCCGTGCCGGACGTGGTGGGAACCATCACCAACGGCGGGATCGGTTTGGTCGCCTGATCTACCCCCTCGTAGTCGAGTATGTTGCCACCGTTGGCAGCGAGGACGGCTACACCCTTAGCCGCGTCGATGACGGAACCGCCGCCGAGCGCGATGATGACGTCACACTCACCTTCCTGGTACACCTCGAAACCGGCCGCGATCTCGAAGTCCTTGGGATTGGGCGTCAGCCCTGACCACACCGTCGCCGTCAATCCCTGCTCCGTGAGATGGTCTTCGAGTTCGCTGACCCATCCCGCGTCGATCAGACCGGGATCGGTGACCAGGAATGGTCGGAACCCGCCGAACCTCAGAGTCGCGTGTGCTGCCTCGACCAGGGAACCGATACCGAAGACGATCTCGGGGGCGTGAAATTTGACCAGTCGAGCAGCAGTGCCGCGGCGATGAACACCGTGGTTCACAGCATCCGGGTATGCCACGGACACGACCCCACTCTCCTCTCGCTGCTCTGAGATCTCCGGTCGGGATTTCGCATCCGTCGCTCTCAGCGCATCAACTCCCACGTGCACAAACTGGTGTGATCCACCTTACAATCGCTGGCCCCGAGCCTACGCGGACAGCAGTCGGGGCACACCCACCGAAGGAGAGGCGCTTACCTACCCGTTCGGGCAGGTAAGGCGTCTCGGGAAAATGAATGGCGCGGCGAGAAGGTCCCGCTGTACTTTCGGTTGCGGCCAGAGTGGCCCGTAGAACCGATTCAGAAGGTGTTTATGACCCAGCCCGCGCCGAGCGCGCCTCCCGCCCCTGCACTGCCGGCAACCTCGAGGGTCACATGCTGATCCTCGAAACGTCGGACTGACAGCCGCGAGGCCCCCTCGGCCTGCTCCTACTGCTTTGTTCACTCAGCTAGGAGTTCTCCAGTGCCTCAATCACACAATTCCATCTCGAAAACCGACACCTTCTCGTGCATTCAGTGCGGACTCACAGTCATGACGTACGGCCCCGATGGTGATCGCCGAAACCACTGCCCCAGTTGCCTGCATTCCCGACACCTGTTCGACCAGGTGGAAGGTGGACCGTCGGACTGCGGAATGCGGATGGCTCCCATTTCGATCGCAGTACTGCGCAGTGGCGATTGGATGATCATCCACCGCTGCGCACAGTGCCTCGAGCTCACCTCCAACCCCGTCAGCCGAGACGACAACCAGTTGTTGTTGATGAGAATGGCAGTGCGACCGCTCGCGCAACCGCCCTTCCCGCTCGAAGCCTTCGGCGACTTGTGAGGGGGAATCAGATGCCACGTAGGAATCCCAGCACCCGCGCGCGGCGGGCACCGCAACGGGCCAAGCACGTACTGCACGGAATCGGCGGAGAACAAGGATCGAGCTTCCGTTGTCTCACATGCCGTTTGGACATCTCCACTGCGGCGCCGGGTACCGCTCATCGGAACCACTGCCCGAACTGTCTGGCCAGCCGCCACGTGGACGGTCGCGTTCCGGGCGACCGAGCACAACAGTGCCGAGGTGCCATGGCGGCGCTGTGCCTGTCGGTCCGTCAAGACGGTGAATGGATGCTCGTTCACCAGTGTGTCGAGTGCAATACGTTGAAAGTCAACAGGATTGCCGGCGACGACAACGTCTTGGTCCTGCTGCGCTTGGCGCTACGTCCGTTGGCAGACCCCCGCCTGCGCTCGCGCGCGTTGCTAGCGCTCTGATGATTCGTCCGGTGTACTCGCGCGGTTCTGCGCACGATTACACCGGACGAAGACCACGAACACGATCCCGGCGAGCAAGCCGACCACAGTCGGTCCGAGGACCAGTCCCGAGTACAACCACGGGGCAGGTTCTGCCGGAAAGAGGTCCATGAATATGGGTCCGGTGTATGTCGGTTCGGAAAACGGCTCCCGATAGGATCCTCCGGTGAGAATGTGCGGTGACGCCAACGACTTCCACCACCACTGAAACACGCCGAGCGCCACAACCCCACACACGGCGCCGAGCACTGTCAGCGCCGCGATCGGTCGCCAGATCGATCCCCTGATTTCGGACATGAGATCAAACTAGTTCACGACAGATCGCGCAGTGACATCGGTGAAGTGCACTGACATCAGCGAAGTGCGTGCCCCAGCTCGGCGGCCTTTGCCATCAGTTGCGCGGCATCTCGGGCAACAACAACCTCGTCGCAGATCTCCGAATACTCCGGCATCGCGCACGATGCCTGGTTCCAGTAACGCTGTGGTTCAGGCGTGATCCAGGCCAGACGGTGGACCTTTCGGCGGAGTTCCTCGAGCTTGTCCGCCTGCGGGGGCAACCCGTTGCACCGACCGTCGCCCACGATGATGACAGACGTCCGTGAGTTCAAGGTGTTTCCGTGCTCGTCCAACAATTCTGTGAGCACCCGCCCGTAATCGCTGCTGGCTTCCAGATCCAGAACCGGGTGCGCGAGTACCGCGGCCAGTGCGCCGTCACCACTACTGGCGAGAAGGGTGTCGGTCACGTCGACCGGACGATCGACGAAGGCGAGGACTTCACAACGATCTGCTCGGCGATGCATTGCCTGAGCCAAGCGCAGAGTGAACGCGGTGATGGGGCGCACGGACAGCGACACGTCGGCGATGAGAAGTAGTCGAACACGATCGGGGCGAGGAGCTTTCACGACCAGATGGAAGGGAATTCCGTCGGTGCGCAGACTCGAACGCACCGTGCGTCGCATGTCGAGATGCCCACGAGAGCGCTCACGGGGCCGAGGTCTGGACGGTCCTCTCATCCGCCGAAGCACTTCGTGGCACGCGAGTTCGATGTCGTTGTGCGTTGCGCCCGCTGCAGATTCACTGTCGGGCGCATCGGGAGCGGTTTCGGCGAGTGCAGCTGCCGAGAGTGCTTGCACGAACGCTTCGACCGCCTCGACGAGCCGGTTCAATTGTGCTTGCGTCAACGGCCCGTCGTCGGAGACATCTGCATACGCTTTGCTCGGGTCGTAGGCATCCAACCAGGCGAGGATCGACGTCGGATCGTCCCAGGACAGCGAGCCGACCACTGCTGCAGCAACACTGGTGCTCAGGTCACCGACCACCGCCGATGCTGCACGGTCCACGTCGACCGTGTAACTGACTCCGCGTCGACCGGTCTCCGAACCGGTATCGACCGACAGTTCGGCATCGCTCGACGTCATCGACACATCGTCGTCGTCCTTGTGCGGGTTGAAGCCCTTCTCCGCTTCCGGAGTGTCGAAGTAGTCGCCGACCTCGGCCGCACGCTCGTTGTACTCGGCGTACCGACCAACTTCTTGATCCTCGTCGATCCCCAGCGCGGTGGGCAGACCGTCCGCCACCTCGGCGCGCGAACCCATCCGCTCGCCGTGCGCTTTGCCTGCGGCCGGCCGGAACAGCGCGTCGAACGCCCGATCGAAACCGGCCTGCTCGTGAGAGTACTTGGCGCACACTGCCCGAAGACATGCTCGCAACGTCTCACGATCCGAAGCGCCGACCATCGCGAGAACACGCCGAACCTCGATGACCTCGGCCGGTGACGCGGAAACTCCGGCCGCCCTCAGCAATCGGCCGAAACTCGCGGACACCACGTCGAGAACAAAGGACGGTTGCCACACGGCAAGGCCACCGAGCGTCGTCATCGCGTCGAACGGATTCCGCTGCCGCCGCGGATTCCCTGTTGATGAGGGTCACGTCCACCCGTGCCCCGGAACACGGCCGTCGTCGTGTTGGCGGGTTTGCTTGCCACCGTGGCCCGCTCGATCGGCTCGCCACCGTCACGCGACGATGATTCGAAACGCTTTCCGTCGAATCGTTCCTTGGCCAGCGTCACATCGGACGAGTACTTGAGCAACGCCGTGAGCAGGATGTCGCGCACCTTGGCGTCGGAAGCGGTGTCGAATCCGCCGGCCGCGAGCACTGTTGCCGCTCTGGCCGCGTCGATGACCTCCGAGATGGACGGACTCTTGCGCAGCGGGAGGTCACGCAGGATGCGAGCCAATTCGACGACCTCGGTGGCCGTAGCCGAATCCACCTCCGGCGCTCGGGCCGTGACGATCTCGCGTTCACGCTCCGACGTCGGATAGCCGAGATGGTAATGCAGACAACGACGCTTGAGTGCGGGTGAGAGCTCGCGGGTGTCGTTGGACGTCAGGATGACCCAGGGCTGCGAGCGGGCAACGAACGTACCGACCTCGGGAATGGTGATCTGCTGTTCGGCGAGAATCTCGAGGAGCAGTGCTTCCATCGACTCCTCGGTGCGGTCTACCTCGTCGACCAGAAGCACTACCGGATCGGGTGAGAGGATTGCTTCGAGCAGCGGTCGTACGGACAGGAAGTTCTCGGAGTACAAACCGAAATCCTGATCGGCCAGAAACTTGGACGCTTCGGCGACGCTGTCGAATTCGGAAACCTGATCGCTGATCCGGTCGCGGAGCATCTGCACGTGCAGGAGTTGCTTCGCGTAGTCCCATTCGTACAGGGCGCGATTGTCGTCCAGCCCTTCGTAACACTGCAATCGCACCAGTTTGCGGCCCCCGATCGCAGCCAGAGACTTAGCCAGTTCCGTCTTGCCGACACCGGCCGGACCTTCGAGCAGGAGCGGACGCCCCAGCGCCGTCGCCAGATGAACGACTACCGCGAACTCGTCATCGGCAATGTAGTCCTGCTCTCGCAGAGCATCTTTCACTTCGATTCCGCTGGAGAAACTGCGACCGGACATGGAATACCTTTCGATAGGGGCACAGCCCATGTGCGCCTTTTTGGTAGTGCGGGCTACCAAAAAGGCGCACGGGGCCGAAGGCCCTGCTAGAAGTACGACTTGTTGATCGCGTGATCGACAACCGGGATCATCGACTCCACGGTGACCTCACGGGGATTGCCCGGGGTGCACCAGTCGTCCTGAATGTGCTCGGAGATGGCGCGCACAGTCTTCTCGTCACCCTTGATGACATCACCACGGCCCTCGTACTTCTTGGTGTTCATCTGGTTCTTCGCGTACGAGTCGGTGCGAACCTGACCGAAGTTGTCGGGGATACCGACGTCCTTGGCCAGACGGATGGCAGCCTCGACGGCAGCATCCGCGGCCTGAACCGTGGTGAGGTTGCGAGTGTCGACACCGAGTGCGCCGGCCAACTGGGCGTAGCGCTCGTAGCGCGAAGGCAGGTTGTACTCCCACACACGCGGCAACGCGATTGCGTTGTTCAAACCGTGGTGGCTGTCGAAGAAGGCACTGACCGCGTGCGAGATCGAGTGAACGATGCCGAGCCCACCGGAGTTGAAGGCCTGCCCGGCAATGTACTGCGCGTTCATCATTCCCTCGCGGGCCTTGAGGTTGCGCGGCTCGAAGACGGCCTCGCGCAGGTTCTTCGCGACCAACTCGACCGAGTAGATCGCGTTACCGAGCGAAGGCGCGAAATCGAGACGAGACACGAAAGGCTCACTGCCGTGCGCGAGTACGTCGAAGCCGCAGTACGCGGTGAAATGCTGAGGGCAGGTGTAGTAGAGCAGCGGATCGTCGATCGCCAGGGTGACGATGGTCGCCTCGTCGAAGCCCACCCACTTGTGCGGGTTGTTCATGTCCGACGTGTCGGTGATGACGTACGCCCACGACGTCTCGGAACCCGTTCCGGCCGTGGTGGATACGGCGATATGGGGCGGGTTCTCCTTGTTGGTGGACTTGGCGAAGCCCTCGAACTCGTTGATGTTGCGACCGTCGTGTGCGATCACGACGCGAGCGCCCTTGGCGGCGTCGTGGCTCGAACCACCGCCGATCGAGATGATCGAGTCGCACTTCTCCTTCTGGTAGAGAGCCGCGGCCTCCATGACGTTGTAGTCCTTGGGATTCGACTCGACCTTGTCGTAGAGCACGACCTCGACACCCTGGTACTCGATCTTGCCGACGAGTTCCTCGATGATGCCCGAACCGCGCAGACCGGTCGTCATCAGAAGGGTGCGCTTGAAGCCGAGGTTCTTGGCCTCCACCCCGATGATGTCGTGAGCGCCCACACCCATCAGGGCGCGAGGGAAGGGGTGGAACTCCTTGATGGGAAAGTCCCAGATCTGGTTGAGCTCGATAGCCATCGGTATCTCCTCAGGGATGTGCACGAATGTGACTGCGGGAGGGATTCGAGCCGAATCTTTGTGACCGGCGTCTCACCTGGTTCCCACTGTGTACCGACAAACAGCCCGTGCACAGACTTCGGCAGCTCAACCGCCCGGACGCCGCTCACGAACCGCCCGTTCGGGCAGGTCGACGCCACCCCGGACTGCCAGGACGGCTGGATCAGACCGCCGTGGTTCCCGCTGATCGGGAACGTGTTGCTCGGCGACTACGATCCCCAGTAGCTTTTCATCACTGCTAACATTGAACTAGAACACGTTCTAGATGTTGCACTTCACTGACCTGCGCTTTACCCAGCTTCACGAGAGGACTAGCTTCGCGATGACGACAGTCGAGGTACCGCACAGCTCGCGATCGGCGGTACTCACCGTGTCCGGAGTCATCGAAGAGACTTCCGACGCCCGGTCGCTGGTGTTCGAGATTCCCGCAGAACTGAAGGACAAGTTCGACTACAAGCCAGGTCAATTCCTGACCCTGCGCATCCCGAGTGATCAGACCGGCTCGGTCGCACGCTGCTACTCGCTGGCCAGTTCACCCTTCACCGACGACGCCCCCAAGGTGACCGTCAAGCGAACCGTCGACGGCTACGGCTCCAACTGGTTGTGCGACAAGCTCCAGGTCGGCGACACCATCGAAGTGCTGCCGCCGTCAGGTGTCTTCACGCCCAAGTCGCTCGATCACGACTTCCTGCTCTTCGGTGCAGGCAGCGGTATCACTCCGGTGATCTCGATCCTCAAGTCCGCCCTCACGCAGGGCAGCGGCAACGTCGTGCTGATCTACGCGAATCGCGACGAGAAGTCCGTCATCTTCGGCGCCGAACTTCGCGAATTGGCAGCGCAACACCCCGGCCGCCTCACCGTTGTCCACTGGATCGAAACCGTGCAGGGACTCCCCGCCGTCTCACAGTTGGCGACACTGGCCAAGCCATTTGTCGCGTACGAGGCCTTCATGTGCGGTCCAGGCCCCTTCATGGACGCCGTCCACAAGGCACTGGCAGAGGCCGGCATGCCCCGCACGCAGGTTCACGCCGAGGTCTTCAATTCACTCGCGGGTGACCCGTTCCGTGACGTCGAGGTAGCCGAGGTCTCCGACGAGGAAGCAGCCGACGCCGCAACCGTCGAGGTCGAACTGGACGGTGAAACCCACACCCTCGTCTGGCCGCGCAAGCAGACGCTCGTCGACATCATGCTCGCCAAGGGCCTCGACGTGCCGTACTCCTGCCAGGAAGGCGAGTGCGGGTCGTGTGCCTGCACCGTCACCGAAGGCGAAGTTCAGATGGACAACTCCGAAATCCTCGACGCCGAGGACGTGGCGAACGGCTACATCCTCGGTTGCCAGGCGAAGCCGATCACCGATCACCTGAAGATCGAGTTCTGAACCCTGCTTCGATGCATGACGGCCCCTGATTCCCTGCGGAATCGGGGGCTTTGTCATGTTCGGAGTCTCCCGAGTCATCTTCCGAGTCCCGCCGCGAAACCCACGCAGGCGCCGTTGTGGGCAACCGCCACAGCGCAAGAATCAGTGCGAGGGTCACGATCAGGAAACCCTCACGAAAGACCAACCCGAACGACAGCAGGAGCGGCGACGTCTCGATGAACTGCTGTCCCATACTCGGCCCGCAGTAGACGATCGCCAACCCCAGAGCGGCCGCACCGAACTGCAGCGGCGATCGAAGCCGAAAGAGAACCGTGACGGCGGCAGGCACGAGATACACCCAGTGGTGAATCCAGCTGATCGGCGAAAGAATCGGCGCGCTCAATCCGATCACCAACGCCGCATCGACCGCTCGCCCGACGCGATAGACATCTCGGGCGATCCATAGCGCTACCCCCGCGCACAGCACGGTCGACGGCATCGCCAGAGACGCTGTCCATGGGCCCAGCGCGGCAAGTCCGCCCTGCAGCGAACTGTTGCCGGCACTCGCGATCGCCTGCCCGCTCAAATCCACCCGGTCGCTGAGGTTCCAGACGACGTCCGACCAGAAGGTCCAGCTGACGGCCGGGTCCACCACTGCTGCGACGGCGGTCGCCGCGGCAAATCCGATCGAACTCCAGATCGCGAGTCGCCACTGCTTCGTGACGACGAAGTAGACGATGAAGAGAGCCGGAGTCAGCTTGATCGCGGCCGCGACGCCGATCAGCAGTCCTCGCGGAAACCACCGGCCGAATCTCGAATCCTCTCGGCGAGTCACATCGAGCAGTACGAGCACCATCAGCACCAAGTTCACCTGGCCGAATGAGATGTGCGCACTGACGATGGGGGTCACCGACACGGCCAGGACCAATGCCGCCATGACGAGCGGCCGCTTGGGGACGCGAGCGGGAGTGAACCTCGCAACCGTCCACACCAACGCCGCGATGCACAATCCCGACCACAGCAGATAGGCAGTCCACCAGTCGAAGAGGACAGTCGGCCAGAGGAAGATCACCGCGAATGGGGTGTAGGTGAACGGCATACCCTCTTCGACGATCAACGGGCCGGACAGATTGCCCTCGTAGATGTTCGATCCCGCTGCGAACGCCTGGGCAGCGTAGCGGTAGACGAGAAAATCAACGGGTTCGACGGCTCGAACGGAGAACACGAGATAACACAGAGCTGCGACGCCGGCAGCGATCAGTGAACCGATCGTCACAATTCGAGACGCCTCGACACGGGTGGCGGGCATACCGAGAATCGTCCCACAACCTACCGAGCGGTACTTCGCTAGCGGGCCGCCCGGAAGTGCGCTCGCTCTTCTGCGGTCAGGTGTTCGCACGCGTAGCTCAGCGCCGTGCGTCCCATGTCTGCTGCATTCTTCGCGAGGAAACCGGTCAACAAATCCCGGTCCACCCGCTTGCCCACCTCGCGGAGCATCCAGCCCGTCGCTTTCTGGGTCAGGTCTCGTCGATCACCCAGCACCTGCGCGGCAAGTTCGAGCGTGGTCGACCCGTCGCCGCGAGTGATGAATCCGTACGTCGTCAGCAGCGCCACCCGTCGTCGCCACAGGTCACCCGAATCGGAAAGCTCGAAGATCAGCCGGCGATCTCGGTCGTACAGCCAGCCGCCGAGGATCTGTCCGGCGGACGAATCCACGAGATCCCAATTGTTCACCCGCCCGTCCTCGACAGCGCTGAGATAGAAGTCGGCGATGCGGGAGCGACTCTCGTCGTCGAAAAATTTTGGGCGACTGACTTTTTCGAATCGAGCAACAAGGATCAACAGACCGGCCAAGCGATGCTCGTGGACGTCGCTGTCGAGAAGGAGGCGTACCTGAGGCAACTCGAGACCGACATGCTTCTTCACCACCGAACGCGTCTTCGGTACTCGCACGCCGATGAAGACGTCACCCTCGCCGTACTCCCCCGGCGCTGTCTTGAAGAACTTCTGTAGCTGGACGGCATCCGCGGGATCCGCGAGGTCGGCCAACTGTTCGATCACGTCCTGGGCACTCGATTGCGTCACCCCAGAACCTTCTCACGGGTCGTCTGTGCGGACTCTTCGATTCTCTCAGCGTCCTCACACCGTGTGCCCTGCTCGGCCACAGGTCGGCAGACGACACTCGAGGACAGTCAGTGAAAGGACCACCCATGATCACCGCCGCTATCGCATTCACCACTCTCACCCTCATGGCACTCTCGGGACATATCGCGGCCAGCGCTCCGCGCGGGCTCGTGGCAATCCGGACGAATAGTCACAAATCTTGATATTCGAGCCTCCACATCGCCTCTAACTGCAACGCGAATGCAATTGGCGGAGAGTTGATCTCGATCTGCCGCGGGCGTGTACTACAGGTGGACACACTCTCGTCTTTGGAGGTCTCGTCATGAAGTCGTGGAATCGAATGCAAGATGCCGTCGCGGTGGTTCTCGGCGTCTTTGCGGCTCTCTCGCCGATGTGGCTCGACACCACCGATCGGGCAATGTGGTCACTCGTCGTCCTGGGTGTCCTGGTTGCACTGTCGGGTCTGGCGCACATGGCACGTCCGGACATGGCCATGGCGGATTACGCGATGGGCGTTTTCGGCGTCTTGATGTTCATTTCACCCTGGGTCATGAGCTTCGACGCTCTACGCGGTGCGTCGTGGACGGCCTGGGTGGTCGGGGTCCTGACCGTTGTGGTCGCGGTGAGTGCGATGCCGGTGATGAGTGCGCGGATGCATCACGGGGGTCACGGCGGCGTAGCCGCCCATTGACAGAGCGGAGTAGCCGCCCGTTGATGAATGGCTGAATACAGGTTGGATCAGGCTTTGATCGCGCCCAACAACCGCCCGGCGTCGAAGGCTTCGGCGCTGGGCGGTAGTGCGCCCGGACGACCGCTCACAAACACCTCGACGGTTCCCGATCCTTCGCCCACGGCACCGAGCCCGTCGATCCGCCGCAGAGTCTGTCGTGCAACGGCTTCGGCGCTGTCGAAGAGTGTGACGCCGGCGGGTAGCCGTGCTGCGATCTCGTCGGCGAGCAGTGGGTAGTGCGTGCAGCCGAGGACAACGCCGTTGACGTCGTCCGGCGTCCGGGCCACTGCGGATTCGATGGCTGCAAGTGCGGCTGCACGATCACCGAGGTCTATCGAATCGGCCAAGCCGTGGCACGGCACCCCGACGACTTTGGCGCCGTTGCCGAACTGTTCGATCAGATCGGCTTGGTACCGGCTGGCAGTCGTCGCGGCGGTAGCCCAGATCGCCACTGAATCGCACGCGGCGGCCGCGGGCTTGATCGCGGGCACCGTTCCGATGACCGGCACACCCGGTCCGACCAGTTCGCGGACGTGTGGGAGAGCGGTGACGCTCGCGGTATTGCATGGAAGAACGATGACCTGAGCCCCACGATCGAGGCTCCGCCGCACCGCACCGAGTACCCGGTCGACGACCCACGGCTCGGGCTTGGGCCCCCAGGGGGCGCCGTCCGGATCGAGGGACAGCACAAGATCGAGATCCGGGCGCAGGCGTCTGAGCCACGCAGAGGTAGGGAGCAGGCCCAGTCCCGAGTCGATGAGTGCAACGATCACCGCACAAACCTATCGCCTCGGAACCGGTCCTGCCTCATCCGTTCAGGCCGGTGTGGACTCCAACACGTCCGAGATGGGCGTGCCGGCTGCGATCTTCGCGCGCATCTTCATCACAGCTCCCGCGCTACCGCCGCCGACGACAGCTGCCAGCACACCGTCGCGCTCGTAGTAGGCGACGAACTTTCGGCCGTCGTCCTTCACGATGTGAACGGTGTCCGTGGGTGCGACGGTCCCCAATGCCTGGATCTTGACGTCGTACTGATCGCTCCAGAAGTACGGAACCTGCGCCGGCGCGTCCGGATCACCCGTTCCGGTGATCGCTCCCGCCAGGATCTTGGCCTGGTCCCCAGCATTGGTCCAGTGTTCGACACGCTTGCGTCGATCTCCGATCTGCCAGGACGCGACGTCGCCGACCGCCCAGACGTGTTCGGTGCTGGTGCGGCCGACGCCGTCGCAGAGCACTCCGTTGTCGAGTTCGATCCCCGAACCGTCGAGCCATCCCGTGACCGGCACAGAACCGACTCCGATCGCGACCACGTCGACCGGGATTTCCGAACCGTCGCTCAAGGTCGCAGCGGCAACCGCTCCGTCGCCGGACAACGAGGTCAAGCCCGTACCGACTCGGACGTCGATGCCCTCGTTCCGATGCAGACGTTCGACGAGGGCGCCGACGGTGGGGCCGAGCACCGACGCCAGCGGCGTCGGCTGTGGTTCGAGCAACACGACGTCGACGCCGTGAGACTTCATGCTCGCGGCCAGTTCGCAGCCGATGAAGCCGGCCCCGACGATCAGCGCACGCTTACCGGGAGCAAGGTCGGCGCGGAGGGCCAACGCTTCCTCGATGGAGCGCAGAACGTGCACTCCGGACAACTCCGGAAGGCCGGCGATGCGACGCGGAGTCAGTCCGGTCGCGATGACCAACTCGTCGTAGTCCAGGGTGGATCCGTCGGCGAACGCCACCGACTTGGCGACCGTGTCCACCGAGGTTGCCGGCGAACCGAGCTTGAGATCGACCTTGTTCTCGACGTAGAACTCGGCCGGACGCAAGGTCGTCTCGTCCTTGTCGCCGCGGATCACTTCCTTCGACAACGGAGGCCTGTCGTAGGGCAGATGCGTTTCCCCACCCGCGAGCGTCAATTCACCTTCGAAACCAGCTCGTCGCAGTTCCTCGACGGTCCGCAGTCCCGACAAACCCGCACCCACGATCACTATCCGTGCCACCACGTACCACCCTGTCCGACCCACGTCACTTGCAGCGCTCACTATGAACGCCGTCACTATTTGCCTCCGACTCTGCCATACCAAATGCCGGAGTAGGTGTGGTGCATCCCGCATGGTCACCTACCAGTCACTACAGTTGGAGGTACTTCAGACGCACGCACTGACACATGAGCAGGGAGCCCCCATGACCAGCGATTCCAGTGAAAAGAACAGCGTCCGATTCGGCGCCGACGGTGGCGCGGAACTAGTCAGCACCCAGGGTAAGACGATCATCGCCGACGCCGTGGTCGCCAAGATCGCCGGTATCGCGACCCGCGAGATCAACGGCGTGTACGACGTCGGCGGGGGCACAGCGCGTGCGGTGGGGGCACTTCGCGACCGCATACCGGGCGCCCGCGTCAACCATGCCCAGGGTGTGGCGGTGGAGGTAGGCGAGAAACAAGCCGCCATCGACATCGGCATTGTCGCCGAGTACGGCGTCGCACTCCACGAACTGGCGGTAGGTATCCGCCGCAACGTCATTGCCGCAGTGGAGAGCATGACGGGTCTCGAGGTCACCGAGGTCAACATCACCGTCTTCGACGTCATGCTCTTCGAGGATGCAGAGAGCGGCGGCAGTACCGATCCGGAAGCCAAGCCGAGGGTTCAGTGAGTACCGCCGACGCCGGCCGCGAGATCGACGCGGCCGAGGTAGTCGCCGACGCAGTTCTTGCCATCCCGGAAGTGGCAGATTTGCACGGAGGACAGTTCGGCGAAGTGGGAACCTACCTCCCCGGACGCCGCATAACCGGCGTCGTCGTCGACGAAAACTCTTGTGCTGTACACATTTCCGTTCACTATCCGGCCGACGTTCGCAGCGTCGCCGAACGCGTACGAGCGGTGGTGGCGAGATTGGTCGACGTACCGGTGAACGTGACCGTCGGCGACCTGTCGACAGCGGGATATCTACCCGTTGATTCCGAAAATGCAGTCACCGAGCCTGCCACCGTCACAGACATTGCACCGAACATTCGAGAAGGGAACTGACATGAACAGCACCACCGTCGGACTGCTGGTCGGTCTGCTCCTCGCACTCGCCGGAATCATGGGTGGGTTCAGCGGTTTCGTCTTCGCAGTCCTGCTCGGCGCCGCCGGTATGGCGATCGGAGCACACCGCGACGGACATCTCGACCTCGGCGCGATCCTCCGAAGCCGTGGCCGTGGCTGAGCCGTCCGATCCCAGCGCAGCGGACGATCCTGGCCTACGCGGCTCCTTGGTCATCAAGGACCGTGCGATGGCCAAGATCGCCACGGCCGCAGCGGTGAACGTCCCGGGGGTGGTCCGCCAGTCCGGTGGCTTGACCCGCCTGACCGGACGCGATCTTCCGCGAGCCGACATCTCGATGGGTAGCGACGCCGTCGCGATCAATCTCTTCCTCGCCGTGTCCTGGCCGTGTTCGGTCACCGAGTTGACCGGCCGGGTGCGAACGGAAGTCGGTCGCAGCGTCGAATCGCTGACCGGGCTTCCACTCCACGACATGAACGTGATGATCGCGGCAACCGAGGGTTCTGACGACTCCTGTGTTTCCGGCGTCGAGATCGCGGAGGGCCCGGCACAGCAGGCACTCTCGGATCCGATTCCGCCGCGGGTCCCCTCTGCGAACCCGGCGGCCGCGGTTTCGGCCGTCGTCATCGCGTGTGGTCTACTCGCACTCGCCTTCGTCGTCTCGCGCGAATGGTTCATCAACCGTGGAACTTTCGAATCGGCACCCTGGATCCGAAACTCCGTGGAGTGGACGTCTCGTCTGCACTGGCAACCGTGGCTACTTCCGGTGGCGATCGCTGCCGTTGTCGCGGGTGTTGTCCTGATAATGTCGGCGATCAAACGCCGTGCGAAAACCCATGTCCCACTCGGGAACCCGAGCGCATCGACGGTGTGGATGCGGCCGACTGACATTGCACGTCTGTGCAGTAGCCACGCAGCGGTCGTTCCCGGCGTCGGCTCGGCTCACACCAGCGTCGACCGTAAACACGTCAAGGTTCACATCGAATCGACCGGTGGCGATCGAGCTGAACTTGCCGCAGCCGTCGACGCGGCGGTTCGGCCCCACCTCGCGATACTGCAGCGGCCACTGCAACTTTCGGTTGTCGTGCGAGAAACTGTAGTACGACGAAAGGACGCCTCGTGAACCGTTGGATCTCCGCGGTCGATCGGATCATCGTCCTCATCGTCGGAATCGCACTCCTCGCGGCGGGCGCATACGCCATCGCGTGGGACGCGGGCGCGTCGCTGATTCGAACCTGGGTGTCACGCCTCGATCGGGAGGTCCTCTTCGGCCTTCCGGAGGAGCCTTGGTGGCACTGGGTACTGTCGGGCACCTTCGTCCTCTGCGTCTTCGCCGGTTTCGGGCTGTTGTACCTGAACCTTCGCCGGCGCCGTACGAGCGCAGTCACATTGCGGCACAACGAATCCGGTACCGACGTCAGCGTGGATCTCGGACCCGTCGCTGACGGCGTAGCGGCCGAACTCGCTCAACTGATCGGCGTGCGGAGCACCAAGAGCAAAGCGACGGTCGATCGCGGACTGCCGACGCTGTCGATTGTCGTCACTGCAGATCCGTCGATCGACGTCGCCGGATTCACCGCTTCGGCCGAACGCATCGCCAGCGCAACCAGGCGCAGCCTCGACGGCTCAACCGTCGCAGTACAGGTTCTGCTGCACCTCGACCGGGTGGAAGCCAACAAGTAAGTAAGAAGCACGCAGGCACCCGATCACCGAACACTCGATCACAGGCCACTCGATCACAGACACAGAAAAGGCGCTCACTCCCCGAAGGGAATGAGCGCCTTTTCAGTGCTGTGAATCAGCTAGCGAGACAAGAGTCTCACTTGATGATCTTGGCAACCTTGCCGGCGCCGACCGTACGGCCGCCTTCGCGAATTGCGAAGCGCAGGCCCTCGTCCATGGCGACAGGCTGGATCAGCTTGACGGACATCTCGGTGTTGTCACCGGGCATGACCATCTCGGTGCCCTCAGGCAGCGTCACGACGCCCGTAACGTCCGTGGTACGGAAGTAGAACTGCGGGCGGTAGTTGTTGAAGAACGGGGTGTGGCGGCCGCCCTCGTCCTTCGACAGGATGTATGCCTGGCCCTCGAACTCCGTGTGGGGAGTCGTGGTGCCCGGCTTGACGACAACCTGTCCACGCTCGACATCTTCGCGCTTGATGCCACGAACGAGCAGTCCGACGTTGTCGCCGGCCTGGCCCGAGTCGAGCAGCTTGCGGAACATCTCGATACCCGTGACCGTGGTCTTGGTCGAGGTTTCCTTGATGCCGACGATCTCGACCTCTTCGTTGACGTTGACAACGCCACGCTCGATACGACCGGTGACAACGGTGCCACGGCCGGTGATCGTGAAGACGTCCTCGACGGGCATGAGGAAGGGCTTCTCGGTCTCACGAATCGGGTCCGGGATGGACTCGTCGACAGCAGCCATCAGGTCGAGAATGGACTGCGTCCACTTCGGGTCACCCTCGAGTGCCTTGAGTGCCGAGATCGGAATGACGGGGGCTTCCTCGTCGAATTCCTGAGCGGCCAGCAGTTCGCGGACCTCCATCTCGACGAGCTCGAGGATCTCGTCGTCGTCAACCATGTCGGCCTTGTTCAGGGCGACGAGGATGTAAGGAACGCCAACCTGGCGAGCGAGCAGGACATGCTCGCGCGTCTGGGGCATCGGGCCGTCGGTAGCTGCGACGACGAGGATAGCGCCGTCCATCTGAGCTGCGCCGGTGATCATGTTCTTGATGTAGTCGGCGTGACCCGGTGCATCGACGTGCGCGTAGTGGCGCTTTTCCGTCTGGTACTCAACATGCGAGATGTTGATCGTGATGCCACGAGCCTTTTCCTCGGGAGCCTTGTCGATCTGATCGAAGGCCGAAGCCTCGTTCAGGTCGGGGAATGCATCCGCGAGAACCTTGGTGATGGCCGCCGTCGTCGTGGTCTTGCCGTGGTCGACGTGACCAATGGTGCCGATGTTCACGTGCGGCTTCGTCCGCTCGAACTTCGCCTTCGCCACTTTGTGTCCTCCTGGACTGTTGTTGCTTGCCGTATGCAGCAGTGCGGTTGGTTGTTACTAGGTCGTGCTTCGTGCCGGAAGAAACCGAGGTTACTTGCCGGCGCGGGCTGGGGAGCTCGCTGTGCTTACTCGCCCGTCGCCTTGGCGATGATTTCCTTCGAGACGTTCGCGGGAACCTCTGCGTAGGAATCGAACACCATGGAGAAGTTCGCTCGGCCCTGGGTCTTCGACCGCAGGTCACCGATGTAACCGAACATCTCCGAGAGCGGAACCAGCGCCTTCACGACACGGGCACCACTGCGTTCCTCCATGGCCTGGATCTGGCCACGGCGGGAGTTGAGGTCGCCGATCACGTCGCCCATGTACTCCTCGGGCGTTGTGACCTCGACAGCCATGAGCGGCTCGAGAATGACGGGGCCGGCCTTGCGGGCGGCTTCCTTCAGTGCCTGCGAACCGGCAACCTTGAACGCCATTTCCGAGGAGTCGACGTCGTGGTAAGCACCATCGAGCAGCGACAGCTTCAGGTTCACGAGCGGGTAGCCGGCGAGAACACCGTACTGCATCGCGTCCTGCGCACCGGCATCCACGGAGGGGATGTACTCGCGCGGGATACGTCCGCCGGAGACCTTGTTCTCGAACTCGTAGGTAGCACCGTCTTCACCCACGAAAGGCTCCAGAGCGATGATGACCTTTGCGAACTGGCCCGAGCCACCCGTCTGCTTCTTGTGGGTGTAGTCGTGCTTCTCGACCTTCTTGGTGATGGTCTCGCGGTACGCAACCTGCGGCTTACCGACGTTCGCCTCGACCTTGAACTCGCGACGCATGCGGTCGACGAGGATGTCGAGGTGGAGCTCGCCCATACCGCCGATGACGGTCTGACCGGTCTCTTCGTCGAGCTCGACCGAGAAGGTCGGGTCCTCTTCGGCGAGCTTCTGGATCGCGACGCCCAGCTTCTCCTGGTCGGACTTGGTCTTGGGCTCGATGGAGACCTGGATGACCGGCGCGGGGAACGACATCGACTCGAGGACGATGGGGCTCGCCTGATCGCACAAGGTGTCACCGGTGGTGGTGTCCTTGAGGCCGATCATTGCGTAGATGTGGCCGGCTACGGCCTCGTCTACCGGGTTCTCCTTGTTGGCGTGCATCTGGAAGAGCTTTCCGATGCGCTCCTTCTTGCCCTTGGTTGCGTTGAGCACCTGAGCACCCGGATCGATACGACCCGAGTACACGCGGACGAAGGTCAGCTTGCCGAAGAACGGGTGAGCAGCGATCTTGAAGGCGAGAGCCGAGAACGGCTCGTCCTTGCTCGGCTTGCGAGTGATCTCTACTTCTTCGTCACCGAGCTTGTGGCCGATGACCTCGCCGATGTCCAGCGGGTTCGGAAGGTAGTCGATGACAGCGTCGAGCATGGGCTGAACGCCCTTGTTCTTGAACGCGGAGCCACAGAGAACCGGGTACAGCTCGGAGGCGACCGTCATCTTGCGGATGGCGCCCTTGATCTCCTCGATGGTGAGCTCTTCGCCGCCGAAGTACTTCTCCATGAGAGCTTCGTCGGACTCTGCAACCGTCTCGAGCAGCTTCTCGCGGTACTCGGCAGCCTTCTCGACGAGATCCGCGGGGATCTCCTCGATGGTCGGAGCGGTTCCCGTCGGGACCACGCCGCGCCAGGTGATGGCCTTCATCTCGACCAGGTCGACGACGCCGTCGAAGTCGTCCTCAGCGCCGATGGGCAGCTGGAGAACGAGCGGCTTCGCGCCCAAGCGGTCGATGATGGTCTGGACTGTGAAGTAGAAGTCCGCGCCCATCTTGTCCATCTTGTTGACGAAGCAGATGCGCGGAACGTCGTACTTGGCAGCCTGACGCCAAACCTGCTCGGACTGCGGCTCGACACCCTCTTTACCGTCGAAGACAGCAACTGCGCCGTCGAGCACGCGCAGCGACCGCTCCACCTCGACCGTGAAGTCGACGTGGCCGGGGGTGTCGATGATGTTGATCTGGTTGTTGTTCCAGAAGCAAGTCACGGCGGCAGACGTGATCGTGATGCCGCGTTCCTTCTCCTGCTCCATCCAGTCCGTCGTCGACGCACCGTCGTGCGTCTCACCGATCTTGTAATTGACACCGGTGTAGAACAGGATGCGCTCGGTGGTGGTGGTCTTGCCGGCATCGATGTGCGCCATGATGCCGATGTTGCGGACCTTGTTCAGGTCAGTCAGCACTTCCTGTGCCACAGGTTTCTTCCCCGCTCGTTGCTTGGTTTTCGGGTGTCGGCCTTATCGGTGTGTTCCACCGTCAGGGCCATGGTCTTTCAATTATGTCTCTGCCGAGGCGAACCTGGCCACCTGCGTCCGGAATCCGTCGCGATGATCAGGCCGCCAACGGCGACAAGCGTCGGAGCCCCACCCGATGGCAGTTGCTCCGACGCTTTACATCACCAGCGGTAGTGGGCGAATGCCTTGTTGGCTTCGGCCATCTTGTGAGTGTCTTCGCGACGCTTCACAGCTGCACCGAGGCCATTGCTGGCATCGAGGAGCTCGTTGGCGAGACGCTCGACCATGGTCTTCTCACGACGTGCACGCGAGAAGGTGACCAGCCAGCGCAGTGCCAGCGTGGTGGAACGACCGGGGCGAACCTCGACCGGCACCTGGTAGGTAGCGCCACCGACGCGGCGGCTACGAACCTCGAGTGCAGGCTTGACGTTGTCCAGGGCGCGCTTGAGGGTGACGACCGGATCGGTGCCGGTCTTCTCGCGTGCCTGCTCGAGAGCCTGGTACACGATTCGCTCTGCGGTGGACTTCTTGCCGTCCAGCAGGATCTTGTTGACGAGCTGCGTCACCAACGGGGAACCGTAAACCGGGTCGTTGATGAGCGGGCGCTTCGGAGCGGGGCCCTTACGTGGCATTAGCTCTTCTCCTTCTTGGCGCCGTAGCGGCTGCGTGCCTGCTTGCGACCCTTGACACCCTGGGTGTCGAGGGAGCCGCGGATGATCTTGTAACGGACACCCGGGAGGTCCTTCACACGACCGCCACGGACGAGCACCATGGAGTGCTCCTGAAGGTTGTGACCTTCACCGGGGATGTACGCGGTGACCTCGACCGAAGTCGTGAGGCGAACACGTGCGACCTTACGGAGCGCGGAGTTCGGCTTCTTGGGGGTGGTGGTGTACACGCGAGTGCACACGCCACGACGCTGCGGGCTGCCCTTGAGGGCTGCCGTCTTGACCTTGGCGGTCTTGTCGCGGCGACCCTTGCGGACCAGCTGGTTGATGGTTGGCATTTACCGGCTTTCTTGTGACGAACAGACTGCTCGAGCGAACTCGGGCCGTTCGAAAACGTGGCTGTTCTGAAATTAGGGATCTAGCAGTTGGAGCAAGAGAGCTGCTGCTCCTCACCCACCTCAGAGTCTGTACTCAGCACTTTCATGCCGCGCACTGCCCCCGAGGTCGGGCGTGTCGCATACCCCCACACAGGCAGCCGGATGCTCGTTCATCAGCAGTTTCTGCTCGAACGCGCGCACGGCAATACCTAGCTAGGCACACAGATCGGCCCGGGCATGCCGGACACGACCCATAACGATACCTGTCGGCGCGCCACGAGGTCAAAGCGAGGCCACGGTGATAGTGACCTCACGCTCTGACCAGAGACTCTGGCTGCACACTCAGACCACGCAGCCGGACCGGTCGCGATCAGATGCTGCGGTTCAACGTCAACGCGCCGAGCTTTGCCGCAGCCTCGCACGGATCCGCGCCGCCTTGCGGCTCGGTGACCCACCAACCGAACACTCCCCCGGCCGGTGCGCTCGCGCTCACCCCGCAGCTCTGCGGATCGGCCGGCTGGCGAACCTGGTACCCGCCACTGCCGTTGATGTCGATTTTCGCCACCACGTATCCCAGGTGCTCGAATGCAGCGCGCTCGTGATCGAGGGTGCCCGTCTCGAACCAGTTGAAGGTGATCTTGATCGGACCCGCGGCGCCGATGCCGTCCCAACGGCAGATAGCGCCGAAGAACCCACGCCCGACGGCGTCGGCACCCACGGCACCGGCGATCTGCTCGTCGGTGACGGCTTCGCATTCTTGGAGGACGTTCGCGAATTCCTGGCTGTCACTACCGCCGTAGCTGCCCTCCGCACGGGGAGTCCCGGTGACCACGGAGCCGCACCCCGTGAGTAGAACCAGCGACCCAGCCAGGGCGAGCCCGATCCTTACGCGCTTCACGGCGCCCTCGAACTTCACTGTGCCCTCGAAACTGTTTTTTCCATCAGATCCCGCGCCACCGTGCATGGATCCGCGGTCGGTGGCAGCAAACCGTAGGTGATCGACCAGTGCACGAAGTCTCCGCCGAACGCGATACCCAACTCGCACAACGAACCTGCCGTGGACGCGATGAAGCCCTGGTGTCCACCGATCGTGATGTCGTCGGCAGGACGTCCGAGCAGGTCGGACCCGGCCCGTTCGCGGCCGATCGGGCTACCGCGGTACCAGGAGAAACTGACGCTCGGACCGTTCGAACCGGCGACTTCCCACTGGCAACCGACGCCGTTGCGCGTCGTCGTCGCAAAAGTGCCGAGATTGAAGGCGTTGACAACTTCCTCGTCGGTCACCGAGCCGCATTCGGCGAACATCGGGCCCGGATCCGTAGGTGCGAGTGCCTGCGAACCCGCACCGTCGCCCGGCTGATCGACGGACCCGTCGCCGGAGCTGCAGCCGACCACGGCCGAGAGCACGGCAGCCGAGACCAATACCGAAGTCCCGATCGAAGTGAGAGTGCGTGCGGCCATGGAGCCGACTGTACTTCTCGGTGGCCCCCGACACACGCCACGTGCGCGTCGAGAGCACCGGCGCCGGCCCCGCCGCTACCGATTCAGGGAGTTGCCACCGGTACCCGAACAAGCGTGGAATCCAATTGCGCCGCCCACTGTTTGACCACCTCGGTGCGTCGGCGCGAGTCGTCTGTCAAGACATCAGCCAGCCCCAGCCCGCGGGCCAGGTCCAGGGTCGCCTGTACCAAGCGGTGCGTCACCGGGTCGGAGTCGTCGACACCCAGACTCTCGACGGCCATGCGGTGCGCGATGCGCCCGAATCGTTCCTCGAGGGGCAGTACGCGGGCACGCAGGTCGGGGTCGGAGGCAGCGGCCGTCCACACCTGCAGTGCTGCTTTGAACAGAGTCCCGGTGTAGTACTCCACCAACCGCGAAATGATCGCCTCGGTTCGTCCGGCACCCACCGGAAGGTCGGTCGATTCCTTTCGTGCCTGATCCATCCGGGCGTCGAACATCACCTCGAGCGCCGCGGTGATGAGGTCCTCGCGGGTCGGGAAGTGATGCTGCATCGCGCCTCTGGACACCCCGGCACGCTGCGCGACGACGCTCATCGTCGTTGCGCTCCACCCGAGTTCGGCGAGACACTCCACAGTCACTTCGAGCAGGTGGGAGCGCGTGACTCGACTTCGGTCCTGCTTGGGCTCTCGAGTCATCGCGCCGCCATCCCTTCTACTTCTGTGTTCCAGCGCTTCTGTGTCCCAGCTGCGCAGTTTCTACTGCACCCAGGCCGCTGGACGCTTCTGCAAGAAAGACATCATGCCCTCACGAGCCTCGTCAGAGGAAAACAGCCGAGCCGACTGCGCGATCATCTCCTCGCCGTCCCGGTCGAATCCAGCCAGGACCGAACGCGTCGTGATCCACTTCGATTCGGCAAGTCCCTGCGGTGAACATTGGCGCAAGGTGCCGAGCAGTTCGGTGATCGACTCCTCCGTGTCCTGCGACGCGGAGGTGACGAGTCCGATGGATTCGGCCTCGTGCTGGCCGAACTTCTCGCCGGTGAGCAGATAGCGGCTCGCAGATCGCTGGTCGAGCCTCGGTAGGACCGTGAGCGAGATGATGGACGCCGCCAAACCCAACCGTGATTCCGTCACCGCGAAGGTGCTCGCCGGTCCGGCGACGACGATGTCGCACGCCCCGACAAGACCCATGCCTCCGGCCCGGACGTGACCGTCGATCCGCCCGATCACCGGCTTGGGAAGCTCGAGAATGCTGCGCAAGAGTGTCAGCATCCCCCGTCCTCGCTCCTTGACGGCGTCCTCCGGTGATGCGGACGAACCGGAGGCCTCACTCAGATCGGCTCCCGCACAGAATGTTCCACCGGTGTGGGTGAGTACCACCGCTCGAACTGCCGGATCGGCGGCAGCCGCCGTCAACCCAGCCTGCAACTCCGTGACCAACCGCGTCGAAATCGCGTTGCGGTTGTGGGGTGAGTCGAGAGTGATCGTGGCAGCACCGCCCGATACTTCGTACCGTACGTATGGCTTGTCCTGATCCGTCATGAGTCGCCTCTTCCTAGTAGGACCGTGGCAGACCGAGGGAATGCTGTGAGACGAAGTTGAGGATCATCTCGCGGCTCACCGGCGCGACACGGGCGATACGAGCCGCACCGAGCATGGCGGCCAGTCCGTATTCCTTCGTCAGTCCTGCGCCGCCATGCGTCTGGATCGCCTGATCGAGCGCCTTGATGCTGGCTTCGGCGGCGGCGTACTTTGCCATGTTCGCGGCTTCGGCAGCACCGAAATCGTCACCGCTGTCGTAGAGCACCGCGGCCTTCTGCATCATCAGCTTGGCGAGCTCGAGTTCGATCTTCACCTGCGCGAGTGGATGCGAAATACCTTGGTGCGCACCGATCGGCGTCTTCCACACCGTGCGCTCGTTGGCGAACTTCACTGCGGCATTCAGGGCGTAACGGCCCATGCCGATGGCCATCGACGCACCCAGGATGCGCTCGGGGTTGAGGCCGGCGAACAACTGCATCAGGGCGGCATCGGCTTCGCCGACCAGAGCGTCGGCCGGCAGACGGACGTCGTCGAGGAAGAGGATGAACTGGTGGTCCGGTTCGATGATGTCCATCTCCATCTGCGTCTTCACGAATCCGGGAGAATCCGTGGGGACGATGAACAGAGCGGGCTTGAGCTTGCCCGTCTTGGAGTCCTCGGTGCGCGCAACGACGAGGACCGCGTCAGCCTGATCGACACCCGAGATGTAGATCTTGTTGCCGCTCAGGATCCAGTCGTCTCCATCCCTGCGTGCCGTCGTGGTGATCTGATGAGAGTTGGAACCAGCGTCGGCCTCGGTGATTCCGAACGCCATGATCTTGGAGCCGTCGGCGAGGCTGGGTAGCCACTGCTGCTTCTGCTCCGCCGTGCCGTACTTGCCGATGATGGTGCCGCAGATGGCCGGGGATACGACAACCAGGAGCAGACCGGCACCCTGCGCCGCCAATTCCTCCTGCACCAGCGCGAGTTCGTAGATGCCTGCACCGCCGCCGCCGTATTCCTCCGGCAGGTTGACGCCCAGGAATCCGAGTTTGCCCGCCTCGTTCCACAATTCGGTGAGCGGCTCCCCCTTTCGCGCCTTGGGCAGCACGTAGTCGACGTAGTTGAAGCGCTCACCCAGTTTGGAAACGGATGCCCGCAGTTCCTTCTGCTCTTCGGTTTCGATGAAACTCATCATGCTTCCTCTTCTGTAGCGGGTTCTTCCACACGTGCGAGTACCGATCCGACCTCGACCTGCTGGCCGACGGCGACCGGAAGTTCCACCAGGACACCGGCAGTCGGCGCGGTGACGGTGTGTTCCATCTTCATGGCCTCCAGCCACAGAATCGGCTGGCCGGCGGTGACGGTGTCACCGAGTGCGGCACCGAGGCGGATGACCGATCCCGGCATCGGAGCGAGCAACGAACCGGCGGCGACTTCTGCCGACGGATCCACGAAGCGCGGTGCTGCCGTCAACGCGACGGGTCCGAGCGAGGAGTCGACAAAAATCTCACTCCCGTAGGCCGCAACGTCGAACGAGCGCTGTACTCCGCTCTGCTCGAGCACTACCCGGGTCGCAGTTGCCGATACCAGGCGCACGTCGTCGAAGCCTTCTGCACTCAGCACGCCGCTTCGGCTCAGGGAGTAGCGGACGTCGTAGTCGCCCGACGCAGTGGAATAGCTCTTGCTCTGCGGCTGCGACGGGAGGTTGCGCCACCCGCTGGGCAAGCGGCCGATGACGCGGGCCGACGCCCGGTTGTGCGCGGCATCGGCAAGTGCCGCCGCCAGCGCCGAGAGTCTTTCGGCGTCGGTATCGGCCAAGGGCGTAGACAGCTTCTCGAGGTCGTGAGTCTCGAAGAAGGCAGTGTCGGTGTCTCCGGCAATGAAGGCGGGGTGGGCCAGGACGTTGACGAGCAGGTCGCGGTTGGTGCGCAGGCCGTGAATCCTGGTGCGCGCCAGCGTCGATGCGAGCAGCCGGGCAGCTGCGGTCCGCGTCGGCGCGTACGAGATGACCTTGGCCAACATCGGGTCGTAGTGGACGCCGACAACACTGCCGTCGACGACGCCGGAGTCGAGGCGAACGCCCTGCTCACGCAGAACACTGAATTCTTGCGGGTCACCGGGCAACTCGATGTGGTGGACGGTTCCGCTCTGCGGCTGCCAGTTCTTGGCGGGGTCCTCGGCGTACAGGCGCACTTCGATCGAATGCCCCCGGATCTCCGGCTGTTCGTCCGGAAGTGCTTCACCTGAAGCGACCTGCAATTGGAGTTCCACCAGATCGAGTCCAGTGGTGCACTCGGTGACCGGATGCTCCACCTGCAAACGCGTGTTCATTTCCAGGAAGAAGAAGTCGCCTTTTTCGTCAGCCAGGAATTCAACGGTTCCTGCGCCTTCGTAACCGATGGCGTTGGCGGCGAGCCGCGAGGCGTCGAACAGCTTGTCGCGCATGGCGGGGATGCGTTGCACGAGCGGCGACGGTGCCTCTTCGACCACCTTCTGATGCCGACGCTGGATCGAGCACTCGCGCTCCCCCACCGCCCACACCGCACCGTGGCGGTCTGCCATGACCTGAACCTCGATGTGCCGACCGGTCTCGAGGTACCGCTCACAGAAGACTGTCGGGTCGCCGAAAGCGGACTGCGCCTCACGCCGCGCCGCTTCCAGTTCGCCGTCCAGCGCCGACAATTCACGAACGACACGCATTCCGCGTCCGCCGCCGCCCGCCGACGCCTTGATCAGCACCGGCAGATGAGCCTCGGTCACCGCGGCGGGATCGAGTTCGGAGAGCACCGGCACTCCGGCGGCGTCCATGATCTTCTTGGACTCGACCTTCGACCCCATGAGCTCGATGGATTCGACGGGCGGGCCGATCCACGTCAGTCCCGCGTCGATGACGCTGCGCGCGAACTCCGCGTTCTCGGAGAGGAATCCGTATCCGGGGTGAATCGCGTCGGCGCCCGAAGCCTTGGCTGCGGCGATGACGAGCTCACCCCGCAAGTAGGTCTCGGCAGGCGTGTTACCCGGCAGGCGAACCGAAGCATCGGCTTCGGCGACGTGCGGGCTGTCGGCATCTGCGTCGGAAAATACCGCGACCGTGCCGATTCCGTTCTTGCGGCAGGTTGCAAAGACACGGCGGGCGATTTCGCCACGATTGGCGACCAGTACTGAAGTGATTGTCACGGCGTGCCTCACATACGGAAGACGCCGAAGTTCTCGGTGCCTTCGATCGGGGCGGTGGCGATGGCCGACAGGCACATTCCCACCACGGTGCGGGTGTCTCGGGGATCGATGACGCCGTCGTCGTACAGACGACCCGACAGGAACATCGGAAGTGACTCGGCCTCGATCTGGTTCTCGATCATCGCGCGCATGCCGGCGTCGGCCTGCTCGTCGAAGACCTGGCCGCGCGCCTCGGCAGCAGCGCGTCCCACGATGGAGATGACGCCGGCGAGCTGCGCACCGCCCATGACGGCGGACTTGGAACTGGGCCAGGCAAAGAGGAATCGCGGATCGAACGCCCGTCCGCACATGCCGTAGTGACCGGCGCCGTACGACGCTCCGAGCAGGATCGAGATGTGCGGAACTTTGGAGTTGGCAACCGCATTGATCATCATCGATCCGTGCTTGATCATGCCGCCCTCCTCGTATTCCTTACCCACCATGTAGCCGGTGGTGTTGTGCAGGAACAGCAACGGCGTGTTGGAACGATTGGCGAGCTGGATGAACTGCGTGGCCTTCTGTGATTCCTCACTGAAGAGCACTCCACGTGCGTTCGCCAGGATGCCGATCGGGTAGCCGTTGAGCTCTGCCCACCCGGTCACGAGGGAGGAACCGTAGAGCGGCTTGAACTCGTCGAAGTCGGAACCGTCGACGATACGGGCGATGACCTCACGCGGATCGAACGGGATCTTCAGGTCGGCCGGAACGATGCCGAGCAACTCTTCCGGATCCTCGAGCGGTTCGATGATCTCCGCGCGCGGCGCCGGCCCCTTCTTGGTCCAGTTGAGCCGCTTGACGATCGAGCGCCCGATGCGGATCGCGTCCTGCTCGTCGGCGGCGAAGTAGTCGGCCAACCCGGACTTGCGAGCGTGCATTTCGGCGCCGCCGAGTGCCTCGTCGTCGGATTCCTCACCGGTGGCCATCTTGACCAGCGGCGGGCCTGCGAGGAACACCTTGGAGCGTTCCTTGATCATCACGACGTGGTCGGACATGCCCGGGATGTACGCACCGCCGGCCGTCGAGTTACCGAAGACCAGTGCAATGGTGGGGATTCCGGCTGCGGACAGCTGAGTGAGGTCACGGAACATACGCCCGCCCGGGATGAACACCTCTTTCTGCGTCGGCAAGTCTGCGCCGCCGGACTCTACGAGGGAGATCACCGGGAGTCGGTTCTGCATGGCGATGTCGTTGGCGCGGAAACCCTTACGCAGCGTCCACGGGTTGCTGGTGCCGCCGCGCACGGTGGGATCGTTGGCGACGATCAGGCATTCGACACCTTCGACGACGCCGATACCGACCACGGTGCTGGCGCCGACCGGGAAGTCACTCCCCCACGCAGCGAGGGGACACAGTTCGAGGAACGGTGAATCCTGATCGAGCAGGAGTTCGATCCGCTCGCGTGCCAGGAGCTTTCCCCGCTTGTGGTGCCGCTCGGTGTACTTCTCGCCGCCACCCGCCAACGCCTTGGCGTGCTCGACCTCGATCTCGGCGAGCTTGGTGTTCATGGTCGAAGTTGCGGTCTTGTACACCTCGGAATTGGTGTCCAGTGTTGACCGGATGACACTCATGACTGATACCCCAATCGCTTGGCCGCGAGGCCGGTGAGGATTTCGGTGGTTCCGCCACCGATTCCCAGAATTCGCATGTCCCGGTACTGCCTCTCCACTTCGCTTTCCTGCATGTATCCGAGGCCGCCGAACAGCTGAACAGCTTGGTTCGCAACCCATTCGCCCGTCTCGACTGCCGTGTTCTTCGCAAAGCACACCTCGGCGATCAGATCGCCGTCACCGGCCATGTACCGCTCGATCACCGAGTGCGTGTACACCTTGGCGACGTCGATCTTGCGGGCCATCTCGGTGACGGTGTTCTGGACGGCCTGCCGACTGATCAGGGGGCGACCGAAAGTCTCACGGGCGCGGCACCATTCGAGCGTCAGCTCCAGGCAACGTTCTGCACTGGCATACGCCTGCGCGGCGAGCGCTACCCGCTCGGAGACAAATGCCTGGGCGATCTGCGCGAAGCCGCTGTTCTCTGCACCGACCAGATTCTCCACCGGAACCCGGGCGTCGACAAAGGAGAGTTCCGCGGTATCGGATGCGCGCCAGCCCATCTTCTCGAGTTTGCGCGAGACGGTGAATCCCGGTGTGCCCTTCTCGATCACGAGCAGTGAGACACCACCCGCGCCGGGACCACCGGTGCGCACCGCTGTAACGACGAAGTCCGCTCGAACGCCGGAGGTGATGAACGTCTTGGCGCCGTTCACGACGTAATGATCGCCGTCGCGCTTGGCTGTAGTTGTCAGGTGCCCGACGTCGCTGCCTCCGCCGGGCTCGGTGATGGCGAGCGAGCCGATCTTGTCGCCGCGCAGGGTCGGCTTGACCCACTTCTCGATCTGCGCCTCGTCGCCGGCCGCGATCAGGTGCGGCACCGCGATGCCGCAGGTGAAGAGCGATGCGAACAGCCCGCCCGACGCACCTGCCTGATGCATCTCCTCACAGATCACGATGGAGTCGACGGCGTCGCCGCCCTCACCACCGGCCGATTCGGGTGCGCTGGCCCCGAGGAGTCCGAGAGCGCCTGCCTTGCGGTGCAATTCGCGCGGAATCTCGCCGTCTCGCTCCCACTGCGTCAGATGCGGCAGAATCTCCTGGTTCACGAATCCGCGTACGGTCTCGCGAAGCGCAAGCCTTTCCGGTGTGGTCCACACGGTCACCGTGAATCCTCTTTCTCGTCAGTTACGGGGAGTAGCGAAATCGGGATGTCGATGTGGCGCGAACGCAGCCATTCACCAATTCCCTTGGCCTGCGGATCGAACCGCGCCTGCGAGGCGACACCCTGACCGAGAATTCCCTCGATCACGAAGTTGACGGCACGAAGGTGCGGAAGCTGGTAGCGAGTGACGTTCAGGTCTGCTGCTTCCGGTAGCAGTTCCTTGAGCATCTCGACGGTCAGTGTGTGCGCCAACCACTTCCACTGATCGTCCGTGCGAACCCAGACGCCGACGTTGGCATTTCCGCCCTTGTCGCCGCTACGGGCACCGGCGATCGTGCCGAGTGGTACTGAAAGCGACGTCTGTGGCGGCAACGGCTCCGGACGCTCCGGTTCGCCGACGGGTTCGAGGTCCTGCGTCAACGTGGACGGAGCGATGTCCACGCGCGTGCCGTCCGGCAGTACGGCCACGTGCGGCACCGATCCCGCGTCGACGTAGCCGGGGGTGAACACTCCGTACGGTTGGCCGTTGCTCGGCGGAGCCGTCAGCGAGAAGCCGGGGTAGCTGGCAAGTGCCATTTCCACCGCAACCGCGGAGAAAGGACGACCGATCACCTTGGGGTCGGAATCGCGAACCACGCAGCGCAGCAACGCACTCGCGGTTTCCTCGGTGTCGGAATCCGGATGATCCGTGCGAGCGAGAGTCCAGACCAGTTCGGCGGGCTTCTTCGTCAGCCAGGATTCGAGCTGAGTCTTCGCCAGATCGGCCTTGGCCTCGATGTCGAGACCGGTGAGAATGAAAGTGGCCTCGTTGCGGAACCCGGCCAGCGCGTTCAGCGAGACCTTGTACTGCGGCGGCGGAGCCTCGCCCGTGACGCCGCTGATCAACACCCGGTCCGGGCTTTCCTGGGTGAGCACTGCGTTGTCGATGCGGGTCGTCACGTCCGGGCCTGCATAGCGTCCACCGGTGATCTCGTACAGCAGCTGCGCCGTCACCGTGCCGACGCTCACCTCGCCGTCCGTTCCGGCGTGCTTGGTGATGACCGAGGTTCCGTCCGCGTTGATCTCGGCGATCGGGAAGCCAGGCCGGCCCAGATTGGGAATCTCTGTGAAGAACGCGTAGTTGCCGCCGGTGGCCTGGGTTCCGCACTCGATGACGTGGCCCGCCGCGACAGCACCTGCAAGCTGATCGAAATCATCTCGCTTCCAACCGAAATGGTGAGCGGCCGGACCGACGATCACCGACGCATCGGTGACCCGTCCGGTGACCACGACATCGGCGTCGGCCGACAATGCTTCGACGATGCCCCAGGCGCCGAGGTACGCGTTGGCCGTCAGTGGGGAGCCGAGTCCGAGTTCGTCTGCCCGAGAGATCAAATCGTCGCCCTCGACGTGGGCGATCTTCGCGTTCAACCCCAGCTTGGTGTTGACCTCGCGCAACGCGTCGGCCAGTCCGGCGGGATTGAGACCGCCTGCATTCGCGACGATCTTCACCCCCTTGTCGAGCGCAAGGCCGAGCGTGTCCTCCACCTGCCGCAGGAACGTCTTCGCGTAGCCGAGCGACGGGTCCTTCATCCGATCCCGCCCGAGGATCAACATCGTCAGTTCGGCCAGGTAGTCGCCGGTCAGGTAGTCGAGTTCGCCGCCCTCGAGCATCTCGCGCATCGCCGAGACGCGGTCGCCGTAGAACCCGGAGCAGTTACCGATCCGTACCGAACTCATTTGCCCACCTTCGATGCTCGTCCCTCACCGCTGGATCCGACGGCGGCTCGTCCCTCACCGCTGGGTCCGGCAAAGGCCTGCGCGAACCCGAGCCACTCGTCCGCGTCGGCACCCACGGCGACCAGATCGAGATCGGCGCGATTGGCGCGCTGGGTAACCAGCAGGCAGAAGTCCAACGCCGGCCCGGTGACCTTCTGCGGTGCATCTTCCGGCCCCCAGGTCCAGAGCGACCCGTCCGGCGCGGTCAACTCAACCCGGAAATCGTCGGCGGGCGGCGTTTTCTCGTTGACCGAGTACGCGAAGTTTCGCGTCCGCACACCCAGGTGAGCGATGTTCTTGATGCGCGCCGTCGGAGCGCGTTCGACGCCGAGTGCGTCGGCAACGTCCTGCCCGTGCGCCCACGTCTCCATCAGTCGCGCGGTAGCCATGGAGACACCGCCCATGGGCGGGCCGTACCAGGGGAACTTGGTCCCGGCCGGGGCGGCGGTGAGCGCCTCGACGAGAGCGGTGCGCCCCGCTCGCCAATCGGCGAGCAACTCCGCCGGCTGGCGGGCCGCCTGTTCGGCAGCACCGTCGTCGACAAACCCTGCCGGGTTCACGAACGCCGCCTTCAACCGCTCCGCGAACCCGTCCGGGTCGGTGATCGCCAGGATCGCTGCACTGTCCGTCCAGCGCAGGTGCCCGATCTGATGTGCGATGGTCCACCCTTCCGCAGGCGTCATTGTCGCCCACTTCTCCTCGGGCAGATCCGCAACCAGGGCGTCGAGGCTCTCGCCTTCGGCCCGCAAGTCATCGATGAACGTCTGAAGTTCGGCCATGCGACCAGCATCACACCCACATCCATAAAAATCAAGCACGAATGATTGTTATTGCGAAATCCTGTGGTGAGAGACTGAGTTCAACTGCCATCGACAACCAGGAGCACCCATGAGCGACGCCGTACTGATCTCGCGAACCGGCGATGTGGTCACGTGGACCCTCAATCGCCCGGACACCCGCAATGCGATCTCCGAGATCGACATGATCGAGGCCCTCGAAGACGCAGTCACCGCGGTCAACCGAGATCAGAGTGTGCGCACGGTCATTCTGACGGGGGCCGGATCGGCCTTCTCCTCCGGCGGCAACGTCAAGCACATGCGAGACAAGGAGGGCATGTTCGGTGGCGCACCCGGCGAGATCCGCCAGGGCTACCGGCACGGCATCCAACGCATCCCGCTCGCGCTGTACACGTGTGAGGTGCCGACCATCGCGGCGGTCAACGGCCCGGCCATCGGAGCGGGCTGCGACCTCTCACTCATGTGCGACCTCCGCATCGCCTCGACCGCCGCAGTCTTCGCCGAGAGTTTCGTCAAGGTAGGACTCATTCCCGGCGACGGCGGAGCGTGGCTGCTCCCCCGCGCGATCGGCAACGCCCGCGCGGCCGAGATGGCGTTCACCGGTGAACCGATCGATGCTGCGAAGGCACTCGACTGGGGTCTGGTCTCGCAGGTGACCGAGCCCGAGGAATTGCTTTCCGCTGCGCACGCTTTGGCAGCTCGAGTAGCCGCCAATCCCCCGCAGGTACTCCGCATGACCAAAAAGCTCCTCCGCGAGGGCCAGCACCAGAGCCTCGAGAGCTTGCTCGAACTCTCGGCCGCCATGCAGTCGATCGCCCACCACACCCGAGATCACCACGAAGCCGTCGCCGCGATGCTCGAGCGTCGAAGTCCCGAGTTCACCGGAGAATGAAGGCCGGCAGTCAGCTACTGCCGGTCGGAGCAGTCCTCACGTCGATACTGTCGCTCCAGTTCGGAGCGGCATTCGCGACGACACTGTTCTCGCAGATCGGGCCGGCCGGAGCCACGACGCTGCGGCTGACGATCGCCGCGATCATCCTCGGCGTCATCGTCCGCCCGCGATGGAGCAGATGGTCGAACCGGCAGCGCAAAGGCATCTTCGCGCTGGGCATCGCCCTCGCCGTGATGAACGGCGCCTTCTACCTCGCCCTCGACACGGTGCCCATCGGAACGGCCGTCACCATCGAGTTCCTCGGACCGCTCACCCTGGCCGCAGTTCTGTCTCGTCGGTGGGCCGACGGAGCATGGGTGCTGCTCGCCTTCGGCGGAGTGTTGCTGCTCGGGTTGGGCGATCACGGCGAATCCGGCTTGGACCCGATCGGGGTGATGTTCGCGTTGATCGCCGCTACTGCGTGGGCCGGATACATCGTGGCCGGTTCCCACCTGGCCGCGACGCTCCCGAGCGCCGACGGGTTGGCAGGCGCAAGCATCGTCGCGGCCGTATTGACGCTGCCCTTCGGCGTCGTCTCGGGAGGAAGTGAACTGCTGGATCCGACGATGCTCGCCGCAGGCGCAGCCGTCGCCGTCCTCTCGTCCGTCATCCCGTACAGCTTGGAAATGTGGGCGCTGCGCTCTCTAGCCAAGAAAGTCTTTGCCGTCCTCATCGCCCTCGAACCCGCAGCGGCCGCACTGGCCGGAGTCCTCGTGATCGGGCAAACGCTCGACGCGTTCACACTCGTGGCCATCGCACTGGTGGTGACCGCGGGCGTCGGCACAGTCGTCATGAATCGAAAACCCACAGCGAAGTAGTCCAGGTACCGTCAGAGCACGTCATTCCAACGCACAGGAGAACCATGACCAACCCGATCATCGCCACCGTTCTCGGTAACACCCCGCAGATCGACGAAAGTGCGTTCATCGCACCCAACGCCACCGTTGTCGGCGCGGTGACCATCGCTGCGGGAGCCAGCATCTGGTACGGCGCGGTTATCCGCGGCGACGCAGAATCGATCTCCATCGGCGCTGACACCAACATTCAGGACAACTGCACCGTGCACGCCGACCCGACGTTCCCCGCAGTGCTGGGCGAACGAATCTCGGTCGGCCACAACGCAGTGCTGCACGGGTGCACCGTCGAAGACGACGTTCTCGTCGGCATGGGTGCCGTGGTGCTCAACGGCGCACACATCGGCTCGGGGTCACTGATTGCAGCCGGCGCCGTCGTGTCTCAGGGGATGCAAATCCCACCTGGATCACTGGTCGCCGGCGTGCCCGCCAAGGTCAAACGTGAACTCTCCGAAGGCGAAAAGGCCGGTATCACCGCCAACGGCGCCGGCTACATCATGCTCGCGAAGGCTCACCAGGACATCGAACAAGCCTGATCGAAACGACGCTCGCGGCCGGTAGCAGCAAGAGCAACGACTAGCCTCGGGGCCGCAACGTACTGTTCGGCAACTCGGGTGCCGGGAGCGCCGGACCGTCGTATCCCGGCACGACGCCGAAACGCCGGTCCGGGACGCTGCCGTCGAATCCGGAGGCAAGCTCGGCCTGCCACTTGCGTCGATACTCGACGATCTCTTCGTGTGTACGGCCCATGAAGTTCCACCACATGATGACCTGCTCGCCCAACGGTTTCCCGCCGAGAAGTAGCAGTCGAGCCGGTTCGGATCCCGGATTGCGCAAAGTCAGTTTTCCGAAACCCGGTGCTTGATAACCCAACTCGGCCCAGCCGACAGTGGTACCACGCAGAACAACCGATCCTTGATCGACGATCACGCCGTGCTCATGTGAACGATCGACATCGAGGGCGATCTCGGCCCCAGGATCGAGAATCACCTCGGCACCGAGTAATTCGGTGAAGGTAGACACCGGAGACGTTTCACCGGCGAGCGAACCGAGGAACACACTGAGCGTGACACCATCGGTGGTCACCGGCTCCGGTCGATAGTGAACGAACGCGGGTGCGGTATCGCGCGCCGCATCCGGCAGCGCCACCCACAACTGCATCCCGTGCAGAACCTTCGTATTCGGCGTCGACACCTCGGAGTGCGCGATCCCACTCCCGGCCGTCATCAGATTCAGTTCACCCGGCCTCACCATCGCATGGGAACCGATGCTGTCACGGTGCTCGATCTCTCCGGTGAACAGCCAACTCACCGTCTGCAAACCGGTATGCGGATGCGGCGGCACATGCATGCCCGGTCCTGAGCCGACGTCATCCGGACCGTAATGATCTGCAAAACACCATCCCCCGATCAGCGAACGCTCGCGTTGCGGGAGGGTGCGTCGCACTCGCATGGCCCGCGGGCCACCGAGCGGTACGTCGCGCGGGGTGAGGATCTGAATCTCGCTCTCCGCCGGATGGCCTTCGCATTCCTGCTCGACGGGCTGCGCTTCGAGGTTGCTCATATCGTCCATCCTGCCTCCAGTCATGACTGCGCGAGACGCAGACGCGTGCACAATTCGGCCAACAGTCGAAGTTCATCCGCGTCCAGGGCCGGTCCGACGTGGCGGCGGATGCTCGCGGCATGACGGCGACCCACTGATTTCTGCAGCGCTGCACCCGTTTCGGTGAGTTGCACGATCGTCCCGCGGCGATCCTGTGGATCAACACTTCTCGTTACCAGACCTTCGCCCTCCAACCGTTCCACCAGGCGACTGAGCGAAGGCTGGCTCAGCAATATCTCCCGATTCAGGTCATGCAGGCGAAGGGAACTACTCGGCGCAAGACTCAGCGTGAACAGCACGTCGTACTCGCGCATCGACACCTGATCCCAGACGTCATCGGCAGAGAGCCGCCGCATCACCGACACCTGGGCGCGAAACAAGGCTTCCCAGGCGTCGGTGGCGAGTTCGGTGGTGCTGACCGGAACCTCAGGCGGTTGCTCGTCAGGCAGTGACACTGCTTGCCTCACGAGCCGCCTTCATCGACGCGTGAGTGGGCGGGTTGTCCGGCACATGTGCTGGCCGCCTGGCCGCGAACTCACGGCGCAGAACCGGAACAACTTCCTCACCGAGCAGATCGAGCTGCTCGAGCACCGTCTTCAGCGGCAGTCCGGCGTGATCCATCAGGAACAGCTGGCGCTGGTAGTCACCGAAGAAATCGGCAAACGCCAACGTCTTCTCGATGACCTGTTCAGGGGAACCGACGGTCAGCGGCGTCTGCTCGGTGAACTCTTCGAGTGAGGGCCCGTGGCCGTACACCGGAGCATTGTCGAAATACGGACGGAATTCCTTGACCGCGTCCTGACTGTTCTTGCGCATGAAGACCTGACCACCGAGACCGACGATCGCCTGATCCGCGGACCCGTGGCCGTAATGCTCGTAACGCCGGCGGTAAAGATTGATCAGCTCGATGTAGTGCTCTTTCGGCCAGAAGATGTTGTTCGCGAAGAATCCGTCGCCGTGATACGCCGCGATCTCCGCGATCTCGGGGCTGCGGATCGAGCCGTGCCACACGAACGGCGCGACGCCGTCCAGCGGGCGCGGTGTGGACGTGAATCCCTGGAGTGGAGTGCGGTACTCCCCTTGCCAGTTCACGACCTCCTCGTCCCAGAGCCGGCGAAGAAGTTGATAGTTCTCGAGCGCCAACGGGATACCGGCGCGAATGTCTTTGCCGAACCACGGGTACACAGGCGCGGTGTTTCCGCGACCCATCATCAGATCGACGCGCCCCTCGGCGAGGTGCTGGAGCATCGCGTAATCCTCGGCGATCTTCACCGGGTCGTTGGTGGTGATCAGCGTCGTGGACGTGGACAACGTGATCTTCTCGGTCTGAGCAGCGATGTATCCGAGCATCGTCGTCGGAGACGACGGAACGAACGGCTTGTTGTGATGCTCGCCGGTCGCGAAGACGTCGAGACCGACTTCCTCGGCGTGCTTGGCGATGGTTGTCATGGCCTTGATGCGCTCGTGCTCTGTCGGGGTCGCCCCCGTCGTGGGATCAGTGGTGACGTCACCGACCGTGAAGATTCCGAACTGCATGGTTGCTCCTCCGCGAACTAGATCCATGCGTTTGCATGTAACTGATCAAACATTCAACCATCCGGCTGTATTCCACGGCAAAAAGGTGAGGGCGGCACACAAGATGTGTGCCGCCCTCACCTGGACGAACGATCTACCGAAAAGCGGTCAGTGCATAACGATCGGCGTTGCCGTCTCGCCCTCGGCCACCGGCCTGGTGGTCTTGCTCCGCGGTAGGAAGAACGCCGGGATGAGGGTCAGGACGATCAGCACAGTGGCAACGAGGAAGGTGTTGCCGAAAGCGTCCGACGCCGCACTGAGAATCGAATTCGCAGCAGACTCCTGCGGACTTCCCGGCTCGGTCGGAATGTGCGAGGCCGCACCGACCATCGTCGTATCGAGGCCACGATCGAGAAGCTGGTTGGTCAAGACCACCGACATCACGGCGGTACCGATCGAACCTGCGGTCTGCTGAACGATGTTCATCAGAGTGGAGCCGCGAGCGATCTGCTCGTTGGAGAGCGTCACGATAGCTGCGGTCATCAGCGGCATCATGGTGCAACCCATACCGAGGCCCATGACGAACAAGGCGCCCATCAGCAGCCACGTCGGGGAATCCGAGGCAACCTGTGTGAACACACCCAAACCGATGAGAATCAGCGGCAAACCGGTCAGGACGATCTTGCCCGGGCCGATCTTGTCGACCAGTCGACCAGCGATCGGCATGGTGACCATAGCGCCCAGACCCTGCGGAGCCATCAACAATCCGGCCGCGAGCGTGGTGTGACCGCCGACCTGGATGAAGTAGCTCGGGAACAGCAACCCGGCGCCCATGAACGCGACGATGAACAGCGACGTCGTGATGACGGCGGTGGTCAACTGACGGTTCTTGAACAGGTGCAGGTCGATCAGCGGGTGATCCTTGTTGAGCGCGTGGAACACGAAGGCGATGATCAGCGCCAGACCGATACCGGCCGACACCAGAACCCGAGCCGACGCAACCGTTCCCACCTCGGGGATGGACGACACACCGAACAAGAACAGCGCGAGGCCGGGTGACAGCAGGATCATGCCGAGGAAGTCGAACGACTCCGAAGGCTTCGCCTTGTCGGACGGCAGAATGATGAATGCTGCTGCCAACGCGATGATGCCGATCGGCAGGTTGATCAGGAAGATCCAGTGCCAGCTCGCGGCCTCGATCAGCCAACCACCGAGGATCGGGCCACCGATGGGGCCGAGCAGCATCGGGATACCGAGAACTGCCATGACGCGACCGACGCGGTCCGGACCGGCGGCCCGGGTCATGATCGTCATACCGAGCGGCATCAACATGCCGCCGCCGAGACCCTGGAGCACGCGGAAGCCGATGAGCGAGGTGATGTCCCACGCCATCGCACAAGCGACCGAACCGAGTACGAACAGCACCAGGGCTGTCATGTACAGGCGCTTGGTGCCGAAACGGTCGGCAGCCCAACCGGTAACCGGAATGACCGTCGCCAAGGCGAGCGTGTAGGCCGTCATCGTCCACGCGACGGTGGCGTACGAAGTTTCGAAGTCCTCGGCAAAAGTGGTGAGCGCGACGCTCACCACGGTTACGTCGAGAATCGACATGATGGCGCCGAGCACCACCACGGAAGCGATCTTGAGGACCGCCCCGTCAAGTTTGTCGGACGCCGGTGCCGGCGCGTTCGGCGATGTCATCGCGAAGTCTCCTGGTTAAGTGCTCGCAGATAGTCACCCGCGAGAATGGGCTTGAGAGCCTCGAACAAACGAATCCGCTCTGGCTCAGGAACACGCGACGCGAATTCGCGAAGCTGGCCGCGCTTGCACTCGATGTGGTTGGTCGTCACCTTACGACCGGCCTCCGACAAGGAAACCCGCTTGACGCGTCGGTCCCGCTCGTCTTCACGGCGATCGACCAGACCCATGTTCACGAGCTGATCGATGTTCCGCCCCGTAGCTGCCACCGAGAGCCGAAGCTCGTCGGCAACCTCGTTGATCGGGATCGCCGCATCACGTTGTGCAAGTACGAACAGCACACGCACCTGAGAGAACGAGAGATCCAGTTCGATCAACGCATCGATCGACTCCGAATCACCGGCGCTCATCAGGCGAGTGAACAACTCGTCGAGTGCTCCATACAGGTCATCAGAATCGGAAGCGATCACCTGGCAAATGGTAGTGCGGTTGCAACTATTGCCCAAATGAAAACATGTTGCAACTTATTATTTGGTGACCACCATCACGTTGCGAAGAATCATTCCTGCAGCAAGATGGCCTTTCCGAGAACTTTGCCGCTTTCGAGATCAGCCAGGGCAACTGCTGCGTCGGCAAGCGGATACCGTGCCTTGACCAGCGGACGCAAGCCGTTCCGGACGTGTTCTACCAGCGATGCATGCACCTCGGCTACCGCTTCGGGATTGGTACGCGTGAACTCACCCCATGCCGCGCCGACAATGCTGATATTGCGAAACAGCACCCGGTTCACCTTTACCTCGGGAATACCGCCGCCGGCGAATCCGATCACCACGAGTCGTCCTTCGGGTGCCAGAACCCGGACCGCGTCGTCGAACGCATCGCCGCCCACCGGATCCACCACGATCTGAGCGCCGACGCCGTCGGTCAGTTCCCGAATCCGCTCTCCCCATCCCGGAGCCAGCGCGACCACCTCGTCGGCACCGAGCTCACGCAAGAAGTCGTCGACGCCCTCGCGTCGTACCACGGCGATCACCCGGGCACCGTGCGCCTTGGCCAGCTGGAGGGTTGCCGTTCCGACTCCGCCTGCAGCGCCGAGCACGACGACAGTCTCCCCCGCGACGATCTTCGCGCGACGAGCGAGCGCGAACTCCATCGTCTGATAGTTGATGATCAGCGAGGCCGCCTCGTCGAAGGCGAGTCCGTCCGGAATTCGGAGTACCTGCGCCGGGTTGACGGCAATCCGCTCTGCATACCCACCCAGATACGCGGCCGCGAGAACACGATCGCCCGGAGCGAAACCCGACCCTTCCGGCGCGGAGACCACGACGCCCGAGATCTCCGCGCCGGGAATGAACGGCGGTTCCGGGCGGATCTGATACTTGCCGTAGGTGATGAGCAGGTCCGGAAAGCAGACGCCACTTGCCTTCACATCGATGAGAACAAGACCTTCGGCTGCGGGCTCGGGAACCTCCTGCGCGACAATTCCTTCGGGACCGGACAGTTCCGTAACCACCATGGCGCGCACAGAAAGCTCCTCTTCGGGACATCTGAAGTCTGGACCGGTAACCCGGTTTTCTCGACTTTAACCCGGTACTCACGTCAGATCATCGTTCGCTCCCGATGTGCAGACGTTCGAGTCCGTCGAGAATCAGATCGAGACCGAAAGCGAATTCGGCAGCGTAGCTGTATCCCGGAGCAAGGACGTGCTCAGTGGTCAACTCGGCCAGGTGCGGATACTGACCGCTCTCGAACGAGCCCATGATCGCCTTCGCCAGTTCCGTCGTTTCCTGCGCTGTTTCGAACGGCAAGCTCACTTCTTGCAGCACGAAGCCGTAGATGTACGCATCCATGATCGAAAAGGCATGCGCAGCAAGGGCGACGGGAAAGTCGGCGGCGCGTAGCGTTCCGATGACGGCATCGTGGTGGCGCAGGGTCGCGGGACCAGGCGTCGTTCGGGACTCCATCAACGGAGTTGCCCACGGGTGCCTCCCCAACACTTCCCTTGTCGATACCGCTCGCACGTGAAGTTCCGTGCGCCACGGGCGTCCCGGCGTCGGCAGATCGATCTCCGCGAAGACCGCATCGACCATTCCGTCGAGCAGATCCCCCTTGTCCGAAACATGGTTGTACAGAGACATCGCTTCGACGCCCAGTTCGGTGCCCAACTTCCGCATGGTCATCGAATCGATTCCGACGGAATCGGCAAGCGCGACAGCAGCGTGTACGACGTCGTCTCGGGTCAATCTTGCGCGCTTCTCCACGTTGACAGAACTTACACCGTAAGTGCAATACTTACGCTGTAAGTATTCGACGAACGGAGACTCGCATGCCGAAGGAACTGATGACCGCCGTCGTACAGGATCGCTACGGCGAGGCCGACGTTCTCTACCTCGACCACATTCCGCGCCCCACTGTCGCCGACAACGAAGTGCTGATACGCGTCGAGGCCGCGTCCGTCGACCGCGGGGCATGGCATCTCATGGCCGGACTGCCATATCCGTTGCGCCTCGCGGGTTTCGGGCTGCGCAGACCTAGGAACCGGGTACGCGGACTGGACGTATCCGGCCGAGTCGAGGCCGTCGGCAGTTCGGTGACCCGCGTGGCAGTCGGCCAGGAGGTATACGGGATCGCGGTCGGTTCGTTCGCGGAGTACGCACGCGCACTCGAGACGAAGATTGCCGCAAAACCTGCCCGGTTGTCGTTCGCACAAGCAGCAGCGGTGCCGGTCTCCGCCCTCACAGCGTTGCAAGCCGTGCGCGACCACGGCCGCGTGCAGGCGGGCCAATCCGTCCTCGTACTCGGCGCATCCGGTGGCGTCGGGATCTACGCGGTGCAGGTGGCAAAAGCCATGGGCGCTCACGTCACCGGCGTGTGCAGCACCTCGAAAACCGATACCGTCCGCTCCATCGGTGCCGACGAGGTTCTCGACTACCGCGTCGACGACGCCACCGACGGATCGCATCGGTACGACGTCATCATCGACACCGGCGGCAACCGCCGACTGCGAGATCTTCGACGGGCGCTCACACGCACCGGAACGCTGGTGATCGTCGGCGGCGAGAACGGCGGACGGTGGCTCGGCGGAACCGATCGCCAAATACGCGCACAGTGCTTGTCTCCGTTCATATCTCAGAAAATGGGCACCTTCATCGCTTCGGAGAACGCCGACGATCTGGAGGTCCTGACGCAGATGATCGACGCAGGTGACATCACCCCGGTGATCGACTCCGTTCATCCCCTTGCCGACACCGCCGTCGCCGTGGCACGAATGGTCGACGGCTCCGGCTGCGGAAAGCAGATAATCGCCACTCGCTGAAAAGCCTGACAGAATCGGCTCACTCCAGCGAACAGGAATCTCACGTGAACCCAGATCTCACGCTCGCGCAACAGCCGGACCGAGGACCGATCTTCGTCAAGTCCCGCCCGGTCCGCACCGGCGACATCGACGTCGCCAAGCAGGTCAGGCTCGACGCCGTCGCCCGCTACCTGCAGGACATCGGCAACGACAACATCGAGGCCGCGGGAGCCATCGACACCCATCCGCTCTGGATAGTGCGTCGTACGGTCGTCGACGTCGTACGCCCGGCGATCTGGCCGGAAGAGTTGACTATGACTCGCTGGTGCTCCGGCTTCTCCACGAGATGGGCGAACATGCGTGTGCGCTTCGACGGCAGCAACGGCGCGCTGATGGAAACCGAAGGCTTCTGGATCAACATCAGCGCCGAGTCGGGCATGCCCACGCGGATGAGCGACGACTTCATGCGGCCACTGGAGGAATCCACCGACGAGCATCGCCTGAAGTGGAAGCGGGTACTCGCCGAGAACGCACCGGAGGCGGACGACGCCGGTGTTCTGGACACGCCGTTCGCTCTGCGCGCCACGGATATCGACCCGTTCGACCACGTCAACAACGCCGTCTACTGGCAGGCAGTCGAAGAGGTCCTCAGCGCTCGCACCGAACTACGGACAGTTCCGCATCGAGCACTGATCGAGTACCTCTCCCCCATCGTCTCCAGCGACGACGTCGTCCTGCGCAGCCGCGTCGACGACAAGACCGTCACGGTCTGGTTCCTGGTCGGCGAAGCGCTCCGCGCAGTTGCGCAGGTGAGCGCCCTCTAACGCAGTTTCTGGGTCGCGACAGCCGCGACACCGAACACCAACGCAAGAAGAATCGCGGCCCAGAAACCGAAGAGCCACCACACCACGCCGAACACGACCACTGCCGGGGCAACGGTGATGAAAGCGATGGTGGGGCTTTCGCGTACCACCTCGAGTGCAGTTCGGGCATTAGTTCGATCGAGCTTCTTACCGGCCATCGAAAACCTCCTTCAAGGTCCTGACCATCCAGAGTAACCGGACTGACGGGCACAAAGCGGATACCGTGAACGCATGGCCGACCACCGCACCCTCGTCCTCATGCGACACGGCAAGTCCAGCTACCCCGAGGGCATCCGTGATCACGAGCGTCCGCTCGCCGAACGGGGCCTGCGCGAGGCCCGCATCGGCGGCGAATGGATCCGTGAAAACGTCCCGCCCGTCGACGCCGTTCTGTGCTCCACCTCCCGGCGGACCGTCGAAACCCTTGCCTCGACGGGAATCGAAGCTCCCGCCGGGTTCGAGAAGTCCATCTACGGCGGCTCACCCGCAGACGTCATTGCAGCTGCGCGAACCACGTCCGACCACGTCAAGACGCTCCTGATCGTCGGACACGAACCCGGAATTCCCTGGACTGCACTCGATCTCGCATCGAACGAAAACTCCGAAGCGGCCCAACGTATCCGCGACAAGTTCCCGACTTCGGCGATCGCCGTCCTCTCCGTACCGGTGCCGTGGACCGAACTCGACGACTCCGTCGCCACTCTGCTCGAGTTTCACGTGCCTCGTTAGATCAACCACACTGCTAAACCACCTCACGCAGTAGGCGGTCCGAAAGTGCAAGCGCGTCACGGTCGTACGTCGACGTGGACGCCAGCAATTCGTCGGCACCGGTTCGCTCGGCCAGATCGTGAAGCTGCTGCTTCACCTCGACGGGCGTCCCGTGCAGCGCCGAAGCCGTGAACGACTCGATGCGCCTGGCGTTTCGATCACTGCGCGGGGCGCGCCTGATCTCGTCCGGCGACACGAGCGGCGGAAACTCCCCTGTCCGTGACGATTCAGCGAGCGCGTACGCCTCCGGGATCAGCAACTCACGCGCCGCGTCGGTGGTATCGGCAACCGCCACTTCGAGTGAAACCACCACATAGGGTTCGGGATGAGCGTCGGTGGGCCGGAAGGCTCGGCGGTACTCGTCCAACGCATCCACCCGGTCGGTGCTACCGATTCCGAGTATCGGCCCGCCCACGACCACCGGAAGCCCCAGCTGCGCTGCCACTTTCAAGCCTGTGCGCGTGGCGAGCACGAAGATCGGGACTCCAGTCTGCGACGCCGGCCGTGCCGTCACTGCCGCAGAACCCTCCAGGTAGCGCCTCACCTCTTCCAGATCCGACACAAACGTGTCCGGGGCGTCCTTGCTGCGTCGTAAAGCCTGACGAACAGGCTCCGTGAATCCCAGCGATCGACCCAGGCCGAGATCGATTCGCCCCGGGTAGAGAGCCTCCAACATCAGGAACTGCTCGGCGACGATCAGCGGTTGGTGATTCGGCAGCATGACCCCACCGCTCCCGAGTCTGATATCGCGCGTGTGCGCGCCGATCGCGGCAAGCAGCACTGCCGGCGACCCGCTCGCGATCCCGGGCACCGCGTGATGCTCGGCCACCCAGAACCGGTGGTAGCCGAGAGCGTCGGCGTGCGCAGCGCGTTCGACGGAGTGCGTCAGAGCTGCGGAGTCGGGGTATCCGCTCCTGGTTCGGGATCGGTCGAGCAGTGAGAGAAGCACTCTCGGAGCAACAAGGAACTTGGAAAGTTTCATCCGGGCGCTAAACGAGGACCGTTTCTGACCGCAATACCCGCAACACTGGACCTGTCGCCGGAATTCACCATCACATGAAGGGCACGTCATGGACATCAAGCTCGAACTGGTCGCCATTCCCGTCACCGACATCGACCGCGCCAAGGACTTCTACGTCCGCCTCGGATTCAATGCCGACCACGATCACACGGTCAGCGAAGACCTGCGATTCGTCCAGCTGACCCCTCCCGGTTCGGCCTGCTCGATCTGCATCGGCAAGGGAATCACCGACGCCGAGCCCGGCTCGGTCGTCGGCATGCAGGTAGTGGTCAAAGACATCGAAGAGGCCGAGCGCGAGTTCAAGAGCCGCGGCATCGACATCAGCCCGATCGACGACCAGGCCTGGGGGCGGTTCATCTACTTCGCCGACCCCGACGGGAACAAGTGGGCCGTCCAAGAGATCGTCATCCCGGACCTCAGCGGCAGCAGCTCCTGAAAACGTCCCACTCCTGACATGAAAAATCCCCCCACCTCTTTCGAAGTGGGGGGATTTCTACGAACTAACGCTTAGCGGTAGTCGTCACATGCGACTACCCGACTAGCGGTAGTCGTCACATGCGACTACCCGACTAGCGGTAGTCGTTGCTGAAGCCGTAGTCGTCCAGCGGAACTGCAGCACCGGTGTTCTGGCCGAAGCCGTCCGGGCTGTAGTACTGGTCGTCGTACGACGGCACTGCGTAAGCAGCGGCGCGTGCCTCTTCGGTGGGCTGAACCTGGATGTTGCGGTAACGGTTGATACCGGTACCGGCAGGGATCAGCTTGCCGATGATGACATTTTCCTTCAGACCGATCAGCTTGTCCGAGCGGCAGTTGATAGCCGCGTCGGTCAAGACACGAGTGGTCTCCTGGAACGATGCCGCGGACAGCCACGAATCCGTCGCGAGCGACGCCTTCGTGATACCCATGAGCACCGGACGGCCGGCTGCGGGCTCGCCACCCTCGGCGACAACGCGGCGGTTTGCCGACTCGAACTCGGCGCGCTCGGTGAGCGAACCGGGCAGGAACTCGGTGGCACCGGAATCGATGATCGTCACGCGACGAAGCATCTGGCGCACGATGACCTCGATGTGCTTGTCGTGGATCGACACACCCTGGCTCCGGTACACCTCCTGGACCTCGTTGACCAAGTGGATCTGAACCTGACGCGGACCCATGACTCGCAGGACCTCGTGGGGATCGGCAGCACCTTCCATGAGCTGCTGTCCGACCTCGACGTGGTCACCGTCAGCCAAGAGGCTTTCGCGACCGTCGGCGTGCTTGAAGACACGCAGACGCTGACGCTTGCTGAGCTTGTCGTAGACAACCTCTTCGCCGCCGTCGTCCGGAACGATGGTGATCTTGTAGAAACGATCGCCGTCTTCGAGCTGTACCCGACCGGTGACGTCCGCGATAGGAGCCTTGCCCTTGGGCACACGTGCCTCGAACAGCTCCTGGACACGCGGCAGACCGCCGGTGATGTCATCTCCTGCGACACCACCCTGGTGGAAGGTACGCATGGTCAGCTGGGTACCGGGCTCACCGATCGACTGTGCGGCGACGATACCGACAGCCTCACCGATGTCGACCAGCTTGCCGGTGGCCATCGAGCGGCCGTAGCAAGTGGCGCAAACGCCGGTGCCGGTGGTGCAGGTCAGGACCGAGCGGACCTTGACCGTCGTGATGCCGGCTTCGAGCAGAGCATCGATCGCGGGGTCACCGAGATCGTGGCCACGCTCGACGATGACGGTGCCGTTCGCGTCGACTGCATCGGCCGCCAAGGTACGGGCGTACGTGCTGGTCTCCACGTGAGCATCGCGGATCATCGTGCCGTCGGCCTGCTTCTCGGCGATCGTGGTGACGATGCCGCGCTCTGTTCCACAGTCGACCTCGCGGACGATGACGTCCTGCGAAACGTCCACCAGACGACGGGTCAGGTAACCCGAGTCGGCGGTGCGGAGTGCGGTATCGGCCAGACCCTTACGAGCACCGTGCGTGTTGATGAAGTACTCGAGAACGGTCAGGCCTTCCTTGAAGGAAGACTTGATCGGACGCGGGATGAACTCACCCTTCGGGTTTGTCACCAGGCCCTTCATACCGGCGAGCGAGCGAACCTGAGTCATGTTGCCGGCTGCGCCGGACTTCACGATCATCGGGATCGGGTTGCTGTCGGGGAAGTGAGCCTCCATGGCCTTGCCGACCTTGTCGGTCGCTTCCTGCCAAATGGTGACCAGAGCGCTGTTGCGCTCCTTCTTGTCCAGAGCACCACGCTGGTACTGCTTCTCGATCTTGTCGGCCTGAGCCTCGAAGTCCTCGATGATGGCAGGCTTCTCCGGCGGCACGAGCACGTCGGAGATCGAGACCGTGACACCCGAACGGGTGGCCCAGTAGAACCCGACGTCCTTGAGCTTGTCGACGGTCTGAGCAACCACGATCATCGGGTACCGCTCGGCGAGATCGTTGATGATCGTCGCCTGGCGCTTCTTCGGCATCTGCTCGTTGACGAACGGGTAGTCCGCCGGAAGCAGCTCGTTGAAGAGCACACGGCCGAGTGTCGTGGTGGCGGTCCAGCCGTCACCGTAGTTCCAGCCCTCGGGGAACAGTTCGTTCTCGAGGTCGCGCGGCGGACGCTGCTGCGTCAGACGCACCTTGATCTGAGCCTGAACCGAGAGCGCGCCGCGGTCGACTGCCATCTGAGCCTCGGCGGGCGAGGAGTACACGCCCTGCTCTGCCTCGTCGTTGGTCGGAGCAACGAGCTCACCGGTGACACCCTCGTCGAGACGGGTCAGGTGGAACAGACCCGTGACCATGTCCAGACGCGGCATGGCGAGCGGGCGACCCGAAGCAGGCGAGAGGATGTTGTTCGAGGACAGCATCAGGATGCGTGCCTCGGCCTGTGCCTCTGCCGACAGCGGGAGGTGAACAGCCATCTGGTCACCGTCGAAGTCGGCGTTGAAGGCCTCACACACCAGCGGGTGGAGCTGAATGGCCTTGCCCTCGACGAGCTGCGGCTCGAATGCCTGGATACCCAGACGGTGCAGCGTAGGTGCACGGTTGAGCAGCACGGGGTGCTCGGCGATGACCTCTTCGAGGACGTCCCACACCTGGACGCGCTTGCGCTCGACCATGCGCTTTGCCGACTTGATGTTCTGCGCGTGGTTCAGATCGACCAGACGCTTCATCACGAACGGCTTGAACAGCTCGAGAGCCATCAGCTTGGGCAGACCACACTGGTGCAGCTTGAGCTGAGGACCGACGACGATGACGGAACGACCCGAGTAGTCGACGCGCTTACCGAGCAGGTTCTGACGGAAGCGACCCTGCTTGCCCTTGAGCAGATCGCTCAGGGACTTCAGCGGGCGGTTACCCGGTCCGGTGACCGGACGTCCACGACGACCGTTGTCGAACAGGGCGTCGACCGACTCCTGCAGCATCCGCTTCTCGTTGTTGACGATGATCTCGGGAGCACCGAGGTCGATCAGTCGCTTGAGGCGGTTGTTGCGGTTGATGACGCGGCGGTACAGGTCGTTGAGGTCGGACGTCGCGAAACGTCCACCGTCGAGCTGAACCATCGGGCGAAGCTCCGGCGGGATCACCGGAACAGCGTTGAGGACCATGCCCATCGGCGAGTTGCCGTTGGTCTGGAATGCCGCAACCACCTTGAGGCGCTTGAGTGCACGCAGCTTCTTCTGGCCCTTGCCGCTGCGGATGGTCTCGCGGAGAGACTCTGCCTCGGCGTCGAGGTCGAAGTTCTGCATCAGGATCTGGATGGACTCTGCGCCCATCGCACCCGTGAAGTACTCGCCGTAACGGTCGACCAGCTCGCGGTACAGGAGCTCGTCGATGATGAGCTGCTTGACGCTCAGCTTGGTGAAGGTGGTCCAGATCTCGTCGAGACGATCCAGCTCACGCTGCGCGCGGTCACGGAGCTGACGCATTTCGCGCTCGCCGCCGTCCTTGACCTTGCGGCGGACATCGGACTTCGCGCCCTCTGCCTCGAGCTCGGCGATGTCGGCTTCGAGCTTCTGCGCACGTGCCTCGAGATCGGCGTCGCGCTGATCTGCGACGGTCTTCTTCTCGACCTGCATCTCGGCTTCGAGGGTGGACAGCTCGTTGTGACGGAGCTCCTCGTCGACACCGACGATGACGTAGGCAGCGAAGTAGATGATCTTTTCGAGATCCTTCGGAGCCAGGTCGAGCAGGTAACCGAGACGGCTCGGAACACCCTTGAAGTACCAGATGTGCGTGACCGGTGCGGCCAGTTCGATGTGACCCATGCGCTCACGACGAACCTTGGCGCGAGTGACCTCGACGCCACAGCGCTCACAGATGATGCCCTTGAAGCGGACACGCTTGTACTTACCGCAGTAGCACTCCCAGTCCCGAGTGGGGCCGAAGATCTTCTCGCAGAAGAGGCCGTCCTTCTCGGGCTTGAGCGTGCGGTAGTTGATGGTCTCCGGCTTCTTGACCTCGCCGTAGGACCAATTGCGGATGTCCTCTGCACTGGCCAAGCCAATGCGGAGTTCATCGAAGAAGTTGACGTCGAGCACGTAACTTCCTTTCCCCGTTGGGGTTACGGTTGCCGGTCACCCGGCAACCTGACTGCCAATTCAAATGTGAACTACGCCCCCGGGCCGCTCTTTCAAGAGCAACCCGGGGACCGAAACCTAGTTCGCGAGGTCGTCGACCGTCGCAGCTTCGTTCCTGGACAGGTTGATGCCCAGGTTCGCTGCGGCCCGCTCCAAGTCCTCGTCGTCGCCGTCCGCCATCGTGATGGCCGCGCCGTCCGAGGACAGCACCTCCACGTTGAGGCAGAGCGACTGGAGCTCCTTGAGGAGCACCTTGAACGACTCGGGGATGCCGGGTTCGGGGATGTTCTCGCCCTTGACGATGGCTTCGTACACCTTGACTCGACCGACCACGTCGTCAGACTTGATGGTCAGCAGTTCCTGCAGCGTGTAAGCCGCGCCGTAGGCCTGCATCGCCCAGCACTCCATCTCACCGAAGCGCTGGCCACCGAACTGGGCCTTACCACCGAGAGGCTGCTGCGTGATCATCGAGTACGGACCGGTCGAACGAGCGTGGATCTTGTCGTCGACCAAGTGGTGCAGCTTGATGATGTACATGTAACCGACCGAGACCGGGTACGGGAACGGCTCGCCGGAGCGGCCGTCGAACAAGGTGGCCTTTCCGTCGGGTCCGACCATCTGCTCGCCGTCACGGTTCGGCAGCGTCGCGCCGAGGAGACCGGTGAGCTCGTCTTCCTTCGCACCGTCGAACACCGGGGTGGCGATGTTCGAGTCGGCCGGAGCGGACAGCATCTCTTCCGGCAGGGTCGCAGCCCAGTCGGGACGAGAGCCGTCGGACGCGATCTGAACGTTCCAGCCGGTCTTGCCGATCCACCCGAGGTGGGTCTCCAAGACCTGACCGATGTTCATACGACGCGGGACGCCGTGCGTGTTCAAGATGATGTCGACAGGCGTGCCGTCCGAGAGGAACGGCATGTCTTCCTGCGGCAGGATCTTGCCGATGACGCCCTTGTTACCGTGGCGGCCGGCGAGCTTGTCGCCGTCCTGGATCTTGCGCTTCTGTGCCACGTAGACGCGGACCAGCTCGTTGACACCGGGAGGCAGATCGTCGTCTTCGTCACGCGAGAACACGCGGATTCCGATGACCTTGCCGGTCTCACCGTGAGGAACCTTGAGGGACGTGTCACGAACCTCGCGAGCCTTCTCACCGAAGATGGCGCGAAGGAGGCGCTCTTCGGGGGTCAGCTCGGTCTCGCCCTTCGGCGTGACCTTTCCGACCAGCACGTCGCCGTCACGAACCTCGGCACCGATACGGATGATGCCGCGCTCGTCGAGGTCGGCGAGGACCTCGTCGGAGACGTTCGGGATGTCGCGAGTGATTTCCTCGGCACCGAGCTTGGTGTCGCGGGCATCGATCTCGTGCTCCTCGATGTGAATCGAGGTCAGGACGTCCTCTTCCACGAGACGCTGCGACAGAATGATCGCGTCCTCGTAGTTGTGGCCTTCCCACGGCATGATCGCGACGAGCAAGTTCTTGCCCAGCGCCATCTCACCGTTCTCGGTGCAAGGACCGTCGGCCAGAACCTGGCCGGCCTCGACACGCTGTCCCTCGTCCACGATCGGACGCTGGTTGGCGCACGTGCCCTGGTTGGAACGCGCGAACTTGCGCATCCGGTACGTCTTGCGGCTTCCGTCGTCAGCCATCACCGTGACGTAGTCCGCGGAGATCTCCTCCACGACACCGGTCTTCTCGGTGATGATGACGTCGCCGGCATCCACAGCTGCACGCAGCTCCATGCCGGTACCGACGAGAGGTGCCTCGCTGCGAACCAGCGGGACAGCCTGACGCTGCATGTTCGCGCCCATCAGGGCACGGTTTGCATCGTCGTGCTCGAGGAACGGAATCATCGCGGTTGCGACGGACACCATCTGACGCGGCGAAACGTCCATGTAGTCGATGTCGGAGGACGCGACGAACTCGACCTCGCCACCCTTACGGCGGACGAGAATCTTCGAGTCGGTGAAGCGACCCTCGCGGTCGATGGCCGAGTTGGCCTGCGCGACTACGTGGCGGTCTTCTTCGTCAGCGGTCAGGTAGTCGACCTCGTCGGTCACCTGTCCGTCGACGACGCGACGGTACGGGGTCTCGATGAAACCGAACGGGTTGACGCGGGCGTAGACCGACAGCGAACCGATCAGGCCGATGTTCGGGCCTTCCGGGGTCTCGATCGGGCACATGCGGCCGTAGTGCGACGGGTGAACGTCGCGAACCTCGAGGCCGGCGCGCTCACGGGACAGACCACCCGGGCCGAGGGCGGACAGACGACGCTTGTGCGTCAGCCCCGACAGCGGGTTGTTCTGGTCCATGAACTGCGACAGCTGGGAGGTTCCGAAGAACTCCCTGATCGCAGCGACGACGGGACGGATGTTGATCAGCGTCTGAGGCGTGATTGCCTCGACGTCCTGTGTGGTCATGCGCTCACGAACCACACGCTCCATGCGGGACAGGCCCACGCGGATCTGGTTCTGGATGAGCTCGCCTACGGTACGCAGACGACGGTTGCCGAAGTGGTCGATGTCGTCGACCTCGACGGGAACCTCGACGCCGCCCGGAGCCGTCATCGAGGTGTCACCTGCGTGCAGACGCACGAGGTACTCGACGGTGGCGACGATGTCTTCTTCGGTGAGCGTGGATGCAACGATCGGCTGACCCGCGTTCAGGCCGAGCTTCTTGTTGATCTTGTAACGACCCACGCGAGCGAGGTCGTAGCGCTTGTCCTTGAAGAACAGGTTCTCCAGCAGGGTCTGCGCGCTCTCCTTGGTGGGGGGCTCGCCCGGACGCAGCTTGCGGTAGATGTCGAGCAACGCCTCATCGGTGCCGGCGGTGTTGTCCTTCTCCAGCGTGGCCATGAGGATCTCGGAGAAGCCGAAGCGCTCCGTGATCTGCTCGGTGGTCCAGCCGAGTGCCTTGAGCAGGACGGTGACAGGCTGACGACGCTTGCGGTCGATACGGACACCAACGGTGTCGCGCTTGTCGACGTCGAACTCGAGCCATGCGCCGCGACCCGGGATCACCTTGACGCTGTGCAGATCCTTCTCGGTGCTCTTGTCGACGCTCATGTCGAAGTACACACCGGGGGAACGCACGAGCTGCGAGACGACCACACGCTCGGTGCCGTTGATGATGAAGGTGCCCTTGTCGGTCATCATCGGGAAATCTCCCATGAAGACCGTCTGGCTCTTGATCTCACCAGTGTTGTTGTTGATGAACTCCGCGGTGACGAACAACGGCGCCGCGTAGGTCATGTCCTTGTCTTTGCACTCGTCCGTCGAGGCCTTGACCTCGTCGAATCGAGGGTCGGAGAAGGACAGCGACATAGTGCCGTTGAAATCCTCGATCGGAGAAAGCTCCGCGAGGATGTCCTCGAGACCACCGGACACTGCATTGTCGCCGAGTGCCGCTGCTCGTTCACGCCAACTCTGCGCGCCGATCAGCCACTCGAACGAATCTGTCTGTACGTCAAGAAGCCCGGGAACTTCGAGGGGTTCGCGAACTTTCGCGAACGAAACCCTCTTCGGGGCTCCGGGGATTCCGGAAACTGCCTTGGTCTGGCTAGAGACTGCCAAGATGCGTCCTTCCAGCACCTCACGCGGGCCGCTCCGTGCTGTTGCGACCGCCGCTGTATCTGCTTCGAATTTCGCTGGTTACAACCCGAACGAAACCCGTCGCAGAAAGCAAGAAGTACTTGACTTCGCAGCGGTTGAGACGAGGGGTGGACAGGAGGCAGCCAGCGCAACGTCCAAAAGTACACCCTTACTCTGGAAATGTCGAGTCGGGTGTAACTGAGGGTCGAATTCAGATACTGACGTGAGACTGCCGATCACTCGTCCGTGCATGTTCACCGATCAGAGTGGACCTTGCGGACCGCTCCGTCAAGGGCGAGAGCGCGTGTCGCAGCATTCGAACATTCGTGACGCGCATTCGAACACTGCCACCGGGAGTGTAGCCAGCAACGGCGTCACATACGAAAAATCTGGACCGACATCGTGCGTCGATCCAGATCTTCGCGCTGGTGCGCAGGTGCTACTGGTCGCGAATCTCCGAGCTACTGGTCGCGAATCTCCGAGCTACTGGTCGCGAATCTCCGAGATCAGCCAGTTTCCATCCTGCTTCTCCAGACTCACGATGACCATTCCGGAGCGAGAGTCTGCCGCCACGCCGTTCTGCGTCGAGCTGACGTTCAGTTGGGCGAGCAACTGTGCTCGGTCCTTCTCGAGCCGTGTGATCCCGATCAGCGGGACATCAGCGGTCGTTGCCGTCTGGGTTTGTTCGACGCCGGCCTTCTGCGTGTCCTTGTACTGCGTCAGCTGATCGCGCATCGACTGGTTCAAGCCCTGGACACCCTTGTCGAAATCGGCGTCGAACGTGTCGGGAGAAAACGTGAAGACTGCAGCCAACGCCGACGGCGTCACACGAAGAACTTCAGCCGTGGCGCCTTCGTCCACCCAGGCGATGTCGTCCGTCTTCGCGCCGACTTTGAAGAAGGCGATGCCGGCGAGGATCGCGACGATGACCGCTGCGGCCCCCAGGATCGCGACCAGGCGCCAACCGGCCTTGGATTGTGTAGGTGTTGTCGCCGACTCCCCCGCGCCCGTCTCCGGGGTAGCAGGGGCCTTGGGCTCGTCTGCGACGGTTTTCGCCGGTTTGGTCAGATCGGGGCCCGGTGTGGATTCCGGAGCGTCGGTTTCCGTCTTCGGCGGCTCGATGTCTCCGGACTCGGCCTTCGTGAGCGTCGGCTTCGCAACCTCCGGCTTCACAGCCTCCTGTGTTTCTTCTTCCGGCTGTTCGATCGTGGGCTCGACCGGATCCGAATCGGACGTCCCCGCGGGGACGTTGAGCGAGCGAGCGCTTCCCGCGATCTTCGGCCGACGGTTCTGCGGGGAGGACGGTCCGCCGGTACGACGTTTGGGTGGCATTACGCGCTTCTCCTTCGAGGGATGTCGGTGTGCAGGTTCGACGAACTACTGGCCACCGGAATCACCACCCTCGGTTGTCGGTGCGGGAGCACCGGAGGCAGGTGCCTCGGTCCCCGAACCGGGTGCGGGCGTTGCGTCAGGAGCAGGCGTGGAGCCGTCGGTGGCCGGCAGGGTGCCGGAGCCGAGATCGAGCCGAGAGCCGATCGGATCAGCCGACTGAGCCTTCCAGACCCCGTCGACCTCGACCATGCCCAGCCGCATGCCGAGCTGATTCTTGACGAACTGGTTGCCCTGGGTCGTGGTGACTCGAACGACGACCAGTGCCGTGGCGGTCCGGTCATCGGTATTGAGCTCGGTCAGCGCGGACTGAACGACTTCGGTGTCAGCCTTCGAGCCCGAGTTACGCAACTCGTCGGTGATGGAATCCTGAACGGTCTGCAGATACGTCGTCATCTCGTCACCGGTCACCGAAGAACGCATGTTCTCGATCGACTGGTCGAGATTGGCCGAATCCGCGTTGTTGAGGTTGATCGCGACTTGCTGCGCACCGATAAGCGCGTCGTCACGCATCTCGGCGGTGGTGCGGTCGGTGGTGAGCGCCCGAACGTACGGGACGCCGAACACACCGAGCACAACCACGGCCGCCAGAAGCAGGACACCGACCGCAATCAGAGACGCTGTCAGCCCCTTCGGTCTACCGGTTGTCGGCGCTCCCGATTCGACTTGCTCGGGCCCGCCGGACTGCGGGGAACTGTTTCTCTGAATCACACTCACTACCCTACTTACCTGTTTTGCCCAGCCTCTGGCCGCGAATCGTCAACTGCCACAACTCAGTAGCCTGAACTGCACAAACTCGACCACATTCGGATCGGTCTACTTCGGTGTCACTCCGAGCAACGGCGCCAACTGCGTCGCGATCGGGTTGAGGTTCAACTTGTCCGGATCGACCTTCGGCTTGAAGTCCCAAGGCTGGATCGTGTCGGGATCGGCGTACACCACGCGGTTGGCACTGCGGACGCCCGTCTCGCTGCCCAGCGGCGTCTCACACGACGCGGCGGTGTTGAGCGGGAAGTCCTGCTGGGTGTCTTCGAAATTGGGATTCTGACGCTTCATCTCGTCCAGGATCGCCATGGTGCCTTCGTAACCCACCGTGCACGAGAGCGGATTGTTGGTCTCCAGCACCAAGCCCTGATGGACCGTTCCGTCGCCGGGAGCAACCGTCGGTGCGGCAGCGGCCAGACCGGGAAGGAAGATCAGGAACGGCTGCAGCGCGATCGTTCGCGGCGCAAGCGTCTTGGTGGTCGCGGCAAGATTGGTCAGGTCAGTCGTCAGGCTCGGGCCCGCCTCGTTGATGAGAGCACCGATCTGATCGCTGGCCGGGATGCCGTTGTCGATCAAGCGACGGATGTCCGGATCACTGGTCCGCAACTGCGCCGTGACAGCATCGAGATCGGTACTGAACTGCTTGATCGCGGAGGACTGATCCGACTGCGTCGTCAATACCGTCTCACTGTTCCGAATCAGCGCGAGCGTCTGAGGCAGAGTGTCGAGCCCGGACTGCGAGAGGCCGGACAGCGAATCGGCCAGGACCTGAATGTCCTCGCCCTTGCCGTTGAACGCTGCACCGAGTTCGACGGCGACGGTGTGGAGCGCGTCGACGGGCACGGACTTGACCAAGCCGTTGGCACTGGTCAGCACATCCTCGATCGGGATCGGAGTTGTGGTGTCCCCCACCGCGATCACCGAGCCGTCCTCGAGAAACGGTCCCTGGTCGGTATCGGGCTGAAGGTCGACGTACTGCTCACCGATGGCGGAGCGGTTGGCCACGACGGCACGGGCCGACGCGGGAATCTCCGGAGCACTGTTGTCGATCTTCAGGTCGACCTGAATTCCGTCCTCGGTCAACGACATGTCGCCCACTCGCCCGACCGGCACGCCGCGATACGTCACCTCGGCGTTGGTGAAAATTCCACCGGACGTGGCCAATTCGGTCTTGACCGTGTACTGACCGAACCCCATGAGGTTGTCCAGGCGCACGTACTTGGCGCCGACGTAGATGAGACCCAGGAGCGCAACCACGACAAAGCCGACGAGCTGCCATCTGACCAGAGCTGATCTCACTGTCCATCACCGCCGATTCCGAACTGTTCCAGCATTCCCTGGATGGGGTTGAGTGGGTTCGCCGCGGGCGCCGGCGTTGCCGGGTCACCCGCTGTTGTGGCGGGAAGGCCGGCGACAACGGGAACCTGCGGCAGGATCGGAGCGATCGGCAGCAGTGACACTGTCGGCCACCCCGGTCGCGGCCCGTTGCCGTTGTAGTACGGGTTGGAGGGGTCGACCACCGGCTTGGGATTGCCGAACTTGGGCTGGCGGTATTCCGGTTCTCCCTGCCCGACACCGAGACCCGAGAGTGTATTGCCGATCTGCAGGTCGACACTCAGGAAGAGGTTGACGGAACCACCCTGTGCAATCTTCTCGACACCGTCCGGGAACGGGAACGTCGGAAGGAACGGAAGTGCCCCCACGAAGTCGTCACCGGAGTCTGCGAGCGCCTGCAGCGTCGGACGCAGAGCCTGAAGATCAGCGATCAGATCGTCCTTGGACTGTGTGAGGACGTCGGTTCCCACTGTTCCGAGTCGATCCACCTGAGCGAGCATCTGCGTCAGCTGCGGACGCTGCTCGTTGAGAACCTGTGTCGCAACGGGGAGTTCCTCGAGAATCTTCCCGATCTTCTCGTTCTGATCGTTGACGCGAGTCGAGAGCACATCCAGGCCGTCGAGGGCGCGTGTGATGTCGTCACGCTGCTCGTTGAGTCCACCGATGAGTGTGTTCGCCTGCTCCAGAAGACTTCTCGTCTTGCCTTCGCGACCGTCGAACGCGGCACCGAGTTCTTCGACGATGGGCTGCAACTGGCCCACACCGCCGCCGTTGAGCAGCAGCGACAATGCGCCGAGAACCTGCTCGATCTCCGTGGCGTGGCGAGTGCGATCCAGCGGAATGAGGTCACCGTCGGCCAGCTTCGCAGAGTCCGGTCCGGACGGCGGGGCCGACAGCTGGATGAACTTCTCGCCGAGCAGGTTGGTCTGCTCGACCGCGGCAATTGCGTTGGCGGGCAGATCAACCGACGAGTCGAGGATGATTCCGACGTCCGCGGTCCATCCGTCCGGTCCGACCGACACGTCGTCGACTCGACCGACGGGAACGCCGTCGACCTTCACAGCGGACTGCGGAACCAAGTCGAGCACGTCGTCGAACTGAATGGTCAAGTGCATCGGATCGGAACCCACATCAGGACCGCCGGGAAGCGGGACAGCGTAGATCCCCTCGGACGAGCAGGCGGTTGCCGAGATCAGGACGGCGCACAATCCGGCGCCGACTATCAACGAACGCTTCACTCGCCCTCCCCGTTTCCACTGGTCAGTCGCGGTGACACGACGCCGGGCACAGTGCCCGGAACTACCTGCATCTGTCGTTCGGAACCGGCAAGGATGCCGAAGGGAAGGTTCAGGCCTGCAGCCTGATTGGCTGCGTCGGTCATCGCTGCGACGTTTGCGCACTGGTCGATGGCCGGTTGCATCTGCCTTCCCAATGCCTCGAACCGCGGATCACCGGGCAACAGCTTGCCGAGGTCCATCAACTTGCAGAGCACGCCGGCCGGGTTCTGAAGATCAGGGAACGCCAGACGTGAAGCCAGCACACCTGATTCGGCGTCGTACGAGTTGACCAAGTTGGAGATCGCCAGCGGAAGCATGGTGAGCGTGTTGGCCAGTGCTTCCTTGTTGTTCGCCAATGTCTGTGTCGGTTCGACGAGACCTTCGGTTGTCTGGACCAGTTGATCGCGGTTGTCGGCCACGAACTTCGCGACGTCGCCGAGCGCAATCGAGAGCTGGTTCAGAGCGGCACCGAGATCGTCGCGCTCACCTGCCAGGAATCCGGTCAGGTCCGACAACTGCGTGTTGAACTGGCGCACCTGCTGATCGTTGGCCGCGAGAGCGCCCACAAAAGTATCCAGGTTCTTGATGGTGAGCGAGATGTTGTCACGCGAATCGTTGAGCGTCCGTGCGGCATCCGAGAGGTTGGTGATGCTGTCTCCCAACGCTTCACCGTTGCCCTCGAGGTTGGCCGCACCTGTCTCGACGAAATCGGACAGTGCTCCGTTCTTGTTGGCACCTTCAGGACCGAGAGCCGACGCGAGTTCGTCGATGCTGGAGTACAACTGGTCGACCTCGACAGGCGTCGCCGTCTTCTCGATCGGAATTACTGCACCGCTGGCCATCTTGTCGCCGCCGGTGAAGACCGGTGTCAGCTGGATGTAGCGGTCGGCAACCACCGACGGCGTGATCTGAGCGGCACTGGCACCCGCGGGAATGTCGATCCCACGATCGACACGCAGCTCGACCTTGACCTGATCTCCCTGGGGTTCGACGGATTCGACGGTGCCGACCTTGACACCGAGAACACGAACGTCGGAACCGTCATAGATACCCACCGACTTGTCGAAGTAGGCGGTGATCTTGGTGGTACCGGCGCGAGTGAACACCCACCACAGCGCACCACCGATTACGAGTAACCCGATCAGAACAGCGGCGATGATCGCGACCGAGCGCTTCTTGGAGCCGCTTCCGGCTTCGGCAGTATCAGCCATCAGTTGCCTCCCAACGTACGAACGGGGTCACGGTAGCCCGGAATGTCCGGCAGACCCGGCGGAAGAAGGTTCACGACGACCTGGTCGAACCAACGGCCGTTGCCGACCACGTTGGCGTACAAGCGAATGAAGGGTTCGTAGAGCTTCAGTGCCTTGTCCAAGTTCTCGTTGTTGGCCTTCAAGATGTCGATGACGCCGTTGAGCTGCGTCAGCGCCGGCCCGATTGCCGCCTCGTTGTCACGAACGAGACCGGTGAGCTGCTGAGAGACGCGCTGAGTTCCGGTGAGCAGCTGCGAAATCGCTTGCTGGCGATTGTTGAGTTCCTGCACCAAAAGTCCGCCGTCACGGATCAGCTGGGTGAATTCCTTGTTGCGGTCAGCAAGAATCTGCGACGTCTTCCCGGTGGCGGCGAAGAGCTTCTGCAAGTCCTGATCGCGGCTCGCGATCGTCTGCGACAGCCGACTGACGCCGTCGAGCGAAGCGCGGACATCGCCAGGTGTCTCGGAGAATGCCTGGGACAACGTCTCCATGCTCTTCGCCAACTGGTCGGTGTCGATGTCGCCGACGGTGTCCGCCGCGGCCGAGAAGGCCTGAACGACGTCGTACGGAGAGGTGGTGCGCTCGAGCGGAATCCGATCCTTGGGATCGAGGTTGTCGGTTCCGCGCGGATCTAGGGCGAGGTACTTCTGTCCCAGAATGGTCTTGATCTGAATGGACGCAGAGGTTTGATCTCCCACCCACGCGTCACTGACCTTGAAGTCGACGAGAACACGGTCACCGTCGAGATCGACGGAAGTGACCTTGCCGACCTTCACGCCGGCGATACGAACCTCGTTACCAGGCTTGAGACCCGCGGCTTCGGAGAACTCGGCGGAATAGGACGAGCCTGCTCCCACGAACGGAAGCGAATCGAGGAAGAACGCGGACAAAGTGGCCAGCAGCACCACGAAGATACCGATGGCTCCGGCCATTGCCGGACTGCGACGTTTACTCATCGACCTTGCAACTCCCTCATACCGTCTTGAGTGCATCGCGTGGCCGCGTTGGTGTAAATCGGCTGATTGACCGTCGGCAGGCCGGTGGGCAGATTCAGCGACGCAGACTGTCCTGGACCGGCAACGATGTCGATTCCGCACAGATAGAACTGGAACCAGGAACCGTAGCTCGCTACGCGTGCGAGCTTCTCGAGCTTGACCGGCAAGGTCTCGAGCACCGCGTTGACGTCGTCACTCCGACGATTGAGTGTGGTCGCCAGCGTGTTGAGTGCCGTGATCGAGCCCTGAATCGACGGCCGCGTCGGCTCGAGCAGGTCTGCCGTCGCGTCGGTCAGGCCGGCGAGTGAGGTGACGGCCGAACCGACCACCCCACGCTCGTTGGCCAACCCGGTGACGAGTTGCTGGGTGTTGACGATAAGTGAATCGAGGTTCTTGTCGTTCGCGTTGACGGTGTCGAGAACGTCGTTGAGGTTCTTGATCACCGCGCCGATGACCGCGTCCTTGTCCGCGACGGTGTTGGTCAGGCTCGCGGTGTTGCGCACGAGCTCACTGATGGTGCCCGATTCGCCTTGGAAGACCTGGATGATCTGGTACGACAGCTTGTTGACGTCGTCCGCGCTCAGGGTGGTGAACAGCGGCTTGAAGCCGTTGAAGAGTGTCGTGAGGTTGACTGCCGGGCGCGTCTGAGACAGCGGCAGGGTATCGCCGCCGGTGATCTTCTTGCCTTGGCTGCCTTCACCTTGCGAGAGCGAGATGTACCGCTGCCCCACCAGGTTGCGGAACCGGATGGTGGCGATGGAACTGGCCGGCAACCAATCACGGTCGGACACCGAGAACTGGACCTCGGCCTGGTTGTCGTTGACGATGGCAATCTTCTCGACCTGGCCGACACGAACACCGGCAATGCGGACCTCGTCGCCCTCGTTCAACGAAGTGACGTCGGAGAAGACGGCGTTGAACTTGGTGCCGCCACCGCCGCCGAGGTTGGCGATACTGGCTGCCAGCAGTCCTGTCGCCAGGACCGTCACCACAACGAAGATGATGAGCTTTGTCAGCGGAGCTGCGAGTCCTCTCATTGGACGCTCACCTCCGCACCTGCGAATGCCGGAGCGCTGACCATCGTGGTCCACGCCGGAACATCGTCCGGCGCAACACCGTTGGCCTGTCCGTAGATCACCTTCAACGTATCCTCTTCGAGTTTCGAGCCCGCGTAGCCGGCCTGCTGAGCCGGACCGCTGTTGTTGGTCGAGAACAACTGAGGTCCGGAGCCCTCGGGTGCAGGCAGGAATTCCATGGTGGCGGGACCTGGATTGCGGGAAGGAACCTGGTAGGAACCGTCACCGTACGAACCGCCGGGGTACTGCGGGAACGGACGACCGGGCTCGGTGACGTTGTCGTAGCAAACCGGGCCGCGGTTGTCGACGAGCCGTGGCTCGTCCTGGTTGGGCAGGTAGCGACCCTTGGGGTTCACGATCTGAATACTCGCACGCACACCAGGATTGGGCGCGTCGGTGGACAGGATCTTGGCAGCTTCCGGAGCGGTGTCCGAGAAGCCCTTGAACGTGCACCCGAAGGTCGGAGAGTACTGGGCCAGAAGCTGGAGAGCTTCCTTCGAATCCGCAGCGAGCGTGATGATCGAGGACGAGTTCGCTTCGAGGAAGGCTGCGGTGTCAGACGATGTCACGGTGAGCGACGCCAGCAGTGTCCGCAACTGGTCCTGCTTCTGCACCACCGTGTTACCCGTGGTCCGCAGATTGTCGAGAGCGTTGATCAGATCGGGCGCAGCGTCCGAGTACGTCTGGGAGAAGTCCGCGAACTTGCGCAGATCCTCTTGCACCGCGGGCAGTTCGGTATTGACGCCGCGGAAGATCTCCTCGAGACGATCGACCGTCAGACCGAGCTCGGCGCCGCGTCCCGTCAGACCCTGCGCGAGAGAACCGAGAGTGTTCGCCAGATCCTGCGGCGGAATCGCCTGCAGAAGTGGGAGCAGTCCGTCCAGAACGTCGCCGACCTCGACAGCATTGCCGCTCTTGTCCTGGTGGATCACCGTTCCCGCGGAAATCGGGGTCGCGGTGGTTCCCTCCGGAATGATCAGGGAGACGTAGCGCTCACCGAAAAGCGTCTTCGGGAGCAGACGCGCCGTGACGTTGGACGGAATGAGATCAGCCTTGTCCGGCTCGATCGCGAGGACCGAGGTGACCTGGCCGTCTTTCGTCGACGCGGATCGCACCTCGCCGACCAGCAGCCCACGGACCTTGACGTCCGCGTTGGGTGGCAACGCATTTCCGACTGTGTCGGTCACGAGGTCGATCTTCACGACGTCCTTGAACGTCTTGTTGAAGGTTCCGATGGTGAAGGCCAGGAACAATGCCAACACTACGAAGAACACGAGTCCGAGCACACGGCGGCGCAGGACTGACGGAGCCTCGATCATCCGGCCACCCTCACTGTCGTCGTGGTGCCCCAGATTGCGAGGCTGAGGAAGAAGTCGAGAACGGCGATCGTCACGATTGCGGCGCGAACAGCGCGGCCGACGGCCACGCCGACACCTGCGGGACCACCTGAGGCATGGAACCCGTAGTAGCAGTGGATCAGGATCAGCACGAAGGCGAATACCAGGACTTTCGCAAACGAATACAGCACGTCCTGCGGTGGCAGGAACAGGTTGAAGTAGTGGTCGTAGGAACCCGTCGACTGCCCGTTGAAGACCGTGCTGATCACTCTCGAGGCGAGGTACGCCGCAAGCAGACCCACGATGTACAGCGGGATGACGGCGACGAAGCCGGCGATCATGCGCGTCGTGACCAGGAACGGCACCGACGGAACTGCCATGACCTCGAGCGCGTCGATCTCTTCGGAGATACGCATGGCACCGAGTTGGGCGGTGAAGCCACAACCAACCGTGGCCGAGAGCGCAAGAGCCGCAACGATCGGAGCGATCTCACGGGTGTTGACGTATGCGGAGAGGAAGCCGGTCAGGACCGAGCTACCCAACTGCTCCAGAGCGGCGAAGCCCTGGAGGCCGACGACGACACCGGTGAATCCGGACATCATCGCGATGACGCCGATGGTTCCGCCGATCACTGCGAGCGCACCGCTACCGAAGGTCACTTCGGCGAGTAGTCGAAGCGTCTCCTTCCGATACCGATGCAGGGTGCGCGGGGTCCACGCGATGGCGCGCGCGTAGAACGACATCTGCTCGCCCGCGCGGTCCAACGCGTTCACTGGAATTCTGGCTACTTTGCGACTCTTCAGCAGGAACTGATCGCCGCGGCCTCGTGCGATGGTCATTTAGGTCAAGATCCCTTCGCCGGCACGATCTGGAGGTACACCATCGTCAGAATCAGATTGGCGAAGAACAACAGCAGGAACGTGATGACGACGGCCTGGTTCACCGCCTCACCGACGCCCTTCGGGCCACCGGACGGGTGGAGTCCCTTGTACGCGGAGATCACACCAGCGATGACACCGAACACCGCGGCTTTGATCTCACCGCTCCAAATGTCCGGTAGCTGCGCAAAAGCTGAGAACGACGAGATGTAGGCACCGGGGTTACCGCCCTGCAGGATCACGTTGAAGAAGTAACCACCCGCGATACCGACGACGGACACCAGTCCGTTGAGCAGAACAGCGATCAGCACCATCGCGAGTACACGCGGAACCACCAGGCGCTGAATCGGATTGATTCCGAGGACTTCCATCGCGTCGATCTCTTCACGGATGGTTCGAGAACCGAGATCGGCCGTCACGGCCGATCCGGCCGCACCGGCGACCAGCAACGCTGTCACCAGGGGGCTACCCTGCTGGATCACCGCCAGGACGCTGGCAGCGCCGGTGAACGATTCTGCACCCAACTGCTTGATCAGCGAACCGGTCTGCAGTGAGACGACGGCGCCGAAAGGGATGGCTACCAATGCCGTCGGCAAAATTGTCACGCTGGCGATGAACCAGGCCTGCTCGATGAACTCACGGAACTGAAATGGACGCCGGAACGTATTCCTGACGACGTCGACAAACAGTTCGACGATGTTTCCGGCCTGAGTTAATGCTCCGTTGACCGGACTCAGAACCGAGTTGCGGGTAACCCCCATCCGATATGCCTACCCTTGCCCGTGTGTCGTGTTTCCGTAGGGATCGCCCTCGTATGCAGGAATGACCTGCGTGTCTTGCGAGTTGTCGTTCCACTCCCCCTGATAGCCGCTCGCTTCGGCGTACTGGGGATCGTACTGCCCAGTTCCGTCAACCTCGTCGAGGCTGTCCTGAATCGCCGCCTGTGCGTTAGCTGGGAGGGTGTGCATGATCTGACGGACGCGCTCCTGGCGACGACGAACAGCCTGACGCTCCGGGTTTCCGGGGGTGGCCTTCATCTGCGGCACGATGCCCTCGACGTCGTCGACACCACCGGCGTGGTGACCGGCGTCGACGAGCGCCTGCTCGTGCGCCATCTGAGCCTCGTCCTTCTCCTCCGACATACCGATCGGACCGATCATCGTTCCGTTGAGGAACTGCTTGACGACGGGCTCGTCCGAGGTGAGCAGCACCTCACGAGGACCGAACATCACCAACTGACGACGGAAGAGCATGCCGATGTTGTCCGGCACCGTGCGTGCGAGGTTGATGTTGTGCGAGACGATCAGAATCGTCGCGTCCGACTGGGCGTTGATGTCGATCAGCGTTTGGCTGATGTACGTCGTACGCACCGGATCCAGACCGGAGTCGGGCTCGTCGACGAGGATGATCTCGGGATCGAGAACGAGTGCACGCGCCAGACCGGCACGCTTGCGCATACCGCCGGAGATCTCACCGGGAAGCTTGTCCTCGGCGCCGACCAGACCCGTGAGGTCCAACTTCTCCATCACGATCTTGCGGATATCGGATTCCGACTTCTTGGTGTGCTCACGAAGCGGGAAGGCGATGTTGTCGTACAAGTTCATCGAGCCGAACAGTGCGCCGTCCTGGAAGAGAACGCCGAACAGCTTGCGGATCTCGTAGAGCTCCTTGGAGGAGCACTGCAGGATGTCCGTGCCGTCGATGACGATGGAGCCTTGTTCAGGGCGGAGCAGTCCGATCAGGGACTTCAGGAACACCGACTTACCGGTACCCGAAGGCCCGAGCAGTGCGCTGACCTCACCCGCGGGAAGTGTCAACGACACGTCCTGCCAAATCCTCTGCGACCCGAAAGACTTTGTCAGTCCTTGTACCGCTACCTCGACTCCCACCATTACCTCCGCGACGTCCGTTGCATGCATGCACCCGTGTGGGTTGGGTCACTCTATCGCATGGGAGTGGTACCCGTGACTGCGAATACTACTAACGAGTAGGGAAGAAGCATAATTCAGATCACAGCCTAGTTCGGACACCCCTCCCACCTGCATGAATTCCGGCATATCACCCGCGAAAAAAGTTCAAAAAAAGAGGGCCACTCCCCGTGGGGAGTGGCCCTCTTCGTTACTACTCGCGAAGAGCAGCGGGAAAACCGTCTTACTTGATGACGATCTTTGCGCCGGCAGCTTCGAGCTTTTCCTTGGCAGCCTCTGCGGCGTCCTTGGCAACCTTCTCGAGGATGGCCTTCGGAGCGCTCTCGACGAGGTCCTTGGCTTCCTTCAGGCCGAGGCCGGAAACGACCTCACGGACGACCTTGATGACCTGGATCTTCTTGTCGCCAGCCGACTCGAGGACGACGTCGAACTCGTCCTGCTCTTCAGCAGCTTCTGCGCCGGCAGCCGGTGCGCCTGCAGCGGCGACGGCGACGGGAGCAGCAGCGGTGACCTCGAAGGTCTCCTCGAATGCCTTAACGAACTCCGAGAGCTCGAGGAGGGTGAGCTCCTTGAACTGGTCCAACAACTCTTCGGTGCTGAGCTTCGCCATTGTGGCGGTCCTTCCTGTAAGTCCCATGTCGCTGATCCGCGACCGGGCGGGGTTATAGCAGTGATGCGCGGGTGCGGATCAGCTTTCGGCTTCGGCCTCGGCCGGAGCCTCGGTGGCAGCCTCTGCGGGTGCCTCTGCGGCTCCGCCTTCTGCAGCCTTCTTCTCCTGCAGGGCAGCGGCCAGACGGGCCATCTGCGAAGCGGGAGCATTGAACAGGCCTGCGGCCTTTGCCAAGTTGCCCTTCATCGCGCCGGCAAGCTTTGCCAACAGGATTTCGCGGGATTCGAGATCCGCGATCTTGTTGACCTCTTCCACGGACAGCGCAGCGCCGTCCATGTAGCCGCCCTTGATGATGAGCGCCTTGTTGTCCTTAGCGAAGTTCTTCAGAGCCTTCGCAGCGTCGACCGGTTCGCCCTTGATGAATGCAATGGCGGTCGGACCAACGAACAGGTCATCAAGGCCCTCGATGCCAGCCTCTGCGGCGGCACGCTTGACCAGGGTGTTCTTGGCGACGGAGTAGGTGGCACCTTCTCCGAGAGCGCGTCGCAGTGTCGTGATGTTGCCAACCGAAAGGCCACGGTATTCCGTGACCACAGCGGCGGTCGAACCCTTGAACTGCTCGGTGATTTCCGCAACTGCGGAAACCTTCTCAGGCTTTGCCATACTTCGCCTCCTCTCGTGACAGTCGTTGTCCCACTCAGGAACCGCTGCACCTCATCGGGGTGAACCCGAGAAGACACAGTCCGCGACATGCAAAACGCCCCGGCGCAAGCGCACGGGGCGTACAGAGGAAACATGAAGAAGAGGCTTACGAATCAGCGTAACGATGCAAAGCGAGGCAGTGCATAACCAGGCAAACTGTAGAACCACTACATCAAGCTATCCCCCTACCTCGTTCACCTACGTGGGCCGCCGGGCACTCCCGGACTTTCAACCACACCCATCACTGAGTGCAATCACCAACGGTCTTGGGTAGAACATGATTTTGGGGTGAAGTTCATATCCAGCACTGAACTCCGCGTCGAAGACTACCTGACTGCTCGCTGCATAACCAAATCGGGTTCGTCACGCACCCGGTTTCTTCAAGCACCGATAGCCCTGGCGATCTTGTGTTCGATTGCTGCCCGAGCTCGGTCCGGCAACACCAGCAGTCCATCGAGTTCCTTGTGGGCCTTCCGATACGCACTCTGACGTTCCTGTGGCGTCGCGCCCTCGTCCATGGCCAGTCGCAGCAGACGTTGCGCCCGTACCAGGCGTTCTTGTTCGTCGAGGGTGAATCCGCTCCGTCGGCGGCGCTTCGCCTCAGCTTCCGCGATTTCGAAGGCGATCGAGTAAGCGTGCACCGCCTCGCGGTACTCGGTTTGTGCCTGCTGGTTGCCGATCATCGTCTCCGGATTGCCTGGGCGAAGCAGATCGGCACGATATTTGGCTCGATGAAAATCGGCCGTCAAAGGCTCACGCATGTCCGTCATCATCGGAGTGTCGAGCAGTGTGACCGGGTCGAGCTCGTACGAGAACCATCGGGCGTCGACCGCATCGTGCTGCTCGATGGCCTTGGCCAGCTCTCGGCGCTGTGTTTCTTCGTCGGCGTGATGTTGCGCGTTGGCCTGCGCGATGGCGACCTTGGTCTGCTGCTTGAGCCGGAAGCGCTCTTGCCGGCGCTCGATCCGCCTTTCGTTGGCAACCGCGACACCCTTCAGCGCCCCACCGATGGTGCCGCCGAAAACGAAGATCAGCCACCAAAAGTTTCCGAGGAACTGGAACGCTTCGTGCATACCCCGATGATGCCACCGTTAGATCGATACCACCGTTGGACCGATACCACCGATGGACCGATACCACCGGCAGGGATCACCCTCTCCCGAAACGACAAGAAGGCCGGCAGGGAGTGATCCCTGCCGGCCTTCTTGTTCGTATGCGGACTGCTTACGCGTCTGCAGCATCCTCGAGGAGGTTGCGAGTACGGTTCGGATCCACCGGGATGCCCGGACCGGTGGTGGTCGAGACCGTGATCTTCTTCACGTAGCGACCCTTGGCCGACGAGGGCTTCGCACGCAGGATCTCGTCCAGGGCTGCGCCGTAGTTCTCCACCAGCTTCTCATCGTCGAACGATGCCTTGCCGATGACGAAGTGCAGGTTGGCCTGCTTGTCGACGCGGAAGTTGATCTTTCCGCCCTTGATGTCGTTGACAGCCTTGGTGACATCCGCCGTGACGGTGCCCGTCTTCGGGTTCGGCATCAGGCCACGCGGTCCGAGGACACGGGCGATGCGGCCGACCTTGGCCATCTGATCAGGAGTCGCGATTGCGGCGTCGAAATCGACCCATCCACCCTGGATGCGCTCGATCAGGTCTTCTGCACCGACTACGTCAGCGCCTGCAGCCTCGGCTTCTGCTGCCTTCTCGCCAACAGCGAACACGATGACGCGAGCGGTCTTACCGGTGCCGTGGGGCAGGTTGACCGTTCCGCGGACCATCTGGTCAGCCTTACGGGGGTCGACGCCCAGACGAACTGCAACCTCAACGGTTGCATCCATCTTGGTGGACGACGTCTCCTTGGCGAGCTTTGCAGCCTGAAGCGGGCTGTAGAGCTTGTCTGCGTCGATCTTCTCAGCGGCGGCGAGGTACGCCTTGCTGCGCTTTGCCATTTGTTCTGTCCTTACTTGTCACTGCAGCGAATTACCTGTGCAGTGGTGAATGGTTCAGTTGTGGTCGGGGCCTGGCCGGCCCTCCCACGTAATGCTGTGGAGCGGACTATCAGGCCTGGACCGTGATGCCCATGGAACGAGCGGTGCCGGCGATGATCTTCGCGGCCTGCTCGATGTCATTGGCATTGAGGTCTTCAGCCTTGGTCTTCGCGATTTCGCGCACCTGATCCATGGTCACCGAGGCAACCTTGGTCTTGTGCGGTTCGCCGGAGCCCTTGGCGACGCCGGCTGCCTTGAGGAGCAGCTTGGCGGCGGGAGGGGTCTTCAGCTTGAAATCGAAGGTCCGGTCTTCGTAGACCGAGATCTCGACCGGCACAACGTTGCCGCGCTGGGACTCAGTCGCCGCGTTGTAGGCCTTGCAGAACTCCATGATGTTCACGCCGTGCTGACCGAGCGCGGGACCCACGGGAGGTGCAGGGTTAGCCTGACCTGCCTGGATCTGCAGCTTGATGAGCCCGGCGAGCTTCTTCTTCTTTGGGGGCATCTCTAGTTCCTAGTTTCTAGCTTGGGTGTGTGTCTTGCGTCGAACAAATTGCAAGTTTTGGGGTGGTCAGATCTTCGCGACCTGGTTGAAGTTGAGCTCAACCGGGGTTTCACGACCGAAGATCGACACGAGAACCTTGAGCTTCTGCTGCTCGCCGTTGACCTCGCTGATGCTGGCCGGAAGGGTTGCGAACGGGCCGTCCATGACGGTGACCGACTCGCCGACCTCGAAGTCGACCTCGATGAGGGGCTTGCCGAAGGACTCGGACGGTGCCTCGCCTGCTGCGACGGCGGCCGCTGCAGCCTGCTGCTTCTTCTGCTCCTGCTGCGGGAGCAGGAACTTGACGACCTCGTTGAGGGTCAGCGGCGAGGGACGCGACGTAGCACCGACAAAACCGGTGACACCAGGCGTGTTGCGCACGGCGCCCCACGACTCGTCGTTGAGCTCCATGCGAACAAGGATGTATCCGGGCAGAACCTTGCGGTTGACCTGCTTGCGCTGGCCGTTCTTGATCTCGGTGACCTCTTCGGTGGGAACTTCCACCTGGAAGATGTAGTCGCCGACATCGAGGTTCTGAACGCGAGTCTCGAGGTTGGTCTTGACCTTGTTCTCGTAACCGGCGTACGAGTGGATGACGTACCAGTCACCCGGGGCGCGGCGCAGCGCAGCCTTGAGTTCGGCAACGGGATCCTCGACCTCGAGCTCGGCGGCGGGAGCGGCCTCGTCGGAGTTCTCGGCATCGTCGGAGATGACGTCCTCGGTCGCTGCAGCGTCTGCATCAGTGCCTTCGGCAACGTCTGCATCGGTGCCTTCGGCAACCACGACGTCTACTTCGGCTGCCGCCTCGGCAGAAACACGCTCTTCGGCCAAAGCCTCATTCGTGTCGTTCTCGGGGGTGCTCACTGGGGCACTCGCTTCCTCTCGTTACTCGGACCCGGGTCGGGTCTTGTCGCGCTCGCAGGCAAAGACGCCCGACTGCTACGGCGATCAGCCGAACAGCCAGGTGACACCCTTGATCACAGCGATATCGACGCCGCTGATGAAAGCGACCATGAAGACCACGAACGTCAGCACGACGCTGGTGTAGGTGATCATCTGCTTGCGGTTCGGCCAGATGACCTTACGGAGTTCTGCGATGACCTCGCGGAAGAATTTGCGCAGGCGCTTGAAGATGTTGTCCTTCTTCGCCTTGGGCTTCTTGCCGGGGTTCGTTGCAGTCGGCTTGGCCGAAGATGTCCGGGATGCCGTCCGGGCCGGAGTCTTCACGGTGGACGCGCTGACCGAGGCGCCGCGTGCAGCGCGCTTGCCGGTCGGCTTGTTGGAAACCCCAGTGGATGCGGAGGGAGCCTTTTCGGCACCGTCCTTGTCCAACGAAAGATCGGAACGCGTAGTCGCGTCAGCTGCAGTGTCGTCGACACCGGTCGAATCGGCAGACGGTGAAGTCTCCGCATCCGAAGTGTCGGCGTCGCGCTTGGCGCGCTCCTCGCTCACGTCGTTCCTCTCAGTCGCTGGCATCCGGGGGCAGGGGCGACAGGACTTGAACCTGCAACCTGCGGTTTTGGAGACCGCTGCTCTGCCAGTTGAGCTACGCCCCTTTGGTTGACCTCGACAGGTAGATCCTGCCTGAATCAACCGTTCTGCGATCACACAACATACGCGCTACCCGAGGTGAATGTCTTGCAACATTCAGGGCAGCGCGCAGCGCTGAGGAATCCCAGAAATCTCAGTGTACTTCAAAGCCCCGGAACAAACACAATCCGCCCTGCGATCAGGCTAGACGGACCGTGGCAGTGGCACGACCGAAGATCTTCTTACCTTCGGACTTGGCCACAATTGCCAGTACTGCGGTCTTGCTTTCTTCGTCGATCGACTTCACCTTGGCGGTGAACTCGATCTCGGCAGCCTTGTCGGCTGCCACGATCACCGGGCTCGTGAACCGTACGTTGTACTCGGTCACTGCGCCCGGATCTCCCAGCCATTCGGTGACGTAGCCGGCACCGATGCCCATGGAGAGCATGCCGTGCGCGACGACGTCCGGCAAGCCGGCAAGTCGTGCGACCTCGTCACTGAAGTGAATCGGATTGGGATCTCCCGAAACACCCGCGTAGTTGGCGAGGTTTCCACGCGTCAGGGTGACGGACTTCTCGGGGAGAAGTTCGCCGACACTCACATCGGAAAATTTACGAAGCGACATGCATCATCACGTCCTTGACTGCGTGGGCGATGTTCTCGTCCACTTCCCCACCCGTTCGAGCAACAAGCGTCGTCCACGTGGTGACGACGGCTTCGTCGTTCTGATCGGTGATGATGTTCTTGGTCACGATGATGTCGCTACCTGCGGCCTGCCTGAACGAATCCAGGAAGACGTCGCAGAAGAGTCGGTCACCGACCTGCATGGGCTTGTGCAGCACCAAGCGCTGATCGGTCTGAAGAATCTGACTCAGGTCGTAGCCTGTGACGATCTCTTCGAACAGACGTCGCTGAGCAATGGCACCCACGATGGCGACGAACGTGATGGGAGCGATCAGGCCGTCATATCCGAGGCCCTTGGCTGCCGTCTCGTCGTAGTGCGCGGGATGGGCGTCCTGGACGGCGCGAGCGAACTCGCGTACCTTCTCGCGTCCGACCTCGTAGAAGTCTTCGACACGATAGTGGTGACCGACCATCTGGACGGCATGAGCGGCCGGGTCCGTAGGGACCTCGGCCGCTGCCTGGTTCTCTTGCAAATCTGTCACGCGGTGAGACTCTCTTCTAGCTAGGACCCGAAGACGCAGGCCCAGAGAGGGTCTTCCGCGAAAATCGTCGTCCTGTTAAGGACTTACTACTTCGACTCGCGATGCGACTGGTGGGTTCCGCAGTTGGGGCAGAACTTCTTGAGCTCCAGGCGATCGGGGTCGTTGCGCCGATTCTTCTTGGTGATGTAGTTGCGGTGCTTGCATACCTCGCAGGCCAAGGTGATCTTGGGCCGAACGTCGGTCGAGGAGGCCACGGGATGCCTTCTTTCGGGTGTATCTGATTACGAGCAATCAGGGTGGATCATGCATATTGTGTAGCGGTGACCGGACTTGAACCGGCGACGCAACGATTATGAGTCGTTTGCTCTACCAACTGAGCTACACCGCCTCGGTGTCGAGTGTCGCGCGGAAAGCACGGCACCACAATCCAGCGAGCCCCCTAACGGAATCGAACCGTTGACCTTTTCCTTACCATGGAAACGCTCTACCGACTGAGCTAAGGGGGCGTGGCTCAGGAGTGCGTTGCCGCTCTCTTGAAGCCTCCGAAAGATTACACACGAACGAGCGCCAGCACCAAATCCGCTGGTCATCGGGGCAAAAATGGTGCCGGAGCCCATTGTTGCACCGATCGGGGCCGCTGGCGAGGGCTTTGCGGGAACCAGCTCGACCCTGCACTCCCCCTGAAACCATCCCCCGGTGCCCATCCCGAGGCCCCTGAGCCCCCGACACCCCTGAGCCGAAGCCGGCGCCTGCGTCGCCAACGCGCGCTCGACCTCGGTACACGCACAAAAAAAGTCAGCCCCGACTCTCGCGAAGAGAATCGGGGCTGACTTGGTGTGGCAGATGTAGGATTCGAACCTACGTAGGCATAAGCCGACGGATTTACAGTCCGCTCCCATTGGCCGCTCGGGCAATCTGCCGTGCTTGCACCAGGCTTCGATCCGGCGCATTCGCAAGTATATCGCGACGTGCGGCGGCCGAAAACGGCTTCCTCGGTGCGGTGAGAAGAATACAACGAACACACCCCCATTTTGCAAACCGGGTGGTAACGGGCGGTGCCGACCCGATAACGTCGAGGTGTCCACCGGTATGGAAGGTGGGCGGAACTCGATGTTCGTGAACTACCGGAAAGCGGGAGTGTGAAGTGGCTGATTCGTCCTTCGACGTGGTGAGCAAGGTTGACCGTCAAGAGGTGGACAACGCCCTGCATCAGGCTGCCAAGGAGTTGACCACGCGTTTCGACTTCCGAAACACGGGAGCGTCGATCGAGTGGTCTGGTGAAGAGACGATCACGTTGAACGCCGACACCGAGGAGCGACTGCTGGCCGCCCTCGACGTGTTCAAGGAGAAGTTGATCCGTCGCGACATCTCGCTGAAGGCATTCGATGCCGGCGAGCCGGCGCAGTCCGGAAAGATCTACAAGCTGTCCGGAACCTTGGTCCAGGGCATCAGCAGCGAGAACGCGAAGAAGATCACCAAGAAGATTCGCGACGAGGGCCCCAAGGGCGTCAAGGCGCAGATCCAGGGTGAGGAACTTCGTGTGAGCAGCAAGAAGCGCGACGACCTCCAGGGCGTCATCTCCCTGCTCAAGGGTGAGGACTTCGGGATCGCCCTGCAGTTCGTGAACTACCGGTAGTAGGGGCTGCGCCCCTGTGCGCCTTTTTGGTAGTTCCGACGACCAGAAAGGCTCACAGGGGCCGAAGGCCCCTACATCCCCGCCATCTTCTCCAAACGCTCGATACGATCCGCCATGGGCGGATGCGTCGAGAACAGCTTGCTCACCTTGTCCCCCGCTCTGAAGGGGTTGGCGATCATCAGGTGTGACTGCGCCGCGAGCTTGGGCTCAGGCGGCAACGGCGCGGCTGCCACGCCCGACTCGAGCTTGCGCAGCGCCGACGCCAACGCCAGCGGGTCACCGGTGAGCTCGGCTCCCGATTGATCCGCCTGGTACTCGCGAGAGCGCGAGACGGCCAGCTTGACCACGGTTGCTGCGATCGGTCCCAGCAGGGAGACGAGCAGCAGCGCGATCGGATTGCTTCCCTGCCCGTTCCCTCGGCCGCCGAAGATGCTCGCGTACATCGCGAAGTTGGCCAGGCCAGAGATGACGCTGGCCATCGCGCCGGCCACGGACGAGATCAAAATGTCCCGGTTGTAGACGTGGGAGAGTTCGTGCCCGAGCACGGCACGCAGTTCGCGTTCGTTCAGGATCTGCATGATGCCGCTGGTCACGCACACCGCGGCGTGCCGAGGGCTACGACCGGTGGCAAACGCGTTCGGGGCGTTCGTGGGGCTGACGTACAGCCTGGGCATCGGTTGGTGCGCCGTCGTGGCGAGTTCGCGCACGATCCGGTAGATCGCCGGTGCCTCGACCTCGGTGATGGGCTGGGCGCGCATCGATCGAAGCGCCAGCTTGTCGCTGTTGAAGTACACGTAGGCATTCATGCCGACGGCAAACAGAACGGATCCCCACAGAAGGAACGGGCTGTTGAACAGCGAGCCGATGAAGACGATCAGCGCCGACATCCCCACCAACAAGCCGAATGTCTTCGCACCGTTCGCGTAGCCGTGCAAACCGCTCACCTCTTGCCTCGCTGGAGCCGAAGGCTCACCCGAACTCCCCGGTGTATGCACCGGTTCTGTTCAGTCAACGAAGGACAGGGTCATCAGGGTTCCCACCCAGTGACTGTCGGGGTTTCCACCCGGTAGCCCCGATTCGCCGAGGTGTCAGCCGACTCGTTCGATCGTGTAATCGACGAGACGCACGAGCGCTTCGTTGGCCGGTCCCTGCGGGAGCTCAGCCAACTGAGCTTTCGCCGCGACGGCATACTCGCCCAGCTTTGCCTTCGCCTTGACCATGCCCGGCGAACGCTCGAGCAGTTCGAGAGCTTCTTCTACCAGGGCATCTTCGGTGACCGGGCCCGCGAGCAGCTCCCGTAGGCGATCTGCGTCGGCTCCTTCTTCGCGGAACGCGTACAGGACGGGCAGGGTGTGGACACCCTCGCGCAGGTCGGTGCCGGGCGTCTTGCCGGACTGCGCCGAGACGGACGAGATGTCGATGATGTCGTCGGAGATCTGGAACGCGGTGCCGACGGCGTCACCCAGGCGCTCGAGGCGCTCGATGTGAGCTGCGTCGGCGCCGGAGAAGGTGCCGCCGAAGCGTCCCGAAGCAGCGATCAGCGAACCGGTCTTCTCCCACACGACCTTGAGGTAGTGCTCGACCGGATCCTGCTCCTTCTTGACACCGATCGTCTCGCGCATCTGGCCGGTGACCAGTTCGGCGAACGTTTCGGCGATGATCCGAACGGCCTCGGGTCCGAGCGTCGACACCAGTCGTGATGCGTGCGCGAACAGATAGTCGCCGGCCAGGATCGCCACACTGTTTCCCCAGCGGGCGTTGGCGCTGGGTGCTCCGCGCCGCATGGACGCCTCGTCCATGACGTCGTCGTGATAGAGCGTCGCCAGGTGAACGAGTTCGGTGACAGTCGCTGCGGTGATGATCGACGGATCGTTCGGCACCGGTCCGAGTTGCGCTGTCAGGATCGTGAACAACGGACGGAAGCGCTTTCCACCAGCTCGCGCGAGATGCAGCGCGGCCTCGGTGAGGAAGTCTTCTCCGTCGGACAGCTCGCTGACCAACAACTCCTCGACATCGGAGAGTCCACCACGCACTACTGCGGCGAGCTGTTCGTCGCCCAGGTCGATGCCTGCAACGACGGTGCTCGATGCGGTTGCGTCGGCAGCAGTCTTTTCGGTGCTCACGATGTCAGTACCCATTCCTGTCGTCAGTGACGGCTCGGTTCCCACGGTAGTGAACCTAGCGGTTCGCACTCGGGACGGCCTCGCCACGGTGGCGATCGCGAGCCTGGGAAGATGTGAGTGTGTCCGTAGAAGAGCAGTCCCCCGTCGTCGATACGCTTCCGACCGAAACCGACATTGTGGTCATCGGCGCAGGTCCCGCGGGTTCTTCGGCCGCGGCGTGGGCCGCCCGCAGCGGCCGAGACGTCGTGCTGGTGGACGCTGCCGTGTTCCCGCGAGACAAGACTTGTGGTGATGGACTCACTCCGCGCGCCGTGGCCGAACTGGATCTCCTCGGCCTCGGCGAGTGGGTTCGGTCACATACGACGAACAAGGGCCTGCGGTTGTCCGGCTTCGGACAAGAACTCGAACTCGAGTGGCCAGGGACGTCGTTCCCGCCGATCGGCAGTGCGATCCCTCGGACCGAACTCGACGACGCCATTCGCCGGTGCGCCGTCGAATCCGGCGCGGTCATGGTCGAGGGCACCAAGGCCGTCGACGTCGAACTCGACGGTGATCGAGTAGCCGCCGTCGTACTCGCCGGCCCCTCGGGACGAAGCACCCTTCGTTGTCGGACGCTGATCATCGCCGACGGCGTTCGCTCGACGCTCGGCAAGAAGCTGGGACGGCAGTGGCACCGGGACACCGCGTACGGCGTCGCGGCACGCGCGTATGTCGCGACGCCGCGCAGCGCCGACCCGTGGATCACCTCGCATCTGGAACTGCGGGACACCGAGGGCACGTTGCAGGCGGGGTACGGCTGGATCTTCCCGCTCGGCACCGGCGAGGTGAACATCGGCGTCGGGACACTGGCGACGTCCAAGCGCCCGGCGCCGGGTGCCCTGCGTCCCTTGCTCGACTTGTACACCGACCAGCGCCGAAGCGAGTGGCAGTGGAGCAGCGAGATACATTCCGTCGCTTCGGCTTTGCTACCCATGGGCGGCGCCGTCTCCAACATCGCCGGACGCAACTGGGCCGTGATCGGCGACGCCGCAGCGTGCGTGAACCCGCTCAACGGTGAGGGCATCGACTACGGCCTCGAAGGCGGACGTCTGGTGGTCGAACAGCTCGGCGCCGACGACCTCACGGAGCTGTGGCCGACCGTGCTTCGGGAGCATTACGGCCAGGCGTTCTCGGTCGCGCGCCGGCTCGCAGGCCTGCTGACGGTTCCGCAGTTCCTGCCCGCGTCGGGCCCGATTGCGATGCGCTCACGTGCACTGATGACGGTCGCCGTTCGGGTGATGGGGAACCTCGTCACCGACGCCGACGTCGACCTGACGGCGAGGGCCTGGCGGGCGTCGGGGGCCGCGTCGAGAAAGATCGACTCCCGACCGTTGTTCGGTTGAGCAAGTGCTGTGCGCCTTTAATAACCGCCGGGGGTTGATAAAGGCGCACAGCAGTTCAGGCAGTGGCGTAATGCAGCGCCACGATGCCGCCGGTGAGGTTGCGCCACTTGACGTTCTTCCAGCCGGCAGCCTCGATCTTGCGGGCCAACTCTTCCTGGGTCGGCCAGGCGCGGATCGATTCGGCGAGGTACACGTAGGCGTCGGGGTTGCTGCTGACGGTGCGTGCGACCTGCGGGAGCGCCTTCATCAGGTACTCCATGTAGACCGTGCGGAAGGGCCCGAAGACGGGCGTCGAGAACTCGCTGACGACGAGACGTCCGCCCGGCTTGGTGACGCGGGCGATCTCACGCAGTCCGGCTTCGAAGTCGGAGACGTTGCGCAGGCCGAAGGAAATCGTCGCGGCGTCGAACACGTTGTCGGCATAGGGCAGGTACATCGCGTCACCTGCGACCATCGGAACTTTGCGCGAGATTCCGGCCTTGAGCATTCCCTTGGAGAAGTCGGTGGCGACGCACCAGGCACCGGAGCGCCCCAGTTCGACGGTCGAGACTCCGGTTCCGGCGGCGAGGTCGAGTACCTTCTCGCCCGGCTTGAGGTCGAGGGCTTCGCGGGTGGCCTTGCGCCAGCCCTTGTCCTGGCCGAAGGACAGCACGGTGTTGGTGAGGTCGTATCGCTCCGCGACGTCGTCGAACATCGACGCGACTTCGTGCGGTTGCTTCTCGAGAGTTGCTCGGGTTCCGTGTGTAGTGGCCACACCCGAAACGCTACCAACCCTCGGGCAGCGAGGGCGTTCAGGCTGCTCTGGCACCCGTTCGCCGCCCGAGGCCCTGCACGTCCTCGTAGTGACGGAGCAACTCTTCGCAGATTGCCGGCCAGGTCCGGTGCAGCACCGAGCGCCTCGCCGCGGAGCCGAACTGCACCCGCAGATCACGCTGACGAAGTGCGTCGACTGCGCTTGGCAGGAGTTCGGTGAACCTGTCCGTCGGCAGGAGGTAGCCGTTGCGGCAATGCGAGATCAGGTCACGTGGTCCGCCGGCGTCCGGTCCGACGACAGGCACACCGCTCGCGAGGGCTTCCTGGACCGCCTGGCAGAAGGTCTCGTGCTCGCCGGGGTGAACGAATACGTCCAGGCTCGCGTAGGCGTCGGCCAGCGCGGTACCGCCGAGTTGTCCGGTGAAGATCGCGTCCGGCATCAGTCGTCGTAGGTTCTCGCGGTCCGGGCCGTCTCCGACGACGACGATCTGCACACTGGGATCGCCGGCCAGGGCCGCCAATCGTTCGACGTGCTTTTCGGGCGCGAGGCGACCGACGAAGCCGACCACCAACCGGTCGCTGTCGCCGATCCAGGACTGCCGCAACACCGAGCTACGACGCGAAGGCGCGAATCGTTGTGCGTCGACGCCGCGGGCCCATCGGTGCACGCGCGGAATGCCGTGCTCTTCGAGGGCGTCGACTGCCGACGTGGAGGGCGCGAGTGTCCTGTTGCAGCTCTTGTGGATTCGACGGGTCCACGCCCACGCGGCGCGGCTGGTGACGCCGAGCCCGTAGCTTTCGGCAAATCCGGCGACGTCGGTCTGGTAGACCGCGACGGTGGGGATTCCGAGGCGTTTGGCGACGGCCACTCCTCCGGCGCCGAGCAGGAACGGTGACGCCAGATGGACGACGTCGGGCGCGAAGGTCCGCACGGCCGTGGTCAATCGTGGTTGCGGCAGGCCGACGGGAAGTGAACTGACTTTGGGCACCATGACGGCTGGCACCCGAACCACCTGAACGCCTTCGTGTTCGGTGGCGGCAGAGGTGTCGGATCCGACAGTGTCCGGCGCAATGACCATGGCGTCGTGGCCAGTGCGATCGAGGTGTTCGAGCACGCGTAGTACCGAGTTGGTGACGCCGTTCATGTTGGGCAGGAATGACTCCGCAACGATGGCTACTCTCACACCGAGAACGGTGACAGGGCCAGGAAAAGTCCACGTCATGTTCGTGTGAAGTTCGGGCGAAGCGCGAACTAACTCGAGGCGACCGGCGCCGAACTTGCCGCCTGCGCTTCCCGCTTGCGCAGGTACCAGATCGACGGTCCGGCCAGGAGCCACGTCACGACGATCACCGATCCGGCCGGGATCAGTGCCACCGTCGCGTTACGTCCTGCTACCCGAACCAAATCGGGCTCGGTCTTGTAGTACTCCACCTCGATGCGCTGTCCCACAGTCAGATTGGTGGGGTAGAGCACGCCGAGTTCAGGGTTGTGATTCGCGCCGTCCGGTGTCACGAAGCTGATCGCCGAACGTAGCGAGCCCGCCGAGAGCACCTCGGCGGTTGCGGTCCCCATGTTCGATTCGATGGTCCGATCGTTGCGCCAGGCACCGAGAACCAGAATCACCGCGAGCACGGAAATGCCGACCGCAACCACCAGCACACCGATGCGGAGGCGACGCAGAACTGTTTGCGTCACAGCTGTGCCCGCACGGAAGCGTGGAGTTCGCGCAGCCCACTGCGATCCGTCGCGACCTCGAGCACACGAATGCCGTTGGCCGGTTGCGCCAGCGTCGTTGCCAGGGCGTCGACGGTGACCGCTGCGTGCGGCACGCGGTAGGCCGCGCACAGCGCAGCGAGGTCCATGCCGTGTGGTGTTCCGAACACTCGCTCGAAGACGCCGGCGTACTGCGGGTCGCCTTGTTCGAGGAGCTCGAAGATACCGCCGCCGTCGTCGTTGGCGACGACGATGGTGAGGTCGCTCGGCCTCGGCTCACCGGTCCCGATCAGCAGCCCGGACGCGTCGTGCAGGAAGGTCAGGTCGCCCATGAGAGCGACGGTCCGGCCGCCGTCGTACGCCAACGCAGCACCGACCGCCGCCGAGACGGTGCCGTCGATACCTGCGACGCCGCGATTCGACAGCACCCGTACGGCGGGCTTGGGATAGCTCACGAGGGCCGCGTCGCGAACAGGGTTGGATGCGCCGAGCAGAAGCTGGTCGCCGTCCGCGAGAGCATCCATGACAGCAGCTGCCACGTGCAGGCCGGTGGCCTTGGGGTGGGCGTCGAGTTGCTTGCGGACGGCAGTTTCGGCGTGTTCGGTCAGCGCGGCGCATCGAGCGATCCAGGCGGGATCGGGAGTCCCGGTGACCACTGCTCTGGTTCCGGTGGCGAGTACGTTGCCGGATACGTCCGGCCAGCGCGGCCCGGTAGTCAGCGCGTAGACGTCGACGCCCGGGTCGGCCAGCACCTTCGAGACCTGACGATGCAACGTCGGGCGGCCGGTGATGATCGCCTGCTTGGGCTTGAGTTGCGATAGCGCGAGTGGATGCAGTGCGATCCCGTGCATCGGAGCCGTCGGCTCGGCCACGGTCGGCAGGCCGGCCAGCTCAGGCCGAAGTGCGCTGCCGTGTCCGGAAATGACCACCGTATCTGCGGTGAGATCCAGATCGACGGGAACGTCGAGCGTCGCATTCTGGGTGGTGGTCCAGGCCGCACCGCCGGGACGGCCCTCCGGAACCGGTCCCTGGACGTGAACGTCCGGCACCAGCGGCTCACGGAGCGGGATATCGAAATGCACCGGACCCGCGTTTCCGGATCTGGTTCCGCGGGCAGCGGCGAGGACCCGGCAGACCGCCGAGCGCCACTGGCTGTTCTGCGTCGAATCGTCCTCCGCCAGGCCCAGGCTGATGGTTGCGCGGACTTGACTGCCGAAGAGCCCGAGTTGCTCGACGGTCTGGTTGGCGCCGGTGCCGAGCATCTCGTACGGCCGGTTGGCGCTCAGGACCACCAGCGGCACTCGCGCGTAGTTGGCCTCGAGGACAGCGGGTCCGAGATTCGCGACGGCGGTCCCGGAAGTCATCACGATGGGGACCGGTCGTTTCCCGGCGATTGCCAGTCCGAGTGCCAGAAAGCCTGCTGTCCGCTCGTCGATCCGCATGTGCAGACGCAACCGGCCGTCGAGATCGGCGGCCTGGAGGGCGAATGCGAGGGGCGCGTTGCGAGAGCCTGGACACAGCACGACTTCACGCACGCCACCACGAACCAGTTCGTCGACGACGGCTGTGGCTTGTGCAGTGGACGGATTCACGCCTTCAAGAGTGTCAGATGTTCGGGCGCAAGCATGCCCAGGGGCGGGGACAGCGGCATTATGTGTGGGTGCGCACACTCTTCGATCCAGCCGAGCTCGAACCCCGCCGGTTCTATCAGTTACTCACCGCTTCGGTGGTCCCCCGGCCGATTGCCTGGGTGTCCACGCTGTCGGCGGACGGCGTCGGCAATCTGGCTCCGTACAGCTTTTTCACCGTGGCAAGTTCGGCGCCGCCGATCGTGCAGTTCACGTCGGTCGGACGCAAGGACAGTCTGCGCAACATCGAAGCGACCGGCGAATTCGTGATCAACCTGGCGACTGCCAGGCTTGCCGACGTGGTGAACCAGAGTTCCGCCTTCTACGACGCCGAGGCCGACGAGTTTCTCGAGTTGAACATCCGTAGCGAGCCGAGCGAGCGGGTTCGCCCCGTACGGGTCGCCGACTCCCCGATCGCCATCGAATGCACGCTCCACCAGGTCATCGAGGTCGGTAATTCATTTGTCGTGATGGGAAATGTGGTGGCGGTCGCCGTACGTCCCGAGGCTGTCGCCGACGACGGCCTACCGGACTTCGCGGCAATCGCACCGATGAGCCGACTTGGCCGAGCGCAGTGGGGTCTTCCTCCCGAAGTCGTCGAAAAGGACAGACCCACCACTCCACAGCGACCGTAAATCAGGTTAGGGTTACCTGATTAGGTACGAGTAACAGATAATCAGGGAGCAACCAGTCATGGCCAAGCGCGCCAAGTTCGTGAAACCGGCCTCACGCAGCATCGTGTCGGCGCAGGTCGTGGCGAACAAACGAATCAGCCCCAGCTTCATCCGGGTGACCATTGCCGGCGAAGAGCTGTCCACCATCGCTCCGATGGGTGCCGATCAGTGGTTCCGCATGTTCATCCCGCAGGTCGGCCAGAGTGAACTCCGGTTGCCGAGCGCGGCCAGCAATCTCTGGTATGCGCAGTACCTGTTGATGTCCAAGGACACGCGACCCGTCGTGCGCAACTACACGATTCGCGCCTACCGTGCCGCCGGATCCGGTCTCTTCGGCGAGACCACGGAGATCGACATCGACTTCGCTTATCATGGCGACATCGGCCCGGCATCCGCGTGGGCGGACACCGCGTCGGCCGGCGACGAGGTCGCTCTCTTGGACGAAGGCTGCATCTACAACCCCACACCCGAGGCCAAGTGGCAACTGCTCGTCGGCGACGAGAGTGCACTTCCCGCGATCATCGGCATTCTGGAATCCGCGCCCGCAGACCTGCGTGCCGAGGTCTTCGTCGAGATTCCGAACATCGAAGACAAGCAAGACATTCCGGAGTTGGCGAACGTCAACGTGCATTGGCTCGTTCGCGAGGACGAACACGCGACGCCGGGTGTTCTGACCCTCGAGACCGTCCGCGCCGCCGAACTGCCCGAGGGGCCGTCGTACACCTTTGTCGCCGGCGAACAGGCACTCACCACCGGGCTGCGTCGGCACCTCGTGAACGACCGGAAGTTCGCCAAAACCGACATCACCTTCACCGGCTTCTGGCGCCACGGACATTCGGCTCACTGACAAACGCACCGAAAACGACGAGTGGCCCGAGAGAAACTCCCGGGCCACTCGTCGTTTTACGTTCGCTTATGCAGCGTGCTTCTGGATCACATCGCCCAGACGCGGCAGAGCTGCAGTCACATGCTTCTTCGCCGAACCGCGCAGCTTCGAGTACATCGACTTGACGACGGCCTTGTCGCTGCCCTCGATACGCTCGTCCGTCACCTCGAGGAGGGAATCGGCAACCGCGTCACCGCGGGCGCTGATGAAATCGGCGAAGCTGCCTTCGCCGGAAGCCGAGAATTCCTGCCAGTACGGCTCGAGCTTTGCCACGAAAGCCGGCAGAAGCGCGGTGACGGCGTCCGGCACGATGGACGGGCTCACCTTCTTGACCGCGCCGTAGCCACCCTTGAGAGCCAGCCCTGAGGCCCCCGACTTATCCGAAACCTCTGCGTCGATCAAGGTCTGCACGTCCGCGACGACCGCGGGAACCCGTGATTCCTCGAGCAGGGTTTCGTTCAGAGCTGCAACCACTTTCGATCCCTTCATTCTTCACTGATGTTCATCAGGTCGCGCCCGAGACTATACGAAATTCGGCTGGTCCCTACTGCCGAGTATCCGATGGCAGCGCCTGGCCCTCACCAACCACCAGTCGCGCCGGTCCGCGGGCGCGGCCAGCGTCTCGAGCAGAACCGGATCAGGCTCGACGGCACCCACCGACAAAGCACCGTCGACAGCTGCCCCGGTGACCGCGACATCCCGGACGAACAGGCCGCCGGTACCGAGTCCGCAGGCAAACGGAAGGGTGGGCAAGGCTGCCGCGGCCGCCAGTCCCGCGGACATCCCCACAGCCGTGTCCAGAGCGCTCGAGACCACCACCGGCACCCCGTAGTCCGCCAGCTGCGCCGACAGCGCCACCACAGCACGCATTCCGCCCAGCGGCGGCACCTTCACGACGGCGACGTCCGCTCCGCCCGCTCGTACGACGCGCAGCGGGTCCTCGGCACGGCGAATGCTCTCGTCGGCAGCGATCCGCACACCGGTCCCCGCGGCGCGGACCCTGACCAGTTCCTCGACGCTTGCACAAGGCTGCTCGGCGTATTCGAGTTCACCGTCATCGGTGATCGCTCGCAAGGCCGTGATCGCCTCGTCCACGCTCCACCCGCCGTTGGCGTCGACGCGCACGTTCGGGATGTGCCGACGCACCTCGTTCACCCGGGCGACGTCCTGCGCCAGCGACTGTCCCTTCTCGGCGACCTTGACCTTGGCTGTCCGGGCGCCGGGGAAGCGCTCCAGCAATTCCGGAACGGCAGACGCGTCGATCGCCGGCACGGTCGCGTTGACGGGAACTGCGTCACGAAGCGCCGGCGGCGGACCCAGCCACGCCGCCTCGATCCCGGCGAGCAGCCACTGCGACGCCTCGTCGTCGTCGTACTCCACGAACGGGGCGAATTCTCCCCACCCGGCCGGGCCGCGAACGAGCAGGGCCTCACGAGTCGTGATGCCGCGAAAGCGAACTCGCATCGGTAGTGCGAGCACCACGGCGTCCGCGATCAGATCGTCGAACGAGGGGAACATGTCAGGGCTGTCCCGGAAGCAGTTCGATCATGAGCGCCTCACCGTCGGCGAGGAGCTTGCCGTCGAGATCGGTCAGGCGCGCGCTGACAAAAGTCTTGCGACCCTCGACCCGATCCACCTGCCCCTCGATCACCAGTTGTTGATTGAGCGGAGTGATCGCGCGGTAATTGATGTGGAGGTAGCCGGTGCGGGAGATCGGACGGCCACCCGCGTGGACCGTCATCCCGAAGACGTCGTCGAACAGCAAGGGCAGGACACCGCCGTGAGCGGCGCCGTTGCCGCCCAGGTGGTAGCGACGGAAGACGCCGGTACTGCGGACTCCTTCGGTGTCGAACTTCTCGACCATCCACGGGAGCATGAGGAGGCTGCCGCGTCCGGGCAGTTGGATGTTCGAGCCTGCGGGCGACTTGCCTTCCGGGACCTCGTACGGAGTCAACCGATCGGCAAGCTCTTCGGCTTGCGTAGCGATGTCTGCGAGTACGTCGTCGGGAACATTGGTCGAGACGGCAAGGTCCTGCAACCTGCGCATCGCTTCGACGAAGCGGCCGAAGTCCGGACCTGCGGGAGTGTGCCGGAACCGTGGAAATCCGCCCCGCTTCTCACCGTCTGTGACGATCTCCGTGCCGTCTGCGGTTTGTTCGCTCATGACCTGCACGTTAGCGCGCCCGGGAACGTGTTCTACCTCAGGTATCCGTTAGACGCGCGAGCCGTGCCTCTATCGTGGCTCAGGTGACCTTCAACCCGCAGCTCTGGCGCCCTGTCCCCGGATTCGAGAACCTCACCGACATCACCTACCACCGGCACGTCAGTCAAGGCACCGTTCGCGTCGCCTTCGACCGACCGGAAGTGCGTAATGCGTTCCGCCCGCACACCGTCGACGAGTTGTACCGCGCGCTCGATCACGCCCGGATGACCTCCGACGTGGGAGCGGTGCTCCTGACCGGCAACGGACCCAGCGAGAAGGACGGCGGTTGGGCGTTCTGCTCCGGCGGAGACCAGCGCATCCGTGGTCGCAGCGGCTACCAGTACGCCGAAGGTGAAACGGCGGACACCGTCGACAAAGCACGCGCCGGGCGCCTGCACATCCTCGAGGTCCAGCGCCTGATCCGCTTCATGCCGAAGGTCGTGATCTGCCTGGTCAACGGCTGGGCTGCGGGCGGCGGCCACAGCCTGCACGTGGTGTGCGACCTGACGCTCGCCAGCCGCGAGCACGCACGGTTCAAGCAGACCGACGCCGACGTCGGAAGCTTCGACGGCGGCTACGGCAGCGCCTATCTGGCAAAGATGGTGGGCCAGAAGTTCGCTCGCGAGATCTTCTTCCTGGGTGAGACGTACACCGCCGAGGAAATGCATCAGATGGGCGCGGTCAACAAGGTTGTCGACCACGCGGAACTCGAAAACGTCGCGATCGACTGGGCCGGCAAGATCAACGGCAAGTCGCCGCAGGCACAGCGGATGCTCAAGTACGCGTTCAACCTGCAGGACGACGGGTTGGTCGGCCAGCAGCTGTTCGCCGGTGAGGCAACACGTTTGGCGTACATGACCGACGAGGCCGTCGAGGGTCGTGACTCGTTCCTCGAAAAGCGTGATCCCGACTGGTCACCATATCCCTGGTATTTCTGACACAGTAGGTGCGAGAGGGAGGTCGGACGTGGAGATTCTGAGCAGTCGGACGATTTTGCGCCCGAGCGAGTACGAACGAACGCTGAGCTTCTACCGAGACACCCTCGGTCTGGCGATCGCTCGTGAATATCCCGGCGGCACAGTCTTCTTCGCCGGCCAAGGGCTGATCGAAGTCGCTGCGCACGGCGGCACCGGCGAGGGCGGCTTTCGCGGCGCGATCTGGCTGCAGGTCCGGGACCTCACTGCCGTTCAGACCGAACTGGTTCTCGCCGGGGTCAAGATCGCGCGCGAGGCAAGACAGGAACCGTGGGGTCTACACGAGATGTGGATCGCCGACCCGGACGGGACACCGATCGTGATGGTGCAGATCCCGGAGGACCATCCCATCCGACGCGATTCCCGGCCACCGTCCGCGTAGTCGAGACACCGCTGTAGCCGAGACACCGCTGTAGCCGAGCAATGACAGATGCCCGCCACGACTTTCGTGGCGGGCATCTTTCGGTTCTTCACAAAGATCAGTTGCGCGTGCTCAACGCCTGCGAGATCTGATCTGTCTGTGCCTGGCCCTCGAGCAGTTGGCGAACCAGCCACAGCCGCAGCACCTTTGCCACCGATGCGGCCAGGAAGAGAGCGGCACCGACCACTGTCAGGGCGAGGAAAACCACGGTGAGGATCTGGTACGACACCAGATCCCGCAGGTCCGAGAGCGTCAGCGAAGAGATGTAGACGACGAAGGCGCCGACCACTCCGACGACCATGAGCACCAGGCCCGCGATGCGCGTCGCCGCGTCGCCGCCTGCCTGCTTCTTGTCCAGCTTCAACTCTGCGATGTTCTTCTTGAATTCCTCACGGCGATCTTCGGCGAGAGTAGTCATCGTCATCCTCCTAGATAACTGGTAGAAAGTTCGTTTTCGATGTCGTGTGGATCGCCGGTCTTGACGACGCGTCCCTGCAACATCAGTGCGGCCGACGTCGCGATGGGCAGCACCGCTCGCGCGAACTGCTCGGCGACGAGAATGGAAATGCCTTCGGCTGCAAGCGAGCCGACGACGTCGTACATCTGCGAGACGATTCGAGGTGCGAGACCCATCGACAGCTCGTCGAGCAGGAGCACCGTCGGGTGAGTGCCGAGTGCCCGTGACAGCGCCAGCATCTGCTGCTCACCACCGGACATCGATCCGGCCAACTGTCCGCGCCGCTCCCCCAGGATCGGGAACCTGCCGTACGCAACCTCTTCGAGTTCGGCCAGCCCGACGCCCGTTCCGGTGGCGATCCACAGGTTTTCCCGCACAGTGAGGTTGGCGAAGATCCCGCGTCCTTCGGGGATGGAGCAGACCCCCAGCCGAGCCAACTCCGAAGGCTCGACTCCGTTCACGACCTGGCCCGCGAGCCGGAACTCGCCGCGGGTGACCGGAAGGACGCCCGAGCAGATCTTGAGCGTCGACGTCTTGCCGCCACCGTTGGGTCCGAGTAGCGCCACCACGGCGCCCGGTTCCAGAATCAGGTCCACCCCGTGCAGAACTTCGATGGATCCGTAACCGGCGCGGACACCGGACAGTTCGAGCAACGGTTCGGCGCGGTCGGGGCTGCGTATACCCTCGTCGATTTTCGCCTCGCCAATTTTCGCTGAAGTCATACCGCCTCCTCCTCGGTCCCGATGTAGGCCGCGATCACTTCCGGATCCGTCCGGATCTTCTCCGGTTCACCCGAGGCGAGGACTGCGCCGTAGTCGAGCACGTGGATGGTCGAGCACACTTTCATCACCAGCGGGATGTCGTGCTCCACCAGACAGATTCCGAGTCCACCCGCAGCAAGTTCGGTGAGCATCTCGGCAAAGACCTCGGTTTCCTGCTCGGTCTGACCCGAGGCCGGTTCGTCGAGCAGCAGCACTCGCGGGTCGGTCATGAGCGCCCGTGCAACTTCGACGACGCGGGCGCGTCCGGTGGGGATGTCCGCGACGTCCTTGTCCGCGACATCCGTCAGCCCGGTCAGCTCCAGCAGACGATCCGTCTCGCTGTCCACGTCGATCTTGTTGCGGCCGTTCGCCTTGTGGATGTCTCCGGCGACGCGCAGGTTGTCACGCACCGACAGCGAGACGAACAGTTCGAGCCGCTGGAAGGTACGTGCCAGCCCGCGACCTGCCCGCTTGTGCGGCGGTAGCTTCGTCACGTCGACGCCGCCGAGGAACACCTGACCGGAGGTGGGTTTCTGCAGCCCGGTGATGGTGTTGAAGAGCGTCGTCTTGCCGGCACCGTTCGGTCCGATGAGTCCTGTCACGGTGCCGGGTTGCACGGTGAGCGAAACGTCCTTGACCGCGACGTGTCCACCGAAACGAACGCTCACACCGCGCGTTTCGAGAAGTGGTGTATCAGACATGGACGGTCAACTCCTTCGGCGAGCCACCCTGGTACTGAGGAATCCCCAGTTCGCGGTCGATCTCGTCACGGATCTCGGGGCTGTAGGGGACATCGATCCCGATGTCCTCGGGAACGACTGTCGCTTTGGCGGCCAGTTCCTCCGGAGTGAGAACCGCGCTGGGCATGACCATCTCACCGATCACCGGCAGCATGAACACCACCGCGATCGTGATGGACGCGAACCACCAGTTGCCGAGTACACCGGTCAGAGCGAGGACGTAGGTCAGCAGAACGACTGCGGCGCCGCCGATCAGAACAGGCTTGGCACCGGCGAGCCGTCGGTAGCCCTCGATCACGCTGTGGACCGTTCCGCTGGGGTTCGCGCCGACGCCGATGCCGATCAGTGCCGGGCTGACTGCCGCGATGTTGCCGAAGAGCAGCCACATTCCCTCCAACTCCGGTTGCGCCGAAGCCAGATTGGTGAACGAGACCATGATGACCGCAAACCCGATTCCAGCCATCAGTCCACCGAACAGGGCGCCGGTGACGTATCCGATACCCGCGACGACGGTCAGCATGAGCAGCGAGAGGCTGACCATGATGGCAAAGCTCTCGCCCGAGACGGACCCCATGGCGCTCGACATCAGAATGCCGCCGAGACCGGCGATCCCCGAAGAGATCATGAAGACGCTGAGCTTGAGCCGAACCAGGCTCTGTCCGAGCATGGCCGAACCGGCCGGGCTGTCCTTCATCGCCGCGAGTCGGCGCCCGTAGCCGCTGTTACGCAACGCGATGACGCCGACGCCGAGTATCGAGAACAGCGCGGTCACGGTCATCAGGAACACCGTCTCGTTGCTCAGATCGAGCGGACCGATCTTCAGCGGAGGGAGGGCGATGTTCCCGTCCTTGAACAGCGAGTACTTCATGCCGAACATCTCGTGTTCGGTGGTGTCGCGAAGGACCATGTTGGAGAGGAACACTCCGAAGGCCATGGTTGCCAGCGCGAGATACAGCCCTCTGAGCCGCAGCGCCGGCAGGGCGACGAGGCCACCGATCACGGCGGTGACGAGGACTCCGACGACGATGCCCCACAGGTTGAGGTGCGCAGCCAACCCGGAACCGGAGATCCCGAAGTGGAAGGCCACGATGGTAGCGATAGCGCCGAAAGATACCGGCGCCAAGTTCAATTCACCCGCGTAGCCGGTGAGGAGTGTGAGCGAGAGCGCGATGATCGCGAAAGTCATTCCGATGGTCAGTGTGGTGACGGCGGAGGTCACCATCAGCAGACGGATCAGGTAGACGATGACGATCAGTGCCACGCCCCAGACGACGGCCTTGGGCACGCTCGGCACGTGGTAACGCTCGCGAGTACGAGTGACCGCGCCACGCAAGCGGTCCTGTGGGAGCACGATCAGCACCACGAACAGCGCGATCATCGGCAGGGAGACACGGAAATTCGATGTCCAACTCCAACTCGTCGGGAAGTACGCCAATACGTACGTACCGGCAAGCCCGAGGACCACGGCGCCGACGAACGTGCGCGGAATGCTGCGCAACCGGCCGAACATGGCCGCGGCAAACGCGTCGATCACCAAGAGTGTCAACATGTTCGCCTCGAGTGTGCCGCCACTGATCGGGGTGATCAGGATGCCGGCCAGGACTGCGAGCGTCGAACCCATCGCCCAGGACAGGGCCGCAAGACGCTCCGGATTGTGGCCGTTGAGGCGCAACAGTTCCGGATCGTCGACGACGCCGCGCATCGCGACACCGGCGCGGGTGCGCGTGAACAGGATGCGCAGGCCGACGGCGATGGCGATCGCAACGAGGATGCAGATCAACTCGTGGTAGCGGATGCTCGCGCCGAACACCGTGATCTTGGACTGGTCGCCGAAGAACATCTGCATCGTCCGAGCGGTCTCGGGGTGCCAGAACCAGTGCGAGATCGAGAGCATTCCGAGCAGGATCGAGACCGTCACAACGATTTTGGTGACCTCGGCGGTATCGCGCAGACCCTTCATGATCAGGACGTAGAGGCCGAGGCCCATCAGTGGCCCGACCAGGACGAGTGAAATCAGCAAAGCGACGACGGTGGGAAGTTCCCAGCCGTAGCGCAACTGCCAGTAGATGAACGCACCGAGCATTGCCTGTGCACCGTGCGCGAAGTTGAAGATGCCTGACGTGTTGTACGTGAGTACCAGCCCGGAGGCGGCGATCGCGTACACCGACCCCAGGACCAGGCCCAGGATCGTGAAAGTGACAAAAGTGTTCATGGCTGAACCCTCGTTAGGGACTCGGGCGGCGGTTGGCGCTCGCCGCCCGAGTCGGAAGAATCAGGACTGCGGCTTGATGACGTTGGCGTTCTGGTACTTCGTCGACACGCGGTCAGCGCCGAGTTCGGTCCCCCAGGTGCTCTTGTCGGTCGCGACGAGGTACTTGGGGTCACACTTGAATTCGCCCGCGGTGGACGGGAACGCCTGCGCGTAGCTACTGCCCTTCAACGAGGTCATGAGTCCGCAGGTGGCCGGCATGTTCTTGCCGGGATCGGTGACGGCGTGCAATCCGCCGCCGTCCCACTCGTGAATGTTCGAGAGTTCGTTCACCATGCACTGACGCGTCAGATCGCTACCGCACTCGTCCGCGGCGGCCGCCCACAGCAGGAAGGACGACGCCGCCTGCATACCGAGGAGCGCGGTCTTGCCACCCTGCTCGGAGACCAGATCGACGTACTTCTTCACTGCGGGCACCTTGTCCGCGTTCTCGAGCATCTGGAAGGTCATGCCCGCGTTGAGGTTGTCGAGCAGTCCGGTGTCCTTGTTCCAATCGGAGACGGTCGCGCCGTACCAGGTGGCTTCACCGAAGAAGATGGGATCGATCCCGACCTGGTCGAGGGCCTTCACGAAGTTCAGCTCCGACGGGCTTGCCGATCGTGACGTCCAGATCCCCTTCGCGCCGCACTCCTTGTACTTCTCGGCGAACGGCACATAGCTCGATTCCCCCTCGTAGTTGAGTGTGACGCCGCAATCCTTGAGCTTGAAGCCCGCAGCCTCGGCGATCGAGCGAATCTTCGTGGTGGAGCTGATGATCGTGGGCATCGTGCTGTTGACGACGTCGAAGTCGTTCACCAGATCGGGGTGCATCTCGGCCATCTGGAACCACTGCGAACCGTTCGCGTAGTCGACCGGGAACGGGACACCCTGGAATGTCATCGGTCCGTTGGCTGCGTCGGGTGACACGGTGAAGCCTGGCACGGACACCAGGTTGCACGCGACACGCGTCTGCTCGGCGGTCTGATCCATCGCGAAGCCGTAGCCGACCATCATGAACTGGCTCGCGCACGCTTCCTGCATGACTGAGTTGGCCTGCGTCATCGCGGCGTCGTAGTCGGTACCGACAACCTTGCGGCCGTTGATGCCGCCCTGATCGTTGCACCAAGAGATGAGCGCGTTCACCGCATCGCTCATTTCCTTGTTCAGTCCAGGAGACTTCACATAACCGCGGTCGTCACCGAACCCGATCTTGATCTCGGTGTCGCTGACGCCTTGATCGGTTGCGCCGGTGGCGTCGCCTTCACCACAGGGCGAATCGAGGGTGCCGAACTTCGCGTCGGATGTGCTCGACGCAAGGTCTGCGCTGACGCCGGGTCCGCCGACAGCGACGGCGTAGGGATCGTCACCACGATTCGATGCGCAGGCTGACGCCAGAACGGCGGTCGCGGCGAGTGCCACGATCAGCTTCGTGGACTTGTTGGGCTTCACGGTCGGAGCTCTCCTTCTCACTGACAGACACCGAGAAACAGGGGTGAAACCCCTGTTCCGGTGCGCTCGGTGCCCGTAGGTAATCAGCGTTTAAAACGGTCCGAATGTGCCTTCCCGGTGAGTGAGACCAAAAAGTGAGGTCCCACACAGGGTTCCGATTTCGTGGCGCTGAACACATCGCGAACGGCAGCGCCGCAGCCCACGCGCGGGGACGTACTCCGCGGAGCCCCTGTTCGCATCCCGTTCGCTGTACTTTTACGCGTTCGATACGCACAATTCACGTTGTGACCGCAGAGCTCGTAATCCTCCTGGTGGTAGTTGTCACCGCCCTCGCGTTCGATTTCACGAATGGTTTTCACGACACCGGTAACGCAATGGCCACCTCCATCGCGACCGGAGCACTCAAGCCCAAAGTTGCGGTCACACTTTCCGCGATCCTGAACCTGGTCGGGGCGTTCCTGTCCGTCGAGGTCGCCGCGACGGTAGCCAAAGGCGTCGTCAACCTCGGTGCGGTCAGTGGGCAGGATCTGCTGCTGATCGTCTTCGCCGGTCTCGTCGGCGGAATCATCTGGAATCTGGCGACCTGGCTGCTCGGATTGCCGTCGAGCTCCTCACACGCACTGTTCGGCGGATTGATCGGCGCCGCAATCGCCTCCATCGGTATGGGCGGCGTCGAGTGGGGTGGAGTTCTGACCAAGGTCGTCGTCCCCGCGATCCTCGCGCCGGTCGTCGCGGCCCTGGTCGCAGGCGTCGGTACCAAGCTCGTGTACCGAATCACCGCATCCGTCAAGGAAGACGAGCGTGAGCGCGGTTTCCGTTTCGGCCAGATCGGCACCGCCTCATTGATCTCACTTGCGCACGGCACCAATGACGCCCAGAAGACTATGGGCGTCATCTTTTTGGCCCTGGTCGCTCACGGCACCATCACCGCCGAGACCGAGATGCCGTTCTGGGTGAAGTTCACCTGTGCCGTCGCGATCGCTCTCGGCACCTACCTGGGCGGTTGGCGCATCATCCGCACCCTGGGCAAGGGCCTTGTCGAGATCGCCGCGCCGCAGGGTCTGGCAGCCGAAGCGTCGTCCGCCGCCATCATTCTCACGTCGAGCCACCTCGGACTCCCCCTCTCGACCACCCACGTCGCCACCGGATCGATCCTCGGTACCGGCATCGGGCGCAAGGGCGCCGAGGTCCGCTGGGGCGTCGCAGGCCGGATGGCCGCCGCCTGGTTGATCACCTTGCCGTCGGCCGCAGTGGTCGGCGCCATCTGCTGGGCACTCGCGCATCTGATCGGCGGCCTGGCCGGCGTTCTCGTCGTCTTCGCTGCCCTCATCGCGTTCGCGATCTTCATGTACCTGCGTTCGCGTAAGGAACCCGTAGACGCCGCCAACGTGACCGCCGAATGGGACGAGAATCCGGATGCGACGGCTCGCGAGATTCCGACTGCTGATCCCACTCCGTCCACCGAACCCACTCGCAACTCCTGAAAGGGGCGCAAGAGAATGCATCTACTCACCGATACCCTCGATTCGCTCTGGCAGGTAGTGGCAGTCGGACTGCTCTTCGGAGCCGGACTGCCGGCGATCTTCGCCTTCGGCCTCAAGTCGCTGAGTCTGCCGAACGCCGACGGCACCGAAGGACCGTCCACCCTGGGTAAAATGGGTGCGTACCTCTGTTTTGCGGTCGTGCTCGTCACGATCTTCGCCGGAATACTGTTGTTGATGAAGAACTTCTTGGCCAGCACGTTCGGAATCCACGTCTTCTGAGTGGTCGTCGCGGCACACCACTGAAACCACCGAAACGAAAATGAGGCCGAGGATTTGAGCAAGTATTCATTGCGCAGCGTGCTCGACTGGCTGCGTGCCGGGTATCCCGAGGGCATCCCGGACAAGGATCATTTTGCGCTGCTCGCCGTTCTCCGTCGTCGTCTGACCGACGAGGAGATCGAGCAGGTCGTTTCGATGTCCATCGAGTCGGCACACGAAGTGCCGGACCGCCATGTCGACTACGACACCATCCGCGCCATCATCGAGGGAATCCTCAACGAGGAGCCGTCCGAGGACGACGTCGATCGTGTCACCGAAAGGCTGCGCGCAGGTGGGTGGCCGGTCATCGAAGACGTGGACACCGACAACGAAGTTCGAGACGTGAGCTGACGTCATGGCCCTTCCGCCCTTCCTCACGTCGATAGTCGGCTGGTTGCGGGCCGGCTATCCCAATGGCGTCCCCGAGCAGGACTACATCCCACTTTTCGCGCTCCTCACTCGCAGACTCTCCGAAACCGAGGTCGACGCCGTCGCCGACGCGTTGATCGAGGACGGCGATCTGCCCATCGAGAAGACCGACATCCAGGTCCTCATCACGAAGATCACCAACGAGATGCCACTCGAAACCGACGTCGACCGCGTACGAAGCCATCTGGCTGCCGGTGGTTGGCCGCTGGCTGGACCGGACGTCCGGTGAACGTTCTTCGCACACTGGCCGTTCCACAGGGTGAGGCGGTCTTCGAGGTACTGCCTGCCATCGCGCAGATCCTGGACGGCGTGCACGACGCCGTGCTTCCCGTCCCGGCGGCCGACGCACGCGAGACGGCCCGACTGAGCGACGCTCTGCACCCCGATCAGCCAATCGACGACGGCATCTCGCTGGTGGTCGCCACGTCGGGGACCACCGGAACCCCGAAGGGCGCGATGCTCGCCGCGAGCGCACTGCGAGCCAGCGGCGACGCGACCCATGAACGCCTCGGCGGCACCGGATCCTGGTTGCTGGTTCTCCCCCCGCACCACATCGCCGGGATGCAAGTTCTGTTGCGCAGTGTCCTCGCCGAAACACAACCGGTGATCGTCGACGTCAGTGCGGGTTTCGACCCTGCCGCATTGCCGGGCGCTGTCGCCGCGATGAGCGGACCGCGCCGCTACACCTCGTTGGTGCCGACGCAGTTGGTCAAGGCACTCGGTGATCGCGCCGCGGTCGAGGCTCTGGCTTCGCTCGACGCGGTTCTGCTCGGCGGCGCTGCTACTCCCGCACCGGTACTCGCGCAGGCCACCGAAGCGGGCATCACCGTCGTCCGCACCTACGGGATGAGCGAAACGTCCGGCGGTTGCGTCTACGACGGAATCCCGTTGTCCGGAGCGCAGATTCGTATCGACGACGGGCGAGTACTGCTGGGCGGTCCGATGCTCGCGTCCGGGTACCGCGGGCTTCCCGACCACCCCGCTTTCGCCGAACCCGGATGGTTCCGGACCGACGACGCCGGAGCTGTGGTCGACGGGGTCCTGCGCATCAGCGGCCGGTTGGACGAGGCAATCTCCACCGGTGGGCTGACCGTCGTACCGCAGGTGGTCGAGGCCGCGCTGGCCGATCACCCCGCCGTTCGCGAGTGCGCGGTGATCGGCATCAAGGACCCGCGGCTGGGGCAGCGGGTGGTGGCCGTCGTCGTACCCGAGGGCGAAGCTCCGACGCTCGACGAACTACGCGCACATGCTCAGCGGACACTCGACGTCACCGCAGCGCCGCGGGAACTCTTCGTCCTGGACGCGCTCCCCCTGCGCGGACCGGGCAAGCTCGACCGCGCCGCCCTGGTGGCTCGGTTCAGCTAGCAGCCGCAGCCCGATTGTTCAGCCGCAGGCCTGATCAGCGCCGCGGCTGCACAATCAGCGCGCGGCTCCGCGGAGGCAAGCCCGCTCGAACCTTTCGCGGACACGTTCGAAGTCGCGAAGATCCGCCCATACCCACCGGAACACCTCGAACCCCGCGTCCCGGATCGCGTCCTCCCGCAGTTTCTCGCGCTCTACCGCCCTCCCTGGATTGTCGCCGCGATACTTGACCATCCCGTCGAACTCGCCCACCACACCGTGCTCTTTCCAGAAGAAATCGACTCTCCCGATGAACCGGCCACCGTGACGGATCTCGTGCTGCAGGGTCGGCATCGGCCAACCGTCGTCGCGCATGCGTACCCGGCTGATGGACTCCCCCGGACTCTCGGCACCTGGTTCGATGAACGTCGCCGCCACTCGAGCGCGACTCATTCCCAGCCGTCCGCGCGCATGATCGAGCGAAGCGTCGACGTTCTCACGCCTCATCCCACGTCGCAGGGCGCAATCACCGATCACCACGGCGGTCTCGAACGGCGTCGTCCGTGCGAGGTCGACGAACGTTCGCGCAAGCGACGTGGTTGCGACGCCGTCGATCAGCACGACCTCCTCGGCCGGGACCACTGCCGGATGAAGATGCAAGGTTTGACTCTTCCGCCCACCCGAGCACCGGTTACGCGTCATGTGCACGGTGTCCAATCGCAATCCGCCGCAATCCAATCCGTGCATGACCGCTGCCGAAGCGTGGCTCACGATTGCGCCTGGTCCACAGCTTTCGGTGGCTACCATGACAGCGCAGCGGTGGCGTGCTCTCGCATCGAGTTCGCGGAAGTGATCGGCGCGCATGTAGATCCCCGCTGCGATTCGGTGCAGCTCGCCGCGCCTGACCGCTCGCTGCAACTGCGCGTCGCTGGTGCCGTCCCGGTGAGCCTGTGCCCGCGTAAGAATCTCCATGCAGCGAGCGTGATGCCGCCGCGCCCGCACACCGACAAGCAAGATCCGTCTGGGGATTGTTTGCCGGTTGTGGAGCACCGACCTCGCGCACTGTGCAAGTAACCGCAAGTTCCACGCAAGGTCCATGCAAGATCGGTCTGCCAAGCTTCATCCCATGAACCACACAGCTTCGCCTCTTGCCATCGAGGCCGACGGACTCGTCAAGAAGTTCGGCGAGCACCGCGCGGTCGACGGCGTCAGCCTCACCGTCCCCACCGGCTCGGTGTTCGGCGTCCTCGGGCCGAACGGCGCCGGCAAGACCACCACCGTCCGCATGCTCGCCACTCTCCTTCGCCCCGACGGCGGTGAGGCGCGCATCTTCGGCCACGACGTCAGCCGTGAACCCACCGCGGTCCGATCCCTGATCGGCGTCACCGGTCAGTACGCCTCCGTCGACGAGGATCTGACGGCGACCGAGAACCTCGTGATCTTCTCGCGGTTGCTCGGCCTGAGCCGCCGCGATGCGCGCACCAAGTCCCTGGAACTCCTCGAGGAGTTCGATCTGGTCGAGGCCGCGACCAAACCGCTGAAGAACTTCTCCGGCGGCATGCGTCGACGCCTGGATCTGGCGGCAAGCCTGATCGCGCGCCCGCCGCTGCTGTTTCTCGACGAGCCCACCACCGGCCTCGATCCGCGCACCCGCGCCCAGATGTGGGTGACCATCCGGCGACTCGTCGCCGAGGGTTCGACGGTGTTGCTCACCACGCAGTACCTCGACGAAGCCGATCAACTGGCCGATCGCATCGCGGTGATCGACCGCGGCCGCGTGATCGCCAACGGCACCGCCGACGAACTCAAGGCTTCGGTCGGGATCTCCTCGCTCCAACTCAAGCTGGTCGATCGTGATCGCACCGAGGAGGCTCGCTCGCTCATCGCCGCTGCGCTGAGCGTCGAGGTGGGTGTCACTCCCGAGGTCGGGCGGATCACCGCCCCGCTGAGCGACCCGTCGATCACGGCGGACCTGTTGATCCGTCTGCGTGAGCAAGGTATCGCCGTCGACGAAATCAACGTACAGAAACCCAGCCTGGACGAAGTGTTCCTGACCATCACCGGGCACCAGCCCGAAGACGGTGGCCGCAACGACGCCCAGTCCGACAACGACTCCGATCGGAGCGTCGCATGACAACCACCCTCACCAAACCCCGGTCGCCGATAGCCCAGCCGGATGCCGCACCCCGCCGCATCAGCCTGCAGCAGAGCTTCGCGAACACGTTCACGATGGCGTACCGCGGAATTCTCAAGATCAAGCACAATCCCGAGCAACTGTTCGACGTCGTCATCCAGCCGATCATCTTCACGTTGATGTTCACCTACATCTTCGGCGGCGCGATCGCCGGTGACGTGACGGCATATCTGCCGACGATCATCCCCGGCATCCTCGTCCAGACCGTCATCACCGGTTCCATCGTCACGGGCACGCAGCTTCGTGAGGACATGGACAAGGGCGTGTTCGACCGCTTCAAGTCCCTTCCCATCGCTCGTATCGCCCCGCTGTCCGGTGCATTGCTCGCCGACGTCGTGCGCTACGGCATCGCCACGACCATCACGTTCATCGTCGGTTTCGCGATGGGTTACCGCCCCGCAGGCGGCGTGGTCGGCATTCTGTCTGCCGCGATCCTGGTCATGGTGTGCGCGTTCTCCATCAGCTGGATCTTCGCTCTCATGGGCGTGCTGATGAACAAAGCGTCCACGGTGCAGGGTGTTTCGATGCTCGTGCTGTTCCCGCTTACGTTCCTGTCGAATGCGTTCGTCGATCCTGCCACCATGCCGAGTTGGCTTCAGAAGTTCGTGAACGTCAATCCGGTCTCACACCTGGTGACCGCGGTTCGCGAGCTGGCCAACGACGGCCACTTCGGTATCCACGTCGTGTGGTCGCTGGTGGGCGCCGCGGTGATCGTTGCCGTCATGGCACCTTTGACCGTGCGGATGTACATGCGCAAGACATAAGTCCCGCACCATCGTCCAGACCTAGTCCAGCACCGGTCCGCGAAGCGCAGCCAACACTGCTTCGCGGACCGCTCTGCGTGAGTAACCCGATACCTTCTCGGTTTCCACAGACCACCTGTCGGCTCCGACCAGACCAACCGCGAAGTCGGAGAGGCGCGCGTGATGGAGCGAGACGAAGTCTTGTCTCCCCGGCATTTTCAACGACAAAGCCATCAGTTCGACTCCGCGTTCGATGTTGCCCGTGACAAGATCGAACGACCCGATCGCCGACGCCAACGAACCCGCGAGCGGCAGGTCCGCGTAACCGTTGGGATCGAGCTTGAGAGCACTCGACTCCTTCATCTGCAGAACGCGGCCCGCCACCAGTTCGTGCCGGCCGTGAACTGCGTGAGCGCACACAGCCGCGGCACCGAGCAGAACGACGAAGGGATCACCGAAGATGTTCTCGATCGCAGAACCCAACAGCTCCAGCGCTTCTCGATACCGAGCCAAGCCCTCGTCGATACGGCCGTCCGCGAGATCCGCCTCGGCGATACTCGCTATGAGCGCTGCGCGCCGTTGATCGGTTTCGATGGCCCCGGTCCCACCCGAATGCGCCAATGCCGGACGTGCACGATCGAGAAGCACCCGACCACCAGCCGTGTCACCGGCCGCGATCATTGCTCCGGCTTGAAAGCAGATGAGCTGCATCGCCTCGTCACGCGCACCGAGGCGTTCCATCGACGCCGCCGCGATCGCGTAGAACTCGATGGCCTCGCCATAGCGGGCGGATTGGCTGTGAACCGACCCGACATGTTGGGCCGCCATCGCCAGACCCCACTCGTCACCGATGCTGGTGGCGTAGTCGAACAGAGTCTCCCCGTCCAGCAACGCACCGCGCAGATCTCCGATGTTCTCCCGCATGTTCGAACGCGCGGACAGCGCCGCCATTCGGGTCTCGGGATCGGAACTGCGAACGCCTTCGGCCACCAACCGCGCAAGTTTGTGGTTGGCGATCCCACTCGTGGTCAGCTTGATCAGAAATGCGAACAACGGACCGAGATCATCGCGCTCACGCAACAACTTTCGAAGTCGGATCCGCGCACGGGCATGGTTTCGATCGGCCTCTCCGAAGAAGAGATGCATCGCCACCAGGATGAACGTAGCGCCCACCAGTTCTGCATTCACGTCGCGCAGATCGTTGTCCGCGGTCGCCCCGACGATCTTCGACGCCCAGTTCGAGATTTCCGAGTTCGATCCTCGTACGGCCCACAGAATCGCGAGGACGGGAAAGACGTTGGCTACGGTCACCGCGTCGCCGCGTTCCACGGCCCAGCGAAGTACAGCCAGAAGGTTGTCGTGCTCGGCATCGAGGTCGGCAATCAGACGGAGCTGATCCGTCCTTGCACGCACGACGGCATCCTCGGCGATCGCAATCGCCCAGTCGTCGAGGCGCCGAATCACTTCCGGTCCCTCCCCGGACGCGGCGAGTTGCTCCTCGCCGTATTCACGGACAGTCTCGAGCATGTAGTACCGAAGATCTCCCTGCCCGTCGCTGACGGAAAGAAGTGACTGATTCACCAGCGCTTCGACGGCACTTGCCACATCGGTCAACTCGCCCCACCCGGCAACGGCCTGCGCCGAAGAAAGGGTGAAGCCGGCCGGGAATCGGCACAATCGACGCAACGCAATCTGATCCCCGCTGCCCAACAGATTCCAGCTCCAGTCGATCACCGCGTGCAGGGTGCGATGCCGATCCGGAGACGTCGGATCATCGGAGCGCAACAACGCGAACCTGTCTCGCAGTCTCGAACCGATTTCGTCGACGCTCATGGTACGGACCCGAGCGGCAGCGAGCTCGATCGCCAACGGGAGTCCGTCGAGCGTCGTACACAGCTTGACTACCGCGTCGACGTCCAGATGAACAGAGGGCCGCACCGCACGGGCTCTCGCCGAGAAGAGTTCGACTGCCGAGCCGCTTCCGTCGTCGATCGCCAACGGCGGCAACGGGTACACCGCCTCGGCACTGATCATGAGCGGAGAACGACTGGTGGTCAGAACCGTCAGCTGACGACCGGCCGCGATCATCTCGGCCACGATCTCCGAACACGCGCCGATCACGTGCTCACAGTTGTCGAGGATGAGCAACATCGGACCGGCGGACAGCGCCTCTTTGAGTCGCTCTCTCGCCGAATGCGTTCGGCCGACGGTCAATTTGCCTGGCGCCAGATCGGATTCGCTGATTCCGAGGGTGCCTCCGATGGCCGCGATGACATCTTCGCTGCTGCGCAACGACGCCAACTCCACGAGGACCACCGAGACGCCCGGCTGATTCACGGATCCGCGCAGGCCCAATTCGTGTGCGAGACGGGTCTTTCCGGCGCCACCAGGTCCGAGAATGGTGACGACGCGCGAGCGGGCGAGCAAGGATTCGATCTGGTCGATGTCGTTGTCGCGACCGAGCAAGGTGTTGGGGGCAGCGCGCAGACCGATCGCACGCGCGGCCCGCGGTGTAGCCGCAGGTGCCCCGAGAAGTTCCGCGTTGAGAGTCACCAGTGCGGGTGACGGATCAGCGCCCAGGCGATTGGCGAGGTGGTTGCGGAACTCCGCGAACACTTCGAGTGCCTCGTTGACTCGGCCTGCTCCGGCGAGCGCACGCATCAACGCCTCGGCCGCTGTGTCGTCGAATGGGCTCGCCAGATGGCGTCCGCGCACCAGGGGAATGGCTGCCGCGTACTCCCCCAATGTGAGCAACGCGTCGATCTGCGCCGTCTCCAGTTCGTCGTACACCCGGCCTGCGTCGAGCGCCAGACGATCTGCAACGTCGCCGACGACGTCACTCCCGGGGGTACCGCGCCACAGGCGCAATGACGCGGTCGTGACGGCGAGCGCTTCGGACGCGTCGGCGCCGACGGTGCGCAGACCACGGGCGGCGTCCGCTGCCCTGGCCAGGTCGACACGCTCCCGAGCGAGAGTGAGCCGGTATCCGGCCGCCGTGACTTCGAGGGCCCCGTCCGGGAGTGCAGATCGCAGGCGCGAGACCTGAGTGTGGAGGGCGTTCATCGGTGAGCGCGGCGGCTCCAGCCCCCAGACGTCGTCGATCAGGCTCTGCGCGGTACGTGGCTCACCCGGATTGCGAGCCAGCGCAACCAGCAGAGTTCGAGCTCGCGGACCCGGCAACGGAACCAGACGACCGCCCACTTTGGTCGAAACGGGTCCGAGCAAGGCAATGTCTGCCAGGTCTTCGCCCGACTGCGCGTACCTGGCGCGCTCACTCACGTCTCGAGTCATGTGCTGATCCACCGCGTTCGATCGTATTGCACAGTGCAAAGATCGTTGTATGGCAACAGCTGCTCAATGGATCGAAGGCGCGAGGCCGCGCACACTCCCGAACGCGATTGCGCCCGTGCTGGTCGGCACCGGAGCCGCGGCGTCCCTGGACCTCGCAGTGTGGTGGAAGGCGCTCCTGGCACTGATCGTCTCCTTGGCCTTGATCGTCGGGGTGAATTTCGCGAACGACTACTCCGACGGAATCCGCGGAACGGACGACGACCGCGTCGGGCCACTGCGCTTGGTCGGATCGAAGTTGGTCAGTCCCGGAGCCGTGAAGGCCGCGGCGATCAGCTGCTTCACCGTTGCCGCGGTAGCCGGGTTCGTTCTGGCGGCGACCACAGCCTGGTGGCTGGTTGCGGTCGGCGTGTTCTGCATCATCGGTGCCTGGTTCTACACCGGCGGCAAGAAGCCTTACGGATACAGCGGGTTCGGCGAGATCGCCGTGTTCATCTTCTTCGGACTGATTGCAGTACTGGGAACTCAGTTCGTACAGGCCGAGCGGGTGGATCTGGCCGGGCTGGCCGGCGCGATTGCCATCGGTTCGTTCTCGAGCGCGGTGCTCGTTGCCAACAATCTTCGAGACATCCCGACCGACACCGAGTCCGGAAAGATCACTCTCGCAGTCCGGCTCGGCGACGCCAGGACCCGCACGCTGCACGTGATCCTGCTGGCCGTCCCGTTCGTCGCGACCCTGCTGCTGATCCTGCGTACTCCGTGGGCATTGCTCGGATTGCTGGCGTTGCCACTGGCAATCCGAGCCAACGCCCCACTGCGTTCGGGCGGGCAGGGTATGGCCCTGATCCCCGCGTTGCGCGACACCGGACTCGCCATGCTCGTCTGGGGTGCCGCGACCGCAGTTGCGCTCAGTCTCGCCTGAAAGTCGACGGACTCAACGGTTGTCCGGGACGAACGCGCTGAGCAGGAAGTTCACGATCGAGATGATCAGCGCGCCCCAGACTGCCGTCCAGAAGCCGTCGACCGTCAAGCCGTAGGACGTTCCGGACGAGATCCACGCCGTCAGCATCAGCATGAGGGCGTTGATCACGAGCGTGAACAATCCGAGAGTCAGGATGAGCAGCGGTAGCGAGAGAAGCTGCACTACCGGCTTGATGAACGCGTTGACCACCGTGAAGATCAAAGCGATCACCGCGATCACGAGAACCGTGCCCCAGGTGCCGTTGTCGTGGTTGGCGATCGTGATGCCGGTGACCCACGCCGACGCCAGCCAGATGGCTATGCCGTTGATGATGAGACGTGCCAGAAATGTCATGTCTGAATGCTGGCACATCCCGCCCCGTGCATGCGGAGCCGTGCCGAATCTAGGCGGCGCGATTCATCTTCGCTTCCAAGCGCTCACGGATCACCGACATCGTGACCTGCGTTTCGAGGGCCTGACGGGTAGGCCCGTCGGCGACACGCAGGATGCCGAGCAGGATGTGTTCGGCACCGATTCGATTGTCCTTGTGCGCGAGCGCTTCACGGAGCGAGAGTTCCAACACCTTCTTGGAGTCCTTCTCGAATCGTGAACGAGGGAACCCGAATCGGCTCTTGCGAGAAGTGTCGACGCCGTCCGGCACAGGAGTCTCGTCCAGCACACCTTCGCCGAAGGACTGCTCGAGACTCTCCCGAACCGCATCGAGATCGATGCCGATCGACTTGAGTATCTCGGCGTCGTCGTCGAAATTGTTGGAGCTACCTTCGTTCGATCCGGCGCCGGCGTGGCGGATCACGTCGAGCGTGACACCAGACTCGGTGAGCACCTCGGTGGCGATGCCCCGATCAGAGGTGAGCAGCGCGGTCAGAAGTTCCATCGGCGTGACAGGACCGGAGCCGGCGACAGCATCGACAACGACGCCTCGAGCCTGTGCGGAGAACCTTTCGAACATGGCAATTACCTGCCCTTCTCGCGCAGTGAACGCAGCATCGATTCCGACTGCGCGGACGCGTATTTCTTGTGGACGGCTTGACGGCTGACCTCGAGAGCTTCCGCGATCGCCTGCCAGGACCATCCGTGACGGCGCGCATTAGCGACCTGAATGGCCTCGAGTTTTTCGAGAAGACGACGCAGCGCTCGAACAGCACGCAATCCCTCGGTGGGATCCGGGCTACCGGCGGCAGCAGCGAGAGAGGTTGCTTCGGTCATGATGTCAATTTAGGTTGACAACCGGAATCTGTCAACCAAAATTGACAGGCGCGCCTAGTATCCGGCGACGGCCCCGTTCACTGCCACCTGCAAATCCGCCTGCACAGTTCGGGCGATATCCATCGGCTTGTCCGGAAGTTCGGTCACCGGCATTCCGACAAAGACACTCGCAGCCTTGACGTCGCCGGCCACCGGACCGTAGTTGATGCCGATCGACACCAGAGCCGGTGAGCATCCCAATTTCTCGGCGCGCGCGATGATGTGGCCGATTCCACTGTTGACGTGCTGCAACCGCGTCGGATCTTCGGTGTTGCACGTCCCTTCCGGGAAAATCGCCAGACAATCCCCGTTGCCCAGACGCTCGGCCGCGACGTCCATCATCACTCGGCCGGCATCCGAAACAGCCCGGAGACCGTAGTTCTTGCTGCGAAAAACCGGGATGCTGCCCATCATGTCGACCTTCTTGCGCTGTGAAGGATCAACGAAGAGTTCGTCTTTGGCGAGGACCCGGGTCCGTCCGATCACTCGACGCAACGGAGTACGCCACGCGGTCGCGGCGAGCGTGAACTGGTCGCTCTCGGTCAGATGATTGACCGCCACGACCAACTGCGTCTTACGTTCCAGCAGAGTCTTCAGCGCAGCTTCCGCACCCGGCGCGTACCTCACTCGCGGGCGGTACTTCAGCGCCAATGCGGCATAAGCGAGCTTCGCCACGAATCGGTTCTGCTGATGACTGCGGTAGTACTCGTACACAGCCTCGTAATTGTCGAGTGAAACTTCAGGATTGCCCATGGTCCGCCCTCGCTGGAGAAGTGCCCCTTGACCAAACGATACACAACCTACGGTTGCGTAGGTTTGCGTTACAGAAGGCGTAGCGCTGGGAGAAACTCCACTCTCGAGGTAAAACGGTTTCTGTGATCCGCTCGGCCATATCCACCGACCTACCCGCACTGCAACAGATCGAGATCGCCGCGGGCGAACCGTTCCGAGACATCGGGATGGACGCCATCGCAGACGATCCACCGCCGACGCTCGACGAGTTGAACGATTTTCTCGCAGCCGAGCACATCTGGGTTCAGACCGACGCAAACGACGTACCCGTTGCGTACGCGCTCGTCGAGATCGTGGACGGCGGTGCGCATATCGAACAGGTCTCCGTTCACCCCGATCATGCCCGCAAAGGCCTCGGAGCTCAGCTGATCGACGCCGTCACCGAATGGGCGGCGGACCATCACCACGATCTCGTGACTCTGACGACGTTCGTCGACGTTCCGTGGAACGCGCCGTACTACGAGCGACTCGGGTTCGTGCGTCTGGCCGAGAACACGCTCTCTCCCGGCCTGATACGCATCAGAACGGACGAGCAGTCGTCCGGGCTGGACGCCTGGCCGCGGGTGACGATGAGCCGCCCGTCACACGGTCCGGCGCCGGCGATTCAGGAACTGGCCGTCCACGCACCCGAACGGACGAACTCGTCCAGCACTGCCGTCGGACCGAGCAGGTCGATCCCTTCCGACGCCACCCATTCGTCGTTGTAGTACGTCCCCGAGTAACGCTCTCCGCCGTCGCACAGGAGGGTGACGACGCTGCCGCTGCGCCCGGCCGCCATCATTTCGGCAATCAACGCAAAAGCTCCCCACAGGTTCGTCCCCGTCGAGCCGCCCACTTTGCGCCCCAGGGCCGCGCTGGCGTGCCGTGCGGCCGCGATCGAGCCTGCGTCCGGCACCTTGATCATTCGGTCGACCACCTGACCGACAAACGACGGTTCGACGCGCGGACGGCCGATGCCCTCGATCCGGGAACCTCGAGTACCGACGATCGACGGATCGCTCGCTCGCCACGCGTCGAAAAACACGGAGTGCTCCGGGTCCACCACGCACAGCCCCGTGTCGAATTTCCGGTAACGAAGAAAGCGGCCGATCGTGGCACCGGTTCCGCCCGTCCCGGCTCCGACGACCACCCAGTCGGGAATCGGATGTTCCTCGTGTTCGAGCTGAGTGAAGATCGATTCGGCGATGTTGTTGTTTCCGCGCCAATCCGTCGCGCGCTCGGCGTGGGTGAACTGGTCCATGTAGTGACCGTTCAACTCACTCGCGAGCCGATGCGATTCCGAGTAGATCGACGACGGATCGCTCACGAAATGACAACGTCCCCCCTGCGCCTCGATCAACGCGATCTTGGCGGGACTCGTGCTCGCGGGCATCACCGCGACAAAATCCAGGCCCAGCAACTTCGCGAAATACGCCTCGCTGACAGCAGTCGATCCGGACGACGCTTCGATGACAGTGGTCTCTTCGGTAACCCAGCCGTTGCAGATCGCGTAGAGGAAAAGCGACCGTGCGAGTCGATGCTTGAGACTCCCCGTGATGTGGGTCGACTCGTCCTTCAGATAAAGCTGGACGGTCCAGTTACTCGGCAGCGGATAGCGCAGCAGGTGAGTGTCCGCGCTGCGTTGCGCGTCGGCTTCGATCAACCGCACCGCGTTGTCGACCCACTGGCGTGAGGTCCGACGGTCGACGTCGAGCGAGCCCGTGGTCACCGCCCGTCTCCGCGCAGCTTGGAGCGAAGATCGTCACGATCGGACCGACGCTGGGCGTCGACCGCCGCAATGCCCGCATTGACACGCTTGCGCAGTTTCGCGAAGAACAGCAACGACAGCGGCAGCGCGATCAGAACTGCGAACAGCGCCGCGACGATCAAGGGAACGTCCGTGCCGGCGAGCTTTCCGCCACCGATGATGACGGCACCGATCACGACGACAAGCAGCAGCCGAGCGACCGAGTACAGCACCACGTCGCGGGCCAGTTGACCCTTGGTCACCGGCCCGGAAGCCGACTTTGCTTGCCCAGAGTTTGCGGAAGGTTTACTGGCCTTAACCGGCTCAGAAGGAACATTTTCGGGGTTTTCAGACAACTGACTCACCCTCTCAGGTTACCCATTCCGAATACGGGTGGGACCGAGCCCGCTATATCCATTTTGTCCTTTACTTAAACATTACTTTTTCTTGAAAGATCGACTACCCGGCTATATCTGTGCAAACATTGCGCTACCACTCAGAAAACGGTCGAATGTGAGCGAAGGACTTCGAAACAAACTCGACGCAGGTTTTTGGCAACTGGTCGACACACCGGTTCGGAACCAAAGTTCGGAATCACTGCTCGGTTCGGAATCACTGTTCGTCAAACGTTCGACATCAACATGGAGGACCTCACAATGAGCGCACCAACCTTCAATACCGCCGCAGACGCACTCATGACGCCCGGACAGGTAGCGGCATTGTTTCATGTCGATCCCAAGACCGTGACCCGCTGGGCACACGCAGGACGACTGGGCTCGCTTCGCACGCCAGGAGGACATCGTCGATTCCGTGAGACCGAGGTCATGCAGCTTCTGCGCTCGCTGACCACCGAAGCAGACAACAACTGAGCAAACTCGGCTCACTTCGAAGCACTTTGCAGTACCCGACAGATCTTGCAGTACCCGACAGATACAGCACTAGCGCACTGAGCCGAAACGCTTGTCCGCACCACTTCTGGTGAAGCGGGGCGGAGACTGAGTAGGCTCGACTTCAGTTCCCTGAGGAGGTGCGCCGTGTTGTATCTGTTGGCGTTGGTGGGTTTGGTGACATTGATCGTTCTGATGTGGAAGGCATTCGGGCCCGATCCGTCGACGCGCACCCCGGTGAGCGGTGTACGCGGGCCGGATGACGATCCCGAATTCCTGTGGAATGTGAACCAGCAAACACGACGCAAGCGCACGGAAGGTCCGGACGTACCGCCGACTGACGCGTCGACGTAGCGTCCGGGCTCGCCCGGCTATCCGATTACCGCCCCGTCAACGCGAACGGGGAGGCCGGAAAGTCCTGCGCAACCACCGCAGCCAACTCCAGCACCGCTTCCCGAGTACCTGGACGCAGCCGGTCCAGATCGATTTCGGCGCCCTCTTCCAAATGCGGATCGAACGGAATCAGTTTCACCGCTCGACAGCGCTGCTCGAAGTGCTCGACGACCCGCGGCAGATCAACCTTGCCCGAGCGAGGCCGTACCGCGTTGATGACAGCTACGGACGTGGCGACCAGCCTGCTGTAACCGTGAGCGTCGAGCCAGTCAAGTGTTGCGGAGGCGCTACGTGCACCGTCGACGGAACCGGAACTGACGACGATCAACGAATCTGCACCTTCGAGAATGGCCTGCATCGCCGAGTGCATCAATCCGGTGCCGCAATCGGTCAGAACTATGCTGTAGAACTTCTCGAGCATGTCGACCGTGCGCGTGTAGTCCCCACCGCTGAAGGCCTCTGAAACTGCTGGATCGCTGTCGGAGGCAAGCACTTCGAGCCGGTGTCGATTTTGCGATGTGTAGCCACGGACGTCGCTGTACTTCTCGATGCTGTTCTCGTCGCGCAGCAGGTTTCGCACTGTTGCCGGAGTTTCGAGCGGGATCTTCTGGCTCAGCGTTCCCCGGTCGGGGTTTGCATCGACAGCGACGACGCGATCGCCGCGGATCGAGCCGAACATCGACCCCAGTGTCGCTGTGGTCGTGGTCTTTCCGACGCCGCCTTTGAGACTGAGCACCGCAACCTTGTAGCAGCCCTGCAGCGGCTGGTTGATCTGGCGCGTCAACTCGACGAGGTGCTGCTCCTTTGCACCGTTTCCGAGGTTCACCGATCGGCCGGACAACGTGTACAGCGCCTTGCGCCAGCCACCCACCGGGGCAGGCCGGACAGGCCGCTTGACGAGGAGCGCAGCCGAGAGATCTTGCGCAGTCATCGGGAGAGCGGACTCGAAGCGACTGTCCGGAGCCGAGGTGAGTCCGGTCTGCGGCATCAGAGCGCGAGTAGGTGGCGCCGTCGGCGGGGCCATCGGCACGGCCTGACCATTCTGGAGGGCGTGGCCGTTCTGCACCGGCGCAGCGCCGGGATGACCGAACTGCCGAATCGCGGGATTGGGCGGATGGACGCCGGGCGAAAAAGGTGCCTGCGGTTGCTGGAGCGGTCTCGCGGATGAATGCGCCGTCGGGCCGGGCTGCGAATTCTGAACAGGATGCAGGTTCTGAACAGGCTGCGAGTTCCGAACAGGCTGCGAATTCTGAACAGGCTGCGGAACGCCAGTTCGTGAATCAGGAAGCGACCCTCCACGATTCGTAGGTTCGTAGGTCTGCATCGGCATCGCAGGCGAGGTCGAGAACTGGCCGTTGATCGGGCCTGGCTGCGCTGCCGGATACTGGATGACCGGAGTCTTGGGACCTGGTACCGGAGCCGCTGGGGTCGTCGTCGGCGGCGGAGCGGCGGGTGCACCGGGCGCCTGGCCGGCGACTTGCTGGAGCGGCCCGGAGTCGACCGGGGCCACGAAGAGACTACGAACGTCGCTGGGAACCGAGTCCGATGACGGCTCGGGCGCGGATGCGCGCGGCTCGCGCCGCGTCGGCTCGGCTGGGCGCACCGGCTCCCACAATCCTGCTCCGGCGTCTTCAATCTTGTCGGCCATCTCGCCGCTCCCCCTCGTCGATCCCACAGCTACCAGACAGCTAGTAATTCGCCAAGCTGCATCGTAACTGTTGCCCGCCCCTGACGTACCTACCGGTAATATCTACAGACCGGTCGGCAGCCACCCACGGTACCTCGAGAGGATCAGGTGAGTCCCGCGTAGGAGTGCAAGCCGGAGACGACCATGTTGATGATGAAGAGATTGAACAGCATCGCAACAAAACCGGCGATGTTGATCCAGGCGGCCTTCGTCTCCCGCCACCCGGACGTTGCCCTCGCATGCAGGTAGGCCGCGTAGATCACCCAGGCGATGAAGGACATCGTCTCCTTCGGATCCCAACCCCAGAAGCGTCCCCACGCAGCTTCCGCCCAGATGGCACCGAGGATGACGCCGGCGCCGAACAGCGGAAACGCGATGATCGTGCTCTTGTACGCCAAGCGGTCGAGAGTCTGGGCATCGGGCAGTCGCTCTGCGATCCGGCCACCGATGCTCGTGCCTTCGTCACCGGGCGGGAACTTCAGTCGCAGCAGGAACAGAAGGCTCGCGATACCGCCGATCATGAAGATTCCGGAACCGACGCTGACGATCGTCACGTGAATCGGAAGCCAGTACGAGCGTAGCGCCGGCACCACGGGAGCCGCGTCGGCGTAGAGGACCGTGCCGGCGAGGAACATCAAGATCAGAACCGGCACCAGCAGGAAGACCCACATCGGACGGTACGCCGGCTTGATCAACAGGACGTGCCCGACCAGCAACGACGCCGCACACGCCATCGCCACGAATTCGTACATGTTGCCGAGCGGGAATCGTTCCGTCGCAAATCCGCGGAGCACGATCGACGCGATGATCAGCACCGTTCCGACGACCAGGACAGCTCGGCCCATTCCGCCGAATCGTTCCGAGAGCGACTTGCTCGGAGTCTCCGCGACCCTGCCAGGCACGGATGCGTCGACACCGCCGGCGGAGACCAGTTCCTTGTCCTGAACCGCCTTTGCTCTGGCCGACGCGTACTGCACGATGAGCAGCACAAACGCCAGCACGAGCACGGTGAAGGCGGACTTGAAGGCCCAGTCGCTGTACTGCGCGAGTGTCTCGTTCGTTGTCATCGGGCGTTCTCCTGCGCGTGCGGTTGGTTCACCGCGGTGGTCGGATTGCTTTTCAGCAAGCGGTCGGCGAGGCGGTCGAACTCGTCGCCCCAGCCTGCGTGGTCGGTGCGGGCAAGCCCACCAAGTTCTACTACAGTACGTCGTTCGTCATCTGGATAGATACGTGCCCAGACGCGGCGACGCTTGATCACGAGCGAGACGAGTAGGCCCGCCATCATGGTCAACGCCGAAACCAACACCCACACCTGAGCGGGATCGTGGGAGACCTGCAGGTTCACGAAGTCGACGGCACCATCGAATCGCACCTGGGTTCCGTCGGCAAGCGTCGCGCTCTCCCCCGGAAACAGATTGACTCGATCCTGCTTGACCAGTCGGCCCTGATTGATCAGTTCGGTGTTGAGTTCGAACAGCGATTGCGGGTTACCGGTATCGAGTCCGGTGTCGCCCTTGTAGATGTCGATGGCGACTGCCGGATCGTTCATCGCCGGGTAACTCGACGACAGCAGGTTGCCGTGGAACAGCGCGGTGGGCGCGAACAATCCTTCGATGGCAATCTGATTCTTCCGACGCTCGTCCGCATCGGGATACATGCCGCCCGGCGGGTCGAAGCGCATCGCGCCACTGCTCAGGAACGTCGTGGCGTCGTCCGGACGCCACTGGAGCGTCTCGGTGCGGGTCTCACCGTTCGGGAACGTGACGGTGAACGTCGGCGCATATCCGTGTCCCTGCAGGTACACACGATCGCCGGCGATCCGCAGCGGGTGGTTCACCTGGATGGTCGTGTCCCGCCAGGTATCGGACTCGAGGTCGTCGCCTGCCTGGTACGAGATGTCCGAGGTGAACATCTCGGCCTGACCGGTCTCGAGGTAGTCGGCCTGGAAATTCTTCACACGTACACACAGCGGGGTCATGCCGGTGCCGTCGAGGCTCAGACCGGCGACGAAGGAGTCGAACACTGCCGGCGAGGTCGTGCAGAACCCGGGGCCGTCGTTGGCGATGACGATGCGATTGCCCTCGTAGCCGAACAACTTGCCCGCGGCGATCGCGATCAACAATCCGACCAGCGAGAGGTGGAACACGAGGTTGCCGAACTCGCGGAGGTATCCCTTCTCCGCCGAGATGGTGATCTCGCCTTCGCGTCGTGATTTCGAATCGCCGCGACGCGTTTCGACGCGCCACCCGCGCAGTTCTTTCGACACCCGGGCAGCAAGTTCGTCGGGAGTCTCGCCGTCCACGACGCTCTTGGTGTGGTGCGGCAGGCGAGCAAGATTGCGCGGCGCATTCACCGGACGGGTGCGCAGCGCCTTCGCGTGCTCCACGCAACGCGGCAGGATGCAGCCGACCAGCGAGATGAAGAGCAGTGCGTAGATCGCGGTGAACCAGAAACTGCTGAACACGTCGAACAATTCGAGGCGGTCCATCCACGGACCGAGCGTCGGACGCGCGGCGATGTAGTCGGTGACCTTGCCCTCGTTGAGGGTTCGCTGTGGCAGCAGGGCGCCGGGGATCGCAGCGAGCGCGAGGAGGAACAGCAGTACCAGCGCGGTCCGCATCGAGGTGAGCCCGCGCCAGGTGTTGCGCCCGAGTGCAACGACTCGACCGATCACCGACTGCTTCGGCAGCACGGGTTTCGGGTGGTCGTTATTGTCGTCAGCTGTCATATCGGCAGCGTCACCTCCGAGATAAATGCGTCGCGAACCCAGCCGACGAACTGGTCCCACGCGCCGGTGACGAGGGCGATTCCCACTGCCACCAACATGATTCCGCCGAAAATTTGAATGGTGCGTGCATTACGACGCAACCAGCCGACGCCGGTCAGCGCGCGCGCCGATCCCAGCGCCAAGATGATGAACGGCAGGCCGAGTCCGATGCAGTACGCGACGATCAACGTGACACCACGCGCGGCGGTCATCCCGTCGGTTCCCGCCGCTACGGACATCACGCCTGCCAATGTCGGACCGAGGCACGGCGTCCAGCCCAGAGCGAACACTCCCCCGAGCAGCGGCGCACCCACCAGTGACGACACGCGACGCGGTTCGAAACGAACGTCCTTCTGCAGCGCCGGAATCAGCCCGATGAAGACGAGACCCATTGCGATGGTGACGACACCGCCCACTCGCATCAGGACCTCGCGGTTGACGAGCAGCGTGGAGATCACGCCGAATACCGACGCGGTCGCGAGGACGAACACAACGGTGAAGCCCGCGACGAACAGTCCGGCCGCACCGGCCACCCTCAGTCGACTGCTCCGGGTGATCGTCCGCGTCTTCGCCTCTTCGGCGGTGATCGCGGGAGCGTCGGCACCGACGACGCCGGCCAGGTAGGACAGGTAGCCGGGAACGAGCGGCACGACGCACGGTGAAGCGAACGACACCAGACCGGCGAGCACACAGGCGCCGAGGGCGAGCAGAAGCGGACCGGACGACGCCGCGTTCTGAAACGCTTCGCCCACACCGGCACTCAATGTGTCGCTGCCGGCCAGCAGCGTAGTGGTCGTGGTTGTCATCTTTACTGCGCGTCTTCCTGAGCTACTCGCTGGACGACGGGCAGCAAATCCTCGGCGAGAAGTTCTTGGAGGAACACCGCGGCGACGCGATGCTGGCGGTCCAGGACGATCGTCGTCGGAATGACCGACGTGGGGTAGCCGTCACCGAGGGCGATCAGCGAACGCATCGACGGGTCGTAGATCGACGGGTACGAGACCTTGTTGTCGACCACGAAGTCCTGCGCTTTGTTCTTGGTATCGTCGCGGACGTTGATGCCGAGGAACTGCACGCCCGAATCCTTGGTCTGCTCGTAGACCTGTTCCAGGTCGTCGGCTTCGGCACGGCACGGTCCGCACCACTGACCCCAGACGTTGAGGACGACGACCTTGCCCTCGAAGTCCTCGACACCGACCTTCTGACCTTCGTTCATCAGATCGGGCCCGGAGAGCTTGCCGATGGTGCCTCGGTCGGACGGCGGATCGTAGAAGATCTTGGTTTGTCCGCCCGGTGAGACGAAGTCGAAAGTTCCGCCCTGTGCGACGGCGTCGTCGCCGGTCGCGCAGGACGAGAGAAGAAGCATCGCCGACGCAGCGGCTGCGAATGCTGCGGCGATGCGGCGCGAAATCATGCTCCTGTCACTCTCGGGTCGGAGGCGCCGGCAGGTTCGGAGTAGACGATGTCGACCAGGGTGTCGCCTTCGTAGACCAGTGACGTCAACGACGCCAGTCCACACTGACGGTGACGGGGATCGTGCCACAGACGCTCACCCTGCAGGAATCGACGCAGAGTCCAGACCGGAAGCTGATGGCTGACGACGACGGCTTCGTGTCCGACTGCCGCGACGCGTGCGGCATTGACGGCTGCGAGCATGCGATGCGCGATCTGCAGGTAGGGCTCGCCCCAGGACGGGGTGAACGGGTCGCGCAGTTTCCACCAGTGACGCGGACGCGAGAGCGCACCGTCCCCGACGGCAACCTTGAGACCCTCGAACTCGTTGCCTGCCTCGATCAGGTTTTCGTCCGTGACGATGTCGAGCTTGTGTGCCTCGGCGATCGGAGTCGCGGTCTCTTGCGCCCGCTGCAGCGGCGACGCGACCACGTGGGTGATGTCGTGATCGGCGAGCACCGACGCGACCGCACGAGCCTGAGCTTCGCCCGCCACCGACAACCGGAAGCCCGGGAGCCGTCCGTAGAGGATCCCGCGCGGGTTGTGTACTTCGCCGTGGCGCAGGACGTGGACGATGGTGCGGGTGGACGTGTGGTCGGGGTGATCGGCGTCGGTCACAGTCGAGGGTCCTCGCTGAAGATGATGGATGTCGGAAGCGTGCGGGTCTTCTGGAATGGGAACTGGTCAGGGCTTGACGGCAGCAGCTGCGGCCTTGGCTGCGTGCGGCATGGCGTCGGCGATGATCGAGAAGGCTCGATCGTCGAGTGCTGCGGAGACGAACCACGCTTCGAACGCGCTCGGCGGCGGGTACACGCCGCGGGAGAGCAGTGCGTGGAAGAAGGCGGGGAATCGCCAGGTCTGCGCGGCTTTGGCTTCGTCGTAGTTGGTCACCGTGTTCTCGGTGAAGAACACGCTCACCAAGGTGCCTGCGTACTGCACTCGGTGTTCGACGCCTTCGGCGGTGAGTGCTTGGGTCATGAGGTCGCCGAGGGCGGTCGCGTTCCGGCCGAGCTTGGCGTACACCTCGGCGTCGGCGGCGCGCAGGCTCGCGAGTCCGGCGGCGACGGCTACGGGGTTACCCGAGAGGGTGCCTGCCTGGTAGACGGGACCGTCCGGTGCGAGGTGGCCCATGATGTCGGCGCGGCCGCCGAATGCTGCGGCGGGCAGTCCGCCGCTCATGACCTTGCCGAAGGTGTAGAGGTCGCCTGCGACGTTGTCGATGCCGTACCAACCCGAGGCACTGACGCGGAATCCGGTCATCACCTCGTCCATGATCAGGAGTGCGCCGTGCTCACGGGTGAGACGACGCAGACCCTCGTTGAAACCGGGAAGCGGTGCGACGGCGCCCATGTTTCCGGCGGCAGCTTCGGTGATGACGCACGCGATGCCGCCGGGATTGGCCGCGAAGGCCGCGGCCACCGCGTCGAGATCGTTGTAGCGCACGACGATGGTGTCTTCTGCTTGAGCGCCGGTCACGCCGGGAGAGGTCGGCAGCCCGAACGTCGCGAGGCCGGATCCGGCGTCGGCGAGAAGGGCGTCGACGTGGCCGTGATAGCAACCGGAGAACTTGACGATCTTGGTGCGTCCGGTGAATCCGCGGGCGAGGCGGACTGCGCTCATCGTGGCTTCGGTTCCGGAGTTGACCAGGCGAACCTTTTCCACGGGCGCGACGCGGGCGACGATTTCCTCGGCGAGGGCAACTTCGCCTTCGGTCGGCGCACCGAAGGAGAGACCTCCGAGGGCTGCTTCGCGAACGGCTTCGACGACTGCCGGGTGAGCGTGCCCGAGAATCATCGGACCCCAGGACGACACCAGGTCGACGTAATTGTTTCCGTCGACGTCGGTGAGGGTGTAGCCGGATGCTTCGCGAATGAATCGCGGTGTTCCGCCGACCGAACCGAACGCGCGGACGGGCGAGTTGACGCCACCCGGAATCACGTTGCCGGCACGTTCGAAGAGCCGAGCGGAGTTCGTTGCATGCACGTCGGGATCACCGGAAGACACAGTCACGGCTTCCAGTGTCCCAGTTCTGTCGAATCTGACAACGACAGGGTGTAGGACTTCGGTGCTCGAGGCGAGTTTTCCGGTCGAACCGGGCCCCGCGTGAGACGATTCCGGACATGAAGCGACTGTTGACGACGCTGATAGTCTCGGCTGCGATTCTTCTCACATCGTGTGGTTCGGACGCTTCGAACGACGACAAGGCGACAGTTTCGTCGCCGCCGAGCGCCACCGACTCGGCTCGAACCACCGCAGCGACGAGCACCGACCCCGCGTTTCTCGGCGGGTGTTCGGCGGTGTCCGTCTACGTTCAGCAGCGTGTTCAGAGCGGCGACACGTCGACCCAGACGGCGGGCGCCGACTTCCTGAAGATCGTCGAGAACGACCCTTCGTACCAGGCTATGTCCGAGAGCGAGAAGGAACTCTTCCGCCAAGGAATCGAAGCGGGTGCCGCGGGCTCCTGCTGAATGTGAGGTTGGGATCGAACCGGGTTGCCCGCGGTGCGCTACGCGCTATCGTCGGTTCCATGGCCACCACAGCGGACCACCTCAGGACAACACTCGACGGACGCTGGCGGGAGGTGCGTGAGCGCGTTCGCGGCGAATTGAACGACGAACGTTTTGCTCCGCACTACACACCCAACACCGCCATTGCGCGCTCCAAGGCTCTCGAACAGATGCGGGTCCTCGCCGATCTCGGGTACGCCGCAAACGGTTTCGCGGTCTCTCACGGCGGAACGGGCGACGCGGGTGGCGCCGTCACCAGCATCGAGATGCTCGCGATGTCCGACCTCTCACTGATGGTCAAGGCCGGCGTCCAGTGGGGTCTGTTCGGCGGCGCCATCGAAAACCTCGGCACCGAGCGTCACCACCAGGCGTACGTCAAGCCGCTGATCGATCTGGACCTGCTCGGTTGCTTTGCGATGACCGAGACCGGTCACGGCAGCGACGTCCAGGAACTCGAAACCACGGCGACCTACGACGTCGAGACGGGCGAGTTCGTCGTCAACTCCCCCACTCCGTCCTCTCGCAAGGACTACATCGGCGGCGCTGCCCAGCACGCCACCGTCGCAGCGGTGTTCGCACAGCTGATCACCGGAGGCGAAAGTCAGGGCGTCCACTGCTTTGTCGTGCCGATTCGTGACGACGCCGGCAACGACCTCCCCGGCGTCACGACGTCCGACTGCGGGCTCAAGGGTGGACTGCCCGGAGTCGACAACGGCCGCATCGTCTTCGACCAGGTCCGCATCCCGCGTGAGAATCTACTCAACCGTTACGCCGACGTCGCCGAGGACGGCACGTACAGCTCGGCGATCGAGAACCCGAACCGTCGTTTCTTCACGATGGTCGGCACACTGGTTCGTGGACGTGTCACCGTCGGTGGTTCCGCGGCAGCGGCCGCCCGCGTCGGATTGGCCATCGCCGGTCGATACGCCCTGCAGCGCAGGCAGTTCAGTGCTCCGAAGAGTGACGACGAAGTCCTGATCATGGACTACCTCGTCCACCAGAAGCGTCTGCTGCCGTTGATCGCCCGCTCGTACGCTCTGCAGTTCGCACAGAACGAACTCGTCGCCGCGATGCACGACATCCAGAGCAGCGACGACCCGGATCCGCAGGAGCAGCGCGAACTCGAAGGTCGCGCCGCCGGACTCAAGGCCGCCAACACCTGGCATGCCACTCGGGCCATCCAGGAAGCACGCGAAGCCTGCGGCGGCGCAGGCTATCTCGCCGAGAACCGCCTCACCGCACTCAAGGCGGACACCGACGTCTTCACCACGTTCGAGGGTGACAACCACGTTCTGACGCAGTTGGTCGCAAAAGAACTCCTCACCTCCTACGCCGACGAAGTCCGCGGCATGAGCCCGGTCGACTGGATGCGCTTCGCCGCTACGACGGTCTCCGACGTGGTCAAGAAACGCACGGCAGCGCAGCAGATCCTGCAGACGATCGTCGACACTCGCCAGGACAACGAAGAGGACGGCAGCCTCTTCAATCGCGGCACCCAGATGAAGATGTTCGAAGACCGCGAAGAGTACCTACTCGCCACTGCGGCAAGGCGATTGCAGGCAGCGCAGAAGCGCGAGGAGAACCCGTTCGACGCGTTCAACTTCGTGCAGGACCACGTGCTCAAAGCCGCTCAGGCGCACATCGAGCGCGTCATCCTGGAAGCATTCGTCGCCGGCATCGACTCGTGTGAGGACGAGACCGCAAAGGAACTCTTCGGCGAGGTGTGCGATCTCTACGCACTGTCCGTGATCGAAGAGGACAAGGCCTGGTTCATGGAGCACCGGCATCTGTCGGTGGAGCGTTCGAAGGCCGTGACGCGCGGAATCAACGAGCGTTGCCGCACCCTGCGCCCCCACGTCGAGACACTGATCGACGGGTTCGGCATTCCGGACATCCTGCTGGGGTCCGCGATGCTCGACGGACCGGGCACCGACGCGGTACGGCTGAAGTAAAGGGTTCGGGTGGGGTCGGCAATCGCCGGCCCCACCACACTCAGTGCGCTGCTGCCTTTTTCGACTGGCGAGAGGCGAGCAGTCCGGTCAGGCCGAGTGCCGCGACCAGCCAGATCCCCAGAACGAGCAGGTGCGGTCCGGCGCCGTTGCCACTGAAGTAGATGACGGAGCGGATGGGCTCCATGGCTGCCGATCCGAGCCAGAACGAATGGATGTGCTGCCAAAATCCCGGCAGGAACGACACCGGAATGGCACCACCCGAACTCGGGAAGTTGATGAAAACGAGCACCGTCAGCACCGCGAAGATCGCGGCTTGGCCGAGCAGTCGATTGAGCAGAATGCTCACCGCACCGACGGTGAACGTGTAAACCATCGAGATTCCCAGCAGTTGCAGGATCTGGCCGAATGACGCCCCGAAGGCGTGCATGAAGATGCTGGTGATGCCGAAGGCTATGAGCGGGGTGAGTATCGCCGCACCGGCCAGGATCGAATACTGCTCTCGCAACCGCATTCTCGGCGCAACCTGACTGAGCACCGTGATGGTCAGGTAGCCACCGAGGGTGCAGACGATCAGGAAGTAGAAGAGTCCGACAGTCGAGGAGTCGCGCGCCGTGACAGGCGCCGAGTCGATCACCGTGACCTGCTGCCCCGTCTGCTCCGCAACCGAATGCGCCAAGCTGCTCACCACGGAAACCGTCGAGGCGCCCGCGCCGGTGGCGATATGTGCGGTCACGGTGTCACCGATCTCGATGGCGCCGATCGCATCGCGGTTGTCGATCCGAGAGAGTGCGTCGGCGGCGTTGGCTGTGGCAACGATGTCGAACTTGTCACCCGACGAAGCCTGGATTCCGTCGATCAGCGGGGCCGTGACGGACGGCGACCCGACCACCACGATCGGTGCCTGATTCGGCGTCGGCGAATGGAAGGCGCTGACGTAGCACAAGCAGAACATGATGACGAAGAACAACGGAAATGCGAGTCCACTGCCCACCATCTTCCAATTGGTCGGCGGATCGACAACTTCTTCGCTGGGTGCTCGGACGTCGGTATCTGTCATATTCCACGCTCTCTTCACTAACCGCATCTAGCTGTCAACACCGTTGACAGACTCAACAGTCAACACCGTTGACACGTTATAGTCAACGCCGTTGACAACGCGGTCGGCGAGCGAGCACAGAGGTCGATGTCGTGACACCCACGAGGCACACGCCAGAGCAGGAGCACCCCTCGACATCCGAGGCGATTCGCGCGGCGGCGTTCCAACTGTTCGGCGAGCACGGGTTCGGCGGCACGTCAGTTCGCGCCATCGCCAAAGTTGCCGGAATCGATCCGGCCCTGGTCATCCGGCATTTCGGGTCCAAAGAAGCACTGTTCCTGGAAACCACGCCGGTTGCGGACTACTTCGAAGGCCAGTTCGACGGCCCACTCGACACCCTCGGTGAGCGAATCGCCGCCTTCGTCCTGGGCAAGGCCGACGCCCGGATGCTGTCGGTGTACACAGCGCTCATGCGAGCGTCGGACAGTCCACGCATCCGGGAGCGACTCCGAGACATGACCGGAGTATTCGCCACCAATCTCGCCGCTCGTCTAGACGGCGAAGACGCGTACACCCGCGCACTCCTGGTCTCCGCCCAGGTGTCCGGGCTGTTGAGCGTCCTCAGCGACGAGAGTATCCCCCAGTCCGCAGATCGCGACGAGTTGGCAAAACTCTACGGCCGGGCGATGCAGACGCTGATCGATCAGTACTGAGCGATGACCTCCTCGGCAAACCGCCGAATGGAGTCGAGTCGTCCCTGACGATCACCGGCGTCAACTCCGTAGTGATACCAGGGCAAAACTCTGATTTCCGTGACTCCGAGAGTCTCGAGTTCGCGATATCCGTCCAGATCACGAACATCCGTCGGCGAGACGTTGACGCCGAAAGAAATATCGGCACGACCGTACTCGACCCGCAATTCCGTGAGACGATCGATGGCGCAGGCTAATTCGGCTTTGGTCGTGTTCACCGACATCCAACCGTCGGCCAGCCTGGCTGCACGGCGCAACCCCGGTTCGCTGTGCCCACCGATGTAGATCGGAACCGGAATTTCCGGAGCAGGACTGATCATCAGAGCGTCGAAATCGTAGTGCTTGCCGTGGTATTCGACCCATTCCGGCCCACGTCCCGCACACACCGCCTTGATGATCTCGATGGCTTCGTCGGTACGCGCGCCGCGGGTGCGCATCTCGGTACCGGTGAAGGTGAATTCCTCGGGAATCCAGGACAAACCGACGCCGAGAGCGACGCGGTTCCTCGACATCACGGCCATGGTCGCGACCTGCTTGGCTACCAACAGCGGATCGCGCAGTGGAAGTTTGAACACGTTGGTGTAGAACTGAATTCGCGATGTGACGGCCGCCATCGCCGCCATGGCAATGAACGGATCAGGCATCGGCGTCTCGGGCGCCCACATCCGCTTCCCGTCAGCAGTGTACGGGTACGGCGCCGACACCTGCTCCGGATAGAACACGGAATCCGGCATCGCGATTCCGTCGAACCCCACCTCTTCGGCGACCTGCGCCAACTCGCACAGTTCCAGGGCGTCGATCATCGCACCCGCCAAGGACCACTTCATCGTTCCACCGTTTCGCCGTTGGGCGAGATCCAAGCGCCGCCCAAGAACATGATGTCGGTGATGTTGCGTACGACGCCGTGAACATTGCCGTCCCATGCGGTCAACACCGACGCCGGCCCCCAGATCACGTAAGGCACAGTCACGTTGGCGTACTCCTGCACCTTGCTGATCGCCTCACGAACAGCATCGTCCGTCGATGCCGTCTGCACAGCTGTGATCATCGCGTCCATCTCCGGGTCCGCGAAGCCGGACGGGTTGTTCTTCGAATCACTGGCCATACTGTTGTACAAATTGAGGTACGGCGCTTCTTCTCCGACCGGAGCGCCACCTCTGGTCATGTCGAAATCGTGGTCCTTGTATACCCGTCGAACCAGATCGGTCACATCGGTCGCGTAGTCGATGGTGACGTCGAAACCGATCGCGTTCAGCGACGCCTGAACCGTCAGTGCCGTCGCCTGTTGGCTCGGCTCCGAGGTGGTGAGGTAGCGGAGTTTCCCGTCAAACCCGTCGGACTTCGCTTGATCGAGCAGCGCCTTTGCCTTCACCTGATCGAACGGAATGCCTGCTGTGTTGTTGTACCAACGTGACGTCTGCGGGACCAGTTCGGAACTGGCGGTGCCCAATCCGTTGTTCGCCCGGGTATTGACCGCCGCCGGATCCACCCCGTAGGCGATCGCCTGACGGACGCGAACATCGGCCCCGGGCTTGCCCTCACGGTTGTTGATCGTGCCGATCCCGTTCTGTCCGGTCGGACTGAGGTAACCCGAGTATCCGTCGTCGAGAGCTTGTTCGATCACGGCCTCGTCGCGGAGAATGTACGTCATGTCGATCTGGCCGCTCTTCAACGATTCGTACTGAGACTGCGCACCCGATGTAGGAACAAACCGCACTGTGTCCAGTGGAGGTTTACCGCCCTGATAATCCGTGCGTGCGGCGAGTACCAGTTCTTCGTGCGGGGCGAACTTGGCCAGGGTGAACGGACCCGCCCCGATCGGTGTGAACGCTCCCTCCCCGGTTCCTGAAACCGACCCTGCCTCTCCCCCTGAACTTCGCGCAACGATCATTCCGGGCCCGAGCGACAACAGCGCCGGGAATTGACGCCAGGGCCGCTCGAGCACGAATTCGACTGTGGTGGCGTCGGGCGTCTCGATCCGATCCACGATGTTGAGCCAGGTCTGCGATACATCACCCTTGCCTGCCACGAATCGATCGATACTCCACTTCACCGCTTCCGCGTCGAGCGGACTTCCGTCGCTGAAGGTGAGGCCATCAGCCAAAGTGACGGTGTACGAGGTGAAGTCGCTGTTGTTCGACAGTGTCTTCGCGAGTTGTGGCACGAAGCTCCCGTTTGTGGAGTCGCTGCGTACCAGCGTGTCGTAAATCGCGGCCATTTCGGTTCCGCCGGTCGAACCGGCGGCTTGCGTTCTCGTGGGGTCCAACGAGGAAGGGAACGAATAGGACCCGAAGGTGAGAACACCGCCGTCGATCCGCTCCCCCACATCTGGGGCGCCCACAAAACCAGCTGCGCCACTACTGCTCGGTGAAGCCGATCCCGAGTTGTCCCCACTGCTCGACGCGCAGCCGGCCAACATCAATGCACCGGCAAGCCCGAGCGCGACAAAGCGAGGGCCGAACCTAATCTTCCTGGTGTACATACGTTCCCAATCTCCGTCAGCGTGTCAGATCTTGACTACCTTCGACGTCGGGATCGGGTGCGAGTCCGCCTTGATCCAGCGCAGCGCCCATGTCCCCTCGGCATGCGAATCGGTGTCGATCCAGTTGCCATAACCCGGATCCTTCGCCGCCACGACGATTGTCATGGTGCCGTCGTCGTTGAGCTTCGCGGTGTGATTGTTGATGTAGATGTTCGTGCGGTTGTAGTCGAGGGACTCGACCCAGAAGTTCTGCAGCACGAAGTTGAAGTACTCGCAGTTCGGAACCTCGGTCTCGATGACCCACGCCTCGTCCTCGGCGAGCTTCCAGTAACCGTGGAAGTAGAAGATCGTCGGATCGCCGCCGGCATCCTGGAAGTAGTCCTGTCCCCAGTCGAAGATCTCGTTGGTGTGCGGCTGGAATTTGCGCGACCATTCCAGGAAGGTCTCCGCCATCCCCTTCACGATCCCGACGGACTTGGTGAGGCGCTCGCCGATCTCTTCCGGAGTCAACGGGACGAACTCCCCGTCCGGGTTCAGGCATTCGATGGTCAGATCACCGATGACCTCGTTGCGCCGATCCCGGTGAGTTTGCCGAACGGAGATGAGGTTGCTGTCGGGCGCCAAAGGCAGCCAAGCGCCCTCATCGGGCTTGTCGACGCTCGCGATGAACTCGAAACGGCCGTTCTCGTCGACCTCGAGGTCGTGGATATGCAGATCGCCGGTCTGCAGCATGGTGCCGTCGATGTGGTACCGATTTACGCGCGAGCCGAAGGTGATCAGCGGGACGGTGCCTCGGGTGCCGATGATCCGGTAGTTGTACTTACCGGAAATGTTGGCGCGCATGTAGACGTTGTCCGGGTTGTCGGCACCGATCTTCGTCATCATGTTCGGGTTCGGAGCCGACGAGAACTGCGGCCACCGTGGATCGGTGTACTCGACACAGTTGATCGTGCCGTACCGAAGCAACCGACTCAGGTAGCGGACGCCCTCGGCTTGAGTCAGCGGATCCTGAGGGACGATCTCGTCTTCCAGGACCTTTCCAACCTCGAGCAGATCTGCGCAGAACTTTTCCCAAACAGCATTCATGTGAATCTCCTTGTTTCGGTTGGGGCTTCGCCCTGTGCGCCTTTTTGGTAGTCGGCACTACCAAAAAGGCGCACAGGGCCGGAGGGCTTCAGGGTGTGGTGGCGAACTTCGCTTCGACGTCGGCAGCGCTCACGCCGAAATCCTCGAGCGAATAGCGATGCGACGGACGACGGTGCTCGGCAAGGCTGGCCTGATGCGACGCCTCCACCGCGGCGCGGGCGTCGTCTGTGAAGGGCAGGGCGAACTGTGCATAGATCTTCTCGACGGTGCCGACCGCATCGGCGATGAAGTCCTTGTAGTCGACGTCGATGAACTGATCGGGGTTGTAACGGCTACGGGCATTGTTGAAGTTCGCATTCCCTCGCGCCCACAACTCCAGTTGCGTGCGCCCGATGGCCGGACGATCGAAGGCCCTCGACATGTCGTGTCCGCCCTGCTCTACGAGGCTGAAGGTGGACGCCATCGATGTCAACGGGTCCCGGAAGGTCCGAACGAACAGTGCATCCGGATAGACCGACATGATCTCGTCGATCGCGAAGACATGGCTCGGGCTTTTGAGCACCCACCGTCTGTCCTGGTCGTGCAGCCCGATCAACTGCAGGTTCTTCTTGTGCCGCGCATATGTTTCGGTCCAGTCCTGCTCCGCCAGCCACCGGGTGTAACTCGGCACGTACGCCACCGTCTCGAACGCGGTCGAGAGCATCGTCTGCTGCAGCAGCCGCCAGCATTCCTCGACCTCCTCCGCCCCCATGAAATGAACCTTCATCAGGTCTGCCTCGTTACGCTGGCGAGCACGGTAGAAGGCGTCGGAGCGAACGTAATCTTCGTTCTCCGACCACGTGTCGCGCTCGGGGCGCGGCTGCGGCGTCTCGGCGAGCCACATCTCGGCGCCCTGATGCGCTGGGTCGGCACCGAGCAAGCGGTGCAGCGCGGTGCTGCCGGTGCGGGTCAACCCGACCACGAAGATCGGGCGTTCGATCGGAACATCTACGTGCTCTGGATATTTCGCGAATCCGGCCTCACTGGTCAGGCGACCCGCGAGCGCTCCGACGATCATCTTGCGAGCGATCACCTTGCCGTGAGGAGTGAGGTCGGCCTCGTTCTGGAACGACTCGAGGAGAACTCGAAGTCCTTCGAGATAGCCTTCGCTGCCGAAGTTTTCGTACCCGGCCGCCTCGCGCGCAGCCTGGTGCAGGTGATCGATGGAACCGATGCCGTCGTAATCCTGTGTCATGGCTAGTCCTTGTATGAGTTGATCAGTGGTGCGTGTGACCGCAGTTGACGTCGAGACATTGCCCTGTGATGGCCCTGGCTGAATCGGACAGGAGGAAGACGACAGCGTTTGCGATGTCATCTGGCTCCGGCAATCGGCGCAGATCGGCGCCCGCTGCGATCTCGTCGTAGATCACCTTGGGGTCGACTCCTGCCTCCGCCGCCTTCTTCTCGAACATGTTCTTGACCGAGTCCGCCCAGATATAGCCGGGAGCAACCGAATTGACTCGAACGCCCTTGGGACCGAGATCGATCGACAAACTGCGTGCCATTGCCAGGAGCCCGGATTTCATGATGCGGTAGGCCCCGAACCCGGGAAGCTGGTTGCGCAACACCATGGACGTGACCATCACGACGGACCCGTGCGACTCGATCAATGCCGGAGCAAATTCTCTGGTGACGTTCAACGCCGCGAGCAAGTTGATGTCGATGCCCGACTGGATGGACGCCACGTCGGCGTCCAGGAGCGGGACCTGCGCGGGTTGAACAAATGCGTTGTTCACCAAGCAATGCACCGCACCGAACTCAGCGACAGTTGTCTCCGCCAACGAAGCGATCGAATCGACGTCGGTGAGGTTCGTCGGGACGGCCAACGCGATTCCGCCGCGGTCTCGAATCTCCGTTGCCACCGATTCCAAGCGCTCGGGTGTGCGGGCAGCCAGAACAACCTTCGCTCCGGCCGCCGCGCTCTGCAGCGCAATCGAACGACCGAGCGCCGGGCCCACTCCCGAGACGACGACAACCTTGCCTGCCAGCAGGCCCTGATGGGTCAGCACAGCGCCTGCGGATCGAGAACAACACTCAGGGAGATGATCTTGCCGTTCTCGTCGAACTCGAACACATCGGTGGCAGCGAAGTCAGGGATACCGGCGCGCTGCACCCGAAGCTGCATGGCTGCGTACTTTCCCGTCACCGAAATCGGACCGAGCAGGCTGACTGTGAAATCGACCTGCGCGTTCGCGGTATCGAATTCGCGAATCTCGTCGATTCCGCGGTAGGTCTGGACCCCCAGCGGTTCGTGTTGAACTGCGTCGGGCGCAAACAGCGCAACCAGTCCGTCGACGTCGTGACTTCCGAGACACTTGACGTAATCTTCTACGGCAGAAACTATTTCAGCCCTGTCAGGCATGGATGCTCCTCGTGTTCAGGCGGATCAAGAAATGGTTCCGCGGGCGCGGAGATGGTCGACGATCGCGATCGCAGCGTCCTCGGTCGTCGTGACACTGGTGTCGATGTGAATGTCAGGGTTCTGCGGCGGTTCGTACGGCGAATCGATTCCGGTGAAGTTCACCAACTCGCCCCGTCGAGCCTTCTTGTACAGACCCTTGGGATCTCGCTCCTCTGCGACGGCAAGAGCGGTGTCGACGAAGATTTCGACGAACTGTCCGTCGCCGATCAATTCACGGGCGGCATGACGCTCGGCCTCGAACGGTGAAATGAAGGACGCGAGCACGATCAGACCGGCGTCCGCCATCAGTCGGGTGACCTCGGTGACGCGACGGATGTTCTCGACGCGGTCGGCTTCGGTGAATCCGAGGTCTCGATTCAGCCCGTGACGGACGTTGTCTCCGTCGAGGAGGTAGGTGTGCGCGCCGAGTGCGTGCAGTTGACGCTCGACATCGTTCGCGATGGTCGACTTTCCCGAACCGGAGAGACCGGTGAACCACAGAACTGCGGGTTGGTGTCCCTTGAGCCTGGTGTGCGCGGCCTCGTCGACGTCGACGGATTGCCAGTGAATGTTGTCCGATCGACGCAGCGAGTGCGTGATCATGCCCGCACCGACAGTGCCGTTGGTAAGGCGGTCGATGAGGATGAAGCTACCGGTGTCACGGTTACCGACGTACGGGTCGAACGGGACCGGTCGATCGAAACTGAGGTTGCACACACCGATTTCGTTGAGCGCGAGAGTAGTCGTTGCGGTCTTCTCGAGAGTGTTGACGTTGATCTTGTGTTTCGGTTTGGTGATGCGCGCAGTGACTGTGACGGTACCGATCTGGCACAGGAACGGCCGTTCGGGCAGCATGGGAGCCTCACCCATCCAGACGATGCAGGCCTCGAACTGATCGGCTACGGCCGGCGGATTGTCGCCGATGGACAGCACATCACCGCGACTGATGTCGATCTCGTCGGCGAGCGTGATGGTGACCGAGCGGCCCGCACCGGCAACGTCGAGGTCGCCACCCATGGTCACGATGCGCTCGACTGTGGACGTCTTTCCACTGGGGAGCACGCGGATGGGATCTCCGGGAGATACGGTGCCTGAAACGATCTGGCCGGAGAATCCGCGGAAGTCGAGGTCCGGCCGGTTGACCCACTGCACCGGCATCCGGAACGGAGCCGCGGCGGCAGCATCGTCGATGTCCACGCTTTCGAGATGCTCGATCAGGCTTGGTCCGGAATACCACGGGGTATTCGCACTGCGCTCGGTGAGATTGTCACCCATGTATGCCGACATCGGGATGGCGACGAACCCGTCCAGACCGATCTCGTGAGCGAACTCTGCGTAATCCGCGGTAATGGCATCGAAGACCTCTTGCGAGTAGTCGACGAGGTCGAGCTTGTTCACGGCAAGCACCACGTGCTTGATCCCCAGCAACGACACCAGATACGAGTGCCGGCGGGTCTGAGTCAGTATCCCCTTGCGGGAATCGACAAGGATCACAGCAAGATCGGCGGTCGACGCGCCCGTCACCATGTTTCGGGTGTACTGCTCGTGCCCCGGAGTATCGGCGACGACGAACTTGCGTCGCTCGGTCGTGAAGTAGCGATAGGCGACGTCGATCGTGATGCCCTGCTCACGTTCGGCAGCGAGACCGTCGACCAGGAGCGCGAAATCGAGCCCCTCCCCCTGGGTTCCGCTCTTGCGCGAATCGGCTTCGAGCGCCGTCAACTGGTCGTCGAAGACGAGTTTCGATTCGTAGAGCAGACGGCCGATCAAGGTGCTCTTGCCGTCGTCGACGCTGCCGCACGTGATGAATCGCAGCATGCTCTTGTTTGCATGACGTTCGAGGTACGCCTCGATGTCGTCAGCGATCAGATCCGAGGAAACAGTCATCAGAAGTACCCCTCTTGCTTCTTCTTTTCCATCGACGCGCTGGAGTCGTGGTCGATGACCCGTCCCTGGCGTTCGGAAGTGGTGGTGAGCAACATTTCCGAGATGATCTCGGTCAGGCTCGTTGCGGTCGATTCGACGGCTCCGGTCAGCGGGTAGCAGCCGAGGGTGCGGAAACGAACGCTCTTGAGTTCCGGGGTCTCTCCCGGCAGTAACGGCATCCGGTCGTCGTCGACCATGATCAGCGCACCGTCCCGCTCGACGACGGGCCGCTTGTCGGCAAAATACAGCGGAACGATCGGAATCTCCTCCTGGCGTATGTATTCCCACACATCCAGCTCGGTCCAGTTCGAGAGAGGGAAGACGCGCAGGCTCTCGCCCGGCGCTTTGCGGACGTTGTACATCCGCCACAGTTCCGGTCGCTGCTGCTTGGGATCCCAACGGTGCGCAGCTGATCGGATCGAGAAGATGCGTTCCTTGGCGCGGGATTTTTCTTCGTCACGGCGGGCGCCGCCGAATGCAGCGTCGAACTTGTAGTGATCGAGGGCTTGTTTGAGGCCTTCGGTTTTCCACATGTCGGTATGGACAGCGCTGCCGTGAGTGAACGGGTTGATCCCCTGCTTCACGCAGTCCGGGTTGGTGTGGACGATCAGATCGAGATCGCCTGCAGCAGCGGTACTGTCACGAAGTTTGTACATTTCACGGAACTTCCACGTGGTATCGACGTGCAGAAGCGGAAACGGCAGCTTCGACGGATAGAAGGCCTTGCGCGCCAGATGCAGCATCACGGCGGAGTCCTTGCCCACCGAGTACAACATCACCGGGTTCTCGCTCTGGGCAACAGCTTCACGCATGATGTGAATGCTCTCGGCTTCGAGTCGTTCGAGGTGCGTCAGTGTCGCGGTCATCGGCCCAGTTCCTCCAGTGCTTTCGGGGCGAGTTCGGGTCGGCAGATCAGCAGATCCGGCAACCACGGGTTTTCCTGGTTGTAGCGCAGTTCGCTGCCATCGATACGCGAAACATGCAGTCCCGCAGCACGTGCGACAGCAACGGGCGCCGCCGAATCCCACTCGTACTGTCCGCCCGCATGTGCATAGATGTCTGCCTCACCCGAGACGACCGCCATTGCTTTGGCTCCGGCGGATCCCAATTCGATCAACTCCGCGCCCATCGAGTCGGCCATGCGCATGACCGGTTCCGGACGACGCGTCCGCGATACGACGACTCGAACCGGCGTCGCGGCATCCCGTTCGGTTCGATCATCGCTGCTCGAATAGGTGACGCCAAGGGCAGGCATTGCGACCGCACCTGTTGTGAGGACACCGTTTTCAGTCAGTGCAACATGAACGGCCCAGTCCGATCGTCCGGCCTCGCCGTACTCACGGGTGCCGTCGAGAGGGTCGACGATCCACACCCGATCCGCAGCCAGCCTCGCGAGGTCGTCAGCCCCTTCCTCCGACAGCACTGCATCCGCAGGAAAGCGTCGGGCAAGTTCGGCGACGATGAATTCGTGACTGAGCCGATCGGCCGCGTTCTTGAAAGTCGCGACATCACTCTCGTTTTCGCCGAGGGATTTCCGATGGTCGAGCAGAAGTTCTCCAGCCGCAGCGGCGATGTCGATCGCCGCGCGTTCGTCGTTAGTGCGTGTCATAGGTACTCCACAACTGTGTAGACCTCCCGATCGATACGGGAAGAAAGGTCAGGCCGACCGCAGAGTGTCCAGCACTTTGCACTGGCCTCGATGTGGTCTGCGCCATACCGTAACACCAGAATGAACGATGTTCATTCTATTTCGAACAATGTTCATTCTATGATCTGAGTCACATCGAATTCTGGGCGGCGTTCGACAACGAACAGTGTTCGATGTGAATTGAGGATGCCGACCACCGCGACTACGGTGATCAAATGAGCAGTACCAGCAGCAAGTCGATCTACGGCGACGCCGAAGTGCGTCGACGCCGAACTCTCGACGCGGCGATCTCGCTTCTGGACGAAGGAGGCTACTCCGCGCTCACGATCCGCGCTGTCGCCAAACGAGCCGGCACCAGCACTGGCCTGATCTACCAGTACTTCGTCGACAAGCAGGACATCTTCGCCGCCCTCCTCAGCGAAAGTCAGCTGGAAATGGCGGACTTCGTGAACTCGCTCCCCCGCGAGCAGGGACTGAGCGCCTTACTCGAGTCCATGATTTCCGAGTTTGCTCGGCACTGGGCACGGGTGGGTCGACTCACCACCACTTGGCGCGACATCGAAGGCATGGCCGGGTCCGACCGAGAAAGCATGCGGGAACTTCACGCATCCGTAGCGGTCTACAACTCGGCATTGATTCGAGCGCTCACCGAATCTGCTGCAGCCGAAGGGAGCAGATTGATCGACGACCCCGCGTTGATCCATCTCGTGCTCTCCGGACTCAAAGGCCTGTCGGACACCATCGTCATCAACATCGCCAAAGAAGTCACACCCGAGTACTTCGTGAGCTTCTCCGCCCGGGCGCTCGCGCGGTCCATCACGGAGTGACGGACCGACACCTTACGAACGAACGAGGCGAGCGATGGCCGCCTGAGCTTCCTTGATCTTGACGTCCGCTTCCGGACCACCCTGCTTGGCAGCTTCGACGACGCAACCCGCAAGGTGGGCGTCGAGAAGCTTCAGGGACACGGACTGCAACGCGCTCGTCGCGGCGGATACCTGGGTGAGCACGTCGATGCAGTACCGGTCGTCTGCGACCATGCGTGAAATTCCGGCTACCTGACCTTCGATACGACGAAGGCGCTTGAGCAGATCGTCCTGCTCGGGGCTGTAACTACTCATACCGCAACTATACCCCCTACCCGTATGAGGGCTACTGCGATGCGACGAAGCCCACCCGGACGCGGCGCACGACATCGATGGCCATCAGCCCCGCAACCAGAATCGACAACCCGGCGCCCGAGATCCAGAGACCGTCGTAGTGCGTGCTCTCGAACGGTGGAGCGCCCTCCAGTATCGGTCCGAAGTCGGACGTCGTCGTACCCGCTCGCCAGCACACGACCGCCAGAATCGTTGCGGCGACGATACCGAGTACACCGATCCACGTCTTCACGTCGACACGCGGGGATGGCTGTGGCTCAGTCATCGGCAGACCCGTCCGGTTCGACACCAACCACAACGACCTGACTCAACGCCTCGCGCAGTGCCTGATCGTCCTTTGCCCACGCCCGCACCAATCCCCCGGTGGTCAAACGTAAGCCGATACCGTGCCGACGCCTGGGCACTCCGGACAGCTCACCGAGCGCGCGTGCCGTTTCCCACGGTTCCATTTCGTCCTCGTAGGCAGCGTCGTCGGACTCCGGGAACACCTCGGCGATCTCGGTGATCGGCACCTCTTCGGTTCCCTGACGCAACGTGGTCGCGGTCAGAAGTACGCTCGCGTGCCGCCGTGCTGCGATCACCTGCACGTAGACCAATCCGGTGAGGATCACGGCGAACATCGCCAGACCGAACCAATGCACCACCGGGCCGGTGAACAGTTCGATGACCAAGGCGATCAGGCAGAAGATCGGACCGAACGCGATGGCCCACCACCGAGAACCCGGTTCGTAGTACAGAACGTCCGGGCCGATTTCCGGCGCGCGATCAGCCACGGGCAAACCAACTTCGGGTGGTGTCGCGGTAGATCGCGACGCAGGCACAGATCAGCATGACGGGAACAACCAGCGCGAGCACGGTACTGATCCCGGCGACGACCAGCGCGATCTGCAGCACCGCGAACACTCCGGACACGATCACCAGGATCCGTCGGCACAACGCCCTTCCGGCGCGAGTGGGACCGGCGAGGCCGCCGATCGCGAGGCCGGTCAACAGCAGAACCAGCCCTGACACCCGCACGAAGGTGACGTAGATGTCGATGTTTCCGGCCGAAACGCCTTGATCGGTGAACTGCTCACGCAACGAATACGAAGCGCTGGTGACATTGATCAGGCCGAAGAGTATGAGCAGGAACGCGCTGGCGATCCACAGCCAGAATGCTGCCTCGACAGCCGTCGGGCGCCTGACCTTCGTAGAGATACTCACGGGTTCAAGTGTGCGCTATCCGCTGACGATGCCCGGAATCATGAGCATCAGGAGTGTCACCAGAACAGAGGCTCCGAGGATCGCGAACAAGATCACTTCGGTGCGTGAACCACGTTGGCGCAGTGGCGCGTCGTGGGTGCTTTCCGTACGCAGGGCTTCCTGAGAACTCATCGCGTCCGACCTCTCCCCTACTACTTCAGTGACCCGTTTCACAGTACCCCGAGCTACCTACCGGTTCCCCGCCGGGGGGAAACGAAGAAAGTACGGATTGGACTCTTTTCGGTGCATCATCACGATCGCCCCGACAGCAGCAACTGCCTGCAGGATTTCCGCTCCGCCGAACAGCAGAGTGGCCGCGCCGCCGTCTCCGCCGAGCCCGAAGATCACCGGGATCGCGGAGACCAGCATGAAGACGCCACAGAACGTCAGCAACATTCGAGCCCAGTTCTTGCCGCGACTCATCGCGCGCACGAACAGAAGGAACACGGCGGTGACGATCACGACCAAAACCGCAGAGAATACGATGACCAGTGGGAACATGCCCTCCACGTCGGAACGCGTCAGACCGGCGTCGACAGCTGCCTGATTTCTGAGCATCTCGTCGACGAACATCGACTTCTGCCCGAGCAGCATCCAGATCATCGCGCCGCCCTGGACCAACCCCAGCGCCGTCACAGCCCACCACAACTGAATCGCAGTCACGACGTCCGTCGGCGGCTCGGGTTTCGGCGCAGGTCCCGGGTATCCGTTGTAACCGGGGCCGTATCCCGGGATCTGACCCGTCGGCATCGGTCCGAGTTCGCGGTACGGCTGATTCTCGAACGGCTGGTTCTCGTAGGGAGGTTCCCGGCGGGGCGGTTCCTGGCGCGACGGCGGCCACTGCTCGGTCATGACACCAGCGTATCGGTCGATACCGGCGCAGCCACCATGCGTGACTCCGTCACAGCCATCCGGCAACTTCCGACGCCCAGTACGTGAGGACCACGTCGGCACCGGCGCGGCGAATGCTGATGAGCGATTCGAGAATCGCCGCGTCCCGATCGATCCACCCGTTCTGCGCGGCCGCGGTGATCATCGAGTACTCCCCCGAGATCTGGTACGCAGCGACCGGAACCGGGGACCGGTCGGCGGTCTCACGCAGAATGTCCAGGTAGGACATTGCAGGCTTGACCATCACCATGTCGGCGCCCTCGGCGACGTCGAGGTCTACCTCGCGCATCGACTCGCGGCGATTGGCGCTGTCCTGCTGATACGTACGACGGTCGCCTTGCAGTGAGGATCCGACGGCTTCACGGAACGGCCCGTAGAACGCTGACGCATATTTCGCGGCATAGGCGAGCTGACCGACATCGACATACCCCGAAGCATCGAGTGCACCGCGGATCGCAGCCACCTGACCGTCCATCATGCCGCTGGGACCGAGCAGGTGCGCACCCGATTCAGCTTGTGCGAGAGCCATTTCGACGTATCGGATCAAGGTCGCGTCGTTGTCGACAGCGCCGCCGGCAGTCAACACGCCGCAATGGCCGTGATCGGTGAACTCGTCGAGGCAGGTATCGGCCATGATGACCGTCGAATCGCCGAGTTCGTCTGCCAGAGCGCGCAATCCGACGTTGAGGATTCCGTCGGGATCGGAGGCACCGGACCCCTGGGGATCCTTGTCCTCCGCCTTCGGGACACCGAACAGCATCAGGCCACCGACGCCGGCTTCCACCGCTTCCACCGCTGCGGACCGCAGCGAATCGAGAGTGTGCTGGAAAACGCCTGGCATGGAACTGATCTCACGCGGTGCGTCGATGCCGTCGGCGACGAACATCGGCAAAACGAGGTGCCGGGGTTCGAGCGAGGTCTCTGCCACGAGTCGCCGGAGCGCAGGAGTGCGCCGGAGCCGGCGAGGGCGATGAGTGGGAAACACGAGAAGTAGCCCTCCTTCGTCGGAACCTGTGAGTGGTTGAGGAGTCCACAGACTCCTCAACCGCTCACGGGTGCGCTAGCGCCTTCGAGACTTCTTGCGCGGGGGCGGCAAAGCACCTTCGGCGCGCAGACGAGCAGCATGCTCGGCGAGAGCCTCCACCAGCGGTCCCACCTGCGAGGTCTCGGGCTGCACGTCGACGCGCAGACCGAACTCGATAGCGGTTTCGGCCGTCTTCGGGCCGATGCACGCGACCAACGTGCGGGCGTGCGGCTTGCCGGCGATGCCGACGAGGTTGCGCACGGTCGAGGACGAGGTGAAGCAGACGGCGTCGAATCCACCGGTCTTGATCATCTCGCGGGTCTCGGCCGGCGGCGGCGCTGCCCGGACGGTGCGGTAGGCGGTGACGTCGTCGATCTCCCAACCGCGTTCGCGCAGGCCCTCTGCGAGGGTTTCGGTCGCAATGTCCGCCCGCGGCAACAGAACCCGGTTGACCGGATCGAAAACGTCGTCGTACGGGGCGAATTCGGCCAACAGGCCTTCGCTGGACTGCTCACCGGTCGGGATCAGCTCGGGGTTGATGCCGAACGAGCGCACCTTGGCTGCGGTTGCTTCACCGATGCAGGCGATCTTCACACCGGAGAAGGCGCGAGCGTCGAGGCCGAACTCTTCGAACTTCTCCCACACTGCGCGAACAGCATTGGTGGAAGTGAAGACGACCCACTGGTAGCGACCGTCGACGAGTCCCTTGACCGAACGCTCCATCTGAGCCGGGCTGCGAGGCGGCTCGACGGCGATGGTCGGAACCTCGATCGGGATCGCTCCGTGAGTGACCAGACGGTCGCTCATCTCGCCGGCCTGATCCTTGGTGCGCGGCACGAGGACGGTCCAGCCGTACAGAGCGCGCGATTCCCACCACGACATCTTGTTGCGCTGCGCGACAACCTTGCCGACGGTGACGATGAGCGAGCCCACCAGTTCGGATCCGGCTTCGTTGAGCGTCGCGAGAGTTGCCTCGACGGTTCGCTGCTGACGAGTGGTACCGCGGACGGTGATCGCAGCAGGCGTCTGCGGGGCCAAGCCGTTCTCGACCAGCGCGCTGGCGGTCTCGGCGAGATGTCCGGACGTCGCGTGCAGGACAAGCGGTCCCGGTGCAGCGGCCAGAGCAGCCCAGTCGACTTCACCGCGAACGTCGGCCTCGGTGTGACCCGAGCCGAGCGCCATGCCGGCGTAGCTCGGCACAGCCGAACCGGAAGGCAGACCCGGGAGAACCTCGAACTGAACCTGCGTACGGGCGACTGCGGTGACCTCTGCGATCACGGAATCCGTGGTCAGCGGGTCGCCGGAGACCAGACGCACGACGTCGTGGCCGTTCTTGGCCTCGTGCACCAATGTCTTTGCAACCTCGGCAGGCTCGCCGAGTGCCGGACGCACGTCCGCGATCAGCTCGCCGGTCTCCTCGTCGCGGCCCATGTCGATGCCGACGAGTGCGACGACGCCCTTGTCGACATCCGGATCGGTGAATGCCATTGCGGCGCCGGTGAGGACGTCACGTGCGCGAACGGTGAGCAGGGCGGGGTCGCCCGGTCCCGATCCCACGAACAGGATCCGTCCGGGAGTGTTCTTTCGGACTCGGGTCATCGGTGATTCTCCAGTGCGCTGTATCGAAATGGGAACTTGGTGCAAGTGCAAAGTGGGGCGTCAAACATCGGCTGCCTCGCCTGTAGTCACGTTCATCAACTCTCGGGCGCCGAGTTCGAGTAACTCGCGCGCTACCGCTCGGCCGAGTTCCTCGGCCTTGTCCGGCGCACCCACGGCGCCGGTACGGATGACGTCCGAACCGTCGATGGCGGCTGCGCAGCCGCGTACCGACAGTTCGTCGAAGATTCTGCCGCCGTCGTCGAGGGATTCGACGATCTCCGCGATCGCTCCCACCGGAGCGGTGCAGCCGGCTTCCAACTCGGCGAGCAGGGCGCGCTCGGCCGTAACTGCCGCCCGGGTACCCGCGTCGTCGTGCTCGGCGAGGATCGCCGCCAATTCCGCATTGGCAGAAAGGCATTCGACGGCCAGAGCACCCTGCGCCGGAGCGGGGAGCATCTGCACGGGCTCGATGTTCTCGGTGATGAGATCGAGCAGACCGATACGAGACAGGCCGGCGCGAGCGAGGATCACGGCGTCGAGTTCACCGGATTCGACCTTGCCGAGACGGCGCTGCAGGTTGCCCCGCAACGGCACGATGTCGAGGCCGAGACCGAGTGCCTTCAGCTGCGAAACACGGCGCGGCGCCGAGGTTCCCACCTTGGAACCGGCCGGAAGCTCCCCGAGGACCAGACCGTCACGGGCGACCAGCGCGTCACGCGGATCTTCGCGTGGCGGAATCGCCGCGATGACGAAACGCGGGTCCTGCGCGGTCGGTAAGTCCTTGTAGGAATGCACCGCAACGTCGACGCGGTTGTCCAGCAAGGCTTCTCGAAGCTCTGCCGTGAACACTCCGACGCCGATCTTCTGGACGGGATCGGTGGACTGGTCGCCCTTGGTCTTGATGATGACCAACTCGGCGGGATGTCCGGCCGCAATGAGGGCATCGCGCACGGTACCGGCTTGCGTGGTCGCGAGAAGACTTCCGCGAGTGCCGATCCGCAGCGGGCTCCCCGATCGAGGGGTGGTGACGCTCATGCCTGCAGGTCCCTTCCAGTGCGGTCGCCGTCCACCAGATCGGTGGGTGTGGCCACGGCCGCGGGAGATCCGGGGCTGAGTTCGAAGAGTTCGCGCAGCGCTGCTGCGTAGGAGTCGCCGCCGGGGGCCGACGCGAGTTGCTTGACGCGCACGGTCGGGGCGTGGAGCAGCTTGTCCACGACGCGTCGCACGGTGCGTGCAACCTCGTCGCGCTGCGGATCGTCCAGGCCGGGCAGACGCGAATCGAGTCGCATCAGTTCGGCTTCGACGACGTCGGCGGCGCGCTGACGCAAAGCCGTCACGGTCGGAGTGACCTCGGCGAGGCGCTGTCCCGCGAGGTACGTCGCAAGCTCGCCGGCGACGATGGTGCGTGCGGCATCTGCGTCGGAGGCGGCTGCGCCCGCCGCTGGATCACGCTGCAGCGTCTCCATGTCGAGAACGGTCACACCCGGCAGGCCGGCGACGGCGGGATCGATGTCGCGCGGCAGCCCGAGGTCGCAGATGACGAGGTGCTTGGTGTTGTCGCGATCGGGCTCGGCGAGTGCGCGGTGCACATCCGCCAGGGTGACCACTGCCCCGACCGCGCCGGTACAGGTGACCATGACATCTGCCTGCGCCATCGCGGCCGAAAGCTGATCGAAGGCAACACCGTCGGCGTCGACGCCGTTGGAGCGTGCCGTCTCTGCCAGGTGCTCGGCGCGTTCCTGTGTCCGGTTGACGACGACGATGCGTGCGATTCCGGCGCGGGTGAGATGCGCAACCGACAGACCCCCCATCGAGCCTGCACCGACAACCACGGCAGTGCGGCCGACCAGGCCACCCTCACCGATGATGCCCGCTGCACGATCGAGAGCCACGGACACGACTGATGCTCCGGCGGAGTCGATTCCGGTTTCGGAATGCACTCGCTTGCCGACGCGCAGTGCCTGCTGAGCCAGTTCGTGGACTACGCGTCCGGCGGCCTGCTGCGCATCCGAAGATGCGTAGGCCGAACGGATCTGGCCGAGGATCTGCTGTTCGCCGATCACCATGGAATCGAGGCCGCTGGCCACCGCGAAGAGGTGCTCGACGGCTGCTTCGCTGTAGCGGACGTACGCGTGAGCGTGCAGCGCTGTCAGGTCGAGACCCGAATGGTCGGCCAGGATTTCACCGACCTCGGTGAGTGCACCGTGGAACGCGTCCACCACCGCGTAGACCTCCACCCGGTTACACGTGGAGACGATCATCGCTTCGGAGATGTGCGAAGACGCCAGAAGCTTGTCGATCAGCTTCGGACGATCGGTGTCGGTGACAGCTACTCGCTCGAGCACCGGGACGGGCGCGGTTCGATGCGAGACCCCGACAAGCAGAACACTCACGGCGCGATCACTGATCCGTTTCTTGTCGAACCTGCTCCGACCGGAGCGGGTGAACTGGTGGATGGGACTGACGAAGCGGATGCGGCGTGAGCCACTCGTACTCGCGGCGCGCTGGATGCCTGATCGGCATTGCGCGCACTGTTGAAGGAGAGAACCTGCATCTCGACGGCTAGATCTACACGTCGCAGTTCCACGTGATCGGGAACGTCGAGGGCGATCGGCGAAAAACTCATGATGCAGCGCAGCCCGGCGCTGACGAACTGGTCGCACACGCCCTGAGCTGCCTCGTCCGGTGTGGAGATGACGCCGATGGTCGCATTCAGTTCACGGCAGGCGACGGTCAGTTCCTCGGTACTGCGCACGACGAGATCCCCGACTCTGCTTCCGATTCGATCTGCATCACTGTCGAAGAGTCCGACCATCTCGAAACCGCGGCGGCTGAATCCGCCGTAGCCGACCAGCGCCTTGCCGAGGTTTCCGACTCCGACGAGAACGACCTTGTGCCCACGATCGAGTCCGAGTGCACGCTCGATGCGGATGCGGAGCCTGTTGACGTCGTACCCGACGCCGCGGACACCGTTGGGTCCGAGGAACGACAGATCCTTACGCAACTTCGCTGATCCGACACCTGACGCCTGCGCGAGTTCCTCGCTCGAGACGATGGAGGTACCCCGGTCGGACATCACTCCGAGGACCCGCAGGTATGCGGCCAAGCGCGTCACCGTAGCCTGGGGGATGACGCGATCCTGAGCGATCGGGTCGGTAACCGAGGCGCTGGAAGCGTCGGTGACGGAAGAGCCCGCAGCGCCGGTGACGCGCTGAGCCACAGGCTCATGCGTCTGGTGCGGTTCGGTCACGTCGCTGGCTCCTCGTCCGGTCGACACGACTGTCGACCTCCACGATGCTCCGGGGGAATGTTCACACCACGGTAACCGCTTGTGAACCCATGCACAAAGTTGCTCGAGACGGGTTCGATGTGCCGTTCACCTGCAAAGCGGCTCCGCGGACAACTTTGAGGGTTGCCTTACTTGCGTAAATCGTCACGAAGGCGCTCCTCGTCGACTTCCCAGTAACCGTGCTCGCGTCCGTCGAGAAGAATGACGGGCAATCTGTCTCCGTACTCCGCTCTCAGCTCTGGATCCGTCGCGGCAGCTTCGTCCACGTCGATGCACGTCAATTCCAGCTCGAACTCGGAACAGACCCGTCGCAGGACCTCCGCCGCGCCGACGCAGGACGCGCATCCTGCGCGTGTCAACAGGGTCACTTCATGCGTAGCTGCAGTCATCGACGCATACCTTTCTTCTACGGGGACGCCATCTACTTGATCGGTCGAGTGTGCCTCCGGAGCCCCACTCGGTGCCAAATCGGCGGAGAGGAACGTCACACACCACAGGGAAGGTCACCATCCAACCCATCGGGCCTCATCGCGGAGGATAGGCTGACTCGAAGAGTTCTCTGCTCGAGAATGCAACACGGGAGGTGCGGGTGCCTGCGCGATCACTACCGAACGGCTCCGGATTCGGATCAGGGCTTGCCGGGGTCATTCTCCCCGGACGTCGCCATGTGAAGAATCCGCTGGGCCCGAGTGAGTCGGAAGTTCGAGCCAATCTCGCCGGCGAGGCGAGCGCTGACGCAGCTCTGGCATTGCACGAAGCTGCCAACCCCACAGAACCGGAAACCGGCGAAGAGCCCCCGGCCGTTCCGCGCGACCTCACGGCCGCCGCATTCTTCGACGTCGACAACACCATGGTGCAGGGTGCGTCGATCATCCACTTCGCCCGTGGTCTCGCTGCACGAAAGTATCTCAAGACCTCGGATCTGGTGGATTTCGCGTGGAAGCAGATCAAGTTCCGAGTCACCGGCCGAGAAAGTAGCGACGACGTCGCCGAAGGCCGCGAGAAAGCACTGTCCTTCGTGGCCGGTCGATCCACCGCCGAACTCGCCCGCCTCGGCGAGGAGATCTACGACGAGGTCATCGCCGACAAGATCTGGCCAGGCACGAGGGCGTTGGCCCAGATGCACCTCGACGCCGGACAACAGGTGTGGTTGGTGACGGCAACTCCGGTCGAACTGGCTCAGGTCATCGCCGAGAAACTGGGATTGACCGGCGCCTTGGGCACTGTCGCCGAGAGTGAGGACGGCGTCTTCACCGGCCGACTCGTCGGCGACATCCTGCACGGCATGGGCAAGGCGCACGCCGTACGGACGTTGGCGGTGCGTGAAGGACTCAATCTCAAGCGCTGTTCCGCCTACTCCGACAGCCACAACGACGTTCCGATGCTCTCGTTGGTGGGGACACCGGTGGCGATCAATCCCGACGCAGATCTTCGTGAACTCGCGAAGAACCGCGGGTGGGAAGTTCGCGATTTCCGCACCGGACGAAAGGCCGCCAAGATCGGCGTACCGACGGCGCTGGTGCTCGGAGCGGTCGGCGGGGCGCTCGCGGCAATTCTCGCCAGGCGCAAAGAACAGAACGTCTGAGCGGGTTCGGTCCGGATCGAGCAGCGATCCGGACCGAACTCAGCCGAGAAAGACGTTGCGACGCTTGGCCAACAGTCGATACAGCGTCTGCTGAATGGTTTCCCGGACGTGGTCCGTGACCTCGAACAGGACCATCGGATCGTCGGCGGCACCGCTCTCGAAGGTGTCGGTGACGATGGGCTTTCCGAACTCGATGTACCACTTCGACGGCAACGGAACCAGGCCGAGCGGCCCGAAGTGTGGAAACAGCGGTGTCACCGGGAAATACGGAAGACCGAGAACGCGTGCGAGTGTGGTGAGATCACCGATTTTGGGATAGATCTCCTCCGAACCCACGATCGAGCACGGAATGATCGGAACACCGGTTCGCATTGCGGCCGACACGAAGCCACCGCGCCCGAACCGCTGCAACTTGTACCGCTCACTGAACGGTTTCCCGATGCCCTTGAATCCTTCCGGGAACACGGCCGCGACTTCACCGTCGTTGAGCAGACGCTCGGCGTCGGGGTTGCAGGCCAACGTATGACCGGCTTTGCGCGCCAGTCCACCCACCACTGGCATCTCGAATGCCATGTCCGCAGCCAACATTCGCAGTGGACGATGCGCTGGATGGTGATCGTGCACGGCAACCGACGTCATCAGTCCGTCGATCGGGATCACACCGGCGTGGTTGGCGACCACAAGCGCTCCCCCGGTGAGGGGAATGTTCTCGATCCCACTGACCTCGACGCGAAACCACTTCTCGAACAACGGGCGCAACATCGGCATGACGACGTTGTCCGCGAAATGCGGGTCGAACCCGAACTCGTCGACCTCGTAGTCGCCGGACACCCGACGTCGGAGGAATTCTGCTGCCGAGGCGATCTGGTCGACGATCGCCGACCTGGCCGAATCGACGAACGTGCTCTCACCGCCGTGGTCGGCCGCCGAGGACACTCCGGACGGATGCCGACGTTCACTTTGTTCACGGATGTCACGCTCCGCACCGGTGACGGACTCACGCGAACGGGAAGTTGCCGACTTTCCGGTGTGAGTTGCGCTGGGCCGCAGGGGAATTACCTTCGCCACGTCAGTCACCCCTTCACCGCACTTCGTCCCGACAGCGGCATGTGCATCACGTCTGCACTTGTTGCCGCCGCGGCGGTGTCACCGCCGAGGATGGTGGTCAACGCATTCTCCGCCCGATCGATCCACTCGGACTTGATGATCCGGCGCGTCTGCATCGCACGCATGAAATCGTCGAGTGCTTGCATGGTGGTCCATCGCGGCTCGAACCCCAGCTCGCTGCGCATGCGAGTGGTGTCGAGTCCGCAGCCGAACCGGAAGTACTCGAGTTGCTCGTCGGTGTACAGCCTCATGGACGACCCCACCAACGCGCTCCCGACGCTGCGGAACAGAGCGAGCGGCATGGGAACTTCCACCCTGCCTGCCCGGCGGATCGCCTGCGACATCATGACCACTCCGTCGCCGGCGATGTTGTACGTACCCGAAGCGTGTCCGATGGTCGCCTTCTCCAGCGCCGCGAGGGCATCCTCGACGTGGAGCAATTGCAGGCGCGCGTTGCGCCCGACGATGGTGGGCACGAGTGGGGCGGTGACGTAGTGCCCGACGGTTGCAGTCAGCTGAGGTCCGATCAACGGCGCCAACCGCAGAATCCCGACCGAGATGTCCGGGCGCCGACGCCCCATTCCGCGGAGGTATCCCTCGATCTCGAGGCTGTCGCGGGCATATCCGCCCGGCGGCCGGCGGCGCGCACTCATTTCTTCGGTGAACTGAGCGGGATCCTTGGCACTGCACCCGTAGACGACCGAAGCCGAGCGCAGGATCACCTTGCGAACCGTCGGCGCTTTCTGGCAGACCGCGAACAGTTGCATGGCGCCGATGACGTTCATGTCCTTCATCGCGGCGCGGCTGCCGGCTTTGGGGGCTTTCTGAAGCGTCGACGCGTGCACGACGGTGTCGACCTCGGCGTTTCGGATCACTTTGCCGATCAGCGGATTGCGGATGTCTGCTCGCACGAATTCCGCGCGGCCCATTCTGCGCATCATGTCCTTGCTCGGACTGACGGCGTCGACGGCGATGACACGCTCGATCGACGGATTCTGCGCAAGCCTGGTCACCAGGTAGCCGCCGAGAAATCTGCTCGCCCCGGTCACCAGTACGACGCGAGGCGTCGTGCCCCCTGAAGTGTTGTCACCTTCAACCACCAAGTACCCCCATATCCAGTAGAAACGCGCTCTGCCGAAGCGTCCCTCCCGCGATTTTCCCCCACTTTACGGGCAGAGGGGGTCCCGCGCTGACTACCCAAATTTCGGCCATTCAAGACAAACCGCCCAGCCAATGAGACGTGGCACACATCGCTTCCCCCCGAATATGCTGATGCCCGCCACCCCGGAAGGGGTGGCGGGCATCAACAGGTACTGCTTATTTACCGAGTTTCCTGCGCTGTACTCGGGTACGACGAAGCAGCTTGCGGTGCTTCTTCTTCGACATGCGCTTGCGACGCTTCTTGATCACTGAACCCATAGCGGGTGTCCCTCACGTTCTTCTCTAGCGTTCCTGCGCACGCCGGTCACGTACGCCTGCGCCAAGCAATTGGCGCCTGGCCCTCGTTTTAACTAGCTCAGCGCCTTACGACACCAGCTTGCTGGTACGACAGTGACTCATCGTACCGGTGTGGAGTCACTCGGCATAAACCGAGCCTCCGGCACAGCAACCGCTGTGCCCGCGACTCGGCTCACGCCGAGGTCATCCTCTTCGAACCGGCTGGTCAGCCGGCATCGAAGTACGAGGTTTCGAGGTAATCGTGTACTGCCTTCGCATGTACACGGAACGAACGGCCCACTCGTACAGCAGGCAATTCGCCACTGTGTACCAACCGGTACACAGTCATTTTCGACACCCTCATCAAAGTTGCTACCTCAGCAACAGTGAGGAATTGCGTGCCGGCCACTGCCGGCTTTCCGTCGTGGGACGAACCCATGGACGGCTTGTTTGCAGACACCATTAATCCACATACCTCCAGCACGACTCGCGCCGCCGGCTTCCCCTCCGGCGGAACAGACACGTACGTACTAAGTCGAGCTTAGCTGTACTGGTGGGGTTAAAGCGACGGGTGTGGCTAAACGGACGACTAATCCGCAGCTGCACCCATCGCGGCCGAGCGCGACTTGGCGGCATCCAAGGCATCGAAGAACGCCGTCCGCAGGCCGCCCGCTTCGAGCTGACGCAGTGCCGCAGCCGTCGTTCCGCCCGGTGACGTCACCGCGGCGCGAAGATCCGTCGCGCTGTCGCCGGTGCGATCGAGCATCGCTGCGGAACCGACCATCGTCTGCACCACCAATTCGGTAGCGACCGGGCGCGTCAGGCCGAGACCGACTCCCGCGTCGATCATCGCTTCGGCGACCAGAAAGAAGTAGGCCGGGCCGGAACCGGAGACAGCCGTGACCGCGTCGATCTGCGATTCGGGAACCGTGACCACCTTGCCGACGCTGCCGAGGATGCCGCGTACGAGCTCGAGATGCTCGGCCTTGACGTGCCGTCCGGGCGAGAGCACGCTCACGCCCTCCCCGACCAACATGGGGGTGTTCGGCATGACGCGGATGACCGGGAACCCTGCGGGCAGACGCGTTTCGAAGAATCCCGTGGGGATTCCCGCCGCAAGGGAAACGATCAATTGTTCGAGGTCGCCGTCCAGATCGACCTTCGTCAACGCCGTGAGCGCTGACTCGACGTCGTTCGGCTTCACCGCGATGACGATGACGTCCGCACCCTCGGCGGCATCGGCGACCGTGCTGACGCGGATGGAGTATTCGGCGATCAATTCGTCTGCGCGAGGCTGATATTGCTCGGCGACGACCAGATCCTTGATGGCGTGGCCGGCCTGCAACAGCCCGGAGATCAGCGCCTCGCCGATCTTGCCGCCACCGATAATCGCAATTCTTGTCATGGCGAACAGCCTGCCACGACCGCAGCGATCGACCCTAGCGGGGCATCATCGCCAATTGACGACTCTGGACGACGACTGCGCCCGTCGAATCGAGAACAGCATGATCCTCTTCGAACCACGTGCTGCCCAGAACATCCGAGCTCGCCCGCACGCGAAGCCATCCCGGCGTCGGCAGTCGGCGCAGGTACGTCGTCAACTGCACGGTCGGCGCCCACCCGAACAGGCCGCGGTTCATCGTCACCGGCGCGCTGATGTCACCCGCCATGATCGCGAACAGCACAGCGGTGTCGAGGTCGTTTTCGTCCTCGGGTCGAGGACGGACCCACATCCTGACCTCGGCCTCGCCTTGGCTGCCAGTCAGGAAGTGCGCCGAGGTGGTGTCGATTCGCATGTCGCAACCCTGACCGACATGCACGACCTGCGCCATCGGGTGATCGCCGATGACTGCCACCGCACTCTCCGGCGGTTCCGGTGACATGTCGTCGATCGACGAGGCCGTGACGAAGGTGGGGTCGCCGTCATCGGGGAATCCGAGCGTGACCGCCGCGCGAACAGCGCTGCGGCCCGCCTGGCTCAACTCGACGTCGAACAACGCGACCTGGCGTCCCTGCTTTCGGACGATCACCTCCAGTTCGACTTCACCCGGATCTGGGGCCGACAGATAGTTGGCGCTCACCGCGAGTGGCTGCATCTTCAGAAGCGAGTCGTTCTCACCTGCGCCGTCTCGCAGACATCGACGCGCGGCAGCGGCGCACACAGCCATCATGGAGCCGCCGTGCACTTTCGGCCCGATGGTCCAGATCGAATCGATCGTTGCGGTGTATCGCCCGTCGCCGAGCGAGGTGAGGCGATTGAGATCTTGAAAGGGACTGGTGCTCATCGATTTTCCTGTTCGGTGCTTTCTCGGTGTTGCGGGAAATGTCGTGCGGCCAAATCTTGGTGCGCCAGGCGTCGCAAAGCTGTCAGGACGGGTTCGTACATGGCGGTTCCGAGGACCGCATAGCGAATGCCGTCCTCGGTCGAACTGGTAGGCATCAGCTCGATTTCCACTTCGGCAATCCCTCGGATGTGGTCGCCGTAGGCGCGCAGGCGCTCGTCCGAGAGACTCAGTCCTGCATCCTCGAGGCCGATCAGTGCCCGCTCGAGGTGCGCGACCGCCACGTACCTCGGCTCGAAAACCTGACCGAGAAACTCCAGAACCTTGCGAGCTCTGGGGAACTCTGGATCCGGTTCAGGTTCGACGTACGGGGGTAGTTGCGCGATTGCGCGGCCGAAAGTCTCGAATTCGGATCGCTCGTCAGTGTCCACCAGTTCGAGCACCGCGCGAATCCGTGGAATCGCGAGTCCCGCCCCGGCCAGGGCCCTGATCAACGCGAGTCGCCGGACGTGCTGTTCGCCGTACCTCGCTCCCGTTGCGCTGGTCGGCTCACCAGGCATCAGCAGACCTTCACGGAGGTAGTACTTGATAGTGGCCAGTGCAACGCCGGACTGTGCGGCCAGTTCGGAAACCTTCACCGCTCCTCCGTCCAACTCGCTCGACCCTTTACTGGATAGTGATGCTATCCAATGGTGGCCGAGCATCGGTAAGGAGGACACGCCTTGCGCTAGGGTTGAACCTTCTTTAGTCACACCACCAGAAATTTCCGAACGGAGCGAACAGGCGGAATGACGGATTTGCAGTCGGAGGCTCAGCCCGACGAACAGTGGCGCATCGTGGAACCACTGACGCTGACTCCCCTGCTCACCGCCGCACTCGAGGTGTTCCACGAACTCGGTTACCACGGAGCGTCGGTTCGTGACATCGCAAAACGTGCCGGTGTCACCGTGCCGACGCTGTATTACCACCACGGCAACAAACAGGGCATCCTCGTCGCGCTGATGGAACCGGGCATCGAGAACGTCACCGCACGCGCGAGCGCTGCGGTCGACGCTGCCGGACCGTCGCCGACGGCACAGTTCGGCAATCTCGTCGAGGCGTGTGTTCTGCACATGACCAGTCGCTCCGACATAGCCTTCCTCGATTCCGAACTGCGATACCTCGAGGACGCGGAACGAAAGAGCTACGCCGCCAAGCGAAAGAAGCTCGAGAACCTACTCGTCGACGTACTGACGGCAGGCGTCGAGAGCGGTGAGTTCACGGTCCCGGACATCACCGGAACGGGCCGTGCGCTACTGGGAATGTGTCAGTCCGTCGTCCTCTGGTATCGACTCGACGGACCGCAGACTCCGCGCGAAGTCAGTGTTCTCTACCGCGAGATAGCCCTGAAAGCCGTCGGCGTCACTTCTTGAGCACTGAACTTCCCGGCATGTCCGATTAGCCCTTAACTGACGAACGTCACACCTGTCGGCTGACACCGAAACCGGGACGCGCCCACGGTCGCGGGTCCACACTTAGAAGCAGAGATGCGCGGGGTGGATCCGCAGACCGAGGGAGTTCTTGACGTATGGCCAACAGCAATCCATTTGTTCCTCCTAGCGCGGTCGACGTCGACCTTTCCGCGGTCGCCTGGGGGGCGAACCGCACGATGTCCGACTTCGAGACTGGAATGTGGCGGATGGAAGAGGCGCAGCCGCAACTGCGCTCACCGATCGTTGCGGTGGAGGTTCTCGATCGTGCCCCGGACTGGGATCGACTTCTCGACGCAGTGGAGTGGGCATCGCACGTGGTTCCGCGTATTCGTATGCGAGCAGTGGAACCGGCAATGCAGCTGGGCAACCCGGTGTGGTCCGTCGATCCCGAGTTCGACATCGGCTACCACCTACGACGCGTCCGCTTACCTGCACCGGCGGACTTCGATCACGCACTGCGCATGTGTCGTCACCTTGCGACGGAACCTTTCGACAAGGCTCGACCGCCGTGGAGCGCGCTGCTCATCGAAGGTCTCGACGACGGTCGCGCCGTGTTCGTGGTCAAGACTCACCACTCCATCACCGACGGCATGGGCGGCATCCAGATGATGACGCTCCTGCACAGCAGACGCCCGGACCCCACTCCGAACAAGCCCGACCGCACACCGCCTGCTCCTGAGCATCTGTCGTCGGTGGGCGCCTTCGGCGAGGAGGTCGTCAGCGAGATCCGGCGTGCGCCCTCGCGTATCGCCAAGCTGGTCCGTGGTGCCACCAATGTTGCGACCACGGCGATCTCGAGTCCGATCACGACTGCTTCCGAGGTCCTCGGTTACGCCAATTCACTCCGCAAGATCGTCACTCCCCCAGCTCGTTCCGGTTCCCCTCTGCTCCACGATCGTGGTCTCGGACGATGGTTCGGAACTCTCGAGGTGGGTGTCCCCGAGCTCAAGGCCGGGGCGAAAGCTGCCGGTGGCTCACTCAACGATGCGTACGTCGCTGCCTTGCTCGGCGGCTTCCGTCGCTACCACGAAGCCTTCGGACAGTCCGTCGACAGCATTCCGATGGGTATGCCGATCAGCATGCGTACGGGCGCAGACGCCAACGGCGGCAACAGGTTTGCAGCCGTTCGCTTCAACGGCCCGGTCTCCGAAACCGATCCGGCCAAACGCATCAGGCAGGTGCGAGAGATCGTTCTGAGTCTGCGTGAGGAACCGGCGTTGGACGCTATCGACGTCGCCGCCCCGATCCTCGCCCGCCTGCCGAATTATCTACTCGCGAACTGGTATCTGTCACAGTCGACGGGTCTGGACCTGCAGGCCAGCAACGTCGCCGGCGTACCGGTACCGGTCTATCTCGCCGGAGCGAAGATCGAGCGGATGTTCCCGTTCGGCCCGGCGCCCGGTTGCGCGGCAATGGCGACACTGGTCTCCCACGTCGGGGTGTGCTGTATCGGAATCAATCTCGACACCGCTGCGATCACAAAACCCGCGCTGCTGATGCAGTGCTTGCAGGAGAGCCTGGACGAGATCGTCGCTCTCGGAGTCACAACGGAAGGTGCGTGAGTCATGAGCGAGAACACGACCAACCCGCGCGTGTACCTCACCGAAACCATGACAGAGGCCGAAGCCGGCGTGCTGCGAAAGTGGCTTGCCGACAAGGCAAGCTCATCCGAAACTCGGCCGGTCACCGTCAACATCACCGACAAGACCCTGGCAGAACTGGCGGCACGGACCGACGACCCGATGCTCGCACCGCTTCGCGTGGTGTGGATTCCGGACACCCATACCAAGCACAACGTCGCGGTGCGACTACGTGATGCGCTGGCACCACGCGATCCTCTCCACCCCGGACGCGGTGCACAACGCAGAACCCTGCGCACCGACCCCTCACGGTGCCAGGTCATCGAAGGTGAACCCGCACCACTGAGCGATCTCGAGCGTCGCCTCGAAAAGAGCGGTGGCGGTTCGCTACCGGAGTTCATCCGACGGCAGGCCGCTCTGGCACTCGAACGCGCCGAATTGGGCCTACTGGGTGGCCAGTACAAGGTGTCACGGTTCGTCGTCGACGAGATCACCGACACCCGCCGATTCGCCACCGAGGTCATGGCTTTGGCCGACCGGTTGAACATCGCTGTCGCCGAAGTCGATCGCCGCGCACGTGAAGCTCTCGAAGAAATGGTTGCCACCCAGAGTCGCCAAGCCATCGCGGTGTGGGATCGCCTGGGCCGCTACTTCGCTCGCGCCTACAAGCTGGACGTGGACACGAGCCGCTTCGAGGAACTCCGTGAGCTGAACAAGGAACACTCACTGGTCTTCCTCCCCAGTCACCGTTCGTACCTCGATCCCCTCGTCCTGCGTCCGGCGTTGATCGCGAACGGCTTGCCGCTCAATCACGTCATGGGCGGCCTCAACATCAGTTTCTGGCCCATGGGCTCGATCCTCAAGCGCAGCGGCACCGTCTTCATTCGTCGAAGCATCGGCAACGACGAGGTCTACAAGTGGTCGATGCACGAGTACATGCGCTATCTGCTGACCAAGCGCTTCAATCTGGAGTGGTACATCGAAGGTGGACGCGGACGTACCGGGAAACTACGCCCGCCGCGCTTCGGTCTCCTGACCTACCTGACCAAGGCATTTCAGGTCAGCGGAGCGTCCGACGTGTACCTCGTCCCGGTTGCGCTGAGCTACGACCAACTCTACGAGGTCGGGGCCATGGCTGCCGAGGCGCTCGGCGCCGAGAAGACACCGGAAGGCCTGCGCTGGATGGTGGGTTACGTACGCGCCCAGGGAAAGCGCAACGGTGTCGCGCACGTGACCATCGGCCGGCCGCTCTCACTCGCGGACGCACTCAGCCAGGAAACCGATCAGCGCCTCGCCATTCAGAAGGCCGGCATCGAGGTGTGTCACCGCATCAACGAGGTCACCCCGGTGACCGTGTCTTCACTGGCGATGTTGGCGTTCCTCGGAATCGAAGACCGGGCGTTGACAGTTCGTGAACTCACCGCGATTCTCACGCCGCTGTTCGGCTACATCACCGCGCGAAATCTTCCGATCGCCGGCGACGTCGAACTGTCCGATCCGCGTGTCATCGAGAAGGCATTGCAGACACACGTCGATTCCGGGGTGCTCGAGCGCTTCGATCGGGGCGGCGAGCAGGTCTTCTACCTCGGCAAGGACCAGCATCTCGTCGCTGCCTTCTACCGCAACAACACGATTCACTTTCTTGTCGTGCGTGCCATCACCGAACTCGTACTTCAGGCAGCCGTCGAAGAGCGGTTCGAGGACCCCATCGGGGACGGGTGGGCAGAGGCCAAGCGCATCCGAGATTTGTTGAAATTCGAGTTCTTCTTCAGTGACCGGGACACGTTCGAGCAGGAGATGCGGACCGAGCTGACGCTGATCGACCCCGAGTGGGAAACCGTCATGGCCGACGACAAACGAACCGAGCACATGATCGAGACGGTTCGCCCGTACCTCGCGCACCGCGTGCTCCAACCGTTCCTCGAGGCGTACCAGGTTGTCGCCGATCAGCTTGTGCTCGCGCCGATTTCGACATCGTTCGACGAAAAGTCGTTCATCAGCAACTGCATCGACGTCGCACATCAGCGTCGACTGCGGCAGCAGATCGCCAGCAACGAATCCGTCTCCGGTGAGTTGTTCGCCACCGCACTGAATTTGGCGCGCAACCGTAACTTGATCGAAGTCGACGACGACGGAGTCCGGGCCCGGCGCCTGGCATTCGCTGCCGAGATCAAGGTTCAGGTCGAGCGCCTGCGTCACCTTCGCGCACTCGCGCATGCACGACTCGATCAGGTGGCGATGCCGGTACCGGACGCCGCTGCGGTAGTGACCATTCCAGAAGCAAACCGAGCGCCCGCCGCGAACGAGGAAGTAGGACTGTGACCGGACTCGAGCGTCTGCACTCCGCCATCGAAGCCGCCCCGCCCGGGCCCGGAACGATCGCCGCCTTCGACCTCGACGGCACCTTGATCAGCGGGTACTCGGCCAGCGTTGTGTACCGAGACCGCCTGCGACGCTTGGATATCAGCGTCGGCGAACTCTTGCGCACCACCGGTGCCGCGATCGACACCCAATTCCGCGGCGCTGACGTCGGAGCACTGATGGACATCGGCGTTCGAGCCTTGGGCGGCCGTACCGTCGAGGAACTGAACGACTGGGGCCGACGGCTGTTCAAGCAGGAAATCGCCGCGATGATCTACCCGGAAGCCCGCGGGCTACTGGCGGCACACCGGCGAGCCGGCCACACGATCGTGATGGCTACGTCGGCGACTCCGTTCCAGGCCAAGTACGTCGCCGAAGATCTCGACATCGAAGACGTGCTGTGCACCGAGCCCGAAGTCGTGGACGGCATGCTCACCGGCGAACTGTCTTCGCCCGCACTGTGGGGGCCGGCCAAGGCCAATGCCCTTGCAGGCTATGCCGAGAAGATGGGCGCCGATCTGAAGAACGCGTTTGCATACTCCAACGGTGTCGAAGACGTCTTCATGCTCGAGGCCGTCGGGCGACCTGTCGCGTTGAATCCCGATCGTGGTCTGGCCAAGATCGCGTTGCGCAATCACTGGCCTTCGGTCAGCCTGCGTAAACCGCAACGAGGCGCAACACCGATCTCCACGATCCGAACGGCGACTGCCATGGGCGCGCTTGCTGCCACCGCCGCCCTCGGTGCGTCGGCAGGCATTGTCACCGGGAACCGTCAACTGGGTGCGAACCTGGTCGGCACGTACGGCCCCGACATCTCGCTCTCACTGCTGGGCATCGACGTCGAGATCGACGGCGAGCACAACGTGTGGGATCACCGCCCGGCGGTGTTCATGTTCAACCATCAGAGTTCCCTGGACATGTTGGTCCTGGGCACCGTGATCAAGCGTGACGTGACCGGCGTCGCGAAGAAGGAAGCGGCAAGCGATCCGCGGTTCATGCCCGTCGGTGCACTGCTCGACGTCGCCTACATCGACCGCACCGACACCACGAAGGCGAAGGCTGCACTGCAACCGGCAGTCGACAAGCTGAAGAATGGTGTCTCGATAGTCATAGCTCCGGAGGGCACCCGTTCTCCGACGCCACGTCTGGGCCCTTTCAAGAAGGGTGGATTCCACTTGGCGATCCAAGCCGGTGTGCCGATCGTGCCCGTGGTGATTCACAACGCGGGTGAACGGATGTGGCGCAATTCGCTTGTCGCCCATCCAGGCCCGGTCTATGTCTCGGTGCTCGATCCCATCTCGACCGAAGGCTGGGAGACCAAAGACCTCGACGCACACGTCGAGAAGGTGCGCGCGCAGTTCGAAGCTGCGCTACTTGCCGGCCACCGCTGAGCGTGCCAGGTGCTCGCGTGCAAACGCGAGCGCCTGCGCCAGCATCGACGACCGCTCCCGCCGGGTGCGCGCGTTCTGCGTGTTGATCTCGATGACTGCCTGGCCGCTGAATTCGCTCGCAGCCAATTGCTGACACAACTCCGCGCACGGCTGTGAGCCATGCCCCGGAATCAGGTGCTCGTCCATCGACGCCCCGCGACCGTCGGCCAGGTGCAGGTGCTCGAGCCCCTTGCCCATACGGGAGGCCAACTCCAGGGCATCCATGCCCGCCGTCGCGGTGTGCGACAGGTCGAGTGTGTAGTGAGCATGATCGGAATCGGTCGGGTCGTACGACGGACTGAACGCGGACAACGCTGCCCCTGGACCGCCACGTTTACGCAGACGCTCCGCGGACTTGTCCTTGCCGCCGAAGAAGCTGTCGGCGCGCATGGGGAACATGTTCTCCACCGCCACAACGACGCTGCTCTTCGATTCGAGTTCGACAACCTGTTCCGCGAAGCCTTCGGCGTACTTGCGCTGCCACCGGAACGGCGGGTGGACGACCACCGTCGTCGCTCCCAAGGTTTCGGCGGTGCGCACCGAACGCTCGAGCTTCTCGACCGGATCGGAACCCCACACGCGCTGCGAAATCAGCAGACACGGCGCATGCACGGCCTGCACCGGAATCGCATACTTGCGAACGAGGGCAGCGACAGCACCGATGTCCTGACTCACGGATTCGGCCCACACCATCAGTTCGACGCCGTCGTATCCGAGATCAGCGGCGTAGCGAAATGCCGCTTCCGTGTTCTCCGGATACACCGAAGCCGTCGACAGGCCGACGGCTATCGGCCGACGAACCATGCGCTGCGATCCCCCGATCATCGTCCGATCAACCCGAGGTCAACAAGAACGCCAGTGGACCGAGCGTCACGATCATGCCGACGACCACCGCGATCACGAAACTCGTGATGTCGTCCGTCTTCCGCAGAACCCGCACGACAGCAACCAGGCCGACGATCACGATCAGCGCGAGCACCAACGCCACCCATGGCAGCATGTCCCACAGCTTCTCGAAGCCCTTGAACATCGCGCCGCCGACGATCAGTGCAACAACCACCTGACCGGCAAGCACTGCCCATTCACGGATCGAGTTACGCTCGCCTGCCTCTTCCGCTGCCGATTCGGCTTCGACATCGGACTCCGCGGCGGCACTGGTCTTTTTTGCACCGTCATCGACAGCCGGCGCCTTGACCAGATCGACCACGGCGGTGGATTCGGCCTCGCCGGCATCCGCGTCTGCGATCTTGTCGATCAGTTCGGTGCTCTCTTCCGGCGCGGCCGGAGCAGGAGCAGTCGGTGCAGGTGCCTTCACGACTGGAGTGGGGACACGCGGCGGCAGGATCGGCGGACGCAACGACGGCGACTGCGTTGCGGCGCGCTCCTGACGCATCAGGTCGCCCGCCAGGGTCTGACCCGACAGCAGGGCTGGTTCCTGCGTTACCTGCGTCGGTGACGAGGAGTTGAGCGGTGCCCGGCTCACCCACTGCCCGGGCGAGGACTTCGAGGTCTGTCCCGGCGAAGGTGTGGAAGTCGGCTTCGGAGTGGTGACCGGCGGCGCAGCAACCGGCTTCGACTCGCCCTTGGGTGCCTGCGGCTCGTCATCGTCATCGTCGTCGTCGAACGAGACGGCGAAGGCTGCGGTGCGATCGGCGGGAACCTTCGGTGCCGGTTCGGCTGACTTGGCGGTTTCCGCGACAGCCTCGGCCGGCGCTGAAGGTGCAGAGTTTTCCGGCGCAGCGGCTTCGGGCTGGGCTGCTGGTTCGTCGGACTCGGGCTCGGCGGCCGCGCGCGATCCCGACTGGCGAACGATCGGGATCTCACCCGTCAGTTCGGCGACGGAGATGCCACCGGCTACGCCGCGCCGGCGTCGTCCACCTCGGGATTCGACGCTCTGACCGTTCCGCTTGAGCAGTTCCGCTACGGAAATCTGCTGACTGTCCTCGGTCATCAAGCACTCACCACCAATTCACCGCCCATTTCTGTGTCGAGCTTTCGCAGAATCAGACCCTCACGCAGTGCCCAGGGACAAATTTCCAGTTCGTCCACTCCGAGCGCCCGCATGGTTGCCTCTGCGATGAGCGCGCCGGCCACAATCTGCTGTGACCGATCCGAGCTCACTCCTTCCAATTCTGCACGGTCCGCCGCCGTCATCCTGGATATGAAGGCTATGAGTTGCCTGAGTCCGCTGGAAGTCAGGGTCCGTTTTGCCCGGGGGCCTGCGGCAGAAGGGGCCGCGCCGGTGAGCCGAGCCAACGATCGGAAGGTCTTCGAAGTCCCGACCGTGCGGTCCCAGTCGCCGGCGGCGCGCAGTTCCTTGGCTGGTCCGACCAACTCCGCGTCCAGCCAGTCACGCAATACAGCGACCCGGCGCTTGCCCGGCGGATCGGCCTGTAGCCAGTCGCGCGTCAACCGTCCGGCACCGAGTTGCAGTGAGAAGGCGACGTCCGGATCCTCGTCACCACCTGCTGTGAGTTCGAGCGAGCCGCCGCCGATGTCCAGGTTCAGGATGCGTCCGGCGCTCCAGCCGTACCAGCGGCGCACGGCCAGAAAGGTCAAGCGGGCTTCGTCGACCCCGGACAGAACCTCGAGGTTGACTCCGGTCTCGGCGCGGACGCGGGCGAGTACGGCTTCGGAATTGTTGGCGTCACGGACCGCGGAAGTGGCAAAAGCCATCATTTCCTCGCACCCGGACGTCTTGGCGATACCGGCGAATTCGGAAACCGTCGACACCAACCGATCGGCTCCTGACGTGGTGATATCGCCACGGTCGTCAGTGTTTTCTGCCAGCCTCAACGTGGACTTGGTCGAGCTCATGGGTGTTGGGTGGCCGCCCCGATGGGCGTCCACAACCAATAGATGGACGGTATTGCTTCCGACGTCGAGTACCCCTAGTCGCACATCGCCACGTTACTGGGTCTACGGTCGGCCCTTGTGACAGCAGGTAACCCAGACCGGTCCCACAAGATGACTCCGAGCCCCGAGGTCGATCTCGATTTCCCGCGCGAATGGGTCGAATTTGTCGATCCGGATAACTCCGAACACCTCATTTCCGCTGATATGACGTGGTTGCTCTCGCATTGGACCTGCGTGTTCGGCACGCCGGCGTGTCAGGGCATCATCGGAGACCGCCCGGACGACGGTTGCTGCTCGCACGGCGCTTTCCTCTCCGATCAGGAAGATCAGGACAAGCTCGATGCGTCAGTGAAAATGCTCACAGCCGAAGACTGGCAGTTCATGGAAAAGGGTCTCGGCAAGAAGGGCTACGTCGAAGAAGACGACCTCGAGGACGAGCCCGCGCTGCGCACCCGCCGCTACAAAGGAGCGTGCATCTTCCTCAACCGGCCGGGTTTTGCCGGGGGCGAGGGCTGCGCTCTGCATTCCATGGCGCTCAAGAAGGGCATCGAGCCGCTCGAGGTGAAACCGGACGTGTGCTGGCAGCTACCGATCCGCCGCACCCAGGACTGGGTCGACCGGCCGGACGGCGTCCAGATCCTCAAGACCACGATCACCGAGTACGACCGCCGCGGCTGGGGTGAGGGCGGCGACGACCTCGCCTGGTACTGCTCCGGCTCCCCCGACGCTCATGTCGGGGAGCGGCAGGTCTGGCAGTCCTACGGGCCCGAGTTGACGGAACTTCTCGGAAAGCGCGCGTACGACGAGCTGGCTCGCCTCTGCAGGCGTCGCGCGGGCCTCGGCCTCATCGCAGTCCATCCGGCGACCACGATCGCTCAGAACAAAGCTCAGGGCTGACTCCGCCTGAACAAAAAGAATTCAGCCGCTCACACGATCGTGTGAGCGGCTGAATTCTTCTCGACATTTCTTCTCGACGAGGTTCGATCACGCTTCGAGCTTGTAACCCAATCCACGGACCGTGACCAGATGTTCCGGCTTGGCCGGATCCGATTCGATCTTCGAACGCAACCGCTTCACGTGTACGTCAAGGGTTTTGGTGTCACCGACGTAGTCGGCGCCCCAGACGCGGTCGATCAACTGTCCGCGGGTCAGCACCCGACCGGAGTTGCGGAGCAGGTACTCGAGGAGATCGAACTCCTTGAGCGGCAACGTCACCGGGTTACCCGCGACCTGCACGACGTGGCGCTCGACGTCCATCCGTACCGGTCCGGCCTCGAGCACCCCGTTGTCGGAGGCGAGGTCCGCCTCGTTCTCCACCCCGCGGCGCAGCACCGCACGGATGCGAGCGATCAGCTCACGCGCCGAATACGGTTTGGTCACATAGTCGTCCGCACCGAGTTCCAGTCCGACGACCTTGTCGATCTCACTGTCACGCGCCGTCACCATGATGACGGGGACGCCGGAGCGCGACCGCAGCGCCTTGCAGACGTCCGTGCCACTCATGCCGGGCAGCATGAGGTCGAGCAGGACGATGTCCGCTCCGGAGCGATCGAATTCCGCCAACGCCGACGGTCCGTCGTTGACGATGGTGGTCTCGAAGCCTTCCTTGCGGAGCAGGAACGCCAGCGGGTCCGCCAAGGACTCCTCGTCCTCCACGATCAGCACACTCGTCATCGTTTGGCCTCCATGCCGTTTTCTCTACTGCCTTGTTCTCGTCTGCCGATCCGCGTGGAACCGGCGGTTCCCGCGTCGTCAGAGTCGATGTCGTCGTCCGACTCCACGTGTGCCGGTATCTGCAACGTGAAGGTAGACCCTGTACCCGGTTTGCTCCACAGTTCGATGGAGCCGTTGTGATTGGCCGCGACGTGTTTGACGATCGCCAGCCCCAGACCGGTTCCACCGGTCTGCCGTGACCGCGCCTTGTCCACGCGGAAGAATCTCTCGAACACTCGCTCCTGGTCCGCTTTCGCGATGCCTTCTCCTCGGTCGGTGACTGCGATCGCGACATTGTCGCCGCGTACCGACCGACTGACGGAAACCGGAGAACCCTTGGGCGAGTACGCAATAGCGTTCTCGATGAGGTTGGACAATGCCGTGACGAGGAGAGTCTGATCCCCGAGTACTTCCAGCCCACTCGGATGGTCGGTGGTGACCGTGATCCCGGCGGCCTCGGCCGACAGATTCGACCTCGACAGTGCTTCGGACACCACGGTGTCGACGTCGACCACGTCGAGATCCGGCAGCTTCTCGGCACCTTGCAGACGCGAGAGTGCGATCAACTCGGTGACCATCTTGCCCAGACGAATCGACTCACCGAGCACCCGTTCGCCGAAGTGCCGCACCGATTCCGGGTCGTCAGCGGACTCGAGCAGTGCCTCCGCGAGCAGGCTCATCGCACCGACCGGCGTCTTCAGTTCGTGGCTGACGTTCGCGACGAAATCGCGTCGGGTCGCCTCCATGCGGACCTGCTCGGAATCGTCGTCGGCGAACAGGACCACGAAGTTGCGATCGTCCTTGCTGAGCAACCGGGCCGTGCCACGTACCGCGATCTTGTCGCGGCCCCGCTGAGCGGTCTGCGCCGTCAGATCGACCTCGACAGGTTGACCGGTCCGCAGAACTTCCTGAGCAGCCCGCCAAGCTCGCTCGTCGACCAGACGATTCTTGACGAGACCGAGTTCCTCGGCGCGAGGATTGAAGAGCACGACGTCGTGAAAACCGTCGACGACGGCGATACCGCTTTCCGAAGCCAACACGATGAGGTCGAGAACCTGGGACATCGTGAGCCCGGTCTGTTCGTCCGAGCGCTGACTCTGGCGCGACGACAGCCTGGGTACCAGCACCCCGCCGACGAGGTAGCCGACCAAGCCGGCGACCACGACCAGCAGCACTGCAATCACGACACTCACGGCGCAATCGTACGTTCGCGCGAAGAGTCGGTTACGGCGGGTTCGGACGTTCCCACCCGTGTAATCCGCCAGGTGGACGGCGTTGGTTCGTCGTTCATCTGCTGTTGGCCGAGGCCCCCCGAAATCACTGTTCGGGGGGCCTCGACGCACATCATCGGGTTGCTACTTTCCGCCCTGATTCGCCACCGCGGCGGCGCCGGCAGCTGCGGCCTCCGGATCCAGGTAGGTGCCGCCGGGATTGAGCGGCTTCAGGTTCTCGTCGAGGTCGTAACGCAGCGGGATTCCGGTCGGGATGTTCAGGCCCGCGATGTCCTCGTCCGAGATGCCGTCGAGGTGCTTGACCAACGCACGCAGCGAGTTGCCGTGCGCGGTGACCAGCACGTTCCGGCCGGCGAGCAGCTCCTGGGAGATGGTGTCCTCCCAGTACGGGATCAGACGCTTGACGACGTCGAGCAGGCACTCGGTCAAGGGAACCTCGTCGAGGTTCGCGTACCGGGGATCGGTGTCCTGGCTGTACTCGCTGCCGGCTTCGATGGCGGGCGGCGGGGTGTCGTAGCTACGACGCCAGAGCATGAACTGCTCGTTTCCGTACTCTTCCTTGGTCTGCGCCTTGTTCTTGCCCTGCAGAGCGCCGTAGTGGCGCTCGTTGAGACGCCAGTCGCGCACTACCGGGATCCAGTGGCGATCGGCGGCGTCGAGCGCGAGGTTGGCTGTGCTGATCGCGCGGCGCAGCAGAGACGTGTAGAGAACGTCGGGCAACAAGTTGTGCTCGGCGAGCAGTTCGCCGGCGCGCTTGCCCTCGGCCATGCCCTTGTCTGTCAGGTGTACGTCCACCCAGCCGGTGAACAGATTGAGTGCATTCCATTCGCTCTCGCCGTGGCGGAGCAGGACCAGGGTTCCGATACTCATGGCGTTCATCCTGGCACGAGTACCGGAACCCTTCTTGATCAACCCTGTCCGGAAATCAGCTCGGGCCTACTTCCGCAGTTCGCAGATCCTTGCGGAGGATCTTTCCGGCCGCGGATTTCGGCACGGTGCTGATGAACGAAACCTGGCGAACCTTCTTGTGCGGCGAGACGCGCTCGGCGACGAACGAGATCACGTCGGCTTCGGTCAACTCGGCGCCGTCCTGGAGCACCACGAATGCCTTCGGAACCTCTTCGCCCTCGGCGTCGAGCACGCCGATCACTGCGGCGTCGGCGATCTGCGGATGGGTCAGCAGCAAGGCCTCGAGTTCCGCCGGGGGAACCTGGTAGCCCTTGTACTTGATCAGTTCCTTGAGGCGGTCGACGATCTTGACGACGCCGTCGCCGTCGACGGTCGCGATGTCACCGGTGTGCAGGTAACCGTCGTCGTCGAGGGTGTCCTTGGTGGCCTGGTCGTTGCCGAGGTAGCCGAGCATGATGTTCGGGCCCTTGCACCACAGTTCGCCGGGCTCGCTGACGCCGTCCGAGCCGAGAGCCGGGTACGCGACCTCTTCGCCCGTTCCGGGGTCGACGAGCTTGCATTCCATGTTGGCGATGGTCGGACCACACGTGTCGAGGGCGATGTCGTCACGATCGAACGGGATCGCGTGCGAGACCGGGCTCATCTCGGACATGCCGTAGCCCTGGCGGACGTGGCAGTTCAACCGGTCGGCGACGGCCTTGCCGAGCGCCGCGTCGAGCGGGGCCGCACCGGAGAAGATGGTGTGCACGCTCGAGAGGTCGTACTGATCGACGAGCGGGTGCTTTGCCAGCGCGACGGCAACGGGCGGTGCGACGAAGATGTACGTCGACTTCTGCTCGGCGACGATCCGCAGGAACTCGACGAGATCGAACTTCGGCATCGTGATGAGGCTCGCGCGGCGGTAGAGCGCAGCGTTGAGCAGGACCGTCATGCCGTAGATGTGGAAGAACGGTAGGACCGCGAGGATCTTGTCGTCGGTCTCGATGCCCATCCGCGGAATGATCTGGCAGACGTTGGCCACGAGGTTCCGATGGGTGAGCATGACCCCCTTGGGTCGGCCGGTGGTGCCCGAGGAGTACGGCAGCACCGCGAGTTGGGTGGCCGGATCGAAGGAGACCTCGGGCGCCGCTGCACCCTCGCCGAGCAGATCACGCAGCGAGAGGTGGCCTTCGGCCCCGTCGAGTACGAACACGTTCTCGGCCGGGATACCGACCAGGTCAGCAGCGGCCTTTGCCTGCGGCAGGAGCGGCGAGACGGTGAAGAGGAACTTGGCCTTGGAATCGGTGAGCTGCTTGGCGATGTCCTCGGCGGTGTAGAGCGCGTTGATCGTGGTCGCGACGCCACCGGCACGAAGGATGCCGTGGAAGACGGAACCGAAGGCCGGGACGTTGGGCGAATGCAGCCCGACCACGTCGCCGACGCTGAGTCCGCGCGCTGCGAGAGCGCCTGCAACGCCGTTGATCTGTGCGATCAGCGAAGCGTATGTGGTGACTGCGCCCGAACTGCCCTCGACGAATGCCGTCTTGTCGAGGTCTGCGGGGTCGGTGTTTCCGAACAGGAAGTCGTAGACGCTGAGGTTGGGGATTTCAACGTCGGGGAACGGACTCTTGAAGCTCACTGTGCTCCTCGAAAAGTTGCGCGGCGGGGTGGTGTGACCAACTTACTGTGACTCACGGGAACAGTATTATTCCGTGACGACAGTCACAAGTAAAGGTCACTTTACGTGACACATCCGCGATGTGTCTCACCCCGCTCGATCAGCTCTGCGCGGGCTCCTCCTCGATGAGGTGCTTGAACGGTTCGAGATTCGCCAGCGACTCGCCTCGCGACACCCGCCACGCCCACTCACGCTTGATGGACGAGGAGAAGCCGAGTTCGAGGATGACGTTGAAATCGCCGTCGGCGGCTTCGAGAACCTGACCGAGCACTCGGTCGAGTTCATCGCCGGTCACGGCATGCTCCGCGATCTTGCCGACCAGGTAGATGTCCCCGACCTTGTCGAGTGTGTACGCCACCCCGTACAGACGGCGGTTGCGCTTGAGCAGGAACTTGTAGACGCCTTCGAAGTTCTCGTCCACCTTGCGGCACACGAAGGCCTCGACCCGCACACCGTGATTGCCAACGGTGAGCAGAGTCGACGTCTTGAGTTTGTGTTCACCGGGAAGTTCGACGATGAAATGCGCGTCGTCTTTTCTGGTGAAGTCGAGTTCACGCTCGGTGAGGGCCTGCTCGATGGTGTCCGAAATGCTGCTCATGTACGCACTCCCCCGGTCCGGCGCAGACGCCACAGACCCCGCGCACGGCGGGGCGAGAAGTCGCTGGGACCGGTTCCGTTGTTGTAGTTGACTGCGGCTTTGCGATAGCTCTCGAGCAAACCGTCCGCGGTGTGTTCCCACGAGAAATTTTCGGCGTGACGCGGTGCCTGCGCGGCGAGTTCGGCCAAGCGCGTCGGTGCTGTCACCAAAGATTCGAGGGCGCCGGCCCAGTCTTCGGTGCGGTGTCCTTGAACCAGCAGGCCTGTCTCCCCGTTGCGTACGGCTACTCCCAGTCCGCCGACGTCGGCGGCGATCACGGGAGTTCCGCAGGCTTGAGCTTCGATGGCGACCAATCCGAAGGACTCCGAATAGCTCGGCACCGCAACCAGATCCGAGGCACGGTAGACATCGGCGAGACGCTCAGGAGCCTGCGGCGGCAAGAACGTCACCTGCGCTGTGATGCCGAGTGAGCGTGCCAGTTCGATCAGCACGTCCGGCCGCGCGAGGCCAGTTCCGGACGGCCCGCCGACGACGAGGATGCGCAACGGCAACTCGGGGCGACGGCTGATCACTTCGGCGGCAGCACGCAGCAGAACGTCCGGCGCTTTCAGAGGTTGGATCCGGCCGACGAAAGTCACGACGACCTCGCCCGGGTCCAACCCCAACGACGCGCGGGCGGAATCGCGATCGCCCGGTCGGTAGCGGGTGAGATCGGCGCCGGGAGCCACGACGTCGATACGCGTGGGATCTGCGCCGTACAACTCGTGCAGCGCCTTGGCTTCGTCGGTGGTGTTGGCGACCAGGCGATCGGACTCGGCGACTACTTGCTGCTCGCCGATCTGACGTGCTGCCGGCTCCGGGGTGTCTCCCTCGGCAAGCGAAAGATTCTTCACCGCCGCGAGGGTGTGGGCGGTGTGTACGAGGGGCACGCCCCAGCGGTCGCGGGCCAGCCAGCCGACCTGACCGGACAACCAGTAGTGCGAGTGAATCAGGCTGTAGTACCCGGGCTCGTGGCGCGCTTCCTCCCGCAGAACTCCTGCGACGAAGGCACACAGTTGAGTCGGCAGATCCGCCTTGTCCAGCCCTTCGAAGGGACCAGCAGCAATGTTCCGAACCCGCACTCCGGGAGCGGCGTCCACCACGGGTGCGTCGGCCGAGGACGTCGCGCGGGTGAATATCTCCACCTCGACGCCACGTTTGGCGAGCTGAATGGCGGATTGCAGAACGTAGACGTTCATCCCACCCGCGTCACCGGTGCCGGGTTGTGCCAATGGCGAGGTGTGGACCGAGAGAACGGCCACCCGGCGAGGGCGCGAAATGTGCATGGGCGTCACGACTCCATACTGCCCCCTCACCGGGCGCGAACTCTAACCGAGGCTCGAGATGAAGGTTCGCACTTCGGACACGAATCGTGTCGGATCCTCCACGAACGGGCCGTGATTGCAGCCTTCCCAGTACGACGCCTGGGACTTGGGAATCAGTTCCTCGGCGTGCTTACCTGCGCTCACGTCGACGACGGAGTCGTCGGTTCCGTGCAGAACGAGGACCGGGATGTCCAGGTTGCGAAGCAACTCGTCGTGACCGACAGCACGGTTGAACAGTGCTGCGCGCACCCGCGGACGCGTCGAGAGGCTGTACCCGAACAAGGCCTGCGACGCTGCACCCTTGCCCTCGGGTGGGCCGGTGAGAGCATTGCCGAAAGCGCCGAGTGCACGGATCGCCTCGCGGGGATCTTCGGACATCGCGCCGGGAACTGCGCTACGCATCGCCGAGCCGACCTTGCCACCTTTTTCGCCGCGCCCGATGCTGGTGATCGCCCCGACCAGAACCGCGCCCGCCACCGCGCCGGTGCCGTGCGCTGCCAGGTAATCGCAGATCACCAGACCGCCGTACGACCAGCCGAGCAGGATCGCGTTCTCGGTGACGCCTTCGGCCGCAAGAACAGCCGCGACGTCGCCGGCCCAGTTCGCGGAATCGTCGTATCCGGATTCGGGCGCATCTGAGTAACCGTGGCCGCGCAGATCGACGGCGATCAGCCGATAGTCCGCGGCCAGGTCCGCGAGGACCTGCTCGCCCCAGCACTGCGAGGACTGAGCCCAGCCGTGCAGCAACACCAGCGGGGTCCCCGCCGAATTTCCGGTTACTCGATAGACGATGGACGTGCCGTCGACGCTGACGGCTTCACGAATAGACATGCCGTCACGATAGAGGCTGCGACTGCGGCGCCGACGGCGAGCATGTAGGCCGACGGGACGCCGTAGCGATCGATCAGCTGTCCGGCCAGCGCAGACCCGAGCGCCACGCCGACGCCGAGGCCGGTAACCGTCAGGGTCATTCCCTCGGTGAGCTTTTCCGGTGGGACGATCTGTTCGACCAGGGCTGTCGCGATGATGAGCGTCGGTGCGATGGTCGCGCCCGCCAGCACGTAGGCACCCGCAAGTGCGGCCACGTTTCCGACCAACAGAAGCGGGACGCTGAGAACGGCGACCGCCGAGGACGCGATCATCAACTGCCCGCGCAGCGATCGCGCCGGGTGCATCGACCCGAAGATCAGTCCCGCGATTCCCGAACCGCCGGCGAACAGCGCGAGGACCAGCGTCGCCGACCCCGGCGAATTCTGTTCCTTGGTGAACGCGATGGCGCCGACGTCGATGACGCCGAAGATCGTTCCGAGCATCACCATGATCACGATGACGATCCACATCACGTGGTTACCGAGAACCGATCGTCCGCGGCCGGGTCGACGCGGATGCACCTTCGGTTCGGTTCCGCGCTGTATGACCAGCAGCAGGGTTCCGGTGACCAGCAGGATCAACCCTGCCAGTGGTCCAGCCTCGGGGAAGAGCCCGATGCTCAGACCTACCGATATGACCGGGCCCGCCACGAAGCAGAGCTCGTCCACCACCGATTCGAAGGCGAAGGCGGTGCGCAGCTGAGGTTTTCCGACATAGATCGCCACCCACCTGGCGCGAATCATCGCGCCGATCGTCGGAGTGGCGCCGCCGGGGACGACCAGAACGAACAGCAGCCAGTCGGGAGCTTCCATCCGGACTGCGAGCAGGAGCGCCCCGATCGCGGTGACGCTCACGGCTGCGGCAATCGGCAGGACCGCTCGCTGTCCGAAGCGGTCGACCGCACGCGAGACCGCGGGCGCGATGATCGCCGACGAGAGCGCAAAAACCGCGGCGAGCGCGCCGGCGAGCGCGTAGTCACCACGAAGTTGCGAGATCATCGTCACGATTCCGATACCGATCATGGCGATCGGCAGCCTTGCGACAAATCCGGCGGCCGAGAAGGCGACCGATCCGGGGGCGGCAAAGATCTCGCGGTAGGCGCTCAGCAGGCCTTTGTTGGTGGATTCGCTCATGTCAGCTTCTCGTGCACTGAACAAGGTTCACAGAGCCGAGGCCGACTCGACAAATCGTTTTCACTGTGCGCTCGGGTTGACCTGTCGGTAACTTGCCTTACGATTGCGCGAATGAGTGTCCTGGTGTGTTTCCACGCCCATCCCGATGACGAAGTTTTCACTACGGGCGGCGTGATGAGAATGGCCGCCGACGCAGGTCACCGCGTCGTAGTCGTCACCGCTACCGACGGTGCTCTCGGTGAATTCCCCGACGGACTGTTGGACGAATACGAGACGTTGGCTCAGCGCCGCAGCCGTGAGCTCGAGGCGTCCACCGACGCGTTGGGTGCCAGTCGCGTCGTGTCCCTGCACTACCCGGATTCGGGGATGGTGGGTACGCCCGAGAACGAGAATCCGGAAGCGTTCTGCAACGTCGACGTCGAGAAGGCCGCCGAGCGTCTGGCCGAGGTTCTTCGTGAAGAGAACGCCGATGTCCTGACCATCTACGACCCCAACGGCGGATACGGCCACCCGGATCACATCCAGGTCCACCACGTCGGCGTTCGTGCTGCAGAACTCGCGGGCACGCCGTTCGTCTACGAGGCGTCCACCAACCGCGATCACATGAAGATGCTGATGCAGGCCAACCCCGAGTGGACCGAGGAGGCGCAGCCGCCGGACATCGAATCGTTCGGGCTTCCGGCTGACCAACTCACCACCGCAGTCGACGTCAGTTCGGTGATCTCGTCCAAGCGCGCGGCCATGTACGCGCACGCAACGCAGGTCGGCGATTTCGGCCCGTTCCTCGAAATGCCGACGGAGCAGCTCGCCGCGGCATTCGGCACCGAGTGGTTCCGTCGTCGCAACGCGCCGGAAGGGCTGTCGGAAACCGCCCTGCCCCTGTGAGTCACCGCCCTCGATAAACCGAAGTCCCGACGGAGGTTTCGGCGGCTCGTTAACATCGGTAGGCATGGACCTCGAACAACTTGTCGCGAGCATGCCTTTTGCAGTTCACACCGGAATTCAGTTGGACAGCGCGGCACCCGAACAGGTTGTCGGCCATCTGGATTGGGACAGCCACCGCACCACCGCCGGCAACGGAATGCACGGCGGCGCCTTGATGACGCTGGCAGACAGCGTCGGCGCCGTCTGTGCATTCCTCAATCTGCCGCCCGGCGCAAGTACGTCCACCACCAGTTCGTCGACCGTCTTCACTCGCGGCGTGCGCAAGGGCACGGTCACCGCCACCGCCCGGCCACTGCACGCGGGGCGCAGCACCGTCGCGGTGGTGACCGAGATCCGCGACGACGAGGGCCGCCTCGTCGCTCAGGTCACCGCATCACAGGCAGTACTGGGATCGTGAAGCTTCCCGCGTACCGCGCTTCGGGTGCCACCCTGCCGTACGGCAATCTGCTTGCCTCCCATGACGTTGCGATGGAGGGTTACTTCTGGCGATTCACGATGCCAGACAGCGGGCGGGTGGTGATCGCGCTCGCCGGAATCAACAAGGCCGACGGCGACAGCTGGTCGACGCTCGGTCTCGCGGCACATCCAGGCGGATTCCTCCGCACTGCTGAGCATCCGAATGGATCGGCCGATCCCCGTATCCTGGGGGCCTACGCCGACAACGCTTTCCGCGGCAATGCCGATCGACTCCAGGTCGATTTCGGCGACAGTCATCTCGACGTGCGCATCAGTAGTCAGCGATTCTGGCCGCACCGCCGCTTCGGGGGATCGAGTTACTTCCAATCAATTCCCGCACTCAATCAGTACTGGCATCCGTGGCTGCTCGGCGGCCGGGTCGAGGGAAGCGCCGTCATCGACGGGCAGAGCTGGGATCTCACCGGAGCGCAGGTGTACGGCGAGAAGAACTGGGGAAAGGGAGGATTTCCGGAATCCTGGTGGTGGGGACAGGCACAGGGGTTCACCGATCCTCGAGCCTGCGTGGCGTTTGCCGGCGGACAGGTCAGCGCCGGACCTCTGCGCACCGAAGTCACCGCCGTCGTTGCCGCGCTACCGGACGGAACGGTATTGCGGCTGGGTAATCCACTGACGTCACAGGTGGAGACGACGGTGTCCGACGATCGCTGGACGCTTCGGGGTTACAGCCGGAAGTGGAGCGTCGACATCAACGGGACCGCACCCATCGCCGACGCACACATACTTCCTGTTCCGATACCTGCCGAGCGTCGAAACGTGCCAGGAGCGCTCGAGCATCTCGGTGGAACGATGTCGGTCATCGTCCGGCGACGCGGCACCATTGTCTGGAAGGACAGGTCGAGGTTGGCTGCTCTCGAGCACGGCGGATTGGATCGGGCGCAGGCCGAACTCACTCGGCGGGAACAGCTCTCGCAAGATCGATGAGAGCGGAGGCCGCAGGATTCTTGCCGCCCGACGAACGCCAGACCAATTCCAGCCGAGATCGCGCCTCCGGTTCGAGATCGATCCGATGCAACTCCCCCACTGCCGACTCGGGAAGCACGGCCATTCCCAGCCCCTGCGCTGCCAATGAAACGATGATGCCGAGGTTGCTTGCCTCGAGCGCAACCGTCGGCGTGGTGCCGGCCGCGGCGCACGCGAAGTTCAGACACGTCCTGATACCGGTTCCCTCCGGCAGACAGATGACCGATCGCGTGGCGAGCTCGGCAAACGGTAGAGACGACACCTCGGCCAGCGGATGATCCGTTGCCACTCCGGCCACCAGTCGTTCGTCGGTGATCACCCTCGATTCGAGCCCTTCCGGCAGCTCTCCCGCCACCCCGATGACGGCTATGTCGAAGGTTCCGTCCGACACTCCGGCAAGCAGACTGCGCGAATCGTCCTCGGCCAGCGAGATGTCCAGGCCGGGGTGTCTGGTGTGCAACCGACTGAGCAGATCGGTCAGATCGGCGGAGGCACAGGCGGTGACCATCCCGACCGAAACGGAGCCGCGAACAAGTCCGTTCAGGGCATCGACAGCGTCGCGGGTGCTCTGAACGGAAGCAAGTGCAGCGTAGGCGTGTGGGAGGACAGCTCGCCCGGCGTCGGTCAGACGAACGGTTCGACCACTACGATCGAGCAATTCCTGCCCCAGCTCACGTTCCAGCCTTTTGACCTGCGCACTCACACCCGGCTGGGCTACGTGAAGCCGCTCGGCGGCGCGAGTGAAATTAGCTTCCTCAACGACAGCGACAAAGTACTCGAGTTGCCGAAGTTCCATAACTGCTAATTCTAGCTGCGAGACAAACTAGATCTTGGACTTATCGCCGGTACGGTAGAACGATGGAAGCATGACAACAACAGATGACGTTCAGAAGGCCGGAACCCCGGAAGACATCGCGAAGCTTTTCGTGCAGTTTGCCAACGCTGGTGACGCAGACGCCGTCGCCGCACTTTACGAGGAGGATGCGGTGATGGCCTTCCCGCCCGGATCCCTCACCGTGGGCCGCCAAGCCATCCGCGAGGTGATCTCTCAGATGCTGGCAGCTGCACCGAGATTCACCGTCGAGGAATCTCTACCGACGGTGATCAGCGGCGACCTGGCAATGACCTCGACCAAACCTTCCGACGGAACCGGCGGGCGCACGCAGGTCGCGCGCCGCCAGCCCGACGGATCATGGTTGCGAGTCTTGGATCGACCGGAACTCTGACTACCCTCTTCGCAGTCAGACGGCCGACGCGCGGCGCATAGCCGCAGCGGGATCAGCAAACAGTGAGCTCAGTGACACGACCGTGGAAGCGTATTCCTGAACCCGATTGCCGAAACCGGTAATTCGAATGTCCTTACGCTCCAAGGAGGATGCCGTCGAGAAGGCCTCGGCGACATGGGGCACCCCGGCGGGATAGTCGGTAAATGCCTGACCACCCAGAATCACCCGATCCGGGTTGAACAGGTCACGCAGCATCGCCACTGTCCGGCCGAGGACGCGTGCTCGATCAACCAGAAGCTCGTGTGCCGGAATGGAACCCGACGACGCGGCCCGGTAGACGTCCGCGATCGTGACACGCTCGCTGCCCTGGATCACGGCGCCCGAAGACAAAGCCCGCGCGACTACGGCGCGGTCACTGATCGTCGCTTCAAGGCAACCCACGGCTCCGCAGGTGCACCGTGCGGACGAACCGGTGGGGAGGTGCGCGATCGAACCGGGTCCGCTGGACGGCGTGTGTACTCGCCCTTCGAAAGTGATTGCGATACCGGCAGTTTCACGAGCATAGAAGTACAGGCCGGTAGTGCCCGGCGTCGGGGCTTCGGCACGGTCGGTGCTGAGCAGAAGTTCCGACGCGGCCATCGCCTCGACGTGGGCGGCTACCGATACAGGGAGATCCAAGCCGGCTCCGATGATGGACCCGACCTTGGCGCCCTTCCATCCCAGACGCGGGTGATCGACGACTCCGGTCGCTGAATCGACGCGACCGCCGATGGCCACGCCGACGGCGAGCGGACGACGCTTGTGCCACCGCGAGGCAAAGGATTTGGCCGAGCGCGCAATCGTGGCAAGCGCGACAGCAGAATTGGTGGCAGGCGTCGGAATCTCGACGGCGCCGAGCACCTTTCCACGAATGTCGCTGGCGATGATGCTGGTGACGACGGCACCGATGTGGATGCCGACTGTCAGATAAGGCTCGTGGTTGACCTCGAACGGAACTCGCGGACGCCCGATTGCTCCGGATGCCGTCAGGTCCGCGCGTTCGCGCAGGATCCCGAGGTCCAGCAGGCTCGTGACCTGCCGGTTCACGGTGGCGATGCTCAGCCCTGATGCCTTTGCCGCAGTGTCACGTGAGAGCGGCCCACGGGATCGAGCAATGCGCAACACAGTCGCGGACGGACCGTCGGCGATGCGTAGTTCGGGCGCAACTATCTGGGTACGGGTCCGGGTTCCCGAGAGCGCGGTTCGCGATCGGATGTTCGGAATGGCGGAGATTGTGGGTGTCGACATGGCTGTCCCTTGCAGAAGGAGGAGAAGGCGCATATCTCTGTCGACCGAGAAATCAGCGTTTCCACTGGTCACACGAAGAAATAGACAGAAAAGGCGCAGAAATTAGCTGCAGAAAGAACGGCGGCGACAACACAGCTCTCGCGCCAGAGGCAGACGCGAACCAAGCGCAGCGGTCACATAGGTGACCCGCAAAGCGGCAGGCTGGTCGGTCGACATGGCTCCAAAAGTAGCAGCTTCACCGAGATTCACAAATCAGGTGCGGTAACGATCACACTGAACGCAACCCTGTCGGGGCGAAATCTCGCGTGTTTGGGTGGGCACACTCCCCACGAAAGGTGCACCATGTCTACAGCTTTCGCCAAGCCGACCCTCACGAATTCGGCATCAACGAACGGAGCGGCCGTTGACGCCGCTCGCGGCACTGTCACCACCCTCGGCGCGCATATCGGCGCCCGAATCGACGGAATCACTCTCGGCGGGCATCTCGACCCGGCGACGATTTCCCTCATCCGGCAAGCACTTCTCGAACACAAGGTGATCTTCTTTCGCGGGCAAGACCACCTCGACAACGATTCGCAGTACGAGTTCGCCCAACTGCTGGGTACCCCGACCACTGCCCACCCCACCGTGAAGTCGCACGGCGCAAAAGTTCTGCCCATCGACTCGGACCTGGGCAAGGCCAACAGCTGGCACACCGACGTCACCTTCGTCGACCGCATCCCCAAGGCTTCGATCCTGCGCGCGGTGCAGCTACCCGAATACGGCGGTTCCACGACGTGGGCGTCAGGGGTAGCCGCCTACAACGGACTGCCGGATCCGCTCAAGGCGCTCGCGGAGAACCTCTGGGCTCGCCACACGAACGTCTACGACTATGCGGCAACCAGCGCCGAGCGGCTCACCGAAGATCGCACGGCCGCCTACCGCGAGGAGTTCCAGTCCACGTACTTCGAGACGGAACACCCGGTGGTGCGGGTCCACCCCGAAACCGGAGAACGCACGCTCGTCCTCGGACATTTTGTCAAGAACTTCGTCGGGTTGAGCACCGAACAGTCGAACGGTGTATTCAAGCTCTTGCAGGATCACGCCATCAAGCTCGAGTACACGACGCGGTGGAACTGGGAAGCGGGTGACGTCGCGATCTGGGACAACCGCGCCACCCAGCACTACGCGATCGCCGACTACGACGATCAGTACCGGCGTCTGGAACGCATCACCCTTGCCGGCGACATCCCGGTCAACATCCACGGGGAACGAAGCCGCAGCATCGCCGGCGACGCTTCCGAATACTCGATCATCGAAGGCGCCTCGACTCTCCCATGACTTCACCGGATTCCGCCCCTCCTCCGCACGCCCGCGGATACGAAGGCTTCGAGGGTCGAATCGGCCGCACCGCAGCCGATTCGACCCCGTCGTGGCCCACCTCCACGACCCCGATTCCCGGATCACCCAACATCGTCGTGGTTCTGATCGACGACATGGGGTACAGCGACATCGGGCCGTTCGGCTCCGAGATCGAGACTCCCACCCTCGACCGCCTTGCCGCGCAGGGCATTCGGATGACCAACTATCACACGACGCCCCTCTGCTCGCCGTCGCGCGCAGCTCTTCTCACCGGCCTGAATCCGCACCGCGCCGGGTACGGTTTTGTCGCCAACGCCGATCCGGGCTACCCCGGACTGCGTCTGGAATTGGCCGACGACGTCCAGACACTCCCCGAAATCCTCCGCGGCGCGGGCTATGCGACCTATGCCGTCGGCAAGTGGCACCTCGTACGCGACGCCAACCTGGCCCCGGGACGAAGTCGTGACTCCTGGCCGACGCAGCGCGGTTTCGATCGCTACTACGGCTCACTCGAAGGCCTCAACTCCTTCTACTATCCCAATCAACTGATCTCCGACAATTCTGTGGTCGACGTGGACGAGTACCCCGAGGGGTACTACCTCACCGACGATCTGACCGACAAAGCGGTCGGGTACATCAAGGACCTCCGCGCCCACGATCAGGACAAGCCGTTCTTCCTCTACTTCGCACACGTCGCCATGCACGGACCGTTGCAGGCCAAGCCTGCCGACCAGAAAAAGTACCGCGGCCGCTACGACGAAGGGTGGGATCGAATCCGCGAGTCGCGGTTCGCCTCTCAGCTCGTGCAAGGCCTCTTTCCGGAAGGTACGCAACAAGCACCGCGAAACTCCGAACCCGGCTTCGACGTCCCCGAATGGGAATCACTCACGCCGGAAGTGCAGTCCAGGTTCGCCCGCTACATGGAGGTGTACGCGGCGATGGTCGACTCGATCGATCAGAGCGTCGGACGCATCGTCGACACCCTGGACGAACTCGGCGAGCTCGACAACACGATCATCGTCTTCACCTCCGACAACGGCGGCACCGCCGAGGGCGGTTCGGACGGGACCCGAAGCTACTTCGCACAGTTCGCGCATATTCAGGATCCGGACTGGGTGGGCGATGTCCCCCACGACGAATCCCTCATCGGCGGACCTGAATTGGGCGTCCACTATCCACGTGGATGGGGACAGACGTCCAACACCCCGTTCCGGTTCTACAAAGGGCAATCCTTTGCCGGCGGGATCCGTGTTCCTTTTCTCCTGTCCTGGTCCGCTGGATTGAAACCCGAAGCAGACGACAACGGGATTCGCGACCAGTTCGCGTACGTCACCGACCTGACCCCTACGCTGCTCGAACTGGCCGGAATCGACGCACCCAGTGTGCGAAACGGGCTCCCGGTGAAAGAGTTCGACGGGGTGTCTTCCGCGTCCGTTCTGCGTTCGTCTGCCGCTCCGAGCACTCACACCGAGCAGTACACCGAGATGACCGGCAACCGTGGCTACTACAAGGACGGCTGGAAACTGCTGGCTCTCACCCCGGCGGACATCGACAAACCGCACTGGCAGTTGTTCGACGTCCGCACCGACCCGACCGAGCTCGACGACCTGGCATCACGGTTTCCCGACAAGGTTCGCGAACTCGCCGAGGCCTGGGACCACTCGGCGTGGGCGAACACCGTGTTTCCTCTACTCGGCAATACCGTCGGCGCGGTTCGCCGTCCGGAGGAAGGAGCACTCTCACGCCCGGTGCGACTACTTGCCGGAACGCCCCCGCTGGAGCGCTACCGCTCATCCAAGCTGATCGGGTTCCGCGACTTCGACATCACGGTCGAACTCGACGGTTACCGCGAAGGTGACGCCGGTGTCCTTGTCGCCCATGGCGATCCGCAGGGTGGGTACCTTCTCTACGTCGAGGACGGGCATCTGCATCTCGGGTACAACGCGTTCGGTTCCTACTCCGTTGTCGACGCCGGACCGCTGGCGCTCGGCACCGAACGCATCGGGCTGTCGGTGACGGTGGTACCGCGGTTGCGTTGGGATCTCCACGTCAGCGTCGACGGCATTCACGCGGGCCAGCTGCTCGGGCAAGTACAACTGGTGGGAATGGCGCCGTGGACCGGTATCTCGGTCGGTGTCGACGCCAGGGGACCTGTGTCGTGGGAGGTACGACGACGCCATGGTCCCTTCCGGTACAGCGGCGCGCTGCGCGCCGTCACCTACACACCCGGCCGGATACAAGTACCGCGTCGTCACATCGAATCCATCGAACGGGAAGCAGAGTATGCCGCCGACTAGCCCTACGATTGCATCATGACCATTTCTTCCGATGCCCGCATCGCCGTAGTCACCGGAGCCAGCTCCGGAATCGGTGAGGCCACCGCCCGCACCCTGGCAGCTCAGGGATTCCACGTCGTGATCGGTGCTCGCCGCGTCGATCGTCTCGAGAAGATCGCCGAGGAAATCGGTGGTACCGCTCTCGAACTCGACGTCACCGACGAGGATTCCGTCGACGCGTTCGCGGCCGTGGTCCCACGTGTCGACGTGTTGGTCAACAACGCGGGTGGTGCAAAGGGTCTGGCAACAGTCCTGGACGCCGATCTGGACGACTGGCGGTGGATGTGGGAGACCAATGTTCTGGGCACGTTGCGTGTGACGAAGGCACTGCTGCCCAAGCTGATCGATTCGGGTGACGGTCTGGTCGTGACCATCACCTCGGTGGCCGCGCTGGAGGCATACGACAACGGCTCGGGCTACACCACCGCCAAGCACGCTCAAGCCGTCCTTCATCGGACATTGCGTGGTGAACTGTTGGGCAAGCCCGTTCGACTGACCGAAATCGCGCCGGGAGCCGTCGAGACGGAGTTCTCACTCGTCCGGTTCGAGGGCGATCAGGACAAGGCCGACAAGGTGTACGAGGGAATCACACCGTTGGTGGCGCAGGACATCGCCGAGATCATCGGTTTTGTCGCGTCGCGGCCGTCACATGTGAACCTCGATCAGATCATCGTCAAGCCGAGGGATCAGGCAAGCCCCGGTCGGTTCCACCGCACCATCAGCTAGTTCGAATCGTTCTGACTAACCAGTGCGAATCACCCGGTGCAGGACGAGGCCGAGATTGCGTGCAATCTCGGCCTCCGTCATTTCCGTGGAAGCGCTACGGGCACTTACGGTTTCATCAGCGGTGACGATGTACCGACCATCTCCGGCATAGTCGTACCAGTGGAACGTTATGCCGTCGTCTGTCGGTCTGCTGTCCACTGCTCCTCCCGGGTATGTGGTGACTTCACCGATCGAGGTCCGCTCTCGGCCGAAGAATCTGCTCACTTCCTCGCTCCCGCGCGCACCGGCGGCACTGCTCAGGAAGCTCGCTCTACCGGAAGTTTTCGGCCTTTCGATGCTCACACCACGCTCCGATCCAGCGGGGCAGGTCGGCAGGTGATCGACGAGCATCCGTGGAATTGCCGATGGGCGTACCACGGTGAAAACCACGTCGGAGCCACAGTCGACAGTCCTGCCGGGCAGTTGAGTCAGGAGCACCCCCAGGTCGCCGGCAACAACGCCGTGCAATCGCGTCACCGTACTCATGTTCTGCCCGTGAAAACCGGAAACCTCAACGCGAGCATCAGGATTCGCAAGAGCACCGAGAACGTGATGCAGCCGATCGTCGAGCAACCAAGCCAGGTGTGCTCCCGCTCGACGTCGCTCTTCTGTCAGCTCGTTCATGGTTTCGGCCGTCGGACGAAACCGCAGCGGGTACGGGAGTCGGTCACGTCCGACCGCTTCCCAGAGAATCTGGAATTCGAGGCCGGTGAACTGCCACTGCATGGTGGTCATTCGCCCAGCACCGCCGGGGAGACCATCGGTAGGTCGCCGACCAGGGCGTTGCCGTTCTCGACTGTGACGAGGTAGCCGGGGGTGTCGTGAACGTTGTCTTCGTCTTGCCCTTGCCCTCGTCCCGGTGCCATGCCGCCGACGCCACCCATCGCGCCCCGACCGCTCTGCGCGCCCGTCGCCGAGGTACCGCCAGCTCCGTTGACGCCCCCACGTCCGCCACCGGCGAGGCCACCGGTACCGCCAGGGCCGAGGGCTCCGACTCCGGTTCCGCCTGGCCCGAAGCCTCCGGTACCGATTCCACCAGCAGGACCACCACCCGAACCGCTACCTACCAGGCCTGACGGCGTTCCGGAACCAAGCTGAGCGCCATTCGGAGTTGCACGAGCTAGGCCATCTGGCGCTGCACCGGCGGACAGTGGACCGGCATGTGCCGCCGTGGTCCCGGCCGGGTCGGAATCGGTTCCGGATCGAACTGCATCGACGTTCGGATTCCCTTGGGCATCAACGCCGCTACGGTTGTCACCATTTCCGGAATCGGTGCCGGATGGATTCTGACCGGAACCGTGTCCAGGCGGGTTTGCCCCGCCGGAGTTTCCACCGTCCGCTCCCCCACCGACCCCGCCACCCGATGTAGACGGCGCGCCGAGCCCGTTTCCTGGACCCGAAAAGTTCCCGCCGTCGGCACCACCACTACCGAATGCGCCGCCACTTCCAGCCCCTCCACCGCCGGTGACCGGATTGAATGCGGCCGGGAGGATCGGCACCTGATCGTCCGCACGCTTCATGGACGGCAGATACACGTCCTTCATCACCTGGCGCGCTTGACGTTCGGCTTCTTCCGCTTCGTATTGGGCCTGCTTCCATGTAGCCCCGGGAACCATGCTGAGAAACCTCTCGACCGTCGAGGCGCCGTCGGGGGCCGGAATCGAGCGTTTGGCCTCGTCGAGTGCGATCTTCGCCTCCTCGATCTTGTTCGAGATCAGATCGACCCGCACCTTCAGCTCACCCGCATCAGCCGAGTAGGCCAGCACTGCTTCCAGCGCAGCCGAGCCGCCGCGCCCCTGCCAGCCTTCGGTGATCGCACCGTTCACGTCGTTCTGGAACTTCCCGATGCCGGCTTCGACCCGGCCTGCAATGGCCTTCCAAGCCTCACCGATCGCACTCAGGGTTGCCGGATTCATCTCGTTGACGTGGTCGAAGATTTCGGAGTGCGACATCGCATCGAACGGATCGTCGTCCACGATTGCGTGTTCGCTGTACTCGAGCGACGACGTCTGGGCGGTGAGGGCATCGCGCTCACCCCAGGCTCGTGCGCGCTCCACATCGGCGTCGACGGTCGCAGCAGCCATCTCGTCGTCGAACGCGCCGCGGTCGTCGGTTATGGATTGCACCAGAGCAGATGTAGCGATTGCGCTCGCGATGGGAGTGCCGACAACTGGCAATGCCGCCACGCCAGGAGGCACGGCCTGCGTCGCTTCGGAGATTCTTCCCAGCACGTCTTCCAGAAATGGAATGCCCACCGCTGTCCCCCTGAAGTCGAAAACCCCCGTCGGACTCCCCCGAGCCGACAGCACTTACCTGTACAGACGCAAGCAGAGCCCGGACGGTTCCCTCATCCACGGATTTACCGCAGTACAGAGTTACGGCAGTGCCGACATCGACTTCCAGGTCGGCAGATCGATTGCCCAGTCGTAGATGTCGCCGTCCGCAGGAGACAGGTCGATCGACGTGCCGGTCACCTCGACGGGGTCACCGTAGAGGGCGGTTCCGAAGTATTCCTGCGCGTCGGATGTCGACAGGTTGATGCAACCGTTCGTGACGTTCGACGAGCCCTGCACCCCGGTGGTCTCAGGATTGGCGTGGATGAATTCGCCGTTGTTGGAGATGCGCACGGCCCAACGCTCACGCACGTTCTCGTAGAACGGCGGATTGGACATCATGAAGTCTTCGTACTTCTCCGTCACCATGTGAATGCCGCTGCGCGTGACGTTGCGAGGTTCGTTTCCCTCGCCGTAGCTGACGGGAATGTCCATGATCGTCTGACCGTCGCGCACCACCTGCATGCGGTGGCTGGGCGCATTCGCCTTCACGATCTGGCTACGACCGATCGTGAAGTCGAGCGTGAGATCCTGGTCGCCGAAGGCGCCACCGCCGTAGTTCAAGCCGTAGAGCTTGGCGTCCAGATGGACAGTCGTGCCCGGCACCCAGTAATCGGCCGGACGCCAATGGGCCCGCGATCCGCCGTTGTCGTCGGCCAGCCAAGCCCACGATCCGGCGGTGGGCGGCACGGTGGTCACGACAAGCGCCTTCTCGACGGCCGCCTTGTCGACGACGGAGTTGTCGAACTGCAACGTGATCGGTGCCGCGATGCCAACTTCTTGGCCGTCGGCGATGTTGAGGGTGGCGCCGGTGGTCGACTCCGGGGCAACCGTCGTAAAGCTCCCTTGGACTGGCACGGATTTACCGTCGGTTCCGGTTGCCGAGCCCGACCACGAATACGTGGTGCCGTAGCCGAGTGCCTCACTGACGGTGAACGATGTCTTGTCAGGCGACAATTGTCCTGCAACGGCTTTACCGGCTGCGTTGCTGAGGCTGACGTCGGACAGCGTTCCCTGGGTCACGGCTACCGAGACGGGGGCGACCGGGCTGACATCTTTGGTGCCGGGCGCCGGCGTCGACACCACGGTCGCCACCGGTGCTGGTTCGGCGGCCGCCGCGCCGCCCTGTCCGTCCTTGCCGCCGATCGTGCAGCCGACGACGGCCACCATCACAGCGAGCAATACAGCTACCAACGCAACAAGACGCGAACGACTTCTCCTACCACCCAGCTCATGCACTTCAACAGGCTACCTGCGGGCTCTGTCAGGAATCAGACGGTGCAGCCCACAGTTACCGGTTCCGGTTCCAGGTGCACACCGAACGCGGCTTCGACGCCGTCGCGCACTGTCCGCGCGAGCGAGACCACATCCGCGCTCGTTGCCGACCCTCTGTTGGTCAACGCCAAGGTGTGTTTCGTCGACAGCCTGGCCGGTGCATCTTCACCGGGATAACCCTTCGAGAATCCGGCCCGTTCGATCAACCATCCGGCCGAGAGCTTGGTTCCACCACTGCCCGGGAACTGCGGCACGGTGACGTCTCCGAGCTGTTCGGTTATTGCTCCGAGCACAGCGGGCAGCTTGTCGTCCGGCACCACGGGGTTGGTGAAGAAGGAACCCGCGCTCCAAGTGTCGTGGTCGTACGGATCGAGGACCATCGCCTTACCCGTCCGAAGACCCAGAACTGCCTCGCGGACCTGCGACGCAGGTAACCGCTCGCCTTCTTCGGCCCCGAGTGCGGTGAACAGTTCGCGGTACGCGAGCGGGGCACTCAGTCCGTCGGTCGACGCATCGAATTCGACGGCGAGAACCACTGCTGCATCGGAATGCTTGAGGACGCTCGACCGGTAACCCAATTCGAGTTTCGACGGTTCGACCCACGACACTTCGCCACTGCGTCGGTCGAGCAATTGAACCCGCCGGAGCCGCGAGCCCACCTCGACGCCGTACGCGCCGACGTTCTGCACCGGCGTCGCACCGGTCGAGCCCGGAATCCCGGACAGGCACTCGAGGCCACCCAGTTCCGCGGCGACCGATTGACCGACTACTTCGTCCCACACCGCGCCCGCTTCGGCGACGACGCGGTCCGTGTCGAGGCTCACGGTGGTGTTGGCCACACGAACGACAACTCCGTCGAATCCCGAGTCGGAGATCACGAGATTGGATCCGCCGGCGAGAATCAGCGTCGGGATCTGCTCGCGATCGAGCAGCGTCACGACGTCGATCAACGACTGCGTCGTCGGACATTCGGCGAGCAGCCGCGCCGGTCCCCCGATTCGGAGCGTCGTCAATCCCGACAAGTCAACGTTCTCGGACACGAAAGCGCCTGATTCCACGACGCGTCTGCCAATGGTTACGTCCCACACATCGATAAACGGTAGCCTCCACAATCGTGAGCCGTCGCATCGAGCATTCGTCGAAGTACACAGTCCCCGCCGAGAAGGTCCATGAGGCGGTGACCTCCGAGCAGTACTGGCGCGACCGAATCGTCGCTGTCGGTGGTCCCGGCGCAACGATCGAAGAGCTGACCGTTCGCGACGAAACCGTCGCGGTCACGATGTCGCAGATCATTGCCGCAGAGCATCTCCCCAGCATGGTGTCGAAAGTCGTCAACGGCGACATCGTCATCAAGCGCAGTGAAACGATGGCGCCTTTCAAGGACGGCAAGGCCACCGGCACCTTCTCCGCCCACGTCGACGGCGTTCCCGCCCGTGTCGAGGGCACGCAGGTGCTGACAGGTGACGAGAACTCCGCCACTCTCGAGATCGACGGTGAGGTCGAGGTCAAGATCCCGTTCCTCGGCGGAAAGATCGAAAGTGCGATTGTCGACGAGGTTGTCCGGCTCATCCAGGCCGAACAGGACTTCACCCGGGAGTGGATCGCGAAGTAAAACCCTGCGGGCGGCGGCAGTTGTGGATACAGCCGATTTGGCTTGTCACAGCGTGTAACCGGTATTCTTTTCGATCATGGCTCGCCGCATCGACTACTCCGCCCGCTATCAGCACTCCCCCGAGCAGGTCTATGCGGCGCTGGCGGACCGCTCGTACTGGGAGGCCCGTGTCGAGGAGATGCGCAAGCATTCCGAGAACCATGTGGAACATTTCGAGGTCACCGATTCCGGAATCGATCTCGTGCTCCACCACATTCTTCCGCGCACGGATTTGCCTGACATCGCTCAGACAGTGATGAAGAAGGATCTTGTCATCACTCGTAAGGAGTCGTACGGCGCCTTCGGTGACACCGTGACCGGAACGTACGAAGCGTCCATCCCGGCCGGGCCGGGGAGTTTGTCCGGCACCATGGAGTTGTTCGCGACCGATACCGGGTCCACGCTGCGAACCACGTCCGAGGCCAAGGTCTTCATACCGTTCATCGGCGCGAAGTTGGAGCAACTGATGCTCATCAACCTCGTAGATCTGTTCCGCACCGAAGCCCAGGTCACCGCGACCTGGCTCGCCGCACGCTGAACCCGGCGTGAAGAAAGCTCCACCCCCGAAGATCGAGGGGGTCATCACCCGTGGCACGACGGGAATCAACAGACTGCGACGTAGTGACCGGTGGATCGTGCACAACCGCACTATCGCGCACGCCCTGAACAACGCGACCGATCCGTTGATCGTCGACCTCGGGTACGGGGCGAGGCCGGACACCACCTTCGAGATGGCAAGCCGCCTCACCGCTGTCCGGCGGGATCGACGCGTCATCGGGCTCGAGATCGACCCCGCCCGCGTGGTCGAGAGTCGTGACGGTGTCAGCTTCGCCCGTGGTGGATTCGAACTTGCCGGTCTCACACCCGTCTTCGTACGCGCCTTCAACGTGCTCCGGCAGTATCCGGAGGAGGCTGTGGACTCTGCGTGGGCACACATTCAGTCCGGTCTCGCGCCGGGCGGGCTGCTACTCGACGGAACCTGCGACGAACTCGGGAGACGTTGCGCCTGGGTGCTTCTCGACGCTGATCGTCCATTGACCCTGACACTGGCCTGGGATCCCTTCGACATCGAGCGCCCTTCCGACATCGCGGAACGTCTCCCGAAGGCTCTCATCCACCGCAACGTTCCCGGTGAGCCGATCCACGCGTTGCTCAGCGCGGCCGATCGAGCCTGGGCCACCGCCGCGCCGCACGCCTCGTTCGGACCTCGCCATCGTTGGGCTGCCGCATTGGAAATACTTCGGGCGCAAGGAATTCCCGTGCAACCCGCGCGGCGACGTCTTCGTGACTGCATCCTGACCGTGCCCTGGCACGTCGTAGCGCCGAATCCCTGAACTCACAGACGGGAAACGCCCCGCCGCGGAGGTGTTCTCCGCAGCGAGGCGTCCGTGTGCAGGCGTCGGGCTAGGACCCGAAGATGTTTTCCAGGCTTCCCAGTGAACCGGTCGAACTGCCGCCGTTGCCCGGATCGCCGCCGTCGGACGCTGCCGTCACCTTGACGGTGACTGCGGCCTGGGTCTCGGAACCGAGATAGCCGTCAGTTCCACTGAACACCGCGGTGATTCGGCGATCTCCGAGTTCAGTGAAGGTGTGCGAGAGCGTGGCCTTACCGTTCACCACCGCAACTGGTCCACCGATCGGGGTGGTTCCGTCCATGAACTGAACCGTTCCTGCGCTGAGCGTAGGTACCACTGCCGCAACAAGATCGACCTTCGCGCCCTTGACCGCTGACGCCGGAGCGCTCACGGTGATGGACGTTTCCTGATCCTCCGCGGCCGGAGCCGTGACCGAAACCGACTGAGCAGCCGAGGTAGAGGTGAGGAATCCCGCGGCACCCGAGTACACGGCCGTGATGTCATGCGTGCCGACGCTCGCGAACTCGTGCATGATCGACGCCTTGCCCTCGACGACCGGCACCGGCGAGCCGAGATTGCCCGAGCCGTCCTTGAACTGCACTGTGCCGCCCACCGGCGTCGGCGTGACGGTTACCGACAGACCAACTGCCGTACCGGTTTTTGCATCCGCCGGAACGGTCAAGACCGTCTGGGTCTGCTGGTCGGTGGGAGCCGGCGCCTTGACGTTCACGGTCTGGGCGTTCGATGTCGAACCCAAGTAGTTACCCGAACCCGAGAACACTGCGGTGATGCTGTACTCACCCGCCACGTTGAAGGTCGGCGTGGTTGTTGCCTTACCTGAGGCATCCACGGGAACCGGGGATCCCAGATCCCTGCCACCTTCCTTGAACTGCACGGTTCCGCCTGCAGCACCGGTCGAGACGGAGGCAGTGAACGACAAGGCCTCCCCTGTCGAACCTGTCGACGGGCCGACGAGGGTAGTCGTTGTGTTCTCCTCGACCACCACCGGAGCGACTGTCAGCGCATGTGGCGCCGATGTCGAAGTCTGGTAGACACCGGAACCGGAGTACACCGCCACGATCGAATGCGCTCCGACTGCATAGGAATTCGTCAGCGAAGCCTTGCCGTTGGCATCGACGGGAACGGCGCCGCCGAGGTCGGTTGCACCGTCCTTGAACTGCACCGTGCCACCCGCCGGAGTGGGCGACACCGTAGCCTCGACGGTCACGGAATCACCTGCAACTGCACTTGCGGGACCGGTGATCGCGGTTGCAGTGCTCTTGTCCGCTTCGGACACTACGACGTCGACAGCTGACGACGTGGAAGACGCCACCTTTGCATTACCGAGATACTTGGCCGTCACGCTGTGGGTTCGGACGTCAGCCGGTGTCCAGGCAAGCGTTGCAACACCATTGGCGAGCGCGCCCGCACCGATCTTGGTGGCACCGTCGAAGAACTCCACCGAATCACCGTCGGCACCACCGGTCACCGTCGCGCTCAACGTCACCGGCTGTCCCAACTTCACGCCACTGGTCGGTGACAGCGTCGTCGTCGAGATGTTCTTCTGAACGTTGATCGACGGACCACGACCATTCGTCGTGTCGTCAACGAACACCGTCCCGTCGAAATGCACCGTCGTCGACAAATCAGTACCACGAGCACAATCCGCACCGACGCGATACTGGAATTCGAACGTCTTGACGTCACCACCCCACATCGGCCATTCCGTAGCACCCGCACTCAAACGAACAGAATCAGTAGCCACCTCGTTGACACGGAACGCACTACCGTTCACCGTCGCCGAACCATCGACATACGTCATACACGCCGGATGAAAATCGCGCACCGCATACAGATTGTGAACCGCGGCAGTTCGCTTGAACACCGTCTTCGACGTGATCACATCACCCTCGGACGGCGTCCCGTTACTGATCGTCCGAGTCACCTTGTACCCGTCGGAATTGAACTCCGCCGTCACCGGAGCCGCACCAGCAACCCCGACACCCGCAACCACCGCGAAACCCGCAGCAACAGCAAACACACTCAAACCTGCAACTGCACGGCGTGCAGAACCTACAGACATAGCTTTTCCTTCTCGAGAAGTGAGCGAAATGGGTGATGCCCCACCGCCGAACGCGGGCGGGGCATCACCAGGTGTCGGCGGCTAGGAGCCGAAGATGTTGCCGAGGCTGCCGAGCGAACCGGTGCCGTTGCCTGGTTCTTCACCGTCGACGGGTGCGGCGATCTGGACGGAGACCTGATCGGACGATGCCGTCACCGTGCCGGCGCCCGAGTACTCCGCCGCGACAACTCGCTGCCCTTGAGTTGCGGGCTTCCACGAAAGGCTGGCCTTTCCGGATGAATCGACCGTGGCCGTGCCGATGACGGTCTCGCCGTCCTTGAAGGTGACTGTGCCACCCGCATTGGCGGGGCTGATTTGAGCGGAGATCGTCTGGGCAACGCCGACCTGGCCCGCCACTACGCTGAGATCTGTTGTGGAGCTTGTTGTTCCGGCGGGCTGTTCGGCGACTGTCACATTCGCGGTGGTACTCGACCCAGTGACGCCGGATCTGCCGGAGAACACAGCCTCGACGGTCTGCGCACCGGCAACCGTCGGAACCCAGGCGTAGGTCGCTTCACCGTTGCCTGCCACCGGCACCGAAGCGAGCACCGTTCCGCCGACCTTGAACGTGACCGTTCCACCGGTGCCCGACGCGGACACAGTCGCTTTGAGATTGGTCGACTTGCCGACCTGCGCGCCCGAGATCGGCGCCAGCGTCGTACTGGACTGAGCATCGGCCTGCGAAACGTTCACGATCAGCGCTGCCGAAGCGGAACCGACGGCACGCGCCGTGTCGGCGAACTTCGCTGTGATCGAGTGGTCTCCACGGGTGGTCGGTGTCCAGGCAAGTGTTGCAACACCATTGGCGAGCGCGCCCGCACCGATCTTGGAACCGGCGTCGAAGAACTCCACCGAATCACCGTCGGCACCACCGGTCACCGTCGCGCTCAGCGTCACCGGCTGCCCCACCTGAGCGCCACTGACCGGTGACACGGCGGTCGTCGACACGTTCTTCTGAACGTTGATCGACGGACCACGACCATTTGTCGTGTCGTCAACGAACACCGTCCCGTCGAAATGCACCGTCGTCGACAAATCAGTACCACGAGCACAATCCGCACCGACGCGATACTGGAATTCGAACGTCTTGACGTCACCACCCCACATCGGCCACTCCGTAACACCCGCACTCAAACGAACAGAATCAGTAGCCACCTCGTTGACACGGAACGCACTACCGTTCACCGTCGCCGAACCATCGACATACGTCATACACGCCGGATGAAAATCGCGCACCGCATACAGATTGTGAACCGCGGCAGTTCGCTTGAACACCGTCTTCGACGTGATCACATCACCCTCGGACGGCGTCCCGTTACTGATCGTCCGAGTCACCTTGTACCCGTCGGAATTGAACTCCGCCGTCACCGGAGCCGCACCAGCAACCCCGACACCCGCAACCACCGCGAAACCCGCAGCAACAGCAAAAACACTCAACCCACCGACAACACGACGAACACCACTCACGGACATCCAGATCCCTCTCGACAACGGGGCAGACAGGCGTCCAGGACAAGCGTCCGTCTGCTTTCGATGCCGTGACGTTATCCCATTGACTGTAAAGTAACTACGCTTTTCGCAGATTTAGTTCATCGGCGACATCGCCGAACTGCAGTAACAGTGGGCTGAACGTCCCGAACCGCACATCTGGATGCGTTCTTACCTGCGCTAAAGACAAAACAGTCGCCCGAAAATAGCGATTTACAAATCTCTGATATCGGCGTCATATTCGATTTCGGGCGTGATGCCAGAAGGTCGCAGGAGCCTCGAAGATCTCTCTCGGCTACAGGCTTGCGGCCAGAGCCAACTCGACCCGAACAGCAACGTCGACGCTCGCGTTCTCACACGAGAGATACAACTCGTGCGCGTCCAGTCGGCCTATCGCGACCGCATCGGCGACTACTTCGTTGAGCAGAACTTGAGAGATTCCACCGGAAGCGAGGTCGTGCACGGTGCGCAAAGGCGTGGTGATGCGGATGGGCCCGATCTGTTCACACTCGTCGTCCGCGAGCGGCAGTCGGTGCAGTGCTACCTGGCGGGTCGGCGCCGCGAGAGGGTGCGCAACGGAGAGGTGGATGAAGCGAGGTTGCAGGTGCCCGAGGCCATGCAGATCTGCGGCACTGTAGTGCGAGACGGTGGCGCTACCGGCGAACCACGTGCACCACTTCGCGAACTCGTCCAAGGCGGTATGTCTGACGCGTTCGAGGCGAAAAAGCCCGCGGCACTCACATGTCCATGTTCCGGATTCCGTCATTTCTTCCATCAACGCCAGACCGAAACCCAGTTCGGATGCCTGGAGAGCCGTGACAAATCCGCACTGTCGCAGCGCCAGCAGCTCGAGTGATTCGTAGTCCGAAGCCATGACCACCTCCGGTGACCGTCGAAAACGCCGTTTCGAACAGACTACGGGCGAGTGTGTCGCGCATCACAGGAATGAGGAAGTGCGTATTCACAGAGTTCGTTCAGACTCGTCGGGAAGAATCTGGCGAATGACTGTCGCAGCGAACAATCCTCGTCCGCGCAACCGAGTGCTCATCATCCTTCTCGTGGTGATCGCCGTACTCGTCGCGGCGCTCGTCGGTGGAGAACTGTACGTACGCAACCAGGTGAAGACCTGCATGGCCGATCAGTTCCAGAGCGAACTGGGATCCCAGGTCGACGTCGGGTTGAGCTGGAAGCCCGTACTCCTGCAGGCAGTCGACAAGAAGGTGCCGTACATCAGCATCGACAGTGACGACTCTTCGTTCGGCCCCGCAACGGGAATGCAGGTTCACGCGAAGGTGAACGACATCAACTTGCAGCCCTCGGCGGGCAACAGCGGCACCGTCGGCAGCTCCAGCGCCGACGTCACCTGGTCTACCGCAGGCATTCTCGCCACCTTGCAGGAACAGACCTTCGGCGGGCTCGTCTCCGGCGTCACCGCCGACTCGAGCGCCGGAACACTCGCGTTCGACGTCGGTCCGGTCGGGCTCGCGAAGCTCACGGTCAAGCCCACCGTCACCAACGGTGTGGTCGACGTCCAGACCGTCGGCGCCGAGATTCTCGGATTGGGTCTGCCGACCGATCTGGTCGACGGCATCGTCCAGACACTCACCGACAGCCTGCAGACCTACCCGCTGGACATGAAGCCCACGAAGCTGACCGTCACCGACGACGCTATCCAGATCTCGTTGGAGGGCGGCGCTTACGCCATGCCCGTCGCCGACGCGAACAACCAGAACACCTCGGCGGTTCCGGACAGCTGCGGCCTGCTGACCTAGTCGGCCAGACCGTCCAATACTGCTCGACTTCCGGATAGTCCGAGGCGGGTGGCGCCGGCCGCGATCATGTCGAGCGCTGCCTGCGTCGTACGTATTCCGCCACTGGCCTTGACTCCCACGCCCGGGCCAACCGTCTGCGCCATCAGTGCGACGGCCTCGACCGTCGCTCCACCCGCGGGGTGGAAGCCGGTGGAGGTCTTGACGAAGTTCGCCCCGGCACGCACAGCTGCGCGGCAACATTCGACGATGGCCTCGTCGGACAGCGCTGCGGTTTCGAGGATCACTTTGAGGATCGCACTCTCCCCCATCGCCTCGCGGACGGTGAGGATATCGGCCAACACCGCGCTGTAGTCGCCGGCGACCGCCGCTCCTACGTCGATGACCATGTCGATCTCGGCTGCGCCTTGATCGACGGCCAGTCGCGCTTCAGCACCCTTGACCAGCGAATGATGCTTCCCCGACGGGAATCCGACGACGGCCGCCGTCACAAGTCCCTCGGCGCGAATCGGCAACATCGACGGCGAGACACAGACAGCCAGCACACCGAGGCTGCGTGCTTCGTCGATCAGGGCGGTCACATCGGCCGTGGTGGCTTCGGGTTTGAGGAGAGTGTGGTCCACCATCGCGGCAACCTGGGAACGAGTGAGTGCAGCTTCAGACATGTTGGAAAGCTTGGCACACCACCACGCGACCGTCGCTGCAGCCGCACCTGAGAGACTAGGCCGCATGACCGCTGCACCATCGATCGATGATCGTCGCTATGTTCTGTCCCTCGGCTGCCCCGACACCACGGGCATCGTCGCACGCATCTCGACCTTTCTCACCGACGTCGGTGGATGGATCGTGGAGGCCGCATACCACGCCGATGCCGACACCGGATGGTTCTTCACGCGTCAGGCGGTCCGTGCATCGTCGGTGAGCATGAGCATCGACGAGCTTCGTGAACGGTTCAAAGCTGTTGCGGCCGAGATCGGTCCGGAAACCGAGTGGACTCTTCACGACTCCGGCGCACCCAAGAAGATCGTGTTGCTCGTGAGCAAGGAAGGTCACTGCTTGCATGACCTCCTTGGCCGCGCCGCGGGCGGGGAACTCCCCGCAGAAATCAGCGCCGTCATCGGAAACCACGAAGATCTGCGCAGTGTCACCGAGCGCCACGGGATCGACTTCCACCATGTTCCGTTCGCCAAGGACCCGGCAGAACGGGGACCGTCCTTCGAGAAGGTCCGCGCCCTGGTCGACGCTCACAATCCCGACGCCGTGGTGCTTGCCCGATTCATGCAGGTGCTGCCCGAATCACTGTGCGAGCACTGGGCCGGGCGCGCGATCAACATCCACCACAGCTTCTTGCCGTCGTTCATCGGTGCCCGCCCCTATCACCAGGCGTTCGCCCGCGGCGTGAAGTTGATCGGCGCCACCTGCCACTACGTGACCGCCGAACTCGATGCCGGTCCGATCATCGAGCAGGACGTGATCCGTGTGGACCACGCCGACGATGTCGCCGACATGGTCCGTCAGGGTCGAGACATCGAAAAGCTCGTACTCTCCCGCGGACTGCGCTGGCACCTCGAGGATCGTGTGCTGGTCCACGGGCGCAAGACGGTCGTCTTCAGCTAGAGCTGCGTTGCGCTAGAGATTGCGCAGTCGCACGATTTCCTTGTCGAACTCGTCGATGTTCTCGATCGACGACATGTGACCGACGCCCGGCAACACGATCAACCGTTCGAGGTTGCCGGCGTCGTCGAGGACCTGCGCAAGCTTGCGCGCATGGACCGGCGGAGTGAGCCGATCGAGCGAACCGACGAGCACGGTGGTCGGCACTTCGAGATTGTCGAGTCCCTCGTGAACATCGAGGGTGCTCAGCGCTGCTCCCCAACCTCCACGGATGCGGGGCTTGCACTCACGAACGATGTTCTCGCAGAACTGAATCTCGGCCTTGGTCGCGTTCGGTGACATCGAGACGTACTGGATCGCCTTCGTCATGGCGCCCGAGGAGACGAACGGAACGGGCGAACTGAGGATGGCGCGGCCCACGGGGACCGGCACGCGAGGGAAACGATTAGGCAGTGGGATGACCGTGGTCTCGGCGATCAACCTTTCGCTCGCGGTGCTCGCGAGCATGACCGCCGACGCGTACTTCTTGACCTCGTCGGGGTGACGACCCGCCCAGGCGATGATACTCATCCCGCCCATGCTGTGACCGACGATGACGGCCTTCTTGTCCTCGCGAACCGTGGCCGCCAGCACTGCAGAGAGATCGTCGGCAAGGACGTCCGGGCCGAGCGGAAGATTGCCGACGGTGCTGCGGCCGTGACCGCGCTGATCGTAGGTGATGACCCGATATTCGCCGGCAAGCGCATTGACCTGCGGGTACCAGAATTCGGTGGAGCACGTCCAGCCGTGACTGAGAACGATCGGATCGCCGTCGACGGGACCGTAAGCCCGGACATTGATGATCGCACCGTCGTCGGTGGTCAGTTCGCTGATGTCAGCTTTGAGCGTCGGAGTCTTCAGGAGTGCATTGGGCTCGACGTCGCTCGACAGAGTCAACCCTCGCGTGGATCGCCGATGACGGATCCCAGCGACGGCCGCGACGAGTGCTCCCACTCCGACGGCGCCTGCCAGTACTCGAAGCTCTGTGGTGCGCGAACGACTGGACATGCATTTACCCCTGACTGCTGCTGACGACAGACGGATGCAATCTATGTGTGACTGCCGTTAACCGACACTATCACTCGAACAACGCCCGTTGTCAGCGTTGGCGAGAAGAGTGGGGCAGCACACCATGAGCCGGGAACCACGGCTCGGAATGAGCGGGAGTGCGGCAAACTACCAGCGAGAACCGCCGTGCTGAATGTCGTCCACCCGCGGGCGAACGTCGACGAGATACACGCACACTGCAACGACCGCGATGATGCCCAGGAGCCCGACAGGGGACGTCGCCAAGAGGATCAACGCCGCGACGATCAGAATTCCCAGCCAGATCGGCTTGGTCAATTTGTTGACCGCGGTGAAAGCGTCAGGACGCTGCCTGACGGCATGAACGATCGCGTAGACAGCACCCACCAACGCGAGCACTTTGAGTGCGAGAAAGATCAGACCGACTAGCCCATCGACTTGAGTCACAACTACATCCTAAGTTCTCATCCGGTTCCCGACGAACACGAAGGCTCCCACACTCGGCTGAGTGAGGGAGCCTTCGTCAGGCGGAGCTGGGCAAATCAGGCCTTCTTGGCCGGAGCAGCCTTCTTGGCCGGAGCCGGTGCGGTGGCCTTGGCCGGAGCAGCCTTGGCGGGTGCAGCCTTGGCCGGAGCGGCCTTCTTCGCGGCGGTGGTCGCGCGCTCCTGGACGTCGGAAGCAGCAGCGGTCACGCGAGCGGCAGCTTCCTTGGAAGCCTCGTCAGCCTGGTCACCGAGGTCGAGGACCTTCAGTGCAGCCTCGTCGCCTGCGTCGGCGATCTTCTCACCGGCGTCAGAGATCTTCTCGCCGACCTCTTCTGCGGTGTCGGAGATGCGTCCGGCAGCGCGGCCGGCCAGCTTGGCAGCCTGCTCGCCCACGGCGCGCGTCTGACGAGCAACGGTTCCGAGTGCGTCTTCGGTCAGCTCGACGGCGTCGCCGAGTGCCGACTCTGCAGCAGCGATGCCTTCTTCGACTGCGGGCTGCTTGCGGATGCGCTCGACTGCGTCTTCGCCACGTTCTGCGAGGGAGTTGTACAGATCTCCGGCAACCTTGAGGTATGCCTCGGCGACCTTGCGGAGTTCCTCGGGTGAGAACTTCTCGCGCAGCTCGGCAAGCTCTTCGGGCAGCTCGGACGGCAGGCCGGCGAGACGCTCGCGCAGCGCATCGACGCTCTCGGCAACGTCACCCTGGACGGAAGCGAGCTTCTCGCGAGCACCGTCGACACGGCCGTTGACATCGCCCTGGGTGTTCTCGGCGCGCTCACGAACCTGAGCAACTACATCGGCCACGGCCTGGACAACCAGGTCGCCTGCGCCGACGGCGGCGTAGAGCGAGGTCTTGACGCTGTCGATGGCGTTCTTGTCAGTCATCTTGTTCTCCTAGTGAAGTCTCGGTGTCTGGAATTGCGGCCGATTCAGCGAAATCGGGCGCTGCGGCTGGTCTTGACGACTCGTTCTCGCGACAGAACGAGTCGTAGATTTCGAGCAGTACTTGCTTCTGCCGTTCGTTGATGGCCGTCTCGGCCAACACCGCGTCCCTGATGGGACTGTGCGGGCGTTGCTCGAGATATCCCGCTTGGACGTACAGCACTTCTGATGAGACTCGAAGGCCCTTGGCGATTTGCGCCAGTACGTCCGCCGACGGTTTGCGCAATCCGCGTTCGATCTGACTCAGATACGGATTGCTGACGCCGGCGAGTTGAGCGAGTTGGCGCATCGAAACTTGGGCGGCTTCCCGCTGTGCACGAATGAACCCCCCGATGTCGTGTGCCGCAGAGCTGACGACGCGAGCTGCCAAGTCGCTTGCTCCGGCTGCGGCACCGGATGATTCACGATCTCCGTCATCGGAGTTCGTCGACTTCGCTGGCATTGCGTCCTCCCTTTCCAGTGGACATTTCCCAGGATAGGAGAGGGTGCTAACTATTGCAAGCACTACTGCTAGCACTCGTGGTGGACGTCACATACTGGACAGCTCAGCCGAAGATGAGCGTCGAAATCGTGTAGATCAGCAGTCCGGCGATCGAGCCCACAACGGTGCCGTTGATACGGATGAACTGAAGATCTCGACCGACCTGCAACTCGATCTTCTGGCTCGCTTCGTCGGCGTCCCACCGCTCGACGGTGTCACTGATGACTCCAGTGATCTCGTCGGTGTAGTTCTCCGCGATGTACTTGGTGCCCTGCACCAGCCAGCCGTCGACCTTCTCACGCATGGACTCGTCGTCACGCAGCCTGACTCCGAAGCCGGCGACGTTCTCGGCGACCTTGGTCCGCAGGGTGCTGTTCGGATCGTCGACGGACTCCATGATGAGCCGCTTGGCAACCTGCCATGTCGACGACGCCAGACCCGTCACTTCCTCGCGACCCATGATCTCGGCCTTGATCCCCTCGGCCTTCTTGATGGTCTCCGGGTCGTTCTGCAGATCATCGGCGAAGTCGATCAGGAAGCGGTTGGCGGCGAGGCGTACCTCGTGTTCGGGGTTGGAACGGACCTTCCAGGTGAACTCGACGAGTTCCTTGTATATCTTCTCCCCCAGCATGGCGTCGACGAACTTCGGCGACCACGCGGGCGAATCGCGAACGATCACACGATCGATCGTCTCCTGGCTGCCGAGAGCCCACTGATGTGCCCGCTCGGCAAGCAATTCGATGATCGGCAGTTGCTTGTTGTCCTTGAGAAGTTCACCGAGCACTCGGCCGATCGGCGGTCCCCACATGGGCTCGGCCAGACGCTTCACGATCGTGTTGTCGATGATCTGGGCGATGTCCTCGTCGCGAAGAACCTCGACCATGCCGCGCAAGACCGTCGACGTCTCGGCGGCGACGCGAGCGGCGTTGGCAGGTTCGGCCATCCACGTGCCGAGGCGGAGCGGAATCTGCGCCTGCTGCACCTTGGCCGACACAACTTCGGGAGCCAGGAAGTTTTGACCGACGAATGAGCTCAGGCTGGCTCCGAGCTGGTCTTTCTTACGCTTGATGATGGCAGTGTGCGGGATGGGAAGGCCCATCGGATGACGGAAGAGCGCGGTGACGGCAAACCAGTCGGCAAGCGCGCCGACCATGCCTGCCTCGGACGCGGCCCGGACGTACCCGACCCACTCTCCGGCGCCGCGGGATTCCTGCCACCGGCAGAAGATGTAGACCACCGTCGCGAAGCCCAGAAGGCCAGTAGCGAAGACCTTCATCTTGCGAAGGTCCCGACGCTTGGCGGCGTCGTCGAAGGCGGAGAGGCTCAGTTGCTGCACCCTCGCCATTGTGCCGAAAGGTGTGACGCGGCGTAGCGCGAGCGACACGAAGTCCGATTCTGCAGGACCTAATCCCCCGAACTGCGGATGTGAGTGCCCGAGATAAAGGCGCGGACATTAAGCTGGACCGGAAAGTAGACCGATCGGACGTGGCTCGCACCACAGATATGAGATGACTCGTGGCCAAGAATGCCGTGCAGGACAACGAGCAGGTAGACGGCCCAGTCGTTGCTGATGCGAAGCCCGAGAAATCCGACGGTCGGAAGCGTCGTTGGCGTGAGCACAAGATCGCTCGCCGCGAGGAACTCGTCGACGGCACCATCGCCGCCATCCGCGCGCGCGGCCGTGAGATCGGCATGGACGAGATCGCGTCCGAGATCGGTGTCTCCAAGACCGTGCTCTACCGATACTTCGCCGACAAGAGCGACCTCACGACCGCCACGATGATGCGGTACGTCGAGACCATCCTGTCGCCGCGTATCTACGAAGCGATCAGTGGCGATCTCGACGATTTCGAACTCACCCAGGCGAGCATCACCGCATACGTCGAGACGGTGGCATCCGACCCCGACATCTACCTCTACGTCATGGCCAACGGCGCCGGCGCCAACCGCGACGTCGTTGCCGATTCCGAGCGCATGATCGCCGAATTGCTCTCCACGGTGTTGGGCAATCGTCTTCGCGAGATGGAGATGGATTCCGGCGGTTCGCTGCCGTGGGCGTTCGGGATCGTCGGCGGAATTCAGCTCGCGACGCACTGGTGGATCTCCAACAAGTCGATGTCCGCGGAATCGCTGATCGACTACCTCACGATGATGACGTGGGGCGGCATCACCGGCATAGCGGCGGTCAACGGATCACCGGCCAAGTTCAAGTCGGTTCCGCATCCCCTCGTCAAGCCTGCCGAGGACTGACTCGCCCGAGACCGAACTTTCGAGCCGCCGGGCGCGATCCTGTGGCACTCTTTCGGCATGGCACAAGACTCGCTGTGGGAAACACCGGCCGCCAAGACCCTGCGGGCGGAGCCCGGGTTCGAACTCGATCAACTCGATCGCAACAGCACTCCGGGATTCACCGGAAACAAAGCTGACGGCGAACGTCTGCTCGAGGAGCGCGGCGCGGTTCTGTCCGACCTGCAGGAGTTGCTGTACGCCAACGGCCGGTCAGGGGACAGTCGTTCAGTCCTGCTGGTTCTGCAAGGAATGGACACCGCAGGCAAGGGCGGCATGGTCCGACACGTGATCGGTCACGTGGATCCTTCGGGAGTTCAGCACGCGGCCTTCGGCGTCCCGACCGAAGAGGAAAAGCAACATCACTACCTTTGGCGGATCAAGAAGGAACTCCCCCGCGGCGGCTATCTCGGTGTGTTCGATCGCTCCCACTACGAGGACGTCCTGGTAGTGCGCGTCCACGATCTTGTCCCGGAGGATGTCTGGAGCAAGCGCTACGACGAGATCAACCAGTTCGAAAAGGAACTCGTCGACGCCGGAACCACTATCGTGAAAGTCGCGATGTTCGTCTCGCTCGACGAGCAGAAGAAGCGACTCGAAGAACGTCTCGACCGCCCGGACAAGTATTGGAAGTACAACCCCGGCGACGTGACCGAACGCGGTTTGTGGCCTGCATATCAACAGGCGTATCAGGCAATGCTCGACAAGACGTCGACCGAGCACGCGCCGTGGTACGTCGTGCCGTGTGATCGGAAGTGGTACAGCCGCATTGCGGTCACGGAGCTACTGATCGACGCTCTGGAAAAGCTCGATCTCGACTGGCCCCCTGCCGACTTCGACATCGAGGTGGAGAAGGCACGACTCGCACAGTCTTGATCAGAAGCAGGCCTGATCAGAACAGGTGTGGGGATTCTCGGTGCACTTTGTGGTCGTGACGCACAGTACTGGCGTACAGGGCTACCGCGAGGCCGATGCACGCGACGCCGGCGAGGCCGGCGATCAATGCCCAACCACCCTGGCCTGAACCTGCCGCCACCAGAAAACTGCCGAGGCAGACCACTGTGGCCAGCACCAGGAAATACGACGCCCACGCTGCAAAGAGATTGAGCTTCATCGTTCGCTCCTCCGGTCGGATCTCTTTCGTTTCGACCGTACGCCGGAGCATGACGGTCGACAAGACACTGCCGCCTCGAGGTTTCCCGACGTCTACGCCGGGTAGCCGAATTACATGGACATCGGAACTCTTTATCGCGGAATCGAATCCGCTCGCGGACTGGACGGTCCGTCCACTGGCATCAGGCGCAGAATCCTCGAGATCACGGAGCGATCCGACCGATCGCGCACTGTCGCCGCACTTCTGCGCGGCGCCGCCGTCGGGCATCCCATCCATCCTGCCCTCGTGACCATTCCCGCGGGCGCGTGGACGGCTTCGTTGATCTTCGATGTTCTAGGCGATCCGCAGACTGCACGACGGCTGATCGGGCTCGGATTGGTTTCGACTCCGCCGGCTTTGCTGACGGGATGGCTGGACTGGTCCGAACGTGGCGACGTCGCACGCCGAGTGGGGCTGGTGCACGCGGCGTCGAATGCAGTGGGGATCTGGTCTTTTGCGGCGTCGTACAGGCTACGCGGAAAGGACTCACTCGCACTGGCGCGAGTGCTGTCGGTGCTGGGGCTCACCGCGGTCGGTGTCGGTGGCGCGCTCGGTGGTCACATCGTTTTCAAGCTCATGGACGATCCGGCCGTCGAGGCTGCAGCGACTCCGGTTCTCGATCCCATCCTGGATGTAGTCAACTGAGCCGATCGGACCTCGATACTGTTCAGGCGTAAGCACTTCCGGAGTAGCTCCGCAGTTCTCGCGCGGTCTCGTCCGAATCCGCCAATGGTCTGTTCATGACCCAGTGTGGGCTGCGCGTACCCAGTGTCGCGGCAAAATCGGCGACGGCGTCCGGGGTCGGCACTGCGTGTTCGCCCAGATATCCGAGAACGATGAGGTCCTCCCCTGATCTGGTCTCCACGGCCAGGGCCCAACCGCACGTCTCCTCCCACAGCAAAGCCACCTCGCGCCCGGGGAAACGCGGCACAGTTCGGTCCAATGCGATGTAAGCCTCCAGAGGGTGCTCGCGCCTGCAACACCACTGCTCGATGCCGGCCCCCACACCGACCGCCACCCGTTGTACGTACCGCTCGAACCCGAGTCCGACGGTTGCGTCGACCAGCATTTGTTCTGTCATCGAACCTCACTCCTCGCCATCGTGTTTGGAATGTGCCCAGCGCTGACCGCGTCGAAACCCGGTTCAGATCACGGACTCCGGGTATCCCCAGACGAACCGATCAAGTGGAGAGGGGACCCGATGAAGTACTCGCCCGCTATGGCTCCCGGACGAATGCTGAAGATCTCCATGGTGTCGGTGAACGCCGATCCACTCGCACCGGTGGGCTGCTCGGCAGCCGGTGCACAGAACCTGCACGTCGACGAACTGTCTGCCGCCTTGGTTCGTGCCGGACACGACGTCACCGTCTTCACCAGGCGTGCCCACGTCGGTGGGCCGGACCGCGTTCGCGCCCGCGCCGGGTACTCCGTCGACTATCTCGAGGCCGGCCCGACGCAGGCTCTCCCGGATGGCGACATCCTCCCTCACCTGGGAACCTTTGCCAGCATTCTGCGCACTCAGTGGAGTACCGACCGACCCGATGTGGTGCACTCGCACTTCTGGATGTCCGGTGTGGCAACGGAACTCGCGACCCGATCGCTCGGCATCCCCGTACTTCAGACATTCCATTCCCTGGGATCTGCGGCGCACCGCCACCTCGGAGCAGCCGACGACAGCCCCTCGGAGCGGACTCACCTGGAACCGTTGATCGCCAGGGGCGCAACCCATGTCATCGCGACCAGTTCGGACGAAATCTTCGATCTGGTCCGGCAGGGATCACCGCGATCACGGACCACGATGGTGCCCTCGGGCGTGGACACCGAAGCATTCACCCCGGAGGGACCCGCCGCGAAGAAAACCGCACCGCATCGATTGATCTGCGTCGGAAGACTGGTGGAGCAGAAGGGCTTCGATGTTGCCGTCGCCGCGCTGGCTTCGCTGCCGGATACGGAGTTGGTGGTGATCGGCGGGCCACCCGTCGCGCAACTGAGCACCGACGAAGTGGCGATCCGCTTGGTCAAGCTCGCCGAGCGCCTCGGCGTCGCAGATCGCGTCCAATTATTGGGACGGGTTCCGCACCGCCAACTACCGAAACTGATGCGATCGGCCGACGCCCTCGTGTGCACCCCTCGATACGAACCGTTCGGAATCGCGGCGCTGGAAGCAATGGCGTGCGGAGTTCCCGTAGTCGCGACTCCTGTTGGCGGACTGCGGGATACGGTGATCGACGGACTCACCGGGCGTCGGGTCCCGGTCAACAACCCGGTGGAAACCGCGCGCGCAGTCCGCCATCTTCTCGACGACGAGGACGAAGGCGCGGCGTTTGCACGGCAGAGCCGGGCCCGAGCGTGCGAATCGTATTCGTGGGATCACGTCGCCACCGAAGTGGTCCGCACCTACGGCCGCTGCGTCACAGCACCGCCGAGAGCCCGCCAACACAAGGGCACTCACCGAAGTGAAGTGCACTGACGCTGACGGGCTCTACGAAACTGAATTTCACGAAGCTTGGACTGAAACTGCGTGATCAAGCGGGGAAACGTCGGGTCTCTTCGAGTCCGATTGCATGATCGAGCGACTCGTAGCAGGCAAACATCGACTCCTGACCAGCTGCTTTGAGCAACCTTTGCACCGGGCGGGCGCAGACGAGCGCGAGTGTGCCGCCCACGTCGCGTGATCGCGTCGACAGGACCGACAGTACGGACAAGCCGCACGTCCCCATGAATTCGAGTTCGGATAGATCGACGACCAGCGTCCGGTCCGCGGCCACGTGGTACGTCAAGAAGTCACGAAAAGCATTGGCGCTCATCAGATCGATCTCACCACGAACTTTGATCACAGCGGTGTGTGCACTGATGCGGTGCGCGTGAAACGATGCGGTCGCTGTCCCGGTCGCGGGAGGTCCGTAGTCTACCGATCCCTTCGCCGCGTTCGTAAAGCCTGAAATAGATGATCCTGGAACAACAGTCATGGTTCTCCCATCCCGCAACGGTTTACACTCTGCAAAAGAGAAGGGACCTCCGAAGGAGACGCACGATGAACGGGTCTCCAGAAATACGGATAAATCCCTCATCGGCTGTGTGCTCAACCTCGGTTTGAAACAGTACGCCAGCATGACGGACGTCACAAGTGCGTTGCGACCATTCGTTTCGGTGTTCCGAACAAAAATGTGGTTTGGTCTGCGGTTCCGCGAGGTAATCCGATGTTGCGATCGCCAACGGTCGTGAGCAGAATCGTGTCGTTTACCCCGGCACCACCATCGACCAAATTTCGTGTTCGGGGGTCACTGTGAAGGTCGGGATGGGTATCGTTCTCGGCACCAGACTTCACCGCGACCCCTGGTACGACGATCCGGAGAACTTATGGCACACCTCAGCGCACTCGAGCCCGATCAGGATCAGACTCAGCCAGTTGTGGAGTTGAGGATTCAAGCGACTCTCGATCAGCTGTCGATTTTGCGTGCACTGGCCGCCACCGTTGCCATTCAGGAAAACTTCGACCTCGACGCCATCGCCGACATCAAACTGGCCATGGACGAAATCTGTACGCATCTGATCGTTCGCGCTGCGCCTGATTCGGTTCTGGTGTGTCGGTTCGTCTTCACGCCCCCGCAATTGCACGTGTCCGTGTCCACGACGACCACGGAGTACGAGGACAGCAGTCAGCGTTCGTTCGGGTGGCACATCCTCACCGAACTCACCGATTCGATTTCGCTCGACCAGGAAGAGAACCTCGGCGGCGTCGGCTACATCACCACCATGAAGTTCACCAAGGCCCTCAGCGGGCGCCTGTGACCGCTTCCGCAGACGGCCCGTCACGCCCGCGTCGGCGGTCCACCGACGAATATCGGGACGTAATACCAGTTTTCGAGGAACTGCGGACCATCGAGCCCCACAGCCCGGAGTACGAACGAGTGCGCACTGCACTCATCACCAGATGCCTACCGTTGGCCGAGCACATCGCCAGACGATTCGACGGTCGTGGCGAGGCACACGACGATCTGGTTCAGGTGGCGCGTCTCGGTCTGGTCAACGCCGTCGACCGTTTCGATTCCACGCGCGGATCCGATTTCGTCTCGTTCGCAGTTCCCACCGTCATGGGCGAGGTTCGACGACACTTCCGCGACACCGGTTGGGCATTGCGGGTTCCCCGCCGGATGAAGGAGTTGCACTTCCAACTCGGGCAGGCCATCAGCGAGCTGTCACAACAGCTCGGGCACGCGCCGACCGTCGACGAGTTGGCCGAGACGTTGGGGATCGAACGCGAAGAAGTTGCCCAGGCCTTGATCGCCGGCAACGCGTATCAGACGGTCTCGGTCGACGGTGCCGCGTCCAATCACACCGACGATCTCCCGCTCGTGGAGACACTCGGTGACTACGACGCAGCTCTCGAGAACGTCGAGAATCACGAGGCGTTGCGTCCGCTTCTCGACAAGCTGCCCGAGCGAGAGCGGACGGTGTTGATGCTCAGATTCTTCGGAAATCTGACGCAGACACAGATCGCCGAGAAAGTCGGTGTGTCCCAGATGCACGTGTCGAGGTTGCTCGCGAAGACATTGAGTAATCTTCGCGAGCAACTCGACTGAGCTCCGCGAACAATTCGACTGAGCAGGACCGAGCGGGTCAGATTGTTGCGGTGTCGATCACGAATCGGTATCGGACGTCGCTCTTGATCACGCGCTCGTAAGCGTCGTTGATGTCGCTCGCCGGGATCAGTTCGATTTCTGCGCCGATGCCGTGCTCGGCGCAGAAGTCGAGCATCTCCTGTGTCTGCGGGATACCGCCGACCATGGAGCCGGCGAGGCTACGACGGTTTGCGGCGAGCGAGAATGCTCGAACTTCGATCGGCTTCTCGGGTAGGCCGAGTTCGACGAGAGTGCCGTTGATGGCGAGCAAGGACATGTAGGCGTCGATGTCGAGGTTGACCGAGACCGTGTTGAGGATCAGGTCGAACTCGCCACGAAGAGCCTTGAACGTCTCACGGTCGTTGGTCGCGTAGTAGTGATCGGCACCGAGACGAAGGCCGTCTTCCTTCTTGCCGAGCGTCTGGCTCAGGACGGTGACTTCCGCGCCGAGCGCCTTGGCGATCTTCACACCGACGTGACCGAGGCCGCCGAACCCGATGATGGCGACCTTCTTGCCGGGGCCGGCATTCCAGTGCCGCAGCGGTGAGTACAAGGTGATGCCCGCGCACAGGAGCGGCGCTGCAACGTCGAGTTCGATGCCCTCCGGGATCGAGAGCACGAAGTGCTCGGTGACGACGATGTGCGTCGAGTAGCCACCCTGAGTGCGCTCGCCGTCGCGGCCGGTGGCGTTGTACGTACCCGTCACACCCTTGCGGCAGTACTGCTCTTCACCGGCGGTGCAGGCGTCGCACTCCCCGCACGAGTCGACGAAGCAGCCGACGCCCACTCGGTCGCCGACCTTGTGCTTGGTGACATCGGAACCCACGGCGGCGACGACGCCGGCGATTTCGTGTCCGGGGACGATCGGGTACTTCGCTCCGCCCCACTCGTTGCGAGCGGTGTGGATGTCGGAATGGCAGATGCCGGCAAATTTGATGTCGATGAGAATGTCCAGTGGACCGAGCTCGCGGCGTTCGACAGTGGTCTTCTCGAGGGGACCGTCAGCGGACGTCGCGGCATAAGCAGCAGCAGTAACCATGCACACATGCCTACCCGTGCATGGAGGGACCTGCAACTCGCAGGCCCCTCCATGACTTGTTCTTTACGTGACTTACCCGGCGTCGCGCTCGGCTTGCTCGGCCCGACGACGCAGGCGCCTCGCGGCCGCAACCATATTGCGCAGCGAAGGCTCGAGTTGCCACGGATGGCGAGTCTTGAGGCCGCCGTCCGGGTTTGCCCACAAGCGATCGAGAGAGATCGATTCGCTTGCCTCAGTGAGCAATTCGTCGAGTTCGTCGATGTCGGGAATCCGAGCCGAGCGAGATTCGTAGACACCGGGGCCGACGCCGTGCGTGAGCGCGCCTTCCTTGAGTGCTTCGAGAACCCACGTGATGGAGCGGGTCGCGACGATAGCCGTCACATCGGCGTCCAACCGTTCGATGGCGTCGACCACCGACGACCGAGCGGAGTACGTCAAATGTGTGTGGATCTGTGTTTCCGGCTTCGCTCCACCTGTTGCCAGACGGAACGCGTCGACGGCCCACTCCAGGTAGGCCTCCCGGCCGTCCTCACGCAGTGGCAGCAGTTCACGAATTGCCGGTTCGTCCACCTGGATGATGGCGATTCCGGCAGCTTCGAGATCCGCGATTTCGTCTCGAATGACAAGTGCCAGTTGCTCTGCCGTTTCGTAGAGCGGCTGATCCTGGCGAACGAACGAACGGGCGATCATGGTGACCGGACCCGTCAGCATGCCCTTGACCGGCTTGTCGGTCAGCGACTGCGCGTACGCAATCCACTCGACCGTCATCGGCTTCGGACGTGCGATGTCGCCGTAGAGAATCGGCGGACGCGTGCAACGAGATCCGTAGGCCTGAACCCAACCGTTGTGCGTGAAGGCATAGCCCTCGAGCAGTTCGGCGAAGTACTGGACCATGTCGTTGCGCTCGTGCTCGCCGTGCACGAAAACATCGAGACCGATGTCCTCTTGCAGACGGATTGTGCGCTCGATCTCTTCCTGGATGCGCTTGTAGTAGTCGTCCCACTCCAAACGCCCCTGGCCGAGTTCGTAACGAGCCTGGCGAATCGCGTCGGTCTGCGGGAACGAACCCAGTGTCTGGGCCGGCACCAAGGGCAGATTCAACCGTTCCTGCTGAGCCTTACGACGCTCCTCGTACGGTGCACGCACACGATCTTCGGGCTTGATCGCGTTCACCCGAGCACGGACAGCGTGCTTGAGCTTGAAGTGCACCTTCGTCGGACGCTTACGCCACTTGTCCGAAGGACCTTCGGTGAGCGCCTTCGCCAGTGAGACGACTTCGCCGACCTTCTGCTTCGCAAAAGCCAGACGGTCTGCGACGTCTCCCGGAATGTCGTACTCGGAGAGCACGTCGTACGGCACGTGCAGCAGCGACGACGACGTGGAGACGACGAGGTCAGGCACAACGTCTTTGAGTTCGTTCAGGTACGTCAAGGTGTTGAACCGGTCGACGCGCCAGACGTTGCGACCGTCGACGACGCCCGCGTAGATGCGCTTGCGCTTGATGTTCGGCACCGCGGCCAGTTCCTCGGCCGTGATCTTGCCGTGCACCAGGTCCAGACCGAAGGCTTCGATCTTGGTGGGCGCCAAGATGTTGAGGGCTTCGCCGAACTTGCCGTACGGACCCGTCACCAACAGGCGCGGGCGCAGCGGGGCCGTCGAAAGCTTCTCGTACGCACGTCCCAGAGCGGCTAGCTCCTCGGGGGTGCGGTCCTCGGTGACCGAAGGCTCGTCCAACTGAACACAGGTCGCACCGGCCTTGGCGAGCTGCTCGAAGAGCTTCTCGTACTCGGGCAGGAGCGCGTCCAACAGGTCGAGCGGGGTGAAGTTCGGATCGGACTTCTCGGTGGCAGGTCCGACCTTCGAAAGCAGAAGCAGCGAGACGGGCCCCATGATGACGGGGCGCAATTCGATGCCGCGCGCCTTCGCACGTTCGAACTCGTCGAGAAGTGCATCCGAGTTGAGCGAGAACACAGTGTTCGCGTCGATCTCGGGCTGACGGTAGTAGTAGTTCGTACCGAAGAAGCGCACCAGCTCGAGAGGCGGGAAGTCCGGGCGGCCGCGGGCCATCGTGAAGTAGAAATCGAGCGGATCGAGGGCGCCCTCGAGCGGCTTGAACCGCTCCGGCACTGCGCCGAAGAGCAGCGCATTGTCGAGCACGTGATCGTAGAAGGAGAAGGTGTTGCCGGGAACCTGGCTCAATCCCGTCGCAGCCAATTCGCTCCAGGTCGATTCCTGGAGTTCCTTGGCGACCGCGAGAAGTGCGTCCTTGTCCGAAGTGCCGTGCCAGTAGGACTCGAGGGCGCGCTTGAGCTCACGGCGCGGCCCGATGCGCGGATACCCCAGGACGCTGGAGCCGAATGCTGCAGTGCTGCTGGACATGCGGTCGACCTTTCTAACCGAGGGGCGCGAGCGCCCTGTGCGCCTTTGTGGTAGCCGGAACTACCAGAAAGGCGCACAGGGGCGTTGGGCCTTAGCTTGCCTGCTTGGTGGAGCGACCGTTGTCGGCGTACTCGTAGAAGCCCGCGCCGGACTTCTTGCCGGTCAAGCCTGCTTCGACCATACGCAGGAGCAACGGCGGAGCGGAGTACAGCGGCTCCTTGAACTCTTCGTACATGGAGTCGGCGATGGACTTGACGGTGTCGAGTCCGACCAGGTCCGTCAGAGCCAGCGGACCCATGGGGTGCGCGAGGCCGAGAACCGTTGCCTTGTCGATGTCTTCCTTGGTCGCGAAGCCCGACTCGACCATGCGGATCGCCGAGAGCAGGTACGGCACCAGGAGTGCGTTGACGACGAAGCCGGAGCGGTCGGCACTGCGGACGACCTGCTTGCCGAGGATGTCGCTGGCAAAAGCCTCGGCGCGCTGCGAGACGGAGGCACTGGTCTTGAGCGTCGTCACCAATTCGACGAGCGGCAGAACCGGAACCGGGTTGAAGAAGTGCATGCCGATGACTCGCTCGGGACGCTTGGTTGAGATGCCGAGCTTCATGATCGGGATCGACGACGTGTTGGACGCGAGAACCGCATCCGGGTCCGTCACGACCGCGTCGAGCTCGGCGAAGATTTCGCTCTTGATCTTCTCGTCTTCGACGACGGCCTCCACGACGAGCTGGCGGTCCGCGAAATCTCCCAGATCGGAGGTGAAACGCAGACGCCATGCGGCCTGCTCACGCTCACGTTCTGTGATCTTTCCGCTGCTCACGCCGCGGTCGAGCGAACGCAGGATGCGTGAACGCCCGGCTGCTGCAAGCTCGCGAGTCTGCTCGAAGACCAGAACATCGACATGTGCGCGGGCGCACACCTCGGCGATTCCGGCACCCATGATTCCGGCGCCGATAACGCCGACGCGCTGAATTTTTTCGCTGGTCACGTCAGCTCCTTGTTTGTCTCGTGGAGTTTGTCTGGTGAAGGTGTTGCAAAACAAGCACTTCGAACTGCGTCGACGCTGGTGGCCGACGCAATCGGAACTGCCTTGAAGACGAGAGAAAGTAGTGCGGTGATACAAGCAGGGGAGAGACCCGAAGCCGAGCCTCTCCCCCACCCGAAGTCAGTTCTTAGTGGAACTGTCCCTCTTCGGTGGAGCCCTTGAGAGCTGCCGTCGAGGTGTTGGGGTCAACGGTGGTGGCGATGGTGTCGAAGTAGCCGGCGCCAACCTCACGCTGGTGCTTGATGGCGGTGAAGCCACGCTCTTCGGCAGCCTTGAACTCGCGCTCCTGCAGGTCGACGAATGCCGTCATGCCTTCGCGGGCGTAGCCGTAGGCAAGGTCGAACATGCCGTAGTTGAGCGAGTGGAAGCCGGCCAGCGTGATGAACTGGAACTTGAAGCCCATTGCGCCGAGCTCCTTCTGGAACTTCGCGATGGTCGCGTCGTCCAGGTGCGCCTTCCAGTTGAAGGAAGGGGAGCAGTTGTAGGCCAGGAGCTGGTCCGGGAATTCGCTGCGAACGGACTCGGCGAACTTCTTTGCAACCTCGAGATCCGGCACGCCGGTCTCCATCCAGATGAGGTCTGCGTACGGTGCGTAAGCCTTGGCGCGAGCGATGCAGGGCTCGATGCCGTTCTTGACGCCGTAGAAGCCTTCAGCCGTGCGGGTTCCGTCGAGGAACGGGCGGTCACGCTCGTCCACGTCGGAGGTGATGAGGGTTGCGGCCTCAGCGTCGGTGCGGGCGATGATGACGGACGGAACGTCCGCGACGTCGGAAGCCAGGCGAGCCGAGGTCAGGGTGCGGATGTGCTGCTGCGTGGGGATGAGCACCTTGCCGCCGAGGTGGCCGCACTTCTTCTCCGAAGCGAGCTGATCCTCCCAGTGGACACCGGCAGCGCCGGCGCCGATCATGGCCTTCTGCAGCTCGTAAGCGTTGAGAGCGCCACCGAAGCCGGCTTCGGCGTCGGCAACGATCGGAGCGAGCCAGTTGCTGACGGAGGTGTCACCCTCGGTCTTGGCGATCTCGTCGGCGCGCAGCAGTGCGTTGTTGATGCGACGGACGACGGTCGGAACCGAGTTGGCCGGGTAGAGGCTCTGGTCCGGGTACGTGTGGCCCGAGAGGTTCGCATCGCCGGCAACCTGCCAACCGGAGAGGTAGATGGCCTTCAGGCCGGCGCGAACCTGCTGCACAGCCATGTTGCCGGTAAGTGCACCGAGGGAGTTGATGTAGTCCTCGTTGTTCACGAGATCCCACAGGATCTCGGATCCGCGACGAGCGAGGGTCTGCTCCTCGACGACGGTGCCCTGGAGCTTGACGACCTGATCGGCCGTGTAGTTACGAGTAACGCCCTTCCAGCGAGGGTTGGTGTCCCAATCCTGCTGGAGCTCAGCTGCGGTCTTCGGGGTGCCGGTGGTCGACATCAAGACTCCATCTCTTTGATCTGCTGGTCCGGCCTGTTGTGAGCAGTACGTGCGTACTACTTCACATACTTGCCAGGCCCTTCTTGTGTACTTACCGAGGATGGCACATCGAAAAAGTGCCGTCTACCTGTTGCTAATGCCAATCTTCGCTACCTTTTCAACACACTTTGCTAAGCCTGTGAAGATTCCTACGCGACTGGTACTACCCAATCGGACAGGTTCCGTACTGGCGAGTAGGAAAGAAACCGCAGGCTGTGAACGAAATGCACTCAACTCCGCCGCTTGCGAATTCCGGCAGTTCGCATGGCACTCGGAACAGGCCCTTCCGCTACTTCGGAGCCAACTTCGCTACCTGCGAGTGACCGCAATCACTCCCCGGCAACAGGCTTCGCTCGGGCAATTCCAGGGATCTACCCGCCAGAAAGCCACAGACAACCCGTTCGCCGGCCATATGCTGTCGAACCATGACTTGTCGTTCGACGCCCCCGACCGGGCGATAAAGCGGTGCCGGACAACTATCAGCGGCCACCGAACAACCAGGCATGGTCGCAATCCGGTCCACAGCCGCCGCAGTTGGGCTACCGAGCCGCGCCGCAGTCGTATCCCCCGCCCCAGGGATTCCCGCCTGCACCGCCACGTGGAAATCCGCCGCCGCGTCGGCCCGGCTGGGTGATTCCGGTATCCGTAATCGGAGTCATCACTGTGTTGGCTCTCTTCGGCGGGCTTGCCTGGGTCCTCTGGCCGAAGGACGTCCCCAACTCGGCCGCCGGTGGCGCCGCCCACACCACCATCGGCGCCGCGAACACACCCGGCACCACGACAACCGCTCCCAGCACGACATCCCCGACGACCACACGCGCCGCGAACTTCCCGGCCGGTGCGTCCGCCTGCCCCGGCGGGCAGCCGGCCGGAAGTTACAAGGAGTCCGCGACAAGTGGGGGCAAAACTTCATGTGAGTTTGCCGAGGCGGTTCGGATCGCCTACGGGAACTCCGGTGCAACCGGTGCATCCAGCACCGTGTCCGCACGTAGTCCGGTGACCGGCAAGGAGTACACGATGGCATGCAAGGTGACCTCCGGCATCGTCACCTGTACCGGCGGAGACAACGCGGTTGTGTACTTGCGCTGACGGGCGCAATTGCGGCATCGGCAACCCGGTGCGTGTCGTTCCAGTGTCGCACTTACGGATCCTCCGATAGCGTGACCGCATGCCTCTGTACGAGTTTCGCTGTACCGGCTGCGGCCCGCTCGAGCGGTCGTTCGCGATGGCCGAAGTGCCCCAGTCGATTACTTGCCCCCAGTGCAGTCTCGAGTCCAAGCGGGTGGTCTCGTCTCCCCGGTTGAGTCACGCGTCGTCGGCCGCGATGGGTCTACTGGACAGCACTGCTCGATCGGCTCACGAGCCTGCCGTGGTCAGTGGGTCGCTACCCGGCCGCGGCCGGCAATCTGCCCCGACGACGTCCAATCCGTTGCACCGCAAGCTACCTCGCCCCTGAGCGTCCTCACCGCGCGTCCTCGCCATGAGGCCCGATCCGACACGAAAGTCCTGCCGCCACGAGTTTTCCGTTTCTTCGAGAATGAGGAGTGCATATGCCTGAACTGCTGTTTCCACTCGATTCCGCCAAGAAATTCACCGACCAGGCAATCGTCGGCCACAATCGGTGGCACCCGGACATCCCAGCGGCGGTGACAGTGAAACCCGGTGATGCGTTTCGTGTCCATTGCCGCGAATGGTTCGACGGCGCAATACACAACGACGACTCAGCCGACGACATTCTCAATGCACCACTGACCACGGTCCACACGCTGTCCGGCCCCTTTGCCGTCGAAGGCGCGAAGCCCGGCGACCTCTTGATCGTCGACATCTTGGATATCGGGCCTATCCCCCAAGAAGATTCGGGTCCGTTGGCCGGCCAAGGCTGGGGGTACACGGGCATCTTCCCTCGGAACAACGGCGGCGGCTTCCTCACCGAACAGTTCCCCGATGCGTACAAAGCCGTCTGGGATTTCTCCGGCCAAACGGCGACGTCGCGTCACATTCCGCACGTCTCGTTCACGGGCATCGTCCACCCGGGACTCATGGGCACGGCTCCGTCGGCAGCCTTGCTCGCCAAGTGGAATGCCCGCGAGGGCGCCCTCATTGCCACCGATCCCAATCGGGTTCCCCCGCTTGCACTTCCGCCCGAGCCCCGCGATGCAGTACTGGGAACCTTGACCGGTGACGAGTACACACGCGTGGCCGGCGAGGCGGCGCGCACCGCTCCCCCTCGCGAGAACGGTGGAAACCAGGACATCAAGAACCTCACCAAGGGCAGCCGAATCTTCTATCCGGTATTCGTGGACGGTGCGAATCTGTCGGTCGGCGATCTTCACTTCTCCCAGGGCGACGGAGAGATCACTTTCTGCGGTGCCATCGAGATGGGCGGCTTCATCGATCTTCGTGTGGACATCATCAAGGGCGGAATGGATACCTACGGCGTTTCCGAGAACGCCATCTTCATGCCGGGCAACACGGATCCGCAGTATTCCGAGTGGCTTGCGTTCTCGGGCACTTCCGTCACGTTGGACGGCGAACAGAAGTACCTGGATTCACATCTGTCCTACCAGCGTGCGTGCCTGCATGCGATCGAGTATCTGACCAAGTTCGGGTACGCGCCAGAGCAGGCGTACCTGCTACTCGGCGCGGCGCCGATCGAGGGCCGCCTGTCGGGTGTCGTGGATATCCCCAACTCGTGTTCGACGGTCTATCTCCCGACTGCGATCTTCGACTTCCCCCTTGCACCCTCGTCGAGCGGGCCGTTCCAGATCGATCCCGGAATCGGCGCCCCGCGTTCGGAGAACAGGGTCTAGGCCTCCGGCCCCGTGAGTGGTTAGGGAGTGCCGAGGCTCCTCAACCACTCACGGGGGCGGAGCCCCTGTGCGAAGACTGCGAACCCACCTTTGCGAAGCCGGACTGTCACTCGTATCCTGGGAAAATGTCGAAAACCTTTGTCGGTGTCCGGCTCCGCCAACTGCGGACCGAGCGCGGGTTGAGTCAGGCTTCGCTGGCCAAGACGCTCGAGATCTCGGCAAGCTATCTCAATCAGATCGAGCACGACGTCCGGCCACTCACCGTGCCGGTTCTCCTGCGAATCAGTGAAGTCTTCGGTGTCGACACCACCTTCTTCTCCCCGCAGGACGACACACGCCTGATCGCGGAAATGCGTGAAGTTGCCCTCGATCAGGAGATGGGTATTGACGCCGACGCCCACGAAATCGCGGAGATGGTCTCCACCCACCCCGGCCTCGCCAAGGCGATGGTGAACATGCATCGCCGCTTCCGCAACACGACGGCCCAGCTCGCCGCAGCCACGGAGGACCGTTTCTCGGACGGCAGCGGCAGCGGTTCGATCACCATGCCGCACGAGGAAGTGCGCGACTACTTCTATCAGCGACAGAACTACATCCACGATCTCGACACCGCAGCCGAAGAACTCACTGCCCGGATGCGCTTTCACCGTGGCGACGTCGCCGGCGAGATCGCCAGACGCCTCGAGTCCGTCCATGACGTGCAGATCGTTCGACGAGTCGACTTGGGCGAGAACATACTTCACCGTTACGACCCGGACACCAGGGTCCTGGAAATTTCCGCAAGGCTCTCCGGCGGGCAACAGGTCTTCAAGTTCGCGACAGAACTCGCATACCTCGAGCATGGCGACCTGCTCGACTCGTTGGTGGCCGAGGGCAACTTCACCAGCGAAGCGTCGGTCTCCCTGGCGAAGCTTGGTTTGGCCAACTATTTCGCCGCGGCCACCGTGCTGCCCTACAGCCAGTTTCACGAGGTTGCCGAGGACTTCCGGTACGACATCGAGCGCATGTCCGCCTTCTATTCCGCGAGCTACGAGACGATCTGCCACCGCCTCTCGACCCTGCAGCGCCCCAAACTTCGCGGGGTTCCGTTCATGTTCGTGCGTGTCGATCGTGCCGGAAACATGTCGAAGCGTCAGTCCGCCACCGGATTCCACTTCTCCACCAGCGGCGGTACGTGCCCGCTGTGGAACGTCTACGAGACGTTCTCATATCCGGGCAAGATCATGCCTCAGATCGCGCAGATGCCCGACGGTCGTCGATACCTCTGGGTTGCGCGCACGGTCGAACGTCGAGCGGCTCGATACGGACAGCCCGCAAAGATCTTCGCCATCGGATTGGGATGCGAGATTCGACACGCCCACCGACTCGTCTACAGCGACGGTCTGGATCTGGACGAGTCGAATCCGGGAACGCCGATCGGCTCGGGCTGCCGTGTCTGCGAACGCCTCAATTGTCCGCAGCGTGCCTTCCCTCCGTTGGGTAAAGACCTCGACATCAGCGAGCACCGGAGTTCGATTTCGCCGTACGTGATTCGCTGACCGCGCTAACGCACGTGGTCGCGTAGGAACGCGACTGTGCGATCGAACGCGATCACCCCGTCCACGGTGTCGAGGTCGAACTGATATTCGTGGTCGAGTGCAGGCTCGTGATCGTCCGGGTAGAACAGTGCATCGACCTCGACGCCCAGATCGGCGAGCCGTTCTGCCATGGGTTTCGACTGGTTGGCGGTCAGTGGGTCGACATTTCCGCCGGTGATGAACGTCGCTGGAAAGTCCGAGGTCACATGACCCAGTGTCGACATCTGACCCACTGCAGTCGACCCGTCGAAGTCCCTCGTTCCGAGGTACCCCCACAGCGATTGCTTGTCGACGCCCCAACCGAAGTACTTCCCCTGTGACAGCAGCGGTTTCAGATCGAAGACCCCACAGTCGAGGACAACTCCGCGTATCTGCTCGGGACGTAAGGCCGGCTCCACACCCATTTCCGACGCGTAGTCAGGGCTGGTCATGACGGTCGCCAACTGACTGGACAACTGCGCGCCTGCCGAATCTCCCGCAAGAAAGAGATTGGTCGAATCGACATGCAACCTGTCCGCATTGCTCACGATGAATCGATACGCGTCGTTCAGCTGATTCACTGCGGTGGGGTAATACGCATCTGGTCCCAGTGAGTAGTCCACCGAAATCACAGTGAAGCCTTGATTTGCCAACAGTTTGTAGTAACCGTCGGCATCAGTTCTCGATCCTGATATCCAGCCACCGCCGTGCACCCAGACCACCGTGGGTAGCGCCGAAGTGGACTCCGACGGGTAGTACGCGTCCAGTTGTGCATCGTCGTCGCCGTCGCGGTACGACTGATCGAGAATCGAGACGATTCCTGACGGTGCATGCCTGTCGAGTTGTGCGTGAGTCGCTTCGGAGCCACCCGCTGACATCCACCGTACGAGGAGAACTCCTGGCCACGGACTGACGAGTGCCGCGGTTACCCCGGACAGCAGAATGACGACGAATACCGCCGCGATTCCGACAATGCGCCTTCGCCGTCTGTCGGGGGAAGACGCGCGCACAACAACTCCTGGGGTCGGATCGGATTCACCCAGGCTAGACCAAAAGGACCAGTTGAGAATTCCCTGGCAACGCACCCGCGGAGCTTTGTCCAAAATGACCATTTTCGCAGTGGTTCACCACAATCCGACATTTAGCCGGTATGAGCCTCGAGAAACTGAACCGTGCGATCGAGCGCAGTGAGACCGTCGGCATTGTCCAGATCGAACTGATACTCGTGACCGAGCGCCGGAACGTGATCGGCCGGATAGAACAGTGTGTCGACCGCAACTCCCAACCCGGTCAATTTGTCAGCCATCGGTTTCGACTGAGAATCCGTCAACGGATCGGCGTTGCCGCCGCTGATGTAGGCAGGCGGAAATCGATCGGTGACGTAGTTCAAGGTCGACATCTGATCCGCTGCGGCGGTACTCATGAAGTCACGCACGCCGGTATACGCCCAGAGGGACCGATCAACTCCCCAACCGATGATGCCGGGTCCGCCGACCATGTTCCCGACGTCGTAGATTCCACAGTTCAGGATTACTCCACGTAACTGATCCGGCCGCAGCGACGGGACCACGCCCACACGGTTCGCATAGGCGGGATCAGTGATGAGAGTGGCGAGCTGACTCGAGAGTTGCGCTCCCGCAGAATCACCCGCCAGAACGACCGTCGTCGGATCAACATGCAGCCGTTCCGCATTCGCGACGACGTACGCGTGAGCGTCGTTGAGCTGCCGCACTCCCGTCGGATAGTGGTGCTCAGGTCCGAGTGAGTAGTCCAGGGACACAACTGTGTAGCCACGCGAGGCCAGCAACTCGTAGTACGGCGCGTAGTTGGACTTGCTTCCCGAGATCCAGGCACCGCCATGAGTCCAGATCACCGTAGGCAATGCGGTCGTCGTCGCTGCGGGAAAGTAGACATCCAGGTATGCGTCGTCGTCATCGGCGCGGTACTGCTGGTCCTTGATCGAGTCGACGCCTCCGGGCGCGTGCTTCTCGAGCGCCTCGGTGACTTTCACCGCATCACGATCGAAGACCCATCGCACGGTGAGTGCGCCAGGTCTCGGGCTCAGAACGAAGGCCAGAACCACGGCTCCGACCAGAACGAACACAATTGCCAGAGCCCACAGCAAGCGCCTGCGCCACCGATGCGGTGAAGGGTTCGTCATCGGGTTTCCTTCACTCTCGGCACAATGTCCGGATCAGCGTAACGCGAAGCCGGTACCGCCAAGTGCGATCAGCCGAGTTCAGCGATCCGCCTCTGCGCGAGTGCCTTGACTTCACCCTTGGCTACTTTGCCGCCTGCCGCCATCGGCAATTCGGCGACCGTCATCACGTACTCGGGTATGTACTCGCGGGTCACTCCTCGGCTCTGCAGCCAGGCGGTCAGATCCTCCGAACTCAGATCGTCATCGGCGGACACGACGACCGCACAGACCTTCTCACCGAACAGCGGATCGTCGACCCCGACCACGGCGACCAACTCCACCGAAGGGTGCGCGCGCACGTACTCCTCGACTTCGACCGCGGAGATGTTCTTGCCGCCACGAATGATGATGTCGGCTTTGCGCCCGACCACACGCACCCGTCCTGTCTCGTCGATCTCGACGATGTCGCCGAGAAGCATCCAACCGTCATCGGTGTACAACTCGTCGTTCGCATCGGTGTCCCCCCAATAGCCCTGACACATCAGCGGTCCGTTCACCCCAGGCTGACCGCGGCAGACGGAGCCGGTCATTTCCTTTGCCGCATCGTCGAATACACGAACTTGCATGCGATCGATGACGTGGCCGCACGTCTTCAGTCGGGTGTCGGAATCGTCCGAAACCGTCGTCACCGAGACGGCGCCGGTTTCGTTCGATCCGTAGAACTGCAGGACAGCCGCTCCGGTACGTTGTTCGAATGCCAGCGCCTCCGAATAGGGCACGGCTTCACCACCGGTGAACATGAAACGAAGTGACGAGAGATCGGCCGATTCCGCGGCCTCCGAACGCAACAGCATCTTGAATTGTGTACTCACACAATTCAAAGCAGTCACCCGTTCGCGCTCGATCAACTCGATCATCACCGAAACGTCGAAGCGTTCCATGACGACATTGCGAGCACCGAGTAGTGCCGGCAGGAAATGCGAAGTCCAGAGGCCGAATCCGAAAGGTGCTGGAACCGCGCCGAGGAACACCTCATCCGAACCGATCGCCGCCGCCTCGGCGGCAATCTCGGAGAAACCAACCCAACGATCCTCGGTTTGTGTGACCAGTTTGGGTAGGCCCGTTGTGCCGGAGGTCGAGTTCAGCATCGAAACGGCTGACGTGACAAAACACGGACTGGTTGCGGGGAACTGCTTTAACTCGACCGGCAACGAGGTGAGTTCGCCGTTTGCGCTCACGCGTTCGAAACTCACGTCGGCGCGTTCGTCGGCGAAGACGACGTCCAGTCCGGGATGCTCTGCCCGCAGACTCGCCACGAGTTCGGCGGTACCGACGCCGCGCAGCGTGCGAGTGGTGACGAGAACGGAGGCTTCCGAGCGGGCGATCAGATGAGAGATCTCGCGAATGCCCGAGCGCGAACCGATTCCGACGGCGACGCGGCCGGTACGAAATGCTGCGCAGAGAGCCGCATGGAATACAGCGGTGTCGGGGAGCAACACGGCTACATGTCCGTATCCCTCACCAGCTAGATCCAGCGCCGACGCGATCGCATCGGCAGCCGCGTCGTACTGCTTCCACGACACCCTCGATTCCGGAGTGACAAAGGCGGTTTCGTCCGGGATGGTCTCAGACCAATGCCTGACCATTTCGCTGATGCTGACGCCGGCGAAGCGGTCCGGATTCGTGGCGAATTCACCGACGGTGAAGTCGAGTGTCTTCGTTTCAAGCATGATCGTCGATCATCTCCCGTCGGCGCTGAGGACGCCCATCGATTGTTTGTACGCGTTGTCCAGTGTCGCTGCGGAATCGCATTCGTGGACGAGTTCGCCGCGCTGCATGACATATCCGCGGTCGACAACCGATTTCAGTGCAGTAAGTGCCGGTTCCGTCACGATGACGGTCACACCCTCGGCGGCCAGACCCCCGACCAATGCTCGCAGCTCCGCGACGATTTTCGGTGCCAGTCCTGTCATCATCTCGTCGAGGAGCAACACCTTCGGGGTTTCCAGAAGGGCCCGCCCCAGAACCAACATCTGCTGCTCACCACCGCTGAGGACCCCGGCATAACTCTCCGAGCGTTCACGCAGGATCGGGAACCTCTCGAAAGCTGTTTCCACGGCTTCGGCTTTCAATCCCAGCAGGTCTGCGCCCACGCGTAGATTCTCGCGAACGGACATTCGCATGAACAGTTGCCTGCCTTGGGGAACGTAGGCAAATCCGCTGCGGACACGATCCAGTGCCGATAATTTCTGGATCTCTCGACCATCGAATTTGATTGTCCCGGTGGCGGGAACCGAGCCGTAGATGGATCCCGCCAAGCTGGTCTTGCCCGCACCGTTCGGCCCGACGATGGCTGTCACTTCACCGGCGGGAGCGGCAAGGGAGACTTCCCGGACGGCGACAGCGGATCCGTATCGAACTGTGACTCTGTCGAGTTCGAGCATGTCAGGCGCCTTCCTCGTATTCGGAACCGAAATAGACTTCTCGCATCGCGTCGCTGGCCAAGCACTCCTGCGGTGGTCCGTAGAACGCCACTGATCCGAAATTGAGCAGCACGATCTTGGTTGCGAGCGCCGCGATGAGATCGACGTTGTGATCAACCAGGACTACTCCTTTGCCCTGCGCGGCAATCGATCGCACGGCACCGGAGATGGCAGCGATGCCGTCGTGATCCGCGCCGGCAAACGGTTCGTCCAACAGGAGGACTTCGGGTTCGGTCGCCATCGCCCGCGCCACCTCGACCAGACGCTGCGCCCCCAAACTGAGATCCCCGCAAGCACTCTCGACGTCGGTGACCGAGTATCGCGCAGCAATCTCCCGGGCCCGCTGTGCTGTCCGGTCCCAGTTCTCGAAAGGTCCTTTGATCGCCCACCACAGCGAGTGCAGAGGTGAGGTGATCTTGTGCCCGTACAGTCCCGGGATGATGTTGTCGACGGCGTCGAGTTCCGCCGCGAGCTGCGGATGTTGAAACGTGCGCGAGAGCCCTTGCCGTGCACGGCGCTCCGACGGCCCGGTCAAGGGAGCACCCGCGAGCGCGACGGTTCCGGAGTCTGCTTGCTGAGTGCCGAAGATGCAGTCCACCAGTGTGGTCTTGCCTGCCCCGTTCGGGCCGACCAGTCCGATCACCTCTCCCGGTCCGACGCTGAACGAGACATCGTCGACAGCGCGGACGCCTCCGTAGGACTTGTGGAGCCCGCTCACTTCGAGTAGCCGAGTCATCGATTGCCACGCTCCTTGTACAGACGGTTCATTCGACCCAGAACGTTCTGACTCCACCCGATCACCCCACCAGGCGCGACGATGAGGATCACCAGGACGGCTCCGGCAAGCAGGAGTTCGCCACTTCCCTGGTACCCGGGCATATTCAGCGTCACGATCACCACGATCAATGCACCGAGCGGAGCACCCCACGCCGAACCGCGACCGCCGATGATCGGCATGAAGATTGCGAGGAAAACAATACTGAGAGTGAAGGTTTCAGGAGTGACAGCCTGCACCGACACGGTGAACAGCGATCCGCCGGTCGACGCGATCGCAGCACCGATCGCCAGCGCCACGACGGTCAGGTGCGCAGGATTGACGCCGGAAGACCGTGCGACATTACGATTGTCGCGGGCAGCTTGCAACATCAGCCCCCACACCGATTTCCGGAGTCGATCCACAGCGACCGCGATCAGACACACGAACAAGATCGCGAACACGACCAACACATAGCGCGGTGGCTCCCAGCCGAACATCGTCACAGTCTCGACACCCGAGATCCCGGCCGACCCGCCGGTGAAACTCGGCCCGTCGATCAACCAGTGCTCGAAAGCGATACCGAACAACAAGGTCACCGCGGCAAGGTAGAAGCCGGAGAGTTTCTGTGTTGCCAAGCTGAGGAGTACTGCAACCGCTGCAGCGGCGAGGGCGCCGAGAATCCATCCCCACCACATCGACAACCCGGTCCGAACCGAGATCAGCGCAACGGCATACGCGCCGATCGCCGCATACGCGCTGTACGCCATCGACAGTGATCCCGCGAGCACGAATGGCACGTACATGCCGAGTGCGATCAGCGAATACGTCGCAGCGAGGAACACCAGATCCTGCCGGTACAGACTCGGCCCCATCCACAGCAGCACGGCAGCAACCACGACCACGGTGATCAGCGCTTCTCGTGACAGGGCGAGCATCCTCGTCCGGGAACGGCCGGATGTAGTGGGCGGATTTGACGTCAGCGGACTGGTAGAAAGCGAGGCCATCAGACGCGAACCTTCCTCGAGAGCAAGCCTTCCGGACGGAAAGCGAAGAACACCAGGGCAATCAACAGAATCGCGGTTTGCGCAGCACTCGCACCGAAGTAGTACGGGGCGAATACCTGGACGACGCCCAACACCATTCCGCCGATCAGCGGAGCCCAACTTCGGCCGGTACCACCGATGACGAGTGCGATGAATGCCGTCAGCGTCCATGACAGACCGCTCGTGAACTGAACACCGGCCTTGGGAGCGAACAGAAGTCCGGCGACGGCGGCGATCACACCCGCGAGGGTGAACGCGATGAGGCGTACCCGATCCACCGGCAAGCCCAGGACGCGGGCGGCATCCGGACTGTCGCCGACGGCGCGTAGCAGACGGCCCGAGGTGGACCGGTTCAGCCACAGTCCGATACCGACGAAGATCACGGCAGTTCCGACGACGAGTACAACGGTCGAACTGTCGACGGTGGCACCGAGCACCGATATCGGATCGAAGTCGAAGATCTTCTGTCCGGGAAGTGGTGTTCGGCCGAAGACCGTGCCGGCGAGCTGCTGGATCCCGAACAGTACTGCGGTCACCGCCACCAACGCCGGTAGTTCCCCACGACCCGAACGCTTCTGAACCTGTTTGACCACAAGCTTTTCCGTCAGGATCGACAGCGCCACCGCTACCGCGATCCCCAGCGGCATGGCAATCCAGAGAGCGAGCCCGTAATTGATCGCGACCCAACTCGACGCCATGGCCGCAGCCATCGCGTACGGGCCCATCGCAAAGTTGAAGAAATCGGCGCCGACCACCACGAGATACATTCCGAGGGCTATCAGCGAGAAGAAGGCACCGATCTCGATGGCTGCGAGCCACAGTTGTGCGTCTGTCATGTCAATGCTCCTCGGTTATCCGCACGGGGGCTGGTAGGAATCCCACGGACGGGCAGGCTTGTTGTCCTCACCGAATTCGACGAGTACCAGGCCGCAGAGGCTGTCCGGAGCCAGGTGATCCTGCGAGGAGAACGACAGTGTCAATCCGTCCTGGCCGAAGCTGGCGGGAAGTGCCGAAACCTGTTGAAGAGCATCACGAACGGCCGTCCGATCTCGGTGGTCGCCGGCAATTTCGATTGCCTCGGCCAACATCATGACGGCGTCGTACGCCTGTGCGTCGTAGGCGGTCAGTTGATAATCAGGCCCCTTCACCGCCTGCACCTTGCGACGCAGTTCGGCGGTTCTCGGGTTGTTCTCACTGAGCGAGCCCATGTACACCATGCCGCTCAACGCCTTCGGGTCCGCCAAAGCCCAAGATGCGGGCTGGTTTCCGATGGAAGCGAGTGAGAAGCGTTGCGTCTGCGGGGTGACCTTCGACAAGGTGTTGTGCGCGAGGATTTCGAAGTGCCCGCCGATACTGGCGACCAGAATCGCGTCCGGTTCGGTTTCCGCGAGACGTGAGACCTGTGCGGTGATGTCCGCGGCATCGACCGGCGCCTTTTCGACGCCCGTCACTCTCGCGCACTTCTCGAGCGCCGGCCACAGGGTCTTGATGATTCCGTCGATGGACGCACTCGCGTCACCGAGAATTCCCAGGGACTTGTACCCCATCTTCTCGAAAGCCCCGCAGTACACCTGGGCGTACTGCTTCAACGAGTTCGGAATCATGAACGAGAAGTCGTTGTCGGGCGCCGAGGCAAAGGCGTCGCTGAGAACGACCGGAGCTATCGCAGGAATCTTCGACTGCTGGAGAATCGACTTGGCCTGCAGCACCGACCCGCTGCCCGTGGCGAGGATGACCGCACTGGACCCGTGATCGACCAACTTCCGAATGATCGACGGGGTTTTGGTGGGACTGCTCTCGTCGTTCTCGACAACCAATTCGACTTGCTTACCGTTGATTCCGCCCGCCTGGTTGATCAGGTCGACGGTCATCCGCACCGTCTTGCCGGCGATCGTGCTGTACGACGCACCGGGCCCGGTGGAGTCCTCGTCCAAACCGATGACGATGGTGTCTTCGGGAATGACACCGGCAGATGCGCACGCGCTCGCCCCGAGGACCACTGCCGCGCAGACGGCGATCGCCTTTCCGAGTCTCACATCGAACTCCCGTCCAAACTGTGCTTGGTAAATCAAACAAGCGCTTGATTTACGAGTGTGGACAGAAGTATGCACTGGGTCACACTGATAGTCAAAATCCGAACTACACGCGCAGGAACTGCGGTGTTACGGCTTCTGCAGCTGCCGGATCGACGAGCTGAGTTCGCGAATGACGGACTTCAATTCGTCGACATCAGAGCGGAGTTCGGCAAGGTCCGAGTCGGGAGATTCGGTCTGCGCTTCCTTCTTCGCCGTGCGCCGCGCAATGCGTGCCACCGGCTCACCGTCGACGGAACGTGCGGCAAAGCCGTCCAGGAAAACCGAAATCAGATTGCGCTGCAGATCTTCGGCCAATTCGGAAAGCTGTGGGCGATACTGCGCGACGGTGGACCAGACGGATTCACGCAGGAGACGGTGAAACTGTTCGGGATCGATGTCTTCCCGAAACTCCGCGTCGGCAATTCCGCGAGCGATAGCCGATCGCCAGTAGCTGTGTGCCTTCTGAACCAGGATGGTGATGGGCGCGTCCGCCGGTTGCGACGAAAGTATGGCTTCTCCCTGATAGACCTCCGTGGCATACGGGTGATCCACCGCCGAGGCAAAGGAGACCGACACCATCGTGGCCAGGCGATTTCGAGCCGAACCTTCCGGTTCGATCGAGTCCTCGTACCGGACGTTGAGATCTTCGAGGAACCGGACGACGATCTCGTTGGCTATCGCATCCTTGGAGTCGAAGTAGTGATAGAGGCTGCCGGAGAGGATCCCGACTTCGTCGGCGATGTCGCGCACCGTCGTCGCGGCGATTCCCCGCTCACTGAACAGCTTGGCCGCATGAGCGAGTATTTCGTCCCGTCGGGTCGAGCGCACGAGAAGATCCTTCCGACGTTCCGATCGTCAAGCGAGTGCTTGATCAATTTCTCGTCGATGCTAACACCGCACCCTCGCTGACCTGCGGTGTGAGGTCCTGGATACCCAATCGAAACACCGGACACACACTTGTCACCGACAGTCATTCCACCGCAACAACTTCCACCTACTCTGTGCACTCGACGAATACAGCGTTGTATACGCACTCCGGATACAGATCTGTCAGAGCCATTGTCTGCCAGAGCCATCGACACGAAAGGCCCGTACATGCGAACCTTCTCGAAGCGCACCCTTGCCGCGCCGGCCGCTCTCGCCGCGCTGGGCTTGGTTCTCACCGGCTGCGGAAGCAAGGCAACAGACACCGCATCGGGAGATTCGACGGCTACGTCGTGCGTCGACACCTCGGGGGACACGATCAAGGTCGGTTCCCTGAATTCACTCTCGGGCACCATGGCCATCAGTGAAGTGACGGTCCGCGACTCCATCTCGTTGGCGGTGCAGGAGATCAACGATTCCGGCGGTGTACTGGGTAAGAAGATCCAGATCGTGGCAGAGGACGGTGCGTCGGAGCCGACAGTGTTCGCCGAGAAGGCCGAGAAACTGATCAGCAGCGATTGCGTCGCAGCAGTTTTCGGTGGCTGGACCTCCTCGAGCCGCAAGGCCATGCTGCCCGTGTTCGAGGACAACAACTCTTTGCTCTACTACCCGGTCCAGTACGAGGGACTGGAAGATTCGAAGAACATCTTCTACACGGGCGCAACGACCAACCAGCAGATCATCCCGGCGCTGGATTACCTGAAGGAGAAGGGCGTCAAGTCGCTGTATCTGGTCGGCAGCGACTACGTGTTCCCGCAGACCGCCAACCGCATCATCAAGGCGTACGCGGCAGCGAACGGCATCGAGATCAAGGGCGAGGATTACACGCCTCTGGGTTCGACCGACTTCTCCACCATCGTGAACAAGGTCCGCACAGCCGACGCCGATGCCGTGTTCAACACACTCAACGGCGATTCCAACGTTGCGTTCTTCCGTGAATACTCGAATGTCGGCCTGAAACCCGCCGACATGCCCGTCGTCTCCGTCTCCATTGCGGAGGAAGAGGTCGGTGGTATCGGAGTCCAGAACGTCGAAGGCCAGCTGACGGCGTGGAACTACTACCAGACCATCGACTCCCCCGAGAACAAGAAGTTCGTCGCGGCGTACAAGGCGAAGTTCGGGCAGGACAAGCCCACGTCCGATCCGATGGAAGCGGCATATACCTCCGTCTACCTCTGGAAGAACACCGTCGAGAAGGCCAACTCGTTTGCGGTCAAGGATATTCAGGACAACGCCGACGGTGTGACCTTCCAGGCGCCCGAAGGACTCGTCACCATCGACGGCGACAACCACCACATCACCAAGACTGCCCGGATCGGCGAAATCCGTTCCGACGGAATGATCTACACGGTCTGGGATTCGGGACAGCCGATCGAGCCGGATCCGTACCTGAAGAACTACCCCTGGGCTGAGGGCCTCGGTAGCTGATCGACAAAAGGCGGAATTGACGGAATCGACGAGTAGAGAGGTGGAGCGTCTGTCATGGATGTTGTGATCGGGCAGTTGTTCACGGGTTTGAGTATCGGATCGATTCTCCTGTTGGCAGCGTTGGGGTTGTCTCTCACGTTCGGGCAGATGGGTGTCATCAACATGGCACACGGCGAGTTCATCATGGCCGGCTCGTACACCGCATACGTAGTGCAGCAGGTGATCTCGAATGCAACGGGATCGTTGATCATTTCTCTGCTCGTCGGTTTCGTCGTCGGCGGACTGATGGGTGTTGTGCTCGAAGTGGTCCTGGTATCGCGGATGTACCACCGACCCCTCGACACCCTGTTGGTGACATTCGGCGTCGGATTGATCCTTCAGCAGTTGGCGCGCGACATCTTCGGCGCGCCGGCAGTCAATGTTTCGGCGCCGAGCTGGCTTTCGGGCGGGGTCGATATTTTCGGCGCCGTGGTGCCGAAAACCCGCATCTTCATTCTGGTGTTGGCGATCGCAGCAGTGATCGCACTTTCGGTCGCACTGAAGCAGTCGTCGATGGGTAGACGCATCCGGGCCGTCGTCCAAAATCGCGATCTGGCCGAGACGAGCGGAATCTCCTCTCGTCGTACGGACATCACGACCTTCTTCCTCGGTTCCGGGCTCGCCGGCGTCGCGGGTGTCGCGTTGACGCTCATCGGTTCCACCAGCCCGACCATCGGCCAGTCCTATCTGATCGACGCCTTCCTGGTTGTTGTCGTCGGCGGTCTCGGTCAGATGAAGGGAGCCGTGATCGCAGCCTTCGCCCTCGGCATCTTGAACTCGTTCATCGAGTACTCGACGACAGCGTCGATCGCGAAGGTGATCGTGTTCGTCATCATCGTCGTCTTCCTTCAAGTTCGGCCGCAGGGCCTGTTCGCAGTCAAGACGAGGAGCCTCGTATGAGCATCCTGAACAATTCCCGAATTCGGGTGTGGGGCGGTTTTGCACTTGCCGCGATCGTGCTGTTCGCCGTCGCTCCGGCTGTGCTCTCCGACTTCAGGCTGTCACTGTTGGCAAAATTCCTGTGCTTCGCCATAGTCGCTGTCGGTATCGGTTTGGCTTGGGGCAGAGGCGGAATGCTCACGCTCGGCCAGGGCGTCTTCTTCGGAATCGGCGCATACGTGATGGCGATGCACCTCAAGATCGCCGATGCCGAACTCAAGGGCGACGCGGTCCCGGACTTCATGTCCATCGCCGGCAAGACCGAACTGCCGGGATACTGGCAACCGTTCGCCTCGCCATTCGTGGCGATCTTCGCCATCCTTTTCCTGCCGGCCGCTGTTGCCTTTCTCCTCGGACTCGGTGTGTTCAAGCGGAGAGTCAAGGGCGCGTACTTCGCGATCCTCTCGCAGGCACTCGCCGCGGCTTTCGCGATCCTCTTGATCGGCCAGCAGTCGATCGGTGGCAGCAACGGCCTCAACCGCTTTCGCACGTTCTTCGGTTTCAATCTCAACGATCCGGCGAACAAGCAGATGTTGTTCTTCATCGCCGCCGGAGTTCTTCTCGCATCGGTCGCTCTGATTCGCCAGCTGATGAACTCCCGATACGGCGAACTCCTCGTCGCCGTCCGTGATCAAGAGGAGCGAGTACGTTTCCTCGGATACGATCCGGCGAACATCAAACTGGTCGCCTACGTGACCGCGGCGTTCCTCGCCGGTATCGCCGGCGCGCTGTTCGTTCCGATCGTGGGCATCATCTCCCCCGCCGACGTCGGGATCGTCCCGTCCATCGCTTTCCTCATCGGGGTCGCGATCGGCGGCCGCGCAACGCTTCTCGGTCCGGTACTCGGTGCGATCGGCGTCGCGTGGGCGCAGTCGACATTCTCGGAGAAACTCCCTTCGGGATGGATCTACGCACAAGGGTTGATGTTCATCGTCGTGGTCGGGTTCTTCCCGGCAGGTGTGGCCGGATTGTTCGCCCTGATGCGCCACCGCAAGAAGCGTGAGACCCCGGCCGACCCGCCGGTCAAGGTCTCCCAACCCGAACCAGTGGAGGTGTCGTCATGACCAACACAACCGCCACCAGCGAACCCACACCGGCACTGGGTGGCAACGCCGGAATGTCGTCCGAGTACCTCGAAGTACGAAATCTTTCGGTCAGCTTCGACGGTTTCAAGGCCGTCGACGGCGTCGACTTGACCCTCATGCAGGGCGACCTGAGGTTTCTCATCGGCCCGAACGGGGCTGGAAAGACAACGTTGGTCGACGCCATCACCGGACTCGTTCCCGCGACGGGTTCCATCACGAAGTCCGGCGAGCAACTGCTCGGCAAGAAGGTTCACAAGATCGCCCGCCTCGGCGTCGGGCGAACCTTCCAGACGGCAAGCGTCTTCGAAGAGCTCTCGGTGCTGCAGAATCTCGACATCGCGGCCGGAGCCGGCCGATCACCGTGGAACCTGCTCAGAAAACGCAAAGGTGTGCTTCCCGAGATCGAAGAGGCGCTGGAGACAACCGGGTTGGAGCACCTCAGGGACACCGCCGCAGGCATTCTGGCGCACGGACAGAAGCAGTGGCTCGAAATCGGAATGTTGTTGGTACAGAACTGTTCCGTGCTCCTGCTCGACGAGCCCGTCGCAGGCATGAGCCTCGAGGAGCGCGAGGAGACCGGGAACCTTCTGCGGCGCATCGGCGGTGCGCGAACCGTCGTCGTAGTCGAGCACGACATGGACTTCATGCGATCCTTCGCCACGTCCGTCACAGTGCTCGCCGCTGGGAAAGTGCTTGCCGAAGGAACTGTGGCGGAGGTCCAAGCCGACCCCAAGGTGCAAGAGGTCTACCTCGGCACAGCCGCTGCCGGAACCGATCTCGGCGCCGACACCGAACCGACCCCGGAGGACTGAATCATGCTCGAGCTCGTCGACATCCGCGCCGGCTACGGACGCACCGAAGTGATCCACGGCGTATCCCTGCTGGTTCCCAGCGACGGAGTTGCGGCAGTCATGGGTCACAACGGTGCGGGTAAAACCACCTTGCTGCGCGCCGCCGTCGGTCTGATCAAACCTACACGGGGAAAGGTACTTCTGAACGGTGAGGACATCACCGGTCTACGGCCGAGCGCCCGCGTCGCTCGCGGACTTGCCTACGTACCCCAGGGTCAGCAGTCGTTCGGACAACTGACAACTGCCGAGAATCTTCGGGTGGTCGCCGACGGGCGCAAACGCGGAAAGGCACTCATCGCAGAGGCATTGGATCTGTTTCCCGCACTCACCACGCTCCTCGACCGTCGCGCGGGACTTCTCTCCGGTGGGCAGCGACAACAGCTTGCCATCGCTCGCGCCCTGATCACCGAGCCCAAGATCCTCATTCTGGACGAACCAACCGAGGGCATTCAGCCCAACGTGGTCGCCGAAATCGAAAGAACCGTCATGGAACTCACCGAGCGCGGCGATCTCGGTGTCCTCCTCGTAGAGCAGCACATCGGTTTCGCGCTCCAATCTGCTCAGCATTACAGCATTCTCGCGGCCGGACACGTGACCTCGACCGGTGAGGGCGGCACCACGTCCACCGAGGCGGTTCGTCGAGCGATGGCAATCTGACATGAGTGTGCGCCCGCCGCTGCGCGAGCAGGTCTATCGGTCGATCCGGAACGATCTGATGTCGGGTCAGATCGCGCCATCCGAACGACTGGGCGAGGAACGCCTGGCCCATCTCTACGGTGTCTCGCGAACACCGGTGCGCGAAGCGCTCGCGAAGTTGGAATCCGACGGGCTGGTCGAGCGCGACGAACACGGCCTCTTTCCGTACCGACCGCACCTCGACGAGTTGGGTGGCCTCTACGAGCTGCGCATACTCCTCGAGGTACACGGACTTCGGCGGGTACTCGACGGTGAGGCCCCCGCTCATGATCGAGACGCGCTCGGTTCCGAACTCGACAAGTGGTACGCATTTCTCAAACAGATGCCGGTACCGGACGCCGGTTTCGTGACGCTCGACGAGGAGTTCCACATCGCGCTCCTCGCCTCGTCCGGAAACCATGCGTTGGTCGACGCCTTGCAGGCCGTCAACTCGAAGCTGCGCCCGGTGCGGATGTTCGACTACCTGACTCCCGACCGTATGAAGGCCACGGTGGAGGAACATATCGCCGTCGTCGAGCTGGTTCTGGACGGCAAGATTCCGCAAGCGCACGAGGCACTGGTGTCGCACATCGACATCTCTCGTGCGGTTGTCCTCGACCGCGCTCGGCAGGCCCTCTCGTTGGCCGCCATGGCCAACGCTGTGCGGAACTGATCGAGCGGGAGTCACCGCCCCTCCGAAAATCGCACTTGCTCAGCGTGGGAAGGCTCTCGGAAATAGGAATGGACTCACAGCGGTTGCACCTCACAACGACGCTTGCGTTCTATTCGCTGAGAAAGGCACCACATTCATGGCCGTCCCACTTTCCATCCTCGATCTCGCCCACATCGGCGACAACGAAACCGCCAAAGACAGCTTCGACGCCAGCGTGACCTTGGCGCAGCGCGCCGAGGAGTGGGGTTACAAGCGAATCTGGTATGCCGAGCACCACAACATGGGTTCCATCGCGTCTTCGGCCACCAGCGTTCTGATCAGCCACGTCGCCGCGCACACCAGCAAAATCCGCCTCGGCGCCGGTGGAATCATGCTGCCCAACCACGCGCCGCTGACGATCGCCGAGCAGTTCGGCACCCTCGAGACTCTGCACCCGGGTCGCATCGATCTCGGTCTCGGTCGCGCGCCCGGTAGTGATCAGAAGACCATGCAGGCTTTGCGACGCGACCCGAGTTCTTCGGACAGCTTCCCGCAGGACGTACTCGAGCTTCAGGGCTACCTCGGCGACACTTCGCGCGTCCCCGGAATCAATGCCGTTCCCGGTAAGGGCACTCACGTTCCGCTCTACATTCTCGGATCGTCACTGTTCGGAGCCAAGCTTGCCGCGATGCTCGGCCTGCCGTATGCATTTGCCTCGCACTTCGCCCCCAACGCCCTGCGCGACGCCGTCGCGATCTATCGACGCGAGTTCAAGCCGTCGGAGCAGTTGGCGGAGCCGTACGTCATCGCGGGCGTCAACGTCATCGCCGCCGACACCCATGAGCAGGCTCAGCAGGACTTCCTCGCGGCCAAGCGTTCGCGCGTCAGCCTTCTTCTCGGACGCGGACGCAAGTTCACGGACGACGAAGCGGACATGCTGCTCGACTCCCCCGCGGGTCAGCAGGTTCTGCAGATGACCAAGTACAGCGCCATCGGCACGCCCACGGAGGTCCGCGCCTACCTCGACGAGTTCACCGAGCATGCACAGGCCGACGAGCTGATCACGGTGTCGACCGGCACCAACCGCGAGGCTTGGTTGCGCACGTTCGAACTCCTCGCCGACGTGAGCGATCTGGTACCCGCCTAAGCTGCCGGTATGGGCGATCCATCCCGTCGCGGGTTCATCTCGGTACTGGCAGTTCTACTTTCGACGGGTTGGGCCGCCAACCACTTTGCTTCGCTCATCCCGGTTCTCCGGGTGGACGAGGGCCTTTCGCATACCGTGCTCGACGGTGTTTTCGGTATCTACGCGCTCGGACTTCTACCCGGCCTGTTGACCGGTGGAGCACTGTCGGATCGCGTCGGCCGAGCTGTAGTCGTCCTGCCCGGAGCGCTCATAGCCTCGCTCGGAACCTTGATTCTTCTTCTCTGGCACGACGCGCCCGGGCTCATGGTCGGGCGCCTCGTTGTCGGTATCGGTGCCGGTCTGGCAATCGGCGCCGGTACCGCGTGGGCGGCTGACCTTCGCGGCAAGTCCGGAACCGTGATGGCGGGCGTAGTACTCACCTCGGGTTTCGCACTGGGACCACTGTTTTCGGGTCTGTTGGCACAATTTGCCGCCTTCCCACTCGCTACGCCCTTTGTCGTCTCGGCCTTCTTGTCGGTGGGTTCGGTTACCGCGGCAGCTGTGTGGAGTCGTACACCTGTTTCCGTAGAAGCCGCGACCATCACACCTGTCCCAGACGGCGCGGAGCGCTCCGTCGCAAATGCGCCAGACGGCGCGGAGCGCTCCGTCGCAAATGCGCCAGACGGCGCGGAGCGCTCCGTCGCAAATGCGCTGCTCTGGGCACTTCCGTTGGCGCCGTGGGTGTTCGCCAGCGCAACAGTCTCTTTTGTGACCATGACGGCCAGGCTCGGAGACCGCTACTCCGGCCCTCTCCTTCCGGGTTTCGCGGCGGCGCTGACTCTGGGTGCTGGAATCTTGGTTCAAACCGCTGCGCGCCATCGCAATTGGGGTCCTCAGGCCGGCACGGTCGGCGCCGCACTGGCGGCGCTCGGATACTGCCTGGTCGCCGTCGGCGGCGCACACCCCGCGCTCGGGTTGTTCATCGTCTGCGCGCTCGTCCTCGGTACGGCCTACGGACTGTGTCTGCGTGAGGGACTGCTCGACCTCGAGTCGCTGGCTCCCCCGGCCTCGCGGGGCGCTTTGACCGGGATCTTCTACGTCGGCACCTATCTCGGATTCGGACTGCCGGTGCTACTGGTTGTCATCGAACCCACGATGGGTCCGTCACTGCCGTTGGTGATCCTCGCCGCTGTTGCCGCCGTCGTTGCCGTGGTCCGATTCCGTCGATTGCGGTCGACCCAGGCTTCCTCGTCACATCCGCGTCTCGAAGCCGCATCGGTCTGAACACCCGTTCGGACGGAGTTGGCGGTACTTGCAGTCGCAGCTACCCGGCGGTGTTAGCGTCGGAGGACCAGAAGGTAACTGCGTAGGGACACAGCACATGGGCAAGAGCGAGGCGGGCAAGGCCGAATCGGCCAAGAGCAGTGGCGACGATCTGACGGGTCGGCGCATCCTGATCACCGGCGCTGCCCGCAATATCGGTTCTTCGCTGGCCAGACGCCTGTACGACCGTGGTGCGTCCGTGGGACTGCTCGGCCTCGAGCCGGAACTTCTCGAGCAAGTCGCCACTTCCTGCGGCCGCGCGCCGTGGCAGTTGTGCGACGTCGCCGACCTCGAGCAGGTATCTCGCGGCGTCGACTACATCGCTGAGAAGCTGGGAGGCATCGACGTCGTCGTCGCCAATGCCGGTGTCGAGGCGAACTCGTCGATCCTCGGCGGCGACCCTGCGGACATGCGCCGCGCCGTCGAAGTCAATCTCATGGGCACGTACTACACTCTGCGCGCAGCCGGTCCGCACATCAGTCACGAAAACGGTTACGCCCTGGTGGTCGCCTCGGCTCACGGCGCCGCCAAGCATCCGTTTCGCGGACCGTTCGGTGCTTCGCGCGCCGGCGTCGAAGCCTTGGGTGACGCGTTGCGCTTGGAAATGAAACACCTCGGCACCAAGGTGGGCGTCGCGTATATCGGCGACATCGACACCGATACCACCGCACTGTCGTTCGACGGAGCACGCGGAACCCTCGCCAGCGCCGGCACCACGACCGTCGCTGACGCCGTCGACGCGTTCGAGCGCGGTATCGTCGGCCGGAAGTCACGCGTACACGCGCCCCGCCGCAGCGCCGCGGTTCGCCACATCGCGCAACGAGCTATAGACCTCCGTCCCTCTCACATCCGTGGAGTCGCATGAACCCCCGCATCCCGCCCGGCCGATTCAAGGACCTCGGTCCGATCAACTGGGGAATCTGGCGTGTCCTGTCGAAGGCTGCCGGAGCACCCGATGCGCATCTGTTCAGCACCTTGGGGCGCACGGGTGGACTCTTCCGCGGTTGGCTGCACTACTCCGGCTCACTCATGCCCGGCGGCAAGATCTCTCGCCACGACACCGAACTGATCATCCTGCGGGTCGCGCACCTGCGGGACTGCGGTTACGAGATGGATCACCACATCAGGCTCGGCCGCAAAGCCGGAATCGACGCAGAAGAACTGGCCCGAATCATCGAGGGCCCTGGCGCTTCCGAGTTGAGTCCGCGTCACCGTGCGATCTTGACTGCGGTCGACGAGTTGGTCACCACCAAGGACGTCACCGACGACACGTGGGGAACGCTCTCGCAGCATCTCGACGATCGTCGGTTGATCGAATTCACCTTGTTGGTCACTCAGTACGACGGCCTGGCCACCACGATCGGAACCTTGCGGGTTCAGCGCGACTTCTCCTGAAGTTCCGCGGCGGCCGTAACTCAGCTCTAACCCGAAGACATCTGGACGAAACACCTGATCAATAGCGTATACAGGTATGTCGACAGGGATGAATACGGCGCCGGAGCCACTGCGTGAGGTGGTCTACCGGGAACTACGCACCGAACTGGTCAACGGGACTATCGGGTTCGATCAGCGCCTGACGGAACCGAAACTCTCCACGCGTTTCGGCATTTCTCGCACACCAGTACGGGAAGCGTTGACGATGCTGTGCGCCGATGGACTCCTGCGCCGGGAAGAGTACGGGTTCTCCGCCGTGCGCCCGAGTATCCCGCGGATCCGAGATCTGTATGAACTCCGAATCACTCTGGAACTACAAGGAATTACCCGGGCGATCGCAGATCCGACGATCCGGCACGACCGAACAATCCTCGACGACGAATTGGTGCGGTGGCGTGCCCTGGCTCTCGATCCGCCCGCTCAGGAACCGGGGTTCGTCGAACTGGACGAGGAATTCCACGTCGCCGTACTGAGGGCGTCGGGAAACAATGAACTGGTCGCGTCGCTGCTGTCGGTGAATTCCCGTATCCGGCACGTTCGGATGTACGACTTCATGGTCAACGGCCGCATCGACACCTCGATCGCGGAGCACATTCGAATCCTCGAAGAACTACGTGCCGGCAATCTGCCCGAGGCCCGCACGCTTTTGCACCAGCACATCGGCGAGTCTCTCGACGTCGTCCTCGACCGAGTGACCCGCGCGATCACCGCGCTCTCACTCGCCAACATCACGGACTGATCGGAGCAGTACACACCATGACCATCGCAGCAGAAGTTTTCACCCCGACAGCCCGGGTCGAGCAGGCATTCCAGCGGATCGAGGAAGTAGATCGCCCCGAAGTCTGGATCACGTTGCGCCGCAAGGAAGATGTGCTTGCCGATGCCGCTTCGGTCGAAGCCAGAATCGCCACGGGCGAGCATCTTCCTCTGGCTGGGCGTCTGGTCGCCGTCAAGGACAACGTCGACGTCGCCGGTCTGCCGACCACAGCGGCGTGCCCCGAATTCGCGTATTCGCCGGACGAAACCGCCAGTGCCGTTGCGCGGTTGATCGAGCACGGGGCTGTTGTTCTGGGGAAGACCAATCTGGACCAGTTCGCCACCGGACTGGTCGGAACGCGCAGTCCGTACGGAGCCGTTCGCTGCGCCTGGGACGAAGAGTTGATCTCGGGCGGTAGTAGCTCCGGATCCGCCGTCGCTGTCGCGCTGGGAATTGCAGACATCGGAATCGGCACCGACACTGCCGGTTCGGGCCGGGTGCCGGCAGCGTTCCACGGGATCTACGGACTCAAGCTCTCGCTCGGCGTCATCCCCGCCCACGGAGTAGTGCCCGCCTGCGTCGACTACGACGCTCTGACGGTATTTGCCGACGACCTCGAATCGGCAACCGCGGCAGCGGCAATCATGATCGGCCACGAACCTCGAGATCCCCGCAGCCGCGTCTGGCCTTCCGACGTTCGTCTCGCGGCGGCGCCGAATCCCCGCGTCGCCGTCCCCCGAATCGAGGATCTCGCTCAACTGAGCCCGCCGTATCTGGCAGCATTTCAGGACACTGTGACAGCTCTGGTAGCCGGCGGCGCCGAGACCGAGACCGTCGACATATCCGGACTGCTCGACGCGGCCCGATTGCTCTACGACGGCGCCGTGGTGGCGCAGCGGTACGCCGCTGCCGGCGAGTTCCTCGAAACTCGTCCTGCCGGAGCAGATCCCGCGGTGTCCGACATCGTGCTCGGTGCGAAGCACCCCACCGGATACCAGCTAGTCGACGATCTCGATGCTCTCACCCGCGCCAAGGCTGCCGCCCGGGAACTCCTCGCCGGGTTCGACGCCCTACTGCTTCCCACCACCACCGAACACCCGACGATTGCCGCCGTGACCGAGGATCCGTTCGGAATCAACCGCCGGATGGGAGCTTTCACCAACTTCTGCAACCTGCTCGACATGGCGGCCGTCGCGGCGCCCGGACACCGCACTGCCGAAGATCACCCGTTCGGCGTCATGTTCGTCGTACCCGCTTTCGACGACCAGATCGCCATCGACCTCGCTGCGCGACTCGGCGGTGTGCCTTCACCCACCCTCGTCGATACCGGAATCGACCTCGCAGTATTCGGCGCTCACCTGCGCGGGCAACCCCTCAACACACAGTTGGTCGACCTCGGCGCGCGGTACGTCGAAACCGTCACGACCTCGGATGCCTACCGGCTCTTCGCTCTCGACACGACGCCACCGAAGCCCGGCCTGGTACGCCGTGGCCCTGGACTCGGCGCACCGGTCGTCGGCGAGATCTTCCGAATCTCACCGGCCGGGCTGGGAACGTTCCTCGCCGCCTTGCCTGCACCGATGGCGCTCACCAGCGTCGAGTTATCCGACGGCAGAACGACAGTCGGTTTCAGCTGCACTCATGACGCCGTAAACGGCGCAGCTGACATCACCGACTACGGCGGTTGGGCCGCGTACCTCTCTCGCTGACAGTCACGGCTTGCAGAGTCGAGTGACGGCCTCGCGCACCACTTCACGGCGGCGCGCGATCTCGTCGGCGTCGACGTTCTGGTTGTCGGCCACACCGGGGGCCACCACCCAGCCGAACACGAGGCCGAACAGCATCGTGATCAGGTCCTGGGGGTCCCAGTGCTTCGAGATGAGGCCGTCTTCTTGAGCCTTGCGGATCGTGGCCATTCGCGGAACCCAGCTGGAATGTTCCTCGGCCAACTTCTTCATCCGTGGTGCCTCACCCTGCAATTGACCCCAGATCATCATCCGTTGAATCTGTGGTTTGCCGAGCATTGCGTCGAACAGTTCGACAGCATGCGCGGGCATGTCTTCACCGGTGAACTCGACGGATTCCATCGCCTGCTCGAAGTCGACGTCGAGCACCGCGTGGAACAACGCGACCTTGTCACCGAAATAGGCGTAGAGGCGCTCCTTACTGGCGTTTCCGTTCTTCGCAATCCGATCGATGCGCGCACCGGCAAGCCCGTAGGTGCCGAATTCTTCTTGCGCAGCGTCGAGGATTCGCTGTTTCGTCGCGGTCACGTCAGTGGGAGCCATAGTGATGATGGTAACCGAACGAACTATTTCGTTTGACTCACCCGAGAAGGCTGGAATACCTTTTTCCAATGACCACCACGTCCCACGTCGACGGCGGCACTCTGCCACCGATCCCGGCTGTCTCCGAGAATCCGAATCATCAACGTCGCTGGCTGGTGCTCTGCATCGTCGCGTTCGCTCAACTCATGGTGGTGCTCGACGGCACCATCGTCTCCATCGCCCTACCGGCAGCCCAGGAGGAACTGGGCATCAGCGACCTTGACCGCGCGTGGGTGGTCACGTCGTACGCCTTGGCGTTCGGTGCGCTGCTGCTCCTCGGCGGACGTATCGCCGACTACTGGGGCCGCAAGCGCTCCTTCATCGTCGGCATGGCGGGCTTCGCGGTTGCCTCCGGCATCGGCGGCATCGCGCAGAGCGGTATCGAACTGTTCATCGCTCGCGCCGGCCAGGGCGTCTTCGCAGCATTGCTCGCGCCCGCTGCGCTGTCGATGCTCACCACCACCTTCATCGGAGAGAAGGAGCGCGCCAAGGCTTTTGCCGTCTACGGCGCGATCTCCGGCGGTGGCGCTGCCATCGGCCTGCTCCTCGGTGGAGTGCTGACGCAGTACGTCGACTGGCGTTGGTGCCTGCTCGTCAACATCCCGATCGCGCTGATCGCCATCGCTGCAGCCGTCCCGATCGTCAAGGAAACCAAAGCGCACGGCGACACGAGCTACGACCTTCCCGGCGCTGTCCTCATCGCCCTGGGGCTCGGCTCACTGGTCTACGGATTCACACGCGCCGAGCACGGCTGGGGTCAGGCGGACACTTTGCTGTTCATCGCACTGGGTCTGGTCTTCCTCGCGATCTTCGTGGTCGTCGAGAGCCGCAGCAAGAATCCGCTTCTACCGCTGAGCGTTCCGTGGCATCGCGATCGCGGCGCTGCTCTGATCGGCTCCATGCTGGTGGGCGCCGCCCTGCTCGGCGGCACGTTGTACCTGACGTTCTACCTGCAGATCGTGCTCGGATTCAGCCCGGTCATGGCCGGCGTCGGATCGCTGCCGATGGCGTTCTTCATCGTCTTGGCGTCGACCATCGCAGCGCAGTTGTCCACCAAGATCGGCCCCAAGCCGCTCATGGTCGCCGGCCCGCTGGTGGCAGCAGTAGGACTGCTCATGCTGACCCAGATCGAGGTACACAGCTCCTACTGGACGCACGTGTTCCCCGGCCTCGCGATCTTCGGCTTCGGACTGGGTCTGCTGATGGTGCCGATGCAGAACCTCGCACTGATCGGTGTCCCCGACCACGACGCCGGCGCTGCCAGTGCCCTGGTCAACGCCACCCTGCAGATCGGCGGCGCACTCGGAACCGCACTGTTCACCACGATCTACGCTTCGGCAAAGTCGGCCTTCACCGCCGACAACGCGGCGCCGATCCCGCCGGAAGGCATTCCTGTCGACATGTCGAACGCGACCATCCCGACTGGTGACCAATTGGCGCTACTCCCCCAGCCGGTGCAGGACTTCGTCGCCTCGATGACGGACTACTTCTTCGGCGCCGAGGTATCCGGATACTCGGCCGCATTCGGTTGGGCGGCAATCCTGTTGGCGATCATCGCACCGGTAGTGCTGGTTCTGGTCCGCGCCAAGAAGGGTGATCTGCCCGCCGAAGGTGCAGTCCACATGGGGTAACCCCTGTGCGCCTTTATTAACCGCCCGCGGTTAATAAAGGCGCACAGCAGGTCAGGCCTTCTTCAACACCTCAGCCACCGGAGTGCTGCTGCGGCCGATCAACTTCTGCAGGTCGCCAGACTCGGTGTCCAACGCCCCCTTGGCAATTGCAGCATCGGAATCGGCGAGGATCTGCGCAACCGGTGCAGGCAGTCCGACGCTCTCGAGAATGCCTTCGTATGCCTCCGCGTCCACGAACTGGTACGCGACGGGCTTGCCGGCGAATTCGCTGATCTTTGCGGCCAATTCGGCATAGGTGAGCCTCTCGTCACCGCCCAACTCGTACACTGCACCTTCGTGGCCATCGGTGGTCGCGACTACTGCTGCGGCGTCGGCGTAATCCGCACGCGCCGCAGCCGCGATCTTGCCTTCCGCTCCCGCACCGACCAGTGCGCCGCGTTCGATCACACCGGCCAGGTCGTTGGTGAAGTTCTCCCAGTACCAACCGTTGCGCAACAGCGCGAACGGAATACCGCTCCGAATGAGCACGTCCTCGGTCGCCTTGTGCTCGGCAGCAAGCTTCATCGGCGTGTCCTGAGCATTCAAGATGCTCGTGTAGGCGATGAATCCGACGCCGGCAGCCTTCGCCGCGTCGATGATGTTGGCGTGTTGCGCGAGCCGTGACCCCACTTCACTTCCCGAGATCAGAACCAGCTTGTCGACGCCCGCCAGTGCGGTTTCCAACGCCGAGGCATCGGCGTAGTCCGCTTGGCGTACAACTACTCCGCGGGCGGCGAGGCTTTCCGCCTTCTGTGGATTGCGGACCACTGCGACGATGTCGGACGCGGCGGTTCCCCGCTCGATCAACGACTCGACTACCAGTTGTCCGAGGTTTCCGGTTGCGCCGGTGACTGCAATGCTCATGCGAACTCCCGATCCAGGTTGAAGCGTAAATGCGTTCTGCAACCATCATGCACTTATTTTTCGTAAGTGCAACACGTCGAGTTAGCGCTATGGGATCGTGCAGTAGTAGCCTGGGTTCATGACCAGCACCGACTCACCTTCACGTGCTGCCCAGACCCCTGATCCGAATGCCGACGTCGTGGACCCAACGCTCGAGGCTGACGTCTTCGCTCGCGGGTGCAACTCTCGGGCGGCATTGCAGAATGCAACCGGACGCTGGGGAGCACTCGCGCTGGCGGCATTGAACGAGGGCCCGTACCGGTTCAGTGCCCTGCGCCGACGCGTCGACGGAGTCAGCGAGCGCATGCTCTCGCAGACCCTGCAAACACTCGAGCGGGATGGCCTCGTGCACCGTGAGGTACTCGAAACCATCCCGCCCAAAGTGGAATACAGCCTGACCGAACTCGGCGCCGACGTCGCCGCAAAGATCACGGCCCTGATCGAACTACTCGAGTCGCAGGTTCCGAAAATCGTTGCGTCACAAGCGTCGTACGACGCTCGGAATCAGCTCAACTTGTCCGAAAGCTGAGCGATGAACTCGTCGAATGCGTAGGGAACGCTCAGCACCGTCGGAGCGGACGTAGCCATCGCGTAGTCCATTCCGACCAGACGAACCAGACGGCCGTTCGACACCGAGGTCATGTTCGCGAACGGACCGAAGGACATCAGCTTGTCCAGGTTGGTGCCGTCGGCGTCGACGAGAATGAAGACGTCGGCGTCGAGTGTGTCGATGGATTCCATGCCCACGGACACCGAACTGTCGCCGGAAGTGCACACTGCGTCGACACCGGGCGAGGTCTTCACCCCGAGCTGGCCGAGAAGACGGATCCGCGGGTCGGTGCCGCAGAAGACGATCAGGCCCTCGTCGGTGCGCATTGCATACGTTGCGGTTTTGCCCTGGAACTGTGGGTGATCAGCGGCCTGCTTCTCGAAGTACGCCCCGGTCTCGTCGATCAGCGTCTGGGCCTGCTCCGGCTGTCCGAGCGCTGCACCGATCATGCTCATCTGCTTGTCCCACGCCGTATCCCACGGCTGGTCGGGGAACGCGACGGTCGGCGCGATGTCACTGAGACGCTTGTACTCGCCCTCGTCGATGCCGGAGTAGACGGCGAGGATCACGTCGGGATCGAGCCCGAGGATCTGCTCGAACGGGATATCGGGATTGGTCGTCATGAGAACAGGCTTGGCACCGTTCAGACGCGAAGCGTCCCAGGGCAGGATGTTGTTCTCGATGCCGGCGCCGGAGAAGCTCTCCATGGCGACCGGAACCTTGTTCAGTGCGATCACCGCATCCTGGCCACTCCATCCGATGGTCACGATGCGCATAGGCTCCGCGTCGATCGTCGTCGAACCATAGGCGTGGTCGACGGTCACGGGGAACGCCCCCGCCTCGGCGGCACCCGAAGCTTCGGCGTCCGATCCGGAGTCACCTGAGGTTCCACAGGCGGAGAGCGTCAGCGCGACGCAAGCCGCGAGCAGTACGGAACGAGTTTTCATGAGTGGTCCTTCGAAAGCCGAATGGTCGACTCGGGACGCTAATGCGTTGCGCGCCTACACCCCGACTCGAAGGCCTCAGATGGCGGTTTCGCAACACAACTCGACACAAAAGACGAAAAACCCCGTGTGCCTTTCCGGTAGTGCGAACTACCGAAAAGGCGCACGGGGCCGAAGGCCCTGCCGTCAGAAGTTGATCATGTGGCCGGCGAGGCCGTGGATCGCTTCCTGCAGTGCCTCACTGAGCGTGGGGTGGGTGTGGACGTTGCGTGCCAACTCGTTGACCGTGAGGTCCCACTTCTGGGCCAAGGTCAGCTCGGGCAGCAGTTCCGAAACGTCCGGTCCGATGAGGTGCCCGCCGAGCAGTTCGCCGTACTTCTTGTCGGCGATCAGCTTGACGAAACCGGTCGGGTCACCGAGACCGTGTGCCTTGCCGTTGGCAGCGAACGGGAAGTTCGCGACCTTGACGTCGTAGCCCTCGGCCTTGGCCTGCTCCTCGGTCAAACCGAACGAGGCGACCTGCGGCTGGCAGAACGTCGCACGCGGCATCATCCGGTAGTCACCGAGTGTCTGCGTCTCCGCGCCGCCGATGGTCTCGGCAGCGACGACAGCCTGAGCTTCTGCGACGTGCGCGAGCTGCAGCTTGGCGGTGACGTCACCGATGGCGAAGATGTGCGGGACGTTGGTGCGCATGTAGTCGTCGATCGCGATGGCGCCGCGATCGGTCAACGCGACACCGGTGTTCTCGAGACCGAAGCCCTCCACACGCGGTGCGAAGCCGACGGACTGCAGAACCTTGTCGACGACCACGGTCTCGATCTCGCCGGACTTGTTGTCCTTGATCGAGACGGTGACCTTGCTGCCGTCGTCGCTGATGGACTGCACAGCGGCACCGGTCTTGATGGTGACGCCGAGCTTCTTGTACTGCTTGGCGATTTCCTTCGAGACGTCGGCGTCCTCGTTGGGCAGTGCCCGATCGAGGAACTCGACGATCGTGACGTCGACGCCGTAGTTCTTGAGGACGTAACCGAACTCCATGCCGATCGCGCCGGCACCGACGATCAGGATCGAACCCGGAAGGTCACGGGTGAGGATCTGCTCTTCGTAGGTCACGACGTTCTCGCTCAGCGAGGTGCCGGGCAGCAGCTTGGTGTACGAACCCGTCGCGATGATCGCGTTGTCGAACGTGATCGTCTCGGTGCCACCCTTGCTCAGCTCCACGCTGATGGTGTTGGCGTCGACGAACGTGCCCTTGCCGTCGTACTCCGGGATCTTGTTCTTCTTCATCAAGAAGTGAATGCCCTTGACTCGCCCGTCCGCGACCTTGCGGCTGCGATCGAAAGCGGAGCCGAAATCGAAGGACACGTCTCCGGACATGCCGAACGTCTTCGCTTCTTTCGTGAAGATGTGCGCGAGTTCGGCGTTACGGAGAAGCGCCTTGGACGGAATGCAGCCGACATTCAGGCATACACCGCCCCAGTACTTCTGCTCGATGATGGCGGTGCTCAGGCCCAGTTGTGCCGCGCGGATAGCAGCGACGTACCCACCGGGGCCGGCTCCGAGGACAACGACGTCATAGTGTGAGGTCACGATTCACCAGGGTAGTCCTGCATCGTTTCGCTGTCCCCAGATGGTCGTATTACCCGTCGGTAGCCCACACTTCTCGGGCAACTCGGGCGAAATTTCCGCCGTACACGGCCTCGATCGACGGCTCGTCGAAGCCCCGCTCACGCAATACCTGATCAAGTGTCAGCACCTCCTCCGGAGGAGTCCACTGCAGTGGCCCCCACGCGGTGTACGCCTCGGAGAACGACGACGGGTTCTGCTCGATCTCTTCGCGGAAGTCGTCGGCGTCGAATGAGAAGTCGGAGCCGATCCCGACATGATCGATGCCGACGAGTCCCACAGCCTCTTCGATGTGGTCGGCCATCGCGGACAGCCGAGCCTGGTCGTCATCCGGTCCGTTGACGCCGAGGAATATGCCCACGCCGTTGATCCCGACGACGCCGCCGGTCTCCGCACACGCTCTGGCCTGATCGTCGGTGATGTTGCGCGGATGCTCCCACAACCTTCGGAGGTTCGAGTGGCTGTAGATCATTGCTCGCTGGGTGATAGCTGAGATGTCCAACCCCGTCTGTACAGAACAATGTGAGCCGTCGACCGTCATTCCGACGCGATTCATCTCGGCAACCAGGTCACGGCCGTATCCACTCAACCCCGTGTCCGCCAGGTCCAAGCAGCCGCAGCCGGCAGCGTTCATGTAGTTATACGTCGGCAACATCGAGCGGACTCCGAGGTCGTAGAAGTACGAGACGTTGGCCAGGTCTCCCTCCAGCGGATTCGAGTCCTCCAGGTCGAAGGCCAGGGCGATTCCGCCGGACTCCTGAATCTCGACGACGCCGTCGACGGTGAAGACAGGGGTGATCTCCGGGAACTCGACCCGCGCCTGCCACGCGAAACTCTTGGCGATTGCCGTCGAGTCCGCGCGAGTCTGCGGCGAGTAACCGACGTTCACCGAAACGTAACTCCCCGCTGGGCGCTGATATCGGAGAAGATCTTCGACAGACGCGTTCGACTGCAGAGGTAGGCAACAATGTTGTTCCCATAGTGGATATGTCCGGTTCACTCACTAATCCCGTCGATGATCAGGGAAATTCACCTGAAACTGGTCGTACGTTCAGCAAATCTCTGGTTCACTGGCGGATAACGCACCGATGCGGTAGAACTTACAAGACTCACACGCCCTGTACCTATCGACAGAGCATGTACCCAGCATGAATTCCCGTACGGGAACAGCAACAAAGGACCGTTCACTCCTGGGCGGATTCGAAGGAATTTTAGGTGGAGGTTTCTGAACGTATGCGTGCTCGCACTTTCAAGCGTGGCCGTCTGGTCGCCGCTGTAGCCGCAGTATCCGTGCTGCCGATGCTGATCAGCCCTGCAGTGTCGTCCGCAGGCGGAGATCCGTCGACCACCACGGCAACTGTTGCCAAGGCAAACACAACGGGTTCCAAGCTCTCGAGCCGCACGGACAACGGGCGCATCGCCACCATCAAGGTGTACTCACCTTCCATGGGACGCGACATTCCGCTCGAAGTCATCCTCCCGGCAGACGGCAGCGAACCCCGCCCGACCCTCTACCTGCTCAACGGTGCAGGCGGCGGCGAAGACCGGGCGACGTGGCAGCGTCAGACCGACGTCAACGAGTTCTTCGCTGACAAGAACGTCAACGTCGTCACCCCGCTCGAAGGTGCATTCAGCTACTACACCGACTGGGTGAACGACGACCCGTCCCTCGGCCGTCAGAAGTGGCAGACGTTCCTGACCCAGGAACTCCCGCCCGTCATCGACGCCGAGTTCAACACCAACGGCGTCCAGTCGATCTCCGCGATCTCGATGACCGCGACCTCGGTCCTCAACCTCGCCATCGCAGCTCCGGGCCTCTACAAGGGCGTCGGTGCATACAGCGGATGCGCCGAGACCAGCACACCGGTCGGCCAGTCCTCCATCGAACTGGTTGTGGGCATGCGCGGCGACGCTGACGTGACCAACATGTGGGGCCCCCTCGACGGCCAGGGCTGGATCGACAACGACCCCGTCGTCAACGCCGAGAAGCTCCGCGGCACCGAGCTCTTCATCTCCACCGGCTCCGGACTCCCCGGCCCGCACGACACCCTGAACAACGAGGCGATCAACGGACAGGTCGGCACACTCGCCAACCAGGTGATCGTCGGCGGCGTCATCGAGGCAGCAGTCAACTACTGCACCCACAACCTCGCCTACCGCCTCAACGATCTCAAGATCCCGGCCACCTTCGACTTCAAGCCGACCGGCACCCACTCGTGGGGCTACTGGGAAGACGATCTCCACAACTCCTGGCCGATGCTCGCTCGTTCGATGGGCATCTGACCGAAATCGTTCCGACTCGACCCCGCTCCCTGCACTTCCGGGAGCGGGGTCGAGTGCTTGTCTGGGCCGATTCGGGGGTTAATTCGGGGGTTAATTCCGGGGCCAATTCAATTGTCAGGCAATCGAATCGCGTCACTTTCTGCGCCCGCTCTGCTTTACTGACACATAACAAAAAGTGAACCTGTTCCAGTAAGGGCTCACAGGCACTTCGATCCGTTCCGGATCCGAAGACATTCAGGTGGAGGATCCGAACGTATGCGTGCTCGAATTTTCAAGCGTGGCAGTGTGATCGCAGCTCTCGCAGTGGCCACGGTGCTGCCGATGCTGATCAGTCCGGCGACAGCTTCTGCGGGCGGTGACACGTCCGGATCGCACGTCGTGAGCAACACCAAGACCGGCGACCGCAAGGTCACCATCTCGGTTTTCTCCCCGGCGATGGATCGCAACATCCCGCTCGAGGTCATCCTCCCCGCAGATGGCAGCGAACCCCGCCCGACGCTCTACCTGCTCAACGGTGCAGGCGGCGGCGAAGACTCGGCGACCTGGCAACGCAAGACCGACGTCATGAACTTCTTCCAGGACAAGAACGTCAACGTCGTCACTCCACTCGAAGGCGCGTTCAGCTATTACACCGACTGGGTGAACGACGATCCGGTTCTCGGTCGCCAGAAGTGGCAGACGTTCCTGACCAAGGAACTCCCGCCCGTCATCGACGCCGAGTTCAACACCAACAAGGTCCAGTCGATCTCCGCGATCTCCATGACCGCGACCTCGGTCCTCAACCTCGCCATCGCGGCTCCCGGCCTCTACAAGGGCGTCGGGGCGTACAGCGGATGCGCTGAGACCAGCACCCCCGTCGGTCAGAGTGCGATCGAACTTGTCACAGGTACCCGCGGCGGAGCTGACATCACCAACATGTGGGGCCCGCTCGACGGTCAGGGCTGGAAGGACAACGATCCGGTCCTCAACGCCGAGAAGCTCCGCGGCACCGAACTCTACGTCTCCACCGGCTCCGGACTCCCCGGCCCACACGACACTCTCGCCAATCCCGCGATCAACGGTCAGGTCGGTGCGCTCGCCAACCAGGCGATCGTCGGCGGCGTCATCGAGGCAGCGGTCAACTACTGCACCCACAACCTCGCCTACCGCCTGAGCGATCTGAAGATCCCGGCCACCTTCGACTTCAAGCCGACCGGCACCCACTCGTGGGGCTACTGGCAGGACGATCTCCACAACTCCTGGCCGATGCTCGCTCACTCCCTGGGCGTCTGACCCGATTCGTTCTCACTCGACCCCGCTCCAGTGTTTCGGGAGCGGGGTCGAGTGCTGTCGGGAGCGAGCAGTAAGAATGGACGTATGACTTCCGATCAGCAGCCCACCACCGGCGACGACCCCTACCTCTGGCTCGAAGACGTGACCGGTGAGTCTGCACTCGATTGGGTCCGTCAGCACAATGCCGTGACCGAGGAGCAGCTCACCGACAACGAGCGCTTCGATCGACTACAGCGCGACGTGCGCGAGATCCTCGATACCGACGCGCGAATCCCCTACGTCCGCCGTCGAGGTGAGTTCCTCTACAACTTCTGGCGCGACAGCACCCACGTTCGCGGATTGTGGCGACGCACGACGTTCGATCAGTACGTCACCGACGACCCGGAATGGGACGTCCTGGTCGACCTCGACGCCCTGGCCGAGGCCGAGGGCGAGAACTGGGTCTGGAAGGGCACGCAACTTCTACGGCCACACCGCAACCGTGCATTGATCAGCCTCTCCCGCGGCGGGGCAGACGCGGCGGTCGTTCGCGAGTTCGACATCGACAAGCGCGAGTTCCTCGCTCCCGAGGGCGAGAATCCCGGCTTCTACCTTCCCGAGGCCAAGACCGACATCGACTGGATCGACATCGATACCGTCTACGTCGGAACGGATATCGGACCAGGGTCGCTCACCGATTCCGGATATCCCCGTCTGGCCCAGCGGTGGAAGCGCGGCACTCCCCTCTCCAGCGCCGAGACCGTCTACGAGGGCCAGGCCACGGACGTGGCCATCTCGGCTTCGCACGATCCGACGCCCGGGTTCGAACGGGACTTCGTCACTCGCTCGGTCGATTTCTACAACTCTCAGCATTTCGAAGTTCGCCCCGACGGTGAACTGGTGCTCGTGGACGTCCCCGAGGACGCCGGGATCTCGATTCACCACGAGTGGTTGTTGATCCGCACCAAGTCCGTGTGGGCCGTCGAGGACACCGAATATCCGACCGGCGCACTGCTTGCCATCCGTTACGACGATTTCCTTGCCGGCTCACGAGCACTGACATCGATCTTCGAACCCGACGCACATTCCTCGCTCGAGCACTACACCTGGACACGCGATCATCTGATTCTGGTGGTCCTGACCGACGTGCGCACGACGCTGCGAATCCTGACGCCGGGCGAAAACGGCTGGGAGGATCGACCTTTCGAAGGGCTTCCAGAACTGACCAGTATCGAAATTCTCGACACCGACCCTGATGTCAGCAACGAGTACTTCGTCAATTCGAGTGGATACACCTCCCCTGCAACTCTTTTGCACGGCGTGATCGGCGAAACCGAACCCACTGCCCTCAAGCAGGCTCCCGCGTTCTTCGACGCCGAGGGCATCACCACGGAGCAGTTCTTCGCCACCTCTGCCGACGGCACCCAAGTTCCGTACTTCGTGGTGCGCAGTCCGCGTAGCGAGCCCGGCCCTACCCTGCTCTACGGGTACGGCGGATTCGAGATCTCGCTGACACCGTCGTACAGCGGTTCTCTGGGCCGTGCCTGGCTGACGCAGGGCGGAACCTATGTGGTTGCGAACATTCGTGGTGGCGGCGAGTACGGACCCGGTTGGCACACACAGGTTCTCAAGGCCGGGCGCCACAAGGTGCACGAAGACTTCGCTGCCGTCGCGAGAGACCTCGTCGATCGCGGAATCACGACCCCGGATCTTCTGGCAGCTCAGGGCGGTAGCAACGGCGGCCTGCTGATGGGCATCATGCTGACCAAGTACCCCGAGCTCTTCGGCGCCATCGTCTGTCAGGTCCCGCTGCTGGACATGCGCCGATTCCATCTCCTGCTGGCCGGCGCTTCGTGGATGGCCGAATACGGTGACCCCGATGTCCCGGAGGAGTGGGCATTCATCTCGGAGTACTCGCCGTATCAGAACATCGACGCCGCCGCGTCGTACCCACCGATCCTGATCGCGACGTCCACCCGCGACGACCGCGTCCACCCCGCGCATGCCCGCAAGATGGCCGCACGGCTGGAAGAGCTGGGCAAGCCGGTGCTGTATTTCGAGAACATCGAGGGTGGCCACGGCGGCGCCGCGGACAATGCTCAGCTGGCCTTCAAGACTGCGCTGACCTACGAGTTCCTCTGGCAGAAACTCGCCTGATCTTTCAGCGGTCGCGCAACCACGCGACGACGCGCTCGCTCACAGCGGTGGGATTGCGTATCCAACCGTTGTGACCGAGTGGTTCGTCGATGTGCGTCATCGTCACTTGGGCCCCGGAGAGCTTGTCCACCAGGTTCTTTGCCGACCGGCGTGGAGCGAGATCGTCCCCTTCGATCGTGATCGACAGAACCGGCAAGGTCAGGCGAGCGATCCGCTCCTCGTAGTCGATATCCGCACCGACGGGTTCCATGCGACCGGTCCTGGCGAACCGGGCCCAATCGGTGATCAGTACTTTCGACTGTCGACCGAAGCCGCCGACGTTGACCCGGTCTCCAGGCCAGAAGCCGGCGATGTTGGCTGTCACCGACATCGCGGACGAACCCAGATAGAGTCCGGGCGCACGGATTCCGGGGAATCCGCGGTGATACGGCGATCCGGAGGCAACCAGGATCAGTCCGCCGAGCCGGCCCCGAATCCTCGACGCGTACATGACCCCGATCTGGCCGCCCATGCTGTGCCCCATCAGAAATGGTGTGCTGGCCGGAAACCGCTCACGCACCACCTCGAACGTCGCCGGACAATCGATCGAGACCAGTTCCTGATATCCGAAAACACTCGACGCGCTCGGGCGCGGTTTGCTGTCACCTTGGCCACGCAGTTCACCGATGGCCGCATTGAAGCCGGCTTCGACCAGGGCCTGCGCCACCGGATCGTAGAACCCGGCGGGAACTCCGAGCCCGGGCAACATCACCACCACGGGTGCGTCGTCGTTCGGTCCGGGAAACAGACGGATCGGGGTCACGGTGCCGTCGGGGAGTTGGATCGGTACGGTCTCCATTCAACTCACACTAACCACCCACGCCGCGGATGGGCAGAGCCCACGCGCCGACTATTCGAGGCTTCCCACGATCAGCGGATCCGGAGTACCCACGATCTCGTAATCCTTGTTGTCGTAATCGAACTGACTGAGCACGTGACGCATCGCGTTTATCCGTGCGCGTTTCTTGTCATTGCTCTTGATGACGGTCCACGGAGCGGTGTCGGTATCGGTGAACCGGATCATCTCTTCCTTCGCCGCCGTGTACGCATCCCACTTGTCCAGAGAAGCGATGTCCATCGGCGAAAGCTTCCACTGCCGCACGGGATCGACCTGTCTGATCGCGAACCGCGTGCGCTGCTCCAGCGGGGAAACCGAGAACCAGAACTTGATCAAGCTGATGCCGTCGTCGACGAGCATCTGCTCGAACAACGGCACCTGGCGCAGAAAACGCTCGTGCGCCTCGTCGGTGCAGAAGCCCATGACCCGCTCGACCCCGGCCCGGTTGTACCAAGACCGATCGAACATCACCAGTTCCCCGGCAGCCGGAAGGTGCTGCACGTAGCGCTGGAAGTACCACTGCGTCGACTCGCGGGCCGACGGCTTCTCCAGCGCCACGACGCGAGCGCCGCGAGGATTGAGGTGCTCCATGAATCGTTTGATCGTTCCGCCCTTGCCGGCAGCGTCGCGTCCTTCGAACACGATGGCGTGCCGTGCGCCGGTTTCCTTCGACCAGTTCTGCAGCTTGAGGAGTTCGATCTGCAGCAGACGCTTGGACATTTCGTACTCGTCCCGAGGCATCCGTGCCTCGTACGGGTAGCCCTCCCGCCAAGTGTCGACCTCGAAACCGTCCGGCGACGTCAGCAGCACCGGATCGTCGTCGTCATTGTCGTCGACGGTGAAGGCGGCGGTGTCGGCCAGATCGACGGCGGTCGAAAGATCCGCGAAGGCGCTGAGGAACGGTCGGCGTTCTGCTAAATCGGTCACCGCCGACAAGTTAGTCTCCCGCAGCAACCGTTCGGTGAAGCTGGGATGAACTACCGGGGTATGACACGGCGGACTCAAAAGATCAGGGTGCAAATGGGGGTCGTCCCCGATGGTGCGCGGCGCCATCTCGCTTCAGAATTGAAGCATGACATTCGAAAGCAACACACCTCGCCCCTTCACCCGTTCCAACGACAAGAAAATGTTCGCCGGAGTGTGCGGCGGAATTGCAGATTACTTCGGCGCCGACGTCAATCTTGTCCGTCTACTCGCGGTTATCGCCGCTATTTGCACGGGTGGAACCGCGGCTTTGGTATATCTCGCCGCCTGGATGCTCATGCCGTTAGGTTGAGAATTCCGGCACTTGGCATGGCGAGAATTACGCGCCGACAAAAGGTATTTCGGGGCCTACGCGCCAACACGAGCAGGCCCCGAAATCGACAATCTACTTGACGGCCTTCAACTCTCCACCGCTGAGCGCAGCGAGGGCCTCGAGACCCTTGACGGCCAGGCCACTGACGCTGCCCAACCAAGATGTTCAGTGGTTCACTTGGGACGAGCAAATGACGCCGATCAGAAAACTCAGGGAACGACAGGCGGCGTAAAGCTGAGGTGTCGAGAGATTATCGTTCGACCAACTCACGATTTTGGTCGGAAACTGCCTGCAGAAGCGCCGTGAACCCCACCCGCAATAATTCGATGTAGTGCTCGATATCTGGCATCGTCTCTCGCGAGACGATGACATTGAGCGTCAGAGAACCTCCACGCGCAGCAATGAGGAAGTGGCGCAGAATGTCTCCGTCGACCGGCGCCTGCCCGCCGAGAACTGCCACCGCCGGCGCACCTTCGAAGACATTGCCGTCGACCGATACCGGGACATTGCTGATCGTCGTGTTCTGAATGACCTTGTGCGAAGGGTCAAGCTTGTTGATCCGACGCGAGAGACCGGTGAGTCTGAGCAGAGCCGCGGGCGACGTTTCGATGCGTGTGCCGTATCGACGGACGGCTGGGTGCAAACTCCGCCCCTTTGCCATCAGCGCCGAATCCCTGATTCGTGTCAGCCGCTCGACCGGATCTTCGACGTCCGTGTGCAGATCGACCGTCAACAGCGCCAGTTGGTTGGCCGATTCCCATTCGGCGATCTGCCGCATCGATCGGGGAACCATCGCCGCCAACCCACTGCCTGATTTCTCGCCCTTCTCCGACAGGTATGCGTCGAGAGCGCCGGCGACGACGGTCAGGAAGATGTCGTTGACCGTCACGTCCGGAACGGCCGCTCGGATCGCTTTGATGTCTGCGCCGTCCAGCGTCAGGAAATCGATCGTGATGTCTCCGCCCAGCATGCCGTTGAATCGGGTCGGCAGGCGGTCGGCCGAGTACGTAGGCAGCTCTCCGGCCTCTTCCGCCTCCCGAACCGTCTCGCCCGCAACCTTTGTCACGGACAGACCCCGGCCGAAACGGATCGCCTGGCCGGGCAAACCCACGACCGTGCGCCCGATCAAATTCAGCGACGAAAGCCCCGAACCGGCACGCTTCGTCTCCGGCTTCGGCGGACCGGAGAACAGAAGGTTGGTCAGATCGCGGATCGCCAGACCGTCACCGGCCCCGTGGTGGGTCTTGAGCATGATCAGCGTCAGATTGCCCGGTAGCTCGTCGATCCCGTGCACTCCGGTCATGACGTGCAACTCCCAGGGCGGCCGGGACAAGTCCATCGGCTCACCGAGCGAGCGCCCGAGCAATTCACGAACCGGCGCCCACCCGGCAACCGGGGCACGATGGACGTGCACGTGATCACCGACGTCGAAATCGGCCGGGACCCAATAGGGATAGTCCAGATCCAGCGGAACTCGCTGGAGTCGACTCGTGAACAGTGGCCAGTATCCGAATCTTTCGGTGATCCACCGAACCGCGTCGTCGTGCGTCATCTCTGCGAGCGGATGGCCCGTCGTGTCGAAGAAGTAGGCGCAGACCATGTGGCTCAGATGTCCGCCGGACTCGTTGTAGACGAACTCCGCGTCTCGCGGCCCCATCTGAGATACCGCGGCTGGCAACGAGTTCCGAAAGATCATGCATGCCCCTCAATTCCGACGCTGAACGAATGTCCGAATTGTAGCGAGCTGACATGCCGATCCTCTGGGTTCTGCTCGGAATCGTTGGGTATCACCGGATCCAGCAATCGGAAAAGGTGCCTGTGATTCCGATCGATCAGGAGGCAACCTCTTGGTCAGGTGAATCCTCAGTCTGCATTGAGGCTGCCGCTGCCAAGTCATCGAAACTTGCTCGCAGTAGTTCGATGTAATGGTGGAGATCGGGCATGGTCGCGGTATCCGCGATGACGTTGAGGGTCAGTCCCCCACCTGCTGCGGCGACCATGAAATGCCGTAGCCCATCCCCGTCGATGGGCGCTTGCACTGCAAGCACAGCCGCGCCCGGGGCGCCGGCAAGCGTCAACCCTTCGACCGAGAGTGGAATGTTACTCACCATCGTGTGCTGGTAACGCGGTCGATCGAGGCTGTGATCGTTCTGCTTGCGCGCATACGCCATCAATCTCATCAAAGGCGCGGGCGTGGTCTCGACTGCGGCCCCGGCACGCCTGACCGCGGGATGGGACGTGCGCGCCTTCTCCGACCGTGCCGAACTCGAAATGAGCGCCAACCTCTCCAATGGGGACTCGACCTGGGTGTGCATATCCACCAGCAGAGCCACCAACTGATTCGCCGACTCCCACGCTTCGACCTTACGCACCGAGCGAGGAACCATCGCGATCAAGGAATCGCTTGGCCTTTCATCCTTTTCCGTGAGGTAGCGCGTCAGAGCGCCTCCGACAACGGCGAGTAGAACGTCGTTGACAGTGGCACCGGGCACCGAATCCTTGATCTCACGGACCTGCTCCCCGGACATTGTCATCGGTTCGAGTGAGGCAGCTCCACCCACCTTGCCGTTGAATCGAATTGCAGGCCTCTCGTTGAGGCTCTCCACCCATTCTCCTGCCTTCTTCGCAGCGTCAGCATCTCTCTGAGCGCGTCGGTTGCCTGGTACCTGCCTTGCGAAGCGATATATTCGGCCGGGAAACCCCAGTAGCGACTTGGTGAATATCCTCGCTCGCACAAACGGCACAGACGGTTCGGACCCAGCCTGCTGCACCTTGCCCGAAAAGATAGCCTCGCCCAACGTCCTGATGGCGATACCGTCAGCTGCACTGTGGTGAGACTTGAGCACCACCGCCGTCAGTCGGCCCGGCAATTCTTCAAGTCCCTCCAAACCTACGAAGAAGTGCAGTTCCCACGGCGGACGGCGCAGGTCCATCTTCGTGGTCAACAACGCGCTCAACGGCTTTTGCAGCGCTGCCCATCCTGTGTCGTTGATCTTGTTGACGTACACGTGCTTTCGGACGTCGAAGTCAGGGTCTGTCACCCAGTAGGGATGGTCCAGTCCCAACGGAGTCCGTTGGACTCGTTGAGTGAACATGCGATCACATCCGAGGCGTGCGGTAACCCAGTCCACTGCCTGTTCTGCCGTGAATTCCGCGCTTGGGTGCAACGATGTCTCGAAGAAGTACACAGCGATCAGATGGTTCAGGTGACCAGCGCCCTCGTGATAGATGAATTCGGCATCGCGTGGGTTCAGCTGCGCCATCCTTGCGCCTGACGTGTTGGACGCGCCCATTGAACTCCTTGTATCGCGGCTGGTTGCCCGCACATTCGCCTGAGTGCAAAGCTTGTGACTATGAGGCCAGTGATTGCAAAACCGATGGTCCCCGAAGCCAGAGGGCTACGGGGACCAAAGTTTCAAGCAAGTGCAGGTTGTGCAGGTTCGCCTGACTGCTCCGCTACGATGCTGTCCTGGACAACCGAACAATATGATGCAGTCGCTGGAGTGATCACGGCTTTTGTGGAGGATCCTTGATGATCTTGCTTCCAGTGGAAGTGAGACCAAGCATGTTCGATACCCACGTGATCATTCCGGTTAAATAAGTTTGCAGCATGACCGATTCCGTTCTTTCTATGGCGTGGGGGAAGACGACAGCGCGTTCAAATACTTCACAAACGTGCCCACGAGATCGACCGATCCGAAATCGACGATCTTGGACAGGTAGTCCAGGAAGAGATCGAACATCTTTTCTCCTTCTCCTTTTACAGGCCGGCTACGGAGCCGAGGACCGATTGGACGCTGCCCGCCGCAGCCTCACCGAGCGCACCGCCCATGTTGAGGCTTCCGGTGATCGACACGAAGATTCCGTCAACGACCTTGACCAAGTAGAACAGTGGATCCACGAGGGATCCGACGTCAACGCTTGCGAGCGCACCTATCAAACTAGCTGTGTCCACCGTATTTCACACTCCTTGAGATTGATTTCGTTCACTGGCTAAAGCAATTCACTTCTCAGTCGACGTTCGGGAACCAGCCGAAGTCAACCGAGGCGATAAACGGGGTAAACAAAGCCATCCCGAGAATGTTTTTGATCAACCCCCCGGCCTCGCCCTCGAGAACGTCCGCAATCGATCCCAGATCCATCATTCGCTCCTGTCATCAAAAACATTGGAAGAAGAACTTGCAGGTGCCGTCAACTGAGGTCGATTGCCGAAACCAACGATCCGGTGACCCCGTCGATTCCCGGCATGAGCGAACCGGACCAGACGTTACCCAGCAGGTCGGTGAACAATGCCGCCGTTGTCTGCAGGAACATGACGATCATATTGAATCCCACGCTTTCGATTGGCCGCGAATACTCACGGAACATTTACATTGGAATGCTTGATGCAGCCCACAAAGAACCGGTCCGAGCAGCAATTAAAGAATCCCAGTCGAACGATGAAGCCGAGATCCTCCGGGGCTGGTGCCCACTTTCCGCGGCTGTGACTGACATCAAGGTAGTGCAATAGGATCCGGTTTGGGTGCTTTTTGCCCAAGAATTTCAGATGGATCTGAAACCTGTTCCATATTCGCAGGTCTAGCGTCCAAGACGCCTGAAAATCGAGCAAAATGGAATAGCAATCGGAATTTACGTCGTCCGAAAGGCTTAGTACTTGAGGGTATTCAGGACAGAATTATCCACCAAAAGAACTAGACGTATCCGCACTTCACAGGTTAGCGGAGGCGAACAATCGGGACGGAAAATATCAAACATCCTTCAACATTCGGATAGATGAAGCTTCTCGTTCCCCACCTTCTCGATACACCTGTTACGCCATGAGGTTGTCCACACACACGCGGCCATCCACAAAGTGGCTTCTGAATCCGCGTCGTCAGGCTCTTGCCGCCACAGTGCATACGTGGAAGTTGTCACAAGAAACCAGTTGCTCGAGCAGGGCACTTCGCGCAGTTCGATCTCCCGATCCACGCGGTCAGGGCGACTCCATCGAATCCTGCCGTCGGTGTACTCCACCGAAGAACCTGGATACTTCGAGCGTTGCGTCGCGGTCACACTGTGGAAGCCTGAGGCCGTCCTCAGCCATACCAGCGCAGCCTGGCTGTGGGATCTCCTGCCGGAGGAACCACTCTTCGTCGAGGCCACCGTGGCTCCCAGCGTCCGAGCAGCCAGTCCGCAGTGGGTACGGCTTCACCGACGAACAGGAGTCTCGTCGGATGAGTGGATGGGTTTACCGATCGTGCCGATCGAGCAGTGCTTCATCGACGTCGCGACCACGTTGCCACGGCCCGCACTCGAGGCCTTCTTCGACGCGGCGGTATCGACCCGAGTGCCGTGGAAGTCGATAGCCCAACTGTGTGATGCGAGCCGCGGCAGGCACGGGATCCCCGCCGTACGCGAACAACTCCGCACCTGTTGCCCGCTCACTCGTTCGGAACCGGAGCGAGCAGTCGCCCGTGCACTGACTGCGCGCAACGTTCACCTGGAGATCAACGCTCGGGTCGGACCCTACTTCGGCGATCTGGTCGACACGCGAGCCCGGGTGATCGTGGAGATCGACGGGCGCGAATTCCATACCGACCCCGCAACTTTCAACAACGATCGACGGCGTCAGAACGCACTCGTTCTCGACGGATGGATGGTGTTGCGTTACTCCGCCGCCACCGCGATGGCCCATCTCGACGCTGTGGCGGACGAAATCATCACAGTGGTCCGAAGACGCCGACACAACCGGGCGTAAGCGCGGGCGTAAACGCACACAGCATCGAGCGCGCAACGGGAAACCGCGATCGCGTCGCAGTAGTGGACAAAAATGCCCGCAAATACCTCCGCACAAGCAAAAGCCCGGCCCACCGAATGGTGGGCCGGGCTCTAGGAGCTAGGTGGAGATGGACTCAGAAGTCCATGCCGCCCATGCCGCCGGTCGGATCGCCTGCAGGCGCTCCGGCCTTCTCGGGCTTGTCAGCGACAACGGCTTCGGTCGTCAGGAACAAAGCCGCGATGGACGCTGCGTTCTGCAGTGCCGAGCGGGTGACCTTGACCGGGTCGTTGATGCCTGCAGCGAGCAGGTCGCCGTACTCGTTGGTCGCAGCGTTGAGGCCGTGACCTGCGGGCAGGTTGGAGACCTTGTCCGCAACAACGCCGGGCTCGAGGCCTGCGTTGAATGCGATCTGCTTGAGCGGAGCGGACAGTGCAACGCGAACGATGTTCGCGCCGGTTGCCTCGTCACCTTCGAGCTTGAGGTCGTCCAGTGCGGGAGCTGCCTGGAGAAGTGCAACGCCACCGCCGGCGACGATGCCCTCTTCGACGGCTGCCTTTGCGTTACGCACTGCATCTTCGATGCGGTGCTTGCGCTCCTTGAGCTCGACCTCGGTAGCAGCGCCGGCCTTGATGACTGCAACGCCGCCGGCCAGCTTGGCCAGACGTTCCTGCAGCTTCTCACGGTCGTAATCCGAGTCGCTGTTCTCGATCTCGGCGCGGATCTGGCTGACACGACCGGCGATTGCGTCGGCGTCGCCGGCACCCTCGACGATGGTGGTCTCGTCCTTGGTGATGACGACCTTGCGTGCCTGGCCGAGGAGCTCGAGGCCTGCGGTCTCCAAGGAGAGTCCGACCTCTTCGCTGATGACCTCGCCACCGGTGAGGATGGCGATGTCGGCGAGCTGAGCCTTACGACGGTCACCGAAGCCGGGAGCCTTGACGGCAACAGACTTGAAGGTGCCACGGATCTTGTTGACCACGAGGGTGGAGAGAGCTTCGCCCTCGACGTCCTCGGCGATGATCAGGAGCGGCTTGCCGGACTGGATGACCTTCTCCAGCAGGGGCAGCAGGTCCTTGACCGTGGAGATCTTGGAGCTGACGAGCAGGATGTACGCGTCTTCGAGGACGGCTTCCTGACGCTCTGCATCGGTGGCGAAGTACGCCGAGATGTAGCCCTTGTCGAAGCGCATGCCCTCGGTGAGCTCGAGCTGCAGGCCGAAGGTGTTGGACTCCTCGACCGTGATGACGCCTTCCTTGCCGACCTTGTCCATAGCCTCGGCGATGAGCTCACCGATGGACGGGTCGCCGGCGGAAATACCGGCGGTAGCAGCGATCTGCTCCTTGGTGTCGATCTCCTTGGCGGTCTCGAGCAGGCGAGCTGTGACAGCCTCGACAGCCTTCTCGATGCCGCGCTTGAGGCCGAGCGGGTTCGCGCCGGCTGCGACGTTGCGCAGGCCTTCACGGACCAGAGCCTGTGCGAGAACGGTAGCGGTGGTGGTGCCGTCGCCAGCGACGTCGTCAGTCTTCTTGGCGACCTCCTTGACGAGCTCGGCGCCGATCTTCTCGTACGGGTCGTCGAGTTCGATCTCCTTGGCGATGGAAACACCATCGTTGGTGATCGTGGGGGCGCCCCACTTCTTTTCGAGAACGACGTTGCGACCCTTGGGGCCCAACGTCACCTTGACAGCGTCGGCGAGGGCGTTGAGGCCTCGCTCGAGGCCACGACGTGCCTCTTCGTCGAACGCGATGATCTTTGCCATTGCGAAGTGATCCTCCGGATAGGGGGTGACACACAAGGTGACCGCTCGTCGGGTCACCTCATCGGCACAAGGCGACCGTTTGACCAGTCACCTCATTACACGGGCGACCGATTTGCCTGGTCACCCATCTACGCCTGTGGTCTAGTCAGTGCCCGCGACGGACGACCGGGGGTGTCTATGGTTCCCGGTCTCACTGCCTCGACCTGGCACTCACGGTTCGCGAGTGCCAACTGCATTTTTAGCACTCGAGCGTGCCGAGTGCAAGGTTGAGCCTCAGCCCGCGATGCAGAACTGTCCGTTACTCAAATTGACCGCAAACGAGAGCACTCCGACGCAGTCGACGCCGTTGGCATCGGCCGTAGCGCCCGCTCCGTAACCAGCGATGGCGAAGGTGACGTTGCCGTCAGCCGCCCCGGCCCGCGCGATACCGCCGCCGAGCGCAAATGCCTGCGCCTGACCGTTACCGCGAGAAGCCCCCAGCGCGGTTCCGAAGCCGTTTGCATATGAATTGGAGTAGCCGTTGTCGGCGGCGACGCTCACAGCGGTACCGCTCTCGGCAGCACCGGCCTGCGAACGGCCGGCTCCGACGGACTGCGCGCCGCAGCTCGCGGTCTCGGAGACCTGGATGTCATTGGCCGACGGCGGCGAGACACACGTGACGGGGGCTGCCGAAGCAGCTCCCGCACCGGTCAGCGCCAGCCCGGCGGCGAGCCCCATACCTACAGTCATCACAGCCCCTGTTCTCGCCAGGCGGCCCCCCAACCGACTACTGGAAATTCCGCTGACTCGAGAGGATGAGCGACGGAACCAGACTGACGAGATCAAGGGCATAGAAAACTCCTTCGTGGAACAAGTTCATTGGATTCGGGCGCGAGAGTACCCGCTCGAGTGAAGTCCGTCACCCCCGCCTGGTCAAGCCTCGAGGACGACCCCGAGAAGGGCCGGAAGATCCGCGACCGAATCGATGACATGATCAGGCTTCTGAACCGACAGATCGAGCACTGTTTGCCGAAACTTGCCTGTGCGCACCAGAACTCCGGTCAAGCCGACTCGTTGTGAGGAGAGGACGTCCCCGATCAGGTCGTCGCCGACCATCACCGTCGCCTCAGGTTCGACATGCATCAGCTCCGTGGCTGTCAGGAACCCCGTGAGAGACGGTTTACCCACTGCGGCGATATTTACACCTGCCACTTCCTCGAAGCCCGGCAAGTACGTTCCGGTGTCGATCCGAAGGCCGTCTACGGTCTCCCACATCATCCCGCGGTGCATCGCGACGACGGGCACACCGGCGAGCAGAAGTTCGAGCACTCGGCTCAGCGCCTCGTGAGTGAACTCCGGGCCGGCACCGCCGAGAATCACGACCTCAGGATCGGCGTCGTCGAATTCGATTCCCTCGAGATCGGCAGACACGTCACCGTGATTGAGGACCCACGCCCGCGCGTCCGGATACGTCGCCCGCACGTACTCCCCTGTGAGCCTGGCGGCAGTAACTATCTGGCTCGCCTCGACCTCGATACCGGCGTCGCACAACCCCTGCGCGATGAGCGACGAACTGCGCGAAGTGGTGTTGGTCAGAAACCCACAGGCCAATCCCCGCCGCCGAACTTCGCGTACGGCTTCCCCTGCTCCCTCGATCGGCTGCCAGGACGTGAGCAGGACTCCGTCGATATCGAACAGAACACCTTCGATGTCGGCCATTGCACCAGCCTATATTCGCCATCGAGGTCCTGCCGAGGCGTCGGAACCCGAAATCCGTCGATCGCTCAGTAGGCTCCCACCCATGGACCTGCGCGACGACGACCTATTCTCCGTTGCCGGTTCTCTGGCCGAATTGCTCGGCGCTCCCGTCACGATCGAGGACGAGAACTCGACTGTCCTCGCGTACTCCGGCGGCGAGCAGGCCGTGGACGAAGCCCGCATCGGCACGATCCTCGGCCGGCAGGTACCCAGCCGATTCCGCCAATTACTCTCCGATGCAGGAGTATTCGATCGTCTCCACCGAGAGAGCGACCCAATCTACGTTGATCTCGAAGACCCTGCGATCACGCCGCGCCTGGTCATCGCAGTTCGCGAGAACGATCACCCCGTCGGCTCGATCTGGGTCGCACTCGCCGGAACACCGACGCCCACACAGGAATCGATACTTCGATCCGCGGTATCTGTCGTGGCCGAGAGAATCGCCTCGGAGCGTGACCGGGTCGACAGCACACGCCGTCGCCAATCCCAGCGCGTCCAAGCTCTGATCGGCGGTGGCGAACCCGCATTCCGCGCCGCAGACGACTTGCGGTTGGCAGGCCCGCTCACCGTCGTCGCCGTCGGAACCGTTGCGGGACCACTGCCGGCGGGGTTGGTCGCGTCCTTGAGCTTGTACCTCGACACTCTGGCCGTCGACGCCGTTGCCGCTCAACTGTCCGAGACCATCTACCTTGTCATCGCGACCGACGAGACCAACGCTCGCCGATTGTCCGCCGACTTCCTCACCCGCGCCCGTGGCCGCGAATTCCTGGCAGTGGCCGTCGGTCGGACAGTGAAGTCTGCAAGCGAATCACATCTTTCGCGCTCGGACACCGACCATGTTCTCGGAGCGCTTCGTCATGGCCGGTCCGGCGGAACCGTCGCGGGAATGAGGGACACGTTGGCCTCCGTTCTCGCCCTGCACGTCGCCGACATCATCGACGGACTCGGCGACTCCACACCACTCGGAAGCCTCGAACGTCACGACTCTCAGCACGGCAGCGATCTGGTCGCGACGGCAAAGGCCTTTCTCGAGCACGGCGGTGACGTGGCGAATTCTTCTGCCGCACTGCATGTTCACCCCAACACGCTCCGCAACCGCCTGCGTCGAGGCAAGGAGATGTGCGGCGTCGACCTGACCGACGCCGACACCCGCTTGATTCTGATGCTGCAGTTCAAACTCGCTCGCTGAGCAGGCGCGGCGGTGCGTTGTGCGAATCCACAACGAGGTAGCTCCGACGATGGCCGAACGGCCAGTCCTTTTGCCGCCCCCGCGATTCATGCTTGAGAGAAGAGCCGGATGTGACCGGCGTCTCGGTTCGAGCAGAGTCTGTAGAAGGAGTGCGTCATGGGAACTCGTCAGAGCCCCGATCGTGTGGTCGTGGTCGGTGCGGGCGTTGTCGGATTGTCGACGGCCTGGTTCTTGCAGGAACGTGGAGTCGAGGTCACCGTCGTCGATCGCGACGGCGTCGCAGCCGACGCGAGCTGGGGCAACGCCGGTTGGCTTGCCCCCGCATTGACGCTTCCGCTGCCCGAACCCGCAGTGCTCCAATACGGCTTGCGCGCGATGCTCAGCCCGTCGTCCCCGGTGTACGTGCCACTGACCACCGATCTGAAGCTGATTCGGTTCCTGGTCGGGTTCGCGCGCCACTGCACGCCGTCGAAGTGGCAGGAAGCGATGTCGGTCTACACCGAGGTCAACCGAACAGCCTTGGGCGCGTATGACGAACTCGCCGACGGTGGCGTCAAAGAGCTGACCCGCCTGGCCGATCCTTTCCTCGCCGCGTTTGCATCCGAGAAGGACCGACAGACTTTGGTGGACGAGTTCCATCACGTCGAGGCCGCGGGCGGCGAGGTCGACTTCGACCTCCTCGACTACGACGCGATTCATTCGCTCGAGCCTTCACTCGGCCAGGGTGTGAAAGCCGGTTTGCGCCTGCGCAATCAGCGTTTCATCGATCCCCCGTTGTTCGTGAACTCGTTGGCGGACGCGGTTCGTGAACGCGGTGGAGAAATCGTCAGCGGTTTCGACGTCACGCAGATCGACGATCGGGTCGGCGGAGTCACTGTTCGCAGTGCACACGGTGATTCACGCGACGGTGACTCCGTAGTCATCTCGAGCGGTGCCCGCTTGAACAAGCTCGCAGCACCGTTCGGTGTGCGCAAACTGGTGCAGGCCGGACGCGGATACAGCTTCAGCGTCAAGCCCGAGCACCTCCCCAAGAACCCTGTGTATTTCCCCACCCAGCGCGTCGCATGCACTCCGTTGCACGATCGCTTCCGAGTGGCCGGAATGATGGAATTCCGCAGCCCTGACGCGCCGCTGGATCCGCGCCGCGTGCAGGCGATCATCGATGCGGCCAAGCCGATGCTCAGCGGCATCGACTGGACTGCGAGGGAAGAGGAATGGGTGGGATCACGACCGTGCACTACCGACGGCTTGCCGTTGATCGGAGCCACGCGCTCGCCGCGCGTGCACGTCGCCGGTGGCCACGGGATGTGGGGAATCGCTCTGGGTCCGTTGACGGGAAAGATGGTGGCCGACTCGATGACCGGTGCTCAGACGCCGACCGTCATGAGTCACTTCGATCCGCTGCGCTGACAGCCGGTTTCACCCACTTGTAGTACGCGCCCGTCAGCAGAACCAGCCATCCGGCGCCGACGAGCAGCGCAACTCGGGTATCGGCGATGACGCCGAGCAACACGATGACAAAAGCCAGGAACACGATCGCGAAGATCTGACCGTACGGCCACAGCGGCACTGGAAACTTCAGTGCCGCTGTTTCGTCTGCACTCATCTGAGCGCGGGAACGGAACTGCGAGAGCAGGATCATGATCCAGACGAAAATGGTGGCGAAGGTCGCCAGCGAGGCGATGACGAGGAACACCTGGTCCGGGATCAGGTAGTTGAGCACTACTCCCACCAACAGGGCAACGGTCATGATGACAACGGTCATCCACGGAACACCGTTGGCGGAGACTCTCTTCATCACCTGCGGGGCCTGGCCGGCATGCGACATTCCGAACATCATGCGACCCGCACCGAAAACGTCGCTGTTGATGGCTGACAGGGCTGCGGTGATGACGACGATGTTGAGGATCGATGCGGCCGTTCCCAATCCGAGGTTCTCGAAGATCTGGACGAACGGGCTGTTGTCGGAGTTGATGGTCTGCCACGGAATGATCGCCATGATGACGGCGAGGGTGCAGATGTAGAAGAGAATGATGCGCACCGGGACCGTGTTGACGGCTTTCCTGATGGTCTGCGCCGGATCCTCGGCTTCGCCCGCGGTGATACCGATGATCTCGGTGCCACCGAACGCGAACATGACGATCGCGAAACACGCGACGAATCCGCCGAAGCCCGTCGCGAAGAACCCGCCGTCCGACCAGAGGTGGCTGATTCCGGCATCGGTGTCGTGAACGCCGAATCCGAACACGATGATCGCGATGCCGCCGGCGATCATCGCGATGATGGCGGTGATCTTCACGAGCGTGAACCAGAATTCCAGTTCGCCGAACACCTTGACGCTCAACAGGTTTATCGCGCCGATGAAGAAGACGACAGCCAGAACCCAGATCCATCTCGGTACGTCCGGGAACCAGAACTGCATGTACAGGCCGAAGGCGGTGACGTCGGCGAGGCACACGATCACCATCTCGAACGTGTACGTCCACCCGGTCATGAAACCGGCGAGTGGTCCGAGGTGCTTGTTCGCGTACTCGCTGAACGAACCGGAAACCGGGTTACGGACCGCCATCTCGCCGAGCGCTCGCAACACCAGGTAGACCGCGATACCGCCGATCAGGTAGGCCAGGAGCACCGACGGGCCGGCTCGTTTGATGGCCTCGGCGCTGCCGTAGAACAGTCCGGTTCCGATGGCTGATCCGAGGGCGATGAAGCGGATATGGCGCGCTGTCAGCCCTCGCTTGAGGCCATCCTGCGTCGCGGCGTCGCTGTTCACTTCTCGGTACTCCAGTCGGATGGATCGTCATACGTGCGCGAACCATTGTCCGCTACCACCGCGCGTGTTCCCGCACGACCCTGTTGGACGGCCGTACAGTGACCTGACACACATGGTCCATTGACGGATCGCTTACGATCGACAAAAGTGTTTGTAACTTTACGTAGCATCAACTCGACTGGAGAGACTGTGTCCAACACCCTCGAAGCAAGCATCGACATCGACGCATCACCGCAGGACGTGTGGGCAATCGTCGCCGACCTGCAGCGCATGGGCGAATGGAGCCCCCAGTGCAAGGTGATGAAGGTAATCGGCGGGACCGTGCGTGAGGGCGCCAAGACGATCAACGTCAACCGCAAGGGCCTGCTGGTCTGGCCGACGTCGTCGAAGGTCGTTCGCTTCGAGCCCAACAAGTCGGTGGCGTTCCGCATCGCGGAGAACCGCACGATCTGGTCCTACGAACTCGAGCCGACCGCTACCGGCACCAAAGTGACCGAGCGTCGCGAGGCTCCCACCGGAACGTCGAAGGTCTCGCAGTTCCTCGTCAAGACCGTCCTGGGCGGAAACGCCGACTTCGAGGTCGAGCTCGTTGAAGGCATGAATGCCACCTTGAAGCGTGTGAAGAGCGAGGCCGAGGCGGCTGCACGCACCTCTGCTTGACCCTCGACCTGGTCGAGGCATCAGGATCCGTTCCATGGATCCCGTGATGACACAGATAGCGCAGGCACAAGAATTGGCGAGCTCCGGCGATCGAGCCGGGGCTCGCTCTGCGTTCGAGAAGGTGTGGGAAGAGATCAGCGCCGCCCCCGATGCGCTCCACATCGTCTCCCTCGCGCACTACATGGCCGACGTTCAAGACGATCCGGCTCAAGAGCTCTGCTGGGACCTGCGCGCCCTCGACGCTGCAGATTCGTTGACCGACGCGCGAGCCCAGGAACACCACGCATCGCTGCAGGTCGCCGGTTTCTATCCATCGCTGCACCTCAACCTGGCTGCCGACTACCGCAAACTCGGACGCGACGCCGAGGCCGTCGAGCATCTGACGAAGGCCGAGGCGTCGGTCGGCACACTCGCCGACGACGGTTACGGCCGGATGATCAGGGGCGCTATCGAGCGACTGCGGGCAGAATTGATCCGTGACCACTAGTTCCGCCCTCTTGACGATCGGCGAGATGTCCAGGGCGTCGGCGCTCCCGATCAGCGCGCTGCGGTTCTACGACAAGGAAGGCGTGCTCGTCCCGCATTCCGTCGATCCGCACACCGGTTACCGCTGGTACACCGACGACCAACTCCGCGACGCACGCGTGATCGCCGGTATGCGGCGCGTCGGTGTTCCGATCCGCGACATGATGGCCGTCCTGACCGGACCGGAACCCCATTCGTGCCTCGACGCCCATCTGCGCAACCTCGAGGACGGTCTCGCCGACGCCCGCGCCGAACTGGGGCGAATTCACCGGCTGATCGATTCGCTACCTGCCTCCGGCGGCGTGGACATCGACTCGTGGGATCTACGACGCGCACTCGACGCCGTGCTGTTCGCAGTGAACGAGGAATCGGAGTTCCCGATACTTCGCGGCGTCCACCTCGACATTCACGACGGCGTCGCTGCGTTTGTCACCACTGATCAGTTCCGGCTCGCGGTCGCCGAGGTGAAAGTTCACTCCGCTCTGACGGTGTCCGCTGTCGTTCCCGTCACCTTCGCGCGATTGTTACGCGACGTCGCCGGCGTCGTGACGTTGACTTTCTCCGCGCGCACGGTGACTGCGTCGTATCCGGGAGGTGAGGTGTCCAGTCCCCTGATCGAGGACGGAGAGTTCCCTGATCACCGAATCCTGCGCGAGCACCACAACGCCGTCGAACTGAGCGGCGACCACCTTGCTGCCCTGCTCAACGGCACCGAGGACAGTGCCGTCGTCAGCGTCGGCGAAGACGGTGGTGCCCGGGTGGATCCGGGCGGAACAGATCCCCGTGAGAAGTTCCGAGTACTGGTCGACCGGCAGCGACTGCGCGACGCCGCCGCAGCCCAACCGGGGCGGCAACTGGTGATCCGAGTAAGCGGTGCGACGCTCCCGCTGGCGATACGCACCGGCGACTGTGTCGGGTACTACTCGTACTTGATGCCACTACAGCCTGTAGGAGAGAAGGCGTTCACGTAATCTATGGATGCTCTACCGCCCCGTACTGTCAGTGCGACCAGCAGAAGACCTACCGAGTAGTTAGAGGAGCCTGTGGCACGCCGACCCACACCCCCCGGAACCCCGCAACCCACCGGGATCGGACATATCGTCGATCTGGTTCGCCATGCGATTCCGCCACTTCATCCCGCCGGCCTGCCGTTCGTGCTGGCCCCGCTGGGAGTTGCAGCTCTGGGCCGCAACCGTAAGTGGGTGCGCCGAGCCGGTCTGACCACCGCCGCCGCATGCGCCACGTTCTTCCGTCACCCGCACCGGGTGCCGCCCAACCGCATCGGCGTCGTCGTCGCACCCGCCGACGGCGAGGTGGCGTTGGTCGACAACGCCGTTCCGCCCGCCGAGCTCAATCTCGGAAGCGAGCCGCGCCCGCGCGTCAGCATCTTCCTGTCGGTTCTCGACGTGCATGTCCAGCGCAGCCCTGTCGGTGGAACGGTCAAAGAGGTCGTTCACCAGGCAGGCAAGTTCCTCTCCGCAGATCTCGCCGACGCCAGCGAGGTCAACGAGCGCAACAGCATGCTGATCGAAACCGCCGATGGTCACGACGTTGCGGTTGTCCAGATCGCGGGACTGCTTGCACGCCGCATCGTCTGCTACGCCGGTGTCGGTGACGTCCTGCCGATCGGCGACACGTACGGACTGATCCGTTTCGGCTCACGCGTCGACACCTATTTCCCCGCCGGAACCACACTCCTGGTCGAGCCGGGACAACGCACGATCGGTGCTGAAACAGTTATCGCGCAACTGCCGTGAAGACGCCGAAGATGAAGTCAGCCGTGAAGAAGCCGGGAGCAGCCCAACCCGGCGCGAAGATGCCCAAACGCACCCAGGCGGTGCGGTTGCTGCCGTCCGTCATCACCATCCTGGCGCTGTGCGCCGGGCTGTCCGCCGTCAAATTCGCTCTCGACGGACAACCCGGTACCTCGCTCGCGATGATCGGCGCAGCTGCCGTCCTCGATTCACTCGACGGCCGCATCGCGCGACTGCTCGACGCCACCAGCAAGATCGGCGCCGAACTCGACTCACTGGCCGACTCCATCTCCTTCGGCGTCGCCCCGGCCCTGGTCCTGTACGTGACCTTGCTGGACGGCACCAGCATCGGCTGGATCATCGCGTTGATCTACGCGGTCAGCATCGTGTTGCGACTCGCACGTTTCAACACTCTGCTCGACGACGACGACGTCCCCGCGTACGCACGTGAGTACTTCGTCGGCGTTCCGGCTCCGGCCGGCGCACTCATCGCCCTTACTCCCCTGGCCGCGACGGCTCAGTGGGGTGACGGCTGGTGGTCTTCGCACTTCGTCGTCATCGTGTGGACGCTCTTCTCGGCTGCACTGATCGTCAGCCGCATCCCGACGCTGGCGATGAAGTCGGTATCCGTGCCGCCGCACATGGCGGCCGGCCTGCTCGTCCTGGTGACGTTGGCTGCGGCCGCACTCATCACCTACCCGTACATCCTGCTGATCGTTCTCATCGCGATCTACCTGGTGCACATCCCGTTTGCCGTGCACTCGAAGCGGTGGGTGGCAGCACGTCCCGAAACCTGGGACATCAAGCCTTCCGAACGCCGCGCGATCCGACGCCAACCCAACGTCGGTGGTCGCCGCTCGGCCGCTCGTCTCGGATTGCGGCGACCCCGCTAGTCCACGACGTACTCTCGAGAGGTGACTTCGCCGGAACTCGCCCTCACCGTTCGACTCAACACCTCTGCCGCCGACCTACGCCGCGGGGTAGTGCGCTTGCACCCCGAAGCGTTGGCGGCGTTGGGCATCCGCGAATGGGATGCCATCGCACTCATGGGAGCCCGCGGCACCGCGACCGTCGCGGGCCGTGCGCCCACCGGAACCCCGGCAGGCACGATCCTTCTCGACGACGTCACCATGTCGAACGTCGGCCTGACCGAGAACTCATCCGTCGTGGTCGGTCCGGTGACGGTGTACGGAGCGCGATCCGTCTCCGTCACCGGCTCGTCCATGGCGACAAATTCGATCAGCTCGACGGTTCTGCGACAAGCCCTTCTGGGCAAGGTCGTCAGCGTCGGCGACACGGTCTCGCTCCTCCGCCGCGATCTCGGTCCGGGTACGAGCACTTCCGAAGCCACCCAAGCGCTTTCCCGTACCTTCGGCGTCGCGTGGACATCCGAACTGCTCACCGTCACGGCCGTCGAACCTGCCGGTGGTCCGGTCAGCGTCCAGCCGAATTCGGCAGTCAACTGGGGTTCCGGCTCGGCGGGCACACTGACACCGAGTGCGCTTGTTTCCAGTCCGGCCGCCGTCGCGATCGAGCCTGCACCGTCGGTTCCGCTGGATCACCTCGTCGGCGCGCAAGCGCAGGCAGCCAAGCTGACCGAGTGGCTCGGCCTGGCACTCGACGAACCAGAACTGCTCCGTACGCTCGGCGCCTCCCCGCACCTCGGCGTCCTCATCACGGGCCCCGCCGGCGTGGGCAAAGCCACGTTGGCCCGCTCGGTCCTGTCCTCGCGCAAACTTGTCGAACTCGACGGCCCGGGAGTCGGTGCCACCGAGGCGAATACCCGCCTGCAGCGAATCGTCGACGCCGTTGCTGCCGTGCGCGGCGGTGGCGTACTGCTGATCAGTGACATCGACGCTCTGCTTCCGGCCACCGCGGAACCGGTATCCGCACTGATCCTCGAACAACTGCGCAGCGCCGTCGCAACCCCGGGCGTGGCATTCGTCGCGACCTCCGCCCATCCGGAGACCGTCGACGCGCGCCTTCGCGGACAGGATCTCTGCGATCGAGAACTCGCACTTACCCTGCCCGACGGCGCAACCCGCAAGGCATTGCTCGAACTCCTGCTCCGCCGCGTGCCCACCGGAACCCTCGAACTCGACGCCATCGCCTCGCGCGCACCGGGATTCGTGGTCGCCGACCTCGCGGCGCTCTGCCGTGAAGCTGCCTTGCGAGCGGCGACGCGGGCCTCCAAATCCGGTGATTCTCCGGAGATCACGCAGGAAGATCTTGTCGGTGCCCTCGAAGTGATTCGGCCACTGTCTCGTTCGAGTACCGAAGAACTGTCGATCGGCAGCGTCACCCTCGACGACGTCGGCGACATGGTCGAAACCAAACAGGCGCTCACCGAGGCGGTGTTGTGGCCGCTGCAGCACCCCGACTCCTTCGCGCGCCTCGGTGTCGACCCACCCCGCGGCGTGCTCCTCTACGGCCCTCCTGGCTGCGGCAAGACGTATCTCGTTCGTGCCCTTGCCAGCTCGGGGCACCTCAGCGTTCATGCCGTGAAAGGCGCAGAGCTGATGGACAAGTGGGTCGGCGCCTCCGAAAAGGCCGTAAGAGAGTTGTTCCAGCGCGCACGCGATTCGGCGCCCTCGTTGATCTTCCTCGACGAAATCGACGCCCTTGCCCCGCGTCGTGGTCAAAGTTCCGACTCCGGGGTGTCGGATCGCGTCGTAGCCGCGTTGCTGACCGAACTCGACGGCGTCGAACCGCTACGCGACGTCGTGGTGTTGGGCGCCACCAACCGACCGGATCTGATCGACCCGGCTCTTCTGCGCCCCGGCAGACTCGAACGTCTCGTATTCGTACCGCCGCCGGATGCGGAGGCCCGCAAAGCGATTCTGCGTGCTTCCGGCAAGTCGGTACCGCTCGCCGAAGATGTCGATTTGGACATTCTGGCCGTCGATCTCGAGGGATACTCGGCAGCAGACTGCTCGGCTCTCCTGCGTGAGGCTGCACTCGCCGCCATGCGTCGGAGCATGGACGCGGCCGACGTGACGGCCGCGGACGTGGCAACCGCCCGTGAGAAGGTACGTCCCTCACTCGATCCCGAGCAGGTGGCACACCTACAGGCGTACGCGGACAACCGATAAGGACTGACCATGGCTGCTGATCTGGTTCTGTACGGCGACATCGTGACCATGCACGAGGAAGCACCACGCGCCCAGGCGCTCGCCGTGACGGGCGGCCGGATCACAGCCGTCGGCGCGCGCACGGACGTCGAGGAACTGGTGGGGCCGGATACCCGCGTCGTCGACGTCGGAGGTGCCACTGTTCTGCCGGGGTTCATCGAGCCACACGGTCACCCTTTGGAAGAAGCCATCGTGCTCGGGCCTGACGTCGTCGACATCCGGCCTGTCACGATCGCCGAGGCGGACGCCGTAGTTGCTGCCGTCGTCGACACTGTTCGTTCGCGAGGTGCTGCCGGCGCTTCTCTGAACGGTTGGGACCCGTTGCTGCAGAAGGGCCTACCCGACCCGACCATCGACTGGCTGGACTCCGTAGCGCCGGAGTACCCCCTCGTGATCATGCACAACTCGGGACACGTCGCGTATTTCAACACGGCGGCAGCAGTGCAGGCCGGCATCACCCGCGATACCCCCGATCCGATCGGCGGATCGTACGGCCACGACGCGACGGGCGCACTCGACGGAGCCGCGTACGAAATGCCTGCGGTGTTCGCAGTCGCGGGCCACGCAGTCACTATCAGTGACGACTTCCCCGCACTGGTGGCGGCCGAATGCGCCCGACTGAACGCCGCCGGAATCACCACCATCGCCGAATTGTCGTTCGACCCCAAGATGCGGCCCGCCCTGGCCGCAATAGCCGACGCCGGACTGCTCACCACCCGCCTGCGGCTCTACGAAATGTCCAACGACGCACGCACTACCGAGGCGTCGCCGGGCGACGGAAACGACCTGGTGCGCCAGATCGGCATCAAGGTCTGGTCCGACGGTTCGCCGTGGGTCGGCAACATCGCCACCAGTTTCCCGTATCTCGATACCGAAGCCACCCGTGCGCTCGGGATCGCCTGCACGCACGGGCATGCCAACTACACCGGCGAACAGATCCACGACATCAGTTCCGCTTACTTCGCCAAGGGGTGGCAGATGGCGTGCCACGCCCACGGCGACGACGCGATCACCATGGTTCTCGACGCGTGGGAGCAGCTTCTGAAGGAGCACCCCCGGCCCGATCACCGGTTGCGCCTCGAACATGTCGGCGCGATGCGTCCGGATCAGTTCGCCCGCGCAGCGGAACTGGGCGTCACGGTCAGCATCTTCATCGACCACTTGCACTACTGGGGTGACGTTCTGGTGGATGACCTGTTCGGCCCCGAATACGGATCCGTCTGGGCCGCAGCAGGATCTGCACTCGCCGCCGGGCAACGGTTCACCTTCCACAACGACGGTCCCGTCACCCCCGCCAATCCGCTACGGAATATGCAGGACGCCGTCACCAGACTTTCGCCCAGCGGCCGCGTCGTGGCACCCCAGGAACGGATCCCCGTGGATGCCGCAGTGCGCGCCCACACGGTCAACGCCGCGTGGCAGCTGTTCAGCGAAGATCACATCGGGTCCATCTTTCCCGGTGCCTACGCGGATTTGGTTGTGCTGTCGGCAAATCCCCTCGACGTCGAGCCGGCCGAGCTGGCCGACATCACGGTGCTCGCCACCGTCCTGGAGGGCCGGACGGTGTACGGAGACCTGAGCGCGATCGGCTGATCGGTCGCCGAACGCCGTGGACAAAGGCCGATAACCTTCTCTGCTCGAGTTCCAAGGATTGTTGCGAAAACGGAGACGGCGCAAGTGGTCTCAGGGTCCGGTGCGGATGTCGTCAACGACCTGAGCAATCGCATGTTTCGCCCAGGCCGTGATCTGCTCGTTCGTGTCGCGGTAGTACGGCAAGGCAACCAATGCAATTGACAGAGCCCATGCGCGGCCACGCGTCCAAGTTCCCTCGTCCACGTCAACATGAAGCCGGAATGTATGCCGAGTGCTCGGCGTCAGCAGAGTCCATGCAATGAGGCAGTCGATTGCCGGGTCTCCGAGAGCGAGTCCACCCCAATCGATCACGGCCGAAAGGCTGCGGTCGCTCACCAGGATGTTTCCCGGGTGCAGATCCGAGTGCATCCACACCGCTGGGCCTGCGTAGTCGATGACGTGGCGCGCCTTTTCTCACGCCGCCTCCGTCAGCGCTCCGTTCAGCAGGTCGCCACACGCTGCAATACTCGCTCGAGTCGCTGAATCTCGTCGCTCAATCGGATCGGCCCGGTAGGAATGCAGCGATCCCTGTGGGCGCAATCCGAGTGTGTCGATCCGACGTAGACTGTTCACGAAGTCTGCGAGTTGGATGGCCAGGTGGTCATCGACCATGCCGGGCACAGGGTTTCGCCCTGGCACCCACGGGTGCACCGACCATTGCCACGGGTATCCGAAGGCCGCCTCACCCACACCTACCGGAACGGGCACGGGGACCGGCAGGTGTGGAGCCAGATGCGGCACCAACTGTTGCTCCTTTGTGATTCCCTCTGCCGCACCTGGGGTGCGGGGCATACGGATTACGAGTGAATCGCCTACTCGGATCATGACGTTGTCGGTGCCGATCGACTCGACCAAGCGCAACGGCAGATTGGCCCACTGTGGCATCTGACTCGAGAGCAATCGCCGCACCAACGCAACATCGATGTCTGGTTCCTCCATGTGCAACTTCCGAATCTGCATGACATGAGCAGCATCACCGACCGCGACACATCCAGACCTCCTTCGCCGTGACTGCCGCAGATCGAATGAACATCCGAAAAGTCCCAAAAATCGGAATTGTCGAAAATTATTGCATAGGAACAGTTTTCGAGATACAAGTCTTGTGTTCGAAACTTTGTTCGATTAGACTTTTAGCATGGACAGTCGGGAAGCGTGGCAACTGGATAGCGAGGACCTCAAGAGCGAGGTTCTCGATCTGGTGCGCGCCCGACACGAGTTGCAGTCGCGGATGGTGCTGCTGATCGTGGAGATGTTTTCCCGGGAGGTTCTCGGCGGGAAGGGTTTTCGGGCGATCGCGCAATGGCTGCACGGGTCGACGAATCTGGAGATCGGTGAGTGCAGTCTGCTGGTCGGGTTGGCGCGGTTGCTGATGCTCGAACCCGTGGTGGGCGATGCGTTTCACCGCGGTGACGTTGATGCGTTGAAAGCCCGTCAGGTGGCGTCGTTTTGTCAGCATCCACCGAAGAACATGACCCTGGCGGATGTGGACAAGGCCCGCGGGATCCTGCTTGGCCTGGCGTCGAAGAACATCGCCGATTGTGATGCGGTGCGGGCGGCGATCCGGCGGATCGAGAAGCAGTACGGCAAACGCGAGGACGGCGTTCCGGTCGGCGAGGATTCCGAACGTAACGAGTTCTACGCGTCGAAAGGCCTGTACGGCAGAGTAACTGTGAAGGGCGAACTGGATGCTGTGAACGGGGCCCGGTTGATCACGTTGTTGTCGAGCCTGTCGGCTCCGACACCGGAGAAGGACGGCGTCAAAGACACCCGCACCCCGGCGCTGCGGCGTGCGGACGGGTTTTGTGAGTTGTTGCGCCGGTATGAGCGGGCGGGGTTGGGCCCGATCGAGGGCGGGGTGAAACCGCACATCACGGTCACCGCCAGCGCGAAAGACATGACGGATCTGCAAGCGTTGAAGGACTTGCTGCCGTCGACCGATGAACTCGGGTTTGCGTGGACGGATTGGGTAGGTCCGATCAGTATCGATACCGCGCGGATGTTGGCGTGCGACTGCACCGTGACGCGGATTTTGTTGGATGAGAATGGTGTTCCGCTCGAGTGCGGTAAGGAAGCGAGAACAGCGACGGTGCCGCAGAGGCGGGCGTTGGCGGTTCGTGATGGTGGGTGTGCGTTTCCGGGATGCGGAACGCCGTCGGGGTGGTGCGATGCTCATCATATTGTTCACTGGAACGATGGTGGCCCAACAGATCTCGACAATCTGATCTTGTTGTGCGGTCATCACCATCGGACGCTGCACCACACGGAGTGGCGGGTGGAGATCGGCCCGGATCGGAAATCGGTGTTCTATCCACCGATGTCGATCGATCCGTTCCAGCGGCCGATCGGCGGGAACAGCCCACCAACAGCCGCCTGAAGTGAAACAACTCGAGACGCGAGCACCGGGGCACGATCATGCCCCGGTGCTCATGCTGCGTTCCGTCATCTTCGCGGAGACGTACGGCCTACCAGCGGTTCCGAACCTCCTCGGCAAATCCGAGGAGATCTCGAACCACCACGGAGGTACCGTCGTCGAGGATCACTGTGCCGGAGAACTTTCCGAACACCTGATGCTGAATCGAACGCAGCACCCCGACGTCGAAAGTCGCGGCACGGTCGATGATCGGCTCGAAAGTCATCTCGAAGCGACCATCGTTGCTCGAGAAGTTCCACGGAGCGCCGTCGTACGTTCCCTGCGGGATGCCGAAGTCGATCCTGTCCAGTTTGTGTGCCCGGCCGCCGACAAACACGATGTTCTCGCTGGCCGCCGTAGTGTCGCCGAAGCCGTAACCGATGTTGAATCCGAACCGCTCGCCGTTCACCAGTCCGGATGCAGAACCCCAGTACCAGGTGTTGTCGTAAGTCCAGACTCCCCTGCCCCAATCGAGAACGCCGAACGAGTCTTCCGAGCGAAATGTGAAGTCGTCGCTCCCGATTCGCACGGTCCCGGCAGCGGGCAGGCAGTTGATCTTCTGGTTGTAGTAAAACGAACGGGACGCCTTCGGAAACGGTGTGGCGATCACCATCCGGTCATCGGCAGGACTCGCCAGGAACAAGTCGGCATGAAGACCTCGTCCACCGTCGAAAGCCGGGTAGTCGACGATCAGGTGGCGCCCACCGTCCACATGGCGAAACTCGAAGCGAGCTTTACCTTTCGACACCACCACATCACCGTCGTCGGCGCTTTCGGGCAGACCGAGCCTTCCCATCGGGAACGGCAGCATCACGTTTTCGGTGATCTCGTGTGGTGTTCGGAAATCGAGCCAGGAGACCCCGAGCAAGCCCATGTACCCGTTGTCGGCGACGGTCAGCGCGATGCCGTAATCCGCAGTGAGAACGCAGTAGTAGTCCCACTCCTTGATCCGGAACTTGGGAGCGGTGATCGCAGAGCGTCGATACTTGCGAATCTCCGATGGGGCCCAACCCGTCTCGACCAAATGTCCGCCATCGTCGAGAAGCGGGCCGGGCGACATCAGTGTCTGCATTCTTACTTCCAGCGTCCCAAGATCTCGTTCGCACGGTTGGCCAATGCCATCTGGAAGAACGGACCGAAGCTCACACGTGCCACTCCGAGCGGACCGAAACTTGCCGGGTCGTCCTGATCCGGGATTCCGATCGCATTGATCGGAAGTGGGAGCTCGGACGTCAGGCGGCGCTGGGTCGCGTCGTCATGGCGCCCGACGGGGTAGAGAACGTCGGCGCCGGCGTCGGCCGCCAGCTTGAGGCGTGCGATGGCGCGATCGACGCGATCGGACTCGTCACCGACCTGCTTCACGAACAGGTCGGTGCGCGCGTTGACGACAACGTGAACTCCGGCTGCGTCGGCGGCCTGACGAAGCCCACCCACGAAGTCGGCGTGCTCCTGCGCCTCGCGCAAGCGTCCGCCTTCACTGTGAACGGTGTCCTCGATGTTGAGTCCGACAGCGCCGGCATCGATCAACCCGTCGATGAGAACTGCCGGCTCGAGCCCGTAACCACCCTCGATGTCCACCGAGATCGGGGCGTCGACCGCACCGGTGATCTGCTTGATCCGGTGCAGAAGTTCGTCGAAGGTGATGCCCTCGTTGTCCGGCTTGCCGATGGAATCGGAAACCGGATGACTGCCTACCGTCAGGGCTGCAAAACCGGCAGCCACCGCAAGATTCGCCGACCACGCGTCCCACACCGTCGGGAGAATGACCGGATTACCTGGCTGGTGCAACGCCAGTAGAGCAGTTGCCTTGTCGTTGATCGAAGTCATGCGGTGGCTCCTCGAGATCGTGGGGTGTACCTCTCACCTACCGACTCTAGTGAGCGACCGGGCAGCCTGTGCTCTTGTAATCGACCTGGAACTCCTTGATGCCGTTGATCCAACCCGAGCGCAGACGGCGCGGATCACCGATCTTGGTGATGTCCGGGACGTTGTCGGCGATCGCGTTGAACATCAAGTCGATCTCCATACGAGCGAGGTTGGCACCGATGCAGAAGTGCGCGCCCGTTCCGCCGAAGCCCAAGTGCGGATTGGGGTTACGAGTGATGTCGAACGTCATCGGGTTCTCGAACACGTCCTCGTCGAAGTTCGCGGAGCTGTACAGCATCACCACGCGCTGCCCCTTCTTGATCGACACTCCTGCCAATTCCGTGTCCTCGAGCGCGGTGCGCTGGAAGGCGGTGACGGGTGTCGCCCAACGGACGATCTCGTCGGCCGTCGTCTTGGGACGTTCCTTCTTGTACAGCTCCCACTGCTCGGGGTTGTCCAGGAACGCGATCATTCCGTGCGTGATGGCGTTGCGGGTGGTCTCGTTCCCTGCGACCGCCAGGATGAGCACGAAGAACCCGAACTCCTCCGGGCTCAAGGAGTCGCCGTCGATGTCGGCCTGGACCAGAGTGGTGACGATGTCGTCTGCCGGGCAGGTACGACGTGCGTCTGCCATTTGGTACGCGTATCCGAGGACCTCGGTGGACGCGACTGCCGGATCACCCTGGTATTCCGGGTCGTCGTAGCCCATCATCTCGTTGGACCACTTGAACAGCTTGTCCCGATCGTCCTGCGGTACACCGATCAGATCCGCGATCGCCTGGAGCGGCAGCTCGCTGGCAACCTGCTTCACGAAGTCGCCCGGGCCTTCGCTCACAGCGGTGTCGACGATGCTCCGTGCACGACGATCCAATTCGTCGCGCATGCCGTTGATCGCGCGAGGCGTGAACAGCTTCGAAATCAGCTTGCGGAGCTTGGTGTGCTCCGGTGCATCCTTGTTGAGCAGAAGATGCCGGAGCATCTCGACGGCCTCACGTGGCATGTCGTCGGCGAAACGCGCGATCGCGGTGTTCTCCCAGCTCGAGAACACATCGCTGCGCTGGCTGACCTCTTTGACGTCAGCGTGACGCGAGACCACCCAGTAGCCCTCGTCCTGGAATCCACCGACCGTCGACGGCTGCTCACACCACCACACGGGTGCGTTGCGACGCAGTTCGGCGAATTCCTCGAAAGGGATCCGCTCCCCGAGGACAGCAGGATCGGTGACGTCGAATCCGGCCGGCAGGTCAGGCGTGCGTGTTGTGTCCGAGATGGTCATGGCGTCCTCTGATCGGTCGAATGTGCGCTACACCACAGAGTAGCTTTCACTAACGGACTGTCAAGTGAAAGACGGAGAGTCTCGTGCAACTGACCCGTGAGAGCCCCCGCGGCACTAGGATCCTGGTAATGACAGATACCTCCGGCAGACTGACGCTGCGAGAGAAGCAGAAGCAGCGAACCCGCGCAGACCTCGTGGATGCCGCCGGCGCGCTCTTCACCGAACGCGGATACGCGGCTGTCACCGTCGAGGACATCGCCGGCCGGGTCGGTTGCAGCCGAGCCACCTTCTACCTGCACTTTCCCGGGAAGATCGACATCCTCAAGGCGCTCGGCTCGAACACCGTAGTATCCAGCACCCTCGCCATATTCCAGGATCTCGACCACGTACTCGATTCCGGTTCGCGCGAAGAATTCGCCGGCTGGATCAACCGCGCTCTCGACTGGTGCCGCGATCACCACCACATGATGCGGGCGTGGGACGAGGCCATGGTCCTCGAACCCGAGTTCCGCACACTGGCCCGCGAAGGCATCTCCGCACTGCCCAACGCGATGCCGTCGTACCTGGCACGCTGGCCGCAGAGCCGACACGACGAGGCGAAACTCCGGGTCGAACTCCTGCTGACACAAGTCGAGCGCTTCTTCATTCGCTGGGCGGAACAGGGCGCGATCACCGCGGGTGCGGACGTCGCAGCAGACGTTCTCACCGACATCTGGTTTCCGGCACTCACGCCGCCCACGACCGATGTCGCGGCGCCGCGATAGGTTGGCCCGATGCCACTCGATCTTCGAGCGATCCTCACCACCGTCGCTGCGCTCCTGTCCGGGATACTCGCGGCGCTGGCCCTGACCAATCCCGTTCTCCGTGACTGGGCCATCGTGGCCTCCCCGTCGGAAGTAGATCGCTGGATCAGCAGTGGACCCACCGCTGTAGGGCTCGGCGCCGTGGTTGCCGTGCTTGCCTGCGCACTCTCACAGCGTCGCGGCTCCCGTCGGGCAGCCTGGATCGCGATCACCGTCGGGGTCGCCGTCATCGCGATCATTCGGGCAGTCGTGCCCGAGGTTGCGTCACTGGACCTGCTGATCGCCTTGATCGTCGTCAAAAGTGTTGCAGCCGGTGCGATTCTGGGTTGTGTGGTTGCCGTCAGTTGGGATCGCACCGCCACGAAGAACGCCACCCTCCTCGGCGTGCTTGCCACCTTCCTCGCGGTTCGCACGTTCTCCGGCGGGACGGGCCGGATGAGTACGTCTTCGGTAGGTGAGCCGTCGTGGTGGTTGATCGGCGCCACGGCCGCAGCAGCAATCGCCTGTGCAGTGACCGCGCAATCCGGCTTCCGGATCCGCAAGCCCGACGCGGGCGAAATCCGCATCGCGCTCGTGGTGATCGCCGCGCTGGCGATCGGGCATCGAGTGCTCAGCGCCGTGATCGATCGCCAGCAGTACGCGTCCGAGGCGACCGCCTGGATCGTCATGGTTTTGGCGGCAGGCGCTGCGCTCGCGTTGACATGGATCGCCGCCTACCGTCTCGGCGACACCTCCGGTGCTGGTGGCAAGTTCCTCTGGGCCGCAACCGCTCTGGCCGCTGCGTCGGCCCCGCTCTTCGTCGACATCGCGAAGGGTTCCGGCCACTGGGGAGACCTGAAGTCCCCTTGGGTACTGGTGCTTTTCGCGGCCCTGCCGGTTGCCGTCGGATTGAGGCTGCACAAGCAGGTGCCAAACCTAGTGCCCATCGTCGTCCTCGTTGCGGTACCGCTGTCAGAACTACTGCCCTTCGACTCCGCGCACGGTGTCTGGTCAATCGCACTGAAGATCGCCTCGCTGGGTCTCGCCGCCGGATTGCTGTTCGGTGCCCTGGCTCCCGGCAGCCTGGTCGACGCCACACTCGGACTCGCCATTCCCTTTGCCGCAATGACCTTCTCGTCGATCGCCATTCTCACCGATCAGCTCACCGCGCCGCCAGAGTTGACAGCGGCAGACATTCAGCGATTGATGGAACTTCCCATCCCGGCGCACGTCAGCGCCAACGGAGGACTATTCGGACGCGGAATAGGCATCACCATCGACTACGTCACCCCTCAGACCGTCGGCACTGCAATCCTCTTCGCCTTGATCATCGGCTTCTGCGGTGCAGCGATCCTCCGACGGTCCCATCCACCCGTCGACACCACGGAATCTCGGATCGAACCGGAGCCAGTCGACTGACACACCGTCACCGGACTGAGACCTGCTATTGCGGTGCAACTGGTACCGGATTGACTATTTTGGAGCAGTGCCCATCGCCCGCAGGACGCTGCTCGTCGCGCTGAGTGGTGTGACGGCATTCGTCGTCACCGTCGTCGCCTTGGCACCGTTCGTGAACAGCCAGTCGACGTCGATTTCGACGGGCGACAGGTTCTGGTCGATCTCGACGATCGGCGCCGGCGTTCTGGCTGTCGTCGCGGTCGGGACAGCCGCGATGATGGCCCGCTGCCGCTTGCGGACCGCGGCCATGACGGTCTTCGGTGGACTCCTACTCGAACTGCCCGGGCTCTACGATCACAACTTCGAGGCACTCTCACCCGTGGGTGCGGGAGTCGCTGTCGGCGCGGTCACGGTTGCTGCCGCTCCCCGGGTCCGAGCCGCTTCCGTCGCGGGAACGATTGTTGCCGTGCATGTCTCGGATTCACTCCTCGACGAAGACGCTATTCCTCGGCGGTACGCGGACTACATCGCCGACAACACCAACCAGTTTCAACCACCAGTGTTGGGGGCAACACTGCTCGCGCTCGCTTTGGCCGCCGCCTGCGTCGCCGCGTTCTGGTTCCACGACTTCGACAAGGACCACCCCAAGGAACGGATGGCCGTTCGACCGGTGACTATCGCGGCGGTGCTCACTCTCTTCGGGGTCGCTGCGAATTGGTGGTTCGAGATCACCACCGTCACGGCGGCGGTGCCTCTACTACTCGTCGCGCTGGTGATCACGGTGATCTGCGCGCGGGTGCTGGGCGACGGCAGTCGAATCCTGCTGATGTGTACCGCTGCCGTCGCAACTCTGGCGGCGGTCTCGGCGAACCGTCCCGCAACCGAAGCCATGGAATTGTCGAAAACCCCCGCCTCCACCGCCGTCGTGATCGGACTCGTCATCGTCGCCGCGGCAGCGATCGGCGCGATCGCTCCCTCGCGAGTCGTCGGCTACGGATTGCTCCTGACGGTCACGGTCGCCGGGATCGTCAGCTACGCCACGTCGCCGTCGCCGAAGATCGGTGACGTTCTCACGATCAGCGATCTTCTTGTCGCCTTCACCGCTGCGGTCGTCACATACGCGATCGCCAGCGCGATGTACCGAGAGCCACCGCGGACCGGAGCGTCGCGAGCACTCGTCGGACTCGGTGTCATCTTCGGCCCGACGGCGCTGGCCCTGCTCGTCTATCCGCAGTTCGACTACGGATGGACGGCGTACACGCCGCTCGACGAGAACAAGCCCTTCAACGGCATCACGACGGTCGGCCCGTTCGAAATCTCGACCGACATTCTGATACTCGACGCCGTGGCGCTGATCATCGTGGCCGTCTGCGCCTACGTGAGTCTCCGATTGGGGCGGATCAATCGATCCGTTCCTCCGCCGATCAGTCGATCAGATCCATCGACGCCAGGCGATGGAACACTTTGAGCGATCCGGGCGCCACCTCGTCCATCGCTGCGTACTCGGCGAGCGTGAAGTAGCGGAACTCGGCGATCTCGCTGGTCGGGTGCGGGTCTCCGGCCATCTCCGCCAGATAACAACTCATGTGCAGGCCCGTGTCCGCGGAATGTCCGAAAGCGTGAGCCTCGAAGACGTCGAGGAACGTGACCGTCCCGTCGACCAGATCGACGTCGAGTTCCTCCCGAATTTCGCGGTGCAGTGCCTGCTCGGGCGTCTCCCCCGGGTCGATCTTTCCGCCGGCCATGTAGAACGCCGTCTTGCCCACGGAGCGGGTCTGGATCAGCTTGCGGTCACGAATGTGTGCAAGGGCAGCGGTACGGATGACCGTGGTGGGTGTCGACGAATTCACGTCGTCCAACCTACGTGTATCAGCGAGTGCCGATGATGTCCGAATCGACTCGCTGCACATCGAAACTGCCACGCCCGGTAATATGTACGCAAAGACAACCTCTCCGACAAGGTGAATTGTCTCGTTAATCCGATAGGTTCGATTTTGTTCGGACACCCCGCCGCCCGCTGACAACACGACGGAGTGCCTTTTGCTCGCTATCTTGCTTGCCCATGCCGTTGCCGCCCTCTTGGCTCCGCTTGTGGTGCGCAGGTTAGGGCGAAACGGCTTCTTCCCCCTCGCGATAGTCCCCCTCGCCGGCCTCGGCTGGGTCATCGACAAATGGGGCACCGTCGAGACGCTGCACATCACCTGGGTTCCAGGGCTGTCGATGGACATCGACTTCAGGTTCGACGCGCTCTCGGCCATCATGGCCGTGCTCGTCCTGGGTGTCGGCACGCTCATCCTGGTCTACTGCGCCCGCTACTTCACCGACGACGAACCTCGACTCGGTATCTTCGCCGCCGAGATGGTCGCCTTCGCGGGTGCCATGTTCGGGCTAGTGACCAGCGACAACATGCTGCTTCTCTACGTGTTCTGGGAACTGACGACGGTCCTGTCGTTCCTGCTCGTGGGTCACTACGCCGAACGCGCCACCAGCCGCCGCGCCGCGACCCAGGCACTGCTGGTCACCACCGCGGGTGGTCTGGCGATGTTGGTCGGCATGATCATCCTCGGCCAGGTCGGCGGCAGCTACAACCTGTCCGAACTGGTCGCGAACCCGCCGACGGGGTGGCTCCCGTCCGTCGCGATCGTCCTGATCCTGATCGGTGCGCTCTCCAAATCGGCAATCGTGCCCCTGCACTTCTGGCTTCCCGGTGCAATGGCCGCGCCAACCCCTGTCAGCGGTTATCTTCACGCTGCTGCAATGGTCAAGGCCGGTATCTACCTCGTCGCGCGCCTGGCTCCCGGGTACGCCGATTCGCCGCCGTGGCGCATCACCATCATCAGTTTGGGTCTGCTGTCGATGATCCTCGCCGGTTGGCGAGCCATGCGCGCGTACGACCTCAAACTCGTCCTCGCCTTCGGAACGGTCAGCCAACTCGGCTTCATGATGGTCCTGGTCGGCATCGGCACGCGTGACGCCGCCCTGGCCGGCATGACGATGGTCGTGGCGCACGCGATGTTCAAGGCCGCACTCTTCATGGTCGTTGGCATCATCGATCACACGACCGGCACCCGTGACCTGCGCAAACTTGCTCACCTGGGTAAAGCGGCACCCGCTCTCGCGATCATCGCGAGCCTCGCTGCCGCCAGCATGGCCGGTCTGCCACCGCTACTCGGATTCGTCGGCAAGGAAGCCGCACTCGAATCGGTGCTCGAAACGAACGCGCTCGGCCACTGGTCGTCCATCGCCGTCGTCACGGTGATCGTGTTGGGCTCGATCCTCACCGTCGGCTACAGCGTCCGCTTCATCTGGGGCGCCTTCGGACGTAAGACCCTGAGCAAGCCGAGCCCAGCCGTGAGCAAGATGCACAAGCCGGGTTGGCTGTTCCTGTTCGCGCCAGGCCTGCTCGCTGTTCTCGGTCTGGCCGCCGGCATTCTCTCGCCCCAGCTCGAGAAGCTGCTGACGCCGTACTCCACCACGCTGGCCCCCGGACCGCACGCCGACTACCACCTCGCGCTGTGGCACGGATTCAACACTCCGCTGCTGCTCACCTGCATCGTCATCGCCGGCGGCATCGCGCTCTACATCGCGCAGCGTCAGATCAGCCGACTGCACTTCGAGCACCCGCCGCTCGGCAACGCCGACCGTATCTACGACGCGACCCTGCGCGGCATGGACACCATCTCGATGCGCCTGACCGGTGCCACTCAGCGTGGTTCGCTCCCTCGCACACAGTCGACGATTCTCGCGACGCTGGTCGTTGTGCCGCTGTTCCTGCTGATCATCGACACCGATGGCGGCGGAGTCGACCTTCGGATGTGGGATTCACCCATCCAGTTCACTATCGCGCTGATGATGATCTCGGCCGCCATCGCCGCGACGCTGATGCGCAACCGACTCGCCAGCGTCATCCTCGTCGGACTCACCGGCTACGGCTGCGGCGTGTTGTTCGCGCTGCACGGCGCACCCGACCTCGCGCTGACCCAGTTCCTCGTCGAGACACTGACACTGGTGATCTTCGTGCTCGTTCTCCGGAAGTTCCCCGCCGAAGTCGACGAGAGCAAGGCGATCGGCTTCAAGTGGCCGCGTGCCGCACTCGCCATCGCCGTCGGTATCACCGTCACCACCATCGCGGCCTTCGCGACCAATGCCCGAAACACTCGTCCGATCTACGAACTGCTTCCCGACGCGGCCTACGACCTGGGCAACGGCAAGAACGTCGTCAATGTCCTACTCGTCGACATCCGCGCATGGGACACCCTCGGTGAGATCTCGGTGCTGCTGGTCGCGGCAACTGGCGTCGCCAGCCTCGTCTTCCGCAACCGCCGGTTCGGTATCGCGCCGCGCGTCGCGGACGCCCCCTCCGTCATCGTCGACAAGGCAGCTGCCAACTCGGACACGACGTGGTTGCGCGGCGGAGACCTCATCGATCCTCGACACCGTTCGCTGGTTCTCGAGGTCACCACGAGGTTGATCTTCCCGACCATCATGGTGTTGTCGATCTACTTCTTCTTCTCCGGTCACAATGCCCCCGGTGGCGGTTTCGCCGGAGGCCTGACGGCGGGCCTGGCGCTGGTACTTCGGTACCTCGCCGGCGGACGCTACGAACTCGGTGAAGCCGTACCCATCGACGCGGGCAAGATTCTCGGCCTCGGTTTGGCGCTGGCCGCGGGCACCGCCCTGGTGTCGCTGTTCCTCGGCGCCCCGGCGCTCTCGTCCGCCGTCTTCGAGTTCACACTCCCGCTCATCGGTCACGTCAAACTGGTCACCGCACTGTTCTTCGACCTGGGCGTCTACCTCATCGTGGTCGGCCTGGTCCTGGACGTACTCCGAAGTCTCGGCGCCCGCCTCGACGCAGAAATCGAGGTGAAAGCACCATGAGCGCAAACATCGGAATGCTGATCCTGATCGGCGTCCTCACGTCGGCCGGTGTCTACCTGCTGATCGAACGAAGCATCACTCGGATGCTGCTCGGTCTACTTCTATTCGGCAACGCCATCAACCTCTTGATCCTCACTGTTGGTGGATCGGACGGGAATCCGCCCATCGTCGGCCGAGATTCGGTCCACGAGGAGATAGCGGATCCGCTCGCCCAGGGCATGATCCTGACGGCGATCGTGATCACGATGGGTATCGCCGGCTTCGTTCTGGCACTGGCGTACCGGTCTTACAAGATCAACACCGCCGACGCCGTCGAGGACGATCCCGAGGACACCAAGGTTCTCAAGCGTCGCCTGCCTGCCGACGCTCCCGACCACGACCGCTCCGACGACCCGGTCACCGGTGCCCCGAGCATCGGCGGCGACGCATTCGACAAGGACGGCAACCCTATTCCCCTCGAACAACTGGTCAACCTCGAGGACATCGAATGCTACGACGACCTCCACGACGGCGACTTCGAGGACGAACCGGTACCCGACTGGGCCACCGACCTTGCTCGTAAGAAGGAATCCGAGAAGCGGCGCAAAGACGCTCGCCAGACCAAGATCGAGGGAGGTGGAGGCGCATGACCATCTCGGACAACCTGATGGGAGCCCTTGCGCCCCTGCCCGTCTTGATCCCGATGCTGGCCGCAGCTGCGACGCTGGTCGTCGGCCGACGTCCTCGTTTCCAGCGCGTGATCACACTGATCGCGCTCGTCGGCGTCGTCGCGGTGTCGGGCTTGCTGCTCTACCTCGCCGACCGCGACGGTACGACGGCCGTTCAGGTCGGCGGCTGGGACTCCCCCATCGGCATCACACTCGTGGTCGACCGTCTCTCGGCGATGATGCTCGTGGTCTCGTCGGTGGTGTTGCTCGCCGTCATGATCTACGCGATCGGTCAGGGTATTCGCGACGGCAGCGAGGCCCAGCCGGTCTCGATCTTCCTGCCGACCTATCTCGCATTGACTGCCGGAATCTCCAACGCGTTCCTCGCCGGTGACCTCTTCAACCTCTACGTCGGGTTCGAGGTTCTGCTCGCCGCGAGTTTCGTGCTCCTGACGCTCGGTGCCAGCGCCGACCGCGTCCGGGCCGGCGTCTCGTACGTGATGGTCTCGATGGTGTCCTCGCTGATCTTCCTGGCGGGCATCGCCTTCGCCTACGCGGCGACCGGCACCCTCAACATGGCCGACATGGCCCTGCGCTTCGACAACATTCCGCCGGGCACACGAACCGCCATCTTCGCTGTCCTGCTCGTGGCGTTCGGCATCAAGGCCGCGGTTTTCCCGCTGTCCGCGTGGCTACCGGACTCGTATCCGACCGCGCCCGCACCGATCACCGCCGTCTTCGCCGGGTTGCTCACCAAGGTCGGTGTGTACGCGATCATCCGCGCACACTCACTGCTGTTCCCGCAAGGAGAACTCGACAACGTACTGATGGTGTGCGGCCTGCTCACGATGGTGGTCGGCATCATGGGTGCCATCGCGCAGAGCGACATCAAACGTCTGCTCTCGTTCACACTGGTCAGCCATATCGGTTACATGATCTTCGGTATCGCACTGTCCACGACGTCCGGGCTGTCCGGCGCGATCTACTACGTCGCCCACCACATCATCGTGCAGACGACGCTCTTCCTCGTCGTGGGTCTGATCGAACGACAAGCCGGGTCGTCGTCGCTGCGCCGTCTCGGCGGTCTGGCGGCGGCCAGCCCGATCCTCGCGATCGTCTTCCTGATCCCGGCGCTGAATCTCGGTGGTATCCCGCCGTTCTCGGGCTTCATCGGCAAGGTCGCGCTCCTTCAGGCCGGTGCGGCCGACGCCAGCGCGTTGGCTTGGATCCTCGTTGCCGGCGGCACGATCACCAGCTTGCTGACGCTCTACGCCGTCGCCCGCGTGTGGACCAAGGCTTTCTGGCGAGCCCGGGCCGACGCGCCCGAAGGTGACCTCGCCGACGTCAGCCCGTCAGCGTTGATCGACGAGTCCGAAGAGGACATCGCGTTCGTCGACCGCGAGGATGTCGGCAAGATTCCGCTCTTCATGCTGATTCCGACGGTCGGACTTGTCATCGTCGGTCTGGCACTGACGGTGTTCGCGGGCCGGATCATCGACATCAGCGACAGAGCGGCGAAGGATCTGCAGGACCGGTCCATCTACATCGACGCGGTTCTCGGCAACCACCGGCCCGTGCCGGTCGACGAAGCTCCCGTCGCTGCAGACGACCCCGCAGCCGTTCCGAATACCGAGGCCCCGAACACCGACGTCCCGAATACCGAGGAGGCTCCGCGATGAAACGCGAACAGGTACTCCGCGTCGGGATCCTGCTGTGGCTGATGGTCGTATGGATCCTGTTGTGGGGCAACATCAGTTTCGGCAACATCTTCGGCGGACTCGCCGTCGGCCTGATCATCATGGTCCTGCTTCCCCTCCCCCGCGTACCGGTCGAGGGTCGGGTACATCTGCTGTCGATTCTGCGTCTGTTGTGGATGATCGTGTACTACGCGATCCAGTCGAGTATCCAGGTCGCGTGGCTGGCGATCCGTCCGTCGCCGCCGCCGGTCACCGGAGTTCTGCGGTACCAACTCGGGATCAAGTCCGACCTGGTTCTCACGCTGTGCATCGACGTTCTCAACCTGATCCCCGGCACGATGGTTCTCGAGATCGACCAGAACCGACGCATCGTCTACGTCCACGTGCTCGACGTCGGCTCGCAGAAAGCCGTCAGCGCGTTCTACCGCTCGGTGGAGGACCTCGAGCGGTTGTTCATCGCGTCGTTCGAACGTGATTCGGACTGGCAACCCAGCCCATGGCACCAGCGCGACTACGAATTCGATGCACCCCGGCAGGAGGACCAACCATGAACGGGTTCATCACCACGATCTTGATCATTTCCGGAGTGATTCTGCTGATCGCCGCCGTACTGACCACGTTCCGATTGCTCGACGGTCCGAGCTCACTCGACCGCCTCGTCGCCCTGGACACGATCATCGCGGTCTCGATGTGTGGACTCGCGGTCTGGGCCGCGTACAGCAAAGACACGACCATCGTTCCCGCGATCGTCGCGCTGGCGCTGGTCGGCTTCATCGGTTCCGTGTCCGTCGCGCGCTTCCGGGTGAGTGACCAGTGATCGGCAACATCCTCGACACGATCGGGGCCATCTCCATCTTCCTCGGCGCGCTGCTCGCGCTGACCGCCGCGGTGGGAATCGTTCGCTTCCCCGACACTCTGCGTCGTATGCACGCGGCCACGAAACCTCAGGTGGTCGGACTGATCTTGGTCCTGATGGGCGCCGTGTTCCTGCTTCGTGGGAGCGTCGACATCTGGATGTTGGTCCTGGTGGGCATCTTCACGCTGCTGACGGCGCCCGTGATCGCGCACAGCGTCGGCCGAGTCGCCTACCGCGAACAGCGCGAAGAGGACGACCTCATGAAGATCAACGAGCTGGAAGACCCGGACTCTCTGCTGTAGCGGCATCCCACTCGCCGTCGCGCTCGCCCCACACCGCAAGAGCAGTGCCGGGGCGGGCGAAGAAGGTGGCGAAGTACGCCACCGACATGAGAACCAGGACAGCCATCAGCAGCGGCCCGAAGATCGCCGGGTACTCGGCCATCTGCACCGCAGCGAACCGGTACGAGAGCAACAATCCCGCCAGGAGTGCCGAGCCACCGATCAACAGACGCACTCGGAACCACCCCCAGCCGCGCTCCGGATCCCGTAGCGCCGCATCGAGGGTCAAGCACAGGACGGCACCGGCAATGAGGTCGACGCCGTAGTGGAATCCGAAGCCGAGCGTCGCGGTCAGGGTCGCAACGAGCCAGAACGATCCCAGGCTGCGAATCCACCACGGTCCGCTGCGCGAGTGGATGAACAGCGCGACTGCCCACGCGGTGTGCAGGCTCGGCATGCAGTTTCGCGGTGCGGCGTCGTCGAACGGCAGCGACGACGGTGATGCGAAGTCGAAGTTGGGCACGATGTTCGGCCAGTAGTCACCGATCTGGAATCCGAACCCACGCGGACCGAAGGCGAACACCGGGCCGACCACCGGGAACAGGACGTAGAAGATCGGGCCGATCAGCCCGATAAGCAGGAACGTGCGCAGCAGGTGATGCGACGGCCATCCCTTACGTACTTGATAGAGAGCAACCACGATCACCGCGACCGGCAGTTCGACGTAGATCCAGTCGAGGGCTGCTGCACCGACGGGGCCCATGGCGTCGACGATCTGGCCCATCACCCACGACGGATTCCCGAGAGCCTGGTCGGCGAGGAACACGTACTCGTCCCACACGTCGGTGCCGACGAGAATGGTGATCTCCAGCCACGTCTCGGCAACCTTGGCCGCGATGATGAGCAACGCGCCGAGAGCGACGCCGTGCAGAACGCTGAGTCGACGCTCACCGGACAACTTCCACACCGCGTACACCGCGATGGCCGTCAGCACCCAGGTGCCGCCGGTGCCCATCGTCAGCGGTCCACCCGAGAACCAGCGGATCGCGCCGACGACCACGTCGATCACGACGGCCGCGGATACCGCGTAGATGCGTTCTTTGTTGTTCAGTCCGACGAGCGCGAGAGCGAGGCCCACCCAAGGCATGGTCGCGGAGCGGGGAACGAGGAAGTAGTCACCGAACAGGCTTTCCACCGGACCGAGATAGCCCTTGTACGACGCGAACGCCTGCACGCCCAGGACCAGCACGGTCAATGCTGCTGTGCCGATCAGAAGGAGTCGGTGAGAACTCGACCACGAACGGTCCGACTGTCCGGGTGCGCCCCCTCGTTGGGACCAACTGTCTATCAACACCGGACAATAGTAAACGGCGTGTGAACTGAATATGGACACCCACTGGACAAACGGTTGGTATGCCCGGATTTCCAGTCCGCGAAACAGTCCTTCGCACTGTGAACCTGCTAGGTGCCCAACTCTGCGACCAAGGCGTCGACGACCGCAACCAGATCGCCGCCCGTCGCTTCCGCGACACGACGTTGCCGCTGGTAGGACGCGCCGCGACGGGGAATGTCCGCCACCGACGCCAACTCGTCCGCGCAGCCGAGTGAGACCGCAATCGGCGCCAAGTCGTCGAGCAGGCGATCCAGATCGTCAGTGACGAGGCACTCGTTTGCGTCGGAGTCGAGGATGATCTCGGCGTCCAGTCCGTATCTCGCTGCGCGCCACTTGTTTTCCTTGACGTGCCACGGCTGCATGTTCGGCAGAGTCTCACCGGCACTCAGTCTGCGGTCCAGATCGACGATGAGGCAGTGGACCAGAGCAACGAGAGCACCCAGTTCAGCGCGTGTCGAGACGCCGTCGAACACCCGGACCTCGATGGTTCCCCACTTCGGCGCGGGACGGATGTCCCAGTGCATGCCACCGATCTTGGTGATCACACCGGTCTTCATCTGGTCGTCGATGAACGACTCGTATTCGGCCCAGTTCTCGAACTGGTACGGAAGGCCCGCGGTGGGGAGCTGCTGGAACATCAACGCGCGATTGGACGCATAGCCGGTGTCCACACCGGCCCACATCGGCGAGGACGCCGACAGCGCCAACAGGTGCGGATAGCGCTGCAGCAGTGCGTTGATGATGGGGAAAACGCGATCCGCGGACGAGACACCCACATGAACGTGCACGCCCCAGATCAGCATCTGCCGACCCCACCACTGCGTGCGTTCGATGAGTTCGTCGTAGTCGGGTGTCCGGGTGACCAGCTGCGTCGACCATTGCGCGAACGGGTGCGTGCCCGCGCTGATGAGGTCGACGCCGAGCGGATTCGCAGCGCGGCGAAGCAGATCCAGTGACCTGTCGAGATCACTCATCGCCTCGCCGACCGTCGAATGAATACCCGTGACGAGTTCGACGGTATTTCGCAGTAGTTCCTTGGTGATGTGCGGGGTTTCGGAGCCGGCAAGCTCTTCGACCGCCGAAAACACCTCGGCTGCTGTGTTGGAGAGATCTCTGGTCTTGCGATCGACCAGCGCGATCTCCCACTCCACGCCCAGCGTCGGGCGCGGCGAACCTGGAAATGGAACTACCACGCAGAGAATCCAATCACAGTGTCGGTAAAAACACCGTGCTGGCTACTGCGTGGTAGTCGCCGGAAGTGATGCAAAACTCAGGTGAGTTTGTCAGCTCTTGGTGATGACACCGCAAGCAACGCGTCCGCCGGCGTCACCGGTGTCGAGGGTCTGCTGATCCGGTGCCGGCGCGTAACGCGTCGGGATGTTGCCGAAGTTGTCCGCTCCGGCGTGGATCATGACGGATGTTCCACCGTTTGCGACCAGTTCGTCGACGGTGAATGCATCGGTCGTGGTGACCAGTGTGGCGGTGCCGTCTTCGAGGACCTGAACCGAAGTGAGGTCGCCGCTCGCCGGGTGGCCCGTGTGACCCTCGGCCTGGAAGTGTCCGCCTGCCGAGAGGAAGTTACCCGGCTCTCCGCCGCTGGGGGCAACGGAATTGGTCTCGCACTTGGCGACCTGGTGGACGTGGAATCCGTGGAAGCCGGGGGTGAGGCCCTTGGCGTCGAGGGTGACCTTGACGTCGCTACCTTCCTGCGCGAACGTGACCGTTCCGACCTTGGCGCCGTCGGTGCCGTTCAGCGTTGCGGTGACCGTTTCGGCAGAAGCGCCGGCGTGAGCCGTCTCGGAACCGTGGCCGCCCGCGCTTTCGTGCGCGCTGGGATCGGCTGCACCGGTCCACACCGGAGGAGTCGTGCCGGGGACGCTGCTGGGCTCTTCGCTGTTACTGCAAGCGGTCAAGCCGAAAGCGGCAATCGCGACTACAGGGGCAACGACGCGCCAGGACATACGCCGGGTGCTGCTGGGGGCCATCGAACCGCTCCTTTGAGGTGGCGAGAAAGTGCTTCTGATCATAACGGCGCGTGTAGTAGCTGGAACCGACGGGTCAGTTCCACCTTCACGACCGGTCAGTTGGAGGTCACGATCACGATCACGCCAGGTGACGCGTTCGCGATGCCGGCGAATCGAGGCTCTGCGGAGACTCCGAGTTCAGCCGCGATCTTCTGCGCCGCTGCCTTCTCCGCCGCGGACGATCCGTAATACACCGTCGTCGTACTGACGGTGCCCTCGCTGTAGTTACCCGTCTCCTCGACGTTCCAACCTGCTGCCGTCAATTCCTCGGCGGTGCCTGCTGCCAGACCGGAGACGGTGCTGTTGTTGAGAACTCGAACGCTGACATTCGACGTGTCGGCGCCGCTCGCGGAGCTGGAAGTCGTGGTCGTCGCAGTTCCCGAGGGACGCGACGTGGTGGTGGTATCGCCCGAAGCGGGTTGCGTCGTCGCTGCAGGCTTGGTGGTGGCAGGCGCGGGGGCGCTCGTCGTGGCAGACGCCGAGGATTCGGTCTGCTGTGCTGCGGTGTTCTCGTCGCCCGATCCACCGTCGCTCGATCCACCCAGTGAGGCTGCTCCGAGACCGATGAACACGATCGCCAACGCGATCAACACCATGGCGATTGCGCGAAGCGGAGGTCCGGACGGCTGCTCTTTCGGGGTACTCACGATGTCGACCTTATCGCCAGTGCGTGGACAGCCCGATCATATGTACGCGTGATTCAGGTGACCTCGAAGCCGAGGCGACGCGCGGCCCTGGCCTTCTGACGGCTGGCACGCAGACGACGCAGGCGCTTGACCAGCATGGGATCAGCCGCCAAGGATTCGGGGCGATCGACCAAGGCGTTGAGAACCTGGTAGTAGCGGGTTGCCGACATGTCGAACAACTCCTTGATGGCTTCTTCCTTCGCACCGGCGTACTTCCACCACTGACGCTCGAAAGAGAGGATGTCGTGCTCCCGGCGGGTGAGGCCGTCTTCGCCGACCTCGTGCATGCCTGCTGTATCTACTACCGAATCGTCGGCGCCAGTGCCTTCGGACTGGTTCCGACTACGCGCGGTTGCGCCGTCCATGTCACTCCTCGACTGCTGTGCTCGGCGTCAGCGAGACTCGTATGCCCGGTGTTCTTTTTCCGACCGAATTCTCGCGGCCGTGAGTTTCCCGGTCCCCTGGCCCGAAGGTAACTCACAATTTCCCCCGCGGCCCACGTTCCGACCGAGCAACGAATTACATCGCTGTTCTTCAGCAACCATTGAACCATGATCGAGTGTGCGGGCCGTGATAACTACGCGGGCGCGCCGCACTATCCTTGTCCGCATGGCTATCCTCCCCATCCGAATCGTCGGCGACCCGGTACTGCACAAGGCGACAGAGCCGGTCACTCAGTCCCCGGCCGAGATCGCCGAACTGATCGCAGACATGTACGAGACGATGGACGCTGCCAACGGCGTCGGTCTGGCGGCCAATCAGGTCGGTGTTCCACTGCGAGTCTTCGTCTACGACTGCCCCGGTGACGACCGCAGCAGCGAGCGTCGACGCGGCGTCGTCGTGAACCCGGTACTCGAGACGTCCGAAATCCCCCAGACGATGCCCGACCCGGACGAAGACTTCGAGGGTTGCCTGTCCGTTCCCGGCGAGCAGTTCCCGACGGGTCGCGCCGATTGGGCGAAGGTCACCGGCACCGACGCCGACGGCAACCCGATCGAGGTCGAGGGCACCGGATTCTTCGCACGGATGCTCCAGCACGAGACCGGGCATCTCGACGGTTTCCTCTACACGGACGTACTGATCGGCCGCAACGCGCGCGCTGCCAAGAAGATCATCAAGCGTTCCGGTTGGGGCAAGCCCGGTCTGACCTGGACGCCGGGGACCGTCGACGATCCGTTCGGTCACGACGACGACGATTACGAAGACTGAGAATTCTGCTCTGAACGGCAACATTTCGATCGGTAGCCGGGTGGTTTTGCGATACAAGCTCCCACCCGGCTATTCGCATCCCATGACCGACGTCATCGGCATCCTCGAGGGCGCCGATCCCATCGCCGTTCGCGCCGGCGACGGTCGGCTGGTCCAGGTCTCCGCCGATCAGGTGATCGCGCTCAAGAGTCTCTCGGCCCGCCCGATTCGCATCGGCGAGATTCGAAACCTCGAAACGGCTGCTGCGGCGGCGTGGCCGGGGGTCGAGCAGGCGTGGATCGACGGTTGGTTGCTGCGCGCCGGTCACGGTGTCACCGGCCGCGCCAATTCGGCTTTGCCGCTCGGTGGTGCGGGGGCGGTTGCCGGCTTCGACGCGAGCACCATCGAGCGGATACGCCAGTGGTTCGGTGACCGCGGACTGCCGACCCTGCTGCTCCTCCCCGATCGACTCGGCACCGCTCCGGACGGGTGGAGCAGCGAGAAGGAAACCATCGTGATGGCCGCCGATCTGGGCAATGTCACGCTGCCGCTCGGTCCTCCGGTCACCTCGTTCGCCGACCGCCCCGACCACAACTGGCTGTCGATGTACGACGCCCACGGCGATCCGGCGTACGTCGAGGCGGTCCTCACGGCTGTCGTGGGCACTGCAACTTTCGGCGCGATCGGAAACACCGACACGACGCTTGCCATCGGGCGCGCTGCGCTCACCGAGGCACCCGACCACAAACGCTGGGTAGGACTGACCGGCATTCACGTCGCCCCTGAACACCGTCGTCACGGAATCGGGTCGCTGATCTGCGGAGATCTACTCTCCTGGGGTCGTGAGAACGGTGCGACGCACGCGTACCTCCAGGTTTCGGCGGACAACTTCGCGGCGATCGCGCTCTACGAGCAGCTCGGATTCGTCGAACACCACCGCTACCGATACGCCACCGATCCTGTCGGCGGCTGACGCTAGGCTTGCCCTCGTGCGCATCGCTACCTGGAACGTCAACTCCGTCCGTGCCCGTACCGACAGGATCATCGACTGGCTCGGTCGATCCGACGTCGACGTCCTGGCAATGCAGGAAACCAAGTGCAAGGACGAGCAGTTTCCGTACGAACGCTTCAAGGAGATCGGCTACGAGGTCGCCCACGTCGGGTTGAGCCAGTGGAACGGTGTCGCCATCGCTTCCCGCGTCGGCTTGGACGACGTGCAGATCGGATTCGAGGATCAGCCCGGATTCGACAAGGATCCCGAGGCAGACCCGGTCCGCGAGGCACGTGCGATCGGTGCCACCTGCGGCGGTGTGCGGGTGTGGAGCCTGTACGTCCCCAACGGCCGTGAGCTGGAAGACCCGCATTACGCCTACAAGCTGGATTGGCTGGCCAAGCTGCGCGACGACGCGGAGGGCTGGCTCAAGCAGGATCCCGACGCGCAGATCGCCCTGGTCGGCGACTGGAACGTCGCTCCCACGGACGACGACGTGTGGGATCCCGCTTTCTTCGAGGGCAAGACCCACACGTCGCAGCCGGAACGAGCTGCGTTCACCGCCTTCACCGAGTCCGGGTTCGCGGACGTAGTTCGCCCGTACACACCCGGTCCCGGCGTGTACACGTACTGGGATTACACGCAGCTTCGCTTCCCGAAGAAGCAGGGTATGCGAATCGACTTCATCCTCGGCTCACCGGCATTCGCAGCACGCGTCGAGGCGGCCGAGATCGATCGAAACGAGCGAAAAGGCAAGGGCGCCAGCGATCACGCTCCGGTGATCGTGAATCTCGGGTGATCGTGAATCTCGGAGCCTGATCGTCTGTTTGCACCCTCGGGCTTCTAGTCCTCGACGAGCAGTTCCAGATACTCGGGATGCTCGCCGAGGTACCGCTGAACATAGGTACACACGGGCCGTACCGACCAATCACGTTCACGGGCGCAGTCCATTGCGAACTGCACGAGTACGGCTGCCAGTCCCTGCCCGCCGTACTCCTCTTTGACGACGGTATGCATGTACGCAACCACGTCGCCCGCTTCGGCTCCGCTCCCCGAAATCTCGTCTTCGTCGCGGTATCCGAGGATGCCGACCAACTCGTCGTCGGAGAGCAGTTCGAATCGTTCGTGCGACGGATTGTCCACGAGCGTGACTTCCGGTGAGGTTCCGGTTTTCGAATTTTCGATGTCGTTCATTGCGGCGACCTCCACGGCACGATGTGCACCTGCGCGATCGGCGACAGCTGCGTTCGCACGCTCTCCATAACTGTGATCCATGCCACTCATAGAATCAGCTACCGACGATGCTGTCCCGGGTTCGACCAATTTTTGCACCGGGAACGACCGGATCGCAATCGCAGTTCGCGCCGTCGTTCCCGCGAGAGGTGGGACCGAGCTGCCGTTTCCCCAGGTCCGATCGGTAGGCTCGTCGTCGTGAAGCTGCTGCCCCTGACCCCCGCCGGACAGACCCCGATTCGGGCATTGACCATCGCCGGAACCGACTCCGGTGGCGGAGCCGGCATTCAAGCCGATTCCCGCACGATGGCGATGTGCGGAGTGCACGCCTGCGTGGCCGTCGCCGCGGTGACGGTCCAGAATTCGGTGGGAGTCAGCGGATTCCACGAGATTCCGCCGGAGATCGTCGCCGACCAGGTGCGCGTCGTGGTCTCGGACATCGGCGTCGGTGCGGCGAAGACGGGAATGCTCGCGTCGACGACGATCATCGAAGCGGTGGCCGCGGTTGCCGCCGAGGTTGGGATCGGCCGCGACCGTCCGGTTCCGCTCGTGGTCGACCCGGTGTGCGCGTCGATGCACGGCGATCCGCTGTTGCACGAAGAAGCTCTCGACGCGGTCCGCAACACCTTGATTCCGGCAGCCACGGTGGTCACTCCGAACCTCGACGAGGTTCGGTTGATCACCGGTATCGAGGTCGTCGACGACAAGAGCGCCCGCCAAGCGGCAGAAGCGCTGCATGCGCTCGGCGCTCAATGGTCCATCGTCAAGGGTGGCCACCTTCGTACTTCGGAGTTGTCCACCGACCTGTTGTTCGACGGCGACCGTTTCCTCGAATTCAGCAGTGCCCGGATCGACACCGGCAACGATCACGGTGGCGGAGACACGCTGGCTGCTGCGATCACTTGCGCTCTCGCACACGGCTATTCCGTTCCGGACGCGGTGGCGTTCGGCAAGGAGTGGGTGACCAAGTGCCTCGAGGCGTCGTACGACCTCGGCGCGGGACATGGTCCGGTGTCCCCGCTCTGGCGGCTCCAGGTTTAGTGCGCTAGTTCCGGCGCACGCGCCAGATTCCCAGGTCGACGGGAACTCCGTTGGGCGTGGTCGCGAAAAACCCTCGCCGCCATGGCCGGATCGTGAGATCGAGATCCTCCAGGGTGCCGGCTTCGAGTTCCTCGAGAGTTGTCGCCGACATCATGACGTTGCCGTCGCCGCCCAAGCCCATCATCCGGGCGGCGATGGTCACGTCGACGCCGAGCCAGTCGTCACCGATCTGACGCGGGGTACCCGTGTGTAGGCCGACGCGCATGCGTGGGGTGTATCCGTCGAGATCGACTTCCGCGAGCGCGTCCTGCGCGGTGAACACCGCCTTCAAAGCCGCATCCGGGCGAATGAACACTGCCATCAGACCGTCGCCCATCCGTTTGACGACGTGTCCGCCGTTGTCGGTGATCGGAGTTTCCACGGCCTGCGCCACCGCACGCAGAAGGGTCAGCGTCGCGCCGTCACCGGCTGCGAGCGACCAGGTGGAGAAGCCCACCAGATCGGTGAAGACGATGGTCAGTTCTTGATCGCCACGTCCGCGGCCCATCTTTTCCAGCGCTGCCTGCCACACCTGCAGTGCTCCGAGGCTCACTTCGCGAGTGGCTGCCGGCTTCTGATCGAGCAATCTGTCAGCGACGCGCGCCACGGCGCGCGCACCGCCGGGGCCGGCGAGCGAGAGCGGATCCCCAAACCCTGGATCACCGGGTAGTGCCCGCCTGAGGCGTCGTAGCGCGTCGATGAGCTGCTGCCGACGGTTAAGTTCTGCCGCAGAGTTCAAGACGACGTCGACGACGCCTCGAACCGAGGAGGAAGAAGCACCTGCCGTGTCGGTGTTCTCCGGGGACAGATCAGCCATAACTCAAGCGTAACTCAGAGTTACAGACAGTGTGCTGCCGCCGTTCTCGCACAGTGGCCTCCTGGTCGCTCGCACAGTCGATCATTCGGTCAGTCGATCATTCGGTCAGTCGATCATTCGGTTCTGGCCTGTGTCCGGGCATCGCCGACGGGAACTCCGTTCGGTCCGCTCAAATCCTGGGCATACGTCGCAACTCCGAAGGCTACTGCAGAAGCGTTGGCAGCGAGCGCTTCGCGATCGATGTTCGCGAGGTTGTCCTGGGCACTGTGGTAGTTCGGGTCGAAGGTCTCCTCCGCTTCTCCGCCCCACTTCTCGGCCTGTGCCGGCGTCTTGCGCTCGTCCGCACCGCTGAACACTCCGCCCGCCGGGATTCCGATCTCGATGAACGGGCCGTAGTCGGAACGCCCGTCGAAGTCCGTTCCGTCCGCCGCAATCCCCCGATCGGCAAGGAAGTCGACGAAGGTGCGCTCGATGCCCGCCGACCCCTCGGGCCCGGGCCCCTCCCCGACGGCATCCGAGTTGTCGCCGTCGTAAGCCAGGTATCCGGCGTTGGGCGAACCGAGCATGTCGAAATTCAGGTACAGGGCGATGTCGGCCCGTTCCTGATCGCTCAGACCCTCGACGTAGCGGGTGGAGCCGACCAATCCCACTTCTTCCGCTCCCCAGAAAGCGAAACGCACGGCATTCTCGATGCTTGGTGCGCTTCCCATCTGCAGCGCGGTTTCCAGCACGGCTGCGGTGCCGCTTCCGTTGTCGTTGATTCCGGGACCTTCCGGCACACTGTCCAGGTGGGCGCCCACGACAACCACGTTGTCGGTCGCGCCGGTCTTGGTCTGCGCAATCACGTTGCGCGACTTCGTCGTTTCCGTCGACGTGTCGAGAATCAGCGTGAGGTCTCCGGGCGCTGCGGCAAGAGCCTCGCCCGACGCCTTGCTCACCCCACCGGTCGGGATGCGGGCATCTTCGGGTTCACCCAAAGTTGCCCCGCCCAGCATTGCGTCCTCGTTGTTGGCAACCAACAGCGCTGCCGCGCCGCGGTCAGCGGCGATCTTCTGCTTGTCGCCGAACGGGCACACTCCACGGGTGACCAGCACGATTGCACCGTTCACGTCGCGGCCGTCGTAGTCGGTGGCCTCGCAACCGGGGGTCTCGTCGGCGGGAATCGCCACCAGACGCGCCGTGATTCCGGTCGGTCCCGTGGAGGTGGAATATGTCAGCGCCCGCACCGGAACATCGGAGCCGTCAGCGGCTTTCAGGGATTCGGTGCCGGGATCGAAGGAGCTGAAGTCGAATTCCGGGGTGCTGACCTCGAAACCCTTGTCTTCGAGCAGGTTTGCCACGTAGTCGACACTGGCGTCATAGCCGGGGGTACCGGCCGATCGATTGCCCTCGTTGTTGGCGGCGATCTTCTCGAGTTGCTCCAGATGCCCGGTCACGGCGTCGACCGTGACGGTCTCGGAGAATGCAACCGGGTCTGTCGGGACGGCCGCTTCACTTCCCGACGAGCATCCACTCACCACGAGTGCTCCAGCCATTGCGACCACAACCACACCGAAGAGTCTCATCTTCGGAGGATATCGGCCGAAGCACAGGAAAGGGACCCAGTACGAATGGTTTTTCGTACTGGGTCCCTACTCTGCTGTCACTCCTGGTTCTCGGTAGGTCTCCCGACAACACCTACCGAGGGAGCGACAAGATCAGGCGTCGCGACGATTCACGATGACGATACTTGCTCCGAAAATCACCAGAACGAAGGCCGCGAAGTAGATCAGGCTGCCCCAGGGTCCCCAGTGGAAGTCGACGCCACCGCTGCTCGCACTGAGGAAGTGGTTTGCATTCGCGAACGGCAGGAACGGGGTGATCTTCTCGCCGAAGCTGCCGAACAGTCCGAACAGGCTCTCGATGAGCAGCGGCCAGAGCAGGAGCAACGCAATTGCGCCGGCCGACTGGCGAATGATCGATCCGACGCCGACAGCGAGAATCACGCACAGGAAGGCGTAGATCGGGATGCCGTAGATCGCGCGCCAGTCACTGCCGCTCGACAGGGTCAATCCGGCACTCGCCTCGGTACCGGCGATGGCCTTGGCCATGGCGTACGCGCCGAAGGCGAGAACAAATGTCAGTACAGCACCGAAAGCACCGATGAGGCCGGCTTTGGCGATCAGAACCGAGGCACGGTTCGGAACGGCCTGGAAGGTGGTGCGGATGGTCCCGAAGCGGTACTCACTGGTGACCGCGAGGGCCGCCATGATCATGAGAACCATGATTCCGAAACCCGAGATGCCGGCCGTGGCAACGGCGGTGTCGAGGTCCGGTGCTCCCTGGACGTCGGAGGACGTCAGAGCCGACTTGGCAACCGCGCCCATGATGGCCGCGAAGCCGAGCGCGAGCACGACGATGATGACCGAGCACCACAGCGGCGACTTGGTCGTGGTGATCTTGATACGTTCAGCACTGAGAACAGCCATTACAGTGCACCTCCCATAGCCTGCTGCGTGTTTGCCTGCTGTGTATTTGCGTGGTGTGCACCGACACCCGGATCGATACCGGATGCGTGGTACTGGACATCGTCCCCGGTCAACTTCATGAACGCATCCTCGAGCGACCCCTGCTGAGAAGCCAACTCGTACAACACGATCCCCTGCGAACCAGCCAAACCACCGATCACATCGGTGGTCGAATCCACCACCACCAATGCCGGGGCAACACCGGAACCGTCTTCACGCACCGTCAGCCCCTGCGAGAGCAACACACTGCGCAACGCATCGAGCTGAGGGCTGCGCACCCGCACCGTCGACTCCGACGAACGATCCACGAACTCCGCGACCGTCGAATCCGAAATCAACCGACCCCGACCGATCACCACCAACTGCTCCGCCGTGAGCGCCATCTCCGACAGGAGGTGACTCGACACCAACACCGTGCGGCCCTCGGCCGCCAACCGCTGCATGAACTTACGAATCCAGACGATGCCCTCCGGATCGAGACCGTTGACCGGCTCGTCGAACAACAACACCTTCGGATCCCCCAACAGCGCACCCGCCAACCCCAGACGCTGCGACATACCGAGCGAGAACCCGCCTGCCTTCTTGCCCGCCACCTCGGACAATCCGACCAACCCGAGCACCTCGTCGACGCGGGACTTCGGGATCCCGTTCGAAGCAGCCATCCACTGCAGATGCGCCCGCGCACTGCGATTGGGGTGCACCCACTTCGCATCCAACAACGCACCGACAGTCCGCAATGGCGTCTTGAGCTCGCGGTACGGCTTGCCCTCGATCAACGCCGCACCCGACGTCGGCTGATCCAAACCCAGGATCATCCGCATCGTCGTCGACTTACCGGCACCGTTCGGGCCCAGGAAGCCCGTCACGATGCCCGGCTTGACCGTGAACGACAAGTCGTCCACCGCTTTCGTCGGTCCGTAAACCTTGGTCAATCCCCTCAGTTCAATCATGAGGAGAACTTTGCCCTACCGGCAATGACCAGCACATCGGCCACAGGTCTAGTTCCGAGTGGTACTCAGGTAGGACACGAAGCCGGACAATCCGGGCATAACCCTGAGAAAACACCCGGAAATGGTCCGTCAGGACGATGCTTGGGCCCAGAACCGCTTGGGAATCCGGCCGGCGTGACGCGCTTCGAAACCTGCTACCACTGCGTGCCGCATCGCCGACGCCATCAACGCGGGATTCTTGGCCCGCGTCACCGCTGTCGCAAGTAGGACGGCGTCGCAGCCCAACTCCATAGCAAGGGTGGCGTCGCTGGCCGTTCCGATTCCGGCGTCGAGGATGACGGGCACGCCGGCGCGCTCGACGATCATCTCGATATTGTGCGGATTCGCGATACCCAGCCCTGTCCCGATGGGTGAACCGAGCGGCATGACTGCCGCGCAGCCGACCTCTTCGAGGCGAAGCGCCAGCACCGGATCGTCCGTCGTGTACGGCAGGACGGTGAATCCGTCGTCCACCAATTGTTCTGCGGCGGAGACGAGTTCGATTGCGTCGGGCAGCAGAGTCCGCTCGTCGGCGATGACTTCGAGTTTGACCCAGTTCGTCTCGAGCGCTTCGCGTGCCAACTGCGCCGTCAGGACCGCTTCGGCGGCGCCCCGACACCCGGCGGTGTTCGGCAACGGTTCGATTCCGAGGCGACGAAGCAGGTCCAGAACGCCGGTGCCGCCTGCCGCGTCGACTCGCCGCATCGCGACGGTGGTCAGTTCGGTACCGGAGGCGACAAGCGCTTCCTCGAGCACCGCAAGGTTGGCGGCGCCGCCTGTCCCCGTGATGAGCCGGGAACCGAAACTGCGGCCCGCGATAGTGAGAAGGTCCTGCTCAGCCACCCTGCACCGCCGTGAGGATCTCGATTTCCCAACCACGTCCGACGGATTCGTCCCAACGCCCGCGAGGAAAGAGCGCACCGTCGACGGCGACGGCGATGCCTTTGCTCGGCAACTCGAGGTGCGTCAGAAGTTCGGTCACCGTGACTGCTCGATCGAACTCGAGATCTTCGCCGTTGACGGTGATCCCGATCGGGACCTGCTCACTCATGAATTTTCCTTAGCTACTGCGAACCGCTCGGGTTCGGTTCCTTTTACCTCGACCAAAGATGTGCCGTTCAGCAACGCGACCGTCGCATCGGCGGTGACGGGCGTCAGCAGGACTCCGTTGCGGCCGTGCCCGGTGGAGACGACAACACGATCGGACACGCGCCCGATCAACGGCAGGTTGTCCGGCGTCATGGGACGCAGACCTGCCGCGCACTCGTACAGTTCGTATTCGCCGATCGCCGGCATCAGTGCCTCGGCGTCGTTGATCAGGTCCCGTACTCCGGCCATCGTGACCTGTGTGTCCTCACCAGACTCGTATTGTGTTGCGCCGACGACGATTCCGTCACCGCGCGGGACGAGGTAGGCGGGCCGCCCGTGGACGCTTCCGCGGATGGTGCGGCTGGGCGCCGGGGTGACTCCAGGCCTACTGCGCAAGCGAAGGATTTCGCCCTTGACCGGGCGTACCGGTAGCCCGGGCCACAGCTTGGGTGACGCGATACCGGCGGTGAGCACTATCTGATCGGTATCGAGTTCGGCGAGGTCGTCGACGGCCCGCGCGATCAATTCGACGCCGGATTCCGCACAGGCCTTCTGCAACGCCGCCAGCAGAAGTCTGTTGTCGACGGCGGACTCACCAACAGCCATCAACCCCGACCGGATGCCCCGGCCCAGCATCGGTTCGAGTTCACGGATGCGCGCGCGACCGAGAACTTCGAGTTCGTGCCCCTGCGAGCTCACCCACTCGGCGATGGTCTGCAGGTCCTGCGCGTCGGCAGCGTCGAGTGCAACCGTCAGCGAGCTGTCCGCGGTGAAGACCGATTGCCCGAATTTTCCGAGCTCCTCACCGAACGTCGGCCACCGTTCCAGGGACGCTGCACCGATTGTCAACGCGGTTTCTTCACCCGGCCAGCCTTCGGAAAGCGGGGCAAGCATTCCGCCCGCCACCCACGAAGCACCTGATCCAATGGACGGGTCGTACAACCGAACGGCCCACCCGTCGCGGGCTGCTCGCCACGCGATAGCGAGACCGATGACACCGCCGCCGACAACCGACACCGTACGAGCGTGTGTACTCACGAAACTCCACCTCCACTTCCTGCGCCGGCATGATCCGGGTCAGGTCTGACGGTCGGGATCTGGTCGCGATCCCCTCTCAGCCCTACGAACCTCGCAGTCACGACAAAAAGTGACGACGACGTTTCAGGACTCCCGTGTCGAACCTTGCTCCCTAGAGGCTACCGTTTGCTCCGTGCACCCCACACATCCCAGTAACGACATCGACCGGCGCGAGCGCCTGGCAGCAGCACGGCTGTACCTGTGCACCGACGCGCGCCGCGAGAAAGGCGACCTCGCGCAGTTCGCCGAGGCAGCATTGTCCGGCGGAGTCGACATCATCCAATTGCGTGACAAAGGCTCTGCCGGTGAGCGCGAGTTCGGCCCGCTCGAGGCCAAGGACGAACTGGTGGCGCTGGGCATTCTCGCGACCGCAGCGCGACGCCACGGCGCATTGTTGGCCGTCAACGATCGCGCGGATCTCGCGATGGCTTCCGGCGCCGACATCCTCCACCTCGGCCAGAACGACATTCCCGTCCCCTACGCGCGAACCGTTGTCGGTGAAGACGTAGTCATCGGCCGTTCGACGAGCAGTCGCGCGCAGGCGAGTTTGGCCGCCATCGAAGAGGGCGTCGACTACTTCTGTACCGGGCCGGTCTGGGCGACACCGACCAAACCGAATCGAAGTGCGTCCGGTTTGGAACTGGTTCGATCGACCGCCGACGCCGCACCGCCGCGGCCCTGGTTCGCGATCGGCGGCATCGACGAAGAACGTCTGCCAGAGCTGCTCGATGCCGGCGCCAGGCGCATCGTCGTCGTGCGTGCAATCACGCAAGCATCGGATCCCCAGGCGGCCGCGCAACGCCTCGCCGCAGCCGTCGCTGGGCGCTGAAAGCCGGTAACTGGCGTTCGTCAAGTGTTTGCCGGGCGATTTCCGCACAGTTACGGGTCAGCACGCCTGACTCGAATTGTGAACGGAAGTTGTCCGATCAGACAACAAACTCCCAGTTCCTAGGTGCGATTGGATGTCCGAAAAGTCGGATTAAGTGATCTTGCTCACAGTTGCTTCGATTGCGTGTCACATCCCATTCGGTTTGTTGTAGTTTACCTCCAGTTACTAACTGAACCTAGGAGCACTAAATGGGATCCCTCGACACCGGCTCGCTCAGCACCGAATCGCTCGAAGACCTGAACCTCGGCAAGATCAGCGAGCTGCTCAAGCTCGGTATCACCGCGGTCAGCTTCATCACGGCGCTGAACTCGCTCAGCTGAGCCTCGTTTCGGTCGACGACCGAAACACCGAAGGGCCGGACTCCCGCGGAGTCCGGCCCTTCTGCTGTGTATGAACTGTGAAGACTCGAGTGCTACGACTGCGTACTCGACGCCTCGGACAGGTTCTGGTCACTGCCTGACTGCTCACTGCCTTGGTGGGAACTACCCGACAACCATCCGAATCCGCCGTCCTCGAGCACGACGGTGTGCGGATCGCCGTCCACGGCCACAACAGGCTCGGTCCGGAGGTCGGGCCATGAGGAACCGAAGCCCGGATGCAGCGGCAGTGAGTCGACGTCGGCTTCGCGTACCCACCGCAACTCGGTGCTCTCACCATTGGCAACCGTCGACAGTGGATGCGCCGCGTCAGCCACGACGGTGGTGTAAGTCCACCCGCTCTCGGCGCGCATCGTCACTACTTCCCCGCGGACACGGACGGCGTCCTCGGCGATACCTGCTTCTTCGTGTGCTTCCCGGACGGCAGCGTGCGTCGTGCTCTCGTGTGAGTCCCGCGCTCCGCCGGGCAGTGCCCACGTTCCGCCCTGATGGCTCCACGCCGCACGATGCTGCAGCAAGACCATGGGTGATCCGTCCGAATCGGGGGCACGCAGAAGCAGTCCTGCGGCTCCGTGTTTACCCCAATGCCGAGTACCGTCCGATCCGATGGACCAACCGTCACCGTCACCACGCATCGACTACCTCGCTCCGCCTGCTCTCGCCGTTGTCCCACACTAACCGTTTCAATCTGCTCCAGGTGTAGGTGATGCTTATATGCTCGCGAAGATGCCCTGAATCATTTCTCGGCGGCATCATTTCTCGGTAGCCCGCCTACAGCGAAGTGAGGTGCTCGATGGTCGACCGTGTCGTCCCGTCCATCGAACCCCGGTCGCTGCCGCCCTCCGAGGCCACATCAGTGTCGGCGGAGGACGAGCAGGCACTTCTGCGGCGCGAACTGCAGGCCTTCATGTCCTCGACGCCTGGCCGGTTGACCGTCGTCGGACTGATCCTGATCGCGATCACTTTGATCGCCGGACTCCTCGCCACCGCAGCGATCGAGAACCGCCAGGCGAACCTCGACCTCCTCCTCGTCGAAACCGAGCCTCTCGCCAACTCGGCCCAGAATCTCTACAGTGCGTTGTCCTTGGCAGACGCCGCCGCGGCCACCGCCTTCATCTCCGGCGGCCTCGAACCCGCCGAAGTCCGCGACCGATACACGCAGTCGATCGGTGAGGCCTCTGCGGAGATCGTCCAGGCGTCGGCCGGTCTCGACTCGACCGATCTTGCCGGTCACAGCGCGTTGACCACAATCTCGACCGACCTCTCCGTCTACACCGGGCTGGTCGAAACTGCACGGGCGAACAATCGCGTCGGAAACCCGGTCGGGGCAGCATATTTGAGCGAGGCCTCGCAGTTGATGCAGACCTCGCTGCTGCCGATGGCCCAGCAACTGCACGCCTCGCAGGAGACGCTGGTCTCCCAAGTACAGCGCGATTTCGAGACTCCACCGTGGTGGCCGATCGTGGCGTTCGTCTTCGTGCTGTGCGCGCTGGTGGCGACACAGATGTACTTCTCCCGCAAGAGTCGCCGACGCTTCAATCTCGGGTTGATCCTTGCCTCGCTCGCGGTCGCTGCAGCTCTGCTGTGGCTGCTCACGGTCGGACTGGTCTCCGCACTGGCCACCGGGCGCGCGCTCGACGCCGGGGCCGAGCCACTGCACGAACTGACCGAGGCACGAATCATGGCGCAGCAAGCACGCACCGTGGAAACCCTCACGCTGGCGAGGCGGGATTCGACCGCCGAGGACAACGTGACGTTCACCCGCAAGGTCGATGCTCTGCGGGACATCCTCGAGGGCCTGCAAAGCGACGAACGCGCCCGAGTGAACAGCGAAGTGCTGACCGCCGCACTCGACTCGCGCCAGCAGTGGGTGGCTGCGCACACGCGCATGTACGACCGTCTCGGAAACGGCGACTTCACGTCCGCCGCAGCCATCACCATCGGCGCCGGAGAACAGGATTCGGCCGCGGAGTACGGAAAGCTCGATCACGAACTCTGGCAGGGAATCGTGGATTCGCGCACGAATCTTCGGTCCGACGTCTCGTACGCCTCCCGGGTGTTGGCTGCCTCTGCACCGGGCATGTCTGTATTGGCAGTTCTCGGAGTTGCCGGAATCTTCATCGGATTCTGGCCTCGACTGCGGGAGTATCAGTGACGGGAGTACCGGTGATGCGGAGGAAGAGCCCGGCCGTATGTGTCGCGGTTCTGGCAGCGGCCATGCTGATGCTCGCCGGTTGCGGTGCGGATCGAGCCGAAGACTTGGACAACGCAGGCGCCACGTCGTACACGGAACCGCCGCTGCCGGCCGAGGCCACCATCGCTCCCAGCCCGACACCGACGACTACCGCGTCGTGCACCAACCTCACCGCGAGCCTGCGGCCCACCCCCGCAGACGCATCTCCGCAGCCACCCACGCCGAGCCTCGACGCCATCCGCGCCCGCGGGCGGCTGATCGTGGGCCTGGACACCGGTTCCAACCTCATGAGCTTTCGCGATCCGGCCACCGGGCGCCTCGAGGGTTTCGACGTGGACATCGCCCGCGAAATCGCCCGAGATCTGCTCGGTGACCCGGAGAAGATCGAGTACCGAATCCTGACGTCGGACGATCGGATCGCCGCACTCCAGGAATCGATGGTCGACGTGGTCGTCAAGACCATGACCATCACGTGCGAGCGGCGCGAGAAGGTCGACTTCTCGACGCAGTACTTCTCCGCTGAACAACGAATTCAGGTCTTGCAGGGGTCATCCGTCCGCGGCATCGACGACCTCGCAGGCAAGCGGGTCTGCGCTGCCCGGGGAACGACCTCGGCGACTCGAATCCAGCAACTCCAACCCGAAGCCACCGTCGTCACCGTCCCGATGTGGTCCGACTGCCTCGTCGTCCTCCAGCAGGGGCAGGTGGACGCGATCAGCACCGACGACACGATCCTCGCGGGCCTCGCCTCGCAAGACCCGTATCTGATGATGGTCGGTGGCTCACTGGGCGTCGAACCGTACGGAATCGGAGTGAACAAGGACAACCCCGACTTGGTCCGATTCGTCAACGGAACACTGGATCGGATCCGGAGCGACGGGACCTGGAACCGTATCTACGACCGCTGGCTCAGCGTCCTCGGTCCTTCGCCCGGTCCCCCGCCGGCCGTCTACCGGGATTGAGGCTGACATGACCGAAGAAACCGGCCCCGAGCCCGACGCCACGCAGGCTTCCATGCGTCCCGAACCCGAAGCCACCGGCGCCTACGAGCGGCCCGAGCCCGAAGCCACCGGCGCCTACGAGCGTCTCGAGCCGACTTCGGCGCAGATACGGGGTACCACGCCCTCCGCATCCTCCTCCCCGACCGGCCGCTCCACTCGATCCCGCCGCAGCCGGTCGGGGCGAAAGCTGCGTCTCGGCGGCGGCCTGGTCGAGGTTCCCCCCGTCCCGCAGATCGACCCCGCATCTGCGGTGATGAGTGACCCGACCGTCCCCGAGCGGAAACGGTTCTGTTGGAAATGCAACGAACCAGTCGGTCGTAAGAGCGCAAGCACCAAGGCAACTCAGCACGGCACCTGCCCCAAGTGCGGTTCCACTTTCGACTTCCGTCCACTCCTCGAAGAGGGCGAATTGGTGTCCGGTCAATACGAGGTTCAAGGGCCCATCGCGCACGGCGGCCTGGGATGGATCTACCTCGCGATCGATCGCAATGTCAGCGACAGGTGGGTAGTTCTCAAGGGGCTCTTGCATTTCGGTGATTCCGAAGCGCAAGCCGTTGCGGTGGCCGAGCGTCAGTTCCTCGCCGAGGTCGCCAACCCCAGCATCGTCAAGATCTTCAACTTCGTCGAGCATCCGCGCCCGGACGGCACACCCATGGGGTACATCGTCATGGAGTACGTGGGTGGGCGATCATTGCGAGAGGTGCTGGCCGAATTCCCGGACGGCAAGCACATGCCGATCGAGCAGGCAATCGGCTACGTACTGGAAATCCTTCCGGCGCTGAGCTATCTGCATTCCACCGGCCTGGCCTACAACGACCTCAAACCCGAGAACGTGATGGTCACCGAGGATCAGTTGAAGCTGATCGATCTCGGCGCCGTGTCCGGAATCGAAGACTACGGATACCTGTACGGTACCGCCGGCTATCAAGCACCCGAGATCATCGAGACCGGCCCGACCATCGCCTCCGACATCTTTACCGTCGGAAGAACACTCGCGGTTCTCACCCTCGACATGCCTTCGAAGCACGGACGGTACCTCGACGGCCTTCCCGAACCCGAGGACGAGCCACTACTGCGCGACCACGAGTTCTTCCACCGTCTACTGCTACGCGCCACCGACCCGGATCCGAAGAAGCGATTCCAGTCCGCCGAGGAAATCGCGGGACAACTCACCGGCGTTCTGCGAGAAATCCTCGCCGAGCAAACCGGGCAGGAGAATCCCGGACTCTCGCTCGTGTTCAGCAGGCAGCGAACGTCTTTCGGCACCGATGAATTGGTCGGGCAAACCGATGTGTACGTGGACGGTGTCAGCCACGACGCCGCTCTCGATCCGCGCGAAGTTGCGCACGCACTTCCCATTCCGTTGGTCGACCCCACCGATCCCAGCGCGCCGTTGCTGGCGGCAGCGGTGCACAGCGAACCGTCGCAGACCCTCGATGCGTTGAAACACGCCCGCGAGAACGGAATCGACCGAACATCGGGCACACCGGCGGCCGCCGTCTCGGGCGAAGTTCGACTGGCCGAGGCCAAAGCTCATCTCGATCTCGGTGATCCGGAAACCGCACTGACAGTTCTGGGCGAACTCCAGCAGAACATCGGGGACCACTGGAAGATCGAGTGGTATCGAGGACTTGCGGCGTTACAACTGGACCGATTCGAGCCCGCTTTCAGTCACTTCGAGACAGTTCTCACCGCACTGCCCGGCGAGGCTGCACCAAAGCTGGCGTTGGCAGCGACGGCAGAACTGATTCTCCAGCACTGGGAGAGCGACGACCCGGACCAATGGTGCCGCTTCTCCGAGAAGTACTACCGCACCGTCTGGCGGACCGAACGAAACTACGTGAGCGCAGCATTCGGGCTCGCCCGACAACTCGCCGATCACGGCAACAAGAAGGCAGCCATCGCCGCCCTCGACGAAGTACCCACGTCTTCCCGGCACTACAACGTCGCACGGATGTCCAGCGCTCTGACGATGCTGTCCGGCGTTCCGATCGCCGAACTCGACGAATCGACTCTGCGGGAAGCCGCCCGTCGTGTTCGGGCGCTACCTGCTGAAGAGAGCCGAAGCCTGCAGATGCGAACCCTGGTGTTGGGCACGGCACTCGATTGGATTCGCTACGGCAATCGCTCGCACACCGAACTCGAACCCATCCTCGACCTGCCCTTCACCGAGCAAGGTCTGCGCACCGGAGCCGAAGCCTGCCTTCGCGCCCTCGCTCGCGCCACGACCTCCCGCACGCACCGCTACGCCCTCGTGGACCGGGCGAATGCGGTGCGTCCGCGCAGCAATTTCTGACGGACGCCCCGAGGTTTACAGTGCTGCAGAAACCTATAGTGCGGCCACCAAAGCCTTCGCCGCGCGGGCGATCGCCAACTCCTCGTTGGTGGGGACCACCAGCACCTCGACGGCCGACGAGGATGCGGAGATACGACGCTCGTCGCGACTCTTCGCCTCGTTGAGAGCCGGATCGACCTCGATACCGAGACGGGAAAGCCCGGCCAGGCTGTCGCGTCGTACGTCGACGTTGTTCTCCCCGACGCCGCCGGTGAAGGTGATGACGTCGACGCCACCGAGTTGAACGATGAAGGCGCCGATGTACTTACGGAGCATGTGCACGTAAACGTCGTACGCAAGTTGTGCGTCTTGGTCGCCGCCCTCGATCAGTGCGAGCAGGGCACGGAAATCGTTGACTCCCGACAGTCCCTTCAAACCGGAGCGCCGGTTGAGGAGGTCGTCGATCTCGTCGACCTTCATTCCCGAGTTGCGGTTGAGGTGCAAGATGATGCCTGGGTCGATGTCGCCGCTGCGGGTGCCCATGACAAGACCCTCGAGCGGGGTGAGGCCCATCGTGGTGTCGATGGCCTTGCCGCCCTTGATTGCCGAGGCCGAAGCGCCGTTTCCGAGGTGCAGGACTATCTGATTCAGCTCGGCCGGATCCTTGCCGAGGAACTCCGCGACCCGTCCAGACACGTATTCGTGTGAGGTCCCGTGGAAGCCGTACCGGCGAATCTGGTTGGCCTTGGCCACATCCCGATCGATCGCATAGGTGGACGCCGCCGCGGGCAGTGTGTGAAAGAAGGCGGTGTCGAACACTGCGACGTGCGGAACGTCTGGCAGTTCTTCGCGCGCCACCTCGATACCGATCACGTTGGCTGGATTGTGCAGCGGCGCAAGGTTCGACAAATCCGCGATGGCTTTCACGACGCCGTCGTCGATGAGAGTCGGCGAATGGAAGATGTCACCACCGTGCACGACTCGGTGACCGACTGCGATGATTCCGGCCTCACTCAGCGGCCGCCCGACCTCGGCGACGATGTCGAGCACCATCTTCAGACCTGCGCGGTGATCGGCGATCGGAAGGCTCCGGTCTTCGACTCCGGTGCGGTGGTTGTAGACGATGTGGCCGTCGGGCTCACCGATGCGCTCGATGAGACCGTGCGCCACCGATTCCGCCGTATCCGGATGCACGAGTTGAAATTTGATGGATGACGAGCCGGAATTGATGACCAGTACGGTGCCGTCGCTCACGCTTGCGCTCCCTGTGCCTGTATTGCCGTGATAGCCACGGTGTTGACGATGTCCTGGACCAACGCTCCACGCGAGAGGTCGTTGACCGGCTTGTTCAGTCCCTGCAGAACCGGCCCGACGGCGATAGCACCGGCGCTACGCTGCACTGCCTTGTACGTGTTGTTGCCGGTGTTCAGGTCCGGGAACACGAACACCGTTGCTTTGCCCGCCACCAGCGAATCCGGCATCTTCTTGTCGGCGACACTCTGCTCGACGGCGGCGTCGTACTGAATGGGCCCTTCCACCAACAGATCCGGTCGACGCTCGCGCACCAAAGCGGTCGCGGTGCGAACCTTGTCGACGTCGGCTCCGCTGCCCGAATCCCCGGTGGAGTACGAGAGCATCGCGATGCGCGGATCGATCCCGAACTGCGACGCCGTCTGTGCGGACGAGATCGCGATGTCCGCCAACTGCTCCGACGTCGGGTCCGGAACCACTGCGCAGTCACCGTAGGAGAGAACGCGGTCGGCCAGGCACATCAGGAAGATGCTCGAGACCGTCGAGACACCGGGGGCAGTCTTGATGATCTCGAACGAGGGTCGAATCGTGTGAGCGGTGGTGTGTGCAGCGCCGGACACCATGCCGTCGGCAATTCCCAAGTGCACCATCATCGTTCCGAAGTACGAGATGTCGGCGATCACCTCGCGGGCCCGCTCGATGGTCATGCCCTTGTGAGCACGCAGCGCGGTGTATTCCTGTGCGAAGCGCTCGGTGTACTCGGACTGCGCGGGTGCGAGTACCTGCGCGCCACTGATGTCGACGCCGAGTTCCGCTGCGCGTCGACGCACACTGGGTTCGTCACCGAGGATCGTCAGGTCGGCAACCTGGCGCTGCAGCAACCGGCCGGCCGCGCGCAGGATCCGGTCGTCGTCACCCTCAGGCAGGACGATGTGCTTGCGATCGCGTCGAGCGCGGTCGATCAGCTTGTACTCGAACATCTGTGGGGTCACGACGGACGGGATCGGCAGTGCCAGTCGGTCCATCAGGACGTCGGCGTCGACGCGCTGTTCCATCAAGCTCAACGCGGTGTCCACCTTGCGCTGCGAACCGACTGCCACGCGTCCGCGGGTTTGGGCTGCGGCGCTTGCGGTGTCGAAGGTACCGAGGGTTGTCGTCAGGATCGGAAGACGCTGTTTGAGGCCGGCCATCAACGCTGCGATGGCTGGGTGCGGTGTGATTCCGCCGTTCATGATGATGCCCGCGAGCGACGGAAATCCTTCCGCCTCATGTGCATTGAGCAATGCGAGCAGTACGTCCGAGCGATCGCCCGGTGCGATGACGACCATGCCCTCGACCAGACGCTCGAGGATGTGCTCCGCGGTCATGCCGCCCACCATCACCTTCAGCGCTTCGCGGTGCAGCAGTTCCGGGTCACCCGAATACAACTCGCCGCCGGTGGCCTCCATCAACTCGGCCATCGTGGGCGAGACGAGCAACGGAATCTCCGGCAGGCTCCACGTCGGAACACCGATGTCGGACAGCGCTGCGGTGACCTCGTCGAGCTTGTCGGGATCGCAACGATTGGCGACGACCGCGAGCAGATGAGCGTGGTTGGCGGCCAACTCGGCGGCGCATAGATGCGCGAGCTGGGCGACCTCCTCGACACTGCGCCGAGCGCCTCGAACCGCCAGCAGAACCGGCGCGCCGAGGTTCACGGCGATGCGGGCGTTGAAGCTCAGCTCGCTCGGGCTTGCTACGTCGGTGTAGTCACTTCCGATGATGACGACGGCGTCGCACTGCTCGGCCACGGTGTGGTACTTCGCGACGATGTCGGCCAGCGCGGCTTCAGGATCGGCGTGAACCTGCTCGTAGGTGACGCCGAGTGCGTCGGCGTAGGAGAGATCGGCGGTGGTGTGCTCGAGCAGCAGTTCGAGGATGTAGTCGGTTTCCTCGGTAGAGCGGGCGATCGGGCGGAAGACACCGACCCGGGCGACGGTCGCGCACAGCATCTGCAGCACGCCAAGCGCGATGGTGGATTTTCCGGTGTCACCTTCAGGAGAGGCAACGTAGACACTCGACACGGCAGCGGGCGCTTCTGGCATGCCCAACAGCCTAGTGTGGGCCGCCGCCCACCTTGCCACTGATCGTGGTCACGCTCACGCTCGTGCCGACAACCGGCGGCTACGAGAAAGACGAACGGTGCCTGCCACACGTCGAGTGGCAGACACCGTTCAGTTGATCTCGAGGATCAGCCCAGAGCACGCAAGCGAGGCGCGAGGTCACGCTCGAACAGTTCGAGGAACCGGCGCTGATCATGGCCCGGTGCGTGGAACACCAGGTGATTGAGACCGGCATCGACGTAGGCCTTGACCTGCTCGACGGCGTCGTCCGGATCGGAAGCGACGATCCAGCGCTTGGCCACCTGCTCGATGGGCAGAGCGTCGGCAGCGGCTTCCATTTCGATCGGATCCTCGATGCTGTGCTTCTGCTCCGGCGTCAGGGACAGCGGAGCCCAGAAGCGGGTGTTCTCGAGTGCAGCCTCCGGATCGGTGTCGTAGCTGATCTTGATCTCGATCATCTTGTCGATGTCGGCGACGTCGCGCTCGGCCTTGGCTGCGCCCTCGGCAACGGCTGGAAGCAGCTTCTCGGTGTAGAGCTCCATGCCCTTTCCGGAGGTGCAGATGAAGCCGTCACCGGCACGTCCCGCGTACCGGGCGACAACGGGTCCGCCGGCCGCGATGTACACGGGAATCCCACCCTCGGGAACGTCGTAGATCGACGCGCCACGAGTGGTGAAGTACTCGCCTTCGAAGTCGACACGATCGCCCAGCCACAGCTCACGCATCAACCGCACGGACTCACGCAGCCGCGCGAAGCGTTCCTTGAACTCGGGCCACTCGCCCTGGAAGCCGGTGGCGATCTCGTTGAGAGCCTCACCGCTGCCGACGCCGAGCATGATGCGTCCCGGGTAGAGACATCCCATCGTCGCGAACGCCTGAGCGATGACTGCCGGGTTGTAGCGGAACGTCGGCGTCATCACGGACGTGCCGATCTGCACGCGCTCGGTGCGCTCACCGACGGCGGTCATCCAGGCGAGCGAGAACGGTGCGTGGCCACCGTTGTGACGCCACGGCTGGAAATGATCGCTCACCGCAACGGAATCCATGCCGTGCTGCTCTGCCAGAACTGCCAGCTCTACCAGTTCGCGAGGGCCGAATTGCTCAGCCGATGCCTTGTATCCGAGCTTGAGTTCCTGCGCCACCGTGCACTCCCTTGTCGTCTGTTTCGTTTACTTCTCTGACATGCTTCACGTTCTTTGCAGACTATCCAGACACCGCTCGGACTTCTCTGCGTATCTCAGCGAGCGAGGCTGGTGACCACCGTTGCCACGCCGGCTGCGACGGCAACCCCGGCCAGTGCCAGTGCAAACAGCCACAAAGCGTGCGGTTCCGGCATCGCCGCTCCGTCCTCGAGCGCCTTCTTCACCTGTAGCCAGCGTCGCATACCTACCAGTGCGGCCGCCGCCGCGAGTGCGATCAGGGTCAGACCGAGAGTCGTGCGAACCCACCCTGTACTCCATTCCGGTACCAACTGGACGACGGCGATGCCTCCGGCCAGCAGGGCGAGTGAGCTACGCATCCAGGCGAGGAAGGTGCGCTCGCTGGCAAGGGTGAAGCGCTCGTCCGGGCGGTTCGGTTCACTCATGCGTGCTCACCTCCGTGCGGTGCCACCAGATCCGGGTCCTGACGCCAGTCGTAGACGACCTCGGTGCGCAGAACGATGTCCTGCAACGAACGTCGTCGTCGATCGACCGCCGACCACAGCAATCCGAAGGCGAAGAGCACGCAGAGCACCGCACGGATGAAGGCCAACGGCCAGCGCACGAGGCGATGCCCGGACGTGATCACCCGCAGCCCCATCACGAGGGACCCGACAGTCCGACCGGTGGTCGCCCAGCAGGCGGTCAGATACGCCACCGAGACACCGAGAAATGCCGTCGTGGACAGGAAGATTCCCGGTTCCGAGAAAGTGAAACTCTGTGGCGAGAAGAGCAGTCGGACGAAGGCGAAGCCCACGTACACGGAACCCATCAGGAGCAGGACGACGCCCAGGTCGATCAGTCCGGCGAGTCCACGGGTGACGATGCCGGCTGGGCCGGAACTCTCCTGGGCCACTAGCGTTCGCCTGCGTTCGTCTTCGGATCGGTCTCTGTCGACGGTTTTTCTGGTGACGGTTTATCTGATGACGGTGCGTTGTCGCGGCCGAAGAGTCGCCCGACGAAGCCGGCGACAGCGTCGTCCGCCTGCATGCCCTGCACTCGAGCTCCGTGCACGGCTTCCGTGGAGAGTGAACCGGTCGATTCACGAATCATCTGGGGCAGGTCGACGCCCTCGATGACCTGGTCGGCGATCTTGACGAGGTCGATGCGGTTGACCTGGCGTTCGAGGTCGACCGTGTCGACTATCCCGTCGAGATCGAGGCGATCGATCACCGCTTTGACGTCGAGGCGGCTTGCGATCTCGTCCACGTCGACCCGGTCGATGATCGGTTCGAGCGAGACCCGTTCGGCAATCTTGTCCACGTCGATGTTCTCGGCGATCTTGTCGATGTCCACGTGGTCGACGACGATCTTGGTGATGTCGACTTCGGACAGAGCAGCGTCGACGACAGCTTTGATCACCGTCCGCAAGGTCGAGTCGGCGAACTCCACGGTCGAGTGCATCGCTTCCGTGCCGCGAGTGGTGACCTGAGTGATCGCGCCGTCGAGTGCGTCACCGACGACAGGGATCCGCTGCACGGAATCAAGTGCGAGACCAGCGGTTCTGCGCGCCGCACCAGCCGTGATCGCGGCCAGCCCGAAGGCCAGCCGAATCACGTCGGATTCGGGGTGGTGCGACTGCGATCCCACGCAATTGTCTCCATCTTCTTATACGACTGTTACCCGGACATTCGTCACTCCTCTTCGCATTGTGCCACTGTTGGAAGGCACAAATACGCTGTCCGGCTTGCGCCTGGGGGAAATATGAAGACACGTCGTTTCACGGTTCGGCTGACGATGGCGGTGGCCATGGCCGCCGGCTTTCTCGGCCTCAGCGCGCCGACCGCGAGCGCGGATTCCGTGGTCAGTCGCATCGACGTCTACTCCCCCTCGATGGACCGCTGGATCGCCAACGACGTGATTTCGCCGGCCGGAGGAGGCCCGGCCCCGACCTTCTATCTGTTGACCGGTGTCGGCGGCGGCGAGGACGGGATCTCGTGGTTCAACAACACCGGAGTTCGTGACTTCTTCGACGACAAACACGTCAACGTGGTCATGCCGGTCGGCGGCAAGTTCAGCATGTACACCGACTGGAACGCCGACGATCCGGTGCTGGGCCGTAACAAGTGGCAGACGTATCTCACCAAGGAACTACCGGCGGCGGTCAACGCTCGGTACAACACGACCGGTGTCAACGCACTCGGTGGTGTGTCGATGGCAGGCGGACCGGTTCTGGACCTCGCGATCCAGTCGCCGGGCACCTACCGCGCAGTCGGCTCGTACAGCGGCTGTCCGCGCGCCGGCGACCCGCTCGGCCAGGCAGCGGTGCGCTCGATGGTCGAGATACTCGGCGGCGGCAACGCTGCCAACATGTGGGGGCCGTGGGGTAGCCCGCAGTGGGCGGCGCACGACCCGTTGATCAACGCCGAGAAACTGCGTGGCACAGCGCTGTTCATCTCGACCGGCAACGGCCTCCCCGGCCCGGTGGACGGAATCAACTCGCTGGCGATGGCCGCCGGCGTCGTTCCCGGCGCGGTCCTCGAAGGCATCACCAACATGTGCACCGCTGCCCTGCAGGGGCGATTCGGTCAGCTCGGCATTCCCGCGACGTTCAGCTTCCGACCCGAAGGCACCCACACCTGGGGGCTCTTCGAAGCCGACATGCGCGCGTCGTGGCCGATGATCGCGGGCGCTATCGGGGCGTGAGCCTCACGGCCCTCCTTACAAGCCATGGCGTCAGGTGAGACTGCGCGCCCAGTCCCGCATCCCGGCGGGGCCAGTGCCGGTGGCGTATTCAGCGAACCACACCCGGGTCACGCCGAGCGTGATCGCGGCACCCATACACATGAGACATGGTTCGAGATTGACCGCCAATGTCAATTCACCGGACGCTCGAGTGAATCCGAGAGCCTCGTCGGCCTGCAAGAGCGCTTGAAGGTCCGCATGGACTACCCGTCGGCCGAGTGCCCGTTCTTGCGTATACGCCCGCCCGAGCACACGGTCGTCGTCGAACACGACTGCGCCGATCGGCATCTCCCCGAGCTCCATGCCCTCACGCGCTACGTCAAGAGCAACCGCAAGGGCATCTCGAGGTGAAAACATCACTCGACACTAATGGACCAAGGCAAACTCACGCTGCCAGTAGTGCGGGTAGTCCCCATTCCTTGGCAAGCAGCTCGTACGAGCGCAGACGATCCTCGTGCCGATGGGTCACCCCGGTGATTACCAATTCGTCCGCTCCGGTGAGCTTCTGCAAACTGTCGAGCCTGTCGGCGACGGTAGACGGTGAACCGACGAACTGCGTGATCAGCCGATCCTCCACCACTGCTTTGTCGGCGTCGGAAAGTGGGAGCGCTGTCGCGGGATCGGGGTACGGGATGGCGCCGTGTCCGCTGCGAATGCTGTGCGTCCAGTGCCCGAACGTAGACGCCAACTCTCTCGCCGTCGCATCGTCTTCCGCAGCAACAACATCCGCGGAGACGACGACATACGGCTCCGACAGAACTGCCGACGGTCGGAATGCTGCACGGTATGCCTCGACGGCATCGAGCGTACTCGAGGGCGCCACATGGTAATTCGCACCGAACGGCAATCCGAGTCGTCCGGCGAGCTCGGCACTGGGGCCCGCACTGCTTCCGAACACCCACAGTTCGACGTCGGCATTCTCGCCGGGACTGGCGTGCAATTCGATGCCGTCGCGGGTTCTGTAGGTACCGTTCAGGAGCGAGCGTATGTCGTCGACCTGCTGCTTGAAATCGGGCGCCTGCGCGCCCGGAAACGCCAATGCCTCGAACGACGCCTGCAACCGCGGTGACGTGAGAAGACCGGTTGGATCGAAGGGTGCCGGGATCACGACGCCGTCGCGTACGACGTTCTCTCGCTTCGATTCTGCCGGCGCAGGCGTTCCGGCAGCGACGGCGCGAAGTGCCTCCACCCGACGCTGTCCGCTGCGCCCGATACCGAGATCGATACGACCCGGATACAACGCTTCGACGGTACCGAAGGCCTCGACCACCTGAGCCGCCGTGTTGTTGCCCAGCAGCACGGCGGCCGAGCCGACACGAATGGTGTTGGTGGCGGCCGCGATCAGCCCGACAAGCACTGCTGGCGACGAAGAGGCAACGCCGACGAAGTGGTGTTCGGCGACCCAGTAACGCTTGTATCCCCACGCTTCGGCAGAACGAGCGAGGTCCAGCGAGTTCCGCAAAGCCTGGCGGGCCGTTCCGCCCTCACTGATCGGCGAGAGGTCGAGTACGGACAGCGGCGCGCTCACCTCGGCCCGCTTTCGGAGCGGGTGTCCGGTGTCTTCTCGCCGGCTTCCACCGCGAACGCCAGGCGGTTCTCGGCGGGGGCCACCGGGCACGTCGCGTAATCGGTGAACGCGCAGGGCAGGTTCGACGCCCGATTGAAATCGAGGACTACCGCGCCACCGGGTTCAGGTGCGCTCACGTGCAGCGAGCGGGCGGCCGGGTAGGTGGACACACCACTGGTCGCGTCGGTGAACAGGATGTGAAAGCCGTTGTCCCTGCCCGCGAACGCAATCAGCGTATGCGTTGCACCGTCGTGTTCGAAGCTGATGGTTCCGCGGGCGTCGTGATGATGCTCGAGGCGCTCGACGACCGCACCCGTCGTCACCGTGCGAGCCTCCTCGAAAGCTGTGAAGACACCCTCGATGCGCCACTGCGGGTTCGGCTCGAAGGTCGGGATACCACTGAACTGCGCCAAAGCCGGGGCCGACGAATCGTGGATCCGCAGAGCCACCTCGCCGGTGCGGCGGATGACCTCGACCAACCGCGCGCCCTGCTTGACGATCAGTCCCGGCGCCCCCTCGATCGGATTCAGAGTGGCTGAACCGTCCACTGCGACTCCGTCGATCGAGAGATCGTCTGCCGCCGTTGCTGTGACGACCACGGCATTCGCGTCGGCGCGCCATGCACCAGGTAGGTCTGCGAAGGTGGAATCGGTGTCCACCAGCCAATGCAACGCAGTCAGGCTCAGCCAGCCGAGGGGTTCGCCGAAGGTGGCGTCGCGCGAGGCGTGCCAGGCATTCCAATCGCCGGTGAAGGTGCTGGTGGAAGTGTCGGTAACGGTCATGATGCGCGGACTCCTTCAGCCTGCTCGTGCGGGTGACGCAGCCCGAGATGGCTGCGCAGGGTGGTTCCTGAGTACTCGGTCCGGAAACTGCCGCGGTCCTGTAGTTCCGGTACGACGGTGTCGATGAACTCGTCGAGGCCCGCGGGGGTGATGTGGGGAACGAGGATGAATCCGTCGCTTGCGTCGCCCTGGACGTAGCTGTCGATCTCGGCAGCGACCTCGGCGGCGCTACCCACGAACTGTTGGCGGGCAGTCACTTCGATGATGAGTTCACGGATGCTGAGGTTTTCGGCCTCGGCCTTGGCACGCCACTGATCTGCGACCGCTCGCGGATCCTTGACGTGGCGGACGCGTCCGCGGGTGATGTTGACGTCGTCCGACGGATCTTCCTTCGGCAACGGGCCGTCGGCGTCGTACTGGGAAAGGTCTCTGCCCCAAACCTGTTCGAGAAAAGCGATGGCAGTCTGGGGTCCGACCTGCTGCCGCCGGATGTGATACGCCTTCTCCTGTGCGTCCGCGGCGTTGTCACCGAGCACGAAGGTGGCGGCGGGGAGAATCTTGAGGTCTGCGTGCGTGCGTCCGTACTTGGCCAGGCGTCCCTTCACGTCGGCGTAGAACGCCTTGCCTGCTTCGAGCGTTCCGTGCCCGGTGAAGATCGCGTCCGCCTTGGCGGCGCCGAACTCGCGTCCTTCGTCGGAATCACCTGCCTGCAACAGAACTGGGTGCCCTTGGGGACTCCGAGGAACTTCGAAGCGTCCGGTGATATCGAACTGCTTACCGGCGTGGTGGAACTGACCGACCTGCTGGTCGGTGGCAAAAACGCCGCGCTCACGGTCGACGATCGGACGATCGATGCTCCAACTGTCCCACAGCGTCCGTACTGCGTCGACCAACTCGTTTGCGCGTGCGTACCGCTCGGAATGCTCCAGATAGCCACCGCGGCGGAAGTTCTCGCCGGTGAAGGCGTCCGAGGAGGTGACCAGGTTCCAGGCGGCGCGGCCGTCGGAGAGATGATCGAGCGTCGAGAACTGCTTGGCCAACTCGTACGGCTCGTTGAACGTGGTGTTGATCGTCCCGGCCAGGCCGAGATGCGTTGTCACACCGGCAACCGCGTTGAGAATACTGAACGTATCCGGGCGGCCGACCACGTCGAGGTCGTGAATCTTGCCCTGATGCTCGCGCAGGCGCAACCCTTCTGCGAGGAAGAAGAAGTCGAACAATCCGCGTTCGGCACTGCGGGCGAGATGCTCGAACGAGCTGAACTCGATCTGGCTCTTGGACGCCGGATCGGTCCACACCGTGGTGTTGTTCACGCCGGGGAAGTGAGCACCCAGGTGAACTTGCTTGCGAATCCTGTTCTGTGTCATCGGTGTTCCTGTTCTTTGCTCGCGCTACGCGAACTGATTGACGGGCAACTCGAAACCCAACCGCTCGCGCAGCGTCGGGCCGGTAGTCGGTCGCGGATTGAGAGTCGGCACCACGTCCGCCGCGATCTTCTCCACTGCGGCAGCCAAAGCCAAGGGACGCAGGACAACACCGTCGACCCCGGCCAGCCCACCGATCTCGCGAAGGAGGACAGTCAGGCCGGCACTGTCACCGCGATAGAACAGCGAGTGCGGGGCGTACGGCGCTCCCGCCCATTCCTCGAGTTCCGCCAGAGCGTCGTCGGCGGCTCCGCGATCAGCGCCGAGAAGCACGTCGACGTCGAGGAGAACCCTGACGCTGCGCCCGAGGGCGGCGGCACTCGCGTGGACCAGCTTGGCCGTAGTTTTGGCCTCGGCGAGATCGGTTGCCGAGATCCGAATCAGATCTCCGCGCGCAACCGCGAGTTCGCGTGCCTCCGGCCTGCTCGCGTCGACGGCGATCAGCGGCTGCCCCTGCGGGGAGCGCGGCGTGATGGACGGCCCTTTGACGGAAAAGTTCTTTCCCTCGAAGTCGATGTAGTGCAGCTTGTCTCGATCGATGAATCGTCCGCTCGCAGCGTCCCGTATCTCGGCGTCGTCCTCCCAGCTGTCCCACAGCCGACTGACCACCTCGACAGCCTCGGACGCTTCCTCCCACGCAGACTCAGGACCCTGCACTGTCTTTCGGCCGAACAACGCCGCCTGCTCGGCGGTGTCGGACACCGCGACCTGCCAACCGGCCCGCCCAGCAGACGAGTAGTCGATACTCGCGACGGCCTTGGAAATGTGGAACGGCTCGGTGTGCGTGACTGTCGCAGTGGGGATCAGACCGATGCGCGAGGTCACGGCACTCAGCCGCGCCGCAGTTGCCACCGCCTCCAATCTCCCGCGCACTGCGTGCCGGCCTTCGGATTGCAGTCCGAACGAGTCAGGGAGGAACGCCAGATCCACCCCACCCCGATCCGCGGTGGTCACCAGGTCCACCCAGTACGACGGTGTGAACAGATCTTCGGCGCGTGAGTCCTCGCGTCGCCAGGAGTACGGATGAGCTCCGGTGCCCTCGAATTCGAGACCGACCAGGAATGCTCCGGAACTACGCTCGGACATGTTCGGCCTTTCGTGTCGAATGATCCCGCCCGGGGATCGCGTCGAGAAGTGTGCGTGTGTACTCGTTTCGGGGATTGTCGAAAATCTCGGTGGTAGTGCCGATTTCGAGCAATCGCCCGGCCTGCATGACGCCGACGACGTCGCTGATCTGGCGAACAACCGCCAGATCGTGGGAAATGAAGAGATAGGTCAAGCCCAGTTCTCGCTGCAACTCGTCGAGTAGCGCCAGAATCTGCGCTTGCACCGAGACGTCGAGAGCGGAGACGGGTTCGTCGAGAACGAGCAGATCCGGCTTCAACGCGAGCGCACGAGCGATCGCCACCCGTTGACGCTGGCCGCCCGAGAGTTCGGCCGGTTTGCGGCTCAGGAACTGCTCGGGAAGTGCAACCTGATCGAGCAACTCTGCCGCACGAGTCTGCTGCTGGCTGCGTCCACCAACCTTGAAGGCCCGCAGCGGCTCCGCAACGATGTCCTGGACCGACAATTTCGGGTCGAGGGATGCATAGGGGTTCTGATACACGAGCTGGATCCTTCGGCGCAGCTCACGCAGGTCGCTGCCCTTGACCTTCGTGATGTCCTGGCCGTCGAAGGAGATGGTGCCGGCATCCGCCTGCTCCAACCGCACGGCGATGCGCGCCGTGGTCGACTTGCCGGAGCCCGACTCCCCCACCAGCGACACCGTCTGACCCCTCGGAACAGTCAGCGACACTTCGTTCACCGCGGTGATCGAACTCCCGCGTCCGACGTTGAAGTGCTTGGTGATTCCCGTCAGGGTCAGCAACGGGCTGGTGTCCTGGCGGACCGGGCGAACGACTGGTCCCGAGGACAGGCTCGGCGCAGAGCTCAGAAGTTTCTTCGTGTACTCGTCTCGCGGGTTGTCCAGAATATCTGCGGTGCGGCCGGATTCGACGATCCTGCCGCCCTGCATCACCAGGATCCGGTCCGCGCGGTCTGCGGCCACACCCAGGTCGTGCGTGATCAGGAGCACGGCGGCACCGGATTCGGCAATCCGCTCGTCGAGATGGTCGAGAATGCGCCGTTGAACCGTGACGTCCAGAGCACTGGTCGGCTCGTCGGCGATTACGAGGGCCGGGTTCGCGACAAGCGCGATACCGATCAGAACTCGTTGCCGCATACCGCCGGAGAGCTCGTGCGGGTACTGGCGTGCTCGGATTTCCGGCCGGTCGATACCCGCGCGCTCGAGCACCTCGACGGCGTCCAACCGGGCTTTGCGACGGTCTGCGAGGCCGTGGATCCGGAGGACTTCTGCAACCTGGTCGCCGATCCTCGTCACCGGGTTGAGCGAGGTCGTCGGATCCTGCGGCACCAAACCGATACGCGCGCCGCGGATTCGCTGCCACGCACGGTCGGAATACGAGTCGATCTGTTCACCCTCGAACTCGACGGTCCCGCCGGTGACGTGGCCACTGCCGGCGAGCAGACCCAATATCGCGTGGGCCGTGGTCGACTTACCGGAACCCGATTCCCCGACCACCGCAACTACTTCGCCCCGACCGACGGTGAAGCTCACGCCGGATACCGCGGGCTCGGCGCCGTAGGCGATCTGTAAGTCGGTGACGGAAAGCAACTGTTCCTCGGTCGTGCTCATCGCCGGTTGTTCCTTTCGATCTCGTGGCCGATACGGTGTGCCGAGATGACCACGGCGACAATCGCGAGACCGGGAAGTGTGGTCATCCACCAGGCATTGGCGAGGAAATTACGTCCCTCGGATACCAGCGATCCCCATTCCGGGGTAGGCGGAACGGCGCCGAATCCCAAGAAGCTCAGAGCCGACACCGCCAGTACTGCCTGCCCGAACTCGACAGCGGACAGCGCGACCACCGGCGCGTAGGAGTTGGGAAGCACGTGCCGACGCAGGACACCGAGCCACTGCACACCCGAACCGAACGCGGCCTCGACGTACTGAGCGCCGCGCACCCGCATCACTTCGGCACGCATCACTCGCGCAAAGTTCGCGACCATGCTGACGCCGACCGCGATGGCGACGTTGATGGTGCCGAAGCCGAGTGCGGTCACCAGTGCCAACGAGAGCAGTAGCGCCGGAATGGACAGCAGCACGTCGACGGTGCGCATCAGCACGGCGTCGACGACGCCACCGACAAAGCCCGCGAGCAAACCGATTATCGATCCCGCCACCAATGCGATTCCGACCGCCACCAAGGTTGCGGTCAGGGACAGCGCGGCGCCGTGCACGAACCGTGTGTACAGGTCACGACCGAGATTGTCGGTTCCGAACCAGTGAGCCAGGCTCGGGCCCTGCAGTTTGTCCGCCGGGACACCGGACAACGGATCGCCGCTGGCAAAGAATCCGGGTGCGACGGCAAAGCCGATGGCAAGCAACACGATCAACACCGGAATCACCAAGCCGGGCTTTCGGATCCAGCCGATGGCCGTGGACTTTCGGCGCGAAACAACAGGTGCCTTCGCCTCGACGGTCGGATCGAGGAGTAGGGGTTCGATCAATGTGTCAGACATGAGCCGGCTCCAGATCGGTCGAGCTTTCGGTATTCGACTTTTCGGTGTGACTCTTCTTCGTCTGGATGATCCGTGGATCTATCAAGGGGTAGAAGAGGTCGACCGCGAGGTTGACGAGCACGAACACGAGAGAGGCGAACACAACGACTCCCTGCACCACAGGGATGTCCTGCGCCATCACCGACGTCTGTGTCAGACGGCCGACGCCCGCGCGGGAGAACACCGTTTCCACAACCACCGAGCCCGCCAGCAGCGTGCCGACCAGCACACCGGCAATGGTGAATGCCGGAATGCTCGCCAGTCGCAACGCGTGACGGGTCTGCACGCGCCAACGGCTTGCGCCCTTGGCGTACGCAGTCTCCACGTGCGGCGAACGTAGCGTCGACTGCAGGCTGGTCGTGAGCACCTGCGCGATCACCGCGCCGGTCGGGATCGCCAAGGTGATCGCCGGAAGAATCACCGTTGCGAATCCCTTGTCTCCGAAAGCGGGGAAGATGTGCAGACGGAACGAGAACAGCTGCAGAAGAATCAGGCCAACCCAGAAGGTAGGCACCGCCACACCCAGCGGCGGCAGCGAGAACAACAGATTCGCGAGCCACCGCTTGCGGGTGTAGGTAGCGAAGAACGCGATCGCCACTCCGAACAACACGGCCAGAACCAAAGCGGTGGTTGCCAAGACCAGAGTGCTCGGCAGCGCCGAGAAGATGGCATCCGTCACCGACTGACCGGTGGAGATGGACGTACCGAAATCGCCGCGAAGAGCATTCGTCAGCGACGTCCAGTACTGCACCCACACCGACTGGTCCAAGCCGTACCGTGCCCGAAGCTGATCGAGCGCAGCCTGATCCACTGCAACACCCTGACCGGACGAGTCGGCAGCCATGCTGACGGGATCACTCGGCAGGAGGAACAGAATCACGAACGAGATGGTGAAGGCGGCCCACAGAACCACAGCGGCCTGGCCCAGTCGGGTGAGTGCGTATCGAGTCATGATTACTTACCCGACAACCATGCGTCGTAGAACTGCAGGCGCGAGGAGGCTTCGAAGTTCAGGTCCTGCACACTCGATCCGGCGCCGATGGCCTGCGAGAGCTCGATGGTGGGGATGGAGAGTCCACGGTCGAGGATCAATTCCTGTGCGGTGGATACCAGTTCGCCGCGTTGGCCGTTGTCCGTGGCTGCAAGCTGGTCTGTGAGTACCTTGTCGAGCTCCGGATCTGCGCCGCGACGGTTCAGGTTGCGGCCTTCGGTGCTGAACGATGCCCGCAAGATGTCGGCGTCCGCGCGAGTGCTGTTGTAATACAGCGAATCGTAATCACCCGATACTCCCTTCTCGGTCCATTCACCGTTCGAGACCAAGTTGAGCTGCAGGTCGACGCCGACCTTCTTGAGCTGCTGCTGCACGAGCTCGAGGATGGCCTGGTTACCCGAGAACACCGGACTGAAGGTGACGCTGAAAGTGAGCTTCTGCCCGTCCTTCTCGCGGATACCGTCGCTGCCGGTCTTCCAACCAGCCGCGTCGAGGAGTTTCGCCGACTTGTCGGCGTCGTACGTCACGACACTGGATTCGTCGCTGTAGAGCGGAGTGGTGTGAGCCAGCGGGCTCGTGGCCGGGAAGAACGACGGATCCAGAACGGTGTCGACGAGTTCTTGGCGGTTGATCGCGGGAATGATGGCCTGACGAACAGCCTGATCAGCGAGAACGCCGCGACTGACGTTGGGCTGGAAGAAGAAGCTCACACCCGGGTTCGGCCTTGTGAGGATTCGTCCACCCGCGCCCTCGATTTGCGGCGCATCCTGCGGAAGCGCATCGCTGACCGCATCGAGCTGGCCGGAGGCCACGCTGCCGGCCCGCACACCGGATTCGGGAACCACCGTGAAGTCGACGCCATCGAGGTACGCCTCGCCCTGATGCGCGACCGCATCCGAGGCCCAGTTGTATCCCGCACGCTTGGCGATCTTGACGCTCTTGTCCTGCTGCCAGTCGGTGTACACGAACGGTCCGGAGGCGATCACCGCTGCACCGGGGCAGCGCTGCTCGGATGCCAGCGCGGTGGTGGAATCGGCGAGGATTCCGAGCTGTGGCGTCGAAGTTGCTTGCAGGAACTGAACATTGGGTCCGGAGAAATTGATCTTCGCCGTGTGAGCATCTACGACGTCGGTACCGGTGTACGAGGACAGGTAACTCTTCGCCAACGACGCGTTCGGTCCCAGGTTCTTGACCGAGTCGAAGGTCTTCTTCACCGAATCCGCCGTCACCGGTGTGCCGTCACTGAAGGTGGCGTCGTCGCGAAGGACGAACGTGAAGCTAGCGGCGTCGGGGCTGATCTCCCAGCTCTTGGCGAGCCACGGGGTGATCTCTCCGGTGTCGGGATTTTGATCGGTAAGCGAATCCACCACTGTCCGAGTGACATACACGGTCTGGTTACTGCCGGCCTGGGCCGGATCGGCGCACGTCGGCGCCTGCGACAGACCGTAGCGAAGGGTTCCGCCGGACTGGGCGGGGCCTGCGTCGGCAGCACTGTCACTCCCGCTGCTGCAGCCGGCGAGGACGGTGCCGAGAACCGAGACAGCACCGATACCGGCGATTACGGTCGCGCGTTTGCGGGCACCGAATGAGGGCGAAGACACCAAGAACTCCTAAAGAGGCATGCCGAAGAGCGCACCCGTCGCCTGAGACGAAAAGGCGATCGAGCACGAATCACTTGTGAGAGAAGAGAAAACAGACTTGTCGACGACTCGCCTGAGTGTGAATGACTGACCGAGGTCAGTTGGTACAGAAAGATCCCGCGGTGCGGCACAGGTCTACGTGACGACGCGACCAGGCGGTATCGAAACCGCCTTCGACTGCCTTCATTTCGTGTTCCTCCATCGGTCCTGGCGGTAGCACCCGCACCCGATCACTCGGGGGGTTGCTGCGACTTCAATGAGCCAGGTCTCTCGGTCGCTCTGGATGGTCGTTCGCAAGTGTACGAGGTCAAACCCGGGTGTTGTCAACCCGGTCGGTAGGAATTGCTGCTCGAGTCACATTTTCGAGGACCCGAAGTTGTTTCTCGAACGGGTGGATGCCCACCTCTTCGGGCGAGAGTGAAGCGTCGTAAAGCGGTGTGTATCCACTGGACAGATACAGCGCGACGGCCTCCGGCTGCCGAGGACCCGTCGTGAGAAACACACGGTTGTATCCACGAAGTTCGATCTCTCGTTCCAACTCGCGAACGACGGCCTTGCCGAGGCCGCGCTTCCGATAGTCGACCGATGTCCAGATTCTCTTCAGTTCGGCAGTGGTGGAATCGAATTGACGAAACGCACCGCCGGCGATCGGCAGACCGTCGTGGGTGAGCACCAGAAGCGCACCCTGCGGATAGGCAAATTCTTCTGCCGGATACGTCGTGAGATCCTCGAGCATCGCTTCGCGAGTCCCGCCGTAACGCGAACTGTATTCGAGTGCCAACTCTGCGATCAGTGGAGCTGCCAGGGGATCGTCCTGCGATACCGAATAGACCTCTACCGCTCCGATACCCTCGAGCTGCCGAGTTCCGAGCTCCAGTGCCACAACACTTTCCTCCATGAATCTGGTCAACGCTCCCCCAGCCTGAAAACTTCCGGAGCGAGGGTGGTTCCGTCGACGAGGTCCGCCACAAGTTCACCCAAGGCCGGACCGAACTTGAACCCATGCCCCGAGAACCCCGCCGCCACTGTGACGGCGCCGACTCGGTCGATGACGAAGTTACTGTCCGGCGTGCTCGTGTACTTGGCAGGTGAGCGACTCGACACGGGTGGAATCGACACCGGGCAACCACGACTCGGCGTACTGGGCCAATCGCCGCTCTCCGTCGACGTCAGGGGTGTAGTCACGGGTCTGCGGAGTCACCACCGGCCCGGTCGCGTGTTCGCCGATCTTGATCCCGTCCTCGGAACCAAGCCCGTAGATCCCCGCGGTCTCCAATTCTGCGCCGGTGTGGTGAACGAAACTCGGCCACTCGACTCCGGGATCGAGCGGTGCGAAGTGTGCTGGTTGTTCCTGTGTCGTGCGCAGTGTCGGCAATACGATCTCGGAGCCGAGACCGCTGTCTGCGATCAGGTCCGCAGTCCACGCACCGGCCGCGATCACGACCTGACGAGCTGCGAGCGTTCCACTGTCCGTCACCACGTCCACGCCGTAGGACGCTCGCGCGAGTGCCAACACCCGAACATCGTGACGGACCTCGGCACCGGCAAACACCGCTCCCGCCTTCAGAGCGGTCACGGCGCGGTCCGCGTGCAACCGGCCTGCGTCGGGATGATGGAGCACCGTGGTGTCGAATCGCAGCCCCGGCCAACGGGCGGACGCCTCGGCAGGGGTGAGGATCTCACCCTTGATGCCCGCCTCGAGAAGTATCTTCGCCTTGGACTGCACGGCCTGCGGCAGGCCGTGATCAACGGCACCGGTGAGTTCCAGGAACCCGATGTCCGTCGTGGTCTCCAACTCCCGCCACAGCGGCAGCGCGTCGGCCGCCAAACCTGTGTACAGGTGATTGTCGTACGCCTGCCGGTAGATGCGCGAAGTACCGTGCGACGCACCGTGCTTGTGCCCCGGCCCGAACTGTTCCAGCTGAACGACGCTACGTCCGCGTGCCGCGAGCCGCCAGGCGGCGGAGGACCCGACGAGTCCTCCGCCGATGACGATCACATCGAAAATCTCACTCATGGACGAGAGCTCACTTGGTCTTCGGAAGGCCGGGCGGGTTGATCAGGGACGTGTCGACGGCTTCGCTGGTGATGTTCCAGCGCTCGAGGATCTGCTGGTACGTGCCGTTCTCGATCGTGTGGTTGATCGCGTCGTTGATCGCCTTGATCAGGCCGTTGTCCTTCTTCACCAGCACCGCGATCTGCCCCTGCAGGGTGTCGCCGGCCCCGGAGAACTCACCGACAACCTCGGTCTCCCCCGACTGCTTGGCGTGGAACTGCGACGACGGGTTCGGGCCGAAGTAGGCGTCGATCCGGCCGGACTGCAGCGGGAGGTAGTAGTCGGTGGTGTTCTGGTAGTAGGAGATGTCGGTAGGCGCCAGGCCGGCCGCGACGTTATGCTCACTCCACTTGACCAGCAGCGCTTCCTGATTGGTGCCCGAGGAGACGGCGATCTTCTTGCCCGCGACGTCCTTGGGTTCCTTGATGGAGATTCCGGCACCCTTCTTGGCTTCGAAGGCGAGGGTGTCGAGACGGTAGGTCGCGAAGTCGTACTTCTCCTTACGCTCCTCTGTGACAGTCACATTGGAGAGGAAGGCGTCGGCCTCACCGGAGTCGATCCGGACGAAGTTCTGTGCCCAATCTGCTGTCTGCAGGTCGACCTTCAAGCCGAGAACGTCACCGATCAGATAGGCGAAGTCGGTCTCGGAACCGATGAGGGTGGTGTCGTCGTCGGCGTAGAAACGGAGCGGCGGAGCGGAACCGGCACTACCGGTGACGCGCAGCGTGCCACGATCGCGGATGTCCTGAGGTAGCTCGGCGGCGATGGAATCCACCTTGTCGGTGCTGATGCGGTTCTGATCGGCCGTGAGGTTGTAACCCGCAGCAGCGGTGACCTGGGCGCCGTCGGACTCGGCGTCCGCGCTGCTGCATGCAGCGCTGAGCAATCCGACGGTGGCAAGCGCCGAGATCAGAAAAGTCGCGCGACGGGATGTGGAGAACATCAATTTTTCCTTCCGGGAATGAGTCTGGGTCGCGTCAGAGGACGCGGGAGAGAAAGGCTTTGGTCCGTTCGTGGACCGGATTGTCGATCACCTGCGAAGGCGGGCCCTGTTCGACGATGACGCCGCCGTCCATGAAGACCGCAGTGTCCGCCACTTCCCGAGCAAATCCGACCTCGTGTGTGACGATCACCAAGGTGGCGCCGTCACGGGCCAGCTGAGCCAGGACTTCGAGAACCTCGCCCACCAGTTCCGGGTCGAGCGCCGACGTCGGCTCGTCGAAGAGAATGACCGCCGGCCGCAGTGCCAGCGCTCGCGCTATCGCGACGCGCTGTTGCTGGCCACCGGAGAGTTGGCGGGGATACTCGTCCGCCTTGTCCCCCACTCCCACTCGCTCGAGCAGTGCGCGGGCCTCGCGGTACACCTCGTCACGATCACGCTTCTGGGCCGAGAGCGGCGCTTCCACCACGTTTTCCAACGCGGTCAGGTGCGGAAACAGGTTGAAGTTCTGGAACACGAATCCGATGTGCGAACGCTGTTTCAGGATCTCGCGGTCACGCAGTTCGTGGAGTCGATTTCCCTTGCGCCGGTATCCGATCAGCTCTCCGTCGATCCGTACGGTTCCGCGGTCGACTTTTTCGAGGTGATTGAGGGTTCGCAGCAAGGTGGACTTACCGGAACCCGACGGACCGAGAATGACGGTCACTTCGCCCTTGCGGACCAGGAGATCAACGCCGGCAAGTACTTCCAGCGTGCCGAAGGACTTGTGAATTCCGCGCGCTTCGACGGCATACACCGTCTCTTCGGCCAGTTCTGCGGTCATCGGGTCGCACCTCTCGGAATATCGAGACGCGCATCGCGAATCTCTTCGAACTTCTTGCGCGCCTTCTGTACCGGAGTCAACGGAAGAGCACGGGCGGATCCTCGTGCATAGTGGCGCTCCACGTAGTACTGACCGATCGAGAGCAACGTCGTGAGGATGATGTACCAGATCGTGGCGACCATCAGCAGGGGCACGACTCGTCCGTTGCGTCCGAAGATGACCTGCACCTGGTAGAACAGTTCGGCGATTGCCATGGTGGAGACGATCGACGTTCCCTTGAAGAGTCCGATGACCTCGTTGGCGGCGTTGGGGAGGATCGCCCGCATTGCCTGCGGGAGAACGATCTTGAAGAACTGGCGACTGCGCGGAATGCCGAGCGAGTGAGCAGCTTCGATCTGACCGTGATCCACCGAGATGATTCCGGAGCGAATGATCTCGGCCGAGTATGCAGCCTGGTGCAGCGCCAAACCGATGACTGCCGCGGTGAATCCGCCGATCACACCGCTGACCTGGAAGGTGAAGAACTCGGGACCGAAAGGTATTCCGAGAGAAAGTGTCTGGTACAGGTAAGTGATGTTGAACCAGAAGAGCAACTGCACGATGAGTGGAATCGAGCGGAAGGCCCAGATGTAGGTCCAGGCGATCACCTGCAGGACCGGATTCTTCGACAACCGACCGAGTGCCAGGAAAACACCGAGACCGAACCCGAGGATCGTCCCCCACAGGGTCAGTTTGATCGTCATCCACAACGCGGCGAGCACTGATTTCGCGGTGAAGTACTGCGCGAACGTCGGCCAGTCCCAGCCGGGGTTGACGACGAGCCCGTGGATGAACTGAGCAAGCAGGACCAGCACGACCGCACTGATCACCCAGCGCAGCGGGTGCCAGGTGCGAGCGACGACAAGCTCCGAGTCGGGAAGTTGCGACTCGGACACCGACTTTTCGGGGCGGACATCGGTGGGCGCGCTCACGGCGCGCTACCTGACGGAGTGGACATCACGAATAGACCTTTCGGGGAAATGGGAACGCAGCTGTGTCCTCGAGTTGGTGCGCTCGAGTTGCGAAGACGACGAGAGTTCGGTCAGCGACAGTGACACGAAGCGGTGCGGCACAGATCGATGTGACGTCGCTTGTGCGCAGCGTGCGAAGTGGTACCCATGTGATGCCTTCCATCGGTCCTGGCGGTAGCACCCGCTCCCGATCACTCGGGGGGTTGCTGCGACGTCGACGAGCCAGGTCTCTCGGTCGCTCTGGATGGTGAGCAAAGACTAGACGCGAAATGTCGAGTCGTCAAATGTTGTATTTCCCTGCACTGCAAGGGAAATGAAGTGTCTACGATGTTGAAATCGCATTGATTTCAACGGTGTCCGAAGCCGCGTTCGGCGTGTTGAATGGAGCGTTCGAATGAAGACCGGGACCGCCGTCCGGACTGACTTTTCCTCTGCCGTACCGTCTGCGGAGTGAGTGGACTCGACGCTTTCTTCATCTTGTTGGCCGGTATCGGCGCGGGCGCGATCAACGCCGTGGTCGGCAGTGGAACGCTGATCACGTTTCCCACCCTGGTCGCCTTCGGCATGCCGCCCGTGACCGCAACCATGTCCAACGCGGTCGGGCTCGTCGCCGGCGGAGTTTCGGGTACCTGGGGCTACCGACGTGAGCTGTCCGGACAGTGGGACCGACTGAAGTGGCAGATTCCGGCGTCCCTCGCCGGAGCACTACTCGGTTCGTGGTTGCTCATGCACCTACCCGAGAAACTGTTCGAGACCATCGTTCCGGTGCTCTTGGTCCTCGCTCTCGCGCTCGTCCTCCTCCAACCACGCATCCAGGCGTGGGCCAAGAAGCGTTCCACCGAAGAAACGACGCTGTCCACCAAGAGGCTGATGCTCCTGACCGCCGGCACTTTTGCAGTCGGCATTTACGGCGGATACTTCACTGCCGCGCAGGGCATCCTTCTCATCGGTGTGATGGGTGCCATCCTCCCGGAAACCCTCCAGCGCATGAACGGCGCGAAGAACCTGCTGTCGCTGCTCGTCAACATCGTTGCAGCAGGGATGTACATCACTCTGGCATTCGATCAGATCAATTGGGCAGCAGCCGGTTTGATCGCCGTCGGCTCACTCGGTGGTGGCGTTCTCGGTGCCCGCTACGGACGGCGCCTGTCCCCCACTGCATTGCGCTACACGATTGTCGTCGTCGGCCTGATCGGACTGTGGCGCCTTCTCGCTTGACCGCCCACATCGGGCGCCACCCGCACATACTGGAGTAATGACCAGTACAGAAGATCAGACCGGTTGGACCTACCTCATGGACATGGACGGGGTTCTCGTCCACGAGGAGCACTTGATACCTGGAGCGGACACGTTCCTGGCAGAGCTGGCGTCGAACGACATCCCGTACATGGTGCTCACCAACAACTCCATCCGCACCCCGCGTGACCTGCGAGCACGCCTGCTCAATTCGGGACTCGACATCCCGGAGAAGTCGATCTGGACGTCAGCGCTCGCAACCGCGACGTTCCTGGCCAACCAGCGGCCGGGCGGCAGCGCCTACGTGGTCGGCGAATCGGGCCTGACCACTGCCCTGCACGACATCGGTTACGTGCTGACGGACAGCGACCCCGACTACGTCGTCCTCGGCGAGACGCGAACGTACTCCTTCGAGGCAATCACCACCGCCATTCGCCTGGTCGAGCGTGGATCGCGGTTCATCGCCACCAACCCGGACGCCACTGGACCGTCGCGAGACGGCTCGCTGCCGGCCACCGGCTCTGTCGCGGCACTCATCACCAAGGCAACCGGACGCGATCCCTACTACGTCGGCAAGCCCAACGCCTTGATGATGCGCTCAGCCCTGCGGTCCATCGGCGCTCATTCCGCCAATACGTTGATGATCGGCGACCGCATGGACACCGACATCGTCTGTGGCCTCGAAGCCGGACTGCAGACGATTCTGGTGATGACCGGGATCTCGACCCGCGCGTCGGTAGAGCTCTATCCCTACCGCCCGACCATCGTCCTCGAGTCGGTCGCCGATCTTGTGGGAACAACAACCGATCCATTCCGTAGCAACACAAACAATTGATTCAAATTGCAAAACAAAACCGAAACTCGGTAATTAACTGGTAAAAAACAGCAGATTTGCCAGGTTCCGACTCGTCCGCTTTGTCCAACTGAACAAACCAGCGGTTTTATTCGCACCAAACTTACAAACGAGTAGTTAGACGCAGGTCAAAGATCATTTCGACACCGAGTGACAGTTGGACTCCAGTCGTAAAATTGATTTTTCGAAAAGTGGTAACGAATCGTTTGCCGTGTCTGATACTCATGTCTGAATGGCCCCATTTCGGGTCCCAGACATGAAATGAGATTTTCATGAAGAAGCAGACCAAGGGTGCGATCGCTGCTGCGGCGGCCGGTGCCCTCCTCCTCGGCGGTGCCGGCTCGCTCGCAGTCTGGAGCGATTCGGCCGACGTCAGTGGCGGCGGGCCCGTCACGTCCGGCGCCCTCGACCTGAGCTCTTGCGCACCGGTCGGTGGCGGGTGGAACTCCCTCAACCCGACGAAGACCGCGATCACCAACATCTCGGCTTACCGAATAGTCACCACCGAGAGCATCGAATACACCTGCGACGTCACTGTGACCGCAGTGGGCGATCGTCTCGCGGCTGTTCTGACCGCTGATACGGCCGGAATCGTTCCGGGTGCGAACAGCGCCGAGCTTGCCGCTGCTGTCGTGCCCGTGACGACAATCAAGGACACTGGCGGCAACCCGATTTCGCAGATCACCAAAGCCCAGAACGGAACGATCGTCCACGTCGGAGTCCGGCTGAACTTCAACGAGGTGGCCAATCAGGTCGCGCAGAACCAGTCGCTGAACTTGTCGGCGATGAAGTTGGTCGTCACTCAGACAGCACTGACACCGGCCCCGTAATTTCATGAGGAAAAAGGTCTGGGGAGCGATCGCAGTCGCGGTGGCTGCTGTAGCGGTGTTTGCATCGTCACAGCAGTCGCTCGCGCTGTGGTCCGATTCGGCGAGCGCGAATGGCGGTACGGCGACAGCCGCCAGCGTCAACCTCACGGTTGGTACAACTGCCGGAACCAGTGCGGCGTACACCCTGGCGAACTTGACGACGGCCGCGACGCCCGTTGTCCCGGGAAACACGGTGCAAGCACCGCTCACCGTCAAGAATTCGGGGACTGATCCTCTGCAATGGCGAATGCAGTCGACGACCGCACTTACGGGATTCACGTTGACCACTTACGGAGTCGCCAACGAAGGCGCCTGCCCTGCCGGCGTCAACACCGCGGCTCCGGCAGTGACCCCACTGACGTCCGGATCGATGGATGCATCGCTGCAGTACCCGGTTTCACCGGCGTACATGCCGAGTCCACTGGTCTCAGGCGGTACGTACATTCTGTGCTTGCGACTCACGGTAGGCGTCGGGGCGGTCTCAGGTGCAACAAGCACCACGACCTTGACCTTCCAGGCAGGTCCGGTATGACAAAACACTCCACGAAGCGCACCGATCGCACCGGCCCACTCTGGTGGATCACCTCTATCGTCAGTTGGACACTGCTGCTGGCAATTTCGGCAGTCATCGTCGCAACGATTGTCGTTCCCTTCTTTGCCGGAGCACAGCGCTTCACGATTCTGACCGGTTCGATGCGCCCGACGTACAACCCTGGATCACTGGTAGTGGTCAAACCTGTCGATCCGTCCGAACTGGGGATCGGTACACCTATTACGTACCAGCTGGAATCGGGTCAGCCGACCGTCGTCACGCACCGGATCATCGCCACAAGTGAAAACCAGAAGGGTGAAAGAACTTTCATCACCCAGGGCGATGCGAACGGTGAGCCTGACGAGAAGGAAGTGCGGCCGGTGCAGATCCGGGGAAAGGTCTGGTACAGCCTGCCTTATCTCGGTTACGTGAACACCTGGCTGACGGGAGAGCAGCGCACCGTGATCGTGGTGATCGTAGTGACCGCTCTACTGCTGTACGCGTCGTACATGATGATCAGCGGCATCCGTGACGGCCGGAAGGAGCGAGCTCGAGCCCGATTGGCTCCTGACCCTGCAACTTTCGCGCCCGCAGACTCCGCCCAGATCGAGAAAGGCCAGCACGATGCCCTCGCGCCCTGACCGTCCGGCCCATCGGATTCGTCACCTGTTGACCAGCACGCGTTTTCGCGCGCTGCTCGCGCTGGGGATGGTGCTTGGTGTCGGCGGAGTGACCACGCTCGCGGCCTGGACGTCTTCCGCCACGGCAACCTCGGGCAACATCACGACGGGTTCTATCAATCTGCAGTTGAACAGCACCGCCCAGCCCACCCTGACCAAGTCCCTGAATTTCAGTGAGCTTGGCAAGTCCGGAATGATTCCCGGTGATTCGAACACCGCTCTGATCAAGGTCAACAACCTGGGCACAGCGGCAACTGTCCCACTGAAGTACACGATCACGTCTACGAGTAGCGGTGCGTTGACGACTTCTCTACGAATGACGGTTTCCTCCAACGGAACTGTTGCCAACAAGTGCACTGACGGCGCCAACGTTGTGTCCTCGCTCGCGCTGACACTCACCGCGAATCAAGCCATCGGTAGCCCCGACCGCCCACTGGCGGTCGGGGCTACCGAGAATTTATGTGTCTCGGTGCAGCTTCCGACAACACCGACACCGCCGACGAACAGCACGTCGAACATCGTCCTGACCTTCACGGCAAAGGTGTGATGGCAATGGCTCGACACACGAAAAAACATGCAAAGGCCTCGATGCAGAACCGGGTACGGGAAGTCCTGCTCAGCCTGGGAGCCCTCGCAGGCTTGGTATCCATCATCATTTTCATCGCCGGTCTGGCTTTCGGTATCACCCCGCTGATCTTTCGGAGTGGATCGATGTCACCCACGATCGATACCGGTGCTCTCGCATTCGCGCGCACCGTGCCTGCTTCGGAAGTGCTGGTCGGTGACATCGTCAGCGTCTCCGACAGCCAAGGCAAGCGCATCACCCATCGTGTGGAATCAATAGATCAGCAGGGCAACAACCTTGCCGTCGCACAACTGCGTGGTGATGCAAATCCGATCGCCGATCCCGATCCCTACGTCATCACCGAAGCCGATCGCGTCTTCTTCAGCATCAACCGCCTCGGATACGTGGCAGTCTGGCTGTCCGGACCGAGTGGGCTTGTGCTTGGTGCGATTGCCGTCGGCGGGCTCCTGTACATCGCGTTCCGTCGACGTGAGGCTTCCGACGCGGAGGAACCTCAGCGGGATCGTCAGGACATACGCGGCGACTCCCATGCCCTCAAGGCCATCGTCGCCTTGGCTACGGTCGGTCTCACGGTGGTCGGTGTGTCCGAGATCGGTGGTACCAAGGCGGGGTACACCGACACAGCCGCGGCAACAAGCATTCAGTTCGGCACTGCTGCAACCTTTCCCACGTCGCCAAGCACAGCCAGTTGCGCGGTGAATTTTGCGCTCGTTGTTCCGGTCGCAGTAACGATCACTTGGCCCGCGACTGTCGGAAGCTCATACCGCCTCATCGCTCGCGACGCCAGCGGAAACCTTTTGGGGTCGAACGACTACACCGCAACGTCTACTACAGGCTCCATGAGATACGGCTCGGGCGGTACAACAGTCGCGTTCCCGCTCATAGTCGGCACCTACAACATCGAAATCCATGGACTGAGCGGCACGTCGGTCACGCCGTCGTACTCCGGCTACCAATTCAGCATTCTCGTCGGCCTGCTCTACTCGTGTGGCGGTCCGATCAGCGGGACATCTGCTCTCAGTCGATCGGCAGCGCCGGCACTGGCGGCAGACGCTCCGAGCACTCCTACTACGGCCGTCACTTCCACGACCGCCTCATCCACCACGCCCACCACGACATTGGCGCCGGCTGTGACAACCACCAGCACAACTGCACCGTCGACAACCACCAGCACAACTGCACCGTCGACAACCACCTCGTCACCGGCTACAACTACGGCGCCCCAGACGACGACCGCTACAACGACAACGACAACGACAACGGTGCCACCAACTACGACCACCCCGAGCGAGGTTCCCGTCGACGCCCCGGCGACCACGACCGGTCTCAGCGCCCAGAAGCTCTCGACTGCCAGCGGAACGGTTGTGTCCGTGTCGAATTCATCGGGCGCTGAGGTATATCGAGGTCCCGTTGACAGCGACGCTGTCCTGCATTGGCTCACCGGTACCGATCAGCTATACGTAATCACCCCTTCCGGAGTCACCGTCATCGACACGTCAACGGGAGTCTGGGCCGAATCTCCTACCCCGAGCGAACTTCCGGACGAAATCAAGGCACTGGTGCCGTGATGAAGAAGACGACGAAGGCTGCAATGGCAGTCGCCGCGGCCGGAGCTGTATTGCTCGGCGGCTCGGGCACATTGGCGAAGTGGACCGACAGTGCGACCCTGACAAGCGCCGCTGTCCAGTCCGGGACCCTGGATCTGGGAGCATGCGTGACCACGAACGGCGGGGGCTGGTATTCGCAGGTCTACGTCAACGCGCCCACCAATCCGAATCCACTCGTATATATCCCGGACATCACTACCTACCGGCTCAAGCCCGGATTCAACTACACGTATTTCTGCGATTCGAAGGTGATGGCCACCGGCCCACGTCTGAAAGCGAACGTGACAGTCGACAAGACCAAGTTGAGCGGCGGGCTCGCAGCCGCCAACATCGACCTTCGCACGTACGTCACGGATCAGAGCAACAATCTGCTGTACGACAGCACAGCACCGACGCCGAACCTCATCGCGGTCACGTCGGCCCTGAACAACACCAATCTGACGGCGCAGGTGTTGTTCACGATCTACCCCACCGACACGACAAGCTCAGGTCTCACACTGAATACGACGGCGTTGACGATCGACGTCAAACAACTGGGTCTCACGCCCGCACCGTAGAACGCCTTGCCGTCGGAAGTTCGAGGCAAGGCGCTCCAGCGATTCAGCCGAGTGCTCGCTTCAGATCAGCCAACAGATCAGCCGTGTCTTCGAGCCCGACGGACAGACGGACAACGCCGTCTGTAAGACCCACTGCTGCACGGCCTTCCGGCCCCATGGCCCGGTGCGTTGTCGTGGCGGGGTGAGTGATCAACGACTTGGAATCTCCCAAGTTGTTGGAGATGTCGATGACGCGCAGGCCGTTGAGAACCTCGAACGCCCGCTTCTTGCCCTCTCCGTCAGGCGCATCGAGCTCGAACGTGACAACCGTTCCGCCACCGCTCATCTGAGACTTCGCGAGCTCGTGCTGCGGATGCGACGTCAGGTACGGATACTTGACCCACTTGACGCCGGAGTGTCCTTCGAGGAATTCGGCGATCTCGAGTGCCGAAGCCACGGAGTGCCGAATACGAACCGGCATCGTCTCCAGGCCCTTGAGCAGAGTCCACGCATTGAACGGGCTGAGCGCAGGACCGGTGTGCCGCATCAGTTCTCGAACGGGACCGCTGATGTATTCCTCGGTACCGAGAATCGCGCCACCAAGCACGCGCCCCTGACCGTCGATGTGCTTGGTGCCGGAGTACACCACGACGTCGGCCCCCAGATCGAGGCTGCGCTGCAGAAGCGGCGTCGCGAAGACGTTGTCCAGCACTACCTTTGCACCGGCTGCATGAGCAAGCTCCGACACCCGTCGAACGTCGACGAGAGATTGCATCGGGTTGGACGGAGTCTCGAAGAACACTGCCGTGGTAGGCACGGACAGCGCCTCTTCCCACTGCGCGTTGTCCTCACCGTCGACGAAAACAACCTCGACCCCCCAGCGCGGAAGGATCTCGTTGCACACCACGAAGCAGGATCCGAAGAGGCTGCGCGCGGCGACCAATCGGTCGCCGTTGGCCAACAGTGCGCCCAACGCCGTGAAGACTGCCGACATTCCGCTGGCCGTCGCAAAGCACGCTTCTGCACCTTCGATGAGACGCAGGCGCTCTTCGAACATCTTGACCGTCGGGTTGCCGTAGCGGGAGTAGACAAAATGATCCACCTCGCCGGTGAAGGCTTGTTCGGCGGCTTCTGCACTCTCGTAGACGAATCCGGAGTTGAGGAACAGCGCTTCGGAAGTCTCCTCGAACCCGGTACGCATCAGTCCGCCGCGAACTCCGAGAGTGCCGAGACCGACGTCGTCCGGCAGCGCTCGTTGAAATGCGCCACCCTGGGGAATTCCGCTCACTGCTGCCTCCATGGCAAGCCGATGGCCCGCCAACCTACAAGTCCGCGATGTCCGTCGGCACCCAATGCGCCTTCGAACCCGTCGAGCACGTTGTACGACGGGCCGATGCCCGCCGCAGTCGCAGCTTCCGCCGCACCGATGGAACGTTGTCCGGATCGACACAGGAAAATCACCGGACGCTCCGACCCGGAGGAATCAGCAGTGATGCCGGCTTCCTTCAACTGGTCGACGAAGTTGTCATTGCGCGCGCCGGTCGGGTGGCTCACCCATTCGATCAGTGCGGCCTGCTTGCCGAGGGAGGACACATCGGGGACACCGACGTACTTCCACTCCGCATCGGTCCGCACGTCGACCAGCACGGCGTCGGGGTTTTCGCGGAGCAGCTCCCAGGCTTGCTCCGGCGTCAGATCGCCTGCGTAACTCACGTAGTCCATGTTTTCACAAGACTGCCGTGAGCGCCTGAGCGGGCCGTCAGTTGCAGACGACCCAACGGTTGCCGTCACGGGTCAGGGCCCAGGTCGAGACTCGCTCGCCCGCTCCGCCACCGGTGATCGTCACGTCGGCCCGGGCGCGATCGCCGTTGACCGCGACCCCGTCCACACCCTTCAGCTCGACCGTCCCGTCGACGCCGGCCATCGGACCGTTGCTCGAATTGAAGCTCGCGCAGGTCAGGGTCTTGATCGTCTCCGCGTCATTCCGATTCTCGGCATCGACGTAGTCGGTGACGGAGCGGCTCACGCGGTCCGACTCGGTGACGTTCTCCTCGGCCGGCGAGATCCACGATGCGACGAAGATTCCACCCAGGATCAAGGCGACGATGGCGACAGCCAAGAGGAACGGCCCCGCAGACGCCTTCTTGCCATCGATGTTGTCGGATTCGCGCAGCTCGTCACTCATAACGCCAATAGTCCCCCACAACTTGAAATTGTGGCCCGTCAAGGATCAAGCCCCTACCCCGGATACCCGAGACAACAGGAGAATGGGAGGAAAGAATAGGTTTACCCACAACCGATCGAGTGAGAGTGTGGATCCGTTCGGCCGCAACCGAGGCACTGTGCTTAGGTTCGGCTAAATTGGATACTTGTCGATATGTTGTCCGAACTTCGAAGAAGGTAGCTGTCCTCACGATGACTGACTCCAACCGCCCACTCCGGGTCGCGATCGTCGGCGCCGGCCCCGCCGGCATCTACGCCGCCGACGCCCTCATGAAATCCGACACCGCAGTTTCCGGCCGCGGCGTCAGCATCGACCTCTTCGAGCGCATGCCCGCGCCCTTCGGCCTGATTCGTTACGGCGTCGCGCCTGATCATCCGCGCATCAAGGGCATCATCACCGCCCTGCACAAGGTGCTCGACAAGCCTCAGGTACGCCTGCTCGGCAACATCGACTACGGCACCGACATCACCCTCGACGACCTGCAGTCGTTCTACGACGCGGTCATCTTCTCCACCGGCGCCAACGCCGACCGTGCGCTCGGCATCCCGGGTATCGAACTCGACGGCAGCTACGGCGCGGCCGACTTCGTCTCCTGGTACGACGGCCACCCCGACGTACCGCGTACGTGGCCGCTCGAAGCCGAGAAGGTCGCCGTCCTCGGCGTCGGCAACGTTGCGCTCGACATCGCCCGCGTTCTCGCCAAGACCGGCGACGAACTGCTGCCGACCGAGATCCCCGCCAACGTCTACGAGGGCCTCAAGAACAACAAGGCCGTCGAGGTTCACGTCTTCGGACGCCGCGGCCCGGCCCAGGCCAAGTTCACCCCTCTCGAACTGCGCGAACTCGACCACTCGCCGACCATCGAGGTCATCGTCGACCCCGAGGACATCGACTACGACGAGGGTTCCGAGCAGGCTCGCCGCAACTCCAAGCAGGTCGACATGGTTGCGAATACGCTGCAGGACTGGGCAATTCGCGACGTCGGAGCCCGTCCTCACAAGCTGTTCCTGCACTTCTTCGAATCTCCCACGGAGATCCTCGGTCAAGACGGCAAGGTCGTCGGCCTGCGCACCGAGCGCACTCAGCTCGACGGCACCGGCAACGTCAAGGGCACCGGCACGTACAAGGACTGGGATGTCCAGGCCGTGTACCGCGCCGTCGGTTACCTCTCGCAGAACATCACGCAGTTGCCGTTCGACGACCAGGCCGGCACCGTCCCCAACGACGCCGGACGCGTCGTCGCCGACGACAACGCCGAGGGCGCAGCCCGGTTCATGCCGGCCACCTACGTCACCGGCTGGATCAAGCGCGGCCCCGTCGGCCTCATCGGCCACACCAAGGGCGACGCCAACGAAACCGTCGCGAATCTTCTCGAGGATTCCGTCGACTTCGCGGGCGCCGCGAACCCCGACGAGAACGCAGTCATCGAGTTCCTCGAAGGCAAGCAGGTTCCGTACACGACCTGGCAGGGCTGGTACCGCCTCGACGCGCACGAGCGCAGCCTGGGCGAGCCCGAGGGCCGTGAGCGCATCAAGGTCGTCGAGCGTCACGACATGCTGAAGGCATCCGAGCCCGACCGCGCGAACTGAGTGCGCGGAAGTAACTGAACAGAAGCCCTCCACCGGCCCGACGCGACCCAGGTCACATCGGGCCGGTGGTGTGTGCAGGGACCCAGGGCAACAGGGCAAAATAGACCCCGTGTTTGACGCCCATGTGCATATCATCGACCCGCGCTTCCCGCTGGTCGAGAATCACGGGTACCTGCCTGAGCCCTTCACCGTGGCCGATTACCGGGCCCGGATTGCCTCGCTGAAGGGCCTCAGCGTTGACGGCGGCGCGGTGGTGACCGCGTCGTACCAGGGCAATGACCAGGAATACCTGAAAGCTGCCTTGTCCGAACTCGGCGAAGGCTGGGTGGGCGTCACTGCTTTGCCGCTCGATGCGACGGATGAAGACATCGTTGCCCTGGACGCACTGGGAGTACGTGCCGTCCGGTTCAACCTGCGCCGCGGCGCCACCGACCTGCGTCTGCTCGCCGATCTCGCCAACCGCGCATTCGATCTGGTCGGCTGGCACGCCGAGTTCTACGTCGATGCCACGCTGTTGCTGTCGTTGGAACCGGTCTTCGCCAAATTGCCCGCGGTGAGCATCGACCACTTGGGAATGTCCACCCGCGGACTGCCGTATCTCCTCAACCTCGTCGACCGCGGAGTGCGCGTCAAAGCCACCGGGTTCGGCCGCACCACCATCTCCGACGTCAGCGATGTGCTGCGCCAGATCCACGCGGTCAATCCCGCTGCGCTGATGTTCGGCACCGATCTACCCGGTACACGGGCACGTCGAGCGTTCGAGGTCCACGACCTGGACGTGATCGCCGACGCTGTCGGCGACGACCTGCCCGCGGTCATGTGCGACAACGCCCGCTCCTGGTACCGCTGCGCTCAGGTGAACGCAACGGCTCCCAGCCACAGCCCCGCCGCGATCAGCGCTCCGAACAGTTCCACCAGCATGGACAATCCGACTGCCTTCACCGCGTGAAGCGTCGACGACCAAGCGATGTCGTAACGGCGCAGCCGCGCTAGTTCCGCGAAATACGTTCCAACGATGAATCCGAGGAACAACCCCACGACCGGAATCACGAAGAACCCGATGATGCCGACGACGCCGCCGACCACCACCGACAGGTTGGGCACTCCCCCGGACTTCATCCGCTTGCCCGGCCACGTGTACTTCACGATCCCGGTGACCACCAGTGCCAGCGTGGACAGCGCGAACACCGTCCACGCCGTGGCACCACCGGTCATGATCGCCCACACCAGAATTGCACCGAAAACGAGAAGCGTCCCCGGGAGAATCGGAACGACGACACCGATCAGACCGACCAGGATGACCAGCCCGACGAGGACCTCGGCCGCTGGACTCATCCGACGGGACGCACCTTCGACGCAGCCTCGCGAGCACGGTCGCGTGCAGTAGGCACATCGGCGGCCGTCGACACTGCAACACCCATGCGACGACGCGTGAAGCTCTCCGGCTTGCCGAAGAGCCGCAGGTCCGTCTCGGGAACCGCGAGCGCCTCGGCGACGCCGTCGAATCCGATCCCCTTTGCCTCCACTCCGCCGTAGATCACTGCCGATGCTCCCGGAGACGTGAGCGTCGTGTCGACCGGCAAGCCCAGGATCGCGCGGGCATGCAGTTCGAACTCCGAAAGTCGCTGCGTCCGCAGAGTCACCAATCCGGTGTCGTGCGGCCGTGGGCTCACTTCGGAGAAGAAGACGTCGTCGCCCTTCACGAATAGCTCGACGCCGAAGATGCCTCGCCCGCCCAGAGCCGTGGTCACCTTCTCGGCGACGTCTCGGGCCGAGGCGAGCGCAACCGCGGACATCTGCTGCGGCTGCCACGATTCGATGTAGTCTCCGGCCTCCTGCAGGTGCCCGATCGGTTCGCAGAACGACGTCTCGACCTGACCGCTCTCACCGACGGCTCGAACTGTCAATTGCGTTATCTCGTAATCGAAATCGACAAAGCCTTCGACGATCACCCGGCCGTGATTCACACGACCTCCGGCCATCGCGTAATCCCATGCGGCGTCGAGATCTTCGGCGGATCGAACCGTCGACTGTCCCTTCCCCGACGAGGACATGACTGGCTTGATGACGCACGGGAAACCGATTCGGTCTGTCGCTGCCTGCACTTCGGCAAGCGAGTCCGCGAAAGCGTACGGCGAAGTGGGCAGGCCCAACTCCTCGGCCGCGAGCCGACGGATTCCCTCACGGTTCATCGTGAGCTGGGTGGCTCGGGCGGTCGGAATGACCACCGCACCCCCGCGTTCTTCGACGAGTGCAAGCGCATCCGTCGCGATGGCCTCGATCTCGGGAACCACGAAGTGAGGCTTTTCCAACTCGATGACGGCAAGCAGTGCTTCCGGATCGGTCATGTCGACGGTATGAGCACGATGAGCCACCTGGTGCCCAGGGGCATCGGGATACCGATCCACCGCAATCACTTCGACGCCCAGACGCTGCAGCGCGATGACAACTTCCTTACCCAACTCGCCTGATCCCAACATCATCACGCGGATGGAGTTCTCGGTCAGTGGGGTTCCGAATCGGAGCGGAAGCGTCGGCAGGGGCGAAGGCGTCGAATCAAGCTGCATGGGTGCGACTATATGCCAATCCCGATGCAGGTCAGCGCGGTTATCGGCCGTCCACCACACCTTCGCGGCCAAATCCTCGCCGGATCGTTCGGGGTAGCGCAGGTTTGCGATAGGTGTGGGTGGCAGTGTCCGGCTCGGAATTCCGTTGCGGCACGGTGTCGTTGCCGACGCGGTGCACTTTCACGAGGTTGCGCCCAGCACGCTTGGCGTCGTACAGAGCCTCGTCTGCGACGCTCATGAGGGTCGACAGCGCCGGCGTCGCATGATCGACCCACGCGACGCCGACGCTGACGGTGCTCGTCACATCTGATTCGGCCGAGTACTCGACTTGCGCGCCGCGGACCGCCTCGGCGACATCGATTGCTCGCGCGTAGCTGCAGTCCGGAAGCAGAACGGCGAACTCCTCGCCGCCGAGCCTTCCGATCAGATCGCCGTCCGACAATCGGTCAGCGGCCCGCTCGGCGAAGTTCGCGAGAACGCTGTCACCGGTCATATGTCCATGCGTGTCGTTGATGCTCTTGAAGTGGTCCAGGTCGAGCATCAGCAGGCCGACCGGAGATTGTGTGCGAGTCGCGTCGGCAAGTTCCGCTTCCGCGTGGCCGAGGAACGCACCGCGCGAGAGGACCCCGGTCAGATGGTCGAATTCGACGGCAAGGAAGAGCTCACGCTCGGCAGCACGGCGTTCCTCGGTCGCACAGGCAACCGCTATCGGCCCCAACGCGATCAGGGTGACCGCTATGGATGTGATGACGTCCTCGTTCCACGTCGAGGCGGCTTGATCTCCGATGTCGAGTCGACCGCTACCCGCCATCATGAGTGACCACACCGACCAGACCACTGAAACGAAGGCAGTGCTCGGAACCGAGATGCGAGTGGCACACCAGAGGAGAGCTGGAATCGGCAAGACCAGCGCAATCGGCCCTTCGATACTGAGGGCGATCGGCACGCAGGCTGCAGTGGCGAGTAGCGGAACGCTCAGAGCGGCGACAGTTCTGGCGGTCAGTTTCCTGCGGAACTCGGCAAGACTCGATGGGATGGTGAGAGTGAGAATGAGAGGAAGGACCAGCAGGTACGCCATGACCTCGGTGGCACCCCAGTGGAAAAACGTGTCGGCAAAGGACTGACCGCGTAAGAGCCGGTCCAAGGCGCCGGCCGTGGCCGCGGTACCAGTCGCCGCGACGAACGAAACGAAGACCATCCATACCAGCGACTGCGAATCGACCAATCGGAACGGTGTGCGCTTCAAGTAGTACAGAACGAGAACACCGAGCGTCACTCCGGCGAGGTTGGCCCCGTTCAGCTGCAGGGCAAGCGACAGCGAGTTGCCCGTAATCAGGTCAGCGCAGACGTATCCGACGGCCGCGGCGATCCACGTCCGCCATTCGATCAGGACCGGCCATCTGACCATCATTCCCAGCAGAATGGCGTTGGCGCACCAGAATGTCGCGAGCAAACCTGGTGGGCGCGTGAGGATGCCGATCAACGATGCCGCAAGTACGACGGCCAGCACTAGGAGAAGGCGCAGAAAGCGACTCGTCCCTACCATGCGTCACCTCGCGGTCGGCTACCTCTGAATTCGGGAGCACCGGACGTCGCGGTGACCGTATGCCGATGTCGTCGAACCATCGTACGCAGGTGCTGCCACTCGCAGTTCTGTGTTCACATGCCAAAACGGCAGCTGCGACCATCTCCGCAAACGCGAGTGCCCTCCGGCCACGACAGTGGACAGAGGGCACCTGCATGCAATCCGATCGGCAGAGCCGAATGGACCTGCCGGAAGGGATGACTACTCGGCGGATCCGCTGGACAGACCCGAGAGTGAACCGGTGGACGAGCCCTCGCCCTTGCCGGACAGCGATTCGGTGGGAACGGACTTGAGGAAAGCTCCGAGCGCGGTGAGCAGGGGTCCGAGGGTGCTGAGTGATCCGAACATAGGAGGTTCTCCTGTATGTGAGGTGGTGTGATGTTCCAGCGCCATTCCGGCCGCAGGCGGTGGCCGAGATGGTTCGGGAACTTCTGCCGCACGGATGGCTGAACCGCCCCCCGAACAACATCCCGAGCTGTGATGTAGCGCACTTACTTGGCGCTGCCTGCATTTATAGACCGGCTTTTCACACTTGTCTAGCTACCTAATAGCTATCAATGCGGACTTTCGGTCACACCTTTACGGATAATTGCAGTTCAAAGCGCAAATTCACCCTCTAGAATGTCCCATAATGTGATTTAGCTCACAGTGAAAAGCCGAAAAGTGTGACCCGCAGACAACTGCGAGCCACACTTTCGGACAAACTGGACTTACTTATCGGCCGCCGATCCCGTCCCAGGGGTGAGAGAGCCACCACCGAGTGCCGTGAACAGGTCCTTGAGCACCGGAATGAACGTCTTGACGACGCCGCTGAAGTCTTCGAATGAACCCATGTCGGGCCTCCTTTTGTCGGAATGCAGTTGAGGTGAAGTGAGGACCGAGAACTACTCGGCGGCCGAACCGGCCGAACCCGAGCCGTCTGCCGATCCCGCGTTCAACTTGGTCACGAATGCAAGAACGCTCTTGAGGAAGGCGTCGAGATTCTGAATCGAGGTCATGCGACTACTCCTGTGTTGTTTCGGAAGATTTCTCGAGGTCGAACGTCAGGAGTTCGAGCTCGCGGTGTCCAGCCCCTGAAGGGTTTTGAGCATGTTGACCAGGGGCAGAAGCTGGAGAATGCCCCAGCCCATACCGTTGGCCTTGAGGAGGTTTCCGAGGGATCCCATATGTGACTCCTTGCATGAATATCTATGACGCGGCGCACGTTTTGTTCGCTCCACGTCTTTGTAGCCAAGCTAAATACGTACGTCCAGTTTGTTTCTGTCCAAGCGAAAACGTGACACATTGGATGAATATGTAAACCTGCAGTTCAGGTGCTGTGACCTGAATCCAATCTCGAATTCGAGTGTGTTCGAGATCACAGTCAATTAGGACAAAAGGATGCAATCGTCAGAGTCGGTGCCAACCTCGACCGCGATCTGTCATACCGTGTGCGTGTGATCAATCGCGAACGAGCGGCAACCGAGGCAACTCACCGGGAACCGTCGTGCTAGCAAAACTCCTCAAGACGTACCTGCCGCCGTACCGCTGGTTGCTTGCCGGGGTCCTCGCACTGCAACTCTTCGGGGCCATCGCGTCGTTGGTCCTCCCCACACTCAACGCGCGGATCATCGACGACGGCGTCGCCCGAGGCGACACCGGATTCATCATGTCCACCGGCGGGATCATGCTCCTGGTCTCGCTTGCGTCGATCATCGCGTCGGTCGCATCGACCTATCTGGCTGCAAAATCGTCGATGGGCTTCGGCCACGACGTTCGAGGCGCCTTTTACAAGGCAGTCGGCAGTTTCTCGGATCGCGAATTCAACAGTTTCGGTGCGCCGACGCTGATCACACGCAACACCAACGACGTCCTGCAGATCCAGGCCCTGGTCATGCTGACGTCCTCGATGCTCGTCAGCGCCCCACTTATGTGCATCGGCGGCATCGTCATGGCTCTGCGCGAGAACCTGCAGATGTCCTGGCTCCTGACGATTTCGGTGCCACTGCTCGGCATCACCGTCTCGGTCGCGGTGGCCAAGCTGATCCCGCATTTCCGGACGATGCAGACGCGCATCGACAACATCAATCGATCACTGCGCGAACAGCTCACCGGTATGCGTGTCATTCGCGCCTTCGTTCGCGAACCCGACGAGACGATCCGCTTCGACAAGGCCAACAAGGAACTGACCGACACTTCGCTCCTCATCGGCCGGTACCAGGCGGTTCTGCTGCCCACCGTCATGTTGATCGCCAACCTGTCGAGCGTGGCGGTCCTGTGGTTCGGCGCGCATCTGGTCGACACCGGGGACATGCAGATCGGACAGATCAGCGCCTTCCTCGCCTACGTCATGCAGATCCTGATGTCGGTGGTCATGGCGACCATGTTGGCCGTCGTGATCCCCCGCGCCGCCGTGTGCGCCGACCGCATCACCGAAGTACTCGACACCGAGGCGACCGTGCCCGCGCCGGCCCAGCCCCTTCGCCCGACCAGCCCCTACGGCGTGGTCGAGTTCGGTGGAGCCGGATTCACGTATCCAGGAGCAGAAACGCCGGTTCTGTCGAATGTTTCGATGCGATGCATGCCAGGCACGGTCACCGCGATCGTCGGCAGTACCGGTAGTGGCAAATCGACCCTCGTCTCACTCATCCCCCGACTGTTCGACGTCACGGCCGGCGCCGTCTTGGTCGACGGCTTGGACGTCCGTGGCTGGGATCAGGACGAACTCTTCGCCAACTTCGGATACGTGCCCCAGAAGGCCTATCTGTTCGCCGGCACGATCGCGAGCAATATCCGCTACGGAAACCCGACCGCCACCGACGACGACATCTGGGCAGCCCTCACCATCGCCCAGGCAGACGACTTCGTCCGGGAGCTGTCCGACGGTCTCGAGTCACCGATCGCCCAGGGCGGCGGCAATCTCTCGGGCGGACAAAAACAACGTCTCGCCATCGCCAGAGCGGTGGTCCGCAGACCCCGGATCTTCGTCTTCGACGATTCGTTCTCCGCTCTCGACATGCATACGGACGCCGCGGTCCGACGCGAACTCCGGACGGTTTCGACTCATTCGACGGTCATCATCGTGGCTCAGCGCGTCGCATCCATCATCGATGCCGACCAGATCATGGTCCTCGAAGACGGTGCGCCGGTCGGCCTCGGCGACCATCAGTTCCTTCTGGCCAACTGTCCGACGTACCAAGAGATCGTGGCTTCCCAGATTCCCGCGGAGATGAGCGCATGACCAGCCCGCAGGACCCGACATGGGGCGGCCCCAACAGCCAGTACTTCGACGATGCCCCGACGGTGGTGTTCGCCAAGATCCCGAGCGAACCTGAATCCGCGGACGGGGATGCGAAGTCGAGTAACCCCGAGACCCCCGACAAAGAGCCGAAGCCCGCGCTGACCGCGACTGACACCAAACCTCGCCACTTCAAGGCGACGATGAAGCGGCTTCTCTCGCTTCTGCAGCCGCACAAGTTTGCGGTCTTCTGTGTCGTCGTTGCGACGATCGCCAGCATCGCGCTGTCGGTCGCAGTGCCGAAAATCCTCGGTCACGCGACAGACCTCATCTTCGCCGGGTTCATCGGCAAGAGCCTGCCCGCCGGACTGACCCGCGAGCAGGCCGCAGACGCCATCCGGGCATCAGGGAATTCGACGTTCGCCGATCTTGTCGCCAACTCGACCGACGTCGTTCCCGGTGTGGGTCTGAACTTCGACGCCATCGGCAAGGTCGTCATGCTCGCGATCGGCGTGTACTTGCTCTCGTCGCTGCTTGCCTGGTTGGAAGCATTCCTCCTCAACATCATCGTCCAGAAGACCATCTACAACCTGCGTGCCTCGGTGGAGGCGAAGCTCCACCGTCTCCCCCTTCCGTATTTCGACAAGACACCGCGCGGCGAGATCCTCAGCCGCGTCACCAACGACATCGACAACATCTCGTCGACGCTGTCGTCGACGTTGACCTCGCTCCTGACGTCGGTGCTCACCGTCCTCGGCGTCCTGACGATGATGTTCGTCATCTCTCCGATGCTCGCCCTGATCGCACTGATCGCGGTGCCGGTATCGGTGCTCCTCGTTGCCAGGGTCGCCAAGCGAGCACAGGTGTTGTACAAGGCTCAGTGGACCGAGACGGGCAAGATCAACGCGCAGATCGAGGAGAACTACAGCGGTCGCGACCTGGTACGCGTGTACGGGCATCAGGCCGAAGCCGAGCGTGAATTCGCCGAGCAGAACAAGAAGCTCCTCGACGCGTCCTTCGGCGCACAGTTCCTCTCCAGCCTGATCATGCCGGTCATGAACTTCGTCGGAAACATCACCTACGTGCTGCTCGCTGTGGTCGGCGCTCTCAAGGTCGCCAGCGGCAACATGTCACTCGGTGACGTTCAGGCCTTCATCGTCTATTCGCGTCAGTTCAGCCAGCCACTGACGCAGATCGCGTCCATGTCGACCAGCCTGCAGTCCGGAGCCGCGTCGGCGGAGCGGGTCTTCGAGCTTCTCGACGAACCCGAGCAGTCGCCCGACATCGACGTGCCGCTTCTCCCCGAGCCCGCCGGACGTCATCGCAACGTCGGTCACATCGAGTTCGAGAACGTCTCGTTCCGGTACGAGCCGGACAAGCCGTTGATAGAGAACGTGTACCTCACGGCCCGGCCCGGGCAGATGGTCGCCATCGTCGGGCCCACCGGTGCCGGCAAGACCACCTTGGTCAACCTGCTCATGCGCTTCTACGAAGTCGACTCCGGCCGAATCACTCTCGACGACGTCGACATCTCGCAGATGCGCCGCTCCGACTTGCGCAAGCACGTCGGCATGGTTCTGCAGGACACCTGGCTCTTCGGCGGCACGATCCGCGACAACATCGCATACGGCCGACTCGACGCCAGCGAATACGAGATTCACGAAGCCGCACGCGCTGCCTTCGTCGACCGCTTCATCCACACGCTCCCGGACGGTTACGACACCGTGCTGGACGAGGAGGCGTCGAACATCAGCTCCGGCGAGAAGCAGCTCATCACGATTGCCCGAGCATTCCTGTCGGAGCCGTCGCTGCTGATTCTCGACGAGGCGACCAGCTCAGTCGACACACGTACGGAACAGCTTGTGCAGCAAGCAATGTCCGCGTTGCGCGTCGGGCGGACCAGCTTCATCATCGCGCACCGGCTCTCCACCATCCGTAACGCCGATCTGATCGTCGTGATGGAGTCGGGCAAGATCGTCGAGCAGGGCACACACGACGAACTCATCGCAGCGGCGGGCGCGTACTTCCGTCTCTACAACGCTCAGTTCGAGGGTGCCGCCGTCTAGTGATCGGCGCCTCCCTCGGTGGACACAGTGCCCCGGAGCACACCTGATCGATTCGACACGTTACCGTCGGGTCAGAAGTGTTGTCACCGTCTGAATTGGGAGTGCGTGTGTCTGCAGAAGCTGTGGAGAAGAAGGGCCCGCTCGCGGGCATTCGGATCGTGGAATTCGCTGGATTGGGACCGGGCCCGCACGCCGCGACACTGTTGGCGGACATGGGCGCCGACATCGTCATCGTGCAGCGCGCAGGGCAGATTCCGCAGGACTCGAACGCAACCGACCAGATCAAGCGCGGCCGCCGCATCGTCGAGGCCAACCTGAAGGACCCGGCCGACGTCGCGAAAGTGCTCGATCTCCTGGGCCGCGCCGACGTCCTCATCGAGGGTTTCCGCCCCGGCGTCATGGAACGCATGGGACTCGGACCCGACGTGGTCTCGGAGCGCAATCCGCGCCTCGTCTACGCCCGTATGACGGGCTGGGGACAGGAAGGACCGCTCGCCAACGCCGCCGGTCACGACATCAACTACATCTCACTGACCGGTGTCCTCAACGCCATCGGACGCAAGGGTGAACGTCCCGTCCCGCCGCTCAACATGGTCGGCGATTTCGGCGGCGGTTCCATGTTCCTGATCTTCGGCATTCTGTCGGCTCTCGTCGAGCGCTCGACGTCCGGTAAGGGCCAGGTCGTCGACGCGGCAATGGTCGACGGAACCCTCGCGCTCTCCCACATGATGTGGGCATTCCGCGGTCGCGGCGTCTGGTCCGACGAGCGCGGCGTCAATCTCCTCGACACCGGCGCTCCGTTCTACGACACCTACGAGACCTCCGACGGCAAGTACATGGCCGTCGGATCCATCGAACCGCAGTTCTACGCATTGCTGCTCGAGGGCCTCGAACTCGATCCCGCGACGCTCCCTCACCAGATGGACACGTCCAAGTGGGACGACATGAAGAAGCTCTTCACCGAAAAGTTCCTGTCCAAGACTCGCGACGAGTGGGCCAAGATCTTCCTCGGCACCGACGCCTGCGTCTCCCCTGTCCTGACTTTCGCCGAGGCTCCGTCCAACGAACACATCGCGGCTCGCGGTTCGCTCATCGAACTGGACGGCGTCACCCAGCATGCTCCCGCACCGCGCTTCTCGCGCACGCCCACCACGACGCCTGCTGCGCCGGCGCGTGAGGCGACGGATATCGATACGGTCTGGACCTAGGGCCTTCGGCCCCTGTGCGCCTTTTTGGTAGTTACTGCAACCAAAAAGGCGCACGGGGCGTCAGCCCAACCTGTAGAACCTGAACATCTCGTGCTCGATCGGCAGCACGTCCACCCGCTCGAAACCTGCCGCCTTGGCATAGCTTTCGAGTGTCGAGTGCCTCATCACCGTCCCGGTGGCAATGCTTCCCGGATGCGAAAGACTGTCCGGTAAGCAGCAGGTCAGCGAAAATCCGTACAGCAATTGCTCGATCGGACCCGCCTCGGGATCGAACTCATCCGCCGTTCGTTCGTCCATCACGATCACCGGAGCGCCCGGCTGGGCAATCGCCCGAGCCGTGGACAGAAAACCCACCGGATCCGGAACGTCGTGAAGGCACTCGAAAGCGAAGACGGCGTCGTAGGTCCCGGCATCGGCTCGCCCGGCCTCAGGAGCCTGTCCGGCGACGTCGACCAACGAGAAATGCACGCGGTCGTCCACCCCCCGATCATGAGCGTTACGACGGGCAGCGTTCACCGACGCCGCGTCGACGTCGAAGCCGTGCACTTCGATCTTCGGGTATCCGAGGGCGAGCGCGATCGACGACCAGCCCTCCCCCATCCCGAGATCAGCGACCTGCCCGCCGTCCGAAAGTGTGGCGTGCAGGTCGGTGACTACCGGCAGAAACTGCTGACAGAGCTGATGGAGATACATCGGCCGATTCAGTAGCGCCTGACCCTCGCGAGCATCGGGGCCCATCGATTCCCACGTGACTCCCCCACCGTGACGATAAGCGTCGAGTAGACGTGGCATCGACGACGTCGTCGCGACGAACAGCCTCGCCAGCGGCGCCAGGAAAAGAAGGTTCTCGTCGTCGACCAGAACATCGGCGTGGGCCTGCGGCAGGCTGTACCGGCGATCGGCATCCGAATTGACGTCCACATAACCGGCGACGGCCTGCTGCTCGAGCCACTCCCGCGCATATCTTTCGACGGTCCCTGTCCGGTCCGCCAGCTCCGTCGACGTGAGCGGGCCGTGATCGCTCAGCGCGCGGTACCAGCCCAACCGGTCGCCCAGATACACGGCCTGCAGCTCCGATGCCCCGAGCGTGGCCGCGAACAATCGTTCTGCGAGCGCTTCCGCCGCACTGGTTCCCGCTGCGCCTGTACCGTCTACCGCCGTCATGCCCTACCTCCTGGTTTCACACCACTTTCAGGGTGTGTACCCAGTTCTCAGACGACGACCATTCGTTGGTCTGCCGTGTCGCGATCCGTCGCGAGAGTGTCGTACGCAGCGGCGATGGACGCAACGCCGCGAATGAGGTCCTCGGGAGAACGTGCGTACGGCACGCGGATGAATCGTTCGAACGCACCTTCGACGCCGAAACGGGGGCCGGCGGCAAGGAGTACGCCGAAGTTGGGTGCCACCGCCGCCAACGCCGTCGAGACGGGCGCGGACATTCGCATCCAGACCGACATTCCGCCGGAACCGATGGTGGGACGCCAGTCCGGCAGATGCTCGGCCACCGCACCGAGGAGTACCGCACGCTGTTCTCGCAGAACTTCGCGACGCTGTTCGAGCAACGAGCGGTCGTCGGCGAGCAAGTAAGCGGCTGCCAACTGATCCATGACGGGAGTACCGAGGTCGACCGCGGCACGCGCCCCCACCAACTGGGTGATGAGCGCGGCATCGGCGCGAATCCAACCGACACGTAGCCCGCCCCACAGCGACTTCGCGGTCGAACCGAGCGTCACCACTTCGGTTTTCGCTGCGCCTCGCCCATGTGAGGCGACCGGCGCCGGCGGTGGTGCGTCGAGCCACAGATCCACCATCGTCTCGTCGACGACCAGAGTCATTCGCGTTTCGTGCGCAATCTTCGCAAGCTCGGCGCGGCCGGAAGAGTCCATGCAGAGGCCGGTCGGGTTGTGAAAGTCGGGGATCAGGTATGCCATTCTGGCAGCGGTTTGCCTTGCTGCACTACGAATCCCGTCGAGATCCCAGGCTCCGGCGGCCGCGAACTCCGGTCGGACCGGAACCGGTACGGGCCGAGCGCCGTTTCGCCGAATCGCTTCCAGCGCATTGGGGTACGTCGGATGATCGACCAGCACTCGCTCGCCGGGTGAGGTGAGCACCGACAGCAACAATCGAAGCGCGTGCTGCGCACCCGAGGTCACCATGATCTGTTCGGCGGTGGTGGGAAGACCCCGCGCCGTGTAGCGCCGCGCGATCACGTCACGCAAGTCGGCGATCCCGACCGGTTCCATCCCGTGCGTGGGAAGGAAGTTCGGAAGTTCCTGCAGCGCAGACGCATACGCCAGTTCGACCTGAGCGGCGGGAGCTGCCATCGCCGCGTAACTGAGGTCGACGACGGGTCCACTCGGCCCGGGTTGATGGGAGCGGAACATCAACCCGTTCGGCCGCGCGCCGGCAGGTAATGCCACGGTGCTTCGCGAACCCTGCCTGCTGATCAGGTACCCCTCGTCTCGCAGCACCGAGTACGACGACGTGATCGTGGTTCGACTGAGTTCGAGTACCGCCGCAAGTTCACGCTCACTCGGCAGTGCGACTCCCAGCGGAACGCGACCGTCGTGCACGAGCAGGCGGATACCGTCGGCAAGCGCACGGTACGCGGGCCTGCGTCCGGACTCTTCCTGCCAGGATCCCAGATCGCGAGCAAGCGAACGGGCACCGAGAACTCGAGTCATCATGCAGTCCAGTATCGACAACTTGGCTATGTAACTCAATACCAGTCGAGTTGATCATATGTCCATGACTACCTTCGCAACCCTGATCGGCATCGGACTCTTCGTGGCACTCGTCTACTTCTTCGCGCCCGCCGAAGGTGAAGGTACATACATTCGGTTGGAGCAGTTTCGCCTGGCAGCACCCCTCGGCGGCATCTTCCACGACAAGACTTCAGACCGCGAGAACGACGCTGTCAGACCCCCGTGCGATTGTGATCAGGGGGAAGAATTCACTGATCTCAGTCCAGTTGCGTAAAACTGGACTCTTTTCGCACTCAGAAAGTCTCCAGAGAGGGTTCCCATGCCGGCTTCCAAAAAGATTCTCTATATCGATCTCGACAACACCTTGGTCAACTTCCAGTCGGGCATCGATCGCCTGACCGACGGCGTCCGAGTGAAGTACCAGAACGACCTCGACGAAGCGCCGCACATCTTCTCTCGCATGGATCCTCTCGACGGCGCTATCGACGCCTACCACCAACTGGCACAGCAGTTCGACACCTACATCCTCTCGACAGCGCCGTGGAAGAACGCCACAGCCTGGCACGACAAGGTTCTGTGGGTACAAGAGCACCTCGGAATGGAGGAAGGCAGCGTCGCATACAAACGTCTGATCCTCTCGCACCACAAACACCTCAATCGTGGCGACTACCTCGTCGACGACCGCGGAGCAAACGGAGCAGATCGATTCGAGGGCGAGTGGATCAAGTTCGGCAGCACCGAGTTTCCCGACTGGAAGACCGTCACCGCACACTTGTCGAAGCTGGCTTGAAACTCGAAATCCCCGCTCATGCTTGCATGAGCGGGGATTTCGAGGGAACGAACTAGCGGACGATCTCGCGCCGGACGATCGTCTCGTCGCGGCCGGGGCCGACACCGATGCAGGAGATGAACGCACCCGAAAGCTCTTCGAGCCTAAGCACGTAGTTCTGCGCATTCTGCGGCAGTTCCTCGAAGGTGCGAGCCTCCGAGATGTCTTCCCACCAGCCGGGCATCTCTTCGTAGATGGGCTTGGCGTGGTGAATGTCGCTCTGTGACATCGGCATTTCGTCGTGGCGGACACCATCCACCTCGTACGCGACACAGATCGGCACGGTGTCGAGGCTGCTCAGCACGTCCAGCTTGGTGAGGAAGTAGTCGGTGATGCCGTTGACGCGCGTCGCGTAGCGCGCGATGACAGCGTCGAACCATCCCGTACGACGAGCGCGTCCGGTGGTGACACCGACCTCGCCGCCCTGCTTCGCCAGGTATGCGCCGTGATCGTCGAACAGCTCCGTCGGGAACGGACCGGAACCGACACGCGTCGTGTACGCCTTCAGGATGCCGAGCACGGTGGTGATCTTGGTGGGACCGATTCCCGAACCGACCGCCGCACCACCCGAAGTGGGGTTGGACGAGGTCACGTACGGGTACGTGCCGTGGTCGACGTCAAGCAGAGTGCCCTGCGAACCTTCGAGCAGAACGGTCTCGCCGCGCTCGAGGGCGAGGTTGAGTTCCAGGCGCGTGTCCGAGATGCGGTGCTTGAAACCCTCGGCCTGCGTCAGTACCTCTTCGACGACCTGCTGCGGGTCGAGTGCCTTGCGGTTGTAGATCTTGACCAGCACCTGGTTCTTGAATTCGAGTGCTGCTTCGACCTTCTGGGTCAGGATCTTCTCGTCAAGGACGTCCGCGGCACGGACACCGACACGGGCGATCTTGTCCTGGTAGCACGGGCCGATACCGCGGCCGGTCGTGCCGATCTTCTTCGCTCCCAGGAAGCGTTCGGTGACCTTGTCGATGGCCACGTGGTACGGCATGATCAGGTGCGCATCAGCAGAAAGCAGCAGGCGGGACGTGTCCACGCCGCGCTCTTCCAGGCCTGCCAATTCGGTCAACAACACACCCGGGTCGACGACGACACCGTTACCGATGACGTTGTTGACGGCGGGGGTGAGGATTCCGGACGGGATGAGGTGCAGTGCGAACTTGTCACCGTTCGGCAGAACCACGGTGTGTCCGGCGTTGTTACCGCCCTGGTATCGCACGACCCACTGAAGCTGCTCGCCCAGTAGATCTGTAGCTTTGCCCTTACCTTCGTCGCCCCACTGGGCGCCGATCAGGACGATTGCCGGCATGACGTTGTCTCCTACGGTCGACGTGCAGCAGTTGTCCCGCCGCATTGGTACTGCCTGGCTTCCGCGCACATGATGCAGCGCCGAACTGTTGCAGTGACCGAAGGAGCAGTCTAGCCCAGAGCATCAGACCAGACCTGACGGTCCAGAATTTGGCCGGTGACCATCACGATTGCGAGTCGACACAGAGACTCGCACTAAGATCGTCGGCAGTGATTCGGACGGCCATTTCGGGGAAGGGTGGCGAGGTCCCACTACCCGAGAAGAAGTCTTGATCGAGCTAGGAGTGGCTTTGACCCCTGTGGTGCTCAAATGTGGCGATTCGCCGGTTCCACTCCCCCTGGGTGAACTCACGTCGTTCACTGTCCCTGAACTTCCGGAGAAGCAAGACTTCGACGAGGCACTGTCCCAACTGCAGGTCGTGACGGAGCCTCGCTTGATCGTCGTGGGTAACGACGGCGCGTTTGCCGCGGCATTGACGCGGTTGATGCGATTGGAGCGACTCAACGTCGAACTCGCCTACGTCACCGAGAACAGGTCCGACGCAACCGACGCGTACAAACTCGCGACCGGTGCACGAGCTGCGCGCACGGCCTTGAAAGGCACAGTCCACACCGTGCCGCTCATTCGCGACGACGCCGGAATCGCGCTGGTAGGTGCAGCAACTGTCACGGGTCCGGCGGATGCAGACGAACTGATCGGCGAGGCCTACGTCGACGACAACAAGCTGTTCTCCGGCACAGTCCCCGGCATCCGGATAGTGCCGAGCCCCAAGCTCCCCGGGATCAAGGCATCAGTCGACCGCAAGAGCCGCTGGAGCGGGCGACGCTGGCTGGAAGGCCGAGCCATTCAACTGGGCTCGCCGGCAGCGCGACTGGTTCGCGACGGGGTGGCCAACCCACGCGATCTGAAGCGTTCGACCTTCTACCGGCACGACAAGACTTGGTTGTTGGTCAGGTGAGAACCGGAGCAGCACGGTCGGCGGTTCGGCCGAGCCCTGTCTTCCTCGGCGTCGTTGCGATCACTGTCATCGCCGGAATCGTCGCTTGGAACTCGACGTGGGGTTCCATCGCGGGCCGCGCGGGTGTTTTTGTCCTCGTGGTTGCCGGCTGGGTGGTCACGCTCTGCTTGCACGAATTCGCGCATGCCTATCTGGCGTGGCGTCATGGAGACACCGACGTCGAGGCTCGTGGCTACCTGACGCTCAACCCGCTCAAGTACAGCCATCCGATGCTCTCGATCGGTCTGCCGGTGCTGTTCATCGCATTGGGCGGCATCGGGCTTCCCGGCGGCGCCGTGTACCTGCGCACCGGGATGTTCCCGCCCAAGGTGCAGGCCCGAATATCGCTCGCCGGTCCGTTCACGAATGCCGTCGCCGCCGTGATCCTCCTCGTCGTCATACGTACGTACGGCTCATCGGCCGAGCATCTGACGTTCTGGGCAGGCCTCAGTTTCCTGGCCTTCTTGCAGGTCATGGCAACAGTTTTGAACCTGCTCCCAGTCCCGGGTCTGGACGGTTACAACGCACTGGAGCCCTACCTCGCACCCAACACACGGCACCAACTCGACCAGTTCAAGCCGTACGGACTGCTCCTGCTGGTTGCGCTCCTGTTCGTCCCACAGATCAATGTCGTCTTCTTCGACGCGATCTACTGGATCTTCGAATTGAGCGGTGTGTCCGACTACTACGCCATGCTCGGTAACGCCCTCATGCGTTTTTGGACGTGATCGAGTGCGCTGGAGGAGACTCGTGAGAGTCTGACATTTCAGACATTCATTCTTCTTCAGGGGAGCATCGATGATTGCGACGTCATTTCAGTCCGGCGGAGTGGAGTACACCCTCACGCGGGCCGAGATTCGACACGTGGAGGCACTGATCGACTTGCTCGCCGACGACCCGATCGGCAGCACCCGGGAGACGACCAACCCCGAAGCCCGAACGATCTACGAGGACGCGTTCAAGCGAATCGACGAGGATCCGGCTCAACTTCTCGTCACCGTTCTGGTCGGCGACGCGGTAATCGGCACAATGCAATTGACCTTCATTCCGGGTATGAGCCGGATGGGTGCCACGCGACTGCAGATCGAAGCTGTTCGCGTCCACGAGGACTACCGAAGTAAAGGCATCGGCAGTTCGATGATCCGATGGGCCTGCGAAGAAGGTGCCCGGCGCGGCGCGTTTCTGGCGCAGCTCACCTCGGATCAAACTCGCAAGGAAGCTCACGACTTCTACGAGCGACTCGGATTTGTGGCCTCCCATGTCGGGTTCAAGAAGTCACTGAGCTGACGCCCTGCCACAAAACTCCCAAACGCGGGGACTCCCAAACGCGAGCTCGAGCACCGGGGCGTAGAGGTGCCCCGGTGCTCACGTCTTCAGTTGTCGCGGTTCACGCCGCTGTCGGTGGGCTGTTCCCGCCGATCGGCCGCTGGAACGGATCAACCGACATCGGTGGATAGAACACCGATTTCCGATCCGGGCCGATCTCCACCCGCCACTCCGTGTGATGCATCGTCCGATGATGATGACCGCACAACAAGATCAGATTGTCGAGATCCGTTGGGCCACCATCGTTCCAGTGAACAATATGATGGGCATCGCACCACCCCGATGGTGTCCCGCATCCCGGAAACGCACACCCACCATCACGAACCGCCAACGCCCGCCGCTGGGGTACCGTCGCGGTCCTTGCTTCTTTGCCGCAGTCGAGCGGAACACCGTTCTCGTCCAGGAGGATCCGGGTGACGGTGCAGTCGCACGCCAGCATCCGGGCAGTATCGATACTGATCGGGCCCACCCAATCCGCCCACGCGAACCCCAGTTCCTGAGTCGACGGCAACAGGTCTTTCAGAACTTTAAGGTCCGTCATATCTTTTGCCGACGCGGTCACCGTGATGTGCGGTTTCACTCCGCCCTCGATCGGACCCAACCCCGCCCGCTCGTACCGCCGCAGTAAATCGCAGAACCCATCCGCACGCCGTAATGCAGGCGTGCGTGTGTCCTTCACGCCGTCTTTTTCCGGTGTCGGCGCAGACAGGCTCGACAACAACGTGATCAACCGGGCCCCGTTCACAGCATCCAGATCACCCTTCACCGACACTCGCCCGTACAAGCCTTTCGAGGCGTAGAACTCGTTACGCTCCGAATCCTCACCCACCGGGACGCCGTCCTCACGCCTGCCGTACTGCTTCTCGATCCGCCGGATCGCCGCCCGCACCGCATCACAATCCGCGATGTTCTTCGACGCCAGGCCAAGCAAGATCCCGCGGGCCTTGTCCACATCCGCCAGGGTCATGTTCTTGGGCGGATGCTGACAAAACGACGCCACCTGACGGGCTTTCAACGCATCCACGTCACCGCGATGAAACGCATCGCCCACCACGGGTTCGAGCATCAACAACCGCGCCAACCCGACCAGCAGACTGCACTCACCGATCTCCAGATTCGTCGAACCATGCAACCACTGCGCGATCGCCCGAAAACCCTTCCCACCGAGAACGTCCCGGGAAAACATCTCCACGATCAGCAACACCATCCGCGACTGCAACTCGTGCCGGGCGCGCACCAGATCCAGAACCTCACCCTTGAGGTCCTCGCCATCCAGTTGCCACGCATCCCGACTGTCCATGCCCAAAGTTTAATCGAACATACTTTCGATAACCAGAGACAAACCGGACAACTTCAAGAAGACCTACACTCGAGAGCTGTTGAGATGCATCGCTATTCGCGCAACCGCCGACGCGATTCGTTGACAGAGACTCGCAACTCCCCCAAAGGCACTTCACGACCCGACTCACTGCGCACCTCGACGCGAACGCGCTCACCAGTAGCGTCGTCGGCCACCTCCAACGGTCCACCTTTTCCGCCGTGCAGATACTTGTCGCCCCACTGCATCAGCGCGAGAACCGCCGGCAGCAGGTCACGGCCCTTCTCGGTGAGCACGTACTCGTGCCGCGTCCGCTTTCCAGGCTCCTTGTACGGCACACGCTCGAACAGTCCCGCCTCAGTGAGTTCTTTCAGCCTCGCCGACGCAACCGCCTCGGTGATGCCGACTCGCGACGCGAAGTCGTCGAAACGCGTTGTGCCGTAATAGGCCTCTCGCAGAATGAGCATCGCGGATCGAGTGCCGACCACTTCCATGGCCCGCCCGATCGAACAGTGCGTGGCCCGCCAGGCGTCGCGATCTTCGAGCACTCCGGTCAGTCGCACAGCGTCCATGCAATTCACCATACCCCCTGGCTTGCCATAACCATAGTCAGAGTCTAGATTGCTAACTATGGAACTTCATAGCCAGCCGGTGCGGATCGGACCCCTGCTCGCGATACTGTCGGGGGCGCCGTTTGTCGCCAGCCTCGATCTTTTTGTGGTCAACGTGGCCTTCGGCGACATCGCCAAGAGCTACCCGGGTCACTCGCTCGGCGAGTTCAGTTGGATCCTCAACAGCTACGCGATCGTCTACGCCGCACTGTTGATACCCCTCGGACGCTGGGCGGACAGGATCGGGCACAAGCGCGCCTTCATCGCCGGCCTCGCACTGTTCACCCTCGCCAGCGCCGCCTGTGCCTTCAGCCCGTCCTTGTGGGCACTGGTGGCCTTCCGTATCGTCCAGGCAGTCGGCGCCGCTGCGCTCACCCCGGCCAGCCTCGGGCTTCTGATCAATGCGCTTCCCGCCGCGAAACGTCAATCCGGCGTTCGCATCTGGGCAGCCGCCGGCGCTGCAGCAGCTGCATTCGGCCCTGTCGTGGGCGGCATCCTCGTAGAGGCCTCGTGGCGCTGGGTCTTCCTGATCAATGTTCCAGTGGGCATCGTGTTGCTCTACTTCGCAGTCCGACTCGTACCGGATACAACACACAAGGACCCCGATGCCGGTATCGACTTCGTCGGCGCTGCCCTCCTCACCGTCGGAATCGGCTCTCTCGCCCTGGCACTCGTCCAGGGTCCGGACTGGGGATGGACCGACAATCGCGTTCTGATCGCCTTCGCCGTGGCCGCCGTGACACTACTCTCGTTCTGGTGGAGCAACTCTCGTCACCGGACTCCGTTGATTGCTCCGGATCTTCTGAAGATCCGCTCGTTTGCCTGGTCCAACGTCACCGCCATCCTGTTCAGCGCAGCATTCGCCGCGGGTCTTCTCTCGAACATCCTGTGGCTCCAGGAAGCCTGGGGATACTCCGCTCTGCGAACCGGTTTCGCCGTCTCACCGGGTCCGCTTCTCGTTCCGCTGTTCGCCATCGCCGGCGGATCGCTGACGCGCAGGTACTCGGCGGGACGCGTCGCCGCACTCGGCAGCCTTCTGTGGGCAGTCGGAACCGTACTCGTTCTCGTCTCGGTTGATACGACGCCTAACTACGCGACCGGACTCCTACCAGGCTGGATCATCGCCGGGATCGGTGTCGGTCTTGCCCTGCCGACCATTCTGTCGCAGGCCACGGCGGATCTGGCACCTGCCAGATCGGCCACCGGTAGCGCAATCGTCAGCATGAGCCGACAGATCGGAACCGTTCTCGGCGTGAGCGTTCTGATCGCGGTTCTCGGCTCTGCTGTCGACTACGACACCTTCCGCCAGGCCTGGTGGGTGATCTTTGCCGTCGCGCTTGTGTCTGCCCTGGCATCACTGGGAATGACGCCTGCGACCACACCCACCCCGGTTGTCCCTGCTGAATCCGCCATCCCTGAAAGGAATTTGTCATGAGAGACGCAGTTATCGTCGAAGCCGTTCGCACTCCGATCGGCAAGGGAAAGGCGAACGGCGCCCTGCACGGCATCAACGCCGTCGACCTCCTCGCCCACAGCCTCAAGGCGGTAGTCGAACGCACTGGAATCGATGCAGCATTGATCGACGACGTCATCGGTGGAGCGGTAAGCCAAGTCGGTGAACAGAGCCAGAATGTCACTCGCACTGCCCTTCTCGCCGCAGGCTACCCTGAGTCGGTACCGGGAACCACCGTCGACCGACAGTGTGGAAGTAGCCAACAAGCAGTTCATTTTGCCGCTCAGGGCGTCATTGCCGGTGCGTACGACATCGTTGTCGCTGCCGGAGTCGAGTCGATGAGCCGAGTCCCTATGGGCTCGAGCAGCATCGGGCGCGAATCACTCGGCGTGGGTTTCGAAGAGCGCTATCCGGACGGTCTGGTACCGCAGGGCATCAGCGCCGAATTGATCGCCGCCAAGTGGGGACTGAGCCGCACCCAACTCGACGAGTTCTCGGCGTCGAGTCATCGGAAAGCCGCGCTGGCAACCGAGAGTGGGTACTTCACCAAGGAACTCGCCACGCTCCCGCAGCTGTCGGTCGACGAGGCCATCCGCCCCGGCACCACGGTCGAGACCCTGGCCGGCCTACGGACCGCCTTCGAATCCGACTACTACGCACAGCGATTCCCACAGATCGACTGGTCCATCACCGCGGGCAACAGCAGCCCGCTTTCGGACGGCAGTTCGGCGGTGATGATCACGACCAGTGAGATCGCCGCGAAACTCGGCCTCACCCCGAAGGCACGATTGCACAGCTTCGCAGTTGCCGGCGACGATCCGCTCTACATGCTCACCGCGGTCATCCCGGCTACACAGAAGGTCCTGGCCCGTGCGGGATTGACGGTCTCGGACATCGATCTGTTCGAGGTCAACGAGGCCTTTGCCCCCGTCGTCCTGTCGTGGGCAGCGGACACCGGCGTCGACCTGTCCAAGGTGAACGTCCACGGCGGCGCCATCGCGCTCGGCCACCCACTGGGCGGCAGCGGAACGCGGATCATGACCACCCTGGTCAACGCGATGGAGCAGCGCGGCGCGCGCTACGGACTCCAGACCATGTGCGAGGCAGGTGGGTTGGCAAACGCGACCATCCTGGAGCGTCTGGGCTGAGCGATCCCCGATGGACGGCATTCCGACATCAGTGACCGAGTGCCGTCCATTCGGGATCCGGCTTGCGCGCAACGACCCGAAACACGATTCCGCCCCGGCCGCTGCGCTGCACCTCGTCGATCAGGAAACCGGCGTTTTCGAGGTATTCAACCGGTTGACGGGTGAGATGATCGGCACCGAACCGAACAAAAAGCGGTTCGACGACCTTCATCAACGTACGAGCAACAACGTTCTTGCTCGGTCCGTGCTCGGCGAGGACGAATCGACCACCGGGTACCAGGACTCGAAATGCTTCGTTCGCAACTCGGTCCGGATCGGGGATCGTGCAAAAGGCGTAGGTCGAGACCAACGTGTCCACGCACTCGTCGGGAACATCGAGTGCTTGCACGTCTCCGAGTCGTAGGTCGACTTCGGTCTTCACTCCTTCGGAGACCTTGAGCCTGGCCTGATCGAGCATCGCAGTCGAGATGTCCACGCCGATGACGTAATCGACGTCGTCTCCGTAGAGAGGCAGGTTCAGTCCGGTACCCACGGCGATCTCGACCACGCGGCCATGCGCCTGGTCCACGGCCCATTTCCGGGCGTCACCGAGCACAAAGCGTTCGAAGCGCCCGATCTGTCGGTCGTAGTGCGCCGCCATTGCGTCGAAAGTCTTGGCGACCTGTGCAGTGTCTGGTTCACGCATAGTGCCCCGTTTCGATCGATCTTCTGTGCAGTCTTACACGCGAGCACCGGGTCGGGAAGACCTTTCGTGACGAAGGGCAACCGACCTCGCGAGGTCGTCCCTGACGGATGCCCCCGGTATCGTTCCAGGTGACCTGACCTCACCTACGACGATCATGGATAGAGACCTCGTGCGATCAAGTAACTGCGTCACCGGTTCGGTCCGGCCACCTTTTTCCACTGATTCCACTGGAGGTCTGTGATGGCCGGCGGACTCTTCGCCCTGCTCGACGACGTCGCAGCCCTGGCTCGCATGGCTGCCGCCTCGATCGACGACGTTGCCGCCGCAACCGGTAAGGCGACCGCCAAAGCGGCCGGCGTGGTCATCGACGACGCAGCCGTCACGCCGCAGTACGTCCGTGGGCTCGCAGCCGAACGCGAGTTGCCCATCATCAAGCGCATCGCCATCGGATCGTTGCGCAACAAGCTGCTGATCATCCTTCCGATCGCTCTGCTGCTGAGTCAGTTCCTCCCCTGGCTGCTGACGCCACTGTTGATGGTCGGCGGCTGTTACCTCAGCTACGAAGCGGTTCACAAGATCTGGGGTGCAATCTTCGGCCACGGTGACCACCACGAGGCCGCTGACGAGCATCCTCGCGACGAAGAAGCAGTGGTTTCGGGCGCCGTCCGCACCGACCTGATCCTGTCCGCCGAGATCATGGTGATCGCACTCAACACCATCGCAGGCGAAGGCTTCTGGAGCCGATTGGTGATCCTTGCCGTCGTGGCGGTCGTCATCACCGTGGTCGTCTACGGCGTCGTCGGACTGATCGTGAAGATGGACGACATCGGATTGAAGATCGCCGAGACGTCGTCTGGCTTCACCCACAAGGTCGGCCGAGGCCTCGTTCGCGGCATGCCTCACGTGATGTCAGTGCTCTCGGTCGTGGGTACCGCCGCGATGCTGTGGGTCGGTGGCCACATCCTGTTGGTCGGCATCGACGAACTGGGCTTCCACCCGCTCTACGACGCCGTTCATCACGGCGAAGAAGCAGTCAGTGACATCGCCGGAGTCGGTGGCGTGCTGGCGTGGATCGTCAACACACTTGCCTCGGCAGCACTGGGCCTGGTGGTTGGCGCCGTTATCGTCGCCGCTCAACTGGGTATCACCCGCATGCTCGCAAAGCGTTCTGCGACGGCTTAGCTGTCGTGCCCGTGGCGGAGCACCATCTGCTCCGCCACGGTGCGTATCCCTTCACGCAAAGACGAGGGTTCGAGCACTTCGACGTCGGCTCCCAGCCCGATCAGCTGCGAGAGCGCGACAGCTTCGCTCTCGAGTTTCAGCTCGGCACTGACCCATCCGTCGTTGTCCTCTGGCCCCACTTCGACTGCAGCGGCAAGCTCGCCCACCACATCGGGGAGCCGGCGCCTGCCCTCTGGTGACAATCGCACGCGACACTCGAAGCGAAGCAGCGAACGGTCGAACTCGGCCATCGACGCCGCCCACCACGACGGCAGGTCGAAATCCGCCGGGCGGGCGAACGAATCATCCTCTACGACGGCGTTTTTGATGCGGCCGAGCCGGAACGAGAGCGTACGTCCGTTCAAACCTGCCACGAGATACCAAATTCCGGCTTTGATGACCAGACCCAGCGGTTCGACCGTCCGCTCGCGATCGCGATAGGCGAAGCGCAGTCGACGCGAGTCCAGCACAGCGGATGTGACGATCGGAAGCGCAGAGATGTCGTCGACGCCGCCGAACCAACCCGGAACGTCCACGAGAATGCGGTCCTGCCACAACCGTGCGCTCTCGCGCAGCGGACCGGGCAGGGAGCGGAGCAGTTTGGCCCCCGCCGAACCGGCGGCGTCTGATCGTCCGAGATCTGCAGCGATGGACGGCACACCCAACAGCATGAGTGCGGACGTCTCGTCGTCCGTCATGCCGGACAACTTGGACTGCCATCCGTCGAGCAGACGGATGCCACCACCGGGGCCGCTCTCGGTCCAGATCGGCACACCGGCAGCCGACAACGAGGCCACGTCGCGGTAGATCGTCCGCACTGACACACCGAACTCGTCGGCCAACTGCTCGGCGACGACGCCGCGACTCCCCTGCAAACGCAGCATGAGTTGGAGTAACCGCGCGGATCTCATGGACCGAACATTACCGAGAATCACTGACAGAAGTTGTCAGGAATAGGGGTGCACAATGACCGTCATGGTCACCTGGAAGCAGTTCTCCGAAGAAGTACCCGCTCTTGCCGACGCGGTCCTAGCGCGGTTCAAAGCCCACAAGCATCACGTCCTCGCAACGCTGCGCAAGGACGGCTCACCACGGGTCAGCGGCACCGAAGTCGAAATCCTCGACGGGCGTCTGGTGCTCGGTTCGATGTTCGGCGCACTCAAGGCGAAGGATCTCATCCGTGACGGGCGCTACGCCCTCCACAGCAATCCCGGCGAGCACACCATGGAGGGCGGTGACGCGAAGATCGCCGGAATCGCACGCGAGGTGACCGGCGACGAGTTCGAAGCCGTGCTCGCAAGCTACACCTACGAGGTTCCGAAACCCCTGCACCTCTTTGTGCTCGACATCGATGAGGTGGTGCACACGACGGTCGACGACGAGCACATGTACGTCGATCTCTGGAAGCCGGGCAAGGAGATCACCCGCTTCACCAAGTGACGTTCTTCTCGCAATGCTCGCCGTTGGCGCACGATTCCACCTGAACGGTGGCGTGGGAAAGACCGTGACTCTCGAGGACGGTGCGCGCGGATTCCAGAACATTCGACGAATTCGCGTCACTGGTCAGGTGGACCGTCGCGACATCCATGCCGGTGGTGAGCGTCCAGACGTGTAGGTCGTGAACACCCACCACGCTCGGCAGCGCCGCCAGGTCGGCCTCGACCGCTTCGACGTCGATGTCGGCCGGCGACGCCTGCGTCAGAATGCGCAGCGATGCTGCGGCCAGTTTGATCGCACGCGGCACCACCCACAGCGAGATGAGAACACCGACGACGACGTCTGCCCACGTCCAGTTGAACAGCAGGACAAGGCCACCGGCGATCAGAACGCCGACGCTACCGACGGCGTCGGCAAGCACTTCGAGGTAGGCACCACGCACGGCCAGGCTGTCCTTGGAATCGCCGCGCAGCATCAGCATCACGACGATGTTCGCGGCCAGGCCGGCGGCCGCCGTGATGATCAGGGCGCCGCCCGGGATCTCGGGTTCGTTACCGATGCGGCCGATTGCCTCGTAGAAGACCCAGGCGGCGACGGCCAGCAGCATCACCGCATTGGCCATGGCGGTCAGCACTTCGGCGCGGTGCCAACCGAAGGTCCTGGCAGCGGTGGTGCTGCCCCTCTTCGCGAGCAGCAGCGCCGTCAGTCCCATGGCCATACCCACCACGTCTGTGAGCATGTGACCGGCGTCGGCAAGCAGAGCCAACGAGTTGATCAGGATGCCGACCGTGGCCTCGAGTACGAGGAACGCAACGAGGATCGCAAGCGCGATCGCCATTTTTCTGATGCGTTGCGGTGACGGTCCTACGCCGACCGAATCTGCTGCCGAGTGGCCATGTGAATGACCGTGCCCTGCTCCCATTTGTCCTGTTCCCTCCCAAGTCCTTCTCAGAGCATATGCATACATTCGCATACATACAATGAGTTGCTCAGTGAGCGGGAAACGGCAGAGGTCAGTGATCCGGCTCGTAGGCGGGATGAGGCACGGTGGGCGGCAGAGTGGCGATCGACGAGATTCGCTTCATGCCCGCGACCTGCAACAGGTCGACGACCAGCGATCGAATCTGGGCGAACACCACCGTCGAGGACAGGCCCGCGTTCTCCACCATCGCCGGTTTCAGTTCCTTCGCGACCGAGCGCAGGACGCGCGCTGCTTCGGCCTGATCAGGCTGCTCCCCCGGCTCCGCCAGGATCATGTCCTCGAGAACTTCGACGGCTTTCGACAAGCGCTCGACCTGAGCCACCAGACGCGGATCGAGGATCTCGTCGTCCCTGACCAACGTCAACGAACGACGCGCGAGCACTCGAATGTTGCGCATCGCGTTGTCGATGGGATCGGCTGTCGCCATGAGCCTTTCGAGGCGAGGCCGACTGTTCCAGTACAGCGGGGAGATTCGGCTGATCTCGCGCCCGCCGAGAAGGTTACTGCGCAACCCGTCGATGGCACCCTGAGTTGCGCGCGCCTTCTGCAGTGCCTTCACGATCGGGTCCGGGTCATTCGCGACGAGGCCGTCTGCCACCAATTGCAGTACCTCGGAAGCGGTTCCGAGGATCGATGCGGCATCCTTGCGCGCGCGTCGTACCGGGTGGGTGGGGATGATCGCGACCACCGCGATACCCACCAGGCCACCGACAAGTGCATCGATCATGCGATCGGGACCGCCGCTGCCGCCCGGCGGGATCAGCGTCGCCACCAGCACAGCCGAGTTTCCCGCCTGCATGGAGAAGATCGGCCCGCTGTTGAGAAGCACCGCGACGGACATCGCCAGCACGACAACCAAACTGATCTGCCACGGTCCGCTCCCGATACCGGAGATGATCAGATCACCGATTCCGATACCGACCGTGACTCCCGCAACCAACTCGAACGAGCGTCGTAGTCGTGCACCCAACGACAGACCGAGCGAGACCACAGCGGCAATCGGCGCGAAGAACGGCGCGTGGTGCCCGATCACCGTGGTGGCAACCCACCACGCCAATCCGGCCGCCAAGGCACATTGAATGATCGGTAGCGCCGACGTCTGAAGTCGACGCACCGATTTGCGAGCCCGGTCCTTGATGCCGGCCCGGCTCGGACGGAAACTGCTAACCGAGGCCAAGCGCTTCGGCGGCGTTGGGATCGCAGTCTTCGAGCAGATCGAGGCAACGCGCGTACTCGTCGGCTTCACCGATCGTCTTCGCGGCCTTGGCCAGGACTGCGACGCAACGCAGGAAACCACGGTTCGGTTCATGGCTGTAGGGCACGGGACCGAAACCCTTCCAACCGTTGCGACGCAGTTGGTCGAGTCCGCGGTGGTATCCGGTACGCGCGTAGGCGTAGGCCGTGATGGTTTCGCCCTTGTCCAGGGCAGCCTCGGCCAGGTAGGCCCACGCAATGGAGGCAGTGGGGTGGTCGGCCGCTACCTGGGCCGGTTCAGCGTGGTTGAGCAGTGCCGATTCCGCGTCGTCGTCGCCGGGAAGCAGAGTGGGCTTGGGTCCGAGCAGGTCACCGAATTGGGTCATGCGCTCATTGTGCCCGCTACGCCTTTCTGCCACAGGACCGCCTCGCCGACGGTCGGAGTTATGCAGGCTACATACCGGTCGTTACCCTGACATGGTCATTGCTGCATAAGACCGAAGGGTTACCCGTGCCGGACTCGAAAGACGACAACTCGAAAAAGAGCGCAGCACCGAAGGGTGCGCCCGAGAAGTCGGCCCCGACCGAACCTGCGACTGTGGCGATCCAGAAGACAGACAAGGCCTCGAAAGCGGACGGCGACGCCAAAACTGCCAGCGCACCAACCGTCGCGATCCCCAAGGCAACTGAGGCAACCACAGCAGCACCGACACCCCAGCCCAAGCCGGAGCCTGCCACCGTCGCGATTCCGAAAGCCGCGCAGCCGACACCACCACCCCGGCAGGCTCCGACCCCACCACCACCGCAGCGCGCTGCGCCTCAACCGCAGCAGCGCGCCGCGCCTCAACGTGTGGGTGTCGCAGCGACCCCACCGCCGGCTCAGCCGATGCCGACTCGCATCGAGCCCGCCGCGCCGGAGAAGACCAAGCGCAGCGGCAAGGGCTGGTACATCGCGGCAGCAGCGGCCGGCGTCGCCGTCCTCGCGGCGATCGGCGTCGCCGTATTCGTCTCGTCCAACAGCGGTAGCGGTGAAAGCTCACCCGAAGCTCAGGTCCAGACCGCCATCTCGACGTACGTCGACGCTCTGCAGACCGGCGATCTGGCAACGCTGCGAACGTCGACCTGTGGGGCGTTGGGCGAGTACTACCGCACCATTCCCGACGCAGCGTTCGCGCAGGTCCACGACAATGCCGTCGCGCAGAAGACGATCCCGCAGGTCGGAGCCGTCGACGCGGTGCGCATCACCGACGACACCGCGATCGCTCAGGTCCAGGCGAGTTTGCCGAGCACGGGCGAGCAGTCGTGGCGCACGTTCGACCTCGAGCGCCAGGACGGCACGTGGAAGGTCTGCGATCCCAGCAAGTAGGTACCTGAACAGAAAATGCGCGCCGGCGAGAATTTCGCCGGCGCGCATTTTGTTCTGTGAAGCGCAGTTGTGAAACCGATCAGCCTGCCGACACCGAGCGTCCGGCCGACTTCAGGTCGTTGCACGCCTCGACGACGCGAGCCGTCATGCCGGCTTCGGCCTTCTTGAGGTAGCTGCGCGGGTCGTATGCCTTCTTGTTTCCGACCTCGCCGTCGACCTTGAGGACGCCGTCGTAGTTGGTGAAGAAGTGTCCGGCGATCGGACGGGAGAACGCGTACTGGGTGTCGGTGTCGACGTTCATCTTGACGACGCCGAAGTTCAGCGAGTCCTCGATCTCCGACTTCAACGATCCCGATCCACCGTGGAAGACGAAGTCGAAGGGCTGCGAACCGGAAGCCAGGCCGAGCTTGGCAGCGGCGACCTTCTGGCCCTCTTCGAGAACCTCGGGCTTGAGCTTGACGTTGCCCGGCTTGTAGACGCCGTGGACGTTGCCGAAGGTGGCGGCAAGGAGGTACTTGCCCTGTTCGCCGATGCCCAGAGCATCGACCGTCTTCTCGAAGTCTTCGCTCGAGGTGTAGAGCTTGTCGTTGATCTCGGCTTCGACGCCGTCTTCTTCACCGCCGACGACACCGATCTCGACCTCGAGGATGATGCGTGCAGCCTTCGAGAGGGCGAGCAGTTCCTTGGCGATGGCCAGGTTCTCGTCGATCGGGATAGCCGAGCCGTCCCACATGTGCGACTGGAACAGCGGGTTACGACCGGCGTCGACGCGCTCCTGCGAGATCGCGAGCAGCGGACGCACGTAGGTGTCCAGCTTGTCCTTCGGGCAGTGATCGGTGTGCAGCGCGATGGTGACGTCGTACTTTGCCGCGATCACGTGTGCGAACTCGGCGAGCGCAACAGCGCCGGTGACCATGTCCTTGACGCCCAAACCGGAACCGAACTCGGCGCCGCCCGTCGAGAACTGGATGATGCCGTCACTGCCGGCGTCCGCGAAGCCCTTGATGGCTGCGTTGATGGATTCGGAGCCGACACAGTTGATGGCGGGGAAGGCAAAGGAATGCTCCTTGGCCCGACCAAGCATCTCGGCATAGACCTCGGGAGTTGCGATAGGCACGGCGGGAGTCCTCCATATACGTGTCGTTCGGAGCGCTCGGCGATGTGAAAGCGCTTCGTGTGGTCCTAGCAGTATGGCAAGTCCGACTCGTCACGTCTCTTTGCGGTCTCGGCCCGCCGCCACCGACGCGATGACCTGCGGTGGTGGGAAACACTCAGATTCGGCCGGTACTCTGGCCACCGTGAATGTGCAGGCAGCAACTGAATCCGTGACGAACCTGGCCTTGCTGCCCGGCTTCCTCGATCCCGTGAACCTCTTGAATTCCTTCGGAACGTGGGTTCTGGTGGGATTGCTTCTGGTGGTCTTCATCGAATCAGGCCTGCTGTTTCCGCTCTTGCCCGGCGATTCGCTCCTCTTCACCGCAGGGCTGATCGCGGCGTCCAAGTCCACCGAGATCGAACCGTTCGCGCCGCTGTGGGTGCTCCTGGTGACCATTCCGATCGCCGCGATTCTGGGTGACCAAGTCGGGTTCTACATCGGCACCAAGGGCGGAACTGCCCTGTTCAAGACGGACGACGCGCGGTTCTTCAAGAAGAAGTACATCGACGAGTCACACGCCTTCTTCGAAAAGCACGGCCCGATCACCATTATCCTGGCTCGGTTCGTGCCGATCGTGCGTACTTTTGCTCCGGTTGTCGCCGGCGCTTCGAAGATGAAGTACTCACTGTTCCTGACGTACAACATCGTCGGCGGCATCCTGTGGGGTGCCGGCGTGACTTTGCTCGGCTACCTCCTGGGGCAGATCGAATTCATCCGCGACAATGTCGACTACATCTTCATCTTGATCGTCCTGGTGTCGGTTCTGCCGATCGTCTTCGAAATCGGGAAGCGAATTCTGGCGTCGAGACGTGGTGAAACGGCGAATACTTCCACTACGGACAATTCGACGGTGACAGTCCCCGAAGACCCCACCCCCTGATTGCAGAACGAGGCGAAGAACTGACGACGATGACGCTCGCATCCGGCAGTTTCTCCCCGCTCGAGACTGCCGGGCCTCTGTTGGTCTGGATCATCGTCGTCACGTTCGTCTTCATCGAGTGCGCGATCATCCTCGGGTTGTTTCTCCCCGGTGATTCGCTTCTGATCACAGCCGGAATCGTTCTCGCCGGCCACGAATCCGGCGCGGGCCACGTGTGGGCGTTGTCTGTCGGTGCGATGATCGCGGCCATTGCCGGCAACCAGGTCGGGTACGTCATCGGCCACCGGACCGGCAATCACATCAAAGCCCGTAAGGGCGGCAAGTACTTCACCGAGAAGAACCTGCACCGCGTGAACATCCTGTTGGAAAAACACGGGTTCTGGGCGGTCCTGATTGCTCGCTGGGTTCCGTGGGTGCGCACCCTGTGCCCGATGGTCGCGGGCGCAGCCAAGATGAACCACACGCGCTACACCATCGCGAGCACCATCGGCGCGATCATCTGGGCGCCCGTGCTCCTGCTACTCGGTTTCTACGGTGGCTCGTTCCTCGATCGCGTGCCGTGGTTGCTGCCCGCCGTGCTGATCGTGATGATGGTCAGCTTGGTCATCGGTACTGCGCTGGGAATCTGGCAGTACCGCAAGGAGATGGCCCGACCGGCCGAAGACGTCGAGGTCGAAGAAGTCCTCGACTAGAAGCTGACTGCTCAGTGCAGGTGGCCCTGGTCCCACGCCGGCAGCGGGTCCTCGTAGCGAGTCCATGCCCGCGGCCCTTCGCGTAGTTCGTCATCGGTCAGCAGAGCCGGATCGAGGATTCGTGACGGCGCCGCCGGGTCCAGTTTCACTCCGATGAACACGATCTCCTGCCCTGGCACCTCCGCCGCCGACGCCCACAGTTGAGCCGGTTCGATGACGAGGTTGGGGCCTGCCTGCGACCAGATCGCGGCGAACTCGGGCCGACTGGCGATCCAGCAGAATCCCTTGCTCCGCAGGAGTCCGGCGAACTGACCGAGCGCGGCCTCGAGTCGCGCCGGATGAAAGGGTCGCGAGGCGCGGTATGTGACGCTGCGTATTCCGTATTCCTCGGTTTCCGGGGTGTGCCCACCGGCCAGTTCCTCGTCCCAACCGGGTACCTGCGCAGCAAGTTCCGGGTTGTAGAGACCGGTTTCGAGGACACGGTCGAGGGTGACTTTGCCGTGATCTGTTCGAATCAGTTGAGCGGTGGGGTTGAGCCTACGAAGCGTCGCCTCGACGGTTCCTGCCGCCCGCGGGCTCACCAGGTCGGTTTTGTTCAGCAAGATGACGTCGGCGAACTCCACCTGATCGACCAGGAGATCGGAGATGCTGCGTCCGTCCCCCTCCCCTGCTTCGAGGTTGCGCTCGTCCAGTCGTTCGCCTTTTGCCAGCTCGCCGAGGAAGGTCGACGCGTCCACCACGGTCACCATGGTGTCGAGCTTCGCGAGCGAGCCGAGGCTGAAACCGTCCTCGAATTCCCAGTCGAAGGTGGCCGCCACCGGCATCGGTTCGGAGATGCCGGTGGATTCGATCACCAACTGATCGAACCGTCCTTCTCGCGCGAGAGCGCCGACGGCGTCGATCAGATCCTCACGCAGCGTGCAGCAGATGCATCCGTTGGTCAGCTCGACCAACTTCTCTTCCGTGCGGTCGAGATGACCCTGGCCCGCGACGAGGGCCGCGTCGATGTTGATCTCGCTCATGTCGTTGACGATGACGGCGACCCTCCGGCCATCGCGATTGGCGAGAATGTGGTTGAGGAGTGTGGTCTTGCCTGCGCCCAGAAATCCGGACAGCACGGTTACCGGTAGCTGCTTCATTCCTTAATGGTAACCATTGTCATTATCGACAACAGCGGGCGGGCCTACTGCACTGCAGATGCACTACCCGAGAACTGGCTCTCGGGCCTCGGCAAACCGAAATGATCACGAAGGGTCGTACCCGTGTATTCAGTCCGGAAAAGACCGCGATCCTGCAGGATCGGGACCACACGCTCGGTGAAGATCTCGAGCCCACCCGGGTAGTACGGCGGCATGACGTTGAAGCCGTCAGCAGCACCGCTGGTGAACCATTCCTCGATCGTGTCAGCCACCTGCTCGGCGGTTCCGGCAAACACCCGGTGTCCGCGCGCACCCGCCAAACGATGAAGCAGTCCCCGAACCGTCGGACGCTCACGCTCGACGATGCCGGCGATCACCTGCAATCTACTTTGCTTGTTGTCGGTGACATCACCTGCCGCCGCGAACAATTCGACGGGAACCGGTGCATCCAGTTCCAGATTCCGAACATCGGTCCCGGTGAGTGCACCGAGTTGCGCGAGCCCGTACTCCGGCGAAGTCAACTCGTTGAATTCTCGCTCGAGCGCCTTGGCTTGTTCCTCGGTGTCACCGATGAACGGGCTGATTCCCGGCAGAATCTTGACATGATCGGGGTTGCGCCCGAACTGCGCAGCCCTCGACTTGATGTCGGTGTAGAACGCCTGCGCATCGGAAAGTCTCTGGTGCGCTGTGAAAATCGCCTCCGCATACTGACCGGCAAACGCGCGACCGTCGTTGGACGCACCGGCCTGCACCAGCACCGGGTATCCCTGCGGAGTTCGCGGTGCGTTGAACGGTCCCCGCACCCGCAGATGCCGGCCGACGTAGTTGATCTCGTGAATCTTGTTTCTGTCCGCGTAGATTCCGTTCTCCCGGTCCAGACTGATCGCGTCGTCCTCCCAGCTGTCCCACAACCGCACCACCGCGTCGACGAATTCCCGTGCGCGCGAATACCGGTCCCCGTGATCCGGGTGCTTGGCCAGCCCGAAGTTGGCTGCCGCCAGATCCGTACCCGTGGTGACGATGTTCCACCCCGCGCGTCCGTTCGAGATGTGGTCGAGCGAGGCGAACAGCCGAGCCAGGTTGTACGGCTCGTAGTACGTGGTCGACGCCGTCGCGATCAATCCAATTCGCTCGGTCGCCACTGCAATGGCCGTCAACAAGGTGATCGGCTCCAATGTCCCTGCGGGACCGTGCTCGACGTCGCTGCGCAACGCGGGACCGTCGGCGAAGAAGATTCCGTCGAACTTCGCCGCCTCAGCAGTGCGAGCGATCTCCTGGAAATACGTGACGTCGAACAGACGTTCCGGGGTTGTCCACGGATGACGCCACGCCGCTTCGTGATGACCGGCGGGGTGGATGAACGCGTTGAGGCTCAGTTGGCGCGGAGAATCAGACATGCCTGAATGCTGGCAACTGCCGCCGCAGTCCGACAGGGTTAGGGTTCGCGTGATTCCAACTCAGGGTGGGCAGGTCGGTATCGTCACATGGGTGAGCCGCGTAGTCGTAGCCGAGTTCGTACCGTCCGGAGCGACAGCAACTGTTCTTCATCAGTGGTGTGAGGTGTTCGCCGAAGGCCAACGTCACCTGTCCGGGACTGCGCCGACAGCGACTGCGCTGATGGAAATGATCGAGGCCGAAGACAATTCGGCCGATGTACGGCGTTGGATTGCACGCGACGCCGGCACCGACGAGGTCCTCGGCATCGCCCAGGCACGACGCAACTCGGCCGAAGCCGATCTCGCAGAGTTTCGGATGTACGTGACACCCCACGCGCAGCGACGAGGGGTAGGACGAGCGCTTGCCGAACTCGTCGAAGTCGACATCGCCGGGTTCGGCGTGCGAAGAATCAGAGTGACGGCGCTCGTCGGAAGCGCAGCCGAGCATTTCCTGCGATCGTTCGACGGTCACCGCGTGTTGCTTCGGTTGGCCAACCAGGTTCAGCACCTCAGCCCTCCCACCGCACACAGCACCCGCCCCGGCTATCGAATCGTCAGTTGGCGCAACCGAACCCCGGACGAGCTGATCCACTCCTTCTCGGAGGCATTGAACCGACTCCTCGACGCGCCGGGCGCTGAACTGCAGGTGCCCGAACGTAATTGGGGAGCCGACGAGGTCAGATCGTGGGAACAGAAGATGACGGGTGGCTCTCAAGTACTCCTGGTGTGCTGCGCGGTCGACGACAGCGTCGGCGAAGTAGCCGCAGCGACAGTGGTGACGGTGGACGAACATGACAGCACCCACGCATCGCAGCACGACACCGTGGTACTTCCCCAGCACCGCGGACACGGTCTCGCTCAGTGGGTCAAGGAGCAACAAGCGTCTGTGTTGGCAGCTGAATTTCCCTCCGTGCGAAAGATTTACACAACGGTGAACGCGGAGAATCACCCGATGCTGACCGTCAATCGGAGCCTGGGATACCAGACCGTCGCGGAGCGGATCCTGGTGGAAATCAGGAGAGCCGAGAGTGCGCAGCACAAGCCTCGGTGACGATCTTCCTCCACAGGAGCGGGTGAGACTGCCAGAAGTTGTGCGCGACACCGTCGACGACCTCGAAACTACCGTTAGGCACGAGCTCGGCCAGTTGCTGCAACGGCCACGACGGGCGAATGTCGTCGGCCGCCGCGAGAAATGTCATGGGCACTGGTGAGTCGGCCAACTGCCGAAACAGCTGTGGTTCATGGATCCATTCGATGAACGATTCTTGAAGCGATTGCCAGACAACAGGTTCCCAAGGTATCTGCGGGTCCGGCTCGATTCCCGCTTCGTACTGCTTCGACCATGTCCGGTCCTTGTGGAGGCCGTGCCCCGCGATGCCGACGACGCCGGACACCGATTCCGGACAGTCGAGTGCGTACCGCACCGCCAAGTCGGATCCCCACGAGTGCCCCAGCACGACCCAGCTGTCGATCTCGAACGTGCGTCGGACGAGTTCGAGGTCCGCAACGGCCTGCGCCATCGTATGAGCGCCGCCACCGGACCGGCCGACTCCGCGTGGCTCAGGGCACCACGCGCGCATTCCTTCCGGAACCAGCTCGTCGTGAGCAAGATAGTGAACGCATCCCGGGCCGCCGGAGAGAACCAGAACGTCCGCCCCTGCCCCACCGACATCGATGTGAAGACGTACGCCGTCCGTGTCGACCGCGTGACCGGATTCCATGAGGGAAAAGCCTAACGCTTACGCGGGTATCCAGCCGCCGAGACGACAAATGCCGCCTCCATGAGCATCCACCCACCTACCTGCACCGAGAGGTCTCGCTCGGGCACGCTCGACGAGCGCACGGTTCCGGCGGCGAAGGTGGCGATGTCGCCGGACAGACTCGGCAACTGAGCATCCTTGGTCCAGTCGTGCCCGAACAGCGGCAGGCCTTCGATCTGCAGTCTGTTGTTCCAGGCAGCTTCCGCGGAGGAGAGAACGATCTGCGCTGCGAGTTCGCGCGCTCGCAGGTCCTCGTGCGTCTCCCAGGACAGGTTCACCACCACGAACGCGAGGTAGCGAGCCAGGATTGCGTTGAACAGTCCGCCGTCGCCTCCGCCACCGCCCGTGATGACTCCGTACTCGGTCATTCCGTCGTACACGGCGTCGACGAGTTTGTGTACTCGCTCGCGGTGGCGCGGTTCGCCCAATCGCGTCGACAACTCGGTTTCCAACCCCAGCGTGACGCCTTGACAGTACGAGTAGATCGCGCGCTCGAGGGTGCCGTCGCGGCGGATACCGTCGAAGATCAGTCCGGAGTCCGGATCCCGCAGTGTCTCGTCGATCCAGTCGGCCGTTGCCTGCGCACGCCAGAGTTTTCCGGTGCGCGCCAGCATGATTCCGGCGGGTCCGTTTGCCGGTGTGTTGTAGAAATCGGAGCCTTTGCACCACGGAATACCGCCGCCGTCGGCCGGGGACCACGAATCGAAGAGTTGCGATTCGAGCGCCTGAACCGCGGTTCGGTGATCGACCGAGAACATGCGTTGCGCACGTTCGAGCGAGAGGCCCAGCCACGCCATGTCGTCGTAGTAGTTGTTGGTCCACGCCGAGACGTTGCGGACCCGCACACTGCGGGCAACCTTCGCGACCCGGCGACGACGCTTGGGGGTCGGGTCACGTTCGAGTGCGTCGATCGCAGTATCGAGCAGGTGCGCTTGCCACCAGTAGTGCCACGGCTTGAACATCCGCTCGCGTCGAACAGCAGGCCAGGCAACCACGCCGAGTGCTGTCCGGGGCATTCCCCACAGGCGCCGAAGGTGACGACTGACTATCGCGCCCTCAGCCGCATCGGCCCGCTCTGCCCACACTTCCTGCATAACTACCTATCCTGTCTGGTCGAGGCGCTACACGCTAGCCGGAATTCGCGAGCGAGATCAGCGGGAATCGGCGAGATCGGCATGCTCACGTACCCACGCGTGCATCGCGATGCCGGCCGCGACACCGGCGTTGATGCTGCGAGTCGAACCGAATTGTGCGATCGAGACCGTCATGGACGCAACCTCTTTCGCATGATCGGTCACTCCGGGGCCTTCTTGACCGAACAGCAGGATGCACTCCCGCGGCAGGCTTGCCGTTTCCAGCGGCACCGACCCCGGGGTGTTGTCGACGGCCACGATCGTGAGTGAATTCTCACGGGCGTACTCGACGAGTTCGCCGATGTCTGCGTGGTGAACGATGTGTTGGTATCGATCGGTCACCATGGCGCCCCGCCGATTCCAGCGCCGACGCCCCACGATGTGGACCGCGGCCGCGGCAAACGCGTTGGCCGTGCGGACCACCGTGCCGATGTTGGCGTCGTGCGCGAAGTTCTCGATGGCGACATGCATCGTGTGACGGCGCGAGTCGATATCCGCGACTATCGCTTCCCGCGTCCAGTACCGATACTCGTCCAAGACGTTTCGACGATCACCCTCGGCCAGAAGTACCGGGTCGAAGCGCGCGTCGGTCGGCGGTTCCGTGTCGTGCTCCTCGGCCCAGGGTCCGACGCCGTTGGGGTTCTCGCCCCACTCGGTGGGTCCCGGTTCACCGGCTCCGCCGGACACCTCGTCGGCTGCGACTTCGGTCATCAGAACACCTCGTTGGAATCTGCAGCCACGGTGAAGCCGTGCGTGGTCTGATCGTTGACACACGAGACGTCTGTCGCGGTGGTCGTACAGGTGAAACCCAGTTTGCTCAGCGGTTGACCGGCCGCCAACACCGGATCGGCGTCGGGGCCGCCAGAGGTGTACACCTCTCCGCCCGAACACATGAAAGCACCCTCACCCTCGTCGGTGACGCGAATACCGTTGCCCCAGTTGACCATGCAGCTCTCCGGCCGCGGCGGAACGGGAGTGGTCGTTCCCTCGCACCCGGCTTCGATTCTGGTGGGCAACTTGATGATGCCGCACTGGAAGTTTCCGTCGGGAGTGGTGAAGTAGTACGACTCGTTGCGCTCGAACTGCACGTCCGTGAGTGTCGTCGTCGGTGGCAGCGTCGTGGTCGGTGGTTCGGTGGTCGTGGGGACGACGGGCGCGACGGTGGTGGTTGTCGTCGGCACTGCGGTAGTGGTGGACGAACTGGGCTGCGCCGCTACGGTCGGCGCTGAATCCGCCTCCCCGCCGCACCCTGCGAGCACTAGCGCCGACCCGACGCCCAACAAGACGAACCCCACCCGAACACGAACCACCCGACTACCTCCACACACGTCATCTTGGCCCAGCAACAGCCGACAGTGCACTCTATCGTGTGGTCGACTAAGTGCTGGTGACGCGCTTGTTCATCAGCCGTGAGAGCCACGCGGGCGAGAACCGCGACGCGCTGAGGAAGAGCTTCGCCTGAGTTCCGACCGGGTAGTGAACCTTGTGCATCCGTCCGGCGCCGCGTGTGGCCGCCCACAGTTCCTGCGCGACGTCGGTTGCAGTCAGCTTGATACCCAACGATCTGGTGGCTCCGGTGTCCATTCCAGTGACCATCGCGGTCTGGACGAACAACGGCCAGAGCGCGAGAACACGGATGTCGTGCTGTGCCCATTCCAGATCGAGCGCCTCGGTCAGGCCGCGGATCGCGAACTTGGTTGCACCGTACGTCGCCAGTTCGGGCTGGCCGTAGATCGCCGAAGCGGAGCACAGATTGACCACCTGAGCGCCGACGGTATCGCGGAGGTACGGGAAAGCCGTGTGCGTGCCGTTGAGGGTGCCGGTGATGTTGATGTCGACCATTCGGCGATGCGCCGCAAGAGAAATATCCTCGAACCGTCCCGACGAGAGCACGCCCGCATTGTTGATCAGGATGTCCAGACGCCCGGACTCCCCGGCAAAATCGGCCAGACACTGCGCCCACCCCGCCGGATCGGTGACATCCAGGACACCCGTCACGACACTGCCGCCGAAACCGTCGATCTCGGCCTTCAAGGAGGCAAGGCCGGCGTCGTCGATGTCGAACGCGCCGACGCGGTATCCGTTGCGCGCGAACAACAGCGACGTCTCCCGCCCGATTCCAGCCGCAGCACCGGTGATGAAGACGTTCGGTTCGCTCATCCGGTCAGGCTATCCTGGATGTGGAGGAAATCTGATGAATCACCGTCGCGTCGTACACACCGTGTGTTTCATCGCGGTGGGGTATCTGATCGTGCTCGCCGTGTGGCTCGGATGGCTGGTCGAGCACACCCCACCTGGCACGCTGCCCTATCAGATCGGCGGGCTGCTCGCCGCTTTCGGCTCGGTTCTCGGATTCGGAATGGCATGGGCCAACCGCCCGACCCGCGCCGAGCGCAAACTCGAAAAGCACGGCCTCGAAGGGTGGGCACGAATCGACACCGTCACACCCCTGCGCCGAACCGTCGACGGCGAATTGGCCAAGCTCGCACTCCACCTCACGGTTCCAGGTTCCGATTCGTACTCGGGCCGGATCGAGTACGAGATCCGACCCGAGTACAAAGACAAGATCACTCCCGGATCCACGGTCACCGTCATGGTGGACCCGAAGAACCGAGACCGAATCATGCTGTGCCCGTGAAGGACTAGACGCTCTTCTTGCGTCCCAGCGCCAACATGCCCTCCACCAGCATCAGCTGCGCTCCCGCGTACGACGCCAGGATCACTCCCTCGGTAGCAGCGCGGCCGGCAGTCCCGCGGATGAACAGACGACGCACCACGATCAGTCCGTCCGATGCGGTGAAGAGCACTCCGCCCAATCCGAGCCAGGAGCGTCGATCCTTGTTCGGGACGACCACGTCGAGCACGGCGTTGGACTGCGGTGCCAGAGCGGGGTCTGCCGACAACGTCGAGGTGGTTCCCAACATCAATCCATATCCGGTGAGCGGCGTCGACACGCTCGGGGCCTTGGCACGGAGCAGTCCGGACGCCGTCGACCAACCGCTGATGCGGGGCCGCAGGGCAGCGCGGGTCGGCCGAGCGCCGCGGCGCAGCAGGAGCGCCGAGTAACTGGCCTGCATCACCGCGAACGAGGACGCGCCCTTGATCAGACGAGCATCGTTGTCCGGGTCGATCATGAACACGTCGCCGACAGTTGCAGCGGCGAGACCGGCCAGAAGCAGTGCGGTATCGGCAGTTTCCGTCTCCGAGCGCTTGCGCAGCACTCGGGCGGCCAGAGCGGGTGCGATCAACGGCTTCGCGATCTGCTGAACCCGCTCGTTACCGACTACTGCCCCGACCACTGTCGCTGCCGTCGCCGCCGCAAAAACTGCGTGCTCGATGCCCCACTTGCCCGCCATCACAATCCTCCTGTTGGTTACACGTCCAACAGCGACCGTACTGGGTCACTCAGGCGGCATCGCCGGATTTGACGTCCGCGCCGTAGACATCGACGTATTCCTGCCCCGACTGGTCACAGAGCACTGCCATCAATTCGTCCGTCGCCGCACGCACGACGGCCTGGTAGCCACGAAGTTCGCGGTACCGAGAGAAGTCGATCGGCTCCCCTACCGTGATCCGGACCTTGCTGAAGCGCCACATCCGCGTACCCGGCGGGTTGACTGCGTCGCCGCCGTGTACGACGACGGGAATGACCGGCGCCCCGGTTTCCAAGGCAACTCGAATCGCTCCGGTCTTTCCCTTGTACAGGCAACCGTCGGGTGATCGTGTTCCCTCGGGGTAGATCCCCCAGACACCACCCTTGTCGAGAATCCCGATGGCCGTGTCCAACGCCGCACGGGAGGCGTCGGCGCCGCTACGGTCGATCGGCACCTGACCGGCCCCACCGAAGAACCAGCGCTGCATCGCGCCCTTCACACCGGTCCCGGTGAAATATTCACTCTTCGCGACGAAGGTGATGCGTCGGCGCACCATGAGAACCAGGAAGAACGAGTCGACGACTGCCCGATGGTTGCCGGCGAGAATCACCGGCCCTTTCTTGGGGATGTGGTGCTGACCCTCGATCGTCGGCCGCCCGAACAGCCAGAGGACCGGGCCGATCAGGACGTATTTGAACAGCCAATAGAGCACAGGGCATCACCTTTTCCGTCTATTAGACAGTGTCTACGACGAGAATAGTAGACACTGTCTTCCATGACTGTCAGCAGCCTTCGCGAAACACTCGTCGCCGTCGGCGTCGAGATTCTCGATGCCGACGGCGCCACAGAACTGACGCTACGGGAGATAGCGCGTCGGGCGGGCGTGTCGCACGGCGCCCCGCGGAGATACTTTCCGACCCACAACAGCCTGCTAGCCGCAATTGCCTCACACGGCCTGCGCGATCTCGCCGACAGACTCGATCCCGTCCTCGCCGGCAAACAACCCGCTCGTAGCCGATTGATCTCGGCAGCAATCGAATACGTGTCATTCGCCCAGGAGCGACCGGCGATGTTCGAGTTGATGTTTCGCCACGACCTCCTCGAGGGCGCAGGCAGCAACCTCCGAGAGTCTTCTCTCCCACTCTTCGCCGCCCTGCAATCCCTGACCGAAGAGGCCGACGCCTCCGATCCCACCACATCTGCGTTGAACATCTGGACCGGAACCCACGGCATCGCAGTGCTGGCGGCAAATCGAAGCCTCACACTCGTCGCACCCGACCTCGATGTGCCGTCGCTGGTAGCCACCGCCGTGACGGACCACCTTCCACGGACTCGTTGATTTACATAGTTAACCTATGCAATAATATTCTTCGTGACAGACGAAGAACAGCAACTGCACGAACTACTCGTCGACCTCGTGAGCAATACGCACCGCTTCGCGAAGCTGGCAGGCTCCTTCGCGTCCGATCAGTACCCACGTGCCTGGCTGCGCGCACTCTCGTTACTCGAGGAATACGGCGAAATGCGGATCAGCGACTTCGCTCGACTCGACAGAAGCTCGCAGCCCTCTGCCACTGCACTACTGCGCAAACTCGGCGAGAACGGTTACGTCGAACGCCGCGCCGACCCCGAGGACGCCCGGGCAGTTCGAGTGGCCATGACGGACAAGGGACGAAAGATCTTGAACGACGGTCGAAACGAGATCGCCGACGCTCTAGTCCCCCACTTCGTCGAACTCGGGCCCGAGCAGATCAAGAAACTGGCCGACGGATTGGCCGAATTGCGGTCCATCATCAAGACTTCCGATCCCAGCTGAAACACCCACCACTGAAAAAGGAGGTGGCCGTGAGCAACACGACCGCGACATCAACGCACCAGAACGAGGCTCCGCCGAGCCTCCTGAAACAACCGAAAGCGGTGTGGGCGGTAGCCTTTGCCAGCGTCATCGCCTTCATGGGCATCGGATTGGTCGATCCGATCCTCAAGCCGATCGGCGAACAACTCGACGCCACACCGTCGCAGGTTTCGCTCCTGTTCACCAGCTACATGCTCGTCACCGGCGTGGCCATGCTCATCACCGGTGTGGTGTCCAGCCGCATCGGCGCCAAGAAAACACTTCTTGCAGGCCTTGCCATCATCATCGTGTTCGCTTCTCTGGCAGGCGCTTCCAGCACCATCGGCCAGATCGTCGGATTCCGTGCGGGCTGGGGACTCGGCAATGCACTGTTCATCGCAACGGCACTCGCGGCAATCGTCGGCGCGGCCAGCGGCGGCGTGGCACGGGCGATCATCCTGTACGAGGCTGCACTGGGCATCGGTATCGCAGTCGGCCCGTTGGTCGGCGGAGTTCTCGGTGACATCAGCTGGCGCGCACCGTTCTTCGGCGTCGCAGCCCTGATGGCGGTCGCCTTCATTCTCATCGTCGTGATGCTTCCGAGCGCACCCAAGCCCGAACACCACACGTCCATCGCTGCGCCCTTCCAGGCGTTGCGGCACCGCGGGCTACTCACCGTTGCCATCACCGCGCTGCTCTACAACTACGGATTCTTCACGCTGCTCGCGTACACGCCGTTCCCCCTCGACATGGGGGCGTACCCGATCGGATTCATCTTCTTCGGTTGGGGCCTGATGCTGGCGATCTCGTCGGTTTTCCTCGCCCCTCGCCTGCAACGACGCTTCGGCACCCTGCCGATGATGATGCTGGCACTGACCCTGTTCGCACTCGACCTGGGCATGATGGCGCTCTTCACCGAGAACAAGATCGTCTTGATCGTCGGTGTCGTCCTCGCCGGTTTGTTCCTCGGCGTGAACAACACACTCATCACCGAAACCGTCATGATCTCGGCACCCGTGGAGCGGTCGACCGCCTCGGCTGCTTACAGCTTCGTTCGATTCGTCGGCGGCGCCGCTGCTCCGTGGGTAGCCGGCAAGCTCGGCGAGTCCAACGTCCACATGCCGTTCTGGGTCGGCGCGGTGCTCACCCTCGCCGCCGTATTCGTCCTGTCTAGCGGACGTAAGGTTCTCGCTCACGTCGACGACCACGATCCCGCGCCGCACAGCGTCGACGAAGCACTCGCCGTCACCGTAGGCGACTGACCCCTGTGAGTGGTTGAGGAGTGCAGGGACTCCTTCACCACTCACGGGGCGTCAGCTCAGGTTCAGATCTTCCAGGCCCAGCAGCGAGCGGTACTCGACGCCCTCGGCACCGATCACCGCATCCGCACCCGTGGCGCGATCTACGACCGTAGCGACTCCGACCACGGTGGCCCCTGCCTCGCGCAGGGCCTTCACTGCTGTCAACGGCGAATTGCCCGTCGTGGTCGTGTCCTCGACAACCAGGACACGCTTGCCGACGATGTCCGGGCCCTCGATCTGGCGCTGCATCCCGTGGGCCTTCGCGGCCTTGCGGACGACAAACGCATCGATCGGTCGGCCGGGAGCGTGCATCACCGCCATGGCAACCGGGTCGGCGCCCATCGTCAAACCGCCGACGGCGTCGAAATCCCAGTCCGCGACCAGTTCACGCAGCAGCGAGCCGATCAGCGGCGCTGCCTTGTGGTGAAGTGTCGCGCGGCGAAGGTCGACGTAGTAATCGGCTTCCTTGCCCGAGGACAACGTCACCTTTCCGTGTACAACAGCCAATTCGCGCACCAGCGCAGCCAAATCCTCACGATCGCTCATGAGTGCTCAGCCTACCGACCACTGCCTTGTGTTCGGCTTCTGCCTCTGGGCTACGTCCGGCTTCCGCCTCTGGGCTACGTCCGGCTTCCGCCTCTGGGCTACGTCCGCCCGCGGCCACGTCCGACGATGTTGGTCAGCCGGCGAACCAGCCCCTTGGGAACGAGACGCCCGGCCGTCGTGAGGACCTTGTACTGGAATCCCGGAATACTGATGACCTTGTCGTCACCGAGATCCTTCATCGACGCCGCAACCACCTGGTCGACGCTCAGCCACATCGGCTTGGGGATCGTGGACATCTCGATGCCCGCGCGCTCGTGGAACTCGGTGCGAATGAAGCCCGGGCACAGCGCCTGCACGCGCACTCCCGTCCCGGCCAACCCGCCGGACAGCCCTTCGGTGAACGAGATGACATAGGCCTTGCTTGCCGAATACGTCGAACCCCGCCCGGACAGCAGGCCCGCGACGCTCGCCACGTTGACAATCGTTCCGTGCGCCGACGCGATCATGCTGGGCAGCGCCGCACGGGTCAGCCGCATCACGGCGGTGACGTTGACGTCGAGTTGAGACTGAAGAAGCGCCGGATCGGCGGTCCAGAACTCGCCGGAGGTACCGAATCCGGCGTTGTTCACCAACACCTCGACGCCCTTCTCCAAACGAAGCGCGACCGTGTCGCGTCCGGCCTCCGATGCGAGATCGGCAACCAGAATCTCCGACTCGGTGCCGAACATCGTCTTCAACTCGGACGCGAGGTCGTGCAATCTGACCTCGTCACGTGCGACGAGAACCAGGTCGTATCCGAGGGAGGCGTATTTCTTGGCGAAACCGGCGCCGAGACCAGAGGTGGGTCCGGTCACCAGGGCAACGGGACGCACAGGGCGATCCGAGTGGGAAGTCGACATACCGGCCACGCTAGTGGTTATCGCGCCTGGACGGGAACCTTAAAGGTCAGTCGACCGGGCGAATTGTGCCCGAGCGCTGCGACGCCGGGCGCTGAGCCGGCTTGTCAGCCGCCTCGGGCTTGCGCAGCGATTGATCCGGACGTGGCGCAGATTCCCGCGGTGCGGGCTCACGCGGTGCGGACTCACGCGGGGCAAATTCACGCGGCGGAGCGTCACGGGGCGGCTGCTCTTGACGCGAACGGGGCTGTTCTACCGGATCCGGAGTTGGGCGAGACTTCTCGGCGCCCGGCCGCGGGCGGCTCGGATCGTGATCGACCTCGAGTTCGTTGGGATCGGTGACGGGAGGCAGGACATGCAGAATGCCGGACAGGCGCGCAACCGACTCGATTGCCGCGTCCCAGTCCCGGCCGTTACTGGTCACCGGAAGCGAACCGAGCGTCCACTGCCCTTCGCTCCACAGCATGCTGATCGACGGCGGAACCGATTCGGTGAACGCCACCATGCGCTGATCACAGACACGACGTGCGATCTCGAGATCGGTCGCGAAGACGACTCGTGAACCAATCGCACCCAACAGGTTCAGGTCGCCGTCCTTGGGCGGAGCCGTCGACTTCAACCGAAGATCGATGTCGACGTCCGACCCGATCTCGCGGCGAACAGCCACGATGGTTGCGGTCTCCTCCAGGTCGAACAGCACGAACTGCTCTCCGCGACGGCGGCCGCGGACGACGTCGGTAGCAGTGAGGTAGTCCTGCTTGGCCATGACCGCGCGGTGCCATTCGCCTGCCAGCTGATCGTCAGTGGCCGTGTACGTGTAACCCTGCGCCTTGGCCCAGATCTGACGCACTCGCCCGGATTGATCTCGCCTCGTCCTGTCGACGTACAGAAGCGCACCCGCGCCTGCGAGTGCAATTGCTGCCAGTCCGAACCACATTCCAGTCATCACCCTCCAGGGTAGCGACTCGCGGCCTCAACCTCCCGCGACACCCTGGTGGACTCGCCCGATGTGTCGTGAACGACTCAGTTGCCGAACTTCGGCAGCGACGTACTCAGAATCGTGTTGGCGGTCATCGTGCCGTTCTCCACCGGCGTGCCGTCGACGACGATGTTGTCTCCCGGTTGCAGATCGGCGATGGTGGCGCGGTTGAGCGCGATGAGCGTGGTGTCCGCGGTGGTCAGAATCGTCACCTGCGAACCCCCGATCGAATCGATGACCAACGTGCCGCCGTCGTTCGACTTCACGGTGCCGACGGCTCCCCCGGCGTCACCGATGACTTCGCCGAGCCCGCCTGGAAGCTGGCTGAGCGGAGAATCCGTCGTCGGAGTCGGCGCCGTGGTGCTGGCCTTCGGCGGTGTCGTGGTCGGCGCCTGCGTCGTGGTGGTCGGGGGAACGAAAGCGGTCTGGGTGCCCTTGTCGTTCGAGCCGAACGCCGAGAACGCGATGATCGCGATCACGGCGACCAGGATCCCGACCACACCGGCGGCCACCCACGTCGCGAGCTTGCGCTTCTTACCGCCGCCCGACGATCCATCGTCGATGAACGGCTGTTCCGGCGGAACTCCACCGCCACCACCGGCAACCGGATACTGATGTGTATTTCCGTACTGCTGCGTGTTCCCGTACTGATCCGGGTTCCCGTACTGCTGAGCGGTGTACGGCGGATAGGCCTGCGTCGCACCAGGCGGCGGCGCCTGCGGATCGAACTGCGGGTTGTAGGCAGGGAACGCCTGAGTGGGATTCGGCTGCTGCCCCTGCTGCCCCAAGTACTCCGTGTTCTGATCCGGTCCGCCGTAGGGATACTGCTGTGCCCCCGGATACTGCTGTGCCCCCGGCTGCTGACCGAAAAACTCCGTCGGCTGGTTCGGATTCTGGCCGGACACCGTCCCGTACTGCTCCGTCGGCTGGTCGGGCGTACGCCCCCACACCTCGGTCGCCTCGGGATCCTCACGGCGCGGCCCACCCGAGTTACGCGGATCGTTCTGATCGGTCATGCCTGGCTCACCTTCGGTTGGGACGAAAGAGCGTCGAAGTCGTTCGGAGAGGCGCGGGTGCACTCGTCCCCGGTTCGAGCATCCAGCCATCCAGGGTAGAACAAAATGCGAATGCCCCGCCGATCCAAGTGGATCGACGGGGCATTCCGCTTACGGAATCAGGAGAGAACCAACTGATCCGCGTCCTCGCTGACACCGACGTGCACGGTGTCGCCGTCCTGGACCTTGCCGGCCAGGAGCAGCTTGGCGAGCTGGTCGCCGATCGACTGCTGAACGAGTCGACGCAATGGCCGAGCGCCGTACAGCGGGTCGTAGCCGCGCACTGCGAGCCACATCCGAGCCGCACCGTTCACCTCGAGGGTGAGACGACGCGCAGCCAGACGCTTCTGCAACTGCTCGAGCTGGATGTCCACGATGTGCTCCAACTGCTCCTCGGAGAGCGAGTCGAAGATGACCACGTCGTCGAGACGGTTGATGAACTCCGGCTTGAACGCGTGGCGTACCGCATCCATGACCTGCTCCCGCGTGCCACCGGATCCCAGGTTGGAGGTCAGGATCAAGATGGTGTTGCGGAAGTCCACCGTGCGGCCTTGACCGTCGGTCAGTCGGCCTTCGTCGAGTACTGCGAGCAAGACGTCGAACACGTCGGGGTGTGCCTTCTCGACCTCGTCGAAGAGGACCACCGAGTACGGGCGTCGTCGAACTGCTTCGGTGAGCTGGCCACCGGCTTCGTAGCCGACGTATCCCGGAGGAGCACCGACGAGTCGGGCCACCGAGTGCTTCTCACCGTATTCGCTCATGTCGATGCGGATCATCGCGCGCTCGTCGTCGAAGAGGAAGTCCGCCAAGGCTTTGGCGAGCTCCGTCTTGCCGACGCCGGTCGGGCCGAGGAACAGGAACGAACCGGTGGGCCGATTGGGGTCGGCGACACCTGCTCGGGCGCGGCGAACCGCATCCGAGACGGCGACGACGGCGTCGGTCTGGCCGACGACACGCTTGCCGAGTTCGGACTCCATGCGGAGCAGCTTCTCGGTTTCGCCTTCCATCATCCGGCCGGCGGGGATTCCGGTCCAGGCTGCGACCACGTCTGCGACGTCGTCGGGCCCGACCTCTTCCTTGAGCATCACGTCACCGTCGGAGGCAGCTCCGGAAGCGGCTGCTGCCTCTTCCAGTTCCTTCTCGAGCGCCGGGATACGGCCGTAGCGCAACTCGGCTGCCTTGCCCAGATCGCCGTCACGCTCAGCGCGTTCGGACTCTCCTCGCAGGGTTTCGAGCTGTTCCTTCAGCACGCGCACCGAGTCGATGGCCTGCTTTTCGTTCTGCCAGCGGGTGCTGAGCTGATTGAGCTTTTCGCGGTCGTCCGCGAGTTCCTGACGCAGCTTCTCGAGCCGAGCCTTGGACGCGTCGTCGGTTTCCTTCTCGAGTGCCACTTCTTCGATTTCGAGTCGGCGAACCGTGCGTTCCACCTCGTCGATCTCGACGGGACGCGAGTCGATCTCCATACGAAGTCGCGATGCGGCTTCGTCCACGAGGTCGATGGCCTTGTCCGGCAGGAACCGCGACGTGATGTAGCGGTCCGACAGCGCGGCAGCCGCCACCAACGCGGAGTCGGTGATGCGCACGCCGTGGTGCACCTCGTAGCGCTCCTTGAGGCCGCGCAGGATACCGATGGTGTCCTCGACCGAGGGCTCACCGACGAGCACCTGCTGGAAACGACGCTCGAGTGCTGCGTCCTTCTCGATGTACTTGCGGTACTCCTCGAGTGTGGTCGCACCGACCAGCCGCAGCTCACCACGGGCGAGCATCGGCTTGATCATGTTGCCTGCGTCCATCGCGGATTCACCGGTGGCTCCGGCGCCGACGATGGTGTGCAACTCGTCGATGAAGGTGATGACCTGTCCGGCACTGTTCTTGATGTCGTCGAGGACAGCCTTGAGGCGTTCTTCGAATTCACCGCGGAACTTGGCACCGGCGACCATGGACCCGAGATCCAGGGACACGACGGTCTTGCCTCGCAGCGATTCCGGGACGTCACCCGCGACGATGCGTTGGGCAAGGCCCTCCACGATCGCGGTCTTGCCGACGCCGGGCTCACCGATGAGTACCGGGTTGTTCTTGGTACGACGCGAGAGCACCTGCACGACACGGCGAATCTCGGTGTCGCGACCGATCACCGGGTCGAGCTTGCCGCTACGTGCAGCTTCGGTGAGGTCGGTGGAGTACTTTTCCAGCGCTTGGTAGGTGCCTTCGGGCTCCGGGCTGGTGACGCGAGCGCTACCGCGGACGGTGGTGAAGGCTTCACGCAATGCGTCCTGGGTGGCGCCGTGCCGTACGAGCAACTGTGCGACGTCGGAGTCGCCGCCGGCCAGTCCGTAGAGGACGTGCTCGGTGGAGACGTATTCGTCGTCCATCTCGGTGGCGAGGTGCTGAGCAGCAGTGAGTGCCGCGAGTGCCTCACGCCCGAGTTGCGGGGTGGAGCTTGCGCCGGTTGTCTTGGGTAGGCGATCGACGATTGCCTGTGCTTCACGGTGTACGACCGTGGGGTCGACGCCTACAGCTTTGAGTAGTGGGGCAGCGATGCCGTCGGTCTGGTCGAGCAATGCGACCAGCAGATGGGCAGGCCGGATATCGGGGTTACCCGCCGACGACGCCGACTGCAGTGCAGCCGTCATCGCAGCCTGGGTCTTGGTTGTTGGTGTGAACGAGTCCACTTGTCACCTTTCTGGCGAAGTCGAACGGGAAGAGCCGCGACCGGTTGGTATTGCGACTGTGTCAATATGCTCAACGCGGACAAACTTGAGTCTATTCCGCTCAAGTTTGTTTTCGCCAGGCCGAGTTGGTTTCGTAGGTCACATTTTCAGCCGTACTAGAATTGTGGCGAGAGTTGCAGCTGGTGCGAAAGGGGGATGGATTGGATCCGACAGTGATCGCCCGTCTGCAATCCAGCCTCGATTCTCTGACCGACGACGAAGAGAGCCGTGCGCACTTCTCGGCAGTGTTCTACACCGGCCTCTTTGCGGAACATCCTCTGTACCGCTCATTGTTCCCCGCCGGGATGGAATCGCAGGGCCACCGTTTCTTCAGAGCCATCGAGTTCGTCGTGAAGAATCTGCCCCAGCATCGCCGAATCCGGAAGTTCCTCACCCAACTCGGCCGCGACCACCGTCGCTACGGCGTCGAGCGTGAGCACTACGAGGCCGCCGGCGTCGCTCTGAAGCGTGCGGTTCGGTCGATGTACGGCACGAGCGCGCACAGCCGCTACAAGTGGACGCCGGAGCTGGACGAGGCCTGGTCTCAGTTCACCGACCTCGTCGTCGGCACGATGGCCGACGGCGCCGAATCCGATACGACCCCGGCGCTCTGGGGCGCAACCGTGGTCAGCCACGAACGAGTCCTCGACGATCTGGCGATTGTGCGCCTCGAAGCCGACCCACCCATTCCGTACGGAGCGGGGCAATACGTAGGTGTTCAGATTCCCCAGCGCCCGAAAATGTGGCGGTACTACTCACCGGCGATTCCGACCAACCCTTTCGGTCAGCTCGAGTTCCACATCCGCAAGGTGTCGGGAGGATGGGTCAGCCCCGCGATCGTCAGCGAGACCAACGTCGGTGACCGCTGGGTCATGTCCACTCCCCTCGGCGGTCTCGAGGTCGACTTCACCAGCGACCGTGACGTTCTCATGATCGGGTCCGGCACCGGTATCGCTCCACTGCGGGCACAGGTGATGGAAATGTCTCAACGCGCGCACAACCCGCGCGTGCACCTGTTCGTCGGCGGCCGCTATCCCTGCGATCTGTACGACCTCGAAACCCTCTGGCACATCTCGCTCAGCAACCCGTGGTTGACCGTCGTACCGGTTTCCGAAGAACCCGAAAACCCTTGGTGGCACAACGGACCGGTGCTCGAACCACCGTTCGGAATGCACAGCCGGCTGATCGGACCGATCGGAAAAGTGGTCGCGCAGTTCGGTTCGTGGGCCGACCGTCAGGTGCAGATCTCGGGGTCACCGTCGATGATCAAGACAACCGTCTACGCCTTGCGTGCCGGCGGAACTCCGCTCGACCAGATCCGGCACGACCCGCTCTACTGACTACAGGAGAACTTTCATGGCCCAGCGAACCTGGTCGAGCACAGTCGTCGAACATCACCGTCTCCGTGAGGATCTGGCGGTTGTTCGTCTTGTCGGCGACGTCGTCCCGTTCCGACCGGGCCAGTACGTCGACGTCAGCATCCCGCAGAATTCGCGGTTGCTCCGTCGACTCTCCCCCGCACTGCCTCCCTCACACGACGGGAAGTTGGAGTTTCACGTCAAGACGGTTCCCGGTGGTTGGGTCAGCGGTTCGATAGTCAAGGACACCCAGCCTGGTGACGTCTGGCAGATCCTCGACCCGCGCGGCAACCTGTCCGTCGACGAGAACGGCCCCACCGTCATCATGGTCGCGGGCGGAACCGGTTTGGCCCCACTCCGGTCGATCATTCTCGATCTGGCTCAGACCCCGAACCCGCCGCAGGTGTACCTCTTCTTCGGTGGCCGAACGCTTCGTGATCTCTACGCTGCGGACATGCTGTGGCTGCTCGCCGACCAGTTTCCGTGGTTGCAGCCCATTCCTGTCGTCGAAGATCTCTCCGACGGCGGCCCGCCCGACGGATGGTTCGACCGGTTGAACGTCGACATCGGATTCGGCGACGATCATCTCATCGAAGGCACGCTCGCCGATGTCGTCGCGTCGTACGGTGCATTCACCGAACATCAGGTCCTGGTGTGCGGATCGGCGGCCATGGTTCGGTCGACGCGTGATCGATTGATCGAGGCCGGAACGCCGGCCGAGGTCATTCAGTTCGATCCGTACTGACGGTCAGTACGTCGGGTCGTTGCGAACGGTGTCGACGTCGATGCCCACTGCGCGAAGCCTGAATTTGGTGCTGTTGACCATGGATTCGCTGCCTACGACCTGAATGTCGTAGCCCGCCCAGTCCCCGAACGAGGTCACGACCTTACCGACCTTGCCGACGATGCGCCGCTTCATGCCGATCGGCGGCAGTGGCTCCACTTCGGTGTGCCACCACGGATTCTCGTCTTCTTCGGAGACCGGGATGATCGTGAGCCACGGGTACTTCTCTGCCAGCTTCCACAGATGCGGAAGGTCGTAGAGATCGCACGGATGCTGTCCGGAGTAGAACAGTTGGACCTTGCGGGTGTTGCCGCGTCGGATCAGCTCGAGTATCTGAGCGCGCAGCGGAGCCACTCCGGTTCCCGACGCGATCATCAAAAGGTCCTTGGAGTTCTCCGGAATCCCCAAGGCGCCGATGGGCGAACCGACCACCCAGGTGTCTCCGACAGCGGTCTGGTTCACCATGACCGGGCTGACCCACCCGCCGGTGACCTGGCGGATGTGGAACTCGAGGATTCCGGTCCCGTCGTACGGCGTGGCCGGAGAGAGGTAGCGCCACATCCGTGGCCTCGCGGCGACCTGCACGCTGACGTACTGACCGGCGCGGTACTCCATCGTCTGGTCGAGTTGCAGCCGCACGACGGCGACGCCCTTGATGACCGGGCGGCATTCGATGACCGTGGCACTCCACGCGGGCGGACCGCCTTCCGCGTTGGCGGCGTCCATCATCGCTGCCGAGATGATCGCGAGCGCGTTGCGCCACGCGCTGTCGACCTCGTCTGTCCACATTTCGGCGCCACCGAAAGTCTCGAGTGCTTCGATCAGGGCATTGCCGACTGCCGTGTAGTGCTCGTCGGTGACGCCGTACTTACGGTGATCGCGGCCGAGCTGCGCGAGGTACTCGAGTATCGCGTCGGACTCGTCGAGGCGTTCGACGACGTGAGCGATAGCGCTGACAAGCCGGTCACGCTGCACATCCATCGCTGCCGGAAAGAACTCCCGGGTTTCGGGCGATCGAGCGAACAGGATCGAATAGAAGGTACGGGCGAGCCGTTCCGGACCATCTTCTACCGCAGCGACGGATTTGAAGCTCGACCGGACCAGAGAGATTGCTTGCGAATCCACGCTCATCCTCGTCCCGACTAGACGCGGCAAGACCCGCCGCGGAATTTCGTCTGCAGCTTATGTCACAAATGTCTGACTCGTAAATCATTCTGGACAAGTGTCACAATGCGACCCCATTTCGCGGTGTGACCGTCCCTTTCTTATTCTTGCGTGCAAGATAAACAAGAGCTTCGACACTCTCGATCGCCGAGCTAACGTTCAGCGAAATCTCAACCAGCCAAACAGGAGTCGTGCCGTGGATTTTGTTCGACAGGACGAATTGCCCACCGATAGCGGGCTTACGTCCCAGATCGCCTCCACTACCCCGACGCTGACCGAGCTTCAACGTCGGGAACTCGAGTGCGTCGAATTTTTCGACTCTCCGGAACTGGGACACCTCCCGACGTCTCGGCGGCGTGAGGCCTTGCGTGAACTCCATCGGACCGGCACCTACACGCACACAGCGGAGGAATTGCTCGTCGGCGCCAAACTCGCGTGGCGAAACCACGCCAGGTGCGTCGGTCGCGCGCATTGGCGGACCCTCAAACTCATCGACGCGCGCGATGCCGTCACGGCTTCCGCTCTCGCCGAAGCATGCTGGGAGCACCTGCGACTGTCGACCAACGGCGGCGCTCTGCAGTCGGTCGTGACGGTCGGACCACTCCCCCGCGAGGACGGTCAGGAGTACCGAATCCTCAGCCCGCAACTGATCCGCTACGCCGGCTACCGGCAGCCTGACGGCACCATTCTGGGCGACCCGTGGCACGTCGATCTGACTGCTCAGGTCACCGCGATGGGGTGGAAGGGCGCCGGTACGCCGTTCGACGTTCTCCCCGTACTGATTTCGGTTCCCGACGAACCCCTGCAGTACTTCGACGTCCCGACCGACCTGGTTCTCGAGGTCGAGATCGAGCATCCCGAATACAGCTGGTTCGCTGATCTGGGGCTTAAATGGCATGCCGTCCCTGCGGTCTCGGACATGAACCTCGACATCGGCGGAATCGTTTATCCCTGCACGCCGTTCAGTGGTTGGTACGTCAGCACCGAGGTAGGCGCACGCAACTTCAGCGACACCGATCGCTACAACATGTTGCCCACCATCGGAGCGATGATGGAGCTCGACATGAGCCACGACCGCACGCTCTGGAAGGACCGCGCACTGGTCGAACTGAACCGTGCAGTTATCCACAGCTACCGCAAGGCCGGCGTCATCATGGTCGACCATCACACTGTCGCAAAGCAATTCATCGATCACATCGCGCGTGAGGACAAGGCCGGGCGCAAGTGCCCGACCGACTGGTCATGGGTGAACCCGCCCATGTCCAGCTCGCTCACGCCGACGTTCCACCGCCTGTACGACGAGCCCGATCTCGACATCCGGCCCAATTTCGTGACAAAAAAGAAGAAGGGCACCGACCAAGGCCGGTGCCCCTTCCACAACTGATCGCGCTCAGAAGGGGATCTGCCCCAATCCGACGCCGACCACGAGCATCGTGATCGAGATCAGGCCCGCTCGCCACAGAACCTTCTTGTGGTGATCCGCCAGAGAAACACCGGCGAGTGTGACCAGTAGCAGGATCGCCGGGACCAGCGGGCTCTGCATGTGCACGGCCTGCCCGGTGATCGAGGCGCGCGCCATCTCCACCGGCTCGATGCCGTACTGCGCTGCAGTCTCGGACAGCACCGGCAGCACACCGAAGTAGAACGCGTCGTTGGTCATGAAGAACGTGAGCGGGATACTCAGGACGCCCGTGATGACGGCGAGGTGCGGGCCCATAGCGTCGGGGATGACCTGAAGCAGCCACTCTGCCATCGCCTCGACCATGCCGGTTCCCTGGAAAACGCCGGTCAGCACCGCTGCTGCCAGCACCATCGCGACCACCGAGACGATGCTCGACGAATGGCGTGCGATTGCTTCACCCTGATCCTTGACCGCCGGGAAGTTCACCGCGAGGGCGATCGACGACGCGATCATGAACAACACCGGGATGGGCAGGATGTCCATCACGAGTACGACGAGAAGGATCGTCGTCAGCGCAGCGTTGAACCAGAGCAATTTCGGCCGCAAGGTGTCCCGCTTGGGGTCGAGGCCGTCGATGAATCGTCCGGTGTCGCCGCCGTCGTCCTCGGAGTCGTTCGAGCCGCCGGTGCCGGCGCTACCGGTGCTGGAACTTCCACCGTTTCCGACCTTTTCGAGGATGCGCTCAGAAGTCAGGACCAAAGTCCCGATCCTGCGGCGCTCCATGATCCCGAGGTGAATCGCGAATCCGAGCACCATGATCAGGCCGACGATCAACGACGGCACCATCGGCACGAACACGTCGGAGGGCGAGAGTCCCAGCGCGCTCGCGGCCCGGACGGTCGGGCCGCCCCACGGAATGATGTTCATCGTCGCGTTGGACAGGCCGGCGATCACCGTCAGAACGACGGGACTGACACCGAGTTTGAGGTAGAGCGGAAGCAGCGCCGAGGTCACGATGATGAAGGTCGTCGAACCGTCTCCGTCCAGCGAGACCACCATCGCGAGCACTGCGGTTCCGACCACGAGCCTCATCGGATCGTCTCGCACCATCCGCAGGATGAGCTTGACCAGCGGATCGAAGAGGCCGACGTCGATCATGATTCCGAAGAAGATGATCGCGAAGAACAACAGCGCCGCGGTGGGTGCGAGCGACTTGATGCCGTCGGTGATCATGTCGCCGATTCCGAGGCCGGCCCCGGCAAGTAGTCCGAAGGCCACCGGAACCAGAGTCAGTCCCACCACCGGGGTCGCGCGTTTGGTGAGGATCAGGAACATGAACACCGCAACCATGAGGAAGCCGAGTGTGACGAGCATGATGAACTCCTTTAGTGCTGAATTGCCGAGAAAAACGGCACGGCAAATCGAGCCGGTGACCTTCGTGGAGGTGAAACGAAACTTCGGTAGTGCTCAGTTGATGCCGGGCGGATCGAGTGTTGCGTCGACGAACCGGGATTGATCGGTGAGGAATGCGGAGAACTCGGGTTCGGTGAGAACTGCACTGTTCCAACCGTTTCGGCTAGACAGCTCGTTCCAGCGCGGGCTTGCCGCCAGATCCCGCACCAAATTCTGCAAGTGCTGACGCTGATCGTCCGTCAGGCCCGGCGGCGCCATGAGCCCGCGCCAATTGGTGAACGTGACGTCGACGCCAGACTCCGCCATCGTGGGCGCATCCACCGCCGGGGTACGGGCCGGCGAACTGACCGCAAGGACCCGAACCGTGCCTGCCGCAATCTGATCGAGGTATTCACCGATACCGGTGGCGGCTACGTCGACCTGCCTCGTGAGCAGTGCGGGAAGCAGTTCGCCGCCGCCGTCGTAGATGCGGTACGGGGAGCGCGACGGATCGACGCCGACCGCCCGTGCGAACAGAAGGCGGAACAACCCGTCCGGTCCACCTTCACTCGAACCACCGCCGATCGAGATCGACGACGGATCAGCCACCCAGGCCTGCGTCAGATCGGCGAGAGTTTTGTACGGTGAATCTGCTGGAACCAGTAGCGCTTCCGGTTCTTCGACGAGTCTCGCAATCGGTGTCACGTCGGCAAGTGTGTGCTCGGACGGCAGTATCTCGAGCGAACCGAGAACTCCGAGCCCCATGACCATGAGTAGGTCGGGATTCCCGCTTTCGAGAGCCAACCGGTTGAGTCCGACGATGCCGCCCGATCCGGGCAGCACAACGACGTCGGCGTCGACGGTCCCTTCGTCGGCCAGTGCTTGCACCATGGTCCGGGCGGTCAGGTCGTAACCACCACCGGCCACCGAGGGCACCAGTACGCGCAGTTCTTCGGAACTCTCACCCGCTCGGCCACCGGCGAAGAAGGACTCGACCGGAGTGCATCCGGTCGAGAGCACGAAAGTCATCGCGCAGGCACCGAGCAGGGCGATATGCCTGCTCAGCCGCTTCGATGTGCTCATGGCTTCGTCCTTGTCTGCCGGTACCGATGTGTGAACAGGTTTCATACTGACGCACTTTGTGACTGGGGTCACCATTGGGAAAGCAAATTGATTTGTGCTCATTGTGCTCACGAACGGCCGCTTTCCCGGCATCGAACTGAAGGCTAGGGTCTGGCTGGTGTCCTCAGGAAACGAGCAGGCGGAGCGAGAGAGCAAGTCGTCTCTGTTTGCCCGACTGTTTCGCCGCCGGCACACTCTGGCGACACAACTTCTCGAACTGCAACTTCTGATCGTCGTTGCAGTTCTCGTGTGCGTCACCGCCCTCTCCCTCGCGCAGTCGTCCGCGAGTTTCCAACGCGAGGAGGGACGTCGCGCACTCTCGGCAGCGGAATCGCTCGCAGCCAATCCGGCAGTACGCGAGCTACTCCCCCAGGCGCAGACCCGTCTCCGCTCCGGACTACAAGGTTCGGTCGACTCGGTACGCGCCATCTCGGGCGTCACCTACGTCTCGCTTGCCGACGCCGACGGCAGTGTCGTCATTTCGACGCGTCCCGGTGATGTCGGCATCGACGCACGTCAGACGGAGGATCGGTCGTGGACGGGTTTGGTCGACACGCCCTCCGGCAAGGCCGTGGAGGCGCACGTTCCGATTCTCGGCAGCGAAGGAGCGATTACCGGAACCGCGATCGTCGGCATCGAGTACCCCTCGATTTGGACACGGCTGCTGCAGTCTGCACCGAATCTCCTGGTATACCTCGCGGTGGCATCCCTTCTCGGCGGCGTCGGGTCGATCCTGTTGGCCCGCAGGGTAAAACGGCAAACCCTCGGCATGGAAGCCGGCGAGATCCTGGACCTGGTTCGTCAACGTGAAGCAATGCTGCGCGGTCTCAAGGAAGGCGTCATCGCATTCGACGCGCAGGGAAAGGTGGTGCTGATGAGCGACAGTGCCCACCAACTCCTCGACATCCCACGCGGCAGCGCCGGTAGATCGGTGCGGGACCTCGGTCTCGACGACCGCCTCCAGAGTGTACTGACCTCCGGCACAACCGAATCCGATCAGTTGGTTCTTGTCGGCGATCGCCTGCTCGTCCTCAACACCGTCTTGATCGAATCGAAAGGCCGCACCATCGGGTCGGTCACCACTTTCCGCGACCGCACCGAATTGCGCTCCGTGGAAGAAGAACTCGACGTGACCAAAACCAGCACCGACGCACTACGCGCCCACATCCACGAGTTCGACAATCAACTGCACACCATCTCCGGCCTCATCCAGCTCGGCGAATACGACGAGGTGGTCGGCTACGTCGAGGGTCTGACCATGGAGCGCGCGCAGGTCAGCGCGACCGTGACCGAGAAGATCGCCGACGTCGGCACCGCCGCACTCGTGATCGCCAAGATAGGTGCTGCTGCACAGGGGTTGGTCACGGTCGAGCTGGCGGCGGACACGCATCTGGAACCGGTGGACCGCAGACTCGGACGAGATCTCGTGACAGTGGTCGGAAACCTCGTCGACAATGCCGTCGACGCCGTCGGTGAGATGCCGGAAGCCGCGCGCCGCAAGGTTCGGTTGTCGATTCGGGGCCGTGGCACCGCGGTCGAAGTGCGGGTCGAGGACGCCGGCCCCGGTATCGCGCCGGAGAATCGCGACAGGGTGTTCGGCCAGGGTTGGAGCACCAAGGGACAATCGAGTGACGGACACGGTTTCGGTTTGGCGCTGGTGCGCCTGACGTGTCGTCGGCGGGGCGGCGACGTCACCGTGAGCACTCGTTCGGCAGAGGACATCGAGTGGACTGTCTTCAGCGCAGTCCTACACGACGGAGAGGGCGCATGATCCGGGTACTGGTGGTCGACGACGACTTCATGGTGGCGAAGGTGCACAGCGGATTCGTCTCACGGATAGACGGTTTCGAAGTGTGCGGCGTTGCCCATTCGGCCGAGACCGCGCTGGCCGCAGTCGGTGAGTTGCAACCCGACCTGGTGCTTCTCGACGTCCACCTGCCCGGCACCACCGGACTCGATCTGATCGCCCCGTTTCGCGAGCTGGCACCGGAGCTGGATGTTCTTGTCATCACTAGTGAGCGCGAGGCCGGCTCGGTCAAGAAAGCGCTGCGCAGCGGCGTCGTGCATTACCTGATGAAGCCCTTCACGTTCGAGGTTCTCCGTGAGCGTCTCGAGCGTTACCGATCGACATATGCGAATCTCGACAGCTCCGGCGAAGCAGAACAGGAGGCGGTGGACGAGGCTTTCGGCGTGGCAGGTGGCGCGACAACGGCGTCGTCCCTCAAGGGTCTACCGAAAGGACTCAGTCCTGAGACCCTTCAGCTGGTCGAGGCAGCACTACGAGACGAAACCGAACCCGCCTCGGCCACAGACATTTCCGAGAGGGTCGGCATCTCACGCGCGAGCGCGAGGCGCTACCTCGAATACCTCTACGAAACCGGGCGGTCCACCACTTCGCTGAAATACGGAGTGGTGGGCCGCCCGGAACGTCGTTACGTCTGGAAACGCTGACCCTTCGCTACACGACGCTGGTTCCTAGACCGCGCGGGCGCTGGTCTCCCAGTACCGCGCGCGCAGCGCCTTCTTGTCCAGCTTGCCCAGCGGCGTCAGCGGAAGGGAATCCACGAAGTCGATGCTCTTGGGCGCGTGAACCGAACCCTTGGCTGCCTTCACCTTGTCGACCAGTTCCTCGGTGTCGACGGTCAGTCCGGCACGAAGTACGACACAGGCCTTGACGGCTTCGCCCCACTTGTCGTCGGGCACACCGACTACCGCCACCGACGCGACGGACGGATGCGCCGAGATCACGTCCTCGATTTCGCGGGGGAACACGTTGAAACCACCGGTCACGATCATGTCCTTCTTGCGATCGACGATGGACATGAACCCGTCCTTGTCCTTGCGCGCGATGTCGCCGGTGTGCAGCCAACCACCCCGGAACGCCTCGGCGGTTTCGGCCGGCTTCTTCCAGTAGCCCTTCATGATCAGCGGGCCACGGACGCAGATCTCACCGAGTTCTCCCTGCGGCACCTCGTTGAGGTCGTCGTCGAGCAACCGGACGTCGAGCCACGGCACCGGACGCCCACACGTGGCGAGGCGGGCCGGATCGTCGGCGAGGTGTTCTTCCTTGCGCAGCACCGAGATAGTCATGCCGCACTCGGTCTGACCGTAGAACTGGAAGAAGATCTGACCGAACTTCTTGATGCCCTCCTGCAGTCTGGCGGGAGACATCGCGGACGCTCCGTAAAACAGCGTCTGCAAACTCGAGACGTCCCGCTTGGGCAGATCGGGGTGGTCCATGAGCATGTAGATCATGGTGGGCACCAACATGGTTGCCGTGATCTTGTGCTTCTCGATCGCTTCGAGCACAGCACCTGGCTCGAAGGCAGGCAGGACGATCAACGCACCGCCGCGCAGCAAGGTCGGGATGAAGAACGCTGCACCTGCGTGTGAGAGTGGCGTGCAGATGAGGAAGCGGTTGTCCTCGGGCCACTGCCACTCCGACATCTGGATCTGATTGAGCGCAGCACCCGAACGGAAGGATCCGACAACACCTTTGGGCTTGCCGGTCGTTCCACCGGTGTAAACCATGCTGCTGGCGTCTTCGGCGTCGACGTGCGCTGCCTTCAGCGGCGCGGGCTCGAACGTGGCAGCCAGCGCGAGGATGTCGATTCCCACCTCGGACGGCCCCATCGAGAGCACGTTGGTCAACGAGGGTGACGACGCCTTCAACTCGGCGGCACGCTCTTCGAAGGCATTGGGATCGAAGATCAGCGTCTCGATCTCGGCGTCGTCGACGATGTACTTGTGGTCGTCGAGCGATCCCATCGGGTTCAAGGCGCTCGCCCGGCAGCCGGTGATCATGGTCGCGCCCATACTGATCAGAACCTCGGGGCGATTCTTCGACAGCATCGCGGTGCTGGTGCCCTGAGTGATTCCCAAAGACGCGAGCGCCTGGGCGAAGCAGCTGATCTGATCGCGCATCTGACCGCCGGTGAGGATCACGTCGCCGAGGTACAGCGCGGGCTTGTCGTGATTGCGTTCCAGAGCGGTGATGAGCAGGTCCGGACCGTATACCGGTCGGTGCAGGTCAGCGAACTCGTCTGTCATCTGGTCTTCCTTCGGCTCGGCGCGTGCAGTCATCGAGATGTGCTCCCGGTCACGGATACGATATCCAGAATTGCACAAAACTGGAACAGGTTCCACCTCTTCGATCGAATCCGAGAATGCTCCCGATCAGCGGGAAGCCCGTCGTCACCCGTGAGAGCGGTGGTTAGCGTCGATGTACCCACCGAGACGACAGCGTCTCGGTCGCGTCCAACGGAGAGTGTCATGACTACCAACCTCGGTACCGCCCACTTCACGGCAACTGCTCCGCGTACTGCCACCACGCTCCTCTCCGATTTCGACTCGTTGTACGGCACCGTGCGCTCGGCACCCGACGGGGCCGTCGTCGAGCAGGACGTCGTGTTCTTCGGACGCCCCGATCCCGGCGCACTGCTCACCGGATCCGTGAGGGCGTTGAGTTCGACACTCGAGCGGATCACCGAATACCACGACCAGACCGGACATCTGGTGGCCGAGGTCTTCGTCCGGGAAGTCCCGACAGCGGGCACCGGAACCGATTCCGTTGCCGCCCTTGCTGATTTCGCTGCTCGTCGTTACGGCTCGGCGTCACTACGACGCTTCCGCGGACGTTCCACCGCGACTTCCACGGGAGCAGATCTGCACTGCTCCGTGACAGTGCTCGCGACGTACGAGAAGGACCACGAGAGCGTGGCCGACGTAGCTCTGGTCGCCACCGATCCCGCTGGGGTCGTCACCGCCCGGGCCTGGGCGACTTACGCGATCGACGATGTGGCGACACTCGCGAGCTGAATCTCTGCAGGTCACCGAGTAGGCGTTCCATCCAGCGGGAACTGCCGTATCTCCAGCGGACGCTTCGTCGTTGTATGAGACGGATCACATCACTGGAGCGTCGCAAGACGCGGCTCGGAGGAAGACATGGCACTCGGAACCGGCCCACTCACCACTACGGACACCCCGACGCAGACGGGCGCCGGCGAGGAAATTCGAGAAATCGAAGCGGCAGCGCCTCCCGCACGGTTCGCACGTGGATGGCACTGCCTCGGACTGAGCAATACCTATCGCGACGGTCAGCCCCACCAGATCGAGGCATTCGGCACCAGCCTTGTCGTCTTCGCCGACAGCAAGGGCGACATCAAGATTCTCGACGCATACTGCCGCCACATGGGTGGCAACCTTGCTCACGGAACCGTCAAGGGCGATTCGATCGCCTGCCCGTTCCACGACTGGCGTTGGGGCGGTAACGGAAAATGTACGGCGATCCCCTACGCACGACGCGTTCCGCCGCTGGCCAAGACGCGGGCATGGATCACTCTCGAGAAGAACGGTCAGCTGTTCGTCTGGCACGATCCCCAGGGAAATCCCCCGCCCGCCGAGGTCACGATCCCCGACATCGAGGGCTTCGGAAGCGATGAGTGGAGCGCCTGGAGCTGGAACACGCTCACCATCGAAGGCTCTCATTGCCGCGAAATCGTGGACAACGTCGTGGACATGGCCCACTTCTTCTACGTTCACTACTCGTTCCCCAAGTACTTCAAGAACATCTTCGAAGGTCATGTCGCGAGCCAGTACATGGAATCGGTGGGACGTGAGGACGTCATCAGCGGCACCAACTACGGCGATCCCAACGCTGTGCTCCGTTCGGATGCTTCATATTTCGGACCGTCGTACATGATCGACTGGATCAAGAGCGAAGCCAACGGGCAGATCATCGAGACCGTCCTGATCAACTGCCACTACCCGATCTCGAACAATGCGTTCGTCCTGCAGTACGGCGCGATGGTCAAGAAGCTACCCGGTATGGACGACGAGTCCACTGCCGCGATGGCCGCGCAGTTCACCGAGGGCGTCGAGATGGGATTCCTTCAGGACGTGGAGATCTGGAAGAACAAAGCTCCGATCGACAACCCCCTGCTCTCCGAGGAGGACGGCCCGGTTTACCAGTTGCGTCGCTGGTACAACCAGTTCTACACCGACGTCGAGAATGTCACGGAAGACATGACGAAGCGCTTCGAATTCGAGATCGACACCACCCGCGCAGTGGAGAGCTGGAAGCGGGAAGTCGCCGAAAACGTTGCCGCACGCGACGCCCAGGCACTCGAGACAACCTCCTGATCCGCAGTCGAAAACACTGCTGAGACAACCAGACTGGATGCAAGGAACAACATGACGTACGAAGTGCTCGAACAGATCAACGCGATGGCCGACGACATCTTCGCCGAAGGCATCGAGGCCGAGCGGATCGGCCGGGTGGCCGACGACACCGCCAAGAAGATGAAGGCAATCGGTTCCATCCGCATGCTGCAGCCCAAGGAACATGGCGGCATGGAGGCGCATCCGCGCGAATTCGCCGAAACCGTCATGCGGATGGCTTCACTGAACCCGTCGGCCGGCTGGGTCCACGGGATCGTCGGAGTTCACCCGTGGCAACTCGCGTTCGCGGATCCCAAGGTGCAGCAGGAGATCTGGGGATCCGATCCCGACACCTGGATGGCATCGCCGTACATGCCCGGCGGAATGTGTATCCCCACCGACGGCGGCTACAAGTTCTCCGGTCGCTGGCAGTTCTCCTCCGGTACCGACCATTGCGACTGGGCATTCCTCGGCGCGATGGCGTGTGACAAGGACGGCAACATGGAGATGCCGCCGCGCATGCTCCATGTGATCATTCCGCGCACCGACTACGAGATCATTGAAGACTCGTGGGATGTCATGGGACTTCGCGGCACCGGCTCCAAGGATCTCGTAGTCAAGGATGCGTATGTCCCCGATTACCGCGTCATGGACTGCGACGAGGTCATCGACGGCACGGCAGTGCGCAAGTACGGGCGCACCGAGACGCTGTACCTCATGCCGTGGTCGAACATTTTCCCCCTCGGAATCACCGCCGCCACGATTGGCATCTGCGAGGGAATGCTCTTCCACGCCAACGAGTACCAAGCCGATCGCATCAACGCGCAGGGCACGGCGATCAAGGACGACCCGTACACCTTGTTCGCCATCGGTCAGGCAACCGCCGACATCCGGGCTGCGCGCGACACCCTGCTTGCCAACGTCGACCGCATGTGGGATCGAGTGGACGCTGGCAAGGAAGTGACCTTCGAGCAGCGCGCGGAGGGACGTCAGACTCAGGTACAGGCCGCCTGGCGCGCCGTCAACGCAATCGATCAGGTCTACCCACGCTGCGGTGGCAACGCATTGCGGATGGACAAGCCGCTTCAGCGATTCTGGCGCGATGCTCATGCTGGACAGCATCACGCAATTCACGTGCCGAGCACCGTTTTCCACGCCGCATCACTGAGCCGTCTCGGCGCAGACCCGCAGGGTCCGCTGCGGGCGATGATCTGATCAGACTTCGACACAAGAAATCGACAGGAAAAAGACACGATGACACGCACTGACATCAAGGGACTTGGCTACGTCAAGATCTCGACCAACGACATGGCACGTTGGCGCACTTTCGCTTTCGACGTTCTCGGCTTCGCCAAGGGCAGTGGGCCGGACGAGAACGCGCTCTACCTACGACTCGACGAGCGTGCTGCTCGCATCGTCGTCGTCGAGGGTGAGCGCGACGAGATCGTCAACATCGGTTGGGAGGTCGCCGACCACGCCGCACTGCGCCGCGTTCAAGAAGCACTCGAAAAGAACGGCACCGAGGTCGAGCAGCTTTCGCTCGCCGAAGCAGATGCTCGACGGGTCGAAGAGGTCATCGCCTTCACCGATCCCGGCGGAGCAGCCATCGAGGTCTTCCACGGAGCGATCCTCGACCACAGCCCCGTGGTGACGCCCTTCGGCGCTCGATTCGTCACCGGCTCACAGGGTCTCGGCCACGTCGTACTCCCCGTCATGGACAGTGCTGCGAGCTTCGACTTCTACACCGAGGTGCTCGGCTTCTACCCGCGCGGCGCCTTCCGCCTGCCGGCCCCGCCTGAATTCGGGCCGCTGCGAATCCGTTTCATGGGCGTCAACGAGCGTCACCACAGCTTGGCCCTGTGCCCGGCACCGCACGGCGGCGCACCCGGCCTGATTCACATCATGGTCGAGGTGGACACCCTCGACGCCGTCGGCCAGGCACTCGACCGCGTGATGAAGGACGGATTCTCCGTGTCGTCGACCCTGGGTCGTCACACCAACGACAAGATGATCTCCTTCTACGTCCGCGCACCCGGCGGCTGGGACATCGAGTTCGGCACCGAGGGCGCGAGGGTGGATCAGGACTCGTACTCCTCCGAGGAGATCACCGCTGACAGCTACTGGGGCCACGACTGGTCCGGAAGCGAACCACTGGCAGCTATGTAGTACCCGCCGGTGGCGATCAATACCTGCCGGTGGCGATCAATACCTGCCGGTGGCGATCAATACCTGCCGGTGGCGATCAATACCTGCCGGTGGCGATGTAATACCTGCCAGTAGTTAAACGACGAGGGGGTTTGCGCGAGCATTCGCGCAAACCCCCTCGTCGTTTCCACCCGCGACGCGCCCGAAAACAGACCGGTGATCCACTTCACAAATCCGTAACTCTATGACACTATTTCTAATTGAAATAGCCAGTTCACTGGTTGTGGAGCTCTAAGAGAAGTGAGGTACACGATGACACTGCAGGCTGTGGATGCTTTAGGCGCCGATTCGGCCCCGACAGCAATTCTCGATCGCGTCTCGCTGGTTCTCGACGCCTTCGACGGTCCCGGCAGGTTGACGCTCGCTCAAGTCGTTCGGAGCACGGGCCTTCCCCGCTCGTCTGCCCACCGCATGCTCGAACGTCTTGTCTCGATGCGTTGGCTGCGTCGCGACGGCCGTGACTACGAACTCGGTATGCGCCTCGTCGAACTGGGATCGCTCGCGGTTCATCAGGACCGCCTCCACGCTGCAGCCATGCCCCTTCTCCATGAGCTCTACCGAGTCACCGGATTCGTGGTTCACCTCGGCATCCTCGACGGGCCCGATGTGGTCTACATGGAGAAGATCGGCGGACGCCTCGCCGCCGCAGTGCCGACGCGTGTCGGTGGTCGACGCCGCGCCGAGACCACTGCGATCGGTCAGGCACTGCTCGCGTTCGGTTCGCCGAAGTCCTCGGGCTACGCACTGCCCCACCTCGCCAGAATCCGCGAGTCCGGGGTGGCCTTCGAATCCGGAAACGGCCTACCGGGATTCAGCTGTCTTGCGGCACCGATCGGCCCCATCGGCCGCGCCGTCGCCGCGGTATCCATCTGCGCGCCGTCGAAGGCCCTCCGCCTCGACCACGTCAGCGCAGCGCCGGTCCGTATGGCGGCCGCTGCCATTTGGCGAGGCATCGACGGCGGATCGCTGAGCGTCACTCCGACTTTGCAACGTCGTCATCTGCTGCGCAACATGCCGACCGCAGCCGGGGCCTGACTCAGATACTCGAACCGTTGCCGGTGAGCCCGGCTTGCTCGAGCGCCAACACGTACTCCTCGACGTTCTTCCATTTGCCAGGCGTCGAGGGCAACGGTGATCCCAGTCGGTCGTGCTCGGCGACGTTCGCGAACTCGGCGGTCGCACGATCGATGTCGTCGAGCAGTTCGCGAGCAAGTTCGATCTCGGCTCGGAAGTACCGTTCCGACCATCGCAACGTCATGACCGGGAACGACCAGGCCGGCTCGTTCTCGGCATGATCTGCGTGGAGTTTCGCGCGTCGAATCTGCTCTTCGACATTGGCGATGTGGGCTTCCACCAGCGCCTTCAGTCGCTCGGGCTCGTTGAGGTGTCCCATCCACAGACGCAACATCACACCGTGCTTGAGCACCGGAACTTCCACCGGTGCCTCCCGTGACCACGTCCGGACGGCGTCGGTTCCTGACTGAGTAATGGAGTAAAGGCGCTTGCCTCGCACCCCTGGTTCGGAGACGACCCGGGACTCCACGAACCCGATGCTTTCGAGCTTCTTCAGTTCTGCGTACACCTGGCTGATGGACGGGCTCCAATAGAAGAAGCCGACACTCCAGTCAGCCCACTTCTTCAAATCGTTTCCGGTCAGCTCCTCCCCGAACGTCAGCATCCCGAGCACTGCCCAGCTGGTAGCGGGAAGTCCTCGGGACACGTCATCAGGTTCGGACATGCCCGAAGTCTAACAATCACTGGTCATTTGCTGGTTTCGTAGAATCCGAACGGACCGCTGAGCGGGATCAAATTTGCTCGAAACCCCACCACCTGCCACTCGGTCGGTCCTGACCCGTGCCGAGAAGCCATTGCTGCCATTGAGTGGGACTGCCGCTGGATTACGGCCGCGGCGCCACACATCGTTGCTTCTGAAGCTGTTTGCAGAGTTTTGAACAAAAGATTTGAACAAGGAGACGACATGACCGTGGAAAACGCCGAGCCGCCAGTTCTGGACGGACGCACACTTCGCAACGTGATGAGCAATTTCTGCACCGGCGTCACCGTCATCACCGCTCACGACGGAAATTCACCCCTCGGTTTCACCTGCCAGTCCCTGGTCTCGGTATCGCTTGATCCCCCGTTGCTCTCGTTCTGCCCGGCGAAGACGTCGACAAGTTGGCCGAAGCTTCGCGAAACGGGAACTCTCTGCATCAATGTTCTCGCCCACGATCAGCAGGACATGTGTTCGGCGTTCGCTCGCGGCGGGACGGACAAGTTCCTCGGCGTCGATTGGGATGCCGCCGGCAACGGTGCTCCGGCGCTGAGCGGCGCGCTCGCCCGCATCGAAGCAACGGTCGAGCAGGAGCACGACGCCGGTGATCACACCATCGTCGTCGCACGCATCACCGATCTGAACGTGCTGCGCCACGACGGTCCGCTTCTGTTCTACCGCGGCGGGTTCGGACGCTTCGACGCCTGAGTGCTCAGGCTGTCCCGCTGCGTGGGAGATGCCGGCGCCGAATCGAGCCCGCACCGATAGCGTCCGAAGTAGTTGTCAGACCCTGAACTTCTCGACTGATCGGACTAACTCGATGACCACTCTCGAACCAGACACCACGGCCGCGATCACGGCGACGGTTACCACCTACCTCGACGCCGTGGCTCGCGGATCGTCAGCGGACATCGCCGCCCTCTACGCCGAGAACGCGACGCTCGAAGACCCGGTCGGCAGCGAACCCCGCGTCGGCAAGGCCGCGATCACCGAGTTCTACGGCGCTCTCGAGGGCGGTTCGCAAGAGACGGAACTGCTTACCTTGCGGGTGAGCGGATCCAGCGCGGCCTTCCACTTCCGCGTCGTCACACCGGTGGGCGATCAGGTCTACGAGGTCGAACCGATCGACGTCATGACTTTCGACGAGGACGCCAAGATCACGAGCATGCGCGCCTTCTGGTCACCGGCCGATCTGATTGCACGCTGATGCGTCAGGTCAGTTGCCGCAACTGCGGAAATCGCGTCCTCGTCGAGAAGTACAGCGAAGCGCACACCAGCGTCCAATGGCTCGAAGAGTCGCAGGAAGTGTGCCCGGAGTTGGGTCGCGTGAACAGCCGTGCCAACGCTCAACGGACGTGTGGCGCTCTGCGCCAGACGATCAACGACCTTGCCGACGCCGGTGAGCTGGAGATGAGCCTGCGCAGCTACCCGGTGCCGGGCAAGCTGTCCTGAACGCTTCCGCGTAGCATTTCGGCGAACATGCGCGCCGATTCCAGGTCGTCGGCGTTCGGCCGCCCCTTCCGGATACCGCCGAACGGCTTGAACGGGAGATAGGTATCCCACGCACGGGACGAGAAGGCTGCGACCACATCGAAGCCCTTCTGTTCGAGCAACTGAACCAGTGGACGCGAGAAGCGATGAATCCCCTTGTCAGGAAAACCACTGGTGGCGAAGACAAAAGCCTTGGATCGCCGTTCTTCGGGGAGTGCCTCGACGAACGAGCGTAAATCTGCGTGGTACGAGCGTAGGTAGATGCCGGAGCCGAACCCCACGAGGTCGTAGTCGGCGAGCTGCGCGGCGTCGATGTCACCGGGCTCGACCACGCGAGCATCGAGAACTTCTCCGATGACGTCGGCGATCAGCTTCGTATTGCCATGGGAGACAGAGGTACACACGATGATCGTCTTCATTGACTTCTTTCTTCCGTCGCAGCGTCTCCGGTGCTCTCTTCATTTGCGCGTACGTAGATCCAAGTGATGAATCCACCGCACATTGCAAAGATCACGGCGACAATCGAATACATGTCGAGGGGAAATCCAGTCCAGATCAAGCCTGCAACAAGAACCATCGCACCAACAGCCAGACCCGCCGATACTTCCTTGGACATACGCACCCCTCCCCTGGCTTGTCACTGACAGTTCCAGGATAGAGGCCCCGGCGAAGCTACGGAGAAGGGTGGCGATGGGGAATGATGCCGGTATGTCAGCAAGGTTGAAGGGACGAAGACGTGCGGTGAACGCGCTGCTCGTCGACGTCGAACGATGGGCCGCTGAGCACGATGACGTCAAAGCTGTAGCGCTGGTCGGGTCCTACGCGCGCGGCGCGGAGCGTATGGCGAGTGATCTTGATCTGATGATCCTGGCCGACGACGCGAACGCGCTCGCAAATGAAGACTGGTTCGACCGGCTCCGCCCCGACGCGCGATTCATCAGAGCCGCCAACTGGGGGCCAGTCCGAGAACGACGCTTCCGCCTACGGTCCGGTCTTCTCGTCGAACTGAATTTCGCGAGCGAGAGCTGGGCCGACCTTCCGCTCGACGCGGGCACTCGACGCGTCCTCGAAGACGGCCACCGAATCCTGTACGACACCGGGCCTCTTCGCGTCGCTACGAGCGCGGGAAGAACTGCTCGATGAGCACCAAGACGGTCTTCGAGACCTTGGCCGCCGAAATAAACGCGCTGCGCGGCTCTCCCGTCGTCGCGATCGACGGCGTCGACGGGAGCGGCAAGACGACATTCACGAAAAGTCTTGCAGCACAGCTGAATGAACGCCCCGCCATTGTGATTCACGTCGACGACTTCCTCAATCCGCCGGAGATTCGCCATCGCAGAGGTCGGCTGTCACCGGAAGGCTTCTGGCTCGACAGCTACGACTACGACGCCCTCGAGCGTCATGTTCTCGCCCCTCTGAGACCGGGAGGTGACCGCGAGTACCGACCACGACGGGACAGCGACGCGTACTTGCATGCAGCCGACGGAGCCGTGGTCCTCGTCGAGGGACTCTTTATGCATCGGGACGAATTTGCTTCCCGATGGGACTATTCGATCTTTCTCGACGTGTCCTTCGAGATCACCGCCGAGCGAATGAACCTTCGCGACGGAACGAACGCGGATCCGGAACACCCGTCGATGAACCGTTATGTCGGCGGCCAACGTCTGTACTTCGCGGCTGCAGAGCCCTGGACCCGCGCGGACAGTGTCATCGACAATTCAGACCCGAAACTGCCTCGAATCACGACACATGCCGCCCACTGGAGTTGGCAGTCCGCATCGCCGGCCCCGCGTTTCATCGGTGCGCTGTGGATGTGAATTGGAAGGTTGCGGCATCCACGATCTCAGCGGGCGTGATGTCGATTTCGCCGTTGAGCCAGGCCGTCACCAATTCGGCCAGGCCGCCCACGAACAGTAATCCGTTGATCTCACCCTGATGGGGAGGCCAAGCTCGATCGCCGTACAAGAGCGCAGCCTCGTCGGCCACCATCTGCGCGAACCCACGCAGCGCTCCCCGCCTGTGAGTGCGCAGCGGCTCGTAAGCCACCGACTCGACCATCGCGACACGCCCTTTTCGAGGATCGTCCGTCAGGATGTTGACGAACGAAGCAATGGCGCTCCGCACGCGCTCCTCCCGTGTCCCATCGGTCGTTCGGAGTGCAGCCATTCCGGCCACGCGCACCTCGTCGACGATTCCGTCGAAAACCTGCTGGAGGAGTTCGTCCCTGCTGGTGAAACTCTCGTAGAAATATCGCTCTGTCAGCTTGGCATGCGCACAGATGGCGGTCATGGTGGCACCCTGCCTGCCCGCGGCTGCAAACACGTCCAGTCCTGCTGCGAGCAAGCTTTCACGCCGAAGCGCGGCCCGCTGCTCACCACTCAGACCGGCATATCGACGGGGTGTGGGAGAAGCCATGAGTCGATCTTGACAGACAACGCGACTGTGACGCAGACTACCCCCATCTGACAGGCGCCACTGTCAGATGCAAACGGAAGGCAGGTACGTGATGTCGAAAATCCTGGCCGCTCCACCCATCCGGTCGCAGTTGCGTCCCATCTCAGGCAATTCGGGACTACCCGGAATAGGGCAAACTTTCGAATACATCCGCGACCCTCTAGCTCTGATGCAAAAACGCTGGGATCGTTACGGCGAGGTCTCGTGGTTCTCGATGGCCGGTAGACGGTGGGTCGCAGCCCTCGGACCCGACGCATGCCAAGAAGTTCTCCAGAACAAGGACCGCGCTTTTGTCAACAGCGACGGGTGGTCAGTGCTCATCGGTCCCTTCTTTCACGGGGGTCTGATGCTTCTCGACTCCGAAGAGCACCTACGACAACGACGCATCATGCAACAAGCCTTCACGAGATCGCGTCTCGAAAAGACCGTGGACGTGCTGAATCCCGCGATCGCCTCCGCGCTCGACGCCTGGACTCCGTCCGATGGCTTCCGCGCCTACACCGCTCTCAAAGCTCTCACACTCAACCTCGCGACCGACATCTTCATGGGCGGCGCGGAAGGGACCACTGACAACGAAATCGACTCTGTGAAAAAAGCTTTCGTCGATTGCGTGCAAGCTGCAACCTCGGTGATCCGTTATCGAGTTCCCGGCACCAGATGGAAGCGCGGCCTCGACGGGCGCCGAACCCTCGAAAACTTCTTCCGCCGCTACCTACCTGCGCGCCGTTCACGCGAAACCGACGACCTGTTTTCCGTTCTCTGTCACATCGAATCAGACACCGGACAGCGCTTCAGCGACGGCGAGGTGATCGATCACATGATCTTCCTGCTGATGGCCGCACATGACACCTCCACCATCACCATCTCGACAATGATGCAATATCTCGGCCAGAATCCTCAGTGGCAGAACAGATGTCGGGCGGAATCACTCGCACTGAGTACGTCGACGCCGAGCTATGCCGAACTCGACCAACTCGCCGGCTTGGACCTGGTGATGAAAGAATGCCTCCGACTCGTCGCTCCCGTGCCGGTCATGGCTCGCCGAGCGGTGTGTGACACCCAGATACAGGACCACTTCGTACCCGCTGGGACCTACGTGTCAGTGGTGCCACATTTCACTCACCACATGCCGCAGTACTGGCCCGACCCCGAACGTTTCGATCCCGAACGTTTCGCGGACCACCGACGTGAAGACAAGGTGCACCGGTATGCCTGGGAACCGTTCGGTGGAGGCGTGCACAAATGCCTCGGCATGCACTTCGCCGGCGTCGAAATCAAAGCGATCATGCACCACCTGCTCACACGCTTCGATTGGCAGGTCGCGCCCGGCTACACCGCCCCTCTCAACTACATGTCCTTGCCGTTCCCCTCCGACGGACAACCGATCGATCTGAAACCACTCACGACTTCTCATGACCGGTAGCGACCGAACCGACGTCAAGATCGACTCGCACATGACTACCGGCACAGACGCTTTCGAAATCCAGAGGAAAACATGAGCACTCGGCCCGCCCGAAACCGGCATGCACGCGCTGCTCCGAAACCAGAGGTCGTCGCAGCGGCGGAGTTCCTACTCGCAGAATCCGACGCCCATGTCTTCCGTCGCCGCTATCTCGAACTGCTCACCCACACCACAGCGCCGGATGGCGCAACCGTCACGGACTACACGGTCGCCGAAAGGTATCTACTCAACTCTGCAGCAAAGAGACGTGCTGCGCGGCGCCCGGCCACTCCTTAGCCACGATCGCCGGTCGGGCAGCGCTCGCGGCGAACGTCGAGAACATCGGTACGGGGTTCACGAATTCGTCTTGGGGTAACGACGAAGAATAGAGTGCGCTGCCTGGGTGACGGTGGTGCGATCGTAGGTTTGCACGAAGTCGAAGGTCCGCTCGAGATCTGGACCGTTGTCATGAAGATCTCGCGCCGACAGCATCGCCGCATGGTGTGGTCCCAGAGTGACGACCGTCCACTCGTTGACGAGATCATCACCCGGGTCGAGCGGTGCGTGTTGAACTTTACCGTCGAGCATCACGGACAGTCCGACACCGTAGACACCGGCAAACCCTACGGTATCGGCGAGGTGACGCCACCGTGCTGTTGTGGATGCGGTGAAATGCTCGGCTTGTTGAAAGGTGCCCAGAACAAGCATCGAGGAACCCGATGTGGCGGCTTGCGCTTCGAGGGACTTGCTCAGTTGGATCAACAGACGCTTGGTACCGCGCCGGATCCGGCTGTGAGCAGACACGATCGAGTAGGGAGTGCCCACCTCGGGGATGGGATCACTCCACACCGGACTGTCGGGCATCGCGACGACCGGTTCGGACAACAGTGAACTCGGATCGTCGACTGCGGGATACAACTCACCCGTTCCGTATGTGGCTCCGATGGTGATTGCGGCAAGACGGGACGATTCCGAGTCGACACCCTCGGCAAGGATAATCGCGTTCGATCGCTCGACGTAGGCGCCGAGCGCGTGCACCGTCGTTCCCACTTCGAAATATGCTGCCTTGGAAAGCAATTCAGCGGAAGTGATAATGATGTCGGGTTCGACCAAAGACAGAAGTGTCGCCGAGTGCCTGTCGATGCCGACACCGTCGAGTGCAATCAGACGCCCGCCCGCGCGGGCTTCTCTGATCACTGCCAGAGAGTTGTGGGGATCGGTAAGCACCGATGCGCTGTCAACCGTGATGACGATCCGTTGCAGATTTCTCGTCGCTCCTTCGATACCAGGAGCGTTCAGAGCTGCTCGGGAAGCCGAGTCGACTGCCACCAGCAACGGCAGGCGATCCGCGACGGTGCATGCGAGTGCAGTACGGGACATGGCCAGTTTGTGACTGTCGAATTCCGAGCGTTGCTGCATCAACTGCGAGGCGCGACGGAGGGCATGCGCCGAACACAGAGAGGAATTGTCAGGCCCACGCAATTGCAACTCGGCGCCTGCAAGTGCGTGGTCGTCGAGGCGGCGTATCGGTGCGAACTGCATGCTTACTTCCAGACCAATCACATCGGAGAACTGGGTGATCGGAGAATTCGACGATGTCGAACCGTTGCTGGTGTCATACGCCATGGTGTGGCTCTTCACTACGAGTCGGGACCACCAAGCGTTCATGCGGCCGGACGCGTCGATGGCAGCGCCGGCTGCTCGACACCGAACGAGACTACCGCAAATCTCGGCGCAACCCGGTGACGACAACCTGATCCCGCGCCGCAAAGTGCACATCGACACGCAGATCAGACCAGATACCAAGTCAACGCGTATCGAGCACTGCTCACTTCACATCGTTCGTGGCAGTTGTTTCCGGCTCAAGCACCGAGAGCATCAGCGGTCGACGTGGCATCGCCCGCAATGAGTTCGGAGGCGCCGAGAGCCTGAAAGATCATGGAGACCGCTCGCGTCGGGGCAAACAAGCGAATGCGGTTGTTGCCACGCCCCGCAGCATCGACAACGGCATTCGCCACTCCGGACGACATGAAGGTCACGCCGGAGAGATCGACGTGAATATCGGTTCCGACCAGGAGAAGTCGGTCGAGCGCGTGCACCAATTCCACCCGCTGACCCATGTCCAATTCTCCGGCAAGTCTCAGTACCGCATACGAAGGGGTGTAGCTTTCCACGTCGATACTGTACCGATGCCCTTCTCGGCCGGCGCTGTCAAAGAGATCGAGAACATTTGCAGCTGAAGAACGTTCGTTGATCGTAGTCATGAAAGCCTCTTGTCTGGACTCGGCGTGCCCCACCGCCCGAATCAGCGATGAATCACTGTGCGTCGGATAACCAACCGTGTCGGTCACTGCGTTCCAGACGAACTCTGCCACCGGCAGGTTTCGCCGACACAACCACATCTATAACGCTAGGGTCTCGAAAACGTCACAGCGCGATATCGCACTTTTGGCGCCACCCCTGACGCACTGAACCGCTACCTCGCCTGGCCCCCGGGGCGACGTCTCTGCGGCGTCGACCACTGGCTTTCTCGCTCATCGGGAAGGTGGGTTCGCCGCACCACCATTCCGCAATACCTTCTGTGACATGGATAACATTGTCGACGTACTCGTCATCGGATCGGGAGCTGCCGGATCGGCCGCAGCGCTCCAAGCGCACGCCGACGGCGCATCGGTCGTGATTCTGGAAAAGAGCGGACCTGATTCCGCGGGCGGCAACACTCGACTGTCCGGCAGTGGATGGTTCGTCAACCAGGACCCCGCTGCCGCCCGAACCTTCCTGCGTTCGTTGAACGGGGAGTTCCCCGTTGCCGAGGACGTCATCGATGCCTGGGCCGAGAACACTCACGGACTGTCCGACTGGATCCGCAGTCTGGGTGCAACTGTAGCGATGACCGGCGATTTCCATTCCACGGCAGAGTTCGCCGAACTTGACGGAAGTTCTTGTTACGCAGGGATGGACACCGTCGAAGGGAAGATGGGCAATGAACTTCTCTACCGGTTCCTCGTCTCCGCTCTCGCTGAACGCGGCGTCACAACACTATTCGACACCGAAGCCACCGGACTGCTGACGGATGAATCCGGAGCGGTGACCGGAGTCGAGATCCGTTCGGGTGAAAAGACTTCGCAGATCCAGGCACGCCGGGGCGTCATCCTTGCCACCGGAGGATTCGAAGCAAATCCGACGATGGTGCGCGACTACTTGCGTCTGGAGAATCCGAAGATCTGGGGCTCACCATCGGCAACCGGCGACGGTCACCGCATGGCACAGGCCGTGGGCGCCGATCTGTGGCACATGAACAACATGATGACCATTACGGGAATTCCCGGCGACCTCGAAAATCCGACTGGATTCTTCCTCGCACTGTGGAACGCGCACAACTATGTGTTCCTCAGCCGGGAAGGTAGACGCTTCACCGACGAGTCAGCCGAAATGCGGCATGGTCATGTGTTCAGAGAGGGTTCTTACCAACACTTTCCGGTGCAACCGATGAACGTCGTCTTCGACGAGACGATGAGGTTGGCCGGACAGCTGAGCCCCGGCCGCGACGCACTGCCCGTCGGCCACAGGGTTCTCGACGAAGGGTACGAGTGGAGCTCGGACAATCAAGCCGAGATCGACAAGGGATGGATCCTAAAGGCGGACACGCTCGCCGAACTCGCCGAGAAACTCGGACTGGACCCAACAGTCGTGGAAACGAGCGTGCGACGCTACAACGAGGCGTGCGCGGACGGCATCGACCATTCGTTCGGCCGCAATCCCGAAACTTTGGCCCCGGTGGCTACCGCTCCGTTCTACGCCGTCTCCGGGTCGCCACTGCTGGGATGGAGTAGCGGTGGGCCGCGCCGCGACGGTCATTCCCGCGTACTCGATACTGCCCGCAAACCAATTCCTGGCCTCTACGCCGCGGGCGCGGTCAGTTCCACCTACAGCGCGGCGAAGGACGGCGGATTCCACATTGCCGACGCCTTCGCATTCGGCCGTGTCGCCGGGGCCCATGCCGCCGCGCGTAAAGCATGATATCGCCGGCCTTTCGACTGACTAGCCACGCACGATTACGTGGCTGGTCAGTTGTGGTCGATCGTCACGCAGATGAATCCTCTGCGCCGGATGAAACCGGGATTCGTGCCGGGACGCTATCGTGGCAGCGTACGACGTGCTCGACTAGAGAAACCGAATCATCCGCGCCGAAGATCTTCTGGCGATTCACACCCGAGCAGCCTTGACCTCGTCGAAGAACGCGATGACGGCTGCCTCGTTCTCCGGCGGAACGGTCAGCGATGCCCGTGGACCTGCTACCGCGATCGAGTCGTCGGCGAGTCTGTTCCCGATGGTGAGTTTCAGTCCCGACTTCGACGGTTTCGCCTTCACCGCAATGTGTTCGACATGCCAACGAGCCACTTCGCTCGTGCTCGCGGCGGTGCGGTCGAAGACCTCCACCGTGCGGTGGTCGAGGACCATCACGATGTTGGTCCCGACGGTGACTTCCAGATAGCGCCGTTCCGCCACGGTGTACGCCTTTCGGTTAGGTGAAACCGACGCTACACACCGTGGCGGAACTCAGCGTGTCAAAACCTCAGCTGTTCAAGATTTCAGCTGTTCGAAACCTCAGCGGGACGAACTTCCTGCATCCACCGGCAGGGCGACCGACGTGATGTAGCGAGCCTCGTCGGAAGACAGGAACAGAGCAGCGTTCGCTACGTCCACCGGTTCGATCCACGGAATGGCGAGCATGTTCATCGTCATCGCTGCGGCAGCAAATTCTTCGCGCGTCGGGTTCTCGAGATCGGGGCGGAACTTGCCGCGCACCAACGAATTTTGAATCATGAGGGTGTCGACGTTGGTGGGATGGACCGTATTGACGCGTACGTTGTGCGGAGCCAGTTCCTTTGCCAGCGAACGCATCAGACCAACGACTCCATGCTTGGCTGCGGTGTAGTGCGCGACTCCGACCAGCCCCCGAAGTCCGGCGATGGAGCTTGTGAGTGTCATCGATCCCCCGCCCCGCGCGATCAAGTGCGGAGCCGCGACGGTCGTGGTGTGCCACACGCCGGTCAGATTGACGTCCAGCATGGTCTGCCACATCGTTTCCGACATGGTCAGGGCCCCGTCGGAGGACGTGATACCAGCTGTAGCGCAGACGATGTCGAGACCACCGAGCGTTCCGACGGCCGAGTCCACGGCACTGCGTAGTGCCTCGAGATCCCGAACGTCCACTACCGCAGATTCGACCTTTCGCCCCAGCGCCCGGATCTGCGCCACTGTCTCATCGAGATCGGCCTCCGTCGCGGGCGGCGTGACTGTGGTTTCCACCGAGGTGCACACGTCGACCGCGATGATGTCCGCGCCCTCTTCGGCAAAACGCACGGCCTGAGCCCGCCCGATTCCTCGTGCCGCACCCGTGATCAGCGCGATCTTGCCTTCCAATCGAGAAGTCATCAATTCACACTTTCTGGGTCAGGCCGGCGTCGACAACCAACTGACAGCCGGTCATGTAGCGGGACTCCGCGGATGCGAGGAACAGGACCGCATTACTGACGTCCACCGGATCGACCCAGGGAACGGGCAGCAAGTTGCGAGCGCTGAGCACTGCAGCAGCGTCTGCTTCGGTGGGATTCTCGATGTCCGGGCACAGGTTCGCGAACACTCGCTCGTTGATGATCATCGGGGTACGTACCGAACCCGGATGCACGGAGTTGACGCGGATACTCTGCGCCCCCAACTCGTTGGCCAGCGTTCTGGCCAGGCCCACCACGGCATGCTTGGCTGCGCTGTAATGACTTGCTCCGGCAATACCTTTGATTCCCGCTGTCGAGCTGACCAGAACGACGGATCCACCGTCGCCGAAGTGCGGAACGCAGGCCTTGACGGTGTGCCACGCCCCGGTCAGATTGACGTCCAGCGAGCGGTTCCACACTGCAGGATCGATGGTCCACGACGGTCCCGGCGTGTCGTAGACGCCTGCATTCGCGACCACGACGTCCAACCCGCCGAGTTCGGTAACGCACTCGGCCACGACGGCGGCCAGACCGTCGAAGTCCCGAATATCCGCCACACCGGTGACCGCGACACCGCCTCGATCACGCACTGCCTGAGCGGTTTCCGCCAACCCCGATTGCGCCTGTTCGACATCCAACGCGATCACGGACGCGCCTTCCTCGGCGAGCCGCTCACAGTGTGAGCGTCCCATTCCGCCGGCCGCACCCGTCACGAGTACCCGCTTGCCCTCCAGCCGGCTCATGCGTGCACCGCGCTGTTCAGCTCGAAGCCTCGGTATCCCGCTGCTGCCACGTCTGCACAGATGTCGGAGTAGACACCGAAGCCTCCGATGAAGGGCATGAATATCCTCGGCTTTCCCGGGATGTTGGCTCCCATGTACCAGGAGTTCGCGGATGGGAACAATGTTGCCGACGCCCGGCGTGAGCACTCCTCGAGCCAGTTGTCCACGGCTTCGGCACTCGGCTCGATGGTGTCGATGCCCGCCGAATCGAGGTGGTTGATCGCGTCGGCGATCCAGTCGACGTGCTGTTCGGCAGCGAGAATCATGTTGGACAGCACACTCGGGCTGCCCGGCCCGGTGACGATGAACAGGTTCGGGAAGCCGTGAACTCCCAAACCAAGATAGGTTCTCGGACCCGCATGCCAGTTCTCTCGCAAGGTCTCGCCGTTGCGGCCACGGATCTCGATGCGATCGAGTGCCCCGGTCATCGCATCGAAGCCGGTGGCGAACACCAATGCGTCGAGTTCGTAGTGCGAGTCGGTCGTCTTGATCCCGGCCTCGTCGATTGCCTCGATCGGTGCGCTCTTGAGATCGACCAGGCTCACGTTGTCACGGTTGTAGCTCTGGTAGTAGTCGGTGTCCGTCACGATCCGCTTGGTCCCGATGGGGTGGTCGTTCGGGATCAGCAGGTCGGCGATGGCCTGATCTTCGACCACCGATCTGATCTTGGCCTCGGCAAATGCGGCCGCCGTCGCGTTGGCGTCGATGTTGCTGGTCTGGTCGGCGAAGGTTTTGGCGAACAGGACACCGCCGAGCTTCCACCGCTCTTCGTAGGCCGCGTTTCTCTCGGCCTCGGATACCTCGAGCGCGCTGCGAGGATCCGAAACGAACGGAGATCCACCGCCACTGCGCTTGGACAGCGCTCGACGCTCGGCGTAGTCGGCCTTGATCTCTGCGCGTCGTTTGTCATCGAGAGGCGTGTTTCCCGCCGGCACACTGTAATTCGCGGACCGCTGGAACACGAAGAGGTGATCGGCCTGCTCGGCGATCAACGGAACGGACTGGATGCCCGACGATCCGGTGCCGATCACTCCCACTCGCTTGCCGGTGAAATCGACGCCCTCGTGCGGCCAGAAGCCGGTGTGGAAGACCTCACCGCCGAAAGTCTCGCGACCTGCAATGTTCGGAACGTTCGCGGTCGAGAGGCTGCCCGTGGCGCACACCACGAACCGCGAGGTGACGTCATGACCACCGTCGGTGTGCACTCGCCACGTCGACGAGTCCTCGTCGAACTGTGCGCTCAGGACACGGGTATCGAAAGTGAACCCACTGCGTAGGTCGAAGCGATCGGCGACGTGATCGAGGTAGGACAGGATCTCCGGTTGCGCGGCGTACTTCTCGCTCCAGTCCCAATCCTGTTGCAACTCTTCGGAGAACGAGTAGGAGTAGTCGAAACTCTCGACATCGCAGCGTGCGCCCGGGTAGCGGTTGAAGTACCACGTGCCGCCCACTCCGGAGCCCGCCTCGAAGCCGTGGACACGCAGTCCCTGCTCGCGAAGTCGGTGCATGGCGTACATGCCGGCGACGCCGGCGCCGATGACTACGACGTCGAGTGGTGCGGTGGAGAAGTCAGGATCGGTCATGGTGGCCACGCTACGAGTGGGTTGAATGGTAGAGGAACAGGTTCTCCCGCTGGGTGGGCGGAGCCTCCACCCCATGACGCTGGGTGGGCGAAGCCTCCACCCCATGACACTGGGTGGGCGAAGCCTCCACCCCATGACACTGGGTGGGCGAAGCCTCCACCCCATGACACTGGGTGGGCGGAGAGCGCTGTGTCCACCGATCGGGGGACAGCGATGTCGTCCAGCACTCGGACCCGTAGGTGGACAGACCCGAAGGGATTTCGGGGCCATAGTTGTCTCATCACAGAAACACACGGTCACCAAGACCGACAAATCGAGGAGAACATGATGAGCACCAACACAATTCGACCTGAAGCACTTTCCTTCTCCGGCCTCAGCATGGCAGCTCTGGTTGCCCGCTCCGCCGGTGCGAACACGGTGAAGTCGATGACCGACACATCCGTCACGACGGCGATGATCAGCAATTCGGGTCGCGGGGCCCTGTATCTGGTCGACGCATCCAACCCGAACGGCGACTGGGTCGTCCCGCCGGCGGACTACATCCTCCCCAACATGAACGTGAACGTTGTGGCCACGAGCAAGAACCAGAACGACTTCCCCATCGTGCTCACGTACCGCTCCGACGACGGTGGGGTGTTTGTCTTCAGTGCTACCAACTCGAAGACCAGGGCGGATGCCGGAGGTACGTACGCCCCCGACAGCCACGACGTCACGGTGACGATGACCTCGGGTTACCCGGCCATGAACGTCACGTACGTGCTTCGGTGACGCTTGCTCACTCCAACAATCCCTGCCGCATTGCAGCGGCGACGGCGGCGCCTCGATCGTTGACTCCGAGTTTCTCGTAGAGGCGCTGCACGTGGGTTTTGACGGTGGAGGGCGCAAGAAAGAGTTGTGAGGCAATGGCCGGGATGCTGGCGCCCTGCGCGATCAATCCGAGAACCTCGCGTTCGCGCGCGCTGAGCGTCGGACCGGACGGTTCACTACGACGCCGAACCTCTCCTACCAATCCGGCGGCGATACTGGGCGGCAACACATCTCGTCCCGCAGCACAGTCGAGCACGGCACTCACGATCTCGGCGCGAGTGGATTCCTTCGGCAGGAATCCGGCAGCACCGGCTTGCAGGGCCTGGTACACGACAGACGATTCGTCGTGAGCGCTGAGCAGAAGCACACGCGTCGGAAGCTCGTCTCGAACGACTGCGGCGGCGACCTGAGTTCCATCCAGGTGCGGCATCCGGAAGTCGAGCAGCGCGACCTGCGGGCGTAGTTCGCGGATCATTGCGAGCGCTGCTGCGCCGTCGTCGGCCTCGCCCAGGACGTCGATGCTGTCACTGCCGGTCAGAGCCCGAACCACGCCCTCACGGAACAGTGGGTGATCGTCGCCGACTACCACGGAAACCTTGCCGGCCAGCGGCTTCGTGCCTTCGCGCATTGCTCACTTTCTCACGCCCGTACCAGCAATGCGAGCACTTACGCCTCCCCCGATCGGGGGACAAGAGATTCAACCCCGCCACGGCCCCGTCGGCGGACATACTGCAGCACTCATTCGCGACAAGATTGATTCATCGCCGAGAACGGCAACCACACACCATCCCAGGAGCAGACATCATGCGTACCAACACCACTCGCTTCGTAGCAGTCACCGCAATCGCCCTCGCTGTCGGCGGAACCGCACTGGGAACCGCAGCGATCGCCAACGCCGGCACCATGCCCACCGACGGCCCGACGGTTGCCATGACCATCACCAACAACACCGACAACCCGATGCTGCTGGACAGCGCGTCCAACCCCTACGGACAGTGGATCAACGGCCCCCGCTCCTACCTGGCCCCGCACACCACCGAGATCGTCACCGCCTACAGCAGCGATCCCCGCGGTATCGGTGTCGACGTCACCTACAACGTCGCCGACGGCGTCCAGACGGTCATGGCTGCCAACAACTACGCCGGCAACCCCACCCTCGACGGGACTCGCATCATCGGCGACCCGACGCACGTCATCCTCACCGACTACATGGCCACCGGCTACCCCACGATGAACGCCTCCTTCGACGTCTTCACGCAGAACTGAACCAAGCGTTGATGCGACCACGAACTTGATCCGCTACGGCCCACGACCCGGTATCCGCATGGATGTCGGGACGTGGTGTGCGCTGACCAGCTCAGACGCGTTCGACCAACACGCAGCGGGCGCCACTGAAGATCGTGGGCATGCACTTGTTGCAGTGGATGCACAGTGATTGGGTATCGGATTCGGCCGCGATCCGATTGATCAGATCTGGTTCTCTGAGCAGCGCCCGTGCCATGGCGACGAACTCGAACCCTTCCGCCATTGCGGTATCCATGCCCGCTTTGTCCGTGACACCCCCGAGCAGCACGAGCGGCAACTTCACCGCAGCACGAATCTGCCGAGCCTCTTCCAGCATGAACAACGGCTTGTACGGATAGGTATGCAACATGCTCTTCCCCACCAACTGCACACCGAGTCGAACAGGTTGCGGCATCGCGGCGGCGAACTCGCGGATCGGCGCATCGCCCTTGAACAGGTACATCGGGTTGAGCAGTGAACTGCCCATCGTCAACTCGAGCGCGTCGACGCTTCCGGATGCTTCGAGCCACTGCGCCACCTGGATTGCTTCGTCCACCCAGAATCCGCCTGGCACACCGTCGTCCATGTTCAGCTTGGCCAAGATCGCGATCTTGTCACCGACGGCATCGCGCACACTGCGTGCAGTTTCGAGTACGACGCGAGCCCGGTTCTCCAGCGATCCGCCGTAGGAGTCCTTACGACGGTTGAGTTTCGGGCTCAGGAACGAGCTCGCGAAATAGTTGTGACCGAAGTGGATCTCGACGGCGTCGAATCCTGCCTCGACGGCAAGTCGCGCAGCGCTCCCGTGCGCGGCCGCAATTCTGGTGATGTCCGCTGTCGTGGCAGTGCGAATCATCCTCATGCTCAACGGATTGAACGAACTCGACGGTGCCAGCGCGGGCAGTCCGGTCGACTTCTGATTCGCCACGGGACCGGCATGGCCGAGCTGCGCCGACGCAGCAGCACCTTCGGCGTGAATGGCATCGGTGAGCCGCCGAAGCCCGGGGAGGGCATCGGGCCGCATCCAGAGCTGGCCGTATTCGGTGCGCCCTTCCGGTGCGACGGCGCAATACGCGACGGTGGACATCCCGACTCCGCCGGCGGCTGGGCGACGATGGAACTCGATCAGCTCGTCGGTGACCAGGGCGTCGGGAGTTTTGCCTTCGAATGTCGCGGACTTGATGATTCGATTTCGAAGGGTCACCGGGCCGAGCTTCGCCGGGGCGAGCACGTCGGGAGCAGTGGTCATCGAGTTTGCCTCTCGCGGGAGTTGTTTGCAGGACGGTAGATCGATGGCCCCGAGCCGGCTAGGGCCCGTGCCACGGAGCGGGAAACGGCTTCAGCCCGGCCGAGGAGGCCGGGCTGAAGTCGTCATTGCCGTTCAGACGCGTCCGAAGTACGCATCCTTGAGCACTGCCAGGTCGTCGATGTCCTTGGCATCGGCGTCGAGAACCACCTTGCCGATGTCGAGGACCGTGACATGATCGGCGACGCTCATCGCGGCCTCGACTGCCTGCTCGACCAGTAGAACAGCCAGGCCGGTTTCCTTGAGTTGTTGGACGCGGTCCATCACCTCACCGACGATCACGGGAGCGAGACCGCCCGAAGGTTCGTCGAGAAGGAGCAACCTAGGCTGCGCCATCAGCGCTGCGCCGATCGCGAGCATCTGCTGCTGACCGCCCGACATGGAACCGGCGGGAAGCGAACGCTTCTCCCCCAGGATCGGGAACATCTCGTACATCGATTCGACGGATTCCATAAGCTCGCCGCGCTTTGCCTTGCGGGTGTACCCGCCCAGCAGGAGGTTCTGCTCGACGGTCTGCTTGTGGAAGACCCGCTTGCCCTCCTGCACGTACGCCATCCCCTGTCGTACCCGTTTGTGCGCGGGGACTCCGGTGATGTCGGCGCCGTCCATCTCGACGGTTCCGGAGGCCACCTTGTTGAGGCCGGACAGGGCACGGAGCGTGCTCGTCTTGCCTGCGCCGTTGCGTCCGAGCAGGGCGGTCACCTGACCGGGATAGACGTCGAACGAGACATCCCAGACGACGCGCAGATCGCCGTACCCGGTCTGCAAGTTTCGGACCTTCAGAATCGGTTCCATCACTTCACCTCACTGGTCTGATGGTCTACCGCGCCGATTTCTTCGAGAAGTGCTTCTTCGTCACCGGACTTGACTCCGAGGTACTCGCTCAACACGCGTGGGTGATGTTCGATGGTTGCCGCATCGCCGGTGGCGATCACCTGCCCTTGCGCCAGCACGACTATCTCGTCGGCCAGCGAGAGGACGAGGCGGAAGTTGTGCTCCACCAACACCACTGTCGCCCCGGCATCTCGCAGTACCCGGATCAGATCTGCCAGGCGTTCGAGTTCGTCCTCGTCGAGTCCGGATGCCACCTCGTCGAAGAGGACGACCCTCGGTTCGGCGATGACGGCGCGAGCAACCTCGAGCATGCGACGCATCCCCAGGGGCAGCGACGTCGCGATCTCGTTGCGCAAGTGCGACATCCCCACGAGTTCGAGGACACGCTCGGCCTCGACGATGTCGGCCTTCGCGATCCTGCGGAAGCTGGGCAGGCGAAGCACAGCCGACGCCATCGACGCTCGGTGCACCGAATAACGTCCGGATGCAACAGCTTCCAGAACCGTGATGTTTTCCGGAATCGTCGGAGTTTGGAACGTGCGCGCCACACCCACGCGCGCCACCTTGTGCGGCGACGACTGCGAGACCACCGTGTCACCGATCGTGATCACGCCCGCATCTGCGGTGTAGAAGCCGCAGATCATGTTGAGCATGGTCGTCTTACCCGAACCGTTGGGCCCGATCAACGCGGTGACCTTACCGGCCTCTGCGGTCAGGGTTGCCGCATTGAGCGCCTGGTTGCCACCGAACGCTTTGGACACTCCGTCGACCGCCAACCGTGCTCCGTTGATCGGCGCCAGTTCCGGTGTCCCACCGCTGTTTTCCTTTGCAGTGACTACGCCCAGGCCGGCCTTGCGATCAAGTTTCGAGACGATCGCTCGCCCGACCTTGGTCAAACCCCCGGAGAGAAGCACACCGCCGACGATCAGGAAGCCGCCGTAGAAGATCAGCGAATACTCCTGGAACGCCGTCGACTGGTTGGGACCGAGCTGCATGATCGCGGCACCGACCACGGCGCCGTACACACTTGCCGCACCGCCGAGGATCGACGCCGCCAGAACTGCTGTGGCAAAGGTGAACCCGAAGGCTTCCGGCGAGATGAACAGGTCGGTGTTGGCGAACAGCGCACCCGCCAGACCGGCGGGGAACGCACCGATGGCATAACCGAGCAGCTTCATCCGGAACACCGATACACCCTGCGACGACGCCAGAACCGGCGACTGCTTGAGCGTGCGGAACGCGATGCCGTGCCGCGAGACCACCAGGTTACGCATCACCGCGAACCAGAGCACGGTCACGACGACGACCACCATGTAGTACTGCTGGGTGTCGAGTTCGGAACCGAAGAACGTCGGCGGCTCCATACCGGTGAGGCCGTTTCGGCCGCCGGTCTTGCCACCGAAGATCGCCAGTACGTCCGGTACCAGCAGAACCAGGAAGAACGACGTCATCGCCAGGGACCAGTTGCCCAGGCGCAGACCGGGAACACCGGTCAGGATTCCGACCGCCAGTGCCACTGCTCCGGAGGCAGCAAGCTGAAGCAGAATGTCGGTGTGACCTGCCTGGGACATCAGACCCGCGGTGTAGGCACCGGCCGCGTACATCGCTGCCTGGCCGAGTGCCAGTTCACCGGCAAAGCCGAGGCTCAAGTTCAGGCCACTGACCACAAGTGCCAGGATGCAGGCCAATTGAATCTGACGTGATGTCGACAGGTCGAGTCCCATCACGGGCAGCAGCAGGATCACCACGGCCAGGACGAGTGGGATGATCCAGCTCGGTAGGGAACGGAAAGTCCGCCACGCACTTACCATCTCACACCACCCGTTCTCGGACATTGCCGAACAGTCCAGCCGGTTTGACCATCAAGATGACGATCAGCACCGTGAAGACGGCGATATTGCTGTACTGACTTCCCGCCCACAGGGCGGTGAACGATTCCACCAGGCCGACGGTCAGACCGCCGATCAAAGCGCCAGGCAGAGAGCCGAACCCGCCGATCGCCAACGCCACGAATCCCTTGAGGGCCAACGCTGCACCCAACGTCGCAACTGCAAACGTCTTGGGGCCGACGAAGAGTCCGAGGACACCGGCCAAGGCACCCGAGAAGGCAAACGCTCCCAGTGCCAACCGTCGTACGTTGACTCCTCGCAGCATCGCCGCTTCACGATCCTCGGAGATGCCGATCAGAGCCAGACCCGTCATCGTTTTCTTCGAGACGTAACTCAACCCGACGACCAGTGCGATCGCCGCAACCAGCAGAGCGATCTCGACCGGGTAGGTACGGCCGCCGAGCAGGGTGATCGGTTCGTTCGATCCGAAGAACGGAACCGTGAGAGGTTCACTACCCCAGATCAATTGAGTGGCGCCGTTGAGCAGAGTTGCGACACCCAACGTCGTGACCAACTGGTTCTGGTGATCGGCCACCGGTCTGATCGCGACGATCTCCTCGACCGAGGCGAGGAGCATCACGGTCACGGTAGCCATGACGGCCACCACGAGAACGGGGAGTTTCAGGGTCACCAGACCCGTGTAGGCGACAAAGGTGCCCACCATCATCAGCTGAGCTTGAGCGAAGTTGAATGTGTTGGAGGAAACGAAAACGATGTTGTACCCGATGGCAACCAGCACGTAGACCGCGCCGAGCGCCAACCCGGACCACAGAATGGTCATGACGCAGCCGGGTTTCCGAACTGACCGTTGAGGATCTTCGTCGGACTGATGAACTTCAGCTCGCTGGTGTCCGGGTTCGGGCCGTGGTTGTCGGAGCTGAAGTTGTAGCGCGAGAGGAATGCGGTCTTGGCATTCTCCTGGACCTCAGTGGTTTCCAGTGCTTCGGCGAGCTTCTTCGGATCGGTCGAACTGCCGACTTTCTCCGCTGCCGCCGCGACGAGGGGGAAAGCGTCGTAGTTGTCCGCGAGGATCAGCGTCGACGGGATGGAGCCCAGCGAAGCCATCGTGTCCACCATCGTGTTGACGAGTGCGTTGTTCGGATCGAACACCGTGCTGCTGAACACCTGCGTCACCAGGTTCTTCACCTGCGGGGTGCCGAGCACACCGGCCGGCGGATCATTCGCGATCAGGTTGGTGGCAGACACCGAGGTGTTTCCGACCAGCGGCACGTCCCAGCCGAGTCGCTCGAGGCTTTGCAACACGTATCCGAGAGGAGCGCCGTACGCATCCAAGGCGATTGCCGCGGCACCCGAATTCTTGAGCGACTGCAACTGCGCCGTCATGTCCAAAGCGGCGGCGTCGTACTCCTCGTTACCGGCGGCCTTCAGACCTGCGGATTGCAAAGCACTGGTCATTTCTTCGCCGAACAGCTCACCGTAAGCGGTGCTGCCGTGCAAGACTCCGACGCTGCTGTAACCCTTGGACTTCGCGTACTCGGAAATTCCGCGAGCGGTATCGGTCGCACCCGGAGCCAGATCGAAGTTGAGCGGGAACTTCGAGGGGTCCGTCGAATCGGGCGAGGGAGCCATGCTCATCGAGAGAATGTTGTTCTGCTTGAGGATCGGCAGAACCGCAGCCGCGATCGACGACGGACCCGAGTTCAGGTAGAGGTCAGGCTTGTTCCCCGAATTGATGGCTTCGCGCAGCTTGGTGACGGCGATGGTTGCGTCACCCGCGTCGTCCACCGTAGTGAGCTCGATCTGACGGCCACCGATCCCCCCGGCTTCGTTCTGGACCTGAACGCCCGCCTTGGTGGCGAGCAGCGAGGTCTGCGAATTAGCCGCGAGGACTCCCTGTGCACTGATCCCGCCGGTCAGCAGCACACGGTAGGGCGAGTCCGCACCTCCGTCGGACTCCGAAGAACCACTGCACCCTGCAAGAGCCAGAGCCGTCACGGCAACTGCCGCAACAAGAATGGGCCGACGATTCATGTCTGCACTCCTAGAACACATGTATGCACCGAACGTCAGGCGAATACCTGACGAAAGAATGATCGGCCGGTGGACGTGCCTGATTTCGAGCACCAGCCAACCAAGCACCCGCTTGATGATCTAGCAAGCAGTTGCTTGGGATGGAGCATAGAATGTGATCTGGATAACGTCAAACGCTGAAAAGTGGAGTCATGGAAGCGGACGCTATGCACATTGAGGCGGCGTCGACAGATCTCTTCCCGCTGGGTGGAAACGCCGAAACGGCTCCACGCCCTGGCGGATTCGACGAAATGAATCCGACAGGGCGTGGAGCCGTTTGTGTAAAGGTCCGACTATCGCTGGTTGCGGGGCTTCCAGACCACCAACGCGTTGTTGCGCGGAATCGGCACGAGATCCCGGCGATAGCCCGCATGGACTTTCGCGATCTCCTCGGCCAATTCGCGGACGCGATGCTGCAGAGCCTCGACCTGGTTGGTCAGTTCGATGATTCGTTTGATTCCGGCAAGGTTGACTCCCTCGTCCTGCGAAAGCCGTTGTACTTCACGAAGAAGCGCAACATCGCGCGGGGAGTAGCGTCGTCCGCCACCGGTGGTTCGATGCGGGGTGACCAACCCGAGTCGGTCGTAGTTACGCAAAGTCTGCGCGTGCATTCCGGCCAACTCGGCTGCCACCGAGATCACGAAGATCTGAGCGTCAGGATCGACCGTCGCATCCCATTGATTCTGCGGTCGCTCTGTCATCATGCACCGGCCCACCCGGCCCGTGGATCGAACCCGCTCGCCTTCTCGGCTTCGAGATAGGTTTTCAGCGCTTCGATCGCCGGGTCGTCCAACTTCTGCGGAACGGATACCTTGACCGTGACCAGAAGGTCACCGGCACCGTCCGGCCGCTTGGGGATACCGCGTCCGCGAACTCGCAGAATGCGTCCGTCCACCGTTCCAGCCGGAACCTTCACTCCGACACGGCCTTCCAAAGTCGGCACGGACAGTGTCGTTCCCAGCACCAGCTCGCCGTAGCTCACCGGAACCGTCAGTGTCAGGTCGTCGCCGTTGCGTCCGAAGACACTGTCCGGCTTGACGCGGATGTTGACGAACAGGTCGCCGGCCGGAGCGCCGCGGAGTCCCGCTTCGCCCTTGCCCTTGAGTCTGATCTTCTGACCGTCGCTCACACCGGCAGGCACGCGAACCGTGATGGTCCGTGTGCGATTGGTGACGCCGCTACCGTGGCAGTCTTCACACGGCGAGTCGATGATCGAGCCGGTTCCCCGGCAATCGTCACACGGCTCACTGAATCCGAAGGCGCCCTGGTTCCGGCTGACCACGCCGGTTCCGTTGCAATGTGGGCACACTCGCGGGCTGGTGCCTGGCTTTGCGCCGCTGCCGTGACACGTGGTGCACGACGTAGGGCTGGTCAGACGAAGAGGGACGGTGACACCGAGCGCTGCTTCACGAAAGGCGAGCGTCGTCTCGGTCTCGAGATCCTTGCCTCGACGCGGGCGGTTGGGCGCAGCTGTTCGCTGGCCCGCTCCCCCGCGGTTGAACAATCCGCCGAAGATGTCTCCGAGACCCGAGTCCTGCCCACCGGCCCCGCCGCCGAACAGGTCGTTGATGTCGAAACCACCAGCGCCGGGGTTGAATCCGCCGCCGCCCTGCGCGCGGGGGCCGAAGCCGCCGCTGGCAAAGAGGCGCCGAGCCTCGTCGTACTCCTTGCGCTTGTCCGGATCAGACAGAACGGCATGAGCTTCACTGACGGACTTGAAACGCTCTTCGGCCTTCACATCGTCAGGGTTGGCGTCGGGATGAAGATCCCGAGCCAGCTTGCGATACGCCTTCTTGATTTCGTCGGCCGTCGCGGTGGACGAGACGCCCAGCTCCTTGTAGAAGTCCTTCTCGATCCACTCCCGTTGACTCACTGGGCGTCTCCTCCTCTCACTCTTACTTCGCTTCTTGTTCTGAACCGTCTGCAGGCTTGTCGCCTACCCGGTCCGTCACGGCCACCATTGCGGTCCGAAGGACCCGGTCGCCGAGCTTGTATCCCTTGCGCATGACCGTCCCGAGTACCGGGTCGTGGCCTTCGCCTTCATGTTGCACCGCTTCGTGGAGTGCGGGATCGAAATCGTCACCCTCGCTACCGAAGTCGGTCAAACCCAGACCCGTCAGAGTCGTGTTGAGTTTGTCTGCGAGTGCACGCAGTGGACCCGATTCGAGGTCACCGTGTGCCCGAGCGCGATCCAGGTCGTCGAGAATTCCGATGAGCTCGGTGATGACCGAAGCCCGCGCGGTTTCCTTGATGACCTGCTTGTCACGCTCGACGCGACGACGGTAGTTGGTGAACTCCGCCTGAAGTCGCTGCAGATCCGCAGTCCGTTCGGCGAGCTGATCGGTGGCGGATGCTTCCTCCACGATCGACTCTGCTTCCTGAACTACCCCTGTGTCTTCCGAGTCGAGCGGCGGCAGGGATTCCCCCGCCGCCTCTCCCTGTGCACCGGTCTCGGGGTCGACCGGGTTGTTCTCGGGGTTGTCCGAGGTCACTTCTTGTCCGAGTCGGTGGGCTCGTCGACAACCTCGGCGTCGACGACGTCGTCGTCATTGCCTGCGCCGTCGGTGTTTCCGGCCTCGTTTGCAGCGGAAGCCTCGTAGATGGCCTGGCCCAGAGCCTGCGACTCGGTGCCCAGCTTCTCCACTGCGGTCTTCACTGCAGCGATGTCGGTGCCTGCCAGGGCGTCGTTGACGTCCTTGACCGCTGCCTCGACCTTGGTCAGGATCTCCTCGGAGACCTTGCCCGCGTTCTCACCTTCACGCTGCTCCTTGACGAACTTCTCCGTCTGGTGGACCAGCGACTCGGCCTGGTTGCGAACCTCTGCCTCTTCGCGACGGGCCTTGTCTTCCTCGGCGTGAGCCTCGGCATCCTTGACCATGCGCTCGATCTCTTCCTTGGACAGACCGGAGCCGTCCTGGATCTTGATCGTGTTTTCCTTGCCGGTGCCCTTGTCCTTCGCCGTCACGTGCACGATGCCGTTGGCGTCGATGTCGAAGGTGACCTCGATCTGCGGAACGCCACGCGGGGCGGGCGGCAGATCGGTGAGCTCGAAGGAGCCGAGCAGCTTGTTGTGCGAAGCGATTTCGCGCTCACCCTGGAAGACCTGGATCTGCACCGAAGGCTGGTTGTCGTCAGCGGTGGTGAAGGTCTCGGAACGCTTCGTGGGGATCGTGGTGTTGCGCTCGATGAGCTTGGTCATCACGCCACCCTTGGTTTCGATGCCGAGGGAAAGCGGCGTGACGTCGAGGAGCAGAACGTCCTTGACCTCACCCTTGAGCACACCGGCCTGGAGTGCGGCGCCGACGGCGACGACCTCGTCCGGGTTGACGCCCTTGTTGGGCTCACGGCCACCGGTCAGTTCACGAACCAGATCGGAGACGGCCGGCATACGGGTGGAGCCACCGACGAGCACGACATGGTCGATGTCCTTGACGGCGATTCCGCTGTCCTTGATCACTGCCTGGAACGGCGCACGAGTGCGATCGAGCAGGTCCGAGGTGATCTTCTGGAACTCGCTGCGGGTGAGCTGCTCGTCCAGGAAGAGCGGGTTCTTGTCCGCGTCGACCGTGATGTACGGGAGGTTGATGGAGGTGCTCTGCGAGCTGGAGAGCTCGATCTTCGCCTTCTCCGCAGCCTCACGCAGACGCTGCAGGGCCATCTTGTCCTTGGTCAGATCGATGCCGTTCTGAGCCTTGAACTTGTCGACCAGCCAAGCGACGACGCGCTCGTCCCAGTCGTCGCCACCGAGGTGGTTGTCACCGGAGGTTGCGCGAACCTCGACGACACCGTCGCCGATTTCGAGCAGGGAGACGTCGAAGGTGCCGCCACCGAGGTCGAAGACCAGAATGGTCTGCTCGGTGTCACCCTTGTCGAGTCCGTATGCCAGTGCAGCCGCGGTGGGCTCGTTGACGATACGAAGGACGTTGAGGCCGGCGATCTGGCCGGCTTCCTTGGTTGCCTGACGCTGTGCGTCCTCGAAGTACGCGGGGACGGTGATGACGGCGTCGGTGATGTCTTCGCCGAGGTAAGCCTCCGCGTCACGCTTGAGCTTCATGAGCGTGCGGGCGCTGATTTCCTGCGGCGTGTACTTCTTGCCGTCGATTTCCACGTTCCAGTCAGTGCCGATGTGGCGCTTGACGGAGCGGAGGGTGCGGTCGACGTTCGTGACTGCCTGGTTCTTCGCGGGCTGACCGACGAGAACCTCGCCGTTCTTGGCAAATGCGACCACCGAGGGGGTGGTACGTGAGCCTTCGGCGTTGGCGACCACTACGGGCTCGCCGCCCTCCAGCACTGCAACTACCGAGTTGGTCGTACCGAGATCGATACCGACTGCACGAGCCATAGTGTTCCTACCTTTCGTTCTGCGGTTCTCTGCCCGAGTGGTTGATCTCGAACATGACCGCGAGTTTTTCGCTTGGTGAGCGTCCTCCGCTCAAGTTTGCCTCCGACCGTGACCGAGAGTCAACTTGAAGTTGAGCCGAGGGCGCTCAAGCTTGTCGAAATGGTCAACTACAGCCCACGTAGATTTGTTCCCGCCTTCCCCGAAAAGCCGGAAAAGTGCGCCACATCACTTCCGTATCTCTCCGAATGGCTACGATCGGCCGGTGACCGATCCCGACAATTCTCCCGCGCGACCTCCTCGCCCGTCACCTCCACGCCCGGCACCCGAGCGACCCGACGTCTCGGTTCGGCCGCTCCGACCTGCAGCGAGCGACGAGACACCCAAAGCCGTGACATTGTCCACCTCTGCCTGGATCGGCTCGTTCGTCGTCCTGGCCGGAATCGCCGGAGTGGTAGTCACCAGCCTCGACGACGTCCGGTCGGCTCTCGAAGAATCGACTGCGCGCGACAATCCCGGATACTCGTCCACCGACATCTCCGATGCCGTGACCGTCGTACTCGCCGGCAGCGGCGGCGGCGCTCTCGTCCTGGTCCTGCTCGCACTTTTGAGCCTTCAACTCCTCCGCGCACGCAAGAACGCCGGGCGGGTGATGACGGCGATCGTGGGAGTCCTGAGCATCGCGGCCGGACTCGGCTTCATGTCTCTGGTCGACGGCGCAGCAGACATCGGCGCCGGAGTTCTGAGATGGGGTCCGATTCTCTACTGCGCCCTGGTCGCGGTGGCGGCGATCGCTCCGTTCGCTCCCGGTGTCAGCACCTGGCTGCGGGGACGCCGATGAAGGTTCACGTACAACTGGACTCCGCGCCGGGCGCGGGCGCTGCTCGTAGCCGTGAACTCGCGGAGACCGGCGCCGGTGGCCTGTTCACGTTCGAGGGACCACACGACGTGTTCTTCCCGCTCGTCGAAGCAGCATCGGCCGTCGACCTCGACCTGATGACCAACGTCGCCATCGCATTCCCCCGCAGTCCCATGCATCTGGCGCATTCGGCCAACGACCTGCAGTTGCTCAGTCGCGGCCACTTTCGACTTGGCCTCGGATCGCAGATCAAACCGCACATCGAAAAACGCTACAGCGCAACGTGGTCGCGTCCGGCGGCCCGCATGAAGGAGACTGTCGCAGCGGTCAAGGCGATCTTCACTGCGTGGGAGAACACCTCGACGCTGAACTTCCGCGGCGAGTTCTTCACCCACACGTTGATGCCTCCGACGTTCGATCCAGGCCCCAACCCCTATGGGCCGCCGCCCATCCTGATGGGTGCGCTCGGACCGGTGATGACCAGGACAGCTGCCGAGGTGGCCGACGGACTACTGGTCATGCCGTTCCACACGCAACGTCATTTCCTCGAACGAACACTTCCGGCCGTCGGTGCCGGTCTTCGCGAATCCGGCCGCACCCGAGACGAATTCACGATCATCCCGCAGGTCATCGTCGGCGTCGGCCGCGGCGACGATCAACTTGCCGCGGCCGCCAGAGGCGTCCGAGCCCTGCTCTCGTTCTACGGTTCGACGCCCGCATACCGTCCGGTGCTCGACGTCGAAGGGTGGGGCGAGGTCCAACCGGAACTCAATGCCCTGTCGAAGCGAGGTGGCTACACCGAGATGGCGTCGCTGATCACCGATCCGATGCTGACCACACTCGCCGTCGTCGGCACTCCCGAAGAGTGCGCCACCGAGATTCGGCGGCGGTTCGGCGAACATGCCGACGAAGTGTGCTGCTATTTCCCCGGTTACGACGTAGAACCGTCAGACGTGGCGTCGATGATCTCGTCTCTCACCTGAACCCGGTCGAACTTCTTGATCAGGCCCCCAAGGTACGGGCCAGCTCGGTCAACGACTCCCGGGCAGCACGCAGGCTCGCGTCACCCTGCTCGATCAGAGGTGCCATCGCCGGAATACGTTGCGCCAAAGTCAGTTCCGCGGTGATGACGGAGACATCCATTCCCATCGACACCCCGAGCACCTGAACGAGTGGCGGGACGGTGTGATCGTTGGCCTCGTTTCCCGAGCCCGGCGCATAGGTGTTTCCGCGGCTGGAGACGATCACCACCGGCTTACCTGCCAGAGGCTGAGTACGCGTGTCGAAAGGCACCGTAGTCCCCAGGACGTGTACGTAGTCGATCCACGCCTTCAACGTGGACGGGATCGACCAGTTGTACATCGGCGCACCGATCACGACGACGTCTGCAGCGGTAAGTTGCTCGATGACCCGAGCCTGGAGTGCTTCCGCGGCGGGATCCGGAATCTCGCCCTCGACTCGCAAGCGTGGTGCATAGTGCAGGGCCGCGTCCGCGAGGTGCGGCAAGGGATCCCGGTGCAGGTCCAACGTCACCGTCGTGTGATCCGGACTGTTCTTCGACCACTGCTGAGCGAACAGTGCGGTCAGATCACGTGAGGTCGAGTGGTGGAGTTCGGCGGACGAATCGATGTGAAGTAGCTGTGGCATCCCTCATCACTACCAGAGCGCGCTCAACTCTTCTCCGCGGCTAGATCGGATTCCGCTGCGTACTGCGCCAGCAGGACTCGTTCGCGCTCGCGACGCGGATAGAAGAACGTCACCACCGCGGCACCGGCACACACGATGATGATCGCCGCGATGTAGGCGTTTGTATCCCCGTCCAGGAAGGCGTTTTTGGCGGCGGTCATGATTTGGTCCGCGTATTGCGGGTAGCGTTCCGCGAGAACTTCGGCGCTGGAGAAGGATTTGGTGAGCGCGGCCTGAGTTTCGGGAGTCACTTCGGATGCGTTCGGCGAGGACGAGATCGCATTTCCCAACGATTTTGCGTACCCGGCCGTGAGTATTCCGCCGAGAATCGACTGCATGATGGCGCCGCCCAGGTCGCGTTGCAGGTCCGAGGTTCCCGACGCCATACCAGCGCGGTGCACGGGAACGGATCCGGTCAGCGAACGCGATGCCGGTGTGCCGGCCAGACCGACGCCGATGCCGACAAGCGCATAGGCCAGCGCGACCTGCCAATACTGTGTGCTTTCGTTCCACAGGAACAGCGCGACGAACAAACCGAGAACCACGAACAGGTAGCCGGCGAGCAGCGTGACGCGGGCGCCGTACCTTTCGATCATGGTCGCCGAGCGCGGCGCGACGATCACCATCGCCAGCGCAGCCGGAATGATCGCCGCACCGGCTGCCAGCGTCGAGTACCCGAGGACGTTCTGCAGGAACTGCTGGCCGATGAACATCGCGCCCATGAGCGAACCGAACACGACCAACCCACCCACCGCCGCGACCCAGAAGGTCGGGCGCGCAGCTACGTGAAGATCGAACAGCGGATTGGCCGCGCGTCGCTGTTGCAGGAAGAACCCGATACCCGCGACAACTGCTATCGCCCCGAGCACCAGAGCCAACGTGCCCGAACCCTTCACCGGCGCAAAGTTGATGGACAACACCAGCGCCCCGATGAAGACGATCGACACTATGCCGCCGAGGTGATCGACTCGCTCGGTCGTCTCGTTGACGTGAGCGGGAACCAACACCAGGGAACAGATCAGTGCCACAAGGGCCAAGGGAAGGGTGACAAAGAAGACCGAACCCCAGTGAAACTGCTCGAGCAGCGCCCCCGAGACGATCGGACCGAGTGCTGAAATCGCGCCACCGATTGCCGACCACATGGCAATCGCCTTGGTTCGTGCCGGTCCGGCCCACAACGCCGTGATGATTGCCAGCGTGGTCGGGAACGCCAGACCTGCCGAGACGCCTCCGACTATCCGAGCGAGGAACAGCACTTCGAAGTTCCCGGCGAATCCCGCCACGATCGACGCCGGAATGGACAGCGCCATGCCGGTGACCAGCAACATCTTGCGGCCGTATCGGTCTCCCAAGGCCCCCAGGTAGAGCACCGTTCCGGCCAGGCCCAGCGAGTAGCCGACCGCGATCAGGTTCAGTTGCGTCTGACTGGCGTCGAAAGCCCGCCCGATATCGGGCAAAGCGACATTCGCGACCGAGAGATTGAGGTTCGCGACCGCAGCGACCAGGATGAGCGTCCCCAGGACGAGGGTGGCTCGATCCGGTGAAGCGGACTTGATGTCACTCGCCATGCGCGTGCTCCCATCGAGGTGGGACCCGAACCTGGTAGTTATGTCCGGATCATCCCAAACTCAAGATAGAACCCTCGTCCGGCGCTCGCATAGTGAACGGGTCCCTATTCGGGCACAATTTCAGCCAGGACGCCCTCGGCGCTGCGGGCGGCGACCAGGCAGGCGCGCGAGGTGAACCTGTCGAAGAGCGGATGTCTGGACAACTCGCGCCATCTGCGGACAGCCGCCGTGGCCCGCGCACGCTGCACCTCCGGCGATTCTTCCGGTTCGCAGCCCAACCGGTCACTTGCCCGGATTCCGTAGCCGCCGATCAGTCTTTGCAGTTGTGCCAGGTCGTCGGGTGGCAGATCCGTGTGTACCGAACGAAGACGCCCGAGCAGGCGAAGTTCGTGAAAGCCGTGAACATCGGCAAGCAACCGTTGCGCCTCCGCCGCGATCTGATCGCCTTCCTCGCTCGGATCGGCTTCGAGGATTCTTCCCAGCGTCACCAGCGCCGTGTGCGATTTGAGCTGATCTGCCCGCTGCCCGAATTGAACGTCGATCACCTGACGCAGTTCGTCCAGGCCGCTGCGCTCCAACAATTCGGCCGCCAGGGACGGTGAATCAGTGGCCCCCAACTTGATCGACGTCACGGCGAGGCGAATTCCGAAGAGCCCGAACCGATCGGCCAATTGCGCCCGCATGGCCGCATCGACCGGCAGCGGACTGTCCTGCCTGGCAAAGCGATCCGCGGAGAGGAGCGCAAGGCTCAGATCCTCGGCCGGAACCTGCGCGAGCGCCGAGAAGGCCGCGAACTCGCTCTGCCTCATCGTCCGAGCAGCGAGCGCGAGCAGACCTGCCACCGGAACCACCGACTGGCACAGGCCGGTTCGCTCCAACTCCTCGGCAAATCGCGCCGCGACGTCCTTCGCCGAAGACAACGCGTCGAGCCTGCCTGCGCCGACCTCATCGGCACGCGAGAGAACTCCGATCACTCCGAGTGGCCCGGATTCTCCGCCCACGTGATCCGCGATCTTCCCGAGGAACTGCATGTCACTGGCGTTGAGAGCCCGCAGGAGGTAGACCACTGCATCCGCGCCTGGTGCCTCACCGTCGGGAACGAGCATGTCCCAGGTGCGGGCCGAGACCTCGGTCGAGAGCGACGAAGTGCCCGGTGTGTCGATGATCGTCGTACGAGCCAATGCCGAAGACGGCCAGTCGACGTCGATGCGGTCCACCGAGTCTGCGGTGTACTCGCCCAGATCGAACGTGAGCCTGCCGTCGCGGCGCGTCACCGGCACGTTGAACTCGGCACCGTTCTCGGCCGTCGCGGTCACCTGCGGCGTCGTCCCGTTCCGATACCAGGTGACGACGCGTGTGCATTCCGTCGCGTCGGTAGGCGCTATATCCTGTCCGACAAGCGAATTGAGCAGCGTCGACTTACCCGCTTTGAGGGAGCCGGCGAGCGCCACCCGGAGTGGCTCGTCGAGCCTGGCCGCACATTCTTCCAACTGGGCGCGCGTCTGCGGCTGATCGGCGTAGGCACGTCTGGCGTGGTCGATCAGGGCGTGTGCCGACTCCACTGCGGTCACGGTGGTCGTGGCATTCATGCGTTGGTCACCTTTGCCGAGGCAGGAGCGGGAGTTTCGCCGATCAGCGTTCCGGCAACGGCGTCGAGCTCCGCGACGACGCGCATGTCGGTCTCCAGACGCTTGATCCGAGCGGCATGTTCACTCGACTCCAACTGCGCGGCTTCCTGAGTGGCGCGGAGGGATTCGTTGATCGAGCGCAACGCCTGCTCGGCGATGTCGGTGAAGTGATCACGCAACAGCCGCTGCACCAGGCGTAGGCGATCCTTCGACTCCTTGCCCACCTGGAAGCTGACGTCGTCGGCAAACCGTCGGATAGCCGCTTTCGCCTCAGCGCGACGCTTGAGCACCTGAGCCTGCTTGTCTTCACGATAAGCCTTGGTGCCCAGCAGAACCCCGGCGCCGATGGAGATCGGGTTGACCAGAGCCATGCCCATCATCGTGGTGATCAAGCCGAACATGAGCACGCCGCCGTACGAGCCGCGCATGCCGACCAGGACTTTCTGAGTGATGCCGATTCGGCCGGATTCGAGGTCCGCCAATGCACCGACCGGTTCCAGGAAACCGTCGGTGTCGGCGACGTCGAGATGCGGGAGCGCGACGTCACCGGTCTCCGCAAAGTGCTGCGCCACAACTTCTGCCAGCCACTGTGCGCGATCATGCGCCCACACGAAGTTGTCACCGATCGCGGTGGCGATCTCCTGTTCGAGCCACTCCCCCACGACGTCCCAGTCCTTACCGGGATCGCCTTCGTCGACCGTCTCCTCGGCCTGGCGGGTCACCCGGCGCAACCGGTCCCGGAGGTCGTGATCGATGTCGGCGGCGAGGTCTGCGATGCCGTCACCGAGGCTCTGCTGCCACAGTGAGGTCTTCTTGTGCAGTTCCTCGGCCGCTGCCCGGGCACGCTGCAGTCCCGCGACCGCTGCCTGAGCGGTCGACGGATCCTTCAGCGCCGCAAGCTCACTGCCCATCTCCAACGTCAGATGCGCTGCCGCAGAACGCACATCCATCGCAACTGCGCGTCGAGTATTCGATTCGGCACGCGCAACGACGTTGTCCCGCAAGAACTGATAGAGGTCCAAGAATCCGGATTCCGCTTCGAGTTCCTTGTCCCCCAGCCTCAGCGCGTGCGAGCGCAGTACCGAGGAGATCGGAATGAGCGGCAGATCCAACCCGGCACGCTGGAGATGTCCGCGATCGGCGTCGAGGATCTGCCGCCAGTGCGGGTACAGATCGGTCTTGCTGATCAGCCCGGCTACCGCAGGACACAGATTGACGACCTGGCGGATGAATCCCAGCTCCGGTTCGGTGAACTCCTGGCTGGAGTCCGACAGAACCAACACTGCATCGGCCGCAGTGATCAATCCCAATGTTCCTGCAGCATGAGGATTTCCATGACCGCCGACACCAGGGGTGTCGATCAGAACCAAACCGTCGGCCAACAGCGGACTGGGAACACCCACTTCCACACGCAGAACCTCACGCCCTTCGGCGCGAGGCGTGGCCGGGGTGATCCCCATCAGTTCCTCGAGCGGGAGGGGCACCCGAATGGGCGCCGCACCCGGATCGGCGAGAATCAGTTCGGCGACCGCGGTCTCCGCGTACTGAACTACCGTCGCCACGGCCGTGGTCTCGTCGTCACCGACCGAGCACACGTCGATGCCGAGCAGAGAATTGACGAACTGGCTCTTGCCCTGCTTGAGGGGTCCGACCACCACGATGCGAATACGCGGGTCGTTGACTCTCACCTGAGCGTTCTCGAGTCGGCGCACCAGATCCGTGCGCCCGAAATCCTTCGCCACGACGGCTGTTCGTTCGAGCAACGACGCCGTCGACGACGCGACGCGCGCCTTCCGGCTGCTTACCTGACTCGCTGAATCACTCATGAGCTACGTTGACCCGCAATTCTTCCCGACTCGAATATCCGGCCCTGCGAACGCATAGCGCACGCAGGGCCGGATTTGTTACATCAGGTCATTTTGACCGATTTCAGTTCCTGCGTCAGCAGATCAGGGATGCAGGTGATCGACAACCGCAACCGGGTCGATGTGATCGACCGGCGCTGCAACCGAATCCTCGGCGAAGAGCGAGTGTTCGGTATCGGCGCTCAGACCCGAAGTGGAACCCGAACCGAAAGCATCGGTCGCATCGATCGACGACCACGGGTTCAGCGCACCGGTCAACGAACTCGTCAGGTCGGACACTCCGCTCACTGCTCCACCGAGGGATCCGCCCAGGTCAGCGACTCCGCCGCCGCCAACGGTACCGCCGCCGTCGACTGTGCCACCGGCAGCTGCGGCTGCGTCGGCACCGATCGAACCCGTCACGTCGGTGACTGCTCCGACAGCCCCGCCGAGCGATCCACCGAGATCGGTGACGCCGTTCAGTGCGCCGCCGAGCGACCCACCCAAACCAGCCGCAGCGTTCGTGGCCGCGTCGAGACCTGCTGTTGCGTCGAGACCTGCGGTTGCGTCCAGCGCGCCGCCCACAGTTGCTCCGAGGTCGCCGGTCACACCGCCGAGGTTCAGGCCTTCTGCCGCGATGCTTCCGAGGTCGACGGAAGGCAGTTCAGCGGAGATCGGGCCGAGGTTCACAGCGCCGAGGTCGACGGAGGGCAAGTCGGCACCGATCGAACCGGTGTCGATTCCGCCGAGGTTCAGTGCCGTGTCCAGCGCTCCACCGAGTGCACCTTCGGCACCGAGAACGCTGTCGAGAGAGCCCCCCAGCCCGAGGCCTGCGCCCAGCGCACCGTCCAGCGCGCCGGTCAGGTCCGTGCCCACGGAACCGACAGCACCCAAGCCGCCTGCACCTGCGAGAGCGGTGTCGAGAGCCGCAGCGACACCGGCTGCCAAGCCTGCTTCACCGCCCAGACCGAGTGCACCACCGAGGTCGATTCCGGTAAGTCCGCCTGCGCCCAGCGCTGCGTCGAGAGCGCCGCCGAGACCGCCCGTGAGCCCGGCATCGACGCCGAGTGCCGAACCGAGAACACCCTCGAGGGCCGTCGACAGATTCGCGCCTCCGCCCAGAGCTGCCGCGAGGTCTGCGCCGAGACCACCTTCGAGGTCGAGTGCTCCCCCGAGCAGTCCACCGAGTGCGCCACCCAGGTCGGCTCCGACCGTTCCGCCGGCACCGAGGGCGCCGGAGAGTGCCGCGCTGAGCTGCGCGCCGAGGTCTGCGCCGCCGCCGAGTACGGCGTCGAGGTCGAGTCCGCCGCCGAGACCCAGTGCTGCGTCGAGTGCGCCGCCCAATGCAGTTTCCAGACCGCCGCCGACGCCGAGTGCTCCGCCGAGGGCGCCACTCAGGGCAGCACCGAGATCGAGGCCGCCTGCGATATCGGTGAGAACGCTGACATCCGTGATCGCGCCGAGGACGCCACCGAGCGATGCACCCAGATCGGCGCCGATCGTGCCGCCGGCTCCCAGGACGCCCGAGAGCGCGCCGGACAATGCCGTGCTGAGGTCGCCTGTCAGAGCGCCGGCAAGATCCAGGCCGCCGCCGAGTGCAAGAGCGGATTCCAGTGCGCCGGTCAGGCTCGCACCCAGTTCGCCGCCGATGTCAAGGAGACCGCTGAGGTCTGCTGCGCCGCCGAGGAGTCCACCGAGAGCCAGGCCGAGATCGGCTCCGAGGTCACCACCGATGGCGAAGACGGGTGCGAGAGCTCCGCTGAGCCCTGCCGTCAGGTCGAGTCCGCCGACTGCGCCGATCGCGGCGTCGAGGGCTGCTCCCAGCTCCGCAGTCAGACCGCCGGTCACACCGAGGGCGCCGCCCAGAGCCGCGCTGAGCTGTGCGCCCAGATCGAGAGCTCCTTCGAGATCGAGTGCGCCGCCCAAACCGAGACCGGCTTCGATCACAGCGCCGAAGGCTGCGCCGAGTTCGGCACTGATCTCGCCACCGATGGCAAGCGCAGCGCTGAGGGCTGCTGCGAAGTCGCCGACCAGGTCGAACTGGCCGCCGAGGGCGCCTCCGACTCCGATTCCTGCACCGGCGCCGAGACCCAGGCTGCCGCCGAGGCCACCACCGAGACCACCGGTGAGTCCACCACCGAGTCCGAGACCGCCGCCGATTGCACCGGCAGCGGACGCACCGGCGTTGACGATCGCGGACAGGTCGGCGCCGCCACCGGCAAAGAGTCCGGACTCGGCGACCAGCGGAGCGACCGCGACGATGTCGGCGGGGCTGACGTCGCACAGACCGGCAGCATCGAGTGCCGCGGTCGGGTTGGCGCAGTAGTTGGCAGCTGCCTCGTCGTCACGAAGTAGCCCGAGGATGAATTCGAGTACGGCGTTCGTTGCCATGGCGGGTTCTCCTGAAGTTCGTTGACCGGGTTGTTGCCGGTGGGTAGTTGCCGGTGGTCCGGAAACTGGTGCGCTGCCAGAGGTAGCGAGTGGAATCAACGCTAAGAACTTTTGCGACTGGGGCCAACGGGGAGCACCCCCCCTCTTCTCCAGGGACAGGTGGGGAAGCCCCCCATTGGGCTACGCCCGGTCGGAATAGGGGATTTGCCCCGATTAGGGGATCGGTCCCCTACTTCGTCGCGACGCCTCCGATCCGGTAACGATCTAGGTCCTGAAACCGACATCGCAGACAACCGCGACAGTCCTTCTGTCGCCCACGACCAGGGGAGTTCGTTCATGGCGGCAGGGCTCGGCATCAGCATCGGTTCGGCCACTCTCGTAGCTGTCACCGACGGCTCGACCGGTGAAACGCAACAGGTCCGCTTACCCAGTGCGCTGCAATTGGACGACGGATCCGTCATCACCGGATTTGTCGAGCGCGTCGGGGACCCGATTCCGATACTTGCCGCCGACGGTACCGAGTACCGCGGCGAGGCTCTCGCGGCGACAGCGGTCGGCGCACTGGTAGACCAGGCAGGCGGTAACGAAGGGCCAACTGTCGTCCTGGCTCACCCGGTGGGGTGGAACCGCCACACAGCACGCACCATGGAGTCCGCTCTGGACGACGCCGGAATTCACGGGGCGACTCTCGTCGCCGAACCCGCAGCCGTCATGGCGTGGCTCGCCGCTTCCGGAACTGTCGTCAGCGACGGTCTGACCGTCGTCTACGACCTCGGTGCTCGCTCGCTCGACGTCACGATGATGTCCACGACCGACGGACGAAGCGAGATATTCGGTAAGCCGCTGCGCAGCGAGGACATCGGCGGCGACGAATTCGATCACCTCGTCACCGTTCACCTGCTCGATGCGGTTTCCGACCAGTTCGCAACCCTTGATCCCTTTGCACCCGAGACGATTGCAGCGCTGGAAACTCTGCGCGAGCATGCCCGCGCAGCCAAGGAGGAACTTTCCACCGAGACGGAAACCGTTGCCCGCGTGGCGCTTCCCGGTGCCGTCAGCGACGTTCGACTCGTTCGTTCCGAACTCGAAGATCTGATCCGGCCCGCCCTCACCGAATCGGTGGCATTGGTTCGCGAAAGCCTGCGATCTGCCGGCGTCGAGTCCAGTGACGTCAATCAGGTTGTCCTGGCCGGCGGAAGCTCGTCCATTCCCCTTGTCGCCGAACTACTGTCGGCGGAGCTTCGTGTCCCGGTGATCGCCGACGCCGATCCAGCGTCGTGCGCGGCGTCCGGCGCCGCGACCCTCGCACTCGACGCCAGAGACTCGCAAGTGCCGGCCGCTGCCACTGCAGTGATTCCCGCCGAGCCGTCTCGCAAGCCCGCACCGGTTCCCGCCTTCTCCACTCCGTTGCTTGCCGAGCCGACCGAAGAAGAGAACACGGCGACTCGACGCTCGTCGAGGGTCGGCGTCGTTGCTGCAGTGGTGGGAGCATTCATCGTGCTCGCCGCAGGCGGGCTCGGAATCGGAACTGCCATGGACAAGATCAACGTTCCGTCCAGTTCGGCGAACACCACCAGCGAGTCCACCTCCTCGACCGCTTCGACCACCGCGGGCTCTACTCCCGGCAGCACCACGGCAGCGGAAGCGGCAGGCACCGGATCCACGACTGCGAACAACGGCACTCAAAGCAATCAGCCCGGTTCTCCTGCTGCCGCAGGCGGCTCGACGACGGCGCCGGGGGCAGTTCCGGTTGCCGGCGCACCGGCGGGATCCTCGCCCGCACCGGGCGAGACCGCTCCGTCGGCGCCTGCACCTGCCGCACCCGGCGCCCCGGCGCCCGCACCTGCTCCCGCCCCGGCACCAGCACCCGCACCCGCGCCTGGAGCCGGCGTCGGGACCGGTGTCGGTGACGCTGCGACCGGCATCGGAAACGGAGTCGGCGGTCTGGTCGACGGTGTCGGCAACGGAGTCGGCGGCGTGGTCGGAGGTCTCGGTAACGTCGTCGGTGGTGTCGGAAACGTGGTCGGTGGTGTCGTCGGCGGCGTCACCGCACCGATCCGCTGACCGGCGGTCTTTCGATGAACCGTGACAACGGCACCGAATCGTCGTTCATCGCAGGACTTTTGCGCGACGTCGACCTGACTGCATCGCCACTGCGCCTATTCGTCACCGGGACCGATGCCAGCGCTCGGCCCCAAGTGACGAGGGTTGTACGGAAGCGAATCGAATCGGGTGACAAGCCCGTGGTCACCGCAGTCACGCATGACGTCCCCGCCGACGCGATTGTGGTGATCGCGGACGCGCAAGCTCTGACCTCCGATGAAATCCGTGCCCTGAAAGAGCTTGTCCAACGTGACGACCTCGGAGTTGTCGTAGCCTCCGATCGGATCGATCCACCACTCGCACCGATCTACTCGAACATCTCGAGTTTCGGCACCGTGTTGCATCTGAACCCGTTGAACCGAAACGATATTCGGAAGATCGCGGCCGAGCGAAGAGTCCCGCTCGACGACCGCGCCGTGGTGGCGCTCGAGCATCTGTCCGGTGGTTCCTTCGGGGCGATCGAAGCGTACTTCGCCGCCGCCTCGGAAGGCCGCCTGGAAATGCCGAACGCCATACGCACACACATCCTCCACCAGGTCACCGCTCTGCATCCGATCGAGCGCGAGATCCTCGAAGTTTCACTCGCCGTCCCGGACATCGACGCCTTCGAGCTCGATCTGGGACAGGAGAAGTTCAGCCTCACAGCTGCATTCGACCGGGCACTGGCGACCGGACTGTTCGGTTCGCGATCACCACTCGTCGCGAGCGTGCTCGCCGAGTCGACGAGCACCGGGCGTATCCGCAGCGAGCTGATCAGAATCGTCGAATCACGCGCACACACGAGAACCCTCGATATCGACGCAGCACGAAGACTTTTCGACTCCGGAATCCGCCACCGCGATCTCACGGGTGTACTACGAGACGCCGTCGAGGCGAGCACGCCGGCGGTCGCGGCAGATCTCTTTCGCCGCGTGAATTCGATCGAGCCTCTCGGCGTGGCCGACACGCTGCTGTACGCCCAGGTCTCGGCTCGCAGTGGTGACCTCGACACTGCCTGCCGTCTGGCCGATTCCGTCATCGCCGCACCCGATCTCGACGACGCGAGATTGGCTGCGGCGGTGCGAATCCGCGCAGCTTCGTCCGCAGCATGCGGCCAACTCGGCGCCGCTGCAGATCTCTACACCTGGCTGGGGCCAGGGCGCACCGGAAACGAATCCCCCTTCGTCGCAATCACTTTCCTCGGCATCGGCAAGGTCGATGACGCGAACGCCGCGCTCACCGGACACACCGGATCACCGTCGAGCTCGACGGTCGGCGCTACCACACTGGCCAACGGACTGATGCAATCGGTCACCGGGAGCGCGCCGAGTGCGCTCAACACGATGTCGCGCGCACTCTCGCTCCCCGGCGGAGCCGACACATCTGAATTCCAGCCTGATTCCGCCCCGGCGCTGGTAGCTCTTGCACTCCTGCACAACGGCGCCCATGAACGGGCCGCCGCTGTCGTCACGGCCGCGATCGCCGCCGACGACGCAAGCAGCCACACGTGGGCGCGACTTCACCTTCTCGGCGCCTGGATCGCGATGGTCCGCGGGCAGGACACGATTCTCGAAGACCTACCGCAGGAGGTAGTCCGCGGCCCCCTCCGTGAGCGTGACGCACTGTTTCTGCATGCTCTGATCGTGGGTCTCGCTCGGCGTTCCGGCGATCTCGCCCAGCTGCGTCGAGCTTGGTCGGGCGCGGCAGGCACCCTCTCGTCCTGCAGCGTTGATCTGTTCAATCTGCTTCCCATCGGCGAACTGTGGCTTGCGGCAGTACGGCTCGAGGAGACCGAGCAGGTCGAGCATCTCGTCGACGACGCGCGCTCACTCCTCCGCGCGCTCGGCGAGCCGCCGCTGTGGTCGTCGCCGCTGCATTGGTACGGCGTCCAGGCGTCGATCCTCTCGCAGTCGCCGGCCGATCTCCTCCCACACGCCCATACACTCGCCGAATCAGCCAAAACTCACACTTACGCAGCCGGTTTGGCGATCGCCGGACGCCAGTGGCTCCTACTGATGCAAGGCAACGTCGACGCAGACGGTGTCGAAGCCGCCGCACGAACGCTCAGTCGGATCGGACTCCCGTGGGACGCCGCTCGCCTCGCCGGCGAAGCAGCGCTGCGCACCCCGGACACCAAATCGGCCACGGCACTGCTCCACGTTGCGCGCTCGCTACGCACAACGTCGACGGCCGAGACAAGTGCAACCGATACCGCCACAAGTGCGGCGCCACCGTCGGTGCTGACCGAGCGCGAACAAGAAGTTGCCGAACTCGTCGTCGTCGGACTGACGTATCGGGAAATCGGCGAACGCCTCTACATCTCCGCTAAAACCGTCGAGCACCATGTCGCACGCATCAAGCGGCGCGTCGGGGCGCAGTCTCGTTCGGAACTGCTCACTATCCTTCGCAGCATGACACCGCCGAACAAGTAGTTAGCTGCATATTGTCCAGAGGGTTGCGTATATCCGTTTAAGTGATAGTTTTCACAGGAATCAGGACATGCCTGCCGAGCAAAGTTCGGTAACTGTGAAACGGGGATCGCTATGAAGTGGGGAGTCGGACTCGCCGTCGGCAACAAACGAAGCATTGCTGCGATCGCGAGACCTGACTCGGAGCTGGTGACCCTCGAACGCGAATCGGTTCTGCACCACGCCCCCGACGGCACCATGCAGCTAGGCGGAACCGCGGCGGGGTCCACCGGGTTGCGCGGGTTCCTCGACAGGGTCGGCACCGACGATACCGACAACTTCTCCGAGCACATGACGCGAGGGGAGGAACTGGTAGCGACAGCGATGTATTGCCTGGTCAAGGAAGTCCGAACACTCACCGATCAGAACCTGAACATCTCTGCGGTGATCCCCGCGGGTTGGTCGAGCGATTCCGTCGACGTACTGCGCGGCGCACTCGACAGCATGAATCTCGACGGCGTCGAACTGATTTCAGAAGATGAAGCCTCTGCGGCTTGGCTCGCGGATCCGCACGCCGACGACCGTGCTGCTCGCGGAGCCGCTGCGTTGGCCGCACCCTTCTCGATCACCTCTACCTGTCCCGAACCCCAGCCAACCGATTTTGCCGAGCCAGAGGACACCCCCGAAGAGTTTCCGCCGTTCGTTCTGATCGAACCGGAGCCGGAATCCGGCGTGGAGGCACCGGTCACGAAAGAACCGAGCATCGACGGTTGGCTGAATCGCCAGTGGCGGTCGGAGCGCCGACCGATCATCGCCGCAGCAGCCGCCGCAGTCTTTCTGACGGTGTCGGGTTGCGCGGCCGCGGTCATCATCGGACACACTCCGACCATTTCAGCACCCAGGATTCTCGACGCACAATCTTCCCTGTCCCCCGGGACGGACACAGCTGCCACCCCGACGAGTTCATCCGGGACAGGCACGCAATCAGCGACCTCACCTCCACCGGAAGTACCCGCTCTCGGCGCGCAGCCGACGGCGCAGTCGTGGGCATCCGAAGCAGAATCGACCTCATCCGAATCCCAGCCCATTCCGGTGAGTCCGGGCACCGGTACAGAGAAATCCACTACGGCGAACGTCCCCGCGCAACAGGGATCGCCGATCACCATCCAGATCGATCCCCTTCGGATCGAGAACCTGCCGCCGGTCGTCGGACCGCTGGATCCGGTCGATCCGGATACCCCGGACACTCCCGCCGTGACCGCCCCCACTGATACACAGACAACGCCGACGCAGCCGTCCAACCCGACCGACACAACCGATCCGGTGGTTCCGAATCCCGACATGCCCGTCATGCCATTGGCCCCGAGACCCGGAATGCCAAGTTAGACAGAATAATTCAACTTGCCGACAACAGGCACATATTCCTCGTCGAAACTTTTCCCCTATGGTGGGTGCGGTACCTACCGGCTCGGTGCCGGGGACTTGAAGGGATTTCATGCGTAACTCGTTGGCGATCCGCACCGCTGTGGTCGGCGCCTCGGCACTACTGCTCGCAGCTCCATTCACCACGACGGCATCGGCAGAGCCCGCCTCCGACACGCATGTCGAACAGCTCGGGGCAGATCAGCTTCCGGCTGAGCTGATCGAGGCGATCACACGCGATCTGAAGATCTCCCCACAGGAGTATCTGGACCGCGCTGCCAAAGCTCAGGAACTCGGTGCATACGCCCAGGAATTCAAGTCCGAGCGCCCTGGCGACTACGCCGGCTCGTGGATGGGACTCGACGGTCAACCCGTCGTAGCCGTCACCACCACCGAAGCTGCACGCATCGCGGCCGACGACGGTTACCGCACGCACGTCGCCCCCGTATCCGCCGACACCCTCGAGAAGACGCTGGCCGATGTCAACGGATGGATTGCCGGGCTGCCCAAGGAAATCTCACGCGCAGTCAATTCGGCGACTATCGACGTCCTGAACAACCAGGTCGTCATCGACGTCGCGAACAGCCCCGTCGGGCAGGCGCTCAATCTTCCGACCCTGCTCGAGAACACCAAGATCGTTCTCAGCCCGGACGGCGGCGGATCGGTTGATCCCGGAGCACTCGGCGGCGACACCTACATCACGTCGACAGGCCCCATTCGCGAGACACCGACCGAGAACATCTCGGTCTGCTCGTTCGGGTTCAACGCCGTCGACGATCAGAACAATGCTCTCAATATCAGTGCCGGACACTGCAATCCGGCCGAGGGTTCGAAGTCGCCCGTCTACCTGCCGAATCACGCGAACGTCGACGACAGTCAGTTGATCGGAGCATTCTCACAGTCTTCCGTCGGCAACAACGCCGGCGATCTCGATTACTCGGTCATCAAGTTCGACCAGTCCGGCATCGACGCGGGCCTCGACCGTGCTGCCGTCCGCGGTGCCAACGGGACCACCCTCGCGATCACCGGAACGGCACGTCCCGTGATCGGCGCTCCCATCTGCAAGTCCGGCCAGACGTCGTCCTTCACCTGTGGTGTCGTGGCAGCCGATCGCGTCGAAACTCAACTGGTCATGGCGGACGGTGATTCACGAACCGTTCGCGGATTCGCCGGCACCGCGTGCACCCTCGCCGGGGACAGTGGCGGCGCCATCGTCTCCGGAACCTTGGCTCTGGGCATCACCAGCGGCTCCAACAGCAGCGGAGCACCCAGTTGCAACGAAGCGAACCTGGTACTGGCGACCTCCGGTGGAACCTCGAATCTGGGTATTCCGGTCGGAGACATCCTCGACGCGGCAGATCGCGCTTCCGGTGGCGGTGTCGGTGCCGGAATCCGCGTCCGCACTGCAGGTTGACCAACCACTGATTCACGCACTGTGCCCGCCGATCCGTTTCGCGATCGGCGGGCACAGTGCTGTTGTCGGTCGGGGTCAGCGCTGTCTGCTCATGTAACGGGTGGGAATAGCGCGTTCGAACCCATATAGTCATGGTCGACTGTGATCGGCTCACCACAAGTCCGTGAGCCGTATCCGTGTGCTCCCAGGGGGGTGGTACACGGTCAACGAAGTGGAAAGGCCCACATGCGAAGCTCCATCGCACGTCGCGCCGCAGTGTTCGGTTCGGCCGCGCTGCTGCTCCTCGGACCGATCACCGCGGTCGCGAACGCAGAACCGAACGAATCCGGGGTATCCGATCAGGCAGCCCATCTGCCCGTCGAACTCGCCGAAGCCCTACAGCACGACTTGGCGCTGACGCCCGACCAGTTCGTCTCGCGTTCCGAACTCGCGCAGAAGCTCGCGGAGTTCGCCGCCATCGCGCGCGTCCAGTTTCCCGACTCTTTTGCCGGAGTGTGGCTCGACGACCTCGGTAAGGGCGTAGTCGCTCTCGCTGACGGTCGAGACAAGGATGCTGCCCGCGAGGCCGCCGAGAAGGCCGGTTTCGAGGTCAAGGACGTCGCGCAGAGCGAGCAGGCTCTGCAAAGTCAACTCTCGGCACTCAACACCTGGCTCGATTCGCAGCCTGCCGAGGTCGCAGACCTCGTGCGTGGCATTGCCGTCGACGTCGTCGGCAACGGAGTCGCCCTCACCGCCGATCCTGCCGCCGGCATCGAATTGCCTGAGTTCCTGAAGCGGACCGTCGTCCATACCGCTGCTCCGCTACTGGTTCCCCCGATCGTCGCGGACCTCATCCCCGCAACCGGATCCGCAACCGGCGACGCTGCACTGGGCGGAGACGCCTTCGGCGCAACCTCCGGTAACACTGGACTGCGTTGTTCATTCGGCTTCAACGGCACCGACGGTTCAGGACGCACAGTCAACATCAGCGCCGGTCACTGCGATCCCAACCGTGCCGCTGCCGGCACCTCGAACTCCAGCCAGGTCTTCCCGATGGTGAACAACCAGACCGGGCCCCGCGTCGGGTACTTCGCCAAGAGCAGCTTCGACGGGCGCGACTACTCGATCATCAACATCGACGACAACGCGAAGTACCGCTTCGAGAACAACAGCGTGCGGGTCCCGTTCAACCGCTCGGTCAACATCACCGGTACCGCCGATCCTGTCGTGGGCGCCCCGGTCTGCAAGGCAGGATCGACCACAGGCTTCAGCTGCGGCGTCGTCACCGGCGTCAACCGCGTCGCAAAGGTTTTGGATCACACCCTCGACAACGGCTTCACCACCAACATCTGCGTCCTGCAGGGTGACAGCGGTGGCCCGATCGTCTCCGGAACGTTGGCAGTGGGCATCACGAGTGCGTCCAACGTCGCCACCTCTCCCCTGTGCGAGATCGCTCAGGCAGAGACACTGTTCGGGCAAGAAGCCCCGACCCAGTACGCGACGCCGATCAACGACATCCTCGCCGCCAACCCAGGCCTGAAGGTTCGCGACTACTGATCACACGCATTCCTCGAGACAGCAAAACGGGCGCCACACCTTCTGAAGGTGTGGCGCCCGTTTCGGCGTTCGTGACGTTCTACTGGAAGAGAGTTGTTCCAGCCGGAGCGTTCAGAACCTTGATCAGGTCCAAGCCCGCGACGACGGCGGTTCCGCCGCCGGCGAGGATGGTACCGGCGACTCCACCGATACCGGCCCCTGTGACCATGCCGGGCAGGCAGCCGACGACCAGGCCGGGCAGACCCACGATGCAACCGATGACCGCCCCGACGATCGTGCCGGTGAGGCTACCGATCTGCGTGGCAAGCCCGAGCTGTGACTGGAACTTCTCGATTGCCTTCTGATCCTCGTCAGGCGAAGCAACCGGGGTGAACTCGGCAGCGACCGGCTTCGGCTTGGAGCTGGCCGGGTCCAGGTTCGGCTTGAGGGTGAGGGTCTTGCCGTCCTCACTGACGGTCTCGTCGAACGGGAACTGAACGTCGCCGAGGTTGAACGCGAGCGGAAGGCTCACGAGAGTTGCGCCCTGGCTGTTCTGCAAGTCGACGTGAGTTCCGTCGCCCGAGACCCGGAATGCTCCGGCGTCGATGGTGGTGACAACGGCCTGGTCGACGACCTCGGCGGTGTACGAAACGTCGGGTGACGTCTCCGGAGCTGCGTAAGAAGTACCTGCAGCGATGCCCGTAGCGGCAATGGTCATCGCTGCGACGGCCGCAGCTTTTCGAATGAACATTTTTGATCCTCCCCGGGATCGGGCGGGCGTCAGTCGATGACTCACACCACCCGTTTCCCCTGTGCGTGACGGGCGTAACGATAACAGCCGGTCGGTTGTTCTCACCTGCTCGGAACCCGACTTAGGGCTGCCTGACAGATGGACACCTGACGGGCACCGCCTAACGTGACGACCAGACATGTCTGCGTCTGGCCCAGCCCGTCCGACGCAGAAGATCGATCTCTCCAGGCCACGAGCGGTTACCAGCCGGTACCTACAGGCTGGTAATGCTAGTTACTGGCGGGTAACATAACGCAGGTTAGTATCAGTGGGCTGTCCCGAGGTGGCCGACGCGTCGCCCTGAAACGAAAGGCCGCGACATGAATGCCCTGACGATTACGTTGGGCACGATTGGTGCTCTGCTGAGCTTGGTGTGTTGGTACATCTTCCTCTCAGGCGCGCTGAGGATGTTCAACACCGTGCGCATCGGCCAGTCGGCACCCGATCGATGGCGCCCGTTCTTCCCTCGCTTCAAGCAGATGATCATCGAGTTCATCGCGCACACGCGCATGAACAAGTTCCGCAGCGTCGGCTGGGCCCACTGGCTCGTCATGGTCGGCTTCCTCGGTGGGTTCCTGCTGTGGTTCGAGGCCTACGGCCAGACGTTCAACCCCGAATTCCACTGGCCCATCTTCGGTAACACGTGGGCGTGGCACCTGTGGGACGAGATCCTCGGCCTGGGCACCGTCATCGGTATCACCACGCTGATCGTGATCCGTCAGCTCAACCACCCGCGTCTGCCCGCGCGCCTGTCCCGTTTCGGCGGCTCCAACTTCAAGGCTGCCTACGTCATCGAAGGCATCGTCCTGCTCGAGGGCCTGGGCATGATCATGGTCAAGGCAGGCAAGATCGCGACCTACGGTCACGCCAACCCGTGGACCGACTTCTTCACCATGCAGGTCGCGAAACTGCTTCCCGCCAGCCCCGTCATGATCTCGGTGTTCGCATTCGTGAAGCTGATGACCGGCATGATCTGGCTCGCGATCGTGGGCCGCAACATCACCTGGGGCGTCGCGTGGCACCGCTTCTCGGCGTTCTTCAACATCTACTTCAAGCGTGAAGACGACGGCACCGTCGCGCTCGGCGCAGCAAAGCCCATGATGTCCAAGGGCAAAGTCCTGACGATGGAGAACGTCGACCCCGACACCGACACTCTCGGCGCCGGAAACATCGAAGACTTCTCCTGGAAGGGCTGGCTGGACTTCACCACCTGCACCGAGTGCGGGCGTTGCCAGTCCCAGTGCCCTGCTTGGAACACCGGAAAGCCGCTCTCGCCCAAGCTGCTCATCATGTCGCTGCGTGACCACGGCTACGCCAAGGCCCCGTACCTGCTCGCTGGTGGACGCAAGGACATGGGCGGCGACGAGATCGGTCTCGTCGACAGCGAAGGCAATGTCAAGGAAGCCGCACTCGCAGCCATCCCCGAGGCCGCACGTCTCGAGGCCGACCGCAAGCTCGTCGGTGAAACCGTCGAAGGTGAGATGGCCCCGGTCATCGACGCCGAAACCTTGTGGAGCTGCACCAACTGCGGTGCCTGCGTCGAACAGTGCCCCGTCGACATCGAACACGTCGACCACATCATCGACATGCGTCGCTACCAGGTCCTGATCGAATCGGAGTTCCCCTCCGAGCTCGCCGGCCTGTTCAAGAACCTCGAGAACAAGGGCAACCCCTGGGGTCAGAACTCCAAGGACCGTCTCAACTGGATCAACGAGATGGACTTCGAGATCCCTGTCTTCGGCAAGGACGCCGACAGCTTCGAGGACTACGAGTACCTCTTCTGGGTCGGCTGCGCCGGCGCCTACGAAGACCGTGCCAAGAAGACCACCAAGGCTGTCGCCGAACTCCTCGCCACCGCGGGAGTGAAGTTCATGGTCCTCGGCGCCGACGAAACCTGCACCGGCGACTCCGCACGTCGTGCCGGCAACGAGTTCTTGTTCCAGCAGCTCGCGATGCAGAACATCGAGATGCTCAATTCGGTCTTCGACGGTATCGAGCAGAAGAAGCGCAAGATCGTCGTCACCTGTGCGCACTGCTTCAACGCCCTCGGCAACGAGTACCCGGAGGTGGGCGGCGACTACGAGGTCGTGCACCACACTCAGCTGCTCAACCGTCTGGTGCGCCAGAAGAAGCTGATCCCGGTTGCGTCCGTGAGCGAAGACGTCACCTACCACGACCCGTGCTTCCTCGGACGCCACAACAAGGTTTACGACGCTCCCCGTGAACTCATGGAAGCCTCAGGCTCCAAGCTCGTCGAAATGCCGCGTCACGGCGAACGTTCCATGTGCTGTGGTGCCGGTGGTGCTCGCATGTGGATGGAAGAGAACATCGGCAAGCGCATCAACGTCGACCGCGTCGACGAAGCGCTCTCCACCAACCCCAAGAAGATCGCCACGGGTTGCCCGTTCTGCCGCGTCATGCTCACCGACGGCGTCACTGCCCGCCAGGAGCAAGGCCAGGGCGAAGGCGTCGAGGTCGTCGACGTCGCGCAGCTGATGCTGAACTCCGTCACTCGTCTCGATCCCGCCCAGCTCGGCGAGAACATCAAGGTGATCCCACGCGAGAAGGCACCGGTCGCTGCTGAGGCAAAGGCCGAGACCGTCGAGCAGGATCGGGTCGCCGAAGTCGAGGAAGCTGCCGCGACTCCGGAAGCCAAGGCTGCACCGGCAGGCAAGGGTCTGGCCATGAAGGGCCTCGCCAAAGCACCAGGTGCAAAAGCTCCCGGTGCCAAGGCACCCGGCAAGGGGCTCGGAATGGCCGGCGGGGCAAAGGCTCCCGGCGCCAAGAAAGCGGCTCCCGCCGCAAGCGCGGAAGCTCCCGCTGACGAAGCTGCTGCACCGGCAGCACCTGTCGCAAAGCCCAAGGGTCTCGGCTTGGCAGGCGGGGCCAAGGCTCCCGGCGGCAAGGGACTGCAGATGAAGGGCGCCGCCAAGGCACCCGGAGCAAAGGCCGCTGCCGCGCCGGCAGCGGAAGCTCCGGCTGCTGAGGCTGCTGCACCCGAAGCTGCTGCACCCGTCGCCAAGCCGAAGGGTCTGGGCCTGGCGTCCGGCGCCAAGGCACCCGGCGGCAAGGGACTGCAGATGAAGGGTGGGGCCAAGGCTCCTGGTGCAAAGGCTGCTCCTGCTTCTGAAGCACCTGCTGCTGCTCCGGCAGAGGCTCCGGCTGCACCGGCAGAGGCTCCGGCCGCCGAGGCGGAAGCCCCGAAGGCTCCGCCTGCTGCCAAGGCCGGCGGACTCGGATTCAAGTCGGGCGCAAAGGCTCCCGGTGCCCGGAAGGCAGCTCCCGCTGCGGCCCCGGCGCCGGCTGCAGAGGCCCCGGCTCCCGAGGCCGAACCTGTGAAGGCAGAACCCGCTGAAGCGCCTGCTGAAGCGTCCGCACCCGCGGAAGCTCCGGCGCCTGCTGCCGCGCCGCCCGCCCCCAAGGCAGGCGGACTCGGATTCAAGGCCGGCGCGAAGGCTCCTGGCCGCAAGAAGTAAGCGCACCACACGCGAATGCCCTCACCGTCACGGTGAGGGCATTCGTGTTTGTGCGGGAGCCTTTGCCGACCGAGCACCCTTTCCCTCGACCCGACACACCGTCCAGCACACGGAAACCGGTGCTCGCCCTGTGCAAGTGGTGCTCACTCCCCCGCCAACTCGAGGCCGGCGTGTCAATCGGCGACAAGCATCACCGCACCGCGCGCACGCCCGACGCCCCTTTCCTGCTGCCGGCCGATGACGTATCGTCCCGGAGCGATGCCGGTCGCGCCGTGCTCCGGGTGGATGAGGTACGCGGTCACTCGGGTGTCGAGCATGCCGAGTGCAAGGCCCCGAGCATCTTTCACCGGCGTCGACCACGTGCACTCCCCTTCGTCTGCAACCAGACTGTGGGGGTTCCCTCCCGCCGCACTTCGCAGCAGTTCCACGCCGGAGAGCGGCACTCTCACAGAGCGTGTCCATGGCAGAGGCGCCACGATATTTGCGAGCAGCGAAAACGGGATCACGATGAGATCGCCTTGCGCCTGAAGTCCGTCGATCACAGGAATGGACACTTCCTGGTCCAGGTAGTCGAAGACATCGAGGCCGGTGAGGCTGGTGAGAGCGGACAAGGTCATGTTCGAGTTCATAAGTATCACCCAAGGTTTGAGGATTGAGGGTAGAGGGTTCGAGATTCAGGTTCGACGAACGAGACGGGAATAGTCGGTACCGGTGATGCCGTAAGTCCATCCGGCGGCATCCAACGCGGAGGTAAACCATCCGGGTACGTGAAGGCCGTATCGACGCCGATGCCCGTCGCGTTCGAGAGAACCGTTGACCGCGAGGAGAATCCGTCCACTTCGACCCCAGCCCTCCGGCGACGCGTAGAGCTGCAGCAGGCAACCGGCGTTACCGGGATCGTCGGTTTGGTCGACCAGTGTCAGGCCCGCCAGCTCGATGTAGGAATCCCACCCGATCCGCTCGATTGCACATCGACGGATCTCTACATTGCGCTCGTGTGCGATGCGTTCGGCGGTGGGGTCGAGCACTACCCAGTCTGGAACGATCGCTCCGTGTAGAACGAACGCCTGTGTACCGTCTACGAATTCGATTGCGGGGGAATCAGAATGATGCAAGCGCCGTGCTCCCTGCGCGCTGCCCGGAATCGGTTCGGCATGTAAGGCGGTGGGTCGTTCCGCCATGATGCACACGTCGTCGAACGCCCACCACCACCCGGTCGAGTCGGCCAGTGCGGTCTGCACGTCGAGGAGTTCACGGTCTTCCGAGCGGAAAGTCGCAAGACCGAATCGATGACATGTGTCGTAGTACGCGATTCGATGTGCGTCCTGCTGCCCGTACCAGGTCACTTCCCCGGCCACCGGAGTCGACATCGTTCGTATCGCAGCTGCGACGCCGTCGAACAGCGTGGTGTGCAACGATTCCCAAATGGACGCCCTGATCAAGCGCTCCCCCTGCCGGCGTTCCATCTGCCAGCCAGTTCTCCGACATTCGATTCGCGCGTCCATGCGTCGGCGCGATGCCGCAAACATGCTCGCGATATACCCGGAAGCGCAGTCGAGGCCGGTGCCGTCCAATGACATCTTGGTCGACAGTCCTTCGGTGACGATCAGGTCCGAACCAGCAGACGGCGACGGGACCCAGACGAACTCCGGTTTCGGGAGCCCGGAGCGCCGATACAGTTGCGCGACAGAGGCTTCTGCGGTGGTTCGATCAGCAGGACGAGTACACAATCCGCGTTCGAGCCATACGTCGCGGATCTTTTCCAGGGCCAGACTGTCTTCATCGAAGAGATTGAAGTTCTCGGGCAATGTCGCTCGATGTGATGCCGACGAGCGAATCGGTGCGGCGCTCACGCGACGGTGGCGGTGTCCGCCTTTCCTGTAGTCATAGTTGAACAGCCTGGCACGCGAACGCTGCGGACGCAAGGGTTTCCTAGAGCGCGACACCGGGAACCTGCCACCGTTTCCCCATACCGAACACCCTCTCCAGCGACGCGAAACCGGTTCGAACTGTGGACAAGTGGTGTTCACTCACGGCTATCCACACCCCCGGGGTCACGGCTTCCTTTCCAGCGCCGGGCACAGCAAGATCGATCGACATGGGGGAACAGACACATATCATCCGCAGGCCGGACCAACTGTCGATCGGTCGCACCGATGCCGAGATCCGACAGGCCTGCGCTAGTGGAACCTGGGCCAGAATCCATCGTGGTGCGTACGTGGACAGCGGCCACCTGTCCCGCCTCGACGCATACGGACGACATCGATTGCGGGCAGAGGCCGTGGCCTGCGCCGCTTCACCCGGTGCCACTGTCAGCCACGTCTCGGCTGCGGTTCTGCACGGTTTCGAACTCTGGAACACTCCGCTCGAGGTCGTTCACCTGTCCCGGAACCGGCGAGGTGGTGGCCGAAAGTCCGCTCGACGTCACGTGCACTCGACATGGCTGGCGGACAACGAGATCACCGAAGTCGATGGGCTGCGCGTCACGACTCCGGCACGAACTGTTGCGGATCTCGCGAGGACACTCACTTTCGAACAGGCTCTCGTCGTGGGCAATTCAGCGTTGCACCGTTCAAGGTTGCCCAAGGACGCGGTTGCAGCATCGCTGGCACTCAGCCCGAACGATCCGCGCCATCGACATGCGCTCCACGCGCTCACCGCGATGGACTCCCGTATCGAAAGCGTCGGTGAATCACGGAGCCTCGCATTGTTCCTGCACGAACACTTACCGCTCCCCGAACCCCAGGTCGACATCCACGACGCTCGAGGGTTCGCCGGCCGCGTCGACTTCCTGTGGCGTGAGCAGCGCACCATCGGAGAGTTCGACGGCCGCGTCAAGTACGGCCGACTGGTGCCCGCCGGTCGCAGCCCCGAGGACACGCTCTGGAACGAGAAGCTCCGCGAAGACCGACTCCGTGACGCAGGGTGGGAGGTCGCGAGGTGGACGTGGGCCGACCTGTCGACCCCGTCACTGGTGGCAAGTCGGATCCTGGCGGCCTTCGCGCGCAGCCACGGGGCCGTCAGCTACTGATCACAGGCTTCCACAGCTCGATCGTCGGAATGCCGGGTGGAGTGAATCCGAGCACCTGCCCGTAGAAAGACAGCTCGGCGTTGCGCGAGCTGATGATGGTCGACTGCTTGCGGAATCCGTGAGATTCACCCTCGTAGGCCAGGTACGCGTGCGGAATGCCCTTGGCCACCAGAGCATCCCGGAATCGCTCCGCCTGCGAGGGTGGCACGATCGGATCGTCGAGACCCTGGAGAAGCAACACCGGGCAGTTCAACCCGTCGACGTTGTTGAGTGGAGCACGTTCCGCGTACAGGTCGGCAGATTCCGGCAGCGGGCCGATCAAACCGTCGACGTAACGCGATTCGAAATCGTGAGTTTCCTGCACGAACAGGTCCAGTTCGGCCACGCCGAAATAGGAAGCACCACAAGCGAACACGTCGGACGTCGTCAGTGCGGCCAGAACGGTCCAACCACCGGCGGATCCGCCTTCGATGGCAAGGCGGGCCGGATCGGCAAGCCCCTGCTCGGCCAACCCGTTGACGGCGGTGACGACGTCCTGCACGTCGACGACACCCCACTGACCACGCAATCGATTACGGTACTCACGTCCGTAACCGGTCGACCCGCCGTAGTTCACGTCGACGACGCCGATTCCGCGGCTGGTGAAGAAGGCGTAGACGAGGTTGAGGGCCGGTGCGACGTGCGCCGTCGGCCCACCGTGAACAAACGCGACATACGGCGGTCGTTCATCGTCGAGCCCTTTGTATCGCGGACTGCGCGGCGGATACGCAACGGCGTGAACTTCTCGCCCGTGTCCGTGAGCCACGACGGCTCGCGCTTCCGGAAGGTAGGCAGACTCGGGCAATTCTTCGACCGACGAACGGATTTCGGTGAGTTCGCCGGTACCGAGGTCCAGTTCACGTAGCGCGCCCGCCAGTTTCGCGCCTCCCGAGATGAGCAGTAACCGATCGTTGCGAACTTGCATGAGGCCGATGCTGGTGACACCCGGGGTCGCGATGTCGCGCAGTTCCCCCGACGCCGGGTCGAGTACCGCCAGCGTGTCGGTTCCGACGGTGCGTGCGGTGAGAAGGTGCCCGTTGCCGAGTTCGACGAACCAGCGCCCACCGAAGCGCCACTGCGGGCCACCGAAATCCGCGTTCACCGGGCAAATCGGGCTGATCTTGCCGCCGACGCGATAGATGTTCCACCAGCCGCTGCGATCGCTGATTGCGTAGAGTTCGTCGTCGGTGATCCACTCCGGCTGCAGGACGGACTCTTCAAGTCCGCCGATCAGCACGGAATACGCCTGAGCGACGCCGTCGACGAGTGGAGCTACCCTCAGTTCGGTACCGTCCCAGGGCATTTGCGGATGGTTCCATGCGATCCAGGCGATCTTGGTTCCACTCGGCGAAAGCCTCGGTGACGAGAGGAAGTCCGAGCCGCCGACGATCGAGCGGATGTTGCCGGAACCGTCCAGCGGAATCGCGCAGATATCGCGAGTGATCACCCCGTCCTCCGCGTGCGCTTCCCGAACCGCCCACACCTCGCCGTTCACGATCTGCAGGTCTGCGTATCGCAATGCGGCCGGCGACGCCGGTTCGGGCGTCAGAGCCCGTGGAGTGACTCCTTCGAGGATGTACACCCGTTGATCGGAGAATTCACTGAAGACCAGTTTTCCGGACTCGGTGACCGTCCAGGCGCCACCGCCGTACTCGTGAACCCTGGTTCGCGCGTTCCACGGCGCGGGGAGGATGTCGACGGGTTGGTTGTCGAGACCAGATCGACGGATCGAGGTCCGACCACCCTCGGTCGGACGAAGTTCAGCCCACCAGATCTCGTCACCGACGTATCGTCCACCCTCGACAGGATGCCCACCTGCAGCCAGATCAGCTGCTCCGATCGGAGAAGTCCACGATCCGTACGGGGCTGCAATCTGCTCGCTGGGGGTCATCGCTCGACAATAGCCAACGGGGCGTGCGACACGGTCCCCGACAATGCACTTGCACAGTGGTGGAATCATGTAACTCGTGAGCACACCAGAACCCGTCCGCCACCGTCAGCCGCAGCGCGAGCTGGAGCAGTCGTCGAAGCTCCAGAACGTCCTGTACGAAATCCGTGGACCGGTGCACGCGCATGCCGCCCGGTTGGAGGCGGAAGGACACCGGATCCTCAAGCTCAACATCGGCAACCCGGCACCGTTCGGATTCGACGCCCCCGATGTGATCATGCGGGACATGATCGCCGCCCTGCCCTATGCACAGGGCTATTCGGAGTCGAAGGGCATTCTGTCGGCGCGGCGCGCAATCGTGACGCGTTACGAGCTGGTTCCCGGCTTCCCCGAGCTCGACGTCGACGACATCTACCTCGGCAACGGTGTTTCCGAGCTGATCACGATGACCATGCAGGCCCTCCTCAACAACGGCGACGAGGTTCTGATCCCAGCACCGGACTACCCCCTGTGGACTGCGATGACGAGCTTGTCCGGAGGGACGCCCGTCCACTATCTCTGCGACGAGGCCAACGACTGGAATCCCGATATCGCCGATATCGAATCCAAGATCACCGACAAGACCAAGGCTCTCCTCGTCATCAACCCGAACAACCCCACGGGTGCGGTGTACTCGATGGAGGTTCTGCAGCAGTTGGTCGATCTGGCACGCAAGCATCAGCTTCTGCTGCTCGCCGACGAGATCTACGACAAGATCCTCTACGACGACGCCAAGCACATCTCGCTGGCAACACTTGCCCCTGATCTGCTGTGCCTGACGTTCAACGGCCTCTCGAAGGCCTACCGCGTCGCCGGCTACCGCTCCGGCTGGGTGGCGATCACGGGCCCGAAGGATCACGCGGCCGGCTTCCTCGAGGGACTCGATCTCTTGGCGTCGACCCGTCTGTGCCCCAACGTCCCCGGACAGCACGCCATTCAGGTCGCCCTCGGCGGTCACCAGAGCATCGAAGACCTGATCCTGCCCGGCGGCCGCCTGCTCGAGCAGCGCGACGTCGCTTGGGAGCGATTGAACATGATTCCGGGCGTTTCGTGTGTGAAGCCTCGCGGCGCGCTCTACGCGTTCCCTCGTCTGGATCCGAACGTCTACGAGATCCACGACGACGAGAAATTGGTTCAGGACCTGCTTCTCCAGGAGAAGATCCTGATGGTTCAAGGCACCGGGTTCAATTGGCCGAATCACGATCACCTTCGGATCGTCACCCTTCCGTGGGCCCGAGATCTCGCCGTGGCCATCGAGCGATTCGGCAACTTCCTCACCAGTTACAAACAGTAGATTCTCACGCTGAATCCGGCTGAAATCGAGTAAACAATTCGTTGTACAAATGCCCCGTAAACGTAAAACTGCGGGGCATTTGTGCGACCTTGGTCACATTTTTCGCAAACCATGCGGTTTGATTGACTCTTTAACTATTTAGTGACCTGCCCCGATGTGAAAACGGTCCAACCGGTACGTGATTCGTTGTGAAATTGGTAGTTGGACAACGCGCCAAATCGGTTTGAAATTGGGTACATTAGTTAGCAGCACTTCGGTGCCGCGAGCACCTGGTATCCCTCCCCCCCCCTGTGGATACCAGGTTGGTGGCGGGGACAACCCCCCCTGTTCCCCGCCACCCAGCTCGACCAATCCCAGTTTCACAACCCCTCATCGGTAGCACCGGTTTTCGCCGACTCTGCCTTGAAGCGACACTGCCTTTCACCGACACTGCCGTCAGAAGCTGACCATTCGCTTCGGAGCCGATAACATTGCACCGGTGCAAATCCCCAGTCCGACACTCAGTTTCCGATGAGTCACGGCCACGGCCACGGTGGCCCCATTCAGATCGGCCCCACCGCATCACGCGTCGTCATCGGGTTGCTCGTCGTCATCGGCATGGTCGTCGTCGCGGCAGCTGTCGCACTGTGGCCGGACAAGAACACCATTCCCGTCCCACTCCCCTTCCAGAATGCCGACGGCAGCTCGGTGGAAACCGAGGCGGGCACCGTCACGATGCAGGATCTCGGTGACTGCGGAAGTTCCTCTGCCGGAAGGGTATTCGTCGGTGCCCCGCAACCGCCGCCTACCTCCGCCTACCAGTGCCAGCGAAGTATCGTCGATATCGAATCCGGGCCGAATGCCGGAACGAAGACATTGCTCGAGGTCATTCCGGGCGCCGGTCAGCCGGACCTTCGCGTGGGTGACCACATTCGCCTGGTGCGTCAGACCGACCCGAACGGAAACACGCAGTACTCCTTCGAAGACTATTCGCGTGGGCTCCCGCTGGCGTTGATCGTCATCGCGTTCGCCGTCGTCATCATCGCAGTCGCACGGTGGAGAGGGCTGCGCGCACTCGTCGGCCTGGTGATCGCCTTCGGCGTAGTCGTCGGGTTTCTCCTACCCGCTCTGCTCGACGGCAAGCCTGCGATACCGGTTGCGCTGGTCGCCGGGGCGGTGATCTTGTACGCGGTTCTCTATCTGGCGCACGGGGTCTCACTCAAGACCAGTTCTGCTTTGCTCGGCACCCTTGCCGCCATGGTGCTCGCCGCGGTTCTCTCCTACCTCTGCATTGAACTGACACACCTCACCGGTTTGTCTGAAGAGCAGAACACCAATGTTCAGACCTATATCGAGCACATAGACATCACCGGCCTGCTGCTGGCGGGCTTCATCATCGGCTCGCTCGGCGTTCTCAACGACGTCACCATCACCCAGGCATCCTCGGCATTCGAGTTGGCCGAACTCGACAAGCATGCGTCCCGTCGAAAAGTCTTCGGCGGTGCGATGCGGGTCGGACGTGATCACATCGCCAGCACGGTCTACACCTTGGTTCTCGCGTACGCGGGTGGGGCGCTGCCACTGCTACTGCTCTTCAGCGTCAGCGGGCGCCCTCTTCAGGACGTCCTGGTCGGTGACGCCGTCGCAATCGAGATCGTAAGGTCCGCTGTCGGCGGAATAGCCCTGGCGCTTTCGGTTCCACTCACCACTGCCATCGCCGTGATTCTCGCCCGTCCGCCCGGTAGCGCGGTCAAGGCCGGCCCCACGTCAGGTGGCCGACACTCCAAGCGTTGACACCAGCTGTTCAGCGAAGCAGACGGGAAAGTATGCTCCCACGACGCTTGAACCTGACGCAGTCACAGAGGGCGCAGTCGGTTCCCGCACGATGATGGCTGTGTGCCACCTCTGCATGACCGCATGCACATACTTCGCCCTCGCCATTAGCCACGGCGCCATCGTACTGGACTGCACAAACCCGACCAGTCGGTCGCATCAGGCAAATCGCTCGCACATGGAAGTTCACAATTTATTCGCGCTATCACCCGCCTTGAAGTGCAACGATTCTCAATAGAGCAATTTTGACCGACCCGTCGACATGCACAAGTTAACTACTGGCAAGTAGCATCGGAAGATCGACTTCCGAAAGTGGACATGACGCACTCATCACCGGTCACAACCGTGGCATCACCAGAAACGCCAGCTACAGACAAGCGCAAGTTCGAGTACGACTCGATCGCCGTGCTGATCTCGGGCGCCGTCACGGCAGTACTCGGGCTGGTGTTCTGGGCAGTCACAGCTCGGATGTATCCGGTCGACGTTGTCGGCCGGGCATCTGCGGTGATCAATTCGGCGGTGGTACTGTCCACTCTGTCTACGTTGAGCCTCGGATCGATGTACGAGCGATTCCTACCTTTGGCAGGAAGCCGTGCCGGCGCACTGGTGGCGCGCGGATATCTCCTCGTAGCGCTCCTCGCGACAATCCTCGCCACCGCACTGTTGATGTTCGGTCCACGTGAAAAACTGTTCTCCTCGGGGTGGGCCATGCTCTCGTATGTAGGGCTCGTCGTTACCCTCGCGCTGTTCGCCCTCGAAGACCAGACCACCAACGGTCTTCGAGTTGCGAGGTGGTCAGCCGCGAAGAACATCGTTCATGCCATCGCCAAACTAGCTCTTGTCGCGTCACTGGCATTCACAGCGCATGAACTTGCTGTCGTCGGAGCCTGGGGTGGGTCGGCGGCGATCGCGGCCCTGGTCCTCGGTGTTGCGATACGTCGGAAACTGCGCACGCGAGGTGAGTCCGCGGCCCAACCGGCACTTCCCCCTGCACGTGAACTGTGGTCGTACTTCGGCCACTCGTACGGCCTCATGACGCTCGGTTCCCTTGCCCCGCTTGCAGTGCCGCTCGTTGTCATTTCACTTCTCGGCGCGGAGGAGAATGCATACTTCGCGATAACCTGGGCATTGGTGAGCGCCCTGTTCGTACTCTTCTACATGCTCATGGGCCCATTCGTCTCAGAGGCGAGCGCCTTTCCGACGCAGATACAGTCACTGACCCGTCGATTCATCGCACTACTGTCCGGACTCGCCGTTCTCGGTGCAATCTTTCTCGCACTCGTGGCACCGGTTGCGCTGGGATCCGTCGGCGATCACTATCGGACAGAAGGCACGACCCTACTTCGCTTGTCTGCGATCATCATTCCGATATCCGCACTCGTCGTTCTACACAACGCACTCGCCAGGGTGTACCAAAGAATGGGCTCGGCTGTTGTTGCGCAAGTACTCAACACCATCGTGGTCATCGCCGGATCAATTGTCCTGACACCTCACGTCGGCATAGCCGGTGTCGGCTGGTCCTACCTCGCGGCCGAAATTCTCTCCGCAGCAATTGTTTCGGTTCCACTGGTCGGAATGTTGCGACGCGCCGCACGTACTCCGACTCAAATCGAATCCAACGAATCGACGGTCGATCACCAGCCGGGGGCATAGACGCTCACCCAATCGATTTCGACGTTCGAGACCGCAGGCGTACCCGCAGATGGACAGGACCCCACTCCCCACGCCACTTTCCGCGCGCAGGCCCCGGACTCGGTTTGCAGTCCGAGCCACATCGGCGTCGCCGGAACCTTGGTTGCAGATTCGAACGTAGTCCACACGCGACCGTTGAGAGTGCCGCGAACAATTCCTGGCCCCCACTCCACTCCCACCGTATTCCAGTTGCTGAAGTCGCCTGTGATGTCTGCTTGCCCCTGACCGAATCCATCTGTCGGTGTATTCCAGTGTACGAACGCCGACATCGACTTCCGGTTTCCGTCAACAGTTTCCGCAATGTCGATCTCGGGGGGCCATATTTCATTCTTCGGCCACAACAGAAGATGGAAGCTGATCTCGTCGGACTTGTCTGCCCTAAATCTCATTTCCCATTTGCCATACTGCTGCGCGCGGGTGAAGTTGGAAACCCCACCCGTGAGCCATCGACCATCTACTTGTTGCGCACGAAGCTGCAACTTGCCACCGTCGAGGCGAACCATCGACGGATCCCACCAGCTCGCCGAATTGCCACCTGGTGCACCATAGTAAGGACCCCAGTCCCCGCCCAGCGAACACCGGTCGAAGTTGTCGATGAAGATCTGGCGCCACTTCGGCCAGGTCGAAATATTCCCGACCGGAGCAGGTTTGGTACCGGACCTCGCTACCGAAGAACACAGCGGAGCTGCGCTCACAGTTGCCTGCGGCACTATTCCCACAAGAACAGACAGAAGAAGAAGATTGAGCCAACCGAAGAACCGCTTCGAAACACGCTGCCGTGGATTTACCATCATGCCACCGTCTAGTCGCAGTGAATGTTCATCTGCTACCAGAGCATAACGCACCAATTGGGACTAAAGGTATAAATTTTCAGCGACAATTAATCCACAGCTACTACCGACGTGGAGTCAGTTCGATCAGTTCGAGATCAGTACTTCGCGCAGACTCGACAGCTGCCAGAGCCGCGAAATCGGGCGAGTAGACGCTGACCCAATCGATATCGATGTCAGCGATTGCCGGCGACCCCGAAACCGGGCAATCCCCCGTTCCCCACTCCCTCTGCTTGTCACATGCCCCGGCTTGCGCCTGAATCCCCAACCACATGGAAGTCGATGGAACAAAAGATGATTCGAATTCAGCCCACTCACTATCGTCGACAAGGTATCGAACAATTCCCGGGCCCCACTCCACACCGACGGTATGCCATTCGTCGAATCGACCAGTTGTGTCCGCTTGTGCGAAGTGATGCTCACCTTCGTCGGACCAATGAATGAAAGATGACATCGACTCACGTCGACCCGACACACTTTCCGCGATGTCGATCTCTGGCGGCCATACCTCGTCTCGCGGCCACAGCAACACATGATAGCTGATCTCGTCCGATACCCCCGCCCGCAGACGAACCATCCATTTCCCATAAGTTTGCGACACTGCACTGTTAGAAACACCGCCAGTGACCCACTGGTCGCCATCCTGCTGCGCACGCAGGCGCAAAACCCCCTCGGTGACACTGACTTGCTCAGGCTCCCACCAACTGTGAGGATCACCCCCAGGTTGGCCGCTGTACGCCCCCCACATTTCTCCCAGCTCGCAGCGATCGAAGTTGTCCACGAATACTTGCGTCCACCCGCGCAGATCCCCTGTCGGCGCATTCGTGGTGCCTGGCGCGCTCGGTCCTTCTTCACATGCGTCGGTTGGCACGTCACCCGTGACCGAACACCCCACTGACAAGCACAAAGCGACAACTCCCCCGAGGGCCGTTATTTTGTTGAACAACAATGTGTTTCACTCCTGACTCGAGATCAGCGCGATCTGGTCGAATCGTAAGAACACCACGGCGACTGCACACAGGACCAGGACGACCCCGAGAACGGTAAGAGCTCTCGCAGCCTTCCCACGGCCGATGGTGCCAAGGTCCGGCACCTGCCGTTCCCGCGTCACCGTAATCAGAGTGAGCACAACGAACAACAATCCGAAGATGCATGCTCCCAACAGATTTGTCATCGCTGTTCCAGGTCGATCTCGGGGGCACCAGCGCGACGCAGCACGGTGACATCGGCATTCTCGACGACGATCTCGAAATTGCCGGACGCGAGCATATCGGCGATGGCATCGTCGAACATTCCCGCAGGGTATCCGTATTGAAGGGATATCTGGGAGGAAGCCTGCTGCGCAACGAATACGTAGTCCGGATCTCGATCAGCGACACATGTATCGAAGTTGTCCAGGCAATCGATCGAATCAACTTGAGAAACCGTCACTCCGGTGAGAATTCGCGGGGAGACCAGTTGCGCGGACGGTCCCCACGCCATGATCGTGACACCGTCCGGTACTGACGCGAGGAGTGCATCACCAATCCGGATCTGATAAGGCGACGAGTGCTCGAATGAGGTGTTCAACCCTCGAGTAGCGGTGAGAATGACGGAGAGAACGAGAATCGACAGCGACGCCATGACAACACGCGGTATACGCCCGCCACGCCGTCGTCTCGAATTCATCAGAACGTTCCGAAGCGCAGCGGCACTACGCACAATTGTCACGGCGCCAAGTGGAGCCAGGATCGGAGCTGCCATGACAAAACACCGAATGACCACTTCGCCGCCGTAACTCTGTACTGCCACTAATCCGAAGGGAACCACACACAGCACTCCCGACATCAACCACGTCTTTCGTCCACGTGTCAGAACCCAGCCGAGGAACCCGAGCAATCCCATGAAACCTGTAGCTGCGAGCCGCAGATATTGCATTGCTTGGTAGGTCGGCCCGGAGCCGATGCGTTTGCTGACACCGCCTTGCACCGCGCCGCTCACCTGCCCGACATCCGACAGCAACGCCTGAAGGTGGCCTTTCCAGTAGTCGACTGCGCCGTAGCTGAACCAGACGAGAAAGAGCGCGCCGGCGGCCACCCACAACAACCGATAGCGAGTCGATCCCGTCAGCGTGAACATCAACAGTGCACCGACCATCACCATCGGCGTCAACTGGTGTGTCACAACCATCGCCGCCAGAATCACAACCAGAATCGCCTCTACGGCGAGGGTCTGCGCCGAACTCTGTCCAGGCACACGCCCCGGAGTGCGACGAGATGCGCCGACAGTTCTCGCCACCAACCCTCCCTCGACCACGGGGAGTGGAGCACGACGCAGTTGCCACAAGAGCACTGCAATCACGCTGGTGTAGAACATCATTGCGGTTGGTTGTGGCGCAAAGTAGTCCTGTTGGTACCAGTTGAAAAGCAAATAGACAAACACGCCCAGCCATGCCACACGTCGACTCCGTGATATCGACAACCCGATCGAGTAGATCGGCAACGCGATCATCGCGTTGAAGAACACGGGTGCCCAGATGAAAATGGCGGTGAAATCGGTAATCCCGTAGGCGGTACTCATTTGGGCGCTCCCGGAGAAGAATCCAGCCCAACTGAAGCGCGCGTCGGAGGGTGGTGGAAGTTCTCCGAAATGGACGAGTATCTCGATGAGACCACGATGTACGTAAGCTGTGGGGATTGATGTCACCCCGTCTGCAAGGCTTACCAGCAAAGTCGTGAATGTGATCAAAGTCAGTGCTGCGACAGTCAGCACTACTGCGTCGAGTCTGCGCGAAGTCAGTGCGATCCCGGCTACGAGTGAGACCAGGAAAAGCGCAACGTAGTACGCCCACCCGATTTCTGGAATGATTCCTGCCGCGCCTGCGGCAGCGGTGTCCAGAGTTCGAACTGCCACCGCGAAGAAGAGCACTGCAACCGTGATCGTCACACCGGCGAGCATTCGCCGACGCCCTACCCGCGGCGGTCCGATCTCTCGATAGGGCATAACCTTCCACGCCACCGCACAGGAGAGGAGGGACAGCCCGCACAGCACTGTCTGAATCAAGGTCGGATGAAATGCGCCGATAACGAACTGAGACTGCGCAACAATGATGTTGACCGAGAGTGAGAGGCTTATCCCCACTGCCGTCGTGATCACTGGATCCGGAATGCGAACCATGAGTGCAATAGGCACACCAGGAACCAGAACCGTCGTCGCGACCCCGATCAACACGCGCAGTGAGAATGGAACTCCCTCCCCTCCATCGCGGCGAACAAGCAACGCGAGAATCAGCGCGGTACAGGTCAATACAGCGATTGCGATGAGGACGACATGATCGAGTCCCAGTTGTGCGGTGCGAGTGGTTCCGCCGTCATCGAGGTCACCTCGATGACGACCTCGCTTCGTTTCCGCGTCCCCCTTAGTCGACGCCTGTCCGACGATCATCGGGACAACTGATCCGCCTGCGCCCGCCTACGACGCAGGCGTAGCTTGCTGGAAGCGTACAGATAGGGGCCGGCCAGATACCCGGCCAGTTCCACTCGCTTGAGATCGCCGGGCATCGTTGTACTTCTGTCACCGAAACGCGCAGTGTCGGGAACGAGAAGCATGCGCACACCTCGGGGCACGACCTTCAACAAACCCAGAGCAGTCCGGTCGCCGCCCGAAATGATCTTGACCAAAACCGCGGACATTCCCGTTCCGTAGCCGTACATCTGGTCCCGCAACTCCGCGACACTCGCGCGGTGATGGTGTCCTACTGTTGCCTCGGGGGCGTAAACCAGCGTCGCTCCAGCAAGAACTACCCGCCGAAACAGGTCGAGGTCTTCGCCTCCGAGCGTCGGTGTTCCGGGTCCGAGTGCCTCGTCGAACCCGCCGAGACGTCGGATGCTTTCGGTGCGGAAGGCCATGTTGTTGCCGCTACCGAGTTCGCCTGCCGTGTAGGGGAAAAGCGGTGAAGTCCCCCGCTGACCCAATCCGATCGAAGCAATTTTCGGCGTCTCCATCGCCCACAAGGTCGTGGTATCGCCCTTGTCGAATATGCCCACTTCCTCGAACCACCGTTGTTCGGCGGTGTCGATGCCAATTCCCACAACGCGACCGGTCACCGCAGCAACCTCGTGGGAGGCGTCGAGCACGAAGACGTCCAAAATCTTCTCGATCCACAATGGGTCGGGCTCCGCGTCGTCGTCGGTGAAGGCCACGATTCGCCCGTTCGCGTGGTGAAGTCCGAGATTACGCGCGGCAGAAGCACCTTTGACTGGTTGTCTCAGTATCACGCAACGCTCGTCGTCCATCGCCGACAGGACCTGGTCCACGCGATCGGTATCAGGTTTGTTGTCGACCACCAGAATTTGCAGATTGTGGTGGCTCTGACCCAACAGAGCGTCCAGTGTCCGAGCGAGCGAATCACGGCCGACGGTGGCCACGACCACAGACACCAGTTCATCGGCGTTTATGTCGTCGCAGTCGTCAACCAGGTGCTCTCCACCGAATACGGTTCTCGCCGAAAGGAACCCGAGCAAGGTGGCAGGGAACCCGAAAATCAGAGCTGCCGCGCGGGCTGGCGCGAAGCGATCGCCTCGAATCGAATCCTTGGCTGCGGTGAAGATTCCACTGCTCAAGACACCGACGACGTACGCCCGTTCGTTGGACAACCCGTCCGCGCTCCCCACCGCTTGGGTGAGAATTCGCTTGGACCGACCTTCGTAGAAACAACGTCGACGAAAATAGCGAAACTGCTGGCGGTCGGCAGGAACAAAATGATCGACTGCGAAATCACAGACTCGCAGTATCTTGGCAGTGCGATCCCGCTGGCGGATCTTGATTCCCATCAGCGTCTCCTCACAACCGACCGGCAACGTGCCGACCCGCCCGAGTTCGCTCGAGAACCCGCCGATGGACTCGAGCGCGGTGCGCCGAACCGCCATACATGCGCCGATCGGATTGCGAATCTGTTCTCCGTCTGGTGGGAGGCCGCGGTAGTCGCAGCCGACGACCCAGCCGTATTCCTCCGGAAACCACCGAGCCTTAGACCCCTCGTACCGTGCGTGCACTGCCCCTCCGACTGCCGCAATCGTGGGATCTGCACTCATCGTTGCTCGGATCGCGTCGATCCCGCCAGTTCGGAGGATCGCATCGTCGTCGAGAAATGCCACCAGATGACCGTTGCCTGCACTGATTCCGCAGTTTCTCGCGCCGGACAAGCCCTGCTCGGCAGTGTTGGGCACCACCCGGACCCCCGTTGGTACGCGTGCACGAACATGAGCAAGCATGGACTCGTTGTGATCGATGACAACAACGACCTCGTCGCCTGGGCCGTTTGCCTGGACAGTGGCGGCATCAACCGCAGCGAGCAGCATCTCGAGCCGACTCATGCTGTACGCGCAGATCACCACGGATACCGAACATGTTGTCTTGTCGAGGAATTCGACCTTCGAAACCGGCGACGAAGACATGATCACCCCTGCCCGTTCGAATCGAACCTCGATATTCGCCTCCGCCGTCCTGCGTCACGGAGCAGAGCTCTGTACGTCGTGGCGAACGAATCTGCTCGTCGCTCGATGGACAGGTCGTCTCTGGACCGGCCCAACGCCTCGGCGGCGATTCGGGTGCATAGTGCGGGATCGCCGAGAAGCCGTTGTGCGGCAACGGTCAAAGAATCGACGTCCCCTGTCCGGAAGACCACGCCGGTGCTGTTGTCGTGAACGAAGTCGCGCAATCCTCCACTGTCACTGGCTATCACCGGGACTCCGGAGGCTTGAGCTTCCAACGCGATCAGCCCGAAAGGCTCGTCGCGAGACGGGCACGCGAGGACGTCGACGGCACGCAGAATCGACGGAATGTCATTTCTGGGCGACAGGAACCGATGGGCGCCCGGCATCGATGCCCGCGCCAAGGTGTGCAACGCGTCGACAAATGCAGCGTCATTCTTGGCCGGTGCGCCGACAACAGCCAGATGTACGTCAACTCCCGATCGACGCAACGACCCCAGTGCCTCGATCAACTCGCCGATGCCCTTCTCTCTGTCCAACCTCCCCACCACCGCCACGAGCAATGCTCGGGGATCTGCTGACAGCTCGGCGCGAATCGATGGATCGGCCACTCCCGGACTAAATCGAACAGAGTCGACACCTTGATGGACGACCCGGGCCTTCCTCCGTGCCAGCGGGCCCAACTGCTCGAATACAGCCTCGCTCACGGCGACTGCTGCGTTTGCGGTGGACACCGCACTACTCATCACCAGCCGCCCACCACCTGGGGGCACGATGTCGTGCAACTCGAGCAACGACGGCCTTCCTGCTAGTCGCGCGGCGAGCACGACGTCCACGTGAGTCATCAAGTCGTTCGAATGGACGACATCGAAGGAACGAACCTTCCCGATCAAAGCCTTGACCGCGCGCATACTTTTCGGGACTTGCGAGAAAAAGTCATACTTGGAGTTGAAGCCTTCCCCGCTTGTCGGACGCAATCCAACTCGTTTGGGAATTTCCAGCGGAACATATTCAAGGTTCGATTCTGTCCACCAGCGCCGGGTCGGGGTATCTCCGGACGGGCCTGCCAGCGACAATTGAATACCTTCCGAGGCAAGAACGAGAGCTAGATTTCGGAAGCTGTGATCGGTTCCGCCGACATTCTCCGAAAGCGTCACTCCAAGCACTTTGATAACCTCGCTACGCGTCACTGAATTAGCATACCAAGAAAGAATCACGCGCCATGAGGACACAATTTCCGAAATGTCGCATATCTCCCCACTTTCTACTATTAGAAAGGCCTCACCGTGCGAAATGAGATTCAGCCCACGCGCTACAAAGTTACCGATCTCGACGTTGCCATGGTTGAAAACTGGACATTAGTCGCAATGGGGCCAATCGACCATGGAGGTGTGGAAGGAGTTCGCGCTGCGCTCCGCACGATCGCGTCCGCGGGCCCACACGCGCGAGTCGGACTGATCCCGAGCAGTCGAACTCGGAATTGGGTGTTCGAACCGGACTCACTGCAGCGCGGCGTGCACGAAATCCCTGCTGTTCACACACAAGACCTACCTGCCACCCTCGCCGCTGCGGTCCGCCTGGCCGACGTGTCGCTGCCTATTGCGGTGACGGTCTGCGGCCGATACCTGATCGTGCGACTTGCACACGGAGTGGGAGACGGCCAGACCACAGTCAATCTCACGCGCGCGCTCGCTGACCCTGCGACGCGTACCGGCAAAGTCCCACAATGGTGCACTGCGCTACAACCGACACGATTCCCTCTGACGGCTGCCTCCTGGAATCTTTATGCGTCGAGCCCCGGCAAGCTTCTCCGCAGCGTGACCGCAGGGAGACCGAAAGAGGTTTCTTCACAACCAATTACAGCGAAGTGGCAACCTTCCCATCACGTCGGATTCGCAACATCGTCACCCACTGCGCTTGGCGATCTCGCGGCTTGGAGGAAAGCAAACGCCGTTCCCGCGTCGTTGTCGTCGATCTTCTTCGCCTCCATAGTGCGCGCACTTCGAGAGGAAGGTATCAAGGTGGACAACACCGTGAAGGTCCTGTTCGACGCCAGGCGGTACCTCCCCGAGAACCACCGGACGCTCTCCAACTTCGCGGCAGGCCTGGACTTGTCATTCGACGATGCGGGCTCACCTGCATCCGTCGGGGACGGTATCTCCGCTGCGGCCGATTCGGGTCGACCGCTGCTCAATCTCGCCGCCACTTCAGTAAAGTCCCGACTCGGTCGCATTACGCGCAGGCCGGTGGGAGACGCTGTGACGAGCGCTCCGGCACACCCTCGTGCGCGCATCGCTTACAGCGATATGTCAGGCGCTCCGCAGTTCAAGAATTTTCCATTGACCGGCACCCCGAAAGAATCTGTCTATATCGCGACCTTGTTACCTGAAAGTCCCGAACATATCGTGATTGCAGTCGGACGACTGGGAACCTTGAACAATGTCTCGTTTTCGTTTCACGACAATGTATTCGACGCCGAAAGAATCGGATCCGCATTCGAGAATGCATGCAAAAATCCACTGAAGTTCTTCAGAGAAGGAATCGCTGAATGATCCACTCGGACTACAACGAAGAATTCGTCGCAAACAAAGGAAACGGCAAATCCTCGCACATTATCGAGCTGTTCGCCAGATACGCGTGGATTTCGACACTCCTGTTTTTTGTGTGTGAATTCTTGACCGCGTGGAGCTGGCGAGGAAACTACTCGCGCCGCAATCAATTCGTAAGCGAACTAGGTGTTCGTGTCTGCGACAGTCGTGCGGGCGTGTGCAGTTGGTACTGGTTGATGAACATTTCTTTCGTGACCACTGCACTGGGAATATCTGTCGGCACACTATTGTGGTGGAAGTCGCGAGTCGTATCGCCTACAGAAGGCTCCTTTCTACTCGTGTCGGCAAGCGGTTTGATCCTGATCGCCGTGTCGTCCCTCGACCGCGGATCGATCCTCCATGGAATCGGTGCAAACATGTATTTCGTCTTGGCCAACACCGCCGTGATCATGATCGCGACCTCGTCCCGGACGCTCCGCAGACCGTCCCCAGCAAAATGGGTCGCCCTCGCAGCCGGAGTACTCGGACTGAGCGCCTACTTCATCCACACAGTCGGCGGTCTCGGCATGCTCGGGATGGGCACGATCCAAAGGTTCACGGTGTACCCCTCACTGATCGGCCTGATCGCGCTGGCGACGGTCCTGGGCTCCGAACCGGCAACCAGACGCGAACAGGAACCGATTTAATGTGCGCTCCAACCTGCTTCAGCTAACGATCGACTCAGGCAACGTCAATTTTTGCGGGTCGAGAGGGATGGAACGACGCGAGGTGGCGCCCCTGCGCGCGCTGCGTCGGCGGCGCCACTCCATCCCGATTATACGCAGCACGCGCATTCCGTCAGAGAAGGCATTGAGGTTGCTGACACCGTGAATTCGATCGGCCTCGAAGCTTCCGACTTCCGCAATTCCCAATCCGGCGGCAGCTACACGAACATTGATCAACGTCTCGATCTCGAATCCGTCACCCCACTGAGCTGCAGCAATGCCTGTATCCGGGAGCTGCATGACGTCGAGTGCATTGCGCCAGAACGCGTTGTACCCATAGCAAAGGTCTGTGAAATGCGTACGAAAGAGGATATTCACCAGGGAATTCAGGCCGTAGTTGCCTAGCCGCCGCAACTTTGTGATGTCCGAACTTCCACCCCCTGCGATAAATCGCGAACCCTTGGCGAAGTCGGCCCCATCCACGAGTGCCTGCACGAAGAGCGGAATCTCGCCGGGGTTGGTGGACCCGTCGGCATCGATCATGACAATTATGTCGCCGGTCGCCGCCTCGAACCCGCACGCCAGGGCGTTTCCTTTTCCTTTGCGCGTTTGTGTGATCACCGTGGCGTCGGGCCACAACATCGTGGCGACCTCGACGGTGTCGTCAACCGAATTTCCATCGACGAACACGATCTCGTCGATTCCCTTCGGCATCTGAGCAGCCACGTGAGGCAGATTCTTCGCCTCGTTCATCGCCGGCACGATCACCGTGACACGGGGGCGCATCGTCGCCGAACGCATACGCTCGTCTGCCGCAGGGGCGTCGTTGTCCATGATGTGCTTCCTTCGGTCGTGTGCCTCACAGTGATGCTCAATCGATACAGATTCATCGAATCGCTACCAATCAGCAAATCGAAACCTACACGAATCTGCGCCGAATGCACGGGATAGTCATCCGTCTGAGCGCAAACCATGACCTCGTTTGTATAAGCCAAATCGTCGCAAGATACTGTTCGCAAGGCGAATAATTACAGCTCAAAGGGGGAATTGCCTGAATTTTTGGGCGAAAAGAGACCAACAACCCGGTTATTGGAACACGAAAGCAAAGAAATTCGGCACCAAAGTAAAGTAGCCAGAAATTTGCTCATCCAGCCTTCGGGAACCCTGTGAAGTCGATCACCGGACCTGCTTTGCGAAGGCCGCGCCGCCCGTCAGGAACAGCCCAACCGGCCCCAGAGTCCACGAATCGGCGACTCAGGGTCCAGGAATCAACTGCTCAGAGTCCGGGAATCGGTGGGAGAACCGGCAACAGAATCGGCGGAAGCCCCGGGATGTAGATCGCCGGCGGTGGCGGCGCGGGCGCGGGCGCGGGAGGCACGTAAGTGTCCTGCACGACTGGCGGAGCCTCGACGACCGGAGGGGCTTCCTCCGTCGTCGTCGGGGGCGGGGTCGTTGTGGTCGTAGGCGGCGGGGTAGTCGTGGTCGTCGGTGCCGTCGTGGTCACCTCGGTTGCCACGGGTCCGGCGTCCTCGGAATCGAAGACCTTTCCTCCGTAGCCCAATCCCAGCCCCACGATCACGATCGCCGCGATCACACCGGCGCCGAGGCCCGCGAACCGTAGCGGGTTTCTCGGCTCTTTGGATGTCGATTCAACGGGTTGTGTCCCGGCGAGCCAGGACGGGTGTGCGGTTCCTGCCCCGGGTCCCTCGCCTTCGTACATCGCCGAGTACGCCTGGGCGTCAACCATCACGGCCTCGGTGTCTGCGTCACGTTCTGTGCCGAATCCGTCCGTGGCCGGGTCGCTGTCGGCGACCACGAGATCTGCGGCCGGATCGAATCGTTGCTCGTGTCGGTTCGGTCGCGGCTGAGGCAGTTCCGCCGCGTAAGGGCTCGGCACCTGTTCCTGCGGAACGGACTTCGTACCGGAAGCGGCTTCGGACAAGGCATTCGGCCGCTCCGATTCCGCGAGCGTTGCGACCCCTCCGTGGCTGAACGCCTGAACCGGAACGGGTACCTCCGCCGGGGTGTGGATCGGATACGGCGCAAAGATCGGCGCTACAGCCGGAACTTGAACCGGGGCAGATACCGCGCGCGCCGATGGCGTCATCGACGACTCCGCGATCAGCGCAGCGCCTTGAGCAGTCACGAGTTCCGGCTGCTCGGGCGCGATGAGGGGGCACTCCAGCCACGCGGCGAGGGTCGCCCGCACGATCGGAATGCGTGCACCGCCACCGATCAGGAGAATCGCGTCGGGGTTACGGCCGGACGTTGCGATGACCTCTCGTATCTCGCGTGCGAAGGCCTCCACCGACGTGACGACCAACGAATCGAAAACTTCCCGCGACAGCAGGAGAAGCCCGCCGGGGCCGGGCAGGCACACCGCACTTCGTGAGGACAGCTGTTCCTTCGCGAGTCGGCATCGCGCCTGCAGTTCGGCATCGCCGCCCGGGTCGGCCGGCGTAGCTATACGGCGACGCACGGTCTGATCCGAGTAGACGAGCTCGTCGAAGTGATCTCCACTGACCCGCGTCGACCGGGCGGTGACGACGGTAGACCGCATCTGCCTGTCCACGATGCTGATCGTCGATCCAGAACTACCGATGTCGACGACGACGAGTGTGCTCTGGTCGGTCAACGCACCGGACTCCTCGAGCATTCGAAGCGTCGCGACTACTTCGGGAACCAGCTCGAAGTTGTCGATGCCTTTCTGTTCGAACGCTGCTTGGAGTGCTCCGGCCTGTGCTTGATCCCGGTAGGCGACGACCGTATTGCTGCCGAGGTCGGCATTCTCGGTCAAGGCCACGCCGGTTGCCTCCGCTGCGACTTCCTCCGGAATCTCGCGGCCTCGATCGACCGCTCTGGATCGGAACACCGGACCACTGTGGTCGGGCGTCCCCGGGCGCGCCAAACGCACAGCGCTGGCTCCCACCGTCACACCCAAAACCAAGTTCATGATCCACCTTCGTCGACCGTCGACGGGTTCCGTCACCAGACCCCGTCATTCCCCGGCCGGAAGTCTACCCACTGGGCATGGTCTGCGAGGTTCGCGCATCTCACCTAAGGCCTTCTCGCAGCTATTTTTTCGCTACCTGGACGTTCGACCTACCGCCCCAATCCGCGATAGTTCCAACCGGCGGCGCGCCACAGGTCCGGATCGAGGCAATTTCTGGCGTCAACGATCACCCGCCGCCGAACGAGCGGTTCCAAATCGCCGGGCACGAGTGAGGCGAACTCGTCCCATTCAGTGGCGATCAAGACCACATCAGCATTCCTGCAAGCTTCTGACGTGGAGGTTGCGTAGTGAAGGGTGGGAAACAGTCGGCGAGAATTATCCATTGCCTTCGGATCGAAAACGGTGACCGCCGCCCCGTGCAACTGCATCATTCCTGCAACGTTGAGCGCAGGCGAATCGCGCACATCGTCGGATTCGGGTTTGAACGCGGCTCCCAGCACCGACACGTTAGCTCCCAGCAAACTGCCATCGCAGGCTGCCGTCACCAGTTCCACAGCTTTTGTCCGTCGTCGCATGTTTATGCTGTCGACCTCGCGGAGGAAGTACAGCGCCTGGTCGACACCCAACTCCCCGGCGCGTGCCATGAACGCCCGAATGTCCTTCGGCAGGCAACCACCGCCGAACCCCAAGCCCGCATTGAGGAATCGCCTACCGATCCGAGCGTCGTACCCGAGAGCGTCGGCCAACATCGTGACGTCGGCCCCGGTCGCCTCGCACACCTCCGCAATCGCATTGATGAAGGACACCTTGGTCGCGAGAAACGCATTCGCAGATCCTTTGACCAACTCGGACGTCGCCAGATCGGTCACGAGGAAGGGCACCCCTGCGTCCAGTATCTCGGCATACACCTCGCGAAGAAGGCCTTCGGCGTTTCCCGGCCGGTCACGATCGATCCCCAGAACCAACCGGTCAGGGCTCAAGGTGTCCGCGATCGCGTGTCCTTCACGCAGGAACTCCGGATTCCAGGCCACCTCTACCGAGCCACCCGCCGGCGCAGTCGCTCGGAGTCGCTCGCCGAGAGCCGCTGCCGTGCCTACCGGCACCGTCGACTTCCCGACTATCAGCGAAGGCTTTCGCAACAACGGCGCCAACATGTCGATCACCGAATGAACATGACTCAGATCTGCGGCGTACTCCCCCTTCTTCTGGGGCGTCCCCACACCGACGAAATGGATGTCCGCAAAATCCGCGGCATCGGAGTAGGAAGTCGTGAACTGCAGCCGACCCGACGCCAGATTCTTCTCCAGCATGTCGGTCAGACCCGGCTCGAAGAACGGGACCTCCCCACGAGACAACTTGTCGACCTTGGACTGGTCGATGTCGACTCCCAGCACGTCGTGGCCAAGTTCGGCCATACACACTGCGTGGGTCGCCCCCAGGTATCCCGTTCCGAACACGGTCATCTTCATGTGTTGTTGGTATGCGTCCGAACTTTCCGAAACGCGTACGCCAGGTGGGCGCGAAACCAACATCGGGCGTACGACGAGTGCGTCGCGTGTGCAACCTATGCTTCTGCCATGCACGTTCTCTTCGTTTGTACGGGAAACATCTGCCGATCACCCACGGGCGAACGCCTTGCACGTGCTTATGCCGCCGAAGCCGGGGTCACCGGATTCACCGCGTCGAGTGCCGGAACCCGGGCGATGGTCGGACACCCGATCGAGCCGACTGCTGCGAGGGTTCTCGCGGGGCTCGGCGGCGACCCCACGGAGTTTCAAGCCCGACGCATGACAACAGCGCTGGCCTCGGACGCCGACCTCATTCTCACGATGACCGAAAGTCAGCGAGACAAAGTCCTGGCGATGGCTCCGGCGCGGCTCAAGCGCACGTTCACACTTCGAGAAGCCGCACGGTTGGGCTCGCTCGCAGATGCAGGAACTGTCGAGGACCTCGCCGCCGCCAGACCCCGATTTCGTGCCACCGAACCCGAGGACGTCATGGATCCGATGGGTAAGGAAGAGAACGTGTTTCACGAGATCGGACTTGAGATCGCCGATCTCCTCGGCCCGCTGCTCAGCCGACTTCGCTTCGGTGAGCGTTGAGCGCGGGCACCGCGGTCAACTGCGGTAGCGACTTGTCCGACTCGTAGTAGTAGCTGTACTCGTACGCATTGCGTCCGCGAGACGGCGTCATCGTGATGACAGTGCCCAGGACGTGCGCACCCACACTCTGTAGGTTTCCGACCGCGCGCGCCAGTTGATCGCGTTTCGTGGAGCCGTGTCGGGCGATCACCAGGGCACCGTCCGACATCGCGGCCAGGACCGCGGCATCCGTGACGGGTAGCAACGGCGAGGCGTCGATGATGACGTAGTCGTATCGCGCCCGCAGTTCCTCGAGAACATGTTTGGCCGTGTCCGTGCCGAGTAGTTCGCTCGGGTTCGGCGGGATCGGTCCGGAGGCGAGCACTGTCAGCCCGTCGAACTCGGTCGGCTGAAGCACATCGTCCAGCGTCGCTTGACCGGAGAGCACCGAACTGACGCCGACACTTCCGAGCAATCCCAAATACTTCGATACTCGCGGCTTCCGGAGGTCGCCTTCCATCAGGCACACTGATTTGCCGGCCTCCGCCAAGACGAGAGCGATGTTCACGGCCGTGGTCGTCTTACCTTCGGAGGGAAGCGAACTCGTGACGACGATGACACGCGGTGGATGGTCCACCTCGAGGAACTGAAGGTTGGTGCGCAACTCACGGAAGGCTTCGGCACTCACGGAACTTCCGTCACTGAAAGCGATCGCGTGATTGACTTCGACGTCCTTGTCGAACGGGATCGTGCCCACCATCGCCGAACCCGCGATCTCTTCTACAGTTCGACGATCTTTCACCGTGTTGTCGAGTCGATCACGAATCAACGCAAGCGCGATCCCCACAACCAGTCCCGCCACTGCGCCGAGCGCGAGGTTGCGCGAAGTCTTGGGTGACACCGGAACAGTCGGCTGTTGAGCCTGCTGTTCGACGACCACACGTGCAGGCGGTGTTCCGCCGTTCTCGGGTGTCTCCAGTTCCTTTGCCAATGCCACGAATTCGGATGAGAGAGTGTTCGCGATCTCGCGTGCGAGTTCCGGTGACGCGTCCTTGACTGCGAGGTCGATCAACACAGTGTCGGGCGCCGACGTCGCAGTGACCTTGGAGGCCAACTCGTCAGCCGACATCCCGCCGACCACCCTCGGTCCCAGTTCGTCGATCGTCCGCTGTGCGAGTGTTCGGCCGGTCAGGAGTTTTGTATAGGACAGAACTCGCTGCTGTGAAAGTTGACTGCCCTGCAGTGCCTCGTTGACCGAGGTACCCGCCGACGTCGAAACGAACAGCCTCGTCGAGGCCTGGTAAACGGGCGTCGAAAGAAGAGAAGCGCCAAGGGCTCCGAGGATTCCGAGCAAGGTTACAGCAGCGACGATTCGCCATCTGGCTTGCAATATCTTCAGGTAGTCGACAATTTCCATCTTGATGTCTCCTTCGGCTCACGCATGTCCACTGCGGGTCTGAGCGGTCTTTGCCGGTCGGACCGCGAGGGCGAACCGGGCTTTCTCATTTCGATATAGATCAGCTGCGACGGACGAGACGTCCTGTGCTCACGGGCGTCCCAGTCCGCGGTAGTTCCAACCTGCGCCTCGCCAGTCGTCGGGGGAAAGGCAATTGCGCCCGTCGACGATCACTTTGTTGCGAACCACCGAATCGAGATCGGACGGCTGCAACTTCAAGAATTCGAGCCACTCGGTCAATACCAGGACGACATCGGCATCTTCGCAGGCCTCCAATGCACTTGCCGAGTAGGTCAGCGTCGGGAACAGCGCGCGCGAATTGTCCATGGCCTTTGGGTCGTACACGTTCACTGCAGCACCTTGGAGCTGAATCTGACCCGCGACGTTGAGCGCCGGCGAATCACGAACGTCGTCCGAGTCCGGTTTGAACGCGGCACCCAGAACTGCGACTCTCGCACCGAGAAGCGATCCGCATGCCTCCCGCGCCAGTTCGACCATGCGTGTACGTCTGCGCATATTGATGTTGTCGACTTCGCGCAGGAACGTCAGTGCTTGGTCGGCACCGAGTTCACCGGCGCGAGCCATGAAGGCGCGGATGTCCTTCGGCAAACACCCTCCGCCGAAACCAATTCCCGCGTTGAGGAATCGACGTCCGATCCGAACGTCGTGCCCGATCGCGTCGGCGAGCACTGTGACGTCGGCGCCCGCGGCCTCGCACACTTCGGAGATGGCGTTGATGAACGAGATCTTGGTGGCCAGGAAAGCGTTCGCTGACGCTTTCACCAACTCCGCCGTCGCAAGGTCCGTGACGAGAAACGGAATCTCCGCATCGATGAGCTCTGCATAAACTTCGCGCGCAACAGATTCCGCTCGACCGCGGACATTTCGATCGACTCCGAGCACAAGTCGGTCCGGGTGCAACGTGTCCTGGACGGCAAATCCTTCACGGAGAAACTCGGGATTCCACGCGACTTCGACGCTGTCACCGATCGGTGCCAGTTCCCGCGCGCGTTTGCCGAGCCGTTCCGCGGTTCCCACCGGTACCGTGGACTTGCCGAAGATGACCGCGGGCTTGGTGAGCAGCGGCGCCAAAGTCTCGATCACGGCATCCACGTAGACCATGTCCGCGGCGAACTCACCCTTCTTCTGCGGCGTCCCGACCCCGAGGAAGAACACGTCCGCAAATTCTGCGGCTTCCTCGTACGACGACGTGAACTTCAGTCGCCCTCGATCGATGTTGTTTCGTAGGACCTCGCCCAACCCTGGCTCGTAGAACGGAACTTCACCTGCTGCCAGTTTCTCCAGCTTTGCCGCATCGACATCCACTCCGAGGACCTCGTGACCGAGTTCGGCCATACAGGCCGCGTGTGTCGCGCCCAGGTATCCCGTGCCGAATACTGCTATGCGAGTGCTCATGTTGCTCGATCTGCTTTCTCGAGAGTGTGCGAAGTGTGTTGATGGGAAAAGTGATTCAGGTGCGTACGGCACCGATGTTGTCGCGGTACCACGAGATCGTCGACGCGATTCCTTCGCGCAATCCGATTGTCGGCCGCCATCCGAGTTCACGAATCATGCTCACGTCCAGCAGTTTCTGCATCGTTCCGTCAGGCTTCGAGGTGTCCCACTGCGTCTCGCCGGTGTATCCGACCTCGTCGGCGACCATCGAAGCGATCTCGCGAATTGTGTGGTCTTCGCCGGTTCCGACGTTGACGTGCGATGCACCGTCGTAGTTGTCGAGCAGATGCAGACACGCCGACGCCAAGTCGTCGACATGCAGGAATTCACGTCGCGGATTGCCACTCCCCCAGTTGACAACCGACTGGACTGCCGACGACTGCGCCTCGTCGTAACGCCGAACGAGGGCGGGAAGTACGTGCGATCCGCGCGGAGAAAAATTGTCTCCCGGGCCGTACAGGTTGGTGGGCATAGCTGAGATCCAGGGGCGACCATGCTGCCGCCTGGCAGCTTGAACATGGAGTATTCCCGCGATCTTTGCTATTGCATAGGCGTCGTTGGTCGGCTCGAGATGCCCGGTGAGCAGATATTCCTCCTTGATCGGTTGCGGTGCCAATTTCGGGTAGATGCACGATGATCCGAGGAACAGGAGACGCTCGACGCCGTGTGCGAGGGCAGCGTCGAGCACGTTCACCTGGATGCGCAGATTCTCCGACAGGAAGTCGACGAGGAAAGTGCTGTTCGCCGCAATCCCCCCAACTTTTGCTGCTGCGAGGATCACGTTGGTCGGCTTTTCGCGGGCGAAGAAATCGAAAGCAGCTTCCCGGTCACGTAGATCGAGTTCGGCCGACGTCTTTCCGAGCAACCTGGTGAAGCCCGCAGATTCCAGGTGTCGCCACACCGAAGAGCCGACCAGACCTCGGTGGCCGGCCACGTAGAACGGTGCGCCTCGATCGAGTGGTCGCGCTGCGAATGAATCACTCATCGCGTCGCCGACCAGTCGGGAAGTGCCGGAGTGTCGATCCACGGTCGCCCTTCGTGTTCGAGCGCTTCGATGTCTGCCTCGACCATGATCCGGGCCAGTTCGGGTGTGTGCACGCCGGCCTTCCAACCGAGTTTGCGCTCGGCATGACTCGGATCCCCGATCAGTGCGTCCACCTCGGTCGGCCGAAGATACCGTTCGTCGAATCGAACGTGGTTTTCCCAGTTCAGACCTGCATGTTCGAACGCGACGGTCAGGAAGTCGCGCACCGAGTAGTTGCCACCGGTGGCGAGCACAAAATCCTCAGGCTCGTCGACCTGCAGCATGCGCCACATTCCCTCCACGTACTCCGGCGCATATCCCCAGTCGCGAATCGCATCGAGATTGCCCATGTACAGATGATCCTCGATACCTGCCTGGATGCGTGCGACCGCGCGCGTGATCTTCCGCGTCACGAATGTCTCACCACGCCTAGGGGATTCGTGATTAAACAGAATTCCGTTCACAGCGAAGATCCCGTATGCCTCACGATAGTTCTTGGTGATCCAGTACGAGTACACCTTCGCCGCACCGTAGGGCGAACGTGGGTAGAACGGTGTCTCCTCGTTCTGCGGTGGCGGTGTGGCACCAAACATCTCGGAACTCGACGCCTGGTAGAACCGGCAGTCGAGTCCGGCCATCCGAACCGCTTCGAGTAGTCGGATCGACCCGACGCCAGTGGTGTTCCCGGTGTGTTCGGGTTCGTCGAAGCTGACCCTGACGTGAGACTGCGCAGCGAGGTTGTACACCTCGTCCGGCTTGATCTGCGCGAGTAGTGTCACCAGGCGCGCTCCGTCACTGAGGTCACCGTAGTGAAGAAAAAGTCGAGCATCCGCATCGTGCGGGTCAACGTAGATGTGGTTTATCCTCGAAGTGTTGAACGTCGAGGATCGACGGATCAGTCCGTGAACCTCGTAGCCTTTGGAGAGCAGCAACTCGGCAAGGTAAGAGCCGTCCTGCCCCGTGATTCCGGTAATCAGTGCGCGTTTCATCCTGCGTTCCTTCCGTTGCGGGACAGCCCGCCTGATAGTTGCGAAACCACGGTCGTGGTCCGTAGTCCTCCGAATCGCTCGGCAGTCTTGATCTCGCTCATGCGCGTCCCCCCAAACGGCCGAAGACTTTTCGTATGTCACGTGATGCCAGCCGTATGAATGTCGAGTTACCGAACAGGTAGCGCCGCCACAGACGTTTGGGTTCGGATACAAGTCGATACAACCACTCGAAACCCGAGTTCTGGACGAAAGATGGTGCCTCCGAAACAGTTCCGGCCAAGAAGTCGAAGGCAGCGCCGACACCGACGGCCACGTAGTCGGTTCGATCCGCTATCGCCTTCGTGACAAAGTCCTGCTTCGGCGCACCCAGACCGACCCACACGATGTCCGGTGACGTCGGATCGATCTTCGTGATGATGTCGTCGACGAACTCCTTGCTGAACGCGGCAAACGGCGGGGCATATGTGCCGGCCACCTTGATTCCCGGGTATAACTCCTCGACTCGATCCGTCAAGAGATTCAACGTCTCTTCTGTCGTGCCGACAAAATGGTGACGAAGGCTGTAGCGGCGTCCCTTGTCCAGGGTGGCCTCGAAGAACGACGGACCCCGGACTGGTCGAACACCGACGTGATCGGCGGTGCCGCCGATCAGGCGCATCACCCAGCTGACCGGGGTTCCGTCTGCGAAGTTCACACCCGGACCCTTCAAAACCGCGGAGTAGTCGCGATCACTGTGCGCCGCCGACACGCAGTAGGAATTCGACAACCTCACGGAGACTCCGGTTCCTGCTCCCTCTCGTCTGTCGTTGACTACCCAATCGGTAGCTCTCTCGAGATTGGTCGCGGCAAACGGAATGCCACCCACCTCGATGACCTCGAACGGACTGCTCATCTGTCTCACCACTTTTCCGAGTTCGTATGTCGACGTTCATTGCACTGGCCGTAGCTGCGCGACAAGACCGATGTCAACCGGGACCGAGTCCAATCACGCTGCGGTTCAAAGAGAGAAAGCTCGGTCTCGACAATCGATCGAGCGATACGAGAGGAGAGAGTCGACGCCGGAGCAACCTGGATCGTCACGGCGTTCCTACCTGCCAGTGTCGGCACACCGCCGAGTTCCAAACAGACCACCGGCAGGCCCACCGCAGCCGCTTCGGCCGCCACCCAGCCGCCCGAATCGTGCATGCTCGGGAAGAGCAGAGCGGAGGAGGCCCCCATCTCGCTTACCACTTCCGATCTGTCGCGCCATCCGCGAAGCGTGACCTGACCGCGCCGATACGGAAGCGACTTCTCGATCCGCCCGCGGGCGGGTCCCTCCCCGACAAAGGTCATGGACCAATCGGTGCCCAGCTGCTCGAGCGCATCCAGAATCAGGTCGATTCCTTTGTATTGCAACAGTCTTCCTACGAACAAGAGTCTTCGTTTCGGTCTGGGTACCGCTTGCTTCTCGATTCCGTCGTAGTCCAGAACACAATTGGGTTGGACGACGACATTGCGTGCCCGCGGTGCGCCTCGTCCGCTGTCGGAGTTCATCGCGATGAAAGTGTCGACTCGTCCGGACATGAAGATGTGTGTCAGTGACCGAACGGCTTTCGTGGAGCAGGTCCGAACTGCCGTGGTTGCCAGGTACCGCATACCGATGCGCCTGGCGAGCGGCATCGGCGGGTAGGTGTTGCCCCCGGCAGGCCCCCATACCAGTCGTACTCCGCCGGCTCCACCGAACAGCACCGGTGGGGGCAACCAGTCGGAGGCGAACGTTGCATGATGCAGGACGTCGAAGTTTGCCGCTTCACGCCGAACGAACAGTGAGGTGTGCCAGAGCCATCGGAGGTATCGACCGTACGATCCGGCTTCTTCCGCGGGCAAAGTCGCTATTCGCACGACACGAACTTCGCAACCGAGCTGTTCACACTCTGATTCCAATGCGGGAGCCTCACCGGAGCGAGTCACCACCGTGATCGACTCACACAGTTCGGAAGCTGCCGAGAGAAGCGCCCAACCCGCACCGGATTCACTCCCCTGATTCGGATCGCAGGCGTATGCCGTCATCAACAACCGTGTCATCGCGCTACCACCAGCCTCTGTGCGCGCGGCGTCCGAGAATCGCTGCGGCTGAATCGCTCTGAGAACCAACCGATGTTGCGTGCACCGTTGTCGAGAACCACGCGCTTGATCCGTGGACTGATCAAGGCAACGGGGATCAACGTCGCCGACGCGAGTACGAGCAGAGCGCGTTTGGCACTCTGAGCCGCCAACAGTGGCAGCTCGAGCTGTCCCTGACAGACCGCGAGGATTCGTCCGTTGTTGACATACCGGGCGAAGAGCCAGGAATCCCGACGCCGATCCTCGCCTACCGGTTCGTACGCAAGCGCCTCGTCGCACCACACCAACCGGACACCGCCGGCGCTCATCCTGAGCGTGAACTCGGTGTCCTCGCCGCCAGGTAGATCCCAGTCGTCACTGAAGTTCAAGCCGTTCAAAGCCTTCCGGTCCAACAACAGATTTCCAGCGCCTGCAGACGCAACCGGGGTGCCGGTCGAATGGCGAACGCGAGTGTGCAATGGAAGTTCCGAGGCAGGCAGACCCACCGGAATCACAGGACCGGCCACAGCACCTGCGTCGAAATCTGCGGCGCAGGTGAGGAGATTCGACAGCCAGTCGACATCGACGTACTCGTCGTCGTCGACGAAGACGATGTAACGACGATCTCGTGCACGGGCGAGATCGACCAGCGCACGTCGCGCCGGAGATACCCCGCCGAATCCGAGATGCAGTCGTTCGATCCCGTCGGCAACATACGTCGGCGTGGTGGATTCCGGATCGTTGTCGCCTACTACGACCTGGGCGGAGGCACCGGAAGCCTGGATCGATGCCCGGACGCTGTCGATGCAGACAGCCAGTTCCGATTCACGACGGAAGGTCAGAATCGCCACTACGACGCCGCTGGGATTCTTCATGAGAGGTCAACTTTCGGTCGGGCGTCACGGTTCATCGAAACCAGAAGTGCGACGCTCGCGCTGACGCACGCCGACGCGGCCAATGCTCCTGCGACGGGTACGGCGCTGTCGGTCAGTCCCGCCCCGAGAACGATCAGAAACTGCAGAGGTAACAGCAAGGCGCGAAATCTGTTGAGGTTTCCCGTCTTGTCCACGACGCGGATCGACGTGCCGACTCCCAGCAGAATCCCGTTGAACGCCACCGCCAACCCGCACAGCAGAATGACCGGTATCAAGTTCGGAAAGTGCGACCCGACCAGATGATCCATCAATCGCACTCCCGAGAATCGAATCTCGAGCGTGAGACAGATCAGCGAAACGCAGATGATCGAAACCCAGAAGATCTGCAAGCCCACTCGGCGGCCGAGTGCCATGCACTCGCTCGGGCTCATCGCTTCGACACCACTGCCGAACTTACGCATCAGAATTGGCGAGATGCCCGCGAACATCAAGGACAGCGGACCGAGCAGTGTCTGGGCAGTTCTGATCTCACCGATCATCGAGATCGACGCCACCACAGTGAGTATCAAGAACATCGCCTGCTGCGCAGCTGATCCCATCAATATCTCGATCGCAAACGGCACGGATCGATATCGGTGAGTGCGCGAGTACCTGATCGACGGTACCGGCGGTACCAGACGCATGGATGCGTGACCGAGAGCGAGCGCGACGAAGACACCGACCGTATAGGTCACGAGTGCAAGTGTCAGATTCTCGACCAGGAAAGCTGCAATAAGGACGAACGAGAGTGTCACGATCTGTATCGACACAGAGATCCAACTCGCACCGTCGTGCATCAGCATCGTGCGTATCACGTCCAACACCACGAAACCAGCTGCAGCCAAGGCGTATACCGTGAGATTCATCGAGTCCGAGCCGGCGATCACGAACAGTGCCCACACCGATGTCACCGATACCGCCGCCAGCACGATCGTGGGCGCCAACGCCGGTCCACGCTCGTCGGACCCCGCCCCTCGCGACAGCCAGACGTCGACGCCGATCGCTCTCCCCAGTGCCAGTGCCAACAGACCCGCCGATTGAATCACGGCAACCTGGCCGACTTCGATCGGACCACCGAGTCGTGCCACCGAGGTTAGAACGACAAAAGTGAGGACGCTCGAAAGCCCTTGATCGGCCATGAATGTCACATGCCGAGTGCGATCTTTCACGATCTCACCTCGTCGATGAGCTCACGCATCGACGTCGCCGCTTTGCGCGATGTGAAGCGATTCGAGTAGTGACGATAAGCGGATCTGCGTATCGCCGATCGATCGTCCGCTCCGAAGATTCGATCGAGGGCCTCGCGTATCGACGACTCTTCCAAGGTATAGAGAGGCGTTCCGCCCGGTCCGACGATGTCCGCGAGTGCACCGTTGGTTGCGTAGATGACCGGGGTGCCAACCGACATCGATTCGATCGCAACGCGTCCGAACGGTTCTGCCCATTGAGACGGCACCACGGACGCCGCACTGTCGCGAAGTATCTCGATCACATCTTCGTGCGAAGTGAATCCGGCCAGCGTGACGTTGTCGAGAGCTGCGCTTATGCTGGAGATCTCGCCGTACTGCGGTCCGTCACCGAGAACTGTGAGCGAGGGACTTCCAGCGCCCTGCGGCCAGTTGCGCACCAAATCCAGGACGCCCTTCTCCGGTGTCAGTCGGCTGACGCACACAACCGAATCAGTGCTCCGAAACTCGGGTTCATTTTCTTCGAATCCGAAGTTCGGACGAACCACGACGCGGCCAGAACTGATCAGTCGTCCTTCGACCAGACGTGCTGTCATCGCGCTCGTTGCGACGAACCTGTGCTGCTTCCACCCAAAGACGCTCAGCTTGACCGCCGTAGCGCTCAGGTAGCAGACAAGGCTCTGCAGTCGGCTGTTTCCGTAGCATCCGTTGCGGACACAACTCGTGAAGTATTTGGTGGAACCGCATTCGGTGCACGTGCCATCTGCGCGCAACTTGGCTGACGGTGTGGCGAGGCGATAGTTCCGAACCGCCTGCAACGTAGGAATTGCGGCGGCTCTTGCGGCCACGAGCAACGAAGCCGAGAACGCCGGCCAGAGATTGTTCACGTAGATGACGTCGGGGCGCTCCGAACGGATGATGCGCAACGCATCGACGAGTACGCGAGGACTGAAAACAGCGGTGACTGCCGCCCACGGTCCCCGGGAGATCTTGGAATTCTCGGTGGTGCACTGAACCGTCTCGTATCCGATCGATTTCAGGAGCTTGGATTCGTTGGCGAAGCTCTGCTCCTCACCACCCGGATTCCGATAGATCGCATGGAACATCAAGGCTTTCGGCGGCGTGAATCCACCGGCGGACGTCGGGTTCACTTCAGGCTTCGAACGCGCTACATCGAACGACTTGTACATCTCAGTGACCTCCTCTTCGCTCCGGAGCGAACCTGTACGCGTCGTTCTGGTCGGCACGAACCCCACGGATCGACAACTCGGCGTTGCCCGCATTGTGGGAGCGGTGGGTCGAGGGTCCGTACGGCGCCAGGAAGACCCATGCGATCAGCCACATGGCGCCGAAGAAGAGCGTCGACTCCGTCAAGTCCATCGAGAAGACGAGAGCCATGATCGCGACGACGGCGATGTACTCCGTTCTGCTGCGGGCTCGCCCGAGCGCCGTGCTCAGAAGCAGGTAATAGCCGGCCAACAGCAGCAGGAATCCGATCCAACCGATCTGCAGCCGAATGTCGAGCATTCCGTTGTGTGCGCTGGTCGCCGGAAAGGACAGCTTTGACCGAATCATCTGCCCCACTGCACTGTCCGGCGCCCACACCGAGCCGAAGCCCCATCCGAGCAGAGGCCGCTGTTCGGCGTAGTAGTCGGATACCGTCCAGAGATGTAACCGGCCGGTCAGCGTGACATCTCGCGAGAGTAGCGCCGCGACATCGGGTCCGAGCACCTTCATCGCGCCGGACACCCCGAGGTACAGGCCGATGATCACAGTCGAGGCGAGGTGAGCGTTCGGTGTCCGTCGAAAGCACCTCAGAGCAAGCATTGTCGCCAGCGCAATCCCCGCAGCGACGAGACCGGTCTGGCTCCGGGCCTCGAACAACACGATGCCGGCGACAGCCAGCGCCGCCACCCACGGAATACGCTTGCCGTCGGGAAGCATGAGCATGACACCGACAAGTACAACTTCGATGGCAGCCATTCGTCCCAAAGTGTTTTTGTGCGTGAAGATTCCGCGATAAGCAACGGCGCGGGTGTCCACGTCGATGCCAGTCGAAGGATCGAGGAACACGACCATCAGCGACAGCACGAGAAGTACCAGCAAGGTGAGGGCAACAGTCCGCACTCGCACCGCGAAGGTCAACTCACGGGCGACGATGATTCCCGTGATCGCCAGGCACACGACGACGATGCCGGCGACGGCGGAGTTCCGGGGCAGTGTCGACCAGTACCAGCTGGTTGCCGGGACGCCGGCCGAGATCATAAGCGTGAAGACAGGCCACGTCGTATTGCGTGAGTATCGCCGGTCGAGGAAGTAGACCAACGCAAGTGTCGCCGAAAGAACGGCCGAACCGTGTACGAGCAACGATCCGAGCGCTGTCCTCTGCGTGTACGCCTGAAAGGCTCCGCTCGCGCCGATGACCGCGATCACCAATGCCGTTCGCAAGATCAGCGGATTGTTCGGCGCCTCATTTTCGCAAGGCGCCGGTACCGCCTTCTTGTCAGTAGGCGCCATCACTTCCCACCACCGCCTTGAGCGTCTTCGCGACGATCATGACGTCACCCATCATCGACCAGTTGTCGACGTAGGAAAGGTCCAGGCGGACAGTGTCTTCCCACGAAAGATCAGAACGTCCACTGACCTGCCACAGGCCGGTGACACCGGGCTTGACCAGTAGCCGACGACTGACCGCGTCGTCGTACATCTCGACCTCGCGCCGAAGCGGTGGCCGCGGTCCTACAACACTCATCTCTCGCCGGAGGACATTGACGAACTGGGGCAACTCGTCGATCGAGTATCGGCGCATGAATCGACCTACCGTCGTCACACGCGGATCGTCTCGCATCTTGAAAAGCACTCCGGCGCCTTCGTTCTCCTTCATCAGTGCCGTGACCTGTGAATCCGCATTCTGGACCATCGAGCGGAACTTGAGCATGGGGAACGGCTGACCGTCCAACCCCATCCGCTCCGACTTGTACAGAACCGGACCCTTGCTCGTGAGCTTGACGGCGATCGCAGCCGCCAGAAGCACCGGACTGATCACGGCCAGCACGAGCGCCGCGAAAGCAACGTCGAAGGTCGTCTTCGAGAACTTCTGTGCGCCGTGATAGCGCGGACGCTCGACATGAATCAGCGGAAATCCTGCGACCGGGCGCATCGAGAGCCTCGGCCCGGACACATCCAGAATCCCCGGTGCGACAACAAGGTCCACATGATCGCGCTCGAGATCCCAGGCCAGCTTGCGCAGCCCTTCCGGTCCGAGTCGCTCCGACGCCGTCACCGCCACCGTGTCGGCACCGACCTGTTCGAGTGCGTCGGTGACACTGTGCTCGTCTCCGAGCACCGGAATGTCCCGACCGTTCACTGTGACAACTTCGCCCACGTCTCCTCCGTAGCCGGGTACGCAGACTCCGACAACTCGGTATCCATGGGCATCGTCGCGCTCGAGGTTGCGTGCAAGATCGACAACCGCCCCTCGCACACCGACCACAAGTACGGCAGTTCGAAATTCACCTCGGGCTCGCTCACGAGCAATCACCCGTCGCCAGATCCAACGACTCGCGATCAAGGCGGTCAATCCCATCGGAAACGCCACGGCAAGGTACAGGCGCGCGATCTCCAGGTGAAGGAGAAGGCTGGCGATCGCAATCAGTCCGAACAGGCGGAGCGTTCCGACAGCGATCAATCGGTACTCTTCAGGGCCGCTTCCGATCACACGAGGAGATCTGGTCCGAAATACCCTCAGTACGGCAAACCAGCCGATAATCAGGGCGAAAGACAGTGCGGTGTAGCTGAAATGACCGAATGCTTCACCGTCGACGACATCCGCGTCGCTACCGAATCGCCACCATTGAGCCAGAAACACAACTGCCGCAACGATGATCGTGTCGGTGATCGCCAGACGACGAAGATACGCAGATTGCCATTTCCTGCGTGCGGAAACTCCACCGGCCCTCTCCGGCGTTACTCGTCGGTGTTGTTGTGGCCGCTCTTTCGTGGGCGCGGCCATCTCGAGAACCGTCATGTGTTCAGAAACCTTTCCCCATGCACAGAATTCGGCCTGAAGATGTTCACCGGCCGAGGTCCATCGGACCGCCTTGCCGATTCCCGAAACTTCGACAGCGAAGCAACTGCTCCGCATTGCTGCGTTCAGTGCGTATGGTCGCATTACGTGCGCCTTGCAGTTAACCCGGCGACTATTGTCAGGCCTCGGCCCAACTGTCGATTATTGCGGCATTGCCGCAGCTCACACCCCGTGATTGAAGCAGAGTCCACTAACAACCCAAACACAGGACGATCGGCGATTTCTCCTCGCCCGCTGACGTCGCCGGCCTCGATATTGCCAGGACTCACATCTTGGCAACTCTTCGGCTAGCTGGTCAGTACCAGTGAGGAGTTTGCCACATTCCGGACAGCGTGGCAATAGCGCTTTCCGAAGTTCTTCCCGACGCCAGCATTGACGTCAGTTATTCACCCTCCGACAAGAAGGAGTGAACATTGCTCACCATTACCATTGCGTACCTATAGTTTTCATCGCCTAGCCCATTTGGGCTCCACGTTTGGACGGAAACCAGCACGCGGTTGGTAAACACACTGCAATCCATACTTTGATGCGCTCAGCGTCGACTCAGCCCTGGACGATTGTTCGACACTTCGCCTCTGGGCGTCTTACCTACTCCTGGCCGGCATTGCGCGAACCTACGATCGGGCGACACCGAGAATTCAGACATGCAAAAGGAGGAGTGTGGACCGCCAGCGATCGCCTGTGAGGTCCTGAAATAGTTGCAGCACAGCCCAATTAGGGACATGCGAGTTGCGCAGCCGCTCGGCTGCAAAGCGGGGCGACTGCTACCGATGGCTATGGCTATGGCCATGGCAAACGTGTGTGGCCGTGTAGGGTCAACGGACGCTCGACACGCTCGTTCGCACCCAGTAGCGGAGCGTGTCTCTCGAACAACCGACATTGCGGGACAACTGATCAGCTGGGCGCACGCTCTCGAGTAAACCCCCGCACGCTTCGATTGCCTTACGCGAAACCGGGTTCCTTTCGTCGCAGGTAACCAGGACGCGACTGAGCCCCACCGGGTCGCCGACATACGCGAGCGCCTCACCCAGAGCAGTCGACGCTATCCCTTTCCGGCCCTCCGACCGACGGACCCCGTGGCCGATATGACCACCGACATCGGCCAAGAACTCGTTCATGCTGAGTCGCAGCTGGCCGACAACCCCCGCACCCGCTGTCCAAGTCCATCGAGGGATGCCAGATCGACATCTAGGCGTTGCGAAACTCTCGAGGCCGAATCGGGCTGGTCCGCCTGCGGTCCGCCACACTCGCTACGCGATTCCAACCGAGACGCCCACAAGGCCTCGTCGGTCGCAACCAGATCGACAGTCATAGAGGCACCGGTCAAGCAGGGACAGCTCAGACCGCAGCGTCACATCCCGCATGCCCGTGCCTACCCGATTACTGCGACGGCCGATGAATCTGCATTCCGGCAGTGCGCGTCGCAGACTCAGAGGACCCGACTGGAGATTGCGTCCGATTCACCACACAGAGAAGGGCCCCCGAGCTTTGCTCGAGGGCCCTATGAGGCGTCGGGATTTTAAAGTACGACCAGGTCAGATGACTGTCGACGTGACCTTTCGTTCGCCGACTGGATTGCTGTCCACGGAACCTTCCACGGCCACGTCAGCGACAACCGGATCGGAATCGTAGTAGTACTTGTACTCGTAGACACCACGACCGTTCAGCGGGGTCATCGTGATGACAGTACCGAGAATCGTCGCGCCCACACTGTGGAGATTGCCGACCGCCCTGCTCAGCTGTTCCCTCTTCGTCGTGCCGTGACGAGCAATCACTAGCGCACCGTCCGCCAGCGCTGAAAGAACTGCAGCATCCGTAACCGGAAGCAACGGCGAGGCGTCGATGATGACGTAGTCGAACCTTCTGCGGAGATCGGTAAAGACCGCATGGGCAGTGTCAGTGCCCAGAAGTTCGCTCGGGTTCGGGGGAATCGGACCTGAGGCAAGAACCGTCAGGTCAGCATTGCTCGTGACTTGAAGTACGTCGTCGAGATCTGCTTGCCCGGCCAGGACCGAGCTCAGACCGACGCTTCCGATAAGTCCGAGGTACTTCGAAACGCGAGGCTTACGGAGGTCACCTTCGACGAGACACACCTTCTTGCCTGCCTCGGCCAACACGAGTGCGATGTTCACCGCAGTCGTGGTCTTTCCCTCGGAGGGAAGAGAACTCGTAACGACGATGACACTCGGTGGGCGATCCACGGCCAGGAACTGCAGATTGGTTCGCAGCTCGCGGTACGCCTCGGCACTTGCGGAGTTGCCCTCGTGGAAGTTGATCGCTTGATGAACTTCGCGTTCCTTGTCGAACGGAATTGTTCCCACCATCGCCGCGCCGACGATGTCTTCGACCACCTTGCGCTCTTTGACGGTGTTGTCCAGGCGATCACGCACCACAGCCAACCCGATCCCCAGCAGAAGCCCGATCGCGGCACCGAGCGCCACGTTCCGCGAAGTCTTCGGCGACACCGGTTCCGCGGGAGTTTGTGCTCGCTGTTCGACAACGACGCGCGCAGGTGCTGTGCCACCATTTGCGGGCGTACCCAGATCTTTGACCATCACGACAAACTCGTCCGAGAGCGCATTTGCGATTTCACGTGCCAGTTCAGGCGACGCATCTTGCACGCTCAAATCGAGCAGTACTGTATCCGGCGCCGATGTGGCGGTCACCTTGGACGAAATCTCCGCAGCGGAAAGCCCGCCGAGTCGATCGGGCCCGACTGAATCGATCGTTCTCTGTGCCAGTGTCTCGCCGGTAAGGAGCTTGGCGTAGGAAGTGACCAACTGCTGTGAGAGCTGGTTACCTTGGTAAGCCTCGTTCACGGTTGTTCCGGTAGAGGTCGACACGAACAGGCGCGTGGAAGCCTGGTAGATCGGCGTGGCAATCAACGAGGCGCCCAATGCGCCCAAGATCACGACCACAGTGACGACAGCGACTATCTTCCACCGTGCCTGCAAAATCTTCAGGTAGTCCCGTACATCCATCGTCGAATCTCCTTCGGCTCGAACACGTATCACGTCTTCGAGTAGTAATCGACAGCCGCTGTCGAGCCGCTGCACTCAATGCAGGCTGAACGAGGCAGCCAATCTTCTATCTCGTGTCCCTGCGTCACAGCGCGAGGTATTTGCCGAAACAGCCAGGGGGGAGAGGCCTTCACGGCATCTCACACATCTCACTTCCTGGCCGATGCATGATCGGGAAGTGGCGAACACGCGACACTGACAAACCCGCGACACTGACATCGGGCCCACTCACACATCGCGCAGAGCAGACACAACGTGCAGCCAGGCTGAACTCTACTGCGTCATTGGTCTTTTCACCACCGCAACGGAGCCTCGAAACTTCCTAGACATCGTCAGTCGACTGTGCCGACCATGAAAGGGTCACATACCACAGCGGGCCGTAGGACCAACGTCCGTCGACGACCAACTACGCAACTTGCCGCCGGAAGTTGATGCATACCAACCGAACAAGGCATCATGCCCCTCACCCTGCGATGCACGAGCGGCTATCCCAGCATCTCCCCCGGCCACAGCTCGCTCGCTGACGGACTTTGGTCCCGGGCACACGGCCACTTCCCCTCGATGCCTACAACACCCACCCTCCGTGAAGGTTTCACCGGTTTACGGCCTTCCGAGACCTCGGTAGGTCCACCCTGCGTCACGCCAGGTGGTCGGTTCCAGACAGTTACGTCCGTCGATGATGACCTTCTTGCGGACGACAGGTTCGAGGTCCGACGGCAACAACTTTCGAAACTCGGTCCACTCGGTCAGAACCAAGACGACATCAGCTCCTGCACACGCGTCAAGTGCACTCGAAGTGTAAGTGAGGGTGGGGAACAACGCCTTCGAGTTTCCCATGGCCTTCGGGTCATAGACATTGACGGCAGCGCCTTGCAGCTGAATCTGGCCGGCAACGTTCAGCGCAGGTGAGTCGCGCACGTCGTCGGAGTCAGGCTTGAAGGCTGCACCGAGAACCGCCACATTGGCTCCGAGTAGAGAACCACACGCTTCTCGAGCCAGTTCGACCATCCGAGTACGACGACGCATGTTGATATTGTCGACTTCGCGTAGGAATGTGAGTGCTTGATCTGCTCCCAGCTCACCAGCACGTGCCATGAAAGCACGGATGTCCTTCGGTAAGCAGCCCCCACCGAAACCGATTCCGGCGTTGAGGAATCGCCTACCAATTCTCTCGTCGTGGCCGATGGCATCGGCAAGAACGGTCACATCCGCACCTGAAGCCTCGCACACCTCCGAGATCGCATTGATGAACGAGATCTTCGTTGCCAGAAATGCATTGGCTGATGCTTTGACCAACTCCGAAGTCGCAAGGTCGGTCACAACAAAGGGAATACCTTCGTTCAAGAGTTGCTCGTACACTTCACGCGCAATCGATTCCGCACGTCCGGGTCGATTGCGGTCGACCCCGAGCACAAGCCGGTCCGGGTGAAGCGTGTCTTTCACCGCGTAGCCTTCCCGGAGAAATTCCGGGTTCCACGCCACCTCCACGTCTTGTCCGGCAGGCGCCAGTTCCCGTGCCCGCGCACCCAATCGCTCTGCTGTACCGACTGGCACAGTTGATTTCCCGAAGATTACGGTCGGCCTGGTCAAGAGGGGTGCGAGTGTCTCGATCACCGAATCGACAAAACGCATGTCGGCCGCGAACTCCCCCTTCTTCTGCGGCGTACCGACGCCGAGGAAGTGGATGTCGGCGAACTCTGCGGCCTCCTCGTAGGAAGCCGTGAATCGAAGACGTCCCGCGGCTATGTTGCGGCGCAGTACTTCCTCGAGTCCCGGTTCGTAGAAAGGAACCTCCCCAGCTTCGAGCATAGCGAGCTTGTTCGGATCAACATCCACCCCGAGAACCTCGTGACCCAACTCGGCCATGCAAGCTGCGTGTGTCGCCCCGAGGTAGCCTGTGCCGAATACCGCAATACGAGAAGTCATAACGATGTCTGCCTGTCGAAGTCGAGTTTACGTCGAATAATGCTGTAGTACTTCATGTCCTGATCGAATCGACGTTCTGTCGATACCACTCCACGGTCGATGCGATCCCCGCACGAAGATCAATCTTGGGCTGCCACCCCAAATCTCGAAGCTTCCCGATGTCAAGCAACTTCCGCGGCGTCCCGTCAGGTTTCGAATGATCCCATTCGATCTCGCCGTCGAACCCGATCTCGTCCGCCACGATCGCAGAGATCTCCGCGATGCTCTGGTCCTCGCCTGTACCAACATTGACGTGTTCTGCTCCGTCATAGTGGTCGAGCAAATGAAGGCAGGCATCCGCCATGTCGTCGACGTGGAGAAACTCGCGCCTCGGCGTCCCGCTGCCCCAGTTCACGACTGAAGCAGCTCCATCACGGCGCGCGTCGTCGAAGCGTCTGATGAGGGCTGGCAGCACATGAGAGCCCTTGGCAGAGAAGTTGTCACCCGGGCCGTAGAGATTGGTCGGCATCGCGGCGATCCACGGACGCCCGAACTGCTTTCGAACAGCCTGTACCTGCAGGATTCCCGCGATCTTGGCGATGGCATATGCATCGTTCGTCGGTTCCAAATGACCGGTCAGCAAATATTCTTCGCGAATCGGTTGAGGAGCGAATTTCGGGTAGATGCAGGATGATCCGAGGAACAGCAGGCGATCTACGTCGAACTCGGCCGCCGCGTCCATCACGTTCACCTGGATGCGAAGGTTGTCGGAGATGAAGTCCACCGGCAGTGTGCTGTTCGCCAGTATCCCGCCCACCTTGGCTGCCGCGAGGACCACGTTCTTCGGCCTCTCGGCGGCGAAGAACTCGAACACGGCACCGCGGTCGCGAAGATCGAGTTCGGCGGACGTGCGACCGACAAGGCGATTGAAACCGTCGGCCTCCAAACGACGCCAGATCGCTGAACCCACGAGTCCACGATGGCCCGCGACGTACACCGCATCGTTCCGATCGAGGGACTTCTGCGCGTACTCCCCCGTCATCGGGCATGCTCCCAATCCACCAGGTTCGGGCGGTCGATCCAGGGCTTGCCCTCACACTTCAGAGCCTCTATGTCCGCATCGACCATGATTCGAGCCAGCTCGGGGGTATGTACAGTCGCCTTCCAGCCGAGCTTCTGCTCCGCCTTACCTGCATCTCCGATCAACGCGTCTACTTCCGTCGGCCGCAGATAGCGCTCGTCGAAGCGCACATGATCTTCCCAGTTCAGACCCGCGTGCTCGAAGGCCACCGTCAGGAAATCCTTGACCGAGTAGTTACCGCCTGTCGCGAGCACGTAATCGTCCGGCTCGTCGGCCTGAAGCATCCTCCACATTCCCTCCACGTACTCCGGCGCGTAGCCCCAGTCGCGGATTGCATCGAGATTACCCATGTACAAATCGTTTTCCAGGCCGGCCTTGATGCGCGCCACCGCTCGCGTGATCTTGCGAGTTACGAATGTTTCGCCTCGCCGCGGAGATTCGTGGTTGAACAGAATTCCGTTCACGGCAAAGATCCCGTACGCCTCGCGGTAGTTCTTGGTGATCCAGTACGAGTACACCTTCGCCGCACCGTACGGCGATCGCGGATAGAAGGGAGTCTGCTCGTCCTGCGGAGGCGGTGTCGCACCGAACATCTCGGAGCTGGACGCCTGGTAGAACCTGCATTCGAGACCAGCCATCCGGACTGCTTCGAGCAACCTGATCGACCCGATTCCCGTCGTGTCTCCGGTATGTTCGGGCTCGTCGAAACTTACCCGTACATGTGACTGCGCTGCGAGGTTGTAGACCTCGTCCGGGCGTATCTGTGCGAGAAGAGTGACCAAACGCGCCCCGTCGCTGAGATCTCCGTAATGAAGGAACAGTTTTGCATCCGGCGTGTGGGGATCCACATACATGTGATCGATTCGAGCCGTATTGAACGTGGACGATCTACGAATAAGTCCGTGGACCTCGTATCCCTTGCTCAACAACAGCTCGGCCAGGTATGAACCGTCTTGGCCTGTAATTCCGGTAATCAGTGCGCGTTTCACTTGAAACTCCGTCCTCGAAGCAGATACTTGTCTGCGAGTAGTCATCGGCCGAATTGTGTTGTGTGGGAGCAGCGAACCCACAACCAGAACTGAGAAACCCTCACGGCATTACTGCCTCCTTGATCCGCGATCTCAGATCCTCCAGTTCCGCGGCAGCGGAATCCATTCCGCGAGAGATTCGGGTAGATTCGTCGTGCCCTAGATTCAAGCTGCCACCTGTCGCATCGTCCATCCAGGAGGCCTGCGGTGCGAGTACCGGTTCCAGCGAATCCCTCAGCTTCGGTACCGAACTACTACCCGACATCACCGGTATCGATCCGCCTCGAGCGCTCAGGATCAAAACATGGAGGCGGTCACTGACGGTTACGGCGGCGCGCTCGTACAGGGCGCGGACAGCCGACTCCTGTTGCCGATGGGTCGTGTCATCGTCCCATCCCACGTAGGGAATACCCAGCGTCGCAGCAACTTCGCGGTTGTGGCTGTCGTCCTCGACAACCTGGCAACAGGCCATCAAATCCAAACCATTTGCCGAGAACTGACTTTGGATCGACCGAAGGGACGCGTAGTTCACCGGTCGGTCATGCCGAAGTGAAAGCAAGGCTATTTCTCGGCGCGCAGATTCTCGGCCAGCAGACTTCGCTCCGTCGGATACACCGGCCCCGAACGCGAGATCGGGATAGAACCGACTCTTACCTCGCAGGTACTCACACGTCCTTTTGTCACGTGCCGCGTAGACGTCGGCTACGCCGACGAGGATCTTCTCGGGTACTGCCGCCATTGGGCTTCGTACCTCGATCGACCGTCCCAAAACGAGGACTCGTGTACCGAACATGCGAAGCACCGCAAAGACTGTCACCAACAACGAGTGCTTGACGACGCTTGCTGCTGATGCCCCCAGAACCGCCGGCCCAGGTGCCATCACGATCACTGCCCGCTTTCGGCGCACTGTATCGGACAAAATCGCTCGCCAGAAGTTGATACCCGAATCCATCACCTCGTCGGTTGGTTCCCAATCGAAGGCATCGACGTACTCCGCGCTCATACTGCCCGAAAATACAACGGGTCTGAACCCCAGTTCACGCATGTAGTCGACTGCTGTTCGGCGTATCTCGATGTCACCCAGATTGCCCTGAGCTGCTGCGATACTCATGAAGAACCTACGCATGGGGATCCCTCCTCATTGCAACGACAACGACACAGGTCAGCAATGCGGTTTGAAGTACATAGCTGAGCGAGAGCGACCACCCCGCTCCGAGCGCCCCGTAACGGGGGGCAGCCAGCACGATTCCGACGAGGCAGATCAAGGTGCTCACAACCGTTATGTAGGAGACGATTTCAACTCTGCCCGTACCTTGCAGGATCGCATTCAATTGGGACGAGATCGCTGCGAAGATCAAACTGAAGCAGACGACCTGCATTACCGGTACCGCGTCTACGTACGCATCGCCCAAAATCGGTGGAACGAGTACAGGGATGACAGCTGCGATCACACCGAAGATCACCGCGCTTGCGATGCATACGTACATCGCGGGTCGCAGAATGCCCTGGGTGATTCGCCCGGTCGTCGAGCGCGCCGCCGCAGGCATGAGAACTGCCGCAAACGATGTGGGAATCAGCCGCAACGGAGTGGTGATACGACTCGTCACGCCGTAGATTCCGGAGACGGCCGGTGACGTGACAAGTCCAACCAGCAGTACGTCGAAGTTGCGCGTCTGAGTAGCAACGGAATTCAACCAGAAGTGCGAGGACTTGCCGATGATCGACTTGTACGAGCGTCTCGATCTGACACGAGTGATCGCCGGTCCGAGCCGAATGGCCACGAAGACAGCGATCATCGAAGAGAACGCGAGGCCCACGGAATACCAGAACACTGCGTCGACTCCTGCGAGCCAAGCGGCCGCAACAAAAACGAGAGCAAGTGCTCGCCGGAGGAGCAACGACACCGCGTTCTGCCAGGTATTCCCGTCAGCGAGTGGTAGCGAGAGCAGCGTCTCGACGTAATTGTCCAGAACAACCCAAGCTGTCAACGGCACTACGAACCAAAGCTTCGGCTCGAAGACCGCGGCTACCGCCGCGGTAAATGCCAGCAATGCACCGACGGCCAGGTTGGCGCGGCGCGAGAACTCCAAGGTCGACGCGATGAGGGGTTCCTGGTCACCCAACGCACGGATCCGAACCAGAAATGGGGTGAACCCGAAGTTCAGAATGGTCTGAAGCACCAGTCCGACACCATAAGCCGCAGCGAAGATTCCAAAGCCGGACGGACCGGAGATACGCGCGAGTAGGACCATACTCAGTGCCTGAATCAACGCACCGACAAGACGTCCGCCGGCGATTCCCGTGAACTGAACCACCAAGGGGTTCGTCATCACCTTCATGTTCCACCACCCGGGCACTCGAACGAGTGCGGAACCCCGGCGCAGCGCGGTCGTGCGCCCTTCATGGTCGTCCGATCGACGAAACCGGGGCGCGGACGATCGAACTCGCCGGAACATCGGATGTAACAAGGCAATTTGCGCCGATAACCGAGTGGTCACCGACCGACGTGCCGCGGAGAATTGTGGACCTGGCCGCAATCCACACTCCGTTGCCGATGACGATCGGTCCGTTGTCGAACTCGAAAGTCCGTGACTGTCTGCTGTGACTGCCCGCGCACAGAAAGACGTCCTGCGAGACACAACTGTTCGACCCGATACTCACCGGTTCGAGATTGAGGATCCATGCTCCCTCACCCACCCAAGTGTTATCACCGATCGACAGTTTCCACGGCCAATGGATCTTCACGCCGTGCCGAATCAGGACTCCATCACCGATCTCAGCGCCGAACAGTCTGAGAATGGCAACTCGTATGCGTGCCGGCACGAACCAGGCCCGGAACAGTGGTGCCACCGCGAGCCAGGCGACCTGCACTGATGCCGGACGTCCCTTGTCGTATCCTGCCCCGGTGAATTCGCCGAGGGAGAGCTGCGGGTGTGTCATCGCGCTCGGGCTTGCGTCGGTCGAGTCGGCAAACTGTCTCGATTGATGAGTCCGTCGAAGAGGTCACCGAACGCGGTGGTGGCAGAGCCGGGAGACAAGGTTTCGTGCACGTACTCCCCCCCGTTTCGCGCGAGTTGAGCGGCACGGACGGGGTCGGAAACCAGCATCTCTATTTCACGTACCAATGCTTCCGGATTTCCGGCGTCAACACGTACTCCCGCCCCGGACAGGGCGATCTCCTCGCCGGAGGCACTGTCCGAAGATGTAGCCGCGACGACAGGTACCCCTGAAGCGAAATACGATGTAAGTTTGCTCGGAACGGCCATACTGCGAAGATCGGCCAACTCGTTGAGAAGTAATGCGTCCGCTGCTCGCAGCACATCGGTGAAGTCCTCGCCGCCAACAGGATCCATGAATTCGATCCCAGTGCATCCCTCGGACAGCTCTTCGAGATGGGCCCGCTGATTCCCATCCCCCATCAGCACGAATTTGATGTCGGACTGGCGCGGCCCAAGTAAATGCGCGGCGTTCACCACGTTCTCGAGCCCTTGCTTTGCACCCATATTGCCGGCATGCAGAACTATCTTCTGTTCCGGCCCCCAGCCCAATCGCTTTCGCGAATCTTCTCGGGTGCAGGCAGACTGGGAGAGATCCAGGTGGGTCCAGTTCCTGATGACTGTGACGCTGCTCGAGTCGACTCCGAGGTTGTCCTGCGCATGCTTCGCGAACCGCGGGTGGATCACGACGACGTGATCGGACTTTCGCAAGATCCAGGATTCGGCTCGATCGACGAGAGACGACAGGCCTCCGCTCAGCTGACCGGTCTCGGACGCGCCCAGTCCGTAGAAGTCCTGCACCCACAGCACCACGGGTGTGCGCGATCGAAGGAGCCTGGTCCTGATGACAAATGCCGCCGAGGACAAAAGTGTAGGACTTAAACACAGTATGAGGTCTGCTCGATGGAAAAGAGTCGCCCAGGTCGCCCTCAAAGCGAAACTTGCCTCCATCAGAATTCTTCGCAGGAAGCTGGGATTCCGGGGGATGTAATGACGAAGTCTTTGAACCGTCAGATTTTCTGACTGCTCTACGGAAGACAGACCTGAGAAGCCATCCATCTTTCGCCAGAATGGATAGTGCGGATACCCTGTCACTACCCTGACGTCAGCACCGGCATCCGCTATCGCATTTGCTAAACCCTCCGTGTACGGAGCGATACCGGTTGGCTCAGGAGAATAGTTGATTCCCACGATCAGGATTTTATTTCCCTGATTATCCATCGTGCTCATTTCCCTTTTCAGCTAACTCAGGACGGCAGTCCGTGCACAGCTTGCAGGTGTGCACTTCTCTGCGTGTCACTCTCGAATCGTTCGGCGACTTTCCGTGCCGGAACTCCGACATTCACCGAGAAACTCTCGACGTCGTTCGTCACGACCGAACCGGCTCCGATAACCGCACCGTCACCGATCTTCACACCGCTCAATATCACCGAACAGGCGCCTATCCATACGTCTGTTCCAATTTCGACAGAATCGCGTGCACCAGGCTGACGGTCCCCCACCCACGTCGACGCGAGCATCGGAATACCCACCTCGTCGATCGCGTGGTCTTCGCGCCCCACGATGTAGACGTTCATTCCGATCATGACGTGGGATCCGATGGAGCCGTCTACCTGAATAACGGTTCGGGGTCCGACGCTGACATTATCGCCGATATTCAGCCGGTGAGGCGCACTGATGATGGCTCCACGGCCGGCGTTGAAGTCGCGCCCTACTGAAACATTCCCGTTCGATATTGCGAGTCCATTCATTATTCCGCGAAGGGCTCGCCTGACACCTGACGGTAGGCGTGATCGGTTGCTCATCGTACGACCATCTCCTTGGGCCATCCCTCATTGTCGAATTCGACGACCTGACCTCGCAACGCAGCAGAGATCCCCGATGCCATGGTTTCGGCGGAATAGAGATCCCCTACCTTCGCTGAAACTTTCTCCGCTGGAACGGGATTGGAGACAAGATGCAAGAAGTAGTCTCGCAGCGCCGCAGCCAGCGACTCCTCGGTCGTCGGTGAGTAACTCTGCATAGGACCGACAGCAGCAAGTTCGATCTCGGGGGCGTGCGGGGCGTCCTCGGGGTACAGCATCGGGACTCCGAATCCCAAACTCTGAGTGACACTCAACCCGACGTATCCGGGAGAGATCGACATGATTGAGCGTGCGTAGATTTCAGCAAGTTCGATCGGACTTTCAATGCGTCCGTGTACCACAACGGACTCTTCCAGACCTAAATCGAGAATTTGCCGTTCTATCGTTTCCACCGCATTGCCGAAACCCACGATTTCCAACACGGCACCCTCGTCGACGAGGCCTGATTGGTGGAAAGCCGGAACCAATTGATCGACGTTCTTCTCGGCAACCAATCGGCCGACATAGACAATTGATTTACGCGATTCACCGGTGTTACCAGCGTTGATGTCAGCGCGTTTGTACAAAGAATTGGGTGCAACCCAAACTGGTTGGCCTGGAACCTCGAGCTTGGCTGGGACCACACTGGCGTACCCGTAAAGAATAGTCCCCTGAGACAAGCGGCGCATTGTTCTCCGAAGGAAAGCCGTCTTCGACGAAGAACCTTGCCTGGGATGCAAATGGCCCCAAAGAAGAGTACGGCGACGCGCTATTCGTCGAAGGACCAAAATACTCCACGATGTGAGACTACGGGGGTTCAAATCCAGGATAGTCACGGACGCTGAAAGCGGATTTTTCCAAGAACCCACCTGAAGAAGAACCTTGTCACCGAAGATTCCGATCCGTCGAACGCGGTCGTAGAAATCCGTGTCGATGCCAGTTCGTACCGTGGAATCCAACCCGTAGTCCGAAGCCAGAATATCGAGATTTCCTTCCTCCATCTCACGCAACACCTCGATGCACGGATTCCGATACGTTGGAATCACCGCCAAATACATCGAGTATTTTTTTGATGACATCGAGCCTGCTCCCCCAAAGTTCTCATCGAGCGCCACCGATTGGCCAGTGTGCATTGCGCAGTTCCCTTACTTCGGATCCCAGGCAGGGTTCGCCGGGAATGGCGAATCGGATTCGCGATACGAATACGAAAGACTGACTGACTGACTGACTGAACGGATCAGTATGCGCCGTCACTAGCCATTACGGCTTTGAGCGTCTTCACGACGATCATCACGTCCCCGACCATCGACCAGTTGTCGACATAGGACAGATCCAGCCGAACGGTTTCTTCCCACGAAAGATCCGAGCGCCCGCTCACCTGCCACAAACCGGTGATACCCGGTTTGACCAGCAGTCGCCTTTTCACGGCCCCGTCGTATGCCTCTACCTCACGCCTCAACGGCGGTCTCGGACCAACTACGCTCATCTCGCGCCGGAGCACATTGACGAACTGAGGCAACTCGTCAATCGAAAACTTTCGAATGACGCGCCCCACCTTGGTAACCCGAGGATCGTCACGCATCTTGAACAGGACACCGGCGCCCTCGTTATCCGACAGCAGGCTGTCGACCTGCGTATCTGCGTTCTGAACCATCGATCGGAACTTCAGCATCGGAAAGGGAACCCCGTCCAATCCCATTCGCTCCGACCGATAGAGCACAGGACCCCGACTGGTGAACTTGACTGCCAACGCCGTCACGATCAAAACGGGACTGATCAAAATGAGAATTACAGATGCGAAAACGACGTCGAAGGCTGTCTTGGCGAACCGTTGAGCACCGTGGTATCGCGGACGTTCGACGTGAATCAGTGGAAGGCCCGCCACCGGCCGCATCGACAGTCGCGGACCGGAAACATCCAGGATTCCCGGTGCCACAACAAGATCGACGTCCTTACACTCCAGATCCCAGGCCAGTTTCCGCATACCGTCGTAGCCGAGGTGTTCCGTCGCCGTAACCGCCACCGCATCGGCTCCGACCAAGTCGAGTGCGTCGGTCACATCGTGCTCGTCCCCGAGGACCGGTATTTCGTTGCCGTCGACCACGATGACTCTGTCGCGACGACCTAGTTGACTGGGTTGGCAGACGCCCACGACCCGGTACCCGTCACCGGGAGCTCGTTCGAAGGTTTGGGCCATTTTCTTGACTGCAACCGGGCTTCCCACGACTAAGACGGACGTCTGGAAATCGCCGCGCGAGCGCTTCCTCGCAATCACCTTTCGCCAGATCCAGCGGCTCGCCATCAGCGCGGTCAGACCGACAGGAAATGCGAAGGCCAGATAGAGCCGCGCGATGTCCAACTGCAACAGCAAGCTGACAATCGCAATGAGTCCGAAGAGGCGAACTGTCGCGACGAAGATTCGCCTGTACTCTTCGGGTCCGCTGCCGATCACACGAATCGAGCGAGTGCGAAAGATCCCCAACGACGATAACCACATCGCCGCCAATGCAATTGACACACCGGTGTAGCTGAGTTGCCCGAGGATTCCGGGGCTCACTGCGCGGCTGTCTCCACCGAATCGCAGCCATTGAGCCAGGAAAACCGTCGCCACGATGATCACCGAATCGCCCAGGAACAGCCTTCTGCGGTACGCCGTTTCCCATTCCCTCCGAGAAGTCGATCCGCGGCGGAGGTCGGGCACTGCGCGGGGAAGCGTGTGCTTGGTCTTGCCCAGTGTGGACACGTCGAGCGCCGTCACGTGATCAGTCCCTTCCTCATTCGTGGAATCCGTGTGTCGTTGAATCCGTGTGTCGTTGACAGGTGTTGAGCGTGATTCACCAGATTTGAGCAATCCACTGGAACAGCAAATTGCTCGCTTCGATCCGAAGAGTGCAATTGTTCGAGAATCGGAACGCTCTCACGCTCCGAGTGGATTACATTTCAGCACTGTCCGCGCGCAGGATCAAACGCAAAGTCGCCCCAGTTCAGGCCTGTAGTCGCCCGCACCCCTACCTATTCCAATGTGGCCGCAACGCAAGCGCTTTGCCTCTCACCGTTCGGAGGCGGAGCGCCTGGAACAACAGAACGAAAGATCGATTCAGAGGCAACTATCGCGTTACTTCGACGAAAGTGCGGCAAAGCGAAGGACCTTACTCGTCAGTAGGCGGTTGCCACAGGGCAACGCATTACCGATACGGCCTGAATAGAGGATCATTTCCATTGGTAACCAACGCAATGACTTTCGCCGACATAAGGTGCCTGCGCCGTTGGGGACCTACGTCCCCGGCAGGGATCTTGGTCCCTATTGCCGATTCGATGTGCAATTCGAAGGCGAATAGCCCTACAGCCCTTGCTGATACAGGCTTCAACATCGAAACAAGATCAGGTCACTCGTCCAGTTCGCAACAAGCAAGCTCCGAAAAGAAAATTTTCCTTCGTCTCAATATGTGGGATTTCTGCCCCGCTTCGGCCGTTCCGCAGCGGCCGGTGCTCGGATTCGCACCTTGTGATCGATCACGTAAGGTCGACCAAAGTCGGGTTCGCTGACACAACCTCGCTGCAGCCGACACAGCCGGAGTGGACGACCAGTTCGAATAGGACTACATATCTTGAAGATTCGCGACCTACGCACGCAGTCGGGAATTATCCCCCGCCTCACAGTACGTTGGCTGATGATTGCAGCCGCGACAATCTTTGCTTTCTGGCCCACCTGGACCAATTTGTGGAGGAGCACCGCGAGCGGTACCGCCATCGGATACGTTTTTGTCCTCCCTTTGCTCTGCCTGATAGCCGCCGTCGGAACAGATTTGCGACGCGGCCCGGACCTTCCGATCCACGACCGTGAGACGGACAAGATTGTCGGTGGTATCGGCTTACTTGTTTCTCTGGGTTTACAGGCACTCCTCATGCCACGTTTTGCCGAGAACTATGAATTGATGCATATCGATGTAATCGCGGCATGGGTATTTGTCTGGAGCGCAGCGGTTCTCATGTTCGGGCTGCGTCCGGTGAACCGCTACTGGGCAATCTGGGTTGTTCCGATCGTCCTGGCGCCGCTCATCTACCGCACGCTGGCGACCGAACTCGGCGGCACACGATTCGACTACAGCATCATCATGGTGCTGGTCGCCTCGGCCGCAACGACGATCGCCGTCAGTAGGACCTGGAGACGGGGATTCGCCGGGTTCGTCGCTTCGTCCGTCCTGGGTGCTGCCTTGGTCTACTACCTCTCGCGGCAGTACCCGACTGCACCCTTGTTCAGCGTCCAGCTGCTACCAGCAATAGGTAGTGCGTTACTGGTAGGCGGGTTCTTCTACCTGTACGAGCGACGTGGAAGGTCATGGAAGCCGTTCGAGCGTCCGCTCCGGAATCCCTCGACGTCAACCAGCAACTGGACGATCCTGGCGGTGTTCGCCGCGGCAATCGTGATGTTTTTTACGCCAGTGCCCACCACTCAGAGCGTTCCGGTCTCAGTAGGTCCGCCGGCGACTGCTGATCCACGCCTCATCGTCCCCGCCGGTTGGCGTGAGATCTCAACCGACGAATACGATTGGCCGAGAAAATACTTCGGTTCCACCTCGGCACTCACTCGCCAGACAATTCGTGCTGACACACCCAACCCTGCCTGGGACACCCAGATGCGACCACGCACCGTCCAAATGGACGTTGTTCAAGTGCGTCGCCCGTCTACTCTGTCTGTCTATCCGAGCAATACAACCTATGATCTCCAGAACGCACGTGTCAGCCCCACCGTACGAGTTGAGTTGACTCGTGGAGTTGTCGCGGAAATGTACACAGTTGTCGACGACTCCCTCCTACTCACCTGGAGCAACCTCAATTTCGTGTGGACACGCGGCGACGGTGCCGCACAACGCGTCACACTCTTGACAGTGGACAATCATGAACCGAATGCCTTGTTCCCCGAACCGAAACCATCGATGGCTTCGAATGGAAGCAACACCTTGGCAGTTCTACTCAGAGGCAGGATATCTACTGTCGACAGCGAATCTCAGTACAAGGATCTAGGTATGCTCCAGTCCCTCGGAAGGCTTGTCGTGGAGGCACAGAAGTGGTAGATCCCGATCTCTCGGTTGAGGACGAAAGCTCGGAAGAATTCAAACGAGTTGCACTTCACGATGCTGTGAACGGACTGCGTGAACTTAAACCGATTTCGTCGGCATCAGTTGCGTTCTATCCGTGGCAGCGCAACATCCTGTTCCTGATTCTCGTGATCACCGTTGTGTGTCTGGTCTTCTTCCTTACTCCCACGCTCATCGTTCTCACATTGGCATGCACGCTCGGGTACGTATGGGCGATGGTGGATCGCCTAGTGCTGTTCACACGAGGTCTGGATGCCTCCTCGATCGTGACGATCAGCGATCAGGAGGCAAGCTCGCTTTCCGATGAAGAACTACCGCACTACACAATCCTTGTGCCGGCGTACAACGAGCCGGAAGTAGTCGGAGACCTGATTTCCGCTATGCGTGCGATCGACTACCCCTCGAACAAATTGCAGGTGCTGTTGCTCCTCGAAGAGGATGACACCGTCACCATCGACGCGGCGACTGCCGCCGGAGTCGATGCCGTGGTGAGTATCTTGAAGGTCCCTGCTGCAGATCCGCGCACCAAACCCAAAGCCTGCAACTACGGATTGCACTTCTCTACGGGCGAGATAATCACCATCTACGACGCCGAGGACTCACCGGATCCGCTCCAGTTACGCCGTGTGGTGGCAACCTTCGCGAAGCTTCCATCGAATACCGCGTGCGTTCAGGCGAAACTCGCATTTCACAACGGGACTCAGAATTTGTTGACCGCGTGGTTCACGGCCGACTACGCCCTCTGGTTCAATTTCATCCTCCCAGGACTGATGCGCAGTCAGTCACCGATTCCCTTGGGAGGCACGTCCAATCACCTTCGACGAAGTGTGCTCGACGAGATCGGCGCCTGGGACCCCTTCAACGTCACGGAGGACGCAGATCTCGGAGTTCGCATCGCGGAGAGCGGCTACCGGACCGCTGTTCTGAACTCGACGACGCTGGAGGAGGCCAACAGCGACACGATCAACTGGATCCGACAACGCTCACGCTGGTACAAGGGTTACCTGCAGACTTGGTTGGTTCACATGCGTCAACCTGTGAAACTGTGGCGCGGACTCGGCACGGTCGGATTTCTACGCTTCACCATCTTGATGGCGGGGACACCCATTGTGGCGACACTGAACATGGCGTTCTGGCTGATCAGTCTGGGTTGGATTCTCGGCCAGCCCGAGGTCATCCACGACGTGTTTCCCAACTACGTCTATTTTCCCGCCCTCGTGTCACTCGTATTCGGTAACGCCGCAGTCCTTTACATGAACCTGGTGGCATGCCGAGAGACGCGAAATCCTATGCTGCTGATAGCTTGCCTGACCGCTCCGCTTTACTGGGTCTTGATGAGCATCGCAGCCATCAAAGGCACATATCAGTTGATACGCAACCCGTCTTACTGGGAGAAGACCTTCCATGGCTTGAACACGTAAGCTCAATTCCCGATCAACTCTTGTTGCGCGGGTGAGCTTTGAAGCTTGCGGTCCGATCACTGCCGGCCGAAAGACATGCAAACGCGAGTACGACCGGTAGCCAGTAGTACGCCTGCTCGAAAAATGCCGAGGTCAGTGCGAATGTCATCATCGCGACCAGCACGCCGGCCGCGGCGGCGTTCTTGCCGGACTTCATCGATCTGAACGCAACCAATGCCGTCGCGCAGATGATGAGTCCCACAGCCAGGGCAAGCACCACCCCGCCTTGGTACCAAGACCGTAGAAACACATTGTGGACGACTGTGACGTTGTCGAACGAGGCCGCATTGGCAGCGTTCAGACCCACCCCGGACAGCGGATGCGCGCGAATAGCATCCCAAGCGAATCCGTAAGTGTCGTTACGGATCTCGAGTGTGCTGACGGCTTTGGTCTGCCCTGTGACCTGAAGGTATCGATCGGCCGGCGTCTCCAGGTGCTTTCCGAACTCGGTGTAGGTGATTGCGACCCAGAAGAGAACAGAGGCGCCGACAAAACTCTTGACGATGGTGGTGATCTTCACTCGCGAAGAAATCGCCACGACGATCAATCCGATCGCGCATGCCGACAACGAACTCAAACTACCGGTTGCCAGCAGTCCCACCGCGTTCACAATCGATATCAGCACCAGAACGACCCGATTTCCTACCTTTCGCACTGCAGCCCCCAGGCACAGAATCAGCGCAAGTGAGGACATGATGCCCAGAACGTTCGGGTGACCTGCCAGACCTGGAGCACGACCGTTCACAACACCGAAACCGAAGACGGATGAACCGGCCAATTGGATAGCGGCGGCCAGAGCAGAAACCGATTGGCTTGCTATGAACGCAATGCATACACGCCTGACAAAACCCGGATCACGCCGGACATTGGCGACCATCACAAATATTCCGAGCCCGAGAACTATGAAAAGTTGGATTCCAACATAAAGATTTCCGCCGATATCATTGCCACGCGTCGCTGTTACCGTTGCGACGAGAGCGGCGTAGCCGGCGGTCAACCAGACGCCGACAAACTGCGGCCGAGCAACTCGTCCCAGCGCTACTGACGCCACGATGACCGCAAGCACTGCCATCGCCCACAACTGCGTGACGGCGCCGGGCAACGAGCGGTATATCGGAACTGCGATCGCGATCGCCATCCACACAGCGGTAGTCGGCGACAAAGGAATTCTGCCTGTTCGCCCTGCCGTCGAAGCGGCATCATTCCGAAGACCTTGAGGTCTGACTTGACTCGGCGTTGTCATTGAGTTCCTGCTTCCGACAATCGAATTTTTTGCATTTCACCCTCGATTTCACCCTTCGCCGACGCCGGGCTGAATAATCCCCGCTCAGCGCAGAAGTCATCCTCTGTCGGCAACGTCGCGTAACTGCAAATAAGCGAATCGTCGACGCAAAACTTTGCCACGACATGGCAGATATCCAATTGTCCTCGACTCGTGGCCGAAAGGAAGTGGCATATACGTCTCGGCTCAGGCAATATGACCGCTATGAGTGGTTTCTCCGCATGGGTCGAGAATCAACTGGAACTTCGCTCGTTCGGCGACATCCAGGAAGCTGCGCGTGCGCTGAAGATTCGACCTTCCGAGCTGAGTCGATGGCTGTCGGCTAAACGCCCTCCCACGCAGGACACGATGCGGACGGCATGTCAGGTCTTCGACGCTCCGATCATGGAGGTCCTCGTAGCCGCCGGTTATCTGACCTCTGAGGAAGCGGAGCCGGGGATGACTCCACCGTCGATCGTCGCGACGATTTCGACACAGTCCCTGGTGGACGAACTCACCCGACGCGGTATCGACCGACAAAGTGAATGAATCCGGGCTACCGACATTCACATACGCGCTAGCCGAACGTGGTGCAGATTCTCGTGCACCAAAACATATTTCGACCTCAGCTGTCATGGACGGCATTATTCAGTACGTCAACTGCGGATCCGGCTGATCCAATCGTTCCTTGAGCCAGACTCGCAACTCCGGTCCGTACTCGGTGCGACTGAGCGCATGGTCGAGAGATGCTCGCAGAAAGCCTCCCGGGTTACCAAGATCGTGGCGGGTTCCGTGATGGACGACGACGTGAACCGGATGCCCCTCCGCGATCAACAGCGCTATCGCATCCGTCAGTTGTAGTTCGCCACCCTGCCCGGGTGAGATTCGTCTGAGCGCGTCGAACACGGCGCGATCGAGAAGGTATCGTCCGGCCGCGGCGAGAGTGGACGGAGCATCCTCAGGAGCCGGCTTCTCGACCATGCCGACGACGGCAAGTACATCGGGATCGCTGCCCTCCACAGGTGTTTGGACGTCGAATACTCCGTAGGCCCCAACACGATCGGGCGCGACGTCAAACGCGCACAGCACAGAACCACCACGCTCGACACGTACCTTCGCCATCGCGTCGAGAATGCCGCAGGGGTGGACCAGATCGTCGGGAAGCAGCACCGCGAACGAGTCCTCGTCCGCATCCAGCACCGATTCGACCAGACCGACAGCGTGTCCCAATCCCAGCGGAGACTCTTGCACAACCGGCTCCACCGAGATCAGGCCCGGGGCCCGACGCACACGCTCGAGTAGATGGTGCTTCCCGCTGGCGGCGAGCTTGCCCTCGAGCACCAGGTCCTCGACGAAATGCCCGACGACCGATGCCTTGCCCGGCGCAGTGACAATTACCAGACGTTCCGCGCCTGCTTGCGCCGCTTCGCTTGCGACCAGCTCGATCCCGGGTGTATCGACCACGGGGAGCAACTCTTTCGGAACCGTCTTGGTGGCCGGGAGGAAACGAGTCCCCATCCCGGCAGCCGGCACCACAGCAGTCTTGAAAGGCCGTTCAGCGCACCCAGTCATCGTTCACCTCTCCGCTCACACGATGCTCCACACACTTACCGTTACGCGCATGCAGCGGTCGTCCCCTCATTTCGACGACCGAAAGCTCACATCGCATGTACAGCCTGCGCACAAGGTCTACCGGGCGGCCGATGCCGCCGCAAGTTGACTCGAACTCGGAATTCGTTGCGCGCGAGAGCTACACACCACCCCTCGATGTCACTTCCACGAGGGGCACGCCGCACTCCGCGCACTACCCGTTACCGCGGCGAACGGTTGTGATCGTATTTCGACGTTGACCACGGCGGGACGTAGCAACTGGCCAAAGAGACAGGTACGACACAACTTCCGAACTCAGCACCTCAACCGGACCGTCCCCAGCCGACCCGGACGAAGGTCCTGGAAGCGTCGCATCGATGGTCCCGTGCGACTTCACCCGTCTTCAAGTTCGGTTATCCACAGGTGAATGCCACTGAATACCATTGAATACGAACGAAATACGGTCATCACGCCACAACACCAGATTCAGGTTGTTATCAAATCGTGACCATACTCCCACTGGATGGAACTCCCAGTGGACTACTAGCAGTGTCCTAACTTGCCAGTGAAGCAATCACGTCGAAGAGTGGATCGTCAGGCCCGATATCCATTGTGCATTCGTTCGGCCGTGGATCCGGCACGAATGCCCACAGGAGAGCTCCGGCCGTACCGGCCACCTTCTGCCCCGTCAGCTTCGTCTCGATATTCGTGGCTCTGGTCGCCAGTGATTCACAACTGCCTGCCAATTCGCCTGTCTCGGCGACCAACAACGGCTTCCCGACGTTCGCGGCCTGTTCGATGCGACGCGCCAGTCCGTTCCACTGGTCGCCCGGAAGCGGAACCCCGTCTGCTCCGTAGTCGTGATACTGCAGAACGTCGACGAAGTCGGACTCGCTCACGTACTGGTAGTCGTCACCCGCAGTGCCGCACTGACCGCCCCCGACGTATCCGGCCGTGATCAGGGTGTTCGGATCGATCGCCCGAAGTTCGGCGCCTGCCGTGTCGAAGAACTCCCGCAACACCTGCGCGGAATCAGACGGGCACGTTCTTGTCCACCAATTGCAGGCGGCATCGGTACACAGGCTCGGTTCCGGCTCCCCCACCAATTCCCACGCCGCGACGGAAGGCTCGTTCTTCCAACGGTCGACGGCGGTGTGCATCCAGTCCTGGAAGCTAATGGTGGCTCGACCTGGGATCAGGTTCGCGACCTTCCACTCGTCGGTGTACCAGTCCCTGGATTTGAACAGCCCGTCATCACACCCGCTGTCCTGGGGTGAGAGCACCGGAATCGTGAACTGATTGTGTCGCGCCGCAGCGTCGAACACCGCGTCCATCGGGCCGAAATCCATCTCCCCGGACACCTTGTTCACCGCGAGCGCCTGGAACGCGTTGAAACGCGTGACGGAGTTCGGTGGCAGAGAACCGAAGTAGGCATCGAGATCGACCATGGCGCCACAGCCGAAGTTCACCGACCAATCAGTGGCCAGTTGATAAGCATTCAGCCCGGTAGGCCACCATGGCTGTCCGTCGAGCGTCAGTCCGCTCGACGACGCTCCCACCCGAACCGTCTTGGGCGAATCGGCAACCACCGGCGTCGTGAACATTCCTGTCACCACCGCGACGGTTGCAAAGCTGACTACAGCGGCAGCGATACGGCGACGCACTGTGCCAGGCACACGCGGACGCACTTCTTCAGAAGACATCTACAACCATCCACGTCATACGGACAATCCTCCCACACGAATTGCCTCATCGACCCGTTTGCCGTTCACCGGTGACGCGATACAAACGCCAGGCCGAAGGGTCCATGCCGCCGTCGTTGGGAACCTCGAGTACCAGCGCTCCCACACCGCCGGCCCCGGTGTCGTACATCGTCGGATAGCGCCGATTGACCGCGTCCGACACACCGCGACCGGTGTTCGGCACCGACAGGATGTATTCGACGTGATGTTCGGCGGGGTTGTTCAGTACGCGCACGAAGTCCGCATCGGAAGGCACGACGAATTGCCGAGGGTTGTTCGACGACGCCACGACGGCATAGCTCTGCACGGTGTCGAGCAGAACCGACCCCTCCGGCAGAGCCAAGTCGTCCAGGTATCTGGCGATGCGACGCTCGGCCGCAAACGTGCGCAGATTCGTCTGCTCCTCCAGGTTCTGCCGGCCCGGAATGATCGCACTGGCAATGGAATGCTCGAGCACTGCGATCCGCGCATTACCCATCGCGACAAACGTGACCAGCGTCGACCCGACCAGCAAGCACAGAGAGATCACAAGGGGCAGAGAGGGTCCCGACTGCTCGGGGTACGTCGATACCGAGCGTGACGCAGCAGCCCCCGGTCGACGCGTGACGACCGGCGCTCCGCGAGGTGCGATCAGGACGACCAACACGAAACACAGCGGAATGATCGAAATGTAGAAGCGCAGAAGGGGAAACGTCGATCCCATCACGTAGAGCAAGGTTTGGGCACCGAGGATGGCGCCGAACAACACAAGAGGCACGACCACTTCGGTGTCGCGCCGCCGAAGTGCGTAGATGATTGCAAGGACCGCGAGCACCGGGAGCGCCGGGCCGAGTACGGCCATTTCGGTAATCGAGAACGCAAGACGGGCGATCGGTGAGTCGGTTCCGGCACCAGCCTGCTCCAGGATGGAACTGTTCCCGTAGACCGACGAGAACTGTTGGAACGCTTGACCTGTGATGAGCCAACTGGCAAACGACCACAAGGCGAAGGCAAGGAATCCCGGCATCAGCACTACGGCACCGTCGAGGGCTGCTGCCCAGAGCCGCAAGCCGGGCCCCGCGCCCTCGCCGCGCTCCTCAGCAGTCGGGCGGAAACGAAGCCAACTCACCACGGTCACCAGCACCACCGCGACGAACAGCGGGGCCAATGCGTCGTATCTGGTGAGGTACGCCAGAGCGAACGCGAGGCCGGCACCGATGAGGTCGTGTACGTCGTCGCTTCGCATCCACCGAATCAATCGACGCGTCGCCCACAGAACGAAGAAGAGGAACGGAGCTTCGCTCATTCCGCTCGCCGCGTACATGACGATCATCGGGTTGACAGCGAACAGCACGGTCAGGACGACGGTGACCCATCGCGCACACCCACGGTCGCGGCTGATCCCACGTACCTGAATCACAGCACCAGCCATGAAGGCCGCGGACATCACGACCGCAGTGATGTTCCACCGCAGCAGATCCGGCCACCAATGACCCATCAGGCCCATCGGAATCTGGACTGCCGCCGTCAACGGGGTGAACACGAACCCGATCGCCGCGAAGTGCGGATCACGGCTGAGCAGCATCGCCGACACCGCGGCGACGCGGCTGAGCGAATCGGTGAAGATGAACCCGATACCCGCGTTCATCCACACGCCCAACGCGGTGTAGATCGCGAAGAGCGCGACGAACATCCGCCATGGCTTGCGGCCCGGTAGATCGTGGACCGCGACGGACAGGGCCGGGCGATCGGTGACGGTCACTGTCCGCGACGCCGAGCCACGAGCACACCACCGACGGCAACAGCGATCAGAACCACGGTCCCGAATCCGATCCAGCCGATCGTGACCGCGCTCAGTCCGGTCTCCTCTTCGGCCGAGGTCGCGGTGCCCAACGGGGCGACGTTGACTCCGACATCGAAGGGCTCACTTCCCCGAGGCGCGACCAGGAGATCGCCGGTCAGTTCTGCGAACCGGTCCTTCCCACCTTCCAACCAGTTGAGCAGACCGTCGGCATCGGCCGCATCACCCTCAGAGGTCAGCGCCACCACTTCGTTGTGCGAACCCGAAACCACCTGCAAGGCACCGTATTGTCCACCGAATTCCAGACCCTGCAAGCGCAGGAGCCCTTGATCTGCTGTGTCCATGGGTAGGGCCACCGGAGTGGGGAGCGTCCCGTCCGCCGCGATCAACAACGCCGGCAGAGAACTGGTCGCCGCGTCGCCGAACGGGAGCACACGCGGTTGCAGCGGCAGATAGCTCAACCGCTGCATCGCCACAACGAGGCGCTGCGCTCGAACGAGATCTGCGAAATCACCGTGACTCAAACCGACATCGAGTGTGGGCAGCATCGACTGCGGTAATGCCTGGAAGCCTCCAGGCGTCGGCGGGAATCCGGTAGTGGACGTGATGGTGCTTGCCGGATCGACAGTGAGCGAAGACGGGCTACTGGTGCCGCATTGGAAGTCGCCGGTCACATCCATCGAGACTTCGAAGGTCAGGTCGCGACGCAGGAGTTCGTTCGGAACATCGACGCCGATGTCGAAGCGCCCTGTCTCGTTCACCGTCTGCGAAGCAAGCCGTGAGTCCCCCAGCGAAATCGACAGTTCTCCGTTGCGTGAATTCGGCAGCGGTACATAGGAACCGATCATTCGGATCGACACGTCCTTCATCGGACGCCCCAGTTGCGACTGGCTGAACGGGACGTCGACCTCGATGTGATTGAGACCGGAAGCCGTCAACGTTCCGAGCTTCAGCTCACCGACGGTGATGGCGTCCTGGGAAATCTGGGCAACTGTGTTGTCCGGTGACGCGAGCGCCCTGCTCGCCGCCCAGTAGCCGTCGAAGTTCGCCGCCAACAGACTGACCTGAGGAACGAGGGTCTTGTCGTCCCCTGAAATTCGCAGCACTGGTGCACCATTCGGAGCAGCCGCGAGATCGATGCCGGCGTCCCCACTGTTGCCGAGTACTACAGCTCTCTCGAACAGTCCCGGCTCAGCGGACGGCAGACTCTGGCCGTTCGGCAGTTGTTCCACCACCACGGCGTCAGGCTGACTTCCGTACTTGTTGACAATCGCTGCACTCAGCTGCAGAGCCGCACTCTGCTGTGACCGTGACGAACCATCCGTGACGTAGATGGTTGCCTTCCTCAAAATCGGCGGAAAGAAGGTTGCAACAGTCGTGGGCTGCTGCTCGGCACCGTCGTAGGCGACAAAGGCATCCCGGAGCGCAAGGGGCTGGTATCTCGTTCGGTCGTAGCAGCGGTCGTCGACGGGAACGAGGTGAGCGATCATCGACACGGTCACGCTCCGGTCGACCACTTCGAGACCTTGCAACGGAACCGAAATCGGTAGGCCGGTTCCGGCCTGCCCGGCGTCGAAGTCGACGCGGCTCACCAATCTGCCGTCGGCAGTCACTTCGAGCCAACCCCTACTGAAGTCGGTCGGGGCGGTCAGGATTCCGGTCACGGCTGTTGCGGTGAGTCCGTCCGGCACCGGCACGGTCACCAAGACGGGTGCGTCATCGGAGGAGAACACGATGTCTGTTCCTCGTCCGAGTTCGGTGAAGGAGATCGGAGTTGTGGCTGCGGCGGCCACCGAAGTATCTGCGTCGTCCTCGAAATCCTGGGCGGAGGCGACACTGCCGAGCGGAAGCAACAAAGTGACCGCGACAGCCACCGGCATTGCCAGCGCGCGCGTCAGCCAGGTTCGAGAGTGGCCCATCAGCGTGTCTCCTCGACATTTCTTGTTTCCGCGCAATCACCAAACACAAATCACGAGTAGCAATCTCGCCAGTTCGCGACGGTCGCAGGTCCGATCGCACCGTTACGGACAAACAAACCATAACGACCAATTTATGCGTTTGGCTAATTATCCCGGCGGGCGAGACTTTTGTTACGGCATGTCACATGATTAGCAATCACCACCACTGGGAAGTCGAAAGACGCCACTGAAAAGCCCGTCAATACGCCTGAACGTCCGTCCAGTCCGGGCGCTTCACGGGCGGAGAATTCTCAGATAAAGGAAGCTGTGACGATCAATTCGATCATCCCCGCCGGCAAGAGTGCGATCGGGAAGCTGGTCGGTGCGCCGTTCCACTTCGCATCATCGCTGCGCATGGCCAGGGTTTTTCACCCTCACGGGATCGAACTGAAGGGAACATTGAAGCCGGCCACCCCATGGTGGCCGGTATCGGAGTCGTCGACGATTACCGTCACCGCTCGAATGTCGAAAGCCCTCGGAACACCCGGAGACCTACCCGACGTACTCGGCCTGGCGCTTCGGTTGCACGATGTCGGCGCAGATGAAAACCCGTGGGACATTCTTCTCGCAACATCAGGACTTTCTACCTTCTCGAAAATGTTTCCAGCTCCGGCTTTCTCGTGGAACGGCGCGAGATACAGCACACTGGTTCCTTACTCACGCGCGGGCGGTGCCGCGGCGTGGCTGATCGTGACACCGCGCGGTGTCCATCCGGCCGGCACTTCTTTGTCTGCATTGAAAGCTGCGGTCGATCATTCCCCGCTGCACTTCTCCGTGTACCTCGCGAGAATTCAACTTCAGTTGATACCGATCGGGCATCTCTGTCTCGACGAGGTCGAGGACCACCCGGATTGCCTCCAGCCGTCCTTCGATCCGATTCTGAACACACCGGCCCACATGCGCATGCTTCCGGAGTGGCTCGCAGAAACGCGCAAGTTCGCGTATCGCGGTAGCCGCAACGGCCGAGGAGACACACAAAAGCGCGGTTGACCGGACGTGCCGATCAACCGCGCCGAAGCTCACTCAGCTTGTGAACTTGTCCTTGATATCCGAGACCTTGTCACTGACAGTGTCGCCGGCCTTCTTGACCTTCGCCTCGCCCTGATCGGCAACACCCTCGGCAGCCAGATCATCGTTGCCCGTGGCGTTTCCGAACTTTTCCTTCGCTTCGCCGATGAGATCCTCAGCGCGGTGCTTTGCCTTGTCGATGAAGTCAGACATGTATTTCTCCTTCTTGGATTCGGTCGTGCGTTCGGCCGTGGAATTCGGTCGTGGATTCAGTCGAACTCGAACTGCGTGGACAAATGCGTGTCAGCGTTTTCCGGTGACTGCCTTGACCAGGAACAGCAAGATGACGGCGCCGAGGAGGCAAGTGAGGAAGCTGAAGATCCAGCCCGCGCCCTCGACATCGACGCCGAAGACTCGAAGCAGGAAACCACCGATCAGACCGCCGATGACACCGACAACGATGTTGAGGAAGATCCCCTGCTGCGCATCGGTTTTCATGATCTTACTGCCGATCCAACCCGCCAGTCCACCGATGATGATCCAGGCGATGATACCGAGAGGAAGCATTTGAACTCCTTAGAGTAAAGAGGGGCGGCGCAATGAGAGACTGCCGGTAAAGGGAGAGTTCCGAGCGATCGGCCCGCGCAACTAGACCGTGATCGCGGGTAGTGTTTGCACACAACCGGACTCTCCACCGCACGACGCGGGGGATCGTGCACTCAGTAGCAGCCACATTGTCTGCTTACCTTTCTATCAGGTGTTCACGACAGAACCAAAATGACTGGCGATTCACCACATACGAGAAACGACACTCACCGACGCGCACATGATCAGCGTCACTACGATCGCGATCGCCATCGAAGTGACGGTCGCAAGGAGCACCGTGACACACAGTGCCACAGCAACATCCATGACTCTGTGCACGATCGGGAGGTCTACCAATACCCGGTCACCGGGAGGCTCAAACCTCGATTGATCAGAGAGTTCTCGGCTCATCGCGTTTCGCGCTTTCCACGGCGATGTGAGTTCTGGTCGCGACGGATGGATCACCGACCATCGACTCGACTTGATCCCCCGTGTCAGTGACGCGAGAAATCAACTCGGACAACGTTTCCGATCCGGATACGACGCTACGTCTCAATGTCACTCGCAAATCGATCGTGCGAACTCCACGATCGAGCAACGCTTTTCCTCGGACACGCGACACTTCGTCGAAGTCCTCCAGTGATGCGCTCGCCCCTTCCGCCACCGCACCCAGATCCGCGGTGATGGAATTGTGCGAGTTCGACCCAGGGACCGTGATCTCCTTCACCCGACGCAGCGGCACATGCGCGATCAACCACCGCAACGCGAGGAGGACTAGCAATACTCCCCCAGCTCCGACAGCCCATGGCCACCACGAGTGATCGACAAGATCTTCAGCCCACGGGATCTCGATACGCGCCGGGAAATCCTTGATCACGTCGCGATTCCACAGGATCGCTGCAACTCCCAGCGCTATCGCGAGCATCCCCACGACGCATGTCGCCACGCGATCCATCGCCGTCGCCGTCCGAGTCATGACAGCGATCCCGTCTGGATACGAACCTTGATTCGCGGCGATGGTGACAGCGACCCGGCCAAGTCCCCCAGCACCGCACGGATTTCCGATTCAGCGGTGGCGGCTCCATCGGGCGTGACCGAGGCCTTCACTTCCAGCTTGCGCCGGGTCGCGTGTGACGAAGCGGATCGAACCTGGGCCAGTGACTCGACGCGAACAGACGCTATCGCCGCTACATCGGCGGGATCGATCCACGTATTCGCGACTCCGACCAAGGCATTGGCAGTCTTTCGTCGCGGTTTGAGTCCGACGATGACGAACCACAGGCCGAGAACGACGGCTGCGATCCCCGCCGGCAACATCCAACCCTGGTACGCGAGCCCGTCCACATATGCGGCAGCACTTGGTATCCACTGCGACCCGGTGATCACGCCGGTATCCACCAGCGCGTCGCGGACGCCGACCACGCCGAGCGCAAGTAGCGCCGCGGCGATGAGGAATCCCGTGACGGCCGATCCGGGCGCCGCAAGGGGAACAGGAGCAGCAGCCCTCGAGGCAGTGGGTGGTGCGACCTTGTCGGCGGTCATCGCACTGTCCTTCCCGCGTCACGCTTGGTCGATGCCGGGAGAACGCTCACGATCGCCACGTCCACGCCGTCTACGTCCAGGCCCGATACAGACTGCAACTGGGTTGTCACGTTCTCTCGCACCGCGGTACCGATGACCGACAAGGATCCGGGCCACTCGATCGCGATGTCCACCTTGGCCCGTACCCGCTTGCCGGATACCAGCACTCGCGCCCTCGGCAATTCACGCCCGGTCAGTTTGTCCATGCCGCCGGCGTGATGACGCACCCCCGGGGTCCCGCGCGTCGCCTCGAGAACCAACTTCTGCGCGACTCTGTCTCGAATCGTCAGCGTTCCGCGATCGCCCGGCTCACCAAGCACAGACGACTCCGGTCGAGCTGTCTCAGCCACGTCCGCGACCCTTCAGCATCACACCGAGATCGAACTCGCCGTCACGCTGACCACCGACGAGGTATCCGATCACACCGAGAACCAGAGCGATGAGGAATCCGGTGAAACCGCCTGCAGCAGCTGCGACTCCGAGAAGTAGTCCTGCCAGTAGGCCGACAGTCGAGGTGGTCATGTGAATCCTCCGTTGTGGATGATGTTCGATGGTGCGAGTCAGATCTCGGTGTAGGTCTTGGCACCCGGAAACCGAGCGCGCAAACGCGTGTACTGGGTCCGAGCGGGTTTCGCTATCTGCCGCATCGTGCCGCGCAGTGTCCTGCGCACACCCACACCGATCGGGGACGCGAAGTCCCGGTCGACGCGTTCGAGCGCTCGATTGAGCGCGTCGGCAGATCCGCCCACGTCGGGGTGGTAGCTCCTGATCGCCTCTCGGCGTGCGGATCGGCGATCAGGAACTGGACCACGAGAGTGCTCAGGCATCGTGCGCACGACCGACTACGTCTTCCACTGTCACGTTCACGGGGCCTGTAACGAGTCCTGAAACCGCTTGGCGGATACGTAAAGCCGTATCTCGAACGGCGGCGTCGGCGAAGATGCACACATGGATGTCTGTCGACGACTCCGTCACCCGCACGCCGACGACGCGGCGACCGGGGAGGTACGTGCCAACCTCGCCGAACATTCCGGCATGAAGCGAGGCGACCCCAGGTATCCCCGTCACAGCCGCCGCGATGGTGTCGGCGATTTCGGAACTCACTGCACCCGCGCAGTCTTGGGCTCGCCGGTTTCGTCGTCACTGCCCTCGTCGAGGTGAACGTCGTGAACCGTGATGTTCACCTCGGTCACTTCGAGACCCGTCATCCGTTCGAGCGCCGCAATGACGTTGCGGCGAATGCCGGTGGCCAGATCGGCGAGCGATACGCCGTACTCGGCCACGATGTCGATGTCGACCGCTGCCTGCTTTTCGCCGACCTCGACCGATACTCCCTGGGAGTGGTTGACACTCGCGCCGGGGATCCGCTCGCGCAGTGCCCCGACAACCCGCGACGCTCCGCCGCCGACGTCGTACACGCCGCTCACCTCTCGCGTAGCGATGCCGGCAATCTTCGAGACAACGGTGTCGGCGATCGACGTCTTTCCTTGCGAACTCACGAGAGCCGAGTCGTTCGATGATGCAACATCCTTCGTAGATGCTGTCGCAACCTGCGTGCTGACCATTGTCATCTCCTCCTGTTGATCGATCTACCTGTGTAGTCGTCACTCGAAGGCAAAACCGAATGCCCCAGTCAGGTGACGTGCATCACTGACACTTGTTAGTTACTGTCCGTAACATTCAACGCCCCGGCCGGGCGAACAATCTTCGAACGCAGCCGAGTGTTCCGCATTTCCGCGAGAGGAGCGACTGTGGCGTTACCGCATACACAGGGGCTCACCGAAGCACCTGACGGTTTGGACACCGCGACAGTGAACGCTGCGATACTCGGCGACCGAGAAGCATTCGAGTCACTGGTGCACTACTACGGACCTGCACTTCACCGCTATGCGCGTCGCATGCTCGCAGACGAAGGTGACATTCTCGAGGTAGTCCAGGACACCTTCGTGGCCGCCTGGCGTCGACTCGATTCGTTTCGTGGCGAATCGTCGATGCGAACATGGCTTTTCGCGATCTGTTCCCGAAAGATCGTGGACAGCTATCGAATCAAGAGAGCTCAACCGATCGACGACAGATTGCTCGATCCTCTCGTGCCGTCTCCCGAGGCCGGCCCGTTCGACACGACCTCGAACTCCGCGTTCCTCGAGGCACTGGAAGAAGCGTTGGGTGAACTGCCTTATCGCCAGCGTGCGGCATGGACGCTGCGAGAGGTGGAGATGCTCACGTTCGTTCAAATCGGCAAGATTCTAAGACTCACCCCGGATGCGGTGCGCGGGCATCACCATCGTGCACGGGCTAACCTGAGTGAACGAATGACGAGGTGGCGATGACTGAATCACGAACCGACGCATTGATGGCGCACGCATCCGACGTCCTGCGGAACGCTCCCGAGCCGGGCTGGGATCGAATCAGCGACAAGGTGATCCGGGCGCTACGGTCGACCTCGGCGTCCGGTTGGCCGCTCGACGCACACGCGTCGGAAGGTCCACGTCTAGGCACTGTGTCGGTGAGCGATCACGTACTCCGTACCCACTTGGCCGCCGAGATACGTTCTCGGCACCACTGCTCGCCGAGCAGCATCGAGTTCTTCGTCGACGGCCACGAAATACGTTCACTACGTATCGAACTGGCAGCGCCATACGGAGTGGATCTGGCCGAACTGTCGGACCGGGTTCGGTTCACCGTCGTGGACGTCGTTCACCTGATCCTCGGCGACACGGACCCACCGGTCTCTGCAGAGAGCATCCACGTCGCCGTAGTCGACATCGTCGATGATCTACCTGCCGAAGGGAACACCAAAAGCCACTCCGAACACTAGGTGTTTGTTCGGCAAGTGTTTGGGAACCCGGCACTCATGACCACTCCCCCACCACCGGATCCGGGCCCCGCCCCCGACCCGGGGCCGCCGACACCACCGGCGCCGACACCACCCGATCCGATGAATCCGCCGCCCGTGCCACCGACTCCGACGCCACCGAACCCGTACCCTCCGGATCCGATCCCGCAGATCTGACGTCGGCTGCCCCGAACTTCGGAGTTCAACCGCCGAGTTCGGCGATCATCTCGCTCAACGATTCTGCGGCGATACGTAGTTCACCTTCGTCGGGGTTGTCGGGTGAGGACGGTAGACGTTCGGCCAACTGCTCGCGAGTGACAAGCGAGATACCCTCGAGACCGAACCCTTCTTCATCGGGGACGTAGATCTCGATCTCGCCCCCGACCGCTACCAGTTCCGAATGGGGGCCACTGCCCAGCAGTGCACGCAGGTGTTCGGTCGTCACGGTCATATGGTTCACGTGAAATCTCCTGCTTCGGTGACAGCTGACTTTGCCGGTATGGACTCGACGTGACGTACTGGCTCGACGTGACGCACTACCCCTACTGAGTACCCCTCGCGGGTGAGCAGGAAACGACAAGTACATGAACAACGACTTCCCGAAGGAAACGCACACCATGAGTGAACAGAATTCCACCGACCGCACGGATCAGACGGACGAGCCGCAGACCACCGGCACCGACCACGGTCCGGGAACCGGCTCCGACACCGCACCCAAGGACGTTCAGACCGATCCGTCGGGCGAACGTACGTGGGCCGACGAGGGCGGAGCCTCGAGCACCGGCCCGGCGACTGACACCGACTGATCCCGGAAGGTCTGAACCATCGGGACCAAGGTCCCGTGGGCCGACGCTCACGGGACCTTGAAATCCGTACGGATCTAACGCTTTTCACCTGGGTTTTCGCGATGCGGTAAGGTAGGCACTCAGCACGGTTGAGTACCCAGCCGTTGAAGACGAGCACGGTTCGTGCGTTGCTTCCCGTGCCGTTTCCCGGTTTCGAACGAAACCGTTTCGAACCAGACCGTTCGAACGAACCGTTTCGAGCAATCCGTCAGGAGTTTCGATGAACGAGTTTTCGAGAACTACAGATGAGCGTACGGACAGTCCCCCCACCTTCACGACGACCTGTGCCGAAAACATTCAGTCGCTCGTGGTCAGCGGCGAGATCGACGTCCGGTCCCGAGCTGATTTCGCTGCCTGCGTCGACGACCTGATCGGTGAGCGACACCCGTTCGTACTCGACTGCTCGGACGTCCAGTTCATCTCCGTCGGAGGTCTTTCCATCATCGAGACTCTGTCGGCCAAGGCACGGAGGCTCGGCGTGCCGTGGACGCTCGTCGCAGCGCACCCTGTCAGGCGTCCGCTGTCTCTTCTGAAGATGGACACCGACATCGTGTACACCGACTCGACAGCCGATGCAGTCGCGTACCTGTCCTCGACCTCCGTCCTGGACGAGACCCTGGCGGAGCCGATGTCGGCGTGAGTACCGATCTCGAAAAGCTCTCCGAATTCGTCGTCGTCGCAAACCGACTGCCGGTCGATCTCGAAACCGACGAAGACGGAAGCAAGAACTGGAAGCGAAGTCCGGGTGGGCTCGTCACTGCGCTCGAACCCATCCTCCGACAGCGGGATGGCGCCTGGGTCGGCTGGCCGGGGGTCGCGGACGAGAAGGTCGATCCGATAGTGGTTGACGGCCTTCGTCTGTTTCCCGTCGAGCTGACCTCTCAGGACCTCGCCGAGTACTACGAGGGGTTCTCCAACGACACGTTGTGGCCGCTCTACCACGACGTTCTGGTGGCTCCGACGTTCGAGCGGTCGTGGTGGCACACCTACGTCGCAGTCAACCAGCGGTTCGCCGAGGAAACCGCGCGTTGCGCCGCGGACGGAGCGACTGTCTGGGTGCAGGACTATCAGTTGCAACTTGTGCCGGCGATGCTGCGCGAGCTGCGGCCAGATCTGACGATCGGGTTCTTTCTTCATATCCCGTTCCCTCCGGTCGAGCTCTTCATGCAGCTTCCGTGGCGCAAGGAGATCGTCAGGGGAATGCTGGGCGCCGATCTGATCGGCTTCCACTTACCTGGTGGCGCAAACAATTTCCTGTTCTTGGCCCGCAAACTTCTCGGCCTCAAGACGACGACCGCGGGCGTCGGTGTTCGAAGTGCGCTCGGGCATGTGGATTTCGATTCTCGCGTCGTCAAGGTGGGCGCCTTTCCCATCTCCGTCGATTCTGCCGAACTCGAGCGCCAGTCGAAAAGCGATTCGGTCCTGCGTCGCGCGCGCGAATTGAAGGAAGAGCTGGGAAATCCCGAGAAAATCTTGCTGGGAGTCGACCGGCTGGACTACACCAAGGGTATCGACCTGCGGCTTCAAGCCTTGAAGGAACTCCTCGACGAGGATCGTCTGGATCCGGAGAAGTACACGATGGTGCAGCTCGCGACGCCCAGTCGTGAACGCGTGCAGCACTATATCGACCTGCGTAGCGTCATCGAAGAGCAGGTGGGCCGCATCAACGGTGACCACAGTCAGATCGGCCGCCCCGTCGTTCACTACCTGTATCAGCCGGTCGACCGTGAAGAACTGATCGCACTGTTCGTCGCTGCCGACGTCATGCTCGTGACGCCGATGCGCGACGGGATGAATCTGGTGGCCAAGGAGTACGTGGCCTGTCGTGGCGACCTCGGAGGTGCTCTCGTTCTCAGCGAGTTCACCGGTGCCGCAATGGAATTACGACAGTCATACCTGGTCAACCCGCACGATTTGGACGGCGTGAAGAATACGATCCTGACCGCGGTTCATCAGGATCCGAAGGAAGGCCGTCGCCGTATGGCTGCGCTGCATCGACAGGTCATGACACACGATGTGCATCAGTGGGCCGAGTCGTTCCTGACTGCGCTTGCCCCACCCGGACCGCTTCCGGACGATCAGTTCGTCACGGAGCGTGAGTCGAACTTTGCGCGCAACAACTGACCCTCACGGGCTTGCGTCAGTGCGCTCGGAGACTCGAGCTAGGATTGGTTTCAGTTCATCGTCAAGCAGCGGCTGCGAACTGATCTCCTCGACATAGCCGTGCAATGCTGCATCGGCCCAGAAAGACAGGCCGACCATGCCCCTCACGATGAAGTACTCCGAAACCTACAACGACGCTCTCATTGCGCTCGCTGCCGCTACTCATCGGCCGGCCAACGTGGTGAACCTGTTCGGCGAGTACGCCATTCGTGTTGACCTCGAATACAACCGGTTCCTTCTGGCGACCAATACCGCGGCTGGACTCTCCGATCGACCCGACAACGGAGAATCATGGCTGGTGCGGTTCTTCCAATCCGAGAACGCCGACACTCCGGATCGCCTCCTCGCGGAGGCGTCGCATCAATGGTTGGTCGATGCGTTGGACGCCGCGCTCGAACAGATCGCAGCGGCAGGGAACAAAATCTCCGCCGACGCGGACTTCGGCGACCCTACCCGCACCGAAACTCCATCCTGAACGGCATCGTCTCGAGCAGCACCACTAGTCCCCCTCGGCGGTCAACTGGCTGATTCGAGCCGCTAAGACTGCATTCTCGGCCTCGAGGGACAGAATCAGACGAATACCGACGAGATTGACTCCGTCGTCGATCAGCGCGGTGATTCGTCCGAGCGTATCCAGGTCGGCCTCGCTGTACCGGCGCGTACCGCCATCGGTGCGGGTTGGTGTGAGCAAGCCCCTTCGCTCGTAAAGGCGCAGCGTCTGAGGTCCTACCCCGGACAGTTCAGACATCACTGAGATCCCGTACACGCCGCGCAGCGCCCGGGTCTGGGATTCCGACGTCACTGGAACCTCCTAGTTCGGTGTGGGCTGTCTCAATCGGCGTCACCCGACCTTAGCACCATCACGCAGTGAATCTGACGCCCAGGACATAGATTCAAGCGTGTCCAGGACCACTGACAACAAGAATCGTCGAGCAGAAAAGGCGTGAAATGGCAGATCAAAGCCGATTTCGACAAGATTGCACAATGCGCTTTCCTTCGCCCGCGAATCGAAGTAGCCTTGCCAATTATCTACATCGGCTGATATAGATTTTGTAGCACCTGAAAGCGCCATAACTGGAGCTCGAAGGCGCAGAACACCCAGACGTCGGAGTCGGTGGTTCAGCCGACTCCCTCACGGCACACTCTTCACCGGGAGCAAGATGACGACGATCGACATCCCGCCCACACAGGGCGAGAGCACCACCGGCATCGGAATCACTGTCGCAAGTGCGACTTTGACAACCGAAGAGGTCAAGCGCCGAATCGCGATGATGTACGGCGACCCGGTGACAGAGGAGCCAGTAGCACTCGCGCACTGAACCTGACCGACACGCGATCCGATTGACGATGGCGCGAGACCGCCCCACTGGAGGGCGATCCCCATCAAGACGAGAGGAAAACATATGTCCGAGTTCACCGTACCGGGACTGAGCAGCGCAGACGGTTCGTCCGTCGCCGATATTCTGCAGGAACGCCTCAGCGCCTACAACGATCTTCACCTCACGCTCAAGCACGTTCACTGGAACGTCGTGGGCCCCAACTTCATCGGCGTGCACGAGATGATCGACCCCCAGGTGGAGTTGGTTCGCGGCTACGCCGACGATGTGGCCGAACGTATCGCGGCACTGGGTAACTCACCCAAGGGCACCGCGGGAGCAATCGAGCGCGATCGAACGTGGGACGACTACTCCGTCGGCCGCGACGACGCTCGTGCGCACCTCGCTGCGCTCGACCTCGTCTACACCGGGATCATCACCGACAGTCGCACCGCAATCGACAGTGTCGGCAAGATCGATCCGATCACCGAGGACATGTTGATCGGCCAGACGGCGCAGTTGGAAAAGTTCCAGTGGTTCGTTCGTGCTCACCTCGAGAACTCGGGTGGCAGCCTCGTACACGAAGGCGCGTCCACCGAGCAGGATGCCGCAAATGAGGCGCGTCAGAACTGATGCACCGTCCGCGGTTTCGGCCGATCGGGGGTCGGCCGAAATCGCACTCCCCACAACAGGAAAGGGCAAGAGCATGTCTGCGGACTCGCGCGGCACCTCGACACAAACACGTCGCGAGTATCAGATGTTCGTGTTGCAGCAGCGTTTGTTGTTCGGATCGATCCTGGCAGGCACCGCCCTTGGAGTTCTCGCGATCACCTACTTCTGAAATATCAGGGGCCGCAACCGTCGAAGACAGGACAGAAACGACACAATCATGAGTTCGAGCACTCTCCGCTCGATCGTTCGTAGCGATCGATTTGCGGCAAGCAGTTCTTCTCTTCTGCTCGTGGACAGCGATTTTCGTATCCAGGGCGCAAACGACGAATACCTTGCCGTATCCGGTCGTAGCCTCGATCAATTGCACCGAGTGGAAGTGTTCGAAGCCTTCCCCGACAATCCCGACGACTCGTTTGCCGATGGAATCTTCTCGTTGACAGCGTCATTCGAGCGCACGATGCGGTCCCGAACTCGGGACACACTGCCGACTCAGCGTTACGACGTGCGCGACGAGCGCGGGAGCGGGATGTTTGTCACCCGATATTGGAATACGGTGAATTCCGCCGTCACCGATGATGACGGCAGAGTCATCGGTGTGCTTCATCGTGTATACGAGGTTCAACGACCGCTGGCTCAGCAGTCCAGTTCGGCGTCAGACGTCCTCACCCGCCTTCGCGCGGCAAATGACGAACTGAGAAGAGCTTTGGATTCTCGGCCCTTGATCGAGCAGGCCAAGGGATTACTGATGGCCGAGCGTGAGTGCTCGGCCGACCAAGCCTTCGACTTTCTGGTCCAGATGTCGCAGGAATGGAACGTCAAGGTGCGCGACATCGCCGGTGGTCTTGTCGCCGCAGCAGAACGACGTGCCGTGGATCAAAAGAATTCCTGACGACCGGGATTCAAAAGTTGTACGGCTGGGTAATGACCGACCAGAGGTACCCCCGAAATCTTCCCCCTCGAGGGAGGAGCCTCGAAGGTCCCGCCGGTTCAGGCCGGCGGGACCGAGCTTTGCCTTAACACCCGACCTGGATCCGCGATCCGAGTCGAGTTCGTCACGCAGCGAAGGGAACGTCCATGTTCATGCGCTCCTACACATCTCCCAGGCCCCTTGCCGACGAGTGGGATTGGCAACTGTCCGGCACCTGCCGCGACACCGACCCCGCTCTGTTCTACGACGACACGAACGAGCGCGGCTCCAGGCGAGCGAAGCGCGAGAGTTCGGCGAAGCTGGTGTGCGCCAGATGCCCTGTCGTGCAGAGATGCCTGGTGCACGCCATCCAGACCGGGGAACCCCACGGTATCTGGGGCGGCATGACGGCGACCGAGCGAGAATCGTTGCGCAAAGCTCGAACTGAACCACTGATCAGTGCCGCGACGAGCTCACGAGAGTAGATAGGAATCTCAGGGCCTGGCCTCGTGGTGCCGCAAACCGTGCGTGCGGCGTCGCTCCTTCATCTCGGCTTCGAAGAGGTGCGGCACTCCGCCTGCCAGCTTGTCGCGCACCACTTTCTCGCATTCACGAAAAAACGACCAGTAGTTCTCGTCGAACTCTTCGACCAACTGGAAAGTCCAGCGCCCCTCGACCACGTTCCGGCCCATCAACTCGCCCTCGACCTGATCGGCCAGGTCGTCGTTGCCGCTGGATCGCAGTAGCTCGACGACCTCGTCGAGCATCAGATCGGCATGCCCTATCAGCTGATGGAAGTCGTACAGGGCACCGCGTGCCCGTTCCACCGTTTCAAGGGCGTTCGACAGCACTCCTGCCGCCTTCACCTCGTCATCAGTGACACCTTCCGGTCGTATGTGTACGGGGATCTGTCTGTCCGAATGGGTGTCCATGAAGCGGCTGTACCCGAACGACGCGAAAATGAAAGATGAGGATTCGGTACGTCCGCACCACAGGTGATGTGTCTCACAATTCATCCTCTAGTTCGGGTAAAGAGGGTTAGTTCGCCGGGCGAAGGGTAATCCAAGGCCATGAATACTTCCGGGGTAGAGATGGCTGGCACGCACGGCCGGTACCGGTCCTTGCCTCGGTCCGCCGGAATTACGCCACATCTACCTACAGGAAGCCCCTTGATCCCTCTGTCGAGTCCGACCGAAACCGAACTAACTCACGACTCCATCGCCTCGCTCCGCGTCCGCGCGTCGTACTCTCAACTTCCCACTCTGCGCGGAATCACCCGAACGGTTGCCAACAACACCGGACTCGATGTCGACGGAACAGCCGACCTTGCTCTGGCGATGGACGAAGTCGCGAGCATCCTCATCGGCCACGCGATACCGTCCAGCGACTTGACCTGCCGATTCGACACCCTCGGCCGCACACTTCGGACCGTCGTGTCCGTGATCGCGCACTCCGAGATACCCGACAAGTCGCACAGCTTCGGATGGTTCGTTCTCGAAGCGCTGGTCGATTCCGTCCGCTTGGAACAGTCGGAAATCGACGCGGACGGTCACATCACCCTGACGATGACGCTTGAAAAGGGCTTGCCCCAGGAGCGTGCGTGACCGCTGTCCCACCGGACAAGAAGGACCAGTACGAAACAGCTGTCGAACTGTTCGTCTCGATGGCCTCGCTTCCGCCGAATGATCCCAGCCGAGAAAAGATCACCACCTCGATCATCGAACTGTGCCTACCCCTGGCCACACACGTCGCTCGCCGATACCAGGGGCGTGGCCAGCCTTTCGAGGACTTGGAGCAAGTTGCTCGTGTCGGGCTCATACAGGCCGTGCAGCGATTCGACGTCGACAAAGGATCGGATTTCCTGTCGTTCGCCGTCCCGACCGTCATGGGTGAGGTTCGCAAGCATTTTCGCGATCACGGCTGGTCCGTGCGAGTGCCTCGTAGCCTTCAGGAACGGCACCTTGCCCTCAACCGGGCGCTCACGACTTTGTCCCAGACGCTCGGCCGTGCACCGACAGTCGCGGAACTCGCCAAGGAACTCGACATCGAACCGGACGAGGTCGAACAAGGTTTGACCGCCGGTAATTCGTACCGAACCACACCGCTCGACACCGCGTCCGCCGGCGACGGGAGTGGTCTGACTCTGATAGACACTTTGGGACAGTACGACGAAGCGATCAGTCGGATCGACAATCACGAAACCCTGCGGCCCGCGCTCCTGGCACTACCGGAGCGCGAGCGCACGATCGTCGTTCTCAGATTCTTCGGCCATCTCACCCAATCCCAGATTGCCGAAAAGGTCGGCATCTCTCAGATGCATGTATCCAGAATCCTCACTCAGTCACTGAAGCAGCTACGCACCGAGATGGGTGAAATCTTCTGAAGGTACGTCTCGAGGATCAGATGTATTCCTGTGCAAGACGTTCCAGCTCGTCTCGATCGATGAGACCGGGCTGGCCGATGTCGAGGGCCTCGAGATACTTGTTGGCGAGGCGGTAATCGTGCCCCCACCGGCCGTGCTCGCCGTCCTGCTCGGTGCGCTGCACACTGGAACCGGGCGGAACCTCGTCCCGCAAACCGTTGGTCTCCGCGCCGATCAGTGTGTCGAGCTTGGTCGAGATGGCCGTGAGTGCATCGCGGTCGTTCATCTGATTCCCTTCGTCCGGTGACGCTGATCTTCCACCATACCGAAGCGTCGAGCCAAAAACATTGCACCGCTTAATATTCGACCTCTCACCTGGACCGATTCACGCCCTCGAGCTACACTGAACGGTACCGAGGTTGAGAATACAGCCGGGGTTGAAGCCACTGGCGCTCGGTTCGCATCAAGGCTCTGGATCAGGTGAGTATTTCCTGCGCACATCTGTACTGTTCATTTCCATTGAGCTCTAAAGCTTTCCACGCCTGGACGCATTCACTTTCCGCGCCGCCAGATCGGTCGTCAGCCTTTCGATGAAAGCACACAGACCGGATCTGCCATGAATCTGAATGAACTCGACCACACACCGATCGATTCCATCGATCCCTCAACACAATTGGGGCCGATCGTGGAAACGCATGGTTTCGCGGCCTGGCGGATAGCGCCCTCGACAGTCTTGATCCAGGTCGACGTCGACCTCGACAAACTCTCCGCCCCAGCACTACGAGAACTTCTCAACTCGTACGCTGCGGAGTGGTCTCGCGTCATTCTGGACTTGTCCAACTCACTGTTCGTCGGTGCGGTCTGCCTCGAACTGTTCGCCGAGCTGAACTCCCGTTCGCGAGCCAACGACTTCCAGTGGGCCGCGATCGGGTCACACCCGCTTCGACGCTTGCTTCGCGCGGCACGGGCGGAAGAGGAATTCCCGGTCACCAACTCTGTCGAGGGAGCAATGCGCGCGCTCGACGAAGCAGAGAAGTCACTCGAAGCCTCCTGACGCGACGGCTGCACCGGCGTCGAGCGCCGGGCGCTCGCAGCGACTAAGGTTCGTCGGGCTGTCCGACGAGCTGAGAGAGACCGAGAATGACAATCGCCAAGCGCCTCGATGCCTTGCAACAGAAGCATCCGGCCCTGGGGTTCCCGATAGCGGTCCTCTACAAGTTCCTCGACGATCAAGGTGTTTATCTAGCCGCGCTGATCGCTTACTACGGCTTCGTCTCGCTCTTTCCTCTTCTTCTGTTGCTCTCGACCATTCTCGGCTTCGTGCTGTCGGGCAACCCTGAGCTTCAGCAACAGATCTTGGACTCCGCGCTGCATCAGTTTCCGGTGATCGGTGACGACCTGGGCAATGCGCAACAGATCGGCGGCGGTGTCACGGGTCTGGTGATCGGAATCGTCGGTGGTCTCTACGGTGGCCTCGGTGTCGCTCTGGCTTGCCAGAACGCGATGAACACGGTGTGGTCGGTGCCCCGAAACATGCGACCGGATCCCATCCGCGGGCGTCTCCAAGGGCTACTACTCCTCGGCACGATCGGTCTCGCGATCTTGGGGACCACCGCTGTCTCCAACATCGGCGGTGCGCTTCATCTGGGCGGTTCGTTCAGCTTCCTACTGACCCTTGCGGTAGTCGTCTTGAATGCGGGCATCTTCATCGTCGCTTTCCGGCTCACCTGCGCCCGCCCGCTCTCGGTAGCCGATGTGGCACCTGGAGCGATCGCCGCTGCTGTTCTCTGGCAAGCACTTCAGTCCTTCGGTGCCCTCTATGTGACCTCTGTGGTGCGGGGTGCCTCCACCACCAATGGCGTCTTTGCCATCGTTCTGGGTTTGTTGGCCTTCTTGTTCCTCGCTGCAGCCTCGATCGTCATGTGTGCGGAAATCAACGTCGTGCGAGTCGACAAACTCCATCCGCGGGCGTTGTTGGCTCCGTTCACCGACAACACCGAACTCATCGAAGGCGATCGGCGCACCTTCGCCGATCAAGCAAAAGCACAACGCGCGGTTCCCCACGAGAACATCCATGTGACGTTCGACGGGCACACCAAACCCGACGATTCGGACTGATCTCGACCCCGATCGAGTTGGGTATTTGGTCCCCTCCTCGGTATCGGGGTGGCATTCTGCGCCGCGAATCCAGATTTAACACAGGTGTTGTCATTTCGCGCTGCATCGAAGGGACGAATACATCACAGCAGGTAAACGCGCATAGTTGAACAATCACCTGCTTCCGACGTGGTCCCGGAACGGGACAAAGCCGTCAAATACTGCAACTCGCCATGCATGTAATTGGAGACAGAAAAAGAAGAGCATGGCAGGATCAGGTGTGAGACCGGACTCTCGATGGGAGGGCTCGGCTCGATGGATCCAGGAGAATTTGGTTATGGCTCAGGGCAGTGTCAAGTGGTTCAACGGTGAAAAGGGCTTCGGATTCATCGAGCAGGAAGGTGGCGGACCGGATGTGTTCGTTCACTACTCGGAGATCCAGGGCAGCGGCTACAAGTCCCTCGACGAGGGCCAGAAGGTCGAGTTCGAGATCGGACAGGGCCAGAAGGGCCCCCAGGCTCAGAACGTTCGCGCCATCTGAGTTCGATCCCAGTCTGACTTCAGACTGAAAAGGCTGGACGCTGCACCGCATGGTGCCGGCATCCAGCCTTTTCTTGGTTTCCGGGTCGTCTTGGTTCACGGGTCGGGCTTGTTCCCAATTGGCACCGGTTACGTCGCTCGCGCCCGCTTCTTCTTGTGGGAGCTGTCGCAGAACGGCGCGATGCCGGTCCGCCCACATCGACACAATGCAACCGTAGAGCGCTTGTTCTCTATCGGAGTGCCGTCTTCACGGAGCAACTCGAAGTCACCACGCACCAGCAGCGGGCCGTCCGTGCAGGCGGTTATGGTGGTGTTGTTACCGGGAACACTCGGTGTTTCGGCAGATGACGATTCGGGAAACGCGGTCATATGTCCTCTTCAGTTCTCGATTCGGCCACTGGTGTGCCCACTTCCATGCCTGTTCCACAGGCCCGCGGCCCATTGAGCGCCACTCTCGTTTCCATTCTGCGCTCCTCGGCCGATCCGAGGGAGATTACGGCTGCCGCTGACGCGTACGAGGATGCACAGTCCACCGACCTCACCTACGACATTCTTCGTGACGACGACGCTCAGCTGACCCTGACGCTCCTCTACGAGCTTCATTTGCAGGGAATCGAGAACGTCTCGGACAAATGGGAGTGGAATCCGGACCTGCTCGCGGTGCGGTCTCGGCTCGAAGAGCGTTTCGAGTCCGCCATCGCGCAACTCGTGGGGACAGTGGAGTCGTCTGGCGACGTCGTGGCCGACCTCTGGTCGATGACCGCCCCCAGTGCAGGCCCAGGTCTTGCGTCCTTCATGGCGAAAGATGCAACGATCGATCAGTTCTCGGAGGTGCTGATTCACCGTTCCCTCAATCAGCTCCGCGAGGCGGATGTGCACACCCTCGGAATTTCGCGTCTCTCCGGCGCCGTCAAGGCCGCCCTCGTCGAAGTGCAGAGCGACGAGTACGGAGGCGGCCGCGCAGAGCGAATGCATTCGCGTCTTTTTGCCGACACCATGCGGGCTGTGGGTCTTTCGGACCGCTACGGCCACTACATCGATTCTGTTCCCGCGGTAACGTTGGCGTCGTTGAATGCTCTCTCGCTCTTCGGTTTTCATCGCCGCCATCTCGGAACGCTGGTCGGGCACCTGTGCGCTGTCGAGACCACGTCTGCGCTGCCGAGCAAACGATACAGCGCAGGACTGCGCCGACTCGGATTCGGTTCGGGCGCGACACTGTTCTACGACGAGCACGTGGAAGCGGATTCCGTTCACGAACAGATCGCCGTTCGGGACCTTGCCGGCGGTCTCGCTTCTTCGCAGCCGCACCGCACTGATGACATCTTGTTCGGCGCCGCAGCGTGCCTGGCGTTCGACGATCTTCTCGGCGATCACCTCACATCGAGTTGGGAGAAGGGCAAGACTTCGTTGCGCGAATGATCACGAGTTGTTCGATTTCCTGACCGGTGGTGATCAACCCTCGTGCCTCGAGCATGGTGCGCCTCTCGCGCATCACGGGCCCGAAGGGAACGTACTTCCGGGCTGAAATCTCTACGGCCATACCGTGTTCTTCGAGTATCGCCTCGGTCTTGTCGACCCCACACAGCACCGATTGCAGGAGAAGCAGTGTGCCGCCCGGGACGAGCACCTCGTGAACGGTGGCTGCGATCCTGTCGATGAGGGCGCGTCCGTCCTTGCCTGCGTCCCAAGCACGTTCGATTCCAGCGGTAGGGAGATCATCTGCAAGAGCAGGGACGTACGGCGGGTTGGAGATCACCAGATCGAAGAGTTCGCCGTGCACCGCCTCGGTGAGGTCGCCACGACGGGAGTCGATCGAGGTTCCGTTGAGGATCCCGTTGAGACGAGCATTGGCACACGCTCGGCGAGATATGTCGACCGCGACGACGTGGCCTGCGCCTGCCGCGGATGCCGCGACAGCGAGGGCGCCGGTCCCCGTGCACAGATCCAGCACCCGACTGCGAGCGGTGAGGCGCTCGAACAGCAGCGCATCCGCCAGTAACGACGTGTCGTGTTGCGGTGGATACACACCAGGTAAACGCAGGATCATCATCGGCTCCTCTTTTTCAGGCGACATCGCACATCGCTGCGTGCGGCTACCCAGGAACCTCGGATTTCATGCAACATCGAAGCAAAGACCGCCTGGAACGGTTACATCGCCGCAATTTGCGGAGTAGACCTGAATCATGACAGGCAATGCGGACACCCCACAGGGAGCCGCGGCGTTTGCTTCCGCAGCAGATTCGCTCGACACCCTCGCCGAAGCGATTGCCGGACTCCGGTCCACTCTGAACACGGACGCGCATCTCGACTCCATGCTCCAACGTCTGGCCGAGACGGCGGTCAAAGCGCTGCCGGATGCCGATGCTGTCCGCGTGACGGTGCTGTCCGCCGATGGCCCACGAACTGCTGCATCTACCGCGGACTACCTTTCCGCGATAGACGATGCCCAGCATTCCGCCGATCGTGGTCCGTGCGTTGACTCCGCGCGCACCATGTCGTCGGTTCGGTCGAAGGTGGGTGATCACGACGACAAATGGCCGGAATTCACCGCCGAGGCCCGGAAACAAGGTGTCCGGTCCTACTTGTCCGTGCCGCTCACCATGGGCGAAGGAAGCACCGAACTTCTCGGCGCGTTCAACGTCTACGGATTCGCCTCGACAGAGTTCAAGCCCTTCGACGAAGAGTTGATGAAATTGTTCACCGCCGGTGCGGGCGCGGCGATCGCAGATTCACGACGCTGGCGTCAGGCACACGAGCACATCGAACAGTTGCACTGCGCCATGGAATCTCGTGCCGAGATCGAACAAGCCAAGGGCGTGCTGATCGCCATCCACGGCATCGACGCCGACGAAGCATTCAGCCGACTCGTTCAGCAATCGCAGCACACCAACGTGAAACTGCACGAGGTGGCCCGGATGCTCGTCGATTCGGTGCGCCACCGCCGGTTCTGAAGATTCTTCGGTGCAAAACCCCGTTTTGCACCCGAAAGCACAGTCGCAAAACCCCGTCTTGTACCCCGCCGGCACATCTCTCAAACGTATCCAGAGATGTTTCACCGAAACAGTTTTCGACCTGCACGGCTGCTGGCGGTCGCGCGGCGGCACCCGTCCGAAATGTGGTTATCTGTTGAGAACCGGGACGAAAGAAGACCCGACCGTACCAGGGTGAGGAAAGGATCGTCACTGTGCCAATCGACCAGGTTCTTGTCGTAGTTCCCGCCCACAACGAAGCCGAAGACCTCCCCAATTGCCTTCGTGCACTCGCAACAGCGGCGTCGGCTTGCGTTGTCCCCGTCCGAGTGGTTGCCGTCCTCGACAACTGTTCGGACGGAACCGCGGGGGTCATCCCCGACGGGGTGGAAGTACTCCGCGTCGAGCATCAGAACGTCGGCCGTTCGCGAGCGACGGGTTTCTCTGCGTTCGGCTCGGATTTGGGGGCCTCAGCGTGGTTCGCCACGACCGATGCCGATTCGGTGGTCGGCCCCACCTGGATTGCGCGCCAATTGGAGTATGCGCGTACTGCGGACGTCGTCGCGGGCACCGTTCGCATCGCGGACTGGGAAGGCCATCCGCACTCCGTTCGCGAACGGTACGAACGTATGTACCACGCACATCCCTATGGTCGACACGGTCACGTCCACGGTGCCAACCTCGGTGTCCGCGCCGATATGTACTGGGACGTCGGAGGATTCTGCGATCTCGAAGAAGACGAGGATGTCGATCTCGTCCGGCGGTTGAGCGAGGCCGGTGCCTGTATCGCGTGGGCAGAGGACATTGCGGTCACCACGTCTGCGCGTCTCGACGGCCGAACTCCGGGCGGCTTTGCCGGACATATCCGTAACCTGGGTGGTACGACCGCCGATAACGAAGAAGCGGAGCTGGCACGATGAAACGACTACACACACTCCTGGACGCAGGTGGACTGTACTTGCCGCTGCCCGGCGGCGGCGCGACGGCCGCACGGTGGACCTCCCTGGCAGAGCTCACACGGGAGAATGTGGTTCTCGGCCGGATGGCTGAGGCTCACACCGATGCCGTCGCGATACTCACCGAACTCGACGGACCGGATCCCGAACCCGGGCAGCTGTGGGGAGTGTGGGCGGCCGAGCCACCCCAACCTGTGGTGAATGCGTCTGAGCACGTGGGGATCTGGACGCTCACCGGTCGCAAGTTGTGGTGTTCCGGCGCCAACACCTGCACGCATGCACTGATCACCGCCTTGGTCGACGGTGTCCCCTCCCTCTTCGCGGTCGAGCTCGGACTACCTGGGGTGCATCCCGTTCCCGATTCGTGGAAGGCCGTCGGTATGGCCGAAAGCGACTCCAGCGCGGTCGACTTCGACATGGTTCCGGCCATACCGGTCGGGACGGCAGGCGACTATCTGAGCCGCCCGGGGTTCTGGCACGGCGCGATCGGCGTGGCTGCATGCTGGTACGGCGGCGCCTGCGGCGTCGCTGATCCGTTGTACGACAAGGCTGCAAGCAGCGAAGACCCCTACGTACTCGCACACCTCGGTGCGGTCGATGCAGCGCTCGCCGCAGCGCGCAACGCGCTCGCAGTCGCGGCGGCCGAGATCGATGCGGATCCCTTCGACGAAAATGCCGAGGCCATGCAGCGGGCACTCCGTGTGCGCGCAATTGTCGAGCGCGCCGCTACCGAGACCCTGGATCGGGTGGGACGCGCTCTCGGCGCCGCACCGCTCTGCATGGACGCCGCGCACGCGGCACGGGTAGCCGATCTCACCGTCTACTTGCGGCAGAGTCACGCCGAGAAGGATCTCGCCGAGCTGGGCCGGATTGCAGCCAAGGGGAAACGGCCGTGGTGAACTCGAAACTGTTCGCGCAGAAACCTGTCGACGACGGCGGTACTCCCGAATCGACATGGCGGGAGTGGGGAAGAAGTTTTCCGGAACTGGATCTCACCGGATGCTCACGATTGATCATCGTCGCTCCCCATCCCGACGACGAAATACTCGGTCTGGGCGGAACCGCTCTTCTGGCAATACTTTCCGGCATCAGTGTTCAGGTCGTATCTGTCACCGACGGCGGAGCTTCGCATCCCGATTCACCGACCGTGACTCAGCCCGAGATGGAACGCCGTCGACGGTCCGAGTCGGATCGGGCAGCGCGTGTCCTCGGAATTCCCACACCGGTTCGATTGAGCATCCCGGACGGAAAGATCGGCGAGAACCGACAGGAGTTGACCGACCGCCTCAGCTCGATTCTCGGTGATTCCTCGGCGGATACCTGGTGCGCCTCCACGTGGCGCGGGGACGGCCACCCGGACCACGAAGCCACCGGAGACGCGGCGGCGAGGGCGTGCGCGGACACTGGATCGCGATTGATCGAGTATCCCATCTGGGCGTGGCATTGGGCCGCGCCGGATCATGCGGCAGTCCCGTGGGAAAGAGCACGAAAGGTGACCTTGCCCTCCGACGTTCAGGCTGCGAAATCTGCTGCCACCAATGAGTTCACTTCACAGATCGCTCCGCTTTCCGATCATCCCGCGGATGCACCCATCCTCCCCCGCCACGCGATGGAACGATTACTGAGGCCGTACGAGACGGTGTTCGTATGAGCGATCGTGAACTCCCCGCGGATTACTTCGCCAAGATGTATGCCGCACAGTCCGACCCATGGGATTTCGAATCCCGCTGGTACGAGCAGCGGAAGTACGCACTCAGTGTCGCTATGCTCCCGAAACCTCGATACCGTCGCGCATTCGAACCGGGGTGCTCGATCGGGGTTCTCACCGAGAAGTTGTCCGAGCGCTGCGACAGCGTTCTCGCCACCGACATCGTCCCGACCGCACTCGAGAGCGCTCGAGCGAGGCTTACCGGACATGACTCCGAATTTCGGCTCTGGGCGTTGGGTGACGACTGGTCCGACGAAACCTTCGACCTCGTCGTCATCAGCGAAGTCGGCTACTACCTGACCTTCGAAAAGCTCATCGAGGCAATGCTGCAGGTCGTCGAGCATCTCGAGCCTGGCGGAACGCTGCTGTGCGCCCATTGGCGTCACGTCGTACCGGAGTACCCGCAAAACGGTGACGCCGTTCATTCGGCTGTGCGCCAGACGCCGGGGTTGGCGCAGTTCGCGTCGTACCAGGACGAGGACGTGCTGATCGATGTCTTCGTGAAGGGTCCGCCGTCACCACCGTCGGTAGCTCGTTCCGAAGGTCTGATCTAGTAGACCTGTGCGCGGTTGAGGAGTGTGGGGACTCCTCAACCGCGCACGGGGGTCAGTCTCGCTGCTCCAACGCGAGGTCCGTATCCGACTGCAGTTCACCGACTTCGGACTTCAGGATCCGCATCGACCTGCCGAGGCCCCGGGCCGCGTCGGGCAGCTTCTTCGAACCGAACAGCACCACGAGCACTACTGCGACGATCGCCCAGTGAGTCGGGCTGAGCGCGCCCATCAGGCGGGTTCCTTGCCGTCGGGGTACACCGCATCGACCTCTACCTCGACGAGCCAACCGGCAACGGGCAGTCCGGCAACCTCGAGGGCGAATCGGGTGGGCCGGGCGCTGTTTCGCTCGATCGGAGCGATCGGCTCGGCCGTGCCCATCGGCACCAACTCGGTGTCACCCGTGTCGAGATTGGTGTTGGCGAAGAACTGCCGGTACGCGCGATTCCATCCTGTGTAGTCGGCCTTGTCCGATCCCGGCGCGTTGTCGAGGAAGACGCGCATCGTCACGACGTCTTCGAGACTCAATCCCTGAGCTTCGAGGTTGTCGCGGATCTTCTTGAGTACATTGATGCCCTGCGCCTCGGTGACGGTGACACCGGTCGGCAGAACACCGCCGGAGAACTGACCGTCGATGTACGACTCCGGCGAACCTTCCGGCGCCGCCTTGTTTCCTGCCGACGGACCGATGCCGCTGGTCTTGTAGATTGCGGTGTCGCCGCCGATCGCGACGCCCTGAGCGATCATCGGGTTTGCCTGCCCCGCTTCGAGAATCGATTTCGAGACGAACGAACTCGATGTGGTCTCGGCGTCCGCCTCGTCAGACGAGCAGGCAGTGGCGAAGCCCAGTAGCGTGGTGGCGGCGAATGCCGCTGCAAGGACCTTGGTGCTGCGAGATTTCATGATTAGACCTCCAGAAAAAGTGATGGGAAACGAAGCACGTCAGGCAGTTTGCGCAACACGCTGATGCAGGTGGGTCACGACGTCCTGCGCGGACGTGAAGGCCCCGTGCTGCCAGGCGATGGCGTTGGAGAGGTGATCGCCGGCGAAGTAGATCCGGTCGACGGGTTCGAGCAGCTTGGTGTACTCGGGAGTTGCCATGCCGCCGTGGGAATCTCCCGCGCCGGCCCATGATGCCCAGGCGGATTCCGAATACTTGGTGCGACGCCAGCTTCCGGAGAAGGACGACGAGATGTCGCGAGTGTATTTGTCGCCGTGGATTTCTGCGCCTTCGGCGATGGCCTTTGCCAGCCGCTGACGGTGGGTGAGCGATTCGAAAGCCTGTTGACGCTTACCCGAGCTGTAGTACGCGACGACGACGCCGCGGTCGGAGTTGTAGTGATCGTAGGGGAACATGATCTGGGAGATGTCGCGGTCGGTGTTGGACGCGCCACCGTAGATGCGGTCCTCGGTCTCCCACCACCGACGCGAGTATTCGATACCGAGCTTGCCCGACGACGACGGCTTGGCTGCATCCAACGCGAGCAGGATGTCGGAGGGCAGATTGTTGTTCAGCCGCTTGATCAAGTGCGGCGGGATCGTGCAGATTGCGTAGTCGGCGGTGATCGACTTGGATTTGCCGTCGACGACGTAGTCGACGGTGACGCCTTCCGGCACGTTCTTCATGCCGCTGACCTCGGCGCCGAACTCGATGTTGTCCATCCCGATCGCGTCCTGGAACTTGTAGTAGATCCGGTCCATGCCGCCGACGGGGGTCATCATCGTCATGGCCTGGTCGTAACCGAACTCGAAGGAGAATGCACGCCCGATGCCGCCCTGGATGACATCGCTCATCCCGAATGGTTCGATCTCGGTTCCGAAGTTGAGGCCGGCGCCCGGCTCCGCGGAGTGCCCTCGACGCGCGGATCCGACGTAGCGGCCGTCGCTGGAGAGATCGCCGAAATCGGTGAGGAAGGACGAGAGTGCTTCTTTGTCTTCCTTGCTCAAGACCTGGTCGAGAGCGCCCTGATTGGTGGCCTTCTGCAGCAGCTCGGACATGTATCCGTAGGTGTCGGCTTTGGCTGCTCGGTAGGTGATCGACTGATTCGCCAGCGGCTTGTTGCCGGTGTAGTTGACGAAGGTGTTCGCGTTCTGGTTTCCGAACATCTGCAGTTCGACGCCCAGTTCGCGGCAGTAGTCGATGGTGTTGTGATTTTGCGGAATACGCGTCGCACCGAGGTTGTAGAAGTGCCCCTCGGAGAACGAACAGGTCTGTGTCTCACCGTTCAGGTCGGTTTCTTCGGTGCCGTTGCGGATCGACCACACCCGACCACCCGGGCGGTTGCGTGCTTCGAGGACGGTGACCTTGTATCCGGCCTTCTGCAGTTCGTAGGCAGAGCACAGCCCGGACGGTCCGCCGCCGAGGATCACGACGGAGTGATTTCCCTTGACCTTTCCGATCAGGTCACCCGCAGCAGGTGCCTGAAATCGCCTCGGCGTCGACGCCACTGCCGGCGCCAGGCCGATGGACGACATAGCACCGAGTGCCAGGCCGGCGCCGCCGGTGATTCCCAGGCTGCGCATGAAAGATCTACGTGTGTATGGCATTCGAGCTCCCCAGTGTGCTCCCGGTGACGCGGGTGGTTGGTGTTGAACACAGACTTCAGGAGCGTTGGGTCCGGAACTTGACGCGCAGGAAACAGTCGGTGGGGACCGAGTGAGAAACGTGCGAGCGTTCGCATCTTGCTCTCTCACCCGAGTGCGATCAGCGGAAGCATGCCCGCAATATCGGCGTTACAGAACCGGACTAGCGTGACGCGACATGTCCGCTCTCACCGAAGCCATCGCGCGGTCCTTCACCACGCGCGAGAAGCAGCCCCCGGCGCGATCACCGCTGCGGGCGTTGGGCCGTCGGCAACTCTCGGGCGCCGAAGTGCTGGCCCAGTCGGTGGCAACCACTGCCCCTGCTGTGTCGATGGTCGTTCTGCCCGTCACCATGCTGACACACGGCCGATTGTTGAGCGGGATGATCACCATCATCGCGGCCACCGTGCTGGTGACGCTCATAGCCTTCTGCGTTTCGCAGTTCACTCGCCGAATGGCTGCGTCGGGCGGATTGCACAGCTTCGTCTTTCGTGGCCTGGGCACCCGGGCAGCATTGACCACCGGCATCGCCATGCTGGTCAAGTACGTCGGCAGCGCGGTGATGACGCTCTATCACGGCGGACAGGCCGCAATCGCATTGCTCGGCTTCGCGGGTGTGCACGTGGACAAGACTTTTCACGTCATCGCGCTCTATCTGGGGATAGCCTTGCTGATTCTCGGCGCTCTCGTGCGAAGTGTCAGATTTGCCGCGCTCGCGATCCTCGTCGTCGAAAGCTGTTCACTTCTGTTCATCGTCGGGCTCATGATCCTGGGCGGTTCCGGAAGTCAACAAGCACAGATCGTTCCACCCACCTCCGGCCACGGGTTGTTACTCACCGCCCTGGCTGCCGTGTTCGCTCTCGCCGGATTCGAGAGCGCGGCCTTCTTCGGCCCCGAGGCCCGTCGTCCGCTGGTAACCGTCACCCGCACAGTCCTTCTCACTCCGATCATCTGTGGATCGCTCTTCATCTTCGCGGGCTGGGCCGCATGGTCCGGGCGCAGTGACACCCTCGTCAACGCCTATCTCCACGGAACGGCGACGGGCGTGAGCCCCGGTGTCGTGATCGCGCTCAACGTCGGTCTGGGGTGCTCGTGGCTGGCGTCCTCGATGGCGTCGTCCAATGCTGCGTCACGCCTGGTCTATTCGTTCGGTGTCGAGCGCCTACTCCCCCGCCGGTTCGCCTCGGTTCACAGTGCCTTCCGTACGCCCTACTTCGCATTGACTACCGTGGTCTGCACCGTCCTGCTGGGCGGCGGAACCTTTGCCGTTCTCGGGCGCGGAGAAATCTTCGACGACGTTCGACTGACTGTTCGCGGCGCCGTCATCGTGGCCTATGCACTGACGGCTATCGCATCCGTTGTCTTCCTGACACGGATCGGCGAGCACACTCCCGGCATTCTCGCGGCCGCGTCGTGTGGCAGTGGTGCCGGAGCGATAGTCCTCGGTTACCTGGTTTATGCCAACACGATCGACCACGCGTACGTTGCACCGATCGCCGTGCTCGTGATCCTGACCTCGGGCACACTCTGGCAGTTCTACCTGCGACGCCGAAGCCCCAAAAGTCTGCTGCACGTCGGAGCTTTCGACAGTCCCGAAACCGAGGACGTACTACCAGGAGCTGGGGTGTTCGCTACCGACGCAGCCGGAAACATCGTGCTGGTGGGCGAGCCGACTGCCGGCGCCCGCTGATGGTGGGCCGACCACGCGACCTCGGTGGGCACGAACCCCGAGCGGTTCAGCGCGCCCTTGCCCTCCTCGAGTCGGCGGCCAGGCTCGGATCGGGAGCCACCGCCAAGGACATTGCCGCCCTGGCCGACATCCCACCTGCCACTGCGTATCGGTTACTCAACATCCTTGTCGCCGACGGTTACCTGGTTCGGATCGCCGACCTCTCCGGCTTCGCACTAGGCCGACGCACCCGTGAATTAGCCGGGGCTGCCGCCGAACCCACACCCATCGACAATTCGGTGCTCCTCGAAGAACTCCGCGAACAGCTACGGTTCGGCGTCTACCTCGCGTCGTTTGCAGAAAACAGAATTCGGCTCGTCGATCGCGATCCCGACCACGAACTCAGTGGTGAACGGACACTGGTCACAGCCGTTCACGCGTCGGCTATCGGGAAGCTGCTCCTCGCCAACCGACCCGAATTGGCCGAGGCCCCACTGCGAAAGGTCACCGCACACACCATCACTGACGGCGACGCGTTGGAACTCGAGCTCTCGCGGATCCGGCGCGGTGAGGCCGCCCGTGAGGTCGACGAGATTCGTGTCGGACGCTCCGCCGTCGCCGTCCCGGTCCACGACGCGGAAAGGTGTGTCGTCGGTGCCTTGGCTGCGATAGGTCCGACCGGCAGACTTTCCGTCGACGACGCAGACCTGGTGGCACTGCTGCGGGAGTATGCGGAACGCATCGTTGCACCGACGATGTCGAAGGCAAGCTGAAAGTCAGAGGCCGAACACACGTTTGGCAAAGCCGAGATGCTCGTCGGCCCAGCCGATGACGCCGAGCGTGGAATCGAGATTCTGCGGCGGAGTGCGCACCAAGGTGTCGCGTCGGACGAGTCGGTCGAAATCGATCTGAGCGCGGTCGAACTGGACCCCTGCCGTGACCATGATGTTCGCCAGTTCTTGCGCCATCACCCCGTACGCGACTGTCGTGGGATGAACGCCGTCGAGCGAGAAGAGGCCGCCCGAAGCGCGGCCGCCGCGACCGTCGGCGGAGAGGAACAGCGAGTCCGGCACGGGTTGCAAGTCGGTCAGCGCCTTGGGAAGGGGGTACGGCGTCCACCATGACGGCCGCGCATTGACGTCGGTGACGTAGCGCCGTGAGGCCACGCGCTCGAGCAACCCGGCAATATCGCAGAGGTACCAGTCCTTCCCCACCCGACGGGCATTCGCGACGGCTTGCTCGATTCCGTCGTTGTACATGTCGATTGCGGTGTCGACGGCCCACGCCTGCGCGCCGGTGATGTGCTGATCGCGTTGTGGGTCGAAGTCGGTGTCGCGCACCCACGGTCGTGCGTAGTACGGGAAGTAGCGGGATCCGATTTCGATCTTCCCCCCGAGCCCGTGGGCGATCGGTGCGATGGTCACGTGTGGGACGGTGCAGAGGATGACGTGCTGGGCGTTGATCTTGCGGATCGCGGCCAGCACCTCGGCGTACTCCGACGCGAAGTGCTCAGGCCGCCACACCGTGTAGTCGCGCTTGCCGCCCGGATCACGGAAGTTGTTGCCGCTCCACTCGACTCGAAGTTCGGTGACGGTGCGGAGCGCGTTGTTGGCACCGAGGAAGACGATCAGAGTTTCGATGCCTTCCTTGCCCAACTCCGCTGCTGCGTCGAACGCGGTCATACGCTTCTCGGCGTCGGAGCCTCGCGGCAGAACTCGCAGTGCGGCGCGCTCACCGTTGTTCTCGACGATCTGGCTGATCAAATCGTCGTGCGGTTCGTGCAGGGCTGCCTCACAGCCCTGCGCCGTCTTGGTCAGAGCGTCACGAAGATCCCACCCGTACACCGAGAGGTTGTGGTTGATTGCCGAGAACGTCGGCGCTTCGCTGCCCGGTCCGCGTTCCCAGTAATCCTCTACCTGATCCATGAACGCACGTGCAGCAAAGAGTGCGAGCGGAACCTCCCAGAGGTCGAGCCGTGGGCCGAAGCGCTCCTCGAGGGTGCGGAGCAACAGTTCGATGTTGAGCGGAAGCCCGCCCGGGCCGCCGTAACGGGGAAAGCGGAACTGGTCGAGCCGGCCCAGCTGGTAAGCAATGATCGCCGGATACGACAGATCGGTATTGAAGATCGCCCCGCTCTGGAATCCCTGCGACAGCGAATCGCCGATGACCACCAACCGGTGGGGAGCATCTCCCCCTGGCGGAACTACCGGAATCCCCACTGTGGGATCGAACTGCGGAACCCTTGGTCCGCCGGCGGCCGCGGCCACGACCTCGTCGGGAGTATCGGATGGAAGTTCCATGCCCACTCACCTCCGGAAAAGTCCAGCTGGTCAGCTTATCAGTGGTGGCTTACGCCGATCGGCATTGTCCTGCTCCGATTGCTTCTCGATCGACCTGACAACCTCGTCGGCCCACTGTTGATTTCGCCCGTCGAATTCCGCGCGGTCCCGACGCGCGATACCCCGCCCCACCAGGATGGCAATCGGAATGGAACACACGACCCATACGAGTAGTACGCCTCCGACAATCCACCACATAACCAGTAATTGTGCCCGATTCGACGACTGTTGTGCTCCAGGTCGAAACATCTGTCCGAATCGTGGCGGTCAATCCAGGTGAGCGCGCAGGTCAGAAACGATCTGCGTCGACGGTTTCACGGGCTTTGCGAACCTGATTCCAACCACGAGCGGCGATGCCGAAGGCAACAAGCGACATCAGATCCGAGACCGTCAGACCGTGTTCTCTGTTCAACGACCACAAGACCTGACCTTCCAGCGGTCCATTGAAGAACAGCCACGCCACCCCTGCACAGACGGTCACAACAACACTGGCTTTGGACGGCTTCATCAAACACACGGTGCTGGTCACGAACAACAAGTTCATGAAAACCAGACCGTAGAAAATTCCGATCATGCGACTCCCCCCGAAGTTCGTTCGTTCAGCCGCGGTTGAAGTTCAGGTACGCCTTCGACGGTGTCGGGCCGCGCTGGCCCTGGTATTTGGATCCGGCCTCGGAGCTTCCGTAGGGGAACTCTGCAGCGCTCGAGAGCTTGAGCAGGCAGAGCTGTCCGATCTTCATTCCCGGCCAGAGCGTGATCGGCAGGTTTGCGACATTGGACAGCTCCAGTGTGATGTGGCCGCTGAAACCCGGGTCGATGAAGCCGGCGGTGGAGTGCGTCAAAAGGCCCAGGCGCCCGAGGCTCGACTTACCTTCGAGACGGCCGGCGAGGTCGTTCGGCAGTGAGCACACTTCGAGAGTCGAACCGAGAACGAACTCGCCGGGATGCAGTACAAACGGCTCGCCCTCTGCCGGTTCGACCAGGCTGGTCAGCTCGTCCTGGCGCAGTGCCGGGTCGATGTGCGTGTACCGCGTATTGTTGAACACCCGAAACAGACCGTCCAGTCGGACGTCGACGCTCGACGGTTGCACCATGGAGTCGTCGAAAGGGTCGATACCCAGACGTCCAACGGAGATTTCGGCACGGATGTCACGATCGGAGAGCAGCACAGGTAGAGGTTACCGGTTCTGCGGGCAGTGCCGACCCATCGCCGGCGCGATCACACTGTGGTTACCGAACACGATGCGCGGGTTCTGGACTCCCACGGCAGAGCCCAGCCCCACCTGTCTCAAGTTCTCCATGCCGAAAGGCTTTCCCGCGCAGAACTTGTGGGCAAATCATTTACCGATGGCTCCGACTTCCACACGCCTGTGTTGATCAATGACGGCCGGGGACACCGCTGCTTGAAAGCTCGTCTGATAATGTTCGGAAAGCACGTTGATCGGCGGTGAAAACACGTCCGGTCGGCTGCGACGCCGATGTAGTTCAATGGTAGAACATCAGCTTCCCAAGCTGAATACGCGGGTTCGATTCCCGTCATCGGCTCCACAGATTCTCCGCAGTTCAGAGCCCTTTTGGGGCAGTCGAACTTCGCTTGTTTGGGACCCAATCCTGTGACAGGTACACGGCAGGTACACAACCCCCTCCATTCAGTGATCAGTCAATGTGAATCCAACGAAAATGGGGGTGCTAGAGGACCGCGTCTCGGAATTCTGCAGTTCATCGATGCAGTCCGACTGGTCGTCCCCCGGCCTGAATCGGTGTCCATTGCGCGCACTGTCAGGAGAGTGCTGTCGACCTCGAAGCCGATGGTCGCCGGTACCTCGGTTCGTTTGCCGTCCATCAGTGATTCGAGCGCGACTACCAACCGATGGGGTTGGAAACTGTCTCCGCTCGGACTCCGCGCGCTTATCAGTTGAAGTTTTTGAAACCGATCTGCCGTAGCGCACCCGGACACCGGGGACCACAACTCATGCAAGAATGCAGATCTTCTCACAATCACAACTGTGAAAATACCCAAGTTCGTCAAAAATCACCTTCGAAATGAATCAAGTACGTATTCTTCCTCAGTATCGGACGCCCTAACCGTAAGTGCCAATGTACGACCATCGCTCTGCACGGATCCGGAGAGCCGGATAAAGCTCGAAGAAATACCCCAGTTTCGAGGACTGTCACATTAGCGTCGTGCTACCTTCCCGACGATCCTTAGAAACCGGCAGATTGGCCCCAATTCGATAGAAGGCCGTAAGTGTCCAGAGTCGAAACCTTATTCCCCGCAAGCATCGCAGCGCCTTCCCTGGTTATGACGTTCGGAGCTACGGCTTCTCACGCAACTCCCAAACCGGGCAACTTTGGCGCAGGTGCTTCTGGTGGACCTTGGTTGATGGACTACAACTCCTCGAATCGCCTCGGATATATCAGGACAGTCACCTCATTCGGTCCAGGCTCGCCCGCTTACATTGCAGGTCCCAATTTCGATAGCAGGACATCTGCCCTGTATGCAGTAGCGAATCTTGCCGGGCCCTAGACGGAGCGAGGAGGTGAATTCAAATGGATAACGTCCTCTTTGCTATCGTCAACATGATCGTGGCGATGGCGAACGGTTCCACGATCCCCTTCTCATTAGAAGGCGCAGGGCCACTAACCGCTCCCGACTTGTAGAGAAGATCGGCCGACCGCATGTGGATGACATTTTCAGCTCTGCCTGAAACCTGCATATCAGCAGATGCGTGGATCGTGCGGTGGTCACAAACACAAGCTCCCCTACCTGGCCAGGAAGGGGAGCTTATGTTTGACAGGTCTCAAATAGTCGGTCGAGGCCGCCCCGAATAGGATCAGCAACCGAATGTCACAGCGCCGACTGGTTTGATCACGCGAGTGTGCACCGTGAGCAGAATTCACACAGAGGTCGATTAATGTGCATCTGCTGAATCAGCCTCCTCAGCTCCGTTTGATCGAATACGTCTGCTGGCTCGAGTGCCCTTGCCACGGTGAGGCAAGCTACCGATCTCGGACGCGGGCGGGCGCTGTCTCTTGATGTTGATGTTGACCACGATGGACCTGTACCTAGTTGGCACTGACCAATTTAGGTCGTCGAACAGGTAGCCGGTGGAAGCGCTTCGGTCTTCGGCCTCATCACGAGCGGCCGCTATGTGGTGAGAATCGGTCGGTCTCCTCTTGAAATGTAGTCGGCGAATCGTTCAATTCCTGCTTGTGAGAAGCTTCCTCGACCTGCGCGTCTAAGTGCGGCTTCGACGAATGGGAGCGGTTTCCTGCGGTATGTGCGGTAGATGCTGTCTAGTTGTAGGAGGAACGGACGTTGGTGACGCGGTGCCGGCGGTAAGCGGCGGGCGGTCGTCCTCCGCGTGCTGAATGCGGTCGGTGATAATTATAGTGAACGTTCCATACCTCGACGGCAATGCGCCGCTGGGCTTCGCTGATGTACTCACGGGAGTACAGCAGTTCTTCGGCGAGGATGCGGTTGTAGCGTTCGACCTTCCCGTTGTGTTTCGGTGTGTACGGCCTGATCCGGTAATGCCGAGCCTCGCGGAGTGAAGCGGTGAAATCTGCTGCGCGATAGCATGATCCGTTGTCGGTGATCACCCGTTCGATACGGGTGATGCCATGTGCAGCGAAGAAGTGTCGGGCGTTGTTCATGAAATCGATGGCTGTTGCGGCGGTTTCGTTATCGCGTGCCTCGGTGTATGCCAAACGGGTGTTGCCGTCGATCGCGGAATGCAGGTATGTGTAACCGATCCGGGGTTGCTTCGCTCGCGCCTTGCGTCGCTGGGATTGTTTGGCCTGTGCGGAGCCGCGGCCGTGAACGCGCCAACCACCACCGTCCGGGATTCGGCCGACTTTCTTGACGTCGACGTGCACCATCTGGCCTGGTCGTTTCGCGACGATGACCTGCGGTTTGCGATTGTTCTCGCCGTTCGGGTCGATGAACCGGCGACGGTGCAATCCCAGGTTCCGCAGAATTTTCGTGACTGTCCGGCGTGCGATGACCGTTCCATCCATTCGGAGTTCGAACGTGATGCGCGCGGCCGACCATTTCCGGGTTCGCCGCATCGCTTCGATCTCGGCCACAAGCCCTGCCGCCGTGGCGGCCGGTTGATGGTGTGGTGTGCTGGATCGATCCTGTAATCCCAGGTCACCGTATTTTCGGTACCGGTTGACCCATTTGGAGGCGCATTGTCGGGAGATGCCCATCTCGGCGGCGACGTGGGTGATCGGACGACTCTGGCACCGCTCGACGAGTCGTCGTCTTCCCTCGACAGTCAGCGGAGCATTACGGTGTGTCACAGGGCTGGTCCCTTTGCTGTTGATGGTCTGTTTCGCAACTTCCATCCTGCCGCGAAGGGCCAGCCCGTCTACTTCAATCCAGCGTCAGCAACGTCCATACCCACAACATCTAGTACTGGTTGCAGTGCCCGGCGTGCGAGGTCTGCTGTTTCCGGGTCTGAACCCCCGAATTTCACTGTCACATTCGGCATAGATACCCCTGCTGGTCGAGTGTCCGATTCCCTGGCCGGAAGCGTACGTATCGGGATTGCAAATCAGTACAGAAACACCAAAACGGGGCGCTAAGTCCCTACTTGCGGTGGATACGACTCCGTCTTTGGGTTGACGAAAAGGGGCCCGACCGCCGCGTGCGGTCCGGCTTCCGTTCTACGACTACGGGTTACGCCCCGAAGCCGAGGCCGCGGGTTTCGTCTGTTCACGTTGGGTGGCGAATTGCCGATGCTGACGGGTGTTTGCGTCAACACATAGCGAACTCTCCATCGACAACGTCCATGCAGAATGACCCCCGCGACATAGTTGCCGCCTTCGACGAGGTGGCCGAATTCATTGAGGCGATAACTACCCGGCCACCCGAAGGTGCCCCGTCCCGTGGTCGACCACCTAGATCGGCGGTTCCATGGTTCCGAAGAAGCTCAATGCCTGTGCGCAACGCCCCGGGATCTGGAAGTCGTAGCCGGTCTGCATCCAAGCTGTTCCATCAGCCTCTGCGATGAATGTCCCGATAGGCAGCGCTCGGAGACCCAAGTCATCGGTGCCAGATTCCGCGATCTCATTGCCAACATGCCCCACGACGTTCTATGGTTCATTACATGAGTAATGAACCAGTGAACATCGGGCATCGATCATCGTGATCGACGACGGACGACCACTGTTCCAGCAGATCGCCGAGCAGATCGAAGGCTCGATCATCGACGGCTCCCTGCCGGAAGACGGGCAGGTGCCCTCAACCAACGAACTGGCGGCGTTCCACCGAATCAATCCGGCGACGGCAGCCAAGGGCCTCAATCAGCTCGTAGGCGAGGGGATCCTCTACAAGAAACGGGGAATCGGAATGTTCGTCACGGTCGGCGCCCGCGACGCACTCAGGTTCAGACGACGAGAAGCGTTCGCGCGCCAATACATCGAGCCGCTGGTCACGGAGGCCGACCGGCTCCAGATTTCCCTCGGCGAACTCAAATCCATGCTGGACGACAGGAAGGCGGACCGATGAACGCAAGCACGACAACGACCGAGCCCCGAGTCAGGCGTTTCGACGAAACTGAACTTGTCGCCTCGATGCGCTCCGTGGACAGAAAGTACGGGGATGTCGACGCGCTCGCGGACGTCTCGTTCGAGATCAGCCGCAACAAGATCTACGGCCTACTCGGCCGTAACGGCGCAGGCAAGACGACGATCATGCAGATACTGACCGGGCAGGACCTGCACACCAGCGGCGACGTCGAAGTTTTCGGGGCCGCCCCTTTCGAGAATGCCGACGTCCTGGCGAACGTGTGCTTCGTCAAGGAAAGCCAGACGTACCCCGAAGACCTCAAGGTCAAGCACGTACTCGTCGCCGCCGGCCATCTACTCCCGAATTGGGACCACGCGTTCGCCGAGACACTGCTTGACGATTTCCAACTTCCCCTGTGCCGCAAGGTGAAGAAGCTCTCGCGCGGCATGCGGTCAGCGTTGGGAGTGATCATCGGACTTGCCTCCCGTGCACCGCTCACGCTTTTCGACGAGCCGTATCTCGGTCTCGATGCCGTTGCACGCCAACTGTTCTACGATCGCCTGCTTGCGGACTACGCCGAACATCCTCGCACTGTGGTGCTTTCGACTCACCTGATCGACGAGGTAGCCAATCTACTCGAGCACGTGATTGTCGTCGACGGCGGCCGGATTGTCGTCGACGCAGACGCGGATGCACTGCGTAGCCGCGCCGTGGTGGTATCCGGTCCCATTGATGCGGTGGATGCCGTTGCTGCGTCCGGCAGGGTCCTGCGCCGGGAGACACTGGGCGCCCACAGCCGAATCATGTTGCAGGCCGATGTGACAGAGACCGAGCGAAACCGACTGCGGGAGGCAGGAGTCCAAGTGGAACCGGCATCTTTGCAGGAACTTGTCATCGCGACTTCGACGCAGCGCAAGGAGATCACCGTATGAGTATCGCAACGACAGAGCCACGGACGGTCCCGAAGACGCCCGCTCGGTCCAGGATCGGTGCCGTCCTACAACTGCACACGGTCGCGTGGCCGTTGCTGATCGCCTGGCCGGTGGGCATCCTGTTGATCTCGTTCCTGATCAGCTTCACTATCTACGCGATCGTCGGGAACGAGGAGGGTGAGGGATTCACCGGCAGTGTGTTCTCGGTCTACGGTTTCGTGCTGGCGTTCTACCTCCAGTCGATGACGCAGACGTTCCCATTCGCGCTCGGACTGAGCGTGACCCGCCGCGAGTTCTTCACTGCCACCACGGTTATGGCGCTGGCACAGTCCGCAGTCTTCGCAATCGCGCTGCAACTGCTGTCCGTGCTGGAGTCCGCCACCAACGGCTGGGGTGTGCACATGCGCATGTTCGGCATCGCACGCTATTTCACCGACAACACCGCCGTACAGTTGCTCGCACTGTTCGCGACGCTGCTGCTGACCAGTTCGATCGCAATGCTGGCAGGTGCTATCTACCAGCGGTGGAGGATCACCGGTCTACTCGCCTCCCTCACCGGGCTTTTCGGCTTCCTCGGCTTGTCAGCGATCGCGATCACCTGGGCTGGGTGGTGGCCGGCGATCGGTTCGTGGTTTGTCGATACTCCCCGAGTGGTACCGATGGCACTACTCCCTCTGGCCCTTGCCATCGCGTGCATCGCCGGAGCCTGGGCGACGTTGCGTCGAGCAACGCCGTGACCGCGCAATCATGTGCGACGCCACATGTCGCGTCGTCTCGAAGTGCTCGTCGGATCAAACCCGTCTAGACAGCTCGTCCCCCTCCCTGAGTCAGGAAAGGGGGACGAACGTCGCAACAGGGTGCTATCTCGTCCCCGATTTGGTCCGCTCTACTGCCGAGCCACCCGCTCGACAAAACTCGAAGCCCGCAGCACCAGTTCATCTTTCCGGTTCTGGCGCGCAGCGGCGGCATCGTAGCCGGCATACGGGAGCGGGGGGTCGTTACGAACATTGGACGAGCACTGGAAGTCTCGGCAGATCAGTGTTCCGACCGTGCTGCCACGTCGACCGGCGGGCCCGGCCAACTTGGCGCCGTAGAAGACGACCTCGTTGGGGAGTCGCGTGTCGCGGCACCAGGAGCACTGGGCGCGCGATCGCGGAGTGGCCTCGGCTTGAACGAGCAAGACTCCGATGGTCTCCCCGTCGAGTGTCGGGACGATCGCGTAGGCGCGTCGGCCCATTTTCGGATCTCGCCAGCCCAGGTAGTCGAGAGCGTCGAAGTCGATGGTGCCGAAGCCGTCCGGCAGGGTGAGATCGGACTTCTCCTTACGACTCGCGTTGACGAGGCTGGAACGAATAGATGTATCGGTCAAAATGATCATGGGTGTATACCAATCGTGGCTCGGTGAAGGTGGGTACAGCTCATGGCCCGATCAGCACCAAGTGCTGTCGGGTCCGAAATGCGCTATCTGTCGCCGGCGAAGACGACGCCGACAACCCCCTCACGCCCATGGGGCGTCACCGTGTACGTATCCACACCGCGATGGTAGCTACAGGCCTGCGTTACAGGCCACTCGATTTATCAGTCACGCCATACCGCCGTGAACTCGTACCAAGGTCCGCCGAGGTGAGTTGCGGAGAAATCATCGAACCCCGATGGTGGGCCGCTGGGCGAGTACACCCACCCACTCGAGGTGATGAACATGCTGTCGTTGTCGATGAAGTAGACCTCATCCGGCCGCACGACATGGGCACTACTGATATCGAACTGGCCGATCTCGAGCTCTTCCACGGTCGATTCAGGCTGCTCCAAAAGACCAATCGCGATGGTCTCGAACTCTCCGCTCTTGTCGAGGAAAGTTGCCGGCGGCATCAACAACACCAGAGCTACTGCAGCGATGACGGCGATCGGGGAGGACAGAATCCACCACGACCACCGCCGGTCCTGGCCAAGGGCATAGAGGGTGCGGATCGCCCACACCAGACCGACCACGATCAAGATGAGCAGAGCCGCGGCGCTGACGAGGAAGGGATCCAACCATCTGTACTCCCCGAACGGCGAAGGCCACCAACCGTAATGCCGGCAGACCAACGCAATGAGCGGAACAACGGTGAATGCCAAAAGAATCGGCCCCGGTGGCTTGGACGACTCCGGAGGGTCAGCTACCAACCATTCACCCAGCGACTTCGGCCTTCTCATCACCCCACCGTATCTGCAGGTCATGGCAAAACTCAGCTACACGGCGAATACCTTTGCAGTACACGCACTCTCGTTCCACTCACAACAACCAACGCAGCGATCGGCACTCTCGCCGCAACCGACACAGATGGACAAACCTCACAATTCTCAGATTCAACGTGCCGATCATGCGACAATCGGACGGTGAACGAGACCGCGAGTGGAGTTTCGCACCCGCACCGACCGCGACTGCTGAGCGTCGGCGTCCTACTCTCCGCCGCCCTCCTGTGGTCCACTCCCCTCGCCGCTGCCGCGCCCACCGAACCTGGGCCGGCCAGTTGCATATCATTCGGAACCGCCCAACTGCCACCAGGTGCGCCCTCCGGTGGAGGTCGAGTCGGGTTGGCAAACCTACCGACATTCACCGGTTCAACCGCCCCCAGCTCGGTCCAGATCCGCACGCCAACTACGCAATTCAATCGTTTCTGGGACTTCGCGCTAGTCGACCACGACTTACTCGCTCGGCCGCGAGAGACAGGCGCATCAACGGCTCAACCGTGGCGTTTCGTGCCGATGCCCGAGTGCCTGCGTGGACGACTGGTCGGGATATCACTGGACGACGACGAACTCGTCGCGGTCGACGACAACGGCTGGATCTACACGATGGACAACGCATCCCAGGATCCGCTGGTGTGGAATTGGACCTCGGCATGGGGCGCACCGCTGTGGAGCGGTCCCGGCCGACAACTCCCCGGAGACCACCCGAACGGGTGGGCACTGAGCGTCTCGTCGCCTTGGGACAACCAAACTTTCACCGACGTCGCAGGACGGATTCACTTCGTCGGACTCGCCAAGATGACGATGATCCCCACGTTGACCGGGGACGGCAGCCGGATAACCTACGCGGACCCGTGGCTGCCCAACGACGACAGCTACGAGATCGGCGGCCCGCTCGGCGGGCGATTCCAGGCGGACTCGCTGTCGGCGGCCGGATCAACCACTTTCGTGATGAACAAGTACGGCGACATGTACACCCGCACATTTGATTTCGATTCTTCGGGATCGGACTCGATCTTCTTCCGCTACAGCTGGGAAGATCAGTCGGACAAGCCGTCGGCACCCAACCTCGTGGCCGAAACACTGGACCGCAGCACCGCCGCGATTCAACTTCCGGCCCCCGACTGGGTGCACCAGCCCAAAATTCCCGGTGAAGTTACATCCGCGATCAGTGTGCACTCACTCGGTCCCGGCCCGAACCGGCGGGAGTTGCGTGTCGAGGGTCTCCGCGGCGCCGAATCCGGCTTCTGGCACAAGGATCTCGTCGGCGGCGACTGGGAGTTCACACCGACCGGCGCGTCCCTCCTCGGCACACTGATCGAAAACGCGCCGACAGACCGGTCGACGGATACCCTGTCCCCCGCTGCCCCCTGGCACTTGTCCACGACCCTGCCCGCCCGCGACGGTGCCATCGACGGTCAGGCTCTGATCGACATCGGGTTTCCGTACTCTGTGGTGGATCCGCGTCTGCTCGACGCGATCGGCCAGCACGCACAACCGTCCGGATACCGACTGGACGTGGACCATTTCGACCCGGTCGCCACCACGCGGACCGCGACCGTGACTGCACCGGATGGCACGGTTCTTCCGGTCGTCCTGCACACCGCCGACGGACTACGGATGGCTCCCCGCGCATCCGGCCTCGATGCCGATCCGCGCCACCTCGTCGGGGCAATCGAGATCCCGTCGGACGCGTACGCGGATCGGGCATCGAACCCCGCTCTGGACGCGTTCGTGCAGGACTGGATGCGCGGAAACCCCATTGCCGCGATCACGCTCAGCGCCACCGACCACGACTTGGTGATCCGCTAGCCGAAACCATCGCCGTCCACCGTGTCGCCTCGATTAGGCTCAGCAGATGGTCGACACCACACCCGACGTGCCGATATCACCCGTCGACGCTGCGAGCTTCCAGCTCGGTGTGCACGTCCAGCCCTACCTGGTCACTATTGCCGGACTGCTCGCTCCTGGTGGCTTCGTCGATCGAGACGGTCGACCTGATCTAATGCGACTTCACCGCACCCTCGCCGCTCACATCGCGCAGGAGCCGTTACTGCGGCAGCGACCGATCATGCGGAACGGGTCATGGTGGTGGACGGAAAACGACATCGACTTCGACCTCCATCTCTCGCTTGACGAACGCGGGCCTACAGAACCCGACTTCGAATCCGTCTGTGGTCGACTCGTGATGCAACCCCTCGACACCACCCGACCGTTGTGGCACATCGCCTTCGTTCCTGCAGCTCGACCGGGTCTGTGCGGCATTGTGATCCGAGTGCATCACGCGGTTCTCGACGGCGCCAGAGCCAGCGACCTTTTCGAGCGCTTGTTCGCCTCACCTGATTCGAAAAGTACCGACCCGGGCGCTCCCGTGCCGAACATCCCTCCGAAGGCCGCCGGTTCCCTCGACCTCCTCCGATTTCGAATCGGTACTTTCCTGCACCGGCCAATCCGATCACGGGTGTTGCTGGGCGCCATTGGTCCCACGAGATCGATCTCGTCCGTCAACGTCCGCACCTCTCCGATCGAGCATGCCGCGCAGCAAGCGGGAGGCACTTTGAACGATGCCTATCTCGTTGCGGTGGGCGGCGGACTGCGATTCATCCTCCAAGAATGCGGCGAGCCCATCCCCAAGTCGATTGCGGTATCGGTACCCGTCGCAGTCACAGCGATCGGTAGCGCACGCAATGCCGTCGGGTTCATGATCATCGACCTTCCACTTCGTGAAACCGACCCACAACGCACAGTCGCGATCGTCGCGAAGCAAACCGCTGCGGCCAAACCTTCCGCACGCGCTGCGGGAACAACCTTTCGGTCACCGCGTATCGCCGGCGTTTTCGACAAGCTCGCAAAGCGGCAGCACATGATCGGTGCAGTCGCGTCCAACGTCCATGGACCGCGCGGCCCGCTCACGCTCGACGGGGCAGCGCTAGTCGAACTCTGGCCTCTGGGCCCGTTGGCGGGCAATGTCCGCGTCGGCTTCACCGCAGCGTCCTACAACGACACATTCTGGATCGGAATCCAGGCCGATGCCGAGCATCTCCCACCTGCAAGCAAGATCGCCCGAGCCGTCGAACGGACTCTCGACGAAATAGCCGGCACTGCACACTGACTGGATCTACTGCCACTATCCGATGCACCTCGCCGCTTGGGCAACGGATACTGTCGAGACGTCTCGACAACATCTCCACTGATTCGAGCATGCAAGCCGGTGTCGTCACGACACGATCGTCACGAGGAAGGCGAAAGATGTTCACACCTGCAGAATTCGGCAAGGTCTCGGTACTGGTTCCTGAGAACGGTGGTGCCGTCCCCTACGGGAACACCGTGGTAGTGCACGGATCTGAAAGCACGCTCGTCATCGACCCTTCGCTCTCCCTCGACCGCGACCCCGTCGGCGCAGACCTCGTATTCGTCAGCCACGGGCACGAGGACCACATCGCCGGACTACGCCATTTCGACACCCCGGCCTATGCGCACCATCTCGACGCACCCGCAGTCGCATCCCTCGACACGATGCTCACCAATTACGGCCTTCCTCCGAACGAACGAGTCGAGGTCCAGCAGTCGATTGCTACGCAATACGGCATACCCCCGACCCACGAGAACGTGTCGGGGATCACGGGCGGCCACGTCTTCGACCTCGGCGACCGCACTGCGACAGTCATTCATTTGCCAGGGCACACCCGCGGACACTGCGGGGTCCTCGTCGAACCAGACGGCTTCTTCTACGTCGCCGACATCGACCTCACCTCCTTCGGCCCGATGTACGGCGACCTGGGTAGCAGCGTCAACGACTTCCTCGACTCCATCGACCACGTCGCAACGATCGACGCACGCTGGTACGGAACATTCCATCAGAAGGGCGTGGTCGAGGGCAGCGACGAGTTCCGTCGCCGGTTGTCCGCATACCGCGACAAATTACTGAGCCGCGAAGACCGTCTCATCCAATTCCTCGGCGAACCAAAACTCTTGGAAGACATAGTCGCTCATCGACTCGTCTACCGCCCCCACGTATCGGCCCCGTACGTCGACGCCGTCGAACGACGGACAGCTCAGCTACACCTCGAACGACTCATCGCATCCGGTGCCGTCACAGTCGACGAAGACAAGGTGTTTCGCCGGACCCTCTGACATCCCTGGCGAACTGATCGCGCCATTTCGGATACTTCCGAAAATCGGACCGAAGTTCACCGAAAAAATCTGGCACTCGAGGTTGCAGAGTGCCAGTTTGGCTGGTTATCATGTTCTCGCACAGTAAGTTCGGTCGCCGTCGAGGTGACGGTGACCTTTCTTAGACGATACGGGAGGTGTGTTGCTGTGCTTCGTTTCGATCCTTTCACCGACATCGACGCGATCACCAAGTCCCTGCTTGCCACCGGAACCGGCAGCAGCCGAAGTCCACGCTTCATGCCGATGGACCTCTACAAGATCGATGACCACTACGTCCTTCACGCCGATCTTCCCGGCGTCGACCCAGGATCAGTGGACGTACAGGTAGACGGCTCGACCCTCACCCTGACCGCGCACCGCAGCGCCATTTCCGAAGAGGGAGTGACGTGGCTGGCCGGTGAGCGTTTCACAGGAACATACAGAAGGCAGCTGTCCATCAGCGAGGACATCGATTCCGAACGGATCGTCGCCTCATACGACAACGGCGTGTTGACCGTGACCTTGCCGATCGCAGAGAAGGCGAAACCGCGGCGGATCGAAATCTCGTCGGGGCCGCCGTCCCGCACCGCAAACTCCGAGGTGAAAACCCAAGGACAGATCGAAGCCTGACCTGAACGGCTTGGCACGAAATCGACTGTACGAGAGCCTTTCATCCAGGAGGTCCACTATGCCCGCGCCAATCATGGCCCCCGCCGCAGCTCTGGCTGAACCGGTCGTCTGGAACGAAGACCCGCAGCGGCAAGGCTGGTGGAAGCGCATCCTCGCGGCCACCCCGCCCGAGAACCCCACCAACGAAGAATTTCAACCCTGACAAAACCAGACCGTGTTCGCCGAATACGGTCACCCACAAATGAATTGATGCCTTCCGTCCGTCCACCGAGGCGGACGGAAGGCATTTACAGGCGCTCTACACACGTTCAGCTCGATGAAGCCTTCCGGCCGAACCGAAGAGCCATCACCTGCAGCAGGTCAGGAACCGCCCGAAATGGGCGAAGCAGGACGAAACACTCACACAACAAGGACGAAGCTCGCCGCCACCTGCCAACCGCGACTCGTACGGTTGAAATGTAGACGTCAGTGACTGCGCTGACGCTTACCGACCTCGTCGGTCCCCTGAATTGTGTGGCCGTCGAGGTCGTCTCATGTCTATACCCAAACTGAAAGTGGTCAGCCCTCAACCCTCGTCGGAGGAGATGCCGTCGCCAGACCCTCCAGAAGGATTGCCAGACCGCGCTCGAGTTCGTCCTGCCCGTCGTAGTGAGCCATGATCGTAGCCATCGACCGCAGTCTCGGAAACTCGGCAAGCGCAAGCCGATGCAGACCGAGCCGCAAGAGATCGTCCGTCTCCTCGGGATTTTCGACTATTTCCTGAAGCTCGTTGAGAATGTGCCCGTTGAGGAAGCCGAACACTGCTCGGTAGATGTGTAATGCGTCTTCAGGAGTGAAACCGGCCCGTATCAGCAGTTCGAGAATCGCTTCGACGTAGCGCAACGTCCCGGGAGGGCGCAATCCGAGCGGGGTGGACAGCGGCCGAGTGACCAGCAAAGGAACCACGTTTGGGTGCGCGAGCGCGAGGCGGCGATACCCGTACGCAACTGCGTGCAGCTGCCCCCTCCAGTCGCGATCGGACGGGTCGACGACCAGTTGTTCGAGCACGGTCTCGACGACCCCGTCCAGCAGGGCCGCCTTGTTGGCCGCGTACCTGTAGAGAGTCATCGGATTTCTGTCGAGCGCTTTGCCCAGTCGGCGCATGGAGAGGCCGTCGGCACCTTCCTCGTCGATGATCGCCAACGCCGTCGAGAGTACGAGCGCCCTGGTGAGGGGCTCCTCGCGGTCCGCGGCGGGAATCAAACCCTTAGTGCGATCTGGCGAGTGTCCGGTCATTCACAAAACATACATCGTATGCCTACGCGTTGACAGAACAGTACGGCTGGTTTACTCTTCGGATACGCCCTATGCATACAACGTATATACACATCGTATACCCGGAATGTCCGGATTTACGTGGGCGCTCATCGATACGTCCCGGCGCCGGAGTCGGCGCGGACGTACGGACTCACTTTCGTCGCATGAGTCCCTTCTTCAAAGGATCGAAGATGAACAGAACATGACAGCACCCACCGCAACACGACGCTCGCGGTTCTTTCAATTCTCGGGTATTGCAACGATTTCCGTTTTCTCCGTCGGCATTCTCGTCTTGCCGGCCGGCACTGCCGGCGCGGAAGCGACTGCTGTCGGACTCGGCACCGCTGAGCCCTTTGCAGTCCTTGCCGGAGCAGGAATCACCAACACCGGACCGACAACCCTCGGCGGCGATATCGGCACGTATCCGACTCCAACCATCACCGGTGTATCGGACCTGACGATTACCGGCACCAATCATGGTGGCGACGCGGTATCGCAGGGAGCGAAACCCGACGTGTTGACTGCCTACAACACTCTTGCCGGTCAGGGACCCACACAACCGACGGGAGCCGACTTGACCGGTCGGACACTGGTTTCGGGTGTCTACAACTCCGGTTCGTCGATCGCACTGTCGGGAACCGTCACCCTCGACGCGCAAGGTGACCCCGATGCAGTCTTCGTCTTCCAAGCGGGATCAACGCTGATCACATCGTCGTCCAGCACCGTTGCACTGATCAACGGAACGCAGGCGTGCAATGTTTTCTGGCAGGTTGGAAGTTCCGCCACCCTGGGCACCAACTCCGTCTTCCGAGGAAACCTGTTGGCGCTGACAGACATTACTGCCACAACCGAGGCAACCGTCGAGGGTCGACTGTTGGCGATCAATGGCGCGGTCACTCTGGATACGAACACCGTTACGATCCCGACCTGTGCGCCTCCTGTCACGACCACGACTCCGACCACTACGACGACTACGGTCCCGCCTGACACCGCGACAACTACCACCACGACGGTCGTCCCGCCGGAGGTGACTACAACCACGACGGTCGTCCCGCCGGAGGTGACTACAACCACGACTGGTACACCGGTGGAAGCGACGACCACCACACCAGGGCCGAACGGCACGACTACAACCACTGTGGACGTACCGCCGATCATCACGACCAGCCGAAACATTCCGTCCATACCCGAGATTCCCGGTCTCCCACCACTGCCGGGAATACCTCCCACCGTTCCCGGGACGGTAACCGTCCCGTCTCGGGTGCCGACGACGTCAGCTTCTCGAACGGGTACCCCGACCACTCAACCGGTAGGCCCGGAATCCCCGAATGTTCGAGCCCCTCAGGTGCAGCAGGTACCACGAGGGTCGGTCGACACCGGTGACGGAAGCACACAATCCCAACGCGACGGACAGTCCAGTGGAGGGTGGATCGCCCTGCTCGTCGGCTTCTTCAGCGTCGTGGCTATGTCGGCCCTCGTCATCCGTCGGACAAGTCGATAGATGAAAGACGAAAACTCCGTGATGGCTCCGCGAACTCGCCGAGCCATCACGGCTCTCGCCCTTACTGTTTCAGTACTCGTAACGGTGGTCGGATGCGCCGATGGACAATCCGACAGCGGAAATTCACAACCACACTCGTCGCCTCGACAAGACACCACATCCGCGCCACGCGCCACTGACTCTGCACTGCCCGAAAGGGCGCCGGTAACTGCTGAACACCGCCCCGCGCGCCTCGAAATCCCGTCCATCGGCGTCGACACCGACATCATCGATCTCGGACTCGATACCGATGGAGCACTCGAGGTCCCACCGGATGGGAAGGACGCAGGGTGGTACACCGGCGCTCCCGCACCCGGTGAGGTCGGACCGGCAATCATCGCCGGCCACGTCGACTGGCAAGGCACCGACGGGGTCTTCTTCGATCTGCGGAATCTCGAAACAGGAGCCGACATCATCGTCACCCGCGAAGACGGAAGTCGCGCAGTGTTCACCGCTACCAGTGTCGAACACTTCCCCAAAGAGGACTTTCCCACCGACGTTGTATACGGCGACATCGACCACCCCGGACTCCGGATCATCACGTGCGGTGGATCCTTCGACGAAACCGCACGCAGTTACAACGACAACATCATCGCATTCGCCGACCTGGCCTAACCGCCTGAGACGCCGCAGCACACCACTTCGAAAGTCCGCACGAACCGTTGGAGAGCAATGACCGTATTCCACTTTCCCGTGCTCGAGAAGTTTCGATGACAGACACCGACGACATTCGAGCGAGCGCCGAAGCAGGTGTCGACGCTCCTGCATGGCGGGATCGGAAGCGTTACTGGTGGCCGTTGGGATTGCTGATCCCGCTGAGTCCCTTCCTGTCCTGGCTGCTGGTCGAATATTTGCACCTCGGCCTGTTCTGGGCGACCGGTGCCTGGATCCTGATTCTCGTCATCCCGATCGTCGACGTCGCAGTCGGCGCAGATGGCCGCAGCCCACCCGACAACGTGATCGCGGCATTGCAGGACGACCGCTACTACCGCTGGTGTACCTACCTGTTCGTGCCACTTCAATACGCTGGCCTCGTCTTCGCCGCATGGTGTTGGGCGCACGCCCCGATGGCAACCGGAGAGAAGATCGCACTGGCGATGACCGTCGGCGTCGTTGCGGGCGTCGGTATCAATGCCGCACACGAACTAGGCCACAAGAGCAGCCGCCTCGAGCGGCGGTTGGCGAAAATTGTGCTCGCTCAATCGTTCTACGGGCACTTCTACATCGAGCACAATCACGGTCACCACGTCAACGTTGCGACGCCGCGCGATCCCGCCAGTGCTCGTTTCGGGGAATCGTTCTGGATATTCTTGCCCCGCAGCATATTCGGAGGTCTGAAATCGGGCTGGCGGATCGAATCAGCACGCCTGCGCCGGCAGGGTTCACCCGCACTGTCACCTCGAAACAACATCGTGCAGGCATGGTCGCTGAGCGCCGCACTGTTCGGGACGTTGATCACCTTATTCGGGTGGCAGATACTGCCCTGGCTGCTCCTGCAAGCCTTGGCCGGGATCACGTTCCTCGAGGCCGCAAACTACCTCGAACACTACGGATTGCTCCGTGCGCGAAGACAAGACGGCAGCTTTGTCAAAGCCCGGCCCGAAGACAGTTGGAACAGTGATCATCTCTTGTCCAATTTGTTCCTGTACCAATTACAACGACACAGTGACCATCACGCGAATCCGCGTCTGCGCTACCAATCTCTGCGCAGCGCTCCAACCGCTCCGCAACTCCCTGCCGGATACGCGGTGATGATCGTCTGCGCTGCCGTACCACCACTGTGGCGGCGGATGATGGATCACCGTGTCCTCGGCTACTACAACGGCAACGTCGAGCTCATTCACACCAAGGCGACGATATGAATGACAATGCCCGAGACGACGACCACAGCGACGGGCACTACACGGCCACCGGGCCGACCAAACACGCCAGAGCTGCGTACCAGCCGGCGCGCACCCGGCTCAGACGAGCCGCCCCGAGCCTGGACGTCGTCGCTGCCGCGGAGTACCTGTTGACCCAGCCCGCCGCATACCTCTATCGCCGCCGATACCTCGACCTGATCACTCAAACCCCCGGGCCCGACGGAACATCGATCACCGACTACGCCGCAGCTGAACGCTACCTACTTGTCACCGCTACCGCGCACCGCAGAACTCATAGTGAGGTTCGTCCATTGCCGGCACCCGGCGATTTTCTGTGAAGTGGTCACCGCAGTGTTTGATGCCAGAGAGTGACAACAGCCTGACGAATTCGGGAGCGCAGCATTTGTCATTTGCCATCACAGCTTTGATTCGCGCTCGCCAATGTCATCGAGGATCAAGAACTCGATCTTCGCTCGCTCCCCGTCCGCATCGAAGTCGTTGTCGCGGTCTGAGACACGCGTGATCAGTTCCGTCAGTGCCGCATGGATCGTCGTGTACAGAAATGCACGCGGGTCGGGCACCCCCATCACGTCGTCAGTGTTCATCTGTACCTGCGCCGTAGCGGTACGCCTGCCCAGAAATACACGCGGAAGCCGGATCCCGGTCGGATCGGTCACCACGGAGATGTCGCCACCAACGACAACAAACAGATCGAAGTCGTACTGCATCGCGATGCCCCTCAGCCGGTGTCTGAGCCGAGTCAACTCCTCGATGAAGTCAAGCGGCACCGACGGTCCACCGAATACTGTCCTGAACGTGACCCCGCGAGTCATCGATCTGCCCCCTTTACGAATCATCCATTTCAGGATCGAGGGCCATACCCTCTGTGTCCCCCACGCCAAGTGCTCGGGCATATCGACCGGCATACCGCTCCAGTGCGACTGCTGAATCGGCCTCACCTTCCCATTGATCCGGAATCGCGGTGCCGTCACACGTTGTTCGCGACACTTGCGCCTCGGAGAACTCGACAGCGGTCCGGGTGAAGGAACACCGCACAAAACTCGTGGCCGCCGAGAATCGTGCGTCGCCGAAAGTGCACTCCACGAATGAGGTATCGGCGAACTGCGCACCAGTCAGGTCTGTGTCGTCGAATGCGCATCGTTCGAACACAGTATTGGGCACGGAGCGGAGCCCGCGTGCTTTGGCTCCAGTGAAATCGCAATCGACGACCCTCGGTCCGAGCGCCAGACGAGAGAGCGTCGCACCCCGGAAACTGCACCGTTCGAATCGGCGATTGAAACGGGGCTGTCCGGTCAGTGCCACGAAATCGAAACGGCAGTCGAATAATTCGGATTCGAAGACGGAGATCGGACCCCGAGCGAAACTCAGATCAATCCGTTCCAACGTGAGATACCGGATGTCCAATCCAGCGCTACCCGCTGTCAGGCCACGCACATCGATCAGCCCGTCATCGGTCTCCGCCCATGGGGAGACGAGAGTGTGGGGCGGCTTGACGATCCGCGACTGATCGAGCAGCTGCGCCCGTAAATTATCGACGCCCTCATCTGACCAACGTCGACGTAGGGAGGTGATCGCGGACCGGTTCACGGGCTCAATAGTATCGGCAAGATCCCCATTGATTGGCCGTGGCTGCCCGAGAAGCGAACCACCACACATCAGTACTTCGGTAGGAATCACTTCTCGGAGCGCGCAAAACAGCCGGACCGTGAAATGCACGGCCCGGCTGCAGCGCTCACGCGCACGAAGTGGAACTCGGAGTCAACTGGGGTACTGAAACCGGTCGTGTACGAGCCGTTGACTCATCTCCGGATCAGTATCGAATTATCAACTCTCACAAGTTGATCACGTCGCCCACAAGGATCTGATCGGGATTGACGATCTGCGGATTCATGTCCCACACCTGCGGCCAGGTGAGACCTCGTTCTGTCGCGAGGTCGAACAATGTATCACCGGCTGCAACGACTACCTCTGAGCCGGGCGCTGGAGTCTCCGACTCCGGAATGCTTTCTACCGGTGCAGATTCGGATGTCTCAGAGTAGACAACGGGAGCAGGCGCCGGTTCCGGTGCAAATTCGGGTGCTACGTCCTGTGCCGGCGCGGGCGCGGGCGCGGGCGCGGGAGCAATACTCGACCCGGTATCGCACGCCCCGATCGAACTCAGGAAGGACATGGGATCGACGGCGCCTCCACTGTGAATGCGGAGATGCAGATGTGGGCCGGTGGAGCTACCGGTGTTACCCGTTGCCCCGATCTCGTCGCCTACCTCGACGTGTTGCCCCACACCGACCCATGTTTCGGAGAGGTGGCCCATCTGAATCTGCTCGCCACTGTCCGCTTCCAACTGGATGTACGTTCCATATCCACCCGGATCATTGGGTCCGGCAACAGAAATCGTGCCCGATGTGGGCGCGTGGAGCGCGGTGCCGACGTTGACAGCAAAGTCGACTCCGTCATGTCCCGCGTGGTAACCCTGCGAAAGTGATCCGCTTACCGGCCACTCCCAATTGCAACTCGCCGACCAGCCCTGCGCACCGGCGGTACCTGCATTGGCTACTGCTCCGGCCCCCACAAGGGCGCCCAGTCCCGCAGTTACGGCGATGAATCGTTTTGTGCTGGAAGGCTTGTGTTTTCTGTGCTTACTCATGTTTTCCTTGACTGATGTGCTCGGAGCAGGTGCAGGCTCTACCCGCAGACAGCACTCAATACGTGCTGAGCTACTTGGTGTATCGCACCAAGACTCCGTTGGAGTGAAATGTTCGGATCGCGCCATGGAGAGAGGTACGGTGACCGCTCTCGAACGCGAGCGCGCGCATAGACCCGCAGGTCTGTATCTCCTGGTGACAGCACAGGAGATACGGGTTCTACATCGAGGCAGTGCCTGAATCGATCGTTGATCGAGGACTACGAATGCCGGAACAAACCGAAGGCTTCTCATTCGAAGATCGACAGGGTGGGTGTCTACCCGGATGGTCGGAAAGGGGGTGGAACATGGAGATCCTTGCGTTGCGGATGAGGAATCACCTCATACGCTGTCGCTTCACGACGCTCCACACCACGGTTGAATTACCTGGGTACATACCTGTTTTTGCGCATTCGACCCGACCGGTCGATATCAGGCGCGCCTTCCGTAGATGGCATCTGGTCGCACAATCGCCAGTGCCCCATGTCACTTCTGGAGACGATACCGCGTCTTGGTCACCCGGCGCGTCAGCGTTACCGAGATGGGACATACAGGCGGCATTGCTCCTACAAGCCGAACGGGAGACCAGTGCACGTTCCCGGCATCGGAAACGCGTGCTGATCTCCCGTTCGGCGATCTGTTGCCTAGTGGATCTACTGCTGAGTCGAAGCTACTTTCTCGGCTGCGTGGTGAGCGGCAATGTATCCGTAAACCAGCCCCTGGCCGATCGTTGCACCGGCGCCCGGGTAGGTGTGACCGAATGCGTTGGCCGCAGTATTGCCGATCGCGTACAGGCCGTCGATCACGCTGCCGTCCTCACGAAGCACGCGTGCATGCTCGTCTGCCTGCACACCGCCGCAGGTGCCGAGGTCGCTGAGCGTCATCTTCACCGCGTAGAGGGCACTCGTGTCGAGCTTCCTCAGGTTCGGGTTCGGGGACACTGTCGGGTCGCCGTAGTACCGATCGTATGCACTTCCGCCGCGACCAAATTCCGCATCGCTACCGGCAGCAGCGGCCTCGTTGAACTTCTCGAAGGACTCGGCAAAAGCCTCCTCGGGAAGACCGACCTTGCGGGCAAGCTCGACCGGACTGCTCGCCTTGTGCGCGATGCCGGAGTCGAAGAATGCCTGCGGAAGCGGCTGACGAGGGAAGATACCGCCTGCGAACACGTAGCTGTTGCGGTACTCCTGGTCGAAAACAAACCACATCGACTCGGCCGGATCTCCGGCCTTTTCCCGTTCGAGCACGCGCTGGCCGAACGACATGTAGTCCGTCGCCTCGTTCACGAATCGACGACCGGTCTGGTCGACGATGAACGAGCCTGGCAGCGCACGCTCTGCGAGCATCACCATCGGCGGGCGGCCCTTGATGCTTGCCACCGCGGGGAACCACCACGACTGATCCATCGATCCGATACCTGCGCCGAGCTCTTGTGCTGCCTCGATCGCTTCGCCGGTGTTGCCCTCTGCGCCCAGGCTCTCGTGCTCACCGAGGCTCTCCGACTGGTACTTGTGGCGCCACTCCATGTTGTGGTCGAACCCGCCGGCTGCCAGAACGACACCACGCCGAGCGGTCACCGTCACTTCACGTCCGTCTTGCACCACAACTGCACCCGTTACGCGGCCATCTTCGGTGATGAGTCGAACCAACGACGTTTCCGTCCACACCGGGATACCGGCCTGGACCACACCTGCGAACAGGCCGGCGGCGAGCGCCTGACCGCCTGCGATGTATTCACGCTTGAGTACGTACTTGCCGTAAACGCCCTGCGCCAGGCTGCGGATGATGCGAGGGAAAGCCTTGCTCGGCTTCTTCACCATCAGGTTCATCCACTTGTAGTCCGCACCTGTCACCGGCATCGGCAGTCCGGCTTCCATCAAACCGGGCCGCAGGCGACCGCGTTCCGCGCCGAGTACCGACGCGTCGAACGGCAGGCACTCGCAGGTACGTCCGGCGGCGCTACCTCCCGGCAGTTCGGGGTGGTAATCGGAGTATTCCTTGGCCCAGAAGAACTTCATGGGCGTCGTGCGGTAAAGCATGTCGACGGTGGCGGCACCGTTGTCGACGAATGCCTCCCCACGTTGGGCAGGGGCAGTATCACCGACCACCGAACGCACGTATGTCTTCGCGCGCTCAACGGTGTCGCCCGCACCGGCTTTCGCCAAGATCGGGTTGGCAGGCATCCAGAAAGCTCCACCGGACCGCGCCGTCGAACCGCCAACGTACTGCGTCTTCTCCACGATCAGCGTGGACAAGCCGAGCTCGTTCGCGGTGAGGGCGGCAGCCATGCCGGTACCGGACCCGATCACCAGTAGATCGACAACGATGTCCTTGGCTTGTGTCGCGGGGGGTGCCTGATTCTTCGCCATTGAACAAATCCCTTCACGTGGTTATCGACGTAGAACGCTAAGGCAGTCGCGGCGCAGAAGGTTCCGGATGCCCAGTCAGCGGGACATTGCGAGTGGATTGGCGAAGAACGGCTCCTGCCACGGTTCGGGCGTTGTGCCCGCCCCAGCAGAATCGCGGCTTGCCTTCTTCGATGTCTACGCTGCTCACGTGAGGACAAATCCCAGCTTCGGCATCGTCGACGAAACGCTCGGCACCCTTGCACGCGGCATGCTTCCCCGCCTACGCCACGTCTTCGAGCAGCACCAGGCTCTTCACCGTCTGGCCGTCGAAGCGATTGTCAACGTCTGACAGACTCGTGCGGTTTGCATCTCATGGACGGGTACTGGCCGGCAGTTCGCTTCAACGGCGACGATGGCGTGATCGAGGTGACTGTCGAATCCTGACCGCGATCCTTGTCTCGGGCTGTCGGCTGATGTTCCTCGGCACTGATGAAGAATAATCATCTACATGAAATGGAACACCCCTACAGAGACCGGCTGGTTCGTCAACCTTGCTGAAGGTGGTTCGGCCGTATCGATATTCGATCCGTCGGGGAACGTTCAAGGCGAACTGATTCCCGCATCCGACGACGGATCGGAGAGCGTTGCCGGCGGGCGGAAGAGGAAATCGTCAACAGCCGAGCAGGATCGATCCAGGCTCACATTCCGCAAAGGCCGACCTGCATCACTTCGATTGTCCGACGGAACGATCGGGACCCTGATCGACCAGAAGCCCAAGGCCATGCGCCGCAAGAACAAGCTGTGCGAAGTCGATATTGCGGGCAGAACATACCTCTTCGTTCATTCATCGGGCCGAAAGGCAACAGCCCGGCGTGACGGAATCGCATTGGCACACATGGAACGTGGCCGATGGTCCGCTAGAAGCACCGTCGCCAGAAGAACCCTCACGGCAACGGACGCCCTTGACGAATGTGTCCTGACACTGTTTCAGAAGGTAGTGACACCTGGACGTACCGGCGCCTTCGATCAGGTACTGACCGACCTCAGCAACATATGACGTACGCCATATTCGGTGGATCTCAACCGCACTCGAGATACTGACTTTCAACTCTCAGGTCCACGGACATGCCTTGGACACAATGAGTTTCACATCTCGGAGCGGAAGGCTGAAACCAGATCATGGTCAATGTCGACGCTTTGAACACGCTCGCCCAGCGATTGTCGCCAGGTGCGATGATCACAGATCCAGATCTACTCCAGTCCTATCGGCAGGACTGGAGTTTCGATCCCGCAGCCGGAACACCGGTTGCCGTAGTACGTGCTTCGACGACGGCAGAGACGGTTCGACGGACGGCATCTGAGGCCGCCACATGTAGCGAATAGCGACGAGTACCTGAATTCTCCTGTGCAACCGGATATGGTGAGGCTGTCGTCTTCAATGCGGCGATGCAAGAAGGGAAGCTGCGACCAAGACGTTACGTCGGGGAAGACAAGTAAATCACCTGGACATGGCTGGAGGCCTCCGTGATGAATCTCGTTCGCCGACTGAGCGTCTGCACATCCGTCGTGATCGCTTCTACTCTGACGTCGGTAGCGCTCGCATCCGCCGCGGTGACCATTCCATTCCAGGTCAACCCTGCGCCGTACGGCAACCCGAACGGCAGCTTCGACGCGCCGGCCGTCCGCTGCGTAGCTGTCGTCGGTGAACAACCCGGCACGGTGACGATCACCGGAGGCAAGGAAGGCCGGTGGGGATGCCTGCTCTCGTCCGAAGTGCGCTGGCTGAACCTTTCGACCGGGGCCTCCGGCTCGGCTCGGCTCTCGGACGGTCTCAACGGAGTCCCAGCAGAGGCGATCGTGCAGACCGGGACCGGTCAAGTCGCTGTTGCCGTGCTGTCCGTGGCCGGATCCATCATCACCCCAGGTGTCACATCGTTCTACGTGCCGTAGCACCAGACTCCGCATCACCGGCACCGTTGGACCTAAGGTCCTGTTTACCGACCCGTCATCCCGGTTAGCCTGAAAAGACGCTACCGAGAGGACACTCATGACCTCGTCAGTGCACGAAACGATCGCCGTGGATCTGGATTTGATCGACCTGTACAAGGACCTCCACAGCCATCCGGAACTGGGGTTTCACGAGCAACGAACATCCAGTCTGGTGGAAAGACATTTAACAGCACTTGGATTCGACACCACCACCGATGTCGGGACTACCGGAGTCGTCGGAGTCCTGAAGAACGGAGTGGGCCCCACAGCGCTGCTGCGTGCGGATATGGACGCCCTCCCGGTTCGGGAAGAAACCGGATTGGACTACGCCAGTACCGTAACAACGACCGACGATCAGGGAAAGACCGTCTCGGTCAGCCACGCGTGCGGCCATGACCTGCATACGACCTGCTTACTCGGTGCGGCCCGGATCCTCTCTCAGGATACGACGACCTGGTCTGGCACTCTTGTCCTCGTCTTCCAACCGGCTGAGGAACTTGGCGCGGGTGCGCAAGCCATGGTCGACGACGGACTGTTCGAGCGATTCCCGAGGCCCGACATCGTTCTCGGACAACATGTATCGCCGCTACCGGCAGGCACGATCGCCGGGCACGCCGGCCCCTCGTATGCGGGATCGGACTCACTTCGTGTGAGACTGGTCGGAAAGGGCGCCCACGGATCTATGCCGGAGAACTCGGTCGATCCCGTGGTCATGGCAGCCGAAACCGTGTTGCGTTTGCAAACTGTCATCTCACGCGAGGTCCCGAGTACTGCCACAGCTGTCCTCACCGTCGGCTCCATCCATGCTGGAGATGCCGCCAACGTCATTCCCGGCGAAGCAGAACTGCAACTCAACATCCGCAGCTACGACGCAGGTGTGCGTCAGCGCATCCTGGACAGCGTCGACCGCATCGTCCGGGGCGAAGCGGCCACCGCCGGTGCACCCACCCCACCGACCATCACCGAGACGGAGCACTTTCCGATCGTCGTCAATGATCCGGCAGCGCTGGACAAGACACTCGATGCGTTTGCCGAATGGTTGGGGACGAACAAGATTCTCGATCCCGGAGCGGGAGCAGGTAGTGAAGATGTCGGCATTCTCGCGACCAGTGCCGGTGCGCCACTGTCGTACTGGCTGTTGGGCGGTACCGACCCTTCACTGTTCACGACAGGTGACATGACTGATCCGGCTTTGCGAACCGTGCCGTCGAACCACTCTCCGCACTACGCTCCCGTGATCGAGCCGACCCTGACCATCGGTGTGAACGCCTTGGTCGTCGCGGCCAGGACGTGGCTCCCAACTCCCTAGAGTGTTGCGGGTCCGCAATCGATCGATCGTCCATTCGATCAAGGCTGCAAACGCGTAGGCGCCGCCGAGAATACTTGCAGCGCCCCACCCTGCCGCGTCGAAAACCATAGTGGTGGAAACCGCCCCAGCCGCGCTGCCCAACGAATAGAACACCATGTAACTACCGATGATCTGCCCCGACGATTCCGGTGTGTTCGCGACGATCAGATTCTGGCTCGTGACATGAACAGCCTGCACGGCGAAGTCCAACGCAACAACACCGACTACGAGTAACACCAGCGAGTGCGTCGCCTGCGCGTTGAATACCCACGACAGCAAGAGAACGACCAACGACGCCCCGGTGACGCGTTGCGCTTTGCCTTGATCGGCCCACCGACCGGCACCGACCGCGCCCAATGCTCCAACCAATCCTGCGATTCCGAAGAGCCCGATCTGTGTGGTCGACAACCGCCATGGTTCCTCACTCAACGGCAGGGCCATTCCGCTCCACAAAGCACCAAAGGACGCGAAAAGGAACAAGGCGATCAGGGCCCGGGTGCGAAACAGTCGGTTCGTAAGCGTCAACGTCACGACAGACCCCATTGCACGCACGTACGAACGCCTATCGTGTTGCGAACGAGGATCTTTCGGCAGCATCGTCAGCGCGACGGCCGCGACCAGTACCGAAATGAAAGTGGATCCCGCGTAGACCGCCCGCCAGCCTGCCAGATCCGCAACTGCGCCGGCGACAGTCCGAGCGAGGATGATGCCGACGACAACGCCGCTGGTGATGACACCGATGTTTGCGCCCCGCTCGTCCGGGTCACTGATTGCCGCAGCATAGGCAACTATGACTTGAACAACTACCGAGAACGTGCCTGCGACCGCCATCCCGATCAACAGCTGCAGATTCGTGGTGGCCAGAGCAACAAGCATCGTTCCCGTTGCAGCAGCGACGATCTGGATTGCGATCAATTTCTTTCGATTCACGAGATCGCTCAATGGCACCAACACGATCAACCCCACCACATAACCGAGTTGGGCGAGTGCGACTACGAAACCGAGGCCGGCCGGAGGAATGGAAAGATCCGAGCCTATTTGCCCGAGGAGCGGCTGTGCGTAGTAGATGTTGGCTACCGAGACCCCGCAGAGCACTGCGAGCAACAGGCGAAGTCCGCGAGACATTTTCAACTTGCCCCGCGCGTTCTCGACAGCATGACGTGCAGGCACTTCCACCTCAACTTGGTTGCGTTTTGATACCATTTGGAGGTTACGTCAATACAGTTTCAAAACGCAACCAATGAGGAACTCGATGCCGGATCGCGCACAATGGACGGACCCGCACTGCCCGACGGCCCGAGCGGCCGACATCATCGGCGACAGATGGTCGCTGCTGATCGTGCGTGACGCCTTCGACGGGTCATCGAGATTCAGTCAGTTTCAACGAAACCTGGGCATCGCAAAGAACATTCTCACGGACAGGCTCAAAGTCCTTGTCGAGCAGGGAATCTTCGAAGTCCAACCGAACGCGCAAGGTACCCGCAACGAGTACATCCTGACCGAACGCGGTATGGATCTGTTCATCGTGATCATTAGCCTGCGACAGTGGGGAGAGCGCCACGCCTTCGATGACGGTGAGCCACACTCGATCTTGATCGACGACACCACGGGCGATCCGGTTCCCAGGCTTCGACTGATCAACACACGGAATATCGACCTGGACCCTACAAGTACACATGTGGAGAAGGTCGAGGAAGGTTGACCCGCAACTCGCCAGATTGACAGATGGGCGCACATGATTCGAAGTGCGCGCATACTCCGACTATGACTGTCGATCTCGAGTTCTCCTGGCCGCAGTTTCTCTGGATTGCATTCATCTTCGTCGGCGTGCCCGCAACTATCGGCGCGAGCATCATCTGGACAATCTGGCGTTCGGAACGAACTGGCCTGGAGCACTCCACGACCGCCCTCGGCGGCGGGCACACGGGATCGGGCTCACTCGGACTGTGGAGCACCGGCCTGTTGGCCTTTGCACTGGGCTTTCTGTCTTGCATGGGCTGGCTCAGCTGGTCAGCCGACTACAAAGGCGGATTCCGCGGCCCCGGCCTGCCTGCCCCGACACAGTTCCCCACCTGGCAGGTCGTCGCCTGTGGACTGACAGTGATTCTGGCGTGTTTCGGTTCCGCCCATTGCTCGCGATGGATGAAGGCCGGCGGTATGACGGCCGCTGCCGGCACTGCTGCGGGATTCACCACCGCATTCAGCATCGACGCCAGTACTGATGTCACCGGACAGGCAGGCGTGGGCGTCGCACTGTCCACGATCGGATGGGGCCTCACCCTTACCGCACTGATGCTTCTGCGCGGCAAGTGGTCGCAACGAGGGTGAATCTGTCACTCAGTGCGGTTCACCCGCGGCGCGTTCAGTGGCGCGGGCAGTGTCGTCGAGGTGACAGTCGAATCTTGGCGTATGAATTGACGTGATGCCCAGGCGGATCAGTATCGCGAGTAGTGCTGAATTTCCTCACGATCGGCAGCGCAGATGCACTTTCGATCGAGACCGCGGTCGGCAGTCACTGCGCAGAAGCGAACCCCGAGCGGATCATGGGATTCCATACTGTGCTGACACGCCGGGCAGATCGACGGTGTTTTCTGATCCTCGTCAGTCGACTCGGATTGCCCTCGTGCATTCGACACATCGGACGGGTTCGACGCCATACAGGCGCTCCAGTTCTCGGCCGTTCGACCACAGACCGGGTTGGCGTCGAGGACGACATGGCTTGACCGCGCATATTCGAATGACCCTCGACGTACCCCACGCTACTCGCTTCGGCACACCGGTTTGTACCAATTTCTGCCCACGCGACATTCCCGGTCGAGCAGGATAGAACTACTGCACGCACCATTTCCGTGCAGGATTCGAATTCGTGCAGCATTCGTCGTGAAAGGGCTTCTCGTGAACACTTTCCAACGTGTATCCGCCGCCGTGAACGTAGTGGTCCAACCACTGATCGGCGCTCCGATCGTAGGCAAACTACTGGGCCGTTCCATGACCGTCATCACCTACGTCGGACGCAAGTCCGGTCGCACCTTCAGCGCGCCCGTGTCCTACAAACGAAAAGGCGACCATGTGACGATCGGCGTTGCCATGCCAGACAAGAAGAGTTGGTGGCGCAATTTCTACCCGGAACAAGGTCCGATCGTTCTCCAACTGGACGGTATCGATCGCCCCGGCGAGGCACTCGCACACCGAAAAGGCAAGGGTGTCTACGTCTCCGTCGAACTCGCTCCCGTCGACTGAGCGGATCGAACAGCCACCGGTGCAATCACATTCAGCTCACACCCACCGCCTCACGAGATCTGGGTGATTCAGATCTCGTGACGGTCGGGACCTTTGACTCTGTGCAATCGAGACTCGGTCTCGCACCCTTCGACGCGGGTTTTTTGTCGACCATCGGTCGGACAACCCGATCCTGTCGGGACATTACCGTCCGGTAACATCGACGGCAGGCGTGAGCTGGAAGAGGTGACCACCGTGACGATCGGCATCTATCTGGTCGACGACCACGAGATCGTCCGTCGTGGATTGGCAGACCTGTTGAACCAGGTATCGGGATTCAACGTTGTTGGCGAGGCGTCGTGTGTTCGCGAAGCCTCGGCCGGAATACCCGAATGCCGACCCGACGTGGTTGTCATGGACGTCAGACTTCCCGACGGTAACGGTGTGGAACTGTGCCGAGAACTGGCGTCGACCTACCCGAGCGCCGCCACTTTGATGCTCACGTCGTACTCCGACGACGACGCACTGCTCGACGCCCTGATCGCCGGCGCACGAGGATTCGTCCTCAAGAACATCCGCGGCCACGACCTGGTGTCGGCGATCCGCACGGTTGCTACCGGCAAGTCGCTGTTGAACACCCAGGCGGTGATCGGTTTGGTCCGGCGCATCCGGTCCGAACAGGAGTCGGGTACTGCGGCAGCCCTGTTGACCGATCAGGAGCTCTTGATCTTCGAGTTGATCGGCAAGGGACTGAGCAATCGAGAGATCAGCTCGCACGCAGAACTCTCGGAGAAAACAGTCAAGAACTACGTCTCACGCATCCTCGAGAAACTGGGTCTCGAACGTCGAACGCAGGCCGCAGTTCTGGCGACAAAGCTTCGTGCGGGCACTTCGCACCCGGATCCTTCCGGCCAGGCGACCACTCACCTGCTGACGCCATCCGGCTCGCCCTTCTCCGCCACCACGGGCACGCACCATGCCAGGTAGCCGCGACGCGCTCATGCTCAGCCTTTTCGGCGACATCGCCGGAAGCGCAGAGCTGACTGCTCTCAACCCGACTGCAATTCCCAAACTGCTCAGTGCCGTGTTGACCGTCGGGTCCACACTCCAGCTCGACGAAACCCTGCAACAGATAGTCGACGTCGCGCGACATCTCCTCGAAGCGGACTACGGCGCGCTCGGCGTGAAATCCCCCGACGGACGCTTGTCCCGATTCATCCACTCCGGTATGACTCAGGGGCAGGTTGCCAAGATCGGGCATCTTCCCGAAGGTCACGGCCTGCTGGGCCTGGTCGTTCGAGAACCGTGCCCGGTTCGAACCGACCGAATCTCCTCGCATCCGTCCTCGGCAGGGTTTCCGACCAATCATCCGCCGATGGACACGTTTCTCGGTGTTCCGATCTTCGTCAGGGGCGAGGTGTTCGGCAGCATCTACCTCGCGGACAGCTCGGAACGGACTGCATTCGACGACCGCGACGAGGCTGTACTCCAGATTCTGGCAAATGCTGCGAGCATCGCCATCGACAATGCGCGTCTGTTCGAGGAATCCCGGACGCGAGAAGCCTGGCTCAAGGCCGTCGCCGCCGTCAATGCACGTCTGCTCAGCGGCGGATCCCGCGACGAGACGCTATCGGAACTGGTTCGGACGACGCGGCACCTCACGGATGGAAATCTTGTGTGCGTCGTTCGCTACGACCTCGGCAGAGAGCCGGTAGTCCACGTCGCCGATGCTGCTGATTCCCAGCCTGCCCCCGCGACCGGATCAGCCGTCGATCTGTCCGGGACCGTGATCGACGACGCTGCGCGGAGCCGGCGGCCGATCTCTGCACCACATGGCAGTTCCGTTCCGGCACTGAACGTTTCCGGCGACGAATCAGTGGTCGCACTCCCCCTCTCCGGAACCTCGTTCGGCGGCGGTGTTCTCTTCGCGTCACGCCGCAGCAACCGCCCGTGGGGAGTGGACGAGATCGAGCAACTGACGGCGATGGCAGACATCGCTTCTGTCACTGTCGAATTCGCAGAACAGCAACGGAAAGAAAGACTGGTCGACGTCCTCGAAGATCGCGACCGAATCGCGCGGGATCTCCATGACCACGTCATCCAACAGTTGTTCGCCACCGGGTTGAGTTTGCAGGGGGTGCTGCAACGTCCAGGCGACGAGGACACCGTTCGAACCGTATTGGACACCTCTGTCGATCAACTCGATCGAACAGTCCGTGAAATCCGCACCGCAGTCTTCGACCTCCATACGAGCGAGATGTCTACTCCCACAAGCCTGCGGCGGCGACTACTCGATGCCGTCAACGGTCTGTCCGGCCACTCGTCGATCACTCCCAGCGTCACTTTCGAGGGAACCATCGACAGTTCCGTCCCGTCTCGACTTGCCCCGCACGCCGAAGCCGTTGTGCGCGAGGGCTTGAGCAACGCTCTGCGGCATGCACATGCCGATGCCATCGACGTCACCATCCGGGCCACCGAGGAGCTTGTCATCAGCATCGTCGACGACGGTGTGGGAATCGACCAGGCAACCAGAATCCACGGTCTCGACAACCTGGCGACCCGCGCTCGTCAGTGCGGAGGCTCGAGCAACATCACCAGCGAGAACGGTGTCACCGAACTGGTGTGGCGTGTTCCGCTGAGCCCCAGGCGAAGTCCGTTGCCGATCCAGCATCGTTGAGCGTCAGAGCGGATCCAGTTGGGCCTTGAGCAGGCAGAACTCGTTACCTTCCGGATCGGCCAGGACATGCCATTGTTCGTGCCCTGTCTGGCCGATGTCGGCCGGCCGCGCACCAAGACTCAACAGGCGTTCCAGTTCGGCCTCCTGATCGCGATCGGTGGCGTTGACGTCGATATGCAGGCGGGGCTTACCCTTCTCCGGTTCGTCTCTGCGACTGAGGATGATCGTCGGCTGCGGACCGCCGAACCCTTCGCGTGGGCCGATCTCCAACGAACCGTCGTCCATTCGATCGAGCACGACGAAGTCCAGGACCTCGCACCAGAACCGGCCCAGCACCTCGGGTTCCCGGCAACCGAGCACCAGTTCACTGATACGACATGCCATGACCATCTCGCTTTCTTTCGGCTCGTGAAGACAACTCTCTCGACCGTACCGGACCACGTGATCTACGCCATGCCTCTGTTCCGATCCTAGGGACCTTTTCCCCTCGTCCGAGTTCCCGGTCGCCACGATCATTGCGTTATGTTCCACAGTCCCAGGCATTCTCGGTCTTTCGTCACGTCGATGTGCGTAGGCGGCCGTCGTGGTTGATCTCGCGCCCCGGCCGGTCGGTGAGGTCGATTCCCCCGCCGATGCAATTCCCCGAACCGCTCCGAAGGGTTCGAAACTGGTCGAGATCCTCAGGACCACCGATCACAAGATGATCGGTCTGATGTACATCGTGACATCGTTTGCCTTCTTCTTGATCGGCGGACTGATGGCACTACTCATGCGCATGGAATTGACCGTTCCGGGAATGCAATTCCTGTCCAACGAGCAGTACAACCAGTTGTTCACCATGCACGGCACGATCATGCTCCTGCTGTACGCGACCCCGGTGTTCTTCGGATTCGCCAACTACCTCATGCCACTGCAGATCGGGTCGCCGGACGTGTGTTTCCCGCGACTCAACGCCTTCAGCTACTGGCTCTATCTCTTCGGCGGACTGATCGCGTCCGCCGGATTCGTAACTGCTGGTGGTGCGGCAGATTTCGGCTGGACCGCCTACGTACCGCTCACCAGCGAACTCCACTCCCCCGGCATGGGCGCCGACCTGTGGATCATCGGTCTCGCTCTCGGCGGCGTCGGCACCATCCTCGGCGCAGTCAACATCGTTTCGACGATCGTCTGCCTGCGCGCCCCGGGTATGACGATGTTCCGCATGCCGATCTTCACGTGGAATGCGCTGGTCGCCAGCATGCTGATCCTCTTCGTTTTTCCGCTGCTCGCTGCTGCCTTGATCGGACTGTGGGTGGACCGGCACCTGGGAGCGCACCTGTTCGACCCCGCCACCGGTGGAGTCATGTTGTGGCAGCACCTGTTCTGGTTCTTCGGCCATCCCGAGGTCTACATTCTGGCGCTGCCGTTCTTCGGCATAGTCTCGGAGATCTTCCCCGTCTTCAGCCGCAAGCCGATCTTCGGATACACCGGATTGGTCTACGCAACATTGGGAATTGCTGCACTGTCGATCGCTGTGTGGGCGCACCACATGTACGCAACCGGCGCCGTTCTCCTCCCCTACTTCTCGTTCATGACCTTCCTGATCGCAGTTCCCACCGGAGTCAAGTTCTTCAACTGGATCGGCACCATGTGGAAGGGGCAGTTGACTTTCGAATCGCCCATGCTGTTCTCCGTCGGCTTCCTGGTCACATTCCTGTTCGGCGGACTCTCCGGCGTCATCCTTGCCAGCCCGCCCTTGGACTTTCATGTCACCGACTCGTACTTTGTTGTCGCGCATTTCCATTACGTCCTCTTCGGGACAATCGCGTTCGCGACATACGCCGGAATCTACTTCTGGTTCCCGAAAATGACCGGCCGGATGTTGGACGAGAAGCTCGCCAAGATCCATTTCTGGTTGACCCTGATCGGCTTTCACGCAACATTTCTCGTCCAGCATTGGCTCGGCGCCCAGGGCATGCCTCGTCGGTACGCGGACTACCTGCCATCGGACAATTTCACTCTTCTCAACACGATCTCGACCATCGGCGCGTTTGTGCTCGGAGCCTCGACGATTCCGTTCATCTGGAACGTTTTCAAGAGCTACCGGTACGGCCGAATTGTGACCGTCGACGATCCTTGGGGCTTCGGAAACTCGCTCGAATGGGCGACGTCCTGCCCACCACCGCGACACAACTTCACCGAACTTCCCCGAATCCGCAGTGAGCGGCCGGCATTCGAACTGCACTACCCCCACATGGTCGAAAGAATGCGCGACGAGGCGCATGTCGGACTGCTTGGTCACAAGTCGGTTTCCGACGTGAGAACTGAGGTGAAACAACATGAATGACGGCACGAAGTACCGAGCCTGGGCAGAAAAGCAGCACCACGAATGCCGAGCGAAACCCGGCCATCTCCTCGCCCCGTTGCTCGTGCTCATGTTCGCTGTCACGACGCTCGTGTGGTTGCCCCTGACGACTGCCGCGTGCTCGATAGTCGTCGCAGGATTGCTGTTCGGCACTGTCCTGCAAGCTAGTTCGCATTCAACAGACACAGCTCGAGGAGTTCACGATGAAGCCCGAACTATCGACTGATCTCATCACCTCGGAGTGGTCCGCGGACGGAGCGGTGGTCGTGTGCATCGACGGATCCCCGCTGCGCCCCGGCGAGATCACGTGGGCGGCTGAGTTCGCACATCGCCACGGTCTCTGGATGCGAATCGTTTTCGTAGCTCCGAGCGCCGATCTGAACACCTCGGCATCGCCGACCGGCCTGTTCATGGAGGCCATTCAGATCGCCGAGTCGGTGTCGCCAGATCTTCGGATCCGGACCGATCTGATCTCCGGGGAGAACACCGCAATTCTCACCGCGCTGACAGCTGAGGCCGCCTTGATCGTCGCACCACAGGACGATCCCGCCGCACCTGGACCGACATGTTCGTTCGCAAGAGTCGGAACACCGCGTGAAAGCAGCGCTGCGGCAGCCTTGCCGGTTGTCGTCGGTTTGGACGGAAGCGCCTACAGCGAAAGCGCTCTGGCCATCGCATTCAAGGAAGCAGAGGCAGCGAACACCGAACTGGTCGTCGTGCACGCAGCGCCGCCAGAGGCCGAGCTGCGTCGAGACTTCGCATCCGGGCACGCGCCCCAGCACTCGACGCCGCTGACGTGGCAACTGTCGGGTTGGGCCACGCTCTACCCTGGCGTCGCGATCCGTCAGATCGAGTTCGACGGCCCCTCGGTTGCCATTCTTGAACAACTCTCCACCGAGGCACGGCTTCTCGTCGTGGGTCGGCGTGGGCGAAGCTCGTTCGACGACACCGCTCTCGGCACCACGAGCAGTGCGATGATTCGAAAAGCACACTGCCCGGTCATCGTTGCCAGCGAAGCCTGAATCAGATCGTCACCCGGTCAGAAGCCGTAACTGTGGATGGGTGCGAGCTGACCGGAGTGATGGGCTTCGATTACGAAACGCTCGTGGTCGACCAACTTCTCCGGGAGTTCGTCAACCGGCCACCACCGCAGATCTGCAGATTTCAACGGCTCCATCCGGCGTGGTTCACCCGACCACGTGCGGCATTCGTAGAAGAAGTCCACTCGATGATCCACCGGTTCGCTCCCGTCCGCGTGGCGGCGATGCAACACGGTCAGCGGCTTCAGTTCCGAGGAAAGCAATTCGACACCAAGTTCTTCCGCAGCCTCCCGAACGGCAGCGTCGATCGCCGACTCCCCCAGTTCGACGTGGCCCGCAGCAGCGTGAGCCCAGTATCCGTCCATGAATCCCGTGCCCTCGCGCAATTGCAGCAGCACCTCGCGCCGTTGTACCGGGTTGCTTCGACAGAACATCACGTACACCGCTGGTACCAGCGCAAATTGATCGGCCACACGACCACGCTATCGTGCGCGTGAAATGACGGCGCCCCGCGAGAACAAGCTCGCGGGGCGTCGTCGACGATCTGCTGGATCAGTTCACGTCGAACCGGTCGAGGTCCATCACCTTGGTCCAGGCTGCGGCGAAGTCCTCGGCGAACTTCTGCTTGGCGTCTGCGCTGGCGTACACCTCGGCGAGTGCACGCAGTTGCGAATTCGATCCGAAAACGAGATCGACCGCAGTTGCCGTGTACTTCGGATCGCCCGTCACGCGATCAACGCCGTCGTATACGTTTTCGTCCGTCTTCGACGGCTTCCACTCGGTACCCATGTCGAGAAGGTTGACGAAGAAATCGTTGGTCAACGTCTCGGGACGATCGGTGAACACGCCGTGACGGGTATTGCCGAAGTTCGCGTTCAGCGCGCGAAGTCCGCCGACCAGCACTGTCACCTCGGGCGGGGTCAGCGACAGCATGTACGCGCGGTCGACCAACAGAATCTCTGCCGGAATCTTCTCGCCTCCCTTGAGGTAGTTCCGGAATCCGTCGGCCCGGGGTTCGAGTACCTCGAACGAGTCGACGTCTGTCTGCTCCTGCGTTGCATCCGTTCGGCCCGGCGTGAACGAGACCGTGATGTCCTGTCCGGCGTTCTTCGCAGCCTGTTCGACGGCCGCTGTACCACCCAGAACGATCAGGTCGGCGAGAGAAACCTTTGCTCCACCAGCCTGGTTGAAGTCCTGCTGAACACGCTCGAGAGTCTGAAGCACCGCGGAGAGAGCTGCAGGCTCGTTGACTTCCCAATTCTTCTGCGGCTCCAGTCGGATTCGCGCACCGTTGGCGCCGCCGCGCATGTCCGTGCTGCGGAAGCTCGCGGCAGACGCCCACGCCGTCGATACCAACTGCGAAATGGACAGCCCGGAGTCGAGAAGTCGACTCTTGAGGATCGCGATGTCTGCGTCCCCGATCAGTTGATCATCGGCCGAGGGAACCGGGTCCTGCCACAGCTGCGGCTCGGGAACCCAAGGTCCCAGGTAGCGCGTGACCGGTCCCATGTCACGGTGAAGGAGCTTGTACCAAGCCTTGGCGAACTCTTCGGCGAATTCTTCCGGATGATCGAGCCAGCGCCGGGTGATCTTCTCGTACGTCGGATCCAGGCGTAGGGACAGGTCGGTCGTCAGCATCGTCGGGGTGCGTCCGGCCGACGAATCGAACGGATCCGGGATGGTGCCCGCCCCCGCGCCGTCCTTCGGAATCCACTGCCACGCACCCGCCGGACTCTTGGTCAGCTCCCAGTCGTAGCCGTACAGAATCTCCAAGAAGGTGTTGTCCCACTTCGTCGGAGTGGGAGTCCACACGACTTCGAGACCACTGGTGATCGCGTCCTTACCCACACCCGTGCCGAAGGCACTCTTCCAGCCCAGTCCCTGCTGCTCGATGGGAGCACCTTCCGGCTCCGGTCCGACGAGGTCGGCCGGTCCGGCTCCGTGCGTCTTGCCGAAGGTGTGACCGCCGGCGATCAGCGCAGCTGTCTCCACGTCGTTCATCGCCATGCGGGCGAACGTTTCTCGGATGTCGCGGGCGGCCGCTACCGGATCCGGTTGCCCGTTGGGTCCTTCGGGATTGACGTAGATCAGGCCCATCTGCACGGCTCCGAGCGGTCCGGACAGCTCACGGTCTCCGCTGTAACGCTCGTCGCCGAGCCAGGTGTCCTCGGGACCCCAGTAGATCTCCTCGGGCTCCCAGATGTCTTCTCGGCCGAATCCGAAGCCGAAGGTCTTGAACCCCATCGACTCCAGGGCACAGTTGCCCGCGAACACCAGCAGGTCGGCCCAGGAAACCTGCTTTCCGTACTTCTGCTTCACGGGCCAAAGCAGGCGCCGGGCCTTGTCGAGGCTGGCGTTGTCCGGCCAACTGTTGAGCGGGGCGAAACGCTGAGCACCTTGGCCGCCACCGCCGCGGCCGTCTGCAATGCGATAGGTGCCGGCAGCATGCCAGCTCATACGCACGAAGAGTCCGCCGTAGTGCCCGTAGTCGGCCGGCCACCAATCCTGCGACGCCGTCATCAACGCGATGACGTCGCGCTTTAGCGCCTCGACATCGAGCTTGGCGAATTCCTGGGCGTAATCGAAGTCGGCACCCATCGGATTCGACTTCGACGAATGTGAATGCAAGACAGAGAGATCCGGCTGATTCGGCCACCAGTCGCTGTTTGTTCTCGGACGATTCCCGGTAGGCGTCGGAGACGGGATTGCGGGGTTTTCACTTTCGCTGGTGCTCTCGGTGTTTCCGTCGTGAGCAACCGGGCAACTATCGGACACGATAATCCCTCCATGAGCGAGTAGAACGGACTTCGATCACGTTTGTGATCGCAAACTCTGAGTTGTCGAGCAGTCGGGACACAGGCCCCAGTAAATGACCTCGGCTTCGTCGAGAACGAAACCGTTGTGCGCCGACGGCGTCAAACACGGTGCCTCTCCGACTGCGCAGTCGACATCTGAAACGACCCCACAGGACCGGCAGACGACGTGATGATGGTTGTCGCCGACGCGTGACTCGTACAGCGCCACCGATCCGGACGGTTGGATCCGCCTGATCAGCCCGGCGTCGGTGAGAGCGTGCAACACGTCGTAGACCGCCTGCCGCGACACCCCAGGCAGAACAGCCCGCACAGCATCGAAGACAGTCTCGGTGGCTGCGTGTGGGCGTGCATGCACAACCTCGAGCACCGTGACTCTGGGACGAGTCACGCGAAGCTCAGCGTTACGCAGTTGGGCTGCATAATCCGGCGTCGAAGGCACCTTTCCACTATTGCGCAATCTTCTGGACTGAACCCAGACTTTCGCGAAAATCATCGCTGACAGGGCCCTCCCGCCCGATTCGTCCGTGCTGGAAGTGAGCCGGATTCCTCGCTCTTTCTGGCGTCCCCACACCGCCTTCAGGTTTGTTGCGCGTCGACGCGTCCTGCTGTGTGGTTCCACAAACTCCGACAATCTCCCCTTCGTCCAACTACCGTGAAAGGGAGAATCCGCCGAGGTCAGGAGTGCTCGTGCCCAAACTGGAGATCAAGAGGAAGTCAGAACTCTCACGGCAGGAAGTCGCCGACCGACTCATCGCCCTCGGCCAAGCCCTCGCCAGTGGATCGGAAGTGGAGCTGGGGTCGGGTGGGGACTCGATCGAAATCAGTGTTCCGGAACAGGTTCGGTGGGAACTCGAGATCGAAGTCGACGGCAACGAAGTCGAGATAGAAATCGAGATTCACTGGCGCGACGACCCTCAGGAAGAATCGGAAGAGAAGTCTCCGCCTCGCACCAAAGCAGTTCGTCGCAGCCGACCACGCAAGAGCACTTCCACATAGGCCGACTCGAATACGGTTGTTCGGCACTTACGGAGACGCCGACACCTCGAGAGACACGACGCGCAGCAGTGCTCGGAGGTCACTTTCGATCCGTCGAAACAGTTGATACACAACGATGAATCCGGCGATCCCGCCCAAACACAGCGCACGGACTGTTGCGTTGAGTTCCTCACCGGCACCCGAACCGACAAAACTGAGCCCCGCGATTCCCACCAGGGGAACCGACGCCGCGACTGCGAGGTAACGCGTGCTGCTCCGACCCAGTGAGCGAATATCGCGACCGTCGTCGCTTCGTAACTCGCCGTGCGACAACAAGATCGGATACAGACATCGAACCGAGTAATACGTCAGGATGAAGAACGGATACGCGACTGCGACGGCGCCGCACACCGCCAGCGACGACATCAGGTGCACGTAGGCTCGCTGCGGAATTCCGCCGGCGGCAATCTGCAATGCGACCGGATATGCGATACCGGCCAGAACCCACAGCCCGAATGCGATCACCACCGCGCGATGTCCGACATTCAGCGTCGCGGTACGCGCTTTGTTCAAGACCTCCGCGCTGTACGTCTGACCGTTGCGCAGTCCGTGAGGCACGGTGAGTGCAAGCCGACACCAATACAGGATCGCTGCGGCACCGAGAGAGAACGCAGCCACCCCGATGACCAGATGAACCTGCTCGAGATGCTGCTGAGCCTGCGGCGAGAGACCCGAGATGATCAGCATCTTGTTGTAGTAGTAGTTGTAGCCCGCCGCAAGAAGATTCGGAATTCCGATCGCGGCAAGCACTATCGGCAGCGCCCACTTCCACAACGTCGAACGTGGACTCCCTTCCGGTGGGTCCACCAGATTGCGAGCAGACCGGTCCAGACACAGTGCGAACTGACGAGCCAACTTTCGGCCGCCAGACCACCTTCCGTCTCTCTCCGGCGAGAGAGACTTGACCAGAACTCGGCGCAGCGCCGGCGGACAGTCGTCCGGTAGCCGTGCCTCGGCTGCGGGATCCACCCCGCGCCGGCGGGCCTCGAGCGCCTTCTTGGGCGACGGTGGGCTCTCCCCCGTACCGTCGTCCGTGAAAGGCCTACTCCCGGTGAGGAGTTCCCACAACATCACGCCCAGTGCATAGATGTCGCTACGGGTGTCGAGTGTGCCAGGCGCCCCCACCGCACAGGCCTCCAATTGCTCCGGAGACATGTAGGCAAGCGAGCCTCCGACAAAACATGCAGCGTCCTCGGTCGAGACCTCCTCACTCGAGCTGACGTTGAAGTCGGCGAGCTTGGGGATGCCTTCGACGCTGAGCAGGACATTCGCCGGCTTGATGTCCCGATGTAATACGCCGTGCTCACGCGCATACTCGAGGGCATCGGCCAGTCGCATCCCCATCCAGGCCACGGTCTCCGGCCACGACATCGCAGCGATCTCGCTCCTCAGGCTCGTCTCGCTGGGCTTCATCTCTCCCTTCTTCGCCAGGGTCTTGTCGATGGCGTCGAGAAGTAGTTGTCCGGACCGCTGCGCCTGCGGTGTCACGCGGACAAGTTTGACCACGTCGAGCAGGGTCCCACCCGGCACGTATTCCATGAACAGGACTCGCAGTGCGCGTTCCTCGAGCAACCGTTGATCGAAGACCCGGACGATGTTGGGATGGTCGAGCTGGGCGAGAGTCTGCGGCTCGACTCCGACGTTGCGCGAGATTTTCAACGCAACCCACCGCTGCATCGAGAGTTGCCGAGCGAGGAACACTCGGGCGAATGCGCCGTGCCCGAGTTCCAACACCAGCTCGAAATCGTCCAGGTGCTGCCCGATTTCGAACTCGTCGAAACCCGAGAGTCCCAACATCATCACGTCTTCGCGACCGGCCATCGAATCACGGTCGAACATCTGCTCGAAACTCTCTGCCTGCAAGGGAAACTCGCTGAGGTACTCGGCTGCTGCGACGTCCTCCCCACCCTGCTTCCGCAGCCGGAACTCCTCGTACAGGAGCTCGGCCGGTAATGGTTCTTCGAGTAATTCGGGATACTCGGCACAGTAATCCGTGAGCCGTTTCGGGCAATCATTTTTCAGCCAGCGGTACTCCATGTCGATTCCGACCAATTCGATCAGCGCCGCCCGACGAATCTTGGCTGGATCAGGCAGATAGTCGCTCAGGTCGGACGGGGTTCGTCCCTCCTCCCAATCCGCCACAAGGCGGCCGAGGCCGTCTGCACCGTTCTGGCCGTCACGCATCACCGGCAGCGTTGAGGGGCGCAACTCGGTGACGGTGCCCCGTTCGGTCAGGGGCCCGCTCGCGATTGTCGCGTCACTGGCCTGCGCACCACGTTCATTCATGACACTTCTGTTCCGCACCTCGATCACAATGAATCGGAGTGACTCACTTCAGCGTAACCCCGGTGGTACTCCAGACCCCAGCGAATCTATTCGGCGTGAACTGCCGACTCCGTGCCGATGCGAACGAGTTCGTCGCGCTCTTTGATTTTGATCCGATCACGCCCATGCTTCACACCGAGGGCACGTTCGGCGGCATCGATGCGAAGCCATCCGTCCCAATCGACGGGCACCACTCTGCCGGCCCTGAGGACCTCCGCGATACGGCCGTGGCCGGCTCGACGCTCGTATGCCGAATCCAACTGTCGCAGCAAGGTTTCGACGGTTTGGCGTGCATCAGGCCGAGCCGCACCGATCAGCCCGGCGGCACCTCGCTTCATCCAGCCCGTCACGAACAAACCTGCGATCGGCGAGCCGCTCTCGTCGACCGCTGCGCCGCCCTGGTGCGCAACATTGCCGCGTCCGTGATCGAAAGGCACCCCGGCAAGTGGCGTCCCGAGAAATCCGATTGCCCGGTACACAGCTTGAACCGGATAGTCGGTACAGATACCCGAAGCGGTGACGTGACCGTATCCGTCCGGGACTGTCCGCTCGACGCGGAGTGCCTCGACTTTCCCGTTGCCGAGAATCTGCGCCGGCTGTCGGTAGAAGTGCAGGTGAACTCGACGCTGGGCAGTTCGGTCGGCAGGCGCAGTGTCCGCGAAACCACGGAGTGTCTCGACTGCCAGTCGGGTGTGCACCAACTGTTTGGTCATCCGCTCGACATGCCGGTCCGGTACGACATCGACAGAATCGACGACAACATCTACGCCGGGTAGTTCACCGAGAGCGCGCAACTCGTTCGGGGAGAAGCGAGCGTCGGCTGGTCCGCGCCGGACAAAGATGTGTACTTCGCGAACTCGACTGCCGGCGATCCCTTCCCGAACTTGGTCGGAGACGTCCGTGGCCTGCAGCGATTGCGCCTCGGCGAGGAGCATACGGGTGACGTCGAGTGCGACGTTGCCACCTCCGATCACTGCGACCGATTCCGCGTTCAGCGGCCACTGCGGCGAGCTGTCCGGGTGATCGTTGTACCAACCGACAAACTCGGCGCCACCGAAAGAACCTGGAAGCTCGACGCCGAGAATGTCGAGAGGTGCATCCCGCGGCGCACCGGTTGCAATGATCACGGCATCGTAGGACGAACGTAGGTCATCGACGGAAAGGTCCTTTCCGATCTCCACGTTGCAGAACAGCCGGAACTCACTGGCGACCAGCGTGGTGTGCAGAGAATGGGCGAACTTTTCGGACTCGGGGTGCCCTGGTGCGAGACCGTAGCGCACCAGTCCGTACGGCGTCGGTAGACGCTCGAACACGTCTGTCTTGGTGCCGGGCGCAAGTTCGGCGAGAGCGCCGGCGGCGTGGATTCCCGCCGGCCCCGCTCCGACGATCGCGACACTGAGCGGTGGTGAGAAGAATCGGGGCGCCGCAGGCGGGCATACCGCTGGACCTCTGGCGTTGATCATCCCCCGAGGCTAGGACCTCAACTGCGCTGGAGATCAAGTCCGCTTTCAGCAGCCCGCTTTTCAGTAACCTTGCTCTGCAGGCTTGTGCTCGGTTGTGTAGCGGTAGAAGTCCGCTAGTTGGAGTTCGCCGGCAGCTGCCTCGTCGACTATGACGGTCACGTGTGGATGCAGCTGCAGCACCGACGCCGGGCAGAATGCCGAGACCGGACCTTCGACCGCGGCCCGGACGGCGGGCGCTTTGCGGGCGCCGTCCGCGATCAGGACGAGATGCCTTGCATCACTGATGGTTCCGAGCCCTTGCGTGATCACATGATGCGGTACGTCGGCTGGGTCTGCGAAGAACCGTGCATTGTCGGCGCGGGTCCTCTCGGTCAAGGTCTTCACTCGGGTGCGCGATGCAAGCGAGGAGGAGGGCTCGTTGAAACCGATGTGTCCGTTCAGGCCGATGCCGAGGATCTGCACGTCGATGGGACCGTTTTCGGCGATGGCAGCGTCGTAACGCCGGGCAGCGTCACTGGGATCCGCGGCCCCGCCGTCGGGGCTGAACACTCGCGCATTGTCGATGTCGAGGTGATCCACGAGTTCCGTGCGGATGGTGTGCGCGTAGGACTGCGGCTGATCGGACGTGAGACCTACATACTCGTCGAGAAGATACGCGCTCATCGCCGCGAACGACACTCCCGATTCTCGATGCCTCTTGATCAGCTCTCGATACGTGTGCAGCGGTGACGATCCGGTCGCGAGGCCGAGCGTCCGCGCTCCGTTTTCGATTGCGCCGCAAACGATATCGGCAGCGATTCGCCCGCCGTCCTCCGGACTGGGAACTATGACGATTTCCATTCAGACTTCCTCACTGCTCTTGCCGGCTCCGACGATGGCCTCACGTACCGAACCCGAAGCGCGGTCCAACAGTTCGGTTGCTTCGGCGAAGTCGCATTCGGCCAACAACATGACGACCGCTGCCTTCACTTGACCATCGGCATTGTCGATGGTCTCCGCAGCGATCTCGGTATCGACTCCGGTGGCTGCCGCGACGATCCGGTTCGCACGATCGACAAGCTTGGCATTGGTCGGCCGAAGATCGACCATCAGATTGTGGAATGCCTTCCCGGAGCGAACCATACTCGCCGTGGAGAGCATGTTGCACACCATCTTCTGCGCAGTTCCGGCCTTGAGCCTCGTCGATCCGGTGAGGATTTCGGGGCCGGTCTCCACTTCGATGGCCACGCCGGCGTGAGAACTCATTGCCGCGTTCCGGTTGCACGAGACTGCCACTGTTGCAGCGCCGAGTTCGCGGGCGTGATCGAGTCCCCCGATGACGTAGGGGGTACGACCGCTGGCAGCCAGACCCACCACGACGTCGTTGGCGTTCAACGAGATTGCGTCGAGATCGACCCCAGCCGCTCGCGGATCGTCCTCTGCCCCCTCGACGGCGTTCAGAAACGCTCCAGGGCCACCGGCGATGATGCCGATCACCTCGCCCGGATCGGTCCCGAACGTCGGAGGGCATTCCACCGCGTCGAGAACTCCCAGACGCCCACTTGTCCCCGCTCCCAGGTAGATCAGTCGACCACCTTGTGCTCGGGCCGCGACGATCAAGTCGACTGCGGCTTCGATGGCGGGTAGTACCGCTGCCACCGCGCCGGCCACGATTGCGTCCTGTTGATTCATCACCGTCAGCAGACCCGACACCGACATGACATCGAGATCGCGGGTCAGAGGGTTGGGTCTCTCGGTGGAGAGCATTTCCAATTGCATTGTGGCGAGTCCTCCTCGATCGATATTCATTACGACGACTCCTCGTCAGTATTCACAGCGACGACTCCTCGTCAGTACTCACAGCGACGACTCCTCGTCAGTACTCACAGCGACGACTCCTCGTCAGTGCCGCTTCGAAGCAATGGCATCATGGCTTCGTTGCAGAGCAGAGAGTGCGCTGGGCAGCGAGTGCGCCACCATCGCAAAAATTGTGTCGACTACCAACAGCTGACCGGTGCGGCTTGCCATCGCAGCCGATCGGAAACCGAATTCTCTACCGGCAGTGAGCAGAACGTGATGTGACTGCACGGCAAGCGTCGATCGTGCCCCTCCGGTGATCGCAGCCGTCGACGCCCCGGTTCGACGCGCAAGGGCAAGTGGTTCCACGACATCCGAAGTCTCACCTGAATGTGAGATCCCCACTGCGATGTCGTCCGGTCCGAGCAAGCTGGCGCTGACCATGGCCGCGTCTCGGTCGAGATGAACCCGGCAGTTGACGTCGATGCGAGAGAGCTTCAACGTGAGGTCTTGCGCGACGATGCCAGAGGCGCCGATGCCGTAGACCTCGACGCGGCGGGCGGATCGAATCCGGGACACAACTTCTTCGAGCGCAGCAGGATCTGTCAATTGCGCCGTGCCCTTGAGTTGTTCGGATTCGAACTCGGCGAGCTTGGCCATCACTTCACCGGCCGAGTCGGCAGCAACGATGTCCACACCGAGCGGAATCGTGTTCTCTGTACCGGACCCGCTGATCGCCGCCAGCGCGAGACGAAGCTGTGGATAACCCTCGAAACCGAGTCGTTTGGCTGTGCGGACCACTGTCGCCGTGCTTGTCGACGCTCGTTCGGCGAGGTCGTTGACCGTCAGGGTGGAGGCCAGACTGGGGTCGGCTTCGATGATTTCGGCGATCCGCAGCTCGGCAGGCGAGAGGCTACTCAGTGATGCACGAATACGAGCAAGCAGGTCGACGGACGCCGGAGCACTCCGGTCCAAAGTCATAACGCCTCGATTCGCATCGTTTTCGGAGCTGACGGCACCGATGTGATTCTAGGCAGCCCACGGCTTCCTGGCGTCAGAGATCCGAGCACACTGGCGTGACGCGCACCGGTGCACGAAGCGATGCTTCCAGGCAATCCGTGTGCGGTGAGATAGCCGAGAACCGCGAAAGCCAATGCTTCCTTGATGTCGGAAGTGACGCCGAGCTCGTCCGAAGAGACAAGCGCGATGTCGCCCAGTTCGTCACGGAGCATCGCCATCAACGTCGGGTTCTTGGTGCCACCGCCTGACACCACCACTTCGGTAGCCGCCAGCGCTTTGACGGAATCGGCGACGGTCCGGGCGGTCAGTGCAGTCAGTGTCGCGACGATGTCGGCCAGAGACAAGGATTCGTAGCCCCGCAGTGCGGCGAGTAGGTAGTCCCGATGGAACAATTCCTTGCCTGTGCTCTTGGGAGCGGGCTGCGCGTAATACGGTTCGCTCAGTAGTTGTGCGAGCAGATCGACGTTCGGTGTGCCCGCTGCGCCCAGAGCACCTCCGAGATCGAACCACTGCTCCCCCGCGGTGAATTCGCTTACCGCAGCGTCGATCAGCGCATTTGCGGGGCCGGTGTCGAAGGCAATCGGTACTGCGGCACCATCTGCCGTCGATGTCGGAGCGCCTCCCGGAGCAGTGACGTTCGCGATGCCACCGAGATTGAGCGCGACGGAACCCGAAGTTCTTCCGTTGAGCCACAATACGTCGAACGCACTGACCAGTGGTGCACCCTGACCACCCGTCGCCACGTCGCGAGAGCGCAGGTCCGACACGACCGTGCATCCGGTCTTCTCGGCTATCCAGGCCGGCTGCCCGAGCTGAAGAGTGCCCTTTACTTGCGCTCCTTCGACCCAGTGGAACATCGTCTGACCATGTGAGGAGATCAATTCCGCACTGCCACCGCACAGTTCCTCGTTCGCCCGCGCAGCCACGGCCGCAAATGCCTGTCCGATCTCGGTGTCGAGTTGGCAGATCTGACCGACAGTGGTGGACGCCGGCGGTACCGCAGCCGCCACCGCAGCCCGCAACTCACCGGAATACGGTTCGCTGACCATGCCCAGTGGGGTGAGCACAAGAGTGTCCCCGTCGATCCGGATGTCTGCTGCGGCAGCATCGATAGCGTCGTACGAAGTACCGGACATCAGGCCGATGACTCTCATGAAATATCCCTTACTCGGATCGTTTCGGCATTCGGAAAAGCTGCGGTCAGTCGACGAGTGCCCGCTTGTGGGCATTTCCTCGCAAGGTACTCAAGGCGATCGCACTGACGGCGCACGTTGCCATCACGAAGTAGGCCGGAATATCGAGATTGGACGTTTCCTTGATCAGCCACGTGATGATCAAACCGGCGCAGCCCGAAAAGACCGCGTTGGACAGGGAGTATGCGAGTCCCAATCCGGTGTACCGAACCGAGGTGGGGAACATCTCGGAGAGCATGGCGGGTCCGGGTCCGGCAACAAGTCCCACTGCGGCGCCGGCGGCAAACACTGCAAATCCCTTGGCTGTCAAAGACGTCTGCTCGTTCTGCAGGACGTTGAGCAGCGGCAGAGCCAAGACCAGAATTATCACGGTGCCGGTGAGCATGACCGCGCGTCGTCCGATGCGATCGCTGAGTCCGCCCGCGATCGGAATGGTCACCGCGAAGCCCGCATTGGCGAGCACGGAAGCAACAAGTGCCTGATGGAAAGTCGCGTTGAGTGAACTCTGAAGATAAGTCGGCATCACGACGAGGAACGTGTAACCGGCAGCAGACCACCCCATCAACCGCCCGATTCCGAGCAGAATCGCCTTGGCTGTCTCTCCGACAGTCGGCTGCACTACAGGCGCCGCTTCATCAGCTGTCGGTTCGGACTGGACTGATCGAGCACGCTCGAACGACGGCGTTTCTTCGAGGCGGAGCCTGAGCCACAGAGCAACCAGACCCATCGGAAGTGCAAGGAGGAACGGAATGCGCCAGCCCCAGTCACCGAGCTGTCCCGGGTCGAGGACAGTGGCGAGGAGTGCTGCGATCCCCGCACCGGCGAGCAGTCCGAGTGCGACGGTGAACGACTGCCACGAGCCGTACAGCCCACGTCGTCCGGGCGGAGCGAACTCGGTCATCACCGACACTGCACCGCCGAACTCACCACCGGCCGACAATCCCTGCAGAATTCGAAGGACCGTCAAGAGAAGCGGTGCCAGAATTCCGACGCTCTCGTAGGTGGGGAGCACACCGATCAGGGTCGTCGCAGCCGACATCAGCAGAAGAACGATCACCAGGGTGGGACGTCGGCCGATGCGGTCACCGAGTCGACCGAACAGCGCGGCCCCCACTGGGCGGAAGAAAAACGCCAACGCAAACGACGCGTAGGTCTTGATCAGGCTTTCGAGGTCGCCGGAGCCGTCGGCGCTGAAGAAGTTCGACGCGATGATCGTCGCGAAGAACCCGTACACACCGAACTCGTACCACTCGATGAAATTTCCGACGGAGCCGGCGACGAGCGCCCTGCGCCGTTTGAGCTGCGCACCATCGTTCCGTGTCTGCACTGTGATGCCCATGCCGTCCTCCGTTGACGAAACCCGAATATGCAACAAAGTTTCATCTGAACGGAGTAGAAATGTCAAGAAGTTTCACGATTGGATTTTTACTACGCCCCGAAGCCTTATGCTCCCGCGAACGTGAATGCCTCCGCCCGTTCGAACTGGTCAGTGGAGTCACCGGAATAGACGGTGCTCTCGTTCGGTCCGAGTCCGAGCTTTCGGACGGGTGTCCCTTCCGCGAGATCCATCGACGCCACGTCCACCCAGAAGGTATTGGGCGTCATCGCCGACTCGAAGAAATAGAGCGTGCGTTTGTGATCGACGACGGTGCGCCAACGGGTCGATGAAATGTTGGGCTCATCGGGAGTCGAAATCCCCAGGGGCACCGACACATTCCGAATAACACTGAAGGTGGATGCCAACGCCGCCCGCGGATCGTCCGTCTGCGGTATCGCATCGACATAGAACGACGCCCGAGCGAATCTGTCAGCGGCACGGTTTGTTCCGGGCAGCATGACGGTCCCGTTGATCTGCTTCCAGTACTCGTTGACGGCGAGTTGCTGATCGAAGATCGGCGAATTGGTCATCACCTGGTACTCACGGCTGTGATGAATCGTCGGGCGTCCACCGACGTACTCGATGATCGCGCTGTCTCCCCCGGCGTCCGAGAGCGACATGTGCAGCGTTGCGAGGCGGTCTTCGCCGGGAACGGCAGCGGTCACTACCGTGAACGGTTCCGACGCGAGTACTTCGACCGCTTCCTGAACTGTCGCAAAGCGATCCAGGACGTATTGCGCCCACGCCGCGATCGACAATCCCGGGGTCGAACCGTCATACGTCGGGTACTCGGACTCGACCAACCACAAGAGATTGGCAGACAGTCCAGCCTCGTTGACCCCGTCGGTCGTGCACATGTCGTAGGCCGTCGCGACAACACTTCCGTATTTCGACGTCCACTGTATCGAGTTCGGACCTGCGCAGCCCCCTCTGGTCATGCCGCGCGGGAAAGCCCAGAGGTTTGTTCCGAGGTCGACCTTCCAATCCATCGATCGAGCAGTGATCACAGTGTCGTTGGGCCCCAAGTAGACCAAGCGTGTACACATCGAAAACTATCCCTTCGTTACGGCGTGACGATATTGAAACTGGGATCGAAGGTATCGAGCAACCCTCCCAGCGTCTCGAGCGCTGATTCGTCTCCGTCGAGCGAAATCTTCCCGGCCTTGGCCAGTTCGGCGGCCGCGCCCGGTTGCAGAAGCGCTCCCACGAGTGCCGCTTTCGGGCCCGAGACCGTCAGTTGTGTGTTCGGTGACGCACCCTTACGTGCATTGAGGACACCGCGCTTGACCCACGCAGTCCATGCCTCGTCGCCGCGATCGGTGAACACGAAATCGATCCGCAGTTCCGCGTCGGTGGCCTTGTCGCCGATGAGATGTATTGCAACGAAGTCGAAGAGGATGTCGATGGGCATCGCGAGGACACTGTCCTGACTTGCCGTGACGTACGGGGCAGGCTGGGCGCCCTCGCGTAGTTCCAATGCGGCCGAGAGATAGATCCCACGCCACTGCGGCCCTTCGGCTTGATAGCCCATCTGCTCGTAGACGTCGGCTTGCAGGTTCCTCGCTTCGGCGTTCTCCGGTTGCGCGAACACCAACTTGTGCAGGATCTCTGCCGCCCATCGGTAGTCCGCGGCGTCGAATGCCCGCTTACCCTCGTCCAGGATCTTCTGCGCGCCAAGGAGATCGACGAACCTCTTCGCCGATTCGACCGGCGGATGAGGATGAAGCGACACCGGATCGCCGTCCCACATTCCCAGTTCCTTGGTGTACACGGCGCGAACGTCGTGGTGCAGAGTGCCGTGATATCCGCGGTTGTACCACTTGCGCCCGAGTTCGTCCGGTAGTTCGATCACCTCGGCAGCTTCGAGCGGCGTGTACCCCTTGTTCGCGAGACGGAGTGCCTGGTCGTGAATGTACTTGTAAGTGTCCCTTTGCGATTCGATGAACGGCACCAGGTTCTCGTTACCCCACACCGGCCACGTGTGCGGTCCGTAGTGAACAGCCGCGTCATCTCCCCACCGTTCGAGAGTCTCGTCCAGATACCGCGCGAAGTTCCGAGCGTCGCGAGTGCGCGCACCTCTTAAGGTCTGGATGTTGTGGAGCGAATGATTGGCGTTCTCCGCACAGGTCAGCGCGGCGAGTTCGGGGATCCAGATGTGCATTTCCTCCGGGGCCTCGGTATCCGGCGCATACAGGAACTCGAATTCCAGACCGGCGATCTCACGCTTCGTTCCGGTCTCCGTGATGCTGTCGGTCGGCGAAATATACGAGATCTGAGGGCCTTTGGTGCTGAGCACACCGATTCCGCAAGAGACTGCCCCTTTCGGGCCGAGGTCGAGCAATCCACCGAAGGCATAGAAAGACCGCCGGGCCATGGCATTGCCGGCTACAACGTTCTCACCGATCGCGAACTTGTCGAACGACGCGATCGTGCCCGGTGCGATGATCGGAACTCGCCCGGACGTCACGTCGTCCAGATCGACGATCCCTTTGACTCCGCCGTAGTGGTCGATGTGGGTGTGCGTGTAGATGATCGCCGAAACTGGCTTATCGCTGACGTGCTCACGAATCATCTTCATACCCTGGCGCGCCGATTCGACCCCCGCCATACAGTCGATGACGATCAGTCCCTCGCCACCTTCGACAACCGTCAAATTTGCCAGGTCGTTGTTCCGTACCTGGTAAAGGCGATCCGTCACCTGATACAGACCACCTCGGCGCATCAGTTGTCCTTGACGCCACAGGCTCGGATTGACTGTCTCCGGCGCGGCAACATCGTCACCGAGGTATGCCATCGCATCGGGATCGAAGACCGTATGCCCGTCATCGGCGACAACCTTGCCCGGCAACGGAGCGATCAATCCTCGATCCGCGTCGGCAAAATCCTGCCGGTCGTCCATGGCATACCGTGCGACTGCCTCGCGATTCGCCGTGACTGTGGCCGGTGTTGCGTCCTTAGGTGTCTGGCACATGGCACTCCCCGCTCGGATACGACGATCTGATACCCCATCATCTGTATCGGTTGGGCACGCGCTTGGAATCACCCGCGCAGGGTGAAGCTCCCACGAACACGCGAGGTGATCAGCCGGGGAGTTCCTCGGAATTCCGAGATGCGAGTGCAATCACCAGGACCGCGATCCCACATCCGGCAACCAGGATCCATCCCGACCTCGATGCCTGCGCGACATCCACCGATGCACTGCCGCCGATGATGCCACCGGCCAGCGCAACACCGAGAGCAGCACCGAATTGGCGTGCACTGGAGGTTATTCCACCAGCAAGCCCCGCCTGCGATCTCGGCAACCCGTTGACGGCGGTGTTGGTGATCGGGGCATTCGAGAATCCGAATCCGATACCGAGGAACAGGTAAGCGGCCAAGAGCATCGGAATCGCCGTGTTGTTGTCGAGCGAGACCAGGCACAGCCCGCCGAGTGTCGTGAAGCTACCAGCAATGAGTAGCGGCCGCCGCGGGCCGAAGCGTCCGACGAGTATTCCGGACAACGGCGCGCAGACCGTTGCCGCAACAGCCATCGGAAGGGTGATCGCGCCGGCCAGTGCCGGACTCATTCCGCGGGAGTGCTGCAAGTAGAACGTGCCGAGCAGTAGCGTCACGTTCAACGCCACGAACACCACGACAGCGCCGACCACAGCCGACGAGAACGTTCTGCGGCGAAAGAGTGCCAGATCCATCAGTGGCTCGCGCTTGCGTGATTCGACGCGGATGAATGCGGCCAACGCTGCAGCAACAACGACATACCCTGCCGTCGCCGCGGCAGAGAACCATCCGATTCGCGGACCCTCGATCAGAAGGGCGACCGCCCCGCCGACAAGAATCACCAGTAGCAACTGACCGGGAAGATCGAGTCGTCGCGACTGCTGCGCTCGGGACTCCGGTACAAACACAGCAGTCAGGGCGAGCACGGCCAAGATCACGGGCGCGTTGATCCAGAAAACCGATCGCCAGCCGAAACTTTCGATGAGCACGCCGCCGACGATCGGACCTGCCGCCATACTCAGACCGAAGACCGCGGCCCACACCCCGATTGCCTTGGCCCGCTCCTTCGGGTCGGTCATCACGTTGACGACGATCGCCAAGGCAACCGGACTGAGCATCGACCCGCCGACGCCTTGGACGATCCGCGCCGCGATCAACATCTCGACGGACGGAGCGAGCGCGCAGGCAATCGACGCCACCCCGAAAACCACCAGACCGATCTGAAAGACTCGTCTCCTGCCGAAACGATCGGCCACTGCTCCGGACGAGATCAGCAAGCTCGCCAGGACGAGTGTGTATGCGTTGACGACCCATTCCAGACCACGGGTTCCCACGCGAAATCCCTCACCGATCGTCGGCAGGGCCACGTTGACGATGGTGGTGTCCAACCCGACGACGAACAGGCTCGTGCAGCAGATCGCCAGGATGCCCCATCGCCGCCGTGCATCAAGTCCGATCACTTGCGGTTCGATCCCGCTCGAAGGTTTCATGGTCGGACTCCATCTCTCGAAGTGCTCTGCCGTACTCGACTGTCGAAAGGATCGTTGCTCTCCAGCGTCCGAAGTCGGTAAGAATTTTGCGGAAACTGCAAAGATGGACGGCATGGATGCTGAATTCGAGCAGTTGATCACCGATATCGGACCGAGACTGCGCACGCTCCGACGCGATCGCGGATTGACCCTCGAGGGCCTGTCCGAAGCCACCGGCATCTCTGTCAGCGCACTCTCACGCCTCGAATCGGGGAAGCGTCGTCCCACCCTCGATCTGCTGTTGCCGCTTGCCCGAGCGCACCGGGTCGCGCTGGACCAACTCGTCGGCGCCCCCGCTACGGGCGATCCTCGGGTCCATCTCACCCCGAGCCGACGCAAGAACGGCAGTGCCGTCGTTCCGTTGACGCGCTATCCCGGCCGCGTGCAGGTCTTCAAGCAGGTGATCGGTCCGCGTCCACCGAAGCTGGTCACCCACGCCGGCTACGAATGGCTCTACGTCCTCGCCGGGGATCTGCGTCTCATCCTGGGGGCGAACGAGGTTCTCTTACACCCCGGGGAAGTCGCGGAGTTCGACACTGCCGAGCCCCACTGGTTCGGGCCTACCGATGAACAGGTGGTGGAAATCTTGCATCTTTTCGGCCCGCAAGGCGAGAAGGCACATGTGCGCACGAAGGCAAAAACTACTACTGCACAAGACCTGGTTCCCGAAAGTTAGTTCACTGCATGCGTTTTCAATCGGTTCGACAGTGTGTGAGCGTGCTCGAGGAGCAGCGTTCCCAACTCGGCATGACGCGCGGGCCGGAAGCGTGTTTCCACTCCGGTCAGGCTCAGCGCCCAGGCCGGGCGACCGTTGCGATCGAACACCGCGGCACCCATCCCCCAGCTTCCCTCGACGATGAGGGCTGGATTGACCGCGTACCCGGTGACACGCGTCGACTCGATTCGCTCACGGATTGATGCCTCACTGTGGATCTCACCCCATTCCGATTCCAGATTCACTCGGGCGAAATAGTCGTCGACATCCCGCGTCGGTAGATGGCTCAAGATGGCAAGCCCCGCCGACGCGACCCCCAACGGGAATCGCTTCCCCTCGTGCAGCACGTGAGATCGCAGTGGAAAACTGCCTTCCTGACTCAGGATGCAGACGGTCTCGTCACCTCGGCGTGCCGACAGGAAGGCGCTCTCCCCCGTGACCCGGGCAAGTTCGTCGACGACGTCGCGGGCCCGGTCGGTGATGTCGTACCGATTTCCGGCCGCCGCCCCCAGGAGGTACAACTCTGGGCCGAGAGACCACCGACCGGTTCGTGCGTCACGGTCGACCAGTCCTTCGGCAGCCAGGGACGTGAGCAGTCGGTGCGCAGTGGGCCGAGCGAGGCCGGTGACCTTGCCCAATTCCGTGGTGGAAGTGCCCGTTGGTTCGGACGCGCCGAGGGCTCGCAGAAGTGCAGCCACCCGCGCGACCATGGCCGGCGATTGCCCGTGAGTTGGCATGCAGCCATCCTAGCGTCCATTCAATGAACGAAATTCCTTCAGACGATCAGTAGTCGATCAGTTCTCGGTTGATGTTCGAGATTCCTTGAACCTGTGAACTGGAGATAGTTCACTGGATATCGAAGTGAGTGAGTGTCTACTCAATGAACGCTTGGCAGGGAGAGAACATGACAGCAAAGGTGTACGAGTCCGCAGCGGAGGCGGTCGCCGACATCGTCGACGGCGCAACGCTGGCTGTCGGCGGATTCGGCTTGTGCGGCATCCCCGACGTGTTGATCGACGCGATCGCAGCTACGAGTGCAACCGAGCTCGAGGTGTTCTCCAACAACTGCGGCGTCGACGATCACGGTCTCGGAATCTTGCTGAGCGCCGGCCGTATCCGACGAGTGACCGCGTCGTACGTCGGTGAGAACAAGGAGTTCGCCCGGCAGTACCTGGCCGGCGAACTCGAAGTGGAACTGACGCCGCAGGGAACGCTCGCTGAGCGTCTGCGCGCCGGCGGAACCGGAATCCCGGCATTCTTCACACCGGCCGGAGTGGGTAGCCCCATCTCCGACGGCGGAATGCCGTGGCGCTACGACGCCGACGGCTCGATCGCTATTGCATCGCCTCCGAAGGAGACTCGCGTCTTCGGAACCAAGCGTTACGTGATGGAAGAGGCGATCAACGCCGACTACGCACTCGTGCACGCCGTTCTCGGAGACACCGACGGCAACCTCGTGTTCGACAAGACCGCGATGAACTTCAACCCGCTCGCCGCGATGGCGGGACGGGTCACCATCGCGCAGGTGGAACGTCTGGTCGAGCCCGGTGAAATCGACCCGGCATCGGTGCACCTGCCCGGAGTCTTCGTGCAGAGAATTGTGCACACCGGCCCTCAGAACAAGCGAATCGAAAAGCGAACCGTCAGCGCTTCGGAAGGAACCTCACGATGACCGCACCAGTGACAGTGACGGGTTGGACGCGCCAGCAGATGGCAGCGCGGGCGGCTGCAGAGATGATCGACGGGGAGTACGTCAATCTCGGAATCGGCCTTCCCACACTGATTCCCGGATACCTGGGCTCGGACGTTCGTGTGGTCCTGCACTCGGAGAACGGAATTCTCGGCACCGGACCGTATCCCACCGAGGACAACGTCGATCCTGACCTCATCAACGCCGGCAAAGAGACCGTGACCGTCAACCCCGGTGCAGCATATTTTGATTCGGCCCTCTCGTTCGGGATGATCCGCGGCGGCCACATCGACACCGCAGTCCTCGGCGGTATGCAGGTGTCGAAGACGGGTGACCTCGCAAACTGGATGGTCCCCGGCAAGATGGTCAAGGGCATGGGCGGCGCAATGGACCTGGTCCACGGTGCCCGGCGTGTCATCGTCGTCATGGAGCACAACGACCGCGACGGCAACCCCAAGATCGTCGACGCGTGCACCCTGCCCCTGACCGGCCAGGGCGTGGTGAATCGGATCATCACCAACCTCGCCGTCATCGACGTGAGCGACGAAGGCCCACTCGTCCTGCGTGAACTCGCCCCCGATGTCAGCGTCGAAGACGTAGTCGCCGCAACCGGCACCGAACTGAAAGTTGAACTGGCATGACCGACACGACCACTGTGATTGTCGCGGGAGCTCGTACCCCGATGGGTCGACTCCTCGGATCGTTGAAAGACCTCTCCGGGTCCGACCTCGGCGGCATCGCCATCAAAGGCGCCCTCGACAAGTCCTCAGTCGCACCCGAACAGGTCGACTACGTCATCATGGGACAGGTCCTCACCGCCGGCGCCGGCCAGATGCCCGCCCGCCAAGCCGCCGTCGCCGCCGGCATCCCCATGAACGTCCCCGCCCTGAGCATCAACAAAGTGTGCCTCTCCGGCATCGACGCCATCGCCCTCGCCGACCAACTCATCCGCGCCGGCGAATTCGACATCGTCGTCGCCGGCGGGCAGGAATCGATGTCCCGCGCACCCCACATGCTCGAAAAAAGCCGCGAAGGCTTCAAATACGGCGACGTCACCCTCCGCGACCACATGGCCTACGACGGCCTCCACGACATCTTCACCGACCAGGCCATGGGCCTGCTCACCGAACAAGTCAACCAACACGAAACCGCCCACATCACCCGCGCCGAGCAGGACGCCTTCGCCGCCGCCTCACACCAGAACGCGGCCCGCGCCTGGAAAGACGGCCTCTTCGACAACGAAGTCGTCCCCGTCTCCATCCCCCAACGCAAGGGCGAGCCCATCGTCTTCGCCCAGGACGAAGGCATCCGCGCCGACACCACCACCGAATCCCTCGGCAAACTGCGTCCCGCGTTCAGCAAAAACGGCACCATCACCGCCGGCTCCGCCTCCCCGATCTCCGACGGCGCCGCCGCCGTGATCGTGATGAGCAAAACCAAAGCCGAAGAACTCGGCCTGACCTGGATCGCGGAAATCGGCGCCCACGGCGTCGTCGCCGGACCCGACTCCACCCTCCAGTCCCAACCCGCCCGGGCCATCGCCAAAGCCTGCGCGAAGGAAGGCATCGACCCCACCGACCTCGACCTCGTCGAAATCAACGAAGCATTCGCCGCCGTCGGGATCGCCTCCACCCGCGAACTCGGCCTCGACCCCGCCAAGGTCAACGTCAACGGCGGCGCCATCGCCGTCGGCCACCCCCTCGGCATGTCCGGCGCCCGCATCGCCCTGCACCTCGCCCTCGAACTGCAACGCCGCGGCGGCGGCATCGGCGCAGCCGCACTCTGCGGCGGCGGCGGACAAGGCGACGCACTCATCGTCCGCGTCCCCAAGGCGTAATTACTTCCTGCTGACCAGACAGGTCGCCGAGCCCTCATCATGCTCGGCGACCTGTCTGTTTCGTGCCGGAGGTTATTGGTGATCGAGCGTCGTCGAGCGGTTACGCAGCAACGTCTCGATCTCCGATCGCCGGTACCTCCGATGCCCGCCAAGCGTTCTCAGAGTGCCGACTTTGCCCTCCCTCGCCCATCTGGACACCGTGGTCCTGTCGACGTGGAACAGTGCTGCAACCTGTTTGGTCGTCAGCCACTCGTCGACAGGTGCTGTGTGCTCTTCTTCTCGGCTCATTGACAGTCATTCGTAGCTGCCGACTGAATGGATGGGTCCGACGATGAATTGGCAACCCCTGGCGTGCTGTGAAAGACTCGCTGCAAAACTTTACTATTCCTTGGGGAAATAATGTCGAAGTCGGTAACTCTGATCCGTTCCACGTCACTCTCTTCGGTGGCTGAATATGCCTATGCAGCAACGGCTCCCGCCGAGGCCCGACTGATCTTCCTGGCCGGATCCTGCCCGTTGAACGAGGACGGCTCTACTGCCGCCATCGGTGACTACGCAGGACAGGCAGCCAAGGCCGTCGACAACCTGAGAACAGCTCTCTCGGACGCGGGCGCGTCCATCACCGACGTGATCAACACCCGCGTCCTGGTGGCGTCGAGCAATCAAGCCGACCTCGTTGCGGCGTGGGAGGTAGTCCGCGACGCGTTCGGTGATCACGACGCCCCGAGCACTCTGATGGGTGTGACCGTTCTCGGTTACGACGATCAACTGGTCGAGATCGAGGCAATCGCGGCCGTCGTCGACTGAACTCGAACCGAACCGGGCGTTCCTACCGAGGATCTTCATGAGCAAGGGCCCGGTAGCCCTTTGCCCCCGCGCGATCCACTGCGGCTCGCACAACAGCGAAGATGGCTCCCTGCAGGGCTGCGGCGATCAGGACTTCCTTGCTCGACCTGCTCAAGTCTTTGGGCTCGGGCGCATTCTTGTCGTCACCGATGCGCTTCCACACCTGCTGGAAGACAGCGCCGGCCAAGATGCCGCCCAGGACGCTGGTCGCCAGTGAGAGTGGCTTGTACATCGCTTTCGATACTGCGCTCATTGCGCGGATCCTCCGTGGTTCGATACGTACCGCCTGAGCGGCTGACCGACTCTCACTACCCAGCAGGCGAGGTGTCGAAACATTGCACCGGCAAGGCACGAAGACGACTGTCGCACGTTGTGTTCCACGGGTTTGCCACTTCTCGAGCCGGGTAGGATCGTCTTAGCGAAAGAAGGTTGTGTAAGTCATGGAAAACTACAGAATCGAACTACCGGACGGTACAACGGTGATGGAAGATTTCGTCTCGGATCGCGCCGCAATCGCATACGCGGTCGATCTGAATCACGGTTGTAGCGAGAAAGTCTCGGTATTCCGTATCACCGCCGAGGGAGAAACCATCCCGACTCGGATGTGCCCCAAGCCGAATCCTGGTTCTCGGCGTCGCGCGCGAAGCGTCCGATAGAAGCCGGTCAAGAAGCGTCGAGGCGCGGAAAGAGCGTCTCCCTTGCAAGCAGCAGCAAGGCCGCAGCGACCGGAATCGCCAGCAACGCACCGACAATACCGAGCAACGCTCCACCCAACAGAACCGCGACAACGGTCACCAGTGCCGGGACCGCCACCGTCTTCCCGATGATCTTCGGAACGAGCAGGTAGTCCTCGAGCAGACGTAACGCAATGAAGAACGCAACTGTCGCCAATGCCGTTGGGACAGAGACTGTCAGGGAGACCAGGGCGACGACAACCCCTGCGATCGTGGAACCGACTATCGGGATCAGATCGAGCAGAGCGACCAGCAGCGCCAGGATCAACGGATACGGCACGTCGAAGATCAACAACCACGCGAAGGTGCACACTGCGGTGATCACGGAGATCAGAACATTGCCGAGGACGTACCCACCCACACCTGCCAGTATCTGATCACCGATGGCGATTGCTCGTGGCCGCCGCGAATGTGGCACCAGCCGATACAGATTCGTGCGGATTCGTGGGTAGTCGATCAAGAAGTACGTCGTCAGTACAGCAACGATTCCAGCGTCGGCGACTGCGCTGAACACCGCCCGCCCCGCTCCGAGCAAACCCGTCGCGAGCGCAGACCCCGAACCGTCCAGTTGGATGGTGAGGTGCTCCTCGAGGTGATACTTCTCGTCGAGGTCGCTGACGATCGGATACCGGTCACGAATGTGTGTCAGAAGTTCGGGAGCGTGTGATGCGAACTGACGTCCCTGCTCGACCAGCGGGGTGATCGCAGCAACCAGAAACAGCGCCAACATCACTGCAATTCCGAGGAGTACCACGGTGACTGCGATCCAGCGCCGGAAATGTCTCCGCTCCAGCCAGACGATCATCGGTTCGATGCCCACCGCGAGAAACAGCGCGACCACGATCAGGATCAGCATGCCTCGCGCCGCCAGGAGCACTTCGATCACCGCGTACGTCACGGCAACACCGGCCGCCGCGCTCAGACCGATGAAGAACGGTGAACGACGATCGAATCTCGGCCCCGGTTCGCCCAGCGGCCGGACGGGAGTCGCCAATGCTGCGGCTTCACGTTCGGCTTCCGCCATCGGATCTGCCGCTTTGACTTCACTGTCGGAGTCCGGTGAGGTGTCCGCGGAACTGGGATCCATTCAAGCCACCTCACGATCCGCGCGACTTCCCGGCACGGGAGTGAGTACCCGTGCCGTGGCCGGATCAACCTCGAGGCTTCTCCGCTCCGCTTCGGGTCAGCGCGAGACCGGTTCCTACCACTCCGATGATCGACACAGCGATGGCGATGCTGGGCCAACCGTCGCTCTGCCAGTAGACGTCGTCGAGAGTGATCAGTAACGCAGCCTCGTCGACGATGAGCCCGAGTGCGATGCCCAACGCGATGCCCATCCATGTTCTTGCGCGAGGGCTTCGGTCTACGAGTCCGAAGATCGCCACCCCGGCCAACAGCAGAATTCCCCATAGATAGTGATGCAGATGAGTGCCACCGGCGCTGATGTCGCCGACGTCTCTGGTGTCGATCTGGATCAACCACGTCACCAGACGTGCTCCGCCGAACGTCAACGTGAAGGCCACCCACGCCAACACCAAACCGCGGCGCGATTCGTCAACCTGATTCCATCTGCGAGGGAATCTGAATCGCTCGGCAGATTTCTCTTCGTCATGGTCTCGAGAAAGCATCCTTCATGTTTACCCGATGCCGCTCAGATCGATAATTTGGGGTAGAGAGACCGAAAACCAGTTGGAGCACAAAAAGCGGTACCCGATCTCCGAAGAGATCGGGTACCGCCTTCTCAGCTACTCGCGCAGTATTGATCAATACCAGACTTTTCGTCCGCCCACTGCGCGCCCGGTAGCACCGAGGATGGACAAAACTGCACCTACGACGACCAAGATGATGCCGACGGTGGTCAGAATGCTCAACCCCGTGAAAAAGCCGATCAACGCCAGAATAATGCCGAGAACAATCATGTGAGAACCTCATCCGGTATGCGTATCAAAATGATCTACTCAACTGACGCTACTACAGAAACTTCACAATCGATAAATCCGATAAATACATTCATAAATGCGAAACTCGTATTACTACCCAATAGTGTCACCGTTAAAACATCAGCCTTTCTCCTATCTCTACGTCATAGTTCCACGTCCTCGATCTTCGCCTCGACCGCCGGCGTGATGTGGCTCAACACGCAGCACCAACGACCGTCTCGCCGCGCGAACACGTCGGTGGTCCACTCGTCGGCGTCGTATTGTCTGCCGCCGTAGTGCGCGGTATTGACGATCCGCGTGGTGAACAGTGCGACGTCACCGAAGAAACGCACGCGAGCGCTCCCGACGCGGTCCATCGCCGAATGAGTCAGGTCGCCCGAGGCCACGAAACCCAGGAACTCCGCTTTGGTCGACACTCCGGATTCCGAGACGATCACCCAGTCGTCTGCCATGAAATCGCCGATCCGTTCGGCGTCGTTCGAGCACATCGCGACGTTCCACTCGTCTGCGACAGCGACCAATGCCGCACTCTCCTGATCCGACATGTCTTCTCCCTCTACCGTCGTCACCCTCGGCGGGTGATGCCCCGACGGCAGGGTTCCCGCAGGGTGGACTTCGAACCGACGTGCACGACGAGAGGGCAGAGATGACAGACACCAGTCGCACCGAGCTTGCAGCTCAGGGGTATATCTACGGATTCCCCCTCGTTTTCAATCTCGACCAGGTCCATCGGTATGTTCACAACGGTGTCGGAGCGAACCCCGCCGCACCTTTCAACACCTTCAGCCACGCCCGCACACTGGCCGGGCCGGCAGACACTTTCGTCACGATCAACAACGACACCGTGTACTCCATGGCGCAGATCGACCTCTCTGTCGGCCCCGTTGCGCTGCACGTCCCCGATACCGATGGCCGTTACTACGTCCTCCAGTTCGTGGACGCCTGGACAAACAATTTCGCTTACGTCGGGCATCGGGCCACCGGCACGAAGAGCGGAGACTTCCTTCTCGTCCCACCCACCTGGACGGGAACCCCGGCGGACCAGACCACGGTGATCAGATTTCCCACGAACATTGCGTCGATCGTGGGCCGCTGGGCATGCGGTGGCGACGACGACCTCCCTGCGGTGCACGCCTTGCAGGACGCCACCACACTGACCGTCGTCGACTCCACCGGAAACTCGGCGGGTCTCCCAGTGCCCGAACCCGGGGTAAGCCAGGACCTCCTGTTCCTCGAGAAACTCCGCATCTGGTCACAGGCGTTTCCGCCGGCCCCACGCGATCGAGAACTCCAGGATTCCTTCTCCCCGATCGGAATCGACGAGCCCGGGGCCTCTCCCTATAGCTCACACTCTGCCGCTTCACTCTCTGCCGACGAGGCAGCCGCGTTGGCTGACGGATTGACGATCGGTGAGAAGAACCTGCTCGAGGCCCTCACCAAAGGCTCCAGCCCCGAAGTCAACGGATGGAAGCTCACATTCCACGCCTTCGACTACAACCTCGACTACTTCGAGGTCGGCACAATCGACGATCCACAATTCAAGATCGCCGATCCCAAGTTGCGCATCGTCGAACGCGCCGCGGCTGCCAAGGGCGGGCTGTGGGGCAACCACCCTTACGAAGCGGCGTACATCATGACCTACGTCGACGATCAGGGCGAGCAGTTGAACGGAAACCAGACCTACACAATAAGACTCGACCCCACTCCGCCGGTGAGCGCCTTCTGGTCGCTGACGATGTACTCGGTGCCGGACTTCTTCCTCGTGGCGAACCCCGTCGACCGATACTCGATCGGCGACCGCACTCCAGGAATCGTCCACGACGCCGACGGTGCGTTGACGATCACGATCAGCCACGAGGAGCCGAAAGATCCCACGGCGAAGGCAAACTGGCTGCCCGCACCGCGCGGGGATTTCCGACCGGTACTGAGAATGTACGAACCTTCGCCCGCCGTGCTCGATCAGTCCTACGTCGTCCCCGCCATCACTCGCTCGCAAGAATGACGGCTCGCGTCTGACGGCCTGCCTGTGCGGGCCGTCAGACGGACTCAGAATCAGGCGTGTGTGCCGCCGTCGACACGGATCTCCGTGCCCGTGATGAAGGCACCATCGTCGGATGCCAACATCGCGATAACTCCCGCAACACTTTCCGGCCCGGCCATGGGGGCACCACCGGACTCCAGATCAGTGCTCAGAATCGGTGACAACTTGCCGAAGAGCGACCAGTCGGTGTCTTCCGGCAAGTACGACGCCGTAGTGTCGGTGATCCCGCTCTTCACACTGCCCGGAGCCACCGCGACGGCACGCAGACCCTGCTTGCCGTATTCGAGAGCCAGTGCGTGAGTGAAGGACTGGATTCCTCCCTTACTTGCGGCATACGCGGCCATGTACGGGTGCGCAAAGGCCGCGGAGGTGGAACTGAAATTCACCACGACTGCGTTGCCGGTGGCAAGGAGAGCCGGCAGTGCCTGGCGGGTAACGAGGAAAGTGCCCGTCAAATTCACGGAGAGCACCTGATTCCACAGGTCCAGCGAGGTCTCGTGGGTGTGCCCACCACGCAGTATCCCGGCGGCGTTGACCAGTACGTCCAATCCCCCGAGAGACGAAATCGCCTGACCCACAACCCTGATGACGGAACCCTCGTCACCGATATCGACGACGAGGGTGTCGAGGCGATCCTCCGTCGAAGCATGTTCTGCCGATTTCCGGGTGTTCGCCAAACCCTGCTCGGAGATGTCGGCAGCGACCACGCGGCCACCTTCGGCGAGCAACCGCAGCGCGGTGGCCTGCCCGATTCCAGATCCTGCGCCGGTGACGAGAATACGACGACCTTCGAAACGATTCATTGCTGTGTACCTTTCACGAAAACGAGTTGGCTGGCATTCCAGGCTCGGTGGCGCCGACACTCACAACTCACCCGCGAGAAACTTCAGGTACGGGAAATGCGCAGCACTGCAACAGGTGTGGCACTGCGAAATCTCGGCGAGGCAATGCTCGCCGAAGTGGCGAATGTCAGACGGATCCGGCCGGTGCGGCCAAGGCTCTTTCGATCCAGACAAGACCGGACGGGCGGCGGTCGATCGCCTTACGCCCACGTCGGAAAGTCGCTACGCCGAATCGGGCCGTGCGCAGTGCACGGCCGGAAGCGAGAGAACAGCGGCGTATGGACATCACAGGCACGGTAGCAGCGCCGGCACCACTCGCTCAACCGCGTCGTTTCGAGACCCGAATCATTCAGGTAATCAGATGTCACTTCTGGACAACTCGCTCGACTTAGGTAGCACTAACCTGGCGGCATCCCGAAAACCCGATCCAGGAGCACAGTCGATGACACATGCAGACGCCTCGCGCACAACAACTCCCCCGACGACCGTCCTACGGACCGCTGACCACAATCGCGGACTCAACGACGTTCTCGCGATCGTCGAAGCACTGGAGCGACCGAGCGATCACCTGCTGCGGATCACGGCTCGTTTGACGGAGTCGACCGACGATCCGACCTGGTCACGCCCGAATGTGACCGTACGCATGAATCTCGGGCCGGCCTTCGACGACGCTTCGCGCGTGTACACGGTGCGTTCCTACGATTCAGCGAGCGGATCGATCGTCGTCGATGTGGTCCTGCACGGACAGACCAGTCCGATGATGAGGTGGGCAGCAGCGTTGGCCGTCGGTGACACCTTCGGCCTCACCGGTCCGCGGCCACACTTCTTGATCCCTGATGTTCCTGGTCGACGTATCGCACTTTTTCTGGACGGCACCGCAATACCCGCATTGCACTCGATCATCGAGCAGTTGCCTACCGACGTCGTCGGAATCGGCTGGGTCACAACAGATGACGAGGTCGCCTTCGCCGAACTGCCCGCCCTCCCCGGCCTGGAGCTTCACCGCGTGAGCGCAGATCCGGCCGAGCCCGACGGCCCACTGGCGGTACGAGCACGCGAGCTCGCCAATCCCGCGAGCTACGTCGTGTGGGGCGCCGGTGAACGCAACGAGATGCGCGCAATCCGGAAGCACTTTCGATCGACCGTCGGACTCGACAAAAACGACGTCGCGATATTCGGATATTGGAAGGAGGGCGTCAGCAACACCGAAATCGACCTCCGTCGACGCGAGAACTACGAGCGCATCCTCGCCGACGGCGGAACCCTCACCGACATCGACGACCTGGCCATCGAGATCTGATTGCCTCACACCAGCCGACCTGACCGGCGGTGCACTGCGGTGATAAGTTCCTCTGTGCCAGCGGACCTCCACACAGGGGGTCAGGGAATCCGGTGTGAATCCGGAACTGACGCGCAGCGGTGAGGGTGACCGCCCGGGCTTACGCCACTGGATGAGAATCTGGGAAGGCGCTCGGGTGGGGCGATCTCGAGTCCGAATACCGGCTGGCAGCAGGGGTCAACAGGCGCCTGTTCACACGGTAACGGGCTCCGCGAACGAGCCCCTGCGAGAACGAGATTCCATGCGTCTGTCCAGACTTCGCCTACCCGCCGCCGCCGTCGCTGCCCTGTTGAGCGCGTCGTTGGTTGCCTGCTCCTCCGACGACAGTGCTGCCCGACAATCCAACTCTTCCGAACAATCGCGCGTGACAGTCCAGAACTGTGGCCGAGACGTCACGGTGGAGCGACCGATCGAACGGGCAATCGCGGTAAATCAACCTGCAGCAGAGATGCTGTTCGCGCTGGGAGTGCAGGACCGGATGGCCGGGTACGCCATGAGCGATGACGATGTCCTCCCAGAACTGCGCGAGGCGCGTGGTCAGGTCCAGGCGTTCGACACCGAGTTCCCGTCATTCGAAAGTGTCCTCGAACGCGAACCGGACATGGTCTACACGACGTTCAACTACACGTTCACCTCGGAGGGCATCGCCGACCGGATCAAGTTCACCGACCTCGGTGTCGCGACATATCAGTCACCCAGCGAGTGCACCGGTCAGGATGCCGAGCAGAGCAAGGCCCTCACGCTCGACGACTTGTACGACGAAATCGACGACGTGGCAACACTGTTCGATGCCAAGGACAAAGGTGTCGAGCTCACCGAGAGTTTGAAGGATCGCGCGGCCACCGCCACGGCGGCACTGGGAGCTGAGGACGTGACGCTGGCGTGGTGGTACGCAGCCACGAAGACTCCGTACTTCGCCGGGTGCTGCGGTGCACCGGGAATCATGACCGACGCGGTGGGTGCGAAGAACGCCTTCGACGACAACAAGCAGTATTGGCCCGAAATCGGTTGGGAGAGTGTGCTCGATCGAGACCCGACCGTGCTGGTGCTCGCAGATCTCGACCGCGGTGGAGACGGCGACAGTGCCGCAGACAAGATCGCGTTCCTCGAATCGGACCCGGTCGCCAGCAAGCTCACCGCAGTGAAGAACAAGCGTTACATCATCCTCGAAGGAACGACGATGGATCCCTCGATCCGCAATGTCGGTGGCATCGAACAGCTCTCCGACGGGCTGCGCCAGTTGGGTGTGGTCTAGATGTCCGCGGAGATCTGTGAACTGGTGCGTCGGTGGGACGACCAGCAGGCGGCATACATCGCCGACCGTGAGAAGCGCTTCGACGTGATTCTCGACGTTCTCGAATTGCAGCACGCGCACACCCCGTTCACGGTTGTCGACCTGGCCTGCGGGCCGGGTTCACTGAGCGCCCGGATTCTCGAGAAGTTCGAGCATGCGAGCGTTGTGGGGATCGACTACGACCCGATGCTGCTGGAGCTCGCCCGCCAGTCGTCGACGCGTTTCGGTGACCGACTGCAGCTGATCGACGCAGATCTGGCGGGAGCCGATTGGCCGAATTCGGTGGCTGCGCCGGTTCAGGCGATAGTGTCGACAACCGCGCTGCACTGGTTGCAACCGCAGCAGCTCGTCGAGGTGTACCGGCAGTGCCGCGAACTGCTGAGTCCGGACGGAGTCCTGCTCAACGGTGATCACTTTCGTTTCGACAGCCGCTTCCCTGTCATCGAGCGATGGGCGAAGGCTCACGACGAGCAGACGCAACGCTCCGCCTTTGCTGCCGGTGCTCCCGAGTGGGAGAGCTGGTGGGAGGAGTTGCGGGCAACTCCCGGCATCGGACCAATGACCGACGAGCGAGAGCGCAGATTCGCCGGACGTGACGCCACTGCGCCCACGGCCGTCGACTTCCAGTTGGCGGCGCTCGCGCAAGCAGGTTTTCGGGAGTCGGGGACGGTCTGGCAGCTGTTCGACGACTACGTGGTCTACGGCGTGAGATGACGACAAGAGTTCGGCTGCGTGACAACCCGACGACCGTCACCCTGCTGTGGATGATCGGTGTTGTCACGCTGGCCGGATCGGCTGCCGTGGCAATCACGTTGGGGCCGGCCGGTCTGTCGGTCGGTGAGGTGGCTTCGATCGTCGTCGGCCATCTCGGCGGTACCGCGGCGGACGTCACCCCTATCCGTGACGGCATCGTCTGGGACCTCCGTCTGCCGCGTACCCTGCTCGCCGCGCTCTGCGGTGCCGGTCTCGGGTTGTGCGGTGCGATCATGCAGTCGCTGCTTCGCAATCCGCTGGCCGATCCGTTTGTCCTCGGTATCTCGTCCGGCGCCTCGACCGGTGCCGTACTGATCGTGATCCTCGGAGTCGGGTCGGGAGTGATCGGCTTGTCGAGCGGCGCCTTCATCGGCGCGGTGATCTCCTTCGCCCTTGTGTTGCTGCTCGCCCATGCGGCCGGCGGCACGCCGGATCGGGTGATCCTGGCCGGTGTCGCCGCGACCCAACTGTTCTCCGCGCTCACCTCGTTCATCGTCATCACCTCGGCCGATCCCGAGCAGACCCGCGGCGTGATGTTCTGGCTCCTGGGCTCACTCGGCGGCGCCGACTGGCTCGACGTCGCACTCTGCGCTGCGGTGGTCGCAGTCGGCCTCGCGGTCTGTCTGACTCACTCCCGCGCACTCGACGCCTTTGCCTTCGGCGAGGACGCGGCGTCGTCGCTGGGGGTGAACGTGTGGCGGGTGCGTATGACCCTGTTGTTGGCAACAGCCTTGATGACCGCGGTGATCGTGAGCGTCGCAGGTGCCATCGGCTTCGTGGGCCTGGTCCTCCCGCACGCGGCGCGGGCTCTCGTCGGTTCGAACCACCGCCGACTCCTGCCCGCGTCCGCACTGATCGGCTCCATCTTCCTTGTCTGGGTCGACGCTGTGGCACGCACAGCCATTGCGCCGCAGGAACTCCCGGCCGGTGTGGTGACCGCGCTGGTCGGTGTGCCTGCGTTTGCCGTCATCCTCTGGAGACGGAAGGCCAGGCCATGACACTCGAAGCTACCGGCGTCAGTTGGCGGGTCGGCGGGGCGCTCATAGTCGACGACCTCGACGTCTCGCCTACAACCGGAAGTACGGTGGGGCTTCTCGGCCCCAACGGTTCGGGGAAATCGACGCTGCTGAAACTGCTTGCCGGGCACAATCGTCCGACATCCGGTGTCGTGACCCTGGACCGAACCCCGTTGTCCGACTGGAAACGCCGCGACATCGCGCGTCGGATCGCGACCGTTGATCAGCACAGCAACACCGAGATCGATCTGACGGTCGCGGAGGTAGTCGAACTCGGACGCACACCTCACCGCGGACTGTGGGGTGGGCAGTCGGATTCCGATCGCGACGCCGTTCGGGCAGCGATCGAACACACCGACCTCGCCGGCATGCTGGACCGGTCGTGGCACACCCTGTCCGGCGGGGAGCGCCAACGCGTCCAGATCGCGCGCGCCCTCGCTCAGGAACCTCATGAGTTGCTACTCGACGAGCCGACCAATCACCTGGACATCAACCATCAACTCGAATTGCTCGCGCTCGTGCGACGCCTCCCCACCACCACGATCATGGCATTGCACGATCTGAATCTGGCCGCCATGTTCTGCGATTCGATAGTGATGCTGAACCGGGGATCCATCGTTGCCCACGGAAGCCCGACCGAGGTCCTCACCGCTGACCTGATAGCCGAGGTCTACCAGGTCGACGCCGAGGTTCGCCTGGACGGTCCCGGCGGAGTACCTACCGTGCGATACCTTCCGCCTTGCCACATGTAACCGTTCCGAGTGCCAATATGGATACGTGACCCTCGATGATGTCGCCAACGAACTGTACGGGCTCGACCCCGGCGAGTTCGTCGAGGCACGTACACATCATGTGAAGGCCGCCCGGGAGGACAACGACCGCACATTGGCCGCGGAAATCGGCAAACTTCGGAAGCCGACCACCGTGGGGTGGTTGGTCAATCTCATCTCGCGCGATGCACCAGAGGATCTGGATGCACTTCTCGCGCTTGGCGAATCGCTACGCGACGCTCAACGCCATCTCTCGGGCCCGGACTTGCGACGGCTGACGACACAGAGGCAGCAGGTGGTGCGGAGTCTCGCCCACAAATCCGGTGAGATCGCGGCTTCACGGGGAAAAAGCGTCGGCGAGGATGCTTTACGTGATGTCGCGCAGACCCTCAATGCCGCTCTGGCCGATGAGGAGACTGCCGCGCAGGTTCGACTCGGACGGGTCGTGACCGCGGCGAGTTACAGCGGTTTCGGACCCGCCGGGCTCGCCGTGGTGAATGAGAAATCACCGCAGCACGCCGCGATTGAAGAGCCGACGACTCCGAAGTCGAAAACTCCGGAACCGAAGGCCGAACAAGCCAGAGCAAAAGCAGAATTGAAGGAAGCCACGGCGCAGGCCGACGAGATCCGCCGCCGGGTGAAGTCCGAGACCGCCGAACTCCAGGAAGCCAGAACGACGCTCTCCGACGTCGAACGGCGCGTTGAAGAACTGCGCACCGAACTCGAGCACGCTGAGCAGCAACGGCAGTTCGCACGGAACGCCGAGAAGACCAGTGACGCTGCGGTTCGAGAATCCGAGAAGGAACTCCGTGTTGCTGAGCGTCGCGTCGACAAAGCAGAACAAAACCTCGCCGCAATCAATTCGTAGACATCCTGTTCATTAATCGATAGTCTGCCAATTATCGATCAGGTTGATCATCCTGGGATCCAGCAGTTACGAACAATGCCGTGCCGATGAGGGTTTGGCGTTATCGGCTACTGCCTCGACAGTCTTCGGAGTGTGAACATGGACAGCGACAACACGTCGGAATGGAGTTTCTTACACGGCAAGCGCGTTCTCGACCTCTCTCGCCTTCTGCCCGGCCCGTTTGCGACGACGCTGCTCGCAGATCTGGGCGCCGACGTGGTCAAGGTCGAGAACCCGAAGCGACCTGATCCCACGCGGGCAGCTGGTGAACGGATGGCTTCGTTGAACAGGAACAAGCGATCGATCGCGCTCGATCTCCGTCTCGAATCCGATCGCGAGACGTTCCTTCGACTGGTCGAGACTGCAGATGCAGTGGTCGAGGGGTTCCGGCCACAGGTACTGGCAGGCATGGGACTCGGCTACGACGTACTTCGAAAAGCCAACCCACGCATCGTATTATGTTCGATCACCGGTTACGGGCAGTCCGGACCCTATGCCGACAAGCCGGGGCACGAATTGAACTTCCTCGGCCTTTCCGGCTTTTTCGCAGTTCCCGGGTGCACCGACGGAGTCGTCACCCGCCCTGGTATCCGGGCCGGTGATCTGGTGGGTTCGATGTACGCAGCACTGTCCATCTCGGTTGCTCTCGCCAGCGTGGACAAGCACGGACGCGGACAACACATAGACATTTCCCTCGCCGAGGCTGCAACCGCCTGGTGCGCGCCTTTCGCGCTCATGATCCGCGATATCGAGAACCCTACCGATTCACCGACCGTCCAGGGAGACAACGACATTTTCGAGACGTCCGACAGTTGCTTGCTTTCACTTGCCACTTTCGAAGACAAGTTCTGGATCGAGTTCCGAACAGCATTCAGCGCTGAGTTTCCGGCACTGAACACACTGCGCTACGACGATCGATGGACCCGAACACAGCACAAGGCAGAGTTGCGGGAACTCCTGGTCACCACCTTCGGTACGCACACATACGGGTGGTGGGAAAAATCGTTGACTGCGATCAATGCCCCGTGGGCGCCGGTGTTCACCGACGCCGGACAACTGATGAGCGATCCCCATGTCGTCGCTCGAAACCTGTTCAGCGAGGTCGCGACCGAAAACGGAGAAAGCTGGCCCCAGATGAGATTCCCGGCGCAATTCAGCTTGGGACTGAACAGTTTTCGACTTCCGACTCCGTACGTGGGCGAGCACACCGAGTCGGTTCTCGACGAAGCCGCCGCGGCAACGGCGAGACGTGACAGCGGCTATTCGGATTTCAATTCGCCGTCGAAACCCGAAGACCAGTAACGTCCCCGCAACGAAAGTTCGAGCAGCATCTCGGTGACTTCTTCCGGCGTCAGCGGTGGCGGGTCGGACTCGAGCCACCACTGCATGACCGCGATCTGTTCACCCACCCATGCCCGCGAGAGTACTTCGATGTCGATTCGCGGAGTAACCCCGAGCGCTTCTGCCCGTGCGGAAAATATCCGCACAGCGGCGACGCTGCGGTCTTCGACGAACTTTCGCAGCGCCTTGCCATCCCCCTCACCACGCAGGATCACACGGTAGACGTCACGTTCCTCAGCGGCATGCCTGAACATCTCGAGCACAGGCTTGCCGGTGAATCCGATCGAAGAGGCGGGAATGAGTGGACCGAGCCGCTCTTGCAGGTCATCGGCCAGATCGGACACGACTTGACCGAGCAAATCGTCTTTGTCGGTGTAGTGACTGTAGAACGTCGCCCGACCCAAATCTGCACGGTCCGTGATGTCTTCGACGGTGATCCCGGCATATCCCCGTTCCAGAACGAGCGAGACCAAGGCATCCCGCAGCAATCGTCGGGTACGCCGGACACGTCTGTCTTCTGGAGGCATTGGGTTCCCTTCCTTCGCACTGTTGTACGAAGCATAGTTCAACATTGACAGGACGATCGAATATAGACAGACTGTCCATTAACATTCGTGATGTCGATTTTCTCTGGAGATGTCCATGAACCTCGGTACTTATCTCGCCCGAAGCGCCAGCTACTACCCCGATCTCGAAGCCCTTGTCTGCGGCGAAGGCCGGTGGACCTACAGCGAGCTCGATACGGCCGCAAACCGTCTCGCGTCCGCTCTCGCAGTGACCGGGACACGGCCCGGACACATGATCGGAACCTTTGCCGGAAACTGCGGGGAACTCGTAGTGACCGAAATGGCCTTGTACAAGGGAGGATTCGTCAGGGTGCCGATCAACGCACGACTGGGCGCCGACGAACTCGGGCATATCCTCGCCGACGCCGATGTGCGTGTCCTCTTCGTCGACCCCGCCCATGCCGAGATGGCGCTGAAGGTCGTCGCCGACGCAGGGCTGAACTGCAGGGTGATCGACTACAGCACTTCGACTCCCGGCGCGGACAGTTATCACGAACTGACGACAAGGGGCAGCGAAGACAACGTCGAGGTGGACGTCGACATTGACGCCCCGGCTGTCCTCAACTACACATCCGGGTCCACCGGCAAGCTCAAGGCTGCGGTCCAGAGTCACGGCAACCGCTTGGCGAACATGCGCAAGCGACTGATGAGCCCCGAAGGCGCGCCGACTGTTGGTGATCGCTACCTCGCCCCCGGCCCGATCACACACGCTTCCGGCATGGTGATGCTCGGAATGTTCGCCAGGGGCGCCGCAGTGGTGATCCTGCCGGCATGGGACACGAGGACGTTCCTGCAGACCATCGAACGTGAGCGGATCACCACCACCATGGTGGTCCCGACGATGCTCAACTTGCTGATGGACCATCCGTCGGTTACCGAAGTCGACCTGAGCTCTCTGCGCTGCATCGGCGTAGGCGCAGCGCCGGTTTCTCCACAACGGTTGCGCGACGCGGTAAAGGTGTTCGGTCCCATCGTCATTCAGGGATACGGGCTCGGCGAAACGACCAGCGTCGTCACTGTCTTGACCGCTGAAGACGTGGTGCGCGGTATCGAATCCGACCCTGAGCTTCTTCTCTCGTGCGGCCGGCCGGCATACGACACCGATGTTCGCGTGGTCGACGACAACGGCGTACAGGTCCCGGCCGGCACGATCGGCGAGATCGTAGCCAGTGGTCCGGACTGTGTCCGCGAATACTTCCACGAACCCGAGCTGTCGGCTGAGACGTTCAGGAACGGCTGGGTCCACACGGGCGATGTCGGCTATTTCCGCGAAGACGGCTACCTGTTCATCGTCGACCGCAAGAAGGACATGATCATCTCGGGCGGATTCAACATCTACTGCAGCGAGGTGGAGGCCGCTTTGTACGAACATCCCGCCGTTTCCGAAGTCTGCGTAGTGGGAGTTCCCGATCCGAAGTGGGGCGAAGCAGTCAAGGCTGTTGTCGTGACCAGAGATGGAACTGACACCACCGCAATGGAATTGATCGCGCACTGCTCGACGCGTCTGGCAAGCATGAAGAAGCCACGTTCGGTCGACTTCGCAGATTCGTTGCCTGTCAACCGAAACGGCAAGATCGATCGCCGCGCGATTCGCGCGACCTACTGGACCACCGCTGACCGTCACGTCAACTGACAGGAAATAGACATGTCATTCGCTCTCACCCCTACCTACGAAGACAATCCAAGACTTCAATCGCTCGTCGAGCGTCTACGCGACTATCTCGACGGCGAACTAGCCGAGTACGAAGCCGAATTGGGTCTCACTCAAGAATCCCACTACATCCGTGAGACACTCGAGCCAGTATGGAGACGCAGCCGCGAACTCGGCTTCTACGGAATACACCTCCCCACTGAACTCGGCGGCCAGAACCTCACCTATACCGAACTCGCCGCACTCAAAGAAGAGGTCGGTGCATCGCCGCGGGTCCTCGCGACGTCCGTGCTCGGAGACATGGGTGGCCCACTCCGCGCGGGATCGATCTTTCAATACGCCACCGAGCACCAGTTGGAAAAGTACTTGATTCCGGTGCTGCGAGGAGAGAAGGCGTGCTGCTTTTCTCTCACCGAGAACGACGCAGGTTCCGATGTTCGCGGCATGCTCACCACAGCTACCCCGGACGGTGCCGGATGGCGCCTGAACGGCCACAAGGTGTTCTCGTCCGCGGGCCCCTTCGCCGACTTTTCGGTCCTGATCGCAAAGATGGCATCCGACGGCGACGGACCGGATTCGTACTCGGCCTTCCTGGTCGACTTGGATTCTCCTGGCTGCACAGTGGCGGACGGTGACGTCCCGATGTCCGGTCAGCACATCGAAGCGGACATCATCCTCGACGGCTGCTACGTGGGGCCGGAACAGCTTCTCGGAAATGTGGGCGAAGGCTTGAGAATCGGACTCGGTCGAGTCACAGTCAACCGGTTGTTGCACTGCCCCACCGTCCTCGGCGGAGCCCGCCGAGCACTGGAATTGTCGTTGGAGTACAGCAAGACTCGCCAGGTGCAGGGCGCTCCTCTTGCGATGTTGCAGTCCATCCAACACAAACTCGCCGACATGGCGACCGACTACTACGCTGCGCGCTCGATGACCTACGACGCACTCGCCACACTCGATGCCGGTGGGAGTCCGCGTACCGAAGCATTTATGTGCAAGCTGTTCGTTGCCGAGAAGGCCTTCACCATCGCCGACCACGCAGTTCAGATTCACGGAAAAGCCGGGGTCATCCGTGGTTCGGAGGTCGAATCACTGTTCCAGCGGTTGAGGATGTTCCGAATCCTGACCGGCTCCTCCGAGATTCAGAAGAACGGAATCGCGCGTCAATTACTCACCACCTGAAGATCATTCAAGGACAGTCGTATCCAATTTCGCGCCCGCCAGGTCGTCATACGCTCGACGTGACGGCCTGGCGGGCACTCGACATTTCGGAGGCAATCACCGTGATCGATCACGAACCGGACTACAGATTCAGTCTTGCGAACGAACGAACATTTCTGGCTTGGATACGAACTGCGTTGGGGTTGTTGGCAGGCGGCGTCGCAGTCGGTCAGTTCTACGTATCCGAAAACGACAACAATATGTACAAAATGCTCGGAGTCGTGTGCACCGTCGTGGCGTCGGCTGTAGCGCTCGGCGCGCTCAGACACTGGAAGGCCGTCCAAACCGCGATGAGGCGTGATCTTCCCTTACCCACGTCACCGATGATCGCGCTTCTCGTCGGTGGGGTGTGTGTCGTTGCGGGTCTCGGCGTAGGGATGACCGTGTTGTGACGAAAAACGAGCCGCCCGGACTGCAACCCGAGCGAACCGTGCTCGCCTGGCGACGAACTGCCCTCTCCTCTGTGACTGTGTCAGTGATCACCGGTCGCGAAATCGCTTTACATCCGTCCGTTCTACGAATCGCAGTGTTCGCCACGCTCATCATTACGACTGCCGGAGTCATCGTGGGCACGACAATCCGTCATCGTCGACTCAGTCTGGACGACAAGGATTCTCGAGAAATACCGTTCATTGTCATGGCGACTTTGGCCGTAGGCGTCACGGTTGCGGGACTCGGCACCTGCACTGTCATCCAACTTTGAACAAAGAGATAGACAGTATGTCTATTTATGTATATTGTCTCCATTAATGCTCACTGTGACTCAGTGCACAGTCGACCGCCGAGCGCTGCCCACCGCGCCCAAGCAATCATCGGCATTTTTCGAGAGGGAACAATGACCACAGAACTTGCGGCACCTACTCAGTTTCCACGCAGTCGGCGAGGTAAGAACCTCGCACTCCTGACCGGCTCCACGGCAATGGACAACGCCGAAAGCAGCGTGACGTCCGTGCTCTTCCCTCTCATGCGCGAGGCCATGGGATTGTCATCGGCGGCGCTCGGCACGATCGTTGCAGTGGCCAAGGCCGTCGGGGTCTTCACGGCAATCCCCTGGGCGTTCCTTGCCCGACGATATTCTCGTAAGTCGGTACTTGCCATCTGTTCAGGGTTCTGGGGTGTCTGGGTAATCCTGGCCGGATTGTCCGGCAGTTTCACTCAGTTTCTCGTCGTCTATGCGATCGGCGCCGCAGGTTTCGCCGGCGCCGGCTCGATTGCATTGTCCATCCTCGGAGATCTGTACGAGGACGCCCGGAGGGGCCGCGCAACGGGATTGGTATACGGCGGCGTCGCCGTCATCACCGGCGCGACCGCCCCGATATTCGGGCTTTTGTCTCGCTTCGAAGATGGATGGCGCTACGGATACATCATCACCGGTGCAATCTGCATCGCCATCGGTGTGCTTATCATGCTTTTCCTCGACGATCCTGAATCCGCCGATGCGCCCGCACAGACGACCACCGACGATTTCGGCTCCAAAGCAAGATTCTGGCGCGAAGGGATACGAGAGCTACTCGCTATCAAGACATTCCGATACTTACTCGTACAACGCGCATTCTCGGGCCAGAACGTCATCATGAGCTTCAGCATCGTATTTCTCGTCGAGGAGCACGGATTCACGACCGCAACTGCTTCGATCATCGCACCGCCCTTCGCAATCGGGTACCTGCTCGGCACGTTCGTCGGCGGACGAGTCAACGACGCCGTACACGTCAAACGACCCCGAAACGGCCGCATCATCATGCTTCAGGCCAGCCAACTCGGATTCGCGGCCGCAGCACTGATCGCTACGCAGATTTCCTGGAACAGCATCGGCGTCTACGCGGTCTTGTTCGGGATCGTCGGCGTCCTTCAAGGTCAGGTCCCAGTGGTCAATCGGCCGATTATCATGGCCGTAGTTCGTCCGGAACTGCGAGCCCTGGCCTTTGCCGTCTCCGTCTCGACAGTCGAAGCGCTGGCCTACGCCGGATACGCTGTCTTGGTCGGAACCCTCGGCGACAGAATCGGATTGCAAGGCGCGCTCTTCATCGTCACCGTAGTGCTGACCACCGTCAACGGGGTCGCTTCAGGCGCACTGTATCGCCCCTACGCCCGCGACAGTGCGGCCCTACTCTCCGGGCCATCCGCCAACCCCCTACATGAACAGAATGCGCTTCGGCACTAGGCAATTCAGTTCATCAACTACGAACGCGGCAATCAACACTCCAACTCGGCAATCAAGACGGAAGTAGACCTCAGATGGCACAAAACATCGCAACGGATGACATCCCCTGGGCGCGCGGATTCACCGACCCGGCCGACGTGCGCCAACAAGCCACAACCATACGAGAGATGGTTGCGACTCGCCGTGTGTGGCGCGGCGACGGACCCAAATGGACCCTCCCGACCGACTACACGGATCTGTCCGGTGTCACGTTGAACCTCCCGGATCAGCCGAAGCAGACGGTGTCCGAGTTCCTCGCGGGTGCGCACAGTGACGGTATCGCAGTGCTACATCGGGGACGCATCGTGTACGAGAGTTACTTGCACGGTTGCAAACCGCACGAACCGCACCTCAATGCATCGATGGCGAAATCCTACGTCGGTTTGATGGCTGCACTGGTCGAAGCACAAGGATTGTTCGACCGCGACGATCGGGCGTCGAAATTCATTCCCGAGTTGGCGGGAACTGCGTTCGGAGACAATCGGATTCAGGACCTTCTTCACATGGGCACTGATGTAACGTACGGCGGTCGGCCGTTCCATCGCACCATCGAAGCCAGCCGTTTCTGGGCCGTAGTCGCCCCGAAGCTGCGCCCCATGAATTACCGCGGCCCGGAGACCATTCTCGAGCACCTCGCCACGGCACGTACTGCGGGCCCGACCGGCGTCGAATTCCGCTACGAGAACGGCAATGTCGAGACTGTCGGAGAAATACTGCGCCGCGTGACCGGAACTTCACTCGCCGAACTACTCAGTGAGCTGGTCTGGTCAAGAATCGGAGCCGAAGAAGATGCGTTCTACATAGTCGACTCCGCTGGAACGGAAATGGCGGCGGGCGGATTCAGTGCGACCCTTCGAGACGTGGCCAGATTGGGTGAGATGATTCGTTGTGACGGTGCCGTCGAGGATCGTCAGGTGATCCCACCGCACATCGCGCGATCGATGACCGCGGGAGTGCCCGCAGGCTATCCTTCGGAGGTCAGAAGCCCGCGTGCCCCTGTCGATTCCCCCGCGACGATGAGCTACCACGACTACTGGTGGATCCTCAATGATCCGTTCGGATCGTTCATGGCAAGCGGAATCCATGGCCAGAGGCTCTTGATCTCACGCGACCTGGAGTTTGTGGTCGCGCATTTCGGAGCCCACATCCTTTCGCCTGCAATCGACACCCCGAACTTCGTACCCGCGTTCCTTCAGATCGGCACTCACTTGGTATCGAACGCTCGCGGAGCGGTCCCCGTCAGCTGAGGTTTCCTCACGCATTCAACCTGCGGCGGCTTCGAGCTCACTCAAGGATTCCTCGAGATGGCCGAGGAGCCGCTGCAAGTGCGGAACATTGCGGCGGCAGCCGACGAGCCCGAACTGCATGGTGTCCGCGTAGCCGATGACGGTGATGTTCATCGCCTGCCCGTCCAACGGAATCGATGCCGGGTAACAGCTCTCGAGCTTCGCGCCATTCCAATAGCGCGTCGTTGTCGGGCCGGGGACGTTGGAGATCACCAGATTGAAGACTGGACGCCCAGTGATCAGTCGGGATGAACCAGGGATCAGCGGCAGCCCGAGACCCGCGACGTTCAATGCACTGAGCGCCGTGATCTGCAGGGGCGTCAGGCCCGACATCAGAGACTTGGCGCTACTCATCGAGTCGTGAACTCTCTGAAGTCGGGCCGCCGGATCTGCCAATTCGGTTGCCAGATCACACAACACCGCACCTACGGCATTGCCGGAAGCCTCACCCTCTTCGCCTTTGCGAAGGGATACCGGCACCATCGCGATCAACGGTTTGTCCGGCAACTCGTCCAGTTCGATCAGGTATCGCCGTAGCGCACCCGCGCACATTGCCAACACCGCATCGTTGAGCGTCACGTCTGCAACGCAGCTGACCTTGCGCAGGCGCTCGATCGGCCACGACTGCGCGGCGACACGCCTCGCTCCGGTGATCGGGACGTTGAAGATAGATTTCGGGGCAGCAAACGGCAACGGTGCGACGTGGTCCTTCACTGCCGAGGCAGCGGCGTTCACTATCGCAGGGCCGACCCCGACCACATCTTGCACGGTCTCGATCACGGAGCCCACCCGCCTCTGCAGGTCCAGCCCGCGACCGGCACGAACCCGCCCCGAAGAAGGTCGCTGCGCCCACGGAGGCATCGATTCTCGATCGAGCGGGTCCGACGAGAGGCTGCGGTACCACGCCTGAACAGCAGACACACCATCCATGAGCGCGTGGTGCGTCTTCATGTACACGGCAACTCGGCCGTCGGCGAGACCTTCGATCACGTACGCCTCCCACAGCGGCCGATGCCGATCGAGCAGCGTGCCGTGGAGCATGGAGGTCAGCTCGAGCAACTCGCGGACTCGCCCCGGCTTGGGCAGCGCGAGCAACCGGACGTGATATTCGAGATCGACGTCTGCATCCTCCGTCCAACGCACCGGCGCGAAGTTCGACAAGAACTGCACCGGCTTGCGGCGAAAGAGTGGGCGAATCGAGTCGACGTCGGTGAGCGAACGGTAGAGCGATCTTGCGAATTCGCCGTCGTCCCCTTCCGGCGGAACGAAAAGCGACAGGCCACCGACGTGCATGGGATGCTCCCGTGACTCCATCAGAAGGAACATCGAGTCGAGCGGCAGCATCAGCGTCATGGCGATCCGTTCTCTCGGGCGGCTGCCCGGAGTACCGATCAGCCGCTGTTCGACAAAGTTACTCGCCCTGACTTCCCTCATTGGCGACTCCGACAAAACATTGCCACCTCGATTTCGACAGGAGTCCGATATTCCCGTCGACGAACGCCTTTCGGGTCGAAGCACCTCACAGCGATTCGCGGGTGAATGACGAGACACAGAGCACTGCAACAAATTTCAATCCTCACAGCCACAAGTAGTAGCGGAGGCGATCGCAGTAATACTTTTGTCGGAATTGTTTCAAATTGTCTGTACATCCAAGTCACACGTGACTACCGTCACTCATCATCACAATCCCGACTGGTCGGTTGTACCCAAAGGAGAAATACATGTCCCGACGTTCGACGTCGCGTGGGCTTTTCGGCGCACTCGCCACCGCAACTGTGTTCGCCACCGCCGCTGCGGTGGGAAGCTTGTCAGCAAGCATTGCAGGAGCCGCCCCGGCAGCGGAGATCCCCTTCGGCGGTTGGGATTCATGTCCGATCGACAATCCCGAGACCAGCACCTGTATGGACGTCACGGTCACCGGCGGAAACATGAAGATCGGCAAGCTTTCCGTCAGCATTCCCGCCGGGGCGATGCGCATCGCGGGCGGAGTTGCATACCGGGAGAATCCAGAGGCTGAATTCGGATTCGACCAAGTATTCATCCCGCCGAACGACAACAGTCGGGGGATCTACGCCAAACCCATCGACATCCCCGGGGGCGCACTCGGAATCGACCTGCCATTCAACAATCTCTTCGGACTGAACAAGGCTTCGGCCACCGTAGAGTCGACGTCTGCACTCCCCACCGTGGATGCATTTCAGCTTGGTGTGAAGCTACCCGTCAAATTGAAGATCGCGAACCCTCTCCTCGGCGGCAAATGCTACCTGGGCTCGGACAACAACCCCGTCCAACTCAACTTGGATGTGACCGAATACGGTGTCCTCGAAGAGGTTCCAGGTTTCCCGGATACTGCCGTCGTTCGAAACACCGGGCACACCGGACAGCCCTTCGCGGTCCCGACAGCTTCCGGATGTGGCCCGTTCGGCGTTCTGAATCCAATCGTCAACTGGCGCGCCGGGCTTCCCTCGTCCACCACGTCCAACTCCCTCGCCACGACGAGTGACGTCTACAACATCGGTGCCGACAGCCTCAGGCCCCAGCCGGCCGGCTCACCCGAACCCGCTGCCGTCGTTGCCGAGCGTAGCGCCAACTAGCAATCCAACCCACTGCCACAGAACCGTCATCGACGACAGATTGCCACCTCGAAACGGAGTTCACTTGTCCATGCGCACAATACGATTCAGAGCCGCGCTCGCCGTCGTCGCAGCGGGAGTCCTCACTCTCGGGGCGGTGTCAACCGCGACGGCGGCCCCGCTGCCCAATGCGCCGTTCGGGGGCTGGGGAAAATGCCCGATAGCCAATCCGGAGACAAGCACCTGTGTCGATGTCGTCGTCAGAGGCGGCGAAATGAACATCAACGGGCTCAAAGTACCGATTCCTTCCGGCTCGTTGAATATCGCCGGCGGTGTCGCCTATCGCGAGAACCCCGACGCTGAATTCGGGTTCGACCAGATCTTCATTCCTCCCACTGACGGCACCAAAGGCGTCTATTCCACCCCCATCGAGGTACCAGGAGGAATCTTCGGGCTCGGTATACCGTTCCCCGGCGGCTTGACCACCATCAAGGCAACAGTCGAACCGGTCGCGTTGCCAACAGTCGACGCATTCCAACTCGGTGTCACACTTCCGGCAAGATTGAAGATCTCCAACCCCTTGCTGGGCGGCAACTGCTATCTGGGTTCTGCGAGCAACCCGATCATGTTCAAACTCGGAGTGTCCGAAAATGGTGTCCTGGAGGAAGTTCCAGGATTTCCGGATACCGCCGCCGTCAGAAACGTGACGCACGCCGACCAGACGTTCGCGGTACCGGGCGCATCTGGATGTGGACTGTTCGGCGCATTGAATTGGGCAGTCAATCTTCGCGCCAACGTTCCGTCTTCGAGTGGTCACAACTCGTTGACCACCACAAGCGATGTGTTCAACATCGGCGCCGACAGCCTGCGGACGCAGTAGAGCAAGCACCGGCGACTCACGAAGTATCACCGACAACAAGGAGATATCGATGTCCCATGCAGTTCGCCGCACCACCATCGTCACAGCTGCCGCCGCAGCCGCGATTGCGGTCGCAGCCGGCACCGCTCTGGCTTCGACCGTCGTCACTCCAGCGGGTCAAGCCGTGACTGCTTCGAGCAGCAATCTCAGTATCAAGACAGGAACGATCACACTTACCTGCTCCAGTACGACGGGCTCCGGGACCATCCCATCCGCGCCGGGTAATTCCAACACCGGCACCGGCGGAGTCAACGTCAATATCGGCACCCCCAGCCTGACCGGGTGCAAGGCTAACGGCCTACCCGCTGTGGTCACGACCTCCGGCTCCTGGCTATTGAACGTATCGGCAGACACCGGATCGGCTCAGGGATCCCTGGTCATTCCTGCAGGAGGCGCAGTCGTCACGATGCCCGGATCAACATGCACAGTCACCGTCGGGGCCAGCACTGTCGGACCGCTGCCATTCGATATTCCCAACCAGCGCGTCGTGGCAAGCAACACCGGCACCGTGAACTACACACGCACCGGCACCGGACCCGTCTGCCCCGCCGCAGCCACTGGGACGGCAACAATGTCGGGCACACTGCAGTTCGCATCGGCCACACCGATCAACGTGACACCGTGACGATCGACAGCTAGACAATAGGGCTCGTTGGGGGATCGACGCTTCCGTCGCTCCCCCAACGAACGTCCTGTGGACCGGGTCCGCACACGATCGCCTTCGGTTTCGCCACGAAGCGGACCGGCGCATTATCCATCTGCTGCTTCGGTGGCGTCGAGTAACGCGTCAAGGGCGCGGTGGAGCTCGGCGAGTTCCCGCCCTCCGGTTTTCGTCAGCACTTCCGTATTCTTTGCATCCAATTGGCGGACAATGTCTTTAGCGAGCTCTATGACTCGTTTGCCCTCGTCACTGAGATCGAGGCGAACGGCTCGCGCATCGCGTCTATCGCGTTCACTGACAACAAACCCGCTCTTCTCCAACGCTCGCACGAGCTTGGATATGTAGATTCGCTGCAATCCTGTGTGCGCTGAGAGTTCTCGCTGACTCGGCCTCTCCCCCGCACTCACCAGACCATGCAGAGACGCGAGCACTGAATACTGGGCGTGAGTCAACCCCAGGTGCGCGATCGCTCGGTCAACCCCCGCCCGCCAGCGCAAGCCAAGGTGCCACACCAGCGACCCTGTCGTCCATGTTTCTCGATCTTGCATACAAATAGAATACATGGCTACTATCTCAATTAGAGTATATGGAAACTATTTGAGGAGTCGCAATGCCCACAATTCCCGTGCTCGACTCGACCATGGCCTACCGCTCGCGCGGCGAAGGACCACCCTTCGTACTCATCCACGGAAACCCCACATCCTCGCACTTGTGGCGAAACATCCTGCCGCAGATAGGAAATCTGGGCCGCGCACTTGCCCCTGACCTCATCGGAATGGGGCGGTCAGGCAAACCGCCAATCAACTACGGCTTCCTCGACACCGCCCGCTACCTCGACGCCTGGTTCGACCAGATGGAACTCGACGACGTCGTACTCGTCGGACACGACTGGGGCGGGGCACTTGCACTGGACTGGGCTGCCCGCCACCCCGATCGCGTCCGAGGTGTGGCCTTCTTCGAAACGATCCTTCGTCCGATGACCTGGGACGAACACTTCCCGGGAGAGGCACGGGCACGGGTGGAAGCTCTGAGGGACTCCGACACAGGAGAGACGAAGGTACTCGACGAGAACTTCTTTCTCGAAATAGCGCTTCACAGAACGGTTCTCGGTGAAATGACCGAAACCGATGCCGAGGCCTATCGCTCCCCTTATCCGTCACGAGAGAGTCGCCGACCCCTTCTCGAGTGGCCACGATCCTTCCCCATCGAAGGAACTCCCGGTGACGTGAATGCACGTGTGGCGGCGTACAGCGATTGGCTCGCAGAAAGCACTGACGTACCCAAACTTCTTCTCACCTTCAGCGGCCCCGCAGAACTTCTCATGATCGGACCTGACGAAGTCACGTGGAGCCGATCGAATATCGCAAATCTCGAGGTGGAACAGTGCGGTCCCGCAGGACATCTCGCCCCCGAGGATCAGCCTGCGGCCATCGCGGCGGCGATCACCGAATGGACAGAGCGGCAACACTGTTTCAACCGCGAGTGACGTGGGACCGTCGCCAAGTACTCTGAGCGCCGGTTTCCCCGACCCATGCGGTAGCGATCCAGACGATGCTCCGAAATATGGGACCGACACCACCTCCGCCGGATTTGTCCGATATAACTAACTGGCGAGTACGCCGGTTGGGACGAGGTCGAGAACGAGGGGGCGTGTGTGGTGAACGAGGACGGGTTGGGGCGAACGTCAGGATCGGGGGCTCCACACCGGGTGGGCGGCTTTCTCTATCACCGCAACGGCGACCGGTGGGAGTGGTCGGACGAAGTTGCACGGATTCACGGATACGAACCCGACCAAGTAGCTCCGACGACAGAATTGATGCTCTCGCACAAGCATCCCGACGACCGAAGACACGTTGCTCAGACACTGCACGCCATCCGCACTTCAGGCGGACCGTTCAGCAGCCGCCACCGCATCATCGACACTGCAGGGGACACTCACTCGGTAATCGTCGTCGGCGACAGCGTCGTGGACGAGTCGGGTGCCGTGGTCGGCAGCTCAGGCTTCTACATCGACGTCACCGAAACCCTCGACAGTACGGTGAAAGCGTCTGTCGACGTGCTGGTCAACGAAATCACCGCTTCTCGCGGAGTAATCGAGCAAGCCAAAGGCATGCTCATGGTGATCTACGGCATTTCGGCCGATCGCGCCTTCGACATCCTCGTGTGGCGTTCTCAAGAGACCAACGTGAAACTCCGGGATGTTGCCGAACAGTTGATAGTTCGAACGCTTGACGACTTCCGGGTCCCGACACTACTGCGGACCCGATTCGATCACGTGCTGTTACAGGGTTGAATGACAACAGGGTTGAGGGATCTACTTAAGGCGGTTCCCGTGGCTGGCTGCTCAACCTCGAGGAACCTCGCCCGCATTGATTCCGGGACGGTCCGATGCGGCCTATCCCCGTTGTTACCCAACGCGGAGTAAAAGGAAACTACTCGTCGTCAGACTTCTCGTCGGAGGTCTCCTCGACCAGTTCAGGCGCCTGTTCTCGCGTTGCCATTCCCCCGTCGCCGCCCTTGTCCACGGGTCCTGGGTGCCCGCCCTTGGGCGACTGGTCGTTGTCGTCTTTGTCGGTCATGCGATCGTCCTCATCATCTCGTCGTCTCGGTCCTGGAGCCGGCGCAAAGAGACCGGGACCCAGCTCCATCTCAATCTAACGCGCTCAGGACTTCTCGCAACCCTCACCGATTTTGTTTGCATTTCAGTGCTTTCGGGCAGGTGACTGCGAACAGCATTTCCACGATGAGAGGTCGATCCCAGTGCGCGCAGTGACTTGGCAAGGCAAACGGAAAGTAAGCGTCGATACGGTTCCGGACCCGAAGATCGTCGAACCCACCGACGCAATCATCAAGGTCACCACGACGAATATCTGCGGATCCGATCTGCACCTGTACGAGACTCTGGGTGCGTTCATGAATGCCGGTGACATTCTCGGCCATGAACCGATGGGCATCGTCGAAGAAGTCGGTTCGGAAGTCACGAATCTCGAGATAGGTGACCGCGTCGTCATTCCGTTCCAGATCTCGTGTGGCAACTGTTTCATGTGCGATTCGAGCCTCTACACACAGTGCGAGACGACGCAGGTCCGCGATCAGGGAACGGGCGCAGCATTGTTCGGCTTCTCCGAGCTCTACGGCTCGGTGCCCGGCGGGCAGGCTGAGTACCTCCGAGTACCGCAAGCACATTTCACACACATCAAAGTTCCCGAAGGTCCCGCGGATTCGCGATTCGTCTACCTCTCCGACGTGCTCCCCACCGCTTGGCAGTCGGTCGAATACGCCGACATTCCGCCGGGTGGGTCCGTGACAATCCTCGGCCTCGGACCGATCGGTGACATGGCGGCTCGTATCGCCCACCACAAGGGGTTTCGAGTAATCGGTGTGGACCGTGTACCCGAACGCCTTGCGCGCCTTGCCGAACGCGGTATCGAGACCCTCAACCTGGACGACTACGGCAGCAAGATCGGCGATGCCATCAGAGACGCGACAAACGGCCGCGGAACCGATTCGGTGATCGACGCTGTCGGTATGGAAGCGCACGGGTCTCCGATCGGAAAGCTCGCGCAGCAGTTCGTCGGACTCCTTCCCGATGCTCTTGCCGCGCCTGCGATGCGTAACGCAGGAATCGATCGCCTTGGCGCTGTCTATTCGGCCATCGACATCGTTCGGCGCGGCGGAACCATTTCTTTGATCGGTGTCTACGGCGGAATGGTTGATCCGCTGCCGCTGATGACCATGTTCGACAAGCAGATTCAGCTCAGGATGGGCCAGGCGAACGTCAAGAAGTGGGTAGAGGACATCATGCCCCTGCTCACTGACGACGACCCACTCGGCGTCGACACCTTTTCCACCCATCAGCTGCCGCTCGATCAGGCGCCACACGCCTACGAGATCTTCCAGAAGAAGCAGGAAGGCGCGGTCAAGATCCAACTGAAACCGCACCTGTAGTTCAACGCCGATCAGGTCGACGGTTCATCCGCCACGTCCGCATCTTGTTCGCGAAACCACCGATCGTCATACTCACACCTCACACACGCTCGACAGAAAGAACCTGAAACCGAAATGGCTCGCGAACTTACCGTCTCCGACAGCATCGTCGTCAGCTCCGACGCGCTTTCCCTCTACGAGGTCATCAGCGATCCCACTCGTATGGGTGCCTGGAGTCCCGAAAACATAGGCGCAACCTTGCGGGGAGCCCGCGAAAGCGCTTTCCTGGGCATGGAGTTCGACGGGCACAACAAGCGTGGGCGCGCGCAGTGGACCACGCGATGCACAGTCACCGCTGCCGAGGCCGGGAAGCTCTTCGAATTCCGTGTTCACAAGATCGGCCTCAGTACTCCCCGGATCCCCGCCTCTATCGCAACCTGGCAGTACCGATTCTCGCCGGTGCCCGACGGAACCCGAGTTACCGAAACGTGGACCGACGACAGGCGCGGCTGGCCGGACTTCGCCGCCGACATGTTCGACAAAATTGCCACCGGAGGAAAAACCTTCGCCGACTTTCAGCGCGGCAACATCCGCAAGACGCTCCTGAACCTCAAGAACGCAGTTGAGCAGGAGGTTTCCGGAATCGAAGGCAACGTCGGCTGACCGGCCGACACCATTTGTGGCAGTTTCTGCCACTTTTGGTACAGTGCGGATATGGCAACAGCCCGCCGCACTGCACTACTTCTCCGCGTCTCGCAGAGTTGTGCTGCCGCTTTCGTCGAACGCGGCGACACTTCGACGACCATCGCGGAGCTCGCCGATCGGGCAGAAATCTCCGAGCGAACGTTCTACCGTTGCTTCGCCACCAAAGAGGAGAGCATCTGGCCGATGCTCGACGAGGGAAACCGCAGTCTGGCCACGGCACTCAGCGCGCAAGCCCGCGAATTCGGGCTCGCAGCGGCTGTGAAGAATGCCTTTATCGCATCGGTCGGCGAGTCCTTCGAGCCGATGACCCGGTCACTGATGCCCATCATCTTCGGTGATGCGGCACTCCGGAGAGTTTGGGAATCAGCAACTTTCGAGACGATGGAACTGATTCGCCCAGAAGTCGCACGCCTGATCGATCGTCCGGAAACCTCGCTCGACACCACAGCGGCTTCGGGCCAGGCAACACTTGCGGTAGTGGCCGCACTGCGTGAGATGGCAGACCTCCGGACGCCCGCACCCGAGGCCATCACCCGCGCGCTCCGGGCGTTCTCGAAGCCATATCTCGCAACACCAACAGGTAAGGAACAATCATGACTCAGGATCTCTCCGGAAAAATCGTTCTCGTCACCGGCGGCGCACGCGGCCTGGGCGAGGCGTTTGCCCGCGGCATCGTCGCGGGCAACGGCCGCGTCGTCATCGGCGACCTACTCGACGACGACGGTCGAGCAGTGGCCGAATCTCTCGGCGACGCAGCGCGTTACGTTCACCTCGACGTCACCGATCCAGCGTCTTGGAAGTCCGCCGCCGAGTACGCGGTATCCGAGTTCGGCGCGATCAACGGTTTGGTCAACAACGCCGGAATCTCGGCGTCCGGCCAGACAGTCGCCGAGGAACCACTCGAGACGTTCCAGCGCATCATCCAGATCAACCTGGTGTCCGTGCACACCGGTATCCACACGGTGGTGCCCGTCATGAAGGCAGCCGGCGGCGGATCCATCGTGAACATCTCCTCGGCCGCCGGCCTGATGGGCATGGCCCTGACCAGCGGTTACGGCGCAGCCAAGTGGGGCGTGCGTGGGCTGAGCAAGATCGCCGCCGTCGAACTCGGCCGCGACAAGATCCGGGTCAACTCGGTTCACCCCGGCATGGTCCTGACGCCCATGACTGCACCGACGGGTATCAGCCTCGAAGAGGGCGCATTCCCCAACAATCCGTATCGCCGTGTCGGTCGCCCGGAGGAGTTGGTCGGCGCGGTCACCTACCTGCTTTCCGACGATGCCTCGTACACAACGGGTTCCGAGATCGCCGTCGACGGCGGTTGGACTGCCGGCCCGTCGATCGAATACATCGCCGGCCAGTAAGGCAGGGATCCGTTCCCGCCCGAATCTGCGCATTCCGAACGCCCTCAGGTGAATACCAAACTCTCTCTGATTGCATTCGGAGAAGACAACTTTCGCAGTCGCCGCAGCGCCCGATGCAGGTCGAGTGACACCTCGTCTGTCGTACGGGCAAGCGACGTTGCGGTCGCCTTTGTATCGAGCCCGACGATCAGCCGCAACACCAGGACATCGCGTTCGACAATCGGGAGCGTTGTCGGAGGCGGGAGCGATCCACCGCTGAACCCGTCGGATGCCGCCCGAGCAATCGCGATGCTTGTACTCGCGTACAGCACGCGTAGAAAAGGCTGATACGTCTCCGATCCGTCGCACACTGCCGTGAGAACGGCGACGCACGCGGCATCCGCGGCGGAATCGGAAACGGCCTGATCAAGCTCGGCGCGGCACCGCAGCACAACCATCGGACGAAACGCCGCATACAAACTGGCCATGGACTCACGGCTACCGCTCCGCGCCGCGGCGGCCAATACATCCAGCGAGCCTTCCTGCAACATGGGCTCACATCTCTCTTTCTCGACGGGACATTCGTTGTGCGGTCCGAGAGATCAACTGGAACCGAACGGTCCCACGAAGTGGTTCCGGCGGATGGTCATGCCACGATCAATCCCCTGCCCGAAGGATTCTCGAGGCTCTCTCTCAGCCCTGAGGCACACCCCAGTGAAGTCCTGCATCCTTGCCGCTCACTGGCACTGACCTGGCAAATTCCTGGCAGGATGCTGATTCAAACCGAACGCCTTGCACTGCAGAATTTTTCGATCCGGTCAGCGTGTATTTGCTGCTCCAAGTCCGACCGTTCCGTTCCAGGCGACGAGGGGTCACACGGGCGTAGGGTCGAGAGAGTTCGGCTCAGTCGTCAAGAGCGGAAGGACACCCAGACAATGCGGAGCGATGGAGATACGTGGGACATCGTCAGTAGCGTCGGACTTACCGCGCTGGCAGTGGCAACGTTCCGAGCACTGGAGAGCACCCGTCCGGACGCGATCATCGAGGACAAGTTCGCATCGTGGTTCGTAGAAGCTGCAGCCGAGCCGCATTTCACAGCTCTTCTGAAAGATCCCACACTCCTCGAGGACACCCCCTTCGGCGGTTTCATGGGGTTGCGAACCAGGTTCTTCGACGAATTCTTCTCGTCGTCAACCGAATCCGGAGTAAGGCAGGCGGTAATCGTTGCAGCAGGGTTGGATTCGCGTGCGTACCGGCTGGATTGGAGCTCAGGATCGACGGTATTCGAAGTGGATCAGCCAAAGGTGCTGGAGTTCAAAGCCGAAGTGCTCGCTGCGCACGACGCCCAGCCGAAGACCGATAGACGCACTGTGCCTACTGATCTGCGAAACGACTGGCCGGCCGCACTCGAAGAGGCTGGTTTCGACTCGAACGAACCCACGGCCTGGTCGGCGGAAGGCCTGCTCGCCTATCTCCCCGGCCCGGCCCACGACGCCCTGTTCGAGCGGATCGACGAACTCTCGGCCACAGGTAGTCGCTTGGCGGTGAACGACTTTCCGGCGGGAACCGACCCGAGCAAGCTTGCGGCCATCAGATCCAAGTACTTCGCCAAGGACCTGTTCGGCGACCTGGACATTTCGCAACTGTTCTACAGCGACAAGCGATCCGATCCGGGCCAGTGGTTGGCTGAACACAATTGGACTGTCCGACGCTTCAGCTCGGTCGAGTTGGCAGAACTGTACGATCGTCGGATCCCCGAACTCCCCGAAGAAATCGCAGCGCTGTCAACGCAACCGTCCTTTTTGGCCGCGACCAAGAACTAGCTCTCGCAGTCATCACGAAAGTTCTTCGAGTGCAGCCTTTCTCCCATTTGTCCAGCGGCAAGGCGCGTGTCACCACTACAAGTGGTTGACGGTACTCCAGGATGAAGCGATTCAGTACCTCAGGCTGAGTATGTCTACACCTTAGACGGACGCGCGCCGAAGAAGATGCTGATGAAATAAGTCCATGAATCTCGAACACACACGCAGGAAAGGCCGCCCGCTCGCGCTGGTAGCACTTGCCTCCGCAGCGGTATTCGCCCTCGCCGCATGTACTTCCGGGACTGATTCCGCACAAACCTCTGAAAACAGCACAAAGACCTCCCCCACCGCGGCACCCGCTACGGTCACGATCCCTGACAGCTCCGTCGGCAAGCAGATCACCTGGCTTCTCAGTGCGTTCAACACGAGCACGCCGTTGACCCAGGAAGAAATCGCCGAACACTTCGGGCCCACTGCACCCGTAATCCTGACACCTCCGGACTTCGACTCCATCCGAGCCGGACAGCCTTGGACAACAGTGAATTACAAGGGAGGCGACTCCGACGGCACAGTTTCCATCACCAGCACCACCGGCGGTGCGTTCGACGTCAACGTCGTCGTCGACGTCGACGGCAACGGGCTGATCCTCGGAATGGCGATCACACCGACCAAGGACGTTCATGTGCCGGCCGCATCTTGGCAAGAACTCGAGGCAGCTGTCAAAGCGCTTCCCGCGCCGACCAATCTGACCGTCACCGAGGTCACCGAAGGAAAGAACGCCGAAGTCTTCAATGTCGGCGACACCTCACCACAGCCCACAGGGTCAACGATCAAGCTGTACGTTCTCGGCGCGGTCGCGACGGCCGTCCAGAACGGGACACTCTCCTGGGATCAGAAGCTCACCATCACCGACGACCTCAAATCGATGCCCGGCGGGACCATGCAGGACCTGCCATCGGGAACTGGAGTCACGGTCCGAGATACCGCCGGCAAGATGATCTCGATCAGCGACAACACCGCCACCGACATGCTGATCGCTGCTGTCGGGCGCGAGCAGGTAGAAGCCGAATTCGCCCCGATGGGCATGGCAAATCCTTCGCTCAACATCCCGCTCAAGCCGACCCGCGCACTGTTCCAACTCGGCTGGGGTGACCAAGGCGCACAACGTATCGCTTGGCGCGACGGAACTCCGGACGAGCGTCGAGCGATACTCGCGGCACTACCTGGCGGCCTGGTGGACATCCCGGCGTCAGCATTCACCACCCCCGCATGGCCTTTCGACATCGATTGGTTCGCCTCGCCCGCCGACCTGCGTGCCGCGTTGGTCACGTTGCAAGAGAAGGCGAAGACCGAGAGCGGCGCACCGGTTCGAGACATTCTCGCCGAGGATCCGGCGCTCAGCGACGAGTCCGCGAAATGGTTCACTTACGGCGGATTCAAGGGCGGCAGTTCCATCGGGGTCCTCGCGGGTGCCTATTACGTGGAACACGACGATCGTGCCTGGGTTGTCACCATGCAAACTCATGGTGACGACGCTGCACTGGTTGCCGACCCGGCTCTGTACTTCGATCCGGTCGACGACGCGATGCTCTTGATCCAGACGGATGCAACCAGTTAGTGCCCAGTGGCGGGCCGAAACCACGCACGCCGATTCATTGCCTTCGCCGATGAAGGCGCCGGATACAGAGAAGCCGCTGCACATCCAGTGTCATCCGGATGCACAGCGGCTTCGCTAAGTCTTAGCCCGTGGGGGTCTCGGTCTCGTCCGACGAGAATCCGTCGAAGAATGCGATGACCTTCTGAAGAAGTGCCGCGATGTCGAAATCTTCCAAGCTACCCATTGCGTTCGTCCTTTCGTTTAACACTGAGGATGAAACGTGCATCTTGCAATTTCCAATGTAAAGCATGAAAAGCATTATTTCTCGACCGCGCGACACTTCGGTCGCAAATACGCCACTCAGCAAGATATGGGCAAATCACCGGAAATAACAGCTCCCACCCGCAATATTTCAGTCTTCTGCAACCCGCTGAATTCCCCAATTAGCAAGTGGGTAAATCTTGAGAAAAATTTCCCGGCGCGTCGATCACGAAAGATATTCCTGGTGAAACTCTCAATCCAAGAACACAAAGACAGAGGAAGCTCCGACACAGCTGACACGCAGTTTTGCCCGCCTTCAAGAGTCGTCATCCACGCACATAGTGGACATTCGTCTGCGATAACGAACCGGTAGCAACACAATCCCAGGCACTTTCTCCCATCTTCTGACTTTTACCCATGACCACTGAAGATTTGCGCTGGTGAAACGCAATACCAGTTCGAAAGTTCCACAACTTCTCCGGATGCTGTGCACGCGATTAACTGATCAAATATCTGTTGACTCACCGAACCCACACACTCCGCCAGAACGCCACATCCGAATGCTGGACGTTAGTTTAGATGGGTTCGCATTCTCGGAATCTGCTCGATAACGGCGGCCCCACGGATAAAGCCGAGACTGCACCACCGCAGGCCGCCAGGTCATGATCCGCGACTCGGCGAAGGGCGTGCGGACAAGTCCACACGAGGGTGAAATAGGGGGTGAGACATGCCTTGGGGTCTCGTTTTACAGAGTCCGACACAGTACGTTTTCCCAGGCACGCCAGTCCCCAGATTCATACGGTGTGCAAGGACTCGTTGACGCTTCCGAGATGTTGGCAAGGCCGACCACAGGCCCCGTTCTCCCGACGAGAACGGGGCTTCCTCGGGTCGGTTTCCGCCTTCGACCGACCGGGTAGACGCGAGCATGGGCGCCACCTGCTCGACCGAATCCACCGCTGGCCGCCACGAATCGACGACCCCGACTGTCGGCGTCGAAGAAGAATTCATCCTCGTCGACCCGACCTCCTGGTTGCCGTCCACCGACAATGTTGCGGTTGCGGAAACCGCGTCGACACTGGGGTTGGATCTTCAGCTCGAGTTGTCCCGCTGCCAAGTCGAGACCAACTCTCCCGTGTGCCATGGCATCGACGAACTCCGAACCCACTTGATCGACATGCGTCGGCTCGCGGCAAAAGCTGCCGAGTTGAACGGCTGCAGGCTGTTGGCCGTCGGCGCACCGCTTTCGGGGCCTTCGCGTTTCGAGATCAGCGACTCGCCTCGCTACCGCCGGATGGGCGAACGCTTCGGCGCCCTCGCTGCCGAACAAAGCATCTGCGGTTGCCACATACATGTGGGCGTCGCTGATCAAGTACAGGCCGTGCAGGTCTGCAATCACGTGCGCATCTGGTTGCCCGCCTTGTTGGCACTGAGCGCCAATTCCCGTGTCCACCAAGGAGTCGACACCGACTTCGCGAGTTGGCGGGCGATCCAATGGTCCAGGTGGCCAGTCGCCGGGCCGCCGCCGTACTTCGAGACCACCGGGGACTTCGACACCGCGGTTGCGAAGATGGTGGATTGCGGCGTGATGCTCGACAAGCGGATGGCCTACTGGGATATCCGACCTTCCTGCCACCTACCGACCGTCGAGATCCGAGTCTGCGACGTTCAGCCGACAGCAGAGGATGCAGCGCTACTTGCAACCCTTGGACGAGCTCTGGTGGCAACTGCGTTACGCGCGATAGACCGGGGCATCGAGGCTCCGAACATTTCCCTCGAGAGCCTCCGCCTCGCAACCTGGGTGTCCGCGAAGGAAGGCGTCCTGGGAGCGTCGATCGATCCGATTACCTCACAAAGAATTTCAGCCACGGAACTGTTGCACCGGCTCCTGATCCATGTCCGTGACTCCCTCGACGAGGGAGGCGAGTACTCGAGCGTGGAGTCGGCGCTGCAGCTCAAGTCAGTCACAGGCAACGGCAGCGACTGGCAACAGCGAACGCTGCGCCAGGTCTGCCTTCGGGAACTGATTGCGCGTGCCGTTCAGCGCACCGTACCGACCGCGCCGACTGGCACGGATACGCACGACGAGCCGACAACGGATCAGTAGTAATGCCGCCGACCACCGATGGCGTGCCCGGCCGCGCCCAGCGCGTACAGGATGATTCCGATCACCAGCAAGACGACACCAATCGTCCACAGGATCGGAATGTTCACCACGAAACCGATTATCAGCAGGATCACGCCGAGGATGATCATCACAAGCTCCTTCAGTGCGTTCACTCGGGCGGATACGCCCGCCTCGAGCCGCATACACCGCGGATACCCGTCGGCAGAGCGTTTCATACCCACTCTGACCGGGTATTTCGCTGGGCACCATAATATTTGAAGAATCGAGCCCGCCATGATGAGAATTGTGACTCTGATCGTTCTGATCTGGCTGATAGTCGGGGCCGTCGCGGCCGGCCAACGCGGCTACTACAGCAGTTCGCCGACCAACTGCGCCGGCGTCGGGACCATCGCGCTCACGGTCATCGCGGGTCCGCTGAACTACTTCGGCGTCAACCCCAAAGTCACCGACTGCACGCTCCCCCAGCCCACCGAGTGAGCTGCCGGAAATCCACGCTAAACCGACTAGTCGTTACCCTGGAGGTGAGTCGACACACATCGAAGTGAGGGGCCACCATGACCACTGCACCAGATCGCACCCGAATCGAGTTCCCGGACATCAGCTCGCGTGCGTGGGAACACCCAGCCGATCGGGCTGCATTGGTGACGCTCCGGACGCTTCGGGGGTTCGACACTGTCCTGCGGACGCTGTCCGGACTGCTCCAAGAACGTCAGCACCGCCTCATGTACCTCGCCACGTCGGTGCGAGTCGACGAACGCCAGTTCAGCGACCTGAACGACCTGCGCCGTGACTGCGTCGACATCCTGCAGGCCGACGAGACACCCGAGCTGTTCGTACTCCAGACCCCGATGGTCAACGCCTTCACCATCGGCATGGACAAGCCGTTCATGGTGGTCACTACCGGCCTATTGGACGTGATGAACTACGAGGAACAGCGGTTCATCATCGGCCACGAACTTGGCCACGCGCTGTCCGGTCATGCTGTGTATCGGACCATCCTGATGCATTTGATGCGACTGGCCGGAACCATCGGATGGCTGCCCGTCGGCGGGTGGGCATTGCGCGCGATCATCGCCGCCCTCATGGAATGGCAGCGCAAGTCAGAACTTTCCGGTGATCGTGCCGGACTGTTGTGCGGGCAGGACGTACACACCGCGATTCGCGTCCAGATGAAATTGGCGGGCGGATCCCGAGTCAGTGAAATCGACATCGACGCGTTTCTTGCCCAGGCCGCCGAGTACGACGCCAGCGGCGACCTCCGCGACGGTGTACTCAAGCTCCTCAACATCGAACTGCTCTCTCACCCGTTCTCGGTGCTTCGCGCCGCCGAGCTCGAGAAGTGGGTGGACAGCGGAGACTACGCCGCGATTCTGCGCGGAAACTACCCCCGTCGCGGCGATGACGACGGAGCGAAGATCAGCGACGAGTTCAAGAATGCAGCCAAGACCTACAAGCAGAACTTCGACGAGTCGGAGGACCCTTTGATCCGCATGGTGCGCGACATCGGTAGCGGATTGGGCGGTGCGGTGGGCGCCGTGGGGAATGGCGTCGGCGATGTAGCGTCGGACATCAAGGAACGATTCACCCACTGGCGCAAGAGTTCCGACAGGTCGAAGGGCACTGACGACGCCGAGTAAGCAGAATCGGGACCTGCCGCCGAAGGCAGTCGGCGGCAGGTCCCGGGCTCTTGGCGTGAAGGTGATGCAGGCTTCCCTCTGCACCACCCTCACGTTCACAGACAGTACCAGCAGTCGAACAAACGTGCGAACTGAAAGCGGTCGTGTCGAATCACCGGTTGTCGGGTACGCGGCATAGGACCACTACAGAAGGGAGCCGACATGCATGCTGGGCGACTGAAGAAGGTCGGTTCGAGTGACGGCCCGTTTGCCTCCGTGTACTTCGAAGACGTCCGTAACCGGGAAGATGCGCGCGAGCGCTTCGAACTCGAATGGCGCTCGATGCGCAATCAACTCACGAAACAGGGAGCATCGGAATCGCTGATCGCACGACTGGACGAGGTGAAGGACAACCATCACGGCATCTCAGGTCGCGCCGGACGCGCGATCGTCGCCACTTCCGAGGCAGTGCTGATCGACGATATTCTGCTCGAACCTGCCGGCTCCACTATCGCGACCTTGGGCGAACTGCCCTACCTGATTCCACTGATCGCACACGGATACGACACCGAACCGTTCCTCATCGCCAAGGTCGACCACACTGGCGCGGACCTGTGCGTGCGCGATGCTCGCGGGCGTGACGTGTACGGCGAAACGGTAGACGGAGACGGCTTCCCGGTCCACAAGGCACACGTGGGCGGTCAGGAGCGATACACCGACAGCCAAAGCCTCGTGGAGGAGAATATCCGGAAGAACCTGACTCAGGCTGTGGAGCGCGCGGCGGCGCTCGCCCGTGAACACAAGGTCGCGCTGGTAGTTGTCATCGGAGAAGTACAATCCCGCAAAGCTTTTGCACAGCTTTTGCCGTCGACGCTACGGGTGGTGGACGTCGAAAAGGGTTCGCGTTCAGTCGGTTCGACACCCGCCGAGGTGTCCAAGTCGATTCGTGAACTGATCGACACGCAGCGACTGCGCAGAATGGATGTGGAAACCGAACGCTACGTCGCCGAGCAGGGCCGGGACTCCGGCCTCTCCATCGACGGGACCGCACGCGTCCTCGACGCCCTCGAACAGGGCAAGGTCGAGACGCTGCTGCTCACCGATCCTGACGACAAGGAAGTCACCAGTGGAGAGTTGATCGGGCCCGCCGATCGCGTACTCCCCTACATCGCAATCGGGACCGGCACCGAGTTGGTACAGATCGACGAACGCCTCGTTCTCGCCGACGGATACGGCGCGATACTTCGGCACCCTTGAACGCCGGAGCCTGCTGATCAGATTCGGTGGCGAGCACGTTCTATCGAGAAGCGTGCTTGCCCACCGAGTCCGGGAACCCATCGGCAATTGCTGCGACGAGTTCCAGATATGCCCGTGCCGTGCGCTTGTTCAACAACTTCAAGTCGATCGGACCGCCTTCGCCCAGGTGATCGTCGTAGGGCAACGTCTTGACCGCTCGCACTCCACGCTGAGCGAAAACGTCCTCGAGTTGATCGAGGTCGAGCGAAGACGAACCCGGCCGCGTCGAATTGATCGCCACGACCGACCTGCTCACCAGATCTGCGTATCCGTGCTTGGTCAGCCAACTGAGCGTTGCTGCAGCACTACGGGCACCATCCTGAGCCGTCGGGCTGACGACAACCAAAGCATCTGCTTCGTCGAGAATTCCGTACATGGCCGAGTGCATGATTCCGGTGCCACAGTCGGTGATGACGATGTTGTAGTGCACCTCGAGAATTCGGAGAGTATCGAGGTAGTCCTGCTCGTTGAACGACTCCGAAGTTTCCGGATCTGCCTCACTCGCAAGGATTTCGAGTCGGCTGTCGCCTTGCGAGGTGTAGTAGCGAACATCGCTGTACGTACGAATGTCACCGTCGGCCAACAGATCACGAACGGTCAGGTGATGTTCACGTCGTTCGCGATCAGCCAGAGTCCCCAGGTCGGGATTGGCGTCGATGGCTACGATTCGATCCCCACGGATCGATGCGAACGTCGAACCGACAGTTTTGGCCGCCGTGGTTTTCCCCACTCCACCCTTGAGTGAGATGAAAGCAATCTTGTACACGCCGCGCACCGTTCGGTTGGCACGGCGAACGAGAGCCTGGTGTTCGAGTTCGGCAGCCGACTGCCCAGTGTTGATCCGGCCCCCGGTGAGTTTGAACAACACACTGCCCAAACCGCGTTCGGGTGGACGCTTCGCCCGCTTGATGATGTCCAGGTCGTCGACGGAGGTCATTGGCCTGGGCGTCGAGGTCCGAAAATCGGTCGGCTCTTCACGACGTTGCTGGCGCATCCGCTGACTGGGCAACGGTTTTGCTGCAGGCTCGTCGAATTGTGGTGTGAAGGTGACGGTTCGAATCGACGTTGCATAGCCGTCGTCGGACGCGTCGAAATGGCCGTCGCCCTGAGTCGTTCCGGAGTTGTTCCCCAGGACTCCGTTATTCGAACCGTTGTTATCGCTGCGCACCGTTTTCCTAGGTCGAGTTCGGAATCATTTCGGACATAGCCTCTCGGACGCTATCACTCTGGCGGGCTTGCCGTTCTCTGCTCAATACCGTCGTGGCACAACAGACCGTTACACCCGCACTTCGATGACTTTGGTCCCCAAGCTTGTGCCGATCTCAGCAAATACGAACGTCGTAACGATATGCGGCACAGATATCTTCATCTGCCGCTAGAAACAGCCTTCCGCAATGTCAGGGCAAATCCCTTGGTAACAAACGAGAAAAGGGAGGGCGATCGCCTCGGCGATCACCCTCCCTTCATGGACAAGTGTTCAGCTGCTGCAGAATTCCGAACTACCGAGACTTCCGAAAATCGTCGACAGATCCACACTTCCGAACGAACTGCCCGTATCGCAGCCGTCGGCAGTGAGCGCGAAGTCGACACCGGTGACGTCATTCGTGCTCAGATTCACCGGAATTACTGCTGGATCGGCACCGCATCCGCTGCCGGGAACCACTTCTACGGAATAGCCGTCCTTGGCCGGCTTGTACTGAAAGAAGTAGTCACCGGAATCATCCGTCGTTGTCGTCGCGATTTGCGTGCCGGCATCGAGGAGATTCAACGTCACGTCAGACGCCCCGACCCCGTCGGCACCCGGACACCCGGTGACAGTTCCGACGATGCTGAACACCTTCACCAACTCGAAGTCGATCCCGGTCGCGTCGGACGTCGTCAGATCTACCGCCGTCCTGTCGGGTACGGATCCGCATCCAGCCGGCGAGTATGGACTGACCGTGTAATTGCCCGGAGGAACGTTCGTGATCGTGTATGCGCCACCCACCCCGACAGTGGCCGAGGATATCTGCGTCGAGCCATCCCATACGACCATCCATATCCCGACCGGATCGCCAGTATCGCTACACGAGTTGACAAGGGTGCCCGACACGGAGCGTGTGACCGGGTCCGCCGAGGCCACCGAAGACAGGAAGAGACCGAACGCACCCATCAGGGCGAATATCGCAAAGAATCGACGCCTCATGAAACTCTCCTATGTGTTTGCCCTGCCGTCGACCCGTTGCCGGCGACCAGAGCCAAGTCTGGCACCGGAAAATGACCGTCACGTTTGTTTCACCCGGTCCTCGGCAAAGTTTGGCGAATCGGACAAATCCCCCACCTGATGCGTTCGTCGGTCGGCCACCGAAACGATCCCGACCGATCACCTACTAAGCCCGGTAGTAGGCGCCTGTATCCTTTCGCGTATGACGCCGGGTCCGAAAGATGTCGCGCAGCTGCGCGGTGCTTTCGTGGGCGGCACCTCCGGCGCGGTTTCCGTCGCAGCCCACGCGCTCGGTGGCGGCGGCATGGCCCCGTCCGAAAGCGCTGTCGTGTTGCTGATCCTCGCCTGCGCGAGCGTCGGCGCGGTGGTCACGTCCATCGACACCCGTCGCTCCCCCGCGCTCTTGCTCGCCCTCATGCTCGCTGCGGGTCAGGCCATCGGTCACGCGACGTTGACCATCGCTTCGGATCATCAACACGGCCTGCTCCTGTCCCTTCCGATGCTCGCAGCACACATCGCTGCCGTCGGAGTGTGCGCAGTGCTGATCCGCGGCGCAGAACGCGGATACGTCGTGGCTGCATCGACGGTAGCGGCAATCGTTGCCGTTCTATTGCGCCCGTGGGCAGCTGAACCGTCACCGTTCGCTGCACGTACTCGATACCGCGCCAAAGTTGTTCTACGTCAACTTCTCACCTCAGGCCTGGGCACTCGCGGCCCACCGGCATTCGTGTAACTCACCTCCCCTTTCCTTTCACGCACGTGATTACGTGCGCCACTTTGCTGTGCGCCTTTATTAACCGCCCGCGGTTAATAAAGGCGCACGGCGGGATCGAGTACACGCATGTCCGCACCCGAATTGGAGCGCGCACAGACGCGCGCGTCCAACGACAGTTCTCCCCCGAAGAAGCAGGTTGGCGGCGCCAGACCACTGATCCTGCGTCTGCACTTCTACGCCGGCGTCCTGATCGGACCGTTCATCCTCATCGCCGCTTTGAGCGGTGGTCTCTACGCGATGGCACCCACCATCGAGAAGTTCGCTTACAGCGACTACCTCCAGACCGACACCACCGGACAGATCGCGTCACTGAACGATCAGATCCGTTCCGCTCAGCAGTACCGCCCCGACTTGACCGTCTCGGCAGTACGTCCGTCCCCTGCTGCCGGCGAAACCACCCGAGTCCTGTTCACCGATCCGTCACTGGGCGAATCGGAGAGGCTCGCCGTCTTCGTCGATCCGGTACTCGCACAGCCGGTCGGCGAGTTGGCGGTCTACGGAAGCAGTGGTTCGCTGCCGCTGCGAACCTGGATCTCCCAACTGCATCGCCACCTTCACCTGGGCGAACCCGGCCGCCTCTACAGCGAATTGGCCGCGTCGTGGATGTGGGTGGTCGCACTCGGCGGTGTCTACCTCTGGTTCCGTCGTTACCGCACCGCCCGGAACGCTCGACTGCTCACGATCGACCGAGCATCCACCGGACGAAGCCGGACCCTGAACTGGCACGGTGTCGTCGGCATCTGGATAGCAGTTGCATTGGTCTTCCTCTCGGCGACCGGCCTCACGTGGTCGACCTACGCCGGAGAGAACGTCAGCAATCTGAGAACCGCGTTGAGTTGGACGACGCCCTCAGTTGTGAAAACTCTCGGCGACGCTCCCCCTCCGGCGACAGGCGGGCACGAGGGTCACGACATGGCCCCCGCCGCCACCGGCACGCTGACGGACACCAACGTCGGACGCGTCGACACCGTCCTCGGTATCGCCAGGTACAACGGGATCACCGGTCCTGTCGAAGTATCGATACCCGCGAACGCCGAGACGGCGTTCACCGTCGCCCAGACACGTCAGCCCTGGGTGTACAGCAACAACACCATCGCAATCGACGGAGCGACGCAAAAGGTCACCGACGAGTTGTGGTTCTCGGATTGGCCACTCGCAGCCAAACTTTCGGCCTGGGGAATCCAACTCCACATGGGCCTGCTGTTCGGTCTTGCCAACCAGATCGCACTCGCCGCACTGGCACTCGCACTGGTCAGCGTGGTCATTCGGGGCTACATCATGTGGTGGCGCCGACGCCCCACTCGTGGCTCCGACTGGGCAGTCGGCCGGGTTCCTGCCCGCGGCGGAATCCGCAACCTCTCCCCGGTCGGCCTCGTTGCTCTCGTCGCGATCACGGCGTTGGTCGGCTGGTTCGTTCCGCTACTCGGCATCAGCCTTCTCGCATTCCTGCTGATCGACCTGTGCATTGCGGCGTTCAAACGCCGTGCCACCACCTGACACTTCACGAATTACGGAGACACACATGACTGTTCGCACAAAGATATTCGCAGCTGTTGCACTGTCCGCAGCTCTCGCCCTGACCGGCTGTTCTTCCAACTCCGACAAGGAAACCGAAGGTGCACAATCCATCACAGTTCAGGATCAATGGGTCAAGGCCGCGCAGGAAGGAATGAGCGCGGCGTTCGCCGAACTCGTCAACTCCAGTGACAAGGACGTACGCGTGGTCTCGGCCACCAGCCCCGCGTCGTCTCGACTCGAACTGCACGAAGTCGTGACCGGCGACGGCGGAACGATGACGATGCGTCCCAAGGACGGCGGTTTCCTGGTCCCTGCCAACGGGTCCGCCTCCCTCACCCCGGGCGGTGACCACCTCATGTTCATGGACCTGTCCGCGCCGCTGCTCCCAGGCGCAGAAACCGACCTCACCTTGATCTACGACGACGGTTCCAGCACCACGTTCACAGCCCAGATTCGCGACTTCTCCGGTAATCAGGAGAACTACGACCCGAATCACGGTGGCTGAGAACACGAACCCGCCCAGCCGAGCAGTCAGTCGGCGGCGCCTTCTCGGAGGAGGCGCCGCCGCGCTCGGCGTGGCGGGAATAACCTGGGGCGCAACCACAGTGGTCGAGCGCAGCGAACAGGAGCAGCAAGCAGGCAAGCTGGTGGAACCGTTCTACGGAGTCCACCAAGCCGGCATCGACACCACGCCGCAAGCGCACGGCACCTTCATCGGGTTCGACCTCTTGCCTGGAACCGATCGAGCAGTCGTCGTCGGAATCATGAAGATGTGGTCCGAGGATGCGTCACGGCTCACCGCGGGCAACCCGGCGTTGGCGGACACCGAACGGGAACTGGCTGTGGATCCGGCACGCTTGACAGTGACCGTCGGCTACGGCCCTGGCCTGTTCACCAAGCTGGGATTGCAAGCACGTCAACCGGACTGGTTCGAGCCGTTGCCGAGCTACGCGATCGACCGACTTGACGATCGATGGGGCGGATCGGACCTGTTGCTGCAGATTTGTGGCGACGATCCGGTGACCATTGCTCATGCTGTGCGAGTTCTGACCAAGAACGTCCGATCACTGACAACCATCCGGTGGACGCAAAAGGGATTCCGCAACGCTCGCGGCACCACGCCTGAGGGAACCACGATGCGCAATCTCATGGGCCAAGTGGACGGGACCGTCAATCCTGCTCCGGGAACAGTGGATTTCGATTCACTGATCTGGCACGACGGCGCGGGTCAGTCGTGGCTGGCGGGCGGAACCTCGTTGGTACTGCGACGCATTCGCATGGAAATGGATACCTGGGACGAACTCGACCGTTCGGGGCGCGAACTCACGATGGGGCGCACGTTGTCCAATGGCGCTCCGCTCAACGGAACCAACGAATTCGACGAAGCGGATTTCACACTCACGGACAAGTTCGGGATTCCGGTGATCCCGCCAGGATCACACATCGCGCGAGCCCACCAGACGCATGAGAAGGAGCAGTTCTTCCGTCGGGCATACAACTACGACGACGCACCCGAGAGCGGGCAGACCTCGAATTCGGGATTGATCTTCGCAGCATTCCAACGGGACATCGCCGAGCAATATCTACCGGTCCAACAGCGATTGAGTGACTTCGACGCACTCAACGAGTGGACGACGCCGATCGGTTCTGCGGTGTATCTCATTCCGCCGGGATGCACCGAGAACGACTATCTGGGAAGCGGATTGCTCGGCTGACAACCCCCGGGCAACGATATTGTGGGGGCTGGATCCGAACGGATCCCGCCCCCACAATTCCTTCTACCTGAAGTTGTTGCGTTACTTGGACTTACGAGGTCCCGGCATGACCGCACCTGGACGGGCGGTAGTCAACCTCGTGACCCAACCACTGACGGGCCACTTCTTCAGTCCGACGTTGTGTGGGGTGACCTCGGTTCCGACGTACTTGGCAGCAAGCTCGTCGTCGACGGTTCCGTTGAACCGCCACAGTTGGCTTCCGTCGGCATTGCGGGTGGACACCTCCCATGACTGAGCACGGAAGGCACCACGAATGATGCTGTCGGCAAACACCAGAACGGGAATTCCGATCTCGGCACGAACAGCCGCACCGGCAGACCACTCGGCGCGCGCGAGTTCGTAGATCTCTTCCGGCGTTGCTCCCGGACGGGCGGAGGCCGGTACGTGGAGGACGATGCTCGGCGTCGGGAGTTCCGGCGCGGGATCAGCCGAGTAGCGCAATGCGAGTTCCTCGACGCGGGTCGCACGGGCGTCCTTGTCCGAGGTATCGCCTGCGAGATTGGTCAGACCCTCTCCCGCGTCGGTGATCCGCAAGGCTTCCACGATGCCTCGGACGACCTCATCGGTAGTGGCGGCCGAATCCGTGGCGGCAGAGACCGAGCGGAGGAGTACGAAGTGCTCCACCGCCGAACCTGCGTCGTAGATCTCGCGGATCCGAGCGATCTTGGCTGCCGTCACAGCGGCATTCGACTCGACCGGAGCGTCCGCTCCTTCGAGGTTCGCGAGTTCACCGAGCGCTTCGAATACCGGCGCGAATACTTGATTTCCCGTGCCGTGCCCGACATGGAACACCTGGTCGTTACGCGGGTCACGCAAAGCAAAGACGTACTGCCCCAGTCTCTTACCGACCTTCTCGGAGAACGGCTGCGGAGCGGGCTTCCTGACGACGACCTCGGTGGACAGAGTGCGCATCACGGCCAGACGTAGTGCGTCTGGCACGCTGGTGGAACCGGCAGCACCGGAAAAGATTGCCGCCGAAGCAGCGCTGATCGAGGTGAACGTGCGGCCGACTTGCTTCTCGAGAGAGGCAGAGACCGTACCGACCGCAGTCAGTTTTGCATCGAGGGTGCCGTCACCCTCGACAAGGAACTCCTTGATCAACGGAGCAACGAGCAAAGTGGAGCCGATAGCGCGAGGAACTGTCCAGACAATAGCCATGCCACGAGCCTAGGCGATCACCTCGAGACGCGAGGCGAACGCGACTCAGCCCGCCGCTGCCGGCCCGGCCAGTCCCTGCACAAGTAGGTTCCAGGCCGAGTGCGCGACTTCTTTTCGCGAGCACTCGGCAGTCCGTTCCATGATCGCGGCGAACATGGCGATCGCCAGGATCACGTCCTCAGCAGTCACGGACTCGCGTATCTTCCCAGCTCGACGCGCCTCCTCGAGGCGTCCTTCGAGGAGATCGGTCAGGCGGGTGCCTGCCGAATTCAGTCGTGAGTCGCCGAAGGAGACGGGCTTGATGACCTCCACGAACACGATGGAGGTGGTGATCTGGTCTACCAACAATCGAAAAAGATCGTCGAGAGTCGAATCCGGATCGGCAGCCATATCTTGCAGCTCGACGATGTTCTCGTCGAACACCGCGAGTGCGAGGCTTTCGCGAGTGGGAAAGTGCCGGTAGAGGCTGCCCTGACCGACGCCGGCCGTGCGGGCGATCAGGCTGAGCGGAGCAGCAAAACCCTGAGTGGCGAACACCTCACGAGCTGCTGAGACGAGTGCCGCACGATTGCGCGCCGCATCTCTCGGCCCTCTGTTGAGAGATCCGCTATTGACGCGGCCAGACGATGTCACGCACACTACGATACCAACCGGACAGCATTGTCCGGTTGGTTGCGGCCCGACACCGGTTCACACCCCGACCCGATCGTCGTGAGCGCTCGAACACGCGCCTGCCCTCCGTGCTGCCTGTCCGTGAGATACGTCTGCCCGTGAGATACGAAAGGCAATCCCGCACCGGGAGTTGGACTCGATGAAATCGTTCACGACCATCAGAACCAGATCTGCCATCGCACTCGTCGCCTTGATCACCGTCCTTCCCGTGTGCGTCGCGTCGGCTGAGCCCGCCGCTGCCCCGGGCTCGATCCACGAGAATCCGGGTGTCGCTTCCACCGCCGCAAGCCGCGCCGAATGCGGCCCGGGATCGATGCCCGAGACCGGGTTGCAGGGTGATGTTCCGGCCGAGGACCGAAACAGCGGACGCAGCCGAGACGGCTACAGCTGCAACATGTCTCAGATCGGCGGCTACTCGGGTCGCGGCGGCGGGATCACGTCCACCAACTTCGAACACTGCTCGTACGTCGGCAGTTTCTTCCCCGGGAACCTCCTGGGCCCCACCCAGGGCGTCCAAGTTCTCGACGTGTCGGATCCTGCCAATCCCGCTCTCACCGCCACGCTGACCGAACCCGCGATGCTGGCCGGAACGTGGGAGAGCCTCAAGGTCAACACCGCGCGAAAGCTGCTGGTGGGCACGGGCGTTCCGCTCTTGACCGGCGTCGGCCTGATGTCGGTCTACGACATCTCCGATTGCGCGCACCCGAAACTACTCAACCCCGGACCAGGAACCGATCTGGGGATGCTGCTGCCTATCACCAATCACGAGGGAGGATTTTCACCGGACGGGAACACCTACTGGTCTTCCGGCACCGCTCCCGGCGTGGTGAGCGCCGTCGATCTCACCGATCCCGCCAACCCACGCGTCGTCTGGCAGGACCTCATCGGGTTGTCGACGCACGGCTTCGGAATCAGTCCCGACGGAAATCGCATGTACTTGTCGAACAATCTCGGCGGAATACATGTCCTCGACATCAGTGAGGTTCAGCGCCGCGTCCCGAATCCTCGGGTGCGCCAACTGTCCCAGCTCTCGTGGACCGACGGTTGGGCCACCCAACACAGCATTCCGGTCACCTACGACGGTTCGCCGTACCTGTTCACCGTCGACGAAGGTGGTTCCGGCGGAGTCAAATTGATCGACGTCTCCGATGACGACGAACCGTCGGTCGTCAATTCGGTGAAGCTCGAAATCAATCTGCCGGAGAATCAAGACGCTGCGCTGGCGTCTGCTGCCGGCGGATCGCTGTTCGCGTACGAATCTCACTACTGTTCGGCAGATCGCCCGGTCGACCCGACGGCGCTGGCATGTGGATGGATCTCGAGCGGGATTCGGGTCTTCGATGTTCGAGATCCCTTCGACGTCCACGAAATTGCGTACTTCAACCCACCTGCTCGGACCGGCGGCAATCTCGAACTCGCCAACTCGCCACACGCTCTCGCGTCGCTCATCGGGGTACCCGTTCTCAGCACCCCGGCAATCGCGCAGTCGATCGCGCAGGGCCAGTTCGACCCCGGCCAAGCACTGAGTTCGCGGTCGGGCATGGTCGCTCTCGGCGACATCTCGACCGATTGGTGCTTCTCCCCGCCCGAATGGCGCGGGACCACGTTGTGGGCGACGTGCGCCGACAACGGCTTTGTTGCCATGCAACTCGAAAACGGTGTCTACACACCACCGGCTGACCAGAAGACGACCGTGGGATCATGACGGCGCCGCGATCGGTCAAAGCCGTCGCACTCGTGGCCGCGGCACTGATGCTGCTCGTACTCGGCGCAGCATTACGTCCCCTGTTCGCACCCGAGAACCACACGCAGAGAGCTGTTCTGAGCGAAACCGAAATCGGATTGGTGCACGACATGGCGGCCCACCATCAACAGGCCCTCTTCATTCTCGCGCGTCTGAGTCCCGATGTGGACCCGGCGGTGACGAGACTGGCCCAGCAGATCGACGATGTTCAACGAACGGAAATCGGTGTCATGCTCGGTTGGCTGAGGTTGGCCGGTGTCCCGCCGAATAGTAGAACGCCGATGGCGTGGGTGGAGGCGTCGCCGAGAGGCGCCAGCGACTCTCGTCATCACCCGGCAACGCTGGACACCGAGACCGACTCCATGCCGGGTATGGCTACGACCGAAGAACTCGAGAAACTGAGCAGCGCTCGCGGGCTCGACGCCGAGGTCCTTTTCCTTCAACTGATGGAACGCCACCACCGTGGCGGGATCGCCATGGCGCAGGCCGCCGATGCCCTGCTCGAGAGCGGGCCGGTGAAACAGTCCGCCCGCGACATGATCAACACCCAGAGTCAGGAATCCGGGCTGATGACACTGATGCTCGAACAACGTGGGGCACAACCACTGCACTGACCCGCATGTCCAGTGACTACCATAGGTGTCGACCTGCGAACTACAGAAGGAATCGACACTTCATCATGACCCTGCTTGTTCGCGGAATCGATTGGTCGAACCCGACAGCACCGCGGATCCGATGCGTCGACGACACCACTGCTGCTACGACCTTCTTCACTCACGACTCGGTGCTGCGATTCTCCGTCGACGAGACGAAGGGCCGCCGCTGCCTCGGCTGGCGAGATCTCACCGCCGAAGGTCCAGGACACTCGCCGTGCGACCGCGGGGCGACGGTCACCGCAGGACGCCAATGCGACCGATGCCGAAATCGTGAGGGGTTCACCACGGTTCATCAGGCACACGTCAGCGGCGCGCACATTCATCCGAATGTGCGTACCTACCTCGCACAACCACAATGGCTCTACGTCGACGTATTCGCCGGCGGCCAGATGAAGGTGGGGACGGCGTCCGAGTTCCGCAAGCATCCGCGAGTCGCCGAACAAGGGGCAGTCTGCGCATTGTTCGTAGCGCGGTCGACGGACGGTTACAGCATTCGCGCCCTCGAAGCCCGAGTTTCGGAGCACTTCCACTTGAGCCAGGCAATACGTACGTCTCGGAAGATCGAAGCGTTGACAGGGCCCTTGGATCGAGAGAAACTACGAAAGTCGTTGCACCACTTCGTATCGTCGATCAAAGACGAGCTGAATGACATCGGATCGGACATCGACGGAATCGAGATCCTGGAGGCTCCCGAAGAATGGACGGCGCCGGCGTGCGCTGACGTGGTCTTCGATGCGGCACCGTTGATCGCGTATCCGCACACTTTCGAGTCCGGCGAACATTCCTTGTATTTGGAGGGCCTTGCCGGTTCGATCGCCTCGCTGTGGATCGACCCCGACTCTGAATCGCCACGCTTTGTCGCGGACGTGTCCGGACTGGTCGGTCGAACCATCACCGTCGGCGAGTTCGAGTCCCCTGGCGTGGCGATTCAGGAATCGTTGTTCTGAAAGTAGGTCAGCAACTTCCCGCGGTCGCTGCGGCGAATCCGCGAGTGACCTCGGCCTGCTCGTCGGCAGACAGGCTCGACCATTCGGGATAAGCCTGGATGGAGGTCAGCATGTCGTTTGCCAATGATTCACGCGTCATGCCCATTTCCTCTCCGGACTCGTCGATGGCCGGCTGGTATGCGTCGAGGTACCGGAGAACGTCGGAGCACGCCTGCGCGTAGGTCCGTGGCAGTGCCGAACTCACATTCGGGTCGGACGGGACCTCAGCCGGAGCACTCGAGTCGACCGAAGGGGTCTCGGTAGGTATTTCCGACGACGTCGCCGGAGCCTCGGATGACGTCGTCGACGTCGCCGTGGTGGTCGCCGAAGCAGAGGAAGTGAGTGTTCCGACCTCGGTCGGCTTGTCTCCGTCAGAACCGCAGGCAACCAGCGCCACCAGCGAGCAGGCACCGATGAACCCGGTGATCGTTTTCTTCATCCCTCAAGGATGCCAGAGGGCCACTGGCGCTCGAACGGACCGGCGTCGCCCGTCAGCGCCGATTGCCCGAGCATCCTGCCGAATCCGAGCGCCTCGCCCTCCCGACTGCGGGATTGGACTGTATGCCCCGTTCGCGAACCCATGCTACGGTGACTTAACTGCAAAATAACTACGGGTGGGATTGTCCGGTCTGCCGCGTTCATCCGGAACGCTCCGATCGGAAATAGTTCGTATATAAGGGGCTGGAACGAGTGGGACTTTTTCGTCGACGAGGTTCCCGCGAGGAAGACGACGATCGCGGGCAAAACCTCGATCGCAGCGACCCCGGGTACGCCGCCTGGTTCGCGAACGTCGCCGACGCGGGTGGTCAGCCGATTCCGTACAAGCGACCGCTGACCGCACCGGTGTATCCGCAACTCCAGCCGCCGGCCCCGGACTACGAGACGGATACGAGACGGCCACTCAACGCACCCGCCGGAGACGGCTGGCTACCCGCAGACCGCATCGACGAATTCGAGTCGTCGAATGGCCGCCCATCTGCACCGAACGGAACGAGCCCACAAATCTCACAAACTGAAAAGTTGCCGCCCGACCCACTCCCGACGCCGCAACCAACAATTCCACCTCGAAATGTACCGATGACTTCACCACCGAAGCATCACCTGGAGTCGCCCCGCGCGACTCGGCCCTACCAAGGAGAAGCAATGAGCAACATCGACAAGATCCTCGGCGAATTGATGCGCATCGACGGTGCCAGCGGTGCAGCCGTCGTCGACGCCGACAGCGGAATGGTTCTCGGCATGAGCGGCAACCCGTCATTCAGCCTCGAGTACGCCGGCGCCGGCAACTCCGAGGTTGTGCGAGCAAAGCTCCGCACGATGAGTAACTTGGGGATTACCGACACCCTGGAAGACATCCTGATCACCCTGAGCAACCAGTACCACCTCATTCGCGTCCTCGAGACGCCCGGACTGTCGACGCTGTTCGTGTACCTCGTTTTGGACCGTGCACGTGCGAACCTGGCGCTGGCCCGCCACAAGCTGGGCGAACAGACCCCCAAGATCGAGATCTGAAGCTCCACCCCAACCCCGACAAATGCCCGGTCCTCGCCCGACGGCGAGGGCCGGGCATTGTTCGTTCCGAACCCTCGATTGGTGAACCGCGCGCCGGCGCCGATACTGGGACCGTGACTATCGCGGATGCTCCTTGCGTGTGGTTGACCACCCTCCGAAGCGACGGCTCGCCGCACACGACTCCGGTCTGGTTCTTACTGCATCAGAACACATTCTGGATACCGAGCGCTGAGCAGAATCGCAAGGTTCGGAACCTGCTGGACGATCCTCGGGTCTCGTTGGCAGTCGACGGATCCGCTGGCGACCCGTGGATCGCACAGGGCCTCGCGACAATTCATCACGACGTCGGCGAATTCGTCGACCTCCTGAGACTTTTCGGCGAGAAGTACGACGGCTGGGATGCCGCAGACGAAACTCGTGACGGTCCGCGGGTCCTCGTCTCGGTCCCGGTGACTCGATGGTTCCTTCGACCAGACTGACAGACAGTGCCGGTTAGGCCCGAATTGTCGTGAATGACATACTTGTAGTTCATCTCTCGCAGAAATGGACTCTCACACATGGCACGCACGGCACATCACAGGCGCGGCATCACCGGCGTCACCATCGGCATTGCTGCCGTGATCGTGCTGGGAGGTTGCGCCAATTCCAACGCCGACGCGCCCGAAACATCTTCTCTCGGTTCGGGAATCGGATCCGGTGTCACCACGACGGTCGTGACCGAAGCCTCGGCTCCTTCGTCCGCCGCAATTGAACTGCTGGCACAGATCCCCGTCAAGGGACGCGCACCCAAGACCGGATACGACCGCGCGCTGTTCGGTACCGCCTGGACCGACGACGTCACCGTCGAATTCGGCCACAACGGCTGCGATACCCGCAACGACATCCTGCGGCGTGACCTCACCGACCTGACATTCAAGGACGGCTCCAAAAGCTGCTCGGTCCAAACCGGTACGCTCCGTGACCCGTACACGAACAAGACCATCGCGTTCACCCGCGGCCAGGACACGTCTTCTGCAGTCCAGATCGATCATGTAGTCGCACTCTCGGACGCCTGGCAGAAGGGCGCACAACAGCTCGATACACAGACGCGAACCAATCTGGCCAACGACCCTCGAAACCTGCGCGCTGTCGACGGGCCCACGAACCAGAAGAAGTCGGATTCCGACGCGGCGTCGTGGCTGCCACCCAACAAGGCCTACCGCTGCCAGTACGTGACTGCCCAAGTGGAAGTCAAAGCGGCATACGGTTTGTGGGTCACCCAAGCCGAACACGACACCATCGCAGACATTCTCGCGACCTGCTGAACTCTTGCGATGATCAGCGGCCCTTGATCAGATACCGCACAATCGCCATTCCGAGCGCGAGGCCCACTACGGTGGCGAGCGCTGCAACCAGACCGTGACCGGTCAGTGCGACGAACACACCGGTGATGACTGCGACGACGGCAATGATCCCCGCGTCCACTCTGCTTTGACCACGTTCAGGCATGGCACTCTCTCGTGCTGTCAGGTCCGTCCGCTCCCCTCGTAGCGGACGGACCCAGCGGCAATCTGTCGAAATGCGCGAACTCCGGTGGCCTCACCGGGCTGACTTTGCGGGCGGTCCTGCGAGGCCGGCACGTCCCCCGGAGCCAACTCACATCGGTTCACGAAGTCCGTACCTTCGCAGAATATACCGATTGGTAGGTAATTACCGAGGGCTAAAGTCCCTGGTCATGGACTCATGCGACGAGTGGTCGGAAACTCGAGACGAACGAGCACATCCGCGAGGCGAGCGTTAGCCGAGATGGCAGAGGTCCGTGGCCACGGCCAGAGGCCCATCTGGAATCAGAGCGGCGACGTCTATGACCCGAAAAGTGATCCGAGATCCAACGATCCGACTGACGACACTCGCTTCCAATCAGCGCAATATGCGGTGGTGAAGCGAGAATCCGTCAAGAGAATCGTGACTGTCGCCGGTTCGAGGGTGCTTTCGAACTCGAGGACATTCAATTCACCATCGCCGTCGACTTTCGCTCGGCCGTATATGCACGGCATGTCAGCTGATACGGGCCCAGACGTCGTGTAGGTTCCCGGCAACACCTCCCACGGCACGTCGAACAGTCCGTGACCAGGAATCGTTCCCGGCGCTGCTGAGGCCGCAGACGTCCCGATCATTGCCACACCGACAGCTACTGCTGCAGCGGACGCGAGCAAACTAACCTTGCGCATTTTCCCTACCTTGTTCATACCTGAACCGCAGCGGCGAGTTCGAAGGCTTGTTGATGTAAGAACCCGCGGTTCGCGCAGTTCTTCAACTAACGGTAGTAAAAGGGCACCAGTTTTGGTGAGCTACCTTTTGTGGTTCTGGCCCGATTTCCGTGACGGAGACTCCCATTGAGAAGATCAGAGAACGCCGGCGTTGCGGCTCTCGGCATGATTCGAACCTGCCATTCCAGTATTCGATCACACACCCGCATTCGAGCCGAAACGTCGACGCTCCCCTGCCGTTTGGGTGACTCAGCCTCCGAGCGAGCCCGTCGGCAGCTTCGAGAAGATGTCCCCGAGGCTTCCGGTTCCACCAGGAGTTTCCGGTTCCGTCGGATCCACCGGCTCGACGACGATGACACCAGGCACGGTGACGGTCACGGTCTTGTCCGCAGATTCCGAAGAACTGAACTTCTTGGTACCCAAGAACTTTGCGGTGATGCGATGCTCGCCCTGGTCGCGGAACGGCCAGACCAGTTCTGCATGGCCATTGGAATCGACTGTGGCGCTGCCGATCTTCGTATCGCCGTCGAAGAACTCGACCGTTCCCTCACCCGGGTTCGGGTCGATACTCGCCGCAATCTTGACGTCTTCGCCCGTCAGTGCCTCCAGTGCGACAGCGACCATCGTCTCGGTCTGGTTGGTTTTGAAGACCTCGGTAGTCGAGAGGGCGCTGCGTCCCTCGCCCGCAGCAACACAATACCCAGCGGCATTGACCCACCGGGACTCACCGAAACTCATGCTCGTGTCTTTGATCTTGATGCTCGGGCTCGTCGCCCCGGCGCGCAGGTGCGTCGTCGCGTTTCCCTCGTCGGACCGAGCTTCGAGTTTCAATTCGACTGCCGGTAAACGAAAGTCCGTGTTGGCCTTGACTTGCAGTCCTTCCTTGGGCTTGTTGTCGTTCGCGCTCGGACCGTCGTTGACTGTCTTGTTGCCGGTACCGGTAATTCGCAGGTACTCACCCGCCGGGTTCGCGTTTCCGTCTGCGCCCACCCGGAGCAGCACCGCAGTCTCGCCGGTCAAGTTGGACGACGAATCACCGACGAGGGAGTACGAAACCAGGGTTGCCCCTTGCGGTAGTGCGATGTCGTACTTGATACGACCGGTGTCCGAATCCGAACTACGCATGGTGCCTGGATGCAATTTCACTGTGAACTGTTCGCCGGGACGCACGGACGTGGGCGCCGTTACCTCCATGTTGTCGGAGAACGACGAATCCCAATCGGTGGCGCCGTCGACCCGGCACTTGTGTTCGAAGGAAACTGTCCGCGTCACGGTATCGGAAGCCGCTGCCACCGGCGCGGACACAGCGAGGAGTCCGGCCGCGAGTGCTGGTACGACAGCGCAAACTGCCAGAGTGCGGGGGTTCATGTGTTGCCTTTCAGAAGAACTCGGCCATTGAAAGTTCAGTGAGGTAGGACCGTGATCACTTGCCACCGAGCGAACCCGTCGGCAGCTGCGGCAGAACGGACTCGAGGCTGCCGAGACCACCCGGGGTGCCCGGATCGGTCGGGTTGGGATCGACCGGACCTGTGGTGTCACCGGTCACCGTGAGTACGTGTGCCGCCGACGTGTACTTCGCCTCGTCTCCGGTAGCGGTGAATACTGCAGTCACGGACTTGGTACCCGCCTTACCGAAGGTGAGATCCAGGCGCGCAATACCGCGAACCACCGGCCGCGGGTCACCGACGGGTTTGCCGTCGACCATGAACTGTACTGTTCCCGTTGTGTTTTCCGGATCGACGTGAGAAGCAAAAGACACCTTGGTACCGGTCGCGGCGGTAGCCGGTCCTTCGAGCTTAGTCACGATGTCCGCGCCTGGCTCAGGATCAACGGGCCCCAGGTCCCCGTCGATCTTCGTGGATGCCAGGGCGCCGGCACCGGCATTGAGGGGGCCGGTCTCAGCGTCGCGCGGCGAGCAGGATGTGGGCGCCCAGATGGTTCCCGCGAGCCAGTGACTGACCTGAGGGAGGAAGGTCAAAAATGACTCGGGCCCGCCGAAAGTACCTGCAGCACCCGAAGTCCGGACATTGGTTTCGACTGCGCCGGACGGCCCGGCCTTTACGGTGATTCTGATCTTCGGAAAGACGATGTTGGTCTCGACTCCGGACTGAGCATTGATCGCAAGCCCGCCGTGCGCACCCGACGACGATGACGGACTGTTGCCGATCGCTTCGTTTGCGCCGGACAACCGGAGTATCGGACCGTCCGCTGCGGGAGTGCCGTCTTCGTTGACACGAATCACCGAAGCAGGTTTCCCGGCAATAACATTGCCCGGATCGGTGACCGTCGCCGAAACGAACTCCGCGTTGGTCGGAATCGGCAGATCAATCTTCAGACGCGAGATCTTCTTGACGCTTGCGCCGCTCACATCGTTCGGGATCTGGACGCTACCCGGATCCACGTCGATGTCGAAGACCTGACCTGGCGCGACTACCGTCGGAGCCGAAACCCGCACCGTAGCAGGCTTTCCGTCTGACGAAGGACCGGAGAACGCACTCGGAACTGCGCGGCACGTGACCTGGAACGTTGTCGACGTGGTTTCTGCAACGGGCGCCGCGGTTGCCGGAATCACGGCCACAGCGGTTCCACCGGCAAGGAGGCCGGTAAGGAGCGCAGCATTCAGTAGGCGTTTTGACATGATGCCCTCTCGGAACAACCTGATTGTCGTTTGCCGCCGAACTGTAACGGAGCCAGCGCCCGAGTTGACCCTTTTTCAATAAACAAACACCACACAGTAGGTAAATACTTGGTAAGGGTTACTGGTCGTCACATCTGACCGCCACCGCGAGCGTTGCCCCTTTCGGTCAATCTCGCGATTCGAGATCCACTGCGGGGAAACACAATTCGACAGAAATCCGCGCCGTAGTGAGAACTCCGTTCATATTCTACCCTTACAGGAGGGTAGAGTATGAGAACCTCGTCAGGACGGAATCTCATGGCAGTAACCATCGCTTCATCCACCAACGACAATTCGGTTCGGGCCGCGCTCCGGTCACCTCACCGTCTCAAAACGGAGGTTTTGGCCGGACTGGTCGTGGCGTTGGCACTGATTCCCGAGGCGATCTCGTTCTCGATCATCGCCGGCGTCGATCCGCGGGTAGGACTGTTCGCGTCGTTCACGATGGCAGTGACCATCGCCGTCGTCGGCGGACGACCCGCAATGATCTCCGCAGCTACCGGCGCCGTCGCACTGGTCGTCGCTCCACTGACGCGCGAGTACGGAATCGACTACCTGATTGCGACAGTCCTTCTGGCCGGCCTTCTCCAGATCGTGCTGAGCCTCCTGGGCGTCGCAAGGTTGATGCGCTTCATTCCGCGCAGCGTCATGGTGGGATTCGTCAACGCACTCGCCATCTTGATCTTCATCGCCCAACTCCCCCACCTGATCGATGTTCCGTGGCTCGTCTACCCACTCCTTGCAGTCGCACTTCTGATACTCGTATTCCTGCCGAAACTGACGAACTCCGTCCCGGCTCCACTGGTGGCAATCGTGCTACTGACAACCGCCACAGTCATTTTCGCGTTCGATGTCCCCAACGTCGGCGACGAGGGCGAGCTTCCGTCGAGCCTACCGACGCTACTGTTCCCCGATGTCCCCCTGGACATGCACACACTGTCGATCATTGCGCCGTACGCATTGGCCATGGCGCTCGTCGGACTCCTCGAATCGTTGATGACGGCCAAGCTCGTCGACGACGTCACGGATACGCACTCGAACAAGACCCGAGAAGGGTGGGGCCAAGGCGTCGCGAACATCGTCACCGGCTTCTTCGGGGGCATGGGAGGGTGCGCGATGATCGGCCAGACCATGATCAACGTCAAGGTCTCCGGCGCTCGCACTCGAATCTCGACTTTCCTGGCGGGCGTGTTCTTGCTGATACTCGTCGTCGGCCTCGGCGATGTGGTGGCGTTGATTCCCATGGCCGCATTGGTGGCCGTCATGATCATGGTCTCGGTCGGCACTTTCGATTGGCACAGCATCAATCCGAAGACCCTGCGCCGCATGCCGATCGGCGAGACAGTGGTCATGTTGGTCACCGTGGTAGTCACCGTCGCGACCCACAATCTTGCCTACGGCGTGATCGTCGGAGTGATCACCGCGATGGTCATCTTCGCTCGCCGCGTCGCGCATCTCACCGAAGTGATCGACGTCGCGCATCCGGACGAGGACACCCGTGTCTATGCGGTTCGAGGCGAACTGTTCTTCGCATCCAGCAACGATCTGATCTACCAGTTCGACTACGCCGGCGACCCGAAGAACATTGTCATCGATCTGTCCGAGTCTCATGTCTGGGACGCGTCGACCGTCGCGACACTGGACGCCATCACCACCAAGTACGCGGCCAGAGGCAAGAATGTCGAGATCGTGGGGCTCGACGACGCATCGGCCGAGCGCCACCTGCGCCTGTCCGGTCGCCTGGGTGACGGTCACTGAGAGTATGGAGGCCCAGCGCGAGGAAAGTGGGAGTGATGTCTGAGCCGGAACATGCGGGCCAAGGGCCGAACATGCAGATCGGACAGGTTGCCGAACGCACCGAACTGTCGATCAAGACGATTCGTCATTACGACGAGGTCGGTCTGGTTACTCCGTCCGAGCGGAGCGCCGGAGGATTCCGCCTCTATACCGAGGCCGATGTCCAACGGCTACTGGTAATCCGACGAATGAAGCCGCTCGGATTCAGTCTCGAAGAAATGAAACAACTTCTCGATTCTCTGGCAGTGCTCGGCGACGAAGCTTCGGACACGTCAACGCGCACCGCTGCAACCGAATTCGTCACCGACTGCCACACCCGGGCGGAAGAAAGCTGCACACACTTACGTAAGCAACTCGCCTACGCCGAAGAGCTGACGGGTTTGCTCGCCGACCACAGTCTCAACGGTGAACGGCATTCGTGATCTGCAAGCTGAACTAAGCTGAGTTGATGGCCCGATACTTCGACGTTCACCCGGAAAACCCGCAGCCGCGCGCGATCAGCCAGATCGTCGAAATGCTGCGCAACGACGCGGTCATCGCCTACCCCACCGACTCCTGCTACGCCCTGGGCGCCCGAATGGACAATCACTCGGGCACCGATCGGATCCGCGAGATCCGTCATCTGCGTTCGGACCATCACTTCACGCTGGTCTGTGCCGATTTCGCGCAGCTCGGGCACTTCGTCCACGTCACCAACTCGGCGTTCCGCGCGGTGAAAGCGGCTACGCCTGGGCAGTACACGTTCATCCTTCCCGCCACGAAGGAAGTTCCGCGTCGGCTGGCACACGCCAAGAAGAAGACCGTCGGAGTGCGTATCCCCAGCCACCCGGTAGTGCGGGCACTCTTGCAAGAGTTGGGTGAACCCATCCTCTCCAGCACCCTTCTCCTGCCCGGCGCCGAGGAACCGATGACGGACGGCTGGCAGATCAAGGAAGAACTCGACCACCAACTCGACGCCGTCATCGACTCGGGTGACTGTGGAACCGAACCCACCACAGTCGTCGACTATTCGTCCGGTGTTCCCGAAATCGTGCGGGTCGGCGCGGGAGATCCTTCTCGTTTCGAATGATCCCCCGCCCGGGCCACATCATGGAGTCGACCAGTCACGGCGTGACGATATCGAACCACAGATCGAAGTCCTCCAGCAGCGAGATGAACGTCTCCAGTTCGGACTGATCTCCCACAGCTTTTGCCGTTCCGGCCTTGATGGATTCGGTGAGCGAGGTCGTTCCCAGATACACCTCGTTGAACACGGCACGGGTCAAGGTCAGAGTCAGGGCGGCCGAAGCATCTGCCTTGTCCATGCCGTAGTTCAGCACGCCGTTGCGCACTGTGACCAGGACGTTGTCCGCGGTGTCGGACAATACGAATCGCAACGACAGGTCGACGTCGGCGGCCTTCGGGCCATCGAGGCGAACTGCCCAGAAGTCCAGCATCTGTTCGAGCGGCATCACTGCGACCACGGCCGGGCCAGTGGGGTTGTTGGACGGCATCGGCGCCAGCGGATGCCGCAATTCCATCGCTCCGACCAGGTAGAAGTTGCGCCACGTACCGTTCTCGGCTTGGTAGCCGAGTTGTTCGTACGTGTCCGCCAACAACTCTCGCGCTTTCTGATTACTCGGATCGGCGAACACCAGATGGTTCACCAACTCCGCGGCCCAGCGGTAGTCTCCGTCGTCGAACGCCTGCTTGCCCTTGGTCAGAAGTGCGTCCGGCCCGCCGACGGCTTCGACGTAGCGCTTGCCGTTCTCCACCGGCGGATGGGGATTGAGATGAGCGGGAACGCCGTCGAACCAACCGAGATAGAAGGTGTAGATCGCTTTGACGTTGTGACTGAGCGAACCGTAGTACCCACGGTTGTACCACTGCTTTCCGATGGCGTCGGGTACCTCGATCTGGTCGGCAATCTCTACCGGTGTCAGTCCCTTGTTGGCAAGGCGCAACGTCTGATCGTGCAGATACTTGTACAGATCTGCCTGATCCGACATCAGCTTCAAGATCTTGTCGTTGCCCCACGTGGGCCAATGATGCTGCGCAAAGATGATTTCGACGTCGGGGAACAGTTCCATTGCCAGACGCACGTAGTGCGACCACGCTTTGGCGTCGCGAGTCTTGGCGCCGCGCAACGTGTATAGATTGTGCATCGTGTGCGTGACGTCCTCAGCTGACCCGAGCGCCTTGAAATCTGGTAAATAGAAGAGCATTTCGGATGGCGCTTCGGTTCCCGGCGCGAGCATGAACGTCACGCGCACACCGTCGATGACCTCTTCGTGCACCGGTTCGGTGATGACGTCGGTAGGCACGGCGAACGTCGAAGTGCCGTGCGAAGTGGACAGGCCGAGACCACCGGATACCTGCCCTTGTGGCCCCGGACGCAGGAACGATCCGTACATGTACATTCCGCGACGTGTCATCGCCGTGCCGGCAAGTACGTTCTCGGAAATCGCTTCCTCCGTGAAACTGTCTGGTGCGTAGACCTTTACGGCACCGGACTCGATCTCTTCGTCGGTGACAAATCCTTTGACACCGCCGAAGTGATCGCCGTGGGAGTGCGTGAAGATGATTGCCTTGACCGGAACCTTCGGGCGGTGCTGGTAGTACAACTCCAGCGCGAGAGCGGCTGTTTCCGCGGACATCAGAGTGTCACCGATGATCAACCCGGTGTCGCCCTCGATGATCGTCGTGTTCGACAAGTCCTGGCCGATCACCTGGTACAGACGATCAGCCAGCTTGAACAGTCCACCGCCCTTTCCCATCAAAGTGGCTTGGCGCCACAGACTCGGGTTGACGGTATCCGGTGCATCGCCGTCGGCGAACCCGTAGGCGTCGTACGAGAAGATGAACTGCCCTCTGTCACCTTTGACCAGTCCGCCATCGATGAGCGGTGCCACGAGACCTCGAGAAATCAGTTCGAAGTCGAAGGTGTCGCCGAAAGGAAGGTCACGGAGAACCTGGGCATTTGCCAGGCGAGTCGCTTCGGTGGCGGGCTTGGGGTCGAGTTCGGACGGTGTAGTCATCTTCTCTTACGCTCCTCGGGAACTCGCGGTGACCTGTGTCGGGATATCGGTTCATCCTCGATCCCCACGCAGCCCTCGCACATCACCCGGAAGGGATGATCAGGTGGCCCGTCCAGCAATCAACAGCGCAACGACGAACTCACGCACCAACGTCCGCTCGTCGTTCTCGTCCGCCCCCGGCACCATGAGCAGCGAGAGGATCACCCGCACGATCCAGCGTGCCCGCGACGCTGTGCCTGCTCCGAGTTCACCGAGCATCGCGACACCAAGTCCGTTGATGACGTCGGACGAATTGGCGAGTTCACCGGCAAGACTCGCATCGCCCGGGGCGAACCATGCAGCCAACGTCGGAGTGCTACGCACCGCGGACACTGCAGTGAGTATGGCCGTCTCCAGACGCTCACTCGGATCGTCGATGGTCGCTACCGATTCCGCGATCGCAGTTCCCAGCCTGCGAGCTTCGCGGTGAACGAACGCAATGTGAAGAGCCTGCCGATTCTCGAAGTACCGATACAAGGTGGCTCGGGAACATCCTGCAGCAGAGGCTATCTCCGCCATACCGACCGCGTTGACGCCTTTCTCGACGAACAATTGTGCCGCACTGTCGAGGATCTTCTCGGCTGCCGCCAAGGCGCGCCCCTCGCCGAGCCAGTCGTTGCTCATGGCCGAGTCACCGACATCGGAGCCGAGAGCGGACGGCGCACGTAGTTGCCCGGCGCGTATTGCATCGCGTCGATGTCGACATGGAAGTCGGGAATCCGGGAGAGTAACTCTTCCAACGCAACTCGAGCCTGCATCCGAGCTGCCGACGCCCCCAGACAGTGGTGGGCGCCATGGCTGAAGGTGAGGATCTTCTGCGGTCGACGCAAGACGTCCAACTCCGCCGCGTCGGGTCCGTACTTTTCGGGATCACGATTGGCCGCACCGTACATCAGCAGAACCTTACGTCCTGCCGGAATCACTTTGCCACCCAAGGCCACATCTCGCGTCGTGGTGCGTGCCAGTCCTTGGACCGGTGAGGTGAGTCGAAGCAACTCGTCGACCGCGTCGGTGATCAATGCGGGATCGTCCAGCAGGATCTGACGCTGGTCGAGGCGTTCGGTCAGCATCGCCACCGAACCACCCAGCATTCCTGTCGTGGTGTCGTTTCCACCGGCCACCATGGTGAAGGCGAAGCCCAGAATCGACAGCAAGCCGGACATGTCGCCGTCTTCACCGAGTCCAGCGGCGAGTAAGTGCGAAATCGTGTCGTCACCCGGTTCGTCCTTGCGGCGTTCGATCAGCGAAGCGAAGTACATCATCAGCTCACCGGTGGCGGCCTGCGCCGTCGTCGCTGCCGCGGCCACACCACCTGCCGAATTGGCAGCGACAATGGCTTCGGTCCAGCCGTCGAACTGGTCACGGTCCGATTCCGGCACACCCAGATAGTGTGCGACAACCATCGACGGCAACGGTTTGAAGAGCTCGACGACGATATCGCCGCTGCCACGCGCTTTCAGCGCCTCGATACGTTCGACGACAAATTCGCGAACCATCGGCTCGACCGCCGATACCTGACGCGGAGTGAAACCCTTCGACACCATGCGCCGGAACTCCGACTGCACTGGCGGATCCTGCATCACGAACGGCGGATTGTCCTGCATCCCGATCTGTTCGAGTTCACCGTAGACAGTGGTCAATCCCTTTGCCGACGAATACGTCTCGTAGTCGCGAGCGGCGTTGTAGACGTCTTCGTGACGGGTGAGCACCCAGTAGTCGTCCTGCGGCGCAGCTTCCGGCACAACGTTGTGCACCGGGTCGTTCTCGCGCAATGCGTCGTACATGGCCCAGGGCGAACGCCAGGACTCCCCGGTGGAAGGTACAAACCGTGGCGAATGTGACACAGAAGTTGTCATGACTCGACTATGAGACAAATAGCCGAATGTGTCAACGTTCTACGATCAACCGTTCCCACGAGCAGCATTGAGTAACTCGCATCCACGCAGAGCACTATCGTGTGTCGGGTGATCACGGATCCGAAGAATCATCCGAACAGCGCTGACGCCGGGCGCCGCGCCGTGGTTGCGGTCCTGCTCCCCCGCGAACATCTCCCCTTCATCAGAGACTGGTGCCTGCACCACATCGAGCAAGGCTGGGAGGTTGTTCTCTACGACAACACCGGTTCCGTCGGGTCCACCCGCAAGACAAGCGCATTCAGTCTAAACCGTTGGCACGGCCGCAGCGAGGACAAGAGAGGCAACTCTTACGGCGCCTTCACCCGATCGATGTCGGACAGTGAAGTTCAGGTCGCATTCCGCAAAGAACTGCACGACCTTCCGGTGACGATCGTCGACTGGCAACCGCGCGACGCGGACGGTCGGATCGTGCACGGACAGGTAGAGGCGTACGTCGATTACGTGAGCCGGTACCGCGACACCGTCGCATGGGCAGCATTCATCGACGCCGACGAATACCTCCAACACGCACCAGGATTGGACTGGGAGGTTCTACTTGCCGGCGTTACTCAAGCGGGTTCGCACCGCGTCGTTCTCGATGCTCTGGTCTACGAATCCAGGTGGACGCGCGACGGACAATTGCGAGACGTCGAGGAATTGAAATGCCTTGGGCTACAGAGCCATGGTTGCAAGAACATACTGAGGCTGTCGGAGATTTTGCGAGCAGACGTCCACTGGGGATGGAAGACAAGCGAACCGGACAGCCTGGTGCGGCCGGACAGATCGCTCTACTACTTCCGCCACTACCGCGGTTCGGAGGCGATGCTCGACTACACTCCGCTGCCGAACTTCGGACCTCAGGTCCACGAAGAAGGTGTGGATGTTCCGGCAGCAATGGACGTATCACAGAATTGAATGTGCCTGCAAGACACAGATATTCAGGTGCAGACAAACCTCCGGCCCGCGTCCACGAAGGCAATGCCTTCAGGTCGCGGGCCGGAGTGCTACCTATCCGAAAAACGGATCAGGAAAGCGACTGTGCAGCGGTGACTGCAGAAATGATTGCGATAACACCAGCGAAGAGACCGGCAACTCCGCCGATGCCCTTGCCGATTGCTTCCCAAGCCTTGAGGTCGTCTGCTGTGGAACCCATGTCTATCTCCTCATCATGGAATGTGTGCGCGTGCCTCGCGCCAGGTGTGTAACGGCGCTCACATTATCTGTAAGACGCCCGATTTTAAAAGTCGTACCACCAAGTGGGATGTAGATCACATCTCGCCCAGCAGGACGCCGAGACAAATATTGCACGGAGCGGACAACTATTCGACAACCGCTAAATGACGAGCAGGAGAACAGCAGTGGGCAAGTTGGATGGAAAAGTGGCCCTGATCACTGGCGCAGGGCAAGGCGTCGGCCAGGGAGTTGCGTTTGCGCTCGCCAAGGAGGGCGCTTCCGTCGCGGTCGCGGGCCGCACTGAGTCGAAACTCGTCGTCACATGTAACGAGATCGCCGAACGCGGAGGCCGTGCCGAACCGGTGCTCATGGATATCGCCGACGCGGATTCCATCACCGGAGCCGTGGCGCGAACGGTGGAACTGTTCGGCGGCGTCGACATTCTGATCAACAACGCCAGCCTCAACCCGCTCGGCAACGTCCTCGACCTCACTCCGGAGCGCCTTGCCGACGGATTGACGTCCGGCCCCGTCGCGACTCTGCGAACCATGCAAGCCTGTTACCCGTTCATGAAGGAGCGCGGCGGCGGGGCAATCATCAACATGGTCAGCTCCGTGGCCGTCCGCTGGGACGCTGCCGGCTACGGCGGCTACGCGGCCGTGAAGGAATCCGTCCGAGCCCTCAGTCGCGCGGCAGCATGCGAATGGGGCGTCGACGGGATCCGGGTCAACGCGGTTGCTCCCCACGCGTCGTCGCCGGGGCTGCAGCGGTGGGCAGATGCACGCCCGGAGGAGGCTGCCGCCTTTGTTGCCGGGATTCCGCTACGGAGGATCGGCGACTGCGAAACGGACATCGGAACCGCGGTGGCTTTCCTGGTCGGCCCGGATGCCGCGTATCTGACTGGAGCAACAATTCCGCTCGACGGTGGTCAGTCGCGCTGGGGCTGAGAGCTGGCGTCGTCGAAGGCAAGCACCGCCGACTTGGCTTCGGCGATCGGGCGGCGGAAAACGAAACCGACCAGAACGGATGCCAAAACCAAGGCGGCCAGAACAATGAGCCCGACCATCCACCACATGGTTTTCAGTATGCCCGAACCGACCTCCGCCGGACGCGCGCCACGGCCGTCGGAAAGCGGCGACAGCCTCGAAAAGTGCTGAACACCAGTCAAATTCCGTTTTGCCCGTTTCCTGAGCTTCTTGAGAAGCCGTGATCGATGACACATATTCGGATCCCGAACCGGAACGAGTGCGTGACTACGACGACACCTCGGTGCATCCTGGCATGTATGGAATCCGCTGTTTCGGCCCAACTCGTCGACGGAAGCACCCTCACACACCCGTGGGGCGGGACAAGCAACATCACCGATCTCGGCGGTGACGTTCACTGGATCGACTTCGGCGGTCCCAGCGGAGCGCCGCCCATCGTGCTCGTTCACGGTCTGGGCGGCTCGCACCTGAACTGGGTGCGGGTCGCACCGGCGCTGGCGGCGCGCACGCGCGTGTACGCACTTGACCTCGCCGGATTCGGACTCACCTCTGCCCGTGGGCGACACACCGGCGTCGACGCCAACGCAGTACTTCTGAATCGCTTTCTCGACACAGTGGTGGGTGAGCCCGCCGTCCTGTTCGGCAATTCCATGGGCGGAATGGTCTCGGCAATGTCGACCCATGCCAGTCCCGAATCAGTCGCCGGCCTGGTGCTGGTGGATCCGGCGCTCCCCCTGCCCGTCCAACTTCCCGATCTGACCGTCGCCGCCCAATTCGCGCTCTACTCGATGCCGTACGTCGGTGAGCAGGTTCTCGGCTTCGGACGCCGAAAGATGTCAGACCGGCAGTTGGCCGCTCAGATGACCAGATTGTGTTTTGCCGATCCGACGCGAGCCGACCCCGCGGTCCTCGACGCGGGCGCTGCCTTGACGGCGATTCGCCGCAACGAACCTACCCAGGATGCCGAATTCCTTCAGGCAGCACGGTCACTGCTGATGACCCTCGCCCGTCCTGCCTCCTATCGAAAGACATTGCGAGAGATCACGACTCCGACGCTCCTGATGCACGGCGATCGCGATCGGCTTGTCCCGGTCGAGGCCGCACGGGCAGCCGCTGCTGCACATCCACACTGGACCACCATCATTCTCGGCGACACCGGCCACACCCCACAATTGGAGATTCCGGACGAGTTCACCCGTCATGCGCTCGCGTGGCTCGATCGCACGGGGCTGATCAGGAGCTGACACGTACCAACACTCCCCGGTGGAACGCCCTTGCCGATCGAGCAAGTGCCCCATCAACTTCGGAGTATCAAGAACGATTCGGCGGTCGTCTACGTTGGCAGGTCCGGCCCACCGGGGAACGCGAAACGGACACATGCCCCAAAGCTCTCGAACCCTGGGAATGTGTCGGGGTACGCGCGTAGCGTGAGATTCAGGCCTTCCTCGGCCAAGCATTTCCGCGTCCCCTGCTTGTGTATCCGTTTCGGTTAAGGAGAGTTTTCAGATGCCCGCACGCACAGCGCTCGACGGAACACCCTGTTGGATCGACCTCACCAGCTCCGACACCGAGGTTGCCAAATCCTTCTACACCAACGTGTTCGGCTGGCAGGCTGACACAAACGACGACCCGCAGTACGGCGGCTACGCGATCTTCAGCAAAGACGGGCAGCCCATCGCCGGGCTCGGACCCCAGCAGGAGGGAAACCCCTACGGCAACGTGTGGACCACCTACATCTCCTCGACTGATGCGGCAGCGTCGGCGTCCAAGGCCCAAGCCTCGGGCGGAACGATCATGATGCCGTCGATGCAGGTCGGTCCTCAGGGCAGCATGGCGATCGTGGGCGATCCGGCCGGTGCCGTCGTCGGCATCTGGCAGGCAGATCAGCACCACGGCTTCGGTTTGGTCGGCGAGGCCGGAGCGCCGGTCTGGCACGAGACCTTGTCCAAGAACTACGCCGCGGTCCTGCCGTTCTACACCGACGTGTTCGGCTGGACTTACGAGTCGATCGGTGACAGCGACGAGTTCCGGTACTCACAGGCCAAGCAGGGCGACACCGTCGTCGCCGGTTTGATGGATGCCAGCTCGTTCCTCCCGGCAGAGGCGCCGTCGTTCTGGCAGGTGTACTTCGGGGCGGACGACACCGATGCGGCCGTCGCCAAGGTCGTCGAATTCGGCGGCAGCGTCTTGCGCGATCCCGAGGACACGCCCTTCGGTCGTCTCGCGTCGGTGGCCGATCCACTAGGTGCCAAGTTCCAGATCTCCACGATCATGGAATGACTCTCCGCGCGGAGGCCGCACCGGTCCGCGGTCTCTGCGCGCTGATCATCTGGAAAGTCCGGATTTGACCGCACAGATTTGAACACTCGCCCAGAAGGTATGCAGTTTTCTGCGTCCAACGCCTAATCTCATGGGATGCCCGCCCCCGCCCCTCTCCTCGATGTGTACTCGCAGCCGACTCTGTCGACGCTTGCGCCGTCGGTACTCGCTTCTCTCGGAGTGAGCGGCGAAGCGAACCGTCTCGATCTACAGCCCAGCAAGAAGACCGTAATTCTGCTGGTAGACGGGATGGGCGCGAATTTGCTCGCCCGCAACGCCGAACATGCACCATTCCTGAATTCACTGATCGGAACGCCCATCCGGGCAGGCTTCCCCACGACGACGGCCACCAGCATCGTCTCACTGGGGACCGGTCTGCCTTCGGGAGCGCACGGCATCACCGGCTACCAGTCCTACGTCGAAGAAGCCGATTCGGTGTTCAACTGGCTGGGTTGGCACAGCGCGGGCAAGAAGGAATCTCAGACCGACTCCATCGTCCCGGAGACCCTGCAGCCGCAGGCAACGACGTTCGATCGCGCCGCCGCAGCCGGCATCACCGTTACAACCGTCGTACCGTCGAAGTTCGACGGCAGCGGCCTCACCCGTGCCGGGATGCGCGGTGCCCAGTTCGCCGGAATCCAGGCATACGGAGACCTCCTCGCTCGCACCGTGGCGGCGTCGAAATCTGCCGACCGCACGTTCACGTACTGCTACATCAGCGAGATCGATGCACTCGGCCACGTCTACGGACCCGAGTCCGAGCCGTGGATCTTCCAACTGATGCTGGTCGATCGACTGGTCGAGCAACTCGCCGCGGCTCTCGGCCCGGACGTGAGATTGCTGGTGACGGCAGACCACGGAATGGTCGACGTGTCGGACGAGAACAAGATCGACTTCGACAACACTCCGATTCTGTCCAAAGATGTACTCGCTCTTGCCGGTGAACCTAGATGTCGTCACATCCACACCCGAGAAGGCGCTGCACAAGATGTTGCGGACCGCTGGCGCGCCGAACTGGGTGACCGCATGTGGATCGGGACGAGGTCCGAGGGCATAGTCGCAGGATTGTTCGGGCCTGCAGTGCATTCCGAGTATCACGGCCGGATCGGTGATGTCATCGCCATTGCGTCCGGGGACGTGGCCGTCGTACGTCGATCTGTCGAATCGGGACTGTCCGGACTCCGTGGACAGCACGGCGCCCTCACTCCGGACGAACTGCTGGTACCGCTCTTGTCCTCAGGACAGCAGTAGGGTTCGCGCCCGGCGAATCTCGGGAACACCGACGACCTTGCATGCACCCAACAGGACGACGGCACCGACGGCCGCACCCGCCGACAATGAAATAACAGCAGCAAGCCTGGGCTCGGGAACTCGGTTCTGAACCGCCACCACCAAAGCGAACGCACAACCACCTGCCAGAATTGCCGCCGCCGAAATCCTTCCGACGGTGGCCTGCACGCGACGGAATCCCAACAGCCCGTATCGCTTTCGAAGAAGGATGTGGCCGAGTACCGCTCCACACACGTAGGAGAACGAGCCGGCAGCACAGACGGCCAGGACCAGCCTTTCGTCACTAGCCGACAGTGACACAAGAAGGACGAGCACAGTCTTGGCGACCACCATCACCAGGGCGATCACCGCGGGAGTTCGGGTGTTGTTGTCGGCGTAGAACACTCGCAGCTGAAGCATGACCATCGCAAAGGGCACCAGCCCGAATGCACTGACCGCAACGGCCGTCCCGATCAACCGGGCACTGCTGCCGTCGACCCGGCCAAAGAAGATCAAGGTGGTCAACGAGGGACCGAACACCATGAGCGCCACAGTGACCGGAATCAGCGCCACCACAGAATACCGGGCTCCCCGGCCGAGATCGGATACGACGCCGACGTCGTCACCCGCAGCAACCGACCTGGCGATCCGCGGCATCAGCACCGTCAACAACGACACACCGAGAATGCCGTACGCCACTTGAAACAGCAGATCCGCGTGCGTGTACATCGAGTAGACGTGACGGGAGAGAGTGACCTTCATCGTCACCCACACACCGATCTGGCCGGCAACGACGTACACAAGTACCCAGCCGAGCAACGGCGCCCCGACGCGCACCGGTCGCCAGGTGTGCGGTACGACGCGCACGCGAAGGCGCCACCGAAACCCGTTGCGGTGCAGCGCTCGAGCAACGACGGCGGTTTGCGCCACGATCCCGAGCAGAGTGCCGATACCGATCACCAGAACCTGCGCGGTGGTCATCGACTCGGGAGTCAGAGCCACCGGCCCCGGGATACACAGGAAGACAGCGACCGTCACCAGAAGGACGACGTTGTTGATCACCGGTGCCCAGGCCGGCGCGCCGAACACCGATCGAACGCTGAGCACAGCCGTCATCATTGCCGTGACGCCGTAGAAGAAGATCTCCGGAAGAAGCAAGTACGCGAAGAGCGTCGTGAGCTCTCGTTGAGCCGGATCATCGATCACGGCCGAGACCAGAGGCGGCGCGCACACCACGGCCACTACCGTCACGAGCGCAAGAGCCAGCGCTCCGACGGTGAGAACGCGCTGCGTCTGCTCTCGTTCGAGCGTCCGCCCACGGCTCCGTTGCCGCGTCAGATACGGAAGCAGGACGCTGGCGAGAATCCCGCCGAGGAGGAGCTGATAGACCATGTTCGGGAAGCTGTTGGCCGCGTTGTACGCATCACTGACGAGGGCAATGCCCAGGACCGCGGCAAGGGCAAGGGTGCGGACGAAGCCGGTGATCCGACTGACCGTGCTGGCGAGCGCCACTTGCCCACCCATCTTTGCCAAGCTGCCGCCCGTCTCAGCTGAACGTTCGGACTTGCGTTCGGACTCCCCCACGTTCTCGACCATCTCGCCAGAGTGCCACATCGCAGACGTTCGACGATCCGGACGGAAACGGAAGGGCGCCCCGAACCGTGGGTTCGAGGCGCCCTTGCGAAAGGAACAATCAGGCGGATTCTGCTCCAGCCAACGGCGGCATGACGACAACCTGACCGGCGAAGGACAGGCCCGCACCGAAGGCGAGAAGCAATGCCTTGTCGCCCGGCTTGCACTGGCCGTCGCGCAGCATCTGCTCCATGGCGAGCGGGATCGAGGCCGCGGACGTGTTGCCCGTCTCGGCGATGTCGTTGGAGACGGGGAAGCCCTCGGGCAGCTTCATGCTGCGAGCGATGACCTCGTTGATGCGCTGGTTTGCCTGGTGCGGCACAAAAGCGTCGATGTCCTCGATACCCAGCCCCGACTTCTCCAGGGTGCGAGTGGCGACCTTGCCCATCTCGAAGGCAGCCCAGCGGAACACCGCGGTGCCGGCCATCTTGATCCACGGCCGAGGCCCGGTCGGGTTCTTGGTGTAGTCGAGCCAGCTGGGCTCCTGAACGATGGCGTCGGACTGGCTGCCGTCCGAACCCCACTCGACCGGGCCGATTCCGACGGTGTCGCTCGGGCCGACGACAACTGCGCCTGCGCCGTCACCGAAGATGAAGCGAACGCTGCGATCGGTGGGCTCGGTGGCCTCGCTCATCAACTCGACGCCGACGACGAGTACGTGATCAACCGTGCCACCGCGAACGAGATCGCTGGCCACTGCAAGAGCGGTACAGAAACCGGCGCAGCCTGCCGCGACGTCGAATGCAGCCGGACCCTTGATGCCGAGCTCGTGGGCGACGATGGACGCAGCCTGGGGAGTCTGCAGGTCCCACGTCGACGTCGCGATGATCACGGCACCGATCTGCTCGGGTGCAATGCCGCTGACGTCCAGTGCTTTACGGGCCGCGCTGATCGACATCGCGAGGATGCCTTCACCTTCGCCGGAGAACCGGCGCGACTTGATACCCGATCGCGTCTGGATCCACTCGTCGGTGGAATCGATCAGCTCGCAGATCTCGTCGTTGGTCACGACTCGCTCCGGGCGGTGAACGCCGAGCCCGAGAAGGACGGACTGCCGACCTCCGGCCACACTGGCAATCGGCTTACCCATTGATCGATCTCCTCGTTGGTTTCTGGTGATGACGCGCATTCGACATCACACGTTACGTACAGGACATAAGCCCCTGCCTCTCAGGTCACCGTTCGATCACGGCAACAACATGAGGCTGGCTCACATTACGCTTCGGTCAGGTATGTAGTCCAGATCCACGATCAGGCGCGTAAATAAGCTAGAACTGCCAAAACACGACGATGCCCGCTTTCGGAAGCCGACAGGCCGAGTTTTGCGAAGATATTTCCTATGTGCTTGCTCACAGCAGTGTCGCTGACGACCAGTTTCCTGGCGATTTCCTGATTTCCCAGCCCCTCCGCCATCAGTCCGAGAACCTCGGACTCGCGTGGCGTCAGCGATCTGATCGGATCGTCGGCGCGTCGACGGCTCATCAGTTGGGATACGACCTCGGGATCCATCACGGTTCCGCCGTCGACGACCCGGTTCAATGCGTCGACGAACTCGGCTACCTTGCCGACCCGTTCCTTGAGCAGGTACCCGACCCCGCCGGCGCCTCCTGCCAACAATTCACCGGCGTAGCGATCCTCGACGTAAGCGGAAAGGACCAGGACGGGAAAGCCCGGGCGAAGCTTGCGCACCTCGATCGCCGCTCGAAGTCCCTCGTTGGTGAAAGTAGGAGGCATCCGGACGTCGAGCACCGCGGCGTCGGGGGTTGTCTCCTCGAACACCGTGAGGAACTGTGCGGCGTCGGAGACGGCAGACACCTCGAAGCCCTCTCCACGGAGCAGCAGGGCCAGCCCCTCTCGCAGGAGAGCGTCGTCCTCGGCGATCAGAATCCGCACGGTAGTTCCACCCTCATCGTTGTCGGTCCACCCTCCGGGCTCTCCAATACTGCGGTTCCTTCGAAAGCCTCGACCCGGCGTCGAATACCCGCCACGCCGCCGCCCGGGCGTTCGTTCGCGCCGCCGTGACCGTCGTCGATCACGTCGATGAGCATCGTCTCACCCGACGAGTCGTCCGACGTCTCCGTCCGTGCCGTGACGGTGACCCTGCGGGCTCCGCTGTGTTTTGCGACGTTGGTCAAGGCCTCGGCGACGACGAAGTACGCAGCAGCCTCGACGGCAGCCGGGGCACGGCGGAGCTCGTCGATCTCGAGTACGCAGGGCACGGCGGAGCGCCCGGCGAGCGCCGAGATCGCGCCCTCCAGACCCAACTCGTCGAGGATCGGCGGGTAGATGTCGTGCACCAACGTCCGGAGTTCGCTCAACGCCTCGGTGGCCGCATCCTGGGCCCGATGCAGTTGTGGCAGAGCCTGGTCCGGGTTGATCTGCAACGACCGCTCGGCCATCCCCAACATCATCACCACCGCGACCAGACGGTTCTGCGCTCCGTCGTGCAGATCCCGCTCGATGCGCTTGAGTTCGGCCGAATGCGCGTCGAGCGCCGCAGCGCGGCTGGCCGTCAGGGCGGTGACGCGCTTCGAGAGGTCCGAACGCGTATCCGGCGCAAGCAAAGTCGTGGTCGACCAGCTGATCCATTTCGCCATCGCGGGGATCAACCACCACGCGATCAGGAAGTACAGGATGCCGATCAACGGCATTCCGGCAGCGCCCAGCCACGACGTCACGGGGTACGGGTTGTTGACGGGTTCGCCCGCGGGCATCTGCTGCCAGTACAGCGGGACGGCAATCGCATTGAGCGCACCGAGTGGCAGAGCAATGGTCAGCATCGCCGCGACGAAAGCACCCAGACCATGAATCGACAACCAGGCCGCGTCGCGCCTCGTCGACTGATCGGTGAGGAACCGGCTCCAGTCCCCGAATGTCGGATTGCTGGGCATCGGTGGGTATCGCTGCAGAACAGGGCGTCCGGTGTACGCAGCGGTGCGTTTGCGAGCCAGGCCGGCCCACCACCGGAGCACTCGCACGTACGACGGCAACAGCAACCAGCCGACGATCAGAATCGAGAGCGACAACAGAATGAGACCGACCATCAGCAAGAACAGGGAAACCACAGCTGCCGCGCCCTCGACGAGCACGTACACCGCAGCCCTGGTTCTCTTCTTCACTGCCCCAGCATGCCGCACCACACCGCACGATCCACTACAGCTGGCTACACCATTGATTCGGGACTCTGCTGGATGTCGACGAATGGCGAATCTCCATAGCGTTCTTCCCATGAAGAATCGACACTCGGTCCTCGCCCCGCCGGCTCCTGGTGCCACGGGAGCTCGAACATCTGCCGTGCGACTCGAAGGGGTCAGCAAGGTCTACGGCAACGGCCGCGGCGCCGTGACCGCCCTCGACAACATCAGCCTCACTCTGCCGCGCAGCACCTTCACCGCCGTGATGGGCCCGTCCGGATCGGGTAAGAGCACTTTCCTGCACTGCGCCGCGGGCCTCGACCGACCGAGCAGCGGATCGGTGTGGCTGGGCGATACCGAGATTTCACAGCTGAAGCCGAAGGCCCGCAGCATCTTCCGTCGCGATCACATCGGTTTCGTCTTCCAGGCCTACAACCTGCTCGGCGCTCTCGACGTCGAGCAGAACGTCACGCTCCCCCTACTCCTCGCCGGGCGACGAGCCGACAAGCAGTACCTGACCTTCGTCCTCGAATCCGTCGGACTCGGATCACACCGAAAGCGCAAACCCTCCGAACTGTCCGGCGGTCAGCAGCAACGCGTCGCCATCGCGCGCGCCCTCGTCACTCACCCCGACGCACTCTTTGCCGACGAACCGACCGGCGCCCTCGACTCCCGTAGCGCCAAGCAGGTTCTGGAGTTGTTGCGCCGGACAGCCGCCGAGTTCGACCAGACCATCGTCATGGTCACGCACGACCCGGTGGCCGCGTCGTACGCCGATCGTGTGCTGTTCCTCGCCGACGGGAAACTTGTCGGGCACATCGACCGCCCGACCCCGCAGCAGATCGCCGAGCGCATGACGCACCTCGGGGACTGGTGATGATGAAAGCGCACACCTTTGCGCACCTGAAAGCGCATCGCTCCGGTTTCGTCGCCGTGTTCGTCTCCGTATTCTGTGCAGCGCTCCTCACCTGCGGTCTGGGTGTGCTGCTGGAATCGGGAGTGCGAGGCGGTGTCTCACCACATCTCTACGCCGGTGCCGACGCCATCGTGAGTGCGCCACAGGCGCTCGAGGTCAAGGAAGACGCCGATCAGCCCTTTGCCGAGCGAGTTCTCCTCGCCGGCGATACGGTCCGCAAGCTCGACGCACTCGATGTCACCGTGGTTCCCGACATCTCCGTCCCCGTCAGCACCGCCGAGGGCGTCGTACTCGATGCACATCCTTGGAACACAGCACAATTGGCGCCGTACTCGCTCACCGAGGGGCGCGCTCCGCAGAGCCGCGACGAGGTGGTCTCGACCACGGGCGCCGCGCTCGGCGAGCGAATCACGCTGGCTCACGGCGCGATAGCCGACGAGTACACCGTCGTCGGCACAGCTGATTCGGCTTCGGCGCCGTCACCCGACCGTCCGGCACTCGTCTTCCTCGACGACGCAGAGGCCGAACGGTTGTGGCCGCACCAGAACTCGGTCACCGCAGTCGGATTGATCGCTCCCGAAGGCGTGGATGCTGCCGCTCTCGCCCGCGATGCACTCGCCGGAACCGGTGCGGAGGTCTCGACCGGCACCGCACGCGGAGGCATCGAATTCCTCGACGCCGGTGCTGCGCGGACGCAGTTGATCGTGCTCTGCGCGTCGTTTGCCGGTCTCGCGTTGATGGTCAGTATGTTCGTCGTTTCCAGCACGCTGTCGCTCTCGATCAACGCCAGGCGCCGAGAGTTCGCTCTGTTGCGGGCAATCGGAGCCACCACGCGGCAAGTGCACGTCATGATCGGACGTGAAGTGCTGCTCGTTGCTGCTGCGGCGGCAACTCTCGGCGCGGTGCCCGGATACCTGCTCGCCCGAGTGCTGGGCGCACAGTTCGCCGACGCCGGGGTCATGCCCACCGATTTCGCGCTGGCCTACAGCCCGCTTCCGGCGATCGCAGCTTTCCTGATCTGCGTACTCACTGCCCGCGCGGCAGCGGCGATCGCGGCACGACGACCGGCGAAGCTCGACCCCGTCGAAGCGCTTCGCGAATCCGAAAGCGGCCCGGCGAAACTGAGCCGCGGACGTATCGTCACCGGGCTGATCTTCGGCGCCGCCGGCCTCAGCGCCTGCGTCCTCCCTGCTTTCCTGCCCGGCAGCGTGGCGGCCGCTGGAGCCGGTTCGAGCGCACTGTTGTTGATCTTCTCGGTCGCGCTGCTCGGCCCCTTGTTGGTGCGCGGCATCATCAAGGTGATCGGCGGTCCGCTGCGCCGCAGTGGGACGGCGTCCAAAGTTCTCGCTGCCGCCAACGCCGAATCCAATTCGAGACGGCTCTCGTCGGCGGTTGTTCCGTTGGCTCTCGCAATCGCACTGGGCTCGGTGCAGTTCTTCAGCCAGAGCACCGTCGCCGCCGAGGCGACCAACCAGTCGATCAAGGGCGTCACCGCCGTCCTGATCGTCGGCGCACCAGCCGGTATCGCTCCCTCGCTCCTCGAGTCGATCGCATCGGTGCCCGGAGTGAGTGCGGCAAACCCGGTGGTCCGCAGTCAAGTCCTCCCGGTACCCAGCGGTGAGGAAGGCGGCTCAGCCGACAGCGCGATCGCGGCCCAGGGCATCGACGCCGCCAGCGCCGACGCGACCCTCGATCTCGCGGTGACCGAGGGCGACCTCAGCGCTCTGACCGGCGATACCGTTGCCGTGAGCGAAGACGGCGCCTTCACCCTCGGAGCCAAGATAGGCCAGCGCGTCGACCTCTATCTGGGTGACGGAACACTGGTACATCCCATGGTCGTCGCAAAATATGGTCGCGGCCTCGGATTCGGGGACGTGACCATGCCGATCGAGACTTTGCGTCAGCACTCCACCGACGCTCTGATCGACACCGTTCTGGTTGCTGCCGAACCCGGACGGTCGGCCGAAGTCCAGCAGTCGTTGCGCTCGTTCCCCTCGATCGCCGCGATGAACCAGGACCAGTTCGGGGCCGCAGGCGAAGATCAGCGTCGCATGCAGTCGTGGGTCAGCATCCTCGCCGTCCTGGTCCTGCTCGGCTATCTCGCAGTCGCAGTCGTGAACACCCTGGTCGCCGCCACTGCCGAGCGTTCCCGCGAGTTCGCGCTCCTTCAACTGGTGGGCTCGCGGACGAGGCAGGTCCGAGCAATGATGCGCATCGAGTCGTTGATGGTGGTGGGAATCGCCGTCGTGGTCGGATCACTGATCGCCCTGCCGCCTCTGATGGGCATTGCCGTAGCGGTGTCCGGGCAGCCGATCCCGGCGATTTCACCGGCGATCTACGGTTCCATCGTCGCGGTGACCGCTGTTCTGGGATTTGTCTCCATCGCGATCCCGACGCGCGCCGCTCTACGCAAGAACCCGATGGACGGAGTGCGTAACCACTGAGTGGCACTACCGTCGTCATCTATGGATGCGGCGGCCTGGGACAAGAAGTACGAAGAAACCGAGCTCGTCTGGGGCGCTCCTCCCAACGAACTGCTGGTGGAATACGCGACGGCCCTCCCCCACGGCCAGGCACTGGACCTGGCGTGCGGCGAGGGCCGTAACGCGTTGTGGCTCGCGACCCGCGGTTGGGAGGTCACCGGGATCGACTACTCGGCCGTCGCGATCGAGAAAGCCCGCACGATCGCGGCCCGCTCGCCCCGATCGGTTCTCGACCGGCTCGACTACCGACGCGGCGACGTCACCGTCGCGGATTACGCCTCGAGGAACGGGCAGGGATACGACTTGGCCCTGCTTCTTTACCTTCATCTGCCCGCACCACAACGCACCCTGGTTGTGAACCGTGCCATAAATTCTCTGAAACCTGACGGAATCCTCATGATTTTGGGTCACGACCGAAGCAACATCGACTACGGCGTCGGCGGGCCGCAAGATCCCGAAATCCTTTACACACCAGAAGAATTGATGCAGGAGTTCCGCGGAAAGCTCGAGTTCGAGATCGCCGGAAATCCCCACAGGCACACCGAAACGGGAATCGCGGTCGACGCGCTTGTCATCGGACGCAAATCCGGTGTTGGCAATGCAAAGAACGGCTAGTAACATGTATTAAGTTACCGACGAGTAATAAACTTCGGGCGGTACTAGGAGTGCTGGACCGCACCACCTCACTGGGAGAAGCAGAAGACATGGGCCATTACAAGAGCAACGTTCGGGACCTGGAGTTCAACCTCTTCGAGGTTCTCGGACTGGAGAAGCCACTGAGCGAAGGCGCTTGGGGCGACCTGGATGCCGACACTGTCCGCAACATGCTGGCAGAGGTCGCACGCCTGGCCGAGGGACCGCTTGGCGAATCTTTCGCCGATGCGGACCGCAATCCCCCTGTCTTCGATCCCGAGACGCACACCGTTGCACTTCCGGAATCCTTCAAGAAGTCGTTCAAAGCTCTGTGGGATGCCGAGTGGTACCGCATGGGATTGAGCGAAGAGGTCGGCGGCGTGCCGGTTCCCCGCTCCGTCGTGTGGGCCATCGGTGAGCTGATCCTGGGCGCACAGCCTGCAGCGCACATGTACCAGGCCGGACCCGCCTTCGCGGACGTGCTGTTCAACAACGGCACCGAAGAGCAGAAGAAGTGGGCAGCCACCATCGTCGAACGCGGATGGGGCGCCACGATGGTCCTCACCGAGCCCGACGCCGGCTCCGACGTCGGTGCCGGACGCACCAAGGCGATCAAGCAGGACGACGGCTCCTGGCACATCGAGGGCGTCAAGCGCTTCATCACCTCGGCCGACTCGGACGACCTGTTCGAGAACATCTTCCACCTCGTTCTCGCTCGCCCCGAAGGCGCCGGACCGGGCACCAAGGGCCTGAGCCTGTTCTTCGTCCCGAAGACGCACTTCAACTTCGAGACCGAAGAGTTCGGCGAGCGTAACGGTGTCTTCGTCACCAACGTCGAGCACAAGATGGGCCTGAAGGTCTCCGCCACGTGTGAGGTCACCTTCGGCGGCCACGGCATCCCCGCACAGGGCTGGCTGGTCGGCGAGGTCCACAACGGCATCGCCCAGATGTTCGACGTCATCGAGCACGCTCGAATGATGGTCGGCACCAAGGCAATCGCCACCCTCTCCACCGGTTACCTCAACGCTCTCGATTACGCCAAGCAGCGCGTGCAGGGCGCAGACCTGACCCAGATGACCAACAAGGCAGCACCGCGCGTGACCATCACGCACCACCCCGACGTGCGTCGTAGCCTGGCAATGCAGAAGGCATACGCCGAAGGCCTGCGCGCGGTGTACCTCTACACCGCAGCTCACCAGGACGAGGTTGTCGCCCAGCTCGTCTCGGGCGCAGACAAGGACACCGCGTTCCGCGTCAACGACCTGCTGCTCCCGATCGTCAAGGGCGTCGGCTCCGAGCGTGCGTACCAGTACCTGACGGACAGCCTGCAGACCCTCGGTGGATCCGGCTTCCTGCAGGACTACCCGATCGAGCAGTACATCCGCGACTCCAAGATCGACTCGCTGTACGAAGGCACGACGGCCATCCAGGCTCAGGACTTCTTCTTCCGCAAGATCGCTCGTGACCGCGGCGTCGCGCTCGCTCACGTTGCCGGACAGATCAAGACCTTCATCGACAGCGAAGCCGGCAACGGTCGTCTGAAGGCGGAGCGCGCACTGCTCGCCACCGCACTCGAAGACGTCCAGGCCATGGCCGCCACGCTCACCGGCTTCCTCATGGGAGCTCAGGAGCAGCCCACCGAGCTGTACAAGGTCGGCCTCGGCTCCGTCCGCTTCCTGATGTCCGTCGGCGACCTGCTCATCGGCTGGCAGCTGCTCCGCCAGTCCGAGATCGCTCTCGCAGCACTCGACAACGGCGCTTCCGACAAGGACAAGGGCTTCTACGAGGGCAAGGTCGCCATCGCGTCCTTCTTCGCCAAGAACGTCCTGCCCGAGCTCACCGCTTCACGCGAGATCGTCGCGAACACCGAGAACGACATCATGGAGATCGACGAAGCAGCATTCTGATTCGTTCCTGATTCATGAAAAGTGCCGGTCCCGAGAACGTTTCGGGGCCGGCATTTTCATGCTCAGCAGTCCATGGAATCCGAGGTCATCTGCGCTCGACGGTCGGACAACTGATCTGCGCGGACAGTACCGACGTCGTCGGTTGCTCGCCCGGTCGTGCCGCCGTACCCGCCAGGGAAAGCGCCACGCGCCTGCGGTCCGGAGAACTGACTATTTCGACGGACTTGTCGTCGCCACCGCCGAAGGACACGAACTGTCCGCTCTGATCCGAGAACTTCATGATCGCGGACCCGTGCTGACCTGGTTCGGGTTTCTCGTTCACGTAGACCTGCAACTGGAAATCACGTCCCGGATATTCGCCGCCGCCGTCGTACTCGTAGAAGGAACTCGTGTGCACCTCGTAGGCCCACTGACGGTGACCGGCGGGCAGCGAATCCGCCCAGTTGTGCTCGAAACACGTGACGGATCCAGGCAGCGAGACATTGGCTGCGCCGCTCCACCCACCGGACAGGGTGATGGCTCCGTATGGCGCTGCTTCGGACTCGTGCCGATCGGAGGGCAAGGGCGGCACCGTCAAGGGTCCGACATTGCGACCGGTGAACTCGAAAAGCCTTTCGCTCGACACGAACGGGGGCGACTCGCGCTCACCGGCACAGGAGACAACCGACAGGGTGGCCATGACCAGCACCGCGCACATCCCGCGTCTACGAACCGGCACCTCGACTCCCCCGTTCCGTTTCCAACAGAATACATACCGTTCGGTCTCCAAGTTGCCGGACGTGTCCGACACATCCCATTCATGGGACAGCTCGCCCGCTACCGATGTGATTGGGTGAGCACGAACGTCCACTGAACCAGCACTCGGTTCTTTCGAAGGCCGAGTAGATCAACAGACAGGTGATCATCGTGGTCGCACCAGAGCACGCACAACCCGATTACGCCCCTGACCTGGCATTGACCGCCACGGACTTGGCGCTCGACGGCCCATGGGGGCCGGTGTTCGGACCCGTCAATCTCGAGATTCGTGCGGGCGGTGTGACCATCCTCGAAGGCTCGGCCGGTTCAGGACGTACGTCCTTACTTCTGACACTCAGCGGGCGAATGAAAGCCAGTTCCGGATCACTGTCCGTCTTCGGTCGAACGCGTCCCCGAGAGATCTTCGAGATCGCCGGGATCGCCGGGTTCGAGGACATCGACGAGCTTGCCGAGTCCGTCACCGTCCGCGATCTGATCACCGAACAAATTCGCTGGGATGCTCCCTGGTACAAACTCGTCGGACGCGCCGGAGACCGCGAACTCGAAGCGGTGTGCGCTCCCGTCTTCGGCGATCATCCGTTGCCTGCGCTCGGCCGATACGTCAGCGATCTCGGGGAACTCGAGGCGACCCTGCTGCGTATCGCCGTCGCGAACACGAAGAAGCCGGCCTTGCTGGTCGTCGACGATCTCGAACAGGTGCGGCGTGACTCCGAGCGCGCATATCTCGTCGAGCGACTGGTCGAGATGGGGAGCTACCAGACCATCATCGCGTCGACCGTCAACCCGCTGCCCGACGGATCACCCATCGATGCCGTCACCCTGCTCCAAGAAGTCACCAATCCCGACCAAGAAGGGGCGAGGTAACCGCGATGCTCGCTGGAATGTCTCTCGGAACCGAACTCAAGCGGTTCTCCCGCGGCGCGATGCCCAGGATCGCACTCGTCACCATCATCTTGATGCCACTGCTGTACGGCGCGATGTACCTGTGGGCCTTCTGGAATCCGTTCGGTGAGGTCAACAAGGTCCCCGTCGCGCTGGTCAACACAGACCGCGGTGCGATGGTGCAGGGTCAGGAACTCAACGCGGGCGACGAGGTAAGCCAAGCGCTGCTCGATTCCGGTGAGCTCGATCTCCACCTGGTCTCACAGCAGGAAGCCGCTCAGGGAGTCTCGGACGGCACGTACTACTTCTCTCTCACCTTGCCTGAGAATTTCAGCGAGGCCGTGGCCTCCCCGACGACCAAGGACCCCCACAAAGCTCAGTTGCAGTTCACCTTCAACGACGTCAACAACTACCTCGGCACCATCATCGGCCAAAACGCCGCCCAGCAGGTCCTCAGTCAAGTCAGCGACAAGATCGGCGCGCAGTCCGTCGAGACGGTCCTGGTCGGATTGACCGACGCGGGTGCAGGTTTGAAGCAGGCCGCCGACGGAGCACTCCAGCTCTCGGCCGGAGTGAACACTGCCAACGCCGGAGCCGGCGAATTGGCGTCGGGCTCGAAAACGCTGGCCGACAACATGGTTACCGCACGTGACGGCGCAGCCACTCTTGCCGGCGGTACAGCGCAACTCTCGACCGGTATCAATACCGCCACGGACGGTGTCCTCGCACTGACCGACGGTTTGGGGCAGCTCGATCTCGGGGCCGTCCAACTGGGCGACGGCGCAAGCCAACTCAGTGGTGGCGTCACCCAGGTCGTCGACCAGCTGAGCGTACTCGGGAACACACAAGCAGACGTCGCACAGCTGGTCGGTCAGGCAGTGGCCAGCCTTCGACTGAACCCGGATCCCGTCAGCCAACAGATCGCCAACGCCCTCGCGCCTGCCCAGGACATGCTGCGCACTCAGGGCTTCGGCGAAGCGACCATGGGTCAACTGGGCGAACTCAAGAGCGGCGCACAACAACTCGCTTACCAACTCGACGATCCCTCGAGCACCTTCCGCGCCGGGCTCAGCGCCGCGGCCAACGGCGGCGGTGAACTCCGCAACGGCCTGGTACAGCTGCGTGACGGCGGTCAGCAAGTCAACGACGGCGCTCAAACCCTCAGCAGTGGACTGGTTCAACTCACCGACGGCAGCGTCCAACTCTCCGACGGTGCAGCCAAACTCGCCGACGGAACCGAGCAACTCCGTGCCGGGTCTGCCGAACTCGCAACCAAACTCACCGAGGGCGCCGGCCAGGTTCCCAGTTGGACCGATCAGCAGCGAACAGCAACCGCTCAAACCCTCTCCAGTCCGGTCGAGCTGCAGGAGACCTACGAGAACCGGGCAAGCACCTTCGGTACCGGTTTTGCTCCGTTCTTCCTGCCCCTCGCACTGTTCGTGGGCGGCATCATCACCTGGATGCTGCTCAAGCCGCTCCAGAACCGGCCTATCGCAAACGGACTCGGCGCGCTGCGAGTGGTCCTCGCCTCGTACTGGCCGGCCTTGCTCATCGGCATCTGCCAGGTGATCGTGATGTACCTGGTCGTGCACTTCGCCGTTGGCCTGCACCCCACGCACGCCCTCGGCACCGTCGGATTCCTGATGCTCATCACTGCCACGTATATGGCGTTGATCCAGGCGTTCAACGCCATCTTCGGAGTCTCCGTCGGACGCGTGATCACCCTGGCGTTCCTGATGCTGCAACTGGTTTCGGCCGGCGGCATCTATCCCGTGGAAACCACCGCGAAACCGTTCCAGATCATCCACCCGTTCGACCCCATGACCTACGCGGTGAACGGGCTTCGACAACTCACCGTCGGCGGCATCGACTCGAGGCTGTGGGTCTCGATCGCCGTCCTCGGCGGCCTTCTCGTCGCCTCACTCGGGGCCAGTTCACTTGCTGCACGCCGAAATCGGCAATGGACCATGGACAGGCTGCATCCGCCGATCGAAGTCTAGGTCAGGGTCTCCGGCCAAGGCTCCACGGTCAGCGCAGGCCATTCCCTGCGCCACCGTGCTGCCTTGGCCTCGTAAACCTCTCGCGGCGCCAGCACCGGGAGGGGCGGACGATCATGTTTTGAAGCTGCCTCGCACGTGATGCAGACCCTGCCAGGAACCTTTACGACAGGGTCTGCATTCGGCTATCTCAGATATCGTCGGAGCTGCCGATCAGCTCACGTCGAATATTCTATTTCGCGCTCATCGATCGAGGCTTGCCCACCCGCCGCCTTCCATTGATGCGGTCCACAACCCGACCAACGTCAGCCCGTAAAACGCTAGCGTGTTCTTGACACTTCCGGTCCAGAAATCAGACGACATGAGTTCACCCTTCTTTACGAGAGTCCGACAAGGAATTGTTGAAGCGGAAACCTAAGGGCGTAGAACGTCATGGTTGCAAGTTCAGCCAGGTCCGTGCTCATTGCGTTGAGCGACATCTAGTTTCTCCTCAGATTGAACAGGGTCACCGGGGGTAACCGAATGACAGTTGGAGCGGGATATCCATCAGATATGTAAATAACATCGGAAGCATCTGTTCTACGGTCTGCCCCAGCGACGCGGTACCTTGCTGCACGGATCCCATCAGCCCTCTCCTCCACTCGCGGACATGTCGAGCGAGATGGCGTTCAATCCATCAAGCCCGTCGCCTAACGATGTTGCAAAGGACGGGATAAATGCCCGCAGGAGGGCCATGAACTGACCTAACATTTGTTACTCCGTTTCCAGTAGGTAATTGCTCTGACTGTGGCGCGGGGCCAGGTCGGTTTATCCGGCACAACAGTGGTTGCCAAGCGAGGTTTTGGGGAAGCCCGCAACTCCTCGTGGTGCCGACAACTGTACCCAAAATTTGCAAATTAGGAACTCGTTCTAGGAATTTTTCTTGCCATAGATGGAATTCATTTAGTTAGCACTAAAGTCCTAGTACTATAGTTCGGTTCATTAAATCTTTAGGACTAGAAATTTTGCACCGAAAGCGAGATGGAACCGCTTGCAGGATCAGAAAGCCACCCGAATCACGGATTCAGGTCGCGCAGCCAACTTCCCGATCACGGCTTCACGAACACTATTCAGTGGCACAAGAATTGATTGCGAGCCAACCTTACGGCGATTGCCCATAAGCCATGACTTCGAGACGATACCGATGCCGTCCAATCCGTGCCGGACGACCGAATTACATCGAGCAGGCTGCGAGACAAAGCCGCAGAGACAGGCCTGCATTCGTCACAGCCGAAGCAGCATTCGCCATCTCCCTGGCGACACCCGCGCCCATTGTCACAATTGCCGAAACACACACCCGAACTCGCAACACGGCGTCATACGGCGAACGGGTTGGAGCACGGAGACCCGCACTCCAACCCGTCCAGGTTCTTACGATCAACCTTGCAGCCGATCGACTTACTGGTAGTAGAAGTTCACCTTCGAGGCCCTATCCGAAAAGATGAACGCATTGCCATGGAGGAGGAACTCCCCTGCATCGATGACGGCGTCCGCCCCGCCGCCCGACCACTGCCCTGTGCGAGTTGTTGTGCCGTCCAACACGGTCGGAGTGTCGGTGGACATCCTGACCTCACCACCGCTCGTCACGGTGCTAGCCATCGCCGAGTCACCCTGCATGCACCATCCACCCGCGGCATTCGTTGTGGCGGTGAAGGTCGTGATCGGAGTCGTGCTGGAGGATGAGCTGTATAGCTTGCCAGTGACCTGGGCGCCCACTACCGCTTTGGCACCAGAAGGCACGCCCGCCACGTGGGCGTCCGGGCCGACGTAGAAATTGCCACATACCTGATACGCAGAGGATGCGGAAAGAGTTACGGCGGAGCCAGCAGCGCCGACGGTGGCAGCGGATGCAATACCGGTTCCGGCGAGCACCATCGCACCGGCTGCGGTACCGAGCAGGACACCTCTGACGGAATTCTTGGCAGTCAACTTCACGAGTTCTTCCTTCGGTTGAATTGATAGACCCCAGGCGTTCAATTCATAGGCGAGAGCGCGGAGTCCTTAACGCTCCAACCCGATCTGTTCTGACCATCTCTTATCACCAACCGACCTGCTATCTTCGGGGCTATCGCCAACTTCGCATTTATGGCCCTGCTCGCAGGGCTACAGCTTTCCCTAAAAGGGAATGCCCTGGTGAGAGCTCGCATTGAACAGGACCCGAAGCTCTGGTGACGTGAGTCACTGTACTCACATTTCGTCCATCCGGGAACAGGTTCTAGAAATTTTTCGTCCAACCTCGATATTTTTCTCAATGAAATTTCGAGCATCGAATGCAAAGCGTTTAAACCGACAATCCAAATAGTCGAGAAGTTTGAAAAGCCACGACAGTCGTCGAGCAGAAAATATTCCGATATATCGCACGTTGCACGAAAAGTCACATAGACAAACCACACTTTCACCGTAGAATGTTCATTTGTTAGTGATGATTGCTATTCACATTGGAGAAACCTTATTAGCACTAAATAATTAGACGTAAAGTATTAGAAACAATCCACCAAATATCGGAAGAGATTTTCACCATGAGGGGACCCAGACAATCATGGATGAACGTCGCAGCACACTGAAAGTTCGTGAAATTAGCGCAGACGATTCCGAAAGGCGCAAGGTCTTGCGGGGGTTCAACTACCAGAACTACAGCTGGATGCGTTGAATCCGGCCGGTTGTCTCCATGCACGGACGGACGAGACAGCAGGGTCGACACGGATCGGCCACAGTTCGTGGCCGTGGCGGACGCACTGCGACCAGGGAAGACACGCCTCTCACGCCGAAATCGGCAATGGACCATGGACAGGCTGCATCCGCCGATCGAAGTCTAGGTCAGGTTCTCCGGCCAAGGCTCCACGGTCAGCGCGGGCCATTCCCTGCGCCACCGTGCCGCCTTGGCCTCGTACACCTCTCTCGGCGCCAGTACCGGGTTGGGGCGGACGATCATGTCGAAAAGGTCGTCGTAGCCATGCGGGGCATACACGTCGACGGTGCCGTCTGATCCCTTGATGATCCCGAAACAGCAAGTTGTGGAAGCGAAGTGGTCGATAGCGTCGCGGCAACTGGTGAACGGAACGCCGGGAATCCCGAAATGTTGCTCGTACCACAGGTGCACGCGGGCTTCGTTGCGTACTTCGACATCGGCATCGACATCGGCGAACAGTTCTGCCGCCGAACGAATCACACGGTCCTCCGCGTCGTAGCTCAGATCGCCGGCGTCGAAGTAGAAGAGGTCGTAGTCCTTGATTCCGGCGCCGAGGTCACGGCCGTCGATGTGATTCCAGACGGTTTGGAAGAGCCCACCCGCCGTCAGGTACCACTCCGGCAATCCCAGCTTCGGTGCCCGATCCACGATCGTTGCGACCACCGGATTGGCCAGGGCGATCTCGAGAAATCGTTCACGCATGCTCTTCAGCCTCTCATATGACAAGCAAACTTGACATCTAGTGACAAGTATTCTTTACTTTTTGCATGACTGGAAAGGCCGGCGACAACAACGTGCGGGAGCACCGACGCCTCGCCGGCCTCACCCAGGCGCAACTGGCCACGGCAGGTCAGGTGAGCAGACAGAGCATCGTCTCCGTCGAACGCGGCGACTATGCACCGAGTGTCTACCTGGCACTACGCCTGGCACTGGCACTGGGGACCACCGTCGAAGCGCTCTTTCCCCTACCCGAATCGGAACTCACCACAGAAATTCCAGAGGAGACGGCATGAGCACCATGATGAAGGCAATGCGGTTCGTCGGCGATCTGGACGACGACTTCTACAAGGACGAGCGTCAGCGCGACGTCTGGAACGAAGCCTCGGCGGTGGGACTCCAGAGTGTCTTCTGGGCAATATTCGTCAGCTCGGCGATTCTGCCCTGGGTCGCCGGCCGAACAGGGGCGTGGATCTCGCTCGCGCTGCTGATCGTTGCGTTGTTCGGCTCGTTGATCACGATCATCTATGCGAAGCGTCGCGACGTCGATGTGTACGTGTTGTCCACCTACGGCCGTCCTCGCGTGGTGATCAGCATCGCGCTCTACCTCGTGGCCGCTGTCGGAATCATGGCCCGTCTCGAATTCGATTCGTACGAAGAATCGTCAACCTGGGTCGGCGCGCTGGTAGGCGCCATCATCGGCGGTGGCGTCGCAATCGCAATCGTCAAACTTCACCAGCAGCGCGCCAAGCGACGCGAAGCGGCCGAAGAACTTCTCTGAATTCCGGAAGTCTGCCCAGCACAACGGAATCCATAGAGTTGGTAAAATCGTGCCAGGTCAACCGATCGCGAGTAACGTCGAAACGGTGAGCACTCGCCTCGGATACCAGATGCCCAACTTCAGCTACGGCGGTCCGGTCAAGGACCTCTTCCCCACCGTCATAGCGCAGGCCCGCGAAGCCGAAGCCGCAGGCTTCGACACTGCATTCGTGATGGATCACTTCTACCAACTCCCCGGAATCGGAGCGCCGGACGCCCCGATGCTCGAGGCCTACTCCGCGCTCTCCGCGCTGGCGACGGCCACCGAGACCATCCAGTTGTCTGCACTGGTCACGGGAAACACCTACCGCAATCCGCCCATGCTCGCCAAGACCGTCACCACCCTCGACGTGGTGAGCGGCGGTCGGGCCATCCTGGGCATCGGCGCCGGCTGGTTCGAACTCGAACACAATTCGTTCGGATACGAGTTCGGCACTTTCACCGAGCGCTTCCAGAAACTCGACGAAGCCCTGCAGATCATCGCGCCGATGCTCCGCGGTGATCGCCCCACCTTCGACGGCAAGTGGTACCACGTCGAGGACGCCATCAACGAGCCTCGCGTCCGCGACGACCTACCGATCCTGCTCGGCGGTGGCGGTGAGAAGAAAACGTTCGGCCTCGCCGCTCGCTTCGCGGATCACCTCAACATCATCTGCGACCCGTCGGAACTGCCCCGCAAGATGGAAGCACTTGCGGCACGCTGCGACGAAGCCGGTCGCGATCCCGCAACCCTCGAAACCAGCTTCCTGACGTTCATGATGATCGACGAGGACGGCGACAAGGCTCGCGCGCATCAGCGAACATTTCTCGCGGAGCGTGGCCTCGACATCACCACCGCGCCGGAAGACGTGGTCGCCAAGGCCACCGAACGCCATTTCGTCGGCAGCCCGGACGACGTAGCCGAGCAGGTCCAGACGCGCATCCTCGACCACGGCATCGACGGCGTCGTGATCAACCTGATCACGAACGGCGAAGAGCCAGGCATCGTCGACCTCGCGGGCCGCACCCTCGCCCCACTCGTCGGCAAGTAGTTCCCTACTCGCACTTCACGATCGGCACCGGGTCGTACTTGACGGTCCGGGTGTTCGAGGAAATCTCGGCGCCACTCGCGTGGTCGGTGATCACGCGAGTGTCGCTGACCGTGAACCCGGGCGCACCGCTCGAAGCCACACAGCCAGGCCCCTCCGGCAAGGTCACGGTGTTCGGCGACGTCGGCGACGTCCGCGGGCCGGTCGTCGACGTGACATCGACAGTTTTGGTTCCCCAGATCCGAACGGTGATGTTCGACGACGTCGCAATCGTCTCGATCATCACGCCGGTCTTCGCCGGATTACGGAACTGCAGGTCGATCGCACCATCGAAGATGGTCGCCTCACGAGCCTCGGGGTACCGCGAGATGTAGTAACTGTGCTCGGTGTGCGCGACGTCCTCCATACCTGCGAAATACGTCGCGTTGTAGAGCGTCGTCGCGAGCTGGCTGATACCGCCGCCGACAGCCTTGTCCGGGCGACCGTTGTTGATGATCCCCGACTCGATGTATCCCTGCGCCGCACCGCGCGGGCCCGTGTACTCGTTGAGCGAGAACGTGTCACCGGGCTTGATCACGGCCCCGTCGATCTCCGACGCGGCCAGGCCGATGTTCACACCAGACGCGTATTCGAAACCACCGGTAGTGAATTCGCCGATCACCTCGTTGATGCCGAGGGCCTCCGCGGCTTCGGTGGTCAACGCCGGCGGGACCGGTCCGTAAACGGCGGGCGTTGCCCGAGAAGCCGTGCTGCCCAACAGAACCGGAAGTTCCTTGACCGTGTCCGGCCAGTTGATCAGATCACCGACGACACCGGGCACAACCGACGGTTTGCCACCGGCGAAGGTGAACGACGCGTCCTTGGGTTGTACTTCCGTCGACGCCAACTGCGGAGTCAGAATCTTGATCGCAGCATCCGTGTTGTACTGCGGAGTCAGCCCACCCGAGCCGTCGGGTGTGAAGGTCAGAACCTCGCCGATCTGATCGACGCCGAGTGTCGCGACCTTGCCGTCACGGCCGTTGACCACGACGTCACCCGAGACAGCTGGAATAGCGATCTCCTGCAGCGCACGATCGACACCGGCCTGAGTGACCGTCACCGGAACCTCGTCGACCGGAAGATCGACGACGCCACCATCGGACCATTCAGCGGCGAAGGTCGAACCCGCCTGCTGCGTTTCGAGCGCCTGACCGGCAGCGGGCGAAACACCAGTCGCCTTCCCGTTCTCGAACACGACTGCACCTTCGACGGGCGCACGATCGCTGTTCGCCGCGAGCTGCGCCATCGACGCATCCAACGCACCCTGGTCGATTGCCGACACCACGGGCACCTCGCGGGAGCCGAAGAACGACGTGATGCGGGTGATCGGGTTGATGGGCTGAGCGTTCACGCCCGACAGCGTCGCCGACCAGTCGACGTCCACACCCGCAGACGCGGGAACGATCTCGGAGTCGACGCCGCCTGCATGTACCGCTACCGGTTCGACGAGCCTCGGGCCGAGTTGGGCGCGCAGCGTGGCTTCCGCGTCGGCGGGCGTGAGATCACCGATGTCCACCCCGGCGACCTGAGTGCCGCGTGGTGTCTTCCCGGACGAGGTGAAGATGTCCACTCCGTAGGCAATCGCTGCGACGGCAAAGATGGCGCCGACTGCTATCGCCGGTTTGACCCACTTGCGGGAAGACTGCGAAGCGGGCACCACCGGTTGTTGCGGCGCCGGGGGTGCAACTACCTCTGGTTCTCGGACAACAGGCTCGTACTGCTGCTGGATGGGTTCGAGTTGCTGGGTGTCGTACTGCTGCACGAACTCGGGACGCGGCGGCTTCGGGGGAACCACCACTGCCGGGGGCTCGAACTGCTCTGTCTGCTCGTCGATGGCTTCTGTCGCCGGAACCTCGTCGACTACTTCCGACGGCGGTGCGTCCTCCGCTGGGACGACAGGGATGACGGTGGTGACCTCGTTTGCCGATTCGTCGACTGTCGCTTCCGTGGAATCGCTTGCTTCTTCGTCGACAGGCCTTGGTGCTTCGGCTGGTTCAGGTTCTACTGATTCAGCCTCGACAACAGCCTCAGTGTCCTCAGGGGCCTCGGGTTCCTCGACCGACTGGGGTTCCTCGACCGACTGGGTTTCCTCGACCGACTCGGTCTCTTCGACCGCCTGAGGTTCCTCGACCGACTCGAGTTCCTGTTCCGGGAGGGACGAGTCCTCGCTGTTCGTCTTCTCGACGGACGGACCCTCTTCGTCACTCACCTGTTGGCTCCTCGCTGCATCAACCGTCGCTGCGGCGCTCACCGACAACTCAATACAGGATATCCGGACATACGAGAGCCCCGCGCTGCTGCCAGGTCGGGGGTCAGGCAGCAACACGGGGCTGTCATGAATATCGGTAGCTATTCTGCAGCGTTACACGCCTGCGCGAAAAAGTTTGCAAAGAGTTCGGGGATCCGGCCACCCCTCGTGGCCGGATCCCCGATTACGCATCCCCTCGCGACGATCACTGCAGGTGAGCGCAGTTTTCAGTCGCATGGGGAGATTGTGGAGCGGTTACCGCTCGATGATCGCCGTGACACCCTGGCCACCGGCCGCACAGATCGAGATCAGGCCGCGGCCCGAACCCTTCTCAGCGAGCATCTTTGCGAGGGAAGCCACAATACGTCCGCCGGTTGCCGCGAACGGGTGACCTGCAGCCAAGGACGATCCGTTGACATTGAGCTTGCTTCGGTCGATCGATCCCAATGCGCCGTCGAGGCCGAGGCGTTCCTTGCAGTACTCGTCCGACTCGAAGGCCTGCAGGGTTGCCAGAACCACCGAAGCGAAGGCTTCGTGGATCTCGTAGTAATCGAAGTCCTGCAAGGTCAGACCGTTGCGGGCCAGCAAACGCGGGATCGCGTACGTGGGAGCCATGAGCAACCCGTCTTTGCCGTGGACGTAGTCGATGGCAGCGGTTTCGGAATCGACGAGGTGCGCCAGAACCGGAAGATTGCGCTCGGCTGCCCACTCGTCGGTGGAGAGGAGCACTGCAGAAGCGCCGTCGGTGAGCGGCGTCGAGTTGCCTGCCGTCATCGTCGCGTCGCCGAGCTTGGTACCGAAGACGGGCTTGAGCGTCGACAGCTTCTCGACGGTCGAACCGGGACGGAGGTTGTCGTCGCGGGTCAGGCCGAGGAACGGGGTGACGAGGTCGTCGAAGAAGCCGCGGTCGTAGGCAGCTGCCATGTTCTTGTGGCTGGCAGCGGCAAGTTCGTCCTGGTCCTCGCGCTTGATGCCGAATTCCTTGGCGGTGATCGCAGCGTGGTCACCCATCGACTTGCCGGTGCGAGGCTCGCCGTTGCGCGGAATCTCCAGGCCGAGCATGCCCGCACGGACGTTGCCGAGCAGCTTGATGCGGTCGCCCGTGGACTTCGCGCGATTGAGGGAGAGCAGGAACTCGCGTGCCTGATCGTTGACGCCGATCGGAGCGTCGGACGTGGTGTCCGTGCCGCCGCCGATGCCCGAATCGATGCGGCCGGCCGAAATGGCGTCGCCGACGGCGATGATCGACTGCAGTCCCGTGCCGCACGCCTGCTGAAGGTCGTACGCCGACGTGTACGGGCTCAGCGCGCTGCCGAGAACGGACTCGCGAATGAGATTGAAATCACGGCTGTGCTTGAGCACCGCACCGCCGACGACCATGCCGAGCTTCTCGCCCTGCAGATTGAATCGGCTCACCAGACCGTCGAGCGTCGCAGTGAACATGTCCTGGTTGGACGCCTGTGCGTACGCCTTGTCCGAGCGTGCGAACGGAATGCGATTTCCGCCGACGATCGCAACCGGACGGCGCTGACCTGCAGAATTTGCAGCGGCTGTGGCCGGTGCAGTGCGCGGTGCGGCGGGCTTTGCATTTGAACGGGCTTTGCTTGTCACTTGCGTCTCCAAGGATGGTGCGATTACCTGTTGAAGACTATTCTTACTCAGTAGTAAGTTACTTGTCTATCGCCGCATTCTTTCGATTGCCCGGTGAGAGACAACCCGAAACACAACAGAAGGTAGGACCGTGGCAGCCAGCAAGGGAGCTCCCGACCTCTATTCACAGTTCCTCTCGTCCGCCCCCGGCGCATTCATCGCGTCGAAGGCCGGCCTGCCCAGGCCCGAGAACCTGCGTCGCTACAAAGCAGGGGAACCCGCACTCGCCGGACCTGTCCTCATCGGCGGCAAGGGTCGACTCGCAGAACCACTTCGCGTACTGCTCTCCGACTACCCGGCGGCTCAGGCACACGACAGCAGCTTCGGCGGACTCGTGTTCGACGCCACCGGAATCACTCAGGTCAGCGAGCTCGAGCAGCTGTTCGAGTTCTTCCAGCCCGTAATCCGCAACCTCGCACCGTCGGCTCGCGTCGTCGTTCTCGGCACGACGCCGGAAGAAACGTCGAGCGTCGACGAGCATGTCGCGCAGCGCGCTCTGGAAGGCTTCACCCGCAGCGTCGGCAAGGAGATCAAGCGCGGCTCCACCGCTCAGCTGGTCTACGTCTCCCCCAAGGCATCCACCGGACTCTCCGGCGTGGAATCGACTCTGCGCTTTCTCCTTTCGGCAAAGTCCGCCTTCGTCGACGGCCAGGTCATCGTCGTCGGTGCTGAAGATTCCGTCGCGCCCGCAAGCTGGGACAAGCCGCTCGAAGGCAAGGTTGCCGTCGTCACCGGCGCAGCCCGCGGTATCGGCGCCACCATCGCCCAGGTCCTGGCCCGCGACGGCGCGCACGTCGTCTGCGCTGACATCCCGGCCGCCGGCGAAGCGCTGTCCGAGACCGCGAACAAGGTCGGCGGCACGTCCCTCGCCCTCGACGTCACGGCAGCCGACGCAGCCGAGGTCCTCGCAGCTCACCTCCTCGAGCGTCACGGTGGAGCGGACATCATCGTCCACAACGCCGGCATCACCCGCGACAAGACCCTCGCCAACATGGACGAGGGCCGCTGGAACATGGTCATGAACGTCAATCTTCTTGCACCGCAGAAGATCACCGAGCACCTCGTCGAGAAGGGCGCCCTCAAGGAAGGCGGCCGCGTCGTCGACGTCTCCTCCATCGCCGGCATCGCGGGCAACCGCGGCCAGACCAACTACGGCACCTCCAAGGCCGGCGTCATCGGCCTCGTACACGCCGAAGCTCCCGTCCTGGCGAAGAAGAACATCACCATCAACGCCGTCGCACCGGGCTTCATCGAGACCGCCATGACCGCAGCCATCCCCTTCGCCACCCGCGAAGCCGGCCGCCGCATGAGCTCGCTCCTGCAGGGCGGCGAGACCGTCGACGTCGCCGAGACCGTCGCATACTTCGCCAGCCCGGCCTCCAATGCCGTTACGGGACAGGTCGTTCGCGTCTGCGGCCAGAGCCTCCTGGGCGCATGATGGCAACAAAGACCGTCGCGCTCACCGAGCAGCCGAAGACCCTCGACATCTACTCCCGCGCGGTACTGGGATTGTTGCCGTGGAACAAGTCCAACTCGCGCTCGGTGCCACAGCAGACCTTCACCCTCACCGGACTGAAGGTCGACACCGACAATCTGGCGGCGTACTGCCGCGTGACCGGACTGCGGTTCGGCGACACTCTGCCGATCACGTACCCCTTCACCTTGGCCTTCCCGACCGTGATGAAGCTGATGGTGTCGAAGGACTTCCCCTTCGCCGCCGTCGGCTCCGTTCACGCCGAGAACGTCATCGAATCACTGCGGCCCATCTCCGTCAGCGAACCGCTTGACCTCTCGGTGCATGCCGAGAACCTGCGTGAGCACCGCAAGGGCCTGCTGATCGACGTGATCACCGAAATTCGGGTGGGACGGGAACTGGTCTGGCGACAGACCTCGAGCTTCCTGAACCAGCAGAAGACCTCCCTGTCCGGCCAGCCCGGTCCGGAGCCCAAGGCCGACGAGGTCCCGCCGATGCCGATGAGCACCATCCGCGTCGACCAGACCACGATCAGCAAGTACGCCGCTGTCTCCGGCGATCGCAATCCGATTCACGTCTCGTCTCTGGGCGCGAAGGCTTTCGGTTTCCCGAAGACCATTGCTCACGGAATGTGGAGTGCCGCGGCAGTTCTGCGGACCGTCGAGGGGTCCGTCGCGGACAAGGTCACCTACCGCGTGCGTTTCGGCAAGCCGATTCTGCTACCGGCGACGCTGAATGCCTACGCTGATCGCACCGACGACGGCTGGGATCTGTCACTGCGCCACCCGAAGAAGGGTTACCCGCACGTCACTGCGACGCTGCGCTGACCTGAGTTTTGTCGGGTTCCCACCCGCCCCAATTGAGCGAACGTACCTTTCGGCGCCTTGGATGCGCTGAAAGGTACGTTCGCTCAGATTGGTTTGAGAGCTATTCGGACTTCTTCTTGCCCGACAGACCGCGCCACGCGAGGGATTCGAGTAGATCCGCTGCGGCATCCACTTCGATTTCCCCACCCGCGACCCGGTCGGCTACCGCCTCACCGGCGCCGACGAGCGCGATGGCGATGATCCCGTAATCATGCGCGGCATCAGGATCCTTGGTGCTGGACTCGAGCAGATGCGCGGTCAACTCGATCAACCGATCGCGGCTGGACTGCACGGTTCCCGCAAAAGCCTGCTGCCCGACGGCCTGACGGTAGAGCACCATCCACGACTTGCGGTTTGCGCCCACGAACCCGAGGAAGCCCTCGAGAGCGGCGCGCAATTGTTCACGCGGAGTCAGGTTCGGCGCGCCGGCCGGGGCGAGGGCCTCGAGGAAGCGGAGCCCTTCACGATGAATGCACGCCGCGAACAACTCTTCCTTCGAGCCGTAGTACAGGTACAGCATCGGCTTCGAGATCTCGGCTTTGGCTGCGATGGTGTCCATCGAAGTTTCGTGAAACCCCCTGTCGGAGAACACGTCCACAGCCGCGTCGAGCATCTGCTGCTCACGCACTGCGCGTGGCAGTCGCTTGGTACCGCCGGCCATGCTTCCTCCAACCACAGGGTAAATGCCGATCTTACTCTACGGTAAGATTGCGCGTCGAATCCTGACTTCGACTCAGCAGGTCACGGCACCTTTGGCAGCGGCAACTGTGACCACAGCCTGATCGACCCGCGTCTGCGGAAGCTCACCCGACGCGACGGCCTGCTCGAGATGATCGAGAACCCGCGGAACGTCGTCGGTGGTCAGCCACAATGCCTGATCGACTCCAGCCACCAGCGCAGCCTGAACCGCGTCGGCAATATCGTATCGGTCGGTGATCGCCTGCATTCCGCTGAGGTCGTCGGTGAATACCGGGCCAGTGAACGGCGCTGCGCCGTAACCCACTCCGTCGCGAAGCAACGCAACGGCTGCGGGGCTGATGCTGGCAGGGGTACCGGGCTCGGTCAGACCGGGAACCTCGAGGTGACCCATCATGACGCCGACTCCGGTTCCCGACAGCTCACGGAAGGGAATCAGGTCCGACGCGATCAGATCCTGTAGCGGCGGCGTTGTCACCTCACCCCGGTGCGAGTCACCCGACGCGCTGCCATGCCCGGGAAAGTGCTTGATCACCGGGAAGATTCCGGCGTCGCGCATCCCCTGCGCGTACGCACCGGCGTAGGCAACCACGGTCTGGGGGTCGTCGGAGTACGAGCGGTCCCCGATCACGGAGTCGTCGGGTTGGCTGCTGACGTCGACGTCGGGGGCGTAGTTGACGGTGATCCCGAGATCCTTCAAACCGCGTCCACGCTCGAGTGCCATCTGGTACGTCTGTTCCACTGTCATGGTCTGCGCCGTTTCCCTGGCCGACGGATCGGGCCCGAGGATGTCCGCGACGCGCGAAACCCGTCCACCTTCTTCGTCGATCGTCACCATCAACGGCAACTTCGACGCCGAAGCAACCTGCGGCACTTCGCGATTGGTGAGCATCGACTGATCGGTCCAACTTCCGACGAAGATACCGCCGATCTCCTCGTTCTGCACTATCGACAACGCGTCGTCGGTCCCGGTGACGCCGACGTTGAGCAGCTGGGCAAGTTTCTGACGCAAGGACAGCGAGGCTAGAAGGTCGCTACCGCACGATGCGGCGACGGGTGCGGAGCTCGATGCCGCAGGCGTCGACGTGATCTCGGTGCTGGTGCTGGTCGGGGCGCTCGAAACCGGATCGGCGGTCCCGTTTTCGCCCGAGCATCCCGCAACCAACCCTCCGCACAATGCAATGGTCGTCGCAGCCTTCAGAAACTTGATCCGCATACCTCGACCGTAACGGACCCGGTACCCATACACTCCCTCACGGGCACATCGGGACGGTAGCCTGGAAGAGAACCGATTCCCCCGCTGACGAGGAGGTCGTGATGCCACAAGGTCTGATGCTCATCGCGTACGACGGTTCCGACAACGCCAAGCGTGCAGTCGACTATGCGGGGCGTTTCCTCTCCGCCAATCGTGCTGTTCTCGTCACTGCCTGGGAGCCCATGGTTCGCCAGGCCGCTCGCATGTCCGGCCTGTCCGGGGTGATGCAACCGGAGTGGGTTCCCGACGACGACGTCGAGGACATCGCCTACACCGACGCCAAAGTCACCCTCGCCGAGGGCGTCGCACTGGCCGAGGCCGCAGGCCTGACCGTCGAAGGCAGAAGCGCCGAGTGCCGATCCGCGATCTGGTCTGCAATCTGCGAAACCGCAGACGAATTGGACGTCGACATCATCGTGACCGGCACCCGTGGCACCACGGGTTTGCGGTCGCTACTGCAGAGCAGCGTCGCGGATCATGTTCTGCGTCACAGTCATCGGCCGGTGTTGATCGTCCCTCCGGGGAAGTGACCTTCGCGCATTCCTGATCCGTGGCCGACTAGTGTCGAAAGCACCATGGACGGTTTTGTTCTCTCGCGCCCCGATCACAGCGTGGTCACCCGCGGCGTACGACGCAGCTTCGACAGCTCCGACGCGGCCACCAACGCTCTGTCGGCAGGTACGACAAAGCTGATCGTCGGAGCGCTCCCCTTCGACCCGGCTGCCGCAACGGCGTTGTACGAACCCGCCGAGGCGACGATCGCGTCGCGGCCGTGGCAACCGCGCGATCCCCAGGCCCTGCCCACGACCCGGGTTGACCGGGAGATCCCGTCGTCGTCGGAGCATCTTCGTCGAGTGGAAAAGTTGATCGGACGCCTCCGCAGTGGAGAGATCGACAAGGTTGTCGCGGCTCGCACTGTGGAACTTCGCACGCAGACCCCGATCTCCCCAACCGCGCTCGCCGCACGCATGGCGGCGCTCAATCCCGTCGCCAACACCTTTGCCGTCGACCTCTCTGCTGCGGGAGCCGAATTCGAGGGCCACAGCCTGGTCGGCGCGACGCCCGAAGTATTGGTCAGTCGGCGCGGGCGCGTCGTGACGTGTCGCCCGTTGGCCGGGACCACCAAGCGATCCGCCGACGCCGATCAAGACCGCGAGGCAGGCGAAAGCCTTCTGCATTCGACGAAGAATCTGGCCGAGCACGCCTTCGTGACGTCGTGGATCCGCGAGGTCCTGCAACCGATGTGCAGTGATCTGTCGGTGCCTGCAACTCCCGAACTGACCAATACTCACGAGGTCTGGCACTTGGCCAGCCCGATCCGCGGCACGCTGCGAAACGACACTACTGCGCTCGACCTCGCCATCGCGCTGCATCCGACGCCCGCGCTGTGCGGAACACCCACTGACGCGGCACTGAAGGTCATCCGCGAGACCGAGGAGCCTCGGCGTTTCTACGGCGGCGCCGTGGGATGGTGCGACGAGGCCGGTGACGGCGATTGGGTGGTTGCCATCCGCTGCGCCGAGATCAGTGCAGACGGCCGCAACGCCTGGGCCAGCGCGGGTGGTGGAATTGTCGCCGAATCGGATCCGCAGGACGAACTCGACGAGACATCTACGAAACTGCGCACTCTGTTGACCGCGCTTGGCGCCGAAACCCTCGACTGACCAGCACGTCACGAGGGTAATCGTCCGGATTCTCGAGTGCGGGTGATACCTTGACCCGAGCAGTTCGTACGGGCCGGTAAGTCCGTCCGACCGCGAACGACCGACTAACGACCAATTGGGAGATCCGCGATGACGAAGTTCCTTGTCCCCGGTGTGGCCAGCGCTGTCATCGGTGCCGTTCTGGGTGCCGGCGTCATCTTCGGTGTCACGGCCGCCGCGTCGGACAACACTCGTCCCGAGATCGACCGCAGCGGAAACGCAGATTCTTCCGTGCTGAACCAGGTTGAGTACGGCAGCCGCTGAGAGCGCAGGCCTCGCGAGTTCCCGTTCTTCCGCCGACGCAGCGGTGTCTTCGGTAGACACCGCCCCGTCGGCAGAGCCCCTGTCGAAGCGGTGGCTGTTCGGCGCCTCCGTCGTAGCGTTTCTTCTCACTTTTCTGCAATCGCCGGGTCTGATCACCGCTGACACCAAGTACGACCTGACGCAGAATCCGTTCGGTTTTCTCGAACGCGCGTCGCATCAGTGGAGTAGTCAGGCCCCGCTCGGCCAGGTTCAAAACCAGGCCTACGGATATTTCTTTCCGCACGGGCCGTTCTTCGCGCTCGGCGAGTTGGCGAACATTCCGCCGTGGATCACCCAGCGCATCTGGTGGGCGCTGCTTCTGATCGCAGGATTCTGGGGCATCATCCGAGTTGCCGAGGCTCTCGGTATCGGCAGCCGTAGTTCGCGCGTCATCGCAGCGGTTGCCTTTGTTCTTTCTCCCCGCGTGCTGACCACGCTCGGTTCGATTTCCTCGGAAACCCTGCCGATGATGCTGGCGCCGTGGGTGTTGTTGCCGGTGATTTTGGCCTTCGGCCCTGTGCGTGGAAAAGGAGTCCCTGGACTCCCTGACCACTCACGGGGGTTGAGGCGGTTGGCCGCACAATCCGCGCTTGCCGTCGCGCTCATGGGTTCGATCAATGCCGTCGCCACTGCCGCGGCCTGCCTGGTCGCGATCATCTGGTGGCTCTCGCACAAACCCAACCGAACATGGCTGACGTTCACCGCGTGGTGGGCGCTGTTCGTCGCTCTCGGCACCCTCTGGTGGATCGTGCCGCTACTTCTGCTCGGCAAGATCAGCCCACCGTTTCTCGACTACATCGAGTCCGCCGGTGTCACCACTCAGTGGGCATCGCTCGCCGAGATACTTCGCGGCACGGACAGTTGGACCCCGTTCGTCTCCCCCGAGCGCATTGCCGGCGCCGTCCTGGTCACCCAACCCGCAGCAGTCGTCGCCACCGGCCTGGTTGCCGCCGCCGGCCTCGCCGGGCTCTGCATGCGGTCCATGCCTGCTCGCGGCCGGCTGACACTCATCCTGTTCGTCGGTATCACCGGCCTGGCCGCGGGTTACGTGGGTGAACTCAGCTCGCCGGTGTCGGAGTCGGTGCGCCTGTTCCTCGACTCGGCAGGCGCGCCGCTGCGCAACGTCCACAAGCTCGAGCCGTTGGTCCGTCTGCCGCTGGTGCTCGGACTCGCACACCTGCTGGCCAAAGTGCCACTGCCGGGATCGGTTCCACTCCCCCGATGGCGCCGCTCGTTCGCCCATCCCGAGCGCGAACCGATGGTCGCACTGACCAGCCTGATCCTCGTTGCCCTCACCCTCTCGACCGCCTTGGCCTGGACGGGAAAGCTCGCTCCCCGCGGTGCGTATCCGGACGTCCCCTCGTACTGGAACGAAGCGGCGCAGTGGCTCGAGGACAACACCTCCCCCGGATCGGAAGCCGAACGTGCCCTGGTCGTCCCGGGAGCGCCCTTCGGCAGCCAAGTCTGGGGTCTGACGCGCGACGAACCGCTTCAGGCGTTGGCGAGTACGCCGTGGGCAGTACGTGACTCGGTCCCGCTGACCCCTCCCGGCGCCATCCGAGCGCTCGATTCGGTGCAACGTCTCATCGCCGACGGACGTCCGTCGGACGGCCTCGCACAGACCTTGCTGGGGCAGGGCATCCACTACCTGGTGATGCGCAACGACCTCGACGGCGAAACGTCGCGCTCGGCTAGGCCGATACTCGTGCACCAGGCGGTCGAAGGCTCGCCGGGGATCAAGCGAGTCGCCCACTTCGGTGAAGACGACAGACCCGAACCGATCGAAGGGCTGGTCGCGGACAGCGATCTGCGTCCCGGTTACCCGGCCATCGAAGTCTTCGAGGTCACCCCGCCCGACGGCACCCCGGCGGTCAGCGGCCCGTACTCCGTCGACCTGAACCAGGTTCCGCGTGTACAAGGTGGGCCGGAATCGTCTGTGCGACTTCACGAAAGCGGGCTGGTTCCGGGGACCGGGCCGATGATTCTTGCCGCCGACGCCGAAGCTGCGGGACTGCCCGTCGATTCTGTCACCGTCACCGACACACCGCGCGATCGGGAAACCGATTTCGGTCAGGTCGACAACCACAGTTCCGCCCTGCGCACCCCCGACGACGCTCGTCGTACCTACAATCTGGTGCCCGACTACCCGGTTGCGAACACGCCTCTCGTGGAAGGCCGTTGGAGCGGAGCTTCGATCACCGTCTCCAGCGCCGCCTCGGATGCCACCCAGCTGGGCGGCACTTCACCGTCGAGCAGTCCCGCGTCGACGGTCGACGGCGATCCCGCCACCGGCTGGTTCAGCAACGGCATCGAGCGAGCCCTGGGCCAGTGGTTGCAGATCGACTTCGACACACCGATTTCCAGCGGGTTGCTTCATCTGACCACCAGTGCCGCGGCAATCGGTGCTCCCGTCAAATGGCTCGAGGTCTCGACACCGAACGGCAGCACAGCGGTGAAGGTGGAGCGTCCCGGTGAGCCCATCACCGTCTCGATCCCGGGCGGCACCACTCCGTGGGTACGCATCACAGCGACTCACACCGAAAACGGATCGCCTGGAACACAGTTCGGCATCAGCGAACTCTCCGTCGAAGACTTCTCCGATCGCAGCGCACCGAAGACCGTACCGATCCGTTTCGACACGGTCCTGCCGAATACGCCGACGGGCGCATCCGTGAACGCCTGGAATCTGAGCCAGGAGTTCCCCGGTCGCAACGCGTGCGCGGACTCGACCGACCGCGTGCGGTGCAGCAATGCATTCATGGCGATACCCGAAGAGCCGAGCCGTTTCCAACGCACACTCACGGTGCCCGAAAATACAGTCGTTGCACCGACACTGACCGTCCGGGCGCGTCAGGGCAACGCCCTCGAAGATCTGCTTTCCGTCCCCGGCCGAATCACGGCTTCGGGTTCGAGCGACATCGGCGACACACGCGGATCTGCCTTCGCTGCCACCGACGGCGACGCACGCACCACGTGGTCGGCGCCGCAGAGCACCACCGAACCGGGCGGCCCGAAACCGACGCTGACTCTCAATCTTCCCGAGCCGACCCTGGTCACCGGCCTGGACATCACGCGGGGACTCGGCACCCTGCCGTCGCTGCCGACCAGCGTCGCGGTGAATCTCGGCAACGGGCCGCAGGTGCGAGAGCTGCCCGAACCCTCGGACGACACGCCTCGAACCAGTCGAATTACCCTCTCCCCCTTCGTCACCGACAAGATCGTCCTGAGCATCACCGATTGGGAACCGGTCCTCGATCAGACGGCGCTCGGCTTCGCCCAGGCGCAGCCCACCGGCCTCGCCGAGGTCGACGTCATCGGTGCCGACGGAACCCCGATCGCCGGTTCGGGAGTGCAGGGCTCGGACTCATTCGACAACCGCACCGTCACCGTCACCTGTGGCGATGGCCCGACCATTTCGGTTGCCGGACAGCAATTCCCCACCTCGATCACGGCGACGGCGACGCAACTCCGGACCGGCGCACCCGTCGAGGCACGTGTGTGCGGTCTGGACGCGTCGGCGACGTTGCCGGCGGGCCAGCCCGAAGTGGTCGTCGAACCAGGCCCGGCATTCTCGGTTGACAACCTCGATCTGACGGCGGTCGGTCCTTCAGCCGCGCAACGGAATACACCGCTCGAATCGACCTCGTGGACGGCGAATCACCGGGAACTCACCGTCACGAACTCGTCCACCGATCAGCTGATCGTCAATCCCGAGAGCACCAGCATCGGTTGGATCGCCACCGCGCCGGACGGTTCCGAGCTGACGCCGGTGGTCGTGAACGGTTGGCAGCAGGGCTGGATCGTGCCGGCAGGCACCGCGGGAACCGTCACCATCGACTTCCCCAGCGACCGTTGGTACCGCCTCGGCATATTCGGCGGGCTCGTGTTGCTGATCCCACTGCTGTTCGCGGCACTTGTCCCTACGCGCCGAGAGCCCAAGTCCCTCACACCACCCCGTCCGTGGCGCAGCGTCGCGGCAGGATGGGTGGGCGTGCTCGCGGCGGCCACCGTCATCGGCGGCGGAGTGGGAGCGGCGATCGCAGTTGTGTGCTCGATCCTCGGACTTGCCGCGCTGCGAATCTTCGGCCCCGCTCGGACCGCACGCATTCTCGTCGGCACCGCCGGCGTGGCCGCGATGATCGGCATCACGCTGCTCTCGACCGGACCGTGGCGAGCACCGGGCGGCTATGTGGGCGACTCGTTCGCGATTCAGTTCTCGATGTTGGTGGCCTTGGTCGTGACCGGGTTGGCCGCGTTGCCCTTTGCCGGTTCACCGATATGGCGGCGCTTCTCCCAGCGCGTCACCGCGACGCGCGCCGGTTCCTCCACCAAGGCGTAACTGGCCGAGGCCACAGCGACGCTCAGGACGACCGTCAGGGCCAGGACGTAGAAGAAGCTGCCCGAGAACGGAACTATGCCGAACACGGGGAACACAGCGTTCAGTACGGCCAGGTGCCAGATGAACAGGCCGTAGGACCAGCGTCCGATTGCCAGCGCCAGCGGGCTCGCCAGGAATCGATGCTGCGATTGATCGCGCAGAACCAGTGGAGCGATCAACGAGAAGCTGATGATCGCGCCGAGTGCAATCTTGATCGCGTACTGCCACGGCTCCGGCCGCACCAGACCTTCGGGCCCGGCCAGATCGGTGCACGAGAGAACGAAGGCCACAAACGCAACAAAAGTCAGGAGCACCCGCCGGTGCGCGAGGCGATGCATCCACGTCGACGGGCCCACGGCCAACTCGGCCAGCACCATGCCTGCGCCGAACCACGGCAGGTAGCCCGGCAGCCAGTTGTCGTGGTGAATGGCGTCCGGAGTCGGGATCGGAATGAAAGCCCACGTCAGCGCCAACACCGACACCCCGAGCAGAAGCGGTAGCCGGAACCGGGCCGAGTTTCCGCGTAGTCGCACCATCAGATACGCGAACAGCGGCAGCAGAACATAGAACGCCACCTCGACCGACAGGCTCCACATCTGCGTGAGGCCCTCGGTGAGTGTCAACGGCACGAAGACCTGCGCCAACCCGAGATTCGCCAACCACACTTGGTAGCCCCCGCCGGCACCGGGCAGGAACAGCAGGATCAGGACCACTGCCACCCAGTACGCCGGCAGAATGCGCGTCGCGCGGGAGATCCAGTACCGGACGGTCGACTGCGGCTGCCCGATTCCGCGAGCCTTTGCCGCGTGGGGGCGCCACAGGAGAAATCCGGACAAGGCAAAGAACACCGCTACGGCGAGATCGAGTCGACCGAACGCGCGCCCGATCGCGCCGGACTGCGCTTCACCGGTTTGGAACGCGACATGGGTGACGAGGACACCGAGCGCCGCCAATCCACGCATACCGTCCAAAGCCGGAACGAAGCCCCGAGCCTGTGGCGGGACCGTCTGAGGGGAATTCGTGGAACTGATCATCACGGATAAGTGTGCACCCCAGGCCGATTGAGGGAAACCACCAGGGACTCACAACAAAATGCCTGGCCAATTCATGCCCTCATGCGACAAACCGGGCCGGTGGACTGTTAGTGTTCTGCCACACATGGTGTCCATCGGGGGCCCCATGCGATCTGCGCAGCTCATATTGTGCCGGTTGGGGAACCTCGAAAGACTTAACGGGTTAGGAGTCACAGCATGGCGGAACGCTCAGGGCCGAGCCGGATACTTCCTTGCATTCTGGTGGGCCTCGGTGCCTTCCTTTTGGCCATCGCCATCCTCATTCCTACCTACACGGTAGGCAAGCTGGAGAAGACGCCACTCGACCTCGAGGTGACCACTGTCGCCACAGGCACCGGTAGCGTCCTCAACTCGGCGGCCCTCCTCGGCGGAAAGGCACAGGTCGACACCAACGTGCCGATCGTCGCTCAGCGCTACGTCACCACGCAGGACCCGTCCGACGCCGACATCATCACCGTCGAAGCCGGCCAGACCGTCCGTCGTACCGACAAGCAGGGTGACACCGGACTGCTGACCGCAACCCTGGACCGCGTCACGCTCGATCGCGTCAGCTCGATGCCGACCAACGATCCGGTCGGAACCGTCCAGACGTCCAGCGACCAGCCCGCCGAAGAAGTTTCCCGCGACGGTCTGCAGTACAAGTTCCCGTTCAACACGGAACAGAAGAGCTACCCCTACTTCGACCTGAACGCTCGCGCCACGAAGGACATCGACTTCGTCGAAGAGACCGAGATCAACGGTCTGAAGGTGTACCACTTCCAGCAGACGATCGATCCCGTCGACCTGTCGAAGGTCGTCAACTCCCCCACCAACAAGCTGAGCCTGCCCGCCGACACCTGGGGCGTTCCCGGTGGCGCTACTCCGATCACGATGACGCGTTGGTACACCAACGTCCGTGACCTGTGGGTCGAGCCCAAGACCGGCGTCGTCGTCAAGGGCCAGGAGCAGTTGCACCAGTACTACGGACGCAACAAGGATGCCGTCGACGTCGAGGTTCTCAAGGTCACGCTGCCCTTCGACGAAGCAACCATCGAGTACCAGGTCCAGCAGGCACGTGACGGCATGGACAAGCTCTCGCTGTTCGGCCGCACAGTCCCGATCGTGGCAGGTGTGCTCGGCGTCATCGCGCTGATCGCCGGTATCTTCCTCGGCATTCGCGGCGGCAAGGGCGGAACTCCGGCCCGCGCTGCACACGGCGGAACGAACCAGAATCCCAGCGGCCAGGGCTCGCCCGAGCCGGCTCCGGGTGAGCACGACTGGACCTCGGACGACACTCAGGTGATTCCGCGTCCGGATCTGCGCAAGGACTGATTCAGACAGTAAGCAGAGCGCCCCTTCCACACGGAAGGGGCGCTCTGCTGCGTTTCGGGGCTTTGTTGCCGGATCGGCGTACGGATTGGCGCAACGGGTCGTTCCCTCCGCGTGGTTGCGGGCTTAGCGTTTTCTGGAAGTCCAGACCACCCCGAACACGAGGAGCCACATGCCCGCATCAACAGTTCTGGGTTCGCACATCTGTGTCAGCGATCTGACGCGACGGAGGTTTGTTGTCGGCACGGCTGCATTCTCCGGGCTGTTCGCCGCCGGTTGCGCGAGGTCCGCCGGTACCGAGGGCGGTTCGGCCGGGATGCGCACGGTCACGACCTCGCTCGGAACCTACGACATTCCGGTCACCCCGAAGCGCGTCGTCGCCATCGACTCCAGACTCGACCTCGAACCAGCCGTCGCGATGGGCCTGCCGGTCATCGCGTACAGCTTCGACGCCGCCGAGCCGTGGGTTCCGGCCGATCCCACGGCACAGGTGTTCGAGGCACCGGTCAACGTCGAGGCAATTCTCGCGCTGGAACCGGACCTGATCATCTGCACCGACATCGGTGAGGCCTCCGACATGTGGCCGCTACAGCAGTTGAGCCAGACAGCGCCTGTGCTTCCGATGGACTTCACGCGTCCGTGGCGCGAGAACATCGATCAGCTGGCGAGTTGGCTGAATCGCACCGAGAACCCCGACGTCCGTCAGGTCATCGGAGCGTACGAGGACAAGGCAGCCGGATTGAAGGAACGCCACGCCCCGAGCTTGGCGAGCAAGCAGATCGTGCTGCTGAACTACGTGAATCAGAAGGTCAACGGCGTCAACCGCAAGGGCATCTCCACACAGGTGGCCGAAGACCTCGGCGTCCAGCTCCAGTGGCCGGTCGAGGGACAGAAGGAGATCTCTACCGAAAACCTCGTGACTGCCCTCGACTCGGCCGACGGAATGATCGTCACCACCGCGCCCGGCGTGGATCCCGTCAGCGACGACCGCGCGATGTGGAACCGTATCCGCGCAGTACAAGGAGACAACGTCGTCTACACGGGTGGGAACATCAACTACGGATCCGTCTACACCGCGATGCGTACGCTCGACTACTTCGACGATTTGTTCACGCGTCTGGAGAACTGACAGAGCCGCGAGGTGCCGGCCCGGCGCGGTCGGCACTTCGCACTGCGGCGACGGACACCGACAACGCCGTCGTCGACGCAACCACCACGGCAACGCCGATCAACTCTCCCGGCGTCTTCGCCCACACCAGCATGACCGTCGCCTCCACAACCAGTCCTGCCCACGCCAGAAGGGCCACTCGCGTGCGTTCTGACGCGATTGCGGACAGCAAGGCACCCTGGAGTACCGCCAGCGCTGCACCGTGCAGAGCGAAGGCCCACAGCATCGGAGCCACGGCGGCGTACGCGTCGCCCACGAGCATCGGCACCAGCGGGCCGGCAACCGCCGCCCCCAGAACCAGGACGGCGCCGATACCGACGAGCACCGCCAACGCCGAGCGAACCGCCTGCGCCGAGTGCGCCGGGTTCGCCATCTTCGGGTACAGCACGACGCCCACTGCCTGTGGCAGCCAGAACGCCACCTTCGTCGCGACGGCGCCGAGTGCGTAGACACCGGCGTCGTACTCACTGAGGACGACGCGGACGATCAGCAGGTCCAGCGAAGACAACGCGATCAGCGCAAGCTGGACCTGTGACGCCGCGAGCACGGAGACGACGCCGATACGCACCGGACGGTCCTCGCTCACCGAGACGGTTCGATCGACCACTCGAACTATCGCCACCAGGAACGCAGTTCCGGCCGCGCCCGCGACCAATGCCGCGCCTGCCCCGCCGCCGAAAGCCAGAACGATCACTGCCGGAAGGACTTTCATTACCCCGGCTCCGGCCAGTACGGCACTGAGAGTGCCGAATCGACCGTGTCCTTGCAACAATCCCTGCTCCGTTGCCAGCAGAACCAACATGGGCGCAGTCACCAATGCCGAGAACGACGCCACGATTCCGGTGTCGAGCAGCCACGCCATCGCCGGAGCGAGCGCAACCGCGAGGACGGCGACGATCGCGGTGCATCGATGCCCCAACGACCGCAACGCATCTGTGCTCTTGCCACGCACCGCCTCGCGGGCGACCACCGTCTGCAACGCCAATGCCGGAACCGCAAGCACCAACTGGGCGGCAAGCAGACTCGCGAACTCGCCGTAGCCGACCGGACCCAACCATCGGCTGGCCAACCATGCCAACAGGTACGACGCGACATTGGCCGTCATCGATCCCACCAAAACCATGCCGACCCCGGCCGCGGCGGCGCGATCGAGTGGTTGGCGAGGCATGGCAGTAATGATGCACCACGTATCGTGCGCGTCATGACAGTGCAAGCCGGATACCGCCGTTACCTGCCTGCGGCGTACAGCCTGGCGCTGGCACTGTTGATCCTCGGACCGCTGCTCGGCCCCGGCTACCTCCTGCTGCGCGACGCCGTCAGCACGCCGCGCTCGTACTTGACCGACTCCGCCCTCGGACTCACCGACGCCGCAGCCCGCGCCGTTCCCCAGGACGCGCTGATCGCAGCGTTGACCACCGTGATCGACGGCGGACTGGTGGTCAAGTTCATCCTGCTCGTGGCGCTCTGGCTCGCCGGTTGGGGTGCGGCGCGCATGGTCGCCGTTCTGCTGCCGACGGCCGGTCTCGGTCCACAACTGGTCGCGTCGACGGTGATGCTCTGGAACCCCTACGTGGCCGAGCGCCTGTTGCAAGGACATTGGAGCCTGCTGACCGGTTATGCCGCACTGCCGTGGATCGTGTGTGCCGGAATCGGAGTTCGCCGAGCCACGCCCGGGTCCTGGTGGGCGTTGGCCGCGTCACTGGCATTCTCGGGCCTGACACCTACCGGCGCTCTGCTCGCTCTGACGGCCGCGCTGGTGGTGGTAGCCACCCCCGGAGGCCGAACCTCGGCCATGCGGCGTGTCTGCGGCACTATCGGGCTGTTCCTCGTCGCCGCCTCGCCGTGGTTGGTCGCCACCTTCGTATCCGGAGCAGCAGGCGACGGTTCCGATCCGGCGGGAGTCGCCGCCTTTGCCGCCCGAGCAGAACCGGGACTCGCGACGCTGGGCAGCCTCGCCGGTCTCGGCGGTATCTGGAACTCGGCAGCGGTACCGTCCACGCGCACAACACTCTTCGCATTGGTGGGAACGGTTCTTCTGCTCGTCGTCGTGTTCGCCGGTATGCCCGCTCTGTGGCGCCGACGCCGGAATCCTGTTGTCAGTGGACTCGGACTGCTGGCCCTATTCGCGGTGCTGGCTCCGACCATGGGCGCTACCCCGTGGGGTCTCGACGCCGGCCGATGGTCGGTCGAGGTGTTCACCGGCGCCGGTTTACTACGTGACGCGCAGAAGTGGGTCGCGCTGGCCGTCCCGTTCTACGCACTTGCTGCGGCCGCAGCGGTGATGTGGGCAGGCAATCGGTTCTCCCTCCCCCGCCCGGCATTCTCGGTTGCCGCCATCGTGGTGACGATCGTGGCACTGCCGGATCTGGTGTGGGGTGTCGGCGGCGCGTTGAAGCCCGTGCACTACCCCGGGTCCTGGACCGTGGTGACCGAGCAACTGCGAGACGAAACCGGTGACGTTGCAGTGCTTCCCGCCGGAATGTTCCGCGCGTTCCCCTACAGCGGTGATGCGCCGGTACTCGACCCTGCACCACGCTTCCTGCCCCTCGACGTTCTGCAGACCGGCCAACTGGTGGTTGCCGGTGGTGCTGTCGGCGGCGAGGGGACTCGGGCAACTCGGGTCGAGGACCTACTGCTGGCCGGCGGAAGTCCTACGCAGTTGGCCGATCTCGGAGTCGGATGGGTACTGATCGAGCGCGGGACACCAGGTCAACTCGGCAACTCGGCAACCACGCTCGACGGATTGGAACAGGTCTTTGCCGACAACGATCTCGCGCTCTACCGGGTACCCGGAGATGTTGCCACGCAGGAAGCCTCGACCGGTGCCCGAACTGCCGTCATCGCTGCGCATCTCGCGTGGATACTGATGGGTGCGATCGCGCTGATCTCAGTCGGACTGAACCAGAACCGAATTCGACTCGCGAGGCGCGGCCAGTCCTGAGACCCACCGACCGTCCTTGTGCGCGGTCAGCACCTCGAGCACTCCGGTGCCGGTCTGCTCCCAGGAGAACTCGCCCGACCACACCCGAGCTTTCTCACCGAGCACCATGCGAAGTTCGTGGTCGCGGAGCAGAGTGCCGGCAGCCTGCGTCAGATCGGCGATGTCGCCGTCGCCGGCGTTCTCTCCCCCGACCAGAAGGCCCGTCACTCCGTCGACGATCGAATCGGTCAGACCCTTCGAACTGCGGTAACCGATCGTCGGAACACCGTGCTGCGCAGCCTCGATGACCGCCAGGCCCCACCCTTCCTTCCGCGAAGGCATGAGGTGAATCCACGACTGCGCAAGGAGTTCATGTTTACGAGCCTCGTCGACGTGACCGTAGAACGAGACGGCGTCACCGATTCCCAACTCGGCGGCGCGATCTCGCAGGTTCTGCTCCCACCAACCACCACCGATGACGTCGAGATGGATGTCCGGAAGCGTCGGACGCAGGGCTGCGACCGCTTCGAGTGCGTCCTCGATCTGCTTGTGCGGCACCAGCCGTGAGAGAACCGAGATGGTGGGACGCTCGGCCCTGGTGATCGATCCGCCCGCGTCGACGCCGACGGGGAGCCGATCGGCACCGTTACGCACCACGGCAATTCGTTCGCGCTCGACACCGAGGTCCACCAATTCTTCCGCTGAGGGAAGCGACACCGTCAGATACTGACTACGTCGATGGGTGCGCGGTGACAATCGCGATTCGACCCACCAGCCGATCCGGCCGACGAGCTTGCCTGCCACCGGCCACTGTTCGCGATGGCAGTGATGGACCAGAAGCGTGACCGGTGCACCCGCCACGGCCTTCGAGAAGAAGGGGATGCCGTTCTGGGTGTCGATCACCGCGTCGGGGCGGATGCCCTTGAGCGATCCGAAACCCAGACGTCCGGCGGCAATGGCGGCCAGAGCGCGGGGGTACACGCTGAAACGTCCACCGGCCCGGCTGATCGTGATGCCGTCTCGAACCTCCGACGCGGGCGCCCCGGGATACGACGCCGTCCGCAGCGTCACCTTGATACCGCGCTCGGCCAACTGGGATCCGACCTGCTCGAGGTAACGCTCGCTTCCACCGCCCTGGGGATGCCCGGTATCGCGCCAGCAGAGCAACAGAACCTCGCGCACGTGCGTTACTCCCTGAGTTGGTCGGTGGCCACCCCGGTTCGGGCGATCCTGCGGGATGCCCCGCCTGACCGGCCGGTAACCCTGCCGAACACCCTAACTGTTCGAGCGTCCGTATTGCCGCGCTCCTGACGGTGTTCGTGGACCGGGTGCCCCAGTGGCTAAAGTTGCTACCCGTGACCAAGCCCGCAGTGACCCGCATTTTCGGCCGACGGGCAACCCTGAAACGCTCGTTCGGCCTGCTCAGCGACTTCCGCCACGAGCAGTCCGCGCCCGACATCTTCTACGGCGCGCTCGCGCGCGACTCCGTCGAATTGATCTCGGACCTGCACGAAGGTCACACCGGACGATCCCTCGACGGTCTCACCGTCCTCGACGTGGGCGGTGGTCCGGGCTATTTCGCGGAGGTCTTTCAAGCCGCAGGTGCCCGCTACATTCCCGTCGAACCCGATCCGTCGGAGATGCATGCTGCGGGTCTGACCGTGGGCGGCGCGGTGCGTGGATCCGGTTTGGCACTGCCGTTCCTGGACTCGTCCGTGGACATCTGCTTCTCCTCCAACGTGGCCGAACACGTCAGCGAGCCCTGGCTGATGGCCGAGGAAATGCTGCGCGTGACCAAGCCCGGCGGCTTGATGGTTCTCTCGTACACCCTGTGGTGGGGTCCGTTCGGCGGCCACGAAACCGGACCGTGGCACGCGCTGGGCGGCGAGTACGCAGCCAAGCGGTACCTCCGCAAGACCGGGCGCGAACCGAAGAACAGATTCGGGGTGTCGTTGTTCAAAGTCGGCGCCACGGACGGCTTACGCTGGGCCCGTGGAACCAGCCAGGGCACGTTGCTCGCCGCGATCCCGCGCTACCACCCGTCGTGGGCGTGGTGGATGGTCCGAGTCCCCGGTCTGCGGGAGTTCCTGGTGAGCAACCTCGTCGTGGTTCTCGAAAAGCGATAGCGACATGCGCCTCGCAGTCGACATCGGTGGTACCAAGATGGCTGCCGGGGTCGTGTCCGAGGACGGCCGCGTTCCCGTGTTCGACAGCGTGCCGACGCCGCAGACCGACCCGTGGAGAGCGTGTGCGGCGCTGCTCGAACGAGTCTCAGACGGCCGAGAGGTCGACGGTGTCGGCATCGCGTGCGCCGGGCCGGTGGACACCGTCGCCGGCGTCGTCGCTCCCATCAACATCACCGAGTGGGCACAGGGATTCGAGCTCGTAGCGGGCGTCCGCAGCGTCTTTCCCGATGCCGGAACCGCCCTCGCAATGGACGGAGCCGCAGCGGCATTGGCGGAGTTCCACCACGGCGCCGGACGCGGAACCCCGAACCTCCTGAGCCTGGTCGTCTCGACGGGAATCGGCGGAGGAATCGTTCTCGGCGGTGAGATTGCTCGGGGTCGCACGGGGAACGCCGGTCACATCGGCCACATCGTCGTTCCAGGATCTGCCGAACCGTGCAGCTGCGGGGGCGTCGGCTGCCTCGAGACGGTGGCAAGTGGACCGTCCGCGGTGCGATGGGCTCGTAGCCAGGGCTGGTCGGGGAACACCGGCCGTGAACTAGCCGAGGGTGCACGCAGCGGCGACGCGATCGCCGTGGACGCGCTTCACCGTGCAGGCACGGCGCTCGGTGGTGCCATCGCCTCGGCGGCTGCCCTCCTGGACGTGGACCTCGCGGTGATCGGCGGCGGTTTCGCCCAGTCGGGTACACCGCTGTGGGAACCGATGCTCGACGCGGCTGCCCGACATGCCCGTTTGTCGTTCGTCGCCGGGCTCCGGATCGTTCCCGCCGAGCTGGGTGGCGCCGGAACTCTGACCGGTGCGGGCTTGCTCGCGCTCACCGCCGTTATCTGACACGCGTTCTTCCCCGATAAATCCGCAGGGAGTCCCACTAAACGGGCGCCACCTGTTCCCAATTTCTGTAACGTGTTTTAGTGTTCTGACTCACACCGTTACGGGCATTGCACGTGACGCCTACGGGAAGGAGGTGACCGTGAGCCCAGACGCTTCCTCATCTGACGTTGCCTCGACTGCTTCTTCGACCGATGAAACCGAGCATCACGCCCAGGTCGCCCGACCAAGCGATTCCCTCCGCGACACCGAAGACCTCCGTGAGCGCCTGGAACGGTGGATGGCCGGCAAGGTGCCGAGCGGATCCACTGTGACCGTCGCCGACGTCACCTTGCCCGCAGCCAACGGCATGTCCAGCGAAACCATCCTCTTCGACGCCACCTGGGACGGCGAACATCATCCCTTGGTCGCTCGGGTGGCGCCGACGGAATCGACCATGCCGGTCTTTCCTGCCTACGACCTCGAATCCCAGTTCCGCACCATGGCTCAGGTGCGCGAGCACTCGGCAGTGCCCGTACCCGCGGTGTACTGGTCGGAATCCGACCCGGACGCGTTGGGTGCGCCGTTCTTCGTGATGGAACGCATCTCCGGCGACGTGCCACCGGACGTCATGCCGTACAACTTCGGATCGTGGGTCACCGAAGCGTCTCCCGAGCAGCGAAAGACCCTGCAGCGCAGCTCGGTCGACGTCCTGGCTCAGTTGCATGCCATCGACAAACCTGGTGAGCGTTTCGACTTCCTCCGACTCCCGAATTCGGGAACGACTGCACGAGAAGCATTCACGGCGCACATCGCCGAGCAGCGCGCGTACTACGAGTGGGTGGTCTCCGACGGGATCAGATCACCGCTCATCGAACGTGCCCTCGACTGGATCGAGGAGAACAATCCCGCGGACGATTCGCCGGCAGTGCTCTGTTGGGGCGACTCGCGCATCGGCAACGTCATGTACCAGGACTTCGCGCCGGTAGCCGTACTGGACTGGGAAATGGCAACTCTCGGCCCGCGGGAGATGGATCTGGGCTGGATGGCATTCCTGCACAGGTTCTTCGAGGACATCGCCGGACTGGCGAACCTACCCGGTCTTCCCGACTTCCTTCGACTGCCGGATCTCGCGCAGACCTACGCCGAGATCACCGGCCACACCCCACACGATCTGGAGTTCTACGTTACCTATGCCGCACTGCGTCAGGCGGTCATCATGTGGCGAATCCAGGCTCGCGCCATAGCTTTCGGCCAGTCACAGCGACCCGAAGACCCCGACGACATGATCATGCACCGCGCTTCGCTCGCCGCGATGCTCGACGGTACCTACTGGGAGAGGTTGGCCTGACATGCTCTCACCGATGGACGACTATCCCGTTCACCAGATCGCCGAACCGATCCGTCACGTAGCCACCTCGGATCGAAACTTCTACGACCGCTACTACTTCAACTGCTACCCCACCGAATCCCCCGACGTGTTCCTCATCGTCGGACTCGGCCAGTACCCCAACCTCGGCGTCATGGACGCCTTCGCGGTACTGCGCCGCGGTGACGACCACATCGTTGCTCGTATGTCGAAGGCTCTGGGCGCCGACCGCACCGACACCACCGTCGGACCTTTGCGCATCGAAGTGCTGGAAGGACTGCAGAAGCTCCGCGTCGTCCTCGAACCAGGCAGCGAATACGATCTCTCCTTCGACATCACCTTCGACGCCACCATCCCGGCGGCGCTCGAGCCCAAGCACTTTCGCCGTCAACTCGAACGAGTCACGTTCGACACCTCACGCTTCCTGCAGACCGGAACCTGGACCGGATCGCTCACCGTCGACGGGGAGGACTTCGCGATCGACCCGAAGACGTGGCGAGGTAACCGCGACCGCTCGTGGGGTGTGCGTCCGGTCGGTGAAGCCGAACCGCAAGGCAGACGCGCCGTCGACGGAATCCAGAACTTCTTCTGGATCTACGCGGTCATGCAGTTCGACGAGTTCACGATCTCGGTGATCATGCAGGAAGACGAGCAGGGCAGGCGCATCGTCGAAGAAGCCATGCGAGTGTGGCCGGACGAAGCCAGGGACAACGAATGGCTCGGCCGACCCGAACACGAACTGACGTTCTGCCCCGACACCCGCGACGTCACCGGAGCGACCATCACCTTCCACCGGCCAGGCGGTGAAGTCCTGACCGTCGCCTGCGAACTGCTGCTGGCCAACTACATCGGAATCGGCACCGGCTACGGGCTCGAACAGGACTGGCGTCACGGAATGTGGCAGGGCGAACTCGTCGTACAAGGGCTCCGCCACAAGGTCCACGAGATCGAACCGTTCCAACGCATGTTCTCCCCCGTCGACAACCTCGCGTCCTTCACGCTCACCGAAGGCACGAACACCAACACCGGCACCGGTCTTTTCGAGGTAGCCGCCATCGGACCGCACGAGAAATACGGATTCACCAGTTTCACCGACACCGCACAGGCAGACGACGCGTATGCCCTCGCGGCGACCGACAACACCGAGGAATGAATTGATGACTGACTACGACAAGCTCTACATCGGTGGAGCATGGGTGGCCCCGGCCACCGACCAGGTACTCGAAGTGTTCTCTCCCGCAACGGAGGAGCGCGTCGGCAGCTGTCCCATCGCAGCACCGGCAGACATCGACGCGGCCGTGTCCGCAGCCCGCGCGGCGTTCGAGGGACCGTGGTCACGCACCACCCCCGCCGAGCGCGGCGCGATCCTCGCCAAGGCCGCCAAGCTGATCGAAGAGCGCAGCGCGGAGATCAACCAGCTCATCTCCAACGAGATGGGCCAGCCGCCCGCCATGGTCGGCATGATGCAGCAGACCCCGTCGATGGCGACGCTGGGCTACTACGCCGAGCTGGCCGACAAGTTCGCGTGGGAAGAGAAGCGCACCGGCGCTTTCGGGCAGACCAAGGTGACCCGTGAGCCCGTCGGCGTCGTCGCCGCCGTGCTGGCCTGGAACGTCCCGCTGTTCCTGGCGATCAACAAGCTGGCCCCCGCACTGCTCGCCGGCTGCACCGTACTGCTCAAGCCCGCACCCGAATCCCCTCTCTCCGTCCACGTGATCGCCGAGATCTTCACCGAGGCAGGCGTTCCCGAAGGCGTCATCTCCGTGCTCCCCGGCGGAGCCGAGACCGGCGAATACCTGGTCTCTCATGCGGGCATCGACAAGATCACGTTCACCGGATCCAGTGCCGTCGGCCGCAAGATCGGTGCCATCGCCGCACAGAACCTCAAGCGCTGCTCCCTCGAACTGGGTGGCAAGTCCGCCGCGATCATCCTCGAGGACGCCGACATCGCCGCCGGAATGCCGATGCTCGTCATGTCCGGCCTGATGAACACCGGTCAGGCCTGTGTCGCTCAGACCCGAATCCTCGCTCCCCGTTCGCGTTACGACGAGGTCATCGAGGGAATGAAGACCGCCGCAGGCTTCATGACCGTCGGCGATCCGTCCGATCCCGCAGCACAACTCGGCCCGCTGATCTCCGAGAAGCAGCGCGAGCGCGTCGAGGGTTACATCGCCAAGGGTAAGGAAGAAGGCGCGCGCGTCGTACTCGGTGGTGGACGCCCCGCCGGCCTGGACAAGGGCTGGTACGTCGAGCCGACCATCTTCGCCGACGTGGACAACTCGATGACCATCGCACGCGAGGAGATCTTCGGACCCGTTCTCTCGGTGATTCCGTACGACTCCGAGGACGAGGCCATCAAGATCGCCAACGATTCGGATTACGGCCTCGCCGGATCGGTGTGGACCACCGACATCGATCACGGACTCGAAGTTGCTGCGCAGATCCGCACGGGTACCTACGCGATCAACTGGTACGCCTTCGATCCCGGATCGCCGTTCGGTGGTTACAAGAACTCCGGTATCGGGCGCGAGAACGGACCTGAGGGCCTCGAAGCCTTCTGCGAGACCAAGTCCGTACTCATGCCGCCCGGCTACGTGGGCTGACCCACCCGGGAGTTGGCACCCTTTGCTGACAGTTGGCACCCGTTCCGACCTGCCGGAACGGGTGCCAGCCCCATGAAATGGGTGCCAACTCCCAGCGAATCCACAGATCCACCCGGTACCGTCGAAAACGAATCAGTCATCTCACAAAGGACATTCATATGCTCACCAACGCCATCAACGCTTTCCTCGCACTCTGGGGCAGCGCCTCCGTCGGCAGCAGTGGATACCAGATCCCGCCGGGAACCCTTCCCTTCGGTTCCTGAGACAGGACAACAGAACCCGCTGAGCGCACTTCGCGCTCAGCGGGTTCTCTGTTTCGCCGACCTGCATCTACCGGTCCAGAACGTGATCCTCCAATTGATTCTCCTGACCTGCGACCAATGCTTCAGCGTCACCGGCGTCCACGTGCCCGAACCAGGTACCGCCGGGGTTCGCGATCACCAACGGCCCCAGGTTGCACGGGCTCAGACAACCGGTTCCGGTCACCTTCGACGAGGTACCTTTGGCCGCCGCGCTCATCGCCCGGTGCAACGGTCCTGCTCCGTACGCCATACAGCGAGGGCCCTTGCACACCAACAGATGCCTATCGTGCTGCTCGATCACGGACCACGCCGGACTGCGATACGACGCCGGACTCGCGGTGATCGGCTTTCCCGCCGAGTCGAGTTCGTCGATCACCTGCCCGGCCACCGCACCTTCGAGCGTTTCCGTTTCATGGAGCGTCACTTCCAGTTCGGCGTCGATCCGGGTTTCGCGCCAGTTCGCAACCGCCTTGCTGGTCCACGTGAGCAGGTACCGATCCCTCGGCACCGCAACTGGAATCAACACGACCTTGTCGACGTCATCGACATGGGCTCGATCGAGTTCCTCGTGAAGGCTCGGCGAGGAGACATCGAGGTACGCAATACGAACGTCGACGTCGGTGCCCGCCTGAACAGCGTCGAGCATCCGTCGTGCAGCCGACTCGTCCAGGCCGCTGACAGTCGGCCGTAAGACGACAATCACCCGACGCGAGCACCGGTTGTTGCTCATGCCGACGGCGCGGTTGTCCAGTCGATGCTGCTCGACGGAGCCAGCCCGAACTCTTCGATCTTCGCGCGCAACTGTTCCGCGCCGTAGATATTGGGGAACCCACTGGTGAACATGGCGAGCGGGAGTACGACGAAACGGTTCTGCTTGACTGCGTCGAGGTCACGCAGGCCTTCTCGGCTCTTGATCGCGTCGATCTTGCCCTGTACTTCGTCGGCACTCTTCTTGTAGTCCATGATCACGATGATGTCGGGTTCTGACTTCGCGACGGTCTCCCAGCTCGCTTTGAACCAGGTGTTGTCGACGTCGGCGAACACATTGGTTCCCCCGGCGACGTCGATGATTCCGTTGGGGGCTCCGTTGCCGCCGCTGGTGTACAGATCTTCTTCACCGCTGTCGTAGATCAGCACCTTCGGCTTGTCGGCGGCATCTGGCGCGGACTCCAGACGTGCCAAACGTGAATCCAATTCGGTCAATGCCTCGGCGGCGGTGTCCTCGGTTCCGAACAGCTTTCCGTAATTGGTCACGTCCGCACGAAGGGCATCCCACGGACCCATCGTGCCGAGCGCGGAATCCGCTGCGGCACTCTGCCGACAACTATCGGAGATCACATATGCATCGATGTTGTTGCTCTGCAGCGATTCCGGCGTCACACCGGAGGCTCCCTTGAACAAGCCACTGTAGGAGCCGACCACCAGGTCCGCCTGCTTACCCAGAATCGTCTCCATCGTGATCGTTCCGTCCAGGTGTGGGACGTCGGCGATTCCGGGACCGAACATCGAGTCCATGACCGCGTCGTTGTTCGTGTTCAACACGACGGCAGCGAGACGATCCAGACCGCCGACTCGGAGAATGGTACCGATATTGGCCGCATTGCTTGTGGCAACAACCTTTTCGATCGGAAGCTGGAAAGTGCTTTCCGTTCCGCAGTTCTCCAGCGTGACCGAAGTCTTGTCCGCGGCTTCGTCGACGGGCGCGGTTGCCGAGCATCCGGACACGGCCAACAACGCTGTCGCGGCTACAACCGCACCGAACGACGCGCGGGTCTTTACGTGTATCAAAGTGCACTCTCCGAAAATGTGTGTTGTGGTTGAGAATTTCGTGATTCGAATACGAGGTGTGAACGGCCTGTCGCGGGGTTCACGAGTTCGAAAGTCTCGACGCCGAAAACAGTTGCCACCACCGAGGTGGTGAGTACGTCGGATGGATGTCCGAACGCCCTGGCCACTCCATCCGCGAGCACGAGCACCCGATCGCACACTGCCGCAGCCAAATCGAGGTCGTGCAGTGCCATGATCACCGTCCGGTCCAACGACCGGACCAGATCGAGCAGTTCGAGTTGATGCCGGATGTCGAGATGATTGGTCGGCTCGTCGAGGATGAGCACACCGGCGTCCTGCGCGAGACCTCGGGCGAGAAACACCCGCCGACGCTCACCGCCGGAAAGCGTGTCCATCGAAGAGAACCGGTGCTCGATCATTCCGACCTCGCCCAGAGCACGATCGACGACGGCATTCTCGTGCTTTCCACCGACGCTCCAGGGCTTTGCATGTGGCGTGCGGCCCAGACTCACGTACTCGTGAACCAACAAATCGGCGGGACTCTGCTCTTCCTGCGCCACAAAGGAAATGGCTTTGGCCCTCGACCGCGCGGACATCGCGTGCACGGAGTCGCCGCCGACACGAATGTCACCGCCGGCGATCGGCCCGAGACCCGCGAGAGCACGCAAGAACGTCGACTTGCCCGATCCGTTCGGACCAACCACGCCGACCACTGCGCCGGCGTCGGCCGCGATGTCGACGCCTTTGACGATGGTTCGACGGTCGATGCGGACAACGACTCCGGACGCGGTCAGCGCCAGGGCTCGGGCGCTCACGAACTGCCACCGAATCGGTAGCGCCGACGGCCGAGAAGCAGGAGAAACAGTGGGGCCCCGATCACCCCGGTCACCACGCTCAGCGGGATCTCGGTCGGCCGCAACGAGGTCCGCGCCACGACGTCGACCCACACCAGGAAGGACGCGCCGATCAGTGCTGCCGCCGGTAACACCACTCGATGTCTGGCTCCGACGAGCATGCGTGTGACGTGCGGTATGACCAAGCCTACGAAGGCAATCGCGCCGGACACTGCAACCATCGTGCCGACCAACGCTGCCAGCACGCCGAACAGCACGTTTCGCAGGGTTCGGACGGGAATACCGAGCGAAGCCGCGACGTCCGGTCCGGCCGCCAGCGCATCCAGCCAACCGTGCAGGGCGAACACCGCTGCCGTCAGCAGGAACACAACGATGACCGGCGCCCACAACTTGTCCCAGGATGCCCCGGCCAAACTTCCCAGGAGCCAGAACAATACGGACTGCGCGGCCTGGGAATCATTGGTACGCAGCACCAGAAAACTCGCGATCGCCGACAGGGCGGATGCGGTAACGGTGCCGGTCAGAACCAATCGCAGTGGAGTGATACCGCCTTGCAGCGTCGCGATGGTGAAGACGAGAATCGCAGCTCCCAACGCCCCGATCATCGCGCCGAAACTGAGCGCCCACACTCCCGCGCCGGCGAACAGTCCGGTGGTGATGACGGCGGTGGCACCGACACTCGCGCCGGACGACACTCCCAGCAGGTGGGGATCGGCAAGAGCGTTACGGACGAGGGTTTGCACCACCGCGCCGGCGACGGCAAGACCAGCGCCGACGGCCAGACCGAGCAGTACCCGAGGTGCTCTGATCCCCCACACGATCGCAAGTTCGGAACGCGTGACGGGTGGGCCTCCGAAGCGCGAGTGCACCACGTCCACCACAGTGGACACGGGGAGCATCTCGGATCCGAATGCCAACGCGCACACAGCAGAGAGCACGGTGACGACCAGCAGAGCGGGCAGCACGATACCCGGACTGAGCCGTCCTCGCGGCGCACCCGCCTTCGGCGGAGGCAGGTGGGTAGGTGGAGACAGAGCTCCGCCAACAGCATTCATGGTGTGACCGATCCATCCTCGTGGCATGACACAACGTCAACGAGGGTGGTATCTGGCTACGGTCGACGCAGGGACGACCTCACAGTGGCGGGACCGCGCCGGAATTGCACCGACTTCCCATTACCTCGATGATGACGTCAGAACCATAACGGACTGTGGTCACCATTCCGCACACCGGATCAGGATTCCGACGCGATCATCGATCTCGTCTGCCGCACGACGGCTTCCGTTCGCACTCGAAGTTCTTCGGGTGAATCCGATTCCAGCACAACCCGATGCACCTGGCTGTCCACGGCAGTCACAGTCAGCCGCGATGTCAGCAACGCATCCTCCGCACTGAAACCGCGGCTCTGCAAGTAATCCGAAAAACCCAGTACCAGTTGCCGATTCATTCCTTCGACCTGCTCGATGAGCTCACGCGTACGCGGAACCTGATCGTAGAGCAGGTGAAAGAACTCTCGCGGCTTACTGTTCACTTCGACCGCGCACTCCACCAACATCCTCACGGCCTCGTCCGGGGTGAGCTCACGCTCGACGATGTCGGCAAGGCAGAGCGCAAAACTCTCCCGCGCAGCACTCACGTGACGGTTCGCCAACTCCGAGAGGATCTCGTACTTGTCGCCGAAATACTGGTAGAGCGAGCCCACCGACACCCCTGCTTCGTCAGCGATCCGGTTGGTGGTCGCTGCCATGGCTTCCGAAGCGAAAACGCGAGTAGCTGCCTCCAGGATCGCGTCGTAGGTAGCCCTCGAGCGCTGCTGGGAGGGCCTTTTCCGCCGAGTCGACACGGTCCTCCGATGCGAGTTGTCAGCCGCGACGCCGATACCGAGAATTGTGTAGGTGACCAGCGCCGATTACTCGAAGTTTATGCCCGACCGGTACACCGACCACATGCCGGCGCCGACCCCGACGTGGTGGGAGTGGAACGGCAACACCGTCCACGTCGCACGGGCCGTGGTTCCAGACGCGCCGGTTCGTGTTCTCGGCATCCACGGCGCCGGCGGCTACTCGGGCGCGTTGTGGCCGTTCGCCGGGATCGGCGTGAAACTCGGAGCCGAAGTCCTCTTCCCTGACCTTCCGCTGTACGGCGACACCGTCGTAGCCGATCCCGCCGGCGTCCGGTACGAGCAGTGGGTCGATCTCCTCTGCGATCTCGTCCGGGCCGAGAAGGCAGCCGACGATCGGCCGCTGGTGTTGTTGGGAGCCAGCATCGGCGGTCTGCTGGCCTACGAGGTAGCCGACGTGGCGAACATGAGCAGCAATCGGGAGCTCGCAACGCTGTGCGCAACCGATCCGCGCGGTGGCGGTGTTCGGGTGCCACTCGGATTCCTCAGCAGCTACTTCTCGTTCGAGCACACCGCACCCGAAGCATTTCGGACGACGCCCGTTCTGCTCACCCACCCGGCCGACGACCGATGGACGCCACCCGAACTGAGCCTGCAGTTCCTCCGCCGCATCAACGCACCCACCGAATTCGTGATGCTGGACGGGTGCGGGCACTTTCCCGTCGAAGAGCCGGGCCTGACGCAGTTCCACGACGCCGTCGCCACACTGCTGCACTCCGTCGCCGAGCGTCACCGCACGAAACTGTCGTCACCCGCCTAGCCTGAGAATCGTGAGCACCGAAACGGAAGCATCGGCCGACGAGAGCACCACGACGGTCGTACTGGCGTTTGCGGCGAACGCGCTGATCGCCGGTGCCAAGACGGCGGCCGCCATCGTCACCGGATCTGCATCGATGGTCGCAGAGGCCACCCACTCCTGGGCCGATACCGGCAACGAAGTGCTGCTGCTGATCGCGAACCGCCGCTCGAAAAGGGTTCCCGACCGAGACCAGCCACTCGGCTACGGCCGGGAGGCATACATCTGGTCGATGTTCGCCGCTCTCGGACTGTTTGCACTCGGCGCGGGTGTCTCGATCACTCATGGCATCCAGGAACTGTTCCATTCCGAACCGGCGTCCGACTTCGGTGTCGCCTACGCCGTCCTCGGCGTCTCGTTCATCCTCGAAGGCATCTCGTTCCGGCAGGCGTACAAACAACTCCGAAACGAAGCGTCCGCCGTGAACCGCGACGTCATGACCCAGGCACTCAACACATCCGACCCGACGACTCGGGCCGTGTTCGCCGAAGATGCTGCGGCACTTATCGGTTTGGTCATCGCGTTCGTCGGTGTTCTGTTGCACCAGGTCACCGGTTCACCCATCCCCGACGCCCTCGGCTCCATCTTCGTCGGCATTCTCCTCGGGGTCATCGCAATCATTCTGATAGATCGGAACCGCCGCTTCCTGGTCGGCGAAGAGGCCTCACCGACGCTGCGGGCAGCAGCCGTCGAAGCTCTCACCCAACTGCCCGAGATCAACCGAATCACGTTCCTGCGTATGGAATACCTCGGGCCGCGACAGGTCTACCTGGTGGCCAGCGTCGACCTGGTCGGTGACTACGCGGAATCCCGTGTGGCCCACACGTTGCGCGAACTCGAGCGCTCACTCGAGCAGAGCCCACGTGTCGTGCGGGCGATCCTGACCCTCTCGACCCCCGAAGAACCGTCGATCACAGTCTGAACTTCCGGCCGGGCGATAGGCTCGGGCGATGCGCACACTGATCGTGATTCTGGCGGTTCTGGGATTTGTCGTCGGGGGAATTCCCCTGGTGGGCAGTCTGATCGACGTGATGACCAGCCCTGACGAGACCATCGTCTATCAGGGTTCCTACGTACCGTTCCGGGACGTGCAGATGGCTCGGGACTACGAGTCGACAATAGCCACCGCCTACGAACCCTTAGACGGACCGCGCTGGCTCGTCCTGGCCTGCTATCCCTTGATCGGAGCAGCATTGGGCGCTGCGACGGCCGTCGTACTGGGACGTCGCGGGTGGCACCTGACGCGAGCCTGAACAGACGCCGATGGCCACCCGCCGTCTACACGAGGGTGGCCATCGAAGAAGGAGTGCTTCAGATGTACATCGCCGGATCGATGTAGCTGTTCGGGTCCACCAGTTTTTCCTTGGTGGTCCGTGGCCGCGCCACCGCCGGGATACCCGTCGCGATGGATTCGGCCGGAACATCTCTGGTGACAACGGCATTGGCGCCGATAGCGCTACCTTCACCGATGACGACAGGTCCGAGGATCTTGGCACCAGCGCCGACGGTGACCCGGTCTCCCAGCGTCGGGTGACGCTTGACCTGCTCGAGCGAGCGACCACCGAGAGTGACGCCGTGATAGAGCATCACGTCGTTACCGACCTCGGCCGTCTCCCCGATCACGACGCCCATGCCGTGATCGATGAAAAACCGCCGACCGATGGTGGCACCGGGATGAATCTCGATGCCGGTGACGAAGCGTGTCAGCTGCGAGAGCACTCGCGCCGGGCCGCGTAGCGCAGGGACGGCCCACATGCGATGCGCAATCCGATGCGCCCAAATAGCATGCAGCCCTGAATAAACGAGCGCGTTCTCCACATTGCTGCGCGCGGCAGGATCCTGACCGCGCGCAGCCTGCAGGTCCTCGCGAATTGTCCCGAGGATACTCACAAGTCTCAGTCCCGGATGTGTTCGAACAGCGGGGTGGAGATGTAACGCTCGCCGAAGTCGCACACGACAGCCACGATCAGCTTGCCGGCGTTTTCCGGACGCTTCGCCAACTCGAGTGCTGCCCAGACGATGGCGCCGGACGAGATGCCGCCCAGGATGCCTTCCTTGGTGCCGAGTGCGCGAGCGACCTCGATGGAATCGGGGAACGAGACGTCGATGATCTCGTCGTAGATCTCGCGATCGAGGACGTCGGGCACGAAGTTCGCGCCGATTCCCTGGATCTTGTGGGGGCCGGGCTGGCCACCGTTGAGGATCGGTGAGTCGATGGGCTCGACGCCCACGATCTTGACCTCGGGCTTGTACTTGCGAAGGGTGCGTCCGACGCCGGTGATAGTGCCGCCGGTGCCGATGCCGGACACGAAGATGTCGACGGCGCCGTCGGTGTCGGCCCAGACCTCTTCGCCCGTCGTTGCCTCGTGGATGGCCGGGTTGGCCGGGTTCGCGAACTGGCTGGCCGAGACAGCGTTCTCGGTCTGCTCGACGATTTCCTTGGCCTTGGCGACCGCACCGGCCATGCCCTCGGATCCCGGGGTCAGCACGATCTCGGCGCCGTAAGCACGCAGCATCACGCGACGCTCGGTGGACATGGTCTCGGGCATGGTCAGGATGACCTTGTAGCCGCGAGCAGCACCGACCATGGCGAGTGCGATACCCGTGTTACCGCTGGTTCCCTCGACGATGGTGCCACCGGGCTTGAGTGCACCGGACTTCTCGGCGGCGTCGATAATCGCCACGCCGATCCGGTCCTTGACGCTGTTGGCCGGGTTGTAGAACTCGAGCTTGACGGCGACCTGTGCGTCCAGGCCCTCGGTTAGACGGTTGAGCCGCACGATCGGGGTGCGCCCGACCAATTCGGTCACGTTGTTGTAGATCCCGCTCATATCTGGTCCTCCTGAGGATCGAGTGTGTCGACCCGCTCGCTGATCACTGCTTTACGGCTGAACTGCATAACGGCTGAACTGCTTAACGGCTACAGGCAAGGGCATACAGACGACCGATGCCGCATCGGTTCATCAAATTGAACCAATGCGGCATCAGGCCACTACATACGGGGGCGGTTTATCAGGCCAACCGCTGCTTCAGAGCTTCGAACTCGTCGCGAATGCCGGTCGGCAGCTTCTCGCCGACGAAGTCGAACCACTCTTCGATGAGCGGGATCTCGGCCTTCCACTCGTCGATGTTGACCGCGAGGGCCTCGGTGATGTCGGCGTCCGACACGTCCAGGCCTTCGATGTCGAGTGCCGATCCGGTGGGAACGACGCCGATCGGGGTGTCGATACCGGCAGCCTTGTGCTCGATACGCTCGACGATCCACTTCAGGACGCGAGAGTTCTCGCCGAAGCCTGGCCACAGGAAGCGTCCGTCGTCGCCGCGGCGGAACCAGTTGACGTAGAAGACCTTGGGGAGCTTGGACGCGTCGGCGGACTTGCCGAGGTCGATCCAGTGCTGGAAGTAGTCACCGACGTTGTAGCCGAGGAACGGCAGCATTGCCATCGGATCGCGGCGAACCGTACCGACCTGGCCTTCGGCTGCTGCGGTCTGCTCGGAGCCGACCGTTGCACCCATGAAGACGCCGTGCTGCCAGTCGCGAGCCTCGGTGACCAGCGGAACCGTCGTCTTGCGGCGTCCGCCGAACAGGATTGCCGAGATCGGCACGCCCTTCGGGTCGTCCCACTCGGGAGCCATGATCGGGCACTGCGACATCGGGGTGCAGTAACGCGAGTTGGGATGAGCCGCATGGGTGCCCGACTCGGGCGTCCACTCGTTGCCCTTCCAGTCGATCAGGTGCTGCGGGTCGCCTTCGAGGCCCTCCCACCAGACGTCACCGTCGTCAGTCAGAGCGACGTTGGTGAAGACCGTGTTGCCCTGGTCGATGGTACGCATGGCGTTGGGGTTCGAGGACCAGTTGGTGCCGGGAGCCACGCCGAAGAAACCGAATTCCGGGTTGACGGCGTACAGCTGTCCGTCCTCACCGAAACGCATCCAGGCGATGTCGTCACCGAGGGTCTCGGCGCGCCACCCGGGGATGGTCGGCTGGATCATCGCGAGGTTGGTCTTGCCACAAGCGGAGGGGAATGCCGCCGCGATGTAGTAGGCCTTGTCCTCGGGCGAGATGAGCTTGAGGATGAGCATGTGCTCGGCCAGCCAGCCCTCGTCGTGCGCCATTGCCGAGGCGATACGCAGCGAGTAGCACTTCTTGCCCAGGAGAGCGTTTCCGCCGTAGCCGGAACCGAAGCTCCAGATCTCACGATCCTCGGGGAAGTGGGTGATGTACTTGGTGTCGTTGCACGGCCACGCGACGTCTTCCTGGCCTTCGGCCAGCGGAGCGCCCAGCGAGTGCAGCGCCTTGACGAAGAACCCGTCGGTGCCGAGCTTGTCGAGAACCTTGCTGCCCATGCGGGTCATGACGCGCATGGAGACGACGACGTACTCGGAATCGGTGAGCTCGACGCCCAGCTTCGGGTCCTCGGCGTCGAGGGGGCCCATGCAGAACGGCACGACGTACATGGTGCGTCCACGCATGCAACCGCGGTACAGGTCACCCATGAGGGTGCGCATCTCCGCCGGGTCCATCCAGTTGTTGGTGGGACCTGCGTCGATTTCTTCCTTCGAGCAGATGTACGTACGCGATTCGACTCGCGCGACATCGGACGGATCGGAGTTGCCGAGGAAAGAGTTCGGCTTCTTCTCGTCGTTGAGGCGGGTGAAGGTTCCTGCCTCGACCAACTTCGTTGTCAGTCGGTCCCATTCTTCGTCCGAGCCGTCTGCGAAGACGACGCGATCAGGCTGGGTGAGTTCGGCAACCTCTTGCACCCATGCAAGCAGTTCCTTGTGCTGCGTGGGGGGCGTGCCGTCAGTTCCATTGAGACCGGGAATGGTCGCTGAGGTCATCAAACTCTCCTGGGGTGAGCCGGAACCGGGTTCTCGTGACACCGGATGCGAACTGCAGCGCCCCGATACCAGTCGATCCCGGTGTCCCCCTCTCGACGGGGTCCAGCCGCGTCATCCACTCACGTGGATTTCACGGACGCCGGGTGTCCTATGTATTGAGGTTAACGCTGGCTGTTCACCTGCAGGTAATCGGGTGCGGTCAGAAATGTCACAGAAACGATTCAGTTGGTGTGTTCAGGTGCCTACCCGGCGCTCAGAGCACATAAACGGAAGCTTTTCAGAGCGCTCCGGCATCGATTTTCTGCCACACGAGGGCGCCTTCGTCGTCTCGACTGCATTCCCAGGCCGAGTAGTCGCCGTCCGACTCGATCATCGTGAGGCGATCGGCGCTACCGTCGCGATCGAAATCGGACACGATCACGACAGCGTCGTCGGAGTGGACGACACGGCTGTCGACCGTTCCGTCACCGTCCAAGTCGAAGGCGTCGAAGTTCAGGTCGCCGGCATCGACCGGTCCCGACGCGGGCCCGAAGGTCTCGGGCTCGATACGCCCAGGATCGAGCGCTTCGGCTTCGTGCCCGTCGATGTGTCCGGCCGTGATCAGAAATGCTTCCATTACTCCCCCTACTGGATGGTGACCTACTGCTTCGGCAACCCCTACCGAAACCGTCCGCTCAGTATTACCAGACCCCGACGATCAGTCGTGGCCGAAATTGCCGCACTGTGGAGAACTCTGCACTCGCGAAATGATCAGTAGGCGGTGTTCAAAACGGCGAGGTCGCGCTCGCACGACGCGAGCTGACCCGATCTGGCCGCGGCGAGCTCACGAAGTTCACCGTCGATCTCCACGATTCGAGCCTGCGCCGACGCCAACTGCTCGCGACTCTCCGCCATGATCGCCGCTCCCAGATCCGCCTCGGCCTCGAGCAGCACGCTCTGCACTCGCTGCTCCCACTGAGCGCGAACCGCCGACATCGATTCGACGATCCACGACCTGGAGTGGGCACGATCGGCCGTCAGCCCGCGAGTTCGCGCCAACCACCACGCCGCGGCGCCACCCAGAATCAACGTCACGGGGATACTTGCGAACTCCAAGGCCGGAATCATTTCCAGCGGAGTCACTGCGATACGGCCGAGGCCGAGACCCGCGGACGCGCCGACAAGAATTGTCACCCGGTCCTCGTTTCCGCGCTGACGGCCCGGCAGGCCCTCCGGAATCTGCGGGGAAGGCATGTATCCGTTCGTCCCCGCAGATTCCACCGCTGCCGCCATCGCGGCGTCGAACACCCGGGTGTGGTGGTCGACCTCGTGCTGCAGTCGCGTCGGCACGCTGCCCAATTCGGCTCGCGAGGCCGTGTCGACCCAGGCACGTGCCCCGGCGACCGTCGCCCGGGTTGCCTCGGCGATTTGTTGTGACAGATCCCCGCGCGCTCGTTGCAGTCGGCTTCGCACCTGCACCAGGCGTTCGCCTCGCCGGCCGTCACGGTCTGCGAGCAGCTGCGATCGCTCTGCCCGCAGTTCGGCACCAGGAACACCGTCACGTAGATTCCGGATCTCCATCTCGATCATCCGGCGCGTCTGTGCGATGACTCCGGAATCCGAACCACCTGCTTCCCTCTCCCGTGCCGCCCGGCTCACGACCGCAACGAGTGACTGCTCCTGACCAGGCGCAATCGGGACCACCGGAGCCTGAGCAAAAGCGGTGCAGTGCGAAGCGAGAATCTCGGCATCACGCCGGCGCACCGCCTGCCAGTCTCGATAGACGTCGACGCGGGTCAGCGCCACCACCACCGGGGTTCCGCGCGCCGCAGCGTCGCCGAGGAGAAGGAGATCCTCGCGTCCGATCACACTGGCGGCGTCGACGACCAGAAGTACGACGTCGGCGTCCACCTCGCGTGTCACTGACGAACAATCATCCGAAGCATCGAACATCTGCGCGACGTCTTCCCGTCCACACCTTGGTGGACCGACAACGTAAATGCGAGTGCCCCTGCATGTTTCGGCGGCGACCTGGCGACCCGGATCGGATGCCGGATTCCATCGCTGCACCACGCGCAGCACCGAATCCGGAAGTACCGAAACGCTATTCATCGGTCACCGCCGGGGCAGAGCGATCGCCTCCGAGCTGCGCCCACCGACGCACATACCCGCGTCGAATCAGTGAGACCCTTTGTTGCGGACACTGTTCCGACTCGTCCACGAGCTCGCCCCACCACCGGCTGCACGTGCCCGCGTCGTCAGCGGTACGAGGATCGGGAGGCTCGCCTTGACGCAGGGCTCGAATTTCGGGGCTCATCATCGCCGCCGCAGCGCCGAACAACACCGCGGAGTCCGAACTCAGATACAACTCGATCTCGTCCCTGCCCGCAGCGCTGCGCGAGGCAGATCGCCTCAGCGCCGGGCCGATCTGCTCGACCCGGCCCCACCACTGCGCCTCCAGAACAGGTCCGAGAGCCGCCAACAACTCTTCGACGCCGCGCCCGGTCAGTGTCTCCACCGGAACCGTGGGCACGCCGACGTTCTCCGAGATTTCCGCCGCCCGTCCCAGCGCCTCGTCCCAGCGCGGACCGAACAAGTCAGCCTTGTTCGCAGCGACGACCACACGATCGGAAACTCGAGCAATGGCTCGGCCGTCGACGTCGCGGACCGCGTCGACCACCACGTAGACAACGCAACGACGACCCAGATCGGGGTTCGACGTTCCAGGGACATCGAATGCCCTCGACTCGGTCACCACAACCGGTGCGCCGACAACTCTGCGCGAGAACCGGTCGTCGCGCCCCAGGATCCGCGCCAACGACGACCGCCCCACCCCGGCCCGTCCGGCGACCACCAGCTCGAGCGGCGCAGTCAGCGATCCGAGCACCGAGTGAACCGCCTCGGCGGCTCCCGAATCGATCGATGTCAGCCGATATGCCAGAGCGCGCAACTGATCGATCGGCTCCACGCAGGCGTCGTCGATCGATTCTGCGGGCAACATTCGTGACCAATTACTGCATGCAAATCCTGTGTTCATCCCCACCCCACGTCCCCATCGTGTCGGTGAGATTCTGTCAGGTTCTCGGCAAGGACGGCAGGTGACACCGCCCTTTCGCCGACAGTCCGAAGTCGACGGTTTCAGGACTTTCCGTGGAAAGTCTCAACTCAAACTTCAGACCCGTCTGCGCTAAACGGGGGTCATGCGTGACAATGGGTTCGTGAACGAAGCCGATCAGCATGCACCGCAGACCCCTGACACGGGGCAGACGGACCACACCAAGGGGTCCCGTCTCCATCCGAGAGTGACCAGCTTTCGCTCTCGCCGGGGTGCGCTGACCGACGCACAGCAGCAGGCTTGGGACCGTCAGTGGCCGCTCATCGGCGCCGACGTCTCGGACACACCGCTCGACGCGAACGCCTGGTTCGGACGCGAAGCACCCCTGATCATCGAGATCGGTTCGGGTACCGGCACCGCGACGGCCGCAATGGCCAAGGCGGAACCGCACGTGAACCTGATCGCGATCGAGGTGTACCGCCCCGGGCTCGCGCAGCTTCTCCAGCAGGTCGAACGCGAAGAGATTCCCAACGTCCGCGTACTGCGCGGTGACGCGATGGACGTACTCGAGAACATGGTCGCCCCCGAGTCGCTGACGGGCGTCCGGGTGTTCTTCCCGGATCCGTGGCCCAAGGCCCGACATCACAAGCGTCGCCTCCTGCAGGGGCCGACGTTCGCGCTGATCGCCAACCGTCTCAAGCCTGGCGGAGTGCTGCACGTGGCAACCGATCACGCCGAGTACGCCGAATGGATCGAAGAAGCCGGCAATGCCGAGCCGCTGCTGACCGCACTCGACTGGGAGTCTCCGATGACCCACGAGCGTCCGGTCACCAAGTTCGAGGACAAAGCCCATAAGGTCGGAAGTGCAATCACCGAGCTTATATGGGGGAAGATCAGAGCATGAGCGTCAGCGAACAGCTATCCGACGACGTGACGTCGTCGGAATCTCCTCTCGACTTCGGTCGTGACTCCCGCCACCCCAAGCGGGTGCTTCTGGTCTGGGACGCCCCTAACCTCGACATGGGCCTCGGCGCCATCCTCGGTGGCCGGCCTACCGCCGCCTACCGGCCACGATTCGACGCTTTGGGTCGTTGGCTGCTCTCTCGCACCGCCGAACTGTCCGCACAGAACAGCGGCACGCTCGAGCCTGAAGCGACCGTCTTCACCAACATCGCGTCCGGCAGCGCCGACGTCGTTCGTCCTTGGGTCGAAGCCTTGCGTAACGTGGGTTTCGCGGTGTTCGCCAAGCCGAAGGTCGATGAAGACAGCGATGTCGATTCGGACATGCTCGAGCACATCGCGCTCCGGTACGGCGAGGGCCTCGCCGGAATCATGGTCGCGTCCGCCGACGGCCAAGCGTTCCGCGAACCTCTCGAGGACATCGCAGCAACCGGTATCCCGGTCCAGGTTCTCGGGTTCCGTGAACACGCCAGCTGGGCTGTGTCGTCCGATATCTTGGACTTCGTCGATCTCGAGGACATCCCAGGTGTCTTCCGTGAGCCTCTGCCACGGGTAAGCCTGGACACCCTGCCCGACGAGGGCGCCTGGTTGCAGCCGTTCCGACCGCTTTCTGCCCTGCTCATCGGGCGAAAAAGTGTTGCCGAGTAGGAGTTGATCAGTGTTCGCCAGCTGGGGAAGCATCGTCTATCGAGCCCGCTTCACCGTCATCGCTGTCATGGTGGCGGGGCTCCTCGGGCTCGCTGCGTACGGCCTGAGCCTGCAGGATCATCTCAGCCAGAGCGGCTGGGACGATCCGGGGTCGGAATCGGTAGAGGCTGCCAAACTCGCTGACGGCACGTTCGGACGCAGCACGACGGGTGACGTTCTGGCGCTGTACACGGCGCCGGAGGGCAAGACCGTCGACGACCCCGAGTTCCAAGCGAAGGTCATCGACAATCTGCAGCGACTCGTCGCCGACAACCCCGACCAGATCATGAAGATCAACGGCTCGTACTTCAAGGTCGACAACGGTCTCTCGGTGGCGGCCCTGGCGGACAAGACCAAGCAACACGCGGTCACCAGCATCGCGATCGCCGGAGACAACGACACCGCGGTGTCCAACAACTTCCGCGACGTCGAGTCGCAGTTCTACATCGACGGCGTCGACGTGCAACTCGCCGGCCTGCAACCTGTCGCGAATTCGCTCAACGACACGATGGCCAACGACATCAAGCGCATGGAAATGCTCGCGATTCCTGCTGTCGGTGTCCTGCTGTTCTTCGTCTTCGGTGGCGTCGTCGCTGCTGCCCTCCCGTTGATCGTCGGCGGTCTGACCGTCATCGGCGCCAACGGCATCATTCGACTGATCACCAACTTCACCGAGGTCAACGCGTTTGTTGCGCCCGTGGTCTCTCTGGTCGGCCTGGGTCTCGCGATCGACTACGGACTGTTCATCGTCAGCCGTTTCCGAGAAGAGATAGCCGAGGGGTACGACACCCCGACCGCAGTACGCCGAACGGTCATGACGGCGGGTAGAACGGTCATGTTCTCGGCGACCATGGTTGCCGTCAGCCTCGGCGGTCTGCTGTTGTTCCCGCAGGGCTTCCTCAAATCGGTGGCTTACGGCGCCATTGCTGCCGTCATGCTTGCCGCGATCTCGTCCATCACGATTCTTCCCGCGATTCTCGGCATTCTCGGCAAGCGGATCGACGCGCTGACCTTCAAGAAGCTGCGCCAGACCAAGACCAACGAGGAAATCGAGAACGGTTTCTGGGGCAAGCTCACCCGCTGGGTCATGCAGCATCCGCTCAAGGTCGCGGTCCCGATCGTCGCGGCTCTACTGCTGATGATCATTCCGCTGACGGGCATCAAGTTCGGCGGTATCAACGAGACGTACCTGCCCCCGGACAGCCCCACGCGTGTCGCGCAGGCGCAGTTCGACGAACTCTTCCCCGGCAATCGCACCGAGCCCGTTCGACTCGTCATCGAGGGAGCCGACAACACCACCCTCGGTCAGATTTCCAAGACCGCAAATGCTGCGCCGGGTCTGGTCGAGAAGTTCACCCCGGAGGTTGCGACGAAGGACGGTGTCAACGTCCTCAAGGCCGGTCTGACGGAGCGGAACGAGGCACGTCCCACCATCGACTATCTGCGGTCCGCGGACTGGCCCGAGGGCACAACTGTGCTGGTCGGCGGTACTCCGGCCATCGAGCAGGACAGCGTCGACGCATTGCTCGATCGTCTGCCGCTGATGGTCGTATCCGTCATCCTGCTGACGACCTTGCTGATGTTCTTGACGTTCGGCTCGCTCGTCCTGCCCATCAAGGCCGCATTGATGAGCGCGCTCGGACTGGGTTCGACGCTCGGAATCCTGACCTGGATCTTCATCGACGGGCACGGTTCCGGTCTCTTGAACTTCACGCCGGGACCGATCATGTCTCCCGTCCTGGTGTTGATCATCGCGATCGTCTACGGCCTGTCGACCGACTACGAAGTGTTCCTGCTCTCCCGCATGGTCGAAGCGCGAGCGCAGGGCGCGAGTACTACCGAATCCATCCGTATCGGCACGGCACATACCGGCCGGATCATCACCGCTGCCGCACTGATTCTGATCGTGGTCACCGGCGCATTCGGCCTGTCCGATCTGGTGATGATGAAATACATCTCCTACGGCATGATCTCCGCGCTGATCATCGACGCGACTCTCATCCGAATGTTCCTGGTCCCCGCGACCATGAAACTGCTCGGCGACGACTGCTGGTGGGCTCCGGCCTGGATGAAGCGGATCCAGCAGAAGATCGGGCTGGGCGAGCCGATCCTCGACAACGAGCTGGTACTCGCGAACGTCCCGCAGATCGCGCCTGTCGGTGCGATCGCCGGACCGGGGCAGCCGCGCAAGATCGAAGCGGCCTCGCGGGTCATGCCGCCGCCTGCCCCGGCTGCACAGCCGGAAAGCGGACCTCGCGTTCCCGATCCTCTCACCGAGCCCATTCCGCTCAGCGAAATGGCGATCAAGGCACCCAACACGGAGGCTCCCGCCGCGGAGAAGCCGGCACCGCGACGTCGTCTCGATATCGGGAGTGCAGCCAGCGCCCCCCAGAACCTGATCGAGGCACCTGTACCCAATCCCTCGTACCGGCCGCAACCGAATGCCAGCGACAAGCGCAGAAACCCCACGCCCGCTGCGCCGGCCGAGCGTCCCATCGAGAGTTGGTTGTCGGACCTGCGGGCCCGGGAACAGACTCCCCCGGCCTCACGTCCACTGCCGGTGGTCCGGACGCCTTCGCGGACAAACGGTTCGGCGACCAACGGTGCTGCCAGCAGCAGTTCAGGCTCCAACGGCGCGAGCCGGAACGGCTCCGCAAACCGTGCTACCAACGGCTCTGCAACAAACGGTTCAGCCCCGACCTCGGTGGAGGCGACCCCCCAGTCGCCGCCTCCACCGACCGCTCCGGAGCGTCGTAACGGGGTTTTCACGGATTCGCCTTCGCCTACCAACGAGCCCCGAGTCTCGGACGCCACCCCTGACGGCGACGACAACGCCACCGGCAGGCACCGGCCTGACGACGCAGGCGCCATCAGCGTGAGCGAGCTCATCGCTCGCCAGAAGCGAAGCTGACCTGCTCCTGCTTGGCGAAGGCTCGTGCATAACGTGTCCCGACCAGCAGGAGCAGCAAGCCGACCACCAGGAAGGCAACGCTGCGCACCAGCCCACTGAGTGTGGCCAGGTCGAAGAGGAACAGCTTTGCCACGGCCGCACAGGTGAGAGCAAGCCCGGCTCCGAGCAAGACGCGAGCGTGCTGGCGGTTGTTCAATCCGAGCACCAGCGCTGACGTGGCGGCAAGCATCCAGACGATGGTTGCAACGCTGTGCCCGGCAACGAAACCGGTTGCACTGTCGAAAATTTCGACGCCGGATGAGACGAGCGCGCACGTCACAGCGTAGAGGACACCGAACCCTGCGGCCGCCCATAGAACCGCTGCATTCGAATCGGCAATCAACTTCAGTCGGTGAATCGCCCAGACCAGCATCACCAGTGCACCTATCGCCGTCAGGCTCGAGAGTGCCGTGATCGCACCGAGTTGCATGGATGCGGCGCGAGCGGTCGTCAACGCCTCCGGCGGAACCGTCGTGAGGTATCCGATCGATCCGATTGCCGCAAAGGCGGTTCCGAGTGCGAAGACGAAGCGCGAACCCGCATACAGCGAGACTCCGAGGAAGATCATTCCGACCGTGAGGATCAGCGGTACGACCAGAGATTCAGTCGCCCCGGAGAAGCAGCAGAGCAACAATGCGAGGGCGCCGGTTGCGCCCAGTCCGAATCGCAGTTGCGTCGGCAAAGGCTTGGCCGCCGCTGCAGCCGAAAGAAGTAGTGCCGCAGCAATTCCGTACAGCACTGCGGATTCGGTGCGCCCGAGCACGGCTCCGACGCTCATCAGCGGAAGGGACGAGACGACAAAGGTAGCGGTGGACCACGCCCCTGCAATGCCGTCACGCGAGGGCGAACCCGTCCACTGCATAACCATCGCGCAGCCGGCCCCCACGATTGCAACCACGCCGGCACTGATCACCAATTGCACTGCACTGTTACCGGATTCGCCGAAGATGGACTCCGACGCTATCGCTGCGAGCAGTGCGAGAACCACCGGTACGGTGCGCGCCATGCCCAGGTACTTCCAGTCACGACCGAGCTGGGCGGAGAATGTCGCCGACTGGATCGCGAAGAGGAAACCGATGAGGGTCAACGATATTCCCGACGTCAACACGGGAGCCAGCAGCGCTGCTCCCAGAACGATCATGAGCGCCAGCGATTCGGAATGCCACTTCACGGCGAGGGCAACGCCGGCGGCGGCGATTCCGAAGGCAATCACCACCGCGAGCGGTGTCGTCACCCAACCGTAGAGAACGGAGGCTGCGACGACATCGAGATACATCCCTGCAAAACCTGTGGCAGCCAGGGCAATTGCCCCCACTTTGCCCCCTGGTCGTCCGTGGACCCGCACCCCGGCAAACACTAAGGCGCCGGAAAGGAGCGCACCGCCGAGCACCCGCAGCGGAGGTCCGAAGAATCCGGCCTGCGCTGCAAGTACCAGCAGCATCACGACGCCGATCAGTGTGACGGCAACACCGGCCGCGGCCAGGAGTCGACTGATGACACCGTCGCGTTGCCACCAGGGCTGGCGAGGTGCGGCAGCCGGATACGTCGGCGGCTGCCACGCGGGCACGCTCTGCTGAGGACGCATTGGCGGCATCTGCGGCACCTGTGGCACCGGAGCTGCGGGTGCCGGGACTACCGGCATGGGCGGGGTCGCAGTAGCCGAGGCCAGCTGAGTCTGCAGGATCGACAGGTTCTGGCCCATGTGACGCAACTGCCGGCCGATGCTGTCGCACTCGGCCGAGAGGGCGGTCACCAGTCGCGGATCGACGGCGGAAGAGCTCGGTGTGGTCATGGCTTCGAGCTTGCTGCGTGGCCGAACCGATCAGATGAGTAGTACTACTCGATCAGCCTGGGGACTTCTCGTACTCAACTGAGGACACCTTCGACTGACAGCACCCTCGACTGACTGCATCATCGACTGACAGGGCACTAACGCCGAGGTGCCGCGTTCCGCAATCGTTCGGACAGAAGCCGACCCGAAGTGTGAAGCGGAGCGGGATCCTGACGCGCCCGAGCAAGGACCAGCGCGCCCTCGAGTGCGGACAGAGCGAGAATTGCCTCGGACTCGGCGTCTTCGCGGGACCAACCGTCTGCCTCGAGGCGCTGAGCCAGCAGTGCGAGCCACGAGTTGTACCCGTCCGCGCAAGCACCGCGGATGACCTCGGATTCGGTTGCGGCATCCAGTGTTGCCGTAGCCAGGGCGCATCCACGTTCGTAGTCCGAATCCGACAAACGCGCAGCCAATGCGGCGGCGAATGCCGAGATCGCGGTGGCTGCATCGGGTGAGCTCTCCAGCAGGTGCCGGATGAAATCGGCCATTGCCTCGCCACGTCGTCTCAGAGCCTCGCCTGCGAGTTCTTCCTTGCCGCCGGGAAAGTGAAAGTACAAGGAACCTTTGGTAGTCGCACTAGCCGAGAGAACTTCCGACACACCCGTTCCGGCGTAGCCCTTCCGCTGCAACAGATCGGCAGCGGCATCGACCAACAAATCCTTCGTAGACATACGTTCAATATACCGATCAGTACACATATAGACAACACTTGCAGTGCATCAATTGTCAAAACCTTGCATCACTAGACCGATTGGTACATGATTCGGGAATCAACAACCCGGAGCACGGCCAACGACGCTCACGACGACGAAGGACTGAATCGATGTCACCGAATTCCCCGAACAACACCACCACGACCGTCCTCGGACCGGACGAAGACCTCGCCGGGACCCTCGCGGCCACCGGCGTCCGGATGATGGTTCGTAACAAACAAACCGAGGGAGGTTTCTCTCTTGTACAACACCGCATCGCTCCGCATTCGATGACCTCACCGGTCCATCGCCACAGCCGGGAAGACGAGTACACGGTGGTTCAAAGTGGCCGCGTCGCAGCGATGGTCGGAGACGAGGTCGTCTACGCGGAGACCGGCGCCATGATCTTCAAACCGCGTGGCCAGTGGCACGCCGTGTGGAATCCCGACGACGCTCCAGCACGGATTCTCGAAATCATCACGCCCGGAGGGATGGAAGACCTGTTCGAACTGATGCCGAAACTACTGGCCGAAGCAGGTTCCGCCGCGGAATCGGTTGCAGCGCGGGTAGAAGCAGACTTCGGGATCGAATTCGATCTCATTGCCACCGCCGAGATCGCACAGACACACGGTGTGGGATTCGGCATCGAAAGTCACTGACCGACTGTCAGCACCTACCGATCGAAGGAAAATTCATGCTTGTACTCACCGGAGCAGAAGACCTCAGCGCCAACCTGAACCAAGAGCTGGGCGTCAGCGACTGGCACGATGTCACCCAGGAGTCCATCGACGAGTTCGCCCGGGTCACCGGCGACGATCAGTGGATTCACGTCGATGTGGATCGCGCGAAGGAGTCGCCGTTCGGCGGAACCATCGCGCACGGCAACTACACGCTCTCACTCGGCCCCAAGTTCTCGTACGCAATGTTCTCGCTCGAAGGTTTTGCGTTTGCTCTCAACTGCGGATTCGACAAGGTCAGGTTGCCCGCTCCGCTTCCGGTCGGCTCTCGTGTCCGCATGCGCGCGACGTTGAGCAAAGTCGAACCGATCAACGGCGGTGTCCAGATCACGGTGACGCAGACGTTCGAACGAGAACACGGTGACAAGCCCGTGTGCGTCGCCGAGATGTTGACCCGCGCGTATCACTGAAAGGTCAGGAGCCGAACATCTTTCGGATCGTGGTACCGAAGGGATGCTTCGCGGTGACACTGCCGAATCGCACCTTGCCGTGCACCACCAGATGCAGCGGGCCCATCTGTGGGCCGGAACGAACCTTGTTCGACGCGCTTCCCCCGACTGCCTCGACACCGTTCATGTCCACCGTCGCCTCTTCGGGAACGATCAGTGAAATCGAGCTGGCGTAGTCGTCGATCGAGATGTTCACGACCTGCGTCTGCATCACCGCACGCGTGAAATCGATAGTCACACTGGACATTCTGGTGTCGACCACGACAGCTGGTGGAACGATCCAGGCACCGTTCCGCGTCACCGTCGCCATTCGTCCACGGATCACGGCAGCATTTGCCGCTCCGTAAGTACCTACAACCGGAGCCCCGACGGGAGCGCGGTAAGGCGGGCTCGGGTGAACCGGCGGCGGTTGGGGTTGGTACGTCGGCGCCGGGTAGGGCTGGCCTTGGTACATCGGCTGACCCGCATTGGGATACGCGGGTGGGTCGTAGTCGGAGATCAGTGTGATGCCCGGAAGATCGGCGAGAACCGAGTTGAGCTCACCTCGTGTCTTTGCGGCCAAGGCAGTGTCCATGCGCTCGGTGAACTCACCGAGCGAGAGCATCCCTTGACCGACAGCTTTCTGCAGCAGCTCGCCGACATGCTCTCGTTCGGCATCGGATACGCGTAGATTCCTGGCCTCCATGATTTCCAGGATAAACGTTATTCGAGACCTTGTTCTATCGCGTATCGCGTGAGCTCGACGCGATTGGCCAACTGAAGCTTCCGAAGCGTTGCCTGCACATGGTTTTCGACGGTCCGGTGGCTGAGCGAGAGCCTCGTGGCGATCTGTTTTGCGCTCAGCCCCTTGGCGACAAGACGGAGCACTTCGGTCTCACGGTCGGTGAGCCGAGGCAGCTCGGGTGCGCGATCGTCGGCCGGTGCCGTCGACATCCGGCGGTACTCACCGAGCACCAATCCGGCGAGGCCGGGGGTGAAGACGGCTTGTCCGTCGAAAGTCGCTCGCACGGCCTCGAGCAGTTCCGCCACCGAAGCACTCTTGACCAGGTAACCCGACGCTCCGGCTTTGACCGCGTCGAGGACGTCGTCACGTTCGGCAGAGGCCGAAAGCACCAGTACCTTGCTCTTCGGCGAAACCTCGAGAACTGCGGTGGTGGCGTCGGCACCGTTTCCGTCCGGCAGGTTCATGTCCATCAGAACCACCGCCGGTTGCACGGCGGCGGCCCGGCGGCGCGCACTCTCGACACCCTCCGCCGTGGCGCTCACGGTGAAGCCGGCAGCTTCGAGGTCCCGGGAGACACCGTCGCGCCACATCGGGTGATCGTCGACGACCATCACCGTCACCGGATTCTCGCCATGTTCGTCAGCCACGCTCACTTTTCCCCTTCGGAACGTTGATCTCCCATTCGGTGCCCTCCCCCGGCCCGGTTTGCAGGACTGCAGTGCCGCCGAGCACCTGCACTCGACCGAGAATGGACTTCGATACTCCCATGCGGCCTTCGGCTTCGGCCTGCGCCAAGCGACCCTCGGGGATTCCGACGCCGTCGTCGCGGATGCTGACGATCACCTCGTCCGGCAAATCTTCGAGCAATACGTATGCCTTCGCCGCGGGCCCGGCGTGCAGCCCGACATTGGACAGAGCATTGTCGACGATGGCTGCCAGTTCGATGGCTCGATCACGCTCGATCACGACGGGGTGCGCGGGCGTCGACACCGACACCGACGTGCTTGCCTGCGTGGTCAGCAGCGGACACAGATCCACTGTCTGTCCGCCGACGTCTGCCGCGGCGCCCGAAACCTGCTCGGAGATCAGCATTCTCAAGGCGACCTCCTGCTCACCGGCCAGAGCAGCCAGTTCAGCTGCCTCGCCGCCGAGTGCCGCACCTCGCCTGCGCACCATCGCCAGCACCTGCAGAACGCCGTCGTGTACTTCGCGTGCCAAACGCTCGCGCTCTTCGGTGGCCGCCGCCAGACGGACGGCTTGCTCGAGTTGTCGATGCGAGCGCCGAGCGGTGGTGGTGGCCAAGCCCAACGCCAGACCGACCGATACGAGCACGGGAGCCGTCGCATCGCGCCAGAGGTCCAGGTTGACCTGGTCGCGGATGATCGCGCTGGCCGCCGAGATGACAACTCCGGACGCCATACCGAGCCACGGCCCGCCGAGAATTGCCGCGGAGATGACCGCGTTGGTGGCCCACAGCGTGGTGGGCAGCGTCTGGTGATTCTGATACCACTCGTGGTCGGAGACCAGCCTCGTCGACGCCATCAGCAAGATGACGACCACCTGATCGGCGATCACCACCTGATACCGCGGCAGCTTCTTCCCGAACAAAGCACCGGATGTCCCGAGCAACAGTGCCGACACCCCGGTCCACACGGCCATCAGAGCGACGAAGAACCAGCTGAGCCGAGAGTTGGTGTAGTCGGAGGCCGAGGCGAACTGGTAGCTGATCGCGTACACCAGCGTGACGAGCCGAAATGCCTGCGCCGCCCGCCACAGCGGGGCATCAGGGTCGGTGTCGACGCCCGACGCCTCGCGAACGGTCGGCTGATAGTGCAGCCGACGACGGCGGGTGGGCTCAGTCATCGGGAGGAGTGGGGTTCACGATGCGAGGCTCGGCGCGCGGCTCATCGGGTTCGGCGGGGAACAGTGGGGTGTCCGGATCTTCGACGTGCAGTTCGGCGTACGCGATGTCCGGGTCGTCGGCGAGGAGGGAACGAATAGCGGTATTCAGGACCGCGACGATCGGAACAGCCAAGAGCCCGCCGACGATTCCAGCGAGAACGATGCCCGTTGTAATGGCGAGAACGACTGCCAGCGGATGCAGGCGAACAGCGCGACCCAACAACAGCGGTTGCATCACGTGCGCTTCGAGCTGCATGACGCCGATGATGATGCCGAGGACAATCAGCGCCGTCAGGAAACCCTTCGTGACCAGAGCGACAAGCACCGCGAGAAAACCGGTCAGAAATGCACCGACGATCGGAATGAACGCGCCGATGAACACCAACGACGCCAGCGGCAGGGCGAGCGGCACCCCGAGGATCGCCAGGCCGGCACCGATACCGATCGCGTCGGCGGCGGCAACCGCGACCGTGGCGCGCACGTAGCCGATCAGCGACCCGAAACCTGCAGAACCGGCGATCCGTACGCGACGACGCGCGTCGGTGGGAACTATCCGGGTGACGAACTGCCAGATCTGATCGCCGCCGTAGAGGAAGAAGATGAGAGTGAACAGCGTCAGCAATGCCCCGGTGAAGATCTCGCCGATGACTGTCGCCGTGGTCAAAGCGCCGCTGGTCAGGGACTCACGATTGGATTGCACCGACTTGACGACCGAATCACCTGCCTGGCGGATCTGATCCTCGCTGAAGTGCAGCGGACCGCTGGTGAGCCAGTTCTGAATTTGCGTGACGCTGGCCGTGAACTGGTCGGTGAGCTGGGGCAACCCGTCGATGAACTGCTCGACGACAAACGTCATGATTCCCGCGACCAGCCCGATCGAGGCAAGCAGAACGACGATGACGGCTGCCGAGCGGGGAACACCCCACACCTGTAGCCGATCGACAATCGGGATCAGCAGAGCTGATGCCAGCAGAGCCAGCCCCACCGGGATGAGCACGGTTTCGAGGCGGAGTACGACGTACCCGAGAACCAACAGTCCGGCGAAGATCACAATGAGGCGCCACGACCATTCCGCAGCGATGCGCACGCCGGGATGCACCGCCCGAGCGTCGGCGGAGATGGGTTTGTTCATCCTCGATGCTCGCTCCGCACGCCCCCTGTTTGCGTTCACATCGCGAGCCTAACCGGCCCGGCCGACACAGGTGAGCGGACGAATAATCGGACGCGCGTACCAACACTTCGACCTCTGCCAGCTAAATTGAACCCTGTGCGGGCCTCATACAGAGCAATAGCGGTGACCATCCGCAGCCGGTGGCCCCTCTATATGCTCTCCATGCTCGCAGCCAATCTGATCGGCGCGGTACTGGTCTTTGCCTTCGTCCGGTACGGCGTGCCGATCCAGGAGTCCGACGCGATAGTTGCCGACCGGGTCCGCAACTTCGCGATCTTCGGCGTGTACCTGGCATTCGCCGGCGCCGTCAGCCTCACGGCGGCGGCGATGATGTTGAAGTCGGTCATTCGCTGGCGGCTGCGCGGGGGTCCACCCACGAGGTCCGAGCAGATGGCGGCACTGCACGCGCCGCTTCGCCAGGCCATCGTCCACCTGGTGCTGTGGATTCTGGGGGGCATCATCTTCGTGTTCCTGACCATCACCGAGATGCCCGGACTCGCGATCGCCGTGATCGTGACGGTCTGCATGGCCGCGACCACGACCTTCGGGTTCACCTACATGCTCGGTGAGCGCATTTTGCGTCCGGTCGCCGCCCAGGCCTTGAGCGAGGGCGAATTCGATCGGACCATGGCGCCTGGCGTCGGAACCCGGCTGGCGATGACCTGGGGTCTCGGCACGCTGATGCCCGTCGCAGGCATCATCTTGCTGTGCTCGACGCAGCTCACGACCGATCTCGAGTTCTCCCCCGACTCTCTCGCGTGGGCGATCCTGCTCATCTCGATCATGGCGATCGTGCAGGCCTTTGCGCTGTCGATGCTGACGGCTACCCAGATCTCCGATCCGATCCGCCAACTGCGACGCGCCATCGAGCGGGTGCAGCGCGGCGCCACCGACGTACGCGTCGAGGTGTTCGACGGCAGTGAGATCGGCCGGCTGCAGGTCGGCTTCAACCGCATGATGAAAGAGTCCGACGAGCGTCGTCTGCTGCGTGAGCTGTTCGGTCAGCACGTCGGCGAGGATGTGGCCCGGCGCGCGTTGAAGTTCGGTACCGAGCTGGGCGGCGAAACTCGATTCGTGGCAGTTCTGTTCGTCGACATGGTCGGATCCACCGGTGCCGCGGCCGAGCGCCCGCCGGGTGAAGTGGTCGAACTGCTCAACGAGTTCTTCCGTGTGGTCGTCGACGTCATCGATCGTCACCATGGTTTTGTCAACAAGTTCATGGGTGATGCAGCGCTCGCCATCTTCGGTGCACCACTCGATCGACCCGACGCTCCGACGGCAGCCCTCGCTGCGGCTCGCGAGCTGCGGTTCAAGCTCAACGACATCACCGGCCTCGACGTCGGAATCGGTGTGAGCGCGGGGCTCGCGGTCGCCGGCAACATCGGTGCTGCCGAACGTTTCGAGTACACCGTGATCGGTGATCCGGTCAACGAGGCGTCACGGCTCACCGAGCTCGCGAAACTTCGGCCCAGCCGGGTGCTGGCGTCGACGAGCGCGTTGTACTTCGCCGACGAAGAGGAACAGGCCGAGTGGGAACTCGGAGAGCAAGTCCAACTGCGTGGGCGCCGACGACTGACGCATCTGGCGTGGCCGGAAAAGTATCCAGAGGTCGATCCGGATCAAATTGGTTAGGGTGAGTCGATGGCTCAGCCTGGAAACACCCCACGGCGACTGAGACGACCACGCTCGCCCGTGGCCGAGACCAGTCGGGTCAGAGGGCGCTTCTGGTGGCTGAAGTGGCTGCTCGGGGTGGCTCTGATCGCTCTTCTGATCGTCGAAGGTGCAATTCTGTGGTCCAAGCTCAGTGAGTCCTGGCAAGCCTTGACCGAAATCCATTGGGGTTGGGTGGCCGCGTGCGTCGCGGCGCAACTCATTTCGCTCAGCGGATACGCGTCCGTTCAGCAACGTCTTCTCAATGCCGCCGGTGTGATTGCCGGTCACCTCAAGAACCTCTCGGTCATCTACGCCAGCACCGCGATGGCGCTGACGTTGCCAGCCGGCCAGGTCTTCTCGACCGCATTCACCTACAAGCAGACTCGGAAGTGGGGCGCTACACCAGTTGTCGCGTCTTGGCAGTTGGCGGTGTGTGGAGTGATCGCTGCGGCGACTTTGGCGCTGTTGGGTGCCGCGGGCGCGTTTGCCTTCGGCACCAAGGTCAGCCCTATAACGCTCACGATCTCGATCATCGGCATGGCGGCACTGTTCCTGGCGTTGCGATACATAGCCCAGAATCCCGGCAGTATCGAGCGAATCGGGCATCGAGTCCTAGCCCGCTACAACCGAATTCGCAAGAATCCGCTCGGCCACGGGATGCGACGCTGGTCCGAGATCCTGAAGCAACTGGATACGGTCGAGCTCAGCCGCACCGACTCGGTCATCGCATTCGGGTGGTCGGCCATCCATCGTGTCGCCGATGTCGCTTGTTTGGGTTTCGCATGTTGGGCTGTTGGCGCGGAGCCCTCTTTTGCTGGGCTCCTGATCGCTTTCGCCGCCGCAAAAGCAGTCGGCAGCATTCCGCTGGTTCCCGGCGGGCTGGGTTACGTCGACGCTGCTCTGGTCACCGCGCTGACGATCGCAGGGGCCGGCGGAGCGCAGGCAATCGCGTCGGTGTTCGTGTATCGGATGGTCAGCCTCGTCATGGTCGCTGTCGTCGGTTGGATCGTCTTCTTGATCACTTTCCGTGCAACCCACCACGAAGACCTCGAGATGGACCTCGAGTTCGAACGCCGAGAACAGCCGGGCGTCTAGCGTCGCAACGCTGCTGCCATGTCGTCGAGGTGTGCCCGACTGATCCGTACGGCTGCCTCCGCGTCGCCGGCTTCGATGGCGTCCACCAACATTCGATGTTCGTCCGCGTCGGGCTGGCTGTGGGGATGCAGGTCCAGAACCGCGATCAACTCGATCAACGCCGCCCGCAGACGCGGTACAAAGGTCTCGAAGAGTTCCGACAGCACGGGATTGTGTGCCGCGTCCACCACTGCTCGGTGGACGGCGATGTCGGCGTCGACGAACGCTGCGTCGCCAGAGTGCGCTGCGGCAGTTCTACCGTCGAGCGCTTGCCGCAGAGCCGCGACGTCAACGGCATCGCGCCGCTGCGCGGCGAGGCGAGCTGCTTCGATCTCGACCGCGTTGCGCACCTCGACGACGTGAAGGATCGCCTCGGCTTCGAGCACTCGGGGCCACTGATCCGGAGGCGTCGTACTCCGTAGGAAGACCCCGGCGCCCTGCCGCGATTCGAGCATGCCGAGGCCCGCGAGAGTCCGCACTGCTTCCCTGATAGTGGACCGCCCGATACCCAACTGCGCAGCAAGAGTGGTTTCACCTGGAAGTTTGGCGCCGACTTCCCATTCACCGCTCACGATCCGCGCGCGTAGCAACTCCGCGGCCTGGTCGGTGAGCAGCCGACGCTCGACGATCGGGGACACGTGAACTCCTCAGGTTGTCTGATAAGTGATTTCGTTCTAGTGTAGCCCGCATGGCTACAGGAGCACTCCTTCTCGACTGCCGCGGCGGGGCCTGAAAGACCGGCACCCCTCCGCGGGGTTTCGCCATGCCGGTCTCTCGACTCGACCGCAGGAGAAACCGAAGATGAGTACTACCCGAGCCAACCGCTGGAACAACCAGAAGCCGTCACCCATGCCGTCCGAGCGCTATCGCGCCGCGTGGGATCGCGTCGACATTCCGACTTTCGAGCGGACGTGGCCGTCCAATCGCACCACCGCGGCGCCCCTGTGGGTGCCCGTCGATCTGCGTGACGGCAACCAAGCCCTCGCAGAACCGATGGACCCCGAACGCAAGCGTCGAATGTTCGAACTGATGGTGGCAATCGGCTACAAGGAAATCGAGGTCGGCTACCCCTCCGCGAGTCAGACCGATTTCGATTTCGTTCGCGACCTGGTGCGCTTCGATCTCGTTCCCGACGACGTCACTATCGTCGTATTCACTGCCGCGCGTACGGATTTGATCGAACGGACATATCAATCGATCGAGGGGCTGCCTGACGCGGTTGTCCACATGTACACGGCGACTGCGCCGACGTGGAGAAACGTCGTTCTCGGCAAGGAGCGAGAAGAGTTGCACGACATGATTTTCCGCGCCGCGCAAGACGTTGCTCGTGGCGGCGAAGGCCACGACGGCTGGCGATTCGAGTTCTCACCCGAGGTCTTCAACCTCACCGAACCCGACTACATCCTGCAGGTCTGCAACAGTCTCACCGAACTCTGGGACGCCAGCCCCGATCGCCCGGTCATCCACAACCTCCCTGCCACAGTCGAAATCGCCACCCCCAACATCTATGCCGATCAGATCGAATACATGCACCAGAATCTGGCCCGACGCGATTCGGTGATCCTCTCGGTCCACCCGCACAACGACCGCGGCACCGGCGTTGCGTGCGCCGAACTGGCAGTGCTGGCCGGCGCGCAGCGCGTCGAGGGATGCCTGTTCGGCAACGGCGAGCGGACGGGCAACGTCGACCTGGTCACGCTGGGGCTGAATCTGCATGCACAGGGCGTCGATCCGGAAATCGACTTCTCCGACATCGACAAGATCCGTCGAACGGTGGAGTACTGCAACAGAATTCCCGTCCACGAACGCCACCCGTACGGCGGCGATCTCGTGTACACGGCATTTTCCGGAACCCACCAGGACGCGATCAAGAAGGGCTTCGCGCATCACTACGAGAGCGCGGAGGCCGCCGGCGTCGATCCGGGATCGGCGCCGTGGGCGGTCCCTTACCTGCCGATCGACCCCGCCGACGTCGGCCGCGACTACCAGGCGGTCATTCGTGTGAACAGCCAGTCGGGCAAGGGCGGAATCGCATATCTGCTGCAGACCGAGTACGGCGTCGAACTCCCCCGGCGCCTGCAGATCGACTTCGCCTCGCGGGTGCAGCTCGAAACCGACGACTCGGGCACCGAAATGACTGCCGACCAACTGTGGAAACTGCTGCTGCGCGAATACGGGTACAACGGAGGAGTGCGTCGGTACTCACTGGAACACACCGCCGACGGTGATCAGTTGTTCGTTGCCATCGATCGCGACGGGCGCGAGGTCACCGCCGCGGCCAGTGCGTCCGGGCCGGTCGAGGCATTGAGCAAAATCCTGACCGAACAGGGCTCGGCCGTCGAGGTCGTCTCGCTCACCCAGCATTCACTGCCCCGCAACCCGAATTCTTCCGGGAGTGCGAATTCGGCAGTCACCATTGCAGAGTGCGTGGTGAACGCCGAAGGGCGCTGGGGCATTGCGGTGCATCAGTCGGTGACAGCGTCGGCGCTTCACGCGGTCTACGCCGCAAGCACAAACACTGTGATGCAGCTCACATGATCTTGCGGAAGGATTTCCTGGGGTCCATAGTTGAAGCTACAAGAACTTGAACATTCAACTACTTATTCAGGAGCTTCCATGACCACCGCAACCTTGCCCGCATTGACCGCCGGAACCTGGGTCATCGACACCGTCCACTCCACTGTCGGATTCTCGGTTCGCCACCTCATGGTTTCCAAGGTTCGTGGAACGTTCGACGAGTTCTCCGGAACGATCACCGTTGCCGAAGACGGAACCCCCGCCGTCGAGGCCGAGATTTCCGTGGACTCCATCAACACCAAGAACGAGCAGCGCGACGGCCACATCAAGTCCGCTGACTTCTTCGACGTCGAGAAGTTCCCGAAGGCCACCTTCAAGTCCACCGCAGTGCGCTCCAAGGGCAGCGACTTCGTCCTCGCCGGCGACTTCACGCTCCACGGCGTCACCCGCGAGGTCGAGCTGAACCTCGAGTTCAACGGCGTCAACCCGGGCATGGGCCAGGGCCCCGTCGCCGGATTCGAGGCCACCACCGTCATCAACCGCAAGGACTTCGACATCTCCATCGAGATGCCCCTCGAAGGCGGCGGAGCAGTTGTCGGCGACAAGATCACGATCACCCTCGAGATCGAAGCCGGCCTCCAGGCCTAACAGCACTGTGCGCCTTTATTAACCGCCCGCGGTTAATAAAGGCGCACAGTCGTATGGTGTGAGCGTGAAGAAGTACGCACCATTCCTGCTGATCGACGCCATTCTTGTCATAATCTTCTGCGCGATAGGGCGCCGTACCCACGAAGAAGCCAATGCGCTCGCCGGTCTGGCGAAGACATCCTGGCCCTTCCTGACCGGCCTGGTGATCGGATGGGCTGCCACGTTCGCGCTCTACCGCGACAAGTTCAACGCCGTTCTCCTTGTTCCCACCGGCGTTGTCGTTTGGATCGGCGCCGTCGTCATCGGGATGATCCTGCGAGTGTTGAGTGGCCAGGGCACCCAGTTCAGCTTCATCGTCGTCGCGACGCTGGTCCTCGGCGCGTTCCTTCTCGGTTGGCGCGCACTCGCTCCGCTGGTAGTGAGAATCCGCACCGAGCCGTAACCAAACTCCACGGCTCGGAACCACCCGAAATGCCCGAGCACGTAGGACACTTTTCGGATGAGCAACACTACGGAGCCCGTCGAACGTAGCGAGAAGGAAGACCGGGGGTTCTTCGGCCAACCCTTTGCGCTGGCGAACCTGTTCGGCGTCGAGATGTGGGAGAGATTCTCCTTCTACGGGATGCAAGGCATCCTCATCTACTACCTGTACTACAGCGTCAGCGACGGCGGCCTCGGCATCAGCCAGGCGGCAGCGACCAGCATCGTCGGCGCGTACGGCGGCACCGTCTACCTGTCGACGATTCTCGGGGCGTGGGTGGCCGACCGACTGCTCGGCTCCGAGCGCACGCTCTTCTACAGTGCTTCGCTGGTGATGGCCGGCCACATCGCACTGTCGGTTCTTCCCGGCATGTGGGGTGTCGGCGTCGGCCTCGTCATGGTCGCCTTCGGCAGCGGCGGCTTGAAGGCCAATGCGACCTCTCTGGTCGGAGATCTCTATTCCGAACAGGATGTTCGCCGCGACGCCGGATTCTCCATCTTCTACATGGGCATCAACATCGGCGGTCTTGTCGGTCCGCTGCTCACCGGAGCCGTCCAGGACGCCTGGGGATTCCACGCCGGTTTTGCTCTCGCTGCCGTCGGCATGGCGCTCGGCCTGATCCAGTACACGCTGGGCCGCAAGCATCTTCACGGAATCGGTGCCGAACCAGGCAACCCGTTGCCCGCGGACAAGCGCGCACTCTACATCGGGATCGGCATTGCCGCGATCGTCGTCGTCGCGGTCGCCTCCGTCACCGGCTTGATCACGGCGGACAACATGTCCGACGTCGTTGTCGGACTCACGATCGTCGCGTCGGTCGGTTACTTCCTCCTCATGCTCACCAGCAAGAAGGTCACCAAGGTCGAACGCAGTCGAGTCTTTGCGTTCATCCCGATGTTCATCGCGAGCGCGGCCTTCTGGTCGCTGTTTCAGCAGCAGTTCACCACCGTGCCGGTGATCTCAGACAAGCTCCTGGACCGCAATCTCTTCGGTTGGGACTTCCCGCCGACGTGGGTGCAGTCGATCAATCCGGTGTTCATCATCATCTTTGCCGGTGTGTTCGCAGCGATGTGGACCAAACTCGGTGACCGTCAGCCGTCGTCGCCGATCAAGTTCGCGCTCGGTACCGGCACGATGGGTCTGGCGTTCCTGGCGTTCATCCCGATCACCGGGGGCGGACCGAACAGTGCACCGCTCCTCGGCCTTGCCGGTGTGCTTCTGCTCTTCACCTTCGCCGAACTCTTCCTGTCCCCCGTCGGCCTTTCCCTTGCAACCAAACTCGCGCCCGAGCATTTCCACACTCAGATGGTGGCGTTGTTCTTCTTGTCCGTTGCATTGGGTTCTTCGATGGCGGGAACCTTGGCCGGTTACTTCGACATCGACGACAGTCGCCCGTTCTTCCTGATCATCGGTTTCTCGTCGATCGGAATCGGAGTGATTCTTGCTCTTGCCTCACCGTGGATCAAGAAGCTGATGCAGGGCGTGAAGTAGACGGGCTCACTTCACCCACAACCACAGAGCCAACACGAATCCCGCTATCGCTACTGCCACACGCAGTACCGGTGGCGGGATTTTCTTGACGACGGGCGGGCCACACCAACCTCCGGCCAACGCGCCGAGCGCCATCGCCAACGCGGCCACCCAATGCACCTGTCCGGAGAAGGTGAAGATGAGTGCAGCCACAAGATTGGCGATGCCGAGAAAGAAACTCTTCAGGATCGTTGCACGCCACACCGTTTCGGATGTGAGGATGAGCGTCGCAGCCAGGAAGATGACTCCGGCACCGGCACCGAAATAGCCGCCGTAAACCGCGACGGCGAACAGTGCTGCCGAGTAGATTCCGGGGCGGTCACCGCCGCCGGACAACTCACGAATCTTCGGTTGCAGCAGCAGCGCGAGCGAGGCGAACACGACCATCGCCGGCACAACGGATTCGAACGAACCTTCCGGTGCCAGCCACAGGATGAGGGCACCGATGATGCCACCGGCCGCCGAATAGAGAGACCAGCGAACAAGTTTCGGACCGGTATCGGCAACTTCACGGGACGAGTTCGCCAACGCTCCGACGCCGACGGCCACCAACGCGACGGTATTGGTCATGTTCGCGCTGACCGGTGAGAGCCCGACGCTCAGCAGCGCCGGATACGAAACGATCGATGCAAGACCGGTGACAAAACCGACTAGACCGCTGAAGAAACCCGCTACGACGAGGAAAAGGAAATCGAGCAGGTTCACGAACCAGGAATCTACTCGCGGTGCCCGGTACTACTTGTCGGCAGGCTTGCCGAGTTCCTGGAAGAGCTTGTCCGTCATCTGCATTGCTCGATCGCCGCCGTCGGCGTCTGCGACGAACACCGCGAACGCGAAGTCTCCGCGTGATCCGTAGAACCAGCGATCGTCACCGCTCGCTGCACCGGCCGCCATCATGTCCGGGTACCCAGCCAGTCCGCCGGCGCCTCGCATGGCGTCACGCAGACGATTGTTGACGTCGCCGGGCAACGCCGTCGGCGTGACGTCGGCGGTAGCCGGTTGTCCGAAGACCATCATCGGCATCGGGGCACTGCCGCGGGCAATCGATGCCGCGAGCATCGCCATTCCGAACGGAGTTACCGTCGGTGCGCTCGCGTCGTTGGACGTCTTGTTGGCCATGACGTTGTTCATCGCCTGGTCCACGCCGGGGCGGTTCGCGGCAAGCACTGCTGTCTGCTGTTCGAGTCCCTGAATGTGGAAGCCGTTGCCGAGTCCGAGTTGCTGCCCGGTGTCGGCCAACTGCTCGGGTGACACGGCGCCGGGGTCGACGCCGTTCTGCATCGACGATGCGAGACGGACCAGATCGAGGGCGCCGCCGGCCGGGCGCAACCCGGTGAAGGCGATCGGGCCCTGTTCGATGGCCTGATTGTTCTGTGCGGCAGCCAGAATGGCGCCGTCCGACGGGCGGATCGCGACGATGGCCGCAGGAGTACCTGCACTGACGACAGCTTCGATCGCGGCGAGTTGAGCGTGCGAATCGAGGGTCGCGGCGACGTCGGGGCCGGGAGGTCCCTGGAAGCCGGCTTGCTTGATCGGGAATCCGTTGGGCTCGACCAGATTGACCGCCCAGCCGGCGGTGGCGTCGCGATTGGCCTGCCACACGGTCCGCAGTGGGTCCAGCAACGGCGAGTTGATGCGACGGTCGGAGGCGATCAGCTTGGGTGTCTTGACCACGACGACACCGGGGATCGCAAAATCGCTTTCCAGGTAGGCGTAGTCGGGATCGCGGAGCAGTACGGCGGTGACGGGTTTGCCGGGGTTTGCGGCGAGGTCGGCCAACATCGACTCCGAAGTGACCAACGGTGCGACAGGTTCGAGCACCGTGGCGAGGCGACGAGTGGTGTCGACGGGGTCCGGCATGGTGGCCGGGTCAAGAGTGATCGCGTTGATGGTCTGCTCGTTCATGAGCAGGGTGCCGGTGCTGTCGACTACCTTCGGCGGCGCTGCGTCCGTGCGGGTGTACGAAACGGTGCGACCGTTGCCGAGGTCGGGGACGAGGACCGACGGGTCCCAGGACACACGCCAGCCGACCGACAGATCACGAACCTCACCCTGCGACTGGTAGCTCCAGTCCTTGCCTTCGCCGAAGTTCCAGGACGCGTCGAGTGTGAAGAGTCCGGAGTCGCTACCCAGATCCATGACCTGAGCGACGTCGAAGTCGGTGGACTTGGCGGCCAGTCCGTCGAACATCTGCTGGATCGACGGCCGCGCCGCGTTGGGGTACGACGTGAGCGCCGCAGCAGCTTCGGCGTCGTGGTTGTTGAGGGCGGTGACGAAGTCCTCCACCACCGAGGCGGCGTCGGATTTCTTCTCCCCACCGATGACACACGACGCGAGCGCCACTGTCAGAACGACAGCAGTTATCGACGCAACGACATATTTTCCACGACGGTTGTGCTGTCCTCCGGGCCCCATGCATGTAACTCTTTACTTCTGTCACACGAGTAACAAGCACGGGATGCCTACGAACGTGTCACAGTTAAGCTACGACGGTGTGATCCAACTGCAATGGAAAACAGGTTTCAGCGCAGAAAAGTGCCCGCTACCTGCACTGCAGGCGAAGAGCTGTCCGCACCCGCGATGAATACCGCAAATGCGAGGTCTCCCTTGATTCCGACAAACCACCCATGTGCCGGGCCACCCTCGGTTTCGGCCGTGCCGGTCTTGCCGAGAAGCCCCGGAATGTCCTGCAACGACGTCGCCGTACCGCCTGTGACGGTCTCGCGCATCATCACCCGCAACTGTTCGGTCACCTCCGCGGGAGCCGGTGCAACGGTCTGATCTGCCACGCCGGGCTGTCCCTTGACCAACATCGGCGCGGGTGTCGTTCCGTTGGCGATCGAGGCCGCCACGAGAGCCATCCCGAAGGGCGTGGCGGTCACCGTGCCCTGTCCGATCGCGGACTCGACGCGTTCGGCGGGGGTGTTCGCGTCAGGGACGTTGCCCGTCACCGTCGTGAGTCCGGGGGTGACGTAGTCGACGCCGAGCCCGAACTGCAGCGCCGCTTTGTGCAGAGCATCGGCGGGCAGACCGACGGCCATCCTCGCCATTGTGGTGTTGCACGACTTCGCGAACGCGGTGTGCAGCGGAACCGATCCGAGGTCGAACTCGTCGTCGTTGGGAATCTGACGGCCCTCGATGTTCTCGGTACCCGGGCACGGCAGAACGGTGTCCGGTGTAGCGACGCCGGCTTGCAGGGACGCGGACGTCGTCACGGTCTTGAACGTCGAACCCGGTGGGTACAGGCCGGTCAGAGCGATCGGGCCCTGTGCGTCGGCGGGGGCGTTCTGGGCCACCGCCAACACCGCTCCGGTCGACGGCTGCAGCGCAACGATCGCCGCCTGTTGTGTCACCCCGGCGAGCGCATTCTCGGCCGCGAGTTGCATCGGTCGGTCGATCGTTGTCGCGATGTTCGGAGCAACCGGCCCGTCTTGGCCGGCGACGGTGGTGACGGTTCCGTTCTGCTTCACCTGCTGTACCGCCCAGCCCGCGGACTTGTCCTGCCCCTCCTGCCACAGATCGGACAACCCACTGAAAGTCGGCGACGCCAGAGTTTTGTCCACCGAGAGCAGCCGAGCCTGCGGCGCCAAGCTCACTCCGGGAATCGCCGCCAACCTCTCCTCGATCGGTGCAAGATCCTCGGCCCGCAAAGTGATTGCGGTGACCGGCTTCCCACTTGCCGACGCAAGATCGCCGCTCAGCGATGCCGCCGTGATCGTCGGTGCGATGGGCGAGAGAAGGGCCGCCACGGCTGCCGTGTCCACCGGGGGCACCGCGGCGGAATCGAGATTGACCAGCGTCACCACCTGCTGCTCCATGATCGGCTGGCCCGCCGCGTCCAGCACCGACGGCGGAGCACCGGTGGTGGGTGTGTAGCGCAAGGTCGTCGAGGAGGTCAGGTCCGGAGCCAACAGCGCCGGGTCCCACTGAATCAGCCAGTTGTCCCCGCTTTTCGACGCGTTTCCCTGCGTCGAGTAGTTCCAGTCCTGACCTTCACCGAACTTCCACGCCGCATCGAGTGTGAACGTCCCCGCAGAATCACCGGACTCGGTGGCGTCGGAGACGGTGAATGTTCCCTCGTCCTTGCCCAGCCCGTCGATCAGAGCCGAAATCGCAGTCGACGCCGCCGCCGGATCGGTGGTCAGGGCTGCCGCCGCTTGCACGTCATCGGACGTGAGCGCGGAGGCGAACTCCTCTGCCACTGATTTCGGCTGGTCAGGGCCAGAACTGCAGGCAACTACCGATCCTGCGGCCAATACCCCCAGAGCCACGGCAGCCACGGGACGACGGAAAGTTCGGAAGCTCTGACGAGCGTGTGAAAGGCGCACGACTCCGATCATGCCCGAATTTGTGGCGCCAGTTCGACTATCGGTGTAATCATGTAATCAGTGCAATAAACGCACGACACACTCCACCAACTCTCCGAGGAGAACGCCATGAAGAACTCACAAAACTCCGGCGACCGCAGGTTCGGCCGTCCCGGAGGTTGGCAACAGGCGTCGGTTCCCGACGCGAGTGATGCGTCCGACTGGTTTGCCGGTCGACTTCCAGATGACTGGTTCACCGGAACGGCCGACGTCCAGGTCGACCGCGAAGAAATCGTCGTGATCGGTGAACTCCCGGCAGTCGACGGTGGCGAGGCCGCCGCGGACGGAAGGATCTCACGCTTTCGCGAAACCACGCGCGCCGACCGGATGCGCATCGCCGACGAGGCCGAGGCTCGCTACGGGCGCAAGGTCGCCTGGGGTGTACGTCTGGACGAAAAGACCGTCCTGTTCACACATCTCGCAGTTCCGGTGATGACACGACTACGTCAGCCCGAACGCAAGGTTCTCGACACTCTGGTGGACGCGGGTGTTGCTCGTTCGCGAGCGGACGCCCTCATGTGGACAGTCCGGTTGGCGGGCAAGCACAGCGAACAATGGCTCACCGAACTCCGCGAAGCGATGTCGAAGGTCGACGACCTCCGATCCGAGGGTCCGAAAATCTGACGGCCCGAAAATCTGAGCACCGACGAGACCGACAGCACAGAATAATTCGATTGCACGGGACCGTTCGAGTGTTCTAACCTGGAACACGAATCATTCCCGACAGAACAGGAAACGGGCCGTTGCTCCTCTAGAGGTTCATCACGCGAAGGCACTCGCACCCATCAGCACTTGCTGAGCCGGGCGCACAGTCCAAGCACCCTCTGGAGTACTCATGACCCAATCCCATCTTTCTCTGTCGCTCTCGGATCTCACCTTCATCTGGCCGGACGGCGAATCAGTCTTTTCCCACACCAATTTTGTATTCCCCAGTGGCCGTGTCGGTCTCGTGGGACTCAACGGATCGGGAAAGTCGACTCTGCTGCGATTGATCGCGGGAGAGCTCTCACCGGAATCCGGATCCGTGACCGCTTCCGGCGAGGTCGGCTACCTCCGTCAGGACATCACACTCGATCCGAGCGTTCGGGTGGATGACATCCTCGGTATCCACGAACTCCGAAACGCTTTGCACCGCATCGAAACCGGCGACGGCTCCGAATCCGACTTTGCGCTCGTGGACAACAACTGGGATATCGAGGAGAGCGCTCTCTCCACCTTGCATCGACTCGGCCTCGAGAAGGTGGTTCCGGATACCGCAGCATTGAGCCGAACTGTCGGCACCCTCTCCGGCGGAGAGACCGTCCTACTCGGCCTGACCGCAACGCTGCTGAAGAATCCACAGGTACTTCTCCTGGACGAGCCGACCAACAACCTGGATCGCGACGCTCGATCACGAGTTCATGCTGCAGTCCAACAGTTTCCGGGAACCGTGCTGATCGTCAGCCACGACCGGGAACTGCTCGACACCGCGGAGTACACGATCGAACTACGTCGGGGGGATCTACGCGTGTTCGGCGGCAACTACTCGCACTACCAGGAGGTCGTGACCGCTGAGCAGGAAAACGCACTCGCCACCGTTCGCGACGCCAAGGCCGATCTGGCAAAGCAGAGCCGCGAGCTGATCGACGCTCGAACGAAACTGCACCGGCGTAAGCGCTATGGGCAGAAGATGTTCGAGAACAAGCGGATGCCGCCGATCATCGCGCAGACACGAAAACGTCAGGCCCAAGTTTCAGCGGGAAAGCTGGCCCTCAACCATATCGGGAAGGTGGACGAGGCCAAGTCTGTCCTGTCGGAGGCAGAGGAACTCCTTCGAGACGATCGCGAGATTCGTCTGGATCTGCCTGCTACAGAGGTTCATCCGGGGCGGCAGGTTGCGCGGCTCGACGAGGTGCCGTTGCAGAGCGGCCAAGTGGTATCGCTCCAGATCACCGGGCCGGAGCGGATTGCGATAGTGGGACGCAACGGAATCGGCAAGACGACGTTGCTCGATGCACTCGCCGCGTCGACTCCGTTCGTAGCCTCTCGTGCGCTCCCCCAACGTCTCGACGTGTTCGACGAGGACCTCTCGGTGGCGGACAACGTCGCGTTGGCCGCGCCACACGCGACAGCCGAGGAAATTCGCGGGCAGTTGGCACGGTTCCTTTTCCGGGGAACGGATTCCGACGTATCGGCATCCGCACTCTCCGGCGGTGAACGATTGCGTGCGGCGTTAGCCACGATCCTGCTGGCCGAACCCGCGCCCCAGCTGCTTCTTCTCGACGAGCCGACCAACAACCTGGACCTACCGAGTCTCGCCCACCTCACGCAGGCACTTTCCGATTTTCGCGGCGCCATGGTGGTGGTGAGTCACGATCTGCCGTTTCTGCGCGACATCGGTATAACGCGGTGGATCAGCATGGACGAGAATGGTATTCGAGACATCGATCCCGAGTAGGCCGACGGTTGACGCTATCGGTGCTCGACGGTCTGGCCTACCGTGGGGCGATGTGCCTTCACCTCGACGCAACCGCCGCGCTGTCGCTCGCAGGTTGGGTTCGCGAAGAACCCACTCGATCGGCCTCTGCCCCAGTTCCGCAACCACTGGTCGGCGGTTGTGACCAACTCGTAGTGTGGGCGAGTTCGTTCTCCGTACTTGCCAGTTCCGACGACCAGGTGTGGTTTCTCTCGGCGGAGAACTATGCCGGTGGCGTTGGCGTCAGCGATGAGGCGTTTCCCTGGAATGCGTTCCGGCACGAGAGCCTGGCGGTCGCTTCCGGGCCGGCGGAGCGCGCGGCGATCAACGCCTTCTGGTCCACTCACCTCCCGGTCCTGCTGTCGGTGCGCAATGGGTACGAGTACTTGGCGCTCGCACCCGACGGTCACGTTGTCCGTGGAGGAGAGCCGGAGTTCGAGGAGGTCACCATCGTCGCCGCTGATTTCGAGGCTCTGATTCGGGGCATAGCCGCAGGCGTCAGCACTGCAGACCCCTCCACCGATGCATTGCTTGGAACAGTGGGTACTGCCCCGCCGGGCAGTGACCGGTAGCTCTGGGGGAGGCCGAGTTGACGGCCCGACTGTTCGTGAGAGTCCACGCCATCCGTCGAATGGGACCGGACGACTACTCGAGTTCACGTGCGTAGCAACTGGCACCCATACTGGACGGGTGTTGCACGACGTGAGAAATCCGGTGGACGGTGCGCGGATCACCTATCAGATCGTGGGCGATGGCCCACCCCTGTTGATGGTGCACGGCACAGCGTTGTCGCGCTCCATCTGGCGTGGCTTCGGGTACGTCAAGGCACTTCAGGAGCAATATCGTCTGATCCTCGTCGACATGCGGGGTCACGGCCGCAGTGACAAACCACACGACTCCGATTCGTATGCAATGGATCTGGTGGTCGGCGATCTCCTGGAGATCCTCGACACGGAGTCTCCGTTCGAGCCGGCACACGTCCTCGGATACTCGTTCGGCGGACGTTCGGTGATGTCGCTGACAGTCGAGCACTCCGAACGGGTGCGATCGCTGACCGTCGGGGGCGGTAGCAGCCGACCGATGACGGGCGCGTTCGACGCATTGTTCTTCCCGGGTTGCATCGACGTACTCGAAAGCGGCGGTATCGAGGGATTTCTGACCGGTTGGGGCGTGAGGCGCGGCAAACCGGTGGATCCTCAGACTGCGACTGCCTTCCGAATCAATGATGCCCTCGCGCTCGCTGCCTACATGCGCCGCGCAGAGAAGGAGCACGGCATCGACGACGCCGTGCTGCAACGGATCACCACACCGGCGTTGTTGTTCGTCGGATCGAGAGATCGCGAGCGCCTGCCGGATACCGAGCATCTCGCGTCGCTGATCCCGGACAGTGCCTTGACTGTGATCGAAGGGGCTGACCACGCAAGCGCAGTCGCAGACTCCGATGCTGTACTGCGTGCGCTCATTCCGTTCCTGAGCCGACAGTAGTCCACCTTCAACCGCTCACTACTGCGATGTGAGCACTCTCGACTCCAGCGCGGTCACCGTTGGTTGCCGTAAGTCCAAGCGCCTCAACAACTGGGCATTCGCGGCAACGACCACAGTGGATACCGACATCAGGATTGCTCCGACCTCCATCGGCAGCACGAACCCGACGGGCGCCAGTACTCCCGCAGCGAGGGGAACCGAGATCGCGTTGTATCCCGCTGCCCACCAAAGGTTCTGAACCATCTTCCGGTAGGTGGCGCGGGAGAGCTCGATGACCGAGCTCACCGAACGCGGATCATCGCTGGCCAGAACAACTCCCGCCGACGCGATCGCCACGTCGGTTCCGGCACCGATCGCGATACCCACATCCGCCTGGGCGAGTGCCGGCGCATCGTTGACCCCGTCACCGACCATCGCCACGCGGTGGCCCGCAGCCTGAAGCCGAGATACCTGCGCTCCCTTGTCCTGCGGAAGCACTTCGGCGAAAACTTCGTCGATCCCGAGCCTGCGAGCCACCGAATGGGCCACGGCCTCCGCGTCTCCGGTGACCATGGCCACCCTCACACCGCGAGCATGGAGGGCGTCGACGGCCAATGCTGATTCCGGGCGAATCTCGTCGGCCAATGCCAATGCGCCGATTACCTTCTCGTCACGCACTACATGCAGGACGGTCGACCCGTCACTGAGCCACTCTTCGGTCCCCGGGATCGCGGTGGCCCCGACCGATCGCAGCATCCCCGGTCCGCCGACACCGACGCGTGCACCGGCGACGTCCGCAGCAACCCCGATCCCGTTGTGCGCCTGAAAGTCGGAACCCGAAGTGAATTCGAGCGACAACTCCCGCGCCGCCGCGACGACGGCGCGCCCGAGTGGATGTTCGCTGTCGAACTCGACGGCAGCCGCTGCGCTGAGAACTTCGTCGTCGGAATACCCGTCGACACCGCGTACACCGACCACTGCGGGCTCCCCCTTGGTGAGAGTGCCGGTCTTGTCGAAGAGAACGGTGTCTACGTTACGCATCGCCTCGAGGGCCATGCGGTCGGTGATCAAGATCCCAGCCCGAGCCGCCCGTTCCGTCGCGATCGAGACGACCAGTGGAATCGCCAACCCGAGCGCGTGCGGGCAGGCGATCACCAGAACGGTGATCGTCCGGGTGACTGCGCTCTCCGGGGTGCCCCAGATACTCCAGGCGATCGCGGTCAGCACTGCCGCGCCGAGTGCGTACCAGAACAGCAGAGCAGCGGCCTTGTCCGCCAACACCTGCGCGCGACTCGACGAGTTCTGGGCTTGCTCGACCAGGCGCCGGATACCGGCGAGCGCGGTGTCTTCTCCCACGGCGGTGACTCGAAGCCGAAGTGCCGAGTCGGTGGCTACCGTGCCGGCCACCACCTGATCTCCGACAGTCCGGCGGGCGGTCTTCGACTCGCCTGTAATCATGGATTCGTCCATGTCGGCGCTTCCCTCGACCACCGTTCCGTCCGAGGGAACACGGGCGCCGGGACGAACTATCACCAGGTCGCCGGTCGCCAGAGCTGCGGTGGGCACGGTTTCCACCGATTCCCCCACCACCCGTTCTGCCTCGTCGGGCAGCAAAGCGGCAAGTGAATCCAAGGCGCTCGATGTCTGACTGAGCGAACGCATCTCGATCCAGTGGCCCAACAACATGATCACGATCAGAAGCGCGAGCTCCCACCAGAAATCGAGAGTGTGATCCACCCAGTGCAGACTCGCAGCCCATGACGCGAAGAAGGCCACGGTGATCGCGAGCGCGATCAACAGCATCATTCCCGGCTGCCGAGAACGGATTTCGGCAACAGCGCCGGTGAGGAACGGCTTGCCACCCCAGAAGTACATCACCGTGCCGAGTACCGGTGAGATCCATTCCACCAGAGAGTTTTCCGGCAGTGTGTACCCGACCAGATCAGCGAACATCGCGTCTGCCGCAACGACCGGAACCGCGATGACCAGCATGACTGCAAACAACGTCCGGAACTGTGCGACGTGATCCCCGTGACCACCGTGTGCCCCATGCTCCATCTGGCCATGGCTCATCTCGCTATGGTCCATCTGGCCATGGTCCATCTGACTGTGATCCATGTGGCGGTCATCCCCTCGCGTGTGATTGCAGCACAGCACCGGTCAAGCCATCAGCCTCGAACGTATGCCCAGGTAGCCACCCGAGCAAGGTCACGCGGCCAAGGCCTCCTGTTCAACTCCCTTTCAACATCGCTTCCATCTGAGTGATTTCCGCCTGCTGACCGGCAATGATCGCTTCTGCCATCTTCTCCGCCGACGGGTCGAGCCCGTTGTCGAGTTCGGTCTGGGACATGGTGATGGCACCCTTGTGGTGCTCGATCATCATCGTCAGCCACAACTTGTCGAACTCCGCGCCACTGGCATCGGTGAGGGCGGTCATGTCGTCGGCCGACATCATTCCCGGCATCTCGGCCATCCCGACGCCGTGTCCCGCGTGCGCCGACTCATCCATGCCCTCCATCGAACTCGACGAAGGCTCGGGGCGTCCCCACTCCGTCAACAATTCGGTCATCTGAGCCATCTCCGGGCCTTGCGCTGCCTCTATCTGTGCTGCAAGAGAGAGAAGTTCGGCATTGTCGGTTCGACCGTCGACCATTCTGGCCATGTCCAATGCCTGCGCGTGATGCGGGTACATTCCTTCGAGAAACTCGATGTCGGCGGCATTGACACCCGCAGGAATCTCCGACTGTGCTGCGACGCTGGTTGTTTCGGAAGAATGGTTGATGCTCTCCCCGGAGTTGTCCGAGCATCCGGCAATCAACAGTGCTGCCGCTGCCACAACCGGAACGAACCGCGCGGCGCTCTTCCTGACCGTCAAAGACATGTTTTCACTCCCGAGAATTGATTCTGTTCGATATGCACTGCACCACAATTGATTTGACAAGAGTGCTGCACATGCACAGTTGCCACGTTACCGGCGAAAATCCACCGCGAAGCCCGATAACCGGCTCGAACAGGCTTCCTTCATCGAATCTTCACAGTCGAGTGGAAACCACCACGCGACAGCAATGCAGACACGCAGTCGACTAACCTCGGTCTGATGAGCGCCGAACTACGACCTGGCGAGGAACCGGGGCGCGTTCTTGTCGTCGACGACGAGACTGCCCTCGCCAAGGTTGTCGCCAACTATCTGACACGCGAAGGATTCACCGTGCGCCTCGCCCACGACGGGCCGAGCGCAGTACGTTCGGTGCGCGAATTCGAGCCCGCGCTGATAGTGCTCGATCTAATGCTCCCGGGCTTCGACGGCATGGAAGTCTGCCGACGAATCCGTACCTTCTCCGATGCGTACATCCTGATGCTGTCCGCCCGCGGTGAAGAGTCGGACAAGGTGACGGGTCTGGCGGCCGGCGCTGACGACTACGTGGTCAAACCCTTCGGCCCCCGCGAACTGGTTGCGCGAGTGAAAGCAATGCTCAGACGGCCACGCGCGTCGAGTTTGCTGCCAAAAGTGCTGCCGACGCCTCCCGGTCTCGACATCGACGTCCTGGCCCGCACGGTCCGTGTCGACGACACCCTGGTCGATCTCACTCCCACCGAGTTCACCCTGTTGTCCGCGCTTGCATCCCGACCCGACGCTGCCTGGAGTCGGGCCGAGATCATCACCTCGGTGTGGGGCTCGTCCTGGTTCGGGGACCAGCACATCGTCGACGTCCATGTGCGTGCATTACGCCGCAAACTCGGCGACGACGCGACCGATCCTCGGTTCATCAGAACCGTCAGGGGCGTCGGATACTCCCTGAGGTCGTCATGAACGCGGTCGTCATGAACGGGGTCGTCATGAAGAAACTCGGGCTACGCGGAAAACTGCTGCTGGCGCAGCTTGCCGTCCTGTTCGTCTCCTGCCTCGCCATCGCCGCAGTCGCCATTGCCGTCGCTGCCCCGCTCTTTCACAACCACCTCATGATGGCCGGCATCGAAGACTCGAATGTCCGTACCCACACCGAAGAGGCATTCGCTCAGACCATGACCATCGCACTGTTGTGCGGGATCGCGGTCGCACTGGTGGGCGCAAGCATCGCCGCGGTCTACATCGTCCGACGCATCACGGCCCCGATCTCAACGCTGGCGGAGGCGGCTCAAAGCGTCGCAGACGGGAACTTCGACGTGACTATCGGCAGGTCCGACGTAGATGCCGATTTCACGCGTCTCGAAACTGCCTTTGCCGACATGGCGGCATGCCTTGATCATTCGGATCGGGTCCGCAAACGCCTGCTTGCCGATCTTGCCCACGAATTACGCACTCCGGTATCGACTTTGGCTGCGTACGTGGACGGCATCGAGGATGGCGTCCTCCCCACGGACAACTCTTCATGGTTGGTCATGCGCGATCAACTCGAAAGACTGCGTCGGCTCTCTTGCGATCTGGCGGACGTCTCCGCGGCCGACGAACACGCTCTCGAACTCGATCGCCGAGACGAGAAGATCGACGACATCGTTTGCAGCGCAACGGCAGCAGCGGCGCCACGTTTCGCCGATCGTGGAGTCGAATTGACGACCGCGCTACCTCCGCAACCGATCACGGCCGAGGTCGATCGCCAACGAATCGAACAGATCCTCGCCAATCTGCTCGAAAACGCGTTGCGGCACACTCCGAGCGGAGGTTCGGTGACGGTGACACTCGCACGGGAAGGTGACCACCTCTCGGTGTCCGTCACCGACACCGGTGACGGAATTCCCGCAGACCAACTCGAATCAGTCTTCGACCGTTTCCATCGCGGTGATCGATCCGACGGTTCCGGTTTGGGGCTCACGATTGCGCGCAGCCTCGCGCTCGCACACGGCGGCGATCTGTCGGCGCTCCGAAACGAGCAACCTCTCGGCAGCACGCTGATCCTCACCTTGCCGACAGGTTTCAGGCTGCCGCTTTGAACGGATCGTGCTCGGCGATCAGCTTCTCGAGTCGAGCCTCGTCCACTCGAACCCTGACAGTGGATGCCTCCTGCTGATCACGAATCACCTTGGCCAACGTGAACGTACTGGTGACCAAGAACAGCAAGGACATTCCGAGAAATCCGCGTTGCCACGCATCGATCGGAAGATACGCAATTCCGAGGAGGGTGCCGACAAAACTGACGGCAAAGGCTATTCCGGCCTGAAGATAGAAGGCTGCAGTGGTCTTCGAGGGTGTTGTCGGTGTGCTCATGCTTCGAAGTCTGCTCGCCCATCCCGGCACTCGGATGCGTAGTCCTACTCGAGTGCGCACGGTACTTCCCCGGCAAAAATCAGATGCCGTCACCCATCCTGGTGGATAGTCTCGGTCCCGTATCCGGAGTTGTTCCAGAACAGTCAGACGGCAGGAGTGATCGATGACCCGCAGACATATAGCCATGGTGAGCATTCCGGCACCGGGCCACGTCAATCCGAGCCTGGCGATCATCGCGCGTCTCGTCGCCGCCGGTCACCGCGTCACCTATGCCAACGACGAGTCGATGCGTGAGATCATCGAGGCGACCGGGGCCGAATTCGCACCGTACGTCTCCACGCTGCCCAGCCTCGTCCCTTCTCCCGACGGCGCCGAACCCGAGAAGAGCTGGGACGGGGATCTGATCGATCAGTTGACGATTTTCCAGGACGATTACGAGTCGATGCTGCCGCAGCTACGCCGAATCTACGAAGACGATCGCCCTGACCTCTTTCTCTACGACATCGCCGGCATTCCGGCACGAATACTGGCTCAGCAGTGGGGCGTTCCCATCATCCAGTTGTCGCCGACGTACGTTGCCTGGGACGGTTACGAAGCCGACGCCGCACCGATGTACGACGAAATTCGTTCCGATCCGAGAGGCGTCGACCTGCTCGATCGGGAGACCCGGTTCTTCCGCGCCGAAGGCGTCGAGGTCGATCCACGTGAGTTCACCGGACGCCCACCCCGTGCAATCGTGCTGATCGCAGAATCGATGCAGCCCAACGCCGATCGCGTGAACCGCGACGTCTACACGTTCGTCGGCCCCGCACTCGAACCGAGCAGTCAACCTTGGGTGAACCCGGATCCCGAACGCAAGCTCTTGTTGATCTCGCTGGGTTCAGCATTCACCGATCATCCGGATTTCTACCGCACCTGCGTCGAGGCTTTCGGCCAGATGGACGGCTGGCACGTCGTCCTCCAGATCGGAAAGCAGGTGCAGATCTCAGATCTCGGACCATTGCCCGACAACGTCGAAATACACCGTTGGGTACCGCAGTTCGCGATTCTGCAGCAGGCCGACGTGTTCGTGACCCACGCGGGTATGGGCGGATCCAGCGAGGGACTCGTGACCGGGACACCCATGATCGCAGTGCCGCAAGCCGTCGATCAGTTCGGCAACGCCGACTCGCTCGTCGACGCCGGTGTCGCAGTACGCGTCGACAGCGCTACCGTCACGGCAGTAGAGCTTCGTGAGGCGCTGACTCTGGTGAGCGCCGACGAGTTCCGCCGACGCAGCGCGGAGTTGGCAGAAGAACTCGCAGCGGCGGGCGGTGTGTCCCGTGCCGTCGAATTGATCGAAGCCGCTCTACCCGGCAGCGGGCCCGGATAATGTCTGCTACCAGTGCCAGGCGTCGCCGCCCACATTCTTGATGGTTCGCTGCAGCACAGTGATGGTGGTGACAAACTCCTCTTCGGTGATTCCCTGCATCCGCTCTTCCTGCAGCATCTGCTGTACCCGCGCGGCGCGATCGAACTGCTCGGAGCCCGCATCAGTCGGGCGAAGGACAGACCCGTCTTCGCGCGCCCACCCCAGTTCGAGGGCAGAGTCGACGGCGTCATCGATCACATCGGTGGATTCGTTCGGACCGATCGTCCGCAAGAGGACAGCGCGCTCCACTCCTTCAGGGTGCAGCGAAAGTTGGTGCAGGACCCACCACCCCGGCTGGGTGACGCCGATCGCTTCGAGTGCTCCGCGCGTGCGCGTGCGAATCGCTTCACCGGCTCGCGCGGTCCAGAATCCGATCGGCTGGTTGGCCGGTGGCTGCATCGCTTGTTTGTTCATGCACACGACGATAAAACCTCAACGGAAGTTCAGGTCAACCACCAGCGAGGTGAAGTTCTACATATGTTGCGTGATTGCTCGGCCGATAATGCGGGCGGCGTCGGGGAACTCACCCGGGTTCGGTCCGGCGTAGTTGAGCCGCAAGAACTTTCCAGTCGGTTCTGCCGGGAACCAATCGTCACCGACCCCGACGATGACGCCGGCCGACCGGCAGTCCTGCACCACGCGTTCGACGTTCGTGGTGTCCGGGAGCCGAAGCCAGAGGTTAAGTCCGCCTTTCGGTACGGCGTCGAGGTGAGCGTCCGGTGCGTGCTCGCGCAGACTCGAGACGAGGAGGTCGCGTCTGGCCTCGAGTTGGTGACGAAGCCTACGCAAGTGCGTTCGCCAGGCCGGTTGGGTCACGACGTCGAGCGCTACCGCTTGCAGCATCCCGCTGACATACATCGAATCTGCCTGTGTATCAGCCAGAATCCGCTCGTACGCCGGACCCCGAGCGATCAATCCGGCAACTCGCACCGATGGGGACACGCTCTTGGTCAGCGCACGAAGGTAGACGACGTGACCGCTGTCGTCTCGTGCAGCGATGGGGCTGGGATCTGCGGTGATTCCGAAGTCGAGCGCCGAACTGTCCTCGATGAGGAATGCGCCGTGCCGACGGACGGTGTCGAGAACCTTGTCAGCCAACGACGGCGACCACAGCGCTCCCGTCGGACTCGCGAAGCTCGGTTGTGCGTAGAACGCACGGGCACCGGTCTGTTCGAATGCACGCGAAAGCTCTTCAGGATCAGGCCCGTTGGCGCCGCTGGAGATCGGAATGACCGTGACTCCTGCCTGCGCGGCGGCCAGGATCGCACCCCAGTAGGTCGGCGACTCCATGAGCAACGGACGCCCCTCCCCCACCAACGCGCGAAAGGACGTCGCAAGCCCACCCTGACTGCCGGGAAGTACAACCACGTCGTTCGGCCCCGGCGGCGTGATCCCGGCAGGAGTGGCGGAACCCAATTCGGAGGCAAACCAGGACTGCAGTTCCGGAAGCCCGGCAGCGAGGGGCCGATTGAACACGGCGTCGGTTCGCGTCGCCCTGGTGAAGGCTGCACGAACCAGACCTTCCGGCAACAGCTCTCGGGCCGGATAGCCGGAATGCAGCGCGATCACGTCGTTGGAGGTGGACTGCAGCGCCATGGGCAACTGCAGACGATAGTTCGGCGATCCGAGCGCCGCTGTCTGCCACCCGTAGTCATTGGGTCGCACGACGCGCGCCGCGCGCACGAAGGTCCCCACACCGGGACGAGCCTCCACAACCCCCTGAGATACCAGTGTTCGCAGCGCCTTCTGCACGGTGACCGGACTCGCCCCGTGCAGGCTGACGAGCGACCGAGTGGACGGAAGCTTCGCGCCTGGAGGAGCCGTCGCGATCCACTCACGCAAGGCTGCGACAATCCTCGAACTGCTATCATTGGACATGTCGAATCATAGTAGCGCTACTCCTCTTTCGCCGCTAGCGCTATCGCAAATCAATGTCCGTTTCCAGACCGAACCCTGAGGCGCCCTTCTCATCTGAAACACAACTCACCCACCCGAACCGGAGAGGTACGTAACCGCGTGAACACACCCATCGATCAGGCCCGCAAGCTCGAGAATGTCAGGTACGACATCAGAGGGCGAATTCTCGACAAGACCGAAGAACTCGAGGATCAGGGACACACGATCCTGCGACTCAACGTCGGCAATCCGGCCCCCTTCGGATTCGAAGCTCCGGACGAAATCATGATGGCCATGATCCGCAATCTCCCTACCGCGCAGGGATATTGCGATTCTCGCGGACTGTATTCGGCGCGCACTGCGGTGGTCCAGTACTACCAGACGCGGGGTATCACCGACGTCACCGTCGACGAGATCTATCTCGGAAACGGTGTGTCCGAACTGATCACTCTGACGATGCAGGCCCTCTGCAATCCAGAGGACGAGATCCTGATTCCCGCTCCCGACTATCCCTTGTGGACGGCTTCGGTTTCACTTGCCGGCGGCACGCCCGTCCACTACCTCACCGATGAAAGCCAAGGCTGGGCACCGGACTTCGACGATCTGGAAGCTCGGATCACGCCGCGCACCCGAGGGATTGTCGTCATCAATCCCAACAATCCGACGGGCGCCGTCTACTCGACGGAGGTGCTGCAACGCTTCGTGGATCTAGCGCGCAAACACGATCTGATGCTCTTCGCCGACGAGATCTACGAAAAGATCGTCTACGACGGCCGATCCATGACAAACCTTGCGACGATGACCGGGCGAGACGTTCTGTGTCTGACGTATTCGGGACTGTCCAAGGCCTACCGCGTGTGCGGATTCCGAGCCGGATGGCTGGCCATCACCGGACCACTCGAGCGGGCGTCGAGCTTCATCGAAGGCATCAAATTGCTGGCCAACATGCGAATGTGTGCCAACGTGCCGGCGCAGCACGCTATCCAGACTGCACTCGGTGGACGCCAGTCCATCGAGGACCTGTTGCTTCCACAAGGTCGGCTGACGGCCCAGCGCGATCTCGCACACACCACGCTCAACAGCATCGACGGGATCAGTTGCCAACAGGCCGACGGGGCGCTGTACCTGTTCCCCAAGCTCGACGTCGACAAGTTCGGCATCGTCGACGACGAGAGGTTCGTTCTCGATCTACTGGAATCGGAGAAGATTCTTGTCAGCCACGGTCGCGCGTTCAATTGGATCGAACCCGATCACTTCCGGTTGGTGACTCTCCCCAACACCGACGATCTCTCGACGGCACTCGAGCGACTCGGCAACTTCCTCAGTTCCTACAGCCAGTAGCCCTGGGTACCGGGCCCACATACGACTGAACGCCGACCGGATTTCCGGTCGGCGTTCAGTGGTGAAAATCAGCAGGCGATCAGGCAGTGACGATCGCGTCGAGGGCCGAGTAGAACAAGCCCAATCCGTCGTCACTGGGACCGGTGAGAGCCTCGGTGGCGTGCTCGGGGTGAGGCATCAAACCGACGACCCGGCCGTTGGCCGAGGAGATACCGGCGATACGACGCTGCGAGCCGTTGGGGTTCTCCTCCGAGTAACGGAAGACGACGCGGCCTTCGCCCTCGAGTTCGTCGAGAACCTTCTCGGACGCCTGGAAGCGACCTTCACCCGACTTGAGGGGGATGAGGATCTGCGCGCCGGCCTCGTATCGCGAGGACCACGCCGTGTTGTTGGCTTCGACCGTCAACCACTCGTCGCGGCAGATGAAGTGCAGACCCTGGTTACGGGTCAGGGCACCGGGGAGCAAACCTGCTTCGCAGAGGATCTGGAAACCGTTGCAGATGCCCAGGACCGGCATGCCGCCCTTGGCTGCTTCCACAACCTTGCCCATCGCGGGAGCAAAACGTGCGATCGCGCCGCAACGAAGGTAATCGCCGTACGAGAATCCGCCGGGAACGATGACCGCGTCGACACCCTTGAGGTCTGCATCGCCGTGCCAGAGTTCGACAGCTTCACCGCCGGCCAGGTTCACTGCCCGCGCCGCGTCGATGTCGTCGAGCGTGCCGGGGAAAGTGATTACTCCGATACGTGCGCTCATGCCTCGACTCGCCTGACGGTCCAATCCTCGATCACCGTGTTGGCCAGCAGGCCTTCGGCGATCTTCTCGAGTTCGGCGTCTTCGACACTGCCGTCGATCTCCAACTCGAACCGCTTGCCCTGACGGACATCGGATACTCCTGCAAAGCCCAGGCGAGACAGTGCCCCGACAATTGCCTGTCCCTGGGGGTCGAGAATCTCGGCCTTGGGCATGACTTCGACGACGACACGGGCCACGTGCTGCTCCTCGGTACTAGTGCGCGAACCCGGAGTGAAACGCTCGGGTGATGGCCAGTTTACCGGGCGGACCCGAGATGGTTCGCATCGAGTGATCGGGGCGTGACGGCGACCACCTGTGAAACCCGCCTGCGAGTCTTTTCGGGGCGGCGCATACTCGAAATCATGCGACTGACACATTTTGGCCATTCCTGTGTGCTCGTGGAGTTGAACGGCTCGAAGATCCTCTTCGATCCCGGCAACTTCTCGCACGGATTCGAAGGCATCACCGGCCTCGACGCCATCCTCGTGACACATCAACACCCCGATCACGCCGACCCTGCGCGGCTGCCCGAACTGGCCGAAGCGAATCCCGACGCCGTGCTCTACAGCGATCCGCAGACGGCTGAAAAGCTCGGTGGGCGCTGGACCGGCGTCCGGCCGGGCGACCGGTTCAGCATCGGCGACGTCGAGGTGACCGGAACGGGCGGAGAGCACGCAATCATCCATCCGGACCTACCGATGATCGACAACACCGCGTTCCTCCTCGGTGACGCCACCAACCCGGCACGGTTCATGCATCCCGGCGATTCCCTCTACGTCCCCGAACAAAAGATCGACGTTCTCGCCCTCCCCGCCGCCGCACCGTGGCTCAAGATCTCGGAGGCCATCGACTACCTCCGCGCGGTGGCGCCGCGCGTTGCGGTTCCCATTCATCAAGCGATCATCCGCGACGAGGCCGCAGGCATCTTCTACGGTCGCTACTCGGAAATGGCTGCCGACGGCACCGAGTTCCGAGTTCTCGACGAGGAGTCGAGCGTCGAAGTCGCCTGATTCGGTTCTCACGCACTCACATCGACGATGATCCAGCCGGTGCTCGTGCCACCGGCTGCGTCGGTGAGTGTGTAGAGAATCCTGTCGGTGCCTGCCTTCGTTCCGGCTTCGAACACCACTTCGCCGTTTTCGAGCTTCACGGTGCCACCGAGAAGTGACGTCGCCCCGACGCCGGTCACTTTGATCGAATCTCCGTTGCTGTCATGATCATTCGCGACGGCGTCGACGGTGACTGTGCCGCCTGAGCGGACCCGCGCGGTGTCGAGTGCGGCGTACGGCGGGATCGGGCTTGCCGTGTACCGACCGACGTCGTCGAGTCGAGCCGAGGCAACCTCCGCCGCATCGACGATGGCAGCGAATTCGGTGCCGTCGAAGCGCGAGAGGTCGTTACCGTTCATGATGGTCGATCCCTCGGCGCCGCCGCCGTGGTAGTCGTCGGCATAGAAGTTGTGGCCCAACTCGTGGCGGAGAACGCGGCTGAAGTTGCCGTCGGACTCGGCACCGACATGCGCGTAGCTGTGGTCGAGTTCGAACTTCGAGTAGTAGGCATTTCCGCCACCGGATGCGCACACGACGGTTGCCTGATCGACACTCGACCCGACCTGATCGGACCACAGATCTTCCAACTGCTCGAGATTTTCACAACTGCTCGAGTACGGATCGCCGGCGGAATCTGCCCGCAGGACAACTCGACCGAGGACCGGCCGAATCCCGACGTCTCTGATCCAGATGGCAGCGGTGCGGGCCATTGATTCCTCGGCCCGATCCAGAGCGACGGCGGCACTGCCTGCGCCGTGCGCGGAGTACCACTCGCCACTGAGGTCCAGTCCGACCACGAACTGCTTGACCGTCTTGCCGACCCTTGCGGCCGAGGCCGGCGCAATGGCCGCGGTGGGCCACTTGGGTTTTGCGTCGATCGGCGCCGTGCTGCGACCGACCACCTCGGATCCGACGAACTCTATCGAAACACCACGATCGAAAATCACCTGCCCGCGCAGTGTTCCGGCGGAGTCGACGATGGCCGAGACGATTGCGTCCGGACGCCCTTCCACGCTGCCGATGTACGAACGGGGCGCCGGGATCACCGCGTCGGTCAGCTCTCCGTCGCTGTCTTGCACAGCCATCGAGAACTCGGATCCCCGCAGGTTCATCTTGTGAAGGCGCAGTGTGAGTTGCTCACCTTCATCGTCGACGGTTGCGGTGCGGACGCCATCGCTCGATCCGCTCGATCCGCTCGACCCGCCGTCGACACTGCCCGTCGGCAGCGTGTGAACCGCGCCGGTCGGAGCGGCAGACGCGAGCGCCGGAACGAACGCAGCACAGACGACTGCGCCCACAGCCACGGCGACAAGACCCTCGGCCGACTTGGAGAACACTCTCGTGCGCATAGCGAGATCCCAATCCCATCTACTAGCGGCAGATTAACTGCACGCACTCTAGCAGTGGGGGAGTTGGCTGACCCAGCGCTCTAATTAATCGTCCGTTTTATGCGATTTTGACCCACTCTGCACTACTACCAGCAAGGAAGTGGAGAAACGCGAAGAGTCTGCCCGCTCGGACAACCCGGACAGACGACATAGTCTCGTAGCTATCAAATAGTTGCCAACTGCCGAATTCAGGCAGCGCCGAGCTCCTGAGACGGGGAGTTCCACCGATACACCTGCGAGTCGGCTTCGTGGAAGAGGGCAAGGTCGACGGCGTCGAGGACGGCCTGACGTGGGCCCTCGTTTCCCAACTGCTTGGCCGTGATCGACAATCTGACCAGCCCCCCACGTTTGGCGGCACGCCCGGCTCCGAGAACCAATGCGCGACACCACCACGGCTCGGCCTTGAAGCCTTCGCCGATCCCGAAAACCCTTCCCCGTTGCAAGGTTCCGCGGGTCAGATCATGTACTGCCCCGAGGCCTGCCATCGTGCGAAAGCCCGTCTCCGGCAACACCGACATGGCACCGGGCGATGCCACCCAGCGCGGCGGTGCGAACACCCGGGTCCGAAGGCCTGCATGCTCGAGAACGCGGTCCGCAGCGAGTAGTCGCAGTTTCGCTTCGTGCTTCGACAGAGTGGCGAACTCGGCTCGGCGACGCTTGGTCGCGGCCTGGTCGTAGCCGTGCAGAACGATGGCATCGCCGTGCTCGCGACGCTCACGCAGCCAAGCCGTCGTCACCGCGTCGTCGGCCAGTCGGTATTTGTCCTTCAGTCGCGGCGCCACCAGGAGCGACAAGCGGACACCTCGAGTGTCCATCTCGTCTGCGAATCCGGCAGCGAGATAACATGTCTCGTCTCTAATTCCGGATACCGACACGATCAGTTCTGCGGACATACTCCGATAGTGGCAGCTGTGGGTGAACAGCACACTGCCGCCGGATGATCATCCGGCGGCAGTTTTCAGCGCACCTACTGGTTCTTGGAAACCTCTAGTTCTTGGGAAGCGCAGCTTCGATCGCGGCGACAACCTCGGGTGCGTCAGGCTCGGTCCGCGGACGGAAGCGGTTGACGACGGTGCCGTCCGGTCCGATCAGGAACTTCTCGAAGTTCCACTGAATGTCTCCCGCAGCGCCTTCGGCGTCGGCCGCCTTGGTGAGCTCGGCGTACAGCGGATGCTGGTTTTCGCCGTTCACCTCGATCTTCTCGAGAAGCGGGAACGTGACGCCGTAGGTAGTGGAGCAGAACGTCTCGATCTCTTCGGCGGTACCCGGTTCCTGCCCCATGAACTGGTTGCACGGGATACCGATCACGGTCAGACCGCGATCGGCGTACTCGCTGGCCAGCTTCTCGAGCGCCGCGTACTGCGGGGTCAGTCCACACTTGGACGCGACGTTGACCACGAGGACGGCGCGGCCGTCGTATTCACCCAAAGAGGTGGGCACGCCACCGAGGGTGTTGATCGCGATGTTCTGTACTGGAGTTGTCATAGGCTCCAACTTAGCGACTCTCTCACGCACTGCTCCTTCGCGCACTGCTAATTCGACGCTCCGAGAATGCGATCGAGGTCGTCCAGAACGGTGAGGCCGCCGAGCGGTCCGACGCCGGTGATCCAGTAGGACATGTCCACCAGATGCGGGTTCGGGAAGAATCCGGCGTTGTCGGCCACGGCCTTCGGCATCGTGCCGGCATCGGCCGGTTTCGCGGAGGTGACCAGGATGAGGTCGGCGTTGGCTCCGGAGACGAATTCCGGGGAGAGGTCCACCGAGATCGAGTTCTCCCAGTCGCGTGCGGGAATCGTGAGTCCAGCACATTCGAGAGTGCTTCCGGCAAACGACGTGGGTCCGTACAGCGTCAGAACGTCGTCGCGTGGGCGGATCAGCTGAGCGGTCTTGCCCTCGGTGCTGTGCTTGCTCGCCACTTCCTCGCAGCGTGCCGTGTAGTCACCGAGCAGTTCACCTGCCTGATCGGTCTTGTTCAACGCCTCTGCGACGAACTGGACGTTGTCCTGCCACGGATCGGTCTGAGTTGCCATGTAGACGGTCGGTGCGATGGCAGCGAGCTGCTCGTACAGATCACCGTGCCGCGATTCCGTTCCGATGATCAGGTCCGGGCTCAGTGCGACGATCTTCTCGAGGTTCGGTGCCGCGACGGTTCCGACCATCTCGATCTCCGCCGCCTTCTCACCGAGGTACGCCGGAACGCCGGTCGTCTCGCTGAGTACCGCGGTGCCCACGGGAATCACGCCCAGCGCTACCGACGTGTCGAGCTGAACCGGCTCGAGCACGACAACTCGCTGCGGATCCGTCGGTACGTCGGTAGTTCCACGGGCGTGGGTGACCGCGTGCACGGTGTCGGCAGACTGACTGCCGGTATCCGTCTTGTCGTCGCTGCCACACGCCGTTGTCGTTGCCACTATGGCGGCGAGGACAAAACCACCCAGCATGTACTTCGTCCGCGAGTTACTGCGTTTCATTCACAAACTCCTGTTACCGACTGCTTCCGACCGTCACAGCCACGTGCATTCACCGCGGCTGAGCAAAGGATTCACCATCCAATAGTCTGGTGAGCCTAACCTACGAGACTGGAGCCTCATCATGTCTTCCCTCCCCTGCCACAGCGACGGTGTCCTGGGGAAAGGATCTATGCAGTGCTTTCCGGAATTTGTCGCCAATCCGCAAACCAGTCGACGCCCTCACGCCTGTACACGGCAGTCGTCGACCGCCGGCGAACCTATGGTCGGTCGCGCCGGAATGACACATCTGTGGGTATTGATCGAGCATCCCGGCCCCTGGCCGGCGTCCGCCCCTGACGACGTTCTCCCCGTCGCGCTCACCGAAAAGATCTACGCAGCGCAGGGCCGTATCCGTGTCGTGGTGATCCGGCGGACCCGCAACCGCCGGGTGCTCACCCCGACGTGTGTACTCGCCTGGACGGACGGCACACGCCAATGGATGCGGGAAGGGGCGGTCGACCGATACGAGGACCTGTCGGTACTGCCGTTCGAATCGATGGCCACCGGAGCGGAACCCGACTTCGGCCGCTCCCGCACGGAACCGCTCTTCGCAGTCTGCACGCATGGAAAGAAGGATGCGTGCTGCGCGGAACTCGGCCGCCCGGTCGCGTCGGCACTGAACGCGGCACAGATCGCAGATGTGTGGGAATGCAGTCACATCGGCGGAGATCGTTTCGCGGCCAACATGATTGCGTGGCCTGCCGCAGTCTATTTCAGCCGACTGGACGGCAACTCCGCAATCGATGCTGCCGAGAAATACCGAGCCGGAGAATTGGAGCTGCTGCACCTGCGCGGCCGGGCGGCACTGTCACAGGCCGCTCAGGCAGCCGAACATGCTGTCCGACGCGCCACCGACATCGTCGCCACGGACGCACTCGAGAGCATCAGGGAGAGTGTCGACGGAGAACACACGACTGTCGATCTTCGGTTGGAGGGGAGAGACTTTCGCGTCGTCGTTCGCTCCGGTCCTCCAGGGCTGCCGTTCCGACATGATTGTGGTGCCGGAGGGACCGTCGAATGGAGCGGATGGACCGTCGAGCACGTTCGCGAGCAACCCCACTGACCACTCGATTTCCACAAGAGTGCCCGGCAGGCCATCGAACCGAGATTTGCGCGGACTGACAACACTTCGAATCAGGTCGCGATGAAGGATCGACGCCCCTGGTGTTTACAGCTTGCATTCTTCCCATGACCACCGCACTGACGCCGAATGCCGTACCCCGGTCTGCTGATCCGATCAAAAGTGAGGTCGACTACGAAATACTGGCAGAGAAATTCCGTCCGATCTTCGCGGACGTCGCACAAGGCGTCGTCGAACGCGAACGCGATCACGTACTTCCCTTCCAACAGATCGACGCACTCAAGAATGCAGGCTTCGGCGCCGTTCGGGTGCCGACAACACACGGTGGATCCGGTGCGAGCATCCCGCAATTGATCCGCTTACTAGTCGAGCTGTCGAGCGCCGATTCCAATATCACCCAGGCCCTGCGCGGACATTTCGCATTTGTCGAAGACCGACTGGTCGCCGACCCCGGCCCGGAGCGTGACATCTGGCTCCGACGCTTCGCGGAGGGACAGTTGGTCGGCAACGCATGGACCGAAATCGGCGACGTTGCATTGGGCGAAGCCAATACCAAGGTCTCGCCCGCACCCGATGCCGACCATTTCCTGGCGAACGGGGCAAAGTTCTACAGCACGGGTTCCATCTTCGCCGACTGGATCGACCTGTACTCGCAGCGCACCGACACCGGCGCATTCGTGATCGCGGCGGTCGAGGCGAGACAACCCGGTGTCACACACAGTGACGATTGGAACGGGTTCGGTCAGCAGACGACTGGCTCCGGTTCGTCCGTCTACGAGGACGCAATTGTACAGCCGGAGAACATCTTCGACTTCTCGACACGATTTAAATACCAGACCGCGTTCTACCAATTGTTCCACCTCGCCACTCTCGCCGGCATCGCCAAGGCTGCTACGATCGAAATCTCTCGTCGAGTTGCCTCTCGTACTCGAACCTTCAGTCACGGCAACGCTCCGAGATACGCGCAGGATTCGCAGATCCAGCAAGTTGTCGGCGAGGTGTCCTCTGCCGCCTTTGCAGCCGAGGCCGTTGCACTGCACGCAGCACAGTCGTCCCAATGGGCTTACGAAGCCGCATTCTCCGGCTCGCCGGAGGAAGAGAAGGCCGCCAACATCGCAGCCGAAATCGATTCGGGGCGAGGGCAAGTCGCCTCGATCGGACTCGTCGTGCCGGCCACGGCCAAGATCTTCGACGCACTCGGTGCCTCCGGAGTCAGCCGCGACCTCGATCTCGATCGATTCTGGCGCAACGCCCGCACCGTCGCCAGCCACAATCCGGTCGTCTTCAAATCCAAAGTTGTCGGCGACTACGAAATCAACGGAACCGAACCGATTTACGTGTGGGCCATCGGGACCGCACCGACCGAAAAGGATGAACAGGCATGACCGTGACCAGTGAAACCGAAGTCTTCGTCGGCGTTCCCGACACATCCGAAGGCTGGATCGACCGGGCTCGCGAGGTGAGCAACATCCTTGCCGCCGACGCACTCGCCCGCGACCGAGCCGGCGAACCACCGTTCCGAGAAGTTCAGCTGCTCAAGGACAGTGGTCTTGTGACGCTCCTGGGCCCGGTCGAGTTCGGCGGCGGCGGGCAGCGATGGGAGACCGCCTACAAGGTGGTTCGGGAGATCGCCCGCGCCGACGGCTCCATCGGACAACTGCTCGGATACCACTACCTGTGGGCATGGGCAGCCAGATTGGTCGGAACCGATCCGCAGATCTCCGCTGTCGAGGAGCTGTACACGAGCAACCGATTCTTCTTCGGCGGCGCGGTCAACCCTCGAGACACCGACCTCACCGTCGCGGACCGCGGAGACACCCTGGTGTTCAACGGTGTGAAGTCGTTTTCCACCGGCGGCCGAGTCACCGACCTCACGGTGCTCGAAGGAATCATCGACGGAACTGCGACGCATGTGTTCGCAATCGTGCCGACTGCTCAGGACGGCATAGTCTTCCGCGGTGATTGGGACAATCTCGGGCAGCGCCTCACCGATTCCGGCAGTGTCGAGATCAACGACGTCGAGGTCGACTGGGCAAGTGCGGCAGGCTTTGTCGACAAGGAATTCCAACCTCTGGTCTACAACACCCTGAACTTCCCGGCGATCGAGATCGTGTTCGCCAACTTCTACCTCGGGATCGCTCGTGGCGCACTGGACACTGCCGCCGAGTACACCCGAACCCGTACGCGTCCATGGCCGTACGGCGGTGACAACCGCGAAATCGCAACCGACGAGTGGTACCTCCGTGAGGGCTACGGCGACTTGCAATCCAAGCTGTGGGCAGCGGAGGCCTTCGTGGATCAGGTCAGCCGTGAGGCCGACGCCGTGCTCCACGACGCTCGCGAAAACCTCACCGAGCAGGCTCGCGGCGACCTCGCCGTACGCATTGCGGCCGCAAAACTTCGCGCCGCCGACGTCTCCTTGGAGATCAGCAACAAGATCTTCGAACTGACCGGTGCCCGAGCCACGTCCAACGACGTCGGCCTGGACATCTACTGGCGCAACATCCGGACGCATACCCTTCACGATCCGCTCGCGTACAAGCGCCGTGAAGTCGGTAGTCGTTTTCTGACCGGCGAGATTCCCGAACCGACCTGGTACACCTAGCCACGAACAGAAAAAGACCGTCGCACGGTTGGTGCGGCGGTCTCTTTCATCGTTACGACCAGGATCACTGATCGTAGATCGGGTTCCGCGCCTGCAGCGCAGTCAAACGTTCAGCAGAGCGGACGTTTCTAGTGATGGCTCACGAACGACTGTTTGGTGCCGGTCGGAGCCGTTTCGAGCTTGTGCTGCTCTTCTTCGTCCTCGTCGTCGAGCATCGTGGCTTCGTTGAACGGAATCTTCCCGTCGAGTACCTCGACGACGCGTTCCTTGTCGATCGTCTTGGTCCAGGCGCCGACCAGGAGAGTCGCAACCGCATTGCCCGAGAAGTTGGTGATCGCTCGCGCTTCCGACATGAAGCGGTCGATTCCGACGATGAGTCCGACGCCGTCGAGAAGCTCGGGGCGATGGCTCTGCAGTCCGCCTGCCAGCGTGGCCAGACCGGCGCCGCTGACTCCGGCAGCGCCCTTGGAGGCGATGATCATGAACACCAGCAGCGAGAGCTGTTCACCGAAACCGAGTGGCTGTCCCATGGCGTCGGCGATGAAGATCGAGGCCATCGTCAGGTAGATCGCGGTGCCGTCGAGATTGAACGAGTAGCCCGTGGGAACGACGATGCCCACCGTGGTGCGCTCGACGCCTACGTGCTCCATCTTGGCGATCAGACGCGGCAGTGCCGATTCGGAGGACGACGTGGCGAAGATGAGCAGGTACTCACGGGCCAAGTACTTGACCAGCTTGAAGATGTTGAATCCGGTGACGGCGCGCAGCAGCGTTCCGAGAACACCGAAGACGAAGATCAGGCAGGTCAGGTAGAAGCCGATCATCAGGGTGCCGAGCTGGACGACGGCGTTCAAACCGGTCTGGCCGACGACGCTGGCGATGGCACCGAAAGCACCGATCGGGGCGAGCCAGAGGATCATCGTCAGGATCTTGAACACAAGCTTCTGGATGTATCCGACGGCCTTGAGGATCGGTTCACCCGACTTGCCGAGCGACTGGATCGCGAAGCCGACCAGAAGGGCGACGAACAGAGTCTGCAGCACGCTGCCGGCTGTGAGGGAGGACAGCATCGACGTCGGAATGATGGACGCGATGAAGTCCCAGGTACCGCCCGCGCTGTGGGCCTGATCTGCAAGCTTGGCCACGGAGGCCGCATTGGGCGTGATGTTCAGGCCGCTGCCGGGGTTGAGCAGGTTGCCGACGCCCAGGCCGATCGCGAGTGCGATGGTGGACATCCCGATGAAGTAGGCGAGTGCGAGGCCGCCGACCTTGCCGACCTTGGCCGCCGCTCGAACCGAGCCGATGCCGAGCACGATGGTGCAGAAGATGACCGGGCTGATCATCATCTTGATCAGGCTGACGAACAACGTGCCGAGTACACCGACGGACTTACCGAACTCGGGTGCGAGCCAACCGACGAGGATGCCGCCGATGACCGCGACGATGACGCTCATGTAGAGCCAATGCGTCTTGTCGCGCTTTGCCTTGGTGCCCTCGGGCTGTGGGGAACCGTCTACTGTCCCTGTTGCCGTGCTGCTCATGGGGTGTCCTTTGGATCGGATATCTGTGAAGTGATCGGGATCACTTCGAGTCGTGGAGAATTCTTGTTGCAAACAGGTGGGCCCGGAAGTTTGTGTTCATTACGTTCAGGAGGCGCTCGATGGTCGAACGAAAGACCGGCCGACGTATGAGCGTCGCCAGGCAGATCCTGCTTCTGCAATTGGCGTTGTTGGCGCTGGTCATCGGTGTGGGGGCCGCGCTCGCAGTTGTCGACGAACGCCGAGACAGCGACGACGCGATCCGCAGGCAGGTGAGCTCGATAGCGCAGACTCTCGCCCTGTCGGATTCGACGGCGGCAGCCCTGACGAGTCCGGACCCGACCGCGATTCTGCAACCACAGACCGAGAAGATCCGACAGGCAACCGGCGTCGATTTCATCGTGGTGATGGCGCCTGATCGCACTCGGTTCACCCACACGAGCCCGGAGCTGATCGGTCAACTCTTCACCGGGAACATCGACCGCGCACTTGCCGGCGTGACCTTCACGGAGACGTACGCCGGGTCGCTGGGGCCGTCGATCCGCGCAGTCACTCCTGTTTACGATTCCGGCGGAACCCTGGTCGGTCTGGTTTCTGCCGGTGTCACCCGCGAGCAGATCAGCAAGCAGTTCGCCCAAAGTGTTCCGGTCATCCTGTTCGTTGCCGGCGGCGGTCTTCTTGCCGCCCTCCTGAGTTCACTTCTGGTGAGTCGGCGTATCCGGCGACAGACCCTGGGGATGGCGCCGGATGAACTGCGCACCATGTACGAACACCACGACGCCGTCCTGCACAGCATCGGTGAGGGTCTGGTGGTGATCGGGCGAGGCCGAAGCAGAGATGCGCGAGTGGATATCGTCAACGACGAAGCGCGTCGCCTCCTCGATCTACCGGACGGGCCCGTGCCACTTTCGTCCATCCCCGAGACCATGCGAGTCGACGACGCCTCTCCCGCGAAGGATCAAGTGCACCTCACCGACAAGCGTGTGCTGGTGGTCAACCAACACCCGGTTGAGTGGGAGGGCAACAGAATTGGCACCGTGCTGACAATTCGCGATCACACCGAATTGCAGAACGTACTCGGGGAATTGGATTCGGTACGCAGTTTTGCCGAGTCGCTTCGATCGCAAGCCCACGAGAGTGCAAATCGTCTTCACACGATCATCACGATGGTCGAGTTGGGCCGGAACGAAGACGCAGTGGCCTTCGCCACCAATGAATTGCGAGTGTCCCAACAGTTGATAGATCGTCTGATGAATGCGGTCCACGAGCCGGCGCTCGCCGCACTGCTGCTCGGGAAAATGAGTGAAGCGGCCGAACGCGGGGTCGACCTGACCATCACCGAAGACACCGCGCTCGGTCCGGTTCCTTCGCTCAATGCACGCGAGTTGGTCACGCTGGTCGGCAATCTCGTGGACAATGCTATTGACGCATCGCGCGCGAGCGAGTCTCCGTGGGTGGAAGTGACGGTAATGGAAGAGGATTCGATGATGGTTGTTGCCGTCGCCGACAGCGGCCCGGGAATGACACCCGAAGCACTCGAAAAGGCCAAGGGCCGTGGCTACTCCACAAAATCCGGCTCTCGCGGACTCGGTCTCGCACTGGTCTCTCAAGTTGTGAAACGGCACGGCGGCACGCTCACCAGCGAGCCGGCGATGGGCTCCATGCTGGTTGTCCGTATCCCGCTGCGCGAGGTGGAAGCACCGCGATGATCCGTGTGCTGATAGTCGACGACGAACCGTTGATCGCCCAGGCGCACCGTTCGTACGTCGAGCGTGTGCCGGAATTCGTGGTCCACGGCGTGGTTCATTCCGGGAACGCCGCCGTGCGTGCAGTTACGGCGGCCAACGCCACCGACCAGCCCATCGACCTGGTCCTGCTCGACATCGGGTTGCCCGACGCCAGCGGTCTCGACGTGGCTTCCGCCCTGGGCGGTTTGCGGCCCAGTCCGGACATCATCGCGGTTACCTCGGCGCGCGATCTGGAGGTGGTCCGAAGCGCCGTGGCTCGCGGGATCGTCCTCTATCTTCTCAAGCCGTTCACTTTCGCAGCATTCCGCGACAAGCTCGAGCGCTACCTCGAATATCGTGCAGCGCTTCCCGCTGGAGAGTCTGCGGTCAGTCAACACGACATCGACCGCGCGATGTCCGCGCTACGAACGTCCGACGATCGAGCAGCGGCACCGAAAGGCTTTGCGTCTCAAACACTCGGACTCGTCGCAGCGTCCGTCCGGGATTCGGAAGGTCCTGTGACCGCCGCCGAGGTGGCAGCATCGGTCGGCGTGTCCCGGGTGACAGCCTGGCGCTACCTGGAAAAGCTGGCAGACGACGGCATGCTCACCCGGGAGACCGAGTACGGGCGCGCTGGGCGCCCTCAGGTTCGTTACCGCAGAACCTGATTGACACAGAACCAGATTGACACCGGAGCTAGTTCGCGCCCACGGTGTCCAACACCCAGGCGAACTCGAACGCGACCTCTTTCCACTTCTCGTACCGACCGCTGACACCGCCGTGCCCGGCGCTCATCTCGGTCTTGAGAAGTAGCGGCGCATCACCGGTCTTGGTGGCGCGCAGTTTTGCGACCCACTTGGCCGGCTCCACGTACAGAACACGGGTGTCGTTGATGCTCGTGATCGCAAGAATGGCGGGATAGTCCTTGGCTTCCACGTTCTCGTACGGGCTGTACGAGCGCATGTAGTCGTAGACGTCCTTGTTGTGCAGCGGATCTCCCCATTCGTCCCACTCGATGACCGTCAACGGCAGCGACGGATCGAGAATCGACGTCAACGGGTCGACAAACGGAACATTGGCGAGAATGCCGGCAAACAGTTCCGGAGCGATGTTGGCGACAGCGCCCATCAGCAATCCACCTGCACTACCGCCGTCGGCAACCATCCGGTCGGCCGACGTGACACCGGTGTCGATCAAATGCTTTGCGCAAGAGACAAAATCGGTGAAGGTGTTCTTCTTGGTGAGCGTCTTGCCGTTTTCGTACCAGTGACGGCCCATCTCGCCGCCGCCGCGCACGTGTGCGACGACGAAGACGACACCGCGATCGAGCAACGACAAGCGGGCAACCGAGAACGACGGGTCGATGCTCGCCTCGTAGGAACCGTAGCCGTACAACAGCAGCGGCGCGGGACCTTCCGGCGCACCTACGCGCCTCACGATCGAGAGCGGAATGCGGGTTCCGTCGTCGGCTACTGCCCAGTCGCGACGCTGCTCGTAGTTACTCGCATCGAAGTCTCCGAGAACGGGCTGCGACTTACGCAGTGCCAGTTCACCACTGGCGACGTAGTAGTCGTACACCTGCCCGGGAGTGATGAATGAGGTGAATCCGAGCCGGATGGTGGGCTGCGCCCATTCCGGGTTGGACCCCATGCCGATGCTGAAGAGTTCTTCGTCGAAGTCGATTTCGTGGCGTTCGCCGTAGCCGTCATCCGTCAACGGCCACACGGCAACCCGAGTGAGCGCCTCGCGGCGGTAGCTCAGGACGAGGTGTCCGGCAAAGGCTTCGGCTTCTTCCAGACGAACGTCTGCGCTGTGCTCGATCAGCGTCGTCATGTTCGTCGGATCCGACACGGGAGCTTCCACCAACACGAAGTTCTCGGCCTTGATGCCGTCGACGACGTCGTTGTGGAGAATGAGGAAACGGTCCTCTCCCCCGATCACGGCGTGCTCGGCCCCGTACTCGACGCCCTCGCGACGTGGGATGATGACGCGGAATTCGCCTTCCGGGTTCGCCGATTCCAGCATCCAGCCTTCGCTGGTCACCTTGGAACCGACCCAGATCATCAGGTACTTCTCACTGCGGGTGGACCCCACCGAAACCCAGTACCGTTCGTCAGGCTCGTGGAACACCGAAACATCTTTACTCTGCGGCGTTCCCAGCTTGTGACGCCACACCGTGTCCGGACGCCAGGAGTCGTCGACCGTCATGTAGAAGACGTGACTGTGGTCGATCGCCCAGGTGGCGCCAGGCGCGGTATCGGGAATCTCGTCGGCGAGCATCTCACCGGTCTCGAGGTTCTTGAACCGCAAGGTGTACCGCTCGTCGCCGACGATGTCCACCGAGTACGCGAGCAACGTGCCGTCCTCGCTGATGGAGAACGCGCCGAGCGAAAAGAACTCGTGCCCTTCGGCTTCGACGTTACCGTCCATGAGGATCTGCTCGTCGGCCAGCTCGACGCCGGGCGTCAGGTCGGGCGGAGTCCAGTCGTCTTCACCGGCGATGGGGCACCGGCACTGGACGGTGTACGACTTGCCTTCCACGCTGCGCGAGTAGTACCACCACTTACCCATGCGAGTGGGCACCGACATGTCGGTTTCCTGCGTCCGCGACTTGATCTCCTGGAAGATCTTCTCGCGCAACGGCTCGAGCGCGGCCGTCTGCTCGTCGGTGTACGCGTTTTCGGCTTCGAGGTATGCGACTACCTCGGCGTTGTCCTTGTCCCGCAGCCACTCGTAGTCATCGACGAACGTGTGTCCGTGATGGGTACGTTCGGTGGGGACCTTCTTTGCGACCGGCGGGATCAGGCTCATGCGCTGGGACCGACCCAATCGTCGAAGGACAGACCGGAAATGCGCTCGTACGCCTCGATGTAGCGTGCACGGGTCGCGTCGACGATCTCCTGCGGCAACGGCGGCGGTGTCGTGTCCGAGCTACGGTCCCAGCCGGATTCAGGGCTCGTGAGCCAGTCGCGCACGAACTGCTTGTCGAAACTGGGCTGCACCTTGCCCGCTTCGTAGCCTTCGAGAGGCCAGTAGCGCGACGAGTCGGGGGTGAGCACCTCGTCGGCGAGCACGAGGTTTCCAGCGGAGTCGAGACCGAATTCGAGCTTGGTGTCGGCAAGGATGATTCCGCGATCGGCTGCGAAGTTGGAGGCGCGGGCATAGACGTCGAGAGTGTCCTCGCGAAGCTGCACTGCCAGCTTCTGGCCGACCTTCTCCACTACCTGATCGAAGCTGATGTTCTCGTCGTGATCCCCGAGAGCCGCCTTGGACGCCGGGGTGAAGATCGGGTCGGGCAGACGCGAGGCCTCGACGAGGCCCTCGGGCAACGCGACGCCGCACACTGCGCCGGTGTTGTTGTAGTCGACCAAGCCGGAGCCGGTGAGGAAGCCACGAACGACGCATTCGACGGGAACCATGTCGAGGGAGCGCACCACGAGAGCGCGGCCGAGAACCTCTTCCGGGATGCGATCGTCGTCGGGCTCGCCGGCCAGGTGGTTGGTGCCACCGAGGACGTTGAAGAAGAACACGCTCATCGCGGTGAGCACGCGACCCTTGTCCGGGATCGGCGTGCTGAGCACGTGGTCGTAGGCCGAGATCCGATCACTCGCGACAAGCAGCAGATGCTCGTCGTCGATCGTGTAAAGGTCACGGACCTTGCCACCGGCCAGATGAGTGTAGGAATCAAGTGTAGGACGCACCCGGTCACCCTATCGGGCGTTCGCAGTTCGTACAGAACCCCGGTAGCCGGGACAGGTAAGCGTCCTCGCCGATCGGAGAGCTGTCCGCCCTGCTCATCCGGATATGCAGGTGGCCCCTCGCCAGCAGGCGAGAGGCCACCGTCACAGTCGATGAACTACTGGTTTGCGGGCAGCTTCGACAGGCCCTCGTCGATCGAATCCAGCGTCAGAAGAGCCGTCTGATAGGTCGCGGCCAGCGAATGCTGGACCTGGACGACGGTGCCGGCCTTCACTGCGGGCAATTCCTTCCACAGCTCGGAATTGACCAGCTCCTGCAACTGCGGAGACATCGAGCCGTCGGCGTTGAGGCCGTAGACGATCACGTCGACATTTCCGAGATTTTCGCCGATCTTCTCGATGGATACCTGTTCGACGTGGATGTCGGCGGGGTCTGCGGGGGTGCCGGGGAACTGCAGTCCGAGTCCGTCGAAGAGATTGGTCGTGTACGAAGACGCGTACTCGCGTGAGAAGGTGCCGGCCTCCGGCTTGCAGACGTTGCACACGCCGCCGAAGGTCAACGAGCCGAGCTTGTCCTTGTACTTCGCGGCCAGTTCGGCGGTTTTGGCGTCGTAGTCGTCCTTGAACTCGCCGTAGGTGCCGGAGACATTCGCGGCATCGGCGAACTGCTCGCCCAGCACTCGCCAATCAGCAGGAACCGTCGGTCCCAGGAAGACGACGGGAGCGGCCGCCTCGAGCTGCGCCATGTCCAGCTGGCTTTCGACTCGAGCGGGAACACCCATGATGATCAGATCGGGCTCGGCAGCGACGATTCCCTCGTAGTTGAGCTGGGAGACGTTGCCGTCGGGCGCGACCTTCGGCAGAGCTTCGTAAGCGGCCTTGGTCTTGTCGTCCATGTTGCCGAGTTCACGGGTCCACTCGCATACTGCTGCCAGGTTCGCTCCCGCCTGAATCAGCGGCAGAACTGCGTATCCGCAGGCCACGATCCGTTGCGGGTCGCTCGGGATCTCGATGGATCCGTTCTGTGCCTCGAAGACACGGGTCTGCGAGCTCGCGGCTGTCGTCGACGATTCGGACGACGCCTCCTCGGAGTTGCTGCAGCCGGCGACGCCGACCGCCAGCGCAGCTGCTGCGCCGATCACCACTGCGCGGCGAAACCGCGACAGACCTTGAACCCGCATGTTGAACTCCATCTGAACGCACCGGACTGCTCCGGAATTGATTTGGTGAGGCTAACCAATATCAGGGCACTGGACCTTTACACAAACACAGGTCCCGAGGAATGAACTGCGCCTCCCGAGCCGCCCACGCTCACAGCAGCACGCCTCCCACTGAGAGGGAGCAAAGCAAGATTCCTCTCGAATCGGACACGCGAACTCGCTACCTTGCCTTCGCGATACCTCATCGACTCGCCACTCTCTCCGCTCGACGAAGGGCTCACACATGTCCCGATCCACCCGTACCTGCTCACTACGGTCTGCCGCGGCCATTGCGTTGACCAGTAGCTTTCTCATCACCGGTTTCGGCGCCTCGATCGCGCAGGCCGAACCTGGCCCCTCGGCTCCGCTGTTCGGCTCGCTGGATTTCGGATCCAGCAACCTCGGCAGTTCCGAGCAGACCCCAGATGCGCCGCGGCTGACCGGGATCGACAATTTCCGCGACGTCGCAGGCACCGGCGCCGGATACTCGGGGACTTTCGGCCTGCCCGTGAACAAGGGAGTCTTCTACCGCGCGAACGCGATCACGCCCAAGGGCGATGACATGAGCAATCTCGAAAAGCTGGGACTGACAAAGGTTTACGATCTGCGCACTGAACCCGAGATCGCCAGTAAGCCCGATGTCTTGCCCGACGGGGTTGCGTACGAGAACATTCCGATCCTGTCCGGGAACATCGCCGAGATGATCGCGAAGATCAAGTCCCCCGAGGACTCACGATCGATGATGCAGGACATGAACCGCGCCTTCGTCACCGGAGCGACGGAGCGAGCCGGGTTCGCGCAGTTGCTCACGGGTCTCGCGGAAACCGAAGGTGCACAGGTCTTCCACTGCACCGCAGGCAAAGACCGCACCGGCTGGACGTCGTTTCTGCTGCTGAGTATCGCCGGTGTCGACCGCTCGGTGATCATGAACGACTACTTGCTGACCAACGAGTACACAGCCGAAGGCATGAAGGCCACGCGCGCGGGCATCGCGGCGAGCCTGGGCGAACAGATGGCCGTCAACATGGAGCCTCTGTTGGGTGTCGAGGCAAGCTATCTCGATGCCGGTCTCGCCCAGTTGGACCAGACCTACGGGTCGGTCGATCGGTACCTGACCGAGGGCCTGGGTCTGAGCCCGGCGACTGTCATGACGCTCAAAGCCAAACTGCTGGGCTGAGTGGCACGGATGCCCCGGGTTCGACGAGGGATCGGACCCGGGGCACGTGTACTTCTCTGCCCGTGCCGCGGCGGATGCGCCGCAGCGTCCCGTGCGTCAGCGCGATACGGCGATCACGTTGTTTCGGTACGCCCAGATGACGATCTGCACACGGGTACGCACCTGCAGCTTCTTGCAGATGTTGCTGATGTGCGACTTCACCGTGCTCTGTTCGAGGCTGAGGGAATCTGCGATGTCGTTGTTTCCCAAGCCTTGTGACAGCAACTGCACCACATCCATCTCACGCGCACTGAGACCGTGATCCGATCCGGAGCGCGCCGTGGACATCGGTGCCGGCTTGCGCCTCGCGAACTCCACGATCAGTCTCGACGTCAATCTCGGCGAGAGCACCGAACCACCTTCGGCCACGGTCAACACTGCCGACGAGAGCTCTTCGGGATCGGCGTCTTTGAGCAAGAACCCTGCGGCACCGCTGTCGAGCGCCTCGAAAACGTACTCGTCGAGATCGAACGTGGTGATCACGATGACGCGGGTCCCGGGAAACTCGGCAAGGACCTCCCGAGTCGCAGTCAACCCGTCGCCGTGCGGCATTCGGATATCCATCAGCACGACGTCCGGTCGCAGTGCACGCACCTGCTCGTACGCCTCGACTCCCGTCTTGGCATGCCCGACGACGCGAATCTCGGGGTGACCGGAGAGAAACAGCTCGAACCCCTGCCGTACCACCTGCTGGTCGTCTGCAATAAGGACATCGATCATGCGTTGATCCTTCCGTTCACCGGCACCAGTGCCTGCACAGCCCACTCACCTTCCGAATTCGGTCCGGCGTCCAGTTGACCACCCATGAGCGTCGCGCGTTCGCGCATTCCCACAATTCCGAGGTTTTGCCCGTCGGAGGCCGGGCGAGCATTCCCGAGAGTATTGACCACCCGTACCCTCACCGCACCGGCTTCTCGACTCAGACACACCTTGGACTCGCTACCCGGCGCATGGCGAAGGACGTTCGACAACGCCTCCTGCACGATGCGGTAACACGTCAACTGGACTCCGCTGTCCAGGTCGTCGAAGCGGCCGACCTTCTCCAACGAGATCGACGAGATGGTGCGCTTGCAGTCGTCCACCAACTCGTCGATGTCGGAGACCATGGGCGTCGGGAAATCGGGGTCTTCCTCACCCAGGCGAAGTATCCCCACGATCTGCCGCAAGCTGTTGAGGGCCCGCTGACCCTGCTCGATGACGCCCCCCAGAAGGGCTTGTGCTTGTTCGGGATTGCTCGAGAAGAACTTGTCGGCGGCACGAGCCTGGATGATCATGCCGGTCATGTGGTGGGCAGCGACATCGTGCAGTTCACGTGCCATGTCCTGCCGTTCGGCGACAACGGCATTCGCGATCTTGCGTTCGCGGTCCCGGTGCAGATCCGCTACTGCCTGACTGTTCTCCACTGCTTGTTTTCGCAGGCGCGCGACGATCTTTCCCATGGCTGCGACGACCAGAAAACTCGTGACGGTGTTTGCCGCCGGTTCGAGGAACAAGTGAGGCAACTCCCCCACCTGAACCTCGGCGACCGTCAGCCCGTCCCGTTCGGTGAGATACATCGCCAAGATCACGTCCATCGCCATTCCGAGGACCAGCAGTCCGACCAGGCGCATGCCTGTCACTCGGATGGACACTGCCATGATCGCGAACCAAAAAAGCGGCGTGGCCCCCAGCGATCGACTGCCGAGGAAGAGCATCAATCCGCCGGATCCTGCCAACGTCAGGAGGTAGTACGCGATCGGGTACCGCCGGCGCGCACACGCCACAACGGTCAACACCGTCAGGAAACCAATGATGCCGACGACGGTTCCCGGATCGCTCAGCACTCGATTGCTCGTCTCGGGTTCAGTCTTGAGACTGGCGAGACCGAACACCCACGGCACACTCAGCAGGCCGACGATCACGGCCGCCGTGGCCGGGTTGTTCAGGTTGAAACGTCCCCACCCTCGCGATGCCAGGGCTTGCCCCGGGGCATTCTGACCAGCCGAGTCGAACATCCACTCCCCATTCCGCATCCGATGATTGACGTTCATGGTGGCATGCGCGCACCACTTGGTCCCACATTCGGCGAACGTGAAGGGAATGTTCGATTCCCGACTCCTACCAAAGCACTAGTTGAAGGTGAAAGGCCTAGTACTTATGGCTCAGCTGAACTGCTCGACCAACCGGTTCACCATGTTGGTTGCGCTGTAGTAGTCGAGACGGAAGGTGTCCAGACCCACGGCATAGACGTGGTGATCACGAATTGCCGGATGCTGGGCCAACAGTGGAAGTGCCTCGACCGCCTTCACCGCACCGTCGTCGGCACTGACCAAGATCAGGGTGTTGCCCGCGATACCGTCGTAGAGGTTCTCCGCCGAGACCTGAATGATGTCCTTGCGCTTACCCATGGATTCACTGCTCTTCGCGGACTCGGGAATGTCGGCGACCGTGAAACCCATCGCCGTGAGCAACTTCGCCTGCCCCGACTCGTGCGTCCAGATATTGGCGCCGCTGCCGTCCTCGTAGTAGACCAGCGCAGTGGTCGGCTGCGGGGGAAGTGTGATCTTGGCCTTCGCGGCCTCTACTGCGCTGTCGAACTTCGCGACCGTGGCCGCCGCGTTGTCTTCGAGACCTGTCGCCTTACCCAGCACAGCGGCGACTTCCTGCCAACTACTTCCGCCGTAGTCCACCACGATTGTCGGCGCGATGGCCGTGAACTGTTCGTACAGATCGACGACGGAGTCACCTCCAGTTGCCGAGACGACGATCAGGTCCGGGTTCTGCGCCAGAACGGATTCCGCGTTCGCACCGCCCATCGGCAACACTGCAAGTCCGCGTTCTTCTGCTATGTCGCCCCACTGTGTGAACAACCCCTGCGCATCCGAGACATCGGTGTTCGGTCCCGTCGATGCGGTAGCCACCACCGGAGCGTCGATCGACAACAGCGTGCCCGTCAGCGTCACACTGGTCGAGACGATCCTCTCCGGCTTCGACGTGATCTCCACCGGCCCCTTCGGCGTTTCCACGGTACGCGGCCAATTACCCTGCGATGCAGCTGAGTCAGCATCGGAATCGGCATCCGCAGAACTACAACCGACGAGGGCGAACCCTGCTACCAAGACTGCGGAGAGCACCTTCAGGGTGCGTGATTTTTTCATTGTGACGCCCACTGGCGGACCACTCCTCGAATTCAAAAGCCCATCAAATTAGGTTAGGCTGTGCTCATGCTAACTCAGGCGGTGACCGAATTGTCCGCTACCCTCGCGGCCTCGCCCGACATCGAGACGTCCTGGAATCGGATAGTGCAACAAGGAACGCCGATCATCGAAAGCATTGATACACAGACTGTTCGAGTTACGTTCCTCTGGCGTCAGCCCGAGGAGACCGAGGTCGAGCGCGTTTACCTGGATGCAAATTCGCTGACCGACCATCACGCAGAACAACTCAGCGTGATGCAGCGACTCGGAGACAGTCCGGTGTGGTTCTACACCGCCGAAGTCTCGAACACCTGGCGTAGCAGTTACAGCATCATCCCGGTACCGAAGTCCGTAGTCGACGAGTTCGACTATCCGGGAGCAGGCAAGGAAGACTCGACCCGCCGCACACGCTGGTTGGGGTTGCTCGAGCACCGAATTGCCGACCCACTCAATCCGCTTTCCGCAGGTGTGAACACAAGGCGTTCCGTCGCCGAGATGCCCTTGGCGCCGGTCCAGTTCGGTTGGGATGCTCCAGTTTTCAGGAAGTCGGTACAGCTCACCTGGGCTAGTTCGACTTTGGACGTCGAGCGGCCGGTGTGGATCTACGAGACCGTGGACGACGGATTGACACCGCTCGAAGAACGGCCGCTCGTGATACTTCTCGACGGGCGTCACTGGGCCGAGGTCATGCCGGCAGGCGCCGCCTTCGATCGTGCGGTCCAGACCGGCAAACTGAAATCCTGCGTTCTGCTGGCCATCGATTCCGTTGACAATCAACGCCGTTCGCAGGAATTGCCGTGCAACCGCGACTACTGGAGTGCAGTCGTCGACGAACTGCTTCCGCAGGTGCGCGCCGTCACACCTTTCTCGTCTGATCGAACGCGAACGGTGGTCTCGGGGCAGAGCTTCGGCGGCCTGGCTTCGATGTTCGCAGCACTCGAATTCCCCGAACACTTCGCGCTGGTCGCCAGCGGGTCCGGTTCGTTCTGGTGGCCAACCGGCTTGAAGCGCGGGGAAGACGGCCCGCCGGGTGGAGACATAGCCGCACGCATCGAGCGCGACGGCGTACCGGACGGATTACGCGTTGTCCTCGAAGTAGGTAAGCACGAGTCCGACATGGTCGGGCACAGCGCAGCGGTCGCACAGGCGCTGGAGGCCGCAGGAGCGCAAGTGTCGTGTCGGATCTTCGACGGCGGCCACGACTGGTTGTGCTGGCGCAGTGTCCTTCTGGACTCCGTTGTCGAACTGATCGGCAGTCCGTGAGACAGACCACGCTCTAGGCCGGCTCGATGTCACCAAGCTTCCAAGTCCGATCGAAATATGGTTCGAGCGGTCCGTAGAAGCGGAAGTACGAGAACCAGTGCTGACCCGCAATGGTCTGAACCCAATTGGGTTCCTTCCCTACCGGAGTTGTAGGTCCGTAGTAGAGATCCACCGAACCGTCCTCGTTGACAACAAGATCGGGATCTCGCGAGCCACGGTCGCCTCGGCCCTGCTGGTTGTCGACAAGGCAGCGTGTGTCGACCGAGTAGACCGTCGCGGACCAGAACAACTTTGCCGGGACATCGGCGGGTACGTGGAGTGTGTAACTCTTTCCTCCGTCCAACCAGTGCCCCTCGGCGTCGGCGTAGCTACCCAGATATGCCTGCCCTAGTCCGGGCGTCGTACTCTTCATCGCCTCGGAGAAGGTGACCGCCTCGTAGAACCACGACGCGCGTTCGTAGAACTCGCCGTAGTTGTCCCCTCGCTGAGCTGAGTTGTCCAGGACAATCGCCAAGTCCCACTGGCGATCCGGCCAGTAGCGCGAACCGGGGAAGCGTTTGACGAACGCATTCGCCTGGGCGAACACCTCCCCCACTTCGACGGCCCGTTGCAAGATCTTTCTCGCTCGATCATCCGGGGCGAATGGCTTGCCCTTCTCAATCCCCAGCTGCCGAAGCCACGCCATCGGGAAGCGGTCGCGCTCTTCGACAGGTTCGTCCTGCACGATGTCGTGCAGGAGTTCCCAGTATCGAAGGTCTCGCGGCTGAATTCCGCTCCAGGGCTTGCCGTCCGGTGAGACCAGACGCGTCGGAGTCGGATTCTCACGATCGGAGTACGGGTACACCCGGACGGCGTCGACCAACGCGTCCGAGCGCGCCGGGTCGGGATCGAGCGTGCGGAAGCCGAACATGATGTGCATCATCGGGGAGTGGACAACGGTGTAATCACCTGTGTCCTCGGCACTCTGGCCTGGGCCGACTACCAGGGTCTTGCCACCCTTGCCTGCATCGGGGCCCATCTCACCGAGCACCGCGAATTCTCGTTGCCAGAAATCTGCGATGCCCCCGGCGGTCGGCCCTGGCGGCAATTCGATCACCAACGGCCCCGTTGCACCGAGATCGAAAAAGTTCAAGATGTACGGAGTCGTCGCGTTGGCGGTGATCAGGCCTAGTCGGTCACGATATGAGCGGTAGACGACGATATCGGAGGCAGTTGCTCCGAAGATGTTGGTATGCACGTCCATCCACTGAGCCCAGGACACGATGGGTATGGCCCACAAGTACGCCTGCACTGCTGTTTGGAAGTCGAGCTCGTCGAAGACCGTTGCGATGGTTTCGCGAGCGGGAAGCTCTCCGTCCCTCGGGACAAGTCCGCAGGAATACGTCAGTTCGATGTCGGCCATACCCAGATGGTGCTGGGAGAAACCTCGGCGCGAATCACCCACACCGGGTGAACCTCTAGTTCAGTGCGCCTCGAATGACGGCAGCCGTGCTGTCGAGGATTGTCCGATTGGGCGTGCGAGGTAGGGCGCGCAGGCCGAAGCCGTCGCCGCGATTTCGCGGAATGACATGCAGATGAACATGGAAGACTTCCTGCCCCGCAACAGCTCCGTCGGAGAGGTGCAGATTCACTCCGTCGACGGGAAGAGATCCGGTACGCATCGCCGCGGCGATCTTCTGCGCGACGGCGAAGATCCTGGCACCGTCGTCGGGATCGAGCGTGGACAATCCACTGGCGTGGCGCTTCGGCACGACCAGGAGATGGCCGGATGTGAACGGCCGAATATCCATGAAGGCAAGGACATTCGCGTCGTCGTAGACGACGCTGGCCTCGGCCTCACCGGCGATGATGGAACAGAAGATGCAGTCCATGGTCTCCGGCCCCTGTGCGCCTTTTCGGTAGTGGTGACCACCGAAAAGGCGCACGGGGCGTAGCCCTTACAGAATCGGCGACGGCGCGTACGCCGCAGCTTCGGGGTTGGCGTCGACAAGTTTCTGCACCTCGGCGACAACGGCATCGACCTGAGCCGAAGCGGCACCGACAAAAGCAGCCTTGTCGGCCAGGGCCTCGTCGAGTGCAACGCGGTCGAGCGGCAAACGGTCGTCGGCGGCAAGGCGATCGAGCAGGTCGGGCTCCTTGCCCTCTTCACGCATCGCCAGCGCAACTGCGACGGCATTCTCCTTGATCGCCTCGTGTGCGGTCTCGCGTCCGACGCCGGCGCGGACGGCGGCCATGAGCACGCGCGTCGTGGCGAGGAACGGCAGATACCTGGTCAGTTCCTTCTCGATGACGGCCGGGTACGCGCCCATCTCGATCAGCACGGTCAGGAAGGTCTCGAACATGCCGTCGATCGCGAAGAACGCGTCCGGAAGCGCGACGCGGCGCACGACGGAGCAGAAGACGTCGCCCTCGTTCCACTGCGCACCCGCAAGCTCGGCTGCCATGGAGCCGTATCCGCGCAGGATCACCTGAAGTCCGTTGACTCGCTCGCACGAGCGGGTGTTCATCTTGTGCGGCATCGCCGAGCTGCCGACCTGGCCGGGCTGGAAGCCTTCGGTGACCAACTCGTGGCCGGCCATCAGGCGGATCGTGTGTGCAAACGACGACGGTCCCGCGCCGACCTGAACGAGCGCGGAGATGACGTCGTGGTCGAGGGAACGCGGGTACACCTGGCCGACGCTGGTCAACACGTGAGCGAATCCGAGGTGCTCCGCAACCTTCGCTTCGAGCTGCTCGAGCTTGGCCGCATCGCCGTCGAGGAGGTCGAGCATGTCCTGAGCGGTCCCCATCGGGCCCTTGATCCCACGAAGCGGGTACCGGTCGATCAGCTGGCGCAGACGCGTCAGTGCAACCAGCAGCTCGTCGGCGGCCGAAGCGAAACGCTTGCCCAAGGTGGTGGCCTGAGCTGCGACGTTGTGCGAGCGGCCGGCCATAACGATGGACGAGTACTCGGCAGCGCGCTCACCCAGACGGGCGGCGACGGCGATGCCGTGGTTGTAGACGTGTTCGAGAGAACGCACGATCTGCAGCTGCTCGACGTTCTCGGTGAGGTCGCGGCTGGTCATGCCCTTGTGGACCTGCTCGTGTCCGGCGAGTGCGTTGAATTCCTCGATGCGTGCCTTCACGTCGTGGCGGGTGACCCGCTCGCGGTCCGCGATGGACTCGAGGTCGACGTTGTCGATGACACGCTCGTAGTCGTCGATGGCGTCGGCCGGAATGTCGATGCCCAGCTCTGCCTGCGCACGCAACACCGCCACCCACAATTGACGCTCGAGCACGATCTTGTACTCGGGAGACCACAGAGCAACGAGCTCCGGGCTGGCGTAGCGGTTGGCAAGGACATTCGGGATGCGGCTCACGAGGCCTCAGTCTAACGGTGGCCGAGCAGTGCCGTTACCCCCGATAGAGACCGAGCTAGACCGGCGGCGCCATCACGTCGATCGATTCCAAGAGCATTCCCCTGGCCAACCCCCGTGGGTCCGGGTCGTACTCCCCCAGAGCCGTGATCATCGCACCGTCGACCATCGCGACAAGACGGCGCAATTGCCCCTCGGGAGCCGACCGGCCCGAGCGTCGAAGCGCATCGGTCAACAGGTCGTCGAGCTGGGCTCGTAGGCGCAACTGCACGTCACGAAGTGCGGGATGACGGGCACATGCCACAAATCGTTCGTAGCGCGAGATCAAACGCTCGCGGCTCTCCGGCCGCTTCTCTTCGTCTCCGAGCAGCAGCTCGACCAACAGTTCGACGGTTGATTCCGCGCCCCGCCGACGTTGGGTCACCGCAGCCACTCTGGCGCGCATCGCTTCCATGTCGGCGTTGCCGTTGAGCTCGACGGCACACGCGATCAGATCGTCGAGTGAGTCGAAGTAATAGGTCGTCGAAGCCAGTGGAAGGTCAGCTCTGGTTGCCACCGCTCGGTGACGAACGGCGTCGAACCCGCCCTCCAGCAAAAGTTCAGCAGCGGACGCCACCAGAGCTTGGCGACGTCGTTCGCCCTTGGGCGTAGCTGCAGAAGACACCACGACATCGTGCCAGCAGAGGGCACCTCCGCATGGCGAAACAGCTCGAAGACCCTGCTGTTTGTTACCCGAGCCACTTCTCGAGGCGGGCCCGTGCCTCCTGGATGTCGGCTGTCGCACCCGCGAACGAGAGTCTGACCATCCGGTTTCCGTGGACGGTGTCGAAATCGATTCCAGGTGCCAGCGCGACCCCGGTATCTGTCAGCAACCGGGCACACCACGCGGTGGCGCCCTCGTCGTCACACAGATGGCCGATGTCCGCGTAGACGTAGAACGCACCGTCGGCGGGAGCCAACTCGGTGATGCCCAGTTTCGGCAACCCGGTCAACAACAGTTCACGATTGACGGCGTACCGCTGAACGTGCCCGTCCAACTCGACCTTCGCCTCGTCCGAGAACGCCTCGACGGCGGCGTACTGAGAGATCGCGGGCGGACACACGGTCATGTTCGACGCGAGTCTCTGCAGCGGGCGCCGAAGATAGGTCGGCACCAACATCCACCCGAGTCGCCAACCCGTCATCGAGAAGTACTTGGACACCGAGCCGATCACGACGGATTCGCGTGAGGTCTCCCAGGCGCTCGACGTGTGCTGATCGCCGTATCCGATGCCGTGGTAGATCTCGTCCGAGATCAGAAGAGTTCCGTGCTGCTCGCACCACGTCGCCAATGCAGCGAGCTCCTCGGGCGAGATCACCGTGCCCGTGGGATTTGCCGGGCTCGCGACGATCAGACCGGCAGGCGGCGACGGCAAAGCCTCGAGCATTTCCACTGTCGGCTGGTATCGAGTTGCCGGCCCGCAGTCGAGTTCGACGACGTTGCAGCCGAGAGCGGCAAGGGTATTGCGGTACGCGGGATATCCGGGTCGAGCAACCACCACGGTGTCGCCCTCGTCGAACGCGGCCAGGAAGAGCAAGGTGAACGCCCCGGACGAACCGGTCGTCACCACCACGTCTTCGGCGTCGACGGCGATTCCCGATCGCTCGCTGTGGTAGCGCGCAATAGCCTCGCGTAGCTGCAGGATCCCGAAAGTCTCGGTATACCCGAGTAGTTCGGTGCCCAGAATCTCTCGCGTCGCACGTAGCACCGGTGCCGGCGCGGGCGTCGACGGTTGACCTGCCGCCAAGGTCAGGACGTCACCATGTGTCCGCTGACGTTCGGTCGCGGCCTTCCATACATCCATGACATGGAAGGTCTGGATATCTGATCGACGAGATTCTGAGCGCACACTCCGACGGTAGTCGAACCGTGGTGCGGCAAGAAACGACGACCACCCATTGTGACGATCCGACAGATTCAGGCGCTCAGCATGAGTCGATTCAACGAGACCTGGGCCACGTCCCTCGCGCAACATTGATCAACGACTTCCTTCGATCAAAAGGTGCATCAGATGAAAGCTCGCTCAGTGCCCACTGCGGCTCTGGTCACGATCGGCGTTCTCACGGTTGCCTCGTGCGGAAGCACCTCTGATCCTGGCGGCAATTCTTCCGGCGACTACGCGAAGGACGGCAGTTTCACCACGATCGTGAACACCGATCCCGGCAACCTTCATCCCCTGATCACCAATCTGACTGCCACGCAGGCGATCAACAGCTATACGAACGACTCGTTGTTGGCCATCGACCCCAAAACCCGCGCAGCGGGCACGTATCTGGCCGAAAAATGGAGCGAGAACGGAACTTCGCTGAACTTCACCCTCAAAAAGGGGATCACGTGTGAAGACGGCACGACCTTCACTGCCCAGACAGCGGCAAACAACATCAACTGGGTCGTCGACACGACCAACGGCTCGCCGTGGTTGGGAGCATCCGTACCCGAAACTGCGGTAGCAACCGCTGATGGTGACGAGCTCACGATCAAGACAACGGAACCCGCGCCCTTCCTCCTCGAGCGCATCGGCGCTCTCAAGATGGCGTGCCAGGCAGCCCTCGACGACCCTGCCAGTGTTCGAGGCAGCAGCAACGGAACCGGACTGTTCAAGATCACCGAAGTAGTGGCCAACGATCACGTCACGCTCGAACGCCGCGACGGATACAACTGGGGGCCGAACGGCGAAACCACGTCGGACACGCTCGGAGTGCCCAAGACGGTCACGATCAAGGTCGTGACCGACGCCGCGACGACGGCGAATCTCGTCCTCACCGGAACGGTCAACGCGGCCCCGGTTGCCGGCGCGGATATCGAACGTGTGGAAGCTTCAGGCCTCGAGTCGATGACGTCCAACACCCTGAGCGGACAGTTCATCTTCAACCACAATGCGGCTCTCCCCACCAAGGACGAGGCCGTACGCACCGCACTCGTGCAGGCGATCGATCTCGACGATTACACGGACATCAACACCGGTGGCAAAGGCTCACGAGCTACGGCACTGGCAGTAGTCGATCCGCGGGCGTGTGACTTCGACAGCGTTACCGGTGTAGTTCCGAAGTTCGACATGGCCGCTGCGAAAAAGACTCTTGCGGACGCCGGTTGGAAGCCCGGATCCGACGGTGTCCTGACCAAGGACGGTCAAGCGCTGCAATTGACGGTCATCTTTGCCAACTACCGCGACACCACCTCTGCAGCAGCAGAATACGCGATGAAGCAGTGGCAGGAGCTCGGTGCGAAGGTAGAGCTTCGTGGTGGTGACAACAACTTCATCATTTCCAACACATTCGCAGCGAAAGACCTGACGTCATGGTCGATCTCGATCGGACTGACCGTCCAGAGCGATACCCCCAGCATCTTCGTTCCGTACTTCGCCGGCCCCACCCCACCGTCGGGTGTCAACTTCGCATCGATCGACAATCAAAAGTACGCCGAACTGGCGGCGAAGGCCTCGGTTCTGCCCGGGCAGGAATCCTGCTCGGTGTGGAAGGAAGCGGAACAAGCACTGTTCACCTCGTCCGACGTCATTCCGGTGTCCACGTCGCCGAACTTCATGTTCTTCAACGGCGCAACGGCCCTGTATGCACCAGTTGGCGGCACCCTGGCCGGCCCTGGCATTCGCGTTCTGAAATAAGCCGGAAGACAAAGCTTTACGTCTGCATCTATTTCTCCGATTCGAAGGATCTACATGACTGACCGTCCATTTGTTCTCGACGACCTCCACCGTGTGGTCACACCCACTGAGACCTCAATCTCTCCCGACGGCACCGTGGTCGTCTTCGTTCGCTCGGAAATTGTTGCCGGAAAGGCAACTACATCGCTCTGGGCGGTGTCCCGCGATTCCCGGGCTCGCCGCCTCACCGCAGGGCCCGCCGATTCTGCCCCTCGGTTCTCTCCGGACGGAACCTCGATTGCCTTCCTGCGTAAGGTCGGCGACTCCGCGCAGCTGCACCTGATCCCGCTCGCCGGTGGCGAGGCCGAAACTCTCACCACATCAGCATCACTCCCCCTCGGCGCCGGTGCAGCAGCCTGGAGCCCGGACGGAAATGCCATCGCGTTCGCCGCTGTGGTCTCACGCTCGGACTCCGCCGATCCGAATGCTCCCATCGTCACCGACCGACTCGGATACAAGGTGGACGGTGCCGGTTGGCTCGGCACCTTCCGTCGCCACCTTCACACCGTCGATCTGGAGACGAAGGCAGTTCGACGGCTCACCGACGGTGATTGGAATGCCGACGTTCCGTCCTGGTCGCCCGACGGCACGGCTCTTGCCTTCACCGCGAATCTCGAACCGGACAGCGATCTGAACCTCACGTTCAGCGCCTACCGCATCCTCGTCGACGATCTGTCGGTTCCCCCGCAGCGACTCGGTCATGCCACCGGAGTGCAGGGCTCCACACTGTGGCATCCGCAGGGAGATTCGGTCGTCGCCATCGGCACTCCGGAGGTCCATGTCGGAACTGCAGACCTGATCCGGCTGTCCGTCCCCGGCCCAACCGAGACACCGGTCGACGTCACCCTCACAGCTCATCTCGATCGCAACGTGATGCCCGGTGCACCCGGTTACCCCGGCGGCACACCGGCACTGTCGAATACTCGCGACGAAATCGTGTTCTGCCTACGCGATCGTGGATGGACGCATCTGTACGCGGCCGACATCGAAACCGGCACCTCTCGATCCCTCGTCGCCAATCCCAACGAGGTCGTCTCGGCGCTCTCCGTTGCCCGTGACGCCCGCGTCGCCTCCGTCATCGTCACCACGCAGCAGTCCTTCGGCGAGGTCGCACTCGTCGATCTCGACAGCGGCGCGGTCACCACGCTGACGAAATTCACCGCAGAAGCACTCCCCGAGGTGACACTGTTTGCCGCCGAGGAACGCGAGTTCACCATCTCCGACGGCCGCACCGTGCATGGTTGGTTGCTGTCCGCTCCCGAAACCAGTGGTGCCGCACCCCTTCTGCTCGACATTCACGGCGGACCGCACAACGCGTGGACCGGCGTTGCAGATACCTATCACCCCGCCCACCAGGTTCTCGCCGCCCAGGGTTGGCGCATCCTGACCCTCAATCCACGTGGGTCGGACGGGTACGGCGCAGACTTCATGTACGCCGTCAACGGCGCCTGGGGTACCTCCGACCAAGCCGACTTCCTCGAGCCGATCGACGCGCTTGTCGCCGAGGGACTTGTCGACGGGGACCGTCTGGCGATCACCGGGTACAGCTACGGCGGATACAGTACGTGTCACCTGACGTCCGCGACGGATCGTTTTGCCGCTGCGGTTGCCGGCGGGCTGATCTGCGATTTCAACGCCATGGCCGGAGTCTGCGATTTCGGTCCGCACCTCGCGTCACTCGCCACCGGCACGACTGTTCCCGAGAACTCCGCGGGGCTCCTGGCAGCCTCACCGCTCGCCGCCGTGAAGAACGTGGTGACCCCGACGCTGATCCTGCACGGAAAGTCGGACGAGCGGTGCCCGCTGGGTCAAGCCGAGGCCTGGTTCGCCGCACTGCGCCAGCAGCACGTACCCACCCGTCTGGTGGCGTATCCCGGTGCAAGCCACGGGTTCCTCGTCAACGGCTCGATCTCGCACCGAATCGACTACAGCACACGACTCATCGAATGGGTCAAGCGATACACCTCCGCGAAGCTGCCCAAGACCGGCCTGGCCAACGCATCTGCCGGAGCCGACGCGTGGAAGCGTTCGCTGGACGTACTGTGTGAGCGTTACGGCGTCACCGGTGCTCAATTCGGTATTCTCACACTCGATTCCAGCGGGAAGGAAATCACCCGCACGACGGTTGCTTCCGGCGTGATCAACGCAGACACCGGGGTCGAGGTCTCCACCGACTCCCTGTTCCAGATCGGATCCATCACCAAGGTGTGGACCGCGATGCTGGTCATGCAGCTGGTCGACGAGGGCTTGCTCGACCTGGACGCAACCGTCCGGTCGATCCTGCCCGACTTCGCACTGCAGGACGAGGAAACAGCTGCCCGCATCACGGTTCGCGCACTTCTGAACCATCGCAACGGAATCGACGGTGACCTGTTCATCGACAAGGGTCGCGGCGACGACGTCGTCGAACGCTACGTCGAGGGCCTGCGTGACTTCCGTCAGGTTCATCCACTCGAAGACGGCTTCGCGTACTCGAACTCCGCGTACGTCCTTGCAGCTCGTATCGTCGAGGTTCTTCGCGGCGGCATCTGGGACGACATCCTCAAGGAGCGGATCATCGATCCGCTCGGCCTCGCGCACACACTCACGTTGACCGGAGATACACCGAGATACTCTGTGGCAGCAGGTCATACGGGGAACTCCGTCGTGATGCCCGTCTGGCCGATCACCCGCTCGATGGGGCCCGCCGGCTGCATCACTGCCAGCATCGGAGATCTACTCACGTTCGCGGAACTCGGTCTTCTCGAAGGACAGAGCGTCGACGGCGTACGGATCGTGTCGGAAAAATCGGCCGCCGCGATGCGCACACCCGAAATCGACATCAGCGAACTGTTCCCGGACAAGTCGGGTTGGGGCTTGGGCTGGTTCCACGAAACCTGGTCGGGCGAAGAGATTTTCGGGCACGACGGCAGCACCATCGGGCAGCACGCATATCTGCGTATCTTCCCCCGCCACAATGTCGCGATCGCACTGCTGACCAGCGGCGGCAAGGCCGACGGCCTCTACCGTGATCTCTTCACCGAAGCCGCGGCCGCGTTGGTCGGACTCGAACCTCCGCAAGCCCTCGCCCCGAACCCCGCGAGTGTGGAGTCGATTCCGGATTCGGTTCTGGGAAAGTACAGCTCGGGCGGAATAGCAATCGAGTTCCGTCGTGGAGAGTCCGCTGACGAGGCCGTGATCACCGTCATCGGCGACGTAATCCCGAATCCCGAGGAAGACGAAACAGCTCCGAAGAAGCCTGCAACGGTAGCCACTCTCGTACCGTCGCAGATCCCGGGGACCTGGACCACCCGTCAACCCGGGGCCGCCGGTTGGACGACGGTACGGCCGCACCGAGACGGAGTGTACGTCGGATTCCGCTTCCTACCACGGGTTAACGCGTGACGATGACCGATACACATACGATGACGGAAACACAAAACGCCGAAACACAGAACGCCAGCGAACTCGAGGAATCAAAGATGCAAGAACAGCTTCAAGAACTCGTCGATCAGTGGAGGGTCGAGGCAAACATCCCCGGCGTCTCGGTCGGCATCGTGCACGGCGACAAGGACATCGTCGTCACCAGTGGCATCGAGAGCGTCGAAACCCAACTCCCGGTCACCGACAAGACGATGTTCATGATCGGCTCCACCACAAAGGTGTTCGCCGCAACAGCCGCGATGGCACTCGTCGAGGACGGCCTACTCGATCTCGACACCCCGTTGGTCGAGTACGTCCCCGAACTGACCTTCGCCGACGAAACAGCCACGCGCACAGTCACGATGCGTCACCTCCTCACCCACACCGGCGGATTCACCGGCGACGCCGGCCTCTCGGCAGGCTGGGGCGAAGACGCCCTGGGACGCTCGGTTTCACGGCTGAACGAACTGCGACAAGAATTTCCCGTCGGAGAAGTCTTCTCCTACAGCAACTCCGGATTCGTTCTCGCCGGACATGTCGTGGCCAAGATCAGCGGATTGACCTTCGAAGAGCTGGTCAAGCAGCGCGTGCTCGACCCCCTCGAAATGAAGAACTCGGCCTTCCTGCCCTGGGACGTGATGACCCACCGGTTCGCACTCGGTCACTACATCCGCGACGGTGTGCCGTTCGTGTCCAACGAAACCGGGCTGGACCGCGGCATGATCCCTTGCGGCGGAATGTGGTCCTCGGTGCGAGACCAACTCGTCTGGGCACGTTACGCACTGTCTGGCGAACACCCCGGCGAAGGACAGCCGCTCGACGAGTCCACCCGGTTGTTGATGCAGAGGCCGCAGCGTCCCGCCGCGATGATGTTCGAAGAAGTCGGCCTGGGATGGCTGTTGACTCGATACGGAACCACACAGGTAGTGCGGCACGGCGGAAACGTGAGCAACCTCCAGGTCTCCGAGTTCATGACAGTGCCCGAGAAGAACTTCGCCGTCACCGTGCTGACCAACGCCCTCGGCGGCGGAATCGGCAAGAAGATCGTCGACTGGTGCATGGCCAACCTCACTGAACTACCCACGCCGGCATCCCTGGACGTGGTCGAGCCCGAACCCGCTGCCGTCGACGCAGTCCTGGGCAAGTATCAGGCCGGCTCACTGACGATGACCGTCGCCCCCGGTGACGAGGGAATCGGCATCCGGATGGGCAGCGCGCAGGATCTCGGTGAATACGAGGACATCGTCTGGCCGCCGGCAATCCCGATCGCCTTCCTCAACGACCGTGACTTCGCTGCGCGCGCCGACACCACCCGGGCGTTGGGACGCTTCGTCACCGACGACACCGGTCGCGCCGTGATGCTCGAATTCGGCGGCCGCACCGCCAAGCGAGTGGCCTGATCCTCTAGACGGGTGACGCGGTCCGATTACGGGACCGCGTCACCCGTCTTCGTAAATGCACAGCCGAGAAGGTACAGACTGGACGCCATGAACTTCATCGGCGAGTCGCTTCTGCACCCCTCCCGGTGGAGCGTGCGTGCCCGTTCGACCGTGGCATCGACACTCGTGATCGCCTTCTGCCTGGTGATCGCCGGGCTTGCACTGGTTTTCGTGCTGGCAAACTCCCTGCATCTGTCCGCGCTGAACAGCTCCGACGCTCGCGCCACGCAATTGGTCCAGCAGCTCAACGGAAAAAACCCGGCCGATCTCGACCCTTCGCTTCTGTCCACAGACAGTCAGATCGGAATCGTGCAGATCGTCGACGCCGATCACCGAATAGTCGCCCAATCACCTGGAACCGACAGCGACCTCCTGTCCGAACGTTTTCTCGGCCCTGACGAGTCGGACGCTCTCGGAAGGGTCAAGAAGTCCGACGACGAGGACTACTGGCTGATCGGGCGAGGCGCTCAGACGGCGACCGGACCAGTCACCGTCTTCGTCGGCGCCGACCGCGAACCGGTTGAAACCGTGGTGACGACCGTTGCCGTTCTGCTGGCCATCGTCGGACCTCTGGTCCTGGGGCTGGCAGCGTTTGCCACCTACCGCCTCGTCGGTTCGGCCCTCGCTCCCGTCGAACGCATCCGCGCTCGGGTAGCATCGATTTCGAGTGGGCGTCAAGGTGAACGAGTGCCTGTCCCGTCAGGGAACGACGAGATAGCCCGACTGGCAACAACAATGAACGACATGCTGGCGCGCCTCGACGAAGGTGCGCTGGCCCAGCAACGATTTGTCAGCGATGCCTCACACGAGTTACGCAGTCCGCTGTCCACGATCACGACGGCCCTCGAACTGGCACACCGACGCCCGGATCTCCTCGACGACGCGCTGATCGAAGACGCACTACTTCCCGAGGCGCGCCGGATGCGGCAGTTGATCGAAGACCTGTTGATTCTCGCGCGCTCTGACGAAAGCGAACTCGAAAAGTTCGGCATCGTCGTCGACGTCGACCTCGATGACATCTTGTTCGCCGAGCAGAAAAGGATCGACGGTATCTCCGCAGTTACGGTCGCCGCTGCCGTGGCTCCGGTTCGGGTCTCCGGAGACCCGAGAGCATTGACGCGGATGGTGCGAAACCTCGTGGACAATGCAGTGCGGCATGCGGAGACCCTCGTGTATCTCGAGTGCTCCGAAGCCGGAAACGAAGCCCACATCGTGATCGAGGACGACGGGCCCGGAATCCCTGCAGCAGAACGCGAACGAATCTTCGGACGCTTCGTCCGCCTGGACCAGCCACGGTCGAGGCAGGGAGGCGGGTCCGGACTTGGACTCGCCATCGCGTCGGAAATAGTTGCGGCGCACCACGGAACCATTTCCGTCAGCGAGAGGGCGGGCGGTGGAAGTAGATTCGAGGTGACGATTCCGGTACCGAACGACTGACGATCAGGCAGTGCCGACAAAGCGGTACCCGACGCCTCGGACCGTTTCGATGCTCTGAGTTCCGAACGGGAGGTCGAGCTTCTTACGAAGGTAACCGATATACACCTCGACGATGTTCTCGTCACCTTCGTAGTTGGTGTCCCAGACAGCGCGAACGATCTCGGTCTTCGTGACCACCACACCATTGTTGCGCATCAAGAATTCGAGAACGCTGTACTCCCGCGGCGTCAGGGTCAATTCGATTCCCGCTCTGCTCACCTGATGTTTGGCCGGGTCGAGGGACAGGTCTCCAACGGAGAGTATCGCCGGACGTTGTGGAGCGCCGCGACGCACCAGTGCGCGCAGCCGAGCGAGAAGCACGACAAACGAGAATGGCTTGACCAGGTAGTCGTCGGCGCCGAGATCGAATGCATCGGCCAGGTCGTATTCGCCGTCCTTTGCCGAGAGCATGAGGATCGGCGTCCAGATCTCCCGGGCGCGTAGATCCCGCACGATGTCGTACCCGTGTTTGCCCGGCAACATGATGTCGAGAACGATCACGTCGAATTCGTCACTGCACGCAGTCGCGAATCCGTCGTCACCGTTGAGTTCGACGGCGGTCACGAATCCCTCGGCCACCAATCCCCGCCGGATCGTCTCGGCCAAGCGCACTTCGTCTTCGACCACCAGTACTCGCACCACCGGCCCCGTTTCGTCGCCACGCAGTTGTTCGGATGCACCCAGTAGAGCAGACGGTAGACCCAGAGCCGAGTTCCGTTCAGCGTTTCTTCAGCTTCGGCTCGTCACACTGCATTCATGCCTGCAACTGTGTCGACCGTGCGAAACGTGGTCACCGAAGTCCTGACCGAGAGCACCACCGCAGAGATCGCGGTTGCCGCAATCGTGGTGGCCGCAGCTCTGTTCGCGTTCGGTTCGATCTACCGAGCTTCCGGCGTTCGGTCTACAGCCCTTCGCACGTGCGGACTCGTGCTTGCACTGGTGACGCTGTCGATCCAGGTGTATGGAAGCGGGTGGTTGACGAGCTTCGACGGGCCGGTGACCGACTGGATGGTCGATCATCGGAGCGGCGCCCTGAACCAGATCGCGGTCGCCGTCACAGATCTCGGTAGCCCGGTCGCCACCGCGCTGCTCGGGATCACCTGCGGAGTGCTCATCTCATGGCGAGCGCGTTCGGTCGTTCCGGGCTTGATCGTGATCGGAACCGTTGGCGGGGCGGCGGTCGCCAGCACGGCAATCAAAGCGCTCGTCGGTCGCGAACGTCCGCCGACCAACATCCAGGTTCTTCTCGAGACCGGCCACTCGTTCCCCTCCGGTCACGTGACGGGCACAGCAGCGCTGTTCGGCATTGCCGTTCTCGTTGTGAGCGTCGACCGAACACCGGCCGTCAAACGCCTTCTGATGCTCCTCGCCGTGACGGTCACCGTCGTCGTCGCGCTGACTCGCCTCTACTTGGGTGCGCACTGGCTCACCGACGTCATCGCCGGAGCCATTCTCGCGACGCTTGCAGTCACGGTGGGTGGAGCCCTCTTCCGATTCGTCGGCACTCACAACCAAGCTGAATCGACTACTGCTGCAATGCGCTCTGCAGAACCTTCAGCACTTCACGAGCCGCAGTCGGCCCGGTATTGAGGTAAAAGACGTCATCGTCAACAGCGACGGCGTGGTTGGCGACCACACCACGTAACTGCGCCCACAACGGCGCGTTCGTCAATGTCGCCGGGTCCCCGCCCTGCACGCCGTAGAAGATCCAGTCGGCGTCCGCCACGTTCAACTCTTCTTCACTGATGTCTCGGGAAGTGTCGTCGAACTGCTGCGACTGCGGACGGGTCAAGCCGGCATCCTCGGCGATACTGCCGGTGAACGAAGGAATACCGAAGATGCGCAGACGATTTCCGTTCTGGCGCGTGAACGACACCGTCGGCGGCGACGAGAGGGAAGCACCGAGGGCCGCGGCATCGGTATTGAAGGTATCCAGCAGTACCGTCGCCTGCTGCGTCTTACCTACCCCGTCGGCAACCAGCAGGAAGTCCTGCTTCCAGTAGACGCCGGTTCCCTGTGTTGCCACCGTGGGTGCGATGGCAGAAAGCTGGTCGTACAGCGAATCAGCGTCCTTTCCTGCAACATTCATCAAGATCAGGTCAGGATCGAGCGTGACGATCGCTTCGAAATTCGGTGTGAAGCGTCCACCTGCGTCAACGACATCACTTAGCTGAGTACGGAATTCGGGGTATGCAGACAACAAGTACGGAGGCACCAGGTCCGCACCGTCACCACGCGTCGAACCTGCGGGCACGACACCGAGCGACAGGAGAGCATCTGCTTGCCCGGTCGAGATGACGACAACCTTTTCGGGCTGCGATTCGATCGTGGTGTCCCCTTTGAAGTGTGAGACGGTACGAGGGAACTCGCCGTCCGACTTTCCGCTCCCCATTCCAACCGGGACTTCTCGCGGAGCGACAAACGCAGAGTCCGCCGGAGCTGACGCACTGATCTCGGCATCTGTGGGCGACGCGTCCTCGCTCGAGCAGCCACTGAGAGCTGCCACCAATGTCAGTGCGCCGATCAGCATTACACTGCGTGACTTCTTTCGAAAATTCATGATCGTGTCCCGTACGTCGTGAAGCATGACAGCTTCATCTTCCGTCATGGTTAGGTGACCCTACCCTTTGAAGAACTGTAAACTATATCTGTGTCAGATACAGTTCCAGGGCGTGGATCACACGGGGTCGATCGCTACTCTGATCACGTGCCCACCGCGGAAGAAGCATCGAGATCACTCATCGCTGCGGCGTTCGAATTGCGTCGAGCGCTGCGGGAATACATGGCTACGTCAGGCACCGACGCGACTTTGCCCGAGGCACAATCCGAAGTACTTCACGATGTCGCACAACACCCGGGCACTCGCATCGGGGCTGTCGCCGACCGTCTCTCCAGACGCCCGAACACCGTCAGCACACTGGTGCGCACACTCTCCGACAAAGATCTGATCGAGCGACGGCCCGATCCCACGGACGGCCGAGTGAGCACACTTTTCCTGAAGGACGAGCGAAGCGCGCGACGAGACCGTCGATCCGAACTACGCATCGGCGTTCTCGCCGAAGAATTGGCGTCCCTCGACGAGGGCGACCTCGACACATTGTCCGCTGCCATCGACATCCTCGACCGGGTCAATCGATCATTGCGAGATCACGCACCGCGGTGACACTCCGGGACACACAGAAGCGGTGCGGTGCAGCACCTGCCGCACCGCACCGCACCTGCTGACGAGTTACCGCCCTAGTTCATGTCGTTCGCAATGATGTTCTCGATATTCCGTTCGGCCAGAGCGGTGATGGTGACGAACGGATTGACTCCCACATTGCCCGGTACGAGGGATCCGTCCATGACGTACAGACCCGGGTACTCCGGCAGACGACCGTAGCCGTCGGTCGCCTTGCCGAGCACACAACCGCCGAGGGGGTGGTACGTCAACTGATCGCCCCACGTCTGCGTCGGGCCGAAGAGGTCGGTCCGGTAGATCGTGCCTTCCTTCTTGTTGATCTTGTCGAAGAGCTTCTTCGCCATGTCGATCGACGGCTGGTTCTGCGAGCGCTGCCAGTTCAATCCGACTTTGCCTGTTGCCGAGTTGAATTGGAACTGAGCGCGTTGCGGATTCTTGGCAATCGCCAAGTACAGGCTGACCCACAGTTCGGTACCGGCCGGGAAGGGTGCGATTTCCGCAAAGACGGGAGCGGATGTGTCGGCCCAGTTGTCGATACCCATCACGGGGATCGCCGACTGCTTCGCACCGGTGGCGTCCCACATGTGATTGGCGCGGCCCACCATCACGTTGCCGTTGTGACCCCATTCCTGTCCAACTGCACCCGGCAAATTCGCCAGCTGCCCTTGCGCTTTCATCGCGACCAGGAGCTTGCTGGTCCCGATACTGCCGGCCGCGAAGAAGACCTTGTCCGCCGTCACTGTCTTGGTGCCGACGGTATTGCCCTGCTCGTTGATCTGGTTCATCACCACTTGATAGCCACCGCCGGTCGCGGCCGGGGCAACCGAGGTCACGACGTGCAGAGCTGAAATGGTGAGCTTGCCGGTGGCGGATGCCGCAGCGAGGTACGTCTTGTCCAGAGATTTCTTTCCGGCATTGTTGCCGTAGATGACCTCACTGACCAGAGCAGACTTGGTGACCTGGCCGGCAGCTTCCTGCTTCATGTAGTTGAAGTCGTAGACATTCGGCACGAACGTTGTTGTGTAACCGGATCTCTCAGCGGTCTTTCGCCCCGTCCGCGCGAACTTGTAGTACTCGGTCGATTCGAACCAGGCCGGGTCGATGTTGTTGACTCCGAGCGCAGCGTTCGCGCGCGGGAAATACGTCGAGTACATCTCGTTGGAATCGACACCGGGCAGGATCTCTTCGAAATAGTTACGCTTGGGTGTGACGGCCATACCGCCGTTGACCAGCGACCCACCGCCGACCCCTCGGCCCTGGTAGACCTTGATCCCGCCGAAATCCTCGGCGTCGAGAACACCGACGTAGCGGCTGATGTTCTTGTCCACCGAGCCGCCGGAGAAGTGTGAAACCGGTTGAACTGTACGGTCTCTGAGCCAGAAGGACCGACCGTCGGGCGAGAGCATCGGGCAGAAGATCTTGCCGTCGGACCCTGGTGTGGTCCACGACTTCCCCATCTCGACCATGTGCGTGTCGATACCGGCCTGTGTCAGGCGAAGTGCCGCAACGGCACCGCCGTATCCACTGCCGATCACGAGCGCGGGGACACGGTCTCCGTCGTTCAATGCACGTCTGGGCGCAGCGGCCGCCGTGGTCCACGAGGACGAGAGTGCGGCGGCCCCCACAGCTAATCCTGTTGCTGCCAAGAAGTTTCTACGCGAGAGCGTGGAATTGGTACGTGCGTGCCGTTCGTTGGATCCAGCGCGAATGCTCAAGTGTGCCCTTCTCTTTCCGTGACCCCCGCGCTGAGATATACCGGGAGAAACCGAACGAGAAGTCCATACTCGTGGGTAACTTCGAGGAACCGTTGATTTTCCATGAAAAGGGCCGATGAACAGAAAGTTCACCGGCCCTCCGAAAGAACGAGTCAGGGAATTGAGATGCGACCTTCGACGGCGCCGAGTCCGATGTCCTTGCGGAAATGACCGCCGGGAAGCTTGACGTCGGCGATCTTTGCGTAGGCGTCGTCGCGAGCTTCGGTCAGATCCTTGCCCACTCCGACAACACTCAGCACACGCCCGCCGGCCGAGACGACGGCACCGTCTTCACGCTTCTTGGTACCGGCGTGCAGGACTCCGTCGGCGTCGGCTCCGGTGATCACGTCGCCGGTGCGTGGGGTTGACGGGTAGTTCTCCGCGGCAATCACGACCGTGACAGCGGAACCGTCGCGCCACTGCAACGGACCGACCGAATCGAGTGTTCCGGTCGAGGCCGCATTGAGTAGACCGCCCAGCGGCGTTTCGAGGAGAGCAAGCACGGCCTGAGTTTCGGGGTCACCGAACCGGCAGTTGAATTCGACGACGGCCGGGCCGTCGACACCGATCGCCAGACCGGCGTAGAGAAGGCCGGAGAAACTGCTACCGCGCGCGACCAACTCGGCAGCGACAGGCTTGACGACGTCGTCGACGATCTGCGTGACCATCTCGTCGGGCAGCCACGGCAATGGGGTGTACGCGCCCATGCCGCCGGTGTTGGGTCCAGAGTCTCCGTCGCCTACTCGCTTGTGGTCCTGAGCCGGGAGCAGCGGGATCACGGTTTCGCCGTCGACGAGGCAGAAGAGCGAAACTTCCGGACCGTCGAGGAAGGACTCGAGGAGAACCGGGTGTCCGGTCTCGAGCAGTTCTGCGGCATGATCGCGCGCGGCGAGACGATCCGTCGTGACGACTACGCCCTTACCCGCGGCCAATCCGTCGTCCTTGACCACCCAGTTGGGACCGAAGCGGTCGAGTGCTTCGTCGAGCTTGGCCGGATTGTCGACGATCTCACTGTGAGCGGTCTTGACGCCGGCGACAGCCATCACGTCCTTGGCGAAAGCCTTCGATCCCTCGATGCGGGCGGCGTCGGCCGAAGGCCCGAAGCAGGCGATACCTGCTGCGCGCACCGCGTCTGCGACACCGAGGACCAGCGGAACCTCGGGTCCGATGACGACGAGGTCGGCTTCGACCTTCTGGGCCAGCGCGGTAACCGCGTCACCCGAAGCGACGTCGATGGGGTGCTGCTCGGCGATTTTTGCGATCCCGGCATTGCCAGGCGCGCAGATCAGGGCCGTGACACCTGGATCGCGAGCAAGAGAGAGAAGGAGGGCATGTTCACGGGCTCCGGAGCCGATTACTAGTACGCGCACGGTGAACAGACTACGGCCTGCGATAACAGGGCTCTCGGAGTGCCACTGGCGGGGCCAAGGTCCCAGCGTTCGGCCTTTGTGCGAAATATCCGTTTCGAGATGAGATCATATGAATACCTGAATAGGTGAACAGATGTTTTCGGATACCTGTCCACCAAGGAAAGGACACCCGTGAAACTCCACAAACCAGGCGTTCTGACGCTCACCGCAACCGCCGCAATCGGCGCACTTCTGATCACGTCGTGCAGTAGCCCGACTGGCACCGACTCCTCGGGCAACAGCGACGGCCTGGTCTTGGCCGACGGCTACGAGCTGGGCGGCTACAACCCGGTCGCAGGCTTCGGCGCTGCCGGTGAGGCCAAGATGTACGACGGCCTCGTCCGGCTCACCGGAGGGACCGGCATGCCGGGCTTCGAGCCGTCTCTGGCCGCGGAGATGCCCACTGCCAACGCCGACGCGACGGTCTGGACGGTCGAACTCCGCGACGGGGTCACCTTCTCCGACGGATCGACCTTCGACGCCGCCGACGTGGTTGCCACGTACAAGGCGATCCTCGATCCCGCTTCCGCCTCCGAAGCGCGTTCGTCGTACGACATGATCAGCGACGTCGTGGCCGTCGACGACAGCACAGTCGAGTTTCGTCTCGCCTACTCGTATGCGCCCCTGCTGACGAAGATGCTGATCGGCATGGTCCCGTCGGAATCCCTCGCGACACCCGGACTTGCCGCCGAATCGCCGTTGAACACCGCGCCTGTCGGTACGGGTCCGTACACACTCGTCGATCTCTCACCGGATCGAGCGGTCTTCGAGGCGAACGAGAACTACTGGGACGGTGCACCGGAGATCAAGAAGCTCACTCTCCTCTACGTTCCGGACGACAACACCCGCGCCCAACGTATGGTGTCGGGCGAGATCGACGGAACCAATCTCCCTCCACTGCTTGCCAATACGTTCTCGGGCAAAGACAACATGTCGGTGACTGCCCATCAGTCAGCGGACTGGCGCGGTCTCTCACTTCCGACGAACAATCCCGTGGCAGGCGACAAAGCCGTACGGATGGCGCTCAACCTCGCCGCCGATCGCCAGTCGATGATCGACAACGTCCTGGGCGGACACGGCCGCGTCGCCGCCACTCCGATCCCCGAGGTCTACGGCGATTCGTACAACCCGAACGCAACCTTCGCCTACGACCCGGCCGAGGCCGAGCGAATTCTCACCGAAGCGGGCTGGATCGAAGGTGCCGACGGAATCCGTTCGAAAGACGGTCAGCGGGCGCAGTTCACGATCATGTACAACTCCGTCGACACCGTTCGACGTGATCTCGCTCAGGCATTTGCCTCCGATGCTCTCGCTGTCGGCATCGAGGTGGATCTCGAAGCGCTCTCCTGGGACCGCATAGACCCTCGAATCAACCAGGATTCGACGCTTCTCGGTGGTGGAGACGAACCTTTCGATCCAGACACGCAGGCGTACGACGCGCTGAACTCGAAGTACATAGCGCCCGGGGTCGGCAGCATCTACGACAACGCCAGCGACTACTCCAATCCAGCAGTCGACGCAGGCCTGGAAGTAGGACGCCGCAGCCTGGATCAGGCAACGCGTGACGCCGCGTATCGCGACGTGCAGCAGGCGTACGTCGAGGATCCCGGATTTGTCATCCTTGTATTCCTCGACCATACGTACGTTTCGAAGGATTCCGACTGGCAGATATCCGGACCTGTACTCGAGCCACACTCACACGGTGTGACCTGGGGCCCGTGGTGGTCACTGCAGACGTGGGCCAGAGGGCAATGACAGCGGTCGACGTTCGGGTAGACGCGCGGCAATCGCTCGACCACCGTGGCAACTCCCGCCGAAAGGCCATCCTCACGATGGTCGGTCGGCGGGCGTTGTTCATCGTGCCGGTGATCGCCGTGGTGTCCGCGGGACTCTTTGCCGCCGCCGCGATCTCACCGTTCGATCCACTTGTCGGCTACCTGGGCACGCGATACATGACGACCAGCGACGCGGACAAAGCGTTGATCGCCGATCAGATGGGTTTCGACAACCCCTGGTACAGCACGTACTGGAATTGGCTCCAGGGTGTGTTCACCGGTGATCTCGGGATCTCCAGATCGTTCAATCAGCCTGTTTCCCAAGTTATCTCCGAGCGTCTGCCATGGACCCTGCTGCTGGTCGGTATCTCACTCCTCATCGCGATTCTCGCCTCGCTGACACTCGGTGTTCTCGCCGGAATCCGCAGTGGAGGATTCTTGGACAAGACCGTGTCCGGGCTGAGCGTCGTGGTCCAAGGACTTCCGCCGTTTGTCTTGTCGCTGGGTGCCATCGCGCTCTTCGCGTTGACACTCGGCTGGCTCCCGGTCGCCGGGTTGACCGACGGGGGTGCCGATCCCACACCGGGACAGGTGATCCGGCACTTGGTCCTACCGGTGACGGTCCTCTCCATCTCGCAGATGCCGTGGCTCCTACTCGCGGTCCGAGAATCCGTCGTGGGTTCGAAAAGTGAGGGATTTGTCGCGGGTGCGGTAGCACGCGGAATCCCGACGCCGACCATCACGAAACGCCACATACTGCCGACCTCACTGGCGCCTTTCGTCAACATCGTCGGCGTGCGACTGCCCGAGCTGATAGTCGGGGCAGTGCTGGTGGAAGAGGTCTTCAGTTGGCCAGGGATCGCCGGCGCCATCGTCTCGTCAGCCCGTGACCTCGACATGGCACTGCTCGCGTTCCTCACCGTCGGTACGACATTGACGGTCATGCTCGGCTCACTGCTTGCCGACGTCCTCGTTGCAGTACTCGACCCGAGAGTGAGTACCGATGGCTGAACGACGCTTCAAGATCGCCCTCGGCGTGCTGATCCTCGTGGCGCTGTACGCGGCGTTGGTCCCATGGTTGGCCGACGTCGACGACCGAGTCACAGACTTCTCGGCGGCTCGCCTGGCTCCGTCGTTCGATCACCCGTTCGGAACTGACTCGGCGGGCCGAGATCTATTCGTGCGCATAGCTGCAGGCATCAGAACCTCACTTCTGATCGCACTCGCCTGCGCGCTGCTCGCCACGGTGATCGGCGTCGCCGTCGGCACTACGGCCGGACTGGTCGGCGGCTGGGTGGACAGGTTCGTCATGCGCGGCACCGATGCCGTCAACGCACTCCCCCACCTGTTGCTCGGCATCGTCATCGTCGCGATGTTCCGTGGAAGCATTGCCGCCATCGTGCTTTCGATCGCACTGACCCACTGGACCCAAGTGGCCCGGATCATCCGCTCCGAGATCTTGAGTCTGCGCGAGCGTCCCTACATCGACGCCGCCATTCTCGCGGGAGCCAGTCGACGTCACGTGATCATGCGCCACCTCGTGCCGGCGACGGCGCCACAGGCTTTGATCGCAGTCGTTCTCCTACTGCCCCACGCCGTCTGGCACGAATCGACGTTGTCCTTCCTGGGATTCGGCCTTCCCCCGCACAAGCCCAGTCTCGGGACGCTTCTCGAAGAGGCACGCAGTTCTCTGCTCCTCGGCGGTTGGTGGACGCTGGCATTCCCCGCCGCAGTTCTCGTGATCGCCACCGTCGCAGTTGCCGTCGCCGGTTCGGCCCTGCGGTCGATGCTCACGCCCCCTCGACCTTCGGAGTTGCGACTGTGAACCACGGCCTGCGCATCGAATCTCTCACCGTCAGGATCCCTCTACTCGGAGGATCGGTAGTTCACGCTGCGAGCGACATCGACCTCGCCGTTCCAGCCGGCACGGTGACCGCACTTGTCGGGGAATCGGGGTGTGGCAAGTCGATCATCGCCACCTCGGTCATGAACATGTTGCCGCCGAATGCTTCTCGAACCGGAACGGTCACCGTCGGAACACCGGACCTCGAGATCGACGTCTTCTCCGGCACCGCGTTCCGTGGGCGGCACGTGGCTCTCGTTCCACAATCCGCCGCAACACATCTCACCCCCGTCCGCACTGCGCGATCGCAGCTACAGGAGACGATCGACGCACTCGGCAGCGATCACACTTGCGATGCCTTGGCACTTCGCGTCGGACTCGAACCGTCGGCCCTGGACTGCTACCCGCACGAACTGTCGGGCGGCATGGCGCAACGCGTGGCCATTGCCGGTGCGCTGGCCGGGAATCCGTCGGTGATCGTCGCAGACGAACCCACCGCCAACCTCGACCGCGAACTCACCGACCACGTCATGGGATTACTTCGAGAGTGCGCGGACGCCGGAGCGGCGGTCCTGCTCATCACCCATGACCTGGCATCCCTTACCCGCAACGGTGTCGCGGATCGACTTGCCGTCATGTACGCATCACGCATCATGGAGACCGGTCCGGCCGCGCTGGTGTTCCAAGATCCGCTTCACGATTACACCCGAGACCTTCTCGGCGCCTTACCTTCCAGAGGTTTGACTCCCATGCCGGGATCGCCACCGCAACTCACCGATCTCCCCGAGGAGTGCGTCTATCACCTACGACGCCCGGAGTCGAAACAATCCGGTGGCCCGACCGAACTCGTCACATTGGGTGACCGCACGTACCGAACGCTGCGGAAGGTGGGCTGACATGAGTCTGCAAGCTCTGGGAATCACCAGCGGTTACCGTCGCAACCGGCCAGTTCTCGAGAACGTCTCGCTCGAGATTCCGTCGGGAAAGCTGATCGGCCTGACCGGGCCTTCGGGCACCGGAAAATCAACACTTGCAAGGATTCTCGCTTCGCTGGATGCACCGTGGTCAGGCGAAGTGCGGATCGACGGATCACCCGTTGTGGGTACCAAATTCTCGGTACCCGCGGCACTACGCGGCACGGTGTCCATGCTGTTTCAGTCACCTCGCGCATCGACCGACCCTCGGCAGACGCTCGCCTCGATCATCGGCCAACCCGGTGACATTGCCAGTAGGTCAATCGATGTGGCCGCGCTGGCAGCAGAAGTGGGCCTCACTCCCGATCTCTTGTCGCGCAGACCACACCAGGTGAGCGACGGCCAACTACAGCGCGCCTGCCTGGCGAGATCGCTGGCGCAACAACCGAAATACCTCATCTGTGACGAGGCGACGGCGATGCTCGACGCCGCCACGACGGCCGCGCTCATTCGGTTGATCGAGAGTCGCGCCGCCGAAACCGGCGTCGGTGTATTACTCATCAGCCATGATCGCGAATTACTCGGCGCCTGCTGCGACGTGGTCCACGACCTCGACAGTATCAGCGCTTAGCCCCTGCGAAATCGACCCTTGACCCGAACGTATGTTCGAGTGTGATTTGGGCAGGGGATCGGGGGATTCAATGAGTGTCTTGTTGTCGGACGTGGTGTCTGGTTCTGCGGTGGGGTTACGCGGACGCCTGTGGCGGTTGACTGCTGCCGAGTTGCGTGCTGCTGCGGTGTCGGCGAGTGCGGAGATTCTGCGTCTTGAAGCCGTTCGAGTGGCCGTGGTCGACGAGTTGTCGTTGCGCCCGGATGATCAGGTGATCGCGAGCCGCGGAGTGGGGTCCTGGTTGGCGGCCAACACGATGCTGCAGGTTCGGGACGGGAAGAAGATCGCCGCCCTGGGTGCGGCTTTGCGGCCGTTTCCGGCGGTGGCGGCTCGGTTCGATGGCGGGGACTGCTCCTTCGAGCACGCCGTGTTGATCGTGGCGTTCTGCGAATCACCACCGAAAGGCATGCCAGACGCCGCGCTCCCTCGCTGTATCGACCTACTGCTTGCGGCTGCGTCGGGTGTGGAAGCGACGACCACGAAAGTGCGGAACGCGATCGCGACCTTGGAGCGAATCTTCGAATCCGATGAGATCCCGCCCGCCGAAGACATCGACCGGAACGAGCTCCGCATCGCCTCGACATTGAACGGTCGGGTGGTGGTGCGCGGTGATTTCGACGCCCTCACCGGAGAAATGCTGCTCTCGGCCCTGTCGAATCTGACGATGCCCACCCCAGCACCGGACGGAACCCCGGATTCTCGGTCGGCGGCGAAGCGGACTGCGGATGGGTTCACCGAACTGATTCGCCGCTATCTCGATTGCGCCAAGACCGGTACCGATGGTGGTCAGCGTCCGCATGTGAATGTGCACATCAATGCTCGGGATCTGGCGGAGCACCGTGACTGCGCCGCCACACCCTCGCCCGATGGTGGTGGAATGGCTGTGTCGGATCTCGATGTCGGGCACATGCCCTGGCTCGGACCGCTGTCGGTGTCGCAGACCAGGCTTCTCGGGTGTGATTGTTTCCTGTCGACCGTTCTGCTCGACGATCATGGGGCACCGCTCGATGCGCAACCAGGAAAACGGTTGGTCACCGCCGAACAGCGAGTGGCGTTGATTGCCCGAGACAGAGGCTGCGCGTTCCCGGGCTGCACATGCGTGCCCGCCTGGACTGATGCGCACCATATCCGGCACTGGGCCAACGGTGGCCCGACGGTGATGAACAACCTGGTCCTGCTGTGCCGTTCACATCATCGGTTGATGCACCGCAAATCCGGGTTCGTCGGCAAATGGGAAATCCGAATAGGAGTCGACAACAAACCCTGGTTCATCCCGCCACCCTCGATCGACCCGCAGCAGCACCCGCGGCCGGCGAACACCACCTTCAAAACCTGAGGACGAACCTCAGGCATACAACTTCACGCCAGGTCCGCATCGGAGGAAGCACCTCCGATGCGGACCTGGCGTGCGTTCATTATGGTCAGCCTGCAACCGTCAAGTCGTAGAGGGTTACTCCGTCTACCGTTGTGGCGGTGAAGTTTTCGGTCACCCACGTCGAGATAGCGGTAGCGGTGCCTTCGGCGTTCATACCGCCACCCATCCCACCGCCTGCGATGAAGAAGTGAATCTTGCCCTCTGCCACGTACTGCTGGAACTGCGCGAGCGTCGGCGACGGATCGCTCCCGTTGAACCCTCCGATAGCCATGACCGGTGACTGCGTCGCAAGCTGATAACCCGAGGCGCTGTTGGACCCGATTGCCGCGGCTACCCACGTGAACTGGTCGGAGTTCTCTTCGAGTGTGGACACAACAGCGGCTCCCGGCGTGCTGCCCTGCAGTAGACCACCGGCACCGCCTCCCATTGCGCCCCGCGTTCCGTCGGTGGTCGGCGTGGTACCGCCCGGAACTGTTGCACCACCGGGCATCTGACCCATTCCTACAGGGGGCGTGCCCGGCATTCCGGTCCCAGCCCCGTCAGTCCGACGGTTACCGCCATCAGCCGTGCCACCGAATCCACCGAAGCCTCCGCGGCCACCGCCGGGCCCACCCATTCCACCTTCGACGCTCGGTCCGGCCGAAACTATGGAACCGGCATGCGGAGTGTTGATCGTGTCGATCGCGTATGCAGTCGGACCTGCCAGACCGGTGAAGATCGCTGCGAGAATCACTGCCACAGCCAATCGACCTCGCGTCACTGCCGGAATCAGCACTGCCACGGCACTGACGATGCCGACCACCAGAATGGTCCAGCGAAGCCACGGTACGAACGTAGGCGAGCGTCCGAGCAGTACCCACGCCATCGCGACGGTTGCGGCCAAGGACACCGCCAGAATGATGCGAACCCAGAGGACGTCACGATGACGCCACGCCACTACCGATCCTGAACCGATCAGCGCGGCGATCGCCGGCGCCAGCGCAACGGTGTAGTAGGCGTGGAAGATTCCCGCCATGAAACTGAAGGTCAGTCCGGTCACCAACAGCCACAGTCCCCAGACGATGAATGACGCGCGCTGTGTATCAGCGCGGGGTGCCCTGCCTCGCAGCACGATTCCAGCCACCAGAAGTATCAGCGCAGCAGGAATCAACCAGGCGATCTGTCCGCCCTGGGCCGATTCGAACAGTCGGGTAATGCCGGTACTCCCCCACATACCACCGCCGGCCCCACCACCTGGTGCCATACCTCCCCCGGCCATACCACCTGCGGCCTCGCCCATGCCGGGGAAACCGCCCGCAGCAGCGCCGGCCGCAGCATCACCAGCACCGCGCATTCCGCCGCCGCCGACGCTTCCGGTCTCGTTGCCGCTCAAGCGCCCGAGCCCGTTGTAGCCGAGCGTCAGTTCGAGAATCGAATTGTTCTGTGAACCACCGATCCACGGACGCGAGTCGGCCGGCCACAGTTCGACGATTGCCAACCACCATCCGGCGGAGACGATCAGTCCGCCCAGTGCCGCGAACAGTTGGAGTACGCGCTTACCCAGTTTCGGCGGTCCGGCGATCAGATAGGTGAGCGCCAGCGGTGGAACCACCAACATGACCTGTAATTGCTTTGTCAGGAAACCGAATCCGCAGAAGATACCGACCAACACGAGCCAGCGGGTGCGGCCGTCCTGCACGGCGCGCATCATCGCCCACACTGCTGCGATCATCAGGAGCACCAGCAGAGCATCCGGGTTGTTGAACCGGAACATCAGCGCCGCTACGGGTGTGAGCGCAAGTACCAGGCCCGCGAGGAGGCCGGCGGCCGCACCGAAATACCGTCGAACCGTTCCCCACAACAGTGCAACCGATCCGACCCCGAGGAGTGCCTGCGGCACCAACATCGCCCAGGAATTGAGTCCGAAGATGCGAACCGACAGCGACATCAACCACAGGGACATGGGCGGCTTGTCGACGGTGATCGAGTTTGCAGCGTCCGAGGAGCCGAAGAAGAAAGCCTTCCACGACACCGAACCTGCCTGTACCGCAGCGGCATAGAACGAGTTGGCCCATCCGGATGCACCCAGGCCCCAGATGTAGGCGACTCCGGTGCCCACCAACAACACTCCCAGTGCCCACGGTTCCCAGCGCACCTGACGTTGCGGTTCCGGCGCTGGCAGCGGCGCGGCGAGTGTCTCTGCAGTGGCGGTCATCGATTGGCTCCTACGGATTGTGCGGTGCGAAACACCCAGCGCAGTGCGATGAATCGACTGACTGTGGCAACAAGATTGGCGATGACGAGTACGGCAAGCTCCACGTGCTTGGAAGCATCGGGCGCCATGACGTCGAGCACGAACAACGATCCGCTGGTGAGCAGAAGACCGAACCCGAACACGAGCAGGCCCTGCATCTGGTGACGAGCGGATCCTTCCGACCCTCGGATCCCGAAGGTGAAGGCCCGGTTGGCGGCGGTGTTGAATACCGCGGTCACCAGCAATGCGACGGCGTTGGCCCACTGCGCACCCATGATCGAGTGCAGAGCGAGGTAGAGCAGCGCGTACGCGAGCGTCGAAATGACTCCCACCAGGGCAAAGCGTAAGAGCTGCCCGACCATTCCTCGAGGAACTCCGGGAACCAACGGTTCACGTCCGAAACTTGCCCTGAGCTCGGCCAATGGAAGGGAACCGGTAGACAGTGCTCGCCCGACACGGACCACACCTTTGAGGTCGGCAACTGCCGTGGCAATGATGTCCACCCGACTGTCCGGGTCGTCCACCCAGTCGACGGGGACCTCGTGAATCCGCATGCCCGCTCGCTCGGCCAGCACCAGCAATTCGGTATCGAAGAACCACCCGGTGTCCTCCACCAGCGGAAGTAGTTGGCGTGCAACATCGATGCGCATGGCTTTGAATCCGCACTGGGCGTCGGAGAAGCGAGCATGCAGTGCGCTTCGGAGGATGAGGTTGTAGCTACGTGAGATGAACTCACGCTTGGGGCCGCGCACCACGCGGGACGATCGTGCCAGCCGGGAACCGATGGCGATGTCCGAGTGTCCGGAGAGCAACGGAGCAATCAACGGCATCAGGGCGTTGAGGTCGGTCGAGAGGTCGACGTCCATGTACGCGACCACGTCGGCATCGGACTCGCTCCATACCTGCCGCAGTGCTCGACCACGACCCTTCGCATCCAGGTGGACGACCCGGACGTCGTCGAATTCTTCGGCGAGGGAACGGGCGAGTGCCAACGTGCCGTCGACACTGGCGTTGTCCGCGATGGTAATTCGTGCAGAGAATGGCACCTGCGTGCGTAAATGCCGGCGCAGGCGCCGCACGCACGTCTCGAGGCCTGCCTCTTCGTTGTATACCGGGACGACCACGTCCAGCACTACAGTCGTCGCGGAGACCTCCTCTGCGTCCGTGCTGCCCGCGGTCTGCATGGCTTCTGTCGTCATACGTCCTAGATTTGTCGGGCCGGCTCCGACGAACCTGCGTCCAGCCTGGGAGTTTCCTGGCAACCGGACGCGGGCTAATCTCGGGGTATGCCTTCAGTCTTCAGTGCCATCATCAACGGGGATCTACCAGGACGTTTCGTGTGGGAGGACGAGGACGTCGTCGCGTTCTTGACCATCGCGCCGGTAACGCAGGGCCACGTGCTTGTGGTTCCGCGAGCCGAGGTCGATCAGTGGCAGGACGTGGATCCTGAACTCTTTGCCAAGGTCACCGCTGTTGCCCGCAACCTCGGCCAAGCCGTGCGTAAGGCGTTCGACGCGCCTCGGTCGGGTCTCCTCATCGCAGGTCTGGAAGTTCCGCATCTTCACGTTCATGTTTTCCCCGCATACGACATGGGGAACTTCGATATCAGTGGCGCCGACACCTCGCCGTCACCCGAATCTCTCGACGAGGCACAGACCAAACTCAAGTCGGCGCTACGCGACCTCGGCTTCGAGGCAGCTGTCTCGACTCGTTGATCGCATACCTTCGACCGAATTTCGCTGGCCGATAACTGGACTCCCCGCCGCAGCCTCCAACGGAGGTTGCGGCGGTCGCATTTGTCGCTCCTACCGACCGTGACCTGCGATTGCACACCGAACAGTCCGTTTCGCGCTGTCGCGCGAGCACGAGATTCGCTGCTACCGTGGGTCGCTGGTCCGGGACCTAGGGCCCTAAAACTGGTTCACGTGTTAACAGTCGGAGGACAAGGGAGCAATGCAGGAACGTGCCAAGATCAGTCGCCGACAGATTCTTCAAGGTGCTGCTGATCGGTTCGAAGTCACGGGGTACGGCAGCACGAGCATGAATGACATCGTGTCCGCGGCGCAGATGACCAAGGGCGCGGTCTATTTTCACTTCTCGTCCAAAGACGAACTGGCTCAGGCGGTGATCGAAGAACAGCACCAGATCTCGATCAGTGCCTTCACCGCAGTTGCAGCCACAGGCGCACCGGCACTGGAACAGCTCGTCATGGTGTGCCACGAGATGGGCCGCCAACTCGTCGCAGAACCTATTGTTCGTGCGGGAATCCGACTTACCCTCGAGTTGGCCTCTGCCGACGGTTCGCAAGGCCCGTACGTCGCGTGGATCCGCGAGCTTCGAAAACTGGCCGAGGCCGCGAAGCTCGAAGGCGACATCCGCGACAATGTGGAGCCGGAATCGGTGGGTCGCGTGGTGATCTCGGCATTCACCGGCGTTCAACTGGTTTCGAACGTGCTCACCAGACGAAGCGATTTGAACGACCGTATCGACGAATTGTTCACCCTCCTGTTGGCAGGCGTGGTCTCCGACAAGCGACGCAGCGACGTCGCCGAACTGGTCGGATGTCGCCTCGAAACTTATGCGTCCTGATCCGGAGAACACCCCGACGCCCGGATGATTCGGCGCATCAGCACCGAACCGTGCGCCAACCTTCGTCGATTCGTACAAGACCCCCCGTCGTCGACTCACTATCGTCAGATCCACGAATAACCCAGATACATGGATACCGACGAAAGGGCTTCTCGAATGACCGAAACCGCCACGTACGTTGAGAGCGCACAGCAGGAGATCGCTGCTGTACTCGCCGAAGCGAAGACCGATGCCTACGTCCACGCACGCGACATCGATTCCGGCGAAGAGTTCGGCTACGGCGCGGACGAAGGTGTCATCCTCGCCTCCGTTTTCAAGATTCCTGTTGTGCTTCAGTACGCCCGTGAAGTAGCGGCAGGCACCCTTGATCCGACCGAGCACGCCACGGTGACCTCCGAGTTCCGCTCCGGCGGCATCGGTATCGGCGGCTGCGCCGACGACGTGACTGCAAGCTGGCGAGACCTCGCTCTGCTCATGATGAGCTTCAGCGACAACGCCGCCACGGATTTCTTGTACGAGCGTCTCGGACTCGACAACATCGTCGCAACGCTGCGCGGGCTCGGTTTGGAGAAGACCAACTTGGTCCGTGACTGCCGAGGCCTCTTCAAGACGGTCTACGACGACCTCGGCGTCGACAAGGGCACCTTGCTGGAAATGCCCCCCATCGAAATTCTTCGGACAATTTCCGTCATGGATCCCGCCCGCTCCAATTCCAGTACTCCTCGTGAGATCACAATGTTGCTGGCTGCAATCTGGAGGGACGAAGCCGGCCCCGCATCGGCTTGTGAAGAGGTCCGAACCATCATGAGCAAGCAGGTCTGGCCGCACCGCCTTTCGTCTGGTTTCCCCGACGAGGTCACTGTCGCCGCCAAGACCGGAACGCTGGGACTGGTACGAAACGAAGCCGGCGTCGTGGCGTACCCGGACGGCAAGCGCTACGCCGTCGGTGTCTTCACCAAGTCCCACGAGCTCACCCACCGCGCCCCGAAGATCGACGCCTCCATCGGAACCGTCGGCCGCATCGCTGTCGAAGCACTTCGCAACAACAGCTGATCCGAACCCACTGACAAAGAATGCGGGTCGCGCTGAGAAATCAGTGCGACCCGCATTTTTCGGCTTTCGAGCTAGCGTGGACCGCGCAGACGAAGATGCACCATCAACCGGAAGCGGACGTTGGGGTCGTCGAGATCCAACGCGGCCATACCCTTCAACTTGCTGAGGCGATACCGAAAGGTGTTGGGGTGCACGTGCAATGACGCCGCGGCGTCACCGACATCACCGAACGCGTTGAGCCACGCATCGAGAGTGTCCACGAACGAGGTCGCATGAGCGGCGTCGTGGCTGGCGATCGCCTCGATCGGTCCGAGGTCCGAGAACCCTTCGGCTGCAGCTTCCGACGCGATCTCCAACAGGATGGCATCGACGTGGACGCTACTGAAGGTGGCGACGCTGCCCGACGCTCGTCCCGCCAACAACACTTCGAGGGCATGTTCGGCGTCGCGCTTCGATCGGCTCAGCTGCGCCGGTCTGGTCACGACCCGGCCGATCCCGATGATCGTGTCGCCGGACGCTCCGGTGCGGTCCAGGAAGTCCGAGGCCACACGGAACGCCTGCAACTCGGCTTCGGCCGGGGAATGCCCTCGTACAGACAGCACCGCGTAGCCGGTTCCGTTGACCAAGGCTGCCGCCGACTGCGAGTGGACGGCGCCGAGGTGCATGGCCAGAGCGTCGGTCAGTCGCACCACGTGGGCGGCATCGTCCGGCTTCGACGATCCTTCGAAAGACCTACGACCCAAAGCCATCACGAGTGCGGGGCCGGTCCCGAGGCCGAGGCGATTCATCGCGTCGACCGCACCTGACCCACCGTCGAGAAGGGTTGCGATCAGGTCTGCGCGCAGTCGGCGCTCGGCGTCGGCGCCGCCGCGCAACCGCAACATCTGCAGCGCGATCAACCCGGCTGAATCGCGCAGAGCACGCATCCGGTCGTCGGACATCGGCTCACCGGTTGCCACCCACATGGAGCCGAGGAACTCGTCCCCGGCTCTGATGGACACGGCGATACGACCCATTTTGGTACCGAGGGTCTCGGCCGAGACCCACACCGGATCGTCGCTGCGATAGAGCCGGTCGAAGACCCCGGCCTCTTCGAGCACTCGAATGTACTGGTCAGGAACTTGCCGCTCCAGAACGGTCGCGATACGTGGACCGTCTCCTTCTTCCTGGCGGCCGGAGAAGGCGATGACCCGTGAGCTGCGGTCCTCGATCGTGATCGGCGCATCGAGAAGTGCGCTGACAGCGTTGGCGAAGGCGAACAGATCGCCGGCCGGGCCACCTCCGCGTGAGTGGATGTGCCCGACTTCGTTTCGGGCCGAGAGCACCGAATGAAGCAGGCTTGTCAGCTGAACCCACGAGACTCCACGCGCCAAGGCCAACAGCACGACGCCCGAGGCGATGACGGATTCGCGGTCCGCATCGCTGACCTCGGTGGTCACTCGCGCGACCACCACGCGTACTCCGCGCTCGGCCAGGCCGGCCACGGACTCCGCGATACGTTCGCCTCCGGTGACGCCGACGAGCAGCACCATGGAGTCCGGTGTCGAGGGTGAGTCGTCGTCGGGGTCGTGAATGACCACCGAGGCGATCTCCTGGACCGCCTCCGGGTCGCCGACAACCGGATTCAGCACCGTAGTTCCCACGTCTTCGAGAAGCCGCACCAAACTGATGCGAGGTCGTACGGTGCCCACGTCTATCACTCCTTCGTCCGGTGAACGAAGTGTGTCATAGTGATTCGTCAAAGCCGATCCATGCCGATCCATTCGACCGACGTGGTAATTGCTTCGAGCAGGTCGGGGATCGGTTCGACGCCGATGCCCGGTCCTTCCGGAACCTTCACGTAACCGTTGTCGAGTACGAACGGCTCGGTGATGTCTTCGGCGAAGTACCGGTCGGAAGCCGATGTATCGCCTGGTAGGGCAAATCCGGGGAGCGCGGCAAGCGCGACGTTGGCGGCCCTGCCGATTCCGGTCTCGAGCATTCCGCCGCACCACACGGCAATTCCGTTGGCCTTGCAGACGTCGTGGATACGACGCGATTCCAGATAACCGCCCACACGTCCCGGTTTGATGTTCACCACGCTGCACGCACCGATGGCCAGCGCGTCGGCCGTGACCTTCGCGGAGGTGATCGACTCGTCGAGGCAGACCGGCGTCCGCATCATCTCGGCCAGCCTGGCGTGGCCGCGCAGTTCCTCTTCGGGAAGCGGCTGCTCGATCAGCAGGAGGTCGAAGTCGTCGAGTCGCTGAAGATGACGGGCGTCAGCCAGGGTGTACGCGGTGTTCGCGTCGACCTGGAGGAGTACGTCGTCGCCGAACCTCTCGCGGACGGCGCGAACCGGCTCGATGTCCCAGCCCGGTTCGATCTTCAGTTTGATGCGCAGGTACCCGGCATCGAGGAACCCGCCTACCTCCTCTAGCAGCTCATCGATCGAATTCTTGATACCCACCGAGACACCCGCCGGTACGCGATCGACTACCGCGCCCAGGTACGAAGACATGCTCGTCCCGGCAGCCCGTAACTCGGCGTCGAGAAATGCGGTTTCCAGTGCCGCTTTGGCCATGGGGTGCCCGGCGAACTGTTCCATCGTCGCGCTCAGTGCGTGCACGTCGGGATCGGTGAGTTCACCCAGAGACGGAATCAGGAACTTACGAAGGACTTCGGCGGCGCCGTCCGTGTATTCGGAGCAGTAGCGAGGCTCGGACATCGCCACGCACTCGCCCCAGCCCTCCGACTCCGAGGTGACCACCTTGACGAACAACACGTCCTTGGTGGTCTCGGTGCCGAACGAGGTACGGAACGGCGCTTTCAACGGCATTGCCGCCCGGCGTAATTCAACTCCGTCGATCTTCACGATGTAACCTCCGCTGTTGTCCTGCCTGCCTGTGTTCCCGGCGCACGGTCCAGCACGTACTTTCCGGTTCTGGTAACTGCGAGAACCACTCCGTTCTCGGCGAGCACACCACCGAGAGTCTCGCGGACTGCCAGGCGCCAGTCGTTCGCCGCCGCCGGGTCCGACTTACGCAGTGTGTACACGTCATTCGGTGTAGCCACCGTGACGAATCGATTCTTGGTCGACTTCAACACGGGCAGGCCGGCTTCGGAGATCGACAACAGTTCGCTCGCCCCCAAGGACTCGGGAGTCGGGACTTCTCCCGAACCGGCGACGACGTCGGCAACCTTGCTACTACCGATTTCCCAGTCGATCAGCAATCGGTCGCTGTCTGCGCCGCCGTTGAGACTGTCGTTCATCGGCGCGTAGAAACGCGGCAGATACTGGATCGGGAACGCACCGAGTTTCGAGACGTTGAAGTAGGCATTGCGTGCGACGAGCGGGTCGAAAGTCCACCGCACGTGGAGAATTCCCCGTTCCAGTGCCCACGCTCGCTGGAACAGTTTCAACGCGAGGCCGATGTGCCCGTTCTGCACGTTCGGGAGGATCCCCGTGATGTGTGAATGCAAAGAACGATGTTGCGGTTCCTCGAAGAATGCAACCGAGCCGCCGATCAAGTCTCCACCACGAAACGCGCCGGCGACGTAGTTACCGGAGTGTGCGAGCGCTTTCATCATGTCCCGATGGACGGGAGGGTTACCGCTCTCCGGCTGCCATACCTTCTCGAACAGACCGAATACCTGTTCCAACTCGGCATGCCCGGTGACGGTTTCGATAGTCACACATGCAAGCAGGGCGGCCTGCTCGGCCTGGCTGATTGCTTGCCGCATCCGTGAAGGCGATACACCTCCGAATGGTTGAACGGTCTTGCGTTGGACATTGTTCGGCGACGTCATCGTCACAGTCCTCCCTCCAGGATTCGAGTCACCAGACCGGCCAACAAGGTGGCGCGCGGGATCATCTGATCTATCTCTACGTGTTCTGTCGCTGCGTGGGCGCCACCGCCGACGGCACCGAGGCCGTCCAACGTGGGAGTTCCTACTGCGGCAGTGAAATTTCCGTCCGATGCACCGCCGACGGCGCAGTCGCGCAGCATCCCCAAACCGCTCTCACTGCTGACCTGGTGAGCGAGAAAGTACAGCTTCTCCGAAGACACTGATTCCAGTGGTCCACGGTTGGGGCCTCCGGACACCGAAATTCGACTTTCGGCCAGCGCCGGTGTCAGTGCACGGATCGAACGGTCGATGCGTTCCTGTTCCTTCGCCGACCACATGCGAACGTCACACCACAGTTGCGCTTGCGCTGCAACAGTATTGGTGGTCGTGCCGCCACTGATCACGGACGGAACCACCGACGTTCCCGCCGCCGGGTCCGCGAGCTCCACCACGGCCTGAATCTGGTGTGCGAGCTCCACTACAGCGTTCACACCTCGTTCCGGTTCCAGTCCGGCGTGTGCAGCGCGTCCCTCGATGTCGACGCAGTACAGCGACATACCCTTGCGCGCGGTCTTCACTGCGCCGTCGGCTGCGGCTTCGAGGACCAGCACCGCGTCGACCTGACGTGCTTGCTCCTCGATCAGTGCGCGCGAGGTCGGGGAGCCGATTTCCTCGTCGGAATTGAGGAGCACGACCACCCCGTCGAGCGACGGAAGCGATGCGAGCGCGTGGAAGAGCTGGACGATGCCGGCCTTCATGTCGAAGACTCCGGGTCCGGTGGCGATGTTGTCGGTGACAGACCAGGGCAACTCCGCGAGCGTTCCGAGCGGCCAGACGGTGTCGAAATGGCCCAGGAGCATCACCTTCGGCTCCGCGCCGAACGACCAACGCAAGTGCTGGCGCCCGTCTATGCGGATACGTTCGGGGGTGCTTCCGAGGTGGCGTTCGCCGATTTCGGCCACCACGTCCGCACATGCATCGACTGCGCCGAGATCGGAACTGGGCGACTCGGCGGTTACCAACGCCGCCAGGTCTGCCACCATTGATTTCTTGTCCACTCCGACGCTCTCCTGTCACCGACTTGCAACTTCGCAGTCAAGCTTGGTCGAAGCGACCCTGTCGGATCTTGTCCAAGACTCCTGTCCTTCGGGCTCGGATTCGTCGTGTGTCACGAACAGCTGGGTGTCATCAAGCAGGTGTGTCAGGTACCGATCTCTGTTCGGGCGGCAAACAGCTCGGGAAAGAAGCTCAACTCCAGCGCACGTTGCAGGAAGCCGGCACCACCACTCGAACCGCCGGTCCCCTTCTTCATGCCGATCACCCGCAGCACGGTCCGAAGGTGCCGGAACCGCCACAGCTGAAAGCTCTCCTCGAGGTCGACCAACTCCTCGAACGCCTCGTACGCCGTCCAGTGCTGTTCGACGTTCTCGTAGATTGCTTTGACCAGCGGAATCAGTTCGTCGTTTCGCACGTAGGGCGCGCTGACGTCTCGTTCGAGAGCCGACGCCGGAACGTCGTACCCCTGCCTGGACAGGTACCGCCAGAACTCGTCGTACAGTGTCGGCTCCCCGAGCAGGGTCTCCAACAATCGATGGGCGGACGGATCCGATTCGAACACCTTCAGCATGCCCGCGTTCTTGTTTCCGAGCACGAATTCCACGGCGCGGTACTGGTACGACTGGAACCCCGACGAGTTGCCGAGAACGCCCCTGAACTCCGCATACTCCGCCGGCGTCAGTGTCGCCAGCACCGACCACTGCTCGGTCAAGGTGGCCTGAATGTGTTTGACACGTGCGATCCGCTTGAACGCGACCCGAATGTCGTCGGCAGCGATCGCTGCTCTGGCCGCCCGAATCTCGTGGAGAAACAGCTTGAGCCACAACTCGCTGGTCTGGTGCTGAATGATGAACAAGAGTTCGTCGTGGTGTTCCGGCTCGCTCACCGGGTGCTGCGAATCCAGGAGGGTATCGAGTCCGAGGTAGGCCCCGTAACTCATCTTCCCGGAGAAATCGGTGACGACGTCGTCTTCGATCTTTCGTGTGCCGTCCGTTGCCGACATCTTCGGTCTCCTTGTCAGAATTTCGCCGGGGTCTGCGGAACGATCATGGCCACCAATGCGGCAGCGCTCGTCGCTCCGACCAGGACTCCGAATGCAGCCATGTACGAGAACTGGTCCACCATCCATCCCATCACGAGCGGGGTGATGAAACCGGCGAACTGACCACAACCGTTGATCAAACCCATTCCGGAACCGAGGAATTCGGCCGGAAGTGCCCGCAACGGCATCGCGAAGATCGACATCGAACACAGACCGCTGATGCCTAGAGCCAACGTCTCGTAGAACGTGAACATCGCGACGGTGTCAGCGGTGGTCATCAGGAACAAAAGGACTGCCGACGTGGCCATACACGGAACCAGAAGGATCCTGGCCCGGTCGTGGAAGTACTTGTCCACCAACCGCCCGCCCACAATCGTGGCCAGCGCCGTGACGATGAAGGGAATTGCGGCAAAGATTCCCGTGTCGATCAGCGAGAGTCCCTTGTCGTTGAGCAGATAACTCGGCACCCAGGTCATCAGCCCGTACGCGGACATGTTGGCCAGGCAGAACAGAATCGCGAACTTCCACACCGACGCGGACTTGAACACCGCGGCGCGAGAGTGCTCGCTCGCCAGAGGTTGCAAGGCTGCCTCGGGATCTTCCGAGATTTCCGTGTCCAGCGGTGCGGGCAGCACCAACCACACCACCGTGCCGATCACTGCGCCGACGATCGCCACCAGCCAGAACGCGTCACGCCACCCCACGGCCATGAGGACCGGCGCGATGATCAGCGGTGCGATGCCGGGGCCGAGGTTGTTGGCGCCGAGCATGAAACCCATCGCGGTCGCTCTGGTTTTCGGACGCGTCCGCTCAGCCAAAGCCTTGAACGACGCCGCTGGAAAGAGCCCCTGGCTGATGCCGAACATCGCACGCATGACCATCAGCGAGACGAGACCCCACGCGAACCCTGTCAACGCTGTGAACACCGACCACAGGATCAAAGCAACGATCAACAGGGGCCTGGGTCCGAAGCGGTCGGCCAACATTCCGCCGGGGACCTGCCCGAGCATGTAGAAGATCGCGAATACCGAGACCACGCCACCCAACTGCGTACTGCTGAGCGAGAATTCGTCGCCGATCATCGGAAGCGCAAGCCCGATCATGACGCGATCCACCATGTCGATCAACCAGATGGTACTGAGCAGCCCCACCGTAACGGTGGTCGTACGACGAATCGACCTGTTGTCCATCATATTTCGAACCGGACCGTCGCTCGCCCGCGACGGTCCTTCCACTGTGACGCGTTCCGCCTTCATCAAGCCTCCCGAATTGTCTTGTGCCGCATGGACTGGAACATTGAAAAGACTGATGAAGTGTGACAGCGAACACGTCTACCGCATTGGTCCGTTTCACCAATAGCCGAAGCAACGATTGGTCGGTCGGAACATGTTCTGCCCCAAGAGATGACAAATGCCGCCGGCGCACACGGCGTCGGCGGCATTTCGCGATGGAGTCGCTACTTCACTACGTGCGATTGGCGACTGCCACGATCGTCGAGACGCCTGCGGCTGCAAGCCGGGCATTGACAGTGATCAGACCGAGAATGTCGTCGACGCTGCCGAGTGTGTGCGAAATCGTACGATCCGAAATCCGTCGCGAGCCGGGAACAGCCTCGGCGAGTTCAGCTCCCGTGGTGGTGGGGTGAACGATCTCGAGGGTCCATTCGTCACGCAGCTCGACCGGCTTCAGTGTGTCGGCCTTACGCACTGCGCGCTCGGCTCCTGCTCGGATCTGCTCGCACGCCAGCGACGGCGGCAGCGAATTGGTTGCCGACCATCCATGTGCCTTCTTGACCTCGACGGTCTCGGTTGTCGGCGAGGCCGCGTCGACCAAGCCGCAGATGATGTCGTCACCCGTCACCAGGCCGACGGGAACGCCCTGGGTGGCAGCGTAGAGGGTGTTGACGTCGGTCTCCGAGACGGACTTGCCGTCGAGGCGGACGTCGGCGAACAAGCTCGAGAACGTGTGCGCCAGGACGCCGGGCCCACCGGCGGGTGCGTGATAGCCGACAAACAGCGCGACGTCGTGATCGGACGTCAGTCCCTCCGCCATGCACTGCATCTTCGGTGTTCCGAAGATCAGACGCGCCCGTGGATCCAGGTCGGCGTGAAGCAGATTGTCCATCGTTCCGTGGCTGTCGTTGACCAGGACGCTCGTCGCACCGGCGTCGAACGCACCGGCGATCGCGGCATTGGTCTCGGCGGTCATGAGCATCTGCGCACGGTGGTAGCCGCCACCGCCGCGGATCGTCTGATCGAGCGTCGCGATACCCGCGATACCCTCCATGTCCACCGAAATATAGACGTGCATTCCTGTCCTCCATCGATCTCAATCGGCTGAATTGATAACTTCGCTTTCACCTTCACACTCGAGCGCATCCGTTTCTTGTCCGCTCGAACGGTGAGTCGGCCTCCATTTGGGACGTTCACACCAGAATCCGATACCCGAGCCGTGAAACCATCGGGACATTCGCCGGGCCAGGCGGTTCGACCAACGACAGGAGTGCAGCGCTGATGCAGGTCCACGACATCGTGTTCACCGGCGGCCGTGTCGTCGATCCCGCATCGGGGACAGACGAGGTACGGGGCATCGCGATCACCGACGGCAAGGTCTCGGCGTGGGGTCGCGACGCGATCGAAGCCCGGCAGACGATCGACGTGACCGGTCAGGTCATCTGCCCCGGATTCATCGACCTGCACAGCCACGGACAGGAAATCGCCGAGCAGCGACTTCAGGCATTGGACGGAGTCACGACGGCCCTCGAACTGGAAGCCGGCGTCATTCCTGTTGCAAAGGCATATGCCCGGGCCGGCGCCGAGGGCCGCCCGATCAACTACGGCTACGCGACGTCGTGGGCGCACGCCCGAATGATCGAACTCTCAGGGGCCGATCCCGACGGCGACATCAGAACGCTCCTGCACCATCTCGGTTCCCCGAGCTGGCAGGGCGAGCCCACCGCCTCTCAGCGCGCCCACATTCTCGAACTCCTCGAAAACGATCTGGCCGCAGGCGCTCTCGGCATCGGCGTGGTGGTCGGGTACGCGCCGAAATCCGATCCGGTGGAGTACCTACAGGTGGCGGATCTCGCGGCGCGAGCCGGTGTTCCCACCTATACCCATGCGCGCCCTCTCATCTCGGCCGATCCGTCGAGCCCGGTGGATGGTGCCGTCGAAATCGCCCGTGCAGCAGCCGAAACCGGCGCACACATGCACTACTGCCACGTCAACAGCACCTCGGGAATGCACGTCGACCACGCGCTGTCGGTGGTGGCACAGGTTCAGGCAGCCGGATCGCGCGTCACGACGGAGGCGTATCCGTACGGTTCCGGGTCGACGGCCGTCGGAGCTGCATTTCTCGATCCCGACAAGCTGCACCTGATGAATCTGACACCACGGTCGCTGACATTCGTACCCACCGGTGAACGTATCGCGGACCGCAAGCAGCTGGAACATCTTCGGGCCACCGACCCCGGTGGACTGGTGCTGGTGGAGTTCCTCGACGAGAACGACACCGTGCAGCGCGAATTCCTCGAACGGGCGATGACTTTCGATCGCGCCGCCATCGCGAGCGACGCGATGCCACTGACCTGGCCCGGCCGTTCGCCTGCCGACTCATTGCAGTGGCCACTGCCGGAGAAGGCACTCGGCCACCCCCGCGGCGCAGGCACCTATGCACGTGCGATTCGTACGCTGTACCGCGAGCGTCGACTGCTGTCGCTGTCGGAGATAATCGCGCGCTGCTCGTTGATCCCTGCGCAGATTCTGGAGGAGTCGGTTCCCTCGATGGCGACGAAAGGTCGGATCAGCCCCGGTAGCGACGCGGACATCCTCGTTTTCGACCCCGAGCGAATTACCGACAACGCCACGTACATCGACGGCACCCGCCCCTCCACCGGTATCAGCCGCGTGCTGGTCGGCGGAGTACCCGTCGTCGAAGACGGTGTCGTGGTCCAGGACGCGTTGCCTGGTCGCCCGGTACGCCGCTCGTAGCCGGATCTCATTCTGACCTGCATAGTTCTGACAGAAAGTCACCACACATGAACACATCGTCTGCAATCAACGGCACAATCGATGCCATGACGGATTTCGCGAACCCCCCGATCGGTTGGCAGCACAAGGCCTTCGGCACCGACCTCGAAGGTCGCGACGGTTCCGACCTCGAGCCGCTGGGGATCTCGGCACTCGACGGCAACCTCCTGCTACCCGTGATGACACTCAACCGTGCAGCGATCGCGCACAATGTCGACCTCATGGCGCAGTTCTGCTCCGACCACGATGTGGATCTGGCGCCTCACGCGAAGACCACGATGAGCCCCGAACTGGTTCGACGGCAACTCGACGCCGGGGCTTGGGCGATGACGGCGGCAACCGTTGCGCAGGCACGCATTCTGCGTGAGTTCGGTGTGGACACCATCATCATCGCCAGCCAGGTTCTCGATCCCGCCGGTATTCGGTGGATCTGTGACGCCCAGGCCACCGACCCCGATTTCTTCGTCACCACCCTCGTGGACTCGGTCGAGAGCGTCCGCCTGATGGAACAGTTGATCGCGAAAGTCTCACCGGCCAGCCGTATCCGGGTTCTCGTCGAACTCGGCTACGACAGCGGACGCGCGGGCGCTCGCACTGTCGAGCAAGCACTCGACGTTGCACGCGCAGCATCGCAGGCACCTTCGTTGATACTCACCGGAGTCGAGGGGTTCGAGGGCATGATGCCCGGAGCCTCGGTAGCAGCCCGCCGTATCTCCGTCGATTCGTATCTCAAATCCGCGCGGGTTTTCACGGAAATCTGTGTGGCCGAGAACCTGTTCGAGAACAACTCCGCGAAGGCTCCCCAGCCACTGGTCACTTTCGGCGGCAGTGCGTTTCACGATCTCGTTGTGCGCGAACTGGCCGGCCGATGGGCACTCGACAACGGTGTACGCATCGTGCTGCGCAGCGGTTGCTATATCACCCATGATCACGGTCTCTATGCCGAAACTTCGCCGTGGGCTGACGGTCCGCGAACTCTGCAGGGAGCCGCAGAGGTCTGGGGTGTAGTGCTCTCCATACCTGAACCCGGACGGGTGATCCTGGGCTTCGGCCGCCGCGATGTCGGTTCCGACGCAGGCTTTCCCATAGTCCTGTGGCGCCGACGCGACGGATCCAACCGATCAGCGCGAGAGCTGACGATCACCGCACTCAACGACCAGCACGCGTACGTCGACGTTCCGGCTGACTTCGACGTGAAGGTCGGCGATCTGCTCGGTTGCGGAATCTCGCATCCCTGCACCACATTCGACAAGTGGTCACTGATTCCCGAGGTCGATTCGGATTACCGCGTCGTCGGCACGGTGCACACCTACTTTTGAGGGGACCGGTTGCGGTAATCCGGCGTCAGTCGTCCTTCGGGTCACGCGGCAATTCGACGCGGAACGTCGTCCCCTGCCCGAGGGAGGTCTCGACGCTGACGGTTCCGTCGTGCGCTGCAACCAACGCCGAAACGATGGACAGGCCGAGACCGGCGCCCCCGGTCTCACGGGTGCGAGAGGTGTCGGCGCGGTAGAAACGCTCGAAGATCCGCGCGGCATCCTCGTCACTCAAACCCTGACCGGTATCCGAAACCTCGACCACCGCGGAGTTCTCGGTCGTACCGACACGAACGGTGACCTGCGCATCCGGCGGCGTGTGTTTGATCGCGTTGCCCACCAGATTGGCAACTACCTGACGCAGTCTGGCCTCGTCACCATGCACTTCGGGCAGGCCTGGGCCGCCGGTCATCTGAAGTTCGACAGTTCGATCCGGTGCGATCGCTCGTGCCGCCTGTACCGAATCCGCCGCAACTGCAAGCAGATCCACAGGCTTGTTCTCGAGTGGACGCTGTTCGTCGAGTCTTGCCAGCATGAGCAGATCTTCGACCAGAAGTCCCATCCTCGACGCCTCGCCCTCGATCCGGTTCATCAGCGTTTCCGTATCAGTCATGGCGCCTTGGCGATACAACTCGGCGAACCCACGAATAGTCGTCAAGGGTGTGCGCAACTCGTGGCTCGCGTCGCCGACAAACCTACGCATCTTCTCCTCGGAACGCCGGGCCGATTCCTCCGAAGCCTCGGTCGCGGCAAATGCGTGCTGAATCTGCGCGAGCATTCCGTTGAGCGCCACGGACAGTCGACCGACCTCGGTGCGGTCATCGCGCTCCGGAACACGTCGATGAAGGTCGCCGGCGGCAATGGCAGCGGCAGTTTCCTCCACTTCGACAAGCGGACGGAGGCTCCGACGAACCACGAAATACGCTGCGCCGCCGAGGATCAGCAGGACAACCAGGCCGATGCCGAGTTGCAGGCCGACCAAGTCGTCGACGGTCTGCTCGTTATCCGTCAGTCGCACACCGATAGTCGTGGTCGTGCCGTCGCGGACCGTCGTGAGAACCCGCCAGTTCACGTCCGAACCGTCGCTCGATCCGACGGTGATCGGGCCGTTGGTGGAATCTTTCGACAGGTCGGGTTCGGTCGTCGTCGACTTGTCGTTCAGGATGATCACCCGTCCGTCCGGGGTCACGGTCCGAACGAAGAAGGGGCTGGGTGGGCGGGTGCCCGGGCCGACGTCACTGGGCGGCTGCAGATCTCTGCTGTGCGGCTTTGCCCAACCGTCGACCGCTTCGTACAGCGTTTTGTCGGTTCGCTGGGTCAGTGAATTCTCGAGAGCAGAAGTGACCGCTACACCCGACGCCAACAGACCCAGCGCGGCCAACACCAGCAAGGCCGCAACCAGGGTGAAGCGCAGCGGCAGTGAATGGAGACGGAAACGACCCCGCTTCGGAAGCTGATCGTTTTCCGCGGCGGCGATCATTGCCGCGGTTCACGCATCACGTAGCCGACCCCACGCAATGTGTGAATCAGCGGTGTCTCCCCCGTGTCCACCTTGCGCCGCAGGTAGGAAACGTAGGACTCGACAACTCCGACCTCCCCACCGAAGTCGTAATTCCAGACGTGGTCGAGAATCCGCGGTTTGCTGAGAACCGTCCCGGCGTTGACCATGAAGTATCGGAGCAGTGTGAACTCGGTGGGCGAGAGTGCAACCAACTCGCCCTTCTTCCAGACCTCGCGGGTGTCGTCGTCGAGTTCGATGTCGGCGAACTTCACCCGCGGCGACTGCTCCGGCGCGACCCCGCGACCGGCGCGGCGCAGGATGACCCGCAACCGCGTCACGACTTCTTCGAGGCTGAACGGCTTGGTCACGTAGTCGTCCGCGCCGAGGGTCAGGCCGCTGATCTTGTCGTCGAGCGAATCCTTCGCCGTCAGAAACAGGACCGGCGCGTCCACACCGTCGGCGCGCAGGCGTCGAAGCAGACCGAAGCCGTCCATCCCGGGCATCATGACGTCGAGAACGATCGCGTCGGGACGGAATGTCCGTGCGACGTCCAGGCCTTGGGCGCCGCTCGAAGCAGTTGCCACCTCGAAACCCTGGAATCGGAGGCTCACGGAGAGCAACTCCACGATGGTGGGTTCGTCGTCGACAACGAGGATGCGGGCTTCGGGGGTCTTGTCGGTCACGAGAACCATCTTCTCCCCTGCCACTGGATTCCCGCTGTATGTTCCCTGGGAGCTTCCTGTGAGCGGCCGAGTGCATGTGATGGACTAGGTACAGGTGAAAAGCCGGGTGCAGCTGAAAAGCCGGGTGCAGCTGAAAAGCCGGGTGCAGCTGAAAAGCTGGGGTGCAGGCCCACGAATCGGAAGGATGCGGCATGTCACTACCCCCACTGTGGAACATGGAGTGCTTGACCTGGCGTATTCCTCTGTTCACCAACAACTCCGATACCGGCGAGGATCCCGGCTTCGCGCCACCGGAGTCTTGGGCACAGGCCCTCGCAGGTGTTGCCCAAGATCTGCGTTGCCTGCGATTCGGACCTGAAGTTGTTGTCGACCGTTTGATCTGGGAATTTTCGATCAACAGCGACTACAACGTCACGATCGGCTGGCAAGGCACACGTGACATCAGCGGATTCAGCTACTTCAACGCACTGTCGATCGAAACTGCATTCGCGGACGCTGCGGTGTGGGTCGCCGACGCAGTTCAGACAAATTTGGCCGGCTACGACTTCGTTCAGTGGCCGAGTCGAGGACGCCATCTGCTGGTTCCTCGACTTCGAGACGGGGAACCGGTGTGGATTGATCCGCACGGCGATGTGACGATAAGTCGTATAGGCGAGTTGTGCAAAAATTCGACGAATTATGCAGCAACGTAGCCCAGTTCAAATCGCTCAGCTCTACGGTCCTGTGGCGTCCGCGCTGGTCGGCGGTGTGGTAGCCGCGTACGCAGTGGCCGAGTCCCGAGTTGACGACTTCTCCTTCTCCGACGCCGGCGTTATCTCGGTGGTGATCACGCCGCAGTGGGCGGGAGCAACTGCCGCGGTGGTTGCGGCCGTCGGCGTAGCGCTACTGCATCGCTGGGGACGTGGCGGTCTCGCGAGTGTCTTCGCTGTAGTCGGCGCCCTCGCCATCGCGCTACCTGCATTCGTCCCCGTCTCCGCCCAGATTTCGGTGACTCTGAACGCAATCGGAGCAGGCGCTTTCCTCGCGGCAGCGGCATTTCCGACGAAGGGTCACCGCGGAGCACAAACCGCTCTCGGACTCGGCGTAACCACGACGACCCTGTACTTCGGCGCAGCGGACTTATGGCGCGATCGCGTCCCCAGGTGGTCGCTCACACTTCCGGGCGATTCCTACCCCGTGCCGTCCACGGTTCCCGTCTGGATTCTGCTCGCCGCAACTCTTCTCGTGGGTGGAGTCGCCGCACTCGCACGACCGAATCAGGAGCCGGGCGACATCGACGCACGCCTGGTGAAGCTGGGAGTTGTTCTGCCCCTGGTATTCACGGCCCTCTATGTGTGGTTGGGCTCGACGACATCACCTGGGTCATGGGTGATCGCGGTGGTATTGGCGGTTGCCGTTACCGTCGCACTGGCTTGGCGGTTGCCGCCACACGACGGTCGTTTCGTACTCGTCGGACTGGCAGTCAGTGCGGTTTCGGTCAGCTCGATTTCCTTTCCATCCGACTGGACCTGGGCGATGCCCGCGGGAGCTGCTGCCCTGGCGTTGGGCGTCGTCGTCGGCTGGAGAAGACCGATGCCGCAACTCGGGCTGGGACTCCTTGCCGTGACTGCACTCTCGGGATTGCTGGATGCCGCCCCGACCACGGTTGCCTACGTCCTCGTCCTCCCGCTTGCGCTGGGACTGGCCGTCACGTCATGCATGCCTGTTGCCGTCGGAGCAGTCTCGAGCGGGTCCGTATTTCCCTTCGCTCTTACCTTGTTCTCGGTTTCAGCGACCTTCCTGGACCCTGTCTCGCAGGAATTCGGGTGGTCGACCGATACGCTCGAGGAACACGGTCCCGTCTCGGTGGACACGCCGATTCCTTTGGCTGTTCTCGCTGCGACGGCGACGATCGTGGTGGCCATCACGACCATCCATCTGAAGAGAGTTCGACCGGCGGTGGTGACCTAAATCGCCAGCTGATCGGGTCGGAACGCAGAATTCTGTTGCTATGGTTGGGTGGTCAACGACGACATCCGGACGAGCGCACCGTACCCGGCCAGCGAAAAGACGGTGCCTTGGGAGTTGTTCACCATGGCATGGATCGTGCTCGTCATTTCCGGACTTTTCGAAGCTGTCTGGGCTACCGCACTCGGTAAGTCCGACGGATTCAGCAAGATGTCACCCACCGTTGTCTTCATCCTCGGCCTGATCGTCAGTATGGCCGGCCTCGCGTATGCAATGCGCACCCTTCCCATCGGAACTGCGTACGCGGTCTGGGTCGGCATCGGCGCCGCCCTGACCGTGGGATATGCGATGATCACTGGCGCGGAGTCCACGTCGATCGTCAAGATACTGCTGATCCTGGGCATCGTCGGCTGTGTCGTCGGTCTGAAGGTCCTTCACTGACCGGCGATCCTGGTGAGTGTTTGTGTGTTACCGGTTACAGTTAACGCATGAAACTGCTGGAGATGCTCACGCTTCCCCTACGCGCGGGCATTGCAGCCGCAGAGATCAGTTTGGGAATCGCCGAGCTGACGGTCACGACAGTTCGTATCGCCGTCGGTAATACCGGCGCCGTGACGGCGGGTGCTGCCGGCTTGGCAAGCCCCCGCGGACCCATGCAGATGATCCAGCAGTTGTCATCGCTCACCGCTGACGACCGGCCCATCGGGCAGGCCTTGGCCCCCGGTGGGCCACTCGATCGACTTCTCTCTCCCGGCGGCCCGGTCGACAAACTGACTGCACCCGACGGCACTCTCGAACGACTACTCGCTCCCGGCGGACCACTCGAAAGACTTCTTGCCCCCGGCGGACCGCTGGATAGGGTGCTCGCCGAGAACGGCGCATTGGAACGCTTGCTCGCGCCGGACGGTCTCCTCGACCGAATGATGGCGGAGGACGGTCCGCTGGAACGCCTGACAGCGCAAGACGGTGCCGTCGAACGCCTGACTGCCAAGGACGGTGTCATCGATCGCGCACTGGCCGAGAACGGCATCCTCGAAACACTCCTGGCAGAGAACGGCGCCTTCGAACGGCTCATCGCCGAAGGCGGCCCGCTTGACCAGATCGTTGCACTGTCCGACACCTTGACTTCCCTCGCCCCCAACCTCGAGCGGATGAGCGCGAGCATCGAGGTCCTTCAGGAAACCGTCGGAATCCTCAGCGCTGCAGTCGGTCCACTCGGAGAACTTGCCGGCAAACTTCCCAATCGGTGGCTCAAGAGCAAGAGCGACCGCCCAGGGCCGGACCTTCCGATCGAATCGGCATAACAAACGGTTACTCGCCGATTACGCGGTCAGTTGTTGATCACGATGTTGAGGTTGATGATGATTCCGCCGAAAGTCAGGATCGTGTTGGCCAAGCCAACGGTCATTCCACTGTTCAGAGCCGCGATCAGTCCGTTCATCGTCGTATCCCCTTCACTGTCTACGGGTTACGCGTACAAGATTGTGCGCTGGCGCTGACAATAGGCCAAGTTCGTGACCTGCGCGCCATTGCGGAGAAAACTTGTACCCCGGTCGCAGTTTCCACGTTAACTGTTGCAGGACAACATAATTCCAAGATCGGCGCACTACCCGCTAACGGCCGAATCAAACATCACGATTGGGCATACGCAGACCACTTCACATAACCGTCCGCCCCATCAGACACTTGTCCACCGAAACAGAGTGCACAACAGTTAGTCCGGTGCAACAATGAGACGAATCGGACATGCCTGCGACGTGATGGGGAAGGGTGGTTGAGACAATGACGGCGCCGCGCATCGCCAGAGGACACCGCGGCCCCACCGGGGGCCGAAATTCCGCGTCGCAGGACAGCCTGGACGCCGCCTCGGACGCCCTGCAATCGCTGTACGCGCACCTCGATCCACATGCCCAGGCCGAGCAATTTCTCGAACAAGTCTGCAGGCATGCCGTCGATCTCATCGCCGACGCCGACATGGCCGGAATTACCATCGGCGGTTCGGACACGACATTCCGAACCGTCGCCGCCACCCACCAACTTGTTCGCACCGTCGACTCGATCCAATTCCGACTGGACTACGGACCGAGTGTGACGTCGTCACGCACGGGAACCGTTGTCCGCGCACATGCCAGCGAAGCCCACAGCCGGTGGCCTCAATTCGCAAGCGCGGCAAAGGCAGTCGGCGCCGTCAGCTTCTTGTCCATGCCACTGCCTGGCCGGGAACGCCCGCTCGGAACCCTCAATCTCTACAGCCACGACCTCCGAGGTTTCACCGGCGCCGACGTGGCATTGCTCCAACTGTTCGCCGTAACCTCGGCCTACGCGCTGCACAGCTCGCAGCGCCTCGACATCGCCAGAAAGCACGCAATGGACCTCGAGCGAGCACTCGAATCGCGAGGCGTCATCGAACAGGCCAAGGGCATCATCATGGGCACCCACCACGTCGACGCCGACCGAGCCTTCCGCATTCTCATCCAGGACTCGCAGCGCAGCAACGTCAAACTGCGAGTGATCGCCCAGCAGTACATCGACGGCGCGATCGACCCGCGCCAGGCTACGAACAAGCCCGAGACCAACTGAACCGGGCGCCTATCGGCACCTCAGCAAATACAGAGGCACCCACCACATTGGTGAGTGCCTCCTCTTTCGGAGCCTCCTGTCGGGATTGAACCGACGACCTTTCGCTTACAAGGCGAGTGCTCTACCACTGAGCTAAGGAGGCGAAGACCGACGCGTTGCCGCGACTGACTTTGCGGAGCCATCATATCCAAGCCGTCACGGTGGCCGCGCGCGGGTCACGTTAGATAGCGTGGGCCCCATGCGCAACTCCCACTCCGCCCCCTGATGGCGAAATTCACCGAAGTACTCACACGCCTGACGGGAAACCGGCAAGCCACCGTCGACACGGTCACGTCGGCTCCCGCACCGCTTCAACCGATCGACCTGACAGACGACGCCGTCGTCGCAGAGGTCCTGGACCTCGCGGTTCGGGTGGGCGAAGTCCTCCTCGCATCCGGAACCGCGGCCATGGACACCGCTGAGCAGGTGCAGTTCATCGCCGCCACGTACGGCCTTGCCCAGTGTGACGTCGACGTCACTTACAACTCGATTGTGCTCTCTGCCTATCGCGGCCCGACGCGACCGCCGGCGAGCACGATGCGCATCGTCCACTACCGCTCGATGGACTTCACGCGGCTGGCGGCCGTCGACCGTCTGACACGTCGTATCCGCCGTGAGGCGATCACACCGGACCAAGCGCACGACGCGCTCACAGCCATCACGACGGCGCCGCACCCGTACAACCGATGGACCGCGACCATGGCCTGGGCTGCGATGGCGGCTTCGGTCTCCGTCCTGCTCGGCGGCGGGTTCCTCGTTGCCACAGTCGCGTTTCTGACGACGATGGTCATCGATCGAGTCAACCGCGTACTGAACCGGTTCGGCCTGCCGTTCTTCTTCCAGCAGGTTGTCGGTGGTCTCATCGCGGCTGCGCCCGCCGCCACGCTCTATACATTTCAGGACCAGCTGGGGATCAGTATCCGGCCGTCGTTGGTCATCGCGGCCGGAGTGGTCGTTCTGCTGTCCGGGCTGTCGTTGGTGGGCTCGGTCCAGGACGCGATCATGGGTGCACCCATTACAGCTGTCGCGCGATTCTTCGAAGTGGTGATGATGACGGGCGGCATCATCGCGGGCGTCGCAATCTCGTTGCGAATGACCGGGATGTTGGGTTCGACGCTTCCACCGATCAATGTGGAAGTCTCCACCATCACGCAGTTGCCGATCCTCATGCTCTCCGGTGCGTGTGCGTCGGTGTTCTACGCGCTCGCCTGCTACGCCGAGAGGCGTGCACTCACCGCGGCGTTCCTGGGCGGTGCGGCAGGCAGTGGTGTGTCGATCTTCGTGCAGACACTCGACGTCGGTCCCGTGATCGCCGCCGCAATCGCCGCAACCGTGGTCGGTCTTGCCGGTGGTCTGATGGCTCGCCGCGCACTGACGCCTCCGCTGGTTGTCGCGGTCGCAGGCATCACTCCGCTGCTCCCCGGTCTGTCGCTGTACCGAGGCCTGTACGCGCTGCTCAACGACCAGGTACTGATCGGATTGACTGCCTTGCTGTCGGCCTTCGGCATCGGCTGCGCCCTGGCCGCGGGCGTCACGCTCGGCGAATGGGGAGCGCGCACGCTGCGTCGTCCACGGATTCTGATGCGCGTGGACTCGCTACGTCGCCCGATGGTCCGCAAGCGCAGGCGTCGAGTTCCCGTCACCGAGAAGTAGGCGTCGTTCAAGCAGAAAGAGCTGGGCACCTGACGGTGCCCAGCCCTTTTCTGTTCACTCGGGGGTTCCGAGCGGTGAGAGAATCAGCTCTCGACTGCGTGCTTTCCACCGGCAGCCTGATCGGCTTCCATGGCCTCACGCAGGCTCTTCGGACGCATGTCGGTCCAGTTGGCCTCGACGTATTCGAGGCACGCCTTGCGGCTGTCTTCACCGAACACCACTCGCCAGCCGGCGGGGACCTCGGAAAACGTGGGCCACAGCGAGTGCTGGTCCTCGTCGTTCACCAGCACGTAGAAGCGGCCGTCTTCGTCATCGAAAGGGTTAGTGCTCATCTCGCCTCACTCGTTACGTACGTGTCTTGTGCGCCCAGACTAGCAAGCGCACCAGTTCGGTTCTGGTGGCTCAGCACCGACGCCAGAATCTCCCCCGCCCGCACTGCCACGTTCGACAGCAGCGACGACGTCAATCCGTGAGTCTGTTCTGTCCCACCCTGCAGATAGATACCGCCTGTCACGTCCTCCGTTACAGCCAGTCGATAATCCCGACTGACGTTACGCGGAACGGACGAATCCGGCACGAGTTCACCCAACAAATCGTCCAGAGGTGCCGGGGTGAAACCCGTGGCCAGAATGAGTGCGTCGCACGCCAGCGTGTCGGTCAAGCCGTCGAGATTGCTACGGACAGCCAGTTCGATGCCGGATTCGGTCTCCGCGGCACTCGTGATCTCCGAGGCCCGACGCATGAACAGTCGCCGCGGCCCACGAACCATCTCCTGATATTCGGTGGCATACAGCTTGTTGATCAGTTCGATGTCGACGACCGAGTAATTGGTACTGCGGTGCAGATCGAGCAGTCGGCGTCGTTCCGCGGCGTCTGCACCGTGCAGCTGATCGACGGCTTCGGGATCGAAGATGCGGTTCGCGTACGGGCTGTCGTCTGCCGGGCTGTAGCCGTAGCGGGCAAAAACACTGTGAACTTCGGCGTTCGGGTAGTTCGCGTGCAGGTAGTCCACGATCTCCGCGGCACTCTGGCCGGCGCCGAGAACGACGAACCGGTTGTGTACGGGCTCCGGCATTGCTTCGAGATGGAAGAGGAACTGGTGATTGTGGAAGCACCGCGACGAAGGCGTCGCCCACTCCGGGATCCGCTCTTTCAGTCCGGCTCCGACAACGATGTTGCGCGCGATCACCGTTTCACCGTCGGCGGTGCGAACCGCAAAGCGATCGACAACGCCGTCGGAGTTCTTGATGCCCTCGACCCCGTCGACGGTTGTACCGAACTGCACGTCCGCGTCGACTCGTCGAGCTGCCCAGCACAGGTAGTCGTTGAATTCGTGGCGCGTGGGGAAGAAGGTCTGGTGGTTGACGAAGTCGACCAGTCGACCCTGCTCGAACAGATACGAGAAGAAGCTGTATCCGCTCTGTGGATTCCGGAACGTCACCAGGTCCTTCGGAAACGCGATCTGCATGGTGGCACCGTCGAGCAGCATCCCGGGATGCCACGCGAACTGAGACTGCTTTTCGAAGAACCGCGCGTTCACCCGATCAACGGCCGCACAATTTGCATTGTGTTCTTCGACAGCAATGGCCAACGCGAGGTTGGCCGGACCGAACCCGACGCCGACGATGTCGACAATGGCAGGTTCGGCGCTGGAGTCTCTTGGTGATTCACTCATTACAGGTAGTCCATCCCCGACGGAACGACCTGGTACGGCCGCCAATCGATGTCCCGAAGTAAGTAGCAAAGGCTACCCTTAATGAGGTGAGGGTATCAACACTGTGAGCCCCCGTATAGCGGTCGACCCCACGGAGCGATGCGACGTATGTCATAGTTTTGCCCCCTCGCTCGCGTCATCCCCTTCGGCGGCGACTGCAGCCTCGATCACGTCGACCAATTGACCTGCCCATACGCGGACTGCACCCGCATCGACGCGGTCGGCACGGAACCCGAGAGTTGCAAAGACAGGCCCATCGCCCACCGGCTCGTAAAAACTCAACGTCACATCCGCATCGGGCACTCCCACCGGAATCGGTACGAGAGAACCGAAGTCGCCGAGCCCGTCCAAATCGGCCTGTTGATGATGGATCACCATCACCTGAGGCCTCATGGACGCCGGATTACCCAGCGCCTGCTCGACATACACATATGAGACGTCCTGATTGCTCAGCGCTTCCAGATTGTTTTCCCGGATGCGAGCCAGCAAGTCTGCAAACGTCGGACTACCGGACGTATCCGTGCGCAGGAGAACAACATTGAAGAACGATCCGATCATCGGTTCGAGACGGGGATCCGACCTGCCCGCAACCAATGAACCGATGGGAAGATCAGTACCCGCGCCGGCCTTCGTGAGAACGCTGGCCAGTGCGGCCTGCAGGACCATGAACATACTCGTGCCGGTGCGCGCAGCCAGGGCGTCGATTCCGGCGTGCAGACCCGCGTCGATGTCGACGGCGATCACGTCACCTCGAGGCTCCGAGTCACCTTCCGGCAACGGAAGATTCACACTGGTCGGTATTCCGTCGAGCGCATCCCGCCAATATGCAAGTTGCTTCGACGCACGGCTGTCGACGTCTCGGGGGTCTCCCAACAGCTCGTCCGACCACACGGTGTAATCGGCGTACGTCAATGCAAGCTCGTCCCAAACCGGTTGATCTCCCTGCGACCGGGCTGCATAAGCAGAGACCAGATCTCCCAACAGCGGCACTACTGACCACTCGTCGACGGCGATGTAGTGCATGACGAGAAGCAGTGTCCTAGAGCCGTCTTCACCGAGCACCAGATGAACCCGCAACGGTGATTCCTCACGCAGATCCATCGGAAGTTGAGCCAGTTCGAACACCACTCGACCCACATCGCCGGCGCCGACATCGACCACATCGACAGTCGGACGCACCGATTCTCTTGCCACGACGATGCCGTCGACCTCGACGAAGGTGGTTCGCAGGGGTTCGTGCCGCGAAGTGACATCGTCCAAGGCGTGCCCGAGAATCTCCGGATCGATCTTCGATTTCAGGGTCAGCGCCAGAGCGTGGCTTGCTTGCGGTTGCGCGCCGGACGCGCGGAACAACTCCCACTGACGACGTTGCGGCGCAGACAGACCCATCGTCTCGGGACGTTTCACCGCCGGCGCCAGGATCGGACGCCCACCTTCCGAACGCGCGACGACGGCCGCCAACTCCGCAACACTCGGCGCGTCGAATACGTCTCGAATACTGACGTCCACGCCGAACGCTTCCCGAATGCGACCGACCAGTTTCATCGAAGCCATCGAATGGCCGCCGAGTTCGAAGAAACTGTCGTGGACTCCGACACTCGGGAGTTGCAGGATTTCCGCGAATGCAGCCGCAACCGTGGACTCCACTGCCGTGCGAGGAGCAACATCACCCGCCAGCTCCGACCAGTCCGGAGTGGGCAACGACTTGCGGTCGAGCTTTCCGTTGGGCGTCAACGGCAGCGGACCGTCAAGGGCGACAACCATGGTCGGAACCATGTAGTCGGGCAACGACACTGCCGCGAGGTTCCGCACTGCCGTCGTGTCGACGACGACACCGGGTTCCGGTGACACGTAACCGACCAGGCGCGTGATTTCGCCCTGCCGATCCGCGACGACCGTTGCCTGCTTCACCGAAGGATGGGCACTGAGAGCTCCGATGATTTCGCCCAACTCGATTCGGAAACCGCGGATCTTGACCTGATCGTCGACGCGGCCGAGGAAGTCGATGTTCCCGTCAGTGCGCCACCGCGCGCGGTCCCCGGTGCGATACATGCGATCGCCCGCGGTGAAGGGATCGGCGATGAATCTCTGTGCCGTCAGATCGAATCGGCCCAGATAGCCTCTCGCCAGGCCGCGTCCCGCGATGTACAGCTCGCCGGATACTCCCGGCGGAACCGGACGGAGTTGATCGTCGAGCACGTACGCCTGTTCGTTGGGGTCAGGGATTCCGATGGGCACGGGACCGTTCCAACCGGGTTCCGCCTGCCACAGTGTGTTGTTCACCGTGGCTTCGGTGAGTCCGTACGCGGCAAGCAAATTCAGCCGCTCCGCCCATCGCCCGATCAGCTCCGGTGGCACCGTCTCGGTTCCGACCAACACGGTGCAGCCCTGCGGCACTTCACATCCTGCCGGCAGAGCGGCCAGCAACGAGGGAGGGATGATCGCGTGGGTGACACGATTGCTCGTCATGAAATCGGTCAGCGCCGGACCGGCAACTCGTGCATTCTGCGGCACGATCACCAGGGTGCTGCTCGTGCACAGTGCCATCGCCAGCTCGAATACCGCGACGTCGAAGCCGACCGAAGCGAACTGCATCACCACCGAACCCGATACCAGTCGCATCCGAACCTCGGCTGTGGCAACAAGACTCGGAATACCGTCATGGGAGAGGACGGCTCCCTTCGGCTTGCCGGTCGATCCCGAGGTGTAGATGACATAGGCAGCGTGGCTGACGCCAACTGGTGGCCGGGGAGTTTCGACGATCACTGCCTCGTCCAGTTCCGCACGGATCAGCGGATCGTCCAGGAGGATTCGCTCGACGCCGACCACATCCTCGATCCGCGAGCTTTCCTCCGCAGTGGACAGAAGTACCGAGGCGCGGGAATCGGTGAGCATGTATGTGATGCGCTCGCTCGGGTGACTCAAATCCAGGGGTAGATACGCGGCCCCCAGCTTGAGCACGGCGAGGACCGACGCGACCATTTCCACCGAGCGCGGGACGGCAAGCCCCACCACGTCTTCGACCGACACTCCGCGGCGATACAGCACGCCGGCGATCCGATCACACTGCTCGGAGAGTTCGCGGTACGTGGCCTGCCCCGCCTCGTCGCGCACCGCAATCGCCTCGGGCGTAGCAACGACTCCACGCGCGAAAGCGTCGTAGAACGTCTCTTCCGGCACGTCGACGGCGGTGTCGTTGAACGAGGTGACAACTTGCTCGAGTTCGCCTGGCAAGAAGATGTCGATATCACCGATCTCGATGTCGGCCGATTCCACGACGGCCGCGATCACCGATTCCAATCGGTTCGAAATTCGCTGTGCCGTTTCGCGATCGAAGAGGTCGCTGCCGTACTCGAGCCGGACGTCGATGCAGCCTTCGTCGCCGAGGTACTCGGTGACGTTGAACACCAGATCGAACTTGGCTGTGTACTCCTCGAGTTCGAACGAATCGCCGCCCATCTCCTCGCGGCTGTGATAGCCGACCATGACCTGGAACAGCGGATTACGTGCCAAAGTACGCGACGGATTGAGGCGCTCCACCACCGTTTCGAAGGGAACGTCGGCGTTGGCGAAGGCCTCGAGATCTCCCTCGCGAACGCGATCCACCAACTCCCGGAACGTCGGATTACCTGACGTATCCGTGCGCAGCACAATCGTATTGACGAAGAAGCCGACCAGTTCGTCGAGTCCATGCTCACTACGTCCGGCGACGGGAGCGCCGAGGGGAAGGTCCTCACCCGCTCCGAGCGCAGTCAGCAACGCCGCCGACGCCGCGTGCAGAACCATGAACATCGAACTCCGGCTCTCGCGCGCCAGATCTCGCAGTGCAGCAGTTGTCTCCACGCCCAACCGTGTCACCACTGCACCACCGGAGAAACTCGGTCTGGCCGGTCGACTCCGGTCGGCGGGAAGCAGCAGTTCTTCGGGGGCTCCGTCCAAACTCTTCGCCCAGAAGTCCAACTGCGTGCTCAGGATGCTCGACGGATCGTCGGCGCTGCCGAGTAATTCCCGTTGCCACAGGGTGTAGTCCGCGTACTGAACCGGTAGCGGTTCGAAAATTGGATCTTCGCCCTGGATCCGAGAGGAGTAGGCCGACATCAGATCGCGCAGGAATGGCCGATCGGACCATTCGTCCGTAGTGATGTGATGCAGGACGATCACGACCACTACGGCACCGTCCACCTCGGCACCGTCCACCCGGATCAGACGTGCGCGGATCGGAATCTCGTCAGACAGGTCGAACGGACGACCCACTGCCACGGCAATTTCACCGGCGACACCGGATTCGTCTCGATGAACTGTCTCGACCGGAATCGTCGCCGATTCGAGAATTATCTGCTCCGGCGATCCGTCCACCAACCGGAACACCGTACGCAGGGATTCGTGTCGTTCCACGACGTCGCCGAGCGCCGCGGCGAAGACGTCCGCGTCCAGTGCGCCGTCCAAACGGAGCACGATCGGGAAATTGTAGGCCGCGGAGTTCTCCTCCATCTGTCCGATCAGCCACAATCGCTGTTGAGCGGCAGAAAGAGGAAGGTGGTCCGGCCGCGGCTTCGCTACCAGTACCGGTCGCGTCGCTCCCTGCTCGGCCACAATACGTTCCGCAAGTTCCGCCACCGTCGGCGCTTCGAAGAGATCACGCATGGTCAGACTGTTCGGAATGGCGATCCGAGCTCGACTGATCAGCTTGGTGGCCAGAAGCGAGTGCCCACCGAGGTCGAAGAAGTTGTCGTCGACCCCGATATCGCCCACATCGAGTACGTCGGAGAAGAGGTCGCAGAGGACCTCTTCCGTGTGGTTACGCGGTGCGATCGACTCCCCACTCCGCTCCCCCAGCACCGAATCAGCGGTGGGCAGTGCCTTGACGTCGAGCTTGCCGTTCACGGTCATCGGTAGCGTCTCCACCTCGATCACCACGGCCGGAACCATGTAGTCGGGTAGGAGAACTCGCGCCTGCGCGCGGTAGTCGTGCCCGGCGCCGAGTCGCACGGGCGTCACGTAGCCGACGAGCCTCTTGACTCCACCTGCCCCGACGTCGACCACCACTGCCGCTTGCCGCACATGTTCGTCGGATTCGAGAACGGAGACGATTTCGCTCGGTTCGATGCGGTGACCTCTGATCTTCACCTGATCGTCGGTGCGGCCGAGGAAGTCCAGGTTGCCGTCACCGCGTCGCCGCACGAGATCCCCGGTGCGGTACATACGTCCACCGGTCCCAGCCGGATCTGCGACGAAGCGCTCGGACGTGAGCGCGAAGCGTCCGAGGTAGCCGCGAGCCAAACCGGCTCCGGCAATGTACAGTTCGCCGGCAACTCCATCGGGGACCGGACGCAGCCAGCCGTCGAGAATATGCGCGGCGGTGTTCCAGATCGGTTTGCCGACGGTCGGGGTGTCGCTGTCGAACGTTCCGCCACCGAGCGTGTTGATCGTGTATTCCGTCGGACCGTAGAGGTTGTAGCCCACGGTTCCCTCGGTGTCGCGCAGCCTGTTCCACACCGAATCCGGAACGGCTTCACCGCCGAGCAGGACCAACGGCGGGCGGTGGTGTCCCACACCGTCGTCGAGAAGCCCGCTGTCGATCAGGTGCGTCGCGTAGGTCGGTGTCACGTTGACGACGTCGATGTCCAGTGCGTCGCAGTATGCAACGAGCGCCTCGGCATCACGACGCAGATCTTCGTCGCAAATGTGCACCTCGTGGCCTTCCACGAGCCACAGAAGTTCCTCCCACGACATGTCGAAGGCGAAGGACACGGTGTGCGCGATCCGCAGGCGCCGGCCCGCCGCGGCGATCACGGGTTCGAAAATCGCCTCGCGGTGGTTGAACTGCATGTTCGTCAAGCCGCGGTAACCGGTGACCACGCCCTTGGGCTTGCCGGTCGAACCGGAGGTGTAGATGACGTACGCGGGGTGGTCGAGTCGATGCGGTGCCCCCGGGGCGAATGCTCCGAGTTCCGACGCGGAGAGTGCCCGCGCCGAGATCGTCAGTCTCCTTGCTGCTGTATCGGGTTCGTCGATCACGATAGTGCGGACGTCCGCACCTTCGAACCTCGGTGAGGCCGAAACGGTTGTCAGCAACACGACAGGATCCGCGTCGTCGATCATCACGGCCAACCGTTCGGCCGGATGGTCGAGTTCGAGGGGTAGGTAGGCAGCACCCGTGCGCAATACCGCGAAGAGCGCGACGACCATGTCCACCGAACGTGGTAGGCCAAGAGCGACAATCTTTTCCGGGCCGGCGCCGTAATTGATCAGCAACCGCGCCATCCGGTTGATCTCGCCGTCGAGATCGGCGTAGGTCATCCGGCGCTTCCCGAACACGAGTGCCGTGTCGTTCGGTTGCGCCGACGCGACTTCTTCGAACAGGTCGGCAATGGTGCGCTCCGGCAACTCCCGGATCTGCGTCTGCTGCGCTACTGCGGGAACCGGAGACGCAACAACCGATCCCGTCATGTCCTGCGACCAACTCTGCAGCAGGTCGACGAAGTGACCCAGTAGGTCCTCGGCCCGGCGCGCGGTCACCAGATGCGGATGAAATTCGAACTTGACGTTGACGGTGGCACCCGGTGTGACCACGACGGTCAGCGGATAGTGCGTGTGATCGATACTGTCGCTTCCACTCACGTCGTGAGCGGCGTTGAGCGCGTGGACTTGCTTCTCGTCCACGAAGTTCTGCAGGACCATCAGCACGTCGAAGAGTTGACGATGCTCGGAAACACGCTGGATCGATGCCAAACCGAGGTAGTCGAACGGCATCAGCGAAAGTCGATCCGCCTGTGTCCGACGAAGAAGTTCCTCGACGCTCTCGTTCGGATCCAGTTGCAGCCGAACGGGAACGGTGTTGAGGAACATGCCCACCACGGTGTCGATTCCCGGTACCTCCGGCGGCCTTCCGGCAACCGTGGAGCCGAAGACGACGTCCTGTCGACCGGTGGCCGACGCCAGCACGAGGGCCAGCGCTGCATTCAGTACCGTGTTGAACGTGACGCCGGACGCGGCAGCGCGCTCACGCAACGCACGCGAAAGCGTTTCCGACAGAACCGCATCGCGGCGATCCGGAAGCTGAACTTCGACGCCGGGCATCGGCTCGGCAACAAGCGTCGGCTCCTCGAGTCCTGCGAGCGCTCCGCGCCACCCCTCGTCGGCGGCTGCACCGTCGCGATCGGCCAACCAAGCGAGGTATGTCTCGAACGACCCCTCGGGTTCGCCGAATGCGCTGTCGTCGCCGCCGGTATCGTAAAGCGCCAGAAGCTGACTGACGACAAGGCCGTTGGACCAGCCGTCCCACAGCAGGAACTGCCTGTTGATCACCAGACGATCCTGGCCGCCAGGCAGATGCAGCACACTCATACGCCACAGCGGCGGCGCGGTCAGGTCGAATGGCGTCACTCGGTCTTGGGCGGCGACGGCCTCGGCACGCTCACGAGCAACCGAGTCGTCGAGTTCACGGAGATCGTGGACGACGACCGGAACATCGAGTCCAGCGCTGAAGAACTGCACCGGCTCGTTCAGCCCTTCGCTCACGAAACCCGCTCGCAACGTGGGATTTCGTCGTTGAAGTGTCCGGGCGGCCGCAGCCAACCTGTCGACATCGAGGGTGTGCCCGAAGTCCATCGAGAACTGTGCCGTGTAGATGTCCCCACCACTGCTGCTGTCGCTGCTGCCCGCGTAGCCGGCTTGGAAGTACAGGCCTTCCTGCAACGGTGAGAGTGGGAGGATGCTGCTGACACCTGCCGGACTCGCATCGGCTATCGCGTCGATCTCGGTCTGACTCAGGTCGAGCAACGTCACATCGGACGGGGTCAGAATGGGAGGCCCGGCGTGACGCGCGGCCGCAGCCGCCAGATCGCCGAGGGCCGAAACCCAGCCGTCGGAGAGTGACTGCGCGTCCTCCTCGGACAAATCTTCACTTGCCCAGGCAAACTCGGCGCGGAGCCCCGAATCCACGCTGACGACATTCACGATCAGTCGGTACGGGCCTCCCATGTCTGCGTCGGGATCGGTGGACAAGGCTTCGGATTCCGCTGCCAAGGACCATGCTGTCGATCCAGCTGTCGTCGTACGTCCGAGATAGTTGAACAGGATCTGAGATTCGGCGCGCCCCGCCAATGTCGATGCCGTGCGGGCATTCACGTATCGCAGCATCCCGTAGCCGATACCGCCGTCCGGAGCCGCCCGCAGGCTCTCCTTCACCTCGCGTAGCGTGTCCACCGGGTCGATTCCGCCGTGCAGTCGCATCGGGGCAATCGTGGTGAACCAGCCGACTGTTCGCGACAGATCGATGCCCGCCACCAACTCCTCCCGGCCGTGTCTTTCCAGATCGACCAGCAATTCGTGCTCACTGCGGCCGGTGGAGCGGCGCCAGCGATCGACGGACATCGTCAGCGCTGCCAACAGAACATCCGTTCCCTCGGCACCCACCATTGCCGCAACCGATCCAAGTGCTGCCTCGGAGATTGCTCCGTCCACCGTGACCGTGCGCCTCGAGCCTCCGGATACGACGGCATCGCCCGCGGCGTCGGGGATCAACTGCGCGCCCGGAGCGGTCACGGTCAGCCAGTGATCGAGTTCGGCGAATCGATGAGCACTGTATGCGTGTTCGGCCACCGTACGGGAGAAGGTACGGAGCGAAGTTCCGACGGCATCCAGTGCGGCGGGCTCTCCGGCTTCGACTGCCACCCAGGCCATCGCGAGATCCTCGAGCACGGTTCCCCAGGAAACCCCGTCCACGACCAGGTGGTGCGCGACTATCGCGAGTCTGCCCAGACTCTTAGCGCCGCAATCGAACCAGACCACCGAGACCATCCGCCCTGCAGACGGATCCAATCGACTGGTCGCAGTTTCAGAGTGCTCAGTGACGAGTCTTCGCAACTCGGAGTCATCCAGTCCCCGAGCATCAACGCGTTCGACCAGGTTCGCTGCCCGGACACTACCGGGTTCCTCGATCCGCGCCGACCACATCCCGCGGTCATGTCGGATCAAGGTTTGGCGAAGTCCGTCGTGGTGATCGAGCACGGCCTGCAATGCGCCGGTGATCGAACCGAGAGATGTTGCCGGAGAGTGGATCAGAACTGCCTGGTTGAAGCGGTCGGTACCACCCGTCCATTCGGACAAGCGGTGAACCACCGGCAGCGGAACCAGCTCACCCACGCCGATGTCGGCCGTGACGGTGGCATCCGAGGTGGCGACATCACCCACCGCTGCAGCGATCGCAGCGGGAGTGCGCAATTCGAAGATCTGACGCGGGGTCAGCACTACCGAATCACGACGAGCCAGGTTGACCAGTCGGATCGCCAGGATACTGTCGCCGCCGAGAGTGAAGAAATCGTCGCGCACCCCGACACGGGGCAGTCCGAGAACCGTCGCGAAATGCCCGGCGAGGAGGTCTGCAACGCCCGAGGAAACCACTCCCGTCAAGTCGCCCACCTGTGCCGCAAAATCCGGTGCAGGTAGTGCTTTTCGGTCGAGCTTGCCACTCGGGCTCAGCGGCAGCGACTCGAGCCGCACGAAGGCACTTGGCACCATGAACTCCGGTAGCACTGACAACAACTGAGCTCGAACCGCAACATCATCAGCATCTCCGACCAGGTAGGCGACCACCTGTGCGCGGTTGCTCGGACCGTCGGTTCGGACGATCACGGCACTTGCCGTGACTCCGGGGCACAGCGCCAATTGCGCTTCGATTTCGCCGAGTTCGATTCGGAATCCACGAACCTTCACCTGCTCGTCGGCACGGCCGAGGTACTCGAGAACGCCGTCGGCATTCCACCGCACGATGTCACCGGTCCGGTACATCCGCGAGCCGCCGTCGCTGTACGGATTCGCCACGAATCGTTCGGAGGTCAATCCCCCACGTCCGTGGTAACCACGCGCCAGTTGTGGCCCTGCCAGATAGAGCTCACCGGTGGCACCGGCCGGGACGTTCTGCAGGTAGGGATCGAGAACCAACAGGCCGGTGTTGGCGGCAGGTGCGCCGATCGGGACGCTGACGGCGTCTGCCGGAGTTTCCTGCACCGACGGCTGCCAACTGACGTCGACGGCGGCCTCGGTGGGGCCGTAGAGGTTGTCCACCAGAGTATTCGGCAGGATCTCGGAGACCTTGCGTGCAACGTGAACGGGCAGTGCCTCACCGCTGCAGTTGACGATCTCGAGCGAAGAGCACAGTGCTGCTTTCGGCTCCGCGAGAAACACGTCGAGCATCGACGGAACAAAATGCACTCGGGTCACGGAATGTTCGACGATGACGTCGGCCAGATAGCCAGGGTCCTTGTGCCCGTCCGGCTCGGCCATCACGAGAGTTGCCCCCACCAGGAACGGCCAGAAGAATTCGGGAACGGAGACGTCGAAGCTCGACGGGGTCTTCTGCAGCATCCGGTCGGAGACGTCCATCGGACGTATCTTCTGTGCCCAGAGCAATCGGTTGACCACACCCTCGTGATTGACCACAACGCCTTTGGGGCGACCGGTCGAACCCGAAGTGTAGATCATGTACGCGGCATCCGCGGGCGATCCTGGGACACTCAGCGGATCGGCGGGGAACTGCGCCGACTCCGATACCGTCACCCGCGGAACCGAACCCGAATCGAGTGAAGAGTCTTCCGACACCACGACGCACACAGGATCGGCGTCACCCAGCATGTACGTCAGCCGCTCCGCCGGGTAGCCGGTGTCGAGGGGAACGTATGCTCCCCCGGCCTTTCCGATGCCGAGTATCGCGACCACCAGATCAAGAGAGCGAGGCAAGGCAACCGCTACCAACGATTCGCGTCCGACGCCACGTTCGCGCAGCAGATGCGCAAAACGATCAGCGCGAGAGTGAAGTTCGGCGTAGGTCAACGACTCTTCACGGAAGATCACTGCGGTGGCTTCGGGCGAACGCCCGGCTTGATCCTTCAGCAGCTCGGTCAGCGTTGCGCGCGGCCGATCCAAGGCCGTGCCGACGCTCCCCGGCTGTGCGGGTGCCAGCGCGATCCGGCCGATGACCTGATCGAGATCGCGCGAGAGCTCGGTGAGTACGACTGCGAGAGTTTCGGCCAGCGACGCAGCGGCATCGCCGTCCACCTGAGCAGCGTCGTACTTGAGCTCCAACGCCAATCGATCGCCGGGGACGACGATCAGGGTCAGCGGGTAGGCCGGTCGCTCGTCGAATCGAATTCCCGTCAGTCGCACCGAGTTCGTCCGATCAGCGATTGCCGTGTCACCGAGTGGATAGTTCTCGAACACGACGAGTGATTCGAAGTCCTGCTCCAGTCCGCCGGTCCGTCGCAGTTCGGGTAACCCCAGGTACTGATGGTCGAGTAGTTCCGATTGTTCCCTCTGCCAACGGGAAAGCGCTTGCGCGGCTGTCTCTGCCGGATCGAACCGCAACCGAGCCGGCACGGTGTTGATGAACAAGCCCACCATGGACTCGATGCCGGGCAGGTCTCCACCGCGTCCCGATACGGTCGATCCGAACAGCACGTCTGTTCGGCCGGTCATTCGGCCGAGCACCAGCCCCCAGGCGCCGTGCACGAGCGTACTCAGCGTCAGGCCATGGGAGCGTCCGTTGATCGCCAGTGCGCGAGTATCACTGTCGGACAGCTCGACTCGGGTGGCACAGACGCCGCTGCTGCCCGCGCTCGGCGCGGGAAGTTCGACCGCGGGCCCGGGAGAGTTCAGCGCTTCCCTCCACACCGCTGCCGAGGCCTCGTGATCGTGGCGGGCCAACCATTCGAGATAGCTGCGGTACGGCGCCGGACTCGGGAGCACCACGCCGGAGTCGCCAACGCTGTACGACGCCATCAACTCTCGCAGCATCACCGGAACCGACCATCCGTCTGCGACCGCATGGTGAATCGACTGCAGCAGAAGGTACTTCTCCGAAGAGGCACGGACAAGCGTGTAACGGACGAGCGGCGGTTGCGCCAGGTCGAACCCGCGCGCGCGGTCGGCGGAAAGCAGTTCATCGACATCGGCGCCGGCCACCTCGACTACCGCCATCTCCACGACAGCGCTCGGGTGCACCACCTGCACGACCCGGCCGTCACCCAGGACCGAGAATCCGGTGCGCAGCGCCTCATGCCGATCGACGACGGATTGCAGCGCGCGGCGCAACGCCGCACTGTCCACGGCTCCGGTCAGTTCCACAACCTGTTGCACGACATACTGATCCGCCCCCGGATCGGCAAACGCCGAATGGAAGTAGATCCCTTCCTGCAGCGGAGTGAGTGGGAGAATCTCTTCAGCCTTCGGCAACCCGTCCACATCTGCCTGAGCGAGCGCCACCAGAGGGTAGTCCGAGGGTGTGGCTCCGCCGAAGGCTGCGAGCCCGGACACGGCCTCGAGCGAGTCCAGCCACAGCCGCGCAAACCTGTCGATGTCGCTACGCAGGAAGATGTTCGACGCCCAGGTCAGGGTGGCTCGCAGTCGTGGTCCACCGGCGGCGTCCTCGGCTACGACGTCGACAGACAACGCGTGTCCCAGCGGCATGGACGGATCGGCAGCACCGTCCATCGACACCGGGAACCAGTCCCCCTCCGCTGCGGCAGTACGTCCCAGGTAGTTGAGCACCACCTCCGGCGCTGCGACGCTACCCAACTGATCCGAGCTGCCCAGGTATCGCAATGCTCCGTACCCGAAGCCGGCGTTGGGGACGCGTCGAAGTTGCTCCTTGACGCTCTTGAGAACCCCCGCCAACTCGCCGCTCGCGTCGAGATCCGGAGCGGCTGTACCGATCTCGAGCGCCACCGGGAACACTGTGGTGAACCATCCGACGGTACGAGTCAGGTCGACGTGCGCAGCGCCGTCACCGCGAACGATGTCCTCGTCGCGTCCGTGCCCCTCCAGGTCGATCGTCACCGATCCGGCACCGCTCCAACGGGTCAGCGCCACGGCAAGTGCGGTGACCAGCACTTCGCTCACATCGGCTCCGAACGCCCGTGGGACACTGCCCAACAGCTGATCTGCAAGTTCTGGAGGTAGGGTGATCGACCGCGCTGCAACGGTGCGCGCGAGGTCAACTGCCGGGTCGAGTGCCCGACGGCCGAGAGATGCCCGTTGTGCGGACGTCACCGAGTCCCAGAACTCGATTTCCGAGTCCAGTCGCCCGGCTCCGACCGCATCCGAGACGAGTTCGGCGTACCTTCGCACCGACGTGCCGACCGGAGCGAGTGCGGGTTCGTCGCCATTCATCGCTGCGATGCCGGCGCGCGCGAGGTCCTCGAGGATGATGCGCCACGAGACGCCGTCGACCACCGCGTGGTGGATGACAAGCAACAGCCGTCCGGGACCGGTCACAGGGCGGAACAGAACAGCGCTGACCATCGTGCCGTCGGCCGGATTCAGACGGCCGACAGCTCGCTCGGTCTCGGCGACGATCAACGGTCCGCATTCTTCGAGCGGTGCCGGTAGTGCACGGGTCTCGAAGACCACAGCCACTTCGTTAGTCTCCGGGACGAGCAGTCTTCCTTCGGGCGTCAACGTCGCACGAAGTGCATCGTGGCGCGCCACCAGGGCGTCGAGCGCCGCCTGGACATGCTCGGACGTCAAGGCTGACGGGGTCTGAATCAGCGCACGCTGGTGGAAGGTTCGTACTGCGTCCGACACTCCGAGAACCCTGGCGGCAATCGGCGTCGTGGCTACGTGGCCGATCGGTTGGTCCGCGTGGTCGACGATCTCAGCCACTCGGGAGGACTGGGCACGCGCCATAGCCTCGGCGGTGCGCAGTTGGAACACCTCGCGAGGACTGATCGACAAACCGGCAGCACGAGCCGCGGTCACGAGTGCGATCGCGACGATGCTGTCGCCGCCCAGTGCAAAGAAGTCGTCGGTAACGCCGACCGAATCGAGGCCGACTGCCGACGCGATCAACGTGCAGAACTGTTGTTCGACTTCGTTTCTCGCAGCGACATGTGCACTCAGTTCGGCGAGATCGGGCTCGGGTAGCGCGCGACGGTCGAGTTTGCCGTTTGCCGTGAGCGGAAACTTGTCGAGGACGGTGACGGTGGTCGGGACCATGTAGTCGGGCAGCTTGCTCGCAGCCCACTCGCGAAGCTCACGTGAGTCGATCGCGAGGTTCGTCCCCGACGCTGCGCTCACGTAGGCGGCGAGATACTTTGCACCTGTTGGTGCTTGGCGCACCAGAACTGCCACGTGACGCACTGCGGGGTGCGAAATCACGGCGGCTTCGACATCCTCGAGTTCCAGGCGCATGCCACGGATCTTCACCTGATTGTCCGTGCGTCCGAGGAAGTCGAGGGTGCCGTCCGGGGCCCATCGGGCCAAGTCACCGGTGCGGTACATCCGGGATCCGGCCAGATCACCTGAGACGAAGGGATCCGCGACAAAGCGAGATGCGGTCAGCGCCGACGCGCCGACGTATCCGCGTCCCAGCAGGAAGCCCGCGGCGTAGAGTTCGCCGCCGGTGCCGATCGGAACCGGCTGCAGGTCGCCGTCCAACACGTACAGGCGAGTGTTGGGGTTCGGCCGCCCGATGGAGGTCGCGATTCGTTCCGCGTCCTCTCGGTAGATCACATGGGAGACACCGATGGTCGCTTCGGCCGGGCCGTAGCCGTGATACAGCGTCGTGGACAGTTGGGCACGGAACCGGTCGAAGAGTTCAGGCGTGAGAACCTCACCGCCGCACCACACGTGCTTCAACGAATCGAGCTGATCGGTCTCGTTCGCCAGGTCCAGCAGTATGTCGAGCATGGACGAGACCAGGTAGACGAAGGTGACCGATTCTCCGGCGATCAGGTCGAGCAGGTATTGCGGGTCGCGTTCCCCCTCGGGCTTCGCGATCACCAATCGACCGCCGGAGACGAGCGGGAGCAGGATCTCGTTGATCGAGATATCGAACGAGAGTGGGGCTTTGAACAAGGAGGCATCGCCGGACCCGAACCCGAGAATCCGCTCCCGTTGCCACAGCAACCTTGCGCAGATTGCCTCGTGGCGGATCATGGCGCCCTTCGGACGTCCGGTCGAACCGGACGTGAAGATGACGTATGCGAGTTGGGCACCGTGAATACGAATGTCGGAGGTCATTGTCTCGGACAGGTCCGAGGGCCCGTCCTCGTACGCCCACGCGGAGAGATCGACCGGAACGGAGTCGTCTACACCGTCCGAGGTGAGCACCAGTGTGGCACCGGCATCGGTGAGTACCGATTCGCGGCGCTCTGCGGGCCATGACGGATCCAGCGGAACGAAGGCACCGCCGACGCACATGACGGCCAACAACCCCACCACCATCTCGGCGGATCTCGGAAGGCCGATCGCCACAACGGTTTCGGTCGCGACACCGCGAGAGATCAAGTGCGCGGCGAGCTGTGATACCCGACTTTCGAGTTCGCCGTAGGTCAGCCGGATATCGCCGTCGACCACGGCGACGGCGCCCCGATCGGCAGAGAAGCTGCTGCGCAACAAATCCGGCACCGTCGTCACGGGCTGCGGCTCTGCGGTGTCGTTCCACCCGTGGAGCACGAGTTCTCTCTCCGCGAGCGACATGGGGTCGAGTGCCGAGATCGGAAGCTGCGGCTCGGCTACGAATCGATCGAGGAACTGTTCGATTCTGGCGGTGTGATCGGCCAACTCCCTGTCGAATCCGGCCGGGGCGCGGACGTCGATCTCGATCGGTTCCCCGTCCTGACCACCGCGCACACTCAGATCCAGGTCACTGACTCGACCGGTTACCGAATTACGCACGCGCACCGGGCATCCGCCGAAGGTGAGTGTGTGTTCGAACATCATCGAGTTGATGCCGGGGCCGAAGACCTGACGGTCGGGATCGATCGCCCGAATGTCGCGAGCGAGATCCTCACCTCGGTACCGCCCGTGCTTGAGAATCGAGACCAGGGCGGTGTCGAGACGAGTTGCCAACTGGCCGATGGTTTCCGAGCGTTCTACCCGAATACTCAGCGGCAAAATCGTCGACGCCATCGAAGGAGTGCGACGCATGTCGCGCCCCACCCGAGCGGCCATCGGTACCGAGACGACAACGTCGTGCTTTCCGGTGGTTCGTGCGATGTACGCGATCAGCGCGGCCATGGGCAGGCGAGTTCGTCGAATCCCGGCGTCGGCCGCATAGCGGTAGAGCTGTGCCGGGCGATCAGCGTCGAGCGTGAGTATCGCTGAGATCGGCGGCAGCGAATCATCCACCTGCCCATGCAGAATCCGCGTCGCTTCCGGTCCCGATTCAACGCGTTCGACCCAGTACTGACGGTCGGTCTGGAATCGCGGAGAGTTCCGGTAATCCAGATCGGCTGCAACCACGGCGTCGAGTGACCACCGCGGCGCGGCAGTCCCGAGATTCGGATCGTCGTATCGCTCGGCGACGTCGGCGACGATGAGCGAGATGCCGTACCCGTCGATCACGCTGTGGTGATAGCGCTGATACCAGATGACTCGGTCGTCAGCGGTCAGCAGAAGCACCTGGCGGAACAGCAGATCGTCCGGACCGAAGACCCGAGCCATGTCGGTGTCCATCCACGACTGCGCAGTCGAATCGGGATCCGCCTCGGCCCGAAGGTCGAGAATTTCCACGTCCCAGCGCGCATCCGGAATCGGCACCTGGATCAGCTGGTTGTCGGCATCGACCTCGAAGTGCACGAACAGCGCTTCGACGCGTCCGACGCTGGCCTCGATCGCCGCTGCCGCGCGCTCGACGTCGATCGTGCCGTCGACCTCGACGACAAGTCCGATGTTGTAGACCGGACTGCTCGGATCGACGTTCTGAGCAACCCACACCTCACGCTGAGCGGCCGTCGCCGGGAGCGCTGCGTCCAGATCGGCACCGCCCGATACCGCCGGGTGAGCTACCTGAGAGTGGTCAGACATCAAGAATCCGATCATCGTCGTTCATGCTCATCGAACGACGAACACCCTCGCAAGTTTAGGGTAGGCTACCCAGGAACGTGAAGGTGCGCTACCGCCCTGGTCAGACCTGTTCCCACGGACCGAATTCGAGCAAAACGTCAATTGCTGTCTTACCGTCTTGCGGCCGAACGACATGTTCGAGGGCATAGACCCTCGATCCCTCCGCAGCGCGAGCGAGATCGGAAATACCGGGCAGAATGGTCGGTTCGGGTGGACCGCCCACACCACGATGGAAGTTCTCGATGGAATGCCCCAAATAGAGGACCCGTCCGCCGGGCGTCAGCCACTCCCCGACGCGCTTCAAGGTTGCGGCCAGATGGTCGACCTCGAGGTGAAGAAAGCTGACCAACACCAGGTCGACCAGCCCTTCCGGCTGCCACTCGGTCGCGTCGCCGACCTGCCAGTCGACAGCCTTGTCCCCGTCACTCGCCCGTGCCAGATCGATCGCCACCGACGAGTAGTCGACCGCAGTCACCGACCAACCTTGCCCAGCCATCCACCGCGCGTGACGGCCGTCGCCGCAGGCCAGATCGATCGCGGTGCCCGGTCTCAGATCGGAAATTCTTGTTGCGACGGTTCCCGCCGGGTCGACTCCCCATGGCTCCGTCACCGCTCGGTATCGCTCGTCCCAGTCGCGTGCGTCCATGATTGCTCTCCCATATCCGTTTCACCGTTTCAGATCGGACGGTGCCCCCAGCAGCATAGAGAACCCTCGAATGTGACAGATCGATACCCCTGGGGGTATACAGGTGACGGACAGGAATACCCCCACCCGTATCAGGAGTGAAGATGTCAGCGACCAGAACAGTCACCGCGGACCCACCCACCCGAGCCGACGGCATACTTGCGCGTCTCGGTCGATCGATGGCGACTCACACCCGCCTCGTCGTCGGCGTCTGGTTGATCGCGTTGATCGCACTCGGCGCCGCAGCACCCAGCGTCTTCACCTCCCTGGCCGGCGCGGGTTGGCAGACAAACGGATCCGAATCCGTGCAAGTTCGCGAGTTGGCCGAGCAGCATTTCGGTGGAAATTCCTCCGCCGCAGTACAAGTGGTCGTTCACTCGGATTCTCTACCCATCACGGATCCGTCGATGCAGCAAACCCTGGCCGCGGCAACGGAAATCTTTTCCGCGGACCCTCGCTTCGGCGAAGTGATCGCCCCGCAGCCCGGTATGACCATCAGCCCGGACGGACATACCGGCATCATGGTCGCGGGCGCCAACGCGAGTACCGACGAGATGGTCAGCGCGGTAGACGAACTCGGCAAGAAGCTCACGGGCTTGTCCACCGACACGATCGAGGTGTACCCGACGGGTGCGTCGGCGTTGTGGAGCGATTTCAACAAGGCCAATCACGAAGCCATGATCAAAGCCGAAATGATGTCGTGGCCCGTCACTCTCGCGATCATGGTGTTGGCCTTCGGCTCCCTGGTTGCCGCGGGTCTACCACTACTGCTGACGCTTGCGGGCCTGGTCGCTTCGGCGGGCGGGCTTGTAATCCTCAACGAGATCACGCCGATTTCCGTGTGGGCCATGAACTTCGCGATGATGTTCGCTCTCGCGCTGGGCATCGACTACGCACTCTTCCTCGTCGCCAGGTTCCGGGATGCATTGCGAGCCGATCCGGATCCAAGGGCCGCCGTGGCTCAAACCATGGACACCGCCGGCAAGGCTGTGGTCCTTTCCGGCCTCACAGTTCTGGTCAGTTTGTCTGCGGTTCTCATCGTTCCAGCCCCGGCCGTACGCACGATGGCTGTCGGAATCATGCTCGCTGTGATCTTCGTTCTCGCCGCAACACTCACCCTGTTGCCTGCCGTGCTCGGCAGGATCGGCGCGAAGGTCAACGGCGGTTCTCTACCGTATGCAAAGCGCCAGCAGCACCGCTCCCCAATGTTCGCAGGTTGGGCATCATTGCTGCACAAGCACCCGTGGCCATTCGGCTTCGGCGCCTTACTCATCCTGATCGCACTCGTTGTTCCGGTCTTCGGACTGAAGGTGGCAATGCCCTCCATCGCCGTGGTTCCCGAGGACGCCCCGGTTCGCCAGGGCTATGAACTGGTGCAGCAGCAATTCGGGGACGGCGCCCCGGGGATGTTGCAGATCGTCACGTCCGCCGACGATGCAGCCGACACCTCACGTATTGCCATGAGCGTTGACGGCGTGGCCATGGTCACCCCAGCGCAACAAGCTGCCGACGGGTCCGATCTTGTTATGCTGCAAGCAGTTCCCACCGTCGACCCGTCAGATCCTGCGATGGAAACCATCCTTGCCGACCTTCGGTCGCAACTGCCGGAATCGGCGCTCGTCGGCGGCGCTCCGGCCGAAAATCTCGACCTTCAGCAGGCACTCGACGACTACCTTCCCATCGTCGTGGTCGTGATTCTGACGCTCGGATTCCTGTTGCTGCTGATCGCCCTCCAGGCGCCTTTGATCGCCTTGATCGGCACGCTGGTCAGCCTGCTGTCCACTGGGGCCGCATTCGGAATCGCGAAGCTGATCTTCCAGGACGGTCACGGAGCAGGCCTACTCGGCTTCACCCCCCAGGGTTTCCTCAACGGGTGGGGTCCGGTCTTCTTCTTCGCCATGATCTTTGCGATCGCGATGGACTACACCGTGTTCCTGCTTTCGAGTGCCAAGGAGCACTACGAACGCACAGGCGACCCCGCGATCGCACACATGGACGGCCTCGCGCATTCAGGTCGGGTCATTGCGGCGGCAGCAGCGGTGATGGTTGCGGTCTTCTTCACTTTTGCGCTCGCAGATCCCTTGCCACCCAAGGAAATGGGCATCATTCTCGGCGTAGCTGTCCTCCTGGACGCAGTGCTCGTCCGCTTGGTGCTGCTGCCCGTTCTCCTACGCCTCACCGGCCGGGCAGCCTGGTGGGCGCCGGCATGGCTGCGTCGCGTCCTGCCGAACATCAGCTTCTCGCATGGCTGATCGTGTACCCGACATCACTGTCCTACTGATACCCCCAGGGGTATGATGGGGACAAGAGAAATCAAAGCCGGCGACAGTGACAGCCCACGACAAGGAGTGCGCAATGACAACACCCACAGAACCGATAGCGATCGCAACCAAGGTCACCGGAACCTTCGACGACGTCGTCACCCGCACGCGTGGCGCTCTCGCCGAGCAGGGCTTCGGCATCCTGACCGAGATCGACATGCAGGCAACACTCAAGGCGAAGCTGGACGAGGACATGGAAAAGTACCTGATCCTGGGTGCCTGTAACCCGCCGTTGGCCCATCGGGCAGTTTCGGTGGATCGTCAGATCGGCCTCCTGCTGCCGTGCAACGTCGTCGTCCGCGAAGATACGACTACCGAGAATTCGTTCTTCGTCGAAGCGATGAACCCTGCTCTCATGGTTCAGGTTTCCGGCGAACCCGGCCTCGAGTCCGTGGCAGCCGACGCAGCCGTCAAGTTGCGCGCGGCCGTCGACTCGCTGATCTGACACCGCAGTCGGATCAAACACTGAATCAAGCAGTGACATGCCCCCAGGGGTACCCTTGACCGCAGCACGAACACTCGAGAAGGGGCCACCATGACCGGCGACGAAGAGAGCATTGCGCTCGTATTGAACAGACTGCGTCGTGCCCACGGCCAACTTGCCGGGGTCATCTCGATGATCGAGAACGGCCGCGACTGCAAGGACGTCGTCACGCAACTCGCCGCCGTGTCCAAGGCGCTGGACCGAGCAGGGTTCAAGATCGTCGCTTCCGGGCTGCGTGAATGCCTGAGCGGTGACAGCGCGGAAGGTCAGGAACCGATGACCGAGGCCGAACTCGAGAAGCTGTTCCTGGCACTGGCCTGAAACATGAGAAGGGCCTGACCTGCAGTTAGCAGGTCAGGCCCTTTCTCGCGTGCGGAAAACTACTTCGCCAGGAAGTCGATCAGCACCTTGTTCACGGCCTCCGGACGCTCGAGGTAGCCGTAGTGCCCGGCGTCGGGAATCTCTTCGTACGACGCCGTCGCGATGCAGTCCGCCACCTCGCGGGAGAGGTAGGGCGGGATCATGCGGTCGTCGGCGAAAGCGACGGACAGGCACGGGCGCATGATCGACTTGTACGCACCCCGTCGATCGAAGGCGCGGTCCATACCGAGCTGTGCGCGAACACCCGGTGACGTTGCGCCGCCGGTGAACTCGAAGATATCCATCCAGTCGCGCGCCGAGTGATCGTCTGCCAGCGTGGCCGGCGAAAGGTTCATCACCGCGGTCACTGCGGCACGGTACTTGGCCGGCAGAGCGACGCCACTGTCGAACAACTGGCGCTCGCCCTCGGTCAGGACCTGCTGGAAATGATCCATCCGGGCGTGGCCGGCGAGGAACACTGCTTTGCGAACCAGATCGGGCCTGTCGAGCGTCAGTTCCTGCGCCACCCGGGCGCCCATCGAGGTGCCGATGACATGGGCCGGACCGCCACCGAGGTGCTCGATCAGTCCGGCGGTGTCTGCGACCATGTCGGGCATCGTGATGCCGCCGAGGCTCTCGCCGGACGGTGCGATTCCGCGGTTGTCGAAGGTGCAGACTCGGTAGCCGGCGGCCACCAGCGCCGGGGTCTGGTGCAGATCCCAGACGCGGCCGGGGCTGCCGGTCCCCATGATGAGCACCACCAGATCTCCATCACCCTTGACCTGGTAATTGATGGGGATTCCGTTGATTGTGGCGACCGTCATGTCAGCCTTCCTCCTCGTACGTGTGATCAACAATTTTGGTTGGATAGCCTAAGCTGATGGGCGGTCGTGTGACCGCAACCCCAGCCCATGCTCGTCCAGGAGGACCCCCGTTGAGAGTCGCTACGCTCGGATACCAAACCTGGGGCCACCGTACCCTGCAGGCCTTGATCGACTCCGATCACGAGGTCGTGCTGGCAATCACACACCCGAAGAGCGAACACGTCTACGAACAGATGTGGGCGGACTCGGTTGCAGATCTGGCGGCCGAGAACGGTGTACCCGTTCACGTGGCGAACAAGCCTGACGACGCATTCAAAGCCGCGCTGGCCGAAGCAGCTCCCGACATCATCGTCGCCAACAACTGGCGTACCTGGTTGCCTGCGGAGGTCTTCGACGCACCGAAGTACGGCACCCTCAACATCCACGATTCGCTGCTGCCCAAGTACACGGGCTTCTCCCCGCTCATCTGGGCTCTGATCAACGGCGAAGAAGAAGTCGGGCTCACGGCGCACCTGATGGACGAGGAACTCGATGCGGGCGACATCGTGCTGCAGCGATCGACGACGGTCGGCCCGACCGACACCGTCACCGATCTGTTCCACCGCACGATCGACATGATCGGCCCCATCACACTCGACGCCCTGGATCTGATCGCGTCCGGCCGTACCGACTGGACGCCGCAGGACCGATCGCAGGCCACGTTCTTCCACAAGCGCGCACCGCAGGACAGCCACGTCGACTGGTCCTGGCCCGCCGAGGTCATCGAGCGTTTCGTCCGGGCACAGTCCGATCCGTACCCCAACGCTTTCGCCGAGTTCAAGGGCCAGCGCATCCGCATCCTGAAGGCGTCCGTCTCACGCGGGCACTACGGCGGAACCCCCGGCCGAGTGTTCATCCAGGAAGACGACGGCATGGTGATCGTCGCGGGCCCCGACGCGTGGTCGGGCAAGAACAAGGGACTGCGGATCGAGCGCGTCCGACTCGACGACGGCAGCGAGTACACCGCCGCCGAGTTCTTCCCCCACGGCGGCGGGTACCTCACCTGATCGCCGGATCAGACCCCCTCAGTACAAAATCCAGTACAAACCCCTCAGTCGCGACCTTCCCAGGCCGCCCACAGTTGTGCGTAACGCCCGCCCGCGGACACCAGTTCGCGGTGCGGGCCTTCTTCTACGATCTGTCCGTGTTCGAGCACGATCACTCGGTCGGCGCCCGCAGCCTGCGTAAGCCGGTGTGCGACAACCAGAGTGGTGCGGCCCTCCGTAGCGGCGTCGGCAGTCGCTTCCAGTTCCCGCGCTCCGGCGCTGCCCGCCTCCGCTGTTGCCTCGTCCAGTACGGCGACGGCGGGATCGGCCAACACCAGTCTCGCCAAAGCCAACTGCTGCGCCTGCGCCGCTGTCATCTCGTGCCCGCCTTCGCCGACGACGGTCAGCATTCCCTCGTCGAGAGCCTCCACCCACTCGTACGCGCCGACCGTCCGCAGTGCCGCGGCAACGTCCTCGTCCGAGGATTCGGGAGCCGCCAATCTCAGATCCTCGATCAGAGGTCCGGCAAAGACATGGACCTCCTGACTCACGATCGCGATGTGGCGTCGTAGGTCGTCGAGGTCGGCAAGCGGGACACCGCCGATCGACACCCGGCCCGACGTCGGAGTGATCGAACCGGCAGCGATCGCCGCGAGCGTCGTCTTTCCGGCTCCGGTCGAACCGACGAGCGCCACGCGTTCCCCCGCTCGCAGTGTGAGGCTCACTCCGTGGAGAACCTCATGACCACCGTCGTAGCTGTGCCGAATGTCATCCAGACGCAGCGAACCGTCGGCCGGAACGGAACCTGCATCCGTCGAAGGCTCCGTTTCCTCGATCTCGACGACGCCGACCAGTCGCGCGAGGCTGGCGCCGGCCGACTGCACTTCGTCGAAGGTGTAGAGCAGTGAGCCGATCGGGTTGAACAGGCGGTGGAACAGCAGGGCAGCAGTCGTCGTCTGGCCGACTGTCACGACGTCCTCACGGACCAGCAGGAATCCGACGACGAGAATCATGGACAGGCCCACGAATTCGGCGCGGTTACCTCGACCGGCGAACCTCGTGAACAGGCCGAACACTCCGACTGCCAGATCGCGCGCTTTTGCCGACGCCGCATCGATCTGCCCGAGGTGTTCCTTCTCGAGGCTGTACGCGCGGACCGTCTTCGCACCCTGGAGACTGCTGATCAGCGCTTGTGAACGAGCGCCCATCGCTACCCGCTCGGCTGCGTAAACAGGAGCCGAGCGTGGCAGGTACCACTTAAGCGCCAGCGCGTACATCGGCAGCGCGACCATTCCGGCCAGACCGAGTCGCCAGTCGAGTCCGAGCATGGTCACCATGCTCAGAGCCACGAGCAGAACCGCCGCGATCATGCCGGGAACCACGTCGGACACGGCCTTGGCGATCACCGACACGTCGTCACCAACTCGTGAGAGCAGATCGCCCTTGCCGACCTTCTCGACGGTCTGGATCGGCAGGCGCAGTGCCCGGTCCACGGTCCGCTCTCGCAGATCCGCCAGGATCGTCTCACCGAGCCGCTTGATCAGATAGGCAGCCACACCGGTGAACACACCGCCCACGATTGCGGCAGCGGCGATGATCACGACCACCCCGACGATCGTCGACGTGGGCGCGTTGTCCCGGACCCGGTCGACCAGGACGCCGAAGACGTAAATCGGCACCAAGGCCATCGCCGACGCCGAAGCCGCGACGATCAGGACCAGCAGGCTCTGCATCCGGTGTTCGGTCAGCGCCGCCCGCAACCACTTCCAGGTCTGGCGACCACTCGCGATCGGCAACAACTCGCGCTCTGTCACCTTCTCTGCGTTCTCCCCGGCCGGCATTTCGGTTGTCGTGTCCGTGGCCGTCACCGCAGCACCGCTCCTCGGTAGTTCGCGTCGCCGCGAGAGAGTTCGGAATGTGTGCCCGTCGAGGCGATCACTCCGTCGTTCAACACGATCACCCGATCCGTCACGGCCAGCAAGGCGGGGCTGCTGGTGATCAATACCGTCGTGTGGATGCCACCGGCACCCTCGTGCCGCAGTTGTGCGATTCCTTCGGCGATCGATGCCTCGGTAACCGCGTCCACCGCCGTCGTCGGATCGTGCAGGACCATCACGGGTGCCTGTGCCACCAAGGCGCGCGCGAGGGCGACGCGTTGCCGCTGGCCTCCCGACAAACTGGCGCCCCGATCGGTCACTTCGAGGTCGAGACCGTCCGGATGTGCGTCGACGACATCCGCCGCTGCCGACGCCACCAGAGCACTCTGGATGTCGAGAGCAGCGGCATCACCGGCGCCCGCGGTGACGTTCGACGCAAGCGACCCGGAGAACAGATCGGTGATGTGCGGCTCCACCAACACCGTCCGACGTGCCAATCGCAAGTCCATGTCGGACAGGCTGATTCCGCCAACCCTCACCACTCCGCGATACGCGTCCTGCGCCAGCTGACCGGACAGGACCGCGACAAGAGCGTCGGCGTCCTGCGGCTGGTAAGCCACGACGCCCAGCAGTTCTCCGGCAGGCAGATGCAGGTCGATGCCCTTGAGCGATTTGTACTCGACTCTGTCGAGAGTCAGGTCGGTGCCTTCGAGTTCGGTCTGCGAACCCGCGCCACGCAGTGGCTCCGCGTCCAAGACCAGTGCCAGTCGATCCGACGACGCTCGCGCCACCGCGAAGTATCCGGGAATGGACGCAAGCAAGCCGAGCGGTTCGATGATGAACTGCGCAAGCCCCACCACGGTGATCAGTTCACCGACCGTGATCCGGCCCTGCAACGCGAAGTATCCCGCGAAGCCCGCAACACCGACCGCGAGCAACGCACTGATGGTCGCGGCAACGCCGGTGTAGATACCGGTCGCCTTGGCCGTGCCGATCGTCGATGCGAGCGCTTGACGGCTGACCGTGCGGTAGCGCGCCGACGCGGTCTTCTCGCCGCCGATACCGCGCAGCGGACGCAATCCGCTGACCAGATCCGTAGCCATCGCCGACGCCCGAGCGATCGACGCCTGCTGGCCGGTGGCCCTCGACGTGATGAGAGGCGCCGCCAATTGCAGCAGACCGAGAATGACCGGCGTTCCGATCAGAACGGCCAGCCCCAGCCAGAGGTCGATCCACACCAACGCCACCGCCGACGCCACCGCAGCTGTCAGGGCCGCAGCGGCGCGCGGGACGATGTCCGCGATCCACGAAGTCTGCTCGGCATCGGATGTCGAGACTGTCAGCAATTCACCCGAACGCAGATCGGTGCGCACCCCACGCGGATCGAGGACGCGGTGCGCCACCTCGAGCCGGAGGCGATGAGCCTCCTGCTGCATCGCGGTGACGATGAAGCGTGCGCCGAAGCGCCAGGCGGCCGTCAGAACGAGAAAGAGAGCCGCGAGACCGACGATGGAGACGATCAGGGCCGTGGTGTCCGAAGTCTCCACCGCACGGTCGATGATCACACCGATGGAGATCGGCACCGCCGTCTCGGTCAGTTGGTGCAGACAGACCAGAACCGTGCCGATGGCGAGCGGGCCACGGTTACGGACGAGGACACGTCGCAAAATCGCAGCACCGCTGTGATTGCCACTATCCGGCTCGTCCGAGTCGACGGTCACACTCGAGGGGGTCGAACTCATGGAACTCCAAGCATCGATGGAAGCGATAAAGTTGAGTACAGAGATAAGTAAGTCGACCCTAATACATGAGCAACTAGCGTCGACACGCCCAGTTCTCATAGAGTCGCGAGTAAGAACCATTGCTTGCGCCGTGCAGGCAAGCACGAGAGGAACATGATGGCTGAGAACACGACCGTCGAAACCGAGATCGCGGACGAGGACCTCGAGCCCGTAGCGGACGAAACTGCTCGTCAGGCACAGCGCGTCGTCGCTGCCTACGCGGAAGATGCCGACGAGTGCAGGATGCTGCTCTCGATGCTCGGTATCTCCCCCGCCGCCAAGCTCGACTGAATCTTTCCCTCACCGACCGAGAAGGAACCACGTGCCTGTCAGTCCGGATTCGACCAGTTCAACCCTTTCTGACAGCGCACCTGCTTCTTCGACCGGTGAAGCCGTGTCCGGGCAGGCTGAGTTCGTTGTCGTAGCGAACCGCCTGCCCGTCGACTTGGAACGGCTTCCCGACGGCACCACCCGCTGGAAGCGAAGCCCCGGCGGACTGGTCACCGCTCTCGAGCCGATCCTGCGCAGCAATCAAGGCGCGTGGGTGGGCTGGGCGGGGGTGGCGGACGCCGAGCTCGACCCCATCGTCGAAGACGGGCTCGAGCTCTACCCCGTGCCGCTGAGCGCCGAGGAGATCAACGAGTACTACGAGGGATTCTCCAACGCCACCCTCTGGCCGCTCTATCACGACGTCATCGTCAAACCCGAGTACCACCGCGAATGGTGGAACGCCTACGTCGAGGTGAACCGGCGATTCGCCGAAGCCACCTCCAAGGCAGCGGCACAGGGCGCGACAGTCTGGATCCAGGACTACCAGCTGCAGTTGGTACCGAAGATGCTGCGGATGCTGCGCCCCGACCTGACCATCGGCTTCTTCCTGCACATTCCGTTTCCCCCGGTCGAGCTGTTCATGCAGATGCCGTGGCGCACCGAGATCGTCGAAGGCCTCCTCGGCGCCGACCTCATCGGCTTCCACCTTCCGGGTGGCGCACAGAACTTCCTGTACCTGGCCAGACGCCTTGCCGGGCAACAGACTTCACGTGGAACCGTCGGCGTCCGCTCCAAACTCGGTGTGGTGCAAGTAGGTTTCCGTAGCGTCCGCGTCGGCGCCTTCCCTATCTCCATCGACTCCGGCAAGCTCGACGAGCTCTCGCGCACCAAGGCAATTCGAGACCGCGCCAAGCAGATTCGCAAAGAACTCGGAAACCCCAAGCACATCATGCTGGGCGTCGACCGCCTCGACTACACCAAAGGCATCGACGTCAGGCTCGCTGCGCTCCACGAACTTCTCATGGAGAAGCGCATCGATCCCGCCGACACCGTCATGGTGCAGCTGGCGACCCCGAGCCGCGAACGCGTCGAAAGCTACGTACAGATGCGCGGAGACATCGAGCAGAAGGTCTCCCGGATCAACGGCGAGTTCAGCGAAGTCGGCCGCCCCGTCGTCCATTACATCCATCGGCCGATCCCACGCGACGAACTGGTCGCGTTCTTCGTCGCCGCCGATCTCATGCTCGTCACGCCGCTGCGTGACGGCATGAACCTCGTCGCGAAGGAATACGTCGCCTGCCGCAGTGATCTGGGTGGTGCATTGCTGCTCAGCGAATTCACCGGTGCCGCAGCAGAACTCCGCCAGGCATTCCTGTGCAATCCTCACGACCTCGACGACGTCAAGGATTCGATGGAGAAGGCCCTCAATCAACCGCGCGAGGACGGCCGGCGCCACATGCGTGCGCTACGTCGTCAGGTCCTGACGCACGACGTCGACCGCTGGGCGCGCTCGTTCCTCGACGCGCTCGCACACGGCGGTGCCGCAGGCCCGGCGCTGATCGCCCCGGCCGAAGCCCAAGACCACTGAGGACAGTGCACAAAGGCTGAGGCCGCGGAGAGTGAATCTCCGCGGCCCCAGCCTCTTTCGTACCCGACTCCAGCCTTCGTGTGTTTGATCAGAAGGGTTGGACGTTGTTCACGAGCCAACGCCCGTCCTGCTTCTCCAGACTCATCTTCACGCGACTGCCACTGGCAACGGCTTCGGGCGATTCCGAAGACGTCGTGATCTGATTGAGGAACAGCATCGTCGTCGCGCTGTCTGCCTCGGCGTCGAGAACCGCGGCGCCCTGGACGACGACCTGAACGGTCAGCGACTTTTCCTTGGCTCCCGGAATGATCACCGACTCGATCAGGTTGGTGAACGTGCCTTGAAAATCGCCCGTCAAACCGTCTGTGGCTGCATGCAACTGCTGGTCGACGTTGTTGTAGTCGTACTGGAACATCGCTACCGCCTGATCGGAAGAGGCCTGTGCCACTTCGTCTCTGGTCTGATCGATCGCTGCGGTGTCACGCGTTCCGTCCGGACCGAAGTAGAGATACGCCGACACTGCCGCCAACGCGATGGCCACTGCACTGATGACGCACAGGATGATGGCGAGCGGTGAGGCGCGCTTCGGCTTCGGCGAAACTTGCTTGGACGTCTCGGGGTTCACTTCTGGGGTCATGGCACAAACTCCACATTCGAGGCACGCAATTGCCCGTCGACGTCGCACATGGTGATTCGGAGTCGGTAGTTGCGTTCAGCGGGCGCTTCGTCGCCGTTCTTCTGCATCGCACGCACCGCGACCAATGAAGTCCCGCAATCGCCGTCGGATTTCTCGAACCCGGCTTCGAGCACCTCGCCGTCGGTCTGAACTCCGGCCTGCCCGAGGACGTTGACAAACGAATCCTTGCGTCCGTCGAACTGCGACTTGAACTCGTCGGTGGTGCCGGCGAGGAACTTGTCGAGGTCGGCAGCCGCTGTATCCGCGTGCAGTGTCGTCAGATTCAGTGCGGTGGTCCGGGCACCGGCCACGTAGCGGGCTCGGTCCTCGTCGGCATTGGACGCCTTGTTCCGGTCGACGAGAAGAAACACCGTCAGGGCCGCAAGAGCAACAGCGATCACCGAAGCAATGGCGATCCCGACTACCAACCCGGCCTTGGGCTTCGAACGAACAGGGGTGTCCACAGCAGTTTCTGCGGGGGTTTCGGCGGTACCGGTCGGCTCAGCCTCGGTCGTGACCTGATCACCGCTGACGACCTTCTCAGGTGGAGTATCGGGCTTGCCCAAAGCAACTGGCGCCGCCGCCTTCTGCTCAGCCACCTTCTGCTCAGCCGCCTTCTGCTCGGCTGGCTTCTGTTCGGCCGACTTCTTTTCGGTGGGCACTACTACCGCGGCAGCGTCTGCATCCGCACCCGTGGGTCCGGCGCTGCGGGACGCGCGACGGCGCACCCGCTGCCCGGCCTGTGGATCTTCGTCTGTCATCAACCCTGCTGACCCTTCATGAACTGTTCGAGACTGACGTCGCCGCCACCGAGGTTCGGTTGCGAGTACGTCCTTCCGTCCGGCCCGATGTACGTGCCTGTAATCGGATCGTACCGACGAGCCGAGACCGAAGGCGTCGACGTGTACGAGCTCGGGGTCGCGGTAATCGGTTCCGGAGGCCCGGATTGCGGGTTCGTGCCCATCGGTACGTAGCCGGAACGGCACTGTTCGACCGTCGGCGCACGACGTCCCGGATACTCCTCGCAGGGAAGGTTTCTCGCGCCGCGCACGGCGATCGGCGAATCCTGGGCAACCTGGCAGAAGAGATCCGACGGCGTCTCGATCGGTGATTCGTCCTTCGGACTGCGCCACTGCTCTGCGGGCAGGAATCCTGTAGTGCACGGCGGCGGGTCGTTGACCTCCATGTGGAAGTCCACCAGTGCACCATCCGCAGCCGGGCCGGAGCCTGCCACCGTGACCAGCGCCGCGGCCAGCGGCGGGTAGATGACCAGAATCTGCTCGATCGCGTTGTTGTAGATCACGCCGACCTGTCCGACGGACACGAGGTTCGCCAGAAGAATCGGCAATGTCGGCTGCATGTCTTGCAGAAGAGCATTCGCCTCCGCCGCTGCGGCCGGACCCTTCTGGATGACGGCACGCAGATCAGGGTCGCTGGCGCGGAGCTGGTCGGTGAACGTCACCAGATTGCTTGTCCAGGAACGGATGGCGTCGCTGCTGACCACCTGGGTGTCCAGGAGTGGACCGGCCTGCTCGATCAGGGTCTTGGTCGCGTCGGAGTTGTTGTTCGCCTCTTCGACGAACAGCCGAGCCGAGTCGATCAGCTTCTGCAGATCCGGGCCGGCACCGTTGAACGCCTTGAAGGATTCGTCGATGACGGTCTTGAGCTTGGTGTCGGAAATGCTCTGCAGCAACAGATCTGCCTGATCGAGCATCGCGCCGACATCCTGGGGAATGCTGGTTCGGTCTTCGGGAATCACCGATCCGTTTTCCAGATGCCCGTCGACCACGATCGCTCCGGAGCTGTCGGTGTGCGGAATCAGATCGACGAACTGCTCGCCGATCGCCGACACACTCTTGACCGCAGCGTTGACGTCCGAGGGCACCTTGACGCCGCTCTCGAGAGACAGTCGCGCATTCACGCCCGTTTCCGACAACTCCACCGCGTTCACGACACCGATGGTCTGACCGCGGTAGGTGACGTTCGAGTTCTTGTACAGCCCACCGGTGGCGGGCAATTCGACAGTGACGTCGTAACGGCCGATACCGACCATCGCCGGAACACGCACGTACTGAGTGGCCATCACGATCAAACCGACAACCGTCAAGACGGCGAAGATGGTGAGCTGGATACGGACGAACTTTGTGAGCATCATGGTGCCGGTGCCCCCTGAGGAAGTCCTGGAATGTTGATCGGCGGAAGTCCCGGAATCTGAATGGTATTCGGATCCGCTGCCGGGGCCTGCGCAGCGGGAGCCTGTCCGGCGGGAGCTTGTGCCGGCGGTGCGGCAGGCTTGAGCGGATCGCTCAACGGGTTGCCTGTCTGTCCGGCGAGCCCCGCCTGCTTACCCAACACGCCTTCTGGTCCGGAGAGTGTTCCGGCCAACGGAGTTCCGGTGAGGAAGTTCGCGTCGAGTCGGGGCAGCGAGATGTCGATGGTCATCGCCAGGTTGGCGTAGTCACCGCGGATGACGTTGTCGATTCCGTTCTGCGGGAACGGGAACGTCAAGAGGACTCCGAGAACCTGAGTGAGAGCGTTACCCGAATCCGCCAAGGCCTTCAGAGTCGGCGAAAGAGCCCGAACATTGGTCGCGAAATCGTCGCCGCTCTCCTGGATGACGCGACTGGCCACCTCGCTGAGACCACCGAGGGAGGTCAAGGCGTTGGTGATGTCCTGACGCTGAGCGACAAGAACCTCGAGTGCCGGTGGAATACCTTCGAGTGCTTTGTTCAGGGTGTCGTGCTGGGCCTGGACCGTCGAGGACAGTCGATCGAGTCCCTCCATCGCCGAAACGATGTCGCCCCGTTGCTTGTCCAGACTGCCGACCAGCTGATCGAGCTGAGGCAGGAGGTCGCGAACCGAATCTTCACGCCCACCGAGAGCGGCGTTGAGTTCCTTCGTGATGTCCTGAACCTGAGCGAGACCGCCGCCGTTCAGTACCACCGACAGCGACGACAGCGTCTGTTCCGTCGTCGGGTAAGCGCCCGCCCGCTCGATCGGAATCAGGTCACCGGCTTCGAGTCGGCCCTCGGGCTCCTCCCCTACCGGCGGCGCCAACTCGATGTGCTGAGAGCCGAGCAAGCTGGTCTGACCGATTTTTGCCGTCGCGTTGGCCGGCAACTGAACCTCGGGATTCAGCGACACCGTCACCAGAGCGTGCCAGCCTTGAACCTCGATGTTCGAAACGCTTCCCACTGCCACGTCATCCACCCGGACGGGCGAATTCTGCGACAGCGTAGTCACGTTCGGCATCTCGATCTGAACCTCGTATGCGCCTTCGCCCCGGCCTTGAGTGCCTGGCATCGGCACCGAGTTGAGACCGTTCCATTCACAACCGCTGGCGCCGAGTGCCACTGCCGTGGCCAACACGGCAACCGTGGTCTTGCGAGCTACCCGCATCAGTTCCCTCCGCCCATGTTGAAGAGTTCGGCGAGATCCTTGGGCACACTCGTCATGGGAGCACCCGACATCGGTCCTGCGACGGTTTCCGGCTGATTCTGACTTGCCGCTTCCAATCCCGGTTCGGTGTAGACGATCTGATCCGGGAAAGCCTGCACGCCCGCGACCGGGTTGAACAGGAATCCGGGGTAGTTGCCGATCATCGTGCTGAGCACCGGCCCGAGGTACTGCTTACACAGGTCGGCACTGTTCTGGGAGTTACCACTCTCGATACCTTCGATGGAACCACAGATCCACTGGATCGGATTCTTGAAGTTACTCAGTGCAATTGCGCCGGTCATACTGCCCTGAGCCGGCTTGTAGATCTGATAGAAGTTGGCAAGCGACGTCGGTCCGGAGTGCAGAACCTGCTCGATCTCCGGGCGCTTGTCAGTCAGTACCTGAGTGGCATCGGCGAGACGCGCAACCGATTCGCTCAGTCCCTCGCTGTTGTCCTTGACGAACCGCTGGACGTCGCCGACGGCCAGGTCGAGATCACTGAGGGCGGTACCCAACTCGTCGGAGCTGCTTGCGAGAACGCTTGTCACCGAAGCGAGGTGACCGCTGAACTGCACGATCTGCTCGTTACTCGAGGACAACGCAGTGACAAATGCCTGCAGGTTCCGAATGGTGGAGAACAAATCGGTCCGGCCTTCGGACAGCGTGTGCATCGTGGCCGAGAGTTCGCGCAGCGTCGACCGAATCGACTCACCGTTACCGTCGAGGTTCGTTCCCACGGTGTCGATGAATCGACCGAGGGAACCCTGATCGTCCAGACCCTCCGGTCCGAGTGCGTCCGACAGTTTGGTCAGTTCGGTCTTGATCTCGTCCCACTCCACCGGAACGGCGGTGCGCTCGATCGGGATTTCGCCGCCGTTGGGCATCTGTTCCCCGCCGGAGTACACGGGGGTCAATTGCACGAAGCGTGCGGACACGAGGCTTTGAGCAACGATGAGCGCCTTGGCATCTGCCGGAACGTCGACGCTCGAATCGATCTTCATCTCGACGTAGGTGTCCCGATCACGCGGTTCGATCTTGGTCACCTTGCCGACGTTGACACCGAGCACTCGCACGACATCGCCCTCGTAGAGACCGGTGGTCGAGACGAAGTGCGCGGAGATCTTGGTCTTGCCCAGGCCTGGGATGAAGAGGTAGGCCGCACCGGCGACGAGCAGCGCGACCAGCACACCCGCTCCGATCAGCACCCACTTCTTGCGTGGGTTGGTGGAGCCCTGTGGATCCTGTGAAGTCATGGTCTCGGTCATTCTCCCGGCCCCCTGATCGTCGGTGGAATACCGGGAAAGAAGTCTTCCAGGTCGCCCGGAACCTGCTCGGGCGCGACGCTGGTGTCCACCAGGGTCTTCCACCAGTTGCTCGGCAGAATGTTGATGATGAAGGCGTCGAAGAACGGGCCGCTGGCCACGGTCTCACCGAGCGCGGTGATGTACGGTCCGAGTCCGTCGAGCGCTCCCGCGATGTTGTCCTTGTTCTGCTGGAGAACCTCGGCGACCGAATTCAGCTTCTCGAGGGTCGGCCCCATCTGGGCCTCGTTCTCCTGCACCAGCGCTGACAGTTGACGTGAGACTGCGCCGGTGTTGACGATCAGTTCGCTGATCGCGTCACGCCGCAAGCTCAGCTCGGCAAACAACTTGTTGCCGTCGACCAGCAACGAATCGATCTGACCGCTTCTGTCGGAAAGGATCTTGGTGACATCTTCGGCCCGCGAGAGCAATTGGAGCAGGCTCTCGTCGCGTGAGTTGATGCTCTGCGAAAGCCGCGTCATTCCGTCCAATGCGGTGCGAAGTTCTGGCGGAGTATCGGCCAGGGTGTCCGAGATCGCGTTGAGCGAATCGTTGATCTGTTCCGTGTCGAGTTCGGACACCGTTGTCCCGAGGTCACCCAGAGCGTCGTTGAGCGAGTACGGGGAGTTGGTGCGTTCGACCGGAATCGGCGTGTCCGTCCGCAACAGTCCGGATCCTTCCGGCCGTACCGCCAACGACTTTCGCCCGAGAACCGTGTTGGTCTTGATATCAGCCGCTGTCTGCTCGCCCAGGGCGACGCCGTCCTGAACGGTGAAGGTGACCAACACCTTCTGGTCGTCGAGTTCGACGTCGCTGACCTTGCCGACCTTCACGCCGGCCATGGTCACGTCGTCGCCGGTGACCAGGCCGCCGGCATCTTGGAAGTACGCCGAGTAGCGAATGCCACCGTTGATGAACTGGAGTTGATCGTATTGAAGCGCGGCACCGACGGTTGCCACCGCCAGGACGAGACCTATGACACCGATCTGTACCGGATTACGTTCACGGGTTGGGGTCATGAGACTTTTGCGCACCTTCCCGTGTCCTGAACTGCCGTGGGCAAGATGATCGTCGTCCCGTCGGGTCCGGAGAACTTGAAAGTGTTGGCGCACAGATAGAACTGGAAGAATGCTCCGTACGTGCCCACTCGGATCAGCTTCCGGTAGTCGGACGGCAGACGATCGAGAGCGGTGTTGATGTCGTCCTTGCCCAGGTCCAGCTGCGTCATCGTTCGGTTGGTCTCCCCGATCAGCGTCTGGATGTCCGGACGTGTCGCCTGCAGCAACGACGCGAGATCTCCCGTGGCACCGGCGATCTCGGTGATCGAATTACCGATCGGGCCACTGTCCTTCGCCAATCCACTGACCAACTGCTGGAGCTGATCGATCGTGGTGGAGAACTGATCGCCCTTGTCGTTGATGGTGCCGAGTACGTCGTTGAGATTGGTGATGACGTCCCCGATCAGCTGGTCTCGGTCCGCCAACGTGCTGGTGAACGAACTGGTGTTTCCCAGCAACGAAACCAGCGTTCCGCCCTGGCCCTGGAGTACCTGCAGCAGGGCCCCGGAGAGGTCGTTGACCTGCTGCGGGTCGAGCGAACGAAGCAGCGGCTTGAATCCGCCGAGCAGCAGATCCAGATCGAGAGCGGGCGACGTCTGATCGACCGGAATGGATCCTCCCGACGGAAGCGTCTCGGTGGAACCGGCGCCCTCGAGCAGTTCCATGTAGCGATCGCCCACCAGGTTCTCGTAGCGCACAGTCGCTTTGGTGCTCTTCATCAGCGAGTACTTGGTGTCGACGTCGAACTCGACCTCGGCCTGGTTGGAGTCACCGATGGACACTCCGGTGACCGACCCGACCGGAACACCGGCGATGCGGACCTTGTCGCCGGACTTGAGTCCCGAGACGTCCGAGAAGGTGGCGTGAAATCCGTTGCTGCTGCTGAAGCGCACCTGACTGAAGACGATCGCCAGTCCGGCGAAGATGACCGCCATGACGACGGTGAAAATCAGCAGCTTGACCGTGGTCGGTCTCATCACTTCCCGTCTTCCTGCTCGTAGGAGTCACCGAAGAGATACTGGAAAATGGTCGGCACGGTAACGCGCAGTTCGGTGTTGGGAACGAAGGGCACGTTGCCGGTGTTGGTGACTGCGAACGGTGCATGCCCGTCGACCTTCGGATCGAATTCGGGCAGACCATAACAATTGGGTCCTCCGGAGGCCGCGACCTTGGGGAGAGATTGCGGATTCTGGTACGCCTCGGCGCCGTACATGAAGCTCGCACTCAGCATCAGTGCCGCTTTGTCACCGGTGCCTGCCAGTGGCTCGAACTTGATCCGGCCGTCGTTCAACCCGACGATGAAGCACGTCAGACCCGACGAGTACTTGTCAAGCAGGGTCGTCGTCGCGGTCAGAGTGTCGAGGGCGGTGGTCAGGTTCTGCTCGTTGTCGGTCAACAACGCGTTGCCGGTGTCCGCGAGGCCGGTGACGTTGAGCAACAGCAAGTCGAGGTTTGCCTGCTCGGCCACGATCGATCCGCTTGTCGCGGTGGCGTTGTCGAGGATGCGCATCAGATCCGGTGCCACGTCGGCGTACAGATTGGTGACATCGGCGGCGCCGACCAAGTCTTCCTGGAGCTGCGGCAGAACCGGATTCATCTTCTTCAGATAGGTGTCACCGAGCTCGAGAACCTCACCCAGCGACTCGCCGCGCCCGTTGAGTGCAGTGGAGATCGCGCCGAGTGTGGCGTTGAGCTTTTCCGGTTCGATCTTCGCGAGTACGTCCGAAAGATGTTCGAAGACACTGTTGAACTCGACGGTGACGCTGTCCGAAGCGATGACAGCACCCTCCTGGATCGGCTGGGTCGACGGATCGTCGGGAATCACGATGTTGACGTACTTCGCACCGAACACCGTGGTGGTCTTGATCTCCACCCGGGCGTTCGACGGAATCTTCGACATCTGGCCCGGATCCATCGCCAACTTCAGGTTTGCCTGGTCCCCGACGAGTGAGATCGACTCGACGCGGCCGACCTGCACTCCGCGCAACTTCACCTTGGCATTGGGTTCCATGACGAGGCCGGCACGCGTGGACGTCACGGTGATGGGCGTGCTCTTGGTGAACCCACCCGAGAACATGGTGAGAGCAACGGCGACGATCGCCACGAGTCCGAGGACCAGGCCGGCTGCGGCCAACTTCTTGTGCCATCTGGGTACGGTCATCGCTTGCCCGCCTATCCCGACAGGTTGAAGTTGCCGGACCCGCCGTAGATGGCGAGTGAGATGAGCAGGGTGACCGTGACGACCGCGATCAACGAGGCGCGCACTGCGTTACCCACCGCGACACCGACGCCGACCGGGCCACCGGTTGCGTTGAAGCCGTAGTAGGTGTGGATGAGCATGACGGCCAGCGCCATGACTATCGCCTGGGCGAACGACCACAGTATGTCCGTGGGTATCAGGAAGGTCGTGAAGTAGTGGTCGTACACGCCGCCGGACTGGTTGTAGAGGAACACCGTCGCAAAGCGGCTGGCGACGAACGACGCGATGACCGCCAGTGAGTACAGCGGGATGATCGCGATCATGCCGGCCATGACGCGGGTGCTGACCAGATACGGAATCGACGGGATCGCCATCGTCTCCAGCGCGTCGATCTCTTCGGAGACGCGCATCGCACCGAGCTGCGCGGTGGAGCCGGCGCCGATGGTCGCGGCGAGGCCGATTCCGGCGATGACCGGCGCTGCGATGCGAACGTTGATGAAGGCGGCGAAGAAGCCCGTCAGTGCTTCGACGCCGATGTTGCCCAGCGAGCTGTAGCCCTGAACGGCGATGGTGCCACCGGTGAACAGTGTCAGGAATCCGACGATCACGACGGTGCCACCGATGACGGCGAGCGCACCGGTGCCCATGCTGATCTCGGCGATCAGTCGCAGAGTTTCACGTGGATAGCGCATCAGCGCCTTGGGAGCGTGACCGAGAGCCTTCGCGAAGAACAGCGCTTGATCACCGATGCTGTCGATACTGCGAGAGATCGAGCCGATCTGTCGACGTGTGCGCGGGAAGCGTCCCGCTGCGGCCAACGCCATCAGATCTCCTCCCGTCTGTCGTTTGTCGTTCTGTCCACTTCGATCTCTCCGACTGCCGTGGGCCTCATCCGGCCGTCAACTTGATACCGATGGTCGTGATGAGCACGTTGACGACGAAGAGCGCCATGAACGCGAACACGACGGTCTGGTTGACCGCGTCACCGACGCTCTTGGCGCCGCCTTTGACGTTGAGTCCGAGGTAGGCCGCAACCAGGCCGGCGATCATGCCGAACAGCCCTGCTTTGACCATGGAGAGCATGAGCTCACCGAATCCGGTGAGCAGTGTGATGCCGTTGACGAAGGCGCCGGGGTTCACGTCCTGGATGAACACGGAGAAGACGAAACCGCCGAGGATGCCGATGGTGCAGACCAGTCCGTTGAGGAGCAGCGCCACTCCCGTCGACGCGAGCACCCGGGGAACGACCAACCGGTGGATCGGATTGATACCGAGCACCTTCATGGCGTCGATCTCTTCGCGAATGGTTCTGGCCGAGAGGTCCGCGCAGATGGCGGTTGCGCCGGCGCCGGCGACGATCAGCACGGTGACGATGGGGCCGACCTGCGTGACGGTGCCGAGGGCAGCTCCGGCACCACTGAGGTCGGCTGCACCGATCTCGCGCAAGAGAATGTTGATGGTGAAGCTGACCAGCACAGTGAACGGGATTGCGACCAGCACCGTCGGCACCATCGAGACTCGGGCCACGAACCAGGCCTGATCGATGAACTCTTGCCGCTGGAAAGGGCGGGAGAAGACTGCCCTCAAGGTTTGGGCGGACATCTGAAAGAAGCCACCGACCGCTCGTAATGGCACCTCGACGAGGTCTACCATTCGCCCTCCTCGTCCTTGGTTGCCGCAGTACTGTCTGTTCTCATAGTCCAGCCCCCGACAGCTTGTGACTCAGGTCATATTAACTAGAACGTGTTCACCTGTCAAAAACAAGTGTCCAACTCTAAGGAGTAGCCTCACGGCGCCGATCCGAAACCGGAAGATCGGAGACATGGGAAGCATCCCTTTTCGATGCGATTTTCGCCGAAATATCCTGGAAATTAATACTTTTGAATGATCGGCGCCTTTCGGCGCCAGGTTCGAAATTCAGCCATGCGAGAGCCTTGACTGGGCACGCCGATCGAATATCGCATCGTTCGCAGGAATGCAAAATTGGAACACAGTCCAGTTTTTTCGAGACCGTTGGTCTCGTTACAGAACGCAGGCAAACTGCCGCGCCCACCGACTCGTGAACACGCTATTTCTACCAGGAAGTGGACACGTAGACCGTCTGAGTGTGAACAACGGTTCTACGTGTCGCGCACCCGAGAATCAGCGCCGTCGATCAGCCCAACGCGCGCAGGGCCGCCGATGCCGAGAACATCTTTGCCGGGTCACGGTCAGCGAAGTAGTCACCCATCACCGCGGACAGCGTTTCCGGCGACCAAGAATCTCCCTCGGCGTCGAACCGCTGCTCGACGACGGGCGCCGCCATCAGCGCAACCATCGGTCCGTACACCACGAATACCTGACCGTTGACGGCGTCGGCCGCCGGTGACGCCAGGTACGAGACGAGCGATGCCACATGCTCGGGCGAGAGCGGATCGATGCCGTCGGCCGGCGCGTCACCGAACACACCTTCGGTCATCGACGTCCGTGCCCGCGGGCAGATCGCGTTGGCCCGAACGCCGTAGCGCGAGAGCCCACGTGCGGCCGACAACGTCAGCGCCGTGATTCCGGCTTTTGCAGCGCCGTAGTTGGGCTGCCCTTCCGGTCCGAGAAGGCCCGCCTCCGAAGAAGTGTTGACGATGCGCCCGTACACCGGCGCCCCGGCTTCCTTGGATTTCGCCCGCCAGTAGGCAGCGGCGTTGCGGCACAGGAGGAAATGGCCGCGAAGATGAACTTCGAGTACCAGATCCCAGTCTTCGTCGGACATGTTGAACAGCATCCGGTCGCGTACGACGCCGGCATTGTTGACGACGATGTCGACACTGCCGAACTGCCCCTGCGCTGCTTCCATCAGTGCGTCGGCGGTAGAACGCTCACCGACGTTGCCTGCCACGAATTCGACTTTGGCGCCGAGACCGCGGATCTCCTCGAGCGTTGCTTCGACGGCCTCGTTCGGGGCCAGATCGTTGACGACCAACGACGCACCGGCCTTCGCCAGACCGATGGCCTCGAACTTTCCAAGCCCCGATCCGGCACCGGTCACGATGGCGACCTTGCCTTCGAGACTGGTTTCTGGGCTGTTCACAGCATTCATCGAAGCGCTCTCCCGGTTCTCTGCGGTCGTGTGTCGAGTTACCCGGCTCGATTGCCGTGACCCACGAGTTCGCAACTTTAGAACGTGTTCTTGTTTTGGGCAACCATCGTCACGGATGTTCGGTCAGCGCCGCACGCGGGCACTGAGCGATCGCGGAACGGACATCTTCCCAGCGATCCTCCGGCGGACGCACGGAACTGATCACGAGCTCCTCGTTGTCGTCGAGGTCGAAAATATCGGGTGCGATCCCTACGCACACGCCGTTTGCCTCGCAACGGTCCAGATCAACCCTGACCTCCATGGCGATTCCTCTTCTCTACTCACTACTACTGGCGCGAACACGGATACGAAACGAGTGCCGCAGGGCTGTGCCGCACACCGTTCCTGGCGATAACACTAGAACCTGTTTCAGTCGTGTGCAATGATTCGAAAAAGTACCGAGAACGGACGTCGAACGATCCGCCGGAGACGGCGAGAGCGTCCCTTGTCGCCGATGTACGCATCGATAGAACCTGTGTCAATCGAATGGTTGACGCTTTGATTCGTAGCTCTATGGAGAGGTAACCATGCACATCACCTACACCCCTGAGCAGCAACAGCTCCAGGAGGAGTTGCGTGCCTACTTCGCACAACTGATGACTCCCGAGCGGCGTGAAGCACTCGCTGCCACGACGGGTGAGTACGGCGAAGGCAATGTGTACCGCGAAGTCGTCGCGCAGATGGGCCAGGACGGCTGGCTCACGCTGGGTTGGCCGAAAGAGTACGGCGGACAGGAACGCTCCGCGATGGACCAGCTGATCTTCACCGACGAAGCTGCCATTGCCGGTGCGCCCGTGCCGTTCCTGACGATCAATTCCGTAGCGCCGACAATCATGCATTTCGGGACGGACGAGCAGAAGGCCTTCTTCCTGCCCAAGATCTCCCGCGGTGAGCTCCACTTCGCGATCGGTTACTCCGAGCCCGAGGCCGGCACCGACCTGGCGTCTCTGCGCACGTCGGCCGTCCGTGACGGTGACGATTACGTCATCAACGGGCAGAAGATGTGGACGAGCCTGATCCAGTACGCCGACTACGTGTGGTTGGCGTGCCGCACCGATCCGGAAGCCAAGAAGCACAAGGGAATCAGCATGCTGATCGTCCCGACCACCGCAGAAGGCTTCTCCTACACCCCGGTTCACACCATGGCCGGCCCCGACACCAGCGCCACTTACTACCAGGACGTACGGGTCCCGGCGTCGTCGATAGTCGGCCAGGAACACGGCGGCTGGGCACTGATCACCAATCAGCTCAACCACGAGCGTGTTGCCCTCACCTCGGCCGGACCGATTCTGACCGCGCAGCGTGAGGTCCGCGAGTGGGCACAGAACACCAAGCTGCCCGACGGCCGACGCATGATCGACCAGGAATGGGTGCAGATCAATCTGGCTCGCGTGCATGCCAAGGCCGAGTACCTGAAGTTGATGAACTGGGAAATCGCCTCCGCAACCGATCACGCTCCCGGCCCCGAAGCGGCGTCGGCCAACAAGGTGTTCGGTACCGAATTCGCCACCGAGGCTTACCGCTTGCTGATGGAGATCCTCGGATCCTCCGCCACGATCAGGCAGAACTCCCCCGGCGCTCTTCTGCGTGGACGCATCGAACGCATGCATCGTTCTTCGCTGATCCTGACGTTCGGCGGCGGTACCAACGAAGTGCAACGCGACATCATCGGAATGACAGCTCTGCGGCTTCCCGCATCGAAGCGATAAGGACCAACGATCATGGAATTCACCCTTACCGAGGCCCAGCAGGACCTGTCCGGACTGACACGATCCGTCGTCGCCGAACTGGTCACCAACGACCGCCTTCGTGAACTCGACGCCGCCGAAGACCGTTTCGACGCCCTCTTGTGGAATGCTCTGGCCTCGGCCGGCGTTCTCGGCGCGGCTCTTCCGGAATCGGTGGGCGGCGACGGATTCGGTGTCCTCGAGCAGTGCAGCATCCTGGCCGAACTCGGCCGCGGCGTCGCAGCTGTTCCGTTCCTGACGTCCATCGTCGGGTCCGCCGCAGCGATAGCCGAATTCGGCTCGGACCAACAGCGAGACGAATGGGCGAGCGCTGCCGCTGCCGGTGAGAAGATACTCACCGCGGCCCTCGCCGAGGAATACAACGACGACCCGGCGCACCCGATCACGCGTGCCGAGAAGACCGCCGACGGTTGGCGCATCGACGGAGCAAAGATCACCGTCGACAGTGCTCCGCTCGCAGATCTGTTCCTCGTCCCCGCCATCACCGAGGACGGTGTCGCGGTCTTCCTCGTCGAACCGTCGGACGCGGGCGTGAGCATTACCAGGCAATCGACCACGGATTTCTCGAGTGCGGCCCTGGTCGAGTTCGATTCGGTGCAGATCCCGGCCGATCGTGTTCTCGGCTCGGTTGCCCAAGGATCCGACATCGCGGCATGGATCGTCGAACGAATTCAGCTCGGTTCCAGCGCCTACCAGTACGGGGTGCTCGATCAAGCGCTGAAGCTGACCGCCGAATACGCCACCGAGCGTGTGCAGTTCGGCCGTCCGATCGGTAGTTTCCAGGCAGTGGCCCAGCGCCTCGCCGACGGATACATCGATGTCAAGGGCGTGCGCCTGACTCTCTGGGCCGCAGCGTGGCGTCTGAGCGAAGGACTTCCGTCCGACGGGGCCGTACAGACGGCCAAGTTCTGGGCTGCAGATGCGGGACACCGCGTCGGGCACACAGCTGTTCACGTTCACGGCGGTGTCGGTCTGGACGAGGACCATCCGGTTCACCGCTACTTCCTCGCGGCCAAGCATCACGAGTTCCTGCTCGGCAACGCAACAGATCAGCTTCGCGCACTGGGCAAGGAACTTGCCGCAGTTCCTGCCTGAGTGCGTCCCACCGAGTGGAAATCCATGACCTGGTCCGAGACGAATCGATGATGATGCAGCTATGAGTCAGAGCCCCACTGTTTCCGATCTACTCCTTGGAGTCAGCGAGATCGACGACCGCGGTATCCGTTTCGAGGACCAGGTCATCACCTGGCGCGAGCACATTCAAGGCTCGTTCGATCGAGCAGCGCTGCTGGACACGCTGCTCGATCGAACGCGCCCCAGGCATTTCGGACTTCTGATGGAGAACGTCCCCGAGTTCTCGTTGCTGCTCGGAGCGGCATCGTTCTCGGGTTCGGTCGCCGCCGGGCTGAACACGACCAGGCGCGGCCCGGCATTGGCGCGAGACATTGCGCTCTCCGACTGCCAGGTCATCTTCACCGAGAACAACCAGGCACATCTACTCGACGACATCGATCTCGGCGACGTCCGGGTGATCAACGTGGATTCTCCGGCCTGGGCGGAATTGTTGGCGCCCTTCGCCGATACGCCGGCCTACGCGTCGACGGCGCAGCCCGACGATCTGTTGATGCTCATCTTCACTTCCGGAACCAGCGGTGATCCCAAAGCGGTTCGGTGCACGCACCACAAGTTGGCCTCTCCCGGGGTCATGCTTGCCGATCGTTTCGGGCTCGGCGCCGACGACGTCGTCTACATGGCGATGCCCATGTTCCATTCCAACGCGATGATGGCGGCGTGGACGGTCGCGCTGCACGCTCGTGCGGGAATTGCCATGCGACGCAAGTTCTCCGCTTCGGGTTTTCTACCCGACGTTCACAAGTACGGAATCACGTACTCCAACTACGTCGGAAAGCCGTTGTCCTTCATCGCTTCCACCCCCGAGGTGCCGAACGAGCGGGACAACACCTTGAAGATCATGTACGGCAACGAGGGTTCGGCGCCCGCCGTCGCCACCTTCGTCCGGCGCTTCGACGCTCGCGTCATCGACGGCTTCGGTTCCACCGAGGGCGGCATTTCGATCTCCGCGGCACCGGTTCCCCGGCCCGGCGCCCTCGGACTGCTCCCGGACGGCGTCAAGATCCTCGATCCCGAGACCGGAGCGCCATGCCCGCCTGCAGTCTTCGATGCCGACGGCCGGATCACCAACGCCGACCAGGCAACTGGTGAACTGGTCAATGTCACCGGCCCAGGCACGTTCGCCGGGTACTACAAGAACCCGGAAGCCGACGCCGAGCGAATGCGCAACGGCCAGTACTGGAGTGGCGATCTGGCGTACACCGACGTCGACGGTTACGTCTACTTCGCGGGACGCAGTTCCGGTTGGCTGCGAGTGGACGGCGAGAACATCGGTGCCGCACCCATCGAACGCTCCCTGGTCGGTTACCCGGGCTTCGCGCAGGTGTCCGTGTACGCAGTCCCCGACAGCGACGTCGGCGACCGCGTCATGGCGTCGGTGATTCCGGTCGGCGATGTCGACAACTTCGACCCGGCAGCCGTAGCCGAATACATCGATTCCCGGCCGGAACTCGGGCCGAAGCAGAAGCCGACCTTGATCCGAGTGTGCAGTGAGTTCCCGAGAACGGCGACGTTCAAGGTGGTCACTCGAACGCAGAGCGCCGAACGCTGGAACACCTCCGATCCGGTGTGGATCCGACGGCGTGGAGAATCCGACTTCCAATTACTCACTCCCGAAATGGCACTCGGCCTCGAGAAGACGCGAGAGCCCGTCTAGCCCGATATCTCAGTAGTGCTGAGCAAGCGGTTTGTGCGCCGACACCGTTTTGTAGAACTCGGTGAGCCGAAGCTGTGATGCCGCTGCATCGTCGATCACCACCGTCGCGTGTGGATGCAGTTGGAGGACCGATGCCGGGCACACCGCGGCCAGCGGCCCCTCGACGGCAGCGGCAATCGCAGCGGCCTTGTGCTCGCCGGTCGCGATCATCACCAGATGCTTTGCTTCGCAGATAGTTCCGAGGCCCTGGGTGATCACGTGCCGTGGTACGTCGTCCGGACTCTCGAAGAATCGGGCGTTGTCGGTTCGAGTCTGTTCCGTCAGCGTCTTGACCCTGGTCCTCGAATTCAGTGAGGACGTCGGTTCGTTGAAACCGATATGACCGTTGCCGCCGATGCCCAGAAGTTGAACGTCCACCGGACCATTCGACGCAATCGCCCGGTCGTAGGCCGCCGCGGCGGCAAATGGATCCGGCGCGGTTCCGTCGGGGCTGAATACCCTTGCCGCGTCCAGGTCCAGGTGATTCACCAGCTCCGTTCGGATAACCTGGGCATACGACTCAGGGTGGCCTTCCGGCAGGCCGACGTATTCGTCCAACAGGAACGCCTGCACGCCGGCAAAACTCAACCCTTCCTCGCGGTGACGGCGCGCGAGTTCGCGGTACACCGAGAGCGGTGAAGATCCTGTCGCCAGGCCCAAAGTCCGTGCACCTGAATGCACCGCGTGTTCGAAGATGTCGGCAACAACGGTGCCGGCCGCCTCCGCACTGTCGACAATGACAATTTCCATCGGTTGATTCCTCAGCTTTCGGTGTAGTTCATGAGCCAGTTCCCAGCGGTCATGACGGCGCGGGTTTCGAGTTCTGGACCGGTGACGATCAGATCGGCGCGGCAACCCGGCACGAGATCGCCGACCATTCCGGCCAGCCCCATCAGCGAAGCAGGCGTTGCCGTCGCTGCGATGACAGCCGAAAGCAGATCGACGCCGGCGTGATTAACAGCCCGGCGGACTATGTCCATCAACCGACTCGTCCCGCCGGCAATGGCCGTTTCCCCCTGGCCGGCCAATCGCGCCACGCCATCGATCACGTCTACGTCGAGAGGCCCGAGTGGGTAACGGCCGTCGGGCATTCCGGCGGCAGCCATCGCGTCGGAGACCAACGCGATCTGATGCGGACCGACAAGATCGAACACCGTCGCCACCGTCTCGTCGGCGAGATGTACTCCGTCCCCGACCAACTCGACCACCATCTGTCCTTTCGCAGCCGCGGCAAGACATGCCGCCACTGCGCCGGGAGCACGGTGATGCATCGGAGCCATACCGTTGAACAGGTGAGTGGCACTGAGCGGTGCATGCGCCGAGTGTGCGATCGAACGTGTCGCAATCGGGTTGGACGCATCGGTGTGTCCGATACTCACGACGGCACCGTGACGCTCCAGCAATGAGGCAAGTTCGCCGAAGTGTGCTGTCTCCGGAGCGATCGTCATCGAGCGGATGTGCCCGCGGCCGGCTTCGAGCAGCGACTCGAGCAGAGCCGGGTCGCCGTCGAGAATGCTGTCGGGATCCTGGGCGCCACAACGGAGTACCGACAGGAATGGACCTTCCAGGTGAATTCCGGCCAGCGTACCCTCGTCCACCAGTCCTGCCAGGAGCTCGATGCGACTGCGCAGGATCTGCGGCGGCGCGGAGACGAGCGAGCCGATCACCGAGGTCGTGCCGTTCGTCCGGTGGTGATCGGCAGCCACGGTGGATCCGAACTCGTCTGCCTCGGGGAAACCGAATCCGCCGGCGCCGTGGCAGTGAACGTCTACCAACCCCGGGATGATCGTTGTACCCGCAGCTGGCCGTTCGGGTAACGGGTCGGTTCGCTGCGACGCGGGTCCTGCCCACACCACACGATCACCGGAGATCTCGACAATCCCGTCCGAGAGCAATCGACCACCGGTCACCAATTGTCCACGCAGAATTTGTCCACGAAGTATCACGACATCACCTGCGGTACAACGGGAACTTCGGTATCCGCGATCGACAACTCGCGGAGCACGGCGTCCGCGAGCACGTAGTGCCCTTGTTCGTTCGGATGGAATGCGTCAGCCAGGAGAGCCGGCGGTGGACCATCGGGAGAATGGGCCGTCCACTGCGCGTAGTGGTCGACGAACACAACGCGCGTCGAGGCGGCAACCTGCCGCACGACCTCGACGTACTGAACCAATCCCGCTCTGGTGGGCGCATTCTCGACGTCGATCGGTGGCGGCGTCTGCAGGATCGGCACCGCACCGATCGCTCGCGTCCGGAAAATCATGTCCGAGAGGTCGTCTCGAAACCGCTCCAGTCCTTCTTCGTCATCCAGTGCGTCATTCGTACCGAGCATGATCAACACCACCGAGGGTTCGAACACTTCGATGCGGTGTGCGAAACCCGCACGCACATCGGAGGATCGATTGCCGCTCACCCCGGTGTTGACAAGGACGTGGTTGAACAAGGAAAGTTCACCACGGACGCGCTCGGCGCAGTGTTCGACGTAACTTCGATGACCGTCGGTGTGCGTCAATCCCTGAGTGATGCTGTCGCCGGTGAAGACCCACCGTATCGGCGTCGAGGAGTCTACGAGCAAAGTCTCCAGTCGAATCCGTTCAGCAGTCCTGGACTTCAAAGCCTTCGACGTCGGGGTCACACCCTCGACCTTTCGGCGCCCGATACTGCGGCTGCGAATTTCGACGTGATGAACGCCGGATCCGTGATTGCGGTTCCGACAACCACCGAGTCTGCACCCAGGGCGATGGCGCGTGCCGCATCCTCCGGGCTGTGGTATCGCCCCTCGGCAATGAGGACTGCATCTGGAAGTGCCTGCCGCAGTTCCGAGATCAGTTCCAGGTCCGGGCCGGCCAGCCGTCGGCTGTTCTCGGTGTATCCCGCCAGTGTGCTGGAGATGACGTCGGCGCCCGCCGCGGCGGCAGCGACGCCGTCCTCGAGTGTTCCACAGTCGGCCATGACGAGGCCGCCGCGATCATGGACCGCGTCGACGGTGTCGGCAAAGGTCAGCCCGTCCGGACGAGGCCGCAGCGTGGCGTCGGCAGCCACGATCTGCGCACCCGAATCCACGACTTCGAGGGCTGATTCCCTTGTCGGCGTGATGAACACGCCCTCCGAGCCGATCTTCGTCAAACCGATCACCGGTACCTTCACTGCCGACACGACTGCTTCGACATCCGGGGTTCCGCCCACACCGCCGCAGCGGATCGCCACTGCTCCGCCGTCGACCGCGGCGCGGGCCATCCTCTCGATGGTCCCGGTGTCGCGCAGGGCATGGCCGTGTCCGGCCTGACAGGACACGATCAGCTTCCCGCTGATGATCGTGAGCAATTCTTCGACAGTCACGGTGTTACCTCGATTCGTGTTGCGGCGGCCAGGAGCGCAGCGCCGACGAGCGGCGCATCGGTGCCCAAACGAGCAGGAAGAATGGCAGTTTCGGCAATGGGGCCCATCGCTTCCACCCGGAAAGCGGAGGTCAGCGGCGACAGGAGGTCGGCTCCGATCTGGGCTGCACCGCCGCCGATGACGATCACCTCGGGATCGAATGCGGTGGCGACGCCGGCCAGGACGCGGCCCAGCAGAGTACCTGCGTCGGAGACCACGGCACGGGCGATCGGATCGCCCGAGTGCATGAGCGCCACCACTGCCTGTAACGGTTGAGTGGGCACACCCGCCCGCGCTGCGTACTCGGCTGCCATCGCCGGGCCAGACGCGACTGCCTCGAGGTGATCGGTTCTGCCGCAACCGCAACCTATCGCCCCGGAAACCGGAACCAACAGATGCGCGAGTTCGCCGGCTGTTCCGTGGGCACCGTGGTACAGCTGACCGCCCACGGTCAACGCGCCACCGATTCCGGTACCGATCGAGACGAACAGTGCAGAGGTTCGACCGCGTCCGGCGCCGATCATGTTCTCGCCGTGGGCCATCGCGCGCACGTCGTTGTCCACCGTCACCGGTAGGCCTGAGTGTGCCTCGAGTTCTCCGCGAACCTCGGCGCCACTCCATCCGGACAGAATGTCGGAGGCGAAGACGACGCGGCCACGCACCCGATCGATGATTCCCGGTGCACCGACTCCGATTCCGGCTACCGTGTGATTCGCCCTCAGACGGTCGATCAACGCCGTAGCGGTCCCGAGAACGGCTTCCCTACCCGCCGTCGGTGTTGCCGCACGAACGGTGTCGATCACGTCTCCGTCGGACGTCACCACCGCGGCAGCCACTTTGGTGCCGCCGATGTCGATACCGATCCATCGCTTCTGCCCAGATGTCATGTCAGAGGAGCCCGGCCTGTTCCAGAACGACCTTGATCGTTGCGGTCTCGGACTCGTCGAGCGAGAGCATCGGCGCGCACATCGTGTTGCCGGTGATGACGCCGCGCAGGGCCAGAGCCGTCTTGAACGCGCCCAGACCCGCGGCACCGGCACTGACGCGACCCGGTGTCGGCGCCTCGACGATGGAGAACAGATCGGTGAGTCGATCCTGCTCGGCCTTCGCTGCGGCCCAGTCTCCTGCCTGCGCAGCGCGCCACAGTCGTACGTAGCCGTGCGGGTCCACGTTGGCCAGGCCGGGCACTGCGCCCGAAGCACCCATCAGCAGGCATCCGTCGACGACTACCTCGTGCCCGGTGAAGACGGCGAAGTTTTCGAGCCCGGCCGACTGACGGAGCAACATACGGAAACTGACGTCGTCGCCGCTCGAATCCTTCACGCCGGCGATGACTCCCTCGCGACCGAGCTCGACCAGCATTGCCGGGCTGAGCTTGCTGTGGACACGAACCGGGACGTCGTAGGCGAACAACGGAAGATCCACTGCGGCGTGGATGGAGCGGAAATGCGTTGCCGTCTCGGCTGCATCGGTGATCGCGTAGAACGGCGCCGTCGCGACGATGGCATCCGCACCAGCCTCGCGCGCCTGCTCGGCGACGGCGATGACCCGGTTGGTGGTCATGTCGTTCACTCCGACGAGGACCGGTACCTGGCCGCCGACGTGACCGATGGCCGTCTGCACCACCTGGGCGCGCTGAGCGTCGGTGAGGTAACCGACCTCACCCGAGGAACCGAGGACGAACAAGCCGTCGACTCCGGCTTCGATCTGCAGTGAGAGCAGGCGTTCGAGCGACGTGGTGTCGACCTCGCCCTCGAGCGTCAGTGGTGTGACGATCGGCGGGACGATTCCGCTGAAGGTGGTGGTTTCCGTGCTCATGGGGTCTCCATATGTTGGTTGTCGGATTGAGTTGTGGGTGCGGCTGTCAGGGAGAAACGGAGACCGGCTGACCGCTCGAGGCGGACAGATAGGCAGCATCGATCACGCGCATCGACGCGCGGGCGTCTGCCACGGTGTAGTCGGGTTCGGTCCGTGTGGGAAGTCGATCGAGCACGTGAGAGAGAAAGCTCGACACCGCGTTGTCCGAACCGAAGCCGCCGATGGGTAGTGCGGTCACGTCTCCCGAGGCCGCGAAGTGGGTCACCGCGGGTTTGTCGTCGTCGGAACTCGCGTATCCGTGGGATCCGAGGACGCGAACCGTCGCGGTATTCGCGCCGAAACCCGGTGCTGCGGGGATTCTTCCGACGGTCACCGTCGCGGTGACGCCGTTTTCCAGGGCGAGCGAGATCAACGCCGTGTCTTCGACTCCGAACTGCTGGTGGGCCCCGCCGTAGAGTGTGCTCGTCTCGGCGTACACCTCGGTGACGTCCAGGCCGGTGAGGTATCGGAGGTAGTCGGCGGCGTAACCGGCGAAGTTCACTACTTCTCCCCCGCCGGAAAGCGCGGGATCCACCACCAGTTCGGGACGCTCGACAGACGTCGCGAAATGTGTTCCGCTTGCGAGGAACTCGATGTCGACGTGGCGCGGCAGTCCGAGATTTCCGGCGTCGATCCATCGGCGCAGTCGCCGGAGCGCAGGTGAATGAGTGCGGTTCACCACCGTGCAGATTCGCCCGTTCGACCGTGCGGCTTGCTGAACCGCCGCGGCCTCCGCCTCGTCGACGCCCACCGGCTTGTCCACCAGGACGTCGAGTCCGGCGTTCAATGCGGCAATCGCAAGCCGCGCATGCCTGGTCGGCTCACTGCAGATGATCGCCAGGTCAATCCGTTCGGGGTCGAGCAACTCGCCGAGTTCGTCGATCCACTCGATGTCTGCGGCCTTTGCCATCGCGATCCCGTCCTCACGAATCCAATCGGGGACCGAGGATTCGTCGGAGGCCCCGACCAGGCTCACTCGAGGATCGGATCGCAACAGGTCCGCATAGGAGCCGGCATGCCTGACGCCGCTGACAAATCCGACGCGGATCGAACCGGTGCCGGTCATTGGTTTTCTCCGATCGAGACAGCGCGGCCGGTGTCGAGCGATTGCTGGGCAGCGATGGCAGTCGCGAGAGCTGCACGCACCTGCCAGTTCTCGACTATCGGGCTCGCGGAACCGTCGAGAGTGGCGATCCAGTGACGCATCTGATGCGACATCGCGTCCTCGATCGACGACGGCGGCGCGTTGGTCGTGTCCGTCATCAGTCCCGGGTCGTCGCCGGTGTCGTGCGCGAGCGTGCCGGAAGTCCCCGACACCACGATCCGACGCACCATCTTTCCCGATTGTGTTAGCGCGTAGGCCAATTCGATCAGAGCCAGCGATCCGTCCTCGAAGCGAACGGTCAGATGGAAGCTGTCGTGCACGGGCATCCCCGCCGCGAAGGTGGGGAAACTACGAGCGAACACACGGGTCGGACGACGACCGATCAGCCACGTCACCAGATCGAGTGCGTGGGTTCCGTTGTGAACGGGGTGACCACCCGAACGTTCCTTGTCGTGTTGCCAGCCTCGCCAGCCCCCTGGCCAGACATGGCCGGTGTACCAACTGAGATGGATCAACCGGGGGTCGCCGATGACACCTTGTGCAACCGAGTTTCCGATCGAGGTGATCGACGGCTGGAATCGTACGGTCTGTCCGACCATCAGTGAGGTGCCGCCACCTTCGGTGGCCTCGACCATGGCGTCGAAGTCCGCGACTGTCAGCGCGGCCGGCTTCTCCACGTGCACATGCTTTCCCGCGCGGCCCGCGGCTATCGTCACGGGTGCGTGGTCGGGAGTGGCCCCGACGACGTTGACCGCCTGCACGCTCGGGTCGGCGAGAATCTTCGCCAGATCGGTACTGGCCTTCGCGCCCGGCGCCAACGCCGCAACCGATGCGGCCCGGTCCAAGTCACTGCCGAATACGTAGGCGACTTCGACCGACGGGATGCGCGCCAAGGCGCTGACGTGGTCCCGCGCGATTCCGCCGCTACCGATGACGGCTACACGCACCGTCACTTGGCACTTCCCGAGAGCACTGCCGGTTCGCCGCCACCGAGTCGCACCTGTTCGGCGACGACGAGTGCGCGTTCACGTGCGTACGTCAACGGCGAGTCGGGATCAGCCTTGCCGTCGAGAACTGCTGCCATCTCGTCGATTTCGTGACGAATCGCAGCCTGCATCCACAGCGAGGATCCTCCGTTGCCCGAGTTGTACTTCTGCGTCCTGCTCGCAGCGTCGATCAACGATTGGTTCTCGGCGTCGACGTCGAAGATCGGCCACGACTCTACGACCTGTCCCCCGCGCACTCGGCTGACCCGGCCGGTGTGGAAGTCCGCGTGGACCGAACCTTCGGTGGCATCGACGGTCAGCTGCCACGACGAAGTGTGTGAACGCGTCGAGATGGTGTGTCTGCCGATCGCGCCGCCGGCGAACGACACCACTGTGTTGCGGAAGCCGTCGTCCGCGGTGGCGATGCTCGACACGGCAGTCACCTCGCCGCCGAGCCAGCACATCAGGTCCAGTTCGTGAATCTCGTGAGTCAGTTCTCCACCCGTTCGGCTCTTGTCGAGCTTCCACCACTGTGGATCTGCGCCGTCGGTGTCGATCCAGCGTGAGCGAGACGTTTCGATCGCAGCGACCTCGCCGAGCTCCCCCGACGCCAGCAGGTCCGCCAGACGTCGTACACCCGGCATCATCCGCATGATGTGCCCGACCATCAACGGCGAACCGCTCGCGTCAGCGCTCGCGATCATGTTCTGCGCATCGACCAGTTCGACGGCGAGTGGCTTCTCGACAAAAACTGCCTTGCCGTGTTCGAGCGCCGCGATGGCAGGTTCGGCGTGCGCGTGATTGGGCGTCGCGACGACAACGAGGGCCAACTCCGGGTGAGCGGCCACCGCGTCGTGATCGTCTGTCGGGGTCGCCGAGAACTCTGCGGCGACGTCCTTGGCCCGCTCGAAGTCACGGTCGCACAGCATCGTCAGTTCGAAACGTGGATGGGCAGCCAGCTCGCGAGCGAGGGAACTACCGAAGAATCCGCAACCGACCACACCGACTTTGTATCGGGTCATGAAGTCTCCAAAGATTGGATGAGGGATGTCCTATGTTATACGGCCAGCGTCATCGCTCGTCAATTCGACGCCGGTAACACAGTCTTCATCTATGCAGGTGAGCGCACTATTTTTGGCTCGAAACCGGCGAAACGTCGAAGTTCGGCGCCGCCAGTTCCGAAGATTCTCTAGACGCTTTCTGATCCACAATGTAAGTTACGCAACATCGGACGTCGAACATAGGACATCCCCTATCCACTCCCTTGATGTCCCGCTCCCCGCCTTGGAGGCCGCCTTGAAGAACGAACGACCGCTGAGCTCCGCGTTCACCCGCCGAGACCTGTTCCGGTACACCGGGCTACTGGGAGCTGCAGCAGGTATCACCGCGACTCTCGCGGCCTGTGGCGGCGGGCCGTCGTCGACCTCGGTTGTCGGCGGTTCTGCGAGCACCGGCGATCTGACCACCGCCATCGGATACGGCAACGACCAGAGCTTCGACCCGATGCAGACTGCATCCGGTTTCCTCATGGCAGCGGTCAACCACGTCTACGAGGGACTGCTCGAAAACGATCCAGGCACCGGTGAGACGTATGCGGCGCTCGCACAGGCCGTCCCGACCGACGCCACTGCCTCGAACTGGACCATGAAAATCCGCGAGGGAGCAACCTGGCACGACGGCACTCCGGTCACCTCGGACGACGTCGTCTTCACCTTCGATCGCATCCTCGATCCACAGCAGAACGTACTGATCCGCTCCTTCTTCTCCTCCTGGCTGCAGTCCGTCACCAAGGTCGACGACCAAACGGTGACCCTGAACTTCAACTACCCGTTCAGCGCTGCCGCACAGCGTCTCTCGATCGCCAAGATCATGCCCAAGCACGTCTTCGACGGCCACTGGGACGAGGCCAAGTCCGGAGCGCTGGTCGTCGGTTCCGGTCCGTACAAGCTCAAGAGCCACACCCCCAAGAGCAACACAGCTTTCGAGGCCTTCGAGGCGTACAACGGGCCGCGTCCGGCCAACTTCGCGACCATGAACTGGCTCTCCATCGTCGACACCTCCTCACGCATCGCGCGCGTCTCGGGCAACAATGCCGGTGCACAACTCGCCGACAACATCCCCGTCGCCAACGTCCCCACTCTGACCTCCGGTGGGCGCACCGTCGAGGGCAACCCGGGCATGAACCTCATGTACCTGCTCTTCGACACCACTCAGGCACCGTTCGACGACGTTCGTGTTCGCCAGGCGATGTTCTACGCGATCAACACCCCGAAGATGATCGAGATCGCCCTCGGCGGCAAGGCAGCACCGGCCACGAGCTACCTGTACGAGCGCAACCCCGACTACGCGCGAGCGTCCACCGTCTACTCGTACGATCCGGACAAGGCCCGCTCACTCCTCGCTGCCGCCGGCGTCAGTGGCCTCGACCTGACACTGCTCTCCACCAACGTCAGCTGGCTGGCCGACTGCTTGCCGACCATCAAAGAGTCTTGGGACGCAGTCGGATTCAACACGACGCTCGAACCGCAGGACACCAGCGCCATGGTGAGCAAGCTCAACAGCGGCCAGAAGTTCCAGATCGCCGCCGGTACGTCCAACCCGCAGGCATTCGGCAGCGACGTCGACCTTCTCGTCCGCTACACGTACAGCAAGGGCGGCTTGTGGACGAAGACCTACGCCAAGTGGGACGACACCCCCGAAGCGCAGAAGATCTACGCCACCATGGACGAAGCCACCCGCGAGACCGACCCGGCAAAGCGCAGCACCCTCGTGCAGTCGTACCTGAACCAGATCGCCGAAAATGCTGTCTACTACCCGGTTCTCCATCAGGAACTCCTGACTGCGTGGGATCCGAAGAAGATCGCCGACGTCACTCCGCTGCCGTACCCCGGCGTCAACCTGCTTCAGGCGAAGCCGGCCTGATACCCGCCCGCTCGGCCGTTTCCCACAACTGAGAGATCCCCCGATGGCAAGAGTCCTCCCCATGCTGATCAGGCGATTACTGATACTGATCCCCCTGATCCTCGGCATCATCGCGTTCGTCTTCATCGTGATGCAGTTCGCGCCCACCGATCCCGCAACCGCGGCGTTCAACGGTGGCAACCCGACTGCGGAACAGTTGCAGCAGTTCAAGGAAGAGAACGGACTGCTCGATCCGCTTCCGCTGCAATACGTTCACTTCGTGACCGATCTGGTCAGCGGCAACATGGGTGACAGTCTGATTTCCGGTACCCCGGTGTTGGATTCGATCTCCACCGCTCTGCCACTGACCATTCAGCTCACGGTTCTCGGTCTGGTGATCGCCATCGTGCTCTCGCTGATCTTCGGCGTCACCAGCGCACTGTTCCGCGATCGTTGGCCGGATCAGGTCATCCGAGTGATCTCCCTCGGTGGTGTGGCGGCACCGTCATTCTGGTTGGCACTGCTGATGATTCAGTATCTGGCTGTTCAACTCGGATGGTTCCCCACCGGTGGCTACGTCAATCCGAGCGACTCCGTCAGCGACTGGCTCTGGTACATGGCGCTCCCGGCACTGTCCCTGTCACTGCCCGTCGCAGCACAACTCACGCGCATCATCCGCACGTCGATGGTCGAGGAGTTGGACAAAGACTACGTCCGGACCGCGATCGGCAGCGGCCTGCCCTATCACGTGGTGATCGGACGGAATGTGTTGCGTAACGCACTGATCAACCCGCTCACCGTCCTGGGTCTACGAGTCGGTTATCTCCTCGGTGGCGCTGTGGTCATCGAGCAGATCTTCGGCCTGCCCGGCATGGGTCAGCTCATGATCAACGGCGTCACCAACGGTGACCCCGCAGTCGTTCAGGGTGTTGTCATCGTCATCGCGGTCGGCTTCGTCGTCGTCAACCTCGCCGTCGACATCCTCTACCTGCTCGTCAATCCACGACTTCGGAGCGCAGCATGATGAGAAGAAAACTCACCGAGAAGCTTTCGCGACCCGACATCACCTTTTCTCGCTTCCCCCTCTCGGCCTGGCTGTCGATGGCGGTTCTCGCGATCATCGTGCTCGCCTGCCTCTTCGCGCCGCTGATCACGCAGTACACCCCGCTCGAACAGGCGGTGGGTACCGCGGGCCCCAGCGCCGAGCACTGGTTCGGTCAGGACAGTCTCGGTCGAGATCTGTTCAGCCGCTTGCTCTACGGCGGACGCTGGTCGCTGACCATCGGTCTCGGTTCCACCTTCCTCGCACTGTGCGCCGGCGCTCTCATCGGATCGGTGGCCGCAACGAGCCGAAAAGGCGTCGACGAGACCATCATGCGTGTGCTCGACGTGGTCATGGCGTTCCCGGGCATTGCGCTCGCTGCCGTACTCGTCGCGGCCTTCGGTGGTTCGATCCCGGTTCTGATCGTCACTATCGCGTTCCTCTACACACCGATGGTGGCTCGCGTCGTTCGCGCAAACGTTCTCGCTCAGTACGGCGAGGACTACGTCGCGGCCGAAAAGGTCATCGGCGCAAGAACTTCACACATCGTCGTCAAGCACGTCGTAGCCAACTGTGCTGCGCCCGTTCTCGTCTTCTGCACTGTCATGGTCGCCGACGCCATCGTGCTGGAAGCCAGCCTGTCGTTCATCGGCGCCGGTGTGCGTCCCCCGGACCCGTCGTGGGGATCGGTGATCGCGGACGGCAAGAACATGGTCCTCCTCGGTGGTTGGTGGGCAACGGTGTTTCCCGGCCTGCTCATTCTGCTGACGGTGCTCTCCCTCAACGTGCTCGCCGAGGGCCTGACGGACGCGATGGCCGATCCGAGTCTGAAGAAGACCAAGAAGACGCCCTCCGCGCTCCAAGCAGCGCAGACCGCTGCAGCGGAGGAGACCTCCAACGAGCTCATTCTGGAGGACGAAGCCGCATCGGTCACCGACACTCCGGAGTTGATAGACGACTTCGCCGATCCGAGCGTCGTGAAAGATGTTCTCGAGCCGGCCGCCGAGCCGACTCCTCTCGAAACGCACCTGAAGATCCTGGCGGAAACCGAGCGGTCCCGCTCCGATCGTCTTGTGTACGAGGGCGATGCCGCGCCACTCCTCGAGGTCCGCAATCTCACGATCCGGTTCCCGGAACGCTACGGAGACACGGCGATTGTCGACAACGTGAGCTTCACCGTCCGCCCGAACGAGACGATGGCACTCGTCGGCGAGTCCGGTTGCGGAAAGTCGCTCACCTCGCTGGCGATCATGGGTCTGCTACCCAAGACGGCAGTGGTGACCGGCGAGATCCTGTTCGACGGAGTCAACGTCCTCGAGCTGAACAACCGGGAGCGAAACAAGCTGCGCGGGCACGACATGGCCATGATCTACCAGGATGCGCTGAGTTCACTGAATCCGGCGATGCTGATCCGCGCGCAGTTCAAGCAGCTAACGAAGCGCGGCGGTACCCGCACAGCCGAGGAACTGCTCGAACTCGTCGGACTCGATCCGGTGCGCACTCTCTCCAGCTACCCACACGAGCTTTCCGGTGGTCAGCGTCAGCGCGTTCTGATCGCCATGTCGCTCACCCGCAGTCCGCGGTTGATCGTCGCGGACGAGCCCACCACCGCTCTCGACGTCACCGTCCAGGCCCAGGTCGTGGACTTGCTCAACGATCTTCGGGAAAAGCTGGGGTTTGCCATGGTTTTCGTGAGCCACGATCTTGCACTCGTTGCTTCACTCGCTCACAAGATCACGGTGATGTACGCCGGTCAGGTCGTCGAGTCGGCGCCCACGAGTGATCTGCTCGTCGATCCCCGCCACGAATACACCCAGGGCCTTCTCGGGGCCGTTCTCTCGATCGAGGACGAAGCGCCGCGGCTGCATCAGATTCAGGGAACTGTTCCCTCGCCCGGAAACTTCGCGCCGGGTGACCGTTTCGCCGAGCGTTCCACTCGCCCGGACTCCGACCCCCTCCGAAAGCCGGAGATGGTCCGGGTCGACGGGACCGAGCATTGGTTCGCCGACCAGTCCGCGACTCCCGTACGTACAGAATCGGAATTGGAGAGCGTGCGATGACTACAGCTGAAGCACCCATCCTGGAACTGAAGAACATTCACGTCGTCCACAAGACCCGTTCGGGATCACTGTTCAAACCGGGCACGGTTCACGCGGTCAACGATGTCAGTATCGACGTACGACGAGGGACGACGATCGGCATCGTGGGCGAGTCGGGTTGTGGCAAGTCCACTCTGGCCAAAGTCATGGTCGGACTGCAGAAGCCGACGTCGGGCGACGTGGTCTTTCGCGGCCGAAGCGCTCTGACCCGGTCGGCCGGCGTGCGCAAGGAGTTCGGCCGAGCGATCTCGATCGTCTTCCAGGATCCGGCTACCGCGCTCAATCCCCGAATGACGGTGGCCGACATCCTCACCGATCCACTCGACGTCCACGGCATCGGCAACCGCGCGAGCCGAACCGCCCGAGTTCGCGAGCTGGTCGGTTTGGTCGGGCTCCCCCAATCTGCACTCGAAGTCATCCCGAGCCAGATCTCCGGCGGTCAGCGGCAACGTGTCGCGATCGCGCGTGCACTCGCGCTCGAACCTGACGTCATCGTGGCCGACGAGCCGACGTCGGCGCTCGACGTCTCGGTGCGAGCGCAGATCCTGAATCTGCTCAGCGACATCAAGGCTCGGTTGGGGCTCGGCATGGTGTTCATCTCGCACGACATACAGACGGTGCGGTACGTCTCCGACACCATCGTCGTCATGAACGCCGGACGGATCGTCGAGCAGGGAACGGCCGAGGAAGTATTCGACAGCCCGTCCGATGCGTACACGGCCAAACTGATGGGTGCGGCGCCCAGCCTCCTGCAACGCACCGTTGACGTGGGTTGACCAATGGAGCGGATGACCGGACATAGGATGAAGGACGTTCGTATCAGAAAAGGGGAATCGATGTCTGTCCGGAGTGGCACACAGGGCGCTCGTTTCAGCGCGCAAAACCGCATGCGCGCACTTCAGACGGACATCATGAACTTGATCCTCGAACGCAGGCTCTCCCCCGGCGACCCGATGCCCACCGAGGCCGAACTGTCCGAGGAATTGGGTATCGGCCGAAACACGCTCCGGGAGGCGCTCAAGGTTCTGCAGGCCTTGGGTGTCGTCGAGATCCGTCACGGCTTCGGAATGTTCGTCGCCCCTAGCAACTTCGACGCTCTCGCCGACGGCCTGACCTTCCGTGGCCGGTTGTCCTTGCAGGGCACCGGGCACGAGGCGATGGAACTGGTCGACATTCGTCAGGCACTCGAGACCGGACTGATCGGTGCGGCGATGGCCGAGATGACGTCGGCCGACCACGCCGACCTCGACGAACTCGTCACCGGCATGGAGGTCCGTGCCGCAGCCGGGAAGAACTTCTCCGACATCGACGCGACCTTCCACTCCCGCCTGTACTCCCCGCTGGACAACCAGGTCCTCGGTCAGTTGATGGACGTCTTCTGGCAGGTGTACAGCGAGATACAGCAGGCCATCGGGCATTCGGATACGCCACTGATCGACATCGCGTCGAAGCACCGTGCGATTCTCGACGCGATCCGTACGGGTGATGCAGTCGAGGCGGCGCACACTCTCGATGTGCACTTCGGTGGCCTGCGCGAGCGGATCGCCAGTCTCCATGCGTCCGAAGCGCAGTAATTTCGAAACACGTGATTTTGCTCCGCTGGCTCACCATCGCGCCCGTTCTTCCGGCAAAATTACAGGTATGAAGAACCCGAACCTGACGCCTTCGCGCGTTCTCGCAGTTGTCCTCGCTGCCGCCCTGGTCATTTTCGTGATCGCACGCCGCCGCGACGACGGCGCCCTCAGCCGCGGAGAATGGTTGTCGGACACCGTCGGACCGGACGACCTCGCCGGCTGAACGACGTGTGCCCTCGGCCGAAACTCGGCCGAGGCCACACGCACGTGTCATCTACTACTTCATCGAATCCAGTCGGGTTCGCGCGTCCTCGAACCCGGACACCAGCTCTGCCATGACCTCGGCGACCGGGCGGATCTCGTTCATCCGTCCCACGATCTGACCGACGGGCATTGCCACAACTTCCGGGTTCTCCGATGCAGCGATTCTCTGATGAGCGTCGCTGACCAGAAGGTTCTGCAGCGGCATCGGCAAGGGCGCCGGTGCTCCCGGGTTCGACCAGGCTTCCGTCCACTTGGTCTTGAGCAACCGAGCGGGCTTACCCGAGTAGATGCGCGAACGAACGGTGTCGGCCGACGTCGCGCCCAACAGTGCACGCTGAATAGCGGACGGGCCCTCGCCCGATGCACTGCCGAGTTTGTATTCGGACGTGGTGAGCCAGTACGAGCCCATCCACACTCCGGACGCACCGAGTGCAAGTGCGGCAGCCACCTGACGGCCGCTGCCTATACCGCCGGCAGCCAGTACGGCAGCTGAATCACCCAGTGCATCAACGATTTCCGGAACGAGAACCATCGATGCGATTTCGCCGGTGTGACCGCCGGCCTCGTAGCCCTGCGCGATCACGATGTCGACACCGTTCTCGACGTGACGACGTGCATGCTCGACGGCGCCGGCCAGCGCTGCTACCGGTACGCCCTTCTCGTGTGCCTGATCGATGACGTCCTTCGGCGGTGATCCCAATGCATTCGCAATCAACGCAATCCGGTGTCCCAGAGCAACATCGACGTGAGACCGCGCCACCGAGTGAAGCCATCCCAATACGCCGGTCGCATGCTCGACGTCGTCGGAAAGCGGCGGCACACCGAGCTCGTCGAGCGTGCGGTTGACGAAGGCGCGGTGCTCCTCCGGAATCAGCTTGTCGAGATCGACGGCGCCGCCCTCGGTCGGCACCTTGGCCGGCATGACGATGTCGACGCCGTACGGCTTACCGTCGGTGTTCTCGTCCATCCACGTCAGTGCGGCTTCGAGCTCTTCCGGGTCGTTGAACCGGACGCAACCGAGCACGCCCAGACCTCCCGCGCGGCTGATCGCGGCCGCGACGTGCTCGGAAGGAGTGAATCCGAAAATCGGGTATTCGATGCCGAACTTGTCGGCGAGATCCGAACGCATCAGGCTTCCACGCTTTCGTTTGCGGACGCCACAGGAGCGCCGTTTCCGTTGTGATCATCGGCCTCGCGCGATTCCGTTTCGGCCTTCGCCCAGCGGTAGTCGGGCTTGCCTGCCGGGTTGCGCTTGATCTGATCCACGAACCACACGCTGCGCGGAACCTTGTATCCGGCAATCTCTTTGCGTGCTGCGGTGGCGATGTCGTGCAGCGTCGGCGACGTGCCTTCGCGTACCTGGACCACTGCGGCAACGCGCTGACCGAAGCGCTCGTCGGGGATACCGATCACCAGGACGTCGAAGATGTCCGGGTGCGCCTTCAAAGCGCCCTCGACCTCTTCCGGGTACACCTTCTCGCCGCCGCTGTTGATCGACACCGAACCGCGGCCGAGCATCGTGACCGTGCCGTCGGATTCGACCTGCGCATAGTCGCCGGGGATCGAGTAGCGAACGCCGTTGATGGTGCGGAAGGTTTCGGCCGTCTTGACCTCGTCCTTGTAGTAGCCGAGCGGGATGTTGCCCTTGCGAGCGAGCATGCCGCGCTTGCCCGATCCGGGTTCGACCTCGTTGCCGTCGTCGTCGAGAACCGTTGTGGAGGCGTCGATCTTGACCGTCGGACCGCCAGTGTGCTTCTGGCCCTTGCTCAGCACGGCGAGTCCACCGAAGCCGGTCTCGGATGCTCCGATGGAGTCCGTCAGCAGGCGGTTGGGCAACAGTTCGAGGAACTGCTCCTGGATACTCGGCGAGAAGAGTGCAGCACTGCTGGCCATCACGTAGAGCGTCGAAAGATCGTACGGCTCACCGGTCTCCGGGTTTCCGGCGATGAGTGCGTCGAGCATCGGACGGCCCATCGCGTCACCCGTGATGAAGATCAGGTTGACCTTGTGCTTGTCGATGTTCTGCCACACCTCGTGGGCGTCGAATTCCGGGTGCATCAAACAGGTTCCACCGCCGAAGAGGCTGTGGAATACCGCCGACTGCGAACCGCCGTGAATCATCGGAGGGATCGGGTAGCGGATCATGCTCGGGTTGGCTGCGCCGACCTTCGCCATCTCGTACTCGTCCTCGACCGGAACTCCGGTGACGAAGTTGATGCCTCCGCCGAGAACACGCCACCAGTCCTCGTGACGCCACATGACGCCCTTGGGACTTCCGGTGGTGCCGCCGGTGTAGAGCATGAAGATGTCGTCGTTGCTGCGCTCTTCGAAATCACGCTCACCCGAACTCTGCGCGAGTGCGTCCTCGTAGCCGATGCCGAAAGCACTGAAGTCCAGATCGGTGCCGTCCTCGACCACGATGACGGACTTGACCTTGGGAGTGTTCGGCAGGACGTTCGCGACCTTGTCCGAGTAGCGGCGCTCGTGAATGAGCGCAACCATGTCGGAGTTGTCGAAGATGTACTGCAACTCGTTCTCGACGTACCGGTAATTGATGTTGACCATCACGGCCCGGATCTTGAAAACCGCGACCATGGCCTCGATCGCCTCGATGACGTTCCGGCAGTAGATGCCGACCTTGTCACCCGGCTGAACGCCATGTTCACGCAGGTAGTGACCGAGGCGGTTTGCTCGGTCCTCCAACTGTGCATAAGTCATCTCGCGGTTGTCCGAGACCAGCGCAACGCGGTCCGGAACGAGGTCGATTGCGTGCTCTACGAAGTCTGCGATGTTAAGGGCCACGAGTTCAAAGTAGAACGTGTTACCGTTTCTGGCAAGACCCAATTTGAGAGCCAGCTCACAGACCCGCCAGGAGCCATCAGTGTCCACTTCGACGACCGAAAAATCAGACATTTCGGAAACCGCGCCGCATTGCCTCGTGGAGAAGCGTGGCCACGTTCTCATCGTGACCATGAATCGCCCCGAGCGTAAGAACGCCATCACCGGCGAGATGATGGCGATCATGGTCGACGCCTGGGATCAGGTCGACAACGACCCCGAGATCCGTGTCGCCATCCTCACCGGTGCGGGCGGCGACTTCTGCGCCGGCGCCGACCTCAAGAACATGTCCGCCAAGCCGCCGGGAGATTCCTTCGCGGGCGGTGGCGTCGACATGTCCAAGATCGAAGGCCTCCTCAAGGGCCGTCGGTTGACCAAGCCGCTGATCGCCGCCGTCGAGGGTGCAGCCATCGCCGGCGGAACCGAAATCCTGCAGGGCACCGACATCCGCGTCGCGGGTGAGAGCGCCAAGTTCGGCGTCTCCGAAGCCAAGTGGGGGCTCTTCCCGCTCGGCGGTTCCGCAGTGCGTCTGGTGCGACAGATTCCGTACACGATCGCGGCGGACATCCTGCTCACCGGTCGTCACATCAAGGCTCCGGAGGCCAAGGAGATCGGGCTCATCGGCCACGTGGTCGCGGACGGCCAAGCCCTCGACAAGGCGCTGGAGCTCGCGGACCTGATCAGTGCCAACGGCCCCCTCGCCGTGCAGGCGATTCTCAAGACCATCCGCGACACCGAGGGCATGCACGAGGAAGAGGCCTTCCAGATCGACGCACAGCTGGGCATGAAGGTGTTCATGAGCGCCGACGCCAAGGAGGGCCCGCGGGCTTTCGGTGAGAAGCGGGCGCCCCAGTTCAAGGGTGTCTGACCCACCCCTGTCTGAGCCACCCCCGTCTGACCGACCCCCGCCTGAGCCCCCTTTCCTGTCCGCTCTCGGTCCCACCCACCCCCTTTTCGAGCGAACGTACCTTTCGGCGCCTTCAGTGCGCCGAAAGGCACTTTCGCTCAGCCGGTTTCGTCCAATTTCACCCATCTCGACCTCGCGAACACCTGCGGCCGGGGACGTGACTGCGCCAATCTGTAGTGCGCACGCAGGTCCTCGATCACGCGATCAGGGTCCGTTCGCAGTGCACTGGGCACCGTCGGCAACACGATGATTCCCGCATTCTGCATACGCGTCCGACGCTCCACCGTGCGCTTGTAGTCCGTCGGTGCGGCATGCCATTCCAAGGAGTCGATGTCCCACGCGAAGGCAACCGAATCGATCCATCCGTCCGGAACTGCGATGAAGTCCCCGTTGGCATCCCGGATCTCATGGTTGAACAACATTTCCGGCAGCCCGCTCCGCTGCCACAATTTTCGCGCGTGAACCTCCGGAACCGAGTGGACGTTCGCGTTCACTTCGCGCAACACGACCCGAGGTAGCGCGGAACCCCGACTGCTACCCGCTTCGAGTTCCTTCGCAAGTTCGCGCACCGAGACATCGCCGCGCTGAACAGCCTCAGCGATGAGTGCCCGTGTGGGATCGAGCGCCTTGTACCGCCTCGCAGCGTCGAGTAACGCTCGCGGCAGCGGAGCACAGCGCAGACCGTTCCGAATCTCCGGCTCGGGCAGTCGAACAGTGCGCTCCACCGTGACGAACCCAACCGATTGAACTCGACGGTCGATGGGGATGAGCACCTGCACATCCCCCGAGTGCGTTCGATATCCGTACTCCGACATGGCTGATCGCCCCGTCAGCAGGGAATCGTCACCGCTCAACATGAGCGCAGCGATCGAGCGTTGACGTGGCGTCGGTTGACCGTTTCTGAGCAGAATGACCCCCGGCAATATGCGCTGCCACGGTCCACCTACCCGACACCGGGTGTGCACTGCGGAGTTGGACACGCCCAATCGCGCCAACTCCGCCGTTCGGATCACTCCGCTTCGACTGACGCGGTAAATCGCGTCCAGATCATCGCCCCACGTTCCTCGCCGCATGGTTGCAGCATGACTCGAGCATCAGCGCGGGCCCCGGCGGCGAACTGGGGTTTCGGTGCGCCTGTGGATAACTTTGGGCGAGCGAAAGGTACGTTCAGCGCCTCAGATGCGCTGAACGTGCCGTTCGCTCGAAGAAAAAAGGGGGGTACCGCTCGAAAAAAAAGGGGGTGCCCCGCTCAACCACCCACCGCGGCCGCGAGCTCTCGCACATGGTCGGCGTCGCGGCAGGTCACCAGCAGCATCGTGACTCCGGCTTCCTCCCAACGCTTCACGTCTGCGCGCACCTCGTCGACGTTGCCGATGATCATGGTCTCGGTGACCATCTCGTCGGGGACGACGGCAGCAGCTTCGTCCTTGCGGCCCGACATGAAGAGGCGACCGATCTCGTCGACCTCCTTCTCGTAGCCCATCCGCTTGTAGACCTGCGCGTGAAAGTTCAACTCCGGGGCGCCCATTCCGCCCACGTAGAGGGCGGTCATCGGCTTGAGAGCGGCGATGGCAGCGGCGCGATCGTCGGTCACGATGACCTGGCACGTGGCGGCCACCTCGAAGTCTTCGCGACTACGACGGGCCCCGGCGCGCGCGAACCCTTCGTCGAGCCACTTGTTGTACATCGGGGCCAGGCGCGGGGTGTAGTAGATCGCCAGCCAGCCGTCGGCGATTTCACCGGCGAGCGCGACGTTCTTCGGCCCTTCGGCGCCGAGCCAGATCGGGATGTCCGCACGCAGCGGGTGCGTAATGGGCTTGAGCGGCTTGCCAAGTCCCGAACTGCCCGGTCCCGCATACGGCAGAGGGTAGTGGGGGCCGGGACTGGTGACGGGCACTTCACGGGCGAGGACCTGGCGCACGATCGAGACGTATTCGCGGGTGCGCGCGAGCGGCTTCTCGAACGGCTGGCCGTACCAACCTTCGACGACCTGCGGTCCGGATACGCCGAGCCCGAGGATCGTTCGCCCACCGTTGAGGTGATCGAGAGTGAGCGCGTGCATGGCACAGCTGGTCGGTGTTCGCGCCGAAATCTGTACGACGGAAGTACCGAGCCGAACCGTCTCGGTGCGCGATCCCCACCAGGCGAGCGGGGTGAAAGCGTCCGAGCCCCACGACTCCGCCGCGAAGACCGCGTCGAATCCGGCGCCTTCCGCGGCCTCGATCAGTTCCGGGGCGTTTGCCGGCGGCTGTGCGCCCCAGTATCCGAGTTGCAACCCAAGCTTCATCGCAGGCCTCCACATTGCCGGTGATCAGAAGTGACTCTTGCCACAATCTCTAGAACCTGTTCTACTCGATCTTGTGACCATCGGAAAGAGCGGGGTGGCCGACAAGCCCCTGAGCGCACCATTGAATCTCCATTTCGACTACACCAGATCGACGGGACCGACCATCGGCGCGTTCGTGACTGCCCTGCGTGATCGCAAGGTGATCGGCGCACGCGGGTCGAACGGTCGTGTCTTCGTGCCGCCACCGGAATTCGATCCGGACACGGCCGAACCACTGACCGACTTCGTCGGAGTCTCCGACGGCGGAACGGTCGTGAGTTGGACGTGGATGCCCGAACCCATCGAGGGTCAACCACTGACGAAGCCTTTCGCGTGGGCCCTGATCAAGCTCGACGGCGCGGACACGTCCATGCTCCACGCAGTCGACGTCGACTCCCCCGACGACATCAGCACCGGCCTGCGGGTCCGTGCTCGCTGGGCGTCGGAGCGGATCGGGCAGATCAAGGACATCGAGTGCTTCGAACCAGGTGAGAGCGAAAATGGAATCGCGACAGTCGATTCCACCGCCGATCCTGTCACCATGATCACGACGCCTGTCGACCTGCACTTCATGCATTCCGCTTCGGCCGAGGAGAGTTTCTACCTCCGCGGTCTCGCAGAAGGCAAGCTCATCGGTGGTCGCAGCGGACCCGAAGACAAGATCTACATCCCACCGCGCGGCGCGAATCCCACCAACGGGAAGCCGACGAGCGAGCAGATCGAACTGCCGGACAAGGGAATTGTCACCACCTTCTGCATCGTCAACGTCCCGTTCCTCGGGCAGCGAATCAAACCGCCCTACGTGGCCGCCTACGTGCTTCTCGACGGGGCTGACATTCCGTTCCTGCACTTGATTCTCGAATGTGATGCCGCGGACGTACGGATGGGCATGCGCGTCGAAGCCAAGTGGAAGCCTCGCGAAGAGTGGGGTTACACCCTCGAGAACATCGAATACTTCCGGCCGACAGGTGAACCCGACGCCGAGTACTCCACCTTCCAACACCACCTGTGAGGCTCCTGAAATGACTTCTGCAGACATCGCAGTCGTGGGCTTTGCTCAGGCACCCCACGTCCGCGAAACCAACGGCACCACCAACGGCGTCGAGATGCTCGTCCCGTGCTTCCAGCAGCTCTACAGCGATCTGGGAATCACCAAGTCAGACATCGGCTTCTGGTGCTCCGGATCTTCCGACTACCTGGCCGGACGAGCGTTCTCCTTCATCTCGGCCATCGACTCCATCGGAGCGGTCCCGCCGATCAACGAATCTCACGTCGAGATGGACGCTGCGTGGGCCTTCTACGAAGCGTGGATCAAGATCTTGACCGGTGAGGTCGAGACCGCGCTGGTGTACGGATTCGGCAAGTCCTCCGCCGGGCACCTGCGCAAGATCCTGTCCATGCAGCTCGATCCGTACCTCGTCACTCCGCTGTGGCCGGACTCCGTCTCGATCGCCGGACTTCAAGCCCGACTCGGACTCGACGCGGGTAAGTGGACGCACGAGGACATGGCGGAGGTTGCCGCTCGTAGCCGTCGTCACGCGCTGAGCAATCCGAAGGCTCAGCTCGCAGGCGAGGTCGACATCGAGGCCCTTCTCGCCAGCCCCTTCCTCGCAGATCCGTTGCGCGCACACGATTGTGCGCCCATCACCGACGGCGCGGCAGCAATCGTCCTGGCCTCGGGTAACCGCGCCCGCGATCTCTGCGAGCGGCCGGCGTGGATCACCGGACTCGAGCATCGCATCGACTCCCCCAACCTGGGTGCACGTGACCTGACCACCTCACCGTCCACTACGTCGGCAGCCAAGGCGGCAACGGGCGGCGAGGTCGGCAACATCGACGTCGCCGAACTGCACGCACCGTTCACTCACCAGGAATTGATCTTGAAGGAAGCGATCGGCCTGACCGACGCCACCACGATCAATCCGTCCGGCGGTCCGCTCAGCGGCAACCCACTGTTCGCCGGTGGTCTGGAACGAATCGGCCACGCCGCCAAGGCAATCTTCGACGGCCAGGCGAATCGCGCTCTGGCCCATGCAACAAGCGGCCCTGTGCTGCAGCAGAACCTGGTAGCAGTCTTGGAGGGACGGAACTGATGGCCGGAACGCCTCAACTCGCGGCCGTGCTCGGCACCGGCCAAACTCACTACGTCGCAAAGCGTCACGATGTCTCGATGGCGGGCTTGGTTCGTGAAGCCATCGACGCCGCGATGCTCGACGCCAACGTCGGCTGGGACGACATCGACGCCGTCGTCATCGGAAAGGCCCCCGACCTGTTCGAGGGTTCGATGATGCCCGAACTCGCCATGTCGGATGCTCTGGGCGCAAACGGAAAGCCGTTGCTGCGTGTTCACACTGCCGGATCGGTGGGCGGTTCGACAGCTATCGTCGCCTCCAGCCTGGTCAAATCCGGTGTCCACAAGCGGGTTCTGACGGTTTCCTGGGAGAAGCAGTCCGAGTCGAACGCCATGTGGGCGCTGTCCGTACCGGTTCCGTTCAACATGCCCGTCGGCGCCGGTGCCGGTGGATACTTCGCCCCGCACGTCCGTTCGTACATTCGTCGATCGGGCGCACCGGAGCACATCGGCTACCTCGTCGCGGTGAAGGATCGGCTCAACGGCAGCCTCAATCCGTATGCGCACTTGCGGCAGCCGGATATCACTCTCGAATCGGTACAGGCATCTCAGATGCTCTGGGATCCGATCCGCTACGACGAGACCTGCCCGTCCTCGGACGGCGCGTGCGCTCTGGTGATCGGCAACGAGGAAGCGGCCGCACAGGTCGAGGCCGAGGGTCGTTCGGTCGCGTGGATCCACGCGACGGCGATGCGCACCGAGCCGACCTTCTATGCCGGACGCGATCAGGTCAATCCGCAAGCCGGCCGTGACGCTGCAGCAGCACTGTGGAAGTCAGCGGGAATCACCGATCCGCTGAACGAGATCGACTGCGCCGAAATCTATGTCCCGTTCTCGTGGTTCGAGCCGATGTGGCTCGAGAACCTCGGCTTCGCGGAGGAAGGCCAGGGCTGGAAGCTCACCGAGGCGGGTGAAACCGCGATCGGCGGCAAGCTCCCGGTCAATGCCTCGGGCGGTGTTCTCTCCTCCAACCCGATCGGCGCCTCGGGCATGATCCGTTTTGCCGAGTCGGCGATGCAGGTCATGCACCGCGCCGGCGATCACCAGGTAGCCGATGCTCGCAAGGCTCTCGGCCATGCCTACGGCGGTGGCTCGCAGTACTTCTCGATGTGGGTCGTCGGCTCCGAACGTCCCACCACGTAAGCAGCAGCACACACGCCGATCAGGAAGAGGCCGAAGATGAAGTACACCGTCGGGGTTGCCATGAACCCCTTGGACCAGTTAGCCGGTATCGCCAAAACTGCCGAGGAATGCGGCTTTTCGTCGATCGCTCTCCCCGATTCACTGTTCTTCATGGAAACGCAGGCGGCGGATTACCCGTACACCCCGGACGGGTCTCGGATGTGGAATGCCGAGACCCCCTGGGTCGATCCGCTCATCGCCGCGGCTGCAATGGGCGCGGTGACCGAGAAGATCGAGTTCTACACCCAGGTGCTCAAGCTGGGTAGCCGCAATCCCGTCCTGCTCGCGCGGCAGGTCGGTTCCGTGGCCGCATTGACGAACAACCGTTTCGGCTTCGGCGTCGGAATCGGTTGGGCTCCGGAAGAGTTCGAGTGGTGCGGCGCTCCGTACAAGCGTCGGGGCGCACGTGTGGACGAGATGATCGACGTCCTCAAACTGATCCTCGGCGGCGGCATGGTCGAGTATCACGGTGAGTTCTTCGATTTCGATCGCCTGCAGATGAGCCCGGCCCCCACCAAGCCGGTTCCGTTCTACGTCGGCGGCCACACCGAGGTCGCACTCAAGCGTGCTGCGCGAGTCGGCGACGGTTGGACCTCGGCGATGATCAAATTCGACGACCTGGTGGGTGTGATCGCACGACTACGCGAACTGCGCGCCGAGTACGGCCGCGAGAACGAGCCGTTCGAAATCCAGACGGTGTGCATCGACCGTTTCGGCAAGGACGGTTACGCAGAGCTCGAAGATGCCGGCGTCACGGACATCATCACCGTGCCTTGGGTTTTCGACGGAATCGGATTCGATGCCCCACTGGAGGCAAAGCAGGATTCGATGCGCAAATTCGCCGAGCAGTACATCAACTGAGGAGCCGCGATGACCGACGAACACCCCGCCCGCGTCGCGGGTAACGCTTCGCGCGCCGCAGCGAGTGGCAAGAACAAGGAAGCCTGGCTGGACCTCTTCGCCGAGGACGGTTGGGTGGAGGATCCGGTCGGGCCTTCGGGCTTCGATCCCGAAGGCAAAGGCCATCACGGGCGCGAAGCGATCTCCAAGTTCTACGACATGACGATCGCGAACGCGGACAAGCTCGAATTTCTGATCGACGATTCACTGGTGTGCGGCAACGAGAACGTCAACATCGGCAAGATCCGGACCACCATCGGCGGCTCGATCATCGACGCCGAGGGCGTGTTCGTCTATCGCGTGAACGACGACGGCAAGATCGCGTCGCTTCGAGCATTCTGGGAAGTGGACCGTGCGATGAAGACGGCACGCAAAGCCTGAGAACCCACAGTACGAGCGCGGCCCCGGTCATCGACCGGGGCCGCGCTCGTCGTATTCGAATCAGCCTGTCGTACTTGCACCGAGAACCTCGAAATGGTTTCCTGGTTCCCAACGTCGCGTGTCGATGACGGACTGCGTCAGGCATGGAGGCGTCGTACCGCAAGGGGTCACTCATGACCATTTCGTTCAATCACACCATCATCGCCGCAAAAGACCGACAAGAGTCTGCGTGGTTCTTCACTCACATGTTCGGTCTTCCAGGCCCAGTCGAAGCCGGCTACTTTCTCGGCGTTGATCTCGAGCACGGCGTGACGTTGGACTTCGCACAGGTGGAAGAAGGCGCCGAGGTTGCGTCTCAGCACTATGCCTTCCTCGTCTCCGAGGATGACTTCGACGGCATCTACCAGCGGATACAGGCGTTGAAACTGGATCACTGGGCCGATCCGCGCCAGTCGAGTACCGGCTTCAACACCAACGACGGTGGGCGTGGGGTCTACTTCCTCGACCCGTCGGGACATTTCCTGGAAGCCATCACCAAACCGTACGGCGGCTGAATTGGAGATTGAACTACAAACGGCGGCGCCTACGGGAGATGAGGGATCCCGCAGACGCCGCCGCAGTTCCAGGTTGCCAACAAGTGGCTTCCCGGAACGTCTACTGTAGTTCTGCGTGTTCGAGAGTGCAGAGGCAACTCCCGAAAACCTACACAGAACCTACTCGCCGGTTACCAGGTCAGTATATGTCCGGATCAGTGTTTGACCGGGCAGCCCGATGTCTTGTAATCAACCTGAAACTCTTTGATGCCGTTGAGCCAGCCCGAGCGAAGGCGTCGGGGATCCCCGAGCCTGGTGATGTCGGGTAGGTGATCGGCGATCGCATTGAAGATCAGATCGATTTCCAGACGGGCCAAGTTGGCGCCGATGCAGTAGTGCGCACCGGTGCCGCCGAATCCGAGGTGCGGATTGGGGTCACGCATGATGTCGAACTTCGTCGGGTTCTCGAAGACGTCCTCGTCGAAGTTGGCCGACGCGTACATCATCACGACGCGATCGCCCTTCTTGATCTTCTGTCCGCCGAGTTCGGTGTCTTCGAGCGCGGTGCGCTGGAAGGAAGTCACCGGGGTCGCCCAACGAACGATCTCGTCGGCCGCCGTCTTGGGGCGTTCCTTCTTGTACAGCTCCCACTGGTCGGGATTGTCGAGGAAGGCAACCATGCCGTGTGTGATGGCATTGCGAGTGGTCTCGTTACCCGCGACCGCAAGCAGGATCACGAAGAAGCCGAATTCCTCTGGGGAGAGCTCATTTCCGTCGATGTCAGCTTCGATGAGCTTGGTGACGATGTCATCGGCGGGACACTTCTTGCGCTGATCCGCCATCTGGTACGCGTATCCCAGAATCTCCATCGACGCTGCCTGCGGGTCGATGTCGAACTCGGGATCGTCGTACGACGTCATCTGGTTGGACCAGTCGAAGAGCTTCATTCGATCTTCCTGCGGCACACCGAGAAGCTCGGCGATTGCCTGCAGCGGAAGTTCGGACGCGACCTGAACCACGAAGTCACCGGCACCGCCGGCAGCCGCGGTCGTGACGATCTTTTCGGCACGCTCGGTCAGTTCCTCGCGCAGGCTGTTGATGGCGCGCGGGGTGAATCCACGAGATACCAGCTTGCGCAGCTTGGTGTGCTCCGGAGCGTCCTTGTTGATGAGAATGAATCGCTGCATCTCGACGTTCTCGCGCGGGATGTCGTCGGCGAAGCGAGGAATCGCAGTGTTCTCGTGGGTCGAGAAGATGTCGCTTCGCTGCGAGACCTCCTTGACCTCTTCATGACGGGTGACCACCCAGAAGCCCTCGTCCTGGAATCCACCGATTTCCGGAGGCTGCGGATTCCACCACACGGGGGCCGTCTTCCGGAGTTCGGCGAACTCCTCGAACGGCATGCGTTCCGCGTAGATGTCGGGGTCCGTGAAGTCGATTCCCTCGGGGAATGCGGGCTGTGCCACTGATGTCTCCTGCCCTAAGCCTTTTCATCACAGGGGTGATGGGGATCCGTGATGTGTAACACGTTCTACTCTCATTGAAACACAAGCCTGCTTACTAGGAAAGGAAACGTCGGCAGGTCTTGCTTCCCGCAGAGAACCTGTTCTACTTTTTCATTACAAGGAAAGGAGCCCGCTGTGGGCACACCAGTAATCGTCGAGGCTGTCCGTACACCGATCGGCAAGCGCGGAGGTTGGCTCGCCGGTCTGCACGCCGCCGAGATCCTCGGAGCTGCACAAAAGGGAGTTCTCGACCGGTCGGGAATCGACCCGTTGCTGATCGAGCAGGTGATCGGCGGCTGCGTCACCCAGGCCGGCGCTCAGTCCAACAACATCACGCGCACGGCCTGGCTGCACGCCGGACTTCCGTGGCAGACCGGCGCAACCACCGTGGACTGCCAGTGCGGTTCGGCCCAGCAGGCGAACCATCTGATCGCCGGTCTGATCGCCACCGGCGCCATCGACGCCGGTATCGCCTGCGGCATCGAAGCCATGAGCCAGGTTCCCCTCGGCGCCAACGTCGGCGATCAGGCCGGACCGCGCCGACCCGCGACGTGGGACATCGACATGCCCAACCAGTTCGAAGCTGCAGAACGCATCGCGCGTCGACGCGGACTGACCCGCGACGACGTCGAAGCCCTCGGCGTCCGCTCGCAGGCGCTGGCCAAGCAGGCTTGGGAGGAAGGACGTTTCGACCGCGAGGTTCTCGAACTCTCGGCACCCCAGGTCGACAAGGAAGGAAACCTCACGGGCGAGACCAAGGTCGTCAATCGCGATCAGGGCCTGCGCGATACGACGGCGGAGTCCCTTGCCCGACTGAAGCCCGTCCTCGAAGGCGGGATTCACACGGCCGGAACGTCTTCCCAGATCTCCGACGGCGCGGCCGCAGTCCTGCTCATGGACGAGGACAAGGCTCGCGCGCTCGGATTGAAGCCGCGCGCCCGCATCATCGCCCAGGCGCTGGTCGGCTCGGAACCGGAATTCCACCTCGACGGACCGGTGCAGGCAACCAGCCGTGTCCTGGAGAAGAGCGGAATGAAGATCGGCGACCTCGATCTGTTCGAGATCAACGAAGCATTCGCATCCGTCGCACTGTCCTGGGCTCAGGTTCACGAACCTGACTTCGACAACGTCAATGTCAACGGCGGCGCGCTCGCTCTCGGCCATCCGGTCGGCAGCACGGGATCTCGCCTGATCACCACCGCACTGCACGAACTCGAGCGTCGCAACGGCTCGACGGCTCTGATCACGATGTGTGCCGGCGGCGCACTGGCCACCGGAACCATCATCGAGCGTATCTGAGATGACTACTCCCCCAGCCAAACCCAAGGGACTCGACGCTCCGGCGACGGTCAAGATCATCAAGTGGATGTCGAAGGCAAACGTCGCCATGTATCGCGCCACCGACGGGCGGCTGGGTAGCAAGTGGCGGGTCGGCAGCGCGTTCCCTCGCGGGCTGCCGATCTGCCTGCTGACCACCACCGGTCGCAAATCCGGCGAGGAGCGGATCAGTCCGTTGCTGTTCCTCGAGGACTGCGAGAACGTGATTCTGGTGGCGTCGCAAGGCGGTCTTCCGAAGAACCCGATGTGGTACCTCAACATCAAGGCAGACCCGGTGGTGACGGTGCAGATCAAGTCTCGGATCCGCTCGATGAAAGCCCGCGTCGCGGCCGAGGACGAGCGCGCTCGGCTGTGGCCGATGTTGAGGGCGATGTATCCGGATTTCGACAACTATCAGGCCTGGACCGACCGGGTCATTCCCGTCATCGTGTGCGAGCCACTGAAGAGTTAAACGAACTGTTTACAACAAAATGTTTACATTGACCCGGGTTCGTGCCACCCTGGGTTCATGACCGATGACCAGTTCAGACCGATCGATTCCGGCCGCGAACGCGCACATCGCGAATACGCCGGACTCTTTCGAATCAGCGAGCGCCACGGCGCGACCCCAAGCCAGCGCGCGCGGCAATCTCATCCGGAGATGCTCGAGCCCTACGGCGCGGTGCGCGTCGTGGCTCGTCTTGCGGGCGGAACCGACATACCTGAGCCGAACGAACCCGAGGTCGACGATGCCGACGTCATGGCTGCGTTGACTCTGATCCCCAAGGCCCGAGCCGAAATGGAACAGCTGGAAGCACTGTTCCTCGGGATTGCCCGCGAACGGGGCATGACCTGGCAGGACATCGCTTTCGGACTGGGACTCGGAAGCACTCAAGCCGCCCGCCAGCGCTACGAACGACTCGTTCGCCGCACCGGAGGCTGAACGCGTGCCATAACCGGCGAGTTGGAGCACTATTGACTCGTACGGTCCGCACGGCGTTTCGACAGAGCCTCGAACACAGCAAGGAGTCGCATATATGACGACGCATATTCAAGATCAAATCCTGGACCGACGCGAGATCACCTCAGCCCTCGTGCGTGCGCTGGAGCGTCGCCACGAGGTGCTGGACGCAGTGGTCGACAGCAAGGACCACCAGGAGGCACTGACCACCGTCGCGGAACTCCTCGGCACGTCGGAAGCAAATGCCGAAGCAGTTCTGAGCCTCAAGTTCAGCGCACTGACCAAGGCAGCGCGCGATCGCATCCAGGGCGAGCTGGAGAATCTCGACGCCACTCTCGAATGGACGACGCTCGATCGTCCCGCGAGCAGCGGGCAGAACTTCACCCTGCGTCCGTTCAGCGACAGCGCAGAAGACAAGGCACTGTTCACGATTCGCTCGGCCGAGCAGCTCGGCGAAGACGGCAAGCCGTGGAGCGAGGATCGGATCGAAGCCGAGCGCGTCGGCGGTCTCGGTCGGATCGACGACGAGAGCGCTGCCTGGTTCGTCGCCGAGGACGTTTCCGGCGACGGCCCGAAGAGCGTCGGCCTGGTATTCGGCGAACTCGACGGCCAAGAGGTGAACGTGGCGATCTGGATCGCGCCGGAATCTCGCAAGAAAGGCTACGGCACCGCCTGCGTGAAGCATTCGCGGCGCGAACTCGCAGCTGAGTTCCCCGGCACCGTGTTGGTGGTTCGGGCGCCCGCGTAGGCGGCACGCCGCCTGTGAGTGGTTGAGGAGTCCCTGCACTCCTTAACCACTCACGGGGCCGGAGGCCCTACGCCCCGTACACCGGCGTCGGAATCTCCGCCTTCTCCAACAGCGTTGCCACGACGGGCCCGATCTCCTTCGGGTCCCAGCGATCTCCCTTGTCCTCGCTCGGGCCGTGACGCCAGCCCTCCGCGACGGTGATCTTTCCGCCCTCTACCTCGAACACCCGGCCCGTGACGTCCTTGGACTCGGCGCTACCGAGCCAGACGACCAGCGGCGAGATGTTCTCGGGAGCCATGGCGTCGAAGCCCTCTTCCGGAGCTGCCATCGCTTCTGCCATCGCCCCGCCCGCGCCGACAGTCATGCGTGTGCGCGCAGCAGGCGCGATCGCGTTGACACTGACTCCGTAATTCTTGAGCTCGGCGGCGGCCTGGATGGTCATCTCGGCGATGCCGGCCTTGGCCGCGGCGTAGTTGCCCTGGCCGATCGAACCCTGCAGTCCTGCACCCGAACTGGTGTTGATGATGCGTGCGTCGACGGTCTTGCCTGCCTTGGCCTCGGCGCGCCAGTAGGCAGCAGCGTGACGGAGCGGCGCGAAGTGCCCCTTGAGGTGCACGCGGATCACCGCGTCCCACTCGCCCTCGCTCATACCGACCAGCATGCGGTCCCGCAGGAAGCCTGCGTTGTTCACGAGTACGTCCAGGCCACCGAAGGTGTCGATCGCGGTCTTGATCAGATTCTCGGCGCCCGCCCAGTCGGCGACGTCGTCTCCGTTGACCACTGCTTGGCCACCGGCGGCGATGATCTCCGCGACAACCTGCTCGGCCGGACTCTCACCGGTCGCGGAACCGTCGGCACCCGCACCGATGTCGTTGACGACAACCTTGGCGCCCTCGGCAGCAAATGCCAATGCATGCGCACGTCCGATACCGCGGCCAGCCCCGGTGATGATGACTACGCGTCCGTCGACCAATCCACTCATATTTGTCTCCTAATGCACTCTGCTCGGGCTTGTCGGCTCCGCTTGTGTGCTAACTTACCAAGCAATCGCTTGGTTTGGTACACAGACGTAAGGAATCCCGATATGGGCATCAGCACCTCCTCCGACGGAACCGGCATCACCACGGTCACCATCGACTACGCGCCGGTCAATGCAATCCCGTCCAAGGGATGGTTCGAGCTTGCCGACGCCATCCTCGACGCGGGCAAGGATCTCAACACTCACGTAGTGATCCTGCGAGCCGAGGGACGCGGATTCAACGCCGGCGTCGACATCAAGGAGATGCAGGCCACCGAGGGATTCGACGCGCTGGTCGCCGCCAACCGCGGTTGCGCCGCGGCCTTCGCGGCCGTCTACGACTGTGCTGTACCCGTCGTCGTGGCCGTCAACGGATTCTGTGTCGGCGGCGGCATCGGACTCGTCGGCAACGCGGACGTGATCGTCGCTTCCGACGACGCGATCTTCTCCCTCCCCGAGGTCGACCGCGGCGCACTCGGCGCTGCCACACACCTCTCGAGGCTGGTGCCACAGCACATGATGCGCACGCTCTACTACACCGCACAGAGCGTCGACGCGCACACACTCAAGCAGTTCGGCAGCGTCTACGACGTGGTCCCACGCGAGAAGCTCGACGAGTGCGCTCGCGAGATCGCCGCGAAGATCGCCGCCAAGGACACCCGCATCATCCGGTGCGCCAAGGAAGCCATCAACGGCATCGACCCGGTGGACGTCAAGGGCAGCTACCGCCTCGAGCAGGGCTACACCTTCGAACTCAACCTCCTCGGCGTGTCCGACGAACACCGCGACGAGTTCGTCGCCACCGGCAAGCCGCGCGAGAACGCAACCCAGAAGGAAGGCTGAGACAAACATGGCTAGCAAGCGTGACAAGACGAAGTCGCTCGACGAGGTAGTCGGCGAACTCCGCAGCGGAATGACTATCGGCTTGGGCGGCTGGGGATCTCGCCGCAAGCCGATGGCCTTCGTTCGTGCGATTCTGCGTTCGGACATCAAGGACCTGACCGTGGTCACTTACGGCGGACCGGATCTCGGACTGCTGTGCTCGGCCGGCAAGGTCAAGAAGGCGTACTACGGTTTCGTGTCCCTCGACTCCGCGCCGTTCTACGACCCGTGGTTTGCCAAGGCACGCACCGCCGGTGAGATCGAAGTCCGCGAGATGGACGAGGGCATGGTCAAGTGCGGCCTCGAAGCAGCTGCCGCTCGCCTTCCCTTCCTCCCGATCCGCGCCGGCCTGGGTTCGGACGTCCGCAACTTCTGGGGCGACGAACTCAAGACCGTCACCTCCCCGTACCCCGAGGCCGACGGCCGCTCCGAGACCTTGATCGCGATGCCTGCACTCAACCTCGATGCGTCCTTCGTTCACCTCAATCTCGGTGACAAGCACGGCAATGCCGCGTACAACGGTGTCGACCCGTACTTCGACGACCTGTACTGCATGGCCGCCGAAAAGCGTTACGTCTCCGTCGAACGCATTGTCGAGACCGAGGAACTGGTCAAATCCGTTCCACTGCAGAACCTTCTGCTCAACCGCATGATGGTCGACGCCGTCGTCGAGGCACCCAATGGTGCGCACTTCACGTTGGCCGGCGAAAGCTACGGCCGCGACGAGAAGTTCCAGCGTCACTACGCCGAGTCCGCCAAGACCCCCGAGTCGTGGCAGGCGTTCGTCGACACCTTCCTCTCCGGCAGCGAAGAGGACTACCAAGCCGCAGTAAAGAAGTTTGCCGATTCATCAAAGGCAGGGGAGCAGGCAAAATGAGCGAATCCACCGTCACCCGCGCAGAGTACGTTGTTCTCGCTTGCGCTGAAATCTTCTCCGGTGCAGGCGAAATCATGGCCAGCCCGATGTCGACGTCGTCCACCATCGGCGCTCGCCTGGCTCGACTCACCACCGAACCCGACCTGCTGATCACCGATGGTGAAGCCCTCATTCTCGAGGACACTCCGGCCGTCGGAACGAAGGGCCCCGTCGAAGGATGGATGCCGTTCCGCAAGGTGTTCGACGTCGTCGCTTCCGGCCGTCGCCACGTTGTCATGGGCGCCAATCAGCTCGATCGCCACGGCAACCAGAACCTCTCCGCCTTCGGCCCGCTTCAGCAGCCGACGCGTCAGATGTTCGGTGTGCGCGGCGCCCCGGGTAACACCATCAACCACGCGACGAGCTACTTCGTCCCCAAGCACTCCAAGCGAGTGTTCGTCGACAAGGTCGACGTGGTGTGCGGTGTCGGCTACGACCAGATCGATCCCGAGAACCCGGCTTACAAGTACCTGAACATCCCCCGCGTCGTCACCAACCTCGGTGTCTTCGACTTCGGCGGACCAGGAAACACCTTCCGCGCGTTGAGCCTTCACCCCGGCGTCACCGCCGAAGAGGTAGCCGAGAACACCTCGTTCGAGGTTGCCGGACTCGCCGAGGCCGGTATCACCCGTGACCCCACCGCCGAAGAACTTCACCTCATCCGCGAAACCCTCGATCCGCGCAACCTCCGGGACCGTGAGGTCTCGGCATGACCCCCACCCTGAAGACCGCGCTGACCGAACTGGTCGGTGTCGAGTACCCGATCGTGCAGACGGGTATGGGCTGGGTTTCCGGTCCCGCCCTCACGTCGGCAACGGCTAACGCCGGTGGTCTCGGCATCCTGGCTTCGGCCACGATGACGTACGACGAGCTCGAGCACGCGATCAAGAAGACGAAGCAGCTCACGGACAAGCCGTTCGGCGTCAACATGCGTGCCGACGCCACTGACGCCCCGCAACGCGCGGATCTGCTTATCCGTGAAGGCGTCAAGGTCGCGTCGTTTGCGTTGGCTCCCAAGAAGGAACTGATCGCCAAGCTCAAGGACCACGGCATCGTCGTCGTGCCCTCGATCGGTGCCGCGAAGCACGCGGTCAAGGTTGCATCCTGGGGCGCGGACGCCGTCATCGTCCAGGGCGGCGAAGGTGGTGGCCATACCGGCGGTGTGGCCACGACATTGCTTCTCCCCTCGGTTCTCGACGCGGTCGATATTCCGGTCATCGCCGGTGGCGGATTCTTCGACGGCCGCGGGCTGGCTGCCGCACTGGCGTACGGCGCTGCCGGTGTCGCGATGGGAACGCGATTCCTTCTCACCAGCGACTCTTCGGTGCCCGATTCCGTCAAACAGGAGTATCTCAAGCGCGGACTGACGGATACGACTGTCTCCCGCAAGGTCGACGGCATGCCTCATCGTGTGCTCAACACCGACCTGGTCAACAGCCTCGAAGGTTCCAGCTATGCAACCGGTTTGATCGCCGCGGCCAAGAATGCCACGAAGTTCAAGGCCATGACGGGCATGAAGTGGTCGACCCTCGCCAAGGACGGTCTCGCGATGAAGCGGTCGGGTGACCGCACGCTGATGCAGATCATCATGGCAGCCAACACACCGATGTTGCTCAAGGCCGGACTGGTCGAGGGCAACACGGAAGCCGGTGTTCTTGCTTCGGGTCAGGTTGTCGGCATGATCAACGATCTGCCCAGCTGCAAGGAACTGATCGAAAGCATCATGGAAGGTGCCGCGGGGCGTATCGACGCGCTTGCGGCTCTTCGCTGACACAGCTCTATCCGAGTGCGTCTCCCCCACTGCGCTTTACGCGTAGTGGGGGGAGGCGCACTCTTTGCGTTTGTCGGACTATCCCGTCTTCTCCTGCTCGAACCCGTCGATCATTCCGAAATACTGCGAGATCGCTGCTGCCGCCATCTGTACGGGAGCGGCGTTCCTCTTGTCTATCGTGCCGCGAATCAAGGGCCCACAAATCGAGAGACCTACTGGCATGTGGTCGAGCACCCCGATTCGCGCGCCGATACAGCCCATCCCGGAATTGCAGATTCCGAACGCAACTGCGTGTTGGCGAACGTCATTGGCGTTGTGCGACGATGCCACCGATCTGTTGCCGGCGCTCAACAGTGACTTCCCGATGGTCGACGCTTGCGCTGGGATACGTGAGCCGACGCGAGTCTGAAGGTCGGGGACCATCAGGCTCCCGATCTTCTGGATGTAGCGCACATGGTTTCCTTCCAACACCCCGAGGTGCACGGCGTGTCCAGTCACGAAATGCAATTGCTGAAGTAGGGGCGTAACCACTCGATCCACTTTGTTTCGATACAGCGAGAGCGCGCCCAGATCTCCTAGCTTGTCGCCTATCTCGTACTCGAGTCCTTCGCGGCGTAGCCAGTTCATCCTCACGAGTTTCAGTAGCATCCGGTGCACGGACGATCGCGGAATCCCGGTTCGGCGCGCGACCTCCCCCAATGTCAGCCGAGGCGCGTCACGAAAGCAGTCCACCACCACCGACAGTCTGTCGAGAGTTGACATGGGGATGGACTCTTCGGTGATCGGTCCGACCAACATCGATGTCTCCGTTCCGGTGGCCCGCCGCTTCGGCAGCCAACATTCGTTCCGCCCATCTGAGCTTCCGTGGACACACGACGCCAGTACGTTTCCCACGCAGCGGGAGATGCATCTGCATGGGCTCTCACCAGCACCTATACCGATGATCGGTCATGTTCGTTGAGCCCGAATCCATCCCTCGTCACAGTGATGACCGGAGCCCATCAGATCATGCGGCGCCGAGCAGAACGCTTCAAAATCAGGAGGACACATGAATGCTTCATCCCCGTCGACAGGCGTGATCATCACCGGCGGCGCATCCGGAATCGGATTGGCCTCCGCCCGCGCGCTCGCGGCGATCCGACGACCAGTCGCTCTCTGGGATATCGACGAGGCAAAAGCGGTCGATCAGGCAGCCGTGATCTCCTCCGAATTCGGCATCGACGCCATCGGAGTGGGAATCGATCTCACGAGAGCGGACGACTACGCGGCCGCATTGGCCACAACCCGTTCCTCACTTCCCTCCATCGGCGGACTTGTTCACTCCGCCGGGGTCGTCGATATCGGATCCCTCGAAGGAGTGACGCTCGACGTGTGGGAGACGGGTATCAACACCCATCTACGTCCGCTCATCCTGTTGGTTCAACAGTTGATGCCTGATTTCACGGCCAATCCCGGTTCGGCAATAGTCGGAATCGCTTCGATCAACGCAACTTTGGGCAATGCAATCAACCCTGTCTACTCCGCTGCAAAGGGTGGGATGTTGTCGATGGTCCGATCGCTGGCGGACCGACTGGGCCCGGACGGCATTCGGATCAACTGCGTCTCTCCCGGACAGATTCTGACCCCTCTGCTTCAGCCGACCGTAGACGCATTGGGTGACGGGGCATTCGAACGACGCATCCTCCTCGGCAGGCTCGGTCGCCCGGAGGAAATCGCACACGCTGTCCGCTTCCTGCTGTCCGACGAAGCAAGTTACATCACCGCAACGGAATTGGTTGTCGACGGCGGCAACGTCTCGTCGCAGCGTATGTGACTTGCCCAGAGATTTACCCCCCTTCGACTGTCGTACAACGTCGCTCGGTCCAGCCCACCGGGTGCACTCACGAAAGGAAGAACATGACAATTGCGGATGTCAATGAATCGGAAGAGGTTCGCATCATCGACCAGGGAGAACCTCCCACTCGATTTGCCCGCGGATGGCACTGCCTCGGCCTCGCCAAGGACTACAGCGACGGGAACCCGCATTCCGTCGAAGCTTTCGGTACCAAACTGGTCGTCTTCTCCGACTCGCATGGCGAACTGAAGATCCTCGACGCGTACTGCCGTCACATGGGCGGCGACCTGAGTCAGGGCACGGTCAAGGGCGATTCGATCGCGTGCCCCTTCCACGACTGGAGGTGGGGAGGCAACGGTAAGTGCACCGCGATTCCCTATGCTCGACGTGTCCCCCCGCTTGCCAAGACCCGCGCTTGGACTGCGCTCGAACAAGACGGGCTGCTCTTCGTCTGGCACGACCCCGAAGGCAATCCGCCTCCTGCCGAAGTCGCCATACCGATCATCAAGTCTGCGGAGCACGAGTGGACCGATTGGGTCTGGAAGTCGATAGTCATCGATACGAACTGCCGAGAAATCGTCGACAACGTCGTTGACATGGCGCACTTCTTCTACGTGCACTTCTCGTTCCCCACCTATTTCAAGAACGTCTTCGAAGGACACGTCGCCATCCAGGAGCAGAGCGGCATCAACCGCGACGACATCGTGACCTGGACCGACCCCGACGTACCGAAGTTGGTGTCGAATCTTTCGACAGCGGCCTACCACGGACCGTCGTTCATGATCGACGACTTGCGCTACGTCTACGAGAACTTCACGACCGATTCGGTGCTGATCAACTGCCACTACCCGGTGAGCCCGAACAAATTCGTACTCATGTACGGCATTACCGTCCAGAAGTCCGCAGAGATGCCCGCCGAGTTCGCCGATCAACTTGTCGACGCAATGATCGGGTACATCGGCGTCGGATTCGAACAGGACATCGAGATATGGAAGAACAAGACCCGTATCGACAATCCACTGCTCTGCACCGAGGACGGCCCGGTCTACCAACTACGCCGTTGGTACGAACAGTTCTACGTGGACGTCGCCGACATCACCCCGGACATGGTCGACCGTTTCGAATTCGAGATGGACACAAGCAAACCCATCGAAGTGTGGAAGCAGGAAGTCGCTGACAACATCGCACGCAGGGCCGCCGCAGGAGTAGGGCAGTGACCATGGAACCGCTGGACTGCGAGCGGTGCGGAACATACGTCCTCGTGGAGAAGAACAGCTGGCATCACACGTCGACCCAGTGGCGATCAGATTCGCGCACCGCATGTTTGGAGTACCGTGACGACGCTGCATCGCCGAGAATTCGATCCGGAAGTTGTTCCGCATTGAGAAATTCCATCAATCAGGCAGCGACCGACGGACGCATAACCGTTCCCGAATGACAATCTCCCTCGCGGCCTTGAAGGCTCACCTCATGGCGGCGGCCAACTGCTGAGACAACGTGCCTTTGTTCTCCACCTCGATGGTGTCGCAGCCCTGCCAATGCGCAGTTCTCCGAAGGAGTTCCGCCAACCGCGGCGCAGTGTCGGCGTCCGCGGTGGGTTCGGCCCACGCCGCGCGGACAAGCAGTCGACGGTTCTGACGGTCGTTCTTCAGATCGACTCGGGCACAGATCTTGTCGTCGATCAAGACCGGAAGCACGTAGTATCCGTGAACTCGCTTGTGCGCCGGAGTGTAGATCTCGATCCGGTAGTGAAAGTCGAAGAGCCGCAACGCTCGATCGCGTGCCCACACTACCGGGTCGAAGGGTGACAACAACGCTTCCGCACGGATGGACCTGGGACGCTTCGCTCGCGGATCGATCCACACCTCCCTTGCCTTGCCTCGACGCTCCCAGCCGTCGACGGACACCCGGCGCACACTGCCGGCATCTTCGAGTTCCTGCAATGCCGTTCGTGCTTCTGCGCTGGGCAGACGAAAGTAGTCGGCGATGTCGTCGAGGGTGCCGAGACCGTGTGCCGTCACACCCCGCAGCACCAGTTCGCGTATCGCCTCCGACCGCTCGACGTGTGCGTCGAGTATCTCGGGTGCAAGCATCTGCTCGGCCAGGCCGTAACGACGCTCGAAACCGGCGCGCCCCGCCGAGACCACCTCGCCCCAACGGAACAGCGTCTCGAGCCCGACCTTCACGTCGGACCACCCCCACCACGGACCGCGCCGCGTGTTCGCCTCGTGTTCGATCTCGCTCGCCGCCATCGGACCGTTGTCGCGCAACTCCTGCCGCAACCAATCGAGGAAGACGCGCCGATCGGAAGCCCACCCGTCCTTGTCACTCAACGCTTTGGCGCGAAACTGGTCCATCCGCCAGCGGAACAACGGCCACATGTCCACCGGCAAGAACGTTGCTTCGTGACCCCAGTATTCGAGGTATCCCGAACCGGGGGTGAAGGCAAGCTGATCGAGTCTGGATTTGTCGTATGCGCCCAATCGCGCATAAACGGGTAGGTAGTGACTGCGTTCGAAGACATTGACCGAGTCGATCTGCAGCACCTGCAGCCGGTCCATCACGCCGACCAGATTGCGACGCGTCACCGTCGTGGGATGCGATTTGCCGAATCCCTGAGCGGCAAGGGCTATGCGACGGGCAGCTGCCAGTGACACGACTTCGCTCATAGTGGGCCAGACTACGCACACTCACCGACACGCTTCAGGCGGCCGAAGCCCGACGGCCGAACAATACTGCCGACATGAACACCTGCAACCTGGCCGCGTTCTCTGCGGCAGCGTCGAACTTCATCATGCGGCCGACATCCGGGACCAGGTTGAGCGCAGCATGAACTACGAACTTCGCCTCTACTGCCGACAGCTCAGGACGAATCTCGCCGAGCACTCGCGCCCATTCGACCACGTAAAGCTTCTGGCGATTCTTCAGATCGCTTCGATGACTCGGCAGAAGGTTGTTCATCTCGGAGAAGTAGACCGACATCAATTCGTGCTGTGCAAACGACAACTCCACGTACATCGCCGACAGTGACCGGAGCACTTGTTCGTGCGAAGTCGCGGAGTCGAAGACCGCTGCCGTCGCCAAGTCCAAGCGATCTGCAGCTCGATAAAACACGGCGCCGAGAAGCTCTGCCTTGCTGGGAAAGTAGCGGTACATACCGGATGCGTTCAAGCCGGCGGCCGCGGCGATCTCTTCGATGCTGACGTCGTGATACCCGCGAGAGTCGAAGAGGCGCACGGCTTCCTGCAAGAGACGTTCACGTTTGTTCGTGGTCACGGTTCGAGGTAACGAGGACTGCTCCAAGCGGCTAGCGGTGATTGCACCCTCACCTTGATCTATCGCCAGACACGCGTCGAGCAGAACCTTCTCCATCGCTCGCTGGGGCAGCAACAGGTTATGGGCGGTGATACTGCCGATGACGCTGAACATCGCTGCCACGACAAGGGTCTCGTCCCTCGCCGTCATCGCGGGTTCGGAGCGCGAAAGATACCGGGCTACTCGGCGATTGACCGTACTGGCTTGCGCTCGAACGGATTTCCGATCATCGGTGTCGAGAAACCGGCTCTCCCAACGATAGATTCCGGCCGTACGCCGATTGCGGATCGTCGTTCGTATCACTGCAATCAGATCTTCGCGCAACCGCTGCGCATCGGTTGCCGCAGGCGCAACCGAAACGGCATCGAGGGCACTGGCGAGCGCTCCGGTCAACTCCAGTGCCGCGTGGCGGAACATCGCGTACTTGTTCGGAAAGTGCCGATAGAGCGCCGAACCCGAAATACCGACCGCCGACGCGATGTCGTCGACACTGACAGCAGGATATCCGCGCTCACTGAACGCGATTGCCGCTGCTGCCGCGATCTGCGCCTTGCGGTCCTTCGGTCGCCTCTTGACGGAGTCGGACCTCGGCTGCCGAACAATCCCATTCGACGTCTGCGCGTCGACGAACTGATCGTTCAGGCTCACCGTGTACCCCACTCTCCAGCCCTCACGCACAAAGCACTTCGATCCGCCTGCTCATCAGACGAGAATCAGCATAAGCATGATTCTGAAAACTCGTACACCGATTTCAGCACATCGCGCGTCTAGAGTTTCATACATGCAGGTAACGCTGACTTTGATCAGAACACACCACTCGCCCTTCGCCACCTCCCCCGTTGCTTCCACCGAGAATCTTCGTTAACAAAACGTTGCCTGTGGCCACCAGCAGTGGGTAGGGTCACCGCTCGAAGCATCCAGCCCGCATCCACGAAGCAATCCGACTGACAGATTCGGAATATTCGTAAACATACACAGGATGTCGATATGAACAGTTCCGATATCTCCACGTCAATGAAGGAAACTCGGTCAACAGGGCTGACAGTTCGACGAGAATTTCGGTTCACATAATGCTTGCTTGGACACATATATGTGTGAGATGCTTCACAGGCAGTTCGCTCGACCGCCAGCGCTCGAACAGTTCGAACTCCGTGCCGAACACTGTTGATCTGCAAAGGAATTCAATTAGATGACGTACGAGCTGCCAGCCGCGAAGGGCCCGGTGCGAGACGTAGCGTTACAGGGGGGCTATCTGATCGGATTCTCGGTTCAGGCACTCTTCGGTCTGTTCACGGCAATCCTGCGCAGACGACTCTCGTTGCACGAGACGGTTACTCAGACCCTGTTCATCGGTCGCGTCAGCACCGGCCCGTCGCTGCTTCTCATGATTCCGATCGGTGTATTCATCGCCGTCTCGGTCGGTGAACTGGCCGGCCGGATCGGAGCCGGTGGATATTCCGGAGCTGTCGTAGCTTTCATCATCGTCGGTCAGGCCGCGGCGCTGGTGTGCGCGTTGATGATGGCCGGTGTCGCAGGATCGGCGATCTGCACGGATTTGGGTTCACGAAAGATCCGGGAAGAGATCGACGCGATGGAAGTGATGGGCATCGACGTGATCGAGCGCCTCGTCGCACCGAGATTGGTTGCGGCAGTGATCGTCTCCCTTGCACTGTGTTCGATGGTCACCTTCGGCGGTGTGATCGCGTGCTACCTGTACCACATCTACGTCCAGCATCTTCCGGCCGGAACGTTCATGGCAACGTTCAGTCAGTACGGGCGATCTTCCGACTTCGTCATGGCTTTGGTGAAGGCTGCGGTCTTCGGCATCGCTTCGACTTTGGTCTCCACCTTCAAAGGTCTACATGCAAAAGGTGGCCCACGCGGCGTTGCCGACGCAGTCAACGAAGCCGTGGTCATCGCGTTCGCGCTCGTCTTCATCGTGAACACAGTGTTGTCCGCGCTCTACACCGTAATCGTCCCGGCAGTCGGTGAATTCTGATGTCGCTCGTCGATCTCCGTGTTCGAGCACGTCAAGCGAGCAGACCCCTGCGAACCGCGGGCGACGGCCTCGTCTCCCTCGGTCAGCACGTCACTTTCTACGTCCGCACTATCGCATCGATCCCCTTTGCGCTCACCAAGTACCGCAAGCATGTACTCGGTCAGATCAGCGAGGTCAGCTTCGGCACGAACTCCTTGTTGTCCGGCGGCGGCACCATCGGGATCGTCTTCGCGATGTCGCTGGCCGCGGCGATGATGTTGGGCGTCGAGACCCACCGGGGCCTCGAGCTTGTCGGGATGACCTCGCTCTCCGGCATGCTGTCCGCGGTTGCCAACACCCGTGAACTGGCCCCTGTTGTCGTCGCGATCGCGTTGGCCGCCAAGGTCGGAACGGGTTTCACCGCCCAGATCGGGGCCATGCGTATCTCCGACGAAATCGACGCGCTGGACTCGATGGCGATCCGATCGATCCCCTTCCTCGCGGGTACCCGGGTGATCGCTGCCATGATCTGTGTCATCCCGATCTACATGATCGGACTCCTGGCCAGTTACCTCTCGACCCGACTGGTCGTCGTGTTCTTCAACGGCGCATCGGCAGGTACTTACGACTACTTCTTCCATCTGGCGATCTCTCCGCAGGATCTCCTGTACTCGGGTCTCAAGGCCGTGGTGTTCGCCGCTGTTGTCGCGCTGGTTCATTGCGCTTACGGCTACTACGCATCGGGTGGTCCGGCCGGCGTCGGGCAAGCGGCCGGGCGCGCGCTCCGGACTGCGATCCTCGCGATCGGAATCCTCGACGTACTGATGACTTTCGCGCTGTGGGGTCTCGTGCCCCAGATCCCGGGAATGGGGGTCTGAGCCGTGGACAGACTCACTACACGCACGAAGATCGTGTACGCCCTTCGCGGCGCGATCGCCATAGTCGTAGCCGTCGCCGCCGCCGTGACAATGGTTCTACGCGGTTCGGGAAATCTCGAGCAGAGCACCGACATCTTCGTCGCTGTTCCAGCCACAGCCGGTCTCATCAGCGGTGAAGCTCCGGTTCGGTACCACGGCGTCAACGTCGGCCGAATCGGCGAAATCGAATCAGGAACCGCCGAATCCGTTGTGCAGTTGCAGATTCAGACCGATGACGCGTCGAAGATTCCCGCTGACGTGGTGGCTCGCGTCGTTCCGCGCACGTTCTTCGGCGACATCTACATGCAGCTCGTGGACAGTCCGAATGAGCAGGACCAGACGACTCTGTCGGACGGAGACGAGATCCACATGGACGACGGACCCGAGGCCGTCGCCCTCTACGACGTGTACACCAAATTGGTCGGAGTCCTCACCGCGATGCAACCCGAGAAACTTCAAACGGCTCTGACCGCACTCGGTCAAGCCCTGGACGGAAACGGAGCCGAGATCGGAGCCACGATAGACAATCTCAGCGCGGCTTCCGGCGCACTGACACCCGCCGCACACCAATTCCTCGAATCGACAACCGAATTCAAGTCGGTCGTCGACGCGTTGGACCGTGCGACCCCCGACATTCTCGATACCTTGGCAGCCGCCACAACTGTCTCGAACGACATGGTCGCCAACAGAGCGAATCTCGAGTCCTCGATCGGCGCGGCCGCAGTCTTCGCCGCTACCGTCGACGATTTTGTCGGGGCGAACAACCGAAACATCATCACTGTGATCGATTCCGCCGGAAAGATACTCGCAACCACCGCGGCCAATCCCGGAGGACTGCGTTCCACCCTCGCCAATGCCAGTACGTTCGGCGCCGCGGGCGCTCGAGTCTTCGCCACCGGAAAGTTCGACATCACAGCAGTTGCCACGTTCGCCGAACCGCTCCCATACACGGGTGATGATTGCCCGCAGTACGGTGACTCGCGCGGAGCACAGTGTTCGGGCTCCAACCTGACGCCTGAACAACCCGTCAGTGCCCCGGTCGTGGGCGGCGTAGCCGAAGCGGCCCCCCTGCGGTACCTCGAAGATCAACTACTGGGCGGATCGCCGGAACCCTCGGATACCCCCAACCCGGCAACAACACTGATGTTGGGGCCGATGGTCAGAGGTAACGAGGTGACCGTCCCGTGAAGGTCCGTCCTGGCCAGGTAATTCGGTTGTCACTCTTCTGTCTCACCGGCGTCGCCTGCGCGTCGTTCGTGGCGAACACGTTGTCGGTCCCGGTTCGCGGAAGCACCGATTCGTACTCGTTCGAGTTCACCGACGTCGAAGGACTCAACCCGGGCAACCCGGTCACCATGTCGGGTGTGCGTATCGGCCGCGTGGACTCGGTTGCGTTCGCCGACAACGGAGGCGGGACGAGCAAGGCGATCGTCGACGTCGAAATCGAGTCGCGATATTCCCTCGAGTCGGATGTCCGTGCCGCCGTGCGCTACGGCGACATGCTCGGTGCTCGATATCTGGCACTGACGCAGGACGACAGCGCAACAACGGTATCCGCACGACAGCTCGAACCAGGTGACACGATACCGCTGGCGCAGACAACACCGCCGATCAACTTGACGGCCCTGATGAACGGGTTCAAACCGTTGTTCGCCGCGCTGCAGCCCGAGCAGGTCAACACGCTCACGCGAAGTTTTGTCGAAACCTTCAACGGCCAGGGCCAGGCAATGACCACCCTGCTCGACCAGATCGCGACCATGAGTTCCGGCCTGGTCGACCGTCAGGACGTCTTCGCGCAACTACTCACGAACATGAACACTCTTCTCACCTCCGTCGACGAGCGTCAACCCGAATTGGTCGGTTTGTTGGACGGTTTGAACGATCTGAGTATTTCCGTCGTCGGGCAGAACGATCAACTGGTCTCGCTCTTGGATCAGGGAACCCGCACTGTCTCGTCCTTGGCTCAGATCATGGCCGGGTCGAACGGTGCATTCGGTCAGACCGTGCAACAACTCGAAAGTGTCACCGGGAGTTGGATTGCGAGCACCGACGAGTTCAACAGACTTCTCGTCAACCTTCCCCAGTTCGCCGACGCCGCCAACCGGATCGGAAGTTACGGAAGTTTCATCAGCCTGTATCTGTGCAATTTCACTCTGAAGGCAGGCGACATGGAAGCCAACATCTTCGGTCCGACACACTCGCCGGTGTGCTCATGATGTTCCTGGTCAAGCTGATCGACGTGTTCGTCGGCATCATGCTCTTCCTGTTCAAAGGGGATCGCCGTCGCAGCGGTAGCGGCACCGCTCTCGCCCTGGGCAGTCTCGGAATCTTCGTTCTGGTGGTGGGACTCGGCGCCGCCTTGGGCATTCCGAAGCTCTGGTACAACGTGCGCACGTCGGCATACACAGCCGAGTTAGCCAATGCCAGCGGGCTTTCCGACACCGATCCGGTTTACGTGGCCGGGGTTCCCGCGGGCCGAGTGGATTCGATCGACCTTGCCGGCGACCACGTCGTCGTCAACTTCCGCTTGGACAAGGACCAGCCTTTGGGAAACCAGAGCACGGCGACGGTCAGGCTCAAGACGGTCCTCGGCAAGCGCTACCTGGAGATCGTGCCGGCCGGAGTGGTCGACGACTCCGAGGCGCGGGTCATCCCGCTCTCCCGCACAACCGTGCCGTACAGCCTCGACGACGTCAGCAGTGATGCCACCACTGCGGCAACAGGCGTCGACCTACAGGCGATGGAGTCCATGATGAACACCCTTTCGCAGGTGATTCCCACTGATTCCGATCAGGTGGGCCGGGCTCTGGCCGGAATCAGCGGCGCCTCGGCGGCTTTCGCGCAGAACAGTGAACAGATCGACCAGATTCTCATCATGTCTCGTGAGCTGTCGGACATGGCTGCGGCACAAACCGATTCGATCGTCGGTACTGCGGCCAATGCTCAGACGATCGTTCGAACTCTTGCGATGCGCAAGGACGCACTGACTCAGCTGGTCGACAACCTGACAATCATCATCTCGAAGCTCTCCACCACTTTCGTCGATCGTCAGGACGAGTTCGGAGCCATGACCGACAACCTCGTCGCGGTCACCACCACGCTGAAGAACAACGCAGATCAGATCGACCTGCTGTTGACTCGTCTTCCTTCCGCGCTGCGTTCGGTCACCGATTCAACCGGCACCGGCAATTGGACCGACGTCAACGCGCCGGCGGCCGTGATCCCGGACAATCTGCTCTGCGCGCTCGGCATCATGGAGGGCTGCAAGTGAATACACGAAAAGCCGTCACGGCCATGCTGGTAGTGACCTTGGCGATCGCCCTGCCCGGTTGGTACATATTCGGACGAACAGATCAGTCCAAGACCGTCTACGCCGATTTCAGCTACGTCGGCGGAATCTACGAGGGAAGCAAGGTCACCGTCCTCGGAGTCGGCGTCGGGACGGTCACGTCGGTGGAACCTCGCGGAACTTCTGTTCGAGTAGCGATGTCGATGCCCGACTCCGTGGACCTGCCCGCCGACGCCTCGGCCTATGTCCTCAATCCATCGGTGATCAGCGATCGACACATCGAACTCGGCCCGGCGTACACCGGCGGAGAGACACTGAAAGACGGCGACCAGATTCCGATCGAACGTGCCCACTCCCCCATAGATTTCGACGGCTTGATGGGAAGCGTCAGCACTTTGGCCGACGCATTTGCCGGGGATGGGGGCAATCTCGGCGATCTCGTGAGCCGCGGCGCCGCCGGGTGGCAGGGCCAGGGCGATCAATTCAACACCGCAATTCGCAACCTCAGCACAGCAACCGGAGTTGTCGGCGCTCGGTCGGAAGACATCGGTGCCCTTGTCGACAATCTCAACACTTTGATGAATGCTCTGGACGCACGGCAGGTCAGCCTCGACGAACTTGTCGGCGACCTCGGCGTCCTGGGTGATCAATGGGCGAGCCAGAACATGGACATCTCACAGCCTCTGCACGATCTGCAGGTGGTCTTCGACCAGTTGAACAGTTTCATGACAACTCACGGCGATGATGTCGGTGCCATAGCCGACAACGTGCGAGTTCTCGGTGACACTCTGGCTGCCAAAGAACCCGGCCTCGCCGAGTTCATGGACCTGGTGCCGTTGATGATGCAGAACCTCTCCCAGACAATCGGTCCTGATCAGCGCGGGCGCATTCGGCTCAACGTCTCGACTGCATTGACTCAGTTCGCGGTGGCGAAACCGCTGTGCGACACCTACAAGTTGCCGATCTGCACCGGAGCCGGGTTCACGAATCCGATTTCCTTCCCCCTCAGCACTTCTGATCCGCTCGGCATCGCCTCCGCGATTTCCGGCGGAGCCGTCCCCGGAGGTGGCAATTGACGCGGCAATCGGTTCGAATAATCGCCGGTATCGTGATCATCGGTGTGGGTTCTGCGGCCGTGCTCGCCTTCGGCGGCTGTAGCGCAGGCATTCAAGACCTACCCCTGGGTCGTTCGGCCGACGGTGACGCGTACAACGTGGCGCTGCAGCTGGCCGGCGCCGACGGCCTGGTGTTGGGAGCAGACGTCCGCAGCGGCCAGAAAGTCATCGGTCGAGTATCCGCGCTGTCAGCCGATGTCGTCGGAGCCGATGTGACTCTGAGTCTGGACGCCGCGACGCCATTGCCCGACAACGTCGAAGCTTCCGTCGAACTCCCGTCCGCACTTGGCAATCCGTTCATCAGACTCTTGGTGCCGGAAGTTCCGTCCGGCTCCACGCTCAGCGACGGAGACACAATTCCGGAGTCTCGCACCGAGATCGGTCCGCAGGTCGAAAGTGCGCTTGCCACCCTCGGCACGGTTCTGACCGGAAGCGGCATCGACCAACTCGATACCGTGGTGCGCGAGCTGAACACCGCGTTTTCCGGGCGCTTCGGTGAAGTTCGTTCTCTGACCGAGACCCTCACCTCGCTCATGGCAGAGGCAAGCAGTCACCGCAGCGAGTTCGACGAGGCCGTCGACCTCGCTGCCCGGGTCTCCTCCCAACTGGCCGGCCAACGCGTAGTTGTCGACAACTACCTCGATTCCGTTCCACAGGTGGTGTCGATTCTCGTGGGACAGAAGGATCAGATTGCGAGCCTGTTGAACTCGACCGTTCAGCTCGCCACCAACGCAAACACCATTCTCGACTCGTCTCCCAACGGCCTCGACGCGATGCTGCACGATGCGTCGACCGTTGTCGGGACTCTGGATTCGTTCAACTCGGAGATCGGCCAGACGCTGACGAACATGAACGGGTTGCTCGAAAACTTCACCGGTGCAGTGCAGGGTGACTACCTCGTTTTCGACGGCGCCCTGGATATTCCGGGAACGATCGACAAGCTCTGGAGCGGCGGTATGGCCGGTCAATCGATCGCACCAGCGGGAACTCTCACCGATCTACTTCAGGGAGGTCCGCGTTGAGTCGCCTTGCGCTTGTTCAACTTGTCCTGTTCGCTCTGATCGCTGCTGTGGTCATCCCTTTCGGGATCGTCTACGTGGTCGGCCCTCAGGGTTTCGGGGGTCAAATCCGGCTGCACGCCAACATGTCCGACGCCTTCGGACTGACCAAGGGCACGGTCGTCACGTATCGCGGCGTACAGGTGGGGAAAGTGAGTGAAGTCGAACTCGACGCAGGCACCCGCACGGCTCGGGTGGAACTCTCACTCAACGACAACACCGAGATACCTACCGACAGCGTCGCCAAGGTGACGATGGGGACCGCAGCCGGAATTCAGAATGTCGACATCTACCCCAACACAGACCACGGCCCGTATCTTAGGGACGGCGACGAGATCGCCATGCCCGCGGATCAGCAACCGGTCCAGATGAGCCAGTTGATGCTTCAGGCGTCCGGTGTCCTGGAAGGGATTGATCCACAAGCGATCAGCGACATCGGGACCGAGCTGGGGAATTCGTTCAACGGGCTCGGCCCGAGCTTGGCGACGATGATCGACAACGGTGGGACCATGTCGGCGCAGTTGAACGACCAGTCGGCCGAACTCGCTGCGCTGCTGTCGCGAACCTCCACGTTGGTGGACTCCATGGCGACACAATCGGATTCGTTCGTCCGGGGAATGTCAGCTGCCAAGAACTTCACCGAACAACTCGAATCCAACGCGCCGGTGCTGATCTACCTCACCGATCATTCGCCCGCCGCCCTGAACAGCGCTCAACAGTTGTTCGACAAGTACCACAACACTTTCGGAGCGGTCCTGGCCAACCTCGTCACTGTCGCACCGATCATCTCCGACCGCACAGACGCCCTGGAAACCGGACTTGTCACGATTCCTGAAGGTCTCGCCAAACTGGCATCCATCGTCAAAGGCGATCGAGCCGACTTTGCCTTGGTTGCGACCCAGGGGCCGGTCTGCAACTACGACACCCCTCGGCGTGAGGTCGGCGATCTGTCTCCCACCAGTCCGAGTCTCGCGATGTACTGTCCCCCCGCCGACGACCTCGTCCAACGCGGAGCACAGAATGCTCCGCGTCCGAACGACCTCGGTTTGCAGAACTCGACCGTCCCGGGCACTCCGATCGGACCGCCCGTCGTCGCAGATCCGATTCTCGTCCCGACCGGAGTCGACGCCCTGAACTACTGGAGATTGATGTTGGAAGGACTGGGAAATGGCACACGGTGACAACGCACTACTCGACGAGGCAGAAGCCGAGGTGGCCGAACATCCGACTTCTCCGTCGCTACTTCGCCGCCTGAAGGAGCCACGCAACGCACTGATCTCACTAATAGCGGTAGCGCTGGTCGCCGCGTTGGTGGTGCTCGGATTCCAGATGTACTCGGCGAATCAGGAAGACACGCTGCGGCAGGAGGCTTTGGACACCGCGCGGGATTACTCGACCATCATGTCCTCCTTCGACTATCAGAACCTCGATGCCAACAAAGACAGCATTGCCTCGATGTCGACCGACGAGTTTGCCGGCACCTACCGAACAATGGTCGATTCACTTCGCGAAGTCGTTGCCGGGGGCCAAGGCCAGGCGAGCGCGACGGCGACAGACGTCGGTATCGAATCGCTGGACAATTCGTCGGCCAAGTTGCTCGTGTTCGTCGACCAACAAGCCAAGAATGTCGCAGCGCCAGAGGGAAACACACAGAAGTACCGCATGGTCGTGTCCCTGGTCCGCTCGGGCGACCGGTGGCTCGTGAGCAACGTCGAGACCAAGTAACTCACCACACGCGGAGGAAGATCCATGCCCACTCACTACCTGGATTCGGAAAAGTCCGAGTCGTCGCTTCGCACCGATCAGACACGCATCACCATCACGGCCGAGCGTAGACGGTGGGCACGTAAGCCCGCACACATCACCGACGCACTCGATTTCTGGTCGTTCGCCGGAGCCGCTGCCAACGTCATCCTGCAACTCGGTTGGCCCGAGGTGGCGTACGGCGTCATGGAGAGCAAGGTCGAATCGGGTGCTCTGACAGCGCATCCGTGGAAGCGTGCACGAACCACGACGCAGTACCTGACGGTCGCGATCCTGGGTGACGAGGAAGAGCGAAAGGCTTACCGCGAGGCCGTGAACTCGGTGCACCGACATGTGAAGTCGGATTCAAACAGCCCGGTCAAGTACAACGCCTTCAATCGCGAACTCCAATTATGGGTTGCTGCATGCCTGTTCATCGGTTTCGAGGACAGTCATCAGTTGCTGCACGGCAAGATGTCCGAAGAACAGGCGGAGTCGTTCTACAAGTCCGCGTCAACTTTGGGAACGACGCTGCAGGTCACCGAAGAGATGTGGCCGGCCACACGTGCCGACTTCGAGCGCTACTGGAACCTCGGTTGCGAACGCGTCGTCATCGACGAACGCACCAAGCAGTACCTGATCGACTTGGTCAACCTACAGATGATCGCGTGGCCGATACGCCTGGTGTTCCGAAACTTGTTGCGGTTCCTGACGGTCGGATTCCTTCCACCGATCTACCGCGACCAACTCGATCTCGAGTGGACCGAAGACGACCGCCGCCGGTTCGAACACCTCTTCATTTTCGTGTCGTTCGTCAACAGGTTCATCCCACGCTCCGTTCGTCAGGCCGGCAACACCATTCAGATGCGCGACATTCGCCGCCGGATCAAGGCGAGCAAGAATCTCGTCTGAGCCAGCGGCGCGTTATTCGTTGTCAATTCTGCTGCCCTACAGGTAAATCGGGCCGGTCGGTCGACAACAGATCACGGCTGGACATGGGTTCCAGCACGACTGAAAACCGGGTCGAAAAGCCGACAAACCGGGCTGATCGAGTGTCACATTCGCCGCATATCGACGCCGCCGAGGCACGTTTCAGGTGACTTGCATCACATTTCATCTCGTTTATGTAACGCCGGGAGAGGTGGCATATCGCCATGCGACCTGGGAAAACACTCTTTGATGCATTTCTGTTGCACAAACATGTGTCGACACGCCGACCCGTGACCAATCCGTAATCATCTCTTATGGTTGGTGACAGCCCGATCAACCGGGCATTACCGAATCGCCACCGCCCGTCCCACCCCGCGGTTCGGACTCGACAACATTCCTAGTGGTGGGAGCGGAGCTGAGACGGTCACCGTCCTCCGTCGGCGGGACTCGAGAGGATTTACCAAAAATGACCAAGACCACCGTTACCCGTGCACTTGCCTCTGTCGCCGCAGCCGGAGCCCTCGCAGCCGGAGCCCTCGGATTGAGCGCAGGCACCGCATCCGCAGCCACCCACGACTGGTCGGGTGTCGCAGAATGCGAATCTTCGGGCAACTGGGCCGCGAACACCGGAAACGGCTACTACGGCGGACTCCAGTTCAGCCAGAGCACGTGGGAGGCCTACGGCGGAGCGGGCAGCGCCGCCAACGCCAGCCAGGCAGAACAGGTCCGCGTTGCTGAAAACGTCCTTGCCGGTCAGGGCGCCGGCGCGTGGCCGGTGTGCGGACAGTACCTCCGCTGACCCCAGTTCGAGTAGTGCGTCACTGCCCGGTGTTCGTCGAGAATTCGACGAACACCGGGCAGTGTTGTATACCGATACCTATTTCCCACCACCACTACTGTTGAAAGATGTTACAGCGGTGCGTGATCCGTCGGGATGCCGCGCAGCGAGCGAGGTATACCGACTCGCCTTCCGATCCCCCATCATCCCTCGAAGAGCCATCCACAATTTTTGGGCCGTCCTTGCCAACCGGTTGTGAGAACTGACCGGCGCAGCCGTAGAAGCGTACGGGATGGGGTCCTTACGCACGTAGTGCTCCATAACCCCAGCGTAGCCGTGTTTCGATGCCGAAATGTTCGTTTTCAATCGCTACCTCGCATCCCTCACGGCGACCGAACAAATCGATCCGGCGCACTCGATGGCCCATCCTTGACCAGGCGTGCAAACCGGTCGGGTAAATCGCGTGGCCCGAACACTTCTCGACCACTGTGTGACAAGAGGCGGTCAACGCTCCACCACTCGGAGTGCTCGACCAGCTCGGCGGCCAGCGCTTCGCGCCCCAACGACCCACAGGGCTCGAATACGGTCGCCACCGGCACGAGGAAGTAGTCGTTGATCGCACCGCCCCAACCCGGCAATATCGCCGGGTCACGGATCTCCTCATGCCACACATGGGTGGCTGCGCCGTAGTCGCGCAAGCCGATCTCCTCGTCCAATTCGCGCGCGAGCGCCTCGGACGGGGTTTCGTCTCCTTCCAAGCCTCCGCCCGGAGGACACCAGACCGTCAGCCCACCCCCGGGCGCGATGAGTCGGTAAAGCAGAAGACGGGACTGGTCGTCAACGACCAACCCCCTGGCCGAATGCCTCAGACGCATGAGTGCCACTGTAAGTCAGCAGGTCAGGCCATAACGGCCAACTCCGGCAGTCCGGCAACCACAACCGCGAGGTTGTATCCCGACATCCGCAGTTCTCCGTTGTCCCCTGTCCTCGCGTACTCCGCATGCCCGAACGCCCGCTCGTGTTTCACTCCATCCGGGGTGATCCCCTCGGCCGTGGACAACCGATGGAACTCGGTGCGCGTCGGATCGCCACCGAAACGGCCGAACCCCGCGATACTGTCGCCTTCCGCTTTCATGACGTAGACGTGGCGGTCGGCGATACCGAGGTCCGACTCCACCTTGGCTCGCACCCCGGGTGAACCGTAGAACACCACGTCGTCGACCGCTGCGCTTGCCCCGCGTTGCAGCGCAAGAGAAGTCGCGAGGGATCCGTAGGAGTGGCCCAACGCGGTGATATGGACTCCGTCGTTGACCGACGCGGCACGAAGACCGTGAAAAAAGCTACCCAATGCGTCGGCGGCTATGCCTGCTTTGGACGATCGACTGACGTCGAAGCTGGCCCGACCGATGTCGAACTTTCCCGGCCCGATCACCTGTGGCGCGTCATATCCGATCCAGGCGATGGTGGCCACGCTTTCCTTTCGGCCGGCCAGTTCGAGTTGCCGCATCGCCTCGGCTCGTAATCGCGTTGCCTCTCCGACCATTCCGCGCATCGAGTCCTTGACGTTGGTGTTCAGTCCGGGAATCGTCACGGAGATGTGATCCGCTGTGTCCGGATCACCGATCGCAATTGCAGCGAAGCCGCGTTCGCCCGAGCGCATGTCCATGAGCAGTAACCGTCGATCAGGTTCGGCGCGAAACAACTCGTCGAGCGCGTCCAGATCCTCGAGTTTGCGTTCGGCGTACCACTGGCCCGCCCCGGTGTTACTCAGTCTGCCGCCGAAGAACTCGCGGTGAAGTTCTTGCGAGATTCGGACTGAATCATCTTGCAGCCGTGCTCGTTCCGATTGAATTCGATCGAGATTGGCCGGGCTGCGAATCGCAGCAGGAATGCCGTCGAGGTTGGCGATCAGGCCTGGTGCATGACGCAACATCTGACGCTGCCGATCAGGGCTGAACGCTCGCCACTCCTCCCCCACACGCACAGCTTTGTCACGGAGGTCGGTGCCGACCTGAGACCGCAGAGACAACGCATGATGAAGATCCGCGCTGACCAGCAGTGCCTCACCGATCAGTTCTCGAACTGCGACCTCGAGCAACTGGGCGTGCACGTGGAGCGGGTGACCGTCGGCGATGGGCGCAACGGCAGAGACGGTTCCATCCTGACGAATATGCAAGTCGTCGGCGACGGCCTCTTTGCGCAGCGTATCCAGCCGTCGACGGATGTCGCGAACGCGGTGAGCGACCAGAACGCCTTCCAACCCAGCAGACAGTTGATCCAAGGCTTCGACGTCCCATACGTCGATATCTGTGAGATCCACTCGGGTCAGGACGAACGAGCAGCGATCCGAGCCTGTACTTCCGGGCGACGCAACGGAGGGACGGTCTGAGGTGGCTGTCTGCGAGGCGGCAACGCACTGAGCAGGCGCGTCGTCGTTTCGGTCACCTCACGCACCGCCTGTTCGAAGGCGTCTCGGTTCGCGTCGGACACCTTGGCTATTCCGCTCACCTTACGTACGTATTGGCGAGAGGCCGCCTCGATCTCCTCCGGCGTAGCAGCGGGCTCGAGTCCACGAAGTTCAGTGATGTTTCGGCACATAATTCGACGATAACCCTGCTCACCGACGCCGTCACGGTTCGATACATCAATGTATCCAAACTGCCACGCAGATCCGGGCATCACGGTAGTTTCAGTGAAATTCCCCCAGTGACTGGAAGTAGCCACTAACTCATGGACTCTGCACTCACCTCCGTCGGCCTACCCGCCGCACTCGCCATCATCATGTTCGGCCTCGGGCTTTCCTTGACGGTCGGAGATTTTGCCCGCGTGGCAAAAGCGCCGAAAGCCGTCTCGATTGCCCTGATCTGTCAGTTGTTGTTGCTCCCGGCCGCGGCCTTCGGTCTGGTCACGTTGTTCGACCTCGACCCACTGCTCGCTGTCGGCATGATGCTCCTCGCCGCATCACCGGGCGGCACCACGGCAAACCTGTTCAGCCATCTGTTCCGCGGCGATGTCGCTCTCAATGTGACACTCACTGCGGTCAATTCGGTGATAGCGGTGGTCACCCTTCCGCTCATCACCAACTTCGCGTTGGGCTACTTCGAACCCGAGGACGCGGACGGCACCCTCGGACTGCAGTTCACGAAGGTACTTCAGGTCTTTGCCGTCGTACTGATTCCTGTCGCCCTCGGAATGTGGGTTCGATTGCGCTCGAGCGCCTTTGCCGAGCGCATGGACAAGCCCGTCCGCATCGGATCCGCGGTGGTTCTGGCACTGGTGATCGTCGGAACGGTTGTTTCCGAGCGCGAGAACATCGCGGACTATCTCGTCGACATCGGCGTCGTCGCTGCCTTGTTCTGCCTACTGAGCCTCTCGATCGGTTACGTCGTTCCCCGGATATTCGGCATCGAGGATCGTCAGGCCATCGCCAGTTCCATGGAAATCGGCATCCACAACAGCACGTTGGCGATCACCATCGCCGTCAGTCTCCTCGACAACGTGCAATTGGCAGTGCCGGCCGCGGTGTACGGCGTTCTGATGTTCCCGCTCGCTGCAGCCTTCGGCGCCGCCATCACCCGAAAGTCACGGACCATGGCCGAAATCGACTAATATCAGGCGGTTTTCGATATAGGTGATCTGGTATCGCCAACCCTACGATCGATACGGACTCAGACCGAAGGGTATCGAAAAAATGCTGACCAACACACCTACCGTGCCGGACGAACGCGTCTGGCAAGAGCTAGTCGACGCACTTACCCGTCGCCAATTCGGCATCGGAGCCGGGATGGCAGCAGTCGCAACTATTCTGTCGTCCTGCAGTTCCAGCGACGGTTCAGGGGCCGATGATGACGCTCAAATGCGCACCGTCACCACGCCGTTGGGGACCTACGACATACCTACCAACCCCAAGCGGGTCTTGGCCGTCGACGCCCGAACCGACCTCGAGCTCGCCATTGCCCTGGAACTACCGGTGTTCGGATACAACATCTCGCCCGTCACCAAGTGGGTTCCCGCCGACGGCTCGGCCGAATACCTCAGCGACAAGCCCAATCTGGAGCAGATCCTCGGACTCGCACCCGATCTCATCATCTGCGTCAACGCCGACAACGAGTACTGGCCCGCTGCAAAGCTCCAAGCCATCGCTCCTGTCCTGACGACCGAATCGAAGCAGACGTGGCGGGAGAACCTGACCCAGCTCTCCGATTGGCTGGGCCGAACACCCACCATGGATCGCCTGATCACCGACTATGACGCTCTGATCACCGACATTCGCACTCGACACGCTTCCGCGATCGCGGGCAAAACCGTCGCAAGCTTGTCCTACAGTCCGGACAAGGCCACGATCTACATCGACAGCCTGCCCGTGTCGGAGGAAACGGGAAAGAAGAATCGTCAACCCACCGACATGACGCTCGCCGATATCGGCGGAAGAACATTGAACACAACCGGTTTCGACAATCAGGGACGACTGAGCATCGAAGAGATGGATCGTCTGCAAGGCTGCGACGCGTTCATGGTTTCTGTCACAGACAGCAATGACACCACCTTCGAACAACTCTCGGACACCAAGTTGTGGCAAAGACTTCCGGCTGTGCAGGCCGGGAACGTCACCGTTCTGCAAGGAAGTACGTACTACGGGTCCATCTACACCAACATGTACGTCGCCAAGGGCTGGGACGATCTCTATTCGACGCTCGACTGATCAGACTTGTCCGTGGAAATGCCGGCCGCTCCCGCGCGGTCGGCATTTCACGTTTCGAGGTCGATGCCCAACGCTCCGGAGAGGGTCCGCAGACAGATCACTCTCAACTCTTCCTGCGGTATGGAAGGTTGATCGAGCCAGTCGAGGCAGACAGCTCGGACGAACGCGATCCATCCCCGAACTGCAACGGCAGCGAGCTGTCTTCTTTCGCCCTCGAATCCCAGTGCATCGAGGATTCGAATCTGCTGCTGTTCGAGTTCGCGCTCGACAATCGCCCGGATACCGGCCTCGGCCGAGAGCGTCCCGACGTTGATGGCGCGCACTCCCCTGCTGTGCGACTTCACGTACGCGAAGTAGGCGTCCAACCCGGCTGCCACCTGTTCGCGCACCGGTAGCGTCGCATCGGGTGCGGTCACCTCGAGCAGGTGCTGCGATTCGCGCTCGACGATTGCGGCGAAGAAGTCTCGCTTGGTCGGAAAATAGTGGTACATCAACCCGCGCGAGACGCCCGCAATCTCGGCGACCTCTTCGATCCACACATCCTCGTACGAGCGATCGGCAAAAAGTTGCGCGCCGATGTCGAGCAACTGCGTGCGCCGCTGCTCTCGGTCCAGGCGTTTTCGTGGTGCGACCATAGGCAAGTCAGATTACTACTTGACACCGATTCAGTAAGGCGTACTTTGCGTACTAGACATCAATTCAGTAAGCGATCTCACCCCGGGGGACACACAATGAGCGTCGACACCACTCCAGAGGCGACGACCGATGCTCGGATACCGCATCCGGCGTGGCGCCTGCCGGTCCTCGGGGACGTTCTCGGGATCAATATCCGGACACCGCTGCAGAACTCCGTGAGCATCGGCCGCGAACTCGGCCCGATCTTCGAGAGAAATGTCCTGGGAAATCGCTTCGTCTTCGCCTCGGGCGCGGACATGGTGGCAGAACTGTCCGACGAGTCCCGGTTCGCGAAGCACCTTGCACCTGGAGTCAAAGCACTCCGCGGAATCGGCGGCGACGGCCTGTTCACGGCGTACAACCACGAACCCAACTGGGGCAAGGCGCACAATCTCCTGGCACCGGCGTTCAGCCAGACTGCGATGCGCTCGTACCACCGCACCATGCTCGACGTGGCCGGCGAGTTGGTCGACCATTGGGACAGTCGTGAAAGTGACTCCCCCATCGACGTCTCCGCAGACATGACCAAGCTGACGCTGGAGACCATCGGACGCACTGGATTCAGCTACTCGTTCGACTCCTTCGAACGTGAAGAACAGCATCCGTTCGTCAAGGCAATGGTCGGCGCACTCTCCCATTCGCAGCGCACGACGTTCCTGAAGTCGACCGCCCTCGGGAGAGTGCTCGCACGTCGCGCCGATCAACGTGACGAGGTCCGCAAGGCGTACATGGCCGAGGTTGTGGACGAAGTGATCCGTGCCCGGCGGACAAGTACCGAACCGGGGCCCGAAGATCTTCTCGAACTGATGCTGCGGGCGGCACGCGAGAACGATCCCAACCGTATCGACGAACTGAACATCCGCCATCAGGTCGTGACCTTCCTCGTCGCCGGACACGAAACGACCTCCGGCGCATTGTCGTTCGCGCTGTACTACCTGTCACGAAACCCTGACGTGCTGGCCAAGGCGCAAGCCGAGGTCGACAAGGTATGGGAGGGCGAGGAGCCCGCCTTCGAGAAGATCACGAAACTTCGATACGTACGACGCGTCCTCGACGAATCATTGCGTCTGTGGCCGACCGCTCCCGCCTACGGGCGCGCGGCGCTCGAAGACACGACGCTCGTCGGCAAGTATCCGATGAAGAAGGGCGATTGGATGCTCGTGCTCATCCCCTCACTTCATCGTGATCCGGTGTGGGGCAACGATCCCGAGGCGTTCGATCCGGATCGCTTCCTGCCCGCCAACATCAAAGCCAGGCCGGCGCACGTGTACAAGCCGTTCGGAACCGGTGAACGCGCCTGCATCGGAAGACAATTCGCTATTCACGAAGCGGTCCTCGTGTTGGGCACCATCTTGCAGAAATACACGATCGAGGCCGATCCGGACTACGAGTTGAAGGTAGCCGAACGGCTCACCCTGATGCCCGAAGGCTTCAACTTGACGGTCCGCCGACGCTGACCTCGCAAAACTGCGTCGCGCAACTCGGTTGAAACAGTCCCGAATGCGGTAATCCCTGAGGTGGCAGCAGCGAGCACCGGCGCACCCTGGGAGTTCACATGACAAAGAGGCCTGCAGTGGGAATCGTCTTACTCTCGGCGGCATTGGCCACGGGAGCTTGCTCGGCAAGCGTCGGGACGCCGCAAGTGGACAAGTCCGAAGTCGCAAGTCAGATCTCCACTCAACTAGCCGAGAAGATCGGCGAGCCACCCGACGACGTGACGTGTCCGGAGAACCTCGACGCCGAAGTCGGCGCATCGATCACGTGCGTCCTGACCGAGCAGGGCACCGAATACGACGTCACAGCTACCGTGACCAGCGTTGACGGTGAAAGTGCGAACTTCGACATCAAGGTCGCGGATGCGCCGAACAACTAACTGCTGTGCGCCTTTATTAACCGCCGGCGGTTAATAAAGGCGCACAGCAAGGCGTCAGAGACGCTCGATAATCGTCGCGTTCGCGGTGCCGCCACCTTCACAGATGGTCAGCAAGCCGTAGCGGCCACCGGTGCGCTCGAGTTCGTTGAGCAGGGTTGCCATCAGCTTGGTGCCGGTCGCGCCGAGCGGGTGACCGAGTGCGATCGCGCCGCCGTTGACGTTGACCTTGGCCGGATCTGCACCGATCTCCTTGATCCAGGCCAGGACGACCGGGGCGAAAGCTTCGTTGATCTCGACGATGTCGATGTCGTCGATGCTCAGGCCGGCCTTCGCGAGAGCATGCTTCGTGGCCGGGATCGGCGCACTGAGCATGAAGATCGGGTCGTCGCCGCGTGCGCTGAGGTGATGAATCCGGGCGCGGGGCTTGAGGTTGTACTTCTCCACCGCTTCCGCCGACGCCAGCAGCAGCGCACTCGCACCGTCGGAGATCTGGCTGGCCACTGCCGCGGTCATGCGTCCGTCTTCGACGAGAACCTTGAGCGTCGCCATCTTCTCGAGGCTGGTCTCGCGGGGTCCTTCGTCGACGGTCGCGTCGCCCATGGCGACGATCTCGTTGTCGAAGCGACCCGCGGCGATTGCAGCCTTGGCGCGCTCATGGCTCTGCAGGGCCCACTTCTCGAGCTCTTCGCGGCTGATGTCCCACTTCTCGGCGATCATTTCGGCGCCCTTGAACTGCGAGACCTCTTGGTCACCGTAGCGCTCGGTCCAACCGACCGAACCCGAAGTCGGCGTGTCGAATCCGTACTGCTGACCGACGATCATCGCTGCCGAGATCGGAATCTGGCTCATGTTCTGAACGCCGCCGGCAACGATCAGATCCGCAGTGCCCGACAGGATGGCCTGAGCGCCGAAGTGCACTGCCTGCTGGCTCGAACCGCACTGACGGTCAACGGTCACCCCGGGAACGTGCTCCGGGAATCCCGCTGCGAGCCAGGACATACGGGCGATGTTGCCGGCCTGGCCGCCGATGGCGTCGACGCAACCGAAGATCACGTCGTCGACGTCACTGGGGTCGATACCGGTGCGCTCGACCAGTGCCTTGACGACGTGCGCACCGAGATCGATGGGGTGCACGCCGGACAGCGCGCCGCCCCTCTTGCCGATCGGTGTGCGAATGGCGTCGACGATGTAAACCTCGGACATAGCGTTAGCTCCTAGTTTCGTTGTGCAGCAATAGTTCTTGAAGTTGATTCAGCAATAGCGTCTGAAGTTGTGGCCGGATCGGAGAGCCCGTCGAGCACGATCGCGAGATATTGAGCCGCGACGGCGTGCGCCGAGAGGGATCCACCCGGGCGGTACCAGCGAACCGCGACCCACACGGTGTCGCGCATGAAGCGGAAGACCAATTCGACGTCGATGTCGGAGCGGAAGGTCCCGTCCGCGACGCCGGCTTCGAGGACGCCGACCCACAGGTCCCGGAATTCGGTGTTGCGCTCGGCCAGGTAAGCGAAGCGCTCGTTCCCGACGAGGTGCTTGACCTCGTCCTGGTAGATCGCCACAGCCGAATGTGAGGCGTCGATGGCCTCGTACGACGTCACGACCAGTGCTTCGAGCGTCGCGCGACTGTCCAACCCCGCCGCGACGATCTCGCGGTATTTTCCGAAGAGTTCGTCGAGGAACTGGTGCAGGATCTCGTCGACCATCGACTCCTTGGAATCGAAATGGTGATACAGGCTGCCGGACAGGATCCCGGCGGCGTCGGCGATGTCGCGGACGGTCGTCGCGCGCACTCCGCGATCGGCGAAGAGCCCCGCCGCGATCTCGAGCAGCTCGTCGCGGCGCCCGGACTTGCCGTTTGATTCGTCGGAATTTCGAGGTGGCGTCATGTATTCAATCCTATCCAGGGCCTTCCCCTGTGCGCGGTCAGCGAGTCCAGGGACTCCTTAACCGCGCACGGGGACGCTAGGCCCTCTGCGAAGAAACGGAGACGATCTCGCCGGTCATGTAGGTGGAGTAATCGCTGGCGAGCATCGCGATGACCGTTGCGATCTCCCAGACCTCCGCGGCGCGGCCGTAGGCCTCACCGGAAGCCAACTGGTCGAGCAGTTCCTCACTGGTGACCTTCGCCAGGAACGCGTGACGCGCAATGGAAGGCGAGACCGCGTTGATACGGACTCCGTACTCCGCTGCTTCGATGGCGCTGCACCGAGTCAGCGCCATGACGCCGGCCTTGGCTGCGGCGTAGTGCGCCTGGGAATGCTGCGCGCGCCAACCGAGAACGGACGCGTTGTTCACCAGAACACCGCCGTGGGGAACGCTCTTGAAGTACCGCAGGGCGGCGCGCGTCGAACGGAAGGTGCTGTTGAGTGTGATGTCGAGAACGCGATCCCACTGATCGTCCGTCATGTCGACGACGGGAGTTTCACCGCCAAGGCCCGCGTTGTTGACGACGATGTCGATACGTCCCAACTTCTCGGCGGCGCCGACGAACAACGCGTCGACCTGCTCGGTGCTCGATACATCGCAGATGATCGATTCGACCTGCTGACCGGGGAATTCGGCCTTCAGCTTCTCCACCGTCTCGCCGAGTCGACGCTCGTGGAAGTCGGAGACGAGAACGTCGCCGCCCTCGAGAAGCACCCTGCGCGCAGTGGAGAAACCGATGCCGGTTCCGGCTGCGGCGGTGATGATCGCCTTCTTGCCCGCGAGCAGTCCGTGGCCCGGGGTTTCCTCCGGCGCAACGGAAAGCGGGGACGCGGCTTTGGTGTCAGACATTAACGGGCCTCTCGGGGAAGACCGAGCACGCGCTCGGAAATGATGTTGCGCTGAATTTCGTTGGAGCCGCCGTAAATCGTGTCGGCGCGGGTGAAGAGGAAGAGGCGTTGCCATTCGTCGAGCTCGAGGTGCTCGGGATCGGTGATGTCCGAGGCATTGCCTTCGGAATCCGCCCACGGTGCAACCAACGACGACGCACCCTGCACGTCCATCGCCAGCTGTCCCAGATCACGATGCCAGTTGGCCCACAACAGTTTTGCGACGGACGCTTCTCCGCCACCGGTTCCGGCGTCGACCGCGTCGAGAGTGCGCATCGCGTGGGCGCGCATCACGCGCAGTCCGACCCACGCGCGGGCGATCTTTTCGCGAATGTGCGGATCCTGGTCACTGCCATTGGCTTTCGCCAAGTCGACGACGCCTTGGAGCTCGCGGGCAAATCCGATCTGCTGTCCGAGCGTGGATACACCGCGCTCGAAGGTGAGCAGCCCCATCGCGATCTTCCAGCCCTCGCCGGGTTCCCCGACCACCAGATCGGCATCGGTGACGGCGTCGTCGAAGAAGACCTCGTTGAACTCCGATGTGCCGGTGAGCTGCTGAATGGGCCGAACTGTCACACCGGGCTGATCCAACGGGACAAGCAGGAAGCTCAACCCCTGGTGACGCTTGGAGCCCACCTCGGTGCGGCAGACCACGAAGCACCACTGCGCGACGTGAGCCAGTGAGGTCCACACCTTCTGGCCGTTGATGATCCACTTGCCGTCTTCGAGGCGTGCGGTCGTGGAGACGTTCGCGAGGTCGGAACCGGCGCCGGGCTCGGAGTAGCCCTGCGACCACAGTTCACTGACCGTGTTGATGCCAGGAAGGAATCGGCGCTTCTGCTCGTCGGTGCCGTACGCGATCAGCGTCGGGCCGAGCAGCTCTTCACCGATGTGGCTGACGCGAGCGGGCGCACCGGCCTTCGCGTACTCCTGATGGAAGATGACCTGCTGGGAGATGCTTGCTCCCCGCCCGCCGAACTCCTTCGGCCACCCGAGGCACGTCCACCCCGACGCTGCGAGGTGCTTGTCCCACTCGAGTCGTTGCTCGAAGAACTCGTGCTCACTGCCGGGGCCGCCCTTACCCTTGAGCTGGGCGAATTTGCCCGTCAAGTTCTCGGCCAACCACTGCGCGACCGTGGCCGCAAACTCGTCGTCCGTCATCTGCCCGTCCGGGCTCTCGCTCTGGTCCACATATGTAAGATAACCTACCAAGCACTTGCTAGGTAGCGTGTCAGGTAGGAGTCCAGTGACCGAACAACCGAGAACCATCCCATCAGCCCTCATCCGGGCCGCCGAGGAGTTCGGTGAGCGCGCGGCTATCGCCGATGGCGACACCCGACTGACCTTCGCACAGCTGCATCAGCGCGTCCGCGATTTCGCCGGCGCACTGATCAACCGTGGGGTAAAGGCAGGCGACCGCGTCGTCATCTGGGCGCCCAACACGTACCACTGGGTGATCGCCCTGCTCGGCGCTCAGTACGCCGGCGCAGCCATCATCCCGATCAACACGCGCTACACCGGCACCGAAGCACTCGACATCATCGAGCGCGTCGACGCAGCTGCCCTGGTGGTCGTCGGCACGTTCCTCAAGGCCGATCGGTACCAGCAGTTGCTCGACGCCAATCCGGACCTGAGGATCCCCACCGTCATCCAGGTACCGATCGACGGGGACGACGACCGTGACGGCGTCATCGAGTTCGAGGACTTCCTCGCGCTCGCCACCGACGCCGCCCGCACCGAAGCCGACGCGCGTGCTGCGAAGGTGCAGCCAGACGACGTCAGCGACATCCTCTTCACCTCCGGCACCACGGGGCGCAGCAAGGGCGCGATCACCGCGCATCGTCAGTCCATCGCTGTCGCCAAGTCGTGGGGTGAATGCGCCGAGGTCACCGCCGACGACAACTTCCTCATCATCAGCCCGTTCTTCCACACCTTCGGGTACAAGGCCGGAATCCTGGTCTGCCTGTTGAACGGTGCGACGATCGTGCCGGTGTCCGTCTTCAACATCGACGACACCCTCGCATTGGTCAGCAGCGAGAAGATCAGCATCCTGCCCGGCGCCCCGACGATCTACCAGACCATCCTCGATCATCCCCGCCGCAGCGAATACGACCTGTCCTCGCTCCGCATCGCGATCACGGGCGCAGCACCCGTGCCGGTTGCTCTCGTCGAGCGCATGCAAGCAGAGCTTTTCGACGCCGTCCTCACGGCATACGGTTTGACCGAGGCAGTGGTTGCGACCATGTGCCGCACCGACGACGACCCGGTCACCGTCTCCACCAGTTCCGGCCGCGCGACAGCCGATTTCGAGGTCAAGATCGGCGACCAGGGTGAGATCCTGCTTCGTGGACCGAACGTCATGCTCGGATACCTCGACGACCCCGAATCCACCGCCAAGGCAATCGACGCCGACGGCTGGCTGCACACCGGAGACGTCGGAACCCTCGACGAGCGCGGATATCTCGACATCACCGACCGTCTGAAAGACATGTACGTCAGCGGCGGATTCAACGTCTACCCCGCCGAGATCGAGGGCATGTTGGCTCGCCTGCCCGGCGTCCACGAGTCTGCTGCCATCGGCATCCCCGATCACCGGATGGGAGAGGTGGGCCGCGTCTACATCGCCCAACTCGACGGTGCCGGCCTCACCGAAGAGTCGGTAATCGCCTTCCTCAAGGAGAAGATCGCAGGCTTCAAGGTGCCCCGCGAGGTGCGCTTCGTCGATCACCTGCCCCGTAACCCTTCGGGCAAGGTCCTCAAAACGGTTCTGCGCGAGGAACAATCATGACCGTTCCCTTCGAAGCCGACGTCGTGACCTACGAGGTTCGTGACTCGGTCGCCGTCGTGACCTTGAATCGACCCGACTACCGCAACGCCCAGAACTCGGTGGTCACGTACGCCCTCGACGCGGCATTCCAGCGCGCCGTCGAAGACGACGAGGTGAAGGTGATCGTCCTGGCAGGCAACGGACCTCACTTCAGTGCCGGTCACGACCTGGGAACTCCGGGACGCGACCATCACGTCGAGTACGAGAACAAGGCCACCATGTGGTGGGATCACGTCGACAAGCCAGGCGGTGACCAGCGTTTCGCCCGCGAGATGGAGGTCTACCTGGGCATGTGCCGCCGTTGGCGGGAGATCCCCAAGCCCACCATCGCGATGGTGCAAGGCGCCTGCATTGCCGGCGGGCTCATGCTCGCCTGGGTCTGCGACATGATCGTCGCGGCCGACGACGCCTTCTTCTCCGATCCCGTTGTCCGCATGGGCATCCCCGGCGTCGAATACTTCGCGCACCCGTGGATGGTCGGTTCACGATTCGCCAAGGAAATGCTCTTCACCGGCGATAGGTTCACCGCGCAACGTGCATACGAAATCGGCATGGTGAACCGCGTCGTCGCCCGCAAGCATCTCGAGAAGGAGACGTTCGAGCTCGCCGGACGTATCGCCGAGATGCCGCGCTTCGGACTGGCTTTGACCAAGAAGGCCGTCAATCAGTGCGAGGATCAGATGGGGATGCGCAACGGCATCGACTCCGTCTTCGGTCTGCATCACTTCGCTCACGCTCACAACGCCGAAGTCGGCAAAGACTCGCTTGGTGGACTCGACGCCAAAGCTATGGCTGCCAGTGCTCGCGCACCGCAGGAAGGAACAAACTAGTGGATCTCGTATTCGACGACGCCACAACCGCATTCCGTGACGAGGTTCGCTCGTTCCTGGAAGCGAATGTGCCCGCAACTCCCCTGAAGTCGATGGATACCGCCGAAGGCTTCGAAGAGCACCGTCAGTGGGAGCACACTCTCGCCGACGCCGGCTACGCCGTCGTCTCCTGGCCCAAGGAACTCGGCGGACGCGATGCATCCCTGCTCGAATGGGTCATCTTCGAGGAGGAGTACTACCGCTCGGGGGCGCCCGGCCGCGTCAGCCAGAACGGCATCTTCTTGTTGGCTCCCACACTGTTCGAGCATGCAAATGCCGAGCAGTTGGCTCGCATCATGCCACGCATGGCTCGTGCCGACGACATCTGGGCCCAGGCCTGGTCCGAGCCCGAATCCGGTTCCGACCTCGCTAGCCTGCGTTCGAGTGCGAAGAAGGTCGACGGCGGCTGGCTGCTCAACGGGCAGAAGACGTGGAGCTCACGCGCGAGTTACGCCGACTGGGGCTTCGGCTTGTTCCGCTCCGATCCGGATGCGCAGCGCCACAAGGGCATCACGTATTTCATGTTCGACCTCCGGTCGAAGGGTGTCACCGTTCGCCCGATCGATCAGCTCGACGGTGAGCCCGGCTTCGCCGAGATCTTCCTCGAAGACGTCTTCGTTCCGGACGACCCGGCCAACCCAGGTGAGTCGGGTGTGATCGGAAACGTCAACGAAGGTTGGCGGGTCGCGATGAGCACCGCGAGCAACGAGCGTGGTCTCTCGCTGCGCAGCCCCGGCCGCTTTCTCGCCACCGTCGACCGCCTGCTCGAGCTGTACAAGTCCAGCGGACGCACCGACGACAGCGCTTTGCGCAACCAGGTCGCCGACGCCTGGATCGGCGCTCGCGCTTACCAACTCAACACATTCGGCACCGTCACCCGTCTGGCCGACGGTGGACAGCTCGGCGCCGAGTCCTCGATCAACAAGGTCTTCTGGTCCGAGTGGGATATCGCCACCCACGAGACTGCTCTCGAACTTCAGGGCCCTGAAGCCGAGTTGGCCGACAACTGGATGGACGGATACCTGTTCTCCCTGTCCGGCCCGATCTACGCAGGCACCAACGAGATTCAGAAAAACGTCATCGCTGAGCGTCTGCTCGGCCTACCGAAGGCGGACCGATGAGATTCGCGCTCGACTCCTCCCACCAGGACTTCGCTGCAAGCATCGATGCGCTGCTGACCAAGTCCGACATGCCCGCCGTCATCCGTTCGTGGAACGACGGTGACACCGAGCCGGGCAAGAAGCTCTGGCAGCGCCTCGCCGAGACCGGCGTCAACGGTCTCGTCATCTCCGAAGAGCACGACGGACTCGGCGCCGACGCCGTCGACCTGGTCGTTGCGCTCGAACAGCTCGGTCGGCACGCAGTACCCGGACCGGTCGTCGAAACGATCGCCGTGGCGCCGACGCTCCTGGCTTCCGTTGCACCGGAACGTCTCTCTGCTCTCGCCGAGGGTTCGCTGGCAACCGTCGCAGCTCCCCCGCGCACACCGTTCGCGCTCGACGCCGATGCGGTGGATCTGGTTCTGCTAGCGCAGGACGGTGCCGTATCACTCGGCGTCCCTGGCGAAGCCAAGGCATCAGTGGATCTCTCCCGCAAGCTCTACGAGGTTTCCGCCGGCGAATCACTGGGCTCCGCCGACTTCTCGGCCGCCTTCGACATGGGCGCTCTTGCCACTGCCGCGCAGTTGCAGGGCCTGGGACAGACACTGCTCGAGGTCACCACCGAATACGCGAAGCAGCGCAAGCAGTTCGGCAAGGTCATCGGACAGTTCCAGGCCATGAAGCACCACCTGGCCGAGGTTGCCGTCTCCCTCGAGATGGCTCGCCCCCTGCTGCACGGCGCCGCACTGTCGGTTCGCGATCAGTCGGCCGACGCCTCGCGTGACATCTCTGCGGCCAAGGTCGCGTGCGGGGATGCTGCGTACAAGGCCGCTCGCGTCGGACTCCAGGTTCACGGCGCCATCGGCTACACGATGGAACACGATCTCTCCTTGTGGCTCACCAAGGTACGGGCGCTGCTCACCGCGTGGGGCACACCGTCCGAGCATCGCGCACGCGTCGTCGAAGCGCTGGTTGCATCATGAGCATCGACACCGAAGACCAGGCAGCATTGCGCGCATCGGTACGCGATCTCCTGAGCAAGCATTCCGACTCCGCTGCCGTCCGCGCCGCCATCACCACAGAGATCGGCTACGACGCCGCTTTGTGGAGCAAGCTGTGCGAGCAGATCGGCGTCGCCGCGTTGGCGATTCCGGAGGAGTTCGACGGCGTCGGAGCAGGTTTGGGCGAAGTACACGTGGTCCAGGAGGAATTGGGCCGCACGCTGACCCCGTCACCGATGCTGGGTTCGGCGATTCTTGCCGCACAGGCACTGCTGCTTTCCGGTGACGACGACGCATGCTCACGACTGCTGCCCGGTGTCGCGTCCGGCGAGAGCACGCTGGCCCTGTGCTGGGCAGGTGCCGCGGGTTGGAGCACCTTCGGCGTCGAGGCAACCGAAGACGCGTTGACCGGCACGGCGTCGTACGTCCTCGACGGACACGTCGCAGACACCCTGCTCGTTCTCACGGCCGACGGGTTCTACGAAGTGGATCCAGCGGCCGAAGGCGTCTCCCGCCGACGCGTCCCCACCATGGATCCGACGCGAACGCTGGCGGAGGTCACGTTCTCCGGTGTTCGTGGTCGGCCACTGGAGTGGTCCGAAGATCTGGTCGATCGGATCCGAACCGTCGTTCTGATCGCCTTGTCTGCTGAACAGGTGGGAGCGGCCGCAGCGATCGTCGAACAGACTGTGGAATACACCAAGTCGCGCAAGCAGTTCGGTCGCGCGATCGGTTCTTTCCAGGCCCTCAAGCATCGGATGGCCGACATGTACACGTTGGTCGAGACGGCGCGGTCGATGACGTACGCCGCCGTGGCGACGCAGTCGGCGGACGACGCGGCAGTGGCGAAGGTCTACTGCTCGGAAGCCTTGCAGCAGATCACCTCCGAAGCGGTTCAGTTGCACGGCGGAATCGCAATCACCTGGGAGCACGACGCTCAGCTGTACTTCAAGCGCGCACACGGCAGCGCTCAGCTTTTCGGTCAGCCGAGCACCTACCTGCCGAGCCTCGCGCAGGCAGCGGGCCTCTAGGAGACGTCGGTGCTTGTTCGCTCGGGATTGCGAGCGAACAAGCACCGTCTCGTTCGGTCTGAACCAGACTTCAGCTCTCTGCAGGAGCGACTAACCCGTTCTCGGGTATTGACAGTCCTGATGGTGAGATTTCCTGAAACTGCATGTTCCGCCTCAGTTCGATTGCTATCCGTTCCCGTGAGCTGGCCGAAAGCTGCTTTTCTATCAGCTTGTTAAGTCTCACCGGATCCGGTTCGAACCGTTCAGCTTCTTCACGCACTCGCCAAGTCGCTTTATCCCCAGGATCCGCGAAGGTGACGACCCCAATTCCGTGAGAACTGGCAACTGTGCGAACTTCTCGAAGCGGTCTCTTGAGTGCATCCGTGAGATACGTAGGGATATGGAACGCGACAACAGCGTGCGTCGAGGCCCGACGATGCGCAAGCGCTTCGTACACCGCTGTGACATTGACTTGATCGAAAGGCTTCACCTCAACGGTTGTGGCCTCCAGAAAGATTCCAGGTACGTAGTCGAATCTACGTACCGAGATTGTCACAAGATCTGAGCGTGACCACGTACCACCGGTGCTTCGCTTACCTTGATTAGCGACGTCGTCGACCGTCAGTGGCGCCACGCCGGATTTGCGGAGTGGAAGCTCCCGCAGCACATCGACCATCGGTGCGTAGAGGTTTAATTCCCGGACCCTGAACGGCACCGTCAGCGTCGTAACTGACTCGTCGTCGTCCTGGTCTCTCGTAGAAGATTCCCGAACCACGCTTCCACCCCGGCCGCCTGCTTTACGGACCAGGTTCTTGGCCACCAAAGAATTTGCAGCAGTTCGATACCGCTCTTTGCCGAAACTTGCCTTCTGCCTGAGCTTGCCGTTACCAAGGGTATCTCCGTTTGAAGAAAGCAATTCGAGCAGAAGAGCCTCGTCCAAAGTCAACTGCGGAAGCGACACTTTTTTCCCCGATTCTCGCGTTCAATGGGCCGACCTATTGCGACCGGTCTGAATGTATTCGACCAGCTGCGCCTGCGTAAGCCAGTTGCAAGTAGCAGTCACCCACTGAGCGGAACATTCCGCTGTCTCGCACCCTCCGGTAGCGCAGAATCGGTCACCAGACAGCTGTCCATCCCACAGACCGGAGTTTTCTCGTGAATCGATTCGACGACAAGCGCGTCCTCATCAGCGGCGCAGGATCCGGAATCGGCCAGGCCACCGTTGCCCGCATCCTGGCAGAAGGTGGCACCGTCGTCGCCGCCGACATTTCCGAGACCGGCCTCGAACAGACGCTGAACACCGCGAAGGACGCAGGACACTCCGATCGCCTGACCACGGTGAAGGTCGACATCTCCAGCGAAGAGTCTGTTCGCGAACAGGTCGGCGCTGCGATCAAGGCTCTGGGCGGGCTCGACGTGCTGGTCAATGCGGCGGGCATTCTGCGCTCCGCGCACACCCACGAGATGACACTCGATTTCTGGAACACCGTCATCGGGGTCAACCTCACCGGAACATTCCTCATGACGAGGGAGTCCCTGCCGGCACTGCTCGAAAGCGGAGCAGGCGTCGTGGTCAACTTCAGTTCCACATCGGCGACCTTCGCCCACCCGTACATGACGGCATATGCGGCGTCGAAGGGTGGAATCCAATCCTTCACGCACGCACTTGCACTCGAGTACAGCAAGCAGGGCCTTCGCGCCGTGGCCGTCGCACCCGGCAGCATCGCTTCGGGCATGACCTCCGATCCCGGCTTCCCGGCCGACATCGACTTCACGCTGCTCGGCAAGCTGGCCCCGGCAATCGGTGAGGGTTTCGCGCCCCCGTCCGCCGTCGCCGGCGTGATCGCGATGCTCGCTTCCGAAGACGGCTCGTTTGTCACCGGAACGGAAATCCGCATCGACGGCGGCACGCATATGTGACCACTTGCTGTGCGCCTTTATTAACCCCCGGCGGTTAATAAAGGCGCACAGCAGCGAGGCGGCATACTTATCTCGTCGTCCGGAACCGGTCCGGCGGTACGACGTGCGGTGGGGAGCCAGCGGTGAGCGAGTCAACAGGCACTACGAACCTCGAGCCCGTGCTGATCAGTCCCGTCGTCGGCGGAAAGATCCGCACCTGGTCCGAGGACGAGACCCGCTTGTGGAGCGTCGACGATCCCGCGGCGCTCGGCGCACTGTTGGGACGCGGTCTCGTAGCCCGTACGACCCTGCCGGACAACAAGTTCCGAGAAATTGCGTTTCTGGATACCCAGACCCAGGCCCTCACTGTGCAGCCGCGCTTCGCTTCCCCTGACAGCACTGCACTTGCCGCACCGTTCAAGCTCACCGAGGCGTCGGCCCCGACGTCCGACGCTTGGGAAGATCTCGAATCGGTACTCGCGTCGATCGCGATCTCCGCTGCTGGACGTGGCGAATTCTGGCTCGCGGAACTCGGCGGGTGGGATTCTCCGCACGAGCCGAACTGCCTCTTCACGATCGTCGACGAATCGGGACTGGCCAACGCGGTCATGGAGGCCACCCCCGCGCCCGCCGGAACCGGCGTCTGGCCGGAGGTTCCGAGCGGACAAACCGGCGTTTCCGTTTCGGCACCAGCCTCACAGGACACCATCGAGGCTGCCGGAATCTTCGCGGTATCAGCGATCGAGACGTGGGGCGTCACACCGTGGGACATCAACCTCACTTTCGGCAAACTGGTCGATTTCGCCTGATCAGCGGCGCCGACACGCGGCGGTGAGTTGTACGTCTCCCCTCAGCCGACGGCTCACGGTTCGTCACAACACGCCCGATGGCGACGACATCGGGCCCCTCGGTGGGCATACTGAGGGAACTGGGGTTACTCCCGGTCACAAATACCCGTGGATCCGCGTCGGGGCGGGTGCGGTCCGACAACACGCGAGCAGCCACAGACACTGGCGGCTCCGAAAGGTTCAATCATGGCAACCGACCAATTGCAGACGGTTGTATTGCACGGCGACCAGCTCAAATACGTCGACCAAGGCAGTGGCCCCGTTGTGGTGCTCATTCACGGCCTACTGGGCGCGCACTCCAATTGGGAGCCGCAGATCGAGACACTCTCGCGCCACTACCGTGTCATCGCTCCTGACCTCTTCGGACACGGTGCGTCGGACAAGCCTGCCGGCGACTACTCACTCAGCGCTCACGCCGCCACTGTGCGTGACCTCCTCGAGGCCCTCGACATTCCGTCGGCCACCCTCGTCGGCCACTCCCTCGGTGGTGGGATCGCGATGCAGACGCTGTATCTCTTCCCCGAGCGTGTGGAGCGGCTGTGCCTGGTAGCCAGCGGCGGACTCGGCCCCGAGGTGAGCCCACTCCTGCGCGCAGCAACTCTGCCCGGCAGCGAACTGGTACTTCCCGTCCTCGCGTCCCGGACGCTGACCGACGTGACAGACAAAGCGCTCGGACTTTTCAACAAGATCGGCCTGTTCAAGCTCGGTGCCAGCGCGAGTGAGGCCCGTAAGAGCTTTGCTTCGGTATCGGACGCGTCGACGCGTCAGGCATTTCTGGCGACGGCACGATCGGTCATCAATTACAACGGTCAAACCGTCAATGCCACTCCGCATTTCGCCAACTTCAAGAATCTGCAGGCACTACTGGTATGGGGTGAGGAAGACACCATCATCCCCAACGCCCACACCGAGAACGCTCGCGCCGAACTACCGCTGGGGCGGGTGGAGATCTTCAAGCGCGCCGGACATTTCCCGCACCTTGACTACCCGGATCGCTTCGACCGTGTCTTCTCCGAATTCATGACGGACTGCGGAGTCGGTATCGGCACCGGACCCAAGGCCGTCAGCAGCTGAACTAGCGCCCCGCAACCAACTCTTCGAGGTAGCTCGCCACGCCGTCCTCGTCGTTCGTGGGCAAAATTCGGTCGGCGAGCTCGATGACCTCGGTTCTGGCGTTGGCCGGCGCCAGAGCTGTTCCGGCCCAGGTCAGCATCGCAACGTCGTTGAAGGCGTCACCGGCTGCGGCCACTTCTGACGCGTCGATGCCGTCGATCGCGCACAACTGCGCGAGAGCGCTGGCCTTCGAGACGCCCGCTGCAGCCATTTCCATGTACGGGGCGCCGGAGTGGGTCAACTCCACACCCTCGATGCCCGCAGCGACCGCAGTTCGGTACAGGTCGGCGCTGGGAACCTCGGCATGCCGGGCCACGATCTTGACCATCGGCTCCACGTCCAGCGGCAGCGTATCGGCGAGCACCATCTCGTGCAGGTGCCGGTGATGGTCCGCGAACTCGCACAGAGCGGCATACTCCGGCTCGGCAAAGAACTGCGTGGGTCCGACGTTCGCGAACACGACGCCAGGAATCAGAGCACGAACCTGCTCCATAGCTGTTGCAGCCAAAGATGTTTCGATCGAAACGGTGTCGACGATCTCCGGAGTCCCGTCCGCCAGGTCGAGAATGACAGCTCCGTTGGCACACACAGCTTTACCGCGAAATCCGCACGAGCTCGCCAACGTGTGTACCGAATGCCTGGCCCGGGCCGTCGCCCACACAACTTCGATCCCCGCGAGCCGCGCGTTCTCCATGGCCTGCGCGGTGCGCGCCGAAATCGTTCGGTCGGAGCGCAGCAGGGTGCCGTCGAGGTCGGTTGCGAACATACGAATACGGGTCACCAGACAATGATGGCAGTCCGTTCGCAGCCCTCACCAACTACGTGACATGGGCCGTTGCTCTGTCAATTACTTGCTTGGGCCTCGAGAAGGTGCCGACGCATCTCACCGAAGACCACACCCAGCCGCTCGACATCTCGCGGGCTCAGCAGGTCGAACATGCTCTCCCGTACAGCGGCCACGTGCGCCGGGCTTGCCGACGCCAATTTCTCGGCACCCGAGTCGGTCAGCTCCGCATTAGCGCCCCTCTTGTCGTCGACACACTCGACCCGGCGCACCCACCCGGCACCGACCAATCGATTTACGGCCCTGGTCACACCACTTCGGGTAGCCATCACAGCGTCGGCGAGCTCACTCATGCGCAGTTGCCGGCCGGGCGCTTCGGCGAGAGCGACCAGCAGTTCGAAATCGGTGAAGGAAATGTCGGAGTCTCGCACCAACTGCTGATCGAGCACACGCTGCAGCAGTCGCGTCGAGTCCAGATACGCCCGCCAGGCCGATTGCTCCGAGTCGGTCAACCACCGCACTGATTCCATAACGCCAGCATATCCGAAGTAGTTGACAACAAAATCAAATGAGCTATTCTCGATGTAGTTGATCAGTCAACTACTTGTTCGAAGTGAAGATTCAACCGGGAGGCGGGCGCCATGAGCGACAACAACGCAGTGCAGTTCGAGGAACGCCGGGCCGAGATCAGGGATCGACATCTGCTCCCCGCCGACAAACGACCCGCATCGACCGCACGCGGCCTGCACCATACGGCCCTGATCAGCAGTGACGTCGAACGAACCGTGAAGTTCTACCAGGATCTCCTCGGATTCCCACTCACCGAGTTGATCGAGAACCGTGACTATCCCGGGTCGTCGCACTTCTTCTTCGACATCGGCAATGGCAACCTTCTGGCCTTCTTCGACTTCCCGGTCTCGACGTGGGCCCGTACCAAGAAGTACTCGGCGGCCTCCACCACATCGCGATCAGCGTCGAACCTGCCAAGTGGGCGAAGCTGCGCACCCAACTGACCGAGGCCGGCGTCGAACTGATCGAGCACAGCGAGGTCTCGTTGTACTTCCGCGATCCCGACGGCGCTCGACTCGAGCTGATCGCCGACCCTCTCGGCGAGATGTACGGCAATCACGTCCTCTGAAAACTTGCTCTCCCCCATACCATTCGGAAGGCACACCATGACCTCCACTCTGTCGCAGCCGAACCTCGATATCCGTCGATCCGGGGATCGTTTCAAGTCCAATGCCGGCTGGCTGGACTCGAAGCACTCGTTCTCGTTCAGCAATCACTACGACCCGAAGAACACTCACCACGGTCTTCTTCTGGTGAACAACGACGACATCGTCACGCCGGGAATGGGATTCGACACCCATCCCCACCAGGACATGGAGATCGTCACCTGGGTACTGAGAGGTTCTCTCGTACATCAGGATTCGATGGGTCATTCGGGTGTCATCTACCCCGGTCTAGCCCAGCGGATGAGCGCCGGAACGGGCATCCTGCATTCGGAGAAGAACGATTCGTGGCGACTCGGTGACGTGGCGGGTGCGCATTCCGACAAGCACAGCGACCCGGTTCACTTCATCCAGATGTGGGTCATCCCCGACGAAGCCGGAATCACCCCCGGCTACGAGCAGTTGGAGATCGACGCCGAATTGCTTGCCGGTGGACTGGTTCCCGTCGCCTCCGGCATGGACGCGTACGCCGATCACTCGGCAATCCGGATCAAGAACAAGTACGCCGCGATGCACGTTGCGCGTCTGCAACCCGGACAGCCCGTGACCCTGCCCGACGCACCGTTCCTGCACGTTTTTGTCGCCGACGGTCAGGCCGCCATGGAAGGCGTCGGAGTGCTCGAACAAGGTGACGCGGTACGCGTGTCCGGCGGCGGAGGTCAGCAGATCAGCTCCGATACCGGGGCAGAGGTCATCGTCTGGGAAATGCACGCCACCGTTTCGCAGGGATGACATGAAGCCCTTCTCGTACGACGCTTCACCGGCTCGAATTGTCTTCGGCCAAGGGATGATCGATACGATCGCCGAAGAAGTGCGGCGGCTCGGCCGTAGCCGAGTGATGGTGCTGGCAAGTCGTCGACTCGACGCGGTTGCCGCCGCCGTGACCGAATCTCTCGGCGACATGGCGGTGGCCCGCTTCGACGGCGCTTTGATGCATACTCCGATCGAAGTCACGACAGCCGCGCTGAGACTTGCCGAGAACCATCACGTCGACACGGTCGTCGCGATCGGCGGTGGTTCGGCAACCGGGTTGTCCAAGGCATTGGCACTACGAGCGGGGTTCGATCAGATCGTCGTTCCGACAACGTACGCGGGATCAGAAGTCACTCCGGTGTTGGGTGAAACAGAGAACGGACGCAAGACAACTCGCTCCTCTCCCCACATCCGACCGGAAACCGTCATCTACGACGTCGACCTCACTCTCGATCTGCCGCTGGATACCACCGTCACCAGCGCCGTCAACGCGATGGCGCATGCGGTTGAAGCGTTGTACTCCACCGAGTCCAACCCGATCACGGACTTGATGGCGATCGAGGCGATCTCCGGGATCGCCCGTGCGCTGCCGAGCATTGTCGATGATCCGAAAAATCTGGAAGGTAGGGCCGAACTACTGCAAGCAGCCTGGTTGGCCGGAACCTGCTTGGGCACGGTCGGTATGGGGCTTCATCACAAGTTGTGCCACACCCTCGGTGGCAGCTTCGGTTTGCCGCATGCTCCCACCCACACCGTTGTCCTTCCCCAGGCAATGGCGTTCAACGCGCCTGGCGTCCCGGAAGTCATGTCTCGAATAGCGACTGCCTTGGGTGTATCCGACGCCGCCACCGGCGTTTTCGACCTCGTCACCTCGTGCGGCGGACCGACCTCTCTGCGAGAGGTGGGAATGAGTCACGATCAGATCGGCCGTGCAGTCGAACTCGCGAACGCCGCCGCTTATCCGAACCCGCGTGAGATCACCCCGGCAGGCCTGAGCGAACTCCTCGAGAACGCCTGGTCCGGGCGTCGACCCGCCATCAGGTGAGAACGAATCAGGCAGTACCGCCTCGCGGCCTGACATGTTCGAAGATCAGAATCGTCTCGGTCGCAGCAACCGCCGGATGCGCCGAGAGATTGTTGACAACGAAGTCACGCAACTGCGCCGAATCCGTCGTTGCGACGTGCAGCATGTAGTCGTCGACACCGGCAACGAAGTACACGTTGAGCACCGAGTCCAGCTTGGCGAAATCGTCGCCGAGCCGGCTGAGGTGCGACCGTGCGTTGGCCTGCAGTCGAACTGCGATCATCGCCTGCAGATCCATTCCGAGAGCGGCGGGGTCGATGTCCGCATGGAATCCCCTGATCACGCCGTTGTCCACCAAGGCGCGCACACGTCCGAGGCATGTCGACGGCGCAATTCCCGCGATCGCGGCCAGCGCATTGTTCGGAATCCTCGCATCCTTCGCCAGCTCTTCGAGCAGAACCCGGTCGATCTCGTCCAACTTCATTGCTGCCCGAACATGCTTCGGCGAGGCAGCCGTCTGAATACCGATTTTTGAACTTTCACGCACCATACATACAGCGTAGAGAATTATCTTCACTTCTCTTCACTATCTGGCGACGAAACTTCATGCTTGGCACCTGCCATTCGAAGAAACAACAGACTCAGTTCGGAGCCGTGTCATGAAGGTCGGAATCCCCCGCGAGATCAAAAACCACGAGTACCGCGTGGCCATCAGCCCAGCAGGCGTCCACGAACTGGTCGGCCGAGGACACGAAGTCGTCATCGAAACGGGTGCAGGCGTCGGCTCCTCGTTCAGTGACGAGGATTTCAAGGCCGCGGGCGCGCAGATCCTCGGATCTGCCGATCAGGTCTGGACGGACGCAGATCTACTCCTGAAGGTCAAAGAACCTATTGCAGAGGAGTATTCGCGACTTCGTAAGGATCAGGTTCTCTTCACCTACCTGCACCTGGCGGCGTCGAAGGAATGCACCGACGCGCTCCTGACGTCGAAGACCACCTCCATCGCCTACGAAACAGTTGTCGGTTCCGACGGTTCACTGCCCCTCCTCGCCCCGATGAGTGAAGTAGCCGGACGCCTGGCACCGCAGGCGGGCGCCTATCACTTGATGCGTCACGGCGGCGGACGCGGAGTTCTGATGGGCGGCGTCCCCGGAGTGCGCCCCGCCAAGGTCGTGGTGATCGGTGCGGGAGTCTCCGGCAAGAACGCCATCGCCGTGGCCTACGGCATGCAAGCCGACGTCACCGTTCTCGACCTGTCGATCGCGCGCCTGCGGGAAATCGACGAGCTGTACCACGGCCAGGTCAAGACCATCACGTCCAACAGCCTCGAACTCGAACAGGCAGTACTCGACGCCGACCTGGTCATCGGCGCAGTGCTGGTCCCCGGGGCGAAGGCGCCGACTCTCGTCTCCAACAGCCTGGTGGCGCGTATGAAGCCGGGTTCTGTCCTGGTCGACATCGCCATCGACCAGGGCGGCTGCTTCGAGGATTCACACGCGACCACGCACGCCGATCCGACGTACCAGGTTCACGGTTCGGTCTTCTACGGCGTTGCGAACATGCCCGGAGCGGTCCCCCGTACGTCCACCTACGCACTCACCAACGCGACGCTTCCGTACGTCGTCGCCTTGGCCGACAAGGGGTGGAAGGACGCGGTCGCGACAGTTCCCGGCCTGGGGTCAGGTCTGAGCACACACAACGGCCTGCTCCTGTCCGACAGTGTTGCAGCGGCGCATGGGTACTCGGCTACCACTCTCTGACCCAGGCAGCTCTGACCCAGGCAAGGACAGCTCGAGATCGCTAGCCTTGATCCATGAGCATTCCTGACATCACGCTGAATTCCGGAACCACGATCCCGCAACTCGGCCTCGGAGTCTGGCAGGCCACCAACGACGAAACCGAGCATGCAGTACGGTTCGCACTCGACGAGGCCGGCTACCGGCACATCGACACCGCTGCCGCCTATGGAAACGAAGAGGGCGTCGGACGAGGTATCGCCAACTCGTCCGTCGCGCGAGAGGACATCTTCCTCACCACGAAGCTGTGGAATGCAGATCAGGGCTACGAGCCGGCGTTGAAGGCTTTCGACACCAGCATCGACAAGCTCGGCGTCGACTACGTCGATCTCTACCTCATCCACTGGCCTCTGCAGGACAACGACCGACTCCTCCGCACGTGGGACGCACTCGAAAAGATCGCGGAATCGGGCCGCGCCAAGGCAATCGGGGTGTGCAACTTCGAGCCGCATCATCTGCAGCTTCTCGTCGAACGCGGTGGATTGTTGCCCGCAGTCGATCAGGTGGAACTGCACCCGCACCTCACGCAGCAGGCCATTCGCGACAAAGCCGCCGAGCACGGGATCAAGGTCGAATCGTGGAGCCCACTCGGCGGTACCAGTAACGCAGGTTGGGGTAAGGCGTCCAAGCCCAACACCCTGCTCACCGACCCGATCATCACTCGAATCGGTGACCGCCACAGCAAGACTGCCGCGCAGGTCCTGATCCGTTGGCACCTTCAGAACGGCCTGATCGTCATCCCGAAATCCGTACACGATGCTCGAATCGCTCAGAACATCGACGTATTCGACTTCGAACTCACCGATCTCGACCTGAGCGAAATCGATACGCTCGACGACGGTACCCGCGTCGGCGCGCATCCCGATGAACTCAACATCGGTGCACCGAACTGATCAAGCCGCTCGTTTGGTGGGGCGAAGCGCATCGAATCCGTTTCGCCTCACCATCGTTCCGAGGGTCTTCCACCACGGCCGAGCCGGATCCGGCTCGCTTCCGTCGCCCATCCGGTGCAGCTGATCGGTATGCCACTGCAGGTCGAGTGCACCGTCGAGCATCGAGATGTCGGCAACCTTCCCCAACAACTTCCGCGCTCCGAACTCAACAGTCGGCACGGTCAATCGTTCCCGATCCGATTCCAGGAGAACGGTTGCCGCGTCGGGGATCGTGATCGTCGGCCGGCCGAGGCCGATCACGTCGCACGCGCCGGAAGCCAGTGCCTCGACCATCGCCGATCGCGAGCGGAAGCCGCCGGTGACCGCCAAGGGAATGTCGCCGGCAATCGCTCGGACTGTCTCGGCGTACTCGAGGAAATATGCCTCTCGATCGCGAGTGCTCTGCTTCTGCGCTTTACCCATCATGGCCGGCGATTCATAACTGCCACCGCTGATCTCGATGAGATCCACCGACTCTTCGGTCAACGCGCGCACTACTTCTCGCGACTCGTCTTCCGAGAATCCACCTCGTTGGAAATCAGCCGAGTTGAGCTTGACCGAGACCGCGAATCCCGGAGCAACGGCAGAGCGTATGCGCCGAACGATCTCGATCAGAAAGCGTCGTCGACGCTCAGGATCTCCACCCCACTCGTCCGTCCGCTGATTGGACAAGGGCGAAAGGAACTGCGCAACAAGATAACCGTGCGCTGCGTGTATCTGCACGCCCCCGAAGCCGGAGGACTCGGCGACGCGAGCGGTTTCCGCGAACTTGTCGATGATCTCGTCGATCTCAGCGGTCGAGAGTTCTCGCGGCGTCGCCATTCCCGGAATCTTCAGCGCGATCGCGCTCGGGGCGACCGGTCTACCTCTGCTGGCAATCGGGTTGGATTGCCGCCCTGGGTGGTTCAGCTGCATCCAGATCTCGGCGCCGCCGTTCTTGGCGGTCTTGGCCCAGGCAGTCAGTGCTTCGGCATCACGATCGTCGTCGACGACGACATTACCCGGTTCGGCGATCTGCGATCGATCGACCATGACATTGCCGGTGATCAGCAAACCGAACCCGCCACTGCCCCAACGACCGTACAGCGTTTCCAAGCGAGTGGACGGTCCATGAGTGCGGTCACCCAGAGCCTCGCTGAGCGCAGCTTTCATGGTCCGATTCCGCAGGATCTGCCCGCAGGGCAAAGTCAACGATTCTCCGAGTGTGGTCATGGATGCCTCTCGTATGAAGGGAAGAAAGTCAATGGCGTGGCGCAGAACCGAAGTGCCGCTTGGTATCGCGCACGAAGCTCGAGAAGATCAGTGAGTTGACCGGTAGCCCGCCACGCACCGCGAGCGACAGCTTCGGACGCGGCGAGAATGCAAAATTCCACTGCAGTCTCGAACCCACTGCGAGCTCATCGACGCGGTAGTCCTCCGCGAAGGATTGGAACAGCGGAACATTGGACTGTTCGACGTAAAACGAGTGCCGACGCGTTTCGTCGTCCCAGGTGATGAACTTTTCGCGCATCTGCATCGCACCACCGCCCACCTCCGCGATTCGGCGCGTGCCGACGCCGTAGGGGCGCGGCGAGGTGTAGTGCACTTTGGTGAGCAGCCGGCACCACGACAGCGGTTCGTCCGCGGTCAGACCAGCCCAGACGTCATCCGGTTCGGCGGTGAGGTCGATCGAGTACGTGAAGATATGCGGTGCCGTGTCGAAGAAATCGACACCGACCGGTTCGAGGTCGAACCAATGTGTCATCGCCTACTCCTGCCCAATTAGCCGTTACATGAAGTTACGGATACTTGACGACCGAAGTCAACCCCCGAAGGCTCAGCCGGACCAAGCCTCAGAACGAGAGAGCCCCTGCAGTGAAGCGATGACCTGTTCGAGCGGCTCGATACTTCGAGTCGTCTGGCACACCGCCACCGCACCTTCGACCGACGTGATCGTCAGGTTTGCCATCGATTTTGCCTGCACTGCAGGATAACCCGCAGTTTCGAGTTGCGATTCGATCAACTTCTGCCATCCCAGCATGACCTCAGCCGACACTTCCGCGACTTCTGGCTCACTGGCACGCGCCAACCCGCCGGCAATCACCGGGCAGCCGATCGCGAAGTCCGAGCGTGTGAGATTGAGTCGCCAGATGTCTCCGACCGCTTCGATCACGTCGGCCGTGGAACCGGTAGCCGCAGCCGAGCTGATCCGTCTGGTGATGATCGCACCGGCCGCGCGCACGGCTTCGACCATCAACTCGGTCTTACCGCCAGGAAAGTGGTGGTAGATCGACCCACGGGGTGCGCCGCTGTGCTTGATGACGTCGCTGAAGGACGTCGCGTCGACACCGTTGCGGCTGATCAGTTCAACCGCACTGCGAATCATGCGATCACGTGAGCTCAGCTCTGCCATGTCACAGATCCTTCGGCCGTCGGTACACCTGTCGACTCATACGCTACGTTATGTATGACGACCTACATAGTGATGGGATGAAACAATGAGTGACGAGACAACCGCGACCGTCGATCCGGCGCAGATGACAGGCCTCGAACTTCTCCGCTGGATGGGAACCCAGGTCAACGACCGACCCAGCATCGGACGCCTCCTCGGCATGGAGATGCGCGAGGTCAACGAGGGATCCGTCAGCTTCGCCCTGACCCCGCGCGCCGATTTCAGCAACCCGCTCGGCACTGTGCACGGCGGCATCTGCGCAACGCTGCTCGACTCGGTCATGGGCTGCGCGGTACACACGATGCTTCCCGCGGGCGTCGGCTACACGACCCTCGAACTCAAGCTCAACTACATCCGCACTGTGCCTCTCGACGGTGACGAGCTGACAGCCCACGGCAGTGTCATTCACGTGGGCGGGCGTACCGCGACGGCAGAGGGCAAGGTCTTGGACAAGAACGGCAAGTTGGTGGCGCACGGAACTACGACGTGCATGATTTTCCGCTGAGCCGACGGAGGATGGCGAAAATGTAGCCGCGCCCGACGTGAGCAGGGTGCGAGTGCCGATGTACGATCGGCTCGTGACCCTGCTCACTGCGCACCTCTGGTGGCCCGACCGCTGACGGTCAGCCGCAACTGCGTGCTGCCCGGACCGATATCGGGTGGTCCAGCAGGCTCCTCTCAGGATCCCCGATCCGGCAAATGCCGTACGCGTCGTCGCTACGACCGCCAAGATCAGGTACCGAATCCACGAAGGAGAGTTAGTTGACCACCACCCCACTCAACCGTTCGCTCGAGCCTTTGGGCGTCTCCATCCCGTCGAAAGTGCCGACGCACTGGTACAACCTGGCGGCTGACCTCCCCGAGCCTGTTCCCCCGCACCTGCATCCGGGCACTCGTGAGCCGCTCGGCCCCGAGGACTTGGCGCCGCTGTTCCCGATGAACCTCATCGCGCAGGAAGTCGCAACCGAGCGCTACATCGAGATCCCGGAGACGGTTCGCGAGATCTACGGCATGTGGAGGCCCTCTCCCTTGTTCCGCGCGCACCGACTCGAGCGCGCTCTGGGCACACCTGCCCGCATCTACTACAAGTACGAAGGCGTGAGCCCGGTCGGTTCACACAAGCCGAATACTGCTGTCGCGCAGGCTTACTACAACGCAATCGAGGGAACCACCAAGCTCACCACCGAAACCGGTGCGGGACAGTGGGGTGCGTCGCTGTCGTTCGCGGGCGCGCTGCTCGGACTCGACGTCGAGGTATGGCAGGTTCGCTCGTCCTTCGATTCGAAGCCGTACCGACGCATCCAGATGGAGGCGTACGGCGGAATCTGTCACCCGTCGCCTTCGGACCTGACGGAAGCCGGACGCGCACTGTTGAAGTCGCATCCCGACACCACCGGCTCGCTCGGTATGGCCATCAGTGAGGCCGTCGAGGTCGCTGCGCAGGATCCGAACACGCACTACTCACTCGGTAGCGTGCTGAACCACGTCATGCTGCACCAGACCGTGATCGGTCAGGAAGCAATGGTCCAGCTCGAAGAAGCCGGCGACGCCGTCCCCGACACCGTGTTCGGTTGCGCCGGTGGCGGTTCCAACCTCGCCGGACTCACCTTCCCGTTCCTGGGACGAAACCTTCGCGAAGGCACCAAGACTCGTCTGGTCGCCTGCGAGCCGTCGGCATGCCCGTCCCTCACCCAGGGCGAGTACCGCTACGACTTCGGTGATGTCGCCGGCCTGACGCCGCTGCTCAAGATGCACACTCTGGGTAAGGATTTCGTACCGCCGGCCATCCATGCCGGTGGCCTCCGCTACCACGGCATGTCGCCGATGGTCTCGCACGCGGTCAACCTCGGACTCATGGATGCAATTGCCGTCGATCAGGACGACGCACTCCAGGCAGGTCTGATTTTCGCCCGCGCCGAAGGAATCATCCCGGCTCCGGAATCAACCCACGCGGTTGCCGGCGCTATCGCTCACGCCCGTGCCGTCACCGAACCCGAGGTGATCGTGATCGGGCTGTCCGGCAACGGTCAGTTGGATCTTCCGGCGTACTCGCCTTACGTCTGACGCCGTCGGTGTGGTGGTCTCGTGCGTACGAGGCCACCACACTTCGTCACACCGAGCACGTGGGCTCGATCTCGCGATCGACATCGTGCCGGCCGTCCGCGAAACGAACCGATCAGTTTGATCGATCGGTTACGGTCTTTCGATGCAGCTTCGGTTGAAGGAACATTGGAAACTGGTCGCACTCGGACTGGCATTGCTCGTGGCGATCGCGTTCATCGTCGTATCGGTAATCTCCGACTCCAGTGATGCGGCATGGCCGAAGCAGAAGACAGGCGGTCCGATCGTCGAGCAAGGCGTTGTCGACGTAGACCTCTCCGATCCTCCGCAACAAGCCTGGGAACTCGATGTCCGAGCGCTCACGGACAACCCCGGGGACGTGCTGCTGTCGATGCCTTCCACGCTCGATAGCTACTACGGCTACGGCAACACGTACCAAGTCGGTGACGTGCTGGTGGCCGCGACTGCTTATCCGCTTCCCAAGACCGACGAGTCTTCGTCGAGTCAGGGAGTCGGTGCCGTCACACTCGTCGGGGTGAATCCCGACGACGGAAGTCCGCTGTGGAAAACGCGAATCGGCGGAGTCATCGGCCAGTGCAGTCAGCAGAACGAATCCACGATCATCGCGTGCTGGGGCGATCGACGGATGATCTTTGTCGATACCGCGACCGGAACTCTGATGTCCGACCTCGGAACCGACTTCGATCTCAATGGCGCCACCATCGCCGGAGACACCGTGTACACGTCCGGCGAAAGGATGGACGGAACGGTTCGAACACGAATTCTTGCCAGCGGCACCACAACCAATTTGACGGCCAACTTCGTGCGTACCTTCGAACCAAGTGAGAAGTTCGGGGCCGTCTACACGGTCCCTCACACCGACACTGTCATTGCGATGGAACAGGGCGACGGCGGGGACCCGCAGTACCGCTATCGAATCTACGATCTGCAGTCCGGCGCCGAACGATTCCGATTCGAGGGCGATTCGCTTGTCCCTACCGGGAACGGATTGTTCCTCACCAGTGTCGGCGGCCGGTCGGGATATGCCGGAACCCAAAACCTCTTGGCTTCCGACGGATCCACGATTCGTGCGATACCGATTCCCTCGTACTCATCGTCGTCCTACCCGAGTAAGCCCTCGACGGCGGTGCCGATGTTTCTCGGCGACGGCGCCTACGATCCGGAGTCGGGTGACGAACTCTGGCGCAGTTCACAAATCGTCAACACCGCGACGGCCGGGACAGGAAGCACCATCGCCGCAGTGGTAGGAAAAACAATCCTCGTCACGTCGCCGGAGACCCGCACAATCTCGGGTCTCGACGTCGAGAGTGGCCGACAACTGTGGCAAACACCCTGGCAAGACGCGTACTGGGTTCGAAGCGGTGCGACTGATGGCGATCACTTCGTCTTCAGCGACTACACCGGCATGCATTCGATCAGGGCTCGCGACGGAAAGATGATGTGGTCGGTCCCCCTTCCGCCAGAGGTCGATCCGCGCGGAGTCGTCGTCTCGAATGCCGGCAAAAACGTGTCGTTCTCCTGGCAAAACCACTTCACCGTTTGGCGATAGGCCGGCAACATCACCGGTTCAGTGTCGTACTGACCAGCCGGCTCAGCAACCAGCAAATGGATAGACGTACAGCCTCGATGGCCACAATCCAGTCTGGCGCGTTTGTTCAATTTCGGGGGAACGATCTCGAACAACTGCATGTATCTCCGCGACTCCGACTTCGGAAAGATCAGACCAGACCTGCGGTGAAGGGGTGCATACGAATCGCACCGACTCAGGTATCTGATCCAATCCAACCATAAAGGGAGCCAACGGGAATGGACGCTAGATCCCCTGTTTGCAGTCGGCAACAAATAGTCCAGTTCGCGCGCGAACATCTGCGTACCGGGGGACCGAACTCAGACCAAATTCGTCGTCATTTCGGTTTGCAAAAACGCGCCTTCTTCACACAGCTCGACACCCATCTCGACGATTCTGCACTTTCAATGCCCGAAAAAGTTGCGCTCCGCCGCATCTGCCGACAAGAAAATAGAAGATGCCCGATCAAACGTATGAACGTCTCAGCAGGTCAAGCCAACCCACCCCGGCCGATGTACGACGCGCTTCCTTTCCCACCCCGGAATCATCCCGCTTGACGATCGAAAGCCGCCAACTACGTTGAGCCGCTTGATTCTTCCGCAGTCCCCTCTTCTCGGATCGGGATCATCGGAGATCCAACAGCCGCGCGACTTTCAGGCTCAAATGCAAGGCCAACCGGTCGTCGCCGTTTGCCAAGTCTGCTCGTGTTATCTCCTGAATTCGCCGCAAGCGATAGTACAAGCTCCCTCGATGCACACAGAGCGCCTCTGACGTTCGCTTTACGTCACCGGCATTGTCCAAAAAACTCTCCAGCGTCGCGAGAAGAGCCTCACTTTTCGAGTCCTCATGGCTGAGCAAGGACTGCAAACCTGAGTGAATACTGTTCTCGAGTCGATCCTCCGACAGTTCGGCCAGAAGTCCGTAGACGCCGAGATCCCGATAACGCACAACATTTCCGAGCACCTTGACGACCTGGGCCACATCTGCGGAACGTCTGGACTCTTCGTAGGATTCGCGCACGTGTGCAACCGAGGTTCGCGGTTCACCGATACCGACCCAACATTCGATGTTCTGGCGCCCACTTTCAGACAAGACTCGCTCCCGGGCTGCCACGATCAGCGAGACCAGATGGGTTTGAGTCGAGCGTTCGGCCACCGATACGATCAACAGACTGTGGTCGGGGCGGTCGAGTTGGATTGCACTGTTCCGCGGGAGCCTCCGACGAAGCTGATCGACGCCGACGGCAACACTCAGACGATCTCTTTCGGTCAATGTCGACTGGTCGCCAGGACGGAGCAACACAGTGACCACGACTGCTGGACCCGCAGCCAACAAGCCCTCCTCGGCCAACCTGTTTGCCGCGTCCTCGCGCAGCGACCGCTCGCCCGACAGGACGTCTCGAGTAAGTTCCCGCTCCCGACTTCGGGACAACTCGTCCAGCAACTGTTCGCGGTGGAGGATCATCGCTGCCGCATCAGCCGTGCGCCTCAAGACCTCGGCTTGATCCTCGTCAACTTCGCCCTCCGAAGTCAACAGCCAGACGAAGCCCAGCAGCGCATTGCGGTATCGGATCGGCATCCCGACCCGGCCAAGGGTCAGCCCTAGTTCTTCGTTGACGGGAACAGTGAAGAGATCGAGGGCTTCACGGCCTCCACTCGCGTAGATGAAGTCTACGATCTCGCGTGAAACATTCCGCTGTAGAACGGAATTCATTCTGACTGAATCGACGGCACTGTCATGCGAGTTGTACGCGAGCAGACGAATCTGTACATCATCGATCGCAACGGAACGGTCCAGTCGGCGCCCGGTAGTGTCCACCAAATGCTGCAGTTCTCCGACCATGGTCGAACTGTACGAGCCCCCTCTCCGGTTTGCAACATATGCCCAAATTTCTACGTAGAAAATTGAACACATGACAGTGATGCAACTAACTTTTACACCATAGGCTCGCTTCATGCCAAGCACCCGAGACCCGTGACGTCTTCACTCGGTCCGCAAACCGGCAGAAGTGGCAGCGACGAGATCTGTTGCAGCCGTGGGATTTGCGTAATGGGGAGCGAGGCCGGCCGGCACGATCTCCCTCAGACGAAGTCGCCTCCGACCCGAAATCGACAAACGACCTTCGGTCGCCAGTTCAACATCGAATCCCACCGACCTCTTTCAATGTCGAATACCTCGAATGACATCGGTGACCGTGATATCGCAAAGCCGTTGCCATTCAGCATATCCCGAGAGGAATCATCATGACCGGCACAGCAAATGCTCCTGTAGAGCATCAAACCGAGACGTCACCCGGACGTCGATCGGCACGCCGTAGGGCCCTGATTGCCGGCGCGACAGGCAACATCGTCGAATGGTTCGATTTCACGATCTACGGTTTCACTGCCGCAGTTCTCGCGACAGTGTTCTTCCCTCCGGAGTTCGGCAGTGGCGCACTGCTTGCCACCTTCGCTCTTTACGGAGTCGCATTCTTGGCCAGACCTGCCGGCGGCATATTCTTCGGAAGACTGGGTGACCGCCTCGGCCGACGGAGGTCACTGTCCCTGGCAATTACGCTCATGGGCTGCTCGACGGCGGCAATCGGTCTCCTACCGACGTACGCTTCGATCGGTGTTGCCGCACCGCTGTTGCTGCTGCTGTGCCGATTGGTTCAAGGATTCTCGGCCGGGGGCGAATACACCGGAGCTGCCACCTTCGTCGTCGAGCATGCGCCGTCCCACCGCCGAGGCTTGTACGCAGGGATAATCAGCTCTTCGTCATTTGTCGGCAGCATCTTGGCCACGGTCACAGTCTTGTCATTCAGCTCGGTCGGCGCTGAGCACTTCGCCGACGGAGGATGGCGTTGGCCGTTCATCATCGGAGGCGTTGTCGCCATGGTGGGCCTGTTCATGAGGCTTGCCGTCGAGGAGACTCCGGCGTTCAAGGAAATGCAAGAAAACGATTCCCTTCCAACCCGCCCACTCGCAGATCTGTTCCGCAATCACTGGCGGACTCTGCTCACGTCCTTCGTGTACTTCGCCTCGCTCGGTGTCGTTACTCATATGCTGCTCGGCTACATGCCGACATTTCTGATTCTTTCAGCCGACGTTTCGAGCACGGTGGCACTGCTGATGACAACCGGCGCTTTGGTTCTCGCAGTCCCGCTGTTCATCTTCTTCGGCGCCACGGTCGACCGAATCGGCCGGAGACCTCTTGTCAGAATCGGCATGGTGATGTCAGTTTTCGTTTCGGTGCCCAGCTACATGCTCATCGGCACCGGAAACATTTTCGCGATTGCCATTGCACTGGCTGCTCTGGTCATCGCGCTTTCCCTACTCGCGTCCGCTTTGCTCGTAATCCTCGAAATGATGCCGACGCATGCTCGATTCACCGGCACGGCAATCCCCTACAACATCGCATATGCACTTTTTGCAGGGACCGCTCCTCTGGTGTGCGCAGCACTGGTCAACGCCACTGGAAGCGATCTGTCGCCTGCCTTCTATGCGACCGCCATCGCTTTGATCGCGCTTCCCATTCTGTGGCGAGGGATTCCGGAAACGAAAAACTGGTCTGCCACGCAGGGCAGCCCGACGAAACATTTCTGACAACGGACGCGCCACGGCTGTAATTTTTTGCGCAGCTGTCGATAGCGTTCCGATGGCCGCCACGAGAGAGTTGAGGACGACGAACACCTCTGGACTTTCAGGTGCCAAATTCATTAAGGCAGAGCCGAATCCGAGAAGTCGGGATGAAGCTCTCCAGAGGAAGTCGACGGCGTCGGAATTACCAGAACCCAAGCTTGCCGGATCGAACAGCTGTGCTTTCGATCCGGCGAAGCCATCAGTAGAAAGAGAGGCCGAAAGTGCCTACCGACAAGACCGATGCAGTTGTGGTCGGAGCTGGAGTGATCGGCAGCTCCATCGCCTACGAACTGGCCGCTCGAGGTTACGAAGTCCTGGTCATCGACAAGTCTGGTGGTCCGGGCTACGGCTCGACCAGTGCATCCAGTGCGGTTATCCGGTTCAACTACTCCACATTCGACGGTATGGCTGCGGCTTGGGAGTCGCTGCATTGCTGGCAAAACTGGAACGAGCATCTCAACGCGACAGTCGACGGCGCGCTTGCGAAGTTTCGGCAATGCGGGATGGCACTGCTCGACGTCGACGTCGCGCCCCACGCGCGCACGATCGGATTATTCGAGAAGATAGGAATCGATTACCAGCTTTGGGACGCAACGACACTCGTCGAGAAGATTCCCGGTATCGACGCCGGCAAATACTATCCTCCGAAGCCAGTCGACTCGGAGTCCTTCTTCGCAGATGCCGAAACCACGCTCGGCGCGCTGTACACACCTCAGGCGGGGTTCGTCGACGACCCGCAACTGGCCGCCGCGAATCTTGCTGCGGCAGCACGTTCGCACGGTGCGGTTTTCGCATACAACACGCGTGTAGTGGCAGTCGAGCAGTTGCCTGACGGCATCTGGCAGCTAGGGCTCGACGACGGGGAAAGTGTGAAATCCAAGATTGTCGTCAATGCCGCCGGCCCCTGGTCAGGAGCGTTCAACAAGCTGTCGAACGTCGGGGCCGACTTCAAGGTTTCGGTTCGGCCCTTGCGCCAGGAAGTTCATCACGTCACCGCACCCATTGGCTACAACGACGACGAGATCCTCGGCCCGATGATCGCCGATTTGGATCTCGGAACCTACATGCGAGCCGAACCTGGAAACGGTTTCCTTGTCGGCGGAACCGAACCGGATTGCGATCCGCTCGAGTGGATCGACGATCCTGATACCGCCAACCCGAATCGCACTGTTGCCCGGTTCGAAGCGCAGGTTTTCCGCGCCGCCAGGCGTTTCCCCACCCTGGAGGTCCCGTCACAACCGAAAGGTATTGCCGGCGTGTACGACGCAGCATCCGACTGGACCCCGATCTATGACAAGACAGACAGGCAAGGTTTCTACGTCGCCATGGGCACCAGCGGGAACCAATTCAAAAATGCGCCCATCGCTGGGCGCCTCATGTCCAGGATCATCGACCAGGTGGAAGCTGGACACGATCACGACGCTGATCCCCTGACCTATGTCGGGATGCACACCGGGCTCGAAATCGACCTCGGCGCATTCTCCCGCCTTCGGGCACCCAATGCCGAGTCGACCGGGACCGTCATGGGTTAGAAGTGTTGTCCGGCTTGGAGAATCGATAGCCACGACAACTGAATAGACACGGCTGTGGGTGTCCACCACGTGGTGGACACCCACAGCCGACTTCTCCTTCAACGGCGTCTACGGAAAATCGCCCGTCGAACGTGTCAGCGTGCACATCGTCGCCGGGACGAACAGCTACCGTGCATGGCATTTTTTCAAGTAGCTCAGGAACGATGCCTGCAGCCCGGTGACGTGCGTCTCGTGCAACAACGCGGTCGAAACATCCTGCGACCACCCATTGCCGTGCAACTGCTCCACGACAGCAAGAACGTTACGTGCCAGTCCGCGATAGATCGGAATGGGCCCTGTCAGTTCGGCTTCGTTCAGCGTGACGTGCAATTGCGGCACGACTGAGCCCACGCCACGCTCGGGCAGTGCCTCGACCAGTGTGTGGATCTGGCTGTCGGCGTTCACAACTCCGGGACTACCCGCACCGAAGGTCGCGAATGGGGGCGCGTCGCGCAGCCATGCGTAGAGGGCGAAAAGGCCTCCGTACGAGTACCCGAAGAGTCCGTGCCCGGACTCGCTGACACGTAGCTCCGACGAGTACAGGCGAGGGTGGAGTTCGTTGGTCAGGAAGTCGAGGAAGACGTCCGCGTGGGTGTCTGCCAGCTCCTCGAGGTAGGCGTCCACATACTCCTGGGTCATTGCACCCGAGTCGCGAGCAGCGGCAAGAGTAGCCATCATTTCTTCGCCTACCGGTTCCCCGGGCGGCACGAGATCGCGGTTGCGTAGTCGTGCCCAGTTGGCAGCTTCTTCACCGGCATAACCGACGCTGACCTGGATGTACGGGGCGATCGTCAGATACGGGTCTGCCTGCGTGACGATGAGCGGGGCGGTAAGACCTACAGCCCAGTTGCCGTCCATCACGTATATCAGCGGTAAGGGATCCGTGGAGTCCGCGTAGCCGGGGGGTGTGGTCACCCAGATGCCGTAGCTGTACCCCGACTTCGCCGTGATTTCGAAGTACTCCGTGTCTGCAAAGCATCCGTGCAGCATTGCGCTCATCGAACGTCTCCCTTGACGATATTTCCGGACTTCACGACGAGAACAGCCATGTCCGGATCGGCGAACACCTTTGCGTCTCGGAGTGGGTCTTGCTGCCAGGCAACCATGTCCGCCTGCATACCGACGCGGATCGTCCCGACGCTTTCCCCGATACCGAGAATGTCGGCATTGACGCTGGTGGCCGAAACGAGTGCATGCATCGGCGACTCCAACTCCGCGCGCAAGTGCAACTCCTCACCTCGGCGCTTTTGGTGCGGCCCGATGAGGTCCGAGCCCAGGCCGATCCTCAGGCCTGCTGCGCGAGAGGCCTCGAGCGCTCTGGCCATGCGTTGACGCACTCCGGCTGCACGCTCTCGTATTGCCGGGTCCAGGTCCATGCTTTCGGTGTCCGCCAACTGCTCGACCACGGCGAAGGTGGGGACAAGTGCCACGTCATGTTCCCGCATCAGCTGGGCCGTCTCCGCATCGATGTCGGTGCCGTGTTCCACGCACCGGACGCCGGCCCGCACCGCGTTGCGAATGCCCGCATTGTTGTGCGCGTGGACCGTGACGTAGGTGCCGCGCGACGCTGCTTCTTCCACTGCCACGGAGATTTCCTCGACGGTGAACTGTGTGTCGGTGAGGCTGTCATGGCCTCCGACGACACCGCCGGTGACGCACAGTTTCAGAAATGTTGCGCCTCGGCGGAACGATTCGCGCACGTTGCGTCGTAGCTCGTCGGCATTACCCGACATCAAGGACAAGGCGCAGAGCCCGGGAATGTGGTGCATGTTCCACAGCTCGGTCGGCTCCCACGCGGCCCCGTAGTAGCCGTGTCCACCGGTCTGGCACTGCACAGGACCGCACGAGAGGACGCGCGGACCACGCACCTTGCCGCTCGCAATAACGTCGACGACTCCGCCGTCGATGCCACCGACGTCTCGCACCGTGGTGAAGCCCGCGTCGAGGGCATCGCCCGCGGTGGCGAAGATGCCCGCAGCCAGTTCGGCTGCCGAGAGCTCAAACCCGAATTGCCTTCGGATCGGACTCGAAATACCCAGGTGCACATGAGCATCGATCAGCCCCGGAGTCAGAAGCATGCCGTCCAAGTCAACTGTCGTCGAACCCGACGGCGCCTGTCCGATCGCGGTGACAATGCCGCCACTCACGCACACGTCGACTTCGACCGGTTCGGTGCCCGATCCATCCGCGACCATGCCGCCGGCAAACCATACGTCAGTCAAAGGGACCTCCCGAGCATTGGAAACCACTCTCCTAAACACTGGTGAATTCGATATGCGGTACCGTACTCAACAGTGGTGAACCCGTCAATGGAGGTAGCGTGAGATCGCCGGTTGGGGAGGGTCGAGAGCGACTGTTGCAGGCACTGTTCGACGAGTTCGGTGAAACCGGCCCAAGCCCGAAGCTGTCGATGCGCCAAGTAGCGGAGCGACTCGGAGTGCACCACACGCTGCTGACCTATCACTTCGGATCACGACCGGGACTCCTCAGCGCCGTGCTGTCGGAAGCTCGCCGCCGTGACAACCTCGTCATCGCCGCGATGGGCAAGGATCTCGGGTTCGCGGCCCTGTGCAGGGCGATCTGGACCTTCTACTCGAACGCCGAGCACGAAGATCGAAGCCGCACCTTTTTTCACCTGGCCGGACTTGCGGTTTACGAGCACAAAGCATTTCAAGATTTCGCCGCCGACCTCGACGATTTGGCGCACCTCCTCGAAGCGGCGGCCCTCCGCGAAGGGTTCACAATGGTGGACGCAAAGCAGCAGAGCATCATCGCAACCGCATGTCTGCGAGGACTGTTGCTACAGAGGTTGCTCACCCCCGACGCCGAGGTCGACGCGGCAGCCGAGCGCTTCATCACCTCGTTGACAGCGTCCACCACGTAAACCCCTCATACACAACCGATCACCCCCGTTCGAGATCACCGGCGCGGGGGCGTTTTCCCTGGGCTCGGGCATGTTTCGGCGTGAGACGGTTCCCTGAGCCCCGGTTGAATGATGGTCGATCACCCTTTCGACATCTGTACGAGCGAAACGCCGAAAGATGCGACAAGTGAATGTATCCCGGCTCAGCAGACACACGACATCATCGACAAGTCCGATGATTCATATGAGTTTCGAAAGTCAGGATTGAATTGTGACCATTGCCTTCCGTGCCGCAGAGTTGAACAGCGCAAGTGGGATCTTCCAGCAAGCACTGCTCGGCCAACCCAGTGCAGAGCCACTCGGCGGAGACATCATCACTCGTGCAGATGTCGAGTTCACCAGTGACGACGGCCGCATTCAATCCGGAGTCTGGGAGAGCGAACCGGGAAAGTCGCGGTGGGAGTTCCTCACCCGCGGCGAGATCATCACCATCGTCTCCGGCGCCATGACCGTGGAGGAGGACGACGGCGATCCCGTACATCTCGTTGCCGGTACGAGTGCAATCTTCCCAATCGGATGGAAGGGTACGTGGACGGTCACCGAGACCGTACGCAAGGTGTTCGTCGTATACAACGTATGACCGAGAGAATCCGCAACATCCGACTTTCACGGCCCGTCGTACGGACGGATCTCACGACGCAGCCCACTTGCCCTGAGTACCTGTCGCTGCACTCCCGCCCTCACGGAATCCTCGGTGCCGATTACTCTCACATGGTTTCTGGCGCGAGTGATCGCCGTGTACAACAACTCCCGAGTCAGCAGTGACGACGCCTCGGCCGGCAACATCACCGATACGGTGTCGTACTGGCTGCCCTGGCTCCGGTGAATCGTCATCGCGTAAACCGTCTGCACCGACGAGAGTTGGCTCGGGTGAATCAGAAACGCATCACTGCCCCGCTGGAATGCGGCAATAGGCACGCCATCCTCACGCTGCACGATCACCCCGGCATCCCCGTTGTAGATCTTCGCCTCGTAGTCGTTGGCCGTCACCAACAGGGGTTGGCCCGGATACCACCTCGTCGGGTCCAGGAATTGCCCTGATGCCGTGCCGACCCACTCCATCGCCTGCTGCGCCCACCTCCCGACACCGTACGGTCCGTCACGGTGGGCGCACAGAAGGCGGTGCGATTCCAAGCCTTTCAGCGCGCCGATCGCATCACCCACCTCGGCCGACGCCGTCACCACCTCTGAACTCGCAACGATGTCGGCGCGCAATGCGTCAACATCCTCGGGCGAATGGAAGGAGACGGCTGGATCACCGCTGCGCAGGATACGCAGAACCTCAGCGGAATCTCCCGCTCGAACTGCCCTGGCCAACGACGCGATGGTTCCGTCGAAGCGGCGCCCGCGTGAGAGTTGAATGATCCCGCCCCGCAGACGATCCTGTTCATCCGCACTCAATGCCTCTTCGGAACCAGTGGCCGTGAGATCGTCACCCACCAACTGTGTCAGCGTCGGATTTCCACTGACCTTTACCGGGCGGGCGACAAGATCAGCAAGAACAGCGCCCGCGTCGACTGAGGTCAACTGATCGGGATCGCCGACGAGCAGTAGCCGGGCATCGGGGCGAACGGCTTCGAGCAGGCGCGCCATCAACGTGAGGGAGACCATCGACGTCTCGTCGACGACGACCACATCGTAGGGAAGTCTGTTGGTCGCATTGTATTTGAAACGACTCGAACTCCCCCGCTGCCAACCGAGTAGGCGGTGCAGGGTCATGGCCGCGAGTTCTTCGGGAAGGCCAAGGCTCGCGGTCTGCTCACGTACGGACTCCTGCAGCCGTGCTGCGGCTTTACCCGTCGGTGCGGCCAGACCGATGCGAGCATTCGAACCCAGTTCCTCCGACAGGAGAGCGAGAATACGTGCGACCGTATGGGTTTTGCCGGTTCCGGGCCCACCGGCGATGACGGTGGTCCACTGTGTCGCGGCGAGAGCAGCTGCTATCCGTTGACGATCCGGCGCGATGGTCGGCCCGTTCTCGTCGACGAACAGCGAATCCAGCCGCGTTCGGACCGCCTTCAGGTCGGCGGGCGGCCACGTGGACGCCCGCTCGTCGAGCACTCGCCGAATCGTCTGCTCCTGCAGAAAATATCGATCGAGGTAGAGGAGTTCACCGTCGTCCGTGTCGACCAACCGGAGCGGTCTGAGAGGTCCGGCGTTTCCGCCGATCACCAGAGGGCTCAGCCGAAGGGCGGCAACGATCTCCGACGGTTCGGGCCACGGCAACGACGTAAGTTCCTCCTCCGTCGCATTGTCGACGCTCACATCACGCATCCGTCGTAGATCGAGGCACACCGAACCTGATCGCACGGCCCGAACTGCCAACGCCGCGGCCAGCATCACTTCTTCGGAAGTTTCACCGCCCAGGCTGCACACTCTCGTCGCGACATGAACATCGGCGGCAACCAGAACCCCGGCTTCGTTGAAGATTCGCACGATCCCTTTGGCGCGCTGCGCCAATTGCGCCTCGGTCATCGAATCTTCTCCCCTACTGTGTGGGACGCATCAAGACCGGCCAGCAGATCCGATAGTTCAACCGTCAGCTGAGCAGGCGGTTTCCATTCGAAGACACCGCATTCCGGCGGGCTGTCCGGGCCGAGCATCCCACGCACGAATTGATACTGCACGCCCCCGAGATGACGGTGCGGATCGTAGTCGGGCAGGCGCCACCGCAGATACCGATGCAGTGCAACCGAATACAGCAGTGCCTGCAGCGGATAGTGCGAGCGCATCATCTCCGTCGCCATGAGTTCACGCGTGTAGTTGGCAGCCGTCAGATCGCCGCGACCGATCCGGTTGGTCTTGTAATCGACGATCACGAACGACGGGCCCGGGATCCGCAAGACTGCGTCGATACTGCCCGTCAGGAATCCGCGCATCGGTGACGTCTCGACACGGTCCAGATAGTCGGCGTACGACGCCAGAATGTCGTCGGAGGAAAGGTGGCGCCTCAACAGTTCCGACACTCCGCGGAGTGTGACACTCATCGACACCGGATCGTCGCCACCGGCCAGTGGGAGTTCGAAATCGAGTTCGGGAAGACGATCTTTCGGCGCGATCGTTGCCAAGGTTCCGAATCCCAAGGGAGTCTGCATCACCAGATACAGCGCATCCGCGAGTGCTTCGGAGTCGACCTCGGCCGCCCGTACCGAGACCGCCTCGGCGCAACGCATCCCGAGTTCCTCTCTCAGATCTGCCACAGCCGTGTCCACCACCTCGAGCACCTCATGCACCAGCGTGCCGAATGCGGCGCCCGCGGGAAGTCCGTTCATGGGTGAAGGGAACGCCTCCAGGGGCGAGGGGGTAATGCTCCCGAGGTCTACGGAATCCTCTGGCTCGTCGTCTTTTTCGGGATCCTCGACCTCGCTGCCCGTGGTCGTGACCGCGTGGTGCGCTCCGGCGGTGAGTGCCGAGTACGACGTACGACGCCAAAGAGTGTCCAGGTCTCGATCGAAACGCGCCGCGGCCAGTTCGGTCATGTCCGCAGCCGCTCTGGACCAGTGGACGGGCGAGGGCGGATGGGGACCAACAGGTTCCACCGAGATCACGTCGGACGCTGCTGCCGGCCAGGTTGCGAGCCGTGCTGCGGTTGTACCGTCGTCGAGCACCTTCACTACCCGAGCAGGTTCGGCGATGCCGGGTGTACGTCCGAGCATCAACCGGTGCAGCGGCGAGCGGGAGGTCCCGTAGCTGGGTGCCCACCAGAGCACGAGTTGGCACTGCGCCCGGGTCAGCGCCACGTACAGCAGCCGCAGTTCTTCGCCCGCTTCTTCGGCCTCCGCAACAGTCTTTCTGGCGTTGTACCCCGGGCCTTCCTGCCCGCCGACGTCGAGGATGCGGCGTCCCTCCGGGTCGTGCAACAGCTGCGTCGGCGAGTTGAAGCCGCCAACGCTCTCCCAACTGAACGGGACGTAGACGATCGGGAACTCGAGCCCTTTGGTGGCATGCACCGTAGCGATTTGCACTGCGGCAGCGTCACTGTCGAGGCGACGGCTTCTGTCGGTCGCGCTCCCGGACGTCGGATCCTTGATTCGGTCGGAAAGCCAGCGAACCAGTGCGCTCAACCCGAACGCTTCCTCGGTGGCGACGCGACCGAGGAGTTGTGCGACGTGCCGCAAATCGGTGAAATCTCGTTCGCCGGACGGGGCCGCGAGTACACGCTTCTCCAGATTTGTTTCGGCAGAGATTCTTTCGAACACAGCCGCAAACCCGACGCGTGCGAACAGCCCGGAATAGGAGCGCAGTTGACCTGCAAGTTCTGCAACGACGTTGTCGCCGTCCTTGTCCAGTTCTTCGGAGGTGCGCCCGAAAATCGGCGAGAGGGCCGTCAACCGGACACGATCGGAGCGATGGGGCTGCTCGATCGCCTGCAACAGCCACAGCCACTGGGTCGCACTGGGTGTCGCGAAAACACTGGACCCTCCGGTCAATACGGAAGGTACACCGACGGCATCGAGAGCATCGCGGATCATCGCCACGTGCTTGTGGGTGCGCACCAACACCGCGACGTCTCCCGGTTCGACCGGGCGTGGATCACCGTCGACTGCCAAGCGGGCATCGCCGCCCAGGAGCGCGACCACGTCTGCTGCGACGTCGTCCGCGACGCGACTGCGAAGTCTGCCTACGGCCGGAAATCCCGAACGATTGAGCGGTCCGGCTCCGGTACGGGGCAGATGGCGTACACGCATCGGCACCGGGCCGAACAACCGAGACTTCTTGTGCGAAGCCTCCACCGGATGCGCGACGATGCCTTCGTTGCCGAGTGCGGCACCACCGTAGAGGTGTTCGAGTGCCGCCAACAACCCTGGGTCGCTACGCCAATTGGTGGTCAACTCCTGGTGCGCATCAGCCTGATCGACCGCATCGAGATAACTCAGGACTTCTGCCCCGCGGAACGCATAGATGGCTTGTTTGGGATCACCGACCAGGACCAGGGTGGTGTGACCGTGGAAGGCCAACCGCAGAATGTCCCACTGCAACGGATCGGTGTCCTGGAACTCGTCGATCAACACAACCTTGAACTTTTCGCGCACCCGACGACACGCGACGGGACCGTATTCCGGATCCGTCAATACACCGTGCAACAGCGTCAGCAGATCGTTGAAGTCGCGAATTCCTTTGGTCCGCTTACGTCGTTCGACCTCGACACGAGCAGCAGCCGCGAAGAGGACGCGCTGACCGGGTGCGGTCTCCTCCTCGCCGTCGGGTTCGAGAATTGCCTGACCATCGCCGACTGCGCTTCGGGCGATGGCCAGCGCGTCCTTCGTGGAGAACGGTGGAGACGAGTCCGTCCGGCTGTAGCGGCTGAGGTACAAATCCGAGACGACCTCACTGATCAGGTCGTCGACCGACTCCACAAAAGTTGTGTCCGGTTCACGTTCCCCGGCGATGCCCAGCCCGTCGAGCATCCTCTGACAGAAACTGTGGGTGGTCGTGATGGTGCCGGCGTCGAACTCCGCGAGAGCGCGCAGGAGTCGACGACGCCGCACGCCGATCTCCTCGTCGTCAGCTGTGGCGAGGTACGCCACCAGATCATCATCCGACCGCCTCGCCGCCTCCGGGTCGACCAGAGCGGCGGACACTCCCGCGAACCTCTCCCTGGCACGCTCACGAAGTTCCTGAGTGGCGGCCCTACTGAATGTCACCAGCAGAACTTGCGATATGTCGGCGAGACCTTCGGCAACACAACGGGTCGCGAGTCCGACGATCGCGTAGGTCTTGCCAGTTCCGGCGCTCGCTTCCAACACCGTAGTGCCGGTCGGTAGTGGCCCCAATAGATCGAAGTCCACGGGTTACTCCGCTCTTTCGTTGGTCAGCAACGGATCCCACAGTCGTCGGGCGAGAACTCCGAATCGAGTCGGTTCCTCGGCCCAGACGAATTCGTCGTCCGACGGCGGATCCGCAGCCAACTCCGCCAGTGTTCGAGCCTCTCCGAAAACGTAAGTGTTGCTTGGATCGATCATCTCGCCGTACTGCCCGGTCCACTGGGTGTCCGCACCGTTTGTCGCATCGTCGACCGACTCGCCACCAAAGCGTCGGCGCGCATATTCGGCTGAAGTAGCGGCCCACATCGGCAACGGACGCTGCAGCCCCCGCTCGCGTAGGTCCACCAGTTGCTGCAGGATCTCGACCGCATTGCCCGGCGCATCGAGCACTGATCGTGCCGCTGCTGTCTTTCCCCGACCCCGTCCGATCGACACTGCATCGAGCGGACCGGGTCGTCCGTGTGCTTTCAAGGCGAGGAGGTTGATCCAGGCCGTCATCCGATGTTTAGGCGCCAGTGAGGAATACGACGCTCGCACCACTGAATCGCCGTGCACACCGGTTACCGTTCCGGTGAGACGACGCCCGTCACCGAGGTCGATGTCGACGTCGACAGCCTCGGAGTCGCCCTCGAGGTGTGGCAATGCAAGACCGGCAAGTTGGTCTACCACCCACTCGACGTTGCCCAGAACCGTGGCGCCCAGGTTGTAGGGCGGCAGAGTGCCGCGGCGCCACTCGGCCGCACGGAAATCCGCCGAGCTGCGTCCAGCCAAGCGCGAGAGAAGCATTCGGTCACCCAGAGCCCAGGTGGACAGTGGATCGAGCTCGGTTGCCAGCGAATCCGCGATGTCGTCGTCGAGTTCCGGTACCCGGACGCCGAGGCGTTGGCGCAGAAAACCACGCGCGGGATGTACCAGGAAGTTCACCAAGTCTGCGAGGTTCACTTCCTTCGGATGCACCTCGGGTAGCTCGGCCGACAAGACTGTCGGCAATTCGACCGGTGTTCCGGAGGCAGCCCTCGCACCGGCCAGCGCTGCCGTGTCGAAGCTGAACGGCTTGTTCGGCGCGAAGTTTCGATTGTCGAACGATTGCAACGGATGCCGTGTCAGCACCCCGTTCACAGCGTCCGGACCCACCGTCGCACTGAGTACGTCGAGAAGGCCACTGAGGGGGATCGCCGGTGGTCTGACGACACCGGTGACCGGATCGGCACCGGTATACAACAGAATCAGATGTTCGCCCGCAGACATCACGGCATCGAGAAGCAGTTGCCGGTCTTCACTGCGCAGATCGCGCTCCCCCACAACGGGATCACGTGACAAGATGTCGTCGCCGTCGACTCCACCGGTTCGAGGGAACACCTCGTCGTCGAGTCCGATCAGCACGACCACGCGATGCGGTACCGAACGCATCGGAACCATCGTGCACACCGTCAGTTCGCCGGTTCGGAAGTTGGCACGCGTCGGTCTGCCCGCGAGGCTGCGCGAGAGCATCGCGCGAACATCGGCCAGACGTAACACCGTCTCTCCGCCGAATTCCACAGCAGCTACCAGTTCGCGGTGGGCCCCCGCGCTCTGCCAGGAATCTGCGGGCGCTGTGTCGGTCAGCAGATCCAGGGCCCGCATCAGCACACGAAGCCATTCGGCCGGTGAATGTGGGCCGGCAAGATCGCGAAGCGAGACGGCCAGGCGATCGACGAACTCTGCGAAACGTCCAGTCAGGTCGATGTCTGTGCCGTCCACGTCATCGAGTGGTAGCGCGAGATCCAACCAGGCATTTTCCGATTCGTCCGCGCTGACCCCCAACAAGATTCGGTCCATGGCGGTGTTGAAGGTGTTCTGCGGAAATGCATCGAGGCCGAACGTGGCACGCTGCCGACTACCGATTCCCCAGCGAGCACCCGCTTCCGTCGTCCATTCCCGCAGTCTTTCCAACTCGTCGTCGCCCCACGAAAAACGTGTGCGGACAGGCTCGGTCGCGGCCAGGTCGAGAACCTCACTGGCTGTGGCCCGGCCGTCGGCCAATTCGAGGAGAGAGCCGAGAACGGCGAGGACTGGATTGGTCTGACGTAATCCGCGGTCTGCCAGCCTTACTCGAAGAAGATGCCCGGGGTGGCCATGGACGCCTTGCCCGAATGCAGCACGAACCAAGGGTGCGTACGTTTCGACGTCCGGGCACATCACGAGTACGTCGCGTGGCTGCAATGTCGGGTCGTCCTCGAACAATCGGAGCAGACATTCGCGGAGCACCTCGACCTGCCGTGCCGGCCCGTGGCAAGCGTGGACCTGAACTGTCCCATCCGGTTCCGCTGCAACGCTGGGAGCACGATCTGCGATGACGTCGGCTTTGACCGTCGCGAGGAGGGATTTCGGGCCGGCTGGTTCGGGAAGATGCACCGACTCGAACTCGGCGGCACCGAGGCTGATCTGAAGTTCACGAACGTCGCGAGCAAGACTCGACAGCAACGGATTGGCGGATATCAGCGCTGACCCGTCTTCCGAACGTCGGATCGTGCTCTCACTTCGAGGCGGTATGCGCGAGCTCATCTTGGTCCACAGCGCGGGGCTGGGATGCGGGAGCCAGATGTGCACGTCCCGATTCGCACTGAGTGCGCTCAAGATCATTCGCTGATCGACCGGCAGCCGGGTCGGCCCGAAGACCGACAGACGTTCCGGTAGGTCGACCAAGGCCGGGTCCTCGACCAGTGCGCGGCTCACTTGCCCCAGTCGCTCTGCGGGCCCCGGAACGTCGATCTTGTCCGCGACGATGCACCACAGACGTGCCTGCCATTCGAAATCCTCCGACAGCGCCAATCCGTGTCCGTCGGTCAACCGCCCGGCGGCCCAGTCGATCAGCATCTGCGGGCGTTGCGCGGCATAACTGCGGAAGAGTTCGGTGACATGTGTGGCGGAGGCAAACCGTCGACCTTCACGATGGCCTTCGAGATGTTTCGCCAGGACTCCGCACCAGGGCTCGCCGAGGGACTCGTCGATCACATCGAGAACCGTCCACACCAATCGCGTCGGCGACCATGGGTCGTCGTCAGCCGTGATTCCACTGACCGCGGCCACGGACTCCGCGACCAGGCGCGCGGGTGAAGGAAACGCGATGTTCGCAGAAATTCCGTCCACTGCTGACGGTCCGGACGTGCCTAGCTGGGAGGACAGCCGCTGATTGAGCCAACGCTCGACGCCCTTGGCCGGCACGGCAACAGTTTCCCGGGCGAATGGATCCGACAGCGGTGTACGGAGGAGCGTGGCCAACGCCGAGACCAAGGTGTCCGAACGCTCGGCCCGGTACAACTTCAGCAATCTTCGCTCCCCTCACTCCGTCCAGAGGTCCATCTCACCACGGCGCTATGACAGGAGACGCTGAACCAGCCTCACGCAGCGGTGACGCGCAGGCAACATGACCGCAACCGGACGTTCGTACTGTGCGGGAATGACCAGTCCCGTCACCACACCTCGCCCCGCTGGAACCGGTCTCGACATCTCCGGCCTCGGCAAGACCTTCGAGATGGGTCGTCGGTCGGTGACCGCGCTGACCGACGTGTCCCTTCAAACCAGCGAAGGCTCTTTCCTGTCTCTGCTCGGGCCGTCCGGATGCGGGAAGTCCACCGTTCTTCGCATCCTTGCGGGCCTCGATAATCCGACGTCGGGAACGGCCCTTGTCAACGGGCAGTCGCCCGCCGAGTTACGCAAGCGCCGCGAACTCGGAATCGCCTTCCAGGATTCGGCTTTGCTGCCGTGGCGAACAGTGGCCTCCAACATCAAACTGCCCCTTCAGGTTGCCGGCATCGATCCCGACCCCGGACTGATAGCCGACCTGATCGCTCTCGTCGGCCTCGAAGGATTCGAGAAGGCCAAGCCCGCCCAATTGTCCGGCGGTATGCGTCAGCGTGTGTCGATCGCACGATCGCTCGTGGTCAAGCCGAGTGTCCTCCTACTCGACGAACCCTTCGGCGCGCTGGACGACATGACCCGTCAACGGCTCAACATCGAATTGCTCAGGATCTGGACCGAGAAACCGGCGACCACGTTGATGGTGACTCACGGAATCGCCGAAGCCGTGTTCCTCTCCGACGTCGTTGCCGTCATGACGCCGCGGCCCGGACGCGTCCTCGAAGTCGTGCCGATCGACCTGCCGCGCCCGCGTACACCCGAGATGATGCGTACACCCGAGTTCCACGAGATCCACGACTACCTCTCCGGACTGCTCTTCGGAAAAGCAGGCGTCGCATGACAATTACCGATATCGAGAACGTCGCGACCGCGGCGGCGCAGCCATCTGTGCCGCGCCGGATCCGATTGAAGCGTCCGACGTGGTTCGGTGGTGCAGTCGGCATCTGCGGACTGATCGCTCTCTGGTGGATTCTGGCGGCGGCCGGTGTTGCGGGAGGCACGATTCCGACGCCGTGGGTGGTTGTCTCGACGATGTTCGACGACGGTTGGTCGCTGTACGGACCCAATTTCACCGTCACGGCTTCCGGTGCGCTGCAGGGCTTTCTCTGGGGAAACCTGCTGGCGATCACGCTTGCCGTGCTTGTCGTTCTCATTCCGCCCATCGAGGGATTGGCCACACAACTGGCGATCCTGAGCTACTGCACACCGCTTTTGGCGCTTGGCCCAATCATCCTGGTCGTCTTCGGCGGCCGGACCCCCACAATCTTTCTCGCCGCAATGTACTGCTTCTTCACCACGATGGTCGGCACACTCGCAGGCCTGAGATCGGCAGACAAGACGAGCCTCGATCTCGTCGCCGCCTACGGCGGTGGGCGTTGGCAGAAGTTCACCAAAGTTCAACTTGTGAGCGCACTTCCGAGCACCTTTGCTGCCCTCAAGATTGCTGCACCTTCGGCCGTACTGGGTGCAATTCTCGGCGAGTATCTCGGCGGGGTGGACAGCGGGATCGGCGTCGCACTAACGGCCGCTCAGACGTCGTACAACGTCCCGCGAACGTGGGGAATGGCTATCGCCGCCGCCTTGCTCGCCGGTCTGGGGTACGCCGTCGTCGCAGCGATCGCCCGGCTCGTCACCCCGTGGACGAGCGCTCCGGGAGCACAGAAATGACCGCGGTACGAGGAACATTGAGATTCCTCGCCCCGATTGCCATCGCCTCGGCGCTGTTGCTTGTCATCTGGGTGGTCTTCCTCAACGCCTTCCCCCAGGTCGGCCCGCGTGTGGGAAAGACGCCGGCCGACGTCTGGGAGTACCTGTTCTCCGGCCCAAAATCCGCCGACGCTCGTTCGGGCATCATCGACAACCTGTTCATCACTCTGCGCGACGCCGGTGTCGGCTTTGCCGTCGGAATGACTGCCGCGCTCGTGGTGGCATCGATCTTCGTCGTTTCCCGCACTGTCGAACAGACTTTCATGCCCGTTGCAATGCTTCTACGATCTGTTCCTCTCGTTGCGATGACCCCGATCATCGTCCTGATATTCGGCCGCGGAATCGTGGGTGTGACGGTCATGGTTGCGATAGTGGTGTTCTTTCCGGCCCTGGTCATGATCATGGTCGGTCTGCGCGCCGCTCCAGCTCAGGCACAAGACCTCATCGCTGCGTACGGCGGGAGTCGTTGGACCGCATTGCGAATGGTGTCCGTACCGTCCGCACTTCCGGCGGTGTTCGCCGCCGCTAGGGTGTCAGTGCCCGGCGCTTTGATCGGAGCACTGATCGGCGAATGGCTCGGTAGCGGTCAAGGCTTGGGTTCGAGCATGATCAAAGCCATTCCGCGCTACCAGTACAACGAATTGTGGGCATCTATCGTGGTGATCACCGTGGTGTCGATCGTCCTCTACGCCGTGGTCGGGATCTTCGAAAGCATCGCTCTGTCTCGTTTCGGTCCTTCGGCGGGCAAGTCGTGACATCTGTTAACACGACCTCAACAAACTCTCTCTCCCAAGCAAACTGAACGAAACCGACTGGCCCTAGTGTTCCGATTCATGACGCCATTCAAGCCCGTCCGCCAGCTGGACCGCAGGGCCTTCTTCCGCTACTCCGCGCTGACCGGCATCGCAGTCGCCGGTAGTGCGTCATTGCTCGCGTGTAGCAGTGACTCCAGCAGTTCGAGTGGCGGAACCACGGACGACGGTTCCGAATTCGGAACAGTTGCAGTGCAGTTGTCCTGGATCAAGAACATCGAGTTCGCCGGCGAGTACTTCGCTCTCGACAAGGGGTACTACAAGGATGCCGGGTTCGGGAATGTCGACCTGGTGGCAGGTGGCGCAGCCGGTACCGGCGTCGAAGCCGGCTTGGACACCGGCAAGGTGTGGATCGGAATGTCCGCACCGCAGCTCACAGCCCCCGCTGTGCTCGACGGACTGGAGGCGAAGATCGTCGGGGCCACGTTCCAGAAGAATCCGTTTGCGATTGTCAGTTCCGCTGCGGCACCGATCAACTCACCGCAGGACATGATCGGCAAGAAGATCGGCGTCCAGGATTCCAATCAGCTCGTCTTCGGAGCTCTCCTGGCAGCAAACGGCCTGACCGAAAGCCAGATGACGATCGTGCCCGCGCAGTTCGATCCGAGCCCCCTGGCAAACGGCGAGGTGGACGGCTGGGTCTCCTACGTGACCAACGAGCCGATCACACTGGCCGCCAAAGGTTTCCCCAACGCCCACTTCCTCTTCGCGGACTACAACCTGCCGTTGGTCGCCGAATCGTTCACGGTTCTCCAGTCCACCATCGACAACGAGAGGGACAAACTCAAGGCATTCCTGAAGGCCGAGATCCAAGGATGGAAGGATGCGGTCGCCGATCCGGCAGAGTCGGCACGGCTTGCCGTCGAGGTCTACGGCAAGGACCAGAACCTCGAACTCGAAGAGCAGATCAAGGAAGCCACCGCACAGAATGATCTGGTGGTGTCGGCAGATACCAAAGCCAACGGGTTGTTCACGATGACACCCCAACTGATCGAACAGAACATCGCGGCACTGTCGAAAGCGGGGCTGGAGATTACGGCGGAGCAACTGTTCGACATGTCGATCCTCGAGGAGGTGTACGCGGAGAATCCGGAGCTGATCTGACTGCCGAGCGTCAGCGAACCTCCCGCGCGAGTACGCCCGAGATGAATAGCTGTACAAGGACCTCGGCCTTGTACCGGTCATCGGACCCAGCACCGATACAAAGGTTCCCGATGCCTTTGAGCACGTTGTACGCATCGACCCGCGAAGCAGTGCCAACGGACTCGAGCGCTGCCGCGAGGAGGGAGTCACATACCGGAACGAGGCGGTCGACGAAGTAGATATGCAGAGCGTCGGACCCGGCGCTGTCTCCTTGTAGTGCACCGGCGAGCCCATGCTTGGTTACCAGGAACTCCACGAACAAAGCCACCCATGCCCGCAAAGCCGCCTCGGGCGTTGCACTCTCCGCGAGCATCTGTGGGCCCGCGTCCGCACACGCCTCGACTTGGTGTCGGTATACGGCTACCACCAACTCGGGACGCGTCGGGAAGTGGCGGTAGATCGTCCCCATGCCGACGCCGGCCTTCGCCGCAATCTCCCGCACCGGAGCGTCGACTCCGGACTCCACGAACACTGCTGCCGCCGCGTCGAGCAGCGCCTGCTCGCTCCGACGTGGGCGACCGACTTGCTTGGGAGACGCGACGCGCGACTGCTCGTCCTGCGCATCAGCCATGTGCACTCCTCGCTGACTCACGACATATGTTTGCATTACGGAACAACGCTCCGTAATGCTGCGGAGCGACGCTCCGATAAACAGTATCGCAGGGTGCAGCCTCAGCAAGGAACTTGCCATGACCTCATCAATGATCGACACTCTGAACGGCATCATCGGCGCCGGCGCCCCGGTCGTCTCCGTTGCCCCCGTCGAGTTGTTCGCCCCCGATCGACCTGTCCCGCTGGAAGTACGTGTGTCTGCTCCGGCAGCAGGCACGAACCTCCCCGTTGTGGTGTTCTCCCACGGCAACGGCTGGAACCTCGATGGATACTCGCCACTCACGGCATTCTGGGCATCCCACGGATTCGTGGTGATCCAGCCGACACATCTGGACTCGCGCCGGAACGGTTTCGGGTTCGACCACCCGGTTTTCCCGACGATCTGGACCGAGAGGATCGCGGATCTCACACGCATCCTTGATCAGCTCGACACCATCGAATTTGCCGTGCCCGGGCTTGCCGGCCGCATCGACCGCAGTCGAGTTGCCGCCACTGGTCACTCCTGGGGCGGGCAAACCGCTCAGTCACTCCTCGGAGCAAGGATCTTCGACGAGGCCGGCCAGGTCGGCCAGGACATGTCCGACAGTCGCGTCACCGCGGGAATCCTTTTCGCAGCAACCGGTCTCGGCGGCGAGAACTTGCATCCGTTCGCGCAGGCGAACTTCCCGTTCATGCGCCCCTCGTTCCAGGAACTGACGACGCCGACACTCGTCGTCGCGGGCGACCACGACCAGTCCAAGATGTCCAGCCGCGGACCCGACTGGTTCACCGACGCCTACACGCACAGCCCCGGAGCCACCGACCTCCTGACCTTCTACGGTGCCGAGCACGCACTCGGTGGAATCGTCGGATACGAAGTCGCCGAGACCACTGACGAGAACCCAGAGCGGGTCGCCGCCATCCAACGGATGAGTACTGCCTACCTTCGGACCGCGTTGCGCATCGATGAGAACAGCTGGCCAGCGGCCCGGGCCGCATTCAGCGACAACGCCGACCCGATCGGCCGAGTCGACACCAAGTAATGCGGCAGTGATCCAACTTATTGGCCGAAGTTGAACCTGAGATTCGCATTTATCAAGGTGTTGAGCCGCTTTCGCATGCTGACAACCTCTGCCTCGGGCGGTATCGGATCGTCCAAGAAGAGCGTCCAACGCAGCATCGTGCTGTTTCCGACCGCCTCGATGTCGAATCGGATGACGGCGTCGGGTCGGTCCGGCCAGATCGACGACCAGATCACCAACTCCGGTTCTTCAGCCCTGACGATCTCCGGTGCGATCTCGCTCTCGAGAAGTTCCAGCCAGTGCCGGGCGGGCTGGCGGTACGGATCGATCAATGCCTCGAACATGAAGCGCGCAGGCGGCGGCTGGCTCCGGCGCCTCGTCGCGACTTGCTGCATGACACGAGCGTAACCGCCTCTCAAGGGCATACCTCTGCCTTCACCCTGCAAGATCCACGAAAACCGGGATAAATCGGACACTGTCGGAGGACACTCAGGAGCACATCCGTCTGGGAGGGCCGCTCATGCGTAAACGCCATCAGGTTCTGCTTGCAGTGTCCGCAGCGATCGGACTGTCGCTGACGCCGATCAATGCGTCGGCAACACCGAGCACGGGAGTACACGGAGACCTCGGGCAGGTGACTTTCGACGGCAAGGACTACATCCTGCGCCAGATCACCATCGACCCCGGCGGTTCCACCGGTTGGCACTTCCACGACGGGACGCTCTACGCGCTGATCGCGCAGGGCACGTTGAGCCACTACCGATCCGATTGCTCCGTCGACGGGATCTACAGCGCCGGAAATACTTTGATCGAACCGAGCGGTTCAGATCATGTGCACATCGGAAACAACTCGCAGACAACACCATTGGTGCTCGAGGTCGTCTACGTCAATCCGGCGGGCAGCCCCCTCTCCGAAGATGCTGCGCCTCCTAACTGCCAACTACCCGGCTGACGGGGCAGAAGAGTTAAACCGCACCGGCATCGATTCGAGCCCGGACACGAAGTTGGCCGCACGCCGCTGCAACGGCGCGTCGGTGGCAAGTTCCATGTCCGGCAGCCTGGCGAAGAGTTGCTCGAACATGATCCGTCCCTCCAACCTGGCCAGCTGATTGCCCAGACAGAAATGAGTTCCGAAGCCGAAGGCCACGTGCGGATTCGGTGTGCGGCCGACATCGAACCGTTCGGCGTTCAGGAACACGGACTCGTCGAAATTTGCCGATTCGAAGAGCAGCAGCATCTTCTCACCTGCCTTCAGCTGCGCGCCGAAGAAATCGGTGTCACGGGTCAGGGTTCGAGCCATGTTCTTGATCGGCGAGGACCACCGCAGCATCTCCTCCATTGCCAAGGGAATGGCATCGGGATCGTCGACTAGCTCCCGGCGCTGGTCCGGATGGCGCAGTAGCTGTTCCATGCCGCCGCTGAGCACGTGCCGTGTGGTCTCGTCACCGCCGATCAGGATCAGCAGGGATTCGTTGACGATTTCCTGATCGGAGAGGGCTTCGCCGTCGACCGCACTGTGAATCAACGTGCTCACCAAATCGTCGGCCGGGTCGCTCCTCCGCTCGGCGATGGTTCGCATCATGTACGCGGTGAAATCGACGTACGCAACCATCATGGCCTGCAGTTGATCCTGGGAAGCGTTGCTTCCCAATGCCTTCACCAGATCGTCCGACCACCGCAGAAACAACGCGCGTTCCTCCGGACGGACACCCAACATGTCGCCGATGACGGCCATCGGCAGCGGTGCCGCCAGGTCTGCGACGAAGTCGGCTTCTCCTTTCTCACAGACGGCGTCGATCAGTTGATCGCAGATCTCCCGGATACGGCCGGCCTTGGCTTCGACCTTCTTACGTGTGAAACCCGCATTGACCAAGCGTCGACGTGTGAGGTGCTGCGGGTCGTCCATGTCGATCATCTGCGGCAATGGACCGGTTTCGGGGCGGATGCCACCGGCGTTGGAGAACAGTTCGGGATCCCGCTCGGCTGCGACGACGGCGTCGTAACTCGCGGCCGCGGTGATTCCGTTGGCGTCGTCTCGGTACACGGGCTCGTGATCACGCATCCAGGCGTATGCGTCGCGCACATTCCCGAGGTCTCCGCTGTAGAAGCGTCCGTCGATCAAATCGAAGGTCGGTCTGGTAGCCATCACTCCACCTCTCGCACAACCCTTGCCTCAATAAGTAGAACCTGTTCCTATATAGCGTGGGGCGTTTTCACCGAAGCCGGACCGGAAAACCTCCAGAAGCAGCACGCGAGCCCGCCGGAGCAACGACCAGGAGACACGCATGGACGACGACACCGCCTCAGCGGGCATACCCACTTTCACCGGCACATCGATACTGGTGACCGGCGGCGGTAGTGGCATCGGCCTGGGCATCGCTCGTTCGCTCGTTGCGTCCGGCGCTCACGTCACGATCTGCGGACGCAACAAGGAGAAACTCGATGCTGCCGCCGAATCGATCCGGCAGGCGACTGCCGCAGGATCGGTCAGCGCCTCCCCCGCCGACGTCACGATCGAGACAGACGTCGTCGCCGCTGTCGCCGCGGCGGTGTCCGTCACCGGAAAGCTCGACGGAGTCGTGGCCTGCGCCGGCGGGAACGAAACCATCGCACCGGTCACGCAACTCGACGTCGACGCCTGGCGCCGCACCGTCGACCTCAACGTCACGGGGACCATGCTGACGATCAAGCACGGCGCGCGGGCACTGGTGGCAGGAGGCGGTGGATCCATCGTCGCGATCTCGTCGATCGCCAGCAGCAACACACATCGCTGGTTCGGCGCGTACGGCGTCTCGAAGTCCGGCGTCGACCACCTGGTGCAATTGGCGGCAGACGAACTGGGCGCCAGCAACATTCGTGTCAATGCGATCCGGCCGGGTCTGACCCGAACGGATCTGGTCGCGCTCATCACCGACGGTGGCCCCATCCTGGACGACTACCTGGCCAACACGCCGCTCGAACGCGTCGGCGAGGTCGAGGACGTCGCCGGACTCGCTTCTTTCCTACTCGGACCGCAATCCACCTGGATCACCGGGCAGATCATCAACGTCGACGGAGGCCAAATGCTGCGCCGCGGACCGGATTTCCGCTCGATGCTCGAACCCGTCTACGGCTCCGACGGACTCCGTGGGGTGGTAGCGCCATGAGCTACACGATTCTGGGCAAGAGGGTCGAGATGCCCGTCGAAGTTCGCACCGCGTCTGCCTTCATGGCGTTGTACTCGGTACCGAGCACAACCGCGCAGTCGATCATCGATTACACCGGCTTGACCGTGCTCCAGTACCGTCCTGGCCGGGCGCTGTGCGGCCTGGTTTTTGTCGACTACATCGACGGGGATCTGGGGCCGTACAACGAATTCGGAGTGACGTACATGGTGCGCAGCCACACTGCGCCTCCCGAAACCTCGGTGCTGGGAGATCTACGTTCGCTCGCTGCCGGAACTGCAGGGGCACTCATTCACGAGTTGCCGGTGGACGGCGAGTTCACCAAGGCCGCCGGCCGGGAAATCTGGGGATTCCCGAAGGTGCTCGCCGAGTTCGACACCGAGCACGTCGGCTCGGTCAAGCGCGGATCGGTCTCTCGCGACGGCAAACTCATCACACAGTTGAGTGTGAAATCCGGCGTCAGCGTGCCGGGCGGCGGAGCCAACATGTCGTTGGCCGCGTACTCACATCTCGACGGCGCCACCAGGTGCACGTCGTGGGACATGGCACCGACCGGCGTCAAATCTCGCCCTGGTGGAGCCGAGGTTCAACTGGGCAGTCACCCGATGGCGGCGGAGCTTCGGAAACTGGGACTCCCCCGCCGGGCCCTGATGACCACGACCATCAAGAACCTGGCGATGACGTTCGGGGAGGCCACAACAATCTGAGTGTCGGCCGACGGCACCCCTTTCGGTCACGTGTGACTCGGGCTACACTCCTGGACGGTTGACCAACTCGCGTCAGACCGCCCGAAAGGACACTCGTGCAGATCACCCGACGCACCGTACTGGCAGGCGCTGCCGCCGCACCTGCGCTCGCCGCTCTGTCGACGAACCAGGCCGTCGCAGCTTCGCCGGCACGCACCGTTTCACCCGCACGCACCGACAAGTCGTCGGCGTCACTGCAGGTGGGCGTCGGAATTTCCGACGTGACCGGACCGGTCGCCGAAGTCGGCATGATGGGCTACTCGAGCTTCGACCAACGCGCCGAAGGCCTGCACCAGCGAATGCGCGCACGCGCCTTCATCTTCGAGTCCGGCGGGTCGCGGGTCGCCTACGTGTGCGTCGACAACTGCATGATCTTCCAGTCCGTTCACGACGAGGTCCTGCGCCGACTGGCCGGGAGGTTCGGTGACATCTACACCGAGCGCAACGTCATGTTGACGGCCATCCATTCACACGCGGCATGTGGTGGGGCCTCGCACAACTACGCGTACAACCTCGCAGTTCTCGGCTTCGAACTGCAGGTGTTCGAAGCCGAGGTCAACGGCATGGTCGAGGCGATCAGCGCTGCGCACGAGAACCTGGCGCCAGGCACGGTCCGTTTCGGGCGGTCCGATATCACCGACGCCAGCGTCAACCGATCGCGAGTGGCGTTCGACCTCAACCCCGAAGAGGACAAGGCCTACTACCCCGGTGGCAACGACCACCACATGCGTGTCATGCGGATCAGTCGGGGCAGCAAGGACATCGGAGCGATCAACTGGTTCGCCACCCACTGCGCCTCGCTCACGAACGAGAACCATCTCATCTCCGGGGACAACAAGGGCGCCGCGGCGTACTTCTGGGAGCACGACGACCAGGGCGTGCGCTACCTCGACGGCGACACCAGCTTCATTGCTGCGTTTCCGCAGACCAACAGCGGCGACATGTCACCGAACCTCTTCCTCGAGCCCGGACGCGGACCGACCGAAGACGAATTCGAGAACGCACGCATCATCGGGCTGCGCCAGGTAGCGGCAGCTCGAACTGCCTTCGACGCGGCGTCCGACACCGTCACCGGTGGCGTCGACAGTCGGATCATGTACCTGGACATGGCAAATCAGGTGGTGAGCGGAAGATTCACCCCCGACGGACGCGAGCACCGCACCGCTCCGGCCGCGATCGGCGCGGCAATGAGCGCCGGAAGCGTCGAGGACGGACCGGCAATCCCGATCTTCCCCGAGGGCACCCGAAACCCCATGATCGACGCCCTGGGCGGTATGGATGCTCCTGTGCCTCAATGGCTTCAGGATGCACAGGCGCCCAAACTCGTAGTCGTTCCGGTCGGCCTGCTGCCACCGGGAGGATGGGTGCCGAACGTACTCAAGATCCAGATCCTGCGGATCGGTCAGTTCTACATCGTCGGTGGCCCTGCGGAATTCACCATCGTCTCCGGATTACGAGTGCGTCGAACCGTCGCCGAGGAGCTTGGGGTTCCCCTCGAGAACGTCATCTTCCAGGGATACGCGAACTCGTACTCGAGCTACTGCACCACACCACAGGAATACGATTCGCAGCAGTACGAGGGCGGTTCGACGATGTTCGGTCGTTACACACTGCCGGCCTATCAGCAGGGGTATGCCGCCCTTGCAGCCGCGATGCGCGACGGCACCGAACCTCCTCGCGGCCCCGCTCCGGCCGACCTGTCCGGGTTCCAACCCAGCTTCGGACCTGGCGTCGACTTCGACGAGCCCTTGCCGGGAACACAATTCGGCGACGCAACCGTCCAACCCGGCGACACCTCACCGGGTGGGCAGGTTGCCGTCGAGTTCGTCACCGGCCACCCCAAGAACGACACTCACCGAAACGGGACCTTCTACGAGATCCAGCGCAATACCGGCGGATCCTGGACACGGGTCGCCGACGACAACGACTGGTCCACCAAACTGCACTGGCGCCGGGTCGGGAGCAACGGTTCCGTCGTGCGCATCACGTGGGATGTTCCGGCCGATACTCCGGCGGGTACGTATCGAGTCCAACACTTCGGTGCGTCGAAGGCTCGGGGTAGCGGCGCGATCACGCCTTTCTCCGGGGTGACCGCCGAATTCCGCCTCACCTGACCCGCGTGAACGTATCGCTCCCCTTGTTGGACAAGGGGAGCGATACGTTCACGCGATGGGGTCAGAGCGCAGTGGACAGGTTCAGGCGGCGGTCGGGTGCAGCGAGGTGCTCGACGTCGACTGCTCTGACGCTGCCGGGCGGTCGATCTTCGCCGCGACGAGCAAGACCAGCAGACCGGCGACAGTGACTGCCGCTCCCATCCAGATCGGGGAGGTGAAGCCGAGTCCCGCGGCGATGGTGATTCCGCCCAGCCATGCCCCGAGTGCGTTGCCGACGTTGAAGGCGGCGATGTTGGCACCCGATGCCATGGTCGGTGCTGCCGACGCGTAGTTCATGATCCGCATCTGCAACCCGGGTACCGTCGCAAAACCGAAGGCGCCCATGAAGAACAGTGAGATCACTGTCATGACCTTGCTCTCCGCGGTGGCGGCGAACACGATCAGAACGACGGTCAGGATCGCGAGAATCCAGACCAGCGCCTTCGTGAGCGAACGGTCGGCCGCCTTGGCGCCGAGGAAGTTACCGACGAACAGGCCCGAGCCGAAGAGGATGAGCAGCCACGGAACGCTGGACGTCGCGAAGCCGGTGACCTCGGTGAGGGTGAAGGCGATGTAGGTGAAGGCTCCGAACATTCCGCCGTAGCCGAGGATGGTGATGGCGATCGAGAGCCATACCTGCTTGTTGCGGAATGCCCCCAACTCTCCGCGCAATCCGCCACCGGTCGTGCTGGCGGGCGTCGTCGGGACGAGTGCTGCAATTCCGATCAGGGCGATGACGCCGATGACGGTGATGGCCCAGAACGTCGAGCGCCATCCGAGTTGCTGGCCCAGCAGCGTGCCGAACGGAACGCCCAGAACGTTGGCGATGGTCAGGCCCGCGAACATCATCGCGATGGCGCCGGCGCGCTTGTTGGGCGCGACCATGTCGGCGGCAACCACCGAGCCGATTCCGAAGAACGCACCGTGGCACAGCGCCGCGACGATGCGTCCGCCCATCATGACCTCGTAGGAGGGAGCGAGCGCGGACATCAGGTTGCCGATGATGAACAGCACCATGAGCGAGAGAAGGACCTTCTTGCGCTCGAAGCGGGTGACGGCAGCGGTCAGGAGGATCGCGCCGATCGCCACCGACAGTGCGTAGCCCGAGATCAGGTAGCCCGCGACGGACTCGGTGACCTCGAAATCAGCCGAGACCTCGGGCAGGAGGCCCATGATGACAAATTCGGTGAGGCCGATCCCGAACCCGCCCATAGCGAGGGCAATGAGACCCAATGGCATCTCGATGTTCCTTTCACAGATTTACGCGTAAGCCGTTAGCGGGCGTGTGCAGTAGTTGCAGGCGCGCTATAAATAGTTGCATGCGCGCGCTACATGCGCAAGCTGGTAACCTGGAGTCGCAGGAAACGGACAAGGAGAATCACATGGGGATCGCCGACGACGCCGTCGAAATCCGTTCGCAAGGGTGGCGCACGCTCGCAGCACTGCACGGCGCTCTCGACACCGAACTGGAACGCGCGCTCCAGCGTGAGCACAAACTGTCCGTCGTCGAATACACCGTCCTCGACGCGTTGAGCCGCCAGGACGGCTGGCACATGCGGATGGCTCAGTTGGCTCGCGCTGCCGCACTGAGCAGCAGCGCCACGACGCGCTTGGTCAATCGACTCGAAGATCGAGGACTATTGACGCGCATCCTGTGCGCCGACGACCGTCGAGGCATCTACACCGAGCTGACGCCGGCCGGCCGCGAGCTTCTCGAAAGCGCACGGCCGACGCACGACGCCACCCTCGAGGCGGCGCTCGACGAGGCATGCAAGACACCCGAACTCGCGCCACTGGTGCGCGCCCTCCACAAGCTTCCCGTCGGCTAGAAGTCTGCCGGAAGCAGGGCACGCTCTTTGATGCCCGAGACCACCTGAGCGACAAACACACTCACATCGACGACCACCCGCCCACCACGCGCGGGGACCAGAACGTCGACGGTGCCGCCGTGCACCTCGTTGTCCCCGATCACCGCGATGTACGGGTCACGGTGAGTGCGTGCCTCGCGGATGCGACGTCCCAACGATCCGTCAGGCGCGATCGCCACTCGAACATCGCGAGCCTCGAGATCGGCCCGCAAACGCTCGGCCTCAACCTGGTGCCGGTCGCCGACGGGCAGAATCGAGACTTGGTTGGGTGCCAGCCACGGCGGCATCCGCCCTTCGAACCTTTCGATCAAAAGCGCAGTCATGCGTTCCATCGATCCGAGCAAGCCCCGATGGATCATGACGGGGCGAGCCTTGGATCCGTCCTCAGCGGTGTACTCGAGGTCGAACCGCTCCGGTTGATTGAAGTCGAGTTGCACGGTCGAGAGTGTTTCCTCGCGGCCGTGCGCGTCTCGCACCTGGACGTCGATCTTGGGACCGTAGAACGCTGCCTCCCCCTTCGCTTCCACGTACTCGATCGAGCGTTCATTCAGCGCCCCGCGAAGGTGATCCTCGGCGTCCGCCCACTGCTCGTCGGTGCCGAGGTACTGCCCCTCTCCCCCTCTGATCGAGAGGCGGTACTTCCGTTCGGCAATCCCCAGAGTCGAGTAGCAGCGCTCGATCGCGTCGAGCGCGACTATCACTTCCGCTTGCACTTGTTCACGACTACAGAAGACATGTGCGTCGTCGAGATTGATCTGCCAGACTCGACTCAATCCGCTGAGAACTCCGGAGAGTTCGCTACGGAACATCGAGCCGAGTTCACGAACGCGGAAAGGTAGCTCGCGATAACTACGACCGCGAGCGGCGAATACCTGAGCGTGATGGGGACAGTTAGCCGGACGAAGGAGAAATGACTCTCCGCCTATCTTCATTTCGGGAAACATGTCGTCCGAGAACTTGGACCAATGCCCAGATCTCTCGTACAACTCTTTCTTCGCCATAACGGGGGTATAGACACCCCGGCATCCGGATCGCGCTGCTTGTTCGGCGGCGAGCTTGTCGAGTTCGTTCCTGATGATCGCGCCGTCCGGTAACCAGAGTGGGAGGCCGGCCCCGACGGTGGGGGTGGTGGCGAAAAACTCCAGGTCGCGCCCGAGTTCGCGGTGGTCAACGCTCATGAGAGCTCTCCGAATCGTTCAAGGGGAGACGCACACGGAGCGACGAAACAGGAAAGCCCCGGGGCGATAACTCCCGGGGCTGAAAGGGTTCGGTCAGCAGTTGCTAAACGATGCGCCGGAAGAGAACCGGCGTCGTCGTGTTGTGCGCAATACTGACCATGTACGTGAGGTTACATCAACTTCCTACCCACCTACAGCCCGAATTGTCGGGCCTCTATGCTGACGCAACTGGGAAGGCGCAGCAGTAGCCAACGAAACACCCACGAAGAGCGAAGTTTCGGCAATCATGTCCGAACGTGAGGTTCTCGGATATGAGGAGGATGTGCGACGGTGCCGGACCACTTGCTCGAACAGTTGATCACCATTCCTTTGTTCACGGGAATCATCGGGTACATCACCAATTGGTCGGGCGTCCTGATGCTTTTTGCGCCGATCAACTTCCACGGGATCAAAGTGCCCGGCCTCAAACTGCTCTTCCCGTTCCTCCCCCGGCGCGTCCAGGTGATCCCGGCGATCACGAGCGACGGCCGATTCGGCTGGCAAGGCATCGTCCCCTCGAGGGCGGAGAAGATGGCGTCGATCGCCGTCGACAAATCCCTCGCGAAAGTCGGCAGCATCGCCGACTTCTACCGCGTTCTGGACCCGGACAGCATCGCCGAGCACTTGGTGAACATCTCGCGCAGTGAAGTGCGCGGTGTGGTCACCAGAATCATGACGGCCGAGAATCCTCAGCTCTGGCACAACCTTCCGACGTCGGTGAAGGAAGCCGTCTTCCGCAAAGTGGAGGACGATCTGCCGGCCAGCGTGCGCATGATCACCGACCGCATCGAAGAGGACATCGACGAGTTCATCGACGCGAAGCTGATGGTGATCCGCTACCTCTCTTCGCACCCCAAACTGCTCAACGACATCTTCCGCACGATGGGCAACAAAGAGCTCAGGTTCATGCAGAACTTCGGCTTCTACTTCGGCTTCCCGATGGGCTTCGTGCTCGTCGGGATCCTCCACCTGGTTCCGCAGTGGTGGGTGCTTCCCATCGGCGGTGTGATCATCGGATACATCGTGAACTACCTCGGCATCACGATGATCTTCGAACCGATCACCCCCAGCCGTTGGGTGCCGTGGCGGCAGGGACTCTTCCTGAAACGCCGCACCGAGATCATCGCCGGGTACGCAAAAACCCTCGCCGATCACGTCGTAACGCTCGAGAACATCGGCACCGAACTCCTCGAAGGTCCCCGCTCGGACCGAACGCGGCGGATGCTCGATCAGGTACTGCGCGAATCCGTCGACGACGCAGCCGGCTGGGCAAAGTCAGTGGTCAAGATGACAGTCGGTTCGCAGAGCTACAAGCGTCTGCCCGGCCTGGCCACCACCGAAGTGCTCGACCTGTACCCCCGGGTCTTCGAGGACGCGGAGTTCGCCGAGAACCAGTCGGAGAAGATTCGTGTCTTCGTCACCGAACGCATGAGCATCCTTTCACCGGAAGATTTCAGCGAACTACTACGCTCAGCCGTCAAGCAGGACGAGTGGCTGTTGTTCGTACACGGGGCCGTGCTGGGCTCGTTTGCCGGTTTCCTACACCTCGCAATATTCGGAGTATGAGCATGAGTGAGCACGACCATCGCATGATCGTCGAAGCGGAATCGTACGACTGGGCTGCGGACATCACGCCGGTCGAATCCGTCGAAAAGCGTCTGATCCGTAGCCTCGTCGGGCTGACCGCCACGACGACGCTCACGTCGATCAAGCTGACGGGTTGGGCTTTCGGAACGGCGAAGGAGGCGACGCGGCAGATCGTTCAGGCTGCGGCCGAAGCCGCGGCAGAGGCCGCTGAATCGGCCAATGTTCAATCCGAACGTCGGGCCGAGAACTCCAACGGAGACGGCTCGCGGACCGAGAACCTACGGGCAGCAATGGCAACTCGAACCAATCGCAAGCAGAGCGTCGAGGCCACTCTCGCGGCGCTGCGGGCACGTGGCGACAGATTGCTGGACCGTTCCGCGGACGTGACCGATCGTGACGATCTGCACCCGGCCTACGACCGGATCCTCGACGAGATCGCGCCCGACGAAGCCCGAATTCTTCGGCTGTTGGCCACCTCCGGTGCGCAACCGAGCGTGGACGTACGCACGGCGCGGCCGTTCGGCGTCGGCTCGGAGATGATCGACGAGGGTCTGTCGATGATCGGAGAACTGGCGGGATGTCGCCATCTGGACCGCATCAGCGCGTACCTGAACAACCTGCATCGGCTCGGTTTGGTGGCGTTCTCACGCGAGCCCGTCGAGGCCGACCGGTACCAGGTGGTCGAGGTACAGCCGTCGGTGATCGAGGCGGTCAAGCGAGCCGGACGATCCAACAAGATAGTGCGTCGTAGCATCCTGCTGACGCCGTTCGGTGACGACTTCTGTCATACCTGTTTTTCGCTGTAGGGCCTCCGGCCCTGTGCGCCTTTTTGGTAGTTACCACTACCAAAAAGGCGCACAGGGGGCTTGCCCCCTACAGCCAGGTATCTTCTGTCGTGGTCGTCAGGAACGCTTCCAGATCGTCACGCCAGGTAGCCGGAACAGTCTTGTCCGGCTCGATGCCCGTGTACTGCCCGCGATAGAAGAGCAGCGGGCGTTCGGTCTTGATCTCACTCATCGACGACACCCGACCGAAGACGACGTAGTGATCGCCGCCGTCGTGCACGGTTTCCACCGTGCAGTCGATGTGTGCAAGGGACTTGTCGATGATCGGCGAGCCCAGAGGCGATGGCGTCCAATCGATGCCGGCGAACTTGTCCGGCTCACGTGACCCGAAACGAGCACACACCGCCTGCTGTTCCTCCGCCAACACGTTGACGGCGAACTTACCGGTCCGCTCGATTGCCGCCCACGACCGAGAACCCTTGGTGGGGCAGAACAACACCAAAGGCGGGTCGAGTGACAGGGCCGCGAAAGACTGACATGCGAACCCGACAGGCTCACCGTCGTCGACTGTCGTGATGATGGTGATACCCGTGCAGAATTGCCCGAGAACCGTGCGGAACTGGCGTGGATCGATCGCCTGCTCCGCACTCACCGACGCGTCGGGCGAACTCACGGCTTCATTCCCACCGTGAAGTCGTGACCCCACAGGCTCACGGCCGTGCTTTCCCTCGCGATCCAGTTTTCGTCCTCGACCTCTAGCCCCTCACAACCGAATTCGATGTCGAACCCGCCTGGAGTCTTCATGTAGAACGAGAGCATCTCGTCGTTGACGTGGCGACCGAGAGTCGCCGACATCTTGACCTTCTTGCGCAGTGCCCGGTCGAGGCACAGTCCGACGTCGTCGGAGTTCTCCACTTCGAGCATCAGGTGCACGATGCCCGTCGGGTTGGGCAACGGCAGGAACGCCAAGCTGTGGTGACGCGGGTTGCAGCCGAGGAACCTCAGCCACGCCGGGTCGCCGTCCGCGGGCCGGCCGACCATCTGCGGAGGCAGACGCATCGAGTCGCGAAGCTTGAATCCGAGTACGTCGCGGTAGAACCGCAGCGAAGCATCGTCGTCATCGGTGGTGAGCACGACGTGGCCGAGGCCCTGCTCACCCGTCACGAACCTGTGCCCGTACGGGCTCACGATCCGGCGGTGTTCGAGAGCAGCTCCGTGGAACACCTCGAGGGAGTTGCCCGAGGTGTCCTCGAACGCGATCATCTCGACGACGCGACGGTCCTTGAGCTGCTCCGCCGTGCCTTCCTTGAACGGAACACCGGCTGCCGACAACCTGTCACGGATATCCTGCAGCTCAGCGGCATTCGCGGTTTCCCAACCCGAGACGAGCAGACGGTCCGTGTCGTTCGGAACGATGACAAGGCGCGCCGGGAAGTCGTCCATACGCAGATACAGCGATTCCGCGTCGACGCCCTTGCCCTCGATCATTCCGAGGATCTTGAGTCCGTATTCGCGCCACGCAGCCATGTCGGTGGCCCCGATGCGCATGTACGCCAGAGATCGAATACCCATCATTTACCTCCGTCGAGCAGGAAGTCGGTTGCGAGCCGGTTGAATTCGTCGAACTTCTCGAGCTGCGCCCAGTGACCGCAACCGCCGAAGACGTGGAGCTGCGCGCGCGGGATCATCTTGAGCGCGACCAGTGCGCCGTCGAGAGGGTTGACCCGATCCTCACGGCCCCAGATCAGCAACACACGCTGACGAAGCTTGTACGCCTCGCGCCAGAGCATGCCGAGCTCGAAGTCACCGCTGGAGAAGGACTTACCCATCGCCTTGGCCGCAGCCAGCGACTCGGGAGTGCTGGCGGCAGCAAAACGTTCGTCGACGAGTTCCGGCGTGATCAGCTTCTGATCGAAGACCATGATCCGCAGGAATGCTTCGAGGTTTTCTCGGGTGGGCTGGTAGCTGAACTTTCCGAGGTTCTTGACGCCCTCGGTGGGGTCCGGCGCAAACAGGTTGACACTCAGACCGCCGGGGCCCATCAGAACGAGGCGACCCGCACGGTCCGGGTAGTCGAGCGCAAAGCGAACAGCAGCGCCACCACCGAGCGAATTGCCCAGCAGATCAACGCGACCGGTGATCTCGAGCGTGTCCAGGAGATCGTTGAGCGCCGACGCACTGTGCACGAAGTACTGCGGATGCTCCGTCGGCTTGTCGGACTGCCCGTAACCGGGCTGATCGACCGCGATGACGTGAAAGCTCTTCGCCAACACCGGAATGTTGCGGGCGAAGTTAGACCACGACGACGCGCCTGGGCCACCGCCGTGCAGCAGCACGATGGTCTTGTCGTTTCCGACGCCCGCCTCGTGGAAGTGCAGTTTCAGATCGGGGCGCACTTGCGCGAACCGTGAAGTGGACTCGTAGGTGAGGGCTTCTTCGGTGGTTGTCACTGAGCCTCCTCTAGACCATCGTGTCGGTGATCGGCAGACCGAATTCGCCGGTTCCGAACATGACGTAGGCGCGTTCGGGATCGTTGGCGGCGTGGACGCGACCAGCGTGAGCATCGCGCCAGAAACGCTGAATAGGAGTGCCGTTCTGCAGCGCCGTGGCGCCGGAGTTCTCGAAGAGCTTGTCGATCGAGGCGATCGCGCGGCCCGTGGCGCGCACCTGGTCACGTCGAGCGCGCAGCCGCAGTTCCATCGGAACCTCTTCGCCCGCAAGGATCAACGCGTACTCGTCGGCGACGTTGCCGGAGAGCTGACGCCACGCGGCGTCGATGTCGCTGGACGCCTCCGCGATGCGCACCTTGGCAAACGGATCGTCCTTCGACTTCTCGCCGGCGAACGCAGCGCGCACACGCTTGCCCTGGTGCTCGACGTGCGCTTCGTAAGCTCCGTAAGCCATTCCGACGATCGGTGCCGAGATCGTCGTGGGGTGAATGGTTCCCCACGGCATCTTGTAGACCGGCGCGGTGTTGTTCTCGAGGCCCGGGGCGGTCAGTTCGCTCATCGCCCGGAAACTCAGAACGCGATGCTTGGGAACAAAAACATCCTTGACCACAACGGTATTGGAGCCGGTTCCACGCAGACCGACCACATTCCACACGTCGTCGATCTGGTAGTCCTCGCGAGGAATCAGGTAGCTCACGAAATCGACTGCGCGGCCGTCCTTGAACACCGGACCACCGAGAACGGCCCAGCTGGCGTGGTCACAACCCGAAGACCACGCCCACGCACCGTTGACTTTGTATCCACCCTCGACTACTTCACCCATACCCATCGGGGCGTAAGAGGACGAGATGCGAACGTCAGTGTCGTTGCCCCACACGTCTTCCTGTGCCTGCTGAGAGAAGAGGGCGAGGTGCCAGTTGTGTACCCCGATGATCGAGGAGACCCACCCTGTGGAACCACACGCGCTGGCGATCTTCTTGACCGCGGAGTAGAACAGCACCGGATCGGCTTCGTATCCGCCCCACTGCTTCGGCTGCAGCAAGCGGAAGAAGCCTGTTTCCTGAAGAGCCTTGATGGACTCGTCGGGGATACGACGCAGATCCTCGGTCTCCTGTGCGCGCTCGCGCAGTGCCGGCAGTAGTGCGTCGAGCCTCTGCATCACCTCGTGGCTGTCATGGTTACCCACTTCGACGCTCCCGTCTTCCTCGATCGGTTGGTTCACTTACACTTGAGACTAGAACACGTTCTCTTTTCTGTCGAGACGCTGACAAAGGTCCCGTTTGTGGCCGCAATGCTGTAACAAGTGCCCCCAAAATCTGGCGGAACCGGATCGAGTTCTATAACGTGTTCTACTAACAGCTAGAAGGGATGTGAGGTCACAATGGCGCAGATTCGCGAGATCGACGTCGGAACGGTGCAAACTCGTTTCGCCCGCGGTTGGCACTGCCTGGGTCTACTGAAGACCTTCAAGGACGGCAAACCGCACGCGATCGAGGCTTTCGGTACGAAGCTCGTGGTGTTCGCCGACAGCAAGGGCGACATCAAAGTTCTCGACGGATACTGCCGTCATATGGGTGGTGACCTCACACAAGGCGAGGTCAAGGGCGATTCCATCGCCTGCCCCTTCCACGACTGGCGCTGGGGCGGCAACGGCAAGTGCACCGGCATTCCTTATGCCCGCCGCGTGCCTCCGCTCGCACGCACCCGCGCGTGGACGACCCTCGAGCAGAACGGTCAGCTCTTCGTCTGGAACGACCCCGAGGGCAATCCGCCGCCCGAAGAGATCGTGATTCCTCGTATCGAGGGTGCGTACAGCGACGAATGGACCGACTGGACCTGGAACTCCATGGTCATCGAGGGGTCTAACTGCCGCGAGATCATCGACAACGTGGTCGACATGGCGCACTTCTACTACATCCACTACGCCTTCCCGACGTACTTCAAGAATGTCTTCGAAGGTGAGATCGCCACTCAGTACCTCAACACCACGGGCCGTCCCGACATCGGAATGGCCTCCCAGTACGGCGGCGACACGCTGCTTCGCTCCGAAGCTGCGTATTACGGACCGTCGTACATGGTCAATCCCCTGTGGAACAGCTACAGCGGATACGAGGTCGAGAGTGTTCTGATCAACTGCCACTACCCGATCAGCCCGGACTCGTTCGTGCTGCAGTGGGGCGTGACGGTGAAGAAGCCGACGGGTGTCTCCGACGAGATGGCCGACAAGTTGGCCGGCAAGTTCACCGAGGGCATCAGCGAGGGATTCCTGCAGGACGTCGCGATCTGGAAGAACAAGACCAAGATCGAGAATCCCCTTCTCTGCGAAGAAGACGGCCCCGTCTACCAGCTACGACGCTGGTACGAGCAGTTCTACGTGGACAAGGCCGACGTCACCGAGAAGATGACGCAGCGCTTCGAGTTCGAGGTGGACACCACCAAGGCAAACGAAGCCTGGCACGCCGAGGTCGAGGAAAACCTCGCACGCCAGAAGGCCGAGAAGGAAGCTGCAGCAGAAGCGGCAAAGAAGGAAGCAGAGGTCTAGTCGTGAGCGCCTCGATCGGAACCGACGCACGGTGGGCTCGTTGGGCCAAGGCACCGGACTTTGCCGGGCAAACGGAACGGCTCGAGGCGATCGCGGCCCAGACGATCGAGGACAAGCACGAATACCTCGACTCGGGTCTGCAGGAAGTCGACTGCAAGGCATGCGGCGCGTGCGTACTGGTTCGCAAGAACACGTACAAACACACCAGCGTTCAGTGGACTTCCGACCCGGCGCTGCGTTGCCACACCTTCAAAGAGGCAATTGCTTCCGGGCAGTCGTCGGCATTGAAAGACGGATGCCCGAAACTGCACGACAGCATCGCCGACGCGGTTAGGGACGGCACCATCACGGTGCGTGATCCCGAGGTCAGCTGACCTGATTGTGTAGAACGAGGGCCGACCCACGGGTCGGCCCTCGTTTTACGTTCCAGCGCCCGCGCGTCCGTCAGGCAGGCGGTCGCACCTTTCGTGCAGCCACCGCGTAGACGTCGCTCGACGTGGTGAGAGAGTTCTTTCCGCTGGCCGCCGGCACTCCCCCGCGTAGATTCACGGCCCAGTTGAGCGCACCCAGCGGTCCACACCCGCTGGCTCCCGGCGCCGCAAACACCGCATCCGAATGTGGGACTGCCGGGAACACTGCACCGGGGAACTCACCGATAGGTTCCGACGGAGGGTTTCCGGTTGTGGTCAGGTGAAGGTTGATCGGATTCGAAACCGAACCGATGTAGCAATCGTCACCGAGCAAGGGATTAGACAGTTTCAATCGAACAGGCATGGTGAGTTCCTGCTCGAGAACCTTCAGATCCGGGACTCCCACCGATTCCACTGTCGCGCTGATCTGAGTCAGTCCCAGCGGAGTATCGATCCCGAGAGCACCTCCGGGTACCGAAATCGGATTGGAATAGACCCCGTTGGACCCGTCCTGCTTGGCGACGAACGTCTCGATGAAACTGTTGTCCGACTGGGTCGCGTATTTCACTCCGCCCGCAACCTTGAGGCTTCCGTCCGGGATCGGCACCGAAAGTGCGCCCAATTTCATGGTCCCTCCGCGAACTACGACGCTGGCGCACGTCGTCACCTCGAGATCCTCGATCGGGCACGTGCCCCAACCGTCGAAGGTCAACGGATCAACCGCTGCCGCACCGGAGGAACCGAGCGATCCGCTGCCGGAAGACCCTGACGATGATTCGTCGGCAATTGCCACACCTGCACCGGCCATGACAAATGTTGCAACTAGCGCGACTGTCGACATCACTCGAGATTTGTTGCGGCTCTTCATCTTCGAATTCCTCCACCGTTGACGGAAATTCACGCGAGCCACCCCCTGCGGATCGCACCTCGATCTACGCCCGGCACGCTACCGAGAAGTGAGACGCGGATTCACACATAACGACGATATTTCCCACCAAAGAACTACGGCGATCACGCTCGATCGAACTTCCGTCCTAGCCCGGAAACCGTATCGATCCTGTCGGCTCAGTTCGGTTCGACTGTGCCCGAACCGATGACCTGATCGAGGAACGGCCCGAACATCTCCCCCAGGTTCTCGGCGATCTGATCGGGGGTACCGAAAGACAACGTCACGTGACTGATCGCCAGACGCACTATCGTGCTGCCGAACATCTCGGCATGGATGCGGTCGACGTTCGCCCAACTGGTCATGAAGATCTCGGCCAACCTCGCGCTCGCATGTTCGAGCAGCGGAGTCCCGTCAGTGGTGACCAAGCTCAGCAGGTCGTGCTGCGGCCGGGGACCGACAATGCTGACCACCATCGGATCCCGGGCACCGGCGTCGAAGAAGGCACGGAAGGCTGCCGAGACCGCGCCCCGCGGATCCGAATGATGGAGCGTTACTTCGCGTTCCACCTCTTCGAGGAACTCGTCAACGAAACGGATGAGGTATCCGGACGCCAATCCCTGGCGGGACGTGAACTCCTTGTACAACGTCTGCCGGCTCATGCCCGCAGCTTCCGCGATATGCGCCATCGTGATGTCGTTCCACGATTTCTCGGTCAAGAGTTCGCGTGTGGCGTCGAGCGCTGACGCACGGAGGAGTTGACGAGCTGCCTCGTGGTACGGGACACGGGCACGAGCGGTGGACATATCGGGAAGATTTCCATCGCCCGTGCTCGGTGTCAAAACGGTGGACACGCAAGCCACAGAAGTCACGAGTGCACTCAGAGCACCGGTGAGGCGACAAGACCCGCCGCAAGTTCGGTCAGATCCCTGTTTGTATCGGCGAGTACGTCGGCGCTGATGTCCGGGGAGCGTTCGATAAGGGTTCGGACGGCACGAATGTCCTTCGGCCGGCCCACGCTCACAGCACCGACGATATTTCCGTCGCGCATGCAGATCGCAGTGAAGTCATAGGAGTCCAAGTCTCCTCGAACAATCACGGTGTCGTCCGCGCCTGGCCAACCCGCTACTTGAATGTTGCGGCCGAATTGGTTCGACCAACTCCAAGGGACGGATTCGAAGGGTTCTTCCTTCCCGACGATGGTCTTGGCAACTGCAACTGCGTGGTCCTGCGCAGTGTTCCAGTGCTCACCACGGTGCATGCCGCCGAGAAAACCGTTGGGCACGTTGGCCACATCGCCGATCGCGTACACATTATCGACAGACGTCCGGAGGTATCCGTCTACCGAAATCCCGTTGTCCACCGCAATACCCGCCGCAGCAGCCACATCGGTATCGGGCAAGGATCCGATTGCGACGACGGCCAAGTCCGCTGTCCACTCGCGTCCGTCACGCGCACGTGCGGTGACGCCGTCGGCACCCGTCGTGAGCGTCTCGAGGTCAACTCCCGTCTGCAAGGCGACGCCCGCCGAGGCGTGCAGCGCGGCGATCTTCTCCGCTATCGACGGTGGAAGCAGCCTGGACAGGGGCACCGGTTGCGCTTCGAGAACCTGCACACTGCAACCCAAGTCGCGTGCCGTTGACGCCACCTCCGATCCGATCAAGCCACCGCCGACCACCAAAAGCGAGGATCCTTCGATCAGCTGGGATTGCAAGCGTCGCATGTCTGCGATATCCCGAAGATAGTGAACGCGCTCAGAATCTTCCGCGGTCAACCGTCGGGACCGTCCACCCGTGGCAAGAATCAGAACGTCGTAGTCGATGCTGTCACCGTCGGCTAAAAGTACTGTGCGGGAATCTGTGTCGATACTCGTGACAGTTGCGCCGATCCGAAGATCGATACTCTGCTCGGTCCAGAAAGTCGACGGCCGCAACCGAGCCCGATCGATCGACGCTTTCCCGGACAGTAGCTCCTTCGACAGCGCTGGGCGGCGATACGGCTCCTCAGGTTCGCTGCCGATCAGGATGATGCTGCCGCCGAACCCTTCCTTGCGCAAAGCCTGCGCCGCACCGGAACCGGCGATACCCGTGCCCACGATCACGACGGTCCGGGTGTCGGGCTCGCTGACCGCTGTCATCAGCGGTCCACCTCCACCATTTCGAAATCGACTTTGGCAGCACCACAATCGGGGCAGGACCAGTCTTCGGGAATCTCGTCCCAGCGAGTACCCGGCTCGATACCGTCGTCGGGCCAGCCGATCGCTTCGTCGTACTCGAACCCGCACTGGAGGCAGCGGAACAATTTGTATGCAGTGGCAGTCTCGGACATCGGTTTTCCTTTCACCGGTGGGTAATTCGATCAGGATTGCGTGACGAGGGTGAAGTCGACCTTCTCGCGGACACCGCAGTCGGGGCAGCACCAGTCGTCCGGAATGCTCGACCACGGTGTGCCGGGCGGAAAGCCTTCTCGCGCAGCGCCTGTCGATTCGGTGTACGTGTAGTCGCAGATCGGGCAGATGTAGGCGTTCATGCGTTCACCCCGTAGGCTGCGAGGATCTTGGCCCGCTTCTTCGGCGCGATGTTGACCTGGGTGATGTCACCTCGGTAGTGCTCGAGAACGCGGTGGTCCATCACCTTGCGCCACAGGGGCGGAACTGTGGCGAGCATGATCATGCTGGCGTAGCCGCTCGGGAGCTGAGGGGCCTCTTCCATACTGCGAAGCGCTTGGTAGCGCCGTGTCGGATTCGCATGATGATCGCTGTGCCGCTGCAAGTGATAAAGGAAGACGTTGGTGCAGATGCGATCACTGTTCCAGCTGTGCGCCGGCGTGCATCGCTCGTACCGTCCGCTTGCGGTTTTCTGACGCAGGAGTCCGTAGTGCTCGAGGTAGTTTATCGCTTCGAGCAGCGAAAACCCGATGAACGCCTGGATCACGAGGTACGGCGCGATGCCGATCCCGAACACTGCAAGCGCGACACCGAACAGGACTACAGACATGAGCCAGGCGTTGAGCACGTCGTTCTTGATGCTCCAGTGCGTGGTGCCCAAACGCTCGAAGCGGGTCTTCTCGAGATGCCACGCCGACTTCAATCCCCCGCCGACGCTGCGCGGCCAGAAACCGTAGAGGGTCTCACCGAAGCGCGAGGTCGCCGGATCTTCCGGAGTCGACACTCGCACATGGTGGCCACGGTTGTGCTCGAGGTAGAAGTGACCGTAAGCACTCTGCGCGAGAACGATTTTGGACAACCAGCGCTCGACGCTCTCCTTCTTGTGCCCGAGTTCATGGGCGGTGTTGATGCCGATTCCGGCCGTCACGCCGATCGTCACGGCCAGTCCGATATTGGAGAGGACGCTCAAATCCCAACGCGCCCAGATGTAGCAGGACAGGAAGAAGGCCGTGTACTGCAGCGGCAGATAGGCGTAGGTGCACCACCGGTAGAAGCGGTCGTTCTCGAGTTCGTCGATCACCTCGTCGGGCGGATTCTTCCCGTCCTCACCCGCCAGGATGTCGATGACGGGAATGAGAGCAAACGCGATCAGTGGGCCGGTCCACCAGAAGACATTCCATCCGGTGGCGGTAACAAGCCCCACGGCGATGAAAGTTGCCGATGACGGAATCAGCGCCAACAGCCACAAGTAGCGTTTCCGGTCTCTCCAAGTTGCGAGCCGACCATCTGGCTCGGTGTACACCAACGCCGCCATCGAATTCTCCAGTTCTCGTTCGGATCAGTGAGTGCGTCCTGCGCGGTAATCCGCGACACGAACAACATCTATGTATAGAGAGTGGACAAATGATGGCGTTTTGTCAACGATTTTTGAGGTAAAAGTTTTACAAACACGCAGATTTGTACATCACTAGGATGTGGCGGGAGATCAGCGTTCAAGGAATCGAGGGCGCAAAAGTGCGCCGAAAGGCGCTCGCGCCTCAGGCGGAACGTAGGCCGCCTCGCCATGCCGGGAATACAGGTGGTCGTCCTCGTATCGCGGAAATACGTGGACGTGGTGGTGCCAGACGTCCTGGTTGCCCGCCGGTTCGTTGTGCTGCCGGGTCGAGACGCCGTCGCAGCCGTAGGCTTCACGAATTGCAACAGCCACGGCCTGAACCAGGTCGAAAACCGAGTGCCCGACGCTCGTGGGCAAAGTGTAGAGATTCTCGAAGTGCTCGATCGGCGACACAAGTACGTGGCCGGGGTTGCCCGGCCACCACTTCGGGGAAATCCGAGCGATTGCGTGGTCGGTTCGAGCAACCAGGTCGGTCGACGCGTTGTGCTCGTCGAACTCGCCCAGCGCGAAGCGACAGAACGGGCACCGGTACCCAGGCGGCTCATGATGCAACTCGCCTGCCTTCACGTCGCGATCTTCCCACGACCTCAACGTCTGCGACCCGTGTGGAAAGCCCCAAAATGCCCGATCTGCGCGAATTTCCCCAAAACAAAAGTTCGCGTACCCATACTGAAATGACCGACTGTCCCCGACGTGAGTGGGTCCTCATGGATACCGACGTATTGGTAGCGGGCGCCGGCCCGATCGGATTGACCACCGCGATCGAGCTGCGCAGACGCGGTGTCTCCTGTCGAATAGTCGACCCCCTCGACGAACCGCGGCAATACGCGAAAGCAGTCGGGATTCAGCCACGCACTCTCGAACTCTTCGAGAACATGGGGGTGCTCCGCCAGGCACTCGACGCCTCGACATTGATGCGCGGTCAGATCATGTACACGAACGGCGTCGAGGTCGGCCGCGTCGACCTCACCCTCCCCGACGACGTTCCTTACTGGTTTCTCTGCCTGCCTCAGTACTCGACGGAGCGCATCCTCACCGAGCGCCTCACCGAGTTGGGAACAACCGTCGAACGCGGAGTCGGCCTCACCGCATTCGAACAGTCCGACGACGCCGTCACCTGCACCCTCAGCGACGGCAGCACTGTGACAGCCCGGTACCTGGTGGGTTCCGACGGCGCGCACAGCGTGGTCCGCAAAGGGCTGGGCCTGAGCTTCGAGGGCGGCGCGTTTGCCGAGAGCTACATGCTCGGCGACGTCGAAGTCGACTGGTCGATACCCAGCGGCTACTCCGTCCGCGCCAACCACACCGCCGACGACGGAACCACCGACGATCTACTCGTCTGCATCCCACTTCCCGGACACAAGCGGTACCGCATGTCGATGCTCGTTCCGGACGAGTTGATGCCGGACGAATCGTCGAACAAAGCCGCTGTACAACACGGTTTTTCAACCGGCAAGACACCTGAACTCCATCACATCCAGGCCGTGCTCGACAGACTGTCCCCAGAACCGACAACCGCCTCGATGCTGCGATGGTCCTCGGTCTTCCGCATCAGCCACCGCATCGTCGACGCTTACAGCCGCGGACGGGTTTTTGTCGCCGGCGACGCCGCGCACATCCATCCCCCGACTGGCGCGCAGGGCATGAACACCGGGATCCAGGACGCCCACAATCTTGCGTGGAAGATAGCGCTCGCCGTCAAAGGTGTTGCGAAAGCGGATCTTCTCGAGACCTACGACGCCGAAAGGCGGCCGGTCGGTGAAGAAGTCGTCGGGATGACGGTCCGAAATGCTCGAGAAGGAATCGGTTCGGGAGAGTCCTCCATCGACACGGCAATGCGGCGCCAGGCTCAATTGTTGATCGACTACTCGGAGAGTCCGCTGAACACCGGGCGTAATTCTTCGAGTCCACACGTTCAACCGGGCGAGCGTGCACCCGATGCACGCGGAATGCGCCGAGACGGTGTGCAGTATCCAATTCGGTTGTTCGACTTGCTGTCCGGAGTCGACCACACGTTACTGCTGACTTCGGACGGATCCGCGGAGAGCATCAACAGCTTGGAGAAGGTCGCCGACGCCGCAATTCGATCAGCGCACGGCTTGCTGGACGTCTACGCGATAGTGCCACCGGGAACCGTGACCGTCGACTCGCTGGTGCCGATCATCGAGGACAACGCCTCGCAACTGTGCGCCGCGTATGGGGTCGAAGGTACGGCGGCGCTGGTCATTCGCCCCGACGGCTACCTCGGATTCCGTGGTCACCCGGAGAACGTTTCCGATTACTTCACGAAAGTGTTTGCCGTCAATCAGGAATGAGCGAAGCGAACATCAACCGAATCTCGGGCGAGAGCTTCATCAACTCGACGTATCCACCCAACGGCCCGGCATCGAGGTAGGAGAACTCCATGCCGGCGCCCTCTACCCGACCTTGTTGCACCACCGACATTCCGCGACGCTCGGCCTCGAGCAGCGTCGCCTCGTAATCGCCTGGAACCCAAGCCATGTGATGAACTCCGACGCCGTGAGTCTCCAGGAACTCCGTGTACAGGTTGCGTCCGGACACTGGTTGGATCAACTCGAGCTGTTGGCTGCCCGCATATCCGATCGACACGTGAACGACATAGTCCGCGGGCTCACCTCGATACGTTGTGGTCTCGGGACCAAAGGCGATGTCTGGCATACGTAGCCATCGCTCCACTCCCCACTGCCGAGTGAACTCCTGTTCGGCGGCCTCGATCTCCTCGACCGCCCAGCAGATCTGGAAGATCGGTCCCGAGACCAACGGGGTCATGCCATTTTTCCGTTGTCCACCGAGTAGACGGCCCCGTGTATCGCCGAGGCGTCGTCGGAGGCGACGAAAGCCACCATCTTCGCAACGTCCTCGGCTTCCATCAAGCCACGCGGCGAGGCAACCTTCATGACGAGGTCGAAGTCGACTCCGTCGGGGAAGGTGAATCCGGTGACTTGAGGAGTCATCATGCCGCCGGGGCAGATTGCGTTGACACGCAGAGACTTTCCGGTGAACTCCATCGCCATCGCTCGGGTCAGTCCGATGAGTCCGTGCTTGGCAGCACAGTATCCAGCCGAGTACGCCTGCCCTTCCAGTCCCGCGATCGAGGAGACGTTGACGATGTTGCCGCCCCGTTCCAGCAAGTGCGGCAGTGCTGCTCGGGAAAGGAAGAACGGTCCGTTCAGATTGACCGCAAGGTCATGTGCCCATTCGGAATCCGCAATGTCTGCCGTGTGGCGCAACGAGTGCGATCCCGCCACGTTGACGAGGATGTCGATACCACCGAGTTCGTCGACGCACGCCTGCACGGCCGCATCACACTGAGCGGAATCCGAGACGTCCGTCGCCGCGAAACGACGCTCTCCATCCGCGCCGACCACCTCGACCATCGACTGTCGCAGCTTTTCCTTGTCGCGGGCGATACCGAAAACCTGTGCGCCCCTGCGGTGGAGTATCTCGGCCACCGCGCGCCCCAACCCTGAGGACGCGCCGGTCACCAAGGCCACTTTTCCGGCCAGTACGTCTGCCATGACCTAGGAAGCCGCTGCTTCGCGCTGGAGTTCCAGCGCGATGTCGATCAACTGATCTTCCTGTCCGCCGACCAACTTGCGCTTACCTGCGCGCACCAGCAGTTCCGCGGACGACACTCCGTACCGCTCGGCCTGACGCTCGGCATGCTTGAGGAAGCTCGAGTACACGCCGGCGTAGCCCATCATCAGTGCCTGACGATCGAGCAGGCACTCCTGCGGCATTGCCGGGCGCACAACGTCTTCGGCTGCATCGGCGATCGCGAAGAAGTCGATACCGGTCTTGACTCCGATCTTGTCGCAGACACCGACAAACGCCTCGACCGGGGCGTTGCCGGCGCCGGCACCGAACCGACGGGTACTACCGTCGATCTGCTTGGCTCCCGCACGAACTGCCGCAATGGAATTGGCGACGCCCAGGCCCAGGTTCTCATGTCCGTGGAAGCCGACCTGAGCGTCGTTGCCGAGTTCCTGAACCAGCGCCTCGACGCGATCGGATACCTGCTCGAGCACCAGCGCGCCGGCCGAGTCGACCACGTACACACACTGGCAACCCGCGTCGGCCATGATGCGAGCCTGCTTGGCCAGCTTCTCCGGCGGAATCGAGTGAGCCATCATGAGGAATCCGACTGTTTCGAGTCCACGCTCACGCGCGAGGCCGAAGTGCTGGATGGATACGTCTGCCTCGGTGCAGTGAGTTGCAATGCGGCAGATGGACGCACCGTTGTCCTGTGCGATGACGATGTCGTCCTTGATGCCCAACCCGGGCAGCATCAGGAAGGCGATCTTCGCGTTGGTCGCCGTCTCGACTGCAGCTTTGATCAGTTCCTGCTCGGGAGTCTTCGAGAAGCCGTAGTTGAAGGAGGATCCGCCGAGACCGTCGCCGTGAGTGACCTCGATGACCGGCACTCCGGCTCCGTCGAGGGCACCGACGATGGCTCGTACTTCGTCGACGGTGAACTGATGACGCTTATGGTGGGAGCCGTCGCGCAGCGACGTGTCGGTGACGCGGATGTCCCAGCTCGAATCGAAATGAATCATGTCGCTCATGCCTTCACACTCAGAAGCTTCTGGGCGATTTCCTCGCCCACCTTGGTGGCTGCTGCCGTCATGATGTCGAGGTTGCCCGCGTACGGCGGCAGGAAATCGCCTGCGCCTTCGACCTCGACGAACGTGGTGACCGTTGCATAGCCACCGGAAACGACGCTCGGTTCGTCGAACTGCGGTTCGTTGAGCAACCGGTAGCCGGGCACGTACTGCTGGATGTCCTTGACGACGCGGTGAATGGAGTCGGTGATCGCGGCCTGGTCGGCGTCTTCGGGGATAGCGCAGAAGATTGTGTCGCGCATGATCATCGGCGGGTCCGCGGGGTTGAGGATGATGATCGCCTTGCCGCGCTGTGCGCCGCCGATGGTCTCGATACCGCGGCTGGTGGTCTTGGTGAACTCATCGATGTTCGCGCGAGTTCCCGGGCCGGCGGACAATGATGCAACGGAGGCGACGATCTCGGCGTACGCCACGTCGACGACACGCGACACCGCGTAGACGATCGGAATGGTTGCCTGCCCACCGCAAGTGATCATGTTGACGTTGGGTGCGTCCAGGTGCTCACGCAGGTTCGCGGGCGGAACCACAGCCGGGCCGACCGCGGCCGGAGTCAGGTCGACGGCACGGATACCGGCGGCCTCGTAGCGTGGTGCTGCCTCGCGGTGCACGTATGCCGACGTCGCCTCGAAGACCAGGTCCGGTTTCTCCGCCTGGCTGAGCAACCAGTCGACGCCCTCGGCGGAGGTCTCGAGTCCCATCTTGCGGGCGCGCGCCAATCCTTCACTCTCGGGATCGATTCCGATCATCCATCGCGGTTCGAGCCACTCGGAACGCTGCAGTTTGTACAACAGATCGGTACTGATGTTTCCCGATCCGACGATCGCCACACTTGCCTTGGTCATGACTACTCCTACGTGAACTGAAGAGAGACGGAACCGAGGCCGCTGAACTCGGCTCGGAAGTTGTCGCCTGGATGAGCGTCGATCGCTCGCGTGCACGAACCCGGCAGAACGATGTCGCCGGCCTTGAGCCGAACTCCGAACGTGTCGACCTTCTGCGCCAACCACGCGACAGCGGTGACCGGGTTACCGAGAACCGCATCGCTGCGCCCCTCCGCAATCCGCTCCCCGTTGCAGGTCAGCACCGCGTCGATGGCCTTGATGTCGATGTCCGACGGGCGAACTCGTTCCTTGCCGAGGATGAACCCGGCGGAGGACGCGTTGTCCGCGATGGTGTCCGAGAGGCCGATCTTCCAGTCCTTGATCCGGCTGTCGATCAACTCGATGGACGGCGCATAGGCGACAGTAGCGTCGATGACGTCTTGTTCGGTGCACCCGGCGCCCGGCAGATCTGCTCCCAGAATGAAGGCGACCTCCACCTCGACGCGCGGGAAGCAGAAGCGCGACGTGTCGACCGGACGGTTCTCGAACTCTTCCATCTCGGCGAGCAGGTGACCGTAATCTGGCTCGTCTACGCCCATCATCTGCTGCATCGCCAGTGACGAGAGTCCGACCTTGTGTCCGACCACCTTTGCGCCACCGGCAACACGACGCCGGATGTTGATGAGCTGGATCTCGTAGGCGTCGACGACGTCGATGTCCGGATACGTGGCGATCAGCGGGCTGATCGGAGCGCGATCCCGTTCCGCCGAATCAAGATGGTCGGCAAGTTCGCCGCGGATCTGCGTCGAGAGCATCGTTCAGGCCTTTCCGACTGTGGAGAATGCGGCTGCGTGCTGACCGGCTCGTCGTCCGGAGAACACGCAGTCGGCGAGCGACAAGCCGCTCACATACGAGTTGGAACAGATACCGACCGCGGTACGGCCGGCGGCATACAGACCAGGGATACCCTCCCCGGCCTCGTTTTTCACCATGCCGGACGATTCGTCGACCACCAATCCACCGAGCGTGAGCATCGGGCACGGATTCATCATGTTGGGCTTGATCGAGACGTCGTACATCGTGAACGGCGCAGACAGTATCGGCCTGACGAAGTCTGACGGTTTACCCATCGGATCAGGTTGTCCGGCAGCGGCAGCGGAGTTGTGCGCGTCGACGGTGGCTTGAAGGCCGGCGACGTCTATCCCCGCTTTGCGGGCGACCTCGGCAATGGTGTTGCCACGCACTGCAGTACGCATCATTCCGGTGGTCTGTACCCGCTGGAACCACATCGACTGGTCACTTATCTGCGATTTCGCTTCGCGAACGAGTTCGGAATCTGCCAGCAGCCAACCGATTCCGCTGCTCTTCTCCGCCATCGCCTGACCGAGAGCGGCACCGTAACGGGACTCGTCGACGATTCGCGCACCGGATTCACCCACCAAAATGGAACCGAGAAAAGCACTCGGCGGGACGATGAATCGCCAGGCGGACACATTGCCGAGCTTGTCGGTGGCTCCCCCGGCTTCGATACCGAGGTTGATGCCTTTGCCGTCGTCCCCGGAGGTGCCGAGCGGGATACCGCCCTTGTACGCGGGGGCATGGGTGCGCATCATCTCGCGATTGGACACGAAGCCGCCGGCGCTGAGGATCACGCCGCCGCGTGCCTGGATACGAATCCGCTTGGCGTGCTTCTTCTCGATCTTCGCGATCAGTGCGTCGAGAATCGTGCGCAACTGCGGTGCGTAGACGCCGGGCTTGGAGGACAAGGACCCGAGCGTCGCGTGACGGCGACGAACTCCGGCAGGTGCGTCACGCAGCGTCAGTGCTTCGACGCCGAGCACCCGGCCGTCCTCGATGATCAGCCGGTCCGCTCGCGTCTGGCCGAGCAACTGGACGCCCTTCGCCTCCGCGGACTTCGCGAGCGGGCCGTACAGCATCTTTCCCGACGTGCCACGCCCCTTGGCGCGATGACCACGCGGAGCAGGTTTTGCGATGTCACGGAACCCGCCGGCCGATTCGCTACCCGAGAAGTAGAGGTAGTGCTTGTTGCTCGGGTACGACGTCTTGTACGGACAGAGTGAGGCCTCGAACGGCACGCCGTGACTGCGCAGCCAGTCGATCGACGCCGGGCTCTCGTCGACGAACCGGCGCAGAGTCTGCGGCGTCACCGCGTCACCGACCTCGCGGTTCAGGTAGGCGAGCATGGCTTCGGGACTGTCCTCGACACCGGCTTCCTTTTGAATCACGGTGCCGCCGCCGGCGTAGTAGATTCCTCCGGAAATCGTGCTGGCCCCACCGCCGAGCGCTCGGTCGATCGCCAAAACCGACGAACCGGCCGCTACCGCTTCGAGCGCCGCACTGGCGCCCGCCACACCGAACCCGACCACAAGGACGTCAACCGAAGTATCCCAGGTCACACCGCACCATCCTCAATCTCACTGCAACGTGTTTCGTTATCAATGACAACGTCCGGAAATACTTCCTGGCAGAAAGCATGGACTGACACCCCCATCATTCTATAACGTGTTCTACATGAGCAAGCAGGAATACGACATCGTCGTCGTCGGCAGTGGTGCAGCAGGTATGACAGCGGCCTTGACCGCAGCCCACCAGGGCTTGAGTGTGGTCATCGTGGAGAAAGCCGCCCACTACGGCGGATCGACCGCCCGTTCCGGTGGTGGGGTCTGGATCCCCAACAACGAGGCACTTCAAGCGGACGGTGTCACCGATACACCGGAGGCCGCACGTTCCTACCTGCACAGCATCATCGGCGACGTTGTCGCTCCCGAACGCATCGACACCTATCTCGAGCGCGGTCCCGAGATGCTCTCGTTCGTGTTGAAGAACAGCCCGCTCGAGCTGCAGTGGGTTCCCGGCTACTCCGACTACTACCCGGAAGCACCCGGCGGACGCCTCGGTGGCCGCAGTGTCGAGCCCACCCCGTTCGACGGCAACAAGTTGGGCGCCGACCGCAAGAACCTCGAGCCCGACTACGTCAAGGCCCCCAAGAACTTCGTCATCACCCAGGCCGACTACAAGTGGCTCAACCTGCTGATGCGCAATCCTCGCGGACCCCTGCGCGCCATGAAGGTCGGCATGCGATTCCTCGCAGCGAAGGCCACCAAGAAGGATCTGCTGGTTCGCGGCCAGGCACTGGTCGCCGGTATTCGACTCGGACTTCAGTCCGCCGGAGTACCCATCCTGCTGAACACCCCGCTGACCTCCCTGTACACCGAAGACGGCGCAGTTCGCGGCGTCAACGTCATCGTCGACGGCGAGGAGCAGGTCATCCGCGCTCGCCACGGAGTCGTGTTGGGATCCGGCGGATTCGAGCACAACAAGGAAATGCGTGAGAAGTACCAGCGCGCACCTATCGGCACCGAATGGACCGTCGGCGCGAAGGCAAACACCGGCGACGGTATCCGCGCAGGCCAAGAAGTGGGCGCTGCAGTCGATTTCATGGACGACGCCTGGTGGGGCCCGTCCATTCCGTTGACCGGCGGACCGTGGTTCGCTCTCTCCGAGCGCACCCTCCCGGGCTGCATGATGGTCAACATGTCGGGCAAGCGCTTCGGCAACGAGGCTGCTCCGTACGTCGAGGCGACCCATGCGATGTACGGCGGTGAGTACGGTCAGGGCGAGGGCCCCGGCGAGAACATCCCGACGTGGATGATTCTCGATCAGCGCTACCGCAACCGCTACACGTTTGCCGGTATCACTCCCCGCTCCCCCTTCCCCGGCCGCTGGCTCAAGGCCGGCATCGTGGTCAAGGCGGGAACCATCGCCGAATTGGCAGAGAAGACAGGGCTTCCCGTCGCATCGCTGACCGAAACCGTCGATCGGTTCAACGGCTTCGCGCGCAACGGCAAGGACGAGGACTTCGGACGCGGTGACAGTGGTTACGACGCGTACTACGGCGATCCCCGACTGAAGAACCCCAGCCTCGCCGAAATCAGCAAGGCTCCGTTCTACGCCATCAAGATGGTTCCGGGTGACCTCGGCACCAAGGGTGGTATCTGCACCGACGTCAACGGCCGAGCACTACGCGAAGACGGAAGCGTCATCGACGGCCTCTACGCGGCTGGCAACGCGAGCGCTCCGGTCATGGGCCACACCTACGCCGGACCAGGCGCGACCATCGGTCCCGCAATGACTTTCGGTTACTTGGCCGTACTCGACATCGTCGAGCGTGCGAAGAAGGCCGAGACAACCGAAGCACCTGCAGCTGAAAAGACGGCGGTCGACCATGCCAATTGATCCGAAGATCGCACTCGGCGCCGAGCTTGCGCCACAAGAGTTCTCGTGGACCCCGTCGGACGTGCAGCACTACCACTTGGCATTGGGGGCAGGTGCTCGTCCGCTTGATCCGAACGAGCTTCGATACCTCGACGACGAAAAGCCTCAGGTACTACCCACCTTTGCCACCGTCGCCGCCAACTTCCACGCCACCGAAGCACCGAAGGTGTCGTTCCCCGGCGTCGAAATCGATCTGGCGAAGGTAGTCCACGGGAGCCAGGAAGTCACTGTCCATCAGCCGATCCCGGCAAGTGGAAGTGGCCGCACTACAACTCGAATCGCCGAGGTCTGGGACAAGGGCAAGGCCGCGGTGATCGTGCAGGAATCCGTCACGGTTGACGCCGAGGGCAACCCGCTGTGGACAGCTCGCTCGTCCATTTTCGCCCGCGGCGAGGGTGGTTTCGGGGGTGAACGTGGTCCGTCGGAGTCGATTACGCTTCCGGATCGCGAAGCAGATGAGACAGTGGTGACGCCTGTGCTTCCACAGCAGGCTTTGCTGTACCGGATGTGTGGTGATCGGAATCCGTTGCACTCGGATCCGCAATTCGCCTCCGCGGCAGGCTTTCCAGCGCCTATCCTGCATGGACTGTGTACTTACGGAATGGTCTGCAAGACCGCAGTGGATACCATGCTCGACGGCGACAGCAGTCGGGTAGCCGGATTTCGGGCCCGCTTTGCCGGGGTCGTATTTCCCGGCGAGAACTTGAGTATCCAGATCTGGAAAGACAATGGGCGACTCCTGATCTCAGCTTCTGTATTGGAGCGCGAAGCTCCTGCCCTGGCTGACGTAGTTCTCACTCTTGTCTGATACCAACCTGTCTGATACCCACCTGTTAGAACTCACCGTAGTTCTCGAACCCGATGGAGTAGCCCGAAGATGACGGCACAAGACGAAAAGTTCCGACTGTCCCGACGAGGTTTCATGGCCGCTGGAGCCGGCGCCGTGGCAGCGACCGCATTCGCCGGCTGGACGCCGGCCTACGCCGTCCCCGCCGGCTCTTCCGGCTCCGCGGGTGGTCCTGTCTCCACCCTCACGCCGCCGCCTGCCTTCCCCGAAGGCATCGCGCTGTACCAGCAGGCATATCAGAACTGGTCCAAGGAGATCATGCTCGACGCGATCTGGACCTGTTCGCCCAAGACGCCCGAAGACGTAGTCCGCCTCGCGAACTGGGGCCATGCCAACGGCTACACCATTCGTCCCCGCGGTGCCATGCACGGCTGGACGCCGCTGACCATCGTCAACGGTGCGCCGGTCGACAAGGTCATCCTCGCCGACACCACGGTCCACCTCACCGGAGTCTCCGTCAACGCCGGTGGCAGCCCAGCCACCGTCACCGCAGGACCCGGCGCGACCCTCGACGCCATCACGACCGCACTGCAGGCACAGGGCCTCGGGTTCGCGAACCTGCCGGCGCCGGGTGTGTTGACCATTGCCGGCTGCCTCGCCGTCGACGCTCACGGCGCAGCTCTTCCCGCCGAAGGCGAAGCACACGTTCCCGGACAGACTTTCGGCTCACTCTCCAACCTCGTCACGTCGCTGACCGCAGTGGTCTGGAACGGCAGCGAGTACGCGCTGAAGACGTATGCACGTAGCGACGCGGCGATCAAGCCGCTGCTGACTCACCTCGGACGCACCTTCCTCACCTCCGTCACCTTGCAGGCCGCCCCCAATTACCGCATGCGCTGCGTCAGCCACACCGACATCGGTTGGCAGGAACTCTTCGGCGCCCGCGGAGCGTCCGGACGCACCTTCGAGAAGTTCGTCCGCGAAAACGGTCGCGCAGAAGCAATCTGGTACCCCTTCACCGAACGCCCGTGGATGAAGGTGTGGTCACTTGCCCCCACCAAGCCGCCGTTCTCGCGTGAGGTGACCGGACCGTACAACTACATCTTCTCCGACAACCTCCCGGAGCCGGTCACCGACATGATCGGCCAGATCAACTCCGGAAACCCGGGCATCGCACCGGCATTCGGGCAGATCATGTACGCCACCACCGTTGCCGGACTCGCCGCGACGTTCTCCAACGACCTGTGGGGATGGTCCAAGGACGTCCAGTTCTACATCCGGGCCACCACCCTTCGTCTGACCGAGGGCGGCGGAGCCGTCATCACCTCGCGCGCCAACATCGGCCAGGTCATCCACGACTTCACCCAGTGGTTCAACGGTCGCATGGAGTACTACCGCTCTATCGGACAGTTCCCCCTCAACGGCCCCGTCGAAATCCGTTGCTGCGGCCTCGATCAACCGTCGGATGTCGAGGTCGACTCGGCAGGCGCCCCCACCATCTCGGCCATGCGCCCTCGGCCCGACCATCCGGAATGGGACACCGCCATCTGGCTCAACGTCCTCGGCGTCCCCGGAACCCCCGGCATGTTCGCGTTCTACCGCGAAATGGAACAGTGGATGCGTAATCACTACAACAACAACGACGCCACCTTCCGCCCCGAGTGGTCCAAGGGCTGGGCGTTCGGCCCCGACAAGCCGTACACCGACACCCCGATCATCACCCAGGGCCTCCCCCAGACCTACCGCGACGGCGTCCCATCGAGCGACAACTGGGACACCGCCAACGCCGCATTCAACGCGTTGGATCCGCACAAGGTCTTCAGCAACACCTTCCTGGACCAGTTGCTGCCTTGAGGTTCAAGTACTGAGCGCACACTCTGACAACTCGACGGTCGTCGCCACTCCCCTTACTTTCGGGAGTGCGGCGGCCGTCGTGCGTTGCAGTGAGCGGGATGAAGGAGTCCCCCCCGCATCCCGACGAGGCAGCTGCCTCAATCGCGATCAGGATGGATCGCCTCGTGCATACTTTCCACTGCCCTGGCGTGAGTTGAGAGCTCGGACCGAGCCGACCGAATCGTGGCGCTGTCGCTGCGTGCCCCCGGCTCGGACGACGACGAGTCCTCTCCGGGGTTCGGCGCGCCATCAGCTGGATGCTCGGAGGAGCCGGTGCGCTCTTCCCTCTCCGCGCGGGCGCGCAACAACGACTCGGACTTCGGGGTATTTCGCATCGGAGCATTGTCCCAGATCCATCTCCTATGACTCACATTGAGCGCTCTCACCCCCGGCGACCAGGCCGTTCCTGAATATCAACACCTAGAATGTTCGCAACAAAATATCTACAGCGGTCAGGGTAGACATTCTCGCGAGGCTGTTGTATCTTTTTTCTCGTAGCAAGGAACGAGTCAAGAGATGCGGGAGAGATGAACTACCCGCAAGCAGTACCGCAGGGCAGGGACGTGCCGGGGCCGAATTCGTGTGTGAGTGTGTAGTCGGACCCGGCACCCCCCTTCAAAGCGGCTACCGGATGTCTTGTGCGAGTCCGGAAGTTCGAAAGAATGCAGTTATGTAAGTAAGTTCAACCCCATCCGGCCCCCGGCGCTCCTCGCGCCGGGGGCCCCGTCCGTTCAGCGAAAGAAGCGAGCCATTCCGGCAGATACACCACCGGGGGACCCCTCCGGCAGATTCGACGACGAGAACTATCCTGCGTACAGCATGGGACATGCGGCCGAGATCCTCGGTGTCAGGCAAGCTTTCCTTCGTAGCCTCGATGCCGCGAAACTGCTTACCCCACAACGCTCTGAGGGCGGACATCGCCGCTACTCCCGCTACCAGCTGCGCATCGCAGCCCGCGCGCACGAACTCGTAGCCAACGGCACGGCGCTCGACGCGGCTTGCCGCATCATCATCCTCGAAGACCAACTCACCGAAGCCCGTCGCATCAACGCCGAGCTTCAGCAAGCGCAGGACCTGCGAGAGGAACCGGACGCGGCACCCGAATGAGGACTGCACTGGAACAGCAGTTGCGCCTACACGGTCGATCTGACCCCTCCTCCTTCCAACTGCGGTAAATTCGGCCAATTGGGACATTGCTCGGCGTCGGTTGCTCGATTTCCACATCGAAGGGATCGCAGGCATGACTTCCTCCCACCACCGCGCTCGGGTGCGGCTGTCTGCTCTGTCGATCGCCTTGACCGTTGCCATTGCAACCGCTGCGTGCAGTTCCGACGATGACTCCGCAACAAACACGGGCAGCGCCTCTCGCAGCACCTCGAGCAGTCGGGAATCCACCGAGATCACGGACATCGTCCGCCGCCAAGTGGCCGACTTGGGCCTCAGTGCCGCTGTGTTCGGGGTGTGGCGAGGCGACGACGAAGTTGCTCTCGGCGCCGTCGGAGAGTCCCCTGTCGGAGTTCCGGCGACAACCGACATGCTGTTGCGCGTCGGCCAACCGATGGAACCGATGCTCTCGACAGTCCTGCTGCAACTCGACGAAGAGGGAACGCTTCCCCTCGATCAACCGATCGCGAAGTGGGAACCGAACTTTCCACGCGCAGACACCATCACTCCGCGAATGCTGGCCAACAGCACGTCGGGCATCTCCGACTACGTGACCGATCCACAGTTCCTCAAACTCTTCACGGACAACCCGATGAAGGGCTGGACTTCTCGAGAGATCCTGGATCTTGCCAACTCCCGCCCGCCGTTGTTCGAACCCGGCACCAGTTGGGCGTACGCGCACAGCGACCTGACGCTGCTCGGCGACGTCATGGAGAAAGCGACTGGAAAACCGCTGGGCGAACTACTTCAGCAGCGCGTCTTCGATCCACTCGGGATGGATCACAGCAGCGTTGTACTCACGTCGCAGATGGACGAACCGATCCTGCACGGTTACACCAATGAACGTGGAGTATTCGAAGACTCCACTTTCTGGAATCCGACGGCGTTCCTGCACAGCGGAAACATGAACGCGCCTGTCGCCGACGTCGGAAAGTGGGTGCGCGCGCTGGGAACGGGAGAGTTACTCTCCGACAAGGCTTTCGAGCAGCAGATGGCGCCGACGACTGCGGGCTTGGGAAGTATGACGGCGGACAAGTTCTTTTCCTTCGGGACCGGGCACCTCGACGGCTGGCTGGTGATGAACCCGTCGTACGGCGGTTACAACGGTCTCGCGCTCTACTACCCCGATTCGAAGACGACGATCGTCGTCTACGCCACACTCGGGCCGACAACCAACGCGGACCTCAACAACACCGTGTCGATGGGGAAGGAGATCGGAACCCTCCTCGAGCCGGATCACCCGCCGCAGGTACCGACGCCGTGACGCCCCACACACGCTGGTAGTAAACAGCGCCGGTCGGCAACTTCCTGTTTACGCACGGATTACCTCCAGGACTTATCGCCCCATCACCATTCTCTTCAGTACCGAACGAAACGCGTCGGACCGCGGGTTGTCTCGCCAGTGAACGAGAACGTAGATAGATGGGGACAGGCCCGATGAGGAAATACGCGATGTCAGTGGCATGCACGGTTGCAGTCACAGCGGGGGTGACTCTTGTGATGTCGGTACCTGCCGGAGCGGACCCGAATGACGGTGGGTCGTGCCCGGCCGGTGCGGTATTCGCGGTCGGCGGAACGTGGGATCCGACGGGACAAACGACGCAACCCGTCACCGACCGCTACGTCGCCCAGGGTTACGCCTCCAAGCCGGTGACCTACCCCGCCAGCTTCTGGCCGCTCGGCGAACAGACATACGACCAGAGCGTTGCCGCCGGCGCCCAGACGCTTCGCACCGAAGTCAACGCTTTCCACGCTCAGTGCCCGGGCAGCGAGATCGTCGTCACCGGATACTCACAGGGAGCACGGATTGCCGGCGACGTTCTCGGTGACATCGCACGTGACGGATCCATTCCCCAATCGCAAGTCGAAGGCGTCCTCTACGCCGACCCTCGCAACTCGGCCGGGGGCATCGAAACCGTAGTGCCCAATGTCGTTCCGGGAGCGACGATGTCCGGAGCACGCGGCGGATTCGGAGACATCGCAGTGCAGGAAGTCTGCATCGAGGGTGACGGCATCTGCAACATGCCCAAGCCGCGTGATGCGCCCGAGGTGTTCGTGGATTCGGTCTTCGGCTACTTCACGAAGCACAACACCTACACGCCGATGATGTCCGAGCCCGCTCCGCCTGCTCCCCCGGCGCTGCCGCAGACACCGTCGGTGCCACTGCAACCGGCTGACGTCGCCACTGCGATCGTGACACGGGTCGTCGAGAACATCACTCCGTATCTGAGCGCTGCACTCGCCACCGTGCTGACGAAGTAACGCGACACCGCTTGTTCGGCTGACTGAAAGTCGACCGATTCGTACAAGTCGAGGACCACCCGCGCCGTGCACCATCGAATACATGCTCACCCTCATCGTAAGATACGGGTACGTCCCGTTCATGCTCTTGGGAATCAACGGAGCCGCAATCGCGCTGGCGGCATCCGGTGCGCCGAAATGGTCACTGGTGGCATTGATTCTCTTCGCAGTGGTCTGCTCTTTCGCGGCCGAACGGGCGCTTCCCTACGAATCTTCGTGGAATGCCCCGGGACCGGACAGGTTTCGCGACGCTGTCCATGCGTTTGTCAACGAATCCCTCATCTTGGTCAGCGTCGCGGTAATCCCGTTGATGGCCGCGGTGATTCCGTTCGACGGGCTGTGGCCGAGCGGTCTTCCGTTTGTCCTTCAGGTCGTCTTCGCAGTGTTGGTTGCCGATTTCGGCATCACCGTGGTGCATTTGATCAGCCACAAGGTTGGATGGTTGTGGCGTTTCCACGCGGTTCATCACAGCCTCGAACGGTTCTACGGTATGAACGGACTGATGAAGCACCCCGTGCATCAGACTTTCGAAACCGCCGGTGGCGTCCTGCCACTGATCCTCCTCGGGATGCCCGCTCCAGTTGCCTCGGCGCTCGCGGTTTGTGTCGCTGTCCAACTCCTGCTTCAGCATTCGAATGCCGACTACCGCATCGGCCCCCTGCGTCCGATACTCGCCCTCAACGCCGGCCACCGATTCCATCACCTGAAGTGGGCGGGAATCGGTGACGTCAATTTCGGTTTGTTCACTCTGATCTGGGATCACCTGTTCCGCACTTATTCTTTCGATCCGGAAAAGCGCTTCAGCAGTGACGATCTCGGAATGGCGGCCAAGCCCGACTACCCGGACGACTACCTCGGCCAGTTGGCCGAACCGTTCCGGAGACAGAACTGACGGACGAGGGGCGGAGATTCAGCCCGCGAGTACCCGTCGCATGACGGGCTTGGCTGCAAACGCACTGGCCAACACCAACGCGATCCCCACAGCCAGGGTGACGCCCAACTGAACCAGCGCCATCGGAGTGGTCAATACGGCTGCCCCTGCCAGTGGGAAGAGGAACAGCAGTGCAGCGCCGGCACCGGCCAGTGCCATCACCACCACGGGAGTGCGAACGTGCCGCATGCGGGCGCTGTCCATCACCTCGACAGGTGTACCGGCCAGAGTCAGACTCCGATACAGCTCACGGTTGTCGAGGATCCCGGATACCTGGGTGAGCGCAGACGAGATTGCCGCCAACGTGAATGTTGCTCCGAGAGTGAACAACACGCCGGTTCTCATGTCCGCGAACAGGAACTCCTGCCCTGGCTGCAAATCCTGCCCTTCCCCGTTGCCTATCGCGGCGAGGAGAGATGTGCCTGCGGCAACAAAGCTGGCCATCGTCACACCGCTGACCGTGCGCCACACAGCCTTCGGATTGTCCAAGACCCGACGCGCCGCAATCAGCGAAGCACCGTCTTTGGCGCATTTGAGCATGATCCGCCCAAGCAGCGAAATGACGAACGGACCGACCAACGCAACAACGCCGAAGCAGAGACCAAGGCCCACCAGGATTGCCGCGATGCTTGCCGCGGAGCCCCCGAATGCACTCCATCCCACAAGAACCCCCACCCCAGCCACCGCGAAGATCATCTTCGGTGCGGCGCTGGGATTGCCCGCCGTGACGCCCAACGGGCTCACGAACACCTGGCGCATCCCGAGCATCGACGTCAAAGCAGCCAGGATGGTCATTCCGAATACGATGCCCACCAGCGGAAGTGCGCCTACCCAAAGCTCACTCCACTCGAATGTCCGACCTTGAAATCTCAAGAGAGCTACGAGCGGCAACGCGAGGAGGTATCCCACCACACCGATCAACGCACCGGCCAAGCCCTGGATACCCGATTCCGCAGCGCACAGCGCAACGATCTGGCGAGGGGTGGATCCGATGAGTCGCAGCGAGGCAAGTCGTTCGTCGCGACGGCGCGCGCCCAAGCGGGCCGCCGCCAGGCCGAGAGTGACGGCTGGAACGATCATCAACACCGAAGCAACCCCTGCGAGTGCTAGGTACGCCTCGGCTTCGGGTTCGCTCGATCTGCCCGCAAATGCACCGTAGCCGCCGAGCACCGTCAGCAACAACGTCGTCGAGGCGGCAAAGGCCGTTACGGGAAGCGCGAAGGTACTCAAGGCCTTTCGGCCTTCACCTCGCACCGTCATCAATGCAACGCGCGCTGTGGCCTTCATGCCGCCACCTGTGTCCCGACGAGCGAACCGGCCTGCATCATCATCGTGCGATCACACCACCGAGCGACTTCGGCATCGTGAGTGACGACGACCAACGCAGAACCGATCTGTTGAGCCGAATCACGCAACACCCTCATCACTTCCCAACTCGTCTGCGCGTCGAGGGCACCGGTCGGCTCGTCTGCGAAGAGAACGGCGGGTTTGGTCACCAACGCTCGCGCAATCGCCACACGTTGCGACTGCCCACCCGACATCTGACCCGGGCGACGGTCCTGCAGCCCGTCCAGTCCCAATGGCGCAAAGAAGCCGTGCGCCGTCCGCTTGGCTTCGGCGATGGACAACCCGTTGAGCACCAAGGGCAAAGCGACGTTCTCGATCGCCGGAAGCTCCGGCAACAGTTGGCCCGATTGAAAAACGAATCCGTACGACTCGCGTCGGAGGCGGCTGCGGTCGTTCTCACCGAGGTTCTCGATATGCCTGCCGCTCAGCAGGATTGCTCCCGAGTCGGGCTTGACGATTCCTGACATGCAATGCAGCAGAGTCGACTTGCCCGACCCTGAAGGACCCATGATGGCCGTAGCAGTACCGGCGCGCACTTCCAGCGATACACCTCGGAGCACTGGAACGTCGCCGTACGACTTGCCCAGCGCGTGGACCGACAGGACTGCGGGTGCTTGTGCGTTGTTCATGATTCCACCTTCTCGTGAACCCCCTCGCCAGCACATCGGCCCAGCGCACGATCTTCGAACCGAGTGCGGTCCTACCGGAGGATGACCGGACCCCGAGCTCTGTCAGGGTCGTCACTATGATTTCCGACATGACCTGGTCCGGCGCCGTCCACATGGAGCCCGGAATTCTCATGTTCACCGGCGCAGTGGGATCCGCGCACATGCATTCGCATGCCGCTGTTCAGATCATGATCGTCGACGACGGGGACGTCACGGTCACGGACGGGGACGGCCACAGTGAAGTCGTGCGGTCCGTGGTCATTCCATCCGGGGCGGTCCACGCGTTATCCGCCTCCGAGGGTGCGCGGGGACGAGCGATCTACGTGGACTCCACCACGGGGATGGGCCGGCGCATCAGGCCGCCTGTATCCGAGCACGGTGGTGTGGCCGACTGGTCGGACCGTGGGCGGACCGCAGTAGCGATGACGGACCGTGGCGCTGATTCGGATCTGGAATACGCAGCGAGGCTGATCGATTCACTGTCCGAAAGTAGACAGCCGTCGAGCGTACGCGCTCTTCACCCTGCACTCGAGCATGCTCTGACGATACTGCCCGAGCGACTTTCGGGGCCGATAACGATGACGGACACCGCCGCGCTGGTCTCCATCTCGCCCGGCCGATTGGGAAGAATCTTCAACGATCAACTGCAGATGAGTTTTTCGACCTACATTCGTTGGTTGCGGCTACGACGCGCCATGGAAGTGATGAGCGGTGGCGCAAGCCTGACAACCAGTGCCCACGAGGCCGGCTTCACCGACAGCGCCCATCTCAACCGGATCTGCCACAGCATGTTCGGACTCACGCCCAGCGCCGCGACCGGCGATCTCACCTGGAATTGACGCTGCTCCTCAACTGATGCTGCCCACCGCCGACCTCGCCAGTAGCGACAGACGACTGTAGAGGCGCGCCAACCCCGGCACGTCCCGGAGGCTGCCTGCCACTTCTTCGACGTAAGCGTCGGCGTAGATCGTCAGCCGCGCATCGACGTCATAGAGAACATCGACGACATTCGCGAAACGGCGAAGGGCAAATTCCGACGCCTCGGCGAGCACCGGCACTCCGAAGATCACCCAGTCGTCGAAGCGGGCGGCGAGCGCGAGATAATCGGCAGCCGCGGTCGAACCAGCGCACAGCACCTCGAAATCGAACCAGACGACACCGTCTCGAATCGCCGAGCACTCCAATGTGCGTGTGCCTATCGTCAATTCGACACTTTCGCCCGAAGGCCGCGTAATTCCCGAGCCGACGAGGAATTCCCCTGTCGCAAAACGGTAGTCCCCGGCACCTGGCTGTCCCGCCGTCCGATAGTCGACGGAGCCACCCAACTCGATCACCTCGAGAGTCCGTTCGATCAACTCGATCGACGGAACGAACTGCTCGTGAAAAAGCGGATTGGGAAGAAGATCGGTCGGCGGAACATTGGACGTGACGACAACAGTCACGCCTTTCGCGACGATTGTGTCGAGAACCCTTGCCATGAACATGGCGTCGGCGACGTCGTCGATGTGGAACTCGTCGAAACAGAGCACGCGGATTCCATCGACGACGTGATCCAGTGCCACGCCCATCGAGCCGAGTTCATGCGCCCGAGAGTGCAGATCTGCAAAGAACCGATGAAAGTGAATGCGCCGCTTGCCGACCGGGAGCCTGTCGTAGAACTCGTCCATGAGCATCGTCTTCCCGCGGCCGACGCTACCCCAGAGATAGATCCCACCCCCGACCTCACCGCCCGAGATCCGGGCCTGCAGTGCGTCGAGGGCTTCGCGTGCCGCCAACTGCTCTTCGTCCAGTAGCATAAGACTCCTCTACGTCTGTAGAGTCGAGGCTAGTGATCGAAGGCAAATCGAGTCAATGTGACCCTCACGACGCACCATCTGCAACATTCAACTCCGGCAGCATGCAACATCGACAACAAGGAACGACATGAAGCCTGATCGCAGAGCCCTCATCGCGGCATCCGCCGTTACGATCATCGCCGAGCAGGGCCCGCGTGCACTCACCCATCGGGCGGTTGATCAGTCCCTGGAACTTCCTGCCGGTTCGACGTCGTACTATTTCCGCACTCGCGAGGCACTACTCGAAGCAACCGCATTGCACATCGTGCACCGGTCACGTTCGATATTCGACGAACTCCGCGAGAGGCCCAGCGATCCTGCTGCCCTGACGGCCGAGTATCTCGATGATCTTCTCTCGCACCGCAGACACGAATTGATCGCGAGATATGCACTGCTCTTGGAAACTCCCCGAGATTCGGCATTGCACCAACTCCTCGAAGACAGCCTGTTTTCACGGGAGAAGGCAAGGCCTGTCTTCGACATCGTTGGCGTTGACGATCCTGACGTCGCCGCCGCAAGTTTTCTGAGCCTTCTGGAGGGCTTGATCTTCGACTACTGCCTCGGAGCGCGTAGCCGAGATCCCCGCTCCTCCGAAACCGTTCGGCAACTTCGGATCCCGATCGACATCTATCTGCGCGGAGTTGGTTCCGCCTGAAAGATGTTGGTCAGCAGAGGCTTCCGGTGCATGGCCGTTGACCAGAGAACAGTGCCGCGACAAACGGGGTACTGTCTGGAACCGAAGCCGGAACGGTTCCCAGATGATCAGTGGGATAGGTATGGAATGCAAAGTCGACACCGTTGGCAGTAAGGTCGGCCGCGAACTTCAGTGTCAGCGGTGCCGGAACATCGATGTCCGACAACCCCTGACCGATGAAGAACGGGCGGTCGTATCCTGCGGTCGGCACAGTGAGCAGGTCACGCGCAGCCTCCATGAATACTGGATTGTCCAGCGACTTCGTCAGCACCTGCCCGAGTGTGACGGTTCCGTACTTCGTGCGCGCCTCGGTGTAGCACATGTTGTTCTCGACGTCGTCGAGGATGGTCTTGCCGAGCGGGGTCAGATACGAGTCGATGTCGATATCCGGCCGCGAAGCACGCAGTCCGTCAAGAACGTTCGCGATGTAGACCGTAGTACCCTTGAGCGGAAGCGCCGGGAAAGCCGGACCACCGAGCGGTAGAAGATTCTCGATGTTCGAGGGGACACCAGTGGCGACAGCGCCGCGGTAGTCCAACTCCGGCGCGTAATCAGTGGCAAGCGAAGCGGTGAACATAGTCGCCTGCCCGCCCTGCGACTGCCCCATCGCAACCCATGCGCTCGACAGGTCGTCGTCGACCGCACGAGCGGCACGCACCATGTCCACAACGCTGTGTGCAGCGGAACGACCGTCGAGATACGGGTGAACACCGGGTGTTCCGAGCCCCACGTAGTCGGTGGTCACGACCGCGTATCCCTGCTCCAGCCAGTGACCCAGATGCGTCGCGGTCCGTTCGAGTGGAACACTGCTGCTCGGCGCACACTGATCCGCGACACCCACCGTCCCGTGCGCGTAGGAGATGACCGGCCAACCACCCTCGGGCGGAGCTCCCTCTGGGCGATACACCACACCGGTACTCGACATCGGCGCATCCTTCGGGCCCGTCGACCAGTACGTCACCTTCGTTGCGCTCACGGCACCCGGGATCACCCGGTCGGGACCGAGCAACTCCTGACTCACGACAGCACCCGGAGCATCGTTCGGTTCCGCTCCGGCCGGCGCCGCAACTGTCAACGCCACCAACGCACTCGCACTCAGTCCGACGAGCGTCCTACACAGTCGCTTACTCACGTACTTCTCCTACCGATTGCGGTGACGGTGCATATGTGGTGATCGGCCCCACATCAGCTGATCGAGTTCAGACCATAGAACAGCCTTACCATTTGGTCAACCTAAATTTCCGCTCCGCATCGACCGTCGTGACACGCCTGCTCGGGTAGGGTGGCGGTGTTCGATACGTGCAGGTCCCCCGCGAGATCAGGAGGCCGAAAGGCTCTCTCATGTCAGCACCTGATCTCCCGACCTTCCCTGCTTCGCAGCAGAAGTCGGTGGCCGCGATCCTCCGAGCAGCAGGTTGCGTCTTCGCCGAAGACGAGGCTCGCCTACTTCTTCACACCGCACGCTCTCGCGATGAACTCGACGCGATGGTCGACCGACGAGTTGCCGGCGAACCACTCGAGCCCGTCCTCGGATGGGCCGAGTTCTGCGGCTTGCGCATTCACATCGACTCCGGAGTCTTCGTCCCACGCCGGCGCACCGAGTTTCTCGCCTGGCAGGCCTGCTCACTTGTCACCCCAGGAAGCGTCGTCGTCGACATGTGTTGCGGCTCAGGAGCTGTCGGTGTTGTCCTGCAGTCGACGCTCGACCCTGTCGATTTGTACGCGGTAGACGTGGAACCGGCCGCAGTGCGGTGCGCTCGCCGAAACATCACACCGCCCGAGCGCGTACTCGAAGGCGATTTGTTCGAACCACTGCCGACGAAATTACTCGGTCGCGTGGATGTCGTCGTCGCCAATGCACCTTACGTCCCCACCGAATCGATCAGGCTGATGCCGCCCGAAGCCCGTCTTCACGAACCGCTGGTCTCGTTGGACGGCGGTACCGACGGACTGGACCTGCAGCGTCGCATCATCGCGGACGCCGCGCCGTGGCTACGACCGGGTGGCTGTCTTCTCGTCGAGACGAGTACGGAGCAGGTCGAAATGACTGTTGAAACATTCACTCGGGGAGGGTTTCTCACTCGGGTGGCAACCTACAGCGAGACCGCGTCGACCGTGGTGATCGGTCAGCGTTGAAGGCGATCGGATCTTGGCGTGGACCACTCCCGAGCGCGGGCGGCAAAGCCGTCGACAAAAAGCCCGAACGCGCGATCGACGCGGGCCCGGTCGCCGGTGGCCAGAAGATCCATCGACAGACCCCGCATTTGCGAGAGCAACAGAGTAGCGACAGAGGCAACATCGTCCTCGGGGCAACCCGCTTGTCGTAGACCGGCTTCCAGTGCCTCGATCCAATCGCCCACAAAACGGTCCAGGAACCGTCCGTAGCGGTCGCGGTCGCCGAGCGCGAGGGCGTAGATCTCGACCATCACCCGGAACCGCGGCAGGACCTCCGGCGTCGTACGTTCGGTCCACCACGCAGTCAGCACTGTCGCCGGATCGACCCCCGGTTTCATCGGCACCGCAATCGGAATGGACTCACCACGCATGTTCTCGATGACCTCGGAGAGCAGATTCTCCTTGCTCTCGAAATGGTTGAGCAACGACGCATGCGACACACCCACGGCCTTGGCGAGCTGCCTCACCGTCAATTCCCCGACACCGTTGTCGATGACGTAGCGGGTCAGCGCGTCGAGCAACTCCTCACGTCGCCCGGCGTATCTCAGGCTGCGTTTGTCGATGCGTTCGGGCTCCGGCACATATCCACCCTACCGGCCGGAATCACCAGGTCAGCGGCTGACTGCCTTCTGATACCGACGAATAGCGAACGGCACGAAGACGATCAGCAAACCGAAAGTCCACAACAACGACGCGATGACCGGATTCTGCAATGGCCACGCATCCGGAACCGTCATCGCAGGATTGGTATTGCCGAACAATTCACGCACCGCCTGAGTCACCGCCGACACCGGATTCCATTCGGCGATCACTTTGAGCGGGCCGGGAAGATTGGTGGTCTCGACAAAAGTGTTCGCGATGAACGACAGCGGAAAGATGACGATGAAGCTCGCGTTGTTGAATACCTCCGGTGTCCGGATCCAAAGCCCGACAACAGCCATGACCCACGACAACGCGTACGCGAAGAACAGAAGCAGCGCATAACCCGCCACCGCTTCGAGGAAACTGGAGTGAATCCGCCACCCGACCAGAAGACCGGTCAACGACATGACCACCAAACTGATGACGTTGATCAACACGTCACTCGACGTTCTGCCGGTCAGCACGGCAGACGGAGCCATGGGCAGCGATCGAAATCTGTCGATGATTCCTTTCTGAATGTCTTCGACCATCCCCAAACCAGTCCAGGTAGCACCGAATATGACCGTCTGCGTGAAGATTCCGGCGATCAGGAATTCTCGATACGACGTGCCCGGGACCGAGATCGCACTGCCGAACACATACGCGAACAAGAGCACGAACATGATCGGCGACAAAGTGGTGAACACCAGCAGATCCGGAACGCGCTTGATCTTGATCAAGTTTCGCCTGGCGATGGTCAAACCGTCTTCGAGCGCCATCTGCACGGTCATTTCTGATCCTCCAATTCAGCCTGGTGCCCGGTCAGTGTGAGGAAGACATCGTCGAGAGTGGGTCGGCGCAGGCCGACGTCGAATACGCGGATGCCTCGTACCGACAGAAGATTCAGCGCCGCCACCAACGCGTCGGTGCCGTCGTCGACAGGAACGGTGACGCGACGGACGTTCTCTTGAACCTGAATGTCCCCCACGGCAAGCGAGCGCAATTCCTCGCGGACGATGTCGAGATGTTCGACCTCGTGCACACTCAGTTCGATGCGCTCACCCCCGACCCGCGCCTTCAACTGATCTGCAGTACCGCGCGCGATGACCGAGCCGCGGTCGATGACGGCGATCTGGTCGGCCAACCTCTCGGCTTCCTCCATGTATTGCGTCGTGAGCAACAGCGTGGTCCCCTGAGCCACCAACCCTTCGATGACGTCCCAGAGACCGAGTCGCGCCCGAGGATCGAGGCCGGTGGTCGGCTCGTCGAGAAACAACACCTGTGGCCGAGCAACCAATGCGCCGGCGAGATCGAGACGTCGCCGCATTCCGCCGGAATAGCCCTTGACCGGCCGATCTCCAGCCTCGACGAGATCGAACTGCTCGAGCAATTCACGCGCTCGGGCCTTACTGCTTCGGGCGCCGAGGTGATACAGCCTCCCGACCATGTCCAGATTCTCGTAGCCCGTCAGGTACTCGTCGACCGCGGCGTACTGACCCGAAGCACCGATCTTGGATCGCAACGCCCGCGCATCCTCGACCACGTCCAGCCCGGCAACCTTGGCGCGTCCACCGTCCGGAATGAGCAGCGTCGTGAATATCCTTACCGCAGTGGTTTTTCCGGCGCCGTTGGGACCCAACAGAGCCATCACCGAACCCTCGCGCACTTCCAGGTCGATGCCGTCCAATGCCGTGACGTCGCCGTACTTCTTGACCAGCCCCTCGGCCACAATCGCTTCGGTCATGAGCCCTCCCGCGTCGGTAATCCGTCGGTAGTCCGTTCCCCAGTGTGACCCAGGAGGCCGACACATTCCAGGAAATTTCGTCAGTTGCCCGGCTGCAATCACCTCCCTGGTTTCGCCGGTGCCTTTCGGCCACGAGGTACGGAACAGACCACACGTCCCAGTCCTGTCCAATACAGCCGATAAATTTCACCGACCTTTCGACGGATATATACCGGAAAGAAAAACCCGAAATTCTTGAACAAAGACCGCTTTCAGGTATTCATGATGAACGCGGCAGCGTTACACTCGTTCAGCAAGTGACACTCGGGCCGGTGACGGTTGACTTATGGTGTCGAATCTCGAATTACAAATCAGACAGAGGCCGAAAAGAATTGAATCACCGATTCAGTGCACGCGGGGAAGACTCACACTTCGGGGGATCGAGAAAGGCTGACTGTGCCATGAGTATCAGAACTCGATACATCCGAACTCCGTGGATCCGAAAAACGGCGAAATATTCCTTCGAGACCATCTGCTTCACCCTGGCCGTGATTGTCGCGGCCGCACTGATCGCCGCGTACAACACACAACCACGCTCCGCCTCGACGTACACGCCGGCCTCGTTCTCGGCGAATCCTGAATCTGCAGCGCTGCCCTTCGACATTCCACCCAAGTCGGCACTGAACGGAAAGTTGGTTTTCGCTCACTACTTCCCGCCCTATCCGATTTCGATCGACAATGCGAATCCGTCTGGCGATTACTATGCGACACAATATCTTACGGTCAACGGCGAGAACAACAAACACGTTCGCTACGGAGGATTCCTCCGCGATCGGCCGACACCGCGGCAACCCATCGCCGATACGCAGTGGCGCCAACGCGACCTCGAAAACGAAGTTCGTTCGGCAATCGCCGCGGGCATCGACGGATTCTCCGTCGACATCATCGCCAAGGCAACCGACACCAGTTGGTGGGGTTCCACCGTGCCCACAGCCCTGATCAAAGCGGCCGCAGCAGTCGATCCGAATTTCAAGATCATGCTCATGCCTGATATGAACGGCGCGTTCAAAAACATGACCGCAGCTCAAATGGCAGCAGAGATGAAACCGTATTCGACCATGGCATCATCGTTCAAATTGAGCGACGGACGACTAGTGATCTCGCCATTTCTTGCCGAAAACAAGACTGCGGGCTGGTGGTCGGAGTTCATCACTATTATGAAAAATTCTTACGGAATAAATGTGGCATTTGTTCCGGTTTTCCTCGACGCAGCAGCCAACCGGAATTCTTTTGCATCGATCAGCTACGGGATGTCGAATTGGGGTAACCGAAATCCGGCAGGAAATCCGCTCTCGGGATCGAACCCGAACTCTCCGATGGGGCTTGCTGCTGCCGCTCACTCCTTGGGAAAGATATGGATGCAGCCAGTCGCCTTCCAAGATGTTCGTCCGAGTCAGTCGATCTACGACGAGGCACAGAATTCACAGAATCTGCAGAACATGTGGCAGATTGCGATTGCGTCCAACAGTGAATGGGTACAGCTCGTCACCTGGAACGACTACAGCGAGGGAACGTCGTTCGCACCCAGCGCCGGTCATGGGCGCGCGTTACTCGACATGAGTTCCTACGGGCTGTACAGCTTCCGCTCCGGCGCCTCACCCGCGATTGTTCGCGACACCGCGTATCTCGTCTATCGCAATCAGTCGGTCTCCGCGGTCCCCGTCAATCGCTCTGCTGCCCCTATGACACTGCGCCAATGGTCATCCCCCGCTCGCGATACCGTCGAGGTTCTCACCTTCTTGACCGCTCCCGCAGTCGTCAAAGTGACGGTGGGAACCACGATTACCACCTGAAATGCCCCGGCCGGGATGAGCAGCTGCATCGCCCCGTTGAAAGTAGGTTCCATCAAGGCCTCTGTCGTTCGCGGCACTACCGAGGTATCTCGGGTGAGTTCACACGCGGCGGTGACGGCCACACCGTACAACCAGAATCTCGAGTACCTGGTCGATTCCAGTCGGAGATAACGGTGACGAAGATCGGGTGAGTCCGTCGACTCACCCGATCTTCGTTGCGCCATCGGTTTCGGCTGCAATTGGTAACTCGGGCCGCGATACCGCCCCCGTCCGCTCCACCCTCACTGCCAAGGTCACCGCGGCCGCCAGTGCCGATACGCCCGCTCCGATCCAGTACAAAACCGCGAACGAATGCAGGGTCGGCACAGTGCTCGCACCGATCACCACCGTCGAACCGGCCAATACCGCTGCCGCAACGGCGCTTCCGGTGGAGGTACCGACCGAACGGAGCAGGCTGTTGAATCCGTTGGCCGAGGCAGTCTGATGGATCGGCGCAGATTCGGTGATCAGAGTCGGCATGGCTGCCAGGGAAAATGCCACACCGGCCGATACCACGGCAGCGCCGATCACGATATTGACCAGCGTCGGCGTCAACAGCACACGCAAGACGTATCCGATTGCGATGACGATCGCTCCTGAGGCCAACGTGGCCTTCGCTCCCCATCGCCTCGTCACCTTCGACGACACCGGCGCCAATCCGATCATCAGGACTCCGCCCGGCATCATCGCCAGTCCGGCTTCGGCAGCCGAGAGTCCGAGACCGTCCGCCGACGCCAGGGGCAACTGAAGTTCCTGCGTTGCCGCCAACGCGCTGATGAACATGGCAAAACCGAGTAATACTGCGCAGACGTTCGAAACCAGAATCGGAGCGCGAAGTGAAGTCCGCAGATCGACCAGCGGTGCCGGCGTGTGCAGTTCCCACGGAATCCATCCACAGAGCAAGACCACGCCGGACGCGATCAGAACCAGAACCTCGGGGCTTGCCCAGCCCCATTCGGTTCCTTTCGAAACGGCCAGCAGCAGTGCAGTCATAGCGAGTGTGAGGACCGTGGCCCCCAGAAAGTCGAAGCGTCCGCGACTCTTCACAGCCGATTCCGGCACCACCAGCGGCAAGACGACTATCAGTACTACCCCGAATCCACCGGTGACCCAGAAAAGCGCGGGTAGTCCCCAGTGCGCCGAGATCACCCCAGCCATCGGCATACCGAACATGCCACCGATCCCCAACGTCGCACTCATGAGAGCTACTGCACCACTGAGCTTTTCCGGAGGAAGGACATCGCGCATGATGCTGATTCCGACGGGCAGAAGTGCCGTCGCGAACCCCTGCAACGAGCGCCCGAGGATCAGTAACCAGAAACTCTGGCTGAGCGCCGCAACCATGCAGCCGACGATCATCACGGCAAGACAGACGAGCATCATCGCGCGCTTACCGAACATGTCGGCGAGTCTGCCGATGAGAGGGGTTGCGACGGCACCGGTCAGCAACGTCGAGGTCACCAGCCAGGAAGCGGTGGAGGACGATACTCCCGATGCCGTCGCGAACGCAGGCAGGACCGGCACCACCAAGGTCTGTTGCAGCGCGACCACCACACCGCTCAGACTCAGGACGCCGACGACCCACCCGGTCCGCGCTTTCGCGCGAACAGTCTTGTCCGTCAAGCGTTCGAGCGAGCGGCTACTCCGGCGTCGACAGGAACCACGATGCCACTCATGTGGGCACTCGCGTCGGCGGCGAGGAACAGGACTACTCGCGTGATCTCGAAGGGATCCAGCCAACCGACCGGCTGCGCATGCAGAGTCGCGTACACGGGTTCGACGTCGTCTGCCGTCGGCGATTCGAGGTCAGGCCGCATCATCGCGTACATCATGTCGTTGTGAATCATCGGCGTCGAGATATTCCCCGGTGCAATAGCATTCACGGTCACACCCGAGTTTGCCAGTTCGAGCGACACACTCTTCGTCAAACCGATGACGCCCCACTTGGAGGCGCCGTACGCAGCCATCTGGGTGCCACCGGAGCGACCCATCATCGAGGAAATCGTGATGATGCGACCGTAACCACGTTCCGCCATTCCACCTGACACGGCCGCAACGGTGTTGAACACACCGGTCAGGTTCGACGAGATGACTTCGTTCCACTGCGCCGACGTCATCGACGTGATCGGAGCGGGCACGGACACACCGGCATTCGCGACGGCGATATCGACACGGCCGAACTCGGCTTCAGCGCGGGCAACGAGCGCGTCCATTGCGTCGCGATCAGCAGTGTCTGCCTTGACGGCAATGCACCGACGACCGGTGGCTTCCACCAAACGAACGGTTTCCTTCAGATCCTCCTCGTTTGCGAGGGGGTAGGCGACGACATCACTGTTCTCGCACCGGTCGCAGATCACGATGTCCGCGCCACGCTCCGCGAATGCGACAGCGTGGGCGCGCCCCTGACCGCGTGCGGCGCCGGTGATCAGTGCAACTTTTCCTTCGAAGCTGCCTTCGAGGCTGTTCATGCCGTCTCCTAGTTCGTCGTATGCCAGCATGCGCTGTACTGCATGCGTACTCCGAACCCGCCCGAAAGAAACAGTCGATCCCGGACAGCGGGAATCCAGCCGGTTACTGGTAAACGGCGGTCTCGAATTCCAGGTATCCGTTGATGGATCCAGCGTCCGCGAACGGCAGAATCTGCGTTGCCCAGAACCCGCCGACGCCGGTCTGCCGGTCGATCCAGTAATAGAGGTTGGCCAGACCCGCCCAAGCCAGCGATCCGGCCGGCCTACCAGTGGGCGCCACCTCTTCATTTGTCATGAAGGAGTACGCCCATCCTTTGGGGACGCCGGGGAAGAATTCCGCATCGTTGGACAGCGTCGGGAGAACTCCGGGCAACAACCCCACGTGCTGGCCTTCGAGCCCGTTCTGAACGGCTGCAGCTACCGTCTCCGACGACAACACGCGACCCGAAGTGCCCGCGCCGTCGTTGAGCCACATACGGATGAACTTCATGTAGTCGCCGACAGTGCCGTGCAAACCGTGACCACCCATGTGCACCTCGGGTTCGGCCGGAAGCTCGAATCCGATGAGCGGAGTGAGGCTTCCGTCGCTCTCACGCTGATGGATCGGCGCAAGTCGATCCTTCATCGACGGGCTCATCGTGAATGCCGTATCGGCCATCTCGAGAGGTTCGAAGATGCGCTGACGCATGACATCGCCGAGTCGCTGACCTCGAATCGACTCGACGACCTGTCCGGCCCAGTCGATGTTGGTGCCGTACTCCCACTTCTCACCCGGGTCGAAGAGCAGCGGTGTCGTGAGCGCCGCTTTGCTACACGTGATCACGCTGGGCTGCCCATGTTCCTGCGAGAGCCGGTTGTACGACTCGTTGAAGAAGTCGTAGCCGAACCCTGCAGTGTGAAGGAGCAGCATGCGAGTGGTGATGTCACGCTTGGGTTCCCGAAGAACGGGGTTTCCGCCGGCATCGAAACCGTCCAGGACCTTCAGCTCACCGATGTCGGGAACATAGGTCGCTGCAGGTGCATCGAGATCGAGCAATCCCTCCTCCACACATTGCAGGACAGCGGTACCGGTGATCGCCTTGGTGGTGGAGAAGAGCGCAAAGGTTGTATCGAGGGTCATCGGTTCGCCGTGACCGAGAGTCCGCTCGCCCGCAGCACCCTCGTAGATGTTGCCTTCTCGATCCGTGATCATCGCGACCACACCCGGGACGCGATCAGCCCCCTGAGTTGCTCGCGCCAGCACGTCGTCGAGGCGCTGCTTCGAAAGGGGCTTCCGCGCAATATCTTCGATCGTCACTGCATTTCTCCATCCGACTTGCAACTTGTCTTGTCGAACAGAATGTAACGGCGATCACACACCCGGCTCTGCCTCGAAACGGCAGGAAAACTGTCTCGTTTCGGCAGAACCGGGCAGAGATTGGAGTCAGCTCTGGGGCGCTCCGATATTCACCAGCCAGGAAATGCCGAATTTGTCTGTACAGGCGCCGAATTCGTCGCCCCACATCTGCTTCTCGAGTGGAACGCTCACCGTTCCCGTTCCCGACAACTGCTCCCAGTACCCGCGCAGCACATCGCCGTCGTCGCCGCTGAGGCTGACCGTGATGTTGTCGCCGGGGTTGTACGGCATGCCGGGCGGAGTGTCGGCACCCATCAGGGTGTATCCCTGATCGGTTTCGAGCATTCCGTGCATGATCTTGTCGCCGCCTTCACCGGGATTGCCGAACTCACCGAACGTGCTCAGCGCCAGCGTGCCACCAAAGATTTCTTTGTAGAACTCCAACGCCTCACGGGCATTGCCGTTGAAGCTGATGTACGGATTGAGTCGAGTTGCCATGACGTACTCCTAGCTCGTGGGATTGCTGTCACGTTCGATTTCAATCCTTGCAGAACGCTCCGATACGAAACAACGGATCACGGCAGTTCATCGAGTGCGTAAAACGATCGTCATGACCGTTCAAACAACTGTCCTCAGAGTCGATTCCGGGTCTCGGAAGGCAACTCTCCGAACCGTTTCCGGTATGTGGCCGCAAACATGCCCAGATTGACGTAGCCCCAGGCGTTGGCGATTTCGGAGACGGTTCTCCCGTCGGAACGCAACAGTTCGCCGCGTACTCCCTCCAACCGACGCGCGCGCAATCGTTGCCCCGGCGTGGTGTCTCGGTACCGTCGAAATCCCGCAGTGAGCGCCCGGACACTGACACCCACCGCAGCCGCGATCTCCGATGCCGTCGGCACCGAGCGAGCAAACGTATCGATGTACTCCTCTGCAGATCGCACGTAGGCAGGTTCGGCGGAGGCGACGTCGACGCCGAGTTGCAGCCCGGCCTGCGTCGCCCACTCGTCGAGAAGCTGAGCCGCGATGAGTTCTTGAACTCTGGCACCCAGCCTTTCGCTCGACATCGCCTCAGGCGACTCTGCAATTGCGCGAAAGACGTAGTCCATCAATGCCAGCCAACTCGAGCCCCGCCCGCCAATGGTACACTTGTGCCGCCACAGACGGTCGTCGGGAACCGACCCGAACCATTGCATGGCGTGATCGGCGACAAGCTGATGCGGCACAGTGAGATTCAGCTGCAGATGATCTTCGTCGAATTCGACGAAGTAGTCGGTCCGGCTACAGTCGGCGACAAAGGTCTCCCCCACGGCAGTATTCACCGCAGTTCCTCCGCCGAGGGCATGTCGACCGTTGCCTCTGATAGTCGTCAGAACCAGAATGTTTCCGGCCTCAGGCGAACATTCACCGACGGAGACCGGAATCCCGTAACAGAATCTGGTGACGTCGATCTTGCCGACTGCCGCGGAGTACATGTCCGAAGCCGGCTTCAACCGACTTCCGATCGGCGTGACCGTATACGGCATGTAGATGTTGTCGGACCACTCCTTGATGCGGTCCCAGTCCCGAGAAAAGGCCTGGTGATGCTGCATAGTGGGCCGGCCGGCCGCGTCGATGAGCAAGGCATCCTCGAACATGGTTCGAGTATCGCACCAGGGCCCGGGAAGGTCACGCGAAGTGAGCTGACGTGATCTCTGGCTGTACGGCGGCGGGTCGTGTTGCAGCAAAAAGCAGCGAGTCCACCGCGGTCCCCCGGATCACCATGTGTGCCCTCATTCGCCCCTCCTCCTCCATTCCGATTTTGGTGAGCACCGACGCCGACGCCGAGTTCTCGGGACGACACGTTGCTTGCACTCGCTGCGCTCCGAAGCGAGCAAAGGCGAATTCCAGAACCGCGCGCCCCGCCTCCGACGCATAGCCTCGCCCTTGGAACTTCGGGTTCACGACAAAACCGAGTTCCGCCCGCCGGTGCGCGGCGGATACTTCCCACACAGCTACCGAACCGATGACCGCTCCATCGGCCTTCGACGTGATGGCCAGGGTGAACGTGCGACGTTCGACGAGCGCAGCTTCGAGTGCCGCGTCCGCCAGGAATGCCCTGGTCACCGCGGGGGTGTTCGGCCCCCAATCAACATATCTACAGACGGCAGGGTCGGACGCGTACTGATGGACGGCACCTTCATCCGCGGCAGTGAAATCTCGAAGAACAAGGCGTTCCGTAGTCAACGTGAACATCCAGCGATCCTAGAGCGAGCCCAAAAGCACCTCTTGACTCGAACACCTGTTCGAGTATGATTTGGGGAGGGGATCGGGGGATTCAATGAGTGTCTTGTTGTCGGACGTGGTGTCGGGTTCTGCGGTGGGGTTACGTGGACGTCTGTGGCAGTTGTCGGCTGCTGAGTTACGTGCGGCTGCGGTGTCGGCGAGCGCGGAGATTCTGCGCCTGGAAGCCGTTCGAGTGGCCGTGGTCGACGAACTCTCGTTGCGTTCCGATGATCAGGTGATCGCCAGCCGCGGTGTCGGTTCGTGGTTGGCGGCGAACACCATGCTGCAGGTTCGGGACGGGAAGAAGATCGCCGCGTTGGGTGCAGCGTTGCGGCCGTTTCCGGCGGTGGCGGCTCGGTTCGATGGCGGGGATTGTTCGTTCGATCATGCTGTGTTGATCGTGGCGTTCTGTGAGTCACCGCCGAAGGGCATGCCGGAGGAGGCGCTCCCTCGTTGTATCGATTTGTTGCTCGCTGCTGCGTCGGGTGTGGAGGCGACGACGACGAAGGTGCGGAACGTGATCGCGACCTTGGAGCGGTTGTTCGAATCGGATGAGATCCCGCCCGCCGAGGATGTCGATCTCAATGAGTTGCGGATTGCTTCGACGCTCAACGGTCGGGTGGTGGTGCGTGGGGATTTCGATGCCCTGACCGGTGAAATGCTGTTGTCGGCGTTGTCGAATCTGACGATGCCCACCCCGGCACCCGATGGAACCCCGGATGCTCGGTCGACGGCGAAACGCACGGCGGACGGGTTCACCGAACTGATCCGGCGTTATCTCGATTGCGCCAAGACTGGTACCGATGGTGGTCAGCGTCCGCATGTGAACGTGCACATCAACGCCCGTGATTTGACGGAGTATCGGGACTGCGCCGCCACACCAACTGATGGTGGTGGAGTGGCTGTGTCTGATCTTGATGTCGGGCACATGCCGTGGCTGGGGCCGCTCTCGGTCTCGCAGACCAGACTCCTTGGGTGCGATTGTTTCCTGTCCACGGTGCTGCTCGATGATCACGGCGCGCCCTTGGATGCGCAACCAGGTAAACGATTGGTCACCGCCGAACAGCGAGTGGCGTTGATCGCCCGGGACAAGGGCTGCGCGTTCCCCGGCTGCACATGTGTACCGGCCTGGACGGATGCGCACCACATTAAGCACTGGGCGAACGGTGGCCCGACGGTGATGAACAACCTGGTCCTGCTGTGCCGTTCACATCATCGGTTGATGCACCGCAAAGCCGCGTTCGTCGGGAAATGGGCGATTCGGATCGGTGTCGACAACAAACCGTGGTTCATTCCGCCGCCCTCGATCGACCCGCAGCAGCACCCGCGGCCGGCGAACACCACCTTCAAAACCTGAGAGGTCAAACCTCTTTGGCGACAACAGAACACGGACCGAGCACCGCATCGAAGGAGACCCCGATGCGGTGCCAACAGGCCGTGACGCTTGATGAAGCTGTGCCCACGATAATCAGCGAGTCAGCACAAGCCCCGATGTCGGAACGCCCGTTCCCGCAGTCACCAGTACATTCTCGACGGAGTCGACCTGGTTGACCGAAGTACCGCGGATCTGCCGAACACCCTCGGCGATACCGTTCATCCCGTGAATGTATGCCTCGCCGAGCTGTCCACCATGGGTGTTGATCGGAAGCTTGCCGCCGAGTTCGATTGCGCCACCGGCGATGAAGTCCTTTGCCTCTCCCCTGCCACAGAAACCGAGTTCCTCGAGCTGCATCAGAACATAGGGCGTGAAGTGGTCGTAGAAGATCGCCGTCTGCATGTCCGACGGGCGCAGCCCACTTTGTGACCAGAGCTGATCGCCGACAAGGCCCATCTCCGGTAGGCCGGTCAAACCGTCGCGGTAATAGCTGGTCATGATGTATTGATCTGCCCCGCTGCCCTGTGCGGCGGCAGCGATAACGGCAGGGGTGTTCTTCAGATCTTTGGCTCGTTCTGCCGAGGTGACGACGATGGCGATGCCGCCGTCGGATTCCTGGCAGCAATCGAGAAGATGCAAAGGTTCAGCGATGAATCGCGAGTTCTGATGGTCCTCGAGGGTAATCGGTTTTCCGTAGAAGAACGCCTTCGGATTGGTGGCTGCATGCTTACGGTCCGCGACGGCGATTCGACCGAAGTCCTCGCTGGACGCTCCGTATACGTGCATGTATCGCTGCGCGACCATCGCGACAAACGATGCAGGAGTACCCAATCCGTGAGGATAGGAAAAAGCGTTGTCCGTACCCGACGAATTGACCTGCGCCACAAGGCCGGAGTTCACCTGCCCGAAACGCGCACCCGATCGCTCGTTGAACGCGCGGTAAGCGACGACGACGTCTGCGACGCCGGTGGCAACAGCCATGGCGGCCTGCTGAATCGTCGCCGCAGCGGCACCGCCTCCGTAGTGAATGCGGCTGAAGAACTTGAGGTTCGGAATCCCCACCGAACGAGCTACTGCCACTTCGGTGTTGGTGTCCATGGTGAACGAGGTAAGACCGTCGACGTCGGCGGGTGTCAGACCGGCGTCGTCCAACGCGGCTTGAACAGCCTCGGCGGCCAGTCGCAGTTCACTGCGACCGGAGTCCTTCGAGAAATCCGTGGCTCCGATTCCGACGATCGCTGCCTTGCCGGACAATGCGCTCATTCAATGTCTCCGTTTTCAATGTCTCCATTCGAGCCCGACGCCGGAAATGCCAGTGTGACCTGTGCGGTGATGTGATCTCCCAGGCTGTTCTTGCCGACCACCGCGAGCGACACGAGATCCTCGTCGTAGGAGGTCACCGTTCCGGAGAGCGTCAAGGTGTCGTAGGCGTACCAGGGGACTCCGAGGCGGAGTTTGATCGACGTGAGTACAGCCCGCGGTCCGGCCCAATCGGTCACGAATCGCTGCACCAAGCCGGTGTCGGTGAGGATGTTGACGAAAATGTCTTTCGAGCCGCGTTTCTGTGCGAGATCGCGGTCGTGGTGAACATCTTGAAAATCGCGGGTAGCGAGCGCCGCCGAGACCACAAACGTCGGGTCGCCGTAAATCGAGAGCTGCGGAAGAACCTCTCCCACAGTGATATCCGTCGTCAAAGTCATCGTCACTCCTTCACCGCAGAAACCGCAGACACCGCAGACACCGCAGACACAGAAACCGGCTGCCAGGCGTACAGAGTCCAGGGAGTTCCCCCGGTCTCTTCGTCTCCGGGGAAGTCGAGGTAGACCGCCTCCACCTCCATCCCGATCGACACACTCGATGGATCGATACCGCGCAATTCGCCGAGCATCCGCACACCCTCAGGCAGTTCGACCAGGGCAACGACGAACGGCAACGACCGACCAGGAACCTTGGGGGCGTGGTGAACGACAAAGCTGAAGACCGTTCCCCGACCTGACGCCACCACGTAGTCGGTCTGCTCCGACTTGTGTTTCCAGATCGCGGGCACCGGCGGGTGCTGTACCGAACCGTCCGCACGCAGTTGAATACGCAACTCATGTGCGGCGACACCGTCCCAGAAGAACTGCGTGTCGAGGGATGCTGTCGGACGCAGCATTCGAGATGCGTCCAGGTCCGCAGGCACGTCAGTGGAGGAACTCTCGCTGACTGGCGGCGCGAACTTCAAGATCCGGAACATCATCTCCGAGACCAGTTCTTCGCCGACCCGCCAGAAGCTGCGAGTAGTGAAGAACCATCCTTCACCAAGACCTGTCTTCTTGGGTCCCACAACGTCTTCCAACACCGAGGAGATGGTGACTTCTTCACCCGGCTTCAAGTAGCGGTGGTAGATCTGATCGCAGTTGGTCGCGACGACGGAGGTGAATCCGGCCTCGTCGAGGATGTCCGTCATCCGGCCCAACGGATCGTCGGCTTCTCGAATTGCCCCCAGACCGCGCATCGTCCATACCTGCGCCATCGCCGGCGGTGCGACTATTCCGTCGTGTCCGGCGGCGCGGGCGGCCGATTCGTCGACATAGATCGGGTTCTCGTCACCTATCGCCTCGACCCAGTTGCGGATCATCGGCAGGTTCACGGGGTCCCGGCCGGCGCGAGGAGCGCTTGGCCCGTCCTCTCGAACCCGCTCGGCAGCAGTGAGAATGGGATCTGACACGATTTGTTTCCTATCTCGGAACGCGAGGAAGCTTCAGGCCGGCGGTCGCAATCAGTTCGCGCATCACCTCGTTGACTCCACCGCCGAAGGTGATCACCAGGTTGCGCTTGATCTGCATGTCCAGCCACTCCATGAGATCAGCAGTTTCGGGATCGATCGGATTTCCGTACCGCCCGACGATCTCTTCCGCGAGTCGACCGACCCGCTGGATACGCTCGGTCGCAAACACTTTGGTTGCCGAAGCGTCGGCGATATCCACCGACTCCGAATCACTAGACGCCACTTGCCAGTTGAGCAGTTCGTTGAGGCGGTACGTCGCATGAATTTCGCCGAGCGCGCGCCGTACGTCAACGTGATCGAGCAGGTTTTCACGCTTGGCCCAATCGAAGACGTGGTCGTAAATCCCTGCGACACGACCTGCCGGACCGAGCATGACGCGTTCGTGGTTGAGCTGCGTCGTGATCAAGCGCCAGCCCTGATTCTCCTCACCCACAAGCATGTTCGCCGGAACGCGAACGTCCTCGTAGTAGGTGGCGTTGACGTGATGTGCACCGTCGCAGGTGATGATCGGGGTCCAGGTGTAGCCGGGATCTTTGGTGTCCATGATCAGGATGGAGATGCCGCGGTGCCTTGAATCGGCAGACCCTGTCCGCACGGCAAGCCACACGTAATCGGCGTCATGCCCGCCGGTGGTGAAAATCTTCTGGCCGTTGACGACGTACTCGTCACCATTTCGTGCCGCCGAAGTGCGCAGTGCTGCAAGGTCGGTGCCGGCTTCCGGTTCGGTGTAGCCGATCGCGAAGTGCACTTCACCGGCGAGGATCGCGGGCAGGAATTTCTGCTTCTGCTCCTCGCTGCCGTACTTCTGCAGGGTCGGACCGACGGTCTGCAACGTCACCGAAGGCAGTGGGACATCCGCCCGCACAGCCTCGTTGACAAAAATCTGCTGCTCGACTTCACCGAACCCACGTCCGCCGAACTCCACCGGCCAGCCGACGCCGAGCCAGCCGTCCTTGCCCATACGACGGATGACCTCGCGATAGGTAGGGCCATGCCGCTCCACGCGCATGATCTTGGCCTCTTCGGGCGAGATCAGCGTCGAGAAGTAGCGTCGAAGTTCAGCTTGCAATGCGCGCTGACTGTCGGTCAGATCGATGAACACCGGGCCCCCACGAGGTCGAGTCGCTGCGAAGCACCGCCGAGCAGGCGTGCCAGGTCTTTTGCAGTCGAGTAGTAACGATGAAGTGGATACGTGACGTCGACGCCCAGACCGCCGTGCAGGTGGTGAAGCACCTGCATCGTGGCAGGCACTTCTTGGGCGATCCAGTACGCCATGACGTCGAGGTCCGACTGGGCGTCCAGGCCCTCCGACACGCGCCAGGACGCCGACAACGCCGCGACATGAAGGGTCCGGGAGGTGACGTACGCGTCGGCTATCTGTTGTGAGACTGCCTGGAACGTGGCGAGCGGCTTACCGAATTGCTCACGCGAGCCGACATGCGCCGCAGTGAGATCGACGGCACCGGACACCAAACCATCTGCAACGGCTCCGATGCTTGCCGTGGCGATCCGGTACAGCGTCTGGACGGCTTCCTCGCCGGCACCGAGAAGTTCACCGACTGCCTCGTCCATGGTGACTGCGAACTCGGGACTGCCGGACGCACTGGGAGTCGGCGTCAATGCGACGCCGGCGGCGGTCGGATCGACGAGAACGACTCCGGCGTCGGTGGGCACAAGAATTCTGTGTGCGCTCGCCGCGAAAGGCACGGCAAGCACCGTCCCGCTGACGCGATACCAGTCGCCCGACTGATGGGCGGTGGTCGACGGCTGTGCCGGGAACTGCTGACCCGGCTCACCGAGCGCCGCGGTGAACACCCGTCCGGCGCCGACTCCGGTGAGCAATTCGTCCTGTTGAGCGTCGGTCCCCAGTGCGACTATGGGGAGTACACCGAAGCCGAGGGTTGCGAGAGCCGGAATTGGAGCGGCGGCCCGGCCGACCTCGACGAGGAGGGAACCGACGTCGGCGACGGAGAGTCCCTCGCCGCCCAGACGCTCGGGCAGGGCCAACGTGAGCAGGTCGGCATCGGCGAATGCCGCCCAGAGCGCGTCCGGCTCCAGTTCGCGGGCAAGGAGCGCGGTAGCCACCTCGGCTACCGCTTCCTGGGTTTCATCGGGAGTGAAGTCCACGCTGGCAATCCTGTCTCTGATGTAGAACGTGTTCTAGTTGTATCACCAACGTGGACATTTCTAAAGGCCTCTACTCACGCCGTCTAATCACGGGGCAGGCCCAGAATTCTCTCCGCGGCGACGGTCAACAGAATCTGCGTGGTTCCGCCGGCAATCGACAGGCATCGCGTGTTGAGGAACTCACGCGAGAGCGGACCCTCCACCCATCCGGCCGGGCCACCCAATTCCATGGCGAACTCTGCGACATTCTGACGCTGGCGCACGCCCACCAGCTTGCGGACGCTCGACGCCGGACCCGGATCCTGACCGTCCAATTGCCGCAGTGTCGTGCGCAATTCCAGCAGTGAGCCCACCATGGCGGTTCCGATCAGCCCACCGAGCTTGTCTGCCACCACAGGATCGGGGTCGCCGGCCAGCTCGAGCAATTCCTCCATCGCACCGCCGAGCGAAGAGCCACCGCTCATTGCGACCCGCTCGTTGGCGAGGGTCGTTCGGGCCAGTTTCCAGCCTCCACCGAGCTGGCCGACGACGCACTCGTCCGGGACGAAGACGTCGTCGAGGAAGACTTCGTTGAACAGGGCATCTCCGGTGATCTCGCGCAGCGGCGAGATTCGAATCCCAGCCGTCTTCATGTCGAGAAGGAAGTACGTGATGCCCTTGTGTTTGGGAACCTCGCGATCGGTCCTGGCGAGGCAGATGGCCCAGTCAGCTTCACGCGCAAGCGAAGTCCAGACTTTCTGGCCGTTCAGCTTCCAACCGCCGTCGACCTTTTCCGCGGTCGTGCGCAGTGCCGCAAGATCCGAACCTGCGCCGGGTTCACTGAAGAGCTGGCACCAGGTGATCTCGCCCTTGAGCGTCGGAGTCGCAAATCTTTCGATCTGCTCCGCACTGCCATGCTCGAGGATGGTCGGCACTGCCCACCAGCCGATCACCAGATCGGGTCGGCCGATACCGACGGCCGCCAACTCTTCTTCGATCAGAATCTGTTGCGCGGCCTTGGCGCCCCGGCCGTACGGCTTGGGCCAGTGCGGCGCAAGGTAGCCCGATTCGGCCAATGCGTTGCGCTGCTCGGATTCGGGCAGCGCCACCAATTGCGCTACCTCTTCGCGAATTTCGGACCGGTCGGATTCGAGCTCACTCAAGTCGATCTGAAGGTGACGCCGTGCGCCGCCGATCGTCAATTCCACGACGCGTGCGCGCCAATGAGACGATCCGCCCAGAATCTGCCGGAGCGACAGTGCTCGACGAAGGTAGAAGTGCGCCTCGTGCTCCCAGGTGAATCCGATGCCGCCGAGCACTTGAATGCAGTCCTTTGCCGTGTCGACAGCGGCATCCAGCGACACCGCGGCGGCCACTGCTGCGGCGATCGGAAGTTCGTCGCCCGACTCGGCAGCGACCGCACCATCCCAAGCGACGGCCCCGGCATTCTCTACGCGACACAGCATTTCGGCGCAGATATGTTTGATCGCCTGGAACGAGCCGATGGGCTTTCCGAATTGTTCGCGAATCTTCGCGTACTCCACCGCAGTACGCAGGCTCCACGCCGCAATTCCGGCAGCTTCGGCAGCCCCAAGTACCGCCGCTAGGTCGGAAACCGATCCTGGCGCAATGTCATCGAGGATTCGGTCGGCGTCGACCGTCACTCGATCGAAGGAGACTCGCGCGAGTGGTCGCGACTTGTCGATCGTGTCGACCGCTTCGTAGGTCACGCCTTCACTGTCTCCGTCGACGAGAGCCCAGACGACACGCGAGCCTTCGTCTTCGGACACCACGCCCGCCGACACGAGTACCGATACGCCCGAATCGCCGCCCCAGGCGTAACCTCCTTCGCCATGAAGCTCGATGCCGCCGGACGCATTCGCCGTTGCCGCAACTGGACTTTCGTCCAATACGACGGCACACGGCAGCGCACCGTCGGCGAGCGTTTCGGACCATCGCTTGGCAGCGGGCGACGAACTACGCCCCACCACCAGAGCTGCGAGTGCAGTCGTGAGAACAGGACCCGGCACGAGTTCGATTGCCGCCTGCTCGAGCATTGCTGCGAGATCGACGATTTCGGCCCCGGCTCCGCCTACCGCTTCGGGAACGGCGACCGAAAATATCCCGAGAGACGCGAACTCGGACCATTTCTCCCGCCACGAAACTGCTGGTCCACGGCGTACCATGTCCATCGGCGTGGCCGAGCGAGCCCAGGCCTCTATCGATTCCTGGACCGCCCGCTGTTCATCGGTCGTGGCGATTGTCACAACTGGTTCCCGCCTCTCGATAAGTGACACAATTGTTTAGAACGTGTTCTAATATGACACCTGGCCAAGAGTCAAGGCGCGAAGGAATTTGTCGATGACCACAACATCCCGATCCCGCTCCAACGCGGTTGCTTCTGCAACGCTCGGGGACGACGATCTCAGCTCCAACGCGCAACGCGAACGCCGCAAGCGGATTCTCGACGCAACACTCGCCTTGGCGTCCAAGGGCGGCTACGAGGCTGTTCAGATGCGCGCCGTGGCCGAGCGTGCCGACGTCGCAGTCGGAACGCTCTATCGCTACTTCCCGTCCAAGGTTCACCTACTGGTGTCCGCCCTGGCACGCGAATTCGAGAAGATCGATTCCAAGGGCAAGATCCCGCCTGGAACCAGTCCGCTCGAGCGGATGCAGCTGATCCTCAGCCTCATCACCCGCGCGATGCAGCGCGATCCGCTCCTCACCGAAGCGATGACTCGCGCGTTCATGTTCGCCGACGCCTCCGCAGCGGCCGAGGTCGATCAGGTGGGCCAGTTGATGGACCGCCTCTTCGCACGAGCGATGACCGAAGAGGAGCCAACCGAAGAGCAGTTGGCGATCGCGCGCGTGATCTCCGATGTGTGGCTGTCCAATTTGGTGGCATGGCTCACGCGACGCTCTTCGGCTACCGATGTCGCCAATCGACTGGAATTGACGGTTGAACTGCTGCTCGGTGACGGAACTCGGAAACCCGAATAGACATCCTTTGTCGCATCTGTCATTTTTGCACTGATCGGCCGGAAACGTATCGAGCCAGGAGTCGCTGCATCACCTAGATTTGAAGAGGTGAGCGCACAAGATCTGTCCATCGAACTCCGCCGAGCGCTGTCAGGCGTGGCACGCACGCCGCGTCTGCTCGTAGCCTCCGACTACGACGGGACGATGGCACCCATCGTCGCCAACCCGGACAAGGCGTATCCCCGGGCGGAAACGGTGCGTGCGCTTCGCTCTCTCGCCAGCCTCGCGTCGACGACGGCTGCCGTGATCTCGGGCCGCGCCCTCAAGGATCTGGCTGCGCTGTCCCGACTTCCCGCCGAAGTGCAATTGGTCGGCAGCCACGGCTCCGAGTTCGACATCGGATTCGTTCACGCGATCGACGCCGACGCCAGGAAACTGCTCGACGAGATCGTCACCGAGTTGGGCCGAATCGCCGCCGACACCCCTGGGGCAACGGTGGAGAAGAAGCCCGCCAGCGTTGCACTGCACGTACGCAACACCAGTGCCGACGACGCCGAGAAGGCGCTCATCGCCGTCCGCACCGAATCGGCACTCTGGCCAGGCGTTCAGGTCACCGAGGGCAAATCGGTGGTCGAGTTGGCTGTCATCGCCACCGACAAGGGGCACGCACTCGACTTGATTCGCCATCAGGACGGCGCAACCGCTGCCGTCTTCATCGGCGACGACGTGACCGACGAAAAGGCGTTCAGCAGGCTTCAGGGGCCGGACATCGGAATCAAGGTCGGCAGCGGGGACACCGTCGCCGACTATCGCGTCGACAGCACCGAGGACGTCGCTGCTGCTCTGGCGTTCCTGCTCGACGAGCGTCGTACGTGGCTTTCCGGCGCCGACGCTCCGCCCATCGAGCGGCTCTCGATGCTCGCCAGTCCGCGCACCGTCGCTTTGGTGACCCCGGATGCGACGCTGACCTGGTTGTGTCACCCGGAACCGGATTCAGCGGCCGTCTTCGCACACCTTCTCGGCGGAACCGGGGCCGGCCACTTCTCGGTCGGGCCTCGACGCACAGCCTTGCCGCTGAGCCAGAAGTACATCGACAGCACGATGACAGTTCAGACCCGCTGGGCGAGCCTGTCCGTCACCGACTACCTCCCCCACGACGTCCCACAGGGACGAACCGACCTGACCCGCATCATTTCCGGTCAGGCCGACGCGATCGTCTCGTTTGCACCCCGTCCCGAGTTCGGCCAGGGTCAGGTCACGCTCGAGGTCGTCGACGAGGGCATTCGGGTCCTCGGCACCAACGAGCCGTACGTGCTCCGCTCCCCCGGTGTGCTGTGGAACATCGCCACCGACGGAAACCAGCAGACCGCCCACGCCATCGTCGAGCCGTCCAAGGGTGACGTCGTCCTCGAATTGCGCTGCGGAACAGAAGAAATCGGCCCGTCCGACGTTCCGGAGCTCGAGCGTCGAGCGACCTCGGAGGCCTACTGGTCCGATTGGGCCAAGACGCTCGAACTCCCGAAGCTGAAGCCGGACTTGATGAAACGCTCTGCACTGACCTTGCGCGGGCTGGTCCACGCCGATTCCGGTTCCATCATGGCTGCCGCGACGACGTCCCTGCCGGAAGAGATCGGCGGAGTCCGCAACTGGGACTACCGCTATTGCTGGTTGCGCGACGCCGCCCTCACCGCAACAGCTCTCGTGAGCGTCGGATCCACCGACGAGGCCGAGAACTACCTGGACTGGGTCCACCGCGTGCTCGAAACACTGCCGGGACCCGAGCGCCTGCACCCCCTCTACACGCTCCACGGGACTTCGCTACCGCCAGAGGCCGTCATCGATTCACTCCCCGGATACGCCGGCTCCCGGCCGGTCCGCGTCGGAAACGCCGCGAATCAGCAGGTTCAACTGGACGTGTTCGGCCCGATCGTCGAGCTCATCGTCGAACTGGCGAATGCACGCGAAAAGGCCGGTGATCCCGATCCTTTGAGCGACCGCGACTGGGAACTGGTGTGCGCCATGGTCGAAGCAGTGCAGCGGCGCTGGTTCGAACCCGATCACGGCATCTGGGAAATTCGCGACAACCCGCGCCACCACGTCTATTCCAAGGTTATGGGCTGGGTCACCGTCGACCGCGCCGTCGATCTTGCGACCCGCTTTTCTCGCGAGGCCCTGCCCGAGTGGGTGGAACTGCGTGACCAGATCGCCGACGAAGTACGACACAAGGGCTGGAAGGACGACGTCCAGTCGTACACCGCAGCCTACGACGGTACCGATCTCGACGCGGCGACTCTGCACATCGGGCTGTCGGGGCTGATCGATCCGACGGATCCGCGCTTTGCAGCGACCGTCGTAGCCACCGAGGCCGAACTACGCAGCGGCTCAACGGTATACCGCTACCATCACGACGACGGCCTGCCCGGCATCGAAGGTGGATTCCATCTCTGTGCCGCCTGGCTCGTCGAGGCATACCTACTGATCGGGCAACGCCTGCAAGCAGAGGCACTGTTCGACCAGTTGGTCGCGGCAGCGGGTCCCACCGGACTGCTCGCGGAGGAGTACGACCCCATCGCGGAACGCTCACTGGGCAACCACCCCCAGGCGTACAGCCATCTGGGCTTGTTGCGCTGCGCCCAACTCCTGGCGTGAGCGCTACCCCTTGATCCGACCTGATGTTCGCCCGGCCAGTAGTTCGGTGTCGAGCATCTCGACTATCGGAACGCCGGATCCGGACGGCGACATCAGGAGCGCACCGGCACGCCGGCCCTTCTCTTCCTGGGGCTGGCGCACCGTTGTCAGTGATTCGCGCAGCGCCTCGTCGACGCCGTCGAATCCGGTGATCGACAGTTGGCCAGGTACATCTATGCCCTGCCAGCGCGCCCAGTCCAAGGCGCCGAGAGCCAGCACGTCGGTGGTGCAGACCAGTGCGGTGATCTCGGGGTTGGTCGCGAGAGCTTCCGCCGCCGCCGAGTGCCCGGACTGCGATGTGTGGACGTACCGCTCGATCACGGTGAGTGAGAGTGGGTCCATGTCGGACGCCACCATCGCGTCGCGCACTCCTTCGATCCGCTCACGCTGGACGTGGAAGTGTGGGGACTTGAGTCGTTCCTGGCTGACGACGCCGTCCATCCGGTCGCGCCCCAGCCTCATGCAGAGCACGCCGATGTCGCGGTGGCCGAGCCCGATGAGGTAGTCGGCGACCTTGCGCATGGCAGCGCGGTCGTCGATGCCCACGAGGGATGCACCGGGAATCTCGCGGGGCTGGTCGCAGACGACGATCGGAATGTGACGCTCGAGCACGGCAGCGAGATACGGGTCGTCGTCGGCCACGGAGTAGACGACAAAGCCGTCGACGCCCGCCTGCTGGACCACGGCTGCAGCATCCACCTCGTCGCGGCCGGGCCCGGCCGGGATGAGCAGCAAGCCCTGGCCGGCGTCCTCACATGATTCCGAGAGACCGGCAAGGAAGCTCATGGCGGCCGGGTCGCGGAACGAATAACTGAGTGCTTCGGTGAGCAGGAGACCGACGGCGCCGGCTTTGCGAGTTCGCAAGGAGCGGGCGACCGGATCAGGTCCGGGGTATCCGCGTCGCTTGGCCGCTTGGAGCACTCGATCCCGCAGCTCGACGGAGAGCTGATCGGGTCGGTTGTACGCGTTCGAGACTGTAGTTCTCGACACATTGAGCTCGGCGGCAAGCGACGCCAAAGTGGCTTGACGGCGTGGCTGACGGGACCGGGGCATAAACGGACGTTAGCCGTAGTGCCCGCAGACGGCGCGTTGGGGCTGAACCGAAGGTGAACTACCAGCGACTATGCGCTAATGTGTAACGGTAACGGTTTCCAATAGCATTTAGCCCAGCCTTTGTTCAGGAGAAAAGCACGTGCGTTCGTCGTCGAAATTCCGCACCGCCACCGCCCTCGCGGCCGTCTCGGTCGCCGCAGCATTCGCGCTCACCGCGTGCAGCTCAACCTCCTCGAAGGACGACGGCATCACCGTCGTCGCATCGACGAACGTGTGGGGCGACGTCGCGCAGGCAGTCGCCGGCGACAAGCTGACCGTGACGTCGATCATCAACGAGCCGTCCGCGGACCCGCACTCGTTCGAAGCGACTCCCGCCGATGCCGCCAAGATCACCGACGCATCGCTCGTCGTCTACAACGGCGGCGGCTACGACCAGTTCATCACCGACGTCCTCGACGCAGGCAAGGGCGAGCAGAAGACGGTCAACGCCTACAACCTGCTCGACGGCGGCATCCACGCCGGCGAAACCGCGGGCGAATCGCATGACGGTCACACCCACGGCGCAGTCAACGAACACGTCTGGTTCGACATCCCGACCGTCGACGCCGTCGCACATTCGGTGGCCGATCAGCTGAGCGCTCTCGATCCGGACAACGCGGCGACCTACGAGGACAACGCGAAGGCATACAGCCAGAAGCTCGCCGGCGTCACAGCGATCACCGATTCCATCGCCGCTGCCCACGCAGGCGCACCGGTGGCGCAGACCGAGCCGATCGCGCACTACCTCCTGGTCGCAGCTGAACTGAAGGACGCAACTCCCGAAGAGTTCACCAGTGCCATCGAAGACGGCAACGATCCTTCACCGGCCGCAATCGCCGCAACGCGCCAGCTCCTCTCGGAGAAGCAGGCCCGCGCACTGGTCTACAACATCCAGACGCAGGACAAAGTGACCCAGGACATGCGCACCACAGCCGAAACCGCCGGAGTGCCCGTCGTCGAGGTTACGGAGACTCTCCCCGAGGGCCTGGACTACATTCAGTGGCAGACGCAGACCGCGGAGTCGCTCGCAAACGCCCTCTCTGCCCAGTAATTATTTGCCCCACCATTTCCGAGAAGAACCGATCGGCTTGTGACAGAAACTTCCGCGAATACTCCTGTGCCCCCTGGTAACACCGTGCCTTCTGGTAACACCGCGCCTTCAGCGGCCTCCGTGCCCGCTGTGACGCTGAAGGACGCTCGATTGTCCTTCGGCGCCCGCACATTGTGGGACGGGCTCGATCTCGAGGTACAGCCAGGTGAGTTCATCGCCGTACTCGGGCCGAACGGGTCGGGCAAGACCTCGCTCCTGAAGATTCTGCTGGGCCAACTACAACTCAGCGGCGGTAGTGCACAGATCGTCGGCACGCCGGCACGGGCCGGGAACTCACACGTCGGGTACATCCCGCAGCAGAAATCGATCGACGACGGCCTCCCGCTCCGCGGCCGCGACCTGGTCGGCCTCGGCGTCGACGGTCACCAGTGGGGTACGGGCCTACTGCGTCGGGGTCGTCGCCGCAAGATCGTCGACGACGCCATCGCACAGGTCAGCGCCCAGTCGTTCGCCGACGCTCCCATCGGTTCCATGTCCGGCGGTGAGCAGCAGCGACTGCGGATCGCACAGGCTTTGGTCGGCGACCCGCGGATCCTGTTGTGCGACGAGCCGCTGCTCAGCCTCGACCTCGCCAACCAGCACCTGGTCTCGACGCTGATCGACAAGCGGCGGCGCAGCCATGACACCGCGGTGCTGTTCGTGACGCACGAGATCAATCCGATCCTGCCGTTGGTGGATCGAGTGCTCTATCTGGTGGACGGCAAATTCCGGATCGGGACGCCGGCCGAAGTGATGACGTCCGAAGTTCTCTCGGATCTGTACAACACCGACGTCGAAGTGTTGCAGGTTCGTGGCCGCCTCGTCGTGATCGGCACCGGCGACGCCATCGACGCGCTCGGCAGCGCCGGCGGACTACGCCCGGGAGAAGGCGTTCACCATTCTGATGAGGATCACCACCAGTGAGTAACAAGTTCACCGACGCGATGTCGCGGATGTTCGACGTGTCCGCCACCGTCGACCTACTGCAGTACGACTTCGTCCAACAGGCGTTGATTGCCGGTGCCATCCTCGGATTGTTGGCCGGCATCATCGGGCCGCTGATCGTGAGCCGTCAGATGTCGTTCTCGGTGCACGGAACGAGTGAGCTGTCACTGACGGGCGCATCCGCCGCACTTCTCGTCGGTGTGGGCGTCGGCTTCGGTGCCATCGTCGGATCCGTGGTCGCGGCAGTGCTGTTCGGACTGCTCGGAGCCAAAGCGCGCGACCGAGATTCGGTGATCGGCGTGATCATGGCTTTCGGTCTCGGCCTGTCGGTGTTGTTCCTCTGGGCGTACGACGGTCGCACGGGAACCAGCTTCTCGTTGTTGGTCGGACAGATCGTGGCGCCGGGAAACAGTGGTCTCGAACTTCTGCTGCTGTGCGCGGTCATCGTGATCGGCACACTCGGATTCATCTACCGCCCTTTGCTGTTCGCAAGCACCGACCCCGAAGTTGCTGCAGCTCGCGGTGTTCCGGTTCGGGCACTGTCGATCGTGTTCGCAGTGTTGGTCGGCATCACCGCAGCACTCGGCGTACAGATCGTCGGTGCTCTGCTGGTGATGTCGCTGCTGATCACCCCCGCAGCGGCCGCCGCGTACGTCACGGCAAGCCCACTCAAGGCCACGATCCTCTCCGTCGTGTTCGCCGAACTGGCAGCCGTCGGCGGCATCCTTCTCTCGCTGGCCCCCGGCGTTCCCGTCTCGAGTTTCGTCACCTCGGTCTCGTTCGTGATCTACCTGATATGCCGACTCTTCGGATCCGCACGTCGCAAGAATGCCGGACGGATTCCGGCGCACGCCTGAACACCGAGAGCCCATACCTACCTAGAATCGAGGTATGGGCTACAGCGTTGATCTGAACAGCGACCTCGGCGAGGGCTTCGGAGCCTGGACCCTGGGCGACGACGACGCCATGCTCGAACTTGTCACCAGCGCGAACATCGCCTGCGGATTCCATGCCGGCGACCCGACAACGCTGTTGGCGACTTGCGAATCCGCCGCCGCCCGCGGCGTCCGGATCGGCGCGCAGGTGGGGTACCGAGACCTCGCCGGTTTCGGCAGACGCTTCATCGACGTCTCCCCGAAGGACCTCACCGCCGACGTCATTTATCAAATAGGGGCACTCGACGGTTTGGCTCGTGTCGCCGGATCGCGGGTCACGTACGTCAAACCCCACGGCGCGCTCTACAACGCAATAGTCCATCACCGACGGCAGGCGCGGGCCGTGGTCGCCGCCGTCGTTGCCTATGACAGTTCGCTACCTGTTCTCGGACTACCGGGTTCGGTGTTTCTGGAAGAGGCGCGCGAGGCCGGTCTCGACGTGGTCGCCGAGGCTTTTGCCGATCGTGCGTACACGGCGGAAGGCACCCTGGTCCCCCGCACCGAGTCGGGCGCCGTTCTGCAGGACCCGACACTTGTTGCAGAGCGGGTTCGGCGAATGGTCGTCGACGGCGAGTTGGACGCAGTCGACGGGAGCACGTTGAAAGTCGCTGCCGCATCGGTGTGCGTGCACGGTGACAGTCCGGCAGCCGTCGACATGGCCGTGGCAATCCGCGCTCTCCTCGAATCTTCCGATGTCGAGATCACGCCGTTCACATGATCGCGATCCTGCCCGCCGGTGAATCCGCAGTCCTCGTCGAGTACGACGAACTGCCGAGTGTGCTGGGCAACTTCAGGGCTCTCGACGCCAGTCGGATCCCCGGAGTGATCGACCTGATTCCCGCGGCGCGAACCATCTTGATCGAGTACGACAACACGATCACCGCGCACCAACTGGTGGAGAAATGGGTACGTGGGGCCGTACCGATCGAACTCACAGCAGACGAGAGCGGGTCTGCTGTCGAGATTCCGGTCCGCTACGACGGCCCCGATCTCGTAGAGGTGGGCAAGCTGACCGGCCTCGGGGTCGACGGTGTGATCGATGCTCACACGTCTGCGTCGTGGACCGTCGCGTTCATCGGTTTCGCCCCCGGCTTCGCGTATCTGACCAGCAACGAGAGAAAGCTCGAAGTTCCACGTCGATCGGACCCGCGCAGGCAGGTCCCGGCCGGTGCAGTCGGGTTGGCCGGACCGTTCTCGGGCGTCTACCCGCGTAGTTCCCCAGGCGGGTGGCAGTTGATCGGAACGACTGAACTGTCGGTGTGGGATGCCGAGCGCCGCCCGCCGGCGCTGCTTCTACCCGGCACCACAGTCACCTTTGTCCGTGCATGATTTTGGTGCAAGCATGATTTTGGTGTCTTCACCGCGCTGTTGCGGGACAATGGATTCATGGCCTGGCTCGAGGTTGTGCGTACCGGCCCGCTCGCCACAGTTCAGGACCGCGGGCGGAGAGGCTACGGCGCCCTCGGGGTCGGAAGATCCGGCGCCGTCGACATGATCTCGCATGACAGCGCCAACAGACTCGTAGGCAACACTTTTCGAGCAGCAACCATCGAAGTCACCGCTGGGGGTTTCGCTATGCGGGCCGTCGGTTCGATGACGGTGGCAGCGACAGGCGCGCGGGTGCCGCTGGCCGTCGACGGACGGCCGGCACCTGACTACGCGAGCATCCATCTGGGTAGTGGCAGCATTCTCGAATTGGGTTACAGCACAACCGGGTTGAGAACGTATATCTCTGCACGCGGTGGCGTCGACGTCCCGCAGGTACTCGGAAGCAGATCCACCGACACGCTCTCCGGACTCGGGCCGCCGCCGCTCGCCGCCGGCGATCTAGTCCTCCTCGGGGCCGAGGAAGGGACGTGGCCCACCGAAGAGTTGATTCCACCGCCCGCACCTGCACTCGGCGCGGTTCCGATCGAGATCACGCTCGGCCCCCGAAATTCCTGGTTCACCGCCGCATCCGTTCACGCGCTCCTTCACACCACGTGGAAAGTCACCGAACACACCAACCGAGTCGGGGTCCGGCTACAGGGCCAAGGGCCTTTGCATCGCTCACGCACCGGGGAATTGCCGAGCGAAGGCGTCGTGACGGGATCCATCCAGGTGCCGCCAGGCGGCCAGCCCGTCGTGTTCCTCGCCGACCATCCCGTGACCGGCGGATACCCGGTCATCGCCGTCGTTTCCGACGCCGGGATTGCGTCGCTGGCACAGCTGCGGCCCGGCAGCACCATTACCTTCAAGGCCACTACTCGGCCGTCGTAGCGCTGATAGTCTCAGCCGCGCCAGCAATGCTGCCGGCGGCGCTCGGCCGTCGCCAGAACCTGAAGGACTGTCACACTATGAGCCCTAAGAGCAGCACACTTGCTCTCGGAATAGCGTCACTGATCACTGCTGCACTCGTCTTGTCCGGATGCAGCAGTTCGGAAAGCGGCGACGCCGTCTCCAGTGATACCAACACCAGTGAGACCACTGCTTCCGAAAGTTCTGCATCCTCGCCGTCTGCCGCTGCCGCGACGCCGACCTTGCGGGACGGAACACCGTTCATCGGTGAGCGGACGACGATCGAAACCGGCGACGACCCCGAAGCGCCGAGCATCAGCGTCAGCCTCCCGCCGAGCTGGACTCACGGCGAGAACATCCCTGTCGGCGTTACGGACGCGTTGTCCAGCAACAGCCAGGAACCCAGCGGTTTCATGCCGAACACCACGGTGACGGTCGAAAACCAGGGCACCGCAACAAAAGACGAGGTTCTTGCCGCTGCGCGTGAAACGATCGCCACTCTCGACGGGTGGACCGAGGTGAAGTACACCGAGATCGACGTCGACGGACAGCAGGGTTTCCGCCTCTCCGGAACCTGGACCGCCCCAAACCTGGACGTTCCGCTCTACGCCGTCATGACGGTCGTCGCTTACCAAGCCGACGACAACTCGCCGGTCTACCTGGTCAGCTTTGCAAACCAGTTCACCGACACGACGAACATGCAGACCTCCAACCAGGTGGAAGAAATCAACACCTCGATCGAATTCGGCTGAGCACCTGATGGTTTGAATACCCGATCTCCGAACAACCGCGGCGGGCCGAGACCACGACAGTCTCGGCCCGCCGTTTCACAACTCTCGCCTAGCTCGAACCGAACAGGCCGCTGAGGGAACCGAGGCCACCACTCAACGAGCCGAGCGATCCGGTTCCGCCACCGGTTCCGGGGGCAGTGGGATCAACCGGATCAACGGGATCGACCGGGTCAACCGGATCGACCACATCCGCGGCGCGGACAGTGATGGACGGGCCCAAGTTGGCGAAATTCGCACTCGACTGGAATCCGTTGCCCATCACCGTGGCACCTACCGCCAATCCACTTCCGTACACGGTTCCCGGCGCACACGAAGCAGTAACCGTGTAGCTGGTCTTCATGGTCACCGGTTTGCTGCCGTTGTTGATCCAGCCGGCACTGGTCACCTCGAGCGTCGTGGCTGTCAGTTCCGGCGTTTCAGTGGTTTCGGTCATCGTCCCGCCAACGTGAAACTTCGTGACCTTCGCCGAGCCCGGGACAAAGGTCAAGCATGCGGCATGCGTCTCGGTGAACCTGCTGATATACCCGTCGATTCCGCTCTTCTTCGACACTGTCGTGTAGGTGATCGTGTCACCGATCTTCGGCGACGCATTGTCCACGGTGCGAGTAAATGTGTAGGCACCGGAAGTTGCTGTCTCGGCAGTCGCGACTCCCGCACCCAGCGCGCTTGCGCCCACAGCAAGAGCGATCACCCCCAAACCAGCTCCAACGGTGGACAGACTACGATTCCTGGATCCAAACTTTGCCACGAACAATCTCCACTCTGTGTGGTTCCAGGACAACCGAATTCATTGATTACTGGAACTTGTTGCAACCCGACTCTCGAAGTACGATACAGTCGACCTGGACATTCGCCCAGCTTTTCGTCGAAATAGTCGACAATCAGTTAACGGCAGGCAATCGACACCGAAAAAGTCCTCTCAATTCGGACTTTTCCGTAAATTTTGCCGAACTGATACATAGGCAAGCGTCCGATAGGTTTCAATGGTTACCGCGGCGCAACCTTTGAAGAGTCATCCCATCGCCGTCAGCGTGAACCCCTCGAACGGAGAATTTCATGTCACGTTTTTCAATGCGCAAAACACTCACCGGAATCGCAATCGCTGCGCTTGCCACCAGCGGACTCGTGATGACCGCAGGCACCGCGAGCGCCGATGCCACCCACCCGTCCGCGGCAACGGTCAACTCCTCCAACGTCCGAATCACCAAGAGCATCGTGGGCGACGGCGAAGTTGCACCCGGCGGCAAAGTCACCGTGCGCACGGTCATTTCCACAACAGGCCACCCCGAGCGTTACGTCGACCAGTTCGTCGACCGCTACCCCGCCACGTTCAAGTACATCCAGGGCACGGCGACGGTCAACGCGTGGCACTTGATCGGCGGTCAGAAGACCGAATCCGTCACGCCTTCGGTTGACACTGCCGCCCGAACCGTGAATGTACCCAGCACCGGCTGGCTGATCTCACCCACCGGAAGCAAGACCGTGACGATCGAGGCGCAGTACCTCGTCGCCGACGATGCACCGATCGGTTCGTACCAGGAAATGTCGAGCTCGATCGGTATCTCGACGTTCAATACCGAGCAGAACATCAGCGGCGTCTACGCCAAGATCCGCGCCAAGAACCCCGGCGAGGCGGCCGCATCGGGCTCGGCAGATCTGGGCTTCGGCTCTTCTGACGGCGAGGGCGGAACCGGTTCGGCCGGATCCTCCATCCTGGACAACCCGGCCGGCTTCATCTCCGACATCATCAGCGGTGTCCTGGCCAACGGCAGCTGATTCACTCGCTCCACCTGCTCCACCTGTAAACACTCCGTCGGGGAATGTGTTCGAGGGTGGCATCGAGTCTTCGGACTCGGTGCCACCCTCGATCTTTTGTGGCGATCACACTCCGTCGCGCCTGCATCAAAGAACCAAATAGGAAAGCATTACCTAAGTCATTCGCGGTATGATCCACCGATGAGTTCCACAGGATTTCCGTACTGGGCTGTGCCGGCAGGCCGGTACGTTCCGCTCCCCTTCTCGATGACGACGTCGACCATCGGGCGTGATCAGAAGCGCGCGTGGCGTGAGATCCGCCATCCCGAACACGAACTCCTCTGGGGCGCTTCCGGCGAGATGAGCGCGTACATCGACGACGTTCGTTGGCAGATACCACCGACGGTCGGCATGTGGATTCCGGCTGGAACTCCACGGCGCATCACGCTCGGCGCATCCACCGAGGCTCGTTTCACCTATTTCCGGCCCGAGTCGTTCCCCCACCCGTGGACAAAACCCGCGATCATCGGCATCGACGACGTCGTCAAGACGATGCTCATCCATCTGCACCAGCGAAACATGCCTACCGAGGCTCGCTTGCGGGCGGAATCCGTAGTCTTCGACACGCTCGCGCCCATCGAGGCGGCTGATGTCGCAGTGCCGATGCCCGCCGATCCCCGGGCCCTCGCCGTTGCACGCCGCTTGATCGCCGACCCCGCCGATCAACGCGGGCTTGCCGATTGGGCCTACGTGGTCGGCGGAAGCCCCCGTACCCTGAGCCGTGTGTTCTCTCAAGGCACGGGGATGTCCTTCACCGAGTGGCGAATTCAAGTTCGCGTCCGCGCTGCGATGTCCTATCTCGCTGCGGGCGTTCCTGTTTCGACGGTAAGCCGTCGCGTCGGATACGAAACCCCCAGCGCCTTCACCAGCGTGTTCCGCAAGGTCACCGGACGCACACCGAAGAACTACTACTCGGACGCGTGCGAGTTGTCGGCCTAACTGGTCAGAACCCGTTCATCTTCGAGACCAGTTCCGCGAAAGCATATTTGACGCTCAGCGACGTGGGTGACGCCAAGGCCATGACTCGTGCCAGACCGAGCTGCTGAATCAGCCTGCCGTCCTTGACTGCCGGCAGGTCGGCAAACAACTTGTCCCCCATCAATCCGGGGAGCCCCTGCCCACTCGCGTCGTTGAGCACGATCACGTCCGCGTCCAGTTCGTTGTACTGTTCGCGCGATGCAGTCACCGACCCCTGGGTGTCGCCGCACAGCTCTGCGCTTCCGGCCGACTGCTTCAGTCCGAGCTGGGACATCAGGATGACTCGGCCGTCGTCAGCGCAGTAATTGGTGAGGCCGTCGATGTTTCCCGAGAGGAAGGTCAAGGTTTTCCCGTTCAGATTCGGGGATCCGGCAGCCAGGTCGGCTATGGAATCGTCAGTTTCCTCGATCAGCTCGGCAGCCCGCTTCGGTTGGCCGAGTACTGATCCGATGGTCGACAACTGTTCCTGCCACGTGGTCGCCCATGCGGTCTCCTTGAACGGAATGGTGGGTGCGATCTGGGAAAGACGTGCATAGTCGTCTTCGGTGATTCCCGAGACCACTGCGATGATCACGTCCGGCTCCAACGCCAGGATCTGCTCGAACGGCACACCGGACGTGCTGTCGAGCAACGTGGGTTCGATATCGCCCAACAATTCTTCGTCCCACGGCAGGATGCCGTTCTCCAAGCCTGCCCCACTGAACGACTCCATGGCGACGGGTGTCTTGCCCAGTGCGAGGACCGAATCCTGGCTGTTCCAGCCGATCGTCACGATCCGCTGAGGTTCGGTCTCGATGGTGGTCGACCCGTACGCGTGATCAACGGTGACCGGCAGCGCGCCGGCCTCGGCCAACTGCGTCGTGCCCTCCGACGCTGTTGACTCGGTGCTGCTCTGGCAGCCTGCGAGCAGGGCAGTCGCGGCCAACGCAGCCACTATTCGGGTAGTGCTCTTCATCTTCTGTCAGCTCTCTTCGCAAACGTACTTTGTTTCGACCAGCCAGGTATATCGAGACCCGATCCCGGTAATGGGGTGTCGATACTCCATCTGGCCGCTGCCGCGTAGCCCTTGGCATCTGCGAGCACTTTCCGCACTCGCACCGGCTCTACCGTAGAACTGCACAACGAGTGTTCAGATCTGGGCGAGGAGTTTCACGAGTGTCAGCGCTGCCCGAAACTCGTTCCGGTCCGATGGAGATGATCCGAGTCGGATCATTCTCCTCCGGACGCGGCCCGCGACTGGTTGCAGCCGTCACCGGGCAGGCGTCGTATCAGGTAGCTCAAGCCCTCATCCCGGTGCTGATCGGCACCGTCGTCGACCGGGCAATCGGAAAGTCCGACAGCACAGCACTTCTCGTGTGGCTTGCGGTGCTGTGTGCTCTGTTCGTGGGACTCGCTCTGTCGTGGCGCATCGCAGTTCGCCTGAACACGCAGGTCTTCGTCTACGGCGAACACGACCTACGACTGAATGCTGCCAGACGAGTACTCGATGCCAGGGGGATGAAAGCTCAGCGTTCGACCGGTGAAGTTCTCACCATCTCTACCTCGGATGCCTCACACGTCTCGGGCTTCTCCTGGGTTGTCGCCGAACAGGGCTCGGCATTTGCGGGGCTCGCCGCGGCAGTGATTTCGCTTGCCTTCGTTTCGTGGCCGCTCGCACTGATCGTCGTACTCATCACCGCTGCGCAGCTCATATTCATCCACAAGATCAGCGGTCCGTTGGACGAGCGCGTGTATGCAGAGCAGAAGAAGGCAGCCGAGGCAGGCATGCTTGCAACGGATTTCACGCTGGGACTGCGGGTACTGAAGGGTTTCGGGGCTGAACCCACCGCCCTGTCGCGATACGTCAACGCGAGCCGGGAGTCGATGAAGGCAGCGATCCGGACGGTCAGAGCAATGTCCAGCCTGACCGCGCTCAATTCCGGGGTCTCCGCGTTGGTGCTGGCTTCGGTTGCGCTTGGAGCCGCGTGGATGGCGCATCAAGGCACGATCACCGTGGGCAACTTCGTCACCGTTGTCGGCTTGAGCAGAGTGATTGCCGGTCCGATGGAAACGCTGGGGTTCTTCGGTGCCGAACTCGCTGCCAAGCGAGGTTCCGCGCGCAGACTGTCCGAACTGTTGGCCGAGCCACACCTGATCGAATCGCTGGCCCCCACGGCCGCGACCGAACCTGCCAGAACTGAAGACGCCCTATTGATTTCGGCGGACAACGGAACCGTCGTCTCAGCTCGCCGCGGAGAAGTGGTGGGTGTGCGCGCTGACGATTCCGCCGACCGACTGGCACGACAACTCGCCTATCAGACCCCGCTCGCCCCCGACTCTTACTTCGTATTCGGCACCGATGCAACCGACCTCGGCCCGGACGGAGTTCGTGATCAGGTGTTCGTCTCCGCCCATGAAGGAACCGTGTTCACCGGCACCGTCTTCGACAATCTGGCTGCACCGAACGTCGACTCGTCGGCAATGACGTCATCTGCGCTCGACGACGTGTTGACGCATCTGCCCGACGGCCACCTCTCCGAGGTAGGCGAGCAAGGAAAGAAACTCTCCGGAGGTCAACGCCAACGCCTTCTCCTCGCCCGCGCTCTCCATCAACCCCAGCCGATCCTGGTCCTCCACGAACCCACCACTTCCGTGGACTCTGTCACCGAGCATCGGATTGCACACTCGCTGAGAAACTTCCCCGACAAGGCCATTCTGGTGATCACCTCGAGCCCGACCCTGCTCCATTCGTGTGACCGTGTCGTCACGATCGACCACGGCGTTCGGGAGGGAGAGTCGCTGTGACCGATACCCTTCCGGATGCATCTGCTGTTCCGGTTGTATCTGCCCTGCCGATCGCGTCGACCAAGCAGACCGTCCGCGCATTGATCGCACTGCTTCGGCCACGCAAGCGAGCGCTCGCACTCACGACCGTCGTGCTTCTCTCTGCTACGGCCTGCGGCCTGTCCACCCCGGCACTGCTCGGACTCATGGTCGATGCGGTCACGGAGGGCAAACCGTTTGCCTCACTCCTGCGTATCACCGCGTTCATGCTCGGCGCAGCGGCAGCAGGGGTTGCGCTGACCTGGTGGAGCACACAGCTTCTGGCGAACGTCGCGCAGAACGTGCTGGCCGATCTTCGTGAGGACGTGTTCGCCGCCACCCTCGCGCAGCCGTCGTCACTGGTCGAGGATGCCGGAACCGGTGATCTGATTTCCCGGGTCTCGGGCGACGTCGAAGCGGTAAACACCGTCATCGCGCGAGTACTACCCGCCACCGTGTCTGCCCTGTTCATGATTTCACTGACGCTTGTCGGTGTGGGAGTGATCGATTGGCGCTTCACCGTGGCAATCGTTGCCGTTGCGCCGATTCACTATTTCGCTCTTCGTCATTTCCTCCGACGCTCCGGACCCGTCTACCGACGCTCTCGCGCTGCGCAGGCCAGGCGGGGACAACAGCTCATCGAAACTCTCGGAGGCGCAGGCACTGTCACTGCCCTGCGGCGAACAGACGAGCACATCGACCGAATCGCCGAGACCTCCGAGCATGCCATCAGCTTCGACATGCAGGCAGTTCGCCTGCGCACCAACTTCTTCGCCCAACTCAACGGCGCCGAACTGCTCGGACTGGCCGCCGTCCTGAGCGTCGGCTACTGGCTCGTGACCACAGGCTCGGTGTCCATCGGGGCCGCTACCGCCGCCGCCCTCTACTTCCACAGTCTGTTCAGCCCCATCGCGGTATTTCTCTCGAACATCGACGAATTGCAGGATGCGGGTGCCAGCCTGGCTCGCCTGATCGGAGTCACCGCGATGCCCGGGCGGCCCACGAGCATTCCTGCCTCGGCTCGGTCCGAACCCATCGGCGTCGAGGTGGACCGGGTTTCCTACTCGTACGACAACTCCACCCCGGTGATCGATTCGATCTCGATCTCGATCGCACCGGGGGAACGAATCGCCGTCGTCGGAAGCAGCGGCGCCGGAAAGACCACGCTCGCCAAACTGATTGCCGGCATCATTCCCGTCGGGGACGGGCGAATCACCGTCGACGGCAAACTGATTGACGACCTGAGTGATGCCGAACTTCGGCACGAAGTCGTCCTCGTCAGCCAGGAAATTCACGTGTTCGTCGGGACGATCGCCGACGATCTCCGGTTGTGTGCACCAGATTCGGACGATGCGAAGATCGCCGAAGCCGTCGACACGATGAAAGCTCAATGGATTCATGAACTTCCGGACGGACTCGAGACCAGGGTCGGGGCCGGTGGGTACCAGTTGACGGCAGCGCAGGCACAGCACATAGCCCTCGTCCGACTGGCTCTGCTCGATCCTCCCGTCGTCATCCTCGACGAGGCGACTGCCGAAGCCGGAACCACCGCAGCCGGTCTACTCGATCAGGCAGCCGAGCTCGCAGTCACCGGCAGGACCGCCGTGGTGATCGCACACCGGCTGAGCCAAGCAGTCCGCGCCGATCGCATACTCGTCATGAGCGGTGGCCGCGTAGTCGAGAGCGGGACACATGACGAACTGATCGGCGCGGACGGTTCCTACGCTGCACTGTGGGAAGCCTGGTCGGTGCGGAGCTAGAACCCCGCCAGACTCACCCGAAAGCCGTTACAACTCAGCTGCTACGACGCCTGCGGGCGATGTCCGCCAGGACGACTCCGGCGGCAACCGAGGCGTTGAGCGACTCGACCGGACCGGCCATCGGAATCGACAGGATCGCGTCGCAGTTCTCGCGGACGAGGCGCGAAAGGCCCTTGCCCTCGGAACCGACCACGATCACAACGGGACCGCTGCCGTCGAAATCGTCGAGAGTGGTGTCGCCCTCGGCGTCGAGACCGACGACCTGAACACCCTTCGATGCCCAGTCCTTGAGCGTGCGGGTGAGGTTGGTTGCCCGAGCAATCGGCAAACGAGCGGCAGCGCCGGCGCTGGTACGCCAAGCGACAGCACTCACGCTCGCGCTACGACGCTCCGGAATCACGACGCCGTGTCCACCGAAAGCTGCGACCGAGCGCACGACGGCACCCAGGTTGCGGGGATCGGTGATGTTGTCCAGCGCGACGAGCAGCGGCGGCTCGGCATGCTTGCGTGCCTCCGAGAGAAGATCGTCCGGGTGCGCGTAGCGGTACGGCGGAACCTGCAGGGCGATGCCCTGGTGAAGACCGTTGGCGCTGAGGCGATCCAGATCGGTGCGGGGGACCTCGAGGATCGAGATGCCGGCATCCGCAGCGAGCTGAACGGATTCCTTCAGTCGATCGTCGCTCTCGGTGCCGACGGCGACCCACAGTGCAGTCGCCGGAACGCCGGCGCGTAGGCACTCGACCACCGGGTTGCGTCCGAGCACTGTCTCGGGACCGTCGAGAACCTTGCGGCCCGGACCCGGACGGCCACCGCGGCCCTGCTTCTCGTCGGCACGTGCGGCGCGCGCTGCACGCTTTGCCGCGGGATGCTTGGTGCGTGCCTCGGCGGGCGGCGTAGCGCCACGCCCTTCGAGACCGCGACGGTGCTTACCGCCGGAACCGGCAACCTGGCCCTTCTTGGTGCCGCCCTTACGGACTGCGCCGCGCCTGCTCGAGTTTCCAGCCATTGTTACTGCCCTGCCTTAAGGGACCATTCGGGTCCGTCGGGAGTATCGGTTACTTCGATACCCGCCTTGATGAGGCGATCGCGGACCTCGTCCGCCACCGCCCAGTTCTTTTCCGTACGTGCCTGCTGCCGACGATCGAGATCGGCCCGCACCAACACGTCCAAAGCTTCCATTGCCGTCTCGGTGTCGCCACCGGACTGCGTCCAATGCTCGTCGAGTGGGTCGACGCCCAGGATCGCGAGCATGGCCCGCACCTGGCCGGCAGCCACCCGAGCCGCGTCGAGATCACCGGCAGCGAGCGCGGAATTACCCTCGCTCGCCTTGCCGTGAATCTCGGCCAACGCGATCGGCACCGACAAGTCGTTGTCGAGAGCCGCCGCGAAACCTTCGGTCCACGTACCGAGTTCGACGCCGCCCGCACGCTTGTGTGTGCGCAGGACGAACGACTCGAGCCCCTGGTAGGACTTCGCACTTTCGTCCAACGCCTCGTCCGAGTACTCGAGATTGGAACGGTAGTGCGCACTACCGAGGTAGTACCGAAGTTCTTGCGGACGAACCTTCTTGAGCACGTTCGGCACCGAGAGAACGTTGCCCAACGACTTGGACATCTTCTCGCCACTCATCGTGACCCAGCCGTTGTGCAACCAGTACTGAGCGAAATCGTCGCCGGCGCACTTGGCCTGCGCAATTTCGTTCTCGTGGTGCGGGAAGACGAGATCGCGTCCACCACAATGGATGTCGAATGCCGCCCCGAGATAGAACTCCGCCATGGCCGAGCACTCGAGGTGCCAGCCCGGACGGCCGGGTCCCCACGGTGTCGGCCACGAGGGCTCACCGGGCTTGACGGCCTTCCAGAGGGTGAAGTCGCGAGGATCACGCTTTCCCTCGGCAGCGCTCTCGCCCTGATGAACGTCGTCGAGTTTGTGGCCGGACAGTGCGCCGTACTCGGGGTAGCTCTGCACGTCGAAGTAGACGTCACCGCCCGCCGCGTACGCGTGGCCGTTCTCGATCAGACGTTCCATCATCTCGACCATCTGCGTCACGTGGCCGGTGGCCCGTGGCTCGATGGACGGTGGCAGCACACCCAGTTGGTCGTAGGCCCACGTGAACGACCGCTCGAACGTCGCCGCCCACTCCCACCAAGGTCGACCGGCGCCGGCGGCCTTGTTGAGAATCTTGTCGTCGATGTCCGTCACGTTGCGCACGAAGGCAACGTCGTTGCCGTGCGCCAACAGCCAGCGACGCAGCACGTCGAAAGCGACGCCGCTGCGAACGTGTCCGATGTGAGGATCACCCTGAACTGTCGCCCCACACAGGTACACCGATGCATGTCCGGGGGCCAACGGAACAAAATCCCGAAGGGCCCGCGTACCGGTGTCGTATAGGCGCAGGGTCACGACCAGCGATCTTACCTGTCGTGTTCGGTTGTCATGACCAACGCGGTGGCCATGGCGGCGATCCCCTCGCCTCGACCGGTCAAGCCGAGGCCGTCCGTGGTGGTCGCGGACACAGAAACAGGCGCGCCCAGTATCTCGGAAAGCACCTTCTGCGCCTCGTCGCGACGCGGCCCGATCTTCGGTCGGTTGCCGATGACCTGCACCGCGGCGTTGCCGACGGTGAACTGGTTCACTTCGAGCAGTCGACGAACCTCGGCAAGCATTCGAGCGCCGCTCACGCCGTCCCATTCGGGCCTGCCGGTGCCGAAAACCGAACCGAGGTCACCGAGGCCCGCCGCAGAGAGCAACGCGTCACAGAGCGCGTGGACGGCGACGTCGCCGTCCGAATGGCCCGAGCACCCGTCTGCTTCCTCGAACAGCAACCCGGCCATCCAGCAAGGACGACCGACCTCGATGGGATGAACATCCGTGCCGAGACCGACGCGCATCTAATTTCCGTCCTGTGAATCCGCACTCAACGCTGTCTCCGAGCTCAGGAGCGCCCGTGCAAGGACCAGGTCGAGCGGAGTGGTGATCTTGAAGGCGAGGGCGTCGCCGGGAATCGTCTGCACCGAAACACCGAGACGCTCGACCAGAGCGGCGTCGTCGGTCGCGGCGACGTCACCGGCGTCGTACGCACTGCGCAGGACGTCGGTGGAGAATCCTTGGGGAGTTTGAACCGCACGCAACTCCGAACGCAGAGGCGTACCGGTGACTGCGCCGAGTACGTCGACCGACTTGATCGTGTCGGTAACCGGAAGTACCGGGATGACAGCGGAGCTGCCGGCTCGGAGAGTGTCGACGACGCGCGCGATCAACGCCGGCGGTGTCAATGCCCGTGCGGCATCGTGCACGAGTACAAAATCTGCGTCGACGGCAGCACTGAGGCCGGCTCGAACCGAATCGGTTCTTTCGGCACCACCGCCGACGACGTCGACGTCCGCTGCACGACCGAGGTCGGCTACGACGGATTCGACCAGTTCAGGCGGCACAATGACAACAACGCGGTCGATCGCTCCGGATTTCCGGAGTCCATCGACCGCGCGTGCAAGCATGGTGCACCCACCGAGTTCGACAAATGCCTTGGGCAATTTCTCGCCCAATCGCACTCCCCGACCTGCGGCAGGTACCAGGGCTACTACTGCCACTGTCAGCTTTGTTGTGTTGCAGTCAGGACGCGGCCGCGAGGACCTCGTCGAGAATGGTCTCTGCCTTCTCGGTGTCAGTGCCCTCGGCGAGCGCGAGCTCTCCGACGAGAATCTGACGAGCCTTGGCGAGCATGCGCTTCTCACCAGCGGAAAGTCCGCGGTCCTGTTCACGACGCCACAGGTCACGAACAACTTCTGCAACCTTGTTCACGTCACCTGAGGCAAGCTTCTCGAGATTTGCCTTGTATCGACGAGACCAGTTGGTGGGCTCTTCGGTGTGCGGTGCTCGCAGAACCTGGAAAACCTTGTCGAGGCCTTCTTGGCCGACCACGTCACGAACTCCGACGTACTCTGCGTTGTCTGCAGGAACCCGTACTGTGAGATCGCCTTGAGCGACCTTCAGAACCAGGTACTCCTTCTGCTCACCCTTGATGGTGCGGGTTTCGATAGCTTCGATCAGCGCCGCACCGTGATGGGGGTATACGACGGTGTCTCCGACCTTGAAAATCATGTGTCCCGTGCCCCTTTCGATTCCACTAGTTTAACACGTGAAAGAACCGACCACTCATCAACTGTGCAGGTCAGGGGCATCCTTGCTCGAGCGTAGGGGTTGACAGGGCTTGTTGTACGTGCATTCAACTGGTCTGGAGCACCCCTGCGTAACGGACTGAAAGCCCACGCAGACAACCGTTGTGGCGACCCGACGGCCAGCCCGCGGGACCTTATCTACTACTCTGCCTAGTGGAGTGCGAACCTGACGCCGTGGAGGACAAATCGTGACTGCTATCCGTAAGCCGACTCGTCGAGTCGCTACCGCCATTGCACTGGCTGCAGGCGCAGCCATCGCGCTGTCCGCTTGCGGTTCCGGACAGGTGAGCCAGACCGCCGTCCAGCAGGCCGCCGTGAACGGCAACAGCGCCGACCTCGGTGAGATCGCACTGCGCAACGTGCACATCGCTTACCCCTCGTCCGAGGAGTACAGCATCGAGCCGGGCGGCAACGCCGTGCTCGCGTTCACCGTCGTGAACGACAGCGCCGAGACCACGGACAAGCTCGTCAGCATCACCACCGATTACGCAGCACGCGTCATCGCAGGTGAAGAGGTAGGTGGCTTGACGATCAAGCCGCAGACGTCGCTGCAGGCCGGTCAGTTGCCCGCAGGCGAAGGCGCCGCGACCGAGGCCGAGACCCAGATCAAGAACAACGAAGAGAACGACGACGCACCCGCTGCGCTCTCTCTCGTCGTTCTGCAGGACATCAAGGCAGGCGTTCGCCCCGGCTTGACCGTCCCGATCACCTTCAAGTTCGAGAAGGCCGGATCGGTCACCGTCGACGTGCCTGTCGACGCGGGCCCGCAGCTCGAGCGCAACGAGTCGGACAAGTCACCCGACGTTGCAGAAGCTGGGCACTGAGCCTCGAATCACCAAGGCGCACAATGCGCCTCGCAGAACAACTTCAGAATCACACTAGAGGCGGGGTCCATGTCGGACCCCGCCTCTAGTCTGTCCCGGTGGCCAAAGTGAAATCGAACTACCGCTGCTCCGAATGCCAGTCGGTAGTGCCCAAGTGGGTCGGTAGATGTCCGGACTGCGATTCGTGGGGCTCGATGACCGAGGTCGCCGTAGTGGCACCCGTCGCCAGTCGCGCCGGCGCCTCACTCGCCAAAGCAGGATCAAGCGCCGTGCTGCCTACGACGCCGGCCACGCCGCTGACACAGATCGACAGCACCTCGACGCAGGCCAAACCCACGGGGATCGGCGAGTTGGACCGCGTCCTCGGCGGTGGCGTCGTACCGGGTTCGGTGGTGCTGCTCGCGGGCGAGCCCGGCGTCGGAAAATCGACGCTACTTCTCGAGGTCGTCTACCGCTGGGCGATGCGCAGCGCGGATGATCGAGCGTTGTACGTCACGGGCGAGGAGTCCGCCGGTCAGGTTCGGCTTCGGGCAGATCGCACCAACTCTGTCCACGAACGGATGTATCTGGCGGCCGAATCCGATCTCGCGACCATCCTCGGCCACATCGAGCAGGTCAAACCGACACTGGTCATCGTCGACTCGGTGCAGACCATGCTTGCTGCCGACGTCGACGGGGTCGTCGGCGGCGTGACTCAGGTCAAGGCCGTCACCAGCGCCCTGACCTCCCTGGCAAAGGCCAGTGGAATCCCGGTGCTTCTGATCGGCCACGTCACCAAGGACGGCGCCGTCGCCGGTCCGCGCTCGCTCGAGCATCTCGTGGACGTGGTTCTGCACTTCGAAGGTGACAAGCACTCCACCCTGCGCATGGTCCGCGGCGTGAAGAACAGATTCGGTGCGGCCGACGAGGTCGGATGCTTCGAGCTGAGCGAGCAGGGCATCAACGAGATCAGCGATCCGTCCGGCCTGTTCCTGCATCACCGTGAAGAAGCTGTGGAAGGCACTGCCGTCACCGTGATGATGGACGGTAAGCGACCTCTACTCGGTGAAGTTCAGGCGCTCGTCGCCGCCACGCCGCTACCGACACCTCGCCGAGCCGTCAGCGGGCTCGACACCGCCCGTGTGGCCATGGTTCTGGCCGTGTTGGAACGCCGCGTCGGAGTGTCGATCTCGAAGGCCGACGTCTACGCCGCGACCGTCGGCGGTATGCGGATGACCGAGCCGGGTGCCGATCTGGCTCTCGCCATTGCGGTCGCTTCCGCCGTGAAAGCCAAACCCGTCCCCAAGGGGCTCGTCATCCTCGGCGAGGTCGGACTCGCCGGGGAGGTTCGACGGGTTGCCGGGGTGAACCGACGGCTGATCGAAGCTGCCCGACTGGGATTCACCAGCGCCATCGTGCCGGTCGATTCCGGCCCGAACATTCCCGGCATGCGCGTCAACGAAGTGGCGAATCTGGCCGAGGCACTGGCCTACGCCGGATTGATGGGCGGCAAACAAGCCCCGTCTCGCCCCAAGCTCACGCCGGTGAAGTGATCGTCGTTCGGCCGACTACCTCGTCAGACCGACGAGGTGCCGAACGGGGACGTCGGTTCGCCGTCCACGAACTCCTTGGTCTTGGCGAAGTGTTCCGAGGTGATGGTCAGAAACAGTCCGCGGGAGGTTCCCACCACCGTGTCCGGATCCGCTGTCGGACCTTCGACGATCACCGCTTCTGCACTGGTGTAGACCTTGCGGCGTACAACACCGTCGATGCGAGCCCGGAATTCGAGCACCGATCCCAACGGGATCGGCCGGGCGAAGTCGATCTCGAGGTGCCCGGTCACCACCGGCGAGCCGAGAGCCATACATGCCATACCTTGAGCCTCGTCGAATGCCGTCGACAGAATGCCGCCGTGAATGACACCTGGACCGCCCTGATACTTCTTGGCGACCTCCAGACGACCGGTCACTTCCAGTCCGTTACCAGCCCTGAAACTCATCGCCATTCCCGCAGGCTGGTCGTCGCCGCAGCCGAAGCATTTCGACCAGTGCTGAGGCAGCTTCTCGCCGGCGGCCGGAAAGAATTCGACCGGCTCCGGGACAGTCAGGTCATCAGGCAGGGTCCAGGTACTACTCATGGATAGGTAATCTAAACGGGGATCCGTCCGGCGCAGGCATCGGACCCGACCGAAGTGACATCGACCTCAGCAGGGAGTTTCTCAATGATCAGTGCGATGGCGGACACACAGTCGTCGTCGGCATTGCGAGAGACCATCGCCAGGTTGGCGCCGGGTACCGCTTTGCGAGACGGGCTCGAACGAATTCTGCGCGGCCGTACCGGCGCGCTGATCGTCCTCGGATACGACGAGGAAATGGAAGCGCTGTGTGACGGCGGATTCAACCTCGACGTGGAGTTCGCACCGACCCGATTGCGCGAGCTGTCGAAGATGGACGGCGCGGTTGTCCTCTCGACGGACGGCACACGCATCGTGCGTGCCAACGTCCAGCTGGTTCCCGATCACAAGATTCCCACCGTCGAATCCGGCACGAGGCACCGCGCTGCCGAGCGCACGGCAATTCAGACCGGCTATCCCGTGGTCTCGGTCAGTCAGTCGATGTCGATCGTCAGTGTGTACGTCGGCGGCATTCGGCACGTCATCGACGGCTCGGCCACCATACTTTCGCGTGCCAACCAGGCCGTCGCGACGCTCGAACGATACAAAGCGCGACTCGACGAAGTGACACGGCAACTGTCGGTCGTCGAGATCGAGGATTTCGTGACTCTGCGCGACGCGTTGACCGTCGTACAGCGCCTCGAAATGGTTCGCCGCGTGTCGATCGAAATCGAACAGGATGTCCTCGAACTCGGCACCGACGGTCGCCAGTTGGCACTGCAGCTCGAAGAACTGGTCGGCGACAACGACATTGCACGTCAACTCATCGTTCGGGACTATCTTGCCGGTCCCGAACCCATCGGCACCGCGGCGATGGACAACGTCCTCGTCGCACTCGATCGCGTCACCGACGCCGATCTACTCGATCTCACGACTCTTGCGCGTGTTCTCGGTTATCCGGGCACGATCGAAGCCCTCGACACTCCGATGACTCCTCGCGGATATCGCGTGCTGATGCGTGTACCTCGATTGCAGTTCCATCAGATCCACCGGTTGGTCGGATCCTTCGGCACTCTCCAGTCGCTGCTGGCCGCTACGGCTGCCGATCTGCAGTCGGTCGAGGGCATCGGCGGGCTGTGGGCCCGTCACATCCGTGAGGGACTTTCCCGGCTCGCGGAAACGTCGATCACCGGATCCTTCAACTAGCGGGCCTGTTCAGGCTTGCCCGCGCTCATGCGATGTTGAACGGCTCCGGGGAGCTTCGCAGTGCACCGAGCTGCCCGACAACCGTGTAAGCGCCTGCGCCCACCGGATTGCGCTCGGGGTTCTGCGCGGTCGCGCACTCGGGGGTCGACGTCGTGGCCGACCAGGCGACCTTGAACGCAGCTTGCTCGCCGGGCGCGAGATTGCGTACGTCGGCTGCGGGCTGTGGGTAGCAGTCGACGTTGGACCACAACCGGGTCTTGCCGTCGATGCTGTAGACGAGCACCTGCTGAAGGCCGCCCGCCAGATCTCGATCACAGGGTGCCGAACCGATGTTGGTGATGACGATCGTGAACGACGGCTCTTCGCCGGGAGCGAAGGTCGCCTTGTCTGCGGTGGCCTTGACTGCCAGCGACGAGTCGGCGCACTGACCGGCCGGGACCGGAGCCCCGGTGGTCGACGAAGAGGAAGAAGACGAAGACGATCCCGAAGCCTGCGTGCCCGAGCCACCTGATCCACCGGCAGCGCCGCCACCCGAGCCACCGCCACCCTCCGGCGCGTTGGAACCGGAAGGGTTGGGGGTGAAGGAGACGTCCGTCGTCAGCGAGGAACTCGCAGCGGCCGAATCGGCCTCCGGGGTATCACTTCCACCGCCGAAGAGGGCGGACGCCGCCCAGATGATCAACGCCAGTGCAATGACGGCGGCACCAATGGCCAGCGCCCGGCGACGCCAGTAGATCTCGGGGGGCAGTGGTCCATTAGGTTCCAACACGGACTCAACGGTAGTTGGCGCAGGGTCCACTAACCGTCAGCTGAGGCGGCGTGTCGGTACCCATTGTCTGCTGCCAGGTACCACTGCCCCGGAAGATCTAACCCTCGACGGCCTCGACGCTCTCGCCGATGTCGCCGACCGCGCCCTGAACTCGCATGTGACCGTCGGACAACGTGTACGTGACGCCGACGATCGCGCACGCACCCTTGTCCACCTTGTCGGCGATGATCCGGGACCTCTGCATGATCAGCGAGCCGGTCTCCACGACGTGACGGCCTTCGAGTTCGTCCACGGTGGACAAGCCCTCGTTGCGGCCCATCAGGATGGACGGAGCAACACGCTCGACCACACTGCGGATGAATCCGTCGGGAACTGCGCCCTTGTCCAGGGCGTCGAGCGTTGCCTTCACGGCACCGCAACCGTCGTGCCCGAGGACGACGATGAGCGGCACGTTGAGCACGTGAACCGCGTACTCGATGGAACCGAGCACCGAATCGTCGAGCACGTGACCTGCAGTGCGCACGACGAACATGTCGCCGAGACCCTGGTCGAAGATGATCTCGGCGGCTACGCGCGAATCACCGCAACCGAACAGCACCGCTGTGGGGTGCTGCCCATCGACGAGTTTCGCGCGGTCCGCGATTCCCTGGCTGGGGTGAATGGACGCGTCGTTGACAAATCGCTCGTTGCCTTCGCGAAGGGACTTCCAAGCGGAAATGGGGCTTGATCGTGGCATTCACTCATTGTGCACCCGCCGCATTTCGGGCTCTCGCCGGGAAGGTTGCGTGGACGCAAACGAAAGTTCCGCGTCGACATTCGCGCCCGGTGATGAAGTGGCCGAAATGGAACTTACTTCAGAGTCAGTTTCCTGATACCGTCTCCGAACGTGACCTGGAGCACTTCGAGCTCCCGAGTGTGATCGAAGAAACCCGACCAGAACGATTCGGCCGGAGAGGGGGATGGCGTGAGCACCGAAGCTACGACGACCGGGAATGGAACAACCGGGGAAACAACTGCTGTCTCCCCCGCCAAGACGAACATGTTCTCGAACCTGCTCTCCGAGATCGGACTGCTCTTCACCTTCACCGTTCGCGTGTGCGTTGCGGCGTTCACATCTCTTCGACACAAGCGCCTCGCCTGGCGTGAGGCGCTCGACCAGATGTGGTTTCTCGCCAACGTCACCTCGGTCGCATCCGCTCTGGTGATGATTCCCCTCGGTGTCGGGGTAGCACTGCAGATCGGTGCGCTCGCAGATCAAATCGGCGCGGGTGCGTACAGCGGTGCCGTCGTCGCGTTCCTCATCATCGGACAGGCCGGCCCCCTGGTGTGCGCCCTGATCATCGCCGGTGTCGGCGGTTCCGCAATCTGCGCAGATTTGGGAGCGCGAACGATACGCGAGGAAATCGATGCACTCGAAGTGCTCGGTCTACCCGTGCTCGAACGCCTGGTCGTACCCCGGATGATCGCCATTGCCGTCGTCTGCCTCCTACTGAACTCGATAGTTCTCGTAATCGGTTTGGGCGCAAGCCTCTTCGTTCACGTCCTGATACTCGACGGCAACGCACAGAGTTTCCTGCGCAATCTCGTTCAATTCAGTCAACCCAGCGACTTCGTCGTCTCCGGCATCAAAGCCGTTGCCTTTGCTCTCATCTCGGGAATCGTGGCCTGCTACAAGGGCCTGACCGTCAAGCGCGGAGCTCAAGGCGTCGGCGACGCAGTCAACGAGACCGTCGTGCTCTCGTTTGTCCTCGTGTTTGTCGCCAACCTCGCAATTACTCAGTTCTACCCACTGTTCGTCTCGGTGAAAGGTGCCTATTGATGCACCTGCCCATCGCAATTCGTGCCAAGCGGGTCAGTTCGCGGACCGTCGACGGCCTGAGTCGACTCGGCGATCAGTTCACGTTCCACGCGCGTGTCATCACCTCGATTCCCGCAACCCTCAAGCGCTATTGGCGTGAAGTCGCCCGTCTCGTCGCCCAGGTGGCATTCGGTTCGGGCACCCTGCTCGCCGGAGGCGGCAGCGTCGTCGTGATCTTCGCGATCTCGTTCTTCGCCGGTTCCCAGATCGGACTCGAGGGCTACCGCGGACTCAACCTCGTCGGCCTCGCACCGCTGTCCGGCGTGATGTCCGCCATCGCGAATACTCGCGAGGTGGCACCACTCGTTGCCGCAATCACCCTGGCAGCCAAGGTCGGAACCGGATTCACCGCGCAGCTCGGAGCGATGCGGATCTCCGAGGAAATCGACGCGCTCGAAGTCATGGCGATTCCCTCGCTGCGGTACCTGGTCACCACCCGAATGATCGCGGCGCTCATCGCGGTGGTCCCGCTGTACCTGGTCGGCCTGTTTGCTTCGTACATGGCAACGGCGCTTGCGGTGATCCGGGTCAAAGGCCAGTCGGAGGGAACGTACGGCTACTACTTCAGTCTTTTCCTCTCTCCCAACGACATCTGGTTGTCCTTGATAAAAGTCATGGTGTTCGCGGTCGTCGTGACCCTCGTGCACTGCTACTACGGTTACACCGCGACGGGTGGACCCGAAGGCGTCGGACGAGCCGCCGGACGAGCGTTGCGCACCAGCATCGTCTTCCTTGCATTCACCGACGTCGCGATGACCATTGCGCTGTGGGGACTCAAACCTCACGTACCCGGGCTGACCGGATGATCGTCACGAATTCCAGCCGAATCACCCTGGCACTGCGGGGTTTACTCGCCGTGGTCATCCTGATCCTCGCCTACGTCTTCTTGTTCAGCAGAGGTACGGACTCCACCGGTTCCACACCGCAGGTCAGTGCTGTCGTCCCCGCCAGTGCCGGTGCGCTGCGAGTCGGATCCTCGGTACAGTACCGCGGCGTCGTCGTCGGCGCTGTGGCCGAGATCGAGCCGGGCACCACCGCTTCGACTGTCTCACTCGCGATCGACGAGGGAGCGTTCGAGGACATACCGTCGACAAGTCAGGTGCGACTGATGCCCCGCAACATCTTCGGTGACTTCTTCGTAGACTTGATTCAACCTGACGGACTCTCGCGTGGTCCTGCTCTCGTGCCGGGTACCGAATTGGTATCCGATCAGTCCGAAGTCGCGGTCCAGCTCTACCAATCGATCTCACGGATCTACTCGCTCGTTTCTTCCCTCGACCCCGCCGACATCAACGTCGCACTCACGGCAGTCTCGGACGCGTTGAGCGGCAAGGGAAACCAGATCGGCGAATCGCTCGATTCAGTCCACCAAGCGTTGGTCGGTGCGCAGCCCGTCATCGACGGACTCGGTGACGACCTCGACGACATAGCCACCCTCGCCGACAGTCTCTCGACGAGTGCGCCGGACATGCTCGCCGCATTCGAGAACTCCATCACCACATCCAAGACCGTCGTCGAGAAATCCGACGGGTTGGCGGGGCTTCTGCGTGCCGGCACCAGCACGGGAGCTGCTGCCACGAGTCTGATCGGTGACAATCGCGACCGCATGATCACCTTGGTCGACGACGCCGATTCCCTGACCGGCGCAATCACTTCGCGGCCGGACCACATCACCACCTTCTACAACGGCCTGCGCAATCTCACGATCAAGCTCCCGCCCGCGTTGGCGCATGGTCCGTGGCTCAGCACCGATCTACGGCTGTCCGTCACAGATCTGTATCCGTACGGAAAGACCGACTGCCCACGGTACGACGGAACACGCGGACCCAACTGTCCTGCCGCCGCGACCGCGTTCGGCGGAACCGTCGGCCCGGTCGGCAGCCCTGCCGAACAGTCCCTGATCTTGGCTCTCACCCAGGGCGGTACAGCTTTGGACACTCTCGTGGCGGGGCCGGTATTTCGCGGCACGACGGTGGTGGGCGGATGAGCGTGAAGAAATCTCTGATCAGGTTCGGACTGTTTGCTGCACTGTCGATTCTCGCCACCGTGGTTGTGGTGAGCACCCTGATCAACCCAGTCTCCGGGTCGAGTTCGCAGTACCGGGCCGTCTTCGTCAATGCCTCCGGCCTGGTCACCGGCAGCGATGTTCAGATCGCCGGGGTGCGAGTAGGGCGCGTCGACAGCGTCGAGTTGGTGAACAACCAAGCCGTCGTCGGCTTCGAACTCGAATCTGCACAACGTATTCCGTCCGACGGTCGCGCTGTGGTGAGGTACGCAGACCTGTTGGGAGCGCGAACAATTTCGATCGAACCCGGACAGGCCGAACGCGCAACAGGCAACTACCTCTCCCCCGGGGCCACAATTCCCGTGGAACAGACTCAGCCGGCGATCGACCTCACCGACATCCTCGGCGGATTCCGTCCCCTGTTCGACGCACTTGACCCCGCAGAAGTCAACGAACTTGCCGCACAGGTCGTCCAGGTATTCCAAGGACAAGGTTCCACCATCGAAAGCCTGCTGGAGCGCACTGTTGCCGTCACCGAGAACTTGACGTCCCGGGACGCGATCTTGGACCAACTACTGAACAACCTCGACCGGGTCCTTACCGTGACCACGACGAATCGACCCAACTTCGTCGAGATGATCAACACGCTCGACACACTGGTCGGCGGTTTGGCACAGGACCGCCAACAGATCTCGGCCGCAGTGGATTCCGCAGGCGCCCTGACTTCTTCACTTCAGGACTTGGTGACGCGCGTGGAACCGGACTTGGCTGGCGCGCTGACTTCGATCGATCAGTCGGCTCGCGTCGTCGTCGACAATCGTGAGTCGCTGGCGACCGGTATCACCGCTTTCGATCAACTGTTCACCCAGTTGGGGATCGCGATGAGCTACGGAAGCTGGGCGAACATCTACATCTGCAACTTCCGGCTCAGCGCGCTGGACCAATCGGTGACCCTCGGCGGCCCCGAGCGTTCGGCGGTGTGCCGATGAACTGGCTCACCGTCAAGAACCCGGTCCGCAACGGAATTATCTGCATCCTCGTCGGAGTCGGTGTGGTTCTGGCCGCACTCGTTGTCCCTCAACTGATCTTGAAGGTCAAGACCAACGAGTACCACGCCGTCTTTGCCAACGCCACCGGGTTGACGCAGGACGATCCGGTCAACGTCGCGGGAGTCCCGAGCGGGGTGGTCACCTCGTTGGCGGTCAGCGGCAACTCGGTTGAAGTCACCTTCCGACTCGACGACGGCGTCACTCTCGGCGAAGACTCCCGTGCGGACATCAAGATCTCGACTCTGCTCGGCCGACGCTCGCTCGACGTCACTCCGAACGGATCGCGCTCGTTACCCGCAGGTTCGACCATCCCCATCGAGAACACGAGCGTTCCGTTCACTCTCGACGATCTCGGTCGAGGAGCACAATCCACGTCGGAAAACCTTGATCTGCAACAACTGCGAAACATGCTGACCGTGGTGTCCGACAACTCACCGGACGATCCCGAACTCATTCGCCGCTCACTCGAGGGAATCGACGCACTCTCCGGAGTAGTCAACGACAACGACGTTGCGCTCCGTTCCCTTCTCACCGGAGCGCAGCAGACGACCGCAACACTGATCGAGCAGAAGGACACTCTGGAAACCCTTCTGGGGAATGCGGATCTGGTGATGTCCACGATCGCCGACCGGCGAGATGTGCTGAATGCGCTTGTACAAGACCTGAATCAGTTGAGCACCACACTTGCCCAGTTCCTGGGCGACAACCAGGCTTTGATCGACTCGGTCATGGGAGACATCCACGTGGTGACGGGAGTTCTGTCCGAAAACGAACAATCACTGACCACACTGCTCGACAACTTCGCCCCCAGCGTCCGCTACGTCACCAACGCGACCGGTAACGGCAACTGGCTCGACCTCAACTCGCCCTCCACCCTCATCCCGGACAACTGGTTGTGCGTCGTCGGGCTCGTTCAGGGGTGTCGATGACCACGACCGTCAAGAAACTCGCCGTGCTGGCAGCGATTGTGATCTGCGCGATCGGTGCCGTCCTGTTCGTCACGCGTGACGAACACAGACTCACTCTCACCGCCGAATTCACCTCGACCGACGCTATCTTCACCGGGAACACAGTGACGATTCTGGGAGTTCCCAGCGGGAGGGTCGAGAGCGTCACGCCGGAAGGGTCCCGGGTACGAGTGGCGCTGAGCCTGCCATCCGGAACACGTATACCCGCCGACGCGCAGGCCTGGGTCCTGTCTCCCTCGGTCATCAGTGACCGCACGATCGAACTCGGGCCCGGCTACGAGGACGGTGAGTTCCTCACCGACGGCGCGGTGATCCCTCTCGAACGCACTCACTCCCCGCTGACGTGGGACCAACTCACCGCATCGGTGAACGAATTGACGGTGGCGCTCGGCCCTGGCGCCGACGGCGGCGGGATCGGTGACCTCATCGGAGAAGGCGCCCACGCGTTGGACGGCAACGGGCAAGCATTCAACGATGCCGTTCGGTCCATCTCACAGGCCAGTTCGGTACTGGCGGGTGCAAGTCCCGACATCTCCGAACTGGTGAAGAACCTGAACACCCTCGTGCAGTTGATCGCGGACAACCAGACCAAGGTCGACTCCCTGTCGAACTCGGTGACAGTCACCGCCCGCACGTTCAGCGCCCAGCGAGAAGACATCAGCGGGGCGCTCGATTCCCTGACCACGTTGCTCGGACAGGTCTCAGCGCTACTCGCCGAACACGGCGAGGCGGTCACCGCCGATCTGGGTACGCTCGCACAGTTGGCCGGTGCAGTCGCGACCAAACAGGATCAACTGCGCGAGATCATCGAAACGGCACCAACGGGATTCGAGAACGTCGCCAACCTCGTCACCGAAGAAGGCCGAGCCAGAGCACGATTGAACGTCGCCACCGATCTCTCACAGTTCGACACGACGCGAGAACTGTGCGAGAAGATGCCGATACCGCTGTGCACAGGGCCGGGAATCGTCAATCCCATCGAATTTCCTTCGGCAGGCAGCTCCGACCTGGCACGCATCCTCGGTGGGGGCAACTGATGGCGTCGAACAAGTCCGTAGTGAGCGTTGTCGTGGCACTTGTCATCGCGGCGCCATTGACCGGCTGCAGTCTCAACTTCCAGCACCTCCCCCTCGGACGCGGTCTGCCAGGAGAGTCGTACCCGCTGAACATGGAATTCGTCGACGCGTCGTTACTTCCCGTCGGCGGTGAGGTGCGGATCGGCCAGGCAGTGGTCGGCAGAGTCATGTCGATGAGCGCGCAAACCTTTGCAGCCGTGGTACATACCGAAATCGCGTCGGACATCGAACTACCTGTCGGCACCCGCGCTCGGATCGAACTGTCGACCCCGATCGGCGATGCGTTCGTCAACCTCGAAGTTCCGGTCGATCCAGCGGGCCCCATTCTCGAACCGGGTTCCACCATCGAGCGATCGGAGACCGTGCGCGGACCCGATGTCGCACAACTGCTCGGCGCCGTCGGAACTCTGTTGAACGGCAGTGGGTTGGCGCAGGTCAAGAACATCGTCAGTGAGGCTGATCAGATTCTCGACGGCAGGGAGGAGACGATCCGCGATCTGCTTGCACGCCTTGACACTTTTCTCGGAACACTTGACGACCGAAAGGAATCGATCAATTCGGCACTGGATTCACTGAACCGGCTCAGCGCTCTGATCGGAGACGAGAGCGCCACCATCGACGAAGGCTTGCGCACACTCACACCCGCATTGGGCGTGATCGCCGACCAACGACAACCGCTCCTCGATCTACTCGACGAAACCGATCGGCTCAGTACCGCAACCAATTCCGTACTCGACCAGTCGGCCGACCAGATTTCCGAGATCACCGGACGACTGTCACCCATCCTCGACCAGTTCTCGGCAATGGGCCCGACACTGGGTGAGACGATGGCCAACCTGGACAACGCAAGAGTGCTCCTCGAGCGTGCCAGCCCAGGCGATTACGTGAACATCGACCTCGACGTCGATGTCGAGGGCACCGTGACCGGAGTGCTCAACGAGATAATCCCGGGCGCCGCACCGCCACTGCCACCTCTGCCCGCCTCCGATCGGGAACTGCCGATCACGACACCCCTGCAAGGAGGAACGCGATGAAGAACCGAACCGTCTATTTCGAGATCGCCGCCTTTCTCCTCATCGCGGTGGTCAGCACGACGTACGTACTCCGGCAAGTCGGTGCCGGAGATCCGTTCACCGGAACCTTCTCGGTCATCGTCGAATTGGAGAACGCGGCCGGAATCGCTCCCGGTTCGGAAGTGGCCTATCGCGGAGTCACCGTCGGCGACGTCGAGTCGGTGGAGGTGGACTCTGCCCAGGACCTCGTCGTGATGACGTTGAGCATCGCCGCCGACAAACAGATCCCCAACGATTCGCATGTGGCCATCAGCCAGGACACCGCCGTTCCGGTATTGAAAGTTCAGTTGTCCTCGCAGACCGACGGCGGCCCGTATCTGGTTGAAGGTTCCGTCGTTCCGACTGAGCGCACTTCGATCCCGGTCGCGTTGGGAACCGTGATTGCGAATTTCAACGCTGCTGCCGACACCGTCGATCCGGCAGACCTGCGAACCCTCTCGCACGAACTCGGCGAGGGATTGAACGGATTGGGTCCGGATCTGCAGGCGCTCGTCGACAACTTCGACGTGCTCGCGCGCACTGTCCAATCCGATCAACCGCGTGTCAACACACTCGTCGAGAACTCGCGCTCACTGTTCACTGCGAACGAGGAAAATGTTGACGCTCTTCCCGAAGTTGCACTCACACTTCGCCAATTGACAGATCAGGTACGAAACTCCGATCCGCAACTGCGCACACTCCTCGATCGAAGCCCGAGTGTTCTCGACAATCAGATACTGCCTCTCATCGAACAGAGTCGTGAGCCGTTCAGTCTGCTGTTGGCCAATTCTCTCGTCTCCACTCAGATCGTCACTGCACGGATGCCCGCCGTCGATGCCTTGTTGGTGGTGGTGCCCAAAGGATTCGAGAAGTTCGGAAGTATCGTCAAAGACGGACGGGCACAGCTTGATCTGATCACAGCACTCGGCCCGGTCTGTATCTACGACACGCCCCGGCGATCGGTACAGGACACCTCACCGACCACGCTCGACAAGAACCAACACTGCGCGGACCAGTCGGGCCGGATTCAGAATCGCGGATCGCAGAACGTCCCCACCGGAACTGGAACGATCGACGGGGTTGCTGAATACGATCCTGCCCTCGGAACGGTCGCAGCCGGTGACGGAACGTCGATTCGTCTGGGCCTCAACGGTGGTCAGAACACCGTTCTCGGTGACAACTCGTTTGCCGCACTACTAGTACAAGGAACGCAATGACCGAGACAACCGAACCCCAGACGCCCACAATCGTCGACAAGCCCAAGCGGCTTCGCAAGCAGACCGTAGCGATCGTTGCCGGCGCCCTGGTCGTGGTCGCGGCGCTCGGATGGGGCGCATTCGCGACCTGGCAGAAATCGGTCGACGAAAACGCGCGTATCAGCGCCCTGGACAGCGGACGGCAATTCGCCACTGATCTTGCGACGTACAACTTCCAGAACCTCGATCAGAATCTCTCCGTGGTCCGTGACAATTCTGTCGGCGAATTCGCCGGTCAGTACGCCCATGTGGCAGCCAACCTTCAGAATATGATCGTGCAGTATCAGGCGACCTCGTCCGCTCAGATCATTTCAGCCGGGCTGGCGAGCAGTGATCGCGACAACGCCGAGGTTCTCGTGTTCCTCGATCAGACGATCACGAACACCAACTCCCCCGATCCGAGAATCGACCGCAACCGGATGCAACTTTCTCTGGTCCGCGAGGACGGCGAGTGGAAACTGAGCAACGTGCAGTTGTTGTGACCCGGCGGTCGGGCGTCAAAGACAGCCGTGTCGGCGACTGCCGATAAAGTGGCCCCCACAAGTCGACGTCTCCTTCGTCGACCGGGAGCGCAGGTTCGAGGAGTGTGTCGGTAGCAGTGGCAGTGGAATCTTCGGTGCTGCTGAAGTGGTACTCCGAGACGGCTCGCGACCTGCCGTGGCGACGCGAGGGCGTCAGTGCCTGGCAGATCCTGATGAGCGAGATCATGCTCCAGCAGACGCCGGTGGTGCGCGTTGCGCCAATCTGGGAAGAGTGGGTCGAGCGCTGGCCGGTGCCGTCGGCGATGGCAGCGTCGAGCCAGGCAGAGGTGCTTCGCGCGTGGGGCAAACTCGGTTATCCACGACGCGCGCTGCGGTTACACGAATGCGCGGGCGTCCTGGCTGCCGAGCACGGTGACGTGGTCCCGGAAGACGTCGATACCTTGCTCTCGCTACCGGGAATCGGTTCGTACACCGCCCGCGCCGTCGCGTGTTTCGCCTACGGACAGCGAGTGCCTGTGGTGGACACCAACGTACGACGCGTAGTTGCGCGAGCCGTCCACGGCAATGCGGAACCCGGGAACCCGTCCAACACGCGAGACCTCGCCGACGTCGCGGCGCTGCTGCCGAGGACGCGTGCGCGCGCCGCCACCTACAGCGCAGCTCTCATGGAACTCGGTGCACTGATCTGCACGGCGCGGAACCCGAACTGCGAGAACTGCCCTTTGCCGAACTGCGCGTGGGTCGCTTCGGGCAAACCGGCACACACCGGACCACCCAAGAAGGTGCAGAAGTTCGCGGGCACAGATCGCCAGGTTCGTGGAAAATTGATGGCCGTTCTTCGCGAGAGTCACCGTCCGGTCGAGCGCGCGCAACTCGACATCGTCTGGCCGGCCGATCCGGGTCAGCGTGACCGTGCGTTGCATTCACTGCTGGTCGACGGACTGGTCGAGCAGACCGACGACGGCCTGTTTGCGCTGGCCGGAGAGGGTACGGCTTAGCCGACTCGCAGCGGGGTGCATTCTTCGGCTGTGGGTTCGTCGGTCTGGAGCGGTGCGACTTCCGGATCAGAACGCCGAAGTACTGCAGGAACGGCAGGCACCACTGGATCGCAAGGCGCAAGTGTCGGAATCTGTAGGGCAGCGCCGGGCGGGGGCCCGCTGGTGGAGGTCGCCGACTCGGCGCCGATGTTCGGGCTATCCGTGGACACCGCGCGCGACCCGTCTGGGGACAGCGCGATCAGCAACCCCGTCAACATGAGTAGAAGCGGCAGTACTATTGCCGCCGCCCACCGGACCCTGTTGACGGGCCGGACAGCCATGCCGCCACCGGACCGAACTTCGCTTCCGCGATCGGCCGCTACCAGCGCAGCCCCTATCGCCAGTTGGGTCCGCTCGCCGAGAAACAGGAAGCCGAGACCTGCCAGTTCAGCGGCTTCCGCGGACGGCTGCCGAGAGTCTTCCTTCACGAGCATCGCGACGAGCATCTTGGGCACAGGGTCTCGTTCGGCGACGAGGAGGTCCAATGTCGCAGCAAATGTCGAGCTGTCCGCAAGCAACTCGGCCGTGTCGTAACGATGCGCCGAGTCCACGACGCCTGCTCTCGGGTCGACGGCCGCGATCACGGTCTCACTGCCGTCCGGCCAGAACGCGAGAATCGGCGAAACACCAATGAGAGCGTCGACCGTCCGCAGGTAGGCAAGCCGTGCGTCGAGACCGTTGACCAACTCGATGTTCTCGAAAGGACTGGAGGACAACGAATCCGAGACATGTTCGCGCACGTCCGCACGCTCGCACATCACTCCGACGACGGTGGGGCACAGATTCGAGCGCAGGGCTCGACCGGTGGCGACCTCGGCCGCGGAGGCGAGTGCGCGCGCCGACGCTTGCGGAGAGGGAACAGTCCCGTCTGCACCCCAGGGGTGACGGAACTCGTCGATCGAGCCAAGAAGGGGTGTGTCCGCATCTACGAGAGCTGTTGAAATTGACTGATTTTCGAATACAACGCCCAGGCTTTCACGCACTGGATCCTCCATTGACTGCTACTGACTGTTACGAGTGTTGCCATTCCTGCGAAGCTGTATCAGAACGTCAGGCCACCGACCGCCATTGCACCTGGTTCCAGCACCACATCCACCGGCGCTCGGCCGTCGACCGTGACGCGATACGTCCCCGGTAGCAGTCCGACAAACGAGAAGTGACCCTCGAACGGTTTCACCGTCCGCGCTGTCGCGTGCCCGCATTGATCGACGCCGTCGATCACCACCGCCTCCGAGATGCCCGATGTCACCAGACCTGAGATTCGTCCATCTGCCGAGACAGCAGCCCACTGGCTTCTCTGACCACCAACAGAAATCCCGTACGGATCACACACTCCCGGGGTGGTCGCCACCCGCACCGTGACATCGCCCGACCGCACGCGAACCGCCCCCCGATCTGCGGTGACCAGTGCAGCGATCGGTAGACCGTCGGCGTCTTCCCGCTTTCCCGCAGTCATCGTCGCCGTTCGGGTGAAGTACCGGTCCGCTTCCAGATTGCCTATCAGGCAATGTAATCCGACCTCGTCGACACCCGAGCCGTCTCCGCAGTAATCAGGCACGGACGGCAGAACGAAACCTCGAGGCACCGGAAGTTGCACGACCACGTCGGAGAGCGGGTTGCCCCGGACACCGATGTCGATGACATACGTCACCGGATCACCCTCTCGGACAATGCCGTTGGACGGTCCCGAATCGAGCCCTGGACCGTCAGCGGGATCGAAGGGCGGTGCACCGTCAATCACCGTCAGCTCGACGGCGAAGGGAGGCACGAACTCTCCCTCGGCCGCCAATCGAACATCCGACTGCATCGGCAGCAAGCCGAGCGCAGCAGCGCCGACCACCAGAGCTCCGGTCACGACAACTATGCCGATACCTCGCACTCCTCGGCGCCACGCTCTCGGCCGGAGTCCGACGACAACGGCCTTCGACCGCACCTCTGACAGACGAGTTCTCACGACGCTCCTTCGATGTCTGACTCTCGGGCCTCCGACAGGCGCTCGCGGCCACATTTGGCGAATCCCGAGCTACGTTCAATAGAAGTCGCTCGAGGGACTCGAAAGCCAATGGTGACGGCGTGATTGTGTGGGTGAACTTCTCTCAGCCGGGGTGAATTCCCGGGTGAATTGCCCGGGATGGCACGCTCTGGATTCGCACCAGCTACGCTCCTCCCTGTAGATAGATGGATCGAGACAATCCGCCCAAACTCTTCAATCATTGCGGGGCGCGAAAGCAGAAAGGGTCCGCGTTGATGTTCGGGATGGACGGCCACGACTGGGCAGCTATTCCCGAAAGGCGCACCCTCGCGACGTCGATTCCCCGGCAAGCGCTCTTCGACAAACTTGACCGACGTGCCGCGCTGACCATCGTCCGTGCACCGAACGGCCACGGGAAATCGTCGTTGATCGCATCGTGGCTGCGCGCCCATTTGGCATCCGAACGAATACTCGTCTGGGTCTCGGCCCCACGGCCCTCGTCGACACTCGAAGATTTCTGGGCCGTTGTCCTCGATCGAATCCACGCTGCCGGAATCGCACTGCCCGACGTCGACGATCTCGCCGATCCTTTCACCGCTGTCGCCAAATCCCTGAACGCCCTCAGCCGCCCCGTGCTGCTCGTGCTGATCAGGCCGGATCTGATATCGGAACCAGAGTTGGACGATCAGTTGATCGAACTCCTCGCCCTCTGCCACAACCTGGACCTCGTGGTCACGCTCTCGGGCTTCGGCATGTTCTCCGAGCCGTACCTGCTCGACACGGACCACGAGGTGATAAGCGCGAGTGAGCTGTTGTTCACGAGAGCCGATACCGCCCATTTGCTCGCACAAGCTGACGTACACACGACTGACGGTGATGCCGAACAAATCACATCCCTGACAGGTGGGCTGCCAGCGCTGGTTCGTGTCGCCGTTCCCGCCGTCCAGACATCGGGTAGCCGCAACCGCGAGCAGATGATCAGGAAGAACATCGCGCAGGCGATCGACGACTACGTGAACAAATCCGTTCTCATGACCGCTGATCATGTGGAACAACTCGAGTTCCTGCTCGCGACGGCCTTTGCGCGATCGATCACCGTCGACATCGCCGCCATGCTGTTCGAGTCCCAACACCCTGAGGATGGCGAGACCGTTCATCAGATTCGCGTGCGCCTGGCGATACTGGAGACAGCCGGGTTGTTGTCACGGGTCGAGACCGAAGCCGAAGAAACCTGGGAGCTGCCTCCCGCCATTCGTCGATCGATACTCGCGCACCAAAAGCGCGCTGGAGTCGATCCGGCGCAACGTCTTTCGTTCCTCGCACACAACCGACTCGACCACGGTCATCACGCGTCGGCGCTGGACTACGCGGTCGAGGCACAGAACTGGACCCTGGCAGTAGACATCGTCGAGCAACACTGGGTGACGATGATCGTCCACAATCTGGACTCGGTTCGCTCTGCTCTCCAACGGATTCCGGCGGAAGCAGCGGACAAACACTCTGCCGTGGAGGCAGGGCGCGCACTGTTCACGATGCATCCTAGCGAGCGCTCGACGGTAGTCGACTTGCTACCCGAATCGCCGGCAGAACTGTGGGCTCTCGGCGCTGAAGCCGGCGCGAAGGACGCCTTGAGCATTGCCTGCGTTCAATCGATCATGCTCAGGATGGCAGGCGAGTACGGGCTCGCAGCAGAAACCACCAGGCGCCTGTCTCATCTCAGTCGCAGTGCGCTGGAGAACAACCCGGAAGCGGTCAGCGCACAGCTCCCTCTCATGCGACTTCAATGGGCGATCAATTTTCAATTGAGCGGCAGGTTCACAGAATCCACGATCAAGGCTCGAATGGCGTACCACGGCGCCCTGTCTCATGGAGTCGACTTCATCGCTCGTAACTCTGCGGGAAGTGCCGCCCTGAATTGGGCGCTGGCTGGTGAGCCGCGGCAGGCCACACACTGGTCCGAACTCGAACAGAAGCATCCGGACCCCGGCGGTTGGCTCGAACCTGTGGTCAAGATCGCCGGCCTGACAGCACGGGCGCTCACTGCTCTCGACACACTCGACTTCGACGACGCACGTCTCGCATTGACCGAACTCGGTCTTCCGTCCGACACCGAGGAACTGTGGGCATTCGTCGTCTATGCGCATTGCCAATTCGCCTTGACCTCCGGCGACCACACTGCGGCACTACTGTTGCTCCACAATGCGATCGAAGCACATTCCAAGCAGTACACGGCTACATCTTTCGCGCTTCCTCTGTTGCAATCCGCAGAGATCGATCTCTTGCTCGCTCTCGGACAGGGGAACAATGCCGTAGCACTGGCCAAGGAGATCATCGATCCTGCAGCCAACCCGTGGACGCTCACGTCGGTGGCGCGTTTACGTCAGCGGATCGGCCAGAACGAGGCCGCGGTGGCGCTGTGTCACCAGTTCGACTGGTCTGGCGTATCCTATCCGCGGGCACAGATGGAATCGCTTCTGGTGCAAGCGGTTGCCCACTCCGAGCTGGGTGAGCCACGCCTCGCCTCTCAGGAGTGGTCCAGAGCGTGCAGCATCGCGGATCAGACCGGACTTCTACGTTCGTTCGCGACCATCGCATCGTCGGACGTCGAGAAACTCGAATCGATGGCCGAAACGAAATCGCGTGCACTGGCCGAATTCTCGAAAAGGGCTCCTGCGGAATCTTTTCCGGAATTCGTACATATCGTGGAGCTGACCGAACGCGAACAGAAAGTCCTCTCACTCCTGGCGCTCGGCATGGGGTCGGCTGCGATGGCCGACAAACTGTACGTGTCCGTCAACACCGTCAAGACTCAACTGCGCACTCTCTACAAGAAGCTCGACGTACACAATCGAAACGAAGCGATCACGAGGGCACGCCAACTGCGCTTGCTGTAGTCGGGGTCGGATCTGATTTCGGACTACATTCTGTAGGCATGAGCACCGATTCCTGCGTCTTCTGCAAGATCGTCGCGCTGACCGAGCCGGCGATTCTCGTTCACGAGAGCGAGACAACTCTCGCATTCCTCGATGCACGGCCGGTGAGTCGCGGACACACCCTGGTGGTCCCCAAGCGTCATGCAGAGAACCTCGATGCTCTCGAAAGTCACGAAGGCGCAGAGATGTTCCGCGTCGGCACGCTCATCGCCGGAGCTCTACGCCGCTGCGACATCGCCGCTGACGGAGTCAACTTTCTCGTCAACGACGGGCGTGCCGCGGGCCAAACCGTGTTCCACTCGCACCTGCACGTCGTCCCCCGCCATCGCGGCGACAAGGCGAAGTTCGCTGCTGGACTCCTCGCCAGGCGAGCCGTCGAGCTGGAGCAGGTGGGCGCGTCGATCCGAAGTCAGCTCACGGTCTGAAGGAATTCCGTCACCACTTCGCGATAGCGCTGCGGTTGATCGTCGTGGACCAGGTGGCCTGCATCGGCAATACGTACGTACCGAGTTCCCGGCCTCTCGGCCATCTCTCGCATCTGTCCCTCAGGGGTGATGGTGAACTCTCCCTCGATCAGCAAGGTCGGCACCTCGATCGCCTTCCACTGATCCCAGAAATGCCTCGTGCCCCACTCCTCCGAGATGTCGCGGAAGGTCGACACGTCGCCGTGCAGGTACCACCCGTCGTCGCGGCGGTCGAAAGAATCGAGAAAGTACTGGCCGGCGACGGGGCCGAAGAATTCCTTCATCGCCTCCTCGGAAGCAAACGGCTGCGGCCACGCCGAGATCATCTGCGCCCAGTCCGCAGCGGTGCGTCCACGAAAGTCCGGGGCCATGTCTTCGAGGACCAGCGCACAAACCTTTTCGGGATGCGCGGCGGCGAAGCACCACGCATGCAGAGCCCCCATCGAATGACCGATCACGATCATCGGCTCCTCGATGGACGCAACCGCCGATGTCAGGTCCTCGACGAATGCCTCGGTAGTCAGTGCCGCTGGCGCCGGCCTGCCGTGACCGGCAGCGTCGAAGGTGTAGACGTGGCCGAACTCGCGGATCCACGGCACCTGGCGTCGCCACGTTCGGGAGCTGCCCATGAGGCCGTGCAACAACAGAATCGGTTGTCCCGTTCCACCTTCGTCATGCAACACGAGTGTCACGGTACGCGGTGAAGGTGCGCGGGTAATGTCGCTTGCATGGCAGTCGTGAAGATCAATGCAATCGAGGTCCCCGAGGGCGCCGGCCCCGAACTGGAGAAGCGCTTCGCAGCACGCGCTCACGCAGTCGAGAACTCCCCGGGCTTTCTCGGATTCCAACTCCTCCGCCCCACCGCCGGTGAGAGCCGCTACTTCGTGGTGACCCAATGGGAGTCCGAGCAGGCGTTCGCCGATTGGCGTGACGGCCCCGCCCGTGAAGCCCATTCCGGCGAGCGCGCGAAGCCCGTCGCTTCGGGTGCGTCGTTGCTCGAATTCGAAGTTGTCCTGGACGTCGCCGCAAAGAGCTGATCTCGAGCGATTGTGCCTGCCTTGGCGGGCACAATCGACGGTCATCTCGGCTTCACGCGTTGACACGGTGCGGGCTGTAGTGCAAAAGTTCGCATGTAAACGCGATGGTCCGACAGGAATCCGGTGAAAGCCCGGAGCGGTCGCGCCACTGTAATTCGAGGTGAAGTGCCTTTTTCGGCACGACAATTTCGACAGCCAGACACTTCGGCCATCGCATGGACCTAGGGGACGCGAAAATCCCAGGAGGCTTCGATGGCTCTCGCCTATTCTCCCGATACGTCGATCGATTCGACTCGTCTTGCTTTCCTCGCCGCTGCAGTAGTTCTGTTCGCGATGCTGGCTCTCTACCTGGTCGGATTCGACCAGGGCGCTATCTCTCGCACCGGCATGTACATGCATGAATTGATGCACGACGGTCGACACTTGATGGGCCTGCCGTGCCACTAGCCGACAATTTCACGAAGCTTCTCATTCGTGGTTTGTTGGCTGGTCTGATCGCAGGCATCCTTGCCGGCGGAGTTGCATTCGTGCTGGGTGAACCGCACGTCAACGCTGCCATTGCGATCGAAGAAGCCAACAGCGCCACCGGTGAGGTTTCCGGCGAAGCCGCTGGGCATTCGCACGGTGACGAAGAAGAACCACTGGTGAGCCGCGACGGGCAGCGCGCCGGGCTGTTCCTGGCCACAGCGCTTGCCGGACTGGCACTCGGGGCGATCTTCTCGGTCGTTGCCAATTACGCTCGACGACTCACCGGAATGTCCGGGCCGTTGTTGGCGATCGCCATCGCCGTCGGTGGTTGGCTGGCTATCGAGGCCGTCCCCTTTTTCAAGTACCCGGCCAATCCGCCGGCCGTCGGAGATCCCGACACCATCAACCAGCGCACACTGCTGTGGCTGGCCGCCGTGATTCTCGGGCTGCTGTCCGTCACCGCGGCAGCAGCGGCGGCAAAGGCAGTTTCCGGGCACGAGTTCCTCAGCGTGCGCATCGCTGCTCCGGTGGCTGCGTTCCTGGTGATCGTCGCGATCGGTTACGTCTCGCTTCCCGGCATCAACGAGGTGGGCGAGGACTTCCCGGCAACTCTGCTGTGGGAGTTCCGACTTTCCTCGCTCGCTACGCAGGCGACGCTCTGGCTCGTGCTCGGGTTGGCATTCGCCTTCCTCACCGAGCGCGCGACCAAGGACACCGAAGTAGCAAAGAAGTACGCCCTTCGCTGAACCTGCTGTGCGCCTTTATTAACCTCCCGCGGTTAATAAAGGCGCACAGCAGTTCTGTTTCAGCTCAGATGATGCACTTCCTGCAGTCCGTACACCGGTGTCGGGATGCCCTCGTAACGCGCCTTCAATTGCAACGCCAAGTACAGCGAGTAGTGGCGCGACTGGTGCAGATTGCCTCCGTGGAACCACAGCGCTTCCTGCTGCGTCGGCTTCCACATGTTGCGCTGCTCGCCTTCCCACGGTCCCGGATCCTTGGTGGTATTCGAGCCCAGGCCCCACACCTTGCCGACCTTGTCGGCGGTGTCCTGACCGATCAGATCCGCCACCCAGCCATTCATCGAGCCGTAGCCGGTCGCGTAGACCACCACGTCGGCAGGCAATTCCGTACCGTCTTCGAGGATCACGCTGTTCTCGGTCAGCTCACGAATGTTGCCGTGCGCGAGCTTGATGTCTCCATTGGCAACCAGTTCGGCAGCGCCGACATCGATGTAGTAGCCCGAGCCACGGCGTAGGTACTTCATGAACAGGCCCGAACCGTCGTCGCCCCAGTCGTGCTCGAAGCCCGCCTTCTCGAGGCGATCGTAGAAATCCTTGTCGCGCTCACGGATTGCGTCGTACACCGGGATCTGGAACTCGTGCATGATCCGGTACGGCAGCGAACCGAACGTGAGGTCCGCCTTGTGTGTCGTCATGCCGGCGGCCAGTGCTCGCTCCGAGTACAGATCGCCCAAGCCCAAATCCATCAGCGAATCCGACTTCACGATGTGCGTCGAGCTGCGCTGCACCATCGTGACGTCGATGCCGTTCTCCCACAGTGCACCGCAGATGTCGTGCGAGGAGTTGTTGGCCCCGATCACGACGACCTTCTTGCCCACGTACTGATCCGGGCCGGGGTGCTTGCTCGAGTGGTGCTGATCGCCGAGGAACTTGTCCTGCCCGGGGAACGTCGGAACGTTGGCCTTGCCGGACATACCCGTCGCCATCACCAACTGCTTGGGACGCAACGTCAGCTTCTCGCCGTTGCGGTTGACCTCGACGGTCCATTCCTGGGTCTTCTCGTCGAACGACGCCGAGGTGCAGGTCGTGGAACTCCAGTACGGAACCTCCATGACCTTGGTGTACATCTCGAGCCAGTCGCCGATCTTGTCCTTGGGCGCGAACACCGGCCAGTTGTCGGGGAACGGCATGTATGGCAGGTGGTCGTACCAAACCGGATCGTGCAGGCACAGGGACTTGTAGCGTCCGCGCCACTGATCGCCGGGTCGCTCATGGCTGTCGATCACGATGGCCGGTACTCCGAGCTGACGCATCCGGGCGCCGAGCGCGATGCCGCCCTGGCCGCCGCCGACGATCACGACGTAAGGCTGTGTGGTGTAACCGAGTTCGCGGTCTTCGATCTCCTTCTGCTCGGCCCACGTGATGCGGTTCGGGTCTGCCCCATGCTTGGCGCCGCGCGGACGACGAGTGCCCTTACCTTCTTCGTACCCCTTCAACTCCTGCAGCGACGTCAGCAGGGTCCAACCTTCATCTCCCTTCAAACGAAGGTGCCCGTGCGCACGCCCGGTTGCAGTCTCGAACTCGATCCAGGCTGACGTGACGCCGTCGGCCTCGTCGGGCGTCTCGGTCGTCCGGAATCCCGAAGGATCGGTGTCGTCGAGTCGCGCGGAGAGCATGTCGGCGATCTGCTCGCGACCTTCGACGGTCTTGATGTTCCAGGTGAACGACACCAGGTCTCGCCAGAAGCTGTCGAGTGCGAATTTGCCTGCCACACGCTCGATGTCACGAGCCGCGAGGGCCGACTCGAAATCCGCCAGCCAGGCGTCGACGCGCTCCTGAGGTGTCACCGCCGTCAACTTCACCTCGGGGGTGACTGCGGAATCGATGGTTTGCGTCATCACTTCTCCTTGTTTGTGAATGTGACACACAGCACATCCCATAAGTGGCCCCGGTCACAAGCGTTGCAGTCTGTTGCAATCAGTGGACGCGGTGCCGGCGTCCGATACCGGTTACCCGCACCGAGGTGCGGGCAACCGACTCACCCCTCAGCAGGCTTGAATCTGCCGAGTCCCAGCGACTGAAATCCCACGACGTAGAACAGCGTCCACAACACGGCCCAATCCACGAAACCCAGTGCATTGCCGTGCAATCCGTCGACAACTGCCGGCTCGTGAAGAATGTACTCTGCCGCAAAGCGGTAATAGAACAAGAATGTGACCACCGCGAGCGCAAACGTGAGCAGCGCGCGGATCGCCAGGTTGACCCCGTCCGCAAAGCCCGTGGGCTTGTTACCGAAGGCGTTGGCCCAGAAGATCATCCAGAAAGCCCAGCACACCCCGAGCTGCGCCGGGAATTGATGGATCACACCGCCCAACTCGGCAACGGCATCGCTTCCCACCAGCGCCTTCACGACCGGAAGTGCCACGAAGTACAAGCCGGTTCCGACGGCGAAGTTACCGATCGTGGCTGCGAGCGCCGTCTTACCCCCGCCGCCGAACAGTCGCCACGGCCAGTTGTCGAGCGTCTGGCCAGTCAGGATCACGACCACCACGACGCAGTAGAACCACCCGAGTACGGTGTCGACGGTCATCAACGGATCCGTGGCGGACAGCGACACGGACGGCAGACCGAACACGAAGTACAGCGCCAGCGTCGGAACGGCGACAAACGCGATCTCACACAAACCCACCAACGGCTGCTTCATCCCTAGGGAAGTCCACGGCCAATGCTGCCAGTTCAGGACCACCATCACCCAGGTCCCGAAGCCGAAGAGCACGAACAGCGCACCCGCGAAATATCCGAGGCCGCCCTCACGATCGGCCGCGAAATCCGGGTACAAACTCCCCAAGCCGTTTGCCAGGAGCCACGTCACCACGACGGCGAAGACCGCGGTCGCGACCATGATCGCCAGGCCTTTCGCCGGCTGCGGGAGTCGGTCGAAGCCGGCGAACTCGCAATTGAAGCCGATGAACACCACAAAAAGGATTGCCCAGAAAAGCGCCGCGTTGAACGGCAGAGGATAGAAACTCCAGGGACTGGTGGTCGGATCGGCGAGCAGGTACCAACTCGCAACCGCCAGCACGAGAACGATCACGAGGTTCGCGATCCCGAACCCGATCCAGCGGCGTGACGGTTGTCGGCTCGGCGTGGCCGGTTCCGTGGGTGTGTCGACTGTAGCGGTCATGTTCCCTCTCCCAGATTGTCTCGCAAGATGATTCGCGAAGTGGTTGCGCAACTATGGAGCCGTCGCGCGGGACATCGGGAGGGTTGCCGAGGGTTGCAACCGCTGCCCCATTCTGCGGAATTGCAACACGGTGCAACCCTTCCGCATTGTGGTCGCCGTCACATACAAATCACTCACCGGTTCACAACCGACTGGTTCACTGCTTACGAGGAGATCTGCATGAGCATCACGGGCAAGGTAGTACTGGTCACCGGCGCCGGCCAAGGCATCGGACGCGGAATCGCTCTCCGCCTCGCCCACGACGGCGCCGACATCGCGTTGGTCGACCTCGACCAGACCAAGCTGGATGCGGTTGCCGACGAGATCAGACGGATCGGCCGTCGTGCAACGACGTTTGTCGCCGATGTCAGCGATCGCGCGCAGGTTCACGCCGCAGTCGAACACGCGCACAGTGAGTTGAGCGGATTCGACGTCATCGTCAACAACGCGGGAATCGCTCTCGTCGGCCCGATCTCCGACGCGACGCCGGAAGAGGTCTCCAAGATCTGGAGCGTCAACGTCGACGGCGTCCTGTGGGGAATTCAAGCTGCAGCAGCAAAGTTCCAAGCTCTGGGTCAGCGCGGAAAGATCATCAACGCGTCATCCATCGCCGGCCACGACGGGTTCGCCATGTTAGGTGTTTACAGCGCAACAAAATTCGCGGTCAGGGCCCTCACTCAGGCTGCAGCCAAGGAATACGCGTCCGACGGAATCACCGTCAACGCGTACTGCCCCGGCGTCGTGGGCACCGACATGTGGGTGACGATCGACAAGAGGTTCGCCGAATTGACCGGTGCACCAGAGGGCGCCACGTACGAGAAGTTCGTCGGCGGAATTGCGCTGGGTCGAGCTGAAACCCCCGACGATGTCGCCGGTTTCGTCTCGTACCTTGCCGGGCCCGATTCCGACTACATGACCGGTCAGGCCGGTCTCATCGACGGCGGCCTCGTCTACCGCTGACCGCGGTGTCTTCACTGAAAGCGGTGTCTTCACTGAAAGCGGTGTCTTCGCTGAAAAAGCGGTTGCCCGAGCCCGCGATGCCGCCCGGTGAGGATCCTCGCGACTACGCGAGGACCCTCGCCGCGGTGTACGACGCGACGATGGCCGGAGACCGCGCACCGGCCCGCCCCAGGGACGTGGTCCGCCAATCGTGGCAACGCCTGCGCGAGTTAGGTATCGACCCCGAACACAACCGGGTCGAACCGTCCATGGACGTCGCCGAACTCGATCTCCGTCGTCGTGAGTCCGGACTGTACGACGTGCTCGACGACGTGACGCGTGGACTCGAATCGGTTACCGCGAGCGGTGAGAACATCATGGTCGTCGCAGATCTTCGCGGAACTGTTCTGTGGCGCAGCGGGTCCCATCGAGTACTGGACCAAGCTGCGCGTCTGGGATTTGTCGAGGGTGCGAACTGGGCCGAGGACAGCGTCGGCACCAACGCCATCGGAACGGCATTGGTGTCACGACAGGCGGTTCAGATCTTCTCGGCGGAACACTATGCGCGCAGCCACCATCCGTGGACCTGCGCGGGGGCACCCATCCGCGATCCGCGGGACGACCGTGTCATCGGCGTCGTCGACATCAGTGGTCCCGCCAAGACCGTCCACCCCACCACACTCGCTCTGGTCGACGCCGTCGCACGCCTCGCGCAATCACACCTGCGCGACAAGCATCGGGACAATCTCGATCAATTGCGTTCTGTTGCAGGGCCGATGCTTGCTCGTAGCGGATCACCGGCATTGGTGATCGATACTCATGGCTGGGTAGCGGCGGTCGATGCGCTACCTCATCGCTCGCGCGTGCTGCTCCCCGCGGCTTTGGCTCCCGGCAGGACGTGGTTCCCCGCTTTGGGTCTGTGCGAACTGGATCCACTTCCCGGCGGGTGGGTGGTCCGGCCGATCGCCACCGGCGAGAAAATCAGTGCGCCCACGGTGCATATCGATCTGCGCGATTCCGAGAACATGTCGGTGACCGTCACGTCGGGGTTGGGCGAATGGGCCTACTCCCCGACCCAGCGGCATGCGGAGATTCTGTTTCTCCTCGGATCCGAGAGGCGTGGACTGACCGCATCGCGGTTGGCGCAGGATCTTTTCGGTGACCCGGCCCGCACGGTGACCGCGCGGGCCGAGATGTCGCGTCTGCGCAAGAACCTTGCCGGAGTTGTTGCAGCGCAGCCGTACCGGTTCGTCGATGCAGCGCACGTCACGCTTTCCTGCCCCGACGACGGTGCACATCTGTTGCCGTTCTCGAACGCCCCGGCAGTTCGTGCCGCTCGCCTTACTCAGGCCGGTTCGGAGGCCTGAGTAAGCAACTGCAGAAACACCTCTTCGGGTTGAGCGCCGGATACTGCGACCGCACGGTTGGCGACGAAGAACGGAACGCCGCTGACCTGCAGTTGGCGGGCCATGGACAGATCTTCGCGAACAGCCTCGGCTGCGGCATCGGAGCCCAGTTGCTCGCGCACGACGTCGGCGTCGAGGCCGACGCTCACGGCCAGCTCGACCAGCACCTCACGGTCGTCGATCACCTTGCCGTCGCTGAAGTGCGCTTTGAACAGCGCTTCGAGGAGTTCGTTCTGCCGCTCACCCGCGAGATGCAGCAACCTGTGCGCATCAAAGGTGTTGGCGGCGATCACGGTGTCGAAGTCCAAGGTCAAGCCGACCTCGGCTGCCGTCGCGCTGACGTGGGCGAACATCTGACGTACCTGTTCAGGCGCCATCCCCTTCATCTCGACCAAGGCGTCGAGTTCGGTTCGTCCCTCTCCCACCGGGGTCTCCGGAGCGAGCTGGTACGAGCGCCAGATGACGTTGACGCGGTCCTTGTTCTCGAAACGATCCAGAGCCGAAAGGAACCTGGTCTTTCCGATGTAGCACCACGGACAAGCGACGTCAGACCACACTTCGATGGTCACGTCTTGGTCAATCACGATTTGATCAGTCACCGACGGTGCAACAACGAACAGGGCCGGGATTAGTCCCGGCTCGCGTCACGAGGTCACAGAATCACGTGACCAGACCACACCGGAACGCGATCAACGACGCACTCACCCGGTTGGGCACACCGAGCTTGGCGAACAACGAGGAGATATGCGTCTTGACGGTGGTCTCACCGAGGTACAGTCGCTCCGCGATGACGCTGTTGGCCGCGCCTGTCGCCAGGATTGTCAGCACTTCGCGCTCACGCTCGGTGAGCGAAGCGAGGGGAGTCAGGTCGGGTGCTTGCCGACGCGGCGCCGAGGCCACGATGGCACGTAGAGAATCGGAGCTGAACAACGAGTGGTCCGACGCCACCACCCGTACTGCCTGCTGGAACGCCTGTGGGGCCGCGTCCTTGCTCAGAAAACTGTGCGCGCCCGCCTCGACCGCTTGCACGACCATGTCGTCGACGTCGAAGGCGGTCATCGCGATGACCTTCGGCGGATTGCTCATGGTCATCAACTCTCGGGTGGCCTCCAAGCCACCGACCCGTGCCATCTTCAGATCCATCAGCACCACGTGCGGACGAAACCGAGTGACTTTGGCTGCGACCTGATCGCCGTCCTCGGCCTCGGCAACCACCACGATGTCCGGCGCTGCTTCCAGGATGTCCTTCATTCCGCGCCGAACCCAGGCGTCGTTGTCGACGATCAAAACTGTGATGCGCGAGTCAGCGTCCATAGTGCGCTCAGATTACCCAGAGCCCCCGACAGTCGGAGGGTGGGAGGGTTACGACGACCAGGGCACCCAGCAACTGACGAGGAAATCGTCCCCCAGCGCGCCTGCCTCCACCTTGCCGCCGATTTCTCTTGCCTGTTCGGCCAACCCGCGTAAGCCGGACCGCGAACCGATCGACGTCATGGGTGCAAGCTCGCTCAGCTTGTTGCGTGCGAGGATACGAATTCCGTCGTGCGGCGACCCGGTCACCGAAATGACGAGCATCTGGTCGCTCGCGTACTTCTGGACGTTGGTCAACGATTCCTGAACGACGCGATAACAGACGTGGCCCGCCAGCATTCCGACATCACCCGGGAGCAACTCCGATTCGAGACGGCAGTGAATGCCCGCGGCGCGTGCACCGTTGACCAGATCGCCGATCGCGTCGATCCCCTGGTGCCCGCCGTGTTCGCGGCGATCACCGCTTCCCCTGAGCACTCCGACGATTCCCTTCAATTCGTCCAAAGCCTCGTGCGCGGTGGTTCTGATCATCGCAGCGGTGTTGACGACCTTCTCGGGATTGTCTGCCGCGCTGACCTGTAACCCACCGGCGAACAACGAAATCCGGCTCAGACTGGCCGCGATCGTGTCGTGCATGTCGCGCGCGATCCGCGTTCGTTCCTCGGTGCGAATCATCTCGTCGCGCATCACGTCTGTTTTCTCGGTGGCAAGATCCCGTACGTGTTCGGCCTCGACGAGTTCGGTTCTGGTCCGAATCAGGAGCGAGAGCGCCACGACGATGCCGACCATGACGGCTGCGACGAGCCACGGGATCCAGATGGCGACGTCGTATTGAACAACCGCCGAACCGTCCTTGGGTTTCATCGTTCCCATCGTGAGAACGGAGTACTCACGATTGCGAAAAGCGTCGTAGGTCAACGAAATTCCGCACGCGACGAAGACAGCTGCCGCAGCGGCAGCAAGCCGAGGCCCACGCGCGATCCGAGCAACGGCGAACAATGCGATGAGCGCCGCCGTCGCATCGGTGGGGAAGAACAACGGGCCGACCAGCGTGATCGCCAGAACCACCCAGGGATACTGATGGCGCCACACAAGCGATATCCCACCGGCCACGCCCAGGACGAACCCGATACCGACCAATACCGGTGGCATATTTCCCGACGCGCCTGCGATGCCCACCGTCATGAAGGAACAGAAAAGGCTGAACGCGACAGCGGCGGTAGTCCATACGCGTCGTCGCACAACGGTTCCTTTGGTGGTGATCACCGAGCAAGCGTATCCACCGCCACCGACGCCTCGAATCAGCCGAACGGGTGGACGAACCGCCAGGCTCCGACCGAAAGGATGAGGCGGACCGATCTTTCGACCGAAGCGGTGAGCAGTCCTCACATCGTTGACTTGTGCCATACCAACTCTCGAAAGGCGCACATCATGCGATCACTCCGCACTCCCCTCGCCCTCCTCGCCGTCGGCGCAGCCCTGTTCGCAACCATCGCCTCGGGCGAGACCGACGAAGCGAAGAAGGTCGACGACAACGGTTCTTCCGCCGCACCTGCGGCCGCCTTCGGAATCGGTGACGTCGTCGAACTGGGCGACTGGCGCGTCCAGGTACACGGCGTCGTCGATCCCTACGTCTCGACCAATCAGTTCATCACCGCTGATCCCGGAAACCGCTACGTCGTGGTCGACACCGAGGTCACCAACAACAGTGACAAGCCGTCGACGGTCTCGTCGATGATGTGCTTCGAACTGCAGGACTCGGCAAACAAGTCGTACAACATCACGTTCACCGACAGCAGCACGTCGAGTGTCGACGGAGAGCTCGCGCCGGGCGCTGCCAAACGAGGCGAATTGGCGTACGAGGTCCCCGAAGCCGCCACCGGTCTGCGCCTTCAGTTCAAGTGCGATTTGTTCTCGTCCGGCTCGGCAACCATCAACCTGTCGTGAATCGTCCGGGCGATCTGCTGCTGAATCCGTGGGCACTGGTCTCGGTGGCCGTCATCTTGATCAACGACCACGTACTCAAAGGGGCATTCGGGAACACGATGACGGGCAAGCTGTCCGACGTCGCCGGTGTGTTCCTGCTTCCCCTGCTTCTGATCTCGGTTCTCGAGGTGCTCAGGCGAAGTCTGGTGGGGCGAGCAGCGATCGCCTGGTCCATCGCGGTCACGGGGATCGGCTTCGCCGCCGTGAAGGTGATACCGCCGATCGGCGACGCATACGAGTGGGTGATCGGGTTTCTCCGCCTGACCGCAGGAGGATTCCGCGGAGATCTCTTGCCGATCCTGGTCTATCGCGATCCCTCGGACCTGTGGGTGCTCCCGATCCTGTTCGCGAGCTACCTGGTCGTCACACACAACCGCACTCGGGCGCCGGAGGGGGCGCCCGAGCGCGAGATGATCAGTCCAGGGCCGCATCCAACGTGATGTCGACGCCGGTCAGTGCCTTGCTGACCGGGCATGTTTCCTTGGCCGCCTGGGCAACCTTGGCAAAACCGTCGGCGTCGAGGCCGTCGACCTCGGCGCGAACGGTGAGCTTGATTCCGGTGAGCTTGAATCCGACCGTGTCGGGGCCGAGTGACACGTCCGCGGTGATGTCGAGGCTCTGCGGGGTCCCGCCGGCCTCGGCGATCAGGGCCGACAACTGCATCGCATAGCAGGACGAATGCGCCGCGGCGATGAGTTCCTCGGGGCTGGTGGTTCCGCCGGCCTCCTCAGCTGCGCGCTTGGGGAACGACACGTCGAAGGTGGCGACGCCCGAGCTGGTGAGTTCCACCTGTCCCGATCCGGCCTCGAGGGTGCCGTTCCAGGCGGTGCGTGCGGTACGAGTTGGCATTGCTGTCCCTACTTCCGTCTTCACATGATTCGGTGAACGCCTTGCGATCACGAACCTACCCGCGATACGTGAAGTCACACCTACTGTTTCGGGCGGGACTACCCGAGGAGCGTCGCGGACAGCAGTTTCTCGACGCGGGCCTGCGCGGAGTTCTCCGAGGAAAAGTGCACGATTCGGCCGATGTCGAAGACCAGTCCGAGCGCCGCGTGGACGAGGAACCGCGCTTGGACGATCGTCAACTCCGGACGCGCCTCGACACACAAGTGCGCCCACTCCTCGACGTTCAAACGCTGAATGTTGCGCAACTCGGTCCGTGATCGATCCGGCAAACTGCCGATCTCGGCAAAGTACACGGCCAACAGTTCGCTGGTTCCGAACGAAACCTCGACGTACATCTTCGCCAACGTCTCGACGGCCGCGAGAGGAGTCTCCGACTCAGCCAACGCCGAGCCCAACGTCATAGTCAGACGATCGGACGCACGGTGGAAGGCCGCAGCAAGAAGGTCAGCCTTGCTCGCGAAGTGCCGATACACACTCGACGCGTTGATACCCGCCGCGGCACCGATCTCCTCGATGCTCACGTCGTGGTAGCCGCGCTGATAGAACAGCAACACTGCTTCCTGAAGCAGCACTTCGCGTTTCGACGTCCGTACGAGGCCTGTTTTGCGTTCGGACGCCCCTGCCCTCGCGCCGTCCTCCTCGGCAGCGGGCAATTCGACGCCGATGACGGACCAGCATGCCGCAAGAATCAGCGCTTCGATCTGCTTGGCGGACAACGCGGATCGATGACCGGTGATACTGGCGATCACACTGAGCACGGCGGGCGCGATGAGTTCTACATCCGCCGGGTCGAGTTCCGGACGAACCGCTGCCAGCGGCTCGGCGATCCGAAGATTGAGCGTGCGCATTCCCACCCGCAATTGCTCACGATCCTCGTCGACCAGGTACCTGCCCTCCCATCGGTAGAGCCCTCCCCGGCGCCGATTCTCGATCGTCGCGCGGATGACACCCACCATCGTGGAGTTCAACTGCTCGCGTGGATTTTCGTTTCCGTGCACAGCTGGATCGCTGGCATCCAACAACGCCTGCGTCAGGTTGTTCACGGTGTAGACGAACAGGGCGTATTTCGTGGGGAAATGACGATAGAGGGCCGGACCGGAAATTCCGACCTTCGCGGCGATCTCGTCGATGCCCACCGCGTGGTAGCCACGTTCGCTGAATGCTTCCGCAGCAGCGGCCGCGATTTGCGCCTTCCGATTCTTCGGACGCGTCCGTGGTGCAGGGTCGCCGCCACGCACGGAGACGCGTGTCTGTCCGGGCACCTGACCCTCCACTTCCGTTGCTTTCTCTTGCACTGCCTTCGTCCGCTGCACCGCACTTCCACGGGCGCGAGTCCGAACGGATCATGTTAACCGTCGCGAAGGTCGCAATTCGCGCCCGGTACTGCTTCACCCGAAACCCTACAACGCAGTTGTAGCGGCGGACGGATTCCGGAAAAAGAGTCTTGACACCCGCTCTCTCAGCGGTGTTATGTTAGTCACGATTCGCACAACCTCGCACGTAGTCCGCTGGCGGGCTCGTTCCCTGCGGCGTGAAGTTTTCTTCGCCCGCAAGAGGGTTCGATGCCGAATGACCGACCGTAAGAAAGTAGTTGTGAGCAGATGATTCGCACTCGCTTCACCGAAATGTTCGGCGTTGACCATCCCATCGTGCAAGGGGGCATGATGTGGGTGGGACGGGCAGAACTTGTTGCGGCCACGGCAAATTCCGGCGCCCTCGGGTTCTTGACGGGCCTCACTCAACCCACACCGGAAGACCTCGTCAAGGAAATTGCTCGAACCCGCGATCTCACCGACAAGCCTTTCGGCGTCAATCTCACTATTCTGCCGTCGATCACGCCGCCGCCGTACGCCGAATACCGCCAGGCGATCATCGAATCCGGGATCAAGATCGTCGAAACCGCCGGTTCCAATCCGATCGATCATCTTCCGCATTTCAAGGACGCGGGCGTGAAGGTTATCCACAAGTGCACTGCAGTTCGACATGCGGTCAAAGCCGAGAGACTGGGCGTCGACGCCGTCAGCATCGACGGCTTCGAATGCGCCGGGCACCCAGGCGAGGACGACATACCAGGGCTCATTCTGATTCCGGCGGCCACGCAGCAACTCACGATTCCGGTGATCGCTTCAGGCGGAATCGCAGATTCACGTGGACTCGTCGCGGCGCTTGCGCTCGGAGCAGACGGCGTCAACATGGGAACTCGCTTCATGTGTACCGCGGAATCCCCTGTCGCACAATCGGTTAAAGAGCAGATTGTCGCAAACACCGAACGCGACACCAAGCTGATCTTCCGGACGCTTCACAACACCGCGCGCGTAGCCGCGAATGCGATCAGTGCCGAGGTCGTCGACATCGAAGCACGTGGCGACGCGCAGTTCAGCGACATTCAGCATCTGGTAGCCGGAGCCCGCGGACGCAAGGTCTTCGAGGACGGCGACCTCGATGCAGGCATCTGGTCCGCCGGACAGAGCCAAGGATTGATCAACGACATCCCGACCGTCGCAGACATGATCGACCGCATGGTCTCGGAGGCCGAACACCTCATCACCTCACGGCTTTCCGGATTCGTCACGGCTGTGAGCGCGGCATGACCGCCACCGCCGAGACGGGCTTTCGCTCCGAAATCACCGACGGTGTACTGCGATTGACCTTCGACCGCCCGAAGCGGATGAACGCGATCGATCTGCCCACGATGACTGCTTTCGCAGCTGCCGTCCACGACGGCGGCGCAGACCCGGCCGTTCGCACCATCGTCATCACCGGATCCGGTCGAGCGTTCTGCACCGGAGCCGACCTCGCCGCAGCGGCCGTCAACCCCGCAGACCCGAAAGTCGTCATGGATGCGGCGACTTCGCTGATTCGCGCCATCACCAGCGCCCCGGTCCCGGTGATCGCCGCGGTCAACGGCCCGGCCGCCGGCGTCGGAGTGTCCATCGCTCTAGCCGCGGACCTGACGTACGCCGCATCGAGCGCCTATTTCCTCCTCTCCTTCGTCAACATCGGTCTGATGCCCGACGGCGGCGCCAGTGCGTTGGTACCGGCAGCGATCGGACGCGCCCGAGCGGCCGAGATGGCATTGCTGGGCGAGCGAGTTTCCGCCGAGGACGCAGAGCGGTTCGGGCTCGTGTCCCGCACCGTCGCCGACGACGCGTTCGACGCACTCGTCGACTCCGTCGTCGATCGCACGTCGAAGGCTCCCCGACGCGCCCTCGAACTCACCAAGCGCGCACTCAATGCGGCGACACTGGACCGCCTCGATGCTGCGCTGGAGCTCGAAAATACCGGTCAGGCAGAACTTCTCACTGGCGAGGACTTCAAAGAAGGCGCGATGGCGATGCTGCAGAAACGCGCACCCCACTTCAAGTAATCACTGCGAATTTTCGTTAACAAAACCACTGTACGAATCGACGGCTCACTGTAGCCTGAGTCACACAATCACCCACGCATGAGAGGAACCCATCGATGGCCTCCACCGATGCAGTCTCCGAGGCGCAGCGTTCACGCCGCACCAACTGGAACAATCAGATCGCCAGGCATGCGCAGATGATTCCCGATCGCACCGCACTGCGATTCCTGGGCGATTCCATCACCTGGAGCACCCTCGACGCACGCGTCGAGAAGCTGGCGGACGCTCTTGCCCGACGCGGCGTCAGCTTCGGCGACCGCGTGCTCATCCTGATGCTCAACCGCCCCGAATACCTCGAGGTCGTGCTCGCGACCAACGCACTGGGCGCCATCGCTGTTCCGGTGAACTTCCGTCTGACACCACCCGAGGTCGCTTATCTGGTAAACGACTCCGGCTCCAAAGTCATTGTCGCCGAAGGACCGTTGGCTCCGTTGGCCGGAGCTGCGCGAGCCGCGTCCGAGGGTATCGACATCTCCATCACCGTAGGCGCCCCCGCCGAGGGTGACAGCCTGAACTACGAGGACTTGATCAGCGAGGAGGGCGAGCCGCACGCGTTCGTCGACATCCCGGACGACACGCCTGCACTCATCATGTACACCTCGGGAACCACCGGTCGCCCCAAGGGCTCGGTGCTCTCTCACTCCAACCTGTCTTCGCAAGCATTGACCTGTATCAGGGCCTTCCACCTGTTCAATGCCGATTCCATCGGCTTCTGCGCGTCGCCCATGTTCCACATCGCAGCCCTAGGCTCCATAGCGCCGAGCCTGCAACTCGGCACGACCACGGTGATCCATCCGGTCGGCGCATTCGACCCTGGTCAACTACTCGACATCCTCGAAGCCGAGAAGGTCACCAGCTTGTTCCTCGTGCCCGTGCAATGGCAGGCCGTGTGCGCAGTACAGAAGGCGCAACCTCGAGCACTGTCGCTGAAGAACATTTCGTGGGGCGCCGCACCGTCGTCCGATACGATCCTGCGGGCAATGGCCGAAACCTTCCCGGACGCATTCAATGTCGCGGTCTTCGGTCAGACCGAGATGTCGCCCATCACTTGCGTTCTCGACGGCGAGGATGCGATTCGTAAGCTCGGATCCGTCGGTCGGGTCATCCCGACCATCTCGGCCAGGGTCGTCGACGAGAACATGGACGACGTGGCACCCGGTGAAATCGGTGAAATCGTCTACCGCGGGCCCACGATGATGAGCGAATACTGGAACAATCCCACCGCCACCGCTGACGCCTTCCACGGTGGATGGTTCCACTCCGGCGATCTCGTTCGAGTCGACGACGAAGGCTTCGTCTACGTCGTGGATCGCAAGAAGGACATGATCATCTCCGGCGGAGAGAACATCTACTGCGCGGAGGTGGAAAACGTCCTCTACGAACACGAATTGATCGTCGAAGCGGCCGTCGTCGGCCGCCCCGACGCCAAGTGGGGCGAGGTGCCCGTAGCGATCGTCGCGATGGCGCCAGGTTCAGCCGTGGACCTGACCATCGAGGAGCTGAGCAGCTTCCTCAACGATCGTCTCGCGCGCTACAAGCACCCGAAGGACATCGTCGTCGTGGAAGCACTGCCGCGCAATGCAAGCGGCAAGGTCGTCAAGGGTGAACTGCGAGAGAAGGTTCGAGCGGTCGACGCAGTCTCCTGACTTCACACGCAAACGGGCGGCACCTCCAGCGAGGTGCCGCCCGTTTGTGTGTGCCCGTCAAGCGCTCTGCGAATGCAACTTCCGATGCAGTTCTCGCACCAGCGGAACCAACTCCGGCACCGGGCCTTCGACCGGGACGTTCGGCGCAACCTCGTTGACGGACAGAGACTTCACCGGCGACGGAGCCACACCCCACTCCGCGAGCCAGTCGCCGAGTTGGGCCGAAGAGCAGATGTAGACGATCCGTCCGAGGCCCACCCACGCGTGCGCGGCCGAACACATCGCGCAGTGCTCTCCCGAGGTGAACACCGTTGCCGTCGAACGCTCGTCCGGCGTCAGATACTGGGCCGCCCACCGAGCCAGCTCGAACTCGGGGTGGCGAGTGTTGTCGCCGCCCGCGATCCGGTTTCGATCTTCCGCCAGAAATGTTCCGTCGGCCGCTGCCAGGACGGATCCGAAAGGTTCGTCGCCGGCATCCAATGCTTCCGTTGCCAATTCGACGCAACGGCGCAGGTGACCCAGTTCGATGTCGTTCATGTGTACGCCCTCTCCCGTGATACACGAAACGGGCGGCACCGGTGAGGTGCCGCCCGTTCGTTACCTACTCTGCTGTACTACTCTGCTGCGCTTTCGCTTTCGCCGGCCTTGGTCAGCTCGATCGGCGGTGCGTCCGGCACGTCGATCGGCTTCTTGGTGGGCGTGAACGTGAACTTCGCGTCCTCACCCGAGCCTTCGCCGTCCCAGTTCTCGACGTCGACGAGCACGATGTGGCCGGGTCCGATCTCTCCGAAGAGGATCTTCTCGGACATCTGGTCCTCGATCTCGCGCTGGATGGTGCGACGCAGCGGTCGTGCACCCAGTACCGGATCGAATCCGCGCTTGGCCAGAAGCGACTTGGCCTTGTCGGTGACCTCCATGGCCATGTCCTTGTTCTTGAGTGCCGCCTCGACGCGAGCGAGCATCAGGTCGACCATCTGAACGATCTGCTCGTTCGTGAGCTGATGGAAGACGACGATGTCGTCGATACGGTTCAAGAACTCGGGACGGAAGTGCTTCTTCAGCTCGTCGTGAACCTTGAGCTTCATGCGCTCGTAGTTCGACTCCGTGCCCGTTCCCGAGCTGAAGCCCAGGCCGACTGCCTTGGAGATGTCCGACGTACCGAGGTTGGACGTGAAGATCAGCACCGTGTTCTTGAAGTCGACGGTACGTCCCTGACCGTCGGTGAGACGGCCGTCCTCGAGCACCTGCAGGAGGGTGTTGTAGATCTCCTGGTGTGCCTTCTCGATCTCGTCGAACAGGACAACGCTGAACGGCTTGCGGCGCACCTTCTCGGTGAGCTGGCCACCCTCTTCGTATCCGACGTACCCGGGAGGGGCACCGAACAGACGCGAAGCGGTGAAGCGGTCGTGGAACTCGCCCATGTCGATCTGGATCAAGGCGTCGTCGTCGCCGAACAGGAAGTTGGCGAGCGACTTCGCGAGCTCCGTCTTACCGACACCGGACGGGCCGGCGAAGATGAACGAGCCCGAGGGACGCTTGGGATCCTTCAGACCTGCACGCGTACGACGGATCGCCTTCGAGACGGACTTGACCGCCTCTTCCTGGCCGATGATCCGCTTGTGCAGTTCCTCTTCCATGCGGAGCAGACGAGTGGTCTCCTCCTCGGTGAGCTTGAAGACGGGGATACCGGTCCAGTTGCCCAGAACCTCGGCGATCTGCTCGTCGTCGACCTCGGCAATGACGTCCAGGTCGCCCGCACGCCACTGCTTCTCACGCTCAGCGCGCTGAGCAACGAGGGTCTTCTCCTTGTCACGCAGGTTCGCAGCCTTCTCGAAGTCCTGCGCGTCGATCGCGGACTCCTTCTCGCGACGCGCGTCGGCGATGCGATCGTCGAATTCGCGCAGGTCCGGCGGTGCAGTCATCCGACGGATGCGCATTCGCGCGCCCGCCTCGTCGATGAGGTCGATCGCCTTGTCCGGCAAGAAGCGGTCGTTGATGTAGCGGTCGGCCAGCGTCGCCGCTGCCACGAGAGCACCGTCCGTGATGGAGACACGGTGGTGAGCCTCGTAGCGGTCACGAAGACCCTTGAGGATCTCGATGGTGTGCTCGACGGTCGGCTCGCCCACCTGAACGGGCTGGAAACGACGCTCGAGGGCAGCATCCTTCTCGATGTACTTGCGGTACTCGTCGAGCGTGGTGGCACCGATGGTCTGCAGCTCACCGCGAGCAAGCTTGGGCTTGAGGATGGAGGCCGCGTCGATAGCGCCTTCGGCCGCGCCCGCACCCACGAGGGTGTGCAGCTCGTCGATGAACAGGATGATGTCGCCGCGGGTGTTGATCTCCTTGAGAACCTTCTTCAGGCGCTCTTCGAAGTCACCGCGGTAACGGCTGCCGGCCACGAGCGACCCGAGGTCGAGCGTGTACAGCTGCTTGTCCTTGAGGGTCTCGGGGACCTCGCCGTTGACGATTGCCTGAGCCAGGCCCTCGACCACAGCGGTCTTACCGACACCGGGTTCACCGATGAGAACCGGGTTGTTCTTGGTACGACGCGAGAGAACCTGCATGACGCGCTCGATTTCCTTCGAGCGGCCGATGACCGGGTCCAGCTTGCCTTCGAGGGCAGCTTGCGTCAGGTTGCGACCGAACTGGTCGAGCACGAGCGAGGTGGACGGCGTGCCGGCCTCTCCGCGGGTGCCACCGGTTTCGGTGGGCTCCTTGCCCTGGTAGCCCGACAGCAGCTGGATGACCTGCTGGCGGACGCGGTTGAGATCGGCACCGAGCTTGACCAGAACCTGGGCTGCTACGCCCTCACCCTCACGGATGAGACCGAGCAGGATGTGCTCCGTACCGATGTAGTTGTGTCCGAGCTGCAGCGCTTCGCGCAGACTCAGCTCGAGGACTTTCTTGGCGCGCGGTGTGAAGGGGATGTGACCGGACGGAGCCTGCTGGCCCTGGCCGATGATCTCCTCGACCTGGCTGCGGACTCCCTCGAGGGAGATACCCAACGACTCCAACGACTTGGCTGCGACACCTTCGCCCTCGTGAATGAGGCCGAGAAGGATGTGCTCCGTGCCGATGTAGTTGTGGTTGAGCATCCTGGCTTCTTCTTGAGCCAGGACAACAACGCGCCGCGCGCGATCGGTGAACCTCTCGAACATCGCTCTCCCTCACACTCTCCGGCGGGCAGGTTCGAGACCGGATGTCTCGTCCCTGGTCGCCGCGTTTCGCTCCGGCACTACAGACTGATCGCCTCGCCGGTCAGCGGACTGACGTCCACGAATCGACAAAGGTTGCACGACCCCACTTATTACTCTAGAGGGCGCGAAGTCCACCTGCTGCTCCTCCACCCGATTGGCGGCGGAAGCCGGACTGCTTACCGTTCACAACGTCGCAGCTGAGGGAATCGTTTCCCGGTTCCTGTACGCCTGAAGCGAACAGCGATTTTCGACGCCTGATCAGCCGAATATCGGGAGTACCCGAGCGCACGGCACCTCACGCGGATTCGACGGATCCAGCGCGTTGAGCGTCAGAGTCGCCGTTCGCTGCGACGCCACCAGCGCGATGTGATCCGACAGGTCCTGCTCGCAACCGTCCTGAACAACTATGTTCGACGCGTTCGACGCGGCCAGTATTCCGCTGCTGTACGGAACGACCACTTGATCGAATCGAGTCACGATGTTGGTGTACTCGACGTCATCGGAGTAGACGCCCGCGTCGCGCAGTTCGGTGACGAAGCTGGCGTTGTCGAAATCCGGTCCCCCGACGCCTTCCGGCGGGCCGACCTCCGAGCCGTCCCACAACGGAGCGATGGAGACGATCTTGGAAACGTGCGTGTCACCGCCGAGGAACTTGGCGTAGTAGGCACTGACCGTCGTCCCCTGAGAGTGTCCGATCAGGTCGACCTTCGAGGCACCCGTCGCAGAGAGAACGTCGTCGACGAAGTCCGACAGTTGCCCTGCGCTGTCTCCGAGTGGTGCGAGACCGCCGGCTGCGGAAATCGGCCACGGCTGGTCCGTTCGATTCCCGAAGGTGAGCGCAAAAACGCAGTATCCCTCGTTGGCCAGTACGGGTGCGAGTACGCCCCAATTGGTCTGACGGTTGGCCGCCGTCCCGTGCACCAGGACGACTGGATCAGGATGAGCAGCGGAAGGCGTGCACGAGAAGTCGTTGGTGCCAGGGGCCGATCCGCCCGGGTTGGTCGCTTCGAGGGCGATTCCACTGAGGAAACCGGACGGAACGGGAAGAGGTTCGTTCGCCGACGCAAGAGACGGCGCGGACGCGGCCACGGCTCCCGCCACAGCGAGAGCGCCCACGCATGTTCGAATCCCCACCGAAGGCCTCCGCATAGTGATCAACCCACGACGGGCAATACCGAGTTGCACGGTACCGGCCGCTGATGCGCGGGGTCGAGTGCATTGAGCGCAAAAGTCGCGGCGCGCAGCGATGCCGCGATTGCCAGGTGATCGGAGATGTCTTGCTCACAACCGTCCTGGACGACGATGTTGGTGGCGTTCGGCCCAGGCTCCAGCCCATTCGTATACGGCAGCACCAGTTCGTCGTAGCGGGTCGTGATGTTCGTGTAGTGAACACCCGGCGCGTAAACGCCTCCCGCACGGAGATTTTCGATGAACTCCGAGCCTGCCCCCATGTTCAGACATGCCTTGCAGATCGGGAATCCGGCCTGCGCTGCCTCGGATACCCCGAGTTCGCGAAGGCTGCGGCCGACACTTGCCTGCTCGTTTCCGAGCGTTCCCTTCCACAGCGACGCCACCGAGACGATGTTGTCCACTTTGTCGGCACCACCGAGGAACTTCGCGTAGTACCCGTTGATGATGGTGCCCTGGGAATGTCCGATCAGATCTACCGATGTAGCACCCGTGGCATCAAGTACTTGATCGACAAAATTCGACAATTGCGCTGCGCTGGAAGGAATTTCCTGCATTCCACCGATGGCCGACAACGGCCACGGCTGCTCGGGGAAGTTGCCGTATGTCAGCGCGAAGACGCAGTAGCCCTCGTTGGCGAGCAACGGCGCATAGGTGGCCCAGTTGGTCTGCCTGTTTCCACCCGTTCCGTGAACGAGCACAACCGGATTGGGATGTTCGGCAGTCGGTTTACACGAAAAGTCATTGGATCCAGGAGCTGAACCGCCAGGATTTCCCAACTCCTGAGGAACACCGGCAAGGAAGGCATTGGGCACGGGCAACGGGGCCTGAGCCGAAGCCACGGAGGTGAACCCGACGAGCATCAGAGCGGCAAGAACCACGCCCCCGAACAACCTGTTTCTGTGCACGACCGACTCCTCTACGAGAGATGCGAACCGTGCAGACGCTAACAAACTAGAACGCGTTATCAATCCGTTTCGGCAAAATGCGCCCGAATCCATTCGCGATCCATTTCAGACGGCCTTTTCGTAGGCTCGGCGCACCTCGGTGGAAATACGACCGCGGGCCGAAATCTCGAAGCCTGCACCCTTGGCCCATTCGCGGATGGCGGCACTCTGATCGCGGTCCGCAACGGGACGGGATTTGGTCACCGCTCCGTTGACTGATTTGGCGGAATTCGACTTTCTCGCATGAGGAATCCACTTTTTCAGTGCATCGCGCAGTTCCGCGGCGTGGGCGGCGGTGAGATCGATTTCGTAAGCAACTCCGTCGACGGAAAACTCCACAGTTTCGTCCGCGGGCGATTTTTTGTCCAGATCGTCAACCATCGTGACAACAACCTTTTTCACCACGACCATTCCTCCCCAGATCCTTCGATAAGCAGCGACAATAGCACCTGGACAAACGTCCTGTCTTGGCTCGTCAGGATGATTGGGACTTCTCGCCGCCGGGTATGCCGGTCGACTTGTCTTGCGACAAGGACAGTGCCGATACACTCCTCGCGACGCATCGGGGGATGCATCCAGACGGGGGAATCATGACAGACGACGGCTCGAGAAAAGACCTCTACCGAGCGCAATCTTCGCCTCCAAGAACAGCACTCTCGCCAGTATCGCTTACGGCGGACCCACGAATTTCACCATCTCCGGACGCCCTGCGATCCGGTACACCGCAACCGTCACAAATATCCCGGCGGACAACGAATGCGATCCGCCCTCAGCACAATTCGATGTCGTCACCACACCCGGATACTCCACAGCCGAGGTCATGGTCTTCCTTGTCCAGTCGGATCAGGGACTACCTGACGCACTCAACCAGGGCACGATCGACCAAATCATCGCAACAATTCGTAAGTCCGAAACTCGGGCGACCGCGCATGGATGAATCCTTTGCCGCAGGCGAATGTCGTTGGGAACTATCAAATACCTTGGGAGCGCCTCAACTGAAAAAGGTTCGGCCGCAACATGTGCGGCCGAACCTTGATCGAAGTAAAGCTAGCGAGCGGACGGACGAACGATCGGGAAGAGGATCGTCTCGCGAATACCGAGACCAGTCAAAGCCATCAGCAGTCGATCGATTCCCATGCCGGTGCCGGTGGTCGGCGGCATGCCCTGTTCCATCGCGGCGAGGAACTCCTCGTCCAGCACCATCGCTTCGTCGTCGCCTGCCGACGCGAGGCGCGCCTGGTCGACAAAGCGCTCACGCTGGATGACCGGGTCGACCAGTTCGGAGTAGCCGGTCGCCAACTCGAATCCGCGGATGTACAGGTCCCACTTCTCGGTGACACCCTTCTTGCTGCGGTGATCACGGGTCAGGGGCGATGTCTCGACCGGGAAGTCACGGACGAACGTCGGCACGTACAGCTGATCGCCGCACTGGTGCTCCCACAGCTCCTCGACGAGCTTGCCGTGGCCGTAACCCTTGTCCTTGGGAACCTCGAGGCCGACCTTCTCCGCCAGAGCGAGAAGCTCGTCGACCGTCGTATCCGGCGTGACCTCGGTGCCGATGGCAGCCGACAGCGACGGGTACATCTCGAGAACCTGCCACTCGCCACTGACGTCGTACTCGGAACCGTCGGCGAGGGTGAGGACCTGCGTGCCGAATGCTTCCTGCGCAACTTCCTGGACGAGTTCACGAATCATCTTCGCGGAATCGTCGTACGTGCCGTAGGCCTCGTACGTCTCGAGCATCGCGAACTCGGGCGAGTGAGTGGAGTCGACGCCCTCGTTGCGGAAGTTGCGGTTGATCTCGAAGACCTTCTCGATACCGCCGACGACGCAACGCTTGAGGAACAGTTCCGGCGCGATACGCAGGTACAGGTCGATGTCGAGGGCGTTCGAGTGCGTGACGAACGGGCGAGCTGCCGCGCCGCCGTGCAGCGTCTGCAGCATCGGCGTCTCGACCTCGAGGAAGCCGCGGCTCTCGAGTGCATTGCGCAGCGCACGGACAACTGCGACGCGCTTGCGGGCGTTGTCCCGAGCCTCGGGGCGAACGATCAGATCCGCGTAGCGCTGACGCACCCGGGACTCTTCGCTCATTTCCTTGTGAGCAACCGGCAGGGGGCGCAGCGACTTGGACGCGATCTGCCACGCGTCGGCCATCACGCTGAGCTCGCCGCGACGGGAGCTGATGACCTCACCGTGGATGAAGACGAAGTCGCCGAGGTCGACGTCGGACTTCCAGGCAGCCAGTGCCTCTTCGCCGACGCCGGCGAGGCTGATCATGGCCTGCAGCTGGGTACCGTCGCCTTCCTGCAGAGTCGCGAAGCACAACTTGCCGGTGTTGCGCATGAAGATGACGCGGCCGACGACGCCGACCAGCACACCAGTCGCCGTGTCCGGCTCGAGTTCCGGGTACTCCGCGCGGATCTGCGCGAGCGTGTGGGTGCGATCGACCGAAACCGGGTACGCCTCCTGCCCCTGCGCCAGGATCCGTTCACGCTTCTCGCGCCGGATACGGAGCTGCTCGGGGGTGTCGTCGACTGGCTGGGCTTCTACATCACTCACGGGGTACAAGACTACTGGGCCGTGTCCACCGCGTTTGTTGCTGGTAGCACCGCGGCCACCGCGAGCACGATTCCCGACAGCAGGTACAGCCCGACCCGAACGTGATTCCACATAGTCCAACCCGCCTCGTACGACGCCCATGCGGCCGCGTCGGTAGTGCTGACCGAGGCAAACGCGTCGTTGCGAGGGACGTGGTAGATCGCGGTCACCGCGAAGGACGCGAGCACCCCGACGCAACCGACGACAGCAAGGACCCAGCCGTCCGGTCTGGAGATCGCTGCCCAGATTCCAGCGGCGATCGCGGTGAGCGCCGATCCGACCAGCGGCAGCATCAACGCACTACGCGGCGCTTCGACGTTGATCGCCTGCATCGACGTGATCGCGGTATGTGCATCGACCGACCGCAGAGCGGGCATCACGAAGGACGAGAAGGCAAACAACGCACCACCGGCGACGAGCGCGCCGAGCGCAGTCACCCCGAGCAGCAGCTCCAAGAAAATCTCGGATTTCTTCACGACCAGACCCCCGTTCGGGCAGCCTCGGCGGCAAAAGTGGTGAAATCTCGAGCGGGTCGTTCCAGGACCTCTTCGACGACGCCGGTCACACTTTGATTTCGTCCGTCGAGAACCTCGGCAAACAGGTACCTGAGTAACTCCACGACGTCACTCGGGACGCCGACCTCCGCCATGCCGTCGGAAAACTGTTTGAGTCCAATTCTTTCGAATGTCACGAGACGACCCGACGCCGTCGAAATCGCATCCACCGCCGCCGCGAAAGTGAGCAACTCCGGACCTGTCACCTCGAGAACTCGGCCGAGGAGGTCGGTTCGAGTCAATGCGGCCACCGCCACGTCGGCGAGATCGTCGACGTCGATGAACGGCTCCCCCACCTCACCGACCGGAAGTGCCAGGTGGCCTTCCCGAATCGGATCGAGTAGGTACCCCTCACTGAAGTTCTGGGCAAACCAACTGGCCCGCACCACAGCCCATTCCAGACCGCTGTCGGCGAGAACCTGCTCGGCTTTCTGCGCCGCCGGTTCACCGCGCCCGGACAAGAGCACCATGCGACGAACCCCTTCGCGGTACGCAAGCTCCGCGAACTCCTCGATGTGGGTGCTCGATTCCGGAACAGCCAGATCTGGCGCATACGTCACATATGCCACGTCGACGCCGGACACTGCTGGCTGCCACGTCGCCTGATCGTTCCAGTCGAAACGCGTCCCGGATGTTCTCGACGCGATTCGGGTACGGATTCCCACCGCAGTCAGCCTCTGCGCAACGCGCGCACCGGTCTTACCGGTACCACCGATCACTACTGCCGATTGAATGTCGCTTGTTGTCGTCATGCACTCATTCGACCGCGGAGCATCAATACGATCCATAGCCGAAGATCGCAAAAACATACGCCAGTGTCTACCGTCGAAGCATGGATGCATTGTCGATGATGCTGGCCGGATCGCGGGCGGAGGGCGCTTTTCTACTGCGCTCGCTGCTCGATCCACCGTGGTCATTACGTATCGAGGACCACGCACCGATCACCGTGCTGGTTCTGGTTCGAGGCAGCGCGGTCGTCGTCTCCGACACCGGACAGACAGAAGATCTCGAGGCCGGCGACGTTGCACTCCTGCGCGGCCCCGATCCGTATACGGTCGCCGATCACCCGGACACACCAGTCCACGTACTGATCGACGAAGCACAGAATTGCGCTGCGGTCGACGGATCACCACTCGAGGACATGTCAGTTCACGGCATTCGCACCTGGGGCAACTCGACCAGTGGTCAGACCGTCATGCTCACGGGCACATACCGTTTGGACTCCTATGTCAGCCGTCAGATCCTCGACAGCCTGACACCCGTCGCGGTAGTACGACGCAGCATCGAAACCGCGCCGATGACAAACCTTCTGGAACAACAGATCGCCGCCGACGGGCCAGGGCAGGAGGTGTTGCTGGACAGGCTCCTGGACCTTGTCCTGATATCGGCGGTCCGTACGTGGTTCGCCGAGAACCCGAATCGATCACCGCGATGGATCAAGGCCTACGAGGATCCCATCATTGGGCATGCCTTGCGGCTCATACACAATCGGCCGGAACACCCCTGGACGGTCGCGAGCCTGGCCCAGGAGTCCGGCAGCTCGCGAGCGGCCTTCGCGCGCCGGTTCACCAGCCTCATGGGGCTCGGACCTGTCGGCTATCTGACCGAGTGGCGACTGTCCGTGGCGGCAGATCTGCTCGCAGACCCGGCGCGAACGGTGTCGTCGATCGCGCGAGAAGTGGGTTACTCGAGCCCCTTCGCCCTCACAACCGCGTTCACCCGTCATCACGGAATGAGCCCGAAGATGTACCGCCAGACCCGCTGTGCGCCTTTATTAACCGCCCGCGGTTAATAAAGGCGCACAGCAAATACCTCAATGAGCCGAAACCGCCGCCAACTCGCGGGAGCAATGACGCACTCCGCTGAGCGCACCGAGCAGGCCGGCGGCCTTGATCGCCTGGTATCCACCCACGAGATCGGTGGCCTTGTGCAGACCCAACTGCTGCAACGACGCTGCGGCCAGGCTCGAGGTGTAACCCTCGGAGCAGACGATCACCCACTCGACGTCGTGGTCGGTGGCCAACGCGAGGTGCGCGCTGCTGGTGGGGTCGAGGCGCCATTCGAGCACGTTCCGCTCGATCGCGAGTGCACCGGGAAGAGTTCCCTCGATGGCGCGCTGCGCCTGCGGGCGAATGTCGACGAAGATCGCGCCGCGGTGGAAGGCTTCGGTGAGCTGGAAGACGTACATACGATCGATCTGTGCGCGAGCGTCGTCGAGCATTTGGTCGATGGTCATTTGGTGCCCCCCTCGGGCAGGTCGGTCAGCTCGGTACGGGTGCGGCGAAGTGTCCGGTGATCCGTCACTTCGTAGAAGGACATTGCCGTCAGCGGCGGCGAGTAGGCGTGAACACTCAGAGTCGGTGCATCAGAGCTGATTTCGATCGGAGCACCGGGAGCATCCGTCGAACGCACGACATCGTGAACCCATCCGAGCGGGAACGAAGCCTGATCGCCGGCGTCGAGCTGGCGTTCCACCAGGGAGTCACCGGCCCAACGGAATTCGGTGAGCGAACCACTGAGGACGGTCAAGGCACCGAACGAGCCTGCGTGGTCGTGCAATTCGGTGTTGCGTTCGGGCACCCAACTGATGAGCCACACATCGACGTCGTCGTCCGCGTGCAAGCGGGTGGACCAACGGTCGAGCGTCGGGAAGGTGTCGGGGATGAGGTGATCGAAACGGCCGTCGAGCACGCCGTTTGCTCCCTCGTCGGTCAGACGCAGCAGATCGGCCGGGCGAAGGCGGGTAGGCAACGACGCACCACTCGGGCGACGTCCGGACGCCCCACGGTTAGCGCTACGACCTGCGGAAACAGCACGGTCAGCAGTAAGAGTCGGGGCCAAAACAGAGAGATCTGCAGAATATGTGGATAGCACGAGCTAGCTCCAAGGAATGTGAATTGGTCAAGGCAGCGGTCAGCCTCGACAACACTCCTGAGCACCCATGCAGCGATTCACGAGCACCATTGTGGCATAACTTTTGCAATCGCGAAACCGCTGGAACGAAACCATCGATCAGGCGACGGGTCGTCGACCGGATCCACGACGCGCCTGATTGCGCTCGAAGACCAACCTCAGCCCCTCGAGAGTGAGGTCCCGTTCGAGGTGATCGATGGTGTCGGACTCGGGAATGATCAGCGGTGCGCTGTCCCCGGTCGCGATCACGGAGACGTCGTCACCACCGAACTCCGGTAGTTCGTCGCGGACGCGGTTGACCAATCCGTCGACGAGGCCCGCAAAGCCGAATACCGCACCGGACTGCATGCATTCGACGGTATTCTTGCCGACCACCGAACGCGGGCGCACCAATTCGACCTTGCGCAGCGCAGCGGACTGCGACGCCAAGGCATCGGTCGAGATCTCGAGTCCGGGCGCGATGCAGCCGCCCAGAAACTCACCCTTGGCGGAAACGACGTCGACACAGGTCGACGTACCGAAGTCCACGACAATGCATGGCCCCTCGTAAAGATGGTGAGCGGCAAGGCTGTTGACGATCCGGTCGGCTCCCACCTCTTTGGGGTTGTCCACCAGCAGTGGCACACCGGTGCGAATACCCGGTTCGACCACCACATGGGGAACGTGACCCCAGTACCGCTCGAGCATCACACGGATTTCACGCAAGACGGACGGCACTGTCGACAGCGCCGCAACGCCGGTGATCTGATCGACATGAGAACCCAACAGCCCACGGAAGGTCAACGCCAACTCGTCGGCAGTCATCCGAGGATCGGTTCGCATTCGCCAGTCCTGCAACAGCTTCGAATACTCACCAGTCCCGGAGAACAGACCGAGAACGATGTTGGTGTTCCGGACGTCGACCGTGAGCAGCATGGATTACACCAGGCTGGATTCGCGCGAGGCCTCGAGCGTCGACAGCATGCGTGGGGTGATCAGACCCGAACCCTCCGGCGCGTGAGCCGGGTCGGAACCGAGTTCGATCTGCTTGTTGTCGGCATCGACGAAGACGACGCGCGGGGAGTACTCCTTGACTTCCTGCTCGTTCATCACGCCGTAGGCGATGAGGATGACCAGGTCGCCTGGCTTTACCAGATGCGCTGCCGCACCATTGATTCCGATGACACCGGTTCCGCGCTCGCCGGCAATGACGTACGTCTCGAGACGCGCACCGTTGTCGATGTCGACGATGCACACCTGTTCGCCTTCGAGGAGGTCTGCGGCGTCCATCAGATCCTGGTCGACGGTGACGGAGCCGACGTAATGCAGGTCGGCGTGAGTCACGGTGGCGCGGTGGATCTTCGACTTCATCATCGTGCGAAACATATCCAGGTCCTTACTCGTGAAAAGTGCTCAGTGAGACAGCAGGTCGTCGATGGCGTCGGCGGATGGGTCGGTGTCACGCTCGAGGAAGCCGGTTCCCACCGCGACACCGACGTTGTCGATCAAACGGGTGGTTCCGAGCTTGGCGGCCACCAACAGTCGACCGTCACCTCGCTCGGGCGCGGGGCCCAGATCGACGCCCCGAACCTCGAGGTAGTCGACCTCGATTTCCGGAACAGCTGCCAGAACAGCGCGTGCGGTTTCCAGGATTGCTTCCGCTCCCCCAGCCGCCGCGTGTGCACCGGCGATCAGAGCGGCGGACAGCGCGACCGCTGCCGCGCGCTGGTTCTCGTCGAGGTAGCGATTGCGAGAGGACAACGCGAGACCGTCGAACTCGCGAACCGTCGGAACTCCGATGATCTGTACATCGAAGTTGAGATCCCACACCATCTGACGGATGAGCGTCAGCTGCTGGTAGTCCTTCTCACCGAAGTACGCGTGATTGGGTGCCGCGATCTGCAGCAACTTCGCCACTACCGTCAGCATTCCCGCGAAGTGAGTGGGGCGCGCTCCGCCTTCGAGTTCGCTACCCAACGGGCCCGGCACGATGGTGGTGCGCTGGCCCCGCGGGTACATCGTCTTGGCGCTCGGCGCGAACACCAATTCGACGCCCTCGGCGCGCAACAGGTCGAGATCCGCATCGAGAGTGCGCGGGTACGCGTCCAGATCTTCGCCGGCACCGAACTGGAGCGGGTTCACGAAGATGGAAACGATCACGACGGCGCCGGTGACCTTGGCCTGACGAACCAGTTCGATGTGGCCGGCATGCAGCGCACCCATCGTCGGAACGAGCGCCACCTGACGCCCGACACCTCGCAGCGCCCGCGAGACGCGCCGAAGCTTGTCCGGATCGTGGTGCACCGTCAGTTCGCCGCGCTTGTATCCGCCCTGCAGATCACTCACGACGGTCACCTCCCGTTTCAGTCAAGATGTCGAACAATTCGGTGGGGGCGCCCACCCGCTGGGCCGATCGCAAGGACATCGCCCGATAGCCGGCAGCGAGCTCCGGATCCAGGTCTGTCAGTACGCGCAAATGTGTGTCGACGGCAGCAGCGTCGCCGCGTGCCACCGGGCCGGTCAACGCCGAGGGACCGCGTCGTAGCGCGTTGTCCAAGGCTGCCGACAGCAGCGGCTGCAGGACACGCTCGGCCACTCCACCCGGATCTCCGTCGACCAACTGTTGACCGAGCAGCTCGTCACCTTGCAACGACGCTCGCAGGGCCTCGACGGCGTCGACCACGAGCGTGACCAGGTGATTACTGCCGTGAGCCAGTGCGGCGTGGTAGAGCGCGCGGTTCTCCTCGCGCACTCGGACGGGCTCGCCGCCGATCTCGAGGACCAGTGACTGCGCGATTGCGTAACCGATGTCGTCGGCAGCGGTGATTCCGAAGCATGCCGACGACAGCCGTGCGGTGTCCTCGTCGTGACCGGTGAACGTCATCGCCGGATGGATAGCCAGGGGTAGTGCGCCCAGTTCGGTGAGTGGAGTCAGGATCGCGATCCCGTTGGCACCGGACGTATGGGCGACGAGCGTGCCCGGCTTGACGGCATGGGTGGCCGCCAGACCTCGAACAAGGTCCGCAAGTTGATCGTCAGGAACGGCGAGAATCAGCAACTCGGAACGAGCTGCGACGTCGGCGGCCGGAAGAATTTCGGTATCGGGAAGCCGCTTCACAGCGCGGGCAACCGAGGCGCTGGAGACGGCGGAGCAAGCGCTGACAACATGACCGGCTCGCTCCAATGCGGCACCGACAGCTGTTCCGACCCTGCCTGCGGAGACAATTCCTACCGTCAATCGCGCAGGTGCAGGTCCATTAGTGATCCCGAAGGAAGTCACCGGATTCCTCTCGTTCGTTCCAGTCCCGCTCGGCGGGTACCAGACGTTCTGCGTCCGAGGATATCCTTCGCCCGAACCGTCATGCCATGGCCGGGCGAGTGATCTGCGACTCAGTCCTCTCGGCGACGGCGTCGGCCGGAGCCTTCGGGCGGGTTGTTCGAACTCAGGTTTGCCATGATTTCGGCGACGGTCAATCCGTTGGAATGAGCACCACTGGCGGCATCTTCCGGAGCGGCACGGCGACGACGTCGCGGCTCCGCGTCAGGCTCCGCAGCGGATTCGGGTTCAGCTTCCGCGACAGCTTCGGGAACAACCGCGCGAACAACCTCGGGCACCTCTTCGACGACAGCGTCTTCGATGACGGCATCTTCGATGTTCGGGGCCTGGGCGGGAGCCTTGACTTCAGGCTCGACCGGCGCGACCGGCTCCGAATCCTTCTTCACCGGAACGTCTTTCACCGTTCGTGTCGGCGAGGAACTCACCGGAGAACTCGGTACTTGGTTCCCGCTCTGGGGCTTCTGCGTCTCTTGTGGCTTCTGCGTCTCTCGAGACTTCTGGGTCGGGATGACGCGCGGCGCCACGAAGCTGCTGTCACGCCACGACGTCTCCGCGAACACGACGGTTGTCTCAGCAGTCACCGGATCGTCGTTGGGCGAAGCCAAGCCGCCGACGTTCGGTGCCGGTTGGCTGGGCCCGCTCTGGCCGGCGCCGGGAACGTACAACCCCGACGGTGCCGGCTGGTACGCGCCGTACGAACTACCGCCAAGTTCCGGCACTCGCGTCGAATCGGTCTTGAGCGCGGTCTGTTCGGGCAGCAGCCCACCTTCGAACAGTGCTTCGAGGTTTCGGCGCAGCGCCACCAATTCGGCGCGCAACCCGGCCAGCTCCTCCGCGTCCGCGGTCACCTCACGTCGCACGCGACCTTCGACGCTCAGTTCGTACTCGCGTCGAGCAGAAATTTCACGTTCGAGCTGCAGTTCGTACACGGTCTGCAGATCGGCAACCTTGGCTTTGTCCAGTGCCGACTCACGCCGATACTTGGTCATGGCGATAGCGCCGAGGGTGGCTGCCCACAGAGCGACGACCAGACCCACCCGAAGAAGCTGAACGCTGTTACTGAAAATCAGAAACAGCGAAGCAATGACAGCAAGTGCCAGAAGAGCAGCAATGATCATCTGGCTCGCGCTGCGCTTGCTTCGGCGCGCAGACTTCGATCGACCAGAATTTGTCATGGTTGCCAGGGTACTTGCCGAGACCGGGGTCGCCACGTACCTCGGTGGGTGATTTGCCGACCAGGCTGTCAGTGCGCAGGCTCGTCAGGTGTATCTTCCGGCGTCTTGCAACAATGTTCGAGCCACAGAGCTGCCGCTACCAGCGCAATTGCGGCGCCCAACCCCACCCACGCGCCCGGCGTGTCGGAGGCTGCAGCCTGCAGAACCGAGCGCTGTGGGATGAGATACACCAGCACTCCGACCCAGACACCGACGGTAGCTGAACCGACCAAAGCGGATGCTTTGGCCAATGCCAGCGCTCGGGCGGCGGTGATCGGATGAAGCTGTCTGAGCCCGTCGCCGACCTGCCGGTTTTTGACGCGTGAACGAATGACAAAAGCGAAGACGGCCTCGGCAACGGCCACGAAGTACAGCGACGCTCCCGCATAAACAGGGATGGGCGGCATCGAACCGTAGAACACGCGAATCAGAATCCAGGTGGCCACGGCCGCCACTGCGGCGAGTACCGCGAGTTCACTGATCCGGGTCGGCTTCAAACCCTTGTCGTTTTCGGTCACCGCGCAAGCACCACATCGGTAGTGCGGACACCTTCGCGCTCAGTGCGATCGAGGCCGTCGAGAATTTGTGCCACCGGCAACTCCTGGCCGTCGACGATCAGCGTCGCGTCAGGCTCGACGTCCAGCCAGGGAACGAGAACGAATGCCCGAAGATGCGCGCGCGGATGCGGAAGTGTGAGCACGGGATCGGAACTGACGACGCCTTCGCAGTCGACTACGTCCACGTCCAGGCTCCGTGGCCCCCACCGCTGTTCGCGCACCCGGTCTGCGGCTTCCTCGAGAGCTTGCGAGCGGCGAAGCCATTCAGCGGCATCGGCTTCGGGATCGTCGACCACCACCACCGCGTTGTAGAAATCCTGCTGCTCGACGCCACCCCACGGCGCGGTCGAGTAGACCGGTGAGACAGCAACGACGGCGCTGCCCAACCCGTCGACAACGGACTGCAGGTGAGCCACGCTGTCGCCGATGTTGGAACCGATCGACAGAACAGCGCGCGTCATGCCGATCTGGTCCGATGTGCGACGACGGCGACGTCCGCAAAAACCAGCGGAATCGGTGCCGACGGTTTGTGGACAACAACCTCGACGCTCTCGACTCGCGAATCTTTCATGACGTCGTCGGCGATCTCCGCGGCGACGGTCTCGATGAGATCGCGCGACGGGCCGGCGACTATCGCTGCGGCGGCTTCCGCCAACTCGCCGTAGTGCAGGGTCTGCGTCAGGTCGTCCGACGCCGCGGCGGGAGCCAAGTCCATCCACACGGTGATGTCGATGAAGAAGTCCTGACCGTCACGCTTCTCGTGGTCGAACACTCCGTGATTGCCGCGAACCTTCAGTCCGCGCAATTCGATTCGGTCCCCCATGTCAGGCCCTTTCTCGTCCACGGTTCCAGGCGTCGACCACGGCAATGGCGTCGAGCGAGGCTTGTGCGTCGTGCACCCGAACTCCCCAGGCGCCTTCGCGCGCTGCAAGGGCGGAGACCACGGCCGTCGCAGTCTCGCGGCCACCGGGTGGACGCGGATTGCCGTCGGGATCGCTGAGCAGAGACCCGAGGAACCGCTTTCGGGAAGCGCCGACCAGTACCGGGAATCCGGTCGCGTTGAACTCGGGTAGTGCTCGCAACAGTGCCCAGTTGTGGTCGGCGTTCTTAGCGAACCCGAGGCCGGGGTCGAGGATGATCGACGACGAATCGACCCCTGCTTTCAACGCCAGATCGACCTGCGACAGCAGTTCGTCACGGACGTCGCGGACCACGTCGTCGTAGTGATCGGCGCTGCCACGATGGACGTAGTCGCCGGCCGAGCGCCAATGCATGAGGATCCAGGGCACTCCGGCGTCGGCCACAACGGAGGCCATGTCGGGGTCTGCGCGACCACCCGATACGTCGTTGACGATGCCTGCGCCCGCTTCGATCGCGGCGGCGGCGACGGAAGCACGCATCGTGTCGACGCTGACGCGAATTCCGGCTGCCACGAGTTCTTCGATCACCGGGGCAATTCGGTCCGCCTCGAGTTTCGGATCGACGCGGGTGGCTCCGGGGCGCGTCGACTCGCCGCCGACGTCGACGATGTCGACGCCGATGCGTTGCAGTTCGAGTCCGCGAGCGATCGCCGCGTCACGATCGAGAAATTGACCACCGTCGGAAAACGAATCGGCGGTGACGTTCAGAATCCCCATCACGACCATCCGGGCCGGATCGCTGCCTGCAACGGGAGCCGCGGACATCTTGCTCACTTACGCAGGATGAGGTCCAGCGCTTCGGACCGCGAGGCCGCGCTGGATTGCAGGAGCCCACGAACCGCAGACGTGGTCGTGCTGGCTCCGGGCTTGCGGATACCGCGCATCGCCATGCACAGATGCTCGGCTTCGATGACGACGATGGCTCCACGCGGGTCGAGCTTGCGCATCAAAGCATCCGCGATCTGACTGGTCAGGCGTTCTTGAACCTGCGGACGCTTGGCGTACAGGTCGACGACGCGCGCGAGCTTCGACAAACCGGTGACCTTGCCCGACTTTCCCGGGATGTAGCCAACGTGAGCAACACCGTGGAAGGACACCAGGTGGTGCTCGCACGTCGAGAACATCGGAATGTCTCGCACGAGCACCAACTCCTGGTGACCCTCGTCGAAAGTCGTGTTCAACGCGTCGTCAGGTTCGGAGTACAGACCCGCGAAGATCTCCTTGTACGAGCGCGCAACCCGGGCCGGCGTATCGAGCAGGCCTGGGCGCTCCGGATCTTCACCGACCGCGATCAACAATTCCCGTACGGCAGCCTCTGCCCGCGCCTGATCGAACGGGCGGCCCGTTCCGAGCGACACCAGTTCACTGGCCACATCATTCACCGACAACCGAACTCTCCTCGAGAATTGTTCACAGGTCCCCCGCCGCAGAGCCTAGTGGCGCAAGGTCAGCGAGATCCGTCCGGTCCGTCCCAGCGAACGGTGCTCGGTCCCTCGTCCTCAGCCGAATGGTGCGGCGGAGGAGTTTGCGGCTGTTCCGGTGCGGGGCTCTGCCACTGGTTTTCACCGGTCGGGTTTCCCCGGTTCGGATCGGCGAAGGGTCCACTGTCCGGGTACTGCACCGGGTAATCGGGCTGCGCGGGGTAACGGCGGCCGGGATGCGGCTGCTCCGGGTACGCCTGCTGTCCCGGGTGCGGCTGGCCGTACTGCCCCTGATCGGGCTGGGGCTGACCGTGTTGGGGCTGACCGTACTGGCCCTGCGACTGGTTCGGCGGGGTCGGATTCTGTCCACCGGTGTACCCACCCGACTGCTGTCCGGGGTACGTCGGCGACGGGTTCTCACGCGGAGGCCAACCCGGTGCCGACCATCCGGCGGGCGCTCCGTAGTCGGGTGTTCCCGGTTGCGGAGTCTGCTGCGGAGCACTCGGCTGCGGGTACGAAGGCTGTGCGTAGCCGTTCGAGGGTCCCTGGTTGCCGTTGTTGGGGAGACCACCGTTGTTGGGGAGACCACCGTTGTTGGGGAGACCACCGTTGGGGGCACCGCTGTTGGGTGCACCTGCCTTGACGAGAACAGGTGCCGCAGCGGGCTCCGGCCAGGTTTCGCCGCGCTCGATCGCGAGTTCGCGAGGAGTCTTCACCGGCGGACGATCCGAAGGCGTACGCCCACCGAAATCGTTGAAAGCCGTGATGCGCGGACGCTTTTCGACGCCGGCAAGGATCTTCTCGAGGTCCTTGCGAGTCAACGTCTCACGCTCGAGCAGTTCGGTAGCGATGAGGTCGAGCGCATCGCGGTACTCGTTGAGGATTGCCCACGCTTCGGTGTGCGCTGCCTCGATGAGGTTGCGCACCTCTTCGTCGATTTCACGGGCGATCTCGTGTGAGTAGTCGGACTGAACGCCCATCGAACGGCCGAGGAACGGATCCCCGCCCTCCTGTCCGTAGCGAACCGCGCCGAGCTTGGCACTCATGCCGTATTCGGTGACCATCGCGCGGGCGATCTTGGTCGCCATGTCGATATCGGACGACGCTCCGGTGGTGGGCTCGTGGAACACCAACTCCTCGGCGGCGCGTCCACCCATCGCCATGACGAGACGAGCGATCATCTCCGAACGCGTCATCAAACCCTTGTCGTCCTCGGGCACGGTCATCGCGTGGCCACCCGTGCGACCGCGAGCGAGGATCGTGACCTTGTAGACCGGCTCGATGTCAGGCATTGCCCAAGCAGCCAGAGTGTGACCGCCCTCGTGGTACGCCGTGATCTTCTTCTCGTGCTCGCTGATGATGCGACTCTTACGCCGCGGTCCACCGACAACACGATCCACCGATTCCTCGAGCGAGGCTTCGGTGATGACGGTTCCGTTTTCGCGTGCGGTGAGCAGCGCAGCCTCGTTGATGACGTTGGCGAGATCAGCACCCGACATTCCGACGGTCCGCTTGGCGAGACCTTCGAGGTCGGCGTTGGGATCGATCGGCTTGCCCTGCGAGTGCACGCGCAGGATCGCGCGGCGACCGGCGAGGTCGGGGGCGCCGACCGGAATCTGGCGATCGAAGCGTCCCGGACGCAGCAGTGCGGGGTCGAGGATGTCGGGGCGGTTGGTTGCGGCGATCAAGATGATGCCGGTGCGATCACCGAAGCCGTCCATCTCGACGAGCAACTGGTTGAGTGTCTGCTCGCGCTCGTCGTGTCCGCCGCCCAGGCCTGCGCCGCGCTGACGACCGACGGCGTCGATCTCGTCGACGAAGATGATGCAGGGGCTGTTCTGCTTGGCCTGCTCGAACATGTCGCGAACACGCGAAGCACCGACACCGACGAACATCTCGACGAAGTCAGAACCGGAGATGGTGAAGAACGGGACGCCGGCCTCGCCTGCGACAGCGCGTGCGAGCAGCGTCTTACCGGTTCCGGGAGGGCCGTACAGCAGGACACCGCGCGGAATCTTGGCGCCGAGCGCCTGGTAGCGGGCCGGGTTCTGCAGGAAGTCCTTGATCTCGTACAGCTCTTCGACAGCCTCGTCCGCACCGGCGACGTCGGCGAACGTGGTTTTCGGCATGTCCTTGGTGAGCTGCTTGGCCTTCGACTTACCGAATCCCATGACTCCGCCGCGACCACCGCCGCCCTGCATCCGGTTCATGACGAAGAAGAAGATGCCGAACAGAATGATCATCGGCAGCACGAACAGAAGGATCGACGTCAGCCAGCTCTCCTGAGTGACCGTCGTGTTGAACTTGTCCGCACCGGCGCCTTCGACCTTGTCGAAGATCTGCTCCGACGCACTCGCGGGGTACTTCGCCAGGATCTGCGTCTTACCATCGGTGGCGTCGTTGCCGTTCTTGAGCCACAGACGAACCTGCTGCTCACGGTCGTCGATCTGCGCCGACTCAACGTTCTTGGCGTCGAGTTGGGAGATCGCGACCGAGGTGTCGACGGTCTTGAAGTCGCGGGTGTCGTTGCTGAAGTAGCTGAAGGCATAGATCACCAACAGCACGACGGCTACGAGTAGCACGTTACGGAACACAGTCTTACGGTTCATACAGGTCGGCCGATGTGGCCGGTCCTTTCGAGAGTGCGGGTCTGCCAGGTCGCCTTCCGGCTGCCAACCGGACACCTGCAGGTTACCGCGATCGGCCCCATCGATGCCCGCCAGCGGCCGTGCCGCCTGGTTGGAACGGTCGTCACTGTGTTCAACGTGCGCATTGCCGATCAGGTTCCCGGGCTACGTCGCAGCACAGTTTCCTGTGAGCGAACATGCTCATAGTGGTTATCGTGCGTTTTTCCGACGCTTGTCCGCCGTTATTCGTCAGGCCGTGTCGGAGAGGATTCCCGCAACAGCGTCAGCGGCGCCCGATTGGTCACCGTCGATGATGCGGTGAGCGAGATGATCGAGTCGCGCAGACAGTCGCGCCGAGGACTCGGGCACGTCCGCCTGCTTGGCGATGGTGTCGTCGAGATCAGCCAATAAGCCGCCACCGGCCAGGTGCCTGACGCAGCGCCATGTCTCGGCGAAGTTTCTCGCGGTCCCGTCGTCGGTCAACATCGCGACCCGAAGCGCAGCGTTGGGATTCGACGCCGCCGCCCGAGCCAGGCCGGCCATGATCGCTTCCCTGGCGGCAGTCAGTTCGTCGACGGTTCGGTCTTGCAACCGCACTCCCGAATCCGCAGACCTACCCGCGTCGGGCGTGGGAGCTTCGCGAATCACCGCTCCGTTACCGTGCTGAATTTCGACTCTGCCCCGAATCTCGAGGGCCACGAGCGCTTGAGCCAGCGACGCGCGACTCACGCCGAGTTCGGCAGCCAGGCTGCGTTCGGGAGGAAGCCGATCGCCGGGCGAAAGACCTTGAGCCTCGATGAAATTCGAAATGTGCTCGGCCAACTGCTCGTACAGGCGCGGACGCTTCAATCGTCCGGGCAGGCCCGAGCGCGAGCCGGGCGATGACGTCGAATTCATGCCTCGGAGTGTACTTGACAAATGGAGCAGTGGCAGAGAGGCTAGGCCAATTCCAAGTGATGCAGACCACAAGCTGGTCGCGAACGGATTGAGAGTTCGATGGCAAATGTCATAGCCCTGTCAGTACTTGTCCTGGTGTTCGTCATATCCACCGTGAGGTCGGTGAACATGGGTGCGCTCGCCCTGGTGGCTGCCTTCGTCGTCGGAACACTGGTCTTCACCGTCGATACCAGCGAGATCCTCGACGGCTTCCCGGCCAGCCTCTTCGTCATCCTGGTCGGCGTCACCTACCTGTTCGCGCTGGCCAGAAACAACGGCACGGTCGACTGGATCATTCACGCGGCAGTCCGCGCGGTCAGAGGACGAGTGGCCCTCGTGCCGTGGGCGATGTTCGCGGTGTGCGCGGCCGTCACCGCCATGGGCGCGGTCAGTCCCGCTGCCGTCGCCATCATCGCGCCCGTGGCAATGGGCTTCGCCACCCGCTACCGGATCCACCCCATGCTGATGGGCTTCATGGTCGTCCAGGGCGCAACGGCGGGCAGCTTCTCCCCTATCGGAATCTTCGGTGTGATCACCAACGACGTCATGCGTCAGAACGGCCTCCCGTCGAGCCCGGCCTTGCTGTTCGTCTCGACCTTCGCAGCCGCGGCCGTTGTTGCCGCAATCGCGTACATCTCGTTCGGCGGTCGCGCATTGATTGCACGCGGCGCCTCCGAACGCGTGCTCGTCAGCGCAGTCGGCAACGCGTCTGGCGGTGGCGACACCATCACCGGTTCGGGTTCCGGCGACAGCTCGAAGGGTGGCGGCAAGTCCTCGGGTGGGACCGCTCCGCACGAGGGAGCACTCAACCTCGAGCGGCGACTCACCCTGCTCGGACTGGCGTCGCTTGCACTCGGCGCCTTGGTCTTCGACCTTGACGTCGGCTTCACCGCACTGACTGTCGCGGTACTTCTCACCCTGATCTTCCCGGCCTCCGCCCGCGGCGCCGTCGACAAGATCAGCTGGGGCACCGTGCTCCTCATCGGCGGAATCGTCACGTACGTCGCTCTTCTGCAGAACCAGAACACCGTCCAGTGGCTCGGGGATTCTGTTGCACACGTGGGGATTCCACTTCTCGCGGCGTTCTTGATCTGTCTGATCGGCGCGATCGTGTCGGCGTTTGCATCCACCACGGGAATCCTCGGCGCACTCATCCCTTTGGCAATTCCATTCCTCATGACCGGTCAGGTCAATGCAACCGGTCTGGTCATCGCGCTGGCAATCTCCTCGTCTCTGGTCGATTGCAGTCCGTTCTCGACCAACGGCGCGCTGGTGGTCGCGAACGCCGCTCCGGAAGAACGCGACGTGGTGTTCGGCCTGACGATGCGGTGGGGCATGACCATCATGGTGGTGACGCCGATTCTCGCCTGGCTGATGTTCGTTGTTCCCTGGTCCGTCTGAATCTTCGCTCAAAGAAAGGGAACTCGCGATGAACAGCGAATCCACACTTCTGCGCTCCCTCGACCCCCGCATCTTCGACGATCACGGAGCGGCGGTCAGTTTCGGCGAAGGCGCGACCCTCTCTCGCGCCGACTTGTTTGCCGCCGCCACCGCGGTCGCCGATCGAATCCATGGTGCACAGCGAGTGGCAGTACAAGCCGCCGCCGGCCTCGAGACAGTGGTCGCCGTCGCCGGCGCGCTGATCGCCGGTGTTGCCGTGGTCCCGATCCCGCCGGACTCCGGCCTGCTCGAACGTCAGCACATCATCGCCGATTCCCAGGCCGAACTGATACTCGGAGAAGGACCGTCGGATTCGAGTATCCCGTTGATTCCCATCGATATTCACGCGCGATCTGCGACGTCCTATCCCGAACCGAGCGCGTCAGCTACCGCACTGATCATGTACACCTCGGGAACCACCGGAGCTCCGAAAGGCGTTGTCCTCTCGCGAGCATCGATCGCAGTGGATCTCGACGCGCTCGCTCATGTGTGGAATTGGACGCCAGAGGACACACTCGTCCACGGACTGCCCCTCTTCCACGTCCACGGGTTGATTCTCGGCGTGTTGGGCGCCTTGCGCGTGGGTTCGCCGCTGATTCATACCTTCAGACCAACTCCGGATTCGTATGCCGCAGCGGGTGGCTCGTTGTACTTCGGTGTTCCGACCGTCTGGTCACGCGTGTGCGGTGAGCCCTCGGCGGCAGCAGCATTGCGATCCGCGCGCTTGCTCGTGTCCGGAAGTGCACCACTTCCGGTTCCATTGTTCGAGCGGATGAAATCGCTGACCGGGTTGGCTCCCGTCGAGCGCTACGGAATGAGTGAAACCCTCATCACCGTCAGCACGACGCACGACGGCGAACGTCGCCCGGGTTGGGTCGGGCACGCCGTTCCGGGAGTCAGGACGAGGTTGCGCGGCGAGAACGGCGAACTGTCGGCGCACGACGGAGAGCAGCTTGGGCAACTGGAAGTTGCGGGCGCCGTTCTCTTCGACGAGTACCTCGGGAACCCCTCGAAGACAGCGGAATCCATGACCGAAGACGGCTGGTTCCGCACCGGCGACATCGCGGTGATCGACGACAGCGGATTCCACCGCATCGTAGGTCGCGAGTCGGTCGACATGATCAAGTCCGGTGGATACCGCATCGGTGCAGGCGAGGTGGAACAGGCACTTCTGGCATACCCCGGCGTTCGCGAGGCCGCCGTCGTCGGTATGCCGGACGACGATCTCGGCCAGCGCATAGTCGCCTTCATCGTCGGGGACGTAGCCGACTGCGCTGTGGTTTCGGACTTCGTCGCCGAATCACTGTCGATCCACAAGCGCCCACGCCAGGTTTGTCTGGTGGACAGCTTGCCGCGCAACGCTATGGGCAAGGTCCAGAAGAAGCTGCTGACGCCCTGAAGGTGTGCTTGTTTCACTCGAAGCGTGCTCGCTCACTGCCTGGTGACCACGACGACGGCATCAGCCATCCGATCATGGAAGCCGCGGACGTCCGGTGCGCTACTGATCGAAACGATGATCGCGATCGAAATAGCGACTGTTACCAGAGAACCGAGAATGCTCGCGACACTGCCCAACGACATCGAATTCAGCATGCCGACGAGCTCGTCACCACTACCGAGCATGGCCAACGCCGAAACAGCCGATCCGAGGTACATGGGGATCACGAATGCATTCCGTTTGAAGGACTGCGCCAGGGCCGGACGCGCACCTCCTACCGAGCGAACGCCTATTCCGAGGGCGAGTTTGCCCAGGGTTACCCCGAATGCCGACTCTCCCCATACGAAGTACACGATCGAACCGATCCCGATCAGCAGGCCAATCAGACCCGAACTTGTCCGGTAGGAATCGAAGTCGAATCCGTTTCCGAGCGTCGCGGTGGAGATCATTCCGCCGACGACCGACACAACTGCGAGAATGGCAAAATCGATGAACCGCGCGGCAACTCGTATCCCGGCTCCGGCCGGCCGAAACCCACCAGGCCGGAGTGGAACGCCGGTCGGCCCATACCCCGGGTCCGGTGGCGGCACGGCAAATTGCGGCACGGCCGATCGCGGTGCGAACGGTTGCACAATTTCGCCGCTGGAGCTGGACTCCGGTCCGCTCGAAATGAACGTCTCGGTCGCAGGTTCGGGTTCGGGTCCGAGTAGACCGAATTGCCCGGCAGCCCTTCGGTCCAACGCTGCATCCACAGCAGGATCACCCAGCGCTTCGAGCCACGTCACAAGATCGTCGTACGTCGACGGATTCGCAGCAATCGCCGGCCGCAACTCCGGCGAACTCGACGCGATCTCGAACAGCACCGCCGCCGGAGTCCGCGGATCCGCAGCCTCGAGAGCACGTCTCGAAGACTGAACGGGCACCGGCGCAGGCACGGGCACACGGCCAGGTCCAGGTCCAGGTTCAGGTTCAGGTTCAGGTAGACCGAATTGCCCAGCAGCCCTTCGGTCCAACGCTGCATCCACAGCAGGATCACCCAGCGCTTCGAGCCACGTCACAAGATCGTCGTACGTCGACGGATTCGCAGCAATCGCCGGCCGCAACTCCGGCGAACTCGACGCAATCTCGAACAGCACCGCCGCCGGAGTCCGCGGATCCGCAGCCTCGAGAGCACGCCCCGAAGGCCGAACGGGCTGTCCGAGATTCGGTATCGCAGCTGTAACCGTGGTGGCCGACGCGAACAGTTGCACCCCCGCATACAAATTCCGAACAGCCGGTGAGACTGTGAGAGCGAGAGCAACCAGAACCACCAGCATCGCCATGGCGAGATCGAATATCCATGCACTGTAATATATTTCGCCATACATGGCCGACTGCACCACGAGACGAGCGATCATCAGGACGAGCAAGCCGAGACAGACTCCGAGACCGACCTCGCGTGACGGGCGAGGGTCGAGCGAAAAATACCGAAGCGACAGTGATCTGACTCCGACAACGGCAAGAATCCCGAAGAGTATCGCGAGAACAGCGAGCACTAACGCATCTCCCCACGGCACGATGCCAAATTGCGTTGCTGCCATTGCGATCTGAGAGAATCCAACACCGAAGCTCCACACCGCGATCAACAGCATGCCGTTTCGTGCCGCTGCGAGCCAGACGTATCCGGGGTGCGTCCCGTCGCCGACGGACGCAACACCGAATGGAATGAATGTAATTGCGGCTGCGGCAATCAAGAACGTGATGCCGTAGTAGGGACTAGCCGTGACCGTGTGGAACAGCTCGACACTTGTGCCCTCGCTGATCGAGTGGAGTAATCCGGCTGCGAGGAGAGCGATGCCGAGCGCGGCGATGGTGAGGCGCCAGGACGCAAACCGTCTGGCGAGACCGACTGCCGCAACACCCACCACGACGATCGGAACGGCCGACGACACGAAGAGAACGATCAGGCTCTCGAATGTCTGCGGCCCGTCGTAATATCGGTAGCGACTGACGGAGACCAGGATGTAGATCAGCGCGAGTAGCGCCGAGGCCACTGACGACCCCCAAGCCACAAACACAAGCGGCTTCACCAACGCCAACCATCGCGGCGCGGTTCGAGGGTCGATGCGAATTTCGGCCGCGCGCGGTTGAGCTGCGAGCAGGGCGCCGGCAAGCCCGAACCACGCTCCAGCGCCAACCCCGTTGCCGGTGAAAATACTCGAACTCTCACTGAATCGGAACATTCCACGAATGACGTCGTAGACGACAAGACCCACAACAGTGGCAATGAGGGGTCCGTTGGCCACCAGACGCAGCACACGTATCTGCCCGACATTCCAATTCGGCCCGAGCATTCCGAGTCGCGCCACGTACGGCAGTAACAGCGACGCCAGCGACAGCAGTGTCGGCAGAACCAGAAGCAGCACAAGAGCACTCGAACCGACGCGGGCTATTCCGACGGTCGCACTCCACGGTAAGAAGAGCGACACGAACAGCAGTGCCGCGGCTGTCCCGTCGCGGGTGTAGTCACCGATCCGAATATCCACGAACGCAGATCGCGTCGGTGAATAGCTCTGTGGCGGTGGATACATGCCGTGCGACTGGGGCGAACTGCTTATTGATGGTTCACCGGGTTGACGCGAGTTGTCTTCGGTCATTCGCCAAGCTCCTCAGATGTGGGAAGTGCGCCGAACGGGTCAGGTACTATCGCCGATATTTGGTGGTCCCCGACGAATCGCGATCGTTGCTGACGATCTTGGCGAAGCATTGATCGTTGGCAATCCGCTTCGAATCGCACCACCCGTTGGCCGCATCCGCATCCGCAAACGTCAAGCCTGCGACGGTTATCCACCAACCCCGGAGATCGAAGGTCCGCCATTCGTCACTCCAGAGCAGACGCACCTCCGGATACATGAGACGAAGTTCGAGATGCTGTCGCAGGATCTGGGCAGCAGTCCAATGCACCTGAGCGCCATTGATATCCGCCGCATCGAGTCCGACCCGCTTGGAGGAGATCTGAGCCACCCACCTGTTCGCGAGGTCACCGATCACAAAGGGGCGATCGGCGTCGGCCTGAGCCCGGAGGGCGTCGAGACTCGCAGATTCGACGTCGCCCGTTGTCGGCTGCGCGCTACGTGTGGGTCGGATCGGCGTATTGGTGTCACTTCGCGATGCCGGCCCGGATGTCAGGCTGGTATTACTCGTCCCGTCGTCCTCGCATTCGACGAGTTGAGCACCTGACGCTCTCGAATTGGTCAGACTCGAAGACTCACCGAGAGTGTTCGGCAGCCTCCAGAAGCTACCGAGGTCGTACAGGAACTCGCGCTGGATCGAGTTCGTCGTGTTCGTCCCATCGGTTCGGGGAAGATAGATCGGCGCATCGGAGAAGTCGAACACCGCCGATGCAACGCTCTGGCCGGTGTCGGTGATCGATACACGAAGCGCGTCGGTGGAGACGATGTCTCCGCCGGGACATGATGCTTTCATTTCCATTAGAACGACGAGACCCTCTGCCTGCGTGCGGTATTCAACCGGCGTCAGGGTCGGTGTCCGGCCGCATTTCGTGACGTACTCGTTGCCTCCGTCGAATTCAGGGACAGCGGGCAGCCTGCCCGGTGCTCCTGACGGTCCGCCGGTCGGTGGGTAGTAGAGGAATCTGTCATTGGAGATCGAGGCGAGTCCGTCGTGGGCCTTCGACCAAGACCAGTGGTTGGTGTGGGAATCGAGGGACCAACTGACAGAGCCGTCGTCGAGTTCGACGGCGAGTACCCTGCCGTCGTTAGGATGGACGAGAATTCGCTCACCGTCCGAGACCGAGTAAGAGAAGTAGTCGCCGATCTTGGTCGACCACAACTGTTCCCCGGTGTCGATTCGGTAGGCCGAGAGCGTGTCCGAGTCGTTGCCCAACACGATGTCGCCGACGATCCGGCGTAGCGAGAAGTGGTCTCCGCCGATGACCGACCACAGCTCGGTGCCGTCGTTCATGTCGTAGGCACCGTGCGAGCCGATGTACGGACGAGATTTCGATGCCGAGACAAGCCACGGTGATGCCGGTGCGTCTTCGTCAACTCTAAATCTCTCGGCACCGTCACGGTCGGACACGATGCTGGAGTATCCGTCCGACGCAAATGGCATCGCACAGAGGACGCCGGCAAAACCTTGTCCTGGAAGTGCCTCGTAGCCACCCAGATTCGGATTCGAAAGCAGTGCGCCATCGACCGCGTTGAGCGCCGTAGATCCGATGCTCGAGTAATAGACGATGCCGTCGACGATCTCGAACGAATGCGAATCGCCGGATCCGACGCAGTCGGTTTCCGGTGGAGTTGTCGTTGTCCACGCCGCATCGAGGTCGGTGGGGGTTCCGCGCGAAATCACCAGCCCGGACTGGCTACCGCCGACAGTGAAGACCGCTCCGTCGGAGACCTCGACCAAGGTGGCCGTATCGGTGTCGACACTCGAACGAATCGCCCCCGAGTCGAGCGAGAAGGAAACGACTCGAGCTGTTCCACCAGGGTTCCTGACGACACAAGGTAGGGCTGCATCGATCGCGGTGGTCGCACACGACACCGTGCCGGCGACCGGCGTTTGCCATCGAATGGATCCGCTCTCGGCGTCGACTGCAACAAGTTGGGACTGCTGGCCCTGCTGTGGACCGACCGTAGTGATCAGAGTCTGTCCCACGTCGATGAATCTCGCCGTTCCATAGCTCGCACCGAGCGAATCCGGCCACAGAAATCTTCCGCCCGGCAGAACCTCGTCAACGTCCAACGACCACCCTGGCGTCGGCTGCGTCGGGTAAGTGTTGACCAGCTGGCCTGCCACCGGTCCATCGGTGTCTCCCGACCGGAGAATCGTGACAACGGTGACGGCGCCTGCGGCGAGGGCCGCGACGGCGGTAAGGGCTGCAACGGCAACAATCCATCCTCGGCCACGAGATCGAGAGGGCGGAGGATGTCCGGCAACCAGAGCCTGCGGTGGTGAAGGTGGGGGAGGTGGGGGCGGGGGCGGCAACGTCATCGGTTGTGTCTCCCTCTGTCGATCATTCGTCCGCTAGGCAAAGCACTACGACAGGACTCTCTTTGCGAACCCAATCGGCGGTGCACGAAGATGTGGACGTGCCGCGGCTGACTACCCGGTGAGTGGCGCTGCTCGAGCTGCATGAGACCGGACTGACGTATGTCTCGCTGGTCCCGTCGCCCTTGTCTGCCCCGAGCCTTCGTACGACGCAGTCACCTACCGAGGCATTGGCGATGACCGACGCCGTGTCGCTTCCGCTGTACATCGGCGCCACCGTCCGGGATGTGGTGGTCGCATACGTCGGATAAGTCGTACTCGACGATTCAGATGTGTAGTAGAGAGAAGACGCGCTGTCGTAGTCGTCGAACGCGCGGGTGACTGCATTGGCAATGAGAAACATCCACACGATCGACAGCACCAGAAGCGCGGTGAAGATGTAGCCGATGACCAGACCGGCGATTGCAAGTCCTCGCCCCTGCTCACCGGTTCGTTTGATCTGCGCCAGCGAAATGTGGCCGAGCACAATGCCGACCGGCGCCAGCACGAGCGCCCCGACCAGGGCGGCAATTGCGAGGCCGTTCATGGTCGGAGGTTGGTACAGAACGCCCTGCGGTTGGGCACTCCAGTACTGCTGCTCCCCATCAGGCGGGGGCGGTGGTGGCGGTGGCGGTGGCGGCGGAAGGGTCACCGAATAAGCCGTCGGTAGCGCATTCCGTGAATCTAGCGACGCCTCGGAGACCTGTCTGTAGTCCGTTTGGCGGATTGATGCAGAGGTGCCGAAATGTGAAGAGTTCTAACCGGCGAGCAGGCTCAGCCGCCGTAGACCTCGGGGTCCAGGGTGCCGATGTACGGCAGATCGCGGTACCGCTCGGCGTAGTCGAGGCCGTAACCTACGACGAACTCGTTGGGGATGTCGAAGCCCACGTCGCGGACGTCGACGTCGATCTTGACCGCATCCGGCTTGCGGAGCAGGGTGACGACCTCGAGCGAAGCGGGATTACGTGTCTTGAGGTTGCGCATCAGCCACGACAGCGTGAGACCGGAGTCGATGATGTCTTCGACGATCAGCACGTGGCGACCGGCAATGTCCTTGTCGAGGTCCTTGAGGATGCGGACGACACCCGAAGACGAGGTCGAGGATCCGTAGGAGCTCACGGCCATGAATTCCATCTGCGACGGGATCGGCAGGGCGCGGGCGAAGTCGGTCATGAAGAAGACCGCTCCCTTGAGGACGCCGATCAGCAGGAGATCCCCTTCGGGGGCGCCTGCCGGGTAACGCTTGGCGATGTCCTCAGCCAGTTCCGCCGTTCGTGCACGGATCTGTTCTTCGGAGATCAGTACCGATGCGATGTCGCCCTCGTACACGCGTCAAACCCTTCGTCGGTCTTCGAATCCGAGGATCAGCCTGCCACGTCGCCGGGCCGCCACCAACCTCGCCTCCGGTGTTCCGCCGCCGATCGCGACGCCGCCTTGCCCCCGCCAGTCGGTCACCAGGGCGTCGACTGCGCGTAACTGTTTGTCCGTCAATGCTTTTGCGCCGCCCTGCAGCAGCCAGGCGCGCAGAGCGCGTCGACGGATTGCGGTGGGCGCTTCGGCAAGTGTGTCCACTTCCACTTCCCCGTCGACGACAACCCGTAGGAGTAGGGCCTCGGCGTACTCGTCGAGCGCCTCACCGTCCTCACGCAACTGCGTCGCGGTTCGGGCCAATGCTTCGGGAACTCCCCCGCCGAGAATTTCTTCGAGCAGCGGCAACGCCTCGTGCCGCAGACGTACGCGAGTGAACTCGGGATTGTTGTTGTGCGGGTCCTCCCACGGCGTGATTCCCAGGTCGACGCAGGCCGCCCTGGTCACCGATCGCCGGAGGCCGAGGAGCGGCCGTCCCCAGGGAGCGTCGAATGCAGCCATACCTTGAATCGATCGCCCACCGGACCCGCGCGAGAGTCCGAGAAGCACGGTCTCGGCCTGATCGTCGAGCGTGTGTCCGAGCAGAACCGGGAGGTCAGCCCTCGCGTCGCGTAGGGCGTTATACCGAGCCTCACGCGCAGCGGCTTCGAGACTCCCACCATCGGCTACGTCGACTGTCAGCACCGTCGCGGTCCGGCAACCCAGCGCCAGCGCCTGGTCTGCGGCCGAGCGCGCGACGGCATCCGAACCATCTTGTAGGCGATGGTCCACGATCAACGCGTCGACCGAATCGGTTTCCGCCACCGCTGCTGCTGTCAGGGCCAACGAATCGGCTCCCCCGGACAGGGCGACGACCACACGGCGTCGTGGCTCGAATGCGAGCGTCCACGCCCGCACGGCCTGTCGCAGCGCCAGTAGGGCAGGCGTCTCAGGCAGCAGCATCTAGCCGAGAACGCGCTTTACCCACGCGTCGGGATTGTCGATCTCGTCGAGCAACGGCAAGGTCTCGGGCCCGGTCCAGATGGTGTTGAACTGCTCCATGCCGACCTTGAGAACCACCGCGTCGACGAAGGCCTTGCCGCGCACGTACTGCGCCATCTTGGCGTCCATGCCGAGAAGCATCTTGATGATCCGCTGCACGGGGTTGGACTTGCGCTGCCGACGCTTGTCGAAGGCCGCGCGGATAGTTGCCACCGACGGCACCACGGCGGGACCGACGGCGTCCATCACATGGTCTGCATGCCCTTCCAGGAGAGTGCCGAGTACAAGCATCCGATCCAGCGCGTCACGCTGAGGTTCCGCCTGCGAGGCGCGCAGCAGTCCGATGATGCCGCCCGCCGTCGCACCGTCACTGGAGTCGGGTTCCTTCCGCGAGCGCAGCTCTGCAGCAAGGCGCCCGACAACGTCGGTCATCGACTCGTCCACCGTCGCACCAAGCGTTTCGACGGATTCCTTCATGTACTCCGCTAGCCACGGCGAGGACGAGAACTGAACCCGGTGAGTGACCTCGTGCAGGCAGACCCACAACCGGAAGTCACTCGGGTTCAGCCGAAGGGACCGTTCGACGGAGACGATGTTCGGTGTGACCAGAAGCAGGGTGCCGTGCTCGCCGGTGAACGGGTCGTACTGCCCGAGGATCGCAGAAGACAGGTACGCCAGCATGGCGCCGGCCTGCAAGCCCGCCGGCTTTCCGACGATGAGATTGCCACTGCCGTCAGGGTCGGCGCCGGTGAGATGCGCCATCGACCGCGAGGCCGCCGTGATCCACCCGGCCCGGTCAAGCACGTCAGCGGCCGGGACCGGTAGACCGTCGGCCAGCCCGGTCACTTCACGAACCGGCAGTTCTGCGCGCTTGGACGCTTCGGCGAGTTCTGCGGTTGCCGTCTCGGCCGTGTAGCGAGACATCGCGGGGCCGCCGCGCGCCAGTTTTATCCCGGCTTTGGCGGCAAGACTCCAGTCGACGGCACCACCGAGCGGAGCCGAGGCTTCATCATCTTGTGGAGTCTTTTCGGCCACTATTGGCACCCGCAATTCCTCAATGCTCCGGCAATCGCGTCCAGGGCAGGACGGCTCACTTCTGGCGGCCGGTCATTGGACATCAGTGCGAAGGTGAGCACTCGCCCGTTCTGATCGACCACGAACCCTGACAACGCGCTGGCCGTCGAGAGAGTTCCCGTCTTGGCCCGTACCCAACCCGCACCGGTTCGGTTTCCGGACGCGTAGCGGTCGGACAAACTTCCTGTTCCGCCGGCCACCGGAAGGTAGTCCAGCAGGGGACGCAGTTTCGGATCACCGTCACCGGCCGCAGCCGTCATGACGCGATCGAGTACCTGAGCGGGAATGAGATCGTCGACGGACAGTCCGCTGGAATCGTGCAGCGAAACTCCGGTGTAGTCGAACGCGGCCGCCTGCAGGGTCTTGCCGGTCGCGTCGACGGCTCCGGTGAACGAGGCTTCGATTCCGGAGGCAATCGCGACCTCACGCCCGATGGTCTCGGCGAGCACGTTGTCGGAATGTTCCATCATCTGCAGCAACCGGTCGCTCAGCGGTGCCGACTGCACGGTCGCGATCGGCTTGGCACCGGCAGGTGCGGCGCCGAGACTCACGTTGGCGGGATCGACACCGAGCGCCTGAGCGAGAACCTTGCCCGCGTCCAACGCGGGAGTTTCCGAACGCGGTGACTCGTCTTGAGTGCCGTCGTACCGACCGCCTTCGATCATCACCGATTCGATCGGGGTGATGTAGCCCGCCGCGATGTCAGCGGGGAACCAGCCGGTGGCCATGTTGTCGCCCTTGAACAAGCTCGAGTCCACCACGACGCTGTTCACCGGCGTACCGGCAGCCTTGATCTGGTCGACGAGATCCGCGATGTGCGCTGCGTTGGCGTAGTACCCGCTCTGCCCCTTCGGCGTCGCCGTCAGCGTCGGGTCACCGCCGCCGACCAGAACGACCTGCCCGGGGCTCGTTCCGGGCACCACAGTCGTGGACAGCCGGTGGTCGAGCGGCAACTTCAGCAGTGCCGCCGATGCGGTCAGCACCTTCGTCGTGGACGCGGGCGTCATCGGCGTCGACGGGTCCGTGCTCCAGAGAATGTTTCCGGTGAGCGCATCAGCGACTACTCCGGTGAACTTCCCCAGATCCGGGTTGGCCACGGCCGGGCCGATCGCCGCTGCGATTCCCGACGCGCTCGGGATCGGTGCGTCCGTCGGGACGGGCACCACCTGGGGTGACGGCGTCACGAGCGCAGGCTGAGGCGACGTAGTCACGGTCGCGCTGCCCGCGGTGTCGTTCGACGTACCGAGTTTCACGACGACAACTCCGGCGACGGCCAGTACAACCACTGCACCGACCGCCAGAAGGATGCGGAAGTTACGCCGTCGACTCTCTTCCAACGAGCCGATCTTCTTCTTTCCTTGGCCCGCCAACGCCCCTCCGTCTGTGCTCTGCCTACTGGGTGGTCAGGCAACCTTATCCTTGACCCGATATCCTTCCGACGAATCATTACCGACACGACAGCGAGGAATCGGCGTGGAGTTCGACGTCACCATCGAGATCCCCAAGGGTCAGCGCAACAAGTACGAGGTCGACCACGTAACCGGTCGCGTCAAACTCGATCGCTACCTCTACACAGCTTTCGGCTACCCGGCCGACTACGGCTTCATCGAAAACACCCTGGGTGAGGACGGCGATCCGCTCGACGCCATGGTCCTGCTCCCCGAGTCGGTCTTCCCCGGCGTCATCGTCGAGGCTCGCGCAGTCGCGATGTTCAAGATGGTCGACGAGGCCGGCGGAGACGACAAGGTCCTCTGCGTTCCGGCCGGTGACCCCCGCTGGGATCACATCCAGGATCTGGGTGACATCTCACAGTTCGAGCTCGATGCGATCAAGCACTTTTTCGTCCACTACAAGGACCTCGAGCCGAACAAGCACGTCGAGGCAGCCAACTGGGTCGGCCGCGCCGAGGCAGAGGCCGAGATCGAGGCTTCGATCAAGCGTCTCGCTGCCAACGGCGGTCACTGAGCTCGAGTTCTCAGGCCTAACGAAAATCCCCGCACATCGGAAGATGTGCGGGGATTTTTGTGCTGTTTTTACTCGCTCTTGCAGTTCCTACTCACCCTTGCAGTTCCTACTCACCCTGGAAGACTGGCGGGCGCTTCTGGAAGACGGCGGTGATGGCCTCGGTCAGATCCTGCGAAGGCAGGAACGCCGCGTTCCAGGCTGCGACGTAGCGAAGGCTGTCGTTCACGCTCGCGCTGCGGGTGTGATCGAGCACGTCCTTGATCCCGTGGACGACGAGCGGCGGGTTGAGCGCAATCTCCTTGGCGGTCGCGCGCGCCGCTGCCAGTACCGCGTCGGCATCTTCGAAAACGTCGTTGACGAGGCCGATCTTCTCGGCGCGCGCTGCGTCGATGTCCTTGCCGGTCAGAGCCAACTCACGCAGGTGTCCGTCGCCGATGATCGCGGGCAGACGCGCGAGGCTGCCCATGTCTGCGACGATCGCGACCTTGACCTCGCGGATGCTGAACTTGGCATCGGCACTTGCGTAGCGGATGTCCGCCGCCGTGATCAGGTCGACGCCGCCGCCGATGCACCAGCCCTGCACAGCTGCGACGACGGGCTTGCGGCAATCTGCGACGGCATTGATGCCCGACTGCATGCGCTTGATCATGTCGTGGAACTTGGTGCGCGGGCCTGCCTGAGCCTTGTCCGCGAGGACGGCACCGAATTCACCGCTCATCGCCGGCAGGTCCAGTCCGAACGAGAAGTGCTTGCCGGAACCGGCGATGACGATTGCACGCACCTCGGGGTCGGCGTCGAGGTCGGCGAAGATTTCGGGGAGTTCACTCCAGAAATCCGGCCCCATCGCGTTGCCCTTGCTCGGCCCGATCAGCGTCACCTGGGCGATGTTGTCTTCGCGCTCGACGGTGAACGCATTCCAGCTCTTCTGTTCAGTCATTACTCAAGAGTAACTAAAGGTCGGGCTCAGCCGAAGACCGCTGCCTTCATCCGAAGATTCCTGCCTCGTCAAGTACCAGTACGACGAGGGTGACGGCCATCAGGGCGAACATGATGAGCATCGCCATCCTGGCCGCCCGCTCACTGGTCGGTGGGAAAACGCGCTGCGCCGGATGCTCGGCCACGTACTCGGACAAGGACATGGTCCTGGCACGTGAGCGTGTCGGATTCTGTACCGCTGCTGTTGTAGCCATGTCGGTGATCCTTTCAACTACGCAATCTCAGTCAGGTACCCCAAAGGTGAAGTACCCGACTGAGTTCGACTTCTCCAATGTAGACCCGCAGATCGAAGAAGTCAGCGTGAGTTTGGTGCGAATTACCTGAGAGTCAGTCCACACAGGGAATGCCGCCATTCGCGTCGGCCCGGATGGGTGATCCCTGCGCTCCCGTATCGGGAACGGTGCCGGCGGATACCGACGAGTCCGACTGCGCCGGAGCGGCCGAGAACACGGTCTGCGCATTGTCCTCACCGATCAGTACAGACACTGATTCGGCCGCTGCCTGCTCGTTAGGCACTGCGGCCACGCCCAACTGCTCGGCCAGCGCCTCTGCGACGGCTTTGGCGCCGACTCCATAGCTGACCACCGACTTTGCCGTCGCAGCTGCGGTGCTCACCTCTCCGACTTCGACTCCCGACGCTTTCATCGCCGCTGCCAACGCGGCACCCAACCCGTCCGTCGCGGTTCCGTTGCGGATGTCCACAACTTCGTTCCCGGTCGAGACAGCAGTGTCCATCGCAGGTGCAGATGCCGAGTCACCTCCCGCGAAGATCCGCGACACTTCACTACGCAGACGCGCCGGATCGACCATGTTGACGTCCTGGCCGTCGACGGTCTCGTATCCCTCGATGGGCAGGGTGTAGAAGTCAATGTTCCCACCTGCGAGAGCGCTTGCCTGAGAAGCGAATCGGACGGGATCCATGGCAGAATCGATCACCACGTCCTTCTTCACCACGTCGGCCAGTGCCGTCATCTTCGGAATGTTTCCGATGACGCCGGAGCCCTTCAAGTTGGCGATCACCGCGCTGATGAAAGCCTGCTGCCGGTGGGTGCGATCCAAGTCCCCGTTGTCCAGGCCGTGGCGTTGACGGACAAACGAAAGTGCCTGTGACGCATCGAGAGTCTGAACTCCGGCCGGGAAGTTGGCGCCCGAGAAGTCATCCTGCACCGGATTGTTAAGGCACACCTGAACGGGGCCGATAGCCGAGACGACGTCGTAGAAGCCCATCAGGTTCACTTCGGCAAAGTGATCGATCGGAACCTTGAGCAGATTCTGCACGGTGGTCAGTGTCGACCGTCTTCCGACTTCACGCGCTTGTTGCTCTCGTGCAGCAGGATCCGTCACACCGTCCGCTATGAGTTTGGCGTCCGCATCAGCCTTCGCCATTCCGTACGCTTCCTTGATCTTGGCCATTCCGTAGCCGGGTACCGCGACGTAGTCGTCGCGTGGGATCGCCACTGCACTGGCCTTGCCGCCATCGCCCGGAACATGGAGCAGGATAAGCGTGTTCGTGTTGTATCCACCCACATCACTGTCCCCCGCATGCAGCTTGTCGGTGACGAACTCAGCCGGCAGGTCGCTGCCGTCCATCGCTTTACGACTGTCGAGCCCGATCAACAAGATGTTGGTATCCCCGTCGAGCGAACTGCCGGCGTCGTCACCGAGGGCGGAGAGCGCGTCCGATCGATACAGCCCCGACGTGAGATCCGACTGCACGTACCAGCCGATTCCGACGCCCACCAGAATCGTCGTCGACAGGGACGCCGCCGCCAGCTTGCGCCCTACCGAGAGCGTCGACCGCTGCGGTTGACGCCTACGCCTGTGCCTGGTTGCCGAGTGTCGAGGTCGCGGTTCCACGGCCGACACGCTATCCACCGTTCCTGAGTAGAACCTGTCGATACCGGACACGGCTGGTCATTGGCTGAAAAAACGCTGAGAATGAAGTCCGAATAGGGCAAATCTGCTCTAGGCTCCGCCCTGTGGACCGCCGACGCTTCCTCAGTGCCCTCGCAGCAGCAACTCTGACCGGAACCGCCGCGGTGACCATGGGAACCGCTTGTTCGTCACGTTCGGTCGGGACGGCAATCGCTGCAGCCGACGAACCAACCGACCCCGTCCCTGTCCCGGATCTCCCGCCTGCCTTGTTGCCGCCTCCACCGCCGTCTGCCCGGGTGCCGCTGCCCGCCGGCGGATCGTTGACCGCGTTACCCGGCGGTGGGGATCTGTTTGCCCTGACGGTTGACGACGGAGCCAGCTCCGAAGTCGTGCGCCTCTACACACAGTTCGCAAAAGACACCGGCATCCGTTTGACGTACTTCGTCAACGGGCAATACAACTCGTGGACCGAAAACGCCGGACTTCTCAGACCGCTGGTCGAGAGCGGACAAATTCAGCTCGGCAATCACACCTACTCGCACCCGGATCTGACGTCCGTGTCGAAGCAGCAGATCGCAGACGAGCTGACGAAAAACGGCACGTTCCTGCGCAACACCTACGGCGTGGACGCGGCGCCGTACTTTCGGCCGCCGTACGGAAGGCACAACGCGACAGTCGATTCCGTGGCCGCGAGCGTCGACTACACCGTGCCCACCCTCTGGTACGGATCACTGTCGGATTCTTCGTTGATCACCGAGGAGTACATCCTCCAAATGGCGAACCAGTACTTCAATCCGGGGGCCATCGTGATCGGGCACCTCAACTATCTGCCCGTGACCCACGTGTATCCGCAACTGGTGGACATCATCCGGAGCCGAAACCTGCGGACTGTCACGCTCAACGATGTTTATCTGAAGCCGTGACGCCGTGGTGACCGCAGCCGACAACGAGGTCCCGGCCGAAAACACGGCTCCGTCCGTGAAACAACGCACCGAGGCCTGGCTGCTCGCGGACATCACCGAGGAACCCGCCGGACATCTGGGGCCCCACCGGATGGCGCCGAAGAAGGAGAAGCGCCACCCGTGGTGGAAGGTGATGTGCCTGACGGGTGTCGATTACTTCTCCACTCTCGGTTACCAACCCGGTATCGCGGCACTGGCGGCCGGCACGTTGGCTCCCATCGCGACAGTCGTATTGATCCTGCTGACACTCTTCGGCGCTCTACCGGTCTACCGGCGAGTGGCTCGCGAGAGTCCGCACGGCGAGGGTTCGATCGCCATGCTCGAGAAGCTGCTGCCCAAGTGGCGCGGCAAGATCTTCGTTCTCGTGCTTCTCGGCTTCGCGGCCACCGATTTCCTCATCACCATGACGCTCTCGGCTGCCGATGCCACGTCGCACCTCGTCGAGAACCCTTTTGCTCCAACCTTTCTCTCCGGACACACCGTCGCCGTCACCCTGGTTCTGCTCGCGCTCCTCGCTGCGGTCTTCCTCCGCGGATTCACCGAAGCGATCGGTATCGCGGTCGGATTGGTCGCCGTCTATCTCGCCTTGAACGTGGTGGTCATCTCCGTAGGTCTGTGGCACATCGCGACCGCGCCGTCGTTGGTCACCGACTGGACGCGCGCCATGACCACCGAGCACGGAAACCCGGCGATGATGATCCTGATCGCGCTGATCGTCTTCCCGAAGTTGGCGCTCGGCTTGTCCGGCTTCGAAACCGGGGTCGCGGTCATGCCGCAGATCAAGGGCGAGCCGCACGACACCGAACAGAATCCGCGCGGCCGCATCAAAGGCGCACGGCGCCTGCTCACCACGGCGGCGCTGATCATGAGCGGATTCCTGCTGACGTCGAGCCTGGTCACCACCATCCTGATCCCAGAAAACGAGTTCCAGCCCGGAGGCGCTGCCAACGGTCGCGCGCTTGCCTTCCTCGCGCACGACTATCTGGGTGAGATCTTCGGAACCGTCTACGATCTCAGCACGATCCTGATCCTTTGGTTTGCCGGTGCGTCGGCAATGGCAGGGTTGCTCAATCTTGTTCCGAGGTATCTCCCCCGCTACGGCATGGCGCCGTCGTGGGCCCGCGCCGTGCGTCCGCTGGTCCTCGTGTTCAGCGTCATCGCCATCACTGTCACGATCTACTTCGACGCCGGTGTCGACGCTCAGAGTTCCGCGTACGCAACCGGTGTCCTCGTGCTCATCTCGTCGGCGACCGTCGCCGTTGCCCTGTCCGCTCGTAAGCACGGTCAGCGAAAACTGTTCGTAGGGTTCAGTTTTGTTGCAGTTTTGTTCGTCTACACGACGATCGCGAACATCTTCGAACGTCCAGACGGTGTGAAAGTGGCGTCGTTCTTCATCGCCGCGATCATGGTGGTGTCCTTCCTTTCCCGGATCTCGCGAGCCTTCGAACTTCGGGCAACCTCCGTCGAACTCGACGAGACTGCGCTGCAATTCATCGCCGAGGCAGCCGAGAAGGGTTACCTCGCGATGGTGGCGCACGACGTCGACCGTCTCGACGAGGACGAGTATCGGCAGAAGGAATCGCAGCAGCGCGCCGAAAGCAACATCCCCGAAGGCGAGTCGATCATCTTCATCGAGGTAAACGTCACGGACTCCTCCGAATTCAGCACCGACCTCCTCGTCCACGGCCGACAGCGCGGTGAGCACCGGATTCTGTGGGTCGACAGCCCGGCCGTCCCCAACACCATTGCGGCGGTTCTCCTGCGGACGAGGGACATCACCGGCGTGATTCCCGACGTCTACTTCGAGTGGACGGAGGGAAACCCGATCATGTACCTGCTCCGCTTCCTGTTCATCGGTGAAGGCGAAACAGCTCCCGTGACCCGTGAGGTCCTCCGCCGCGCCGAACCCGACCAGTCCCGCCGGCCACACGTCCACGTCGGTTGACGCCCACTCCCACAACCGCTCACAAGCCCGCTCGCGATTGCTGTCGAACATCGCTGCATCCAGGGCTGTGGTGGCCGAGGTGGCGGGCGACCAATGCGGGCGCGATGGTGAGGGGCGTCGTTCGTCATGGCGACCTTCCATTCGCGTCTGGGGGCCAATCTCGGTCCCCTTCATGGATTTCGCCTTCTGACAACGGAAATTGCACCGGCAAGAGGGACTGGCGTGCAACTGGTGAGCGAAAAGTCTGTCCGCACGCGCGAGTGCAGATTGAAAGGCCTTTCGACCCGCAGGTGGACGGGACGATGCGACGGAGATCGAGAATGACCGCGACATACAATCGCGATCAGAGCGAAGCTCCAGGCCGAGATTCCGGCGCCGCTGTGATGGAGGGGTCAGGATGTTCGGTTGGAAAAAGAAGCGCAACGATTCAAAGATGACGCTCGACGATGTGATGTCGAAGCTCAGGCCTGACCTGAGTCGGGAATCACTCGGCGTCGGACCCGACTTTCCGGGCGTCGCCCCGAACCCGCTCATGAGCAGTGATGCACGCAAGCGCAATGCGGAACTGCGGACGGGGGTGCTTGCGCTCGGCGTTCTCGTCGACTGGCGGGAGGTCAACAGCAATCCACGCGTGGTCCTGATGTTCGACGTGGAGACCTCCGACGGCATCTTGTTCCGCGGTATCGCAGACGAAGACCTCACGATCACCGAGCTGACACGACTCGCCCCAGGACAGACGTTGCCCGTGCGCTACCGGCCGGCCGTCATGGACCACTACGTCGCCCTTGCCCGGGACGCGGACGCCGCCCACGTTCAGCAGCTCTCCGACGAGATCGCGACCCGCAAGCGGACCTGACCCGAAGCCTTGGCCGGATCCTAGGTCGCCGGCACTCCGATGATGGCGTCGGCGGTCACACGCATGTCGATCACGACGAGACTGGTTGGTAGATGCATTCTCTCGGTTGAAAATAATATGTAGACCGGTCTATTGTTGACTCATGGCATCCAAAGGAGACCTGACAAGGGCACGGCTCGCAGAATCCATGCTCGAGCTCATCCAGACCAGCGGCTACAGCGGCACGGGCCTGAACGCCGTGATCGAACACGCCGCAGCGCCGAAAGGGTCGATCTACTTCCACTTCCCCGACGGGAAGGAAGGCCTGGGCGTCGCAGCGATTGAGCTCGCCACGAAGGCATTCGGGACGCTGATTGCAGAGGCCGCGATTTCCCGGGTCGATGCGGCCGAGGCCGCACGCGCCGCGATCGAGGCCCTGACGACCATCGTCAGCGAGAGCAACTTCCGGCGGGGTTGCCCGGTCTCTGTCGTCACCCTGGAGATGGGCGCGGAGAACGAGCGTCTGCGGCAGGCGTGCGCCGCTGCCTTTGAGTCGTGGATCGCCCTGACAACCGCGTTTCTCGAGGCCAGCGGCGTTCTCCCCGACGAGGCCCGATCCCTGGCGACCGTTGTTGTGTCGACGATCGAGGGGGCGGTCATCGTCTCTCGCGCTACGCAGAACACGCAACCCCTGATTTCGGCCGCTGACATCGTTGCGGAGCTCATCAACCAGCGCTGCCAGACCGTTGGCGGAACGCGATGACTCCACGCGACGTCTCCCGTCACGCCCTGGTCTTCGGGGCCTCAGGTCTGGTCGGTCGGCACCTCGTCCTGACTCTCGCCGAGGCTGGTACGAACGTCACGGCGGCAGTTCGGACCGCCGAGTCCGGGGCCCGTGTCGAGCGATGGGTCAGAGAGCATGGCCTGACGCGGAGCATCAGCACGACGATCGTCGACTTCGACGCTCCTGAAATCGTCGCGGGTGGCCCATCGGCGTTCCCTTTCATCACAGAGATCCACAACTGCGCCGGGTCCTACCGATTCGGAATGACCGCCCAGGAGGCACGCAGCGCGAACGTCGGCATCGTCGAGAAGCTGATCGACTTCGCCAAGGACCTCCCCAACCTGCAGCGCGTGATCCACGTGTCGGGCTACCGCGTCGGCGGACAAGACCCCACAACGGTTCCATGGCCCGACGATCACCGCACCGCGGTTTACAAGGACCTTGGCGCCTACGAAGCGTCAAAAGTGGAATCCGACGCAATCTTCCAGGCCCGAGCCCTCAAGCACGGAGTTCCCTGGACCATTGTCAATCCGTCCAGCGTGATCGGCGACAGCGCCACCGGGGAATCCGACCAGCACATCGGGCTGGCCAGCACAGTCGAGCAGATTTGGAACGGCACCGCAGCAGCGTTGCCTGGAAACGAATCGACGTTTCTCCCGATCGTCACGGTCGACTATCTGGCGGCCTTCATGACGGCAGCTGCGGTCGATCCCGCTGCTGAGGGCATGGCCTACTGGGTTCTCCACGACGACACCCCACCGCTAGCGGACCTGCTCACACACGTCGGTCGGCATCTCGGTGCGAAGGTCCCGCGGGTCAGGATTCCGATCGGCGTCATCAAACGGCTCCCGCAGCAGATCACCAAGGCCGATCCCGAGACCCTCACCTTCATGTCCGCCGACCGCTATCCGACAGAGTCCGCCGTCGAGTTCGCCGACAGACACGGGATCCTGATGCCCGACGTGCTGGTGTCCCTCGAACGGTGGGCCGACTACCTGGCAGCGCATCGGTTTGGTGCCGTCATGTCCGCCGACCGTCGATTCGTCGACGTCGGCGGCCTGAGGACATTTGAGCTCGGCGTACGAGGATCGAGTCGGGTGATTCTTCCCGGCATGCCCGTGAACGCGGACACGTGGGCAGAGGTAGCTGCCGGCATCGAGGGGCGGGTCGTCGACTTGCCCGGCCTCGGCCTCAGTAGCGGGGCCGGCGTTCAGGACTGGGATGAGTGGCTGCCGGCGGTAGTAGCTGGTGAACCTGCTGACCTCGTCGGCCACTCCATCGGTGCGGCTGCTGCAGTAGTTGCGGCTGACCGGTTCCCGGCGCAGGTGAAGTCCCTCACGTTGATCGCACCGTTCTTCCTCCAGGCCCCGATGGGTGCCTCGGCCAGACTGAAGCCGCTCGTACGCGCCTACTTGCGACACGCAGACCCGGCACGGCTCTCACGCAAACTGACCGGATCAGAAGCGAGCGCGGATTCTCTCGTTTCCAGTCTCAGTGACCTCGAGCGAAGCAGTTCCAAGAGCGTGGCCGAGCATCTCGCCCGTGCGGGATCGAAGCGGTGGCGTGCTGAACTCCAAGAAGCGCTTAGGCGATTCAGTGGCCAGGTCCGCATCATCACAGGAAGCAAAGACCCAATCGACCCGGCCGCGGTTGCGCAGCTCGAGTCACTTCCGAACATCAAGCTGATCTCGCTGCCGGGTGCCGGGCACCATCCGCAACTAACCCATACCGATGCTCTCGTCGATCTGCTCGAGGGATCGCTCGCGTGACATAGACGCCTGCGGTTTCAGCAGCTGACAGAGATACGGGCATCCAATCTGTAGCTGGCCAGTCTGTCGGTGACCATCACACTCAGCACAACTCCAGTCCTTTGAGCAGTCGACGTAAGAGCTTCATGGCCGCCGAAGTGTTCACCAGGGCGTCAGTAAAACTGCGTTCCGCTTGAGCTCGCATGGAGTCACCTAGGAGAGCGCTATCCGCCATTCCCACGGCAATGGAAGCCACCGAATCCCACCCCAGCAATCATCTGAAGCCTCCTCGAATGCGTTGTTGCTCCGGATCAGTGACAACCGGGGAGGTCGACGGGCCGTGCAGTATTCGAATCGCGCAGTGTTCCTTCACTTCAATTGCAACGGAGGGGAGCGTTGAGTGGCTCGAGGCCGCATCACCGGAACCCGATACGAGTAGCGAGGCAACATGATCGGCGGGGCCGGCGCTGCAGCTTCGAGGGTGCCCGCCGCGAGCCTGGTGAGCAACACCCCATCGCCGGCGGCATCAACCTCGTCGGCATCAGGCGGGTCCTCGAACTCGAGGACAGCACCGCAGCACTACGCCGCGACAACGCGCAAACAACACTGAAATCCGCACAGCCAGAAGGACACACCGCACAGTAAGGACCACCGCCATGGAAAACGACCGCGTACCCGCAGCCGTCGACGCGACGCCCGACGCCGACTACATCGAACAATCAATACCCGTCGTCCAGGACGAAAACCTCTGAGTGAGTCACGGCACCTCATGGAGAGTTCGCCGTTCACACACCAACGGCGCAGATAAACCGTGGAAGATCGTGACGTCTACGAGCTACTTCCGAGGCAGCGAGCGCTTGCGTCGCCCCACAAAAAGAATCGCCGAGCTACTTGCGTTCGAATGGCGTAGCCGCGAGGACGGTTACGTGAAATTCCGGTTTCCCTGCCACCGCCGCCGCCATACGGACTCACATGTTCAACGTCCCCACATCACTACGCCCCTTCCGTCGAGCCGGCCACGCCCGAACTGCCTTCCGCCCGGAGAAAACCGCCAACGCTCCCGTCGCCAATGACAGCGAACTGCTCAAAGCCACGATCAGCGTCGGACTCGATCCGACCAAGTGACCACTCGAACCCCGCCACAACCTGACCGTCTGCCCCACAGCGTATTCGTGCGCGCTGGAGCACTCGACGAACGATTCGATGTGGTCCACCTCGTCCTGCGCCCATCCCACCGTATAGGTGCGCGGATGCACACAACGGCCCAGCGTGGCACCGTCCTCCACGTCCAGCACCCTCGCTTCGACAGCAGGACCCATACCACCGGAGATCGACTGCACAGCAATGCTGAACGTCACCACCGCGCAGATGAGTGCTGCCAGAGCAAGTATCGACAATGCGGCGACGATCCACATCCCCCTCCGCTCGCCCACCGTATCCACCCTCGACCTCATAGATTCTTGATATGACATCTACGGCCCGATACAAAATCGAGCCAACCGCGAACTCGCGCGGAGCCTCCACGACTGCCAGCGAACGAGACACACTCCCTGCCCATTGCAGGGGCCGACGCCGAGAGCCTCAAACGAGAGCCGACCCTGTCAAGCCGCTGGTCGCCTTTCGGAGACGGCGGGATCGCCAACCGATCTCCGTGAAGTTGCATCAGACGCAACGTTGATTGGCCTCTTTTCGGGACAGATTGCTCGCCATCTCCTGTGGTCATCGGCGCCCGGTTGAGTCGGCTTCGTCAGCGAACCTTGTCGGGTGGAGACCGTGTCGGTCAGCTCGTTACGCCGCGTTAAGAACCTGAAAACTCGGGGAGCAAACCTTCCTTTCCCAGGTGAAGCGGCGGATTATCGATATGGCCGCGCATCTGGTTACCGCGCGGCATGTCGAGCGCGCCTGAAGGCACAACGGGCCGGGAGGTCACATGCTGCTACATCAATCGATCGGGTTGGAGCGCTTCAACGAACTACCGCGGCAGAAGGCAGTTCACGCATTGTTCGAGTGCTGCTGCTCGCTGACGTGGGCCGGGTGGGTCAGCGACGGACGTCCGTTCGCCGATCACGCGGAGATCCTCTCGCGCGCCGAGGACGCGATTCTCAACCTCTCGGACGTCGACGTCGAACGCGCCCTGCAATGCCATCCACCGGTCGGCGTCCGTAGGAACAGCGTGCCGTCCCACCTCGAGCAATGCTCGATCTGGGTTCCGGACGACGCCGTCATGGCAACCATCTATCGCGCCGGCGAGGAGTACGAGCGGAACTTCGGCTTCCGGTATCTGTGGTGTTCGCACGGCCACGACGCCGACGACCTGCTCGAGAACATCGGCCAGCGCATGTCCAACGAACGGTCCGTCGAGCGCAAGGTCTGCGTCGACGAGCTCGCCAAGATCACGCGGACGAGGATCGAGCGCATGCTGGGACCCGAGGACGGTTATCCCGAGTACTGAAAAGAAGAGCGGGTGCAGCGCTTTCGCGCCGCACCCGCTTTCATGCTCTGAATCGATCAGAGATCGAACTCGGCCGGAGAGATTCCGACTGCAAAACACATGTCGCGTACGACGCCGCGCTCGTGCTCGTCGAAGTTGCCGTCCGCGCCGCCGATGATGATGCCGATCTGGATGACTGCGCGGGCCTGATCCTGCTTCGACTTGAGCTTGGCGATGGTCGCGGTTGCCTCGACCTTGCCGAACTCGTAGTCCGAGGACAGCTTGCTGCAGTACCAGTCGAACTGCTCACGAAGCTCGTCCGGCGGGAAGACCGCGAGCGACTCGTTGCTCATGATCAGCGCGGCGGTCTTCTGACGCTCCGACGGATCGATCGAACCGTCTGCGGCGGCGATCAACGCGCACATTGCCATGCTCGCGTTCTTGAATTCCTTGTTCTGGAACTGGCTGGTCTTTGTCTTGAGCTGGCCGTTCATCTCCTGAGCCTTAGCCTTCAACTGATCCCAGAATGCCATGAGTCTCCTCGAGTATTGCCGCCACACACCGCGCGTGGTCGTACCACCACTCTGCCTGTGCGCTCGGCAATCCGCCATCGGCCGCTAGGTGCGGTCGAACACTGCCAGAATTCGCGACTCGGAGATCGGGTCGAGCACGTCCGGGGTGAAGTGCCATTGCGTGCGGGTCCACGGATCGTGAACCTCCGTCTGCCCTGCTGCCGAAAGATGTTGGCACCCCTCGGACAGCGCGGCGACGGATTCTTCCGCGAAGTTCGACTCGTCCTCTCCGACAATCAGTATCGACAAACCGATTGCCGGTCCGCGTTCGGCGAGGAACATGATGGTCTGTGCGTCTTCGGCGGAATATCCGTGCGGGAAATCGCTGAGGATCAACAGGCGCAGGGAACTCGGGCCATCTGCGACACCACTCATTCGCGCGAGTTCGCCCATGTCGACGGCCTCGGCCAGTGCCCGCAAGCGCGCCGAGATCTCGGTGTGAGCGGTGATGACCGGCCCCGCGAGCATCGGTGCCAGTCGGTCGGTCAGTGGCGTGAGCGAGCCGGTCAGGTCGACGACGTCGAGTAGCGGCATCGGGCCGGCGGCCATGACGCGCACGGTGACGGCACTGATCAGACCGAGCGCTGCTTTGCTCGACGTGCTGTCCACCCAGATCGGCCGGCGCAGTGGCAACGGGACGCAGTAGGGAACGGTGAGTGTGCCGCGGTCCGGAGCCGACAGCTCGCCAAGACGCATTCCGTCGCTGACGGCCGTGATCTGAGCCGGATCGGTTGTACCCGCCCAGGACACCGACTTCCACGACGCCATCGACCGTGGGAGCACGCCGTCGATCACGCCGAGTTCGTGCGCAAGCTGAGCGCTGTCGCGGGCGTGATTGTCCCGCGCGAGTGAGACGAGGTCGTCGTGACGCTTCTGTGCGGCATCGCGCGCCGCCACTCCCGCTGCCGAGTTCCGCAACGACGGATCTGCGACGGCTGCGGTCAGATCCTCGTCCAAACGGGCAAGCGCGTACTCGCTGCTGGAGACGAAGGAAGCGGCAGAACGCGAGGCGTCCTCGAAGATCATCCACGCACGCTCGAGGCCGCGGCCCACCTCCAACGGCTCCACGGCGGAGTCCCACTCGGGCGCAGCTGTCGGGCCTGGTTGTGCCGGCTCGTCGTCCACCTCGACGCCGTGCACCGAGATCAGTTCCGCCAGACCACCCGCATAGCCCTGCCCTACGGCCCGAATCTTCCAGGCACTGGACTTTCGGTACAGCTCCCAGCAGATGACCGCTGTCTCGGTACCTGCGGTGGGGATCGCGAATTCGGCCAGGACCGAACCGGATTGATCGCTCAGGGTGGCGGAGAGCCCGGCCGTGCGAAAGGCGCCCGCGGCCGTCGCTGCCGGATCCACGCTGACGATGCACAACACGGCCGCGGCATCGGGGTGAAGTCGATCGAGTTCCACCCGGATGCCGCTCTGGTCGAGTTGCACTCCAGCGGTGGATGGTTGGTTGTAGAACACGAAGTCCGCGGACGTCAATGCCCGCAGGTTCGCGTCCGCTACCAGCGCCGACACGTCGAACGGCGTCTGGCTCTCGGCTCGAAACGTCACCACGGGCGCCTGCAGCGGCGCGTTCTGTCCGGGAACAAAAGTCATACCCACAGCAGCGAACTATGCCATGACCGGGCTCTCTCGGTCAGCCTTGCAGATCCGCCACCACTAGATCGGCGACCGCGGTCATCCCGGCGTCCGTGAAGTGCAAGCGCTGCGCCGTCGACTCCGAGAACAGGCCTTCGAACCAACGCTGATCTGCACTCGCACATGCGTCGTGCCCGCCGGCGATGCTCGCCGCCGCAATGTCGACAGTGCGCACACCGTGGGCGTGGGCGACCTCGTCGAACTTCGTGTTGTAGCGAGCGAAGTAGTCCATGAACCAGGATGCGTCGGCGTCTGAGAACGGAATGTTCGGCCAGCATCCGCGAGAGGAGATCATGCCGCCCTCACCGATCAGGTAGATGCGAGCGTCAGGCGCGCGCTGCGTGACCGCAGTCAGGATGCGATCCAATTCTCCGGCAGCCCGGTCGATTCCGGATTGGGCTACGGAATTCGCGAGCGGGTCGTACCGGCATCCACGATCGGTTCCTGGCCCCGGAGCGACGCACAGGGGACCGAGGAAGATGCTGTTGGAGTCGTTGCCGCCGATCGAGATGGTGATCAGGTCGGTGTCCGGGTGAACGGCATCGAGTTGGACAGGCCAGTAGTTCGGAATCAGCTGTGGAGTGTCGATGATGTTCTCGGCGCGTGCCGCGCTGCAAGAGACGTCGGCGAACTCCGCGACCTCGAGTGCCCGAGAGATCTTGCCCGCGAAGTTCTCGTACGAACGCGAACAGGCGTCGGGGTACATCGGTTCCAGCCTTGGACCGGAGGCGCGGGAGTCACCGAGGGCGACGTACTTGATCCCGGTGCCGGATACACCTGACAGCGTTTCCGACTGCGGCACCGAAGCCTGCGCGATTCCGGTGCTCACGAGCGCCAGCACAACGCCTGCGACGGCCGCCGCCCGACCGAGAAGTTTCCCTCGAATGATCATCTACTGTGCCAAGTCCTCTCGCGCACGGCCGCTCGACTGACGGCTCGACATGCCGCATGAGGTTAACGCACAGAGGGTGAAACGATGTCCGGTTCGACGGACGGCGATCGAAATCACCTACCGCCGAACCGGATTCATCTCGACTATGCAGTCTCGACTCAAGCAGTGAGGAAACGGCCCAGCTGCGGCGCAGCTTCTCCTGCGTGCTTGGCCTGGATACCTTCACCGATGGCCTGCAGCTTCCATTCACCGTTCACGCGGTACACCTTTGCCATCACCATTCCGGTGAAAGCCATGCCGCCCTGGAGCGTGTATCGAGCGAGCTCGGAGTTGGTGGTGCTGTCCACGAGACGGCAGAAAGCGTTGGAGACCTGCTCGAACGTGTGTCCGCGGTACGAGGTCACGGTGAAGATCACGGTGGTCACGTGAGCCGGGACCCGCTGCAGATCGACGAGCATGACCTCGTCGTCGCCGTCTCCGTCGCCGGTCAGGTTGTCACCCATGTGACGGACCGAGCCGTCCTTGGACGTCAACTGACCGTAGTAGCAGACGTCGACGAGGTTGCCGTCGGCGTACAGGAGTGCCGAAGCGTCGAGGTCGACGTCGGCGGTACGGCTTCCGAACAGGCCGCTCTTCTTGATCGGATCCCAACCCAGACCCATCTGGATCATGGTGAGCGCGACGCCGCCCTCCTTGCGGAGTGTGACCTTCTGGCCCTTGGTCAGGCTGACGGGGCGTCCCTTGACCAGGCTCACCTCGGGCTGCTGCGCCGGCGGCTGGTTCTGCACGGGAGGCGCCGGGGGTGCCTGGTTGTACGTCGGCTGCTGGTTGTACGTCGGCTGCTGGTTGTACGCAGGCTGCTGCGCCGGCGGGTAGGCCGGCGGCGTCGGTCCCTGGTTGTAGGCAGGCGGCTGGTTGTACGCGGGCGGGGCCGGCGGAACCGGCGGCGCGTTGTACGAAGGCTGCTGCTGCGGCTGGTTGTACGCCGGCGGTGTAGGAGCGACGGACGAGGGCGGGGTGATCGGCGCCGGAGCCGCGACCGGAGTGGGAGGCGGCGGTGGTGCATCGTCGACGGACACACCGTGATCGGTGACCAGCGCGGCAAATCCACCCGCGTACCCCTGGCCGACGGCGCGCACCTTCCACGCACCCTGGCGTCGGTACACCTCGAGCGCGATGACGATGGACTCGGTGGTGAGGCCGTCGATCACGTACTCGTACAACACGTTCCCGGCCGCATCGGAGACCCGAGCGGTCGGTGCAGCAGTGCGCCCGAAGTTCGACGAAGCGTCGTCGAGCGTGATGACGGCGCGAACCTGCTCGATATCGGCGGGTACGCCGGCGAGTGAGACTCGGAGTGAGGCAATGCCACCCGGGTTGGGTACCAATTGCACGCCGGGTCCGGTCGGCTGGTTGAAGAAGACGAAGTCGGCGTCGGAACGAACTTTTCCGTTGCTCGTCACGAGGAGTGCAGACAGGTCAGCGGCCGCAGCCAGCTGAACCGAGACAACTACATCCGAGACGTCCAGCGGGCCGTTCTGCCCTTTGGCAAGCGATACAGACAACTAAATCCCCTTCATAGAGAGCGTGTATTACCCGAGCGCGGAAGAGAACCACCGCAAGATCTCCGCGCTCGCTGCGATACCGGACCTTTCTGTCACAGTAACGGTCGGCCGTTGCCAATTCAGTTCTTCCAGCTCACCGTGCCTGGGCCGGATCGCGAAATCGGAGTATTCGAGCATGTCCGCATCCAATGCGCCGTCACCAGCCGAGATCACGACGGCGGACTGATCCAGATCACCCGACTCGACCAGTCTGCGGCGCACCTCTGCCAGCGCTCGTGACTTCGAGACCGCGTCGGGCATCGTGTAGATCTTGCGGCCTTGACGCGAGACGTTCCAGCCCCGCGTCACGCACCACCCATTCCATTCGGTTTCGAATTCACTCGGCATCACGGCCAGATCGACGACCAGGTATGGAAACAGGTCGTCGGCAACACGAATGGAGCTGACCCAGCTCGAGTCGATCCGCGATTCCAGTTCCGCCTGAACCTGCGGCAACTCGGCGCCGGACTTACGGGTCGAACGGTCGATCTCGTTTCGCCAGTCGCGATCGGCTTCGCCGTCTACGAGGATGTTTCCGCCGTTGCTCGTGATCGCGTACTTCCACGGTCCGCCGGGAAGATCGATCCGCTGGAACTGCGCAATGGTCCTGGTCGTCGTCGGAATTACCGGAACCCGCGAGCTGAGCGCGGTCAGCAGTTCGATCGATTCGACGCTCATGTGCGAGAGCGGACCGCCGTTGTAGTACTCGACGCACAGCGGGCTCGGTGCCGAATCCAGGTCGGAGCCACTGGGATCGCCGCCGATCGCGGCCTGCGAATAGATCATCGTGCGATCCAGATCCGTGGCGATCAGGACCTGGGACGCAGCGGTGTCCACACGGCTCACGTGATGTCCTTGATCAGGCCGACACACGAGTAGGCGAGATCCGGGACGACCTCGACCGGGACCCCACGGGCCTGTGCCAACAACCGGATGTGTGCGTGCTCCGGGGCTTCGAGTTCGCGCACCAGAACCTTCCAGGGAAGCCGGCGCAGCAGCACCCTGGTTGTTTCTCCGACACCGGGTTTGACGAAGTTGACCGTCGAGATCCCGTACTCGGCCTGCACCTTCTCCACCGACTCCCAACCGGCCCAGGTCGGCGTCCGATCGGAATCGAGCACTGCAGCAAGAGAATCCGCTGCGTCGCCGCGAACCGAATCGAACTCGGCCGAGACCACGTCGAGCAACCTGTTGGAAACGTCGACGTCGGCGAGGTCGGCGTAGAACTTGGCGCCGTGGAAATCGCCGGGCCCGATGAGGGTGTCGTTGAGGACAGTTCGTGAGACCAAGCCGGACACCGTCGAATTGAGACACGCCGACGCGATCAGGAAGTCGTCACGGGTCCCGTACGTTCGCACGCAGTGTCCGGGGTCGGCGAGAACAGCCAGATCGGAGTCGAACTTCGCTCCGCCTGCCTCGTGGTACTCCGTCAACGCTGCGTCGAGTTCGCGGGCGATGGCGCCCTTGCCCGTCCAGCCGTCGACGAAGACGACGTTCTCCGAGTCGTGATGGTGCGCAAGATAATCGAGTGCGACGGAATCGATTCCTTTGCCACGGACGATGGACACCGCATAGTGCGGCAACGTCAACCCGCGGGTCTGCTGGGCCCAGCGCCGCATCAGAATCCCGATCGGTGTTCCGGCCCGGGCGAGTGAGACCAGCGTGATGTCACTCCCCCGCTCGGCCAAGACCAGGTCCATCACGGTCCCGACAGCGCGCGCCAACCGTGGAGCGCTCTCGGCGAGCACCGTCTCGAAAAGATCCCGGTATGCCTGATCGGGTTGGTACTCGATGGGGAGAGACTCGGCATAGTGCGCCTCACCCGACTGAATACGCTTCTCGCGCACGGATACATCCGCTTCGAGATCCACGTGCGAGAGATCCTTGAGCAGCCACTTCACTTCGCCCGGCGCGTACGAACCGAATTCGGGCCCGACCAATGGTTCGTTCATGACGAGCTCCCTGCTCTGGAATCTCGCAGCGCCGACGGATCGGCCCCGCGAACGGTGGCGACCAGGACGTCGGTGCCGGAGTTCCGCAACACCTCGACCACTCCGTCCATCGCCGTCAACCGATCGGTGTCGGCGGGCTCGTCGATGACCAGCAACGCAAGGGCGTCGACCGCCGCATCAGGCCACTGCGCGTTGTAGACGTATCGGGGTTCGTTCTCGCCCAGTTCGGGCGCCGGAAAGGTGAACCCGCGACGCAGCGGGTATCCCGGCACGTCAACGACGTAGGCGGGTGAACGCGTCGTGGTCTGGTAACGAACTGCTCGCCCAGAGCTTTCCAAGCCTGCAGCGATGCGCAGTGGCAGGTACATCAACTCCTCGTGACCGATCACGATCACAGCACGCGACGCGTCGATCGACGATTTGAGAATGAACACCGCTGCCTCGACGGCTGACTCGAATGCCGCGGTGTCGCCGTCGAGAAAGCCGTGCCTGCCACCGTCGGGGACATGTGCCGGCCACGGCAGATCCATCTGAGACAGCGTGCCGCGGCGATCACCGATCGGATTCAGATCCGGAGCATCCAGCGCCGTGACGCGCTCGGTCAGGCCGTCGGGCAGGACCGTCGAACCCGAAGCGAGAGAGACGTAGTCGATTCGTACATTCAACTCTGCCGCCGCGGCTTCGCCGGCGACTCGGTGTTCCTCGGTTCTCATGTCCACCAGCGAGGCCACGACGTAGCGGCTTCGCGGGCATTGCCCGTGCAGCGCCCGGATGGCATCGATCGCGGTGGCGCCGGTGGAGATCTCGTCGTCGACGAGGACCAGAGGCAGGTCGTTCTCGAACAGTTCGGCGGACGTCGGCTGCATCAGATGGCTCGTGGCGTGCGAGTGCCCCTCCTCGAACCCGGCGAGCGTCGTAGCACCTGGTACGTCGCGACGAGTCGAGTGCAGGTAGCAGTGAGCGCGCAGACGGGCCGCAACGCAATGACCCAAACCTGTTGCGGTTTCGGCAAACCCGAGCACGACGACGTCGACACCCTCACCGAGGGTTGTCCGCACCAGATCGCCGAGGTCGTCGGCAGCACCGATGACCACGGACGGCTCGGTGGGCACGTGCTTTCCCAGCACAGTGGACACCAGCAGATGAGCGCGACGCGGATTCCGCCGAAGTCCCGGGATCACCAGATCGGGCACCGAATGCCCGAGTGACGAATCACCGTGAACGAGGTCCAAGCCGAATTCTGCTGTAGCCCAGGGAACGTCCTTGGACTGGACAAGCTCTGTCATCGATCGACCAACGCCGTCAGCAACTCGACGAACGTGATTCCCTTGTTGGTCACACCGAACACGTGAGCTCGGAGCGCAGTCTGATGGGCCCAATTGCGGTGCGGCTTCATCTCGTTCATCTTGTTCCGGTAGCCGGACGCCTGAACTCCCCCGGCGTCGGCACCGAGAATGTCGAGGGCATCGTGATATTCCTCGTGCGTGACAGCGGACAGTGCATTGACCGCTGCGACGTGCGACGGGTGGATGACCGTCTTGCCCTGGATTCCGTTGGCTCGGTCCAGCGCGATCTCACGGAGCAGACCGTCGAGGTCGCGGCTGACGAGATGCTGACGGAACCGGACGGCGTCGTGTTCCTCGAACGGGGTGGCGCGCAGCATCGGCCGGAACATGCGTTCGTGATCGGCGAAGTACTCCCACACGGGCCCGGTGATGACAAAACCCGAACCGTCCGCGCGCCCGAGATAGTTGACGATGTCGGCGATGACGTCGACCACCACGCGCACGTCGTAGATGGTCAGATCGCGGTCACGACGGATGCCGAAAGTGCTGCACATGTCGGTGGCGCCGATGCGGACGGCAAGGATTCGATCGCGGTGTTGCGCGAGAATCCCACTGATGGTGCGCAATTCGAGATCGCGAGTATCGCGGTGCACAAGCGCGGGTGATTCGAGTACCGGCATCGCGTAGAGATGCTTGCCCAGCAACTCGGATGCGTCCGCGACGGCGTCGAGGAACACAGGGCCGGACTCGCTGCCGAACTTCGGGATGACGAACCCGGTGAGCGCGGCGCGCCCCTCGGTCAACGACGCGGCGACCTTGTGGATGTCCGCGACTTCACGAACCCGCACGAACAGCAGCATGCCGACGGCGTCGGTGGACGCGATCTTGTCGAGAGCGTCAACCGCGTTCGCTCGCGCTGACTCCACCTCGTGATCCGCGACGGCGTCCTCGAGATCAAGCACCATCGAGCTGACGCCCTCGGACGCACGCTTGACCACGATGTCGGCCAACCCGGCCCGGGTGGCAGGAACGTAGAGAGTTGCACCCAGAGCAATCGCGAGCAGATCCCTCTCGTCGGAATCCGCGAACGATCGAGGCGCATGCAGGAACAGTTGCTCCCGCACGTCATCCTCGAGATGTTGAAAGTGCTGCATTTCTCTTCTCTCTGTAACCGCAATCAAGTCCATGAAACGACCCCCTGTGACAACGCGTCGAGCAACTCCGATCCCCCGATCGGCCCGACCATTCAGTTTTTGCCGGCTCGCGCCCGCATCTTCTCGACAACTTCGGTGATGAACGTCGATACCGAGTCCAGCTGTAATACATACGACCAGTAGTCCGGATGAGTTCCCGACAGTGACGCACTCGCTCGCTCGATCCTTGCTAGTTGAGCATCGAGTACGGAGCCCCACTCCGCCACCAACCCTTGGTTAACAGCGAACATCTGGGCGTCTTTCAGCCGGAAACGAACCTCACGTTCCTTTTGGCTCGGATCTGCCCGGACTGCACGCAGAGTAGCGAGACGGTCCGTCACGGCGTCGGCACACGCTTCGGCGTCGGCGAGGTGCACGCGGGCTTCGGCCATCAAAGCCAGTGCATGTTCGGGGTTTCCCGCAGCCAGCGACTGCTTCGCTTCCTTGAGATCGATGTCGGCCTGATCGATATGCGCTCGGCTGCGACTGCTGTTGTCGACGAGGTCAGCAGAACTCGCGGCGTTGAACTCGCGCAGCAATGCGGAGTACGCCGGATCCAGGCGGTCCACTCGAGTGCGCACTGCCGACAACCTGGTCGAGACCGAGGAAATCGTCATCTCGGCACGGTGCTGGGTCGACGGGGCTTCTGCCAATGCTTCCTCGAGCGCCGATACCGCTTCGCGGACACTCTCGGCCCGCGTGCGGACTGCGTCGGCGCGACCGGATGAGCGCGCATTGTCGAGCGCTGCAACCGCGTCGTCGAGGTGTTCGGAGGCCGTCACCACCGACGGGTACTCGCGATAGCGCTGATCGGTGGCAGCCAGTTTTTCCCGGACGGCGTTCGCCAGGGTTCGGGCCTGCTGGCCGAGGACGGGAATGGCGGACATCGTGACCGTCGCCTGCTCGAGGTGCGCACGATGCCCGTTGTAGAAGGCGTCGACGCCCTTCGCCGCCTCGACGAGTTCGGCTACCGACTTTTCGAACGCCGCCCGAGCACCGTTCGGGTTCTGGTGAAGTACCTGATCGTTGCCATAGCGCTCGGATGTGTCGAGGTAGTCCGACGCAGCCTGGAAGCACCGATCCCGAACGGGTTCCCACGCAGCGCGCAGCCCTCGCTCGGGGTACAGCTCGGCGGAAGCGTCGACTGCTGCCGACGCGATGGTCTGCCGCTTGTCCATGTCGAGGAACGCCGAAACCATGGCCGTCTGCGCCTCCCGCGCACGACTGACCGACTCCCCCACTCTTGCCCCCCGATTGAAGCGCTCCGACCATCTTCCCACCACGATTGAATCCTACGGGTCCAGCACTTCGCTTCTCGGTTCGTAATTCTGCTGTTACGGCGAACACACCGGAACTGCGGTTAGGGTGGTGGAGGTAAACACACTCCCAAGACGACTTCGCGTCGTAGTGGGCCTTGTCTCTCCTCTTGAAAGGACCCCTGAATGGGCGTCAGCTTGACCAAAGGCGGCAATGTCTCTCTCACGAAGGAGGCCCCGAACCTGACTGCAGTGGTCGTCGGCCTGGGCTGGGACGCACGTTCCACCACCGGAGCTGCTTTCGACCTCGACGCCAGCGCAATCGGCGCAGGCTCGAACAAGAAGGTCCTCTCCGACCAGCACTTCATCTTCTTCAACAACCTCCGTTCGCCCGACGGCTCGATCGAGCACAAGGGTGACAACACGGACGGCGAAGGCGAAGGCGACGACGAGCAGATCGACGTGAACCTCGCAGCGGTTCCCGCCGAGGTCGAGAGCGTTGTCTTCCCCGTCTCGATCTACGACGCAGAAGCTCGCTCGCAGTCCTTCGGCCAGGTCCGCAACGCGTACATCCGCGTCGTCGACAAGTCGAACGGCAACGAGCTCGCTCGTTACGACCTCTCCGAGGACGCTTCCACCGAGACCGCCATGGTCTTCGGTGAGCTGTACCGCAACGGTGCAGAGTGGAAGTTCCGCGCAATCGGCCAGGGCTACGCGTCCGGCCTCGCGGGCATCGCGCGCGATTACGGCGTCAACGTCTGATCTTCGCTCTCGACGAGCTGACTCGGGGAAGGTTCCGCAGTAGTCTGTGGAACCCTCCCCGTTTTCACGTTCGGATGCGGTGAGAGACCGCTTGCAGTAACCACTCTGCATTGACCAACTAGAAAGGGCCACGCTCCGTGGTACTGCGAATATTCGGTTTATCCATCGCAATTTCGATCCTCGCGATGATCGTTGCGTTCATCTACGGCGGACCCGAGGCACTGTTCCTCGTCATCATCCTGTCGATTCTGGAAATCTCGCTTTCCTTCGACAACGCCGTCATCAACGCCACTGTTCTGCAAAGAATGAGTGAATTCTGGCAGAAGATCTTCCTCACCATCGGCGTCATCATCGCCGTCTTCGGTATGCGTCTGGTGTTCCCGCTCGTGATCGTCTGGGCTGCATCCGGTCTCGGACCCGTAGCTGCACTCGACCTCGCACTGAACCCGCCTGCGGACGACGCCGCGTACTTCGCCAACGGCGAGCCGAGCTACGAAACCATCCTCACCGACGCTCACCCGCAGATCGCTGCCTTCGGTGGCATGTTCCTGCTGATGCTCTTCCTCGGATTCATCTTCGAAGAGCGTGAGATCACCTGGCTGTCCTGGCTGGAGAAGCCGCTCGCTCGCATCGGCAAGCTCGATCAGCTCTCCGTCGTCGTGGCCGGCATCGTCCTGGTTCTCAGTGGTTCTTTCCTCGCTGCTGACGACAAGGTCTCCACCGTCATGATCTCGGGCGTTCTGGGCATGATCACCTACATCGCGGTCAACGGATTGGGTGAACTGTTCAATCTGCCGGAAGAAGGCGAAGAGGAAGAAACCACCAAGTCCGGCGGCCCCACGCAGCTCGCGAAAGCGACCGGTAAGGCCGGCTTCTTCCTGTTCCTCTACCTCGAGGTCCTCGACGCGTCCTTCTCCTTCGACGGCGTCATCGGCGCATTCGCCATCACAGCAGACCCGATCATCATCGCCCTCGGCCTCGGCTTCGTCGGCGCGATGTTCGTCCGTTCCATCACGGTCTTCCTGGTCCGCAAGGGCACGCTCTCCGATTACGTCTACCTCGAGCACGGTGCGCACTGGGCCATCGGCGCTCTGGCCGTGATCTTGATGGTGTCCATCGGCGTTCACATCAACGAGATCATCACCGGCCTGGTCGGTGTCTTCTTGATCGGCGCTGCTTTCATCAGCAGCCTCATTCGCAACAAGCGAATCGCGAATGCAGATCCGAAGTTGGACGAGAACACTCCGGCAACTGTCTGACGTTCTTTTTCACGAAACGCCCGCGACCAATTGGTCGCGGGCGTTTTGTTTGTTCTGCCTGAATTGAAACCCTCTGCATTCACAGCCGCGCGCCAATTGTTCAGCCGCGCGCCAAATTCAGCCTGCGGGTGAACAATTGCCCTGCGGGTGCGAAGAACCTATTCGTAAGGGAAACCATGAACGAGATAGCCATAGAGCGCGCAACGGACGAGGACGCCGCGGAAATCCTTGTTCTACAACGCTGTTGCTGGGTTTCGGAAGCAATCTCCAACAACAGCATGGACATACCCCCGCTCCACGAGGACCTACCCACGGTCCGAGCCTGGGTTCAGGAGTCGACTGTCTGGACCGCACGACGCGGCGGCCGGCTCGTCGGGGCCGTGCGAGGAACCGCGGACGGAACCGCATGGCAGATCGGTCGCCTCATGGTGGCACCGGACTTGGCGGGCAACGGCCTCGGCCGACGCCTCTTGCAGCACGTGGAACAGAACGCTCCGGAGCACATCACACGTTTCGAGCTGTTCACCGGAAGCAGGAGCCTGCGGAACATTCGCCTGTACACCCGAGCGGGCTACTCCCAATTGCCGCCGGACCCCAGCCACATCCCCGGAGTCGTCTACCTGTCCAAGCCGAACGCCATCAACTCCGACTGAACGGCGATACTGACTTCTGTGGTGAACATTCGCGTCGCAGCACAGACAGACTTGCCGTTCTTACGTGAGCACGACTCGCACGTCGCTGCCGAGGAACTCGCGTCAGTGATCCAACGCGGCCGGATACTCGTCGCCGAGGACAGCGGGAAACCAATCGGATGGCTCCGCTGGGGCTTGTTCTGGGACGAGATTCCGTTCATGAACATGCTGACCGTCCTGTCTTCGAACCGCGGCCAAGGCATCGGGCGCGCTTTGGTCACAGATTGGGAAAAACGCATGAGCCGCGCGGGACACTCGCAGGTCCTCACCTCGACACTCGCCGACGAATCAGCCCAGAACTTCTATCGCGCAATGGGATATACCGACGCGGGAGTTCTGTTACTCCCAGGCGAGTCCTCCGAAATCTTCCTACGTCGAGACCTCGATACGACGACCGATCTGACCGATCCCCACATTACCCACGAGTAATATATGGTGGTCGTCACACCACGATCTCAGGGTGGGGCGTGGCACACCAATGTGGAGGACGAGTATGTCGTCAAGGGTCTTATCTCGCGCAGTTGTCGGAGTACTCGCGCTTGCACTGACAGGCGTCGGCGCACCGGTAGCGCTCGCGCAGCCAGTCCTTGCCAAGTCCCCCGATGACGGTTTCTACAGCTACGACGGCGCGGCACCCCTCTCGTCGTACGCCCCGGGTGCGGTACTCGAGACTCGCACCGTGCCGTACACCGTGCTCAACATCCCGACCCCGATACAGGCAGTCCAGGTTCTCTACCGATCAACCGACGCCCTGGGACAGCCGTCCGCCAACGTCACCTCGATCCTGCGCCCGGCCAACGCCCAACCGAACAAAGTTGTTTCGTACCAGTCCTTTTACGATTCGCTGAACCCCGACGACAGCCCGTCGCGAGCCATCGCGGGTAACACCCCGATCGGCGACTGGACTCCCAGCGGACGCAACTTCAACATCGGCGGTACCTTCACGTCCATCGAGGCAGCCTTGTTCGGGCCGCTCTTCGCATTGGGCTACACGATCGTCGTCCCGGACACCGAGGGCCCGGACGCCAACTTCGCTGCCGGACCCGAATACGGGATGATGACGCTCGATGCTCTGCGTGCGGCCAAAGATGTCCCGGAAACCGGAATCACCGACAACGCAGAGATCGCGCTCATGGGGTACTCCGGCGGAGCCATCGCCACCAACTGGGCTTCGATCCTCGCTCCCGCGTACGCACCGGAGATCAACGATAACTTGATCGGTGCCGCGCAAGGCGGCGTGCTGGTCAATCCGGCCAACAACCTTCGCTACGCGAGCGGAAGCATCGGGTGGGGCGGCGTCGTCGGCATGGCCATCGTCGGCGTTGCGCGTTCGTACGACATCGATTTCGGAAAGTATCTCAGTGACCGTGGACGCGACGTCATGGCTCGACTCGAAGACGCGTCCATCGGCAATGTGCTGGCACAGTATCCCGGACTGACCTGGCAGGATCTGGTCAGACCCGAGTACGCCGATCCCAATACGGTTCCCGAGTACGTCGATGTCGTGAACAAGATCAACATGGGCACCGCGGCGACACCGACCATTCCGATGTTCATCGCGCAGGCGGCCAACGGCACCATCGAGGGCACCCAACCCGGCGGCCCCGGTGTCGGAGCGGGAGACGGCGTGATGATCACGGGCGACGTCCGCACCCTCGCACGCAAGTACTGCGACGCCGGCCTGGCGATTCAGTACGACCAGTACGACACCATCAGCCACTTCCTCGGCGCCATGCTCTGGCTGCCCGGTGCGCTCGCCTGGGTCGACGACCGCTTGAACGGCAAGCCTGCACCGTCCAACTGCGCGAACATTGCACCGGGGAACTCACTTGCGCCGCAGGAACATGCGCGCTGACTGACAGCGACCCCGAATCTACTTCGACGGTTCCACCTCCCACCGAACGTGAGTCACCAACGGTTCAAGGCTAAGTCGGCTGACGGCGGATTCCAGGAGTCCGTCGTCACGCTCCGCGGCGGCCAGTTCGGCCACCACCCGCACGCGGTCGCTGTCCGGGATGTCGAAGGACTGCACTGACCGGAGCTGAAACTCGGGCCTCGAAATGGACTGCACGGTAAGACCTCTGATGTGAGCTTCGGCGTCGCCGTGACAGGTCACCTCGAAGGTGTAGTCCGCGGGTGGTTCTTCGCGTCCGGTTCGGGCAGGCTGGTGATCCATCATCCGGCCCAACGGCCTCAACAGCGTGTTCGCCAACATGATTGCGCCGGCACCGAACACCGCGACCCAGTACATTCCGCCGCCTGCCAGTGCGCCGACGGCGGCAGTGGCCCACAGAGTGGCGGCAGTGTTCAGGCCGGTGACCGACGCACCCTGCTTCATGATCACTCCAGCACCGAGGAAACCGATCCCCGAGACGATCTGCGCTGCGACGCGCGTCGGATCGGCGTCCGGGCCCTGAAACCCGTACGCGCCCATGATGACGAAGAGCGTCGCACCCAAGCTCACCAACGCGTTGGTTCGCAGACCCGCCATCCTTGCGCGCCATTGCCTTTCGATCCCGACGGCAGCGCCGAGGACGAGCCCGAGCGCTATCCGCACAAGGATGACGTGGATTTCCACGGTGAACTCCTAGAGCCAGGTCGCGAATCGACGAATGAACATTCCCTTGGCCACCTGCGTGACGACGCAGTATGCCCCGAGGGTGAGGACCAGCCACGGGAAGTAGTTCCACGGCAGTGAAACCAACCCGAGGGAATGACCCCAGGACGTGAACGGGAACACCAGCGCGAAGACGCAGGCAGCGCCCGTGCTGAGCAGTACCGGCAGCGATGCACGCGACTGGATGAACGGGATCTTGCGGGTGCGGATCATGTGAACGATCAGCGTCTGCGAGATCAATGACTCGATGAACCAACCCGATTGGAACAGCGCTGCATGCTCGGGAGAGTTGGCGGCGAACACGAACCACATCAGCGCGAACGTCGAGATATCGAAGATCGAACTGATCGGGCCGATGAACACCATGAACCGGCGAAGGCTCTTGGTCTCCCACTTGCGGGGCTTCGCGAGGAAGTCGTCGTCGACACGGTCCCACGGGATCGTGAGCATCGAGAGATCGTAGATCAGGTTCTGCAACAACAGAACTACGGGAATCATGGGGATGAACGGCAGCAGGGCACTGGCGACGAGCACCGAGAAGACGTTCCCGAAGTTCGACGACGCAGTCATCTTGATGTACTTCTGGATGTTTCCGAAGGTACGACGCCCTTCGATGACTCCTTGTTCGAGTACACCGAGGTCCTTCTCCAGCAAGATGATGTCCGCGGATTCGCGGGCGATGTCCGCCGCTGTGTCAACGGAGATGCCGACGTCCGCAGCCCGCAGTGCGGGTGCGTCGTTGACACCGTCACCGAGGAAACCAACCGTGTGGCCGACCCGGCGCAGCGATTCGACAATGCGTGCCTTCTGCATCGGATCCGTCTTCGCGAATACGGTTGTCCGCTGCACCAACTCGTCGAGGGCGTCGTCGCTCAACGCTTCGATCTCGGCGCCGGATACAACAGTTCCCACGTCGATACCGACTTTGCCGCAGACGGTTTCGGCGACCAGTTCGTTGTCACCCGTCACTACCTTGACCGCGACTCCGTGGCTCGCGAGGGCTTCGATCGCCCCGGCCGCAGATTCCTTCGGCGGGTCGAGGAAGGCCAGCAGTCCAACCAGGGTCATGCCCTCTTCGTCGGCCGTCGAGTACTCGCGGCGCTGCTCTTCGACGACTGTCTTGGTTGCCACCGCAAGCACTCGCTTACCTTGACCGTTCAGCTCCGCGACCAGACGGTCGACTCGGGCCAGCCATCCCGGTGTCAATTGGTGGGTCACCCCGTCCAGTTCCACCGATTCACAGACCGAAAGGAGCTCTTCCACTGCACCTTTGGTTACGATCAGATCGGCGTCTCCGTGGTCGACCACCACGGAGAGTCGACGGCGCTTGAAGTCGAAGGGAATCTCGTCCACCAACCCGTGCCGACGCGAGATCTCCTCGACCACTTCGGGACCGGCGGCCTCGATCACCGCGTCGTCGAGAAGACTGCGCAATCCGGTCTGATTCACGGAATTGACCGCCGCTAGCCGCAATACGTCCTCGGACTTACGTCCGGCAGTATCGAGATGCTCACCGAGAACGATGCGGTCCTCGGTGAGAGTTCCGGTCTTGTCCGTGCACAGAACGTCCATGGCACCGAAGTTCTGAATCGCGTTGATCTGCTTGACGATCACCTTCTTGCGCGACATGTGGAGCGCACCCTTGGCCAGGTTCGCCGTCACGATGAGCGGCAACATTTCCGGAGTCAACCCCACGGCGGTGGCGACGCCGAAGAGTAGTGCTTGGCTCCAGTCCTTGGTCAGTCCGTTGATGATGAACACCGCGGGAACCATGATCAGCATGAACTTGATCAGCAGATAGCTGACGCTGCGCACCCCGACGTCGAAGCTGGTTTCGGGTCGCTTGGACGCCAATTGTGCTGTCATGGCACCGAAGTAGGTCCGCTTGCCGGTGTGTACCGCAACGGCGGTGCCACTGCCCGACACGACGGAAGTACCCATGAACCCGATGTTCTCGGCTTCGAGCAGCCGATCGACGTCGATCCCCGACGACGGGTCCGCCGACTTCTCGGCCGGCATCGATTCACCGCTGAGCATGGACTGATTGACCTGTAGATCCTTGGCCCGGATGATGCGGACATCGGCCGGGATCATGTCGCCGGCGGCAAGCTGGACTACATCCCCCGGCAGTAACTGCTCGATCGGAATCTCAGCCGTGACCACGGTGTTGTTGATCTTGCGGGTGGCCGCGACGGTCGTCGTAACCATCGCCTTGAGCGCCTCGGCGGCGCGACTCGAACGGTATTCCTGCCAGAACCTCAGTGAGACACTGACAAAGATCATCAACCCGAGAGTGATGATGCCCTCGTAGGAAGGACCGTCCTCGGGGTCCGCCCAGACCACGTCGGTCCCGACCATGATCAGGGCGAGGAATACCAGGATCAGGATGAACGGGTTCTTGAAGGCTTCCGCGAACTGCACGATTGCCGGCGCCGGGCGGTCGTGGCGGACATCGTTGCGCCCGTATTGCCGACGAAGATCGTCGATCTGATCGTCACGAAGGCCGTTGGCCGTCGTGGTCAGATCCGCGAGAACGGTGCGCGTGTCCGAGGCCGAGAAGTCGACCAATTCCTGTGCGCTTTCCTTTGCCAGGACTGTTGAATGTGTTTGTTGTGCACTGTTTCTCGTGGGCCGTGGCCGCAATGCGAGAACGGAAAATGACATGACGAATCTCCTCGGCTGCCCGAACACGCCGGACCATGCCAGTGCATGAGGGCAGCAGAATGCGCTGAGCGACAATGGAAGTCGTCAGCGGTCGCGGCAAAGCCGCGCAGATGAAGCCGAGGATGCAAAGAGTCAGTGACTGAAGAGCAAAAGACCGGGGTGAGCATCGTCGGCAAGAACAGAAGGATGGGTCGAATATCGACTCGGCGGGTCGTCCACGATGGTCACCTCCTGAAAGTTCGGGGCGTCCGATGACGCCACACAAGTACATGCGCACAGCACACGCCAGGAGAACCGAATATCGACGTACTCTCGCCTTCGCCGGAAGAAACCGGCATCAAGCTGCGAAAACACCTCCACGTCCGAGTTTTGGCACTGCACGACGTGTCCCGATCAAGAACGGGAAGCCACTTTGGATCACCCCTTAAGCCGGGGAGATCTGTCCTAACCTTGGGCGTCTCTCGACGTCGTGAGATCAGTGGCCTGTGTTCGTGCAGAAGCCTCACCTAACGAGGTACTGCACCCAGAGGGTAGTTCTCAAATCTGTTGCCTGTCAACCGAGCAACTCAGACGGCGGACAATCCTGCACGTGCGACGGCGCCGGCGAAGAGTGCCGTCACGGCGGCACCCATGACACTCTGATCAACCTCTTCCGGATCCACGGAGTGTTCGAGAACGAGCCCGGATATCAACGCCATCAACGAGATTGCGGTTGTCCGCACGTCAAAGGAATCGTCCACTCCCCATTCACGGGCACGTTCGCCGATCAACTCCACGAGTTGGCTGCGCAAGTGGCGACGCTCACGTAAGTACGCCTGAGCGATCTGCGGATCACGCCCGGCGAGCACTCCGAATTCGAGGACGAGAAGCGACCACCCCGGGTCGTCGACCATCCACGTTGCAATGGCCTCGCCACCTTTGCCCGCCGCGTCGGCGGGGTTCATCCCGGCGATCTCGGCGAGCACCCGGCCGGCCAGTTCGAGAGACCGTTGCGCGAACAGTTCGGCGAACAGATCTTGTTTCGACTCGAAGTTGGAGTAGACAGCCCCCTTGGTGAAGCCCGCTCGGCGAGCAACTTCAGTGAGACGTGCAGCACTGAATCCGCGCTCCGCAAACTCTTCCGCCGCAGCGTCGAGCAGTCTTTGCCGCACCACGTCACGTCCGGGGCGGGTTACCGGAGTCCAGTCCGGTTGACGAGATTCAGTCACGATACCTAGAGTATTCAATACCTCGGGTATTGACAAGCTCTTTACTTTCGACAAGATCAGGACTCTTTCGTGACCACTACGCATCCGGCACACGCCGCACCAGACAACAGCTCCACCCACGACGAACACCACCACGACAATCTGCTCGTGAAGTACGGCGCACCCAAGGTGATGGCCGCGTTGTTCGTCGGCGTGCTCCTGCTGCAGATGGGCTTCATCCTCAGCTACGTCGCCGCCTTCCATCAGCCGACTCCGCGAGACATCGAAATCGCGGTCATCGCCGATCAGGGCACACCCGACGGCATGGATCAGCAGATCGCCGACAAACTCAACGCCATCGACGGCAGCCCGCTCGACGCTCAGGTGGTCGACAGCACGGCGACCGCTCGCCGCATGATCAACGACCGAGAGATCCAGGGCGCGTTTGTCATCAACCCGGCCGGGCCGGACACCCTGATCACCGCGAGCGCGGGCGGCAGCTCTATCGCGACGTCACTCGAAGCGGTGTTCACGAAGGTCGAGGCGACACAGGACCGACAGTTCGTCGTCCGCGACGAGATCCCCGTCGGAGCCCACGACAACCGCGGCCTCTCGGGCTTCTACCTCTCGGTCGGCTGGGTCGTCGGCGGCTATCTCCTCGCGGCAGCCATCGGACTGTTCATCGGTGCGCCGAAGACTCTCCGCCAGGCAAGCGCACACACGGGCGTGATCGCGATCTACTCGATCATCTCGGGAGCTCTCGGCGCCCTCATTACCTCACACGTACTCGGAACTTTCGCGGGCCACTGGTTCCCGCTGTGGATCCTGGGAACAGCCGTGGTGTTCGGCACCGCCATGTTCACACTCGGATTGCGCGCTGCCATCGGCGTTCTGGCAGTCCCGCTGGCTATCGCCGTCTTCGTGATTCTCGGCAATCCCAGTGCAGGAGGCGCATTCGGCTCCAACGTGATTCCCTCGTTCTATGCCGCCATCGGCCGATGGATCACACCTGGCGCCGGCACCGAAGGCGTGCGGAGCATCGTCTACTTCAACAACGTCGGCGTCGGCCAGCCTGCTCTGACGCTTTTCCTGTACGCACTGATCGGTGCGGTCATGCTGTTCGGCTTTACGATCCGTCGCAACCGAAAGTCCACCGACACGACGCCGACTCCAGCTGTGGCGAACGCCGACTAGTCCTAGTCTGAACTCATGACGAGCCTCCTCCACCCCAACGCCTCGCACGTCGCCGAAACACTGATCTCACGGGGTCACCACGGCGTCATCGTCACGCAGCCCGAAGCCACGCACACCGCGGCCGAGGCAGCGGCGGCCGTCGGGGTGGAGGTAGGCGCGATCACCAAGTCACTGGTGTTCCTTCTCGACGACGATCCGGTCCTGCTGCTGGTCTCCGGCGCGCATCAGGTGAATCTGAAGGCCACCGGCGAACGCCTCGAAGGCAAGCTCACGCGGGCGCCGCTGGAGATGGCGAAGTCCGCGACGGGCCAGCCGATCGGTGGGGTCGCTCCGCTCGGGCATCCCACCAACCTGCCGACGTACGTCGATACCGCCCTCGAGCAGTACCCCGAGTTGTGGGCAGCCGCCGGGCACCCCAACACGGTCTTTCGCACGACGTACTCCGAACTCCTCCGAATCACCGCCGGCCTCGCCGTCGACATGGACTGAAGCACTTCAGCCAACCCGGTCCGAAACCACTCAGACGTGCGTCCACCTATAGTTGGACGCACCATGTGCACTGCAACCAGGACCCCGGCCGGCAACCACTGGCGTCGACGGCACGTAGATCTGTGCCGCACCGACGCATGTCTGTGTATGCCGAGCGCAGTCACCTCGACCACACCGCACACCTCGAGTTCCAGCCGGAGAGTTCCCGTTGTCTGACAAGCCGAATGCCGTTTCCAGCCACACCACCCCCGACGTCCCCGAAGTAGCAGCGACGCCCGAGTTGTCCACCGGCATCTGCGCCGGTGACTACCGCGCTGCGCTTCGCCGCCACCCCGCCGGTGTCACCGTCGTGACCCTCGATTCGGGTACCGGCCCGGTGGGTTTCACCGCCACTTCGTTCTCGTCCGTCTCCCTCGAGCCGCCGCTCGTCTCGTTCAACATCGCGGAGACGTCGTCGAGCATCAATGCGCTCAAGGCAGCCGAGTCCTTGGTGATCCACCTTCTCGGCGAACATCAGCAGCATCTGGCCCAGCGCTTTGCGCGTAGTGCCGATCAGCGTTTTGCAGACGAGTCACTGTGGGCAGTGCTCGACACCGGGGAGCCGGTGCTGCACGGCACCCCCAGCTGGATGCGCGTCAAGGTCGACCAGTTGATCCCTGTCGGCGACCACACGCTGGTCATCGGACTCGTCACGCGGGTTCACGCCGAAGAAGACGACGAATCCGCTGCCGCACCGCTGCTCTACCACGAGGGCAAGTACTACCGCCCGACTCCGTTGGGTCAATAGACAACTGTGCGCCTTTATTAACCGCCCGCGGTTAATAAAGGCGCACAGCAAGTTAGAGCGCTACGTACTTGGTATCGAGATACTCGTCGATACCCTCGGTTCCGCCTTCACGGCCGAAGCCCGATTCCTTCACCCCACCGAACGGCGCGGCAGCATCGGAGATCGCGCCGCGATTGACGCCGACCATGCCGGTGTCCAGCTTGGCCGAGACGCGCATCGCACGGTCGATGTCGCGGGTGTAGAAGTACGCCACGAGACCGTACTCGGTGTTGTTCGCAGCCGCGATCGCTTCGTCTTCGGTGTCGAAACCGACCACTGCCGCAACGGGTCCGAAGATCTCTTCCTTCAGCAGGCGCGCGTCGGCGGGCACCTGGTCGAGGACCGTCGGGGTGAAGAAGAACCCGGGGCCTTCGGGTGCCGATCCACCGGTGCGAACGCGAGCACCCTTGGACACGGCGTCGTCGACGAGTCCGGTGACGGTTGCGAGCTGCTTGGTGTTGATCAGCGGTCCGATGTTGGTGCCCTCGGCGTCACCGGCGCCCACCTTCAAGGCCGCAACCTTGGCGGTGAACTTGTCGGTGAACTCTTCGCGCACCGAGTTGGCGACGTAGATGCGGTTGGCCGCGGTGCAGGCCTCGCCGCCGTTACGCATCTTCGCGAGCATTGCGCCGTCGACAGCTGCGTCGATGTCGGCGTCGTCGAAGACGATGAACGGCGCATTGCCACCGAGTTCCATCGACGTGCGGAGCAGCTTGTCAGCAGCATTGCGCACCAACAACTTTCCGACGCCAGTGGAGCCGGTGAAGGTGACCTTGCGCAGACGCGCATCTTCCATCAGCGGTCCACTGATGGAGGCCGCGTCGGACGTCGGGAGGATCGAGAGCACACCGTCGGGCAGACCGGCATCGGCGAACACCTGACCGAGGAGCTGCATGGTCAGCGGCGTGTCCTCGGCGGGCTTGACGATGATGGTGCAACCGGCAGCCAGCGCCGGTCCGATCTTGCGTGTGCCCATGGCGAGCGGGAAGTTCCACGGGGTGATCGCGAGGACCGGTCCGACGGCTTCCTTGGTGACCAGGATGCGACCGTTGCCGGCCGGAGCCTGCGTGAAACGTCCGCCGATGCGTACTGCTTCCTCGCTGAACCAGCGCAGGAATTCGCCGCCGTAGTTGACCTCACCGCGGCTCTCTGCCAACGACTTACCCATTTCCAGGGTCATCATCAGCGCGAAGTCCTCGGCGCGGGCGTGCAGCAATTCGAAGGCGGTGCGCAGAATCTCGCCGCGTACACGTGCCGGAGTGGCCGCCCAGTCTTCCTGCGCCGCAGCGGCGAGGTCGAGCGCACGGATACCGTCGGCAGCGGTGGCGTCGGCTACCTGGGCGAGTTCCTCACCCGTTGCCGGGTTGTAGACCGCAAAGGTCTTCTCGGCCGGGACGAGCTTGCCGCCGAGCCAGAGACCCTTGGGTACCGAGTCGAGAAGATCCGAGACGTTGGACATGTCAGTTCCCCTGTGCTGCAGTGCGGATAGCGGTCTCGAGGACGGTCAACGCGTCGTCGAGCAGCTCTTCGGAGATGACCAGCGGCGGGAGCAGACGGATGACGTTGCCGTAGGTACCGCAGGTGAGGATCACGACGCCGGCAGCGAGGCATTCGGCGGCGATCTTCTTGGTGATGTCGGCGTCCGGCTCCTGCCCACCGGGCTTGACCAGCTCGATGGCGAGCATCGCGCCGCGACCGCGAACGTCACCGATGACGTCGAGTTCCTTTGCCAGTGCGTTCATTCGGCCGACGACGGTCGACTCGATGGTGCGTGCGCGGCCACAGAGGTCGAGCTCACGCATCTGGTCGATGGACGCCAATGCAGCGGCGCAGGCGACGGGGTTACCGCCGTAGGTGCCGCCGAGGCCGCCGGGGTGGACGGCGTCGATGAGCTCGGCGCGGCCCGTGACAGCGGCGAGCGGCATGCCGCCTGCGATGCCCTTGGCGAGCGTGACCAGGTCGGGCACGATGCCCTCGTGATCGCTGGCGAACCAGGCGCCGGTACGAGCGAAGCCTGCCTGAACCTCGTCGGCGATGAAGACGACGCCGTTCTCCTTGGCCCACGCGACGAGCGTCGGGAGGAATCCTTCTGCGGGAACGATGAATCCACCCTCACCCTGAATGGGCTCGATGAGGATGGCGGCCGTGTTGGCAGCGCCGACCTGCTTCTCGATCATCGTGATGGCGCGCTGTGCGGCCTGCTCACCGGTGATCTTGGAGCCGTCGACATTGAGGCCCTCGCGGTACGGGTAGGACATCGGGACGCGGTAGACCTCGGGGGCGAACGGACCGAAGCCGCTCTTGTACGGCATGGACTTCGACGTCAGTGCCATCGTGAGGTTGGTGCGGCCGTGGTACGCGTGGTCGAAGACGACGACTGCGTCGCGACCGGTCGCGTGACGGGCGATCTTGACTGCGTTCTCGACGGCTTCTGCGCCGGAGTTGAACAGCACGGAACGCTTCTCGTGGTCACCGGGGGTGAGCTCGGCGAGACGCTCGGCGACCTCGACGTAGCCCTCGTACGGAGCGACCATGAAACAGGTGTGGGTGAAGTGCGCGACCTGTTCCTGAACGGCGGACACGACGGCCGGGTTGGAAGCGCCGACGCTGGTCACCGCGATACCGGCACCGAGGTCGATCAGCGAGTTGCCGTCGACGTCGACGATGACTCCGCCGTCTGCGTCGGCGACGTAGACCGGGAGGGTGGATGCGACGCCGGCGCCGACGACCTTCTTACGGCGTTCGGCGAGCGCAGCCGAGCGCGGGCCCGGGAACTCCGTGACGATGCGACGCTCCTGCGGAAGCCGGTATTCGATTGCACTCATGTGACCACCCTCTCGGTTGTGTATTGCATTCGAGTATGCGACGCGCGAAGCATCGCAAGCACTGCCGAAATGGATACCCGGAGCTCCAGGGCTACTCCATATCGGCAACGACAGCTAGCCTTGATCAGGTGACGGTTCCGATCTCGTGGCTCTTGCGCCAGAAACACCTCTCGCTGGCTCTGCTCACCGACCGAGCAGCTGCCACCCACCCCGTCACGTTTGCGCAGGCCACAGAGCTGACGGACCCCACCCCGTGGCTTTCCGGCGGCGAATTGGTGCTCACCACCGGGCTGGCACTGGTGGGCGCGGACGCCACCGACTACAGCGAGTACATCGACCGTCTGGCCGCCGCAGAAGTATCGGCTCTGGGTTTCGGGACCGGCCTTTCCCACGAGAGTGTGCCCACAGACCTGATTGCCGCCGCCCGCAGCCGCGGACTCCCCCTGCTGGAAGTGCCGTTCACGACCCCGTTCGCGGCAGTCACGCGCGCGGTGATGACCCGTCTGAGCCAGCAGGAATACGAATCGGTACTCCGCGCGGCAGAAGTACAGACGCGCATCACCCGCGTTGCACTGCGCGGTGGCGTGTCTGCCATCGTGCGCGAACTGGCCACGGCCACAAAAACTTCGGTGGCGTTTGTCGGAGATCGGATCACCGCGGTGCATCCGGCAAACCAGAAGTCGTTGATCACCGAGGTTCGCGCGGTCGCGGCGACCACCCGCGATCCCAACGCTCCGGCGTCGATCTCGCAGAGCACACCCGAACGGACGCTGACACTGTCCCCCGTCGGCGTCACCGACAGCTGGCACGGCTACCTCGCCATGGCGGGCGCCGGGCCCCTGAGCAATATCGACAGAGTGTTACTCGGGCATGCGGTCTCGCTGCTCACTCTCGAACTCGAGAAACCGGTTCGACTACGGGCCGAGCGAACTCGACTCAACGCCATGGCTTTCGGGCTCTTACTCGACGGCCGAATCCCCGAAGACAGTGTGCCGTCGTACTTGGACGAGGCAAGCGACACGCACGGCAACATTCGTGTCGTCCACGTTCGCGGATCCGGACTCGGCCCCGTTCTTCGCGAACTCGACAACGCTCTCGCGCGAGCAGGCCGGCCGTTGTTCGCGCAATCCGAGGACGGTTCGCTGACCGTCCTCCTCCGCGGAACCGACACAATCGACACCGCCAAAACACTACTGGCGCAGCTCTCCCCCACCGAAGCGAAAGCCGTGCGTGCCGGAATCAGCACCCCTCACCGTCTTCTGGACGCACCGCGCGCACTCGTCCAGGCCCGCGCCGCGGCCAATCTCACGACGGCCACTGCCCGCATTCTCGAGTTCGACGCTCTGAGTGGTTCGACGATTCTGGCATCCGAGCCTGCCCGTGAGGCATTGATCGCCATGGCAGCGGACACCATCCCGGTGCTGACGGAACACGACCAGGCACACGGAACCGCACTGGCCGCGTCTTTGCGCGCCTATCTCGAGGCAAACGGCCAATGGGAATCGGCCGCAGCCGAACTCGGTGTTCATCGGCACACCCTCCGAGGCCGCATCGCACGCATCGAGGAACTGCTGCAATGCGACCTCGGACAGGCCAGGGTCAGAGCCGAACTGCTGCTATCGCTACTCGCCTGGGAGGGTCGCTGAACGCTCCGCGGCGTGTACCGAAGCGAAACTGGACGCACCGCGAACGAGTAGTTCGAGTTCGGCGTCGACCGTGCAGAGACGGGCGGTGTCCAGCGCTCCACTGCGGCTCACACTCGACATCAAAGCCGTGAACCGGCGCACCGCTTGCGGATTGGCGGCGGTCCACAGCTCGACGACCTCCGGAATACCTTCTCCGAGTGCTCCGGACACGAGGTCTGCGAAACGCGCCGTCAACCTGGCGTGGACGGCAGCGCTGCCCATGACCTCCCAATGCGAGGCACCGACGGCAACGTCGACGCCCCCGAGAACATCACCCAGGTCGAGAGCGTCGGAGAGTTCCCGGTAGATCGCAGCCGCGGCCGCGGCCGTCGTATTCTCCTGCAGTGCAATGTCAGCCAGGGCGAGCGCCCCGAAAGACGCCTCGATGCGCTCGCTTGCCGACAAACCGTCGGTGAGTTCCCGCACCGGGGCTGCCCACCGATCGATGTCGGCTCGCGGGTTCACGGTGAACCGGCCGGCAGCACCCGGGCGGCGCAACACCCAGCTCATCTCGGATTCCAACAACTGCTGCAAGCGATCGAGAGCCTGCAACTGCTCGGTGGCACTGAGATCGGAGTTCAGGATTTCACGCCGAAGTTCCTCGGTGCCGAGCACTTCGCTGACTACTGCGTAGGCCAGAGCCGCTTCCGGACTGCGAACTCCGAGGTGTTCCTCGAGCCGGAACAGCACGCCGGGGCCGACGCGGTTGACCAGTTCGTCGACAACCGAGGTGATGATGATGTCGCGGCCCAACCGATGTGCGCGGACTGCGTCCGGTGCGGCCTCGACGACGGAGAGCGGGAAGTACTGCGGGAGACGATCGGCGAAGATCTGATTGTCCGGGACCGTCGATGCGCCCAGTTCCGCCGTCAGTACGTTCTTCGACTGCGCCACCAGCACAGCAAGTTCCGGCCGCAGGAGACCCTGCCCGGCACGCGCCCTGACCGCCAGCGCCTTGGCGTCGGGCAGAGATTCTTCCAGTCGCTTCATGGCGCCCGCCGAGACGAGGTTCTCGATCAACCGCTCGTGCTGATCGAGCAGGGCCGGTGCGCGGTGCTCGGCCAGGCTGATCGCGAGGGTCTGATCTTCACTGGCCTCGAGCACCGATCCGGCCACCTCGTCCTGGGCCGCCGCGAGTAGTTCATTGCGCGAGGTCGAGTCCAACGCCGCGAGTGCGATCTTGATGTTGACCTCACGGTCCGAGGTAGCCACGCCGGCCGCGTTGTCGATGAAGTCGGCGTTGATTCGGCCACCGCCAGCGGCATATTCGATGCGGGCACGCTGGGTGAAGCCGAGGTTGCCGCCCTCACCCACCACGGTTGCACGCAACTCGTCAGCGCTGACGCGAACTGCGTCGTTGGAGGGATCGGCCGCGTCGACGTTGCTTTCGGTCGACGCTTTCACGTAGGTACCGACGCCGCCGTTCCACAACAGGTCCACCGGAGCACACAGGATCGCTCGGATCAGTTCCTGCGGGGTCAGCTTCTCCTCGGTGATTCCGAGGGCCGCACGCGCCTCGAGCGGAAGGCGGATCGACTTCGCGCTCCGCGGCCAGACGCCACCGCCCGGCGACATCACGGTGCGATCGAAGTCGTCCCAGGACGAGCGCGGCACGGTGAAGAGGCGAGCGCGTTCGGCAAAGCTCGTCTCGGTGTCGGGGTTCGGGTCGATGAAGATGTGGCGGTGATCGAATGCCGCGACCAGACGGATCTTGTGCGAGAGCAACATTCCGTTGCCGAACACGTCGCCGGACATGTCCCCGATACCCGCGACGGTGAACGGATCGGTGTCGACATCGAGGTCGCGCTCGGCGAAGTGCCGTCGTACCGCCACCCAGGCGCCGCGAGCGGTGATGCCCATCGCCTTGTGGTCGTAGCCGGCCGAACCGCCGGAAGCAAAAGCGTCGCCGAGCCAGAAACCACGCTCGACGGCGATGCCGTTCGCGACGTCCGAGAACCGTGCGGTCCCCTTGTCTGCTGCCACGACGAGATAGGAGTCTTCACCGTCGTACTCGATTACTTCTGCCGGGTGTACCGCAGCGCCGTCGACGATGTTGTCCACCACGTCCAGCAAGCCGCGAATGAAGGTGCTGTACGACTCCTGCACCTGCGCCGGGGTTGGTGACGACGTGCCCCGAACCACGAACGCGCCCTTGGCACCCGAAGGAACGATCGGGGAATTCTTCACGCTCTGGGTCTTCATGAGGCTCAGGGCCTCGGTGCGGTAGTCCTCGTATCGATCCGACCAACGCAGGCCGCCACGGGCGACGGAGGAACTACGCAGATGAACGCCTTCGACATTAGGTGCGCTGACGTAGATCTCGCGGAAGGGAACGGTCTTCTGCGGGGTGGAGAGCAACTGCGAGTCGATCTTGAACGACGCGTACGGCAGCGGGTCGCCGGACTCACCACGCAGGTACCAGTTGGTGCGCAGAGTCGCCTGCAGGAACGAACGAACGCCGCGCAAGACGCGATCCTCGTCGAGAGTGTCTGCACCGTCGACTGATTCGTCGATGGCCGCCGCCGCGGTGGCCACTGCTGTCTCCCGCAATCCTGCTACGGCGGGATCGAAACGCGCGGTGAAGAGTTCGATTGCCTGCCGTACGAAGAGTGGCTTCGCTGCCAACACTCCGACGATGTAGCTCTCGGACAGCCCGATACGAGCCTGAGCGAGGAAACGGCACGCAGCGCGCAGCAACTCTGCGTCGCGCCACGTGATGTCTGCTCGTCCGATCAGACTGGAGAATGCGTCCATCCGGGTCTGTCCGGCGATGACGGCTTCGAAGGCGTCCGCCATCTTCTCCAGCGCACTGCCGTCGAAGGTGCTCGGCTCGAAGGTGAAGTAGTGCGCCGAACCCAGAACGGTCGGAAGGGGGCGGTGCGTCGAAACTCGGAGTCCGAGGGACTCGAAGTTCTCGCACAGATCGGAGAGGGAGGGCTCTCCGGACGGCCACAGCACCACACAGGTCAGATCGTCACTGCTCAGGGCATCGCTGTTCAAGTCGTCGCCCTGACGGAAGACGAGTCGCTGGCCCGCTGCTGCCAATTCGGCGACCAGTTCGAGCGCCGGGTCACCGGATCGATCACCGCCTGCCGGTCTCGATTCTGCAGCTGCGGTCTTGGTCGCCGATGATGTGCTCGCCATTGAACACCCTCCTGGAAATTATTGGATCCGAACACTTTCCAGTGTTGCGTGGATCACCGGAAAGAGGTCGTGCCCGATAGGAGTACCAACCCCCATCGGGCACGACATTTCGGCAGTTGCGGTGAGCTCAGTCGCCCAACCTGATCGGAGCAAGCTCCTCGAACACGTCGCCGGGTCCGGGATTCTCGGCAGGCGCAGCGCCGCCGAGATGGTTGACGACGCCCCATACCGCGTTGATCGCGGTCTGGATCGCGCCCTCAGCCCAGCCGGCGGTCCACGACACGTCGTCACCGGCGAGGAAGATTCCCCGATGACGCGGTTCGAGATCATTCTGCACGAAGTGGGAGAACAGGCGCTCCTGGTAGCGGTAGTGCCCCGGAAGGTTCGCCTTGAATGCGCCCATGAAGTCGCGCTCGGTTTCCCACGACAGCGTCACCGGGCTCGAGATGATGTGGCTGCGGAAGTCAACGCCGGGGTAGATCTCTTCGAGAGAGCGCAGCATGATGTTCATGCGCTCGGTGGCGTCGAGCGCCAGCAGCTTCAGCGAATCGTCCGACCAGGTGTACGACAAGCAGATCAGGCCTGGCTTGCCCTCGCCTTGATCGAGCAGGTAGGTGCCGCGACTCATACGGTCGGTCAGTGTCATCGACACCGAATCACGGCCGGTCACGGGGTCCTTGTCCTTCCAGAACGGGCGGTCGACGAGAACGAACACCTTGGTCGAACCCATGTAGTGAGTTCGCTCGATCGCAGTCCAGTGGTCGATCGGGAACAGATCGTCGTCACACCTGATATTGTTCAGCAGCATCCAACTCTGCACTGTCACAACGGCACTCGCATAGGTGCGAATGAAACCTTCGGAGTCGGTGACCGTGATGTTGCCGGGCTCGGTACGCCGGAGTTCGGTGACGCGGGGACGCGTCTCACCGTCGTTGAGCGAAGCGACCGTAGTACCGGCAGGCCAATGCGCCATGTGCGCCGGGGCGCGGTTCCACAACCGCATCGGCAGCTGCTGCGATCCACCGACGATGCCGCGGTGGTCGTCGTCGGCGGCCGTGATGACCACACGAAGGATTTCGAGGATCGAATTGGGGTAGTCGGTATCCCAACCGCCCGTACCGAATCCGACCTGTCCGAACACTTCCCGCATGTGGAAGGACTTGAAGTGCTTCGACGCGGCGAGGAATCCGTAGAACGTCTGGTCGTCGTAGCGCACCACGAGGTCGTTCCAGATCCGCTTGATTTCTGCGGTGTCGCGGTCACGAATGGCCTGCTGCAACGGAATCAGATCGGCATGCTCTTCGAGAGTGCGCTGCCAGGCCTGCGCCACCTCGGTGTAGATCGGCGGCAGATCCTCGAGAGTGTGCGCGTAGTGGCTCTCGCCCTTGAGATCGATGACGGTGCTCGGCGTGACCTCGGCAAGGGGATTGGGGAACTCTTCGGTCTGCAGACCCAGTTCGTTCAGGTAGTGGAACAACGTCGTCGACGACGGTGGGAAACGCATTGCGCCCATCTCGGCGACCACCCCGGGGTGCCCGTCGAACTCGACCGACCGCATCCGGCCACCGATCTGATCAGCTTCGTAGACAATCGGTTTGAGACCGACCTTGAGCAACTCGTAGGCCGCGATCATGCCGGAGAGTCCGCCACCGATCACGGCAACTTCTGTACCCAGTGCCAGATCGGGCACCGAGCCGAGTCCCGCCGGACTGGAAACGTAGTCGTCGTACGGGAACGGAAAATCCGGCCCGAACATCGTGAGGGGCGGCTGCTTGCCGGGTTCCGAGGAACTGTCCGGAGCTACTGGGATGGTCATCTACGGTTCTCCTTGGAGACAGTCGTGACAGAAAGGTCTGGATACAGATCGAGGCGTCGATCGTCGAGATGCGTGTTGAGGGTGCGCGATTGCGAGACGGTGGCGGCGGCGATATCGGCGAGGAGCAATTCCTGGCCGACCCCGGCCCTCGCCAACTCGGCACCGTCGGGCGCGATGGCGCACGAGAGACCGCAGTAGGTCAGCTCGGTTTCGGCGCCGCAGCGATTGACGTAGGTGACGAACATCTGACTCTCGTATGCGCGGGCCGGAACCACTTGCTGCGCAATGTGTTCGTACGGAGTCATCAACCCTGTCGGCACGATGAGCCATTCGGTACCGGCGTCGGCATGGGCCCGAACCGCTTCGGGAAATTCCACGTCGTAGCAGATCAACAACCCGCAGCGGATGCCCTCGAAATCGAACCCGACCACCAGGGTCTCACCTGGCCGGAAATGTTCGCGGTCGAGCGTGCCGAACAGGTGCGTCTTGCGGTAGTGCGCAAGCGAAGTGCCGTCGCGGTCCACCACCTGCACACTGTTGTAGACATCTCCCCCGTCGAGTTCGGGGTAGCCGTAGACGACTGCGATGCCTGCACTTCGAGCAATCGCGGCGACGGAATCGAAGATCGGGCCGTCGGCCGGTTCCGCGCGTAGCGACACCAGTTCGCCGATGTCGTAGCCGGTTGCGGACATCTCCGGCGTCAGCAGGATCTTCGCACCGGATGCTGCAGCCTCGCGGGCAGCAGTGTCGATTGCAGCGAGGTTGAACTCCACCGACGCAAAGGTGTCCGGGGTGGTGAGCGGACCTTGGAACAGGCCAACTCGAACTGAATCGACATGCATGGTGCGCTCCTTCAGGAGTTCCGTGACGCCAATTTTCGACGATGTGTGTGACGGGGACAACTACCAGCGTGACGGGTGCCGCCAATCATGTCAACTCTTGTTTCCTAAGAATCAACATTCACGGATTCGAGTCTCACGAAGGCGACGCGCGGGGCCCTTCCGGCAATGCCGGATTCAAGACCCACAGAACCTTCGCCGGAACCGAGCCTTCGGCCTGAAAACTATGGTTGTGCGTCGGCGTGAACGTGAAGGAATCGCCCGCCGCAAGCACGACGTCCTCGGCATCGACGGCCTCACCGTTCGGATCCGTCCGACCACCCTCGAACGAAACCCGCAAGCCGCCCTCGAGCACGTGTACGAAGTTCACGTCGATCGGCAGACTGTAGAACTCCCGACCACTTCCGCCGCCTGGTTCCAGCTCGCCGAGCAGCACCTGAATTCGACGCTCGTTGGTAGGCGTGAGCAGGTACTCCGTCATCTTTTCGCCACCGAAGCTGATTTGCGGCATGGCGTCGGCGCGGACTACTTCACCGGCGGACGCATTCTCGAACAGGGATCCGACGGGGATCTCGAGCACCGCGCACACCTTTATCAGGGTCGCCACCGACGCGTTGACGTGATCGCGCTCGAGTTTCGAGAGATACCCCTTGGTCACACCACAGGCCTCGGCCAGGTCGTCGAGGGTCAACCGCTTCGATTGACGTGCCGCCTTGAGCCTCGCCCCGATGCGCGGTCCGACCGGCTCGACCGCTTCCTTCGCCTTGGCCACTGAACCCACTCCTTCACGACCGCCGTGTCCCTTTCAGGAAACAGGGGTTGACAACCGAGCCTCTTGAAGAAACCATACTTGCTCAGAGAGCTACATCACTGAAGGGCGCCCGGTGTGCGCCGAATCGAGAGCAGGGACCTCTGCACATGGCTACCAACAACCCCGGATCGTTCATCGGACCCGTCGACGCCACGCGCGTCCCCCGCTACGCCGAGCCGACCACCTTTGCGCGTCTCCCGCGCCTGGACGAGGTCTCGCGCGCCGACGTGACGATCCTCGGCATCCCCTTCGATTCGGGTGTCAGCTACCGCCCCGGTGCCCGGTTCGGTCCGGGCCACATCCGCGCTGCGTCGAAGCTGCTGCGTCCGTACAACCCAGCGCTGAAGGTCTCGCCCTTCGCCAACCAGCAGGTAGCCGATTTCGGCGACATCGGCGTCAACCCCTTCGACATCCAGGAAGCTCTCACGACGGTTCAGTCCGCCCTTACCGACCTGCGCGCCGACGGTTCCTCCGTGCTCACGCTCGGCGGCGACCACACCATCGCACTGCCGATCCTGCGCTCACTGGCCCGCGATCACGGCCCGATCGCCGTCCTGCACTTCGACGCTCATCTCGACACCTGGGACACCTACTTCGGTCAGCCTTTCACCCACGGCACCCCCTTCCGCCGCGCCAGCGAAGAGGGCCTGATCGACATGGAGCGCTCGCAGCACATCGGCATCCGTGGACCGCTCTACAGCGAGAAAGACCTCGAAGACGACCGCGTCCTCGGTTTCCAGGTAATCCGCAGTGACGACTACGAGGTCGACGGCGTCGCCAGCATCGTCGAGCGCATGCGTAAGCGCCTCGACGGTGGCCCGGTGTACGTCTCCGTCGACATCGACGTACTCGATCCCGCCCACGCTCCGGGCACCGGAACACCCGAAGCGGGCGGCATGACCTCTCGCGAATTGTTGAACACACTGCGTGGGTTGGTGGGACTCAACGTGGTCGGCGCCGACATCGTCGAGGTAGCGCCGGCGTACGACCACGCCGAGATCACCGGTATCGCAGCGGCTCACGTCGCTTACGAGTTGCTGTCGGTACTCGCACTCAATCGCTGAAGCAGCACAACGGTATCCGTCGTGTGATGCATCTCGGGGTTCGCGGGAAGATCACGTTCCCGCGACTCCGAGACCAACACCTTCCAACCATCGGTGAACAGCGACTCCACGTATTCGGGTGTATGGAGCATGGCCCGATGGTGCTCGGTCGGCGACTCGTGAGGTGAGTGGCCCACGATCAGCAAATGCCCGCCGGGCGCGACCAGATCTCCGAGAGCACGGAACAATTCCCCGCGCGCGGGTTCGAGCATGTGGAAGTACTGCGCGGACACCAGATCGAACGAGCGCCCCTGCGGATCCCACTTCGTCAGGTCGGCTTCCAGCCATTCGATGTCGACGCCCTCGCCCTCGACATGAGCCTGGGCGCGGCCGAGCGCAACCGACGAGATGTCGGTGCCGGTGACCTTCCACCCGCGACGCGCCAACCACAAAGCGTCGGCACCTTCGCCGCAACCGACGTCGAGTGCCGTGCCCGGTTCCAGGTCGGAGGCTTCGGCAATCAACTGTGGGTTGGGATTTCCGCTCCAGCGCGCGGGGCGTTCCTCGTACAGCGAGTTCCAGAACTGTGCGTCCGCCTTGGCGTACGGATTCTCGGTGGTATCGGAGTTTTCGTGGTGATTGTGGTGTTCGTGGCTCATGCACCCAGGATGAACGACCTTCCACAACTCACGCAACCATCTTTGCTGAAACAGCAACTTCTCCATTTCGACGCCCTGCTAACGTCACGTCGTGGCCGGTGGATTTCCCGTGTTTCGTCTCTACTGCAACTCAGCAGGCCCATACGTTTTGTGTTGTGCGCATTTCCCCGAGTTCACCGGTTCGAACTCGGACGAAGAGTTCAGCGTCCGGCAGAGCTTCGACCGCGCAGTCGAGAAGATTCTGCGCGATGCATCCTTCGAACCGACTACCTTGACTTTGGTCGGCGAGCAGCAGGGCTATCCCGTCGGAGACCGACTGTTCGATACGACAGTTCCGCGTACCGGAACCGTCTCATACGCGTTCCAAGAAGCCGGACCGCCGTGGATCGTTCTCGGCCTTGATGTTTCGGCGGACGAATTCTGGTCCGAAATCGACGACGACGCAGACCTCCACGGTCCCGGCCCCACCTCCCCGTTGAGGTCAGTTCCAGCAACCGTGCTCACGGAGACCGGGTGGCCACGCCGAAGTGACCTCGACTCCCCGTGAACTGAACCAGAACTCCAACCTTCGTGAAATCGAACAAAAATCCGCCCGATTTTCGTGAGGATCGACCGAGATGCCCGTCACGTCCTACGCCAAGATTTAGCGGTCACACTCGACTGCGCCCTCACGATTCACTCCCGGGCCCCGGCTCCTTCACGGAGGCACAATGAAACACCGCTCCTATTCGACGCTTGCCGCGACCGCGGGGCTCGCGCTCGTATTGTCGGCTTGCAGCTCGGGAGGCACGTCCTCGGGCTCCGGCGGCGGTGAGCCTCTGACTGACGGAACCTTCCGGTACGCATTGCAAGGCGATCCGGGTGCACTCAACCCGATCATGTCCGGCTCTGCGGCAACCGCGGAAATTTCGAAGCTGGCGTACGACTCCTTGGTCTACCAGGATCCTGAAACCAGTGAATTCAAACCATGGTTGGCCGAGAAGTGGGAAGAAACGCCGACCTCCGCGTCCTTCACCATTCGTGAAGGCGTGACCTGTACCGACGGGTCGACGCTGACTGCGCAGACCGTCGCGAACAACATCAACTTCGTAGCCGATCCAGCCAAGGGTTCACAACAACGCGGCACCACAGTTCCCATCGGCGCTTCGGCCACTGCCGATCTCGCCACCCGCACCATCACGGTAACCACTCCGGCGCCGACCCCGTTCCTCCTCCTCACCATCAGTCGCCTCCCGATCATGTGCGATGCCGGTCTCGAAGATCCGACCGCCTCGAACAACAAGTCGCTGGGCTCCGGCATGTTCAAAGTCACCGAAGTCTCGGCCAATGACCACTACACGTTCGAGCGTCGTGACGGTTACAGCTGGGGGCCCGACGACACCACCTCCGACACACCGGGTGTCCCCAAGACAGTCATTGCTGTCATGGCACCCAATGTCAGCACCGCAGCAAACCAGCTTCTCTCAGGCGAACTGAGCGCATCTCCGATCGCCGGTCCGGACAAGGATCGCATCGATGCCGCCAATTTCGACTCGGTCCAGCGCCCACTTCCCGCCGGTCAGATGTACTTCAATCAGATTGCGGACAATCCGACCAGCGATCCCGCCGTTCGAAAAGCTCTCGTCCAGGCTGTCAATCTCGACGATCTCGCTGAAGTCATCACGGGCGGCCAGGGCACCCGTGCAACAAGTCTTGTCTCCGTCGAGCCCCGAGCCTGTGTGTACGACTCTGTCACAGGCAACATTCCGGACTTCGACCTCAGCGCAGCAAAGGCAACACTGGACGCTGCAGGTTGGACCGCCGGCTCCGACGGCAAACGAAGCAAGGACGGAAAGCCGCTGACCCTCCGCCTCTTCTACGCTGCTGGCGAAGATGCGCGCAGCGCGGCAGCCGAGCTCACCCAGTCGGCATGGTCCGACCTCGGTGCGACCGTCGAGGTGACAGGAGCCGACCAGACCAAGGTTGTCGACGTCATGCTCAGTGGCAAGGACAACAACCAGTGGGACATCGCGTGGATCCAGATCAACAATTCGGTACCCAGCGGGTTCGTCCCGTTCTTCTCCGGTCCTGCTCCGGCAGCAGGTAAGAACTTCTCTTCGATCAACAACCCCGCCTACGAAGCAGCCGTTGCCAAGGCATCCGGCTTGACCGGCGAAGCAGCGTGCGCGGAGTGGGCAGACGCCGAGTCACAGATCACCAAAACGGTGTCCGCAGTCCCGTTTGCAGATACGGTCTTGAGCTTCTACTTCAACAAGGCCGGACTCGCATTCGGTAAGACCTTCATCGGTTCTGCGTTGCGCCTCTACCAGTAGGCCGGTCGACCGAACGCGGTGCGTCAACGAGATACGTCAGATCATTGTGATCTGACGTATCTTGTTGCCACACCGATCGTCTCGTTGTCGAGTTCGACGTAGGTCAGCTGAGGAATGCTGGACGCAAGTTCACTGAAAGCCCACTTCGCGACATTCTCGAATGACGGACTCGTCCAGAGCGTCCGTGTCGACAAACCATCCACGTTCTCCGAGTTGGTCGTCCTCGAACGAGAACGCCACTCGCATCGTCACGCGAAATCCCTCGGCGGGCATCAGCGGCGGCAAGTTCTTCGCGTCCCGCACCGGTGCCGGAAGCCCTTGCCTCACAGCGAATGTACGACGGATCTCGATACTGAACATGCGCACAAAGGTATCAATGTTCATCACAATTCTATGAGCGGACCAATCGCGCAATCGCGTCGTTCGCTTCTTTGATCTTCGCGTCCGCCTCGGGCCCACCGGCAACAGCGGCTTTGACGACGCAGTGGCCGATGTGGTCCTCGAGCAGGCCCATGGCCACCGCCTGGAGGCCCTTGGTCATCGCCGACACCTGCGTCAGGATGTCGATACAGTACTTGTCCTCGTCGACCATGCGCTGCAGGCCGCGAGCTTGACCTTCAATGCGACGCAGACGCGCCAGGTAGTCGCCCTTGGCGGTGATGTAGCCGTGCGAATCTCCCGTGCAGCACACATCGCCGGTCGTATCATTGCCCTGGACACTGTTTGGGGCACTGCTTGGAGCGTTGCCCACTTCTGTCGCTTCCGACATTCGATGTCCTCCTGTTCGTCAACGCGTGACTTCGCAACAATTCTCGTTACCGGGGCGATGTGCGGCGACTCTTCGACTTCCGTTGTCTTGCAGAGCAATCACTGCGCACATCGCCACGCATTTCGCTACTGCACGAACAGATGGATGCATGGCGATTGCCCATGCCCGTTTTCCCGTTGCTGCGAAACGCATTCGGTTTCAGTGCCCGTGGTGCGCGTGGCTCGAGTGTTCGGCCCCAGGCGTGGTCGCATTGTCGGCCGTCAGCGTGAATTCCGCCGTACGCACCACTCCGCCGTGCTTGAAGTCCAAAAACAACCGGTAATCCTCGGCGCTCGGCATGTTGGCGTAGAAGGTGATTGCCGGTCCGGCCGGCGTGAGACCGTCACCGGGGTAGCCGTCCGGATGGACATGGAGATAGGCGAGGTCGGAGGCACGCAACGCGACCAGATGCCCGTATGCGGCAAGGTAGGGCTGCAAGTCTGTGACCGGGATTCCGTCACGACTGACCGAGAGTGTGAGCTTCGATGTCTGCCCTGCGTGGGCCGCGCCTTCGAGAGAGACTGCGTAGCCGTCGACCGTCGTGGCGGCAGTAGCGGCGGGCAACGGCCGAGGATCATAGGATCCGGCGACGCGCACATCCGCACTGAGCGTGATTCCGTCACCGCCGTCCGGAGTGAAATCAGCGAATACTCGATAGTCTCCCGCATGATCGAAATCGACTGACACATGCCAGTTTCCGTTCTCGTCCAATTCGGGATGCACGTGCTGGAATCCGGTCAGGTCCAGACCGACCACGATCAGATGCAACTGCTTGTCGTGGGTGTCCGTGTACCGGGTCAACGGAGTTCCAACCGGATCCAGGATCCGGAACTGCAAGGGGACATGGCTGCCGACGGCCGCCTCCGACGTTGCCAATTCCAGTGTGTAGCCGTTGTCGCTGAACATCTTGCCCTCCAAAGTTTGGGTCGGCAGCACTTTCGTTGCCGTCTGCGTCAGGTTCTGCACTCCTTGACATCGAACCTGTTGCAATTTGTACCATACCCCCCTAGGGTATGCAACGAACTACTCGAACACCCTGAATTCACTCGAAGGAGATCCGATGCGCATCTACGCAGAGCGCCGGCCGAATGAGTTCCAAGACCAGCATTTCCCCGTGCACCCCAACGAAGCGCTGCGCCGATGTCACCCAGGCCCGCTTACGACACCCCTTGACCACACAAGCATCACCTATACCCCGTACAGGTAAGGAACTCAGAATGTCCACACAACCGAAATCCACCCGTAAGTGGTGGGCGTTGGCGTTGATCGCCGCCGCTCAGTTCATGGTCATCATGGACACCTCCATCATCGGCGTCGCTCTCCCCCAGATGCAGAGCGATCTCGGCTTTTCCCAAGAAGGCCTGACCTGGGTCTTCAATGCGTACGTCATCGCGTTCGGCGGGCTACTTCTCCTCGGCGGCCGCCTGTCCGACCTGTTCGGCGCCCGCAGAGTGTTCTCCGCTGGTTGGCTGATCCTGCTGATCGGTTCCGTTGTCGCCGGTGCCGCCGGTAACGTCGCCGTCGAACTTGCGGGCCGTGCAGTCCAGGGCGCAGGCGCCGCACTCATCGCGCCCTCCGCGCTCACCTTGCTGATGATGCTGTTCGGCAGCACACAAAAGGAAATGACCAAGGCGCTGTCCATCTACGGCGCTGCCGCTCCGGCCGGCGGTACGGCCGGCGTGTTCCTCGGCGGCGTCATCACCGAATACACCAGCTGGCCTTGGGTGTTTTACCTCAACATTCCCATCGCTGTCATCGCGCTGATCGCTACTCCCCTCCTGATGCCGAACGCACCGGCACGTACCGGGTCGATCGACTTCCTCGGCGCACTCGCTGTCACCGCAGGTCTTGCTGTCGGAGTCTTCGGCATCGTCAGAGCACCTGATGTCGGATGGGGATCCGGGCAGACGTGGCTGGCGCTCGCCGTTTCGGCCGCTCTGTTGGGTGCATTCGTGTTGATCCAGTCCAAGCGTCGGGAACCTCTGGTGCGTCTGGGAATCTTCAAGGCGCCCAACCTCGGTGCCGCGAACATCGCTCAGCTCGTGCTCGGCGCCGCCTGGATACCGATGTGGTTCTTCCTGAACCTGTACCTGCAGCAAGTGCTCGGATACAGCGCCTTCCCGGCCGGTGCGGCGCTGCTGCCGATGACGATCTTCGTCATGCTCGGCATGGTCGTCGTGGCACCACGGGCCATGGCGCGCTTCGGCGCAAAAGCAATGATCGTGACCGGATTGCTTATACTGGGAATCGGTTTGGGTTGGATGTCGTTGATCCGGCCCACCGGCAACTTCTGGGTCGACGTACTGCCGGCGTCGCTCGTGGCTGCGGCAGGTATGACGCTGGCGTTCATTCCCTCACTCGGTACGGCGATTTCGGCTGCACGCCCGGAAGAGGGCGGATTGGCTTCCGGCATCGTCAACGTCAGCTACCAGGTCGGCTCGGCTGTCGGCCTCGCGGTGATGACCGCGATCGCAGCAGTGTTCGGCGCTGATCAACTCGGCGGCCTGACGGAGTTGACGAACGGTTTCTCCGCCGTGTTCCTCGGAGCAGCCGCCATCGCAGTGGTTGGCGCAGCAATCACCGCGATCGTGATGCGGTCGACCAAGGTCGACGATCCTCGAACCGTTCAATCCACCGTCAATTCTTGACCAACTCCGGTGGTGGGTTCGGCCGGCTGTCACCAGCCGAACCCACCACCGGCGGAACCACTTAGGACTCGTTATGTCGCGCCTTGCTTCTCTCACGCCCACCACCGCTGTCGGTGCATCGAAAGACCTTCTCGCCGAACTCGTCAACCGTCACGGACAGGTCGGTGACATGGTCGCGGCGATGGCTCATTCGCCCGCTGTGCTGGGCGGCTATCTGCAACTCAGCCGAGCAATGAAGCGAGCGAAACTGAGCCGCAAGATCACCGAGCGAATCTCTATCGCTGTGCAGGTCCAGCAAGGTTGCGCTGTTTGCCTCGAAGCCCACGTGGCCGCCGCGCACGCCAACGGCGTCGAGGCGGACGAGATCGAGCGTGCCCGCGCGGGCACCTCGGCCGATCCCGCCATCGCGGCAATGATCGACCTCGGGCTTCGCGTCTATCGGGAGCCTGCCTCGATTTCAGACGAACACATCACGGGCCTTCGAGCGCACGGCTACGGTGATCGCGAGATCGCCGACGTAGTCGGAATCGTCGCCCTCAATGTCCTGACCGGAGCTTTCAATCTTGTCGCGGGAGTGAAACCAAATGAACCGGATCGCTAAGTCCGCACCGGAACGGAACATCCTGCGTCTGTTCTTGATTCGCGACTATCGCCTGCTCTTCAGCGCCCAGATCATCGCGCTGTTCGGCACCGGGTTGGCGACGGTTGCGCTGGGTCTACTCGCCTACGAACTCGCCGGACCGAGCGCCGGAGCCGTGCTGGCCACCGCGCTGACGATCAAGATGTCCCTGTACGTCGTGATCGCTCCACTCGCGGCGGCGTACGTAGACCGGTTGCCGAGACGGGCTTTCCTCGTTGCCCTCGACGCCATTCGTGCAGCAGTCGTGATCGCATTGCCCTTCGTCAGCGAGATCTGGCACATCTACGTGCTGGTGGGCGTTCTCCAAGCTGCGTCGGCAGCGTTCACTCCCACGTTCCAAGCGGTCATCCCTGACATCGTGACCGACGAGGCCGATTTCACCCGCGCACTGTCGGCATCGCAGGTCGCTTACACGATGGAAAGCCTGCTCAGCCCTGTTCTTGCCGCAGTCGCACTGTCCTTCATGACATTCAACCTGTTGTTCGTCGCCACCTCCGTGGGCTTTGCGGTCTCGGCACTGCTCGTGCTGGCCACCCGAATCCCCAACGCTCGCCGAAGTACTCACCGCAAAGCGTGGGATCGGATCGCGTCGGGGGTGCGGATCTTCGTGACCACGCCGCGACTGCGCGGCATCATGGCACTCAATCTCGTGGTGGCAGCAGCCGGATCGATCGTGGTGGTCAACACCGTCAACTACGTCCGCGACGAGCTCGGTGGAACCCAATCCGACGTGGCGTGGATGCTTGCCGCGTCAGGCACCGGCACGTTGGTGACCGCGCTTCTTCTTCCACGCGTTCTCGACAGAACCGCTGAACGAACTGTGATGACAGCAGGTTCCGTTGTCCTGGTCGTCAGCGCCGGCGCGGCAGCAGCCCTCGCCGTGGCCGGTGTATTGACGTGGATGCTCACTGCCGCAGTGTGGGCGCTCGTCGGCGCCGGCATGGCCATGATCGTCACTCCGACCGGAAAAGTACTTCGGCGCTCCGTCGAACCCGCAGGTATACCGGAGGTGTTCGCAGCCCAGTTCTCCCTGTCGCACCTTGCCTGGCTTGTCACCTATCCGATCGCCGGATGGGTTGGTTCGAGCGCGGGATTTGCGGTCACCTGGAGCATCCTTGCAGCGCTTGCCGCAGTGGGAGCCGTTGCAGGATTTGCACTTTGGCCTCGGGAGACGGTTGTTGAATTGCCCGGACAGGCGACGTACGAAACCACCCGAGGCGAATGCACCTTGGCGGCTGCCCAGTGCGCGTGCGCTCGCACCGTCTGACGTCGACGGTCCGACTGAACCCCGACAGCGCTACAACGAAAGTGGTGGTGCAGCCATCGCCTGCACCACCACTCTTGGCTCAACTCACGTCGGCGTACTTCCTCGGATTTGCGTCGAATCGAGGACCACATCCCTTGCAGCAGAACCAGTACCGATTACCTTCGAAGTCACGGAACAGGCCTTCCGCTTCGGCACGCACCTTCTCGATCACGCTGCCGGGCATGACCCGACATTCGACAAGTTCACTACTGCCAGCGGTGAGTAGGTCTTTCACACCGGTCGGCATCGCCGAACCGACAGCGCCGACATCGCCTTTGGCGTCAGACTTCGGGGTGTTGCCACAGCCACAACTGCTCATTGGGATTCCTGTTCTTTTGCGGGACGGATGCGGCCCGCAAAGCGAGCCCGATACAACCGCCAATATACCCCCTATAGGTATCTTTGACTGAGCCTAAGGGTGCGTTCAGTTGACATCTCGCCGTATAAACCATTGCGGGAGAAAGAATAATGCGTCACCAGTCTCGGATCACCTGCAGCATCACGACACAGTCAACCTTATACCTACTGGGGGTATAGGGTAGGTCTGGCATCAACCAGCCATGTCCGCGAGGTCGTCGACGAAGAGGAGCAATGAAGAACTGGAAAGCAATCGGCAGCAGCCGATTCGCCGTAGTTGGAGCTTTGCTGTTGGTCGGCATGCTCTGGGGAAGCTCGTTCCCCCTGGTTGCTGTGGCAGCACCAACTCTCGGCGCCGTCGGCACGACGCACGGCCGCTTCATTGTTGCAGCGTTGGTTCTCGCGCTGATAACTGCTTCCAGCAGATCGACCTGGCGCGCGGTCGGTCATCGGTTTCCTGCATTCCTACTGCTGGCTGCCCTCAACGTCGCTGGGCCCCTGACACTTGTCGCAACTGCGATCGTCGGCCTCAACTCGTCGACGGCGTCGATCCTGAACGCCACGACTCCGATGTTCACCGTATTCGTCGCCGCTTTCTGGCTTCGACAAAAGATCACCTGGCGAAAACTCTCGGGGGTCGCGATCGGCATCGTCGGCGTCTCGGTGCTTGTCGGCGGAATTCCGTCAGCGATCGACAGTCGCGCAATGCTGGCCATTGGCGCATCTTTGACCGCGGCGCTGCTGTACGCAGTCGGAGGTGTCTACGCACGAAAGTCGTTCCAGGACACTCCACCCCTGACGCTGGCCCTCGGCCAACAACTTGCCGCGGTCGCCCTCTTGGTGCCGGTGTCCGCCGTCGCTCCCCCTCCGGGGCCCATAACCGTCGGCCCACTCATCGCCGTGGTAGCCCTGGGGCTGGGGGCTACCGCCGGTGGCTACCTGGTCTACTTCTGGATAATTCGTCAGGCGGGTCCAGTCGCGGCATCGGCCGTCACTCTTCTCGTTCCGATTTCGGCATCAGCCATCGGAGTGCTGTGGTTGAACGAGCCTGTTACCTTCGCGCTCGTTGGCGGTCTTGTCATCATTCTTGCCGGAGTCGGCTTGCTCCTGGATCTTCCGCCGACGCGAGATCCATTGCGCAGGGTTGCCCCGGGGCGGGCGGCTAGCGCGGACAAACGGCCGGTCAGCGGCTGATCGGAGCCGTCCAAAGTCCGACCAGCGCGTCGACGAGGTCGGTCGTGAAGTCCTCCCATGACGTGACCGCGTCCGGCCCCTCTTCGGCAAGCGTGCGCTCACGTTCGGCGAAAATGTGCACGATCGCATTGCGTCCGATGTCCGCGCGGGCGCGTCGAACACTCATCGGCATGTCGGCCAGACAGTCAGAGAGTCCCCGAAGCGTCTCCTGCAGGGTGGGCGAGGCCAGTACCTCGTCGTAGACGATTTTCCGCAGGACCGGGTCGGTGAGAATCTGTGCACTGAACCGCGCGTACCAAGTCGGGCCACCCATTTCGGCGTAGTGATCGGTCGACGCCCGAACCAGACACGAAATCCAGTCACGAACGTTTGTGGACCCTTCGATCTCACACAGCAGTTCGCCACGCTTCTTCTCGACCTGCTGGGAATGCTTGTTCACGATCGCGCGGACCAGATCGGTCTTGGTCCCGAAGTGGTATCCGACGGCTGCATTGTTGCCCTGACCCGCCGCTTCACTCACCTGGCGGTTCGAAACCGCGAAGACACCGTGCTCGGCGAACAACTGCTCGGCGACGGCGAGAATGCGGTCTCGGGTTGCAGCAGAGCGCGCGGAATTTGCGGCGCCGCCGACGTCGGCCGACGCGTCCTCAGTCCTCGTAGTCATGGGCACCATCATCCTCGACCATCCGAAGCTGCTCGGCACCGGAGATATTCGTCACGATCGGAGGCGCACCCTTCCGTTAAGTCAGTCGCTTGATTTAACTTTAGTTCAATCAACTGACTTAAACCATTATTCGTTCTTCCTCCGATGGAGTTACCGCAATGTCGTCAACCACTTCTCCACCACCGACAACGCCGCCACAGACAACGAAGTCGCCAGCCACCACCGCAGTGGTGGCTGTTCTGGCGTTTTCCGGCATCGTCGTCTCGCTCATGCAGACGCTGGTCATCCCGATCATCCCGCATCTGCCCGAGTACCTGAACGCGCCGGCGTCCGATACCGCGTGGGCTGTGACCGCCACGCTGCTCGCCGCCGCCGTCGCCGTCCCGACCATGGGCCGCTTGGGCGACATGTTCGGCAAACGGCGTCTACTCCTGATCAGCATGGCGCTGTTGGTCACCGGTTCGGTGGTCGGAGCCCTCAGTTCGAGCGTTATCCCCCTCGTTGCCGGCCGAATCCTGCAAGGCCTTGCTGCCGGCGTCATTCCGCTGGGTATCAGTGTGATGCGCGATGTACTTCCGCCCAAGAAGCTCGCCGGCGCTGTTGCGATGATGAGCGCTTCGCTGGGAGTCGGTGGCGCTCTGGGGCTTCCGATCGCGGCTTTGATCGCCGAGTACGCCGACTGGCACGTCCTGTTCTGGGCGTCAGCCGTGCTCGGCGCTCTTGCGGCCGTTCTTGTTGTCGTCCTGGTCCCCGAATCGGCGGTTCGCACAGGTGGCACGTTCGACTTCGGTGGGGCAATCTCGCTCTCAGCCGCCCTCATCGCTCTACTACTGGCCATTTCCAAGGGTGGCGACTGGGGTTGGACGAGCACGCTCACGCTTTCCTTGTTCGGCGCCGCGATCCTGATATTCGGATTCTGGGCTTGGTGGGAACTACGCACCCCCAAGCCGCTGGTGGATCTACGCGTATCCATCCGCCGCCAGGTGCTCTTCACCAACCTCGCATCGATCGTGTTCGGATTCGCGATGTTCGCCGCCAGCATGGTCTTTCCCCAGGTAGTCCAGTTGCCTGAAGTCACTGGTTACGGCCTAGGCGGTTCGATGCTCACCGCAGGTCTGGTCATGGCTCCCTCCGGCATCATCATGATGCTGATCTCTCCGCTGTCCTCACGCATCACCAATTCGCACGGCCCCAAGGTGACGCTCATGCTCGGCGCCGTTGTCGTCGCAATCGGTTACGGCATCGGCATTTTCGCCATGCACTCGATTTGGGAACTGATCGTGATCGCAGTGATCATCGGCGCCGGTACCGGTATGGCTTACGGCGCGATGCCCGCTCTCATCATGGGGGCTGTTCCTCCGTCCGAGACCGGTGCAGCCAACAGCTTCAACACCCTGATGCGCTCCCTCGGTACATCATTCGCCAGCGCCATCGCGGGTGTCGTCATCGCCCAGATGACCATGTCCATCGGTGGGGCAACGCTGCCGTCGGAGAACGCTTTCCGCGTCGTCATGGCCCTCGCTGCCGGATCCGCCGTCGTCGCACTCGTCCTGGCCGGTTTCCTCCCTCGGTTCAACAGCTCCAACTCCCGCAAGGAGATTGGTAGCCAGCACACCGATACGTCCCCGACCACGTCGAAGGAATCCGTTCCGACACACTGAGCCAGCGCGCAATACACACTGCGCTGTACACACAGCCCGGCCCCGGCGGAGTCCAACTCCGTCGGGGCCGACGCGTTTCACACATTTTGCTGTTGATACACCTGCGGACGACAGTTTCGTGACATGCTCCGTTGAGATGGGTGCTCGTTCGATACTCGGGGAAAGGATGCCGCGATCGCCGCTCCTCGTGCTGACGTAGCCCTTGCTGTCGCCGCCGCTGCCGTCCTGGGCATAGGCGTCGGTGTCCTTCTTGCCGATGTCGTCGCCGGCCTGGCTGCAGGTGCGGGTGCTGCAGTGGTATTTCGGTTTGCTCTTCGGATGATCAATACCCGAAAGTGAGCGTTTGCCGAGGGTCCTACTTCAGGACACGGATCGCCGAGCCCGGAAGGATTCCGCTCGATGGCGGATAGATCGACGTTGCCCCGTTGAAGAACATGTGAGCGGGAGTCGTGGATACCGGCAGCAGGTCGACGTCCTTGAACAATGCCCGCTCACTTTCCTCCCAGACCTTGCAGGACTCGTCACCGGGAAGAAGCGAAGCCTCAGTGGACAATTCGATGTACTTCTTGTTGTCGAGGGAAGCGAAGTTCACTCCTTCAGGTTTGGGCGGGCCGGTGAAGTACTTGGCAAAGATGCTCGGCGTATCACTCCCCAGCGTCAAACCGATGGAAACGTCCCACGACGACAGGTCGGTGGTGCTGAATGTGTTGGCGATGACAAAACTGTAGTCGCCGCCGGTCAGTTTCACCTTCGCGCCCAGTCCTTCCCACTGTGTTGCCACGTATTCCGCGGCGGCAGAGTTCGTATCGCGTGAGTTGTTGAAAATCACGTTGAGGGCAAGCGGTCGACCGTCCTTCGTCAGGATGCCGTCGGACCCCGCCTTCCAACCTGCGTCGGACAGCGTTTTCTTTGCTGCATCGACGTCGAAATCGGGGATCGTCCCTTCGACACTGTTGTAGTCGCAGGCAAGGGGTTCCGAAACCGCGAGGGCGCGTGCGCGGGTTCCTATACCGCCGGTGGTGATCTCGGTGTAGTCGTCCAGGTCTACTGCCTGCACGAGGGCCTGCCGTACAGCACGGTCTGCCGTGGGTAGGGCCGCGAAATGATTGAAGATGAACTCGCCGGACAACGTGGTGTAGGTCTTCGAATCCAGACCCGCGGCCAAGACTCGTTCCTCGTCCGAACCGGTGACCGCTGCGGCATTCACTCCGCCGGTGAGAACAAGATTCGCCGTCGTACTGGGATCGGTGACAATCTTGATCGTCACTGTCTTCGGCACTCCGAGAGTGTCGGAAGTGGTCTCGCCGTTCGGACTCCAGGTGTAACCGTCGCGTCGTTCCATCGTGATGTGATCGTTCGGAACAACTTCGGTGACCTTGAACAGACCCGTTCCGTTGCTACTCGAACGGATGCTGGCCGGGTCTTCGAGCGTCGCAGCGCACGGAAGCCGCAACGCGCCGATTCGAGAGAGCAGGAAGGGCGCTGGCTCGGCGGTAGTCACCATCAGTTCGTCACCGTCCGCTGAGGCCGAAGTCGACATCGGCACAGTGGATCCGCGTAGCGGTGAAGCGTTTTCAGGATCCATGACCCAGTTGATGTCATCGGCCGCGGTCTGTGCGGTGAAGGAAGTGCCGTCGGCACAAGTGATGCCCTTCTTGAGCACGAACTTCAGCGTGTTCCCTTCTTCACTCCAGCTCTCCGCCAGATAGGGACGCACAGTGCGTGTTTGCGCGTCGATGTCGATCAACGAATCGTACGAGTACGCGTTCACGATCTGAGTCGACGTGAGGTTGGTGATCAGAGGGTGCAGATTTCCGGGATCGGCGTTGATGACAGTCGTGAAACTGCCGTCCTTTGCATACTCACCGACCGAACCTTCGGGACTGGATGCGCCGCCACACCCGGCCAGGGTGAAAACGCCAACGCTGATAGCTGCTGTCGCGGAGACAGAACGGGCTTTCATACGAGCCGCCATCTACTAGGAGTTGCCATGGCGACAATCGTGCGGGACTGACGTGGTCTGTATCTCGTTGAAGTTCCCCATACAGTCGGCCGTACTCTGTTCGATTGTCACTATCGACCGGGCAAGCGCAGACGCTAAGTACGACGCTGCCGTTGACGGTGATTCGCGACGTTGATTCGGTTGCCGCACAACGCCGGCATGCAGTAGCGGCGTCGCCCTCCCCTGCTCGTATCGACGAACACCCCGTTGCACGTCGGCGATGCGCATGGACGGAATCGTTCGTACCCCAATGTGCGCAGAGTCCCCAGCAACGAGTATCCGATCAACAACGTGAGTTCACCCGCGAGATCGATTGTGTTGTCCGGTACTGCATTCCACCGATAGCCGTTCTGGGAATCTGGCGTAAGTCGAACGTGATGCGGGACGGCCTGGAGAAGTTGATGAGTGCGATCGACTAGTTCGCCGGCAGTCGGAGCATCGAGAACCGAACGAATTTCCTCTCTGAGCCCCTGAACGTCCGCAAGTTCACCGCTGGTCGGCCCGCGTCCGTTGCGGAGTGCGTCCGGCGAGAGTCCGTGTTCACTCAGTAGATCCTGAAGCGTCTGGGAGTCTGGCAACGCGTCACCAGCCTCCACCCACACTCGGGGTGAGGTGTTGACCAGGTCCGTCGCAAACGACGCACCGGATACGTAATCGTCTAAAACTACTTGCATCCCTTACCTCCCTGCTTTACCGTAATTGAATAACCTAACTTTACACCTTACGGAGGCGGCGGGATGGAACACTGCGCAGACCACGGACTGCCCGAGATACTCCTCGACACCCACAACCGATTACGCCGCGCCGGCACCGTGGCGTCGGGGACACCCGTCGTTGCAGCCGATCTCTACTGGTCGATCGGAGCGCTCGCCCAATGCCTGACCGCGATGGACGAGGTCATTTCACAACTGGGAATCAACGCCCGAAAGCAGTTGCGAGCTGGAAAGTTCGATGTCGAGAGCGGACCGTTCGAAGGAGAGCCCGACGCCGCCCTACTCACCGCAGTTCTTGCGCTCGCCAGAGCATCGAGTAGTTGCGAACCGGTTCAGGCGGCAATCGGCAACGCTCAGATCGCGGTGAGCGATCTCGTCGTCGCGAGGACTACCAGCGCCTGACACTCGGGCGGGCCACCCGCCCCAGTAGAGACTGTATGGTTGGTTTTCGGCATCTGCCGAGAGCGTCGAACAGCAGGGACCGGGTTTTCACTGTGAGTACAGGGACATCAACGATCTACGAGGACAGGACCGTCCGGATCGACGATCAGGGCGTCACGATCCGCCACTACTACTTTCCGTTTGTCAGCAAGTTCGTCCCGTACTCGCAGATCGAATCCGTCGACCTCGGAGTCATGTCATGGCTGAGCGGACGCCTACGAATCTGGGGAACAACAGATTTCAGCTCGTGGTACAGCCTGGATCTTTCACGCCCGCGGAAGGAGACCGCGGTGGTACTCACTCTCGCCGGCCACGGATCGCCTTCGTTCAGTCCCAAAGACGCAGACCGAGTCGACGCCGAAATCCGCAGTCGCATCGGATCGCACGCCGCGGACTGACTAGCGGAACTCGGATTCGACGGTAACGATCTCCCTCCAATCGGTTCGATCGAACAACCGCGCCAGCGCTGTGAACAGAACTTCCGGATCGACGACGCTCTCGGGTGAGTGCACACCGATCCGATCCGAAATCGTTCCGTCGGCGAGCCGGGACACCACCTGAGCAAGGCCGAGCGCCAAGGGGATTCCGGTTGCACCGGCCATGTCCGACAGCAACTCCGACACCGGTGAATCGTCTGCAATCCGGGCCACGACGCGCATCTCTCGACCTTCGAGCGCCCCTGTCGCCGAGGCGAAGAACAACGGCAAGGATCCGTGGCCGGCGCGCGTGAGCATTCGAGGCGCAGCACGGATCATCCGTCCGAGCGAAGGCTTGCCCAATTCTTCGGCGGCCGAGTCGAGATCGATTCTCCCCTTGTCGATGTCGGCGCGGAGAACGTCGAGAAACGCCACGGTTTCCGGTGTGATGACCATCAGATTTGCCGAATGCCCCGCAGGATTGATGGTCCGATGAAACATCACCGGCTCCGGATGCCCGACCACGTAAGCGTTCCCCCGACGTCCGCCGGGCAGTTCGAGTGCGATGGAACGCAACGGTTCTTCGTTGACGATTCGCCCCGCACGAACCACCGGAACCTGGCCGCTGATCTGTTGTATCCAGTGAACGGCGGCTGCACTCAATGTGTCCACCGACTCGTCCTCGCCCTCGACATCAACCGGCCAGGCTGTATACAGATCGTCGACCACGTCCAATCGCGAGACTGCCATCGCGGCCAGGAGGTTACTCATCCCGGGACTTGCGCCCATGCCGACTACCGCACAGATTCCGGCTCCCCTCGCGGCACAGTCCAATTCCAGCATGTCGACGGCCGGCTCCCAGTCGTCGCAGATGTCGAGATAGTGAGTCCCGGTCTCGATCGCTGCCTGGAGAATGCCGACGCCGAAACGGAAGAACGGTCCGACCGTATTGACGACCACGTCTGCGCCGTCAAGCAATTCACGTAGCGTGCGACCGTCCGTGACGTCGATGCGGCGCGCCTCGACTTCCGCTGACGCCTGCGCCAGTTCAACTGAAAGACGCTTCGCAGCATCGATATCGCGATCCGCGACTACTACCTTGCCGATTCCCGGCAATGTTGCGGCCAGACGAACTGCTGCCGAGCCCATGGCGCCGGCACCGCCCAGTGCGACAACCGTGATTCCGTCAGCCATGAATTCCCTCCAAAAATGCAGTCTGATCCGCTAGATAGCCGGGAGCGAAGATCGAACGGGGAGCAAGAACGGCCACCAGAGCCGACATCAATTCCGAGTGTTCGAGGTCCTTCTCCACAATCGAGTGAGTGGCGTCGGGGTACTTCTTGACCACCAGTTGCCCTGGCGAGTCGAGTAATTCGCGGTACACCCTTTCGGTATCAGCCACGTCGACGTTGACGTCTTGTCCGCCGATGATCAAGAGCACCGGAACCTTCACGGTTTCGAGATCGGCTCGCGCATCCGAGAGGTAGTTCTTTCGGATGAAGTTCCACCGGTCTTCGGTGAGACCGTCGGCCTCGCCGGAGGCCACGAGATCGTCGAACGATGCATCACGGGCCAACTGATCCAAGTTCTTCGCACGATCGACCCGCGCTTTCTCGAACTCGTCGGCCGACGCATTTCTCTCGGAAAGTTCGGCTAGGGTATTGAATTCACCTTGTTGGAGCCAGTTGATCGCCGGACCCACGGCAATGACGAACGCTACGTCCGGGTCGAGGTTCACCACCTTGGGCATCACCCACCCTGCCTGGCTTGCACCCCACAGACCGATCCGAGACGGATCGATATCCGAACGTCCCCGCGCCCACTCGATTGCCGCTTCCGTTTCTGCCGCGCGATCGTCCATGCTCTGATCGAGCCAATTGCCCGGTGCCCCATTCACCCCCGGCTTGTCCCAGGAGAGTGACGCGTACCCCGCCTTTGCGAACGCCTCCCACACCGGTCGATAGAACGTCTCATGTGTTGCATCGACCGGGCCGTCTCCGTGGACGAAAACCACGAGCCCGAAGGGACCGTCACCGTGTTCGGGCAGTGCAAGGACTCCCTGGAGCGGCACCGATCCCCCGGTGATCGTCACTTTTTCCTCACGGATGTCATAGGTGTTCTGGTACAGCGTCCAACCCACCAGAGTCGCGATCAGAACAACGACCACCGCCAGGGAAGTAACCATCCACCTGCGTAAACGAGGCTTACTCTTGCCCTCGCTCATCGATTCCGCTGCCATCTTCCCGCCCTAACGTACGAATTTGAAACGATCGTATTGCATTCGATAGTACAGTTGTGGGCGAAGATGTCGAGAAGTGAGGAAAGGACATGGCGATGACCGACAGGGACGTCGATGTACCCACGAGGATCTTGATCGAGGGACTACTGCGCACGGACGGAACTGTCGACGGACGCACCCTTTATGCCACCGCCGACGCCCTCGGCAAAACTGATCAACAGGTTCGGCTGTGCATCAAGCGGTTGGTCACCGAGGGGAAGTTCACTCAGGAAGGTCGCGGGCGGCAGGCCACGCTACGAGCAACGCCGAAAGCCCTGCGCGAGATGGAACCCGACGTCGAATTCGTTCGGCTGGCCTATCGACAAGACCGCGACACTGTGACGCCGTGGGACGGGTATTGGCACCTGGCCGGATTCGCAATTCCGGAGTCGTCACGGAAAGCGCGAGATGCGCTGCGCACCAGGGTCGTTTATCTCGGCGGCGCGCTCGTCCAGGGCGGTCTGTACGTCTCGCCGCACGCCTGGGAACCGTATATTCGCGATGCGGCCGCCGAACTCGACGTCGAACAGCACCTGTCTTCTCTCACCACTCGAGATCTGAAAGTGGGCACTCTCGAAGACCCCGTGAAGATTGCCGCGCAGTTGTGGCCACTGGACCAGATCGCTGACGGATACGAACGGCTACTCGACGTAGCGACCGCACGCCTGCACAAACTGCAGAACAGTCCGGGTACCGATGCTGTCACGATGACCATCGAACTCGCGGCGGAATTCACGCGAGCCATGGAACCGGATCCGCTGTTGCCGCCGGAACTACTGCCCACCAACTGGATCGGCACGAGGGCTCGGTCGATCACTGCACAGTGCTGGACGCTTCTGGCACAGGTGGACGGTGCCGACGAATTACCGTCGCTGTTCCACCTGTACGCAGATGCAATCGGTGACGATCAGGATGCAAGCGTGCGCTGACGGGGCGGCAGTCCGAAACGCCCGAGAACCTCGTCGACTGCGGTGGACGGTGTGACAAGTCCGCGATCCTGAAGCCACGGAATGGTGCTGTCCACCAGATGCTCGAGCGTTCGAGGCAATGCGAGAGGCAGCAACGTAACGCCGTCGGCGACCTCCGCAGCTCGGATATCGGCGATCAAACTGCCGAGACCGGAAGGCGTTCCGACGTAATGAAGCGAAACGGGAACCCGCGGCGAGGTCAACGCGCTGTCCAACTGCGCAAGCTCCTTACGAGCGGAGCGAGCCTCCGGCGCGATCAGAATCTCGAGATCGACCAGCACTGCGACGCTGTCGGGATCGCGTCCTTCTTCGGCGACGGCAGCGCGTATACGTGCGCGTTCGAGCTGTGCCTCACGCAGATCCGCAGCGCGAATCCGAACCACATTGGTAGGGAATGAAGCCAAATCGAGAGCCTTTTCACCCTCGGTGAGGTCCACCCAGTAGTCGCCGCCGATGATGGGCAGGTTGCCGGGTGCGCCCTCAGCGGCCGGATGGTGACCGAATCCGGTCAACTCGACCGCTACGTGCAGAGAATGCGAAGCGAGTGAAGACATGTGAGACCTCCGAAAATCAGAAAAGTATGGGATGAGCGAGACGAATCGTCAGCTCGAACACATTCCTGAAGAGGTGCGGCACAGATCGACATGGCGACGGCACCACTGACCGAGAGTGATGCTCACTCTCGAAGGGGTGGCGGGAAAATCCGCTGGTGCCATGGCTGCCATGCTAGTTGTCCGTTCGAGTTTTCGGGGACCGAGCTCAGCTCAGACGCACTCGGCTGCGCCGGCATTGTCGTCTGCGGCTCCGAGGAAGGGGCGGGTCTCGGGCACAGGGTTCCACGCACCTGCCGTCTTCGCGTACTTCCAATCACGCTGATTCGAAACCAGGATGTTCACGGCGTCGACCAACCGCGTCACGTCGTCCGAGCTGCTACCGAGGCCGAGGCTGGCGCGAACTGCACCGCCGGAGAGGCCGAGGCGCGCGAGAACCGGATGTGCGCAGAAGCGACCGTCGCGAACTCCGATGCCGTGCTCGGCGGAGAGGAATGCGGCGATCTCGCCCGCTTCGAATCCGTCAACGGTGAAGGTGACGATTCCGACGGCGTCAGGAGCGTCGTTCCACAGTCGCACGAGTGAGACGCCCTCGATGGCGGACAAGCCGTCAGTGAGCTGGGCGGTGAGCGCCTTCTCATGCTCGGCGATCACGTCGAAGTCCAGGGCGTGCAGGGTTTCGCAGGCGGTCGCGATGGCAGCCGCACCGAGCACGTTGGGGGAACCCGCCTCGTGGCGTGCGGGCGCGCAAGCCCACTCGGTGGATTCGATGGTCACCTCACGCACGGCGCCGCCGCCGGCGAGGTACGGCTGAGCTTCGTCGAGCCAGTCACGGCGGCCGACGAGAACGCCGGCGCCGAAGGGCGCGTACAGCTTGTGGCCCGAGAACGCTACGTAGTCGACGCCGCATTCCTGCAGGTCGATGCGACGGTGGGGAGCCAACTGAGCAGCGTCGACGAGGATACGTGCGCCGCAACGGTGAGCGATGTCAGCCAAACGTGCAATCGGCAGGATCTCACCGGTCACGTTGGAGGCCCCGGTGATTGCGAGCAGCGCGGCAGGCTTGGTGCACAGTTCACCGATCAGACGCTCGATCGTTTCTTCGATGGTGTCTGCGGCGGTGACGATACGAGCGTCGTTCCACGGCAACAGGTTTGCGTGATGCTCGACGTCGAGGACGACGGTGCTGCCGGGGACGCACTGCGCAAGCAGGTTCAGCGAATCGGTGGTGTTCCGGGTGAAGACGACAACCTGATCGTCGGCACAGTTCACGAAACGAGCAACGGATTCACGAGCGTTCTCGTAGGTGAGCGTGGAGATCCGGGACGCGTAGCCGGCACCGCGGTGGACGCTGGCGTATGTCGGCAGCAACTCGGCGATACGGTCGGTGACCTGGGCCAATGCCGGCGCACTCGCGGCGTAGTCGAAGTTGGCGTAGGAGCATTCGCCACCCTGAACCAATGGAACCTGCAGGTCGGCACCCGAAACCTTGGCAATCGCGGTGGTGCAGCAGGTGTCGGCACTCAATACAGCAGTCATCGAAGACAATCCTCACGTTCAAGGACTCGTTCGTCGGGAGATGGCCCCGGAAGAGTCCGCGCTTGCCGCATTCGTTTTCGAACGCAGCCGGGTCGTCACCCGGAGCACCCCACCGCGGAGGAGGGTTGCCGACCAGCAAGCCGGGGCTGAACACTGGTACTCGTGACCTGGCAACGAGGATGGCAGGAACCTCCCGTGCTTGTCAAGACGAAGCCGCGAAGATCTCCGTCAGGGCGCGATGGTCCGGCAAGCAAGGTGGAGCGCGAGTCTCGTTTCCGGATCTGCGAGATCCACCGAGAGAAGGCGCTGAATTCTATCGATCCGACTCGATACGGTGTTGCGGTGCAACCCCATTCGGGTTGCGGTGTGAGCCAGAGACGATTCTTCGTCGAGGTACGTCGACAGAGTCTCGAGCAACTCTCCATTGGAATCGCGTAGCGGTGCGAGCAATGCTGCGGCCGCAGGCTGGAAGGTGTCGGTTCGCGTCCACGCCAGCAGCAACTGCGCCAGCCCGAGGCGGTCCACGTGCAGGAATCGACCTGTTTGAGATCGGGCACCGGCGAGCCGAGCGGCATCCCCGGCCTCCGACAGGGACGAACCGATTCCGGCCGGACCGTCGTGTGCGCGTCCCACACCTACCCAGGTCTCCATCGTGGGTTCCAACCTGGCCTGAGCTGCACGGATGCACTCGGCGATCCTGGTGATCGCCTCCGGTCGCGGCTCACCTGGCAGAGTCGTCCACGCCGCCCAGCCGTCAGCCTGTTCCACGACATTGGCGTCGATTCCCTCGGCAGCGAGAGCATCTGCAACCTCGCTGCGTCTTGCCACCAGGTCGACCTCACCGACCGCCAGGACTTTGATGCCGATGTGCCATCCGTCCAGCATCCAACCCGCGTCGAGTGCGCGCCGGAGCAGTCCGGGTGTGGCGTCTGCTGACGTGTCGATCAGTTCACCGAGCAACGCGCTACGCCGGCGCGCTTCACGCTCGTCGACCATGCGCGCAACGGCCAGTCGGTGCCCGGCAGCCAACGAGGCCACGTCGAGAACCACTGAGAGAGAAGCCTCTTCGACGCTTTGACGCACCGGGAGCAGCACCGCCAGCCAGGGCTCTCGGGCTGCGCCGGACATCACCGGGCACGCAATCAGGACCCCGCCGGAGCCCAATTCGACCGTGGTGGGCGCCCCGCGACCCGACAACATACCGGCAGCTGCTCGATCAGCGTCTGACAACAGGTCGGCGCCGGTCATCGGACGTCCGGACGTGTCCAGGAGAAAGAATGAACGCTGAAAGGTGTTCAGTAGCACCGACAGAAGATTCTCGACGCTTCCTCCGGCTCGTTGGCCCGCGTGTGTCGCCCGCAGTACTGCGTCGGCCATCACCGCCCGCGAATTCGAGAGAAGATCACGAAGATCCACGCTGAACTGCCACGGGTCGGATACTCCGAGCACCACCAGTCCGAGCCGATCGGCAAGCAACGAGAGATTCGCATCCTCCGCCGCAGTGCTGTGCACAGCGACCACCTGGCAGCCGGTCGCCGCTGTGCGCCGAAGGAGAGCGTCGAATCTCCACTCCCCGATGTCGATTCGATCGAGAATCACCAGAACTGATCCTGAACTCGCCGCATCCGACACGGCCTCGGCCGACTGTGCCGATTCCCCGGTGAGTGCTCCCACTGTCGTCACGACGGGATCACCCTCCCCGGCCAGTCGATACAGCCCGACAAAGGCCGGGTTGTTCAGCAACGCCGAAACACTCGCGCTCATCGCGCCTCCATCAGCACTGCGTCGTGGTCGATCCCGAATGCCCGCGGGCCGACAACTTTCAATCTGCCCACTTCTTCCGCCCACCACTGTGGACCGGGAAGAACCAACACGGCCACATCGTGCCCCTGGTGCACGGATTCACACGAGACGAAGGCGCCGGTCCGCACGTCGAGCAACGTCACGATGTCCGGGCACGTTGCAATCATCTCGCCGTCCAACGCGACGGTCAGGAACTCACTCTCGAATTCGACTCGTATCACCGCAGAACCGTGCTCGAGAATCACGCTGCCCCGACGATCTCCGGTGTCCGGACGACTACGACGCACCGCACGCACCCGGCCTGCCCCCAGTACTCGAGCCCCGGAGCTTTCCGCGATCTGCCGCCAACTGCCCAGTGCCCCGATGTGCTGACCCAGTTCGTGCGCCCGAGACAGAGTTCCCGGAATGCACGCCTCCTGCACCGTCCGCGCATCGATCGACGCGATCGCCAGAGCACCCCAACCGCTGGTTCTCCCGATCAACGACCGCACTGCTACCTCGGCGCCGAGCACATCCACTCCGTCGACGACGGTAATGAGGCCGCCGGGCTGGGCGAGTGTGACCGGGCACAATTCCAACCCGGCTGCGGCGAGAGAGAAGTGATCGAGCCGCGGCATCGCTCGACCCAGCAGGTCCGCGTCGACCACGGGAATTCCCAACGCCAACGCCGCAGCAATGCCGGAGAGAGCGTTGAGTCCACCGCCTTCGAAAGTCATCACCGCGGTCGGACGCTTCCCGGTCCAGCGCGTCAAAGCTGCTGCAGTATCTGCAAACTCACGCCCGGAGGGCAATTGCTCCTCCAAGGCCAGGGCCGATCCGACGATTCCCACCGGCATCACCAATGCCTCCTCCGGCAACTGGTCCGGCGCGATGACCTCCACCGAAGTAGACGTCATCAGTGGACGCAGCAATTCCACGAACAAGCGTGGATCGCCGCCCCCGCCGCAGCCCAGGACCACCGCCCCCGCTGCGATCGCGTCGAGGTCGGCCTCCCGGACCGCGTGCAGCCTGCTCACGGCTCGCTATTCTGCCAGTACAGGTTGCTCGAGTGTCTCCACCGGCAGGAACGGGCGATCGAGCCCGAAGCTAGCCGGGCCGAAGACCGCCAGTGCCTCCGGGGTTCTCATGATGGGTGGGGTCGCGATCCCGATGACCGCAACGCGCTGCCCGTACCGCAAGCCCTCGGTGGTGACGGGTTCGGCGGTATCGGCCTCGACGATGCAGATCAGGTCTGGCACGATCGCCACCATCACTCCGGATTGGACGGCGATCAGATTTTCGTTCTGGAACTGAACTTCCAGCTCTTCGTCTCCGACGCCGGCGATCCGCACCGAACCCCGAGCGAACCCCTCATCGGTTCGCCGGTCGACATCGATCACCTTGCCGTGAAAGAGAACTCGCCCGTATCCGTAGAGCGTGTCGGCGAGACTGTCGACAAGCGCCTGCACCGGGTCCACCCGCTGCTCACGTGAAAGTCTGATGGACCGGCCGATGGTCATGGCCAACGACAGAGTCCGTGGGATCGCCGTCCGCTTCACATCTGCACCCGTCATCGAGTACTGCGCGATGTGCGCCATCCCACCGAACCTCGACGTCACCCCGCGGGCGAGGCCCTCCAATCTGCTGTTGTCACTTCCGGTGTCGAAGATCGCCACCTCGTCGTGCTCGTTCGCCATGGCGAGCGGACTCGCCGAAATCCCGTACACCGAGAAGGTTTCCATCTCGAGCTGAGGAAAGGCTCGTCCCATCCCGTCGGCGTCGACAACCGGCAGGCCGCGCCGTGCGGCCACCAGCAACGGAATCATCGAATTGATTCCGCCGCACTCCATCGGCATCGTGGCATCTGCAGTTCGACCCGTGTGCTTCTCCAACGTGATCAGCGCCAGCTCGGGTTCGGTTCCGCGCGGCATCTTTTCGACCACGACGGTCGGGGCACCCATCTGCGCGACGGGAATCACCCACGCGTCGTCGTCAAGCTCCTCCGGATCGAGAATTGTGATTTCACCGGCCTCACCGAGCGCCTGCGTGACCAACATCTTGCCGACGAACGGATCTCCCCCGCCGCCGGTGCCCAACAAGGCTGCGCCCCTGGCGAGGTCGTCGAGATCCGCCGTTCGTAGTGTCCAACTCATCGTGAGCCCTCCTGACCGGTGGAGACCAAACCACTGTGCAGTGCCAAGTCACCGACTGCCTTCACTCGAATACGTGTTGCGTTGCCCGGCAGATACGGAATCGGGACCTCGTCGAACTCCACGATCTGCACCGACTCGGGCCGTGCGCCTGCGGCGACTGCCCGATCGATCGCCTCCTGGCGAGCATCGTCGGCAAAAACCTGCCGGTGCCCGTCCCGCACCGCTTCGACTCGATCTACCTCACCACTGACCTGCGCGATCGCAGCGCCGATCGCATTGGCAACATCGAAGCGCTCAGGACGAATCACCGTTCCCAGGCCCGGGAGTTCACGCTCCAGCAGTACCGATCCCCCGCCAACCGCCACAACGGGAAGTGGATCCGACGTGGTCCGCATCTGTTCCACGGCGTCGGCGACTCGGCGCGAGATCCGGTCGAGTGCCGTCGACACCAGGCCGCGGTCGAGGTGCGCCACCGCACTGCGATCTCCGACGTCGACCAAGCCTGCCGCGACGGCTATGTCGGTGGCCGTCAACGTGTCACCGCCGAATACGAGTGCCCGTAAACCCAATTCGTATCCCACAGATTCGGGTCCGACTGTGAGTCCGTCTGCATCCACCACCGAACCACCACCGATACCGATCGAGAAGACGTCCGGCATACGGAAATTGGTCCGTACCCCCGCGACCGTCACCTCCGTGGTGGCTTCTCTGGGGAAACCGTTGGTCAATACGCCCACGTCGGTAGTGGTGCCCCCGATGTCGATCACCGCACAGCTGGCCAGACCGGACAGAACAGCGGCGCCTCGCATGGAGTTGGTCGGCCCCGAAGCGAAAGTCGCCACCGGATAACGCCTCGCGTACTCGATGTCCATCAAGGTTCCGTCGTTCTGGCTCAGGTACAGCGGCGCGACAATGCCGTGCTCGACCAAAGATCGGGCAAGACCGTCGACGATGTGATCGGCGAGCTCGCGCAGCGCAGCATTGATGATGGTCGCGTTCTCCCGCTGGAGTAGACCCACTCGACCGATCTCGTGCGAGAGCGAAATTGCGACGTCCGGGCCGAGTTCCTCACGCACGATCTCCGCGGCGGCCGCTTCGCATTCGAGATTGACCGGAGAGAACACCGAAGATATTGCGACCGAACGAGTACCGCTGCGAGCCATATCGGCGGCATGGCGGCGAATCTCGTCGGGGTCCAGCGGCGAGATACGACGACCGTCGAACTCGTGCCCACCGTGAGCGAGGTAGTGCCTTCCTTGCACAGCGGAGACCAGGTCTCGCGGCCACCCCACCATCGGCGGAAGCGCGGCGGTCGCCGGAAGCCCCAATCGCAGAGCCGCTGTCGGTGCAAGTCCGCGTTGCTCGATGAGAGCGTTGAGAAAGTGCGTCGTGCCGATCATCACTGCTTGAACAGCGCTGGGAGAGAACGAGTACTGCTGCTGCAGCGCCGCCAGAGCTCCGCCGATTCCGCCGGTGATGTCCTTGCTGGTCGAGTGTTTGACATGCCCGATGACGGTGGTCCCGTCCATCAGGACCGCATCGGTGTTCGTACCACCGACGTCGATTCCGATTCGCATCGCGAACTCCCTTCTACAGTGTGTGCCGTGCTAGTGCGTGAGCGCAGATTTTCCCGAAGTCTCTTGCGGCGCTTCGGTTGCGGTGCGTCCGACTCCGCGAATCAGGCCGAGTCGACCCGCGACGACGTAGAGAACGAAGGCCGAGGCCACCGCGTTGATCGACGGCAGGCCGAAGGTGCTGTAATGACCGATCAGCGCCGAGACGATCCAGATCACCAGCGTGGCCGGTACCCAAGTGGGTGCCGAGTTCGGGAGGGTACCCGCAGCTCGACTCTCCTCCAGATCCTTGCGCCATGTCTTGACGATGAAGTATTCCGCCACCATGATCCCGGCGATCGGCGGGAATCCGACGCCCAACAGGATCAGGAAGTCGGTGAACGAGTTCAGGATTCCGGCAGCCGCGAGGACCGAACCGGTGATGCCGACAACTGCTGTGACAACTGCGCGATTGATCCGTCGACCGAACACGACGTCGATGAAGTTCACGACGCCGAGCCCCGAGCTGTACAGGTTCCAGTCGTTGATCTTGAAGGTGCCGAGAACGATGATCAGAACGCCGACCCAACCGACCGACGAGAGAATGATCGTGGCGATGTCGGAACTGCGAACGGCATGGGCAAGGAGAACACCGGTCAGCCCGATCACGTATTCGCCCAACGTTATTCCGACGAGCGTCTGCTTCACGACATCGCCTGCCGTGCGGTTGAAGCGCGTCATGTCAGGTGTGATCACTGCTCCGGCAATGAAACCGCCTGCGACGATGGTAGTTCCGGCGAGGAAGCTGAGCTCCGGCCCGGCTGGAGCAGATGTCATCAGATCTGACAGCGAGTGATTACGCAGTTCGGCGATGACGGCCCAACCGACCAGGATCAGGAACAGCGGAACGGTGATATTGGCGATCAGTTGCATGGATCCGAACCCGCGAAGGACTATCGCGGTGATCAGGAGACCGAAGGCCAAAGCCCACGCCCACTGCGGCAGAAACGGCATGATTCCGTGCAAACCTGATGCAGAGACAGCAGATTGAATGCCGAACCAACCGATCAGGCTGACCCCGATCACCAAACCGATCACCGCGGAACCTGCGTGCCCGAATCCACACCAGCGTGCGACCACCGATGTGTTGAGCCCTTCACGAACCCCGATGATGCCGATGAAAATACAGACGACCTCGAGAATCACCGCCCCGACTGTCAATGCCCAGAAGGCATTCCAGAACGTCATACCGTAGCCGAGCGTCGCACCGAGCAAGAACTGTGCGAGTGCCGATACCTGACCGAATCGCTGTACTGCCACCGAGAACCACGAATATCGTGCTTCGTCGGGAACGCGGGTGAGCGCGTAGTCGTCACCGTCGGACACTTCACCGCCGGCGGCGGTCGTTGAACTGTTTTTCATGACGGACTCCTCGAATAGTTGGGAAGTGTTCTCGGAGAAGACGGTACGAATGTGGCCAGGGTCACGCCTATGGGCGAATTGGCGTTTCTTCGTGTTACGACAATGCATTTCGCACAGGCGTCATTTCACACAGTCGCCAAATGGCACGGGTCTAACGCAACGCGTATCCGCCGTCGGGGTACAGCGTGGAACCCGTTGTGTACGTGTTGGTGAAGAGATAGAACACCGCTTGTGCAATCTCGTCTTCGTTCCCGACGCGGCCGAGCACGTTGTTCTCGGCACTCCAGGTGAACGCGGCCTCCCGAACCTCCGCCGGGCGCTCCCACAGATGCCCGTCGATGGTTCCGGGAGCGACAGTGTTGACGCGGATCGGCGACAGTTCGACCGCCAGCCCCCGCCCGAGCCCCTCGATTGCCGCGTTGGCTGCAACGTATGCCGCGGCAGCTGCGGGTGGCCGCACACTGGCAGCGCCGGACATGAGGACCACCGATGCGGTGGGTGTCAGCTTGTCGAGCGCAGCGTGCACGACGCGGTACTGCCCCCAGAACTTGGAGGTGAACGGCGACGCCGCTTCCTCGACGCTCTGGTCACGGAACGAGCCGACCTGGTAATCGGCAGCCGTGGTGAAGAGAGCATCGACGCTGGGGATGTTGGTGAAGAACTCATTCACCGAGTCGTCGTCGGAGGTGTCGACGGTGAACCAGTGCGCAGCCTCACCCAGCTGCGCGGCCGCTGCTTCGAGCTTGGATGCGGTTCGGCCACCGAGAACTACCTGCGCGCCGGCGTCGACGGCGAGCTGCGCCACTCGCAGCCCGATGCCAGTTCCGCCGCCGATCAGTACGACGGTCTTGCCTGAGAGAGGAGAAGGTGTCGTTGTCATGCAGCGACTGTAGGGCTCACCGAATTGTCCCGACATGTGCAGAATGCACAGATTTCAATACGGCACAGTGCCAAGTATCGAGACTTAGCTGTTAGAGGACACCGCCCCCGGGGATCTCGCTTGACGACGTTTGCTGCGTCGAAACTGCCTTCACCTGTACTCCTCCTTCGAGTTCGCTTGTAACAAAACAACTCCCACGACCGAAAACGTCGGTGAACCACAACAGCGAAGGGAAGTAACGACTATGGGATCAGCAGACGTCATGGCCTGGCTCGCCGAGGGTTACCTCGCCGGCGATCCGATTCGCTATCCGCTCTACGTCGGATCGATGTTCCTCGCGATGCCGTTCCAACTGATCGGCGTAATTCTGGGTCACCCCTTCTGAATCGTCACATCAGGCCAGGGCGGACGACGTAGAACGGCCAGAGTTGCGATCACTGCGGCCGCCAACCCGATGAACTCCCCCATCAAAGCCGCCCTGGTGTGATCGACGGCCGGTGACCACGACGGCTCACCCTCGTGGATCGAGAACACTCCCACTGGCACCGGTATCGGGTCGCGGCGCCACCGCCGGTGTAGACGCGAAACCGTGATGATCGTCGATCCGTCGCTGGTCTGGTGCGGTTCTCCGAAGATCATCGAGGTCCCGGAATCCGCCCGAAGTCGCTCCACCGCATCACGAATCTCCATGATCTCCATCGTCGCACCGAAACAGCAGCCCTGTGCGAGTATCGATCGATGGCCGAGTGGTGGAATCCGAGCAGGCGCGTCGAGCGATGGTGGCAGACGATTGGCCTCGTCCTGCTCGTAGTCGTAATCGGTCCGAGCACCATCCATACAGTGACCACGGAACCGACAACCGGTAATTGGGTTCGCCTGGCAATCTGGCTTTTCGCGACGGCCGGATTTGCCTACGGCACCGTCCAAGCCTGGCGAAACAGGAACAAACCTCAGTCGGTGTGGTGGGAAGGGACGACTGCCCCCACCGAAATACCCGCCGACGACGTCCGTAGCGCACTCGCGTCGACAGACGACCGCATTCCGGCAATCAAGGCACTACGCGAACTGCATCCGGGCTTGGGTCTGAAGGATGCGATGGATCTGATCGACGCTCAGCGGGGCGAACAGGGCCCGCATCACTGATAGTTGCGACCATCACAATCACAGTTAGGTATCGACACCTGACCGCCACGATCGGGCAAGCACACCAGGAGTTAACCACCTGACAGACAGGCTGTTTCGCCGAGTTTGACAAATGTGGTCAATCGGTGAGCGTCGACTCGACCGATTCAACTCACCGTACCAATCGAATTCGCCGTTCAGCATTCCACTCATGGCCCAATGCCACTATTACCCAACGATTTACAACCGGAACTACGGTATCCAGTGAGAACTTTCGCGACAGTGCAGCATCTTTCGTCCAGTTGAGTTGACCGAAACTTGACGTTACGTTGAATTTCAAAGCAATAGCCCGGTCTTGACCTGCGATGGTGTGAGCGCAACGCCCACCTACGCGTGACACGTGGCTGCCCGTATGGGCGCTGTGAATGCCTGAACGTTCGAGGAGTGGAATGACTGCGGCCAAAACTGCGTGGCGTGAACTACGGAAACCCGTGTTCATCCCCGCGTCGATAGTGATCTTTGCCCTGATCGCCTTTGCCGTGATCTATGCGGGAACAGCCGCGGACGCTTTCGAAACACTCAACAACGTGATCAGCGACGGCGTCGGCTGGTGGTACATCCTCTCGGCCACCGGTTTCGTGATCTTTGCGCTGTACTGCGGAATCAGCCGCATCGGCAACATCCGATTGGGACGTGACGACGAGCAGCCCGAGTTCGGGATGCTCTCGTGGTTCGCGATGCTCTTCAGCGCCGGCATGGGCATCGGGCTCGTGTTCTACGGAGTAGCCGAACCACTTTCGCACTACGTGACCCCACCCGTCGCCGGGCAGATCGCCGGATCCACGGACGCCGCAGCCAATCAAGCAATGGAACTGACGCTGTTCCACTGGGGCCTTCATGCATGGGCGATCTACGTCGTCGTCGGCCTCGGTCTGGCGTACATGACCTACCGCAAGGGTCGTCCGCTCTCGATCCGTTGGTTGCTCGAGCCGCTCCTCGGACGGGCTCGCATCGAAGGAAAGATCGGCCACGCCATCGACGTCGTCGCCATCGTCGGCACGCTGTTCGGTGTCGCGACGTCGCTGGGCTTCGGTGTCCAGCAGATCTCGGCCGGCCTCGACTACCTCGGCTGGGTGGAGACCGACAACTGGTTGGTCATCACCATCATCGTCATCGTGACGGGCATGGCGACCTTCTCGGTCGTCTCCGGTGTCACGAAGGGCCTCAAGTGGCTCTCCAACATCAACATGATGCTCGCTGCCGCGCTGGCACTGTTCGTCCTGATTCTGGGACCGACGCTGTTCCTCATGCAGTCGTGGGTGCAGAACCTCGGCGGATACGTCCAGGCCTTGCCCGAACTGATGCTGCGTACGTCCCCGTTCGCCGAAGACGGCTGGCAGGGCGCATGGACCATCTTCTACTGGGGTTGGTGGATGAGCTGGGCACCGTTCGTCGGCATGTTCATCGCGCGCATCTCACGCGGCCGCACCATCCGCGAATTCGTCTTCGGTGTGCTGCTGGCCCCGACGCTGGTCGGTTCGTTGTGGTTCACGATCTTCGGTAACTCCGGCATTCTGCGTCAGCGCAACGAGGGCACGATGCTCGACGCATCCGGCGCAGTGGACACCAACACGTCGTTGTTCACGCTTCTCGACGGACTTCCGCTCGGAACGATTTCGAGTGTTCTCGCGATCGTCGTGATCGTGTTCTTCTTCGTCACGTCCGCGGACTCCGGCTCGATCGTCATCGACATCCTCGCGACCGGTGGCAGCTTGGAGACCTCCAAGATCACGCGTGTCTACTGGACGTTCCTCTCCGGTGCCGCGGCCGCAGTTCTCCTCATCGTGGGTGGCAGTGGATCGCTCACGGCGCTGCAAACCGTTGCCATCGCCACGGCGGTACCGTTCTCGGTCATCATGGTGCTGGCATGTCTGTCGATGCTGAAGGCATTCCGATACGAGGTCGCGTCGGCACCACGCTACCTGCGGGTTTCTACAAATGCCTCGGCATCGACCGACGTTCCGCAACCCACCGAAAAGCGGCTCCGCGATCTGAAGATCTCGTCGACCTTCGCCGGGCTGACCCCGTCACAAAGCGGAATCATGACGGATCCCTCCGACGCCCACATGCTCGTCGCGGTCCACGAAGTTCCCGCCCATGCGGTCAACATCGACCCGGATACCGGCGCCGTCGACTTCTCCGAGGAATCGAAGGTCGTCGATCCGCTGGGCGGAGAGGTGTTCGACACACCCGAGTTCGCCGACTCGGCAGAAGGCCACGCGCAAGCTGCCAGTACGGACTGACCGGCACGTTCGGCATGTTGCATTAGGCATATCTGTTCACCAACTCGCAAACTTGTCATGAGACTTTCAACTCGACAGTTCGCAGGACTCTAAGTTTCGTGAGTAGAACAGGACCAACGGGTTTGCCACTCCAGTCGCAGTCGGAGACGGAACAATCTTTCGGGATTCCGTCCGTATTCCTACGGTCGGCGCATGCACCTGCGCCGCGCACGCTCATCGACATCGTGCGGGCCTCAGCCGAGGCCAACCCGGAAGCACCTGCCATCGACGACGGCGACACCACACTGTCGTACTCGGAGTTGCTCGACGAGATCGAGCTCGGTGCGCGCTGGCTCGGTGATGCCGGCGTCGGCGCAGGTGACCGCGTCGGAATCAGGATGCCGTCAGGTTCGCGTTCGCTGTACGTGGCGATCCTGTCGATCCTCGCGGCGGGCGCCGCCTACGTTCCCGTCGACGCCGACGATCCGGAAGAGCGCGCCGAGTTGGTGTTCGGCGAGGCGCAGGTAGCGGCAATCATCACCGGCGACGGAATCCAGCCGGGGACGGCGCCGAAGCGGCTCGAACATCCACCGGTTCGCGAACCCGAACCCGAGGACGACGCCTGGATCATCTTCACCTCAGGATCCACCGGCACCCCCAAAGGCGTCGCGGTCACTCACCTCAATGCCGCGGCGTTCGTCGACGCCGAGGCGCGCATGTTCCTCCAGGACGAGCCCATCGGGCCTGGTGACCGCGTCCTCGCGGGGCTGTCCGTGGCATTCGACGCGTCCTGCGAGGAGATGTGGCTCGCGTGGCGTCACGGCGCCTGCCTCGTCCCGGCGCCTCGTTCACTGGTTCGCAGCGGCATGGACCTCGGCCCGTGGCTGGTCTCGCGTGACGTCAGCATCGTCTCCACTGTGCCGACGCTTGCGTCTCTGTGGCCGGCCGAGGCCCTCGAAGCCGTTCGACTGCTGATCTTCGGCGGCGAAGCCTGCCCACCCGAACTGGCCGAACGCCTGGCCGTCGAGGGCCGCGAGGTCTGGAACACTTACGGCCCCACCGAGGCAACCGTCGTCGCCTGCGGCGCACTGATGGACGGCAAGAGCCCCGTCAGCATCGGCCTCCCCCTCGACGGCTGGGACCTCGCCGTCGTGGACGCCCAGAGCAATCCCGTCGCGGTCGGTGAGGTGGGCGAGCTGGTGATCGGCGGCGTCGGCCTCGCCCGCTACCTCGATCCCGCGAAGGACGCCGAGAAGTACGCGTCGATGCCCTCGCTCGGGTGGGAACGCGCCTACCGAAGCGGCGACCTGGTCCGGCTCGAGACCACCGGCCTGATGTTCCAGGGCCGCGCGGACGATCAGGTCAAGCTCGGCGGCAGGCGCATCGAACTCGGTGAGGTCGACAACGCCTTGCAGAACCTGCCGGGCGTGAGCGGCGCTGCCGCAGCCGTGAAGAAGACTGCAGCCGGCAATCAACTCCTCGTCGGATACATCGCCAGCACGGATCCCGACTTCGATCTCAAGGCCGCTCATGCACTGCTCAGCGAACAGCTCCCAGCAGCCCTCGTGCCGCGTCTGGCGTTGATGGACGAACTTCCGACGCGTACGTCAGGCAAGGTCGACCGCAATGCGCTGCCGTGGCCGTTGCCCGGCGCCGGTGAAGATGCGGGGGCCGCGTTGGGCCTCGACGGCACCGCTGCCTGGGTTGCCGGCCTGTGGGGTTCGATCCTGGGCGCGCAGATCACCGGACTCGACGACGACTTCTTCGAAGTGGGCGGCGGATCCCTCTCTGCGGCTCAGTTGGTGACCGCCCTGCGCGAGCGGTTCCCCGAAGTGACCGTCGCACAGCTCTACGACCATCCACGGTTGGGATCGCTCGCCGAATATCTCGACGAATTGGCACCCACCGAAACTGTGGAGCCGCGCATCGTCGCTCCGACACCCTTGAAAACTCAGCTCGCGCAGATCGCAGTCACCGTTCCCCTCACGACGCTCACCGGACTGCAGTGGGTGACGTGGCTGGCGATCGCGAACAACGTCCTCGGCTGGTTCGTCGACGTCAGCTGGGCGCCCACGGTCTCGTGGTGGTGGATCCTGTTGGCATTCATCGTGTTCATCACGCCGATCGGGCGCATGACCATCGCTGTCGTCGGAGCGCGCCTGCTCCTGCGCAAGCTGGAACCGGGCACGTATCCCCGAGGCGGTAGTGAACACCTGCGTCTGTGGATAGCGCTGCGACTCACCGAAGCCAGTGGCGCAGCCAACCTTTCGGGCGCACCGTGGATGCTCTACTACGCCCGCGCCCTCGGCGCCGACATCGGCAGCGGCGTCGATCTCCACACCCTTCCTCCCATCACCGGCATGCTCGAACTCGGTAACGGCTGCTCCGTCGAACCCGAAGTCGACCTCTCGGGCCACTGGATCGACGGCGACGTCATCCACATCGGTGAGATCAAGATCGGCGACGGCGCCTCCGTCGGTTCACGCTCGACGCTTCTGCCCGGCGCGCGTATCGGTCGGGACGCCGTCGTCGAACCCGGATCTGCGGTGTTCGGCCGAGTGAAGGCAAACCAGCAGTGGGCCGGCTCCCCCGCCACCAAGGTCGGGAAAGCGAATCATCCTTGGCCGGCCGAACATCCGAAGCGCGCACCCGGCTGGGTGCCGGTATACGGCGTCACCTCGGTCTTCCTGGCCGGTATGCCGATCTTCGCGCTGATGGCCGGAATCGCCTTGATCGGTTGGTGGATCCGCGACACCGACACGCTCGCGAGTGCAGTGCTCCAATCGCTGATCATGCTTCCCGTCGCGACCATCCTGAGTTTGCTCGTCTTCGCAGTCGTCACACTGGTGGCCGTTCGTCTTCTCTCGATCGGGCTGACCCCCGGTTACCACCCTGTCCGCAGCCGCATCGGCTGGCAGGTGTGGGCGACCGAACGCCTGCTCGACTCGGCCAGAACCTTCCTCTTCCCGCTCTACGCGAGCCTGCTGACGCCGGGATGGCTCCGCCTCCTCGGCGCCAAGATCGGCAAGAACGTCGAAGCATCCACCGTGCTCCTCCTTCCCAAGTTCACGACGGTCGCCGACGGCGCATTCCTCGCCGACGACACCATGGTTGCGAGCTACGGCCTCGGCGGCGGCTGGATGCACATCGAACAGGCCAAGATCGGCAAGCGTGCGTTCCTCGGCAACTCCGGTATGACCGCCCCCGGTCGACGCGTCCCCAAGAACGGTCTCGTGGCGGTTCTGTCGGCTACCCCGTCCAAGGCCAAGTCCGGATCATCGTGGCTGGGTAGTCCACCGGTACGTCTGAGAAGGGCTGCCGGGGACACCGACGCCGCCCGCACGTTCAATCCGCCGATGCGACTCAAGATCGCCCGCGGAGTGGTCGAAACCTGCCGACTGATCCCCGTGATGGTCACGTTCGGCATCGGTCTCGGTGTTCTGTTTGCACTCGAAGCACTGGTCGGCGCCGTCGGATTCTGGTTCGCGGCTCTGTTGAGCGGCGTAATTCTGCTCGTCGCCGGAGCAGTGGCGGGCGCGATCACCATCGCCGCCAAGTGGATCGTCGTCGGGCGCATCGCCAAGGTCGAGCATCCGCTGTGGAGTTCGTTCGTCTGGCGCAACGAGGTAGCCGACGCGTTCGTCGAAACCGTCGCGGCGCCGTGGTTCGCTCGCGCAGCGACTGGTACGGCCGTACTGAACATCTTCTTGCGTGGACTCGGGGCCAAGATCGGTAAGGGCGTTTGGTGTGAGTCGTACTGGCTACCCGAGGCAGATCTTGTGACTTTGGGCGACGGAGCGACAGTGGAACGGGGGTGCGTCGTGCAAACTCATCTCTTCCATGATCGGATCATGTCCATGGACACCGTCACTTTGGGAGCAGGAGCAACGCTGGGACCGCACTGTGTCGCGCTACCCGCAGCCGGCATCGGCGCGGGAGCGACGGTAGGGCCTGCATCTCTGGTGATGCGAGGTGACACCGTTCCGCCCTCCACCCGCTGGCAGGGCAACCCGATTGCACCGTGGGTGGCGTCGTGAAGCCGAACCGAATGCTCGAGGAGCCGATCGATCCGTACCTGCCGCTCAACGGCAACCGCGGGTACCGCGTGTCCCGGTACGAACTGGAACTGACGTACAAGGTCTTCAGCAACCGTCTCGCCGGCAAAGCTGTCATCACCGCTGTCACCACCGAGAGTCGATCCAAGTTCAGCTTCGACCTCGCGCAGAACCTGCAGGTGTCCAAGGTGTCCGTCAACGGTGCCCGCGGCACCAAGTACGCGCACTTGAACAACAAGCTGATCCTCACGCCGTCTACCAAGATCCCCGCGGGCGGTGCCCTGTCGGTCACCATCGCGTACAGCGGCAACCCCGAGCCGATCAAGAGCCTGTGGGGCGAAGTCGGATGGGAGGAACTCGACGAAGGAACTTTGGTCGCAAGTCAGCCCAACGGCGCGGCGTCCTGGTTCCCGTGCGACGACCATCCGATTTCCAAAGCGTCGTACCGCATCTCGATCACCACCGATTCCCCGTTCTATGCCCTCGCCAACGGCAAGCTGATCCGCAAGCAGACCCGTGCGAGTCAGACGACGTGGGTCTACGAGCAGACCGAACCGATGGCAACCTACCTGGCAACCATTCAGATCGGTCAGTACGAGCACCGACAAGTGAGCGCCGGGCCGGTACCGGTCTTCGCCGTTCACCCACCTCGGCTGCGAGCAGCGTTCGACGTCGACTTCGGGCGCCAACCCCAGATGTTGGAGGTCTTCGGAAAGCTGTTCGGACCGTATCCCTTTGCCGACTACACCGCTGTGGTCACCGACGACGAACTCGAAATCCCCATCGAAGCGCAGGGACTCTCGATCTTCGGAGCCAACCATTGCACGGGCAGGCGCGGTTCCGAACGTCTTGTCGCACACGAGCTTGCCCATCAATGGTTCGGCAACAGCCTCACTCTCGGGCAGTGGTGCGACATCTGGCTGCACGAAGGCTTTGCCTGTTACGCGGAGTGGATCTGGTCCGAGAATTCCGGTGGCCCGTCCTCGAACCAACTCGCGACCAACGCCTATCAAGGGCTCGGGCGTAAATCTCAGGACTTGATCGTCGCCAATCCCGGTCCTGCCCTGATGTTCGACGATCGAATCTACAAGCGGGGCGCATTGACTCTGCACGCCCTGCGCGGCGTTCTCGGAGACGAGAAGTTCTTCGAACTGATCCGTCAGTGGACCACGAAGCATCGACACAGCACGGTCAGTACCGAGCAATTCACCGATCTCGCTTCACGTTTCACCGACACTCCATTGCGCCCACTGTGGGATGCATGGCTGAATCAGCGCTCCCTGCCTCGTCTCTGACGCTCTCTCACCGCGATATCACCACGCCGAAACATTCCGAATGCGCCGATTATTTTTGTCTTACCTTTACTATAGAGGTGGGCCGAGGGACGACCCCGACAACACAATTCTCAGGGCACGCTTCCTCGACAGGTAGATCGGGGGATCGATGTTCGTTGTATTCACAATATGTTTCGTGATCGGGGTCGTGGCCCTGGTCGGAGCCTTTGCCGTCGGCGAGGTTGCAGATCTGGGCGGCGGCCACGCAGACGGGCTGCCATTTCTGAGCCTGACAACCTTGGCCACAGCACTTTTCGGCTTCGGCGCCGGCGGCGTAGCTGCCACTCTCGCGGACGCTCCGACATTGGTAGCGGCGATTGCAGCACTCGCACTCGCCGCCGTTCTCGTTGTCGTCACGCGCGGCCTACTTCTCCCCTATCTCATTAAGCAACAAGATAATTCGCACATCGGACGAGCTTCGTACTCCGGGCTATTGGGCACGGTCACCCTCACCATTGCAGCCGAAGGTTGGGGAGAAGTCTCGTTCGTCGACGCCGAAGGCAATCGCGTGCAGGCCAAGGCCGTCAGTGCACAGCCGATGGCGCTCACCACCGGCACCACCGTCTACATCGCCGATGTAGACGATCAATACCTTCACGTCGTCACGGTTGACGACGCGATCTAAGGACTCGATACATGCTGCCAATCATCATCATTGCGGTTGTAGTCGCAGTAATCATCTTCATCGTTCTCCCCGCGATCTACGTGAAGAACTACGTGAAGGTCCCGCCGAACGAAGTGGCGGTTTTCACCGGACGAGGCAAGCCGAAAGTCGTCCGCGGCGGAGCCCGGTTCAAGATTCCGGGAATCGAACGCGTCGACATCATGTCGCTCGAGCCGTTCAACGTCAGCATCAATCTCAAGAATGCACTCTCCAACGACGGTGTTCCGGTCAACGTCGAGGCAGTCGGCCTGGTACGAATCGGTTCCGCCGACGAAGCGGTTCAGACAGCGGTGCAACGATTCCTGACCTCCGACCTGGACGAACTCCAGCAGCAGATCAACGAAATCCTCGCCGGCAGTCTGCGCGGAATCACCGCGACCATGACGGTCGAGGATCTGAACTCCAACCGCGATTCGCTCGCACGCAGCGTGGTCGAGGAGGCAGGTGGCGACCTCGCACGCATCGGCATGGAAGTCGATGTCATCAAGATCGCGGGAATCTCCGACTTCAACGGCTACCTCGAATCGCTCGGTCAGCGCCGCATCGCCGAAGTCAAACGTGATGCCGCGATCGGAACTGCTGAAGCAGAGCGTGATTCGCAGATCCAGTCGGCAAAGGCGCGACAGGCAGGCTCCGTCGCACAGGCCGAGGCCGACACTGCGATCGCGAGTGCAAATCAGAAGCGCGACGTCGAACTCGCTCGCCTTCGAGCACAGACCGAAGCCGAGAACGCCGAAGCCGACCAGGCCGGACCACTCGCGCAGGCAACGGCCGAGAAGGCCGTCGGCATCGCACGTGAGCAGGCCGAGGCGGCCCGCGTCGAAGCTCGCACCGAGGTCGAGCGTCGTCGCGCCCAGCAATCGGAAGCGGCATTGCAGGCAGATGTCATTGCACCGGCCGAGGCCGAACGCCAAGCCTCCATCGCACGCGCAGAGGGTGAGCGACAGGCCGCGATCCTCCGCGCCCAGGCACAGGCCGAGTCAGCAAGGCAGGCCGGCGGGGCTCAGGCCGATGCACGAAAGCTCGTCGCCGACGCTGTTCGCTCCGAGCAGCAGGCTGATGCCGACGGCCTTCGAGCACGTCTGGAAGCCGAAGCTGACGGCCGCAAGGTAGCGGCCGACGCCGTTCGCGCCGAACAGCAGGCCGAAGCGGATGGTTTGCGCGCCAAGCTCGAAGCCGAGGCTGCCGGTAAGCGTCAGATCGCCGAGGCGCTCAATTCCTACACCCCGCAGGCCGCGCAGTTGCTCACTCTGCCTGACGTTCTGGCAGCACTGGTCGACGCCACCGCAGCAGCAGCGAAGCCGGTCGGCGACATCGATCGGATCTCCATCGTCGGCGGAAGCGACGGGGCGCAGGGTTCGATCGGCTCGATCCTGGGCATCAGTCCCCAGGTGATTGCCGGTGTCATCGAAACTCTCGAAAGCTCAGGCGTCGATATCACCGGTTTGCTCAACGGCCTGAACAAGACCGCATCGGTTCCGGCTGGTTCGGTACACAATTCGGTCCACAATTCGGAAAACGGTTCCGCAACCGTAGACGCGTGATTTCGCCCCGGTCCGCCGACTCTCGCAGGAGTCGGCGGGCCGGCTTCACGCGCTCGGAAGATGTGAACGCGACTTGAAGAGAATCAGAATCAAGCAGGCAGCGGCGGCGGCTGATCCGAACAGCAGAGTCACCGTGTAGCTCAGTGCCGGAATGCTTTCCGACAGCATCGCCAGCAACGCAGGCACCGCGAACCCGATGTAGGTGATCGAGTAGAACACCGCGGTCAATCCTGCCAGATCGTCCGGCCCCGCGATTCGCTGGATCTCCAGCAACCCGGACACCAGTGCCATGCCGTACCCGCAACCGAGGATCGCTGCAGCCACGATCGCGATCGCCACGGTCAGCGTCGACGCAACCAGAGCAGCACCGGCCATGCCGACCACCAGAAACACCAGAGCCACAACGGCGCCACGAGCACTGCGGTCGGTGTCGATCTTGCGCCCCAACGACTGAATCGCGAATCCGCATGTCAGCGCGACCATGCACAGCAGAGCCGAAAAGGCCACGGGCGCATCGCCACTGTGCCCGGTCATGAGCGCCGGAATAACTGCATACGCGACACTGGCGGCACCGAACACCCACGGCGCCAACGGAACGACGACGTAGAGGAATCTGCGGTGACCTGCCAAGGGGATCTTGAGGTCGTCGATCAACCTGCGACGGTCGGATTTCGCCTGTGCCGGTCGTGTTTCGGGCGCACGCCACAGCGCCATGGCGGCGAGGACGGTGATCGCGATGTGCAGCACGTACGCCAACACACTCGGCATGGGCGCCCACTGCGCCAAGATTCCCGCAGCACCCGCTCCCAAGGCGAAGCCCGCGGTCAGACTCATCGCTGCTCGCCGAGCACCTGCGCCTTCCGACGCCGTCGGGTCCCAAGGTTGCGTGGACAACTCCTTGACCCAGGAGCCGCCGACGGCCATACCGATCCCCAAGGCGATGCCACAGAGGATTCTTCCCAGGATGAGAGCAGCGGCGGAGTCCGCCCCGAAAGCGAGCAGCGTCGAACCGGCGATCGCGATGATCGGCGCGGGGAGCATGATCGGGCGTCGACCCAATCGATCGGACAGCGGGCCGCCGAGCAGCAGGGCCGGCACAATTCCGACGACGTAGGCGAAGAGGAAGAAATCGACCATCACCGGCGAATAGCCGTGGTCGAGTCGGTACATCACCAGCAGTGGGGTGAATTCGTTTCCGCCCCAGGCAGCGGCGAACATACTGGCGGCAACGGTCAGCCACAGCCACTTTCCGCCGGAGAGGCGTTCACCCTCGAGACGAGTTTCGGCCGCGGTCCCAGCGCCGATCGTTTGGGTGCTCATCACAGAGTTCCTTCGAAGCCGAGGCCGTGGACCTGGCGCATGTGTGTGAGGACGGCAGTGTTGTATCCGTCGGCATCGCCTGTGTCGACGAGGTCGGTAAGCGCGGTGTGATCGGCAAGGATGCGCGAGAGTTGGCCAGGGTCGCGTGAGATCGACCGGGCTGTCATCCGTCGTTGCCTGTCGCGCAGACTCGCGTAGAACGAGTCGAGCAAAGGGTTCCCACCGGCGGCAACGATCATCTTGTGGAAGTCTGCATCGATTGCGCTGAACGCGGCCACGTCCCCGCGATCAGCAATCTCACGTTGCTCGATCAGATTCGCGCGCAACGCTGCGACAAGCGCTTCCCGTGCGTGCGGTCGGACCGACACCACTCGAACGCTCTGAGTCTCGACGAGCTGTCTGGCACTGACTACGTGTTCCGCTTCCCCATCCGCGACCGGGACGATCAGCGCCCCCTTCTTCGGATAGAGGCGCATCCAACCTTCCGATTCGAGACGCAGAAACGCCTCACGCACCGGCGTTCGGCTCACATTGGTCCGTGCAGCGATGTCACCCTCACTGATCAGCTCCCCGCCGGCGAGCTCGCCGGAAAGGATCAGCTCCTTGACTTCGCGGAAGACGGTTTCGGAAGCGGAATACAACATAGACACAAGATGTATTTATACTCCACGCTGGCGCAACGCAGACATCCGGGTCACCGATCCGAACATCTCGGTCCGATGCGGCATCGATCCAGTTAGCATTGCAAGGTGCCAGACAGAAGAGGAATCAGTTCGCGATGAATGGCGCACGCTCCAGCCTTCGAAGACTGATGCACTCATGACATCGCAGATGAAGTCGATGAGGACGCTGACCCGCGAGTGGTTGATTCTTCCCGATCAATACGACCGCTTCACTCGCTATCTCCGCGACAACGGCCTCACGACCGCCACCCGGCTATTACTTGGCATCATTGTCATCGGACTGGGAGTGTGCGCACTACTGAACAGATTCAGCCCTGCCGGTCCGACAAGCACGATTGCGCTGTTCTTCAATACTGTTGTCGTGATCTCGTGCTTCGTAGTCGGAGTCTCATGGTGGGTCTTCGGCCCCACAAAGCGTCGCTCGTTCGGTTTCGTGGTCTTCTGCGACATCGCGGTCACGATCTCCGTCGTTGGAGATTCCTCCCAGCTCGCACGATTGCTCACCTGTGTCATTTTTGCTCTGGTCGGCATCTACATCGCCTACTTCCACAACCCGAAGTTGCAGATCGCGCACATAGCTTTTTCGCTTCTTGTGATCGCGGTGGCTGCGCAGCCAATTCTGTTCGGGCCGGATCGCGATCCAGCCCTTGGTGTTTCGAAAGTACTGGTCGTCATCACCGCGTTGGTGGTCTGCGCATTCATCTCGCAGATCGTGCTGACGATGCTCAGCATGGATGCTTCCAGTTCCGACCTCGATCCTCTCACCGGCCTCTTGAACCGTCGTGGCCTCGACCGCCACGTCGAGAAGGTACTCGAGGGGTTCCAGCGTCAAGAATCTGCGGCACTACTCGTGATCGCGATCGACATCGACCGGTTCAAGACGATCAACGACGTGCACGGCCACGACGTCGGCGATCGCATCATTCTCCGGGTATCGCAGCGGTTATCCGCCTGGGCACACGCCGATGCTGTCGTCGCGCGGGTCGGTGGCGACGAATTCATCCTCGTCCAAAGACTTTCCGTGCCAGCCATCGGACCGATGCTCAACTCGATCGGACCGGCAATGCACTCGAATACCGACGAGATACCGTCGACTTCGAGCATCGGAATCGCCGTGCGTACCCACAAATTCGTCGCCGGAGAAGACCGCGCAGCAGCGTTCACGGACATGCAGAAAGTCGCCGATTCGGCGATGTACGAAAGCAAGAGACTCGGCGGCGGACGCGTTCACACGATCGTCACCACCGCCGGCAGGTAGCAGTACGCACAATTTCAGTAGTAGACCGGCCCTGGCACTCCTCCACCCGCTGCCACTGCGTCACCGGTGATCGCGATGCTTCGCGGCGATGCCAGGAAGGTCACGACGTCGGCTACTTCTTCGGCATCGATGATCCGATGTATCGAGTTCGTCGCGATACCACGCTCCACCTCTGCCTGCGAGCGGCCGGATTCTTCCGACTCGCGGGTAATCCGTGCGGTCAACCTCTCGGTCCTCGTCACGCCCGGATGGACGACGGTGACGTTGATTCCCTTGGGGCCCAGCTCGTCTGCAAGATTCTTGGTCAGTGCAGACACACTGACGTTGCGGATCGTGTGGGCGATCGAAGTTGCCTGTCTGGCACCCAAACCGCTGATGTTGATGATCCGACCCCAACCCTGATCGATCAGATACGGCGCTACAGCGCGCGCAGTTCGCAGGTACCCCAGCACTTTCACTTCGACTTCGTCTCGCACGACGTCGTCGGTGGTCGCCTCGAAATCCGTCGGCTTTCCGGCGCTGAACGGCGTCGCTGCCGAATTGACAAGAATGTCGACACCGCCGAACTCCTCTACCACTTGCCGCACCGACGCCTGAACCGCGTCGTCGTCTCGCGTATCCGTCACGACTCCGATCGCACGAATTCCGAACTCCGAAACCAAATCTCGTGCAACGCTTACGACGGTTCGCTCAGTGCGCGCGAGTATCGCGATGTCGACCCCTTCAGCGGCCAGACCTCTGGCGATTGCCAGACCGATCCCCTTGCTACCACCGGCAACGATCGCACGCTTTCCAGACAAGTGAAGATCCATACCTGCGACACTATCCAACAGGCGATCCCCGATCGCTACGAAGAGGGATCGGGGACCGTCGGAATCATTCCTGTGTCTCAGAGCATCAGATCCGCGTACAGGTAGACGTTGTCGGCGTAGTTGCCCACACCGTCCGCGAATTGCAGTTCGCCGCCGCAGGTTACGACTGCCAACTTACGAGGGCCCTCCGGGCCGGCCAGCACGCTTTCCTCCACACCATCGGCCTTCGGGCGCGTCGTCACCGCAGTCACCTTCCACGACGTGCTCTTACCCGTCGCGTCGGATGTACGGATCACTTCACCCGGCTCGATCGTGCCCAGGTCGAACAGCGCGCCGTTACCCTGGCCGGTCAGATTGACGTGTCCGGCAATCAAGGTCGTGCCGGTGGCGGAATCGAGAGATGCACCGTCGAGCCAGATTCCGACGTTCTTGACGTTCTCCGGCGGAGTGAGAACTCCTTCCGGCACGGTGGCGTCCACGATCGGCGCCTGAACACCGACCGGGTCGAGCGAAAGGGTGTTGGGAGTCATCAACGCATCCGTAGGCGTTGCCGGATTCGCGGAGTGCGACATGACAACTCCCGGACTCGGCGGGATCGCAGCATCGTCATCGGAGGATCGCAGGCCGACGAAGGCCATGGAAGCACCGGCGACCAACACCGCGATGAGAGCCAGAATGAACGCGACACGACGCCCTTTGCCTGGACTCGCGGGCTGATCGTGGTTGGGATCGTCGTATGGATTGGATGGATTGGGATCCGACTCGTACATGGTCATCGAACTGTCTCCTGCGGGATGAGGCGCCCCCGGCACCTCGTGCGAATTGACGCCCCCTGCGTCTGATCAATGTCGGCACCGATCACACGAAGCGTGATCGGTGCCGACGTCTACTACACGTGCCTGGTGTCAGGATCGCTTGCGGCGGAGAGCAACTGCTCCGGCAGCAGCCATTCCGACAAGCCCGAGGCCCGTCACTGCGACGGCGACGTTGCGGCCTGAATTCTGTTCAGCAGCACCACCGTCGATGGCAACCGGGCGGGGGCCAGTGGCCGGCTTCGGAGCCGACGGCGCCGGAGTTGCGGGAGTTGCAACCGGCTGCGACGGAACAGGTGCACCCGGAACTACAGGCACGATCGGCACAATCGGCACAATCGGCACGATGGGCACGATCGGAACAATCGGCACGATCGGAACGACCGGGGTTGCAGGCGTCGTGGTGGCCGGTGTGGTCGTTGCCGGTGTGGTCGTTGCCGGCGTGCTCGTTGCCGGTGTCGTCGTGGGTGCTGCTGCATATCCGACGCTGGCAGATGCATTCATCGAAGCCGGCCGAACGGTGTCGAACGACGCGAAGATCTGGCACTGTGCGCCTGCCGTGTTCCAGTGCAGGTTCTCGACCGAATCCGGAATGACGCTTGCAGTCACCGAGTAGTCCCCGCCGGCCGCAGCGGTGAGGCAAAGATCAACAGCAGTCGGTGCGTCGCCGCGGCCGTCGACCGTCAGTTGATTTGCAGACAACGTCGCCTTGGCGTTGTCACCACAGACGGTCAGTTCGGTGCCCGCCGAGGACTGAACAGTGATCGGCTTCCGGTACATATTCGTATTCAGGGTGAAAACGGCAGTCTCGCCGGCCTTCAGAGTCCCCGTCGCGGGTGTCTTGCGAACGAGGTCGAGCGTCTGCGTGACGTTCATGATCTCGACGATGCGAGCTCGCTCGTCGTCGCCGATGTTCCTGTCGCACAGGCTTTTGAAATCGGCCATCAGCGGATTGTCGTAGTCCGAGACACACCACACAAGCGTCTGCCGCGCCGAACGTGCATCCTCGCTGCCATTTCCCGAAACGACACCGTCGAGTTTGGCGGGATTCTGCAGCAACCAACTGATGACAGCGAGATCGTCGGCTGACAGATCGGGATTGCCCGAAGACGGCACCGTCGCACCCATCTCGTCGTTGTGCTTGTCAACCGGCAAACCGTTCTCGTCGACACCGGCACACGGATCGAGATCGAAGTCCGTGCAGTACATCCATTCCGACTTCGCAATTCCGTCGACATCGCGGACACCGCAGACCGGAGCATCCACCGCGGCCGAGGTACCCCGATCGGTGGTGCCGTACATCGGCACGATGTTGCCGTCGTTGTAGTGATCCAGCCGAATGCCGGAGATGTCGAGCATCTGCTCCGAGGGCGTGTACTCGGTGCCCTCACACAACCCGGCGGTGAACGCCGGAGCGGCCGCGGTTCGCACCGGCATCGGCGCGGACACAGCTGGCGAAGCAAAAGCAACGCTACTACCGGCGACCGTTACGGCAATAGCTGCAGTTAGCGAGAGCCGGAGAACAAGCGGCCTACGCCGTGAACCAGACACAGTCATCAAAGCTTCCCTTTCAAGACATTTCGGTAGCGAGACGGTTGCCTGGATTCCCAATACCACGCCACCCAGCGCTCACTTCCGAGAGGATCAGCCGATCACTTTTGGCAATCAGCCAGTTACTGAATGGCAATGTAGTGCATGTTTCAAGAAAGATCACCCAATCGTCGAGCACCCAGGGCGCAGCTTGGACATTCGGATGACGAGTTAGCCATGAAGGTGACTGAACCTTTGTCCAACCGCACAACAATCGCGATCCCCCCAAAATCTGCTCATCCAACCGCGACGTTCCCGACATTTCGCCAACGCTAGCCAGTCGGTAACTTGGACATTCTGGGGAAACTCACAGGAAGGGGCGTTTTCAGCTCGCGCGCAAAAGAAGGGGCCCGCTATGCGGACCCCTTCGCCGGAAACTTCCGACCGAGACTGCTTTGTCGGGATTCGGGCAACTTGTAGATGACCCAGAACAATCTCCACTCACATTATGTGATTTGCCTCACATTCAAAGAATCTGTTGGTTTTGTTCACACCCTGAACCAATCTTTTGGTCCTCTTTGCGCCGATTACCCAGATCTCCGACGGCGGAACCCTGCCCTGCCGGAGAGCGGAGCACGAGCCTCGGATCAGTCTCGGACCGGAGGCGCCTTCCTCGTGGTAACCGCAATGCGATTCCACGCATTGATCGTCAAAATGACGCTGATGAGCTGAGCCAGTTCCACGTCCGAGAATTCGCCGGCAGCCTCGCTGTACACCTCGTCCGGAACGAAACCGTCGGTGAGGACTGTCACGGCCTCGGTCAAGGCGAGCGCGGCACGTTCACGATCGGAGTACATCCCTCGCGCTTCTTCCCACGCGTTCAGTAGGTAGAGCTTCTGCTCCGTCACGCCGACCTTTCGTGCGTCGCGAGTGTGCATGTCCAGGCACCATGCGCAATGATTCAGCTGCGACGCACGCGTGAGGACCAGCTCGACGAGCGTCGGCTCCAGCCCCTTGCGTGCAGCGGCATCCAACGCAATCATCGCCTTGTAGACCTCGGGCGCCAGCTTTGCGATATCCAGTCTTTGTCCTGTTGCTGTAGTCATAACTCAAACGGTAATCCCGGAAAGACCCGGAAACATGGTTCAATCCGGTGGTGAATTCGTGGGCCAATCTTGGGTTCGATCTACATATCGAGCTGCCACAGGGAATCGGGGTTCGCGCTGCACTGCTTCAGACCCTTCGCGACGCGATCGACAGTGGACTGCTGAAGCCCGGCACCAGACTCCCACCTTCCCGCACCCTCGCGCTCGACCTCGGAGTTGCCCGAAACACCGTTGCGGACTGCTATGCCGAGCTCGCCGCAGCTGGGTGGCTTGTCACACGGCCTGGTTCCGGGACCCTGGTCGCCACGCTCGCCAGCACACACACCCGCGAGGTCGAGCCATCACCGACTCGACGACGCTGGACCTACAGCCTTCTCCCTGGATCGCCCGACGCGTCGGCGTTTCCCCGCACTGCATGGATTTCGTCCGCCAGACGTGCTTTGACCACCGCGCCGACCGACGCGTTCGCGACTACTGATCCCAGAGGCCGAGTCGAACTCCGAAACGCCCTCACCACATACCTGAGCCGCACCAGAGGCGTTCGCGTCGATCCGAACTGCATTGTGATCAGTGCCAGCTCGGGTCACGGGATCTCCCTCCTTGCCCGCGCACTCGGAGGAACGATTGCGGTCGACGCTTTCTGCCTTCACCTGCACCGGCAGTTGCTCGCCGACGAAGGGCTGCTGACAGTTCCCATATCGGTTGACCAATCAGGCACTTGCACAGACGAATTGGCGTCTACTTCTGCTGAGAGTGTTCTGCTGACGCCGACCCATCAGTTCCCTCTCGGCGGTCCCCTCACACCGGCGAGGCGCGCGACCGCTCTCGAATGGGCCACGACTACGGGCGGCGTCATCATCGAGGACGACTACGACGGCGAATTCCGTTACGACAGAAAACCTGTCGGTGCACTCCAAGGAATCGCACCGCAGCACGTTGCGTACCTGGGCACTGTCAGCAAGACACTGTCGCCGGCAATTCGCATCGGATGGATGGTGTTGCCGGACAGGCTGATCGAACCTGTCCTCGCAACAAAGGGACCCTACGAACGCTGGGTAAGTTCAACGGATCAATTGACCTTGGCGGACTTCATCGAATCCGGAAGATTCGACAGCCATATTCGAAAGATGCGCACCTCGTACCGACGACGACGCGATCAACTGGTCGCGACACTTGCGCAGCAAGTACCCCAGGTCAGGGTCGAGGGGATCTCCGCGGGACTTCACGCTGTGATCCGTCTGCCCTCCGGCACCGAACAATCTGTTCTTGCAGCGGCCCGGGCGCGCGATCTCGGGCTCGAAGGGCTGTCGGTCTTCCGACATCCCGACGTGTCGTCAGTCGGCGGTGACGGCATCGTCGTCGGCTACAGCACGCCGACGCAGTCGCAGTACTCGAAGACGCTGGACGTGCTCTGCGAGGTGCTGCAGGCGGCTCTGCGATAACGCCTGCCGGCCCTGCGCATCCGCTCACCTGCCCTGCCCTGCCCTGCCCTGCCCTGCCCTGCCCTGATGGAGTGAACGTACCGTTCCCCTCGTCTAAGAGGGTGAGCGTGTCGTTCACTCCATGCCGGGGTGCCGGCGGCGTGCCCGCCCTTGATGGTGTGAACGGTACGTTGGGTCGATCTGAGGCGACGAAAGTGCCGTTCGCTCGAAGTCGGGGGTGCCGGCGGGGGTGCTTTCGGGTGTTGGCGGGGTGGGGTGTTTTGGGTACGAGAAAGCCCCCCAACCAGTACTGGTTGGGGGGCTTCTCTAATGTGTGTTCGGCGGTGTCCTACTCTCCCACACCCTGTCGAGTGCAGTACCATCGGCGCTGAAGGGCTTAGCTTCCGGGTTCGGAATGGGACCGGGCGTTTCCCCTTCGCTATGACCGCCGTAACTCTATGAAACTGTCACAGTAACCTTCTTCTGATCACCTGGTTTCACCACCCGTCAACACCAGTTTCTGGTGTTGGGGGATGGAGAAAACAGGGTTTCTCATCAGTATCTGTGTGTTGTTTCAGATACCGCACAGTGGACGCGTAGCTTCTTTGTGGTAAGTCCTCGGCCTATTAGTACCAGTCACCTACATGCATTACTGCACTTCCAGTTCTGGCCTATCAACCCGGTGGTCTGCCGGGGGCCTTACCCCCTCGAGGGGGTGAGAAACCTCATCTTGGAACAGGCTTCCCGCTTAGATGCTTTCAGCGGTTATCCCTTCCGAACGTAGCTAACCAGCGGTGCTCCTGGCGGAACAACTGGCACACCAGAGGTTCGTCCGTCCCGGTCCTCTCGTACTAGGGACAGCCTTCCTCAAGTTTCTAACGCGCGCGGCGGATAGAGACCGAACTGTCTCACGACGTTCTAAACCCAGCTCGCGTGCCGCTTTAATGGGCGAACAGCCCAACCCTTGGGACCTACTCCAGCCCCAGGATGCGACGAGCCGACATCGAGGTGCCAAACCATCCCGTCGATATGGACTCTTGGGGAAGATCAGCCTGTTATCCCCGGGGTACCTTTTATCCGTTGAGCGACACCGCTTCCACTTGCCGGTGCCGGATCACTAGTCCCGACTTTCGTCCCTGCTCGACCTGTCAGTCTCACAGTCAAGCTCCCTTGTGCACTTGCACTCGACACCTGATTGCCAACCAGGCTGAGGGAACCTTTGGGCGCCTCCGTTACATTTTGGGAGGCAACCGCCCCAGTTAAACTACCCACCAGGCACTGTCCCTGAACCAGATCATGGTCCGAGGTTAGAGGTCCAATTCGATCAGAGTGGTATTTCAACAACGACTCCACGATAACTGGCGTCACCGCTTCACAGTCTCCCACCTATCCTACACAAACCGAACCGAACACCAATACCAAGCTGTAGTGAAGGTCCCGGGGTCTTTTCGTCCTGCCGCGCGTAACGAGCATCTTTACTCGTAATGCAATTTCGCCGAGTCTACGGTTGAGACAGCTGAGAAGTCGTTACGCCATTCGTGCAGGTCGGAACTTACCCGACAAGGAATTTCGCTACCTTAGGATGGTTATAGTTACCACCGCCGTTTACTGGGGCTTAAATTCTCAGCTTCGCTCCGAAGAACTAACCGGTCCTCTTAACCTTCCAGCACCGGGCAGGCGTCAGTCCGTATACATCGTCTTACGACTTCGCACGGACCTGTGTTTTTAGTAAACAGTCGCTTCTCACTGGTCTCTGCGGCCCCACCCAGCTCAGACAGTAAATGTCGTCACCAGACAGGGCCCCCCTTCTCCCGAAGTTACGGGGGCATTTTGCCGAGTTCCTTAACCATAGTTATCTCGATCGCCTTAGTATTCTCTACCTGACCACCTGTGT
>NZ_CM166368.1:595000-610000 GCF_056837585.1 Rhodococcus sp. OS5 | reverse complement strand
TAGATGCAGTCACCCCGAATTGGGCAGACAGATCCTCGACACTGGCCAGACCGCTGGTGCGAGCGAGCCTCGCAATCTCCGACCGCCTCGCCTCCGACTCCCGGATGGCCATCGCTCCTCCCCCCCCTACAAACCGTGGTTCTTACTTGGAAACGAATGTGCTGGTTGCCAATTCGGCCGCCTGCCGCAGCGCTTCGACCATACTACCGGCCTCGGCAATGCCCTTACCTGCAATGTCGAAAGCGGTTCCGTGATCGACGGAGGTACGGATGACAGGTAACCCGACGGTGATGTTGACGCCGGCCTCGATCCCGAGAACCTTGACCGGGCCGTGCCCCTGATCGTGGTACATCGCAACGATCAAGTCGTAGTCCCCACGTCCAGCGAGGAAGAATGCCGTGTCCGCCGGCAGTGGGCCGTGGACGTCGATTCCTTCTGCCTTCAAGAGTTCGACGGCGGGAATGATCTTCTGCTCTTCCTCTCCGTACCCGAAAAGCCCGTTCTCCCCCGCATGCGGGTTGATCCCGCACACGCCGATTTTCGGAGATGGATTGCCCGTGCGCACCAAAGCTTCGTGACCTCGACGAATTGTCCTCTCGACCAAGCCGGGCTCGATCCTGGCAACTGCATCGAGCAGTCCGATGTGAGTGGTCACGTGAATCACCTTGAGCTTGGGGGTCGACAACATCATCGACACCTCCTCGGTACCGGTCAGGTGCGCAAGCAATTCCGTGTGTCCGGGATAGATGTGCCCTGCCGCATGCAGCGCTTCCTTGTTCAGCGGCGCCGTGCAGATCGACTGGACTTCACCGCGTACGGCGAGTTCGCTTGCGACGCGGATATATTGATAGGCCGCATCTCCCGCGACTGCCGACAGTTCACCCCAGGCGAGATCCTCGGGTAGCAAGTCCAGATCGATGACGTTGATCCGTCCATCGATGAATTCAGCATCCTTGATCTCCTCGATCGCGACCACGTCAACGTCGATTCCGAGCACCGTGGCAGCCAATCGCAAACGCTTCGCGTCGCCGACAACAACAGGGCGGCAACGCTTTCTCGTTTCGGCGTCGAGGAGTGCGGGGACGATCACTTCCGGTCCGACGCCGGCGCCGTCGCCCATCGTGACAGCAATCAGCGGCAGTGGAGTGGATTCGATTGACATGGGATTGACCTCGTTGTCTGAAGGAGTAACTGAAGGTGGACTGTCCGGAGCGGCGACCGGGGTGGGGTGCGCGAGAAACTTCGTTATGGAGAAAAGACTGTGTGCATTCCCGAAACTGCCTGGCCGCGTGACGATGTACCGTCCGGTGCGATCGACGGAAAGTACGGCGCCGTGTTCGATTTCGTAAATCGGTGACAGCGTGTCGATCCGCAGGCGGTCGAGAACGCTGCGCGCGGTTTCGCCACCGGTAAGTACCAGGTCGATCGGGTACTCGTCGTGGGAGAATCCTGCATCGACGGCAGCGATCAGATCGGCGAGAGCCGAAACGAGGTGGACGGATTCTGCAGGCACGACAGGTCCACTTACCGAAACCACGACGTTTCCGCGATCCAGTGCGTTCAGAATCGGAAGCGGATCGACCGAATGCGCCAGCAGCTCAGCACTGTTCACTTCGATATGATGCGCCCCTGAATCCCGAAGCAATGCCACTTGGTCCCCGGCAGACGCATCCGCCGTCCCCACGACGACCAAGGTAAATCGAGAATCACGAAGAGATGGGCACGCGACGGGTGACTGCACGGTTCTTCGTCGTGCCACTGCCATCGCGAGCGCCGAGGTTCCTACCAATCGAGAACCCCGAACCTCCTGTGCTGCAGCCACAATCAGTTCCAGATCACTCTCGGTCTCGACGTCGCAGATCGCCACCGACCCGGCTTCTGAGATCGACGCAAGAACCTGGATCAAACGACCGGAGCGAATGTCATCCAGCGATACGCCAGAAGTGATTGCCGACGGGCCGAGCGCCTCTGCAATCGACCGAGGAGTCGGCTTCGACTCCGCGCGCCACAGGTCGGTGGAGTGCAACGCAACCCCATCGACCAACACCACGCCGTCTTGCACCGTGCGCCCTTGTCTGGGCAGTCCGGCGGCGACGATGACCGGGGATCCGTCGCGGGAGAGTTCTCCAACCTCCGCTGCTATGTTGCCCCTGAGCAGGGAATCGATCTTCTTGACGATCTCGGAGCCGTCAGACGATTGCAGAACTGATCTCACGTCCCGAGAGGCTCTGGCGGGGTCGGATCGCCGTGAGTGCAGATCGAAAACCGTCACTCCTGATCCGTCGGGCGCATCTGGGCCGAGCCGAAGCGATATGCCCGAACTGCGGAGCAGAAATCCTGCGGCCGACTCCGCTGCTCCGGAAAGATCATCAGCGATGATTACCAGTGGTTTCATCGAATTCCTCGACCCCCTTTCGGTCTGAATCGAGTTTGCACAGCATCGCAACCGATGCGCGAAGTACGCAATCGAAGTTACGGGACTTGCGCGAAGTGCGCAACAGTGCCATTGTGAGCTGAGTTACAAGCGAGAGCCCGACGCGATTGTTCACCAACAGTCCGCTCGGAGCGTCGCCCCCACGCTGCCCCGTCAGGATCGAAAGGTCACCGATGACCAATACTCGTTTGCGAACACCACAGCTCTCCCGGCGATCCTTTCTGCAGTTCACCGGGCTGATCGGTGGCGCATCGCTTCTGGGCACGACTGCCGCGTGCGCCGGCCCTACCGGGAAACCGACACAGGACACCCTGGTGCTCGGGCTCAACCGCTCGCTCGTCAGCCTCGACAACAAACTCAATCAATTCGACGCAGCAGTCACGGCTCAACGTGGCGTCAGACAAGGTCTCACCCGGATCGGCGACAATCTGACACCGCAACTCGTTCTCGCTGACAGGTTCGAATCGACCGGCCCGACCGAGTGGACGGTTCGACTCCGCGAGGGCATCCGTTACTCCGACGGCACACCTGTGCTGATCGACGACGTCACGACGGCAATGCAGATGTACCAGCAGGTCAGCGGATCGTTTGTCGCACCGCAGTTCCCCGAGTGGCCGACGGTCGTCCCCATCGACGATCGCACCTTCATCCTTCGGACGAATTCCCCGGTGCCGGTTCTGGACTCGCTCATGTCCAACATCTTGATCACCCCGGCCGCTGCCAACGAACCCAACGAACTGCAGAGCGGAATCGGGTCGGGACCGTTCGTCGTCAGCGAATCGAACCGGGGCACCGGCGATTACACACTTGTCGCCAATGACAACTACTGGGGCCCGGCCCCCGGCGTTCGTCGTGTTCAGGTCCGCTTCATTCCCGAAGAGGCCGGCCGCGTCGTCGCGCTTCGGAGCGGCGAGGTCGACGTCATCGACTCGATCAGTCCCGATTCCGCCGAACAACTCGCCGATCTGCCTGGTGTCCAGGTGGACACAGTACCGAGCACACGCATCAACCAACTGTTCTTCAACTTCCGCAAGCCCGCCGATCACCCACTGTCCAATCCGCGTGTCCGAGAAGCTCTCACGTACGCCATCGACGGTGAGTCACTCGCTCGGGACGTGCTGATCGGTTCCGCAGTCCCGGCCACCGGCCCCGCACCGTCGACCTTGGACGGAGCCGTGAAAACCGGTACTTACCAATATGATCCACGGAAAGCGCGGCAAATGCTCGAGGCCGAAGGTGCCGACGACCTCGAACTCACCTTCATCTGGGAAACCGGAGAGTTCACCAACGACGTCTCGGTGATGGAATCGGTACTCGAAATGATGAAGGCCGTGGGAGTACGCGTCAAACTCCAGCAGTTCGAACCGGGCGGTGACATCTCGTCCTGGCGCCAGGGCAAGACCGGCGACTGGGATGTGCTGGGCAACGGCTACGGCAACCAGACCGGACTTGCACTGACCACGTTGCAGGGGATGTACGCCGGCACAGCGGAGAAGGAAGCAACTCGCGACACCTATCACGGGTACGTCTTCCCCGAAATCACCGCGAAGATCCAAGCCGCATCCAGTGAACCAGACCCGACCAAGCGCGCCGCTCTACTCGACGCCGCACAACAAGACATCTGGAACACCTGGCCTTGCCTGTGGAGCTTCGTACCCAACGCACTCCTTGCGAAACGCACTCGTGTACAAAATGTTTCACTGACCCCAATCAACTCCTACGACCTCGGCGCCGTCCGATTGGAGGCCTGAGGCGATGACTCTCACCGCTCCGAAACCGCAAACCGCTCTCGGAATCTCTCCGCGTCGACGCACAAGGATCAACCCGACCGTCAAATACGTGCTCAAACGTCTGGCACAGAGTGCCTTGACGATCTTCCTCACGCTCACAACAGTGTTCGTCCTGATCCGAATGGCACCCGGCGATCCTGCCTACGCCTTGGCCGGACCGCTGGCCAGCACCGAGGATCTCGCACAGATCCGTGCTGACATGGGCTTGGACAAGTCGGTGTTCTCCCAATACCTGATCTACCTGTGGGACCTCGTCCACCTGAATCTCGGCACGTCGTACTCGTTCCAGGCGCCGGCCATGGACGTTGTCCTCGGCCGTCTCCCGTACACCATCACCCTTGCCGTCAGCTCCATTCTGTTGACCGCCGTGCTCTCGATTCCGCTGGGCGTGTGGATGGCCCGTCACGCGGACACCAGACGTGAACTCGGTGCGAACGTCGTAGCCGTCGGCGGGCAGTCTATGCCGGAGTTCTGGAGCGGCCTGATGCTGGTGACGATCTTCGCGGTCTTGATCCCAGTACTCCCGGCAGCCGGTTTCACCACATGGCCGTCGTTGATCCTGCCTACCGTCACCATCGCCATCCTTCAGATCGCGTTGATCTCCCGGATGGTTCGACGCGAAATGGTCTCGGCCTTCGCTTCTCCGTACATCACGGTCGCACGCTCTCGCGGAGTATCGGAACGCGAACTCACCTGGCGATATGCGATGCGTAATTCGGCGATTCCGATCGTCACCGCGCTGGGCACCAGATTCGCCGGAATGCTGAACGGCGTCGTGGTGGTCGAGGTCGTGTTCGCCTGGCCTGGTGTCGGCTCGCTGGTGGTCCGCGCACTCGAGACTCGCGACTACCCGCTCATCCAGGCCACCGTGCTTGTCACCGCGGTTCTCGCCGTGCTCGTGCAACTGGCAGTGGACCTCCTCTACCCCCTCCTGGATCCACGCGTGCGACTCGGAAAGGGCGCCAACTGATGACTACCGTCTTGGAACCTCCAACAACTCCACGCGCCAGCGCGGTCACCGAGGCAGACTTCGCACGCGCCGGAGCCACGCGCCGTAAGCGAGACAGCCGAGTCAAGATCTGGACCGGCTCGATCTGCGCGCTCCTGGTGATTCTTCCTGTTGCATTGGCGGGACTACTCCCCCTTGCAGATCCGAACCAGACCAACCTGAGCAGTCGACGGCTACCGCCCCTCACCGACGGCCATCTGTTCGGCACCGATCAGTTGGGACGAGATCTGCTCTCACGGATCCTGCACGGCGGCCAGGTGTCTCTGACGATCGGTATTCTCGCCGTGATCGTCTCCGGCGTCATCGGCATCGTCGCCGGATCCGCCGCGGGGTACTTCGGTGGTTGGGTCGACACCGTGATCTCCCGCCTACTCGAAGCACAGCTTTCTCTGCCTTTGCTGATGATGCTGCTTCTCGTTGTTGCGCTGTTCGGCCCGTCCATTCCCGTCATCACGTTTGTCATCGCGATCGCACAGTGGCCCGAAGTCGCACGGTTGACTCGCTCATTGGTACTCGTCGAACGCGAAAAGCCTTACGTAGCTGCAGCTCGAGTCCTCGGACTTACCCGCATGGCCATCCTGCTTCGTCACGTCATTCCCAACATCGTCAAGCAGGCATCGCTCGTCGTCCTGCTGCTGCTCGCGCAGGCCGTACTGCTGGAAAGTTCGTTGAGTTACCTCGGCGCCGGACCGCAACGTCCATTCGCTACCTGGGGACGAATCATCGCCGACGGCCAGGACTACATCACCACGTCATGGTGGATCGTCACGTTGACCGGTCTGATGATCGTGCTGCTGGTCGTCGGAGTGAACCTACTCGGCGATGGTCTGCGCGATCGTCCTGCAGGTTCGAAACGACTGGGCGCAAGCCTGTTCGGGCGTGGCAGCGCCCAGAAAGCGAAGGCGTGAGACATGGGAAATCTACTACGGGTCGACGATCTCCAGATCGAACTTGTCACGGCGAACGGCGTCATCCGAGCCGTCGACGGCGTGTCCTTCTGCATCGACGCCGGTGAAACCGTCACCATCATCGGTGAATCCGGCTCCGGAAAGTCGACGACAGCCATGGGGATTCTCGGACTGCTTCCGGACGATCTTGCGGTTCTTTCCGGGAAAGCCGTGTTCAAGGGTCAGGACATTCTCGGAAACACGAAGATCCTGAACGATATTCGCGGAAAACACATCGCGCTCATCCCCCAGGACCCGATGACGGCTCTGAGTCCCGTCCACACCATCGGCAGCCAACTTCGAGAAGCAGTGCGCCACAGCGGTGTGACCGCGAAGAAGCAACAAATCGAGCGGGCAGTGCAACTGCTCGAGCAGGTACGCATTCCGTATCCGGATCAGCAACTCGACAAGTACCCGCATCAACTGTCGGGTGGAATGTTGCAGCGCGTCCTGATCGCCGGCGCTCTTGCTGCCGGCCCCGAACTGATCGTGGCCGACGAACCCACCAGCGCACTGGACGTAACCGTTCAGGCCGGGATTCTGGATCTTCTGCTCGAGTTGCAGGAGCGCACCGGCATCGGAATGCTGGTCATCACTCACGATCTCGGAGTTGCGCGGTTGGTCTCCGATCGCATCTACGTGATGAAGGACGGACGTTTTGTCGAGACCGGTAGTGCCGACGTTCTCGTCGACTCACCGCAAAGCGCCTACACACAAAAGCTTCTCGACGCCATACCTCAACTGGGGCCTTGGGACGGCGACCCCGCCCGTTCAACACAGATCGGAGCCTCGGCATGACCCGCCACGAAACGCCACTTCTCGCCGTCGAAGATCTCGTGGTCGAGTATCCGGTTCCCGACGGAGTTTTCCGAGCCGTGGATGCTGTGAGCTTCTCGGTGGAAAAGGGCAAGACCTTGGCCATCGTCGGCGAATCCGGATGTGGCAAGTCGACCATCGCTCGATCGATCGTCCGACTCCTCACACCGACCAGTGGACGCATTCTCGTCGACGGCAATGACATCGCGCAGATGTCGGAGAAGTCGCTGCGCCCCTACCGCTCTCGCGTTCAAATGGTGTTCCAAGATCCGTACGGATCGCTCGACCCTCATCTGACTGCCGAGGACATCATCGGAGAACCACTGCGCCTCAAAGGTGTTCGGAGCAAGTCTGAACGCGCAAAGACAGCAGCAGAACTCGTCGATCGCGTTGGCTTGCCCAGCTCGGCACTACACCGGCGTCCGGCGGAGTTCTCAGGAGGCCAACGTCAGCGCATCGGAATTGCTCGTGCACTTGCCAGCGGACCCGAGATCCTGGTCTGCGACGAAGCGACCAGCGCTCTCGACGTGTCGGTGCAAGCGCAGGTACTCGAGCTCCTACGTGAAATTCAGGCCGATACCGGTCTGACGTACGTTTTCATCTCACACAACTTGGGCGTCGTCCGAGAAATCAGCGAGACCCTAGTCGTGATGTCGAAAGGAACCATCGTCGAATCCGGTTCCACAGACACAGTTCTCGCCAGTCCGCGCGAGCCGTACACCCGCGCACTACGAGGCGCTGCTCTCGATCCCACCACCATGGTCGGCATCAAACCACGCCACGTGGTGGCAGCCCTGTCCAAGAACTTGCTAGCCAAGCAGACCGAATCACGAGGAGTTGCCTGATGACCGCCCCACTCGAGCTTCCGAAACTGGTGCTCGGCACCATGACATTCGGAGACACGGTCGACATATCGGGCGCCGGATCGATGCTCGACGCAGCACTAGGCGCCGGTATCTCTCACATCGACACGGCCAACGGCTATGCGGGCGGCGAGTCCGAGCGCATGCTGGCAAAGCTGCTCCACGGCCGACGCGATTCCGTCACTCTGGCCACCAAAGCGGGAATGCCGCATCCCGATGCCGGCGACAACAGCCCACTCTCGACAGAGGGGCTCCGAGCAAGCGTCGAAGGAAGCCTGCGCAGACTCGACACGGACTACGTCGACCTGTTCTATCTCCATCAGCCGGACCGAACCGTCACGCTGACCGAAACTCTCACCACCGTCGCGGAACTGGTTGCCGAGGGCAAGATCCGCACACTCGGCGTATCCAACTTCGCAGCGTGGCAAATCAGTGAAATCAACTACACCGCAGACACAGTCGGAGCTCCCCGACCGATCGTCGCACAGCAGCTCTACAACTTGCTCGCGCGTCGCATCGAAGAAGAATACGCAGAATTCGCGGACGTGACCGGACTGACCACCATGGTCTACAACCCGCTCGGTGGGGGTCTGCTCACGGGGCGCCACACCTTCGACGAAAGTCCCGCCGACGGCCGATTCGGCGACTCACGTCTTGCGTCGATGTACAAGGAGCGATACTGGAACACACAGATATTCGACGCGATCGCTCAACTGACGGCAATCGCAGAGCAGTCGGGCATCTCCCTGACCGAGCTTGCGTTGCGCTGGCTGGTCAGCAAGCCCGTCGCCGGATCGCTGCTCCTCGGAGGATCCAAAGTAACGCACCTCGAATCCAATATCGCGGCCATCGGGCGAGGTCCACTCGACGCCTCGACCGTCGAAGAGTGTGATCTCGTCGGTGCCGCCCTACGAGGCCCCATGCCCAACTACAACCGCTGAAACACCCGACCTTCATCAGGAAGAGTTCTTCACTATGTCAGCACAGGAATTCGCCGCACGCATCCGAGGACGCGAACGCATACTCGGATATTGGTCCGTCATCGACAGCCCGATCTCGACCGAATGGATCGCGCACGTCGGCTGGGACTACATTGCCCTCGACATGCAGCACGGCCTGATCGGCTATTCGGGGATGGTCGCCGGGCTCACCGCCATCGACTCGTCACCGTCCACCGTCGGGATGGTGCGCGTCGAGGCAAACAATCCGACACCCATCGGCCGTGCACTCGACGCGGGCGCTGTGGGCGTCATCGTTCCGCTGATCAACAACGCCGAAGAGGCAGCGGCCGCCGTGGCAGCCGCCAAGTATCCGCCTTTCGGCATCCGCTCCTACGGACCCATGCGCTCGCAACTCCGTATCGGCCCCGTTCCCGCCGACGCGAACCGCGACACCGTTGTATTTGCGATGATCGAGACCCCACAGGGTCTGGCGAACGTCGAAGAGATCTGCGCAGTGCCCGGATTGGACGGCGTGTACGTCGGGCCGTCCGACCTACGAATCGCCGTCGGAGGTAAGCACTCCAACGATCCGGACGTCGCCGAGGAATTCGAATCAGCGCTCACCAGGGTGCGCGAAGCTGCCGCCGTCAGCGGAGTCGCTGCGGGAATCCACACACCTTCCGGTCAGGTTGCGGCACAACGGCTCGGGGAGGGCTACACGTTCGCGACCGTGGCCTCGGACCTGACACATCTGGCGAACATCTCGGCTCAGCATTTGGATGCCGCCAAGTCCTGATCCGGGTACAAAAATGGCGATGCTCCCGCACTTGGTACGGGAGCATCGCCATTCTCGAACAAACTATCTCTGAATCGCCTTGATCTCGAGGAACTCTTCGAGCCCGAACGCGCCGGCCTCGCGCCCGACGCCCGACTGCTTGTACCCACCGAACGGAGCATTCGTGTTGAAGGCGCCGCCGTTCACCTCGACCTGCCCGGCACGCAGTTGCCGTGCGACGCGATCCGCGCGATCGGGGTCACCTGACCAAACGCCACCGGCCAGTCCGTACTCGGTGCCGTTAGCGATCCGCACTGCGTCGGCCTCGTCTTTGTAGCCCATGATCGAGAGGACCGGTCCGAAGATCTCCTCGCGCGCAATGGTCATGTCTTCGGTCACGTTCGCGAACACCGTCGGACCGACGAAATATCCACTGGCCAGACCGGTTTCGCGACCGTCGACAACCGCGGTGGCACCTTCCGACACACCCTTCTCGATGTATCCGCGAACGCGTCCCAGCTGATTCGCGTTCACCAGAGGACCAAGCACCGAAGTCGGCTGAGTCGGATCACCTACCGGGAAATGAGCGGCGACCGCAGCAGCAATTGCCGCTGCCTCATCCACCTTCTCCGCGGGAACCAACATACGCGTCAGCGCCGAACAGGTCTGGCCCGAGTTGATGAAGCACTTTGCGACGCCGTCCGTGACAGCCTTTTCGAGATCGGCGTCGTCGAGAATGACGTTCGCCGACTTGCCACCCAGCTCGAGCGAGACCTTCTTGATGGTGTCCGCGGCGACGATGGCCACTCGCTTGCCTGCCCGAGTCGACCCGGTGAAGGAGACCATGTCGACTTCCGGGTGGCCGGCGATGGCTTCACCCACTACCGGGCCGTAGCCACTTACCAGGTTGAATACACCTGCAGGCAAACCAATTTCGTCGAAGATGTCAGCGAGAGCGTACGTGATGAGTGGCGCAACCTCGGTGGGCTTGAGAACCACGGTGCAGCCCGCCGCGAGCGCACCGCCAACCTTCAAGACAACTTGGTGGAGCGGGAAGTTCCAGGGAGTGATAGCGCCGACAACACCCGCAGGTTCGCGAACAATCAGCGAATTCCCGACCTCGTGAGCGTCGAAATCATAAGTGCGAGCCAATTCGGCAAATGCATTCAAATTCGCGAGCGGCATTCCGATTTGCACGGGCTTCGCGAATCCGATCGGCATGCCCATATCCTGCGAAACCAGCGCCGCAAGATCATCGGTACGTTCGGCAATAATCGCCGCGGCTTTGGAAAGATATTCGGCTCGCTCGCCGCCGGATAGTGCAGACCAAGCGGGGAAAGCCTTTCGTGCTGCCTTCGCGGCCGCATCGACATCTTCGACAGTGCCTTCGGCGACAGTTCCTATCAGCTCTTCCGTAGCCGGATTGAGAACGTCGATCCGACCGCTGCCAGTGGATTCGATCCAGGCGCCATCAACATAGATTTTGGTGCGGTCGAGAATATCGGTCATCGAAGCCTCCGTAGTCATCACGCGTGCACAGGTGAGGTGGGCCCGATCACACGGGGCACCTCTTCCGAGCCTAGCCACGCTCGACGGGTTCCGTGGCAGGTTGGTGTCGAGATTGACCTTCGACTGACGAGACCTGTGGTGCGCGCACGCTTTTCAGTGATGGTGTGAACGTACCGTTCCCCTCGTTGAGGAGGGTGAGAGTGTCGTTCACTCGATCCCGGACGGGGTGGTGAGTCGGCTGTGCTCCCGCCCCTGATGGTGCGAACGGTGCGTTGGGTCGATCTGAGGCGACGAAAGTACCGTTCGCTCGAAGTCGGGAGTGCTTTCGGGGGGTGTTTTGGGTACGAGAAAGCCCCCCAACCAGTACTGGTTGGGGGGCTTCTCTAATGTGTGTTCGGCGGTGTCCTACTCTCCCACACCCTGTCGAGTGCAGTACCATCGGCGCTGAAGGGCTTAGCTTCCGGGTTCGGAATGGGACCGGGCGTTTCCCCTTCGCTATGACCGCCGTAACTCTATGAAACTGTCACAGTAACCTTCTTCTGATCACCTGGTTTCACCACCCGTCAACACCAGTTTCTGGTGTTGGGGGATGGAGAAAACAGGGTTTCTCATCAGTATCTGTGTGTTGTTTCAGATACCGCACAGTGGACGCGTAGCTTCTTTGTGGTAAGTCCTCGGCCTATTAGTACCAGTCACCTGCATGCATTACTGCACTTCCAGTTCTGGCCTATCAACCCGGTGGTCTGCCGGGGGCCTTACCCCCTCGAGGGGGTGAGAAACCTCATCTTGGAACAGGCTTCCCGCTTAGATGCTTTCAGCGGTTATCCCTTCCGAACGTAGCTAACCAGCGGTGCTCCTGGCGGAACAACTGGCACACCAGAGGTTCGTCCGTCCCGGTCCTCTCGTACTAGGGACAGCCTTCCTCAAGTTTCTAACGCGCGCGGCGGATAGAGACCGAACTGTCTCACGACGTTCTAAACCCAGCTCGCGTGCCGCTTTAATGGGCGAACAGCCCAACCCTTGGGACCTACTCCAGCCCCAGGATGCGACGAGCCGACATCGAGGTGCCAAACCATCCCGTCGATATGGACTCTTGGGGAAGATCAGCCTGTTATCCCCGGGGTACCTTTTATCCGTTGAGCGACACCGCTTCCACTTGCCGGTGCCGGATCACTAGTCCCGACTTTCGTCCCTGCTCGACCTGTCAGTCTCACAGTCAAGCTCCCTTGTGCACTTGCACTCGACACCTGATTGCCAACCAGGCTGAGGGAACCTTTGGGCGCCTCCGTTACATTTTGGGAGGCAACCGCCCCAGTTAAACTACCCACCAGGCACTGTCCCTGAACCAGATCATGGTCCGAGGTTAGAGGTCCAATTCGATCAGAGTGGTATTTCAACAACGACTCCACGATAACTGGCGTCACCGCTTCACAGTCTCCCACCTATCCTACACAAACCGAACCGAACACCAATACCAAGCTGTAGTGAAGGTCCCGGGGTCTTTTCGTCCTGCCGCGCGTAACGAGCATCTTTACTCGTAATGCAATTTCGCCGAGTCTACGGTTGAGACAGCTGAGAAGTCGTTACGCCATTCGTGCAGGTCGGAACTTACCCGACAAGGAATTTCGCTACCTTAGGATGGTTATAGTTACCACCGCCGTTTACTGGGGCTTAAATTCTCAGCTTCGCTCCGAAGAACTAACCGGTCCTCTTAACCTTCCAGCACCGGGCAGGCGTCAGTCCGTATACATCGTCTTACGACTTCGCACGGACCTGTGTTTTTAGTAAACAGTCGCTTCTCACTGGTCTCTGCGGCCCCACCCAGCTCAGACAGTAAATGTCGTCACCAGACAGGGCCCCCCTTCTCCCGAAGTTACGGGGGCATTTTGCCGAGTTCCTTAACCATAGTTATCTCGATCGCCTTAGTATTCTCTACCTGACCACCTGTGTCGGTTTGGGGTACGGGCCGTGTGAAAGCTCGCTAGAGGCTTTTCTCGGCAGCATAGGATCACTGAATTCGCCTCAATCGGCTACGCATCACGTCTCAGGCTATGTGCGACCCGGATTTGCCTAGGTCACGCCCTACACGCTTACACCAGTATTACCACTGACTGGCTCAGCTACCTTCCTGCGTCACCCCATCGCTTGGCTACTACCAGATCAGGTCCCATGCATCCACCAACTCGAGACCCGAAGGTCTTCTCGTGGCTTCAGGATGGTTAGTATCACTGATTCACCATGGGCGCGTTCACACGGGTACGGGAATATCAACCCGTTGTCCATCGGCTACGCCTGTCGGCCTCGTCTTAGGTCCCGACTCACCCTGGGCGGATTAACCTGGCCCAGGAACCCTTGGTCATTCGGCGGACGAGTTTCTCACTCGTCTTTCGCTACTCATGCCTGCATTCTCACTCGTGTGGCCTCCACGGCTAGGTCACCCTGCCGCTTCCATGGCCACACGACGCTCCCCTACCCATCCACACACCTGCCAGAAAATCCTTGGATCAACTGGGGGCTATTGCGTGAATGCCGCAGCTTCGGTGGTGTACTTGAGCCCCGCTACATTGTCGGCGCAGGATCACTTGACCAGTGAGCTATTACGCACTCTTTCAAGGGTGGCTGCTTCTAAGCCAACCTCCTGGTTGTCTTCGCGACCCCACATCCTTTTCCACTTAGTACACGCTTAGGGACCTTAGCTGGCGATCTGGGCTGTTTCCCTCTCGACTACGAACCTTATCGCCCGCAGTCTCACTGCCGCGCTCTCACTCACCGGCATTCGGAGTTTGGCTGATTTCGGTAAGCTTGTGGGCCCCCTAGACCATCCAGTAGCTCTACCTCCGGTGAGAAACACGCGACGCTGCACCTAAATGCATTTCGGGGAGAACCAGCTATCACGGAGTTTGATTGGCCTTTCACCCCTACCCACAACTCATCCCCTCAGTTTTCAACCTAAGTGGGTTCGGTCCTCCACGACGTCTTACCGTCGCTTCAACCTGGCCATGGGTAGATCACTCCGCTTCGGGTCTAGAGCATGCCACTACGATCGCCCTATTCGGACTCGCTTTCGCTACGGCTACCCCACACGGGTTAACCTCGCGACATGCCACTAACTCGCAGGCTCATTCTTCAAAAGGCACGCCATCACCCCCAGCAGTAAACTGCTCGAAGGCTCTGACGGATTGTAAGCGCACGGTTTCAGGTACTATTTCACTCCCCTCCCGGGGTACTTTTCACCTTTCCCTCACGGTACTAGTCCGCTATCGGTCACCAGGGAGTATTCAGGCTTATCGGGTGGTCCCGACAGATTCACACCAGATTTCACGGGCCCGGTGCTACTTGGGTTTCCATTACAACAGTCACAAAGTTTTCGTGTACGGGATTCTCACCCTCTACGACAGGCCGTTCCAGACCACTTCCACTAACCCTGTGATTTCTTACTGTTGGCCAACACGGCAGTATTGACAAAATGAACCCCACAACCCCACGAATGCAACACCTGCCGGCTATCACACACCCATGGTTTAGCCTCTTCCGCTTTCGCTCGCCACTACTCACGGAATCACGGTTGTTTTCTCTTCCTGTGGGTACTGAGATGTTTCACTTCCCCACGTTCCCTCCACACGCCCTATATATTCAGGCGCGGGTAACACGACATCACTCGTGCTGGGTTTCCCCATTCGGACATCCTCGGATCACAGCTCGGTTGACAGCTCCCCGAGGCTTATCGCAGCCTCCTACGTCCTTCATCGGCTCCTGGTGCCAAGGCATCCACCGTACGCTCTTCATTACTTACAACAAAGATGCTCGCGTCCACTGTGCAGTTCTCAAACAACACACAAACAACCACATACACGTTGACACCAACACCCACCAAAGTGGACCGGTATGACAACTGCAGTCATTTGTCGTTACTTCC
>NZ_CM166368.1:0-592500 GCF_056837585.1 Rhodococcus sp. OS5 | reverse complement strand
GACACGTCGTGCCGTCGGAATCAAGATGATCAGCGCGCCGAGCAGAACGATGAGCGAAAAAACCTGCAGTGCCATGTCGACCTCTTACCGTCACGCCGGCGCGAGCCAGCTCCCCCACGGGGTGTTTCGAACAACCGTAAATGCAACGAGAACTCCGAGCACCACGATCGTCACAGTCGGCCGAAGCACGATCATGCGATCCCGCGTGCCTTTCCAACGGCGCACTGTCCAACCGATCCACGCGATCACCAACACCGCGATAAGCGGCACGATCAAGGCATTGCTGGACACTGCGGCGCCAATATCCAGATTAGTCAGGTCATTGACCGCACGAAGGCCACCACACGCCGGGCACCACAATCCCGTCAACGCGTACATCGGACAAACGCCGTAACTACCCGCGCTGTGGGGATCACGGAAGTGGAGTACCGCGGCGGCCGTCACGGCCACTGCAGCAACACCGACGGGTGCGGCCAGCGAGCGTCGTCGACTTGTGACCGCTTCCAACTCCATGGCACCCACTGTAAGAGACCCCGGCCGCGACTAGCGGGCGCGAACGACTACCGACCGGACCACCATGTCGTGCCAGCACTGGTGCTTGGAGTCCCAGAGCGGCCAGAGATAGTTGAGGAAGCATGCCCCACCCAGGATCGCCATCATGATCCAACGAAGCAGCGCCATCACCGGGCCGAGCGGTACACCGTCGGACTCCCGAATCACCGAAATTCCCAGCCACTTCTTGCCGAGCGTCTGTCCGGTGTTCCCTTGTCTGAAGACGAGGTTCCATACCTCGATCAAGAAGATCGCCAGTATGCCGACGACCATGAGGATCACGCCGACCGGATTGCCGCCTTCAGCGCTCACGCTGCCGTCGTCGTATGTGGTCACTTCGGATCCGGAGAACGCGATCACCGCCCCGATGATCGCGAGGATGACGCCCGGGAGCGGAACGACGAAGCCGTCGAGGATTGACGCGAACACCCGCGAGATCCAGCTTGCGTACGGATAGGCGGGCGTCGGCGGCTGATAACCCTGAGGCGGCATCGGCGGCATCTGCCCGTACGGCGGCTGATTCTGCGATGGTTGGCCTGGTCCCCAGTTCTGATCCGACATCGAGGTCTCCCCTGTTCAGGCACGTGTTCGCCGAACTCAGGATAAACCGCACATACGCAAGAATTGGGAACTAACGAGAAGAGCCCCACATCCGGATTTCCGGGTGTGGGGCTCTTGGCTGAGCTGCCTGAGAGAATCGAACTCTCGACCTTTTCATTACGAGTGAAATGCTCTACCGACTGAGCTAAGGCAGCGTGCCTTTCGGCGGTGGCGAGTCTATCTGGTCAACCCCCGGATCGCGAAAACGGGGGTCGGAAAGCGGCTCCGATGGAGGCAACCATCGCATCGAGCGCCCACTGCAACTTGACGTTGAAGTCGACGGCCTCGCGGCATTCGAGCACCGCTTCGATGCATTTGAGCAACCCCTCCGGGGACGTTCGTGCAGCCAACTCGGCGGCCTGCCGAGCCATGTCGGGATGGGTCGCCGTCGACGTCGACCCCAGCGAATAGGAAAGCGCGTCCCGGTACATGCCGGCCAGGTCGATCAGCGTCCGGTCGAGAAGATCGCGGCGGGCCCGGGTGTCGCGCGATTTCTGGCGCGCTTCGAGGTCCTTGATCAGACCAGCCGATCCGCGCAGAGTCCCGGCTGTTCCCTTGCCGGTTCCACCACCACCCAAGGAAACCTTGAGCTCCTCGAGCTCCTGTTCCTTGAGTTCGGCGTAGAACGCCTTGGTGTCAGCCTCGATCGACTTCACCAAGTTCTCTGCGGCCTTGTACGCCGTCGAAGCCCCGATCGCGTCGGCGGCTAGTCGAAGCGAACGCTGACGCTCGTCGCGCGCGCTCTCGTCGGTGGCGAGACGCCGAGCCCGGCCGACATGTCCGCCGCTGATCGATGCGGCGATTCTCGCCCGTTCCGGATCCAGCCCGTCGCGGTCGATCAGTACCTGGGCGATCGATTCGACGGACGGCGTCACCAACGGCATGTGCCTACACCGCGATCGGAGGGTGACAGACATGTCTTCCGGATCGGTCGTCGGCGCGCAGAGCAGGATGACCGTGCGGTCCGGCGGCTCCTCGACAACCTTCAGGAGGGCGTTGGCTGCGCCTTCGGTCAAACGATCGGCATCCTCGACCACGATGACCTGCCACCGCCCCGTCGTCGGCCGACGCGAAGCGATGTTGACTATCTCGCGCATGCCTTTGACGCTGATGCTCAGGCCGTCGGGGATGATCCGTCGTACGTCACCGTGGGTTCCACCCATCGTCGTCGTACACGCATGACACTCACCGCACCCTGGTGCACCGTCGGAGGTGCATTGCAGGGCAGCGGCGAAGCAGAGAGCAGCCACCGAACGACCAGAGCCGGGTGGCCCGGTGAAGAGCCACGCGTGGGTCATCTCCGAGCCGCTGGAATCGCCACGAGCCGACAGTGCAGCATCACGCAGGCTCTGCTCGACGTCGTGCTGACCCACCAGCCGACCGAACACACCTCGTTCGGCCACTTCAGTACTCATGCAAAAACCCTAACCGTCGGCACCGACGAAGCCTTACGAGTCCTTCTTCGCCGGAGCCTTCTTGGCGGCGGCCTTCTTTGCCGGGGCCTTCTTTGCGGCTGTTTTCTTGGCAGCGGCCTTCTTTGCCGGAGCCTTCTTGGCCGCTGCCTTCTTCTTGACCGGGCCGCGCGCACGACGATCAGCCAGCAACTCCGACGCCCGAGCATCGGAAATGGATTCGACGTCGTCGTCCTTGCGAAGGCTGGCGTTGGTCTCGCCGTCGGTGACGTACGGACCGAAACGGCCGTCCTTGATCACCATCGGCTTCTCGCTGACCGGATCGACGCCCAACTCACGCAGCGGAGGCGTTGCCGACGCCTGACGCCCACGACGCTTCGGCTCGGCGTAGATCTTGAGGGCCTCGTCGAGCGTGACGGTGAACATCTGCTCTTCGTTGGCGAGCGAGCGTGAGTCCGTGCCCTTCTTCAGGTACGGACCGTAACGGCCGTTCTGCGCGGTGATCTCTTCCTTCGATTCGGGGTGGACACCCACGACGCGCGGAAGCGACAGCAGACGCAGCGCATCTTCCAAGGTGATCGTCGCCAAGTCCATGGACTTGAGCAGCGATCCGGTCCGCGGCTTGGGGCCTGCGACCTTCTTGGCAGCCTTCTTCGCAGGCGCCTTCTTGGCCGCGGCCTTCTTCACCGCAGTCTTGGTGCTGCCCGAGCTGATTTCTTCCGGCTCGGGAGCGGTGACGGGAACGATGTCCGGTTCCGGCTCGGCCGGCGGTTCGGGCAGGATCTCGGTCACGTAGGGACCGAAGCGGCCTTCCTTCGCGACGATCTCGTGGCCCGTCAGCGGGTCGACGCCCAGCTTGCGGCCCTCTTGAGGCGTCGAGAACAACTTCTCGGCGTACTCGGGAGTGAGCTCGTCCGGTGGCAGGTCATCGGGAAGATTTGCCCGCTGCGAGATCAAATCGCCTTCGGGATCGTCCGGGTTCTGAACCATGCGCTCGAGATACGGGCCGAACCGGCCGACGCGCACGTGAACTTCGCGACCCTCGGCGTCGTCGAACAGTCGGATGGAGTTGACCTCGCGAGCGTCGATCTCCTCGAGATTGACACCGACCATCTTCTTCAGCCCGCCCTCGCGGGCGACCGAACCTTCAGCGCCTGTCTCGCCGCCGAAGTAGAAGCTGCTCAGCCAGTTGCCACGCTGCTCACGGCCACCGGCGATCGCGTCGAGATCGTCTTCCATTCCTGCCGTGAAATCGAAGTCGACCAGCCGGCCGAAGTGCACCTCGAGCAGCCCGATGACGGCAAACGCCACCCAGGACGGAACCAGCGCGCTGCCACGTTTGTAGACGTATCCGCGATCGAGGATGGTCTTGATGATCGACGAGTAGGTCGAAGGACGGCCGATGCCGAGTTCTTCGAGCGTCTTGATCAGGCTGGCTTCTGTGTAGCGGGCGGGCGGGTTGGTGCTGTGCCCGTCCGGATCGAGCTTGGTGGCCGTGACTTCCTGACCCTTGACCAGCACCGGAAGCCTGGATTCGGCGTCGTCGGACTGACCGCCGGCCTCTTCGTCGACGCTCTCGACGTAAGCCTTGAGGAAGCCGGCGAACACGATGGTGCGACCCGAAGCGGAGAACGTGCAGTCCTCGCCGGTGCCTGCCGTGCCGGAGATGCGAAGCGTCAACGTCGTACCGCGGGCGTCGGCCATCTGCGAAGCGACGGTCCGCTGCCAGATCAGTTCGTACAGCTTGAACTCGTCGGAATCGAGCTTGGAGTGCAGCTGACCCGGGGTCTGGAACACGTCGCCGGCGGGGCGGATCGCCTCGTGGGCTTCCTGCGCGTTCTTGACCTTGCGGGTGTACTGACGCGGCGTCGGATGCACGTATTCCGGACCGTACAACTCGGTGGCCTGCGCACGAGCGGCAGCGATCGCCGACTCCGAGAGAGTCGTCGAGTCGGTACGCATGTAGGTGATGTAGCCGTTTTCGTACAGACGCTGTGCGATGCGCATTGCACGCTCGGACGTGAAACGAAGTTTGCGTCCGGCTTCCTGCTGGAGCGTCGACGTCATGAACGGCGGGTAAGGCTTGCGGGTGTACGGCTTGTCCTCGGCGGAGGAAACCGTGAGGTCGACGCCCTGCAATGCTTCCGCGAGACGACGCGCGTACGCCTCGTCGAGCACGGTGACCGCGCTGCCCTTGAGCTTTCCGTCAGCTCCGAAATCGCGACCGGAGGCGACACGCGAACCGTCGACGGAGACCAGGCGCGCACCGAAACTACGCGGGCTCGCCTCTGCACCGGCGTCGAGCGTCGCGGAAATATCCCAGTACGACGCCGACTTGAACGCCATGCGCTCGCGTTCACGCTGGACGATGACGCGAGTGGCCACCGACTGGACGCGGCCGGCCGAGAGCTTCGGCATGACCTTCTTCCAGAGAACCGGGCTGACCTCGTAACCGTAGAGACGGTCGAGGATGCGGCGGGTTTCCTGAGCATCGACGAGGTCGGTGTCGAGTTCGCGGGTGTCTTCGGCAGCAGCACGGATTGCCGGCTCGGTGATCTCGTGGAAGACCATTCGACGAACCGGAATCTTGGGCTTGAGAGTCTCGAGGAGATGCCAGGCGATTGCCTCGCCCTCGCGGTCGGGGTCAGTTGCGAGGAAGAGCTCGTCGGCGTCCTTCAACAGAGACTTGAGTTCGGCGACCTTGCCCTTCTTTTCCGGGCTCACGACATAGAGCGGCTCGAAGTCGTGATCGACGTTGACGCCGAGACGGGCCCACGACTCGCCCTTGTACTTGGCCGGAACGTCCGCTGCGCCGCGCGGGAGGTCGCGAATGTGACCGACCGATGCCTCGACGACGTAGTCCTTACCGAGGTAGGGAGCGATTTTGCGCGCCTTGGTCGGTGACTCGACGATCACGAGGCGACGAGGGTTACCGGACGCTCCCTGACCGCTGCCGTTGTCCGCTTTAGCCACCTGCTGCCCGAGCCTTCCTTTGGACGTTCACTGCCGTCGGCAGATCTTCAGAACTAGACGTGTGGAGCAAGTTATACCCCGTGTCTCTCTTTACAGAGTGACATACCCGCAAGACATTCGTGCAGATCAGTACAGTATGGGCTCCGTCGGACACGCGGCATCAGCACCGTTGGACACGCGGCATCAGCACTGTCAGACGTGTGGCCAGGCGACCGAGGTGTCGACGTGTTTCGGCGCCTCACCGAGGTATTCGACGAGCTTTGTCAGTCTCTTCTTTCCCGACACACGGAGCCCCGGACCCGGTGTCCGGTTACCCAGTTGAGTCGGCGCGATACCAACCCTCATCAAGGCCTGAGCCAGCGGTGCGTGTGTCTCCTTCGCATGGGGGTCGAGGCCGAACACGAATCGTTCACCGCCTTCTTCGAGTCGGCCGGCGGCGACGGCCCACACTCGGAGTTGGCGAGAATTAGGAACCCACCCGACCGGCACGGCCTTCACTGCTCCTTTGGTCCATTGCACGGACAGCGGAAGGAGTGCGGGCGTCGACTGAGTTCGGACGAGTGGGCTGCCTTCTTCGCTACGCGTCACCTCGGCCCCGAGTCCGCACTGCGCGATCAACTCGGCAACGGCCTGTGCTCTCCAGTCCCGATCCACGACGATCGAGATCCGCGCGCGATCCTCCGAGGTCACGACCTGCCCCGGTCCGGCCAGCATTCCGGCAAGGTCCGTCACGGCAGGTGGAATCGACTCGGCAGAGAAAAAGGACAGTTGGCTCACAGAGTGAAACGTAAGCCACGAAGGTATCGACGGCATAGACGACCGGCCGTGGCCGAACAGCTGCGTGCATTCACCTCGGACAGGGAAAGTACTAACTCAGCCCGAAAAGATTTGTCCCCCACCGCACGGATGCGATGGGGGACAAATACTGTCCGAACTATTCGCTCAGCAAGTGAGCGGAAAAATCAGACCGCGCGAACGCCGGTAGCCTGGGGACCCTTGGTGCCCTGGCCGACCTCGAACTCCACACGCTGGTTCTCCTCGAGGGTACGGAAGCCGTTGCCCTGAATTTCGGAGTAGTGAACGAAGACGTCTGCGGAACCGTCTTCGGGAGCGATGAAGCCGAAGCCCTTTTCAGCGTTGAACCACTTCACAGTGCCCTGTGCCATGCTTTTCCTTCTCTTTCTAACACCGGATTCGGTGAACAGCCCTTACAGTCCACCGGGCCGGTTCCGACCGCTGTACGTCTTTATTTCCCCCTCAGGAAAGGCAGAGCACCGCGCCCGCAACAACGATCCTGCGAGCGTGCACTTTCTCAAGCCTACGAACACAGAAGCTGCGACCGATTGTCAGTCAACCATGTTCTCCGCGTGCACAACAGTCGAAAAGGGAACTAAAAACGTTAAAAGTTCGCTACGAGAAAAACAGCCCACGATCGTGGTTTCCCGCTCGCGCGCCGAGCACCCGGTTCCACCAAGACCGCCGACCGTTGCGTATCATCAAAACTGCAGGTAGCGACAGTTTCCGATTGCCGCCACACCCCAACGCCGAGCCCGGAGAGTCACGTGAACGCACCTTCCCCGATCCCCGCCCCGGGAGGGAAGCCTGGCGAGACCTACGGGCAAATGCTGCTCGATCGGGTCGTCGCCGGGGTCAGTGGAAGCGAAAAACCACTGATGTTCACCGCGCAGTTACCTGCTCGCGTAGCCGAGTTCACCGAATGGCCGGAGTGGGTGCACCCCAGCGTCGTACGTGCGCTCGCCGAGCACAGCGTGCGGTCCCCGTGGATCCACCAGAGTGAGGCCGCCGACCTCGCTTACGCCGGAAAACACGTGGTCGTGGCCACCGGTACGGCGTCGGGTAAGTCACTGGCGTACCAACTCCCGGTGCTGACGGCCATGGCGACCGATCCGCTCGCAACAGCCCTGTACCTCTCCCCCACCAAAGCGCTGGGCTCCGATCAACTACGAGCAGTGCTGTCCCTCACCGACTTCGACGTCGAACTTCGCAGCACGAACGCCAGTGCGTACGACGGCGACACCTCTCAGGAACTCCGCACTTGGGCACGTGAGAACTCACGCTGGCTCTTCACCAACCCCGACATGATCCACATTTCTCTGCTCAGAACCCATCAGCGATGGGCACACTTCTTCCGCAACCTGAAATACGTGATCATCGACGAATGCCACTCCTACAGGGGAGTCTTCGGATCCAACGTCGCGCTCGTGATCCGGCGATTACGCAGAATTGCAGCCCGTTACGGCGCCGAACCCACCTTCATTCTGGCCAGCGCGACCACAGCAGATCCCGGCGCGGCGGCCTCGCGGCTCATAGGCGCACACTGCACCGAGGTCACGGAAGACGGATCGCCGCACGGCCCACGCACCGTCGCGCTGTGGGAACCACCGCTACTGGAGGCATTGACCGGCGAAAACGGTAGCCCGGTACGACGTCCCGCGGGCGCGGAAGCCGCGCGGATCATGGCCGACCTCATGATCGAAGGCGCCCGCACTCTCACCTTCGTCCGCTCCCGCCGCGGCGCCGAGCTGACCGCGATGGCCACCAAACGTCTACTCGCCGAGGTGGACCCGGACCTCGCCGAGCGAGTCGCGTCGTATCGCGCCGGATATCTGGCCGAGGACCGTCGCGAACTGGAAGCTGCGCTCGCCGACGGCACGCTGCTGGGCGCAGCCACCACCAACGCGCTGGAGCTCGGCGTCGACATCGCAGGCCTCGACGCCGTTGTCGTGGCAGGCTTCCCGGGGACCGTTGCCTCGTTCTGGCAGCAGGCCGGTCGCTCCGGGCGACGCGGCGAGGGTTCACTCGTCGTGTTGATCGCCCGCGACGATCCACTCGACACCTACCTCGTTCACCATCCGTCAGCGGTACTCGACAAACCCGTCGAGGCGACGGTGACAGATCCCGGAAATCCGTACGTCCTGGGACCACAACTTCTCTGCGCTGCAATGGAACTCCCACTTTCCGATGCCGAGGTGGACGCGTTCGGGGCTCTCGAGGTTCTGACGAGACTGTCCGAGGAAGGCAGGATCCGGCGCCGAAAGCACGGATGGTTCGTCACCGCCGATTCGAACCCCCACGGCTCTTTGGACATTCGCGGCGGCATCGGAACTCAGGTGGCCATTGTCGACGGGGAATCCGGCCGGATGCTGGGCACTGTCGACGCGGGCCGCGCTCCGGCCACAGTTCATCCCGGCGCCGTGCACATCCATCAAGGCGAGACCTACGTCGTCGACGAACTGGACCTCGACGTCGGACTCGCATTGGTACACACCGAGAATCCGGACTGGACCACCTCGGCCCGCGAGACCACCGAAATCACGATCACCGAACAACTCGAGCACAAGAACTACGGCGACATCGCCGTCGCTCTCGTCCAGGTCGAGGTGACACATCAAGTCGTCGGATACCTACGACGGTTGACTTCGGGTGAAGTCCTCGACTCGATCGAACTCGACATGCCCGCACACACTTTGCCCACCAGGGCAGTGATGTACACGGTCACGCCGGAACTCTTCGAATCCATCGGGGTCCCGCCCGAACGGTTCCCCGGATCACTGCATGCCGCCGAACATGCCGCAATCGGCCTGCTGCCACTGGTGGCGATCTGCGACCGCGGAGACATCGGCGGAGTGTCCACCGCGATGCACGCGGACACCGGACTCCCGACCGTCTTCGTCTACGACGGTCATGCCGGCGGCGCCGGGTTCGCCGACCGAGGGCACAGCGAACTGTCCCGATGGCTCACCGCGACGCGCGACGCCATACTGTCCTGCGAATGCGCTCACGGTTGCCCGTCCTGCGTCTATTCACCCAAGTGCGGCAACGGAAACGACCCACTCGACAAAGACGGCGCGGTCAAGGTTCTGACCGCCGTCATCGACACCATCAGCTGACCGGACCCGCACGCGCGTAAGCCTGCGCATCCCCGATCCCGAAGCCCGACAACAACACCGGTGCGCGTATCTCGACCAATACATCCCAACCCTGCACCTCGCACTCCTCGAGCACCGTGCGCATCCGCTCCGCGATCACCGCGGACATCTCACACGCCGACTCGTCGCCGCCGTCCAAGGCGCCCGCACCGCCGAGAGCCGAAAGATCAGCGGCCGACTGAGCCGTGTGCCGAGCCACCACTGCGGAACCGACATGCAGCATCCCGCCGGTCACCATAACGATCGCCGCCAGAACGCAGCACGCCAGAACCGTGGCAACACCTTCGTCGTCACGTAGGTTCACCCCTCCTCCACTCCCGACTCCACTGCTGCCACCGCCTCGGAAGAAATGTCGACCAACGGCAGCAACGCACTCTCGGCGCTGACAACGGCCACCGCAAAGCCGTCGACGATCTCCACCGAGATCGACGCATCTTCGGGTGCGATCCGGCGGGCCGTGGTGACCGCAGACTCACGATCACCACGTGCCACCAACCGCGCGGCCTCACGAGCGGCGTCGACACACCGAACCTGCATCGACACCGCCAGGACTCCACCGACACACAGCACGACCACCGTGACGATCGAAGCCAGAGCAATCGCGGCCTCCACCGTCACGGCGCCATCGTCGGCTTGCCGAATACCTCTCGTGGACAACATCACACAGCTGTCTTGAGAGCCTTGTCGATGATGCCTGTCAGCGCCGAGACAATGGAGTCGCCAGTGACAACCGTGTACAGGACGGCACCGAATGCGGCAGCCGCAATCGTGCCGATCGCATACTCCGCGGTGGACATGCCGTCGTCCTCGGCAACCAACAGCGCAAATCTGGCCGACACCGTCCTCAACGTCTTCGAAATCATTTCTCCCCCTTCAATCGAAACCTGTGGCAGCACTTCTGCCGCAGGAGCTTTCACTCGGATCCGGCTCACAGCAGGCCGTTACCGAGCACAGTCGTGGCAAGCCCGATCACCACCGGGACGATGCCCAAGGCGATGAACGCCGGCAGGAAACACAGCCCGAGTGGACCGCTGATCAGCACTCCCGCGCGTTCGGCTGCGGCAGCAGCAAGATCCTCGGCGTCACCTCGACTGCGCTCGGCGAGTTCGGCCATGGATGAGGACAGCGACGAACCCGAACGGGCGGAACGCCGAGCCATTCTGGCGAGCGCCTCGGTATCGGGATCGAGAGCGGCTTCGCTCCACGCGGCGTCGGGATCGGCACCGAGCGCCAGAAGGTCGGCGACGCGACGAAGCGAGTCGGCCATCGGTTTCGGTGCCGTCGACGCCATCGCTGTGATCGCGGCGGAGACGGGAAGCCCCGCTCGTAGGCAGGCCCCGAGAAGGTCGAGACTTGCGGCAACTGCGAGTGGATCCGGCTTGTCCGGGACTGGAACCGAATCTTCTGTTGTTGTGTCCGCGAAGAGAATTTCTGCCGCCCTGGCCGAAGCACCGCGACGAGCGGGAATGATCGCGAACGCCAACGCCATCATCGCCACGGATGCCCAACTCACGACGTGACCTTCGCAGTTATCCGGTCGGTCCAGAGCAGACCAGCTGAGACACAAGCGGTTCCGATCACCAGGAGCACGCCGCCGAGCCCACCTCCGAACAGCACGCGCAGCGGCGAAGCACCCATCAATTGCCCGAGACCGATCCCCAACAGCGGGAGAAAGGCCAACACCGCAGCGGTCGCCCGAGCGCCCGCCAACCCGGCCTCGGTACGCTGACGAAAGCGTCTACGTCCCAACATGTCCGTCCGGACGGCGCCGAGTAGTTCCGCCAGTGCCAGCCCGTGTTGGTCGGCGACCCGCCAGACGGATCCGATGCGGGAGAACTCACGCTCGATGCACGAATCCGGTACCGCGAAGGCCGCTGCGGCAGAACCACCGAGACGCGCCCTGGCCCCAGCGGAACGGAATACGGCACTCACTTCTCCGGTACATTCCTCGCCTGCAACAGAACTGGCCGCTGCAGGATGCGCGCCGACGCTCAGCTCGGCGATCAGCACCTCCAGACCGGAGAGCAGCATCTTCTGTGAGAGATCCCGGGTTTCGGCTGCATTCGCGCGTCGGCCACGGAGGATCAGGGTCCCGGCGAGGATGACAGCCGCACACCCTGCCGGAAGACCTCCGAGGATCCACGCGGCCGAAATCGCGAGAAATGCGGCGACGAACTGCCACGGAATCTGCCGGGAGGACTTGCGGACGCTCGGGGTGTACGTGGCGAGCCGAGCACGTGAATCCCGCACCGGCGCAATCGAGACCGCCAACGCGAAGGCCAAGAGGGAAACCGTCACGTCCCGACCTCTCGATTGCGAAGCCGGAACATCCGCTCGAGCCGCTCACGACCCGAACCGCCGTCCGGCCACGCCTGCATGATTCGTACATACCCGTCCGCACCGCGGTCGATGACACCGATCTGTTCGAGACGCCTCGATCCGTCAGCCAATCTGTGCACGTGCAGGATCACTTGAACTGCCGCGGCAAGTTGACTGTGCAACGCGTGGCGATCCATACCGCCGAGCGCCGCCAACGCCTCGAGTCTGGCCGGCACCTCTTCGGGCGAATTGGCGTGAACGGTGCCGGCGCCGCCGTCGTGGCCGGTGTTCATCGCCGTGAGCAGATCAGTCACCTCTGCGCCGCGGACCTCACCGACGACGATGCGATCGGGACGCATTCGTAGTGCCTGCCGAACCAGATCGCGCACCGTCACCTCTCCGACGCCCTCGACGTTGGGAGCTCTGGCGACGAGGCGGACGACGTGTGGATGCGGCGGCGCCAGTTCGGCCGCGTCCTCGACACAGACGATTCGCTCGCGCGGGTCGACCGCGCCGAGCATGGCGGACAACAACGTGGTCTTTCCCGCACCGGTCCCGCCGATCACCAGAAAAGCCAAGCGACAAGAAATGATGCGATTGAGGAGCTCCCGCGCGTCCGGTTCCACGGCGCCGTGGGCGGACAGCGCGTCGAGACCCTGGGTCGCGGGCCGCAACACTCGCAGTGACACGCAGGTTCCACCCTGGGCCACGGGTGCGAGTACGGCATGAAGTCGTACCCCGAAGTGCCCGTCGCCGACGCCCCGCAGGCGGCCGTCGACCCACGGTTGGGCGTCGTCGAGGCGTCGACCTGCCGACAGTGCCAACCGCTGCGCCAATCGACGCACAGCTGCCTCGTCGGTGAACCGCACCCCTGACCTTTCGAGGCCGACCCCGCGGTCCACCCAGACCTGATCCGGCGCGGTCACCAGTACGTCGGCGACCCCGGGTTCGTGCAGCAGAGGTTCGAGCGGCCCCGCGCCTGTCAGTTCCGTCTGGAGCACCCTGACGACCTCCAACAGATCCGTGTCCGCCAGAACGCCCGAGGACTCGGCTCGCACGGCATCGGCAACGGTGGCCGCCGTCGGCTCGCCGACCGACGACGCCGTCAATCGCTCGCGAACTCGGTCGAGCAGTTCGGCCGTGACCAACGCACTCATGCCGCAGCCCTGCGCGGGCGTGCGCCGGATTCGACGGCGTCGAGTGCCGCTGTTGCCGCCACACTCAACGGACAACCGCGGGTCAATTCGAGGCCACCACGCTCGAGCATCGGCGCCAGCGATCGGTGGCCGCGCATCACGGCCGTCAGGGGCAGGCCGAGCATGTCTGCCACATCGGTGCCGCGTAGGCCTCCCGGTGCCGGCCCACGCACGACGAGCCCGACGTTGGAGTTGTGTCGCACCACCCAGGCTCCGACCTTCTCGGCCGCGACGCATGCGGCCACGGTGGCCGGAACCACCACGAGCACCGAATCCGACATCTCCAACACGGCCTGACCTACCTCGCTGGGATGACGTGGCACGTCGCAGACCACGAGCCCGCCGGAACTGCGACCTGCGTCAAGCACGGCGCGAACGGCGGTCACTGTCGGACCGTCGATCTCCCGGCGACTGCTCGCCAGAACCCTCAGAAACTTTCCCTTCGCCGGCAGTGCATCGCGCAGCGCCTCCGGGGACAACCGCCCGCCCTCGACGGTCAGTGCACCCCAACGTAATCCGGGAGCAGTCTCGATACCCAACAGCACGTCGGCGCCGGAACCGAGTGCGTCGACGTCCACCAACAGCGTCGGGACGTGACGTGCCGCCGACGTCAACGCGACTGCCGCAGCAGTTGCCGAGGCTCCGCCGCCGCCACAACCACCCACCACGCTCACGACGGTGCCGTCACCACTGACGTCGACGTGGTCGGCCAGAACTGCGACCAGCGCGTTCTCTTCCTCGGGCAAGGACAGAACGCTGTCGGCTCCGATCGCGGTGGCGCTCTTCCAATCGTCGACGGTCGGTGTGCCGTCGCATACGAGGAACACTCGCGTTCGCTTGGGGGAACGAGCCAGAGCATCTCGCGCCGCCGACGCGTCCAGTACCACCGCCGAGGCCCGGTTCCACTGTTGCCGGGACACGGGATGTTCGGCCTCGTCCAGCCGGCGGTCCACCGCGGCAGCGACGCGTCGCACGCTCGCGAGGATTTTCGCGTCGTCGACGAGAACCAGAATGGGAGCCCCGGTTTCCTGAGAGCTGATCGTCGTGTTCATGACTGCAGAGCCTGAACGAGCACCGGCACCGAAAACAGTGGGCCGAACAACCCTGTGGACAACTGGGAGGTTGGGGAGAAACAGGCCTGAGACAGAGGACGACCCCCGCCAATGGGGGGAGGAGGCGGGGGCCGTCTGAGTTCAGCCCCGGGGGGTCGGGCTGAACTAGTTCGAACGAATCGAACAGCAACGATCTTACACCCGCCATCGGCGAGAAATGCAAGCCTGAGCTGCACTGAACTGCTGTTTTTCGCCGAAAGAGGACGCTTGCCGAAGAGCACACGAACCGCCTGTCGGACTATCCTCAATCCTGTGACCGACAAGCCTGCGAACGGACTGAATACCGGGCGGACAGCCGCTTTCTTCGATTTGGACAAAACGATCATCGCGAAGTCGAGCACCCTGGCGTTCAGCAAGCCATTCTTCGCACAGGGTCTGATCAATCGACGCTCGGTTCTCAAGAGCAGCTATGCGCAATTCCTGTTTCTACTGTCCGGCGCCGATCACGATCAGATGGAGCGCATGCGCGAGCATCTGACGGCGATGTGTGCGGGCTGGGACGTGGAACAGGTGAAGGCCGTCGTCGCGGAGACTCTGCACGACATCGTCGATCCACTCGTCTTCGCCGAGGCGGCCGATCTGATCGCAGATCACAAGCTGCGTGGACACGACGTCATCGTCGTGTCTGCTTCGGGTGAAGAGATCGTCGCACCGATCGCCCGCGCCCTCGGCGCCACCCATTCCGTCGCGACGTCGATGAGGGAGGAAGACGGCCACTACACCGGCGAGGTGGACTTCTACTGCTACGGCCCCGGCAAGGTCGAAGCCATGGAAAAACTCGCCGCGGAGTACGGTTACGACCTCGCCGCCAGTTACGCCTACTCCGACTCGGTGACGGATTTACCCATGCTCGAGGCTGTCGGACATCCGACCGCAGTCAACCCCGATCGAGCGTTGCGCAAGGAAGCGGCCGTAAACGGTTGGCCCATACTGACTTTCTCGAATCCGGTCTCACTTCGTGCCCGATTGTCGGCCCAGTCCACGACCACGGTGGCCACTACCGCTGCGGTGGGAATCGCAGCTCTGGTGGCCGGCGCTATGACCTTCGGGCTACTGCGCCGGAAACGCTGAAATCCAAGGCCCACAAACAAAAATTGGTACTTGCTGTGAGCCCGGACACAGGGTACAAAGGAGTTACGGAAGAACGGAAGGCCAGGAACGGCTCGGAAGAGAAGGACCGTTTCCCCAACCGAAATTCCTAGCACGGGCACTAGGGCACCCACGCGGAGCACAAGCCACTATAAGGGCAGAAGCGTTGTGGGCCTGCGAGATTCGTTCAATTTGAGCGAGGACCCCGCACAGGTTGCGGGGACGACCTCAGAAAGTGCGATCCCTCGCCGAGGCCACCCACACAACCCACCGAGCACGCTTGGTAACGAGTAGTCCGTGCTGACGGGCGGCGAAGTCGATTTATCGGCAGCGCCGCCCGTTCGTTATGTTCCGGCAGGGGCAATTTGCCGGACTATCCGGTAGCGGCGTCGGCAATCGAAGTCGCCTCTCGCGCACCGGCTTCGAGAGCACCACAGCACAGAATCACCCAGCTGCCGACGCCCGCCGGATTTCCCGAAGCGAATCCTGCCGCGCCGTCCGTGTACGCCTGTGGCCGCCGAAGCCAACTGACCTCGGGGACCCCGAGATTGTGCGGATCCAGCCCCGACGAGACCGCAACCAGACGCGAGGCCGCGCGGGCGACGATGCCGTCAGCGGTGCCGAACGGGCTCAGCGCCAAGAGTTCTCCGTGTACGACGGCCGCCAGAACAGGTGCCGGTGCACTGGTTCCGCCAGTAACGAGTTGGGCGAGAGCGTCCAACCGCTCCCCCACTCCGCGATCCGACCGTGGCCGCCCCAGTTGATCTGCGTCCTCGACGAGATCCGCCGCGGCCAACAGGTGCAGCCGGGCCAAAGCCTGAAGTGGGGCTCGCTTCCACGTCGACTCCATGAGCGGAAGGCTGTCGCCGTCGAGAGCCTGAGCCACGCGCAGAGCACCCGCGAGAATCGGATCACCGGCCATGCCCTCGGCCGGCAATTCGGTGGTGCCACCGGCCAGCGATGCAGAAGCGCGCGCAGCGCGAACCGCGGCTTCAGCGGCAGTGGTGGGCCAACCGCGACGGTTGGTCTTGTGCCGATGAACCTCACCCAGAGCATCGCGCGCATGATCGGCGGCGGCGCGTACGCCTGGAAGATCGACGAGGGGCTGCAAGGGGTCCGTCACGATCAACGACGGTACCCTTGCAGCCCCTCTGCGGACTTGCCTACCTACCTGTTGCGTCAGCTTCCCAGCTTGATGGACCCACCGGGAATCGCGTCGAGCAACTTGCGGGTGTAGTCCTGTTGCGGATTACCGAACACGTCGTCGATCGGTGCCGATTCGACGATCGAGCCACGCGACATCACCAACACGTTGTCCGCGATCTGACGAACCACGGCCAGGTCGTGCGTGATGAAGAGGTACGTCAACCCGAACTCTGCCTGCAGGTCGTTGAGCAGGGTCAAGATCTGATCCTGCACGAGCACGTCGAGAGCGGAGACCGCCTCGTCGCAGATCACGACCTCCGGTTGCAAGGCCAGTGCTCGCGCGATGGCGACGCGCTGACGTTGTCCACCGGAGAGTTCGTTCGGGAACCGACGCATGACCGACTGCGGTAGACCCACCTTGTCGAGAAGTTCGCGGACGCGAGCCTCACGCTCGGCTTTGGTCCCGACCTTGTGGGTACGCAGCGGTTCCTCGATCGTGCGGTAGATCGAGTACATCGGGTCGAGTGTGCCGTAGGGGTTCTGGAAGATCGGCTGCACTCGTCGACGGAACGCAAATGTTTCCTTCGCACCGAGTTTCGCCACGTCCTGACCGTCGAAGACCACGTTGCCCGCAGTGGGCTCGAGCAGACCGAGGACCATCTGTGCGACCGTCGACTTACCGGAACCCGATTCACCGACGATCGCCGTTGTGGTTCCGCGGCGGACCTTGAAGGACACGTCGTTCACGGCTGTGAAGTCGGTGGTCTTGCGGAAACCCTTGCGCAGCTTGAACACCTTGGTCAGATGATCGACGACAAGAACGTCGTCGGTCACCTTGCCGAAGGACTCTGCCGCACTTTCCTCGGCCTTGACCGCTTCGGCGACCTCTTCCGCCTGTTCGCGAATCTCGGCGCGCGCCACCGACGAGCTGAGCCGCTTCGACGCCAACGACGGCGCAGCCGCGACCAGCTTCTGCGTGTACGGATGCTGCGGGCGCTTCAGAATCTCCAGTGCCGGACCGGATTCGACGATACGACCCTTGCTCATCACGATCAGATGCTCGGCGCGCTCGGCGGCCAGGCCAAGATCGTGAGTGATGAGCAGAACGGCGGTGCCGAGTTCCGTAGTCAGACCGTCGAGGTGGTCGAGGATCTGACGCTGGACGGTGACGTCGAGCGCCGACGTCGGCTCGTCCGCGATCAGGAGCTTCGGACGAGCGGACAACCCGATCGCGATGAGTGCGCGCTGACGCATACCGCCCGAGAACTCGTGCGGGTACTGCCCCAACCGGCTCTCGGCTTCGGCGAGTCCTGCCTCCTCGAGCAGTTCGGCGGCCCGAACCTTGGCTGCCTTGCCCTTGGCGATCCCGTTGGCGGCCAGTGCTTCCTCGATCTGGAAGCCCACTTTCCACACGGGATTCAGATTCGACATCGGGTCCTGCGGAACCAAACCGATCTGGCTTCCCCGGATGTGGACGAAGTCCTTCTCCGAGACCTTCGAGATGTCCTTGCCGTCGAAGATGATCTCGCCTGCCGTCACCTTGCCGGTGCCGGGAAGCAGATTGATGATCGAGTGGGCGGTGGTGGACTTACCCGAACCCGATTCGCCGACGATCGCGACCGTCTGACCCGGGTAGACGGTCAGGCTGACGCCTCGAACTGCCGGAACCGGACCGGAATTGGACTGGAAAGACACCTCGAGATCACGAATCTCGAGCAACGGAGTTTCCTCCGAGGTGAGAGTTTCCTTGGTGGTCATCGTGCTCACCGCTTCCGCGACTTGGGATCGAGGGCGTCGCGCAGAGCGTCACCCATCATGATGAATCCGAGAACGGTGATCGCCAAAGCCGTTGCCGGGTAGAACAGAATGGTCGAACCCTGACGCAGCGTCACCTGAGCGTTGCTGATGTCGCCGCCCCACGAAACCTCGGTGGACGGAAGACCGATACCGAGGAAGGACAGCGTCGCCTCGGCAACGATGTACGTACCGAGCGAGATGGTGGCGACCACGATGATGGGCGCCAACGAGTTCGGGATGACGTGGCGGATCAGTGTCTTGAGCTTCGAGACACCCAACGCTTCCGAGGCCATGACGTAATCGTTGTTCTTCGCCGAGATCACCGCGCCTCGAGCGATTCTTGCCATCTGCGGCCAGCCGAAGAGCGCCAGCACGCCGACGACGGTCCAGATGGTGCGATCGGTGAACAGCTGCATCAGGACGATGGCAGCCAGGATCAGCGGGATGCCGAAGAAGATGTCGGCGACACGGGAGAGGATCGAATCGGTCCATCCGCCGTAGAAACCGGACAGCGCACCGAAGATCACGCCGATCACCAGCACCGACGCCGTGACGCCGACGCCCACGAGTACGGATGCGCGAGCACCGTAGATGGTGCGCGAGTACACGTCACAGCCCTGGCGGTCGAAACCGAACCAGTGCCCTGAGGTCGGCCCCTGCATGCTGTAGGTCAGGTCGCAGAACCGCGGATCGGTGCTCGTGAACAAGCTCGGAAACGCTGCGATGACGATGACCGCGAGGATGATGATCGTCGAGATGATGAACAGGGGGCGCTTGCGTAGGTCGCGCCACGCATCGGTCCACATGCTGGTCGGCGCCTGATCGAGTTTGACGGCGTCCGTCTCCCCCGGTGCCGCAACTTCGGGCGGTGCCACGAAATGACTTTGCCGGACTGCGCGTCCGGTCTTCACGGTCTCAGACATAGCGGATCCTCGGATCGAGCGCGGCGTACAAGAGGTCGACGAGCAGATTCGCGATCAGGTAGATCACGATCAGGATGGTGACGAACGAAACCACCGTCGGCGCTTCACCTCTGGTCACGGCCTGGTAGATCGTGCCGCCGACGCCGTTGATGTTGAAGATGCCCTCGGTGACGATGGCGCCGCCCATCAACGTTGCGAGGTCGGCACCCAGGAACGTGACCACGGGGATCAGCGAGTTGCGCAACACGTGCACGCGAACCACTCGTCCACGGGAAAGTCCCTTGGCGGTAGCGGTGCGGACGTAATCGGCAGTCAGATTCTCCGCCACGGACGTTCGGGTCAGTCGCAGTACGTACGCAAACGAGACCGAACCCAGAACCAGGGCAGGGAGCAGGAGATTGGTGAAGCTGGTGTTGCCACCGACCGTCGGCGGGACGATGCCCCATTTGACGCCGATGAAGAACTGAGCCAGGAAGCCGATCACGAAGATCGGGATGGCGATGAGAACGAGGCTGAACAGCAGGACGGTGCTGTCGAAGAATCCGCCCTTACGCAGGCCGGCGATGAGGCCGAAGCCGACACCGAAGACGGTCTCGACGATCAGTGCCATGAAGGCAAGTTTCATCGTGATCGGAAATGCCTGTGCCAGAACTTCACTGACAGGTCGTCCGGAGAACGACGTGCCGAAGTCCAGCGTGAAGATGCCCTTCAGGTACAGCAGGTACTGCTGATAGAAGGGGAGATCGAGGTGGTAGCGCTCCCGAAGCTGTGCTGCCACAGCCGGACTGAGCGCCTTGTCGCCCGCCAACGCGGCAATCGGATCACCGGGAAGCAGGAAGACCATGGCGTAGATCAGAAGAGTGGCCCCGAGAAAAACCGGGATCATTTGAAGCACTCGGCGACCGATGTACCAGAGCATCGGATCACCTCCTTGTCGATGATCGTGTACGTCAGCGGACAGTCCGGTGTGAACACGAGTTCGGGACGGCAGGCAGGGCGCCTGCCGCCCCGAACTCACGTTTCAGATGCGGATCGTTCTACGCGTCAGTTCTTTTCGATGTCTTCGTAGACCGGAACACCGTTCCAGCTGATGGTCACGTTGGAAACGTTCTCCGACCATCCACTGGCAGCGTTGCGGTACCACGTCGGAACTGCGGGCAGGTCCTTGAGCAGGACTTCCTGGGCCTGATCGAGCAGTTCCTGAGCCTTCGCCTGATCGGTCTGGCCGGCCGATTCGCGCAGGAGGCGGTCGAACTCGGGGTTGGAGTACTCACCGTCGTTGGAGCTGCCGCCGGTCTGGTAGTTCTGCGCCAGGAAGCCGTACTGCTGCGGGTAGTCGCCCTGCCAACCGGAGCGGAAAGAGCTCTGGATGGTGCGGTCGGTGGCTTCGGTGCGGATCTGAGCGAAGGTGGCGTACTGCTTGCCCTTTGCGTCGATACCGAGGGTGTTGCGGATGCTGTTCGCCGTGGCATCGACCCATTCCTGGTGTCCGCCGTCGGAGTTGTAGGCGATCTCGAAGCTGCCGGACCACGGTGCGATGGCGTCGGCCTTGGCCCAAGCAGCCTTGGCCGCCTCGGGATCGAACTTCACGTTGCTGTTACCGGTCAGCGAGTCGTTCCAGCCCTTGATTGCGGGGCTGGTGAAGTCGAGTGCAGGCGTCCTGGTCTTGTTGAAGATCTGCTGGGTGATCTGATCGCGGTTGATCGCCATCGAGATCGCCTGACGGCGGAGCATGCCCTCTTCGCCGCTGAAGTGCGGCAGGCGACCCGGGATCGTGAACGTCTCGATGGTTGCCGACGGCTGGTTGACGGTGCGTCCGGGCAGGTCCGACTCGAAGGTCGTGACGGCGCTCGGCGGAACCTGGTCGAGAACGTCGACGTTGTTGGCCAGGAGATCGGTGTACGCCGTGTCGAGGCTGTTGTACATGATGAAGTCGACGCCGGCGTTCTTCGGCTTACGGTTGCCGTTGTAGTCCGGGTTCACGACGGTGTCGATGCGGACGTTGTGCTGCCACGCGCCGGTTCCGTCGAGCTTGTACGGGCCATTGCCGATCGGGTTCTCACCGAAGGCGGTCATGTCCTTGAACGCGACCTCGGGCAGCGGGTAGTACGCCGTGAAGCCGAGGCGATCGGGGAACGCCGACTCGGGCTGCTTGAGTTCGATGGTGAAGGTGGAGTCGTCCACAACCTTCAGACCCGACATGGTCTGTGCCGTCGGAACCTCGGCGGCAACTTCGTCGTAGCCCTTGATCGGATCGAAGAACGATGCCTGAAGCTGAGCGTTGGTGGAGAGGGCGCCGTAGTTCCACGCGTCGACGAACGACTTCGCGGTGACGGGGGTGCCGTCCGTGAAGGTCCAACCGTCCTTGAGCTTGACGGTGAAGTTCTGACCGTCGGTGCTCTCGATGGACTCGGCAACCTCGTTCTCCGTACCGCCGTCTGCGGTGTACGAAACGAGACCGGAGAACAGCGAGTCGAGGACGCGGCCGCCCATGTTCTCACTCGTGTTCGTGGGGATCAACGGGTTCTGAGGCTCGCCCGCCCAGGCGTTGACGACGCCACTGGACGATCCGCCCGACGAATCGCCGGACGAACATGCCGTGATCAGCACTGCCGTCATTCCGAGCGCGACCGCGCCCGTCGCTATGCGTGAGATACGCAAAGGAATTCCTTCCACATCTAAGTGACCCCGAGCATGCTCGCGGCCTGCCGACAGCCGTAACTGCCGGCGTCGTGTCGCCTACAACTGAAAGTGAACGTGACTTCGAGTTGTGGTCGAATAATGGTTTGACAATAGACACATCCGACGCGGGGCGCGCATCGCACCCATTGTCCGCAATTCCGAGGGAAATCTGTCCGCGCCCATTCACTCGTCGGCGGAAGCGACCACCCGTCGCATCAATTCGACCGATCGTCGCAGGACAACGGGTTGCAACGTGATGCAACGGTGCGTTTACGCGAGCTTGTGACTACCCTCACACGGAGTCAGAAAAGTGTCGATCAAAGTGGAAAGAAGGCCGTCAGCCATGACAAGCGCAGCCGAAACAGACGTCCCCCAGGCATATCCGCCGAGCGCAGAGTTCGCTGCGGCCGCCAACGCGGGACCGGAGTTGCAGGCTGCCGCAGATACCGACCGCCTCGCTTTCTGGGCGAATCAGGCTGAGCGCCTTCACTGGCACGAGAAATGGACCGACGTCCTCGACTGGACCGACGCCCCCGTCGCCAAGTGGTTCGTCGGCGGAAAGCTCAACGTCGCCTACAACTGCGTTGACCGCCACGTCCTCGCCGGCAACGGCGACCGCATCGCCATCCACTTCGAAGGCGAACCAGGCGATTCCCGCGACCTGACCTACAACGACCTCCTCGCCGAAGTCAGCCGCGCCGCAAATACTTTCACCGACCTCGGCCTCGTCGCCGGTGACCGCGTAGCGATCTACATGCCGATGATCCCCGAAGCGATCGTCACCATGCTCGCCTGCGCCCGCCTCGGCCTGACCCACTCGGTCGTCTTCGCCGGATTCTCCGCCACCGCCCTACGCTCACGCATCGACGACGCCCAAGCCAAACTCGTCGTCACCGTCGACGGGCAGTGGCGACGCGGCGCAGCAGCACCCATCAAAACAGCGGTCGACGAATCCGTCGCCGGCGCCGAATCCGTCCAGAACGTGTTGGTGGTCAACCGGACCGGCATCGACGTCGACTGGACCGACGGCCGCGACCTGTGGTGGCACGAAACCGTCGCACAGGCCTCACCCGAGCACGAAGCGCAGGCCTTCGACGCCGAGCATCCCCTGTTCATTCTCTACACCTCCGGCACCACCGGAAAGCCCAAGGGCATCATCCACACCTCCGGCGGCTACCTCACCCAGGCCTCGTACACCCACCACAACGTCTTCGATCACAAAGCGGGACAAGACGTCTACTGGTGCACCGCCGACATCGGCTGGGTCACCGGACACTCCTACATCGTCTACGGGCCCCTCTCCAACGGTGTCACCCAGGTCGTCTACGAAGGCACCCCCAACTCCCCGAACGAGCACCGCCACTTCGACATCATCGAGAAGTACGGCGTCTCCATCTACTACACCGCCCCCACCCTCGTGCGGACGTTCATGAAGTGGGGCCGCGAGATCCCCGACGCCCATGACCTGTCCTCGATCCGCCTCCTCGGATCTGTGGGCGAGCCCATCAACCCCGAAGCGTGGCGCTGGTTCCGAGAGGTCATCGGCGGCAACAAAGCCCCCATCGTCGACACCTGGTGGCAGACCGAGACCGGCGCGATCATGATCTCCCCACTCCCCGGTATCACCGCCACCAAACCCGGATCCGCGATGGCCCCACTGCCCGGTATCTCCGCGAAGATCGTCGACGACGACGCCAAGCCCCTCGGCCCCGGCGGCAACGGCTACCTCGTCCTCGACGAGCCGTGGCCGGCGATGCTCCGCGGCATCTGGGGCGACATGGACCGCTACCGCGACACCTACTGGTCCCGCTACGCCGAAGAAGGCTGGTACTTCGCCGGTGACGGCGCCAAGTACGACGACGACGGCGCACTCTGGGTCCTCGGCCGCGTCGACGACGTCATGAACGTCTCCGGTCACCGCATCTCCACCTCCGAAGTGGAATCAGCACTGGTGAACCATCACGGAGTCGCCGAAGCCGCCGTCGTCGGTGCCGCGGACGAGACCACCGGACAGGGCATTGTCGCGTTCGTCATCCTCCGTGAAGGCGTCGAGAACACCGGCGACGTCCTCATCGCCGAACTCAAGGCTCAGGTCTCCACCGACATCAGCCCCATCGCCAAACCGCGTCAGATCACGATCGTGCCGGAACTGCCGAAGACCCGATCCGGCAAGATCATGCGCCGCCTCCTGCGCGACGTCGCCGAAGGCCGCGACCTCGGAGACACCTCGACCCTGGTCGACCCCAAGGTATTCGACGCCATCCGCGGCAAGTAGGGCCTTCGGCCCCTGTGCGCCTTTTTGGTAGTCCCCACTACCGGAAAGGCACACAGGGGCGAAGCCCCTCTCGCAACTTCACTTCCTCTTTCGACGTCAGCCAGGACTCCTCGGCTACGCGGATGTCTGCGGCAACCCTCTTGTGCAAGGACTTTCCGCGCGAGGAGAGAAACACGCGTACCTTCCGACGGTCGTCCTCCCCGACTTCGCGGTAGATGAGCGCGAGCGAGACCAACTTGTCCGCAACTCGCGTCAGCGTCGGAGCCGGTGTTCCCGTTCGATCGCGCAGCTCAGCCATCGTCAGCCCCTCGGTCGACGCCAGGGCTTCGAGCGTCATCCAGTGATCAAGAGTGAGATTCTCTGCCGCCAGCGCCTTCTCCGCCGCTGCCGCGGCCATTCGAGCTGCTCGGACCAGCGCAGTCGTCAGCGACGCATCAAGAATTCCGGAGTCACTTTTTCCCACTGATCGCTCCCCCGCTGTTGCGCAGTTCACACTTCTCGGGCAATACTTTCAAATGAAATGATAGTAACCCAGGCCAGGCCGCTGACTCCCGATTCCGGCGGCGACGCATGAGCGCTACCGGCGCGCTCGAACGCGCGCGCAGCGCGGTGTGGCGCCTGGGCATGGTGGTTCCCCTTCAGGGGCCGGCCGGACTGTTCGGCCCCTCCTGCGAAGCAATCAGCGAGTTGGCCGCCCGCGACCTCAACAACTCCGGTGGCGTGCTGGGACGCGAAGTCCAGATCGAAGTGATCGACGGCGGCGCTTCGCCGAGCGTCGTCGCCGCCCGCGTGGGACAACTACTCGACGCCGGCGACATCGACGCCGTCAGCGGTTGGCACATCTCCTCTGTCCGCCACGCTCTTGCACCCGTGGTCGCGGACCGCATTCCGTACTCGTACACCTCGCTCTACGAGGGCGGCGAGGTCAGGTCCGGCATCTACTGCTCCGGCGAAACACCACGGCAGCAGATCGCGCCGGCGCTGAAGTGGCTGCGCGACAACGTCGGAGCGCGTAAGTGGTTTGTCGTCGGGGACGACTACATCTGGCCGCACAGCTCTCTCGGAGCCGTGAGGCAATTCGCCACCGAACTCGATCTCAGCCTGGTCGGCGGTTCGTTTGTCGACCTCGGGCGCGGAAACATGAAGCAGTTGGTCGAGACCGTCTCGAACTCCGGTTGCGACGGCGTGATCATGCTCCTCGTCGGCCAGGACGCCGTCGATTTCAACCGCGCCTTCGCCCGCCGCGGCCTCGACGAGTCGATGATCCGGTTCAGCCCGTTGATGGAAGAGAACATGCTGCTCGCGAGCGGGCCGAGGGCAACCCGCAACCTGTTTGCCTCCGCCGCGTACTTCCGTTCGATGGTCGACGGCAACTCCATGGATCTTCTCGGGCGCTACGTTGCACTGCACGGCGCGCACGCTCCGGCGCTGAACAATGCCGCCGAATCGTGTTACGAAGGGATACATACCCTTTCGGCCCTGGTTCGACGCGCCGACAGCACTCATCCGCGTGACCTGGACGCCGTCGTCGAGGGTGCCGCGTACGACGGGCCTCGCGGAACCGTCGAGTTTCGTGATCGTGTTGCACGGCAGAAGATTCAGCTCGCCGTCGCCGACGGACTCGACTTCTCGATCATCGCAACGCTCTGAGATTTTCCCTGAGATCTCCCTCTTGACTTCTGTGGCGCGCATCACTTAGTTTCATTTGGAATCATTTCATTTGAAAGTAACCCGTCCCGAAGTAACCGTCCCGAAGTAACCGGAGGTGCCCGATGGGCAGTGTTGGTTTGCTTTACGTGGGAGCCGTCCTCTTCGTCAACGGACTGATGCTGCTCGGCACAGTTCCCGTTCGATCCGCCTCGGTCCTCAACCTCTTCGTCGGCGCACTTCAATGCGTCGTCCCCACCGTCATGTTGATTCAGGCTCAGGGAGATTCGAGTGCCGTCCTGGCGGCCTCAGGGCTCTATCTGTTCGGATTCACCTATCTCTACGTGGGCATCAGCAATCTCGCCGGCTTCGAGCCGGAAGGAATCGGGTGGTTCTCGCTGTTCGTCGCGTGCGCCGCGCTCGTGTACTCCTTCCTCTCTTTCACAGTGAGCAACGACCCCGTCTTCGGGGTCATCTGGCTCGCATGGGCAGCGCTGTGGACGCTGTTCTTCCTGGTACTCGGGCTCGGCCGCGAGAATCTCAGTCGCTTCACCGGCTGGGCAGCGGTCCTCCTGAGCCAGCCCACGTGCACAGTCCCCGCATTTCTGATCCTGACCGACAACTTCCACACCACACCCGCCGTCGCGGCCGGTTGGGCCGGAGCGCTTCTGGTTCTCCTGGGCCTGGCCAAGATCCTCGCTGCACCCAAAACCGCAGTACCCCAATCCCGTCCAGTCTTCAACTGATCGACACAACCAAGGAGTGAAAGACAATGCGACACGGTGACATCTCCTCGAGCAACGACACGGTCGGCGTAGCAGTGGTCAACTACAAGATGCCCCGCCTGCACGATCGCGCCGGCGTCCTCGAGAACGCGCGCAAGATCGCCGACATGATGATCGGCATGAAGACCGGCCTCCCCGGAATGGATCTGGTGGTCTTCCCCGAATACTCCACGCAGGGAATCATGTACAACGAAGAGGAGATGTACGCGACAGCAGCCACCATCCCGGGCGACGAGACCGCGATCTTCTCCGCAGCGTGCCGCGAAGCCGACACGTGGGGAATCTTCTCCATCACCGGTGAACAGCACGAAGACCACCCGAACAAGCCCCCGTACAACACGTTGATCCTCATCGACAACAAGGGCGAGATCGTTCAGAGGTACCGAAAGATCCTGCCCTGGTGCCCCATCGAAGGGTGGTACCCGGGAGACACGACGTATGTCACCGAAGGCCCGAAGGGGCTGAAGATCTCGCTCATCATCTGCGACGACGGCAACTACCCGGAGATCTGGCGCGACTGCGCGATGAAGGGTGCGGAACTGATCGTCCGTTGCCAGGGATACATGTACCCCGCCAAGGACCAGCAGGTAATGATGTCCAAGGCAATGGCCTGGGCCAACAATTGTTATGTGGCAGTTGCCAATGCGGCCGGATTCGACGGCGTCTACTCCTACTTCGGACACTCCGCGATCATCGGATTCGACGGCCGGACGCTGGGTGAAACCGGCGAAGAAGAATACGGAATCCAGTACGCGCAGCTTTCCGTCTCAGCCATTCGCGACGCACGCGAGAACGATCAGTCCCAGAACCACATCTTCAAACTCCTCCATCGCGGCTACTCCGGTGTCCACGCAGCAGGTGACGGAGACAAGGGCGTCGCGGACTGCCCGTTCGAGTTCTACAAGCTGTGGGTCACCGACGCCCAGAAGGCTCAGGAACGCGTCGAGGCCATCACCCGAGACACAGTGGGTGTAGCGGATTGTCGCGTCGGAAACCTGCCGGTCGAGAAGACAATCGAAGCGTAAGGATCTCACTGTGCCTTATATCACCGACATGCTCCATGACCGGAACAGTGCAGCAGCACCACCGCCGGCCGAGGAACGAACCGAACCCGTACCGGTCGGGGCCTTCGACGCTCGCAAGCTCTCGAAAGCCCTGAGTTCCAAGATCGTCGGACAACAGGCCGCCGTCGACGCAGTGGTTCGTGCGATTTCGATCGCGCATGTCGGTGCCACGGATCCGACGCGTCCGCTCGCCAACATCCTTCTCGTTGGCCCGACCGGCGTCGGCAAGACGGAATTGGTGCGGCGCGTGGCCGCAGAACTACGGTCAGGACCCGATGATCTGTGCCGCATCGACATGAATGCTCTTGCGCAAGAGCATTATGCGGCGTCGTTCTCCGGGGCTCCACCTGGATATGCCGGTAGCAAGGAGTCCTTCACGCTGTTCGACAAGAACACCGTCGAGGGCGATCCGTACACCCCCGGAATCGTCCTGTTCGACGAAGTGGAGAAGGCCGACCCCACCGTGCTGCGTGCGCTCCTGCAGGTCCTCGACAACGGCGAACTCCGGTTGGCGAACGGTCAGCAGAAGATCTCGTTCCGCAACAGCTACGTGTTCCTGACCTCGAATCTCGGCTCTGCTGCGGTGGCAGAACGTCGGCGATCTCACCTGCGGCAGCTCGCCGATCGCGTCCGGATCGATCGACCGCGCCATGGTCATCATCTGGTGCAACGCGCGTTGGAGAAGTTCTTCGACCCCGAATTCTTCAACCGCATCGACGAAACCGTGATCCTCGACGAGTTCGACGAACAGACCGCGGAACAAGTGACCCGTCTCGAGATCGAACTGATCACGACTCGGTTGGCCAGGAGAGGCATCGACGTCGAGGTGGAGGACAGCGCCGTCGCCCTGTTGCAACGGCGCGGGTTCGACCCGGTGTACGGAGCACGTGGCCTGCGCCGGACCATCCGGAACGTTTTGGCCGACCCGGTGGCCGCCGCCGTTCTCGACCTTCGGCCGGTCGGGACGCAGCCACTCGCCTTGCAGGCGCGGGTAGTTGGTGATCAGATACAGGTAAAGAAAGTCCCATGAGTGCTCGCTCACGTTGCGGATCGAATCCGCAACGTGGGCGACACATTTCAAACATGTCCGCGTAACGCCACCTCCCTAGGTTGGGTGCCTGCACCACAAAGTGCACATGCACAGGCATCCAGGGAAGTGACGTCATGACAGCAGTGAACGAGCAGGTGTCCGCCGGCGCACCGGACAGGGCAGATCTCGGTGAGAATGCCGCACTGAAGGAGACTCTGGAGGACTACACCCTCCGATTTGCGCCACGCAGCTACCGCAAATGGGGAACCGGCGTCGTCGCGACCTCCGCGCTCGGCGGAATCGCGTATCTCGCAGACTTCTCGATCGGCGCCAACATCGGCATCTCGTACGGCACCGGTAACGCATTGCTGGGCATCGCCGTGTTTGCCGTCGTCATCATGGCGACCGGCTTCCCACTCGCCTACTATGCCGCGCGATACAATATCGACCTCGATTTGATCACTCGCGGAAGCGGTTTCGGCTACTACGGCTCGGTGGTCACCAACGTCATCTTCGCGACGTTCACCTTCATCTTCTTCGCGCTCGAAGGTTCCATCATGGCCCAGGGTTTGAAACTGGGGCTCGGGATCCCACTCTCGATCGGCTACGCGGTCTCGACCCTGATGGTCATTCCACTGGTCATCTACGGAATGAAGGCTCTGGCAAAGCTCCAAGTGTGGACGACGCCTCTGTGGCTTGTCATGATGGTGCTGCCGTTCCTGTATCTGCTGTTCAAGCACCCTGATTCGGTGAGCGCGTTCTTCGCCTTCGGCGGTGAGGACGGCGCAAACGGCAAGGGCGTCAACTTCGGATCGGTGATGCTGGCCGCGGGTGTCTGCTTGTCGCTGATCGCACAGATCGCCGAGCAGATCGACTACCTACGCTTCATGCCGCCCAAGACGCCGGAAAACACCCGTCGTTGGTGGGCTGCAGTAATTCTCGCCGGCCCCGGCTGGGTGATCTTCGGCGCGTTCAAGCAGATCGTCGGACTGTTCCTCGCCGTGTACATCATCGCGAACGTCGTCGACGGATCCTCGATCGCCAACCAGCCCGTGCACCAGTTCCTCGAGATCTACCAGGACATGATGCCTCACTGGCTGGCCATGACGCTGGCCGTGATCCTCGTGGTCATCAGCCAGATCAAGATCAACGTCACCAACGCGTACTCCGGCTCACTGGCCTGGACCAACTCGTACACCCGCGTCACCAAGACCTACCCCGGACGCATGGTCTTCGTTCTGGTCAACCTGGCGATCGCACTGATCTTGATGGAAGCCAACATGTTCGACTTCCTCAACACGATCCTCGGGTTCTACGCCAACTGCGGTATCGCCTGGGTCGTGGTCGTCGCCTCGGACATCGCGATCAACAAGTACTGGTTGAAGCTCTCCCCGAAAGTCCCCGAGTTCCGACGCGGGATGCTCTACGACGTCAACCCCGTCGGCTTCGTGTCGATGCTGCTGGCCGCGGGCATTTCGATCCTGGTGTTCTTCGGCGCTTTCGGTTCGACGATCAAACCGTTCTCCCCGATCGTCGCAATCGTCATCGCGCTGGTGATGCCGCCGGTCCTGGCCGTCGCCACCAAGGGAAAGTACTACCTACGACGCACCGACGACGGCATCGAACTGCCGATGTTCGACGAGTACGGGAACCCCTCCGGTGAAACGCTTCTGTGCTGCGTCAGCGGAATCGAATTCGAGCGTCCCGACATGCTCGCGTCGAACGTGCCCGGTCCGAACGGCGAGAAGCAGTACATCAGCTCCCTGGCCTTGAGCACCGACAAGACCGGTGAGCATGTCCTGCCTGCTCAGCTTCCCTGACAACTGCTGTGCGCCTTTATTAACCGCCGGGGGTTAATAAAGGCGCACAGCAGGGTTATGCCCCTACATCGTCGAGCGACTCACCCTTCGTCTCACGCATGACCAGCAGCGCGACAAAGGTCAGCGTCGCCGCTACGAGAAGATAGATGCCGACCCAACCGACGCCGTAGTTCTTCGCGAGGTAGACGGCGATGAACGGCGCCACCGCTGCGCCCAGAATACTGGCCGTGTTGTACGCGATTCCCGAGCCCGTGTAGCGGACGTTGGTCGGGAAGAGTTCCGGGAGAACGGCACTCATCGGTCCGAAGGTCAGGCCCATGAGCAGCATGCCCACGATGAGGAACGCCAACATACGACCGTCGTTCATTCCGTCCGGTTCGAGGAACACGCCGAAGGTCAAGCCGAACACCATGATCAGGCCGGTGATGATCAGCAGTGTGATACGACGCCCGTAGCGGTCGGCGAGCCAACCCGAGACCGGCACGGCAGCAGCGAAGAAAACGACTGCGATGAGCTGCAGGACAAGGAAATCGGTGTACTTGAAGCCTGCGCCGGTTCCGCCGTCGGCCGCCGTCTTGCCGGTTCCGTGGCTGAGAACCCAGGTGGTCATGATGTAGAAGAGCGTGTACGTCGCGAGCATCACGAACGTACCGATGATCAGCTGACGCCAACTGGTCTTGAACACCTCGGCCACCGGGGTCTTGACCTTCTCGCCGCGCTCGACTGCACGCGCGAACACCGGGGTTTCCTCGAGCTTGAGCCGGACGTACAGGCCGATCATCACCATGATTGCGCTGAGCAGGAACGGAATTCGCCATCCCCAACTCAGGAAGGCACCCTCGAGGTCCGGGCTGGAATTGTCGTGGTTCATGAACAACGTGATGATCAGGAACAGTCCGTTGGCCATGAAGAAGCCGATGGGCGCACCGAGTTGCGGCCACATCGCCGCCCAGGCCCGCTTGCCTTCCTTGGCTGTCTCGGTCGCGAGCAGCGCCGCACCCGACCATTCGCCGCCGAGTCCGAGGCCCTGGCAGAAACGCATGAGCGCCAACAGCGCCGGGGCCAGTAGACCGATCTGGTGATAGGTGGGCAGCAGTCCGATGAGGAAGGTCGCGATACCCATCGTCAGCAGCGAGCCGACCAGAGTTGCCTTGCGTCCGACGCGGTCACCGAAGTGCCCGAAGAGAATCGAGCCGAGGGGACGGGCGACAAACGCGAGTCCGAACGTCGCCAACGACGCGAGAAGCGCGGTGGTGTCGTTGCCCTTCGGGAAGAACAGGTGCGGGAACACCGATACTGCCGCTGTTGCATAGATGTAGAAGTCGTAGAACTCGATGGACGTACCCACCATGCTGGCAACCACGATTCGGCTGCGCGGCACTCCGGCGACGGTATCTGCGTCGCCGCCCTCCGGCTTGGGTGGATTCTCACTGACTGACGTGCTCAAAACATGCTCCTGCGCCGTTATACGAAAAATGTCCAATTGGTGGGATAGTGTCCCAATCAGTAGGAATTGAACACCCGCGGGGTTTTCCGACGCAAATTCGGTTCGCGAATTCGGCTCAGCGGGCAATCCGCGATAAAATTCCGTAAAGGTGAGCCGGGAAGTCTGGTCGGCACGTGCATTCGATGCGTCACAACGTCGATCACGTTCATGTCTGTTGCATCCGAATTCGGTTGCACGAACAAAGGTCGTCCCCACGCGTGATCTCCACCCTGCGTTCCGAACTGTCCCGCTACCTCCGCACCGAAACGGTGGGCGGATCGATCCTCCTGATCGCTGCCGCCCTCGCTCTGATCTGGGTGAACTCTCCTTTCGGTGAGAGCTACATCGCACTACGTGACTTCCAGATCGGTCCGTCCGCACTCCATCTCGACCTCAGCTTGGGCACGTGGGCGCAGGACGGACTGCTTGCCGTCTTCTTCTTCGTCGCCGGCCTCGAACTCAAACGTGAACTGGTGGTCGGCGAACTCGCGGACCGCAAAGCCGCGATGCTCCCGATCATCGCGGCGTGCGGCGGCGTCCTGGTCCCCGCGATCATCGCGGCGTCCATCGGTTTCGGCACGCCCGGCATGGACAAGGGCTGGGCCATTCCCGTCGCGACGGACATCGCTTTTGCCCTCGGCGTGCTCGCGCTGACCGGCTCGAAGATCCCGGCGAGCGCCCGAGTTTTCCTGCTCAGCCTGGCCGTCGTCGACGATCTGCTCGCGATCATTCTCATCGCCGTACTGTTCACCGGTTCCCTCGCGATGTTGTGGCTGCTGACCGCGGCCGCAGCCCTGGCTGCCTACGCCTACGCCCAACACAAACGCATCACGACGCCGTTCCTCTACGTCCCGCTGGCACTACTGACCTGGTACGCGATGCACGAAGCGGGGATACACGCCACACTCGCGGGCGTCGCGCTCGGCTTACTGACCCGGGTGAGGCGCGATCCGGACGAGGAGTACGCGCCCGGTAGCCGTCTCGAGCACCGCATTCAGCCCTACTCTGCAGGCTTCTGTGTCCCCGTCTTCGCACTGTTCGCCTCCGGTGTTCCGATCAACGCGGCGGTACTCGGCGACATTTTCACCGACCCAGTCGGGCAATCGGTCGTCGTCGGTCTTCTGGTCGGCAAAACCGTCGGAATCTTCGGAATTTCCCTGCTCGCGATCAAATTGGGGATAGCAACCAAACCCAAGACACTGGAATTGAGAGACATGTTTGCCCTCTCAGTTCTCGGTGGCATCGGGTTCACCGTTAGCCTGCTTGTAGCAGACCTCGCATTGGACGGGGTCGGCGATGGTAGCGAGGCCGAGATAGCGAAGGCCGCAGTTCTCGTGACATCGTTGGTGGCATCGCTGATCGGATCAGCGCTGCTGTGGCGACGTGGACGAGTTCATGCGGCTCGAGACGACGCTTCCACCGCCATTGCCACGGACGCGAGAGAACTACCTGGAGAGGTCGACAAGTGAGCTTGACCAACGGAGAGAGCCAGCGCTTCACCGGAGATGGAGTACCGAACACGGTCTCTTCCATCCCTCTCACCGATGTGGACGCCCGCACGCCGGGCGAGGCCACCATCGGGGCCCTCGTCAAGGACGCGACCGCACAGGTCTCCACCCTCGTGCGCGCCGAGGTCGAACTTGCCAAGGCCGAGGTGACGGGCGAGGTCAAGAAGGGTCTGCAGGGCAGCGTCTTCTTCATCCTGGCCTTCACGGTTCTGCTGTTCAGCTCGTTCTTCTTCTTTTTCTTCCTGGCCGAGATGCTCGACACCTGGGTGCCGCGCTGGCTGGCGTTCCTCATCGTCTTCCTGATCATGGTGGTGACCACCGCGATTCTGGCGCTGCTCGGTTATCTGCGCGTGCGCAAGCTGAGGGCTCCGGAGAAGACGATCGAATCGCTCAAGCAGGCCAAGAACGTCATCCCCGGCAGCCATGACGACGCAAAGCCGTCGGTCGATTTCAACGCGCGCCGGTAGCGAGTCTGATCGAAAGTGGCAGCCCTAGATCCATCTACCGTCAGGTTCGACGGCCCCTGGATTCACCGGGACATTCACGCCAACGGCATCCGGTTTCACGTCGTCGAGGTAGGCGACGCGGAGCCGGATGCTCCGTTGGTGGTCCTGTTGCACGGATTCGCCGATTTCTGGTGGTCCTGGCGCCATCAGTTGACGGCACTGTCGGAGCAGGGATTCCGCGTCGTCGCCATGGATCTTCGTGGGTACGGCGATTCCGACAAGCCCCCTCGTGGCTACGACGGTTGGACGCTCGCCGGTGACGTAGCCGGCCTCATTCGTGCGATGGGTTACGGCAAGGCCACGCTGATCGGTCATGCCGACGGCGGGTTGGTGTGCTGGGCGACCGCGCTCCTGCATCCACGCCTGGTGCGGTCGATAGCGCTGATCTCGTCTCCACACCCGATGGCGCTCAAGAAAGCAGTCGTCCGCGACCCCTATCAGCGCCGCGCGCTTTTGCCCTCGTTCCTGGCCTATCAGGTACCGCTACGCCCGGAACGTCGGTTGACGGCCGACAACGGCGCCGAAGTGGAGCGTCTGGTTCGCTCGCGGTCGGGCCCCACCTGGCCGCAGCAACCCGAATTCGCAGACGTCATGAGCAAGATGCGGTCCGCGATCCGGATCCCGGGCGTCGCGCATTCCACGTTGGAGTACCAGCGTTGGGCCTTCCGCAGCCAGCTCCGCCCCGAGGGCCGACGTTTCATGCGTTTGATGGATCAGGTTCTTCGCATTCCGATCGTCCAGATTCACGGCGAACTCGACCCGTACGTGCTCACCCGTACCGTGCGTCGCGACAAGCACTGGGCTCCCGGCGAAAAACTGCGCACCATTGCCGGAGTCGGTCATTACGCGCATCAGGAAGCCCCCGAGCGCGTCAATCGCGAACTCGGGGACTTCCTCCTTACGGAGAAGTGACCGCTACAGGATGCACGCGCCCGTCGGTACGGGCGTCGATGCCGAGGCAGCCGCGTTCAACTGGCGCGAGACTTCCTGCGCGGTGAGGACGAATCCGGTGTCACTGTCGTCGACGGCAGCACCGAACACGACGCCGAGGACCCGCCCCTGATCATCGACCATCGGTCCACCCGAGTTGCCCTGCCGGATGGATCCGCGGACGGTGTAGACCTCACGCTGGGTGGTTCCGGCCTTGTAGATGTCCGGCCCGTTCAGGTTGAGGACCTCACGAACGCGGGCTGCGCTGGCCGTGTACGGACCACCGCCGGGGTAGCCGAGCACCAACGCGTTGTCACCGGTCCGAGCCTGCTCCGGAGCGAACGGCAGCACCGGCGCGTCCAATCCGGGAACCGCCAGAATCGCGATGTCCACGGCGGAGTCGAAGAGAACCACCTGCGCGGGCAGTGCGCCCTCCATGGTGTCCACGGTGATGCTCTCGGTTCCGGCAACCACGTGGGCGTTGGTCATGACGCGTTCGGGGGCGACGATGAATCCGGATCCCTCGAGCGCGCGCTGGCAACTCGGTGCGACGCCGTTGATGCGGAGAACACTCGGACGCAACTGCGCCGCCAACGGACTGGCGAGAACGCTCGCGTCGGGTGCTTCGACCTCGGTGATGGGCGTGCGCCCGAACGGGCCGATGACGTCAGGCAGGCCGGAGGTGTCGAGCAGCGCCGAGAACTCGGTCGGGATGCGGCGCAGCCACTGCGGCGCCACTTCGTCCACGCTGGCGAGAACGTCCGAACCACGAACAGCGGCGGCAATATTCGGCTGCGACGAGGAAGTGAGCGGAATCGCGAGCAACCACGCCGCGACCACGACAGCCACCGCCTGTAGACCCGCACCGATGACGCTGTCGACGGATCGCGCCGTCGGACTGTGCATTCCGCTGCGCGCCGCGCGTCCGAGCACCATGCCGGCGACCTCGCCGATGATGACCAACACGACGATCAGCGAGATGCCCGCGAGGATGCGCAGCTTGCCTTCGGTGACGTGCACGAGCAGGTGCGGCGCCAACAGAATCCCGGCGACGGCACCGAGGATCACGCCGACGAACGCCAGCGCCGACGCCACCGCGCCCTGACGCCATCCGGACGTGGCCGCGATGAGGGCGACCAGAACGATGGCGATGTCCACCCAACGAGAACCTGTCATCGCGGCACCGCCGAATCCTCGACACCTTCACCGAACTCGGACAGCGCTGTGTCCAGGTCTCTCACGTCCTCGTAGTTCCACGGAATCTCCCAGCCCGACACCGTGAACAGCGCCGCGAGGATTCCTGCTGTGAACCCCCAGACCAGCATGCCGTCGGCGCGGAACGCCGGGCCCTGGTACCCGAGGGGATGTCGAACCTGAAACCGGTTGTCTGGGTCGAGCAACGTGCGCAGCGGCACCCTGGCCACCCGTCCGACCTCGCCCTCGTCCTGAATGCCCACCGTCGTCGGCTGCTCCCAGTAGCCGAGCACCGGCGTCACGTCGAAACCCGACGGCGGGATGAAGATCTCCGGCAGCACGGTGAGGGGCTGAACTCCGCTCGGATCGAGCCCGGTCTCCTCCTGCGCTTCACGCAGCGCGGTGCCGACGGGGCCGTCGTCGCCCGGATCGGCGGCGCCGCCCGGGAATGCGACCTGTCCGCTGTGCTGACGCATCGTCGACGCCCGTTGGGTCAGCAGGACGTCTGCGCCCTCCGGCAAGCCGCCGACGGCGAGAGGGTCGGCCTCACGCGGTCCGCCGAAGAGCACGAGCACCGCGGCCGGACGCGTCACGGTGCCGCGCGGCGCGCGACGCTCGAGGACGGGGTTGATCCGATGGGGATCGGTGGGCTGGGTGCTGGCGACAGCGCGCAACCACTCGGGAACCGGTGTGCTCATACGACGACTCCCAGATATTGCGCCGCAGCGGCGGCGATCTCGTCCGCACTGCGGAAGGGTTGGGGCAAGACCTTGGCGACTGTTCCATCCGCGCGCACGAGCACCGACACCGGCAGCACCGGCGGTGCGCCCACTGCGATCCGTACCTTGCCGTCACCGTCCTGGACGCCGGGCAAACGCACCGAGTAGTCGATGAGTCGCGTCAAAGCGTTCTCCTGATTCGGATCCGAATGCACGGTCAGCACGTTGATGCTGCCGTCGGCGCGCTCCGCGAATTCCTGAAGGTACGGAAGCTCTTCGGCGCATGGCGCGCACCAGTACGCCCACAGATTGAGCAGAGTCGGCTTTCCGCCCACCGCTGCGGCAAGGTCGACGGGCGCTCCGTCGGAGACGCAGTCGAGGGTGATTCCGGCGAGAGCCGAGCCGGCAGGCGCTTCGCCGGTCGGAGTCGGGCAGGAGGCCAGAGCCGCCTGGCTACGGAGTTGATCGAGCGATTCCGACGACGGAGTGAACATCGGCGGCTGATACGCGGACGAGGACGGGCCCGTCGACGTGGGCGTCGTGTCGTCTCCTCCGCGCGGCCAGATCGCCACGACGAGAGCCGCGACGACCACGAGCGCAGCGAGAGACCATCTTCCGGCACTTGTCATCGGCGATCACAACCCTGCCAGGGCGAGCAGATGATCGGTCTCGGGGCCTTTCACCAGGGCCGCGGCCTCGGTTTTGTCGGTCGGGCCGAGACCGTACGACGGGCAGTCCTTGGCCAGAACACACACACCGCATGCGGGCTTGCGCGCGTGGCAGACCCGTCGGCCGTGAAAGATCACGCGATGCGAGAGCAGAGTCCATTCCTTACGTTCGATCAGTGCCCCGACGGCGTGTTCCACCTTGACGGCATCTTCTTCCTCGGTCCACTTCCACCGACGCACGAGCCGACCGAAGTGGGTGTCGACGGTGATTCCCGGAATGTCGAAGGCATTGCCCAGCACGACGTTCGCGGTCTTGCGTCCGATGCCTGGGAGTTTCACCAGATCTTCGAGCTTGTTCGGGACCTGCCCGTCGTGGCGTTCGAGTAGCGCCTGACCGAGTCCGATCAGCGACGTCGTCTTGTTCCGGTAGAAGCCGGTGGAGCGGATGTACTCCTCGAGTTCGGTCCGATCGGCTTCCGCGTATGCCTTTGCGTCGGGATAACGGGCGAAGAGTGCCGGCGTGACCATGTTGACGCGGACGTCGGTGCATTGCGCCGACAGGATTGTCGCCACTGCCAGTTCCAACGGAGTCGTGAAGTCGAGTTCGCAGTACACGTGTGGGAAAGCCACAGCGAGCTCACGATTCATCCGACGCGCCCGGCGTACCAATCCGAGGTGTGATTCTTCCTTCCGCGCACCCCCCGAACGCGGTTTCTTCCGCTGCTCTGAACTGCCTGTCGGGGTGGTCTGCACTCAGACAACTGTACGGATACGACATGAGTGGAGACTCCGTCGTGTCGCTTCTGAGACCTTCGACGTGTTTACTTCCCCCTATGCAAGGACTCGCAGTAATTCTCTTTCCGCTACTGCTTATGCTCTTTGCCCTGGCGATGGAACGAGTCGAAGGGCGATTGCGTCGGCTCTCGGTCCAAGAGCATGAAGTAGAAGACTTCCTCGACCAGGCAAGTCACGACGACGTCGCCCGCCTGGCAAGCGATGGGTTTCCCCATGCGTTCGCCCGCTTCCACCGGAAGCGTAAGGGCCGTCAGTCGGAGGCTCCCGAGAGCGCCAGCCTGGGCGAAATCCGGACACAACGGGCAAGTTGACGGCCATACAAAGTAGTCACCGCAGCGGATTCCGGAAGAATTTTCGGCTCTTACGTGGCATCAATCACTCGTCGCGAGCTAACGGGACGTAGACTTCGATGCCGTACCTGTTGCATTGAACACAGATTGCATTGGACACAGTGTCTCACTCATGAGGGCTGAGCCTGTGTACGACGGTTTGTGCGCAGCGCGGGTACAAAGATAGATAGCGCAAAAATGACACCACAAACGAACAAATCCCAACAAGGAGCGCACGTGGACGACGTCCTGGCAAGAGCCGGCATCTTCCAAGGAGTCGAGCCCTCAGCGGTAGCGGCGCTGACAAAGCAGCTGCAGCCCGTCGACTTCCCCCGTGGACATGTCATCTTCAACGAAGGTGAACCCGGTGACCGCCTGTACATCATCGTGTCCGGCAAGGTGAAGATCGGTCGACGCTCACCCGACGGTCGCGAGAACCTGCTGACGATCATGGGCCCGTCCGACATGTTCGGCGAACTGTCCATCTTCGACCCCGGCCCCCGCACCTCGACGGCTACGACCGTCACCGAGGTTCGCGCCGTGAGCATGGACCGCGACGCTCTCAAGGCATGGATCCAGCAGCGCCCCGAGATCGCCGAGCAGCTTCTGCGCGTTCTCGCCCGCCGTCTGCGTCGTACCAACAACACCCTGGCCGACCTGATCTTCACGGACGTTCCCGGCCGTGTCGCCAAGGCGCTCCTGCAGCTCGCGCAGCGCTTCGGCACTCAGGAAGGTGGCGCCCTGCGCGTCACTCACGACCTCACGCAGGAAGAGATCGCCCAGCTCGTCGGCGCTTCCCGCGAGACCGTCAACAAGGCGCTCGCTGATTTCGCACACCGCGGATGGCTTCGCCTCGAAGGCAAGAGCGTCCTGATCTCGGATTCCGAGCGTCTCGCTCGTCGCGCGCGCTAGTTTCTTCCTGTTCGACTCTTTCGGCCGCTCCCGCTTCGGTGGGGGCGGCCGAAGTCGTTCACTGGACTCTTGTTGTACCTACCGGTAAAGTTTGTACCGATAGGTACAAATCTGATCGAGAGGCCCCGCAATGACCGTCCGAGCACCGATTCCGCCCTTCACTCACGAAGCTGCCGTCCAGAAGGTCCGCCTCGCCGAGGACGGATGGAACTCACGCGATCCACACAAGGTGTCGCTGGCCTACACGCCGGACAGTTGGTGGCGTAATCGGTCGACGTTCGTCACCGGCCGATCCGAGATCGTCGAACTTCTGACCGAGAAGTGGACCCGCGAACTGGACTACCGGTTGATCAAAGAGTTGTGGGCACACAGCGACGACCGCATCGCAGTGCGATTCGCGTACGAGTGGCACGATCACGACGGGCAGTGGTTCCGCTCCTACGGCAACGAGAACTGGGAATTCGACGCCGACGGACTCATGCACCACCGTCATGCCAGCATCAACGACGTTCCCATCGAGGAGTCCGAGCGAAAGTTCTTCTGGGATCCGACCGGACCACGCCCGCACGATCATCCGGGCCTGAGCGAGTTGGGTCTGTGATGAAAGGATGAATCCATGGCCAGACAGGTAGCTGAACGCTCGGACACGATTCCCGCTCTCGCGAACGTGTTTCGAACCTACGGGTTCGACGGAGCAAGCCTGGCCGTGATCACCGAACACACCGGTTTGGGCAAAGGCAGTCTCTACAACTTCTTTCCGCGCGGGAAGGAAGAGATGGCCGAGGCGGTGCTCGACGAGGTCGACAGATGGTTTCGCGCCGAAGTCTTCGAACCTCTTCGAGCAGAATCGGTTCCACCGAGGCAGCGCATCCAGAGCATGTTCGCTACCGCGGGCGACTACTTTCGGTCAGGGCAACGCATTTGCCTGTTCGGCGCATTTGCACTCGGTGAAGAGCGAAACCGCTTCGGCGCCAGGGTCCGAACATACTTCGACGAATGGACAGCGGCTCTCGAGGCGGCACTCGTCGGTGCCGAAGATTCCATCGGACTCGCCGAAGAAGCCGTGGCCGGGATCCAAGGGGCGATCGTGATGTCCCGGGCACTGGACGACGGTTCCGTATACAGCCGAGTGACGACGCGACTCGAAGATCGACTGGTACAGGCACTCACGCCGTAACGCATACCGCACGACCACAAAGGCATTTGTGCCGCGGCATCCACCTGGCATGCTCGAAAAAGCATGCACAAGAAGAAAGGAACCCATGCCCTCGTTCGAGACGGTGATCGCATCCACCCCTTCGGGGAAGGTCCGCGGCCGAAAGCGTGACGGTTCCTACTACTTCGGTGCGATCCCCTACGCCAGCGCACCGCGCTTCGAGAAGCCTCGACCGGTGGAACCGTTCTCCGACGTCTTCGACGCCACAGCGCTTGGAACGGTCTTCCCCCAACCACCTTCACGACTCGAACGCATCATGGGGCCACCGCTCCCCGAACCGGAGCACAGCGAGGACAGCTTCACCGTCACCGTCACAACCCCGTCGCTGACCGGTCATCGCCCGGTGATGGTGTGGCTTCACGGTGGCGGGTACTCCAGTGGCGGCGGCTCACTCCCCTGGTACGACGGCGGCGCTTTGTCAGCCGAGGGCGACGTCGTCGTGGTGTCGGTCAACTATCGCGTCGGCGTGCTCGGATACCTCCTCCTCGACGGCGTCAGCGAAGGCAATCTCGGGGTACACGATCAGATCGCGGCGCTCGAGTGGGTGCGCGAGAACATCGAGGCATTCGGCGGCGACCCAGACTCGGTCACCGTATTCGGGCAGTCGGCAGGCGCCCATTCCATTGTGAATCTGTTGAGCAGTAACAACTCTCGAACCCTGTTCCATCGAGCAATTCTGCAGAGCACCCCACGGCCGGACCTCAACTTCACGCAGGCTCCCGCGATCGAGAACGGGGAGACGTTTGCCCGACTGCTCGACGGAGATCCTAGGACCGCGCCGCTCTCCCACATTCTCGACGCATTCCGCGGCACGGCTGTCGAGTTCAGCCGGCGGTCCCCCAATGTCGTGCAACCGCCCTTCGCGCCGATCTCCGAACTGGAACCGGTGATCCGAACTTTCGAAACAGCGCCTGACGTCATCGTGGGATACACCCGAGACGAGGGATCTGCTTTCGTGCGCGACCTAGCGGGAGTACCCGATCCCGAACACGTCGCCGAAAAGGCACTGACACAGAACATGTTTGCCGAACCGGCAATGGAGCTGGCCGAGACCTTCACAGCGGCCGGCGCGTCGGTGTACACGTACCGCTTCGACTGGGCACCGACGGACGACGTCTTCGGGGCCACTCACTGCATCGAACTACCCTTCGTGTTGGGAACCGAGCAGTCCTGGCAGGGCTCACCGATGCTGGGCAGCAGCGACTGGCAGAGCATCGACGCACTGGGCCGTCGGATACGCCGGCACTGGACGTCGTTTGCGCACACGGGAAGTCCGGACAGCAGCGAAACCTGGGAGAAGTACACCTCGTCCCAATCGATCGGAATCACCTTCTCCTGAGCAACTTCGGGCGCCTACCCACCCGGCGCAATCCCGTCTAGGATTGCTCCATGGACATGCCCAAGCTCCTCGACGGGCGACTCAAACTCCGCCATCTCCTGCTCGTCGACGCATTGAGCCGTCAGGGCAGTGTGGTCGGCGCCGCTGCCGCACTTCACATCACGCAACCCGTCGCGACCCGCAGTCTGCACGACATCGAGTCCATTCTCGGCGTCTCGCTCTTCGACCGCGGCCCACGCGGCATCACCCCGACCATTTTCGGCGAGGCCTTCACAACTCATGCACGGGCCGTGATCGCGCAGCTGACCGAAGCCGGGCGACACGTCGTCGAACTTGCCGACGCCAATCGCGGAACCGTCATCGTGGGAACACATCTCGCCGGATCCAACGTGCTGCTTCCCGGCGCTATCGCGCGCCTGAAGGTTCACCACCCGTTGCTCACCGTCGTCGTGCGCGAAGGTACGCCAGAGCAGTTGCTCACCGATCTGGAAGCGGGCCGAATCGACCTGATCGTCGGCCGGCTCACCTCACCTACCGATGACACCGCGACAAGACGGAACCTCTACGCGGAGTCCGTCGAACTCGTCACCCGCGTAGATCACCCGCTCGCTCACCGCGAGGACGTCCAACTCGAAGAACTACGCGGCTTCCCCTGGATCCTTCCTGGGGTCGAGACAGTGCTCCGACGCGAACTCGAGGAGTTCTTCGCCCGGAACGGCTTGCCGTTGCCCGAAAATCGGGTCGAGGCAACCTCTTTCCTCACCGTGCGTCAGCTACTGGTCGAGACCGACATGATCGCGGTACTACCGAGCCTCATCCCCCGCGACGACGCGCGCTTGACCACCCTGTCCATCACACTCGATCCGATCGGGCACAGCGTCGGCATCACCTCGTCGGCGACTCGCACGTCGAGTCCGTCCGCGCAGGCCCTGATCGCGACGCTGGAGTCCTTTGCAACTGAGCTCATGCGACCGTGAAACGCCGATCGGCCCGTTCCCTCCAGAGGGAACGGGCCGATGTCGGATCGACCAGGACTCAGGCGTTTTCGGAGACGCGAATCTCCTCGTGCTCCAAGCCCCGCGACGAATCGGGGACAATCTTGAACAGTGCGATGGCGCCGACCAGGCTGATCGTGCACACCCCGGCGAGATACCAGGTCACACCGACCGAAGATCCGGTGGCGTCGAGCAGAGCCGTAGCGATCATCGGTGCCAGTCCACCGCCGAGAATCGCGCCGCTCTGGAGGATCAGAGACGAGCCGGAATAGCGGACCTTGGCCGGGAAGGTATCGGCGATGATGCTGCCCTGGACACAATGTGTGACCGGAACGATCAGGCCCATGCCCAGGAACGCGATGACGGCGACCATTTTGTTCTCGGTGTTGAGGAGCGGGAAGAACACGATGCACCACAACAGGATTGCAGCTGATCCGCCGATGAACATGTGCCGACGCCCGTACTTGTCGGCGATCTTTGTCCAGAACGGGATGGAAAGGAACCACAGGACTGCTGCCGCGGTCACGCTGAGCACCAGGAATTGCTTGTCGTAGCCCAGATGTTGAGTTCCGTACGACAGGGTGAACACCATGAAGGCGTACGCCACGGCGGAGTTCGCCAAGCACGCGGCAAGCGTGAGAGACAAACGGGGGAAGCCGACCTTGAGCGACTCACGCAGCGGGAAGCGGACTATTTCGCCCTTCTCCATGATCCCGGCGAATGACGGCGACTCGGTGACGCGCAGGCGAATCACCAGACCGATCGCCACCAGAACGAAGCTGAGCAGGAACGGGATTCGCCAACCCCACGAAGCGAATGCCGAGTCCGACATCACGGCGTTGGTCGTCAGGAAGATGCCGTTGGCGAGAACCAGTCCGGCGGGTGTGCCCATCTGAGGGAAACCTGCATAGAGATTCTTCTGCCCCGCCGGCGCGTGCTCCATCGACATGAGTGTCGCGCCGGCGCCTTCACCGCCCAGACCGATGCCCTGAACGACGCGCATCGCCACCAGGAGGACGGGCGCCCAGAAACCGATGGAGTCGTAGTTCGGGATGAGGCCGATGAGTGTGGACCCGATCCCCATCATCACCAATGAGACCACGAGCGTGGCCTTGCGCCCGATCCGGTCACCGAAGTGCCCGAACACGAGTCCACCCACCGGCCGTGCAATGAACCCGACGGCGAAGGTGCTGAAGGCAGCCAGCGTGCCGGCCGTGGGGCTCAGGCTCGGGAAGAATTGTTTGTTGAAGATCAACGCGGCGGCTGTGCCGTAGAGGAAGAAGTCGTACCATTCGAGAGTTGTGCCGGCCAGGGTTGCCATGGCAACTCGGCTACGGGCCGCTTTCTCCGGCAACGGCTTTCCGTCGCTCGTAGTGCTGTTGGATATCTTGTCTGACATCGCGGAACCTATCGATTGGATGGGGCAGGCGGACGATGAAGTCTGTAGTCACCGACCCCGTCTTCGGGATTGTCGGTATCACGAGCGTCGTCGATCGTTGTGTTTGGAATTGTGCTCGCTCGAGACATGACTCACAAATGCCGAATTCACCGTCCGCCATACCGGAAAAGGTATAGCCGGGGCCTCAGACGAGACCCAGGAAGCGTTCGGCATTCCCCCGCGAAATCAGTTGGCGCGCAGTATCGTCCAAGAACTCACTCTTGCGAACCACCTCACCGACCGGACGCTCCCCCAAGGGGTACGGGTAATCACTACCCACCATCACACGGTCCACCCCCACCGTGTCCACCAACAGTCGCAGCGCACGCTCGTCGAAGACGACGGAATCCACGTAGAACCTTCCCAGGTAGTGCGACGGCGGGAACTGCGACGTACCGATGATGTCGTTGCGGCCGTGCCAGGCGTTTTCCATCCGTCCCAACCAGAACGCGAAAGATCCACCACCGTGCGCAAATCCGATCTTGAGACGATCGTCGATCTTGTCGAACACCCCACCGAGAATCAGTGCGAGTATCGACAGGTGCGTTTCGGCCGGCATCGCAGTGAGCCACTGCGCCATCCAGCGATCGAGGCGCGGAGAGTTGGCCATGTCCCACGGGTGCACGAATACCGGCACGTCCAGCGACGCGCAGTGCTGCAGGAACGTCACCACGCCCTCGCTGTCGAGGTCCAGATCGCCGACATGATTGCCGATCTCGACACCGCGGTGCCCGTTCGCGATGCACCGCTCCAACTCACGGCACGCTGCGTCGGTGTCTTGCAGAGGCACCTGGCAGAAGGGAATCAAACGATCCTTCGCCGGCTCCACGATCTCGAGTGCGAGGTCGTTGAAGATCCGTGCAATGCGACTTGCCTGCTCACCGCTCCGGCCGTAGTTGAAGAACGCCGGAGTAGGTGAGACGACCTGCGTCTGCACGCCGTCGGCATCCATGTCCCGAAGCCGCACCTCGGCGTCCCAGGCATCGGACTGGATGCGGCGGAACTCCTTGGTGCCCATCATGATCATTGCTTCGGTTTCCGACTCGACCTTCAGCCACGGCGCTTGCGGCCCCGCGTCTTCGGTCAGATCCGGCCACCCGTTGGGCACGTAGTGGGTGTGGATGTCGATCAGGTTGCTCATAGCTCAGCCCTTGCCGGGATGGAGCGTGCCGCACTTGTCACACGTGCGGGCTTCTTCGCTCTCGTAGAACTTGACGAACACCGGCGGAAGGTCGGCCACGATGTCGCGCACCTGAAGTTCGACCTCGTGAATCTTGTGATCGCATTCGAGGCAGTACCACTGGAACTTCTCGAGCGTGCCTTCCTTGCGGACGCGTTCGATGACCAGGCCGATCGAGCCCGCGGTGGGACGCTGCGGCGAATGCGGAATGTCTCCTGGCAGCAACCAAGTTTCACCCTCGCGAATGTCGACGCGATGAGGACCGTCTTCGGTCATGACATTGACGTGGATGTCGCCTTCGAGCTGGTAGAACCACTCCTCGTACGGATCGAGGTGGTAGTCGGTCCGCTGGTTGGGGCCGCCGACGACCTGCACGATGAAATCGTCTCCGAGCGCCATCGTCTGATTGTTGACGGGCGGCTGCAGGAGGTGGCGGTTGTCGTCGATCCACTTCTTGAAGTCGATGACGGGAGGAATCGTGGTCATGATGCATTCTCCGTATCTTCGGACGCCGAGCGTCGGGAGGCGGGCACGTACGCCACGCCGGAAATTTCGATGAGCAGGTGAGGGTGGGGCAGCTGGTGAACAGCCACAGTCGTTCTCGTCGGACCGTTTTCGTCGAACAGTTCGGCGTACACCTCGTTGTATCCACCGAAGTCGTTCATCGACACCAGGTAGGAGGTGACCTGAACCAGATCACTGAGTTCTCCACCCACTTCGGCGAGGATTGCCGCGATGTTCTCGATGACGGCACGCGTCTGCGCCCGAATGTCGAGCGCCGTCGTCCCCATCTCATCGACCTCGACGCCGACAAACGTGTTGTCGGGTCGACGCGAACTGGTCCCGGAGACATAGACGAAATCGCCGACCACCTTGACGTGGGGGAACTTTCCGCGCGGCTTCGCCAGCTTCTCGATGACCTGCGCCCCACTCATCGCTTCACACCTTTCACCGTGACGGTTCCGAGTCCGTCGATCGTGCACTGTGCGACGCCCTCGTCGAGTCGCACAGCTGCTGTGGCGGCACCGGCCAGAATTACCTGACCGGCGCGCAACGGAATTCGGCGTCGGCGGGCGATGTCGAGCAGTGCATGCAAAGCGCGCGCCGGATCGCCGAGAATGGCCGACGTGGAACCGACTACCGTCTCACCGCCGACTTCCATACGTACGGAACGGTCTTCGACGTTCTGTAGCGGCAGCCACCGCCCGATCACGTATCCGGCAGCGCTGGTGTTGTCAGCGACGACGTCGGTGTAGGTGAAGCGGAAGTCGCGGTACCGCGAGTCGATGATCTCCATTGCGGGAGCCAGTGCGTCGACGCAGGTTTCGATGTCGACGTTCGGATCGTCGAGATCGACGTCCTTCGACAGGCGGTATGCCACTTCGGGTTCGATCTTGGGATGAATGAACGTCCTCAGGTCGACTTCGCCGCCGTTGCTCACGCACATCGCGTCGGTCAACTGACCGACGATCACTTCGGAGACACCCATCTGCGCCATCTTCGCTTTGCTCGTGAAGCCGAGCTTGATGCCCACAATCGATTCACCACGACTGGTGCGCCGTTCGAGGAGTTCGTTCTGGATCCGGTAGGCCTGGTCGATGTCGATGGTGTGTTCGTCGGCGAGGCTCGGGGTGTCGGTGCGCGTCTGCGCAGCGTCGTCGAGGCGACGCGCGAGCGCGGATACGGTGTCTTCGGGGGCTGTCATCACGCCTCGCTCATTTCTGGAAAACTTTTGCGGTTTCGATGTTCACAGTTGCACACATACATTCGTCGGTTCGGTGTAGAAGTGCAGCGAGGACTCGCCGCCCTCACGTCCGATGCCGGACAGGCCCATGCCGCCGAAGGGAGACCGCAGTTCGCGGGTGAACCACGTGTTGACCCAGGAGATTCCGACGTTCATCTTCTGCGCGACGCGGTGTCCGCGGCGCAGGTCGTTGGTCCACACGGAGGCAGCAAGGCCGTACTCGGTGTCGTTTGCGAGGGCGATCGCTTCGGCTTCGGTCTCGAACGGAATGAGTGCCGCGACGGGTCCGAAGATCTCCTCACGTACGGCGCGATCCTTGTTGGTCAAGCCAGTCCACAGGGTGGGTTCGATCCAGGATCCGCCCGACAGTTCCTGTCCGAGGTCCGGAATACCGCCGCCGGTCAGCACTTTCGCGCCTTCCTGCTCGGCGATCTCGAAGTAGTCGAGTACCTTCTTCCGGTGTGCCTGCGAAATGAGCGGTCCGGTCGTCGTTGCATCGAGCGTCGGGTCGCCCAGACGCAGTCCTGCTGCCCGCTCGACGAGTCCACCGGCGATGTCGTCGAAAATGCTGCGGTGCACGTACACCCGCTCGGTGCACAGGCAGACCTGGCCGGTGTTGGTGAACACCGACTTGGTCAGACCCGTCAGAGCCTCGTCGATGTCGACGTCGTCGAACACGATCGCGGCGTTCTTGCCGCCGAGCTCGAACGAGACCGGACGGACCCGCGGGGCAACGGTTTTCATGACATGCGAACCCGTTGCCGAAGATCCGGTGAAGGTGACGCCGTCGATACCGGGGTGCGTGGTGAGGAACTCGCCGGCCGAGTTCGCACCGAATCCATGGACGACGTTGTAGACGCCGGCAGGCAGGCCGACCTCTTCGAGCACCTCGGCCAGCAACGACGCAGTCGCCGGGGTCTCCTCGGAAGGTTTGACCACCACGGAGTTTCCGCACGCGAGCGCGGGCGCAACCTTCCAGGTCAGGAGAAGCAGCGGCAGGTTCCACGGAACGATCACGGCGACGACGCCGAGCGGCTTGCGGATCGCGTAGTTCAGCGCCTGCTTGCCGCCCGCGAGATCCGTGACAAACGATTCCTGTCCCGCCGCGGCGACGATGTCGGCGAAGGTGCGGAAGTTCGTCAGGGCGCGCGCGACGTCGAGTTCGCGTGCCTGCGTGATCGGCTTGCCGGTGTCCGCCATCTCTGCGGCGACGAACTCTTCGAATCGCTCCTCGATCCGGTCGGCAGCGCGTCGCAGCAGAGCCGTCCGCTCTCGAACCGGCGTATCGGCCCAACCGTTGTCCAGAGCACGTCTGGCAGAGGTCACGGCCCGATCGACCAGGGCCTTGTCGGCCTCGTGGACCCGGGCGAGAACACGGCCCGTTGCTGGGTCGACCTGATCGAAGCTCGACGACTCGTCGGGTTCGACATAGGAGCCGTCCACGTAATTGCGGATCCATCCGTCGCATTGTGAGGTCATGAACTAACTATTGGCCCGTGACCCATATCAAACAAATGCAAAAACTGCCGCCAGCTATACCTCGATCGGCATAGATGGCGGCAGTTCGGCCACACAACTCAGCTCTTCGTGTCGGCGCCGAGCGCCTCAGCGTCGCAGATACGCCAACTGCACGTTGACGGATTTCTCCGCGACCGGCCACAGCTTCGGGTCGACGTCGGAGTAGACGTGCTCGACTACGTCGCGCACCGAGGCCGACTCGCCCAACGTCGACAGAGCAGCCCGCACCTGATCCAGACGCTCCTCGCGGTGGGCGAGGTACTGCTGCGAAATCGCCTGCAGATCGGGTAGGTCCGGACCGTGCCCGGGAAGAACCGTCAGTCCTTCGCCGAGTGCGGCCAGCGATCGCAGCGAGGTGAGGTAGTCCCCCAGATCGCCGTCGGAGTCGTCGAGAACTGCCGTGCCGCGGCCGAGAATGGTGTCGCCCGTCAGCACGCTCGCATCGTTCTCGATGACTATCGACACCGAATCCGCGGTATGGCCCGGCGTCGCGAGGATCCGCAACTTCAGGCCCGCTACCTCGATCACTTCACCGTCGACAAGCGCCGAAGCGCCCCCGCGAAGAAAAGTTGGGTCGACGGAACGCACTGGAGCCGAAGTCAATTCGTGGAAACGGTCCACCCCGCCGGTGTGGTCGTAGTGCCGGTGCGTGATCAAGGTCAGCGCTACCGGACCGATACCAGCGACACGTTGCAGGTGTTCCTCGTCGTTGTCGCCTGGATCGACGACAACACACTCGACGCTGCCCGGAGCGTGCAGAATCCAAGTGTTCGTACCGTCCAGCGTCATCATGCCCGGGTTGTTCTCGAGCAAGACCGAAGCGATGTCGGTGACGCGGCGAAGCTGCGCGTAGGCGGGATGGACAGTCGACATCAGCGAACTTCGACGATCAGTTCCACCTCGACCGGAGAGCCGAGGGGAAGTTCTGCCACGCCGACTGCCGAACGGGCGTGGATACCGGCGTCGCCGAGCACCTCACCGAGGAACTCGGATGCGCCGTTGATCACGCCGGGCTGACCGGTGAATCCTTCGGCGGATGCCACGAAGCCGACAACCTTGACGACACGGACGACGTTGTCGATGCCGACCAGGGCGTCGATGGCAGCGAGAGCGTTGAGCGCGCAGGTGCGAGCCGCGGCCTTGGCGTCCTCATCCGACACGCCCGCGCCGAGCTTGCCGGTCAGCGCCAGTTTTCCGTCGACGAACGGGAGCTGACCCGACGTGTACACGTGGTTGCCGCTGCGAACCGCGGGAACGTAAGCAGCGACGGGTGCCGCGACGGCGGGAAGTGCAATGCCCAGTTCGGCGAGACGCTCCGACCAGGTCTGTGTTGCCTCTGCCATGTGATTCAGCCCTTCGGACGCTTCATGTACGCGACGTGCTGCTCGCCCGACGCGCTCGGCAGGACGGCGACGAGTTCCCAGCCGTCGACACCCCAGTTGTCGAGAATTGCCTTCGGATTGTGGACCAGCAACGGAGTCACGGTGTATTCCCAGGAAGTTATTTCGCTCATGCGGTGAGCCTATCCCGCGTACATCTTCGGCCCCAGACTTATAGGCTCGCGGTGTGGTTGCATCCCAAGATGAGCTGAGCAGGACCTGGCCCGAGTCTGCGACGAAGGCCCGCCTGCACTTTGTGTCAGGTAAAGGCGGAACCGGTAAGTCCACGGTTGCCGCCGCGTTGGCGCTCGCGTTGGCCGAAGGCGGCAAGCGCGTTCTCCTCGTGGAGGTCGAGGGCCGCCAGGGAATCGCGCAGCTCTTCGACGTACCACCGCTTCCACCGCAGGAGACCAAGGTCGCGGCCGCCGAAGGTGGCGGTGAAGTGATGGCTCTGGCCGTCGACATCGAGACCGCGTTCCTCGAATACCTCGAAATGTTCTACAACCTCGGCTTCGCCGGCCGGGCGATGCGTAAGTTCGGCGCCATCGAATTCGCCACCACAATCGCTCCAGGCCTTCGCGACGTTCTGCTCACCGGCAAGATCAAGGAGTGCGTCATCCGCACCGATCGAACCGGCAAACGCGTGTACGACGCCGTTGTCGTCGATGCTCCCCCGACCGGGCGGATCGGCAGCTTCCTCGACGTCACCAAGGCGATGGCCGACCTCGCCAAGGGCGGCCCGGTGCATTCTCAGAGTGAAGGCGTCGTTCGGCTGCTGCACTCGCCGGAGACCGTCGTACATCTTGTTGCGCTTCTCGAAGCGCTGCCCGTTCAGGAAACCGCCGACGCCGCCGCAGAACTGGCGCGTGACGACCTCAACCTCGGTGCCATCATCGTCAACCGCGCCAGCCCGAGGTTCTTGCCCGAAGACCAACTCTCCGGTGCTGCAGCCGGCAACATCGATGCAGCTTCGATCCGGTCGACGCTCTCCGATGTCGGCATCGATCTGTCCGACGACGACTTCGCCGGCCTGCTCACCGAGACGATCGAGCACGCGTCGGTGCTCGAAGCTCAAGAATCCAGTGCGGAGAAGCTCCGCGAGATCGACGGCGCGCGGGTGCAACTTCCCGCACTCGCCGACGGCGTCGATCTCGGTGGGCTCTACGAGCTGGCCGAATACCTCACGGAACAGGGCGTGTGATGACCGAGACCACCGAGAACGTGACGGTCGGCAGTTCCAGGACCGGCCGACGCGCAGCTCCTGCCCTCGATATTTCGGCGATCATCAAGGACCCGACGGCCCGGATCGTGGTGTGTTGCGGCGCAGGTGGCGTCGGCAAGACCACGACGGCTGCGTCGCTGGCGTTGCGGGCAGCCGAAGAGGGCCGACGCGTAGTCGTCCTCACCATCGATCCGGCCCGTCGCCTCGCACAGGCCTTGGGTGTGGCCGAACTCGACAACACTCCGCAGCCGGTGAAGCTGGGTCCCGAGGCCACGGGCGAACTCCACGCGATGATGCTGAACATGCGTCGGACTTTCGACGAGATGGTCATCGAGCATTCGAGCCCTGAGAAGGCCGAGCAGATCCTGGCGAATCCCTTTTACCAAACCGTTGCCACATCGTTCTCCGGAACGCAGGAGTACATGGCGATGGAGAAGTTGGGGCAGCTGGCGTCGAACGACGCGTGGGATCTGGTGATCGTCGATACCCCGCCGTCGCGCAATGCGCTCGACTTCCTCGACGCTCCACAGAGGCTCGGAACATTCCTCGACGGACGGATGATCCGGCTGCTCTCGGCACCCGGCCGTGGCCTGACCAGGCTCGTGGCCGGCGCGATGGGATTGGCCCTGAAGGGTGTCTCGACCATCGTGGGAAGCCAAATGCTTTCGGATGCATCGGCATTCGTGCAGTCGCTCGACTCGATGTTCGGCGGTTTCCGTGAACGCGCCACGAAGACCTACGAGTTGCTGCGTCAGCCGGGGACTCATTTCCTGGTGATCGCAGCGGCCGAGCCCGACGCTCTCCGTGAGGCGGCGTTCTTCGTCGATCGCCTTGCGGGTGACTCGATGCCGTTGGCCGGTCTGGTTCTCAACCGCACTCACCCGACGTTGACGGCTCTGCCTGCCGATCATGCGGTGACCGCCGCCGACAAACTGGAAGCGAAGGAAAATGCGACCGAGGCCGAGGCCCTCACCGCAGCCGTTCTCCGCATCCATGCCCATCGGGCAGTGATCGCGAAGCGAGAAATCGCCTTGCTGAGTCGATTCACCGCAGCTCACCCGAGGGTGCCGCTGATCGGTGTTCCGTCGCTACCGTTCGAGGTCTCGGACCTCGAGGCGCTGCGCGCGGTGGGAGATCAGCTCACTCGTAAGGGCTGATCCCCCGATCGACCTGGATCAGACTGCTGAGTGATGCTGGCGCTGGTCTTCGAAGAACTCGGACCAGGAGTCGACGTCGGGGTGCTGCTTGAGCAGTGCACGGCGCTGACGTTCGGTCATTCCGCCCCACACACCGAACTCGACACGGTTGTCGAGAGCATCTGCTCCGCACTGCATGAGGACCGGGCAGTGACGGCAGATGGTGGCTGCCTTGCGCTGTGCGGCGCCACGAACAAAAAGTTGGTCGGGATCGACCTCGCGGCATCGCGCCTGAGTTACCCAGGCAATTCGTGCCTCGGCCTGCTCGATGTCCAAACGGCTACTCGGGGTGGCTGTGTACATTCTGGGTCCCCTCTACAAAGTCTGACCGTCGCCATGAGGCGAGCAGCGCACCATCTCAGCCGTCTCGCGGTAGCACGTGAAAGCTGAGACACATTCGTGATCGAGTGTTACGTCGATCACACTGATCACAATTTAGGTAAAGAACGCCCCTAACGCAAGACGGTCGGGAGCATTTTTTGGTACGGCAGTACAAAGCGCGTGTTCAGGAGGTTTTGAACACCCGCAAAACACTGAAACCGGTTCCAATGGGTGGGCACACGTACTCTGTAGATCGTGTCGATTGCAAAAACAGTGGCGAAGCTCGCCGGAAGCTCCGCATTGGCGGGTGTCCTGGTCGCAGGGGTGATGTTCCCGGTGGCCGGCGGATTCGGATTCGCGTCCAATCGCGCTGCCGATACCGTCGACAACGTCTCGGCCGAACTGGTCGAAGGCACGGTCCCCGCGGTGTCCACCATGGTCGATGCGGCAGGCAATCCCATTGCCTGGCTGTACGACCAACGACGCTTCGAAGTCCCGAGCGAGAAGATCTCCAACAACATGAAGTTGGCGATCGTCTCCATCGAGGACCGCCGGTTCCCCGACCACAAGGGCGTCGACTGGCAGGGAACGCTGCGCGCCTTCCTCACCAACACGACGACCGGTGAAGTGCAGCAGGGCGCGTCGACACTCGATCAGCAGTATGTGAAGAACTACCAACTGTTGGTCGTGGCCAAGACGGATGCCGAGCGCCGCGCTGCCATCGAGACCACCCCGGCCCGAAAGATCCGCGAGATCCGGATGGCGCTGACGCTGGACAAGGAACTCACGAAAGACGAGATCCTCACCCGGTACCTCAACCTCGTACCGTTCGGCAACGGATCCTTCGGCATTCAGGACGCGGCTCAGACCTACTTCGGCGTCGACGCCGCAGATCTGACCGTTCCGCAGTCCGCGATGCTGGCCGGCATGGTTCAGTCCAGCTCCGCGCTGAACCCGTACACGAACGTCGAGGGCGTGACCGAGCGTCGTAACACCGTGCTCGACACCATGATCACGAACATTCCGGATCGTGCCGACGAGTTCCGTGCAGCCAAGGAAGAGCCCCTCGGCGTCCTCGAAACCCCCAACAACTTGCCGCGCGGCTGCATCGCTGCAGGCGATCGCGGATTCTTCTGTGATTACGCACTGAAGTACCTCTCGGATGCCGGAATCACCCGCGACCAGATCAACGAGGGTGGTTACCTCATCAAGACCACTCTCGATCCGCAGGTCCAGGCGTCCACCAAGGCCGGACTGAACGCGAACGCGAGCGCCAACCTCGACGGCATCGCGAACGTGATGAACGTGATCAGGCCGGGCCAGGATTCACACAAGGTCATCGCGATGGCCAGCAGTCGCACGTACGGACTCAATGCCGACGCCGACGAAACCGTCCAGGCGCAGCCGTACTCCCTTGCCGGTGACGGTGCGGGTTCCGTCTTCAAGATCTTCACGACCGCTGCGGCGATGGAGAAGGGCCTCGGCATCAACGCGACCCTCGACGTGCCCAAGCGCTTCGAAGCCAAGGGCATGGGTAGCGGTGGTGCGGCAGGCTGCCCGGTCTCGACGTACTGCGTGGAGAACGCCGGCAACTATCCGCCGACGCTGTCCGTGACCGACGCCCTGGCACAGTCCCCAAACACCGCTTTCGTCAAGCTCATCGAGGCGACCGGCGTCACGCCGACCGTCGACATGGCTGTCCGTCTCGGCATGCGCTCGTACGCCGATCCCAACACCTCGGGCTTCGACGAGCGCAGCATGGCCGACTTCCAGAAGGAACAAAACCTCGGTTCGTTCACCCTCGGCCCCACCTGGATCAACCCGCTCGAACTCTCAAACGTCGCGGCCACTCTCGCCTCGCACGGCAAGTGGTGCCCGCCGAGTCCCATCGATTCGGTCTTCGACCGCTACGGCAAGCCGGTGGCCGTCACCGAGCAGGGCTGTGAGCAGGTCGTCGAGCCCGGCTTGGCAGACACACTCGCCAACGCCATGAGCCGTGACGACGTCGGCGCCGGTACGTCTGCCGGTGCCGCGAGCAGCGCCGGATGGAGCCTGCCGATGTCGGGCAAGACGGGTACCACCGAGACCCACAAGTCCTCGGCGTTCCTCGGTTTCACCAACAACCTCGCTGCGGCCGTCTACATCTTCGGCGACTCCCCGACGCCCGGCGAGATCTGCTCGAGCCCGCTACGCCCCTGCTACAGCGGCAACCTGTACGGCGGTACCGAACCGGCGAGATCCTGGTTCGCGGCAATGAACCCGGTCGCCAACAACTTCGGGCCCACCTCACTGCCTCCGATCGACGAGAAGTACGCACGGGGATCACAGAACGGCCAGGTTCCCGAGGTTGTCGGCCTGAGCCAGTCGGCGGCGACGTCGAGGTTGCAGGCGTCCGGCTTCACGGTCAATTCCGTGACCACGGCATCCGGAGCACGGGCGGGAACGGTCACCGGAGTTTCGCCGTCCGGGTCCGCGATCCCGGGTTCGACCGTCACGATCTACATCAGTGACGGGTCCGTAAGGGCTCCGGCAGCACCCGCATCCCCGGCAGCTCCAGCAGCTCCGGCACCGGGCGCGACTCCCCCGGATGCGACTCCGCCGGGAGGCGAACCCGTACCGCCTGCGGGGACCCCACCGAACTGACGGCCCTGAAAACTGACGGCCCTGAAAACAAGAACGGCCGCGATCTCCGAGTGACTCGAAGTTCGCGGCCGTTTTCGGTTTCCGGTGGCGCGCTTCTACAGGCGGGACTTCACTGCTGCAGAGATACGGGCGCCATCGGCCTTGCCCTTGGCCAGCGCGCTGGCGGCCTTGATGACCTGGCCCATCTGACGCATACCCGGACGCTCACCGAGCTCCTCGGACACCTGAGCGAGGGCGGTGTCGACGACGTCGACGAGTTCGGCGTCGGTCAACGGCGTCGGCAGGTACTCGTCGATGATCTGAGCTTCGGCGCGCTCTTTCGCGGCAAGTTCACCGCGGCCGTTCTCGGTGTAGATCTCGGCCGATTCGCCGCGCTTCTTCGATTCCTTTGCAAGGACTTTGATGATTTCTTCGTCGGTGAGGACCCGTGCTTCCTTACCGGCAACCTCTTCGGTCTGGATGGCTGCCATGAGCATCCGAAGGGTGGCTGTACGTAGCGGATCCTTCGCCTTCATGGATGCAACCATGTCGGTTCGGAGGGTGGCTTTGAGCGATGGTGTCGTGTCGGACATGGTGGAAACGCTACGCGCTCGGCGTTTCGAGCGTGCCGATAGTTACCTCCGCCCGGACACAATTCTCTGTGGAATAGCTGTAAAAGGCAGCGAGAGCGACGCAGAAGAACGCCACACCCGTATCCTTGAGAGGTGTCTTCCCAGTTCCGCACCAATCTGACCCGCACCGCACTTGGTGCCGCGGGCGCCGCTGCACTAGGGATCGGGTACGCATCCGGCATCGAACGCAATGCATTTGCACTGCGTGAGGTGACGATGCCAGTCCTGGCGCCCGGTTCGTCGTCGCTGCGGGTCCTTCATCTCAGCGACCTGCACATGATGCCGAACCAACGGTTGAAACAGAATTGGTTGCGTGAGCTCGAAGGCCTCGACCCCGACCTCGTGGTCAACACCGGAGACAACTTGTCGCATCAGCGCAGCGTCCCGGCAGTGGTCCAGGCGCTCGGCGATCTGTTGGCTCGGCCGGGTCTGTTCGTCTTCGGCAGCAACGACTACTTCGCTCCGAAACCGAAGAATCCACTGAGCTACATCTTCAACAAGGACAAGCGCATCACCGGCGATCCCCTCCCCTGGGGCGATCTGCGGGCCGCTTTCACCGAACGTGGATGGCTCGACATGACCCACGTGCGCCGCGAACTCGAAGTGGCCGGTATTCGCATTGCTGCCGCCGGCGTCGACGATCCGCACCTGAAGCGCGATCGCTACGACACCGTCGCCGGAACACCCAATCCCGTCGCCCAGCTCAAGCTCGGCCTGACGCACTCGCCCGAACCTCGAGTTCTCGACCGGTTCGCCGACGACGGCTACGACCTGGTGCTCGCCGGCCACACGCACGGTGGTCAGCTGTGCCTTCCGTTCTACGGCGCGCTGGTCACCAACTGCCAGATCGACCGATCCCGGGTCAAGGGACCGTCGAAGTGGGGCGCACACACCCAGCTGCACGTCTCAGCAGGCATCGGCACTTCGCCGTGGGCTCCGGCACGCTTCTGCTGCCGCCCCGAGGCAACTCTGCTGACTTTGGTTCCGGCGACCAGGCGCGAACCGGAGCATGTCTCCGCACACAGTTCCGCAGAGTCTCCAGCGTCGGTTCTACGCAACTGACCTGCGGATTTAATGTCAGTCGACTCGGTAATGTAAGCTAACCGAGGTTCGACACGGGGTGTGGCGCAGCTTGGTAGCGCGCTTCGTTCGGGACGAAGAGGTCGTGGGTTCAAATCCCGCCACCCCGACAGTGAAGAACAGAAATCGAGGCCCTTCCGCTTACGCGGGAGGGCCTCGATTTCGTTGACGATAAGGTGAAGCCGTGGCATCCGAACCAGACTTCGCGCACAACGACATGGCGAGCCGTAGCCGACGTGAGAAAGCTGTCGGTCTTGCCAAGTTCGCCTGGGGTCGCGATATCAGTAGTGCAGAGTTGCTCGACATGCCCGACGATCGGCTGCGCAAGCTTGCGCGGGCCGCGGGCGCCAATCCGCCGAGCACGCGGGAGACCTGGACGATCGCGGCCGGACTGCTCGACGAGAAAGCCGTGTGGGCAGCAGCCAACCCAGACCGTCCCGAAGCTCGGCGTGAGCATCCGGACGAGAAGATCATGTGGGTGAAGAAGCCGATCGAGCCCTGGCTGTGACAGCCGAATCCAGCGCAGCTGTGACAGCCGAATCCAGCGGAGCTGTGACAGCCGAATTCAACGTCGTTGAGACCGCGATCGGGAAACCCTCTGATCTCCCTCTGTAGATGGCGACCACGGAGTAGCACCTAGTTCGTCGAAAACTGCTTCCAGGCTGCTCCATCGCTCTCGGTGCTCGTGCGGCAAAGATCTGATGGCGTCGGCGGCCGCCCGCAAATTTTCTGCCAAATCGATTTCTCCCCCTTCGAGCAACCCCTTGTATCTTGTATCCAACAAATATGGAGCGTCGACACTGGTCAAGGTCGCGAGCTTGTCCAGGAAGATCTCCAGGTCGCGTGCAGCCACACGCTGATCGAAAGAATCTGAAACAGCAACGTAATCGAAGTCGTTCTTCCACAGAGCAGTTCGAATCTCGTCTCGCTGCAGCGTGATGACGGTACCCAAAATTCGTGGGCGCTTGTTCCGTGCATCGAGCGCCAATACTTCATGCGCAAGACGAAGCACATTGTCATCTGTCATAGATGCTCCGACAACGATGAGATGTCCGGTTGCCATGAGAGACTGAACGATCGAGCCCAACGGACGTCGTTCTGCGTCGTATCTGACGAAATCCCGGCGACTCAAGACGATGCTGGCCGAGTCAGCCACATCTCCGTGCAGTTTCAGTACCCATGGAACCCCCGCGCGAGCTTCTTCTCTCGGCAATACAGCGACCGAGTTTTCGCCGTGCGCTGATTCAAATGCGCGTTCGTACAACGAATCATAGTTGGTCGTAACAACTTTCGTGACTCGCAGAGACGCCAGAAGACAATGCGACAGCGTTGGTTTGATATCGGAGCCAGTCAGCTGAACAACACGTTCGCCGAGTTCGTTCGATCCGTCGTCCTCCGTTTGCAACTCCTTCGACAGAAGTTGTGCACGGTCGAGGACATTGAGCTCAGCGAATTCCGCGCTGCTCACACCCGGAAGTTCCTTCTGCCGTATTGCCTCGAGCAGACTGTCCCACGACGGCAATCCGGCGGGGATGCTGACTCCCGCACCCAACAACAAGGAGGCTTCACCAGCTTGCAGCCTATCTGCCAATTGCTGGACCTGTGGAGGGATACCAGCGCTCGATAAATGTCCCCGCCGAATCGATTGATACGCGGCGTAATCGGCAGCATTGGCAACTACGAATGCGATGTCGAAGTCGTATTTGTCGGCACATTCCACCGCAGCCTCGATCAACGCCTTGATGACGTGGCCACGAACCATCCCCTGCCCACCTAGACCGACTCCGAAGGTCGGCAAAGCGATGAGTGGTTTGACTCGACGGCCTCCAGGCTGAATATCGGCAGATGCAATCGCGTCGAGGACCTCGTACACGCCGTCCACCAGCCAGGACACTGATATCCGAGAAGCGACGTTCAACAGCCACGCCGGCCGCCCCTCCTTCGGGAAAGAGCGCACCCGGTTGCCCCCTGCCGGTGCACTTTCCACTGGACTCGTTAGGCCGAGCACCGGCCACCAATGCTCACGCGGCACGAAGCTGCCGCTCGTCGATACGACAGCCGCATCCCAGTCCACTGATTCGAGACGTCCTCGGACGACAAAAACATGCCCAGAACCTGCATCATTCCCAGTCACGCATACTCCCCACTAGTACCAATACAGGTTTCGGAACCACTACCTGCTCACACTCCCGCTACGGTTTCGCGAGCCCAACGGTAGTCGGCCTTACCGCTGGGCGAGCGGAGGATGGTTGGTACGAGCACGATCGAGCGGGGGATCTTGTACCCGGCGACGTGGGTGCGGCAATGCTCCGACAATGATTCCGTCGCAACATCTTCGAATCCCGGTCGAACCTGCACCACCGCGGCGACCTTCTCGCCGAATCGTGCGTCGGGCGCGCCCGCTACCAAGGCGTCGAAAACTGCCGGGTGAGTTTTGAGTGCCTGCTCCACTTCTTCGGGGTAGACCTTCTCGCCGCCGGAGTTGATGCACATCGAACCGCGCCCGAGCAGCACGATGGTTCCGTCGGCTTCCATCGTGCCCATGTCCCCGAGCACCGCCAGACGAACCCCGTCGACGACGGGAAAAGTTGCAGCAGTCTTGGCCGGGTCGCCGAAGTAGGCAACGGGAACATGGCCGGCCCGGGCGATGAAACCGACTGTGTCCGAGCCTGGTTCGATGCGACGGAATTCGTCGTCGACAAGAATCATGTTGGGGTTGGATCGAATTCGCTTGGAACCGTCCTCACCGAATTCGACGACGCCGTCGTTGCCGGATTCCGAAGCACCGAATGCATCCTTGATCACCAACCCCGGTAGTCGGGTTGTCAGTTCTGCCTTCAGGTTCGGGGAGAACAACGCGCCACCAGACCCGATCAGTTGGAGAGTCGAAAGGTCGTAGCGCCGTTCGCTTGCGGTGATGGCGTCGGCGATCGGCCGAGCAATCGCGTCGCCGACGACGGTGATTCCGGTGATCTTCTCGGCCTCGACCAGTCGCAGCACTTCCATCGGATCGAAGCTGCGGGTCAGTACTCGGGGCGCTCCCATGAGGAATGCCGTGAGCAGTGAATAGATTGCGGCTCCATGCATGAGCGGCGGGATGAGTAGCAGCACAGTTGGATTGGTGTTCGCTACAGCTGCATGCACAACCTCTTCGAGACTCCGACGCGGCGGCCCGCTGAGGTTCGCTCCGGACAGCGCGGCGAAGAAGAAGTCCTCGTGCCGCCACACCACACCCTTGGGCATTCCGGTTGTGCCGCCGGTGTAGATGATGAAATGGTCGTCGTTGCTGCGAGGGCCGAAGTCGCGGGTATCAGTCTGCGCGGCAAGGGCGTTCTCGTAGTCTTCGCCGACGATCAGCACGTGGGTGATCTCCGGACACTGCGGAACCACGGCCAATGCCGTCGGCGCGAATTCCTCTTCGACCAGCAGTGCCATCATTTGAGAGTTGGTGTAGATGTACAGGAGTTCTGCATCGGTATAGCGGAAGTTGACGTTGATCGGTACCGCTCTGATCTTCAAGCAAGCCAGGAGCGCTTCGACGTACTCGACGCAGTTACGCATGTGAATACCGACGTGCTGCCCAGGCTCGACGCCCACCGACTGCAGGTGATGAGCGAGTCGGTTCGATCGCAGTTCGAGTTCGGCGTAGCTCAATCGCACGTCTTCCAGAATCAAGGGAACTCGATCGGGGATCGCATCGGCAACGGCCTCGAACAGATCGGCAATGTTCAGGGTCATCGAAATCCTCACTACACGCGTCTTCGCTTACCAGTACAGGTCTTTCGCGAAGCTAACACGTTGGTCGCACCCTGTAGTCCGAATTGCGTAGCGGTCCCGCTGAGCGAGACCTGACGCGCCGCTCACCTGGCATCAACGGTGCGGATACCTCCCTGACCAAGCCCGATAGCCGAAAGGTAGGGTAGCCTAATGCACTCACGCACCACTCTCCGGAGCCGCACGTCGGTTCGGGTCGCCATGGTTGCCCTGGCGACTGTTTTTGCCGCTACGGCCTGCGGCTCTTCCGACGCCGGCGGCAACGCAAACGGCAACACCGATGTCGCGACCGGCGGCAAGCTGTTCAGCACCGCCGACACGGAAACCGCGAAGCTCGGCAGCGATGCCGCGCCAGGCGAGTTCCCTCGCACCATCACCCATGCCCTGGGCGAGACCACCCTCGAGGCCAAGCCGACCCGCGTCGTCGTCCTCGACAGCGGTGAACTCGACGAGGTTCTCTCGCTCGGGATCACCCCGGTCGGCATCGCCAGCCCGGAAAGCGCCGCCGGTCAGCCGTCGTACCTGGCGGACAAGTTGGTCGGTGTCCCCGACGTCGGCACGACCAACAACCTCAACCTCGAGGCGATCACCGCACTGCAGCCCGATCTGATCCTCGGCAGCAAGCTGCGCCAGGACAAGCTTTACCCGCAACTCGCGGCAATCGCTCCGACGGTCTTCAGCATCCGCCCCGGCTTTCCGTGGAAGGAGAACTTCCTCCTTGCCGGTGACGCACTCGGCGAGGAGACCAAGGCTGAGCAGGTTCTCAACGACTACCAAGAGCACGCCGACAAGGTACGTGAGTCGATCGACGGCTCCCCGACCGTTTCACTGGTTCGTTTCATGTCCGGGAAGCTGCGCCTGTACGGCAATTTGTCGTTCATCGGCGTCATCTTGAAGGACGTCGGTCTGCCCCGCCCGACGATCCAGGACATCGACGAACTGGCCGTCGAGGTCAGCCCCGAAACGATCACCGAGGCGGAGGGTGACCGAATCTTCTACTCCAGCTACGGAAATCCCGCCGACACGGGCCAGACCACGGTTGTTGCCGGACCGCTGTGGGCCAGCATGGACGCAGTCAAGGAAGGACGCGCCACCGAGGTGAGCGACGAGACCTGGTTCCTGGGCCTCGGCCCGACAGGTGCCGGCCTGGTTCTCGACGACCTGCAGGCCAAGCTCGGCAAGTAGCCGTCACCGGCACAAAGAACGCCGCCCGACTCTCCGGAGTCGAGCGGCGTTCTTTGTTCAGCGGTTGTCCTGCTCGAGGTGTTCGTTCATCGTCGAGTGAAGGTCGACGAGAAATTCCTCGAATCGACTGAGCAGTTCGGGCGGGTACTTCGCCATCATGGCGTCGAGTCGCACGGCAAGGGGCCCGAAGAACTCGTCCGCCAGGTCCTGCACATGCGCACTGCTGTGCAGCGTGACCACTCGCCGGTCGGCATTCTCTCGGGTCCGGACGATATGTCCCGCCTTCTCCAGGCGGTTGAGCAACGCGGTGGTTGCACCCGACGTCAGCGAGATCCGCTCTCCGAGGCGGGCGGGTGAGAGCGGCGTCCCCTTCTCCTCGGCAGCGGTGATTTCCATCAAGGCAGTCGCGTCGGTGGAATGCAGGCCGAGCCACGACGCGAATCGATGGCTGAATTCGGTGAACGTGCCACCGTACGCGCGGAATTCGTCCATCAGCCGCTCCCGCTCCACGGAGATGTCGCGCGGTGCCTCCACCTCGGTGATCCCACCTTTCCTGTGCCAGACGGCGGCCGGTCGAACCCAGCGCGCACGTTGACAACTTACCGCCTCAAATATACCTTCATAATAAAGTTACTTCACAATGGAGGTTTATTCGTGAACATCTCACCCACCACCCGCAAGTGGTTGGGCCTGATCGCCATTGCACTCGGTGTGGCACTGATCGTCGTCGACACCACGATCGTCAACGTCATAGTTCCCTCGATCATCGAAGATCTCGGGATCAATTCCGTTCAGGCTCAATGGATCCAAGAGTCCTACGCAATCGTGTTCGCGGCACTCCTGCTTCTGGTCGGCAGAGTTGCCGACCTGGTCGGCGCCCGTCGTATCTTCATCGCCGGTGTCGTCGTGTTCGGCGCAACGAGCCTGCTGGCCGGACTGGCGCCGAACGGCGGTCTGCTCATCCTGGCGCGCTTCCTGCAGGGCGCCGGCGCGGCCATGATCCTGCCCACGTCACTGTCGCTTCTGAACGCGATGTTCACCGGAAAGGCGCGCGGCCAGGCCTTCGCGGTCTGGGGCTCCACCATCGGCGCTGCATCCGCCCTCGGCCCATTGCTCGGCGGCTGGCTTGCCGAACATGCCTCATGGCGTTGGGCATTCGGGATCAACATTCCGCTTGCTGCGCTCATTCTGATCGGCGCAGTGCTGTTCATCGCGCCCTCACCCCGCACCGCTGGGCGCATCGACGCCACCGGAGCAGCACTGTCCATCGCCGGGCTCGGCCTGCTGGCCTTCGGCCTCGTCGAGGGACGAACGTACGGGTGGCTGACGACGAAGGAACCCTTCGATCTGTTCGGTCTTTCATGGTCCAGCGGACCGTCGCCGGTTCTGGTGGCGCTGGTTCTCGCCGTTCTGTCGCTCGGTGCGTTCGCCTACCGTCAAACCATGCTCACCCGCAGCGCCGATCCGTCGCGGGCACTGATGGACGTACGGTTGTTCTCCATCTCGTCGTTCCGCAACGGCAACATCGCGACGCTGATCATCGGACTCGGCGAGTTCGGAATCGTTGCGGTGCTTCCTCTCTGGCTCCAGTTCACGCTCGGATACAGCGCCCTCCAGGCAGGGCTCGCGCTGGTTCCCATTGCCATCGGCAGCTTTGTCGCCAGTGGTGCGAGCTTCGGGCTGGCATCGAAGGTCTCGCCGTTGGGCTTGGTCCGTATCGGCCTGGCTCTCGAAGCGCTCGGTCTCGCCGGCCTCGGATTCATCGCTGCGACAGACAGCCCCTGGTGGACTATCGCCGCAGTGCTGTTCTTCTACGGAATCGGCGTCGGTTTTGCGACTGCCCAGGTGACCAACGTGGTGCTCGAGGAGATTCCCGAGCAGAGCGCCGGTCAAGGCTCCGGCATTCAGAGCGCGTTCCGCCAACTCGGATCCGCACTGGGCATCGCTGTCCTCACCACGGTCTTCTTCAGCACTCTCAATTCGACGCTGAACAACGACCTCACCGGATCCGGTGTCGACCAAGCTCAGGCTGATCAGTTGACGCGGGCAGTCACCGACAGCGCAGGCGCCGCCATCGACTCGCTGGCCGGTTCACCGAACACTGCCTTCGTCGCCGACGCTGCCCAATCTGCGATGACTCACGGCATCACACTCGGCGGATACCTTGCGGCCGGATTTGTCGTGGTGGGCCTGATCGCCACGGCGCTCATCCCGAACAAGCCGGCCCCGTCAAACGAGGAGGAAACGAAAGCAGCAGCCGACGTCGCCTGACGGTCGGATCGGTGCAGTACGGTGCCGGTATGCGATTGCCCTGGTCACGGTCAGCACAGTCACGGTCAGCACAGTCACGGTCAGCACCGGTGCTCAGTGAGGCCGACATCGTCGCCGTACGTGAGCAAGCACGCGAACTGGTAGTCCCAGGTTTCGCTACGTTCGACGAAATCTGCGAAGCCGCCCGAGACTGTGTCGAGGGCGGCTTCGAGAACGACGAACTCGGCAGACAGATCGACGCAGTAGTGCGTGAGGTCTGGGACCGAAGAGTCGAGGAGCAGACCCAGTGGACGGCTCCCGGAGACTTCGAGCGCCTCTCCGCAGCCTTCGCCGAACTCGAACGCAACGGCATCGTGGCCCGGATGAACTTCACCTGCTGCATGCAGTGCGGCACTACCGAAATCGACGACGAACGCACGCCGTCCGAACCCGACGAGAACGGGTATCCCTTTGCTCAGTGGGCGTACACGTTCTTCCACATGCAAGATGCGGAGCGTCTCGGCGACGAGCCGTCCGATCTCTACTTGTCCTACAGTGCGTTCCGTCCGGCCCACGATCTCGATCCCGCGCTGGTCGCCGCTGCCTTCGGCGGCGACGAAACCGCCAAGGCACACATGATCGCGCACACCGATCAGACCGTCGGGCGCCAGGTAGCCGACGCACTCCGAACTCAGGGGCTGAGCGTCGATTGGAACGGTGACAACAATCAGCGTATCCGTGTCACCGACGTATGTTGGCGCAAACCGCTTCCGCAGTAGGAGATTCAGCTGGGTGGCAATACGCGGTCGAGGAACGTATTGCTGAATACGCGGTGCGGGTCGTGTTCGTCGAGAGTGGCGAGAGCGAAGTCCCAATTCCCGTCGCCACCGGCACGAAAGGTGGCAGGCACTGTGCTGGTGAGGAATTCGTCGTCCTGGTACGCCGCCTGATCGGTGAATGCCCACCCCTTGGACCACTCCGGACGGAAGGTCGCGTAATCGCCGGAGTAGTTCGCGACCATCCACCGTTCCATTTCGCGAAGGAACGCAGGCAATCCCGCGGTGCCGGGAATCGAGACCACGTTCATCCAGATCGCTGTGTCCCAGTCCTGACGATCCGCCCGCGGCCGCACCGCTGACAGGTCCGGCACTCCGGCGCTGTCGACCAACACCTCGCCGTCATCGTCGACACCGCAGAGACGCACTTCGAACGGCATGTTGACGGGATACTGCCCCAACGACGCGTAGTGCGTCATTCGTTCGTTCAGCCAACTCGTCATCTCGTGGACCACTCGGCCGATGTTGGACCGCTTGGTGATCACGGCTCCGCCCCCGGCTACGACGCGCAAGGTCGTATGCCGGAGGTAGAACAGAACGTCTTTCGACCAGCCCCAGAGATCGTCGGTGTCGGTCAGCACCAATCCTGCTGCTACAGCGCCGAACTGAGAGGCGCCGAACAGCGGTGTCGCACCTTGGAGACCCTGTGCCACCATCCCCAACGGGGTGGTGACTTCTTCGGGAATCGCGTCGGAGAAGAAGTAGTTGTACGGCCCGCTCACCTCTCGGGACTCCGGCGGTTTGACCGGGGTCGGTGTCCAGACCTTGAGCCACGGTGTTTGCGTGAACGGGAACCAGATTGCTTCCACCCGTCCGGATTTCTCGACGAAACTCTCGTAGGTACGCCCTGGCGACCCGGGAGCAGCAAAGAGTTCTTGCCACGGAATGTCGGTGAAACTCTGGCACCGCAGCCGATAATTCTCCCCGGCTTGCAGCGTCACGGAGGTGACGAAGGTTCGACCCAGATGGGTCAGGAAGGCGGTGCTCTCGACGTCCGATCGGTGAAATGTCTTCAGTGCGTACCGATTGATGCCTTCGTCCCACGCCACCACCGTGATCTCGGTGATCAGGTTGCTCAGCGAACCATACGATTGACCAGGGGTGATCGTCTCCCCCACCGCCGGATAGGTTGCCCCGTGAGCACCGATCGCCAGCGCGCCGGCGATGGACAGCTCACCGATCGCCGGAGAGTTGGCCCAGCCGAGCCCTTCTCGCTCGAGCGCTGTCAGAATCGCTTCGATACTGGCGCCGGCGCCCGCCGTGACCGTTGCGGGCGTGCCGTGCTGCACCACAACCGAATTCAAGTTGGCCATCGTATCGACCAGCAGAACTCGATCCGAAGGCGCGCCGGGCACCACCGTCAACGGGCTCCACCCGTGCATCGTTCCCTTCGCACGCACTGTGTACCCGTTGTCGAACGCCCAGTTGGCGAGGGTGACGACGTCGTCGCTGTGACGTGCCGTGGCCGTCCACACGCTGTCGAGCATGATTTCTCGCGACCAGTTCGCGTACGCCGACTGTGACAACGGAATGTCCGACGGATATCCGGGCGGTGGCGCGATGGTCGATGCCGAGCCCCAGGGAACTGCTCCTGCCGGTGCCCAGGAAATGCCCGCGAGAGCAGCTGCGCCGGCACTCGCTGCGAGAAATCCGCGCCGGCTCACACCGTCTTCGCTCGAGCTGTGCTCTGCCATGCGCTCTGCTTGATGCACCACTGCTCACTCCGTCAGCCGACTCGGTTCATGTCAGGGACGAACGTAGAACAAATATGATTACGATGCCAGTGGTTCCGTAATAAAAGTTTTCCGAAGCTCACTGCACCATCGGAGCGAAGACCGCGTAGATCGCTTCCGGGGCACCGTCGAACGCACTGATGATCAACCAGGCAGTCAGAACCGTCAGAGCCGGCCCGATCAGAACCTTCTCTAGGTTCCCACCTGCACGGATGGACAGGAATGACGGCAGCCGTTGTTCCCACCATCGCTTGCCGCCGAGCGGGATCAGAGGTGCAAGAAACGGCACTCCCTCCTTGGTGATCGCATCGCCGAGACAGTGCGTGGCGCAGCCCAGTGCCACCGCAACACCTAGCCCCGTGGATCCGGCCTCGCTGGGATACCACTGCCAGGTGAGGGCAGAGAGCACCAACGCAACGGCGGAGACCGCGAGCCATCCCTTCTCCTTGGCCAATTCACCCGCCAATCCTCGGATGGCCAACCCGAGGCAGAAGAACAGGGTGATGATGATGGCTGGCTTCCCGAACTGAACAACCAGCGCCGAGACCCCGGCACCCAACCCGGCGGCGAACAGCGCGGTGTGCGTGAGCGTCCGATGCCCACCACGACGCTTGCCGTCCTTCTTGCCTTTGGTGATGCGGTAGAAAGTCACCGAAATTGCGTCGATGCCTTTGGCCAGAGCCTTGCTGAGCGGACCGAATGACCTCGAAACCGTCGACTGACCGGTATCGAGGTCGGGAAGCAAGGCGGCTCCGGCGCACACCCCGGCAAAGGTCAAAGTTTCCGCAGTGGATGTGGGCCCTCCCCAGTCGAGAGGCAACAACTCCGCAACCACCAACCCCACAGCAGCACCGGACATCGCGTGGGTGGGGCCCATGACCATGAAACACAACACCTTTCGAAACGCGCCCCGCATCAGGCCGTACCGCACCTCTGCAAGACACCACACACATGACGCCGTCGGCGACGGCCCCGGCATGCTCGCCGAGACCGCCCCGAACGTAGCAAGTGCTACCGACAGGCTTGACCAACCTCCAGACCCAGTTGAGTACGGCCGTACCGTTCCAGGTCAAAGCGGTTCATGCGGAGCTTTTTTCGCTCGTCAGCCCGCGGCAACCGTGCATGACAGGGCAACGCCTTCCTCCAGCGGAGCGACACCGGCCATGTCGAGCACCTCTGCCGGAACACCTTCGGTCGTCGGAGCCCACTCGACGGTCGGCAACGCCGGCACCCCTTCACGCGCAACGAATGTCGCAGCTTCGCTCGGCACTTCGATAGTGACTGCGGCCGTACCGGCCTCCTCCGCGCGCACGACCTTCCCCTCGTCGATGAGCTTCTGCAGCTCCTCGTCGGAAATCGGCGCCGCGACACCACACGCTACTTCGGGAGCCACACCCAACTCGGCTGGAGCGGTCGCGATCGACCGCACCGCCACCGGTGACCCGTCGGAAATCGGATTGGAAGCCCAGGCGATTCCCGGCGCCACTGCCATACCGAGGACCGCCACGGACGCCACCACCACACCGGTCCGGCGGGCCCGCTTGCCGTTCACTTTCAATCGCGTCATCGTAGTTCTCCTTGATCGAACGTTCTCGAGTTCTCGGCGCGGTCGCATCCGAGAAACCCGAGGTTATGAAGCCAACACTGCAGATCTGTTGTCGGTTTCTTAGGAGTTGATGAGAATGCGACGGCCCTCGCTCCGAGCGAGGCCCCAGGCCTTGATCCGATGGCACCATGGCTGGGGTGAGTACACGCGAGCGCATCCTGATCGTTGACGACGACGCGAAGGTTCTGAATTCGCTCGAACGTGGACTCCGATTGTCGGGCTTCGACACGGCAACTGCCGTCGACGGACGATCGGCCTTGTCATCGGTGAACAAGCAATGCCCGGCCGCGCTCGTTCTCGACGTCAACATGCCCGGTCTCGACGGCGTCGGGGTGGTGACCGCCCTGCGCGCGATCGGCAACGAGGTTCCGATCTGCGTGCTCAGCGCCCGAAGTTCCGTGGGTGATCGCATCGCGGGGCTGGAGGCGGGCGCCGACGACTACCTCACCAAGCCCTTCGAGTTGGCCGAGCTCGTCGCCAGACTCCGCGCATTACTTCGACGCACGACGCGAGCCACCCCGTCGGTCGACCATCCGATCACGGTGGGACCGCTGACGGTCGATCTCCGTGGCCATCGAGCGCACATCGACGGTAGGCGAATCGAACTCACCAAAAGAGAATTCGACCTGTTGTCGGTACTCGCCGAGCACACCGGTGTCGTACTCAGTCGCGCACAACTCCTGCGACTCGTCTGGGGTTACGACTTCGCCGCCGACACCAATGTCGTCGACGTCTTTGTCACCTACCTACGCAAGAAACTCGAAGTCGACGGAGCGCCCCGCGTGATCCACACAGTGCGTGGGGTGGGCTTCGTCCTGAGGGCCGAACGATGAAGCGGCCGCTGTCACTTCAGACTCGCGTAGCCATCGCCTCGGGCCTGGCAGCCGGAATCGTGATTGCCGCGATCGGAATTGCGTTCGCGGTCTTTCTGCGTGTCAACGGATCCGAACAACTCGAACGCACTCTCGATTCCGTCACCCTGGGCGTCGCGGCGAGTGCGCCGAGCCCGCTATTCATCGAAACACCAACTGCAACAACAGAACCATCCGTGGTCAGCCCCGGATTCAACGCCGCGACCGTCAGCGCCTTGGCTACCACCGATGTTCGCAGTCGTGATGTTCTGGTGCCCGGCGACAGCGGCGCCGCACTGGCCGTCAGCATCCCCGAAGACCCACTGACCCAGGCAATCCGTGAGCAGCAGTTCCAAGTGGCCGCTGCAGCAGTGGTCGCCATCCTTGCCGCGGCCGGGCTCGGTTGGTTACTCACCGGCCGAGCCGTCCGGCCACTACAGCAATTGACCGAGACCACCAGTTCGATCGGCAACAACCTCGACGTCGACGGACTCTCGCGCCGGGCACCGTCGGTACGTGGAACGCGAGAAGCCGAAGAACTGTCGGAGGCAATCCACAGCATGCTCAGTCGCATCGAAAGCGATCGAAGCCGCACCGAGGAGGCGTTGGAGTCGGCACGCGATTTCGCTCGCGTCTCCGCCCACGAACTGCGCACACCTCTCACGTCGATGCGTACCGATCTCGAAGTTCTCGCAACACTCGATCTCACGGAAAGCCAACGGCGCGAACTGTCCGGCGAATTGTTGGAAGCGCAGCGCCAGATCGAGCGCACCCTGACCGACCTCGAGACTCTAGCCCTGGGTGACGTGGCCGATCCCGAGGATTGTGCCGACGTCGATCTCGTCGAGGTTGCCGATCGCGCCGTCGCTGACGCCGGCCGTCTGCACCCGCAGGTCGACGTTCGTTTGAAAGCACCGGAAGAACTTTCGGTTCAGGCCTTTCCCGCGGGTATCCGTCTGGTGCTGACCAACGCCGTCACCAATTCCGTTCGGCACGGCAATGCCGACGAAGTCGAGATCACCGTCCGATCAGGGGCTGCGACGGGTTCGGCGACGGTATTCGTCGACGACAACGGCACCGTGATCGCGCCTTCGGAACGCGAAGCGATGTTCGAGAGATTCGTTCGTGGTACCGGTGCGGGCGACGCCGGAAGCGGTTTGGGACTGGCCCTCGTCGCGCAGCAGGCGAGGCTGCACGGCGGTAGCGCGCGACTCGACAAGAGCCCACTCGGCGGAACTCGATTGATCTTCTCGATCAACCCAATTCGACGTGCAGAGCCTCGAGCAGCGGCTTGGCCGCCTCGTCGAAGAATCGGTCTTGGGTATCTCCACCGATCTGTACCAGTGCCACATCGGTGAATCCGGCGTCGGTGTATGCCTTGACCGCTTCGACGATCACATCGAGATCGGGACCACACGGAATGCTTTCAGCTACATCCTCTTTGCGCACGAACTGAGTCGCACCCGAGAAGCTCGCCGGCGTCGGCAGTTCGGAGTTCACGGACCACCCTCCGCCGAACCACCGGAACTGCTGATGAGCTCGTGCAATTGCCGTGTCGCGATCAGGGTCCCACGAGATCGGAATCTGACCGATGGTCCGGCCTGCGGGAGCCAATCCGTATGCTCGGCCGTGCACGTGCTTCCACAAGTGCACTAGCTCCGAATCCGGTTGCACGGCAATCAGATCGTCGGCCATCGGACCGAAACGCTCGACGGACTTGTCTCCGGACATGGCCAGCGCCAGCGGAACCGGGTTCTCGGGGAGATCCCAGATCCTGGCGGACTGGACGTCGAAGTACTCCCCCTTCCAGCTCACCAGATCTCCGGCGAGCAGTGCGCGAATGATGCTCACCGCCTCCTGCAGCATGTCCTGGCGGGTGTCGATGGACGGCCAACCCTCGCCGACCACATGCTCGTTCAGGCTCTCGCCACTTCCCAATCCCAGGGTGAAGCGTCCGTCCGCGAGGATCTGGATCGTCGCAGCTTTCTGAGCGACGACGGCGGGGTGGTACCTCACGGTCGGACAAGTCACGTACGTCATCAAACCGACTCGCTCGGTGGCGTGGGCGACTGCCCCCAGCACCGACCAGGCGTAGGGTGCATGCCCCTGCTCGGTCAGCCACGGCGAGTAGTGATCACTCATCACTTCGAAGTCGAAGCCGACTTCTTCGGCCCGAACTGCATGGCGAACCAGTTCTTTCGGACCTGCCTGCTCCGTCATCAAGGTGTAGCCGAATCGTGCCATCACTGATCAACTCCCGGTATCTAGGCCTGAAACGAGTTCGGAAATCACACTGCCGTCGAGGTGGTCGAGGAGGTCGCGGGCGTCGTCGTACACGGCAGTCGCACCCGCACCTTCGAGTTCGTCGGTCGACATGCCACCACTGCGCACTCCCACAGCCACAACGCCCGCCCATGTCGCCGCCTTCATGTCCCAGACGGCATCCCCGACCATGACCGCATTGCCCGCGTCGACACCTGCCTTCGCGAGCGCGACCTCGATCAGGTCCGGATCAGGTTTGGCCTCGTCGACGGATTCCGAAGAGGTGGCGGCGTAGATCATTTCGTCGATGTCGAGCGTCCGGCGTAGCAACTTCAGTTCGTCGTCCGGCGCCGAGGTAGCGAGCACCACATGCAGTCCGAGCGAGTGAACTCGGCGGATCAACTCGCGCGCTCCCGGCAGTACTCGGAGACGGTCGGCCGACTGCCGGTAGTACGTGGTGTGAAGTTCTTTGGCTCGCGGTCCGCACCCGTCGATGTCTTCGCCGAGCAAGGACTCCAGTAGTTGGTCTCCGTCCATGCCGATGCTGCGGTGTACCCGCCACGCGTCGACCGGGCGACCTACCTCGAAGAAAGCTCGCGACCACGCTTCTACGTGCAGATAGTTGGAATCGACGAGCGTTCCGTCGATGTCGAAGAGAACCGCACCTATTGCCATGGGAATTGACTGCCCAACACCTCGGTTCGCGAAACTTGTGCCCCGAGCATTCTCAGCTCGAGAAGCGGATCATGGAGAGTGCGAATAGCAGAAGTGCACGTCGAACAGGGGTGTCGTCATGGAGTCAGTCGTTGTATTCCTTCTCGCATGCTTCGTCTATTGGTTTGCGCTTCTGTAGTTGGGTAGACGGAAACGGACCGCTGCCGGGAAGTGATTTCCCTTGCAGCGGTCCGCATTCGGTAGACCTAAGCGATGCTCATGTCAGCGGGTCACTGACCTGCGCGTACACCTTCTTCGACGCGCTTGCCCAAATCTGCGTCGACGTTCTTCCAGTACTCGAAGACACGCAACAGAACTTCCTCACTGACGCCGGCAAGGGCGTGGCCGACGATGTTGCTCACCAGGCGCTCACGAGCTGCGTCGTCGAGAACTTCACGGACCAGCGTTCCGGCCTGCGTGAAGTCGCCGTCCTCGGCGTGCTCGATGTATCCGGCGCGCACTGCCTTGCCGTCGAACGCCCACAGTCCTTCGTCACCGGCAACCGACGGATCGGCATGCGGTCCGCCGTACGAGTTCGGTGCGTACACCGGCGTCGACGGGGAATTGAAGCTGTAACGCATGGCGCCCTCCTTGGAGTAGGAGTTCACCTCGTTCTTCGGGGCATTGACCGGCAGGTCGGCGTAGTTGGTGCCGATGCGGTAACGATGTGCGTCGGCGTAGGAGAAGACGCGGCCGAGAAGCATCTTGTCCGGGCTGAATCCGATGCCGGGCACCACGTTCGACGGCTCGAACGAAGCCTGCTCGATCTGCGCGAAGAAGTTCTCCGGGTTGCGGTTGAGCGTCCACTTGCCGACCTCGATCAGTGGGTAGTCCTTCTGGGACCAGACCTTGGTGAGGTCGAACGGGTTGAAGCGGTAGCCTTCGGCCTCGTCGACCGGCATGATCTGAACCTTGAGTGTCCAGCTCGGGAAATTACCGGCCTCGATGGCGTTGTACAGATCCGCGCGGTGGTAGTCGGGATCGCTACCGGCGAGGCTGTCTGCTTCGGCCTGCGTCAGGAACTCGATGCCCTGATCGGTCTTGAAGTGGTACTTCACCCAGAAGCGTTCACCCGCAGCGTTGACCCACTGGTAGGTGTGCGATCCGAAGCCGTCCATGTTGCGCCAGGTCTTCGGGATACCGCGGTCACCCATCAGCCAGGTCACCTGGTGAGCGGTCTCGGGACGCAGAGTCCAGAAGTCCCACTGCATGTCGTGGTCACGAAGACCGGAGCCGGGCAGTCGCTTCTGCGAACGAATGAAGTCGGGGAACTTGATGGCGTCCTTGATGAAGAACACCGGGGTGTTGTTGCCGACGAGGTCGTAGTTTCCCTCTTCGGTGTAGAACTTCATCGCGAAACCGCGCGGATCGCGCCAGGTGTCCGGGCTGCCCTGCTCACCGGCGACGGTGGAGAAGCGGACGAGGGACTCGGTCTTCTTACCCGGCTGCAGGAACGCGGCCTTGGTGTACTTGCTGACGTCGTGTGTGATGACGAGTTCACCGAAAGCGCCGCCGCCCTTGGCGTGGACGATGCGCTCCGGGACACGCTCGCGGTTGAACTGCGCGAGCTTCTCGATCAGGTAGTGGTCGTGAAGGAGCACCGGCCCCTGAATACCCGCGGTCAGCGATTCGTCATCACTTGCGACCGCGATACCGAAATTGTTGGTGGTGGGCTTGGTCATGGCGAAGCCTCCTAGCGTTGTGGGCTGGGCGTCAGAGGAGCGGGGCTGCATCCGAGTCGAACGCATGGGCTGCATGCGAGGTGGCTGACTCGGAGGTTCTGGACGCATCAATTCGATTCTGCGAGACCGCGTCCGACTCGGTGTCGGATTCGGCAGAATTCTTCAGGCAATCTTCGCAACGGCCCCAGAACACGACCTCGGCTTCGTCGATTTCGAAGCCGTGATTATCGGAAGGTTCGAGGCAGGGAGCTTGGCCGACAACACAATCGACGTCGACGACCTTGCCGCAGCCGCGACAGACGAGGTGATGGTGGTTGTCACCAGTCCTCGTCTCGAACCGTGCGGGCGAACCCGCCGGCTCGATGCGTCGCAGCAATCCTGCGTTCACGCATGCCTTCAGCACGTCGTAAACGGCCTGTGTGGATACCGATCCGAGCTGCTGCCGCACGAGTGCTGCAACAGAATCGGCGTCTGAATGCGGTTGGGCTGTAACCGCATCCAGCACGGCGAGGCGCGGAGCAGTGACCCTCAACCCGACGGCGCGCAATTGCGCTCGGGGGTCGAAGTCATGCTCTCCGTCTCGCATGTTTCCCAGTATGCCGCTTTTCTGGAATTAGTCAAGAAAAGGATTGCCTAAGTTGAATCGAGACCGGTGTCACATATCAAGGACGGGAACAAATCCGGGGAGACCGCCGTTGAACACCCTGTCGGCGTCCGAACAAGCCCCGGGCCCCACCCCTTTTGTCGCTGCGAGCGACCACCCGCCGAGAGGCGCCTGTGGGACGTCGACACCTGACTTTCACACCACACCACACGACCAAGGCCGCCCGGTCACTGACGGGCGGCCTTGGTCGCTTTTTCTCAGGTCAAACCCCCGCTACCGATGCTTGGCCGCTCCCGTAGTCATTTTTCCGCCCAGAATCACGACGCCGTGATGGGTGCCCGCAGCAAGCCAGTCCGGCAGGGTCTGCCCCTCTGCCTCGACGCCCACGCGCGCGTATCGGAACGATCCCGTCAGCCTTGCCGACGCGATCGCCAGACCTCCACCGGACTCCGGCTGCGCAAATCCCAACGCCCCGGCAATCGGCAGACGCGGCCCGAGCATCCGCGTATCCGAACGCACCCGCCAACCGTCGCCGGTTGCAGTGAATTTCTGCTGCACGTCTCCGTCGAACTCGGCCAGAACCTTGGGTAGTTGCCAGTGGACTCGCCCACCGTGCACCGACGGTTCCGAATCCACCGCGATGAAAGGGACCGCCATCCGCGGCATAGGCCCGATCCGTTTCCCTGGCGCATGCAAGACCGGACTGGCGAGGATCTCGCGATACGGGCCGACCGGCGAATCGAGGTAGTCCACCATCATGGCCACCGTCATCGGAATCGTTCGACCATCCGGGCCGAGCTCCCGCGCCGCCGACGTACTGCGGTGCCACCACAGTGTCGCGCGAACGCGAGCCGGCCACGGCGGCGGATCACTCACCGGCCAGTCGACGCGGTCACTTGTCGATTCAGGCACGCTCCACATCGGACACCTTCTCAGCTCGAATGGTCAGGGGAAGCCGCAAAGCGCCTGGTGCATGCGTCGGCACCACCGGATCGGACGGCAAAGTCGGATCGATACGTACGTATGGCTCGCCGGTCTTCGGGCGGGCGTCCGCGCCACCCTTGTTCGGCCACATCGCGCACGCTCGTTCCGCCTGCGCAGTGATGGTCAGGGAAGGATTCACTCCGAGATTTGCGCTCACCACCGAACCGTCCATGACGTGCAGTCCCTCGTGACCGTATGCACGCAGATACGGATCGACGACGCCACTCGACGCGCTGTCACCGATCGCGCAGCCACCCAGAAAGTGTGCCGTCATCGGGATGTTCACGATCTCGGCGATGGAACCACCCGGGTCGCCGTCGATCTTCTCGGCGACCTTGCGAATGGCTGTATGACCCTGCGGAATCCACTGAGGAGGTGGATCGCCCGGTCCCGGTCTACTGGTGAGGGAGCGCCCGAATCGTTTGGTGTTCTTGGAAAGTTCGAGGGAGTTGTCGTCGGTCTGCATCACCAGCGCGATGACGGTTCGCTCGGACCAGTTCCGTACCGACAACGACCGCAAGAACGCTCCTGGGTGTCGGGCCGCGACTGCCAGAGTCTTCAGCACCCGGGGAGTTCGCCCACCGCCGTCACTCAGGACGGTCTGCAGAAGTCCTATTGCATTGCTGCCCTTGCCGTATCGCACCGGCTCGATGTGCGTGTGATCATCCGGGTGAAAGGACGACGTGATGGCTACGCCCTGCGTGAAGTTCCGTCGACGCGACTTCGACGTTGCGGCCAGTACGGCTTCGGAATTGGTACGTACGACGGTGCCGAGAGTATCCGACAGGCCCGGCAGGGCACCGGATTCCTTCATACCGAGCAGCAGTCTCGCCGTTCCGTACGTTCCGGCGGCAACCACCACCTGATCGGCGGTGAACCGAACTTCTCGCCGGCGGACGCCGTCCGTTCGCCTCGCGAGCAGGCGGTAACCACCGCTTGCCGCCGGCCGAAGGTCGGTGACGGTCGTGAGCGGATGAACCCTGGCGCCCGCTTGCTCGGCGAGATGGAGGTAGTTCTTGACCAGCGTGTTCTTCGCACCGACTCGGCAACCGGTCATACATCCCCCGCATTCCGTGCAACCTGTGCGTTCGGGTCCTTTTCCGCCGAAGAACGGGTCCGGCACGGAAACTCCTGCCTCCCCGAAGAAAACCCCGACGGGGGTGGACGTGAAGGTCTCCCCCACGCCCATCTCTTCGGCTACGTCCTTCATCACCGCATCGGCAGGAGTGAAGGACGGATTGGTGCGAACACCCAACATCCGTTTGGCCTGGTCGTAGTACGGCGCCAGTTCGTCGTGCCAGTCAGTGATGTGCGCCCACTGACGGTCTTCGAAGAACCGATTGGGTGGCTGATACAACGTGTTGGCGTAGTTCAACGACCCACCTCCGACGCCGGCCCCCGCCATCACGAGCACATCCGGAAGAAGATGGATGCGCTGAACCCCATAACATCCGATCCACGGCGCCCACAGGTACTTTCGAAGTCTCCAACTGGTTTCAGGCAACTCGTCGTCGGCAAACCGTCGACCGGCTTCGAGCACCCCGACGCGGTAGCCCTTCTCCGTCAGGCGAAGAGCGGCGACACTGCCACCGAATCCCGAACCGATAACCACCACGTCGTAGTGCGTCGCGGTCATGCCTCGACGCTTTCGATCTTGCGAGCGGAGTAGTTCTCCCGATCGAAATGCTCCAGCAGCGAACGGAATTTGAAAGTGAACGTCGGCCACTGCACCGAGTTGCGCCCCTCCGGATCGATGTACCAACTCGAGCATCCGCCCTTGTTCCACACCGTGTGCTGCAACTCGTGCTGAATTCCCTTGTTGTAGTGCACCTGCACCGTCTCGTTCACGTCGAGGGCATCGATCCGCTCTCGCTTCATGGTGTTCAAGGCGTCGTTGACGTACTCGGCCTGGGACTCGAGCATGTACACGATCGAACTGTGTCCGAGGTTGGTGTTCGGACCGTACATGAGGAACAGATTCGGGAACCCGCTGACCGCAGTACCCTTGTACGCGTTGGGGCTACCGTTCCAATGTGCGGCCAGCGTCTCGCCACGTTTTCCGGTGATCAGATGCGCAACAGGCGGTTCCGTCGGCGTGAACCCCGTGGCGAAGATGATGGTGTCGACCTTGTGCTCGACGCCGCTTCCGTCGACCACTCCGTTTTCGGTGACCGAGACGAGCCCACTGTCGACCAGGCTCACGTCCGCGCGGTCAAGGGTGCGCAACCAGTCGTTGGACAGAAGCATGCGCTTGCAACCGATCGTGAAATCGGGAGTCAGTTTCCGGCGCAACTCCGGATCTTTCACCTGTCTGCGCAGATGAAGGCGCGCGGCCGCCTCGAAGGCAGGCAGCACCCACGTCGCGTGCGACATCGCGGCACCGAGTAGCTCGCGGAAGCCGTAAACCCACCCTCGAATCACCTTCTGTGTAAAGGGAATCCGCGAGTACACGGCCTTCTGTGCAGCAGGCAGGGTGCGATCCATCCGCGGAATCACCCAGGCCGGAGTTCGCTGGAACACGGTGACATGGGCAGCAGGGTCGGCAATTTCGGGAACGAACTGAACCGCCGACGCTCCCGTTCCGATCACGGCTACGCGCTCACCACGCAGTTCGTGTTCGTGGTTCCACGTCGCCGAATGGAAAGTGGTCCCCGAGAATTGGTCGAGACCGGGGAAATCCGGGATCTTGGGCGTCGACAACGCTCCGGTCGCGGCGACCAGAGCTTTGGCCGTCAACGACCCTCGAGATGTCCGAATACGCCACAGCGCCGCATCCTCGTCCCACACAGCAGCTTCGAGTTCGCAGTTCAGGACTACGCGTTCCACGACGCCGGTGTCTGCGGCCACCTTCTTCAGATAGTTGTAGATCTCGGGTTGACGAGCAAAGGTATGACTCCAATCGGCGCTCGGCGCAAAAGAATACGAGTACAACGCCGTCGGCACGTCACAGGCACAGCCTGGATAGGTGTTGTCGCGCCAAGTGCCGCCGATGTCAGCTCCACGCTCGATCAACACGACGTCTGCAGCGCGGTTGTCGCGAAGCATTCTGGCGGCCAAGCCCATACCGGCAAATCCGGCACCGACGATCAGCGTTTCGACATGTTCGGGAAGCTTCACTTCTTCTCCACTCGGGATTGCCAGGCCGGCAACAGTCGCGCTCTGAGCGCGTCGTCGGCTTCGGATGTACGAAACAGGGCTGAGACGGCAAGCCCACGAACGAGTTCGATGGTGAGTTCGACCGACTCGGAATCGAACCGATCACCGAACAACTCGGCGCTGCCGAACTCGAGCGCCTCACTCACCTTGCGTTCGAGGGGCACCGTCGCCGCATGCAGAACGGGATCGGTCCGCGCCGCGACCCACAATTCGAGGGCGGCATAGAACAGCGGCCCGGAGAACGCGTCCGACAGGACCTCGAGGCCTCGACCACGATCCACTTCAGCGGTGAGGATTTCTTCCAGCCGCTTGTCGACCAGATACTCGACGGCCGCAACGACCAGCGATTCCTTGGTCGGAAAATGATGCAGTTGCGTACCCCGCGAGACGCCTGCGCGGCGGGCGATCTCTTGCGTGCTGGTCCGTGCGTAGCCCAGCTCGACCAACGATTCGACGGCGGCGTCGAGGAGGCGCCCGCGCATCGCCGCTGTACGTTCGGCCTGGGTACGGCTTACTTTCGCATCGGAAGTGGTCTCGGTCACAAGACAACTGTAGAGCCGAAACGTAAAACAGTCCAGGCTGACTTCAAATCTTGACACGTAACATACCGGTCAGTCAGCTCTGCCTGATAACGTCCTCGCATCGAGCGGAGGGAAACAATCGCTATGCCAGAGCAAACAGCATTTCCACACCGCCGTGTCGGGTTGGTGGAAGACCACGAGTCGGTAGCAATCGGCGTGTCCGTGATGCTCGAGGACGAGCCGGACCTCGAATTGGTGTGCATCGCGACCACTGTGTCCGAGATGCTCGCTCAGAACGTCGCCTTGGATCTGGCAATCCTCGACCTCCGGCTGGCCGACGGTTCATCGCCCAAGAGCAATGTCGAGCAACTGCGGGCCGCCGGGCTCGAGACATTGATCTTCACCGGGGCGGAAAACCCGTACCTCGTTCGCTCGGCCGCCCGTGCCGGCGTACTGGGTGTTGTACGCAAGTCCGAACCGACTGCCGTCGTGGTTGATGCGATACGCGCCGCCGCGTCGGGAAGGCAGGTGGTGACGACAGAGTGGGCTGCCGCAATCGACGGGGATCCAGGTCTCGACGAAGTGGGTCTGAGCCCTCGACAACTCGAGGTCCTCGAACTTTACGCATCCGGAGAGAAGGCGGATCGAGTTGCGCGACTCACCGGTTTGGCGCCGCAGACGGTTAACGACTACCTCCAGCGCATCAGGCAGAAATATGCGGCTGTCGGACGACCCGCACCGACAAAAACGGATTTGTACAAACGCGCGGTCGAAGACGGGGTGTTACCAATTCCTGAACGGCCTACTTCCGGAAAAAAGCTGACTTTGACTAACAATGAGGTTCGGCAACAATAACTCTCTTAGCGCTGCCCCTGAAAATATGGGCAGAGGAATTGATGTCTGGGAAAAATTTCCCTCTTCGAATTACATTCATCTGACAAGAAGACGGCACTGTCGGGGGTCTGTCATTCCGCTACAGAGAAGTAAGGACGAAACTCATGACAGTCACTGTGGAAAACTGCATGGCACAGGATCCCGTCGGACCGCACCTTTCGGAGCGCGAAATCGAGGTTCTCAGGGAATGGCTACTGAGTGATTCGAAGTCACGCGTTGCTCAAAACCTCTACATCAGCGTGGGAACGGTGGGGACCCACCTGTCGCGGATTCGCGAGAAGTATGCCGACGTTGGAAGGAACGCACCGACGAAATGCGAATTACTCGTGCGAGCGATACAAGATCAGATAGTGACGATCGACGAACTCTGATCGACAGAGTTGCTTTCGACAAAACAGCCAGTGCTTCTGACGAAATTCTGAGGCTCTTCGGCCGCTTCATCGGCGCCGGCTATGTCTGCTATTTGATATTGCTTGCCCCTGCGATTGCAGAAGCCACCACGATGTCTGCGTCGTGGTGGACTCCACTGGCGGTGGTCACGACTTTCGGTAGTGGGCTGGCGCTGGGAGCATCGACGTTCCACGCCGACACCCGATGGGTGAAACGAACTGCGAGCGCAAATGCGGTTCTCTACGTCGTAGTCATCCTCCTGTGGTGGCCGGCGTGGAATGGTGACCACGTCACAGATTTCACCTTGTGGATTTCCAATTTCCCCGGCGTCGCCAGCCTTGCTGCCGCTGCAGCTTGGCGACCGGCCGCTGCCGTCGTGCACCTTTTCGTAGTGGCAACACTCGCACAGTTGACCAATCACATAATCCGGACGAGTCCCACGACGCACCTGTTGGTTCCCGACCTCGCCTTCGCCTGGACATTTTGCGCGGTTTTCGTAGCAGCGGCCGTCATGGCCTTGCGAACCGGACGAGTACTGGATGCGACCATCGCCACCACTCATGCCGCTGCCGCCGGCGCCGCCGCGGCCGAGGCCAAATCCGTCGAACGCGAGAGATTCGACGCACTCATCCACGACACCGTGATGTCGACTCTGCTCGCTGCTTCGAGAAACGATGCCGATCCCTCGGTCGTCGCTCAGGCGCGAACGACGGTGGCAAGACTCGACGAACTGCGCTCCGGAACCGACCACGAGACGAGTTTCGACTTCGACGGAATCCTCGCTCAGTTGCGTTCAGCCGCTTCGGAAGTGGACGAAAACATCACGTTCGAGACCGCCCTCTCCGACGGGTCTGATCCGAGCGGATACGCACCCGACTCGATTCGTGCGATGGCCGGTGCGATGGCCGAGGCACTGCGCAACAGCGTCAAACACGCAGGAAGCAGTGCACGGCGTTCGGTCACGGTCACGGCAACCGCCACCCACCTCGAAGTAGTCGTCACCGACGACGGCGTCGGCTTCGATCCGAGCTCCGTCGAGACGCATCGCCTCGGAATCACTGTCAGCATCCGCGGCAGAATGCGTCAACTCGACGGCGGATCGGCAACCATTCGATCGTCACCCGGCCGCGGCACTTCGGTGACTCTGACGTTGAGCTTGCCCGTAGCGGTGATGACATGACCAGACCGGACGGACGAGATGTCCGCGATCTTCTCGGCATGCACAGCCGTGCTGCTCGATTCATGGCTGCATGCTTCGCGCTCACCTGCGTGATCTCGGTCGCCTACACGTCGTCCGACGTCCGCGCAGTCTGGCCGATGATCTTGGCAATTATCGTGTGCTCGACTGCGGCTTTCACACTCGTTCTGAGCAGAGGCGACCCGATGCCGCTGGGGCAGAGCGTTCTGGTGTCTCTGACCGGCGCCGTCACGAGCGGCCTGGTGTTGTCAGTGGTTCCAGTCCCCGTCAACGACATGACTCAACTCTGGATGTTCGGGATGTCGACGGCAGTCTTCACCTTCATGTGCGTTCGTGGGCGTACAGCACTCGCGTGGCTCGGGCTTGGACTCATGGTGTTGGTGACCGCCATCTGGTCCTCCACCACCGGCCAGGGGGCCATGTACGGAGTGTCGTTGACGGTCATCAACGCGGGCCCTGTTCTGATGTCGACATTCTTCGCATACACCATCCGTCCTCAAGCCAGGGTTATCTACGAACTTCGTGAGCAGTCCACCCAACGAATTGCCTCCGCATCCGCCAGTGCTGCGATTCTCGAGGAACGCGACGCGCAACTCGACAGGCTCGATGTCCTTGCACGCCCGCTCCTCGAACGGGTCGCTTCCGGGGTTCCACTGACAACCACCGAGCGGCAAGAATGCGAACTCCTCGAGGCGCAACTCCGAGATTCACTGAGGGCGACAGGCTTACAACAAACAGATGTCATCGATGCTGTGCGTGCCGCTCGAAACCGCGGCGTCGAAGTGGTCCTGCTCGACGACCACGGAATGGATGGCGCGAACCCCGACGTGCGCGACCGAATCCACTCGAGCATCGTCCGGGAACTCACCGCGATCACGCGAGGAAAAGTGACCATACGGATCCTTCCACCTCGGCGTACCGCTATGGCCACGATGCTGGTCGATACTGAAGACGTTCGACGAATCGAGTTCGATCACAACGGAATGCAGCTGCTACGGCAGGGGGACCGGGGAGAGCTCGGCACCTCGTCCATGTCCGTCGATCCGACTACAGACAGCGCCGTCGAACCCGAATAGCTTTCGAGGAGAGTGAGATTCACCGGGTCGATCACCAGGAGAAATGAATGATCTTCGAACTGCGTCCAACGCATGTCGCACGTGCCCTCGCCGCACTGTGTGCCCTTCCGATTCTGTGGACCTTCGCAGTAGAGGGAATCACCACGACAACGGAATACGACTACAGCACGGGCGAAGTGTCCTCGTCGAGCGACCTGGGCTCTCAGATCGGAAGCGTCGTGATCTGGATCGTCCTCGCGATCGCATTTGCCGCCGGTGCCTGGTATCTGGAGAAGCAGCGCATCGGTTGGCCGCCGGCGGCGCACGAGCAGCTGGTCAGACTGCAGCTGGCATCACCCAACCGAGAAGAGTAAAGGTCCCTACCGCTTCCGATCGCCGGCGCGGAGAAGATTACTGGGAACCGTATGGCCCACTATCTCCTCTGCAACGGCAGCGGCACGAATGCTCGCATCCAGGTCGATACCCGTCGCAATGCCCATGTCTTCGAGCATGTAGACCAGTTCCTCCGTCGCGATGTTGCCACTGGCACCGGGAGCGAACGGACAACCGCCGAGACCTCCGGTGGACGCGTCGAGGTTTCGAACACCGTGCTGCACAGCCGCAAACGCGCAAGTAAGACCAGCGCCACGCGTGTTGTGGAAGTGCGCACCCAAGCCGAAGTCACCTACTCTTTCGCCCACAGCGTCGATCAATCGTCCGACACGTCCCGGCGTGGCAGTGCCGATGGTATCTGCGATCGAGAACTGATCAGCACCGAGCTCCTTGGCCTGCTCCGCAATCCGCAGAACACGATCCGGGTCGGTTGGACCGTCGAACGGACAGTCCCAGGCTGTGGCCACGATGACCTCCACCCGTCCTCCGGCGTCGTGGACGATCCTGACGACCTCTCCGATACGTTCGGTCGCTTGCTCCGTCGTCGACCGAGTGTTGGCCTCGCTGTGGCCATTCGATGCCGACACAACATATTCGACGGTTTTCATTCCTGCGGCGACGGCCCGTTTCGCTCCACCGATTCCGGCGACCAATGCCGAGAACTCGATGCCGGGCCACTGGTGCAGTTCTGCGGCCAACAATTCCGCGTCGGCCAACGCCGGCACAGCGCGCGGTGAGACGAACGACGTCGCCTCGATACGCGAAACACCCGTCGCAGCCAGAGCGTCGACAAGACGAAGTTTCTCCGCCAGCGACACCGGGTCTTCGATCTGCAACCCGTCCCGTGGTCCGACTTCACGAATACTGACTGCTGGAATACCCACGCCAGGTACCGACATGTCAGATCACGCCCTTCATCTTCAGTTCTGCCTGCTCGTCGTCCGAGAGTCCGAGGAGCCCGCCCCACACCGAGGAGTTGTCGTGACCCGGCGCCGACGCTCCCGCGTTGCGCACGGATCCGGGTGTCTCACTGAAGGTAGGCACGACGCCCAAGCCGAGGACGTTTTCACCGATCCGCTCGTCGTAGTGGTCGACGAGCATCCCCCGCTCGATCAGCTGCGGATCCTTGACGACATCTTCAACCGTATTGATCGGCCCGGCAACAACTCCCACTTCGGTGAGGCGTTCCACCAGGCTGGTGGGATCTTGGAGCGCGACCCAGGCGCTGATCAGTTCGTCGAGCTCGTCCTGATGTTTGCCACGGGCAACATGATTGGAGAAGCGGTCGTCATGCGCTAGTTCCGGTCGCCCCATGATGGTGCACAGACGCACGAAGAGCGTATCCTGATTGGCTGCGATCACCACCCAGTTTCCTTCAGAGGTCTGATAGATGTTGGACGGCGCAATACCCTCCAATCTCGTTCCCGAGGGCTGCCGGATGATCCCGCCCCGATCGTAATCCGGGATCGTGGATTCCTGCACCGCCAGACAGGATTCCGTGAGGGCAACGTCGACCACCTGACCACGGCCGGTCCGCTCTCGTGAGAGCAACGCCGCCAGCACTCCCTGAACGGCGAACATCCCGCCGAGAGAATCTCCGAGCGAAAGGGCAATACGCGGAGGCGCCTGCCCTGGATAACCGTTCAGATGCCGAAATCCGCTGACCGCTTCGGCAACCGAGGCGTAGCCGGCGCTCTTGGCTTGCGGTCCGCTCTGCCCGTAACCGGATACCCTGGCCAACACCAACTTCGGATTGCGCGCACTGAGAACGTCGAATCCCAGGCCCCACTTCTCGAGGGTGCCCGGCCGGAAGTTCTCGACCACCACATCGGCATGTTCGATCAGATTCAGAAACAGGTCTCGTCCCGCGTCGACGCGAAGGTCCAACGTCACACACCGCTTGTTGCGGGCGTGAACCGTCCAGAAGAATCGATGACCGTCCTGCTCGGCCTGACCCCAGGTACGAAGCGGGTCCGGGCGGTCCGGCGATTCGATCTTGATCACGTCGGCGCCCATGTCGCCGAGCAGTTTCCCGGCGAAGGGCCCGGCGATCAAGGTTCCGAGTTCAATCACCCGATATCCGTCCAGGGGCCCGGTGGGCGCACCTTCCGACACAGCTGCCTCCTCTGGGAACTTTTCTCCCCTTGAAGGCTACGTCACCACCCGATATCGCAACATCATGTCGTGGTCTTCGTGATCGAGCATGTGGCAGTGCCAGACGTACCCCTGCAGGTCCCCCATACCGGCTTGTCCGTGTGCCGAGTGGTCTGCCATGGAACCTCTCGCGAAAGTTGCATCCGGATCGAAGCCCAACTCGTCGGCCGTCGGAAAGCGCACGATCACGCGGGTGATCGAGTTGGCATCCACGATGACAGTGTCCTTCTCCCACGTTTCCCACACTTCGGGAGGCCGCAGCGAAGAGGTCACAAATTCCTCGGCCGACGGCGTCCACCGGACCCCCAAGTCAGGCACCGGATACCGCTGCATCAGTGCTGCAGTGTCGAGGCTTTGGCGTCCCACAACGCGGAACGCCACCAAGTGCAGATGAATCGGATGTGGTTCCGTGGTGATGTTGATCAGATTCCATTGCTCGACGGCTCCCTGACGTGGCAGTTCGATATCCGAATCGGTGAACCTCAAATTGTTGAGCGACATGGTGATCGACGGGTAATCCGAGGGACGCGACAGCTGCATGATCGTGAGATTTCGCACCACATCCGGGGACGCCGGTTCGGCAGCAACGGAATTCAGCTGCTGCGGGATCGAGCCGGTGAATCCCTTTGCGCTGCCCACGTCGAACCGACAGAAGACCGGCATCACCTGCGTGCCGCGTTGCGCCACCGCAAGGGGTACCGGTTCGTCGTTGCGCAATTCCACCGTCGTGCCCGGCTCGAGCATACTGAAGTCGACAAGCAGATCAGCGCGCTCACCCGGACTCAACCGAACGTGATCCGTCGGCGCCGGGGCGGCCAGTAAACCGCCTTCGGACCCGATCACCCAGAACCGCATACGATTTGCGAAGTGCAGATTCCACACCGAATAGGTTGCGGCATTGAGCAGTCGCAATCGGTACAGCCCGCGAGCCACCTCCACTTTCGGCCACACGACGCCGTTCACTACACCCACGTCACCGGGAGTCGCCGGATCCCAGGAACCCTGCGGAGTGAGCCACGTGGAACGGACACTCTGTTGACCGTCGGAGGTGAAGACCTTGTCCTGCAGAATCATCGGAAGCTCGAACTCACCGGACGGCAAGCCGAGAGAATTCCCGGCGGCGCCCGTGTCAACGTCGTCACGGAGAAAATACATCCCGACCAATCCGGCGTAGACGTTGAGGCGCGTCATTCCCATGGCGTGATCGTGGTACCAGAGATTGCCGGCGGCACGACCATTCGTGTATTCGTGGACCAAACCTTCGCCCGGACGCTGGATCAACTCCGGATGTCCGTCGAACTGTGGTGCAGTAACTCCCCCGTGCAGGTGAAGCGAGGTGGGGACCTGTGTGCGGTCGAGGTTGCTGCCGCCGTGCAGACCCGGATCGACATCCGCGGCAAGCGGATACGCAGAAATGTCGTTGGCATATCGGACTGTGACGAGCTGATCGACGTGAGCTTCGATGGTGGGGCCGAGATAATCCATTCCGCCGTAACCCAGCGACGGCGACGACGGTAGGTCCGGATGGAAACGGTGCATCGACGAAGCCGCGCGAAGCTCCAGGTTGCCACCCGAAATGCCCGGCAGGACAGGAAGGGTCTCCCGAAACGGTTCCAGCCGGGGTGACGGAAGTTGGAACGGGCGCAGTGGATCGACATCAGGTGGTCGAGCCGTCGCTGATCCAGCGGACAACGCGCTCAGACCGGCCAGCAGGCCAAGCCCTTGAACAAACGATCGGCGACGGATCTTGTGTGACTCGTCCACTCACGACCCCCTCACGCTGACGGCATCCGGAGCGGGTTACCCGTGTGCCCGCACGGTCAAACACCGACCACCTTCTCCAACCAGGGTTTGAGAATGGGTAGAACATGAGTCGGTTGCATTGCCTGCGTGTGATCCAGACCGTCGAGTACCTCGATATCCCACCCTGCCGACCGAACGGCGTCGAGGTCGAGATCGGCCGGCGCGACCCGTACCCCACCCCATCGGTCACCGTATTCGATGACGTCTCGCGAACCGACGAAACACATTCGCGGACAAAGGATGCGCCCTTGAATCGTTCGATCGTCGAATTCACCAAGTGCGCGGTACAGCGTCACGAACTGCCGGGTCTGCGCTCCGGTCAACGCAATGTCGATGGAGTTCCAATCGAATTCGTCTGATGATGCTGTGGGCTGTGATGTGCGCTGGGGCGGTTCACTCGCCATGCGGTGTGTAGCTTCGGTAACCTGGAGCATCGCCTTGTACGGCCCATCCACCGGCGGGAAACCACCCATGACCAGTGCGGTCAGACGATCGGTGCGCAGCGCCAACTGCAATCCGCACAGTGCCAGCCAGGAGTATCCGTAGTAGGCGAACTGGTCGATCCCAGCCGAATTCGCCACAGCCAGAATGTCGGACGCGATGTTGTCGGGAGTGAGCGTGTCCGGAGCGGGCGACGCCATCCGGTGCCCTTCGTAGTCGAAGGCAACCACAGTGAAGTTCGACGCCAACCCTTCCATGAATGTTCGACCGAGCGAGGGGTCAACGCCCCAGGCACGAAGTTCGTCCGCCTTGATGCCGGTAGCCGAAATCGGATTCACGGGTATCAGCACGGCGGGGCCATGTCCGAGAACCTCGACCTCGATAGTTGTCCCGTCGTGAAGTCTTGCCTCAACCATGCCCACTCCCAAATCTTTACACTGTAAAGTAATTAAGAATAGCGCGACTCCACGAAAGCGACAGGATGAACAAACAGGCAGGCCGACGCGATATCGCACGCACGATTTCACTTCTGTGGCGTCAACCCGAGGCGCCTTCCGGCCGCCGAGGACCGAAGCCCGCGCTGTCCACTGACACAGTCGTTGACGCCGCGATCGAAGTCGCCGACGCCAACCCCACGACACCGTTGTCGATGCGCATGATCGGCGACCACCTCGGCCGCACTGCGATGTCGTTGTACACCTACATACCGGGAAAGGACGAACTGCTGGACCTGATGTACGACCGGGTGCATGCCGAGCTACCGCCGATCGCAGACACCGGCGACTGGCGCATGGCACTCTCCGACTGGGCCGCCGCACTCTTCGCCCTAAATACACGCCATCCGTGGACATTGGATGTCTCGTTGGCGCGCCCCGTCCTAGGTCCGCACGAGCAGGCAGGGCTCGAATCACTCCTGTCCATTCTCTACTCCACAAGTCTCGATGCTCCGACCATCCGCAGATCGGTGAGCATGCTTTTCCATTTCATCCGGGGGTCCGCGCGGACCTTAGCTGAGATCCGGAGCGCCTCGACCATCGGAGATTCCGAATCTCATTGGTGGGCAGAGTCTTCTGCTGCACTGGCCGATGCTGCACCGGATTTCGCGGACGACTTCCCCCACACGATGCAGTTGGGTCGGGAGGCCCCACCGGTACCGGGCGGCGACTTCTATCTCGAACGAGAAACCGAAGAGTCATTTACTCAGGGCCTACAGATCCTCCTTGACGGTATCGAATCGAGGATTCGAAAACACTCTTGACTCGAACGCATGTTCGAGTATGATTTGGGGAGGGGATCGGGGGGGTTCAATGAGTGTCTTGTTGTCGGACGTGGTGTCTGGTTCTGCGGTGGGGTTACGCGGACGGTTGTGGCAGTTGACTGCTGCCGAGTTGCGCGCTGCTGCGGTGTCGGCGAGTGCGGAGATTCTGCGCCTGGAAGCCGTTCGTGTGACGGTGGTGGACGAGTTGTCGTTGCGCCCGGATGATCAGGTGATTGCCAGCCGCGGTGTGGGGTCCTGGTTGGCGGCCAACACGATGCTGCAGGTTCGGGACGGGAAGAAGATCGCCGCGTTGGGTGCGGCTTTGCGGCCGTTTCCGGCGGTGGCGGCTCGGTTCGATGGCGGGGATTGCTCCTTCGATCATGCCGTGTTGATCGTGGCGTTCTGTGAATCACCACCGAAGGGGATGCCGGAGGAGGCGCTCCCGAAGTGCATCGATTTGTTGCTCGCTGCTGCGTCGGGTGTGGAGGCGACGACGACGAAGGTGCGGAACGTGATCGCGACCTTGGAGCGGTTGTTCGAATCCGATGAGATCCCGCCCGCCGAAGATGTCGACCGGAACGAGTTGCGGATCGCCTCGACATTGAACGGTCGGGTGGTGGTGCGCGGCGATTTCGACGCCCTCACCGGCGAAATGCTGCTCTCCGCGTTGTCGAATCTGACGATGCCCACCCCGGCACCGGACGGAACCCCCGACGCCCGGTCGGCAGCGAAGCGGACCGCGGACGGGTTCACCGAACTGATCCGCCGGTACCTCGACTGCGCCAAAACCGGCAAAGACGGTGGCCAACGTCCGCACGTGAACGTGCACATCAATGCCCATGATCTCGCTGAGCATCGAGACTGCGCCGCCACACCCTCCACTGCTGATGGTGAAGAGTCTCTGTCGGATCTTGATGTCGGGCACATGCCCTGGCTCGGGCCACTCTCGGTGTCGCAGACCAGGCTTCTCGGGTGTGATTGTTTCCTGTCGACCGTTCTGCTCGACGATCACGGCGCGCCCTTGGATGCGCAACCAGGAAAGAGGTTGGTCACCGCCGAACAACGGACTGCGTTGATTGCCCGCGACAGAGGCTGCGCCTTCCCGGGCTGCACATGCGTGCCCGCCTGGACTGATGCGCACCATATCCGGCACTGGGCAAACGGTGGCCCGACGGTGATGAACAACCTGGTCCTGCTGTGCCGTTCACATCACCGGCTGATGCACCGCAAATCCGGGTTCGTCGGGAAATGGGAAATCCGAATAGGAGTCGACAACAAACCCTGGTTCATCCCGCCGCCCTCGATCGACCCCGGGCAGCAACCGCGCCCAGCGAACACCACATTCAAAACCTGAGAACGAACCTCAGGCACAACAGAACACGGCCGAGCACCGCATCGAAGGGATCCCCCCGATGCGGTGCCAACAGGCCGTGGCGAACCCGTCAGACGGCCTGCGCAACCTTGGCGGCTCGCGGGAATCGCTCCCGAATCTCCGCTGGCGTGACAACTCTCGGGTCCAGGGGTTGCTCGTCACGCAGGTGGCGCTCCAACACCTTGCCCGTCATCGGCGCAATGACTTTCAGAGCAGTGGTCATGTTCTTCGGTGAACTACCCAACCGGACTGCCGTTCGCACCGCGGGCGCAATTGCTCTGTCCAACAACGCTGGCTGATCGAACCCACCCATCGTTCGCATCCAGCCGGGCAAAGTCGCGATAGTGGCCGGCGCGACCAATCGGCTGAATGTCGCGAACTTCGTCTTCCCCTGCGCTCTCGGTGTTCTCAACAAGTAGTGCATCGCCCGGTTGGCACGCTCGGAGGTACACAATCTGGGCCTGACTTCAGCGAAGTACTCACGTACCTCGTCTCGGGAGCGTGGAACGTCGGAGGTCTTGCATGTCTGTAGTTCGGCAGCGATCACGCATTCTTCCCAGTACCGCTGCTCTTCGACAGCTGAAAGCGGGCCCGGCCCATACATCTCGTAGCACTTGAGCACCGAATGCCAACCCGTCACGTGGATCCAGAGTTGTGACGCCGGATTGTTTGCGCTGTAACGAGTTCCGGTGATCGGTTCAACGCCCGTAGCCTGAGCATGAACTGTCATGAGGTGGTCGGACAGCGCCAGTGCTGTCCGCCCGTCGGCAGTGGCGACGGTCAGGAAGTACGCCAAGGTTCGGTCGAGTCGCCCGGCCGGATCGCTGTAAATCCCGCTCATGTCTGCCACTGCGGCAGCCAAGAAGGGGTCGAAGTGCTCGAGCACCACCGACCGCTGGAACCCGATCAGCGCTGTCGGCGCGGCCCAGATCTTCCAACTGGGTGATCCTGGGCCGAAGAAGCCGTAATCCTCACGCGGTCGATTCATCGTCAGTTCAGACATTTCATTCCTCCCCGTTCGTTGAGCCGGCACCGTTCATTTCGTAGGCACCAGACAAGGCGACTACTTGCTGCCAGACGTACTCGAATCGCTCCGCCGCGAACGTGGGGCGCCGAATAGATGCCAGTGCCAACCGTTGCTGATCTTCACTGGCGCTGGGTTTTCCGTACAACTCCACCGCTGCAGCACTGAAGTCGCGGACCAGGACATCGAAGATCTGATCCAGCACCCCACCGCTCCGCTGCCCCTCGTCCAATCCCAAGATCTCGGCTTGTTCGAGGATCAACTGGCCGTAGACGACGAGGGTGAAGAGTTCGGTGATCGCCAGGCCGAAGTCCAAGTCGACCTGCTGCGCCGCATCCGGTGCAGCTTCGGCCAAAAGGGTCACGAGCGCTTCTGCCTGCTCCATGAACAGTGCAACGTTGGGAACATCCGCGAACTTCGCGTACACCGCTCGCCAGTCGTCGAATCGAACCTTCGACAACCCCCGTGCCGGGCCCTGACGGAACAGGAACTCGTCGTCGGCTGCATCGTTGCGCGTCGGAATCGCCGGAAATGACTCGGGGGCAAAGAGGTACGCCGGCATGAACTTGGCGATCAGGGCGAGATTGACGGCGACGGTCCCCTCGAGCTTGGGCAGCCCGTCGACATCCATCTTGGCCACCGCGAGGTAGCTGTCCTTCTCGAAGCCCTTTGCCGCAGCGATGTCGGAGAGCAGTCCGATCACCTTCTGTGCCTCGGTTGTCACCTTCATCTTGGTGACGGGATTGAACAAGAGGTAGCGGCGGTCCTCGGGCGATGCGGTGCGGAAGTAGTCCACCGCACGATCCGAGAAGAGCCTCATCGCCAGCAGGCGCGCGTACGCGTCGACGAATTCACGTCGTACGTGTGGGAACGCCGTGACGGGATTGCCGAACAGGATTCGATTGTGCGCGTGGGTAATCGTCTCGTACAAGGTATGAGTCGACATACCGATTCCGCCGAAGCACAGGTTGAACTTTCCGATGTTCACGGTGTTGAGTGCGGCACTGAATGCTGCCTCGCCGGTATGCAGGATATCCTCTGCCGCAACGGGATAGTCGACGAGTGAGAACTCCGCTACGTACATCTGGGCCGGAACGATGTTCTTCACCACGGTGAATGCCGGATGGTCCGAGTCGGCGTAAAAGAAGACGTACTGATCAGTGCCCTCCACTCCGTCGACACGGCCGAAGACAGAGACCGTGTTGGCGCAGTTGCCATTTCCGATGTAGTACTTCGAACCGCTGGCCAGGTACCCGCCGCTGCCGTTGGGCGTCAAGACCATGTCCGTGGAGTAGACGTCCGCGCCATGCTCTTTCTCGGACAGTCCGAATGCCGCAACGCCTCCGGAAGCCAAAGCGGAAGCTGCTCGCGCCCTTGCCGTCTCGTTGTCGCTCTGCCACACCGGCCCGAGACCGAGGATGGTCACCTGCCACGGGTACCAGTAGTTGAGTCCGTAGAAGCCGAGGATCTCGGACAGCGCGGCGATACGACTGGTATCCCAGCGCTTGTCAGAGTCGCCACCACTGTCGCGGGCGGGCGTCAGAAATGTGGCGAACAGACCTTCCTTCGCCGCGAAATCGAGGAAATCGGAGTAGAAGATCTTGTCGTGATAGTCGGCCAGGAGTCGGTTCTTTCCACGCGCCTCGAACCAGTCGACGGTCGCGCCCAGCAGTCTCCGCGTGGTCGCGTCGAACTCCGGCCGATCGTACGTGGAGGGATGGAGCAGCAGATCATTCGGCACTAAAGAGGTCGACGCTGTCATAGCGGTTGTTCTCCTCGAGATCTCGGCAGAGGCGCCTCACTGAGCACCATTCGAATACAACGCCACCGTAACAATTGCAGACGATGAATACAACGGTTGCGTATTATTCACGAAGAAGTGGCAGGCAGATTAGGGTGAGAGCGGAGGTGATGCACACGATGACCAGGTCACAAGCTGACGCAACGGATACACCGCGGCGCAAGTACGCCCCTCGCATGGCGCCGGAGCAACGTCGCGAGCAGCTCCTCGACGCAGCATTCGAGGTCACCGGCCGCGTTGGCCTGCACAACCTCAGCATGGAATCCGTCGCTGCCGAAGCCGGTGTCGGCAAGCCCGTCCTCTACACGATTTTCGATACCAGGACCGATCTCGTCGCTGCACTGCTGCGCCGCGAGCACGAGCGAGCCATCGCTCAGGTGCTCGAAACCATGCCGACAGATCTGAGCGAACTCGGCCCAGCGGCGTCGTACACCGGGACCGTCGGCGCCTTCGTCGACGCCGTACTGGAGAACCCGACGCGCTGGCGCCTGATTCTGACGTCTGTCGAGAACGCCCCCAGCGAGTATCACGGCTTGTTGAAGCTCTCTCGCGGAGCTGTCTTCGCCCGCGCCGAAGAACTGGCCCGCGCCGGGATTGCCCTCGAGTCGAAGCTCGAAGGCCTTGATCCGGTTCTCCTCGCACACACCATGATGTCGTTCGCCGAAATGCTCGGACGACTGGCCGTCAGTGATCCCGAAACCTATACCCGAGAACGACTTTCCAGTTTTGCCGTGGCTCTCGCACAATCGGTCGGGCGTTAGCGGCCGACTGAAACCTGTCGGTCGGATCTGCTTCAATACACGCATGACATCACCATCGATCGAACCGCTACAGCTTTTCGAAACGTCTCCGGGCAACTGGTCACTGATGCTCACCGACCAGCATTTCGGCAAGGTGGCATCGATATTCGAGCAGGTAGAGGGTTTCGAAGGCTCCGGTTACGACTGGGCGTCGGTCGCCCACGCAGTGGTAGGCCGCGATGCACCGCATCTGGAGGGCCGCTTCGGCACCGATCCCGAAGCGGGCATGTTTGTTGCGTACGGCAGCGACAACGGAGCTCTCGGTGAGCTCGGAGCGCTACTCGCCAAAGCGTATTCGGATGCCGAGTACCTCGGTGGCCTGGTCGCCATTTCCGAACTCGACTAGAGCGCCTGTCGAAACGACACCGGCCCCACACCTAGGTGCGGGGCCGGTACCGAACGAAAGATCTAGCCGACCAACAGCTCGGCAATCTGAATCGTGTTGAGCGCGGCACCCTTACGCAGGTTGTCGCCCGAAACGAAGAGCGCGAGTCCGCGTCCCTCCGGGACACCCGGATCCTGACGGATACGACCGACCAGCGACGCGTTGCCACCGGCAGCGGCCAGCGGCGTCGGAACCTCGACCAGCTCGACGCCCGGAGCGTCGGCGAGGATCTCCTTGGCGCGAGCAACCGAGAGCGGGTTGGCGAACTCTGCGTTGATCGCGAGCGAGTGCCCGGTCACGACGGGAACGCGCACGCACGTACCCGAAACCAACAGATCGGGAAGTCCGAGGATCTTGCGGCTCTCGTTGCGGAGCTTCTGATCCTCGTCGGTCTCGCCGCTTCCGTCGTCGACCAGCGAACCTGCGAGAGGCAGGACGTTGAACGCGATGGGGGCGACGTAGTTGTTCGGGGCCGGGAAGTCGACGGCACTGCCGTCGTGAACCAGCTTCTCCGCGTCTCCGACTACGGCGCGCACCTGGCCGAGGAGTTCCTCGACGCCGGCGATGCCGCTACCGGACACGGCCTGGTAGCTGGAGACGATCAGACGCTGCAGACCGGCTTCGTCGTGCAGAACCTTCAGCACCGGCATCGCTGCCATGGTGGTGCAGTTGGGGTTCGCGATAATGCCCTTGACCAGGTTCTTCGTGTCCTGCGGGTTGACCTCGCTGACCACGAGGGGAACCTCGGGATCCTTGCGCCATGCCGAAGAGTTGTCGACAACGGTCGCGCCGGCAGCAGCGAAGCGAGGAGCCTGGGCGCGCGAGAGCGTCGCACCGGCTGAGAACAGGGCGATGTCGATGCCCTTCAGGTCCTCATCCGATGTGGCGGCCGCATCCTCGACGATGATCTCTTCGCCGCGGAAGGGCAGCTTCTTACCGGCGGAGCGTGCAGATGCGAAGAACCGCACCTTGTCCGCGGGGAAGTTCCGCTCTTCGAGCAAAGTGCGCATGACGATGCCGACCTGACCGGTCGCACCGACAACAGCGATAGTCGTCATGAGAAATTACCGTCCCGTTCCAGCGTGTACTACTGCTTCTTCTTCGCCACCGAGCCCGAAAGCGTCGTGGATGACACGTACAGCGTCGTCCAATTCGGTGTCCTTGACCAGCACTGAGATGCGGATCTCAGAGGTCGAGATGAGGTCGATGTTGATGTCTGCCTTGGCCAGCGCCTCGCAGAACGTGGCGGTGACGCCCGGGTGGCTCCGCATTCCGGCGCCGACCAGGGAAACCTTGCCGATGTGGTCGTCGAACAAGATCTGCGTGAAGCCGATGTCTTCCTGACGCTTGGTCAGGATCTCGACGGCGCGGGGGCCGTCGGCCGTCGGAAGCGTGAAGGTGATGTCCGTCTTGTTTGTCTCCACCTTGGAGATGTTCTGCAGCACCATGTCGATGTTGATCTCGGCATCGGAGACTGCGCGGAACACCTTGGCAGCGTGTCCCGGTGTGTCCGGCAATCCGACAACGGTGATCTTGGCTTCGCCGCGATCGTGCGCGACTCCGGTGATCAGGGCCTCTTCCACAGGAATGTCCTCCATCGATCCGGACACGATTGTTCCGGGCTTGGTGGTGTATGACGAACGGACGTGCACAGGCACGTTGTAACGACGGGCGTACTCGACGCACCGGAGCATGAGCACCTTGGCACCACACGCTGCGAGTTCGAGCATTTCCTCGAAGGAAACCGTCTCGAGGCGGTGAGCGTCGGGGACGATGCGCGGATCGGCGGAGAAAACGCCGTCGACGTCGGTGTAGATCTCGCAGACGTCGGCGTTGAGTGCAGCTGCCAACGCCACGGCAGTGGTGTCCGAGCCACCGCGTCCGAGCGTCGTGATGTCCTTGCTGTCCTGGCTGACGCCTTGGAATCCGGCGACCAGAACGATCGAGCCTTCGTCCAGCGCAGTGCGAACACGGCCCGGCGTGACGTCGATGATCTTGGCGTTTCCGTGGCTGCCGGTCGTGATGACTCCGGCTTGTGAGCCCGAGAACGAACGAGCTTCGGCGCCGAGGGAGTGAATTGCCATCGCTACCAAGGAGTTGGAGATGCGCTCACCCGAGGTCAGCAGCATGTCCATTTCACGGGCCGGCGGGGAAGGGCACACCTGCTGAGCCAGATCGAGCAGCTCATCGGTGGTATCGCCCATCGCTGACACCACGACGACGACATCATTGCCGGCCTTCTTGGTCTCGACGATCCGTTCAGCGACTCGTCGGATGCGCTCGGCGGTTGCCACCGAGGATCCGCCGTACTTCTGGACGACGAGAGCCACGCGTTTCTACCTCCAGGTCGAAATTGTTTACAGATACCAGAGGTCGAGCTTACCGAGGTGGTCCTGGGACTTCCCGATGCGTACTGCTGTTCGCCTCAGATCCGCGCGGGATCAGTTGCGAGATCCGCGATCGCATCAACGTCGCAGAACGCGAGCCACCGGCAACGTAACCGACCACCGTGACGGCAACTCCGCAGGCGAGAAGCACGCGGATACTGCTGACCAGCGAAACTGCCAGCGCGTCGTACACCGCGACTGCCGCCTCAGATGACGGTATGTCTGAATTCTGTAAATAGACCCGCCGCACGACGGCCAGCGCCACCAACAGGGCGATCATCGCCACCGCCGTCGCCAGCCCGACCAGGGACAGTGCGCGCATTCTCCTCGGCGCAACTGCGACGGCCGCGATCGCACAGGCCAGCGACACCCACGGCAGCCAGGCCGCTGCCCGGTCGAGAGTGTTCGAGAGGTCCTGGGCCCGCACCAGCTCGTCGGATTGCAGGATCTCGAACTGCGGATCGAACGTCGGAAGACGATCGACGACGGTGAATCCGCGATCGCGGAGGTTCGTCCGCAGTTCTGTCATGATCGGCTCGAGGGACAAGGTGACTGTTCCGCTGTCGTCGGACCGAACGATGCCGTCGGTGGCTCTGCCGGTCACCATCGCAGGAAGTTGCGCGTGCGCCTGACGGTTGGCCGCGGTCCAGAGCGTCGCGAACTGGTCGCTGGAGACCAACGACTGAGCCGCCTCCCGAACAAGTTTCTCGGCTTGTCTCGTCACCACCTGCGGAAACCGGTCCAACCGCTGCGTCAGTTCCTCGGTCAGCCGATCAACGACAGCCGCTTGGACAGCAGGTTCGGAAGCCAACGGGGCAACCGTCTCGACGTAACTGTCGGTGTCGTTCACCTGGGTGTGGACGAACAGCGCGAGCACCGAGCCGGCAGCACCGAGACCAGCGAGAACGATCAGCAGTGAACAGACGATCCAGCGGATCGAGCGCATCACGTGTGCTTGGCGCGCGCCGGTCGAATCTTCGCGGTGATGTGGTGAATGCGGTGATCGTCAGCGGGTATCCGGAAGGTCTCGGTAACCCGAACGGTCATCAGGTTCCGCCCGAACAACCCGGCGTCGAGGAGGTAGTCAGCCGTCAGGTCGTCCCCGTCGACCGTCCACTCCACCTCACGAATGTCGCGGATCACGCGATACTGAGGACCTCCGGAAAGGCTGCGCCGCAAATGATTCCCCGAAAATCCGGTCTTGAGCCCGACCTCGTGGCGTACCGCGTCCGGAGCCAGCGGTACGGAACTGCCATCGTGACTGCGGAGCGCGTCGAGGTACGTCCTCGCCACGGCGATTCGGGGATCCATGGACGACAGTCCACCATTTTCGGGGCCGAAACGGCAGCACAATTCGGCGACAAATTGGACATGAGGGCGAACCCCACCGATTTCTCGCGAAATCCAGGAGTAGAGTGCTGTGCATGCAGCGCGCACTCCTTCTTGGTTGCCGCGACGGGGTCTGATCCAGACTGGCCTCCCGCCGCGGGGTTTTTGTGCGCCGGTCGACCAAGCCTTCCGGACTCATGGTCTTGACCAACAGGTCAACAGGCCGGGTCCACAATCCTGGAGATCACACCCATGTCCCCCGCTGACGCATTCACCACCGGCACTCGCACCATCACCCCGCCCACGAAGCCGGCACCGTCCGACCAGCCTGCGTGGAACACGCAGAAGAACTCGTCGATGCCGACGTTCCGCTACCGCCCGTTCGCCGAAGAGGTCGAGACGGTCACGCTGCCCGACCGCACCTGGCCGGACAAGATCATCGACCGAGCACCCCAGTGGTGTGCCGTTGACCTGCGCGACGGCAACCAGGCGCTGATCGATCCGATGAGCCCGGCGCGCAAGCGTCGTATGTTCGATCTCCTGGTTCGTATGGGCTACAAGGAGATCGAGGTCGGCTTCCCGTCCGCGAGCCAGACGGACTTCGATTTCGTTCGCGAGATCATCGAGGACGGCGCCATCCCGTCCGACGTCACCATCCAGGTGCTGACGCAGTCGCGTCCCGAGCTGATCAAGCGCACGTTCGAGGCCTGTGAAGGTGCCGAGAACGCGATCGTGCACTTCTACAACTCCACCTCGATTCTGCAGCGCCGCGTCGTGTTCCGCGCCGACAAGGACACGATCAAGAAGATCGCCACCGACGCCGCCGAACTGGTCCTCGCCGAGTCGAAGAAGTACCCGGACACGAACTGGCGCTGGGAATACTCGCCCGAGTCCTACACCGGCACCGAGCTCGAGTACGCCAAGGAAGTATGTGACGCCGTCACCGAAACCCTGGGTGCGACGCCGGCCAACCCGGTCATCCTGAACCTGCCCGCCACCGTCGAGATGGCTACACCCAACGTGTATGCCGACTCCATCGAGTGGATGCACCGCAACCTGGCCCGCCGCGATTCGGTCATCCTGTCGCTGCACCCCCACAACGACCGCGGCACGGGTGTCGCTGCAGCCGAGCTGGGCTACCAGGCCGGCGCGGACCGCATCGAAGGCTGCCTGTTCGGCAACGGTGAGCGCACCGGCAACGTCTGCCTGGTCACTCTCGCTCTGAACATGTTCACGCGCGGCGTCGACCCGCAGATCGATTTCTCGAACATCGACGAGATCCGTCGCACGGTCGAGTACTGCAACCAGCTGCCCGTCCACGAGCGTCATCCGTACGGCGGCGACCTGGTCTACACCGCGTTCTCCGGCAGCCACCAGGACGCGATCAACAAGGGCCTCGACGCCATGAAGGTCGACGCCGACAGCCAGAACTCCGACGTCGACGACATTCTCTGGCAGGTCCCCTACCTGCCGATCGACCCGAAGGACGTCGGCCGCAGCTACGAGGCCGTCATCCGTGTGAACTCGCAGTCCGGCAAGGGCGGCGTCGCATACATCATGAAGGCCGATCACGGTCTGGTGCTGCCGCGTCGTCTGCAGGTCGAGTTCTCGCAGTCGGTCCAGAAGATCACCGACGGCGAGGGCGGCGAGGTCTCGCCGAAGGAAATGTGGGACGTCTTCCACGAGGAGTACCTCGCTCCCATCACCCCGCTCGAGCGCATGAAGCAGAAGGTCACCGCGTCCGAGGAGGACGGCGGCACCGATGCGATCACCGCAATCGTCAAGGTGAACGGCAAGGAGCAGGAGATCTCGGGAACCGGCAACGGCCCGCTCGCTGCCTTCGTCGACGCGCTGGGAAGCATCAACTTCGACGTTCGTGTCCTCGACTACTCCGAGCACGCGATGTCCGCCGGTGACGACGCCCAGGCCGCGGCCTACGTCGAGTGCGCCGTGACGGGCCCGGAGGGTCAGAGCACCGTCGTCTGGGGTGTGGGTATCGCCACGTCGATCACGACGGCCTCGCTGCGCGCTGTGGTCTCGGCAGTGAACCGCGCCAGCTGACACTCAGCTCCTGACTCGTGAACAATCCCTGGTCTCACCCGATTTTCGGGTGGGGCCAGGGTCGTTTTCAGAGCACTGAAGATTTTCGGTCGATGTTTTCGATTCGGCATGACATTGGTCCCGAAAGAGTCGGTTAGCGAAGTTAACAAAAAGAATTCACCCATCGAGGATGATGCAGACGCCACGTGCGCGTGAGATAGTCAGCTCAGACAAATCCGACTTGTGAAATGGAGCTCGACAATGGATTCCTTTTGGGACTTCCTCTGGCTGATCATCATCAGCTTCGCGTTCATCGCGTACTTGATCCTGCTCTTCTCGATCATCACCGACCTGTTCCGCGATCACAAGACCTCCGGCTGGGTGAAGGCAATCTGGATCGTCTTCCTGTTCTTCATTCCGCTGCTCACCTCGCTCGTCTACCTGATCGTTCGCAGTGACGGAATGGCACAGCGGTCCCTCGAGGCTGCGCAGCAGGTCAAGAACGCACAGGACAGCTACATCCGTGAGGTTGCCGGAAAGTCCCCGGCCGAATCCATCGCAGATGCAAAGGCACTTCTCGACGCCGGCACCATCAGTGAAGAAGAATTCGCAGCACTGAAGGCCAAGGCTCTCGCCTGATACCGGCCCTCACTAAGCGACCCTCACTAAACCGTGAGGATTGCACTACCGAAACGGGAGCGACACTAATCGTGTCGCTCCCGTTTTGTGTTCATTCACCAACAGCTGCTCATTCACCGACAGCCGTTCATTCACCAACGGCCCTTCATTCACCGACAGCCTTCATTCACCGACAGCACGCGCGACGTCACGAAAGGCGTCGAGCACGACTCCGATAGCCGGACTGCGGTTGGCGTGTAACCGAGTTGCCAATTCATAAACTCGTGCAGCGCGCACTCCCGCCACCGGTTTCCTCGAAACTCCGGGATGCGTGATCGCGTATCGCGGCATCAAAGCCACGCCGTGGCCCGCCGCCACCAGTTCTTCGATGACGCGGAAATCGTTTATCCGATGAGCGACGCGAGGCTGGACGCCGGTTACCGACGCAACCGACAGCAGAACGTCGTCGACCGGAAACCCGCCGCGCACGCTTATCCAGTTCTCGTCGGCCAATTGTTCCAGCCGGACCGAATCCTGCTCGGCGAGTGGATGATCAGGCCGCAGCACCAGATCGATCGGTTCACGCATCAGCGGTTGCACGCTTACCCGGGGAAACGACGTCTCGGCTCCGCGTTCGTCACGGTGAGTGAGGATCACATCGTGATCGGCCAACAGCCCAGGGACGGCGGACGCCGGTTTGTCGACGTCGTAGGCGTCGATGTCCACGTCCGAGTTCTTCAGCGCCGTCAGGACACCGGGCAGCAGGAGCGCCGCGCCGGAGGGAAAGAACGCGACTCGCACCTTTCCCCGCGGCGAGCCTCGGTACGACGCCATCTCGTCCGCCGCCCGGTCTAGCGCCGCCACCACGTCGTCGGCGCGAAGCACCAGCGCTCGACCCGCGTCGGTGAGGCGCAGCGTGCGCCCGTCCGGTTCGAGGAGCGAGACCCCCGCTTCTCGTCCGAGGATCTTGAGTTGTTGCGAGACGGCGGACGGCGTCATCGAGAGGGCGAGAGCAGTAGCGCCGACGGTTCCTCGGTCGGCGAGCTCGCGGAGGATTCGCAAGCGCGTGGCATCCATACGGTGACGAATATCCATGTAGCAAAACTACATGGATAGTGCATCTATATTCGCTTGTTCTGATGCTTCGTAAGGCTCACGATTAACGCATGACTCCCCGCGACCGTCTCCTCGGCCTGACCGTGATCGTCTTGTGGGGTCTGAACTTCCTGGCCATTCGCGTCGGCCTGGATCATTTCCCGCCGTTCTTCTTCGCAGCGCTGCGGTTTCTGATCATCGCGATTCCGGTGGTCATCTTCGTGCCGCGTCCACAGGTGCCGCTCCGCTGGCTGCTGCTCTACGGATTCGGTTTCGGATTCGGCCAGTTCGTCTTCCTCTTCTGGGCGATGCATTCGGGGATGCCGACGGGCCTTGCATCACTTGTCCTGCAGTCGTCAGCACCGTTCACCGTCCTACTCGGCGCTTTCCTGCTCCGCGAGAAGCTCAGCGTCTGGCAAGTCTCCGGTATCGCCGTCGCCGTTGGCGGGATGTCCTTGATCGGCTGGGACCGCTCGCACCACGCGGCACTGCTGCCCGTCGTCCTCACACTCCTCGGCGGCCTGTCCTGGGCGTTCGGCAATCTCGGCAGCCGCTTGGCTGCGGCAAACACCGTCGGCGAGCCTGCACCGATGCGCTTGATGTTGTGGATGTGTGTCATCCCGCCGTTGCCGATGCTCGCACTGTCAGCCGTGGTCGAGGGCCCCACAGTCGGCTGGCACGCACTCGGCACCGCATTCAGCGCCGACGCCTGGCCGTCGCTGGTCGGGCTGGCCTACATCATTCTGCTCGGCACCATCGCCGGATCCGGGCTCTGGACGATGCTCATGGGCCGCTATCCCGCCGGCATGGTGGCGCCGCTCTCCTTGCTGGTGCCAGTCGTGGGAATCGGCGTGTCCTGGCTGTTCCTGCACGAGGATCCGAGCCCGTTGTCACTGGTCGGGGCGGTCATCGTGATCGCCGGAGCGAGCGCCGCACAGATGAGACGTAAGCCCGCGAACACTGTTTTCTCGGACACACCTGCAGCCTCACCACCGGCGCGACTCGGCGTCTGACGACGCCCTGTGCCAAACTCGGGCCGTGGGAACTGGACTATCGATCACAGCGCGCGGAAAGCTCGCCATGCGAGCTGCCGCAGCAGCATCTTGGGCATCGCAGAAGGCCGGTCGCGGCAAGGGTTCGATGATCGGCGGGCTGATCGCCCTCAAGATCGACCCGACGCTCATGACTCAGCTCGGACGCGGCAAGCGCACCGTCGTGGTCACCGGCACCAACGGCAAGTCGACGACCACGCGTATGACCGCTGCAGCGCTCGCCACACTCGGTGACGTCGCGACCCAGGCCGACGGCGCCAACATGGATGCCGGGATCGTTGCCGCTCTGGCCGCCCGTACCGATGCGACGTTGGCGGCACTCGAGGTCGACGAACTGCATGTCCCCCACGTAGCCGACGCCGTGAACCCGGAAGTGATCGTGCTGCTCAACCTCAGCCGCGATCAGCTCGACCGGGTCGGCGAGATCAACATGATCGAACGGAAACTGCGCGCGTGCGTCAACGCGCATCCGAATGCGGTGATCGTCGCCAACTGCGACGACGTACTGGTCACCTCCGTGGCATACGACGCCACCAACGTCGTGTGGGTTGCTGCCGGCGGCGGTTGGGCCGGCGATTCCGTCAGCTGCCCGCGCACCGGCGAACCCATCGTGTGGGAGGGAAAGCACTGGCGCAGTACCGGTTCCGACTTCGCGCGGCCCGAGCCGACCTGGTGGCTCGACGACGACAATCTCTACGGCCCCGACGGCCTGAAGATTCCGATGACGTTGACCCTCCCCGGAAAAGCCAACCGCGGCAACGCAGCTCAGGCCGTAGCGGCTGCAGCGGCTTTGGGTGCAGATCCGGTCGGGGCAGTTGCCGCCGCATCGACGGTTCAAGAAGTCGCAGGTCGATACAGCACCGTCGAGGTCGGACCGCACTCCGTTCACATGCTGCTCGCGAAGAATCCCGCCGGCTGGCAGGAAGCGCTGTCGATGATCGATCCCACGGTGGACGGTCTGGTCATCGCGGTGAACGGTCAGGTGCCGGACGGCGAGGACCTCTCCTGGCTGTGGGACGTGAAGTTCGAGCACTTCGAAGGTGTCAAGGTAGTGGCCGCCGGTGAACGCGGAACAGATCTGGCAGTTCGCCTCACGTACGCGGGCGTCGAGCACACTCTCGACCCGGACCCGTTGCGCGCCATCGCTTCCTGCCCTCCCGGACGTGTGGAGGTACTGGCGAACTACACGGCCTTCCGTGACCTCAACACTGCCATCGCGAAGGAGTCTCGCAATGTCTGACTCGACAGTTCGCATCGGTCTGGTACTCCCCGACGTCATGGGCACCTACGGCGACGGCGGCAATGCCCTGATCCTGCGTCAGCGTCTACGGATGCGCGGCTACGACGCCGAAATCGTGGACATCACCCTCAGCGATCCGGTCCCCGATTCGCTCGACGTGTACACGTTGGGTGGCGCCGAGGATTCTGCTCAGCGCCTCGCCACGCGTCACCTCGCGAAATACCCTGGCCTGCAACGTGCCGCCGAGCGTGGCGCACCGGTTCTGGCGATCTGCGCTGCCATTCAGGTGCTCGGCAACTGGTACGAAACCTCCAGCGGCGAACGCGTCGACGGTGTCTCGATGCTCGACGTCACGACCTCGCCGCAGGAGAAGCGTTCCATCGGCGAAGTCATCACGAAGCCGCTGATCGACGGACTCACCGCGCCCCTCTCAGGTTTCGAGAATCACCGCGGCGGAACAACTCTGGGTAGCTCAGCCTCTGGATTCGCACGTGTCACCCATGGTGTCGGAAACGGCGTCGGCGACGGATTCGAAGGCGTCGTGCAGGGTTCGGTGATCGGGACGTACATGCACGGACCCGCTTTGGCTCGCAACCCCGAACTCGCGGACCTCCTGCTCATGCGCGCCTTGGGTGTGAACGAGCTTGAACCCCTGCATCTGCCCGAGGTCGACAAGCTCCGCAAGGAGCGACTCGCGATTCGCTGACCCGGTTCAGACGGTTTCGGATTTGCCCTCGGCCAGAATCAGTTCCACGGCCAACAGCGCGGCGCAGGCCAGTCCCGCGACCAGTTCGGGCACCGCGGTGTAGGTACCACCGAGCACGACGACTATCGCGACCGAGAACGGCACGAGGGTGCGTACCGAGGAGTCGTGTAGTCGAATGTGGATGAACCACAAGGCGGCAAGGATGACCGCGACCGGAACGGTGACGGCAGCACCCGTCACCAACGCGCTGCCGTCACCGTGATGAGTCCAGAAGTCGACGCGCGAGGCCAACCCCGCACCGATGGCGGCAGCGGCGGCGAAGATGAAGTAGTGACCGAACCCCCAGACGAAGGGTGAGACGTTGTCACCGCCGATCACTTCGCCTGCATTGCGTTGGAAGTACAACCACCACAGGCTGAAGACAATCAGAATGCCGCCGATCACGACGTAGGTGACCTGCGCTGCCGGATGCTCACCGTCGACCGCGTCCTGAATCGCGATGGTGGTCGAAAGGATCGTCTCGCCCAGAACGATGATGAAGAACAACGAGTACCGCTCCGCGATGTGATGCGGGTGCCACGGCGTCATGCCCGGCTTCTCCGACCAGATCGGTACCGCGAATTCGCACAGAACCAACACCAGGAACGTCGGGACGTAAACGGCGGACGGCACGAAGTAGAAACCGATCCAACCGATCTGGACCAACACGATTCCGAGAGCGTATCGACGCGCCGTGAGCGCATGCTCGGGGTCGTTCCGCGAGACCCTGAGCCATTGGATGACCAGTGCTATTCGCATGATGACGTAGCCGACGATGATCAGCAGGGCGTCGTCGTTGAAGAAGCGGACGATGCCGGCTGCAAGGACCAGCGATCCGAGGATCTGGAAGATGGTCAGCAGCCGGGCGATTCCGTCGTCGTTGTCGTACGCCGAGGTGAACCACGTGAAATTCAGCCACGTCCACCAGATCGCGAAAAACGCCATCGCGAAGTGCCCGACGCCCGAAGCCGCGTGCCCTTCGCTGATCGCGTGGTGCAGGCCGGTGGCCGCTTGAGCGACCGCCACGACGAAGCAGAGGTCGGTGAGCAGTTCGAGCGGCGTCGCCACCCGGTGCGGCTCGTGCGGGTCCCGCGGAACCAACGGCCTGATGAACGAACTGGTGCGATTCACGAAGGGCAGAGTAGCGCGATGATTGCCGACGCGCTGCCCGTGACTGGAACCTGTCGTCTCAGATATTCACGCCGACGCCCCGATCTGGGCTCGGATCTCCAACTGATCGGCGAGTTCGGCGCCTATCGCCCCCGCGCTCCCCAAAGTGAAGGCGATCTGCCGTCCCCACAGGAAATAGCGGTGAATCGGATAGTCGACATCCGCGCCGATTCCGCCGTGCATGTGCTGGGTCGCGTGCACCACGCGCAAACCGCCACGCGACGCCCACCATTTGGCGACCAGCGCCGCTGCTTCCGCTTCACTCTCGACTCCGCTGTCCATCAGCCAGGCAGCGCGGTGGGTGGTCAATCTGGTGCTCTCGGTGTCGAGATACGCGTCGGCGGCCCGGACGGCAACTGCCTGGTTGGTCGAGAGTGGACGTCCGAATTGCACTCGATCGGAGGTGTATTTCGCCGTCATCGCCAGCGCTTCCTCGCAGACGCCGGTAGCCAGGGCCGCCAGAGCCACCCGTGCACGTCGTAACGTCCAGTCTCGAACCACCGCGCCGTCTGCGGGAAGTGCGTCAGCTGCAGTAACCGCAACCCCGTCGAACTGCACAGCGCTGTTGCTCTCGCGGTTCGTCACCGCAAGCGGTGTACGCACCAGCGCGTCCCGGTCCGTCGGCACGATCATCACGGTGACACCGCCGTCCGGCATCGTCACCGGAACCACCAGTGCGGCAGCGAACTCGGCGGCCGGTACGGAGTCGACGTGGCCCGACAGAACCCAGCCGTCAGGAGCCGGCTCGGCGCGAACTGCCGTCTCGGCGTTGTAACCGGTGTCGAAGGCGCCGGTGACGATCACCGAGCCGTCGAGCAGTCCCGGAATCCACGACGCTTTCTGCTCCGTACTGCCGAACTCGGCAATCGGCAGCGCTGCCGTCGAAATCACCGACCAGAGCGGCACCTGGGCGACCCGGCGGCCCTGTTGTTCGAGCACCGCTGCCAGGCCTAGCATTCCGAGTCCCGCTCCCCCGACCTCCTCTGGCAGAGGAATTCCCAGAACGTCGGAATCGGCGAGGAGCTTCCACAGTTCGGCGTCGAAACCGCCGGCGCCCTCCACTTCCCGCAGGCGGTCCACTCCGGACTTCGCCGAGAAGATCGATTCACTCAGATCCCGCACGGCGGACAAGTTGTCGTCGAATTCGAATTCCATCTCAGCTCTTTTCGTTCTGTGCAGCGGGCCGGCGACGCGCAGCAAGCGCCATGCCCAGACATTTTGCGGCGACAATTTCACGCATCACCTCGTTGGTACCACCGCCGAAGGTGTTGTTCTGGGCGCGTCGACCCAGGTTCTCGACCCGCCCTTCCAGTACCGCTCCGGGTGTGCCGGGGCGCAGTAAGCCCTTGGCGCCCAGCACTTCCTGCAGCATGCCGTACGCACTGACGACGGCTTCGGTACCGAAGATCTTGGCCGCGGCCGAATCCCCGCCGCCCAAGGTGTTGGCGGCGACGTCCGCCACCAGTCGTAGGTTCATCAGGTCGGCAGCACTGAGCAGCGCGTAGACTTCCGCCAATTTCTCACGTACCCAGCCGATGTCGTAGACGTGGCCGTCACCGGCGGGTTCGGTCTTTGCCCATTCGACCACCTCGGCAAAGAGCTCGTTGGCTATACCACCGCGTGCCGCCAGGGCAACACGTTCGTGGTTGAGCTGGTTGGTGATGAGCTTCCACCCTTGATTGAGCTCACCGACGACATTGGTGATCGGCACCCGAACATCTTCGTAATAGGTTGCCGAAGTGCTGATTCCGCCCACGGTGTGAATTTCGGTGACCGAGAACCCCGGCGAATTGGTCGGCACCAGGACCACGGAAATGCCCTGATGCGTAGGCGCGTCGGGATCGGTGCGAACGGCAAGCCAGACCCAGTCGGCAAACACACCGGCGCTGGTGAAGATCTTGTTGCCGTTGATGACAAGCTCGTCACCCTCGATGCGGGCGCGTGTTTCGAGGGCCGCGAGATCGGTGCCCGCATTGGGTTCGGTGTAGCCGATGGCAAAGATCAACTCGCCCGCCAGGATCGGACGCAGGAAGAAGTCCTTCTGAGCTTGCGTCCCGTGCTTGATCAGAGCGGGTCCGACGGTGTTCAGCGTGACCAGCGACAGCGGCGCATTGGCGCGAATCACCTCGTCGTAGAACACGTACAGAGCTTCGGGGTTCTCACCCCGGCCGCCGAATTCCTCCGGCCACCCCAAGCCCAGCCAACCGTCTTTACCCATTCGGCGCAGAATGCGATCGAAGACGGGGCCGCCTTCGGTCTGATCCACGAGAGCACGGCGGTCTTCGTCGTTGATGATCTCCGCGAAGTACGCCCGCAATTCCTTGCGCAGAGTCTTCGACTCCTCCGACAAATCCAAGTACATGGTGAAACTCCTAAGATCTACGAACGCGGCAGGCCGAGTACGCGCTGCGCGATGACGTTGAGTTGAATTTCGACGGTTCCGCCGCCGAACAGAATCGAGGGAAGTCCGATGTGGTCTATCGCGTAATTCGCCGACGGGTCGACAACGGCGGCACGAGGTCCGAGCAGTCGCAACAGATCCCGCGAGCCCTCACGCTGCGCCAGGGCGTTGTACACCTTCGACACGCTGATCTCGGCGCCCGGTTCCTGACCCGCCAGTCGCGCCGACACCCCGCGTAGATTCATCGCGGACAGTGCCAACTCACGAGAGATACTGCGGCCGAGGCCCTCCACTGCGTCTTCGCGAGGGCAGTCGTGGCTCGCGTCGGCGATAACCTGACGGAACAGCCGACTCGAACCGTGGTGCAGCGTGCTGCCCATACTCAGGCGTTCGTTGGACAGCGTTGTCGCAGCAAGCTTCCACCCTTGCCCCGGCTCCGCCACCAGGCAGTCGTCCGGGACGAAGACGTCGTCGAGGAATACCTCGTTGAACTCCGACTTACCGGTGGCTTGTTTCAGCGGACGTACGTCGATACCTTTCGAGGTCATGTCGACCAGGAAGTACGACAGCCCACGATGTTTCGGAGCGTCGGCGTCGGAACGCGCCAGGCATACTCCCCAATCGGCCTCGTGCGCGCCCGAGTTCCACACTTTCTGACCCGACAGGACCCAGCCACCGTCGACCTTGCGCGCTTTCGTGCTCAGACCGGCCAGGTCTGATCCCGCGCCCGGCTCACTGAACAGCTGGCACCAGATGATGTCGGCGCGCAGCGAAGGCTCGACGAACCTGTCCTGCTGCTCGGCGTTGCCGTGTTCGAGAATCGTGGGCAGCACCCATTCCCCGATCACCGTGGACGGTTGAGCCCAACCTCGCATCGCGAATTCGTGTGCGATGACGGCCTGTTCTCTCGGTCCTGCTCCCAGCCCGTACGGCGCCCGATAGTGTGGGGCTACCAGTTTGGCGTCGGCAAATCGGGCGCGTCGAGCACTCCCCTTGGCCGGCGCCCAACTGGCGCTGGTGGTTCCGTCGTCGGGCAGCAGCGCAACCTCGTCCAGAACCCTGCGAACCTGCTCTCGTAGTTCCGGCAGCATGTCCGGGTCGACAAAGGAGAAATCCCGTTCCGAATCGGCGGACCGGTCTCCCAACGTGTGTGCCCACTTCACCTCGGATCCCGCCACCGCAGCGATACTGATTGCCCGGCGCCAGTACAGATGCGCGTCATGCTCCCAGGTAAATCCGATTCCGCCGAGCAACGTGACACATTCGAGGGCGTTCTCGATGCCGACGGGCAAAGCGGCCAACGCAGCTTGAGCCGAGACAAGTCTGTGCTGATCCTCGTCGTGCTCTTCGGACCGAGCGGCGTCCCACGCTGCGGCACAGGCAATCTCGGAGCGGACCAGCATCATGGCCGCCTTGTGCTGAACTGCCTGGAAGCTTCCGACCGGACGGCCGAACTGCTGCCGGGACTTCACGTAGTCGACCGCGGTGCGTAGCGCCCACCCGGCTATACCGCTCGCCTCCGCAGCCAACACCGTGTTGACAATCAGTTCGACTCGGTGCGCCTGGAGACCCTCGACGATCAGCCCAGCGTCGACCTTGTGATCGGTCAACGTCAGCGTCCCGATCGAGCGTGTCAGATCCACTCCGTCTTCGACCTCCACCGCAGCGGAAGACGACTGCTCGAGCCGGAACCACAACTCGCCGTCTTCGCTGTTCGCTTGCACGAGAACGACATCGGCTCCGGGTAGACCTAGAGCCGGGTCGGCAGAACCGCTCACGGCCCACCCTGCATCGCTGCGAGCCGCGCGCAATCCCACGCCGGTGCAGACTGCTCCGGTTGCGCCGGTGGCCAATTCGATCAGCATTGATTCCGCAGCCGGGCCGGCAGCTGTTGCGAGGATCCCACTGGCGATGACCGTCGGAACGTACGGTCCCGGGTAAAGCGCATCACCCAATTGCTCGACTACCACCGCCAGTTCGGCAAGCCCTGCCCCGTCACCGCCGTACTGCTCCGGCAGGTGCACTGCGTGCAGTCCCTGACGGACCAATCCATCCCACGAGTCCGGCCGATCACCGGCGGCGTACCGCTTGACGTTGCTCCGCGTATCGGCGATTCCACCGAAGCGGTTCGCGAATGCGGCTACCGCTTCCGCCAGGTCACGGTGATCTTCGAGCAGGGGCAGTGCCATGGCAGGTTCCTCAATCTTCGGTTCTTGTCAGATGCGTTCGAGAATCAGGCAGGTGGTTGCGGCGGACGCGCAGATCGCGATCAGCGCGATGGACTTGTCCCGGCGCTCCAGTTCGTCGATGGCATTGGCCAACAGTCTGATTCCGGTTGCACCGGCCGGGTGGCCCAGCGCGATTGCACCACCGTTGACGTTCAGCAATTCGGGATCGACGCCGTGAACCTGCGCGAACGACATCGGTACCGAAGCAAATGCCTCGTTGACCTCGAACAGGTCGATGTCGTCGATCGTCAGACCGGTGCGGCCGAGCACGATGTTTGCCGCGTCCACGGGACCGTCGAGCATGAACTCGATGTCTCCGCCGATGACGCACTGCGCCAATATCTTTGCCCGCGGCCGCACGCCGAGCATCCTGGCTCGATCCTCGGACATCAGTAGAGCGGCACTCGCACCGTCCGAGACCTGCGAAGACGTTCCAGCGGTGTGCAATCCGCCCTCTTGAACGGTCCGCAGTTTCGCGAGTCCTTCGAGACTCGATTCGCGCAGACCCTGATCCCGATGGACCGGAGCGTCAGAGCCCGGAGCGACCACATCGATGATGTGCGAGTCGAAGCGTCCTGCCTCCCATGCTGCTGCGGCTCGCTGCTGCGAGCGCAGCCCGAAGGAGTCGAGATCCTCGCGGCCGAAACCGCGCTTGACAGCAATCCGATCGGCCGCGGTGTACTGATCGACGGTATCGAGTGACCACGACTCCGGACGTGGTGTTCCGACGCCGGTACCCACCTTGTACGTCAACGGAGCGCGGGACATCAGTTCCACACCGCACGCCACACCCACGTCGACTGCACCGATGGCAATCTGCCCGGCAATCAACTGCACCGATTGCTGCGCGGTTCCGCACTGCGCGTCGATCGTGGTGCAGCCCGCTTTCAACGGAAGGCCCGCATGCATCCAGGACGTACGCACGATGTTTCCGAACTGCTCACCGAGAGGCGTCACACAGCCGCCGATGACCTGGTCGACCGCGCCAGGATCCACGCCCACCCGATCCAGCACGCCTTTCTGCGCATAACCCAACAGTTCCGCCGCGTGGACTCCGGACAGCCAACCCTCACGCTTGCCGAACGGCGTTCGTGCTGCGTCCACGATGACGGGCTTCATGCCAACTCCTCGGTTCGTAATGCCGGGTTCTCCGGTAATGCCGTTCCGTCCAGACCACGCACGGTCAGGGACCACTCGTCGATCAGGTCCAAGCTGACGCTCGAGCGCGCGGTGAACTCGGTGTCGCAATCACACAGCGCTGTGACCGCTTCCACCATTTCTTCCATAGATTCGACCTGATCCGGCCGGATAGTCTCACCGACCAGGACCCTGGCGCCCTCACTGAGCACCGCTGCCCGCGGTTGAACCGTGTTGACGCGAACCCCCTGGCCGTAAAGCTCCACGCCCATGCCGTTGCTCATCCTGTTGAGCGCTGCTTTGGACGCGCCGTACACGGTCATGGCAGTTCCCGGTTCGACCCACGTGAACGGCGGGCCATGCCACGGTTTGACGGTGCCACTGGACACGTTCACGATCCAGCCGTATCCGTTTGCCACCATCCCCGGCACCACGGCTTGCATCAGATCGAGCGGTGCATGGACATTTGCCTCGAACATCAACCGTCGCCGCCGCAGTGGGTAATCCGAGAGCGGCTGATAGATCGCCGCTGCCGCGTTGTTCACCAGGATGTCTATAGTCCCGCCAAGCTTCTCGATCGCCAGCGGCACAACGGTGTCGCGCTGCTGCTCGTCCGTCAGATCTGCGACAACTATCTCGACTTTGGTTCCGTACTTGGCAATTCGAGCCGCAGTCTCTTCGAGACTGCCCGGCAGGGTTGCGTGTGCACCGAGCGTCCGAGCCACGAGAGCGACGTCGGCACCTTCCGCTGCCAGTCGCTCCGCGACGCCCGCACCGATTCCGCGACTGGAACCGGTGACAAGCGCTCGGCGGCCGTCAAAGCGCCTCGTCATGCTATTTGAACTTCGCGGCGAAGCGATTGATGCTCTCCGCAATCCGAGCAACTTCGTCGTCACGCAAACCGTGGCTCATGCCGAGTGTCATGCCGCGGGCAAAAACTGCGTCCGCTTCCGGCAAACCTTCGGCCGGCTGGCGAAATTCGATGTTGTTCATCATGGGGTGACGAGTGACGTTGCCGCTCCACACGGTTCGGGTGTCGATGCCGTCGGCCTCGATGGCTTCCTGCAGGTCGCTGCGCGTGAAGGGGGCGTTCTCGTTGATCATCACCGGGTAACACAGCCACGCCGTGTCGAGACCGTCGAGTTCTACCGGCGTCGTGAAGAATTCAGGGTGGGCGCCGTATGCCGCCGAGAAGGCCGCAAATGTTGCCTTACGCGTCTTGTAGTTCTGTTCCAGCTTGTCGAGCTGCACGACGCCGTAAGCTGCGCCGAGTTCGGAGGGCTCGAAGTTCCACGACATGAGCTCGAAGATGAAGTCGTTGTCGTAGTCGACGCCGTCGAGTTCTTCACGGAAGACTCGGCCGGACTTGGTACTGCCGAACAGGTTCGGCTCGCTACGACGGCCCCAGCGGCGAAGCAGCAAAGCCTTGTCACGGCTGGCTTCGTCGTCGACGCACACCATTCCACCGGTTCCCGCGCACGTGATGATGTGTGCCATCGAGAAACTGGTGACGACGATGTCCGCCCGAGACCCGGTGGGAGTACCGCGGAGCGTGGCGCCGATCGCGTCACACGAATCCTCGATCACCTTGAGTCCATGGCGATCAGCGATATCACGGATGACGTCCCAGTCTGGGCAGTTGCCGGCCAGGTTCGGCATCAGGATGGCACCGGTCTTCGCGGTGACCATGGCTTCGATCTTGGTGACGTCGACGTTGAACGTGTTGGGTTCCACGTCCACGAACACCGGCACCAGACCGGCACGCACGATCGGTGCGATGTCGGTGGAGAACGTCAACGGCGACGTGATGATCTCACTGCCGGCAGGCAGTCCGAGCAGCTCGACTGCCAAGTACAAACCCGAGGATCCCGAGTTGCACATGACGCCGAACTTCTTGCCGGCCAAGGCCGCGATACGTTCTTCCATCTCGAAGACGTTCTTGCCGATGCGCAATCCTTGATGCCCGCTGCGCAAGACGTCGACAACAGCCTGTATTTCTTCCTCGCCGTGGGTGGCCCTGGCGTAGGTGATCCGCTCGCTCATCTTGTTCCTGCTTTCTCGAATAGGCGGCAGATTCAGCGATCTGCCGAGAGGACGAGCGCACTGTGCGGGACGGGAGAGCCGCCGGTCACGAGCACGTTGTCCAGAGTTTTGGTCGGTTGATTGGTGGAGGTGCCGCGGATCAGGCGAACACCTTCGGCAATACCGTTGACGCCGTGGATGTATCCCTCACCGAGTTGACCGCCGTGGGTGTTGATCGGCAGGCGACCGTCCAGCTCGAGATTGCCGTCGGCGATGAAGTCTTTTGCCTCGCCCCGACCGCAGAATCCGTACTCCTCGAGTTGAAGCAGAACCATCGGAGTGAAGGCGTCGTAGAGAATTGCGGCATCGATGTCGTCCGGCCCGATACCGGCCTGGTCCCACAGTTGGCGCGCCACGAGTTCGACTTCCGGCATGCTGTCGATGTCGTCGCGGTAGTAGCTGCTCATCGAAATCTGTTGCGGACCTACACCTTGCGCAGCGCCACTGATGACCGCAGGTTTGTGCGGCAGGTCGCGGGCGCGCTCCGCACTGACGATGACCAGCGCCTGTCCGCCGTCACTTTCCTGGCAGCAGTCGAGCAGGCGGATGGGGTCAGCGATCATGCGTGAGTTCTGATGGTCCTCGATAGTGATCGGGCGTTCGTAGAACCAGGCCTTGGGGTTGTTCGCCGCATGCTTGCGTGAGAGGACCGAGACCTGGCCGAAGTCGGCGCTTGTTGCCCCGTACTTGTGCATGTACAGCTTGGCGAGGAAGGCTTCCTGCTGCGCCGGGGTCAGAAGCCCGTACGGGTTGATCCAGTTCCGATACTCCTGGTCCGTCGACGCGTTGTACGCAAAAGGTGGCGGCCCGGCGCCGAATCGGTGACCGGATCTTTCGTTGAAGGCGCGGTAGACGACCACAACGTCGGCAACTCCGCTGGAGACGGCAAGCGCTGCTTGTTGAACCGGTGCGCAGGCACCGCCGCCGCCGTGTGGAATTCGACTGAAGAACGTCAGTTCCGGGATCCCGAGGGCGCGTGCGACCGCAATCTCGGGATTGTTCTCCATGGTGAACAGCGCAAATCCGTTCACCTCTTCTGCCTCGATGTGAGCGTCGTCGAGTGCGGCGATCACGGATTCGCACGCCAACTGCCATTCGCTGCGGCCGGAGTTCTTGGAGAACTCGGTTGCGCCGATTCCGGCGATGGCTGCTTGCCTCGAAAATCCTCGTGTCATGCGATTACCCTTTCCACCGGTTCGAGAGTCACGTCGGCCGTCACGTGTGTTCCGCGGGCGTTTTTCCCGAGAACCGTCACGGTGAGCGCCCGGCCGTCTGTGGCGGTGACCTTGCCGGTGAATGTCATGGTGTCTCCGGGGAAGTTCGGAACACCAAGCCGTAGTGATGTTTTGACGATCCGTGATGCCGGGCCGGACCAGTCGGTGATGTAGCGGTCGATGAGCCCGTTGGTGGTGTTGATGCTCATGAAGATGTCGGGAGTTCCGCGATCCTGGGCCTTGCCCGGATCGTGATGCACGTCCTCGAAATCCTGAGAAGAGATCGCGGTGGCGACGATCAGCGTTCGATCCAACGGCAATTCGAGGCTCGGGAGGACCGAACCCACTTCGCAGTCAATCAGTTTCGTCATTGCACCGAACCCCGTCGCCTCAGTTGCGGCAGCATCTCGCCGTGAGCGTGCTCGGAGAAGGTCACTTCGAGTTCCATGCCGAAGTCGAGTTCCTCGTGATCGATCCCCGCGATGTCGGCAACCAGACGCGTGCCTTCTTCGAGATCGACGAGTCCGACGGCGAGTGGGTACTCGAAAGCAGGATCCTTCGGGTGATGGATGACCGTGAAGCTGTGCAACGTGCATCGCCGCGTGGATTCGACTGTGTCCCAACTGAACGAGCGGCATTCCGGGCAGGCGGGCGCTGGCGGGTGGCGCAGAGTCTTGCAATCCGCACACCGTTGGATCTCGAGGCGACCCTCTTTGGCCGCGGAGAAGAAGAAATCGTTGTCGTCGGTGACGGTGAGTCTCGGCACCGCGGTGTGGCGGGAGCCAGTCTCGCTCATGCGATTACCTCCTGGGCTTCGGGCTTGGTATCTGTCTGGGCATCTGGTTTGAATCTGAGCAGTCGAAAGCGCTCTTCGACCAGCGTCTTTCCGTCCTGGTCCACGTACTTCTTGAACAGAGTGATGAAGCACCCGTGACCGAGAGCCGTCTGTTTGAACGGCGAGATCGCTTCGATGGTGAAATGCGCGGTGACGTGGTCACCGGGGCTCAGCTCCGCGAAATACTCCTGCTCGACGTTGGTCGCGACAACGGAGGTGTATCCGGCCTCGTCCAACAGCGCCAGCAGTCGTGAATAGGCGAAGTCCTCGGAGACTCCGTCGGCACGAAGTTGCTGGACCTGCCTATAACGTCGGTAACCCGCCATCACCCAGGTCGAGATCATGGCGGGCGGACAGACGACGTCTCGACGACCGGTACTGCGGGCGGCCTCGGCGTCGACGTAGATCGAGTTGCGGTCGTCGTGCGCCTCGACCCAGTTGCGGATCATCGCCTCGTTGACGGCGTAGCGGGCGACGCGGGGTGGTTCGGCCTCTGCGCCGATGAAATTCGGAAACTGCGTCTGCAGGCTCTGCACTGAAATCCTCCGTGAACGAAAGTTGAGCAAGCGCTTGATTTTGAAGCTAGCATAGGAATCCGGAAGTGGAAACACGCGATCTCACCGACGAATTGGTTCGAGCCGGAGCTATCAGGCAGGATTGCGCTACGTTCGACGCCGGCAGCCCGGCACCCCCGAAACCCTGCCCTGAGCAGGACCGACAACCAGTGGAGATTTCAGTGGCATCACCAGATCGTCGGGAGAAGATCCTGGAGAGCTCAGCCGAGCTGTTTGCCAGGAAGGGTGTCGCCACCACGACCGTTCGCGAGATCGGCGACGCCGCCGGTGTGTTCTCGGGCAGCCTCTACCACTACTTCAAGTCGAAGAATGCGATAGTTGCCGAGCTCATGCGCGGCTTCATCACCGACATTCAGCTCCGCTTCGATCAGGTGGAGAAGACGGCAAACGACCCCGAGGAAGTCCTGCGCGGCTTGATCCGCGAGACGCTGGTCGTCATCGAACTACACCCGCACCCGACGGCGATCTACCAGAACGATCGGGCTTATCTTCGCGACAACGATCTCCTGCAATCCGTCGACGGGCCTTCCCGCCAAGTCCGCGAGCATTGGATGAAAGCGATTGCCGAAGGCGTCGATCAGGGAATCTTCCGCAAAGACGTGGCACCGGAAATTTTCTATCGATCGGTACGAGACACCTTGTGGTCGACAACGCATTGGCCGGATCGCCAGAAGTACACCACCGACGAGTTCGCGGATCTGATGATCACGCTCTTCCTCTCGGGATTCAGGGTCGCCTGACCAGATCCGGCAAATCCAGATGTTTCGGGGTTCGTCCCTGCGGCAACAGGATCGACACCGCGAACACGACCACCGCGCAGCCCGCGCACACCAGGTAGGCGACGGAGAATCCGGTCCACGACGTGGAATGTTCCGAACCGCTGATCACGAATGCAGCGAGAATGGTTGCCACCGTCGCACTGCAGATCGTGCTTCCGGACGTCCGCAGAAGTGAGTTCACCCCGTTGGCAGCCGCCAGTCGCTGACGAGGTACGGCAACCAGAATCAGCAGCGAGAGCGTGCTGTACACGATGGCAGTCCCGACCGCTGTGATACCCAGTGCTGCAACCACTCCCCACAGCGGCTTACCGGCAACGGCGTGAATCCCGTACCCGCCGGCGAGGAACACGGCGCCGGTCAACATCGCGGTCCGTGAACCGAAGCGGTCGGTGATACGCACCGCAACCGGTGAGAACAGCACCATCGCGATACTCGCCGGAATCTGGCAGAGCGCTGCCGCGATGATCGACAGGCCGTACCCGGCACCCGGCCCCTTCATCCCCTGCAGCAGTTGTGTCGTGATCAGCGTGTTCCCGAAAAACGCGAACCCGACCAGCAGAGCCGCCAGATGCGGGATCAACACCGCACGTTTCACGAGAGCACGGACGTCGACCAGCGGATTGACGTTGCGCCGCTGTTGAATTACCCAGAGCGTGAACAGCACCGCCGACGCGGCCAGCATGGAGATCACCGCTCCACTGGTCCACCCCCAACTCGACCCCTGAGTGATCGGCACAAGCAGAGCAATCATCGCGGCGCTCAGACCAACCGCCCCGACGCCGTCGAATCTTCCCGACGGATTCGGCTCGGACTCTCGAATGAACAGCACCGCAGCAAGAGTCACGGACAGCCCGATGGCGGTGGTTACCCAGAACAGGACGTGCCAGTTCGAGTACTGCGCGATCATCGCGGAAAACGGTATGCCCAAAGCGGTTCCGACGCCGAGCGTCGAACTCATCATGGCCACTGCGCCGTTGACCTTGTTGCGTGGCAATTCGTCACGGAGCATGGAGATTCCGATGGGGATGACTGCCGACCCGGCCCCCTGCAACGCTCTCGCGAAGATGAGGACAGCGATGTCCGACGACAGCGCACACAACATCGAGCCGAGAGTCATCATCGAGAAAGCAACCAGAAGCATCTTCTTCTTGCCGAACATGTCGGCGAGTCGACCGAAGATGGGAGTGACGACAGCGCCGACCAGCAGCGTGACGGTCACCAGCCAGGACACGGCCGTGCGTCCAGCGCCGGTGAAGTGCGGCAACTCCGGCAGCAGTGGAACGATGACCGTCTGCAGAACAGCCTGGAACACTGCGGCGGCGACAACGATGGGGAACAGGAAGCGGGAGCGCGGCTGCGCGAGTCCCGCATCGGAGGTGGTGACTGCAGGCGTGCCCGGCGGACGGTCGAGCGTCGTCACCCCACACCGCCTGTTCTCACTAGGTAAATATCCGTTCACCTACATTAGGTGAACGGATATTTACCTAGCAAGAATTGTGACGCCGCTCACCCGTCGAGCAGCTTTTGCACCAGCGGTGCGTACAGCGCAACCACCTCGTCCTGGGTGCCGGTGGCATGGCCGGCCATCATCCGTCGGCGCATGATCGCCACTCCGACCACCATCGACATCGCCAGTTCCGCGCGCAATCTCGCGTCGGGGCCGGACAGGCGACCGGCGAGGGTGTCGATCATCTGCGTCGAATAGTTCTCGCGCAGCTTGCGGTTGCTCTCTTCACTGACGCCGCTCATGAACAACAAGCTCATGGACAGCGGCTTGTACGACTCCAACGGCTTGGTGAACAGCGAGACCATGCGCTCGCCGAGCGAGTCGTTCGGGGCATCGAAGACCGTGACCGCCGCTGCCCGGAAGTCGACCAACTCGTCGTACAACTGCTCTTTGGAACCGAAGTACTTGATGATCAGAGGCGCGCTGACGCCTGCGTCTTCGGCGATGTCCTTGAGCGTGATTTCGCGGTACGGCCGAGTCGCGAATGCTTTCCCGGCCGACGCGATGATCTGCGCACGCGTCTGCTCGGACGTACGACGCACCTGCTGACCTTGCTCCGTGCCGCTCATCAAGCGTTCCGCGACAATTCACGACGGCCGGACAATGCCCGACCCAGCGTCAACTCGTCTGCGAATTCGAGATCGCCACCCATCGGAAGACCCGAAGCCAACCGAGACACCGTCAGCCCCGGAATGTCTCGCATCATGCGAACGAGATAGGTAGCTGTCGCCTCACCCTCCGTGTTGGGGTCGGTGGCGATGATGACCTCGGACACGTCGACGCCGTCCTCCTGATTTGCGATGCGAGCCAACAACTCCCGGATACGCAACTGGTCAGGCCCGATCCCCGAGAGCGGATTGAGCGCACCGCCGAGCACGTGATAACGACCCTTGAACTCACGGGTGCGCTCGACGGCCTGAACGTCCTTCGGTTCCTCCACGACGCAGATCACCGTGCGATCGCGACGTGCGTCGGCGCATATGCGGCACTTCTCCTGATCGGAGACAGTTCCGCACACCGTGCAGAACTGAACGCCGTCACGGATGCGCTGCAATGCATTTTTCAAACGGTCGATCTCGGGAGGCTCCACGGAGAGCAGGTGAAAAGCGATGCGTTGAGCGCTCTTCGGCCCGACTCCGGGAAGCTTCCCGAGTTCGTCGATCAGATCCTGAACCGGACCTTCGTACACGCGTTCTCGTTTCTAGAAGCCGGGGAGACCGGGAAGGCCTCCGCCGAGTCCGCCGGCCAACGGGCCGAGCTTCTCAGCAGCGACTTCCTGTGCCTTACGCGAAGCGTCCTCGATCGCGCCGATCACCAGATCCTGCAGCGTCTCGACATCTTCGGGGTCGACGACCTTGGGATCGATCTGCAGACCGACAACCTCGCCGGTGCCCTTGACCGTGGCGACAACCAGTCCGCCACCGGCCTGACCGGTCACTTCGGCCTGAGCCATTTCCTGCTGCGCCGCCATCAATTGCTGCTGCATCTGCTGAGCCTGAGCCAACAGAGCAGACATGTCGGGTGCTCCACCTGGTTGCACGAGCGGTCCTTTCTACAGAGTTATCCCCACCAGCGTAGTCGGTGCGCGCTACCGTGAGCGGGTGCGCCGGAACCAGTCAGACACCGTAAAACCGTCAAGAGGGTCAAACATGGCATCACGTGTGTTCCGCTCCACTGCCCTGATCGCCATGGTCGGGGCCGGGCTTCTGAGCGCTGCGTGCACGATTCCGACCGAGACTGCCGAGGCCACGACTTCGGTCGAGGTGTCTCCGCTGAGCACTGTCGCCGCTGACGTCCCCGCTGCGCTCACCGGCAAGGTCGTCTTCCTCGATCCCGGGCACAGCGGGGCGAACGACGACAGCATCAACACCCAGGTCCCCACGGGCCGCGGCGGCACCAAGAACTGCCAGACCACCGGCACCAACACCGATGCCGGGTTCCCCGAGCACACCTTCAACTGGGAAGTCGCGAGCCTGGTCAAGAGCGAACTCGAAGGCCAAGGCGCCACAGTGGTCCTGAGTCGACCGGACGACATCAGCGTCGGATCTTGCGTCGACGCACGCGCCGAAGCTGCCAATTCCTCCGGCGCCGACGTAGTGGTGAGCATTCACGCGGACGGCGCAGCAGCCGGAGCCGAGGGCTTCCACGTCTGCTACTCCGCGCCCCCGCTGAACACGGTGCAGGCCGGCCCGTCCGTCACCTTTGCCGAAACCATGCGCGACTCACTCGTCACAGCCGGACTCACCCCGTCGACCTACATCGGTGACGACGGGCTGGCACCACGCGCCGATCTGACGGGACTCAATCTGTCGCAGCGGCCGTCGATTCTGGTCGAACTCGGCAACATGCGAAATGCCGACGAGGCAGCGCGCATGACGAGCCCGGACGGTCAGCAGGAATATGCGTCCGCCGTCACCAGCGGAGTCACGGCCTTCCTCACAACCCCCTGACCTGTCTTCTGTGGAGAAATTCCACTTGTCCACAGGTATGTCGGCACCGCCGAAGTAGCCCGCTCACCTGGATACGGTTCTGCCATGGGGCCGATACTTCAGGTAGATTTCGCTGCTCTGCAGCAACTTTCAGCTGATCTGTCTCGAATCGCGGATCAGATCTCGGGGATCGATTCCGCCGGCCCGATTTTCGAAGCCGCGGCGGCCCTGAACTCGTCCGCTGTCGCGGCTGTGTCGACTGGGAATGCCGGCGTCATCGCCGACGCGTACCGGTACCTGGCTACGCAATTGGGACTCATGGCGTCGGGAACCGCTGCCGCAGCACGTCTGTACGACGCTGCCGAGGGCGAAGTGGTGTCCGAACTGCGCGGAGCCTACTGATGCAGCCCACCGTCTCTCAGCTTCGAACATGGTCACCGGAGAAATTGCGCACAAGCGCTTCGGAATTGATCGACATCGACCGGCAGATCGAAGTCCTCGGCAATGACGCCGGACGCAGCATCGACGCCGTCCGCGAATTCTGGCAGGGACAAGCGTCGAGCGCGGCGGCAGTGCAGTGGTCTGGTATCTCGCTTTCCTCGTCGCGGCTGTCGGTTGCGGTTCGCGTAGTTGCGGATCTGTATGGCGGAGCGGCCAATACGATCGGTGCGGCGCGAAAATCAGTTCTGGACCTGGTCGAGGAGGCAACTCTCGAACACGGCTTGACGGTGTCAGACAGTGGAGCGGTATCGGCACCTGAGACGAAGCAGCCGTGGAATCTGGCCGACGCCATGCAAGATTCCGAAAACGACACGGCTGCAAAGGTTTTTCAGCAGAAGATCTCCACTGCATTGACGGCACTCGACGACGAAGACAACCGGGCCGCGACTGCTCTGGGTGCGGCATTCCGAGAGATCGGATCACTCCTTGGCAATCAGCCTGATCGCCTCGACCGCACTGTCCTCGACATCCTCGATGGGAGGTCGACACTCCCCGGGACACCAACGGAGCTACACCGACTCTGGGAATCGCTCACGCCCAACGAGAAAGACGCGTTGGCGAGGTGGGATCCGTCCATCGGTAGCCGGGACGGCCTTCCCGCTCTGGACCGGGACTACTACAACCGGCGGTACCTCTCTGCGCTCGAGCAGTTACCGGATCGAACGGTAGCTGCCGGATACACGGCCGTGCGCGGCGAACTTCGACCGGACACGTTCCTTCTCTCGGTCACGGATGGGCATGCCGTCGTGGCAGTCGGTAATCCCGATGCCGCCGGCAACGTCGCAACACTGGTTCCCGGAACCGGCTCCGGGCTGTCGGGCGTCGGCGGAGACCTGCAACGAACCAAGGCCATGTACGACGCGGCGGTCAGGGCGGCGCCAACGGAAGCCACATCAGTGATCCTGTGGTCCGGATACGACGCTCCCCCAGGCATTCCCGACGCAGCCTCGGATCGGTACGCCAACTCCGCAGCGCCGAGGCTCGACAGCTTCCAGGACGGGTTACGAGCCTCGCATGACGGCCCGCCTTCGCACAACGTGGTGATCGGTCATTCCTACGGCAGCACCGTCGTCGGTGCCGCGACTACCCGTGGCGCTTCTCTCGACGTCGATGAACTGGTTTTTGTCGCAAGCCCCGGCGTCGATGCCGAGCGCGTGAACGAACTGAGCCTGGACGGCGTCGACTCGGCCGAGATGGCTCGCCATGTTCATTCGACGACGGCCTTCTGGGATCCGGTCCAATTGATCCCCACGATCCTCGGAGTCCACGGGTTCGACCCGTCGGATCCGGAATTCGGCGCGCAGGTATTCACCGGATCTCCCGGGGAGCCTGGGTTCGGAGTTCACAGCGATTACTGGGAAAGCGGAAACCCCGCACTCACCGAATTCGGACGGATCATTACCGGCCCATGAAAGAAGGCGCCGTACCGGTGAAGGTACGACGCCATCTCGGTGATGCAGGATCGGTTAGACGAGTTCGCGCTTGAGGTTGTCCAGGACCTGGGCCTGGATGCGCTGCAGACCCTTCGGAGCGAACGTGCGCTCGAAGAAGCCGCCGATACCGGTGGCACCCTGCCACTGGGTGAGCGTCGTCACCGTCGTTCCGGTGCCGTTGGGGGCAACGGTCCAGGTGGTGACGAGGCTGGAGTTCGCGTCCTTCTCGGTGATGACGTTGCCGTCGACCGTCACTGTCGCCTTGACGTTGCGCGAGCGCTTTTCCGTCGCCTTGAGCGTCCACTGCGCGACGGTTCCGTCACCCTGGCCACCTTCGACGACCTTGTAGTCGAGGTACTGCTCGGACAGGATTCGCGGGCGAACCGTCTCGTAGTCCGAGAGCGCCGCGAGCACCTTGTCGGGTGCTGCTGTGACGACTGTCGAACTCATTGCATTGACCTGACCCATATGCCCTACGTCTCCTTGCTCGACCAACGCGGCTCGATACCGCGAATGACTACCCGAATCCGCACCTCGAACTGCGCAGATATTCCTTTCCATACTGCCTGCTGCGCCCGGGTATCTCGACCATCTACCCATTCCGTGTGAGCTGGTTCACCACTCGGAGCATTTACCGAGTTCGATTGCAACAACTCGATCAAATTCGGGCATTAATACCCCTCCGGATAGCTTGCACACGCAACTACCGATAGCGTCAGGGTGTGACTCTCTCGTTCAATGGGGTAGTTCAGAAGTTAGATCGAATCCGGACAAAGCAAGGCCCGGGTTCCGATGCTGCGCGTGAAATGGGGTTCGAGCAGCACAGAGAAGGCGTCGAACGCCTACTCGCGTCATACCGCGCCATTCCCGCCGATGCTTCTGTACGCCTGGCAAAGAAGACATCCAATCTGTTCCGCGCTCGCGCCAAGACGTCGGCCCCCGGCCTCGACGTCAGCGGTCTGGCAGGTGTCATCGCCGTCGATGCGCAGGCGCGCACAGCCGACGTCGCCGGCATGTGCACGTACGAGGACCTCGTCGACGCGACGCTGCCCTACGGGCTGGCGCCCCTGGTCGTGCCTCAACTCAAGACCATCACCCTGGGCGGTGCGGTGACCGGCCTGGGCATCGAGTCCACCTCGTTCCGCAACGGCCTGCCGCACGAGTCGGTACTCGAAATCGACGTACTGACCGGAAGCGGCGAGATCATCACCGCAACACCGGACGGCGAACACGCCGAACTGCTCTTCGGTTTCCCCAATTCCTACGGCACCCTTGGCTATTCGACGCGATTGAAGATCGCACTCGAACCCGTCAAGAAGTACGTCGCCTTGCGCCACGTGCGCTTCGATTCGTTGAAGAAGCTCGAAGAAACGATGGATCGCATCGTCACCGAACGCGAGTACGACGGGATCGCCGTCGACTATCTCGACGGGGTGGTCTTCACCGATTCCGAGAGCTACCTCACACTCGGCGTGCAAACCGACGAGGAAGGCCCGGTCAGCGATTACACCGACCAGGACATCTTCTACCGGTCGATCCAGCATTCGTCACTCACCCAGCCCAAGACGGATCGCTTGACCATTCGCGACTACCTGTGGCGCTGGGACACCGACTGGTTCTGGTGCTCACGAGCTTTCGGCGCACAGAACCCGAAGATCCGGCGCTTCTGGCCCAAGCAGTACCTGCGCAGCAGCTTCTACTGGAAGCTGATCGCCCTCGACCACAAGTACGACATCGGAGATCGCCTCGAAAAGCGCAAGGGCAAGCCCCCGCGCGAACGCGTCGTCCAGGACGTCGAGGTACCCATCGAACGAACCGCGGACTTCGTCTCGTGGTTCCTCGAGGAAATCCCGATCGAACCACTGTGGTTGTGCCCGTTGCGTCTTCGCGAGCCAAGCCCTGCCGCCGCTTCTGCATCACGGCCGTGGCCCCTCTACCCCCTCGAACCCAAGCGCACCTACGTCAACATCGGCTTCTGGTCTTCGGTGCCGATCGTTCCCGGTGAGCGCGAGGGGGCAGCAAATCGACTGATCGAAGAAAAGGTCAGCGATTTCGACGGACACAAATCGCTCTACTCCGACTCCTACTACTCGAAGGAAGACTTCGAGGAGCTGTACTACGGCGGCGACCGGTACATCGGACTCAAGGAACGCTACGACCCGAAATCCCGTTTATTGGATCTATTCTCTAAGGCGGTGCAACGTAAATGACCACGTTCAAAGACTCCAAAAGCCAGGACAAGCTCTCTATTGCCGAGATTCTCGAGACGCTTTCCGACGGCATGCTGCCGCTTCGATTCACCGCGTACGACGGCAGCACCGCCGGCCCCGAAGATGCCGACTACGGACTGCACCTCAAGTCGACTCGCGGAACCACTTATCTCGCAACAGCTCCCGGTGACCTCGGCATGGCCCGCGCGTACGTCTCCGGCGATCTCGAAGCCGAGGGTGTCCACCCCGGTGATCCGTACGAGATCCTGCGCATCATGGGTGACGAACTCCACCTCAAGCGCCCGTCCGCACTGACGCTCGCCAGCATCACGCGCTCCCTGGGCTGGGATCTGTTGCGGCCCATCGCCCCGCCGCCCCAGGAACATCTCCCTCGCTGGCGTCGCGTCGCAGAAGGACTGCGTCACTCCAAGACTCGTGACGCCGAAGTCATCCATCACCACTACGACGTCTCCAACACCTTCTACGAGTACGTCCTCGGCCCGTCCATGACGTACACCTGTGCCGCTTACGACAATGCGGAACAGACGCTCGAAGAAGCCCAGGAGAACAAATACCGCCTGGTGTTCGAGAAGCTCGGACTCCAGAAGGGTGATCGACTTCTCGACATCGGCTGCGGCTGGGGCTCGATGGTCCGCTACGCGGCCAGGCGCGGCGTCAAGGTGATCGGCGTGACTCTCTCTCGCGAGCAAGCGGATTGGGCACAGAAGGCCATCGAGGACGAGGGCCTCGCCGATCTCGCCCAGGTCCGTTTCTCCGACTACCGCGACGTGGCCGAGACCGGATTCGACGCAGTGTCCTCCATCGGCCTGACCGAGCACATCGGCGTCGGAAACTACCCGGCGTACTTCGAGTTCCTCAAGGGCAAGCTGCGTGAGGGTGGGCGTCTGCTCAACCACTGCATCACCCGTCCGGACAACCGAAGCAGCGCCAAGGCAGGCGGATTCATCGACCGGTACGTCTTCCCCGACGGGGAGCTCACCGGTTCGGGTCGCATCATCTCCGAAATCCAGAACGTCGGCCTCGAGGTGCGTCACGAAGAGAACCTTCGCGAGCATTACGCACTGACGCTCGCCGGATGGTGCCAGAATCTCGTCGACAACTGGGACGCGTGCGTCGCCGAGGTCGGCGAAGGAACCGCCCGCGTCTGGGGCCTGTACATGGCCGGCTCACGACTCGGGTTCGAGCGCAATGTCGTTCAGCTGCACCAGGTTCTGGCCGTGAAGCTCGGCCCCAAGGGTGAGGCGCATGTGCCGCTTCGCCCGTGGTGGAAGGCCTAGGGGCAAAGCCCCTGTGCGCCTTTTTGGTAGTCGGCACTACCAAAAAGGCGCACAGGTGCCGCAGGCACCCGACTGCGTCCTCACCCAGCCTCCGCGCCGCAAGACCGTCTCCACTTCATGTGCAACCTGGCACGGGGTCTTCATCACCTCGTCGAATCCGTAGACCAACCGCGGACGACCTGCCAGCTCTGCCGCATTGTCACGGCGGCGATCACGAAATGCCACTTCTGCCATGGAATGCGCCCACCGACCGTCGAGACGCACGATCAGCGGCACACCGAATTCGCTGTAGTCGCAATCCTCGTACAACGTGCGACCGTCGACGCGAACCGGTGACTGGCGTCTGGCCGACGGCAACCCGTGCGCCTGCTCCACGTCGACCGCATAGTGGTATTCGAGCGTTGACTGCACCCCGTCTGCCAGGAGTCGTACCGCATCGGAAAGCGCACCCTTGAATCGATGTGGTGTTCGTTCGTCAATCCGACGACGCACATCGTTCAACGGAATTCGCGCATTTGTCACTGTGGTGATGAGTGAAACGTAGGCGCTTCGCGCTGTGGATTCGGCGGTCGCAAGATCAATCGCGGTATCCGCCCGCGACGTTCGAGGTATGACTGACGGCACGCCGATGTATCGGTGGGCTCGGGAGCGGTGGACGACTACCCCGGGGTGAACCACGCCACCCACTCTGACAAGTGCACCCGACGTTCGCGCTGGAACTCGGCGGATTGTCGCGGACTGACAGCGAGCGGACTTGCCGTAGGGCACGGTGACATGGACTGGCTTGTCTGCGTCGATGCGACGCATTCCCCATTCCTCAGCTGCAGTGTCGTGGCTCAGAATCGCTTGCGCGCCACCATAAAGCCAAGCGGCGTTCAAGATCATTTCTCTGGTGAGCGGGCCAGCGGTCACTGCATACACGCCTTGTAGAACGCGCTGCCATTCGCCGCGGTCCAGAAAGTTCCGCAGCATCCCTCGGTTGTATCCGAATGACGAGAGTTGCTGTTGCCGTACCAGACCGGATTGCGCATCGAGAATCCGGAGAAACTCGCTTCCACCATGAGACGTAGTCATGGCACCAAGCGTCAGGCCGAACTCCGACAGGACTGACGTGAAATTCGCTGTCGGAGTTCGTCTGTGGATAACTCACCAGCTGGGGATGAACCCCTGTGCGCCTTTTTGGTAGCCGTAACTACCAAAAAGGCGCACGGGGGCTATGCCCCTAGCGAAGCCGGCGGGGTGAACCGCGGGCCGTACTGCGCAGCGAGTTCCTTTGCACGAGCGACGAAGCCGGCCGTGCCGCCCTCGTAACCGACGATGAACTGGTGAACGCCACCGGTCCAGGCCGGGAATCCGATGCCCATGATGGAGCCGATGTTGGCGTCCGCCGTGGTGATCAGGACGTTCTCGTCGAAGCACTTCTGCGTCTCGATCGCCTCGATGAACAGCATGCGGTCGATGAGGTCCTGGATCGGGGCGTCGGAGGTTCCGGAGTTGAAGTTCTCGCGGAGTCCGGACCACAGGCCGGTGCGCTTGCCCTCGGCGTAATCGTAGAAGCCGGCTCCACCGAGCTTGCCCTTACGATCGAACTTCTCGACGAGGGTGTTGATGACCTCGCCGGCCGGATCTGCCGGCAGTTCCTTGCCTTCGGCCTTGGCGGCGTCGGCAGATTCCTTGCGGATCTTCTGCATGAGGGTGAGGTTGAGCTCATCCGAAAGCTGAAGCGGCGCAGCCGGGTAACCGGCCTGCATACCGGCCTGCTCGATGGTGGCAGGCTCGACGCCCTCGGCGAGCATGCCGATGGCCTCGTTGATGAAGGTGCCGATGACACGCGAGGTGAAGAAGCCACGCGAGTCGTTGACCACGATCGGCGTCTTGCGGATCGCCTGGACGTAGTCGAACACGCGAGCCAGAGTCTCGTCGGAGGTCTTCTCACCGCGGATGATCTCCACCAGCGGCATCTTGTCGACGGGCGAGAAGAAGTGGATGCCGATGAAGTCTTCCTGACGCTTCACGCCGGTGGCGAGACCCGTGATGGGCAGCGTCGAGGTGTTCGAGCCCAGCAGTGCCTTGGGATCGACGATGTCCTCGATCTCCTGGAACACCTTGTGCTTGAGTTCCTGGCTCTCGAAAACTGCTTCGATGACGAAGTCGACGCCGGCGAAATCTGCCGGGTCAGCCGTCGGGGTGATCTTGGCGAGGAGTGCGTCGGACTTCTCCTGCGTGGTCTTGCCGCGCGAGAGCGCCTTGGCCTCAATGCCTTCGGAGTACGCCTTGCCCTTGTTCGCAGCCTCGATGGTGACGTCCTTGAGCACGACGTCGAAGCCTGCCTTGGCGGAGACGTACGCGATGCCCGCGCCCATCATGCCCGCGCCGAGGACACCGACCTTCTTGATGGTGGACTTCTCGATGCCTGCCGGACGTGAACCGCCGCCGTTGATCGACTGCAGGTCGAAGAAGAACGCCTGGATCATGTTCTTCGCGACGCGGCCGGTCACCAGCGAGGTGAAGTAGCGAGCCTCGATGAGCAGCGCGTTGTCGATGTCGACCTGCGAACCCTCGACGGCTGCGGCCATGATGGCGCGCGGAGCCGGCATCGGAGCGCCCTTGAGCTGCTTACGCAGGTTCGCGGGGAACGCCGGAAGGTTGGCAGCGAATGCCGGAGTGGACGGAGTTCCGCCAGGGATCTTGTAGCCCTTGACATCCCACGGCTGAACGCCGCCTTCGGGGTTGGCCTTGATCCATGCCTTCGCAGCCGGAACCAGCTCCTCTACCGAGCCGACGACCTCGTCGATGAGGCCGACTTCCTTGGCCTGAACGGGTCCACGCTGCTGCCCCTGGAGCAGGACGCCCATGAGCGCGTTCTGCAGGCCGAGCATCCGCACGGTACGCACGACGCCGCCGCCGCCGGGCAGCAGGCCGAGGGTGACCTCGGGCAGGCCGATCTTGACTCCCTTGACGTCTGCCGCGATGCGGTGGTGGGTCGCGAGAGCGATCTCGAGGCCGCCGCCGAGTGCCGCGCCGTTGATGGCGGCGACGACCGGCTTGCCGAGAGTTTCGAGGCGACGCAGGTCTGCCTTGATCTCGACGCTGTGGTTGTAGATCTCCTCGGCCTGCTCGGGGCCGACCTTGATCATGTTCTTGAGGTCGCCACCGGCGAAGAAGGTCTTCTTGCCGGAAGTGATGACGGCACCGGTGATGGAGTCCTTCTCGGCGACCAGACGGTCGACGGTGGCCTTCATCGACGCGATGTACGCGTCGTTCATGGTGTTTGCGCCCTGGTTGGGATCGTTGATGGTGAGCACGACGATGCCGTCGGCGTCCTGGTCCCAGTTGATGATGTTCTGATCAGTCACTTTGCTTGACTCCTGGTAAGCCTCGTTGGAAGGACGGACGCCGCGTCAGACGCGCTCGATGATGGTGGCAACGCCCATACCGCCGCCGATGCACAGGGTGATGAGGGCGCGCTTGCCGCCACGACGCTCGAGCTCGTCGACCATCGTTCCGGTGATCATCGCGCCGGTTGCACCGAGTGGGTGACCCATGGCGATCGCGCCACCGTTGACGTTGAGCTTCTCGTCCGGGATGTTCAGGTCCTTCTGGAACTTCAGGACGACGGAAGCGAATGCCTCGTTGATCTCGAAGAGGTCGATGTCGTCGACCGTCAGGCCGGCAGCTGCCAGAACCTTCTTCGACGCCGGCGTCGGGCCGGTGAGCATGATGGTGGAGTCGGCGCCGCTGGTGGCGGTGGCGACGACGCGAGCGCGCGGCGTCAGACCCATGTCCTTGCCGGCCTGCTCGCTACCGACGAGCACGAGGGCAGCGCCGTCGACGATCCCCGAGCTGTTGCCGCCGTGGTGAACGTGGTTGATCTTCTCGACCCAGTGGTACTTCTGCAGCGACACGGCGTCGAATCCGCCGATTTCACCGATCACACCGAACGCGGGAGCCAAGCCGGCGAGGTTCTCTGCCGTGGTGCCCGGACGCATGTGCTCGTCGTTGTCGAGGATGGTGATGCCGTTGATGTCCTTGACCGGCACTACCGACTTGGCGAAGTATCCGCCGGTCCACGCCTTGGCGGCGAGGTCCTGCGAGCGCACGGCGTATGCGTCGACGTCGTCACGCGAGAAGCCCTCGATGGTGGCGATGAGGTCTGCGCCGACGCCCTGCGGCACGAAGTAGTTGTCGTAGTTGGTGGCGGGGTCGAGTGCCCACGGTCCACCGTCGGATCCCATCGGAACGCGGGACATCGACTCGACGCCACCGGCGATCACCAGTTCGTCCCAGCCGGACCGAACCTTCTGAGCAGCCATGTTCACGGCCTCGAGGCCGGAAGCGCAAAAACGGTTGAGCTGAACGCCGCCGACGGTGTCGGGCAGTCCCGCATCGTTGACTGCAACGCGGGCGATGTCCATTCCCTGATCGCCAACGGGGGTGACGACGCCCAGGATGAGGTCGGAGATCCGGTCCTCGTCGAGGTCGGGAAAGCGCACGCGCAGTTCCTGGATCAGACCCGTGACCAGCGAGATCGGCTTGACCGAGTGCAACGACCCGGTCTTCTTGCCGCGGCCTCGCGGGGTACGGATGGCTTCATAAATGAATGCCTCTGTGGTCACTGTGAGGTGTTCCTTCCGTGTAATTCGTCGAACCGGTCTGCAGATCGTCCGCGCCACCTTCGGTGGTGGCGCATGGCCGAGGTACAGACCTCAGCCCTTTCACTGTAGAACGTGTTCCAAATTCATGGGAAGGACCGAAGCGATCCTGCTAGGTGACCGAGGTGATCAGGTGCGCGAACGCCTGCCCGCTTCGGTTCATTTCGGGTGCGCCCCCGGAAGCACTCACGGCACGATGCGATACGGCAACATCATGTCGTGATCTTCGTGATCGAGTAGATGGCAATGCCACACATATCCCTGGAGTCGACCAGAATCAGCCATATCGTGGCGCCCGCCGCCCGTCATCCCGCCGCCCGTCATCCCACCGCCCGTCATCCCACTGCCCGTCATCCCACCGCTCGGAAGACGATCGAACATCGCGTCGGGATCGAAACCCAGCTCATCCGCGGTGGGGAATCGCACGATGATCCGGGTGACGGTGCCGCCGTCCACCCTGACGGTGTCCTTCATTCCCGCTTCCCACGGCGCCGGCGCGATCATCGGCCCCGCCTCGAACCCTTCGGGCGACGGAGTCCACTTGTTGCCGATCACCGGCTGCGGATGTCGGATCAAGTACTCCAGCGTCCGCATCGGTGTTCTGCCGAGAATCCGGAAATTCACCAGGTGCAGGTGTATCGGATGCGGGTCCGGCGTGGTGTTGACGATGTTCCACTGCTCGACGGTGCCTTGCCGCGGCCTCTCGACGTCCGTGGTGCTGAACGTCAGGTTGTTCAGCGTCATCTGAGCCGGTGGATTCCGCAGTTCCAGTTGCTGGCTCACCGTCACCGTGCGAATTACCGTCGGCTGCTCCAACGGGGCGAGAACGTCACGTTGCCGGCGCCCACCGCGCAGTTGCGACGGAACACCACCGGTGAATCCGCGCCTGGCGTCACCGCGGAACCGGCAGAACAGCGGCATAGTCACTTCACCGATGACAGCGGCGGGTAGCGGGGGCGCCTCGTCGTTGCGAAGCTCCACCGTCGATCCCTCCGACAGTCCGGTGAAATCGACGAGGAGGTCGTACCGCTCCCCCGGTGCGCAGCGGAAGGCATTGACCGCGACGGGTGCGTCGAGCATTCCGGCGTCGTTGCCGATGACCCAGAACGTCATCATGTTCGAGAAGTGAAGATTCCACACACTTGCCGACGACGCATTGACGATGCGGAGGCGGTAAAGGCCCCGAGCCACGGACAGTTCCGGCCACACCTTGCCGTTGACCAAGCCGACGTCGCCCACCGCGCCGCCTTCCCACGATCCTTCCGGGATCAAGATGGTGGATCGGCCGTTCTGGGCGCCTGTCGGCGTGAAGATCTTCTCCTGCAGGATCAACGGGATCTCGAATTCCTCGGCCGGCAACCCCAACGGATTTCCCAGTTCGCCGGTGTCGAATTCATCCCTGATCAGATAGTTGCCGATCAGACCGGCGTAGACGTTGAGCCGGGTGATGCCCATCGCATGATCGTGATACCAGAGGTGGGCGGCTTCCTGACCGTGCAAAAAGTGATGCATCGCAGCCTGTCCCGGCATCACCAGCAGCTCCGGATGGCCGTCGCTCTCAGGTGAAGTGACTCCCCCGTGCAAGTGCAACGACGTCGGCGGGCGCGCACGAAAGTCGGCCTGCATTCCGTGCAGCGTCATATCCATGTCCGCTGCCAACGGATGTCCGGTCAGATCGTTCTCGAACGTCAACATGATCGGCTCGCCGGAATGCGCCTCGACGGTAGGGCCCAGATAACCGCCACCGATCTCTCCGCTGCGGTACGACAGTGCTGGGGACGGGGGAAAATCCCGATGAAAGGCATGTTGCCCCACTTGCGCTGTCAGTGTGATCTCGTTTCCGGAAAGCGTTGACAACGAATGTAGTTCGTCACAGAACGGCTCGAACTCCGGCGAATGAAAAATCAACGGAGACTCGATATCCACACTCCCCGCCGGAGCAGCACCTGCCTTTGCACCCAAAGCAACAGCCGCTGTGCCGACTACCGACCCTTTCAGAACCGATCTTCTGGAAACCCCGATACCCATACATTCCCCTCCCCATCGAAACGGGTTGCGTTCTCCCACAAGGAAAACGCAACCCGTCTCTCCACTTCGATCTCGGAAAATCCCCCGTCTACTTTCCGTCGATCGCCTCCAGCACCGAATCGATCAGCGACTGTGGAAGTTTCGACGGCGGAGAGATTTCCAGTTCTCCCGGAGCGCCCGGCATCGTCCAGACAGTTCTGTGCCGAGCGATCGCGAGCTTCTCCCGTGATCCGTCCTCGTTGACCTTGAAGTACTCGAACTCGAGGTCGATCCCCCTCTCGTAGAGGGCAGACAAGGACATCGTGACCAGGACGTCGTCGAACGGCATGACCTCGCGCAGATGCTCAACCCTGGTGTGCACACAACGAAGTTCCCCGAGAGCGCCTCTGGCCGCCATGGCCTCACGCTGAGAACGGACCAGGAACTTGTCCCGAACCCTCGACTGCCAGATGTAATAGTTGCCGAAGTAGATGTTGCCCACGACGTTTCCGTCCTGCAACGTCGTCGAGAACACCTCGGATTCGAGCAGGTACGGATTGCGCGGCACCATCGGAGCCGAGCGGATCACGGAACCACGATCGACGTTCTTCGGTTCGGTGGGAACAGCGATGTTCTTCGTCCCCGTCGGAATCGTCATCGGCTCGATGAAATCGTGGAAGTACTGCGGCATCGGCCGTGCCGCCACCACACCGTGGGAGAGGATTTCCACCCACGTCGTCTGCATCGCACTCCACCCGATGTGAGTGCGCGTCTCGCCGTCGACCCGGCACCATTCGACATGCAGATTGGTGGTTGCCCGATCCGGACCGGTGAGCTCGGTGATCCAGATCGTCCCCTCGACAATGTCGTCGGTGTACAGGTTCGCATCGATGAACACCTCGGAGTTGTTGGTCACCATGCCCCAACGACCCGTCGCCATGTCCTCCACGATCTGCTTCGAGATCGGTCCGGTTCCCCTCTCTCGCAAAGCGCCCAACCACAGCGCGAAGCTCGCGAACCCCACTGATCCACCGACGTTGCACGCGTCCCGGAACCCGACGGGGAACCGGATCGACACCGCCGGATAGCCGCTCCGGGCCACCACATGCACGTCGGAGCCGTAGGCCATCGGATCGAACTGCGCGAGAGACTTCGCCGACAACGGTCCGGAGTCGAACTGCGGTGCCGGGTCCTGCGCCGGTTCCTCCGCATCCTCCTCATGAGTCACAAACGCGAGAATCCGCTCCTCGTTGTCCGTCAACAGAGCTGGAAAAGTCAGAACCACCACGCTTCCCTCTGCGCCGCCGCGGAAGGTCACTGCGTCGTCCTCCCTGGCGCCCATCGCCAGAGAAACCGACATCTGCCCCGTGGCCTTTCGGATCGCCTCGGCCGCCGCCCACAGCCTGGTTCCCGCACGATCGAGTGATTCGCCGCCTGCGATCAACTCGTCCAGCAGCGGAATCCGCGCCGAACCCAGAAGCGCCTTCCACTGCACGGCGGTTCGGGAGCGAATCGGTTCGATGTCACACCCCTGAGGCCAGTCGCCGGCCGAACCGAGTGACTTGCTGCCGTCGTGCGAGAGCGAGACATCCACAGAGGGCGGAATATCACCGACGACGACGGGCTTTCCGGTTTCCTGCCATTCGATGGCAAAGGCATTACTCATTTGATCACCACATCCTCATCGAGATGAATGTTCACGGCCGCCTCGGCGATCGGTTTCTCCTGCTCGTGGCGTTCCGACTTGGTCAACTCGTGAATCCCCGGGGTATGCGCGACCACAACCCGCGGGCTCTTCACTCCCAACGCCCGGCTGTGTTGCGCGAGCTTGTCGAGAATGATCTGTGCGTCGCGCGCAGTCGGATCCGCGATTTCCTCAGCCGTAGGACGGCTTTCGTCGTGGGAGAGAATCTGGGAGCGATATCCCTCGAGCTGCATCACCACTCGTCCGTCCTTCACCACCGCCACGTCGGCTTGCATGTGGGTCTCTGTCTGCACCTTGTCGTAGGCGTACGCGGTGAACGAACGAGCCTCGAATCGTCCGTCGTACATGTCGATTCGCGCAATGTTGACCGGAAGGCAGATCTCCCGCGGAACCATGATCTGACCCGATTGGAGCAGGGAATCGAGGAAGTAGGGATCACCGAGGAGGTGCTGCTTACGGTCGGCTCGCGAAATAGCGCTGAAGAGAATGTGCTCGGAATCGAGGCTCGAGATCTCTTCGAGTCGGCGGAAATCGCCCTCCTGGAACAGCAACCACGAGTAGAGATCGTCCAACGGATCGATGTCGAGCACCGGTCGCGGCAACTCCTTCTCGAACTCCGGCAGTGTTTCGTCCAGCCCGAAGATGAAGTCGGCCGAGAAATGGGGCCGTCCGTACCCGGTCCGTTCGGTGCCGATCGTGACATGCACCCGCGTTCCTGCAGCATCACGATCCTGCTCCACGACGCTTGCCTTGATCTCGACTCTGGTGCCCTCGACCGTGTCGACGACGATCGGTCGATCCAGCTTGATGTCGTCGATGCGGACGCGGCCCAGAGTCACGCGTCCGGTGACATAAGCCGCCGCCTGCGACATCGCCTCGAGTCCGAACACCGTCGGAAGCAGCGCCGATCCTTTCCAGACATGGTCTAGGACAAAAGGATCTGCTGAGGTGGACAACGTCGTCCGGGTAACCAGTTCTACCTGCGGCTCGATGGTCACCACTTGGTCGATGTACCGCGACACCGCCGGCAGAGCCGGTGCTGCCGGCGCCCAGGTGTCCAGACCGCCGAGTCGACTGGTCACGACGATACGACTCGCCTCGGGTCCGCTGTCGACCAGACGAAGGAAATGATCCACTCCCGCAGCCGTGGAAATCGGCATGACACCCATCTTCGCGAGGTGGTTGACACTGCCCATGCGGGCGCCCATGCCGGTCTCCCCCCACACGCTGTACGCGAGCGAGAACGTCCGAGTCTTCGGGTGCCCGGCGGCATACCGCATCACCATTTCGTCGAGAAGCTCGTTTCCGTATGCATACCAGCTGTTTCCGGGCATACCTGTGAATCCGATGATGGAGGAGAAGCCCACGAACAGCTTCAAGTCGCGATCAGCGAGCGCTTCGACGAAGTTGGCTGCGCCCAGGACCTTAGGTGCAACCTCCTTGAAAGCCGCAGCGCTGTCGACTCTCTCGAACCGCCGCGGAACATTCGCCCCCGCACCGTGGACAAACCCGGTGATCGGCCCAACCTCGACCTCGATCTGGGCGACGACGCCGGCCACCGCCGCAGCATCCGTGACGTTGCAGCGATAGTAGTGAGCGCTCAATCCGGCAGACGTGAAGTCCGCAAGAGTGGAAGCGATTTCGTCACCCGCTTGTCGCTGAGAGCTTCCGATCAGCACTAGTTCGGCGCCTGTCTTTCGACCGAGAGCCAGAGCGCATTGCGCCATGATGCCTTTCGCGCCACCGGTCACGACCACTACATCCGAACTCCCCAACCCGCTCTCGCGGACGGTGTAGTCGCTCGAGGCAAGAACCCGCGGTTGCAGTGCCGTGCGTCCCATCTCGGTGTCGTAAGTCGCGAACACATAGGATGCAACCGAATCCAACTCGGAGACGACGGTGGTTGCCACCACCGCGTCCGCAGTCGAGCCGTCGAATCCTATGACGCGGACATCCAGTTCGGGGCGCTCGTGATGCACCGAAGCGGCAAAAGCCGCCGCACTCGATACCGGCGCCGGATTGCCCAACTCGACATCGGTGAACTGAATCACTGCCAATGTGGTTCGTGCGCCTCCACTTTGCTGCGCCGGAACCATCTTGTACATGTGTTCGATCCCACGGCGCAAACCGATTTCGGTGACGGAATCATCGGTCACACGCGGCATTACGGCAACCACGTGCTGTGCATTCGCAGGAGCGCCGTCGGAGAATGTGCGAATGTCGACCTGAGCACCACGCCCTCGCAGTTCGGATTCCAACCTTCCGACCAAACCGGCGTCGTCACCGATGACGACAAACGTCGTGTCCGTGAGGTCTCGGACTCCGTGCAACGCTGTCTCGCTCCGAACCTTTTCCAGGGTGTAATCGCGAACCCAGGTGAAGCTGTCGGCTGATAGACCCTTTGCCTTCACCGGCAGCGCCCGCGCAACCGACTGCTGCTGCCCCGACATCTCTTTCGCGGATCGATCGAGCACTTCGATGAGTTCACCCAGGCTGACGTTGACGAGTTCGGCCGGATCCAGATCACCCTGAACACCCAATCGCGTTGCCACAGTTGCTATCGCATCGGCAGCCTTGATCGAGTCCATGTTCAGGTCGTCGAGCAGGTGGAGATCCACATCGAGAGACTCCACCGGAAATCCGGTGTCCTCCGCGATTACCTCGAGCAGTATTCGCGACACGTCCGACTGCACCGAACTCGCTGCTGGAACGGCAGAACCGAGATTCGGTGATGCCGCAAGGATCAGCGATGCTGCTTCTCCGATCGTGGCATTGGCCAACTCGGCAGGGTCGAGGTCGACAACCTCGAACTGATGCGCAACCTTCGAAATAGCCTCTGCCGCACTGATCGAGTCGAGATTCAGATCATCGAGCAGACGCAGATCCGTCGTGATCGACTCGGCGGGGAATCCCGTCGTATCGGCGAGGATCCTGATCAGCTCACTTTCCACGGACCCAGCGCCCGCGTCAGCCGGCTCTTCGACTACCGGAGCCGAAACCGGCGAAGGAGCTTTCGCTGCCACGGATTCGTGGCCGTTGGTGACTGCCCGCGAAGTCGGAGCAGATGGAGAAGACGGAGAAGTCGCTCCACTGCCTACATCAGCACGAATCACGTCGACGAGGAAGGTCCCGCGTCGGCTCAGGTAATCGGCCAGCGCCGCAGCCGGATCCCCGCCGGACGTACCAAGTGCGAGCGGTTCGGGAGCAGAGGTAACCGTCAGCTTCGCCTCGGCCAGGTTCTCGATGAACACCTTCTGATCGGCAGGAACGAATTCGCGCACGAACCGGCCGTCGAAAAGTTCGTTCCATCGGACCTGAGCGCCGTGTACGTACATCGCGGCCAGTGCGACATTGAAGTCCTCGTCGCGTCCGGACTTGGACGCAACGGGGAAGCAGCGCACGCCGTCGGTCCCATTGATCGCCTTGGTGAGCCCGGTCAGCACACGGCCGGGACCGACCTCGACGAGCAGGTCCACGTCCTGCGAGATTCCACTTACCGTCTTGACCCAGTCGACCGGTGAGACAACCTGTTTGGTGACCAATTCGCGAAGTGCCAGTGGCGTCTGTACGCGTTTCCCTTCGACGCAGGAATACACGGGGCAAGTCAGCGAATCGACTTGCTCGTCAACGGGCGCAGTGGACTTCAGCTCCCGCTCGGCCTCGTTCATCATCTCGGAGTGGAAAGCATTCGACACGGCAAGCGCCTGAGCCGACACTCCGCGCGTCTTCGCGATGGCAACCACATCGTCGACCGCGTCTTTGGTGCCCGAAACCACGGTCTGTGTAGGCGTATTCAGATTCGCGACGGTCGCGTAACCCTTTGTTTCCGCGATGATCGCCTCAGCCGTCGATCGGTCGCAGGTCAGGCTCGCCATCGCGCCGTTTCCACCACCACTGACAGCCATGGCCGCACCCTTCGCCGCAGCCAAGGTGATCAGCGTCTTCTGGTCGTAAGCTCCTGCCGCGTAGAGCGCGGTCAACTCGCCGAGACTGTGGCCGGCGACAGCACTGGGTGTGACACCCAATCGGCGGAGGTACTCGAACCAGAGCAGCGAAGCCAAAGCGACGGCAGGCTGGGTGAACTGCGTCTGGGCGAGATCCCGCTTCCACTTCGCCAATTCCGCAGCGTCAGCGCTCTTGACCGGGTTCCGCAGAATTCGAGGCGTGATCGCCTCCGCTCCAACTCCCTCCAACCAGCCGTCCGCCTCGGTCGCCAGTTCGCGTGCCCACTCGAAGCGCTCGATCAGCACGCGCGCCATCTCTAGTTGTTGGGATCCCTGTCCCGGGAACAGGAATCCGATGTCGTGGTGGACGGCGTTCGAGATCGAGATCTCGTTGCTCACGACCTTCACCTGGCCGGATGCAGGAGCGGAGTTCTCGCAGATCACGGCAAGCTGACGCATGCGTTCGGCCAACTGCGCGGGACGTCCGGCCACCACTGCAGCACGGAAGGGCGCGGTCGGCGAGATCACTCGAGAGAGCTTCGCCGAAAAGTCCAGCAGCTCGGCAACACTCAACGGAACCGCCAGATCTGCAACATCCCGCGCTCGGGTCGCCAAGTCCATCGCAGAATCTGCAGAAAGTACGAAAACCTCGGTGTCCTGATACGACGCCATCATCGTGCGGACGTCTTGCGAGGGTGTCAGCTTGCTGGATGGTGCATCAGCCGATTCGATCGCGACGTGGCAGTTGATACCGCCGAAACCCATGGCTTGCGCACCGGCACGCATCTTCTCGGACGGATCTCTGATCTCACCGTTGACGAGCGGAAAGAGTGCCGGCGCTTCGGTTCCGAACGCCGGGTTCGGGTCGGTGCAACCGGCGAGCGGCGGAAGGATTCGTTGATTGACGGCCATGGTCGCCTTGATCAGCGCAAGGATGCCCGACGCCGCCTTCGTGTGCCCGATCAACGACTTCAGTGACGTCATGCCGATGCTACGAGCCTCGACGGGCCCGTCCGTCTGAGCGGCCTGCTGGACGCCGGCCAGTTCGACGGGGTCTCCGACGGGAGTACCAGTTCCGTGTCCTTCGACGAAGGCAACCTCGCTGGCCGCGAATCCCGCTCGCGAGTATGCGCGACGGATCATCTCGGCCTGAGTTTCGGCGCGGGGCTTGGTGATTCCACCCTTGCCATCGGTGGAGATGCCCCAGCCGCGAATCGTCGCGTACACGTAGTCGCCGTCCGCCCTGGCGTCCTCGAGTCGTTTCAAGGCCACGAATCCGCAACCTTCACCCGGGATGAATCCGCTTCGGCTTGCGTCGTACACGTTCATGTCGCCACGGGTCAGTGCACCCAAACGGGCGAATCCCACCAGTTCCAAAGGATCCAAGCTGACGTCGACTCCCCCTGCCAAGACGAAGTCGGCCGCGCCGGACGCCAGCTTTTCGGCTGCAGTCGCCACCGCGAGCATTCCGGACGCGCACGCACCGTCCACGACGTACCCGCCGCCGTTGAAGTCGAGATAATTGCAGATCCGGCCGGCAATCGTATTCGACAACATGCCGGCGAGAGTGTCTTCACTCGGCTCCACCAATGGGCCCTTGTAGACATCTTCCATCGTCTCGGCGAGAGCATCAGCGACGGAACTGTCCAACTGGCGCGCTTCGGCTGCGACAGCGAGTGCGCGCTTGACGTAAGGCCAACGCAAACGCATCGACCACATCCGGGATTCTTCACCGGTGAGGGAGTTGCCGACGATTGCGGCGCTGCGTCCAGTGGGTACCGATCCTCGGCTGTAGCCCGCGTCCGTCAAAGCCCCGAGTGCTGTTTCCAGAGCCAACCAGTGTGTGAGATCTGTCGACTTGAAGGTCCGCTCCGGTATCCGGCGACCGACCCAGTCGAATTCGAAACCATCCATGAACGCGCCGCGATCGGCGTATGTCTTGTCGACGTCGTCAGGGCTCGCGCTCCAGTAGTCGTCGAGGGACATCCGTGACTCCGGAAACTTTCGGAATTGCATCCGACGCGCGAGGACGTTCTCCCAAAATCCTTGCAGATCATGTGCACCGGGGGACCACATGCTCATCCCGACTATCGCAATCGCAGGATTAGTTGAATCTTCAGTCATCTTACACTTCCTATTTTCGCGCGCATCCACGGGAGACTCAATCGACCGAAGACTAACCACGCCCTCATCGGTGTGTAAAACGCAGATTCACCTCAAGGCATAAACAAATAACAAAGGTCGTTCGTCGCAATGAACGTGTTTCAGCAATTTGACAGCAATCGAGAGTTAGCTGTAACTCGGAGTTACTTATTTGCTTCGCAACCGGTCATGCTCCTGCTTGAACATCCGTACCGGATCCCGGTTTCACGGCCGCCATTTACTCGCGATCGGCAAATATTCAGTTGAATATGCACCGAAATACCGCAATGCCGAACATGTGGCCAATTCGCCGAATGTCCCAAATTGGTCGATCCCCGCAAAACAAACATCCGACAACTATCAATCTGAACATTCGTGACACACCGAAATTTAACAGCAGCACTCGAATGCCCATCAGACAACGAGAACTTCCAGATATTCTTCGGCGACCATCGTCCGAATCGACGTTTCGTTACACCGGAACTGAGCGAACGAATGTGCCAGCAAACCAGCCACATACAATTCAGCTTTGCGAGGCCGAGCCGGTGCGCTTTCGAGACGCGCGCACACAAAGGGAACGGCACTTATAACAATTCGATCACACAGTGGTGCAGCTGGATTCCGACAGCTGTTTCACGCACACGGACCGACTCGGCAACTCAGCTTTCGAGGCGGCGAGCTCCGAGGACGTCCTTGAGGAGTTCCTTTGCAACATCCTCGGGATCACGTCTGGCAGTCGGATCAGCGGGCTCAGCCGCCTCCGCAAACATCTCGTCCTCGTCCTCCGGCGTTGCAGGCGGAGGAGTTGCCTCGTAGTCGACCTCAGGAGCAGGCGCCGGTCCAGGGTCTTCCGGATAGTCGGGGGCCTCGGGCGGCGGAATGTCGTCCGAATCTCCGCGCTGGGGCTGCGGGGCCTTGGGCTGCTGCGCTGCGCGCTCCTGACTGGGCCGTGAGAAGCGGGGCGCAGCGGCAGGGCGGCTCGGAGCTTCTGTCGCCTTGGTTGCGCTCGATACTGTAGGCGCTGTAGGCGCACCTTCTTGATACTCGACTTGCCAAGTGCCACCGAACATTTCGGCAAGGACCTCGCAAATGACCGCCGCGTTGTGCGGTTGCGTCACACGAGCACCCAGGACCGGTGAGCCGTGAGCGATGACAACGACATGTCCACGCACGTCGTGAACCGTCGCAGCGGACAGCATGGCCGGAAGAACCTTGTTTCGTTCACCGACCTTGTTGCGCAAGGTGTTCCACGATTCACGGAGAGTCTCGACTGTGGGGCCTGCCGAGACCGGCGCAGCTTCGGCAACCGCCGGCTCGTCGAACTCGGGCTCGGGCTCGTAGTCGGGTTCCGGCTCGGCAAGCCCGATCAGCTCTTCCGCCTCGACAGAAGCAGTAACCGGTGGTTCAACCACAGGAGCTTCAACTATTGGAGCTTCGGCAACCGGAGCTTCAACCACCGGAGCCTCGGCAACCGGCGGTTCCACGATCTCGACAGTGGGAGTCTCGACGACGGGAACTGCCGCTACCGGAGGTTCGACGACAGGAGCCTCCACAACCGGCGGCGCCGCAGCTGGAGCAGGCGCGGCTGGTTCCGGCCGTGCCTCAGGCTCGGCCTTGCGTTGAGAGGGCCGTTGGAACTTGGAAGCAATCTCCGGTTCGAGCGGCGGCACGGTGGGTGCCGGCGTTGCTGCCGCGCGAGGAGCAGCCGCGACTCCGGCAGCCGGAATACCTTGTTCCAGGCGCTCCAGCCGCTGCAATACAGCTGACTCGGTGTCGGAGGCCGACGGCAGCAGCATTCGCGCGCACATCACTTCGAGCAGCAGCCGCGGCGCCGTCGCACCACGCATTTCGCTGAGTCCGGCATGGACAGTTTCGGCGAAGCGGGTGAGCGTGGCCGGGCCGACTCGTTGAATCTGCTCACGCATCGTGACCAGCTCCGCTTCCGGAGCGTCGACCAATCCTCGTTCGCTGGCGTCGGAAACAGCCTGCATCAAGATGAGATCACGCAGGCGCTCGAGAAGATCGAGCGCGAATCGGCGTGGATCGTGACCGGCGTCCATCACGCGATCGACAGTGCCGAACAACGCGGCCCCGTCACTGGCAGACAGGGCGTCTACTGCTTCGTCGATGAGCGCGACGTCGGTGACTCCGAGAAGAGAGAGAGCGCGCGGATACGTGACACCTTCTTCTCCTGCGCCCGCGAGCAGCTGATCGAGGACACTCAACGAGTCACGAGGGGAACCGCCGCCGGCCTTGATGACCAGTGGATACACCGCAGGCTCGACCGGTACGCCCTCCTGGGCGCAGATCTTTTCCAGGAGTCCGCGCATGGTCGACGGCGCCAACAGGCGGAACGGGTAATGGTGTGTACGCGAACGGATGGTCGGGAGAACCTTTTCCGGTTCCGTCGTCGCAAAGATGAAGATGAGGTGTTCCGGCGGCTCTTCGACGATCTTGAGCAGCGCATTGAAACCCGCCGCCGTCACCATGTGTGCCTCGTCGATGATGAAGACGCGGTAGCGAGATGCGGCGGGTGCGTGGAACGCCTTGTCTCGGAGTTCTCGGGTGTCGTCGACGCCACCGTGACTTGCGGCGTCGAGTTCCGTCACATCCAGGTTGCCTGTGCCGCCCGGGCCCAGCGAAACGCACGAGTCGCACACGTCGCACGGCGTCGACGTCGGTCCCTGCTCACAGTTCAGCGAACGCGCCAGGATTCGCGCCGACGACGTCTTTCCGCAGCCGCGCGGGCCGGAAAACAGGTAGGCATGGTTGATGCGTCCGGTGTCGAGGGCCGTGCTGAGCGGTGCGGTGACATGCTCCTGCCCCACCACCTCGGCGAAGGACGCGGGTCGATACTTCCGGTACAGGGCCACGCGCAAAGACTACCGGCGACCCACGACAGGTGGTCCGGTGCGGGTGCAACGCCGACTTCTCCCGAAACATGTTCGCAACACAATCGCAGTGCGGAGGAAACCGCACGCACCCATCGTGGGTTCCGTGCACGCGGGCTGGTCCGCGTGCGTGAGGAGAAAACTGTGCCCGCCACCATCGATGCCGGAGCAACTGCCTGGTTGCTCGTCAGTACTGCACTCGTACTTCTGATGACGCCAGGACTCGCACTGTTCTACGGCGGCATGGTCCGCTCGACGGGCGTACTCAACATGATCATGATGAGTTTCGTCTCGATCGCACTCGTCACGGTTGCGTGGTTGTTCGTGGGCTACAGCCTCGTGTTCGGCGACGATCACGGTGGCATCATCGGCGGACTCGAGCACATCGGCATGGCGGGCATCGACCCGTCGACGGTGCACGGGAATGTCCCGGAAGTGTTGTTCGCAACCTTCCAATTGACGTTCGCAATCCTTACTGCAGCGCTCATCAGTGGTGCGATCGCCGACCGCGCGAAGTTCTCCGCCTGGATGATCTTCGTCCCCATCTGGTCCTTGCTCGTCTATGTCCCCGTCGCTCACTGGGTGTGGAATCCGCAGGGATGGCTCGCCCAGATGGGCGCACTCGACTACGCCGGTGGCCTCGTGGTCGAAATCGTGTCCGGAGCGTCGGGTCTGGCATTGGCACTGGTCCTCGGCCAGCGGATGGGTTTCAAGGCCGAGTCGATGCGTCCGCACAATCTGCCGTTCGTCCTGCTCGGCGTAGGCCTGCTCTGGTTCGGTTGGTTCGGATTCAACGCCGGCTCGGCCCTTGCGGCCGACGGTATGGCCTCGCAGATCTTCCTCAACACACTCGTCGCCGGTTGCACCGGACTACTCGGCTGGCTGTTCGTCGAGCAGAATCGTGACGGACACCCCACCACGTTCGGCGCAGCTTCGGGCGTCGTCGCCGGTCTGGTCGCGATCACCCCGTCGTGCGGAACGGTGAACATGTTCGGTGCGCTCGTCATCGGTCTGATCGCCGGCATCGTCTGCTCGTACGCCGTGGGATGGAAGCACAAGCTCGGCTACGACGACTCCCTCGACGTCGTCGGCGTGCACCTCGTCGGCGGAATCGTCGGCTCGTTGTTGATCGGACTCCTCGCGACGGCCGTGATGACAGGCGGTCCGGAAGGTTTGTTCTTCGGCGGTGGATTCGCGCAGTTGGGCAAGCAGTTCGTCGGCGTCGTCGTGGTCGCGCTCTATGCCTTCGGTGTGACCTACGGTCTCGGAAAGCTCATCGACAAGACCTTCGGCTTCCGCATTTCGCGTGAAGACGAGGCCCGCGGAATCGACGTTGCCCTGCACGCGGAGTCGGCCTACGAGCACGGAGTCCTCGGCCACGGTCCGATCGGCGGACAGAACCCGAGCCCGTTCCTCCAGCGTCAGCGGGAGGAACGGGAGAACCGCGAGCGGGACTGACCGCCCTCACCGGTTCGCGATTTCCTCCATCAGGATCGGAACGCCGACATTGCAGGAATGAATCCCGACGACGGTGGTCAGTTTCAGCACCTCGAGAATCTCCTTCGGGGTCACTCCCATGTCGAGCGCGGCGCGAATATGGCGTCGTACGCCGGGCGCGTACATGTGTGTGCTCGCCGCATCGACGGCTATGCACAGCAACTGGATCACCTGAGGTGACAGCACCCCGCTGTTCCAGGGCTGCATCGCTGTCTTCATGTACAGCTCGGTCCACTCGGGATCCAGCTCCGAAAGTCCGTCCCACAACGGATTCCAGCCACCCGAATCCTTCATGGCCTGGGTCACGGGAAAAGCTTCACTTGCTCGAACGTCAGTCATCGATCTCCTCAGACCATCGAAAATGCTTGATTCAGTTCACGTTTGAGAATCTTTCCGGTTGCCGTCATCGGCAGCGACGGCACGAACTCGATGCGACGCGGATATTTGTAGGCGGCCATCTGTTCCCGCGTCCATTCCACGAGATCCGATTCGGAGATCTCTTCACTCGGCTCTCGGATCACGAACGCGACAACTTCTTCGCCGAGGCTCGTGTCCGGCACCCCGACGACGGCGACGAGTGAGACGGCTGGGTGGGTGAGCAGAACCTCTTCGATTTCGCGTGGGTAGACGTTGAATCCGCCCCGCACGATCATGTCCTTCGCGCGATCGACGATGTAGTAATTTCCGTCGGTATCGACCCGTGCCAAATCCCCGGTGCGAAACCAACCGTCGCGCATGGCTTCCGCCGTCGCCTCTGGTCGGTTGAAATAGCCCTTCATGACGTTGTGCCCGCGAATGGCCAACTCACCCACTTCGTCGGGGCCGGCGATCGTGTGCCAAGAGTCGTCGACAAGCCGCGCTTCGACGCCCCAGATCGGCACGCCGATCGAACCGGGCCGGGGGTCGCTCTCCGGGTCACTGAACAAGGCCAACGGAGAGGTCTCGGACAACCCGTACCCTTCGAGGATCTGAACACCGAAGCGTTCCCTGAACTGTGTCAAGATTTCGACGGGAAGCGCTGCACCACCGGAGATCGCGCACCGCATGTTCTGTGCAACGGTCTCGATATCCACCCCGGATTTCACTACCTCGTCCAGCACGCCGAGCAGTCCCCAATACATGGTCGGGACGCCCGCGAAGACCGAGATCGTTTCGCGTTCCATGATCTCGAGTGCCGCGGTCGCATCGAAGCGCGGCATCAACACCAAGGTGGCACCGACGCAGATTCCCGCATTCATGGTCACTGTCTGGCCGAACGAGTGGAACAACGGCAAAGTCAGGAGATAACGCTCATGCATGGACGGAACGCTCTCGAACAACCGGTTGGTCGACAGTGCATTCAAGACCATGTTGCAGTGAGTGAGTTCGGCACCCTTGGGCTTTCCGGTCGTGCCGCTGGTGTAGAGGATGACCGCGGTGTCCGTCGGTTCACGAACAACCGCGACTGCAGGCGTTTCCGTGCCGGACACGGATGCCAGTGCTTCGCCTAGAGTCTCGACTCCGAGGATCGACGACGGTGCACCCGACTCGGCGCTGATCACGATCAGGGCCGAACAGGTCTCGCTCTGCTCGAACCCGGCGATGGCGTACTCAGCGATCGGCAATTCGGGACTTCCCTCGAAACAGAAGTACAGCTTTGCTTCCGAATCAGCCAGGTGATAGGCGATTTCGCGCCCCTTGAGCAGAATGTTCAGAGGAACGACGACGCCGCCGGCCTTGAGAATGCCGTAGTAGACGATCGGGAACTCGAGAACGTTCGGGCAGGACAACGCCACCTTGTCACCTGGCTCGACACCCCGCGAGACGAGCAGATGGGCGATGCGATTCGCGTAGGCGTCGAACTGCGCATACGTCAGCCTCGCTTCCCCGAGAACCAGCGCATCCCGTTCCGGGTATCGCCGGGCCGAATCTTCCAGCAGAGCAGCAAGATCAAGCATGACTGTGTTCCTCCTGCGCCTCGGAATCCGTGGCATGAGACGAGGCAGCGCGCGACACCGACTCGAGCAGTTCCCGCACCAACGATTCCGCCCGCGGCCAATACCCGTATCCGGACGCCGGATTGAGGTGTCCGACCTCGCCCAGATCCAGTAACCGACTCCCCCATCCTTCAGCCAAACCCACAACTCGGCGATACCCGGCCAGCGGATCGTTCCGACTCGCCGCGACCGTGCTCGGAAACGGCAGACGCTGACGCGGTATCGGTAGCCACCCGTGTCGGTCGAGATCTTCGAGAGACGGATAAGACTCGGGCAGCGGAAGTTCGAGATCCGCCGGCGTGACCAGAAGTGCGCCCGCAACCTCTCGATGATGCGCCCTCGCCCAGTGAGCAACTGTCATGACTCCGGCGCTGTGCGCGACCAGGACCACCGGGCTGGAAACACTTGTCAACACCTCGTCCAATGCCGCAACCCGCGCATCGCGACTGAGCTTGTCGGTCTCGAGGGGAGGAACCGTCAGAACGTTGTCGAGCCTGCGCGCGAGGTGAGTCTGCAAATGATCCTCGACATGATCGCGCAGACCGGGAACTATTACTACCGTGGGTGATTCATCCATCAGGCACTCCGAACATCTGCTACTTCAGTGGCGTCGGGGATCTCGGGCCGATTCTGCAACGTCGCCAGCCGCCTCATCCCGGCGGTATAGGCACGCTTGCCGGCTACCAACGCGAGGGCCGCGACGACATAGACGAAGGGCGAAAGCTGTAGAGCGCCGAGAAGACCCAGGTGATCGGCGAGGATGCCGACCACGAAGGGGCCGAGCGCCAGCCCGAGAAGGTTGTTGGCAACGGTGAGCGTTCCCATGGCCGACGCTCGAATCGAGTGATGGGTAAGGTTCGCGACCATAGCTGCCGTCGGCCCCGACGAACCGGCGGAGAAGAATGCACCGATACCGAGCAACACGAGTTGTGCTGTCCCCGTGCCCAACCGGAGCCCGATGCTCAGCGTCACCAACGAGATGGCGCAGTAAACGATGGCGGTGGTCCATTTTCGCGCCGAATCGTCGCGGCTGAATCGATCTGTGATGAAACCGCAGACCACCATCCCGCTTCCGACCAGGAGGACGAATACGGAAGCTGTGACGCCGGCCTTGTCCGGGGCCAAATCGTAGTAGCGATTGAAGAAGCTCGGCAACCACGCCAGAAGTACAGCGGCGGTGAACATCTGGAGACCACCACCGATGTAGGCGAACAACACGGCGGGATTGGTGAACAGCGAGGACACCGGCGCACGAAAACCGTCGTGTCTCACCGCTTCCCCGGCGGCATCCGGCGCGGCCTCGACGGCGTAGGCCGTGAGCTTCTTCTCGGTGACGAGGGCACGGAAGAGCGCAACCAGAATCAGACCGAAGATCGCCATGGCGGCAAAAGACCACCGCCAACTGAACTGAACTGCGATGAACCCACCGATTGCCACACCGATGACCGAACCGAACGATCCACCGGCCATGAACGCACCGGCAAGAGCTGCGTGCACACGGGGCGCAAACACACTGAGCACCACGGCGATACCCACGCTGCCGTACGCCGCTTCACCGACACCGACCAAGAACCGAGCACCCAGCATCTGTTCGTAGGTCTGAGCGATAGCGCACAGCAACGTCGCGACACTCCACAACACGGCCATCAGGATCAAGCTCTTGACGCGCCCCCAACGGTCCGCGAGCAGCGACAACGGGAACGTCAACAGCCCGACCATCAATGCCACCACGCTGCTCAGGGAGGCAAGGTGCGAATCGGACAGATCCCAGTCGGCTTTCAGGATCGGGAAGACCGCACTGAGTACCTGCCGCGACATGTAGTCCGAGAGAAGTAGACCGAAAGCCAGGGCAAAAACGATCCACGGGTATAACTTTCGTCGTCCGCCGATTCCGAGCGCGGTGTCCACACGTGGTGTGGCGGGAGCTTGCAGTCCCATGACTCTCCTAGGAGTACTCGAGGTAGATCGGGGGCTTCGGGGTGCGAACCGTCACGGTTCGCACCCCCGGAGCTGTTGTACGAGACGGGGTGGACTCAGGCGTGCTGCGTGAATCCCAGCTGGCCGATCCGGCGGTTGGGTGCATAACCCAACTTCGTCAACGTCTCGTCGGTGTCGACATACGTCTCACCGATCCGGTAGATGTCGCGAGCTTCCTTCGCGGTAGCCACCTCGCGGCCCAATTCGCCTGCAATGCGCACCAACTGCTCGATCTGCTGCACCGATGTCATCTTCTCGCCCTTGCGGCCCCAGATGGTGTCCTCGTTGCCGCAACGAGCGTGCAAGCCCATCGCGATCGCCATCGTGTTCACCGGCAGGACGCTACGCATCAGCGTTTCCAGGGTCAGGCACGCACCGTCGGGAACACGCTGGACGAAGTTCATCATGTTGTACGGGTTTGGGCCGTCGAAGCCGCCGCCGATTGCGACCCACGTGAGGTTGACCGGACCCGTGTAGATGCCGCGTCGGATCAACCGCTCCACCGTTTCGAGCTGCGGAATGCTCGACAACTGGAAATGCGGCTGGATTCCGGCGGCCTGCAGCCGGCGCAGGTGCTCTGCCACCCATTCCGGACCGGCGGGCACGGTCATCTCCCGATACGTATCGGCCAATTCCGGACGCTGCATCGACGTACCCGCGATGTCGTCGTCGGTCATCAGTTCCATGATGTTCATCTGGCTGGTGTTGATCGCGATCGTCACCTGATCAGGAGCGGGCTCCAATTCCGCAAGCATGTGACGCACGTCGTCGGACAACCACTTCGCATCGGCACCTTCCCCTTCCGGAGCGAACGAAATCGAACCGCCGACCTGCAGGATCATCTCGGGAACGGCCTCACGCAAGCGACCGAGAAGTTCGTTGAACTTCGACAGACGCTTCGAACCCTTGCCGTCGAGTTCACGCACGTGGATGTGGAGAACGGTGGCACCGGCGTTGAAGCAGTCGACGGCTTGCTGGACGTGCTCGTCCATCGACAGCGGTAGGTCTTCTGCAAAATCGTCCGGTTCCCACTCCGGTCCGTAGGGAGCAACGGTGATGACAAGCTTGTCCTGGGTTTCGGGGAACAGTGAATCGTCGTGGAAATGCATAGCGTGACTCCGATCGAGTGAATGAATTATCTTCGGGGCTGGGAAGAGAGATCAGAACGGTGCGTCGCCGATGATTCCGGCGCGCTCCATCTTTCGAACTGCGGGCCAGTAGTCCTGCACCGCGTAATGCTGTGTCGAACGGTTGTCCCAGATCGCGACGCTGTTCTCGGTCCAGCGCCACCGAACCTGATACTCGGGAATCTGGGCCTGACTGGCCAGGTAGGTGAGCAGGTTTCCGGCGCCGGGGGCGTAATCGATTCCGTAGCGGACATTCTCGGGCGTGTGATAGTTCACGAGGTGCGTGGCAAACGAGTTGACGAAAAGAATCTTCTCGCCGGTCTCCGGATGTGTTCGTACCACGGGATGTTCGGCGTCGGGAAAGCGTTCCCTCAGTTGGTGGCGCTGTTCGATCGGCATCCGAGCGCCGAAGGTCGACTCGATACTGTGCCTGGCACGCAGGTCCTTGATCTGCTCCTTGACCCGCGCCGGCAGATTCTCGTAGGCGAGTGCCATGTTCACCCAAATCGTGTCGCCGCCGACAGGAGGTGTTTCCACACAACGCAATACACATCCCATGGGCGGGTTGACGCGCCAGGTGGCGTCGCAGTGATACGCATTCTCGAAGTGCTCCGGCGGGCTGTCCAGGTCTTTGTAGATGCGGACCAGGCCCGGATGGTCGGGATCACTGCCCAGAGCTGGATGATCCTCCAGTTCACCGAATCGCTGGGCAAGTTCTACGTGCTCGGCTTTGGAGAAGTTCTGGTCGCGAAAAAACAGGACCTTGTGCTCGAGTAACAATGCCTTGATTTCGGCGAAGAGTGCATCGTCTCGCGCGACCTCTCCGAGATCCACCCCGGACAACTCTGCCCCGATCGAACAGGTCAATTTCTCGACGTGGATCGTGCTGGTCGACGGGAGCAGGTTTTCTGTCAGCGTTGCAGTATTGGTCATGACAATTCCTCTGGGAAGTGCTGTTTCGGTTCAGACGGAGAAGACGGAGGAACCGATACTGCGACCGGACTCCATGTCGTGGTGCGCGCGCACCGCATCTTCGAGGGGATATCGCTGGTTGATCTCGATCTTGATTCGCCCGGACTCGACGTGTGAGAACAGTTCGCCCGCCAATTCGGCACGTTCTGCGGGATCCGCGATGTAGTCAGCAAGTGCCGGACGGGTGACGAAGAGAGATCCCTTGACTGCCAACTGCATTGCCTGAATCGGCGGAGTCGGTCCGGACGCCGTTCCGAAGCACACCAGCAGCCCGCGCCTGGCAAGGCAATCGAGTGAGATGTCGAAGGTGGACTGCCCGATGCTGTCGTACACAACCGGCACGCCGACGCCCCCGGTGATCTCCTTGACACGCGCGACGACGTCCTCGCGGGTGTAGATGACGACTTCATCGCAACCGTGAGCTCGGGCAACGCTCGCCTTCTCGTCGCTCGACACCGTTCCGATCACTTTGATTCCCAACAGTTTTGCCCACTGGGTGAAGATCAGTCCAACCCCGCCCGCCGCAGCATGTAGCAACACGGTGTCTCCCGCTTTCAACGGGTAGATGCGACGCAGAAGGTAGGCGGCAGTCAGTCCTCGCATGGTCATGGCGGCCGCGGTGTCGAAGGCGATGCCGTCGGGTAGCGCGATCAGGTCGGACGACGCCATGATCCGCTCGGTGGCGTACGCACCCAGCGGACTGCCGGTGTAGGTCACACGGTCCCCCACTGCAAAATCGACTACTCCCTCGCCGATCTCTTCGACCACACCGGCGCCCTCGACGCCCATCCCGGCAGGCAATTGCGCAGGATAGAGGCCACTTCGAAAGTAGGTGTCGGCGAAGTTCAACCCCACCGCTTCATGACGAACCCGAACCTCTCCGGCGCCTGGTCGTCCTACCTCGATCTCTTCCCAACGCATGACGGACGGTGTGCCGATCTCGTGGAACCGAATGGCGTTTGCCATCAATGCTCTCCAATTCTGTGGGCGGGCTCGACTCGATTACGGTCGAGCTGTATTCGTACGCAACAACTTCCAGAAGTCGGTGCTCGGCTTCCTGGTCGTGCCGAACTGATGTGAACAAAACTATGTGAGATCCGGCTCACATGCTTAACTTGACGAGACACACAACACAACATTTCGGGACATCGAGTAAAGGGGGCCCCATGAAGCCACTCGCCCGCTACGCGTCACTGAACCGATACGTCGACCTGTGCCGAACAGTGGACGTGGACGCTGTGGCCCTCATGAGAAGTGTCGGCCTGAGCCCGGCAAGCCTGGCGAACCCCGACCAATGGGTACCGGCCGCCTCCATCGCATCGCTCCTGGAGCGATCGGCAGCGGAGTCCGGACACGAAGACTTCGGGCTTCTACTCGCCGGCCTGCGTCGACTGTCCAATCTCGGTCCCCTCAGCTTGGTCATCAGGGAAGAACCAGACGTCAGGAGCGCACTCGACGTGTTGATGCGATACGAGCACACGTACAACGAGTCACTACGCATTCGATTGAACGAGGTCAACGGACTCGCCACCCTGCGAATCTCGCTCGAGGTCGGCGAACCGGTCGACACCAGACAGAGCGTCGAACTCGCAGTCGGCGCGACACTGCAGATCCTGCGGAGTTTCCTAGGTTCTCGATGGCAACCGGTCAGCGTGGGATTCACGCACAATGCCCCGAAAGACACGAGCACGCATCGGCGAATCCTCGGCGAGACGGTGGAATTCGATCACGAGTTCACCGGTATCGTTTTCTTCGCCGCCGACCTGGATGCGGCTAACCAACTTTCCGACGAGTTACTCCGGCCGTACGCTCGCCAGTTCCTCGACTCGCTTCCCGCCTCGGAAACCTCCGATACCCTCAGCCGCACCAAGGAATTGATCGAAGTTCTGCTTCCGACCGGCCGCTGCTCTGTCGAGCAGGTGGCACGCAGTCTCGGATTCGACCGGCGGACACTGCACCGTCATCTCGCCGAATCCGGAGATACGTTCACGGCCGTTCTCAATTCGGTTCGAAGCTCCCTCGCGGAACGATTTGTCTCCAACCCTCGCTATTCGTTGACCGAAGTGGCTGTGCACCTCGGGTTTTCGACGCAGGGTAGTTTCTCGCGCTGGTTTCGCACTCAGTTCTCGATGAGCCCGAGCGCGTGGCGGACTCAGCGCTCGATCAGCTGACCAGCACGACTCCGACGTAGGCGATCGTTGCCACCCACACAGTGGAAATCGCGGCCAGCACGAATGGCCGGGCGCCAACTCCACGAATGACGCTCAACCGCACCCCCAGCCCGAGTGCGAACATCGCGGCCGCCAACAGCGCCGTCTGCACCGTCTTCGCCAGCCCCAGAAGCTCATCCGGCAAGATGCCCGTGGAGCGCAAGCCCATGCAGCAGATGAATGCCACGACGAACAACGGAATCAGCGGGGGACGCTTGGCGGCAGTGCTGTCGACCATCCTGCGTTGCCGGATACTCAGAAACGCCATGACCGGCGCCAACATCAACACGCGCGCAAGTTTCACCACGGTCGCGACACCCAACGCGGTGGCGCCGAGAGCGCTGCCGGCAGCCACCACTTGCGCCACTTCGTGGATCGACCCACCGGCCCACATGCCTGCACCGACCTCGTTCATACCGAAAGCGTTGGCCAACAGTGGGATTGTCGGAATCATCAGAGTTCCGAAGATCACCACCAACGCAACAGCGGTGAGCAACTCTTCCTCTCGCGCATTCACCACACCGTCCGCAGCAGCCACGGCGGCAGCGCCACAGATCGAGAAGCCGCAGGCAATCAGAATTCTCTGCGACCAACCCAATCCGAGAAGTTTTCCGGCATACATGGTCCCGGCGATACCGAGGAACACAATCGCAACCACAACGGCGATCACTCCCCAGCCCAAACCGACGATGTCGGAGAACATCAATTGCAGCCCGAGCAGAGCGATACCCACCCGAAGTAGCCGTTTCGCCGAGAATGCCAGGCCAGGTTGGAATTTCGCCGGCAAAGAGACGGTATTCGCCAACACCGCACCCGCCACGATCGCAATCAGCAACGGACTCACGGCGGAGGTGAACCGACCGGCTATCAGCGCGACCGTGGCCCCCAAGGCGCACAACGCAACTCCGGGCACCAATGCAGCCACACTGGACCACCGTCGTACTTCTGACGAAGGGGCGACTGCGGGTTTCTCGGCCACGGACTTCACATCACGGTTCACTCATCCAGCGTCCTTGAGCCACCATCGCTCCGGTAGGGCGATTTCTACCATCACGGCATATCAAATCGATATGAACGTGAAGTTCGGTATAGCCTGTTTGCATGACCAGACGGTGGCCCGACCTCACCACTCTCGAGCTACTCATCGGCATCGATGATCACGGAAGTCTCAGTGCGGCAAGCCGTTCAGCAGACATTGCGCAGCCGAATGCCAGCCGCGCCGTCAAAGCACTCGAGCGGCAGCTCGGGATGCCACTCATACACCGAAGGTCGACGGGGGCGGCTTTGACTCCGCAGGGGACCGTAATCGTCCACTGGGCGCGCCGCGTCCTCGCCAACTCGAGGCAGCTTCTCGACGTCGCCGAAGGGATGCGGACCGAACGATCCGCGGAATTGACCGTGTGTGCCAGCATGACCGTCGCCGAACATCTGATTCCGGCCTGGCTCGGTATCTTTCGGTCACTACATCCTGGTGTCACCGTCCACCTTCAGGTCTACAACTCGACCCGCGTCCTCGAGGCTGTCGAGGTGGGAATGTGCGACCTCGGATTCGTCGAGTCACCGACCGTTCCGAAGAGCCTGTCCAGCGTCACCGTCGCGCGTGACTCGCTGGTCGTGGTCGTTCATCCGGATCATCCATGGGCGCGTCGACGAAAGCCGCTGACCGTCGCCGAACTGGCAGCGACGCCGCTGCTGGTGCGCGAGCCCGGATCGGGAACCAGAACGACTCTCGACCTGGCGTTACACGAATACGAGCGCGGTGCACCGTTGTTGGAACTGGGTAGTTCGGCCGCGATTCGAACCAGCGTGCTCGGTGGCGTCGGCCCGGCGGTACTGAGCACGCTGGCCGTCGAGGACCAGGTGAAGCAGGGAGAACTTCGGGTCGTAGCCGTCGAAGGCTTGGAACTCGACCGATCCCTGCGTGCAGTGTGGCGCCCGCCGCGTCAGCTCGAGGGCCCCGCAGGCGACCTGATGAAAGTAGTGCGTGCCAGCGGGTCCCGGAAGTCCTGAAAGCGGCTTACTTCTTGTCGGCCTTCGCTGCTGCCTTTGCGGCCTTCTTGAACTCGCGGACCTCGAGCAAAGACTGTTCGTCGACCACGTCTGCAATCGAGCGCCTCGAACCTTCGAGCCCGTAGTCGCCGGCCGCTTGGCGCCAACCTTTCGGCTCGACGCCGATCTGTTTTCCGAGCAACGCCAGGAAGATCCGGGCTTTCTGATCCCCGTAACCGGGTAGGGCTTTGAGCCGCTTCAGCACTTCCTTGCCGTCGGGATTTCCCGAAGTCCAGATCGCCGCGGTGTCGCCGTCGTAGTTCTCGACGATGAACTGGCACATGAGCTGGATACGCTCACCCATCGACTTGGGGAATCGGTGCACAGCCGGAGGCTCGGCACAGACGGCGATGAACTCGTCGGTGTCCATGTCGGCGATACGCCTGACGTCGATACCGCTGAGCCGATCCGCCAGCTTCTTCGGACCGAGGAAGGCCGTTTCCATCGGAACCTGTTGATCGAGAAGCATTCCGATCAACAACGCCAACGGGTCCTCGGCGAGGAGAGCATCAGCTTCGGGGTCACCGACAAGGTTCAGTTGAAGTGCCATGAGTCCGATACTGCCACGTCAGACGGCAGTTGTGACCGGCGCCGACGCATCCGGGGCCGGAATCTTCCACTTCTTCCAGCCGAACAGAACCAACGTCGAGACCGCGGCAAGCGTGAAGACCCAGAGGTAGACGCCGACGGTCGGAATCCGCAGATACTCGGGCGGCACGAACATGAACAAGCCCATTCCGATGAAGCGATCCGTACCCGGAATGACCGACGGGTCCCACCAGGTGTGAGACCAGTTCAAGACCGGGAGCAGGAAAACGAACGGCGCCACCCACGCCCAGCGCTTCTTCGACACCATCGCGTAGTGCGCGGCGAGGACGACCAGCGGAACGAACCACACCCAGTGATGGCCCCACGAGAACGGCGAGACAGTGGTCGCAGTCAACCCCGTCATGGTGAGGCCGAGCAATTTCTGGCCGTGGCGGTGAGCAATCCACGCGGCACCGAGTCCGAGGCATACCGCTAGCGCACTGAAGACTAGGACCAGGACCCGCGACGGCGTCGGAGTGTGAGTGAGCTGAGCGATCAGACCGGACACGGACTGGTTGCTCGGAGCATCCGTCGGTCCGACGCGTTCGCTGTCGACAAGAGTGCCGGTCCAGTACTTGTACGCATCGTTGTAGATCACGACGAAGCCGATCGCAACGGTCGCAGCGAACGTCACGACGGCCGTCACCAACGCACGCCATTGACGAGTGATGAAAAGGTACGCCCAGAAGAAGGCCGGAGTGAGCTTCACGCCGGCGGCGATGCCTGCCCCGATTCCTCGGAGCCGACTCTTCTCGTCCCGACCGAGGTCCCACACGATCAAGAGCAGCAGGAAGATGTTGATCTGCCCGAGCCAGAGCGTCGTACGTATCGGTTCCATGAACAGAAAGATCGTGGTGGCCAACGCACTGACGGCGTACGCCTTCACGTCGAGCCGATAACCGAGATACTTCCAGCACAACACGATCACTGCGAACAACGCAGCGATGTTCAAACCCGTCCACACGACAATCGCCTGTTTGAACGAGAGCACCGCCCACACCGTGAACAGCAAAGCCGCAAACGGGGTGTACGTGAACATCATCCCGTCCAGGACTGGCCCGTCGTACAACGGAAGGCCCTGAACCACAACGCTGCCGCCGTGGCGGTAGACGTCGAGATCGAGGAAATTTTCGAAGATCCCCCAGTACCGCGTATTCATCGGCACGGCGAAAAGAACCATCAGCACGGACGCGACTGCCAGAACACCGAGCAAAGAGAATCCGAGAACACCGACACGGAGCGTGCGTCGCGGTATGTCAGCTTCGATGACCGCCTCTGATTTCGCGGTGTGCGCCTCGAAAGAAGGCCCATCCGAAGCGTTGATCGCGCCCGTCACTACAACCTCCGGGATTTACACCCTATGTCGGGAATTGATGCTCCGAACGGTACAAGACGAGACCGAAAAGTACCGACCGGGCACGCCGCTTCGAGAACTCAGATCTCGGAGAGACGCGATTCGGTGGCTGCGAGCAGGACACACGTAGCCACGCCGTCCATGGCAACTTCGAGTTCAGCCTTGGACGGGAAGCTCGGGGCCAACCGGATGTTCCGGTCATCCGGATCCGTGCTGTACGGGAAAGCCGATCCGGCAGCGGTGAGCGCGATACCCGCGTTCTTCGCCAGTTCGATGACCCGCTTGGCCGTGCCGTCGACCACGTCGAGGCTGATGAAGTATCCGCCCTTCGGCTCGGTCCAAGACGCGACCTTCGATGCACCGAGACGATCCTCGAGGATCCGCAGTACGAGCTCGAACTTGGGCGCGAGGAACGCGCGATGCTTCTCCATGTGCGCACGAACGCCGTCGGCATTGCCGAAGAAACGCAGGTGGCGAAGCTGATTGACCTTGTCCGGTCCGATGCTCTTCTTGCCCAGGAACTTCTGGTACCAGGCAAGGTTTTCCGCAGAGCTACCGAAGAAGCTCACACCGGCGCCGGCGAAAGTGATCTTGGACGTCGACGCGAACACGAGCGGACGGTTGGGGTGTCCGGCCTCCGCTGCCATCGAGAGAATGTCGTAGGAAGGCGCAGTCTCGCCGACAAGCGGATGTACGGCGTACGCGTTGTCCCAGTACAGGCGGAAGTCGGGCGCGGCCGTCGGCATCGACGCGAGCGTACGGACAATTTCTTCGGAGTACACGGCACCGGTGGGGTTCGCGTAAACCGGAACCGCCCACATGCCCTTGATCTGCGGATCTGACGCAACAAGTTCGGCGATCTTGACGACATCCGGGCCGTCGTGGTTCATCGGCACCGCGATCATCTCGATGCCGAGGGACTCGGTGATCGCGAAGTGGCGGTCGTAGCCCGGTGCGGGGCAGAGAAACTTGATCTTCTCTTCCTGTGCCCACGGCCGGGCCGAATCCGGAGTGCCGTGGAGCAGTGAGAACACGACGTTGTCGTGCATGATCTCGAGGCTCGCGTTGTTTCCGGCGAGAAGGTTCGCAACGGGGATACCCAGCAGCTCACCGAAGATGGCGCGCAGTTCCGGCAGACCGGTGAGTCCGCCGTAGTTACGGCAGTCGGTGCCGCTTCCGTCACGGAAATCACCGTCGCCGGGCAGCGTCAACAGCTCTGCGGAAAGGTCGAGTTGTTCCGGGGAAGGCTTACCGCGGGTCAGATCGAGTGCGAGCTTCTGCGCCTGGAGCTGCGTGTACTTCGCGCTCTGGCTCTCATGCTCGGAGGTGAGTTCTTCATGGCTCATCAACCCGATCTGGGTTTGGATAGGCATCCGGAGCGGCCTTTCACCGACGAGGCGGGGTCGGGTATGTGAAAAAATAGAGGACCCCGCGCACCCGGCAGAGCCCGTTGACCCTTGCTGCCTTCCGGCCCTGGGGGAGTTCACAGGATGCGCGCCGCGCGGGATCCAATGAACAGTGTAGACGGCTTTCGCCGGCCGCTGCACACCACCTACCGGGGCCGAGATGCAAACATCGAGTTCCACCGGTTCTTCGCAGGTCAGGTACCCGTTTAACGCTTCGCGCCCGCAATTGGGTATGCTGCTCCACGGAGGATTCGCCTAGTGGCCTATGGCGCTCGCCTGGAACGCGGGTTGGGTTAACGCCCTCAGGGGTTCAAATCCCCTATCCTCCGCCAAAGGAACCCCTGTGAACTGCTGAGAAGCGGTTCACAGGGGTTCTTTTCTGTCCTCATGCAACGAGTAAAGCAACAGGGTCTCGGTTCAGCTCGATGTTCTGCGAGCTCAGACGGTCTGCCGACTCGTGGTGGTTTCGATCCCGCAGCGCGCCGAATCGGAATGCTGCTGCGTGATTTCGAGTGGCCCGCCGATGGCCCGAACCCGATTCGGGAAGCTATGGCCACATCTGCTCCTGCAGCCCGCGTTGGTCATGAAATGACACCCGCGCCGCAAGTCTTATTTATCCAGATCCCATTCTGGATAAGATAGGCATGGAAAGCAAGGCGGCAATATAGCGTGGATACGGGGAGAGACCAGATGGCGTACAGGACGTTGAAATCGATCTTTCACCAACGAGATCGTGCTGGTGCCGATGCTGAGGAGCGAGCGCGACGCGATTCTCCCGCCGCCGTCCACTGGGACCTACTGATCGGCGAACACTCGACGTTCGCACTGATGACACCCGAAGTCGCAGCGCTGATCGAACGGATCATGAGCTTCGAGCCGAAGATCCGGGCTGAGTGGAACGGGCTGCCGGCCCTCGCGCGCACCCACTACCTGCATCGCATGGTGATCGACGAGATCCAGGCAACGAACGAGATCGAACAGGTCCGCTCAACCCGGAAGGAGATCAGCGAGGCAATCGAGATGGTGTGGGCGGAGCAACCCCTCGCGAACAAGCGGTTCGCCGAGATGGTGCGGCTCTATCTCAATATCGGCAACGACCAGGCCGAGAGTCCGCAGACGCTCGACGACATCCGAGACGTCTACGACGCGGTAACTCGGGGCGAGATTCGCGACGAGGACGCCCCCGATGGGAAGCGGTTCCGGCAAGGGCCAGTATCGATCACGTCAGGAATCAAGGTCGTGCACACCGGTGTGGTACCCGAGTCAGCGATCGACGACGCGCTGACCCTCATGCTGAGACAGGGGGGCGACGACTCGATTCCACGACTGATCAGGGCAGTGGTCGCGCACTTCATCTTCGAGTACACGCACCCGTTCTACGACGGCAACGGCCGAACCGGACGCTACCTTCTCGCGCTGGACCTTCGACAGGTGTTGGCTCCGTATGCGAGCCTGGCATTGTCGGCGACCGTCGCCGACAACAAGGATCGTTACTACAAAGCATTCTCTGACGCGGAGAATCCATTGAACCGCGGAGATCTGACGCCCTACCTGATCGATATGCTGGAGATCATCGCCGAGGCGCAACATCGACTGCTGCTCGACCTCTCCGAGAGGCGGCATAAGATCGACACACTCGAGGCGCGTATCCGCGTTCTGGTGGAGGATGAGGAATTTCCGCTGAAATTGGGACTCGATCGCGAGTCGACGCCGCCGGTTGATAGCAACCACATCGGCGCAGTCCTGTTCACCCTGGGTCAGGCCCACTGCTTCGAGGCGAACCGCGCCATCAAGTTGAACACCCTGGTCGAGGTGGTGGGTCGATCCAGCCAGTTCGCCCGCCCGCGACTTCAGCGCCTGGACGATGCCGGGATCATTGAGACGGTTACGAAGAGACCGCTGCGCTTCCGGCTCACGGCACGGGGGGTATCGCTCCTCGATCTGGATGGGGCGTGATTTTCGCCAGGTCGCAGATGGGCTAGGTGGCGATTGGGCGCACGATCGACGTTTCCATTCCCACTCGCGAATGGAGTGCAGTGGCCGCAACATTTGTGGTCTTCGTCGGCGCACTGGTTCTGCCGCCGGGTACCGCACGACGATTGGTTGCAGCGAGCTGGGCCGTCCACCCGATTTTCGACCTACTTCACGAGCGTGGTCCAGAATCACGTCTGCCGGATTGGTACCCCGCAATTGCGCGGGATACGACCTCGGAGCCGCTGGACTTCTTGCTGCCGAACCACGCAATTTCGTTTGACAGACTCACAAACCCGAGGACAGACTTTCCGTCCAACCCAACCATCGGGAGTACGCGTGATTGCCGGCCAGACCAATCTGCTCGCAGATTGCAGCAGTTGCTTCGGTCTGTGCTGCGTCGCACTCCCCTTTTCCAAGTCCTCCGACTTCGCGACCAACAAGAATGCCGGCGACCCCTGCAAGAACCTGCAGCAGGATTTCCGTTGCGGCATTCACACCGGATTGCGAAAGAAGGGCTTCACCGGTTGCACCGTCTACGACTGTTTCGGTGCGGGACAGAAGGTTTCACAGCAGACCTACGACGGCGTCAGCTGGCGTGATGCCCCGGAGACCGCGTCAGACATGTTCGAAACCTTCCCTGTCATACGCCAGTTGCACGAACTGCTCTGGTATCTCGCCGAAGCCCGCTCGCTGAAGCAAACCCACTCGATACGAAAGGAACTCGACGCTGCACTCGCAGAGACGGAAAGCCTGACCAACGGCACACCTTCGCAGATTCAAACCGTCGACGTCTCAGCACACCGAGCGGCAGTCAACACACTGCTCTTGCAGACGAGTAACCTTGTGCGCTCACCGATCTCAACCAAGAAGGGTCGAAAACTCGACCACCGCGGCGCAGACCTCATCGGCGCCAAATTTCGTGGTTCCGATCTACGTGGGGCCAACTTTCGCGGGAGTTACCTGATCGGTGCAGACCTCCGCGACTGCGAACTCGATCGAGCCGATCTGATCGGTGCAGACTTGCGCGGCACCGACATTCGCGGCGCAAAACTCCGCGGCAGTATCTTTCTCACGCAGTTCCAGATCAACGCGGCGATCGGCGATTCGGCTACCACGCTGCCCGATTCACTGACCCGCCCCAGCCACTGGGCCTGAACCCGACTGTCAACTCCGTCGACGGAGAACGACCTTGTTAGCTTCCGGATCGACAGACACCCACGGCGGGTCACCGTCCGTTCCGTCCTCACGATGCATCAATGCGCTCTGACGCTGTTCGAATTCATGATGCTTGGACCCCTGAAACAGGGCAGCAACCTCTTCGAAGCCCGCGGCCGAGACCGGACGAGTCGTACGTCCCCGAGTCCACGGCAGTGCCCGGCCGCCGGTGAGCCGGTTCCAGAGAGTCTCGGCGAAAGCGAACAGGACCAGCAGCACGAGCAAGCCTGGCAGCGTCAACGCGAACAGAGTGCCCATGAAAGAAGTCTAGCGACGAACGCCCCCGGTCCCCTCGACTTCCGATCGGCCGCCCTATGTCTGGTCCCGCGGTCGATGATCTGCCACAATGCAAGCTGTTACGACTAGTAACACCTTCGGGGGGAGGATTTCACGTGAGCTTGATACTTGCAGCTACCGATCGTTCGGAGCTTGCCCAGACGCTTGGTACCGAATTAATACATTTCGGGCACCAGATACAGCTCGTCCGCACCGGGCGTCGACTACTCGATGACCTGGACACCGACAGTTTCGATATCGCCGTGATCGATCTCCTTCTGCCGGACATCGACGGCTACGAGATCGCACGGCAGATCCGCTTGCGCAGTTCGATGCCGATCATGATGCTGGTGGATACCTACGAGGACATCGACGAAGCACCACATCGCGCTGTCTCGGACTTTGTGCTGAACCCGATCGATTCTCACGCGCTCGATCTTCGGGTCACCGCAATCCTTCGTGAAACCGCACATCCCGCCCCCGGCAAACACCAACGTCACGGTGACCTGCTCCTCGATCGACGTGCGATGACGGCGACGATGGGCGGAAAGCTGCTGGTCCTCAGTCGGACCGAATGGCGGGTACTCCTGGAGCTGTCGACCGAGCCTGGGCGCGTGTACTCACGTGATCACCTGATCCGAAACGTGTGGGGTTCCGACCACGAAAGAACGCGTGTGGTCGACGCAACCATTCTCAGCCTGCGGTCCAAACTCGAATCCGATCCCGCGAAACCGAAGTACATCAAAACCATCAGGGGATTCGGATACCGCTTCGGCCCGGTCGACTGAAGTCGCTTTCGTGTCGGTGCCGCTCGATAAGCTCTTGTCATGGGTTGGTACACACCACAATCGGTCGCCCCGGATCTCTCCGACATCCTGGTGTGTGGCTGGACGGCGTGCGCAGAAGGAGAACACCTCCTCGTGCCCGATGCTTGCATGGACGTGCTGTGGATACGCGGCGTCGGCATACGCGTCTGTGGCCCCGAAACCGCTGCATGGTCATTCACTCTTCCGCCCGGAACACGCTCCGTGGGTGTTCGATTCCGCCCTGGATCGGCATCGCCGATGTTGCGAACCTCGGCGTCCGAGCTTCGGGATTCTCGCGCCGATCTCAGCGATGTAACCGACGCACGCACGGAACGAATACTGTTGAACCGCTTGGAAAATTCCGAAGACCACGAACAGGTCTCCATCCTCGAAAGCGCTGTTCGGAGTTGGGTAAGTTCGAGTTTCCGTCACGATCCGGTGATCAACCACGTTCGCACCGCACTGTCCGAACATTCGTGGAATGTCAGCTCTCTCGCCGACGCGGCGGCACTGACTTCGCGCCAACTCCAACGTCGATGCAACGACGCCTTCGGATACGGCCCGGCAACGCTGCGCTCGATCCTGCGCCTCCAGCGCTTCATGGCGCTCGCTCGCAGTCGACCCGCGCTGGGACTCGCTGAATCCGCCGCCCACTGCGGATTCAGCGATCAGGCCCACTTGACCCGTGAATGCCGCCGAATCTCGTCGCTGACCCCGGCGGCTCTACTCCGCACCCAAGCCCCCGACTGGCACGGGTCGGATACCGTTGTCGCGCTGGCGGAGGGAGACGCGGTCGCGTAATCCCGACCGCGCTCCCCCGCCGTCACTTCTGGCTGAAAAGCGTCCTTGCCGACCACAGCCCACCGAGGGAAAGAACTGCGACCGTCATGTAGTAGTAACTGGGGGCGTCGAGCGAGCCTGTTGTACTGATCAACCAGGTCAAGACCAACGGCGCGATTCCGCCGAGCAAAGTCACTCCGAGGTTGTACGACAATGACATTCCGGTAGCCCGGATCTCTGCCGGGAACAGCGAACTCATCAGGGCGGGCAAGGGACCGAAGGCAAACGCCATGATGACACCCAGGACCGAAACAACCAGGACGAGGGTCAGAGTCGACGGGTGATCGACCATCAATTTGAAGAACGGCCAGGCCAAGACGATTGCCGCAACGGCGGCCCAGGTCATAACTCTCGCCGGTCCGACCCGGTCTGCAAGATGCCCGATCAACGGCACGGTGATCAAGGTGACCAGTCCGGCGACGATGCCGCCGAGATAGCCGGCAGAGGCGGAAACTCCGAGGTTCTTCACGGCAAACGTCGGCATGTACAAGATGAGGTAGATCGAGATAGTCGCGACGCCCACTACTGCGGCACCGGTCAGCACCCGGCCGAGATGCCTGGTCAGCGTCGTCTTCAGCGGAGCCCTTTCCGGAACGCTCGTCTTGAAATCGTCCGTTTCGTCAAGCTTGGCACGGATGTAGAGTCCGACCGGCCCGACGATGATGCCGAAGAAGAACGGAACGCGCCAGCCCCACGAGTAGAGCGCTTCATGCGAAAGGTGAGTGTTGAGCACGTATCCGAACAGCGATGCCAGGAAAACCGAGGCACCCTGGCTGGCAACTTGCCAGGAAGAGTAGAACGCCTTCTTGTGTGGCGCAGTCTCCACGAGGAAGGTTGTAGCAGTACCGAATTCACCGCCGGCGGAGAATCCTTGAATGAGACGTGAGACAAGGATGACGACGCCGGCCCACGGTCCGATCATCGAGGTCGTCGGCGCCACGGCCATGATGAGCGTGCCGATCATCATCAGCATCATCGTCAACGTCAAGGCGTTCTTGCGCCCGCGACGGTCGGCATAGCTTCCGAGAACCATCCCGCCAAGCGGCCGGATGACGTACGAGATCGCAAACGTCGCGAACGTCAGTATCAAACCGAGCGTGTTGTCGCCGCCGGGAAAGAAGTTATGGGCGATGACCACTGCGAATGATGCGTAGACGATGACGTCGAACCATTCGAGCGCAGCGCCGAGTGAGCTGCTGATCACCGCCTTGCGTGCAGCGGCCAGGCGTTCCGGGGTGACTGTTCCGGAGGTTGGCGTAGTTGCCGTGGACATGGTTTTCCTTAGGGGGGTCAGGGTGGGTCAGGCGCGGGCGTGAGCGATGACGTTCCGAACGAACTGCTCGCACTGTGCCAATTGGTCAAGTGTCACGTACTCGTCAGGTGCATGCGCCTGAGTGATGCTTCCCGGCCCACACACGACAGTGGGGATACCGATAGTCGCGAACATCCCGGCCTCGGTGGCGTACGCGACCTTTTCGTCCGATGCCCGACCACCCCATTGTTCGACCAGTGCGGCCGCCGAAGCATTCGCATCCGTCTCCAGGGGAGGGACCGAGGCCGACACGTGCATCGTCACGGAGGCTGACGGGTTTTCTTCCCGCATCAGGTTCTCGATCCGATTCGTCTCGGCGGCAAAGCGTTCGAGCAAATCTGCGGCGCCAGCTGAGCTGATGCTCCTGAACTCGAAAGTGATGGAGCAATCCTCGGGGACAGTGTTCACTGCGATCCCGCCGGATACGAGATTGACCGAACACGTCGTCCAGGCCACGTCGAATGCGTCGTCGTACGGGCCGGACGCACGGAGCTCGTCGGCCGCGCTTCTGACGAATCGAATCAACTCCGCGCCGTATTCGATCGCGTTGACTCCTTTCGGAGTAAGCGACGAGTGCGCCGAAACACCATGCAGATCAACACGTATGACGTTCATCGACTTGTGTGCGCGAATGACCCGCATCTCCGACGGCTCTCCGACGACGCACACATCAGGGCGCAGGTTCCGGGAAACAACCTCCTCGACCAACCCGGCCGCACCGATGCAGCCGACTTCCTCGTCGTAGGAGAATGCAAAGTGAATCGGCTTCGCCAGCGGCCGAGCAACGATGTCGGGGATCGCAGCGACGACGATCCCGATGAACGACTTCATGTCGCACGTGCCACGTCCGTACAGGCTTCCGTCGCGAACGTCGGGCGTGAAAGGCTCGCTACTCCAGTCTTGATCGTCGACCGGCACTACGTCTGTATGGCCGGAGAACATCACACCGCCGGCAGTACTTCCGTCAGGAGGAGTGAACGTTGCCAACAAGTTGAGCTTCGTTCCCTCGTCATCGGCAACAAGTACCGGCTCGACCCCATGGCGACGTAGTTCCGCCGCAATGAGATCGATCAACGGTCGATTGCTCACGGCACTCGTCGTATCGATTCCGATGAGGCGTTGCACCCACTCGAGGCTTCTCTCTGTCGGAACAGCGGGCAACGTGGTCGATGACATCTGGTTTCTCCTTTCACAGCATGAACGCGGTGGGCACTCGCCACCGCGTTCTGCCCTTCGAGCATGAATGAAGTGATCCCAGACACAGTGAAGATGCACGATACTTGCACCATGCTCGAAGAAACGCAGGATTCCGCCGTACTGGACGACGTCGACCTCGCCCTGATCAATTGCCTGCAACTCGACCCGCGAGCGTCGTGGCGCACGGTTGGCGACGCGCTCAAAGTGGATCCGGTTACCGTGGCTCGCCGCTGGCAGCGGTTACAGGATTCCGGCACCGCCTGGGTCTCTGCCAGGGCAACCGGCCATGGCCGTCCGGAGTCGTGTCTGGCTTTTGTCGAAGTCGACTGCACGACTTCGAACGCGTTGACGATTGCAGAACGACTTGCCCGCTGGCCGCACGTACTGAGCGTCGAACACACAAGCGGCCCAGGCGACTTGACACTTCTCGTCGAGGTCAGAGACATGGCTTTCCTGTCGCGCTTCCTGCTTCGGTCGCTCGCGTCGGTACCCGGGATCGTCAGTTCGCGTGCACACCTCGTCACCGAGGTCTTCGCGATCGGAGACGATTGGAAATTGCAGGTACTCGATGCCGCGCAGCGGGCGACGATGACAGACCGGCCTGTGCGATACAAATACGCGCCGACGGATCAGCGCCATCACGGGAAGACGTTCGACGCTGTCGACCGACAATTGATATTGAAGCTGGGCGAGGACGGTCGATCCTCGATTGCCGAGCTCACGGTCGGTACCGGCCTCAGCGAAAGTACGGTCAGGCGGCGACTTGCCGAATTGACGTCGCGCAACCAGATCGTGTTCCGCTGCGACGTGTCTCTGCCACTGTCCGGCTGGCCCCTCGTGACCTGGGTGTGGGGATATGTCGATCCCACGGACCGGTCGACGATTCGTGCCCTGGTGGAGCGAGTGCCGGGAACGCGGGTGTGCATGCGGATATCCGGTGGACGCGCCAACACACTGCTCGCGATCGCCGCACACTCCCTTCGCGAAACTCCCATTACCGAAGTACAACTCGCACAAGAGGCACCGGGCCTGGTGGTGCTGAACAGGTCAGTGGTGCTGCGATCGATGAAGAGGGTGGGCCGACTTCTCGACGACGAGGGCAAGAGTGCCGGGGTCGTACCGATGGACATCTGGGCGGAGGCCCCGGAGATCGAGTGAATGTCCGAAATAATCAATCATGACGCGCCGCGGTGGAGAAGGATTGCTGTCATGACTTCAACAGAGATCTCCCCCGCCCAGCGTTATCGGGATCTGGCCGCCGGATTCACGGCGCGGATCGACGCCGTACCCGCCGACCGCTGGGACGACGATTCCCCCTGCGAGGGCTGGACCGCCCGCGACGTGGTGAGACACGTGCTCGACAGCGAACGAGACATGGTCAAGGTAGTCGGCCTGGAATTGGCACCCGGCCCGTCGGTCGACGACGACCCGTCGGCAGCCTGGGCGGCCGTCCGCGATTCGATGCAGGAAATTCTGGACGATCCGGCAAAGTCCACCCTGGAATACGACGGGCACTTCGGCAGGACCAACCTCGGGGCCACGGTCGAAGGGTTCTTGTGTTTCGATCTGGTCATCCACGGTTGGGACCTCGCGGCCGCAACCGGCACCGATACGACGATGCGAGACGCGGACGTGGAGTGGGTGTCGGAGATCGCCGCGGGCCTGGGCGAGTCGATCCGCATGAGCGGTGTGTGTGGCCCGGAAATACAGGTTCCGGACAACGCTGACAAAGCGACGAAACTCCTTGCCTTCCTCGGCCGGAAGGCGTGAAAAAGCACCCCTGACGTGGGCATTACTTCCATACGCATGTAATGTCGCGGTATGCCGGAACGCCGAAAATCCTCCACGAGTCCAGACCTGCTTGCGGCGGCATTGTTCGATGTCGCCGCGGAATCCGGACTGGAAAATGCCAGCGTTCGCGAGGTCGCAAAACGGGCGGGTGTCTCGATCGGCGCAGTGCAACATCATTTCTCGACCAAGGACGAGATGTTCGCATTCGCACTGCGAACACTCGTCGATCGATTGTTGACGCGACTGGCCGAATCGTCCGCCGACGCAGACCCGCATACCGCCCTGTTCCAGGCGCTCTCGCAACTCCTGCCCCTCGACGAGCAACGCACGCGTGAGGCGCATGTGCTCGCCGCGTTTGCCGTGCGCGCCGCAACCAGTGAGTCACTCTCCGAAATTCGCCGGACAACCCTGTTCACAATCCGCACCGGCATCTCGACAGTTCTGATCGGCATCGGAACTCCGGAAGCGGAAACCAGAGCGGCACTTCTGCTTTCAACCGTCAATGGATTGGCACTCGACGCACTCGGAAGCCCCGCCATGTATCCGCCGCAGTACCTCGATCACGCTTTGGAAACCCAGATCCGCCTCACCCTGCACGACGCCGAGAACCCGCTCGCCTCCGTCGGGCTCGCCAGCTGACGTGGAAGGAGCAGGACGCTTCGCGCCGAGTCCGTCCGGCGATCTCCATCTGGGAAACCTCCGGACTGCCCTCCTGGCCTGGCTGTTCGCCCGCACCAGCGGGCGCGACTTCCTCATTCGGGTAGAGGATCTCGACCGTGTCCGCCCCGGCGCGATGGAACGACAACTCGACGATCTGCGCAGGCTCGGCCTCACGTGGGACAGCCCAGTCGTATTGCAGTCACACCGTCTTCCCTTGTACCACAAGGCTATCGACCAATTGCGCGAGCGTGACCTGACCTATCCCTGCTTCTGCACACGCAAGGAGATCCTGCAGGCACCGTCAGCGCCCCATGCTCCAGACGGCGCCTACCCCGGCACGTGTCGGAACCTTTCGGAGGCCGAACGCGCCGAGAAATCGGCAAGTGGCCGATCTCCCGCGCTGAGGCTACGGGCCGGCATCGACTCGTTCACCGTCCATGACGAACTGTTCGGCGAGGTGACGGGACCAGTCGACGACGTCGTCCTGCTCCGCGGAGACGGGGTGCCCGCTTACAACCTTGCCGTTGTCGTCGACGACGGTGCACAGGACATCGACCAGGTGGTTCGCGGCGACGACCTCCTGACCTCGGCTCCACGTCAGGCATACCTTGCCCAGCTGCTCGACATCGAACCACCGTCGTACGCCCACGTTCCTCTTGCCTTGAACAGTGAAGGCAAGCGACTCGCGAAGCGCGACGGCGCAGTGACTCTGGCAGATCAACTCGAGGCCGGACGCAGTGCCGAGCAGGTTCTGACGATGATCGCGTCGAGCATCGGTCTCGCCGAACCCGGCGAGGTTGTCACACCACCCCAATTGGCGGATCGATTCGACTCTCGCAAGATCCCCCGGACCCCGTGGATTTTCCCGGCGAAGTAAGTGACGTATCAATCGGTGCCTCGTCGGAACAAAACTACGATTGTCCGATATGACAAAGCCGTCCGCAATAGCTATTCGTTGGCAATTCTCGAATAGTGAAGTACGGTCGAGACTGGCGAAGGAAATTCCGGGCGAGTTGTTCCTGCAAAACCACGCCCGGGATCTGAACCTGGAATCCGACCACAGTACCCACTTGCAGCATCCACGCTGACACGCACGTGCGGCACGGGCGACTCAGGACGAAAAGGAATACGCATGGTCCGCGAGCTTCGCGAGGCACTCGACGACCATCAATTCGAGGTGTTGTATCAACCCCAGGTCAATCTGAACTCGTCAGCAATTATCAGCTATGAAGCTCTTTTGCGTTGGCGCCATCCGCTGCGAGGGTTGATCGAACCTCAAGATTTCATGCGCTCCGCCGAATCCTCTGGGCTCATCATTCCCATCGGGCTACAAGCTCTGGAAATGATTTGTGCCCAAACAGCGTCGTGGCCTGAGCACATGATGGTCGCGGTCAACTTTTCGCCTCGCCAACTCGCTACCCCGCACGCCGCTCACGAGATCCTCGGAGCGCTCGACAGTTCACAAACGCCACTGAGCAGAATAATCGTGGAAGTCACCGAACTCGGCGTCGTAGGCCGGCATGCCGCCGAGACACTCCACGTCTTGCACAACGAGGGAATTCGAATCGCGCTGGATGATTTCGGGGCGGGCTTCGCGTCTTTCTCCGCATTGTCGGAATTGCCGCTCGACATTCTCAAGATCGACCAATCCTTGACCTGGGCCGTCAGCGCAGCGGGTCGTGCTGGAGACCGTGCCTTCATGGTCATGGAGTCCATCGCCGACATCGCTCGGAAGCTCGGGCTTGATTCGATCGCCGAGGGCGTCGAGACCGCGGAACACGCAGCCAACGTCTTGCGGGCCGGCTGCGATATGGGCCAGGGCTATTACTTCGGCAAGCCACTTCCTGCGTCGTCCATCGTCACTCCCGTGTGAGCGCTCGCCACTTCAGCACGACGACACTTCAGTACGACGACGATGCACTGGCTATGAGTGCGACTACGAGAATCACGGCAAAAATTGCCAAGAAGGCCGCGCCGACCGCAATTCCGGCTATCGCAAGCCCGCGCCCCTGTTGACCTGTCTGCTTGATCTGATTGAGCGCGACAATTCCCAGAATGATTCCGACGATTCCGCCGAGACTGTAGAAGCAACCACCCGCAAGCGATACAACCAGCGATGCAATTGCGAGACCATTGGTGCCGACTGGCTGCATCGGCGGTGCGTACCCACCCGCGAATTGATTCGGTTGACCGTACGCATTCGGCGGCTGAGCGTACTGAGCCTGTCCGTATTGAGCTTGTCCGTATTGTCCGGGTTGCTGATATTGATTCTGCTGATATTGATTCTGCGGTCCGAAATTTTGCGGCGGCAGGTACGGGTTCGGTTCACCGATTCCGCCCGGCTGGGGGTTATTACCGGGCGGGTTGTACGACGGCGGTGGATAACCCGGGTACTGCTCGTTGGGAGTGGTATATCCGGGAACTTCAGGTGAAGACTGCGTTTCGGACGGGGACACGCCGTACCCCTCAGGAGGCAGGCTCGGAAATTCTCCGTACCCAGGTTTTGCCTGGTAATCGCTCGAAGAATCGTCGTTGTTGCCCCCGGAACTCGTCATACAACGCAGCCTAAACCACAGGTGACCTCCGAATCCAAGTGAGCAGATGTCATCCACATCGCTCTTTGATCCCAGTAGGGTCATATCCACTGTCACACTCGAGCGCGATATTTACGACTGAGGGGAACACATGACAACCGGTGGGTACGACCCCAACCAGAATCCAGAAGGCGGGAAGCAATTCCCACCCCAGGATCCATATGGCCAGCAGGGAACACCTCCTCCCGGAAGTTACCCCCCTCCCGCAGGCCCCCCGCAAGGCGGAAGCTACCCGCCCCCGCAGGGCGGAAACTTCCCGCCCCCTCAGGGTGGCAACTACCCGCCTCCCGGTGGATACCCGCCGCCGCCCCAGGGCGGAAACTTCCCGCCGCCTCCGCAGTTCAACGACCAAGGTGCGTACGGCGGAGGAAACCGGCTGCCATCGGGTGCTCAGCCGGGCGATCTGTGGATTCGACTCGGTGCCCGCATCATCGACGGCATCATCGTCGGCGTCATCGCCGCGATTCTGGCTCTATTGGTCAGTGACTCCGACAGCTTGATTCTGGTCTCGGGACTGTTCTCGGGAATTCTGACCTTCGCTTACTTCATCGCAATGGAAGTAACGCAGGGTCGGACTTTGGGAAAGATGATTCTGGGCCTTTCAGTACACGGTCCGGGTGGCGCACCTCGCCCCTCCGTCCAGCAGTCTGCGATTCGCAACGCCTTCACGTTGCTCTCGATCATTCCGATCATCGGCGGAATCCTCGCGTTGGTCGCCTACATCGTCATCGCGGTCACGATCAACAACAGCCCCACCAAGCAGGGCAAGCATGACGAGCTCGCTGGTGGAACTCAGGTAGTCAAGGGTTAGGTGCGCATATGACAACCGGTGGGCACGACCCCAACCAGAATCCCGAGGACGGAAAGCAATTCCCGCCCCAGGATCCCTACGGCCAGCAGGGAACGCCTCCTCCTGGGAGCTATCCCCCGCCGGCGGGGCCTCCGCAGGGCGGAAGCTACCCGCCGCCTGGTGGATACCCCCCACCTCCTCAAGGTGGCAATTACCCGCCGCCAGGTGGATATCCGCCGCCTCCGCAGGGTGGAAGCTATCCCCCTCCCGGAGGCAACTACCCACCGCCCGGTGGATACCCGCCACCTCCCGGAGGCGGTAACTTCCCACCGCCGCCCGCCAACGACTACGGCGCAGGATTCGGTGGACCGCAGCTTTCTGTGGGTGCGGCAATTACCTACGGCTGGAACAAGTTCAAAGACAACGCATTGGTTTGGATCGGAATCTCGATCATCGCGTTCTTGATCGCCGGACTGATCCAGGGCGCTTTCAACGGTTTCGACTACACCAATACCGAATTCAGCGCGCTGTCGATCGTGGGTGGATTGGTCACCGCTATCGTCGGCTACATCATCCAAGCCGCATTCCTTCGTGGAGCGTTGAGCGAATTGGATGGAATCAAGCCGGCTTTCGGCACCTTCTTCCAATTCACCAACATCGGCGCAGTTGTTCTCGGCGGTTTCCTGGTAGCAGTGGCAACTTACGTCGGTTTGGCTCTCTGCATCATTCCCGGCATCATCGCGGCGTTCCTGCTCTACTACACGCTGACCTTCATCGTGGACAAGAATCAGGATGCGATTTCGGGCATCAAATCGAGTTACGCGTTGACCTCGTCGAACGTCGGAACGTTGGTCCTGCTGGCGCTCGCTCTGATCGGTATCAACATCGTCGGTGCGCTGCTGTGTGGAATCGGTCTTCTGGTGACGGCGCCCGTCGCGTTGATCGCCAGCACCTACGCATACCGCGTGCTGACCGGCGGCCATGTAGCTGCCTGATCCGTTCGTTTGCATCACCGAAGGCCCTGCGGTTCCACGTGAAACCGCAGGGCCTTCGGTGTGTTCTGCGCAACTGGACGGTCGCCAACTCGCATCCGAGCGCCTTGTGGTGCTTGGATGACGGACGTGACAGCTCAGGATCAGCAAGACGAATCGACCCACGAAACCAAATTTGCGCACGTCAGCCGGGGTTATTACCCGACGATCGTCGCGCTCTTCACCGCAACGCTGCTGATCTCGAACGTGGCGGCGACCAAGGGGGTCGCCTTCTTTGCGGATTCCGACTTCTCGCTCGGTCCCTTGCAGATTCTGCCCATCATCACCGATGGTGGATTCTTCTTGTTCCCGCTCGCCTACGTCCTCGGTGACGTGCTCAGCGAGGTCTACGGCTTCAAAGCGACCCGACGCGCGATCTACCTGGGCTTCGGCGCACTGATTCTTGCCGCTGCGTGCTTCTGGATTGCAGTGCAACTCCCGTCGGCAGAGTTCTACGAGAACCAGGCCGCCCTCGAAACCGTGGTCGGTGTCATTCCCCGGCTACTGGTCGCAGGCTTGGCCGCCTACCTCGTCGGACAGCTACTGAACTCACTGGTTCTGGTCATGATGAAAAAGCGCATGCAGGAGAAGCATCTGTGGGCGCGACTGATCGGCTCGACCGTCGTCGGCGAATTCGCCGATACCCTCATCTTCTGTTCCATCGCGGCCGGTGTCATCGGCATCAGCACATGGGAAGACTTCATCAACTACGTGCTGGTCGGCTTCCTGTGGAAGACGCTTGTCGAGGTTCTGGTCATGCCGATCACCTACCGCGTCATCGCATACGTGAAGAAGCGCGAACCGACCTACGCCTGAGGTGCAGGCGTCTTCGCCGCGTAGAACTTTCCGAGCATGTCTGCCTTGAAGTCGTGGAAATACCCACCTTCGATGCTGGCTCGGATATCGTCGACCAACTTCACGGTGAATCGCTCGTTGTGGATGGTGCAAAGCGTCGACGCGAGCATTTCCTTCGCCTTGAAGAGGTGATGGATGTACGCGCGGGTGTAATTGGCGCACGTGTAGCAGTCGCACTCGTCGTCGATAGGCGTGAAGTCACGACGGAATCGGCTGGTGTTGATGTTGAACCTGCCGGAGCGGACGTAAATCGCAGCATTGCGAGCAACACGCGACGGGTTGACGCAGTCGAAAGTGTCCGCGCCGTTCTCGATTGCGACGAAGAAGTCGTCCGGTTCACTGATGCCGAGCATATGACGCGGCTTGTTCTCGGGTAGTTCCTCGTTACACCAACGCACGATCGTTCCGAGGTTCTGCTTCTCCAGGGCGCCGCCGATGCCGTAGCCGTCGAAGCCGTATCCGTTCTCGCCTTCGATCGACTCGAGTCCGCGGCAGGCTTGACGTCGCAGATCTTCGTACTGCGCGCCTTGGATCACGCCGAAGAGAGCCTGATAGGGCTTGTCAGCGCGTTCGGCGGTGAGCTTCTCGTGTTCATTGATACAGCGGATCGCCCACGCCTGCGTGCGCTCGACCGATCGCTCCTGATAGCCGCGGGTGTTGAGCAACGTGGTGAGCTCGTCGAACGCGAACATGATGTCGGCGCCGAGCTGATGCTGAATCTGCATCGACACCTCGGGGGTGAAGCGATGCTTGCTGCCGTCGAGGTGCGATTTGAACGTCACGCCCTCGTCGTCGACCGTCGCCAGACGCTCCTTGCCCTTTGCGATGACGTCGTCGGACTGCACGCCGACGGCCTCCATCGCGAGCACCTTCTTGAACCCGACGCCAAGAGACATCACCTGGAAGCCGCCGCTGTCGGTGAAGGTGGGGCCGTCCCAGTTCATGAACTTGCCCAGCCCCCCGGCCTCGTCGACGATGTCGGGGCCCGGCTGCAGGTACAGGTGGTACGCATTGGCGAGCAACGACTGCGCACCGAGTTCCTTCATGGACTCGGGCAGCACGGCCTTGACCGTGGCCTTGGTTCCGACAGCCACGAACGACGGCGTCGCGATATCGCCGTGCGGTGTGTGGATGGTTCCGGTTCGTCCGAGCCGGTCCTCGAGCCTGGTCCCTATCGTGAAAATCGACTCGGGACGCTTGTCGACGGAGGGCGCGGGCGGTGTCGGTACTGCAGAAGTCACGGGCTCAATCCTGTCACAGGAGCAAATATCGCCGTGATCACAGCGAAGAAAGTTCCTACGCGATCAGCATCCGCATTGGTCTACTGACCGAACCCGAGCGGTACCGCCGCGTGAGGGTCCCCACCATACTTCCCACTACACATCCCCCGGCTCGACCGGTTTACCCCGCCAACCCGCTGACAGGAGCTCACTTGACGAGACAGACCGGCCAGACCTACAACTTCGTCACCGTCGACGTCACAGACTCGATTGCCACCGTGACTATCGACAAACCTCCAGCCAACGCATTCAACCCCAGCATGATCGCCGAGCTTCTGGAGATACTGCCGGTACTCGCGTCGGACCAGACCGTCCGCGTCATTGTCGTGACGGGCACTGGACGGTTCTTCGTCGCCGGTGCGGACATCACCGTGATGCGCGAGCTGACGGAAGAAACTCAGCGCGCGATGCGCCCGTGGGTCGACGTACAGCGGATCCTCGAGTCGGCTCCCAAACCTGTCGTCGCGAAGATCAACGGGCACGCACTCGGCGGCGGAGCAGAACTGACGTTGGCCTGCGACTTCCGCATCATGGCGCAGTCGGCGACCATCGGCTTCCCCGAGATCGGACTTGGGCTTTTTCCGGGTGCTGGTGGCAGCCAGCGACTTCCACGCCTCATCGGGGCTCACCGAGCCAAAGTGCTCATGATCGAAGGCAAGCGCCTCAGCGCCGAGCATGCACTCGATATCGGCCTGGTCGACACCGTCGTTGCGGACGCCGACCTCGATGCGCATTGCGCTGACCTCGCACGCGAACTCGCGACGAAACCCACTGCCACCATCGGAATGATCAAACGCATTGTCGACGAGGGCATGTCGTTGCCGCTCGATCAAGCGCTGGATCTCGAATTCGAGGCAGTGCTCGACCTGATCAAGACGGACGACGCTGCTGAGGGACTTCAGTCATTCCTCGACAAGCGGTCCCCCACCTTCACGGGACGCTGACAGCTCCCATTTACCGAGAGGCCATCATGCTCAACAAATTTCAGAAGAAATGGGTGGGCGCAGTCGCTTCTCTCGCCGCCCTGACGATCGCGGTCAGCGGATGCACCCGGCCCGCTACCGACAACTCCGCGGAAAGTGGTGGCCTGGTACGGATCGCGGTGGGTGTAGACCCGTCGTACGCCCCGATTTTCCTGGCCGACCACGAGGGCATGTTCGAGGCCGCCGGCCTCGACGTCCAGGTCATCCAGACGGAAGGCGGGGCGGCGGGCGCCCAGAACGTCGTAGCCGGAACTTCGGAACTCTCCGGCAATGCCGACTCGACGGCACTGTCCGTCATGGCCGCCAATCCGAGCCTGCGGGCGCTGGGCGTATTTCAGGAATCCGACCGATACTTCCAGGTTGTACTGAGGAATGGCGTCGAGCCGAAGTCGATCAAGACCATGGGCGTCTTCCCCGGCATCGGCCTCTACTTCACGAACCAGTACCTGGCCAGTCTCGGCATCGACCCCACGACGGTCACACTCGTGAGCACAAGCCCGCCCGAACAGCCTGCTTTGCTGGCGCGCGGTGACATCGACGGCTTCCTGTCCTTCGACCCCTGGGTGACGCAGAGTGTCAATACCGGCGGGCGCGTTGTTGCCACGACCGGCGACTTCGGCGCCAAGTACGCCCAATGGATCATCGCTTCGGACAACTGGTTGTCCGCGAACGAAGAAACCGCAGGCAAGGTGTTCAAGGTGATCTCGGAAGCGTCGGCAATCGTGAACTCGGATCCGGATCGGGCTGCAACCGCAATTGCCGCGTCTATCCAGATGGACCCGGCCGAGGCCGCAGACCGGGTGACCCAAATCGATTTCGGTGGACGCGGATTCACCGAGGACGACGTGGAGCGCGCAAACGAACTTGTTGCATTCTTCCGCGAGCAGGGCAAGATCTCCGCGGACATCGATCCGTCCGCTGTCCTCCTCTCGGGATGGTTCGAGCAGAACGCCGCCTGAGCGGAGAGTGAGAACGGGTCCGGTGGGCAGACCGAAATCATGTCGCCCACCGGCCCGCAGAACTACGTTCGACTCCAGTCGGTTCGGCGATATCTTTCGATTGAAACGGAGTAGTTGTGGTGCATCCCCCGGTACGGGTCGTAGAGATTTCCAGTCCGTTTGCGCGATTCGCCGGGCGCATCCTGGTCGGGCTGGGTTTCGAGGTCATTCTGGTAGAACCACCCACCGGTGACCCCAGTCGCACCGAGTCCCAGGGTGATTCGTACTTGCATTGGCATGCGGGCAAGAAGTCCGTTGTCCTCGATATCGACGACAGCAACGATCGCCTCGCTTTCGAAGCACTGCTGCGCAGTGCCGACGTCCTGCTCGACGGCAGCGCGACCGGCGCTCTACGCGACAACCGAGGATCTCTCGTTCACGTACGAGTGACACCCTTCGGCACAACCGGACCGCGAAGTGACTGGAAGGCAACAAATCTGACCGTCGCGGCACTCGGCGGGATGATGGCCCAGGTCGGCGATCCCGAGCACCCTCCACTGCTGCTCCCCGAACTCCAGGCTGAGCAGCTCGCCGGAATCAATGCCGCAATCGGCGTGCTTCTCGGACTGCGTTCGCGATCCAAGGGCCACAACCCGTTGCTGGAGATCAGCGCTCAGGAATGTGTTGCCGCCGCGCTGGAAGCGGGCACTCTTGCCTACATTCACGAGGACCGCGTACCACCGCGTCCGGGCCGGGTACATCCGCTCGTTCCGCACGGACTGTTCCAGGCCGCCGACGGTTATGTCGGTGGCGGCCTCGGCGGTAGCCCCCGCATGTGGGACGGCATGTTGGCCTGGCTGATCGACAACGATGCTCAGGACGATCTCGATCAACCGGAGTGGTCCGACGCGGTCTACCGAAAGACGCATCAGGAACACATTTTCGACGTTCTGTCCGCCTTCATCGCGAAGTGGCCGAAGGAAGAATTCGCGGTCAGCGCGCAGTCACGCAAGTTGCCGTGGGCAGCGGTCGACCGGCCCGAAGAACTGCTGCGTAACCCGCAACTCAACGACCGGGACTTCTTCACCGACGTGACCGGAGATCACGGTACCTACCGCGATCTCGGGTTCGGCTTCGCTTTCCCCGAAGGCCGGCGCATCGGAACGCTCGAGGCTGCCCGGTTGGGCCAGCATCAGGAACTCTTGAAGGCCACCTCGCCTGTGGCAGTGAACGAAACCCACGAGTTCAGCGGTGGCAGCACGCCCAGCCTCGAAGGTGTCCGCGTCCTGGATCTCACGTGGGTGTTGGCGGGCCCGTACGGCACCAGAATCCTTGCCGACCACGGTGCCGATGTCATCAAGGTCGAATCGATCGGACGCCCGGACCCGACTCGCTTTGCACCGTTCATGCATCTCTCGCGAGGACCGCACGACAATCCGAACACCAGCGGGTACTTCAACGACGTCAACCGCAACAAGCGCAGCATCACACTCGATACCCGATCCGCAGAGGGCCTTTCGGTACTGCGCGACCTGATCAGGAACTCCGACGTCGTGGTCGAGAATTTCAGCTCGTCGGTCATGGACAAGATGGGGCTCGGCTACGAACAACTCCGGGAGCTCAACCCGGACATCATCTACGTGTCGATGTCCGGGATGGGTCACACCGGTCCTCGCAAGGACTGGGTGTCGTATGCCGACATCGTTTCGGCAAGTACCGGTTTGACCGCACTGACCGGCTGGAACGCCGATGACGTTGTCGGAGTCATCTACGGCCATGGCGACATCGTCGCCGGACTGCAAGCCGGCGTCGCGATGCTGGCAGCCCTCGACTACCGCGACCGGACCGGCCGGGGACAGCACGTAGACCTGTCACAACTCGAAGCCATGGCAGCACACATGGGTACCAGCGTTCTCCGAGCCGCCCGGTCACAGTCCCCCGATCCGATCGGCAACAGCCATCACGAACTGGCACCACACGGCGTGTACCCGTGCCTCGGCAGCGACCGGTGGTGCTCGATTGCCGTTCGCGATACCACGGAATGGAATGCATTGTGCCGCATCATCGAAGCAGAGAAATGGATCGGCAATCCTGACTTCGCGAGTGCAGAAAGCCGCCAAGCCGATCACGAACGTATCGACGACGCCATCGCCGACTGGACCAGGACTCTGTCACCCGAAACCGTCATGGAACGCTTGCAATCGGCGGGTATCGCGGCCGGCACCGTCCAGGACGGACGCGACCTGGTCGAGAGCGATCCACATCTTCGGGCACGCAGTTTCTATTCGGCACAGGAACATCCCCTCGCCGGAACATTCCTCCACGAAGGCATCCCCGTTCGCCGGAACTCCGAACCCGGCTCGATCCGACGCGCTGCGCCGGTGCTGGGCGCGGACACCGACGACGTCCTCGAGTCGGTGCTCGGATACAGCGACGAACTGATCGCCGGACTTCGCGACCAGTCGATCCTGTCCTGACCGCACTCATATTCAGTACATCCATTCACAGATCGCTACTAGGAGACACAATGCGCGCGGCCCGACTCCATCAGTTCGGCACTTCACCGGTCATCGACGACATCGACATTCCCACACGTGAATCCGGTCAGACGCTCGTGCGCATCGACGCTGCCGCGCTCGGCCATCTCGACATCACCGTCGCGAGCGGAAACTTCGGAGTCAAGCCGAACCTGCCACATATCGGTGGAACAGACGGAGCGGCGACGGTAATCGAATCCGACACCTATGAGCCTGGCACCCGCCTTCTGGTCCGAGGCGGCGGAGTCGGACTGTTCAAGAACGGTTGCTGGGCTGAGTATCTGGTAGCGGCAGACAAGGCGTTCACACCCTTTGATCCCGCACTGTCGCCGGCCGTCGCCGCAACCTTCTTCCTGCCCAGCACAACCGGCTATGTTGCCGTCAACGACATTGCAGCCGTCGCTCCCGGCGAACGAGTTGTTGTCGCCGGAGCATCCGGCGCTGTCGGATCGATGGCAGCACAGTTCGCTCTGCTTGCCGGAGCGTCCGAGGTAATCGGTGTTGTACCGCGCGAAGATCAGGCTGCCTTGCTTCCGGAGGGTGTGCGTCCCGTCGTCGGGCAAGGCGACGAACTTGCCGGAGTGGTGGGATCCGAGCCTTCCGTCGACGCCGTGATCGACACGCTTGGCGGCGACGGCTTGCCGCACCTTCTGGCGGGTGTTGTCCCCGGTGGCCGGGCTGCCCTGATCGGATATACCTTGGGTAAGAGCCTCACCCTGGACTTGCCGAACTGGTTGCTCAGCGATGTCCGGATCCTACCCGTCAACATGATTCGCAAGACTGCCCGGCAAGCCGAACTGGCACCTGAAATGATCCGGCTGCTCATCGAAGGCAAGATTTCCGTTGCAGTGCAGGAGTTTCCGCTGGATGACATCGCAACGGCACTGCAGTTGATGGGTGAGGGCAAGGTTGCCGGCCGGGCCGTCGTCGTACCCTGAGGGATACAATTACCCATGCCCCACGACGCACATGCCATTCCGCGCTCGCTTCCGGATTTGATCCGGAGGCGAGCTTTGGAGCGTCCGGAGCACCCGGCGCTCGTCGTCGACGGGATCACGGTCACCTACCGCGAATTGCGGGATCGTGCAGCGTCGTTGGGGGCGGATCTCCGTAATCACGGTGTCGGCCGTGGGGAGCGCGTGGCGGCACTGTCCGGCAACAGGATCGAACTGGCAGACCTTGTTCTCGGATGCGCGTGGATCGGTGCGGTTGTCGTCCCACTCAATACGGCCCTCCGAGCCGACAGTGTTGCCGGCGCACTCGAACAGGCTGGTGTACAACGGATCCTGGTTTCACCCGAATACTCAGGCGCTGTAGCCGGATTCGACGGCACCGTGTGGGTCATGGGTGAACAGTGCGTCCCCACTGCCGGTTCGCATCCGGGCTGTGAGCCCGAGACCCTCGATCCGCTCGACCTGGCCGCGATACTCTTCACCTCCGGCACCACCGGTCTGCCCCGAGGCGTTCGATGCCCGCACGCGCAGTTCCTGCAGTGGGGCAAAGGCGTCGGCGCCTCACTCGGGCTCACCGGGGACGATGTGCTGTACAACTGCCTGCCGCTGTTTCACACCAATGCTCTCAATGCCTTTGTTCAGTCCCTTTGGGCCGGGTCTACTTTTTTCCTGGGACAACGCTTTTCGGTCCGCAATCATTGGCGCGAAGTTCGCGAGATCGGCGCAACTGTCGACTACCTGCTGGGTGCGATGGTGGCCATGTTGATGAACGCGGACCCATCGCCGCAAGACCGACAGCACAGCGTCCACGTGGCACTTGCCCCCGCAACGCCGGCTCATCTGATCGAACCGTTTGCCCAGAGATTCGGTGTAGAACTCGTGGACGGATTCGGAAGTACCGAAACCAATCTCGTGATCGGCACACTTCCGGGAGATCGGCGGGCCGGGTACATGGGGCGGGTGATGAGTGGCTACGACGCCGCAGTCGTCAACGACGGTACTGCGGCCGCAGACGGGGAGCCCGGCGAACTGGTGGTCCGCAGCACGATCCCCGGCGCCTGTTCACTGGGCTATCTGGGCGAGGAGATTCCGGCGACGGAGAGTTGGATACAGACCGGTGACAGGGTGATTCGGGAAGCAGACGGCTGGTTCCGATTTGTCGATCGCATCAAAGACGTGATTCGGCGCCGCGGTGAAAATATTTCCGGGGCCGAAGTGGAAACCGTTCTGGCGTTGCATCCGTCGGTCGGTCAGGTTGCCGTCTTCCCGGTACCGTCGGATCTGGCCGAGGACGACGTCATGGCAACTGTAATACTGCGCCCCGGAGTATCTTTCGATCCCATTTCGATTCTGGAGTTCTCCCAGCAACAGCTGCCGTACTTTGCACTTCCCCGGTACATCGACGTCGTGGACACGTTGCCACTCACCGAAACCGGCAAGGTACAGAAAGCAGTGCTACGTGAGAGGGGCGTCGGCCCACACACCTGGGACTGCGAGAAGAGCGTGTTCCGCGCCCGGCGATAGACCGCGCCTCGCTACTTGCCGCAACCGTTGAACGAACACATCACCGGACTGCAGATCGTGCGCAGAGCCAGCGGGTCGCTCGGCGAATGTGTGCACTTCATGGCATGAAGTTTTCGGGTGATTCCGGCGCCGGCAGTGCGCAGGGCCCCGGTGATGCGGCTGACGTTGAGGCGAGCCGTCGGCGCTGTCACAGACAACGCGCCGGCCAGAGTGCGCGGGCCGCTGAACACCGGCACTGCGACGCTCATGTACCCGAGCCGTGTCTCCTCGACCTCCACCGCGAGTTGCTCCTTACGCATCCGCTCGGTTTGCTGGCGCAGCACGCTGACGGACATCGTCGTTCGACTGGTCAAGGCGGTGAAACCCTGCTCGACTACCTCGTCGAAGACCGATTGCGGGGAGAAGGCAAGGATGATCTTGCCGGTGGCGGTGCAGTACAGCGGGAGCCGACCGGCCACCCGCGACTGCTGATTGAGCCCGCGGTGTCCGATGATCTTCTCGATGTAGAGGACGTCGATGCCGTCACGAACCGCAAAGTGAACCGTCTCCTGCGTCGCCAGTAGTAGGTCCTCCATGTACGGCAGCGCCGCGTCGCGCAGAATCCGCTGACGCGGCACCAATTGGCCCAGCTCGAACAATCGCAGGCCGAGCCGGTACTTGGTACCCGCGCGCTCGAGCAATCCCCACTCGACCAGCTCGCCGGCCAACCGGTGAACCGTCGCTTTCGCGACCCCACTGCGCCGGGTGAGCTCCGTCAGAGACAGGTCACTGTGGTCGGTGTCGAAAGCGTCCAAGATCATTCGAGCCTTGCCCAGGACCGAGGACAGTTCACCTGCAGGCTGCGATGCAGCGGTCGTTTCCGACGCGATGGGTAGTACGGATCCGAACCCGACGGATTGTTGTGGAGCGGCCATGAGTGTCCTCCTGAACGATCTGTGACAGCCTGCCGAGACCGAGTGCCACAACGACCGAGATCGGTCGGGGTCCTCGTTAGGTGCAGGTGCTTCGAGACTGACACTATGGTGACGACACGATGAGACGCACGCCACACGGTCCGCTCAGTGAACCCGTCCCGCAGAGTTTACACGGGGCGCCTACCTGCGTAATTCTCCAGAAACATGCGGACGGCGGATGCAATCTGCGGAGCGTGCTCCTCGACGAGTGCGACGGTCCCCGATTCGACGATCTCCGTTTCCACCACTGCCGCACCCGTCAGGTGTGCACGCAACGGCGCAATGTTAGGCATCGAGAAGGGATCCTTCTGCGCGCCGATCAGCAAAACCGGCGCAGTCACCGAACCGACTCTCGCCTCCATGACGTAGCGGGCGCAGGCTTTGTGCCCCTCCGCCGGATCTACCCGGTAGGCAAGCGCGTCTCGGATGAACCTGTCGAGCAGTGCGGTGCCTGGTTCGGGGTAGTAGGGGCGACGCATCTCCCACAGCCTGGTGAGATGGCTACCGTCTGCGGCCCGGTCGACGCAGTCGATCCCACCGGGTCCCGAGTGCCCCTCGCGGTAGTTGCGGTCGGTCCACGGGCACGACGAGAGCACGGCAGCGTGCACCCTCTCGGGGCGTGATGCCGCCATCTCGAGCGCCACTGCCGCACCGGTGTGGTGACCGATGACCGTGACTCGATCGACGCCCAGGGTGTCGAGCAATTCCCACGCGCCTCGCGCATAGGTCTCGATGGTCTGCGGGCCGGGCACCGGAGCACTGTTGCCGTACCCCGGCATGTCCATCGCGACAACGCGGAAGTCGTCGGCAAGGAGTGGAATGAACTCGCGGAACTCGTCCCACGACCGGGGCGCCTGATGAAGCAGGAGAATCGCCTCACCCGAACCTTGCTGCGCGTAATGCAATTGCCCGAAAGACGAATCAACGTATCCGAGTTGCAGGCCGCCAGCCATCAGAACGCCGCAACCATCGGGGTATCGACGCCGACGATGTCGATCTTTGCCGAACCACCCGGATTTCCGACGGGCTCGCTACGGGTAGGCAAGACCTCGAGGAAGAAGCGCTTGTTGTCTTCCTTGAAATCCGGGTCTGCTTTCCGGTCGACGGTGATCGCCTCCACCGGGCAGGCCAATTCGCAAGCGCCGCAATCGATGCATTCGTTCGGGTTGATGTAGAGCTTGCGATCACCCTCGTAGATGCAATCCACGGGGCATTCTTCCATGCACGATCGGTCCGTGTAGTCGATGCATGCTTCACCGATGACAAATGCCATTGCCTAGCTCTCCTGTTCGGTGGAGTGTCCAGGGAAGATTTCTGCTTCCGGATCCAGCACTGCCGCAGCGTTGTTCACCGCAGTCGCGGCCTCGCCGAAACCGACGGCGATCAAGCGGACCTTGCCGGGATAGTCCGTGATGTCCCCGGCGGCATACACACGCGGAACATTCGTCTCCATCCGTGTGTTCACCGCGATGTGGCGATTGTCGATCTCGATTCCCCACTCCATCATCGGACCGAGGTCGGCCGTGAATCCCAATGCAGCGATGACGGATTGAGCGGGCAGCGTGGACGTGCTCTTGTCTTGTTTGTGGGTGATGTCGACCTCGCCGATCCACCCGTTTCCACGTACCGCCGAGACATCGGCGTTGACGAGAACCTGGACACTGCTTTCCTGCACCTTGGCGACTGTGGATTTGTGCGCGCGGAAACGATCTCGCCGGTGAACCAGGGTGACGGACTTGGCAATCGGTTCCAGGTGAACGGCCCAGTCGAACGCGCTGTCGCCGCCACCGACGATGACAACGTCTTTCCCGGTGTGCGCCGACAAATCCGGGACGAAGTAACTCAGCCCCCGATCCATGAACTCCGAACCCTTCGCCAACGGACGCGGGGTGAAGGTTCCGATGCCGCCGGTGATGACAACCGCGCCGGCCACCACGACCTGGCCCGTGCTGGTGGTGACCCGCACCCGGCCGTCGTCGTCATGCGACAGCTCACGAGCCTGCATGCCCAGAAGGTACACCGGATCGAACGGGGCAGCCTGCGCCATCAAACCCTCGATGAGGTTGCGTCCCTTGACCGAAGGGAATCCCGCGATGTCGAGGATCGCCTTCTCCGGGTACATCGCACTGACCTGTCCCCCCGGTTCCGCAAGGGCATCGATCACGGCAACCGAGAGGCCGCGGAAGCCTGCGTAGTACGCGCCGTACAGCCCGGCGGGGCCGGCACCAATGATCAGAATATCGACGCCGATCTCGTTGTCGGTCGCCGTGGAAGACGTTTTGTTCACACTCGATACGGTATTGCGCCGACGGACTCACGCAAATGAAACCGGTCCGCTCAACAGACCTCGGTAACAGTTGCGGGACAACACGAAAAGGGCCCGCCGACCTCTCGGTCGACGGGCCCAATGCTCGCAGGAATTCAGTGCGCGAAGAATTCAGTGCGCGAATACCTCGGGTTCGTCTGCTGCGATCTTCTGGATGATGGTCGAGTACGCAAACCACCCCACCTTCTCGGTGCCGACTGCTTCGTAGGTCTGCGCCGCGATCTTCTCGTGCAGGACAACCGGATCACCGGCGGCTCGCGCCGTCAACTCCGCCTGCATCGACCGCTCCATCGACACATACCACCACACTGCGCTCTCCACGGAAGTTCCGACGGTCAGATGACCGTGGTTGGTGAGGATCACGGCCTTGTTCGATCCGAGGGCATCCGCGATGCGAATCCCCTCCTCTTCGTCCAGCGCCACCCCGTGATACTCCTCGTAGATCGAGTGATCCTCGTGAAAGGCGCACGCGTCCTGAGTGATCGGCGTGAGGCGGGTGTGCAGCGAGGAGAACGCCTTACCGTTCAAACCGTGAGCGTGAACAGCTCCGATGACGTCGGGACGAGCCTCGTGAACCTTGCTGTGGATGACAAACGCTGCTCGGTTGAGCGGTCCGTCTCCGGAAATGACCGCGCCGTCCGACGCCACATGCAGCAATTCCTCCGGCTGAACCTGGGAGAAGTGCCGCCCGAACGGCGCAGTCCAGAAAGTCTCCGGATCTTCTGGGTCTCGGGCGGTGATATGTCCCGAGATTCCCTCGTCCAAACCGAATTTCGACAAAATCCGATACCCGCCGATGACAGCGGTCTTGCGACGACGCCGCTCACTCTCGATATCGGTAAACTCGGGCGGTCCCGGAATTCCGGCCTGCTCGGCAATGCTCAGCGGGTGATTCATGCTGCGCTCCTGACTATTTGACGCCGTAACGGGCGAGGTACCGCGAGGACAGAATGCGGAGAATCCGGTCGAAGATGAAGCCCATGATGCCCAGGACGATGATGCCGACGAACGTCCAGTCGATCCGGCCGTAGTTTCGAGCCTGCCAGATCATCGAACCGATACCCTGGTCGGCGGCGACGATCTCCGCCGACACGATGGTGAGGAAGCTGTTGCCCATCGCCAGGCGAGCGCCCGTGACGATGCCGGGGATCGACGACGGCAAGACCACCGTCTTCATGATCTGAAGTTTGTTGGCACCAAGATTTGCCGCTGCCTGCAGTTTGTTCTCGCTGATCGCTACAGTCGCGGCAATCGTGCTGACCGTGACGATGAATACCGAGGTGTAGAAGATCAGAACAACCTTCGACGTCTCACCGATGCCGAACCAGACGACGGCGAGAGTGACAAACGCAATAGGCGGAATGAACCGGAAGAACTCGATGTACGGATCGAGGAGCTGTCGCACGATGGAAATGCGGCCCATCAGAATTCCGACGGGAGCACCGATCACGACACCCAGGAACCAGCCGATGAGAATTCGCTGACCCGATGCGGTGATCGACGACCACAGAACGCCGCTCTCCCACAGTTCCTGTGCCGCCGACCATACTTCGGCCGGTGATGCAATGGTGGTCGGCCCGTACCACCACGCCAGGAACGACCAGATGCCCAAACCGATTGCCGCTGAGGCTGCATACATCAGCGTCGCTTTGACAATCTTGGATCGCCGCGCCGACGAACGCTTTTTTGTCTCCGCCACCTTCGCTGTTCTCACACCGGCTGAACCACCGGTCACTACAGCCGTCACAGCTCGTCCTCCTCAATGCCTTGGTTCCGCAGCGACGCAACCACTTCTGCCCGAATGTCGTCCCGCAGCTTCTCGTAGAGCTCGATCACCTCGGGATCGTTGCGGTCTCGCGGACGAGCCGCATTGACCTCGTAGACGCTCTTGATCCGGGCCCGCGGGCCGGCCGACATCACGATCACACGGTCAGCCAACGTCAGTGCCTCGTCGATATCGTGAGTCACGAATACCACGGTGCAGCGGGTGTGCCGCCAGATACGGTCGAGTTCGGTCTGCAGAACCTGACGAGTCTGAGCGTCCAACGCACCGAACGGCTCGTCCATGAGAACCAACGACGGCTGGTTGGCAAGAACTCGTGCGATCTGAACACGTTGCCGCATACCGCCGGACAGCTGCGAGGGGAACTTCGCACCCGCGTGGGGCAAGCCGACCATCGCGAGGTACTCGGCCGCGATACTCGCCTGCTCGCTGCGGTTCGCTCCACGCATCCTGGGGCCGTAGGCCACGTTCTGGCTCACGGTCATCCATTCGAACAACGCTTCGGAGCTCTGAAACACCATGCCGGCGTGGCGGTTACTGCCGGCGACGACATCTCCGTCGCACACGATCTCGCCGGCGCTGGGTTCCACGAAGCCGGCCATGGACGACAGCAGCGTCGACTTGCCGCAGCCACTCGGACCGAGCAGACAGACGAATTCACCTGGCTGCACGTGCATGTCGATTCCGGCGACGATCTCCGCCGCGCCGAAGCTGATTCCGAGGTCGACCACGTCGATGGCAACACCGGTGTTCTTCTTGCCGGGGCCGGCTGTCCCCGCGCTATTCGTCGAGCTGGTCGTTGAACCACTTGTTGCGATACTCACTGTGCACCATCCTTGTACCAATCCAGAAGCATTGCCGATTCGAGATCCGGCTGGTCGCTGAGAACACCGATCGACTTGTAGAAATCTACGATCGACTGAGCCGACTCGACATCCGCAGCTTCGAGATTCACCACGGCGAAGTCGATCTCGTCCACCGCGGCAATAGTCTGATCCTCGCTGACGTTCACAGCCGCCTTGGTCGCGGACGCTGCCACGCCCGGATCCGACTCGACCTTGCGCGTTGCCTCGTCGAGCACCTTCGCGACGGTTCGCGCTGTCTCTTCGTTGGCCGACAACCACGGAGCCGTCGTGATCGCCCAATGATGATAGAACCAGCCGTAGTCTCCGGTTACTGCCACCACGTGGCCGGTTCCCTGATCCAGGGCGGTGGCCGGCCACGGCTCCCACAGGACAAACCCGTCGATGTCGCCGCGACTGAGCAGTGCGGGCATGTCCGTCGGGGTCGCCGAGATCATCTCGACCGAACCGGGGGCAATGGAATTGGCAGCGAGGTACTTGTCCGTCGAAATCTGGCTGAGACCCGGGACGATGCCCATCTTCTTGATCGCAGCCGGTGAGTCGACACCGTTACGCAGCACGACCTTGATGTAGTCACCCGACGCCTCGTACGAGTACATCGCGCGCAACGACGGATTCTGACGCAACTGGGCGATCGTTGTCGTATCGGAGCTACCGGCGATCTGGACCTGCCCGGTCGAGAGTGCGTCGACGGCCTCGCCACCACGACCGAACTGGACGAGTTCGACGTCCAAACCGGCAGCGTCGAACATGCCTTCCTGATCCGCTACGAAGAACGGAGCGTAGGAAGCATCGATTCCGACTGCGATACGCAGTGGTCCACTTCCGGCAGAATCAGCTGTGCTTTGCGTCGCCGGGCGGCTGCATGCGCCGGTTGCAACGGTCAGCAGCAGCGCAGCCGAAACAAGAGCAGTCCTTCCAAACTTTGACAGCGAGGCCATCTACTCACACCTTTGTTTGTGATCTGTGCCGCAGTTGCGGGTCGTGGAGAGCAAACCTAGCTGTGTGTACCTACACCCGAGAACCAACCGGGTCCACCGTGCGGACCGGGGACAGGAACTTACCTCGGCGAAACACTGCACCTGGAGGAACGTGCGGACCGAAATACTTCGGTAACACGGCCCTCGATCACAATGTCCACCGAATCACAATGTCCACCGAATTGTCTGCGAGCGCAGCGCACTGGCGACATTCTGCGCCGTCATCGAATAGATCGACGCACGCGCTCCGGCGCTGCCGCCGGCGACGTGCGGACTCAGGAGGGTCGAATCGAATCCACGGAGCGGGCTCGAAATCGGTAGTGGTTCAACGTCGAACACATCGAGGGCAGCGCCGCCGACATGCCTGGAACGCAAGGCACGCGCCAATGCCGCGTCGTCGACGACAGCGCCGCGCGCCACATTGACCACGATCGCTCCGGTGGGCAACTGCGCAACTCGATGGGAATTGATCAGTCCCCGAGTTGATTCCGTAAGCGGGACGGCCAGCACCAGGACATCCGCGAGAGGCAGTAACTCGTCGAGTGACACAAACGTCGCAGCCACAGTGTCACGCGGTCTCGAACGCGCGGTGACATAGACGTCGCAACCGAAGGCGGCAAACAATTCTGCACACCGGCGGCCGATCGAACCAACACCTACGACGCCGACCCGGCGCTGCGCCAGATCGCGGCAATCGCGCGTCAGGATGGATTCCTGTGGCCATCGACCATCGGTAACCTCGTTGTGCGCCCAGAACATGGAGCGGCACAACACACCTGCCGCGAGCACTGCCCACTCCGCAACCGAGTTCGCGTTTGCACCGGGAGTATTCGCCACCGGAACTCCGGCGGCGCGCCAGGCTTCGGCATCGATGAAATTGGTTCCGGCACCAGGCTGTTGGACGAGGAGCACATTCCGGCCGAGCTCTGCTTCCTCCTTGCCCAGTGGCAGATCACCACTCCAGTCCCCCACCACGACGTCGCATGTCGGCAACTCCGCACGGAGCGCCCCCGTGGTGCGCTCAGGTAATCGAACTACCTCCGCCTCACCCCTGACGGCGTCACGGATTGCGGTACCGAGTCCGTTGTCGGCGTCGGCCGTCAGCAGAAGTACTTTCTTCACGAGAACTCCTTCGCTGTAAGACGATGACTGTACCTTCGAAAACGCGGAAGCCGGCCTCCCAATCGAGAGACCGGCTCCATTACGCAGCAGCATATTTGGCAGGAACTTCTCAGATAGCTGCCTTCGCGCTGGCTGATGCCTTTGCCAAGAACTCGAGGCTCAGCGGGTTGTACTTCGCTGCCTGCTCGTGCTGCGGCCAGTGACCGCACTCCGAGTAGAGTTCGAGCTGAGCGCCCGGAATATCCTCGGCCATCTTCTTCGCTTCCGGAACATCACCGAACGGATTTTCCTGACCCCAGACCACAAGAGTCGGCGCCTTGATGAGTGCCATTCGATCCGGGCGCAGCAGGTTCCGCTGGCGAACCTCCATCTCCTGCAGGGAAAGGAGGTTGTGGATGTTGGCGACAAAGTCAGGCTGATGGTAGATCCGGTGACGAGCCTGAACCAATTCCTCGGTTGCATCGGCGGGATCATGCATGAGCAACTGCATACGTGCGCGGGTCAATTCGATGTCGTCACTCTGGACGGCCTTCGCGGTCGACGTCTTGATGCGCTCCATGACTACCGGGTTCGCGACTGTTCCGCCTGCTGCCAGCAACTGCAGCGACAGAACACGTTCGGGCTGCTCGCTGGCCAGGTAGGCAGCGACCCAACCACCGAGGCTTTCACCCACCAAGTGCACACGGTCCAGTCCGACCGCGTCGAGGTAGTTCACCAAATGCTCGACGTAGCGCGGAATCTCGTACGGGTAGTCAGGCTTGCCGGTGTAACCATGGCCGAGCATGTCGATCGCGTGAACCCGGTAAGACTCGGCGTGCGGTGCAATATTGCGTGCAAATGCCTCGAGGTGTCCGCTGGTGCCGTGCAGGAAGATCACGGCCTCGTCACCGGATCCTGCCTGCAGAGAGCGCGTGGGCACACCGCCGGCGTCGACGGTCGTCAACTCGAAATCGAGCCCGGCAAGTTCGTTCCAGATTGTCATCAGAGAAACTTCCTTTACTGAAGGTGCAGATTATGTTGTTGCGCTGTCTGTTCCAGCTGGATCGAGAATCGTGACACCCATACCGGTGAGCCACTCGGGAATCGCTTCGTAGGCAAGGGGTTCACCCGGAACGTAGTCGAGCATCGCGGCCATCATGAGCCAGGTCCGCAACTCCTGCGCACCGTTGCCCGCCTCGTCTTCGATCTGCTGCGTCGTGAACTCGGCAAGCTCACTTGCCTTGCCGCTGGCAAACAGATCAAGAATTCGGTCATCGAACTCCGGAGTGATCGCGGCATCGGCTGCGCGGATGATCTGGCGTCGCCGGACGTCGTAGTCGGACCAGTTCTCCCGGCCGTCCAGCCAGGCTTGAACCATGAAATCCTCGTCCTCACCGTGCGGATCCCGCCAGTCCGGCCAGGGCAGACGATGAGACAATCCACCGGACGCGATCACCACGACCCGGGTATCCGCCGGATACGACGCAACGGCATCCCGCAGGGCCTTCGCCACTTCCTCACATCGCTTGAACGTCGGGAGGGGCGGCGCGAATACGTTGACCACCAACGGAACTATCGGAACATCGATTCCGTCGAGAAGGTACTGAATCGCGTGAGACTGACCATGATCGATCTGCAATCGCGCCGAGTAGGCAAGATCGAACCGGCCACCTTCGATCAGCTCGTTTGCAAGGTGCCTGGCGAACTCCACGTCGACCCGTTGCGGCCCCTTGGGTGTTCCTGACTCGCCACTGGAAATGCACTCTCCGACGCCGAGAGTGAACGCCGGAATCAGATCCAGCCAGAAACCGCGAAAGTGGTTGGAGCCGAGAATCAAGACAACATCGGGTTTCGACGCCGCGATCTTCTCCCGGCTCAGATACAGCGCGTCCCGGAAGCGTTCGGCCTCCGCCTTGTGCGTCGTCTCTTCCCAATGGGTGTTCATCAAGGTGCTGTGGGAGGCACCGATACCCAGAACTATCTTCGCCATCAGTCGATTCCTACTTCCTCGAGCGAGCGGGTGACGGTGTCGAGGGCCACTCGGATCAGATACTTCGTAAATCTCTCCGCCGCAGCCAGGTCCACAGTGTTCATCCCCATCGCGAAGTCCACCTCGAACGGTGCGTCGACCACCTTGGGCATACCCACCCGAATCGTCGGGATGCCGCGGCTGCGCAGGATGTTTGCGTCGGTGGCTCCACTCGCGTCGAAGAAGTCCTGATGCGGCTCTCCTTCGGCAGCTTCCCACGCGTGGACTGCGGCGCGGCGCAACCACATTCGAGGGTCGGAACCCTCACCGGGGATGGCAAGAACCTGTTCGATGTCGATCTGCAGATCCAGCGATTGTGCGATCTCCGCAACGACGGCTTTGAGTTCGCGCTTGGCCGCGGTGGGCGTCGTCCGCGGGCTGAGCCGTAGATCAACGGTAAGGCGCACCTGCTCGGGGGTGAACGACGCTGTTCGCTCCCACCCGCCGCGGATGTTGGCAACGATCCCCTGAGGCGCAACCAAACCGTCCTGATGCGCCGCCGAGTACTTCGGGAACCATTCCTCCAACTTGGCGACCACCTCGCCGGCTGCGGTAATCGCGTTGCGGTACGGCAACCGGTGGCGCGAGCCGACGTAGGTGTGCAGACCGTGCACCGTGATCTCGAACCAGGCCAGTCCCACTTCTTCCCAGGAAACCGTCCAGCCGGGCTTGGCGATCAACGCGCAGTCCGCCCACACTCCCTGTTCCAGGAGGAACGAGCAGCCGACGCCCTGGCCGGTGTTGCGTCGGGGGTTTCCGACACCGGGGCGGGCATTGGTCGGCATACCACCGGCGCCGAATCCGAGCACCAGGTCACCGCGGAGCGGAATACCGGCTGCGGCAATTGCTTCGGCCGCCGCGACAATGCAGACGGCGTGGCCTTTGGGGTTCGACGCACCCAATCCGATCACGTAGTTCTCGTCGAACTGGGCGTGCGGCGTCAGATCCGCTCGCAGCTCATTTCCCACCCACGGCAGGTCTTCCGCCGGATCGCCGGTCGTGACGGTGTCGATCGGCGCATACAGCAACAGGTCCGGTCCGGACCCGTCACCGCGGAGCCTTCCCCACGAGTTCGCCTGCCGATCATCGAGATCCATTGTGTGGGCCTCGATGCCCGACGCTGCCAGGACCGCCGTGATGTGGCGGGCCAGCGGTGCTTCGTCACCCGTCGGACTGGGAATGTTGACCACCGAAGTGGCGAGATCCCGCAATCGCGCACGATCGACATGGGCGTAGGCTCGCTCGACCCATTCCCGGCGCTCGTCGCCTAGGCCTGCGAGAGCATCGGCCCTCGCAGTGGTCATGGATTGACCTGATGTACCTGAGTATTGCTGCGCTCGCCGGCCAGCTGCCACAGCTTGGGAACTGCCACTGCAACAGCGGCACCGATAGCGACAGCCGTCAGAATCTTGAACATGTATCTCTCCTATTCGCTGGTGCCGGTGGGAATCTGAGCGTCGGCGACAGGGGCCGAGCGGGGCGTTGGCGTCCGGCGCTCTCGGGTGGGCCTGACCGGCGCCTTGGGGGTGTGCTTGACCGCGTCGGCGATCTTCTCGGCGTACTCTTCCTCTGCCAGATTTCGCCACGTCGTCAGCGACACGTCCGGTCGGTACAGCTTCTCCGGCGGTGCGTCGGTGACCTCGACCATCCACGCATCCTGACCCGAGAACTGACCGTGGAACAGCCAGCGGATCGCGCCGAGGTACTTGGCGTAGAAGCCCAATTTTGCTGCGCCGGAGACGAAGTTGACCATGAGGCCGACGTACTTGTGGTTGTCTTCGTCCACCGGGACGTAGAACTCGTAGTGAATGAACTTGGGGTACGCGATGCGCAGGACACCCGGCATGGACAGTGAAGCAAAACCGGGGAAGTTCTGAGCTGCGATCACAGGATTGACGTCCAGACCGGCGCCGACGTTTCCGATCTGCGAAATCTGGGTCTCGTCCGGCTTCTTCTTCCACCACCGCTTGTTCGTCCAGGTTCCCACGCCCGGGAATTCCGCCTCCCAGTACACCTCTTCCTGCACGCGGTAGATCCAGCGTCCCTCCGGAACGATGCTCGTGATGTTCCACGTCGGCATCGGCTTGAACAGACGCCACAATGCGGTGCGGTGCAGGTACTTCGCATGTCCCTCGTCGAAACCGTTCTCACATGCGAAGCGCCAGTTGCCTTCTCGGGGCTGAATCCGACCACCGACGATACCCTTGTTCTCCACCAGCTCACGCGGCAACTGGTCGTCGATGGACGGCGCCGGCTCGTTGGCGATCGGGATGTACACCCACACCAGACCGAGTCGCTCCTCGATCGCATAGGTCTGGACGTTCAGCTTGCCGCAGATCTTGGAATCCGGACCGTCGGTGATGACCGCGGCCAGCTTGCCGTCAGTGAGCCGGTACGTCCAGCCGTGGTACGGGCAGCTGACAGTTCCCGGGAACTGCTGATCGCCCTCGGACAACGGAACGCCGCGGTGCGGGCACCGATCGTGCAGGGCATATGCCTTGCCTGCGTCGCGGATGATCGCCAGCTTTTCACCACAGATGGTGAAGCTCTTGGGGTCTTTGGTGATGTGGTTCGACCACGTGACCGGGTACCAGTAACCGCGGTATCCGCTGCCGGCGGCGTTGTAACCCGGCCATGCCGTCCAATCCTGCCGACCGGCCGCTCGTGGCCGCTCGGGCAGCGCGAACGTGGCTTCCGACGCCTCGACACCAGTCATGTGAAGTCCTCTCGACACTGAACGTTTGAATGAAACAGATCTTGGGTGAGATTGCGGTCTACGCCAATGGATTCGGTTCGCTCAGCAGACCCGGACCACCACAGCGGTTCCGACGGCACACAGCACGCCATTGTCCGAATGCTCCCGCAATGCCAAAGTTAATTGGTCACTGTCGATTTGGGACACTTCACCCGACACCTCGAGTGTGGTTCCGACGGGCGCGGGCGCACGATTCTGCCAGGAGACGGACACAACTCCTTCGTATCCACCGGCAAAGTGTGACGCGGCACGAAAGAACAGCGTGCCCTGCAACTGGGCCATGACCACCGGTGCGGACAACCCCTCCGTCTGCGCATATGAGGCGTCGTAGTGAATACGGTGCGAATTGTGCGTCGACGCCCCGAATCGAAGGATCCGAACCGGATCGCAGACCAAGGTCACCGATTCGATCGGCGTGCCCACGACTACTGTTTCGGTCATCGGACGATGAACTTCTCGACGACCTCGGCGAATGCGCCGGACTGCGCACCCCGGTAAGTCTTGGTGACCGAGAGCAGCAGAAACTCGTCCGGAGCCCGGCCCTTGGTCGTCACGGTATCGAGTACTCGCCCTACGACGACAGCCTCACCCAGCGGGGCCGGTCGCAAGAAAGTCACACTCTGCCCGCCGGCCATCAAGCGCACGTCGATACCGTCTGTGCCCGGCACTTCGTCACGGAACATGCCGTCTGCTCGGTACTCTCGATCGGAGCCACCTTGCGGTCCTCGCAAAAGCGAAGGCAGATACATCGGATGGACGGCAAATGCCGGGTGCTCCGGGTCGAGAAACCGGGGGTCCGTCTCGGCGGTGGCAACCGCAAACGCAACCGACTCCGCCGGACGCACCGTTCCCAACTCTCGCGTTTCCCGCGTACCGATCATCGCCTCCGCGCGATCACGCGCGTGCTCGAGTTCTGTTCTCATGCCAGCACGCTAGGCATTCGGAAGTCTCACAGCCACGAACCGGGTTCGCCTGCCGGACCGCGATACTTCCCATACCGCTCACCTCGAGGTCAGGTATAGCCATGGCTGATCAACCGAAGAGCTTGTACGCCAAAGCAGATGGCGTCACATTCCATTACTACGACCTCGGCGAGGGCGACCCCACGATTTTCCTGCACGGAGGCGGCCCCGGCTGCACTGCGTGGTCCGACTTCGGGCCGGTGGCACCGCTCTTCGCCTCGGATCGACGAGCGATTCTCGTTGATCTACTGCAATACGGTCGGTCCGACAAGTGCACCATCGCCGGCCCAATGTGGGACTTCCACGCCGCCAAGGTGGTTGCCCTGCTCGACGAACTCGGAATCGAACGCGCAGACTTCGTCTGCAACTCGTGGGGCGGCACCATAGCGCTCAATCTTGCGGCAAAGTACCCGGAACGCGTTCGCTCCCTGGTGATCACGGGCAGCATGCCCGTCTTCTACGGTCCACTCGCGCCGCTCCCCGAGGATGGCCGTCGTGGCCGCAACGCCCGCGACGTCTACTACGGCGGCACCGGCCCCACCCTCGAAAAACTCCGCACCTTGATCACCAGTCTCGAATGGTTCGACGGATCGAAGTTGCCCGCCGAAACCCTCCAGATGCGATACGAGCAAAGTCTCGACCCCGAAGAAATGGCCCTGGCTGCCTCGGCGGACTCACCTCGTGGCGATTGGCAGGATCTCACAGCTGAACTCGGCCAGATCCAGGCGCCGACGCTCTTCGCCTGGGGCATGCACGACGCATTCCTCACCCCGGACTACCCGCTCATGCTTGCGCGGATGATTCCCCATGGCCATCTCTACATCATGGACAAGGCGTCGCATCATCTTCAGGAAGAACGACCATACGACTACTACAGTGTAGTTTCGGGTTTCCTTGACCAACAGCACAACTGAACGAACGGTGATCGCCCCGACGGGCGGTGCACGGATCCGATTGGTACTGCTTCTCGGAATTCTCACCGCCCTCGGGCCGTTCACCGTCGACATGTATCTTCCTGCGCTGCCACAGATCACGCAGGAATTCGGCACGTCGGACACGATGGTTCAGCTGACCCTGACGGGCACACTTCTGGGTCTGGCTTTCGGCCAGTTGCTCATCGGCCCACTGTCCGACATCTACGGACGTCGACGTCCCCTGCTCGTGGGCACAGTAATTCACGTCGGCGCGTCGTTGGCCTGCTTCTTTGCTCCGTCCATCGAAGTCCTCACTGCGCTGCGAACCCTTCAAGGTTTCGGCGCCGCCGCGACAGGCGTGATCGCGATGGCAATCGTTCGTGATCTATTCACCGGACACGATGCGGCAGTTGTACTTTCGCGGCTGATGTTGGTCATGGGCGTAGCGCCCATCCTGGCCCCCTCCATCGGCGGGGCACTGATGTCCGTAACACAGTGGCGCGGAGTCTTTCTAGCTCTCTTCATCCTGGGCATCGCGATGATCGCACTCGCGGCAGTATCGCTGCCGGAAACACTTCCACCCGAGAATCGGTCGGGCAAGGGCATCGGCGCCATCGCGCGAAACTACATTGCGCTCGGCAAGGATGCCCACTTCATGGTGTTGGTGCTCGTGTGCGGTCTCGGCCGCGGCGTTTTGTGGTCGTACATCGCCGCGTCGTCCTACGTGATGCAGGAACAGTTCGGACTGAGCGCCACCGCATACGGATTTGCCTTTGCCGGCGGCGCCGTCGTTCTGATCGGTTCGTCCCAGCTCAACGTCAGCCTTCTCGGCCGGTGGTCGCCGAATTCCATCACGATCTGGGCAATGTGGGGCAGTAGTGCCGTCGGCGCTGCATTTGTTGTTGTTGCCGCCACCGACTCGTGGGGATTCGCCGGGTTTGCCGTCCCCATCCTGCTGATGCTCTGCGCAACGGGTTTTGTCATGCCCAACGCACCGGCGGTTGCACTGTCCCGTCACGGAGAAGCCGCAGGCTCAGCAGCCGCGCTGATCGGATTTGCGCAGTTCGGCGCTGCCGCTGTGGTTGCGCCCGTCGTCGGCCTTCTCGGCAACACCAGTCTTGCCGTGGCCATCTCCATGACCGGGGCTTCGGTTCTCGGCGTGATCGCGCTGCTCTGCGTGCGTCGATAAAACGGTTATGCCGAGCGTTCGAGAACCGATACCTTCCGGCTGATCCCTTCGGCCGCCGCGCGCAACGGTTCGGCAAAACGCTCGGTGTCCATTCGATACCGCGGACTCGACACACCGATCGCGGCAACTGCTTCACCAAGTCCACCGAAGATCGGGGCAGCGATACTCGATGTTCCCAGGCGAACCTCCTCGGTCTCGACCGCCAACTGCTGCGAACGAACAGCGTCGAGTTGCCTACGTAACCCGTCTTCCGAGTTCACCGTCCGATCGGTGAACTCGACAAATCCGTTGCCTGTCACCGCTCGAAAAACGGAATCCGGTGAGTACGCGAGTATCGCTTTGCCGGTTGCCGTGGCATACATCGGCAGCCGGCCAGCCACCCGCGACGGCAGGTCCACCCCGTGATGACCGGAGATCTTGTCGATGTACAGAACATCGAGGCCGTCGCGAATCGCGAGGTGAACCGTCTCCCGGGTCGCCGCGTGAAGATCCTGCACATACGTCAAGGACACCTCGCGCAGAATACGTTGACGAGGAACCAACTGCCCCAGTTCGAAGAGCCGTAACCCCAACCTGTACTTGGTTCCGACCCGTTCCAGTAAACCAAGAGACACCAGTTCACCGGCTATTCGATGCACCGTCGCCTTCGCAACACCACTCCGATTCGCAAGTTCGGTCAGCGACAGCGCACCCGAATCCGCATCGAAGGAATCGAGTATCAGGCGCGCTTTCCCCAGCAACGAATGCATCGCCGAGCGCCTCCAGTACACAGAATGTGGTCCACCCAGCGGACCAAGTCTGCTCCAGTCTACTGAGGCATCAGATCTCCGCGCCCACGAATTGGCTGTTGTACAGACGGAAGTACGCGCCGCGGGATTCGAGCAGAGCCTCATGGCTCCCCTGCTCCACGATCCGGCCTTCCTCCATCACCACGATCAGGTTCGCATCACGAATTGTCGAAAGACGGTGCGCGATGACAAAGCTGGTGCGGTCGTTGCGCAGAACCGCGGTGGCGCTCTGGACCAGCAGTTCGGTGCGTGTGTCCACCGAACTGGTCGCCTCGTCGAGGATCAGGATGGACGGCTGCGAGATGAAGGCGCGGGCGATGGTGATGAGCTGCTTCTCGCCGGCACTGACGTTGCTGCCTTCCTCGTCGATGACCGTGTCGTAACCCTCAGGCAGAGAGTGCACGAACTTGTCGACGTAGCTCATCTCGGCCGCGCGACGAATCTCCTCGTCGGTGGCACCAGGCTTGCCGTAGGCGATGTTCTCGCGGATGGTTCCACCGAACAGCCATGCGTCCTGCAGAACCATGCCGATCCGTGAGCGCAGATCGTCTCGCGTCATGTCGGCGATGTCGATGCCGTCCAAAGTGATTCGGCCCGAATTGAGTTCGTAGAACCGCAGGATGAGGTTGACGAGGGTGGTCTTGCCTGCGCCGGTGGGTCCGACGATCGCAACCATCTGGCCCGGCTCGGCAGTCAGGGACAGGTCCTCGATCAGCGGCTGTTCCGGCTTGTAACTGAAGGTGACGTTCTCGAACTTGACGCGACCCTTGTCGACAGTGGGCGACTTCGCGCTCTTCGGGTCCTCCGACTGCTCGTCTTGGTCGAGCAGCGCGAAGACCCGCTCGGCCGAAGCGACGCCGGACTGCAGCAGATTGGTCATCGACGCTATCTGCGTGAGCGGCTGGGTGAACTGCCGCGAGTACTGGATGAACGCTTGCACATCGCCGAGCGTCATCGTTCCGGATGCGACGCGCATGCCACCCACCACTGCGATGGCGACGTAGTTGAGGTTGCCCAGGAACATCACGGCCGGCATGACCAGACCGGAGATGAACTGCGCCTTGAAGCTGGACTCGTACAGATCCTCGTTCTGCTTGCGGAAGCGCTCCTCGACCTCCTGCTGGCGACCGAACACCTTGACCAACTCGTGGCCGCTGAATGCTTCCTCGACCTGCGCGTTGATTCCGCCGGTGCTCTTCCACTGCGCCACGAAGTGCTTCTGTGAACGCTTCGCGATAAACGCCGTCACCATGATCGACAGCGGAACAGTTGCCACCGCGATCAAGGCGAGCAGAGGTGAGATCCACAGCATCATCACCAGAATGCCCAGGACGGTCATCACCGACATGACCAACTGGCTGAGCGTCTGCTGCAAGCTCTGCGCGACGTTGTCGATATCATTGGTCACGCGTGAGAGAACATCACCGCGGGCATGGGTATCGAAGTACCGCAAGGGAAGTCGGTGAATCTTCTGCTCGACGTCCTCACGCAGACGACGAACGGTTCGCTGGACCACGATGTTGAGCAGATACGCCTGCAGCCAACTGAACAGCGACGCGCAGACGAACAGCAGCAGCACGATCATCAAGACCTTGCCGACTGCGTCGAAATCGATTCCGGTTCCAGGCACAACTGCCATGCCGGACACCATGTCGGCGAGCTGACCCTGCCCCGAAGCGCGCAATCCTTCGACAGCCTGTTCCTTTGTCGTCCCCGGCTGGAGTTGCTTGCTGACGATGCCGTCGAAGATCAGGTTGGTGGCGTTTCCCAGGATCTTCGGAGCGATCGAGGAAAGTACGACGCTTGCCGTCACCAAAGCGAAGATCAGGACGACGATCGGCTTGTCGGGGCTCAAGCGTCCAAGGAGACGTTTGAGCGAAGGGCCGAAGTTCATGGCCTTCTTTGTGGGATCACCGCCGCCGGGCGGGCCGATGGGAGGCGAGGAAGTCGGCCGATTGCTCATGATGCGTCCTGTACGGCTAGCTGAGAGGCGACAATTTCGCCGTAGGTGGGACAACTGACCACGAGTTCGTCGTGCGTGCCGATCCCCACGATGGCGCCGTCGTCGAGCACGATGATCTGATCGGCTTCCACGATGGTGGAAATGCGCTGCGCGACAACGACGATGCAGGCGTCTTGCGTGACCGGCCGGAGCGCCGCACGCAGCCTCGCATCAGTAGTGAGGTCGAGTGCCGAGAAGGAATCGTCGAACAGATAGATCTGCGGCTTACGCACCAACGCTCTCGCGATGGCGAGTCGCTGACGCTGACCGCCCGATACCGTCGTACCGCCTTGTGCCACCGGTGTGTCCAGGCCTTCGGGCATGGCGCGGACGAAGTCGGCAGCTTGGGCGATCTCGAGGCACTCCCACAGCCATTCGTCGGTAGCTTCGGGGTTTCCGTAGCGGAGATTGGTGGCGACAGTGCCGGAGAACAGATACGGCTTCTGCGGGACCAGACCGATCACCGAACAGAGCAGCTCCGTGTCGATGTCGCGGACGTCGACGCCGCCCACCGATACCGATCCGGAGGTGGAGTCGATCAACCGCGGAATCAGGTTGAGCAGAGTGGTCTTTCCCGATCCGGTGCCGCCGATGATCGCCGTCGTCTTGCCTGGTTCGGCGCGGAAGGTGATGTCGCGCAACACTGGCTCCTCGGCTCCGGGGAACTGGAACTGAGCTCCACGAAGTTCGACGACTCCCGGGTCCTTCAGTTCTCGGACAGGATTCTCGGGCGGGATCACCGACGAATCCGTGTCGAGTACTTCGGAGATACGTTCGGCGCACACCGACGCACGCGGCAGCATCACCGCCATGAAAGTGGCCATCATGACGGCCATCAGGATCTGCATGATGTAGCTGAGCATCGCGGTGAGCGAGCCGATCTGCATCGAGCCCTCGTTGATCTGATGGCCACCGAACCAGATGACCGCGACGCTGGTGACATTGCTGATCAGCATCACGAGCGGGAACATCAGTGCCATGAGGCGGCCGACGCCGAGTGCAGTCTCCGTCAGCTCACGGTTGGCATCGCCGAAACGCTCTACCTCGTACGGTTCCCGTACAAACGCTCGGACGACACGGATGCCCGTGATCTGTTCGCGAAGAACACGGTTGACGGCGTCGAGGCGGCCCTGCATGACCCTGAATCCGGGGACCATCCGGGCAATCAGGAAACCCATCGAGACTACGAGAAGCGGGACGCTGATCCCCAGGATCCAGGACAGATTCAGGTCCTGGCGCAGAGCCATGATGATGCCGCCGACGCACATGATCGGCGCCATGACGAGGATGGTGCAACTCATCACGACCATCATCTGCACTTGCTGGACGTCGTTGGTGTTGCGGGTGATCAGCGAAGGCGCACCGAAGTGCCCGACCTCTCGGGCCGAGAACGTCCCGACCTGATGCAGCACCGACGCTCGGAGATCGCGTCCGACGCCCATGGCGACTCGCGCACCGAAGAAGACGGCCCCCACCGAGCACAGGATCTGCGTGAGCGTGACCATCAGCATCATCCCGCCGGTGGAGAGGATGTAGCCGGTGTCGCCTTTCGTCACGCCGTTGTCGATGATGTCGGCATTGAGACTCGGAAGGTAAAGGGCCGCCATAGTCGAAATAAACTGCAGGACGACAACGCCCGTGAGTTCACCCCGGTACGGCGTCAGATAAGTGCGCAGCAGCCTGATCAGCATAGTGAGCGAAGGTTACCAATCCTGGCCGACACGTGCCGCTGGATATTTCGATACACAAAAACTGCTGTGCGCCTTTATTAACCGCGGGGGGTTAATAAAGGCGCACAGCAGAGATCAAGCAGATGCGGACTGAAGCTCCGCTTCCTTTTCTTCACGGAGGGCCTTGCTGAGCTTCTCACCCTCGATGTCGACGTTCGGCAGAATCTTGTCCAGCCACTTCGGCAACCACCACGCCTTGTCGCCGAGCAGTGCCATGACGGACGGGATGATCACCATGCGCACGATGAAGGCGTCGAAGAACACCGCCGCGGCAAGCGCGAAGCCGATCGACTTGATGAACGAGTTCGGTTCCGCGATGAAGGCACCGAACACGGAGATCATGATGACCGCGGCCGCACTGACGACCCGGGCGCCATGGTTGAAGCCGATGGTCACGGCCTCCTTCGCGCTCGCGCCGTGGACGTACTCCTCACGCATACGCGTCACGAGGAACACCTGGTAGTCCATCGCGAGTCCGAACACCACACCGATCAGGAAGATCGGCATGAAACTCACGAGTGGTTGCGGGTTCGAGATGATGCCCAACCAACCGTGCTGGAAGATCGCCACCGTCGCACCGAATGTCGCGAGCACGCTGAGCAGGAAGCCGAGCGTCGCCGTCAGCGGAACCAGGATCGAACGGAACACCAAGAGCAACAAGATGAATGCAAGGCCGACGACGACGGCCAGGTAGGGCACCAATGCATCCTTCAGCGTGTCCGAGACGTCGCCTTCGAGTGCGGTCTGACCGGTGATGCCGTAGCTGACGCCGATCGAATCGTTGAGTCCGCCTTCGGCTCCACGAAGGCTGGACACCAGATCCATCGTGGCGGGGTCGGTCGGACCACTCTTCGGAGTGATCAGTACCTGCGCGGTGTCGCCGGCCTCGTTGACCCCGACGACCTGTGCGTTCTGGACGTCATCGAAGCCCGAGATGGTCGAGACGACCTCCGCAAAGGCCTCCCCGGCGGGAACGCTGGCCCCCTTCGCGTCGACAACGGCGATAAGCGGTCCGTTGCGACCGTCACCGAAGCCCTCGTCGATCAGGTCGTATGCCTGACGCGCACTGGTCGCCGGGTCACCGGTGGCCTCCGACGGCAGTGCCAGGCTCAATCCCGTTGCGGGCAGAGCCAATGCGCCCAGAAGCACTACTCCACCGATCAGCGGCACGAGCGGACGACGGACGACGGCACTGATGAAGCGCAGAGCCAACTTCGGCTTGCCCGAATCTTCGTCTTCGGACTCCTCTGCGCGCTTGCTGAGGAAGGGGATCTTGCCGGCAAAAGCCTTGCGTCCGAACATACCCAGGATCGCAGGCAGCAAGGTCAAGGCGATCAGAACCGCGATCAGCACGGTAAAGGCCGCTGCCGCACCCATATCGGAGAGGAACGGGATGCCGACGACGCGCAATGCAACCAGCGCGATGATGACCGTCAAACCAGCGAATACCACTGCGGAACCGGCGGTTCCGACGGCGCGACCTGCTGCTTCGGCACGGTTGTCGGTAAGGGTGAGCTCATGCCTGAACCTGGACATGATGAACAGCGAGTAGTCGATCGCTACGGCCAGACCGATCATGATCGCCAACGTCGGAGTCATCGAACTGAGATCCATGAATCCGGTGGCAACCGTGATTCCGAGGCTGCCGATAGCGATACCGATGATCGCGGTGAGGAGCGGAAGCCCCGCGGCCACAAGCGAACCGAACGTGATGGCCAGAACGACTGCGGCAACGGCGATACCGATCAGCTCGGTGACACCACCGGGCATCTCCGCTTCCTGAGCAGCAGAACCACTGACCTGGACGTTGAGTCCCTCGGCCCGACCGACATCGGCTGCGGAGTTGATCGAATCACGCAACGCCTGATCGAGATCGGCGAAGTCACCGCTGAACGGAACCTCGACGTACCCGACTGTGCCGTCGGCACTGAGCGGCGACAACGCACGCGCGTCGTCCACGGCCTGTGTCTCGGAAGTTCCAGCCGCAGCAGCCTTTTCCTTGAACATCGCAACCATGGAGTCGTTGCCGGTAACCGGATTGACCAACGCCTTCGCGGCCTGTTCCGGAGTGGCAGTCGCCGGGTCCACCTTGGCAGAGTCGGCGACCTTGTCGATGCCACGAATACTCGCGAGCATGTCGTCCATGGCCTTGACGTTCGCCGGATCGGCCAGCGTCGTGCCTGCCGGAGCTTGCACTACGTATCGCGCGCTCAGCGAATCCATAGGATTGGGCGCGTCGGGAAAACGCTCCGCCATCAGGTCTTGCGCCTGCTGCGCCGGGGTTCCCGGAATGGAGAACGAATCCTTGGTGGGGCCGGACAGAGTCGCTGCCCCGACGCCCATCAGGACCAGGATTATCAGCCAAACGCTGAGGACCGCGCCTTTTCGCCGGTAGGCGAACTTGCCGATCCGATAAAGATAGGTGGCCACGACGGGCTCCTTGCTGTTTCGGTGCGTGTACGTGGACAGGTATTACGTGTGGGGCTCAGAGACGAGACATCTCAGGGACGCGACATCTCAGGGGCAGGCGGCGGCGCGGGCAACCCGGCACGAATCTGCCGAAAAGCGTCGTGAACCAACTCTTCCGGACTGGAAGCCTCCGACTTTCCGCCAGTCCAGACGTCGATCACCGATTTAGCGGCTCCGCCCACCGCTCCCAGGAGGAGCGTCGGGTACAGGTCCTTCTCGGCGTCGGTACCGGTGCGTTCCGCCAATGCCTGAACGACTGCACGGTTGATCCGCTGATGCATGTCTGCGGCATCCCGGTAGAGCGCGGGACTCGAATCCGACAGCAGCCAGATACTTGCCTTCTCACTCCCACTCGGACCTGAGTCGTTCACGATTTCGACCACAAGTTCTTCGAGGACGTCGAGAATTGGTTCGTCCGCGGGCCGTGACGCAAGCGCCTCGATCCACAAAGTCACCGATTCCTCGAAACTGGCGAGCACTGCCTCCTCCTTGCTGGAGAAGTAGTTGTGGAACGTCCTCGTCGACACTCCGGCCTCGGAGGCGATTGCGTCAGCGGTGACGCATTCGATCCCCAGCGCACGAGCAAGCCGTGCTGCCGCGCCGCTGAGTGCGGCACGGGTTGCTGCCTTCTTGCGGTCACGAAGGCCTTGTTCGATGATCACCCCAACACGGTACCGAACTTGCAGAGCTCTGCAACTTTGCAGAGGTCTGCAATATTGTGCGATCGAACACACGGCACGGAAACTCGAGGCGTACCTCACACTCACGCACGGCAAATGCCTGAACAGCGCGACAGAGAGGGTTGCGAGCAACTCCACCGCCTGACGCCCCCTGCCAAGTTGACGCGTGAATCAACATGGCCTGACATACTTTGCGGTGAATTAACCGCAATTTGCTCGGCGAAGGAATCTGATGGACCCGCTCCTGCACACCTGGCCGGTTTCGTCCACGGTGATGCTGTGGGGATCGAAGTCCGGACGAGGCTCCGTACTACGTCTCGTCCGTCTCACCATCGGGTTCTGCTCACTCAATTTCTCGATCGTGGCGTTCCTGTTTCTCCTCAGCGGAGAGGGCCCGGACGGACCGTTTGCGCGCAGTTGGCTCGTCGGCATTGCGACCGTCAACCTGATCCCTACGATTCTCTGGTTTGTCGGCCGAATCAGAGGTTCACGCATGCTCAAGCTCTACGGACTGTGGGCAGATCTCGGAACTGCCTCGATTCTCATCACCTTCACCAGCCATAACGCCGCCCTCTTCGGCGCGGCACTCTTTGTCGCCACCGGCGCCTACTTCACCTATTTTCTCGATTACCGCTGGTTGGCCTTCCATCTCGCCTTTGCCACGACATTTGTCATCGCCCTGACGGTGCTCGGCCTGACGAACGGCGACTACTCGACAACCAGCGTGATCGCACGCACGGACGTCGTCCTGTGTGCCGTGATCTTCATTCCGGCCACGATTCAGTTCACCTGGCGGCAATTACTCGCGCGCGCAACGGGATCCAAAGTGGATGCGCTTACCGGCCTGTTGAACCGACGAGGACTGTGGGACATGTCGGAGCGCATCTGGTCGGTCGCGTCGGCAAATCGTGCCGACATTGCTGTTGCCGTCGTCGACATCGACAAGTTCAAGGCGGTGAACGACACGTTCGGCCACGAAGTCGGTGACGCCGTCATCATCCGGACCGGAACGCGCCTGCAGGCGCATGTGAACGGTTTCGGTTACGCCGCGCGCACCGGCGGCGAGGAGTTCACCGTTGTGATGATCGGTACTCCGTACGGACTTCGCAAACGAATCGCGACGCTCCCCAAAGCCGTGGTGAACGCCTCCGACGACCCCCTGGCCACGGTCAGCGTCGGCGCAGCGACGCTACCTTTCATCCCACATCAGGAAGAGTTCGACTACAACGAGTTCTCCCGAGCAATCGTTGCGGCCGATCATCTGATGTACGACGCAAAATCCGCGGGAGGCAACACCGCGAACACTGCTCCTATGGCAGTTCCGCGTCGACGGGCACACTGAAACCGGGCTGTATCAGCGCCGATTCCACGCCTCGGGATCTGCCGTCAGTTCGTGAATGAACTCGGGCAACTCTCCACCTGCAACATCGGTGAGTGTGACATTTTCGAGCACAGCACGGAGGTTGACTCGCACTGCAATCCACACCTCCTTGAGGGGCGTTGCCGGTCCCCCGTAGTCGACGTCTTCCGGTCGCTGACCCCGAATCGAAGCCAGCGGTCCCTCGACAGCTCGTATGACGTCGGCAATCGTGATCTCGTCCGCGGACCGAGCGAGCCAGTATCCCCCGTCCGGGCCTCGACGGCTGTTGACCAAGCCGCCGCGCCGCAGGTCCGAGAGCACCGCTTCCAGGAACTTGTGGGGTATTACCTGGGATTTGGCGAGAAACTCGGCCTTGGCCGGGTCAGGACCAACTGCCGCGAGCTCGACCAGAGTCCGCACGGCGTAGTCCACCTTCGCGGTGATATGCACCGGCAATTCCTACCATCGTTCTATGAATAGTCGCAACAAACCTGCGAGTTCTTCGCCGCAAAGGGTTCCCTGACGTTACATTTTGATGCATGATGTAACGATCAGAGCTAGAGAACAGGACAAATCGCGTGTGGGAAACCCTTCTCGAATCATGGAAGTCACTGCTCGAACCGCTCCATGATCCCGTTACGCTCGCAATCCCCGCGTTTGTCATCTTCCTCGCAATCGAATGGTTCGCGGCCCGTGCGCTCGAAGATCATCCCGACGACGCCGACGGACGCGCACGGCCGGCACAGGGCGGCTACCGAAGCGTCGACGCCAGAACCAGCGTTCTACTCGGACTCGTGTCGATCGCAACGAGCACCTTCTGGAAAGTGCTGGCGCTGATCGGCTATTCCGCAATCTGGGTGTATCTCGCTCCGTGGCACCTCTCGCCGACTGCCTGGTACACCTGGGTGATCCTGCTGCTCGGAATCGACGTCCTCTATTACGCGTATCACCGCATCGCACACCGAGTTCGAGTCATCTGGGCCACACACCAGGCTCACCATTCGAGCGAGTACTTCAATTTCAGCACCGCACTGCGACAGAAGTGGAACAACAGCGGTGAGATCATCATGTGGTTGCCGTTGCCGTTCCTCGGGATCCCGCCGTGGATGGTGTTCGTCGGCTTCTCCGTCAGCCTCGTCTACCAGTTCTTCGTCCACACCGAACGTGTCGGAAAACTCTGGCGGCCCATCGAATTCATCTTCAACACGCCGTCACACCATCGCGTCCACCACGGCTCCGACGCCGAGTACCTCGACCGCAACTACGCCGGAATCCTCATCATCTGGGACCGGATGTTCGGAACCTTCGCAGCCGAAACCCACCGCCCCACCTACGGACTCACGACGCCGGTCGGAACGTACAACATCTGGAAGCTCCAAACGCGCGAATATGCTGCCATTGCTCGCGATTGGAAGGCGTCGACATCGTGGCGGCAGCGAGCCGGCTACGTGTTCGGCCCGCCCGGCTGGGCGCCGAAAGCCGAGGTCACTTCAGCAGAATCCACAGCCCCGTCGCACTGAGCAGGAGCAGAGCGACCGCGAGAGTTGCTCCCATACCCAAAGCGGGCGTTGCCTTTTCGGCCGAAAACTGGGCCAACCGCCTGGGCCGCGACCGACGTTCGTAGACCGTCACCGCGACGACGAGCACGGCAGCGACGGACGGGCCGATCAGGGCCACCGACCCGAACGGCGGCAACCATCTCAGACAGGCGGCAGACAAGCCGAGGATCGACAGACTCGTACGCACGAACGAGAGCGATGTGCGCTCGGACTGCAAGCCCTTGTCCGGAGGCTTGACACCTTCCGACGGTTCCAGCGCGGTCAATCAGTTCACGACCTCGACCACCAGGACGGTCGCGCAGATCACCAGCACGATGCCGACGACCGGCGCCATGAGCGGCACCGGCAACGAGCGCTCAGTTCGCAGTGCACGCTCGGCGCTGATCCAGTGGACAAAGGAAGTGATGGCGATCAGAGCACCGCCGACGAGCAACAACGCGGCCAAGCCGGATCGAACCGTCGGATTGAGAATGTCGCCGCCGAACGCTTCGAGTCCGACGCCCGACGCGACGAAGGCCGTTGCAGTGCGGATCCAAGCCAGATATGTCCGCTCATTGGCGAGCGTGAACCGTGGATCGGGGTCTTCGCCCGTTCGGAACGGTCTCCACCGGGGCATCACCTGTTCATTCCGTCCGGGCAGAGATCGCACACTGCCTTCGGAACGGACAAAAAGAAAGGAAGGTCATGTCCTTAATCTTCCCTGCCCGCCCCGAAGCAGTGCGAATCGGGTGGACGTAATTCAGCTCGCGGCGAGTGAGACCAGGAAGTCCACCGAACCGCTGCCGTCGACGGTGACGAAACCGAGGGACGGAGGCTCGACTCCGAAATCGGTCCAGGTGACCGGAATCGAGCCCGATGCGATCAGCGAATCACCCGAATGCAGCACGGTCATGTCGACCGACACCGGCTTGGACTGACCCTTGAGCGTCAGCGTTCCTGACACCGTGACCGTCGCCGTTGTTCCGTCCGTCGGTACAGCAGACAAGTCCACCGGCGAGTCGATCGTGAACGTCGCCGTCTGATACGTGCTGGTATCCATCACATTGCCCGTGAACTGGCCGTCCCGCCGATCCGAGTCGGTCTTGATGCTTGCCACCTGCACCGTTACTTCGCCGGAAGTGAGCTTTTCACCCTCGACAACCGCGTTTCCGCTCACCTCGCCGGTGGTTCCGACGACGGTCACACTCGATCCGTTCAGAATCTCGTGCACGGTGTATCCCGCTGCCGTCTGATTGTCCCCCTGCCCGGCGACGACGGTCCACTGCCCGTCGATCGATCCGGACGCCGCTTCTGCGCCCTGAGTGGATACCACGGCCGCCGGCGCATCGTCTTCAGCGATGAATTTCCCGTACGCCCACGGCCCCACAAGCAGGGCGAGTACGACCACAGCTACTGCTCCGCCGATCCACCAGATCTTTTTCATGGGCTCGACGATAGTTGCAGCTTCAACAGTTGTCAGGACTTACGACCTGGGAGAACCCTGTGAAAGTGCTCCACGACCACCGAAGGCGAGCCACATCTACAGCCATTAGTAATCATTTGGTAAAGTCGACTGTGCATTCCGGCCCCCAGCCTGGAATGCCTGGGCCGTGCGCATCGAATCATGCATCGATCCCGATGCGCACGGTCTGCCCGAAACACGAATCACACCGATCGAGGGAGCTCGCGATGGCGGACCTGACGCTCCTGACCGACGACGAGTTACGCGAGCGTCGGATCGCCCTCAGTCGATCCCTCACTACCGCAGCAGATTTGATCCCCACCCCGCCACCTTCGTTCTTCGAGAAGCTGAAGCAGGACATCGATGCCGCCGCTGCAGAGTGGATCGCCCGCCGCTCCTGAACTTCGTCAACCTGGGAATGTCCACCGGAGGACGGCCCCTCCCCCATAAGACTGAGTGCGGCTTCCGGTCTCCTCCGAAGTCCAGCGCTGTCCTCGTCCGAATGACGGATTTCTGCTCAATCCGAACGATTGTTTCTCGATTGCGGAATAGGTTCACGACGACGGATCCGCCCGGCGGCCGATCAGGTCTGTGTGTCGAACCCTCTCAGCCTCGACATGCATGGACGCGGGCTTCGACCTGGCCGGTCGTCCGATGGTCCAGTCGGAGCGTGTCCGTCCCCGACAGTCGGCAGCATCCGGGACCCATCCACAAAAAAGCTCCCCACCTGCGTGAACAGGTGGGGAGCTTTGGCGGTGGCGGAGGGATTTGAACCCTCGGACGGGGGTTACCCGTCACACGCTTTCGAGGCGTGCTCCTTAGGCCGCTCGGACACGCCACCGTTGGTGACTTTACCGGATGGAGTGCCCGTGGCTGAAATCGCCAGGTGGAGCGGTATTACGTGAGCTTGTCCTTGATGCTGGACGCGGCGTCCTTGACCTTCTCGCCTGCATCCTTGACGGCCGATTTCACCTGGTCGCCCTTGCCTTCGTTTTCGAGGTCCCGGTCACCGGTAGCGCTGCCAGCAGCTTCCTTGGCCTTGCCCCCGAGGTCTTCGGCCTTGTTCTGAGCCTTGTCTGCGATTCCCATGAGTACTCCTCTGTGAACGCGAACGAATCGCCTTCCGACGATCCGCCGATGCCCTGACGGCATCTGCCTCCACCATGCCCTCGATTGATGGATCCGGCTACCCGAGTGTGCGATCACTCTCGATGGGGAATACCGAATTCAGGCCCGCTGCTCGCGGAAGAAATCTTCCAAAAGCCCAGCGCATTCGTCCTCGAGGACCCCGCCGCGCACCTGCGGCCGATAGGTCAATCTTTTATCTCGAACTACGTCCCATAATGATCCGACGGCTCCGGTTTTCGGCTCCCACGCCCCGAAAACGACCCGAGAAACCCGGGCGAGGACCAGAGCGCCCGCACACATCGTGCATGGCTCGAGGGTCACGGCAAGCGTCGCACCTTCCAGGCGCCAGCCGTCACCGTAGGTTTTCGCGGCAGCACGCAACGCGAGGATTTCGGCGTGCGCGGTCGGATCGGACGACGCTTCCCTGGCATTGGAGGCCCGAGCAACTTCGACGCCGTCTGCGTCGAACACCACTGCCCCGACCGGGACGTCTGCGTCGGAGGCGGAACGTGCGGCCACGATGGCCGCACGGATCATGCGCTGATCGTCAGCGAGAGTCATCTAGCGCGGGAGCTTGTCGAGCGCTGCGCCGAACTCGGATGCGAACCCGAGTCGCTGCGCGATCATCCCCAACTGCTCGTCCGGATAGAGATCGGTCTCGGCCGCGATGACGGCGAGCACGGGTTCCGGCAGGCCCAGATCGGCCAGCACGGACAGATCGCCCTCTTCCCAGGGTTCGACATCGTCGAGGTCGTCCGGGTCGATGTCGGGGATCTCGATGTGCAAGGCGTCGAGGACGTCGGCTGCGATGTCGTAGTCGATGGCGGCGGTCGCGTCGGAAATCAGCAACTGCGTGCCCGACGGCGCCGGACGCAACACGATGAAGAACTCGTCGTCGACGTCGAGAAGACCGAAGACGGCACCCGAACTTCGCAGCTCACGCAGCTGCGTTTCGGCGGCCGAGAGCGAGGTCAACGCGTCGGGCGTCAGTGCCTTGACCGTCCAACGCCCCTCTTCACGGACCACCGCGACACCGAAGCCTTCAAGCTCCTCCGACTGGTTCGAAGAGGCGCTCTTGTTACCCGCGCGCTGTGCACCCATGGCGCAACGGTAGCCCGCCTGGTGCCAGTGAGTGAAGTCCGAGCATCGATGTGCCAACCTGAACTCGTGTCTGCGATCGATTCCGCCCCACCAGTCTGCGTTCTCGGCCTCGGATTGATCGGCGGTTCGCTACTTCGCGCCGCCGTCCGATCCGGCCGCCGGGCGTGGGGTTACAACCGTTCCAGCGAGTCCGCCGACGCGGCCCGAGCCGACGGTTTCGACGCCGACACCGATCTGGTTTCAGTGCTGCAGAGAGCAAACGAAAGCGGCGCGATCATTGTGATCGCCGTGCCGATGCCTGCCGTCGACGCCACCTTGGAGGCAATCGCCGCGCATGCGCCCGACAATCCGATCACGGACGTCGTCAGCGTCAAGGGTGAAGTGAAGGCCGCGGTCGAACGAGCGGGCTTGAGCGCCAAGTTCGTGGGCGGTCATCCGATGGCGGGGACGTCAGCTTCGGGTTGGGCGGTCGGGGATGCCGATCTGTTCGTCGACGCGGTATGGGTTGTTGCCACCGACAGCGGCGTCGACGCAGATGTGTGGTCGCAGGTCGCCGACCTTGCACTCGACTGCGGCTCGGTCGTCGTGCCGGCCGAATCTCTGGAACACGATCGAGCAGTCGCGCGAATCTCGCATCTGCCTCACCTGCTCGCGGAAACGCTTGCGATCACCGGAGCTGCCGGAGGCGAACTGGCTCTCGGGCTGGCTGCCGGATCATTTCGCGACGGCACTCGCGTGGCCGGGAGCGCTCCTGGCCTGGTGCGGGCGATGTGCGAGGGCAACCGCGACGCCCTGCTGGTCGCGCTGGACGAGGCGCTCGACCTTTTGCAGGGTGCACGTACCGATCTGCTCGACAACGGCTCGACGGCACGATTGGTGGACGCAGGGTTCGCGGCGCGCGGCGCCTACGAGTCGCACGAGCGGTGGGACATCGAAGACGTTCAGGCCGGAGAACCCGACTGGATCAACCGGATGCGAGACGCCGGTCGACGCGGCGGCGTCATCCGGCGATCCGCAACCTAGAACTACGCAACCTAGATACGAGTTGCCAGACCCGGGTAGTCGAGGACAAAACCTTCGGTGTCGACGGACAGCGTCGAGCTGGACACCGGGGACAGCACACTGATTCCGTCGGCGCCGGAGCTGTAGGTGATGGTCGCACCCTCGACGCGCAGGTCGAGGAGATTGACGTAGACGACCGGGACCTCGGCGTCTTCGATGTCGTTCTGCAAGCCGACGCGGCGGATGGGCAGCGTGTTGAAGAACGGGCTGAGGATCACGTCGACATCGAGTGCGCCATCGAACGCAGAGCGCTGGTGACTGGCGCCGTTCTCGACCATCCAGGTGCCTTCTTCGTCCCGGCTGATCGACATCTGACGCTCACCGGCGGCCAGGGCGGTCCGCACGGACAACCGGCGGGTGATGCCGGCCTCGTCGGTGACCAGGTCGTACGACGCGCTGAATGCCGGGTGCTCACTGCAGGCTCCACCGATGATCCGGCCGGAAGCCTTGATGCGATTTCCGTTCAGCTGCACACGAACAGACTCCATACGAGGAGCGTTGTGGGCCTGCCAGGTTAATACCGCGGGCCAGGACGCGTCACCGGAAGGTTGGATGCTCACCCGACCACGGTAATGGACGAACGGGCACGGAGCACCGCTGGTTCGGGTTATTGCTTCGATCAGGGACCTTTTAGGGACTTCGATCGGCCCCGAAGATCTCGATGTAAGGCGTTTCACAACGGTTCTTCCGTAAGGAGCACGCCGCGGACCGAATAGTTGGCAAACGGTGTCGGAGTTCTCGAGTACCGTGCTTCTAGGTCGGTTCGTGAGGAAGGGTGCTGTGACGTCGTCGCGGAGCATGGTGGGTTTGTTTGCCGGTATCGGTGGTCTCGAGTTGGGGCTCTCGGAACATGGGTGGAACACCGAACTGCTGTGTGAAATCGATCCGGGCGCGCAGGCAGTTCTCCGTTCGCGTTTCGCCGACGTGCCGTTGCACGGTGACGTCACCAAACTTCGCGCGCTGCCCAGTGACATCGAATTGGTGGCCGCCGGTTTCCCCTGCCAGGACCTCTCTCAGGCCGGCAAAACGGCAGGCATCACCGGCGCACGCTCAGGCCTGGTGGACGAGGTGTTCCGTCTGGTCAAGCGTAAGAAGGGCCCGCGCTGGCTGTTGATCGAGAACGTTCCGTTCATGCTCCAGCTCGGCAAGGGCGCCGCCATGCGGCACATCACCGACGCCCTCGAAGACCTCGGATACACCTGGGCGTACCGGGTGGTCGACGCCCGCGCCTTCGGACTCCCCCAGCGTCGCCAGCGAGTCATCATGCTTGCCTCGCGCACAGATGATCCCCGCGAAATCCTGTTCGGCCAGGACGCCGGCGAGCGCCTGGGTGGCGATCCCGCGGACTACCCCTGCGGCTTCTACTGGACCGAAGGCACTCGCGGTCTCGGGTGGGCCGTCAATGCCGTGCCGACGCTCAAGGGCGGCTCGTCCGTCGGCATCCCCAGTCAGCCGGCAGTCCGGTTGCCGTCAGGTGAGATCGTCACTCCCGGTCTAGTCGATGCCGAGCGACTGCAGGGTTTCGATCCCGACTGGACGCTGCCGTCCGTCGAGGTTCCCGGCCTACGCCACAGCCATCGCTGGAAGCTCGTCGGCAATGCCGTGAGCGTGCGGATGGCGTCGTGGGTCGGTGGCCGGTTGAGCGATCCCATCGAATACGACGCCGCTGGCGAGACGCCACTCGAACCGGGCGACGCCTGGCCGAGTGCGGCCTGGGGCCGTCACCGCCAGGCCTTCCGCGTCCATACCTCGACCTGGCCGGTCCAGTACGACTACGAGGATCTGAGCGGCTTCCTCGAAGACACGCGGTTGCTGTCGGCTCGGGCCACCGCCGGCTTCCTCAAGCGCGCGCGCATGGGCAATCTTCGGTTCATCCCCGGTTTCATCGAGGACGTCGAAAGCCATCTCGAGCGGATGGGCGGATATCCCGAGGCCGCGGCATGACGGACTCACTGTTTCCCGAACCTGAAACGCTGTTTTCCGAGCCGGAACACGAACCACTGTGGAGTGCACTGCAACTCGCGGGCGACAAGCCCCCGGCCGACGCCGATCGCGGCGAGAAGAAGAACTACGCGCAGCGACTGTCCAATCAACTGGCACAGACGGTGGCCGATGCTCTGCGTCCGCTGTATCCCAACATCACCCCGACGGCATCCGGCGAAGGCCAGGAGGCAACGGTCGATGTCGCCAAGGGACGAAAGCGCTTGGACGTCAAGGCACTCGACCCCACCCTCGGCCTGATCCTCTGCGTCTCCATCAAGACGTACAACTTCCAGGACTACAGTCCCCGCAGCGGCAAGCTGGGCCGCTGGACCAAGAACATCGTCCGCAACGACCACGAATTGCGTGGCGAGGCAATGGTTCTGCATCAGCGGCAGCCGTACAGCGTGTTGGTGGCCGTCATGTTCGAGCCGTACGCCACGTGCGACGACGGCGACCCGACCAAGACCAGCGACACCGGCAAATCCTCTTTTGCACACCACGTCACGACGCTCTCGAAGCGCTCGGGCCGAGGCAAGCGCGCGGTGGTCGGCGTTCCGGGAAAGGCCTGGGTGGATCTCGGCGCCGAGGACACCCGCTACGACCTCTTCGAGAAGGTCTACATCGGACTCTACGAACCCGATGGCGCAGTTCGGTTCTTCGACGTCGACGAGCCGCCGCCGCGCAACGGACGCCCCACCGAAGCTCAGACGCTCTCGTTCACCGACTTCGTGACCGTCGTGCACGGTGAAGTGGAGCGTCGCAACAGGTTTGCGCCTACCTGGTCCGATCCCGAAGACAGCGACGATTCCGACGGCTGAGAGAACCACGGTGCCTGCGACGGATCCTGCCACCAGCGCTCGGATGAGCGCTCAGCGTCGGCGCGACACCAAACCCGAAATCGCACTTCGACGCGAGCTTCATCGGCGCGGACTCCGGTACTTCGTGGATCGGGCGCCGATCAAAGGTGTTCGCCGACGGGCCGATCTGGTATTTCCACGCCGCAAAGTCGCGGTGTTCGTGGACGGATGCTTCTGGCACAGCTGCCCGCAGCATGCGACGTTTCCCAAGAACAACGCGCAGTGGTGGACGGACAAGTTGGCCGCCAACGTGGTTCGAGACCGCGACACCGATGCACGTCTGGCAGAGCAGGGTTGGACCGTCATCCGCATCTGGGAGCACGAAGATCCGCTGGTAGCGGCCGAACGCGTCCAGAAAGCCCTGCTCGGTCCGTAAGCTCGATTCCGTGAAGGAACGCAACGTTGCGCGGTGGGGTTTGGTGGCTGCGCTGGCTCTGGGCGGAATCGTCTACTCGTCGTGGATTCTCGAATTCTTCCTGGACACCGGCCTCGACCCGGTGACATCGTTCCTCAGCGAACTCGATGCCGAGAACCAGAAATACCGCGATGTCTTCGGTAACGCCGATGTCCTGTCCGCAGTCTTGATGTTGATCTCCGGAGCGCTGGGTCTGCTGATCACGCCCCGGCGAAGGCTCTACGTCACGGGCTGGATTGCGCTGGCGGTGTTCGGCATCGCGACCATCGCCGACGCGTCGTTCCCCCTCGAATGCTCGGGCGAGGGTTGCCCGTCGAGCGCACCCGACGGTCTACTTCCGCAGCTCCACCATGTTCACGCGTTGACGAGCAGCGTGGCGGTCTTCGCGATCTTCACCGCGATGATCGCATTCACCGTGGGAGCGTTCAGGTATCGCGAGCACCCTTCTTTGCGGACGACGGGTCTGACCATTCTGATCCTGACTTCCCTTGCGACGGTGTGGATGTTGACGACCAACAGCATCGAAGTCTCCGGCGGCGGTAATCTCGGACTGGGTATCGCTCAACGTGCGCAGGTGCTGGGAATGTCGTTGTGGTTGTGCACCCTGGCATTTGCGATGTCGAGGCCGCCATCCACCGGGCTCCCGGCGTCGCCGCGCTGACAGGTTTTCCGGCAAGCGATTCGGGCGATCCTGGAACTACAACTGAAAATGGCTGCCCCGAACTAGCGAAGGTGTGCCCATGTCTCTCGCGTCGTCGTTCTTCGCCCATCCGCACCAGGCGTTCACTGCTGGTTTCTATCGCAACGAATCCTTCGACTTCGAGCTACGAGTCGTTCTCGGGCAAGCCACCTTCGGCGCGGCAGACACCGGCGAAGTGCTCTCGGCCATCGCTCACGTCGGCGAGAAGGACCTCGAAGGCTGGTACGAGGCCTGGCTCGACCTCGGTACACGGGTATTCGGGCAGGCCGTAGAGGCAGCCGAGGCCGGGCATTCGCGAAGCGCGTCCAACGCGTACCTGCGGGCGGCGTCGTACTTCGGTGTGGCGATCAACGCCGTCGACGGTCTCAGCGACGATTCGGTTCTGGTCCCCACTTTCAAACGTCACCGACAGGCGTGGGACCGCTTCGTCGACACCACCGCCCAGCCCGTCGAACGCGTCCGGATCCCTTACGAGGACACCTACCTTCCCGGGTACTTCTTCCGGCCGCCCGGCGACGTGCGACGGCCGACTTTGATCATGGTGAACGGTAGCGACGGCCCGATCAGCGGGCTGTGGGGCAGCGGCGGTGCCGGGGCGCTCGAGCGGGGCTACAACGTGTTGATGTTCGACGGTCCCGGTCAGCAGTCGATGCTCTTCGAGCGCAACATCCCGTTCCGTCACGACTGGGAAGCCGTCATCACGCCCGTCGTCGACTATCTCGTGGACCGGCCGGACGTCGATGCGTCGAAGCTGGCGATGTACGGGATCAGTCAGGGCGGGTACTGGGTGCCCCAGTCGTTGGCGTTCGAGCATCGGATCGCGGCAGCGATCGCCGATCCGGGGGTCGTGGACGTGGCCGCGTCGTGGCTCGCCCACATCCCCAAGAACATGCAGAAGCTACTCGACGAGGGGAAGTCGGAGGCCTTCGACCGCGACATGGCGATGGGGATGAAATTCTCGAAGGACAGCGCCCGAATCTGGCGTTTCCGAGCGCGTCCGTACCTCGCCGACGGCTACTACAACACTCTCGCCGAGGTTCGGAAGTACCACCTCGAACACGTCGCCGGCTCGATCTCCACTCCCCTGCTCATCACCGATCCGGAAGGCGAGCAATTCTGGCCCGGTCAATCCAAGCGGCTTGCCGCTCTATCCGGCGGACCGACGACGCTGGTTCCCTTTACCGCTGCCGAGGGCGCGAACTTCCACTGCCAGCCCATGGCGAGGCGTCTGACTGATCAGCGGATGTTCGACTGGCTCGACGAGCAGTTGGATCTCTGAATCAGGACACTTTCTCATTCTTCGTCAACCACTCTTTCGGAGGCGTCGGCCGGAGAAGGATCGGATAACTCGAAACACTGCCAAATGCAATCTATTCCGACGTGACATCCACTTTGAGCACAAAACACTGTGCAAATTAGCCACTTCGAAACCGAACCGCGAATCAGGTCCATCGTGTAGGACAAAGCTGCGGTAACGGGGAGCCTGAATCAAAGCTTCAGCGAATGTACTTGTACCACTGCGGGCAGCCGTACTGCGTCAGGTGGGTGACCGCTAAGGCGGCCTTTTCGAAGTCAACGGGACGAAAATTCAACGTCTGACCTAGAACTGCATATTCGAAGCCGCGGTCACCACCCAACTCATCCCAGTCCGCGCACACCTCGTTGGCCCGTTCCTGCAGCCACTGAACACTTTCGTACGGCAAGGCATCTTGGTCGAACTGTTTGATCATCCTGCTCAAGGTGTCTTCGGGTGTCATGGTTGCGGTCGTCGCCCGAGGCGTGGATTCAACCACCTGCACCTTGGTGTCGCCGTATTCAGGACAGTACGACTTCGCTGCGGCTTTGATTATTACTGTGTTCTGGGCGGAACTGTAGACCCCGGCGCGATCGGACTGCTGCTGCAATATGGTCAGCGCATCTGCAATTGTCTGGCCACCCGAGACCGCTCGTTCGATCAGCTCGCACATACCTTTCCCAACATTGATCGCGACTTCCTCGCTGGCGAAAGGTACCTCAGCGACATAAACCTCACGCAGGTAGCTTTTGTCCGCAGACTCGGGTATCGCAGTGGGTGAGCTGCATCCCACGATAAGCCCAATGCTGCATAGGCCCCACGCGGCAACGATCTGAATTCTGCGTCCAAAACGTCGATGCGTTCGAACCGGTAGGGCATTGTTTTTCCACACATTTCGAAACATCGCAATGCAGACATCTCCCGTTACCTGCGCCGCCGATCCGATAACAGCCGACTGCTCTCCCTATTCCTTCTCGAAAAATTTCTTCTGGAAAAAGATCGTCGTCCCAATGCACCAACTGAAGGCACGAACTTCCACTGCCAGCCCATGGCGAGGCGTCTGACTGATCAGCGGATGTTCGACTGGCTCGACGAGCAGTTGGATCTCTGAATCAGGACACTTTCTCTTTCTTCGTCAACAGAGTGGCAATCATCGGCAACAGCAGAACCGTGATCGCCCCGGCCGCGACAAGAATCGACGCGTTGTCCGAGGACATCTGATGCGCGTCGACGGCCGCGCCCGTGACCGCCACGATCATGGGCAGGCCGGTAGCCCCGTACAACGCGACTTGCGCACTTTCGCGCGTGGTGAAGGGTGGTTCGACCTTCTCGAACTTGGTCACGAAGAACACCGGCACGCCGCGGACTACAACGATCAGGATCAAAAACGCAATCAGTATGCCGGGACTGGCGGCGACCGCCGAGACGTCGATCGCCATGCCTGAAGTGATGAAGAAAATCGGGATGAGGAACCCGAAGGCGATCCCGTCGAGCTTGATCTCGAGGCGCTCGTCGCCCTCTGGCATCAATCGCCGCAGGATGAAGCCGGCCGCAAATGCACCGAGAATGACGTCGAGTGAGAACACGGCCGACAGCACTCCGAGGCTGACCAACAACAGAACGGTGAGGCGGACCGTCGTCTGCGCCGTCGTGTCCGCCCCTGCCCGCACCAGGCGATGTGTCCACGAGCCTTCGTGAATCAGCTTGCCGGGCAGCACCGCAACGATGACAGCGATCAAGGCGAAGACGGCAAGAACGATCAGCGACAGTACGGCACCACGGGCACTCAGCAGCACCGCCATCGCGACGACCGGCCCGAGCTCGCCGACGGCCCCGTGGTTGAGGACGGTCTTACCCAAGCGTGTGTCGAGGAGTTTGTTGTCCTTGAGGATCGGCAGCAGCGTGCCCAGAGCGGTCGACGTCATCGCGATGGCAACAGCGGCTTCGGCGGAGATCACGTTCCTCATGCCAAGCAGCGCGACCACCGTGAACGCCAGCGCGAGGCAGAACAGCCACGTGTAGAGCGCTCGACGTCCGCCGCGCCCACTGAGTTCCTGTCGGTCGATCTCGTAGCCGGCGAGCAGGAACAGCATGCCGAGGCCGAGTTCGCGCAGGATGCCGATCGCTTCGCTGTCAGCTGCGATGTTGAGGGCGAACGGCCCGACCACTGCGCCCGCGACCAGTAGCAACACCACTTCGGGAACCAGTCGACGCGGGATCAGGCCCGCGACTATCGGCGCAATGGCCGCGATCAGCGCAATCCAGAACAGCGAGGAGGCAATTGAAGGCACGGATCATTATCGGACATAGGTGACGGATCTGCGCTCAGTACAGGTACTTGCGGTACGCCTCCTGCCGAGCCGGCTCCAGATCCTCGACCAGCAGGCTGTGCTGCTCGGCCATCATGTCGCGCAGACTCGGTACGCCATCGGATGCGGGCCACGTCGACGGATCCCACAGCTTCGCCCGCAGAATCGCTCTCGCGCAATGCAGATACGCCTCGTCGATCTGCACGATCACCGCAAGCTGTGCAGGCTTGCCGTTCATCGCCATCGAGTCCAGCAGATCAGGATCGGTGGACAGAGTCGCCGTGCCGTTGACGCGCACGATCTCGTCGTGCCCGGGCGCGAGAAAGAGGATCCCCACGTGAGGATTTTCGATCATGTTCCGGTACGAGTCGGCGCGCCGGTTGCCCGGACGATCCGGGAGCACGAGCGTCTTCTCGTCAGGAAACAGAACCTGACTGACCAAGTCGCCGCGCGGCGAGCAGTCGCAATTTCCAGCCGCATCGGATGTCGCAAGCACAAAAAACCTTGCCTGCTCGATGAATTCACGGATCAACGGAGTCGTGTGAGCGGTCTGCTTCTCCATGATCGTCGGATGGGGCTGTCCGAGAATCGCATTGAGTTGTTCCACGGATTCGATCCGCCCGCCCGGGGCGTTCGACGCCGTCACGTCAACACGTCGTCGAGGACGTGGTGGCGCCCGAGCGGCAACACCAACGGCTTACCCGAGATGGGGTCGGGGATGATTCGGCTCTCGAGACCGAAAACGGTGCGGACGTTGTCACTGGTGAGCACCCCGGCAGGATCACCCGCCGCGTAGACCCGGCGATCGGCCATGGCGACGAGGAAGTCGGCGTAGCGGGCGGCGAGATTGAGATCGTGCAGAACCATGACAATCGTTGTACCCCAAGTCCGGTTCAGGTCGGTGAGCAGGTCCAAGACCTCAACCTGGTGGCTCACGTCCAAGAAGGTAGTCGGCTCGTCGAGAAGAAGCAGATCGGTTTGTTGGGCGAGCGCCATCGCAATCCACACACGTTGGCGCTGACCGCCGGAAAGCTCGTCCACCGATCGTTCGGCCAATTCGGTTGTGTCCGTTGCCGCAAGCGCCTCGGCGACGGCGGCGTCATCCTCGCGACTCCACCTCGACAGCACCCGCTGATGTGGATGTCGGCCTCGGCCGACGAGATCGGCGACAACTATCCCTTCCGGTGCGATCGGTGACTGCGGCAGCAGACCGAGCGTGCGAGCGAGCTTCTTCGCGGGTAGGCGATGAACATCCTTGCCGTCCAGGAGAACATGACCACTTCGGGGACTGAGTAGCCGCGACATCGACCGCAGCAGCGTCGATTTGCCGCACGCGTTGGCGCCCACGATGGTCGTGATCTTTCCCGGCGGCACCGCGAGGTCGAGCGATTCGACGACGGTCCGTCCTCCGTAACCGAGTTCGAGGTTTTCGACAGTCAGAGTATGGGATTCGGTCACAGCGAACCTCCCGTTCGGTTGGAGCGAATGATGAGGTAGACGAGATACGGCGCTCCCAGCGCGCCGGTCACCACGCCAACGGGGTAGCGGGTGCCGAAGGCGTACTGTCCGCAGAAATCGGCAACGAGCACCAGCAGCGCTCCGACCAGCGCCGACGGAATCAAAAGTGATGTTCCCGGACCGACGATGCGGGCGGCGATGGGCCCTGACAGAAATGCGACGAAGGCGATGGGCCCAGCAGCGGCAGTGGCAAAGGCGATGAGTCCGACGGCCGCAATGATCGTCAGAATGCGCGTTCGTTCCACTCTGACGCCGAGCGCTTGTGCTGCGTCGTCACCGAGCTGGATGGTCGAAAGGTTGCGCGATTGGCTCAGCAGCACCGGCCCGAGCACGACCAGCGCCAGGAGTACGGGAACCGTCGAACCCCAGTTGGCACCGTTGAGACTGCCGGTGAGCCAACGCATCGTCTCCTGCAGATCCCACGCGGCGGCGGTACTGAGAAGGTAGGCGGTGACGCTGTCGAGCATCGCGGCGATGCCGATACCGATCAGAATGAGCCGAGTGCCCGCCACACCGTCCCGGAAAGACAGAACGTAGATCAAGACTGCGACGCCCAGACCGACAGCGATAGCAAAAACCGATACCTGTGAACCGCCCAGTGAAAGCGAGATGATCGCGAAAGCTGCTGCAGCGCTTGCACCGGAGCTGATTCCGATGATGTCGGGGCTCGCGAGCGGATTGCGCAGCATCGTCTGGAACGTGATGCCGCCCAAGCCGAAACAGGTTCCGGCGACCACAGCGAGGACAGCGCGAGGCAGACGGAGGCGACCGACGGTGAACGAGGCACCAGGCACGTTCTCCCCCAGCACGACGCGAAGCACATCTGACGGCGGGTAGAAGGTTTTTCCCACCATCAGAGTGACCGCGAAAGAGGCGACGACGAGGACCATCAGCACGGCAATCACGATGCGGCGGCGTCTACCTCGTCGGATACGGCTTGCTCCGACTGCGTCGACCTCGACTTCGGGAGTAACGAATGTAGTGGTCACAGCTCACGTATTTTCTGACGGCGGACGATGTAGATGAAGAAGGGCGCTCCGATGAGCGCGGTGATGATGCCGACGTCGATTTCGCTCGGCCGCGCGACAATTCGTCCGAGAATGTCGGCGGCGACCAGAAGGGCGGCACCTGTCAGCGCAGAAAACGGTAGCAGCCAACGGTTGTCGATACCGATCAACAACCGGCACAGGTGCGGGACGACCAAACCGACGAAGCCGATCGGTCCCGCGATGGCAGTGGCCGCACCGCAGAGCAGCACTGCACCGAGCGCTGCCACTGCACGAACCACCGCGACACGCTCACCGAGGCCCGATGCGACCTCGTCACCGAGCGCGAGAGAGTTGAGACTGCGGGCCGACAGCAGGCAGATCGCGAAGCCGACAACGAGAAATGGCAGACCCTGCCGGATTACCTCGAAGCTCGCGCCACCGACGCCGCCGATCTGCCACGAACGAATGTTGCCCGCAATATCGTTTCGGGGCAGCATGATCGCAGTGATGAACGAAGCAAACGCAGCCGATGTTGCGGCCCCGGCAAGAGCCAACTTGAGTGGCGTGGCTCCACCTCGCCCGAGTGACCCGACTACGTAGACGAACAATGCCGCCCCGGCTGCACCGAGTACGGCCACCCAGATCATGCTGGTCTGGGTCCACAATCCGAACCACGCCATTCCGATCACCACGGCGAGCGAAGCGCCCATGTTGACGCCCAGGATTCCGGGATCCGCCAAAGGGTTTCGGGTAATCCCCTGCATCACAGCGCCGGCAAGACCGAGCGCAGCTCCCACGATTATCGCGAGCACCGTCCGCGGAATGCGCTTGGCAATCGCACCCTGACCGATGTTGTCCGTTGAACCGCCTAGTGCGGCAACAATATCGGACCAGTCGACCTCACGAGAGCCGATGACGATCGAAGCGCACATGAGCACCGCGAGGACAACGAGAAGGGCGATCAACCACAGCGAATTGCCGAACGTCGGGCGCCGCGTATCGCGAGCGCCCGACGTCGAATCCTGCGAGGTTACAGTCACTCCGACTTTCCAGCGGCCCCGGCGAGCAGATCGACGTAGTCGCCGAGTACCCACGAAATTGCGAGTGGAGTCGGGTTGGCCGCCGTTCCCATCGGCCCGGTTCCATTGAGGAACACGATCGCGTTGTTGGCGACGGCAGGCATCTGCGAGAGCAGCGGGTCAGCCTTGAGTGCGTCGACAAGTGCCTGGTCACCGTAGGTGACGATCAGTTCGACGTCGTCGAAGACGTCCACACGCTCCGCACTGACCTTCTTCGAGAACTCACCACCCGTCGAGGCGTCGGCAACGCTCTTCGGCGTCGAAAGTCCGAGGTCCTCGAAGAACGCGGCGCGCGTGTCGTTCGCCGTGTAGAAGCTGACCTGGCTCAGATCAGCGGTGTCGACGTGCGTCAGGAACATGGTTGCCTTGCCGGCAAGCTGCGGATGCGAGGCAACCTCGTCGGCGATCTCCTTTTCGATGGTGGAGATCAGTTCCTGCCCTTCGGATTCCATACCCAAGCCCATGCTGTTGAACTTGATGACGTCGCGCCACGACGTCGCCCACGGCCCCTCGGGGTATGCCACGACCGGAGCAATCTCGCTGAGGGTGTCGTAATCCTCCTGCGTCAACCCGGAGTACGCGGCAAGAATGACGTCAGGGTTCGTATCGGAGACGGCTTCGAAGTCGATGCCGTCGGTCTCGTCGAAGAGCACCGGCGGCTTCGCGCCGAGTTCGTCGAGCTTTTCCTCGACCCACGGCAGCATGCCGTTGCCATTGTCGTCGCCGAACGTCGCCGCAGCCATTCCGACGGGAACCACGCCGAGAGCAAGGGGCACTTCATGATTGGCCCAGGCGACGGTGGCAACTCGCTCCGGCTTGGCGTCGATCGTCGTAGTTCCGAAAGCGTGCTCGATCGTGACGGGGAAGGAGCTGGATCCGCTTCCGGCGCTGCCGCCGTCGGCGGTCTCCGAGGAGTCGGAACTGCAAGCTGTCATGCCGAGGGCGACTGCGACCGCTGCTGCGGCCACCGCCAAGAAGCGTTTTGAACGCATGAAACAGAACTCTCTCGAGAAGGGGTACGGCCCTCAACCCGGCTCGATAAGGCACTTAGGTGAGGTTTGCCTAAACCGTATACGGGAGGGCATTGTGGCGCAATCGCGTGTTTGGGACACTCCGTGTAGCGATCGAGACAAGGTGCGATGGCCGATCAGCTAGCCCGGAACATCCCTGGTGTAGCACCTGTAGTGCGGCGGAATGCCGCACCGAACGCACTGGTCGAGTGGTATCCCACTCGCTCGGCAACCTCTTGTAGATCCAAGCCGTGCGCAAGAAGCGTCACCGCCCGTTGGGCGCGCACCGCTGACACCCACTGCCCGAAACTCATCCCGGTCTCCGACCGAAATACCCGGGTGATAGTTCGCGGGCTGACGCCGAGGAACCTTGCCCAGTCGGACAGCGTTCGCATGTCACTCGGATCGTCACCGATCGCATCGACGATGGGTTGCAGAAGTGGCGAGTCCGGCACCAGCACCAGCAACTCGTTCGGCGACGGTGCCAGCACGTCGATCACCATCTGCTCCGTGAGCGAGCGCGAAGGAGCTCCGAGTGAATCGTCTGCCAGTCGCTCGAGGAGGTTCCGCAGCAGCGGAGTGACCTCGATCGCCACCGGCACGTCGGACAGAGAAGGAACCGACGCGATGTCGAGCTGAGCGGCCCGATACCAGGTTCCGGCGGGCGCGATCGCCGAGTGCAGGACGCCGGCGGGCATCCACAGACCGACGGTCGGGGTGATCGTCCACGTGCGCGATCCCACCGTGGCGCTCGACGCTCCTCGCTCGTTCCACAACAATTCGTGGGTCGGGTGCGAGTGCGCCTCCCACCGGGTCTCGCGGGAGACAAGCTCGTCCATGCCCGCGATGACAAAGGGCACCTCGACCGCCCCGGCCGAGTAGACCGGGAGCGTCCGACTGTCGACGGTCTCCAACGGGTTCTCCTCGGTTCGCGTGGCTGCTCCGCAGAAAGCATAGGTCGCGGGGATCGGTTGTCGGTTCCCACGATCGCGAGGATCACCGCCCGAAATCGCCGAGGTGACCTCACACACATTCAAGAATTGCGTATGCACCACAACAAAAAGAAGGTCACAGACCTGAAGTCTGTGACCTTCTTTCTTGTGCGCCCGAAGGGATTCGAACCCCTAACCTCTTGATCCGTAGTCAAGTGCTCTATCCGTTGAGCTACGGGCGCATGTTCTGTTGTCTTGCTGGTCTTGCGTGTCTTACCGTCGTAATTTCTATCATTTCTAACCCGCCGGTCAAAATCACCGGCTTGGCGGAGGCGAGAGGATTTGAACCTCCGGTCCCTCGTAAAAGGGACAACTCATTAGCAGTGAGTCCCATTCGGCCGCTCTGGCACGCCTCCCTGGGGGTTCCGATCCTTTCGGACCGCCGGATCGAAAGATTACACACCCTTCGCCACCAAAGGCAAAACGTGTGGTCAGCGGGCTGTTTTGTGGACTTACCGCAGGTGGCTGTCGAACCAGTCGAAGATCCGGGTCTGAGCTTCGATGATCGAGGCCGAATCAGGGTCGTCGAGGTCAGCGTCCTCGGACAGCTGTGGCGGCTCGTCCGCCCGGTGAGCCAGTCCGGCGTAGCTGACCACCAGTGTCGCGACGTCGGCCTTCGCGGTCGCTTCCCGGAGCAGAGTCACGTGTTCGCGAGGCGTGCTGGGATCGTCCTCGCCGTACAGCGCCAGCCACGGCGCCTGCAGGGAAGTGGCCGCGTCGACAAGCGCCTGAGCATCCACCGACAAGGCTTCGACGATTCCCCGGGCGGCGACGCTCACCGCGGCGCCGACGGGACGGCTGGTGGCCACGAGCATCGCGGCGGTACCGGCGTCGTCGAATCCGAGCACCCCGATGGTGTCTGCGAGAACTTCGCGTCCGACGAGCCAATCGAGGGTCGCGTCGAAGTCGGCGAAGAGGTTGTCACCGAACACCTCACCCTGCATGTGTTCGGGTTCGCGGTGAAACAGGTGAGGTGCGACGCTCACCCACCCTTCGCCGGCAAGCGCGCACATCAGATTCAGCAGAGCCGGGCTGAACTTCCGGGCTTCATGCAGGACGACGATCCCGCCCCGCGTCGGGCCGTCCGGCTCCACCACAGTCAGCGGAACAGCCGTGGCGACCTCCCCTTCGGCTCCGCGCAGATACGCGGTGGCTCGGAAGATTTCCGACATCTTCTAACTCTGACACGCAGACGGCCGCTACGCACCAAATCAGTGCGCGCATAATCGACTCGTGACCGCACACATTCGCCCTGACCTCGCCTCCATCCCCGCCTACGTTCCCGGACGCAATTTTCCGGGTGCGATCAAGCTGGCGAGCAACGAAACGACAGTAGGGCCGTTGCCCGGTGTGCGTGACGCCGTCGCCGACGCGGTCGCCAATGCCAACCGCTACCCGGACAATGCCGCGGTTGCACTCATCGAGGCGCTGGCCAGCTTCTTGAAAGTCGAGCCGGCCAACGTCGCCGCTGGTTGCGGCTCCGTGACGCTGTGCCAGGAACTCGTGCAGATCACGTGCGATCAGGGTGACGAGGTCATCTACGCGTGGCGTTCGTTCGAGGCCTACCCCGTGGTCACTCAGGTCGGCCACGCCGTCTCGGTCAAGGTTCCGCTCACCGAGGACTTCGGCCACGACCTCGATGCGATGCTGGCCGCGATCACCGACCGCACGCGGTTGATCTTCGTGTGCAACCCCAACAACCCGACCGGCAATGCACTGTCGAAGGCAGAGCTCGAGAGCTTCCTCGACGCTGTGCCGGCGCACGTCGTCGTCGCACTCGACGAGGCGTACTTCGAGTACTCACGCTCGGACGCCGACGGCATCGAGCTGTTCCGCAGTCGCCCCAACGTGGTTGTTCTGCGCACCTTCTCGAAGGCGTACGGCCTCGCGGGAATCCGCGTGGGTTACGCGGTCGCGGATCCGGAGATCATCGTGGCCCTCGGCAAGGTGCACACCCCGTTCACCGTGAGCGCTGTCGCGCAGGCCGCAGCAATCGCTTCCCTGGCTGCAGCAGACGAACTGCTTGCCCGCACCGAAGGTGTCATCGCCGAGCGGACGCGAGTTCGAACCGCTCTGATCGAAGCCGGGTACACCGTCCCCGAGTCGTCGGCGAACTTCGTCTATCTCCCCCTCGGAGAACTCTCTCCCGCTTTTGCCGAGGCGAGTACCGAAGCGGGCATTCTGATCCGCCAGTACGGCGTCGAGGGCGTCCGGATGACCATCGGCGATCCACACGAGAACGACGCATTCCTCGCTTTCGCTGACACCGACGTCGCGAAGCAGGCCGCGGGCATCGGCGTCACCGCGTGACACTCGATACATAACTGTTACGCCGAGGACTGGAATTCGTTTCGGCAGACGGGCACACTCAGGGAGGTTCGAGGCCGGTCCGAGTGAGGGAGCACGACGCATGACGCGACGCATGACACGAACGTGTGCCGTGCTCGCAACGACCCTTCTCGCCACCACCGCGACCTCCCTGAGTGGCGTCGCCAACGCAGAGTCCCAGGACACGGTGTCGGTACGTCTGTTGGCGTTCAACGATCTGCACGGCAGTCTCCGCCCGCCGGAAGGTGTTCGCAGCGAGATCAGGCAGGCCGACGGCTCGCTCACTCCCGCAGGTGGCGCGGCGTATCTCGCGGCCTACGTGACGCAACTTCGCAGCCAAGCCACCAACTCGCTGCTGTATTCGGTCGGTGACAACTGGGGATCGTCGGCGCTCGAGTCGGCGATGTTCAACGACGAACCGACGGTCGAACTCCTGAACCGGATGAAGATCGACGCTTCCGCGATCGGCAACCACGAACTGGACAAAGGGCTCGCCGAGTTCCGACGCATGCAGTCCGGCGGTTGCTCCGCCGTCGATGCGTGCACGTTCAGTCCGTCCTTCGGCGGCGCCAACTTCCCGCTGATGGCCGCGAACATGACGTACACCAACGGCACCCCGGCCACATTGCCCTTCACCGTGAACATGGTCGACGGCATTCCGCTCGGAGTCATCGCGATTTCCCCCGCCAACACATCGCAGATCGTGACACCGGGTGGGATCGCCGATCTGCAGTTCGGCGACGAGGTCGAAGCGATCAACCGCACCGCCGACGTCCTCGACTTCTTCGGCGTCAAAGCCATCACCGTCCTCCTGCACCGTGGGGACGAACCGGCCGTCGAAGGTGGGCCCAACGACTGCAACGTCGAGTCCGGGCCGGCCCGCGACATCGCCCTTCGTGCGTCACCGAAGGTGGACGTCATCTTCACCGCCGACAGCCACCAGCAGTACAACTGCGAATTCCCTGATCCCGCAGGCAATCCCAGAGTCGTGATGCAGGGCGCTTCGCACGGCCGGATCGTGTCCGTCGCAGACGTCACCATCGATCGCAACACACGCGAGGTCGTTCGCGATCAGACGTCCGCGTTCAATCAGATAGTGACACACGATATTTCGCCGGATCCCGATATTCAGGCTCTCGCCGACCGGGCCTGGTCGGAGGCGTCGGACAGCGCTCAGCGGCCGGTGGGGACCATTACCGCCGATCTGACACGCGACCGCGTCCCCAGCGGCGAATCGACACTCGGCAACCTGGTCGCCGACGCTCAACTCGCCGCCGGATCGACACGAGGCGCCCAACTAGCGTTGACGAACCCCGGCGGCATGCGCGAGGACTTGGACTTCGGCACTTCCGGCCAGGTCACCTACCGCCAGGCCTACGGTGTTCAACCCTTCGGCAACAGCCTCGAGGTGCTCTCCGTCACAGGAGCGGTGTTGAAGGACTCTCTCGAACAGCAATTCCAGATCGACCTCGACGGCACCGCTACCGAGCGCATCCTCTCCCCGTCCGCGGGCTTCACCTACGCCATGGACCGGCGGGCGGCACCAGGCGCGCGAATCTCGGAAATGCGCCTGAACGGCCAGGACATCGCGCCCGACGCCGTCTACAGCGTCGTGGTGAACAAGTTCCTCGCCGAGGGCGGGGACGGCTTCACCGCGCTGAAGAACTCCACCCAGATGACCGGTGCTGGCAACGACCTCGACGCCTTGACCGCCCTGTTCGCAGCCGGGTCGCCGGTCTCGCCACCTGCCACCGACCGCATCCGCACCATCGGCTGACTAGGCATCCCCGCGCTCGATTGCCTAGTCTCGACGGGTGATCATCGCGACCCATAACGGCAAGTTCCATGCAGACGACGTCTTCGGCGTATCGCTGCTCAAGCAGCTGTACCCCGACGCCACCGTCGTTCGCAGCCGTGACGAGTCCGTCCTCGACAGCGCGGACATCGTGCTCGACGTCGGCGGTCGCTACAACCCAGCCGAGGGGCGCTTCGACCATCACCAGCGTGATGCCGGCGAGCGCAGCAACGGCATCCTGTACTCCGCCTTCGGTCTGCTCTGGCAGGAATACGGCCTGCAGTTCTGTGAAGGCGACGCCTCCGTGTTCCGCCGTATCGACAGCCGACTGGTCGAGGGCATCGACGCCGTCGACAACGGCCAAGAGATCTACACCCTCAACGACTACGGCACCAAGCCTTTTGATCTGTCGTCCGTGCTGGACCTTTTCAATCCGATCTCGTCCACCGACGAGGAGTTCGACACCCAGTTCGAGCTGGCCGTCGTTCTCGCAACCCAGGTCTTGATTCGCCTGCGCGCCAAGTACGCCGGCGACGCGGCCGCCGAGCGCGAGTTCACCGAGACCTACGAAAAAGCAACGGATCCGCGCTTCGTCGTCCTGGAACGCTTCGTTCCCCACGGCCGCGCCGCGTCGGCCCAGCCGGAGCTGCTGTTCACCATCTTCCCGAACACCAACGGCGGCTGGTCGATTCAGACGGTCAAGCCTGCTGACTCCAAGTTCGGTTCACGAAAGCTGTTGCCGGAGCCGTGGCGCGGCCTGAACGGCTCGGATCTTGCCGCCCAGACGGGCGTCGACAGTTCGGTCTTCTGCCACAAGGCCGGGTTCATCGCGGCTGCGCAGACCCGTGACGGCGCCCTCCAATTGCTCGAACTGGCACTGGCCGAGTAGTTCTCAGCTCACATTCCCAGCGCCGTCTTCACCGTCGGCCAGGAATCGTGAAGCGCGTCTTGCCAGTACGGCCACGAATGGGTGCCGTCGTTCCGATACGCGAATACTGCGGGAATCGACAACTCGCCCAACCTCGCTTCGAACAGTTGTGTGCACGTATTAGCGAGCGCCTCGAGCGGTCCGCCTTCGATGGCAGTCTGCAGTCCACTCGGGGTGAAGACGTTGTCGTATTCTCCGGGCGCACCTGTACCGGAGGACACGTAGATCGTCTTCCCTCGCAGCGTTTCCGCGTTGGTGGACGGGTCGTGCTTTTGCCAGTCGGGGTCCGACGCCGGACCCCACATGTTGGTGGCGTCGCCCGCCTTGCTGGCCACGGTGAGCCGCACGGAATCCTGCGAGGACGATTCGGAGTTGTCGAGACAGCCACTGTACGAGGCCAATCCGGTGTAGAGCTTCGGGTGATGTGTGATGAGGTTGGCCGCGCCGAGCGCACCCATGGACACCCCGCCGACCACGTTCGTCCCATTTCCGGAAAACGCAGAATCTATCAACGTCGGAAGTTCTTCTGCGAGAAACGATTCCCACTTGTTCACACCGAGGTTCGGATCGTCGTTCTTCCAGTTGGTGTAGAAACTGCCGGTGCCACCCACGGGGAGAACGACGTTGACGTTCTTGTCGGCGAAAAACGTTTCGATGTCGGTCTTCTGGGTCCAGGTGCTCTCGGAGTATCCGGATTCCGAACCGGCACTGACTCCGTCGAGTAGGTAGAAGGACGGACGTGAACCGGCGCTCGACGCTGGATGCAGAACCTGCACTTGTACCTCGCGTCGCATGGCCGGCGACTCGACGAACACGGCACTGCGTGTGGGCGACAACTGCTCTATGCGATTGATGTGAGCCCCGGCCTGAACGGCCGAATCTCCTGGTGGGTTTTCAGGTGCCGGTTCGGCATACGCCACTCCGCCCACGACAAGCGCGAGCACGACCAACACAATCCCGACAAACCCAAATCTCCGCATCCGTCAAGCGCCCCCTGAGCATCGCACGACTACCGCTGACCCTCGATTGGACAGGACGAACGTCCCGGGGTCAACCCACTGGTTGGGATTTATTACTCGCGGGTATCCAATGGAGTTGGACAGTTCTCCACCGATGCACACACAGGTGTGGATAACTTCATTCACATCCACTTCCCAGTTGTGCATAACCTGTGGACAAAAGGATGAATTACAACAGAGTTATTCCTCCTACCTGCAACGATTCGTTTCCCCACAGTGTGCACAACTTTGTCGAACAGGGCTCGCGAGACGCCGGTTTCCGGGCGTGTCCATGCAGTTCACACCGCCGCGCCACTCTTTGTTCACAGGCACGACACCACCGGCCGACAATGCTCCCCACCCCGACTTCATACTTGTTGCATGCTGACCGCTCTGCTCGCCGCCACAGCTGTGCTCGCCCTACTGACTCTGGTCCCCGGGCCCGACATGGCCGTCGTGACTCAGGCTGCTCTCGGCGCGGGCAGATCCGCCGGTTTCCGGGTAGCTGCCGGCATCGTCTCGGGCCTTCTGGTGTGGGGTCTGTTGACCGTCCTCGGGCTTTCGGCGATCCTCGCCGCGTCGGCGGAGGCGTACACCGTCGTCAAGCTCGCCGGCGCGGCTTACCTGATCTATCTCGGTGTGCGAGCACTGTGGGAGAGCCGGACGTCGCGGATGCAACACAATGCCGACGCTCCACGATCGCAGAAGGCCGGGACATGGAAGACGGGCTTCACCACCAACCTGCTCAACCCCAAGATCGCCGTCTTCTACACCGGACTGTTGCCGCAGTTGGTTCCGGCCGGGTGGCCGACGGGACCGTCGCTTGCATTGCTGGTGCTCATCCACGCAGCCATCACCATCGTGTGGCTCAGTGGCTACGTGGTCCTTCTCTCGCGAGCGCGTAGCACCTTCGAGAAGCCCCGAGTGCGACAGGCACTCGAGCGCATAACCGGAACAGTTCTTCTAGGATTCGGAGCGAAGATCGCGCTCGAAGCGCGCTGACACGGCAATCGGAAAAGAGTAGACAGTGGGCGCGTGGGGATCGGGACCGTTCGAGAACGACGGTGCAGGGGATTTGATCGCGTCCATCGGGCACGGTGATTTCACCTTCGAATCGGTGAAGTGGGCATTCGAAGACGACTACCTCGAGGTCGACGGCGGTCAAATCGCCGTCGCCTTGCTCGAATTGGTACTGATCGTGCGCGCCGATCACAAGCGCGACCCCGCCACCGAAGACCTCGATCTCGATTCCTTCACCGCGGCCCTGACCAGCGAACGGCTCACCTGGCTGATCGAAATGGTGGAGCGCACCATCGCATCGACCGATTCGGAACTGTTCGAGCTGTGGGACGAGCAGGGACCGGAAGAGCTTGCGTCGTGGCGAGTTCCCGTCGTGGACGGTCTCGAGGATCTGCGCGTTCTGTCGGTCTGATTCCGTCACCGCTCCATCACGTTTGCTTATCGGGCCACAACGGTTCGGTCTTGGTCAGATTCCCTGGTAGGACCCTATGGTCGAACGGATCACCGAGTGAGAACTGTGGCTCGTCGACGACGGGAATCCACGCTCACCCCGGACCCAGGAGCAGACCATCATGGCGACTTTCGTTCCGGCTGCGCGCGTCGACAGAATCAGGGAGTCGCCGAGTGTGGCTGCCGCACAACGAGTGCGCGAGCTGAAGGCCCAGGGCCGTGAAATACTCGACCTGACCGTCGGGGAGCCCGATTTCGACACACCCGACAACATCAAGTCTGCGGCGATCACTGCGATCAACACGGGTCAGACCAAGTACACCGCAGTCAACGGCATCCCGGCTCTACGCGAGGCAATCGCAGCACGCGCGGCTTCGCGAACCGGAATCCAGTACGCGGACAACCAGATCACCGTCGGCGGCGGCGCGAAACAGGTCATCTTCCTCGCTCTCATGGCGACGGTCGAAGCCGGCGTCGAGGTTATCGTTCCCGCCCCTTACTGGGTTTCGTACCCGGATATGGTCCTCGCTCACGACGGAACTCCGGTGATCGTTCAGTGCGAGGAGTCCGACAGCTTTCTTCTCACAGCCGAAGCACTATCCGCTGCAATCACTTCGAACACCAAGTGGGTCATCCTCAATGCCCCGGGCAACCCCACCGGATCTGTGTACACCCGCGAGCAGCTGCAGGCCCTCGCCGAAGTGATCGAGGCCAATCCCCATGTCAGTGTGTTGGTCGACGAGATCTACGACGAGATCAACTTCGGCGACGCTCCGATCCCGAGTCTGCTGCAGGTCGCTCCGCACCTCCGTGATCAGGTACTGGTCACCAACGGAGTCTCCAAGTCTCATGCCATGACCGGGTGGCGACTCGGATACGGACTCGGAAATTCCGGATTGATCGGCGCCGTCAACAAACTGCAGGGTCAGAGTTCTTCCTGCCCGTCCTCGATCAGCCAGGCCGCAGCCGTGGAAGCCCTTACCGGCGACCAGAGTTTCCTCACCGAATCCGTACGAAGTTACCGACGACGACGCGACCTCTCGGCTCACCTCCTCAGTGTTGTCCCCGGGCTCGAGCCCGTCGTGCCGCAGGGTGCGTTCTACCTGTTCGTCAACTGTGCCGGCTTGATCGGCAAGCAGACCCCGGATGGCACCGTGATCGAGTCCGACCAGGATCTCGTCCTCTATCTCCTCGACGAGGCGTCGGTTGCCACCATTCAGGGTTCGGCTTACGGCGCATCGCCGTACTTCCGTATCTCCTTCGCCACCTCCGAGGCCGTCCTCGAAAAGGCCGCGGCACAGATCGCCGCGGCAGTCGAACGCCTTTCCTGATCTTTCATACTTTCTGGAGTACAAGATGATTCACGTCAAGACGAAAATTGATCGCGCGGACAAGGACCTGATTGCCGAACTGGGGACGTTCTCCGCGGCCACGATTCACGAGGCACAGGGACGTAAGGGGTCGCTGCATCCGGCGATCAAACCGATCGACCGCGACATGAGGTTCTGCGGCTCCGCCTTCACAGTCAAGTGCCATCCCCGTGACAACCTCATGCTGCAGGTTGCGATCAGCTACGCACAGCCGGGTGACGTCCTGATCGTCTCTTCAGGTGATCAAGCCGCCGGCCAGTTCGGCGATGTCCTCGCCAATGCCTGTGTTGCGCGCGGCATTACCGCACTGGTCACCGACGGCGGAGTGCGCGATACCCGGGAGATCCGCGAACTCGGATTCCCCGTCTTCTCCAAGCACGTGTACATCGAGGGAACCGTCAAGGAATCTCTCGGCCCGATCAACCATCCCCTGGTCTTCGGAGAACAGGTCATTTATCCCGGTGACGTCGTCAAGGGTGACTGCGACGGCGTTGTCGTGGTCCGCCGCGAGGAGGTTGCCGAGGCAATCGAACTCTCGCGTGCCCGTGACGAAGCCGAAGCCGGGTATATCGAGCGTTACAAGCGGGGAGAGACCCCACTCGAGGTGAGCAATCTGACTGCTCTGCTGGAAGCCAAGGGCCTGGTGGTCGAATAACCTGCTGTGCGCCTTTATTAACCGCCCGCGGTTAATAAAGGCGCACAGGGTCGAAGGACTCAGAACCGCAACAGCACCTTCCCCGACACCGAAGCATCCTTGGCGACTGCGAAGGCTTCCAGAGCTTCCTCGACCGGATATTCGTGTGTGAGAACAGCATCGACAGCAAGCGAACCGTCGGCGAGGGCGAGCAGCACCTCGTCGATTTCGTCGTTGAAGCGGAATGAGCCCACCAACTCCAACTCTCGCGTGATCGCCAGCGAAATGTGTACCGGTTGAGGTCCGGACGGAAGAAGCCCGAGCATGACCACCCGTCCACCGCGCGTCGCCCCGCGAATAGCGGATTCGAGCCCGCGATGATTGCCGGTGCACTCGACGACCACGTCGGCATCGGATGCGGCGACTGCCTCGGCGTCGGTGGCCTCGAGAACCCGATCCGCACCGAGCGTCGACGCGATCTGCAGCGGAACGTCGTGCACGTCGACCGCGGTGATCGACTGCGCGCCTGCTCGTTTGAGCACAGCCACGACCAGTGCGCCGATGGGTCCGCAGCCGACGACCAGCGCCTTCTTCCCGCGTACGTCTCCCGCTCGCGAAACAGCGTGCCAGGCAACGCTTGCCGGTTCGGCTACCGACGCAGTCCGCAGGTCCAACCCCTCGGGCAGTTCCCGGAGCATGCGTGTCGGGAGCACTGCGTATTTCACGAAGGCGCCCTCGGTGTGTGGGTACTGCGCTGCACTTCCCAGGTATGTGCAGCAGGGCGAGAGGTTGGGCCGATCGCTCGGGAACCGAGGCGCGGTCCCACCGGGCGTTGCGGGGTGTACGGCCACGGAAGTTCCAACTGCCGGCCCCGTTCCGTCCGCCGCGGCCGTCACGACCGTGCCGACCACCTCGTGACCGAGCAGCATCGGCGCCTTCAGAATCGACTCCCCCGCCGCGCCGTGCGTCCAGTAGTGCAGATCTGATCCACACACACCGCCGTAAGCGATCTCGATCACTGCCTGCTCGGCGGTCGGCGCAGTCAACGCAACATGCTCGACCCGCAGGTCACCTGCCGCATGGGCCACCACTCCGAGCGTCGTTTCCGGTAGTACAAAACTCATGATGCGCTCTCTCAGTCGTTGCGACGGATGAAGTCGAGGCCACCGGGCACCTGGAAGGTGGGGAGCACCTCGATGAGACCAAGATTGACGTGACCAGGGGCGTCGATCGCGAACTCGATGGTATCCGCGATGTCCTTGGTAGTGATGGATTCGTAGCCTTCGTAGAAGGTCTCCCACGCTTCCTTCATGGCTTCGGGCGTGCCGCCGAGGTTGCGACCGAAGATCTCGGTCTCGACCCGGCCGGGGCAGATCTCGGTCACTCGAATCCGCTTGCCGATGCAGTCGTTTCGCAGCTGGCGCGAAATCTGGTGCACCGCAGCCTTGGTCGCGTGGTAGGCAGTGTGGCCGTAGAAGTTGTACAGGCCGGCGATGGAGCTGATGTTGACGACATGACCTAGATCGCGCTCCACCATTCCCGGCAGCAGAATGCGGCACAGGTGCAGCACCGCACGAAGATTCACGTCCACCATCGCGTCGACCGATGCTTCTTCGGCGTCGAGAATGTTTCCGGTTGCGGACACCCCCGCGTTGTTGACGAGGATGTCGATCTCCAGTCCGCCGACAGCTTCGGCGAGCGCGGCGGTGTCGGTGATGTCCACGGGCAGAGGGATCATTCCGGTGCGATCGGCAACCTCACCGAGCTTGTCGGCATTGCGGGCGACGCCGTAGACCGTCAGTCCGCGCTTGGTGAACATCTCGGTGACGGCGGCACCCATTCCGGTGTTGGCGCCGGTGACGAGAGCTGTGCGGTAATCGGAGAAAGGCATTGTGTGCTCCTACAGGAAGAAATTGGTATGACCCGGCGGCCGCCGCGGACTGCAGGCGGCCACCGGGCCGGATCAGGAGTGACTCACGCGAGAAGTCACAGAGTGTCGCGTAGCGGAACGTGGGCGCGATCGGTGATGGTGCTGACCGCGATCAGCGTGCCGATTGCAGTGATGACCGCGTAGAAGGCGGGAACGTAGATACCGAATTCGGGGATCAACCAGGTCATCAACAACGGTGCGGTACCACCGAAGAGTGCGGACGAGATGTTGTAACCCAAACCGTAGGCGGAGTAGCGAACCCGCGTGGGGAACAGTTCGACGATCAGGATGTGGATGACGGCTGTGTGCCCGGCGAAGATCACTGCCATGAGGCAGGCACCGAGAACGGCGAGGCCGACGTTGCCGGTCACGATCATGGCATAGCAGGGGATCGCTCCGATCGCCATTGCCGCAGCTGCACCGGCGATGACCTTCTTGCGACCGATCCGGTCGGAGAGAGCACCCATGAACGGAATCGCGAAGCAGATCGCGACCAGGCTGGATGCGGTGACGAGAAGCGCTGTCCCGGTCGAGAATCCGATCTGATCGCCTTTGAGGAACGTGGGCATGTACGAGAACAGAACGTAGTAGCCGGAACCATTCATCAAGGGGATGAACAGGGCGAGGATCATGGCGCGACGGTGTTCGGGAGTGGAGAATGCTTCCTTGAGCGGATTGCGCGACAAACCGCCGGATTCCTTGAGCCGCTCGAAGTTCGGGGTATCGGAGATCGCGCGGCGGATGTACCAGCCGATGATTCCCATCGGAATGGCCATGAGGAACGGGATGCGCCACGCCCACGATGCGAGTCCGCCGCCGTTGATCGCGTCGGCGTTGAGCCACGGCGACATGGCAAACGCGATCATCGTTCCGGTCAGCAGTGCGAGGAACGACGCGATCTGCGCGTAGCTCGTGATCAAGCCGCGCTTGCCTTCCGGGGCGTGTTCGGCGAGGAACGTCATGGCGCCGGCAGCTTCACCACCGACGGAGAATCCCTGCACGATCCGCAGAAAGATCAGCAGTGCCGGTGCCGCGATACCGATGGCCGCGTAGGTGGGCAGCAAGCCGATACCGGCGGTCGCCACGCTGATCAGCATGATGACGAACACCAACATCTTCTGTCGACCGATCCGGTCGCCGAGGATGCCGCAGACCACCGCGCCGAGGGGTCGAACGAAGAACGAGACCGCGTAGCCGGCGAACACCAGCATCAGCGCGTCGCTCGACTTTGATACGTCGAAGAACACGATGGCCAGTGCTGTCGCCATGAACGCGAAGACACCGTTGTCGTAGAGCTCGACGAAGATGCCGACGCAGCCCGCTGCGACGACTTTCCGGACCTTGCGCGGGTCGGCTACCTGGCCGTCTACCGCTTCGATGGTGTTGGTCATGCTGTCTCCAAAATAGACGCGCGGCGCGGAGCGCTCGCGGGGCGTGTGGTGCCGACGTGGCTCGGTACTCGGGCTTCCGAGGTGTGAAGAGGTATCCGGAGGGTGGTGAATACGTTCTCCACACGCCGCCTCAGCAAGGCGATGCGGTGCTGCTGTTCGCGGTGCTCTGCAACCGCCGTTGCGACGCTGCAGTTCCGGAATCGGACGCGGTGCCCGGGTCGGGCCTGTCCCAGCTGTGAGAGTGAAACGGTGGTGACGACTGCCAGCACCGGATAACCGGCGGTGACGCCTCTACCTCGATGCAGGACCAGAAGTTCGTTGCCAGCGGGTACTTCGACGGCACCGATGGGGACGCCGCGCGAGAGGACCTCGCCGGTGCCGGTGCGCTGTGGGAGCGGCTGCTCATCGGTAGATGCCAGCCGAAGCCCGATGTGATTGCTCTGATCGCCCACCACGAATTCGGTGCCGAACAGCGCGGCTGCACTCTCCCCGAAGTCGTCGATGTCGGGGCCGTCGGTCACGTCGAGCGTCCACACGTTGCCGAAGGACGGTCGGTCGGGCAACAACCGGAACAGCGGTAGCCGGAAGACCGGGTGGTCGATCGGCGGGCAGTCGGTGTCGACGACCAGCGTCTCCCCCGCGGTCAAGTGACGGCCGAATCCGAGGACCTGGTCGGGAGCGCAGCTGCCCAGGAGGTAGTCGGCCGTCAGCTCTCCGTGGACGGCGACGTAGACGCGCAATCCGTCGTGGATTCCGGTGACGGCAAGCCGCTGACCGGCTCGCCAGACGATCGGTTCCCACTGCGGTTGCCGATGTCCGTCCACCGTCACCGTTGCGGGTGCACCCGTGACGGCGATCAGCAGATCCGTGGACGCCGACGCTGAAAAGTCGAGGGCCGTCAACTCCAGTAGCGGGGCCTCGCGCCTACTACCCACCAACGCGTTGGCGATCTCCGCGCTGATCTGGTCGGCTGCGCCGCCCGTCGCCTGACCGAACTGTGACGCCGATCCACGCCCCAAATCCTGGACGGAGCTGATTCCGGGAGTCAGGACGGTGACGGTCTCAGCCATGGGGATCACCCCCTACGGGCAGGAGCGAGCGTCCGTCGAAGTCGTCCCAGCGATCGGCGTCGATCGCACGGAAGACGAACAGATCGCCCGGGCGGTAGGCAGAAATCTGCTCCGACGCCGGATCGACCAAGATGAGCGGGGTCCGGCCGATCACTGCCCAACCGCCGGGCGCAGGCCTGGCCGAAACGACTGCCTGACGTCCGGCCACCGCAACGGAACCGGCCGCGACGTGCGGTCGCGGGCTCGATCGGCGCGGGATGGGAAGGCCGAACGCCGGGCCGTCGAGCATCGGGGCGCCGCCGGGTGAGCCGTAGCAACGCATGACCAACGGGGCTGCGGAGTGAAGGCGCACCACTTCGGCTTCGGTGACGCCGAGAAACCGCGCTGTATCACCCAGGTCCGGGCCGTGTTCGCCCCCGTAGACGACGGGGATCTCGAACGTCCTAGGTTCACCTTCCAGCGGTCGGGGGATAGTCGTTGCTTCGCGAACCAGGCCGCGGACGGCGTCGTGGTCGGTGAGGAGGTTGTCGAACTCGACCAGCAGGGCGTCGTATGTCGGGATGACGCTGACGATGCCGTCGGCACCGAGATCGAAACGTGCAGCGATCGATCGAACGGTGTTCCAGTTCTGCTCGGCGGTCCCGCCGCTGACACTGACGCGAACGGCGGCGTCACCGCAGTCGGCGACGTAGGTCTTCACGCGGAACACCCGACATCACGGGCCCGCCGTGACGCCACGACCCGGGTCAGCGGCGCAATGGTGACACCGGCGGCCTCGAGCGCGGCGCGAATCGCCTTCGCGTTCGCGACGGCACCGGGGTTGTCACCGTGCACGAGGACCGTATCGGCGACAACCGGGATCAACGTGCCGTCCACAGCTTCGACGACTTCCTCGACCACCATCCGAACGGTCCGCTCGACCAGAACGTCGACGTCGTGAATCACCGCTCCCGGCTCGCTGCGGGGCACGAGAGTTCCGTCGGAGTTGTATGCGCGATCCGCGATTCCGACGATGCCGACGCTCAATCCGCGGGCAGTCGCCTCGTCGGCCAACGCCCCGTCCTGGGCGAGCACGATCAACGACGGATCGAAGGCCGCGACCGCATCGACGACGGCGCGCGCGTAATCCTGGCGTACGGCAACAAGATTCCCGAGCTTGCCGTGGGGAGCGATGTGCGACAACGACGTTCCGCTCGCGACCGCAAAGGCGTGAAGGGCGCCGAGTTGGAACAGCACGTCGGTTCGGACCTCGTTCTCACTGAGATCCATCGCGCGACGTCCGAATCCGGCGAGGTCCGGAAAACTCGGATGCGCGCCGATGCCGATACCGCGCGATACGCACCCCCGCACGGTCGCATCCATGGTTCGTGGATCGCCTGCATGGAATCCGCAAGCGATGTTGGCCGAAGTCAGCGTGTCGAGCAGAGCATCGTCGGCGCCCATGGTCCACGTGCCGAAACCTTCGCCGAGATCGGCGACAAGATCGATGCTGGTTGCCATTTCGGTCCTTCCGGTTCGTTTACTTGTTCGTACGGGCGCCGTTGCCCGTGGTTGGTCCGACTGTCGAAGTTCTGTGTGTCGACTTCGGTGTTTCTGGGACGCTACTCAGGAACGCCAAAGGGTTGTTAATACCGTTTCGCGTTGGGGTGATCGGAATTCGATATGTCCGTTGAGCTGGTAGTTTGCACAGCATGGACACGAGAAGGCTCTACTCGTTCGTACGAATTGTCGATGCCGGCAGCATCACCCGAGCCGCCGACATCCTGCACATCGCACAACCCGCCCTGAGCCAACAGATGACGTCGCTGGAAACGCAGTTCGGTCAGCAACTTCTGATCCGCAGCAAACAGGGTGTCGAGCCGACCGATGCGGGGCACGCACTCTATCGGCATGCTCAGGTGATTCTGCGTCAGGTGGAGAGTGCCCAGGCCGAGGTGTCCGTGGTCGGACGGGCGCTGGCGGGTGGCGTCTCGGTCGGCCTCGCCCCGTACAGCACCGCGACGGCAATCGCCTTGCCGCTCTTGGCCCGTGTGCGCGAGCAGCACCCGAATATCTTGTTGCACATCAACGAGAACTTCGGTGGCGTGCTCAGCGAAGCGATGATGACCGGTCGCATGGATCTGGCGTTGTTGTACGACGCCGGCCCGATCAAGGGTGTGACGTTCGAACGCTTGCTCACCGAGGAGCTGGTGGTGGTTGCGCCGTTCGGTACCGGACTGGCAGGCGAATCGGGATCCGACATCTCCCTGCCCGAGATCGCCGAACTGCCACTATTGCTTCCGGGTCGGATGCACACCATCCGCAAGGTGGTGGAGCAGGCTTTCGACCGTGCAGAGCAGCAACCGAACGTCGTGGCCGAAGTGGAATCGGTGATGACGCTGTCCGAGGCCGTACGCACCGGATTGGGCGCGACGGTTCTGCCGTGGTCGGTGGCCCGCAGGGTCATGGACGTCGAAGCGCTCGAGCTACGACGCATCGAGCCGGGCATCGAAGTGCATGTCTCCCTTGGCACCCCGGCCAATCAGCCCCTCTCCAAACCGGCCGAGGCGGTGCGCGATGTTCTGCGCACCGTCGTTGCCGATTACGTGAAGGGAACCAACGCGAGCGGTCAGTAGCCCGCCGACGGATCGATCACGGCGGCGAGGTCCTCACCTGCGGCGAATCGGGCGACGTTGGCTGCAACGTGATCTGCCAGGACGCGGGTGAGCGTCGTAGCCGGGTTGGCGACGTGTGGAGTGATGATCGCGTTGGGCAGCTTCCACAACCGATGCCCGTCCGGCAACGGCTCGGGATCGGTGACGTCCAGTGCCGCCCCGCCGATCGAACCGGCTTCCAGTGCGTCGACCAATGCGTCCGTGTCGACGAGGGTGCCACGCGCGATGTTCACGATCCAGCTCGACTCCGACATCTGGTCCAGTTCGGCCTTGCCGACCAGATGCCGCGTCGCGGATGTCGACGGTGCTGCGATCACGAAGTGATCTGCCTTGGACCAGATTTCGCCGGTGCGGTCGGCCGAGAGCGTTTCGGAAGCACCCTCGACAGGGGTCCCGGAGCGGGTGATCGCGATGACCTTGACTTTGGACGCGGCGAGGTACGGGATCAACGCACGGCCGATTCCGCCGCAACCGATGATCGCCACTGTCGAGCCCTGCAAAGTGCCCACCCGCGGGTCGAACTCTTCCTTGCGCCACGACTGCGCCGCCAATTGTTCGGGGAGAGAACGAACTCCGGCGAGGAGAAGCATCATCGTATGTTCGGCAACATTGCCCGCGTACGCTCCGGCAGCAGACGTCCAGACCCGCTTGTCGTCGATCACCCCGGCGTCGAACCAGGGCTCGATGCCGGCGAACGGCAACTGCACCCAGCGAACCGAATCGGGTAGCGACGACGGGAACGTCTCCGGCCCGTGTACCCACACGACGCCCTCGGCGTCTGCCAGTGGAGCGAAAACTCCACCGGCTCGGCGTATTCCGTCGGCGACGTGAGGATCCTCGACGGGACCGAGGTGGATGCGAGGGGCGCTGGCGTCTGTCATGTGGGTGCTTTCTGTTCGAGTAGCGGACGATCTAACAGCGGACAATCAGACGACGGCCGTCATTCCGCCGTCGACGTAGAGGATCTGACCGTTGACGAAATCCGAAGCCGGGGAGGCCAAGAACAGTAGCGACCCGATCAGCTCCTCGGTACGGCCCCAACGTCCGGCGGGTGTCCGCTTGGCAAGCCACGCGGTGAACTCCGGATCGTTGACCAGCGCAGAGGTCAGTTCGGTGTCGAAGTATCCCGGTGCGATCGCGTTGATCTGCAAACCGAAGGGTGCCCAGTCGGCGCACATTCCGCGGGTGAGCATCTTGAGCCCGCCCTTGCTGGCCGCGTACGGTGCGATTCCCGCTCGGCCGAGCTCGCTCTGCACCGAGCAGATGTTGACGATCTTCCCGTGTCCGCGCTCGACCATGCCGCGGGCGAATTCACGTCCGACGTAGAACGCACTGGTCAGGTTGGTGTCCATGACACGCCGGAAGTCGTCGTCGCCGAACTCGAGAAGCGGGGCGCGGTGCTGCACGCCGGTGTTGTTGACAACGATCTCGACCGGGCCGACCTCCGCCTCGATGCGTGTCGCCGCATCCCGGACGGCGGCCGAATCGGTGACGTCGAACGCGTATGCGTGCACCGTTGCGCCGGTCGCGTCGGCGATGCGTCGACGCTCGGCTTCGAGCACGTCGGAATTTCGGCTGTTGAGCACCACCACCGCACCCGCCTCGGCGAGACCAGTCGCGAGGGCCGAGCCGATGCCTCGGCTCGAACCCGTCACCAGCGCGACCTTCCCGGAAATGTCGAACGGGCCGGGGCTTGCGGTGCTACTCACGCTGTGACGCTCCTCTGAGATGTATGGATGTAGTCGACTGCCTCGCCCACCAGTGTGCTCGGTTCGGAGACGACATTCAGCGTGATGCCGCGCTCGTCGTCTGTAAGCGGTTCGAGAGCCTCGAACTGGGAGATGAGCAGACTCTCCGGCATGAAGTGCCCGGCGCGGAAACGCATACGTGCGGAGATAGTCTCGAAATCACCGGCCAGGTGGACGAACTGCACGTCGAGACCGTCCGGGCGCAACCGGTCCCGATAGTCCTTCCGCAGAGCCGAACAGGCAACGACGCCTGTTCGTCCCGCATCGGCACGCCCGGACAACCAGGCCGCGATCGCGTCGAGCCACGGCACGCGATCTTCGTCGGTCAACGGTGTCCCCGAACGCATCTTGGCGACATTGGACTCGGGATGCAGATCGTCACCGTCGACGAAGTCTGCTCCGAGAGACGTGGCGAGACCCACTGCCACGGTGCTCTTTCCCGCACCGGCCACACCCATCACAACTACCTGCACGGTCATGCTTCGACCATGCCCGACTACCGGAGGCCAGACAATACTCGAGCGATACCGGTTCGCGAGGGTGCCATAGCGGAACGATCTAGGAACTTCTGCGCGTTCGAGCCCTATCCGTTCGCCTTTGCGATCGAATCCTTGCCCTCGGCCGCTCCGCCCTCGATGGTGTCGTGCTGGATGGGAACGAACTTCTTCTTCGGCAGCAGGAACAGCCACGTCGCGAAGACGAACGGGCCCGTTCCGGCCGGCAGGCTGATCGGAGCAAAGGCAGACACCAGCGTGCCGTGGATGACAACAGTCACCAGTACTCCGAAGACGGTGTAGACGAACACACGCCACGACGGGTTGTAGAACACCGATCCGAGAGCAATTGCCGTCAGCACCGAACTGAGCCCGTAGAGACCATTGCCGATGTCGACGGTGTTTGCGCCCAGCGCCAGTACCGAACCCATCGCTATCGCGGAACCGATGAGCGCGAACAACGCCGCCCAACGCGACGCGACCAGCAGCGCGATCACGAAGATAATGCCGGTGACGGTGTTGTTGATCAGAAAGATCTGGGAGACGTTGCGGAACAGCGTGTCCCACAGGAAGCTGAAAGTGATGTCGGCATGAACTGACGCGTCCCCGATGTGCTGGGGAAACTGACCCGCGCTGAGGTCTGACGTTTCGATCCGCAGGAACTGGAACGCCGCAAGAAGGAAGAACCAGTTGACGAGGTTGAACGGAAAGGTCAGCGCCGGTACGCCCCACGTCTTGAAGACATTGGCAACGGCCAGGAACGCGATCGTCGACGCGGCAGCTCCCACCACGAGGTAGATCCACAGCATCACACCGCCGGCAAGGAACGTCGGAAAGGCAGCTCCCACAAGAACTCCGTTGTATCCGTACAGGCCGATACGCATCGAATCGTCGTCGGAGTGCAGCATCATGCCGGTGACGGTGGATACCACCAGACCCACCACGGCACCAATTGCGACGGTGATCGTGTCCGCGGCTATCGCTCCCCAGAAGATACCGACCAGAAACAGCAGGCCCGTCAGCGCATTGCCCTGGAACATCACCTGCCCGGAGCCTTTGAGATTGGTGTCGATGAATCTGAGCACGACGTTCTTGTCCGCGACGTCGTCCCAGGGTTTGGTGATGGTGGTCATCGCACGTCCCTCGATCCTTCTCCGACGATCCGCGTCATCCCCACAGCGGGACGGGCGGAATGGTGGTGTCCAGAACTGCCTTTCGCACCAGAGCCCAGAAATCACGAACCTTCGCCTTGACGGGTTCGCTCTCCGGACCGAGGACTTTGAAGATGAGACCGGCGTCGTTCGGTAGCCGACTCGCTCCGGAAACGACCTTGCCGTCACGGCCCGGAACTACCTCTTCGAGAATCGCGTCGGCGTGCTCCTTCGGTGTCAGCAGGATGACATTGCCGAACACGTCGTGGTCGCCCATGATTCCGCCGTATCGCACGGGGAAGCGTGCCGGTTCGATCACCAATTTCTCGGTGAAGAGGTTCTTCCCGTCCGGACGCTCCGCCTTGATCATTGTGGAGTACAGGTCGTAGACGAACATCTCTCCGCCGTCGTGGTACTTGCGACCCGACATCACGATCTCCGAGAACAACAGCGTTGCAGTCGGATCCACCGTGATGTCGGTGCGCGCGTAGTACCTCGCGTTGCGGTGTGGGATCGTCACCCCGGGCATCAGTTCGAGATACGAATTCTCCGCGAGCACCACTTTCTGGAGTTGCGACGCGTGATTGGCATCCATCCGGTGAACCTTGGTGGCCGACTGAGTGGTCACGTGCGCGAGGGAACCCGGTTCCATCTCGATGGTCAGGAACAGTCGATCGCCTTGCAACACACTGCCGGACGTCGAGATCATGTAGACGCACGGCATGGTCGGCAACGCTTCGTCCCAGTACAGCGCCTGCTGAACGAGCAGCGGTGTCTTGCGGTACATGTCCCGCAGAATCGTCTTGTCGCCACGGTCGACAAATCGCATCTCGAGAACGCCGGTCTTCCCGACCTTGCCGGCCGGGGCCTGCTTCGGCTGGTCCTGGTACTGGTCGAGTTCCGGGATGGTCGGGATCGGCCCCGGGAGCGACCGCGATGCTCCCGGGACGGACGTTGCGCTCACGGTGCGCTCGCTCCCACTTCCTCTTCGTCGAAGAGGACTCCGTGCACGATGAGGTCCACCACTTCCTTGATGCCTTCCCCGGTCATGCAATTGGTGAAGACGAACGGCTTGTCGCCGCGCATCCCCTTGGAGTCGCGATCCATGACTCCGAGATCGGCGTTGACGTACGGTGCGAGATCGGTCTTGTTGATGACCAGGATGTCGGACTGCGAGATTCCCGGACCGTTCTTGCGCGGAATCTTGTCGCCTGCGGCTACGTCGATGACGTAGATGAAGTAGTCGACCAGAGCTGGACTGAACGTCAGTGTGAGGTTGTCGCCACCACTTTCGATGAACACCACGTCGGTGTCCGGGAACGTTTTCTCCATGTCCTCGACCGCCGCGAGATTCATACTCGGGTCTTCGCGGACGGCGGTGTGTGGGCAGGCTCCCGTCTCCACGCCGACGATACGTTCCTCCACGAGAACACCTTTGAGAGCCTTGCGCACATGCTTGGCATCTTCGGTGGTGACCACGTCATTGGTGATGATCAGAACGCTGGTGCCCCGCTTGATGAACTCCGGCGTGATCGCCTCGATGAGTGCGGTCTTACCCGAACCCACGGGTCCGCCGATTCCGATGCGCGTTGTCTTCTTCATCGTTCTCCTTCTAGTTCATGAACATTCGGACGTGCGCCTTGACGTGAACCGCAGCCAGAATGTCGATCATCGGGGCGAAATTGGACATGTCGTCGAGTCCGTAGTCACGCACTGCGGCGTACTCATGGCCGGCAGTCTGATTGACCTCGAACAGAATCTCTTGCGTCGCGAGGTGATCGACTCGGACGATACGAAGGGCAGCGCCGAGCAACGTCATCGCGACACCGTACTGATTGACCGTGAAAGCGTCCTCTTCCGGAGAACCCATCTCCGCGAAAGCAATTCCGAGGCCGACGGGGTAGGTACCCGGTGTCTCCCCCGATGCGATCGCGGCCAACCACTTGTTGAACAGGGTCTCACCGGCCAAGCGCCCGCCGAGTTCGGCCAACTTCTTACCCATGCGGGTACTCATCGTGCGTGCTTCTTCGTTGAGTTTGCGTTCGATCACTGCATGATCAGCGGCGAGGATCGCCGAGAATTCACCGGCTGCCGCACCCCGGTGCGCTGCGAGTACGGCGATACCGTCGCACGTCGCGCCCTGATGGGCGGCCGAGAGCACAAACTCCCGCAGCGACGGACCACCCGTGACAATTCCTTGCGCCACGGCCGATTCCAAACCGTTGGAGAACGAGAAGGAACCGACCGGGAACATGGAATCGGAAAACTGCATCATCCGCATCGCGCGGTTGATGCTGAGCCCGGATCCCTCAGACGAGAGGGTCATGGGTATGCCCCTCGCCCTCACGCGCGGCCGCACCGAACAAACGGCGTGCCTCGTGTGGAGCGATGTAGGGAATGACCTCGGCGCCCGGGATGAAGGTGTACTCGATGCCCTCGAAAGCATGTGTCCGCATCACCGAGCCCATGACCGCCTTGTCGACGGTCAACGGAACGTAGACCTTCATTCCCTTCACCACCGCAGGCCAGTGCTGGTTACCCACGGCATGTCCCAACTCCAGGCACGTCTGAATCATCTTCTCGGGCGTGACGTCGACCAGCGCGCTCAGGTCGATCTCCAACACGTCCTTGAGGTTGATCCTGGCCACGACCACGGTGTTCGCCGGCTCGTCCCACAGCAGAATGTCGCCGTCCTGCAACTGAATACCACGATCAAGCGAGACGGCCAATTCACGGCCACCGATCGTGGTGCGTCGTAACCGACTCTTCTGCGCTTCCCACTGATCGAGCGACAAGACGTCGACTACCGCATTGTCGAGTCGACCGGCCCACTCCTCGTCGGTCTCCTTCCCGAGCAGCGCGTCGACTCGCGTCGGCTTTCCGCTCGGCGCGGTCATCTCGCCGTGCGTGTGTGGCGTCGCATCGGCACCGTGCGTGTGTGTGATTGTTCCCGACACTGGAGACCCCTAACTGAAGAAGTAAAGTTGGTTCAAGCGAATGGATTCGGCGGGTTCGACGTACGCATGGACACCGTCCGCAGTCACCGCGAAGGTCTCCGGGTCCACCTTGATTTCCGGAGTAGCCGAGTTACGAACCAGATCACGCTTGGTGACCGTCCTCGTGCCCTCGACGGCGACAACCTGACGTTCGAGACCGAGTCGATCCTTGATGCCGTCGTCGAGCGCCGCTCGCGAGACGAACGAGACCGAACTCTGCGGCAACGCCTTGCCGAATCCACCGAACATCGGCCGGTAGATCACCGGTTGTGGTGTCGGGAGCGACGCATTCGGATCTCCCATGGCGTGCCAGCTGATCAACCCGTTCTTGATGATCGTCTTCGGCTTCGCGCCGAAGAATGCGGGCTCCCAGAGAACAAGATCCGCCATCTTCCCGACACCGATCGACCCGACCACATGCGAAAGACCGAACGTCAACGCTGGATTGATCGTGACCTTCGCGACGTAGCGCAACACGCGAAAGTTGTCGTGCGTCGGTGAATCCTCGGGCAGCTTTCCGCGGGACCGCTTCATGCAGTCCGCTGTTTGGATCGCGCGTAGCCAGTTTTCTCCAACCCGGCCCATCGCCTGTGAGTCACTCGAGAACATCGAGATGACGCCCATGTCCTGCAGTACGTTCTCGGCACCGATCGTCTCGGCGCGAACGCGGGACTCGGCAAACGAAACATCCGAGGGCACTTTGGGATTGAGGTTGTGACAGACCATGATCATGTCGAAGAGTTCGGCCTGAGTGTTGATGCCGTATGGCAACGTCGGATTGGTCGACGCCGGAAGTACGTTGTCCTCGCCCGTCACCCGCAGAATGTCGGGTGCGTGACCGCCACCCGCGCCCTCGCTGTGATAGGTGTGAATGGTACGGCCTTCGAAGGCCGCGATGGTGTCCTCGACGTATCCGGCCTCGTTGAGTGTGTCCGTGTGAATGGCGACCTGAACGTCCATTTCGTCTGCCACCCGCAGAGACTCACGAATTGTGGCCGGTGTCGCGCCCCAGTCCTCGTGGACCTTCAGACCGGCCGCACCGGCCTTGATCTGTTCGACCAGCGACTGATGCCCGGACGAGTTCCCCTTGCCCAACATGCAGACGTTGACCGGCAAACCCTCGTTGGCCTTGAGCATCATCTCCATGTTCCAGATACCGGAAGTGATGGTGGTGCCGTTCGTTCCGTCGGTCGGGCCGATGCCACCACCGATCAGCGTCGTCACTCCCCCACTGAGTGCGTGGTACGCCTGCTGTGGTGACACGAGGTGCACGTGCGGATCGATGCCGGCGGCAGTGAGGATCATCTGCTCACCGGAAATCGCGTCGGTCGCCGGACCGGTGGTCAGCCCCGGGGTGACGCCTTCCATCGTGCTGGAGTTTCCCGCCTTACCCCAGCCGACGATCTTGCCGTCCTTGATTCCCACGTCTGCCTTGACGACGCCGATGGTTGCATCGACGATGACCACGTTGGTGATCACGAGGTCGAGGGCACCGTCGATGCTGCACGACTCCGGATCCTGGCCCATGCCGTCGCGCAGCGTCTTGCCGCCGCCGTAGATCGACTCGTCGCCGATCGTTCGAAGATCTTCCTCGACCTCGATGTACAGATCGGTATTACCCAGCCTGATCTGGTCACCCGTGGTGACCCCGAACAGACCCGAATACTCTTGTCTCGAAATGCTTGTCATGGGTGTTGCTCTCCTTCGTCCGCCGTGAACGAGAATCAGTCGGTTTGAGGTTCGGACAGGAAGCCGAGTTCTTCGGCACGCTGGACGGCTCCGGGGAGCCTCGGCCGGTAGGCGGCGTGGGTCGGCGCCCAACCGTCGACAAGTCCGTTGAAGCCTTGCACTCGTTGCTTGCCGCCGAACGGCACCAACGTCACTTCCTTCTCGTCGCCCGGCTCGAACCTGACCGCCGTGCCCGCGGGAATGTCGAGGCGCCAGCCGAAGGACTGTTCACGATCGAAGGACAACGCGCGATTGACTTCCATGAAGTGGTAGTGCGAACCCACCTGGATGGGACGGTCACCGGTGTTTCGGACTCGCAACTTCAAACGTGGACGGCCCTCGTTGAGTTCGATCGGCTCGTCCCGCAACACGTATCCGCCGACCGGTACTTTCTTCTCGCCGCCGGAATCCTTCTTCGTCGATTTGCTTGCCATCTTGGAGTGCTCCTGACATCTCGGTCGGGCTACTGGATCGGAGAGTGCACGGTGACGAGCCGGCTACCGTCGAGGAACACCGCCTCGACCTGCACACGTGGAATCATCTCCGCCACACCGTCCATCACGTCGTCGACCGTCAAGGCGTGCGATGCGTCGGCCATGACCTCCTCGAGAGTCTTGCCCTCCCGAGCTCCCTCCAGGGCGGCTGCAGTGATAACTGCGACGGACTCCGGGTGATTGAGCTTGAGCCCCTTTGCCTTTCGCCTCAGTGCGACATCCGCCAACATGAGGATTGTCAGCTTGTCGAGTTCTCGCGGTGTCAGATGCATTCTGAACGCTCCTTGTCGATCATGCGGTAACTCCCTGTCGTCGAATACATGTCAGCTCCCCTGTTCCGTCGCTTCGGTGAGAGGTTCGGCCGCTTGCTGGACGAAACCGCTCCTCCTGCCGCCCGAGTACTCGTTGATCGCGTCCAGAACTGCCTGGGCATGTTCCGAGGCGACCAGCACCTCGACACGCAACCGCTCGGTGAACACGACGTCGTTGCGTTGTCCGCGGAACTTGAGCGAGGCCGAGTCACTCGCGGAGACATGCGCTTCCGATACGACTATCGACTCCGCTCCGGCAGCCAGCAGCGCCTCCCGTAGCTTCTCGGACTCGATGGTCTGCAATACCGCGGTGATGAGTTCGTGCTTCGGGGCGCCGAGGTTCGGAACGAGTTTTGCCCCCTCGACCAGGACCCCCGAGTCGAACCCGCTGGTCTGCGGCGCACCACCCGCGTCCACGAATGCGGCGTTGTAGCGGTATGCGTCCATGCCTTGCTGACGACGGTCGATGTCCACCTGGTCTTTCGGGGCCAGCTTGAGACCGATGGTCTTCTCGATGCCCGTGGCGATCAGCCAGGTCACCACGAACGAGAAAGCGATGACGACGATCAACGCCAGCGCCTGCTCGCCGAGTAGTCCTGCCCCGCCGCCGAAGAAGAGTCCGTCGCGGCCGATCGAATTGATGGCTTTTTCGCCGAACAAACCGAGAAGGAGTGAACCGAGGATGCCGCCGATGAAGTGGACCGCGATGACGTCGAGCGCGTCGTCGAACTTGAAGATCGACTTGAGCGCGAGCGCGAAGTGGCAGACCAGTCCGGCAAGCGCGCCGATCGCCAACGCGGAGAAGGTGCTGACGAAGCCGGCGCAAGGGGTGACGGTCGCGAGACCGGCTACCGCGCCGGTGATTCCGCCGATCGCCGTGGCCTTGCCCTCGGTGTACCTTTCGATGACGAGCCAGACGACCATACCGCCCGCTGCGGCGATGTGAGTGTTCATCAAGGCTTGTGCCGCAACACCATCGGCGGCCAATCCGTCGCCTGCGTTGAATCCGAACCAGCCGAACCACAGTATGCCTGCGCCGATCAACGCCAGAGGCACCGAGTGCGGGACTGCCTCGGCGTTGGGCCATCCCGGACGTTTACCGACCACCAGCAAGATTGCCAGGGCGGCGGCGCCGGCGGATGCGTGGACGACAATTCCGCCGGCCCAGTCCTGAGCTCCGCGGAGCGCCAACCAGCCTTCGGGATTGAAGAGCCAGTGCGCAATCGGGGGGTAGACGATGATCGACCACAGCACGAGCAGAACGGCCCAGCCCAAGGGCTTGAGCCGGTTTGCGGTCGCACCGGTGATCAGCGCAGGCGTGATGATCGCGAACATCATCTGATAGACCACGAACGCCAGAGTCGGTACCGCGACTGCACCTTCGATCAGGTGGAAGCCCGGGGCGGCGGCAGTGTGTATGTCCTGCAAGCCGAACAATTTGAGGTCACCGAGGAAGCCGGAACCCCAGTCTCCACTGAACGCGAAGCTGTATCCGAACACGACCCAGGTAATCGAGACGAGTCCGAGTGGGACGAGGTTCTGCTGCAACATGACGAGCGCACTGCTACCACGCACCAGACCGGCGTAGAAGAAGGCGAGTCCGGGAACCATGAAGAGAACCAGACCCGCGGAGATCAGCACCCACGCCGTGTCCCCACTGTCTATCACTGCTTCGGCTAACACCATTTCCATCGACATCGACGACCTCCGAGCATTATTCGGACCTGAACAAAGTCATTGGTTAGAGCAGCAATTCGCGATGTTCCGGTTCGCTGCGACAGTTACGCTACGCCCCATAGTTGCACCTTCTCAGCAAAATCGGGGGAACATCCGGTTTTCACGTTTAGTAGAGCATTGTTCTGGGAAAAGATGGGACTTTGCCTAAACATTGCGGACGCTCCACAACCTACAATTGCGAGACTAAATCTCGCCGAAAGTGGTTTAAGTCCTGCAAAATGGGGAACTTAGCCGCAGGTGAGCGCCACTTTCGGAGCAGAAATGCCGTTTCCAGCTCGGGACTTAGCTCCCTAACCAAGACAATCGCGAGCACCTTATGCGATTACCAACGTCGGTGACCCGCCTATCCAATCGGGTAGGTAATTTCACCGAACATCTTCTCACCTGTTCAGATGATTAACCTTCACCGCACTGAGGGCAATCCTGTCGTTAATATGTTCTTCATCCGTACTGGATATTTCGACCGGAAAGTCGAAGATCACCTTTCGATAACCTTTAAAGGTGAAATAATTTTCGCTGTAACTATTTTGTTATGCAGAACCTAGAGGGGAGGATTGATCCCACCAGGCGAGCACTCGGATGCCGGACAAAGTCAGCCACTTCGACGGCTCCCCCGCCTTTGTGTCGACCTCGAACCACACCCGCCCCGGTTGGCGACCGGCCTGGAGCCACGTCCCATCCGAGGCTCGAGCGGCCCGGATCATCTCGATCGCGTCCGCCATTCGCGGATCAGGCTCATTTCCATCCGACAACGACGCTTCGCGGAAGTAGTCGGCTGCGTTGAGCACGTTGTAACGCCACCGGAACGGGTACGCGAACCGGCCGATCCAGTCCCCCACCGGTTCCCCGGTCGAGAGTCTCCGGAACAGACCGCGCTGCAGCAAGAATTCCTCACCGGATCGTCGAGCCGCGCGCGTCTCAATTGTTCCCCCGGTCGCGATCTCGTACGCGAGAAGCCCTTTGAGTGAATTGAGGGTCGAATGGAACGACGATCGGGTCGAACCTTCGATCCACTCGCAGTTCCAACCACCATCCGGAAGTTGATGCCGCACAAACCAATCAGCCAGTTCATCAACGCGCATGTCGAGCCACACACCGTTTGCCACCGTCCAGGCGTTGATGCAGCAATCGACCTCACCGTCCCAGTACGGCCGGCCCTCGTACTCCCAGCGACAGTTCTCCGCGAGCAGTTCTGCGGTACGACGCTCCCGCAGAACACTGGCGTCGAGGCCCCACTCCCGCAATGAGTTGAGCGTCCAGGTTGTTGCCGTCCAGGGTTGCGAACTTTGTTCTGCTGCTTCGGGTCCCGCAAAGTCGAATTCAGCCGGGAAGAACGCCCCACCCGCCCATTGGCCGTCTCGGTCCTGCAATGAAAGCAGGCGTGCACCAAATCCTTCGGTGGCGATCGACGCGCGCGTCGCCGCCCACACAGTGGGCGCTTCGTTCACCAGGTCGCGCTCCACCTGCCACCGAATCGCTGGATCCGAATCGAGGAGCCACGCGAGCAAGTCGATTCGGGATGCCATCTGGCAATACTATCGAAAGGCGAAGCAGGCCATCCGGTTAACACATTTCTCGCCGTCTGATGCAATGGTGAACTCCGGACCCGTTGCGTGGCCTACACCGGATAACCCAACGCCGCCCGCACCGCCACGATGTCGGCGGCAGCGACCTCCATTGGCTTGTCCCCCAACCGAACCAACGTGCCAATGGGCAGTTCCTCCACCACCGCAGATTGGGGGAGTTTGCTGCGATCGAACGTAACTCCTGAATGGAAGTATGTTTCCCATCCCACCTCCACCTCACCTTTCGACCGATTCTGAAGGTGCCGGTAGTCGCCGATGCTCCACCGAGCCCGAACTGCCCACGATCGCGTCGCCGGGTACGTTGCGCTGAGGCGATGATTCGGTCCGGTGGTAGAGCACGGTGACACGAGAGGCCCAGATATCGGCCTGCCCCCGTACGACCCTTAACGCCAGCGCAATCAGCGATTCGTCGGCAATGGTGCAGGAAAACGAGTCGATGCGTGAGGTACCCCCGAAACCGATCATGACCTCGAGATCCCTTTTGGTCAGACAAATTGATCATCTGCTCTTTGGAGACTGGATCCGAGGCACGTGCCACGTGGGGCAAGACCGCACACAAATTGCTTAGACTGTCTCCAGTCTGGCTATCCAAGGCGCAGGCTCTAGGCACCGAGTCCGACGTTGGTCCAGATATCAAGGTAAGTGGAGTAATCGACCAGTTCAGGGGGTTCCGTCAATGACCACACAACACCCCTTGTCGATTCCTCACCAAAGTACAAGCAAAGATAACCGCCGCCGCCCGATCTGAATGTCGCGATGCAACGAGCCGGATCTGGGTACTCTTCAGGGGACAGCCCGTCCAGAATAGACCATTCAAAGCTGTCAATTCGAAACATATCTTCAAGAGGCAGTGGCCCGACAGTCTTACCGGCAATATAGTACCAACCGTTGTGCAAATTTGAATAGAAATTCTTTAGACTGGAGGGGAATTTATTCCAATACCCTGAAAGTTCATCACCATCCACTACCGGTGGCGTACCCAAATAGTAGAGATCGGTCCCGTCTGCCATTTTAATTTTATATAGAAGAAAGAACCTATTTTCAGACCTGAGCAACCGCACATCAGATAGATTATCTTTAATGTTTCTGTAAGTGTCGCCCAATATCGGTCGCCCAAATACGTCCCATTGGTCCAATATCCCAGAAATTCGAGCTGCAACGTCACCATTTAGTGCATCCAACCAATAATTCGGAAGCGCCATACGTTCAAGTGGTGTCAAGTCGTCAATCTCCGCAAGCACGGGCGAGTCGACACACCGCGAAATCTTGACCAGATCCACTACTGAACTCCATTCAATATATTAGATATCATTAACTATCCAGACGAGGCGGATGCTCGAAAAATGGGATGAGCTGCAGGGACTAGGGGAAGAGGACTACCGCTCGCGATGGCGCTGACAGCTACTGAATTGGGCTGCGCGAAGAGCAGCTTCGAGCCATCGATCATCCTGGTTACTGTACAGCTTACGCAGACCGGGCAGGTGTACGCCGCCATGTGGAAAGTACTGTTTCCCACGGCATCTCACTACAAGCTGTTCGGGTACGCGCGAGGGTGGTATCAAGGACAAAGCGCTCTACGCGCCGGCTCAGGTGTTGACCTGATTTCCGTCAGAATCGGTATCTCGTGCTTGGCGGTCAGTGTCTTTGTAGTGCAATTTGTCGTACCTGTTTACCGGAGGTGCATCCTTCTGCTCGCGGTAGAGCGCCCGTGTCAGCCAAGCACCGAAAACATCGTTGAATCCGGTGGGATGCCTTCGCGTGAGGAAGGGGGTCCACCACCACGCCACGAACACAGCAGCGAAACCGCACAAGAGGACAGGTCCGAGAATCGACCGCTGTGGAGCGGTGAGCCAAGCGAAAACGATGGTAAGGATCGACGAACTCCAGTAAATCGTTCTCGCATGACTGCGGTACATCACGTAGGGCGTAGATACGATCAACGCCACAGCCCCTGCAGCAATCGCACAAATCGCATAAAAGGTGGTCATGGTGCCGGTTCCGCTTGAGGAACGGTGTGTCGTCGGTATATGGAACTCTTCGGGAGAAAACGCAAAACGAGGACCGCCGCAGTGCCCGCGACAGCGCCGATCCGGGTGGTCGAATTGTCAGTCACGAGGAACACCATCCCACTCGCAGCCGTCAACGAAACGGCCAAGGTTATCGCGCCCCGCATCGGATTGCCTGCTGCGGCATCAAGCGCCGACAGCACCCCCGAGGCTAGGCAGAATGCAATGGCAGCGATCAGCAGGTAATGCACGGTCTCAGTCCCTTCTCTTGGAGCGATCGATCATTGTCTAAGGCTTCAATCAAATGATCGGCCTGCCCGGGTACCCAAGTATGCCCCGAGTAGCGATCCTCCGATTGCACCGATTCCGCCCCCGACTGCGGCACCTATCGGGCCGCCGAGAAACCCGCCGAGTGCGGCGCCACCTTTGCCGCCTGCCCATCCCAATGCGATTGCGCCACCGGAATTTCCCACAGTTTCGCCACGTGGCGCGCCTTCGCGCCACTTGATGACACCCGAGGCAACCTCAACTGCCACCGATAATCTGCTTAAAACAGTACCCACTGCCGCCGACCGAGCGGCCTGCGCAGCGCTCGGGAGCGAACCAGCATGATGCACACCGGTGTTCGCAAGGGCGCCCGCAGATTGCAAGCCCGAGGCGGGGCCACCGAGCGCGGTGCTGCCTTTACTCAAGACAGTTGCGATCTCGGAATCTGTATAGCCGCGGTCTCGCATCTGATCCACCTGCCATTGCAGGTCGTCAAGTTGTTGCTGTGCGGTCAGAGGGACGTTGCCAGTGAAGTCAGCAGGTACGTCGCCATGGGCGAGCGCCCGTTGGTTCGCGGCCCTCTGCGCGGGGCCGATCAAACCGTTGTTGGGATCAGAGTCAAAGATCCCGAATGGTAATTCCATTGGAGGATCTGGCTGCGTCTGCGTTTCCATGTCGAGGTTGTCGAGTGGGTTCCACGGAGGCTCGCTCGCTGTACCCCCGGGTGTATCGGTGCCCGAGTCGGTCGGCGATCCGATATCGAACGGCAGTGGTGTTGTCGGTGCCGGCTGCGTCGGGGCGTCCATGTCGAGGTTGTCGAGTGGGTTCCACGGAGGCTCGCTCGTATCGGTGCCCGAGTCGGTCGGCGATCCGATATCGAACGGCAGAGGCGTTGTCGGTGCCGGCTGCGTCGGCGGATCCATGTCGAGATTGCCCAGTGGGTCGATCCCGCCGACGTCGTTGTAGGGGGAGTCTGTCGGGACGTTGACCATGACCGGTCCGCCGGACTGGTTGACGACCTCACCGCCGCCTTGAAGGGGTGTAGCGGTGACGTCTCGTCCGGTGACCGGGTCGCTGCCGCCGTAGGGGCCGTCAGCAGTGACCGGGTAGATGACGCCCGGGGTGGGGACCACGATTTGGTAGAGCTTGCCGTCACGGATCTCGTAGTAGGTGGGAACCGGATCGCCGTTGACGTCGTACGCCCACGCAGCGGCAACGGTGCCCTGCAAGTCTCCGTTCGCGTCGTAGACACCGACGGACCCGTCGTCGTTGATGCTCATGTGTCCGCCGGGTGGTACGTCGACCACCATTTGAGCTTCATGCGAGGAGGTTTCGTCGTGAATGAGGAAGATGGTGCGTTGTCCGCCACCTGGGTCGGGGATGACCACGACGTCCTGACCGCCGACGAAATACGGCATGAACGGTTTCGCGACCGTACCGACTACCTGGGAGAGAACCGACTCCCACGGACGCGCGCTCACACGCGCACTGAACGGTCCCGGCCGCCCCCTCACTCTCATACCCGCAGCGGTGAACGCCGCGGCCCCGACGAGGACCAGTTCGAGATACCGGTCACGGCCCGAGTCCTCCCCGGCGGTGAAAACATCCGCTGCCAGGTCCGGAACCGTTTGGGCCGGTGCGATATTCGAATCCGAATCCGCGGGGATCGGTCCGGGACCACGATCGGTGGTGGTTCCCTCACCCGGGGTGGGTGTGGGTGAGGGAACCGCTGATGCCGATGCATTGGGGAATGCACCGACACCAGTTTCCGAGGCCGGGGACTCGGAAGTAATGGGCGGAACCTCGATCGTCGGCACAGGGACGATGGGGGTGCCGTTGTAGGTGGGAAAGTTCGTCGGAGCATTCGCGCCGACATCCGGGCCACCGCCTGGAGCCTGCGCACCGGGGAGCCCGACCGTGGTCGTCGGCGCAACTGTCGCCGTCGTGGACGGCGCACTCAGGCACGGGTTGATGATCTCTGGCGGGATGGGTGCACCAGGTGGCAGCGACGCAATGAGATTCAGGTAGATCTGATGATCACGTGCCCGCACCGCCGCGCAGTCTTCTTCCGGCGTCGCATTCGCCGGAGCGGCGGAGAGTGCAATTCCCGCACCGATCGCTCCGGCCGCTCCGGTCAACAGCGCCCCAGCGGCAAGCACTCCCGCGAGAGTCCGGCGAAATCGTCTACCGGACTTCACCGGTGCGCACCACGATTGTCACTCTTCTTCGTTCGGAGTAGCGCGATGAGTTTGTCTGCGCCCCAACAGAACAACCGTCCGGAGATCGACATCCACAAGAAGAACGCCAGGTAAACCAGGATCGTCCCGTAGTCGTTCGCCCAGCCGGCGAGCTTCCCGATCACCGCGAATGCCGCGATCAGCAACCCCAGTCCAACTGCCGTAGCGATCACAGCCTTGGAGAGTGGACTGAGTTCACTGTCCGGATCCCAGTCATCAACGTCTGCAACGTCTTTCCTATCGACGGCAGCGGGTTCCGGTTGGACACTGCGGCGTTCGGCGTTGTTGACGGTCATGACTGGAACTCCAAATGGGAAGGGAGAGCGGGGACAACGGGTCGCCGACGTTCGGCCTGGTATCAGTTCCAGTACTGCTCCGTCAGCACTATGTGCCCCTCACTGGCGGGGTGATTCGGGTCGGAGACAAAGACATTGGCATGCCCACCACGCGCGGCTGCTTCACCGAGCACAGCTCCTTCGAGGGCGTCGACCTTGCCATCGGTAACAGTTATCGCGGAACCAGGCGCCAACCAGACCCCCCTCAGCGAACCTGGAACGATGTTCGCAATCGCATCAGGAATCGGGCTCGCCGCCAATGCCGCGGTTTCCGCATTCGAGAGCGACAGACCGATCCGGCCATGTTCCGGTTCGACGATCGGAGTTGCGGCAGATGCCACGCCGGCGCAGAGAACACCGATCAGGGCGATACCTGCGGTGAGAGTTCCGGCAGTGGCCAAGGTACGAATCTTCATGATTTCTCCTTTGTGGGCGTGATGAGTAACCACCCCTGGACGGGGCGGATCGGGAATAGTCGCCAGCAGCGCTGACGACGGCTGCGTGGGTTAGAGCCAGGTGGTATCGGAGTACACGAACAACGTGTTGTCGGACGTCGCCGTCGACACCGAGAGTTGTGCGTACGAGCGGATCGTCACCGGCCCCATGCACGCATCAACCTTCACGTGCACGTTCTCTGCCGTGATCGACGCCTTCGACGACTCGAGATCCTTCTTCCCCAACGGAATCGTCGTGATCGTGCCCGGCGCAATCGTCGACTGAATACTCGGATTCACCGACGCATTCACACCCACGTTCGCCGACGGGACACCCGAAATACTCACACCGACAGACGGGCCGAGCGAAAAGCCAAGCCCCAAGCCAAGTCCGGAGGAGACATCGATCTGGCAGCCGATCTGCAATCCCTGCTCGACATAACCGGTCTTCACCGCCGAATCGCCCGCACCACCGATCGTGCCGGTCACCTTCGCCGACACGAACCCCTCACGAGTGAACGCCGTCGTCGCCAGATTCGGCACCGGATTCGCCGACAGTTTCGTGGCGGCAAGATCCAACGACCAGCCGTCATCGGTGACCGTGCTCGCGAATTTGTCCGCCAACGCCGTCGGCGTTGCCGATGCGCTCCCTGCGAAGACCACACCCGACGACAGCGCGGCAACCGCACACGCCGCGAGCCCTACCGCGGCCCTCGATCGACGGTGGGATACGCCGTTTTGCGATTCGATCGACATGAACTGCTCCTCCACGTGACACAGCAACCAGAGCGGTAGCCGACAACTAACTGAATTAGTTACCGGACGGTACCAATCGTCCTGTTTGCCCGCCAGCGCGCCATCTCCCCCATCTTGGATTTAGGGTGAACTTTCGGTAACAGATATATATCGACAGGCTTATCAGCAGCGAAAAGGACCTAGGTCCTACTATGAGCAAGGTCACCGTTACGGACGAGAAGATCCCTCAGAAACAGTGCGGCAAATCGAATTGAATCCGCATTTCGCGGGCCTCAGAGCAGTTGGAGACCGAAAGTGCGGGCATCAAGCCAGTGCGCGTACTTGAATATGAAACTAACAGGCATTACTTGGCAATCAATCGTGAAGTACGGCGCCCGAGCGGGGCCTGGGAGCGCAACTCTGCACAGCTCACGCGGAGATACTCACTTCGTGGTCGGCGCGAACTCGTCGGACCCACTGGCATCGCATCGTTAGCTTGTCAATCACTGATTAGCGCAGGCGACGCACACAAGTAGTACGCAAGTACGAGAAAAGGCTCTGACCAAGACCGGAGTCCTTGATCAGAGCCTTACCAACTCGGGGTCGAAAGTTATGCCGGTTCTCTCATGATGCCGAGATGCCGTGCAGTCCCGGACACCCCAGGAACCTCTTGCACAGGAGACCAGGTGTTCAGCCCGTCCGTGCTGTCGGAGTAGAGATACTTTCCTTCGGTATAGGCGTCGAGATAGATCCGCCAGTCGCCGCTCGGCAACTGAACCACGGCCGGACCTTCGACAAGCGAACCCCAATTCCCGGGCGGGACAAACGAATAAGGTCCCGTCACCGAAGGAGCGACCGCATGCTCGACGACCTTCCTCGTCTCGTTCTTGGTGAACGCATGATAGGTCGATCCAACTTTGACCACGGTGGTGTCGATGTGGTCCGCACCGATCCCGGCGAGCGGAACAGGCGGGCTCCACAACCGGAGCGACGGTTCCAACGCCGTCATCAGATACGGCACAAATCCTCCACCGGTCGACATCGACAGGATGACGTTGACGCGATCGCCGTCCACAAACCATTCAGGCGCCCAGGCCTTGGTGACGAATGGTGACAGCGACGGTCCGTCGCTGAAACCAGCCGAACCCGAGAAGCCCGGGGGGCTCGCAGAACCGGTGCCATCTCCCGTACCAGGCATCAAGGCGCAGCAAAACGGAACCGGATAGTTCCCCAGCGGCGTCCAGTTGATGCGGTCGCTGCTGCGTGCAAACCCGATGTTCGCCCCACCACCCGTCGTGTAGGTGAGGTAGTACAACCCGTCCGTGTTCCGGAAGATGCTCGGATCACGCACGAGCCCAGATGGCGGCCTGTACGCCGACTGCTGGACGAGTTGAAAGCCGGTGCCGTCAGCCGACTCGTAGACATCCATGTCACGGTCGCTGGCATTGCTGAACGCCACCATTGTGTATTTCCAGTCAGGCGGCGGCGCGGCGCTGCTGGCAGGGGCTGCGACCAGCAACCCCGCGACGACGAGGATCACCAGCGATACAACCGAAAGGCCGGTCCGTTTTGTCGGAATCACCGATGAAGTATGTACGACAGCCGGCCCACCATGGGTAACTTCGGTCGGAGTTAGAGCAGGATCGTTACCTGAGGCGATTCGTCCCGTAGTGACGGCGGGACGGCGGCAAGGTCGGCCGTTAGCATCACGCCATGGAACTTGGGGTGCATTTCGCGCTGTCAGACAGCGTGGCAGCGGAACTTCTGGACGCGCGCGGCGACGACGACAAACTCGGCGCTGTGGTCGAGGACATCGAGGAGACGGGCCGATCCGAGTTCTCGTGCGACACGGACAAGGCGTGGGATCCGATCCTGTGCGCCCTCTCCAGCACGGGGTACGAGCGCGTGTCCGAGAACTGGCCGGCCTACGGCGTGATCTTGGGGGACGAAGATCTCAACACCGACACCGACGACCAACTCGTCACCTACCTCGCACCCGATCGGGTCGCCGAAGTCTCCTCGTACCTGGCGGAAATCACCGAATCCGAGTTCGGCGTGCGCTACGACGCGATGCCGCTCGACGACCGCAACCCGGAATACGGCTCCGACGAGCGCGGGTACGCCTGGGGCTGGCTTCAGGAAGTGGCGGACTTTTTCCAGCGCGCGGACCGAGAGCATCGCCACGTGGTATTCACCGTGCGGTTCTGACAGTCGAGAGCCCACTGCCGAAGCAGCGCGCCCTCGAAGAATGAAAGACCGCTTGACAGTGGCGCTCAACTGCGGAGGACCCTCTGCGCGGGTTCTTGCTCTGACAATTCCTGTGCCGCAGCGTTTCTGGGTGACCGAGTGCGTGTCCTTCTCGCAGCCAGACCGAGCAGTAACGGAAACGTAACGACAGCCCGCGCGCCTCTCTGGCATTCACGATCTTGACCAGCAGTTTCACTGAAACAGTTTATTCTTCAACGGATTTCCAGTAGTGAGCTGCATCTCAAACCAACCCAATGGATTGCTCATTGTTTGCGACATGTCGTTGACTGTTACCGGAAGAATCAGACAAAGCGGCCCGTGGAGGCGCCAACTCGAGTGGGCCACCGACGAGGGAGAAGCCGAATGACGCACCTACGCAGGATGATTACCGCGGCCGCATTGATACCTGCCGGTATCGCAGCCATCGCACTCAGCGGCGCGGGCGCAGCATCAGCTGTTACTCCGATCGCCGACAACGGGCGCATCGGCGTGCAGCTGAACCAGGGTGAGACGGCATTGTTCGGCCAGCTCAATGCCGGCGCTGCGATCGAAAGCATCACTAACTCCACCCAGATCGGCGTGCGCCTCGCACCAGGATCGCGCTTCGAGAGCGGCCCCAACGTCGTCTGGGGACGTCTCGACCAGTTCGCCAACGAAGCAGCCTCCCGTGGTGGAGAAATTTCTCTCGGCGTACTCAACCCGGCGAGGGGTTCACAGCAGTTCTTCTTCATTCAGAACTGGTAATACCCTCCGCCGTCGAATTGATGCTTCGCTCTTCCTGTGGCGGGGCGGAGTATTTTTCGTTTCCCGTGGCCACGTTCGTCGCCGAGTGTTGAACAGGCGACGTTATCCCGGACGACTTTTGCGAGGACTGCAATCGGGCACCGATGCGTGCGGGAATTCCCTGTGCCGCTGCGTAATAACGCATCCACAACCGACCCCTGAGGCGAACGAATGAGCTGGACTCGAAAAGAGATAGCGATCATCGTGACCGCCACCGCGGTCGGGCTGGTCGTCGTCCTGGTGGTCGGGGTCAATCTCGCCGCCTCCGCGGTGAAACGGGTGCTGCCGTCATATGAAGCGGTCGCCGAAACCAGCCAACGATTGACCGACACGGATATGCAGTTCCCGGAGATCGACTGCACGCCAGTCGATTGGCGCGGCGACATCACCCGTCAAAAGAGGTATGCGGAAGGGGTGATGGCCTGCCTGGACGAGATGTGGAGCCCCGCTGTCGACAGAGAACTCAGAGGCGGCAACCTCGTGACACCTCACGTCGACATGCGCCTCGAAGGCGACGATGCACCCATCCTCTGCGGAGAAGGCGCAGACGTCTACGGGATCAGTTTCTACTGCCCCAGAAACCAGACCATCCGCATCTGGACGTACGACAGTTTCAACGAACTCGACCTCGTCAGAGTCGCCACCCACGAATACGGACATCACCTTCAGGAGGCGATGGGGATCGAATCGCAGCTGTCGTCATTGGCCGCGCGGGAAAACGATCACCGCGAGGTGATGTTGATGACCAAACGCCTGGAAGCTCAAGCTGAATGCCTGTCCGGCGTCAGCGCCAATCACATCCTGCCCTACCTCGCCGAACTGTCAGTACAAGAAGACGACATCGACATCCCCGGCGAAGACCCCGAAGACACCCACCCGAGTCAGGCCAACAACAGAATGTGGTTCAACCGAGGAATGCAGGAGGGACTCAGCTCCTGCGACGCGTGGAACGCACCGGAATCAGAGATTCGATGAATGCGTAACGCCGCCTGAGTCCTTTTTTGGGGGGGCATGGCTAGTCATTCATTTCGGACGGAACTGGGGCGGTGGAGTGGTTGCGAGATTGCGGGAAGTCCCCGACAAGAACGATCATCCCGCTGTCAAAGGCTGGATCCAGCTCTCGAAGGAACTGCAGCGACGTCGCTCTACGCCGACGCGGACCTCGTCGACGGCGATCTTGGCACGATCGGACACGAAAAGGCCCCTCACCTGTATGAACAAGTGAGGGGCATCTGCGGAAGCGGAGGGATTTGAACCCCCGGTGGGTTTAACGCCACGCTCGCTTTCAAGGCGAGTGCATTCGGCCGCTCTGCCACGCTTCCGTGGGCGATCCTATCGGGTGTTCCCACGGACCGCGAAAACGGCTCCGGAGTCAGCGCTCGCCGATGGCTTTGTCGACCTTCTCGAAGACGTCTGCCAGCACGTCCAGTTCCTGGGGAGTCAGCAGATCGACCAGATTGTTCCGCACTCCGGCCACGTGAGTAGGCGCTGCCTCGGCGAGGCGACGCCTACCCTCTTCCGTGATCCGAGCGAGCACGCCGCGACCATCTTCGACGCAAGTGTCTCGCACGACGATGCCCTGAGATTCCATCCGCCTGATCTGGTGCGTCAGGCGGCTCCGCGAAGACAGCACGCCGTCTGCCAGGTCACTCATCCGCAACGACCCGTCAGCTGACTCCGAGAGCATGACCAAAATGCGGTAATCGGCCAACGACAGGTCGTGTGAATCCTGCAGTTCGCGGTTGAGAACCTCCATGAGGCGCTGATTACCGTCCATGTAGCCGCGCCATGCACGCATCTCGCACGGCGTCAGCCACGGTGTCTCACCGTGCGCCGCCTGCGATGTCTCCTCGGTTGTCGCTTCAGCTGTCACAGGTTCCAAGTTTAGACCTGTGTCCGCCCGTCACAGTAAGACTCACCCTAAAGTCACGAATTGGACATCAGGATCGAACGATCGATTTCGGCGACCGATGCCAGCCCCGCCAGTCCCATGGTGAGATCCAGGTCGGCCAAGAGACTCCGGAGCGCATGACGCACTCCGTCCGCTCCGGCCAATCCCAACCCGTACACCCACGGCCGCCCGTACAGCACTGCATCGGCACCCAAGGCCAGAGCCTTGATTACGTCTGCACCACAACGAATTCCGGAGTCCATCAGGATGTCCACCTCATCCCCCACCGCATCAGCGACGGGACCGAGAGCATCGAGTGCCGAAATCGACCCGTCGACCTGACGCCCACCATGGTTGCTCACGACGATGCCGTTGGCGCCGGCCGCGACGGCCTCACGTGCGTCGTCGGGATGGACAATTCCCTTCACTGCGATCGGAAGTGTCGTCCACTGGCGAAGTTTCGCGATATCCGCGATCCGCACCGCATGGTTACCGAACAACGACACCCACGTGAGAACCGCGATCTGCAGGGCTTCTGCACTCTCCTCGGGAGGCGTCGCCAATTTGGCGCGGAACACCGGATCCGACAGATAGTTGGCAATACCTTTCGCCTGCAGGAACGGAAGGTGACCGAGTTCGAGATCCCTTGGACGCCAACCCATACCGGGAGTGTCGGCAGTCAGGACGATAGCCTTCGCGCCCGCCGTCTCCGCTCGACGGACAAACGACTCGGCAAGCTCGTCGTCGGCCGGCCAGTACAGCTGGTACCACCAGTTATCGCCCGAGGCCGCCGCTACGTCTTCGATGGTCGAGGATGCCGCCGTCGAGAGAATCGATCCGATCCCCAACTCGGCAGTGACCGAACCGACCGCAACCTCGGCGTCGTCGTGGACCAAGCCGAGCACGCCCACCGGAGCCGTCAGGATCGGTGCAGCCAACCGCGTCCCCAACACCTCGACGCTCAGATCGCGTGCGTCCGGCGCCGCAGTCCCCCGCAACATCCGCGGCACGATCGCATGCTTGTCGAACGCACGCAGATTCGACTCCGCGGTTCGTTCGGTCGACGCGCTACCGGCGATGTACCCGAAGGCCTCCGGTGAGAGTTGCTCGCGCGCGGCATCTTCCAAGCCCGCCGCAGTCATCGGCAAAGCCGGCTTCGCGCCGCTCAGTCCCGTCAGATAGATCTCGTTCTGCATGTTCCCGAAGTAAGTCACGTCCGCGACGGTAGCGGCAAAACACCCGTCAGCGGGGAGATTCGCTAGCGTCGTATCCATGTACGCCATAACGATCGATCAGCCCGGCGGTCCCGAGGTCATGAAATGGGCGCAGCAGCCCGATCCTGAACTACCTCGCGGGCACGTACTCGTCGAGGTCGCCGCAACCGCGGTCAACCGCGCCGACCTGCTCCAACGTCAAGGCTTCTACCCGCCGCCGCCCGGCGCGAGTGACATTCTCGGCCTCGAATGCTCGGGTGTGATCACCGAGCTCGGCGAAGACGTCACCGGTTGGTCCGTCGGCGACGAAGTCTGCGCATTGCTGGCCGGCGGCGGCTACGCCGAGAAGGTTGCGGTCCCGGCAACACAACTTCTCCCGGTTCCCGCTGGCGTCGATCTCCGGGTCGCAGCGTCCCTGCCGGAAGTTGCGTGCACGGTGTGGTCCAACGTCGTGATGCGCGGAGGTCTTCGACGCGGACAGGTCCTCCTCGTCCATGGCGGTGGCGGCGGAATCGGCACCCACGCCATCCAGGTCGGCAAAGCCCTCGGCGCCCGCGTCGCAGTTACCGCGGGTTCGGAGGACAAATTGAACCGCTGCCGCGAATTGGGCGCGGATATTCTCATCAACTATCGCGACAGCGACTTCGTAGCATCACTCGCCGAAGCCACCGACAACCACGGCGCCGACGTGGTTCTGGACAACATGGGAGCGTCGTACCTCGGGCGCAACGTCGACGCACTCGCCATGGACGGCCACGTCGTGATCATCGGAATGCAGGGTGGCCGCAAGGGTGAAGTCGACATCGCCAAGCTGATGGGAAAGCGCGGAAACATCACGTCCACAGGCCTGCGCGGGCGTCCGCTCACCGGCCCGGGCGGTAAAGCGGACATCGTCGCCGACGTCCGCGCGAAGCTGTGGCCGCTGATCGCAGACGGATCGGTCCAACCGATCGTGTCGACCGAACTTCCGATCACCGAGGCGCCATTAGCCCATCAATTGCTGGATTCGCCGGAAACCGTAGGCAAGGTCATCCTCACCGTGAAGTGAGCCGAGCGGGGTCGATCAGCCCAGGGCGCCGAGTTCGGCGACCAGCTGATTGATCTCGTACCGCGTCGTGTACGGCGCAAGGCCGACGGTGACCGCGCCGCCTTCGTCGTTGACACCGAGGGCGTCGAGCAGCCTGGAACCACCATGCGTACCGCTGACCGTCGCGATGCGCTTGTCGGCCAGGTGCGCCGCGACCTTGTCTGCCGCCATCCCCTCGAGTGTGAAGCTGAGCGTCGGCACCCGCGTGGGTGCGCCGCCGATCACCATCACGTTGGGCAGGGCTGCGAGAGAACGCATGAGGTGATCGAACAGACCGTCCTGGTAGTCCTGCAGCGAGCTGATCGAGGTTTCGAGGCGCTCACGCCTGGTTCCCGTTGCCGATTCGTCCAAGCCCGCCAGGAAATCGATCGACGACGTGAGACCGGACAGCAGCGCGAACTGATGACCGCCCACCTCGAGTCGCTCGGCGCCACGCGCGTACGGGTTGAGCGACACGGCCGGAATCCGGTCGAGCAGTCCGGGATCGCGGAAGACGAGTGCGCCCACCTGTGGACCGCCCCACGACGGCGCGCTGACGGCAACGATGTCCGCCCCGAGATCAGCCATGTCCACATGCGCATATGGCGCTGCACCGACGGCGTCGACCACCATCAGTCCGCCGAATTCGTGCAGACGATCAGCTGCGGCGCGGACGTTCGGAGCCGAACCGACGACCGGTGATGCGGCCGTCAAGGCCACCAATCGAGTGGTCGAGGTGATGAGATCGTTGAACTGCCAACTCGGGAGCTCACACGTTTCGATTTCGACCTCTGCCCATCGCACCTGAGCGCCGTAGCGACTGGCCACACGAAGCCAGGGCGCGACGTTCGCCTCTTCGTCGAGGCGCGAGAGCACGAGACCGGTTCCGAGGCCCAACCGCGAACTGAGCGACTCGGCGAGCCAAGCCAACAACACTGCTCGGTCTGATCCGAGAACGACTCCCGCAGGATCTCCGCCGACCAGATCGGCGACCGCGGTGCGCGCACTCTCGAGAATGGCAGCACTACGACGGTTCGAGACGTGGCGACCGGAGGAAGAAGATGCAGAGGCACGGAACGCGGTGGAGACCGTCCGCGAGACGGCGTCCGGGATCTGCATTCCGGCCTGCGGATCGAGGTGGATCCAGCCGTCACCGAGTGAGGGAATCAACCCCCGTACGCGGGCAACGTCGTAAGCCATGCTCGACACTCTAGGTGCAGACGCCCGCTTAGTCGAAGGCAGTCACCCAATTACCCGTCAGTACAGTTATTCGGTAGCTAACTTTTTGGGGGTTACGCGGCGTTTGTCGCCCACACACGACAAGATGGAAGCATGACGAACCCCGACAAAGAGCAGGTACTCGTTATCGGACCCGACGGTCGACCCGTCGCGATGCCGGCGGCCGAGGCAGAGGCCTCCACATCTGGCACCACCGAAGGCGCGGAATCCGAAGCCGAGTCCGTCGCCGAGATGGTCGAGCAGCCGGCGAAGGTCATGCGAATCGGCACGATGATCAAACAACTGTTGGAAGAAGTGCGCGCCGCGCCGCTCGACGACGCCAGCCGCAAGCGCCTCAAGGACATCCACACCTCGTCCATCCGAGAACTGGAACAGGGCCTGGCACCCGAACTCCGTGAAGAACTCGAGCGATTGAGCCTCCCGTTCACCGACGACTCCATTCCCTCCGACGCCGAACTGCGAATCGCGCAGGCCCAACTCGTCGGCTGGCTCGAAGGACTGTTCCACGGAATTCAAACCGCACTGTTCGCGCAGCAGATGGCAGCGCGCGCTCAGCTCGAACAAATGCGGCAGGGTGCACTGCCTCCCGGCATGAGCATCGGGGCTCCGCATTCGCCTGCGCATCCGGACCAACAGAGCCCGGGAACCGGCCAGTATCTGTAACTCGGACCACCACTAGGTCCGAGGGAAATCCGGCGCCGACGCCAGGCCGGTAGGCTCGACCTCCGTGTCAGCATCCGCAATCGAATCCGAGACGCCGGACGCACCTGCGCCCGTGTCCGACTCCCAGACGTTCCGTCGTGCGTTCAAAGACCTTCGCGACGGTCTGAATCAGCGTGAGTTGTGGCTCAGCCTCGGCTGGCAGGACATCAAACAGCGCTACCGCCGGTCGGTGATCGGACCGTTCTGGATCACGATCGCCACCGGCGTTCAGGCCGCCGCGATGGGTCTTCTGTACTCCGCGTTGCTGAACATTCCGCTCAAGGAGTTCCTGCCGTACGTCACGGTCGGGCTGATCGTGTGGAACCTGATCAGTGCAAGCATTCTCGAAGGTTCCGAGGTCTTCATCGCCAACGAGGGCCTGATCAAGCAGTTGCCGTCGGCGTTGAGTGTGCACGTATATCGCCTGGTTTGGCGTCAGGTGCTGTTCTTCGCGCACAACTTCGCGATCTACATAGTTCTTCTGTTCGCGTTCAGTATCTGGCAGAACATGAGCTGGACGGCGCTCGCGGCAATACCGGCATTCGTGCTGATCGTCGCGAACACGCTGTGGGTCTCGATCGTCTTCGGTATCTTCTCCACCCGGTACCGCGACATCGCCCCCATCCTCGGCAGCCTCACCCTGCTGCTGTTCGTGCTGACGCCGATCATGTGGACAACTCAGGCCCTCAAGGACCAGGGTGGGCAAGCCATGGAACGGGTCCGGCTCGCCGAACTCAATCCGCTGTACCACTACCTCGAGATCATCCGAGCACCACTCATCGGGGCCGACCAGCAGGCATACCACTGGTACATCGTCATCGCCTTCACCGTCGTCGGCTGGGCCGTCGCGATTCTGGCACTCCGCAAGTACCGGGCACGCGTGCCCTACTGGGTCTAGAGGAAACACATGAGTCAGCCAGTCAGCATCCACACGCAGAACGCGTGCGTCGACTTCCCGATCTTCGACGCGAAATCCCGCTCGCTCAAGAAGGCCTTCCTCGGCAAGGCCGGAGGATCCATCGGCCGCAACGACTCCGATGTCGTCGTCGTCGAAGCGCTCCGCGACATCACGATGACGCTCAAGGAAGGCGACCGCATCGGGCTCGTCGGCCACAACGGCGCCGGCAAATCCACCCTGCTGCGCCTGCTCTCCGGAATCTACGAACCGACCCGGGGATCCGCCAGCATTCGCGGACGCGTCGCACCCGTCTTCGACCTCGGTGTCGGCATGGACCCGGAAATCTCCGGGTACGAGAACATCATCATCCGCGGCCTGTTCCTTGGTCAGACCCGCAAGCAGATGCTCGCGAAGATGGACGAGATCGCCGAATTCACCGAACTCGGTGAATACCTCTCCATGCCACTGCGTACCTACTCCACCGGTATGCGCGTTCGCGTTGCCATGGGCGTCGTGACCAGTATCGATCCCGAGATCTTGCTTCTCGACGAGGGCATCGGTGCCGTCGACGCGGAATTCATGAAGAAGGCCCGCATCCGGCTGCAGAAGCTGGTGGAACGCTCCGGCATCCTGGTATTCGCCAGCCACTCCAACGAATTCCTCGCTCAGCTGTGCAACAGTGCGATGTGGATCGACCACGGCCAGATCCGCATGCAAGGCGACATCGAAGACGTCGTACGCGCCTACGAAGGTGACGACGCCGCCGAACATGTGCGCCACGTGATCAAGGAAATGGAACGGGAGAACACCCCGTGAGCGCACCCGAGAAAATCATCGGGGTCGTCGTCACTCACAAACGTCGTGAACTGCTGGCCGAATCCTTGAAGGTTCTCAGCACCCAGTCGCGTCCGCTCGATCATCTGGTCGTCGTCGACAATGCCGACGAAGCCGATGTGAAAGAGCTCGTCGACAACGCTCCACTGCCGACCAGTTACATCGGTTCTCAGCACAACCTCGGCGGTGCCGGAGGATTTGCTCTTGGCATTCTCTACGCGCTTTCACTCGGCGCCGACCGCGTCTGGCTCGCCGACGACGACGGCCGCCCGGAGGGGCCTGAGGTCCTGGAAACACTGCTCGACTGTGCAATTCGGAACGACCTGGCCGAGGTCTCCCCCGTCGTCTGCGACATCGACGACCCCGACCGCCTTGCCTTCCCACTTCGCCGCGGCACGTCGTGGCGCCGGTTGCGTTCCGAGCTCGGCGACGAGGATCTCCTGCCCGGCATCGCGTCCCTCTTCAACGGCGCACTGTTCACCGCCGACGCGATCGATGCCGTCGGAGTTCCGGATCTACGCCTGTTCGTCCGCGGCGACGAGGTCGAGGTACACCGTCGCCTCGTGCGCTCCGGCCTGAAGTTCGGTACCTGCCTGCAAACTGCTTATGTCCACCCCAACGGCGCGGACGAGTTCAAGCCGATCCTCGGCGGACGCATGCACACGCAGTACCCCGACAACGACACGAAGCGCTACTTCACGTACCGCAACCGTGGATACATCCTCTCCCAACCGGGAATGCGGAAACTGCTTCCGCAGGAATGGGTTCGGTTCGGCTGGTACTTCCTGATCACACGCCGCGATCCGGCCGGACTGCGCGAGTGGATGCGATTGCGCAAGCTCGGCCGGGAAGAGAAGTTCGAACGTCCGAGTTAAGTCGGCCGCCCCGAGTTAATTCAGTTGCACAGTCGCGTCTGCGGCTGAGACGATTCTGATCCGACGCATGGTGCGTCCTGAGATTTTCGAGGAGTGAGTATTGATGACTGTCGTGTTCCGCAGTTTCAGCACCGTCAACATTCACACTTCTTCGTACTCGAGGACACACTCACCATGCCGGAAAACAGCGCGCCCCTGACCGAATACGGTTGGAACGCAACACTCTCGAACACATTCACTGCCCTGGCCCCACCGGACTCCGCACCCGGGCGCGTTCTTCGCGTCGACCGGGGGCGGTGTGACGTGGCCGTCGCCGAAGGCACAGTTCGCGCACTCAGCGGCAGCGATCCACTCTGTACGGGTGACTGGGTCGCCGTGGCCGAGTTACGGGACTCACGCGAACCCGAGATGCACACGGTCACTTCGATACTCCCCCGATCAAGCAGCATCGTTCGATCCTCGGCATCCGGAAAATCGGAAGGCCAGATTCTGGCGGCCAATGTCGACACCGTCGTCATCGCCACGGCTTCGGACGGCGACGTCGATCTCGGGCGCATCGAGCGACTACTCGCACTCGCCTGGGAAAGTGGTGCAACCCCTGTCGTCGCACTCACCAAATCGGATGCAGCTCACTATATCTCCGACACTCTCGCCGAGGTCACTGCCATTGCGCCCGGCGCAACAGTGCTGGCCGTCAGTGCCGAGACCAACGAAGGAATGGATGTACTCGATGCAGTTCTGGACGGCACCGTGGCGATACTCGGTCCATCAGGCGCCGGTAAGTCGACGCTCGCGAACGCCCTCCTCGCGGACACCACAGACGCCGATCGACTCGAGACCGGTCGCGTTCGGACCGGTGACGGAAAGGGACGCCACACCACCGTCACCAGAGAGTTGATCTCATTCTCCGGCGGCCGGACACTGATCGACACACCCGGCCTGCGAGGGGTCGGCATGTGGAACGCGGCGGAGGGGATCGAGAAGACGTTCCCCGAGATCGAGGAGCTGATTGCAGAGTGCCGGTTCTCCGATTGCGCACACAACTCCGAGCCGGGATGCGCAGTCCTGAGCGCACTCGGGCGTGGCGATATCGATGAGCGGAGGCTCGCGAGCTACCGGAAACTACAGCGAGAGAATGCATGGAACGCCGCGCGAAGCGATGCTCGTCTGCAGGCAGAGAGGACGCGGGAGATCAAGGTGATCTCCCGACAACTCAAGAGTCACTACCGCGGTCGGGACCGGTAGCGAACAAAGCCTGGCAGCATGGGGGTGATCCCGACGAGAGGTTGCCATGTTCGAGCAGTTCCGTTCCAGCGCCAGAACCAAGCTTCAGCGTGCGGTATCCGAGGTGGTCGAGGCCGCCGACCGGCGCAACGCAGATCGCACGCAACAGATCCTCGACGCGCTGGCACTCTCACGTGACGAACTGGCCGAGGCCCGCGGTGACATCGCGGGCCTCCGGTCCAGGATCGACGAGCTGGAATTTCGCCAGCGTCGGGATCTGGCCTACGCCGTGGATCTGGAAGCGACAGCGTCGACTGCCGAGTTCATCCTCGAACACCTTCGAGTCGCGGAGACATTCGGCCACCCGCACGACACGCTGCGCCACGCATTGGGCTTGATCGAAATACCCGGCATGGCACTCGAATTCGGCGTCGCCAGCGGAACCACACTCAGGATCGTCGCGGAGGCTTTCACCGAACGCGAGGGGACCGTCGCAGGTTTCGACGTGTTCTCCGGCCTTCCGGAGACCTGGCGCACCGGGTTCCCGGTCGGCGAGTTCGCACAGGAATCCATCCCCGAAGTGCCTGGAGCGCAACTTGTTCCGGGCCTCTTCGAGGACACCTTGCCCTCGTTCCTGAACGACGAACCCGGCCCCGTTGCGTTCCTGCACCTCGACGCCGACCTTTACTCGTCCACCAAGACCGTGCTCGATCTGCTCGGCGACCGACTGGTACCCGGGTCGATCGTCGTCTTCGACGAGTTCTTCAACTATCCCGGGTGGCAGCTGCACGAGTACCGGGCGTGGACGGAGTTCGTCACACGCACCGGCATCTCGTTCGAATATCTCGGGTACACCGTCGACAACGAGCAGGTCATCGCCAAGATAGTGCGTTGAGGCTCACTTTTCGTACAGACGAGCCCAGTTCTCGCGGCTGGTGAGCTGCGGGAACTCACGAGCGAATGCTTCAGCCACACTTGGCGCTTCGGCGAGGAACCGCTTCATGACGCCGGCGAGGCGACCGCTCATCTCGGCGGCCTTCTCGCTGTCGAAGCGGCGTTCACGCACGCCTCCCTGCGAAGCATCGGTGACGAAGACGTGATCGAAACGTCCGACGTGCCACCACTGCGCATCTTCGTACGAGATCGCCACCGGACCCCGCTCCAGATGATTGCGCGCCTGCATCACAGCGCGTTTCGCCAAAACGAGGTCTGTCCACAAACCGGGTTTCGGGCTGGGCGCAACGCGACGGATCGGCAGCCTCCCCGGCAACTCCGACGCCGGGCGAGTTACCGTCTCGGGGAAGCGCTTACGTTCCTGGTTGATCGCGGCAAGCGCCTCCTGCCCACCGTCCGCCAAACCTTCCGGCCCCTCGAGGAATCCCTCGATCGCCCGGAGTTGCGTGTGTGCAAGGCCGTACTGCAACCCGACGATCGAATGCGAAATGTCGCGAGAGAGTTGCTTCGCGAGCGTTTTGGGCGCGAACCCCGGGTCGAGCGAAGCGGTGATGAGTCCGTTGCGCGTACTGAAGTAGTGCGCGAAACCGTCGACGTCCTTCCAATAGAAGTCCGCATGCCACACAGCAGCCGACGGCAACGTGATGGTGGGAATCCCGGCCCGCCCGGCCCGCAAGCTGTACTCGACGTCGTCCCACTGGAAGAAGACCGGCAGTGGCAAGCCGATCCGCTCGATGGCTTCAGCAGGAATCAGGCAAGACCACCAGCCGTTGTATTCGGCGTCCACGCGACGTTCCGGCAGTTTCTCGAGCACACTCCGGTTACGAACACCGTGCTCATCGGTCGGTACACCACGCTGAAGCGTGCCCAGATCCACGCGTTCACCCGAAGCCAGCAGGTAGTCGGGGTTGAACAGGAAGAGCATCTGGGCACCGATCAACGCCGGCTCCGTCGTCATGTTCGCGAACGCACTCAGTCGAAGAACCGATTCGGGTTCGCACAGAATGTCGTCGTCCATCAAGATCACGTCGGCGTGCGGCCCGGCCGCCGAAGCCTCGTACAGGCCCCGGGTGAATCCGCCGGCACCACCCAGATTCGCCTGCCGCAGATATTGCAACCGCGAACCGAACTTCTTCGACACTTCCTGGAACAGCTCACGGCTCTCTACCGGATCCGTTCCCTGATCGACGACGTACAGAGCGTCGAGCAACGCGAGTACACGCTCGTCGGACGCGAGGGCCTCGACCGTGCGCGCACAGTCGTCCGCACGATTGAACGTGCAGATCGCCACGGCTACCGGGCGAATCGACTCCGGCGAGACGACGGTCCATTCCACATCGTCGACCACTGCGCCGCCACCCTGCGCTTCGAACTGCAGCCACAGTGCCCCGCCGTCGACGAAAGTATCGAGCGGGGCGGTCATGGACACTCGCTCGTCGCCGGTCACGACGACGTTCGTCACGATACGACGGTGGCCACCGATGTCCGAGGCCTGGATCTGGATGCGGCAAGCGGTATCGGCCACGACATGTGCAGTGACGGTGACCTCGGTGACATTGGTCCAGCGCTGCCAGTAGCTGGCCGGAAAACGACCGAAGAAGGTATTGGTGTGCGCGACCGCGCCCGGCTGAAGCCGCAACTCGAACCGCGATCGCGTCGACATACCGACCTTGGTCACCGCATACAGTTCGTCACTGGCGACGGGCGAAGTTCCGGTGAACAACGTCCGCTGCGCCAGCAGTCGATCCGACGTCGCGCTGCGTTCGATCAACTCGACTCCGGAATCGGACTGGTCATCGGTCGTGTTCACGGTATCCACGCCCCGCAGGTTATCGCGAATCCGCACCTCGGCGCCCCGGGCACCGAGTCACACCAGGTCTACCCGTGATTACTCACTGCAGCGGCGGAGCGCAGCTCGGTCTTTCGCCGACGAAGCGACAACAGACCCTTCGCCATCTGGACCACGTCCTTGGGCGAGATACGGCTCGCGTGCGCCAGATGATCGTCGCTGAGTCGGATCGGGACCTCGACCGGGCGCACCCCAGCCAATTCGAGCGCGTAGTCCAATTCGGTGGTGAAAAGGAAGCCACGCTCGGTCAACGAGGGTGCGATTCGACGTAGCAAGACACCGTCGACGATGAAAGTTCCCTGGGGATCGCCCGTGCGGGTACCCAGCACCACCCGTCGCAGCGTCGCGAATCCACCCGTCATCACCGAACGCAGCAAGCCACGTTCCACCTCTGAGTCCGAATGAGCCTTTGAACCGATGACCACCGGCGGGACGGACCCTAGATCCGCCATCACGCGGTCGGCGCCTTCGATGTCACCGAAACCGAACGGAAGGTCGTCCGCGGTGAGCAACACGCGTCGTCCACGCGAAGCAAGCGTCCCGGCGCGAAGCGCTGCGCCCATCCCTTTGTCGCTGCTCATCGGCAGGAAGGTCACTCCAGGCCAAGACCAGGAAGCTGCCAGAGCAGCACACACGTCGGCAGTGTTGTCCGTCGAACCGTTCTCCACGACGATGATCTCGACCTGACCGGCGCTCTCGGCCGGGCGGCTGGTGAAGTACTCGGCGAATTGACGCACCGTCGACTCCAGCACCTCGCCTGAGTTGTATGCGGGGATGATCACCGAGAGTTCCGGCGTAGCTGGTTCCCCACGAACGGGTTCCGTTCGCGATGTCGCCACGTCCCGATCTCCTTACTTCCCCGACTGCAGTTCGAACTCGTCGGAATACTACGCTCCGAGAAACAAGGCGCAGCCCAGGCTCCGAGAAAAAGAGCACGACCCAGGCTCCGAACAACAGCCATCGACTCGAAGACGAAAGCACATCGTGAAATCTGACTTACCGCTCGCACAACGCGTGGTGCCGCCAATTCTTCTCGCCGCTCTGGTGTCGATCGTCGCCGCCATCCCACTGATCTCCAATCGGTGGTTCTACTACTGGGACGACAGCGCAGCAGCTTTCACGCCTGGTTGGCACACGATCGGCCAGCGAATCCTGTCCGGGTCATGGCCGACGCTCATTCCCGAATTGTGGGCCGGCGGCAATGTCACAGCCGAAGCCCTTTACGGGACATACAATCCCGTGATCCTTCTGGATTCGGTTGCCATTGCACTCATTCCGAACCTGGGAATCGGAATCACCCTGGTCAAGATGCAATTCATGGCGATTCTCGCGGTAGGCGTTTATCTGGTGGCCCGCCAGTACGGCGCCAATCGGTCGATGGCTTTCATCGCCGGATTTGCCATGCCGTTCGCTGGATACACGCTCTATTTCGACGCCTCCAGTTGGGCGTCCGGGCTGATCGCCTTCGCCTGGATCCCCCACGTCTGGTGGTCTACCCGCGCCAGCGCCCTCGGCCGAGTGAACCCCCTGGTACCGATCGTTTTCGGCTATCTTGCGATGACCACCGGAAACCCGTACGGCGCTGTCGGTGTCGCGGTCGTCTACCTCGCTGTCATAGCGGAATGCATCGCAATCAAACGCGCAGGCAGCATCAAATCACTGATGATCAACGCGGCAGCGATCATCATGATGGTGGTTGCGAGATTGCGGGAAGTCCCCGACAAGAACGATCATCCCGCTGTCAAAGGCTGGATCCAGCTCTCGAAGGAACTGCAGCGACGTCGCTCTACGCCGACGCGGACCTCGTCGACGGCGATCTTGGCACGATCGGACACGAAAAGGCCCCTCACCTGTATGAACAAGTGAGGGGCATCTGCGGAAGCGGAGGGATTTGAACCCCCGGTGGGTTTAACGCCACGCTCGCTTTCAAGGCGAGTGCATTCGGCCGCTCTGCCACGCTTCCGTGGGCGATCCTATCGGGTGTTCCCACGGACCGCGAAAACGGCTCCGGAGTCAGCGCTCGCCGATGGCTTTGTCGACCTTCTCGAAGACGTCTGCCAGCACGTCCAGTTCCTGGGGAGTCAGCAGATCGACCAGATTGTTCCGCACTCCGGCCACGTGAGTAGGCGCTGCCTCGGCGAGGCGACGCCTACCCTCTTCCGTGATCCGAGCGAGCACGCCGCGACCATCTTCGACGCAAGTGTCTCGCACGACGATGCCCTGAGATTCCATCCGCCTGATCTGGTGCGTCAGGCGGCTCCGCGAAGACAGCACGCCGTCTGCCAGGTCACTCATCCGCAACGACCCGTCAGCTGACTCCGAGAGCATGACCAAAATGCGGTAATCGGCCAACGACAGGTCGTGTGAATCCTGCAGTTCGCGGTTGAGAACCTCCATGAGGCGCTGATTACCGTCCATGTAGCCGCGCCATGCACGCATCTCGCACGGCGTCAGCCACGGTGTCTCACCGTGCGCCGCCTGCGATGTCTCCTCGGTTGTCGCTTCAGCTGTCACAGGTTCCAAGTTTAGACCTGTGTCCGCCCGTCACAGTAAGACTCACCCTAAAGTCACGAATTGGACATCAGGATCGAACGATCGATTTCGGCGACCGATGCCAGCCCCGCCAGTCCCATGGTGAGATCCAGGTCGGCCAAGAGACTCCGGAGCGCATGACGCACTCCGTCCGCTCCGGCCAATCCCAACCCGTACACCCACGGCCGCCCGTACAGCACTGCATCGGCACCCAAGGCCAGAGCCTTGATTACGTCTGCACCACAACGAATTCCGGAGTCCATCAGGATGTCCACCTCATCCCCCACCGCATCAGCGACGGGACCGAGAGCATCGAGTGCCGAAATCGACCCGTCGACCTGACGCCCACCATGGTTGCTCACGACGATGCCGTTGGCGCCGGCCGCGACGGCCTCACGTGCGTCGTCGGGATGGACAATTCCCTTCACTGCGATCGGAAGTGTCGTCCACTGGCGAAGTTTCGCGATATCCGCGATCCGCACCGCATGGTTACCGAACAACGACACCCACGTGAGAACCGCGATCTGCAGGGCTTCTGCACTCTCCTCGGGAGGCGTCGCCAATTTGGCGCGGAACACCGGATCCGACAGATAGTTGGCAATACCTTTCGCCTGCAGGAACGGAAGGTGACCGAGTTCGAGATCCCTTGGACGCCAACCCATACCGGGAGTGTCGGCAGTCAGGACGATAGCCTTCGCGCCCGCCGTCTCCGCTCGACGGACAAACGACTCGGCAAGCTCGTCGTCGGCCGGCCAGTACAGCTGGTACCACCAGTTATCGCCCGAGGCCGCCGCTACGTCTTCGATGGTCGAGGATGCCGCCGTCGAGAGAATCGATCCGATCCCCAACTCGGCAGTGACCGAACCGACCGCAACCTCGGCGTCGTCGTGGACCAAGCCGAGCACGCCCACCGGAGCCGTCAGGATCGGTGCAGCCAACCGCGTCCCCAACACCTCGACGCTCAGATCGCGTGCGTCCGGCGCCGCAGTCCCCCGCAACATCCGCGGCACGATCGCATGCTTGTCGAACGCACGCAGATTCGACTCCGCGGTTCGTTCGGTCGACGCGCTACCGGCGATGTACCCGAAGGCCTCCGGTGAGAGTTGCTCGCGCGCGGCATCTTCCAAGCCCGCCGCAGTCATCGGCAAAGCCGGCTTCGCGCCGCTCAGTCCCGTCAGATAGATCTCGTTCTGCATGTTCCCGAAGTAAGTCACGTCCGCGACGGTAGCGGCAAAACACCCGTCAGCGGGGAGATTCGCTAGCGTCGTATCCATGTACGCCATAACGATCGATCAGCCCGGCGGTCCCGAGGTCATGAAATGGGCGCAGCAGCCCGATCCTGAACTACCTCGCGGGCACGTACTCGTCGAGGTCGCCGCAACCGCGGTCAACCGCGCCGACCTGCTCCAACGTCAAGGCTTCTACCCGCCGCCGCCCGGCGCGAGTGACATTCTCGGCCTCGAATGCTCGGGTGTGATCACCGAGCTCGGCGAAGACGTCACCGGTTGGTCCGTCGGCGACGAAGTCTGCGCATTGCTGGCCGGCGGCGGCTACGCCGAGAAGGTTGCGGTCCCGGCAACACAACTTCTCCCGGTTCCCGCTGGCGTCGATCTCCGGGTCGCAGCGTCCCTGCCGGAAGTTGCGTGCACGGTGTGGTCCAACGTCGTGATGCGCGGAGGTCTTCGACGCGGACAGGTCCTCCTCGTCCATGGCGGTGGCGGCGGAATCGGCACCCACGCCATCCAGGTCGGCAAAGCCCTCGGCGCCCGCGTCGCAGTTACCGCGGGTTCGGAGGACAAATTGAACCGCTGCCGCGAATTGGGCGCGGATATTCTCATCAACTATCGCGACAGCGACTTCGTAGCATCACTCGCCGAAGCCACCGACAACCACGGCGCCGACGTGGTTCTGGACAACATGGGAGCGTCGTACCTCGGGCGCAACGTCGACGCACTCGCCATGGACGGCCACGTCGTGATCATCGGAATGCAGGGTGGCCGCAAGGGTGAAGTCGACATCGCCAAGCTGATGGGAAAGCGCGGAAACATCACGTCCACAGGCCTGCGCGGGCGTCCGCTCACCGGCCCGGGCGGTAAAGCGGACATCGTCGCCGACGTCCGCGCGAAGCTGTGGCCGCTGATCGCAGACGGATCGGTCCAACCGATCGTGTCGACCGAACTTCCGATCACCGAGGCGCCATTAGCCCATCAATTGCTGGATTCGCCGGAAACCGTAGGCAAGGTCATCCTCACCGTGAAGTGAGCCGAGCGGGGTCGATCAGCCCAGGGCGCCGAGTTCGGCGACCAGCTGATTGATCTCGTACCGCGTCGTGTACGGCGCAAGGCCGACGGTGACCGCGCCGCCTTCGTCGTTGACACCGAGGGCGTCGAGCAGCCTGGAACCACCATGCGTACCGCTGACCGTCGCGATGCGCTTGTCGGCCAGGTGCGCCGCGACCTTGTCTGCCGCCATCCCCTCGAGTGTGAAGCTGAGCGTCGGCACCCGCGTGGGTGCGCCGCCGATCACCATCACGTTGGGCAGGGCTGCGAGAGAACGCATGAGGTGATCGAACAGACCGTCCTGGTAGTCCTGCAGCGAGCTGATCGAGGTTTCGAGGCGCTCACGCCTGGTTCCCGTTGCCGATTCGTCCAAGCCCGCCAGGAAATCGATCGACGACGTGAGACCGGACAGCAGCGCGAACTGATGACCGCCCACCTCGAGTCGCTCGGCGCCACGCGCGTACGGGTTGAGCGACACGGCCGGAATCCGGTCGAGCAGTCCGGGATCGCGGAAGACGAGTGCGCCCACCTGTGGACCGCCCCACGACGGCGCGCTGACGGCAACGATGTCCGCCCCGAGATCAGCCATGTCCACATGCGCATATGGCGCTGCACCGACGGCGTCGACCACCATCAGTCCGCCGAATTCGTGCAGACGATCAGCTGCGGCGCGGACGTTCGGAGCCGAACCGACGACCGGTGATGCGGCCGTCAAGGCCACCAATCGAGTGGTCGAGGTGATGAGATCGTTGAACTGCCAACTCGGGAGCTCACACGTTTCGATTTCGACCTCTGCCCATCGCACCTGAGCGCCGTAGCGACTGGCCACACGAAGCCAGGGCGCGACGTTCGCCTCTTCGTCGAGGCGCGAGAGCACGAGACCGGTTCCGAGGCCCAACCGCGAACTGAGCGACTCGGCGAGCCAAGCCAACAACACTGCTCGGTCTGATCCGAGAACGACTCCCGCAGGATCTCCGCCGACCAGATCGGCGACCGCGGTGCGCGCACTCTCGAGAATGGCAGCACTACGACGGTTCGAGACGTGGCGACCGGAGGAAGAAGATGCAGAGGCACGGAACGCGGTGGAGACCGTCCGCGAGACGGCGTCCGGGATCTGCATTCCGGCCTGCGGATCGAGGTGGATCCAGCCGTCACCGAGTGAGGGAATCAACCCCCGTACGCGGGCAACGTCGTAAGCCATGCTCGACACTCTAGGTGCAGACGCCCGCTTAGTCGAAGGCAGTCACCCAATTACCCGTCAGTACAGTTATTCGGTAGCTAACTTTTTGGGGGTTACGCGGCGTTTGTCGCCCACACACGACAAGATGGAAGCATGACGAACCCCGACAAAGAGCAGGTACTCGTTATCGGACCCGACGGTCGACCCGTCGCGATGCCGGCGGCCGAGGCAGAGGCCTCCACATCTGGCACCACCGAAGGCGCGGAATCCGAAGCCGAGTCCGTCGCCGAGATGGTCGAGCAGCCGGCGAAGGTCATGCGAATCGGCACGATGATCAAACAACTGTTGGAAGAAGTGCGCGCCGCGCCGCTCGACGACGCCAGCCGCAAGCGCCTCAAGGACATCCACACCTCGTCCATCCGAGAACTGGAACAGGGCCTGGCACCCGAACTCCGTGAAGAACTCGAGCGATTGAGCCTCCCGTTCACCGACGACTCCATTCCCTCCGACGCCGAACTGCGAATCGCGCAGGCCCAACTCGTCGGCTGGCTCGAAGGACTGTTCCACGGAATTCAAACCGCACTGTTCGCGCAGCAGATGGCAGCGCGCGCTCAGCTCGAACAAATGCGGCAGGGTGCACTGCCTCCCGGCATGAGCATCGGGGCTCCGCATTCGCCTGCGCATCCGGACCAACAGAGCCCGGGAACCGGCCAGTATCTGTAACTCGGACCACCACTAGGTCCGAGGGAAATCCGGCGCCGACGCCAGGCCGGTAGGCTCGACCTCCGTGTCAGCATCCGCAATCGAATCCGAGACGCCGGACGCACCTGCGCCCGTGTCCGACTCCCAGACGTTCCGTCGTGCGTTCAAAGACCTTCGCGACGGTCTGAATCAGCGTGAGTTGTGGCTCAGCCTCGGCTGGCAGGACATCAAACAGCGCTACCGCCGGTCGGTGATCGGACCGTTCTGGATCACGATCGCCACCGGCGTTCAGGCCGCCGCGATGGGTCTTCTGTACTCCGCGTTGCTGAACATTCCGCTCAAGGAGTTCCTGCCGTACGTCACGGTCGGGCTGATCGTGTGGAACCTGATCAGTGCAAGCATTCTCGAAGGTTCCGAGGTCTTCATCGCCAACGAGGGCCTGATCAAGCAGTTGCCGTCGGCGTTGAGTGTGCACGTATATCGCCTGGTTTGGCGTCAGGTGCTGTTCTTCGCGCACAACTTCGCGATCTACATAGTTCTTCTGTTCGCGTTCAGTATCTGGCAGAACATGAGCTGGACGGCGCTCGCGGCAATACCGGCATTCGTGCTGATCGTCGCGAACACGCTGTGGGTCTCGATCGTCTTCGGTATCTTCTCCACCCGGTACCGCGACATCGCCCCCATCCTCGGCAGCCTCACCCTGCTGCTGTTCGTGCTGACGCCGATCATGTGGACAACTCAGGCCCTCAAGGACCAGGGTGGGCAAGCCATGGAACGGGTCCGGCTCGCCGAACTCAATCCGCTGTACCACTACCTCGAGATCATCCGAGCACCACTCATCGGGGCCGACCAGCAGGCATACCACTGGTACATCGTCATCGCCTTCACCGTCGTCGGCTGGGCCGTCGCGATTCTGGCACTCCGCAAGTACCGGGCACGCGTGCCCTACTGGGTCTAGAGGAAACACATGAGTCAGCCAGTCAGCATCCACACGCAGAACGCGTGCGTCGACTTCCCGATCTTCGACGCGAAATCCCGCTCGCTCAAGAAGGCCTTCCTCGGCAAGGCCGGAGGATCCATCGGCCGCAACGACTCCGATGTCGTCGTCGTCGAAGCGCTCCGCGACATCACGATGACGCTCAAGGAAGGCGACCGCATCGGGCTCGTCGGCCACAACGGCGCCGGCAAATCCACCCTGCTGCGCCTGCTCTCCGGAATCTACGAACCGACCCGGGGATCCGCCAGCATTCGCGGACGCGTCGCACCCGTCTTCGACCTCGGTGTCGGCATGGACCCGGAAATCTCCGGGTACGAGAACATCATCATCCGCGGCCTGTTCCTTGGTCAGACCCGCAAGCAGATGCTCGCGAAGATGGACGAGATCGCCGAATTCACCGAACTCGGTGAATACCTCTCCATGCCACTGCGTACCTACTCCACCGGTATGCGCGTTCGCGTTGCCATGGGCGTCGTGACCAGTATCGATCCCGAGATCTTGCTTCTCGACGAGGGCATCGGTGCCGTCGACGCGGAATTCATGAAGAAGGCCCGCATCCGGCTGCAGAAGCTGGTGGAACGCTCCGGCATCCTGGTATTCGCCAGCCACTCCAACGAATTCCTCGCTCAGCTGTGCAACAGTGCGATGTGGATCGACCACGGCCAGATCCGCATGCAAGGCGACATCGAAGACGTCGTACGCGCCTACGAAGGTGACGACGCCGCCGAACATGTGCGCCACGTGATCAAGGAAATGGAACGGGAGAACACCCCGTGAGCGCACCCGAGAAAATCATCGGGGTCGTCGTCACTCACAAACGTCGTGAACTGCTGGCCGAATCCTTGAAGGTTCTCAGCACCCAGTCGCGTCCGCTCGATCATCTGGTCGTCGTCGACAATGCCGACGAAGCCGATGTGAAAGAGCTCGTCGACAACGCTCCACTGCCGACCAGTTACATCGGTTCTCAGCACAACCTCGGCGGTGCCGGAGGATTTGCTCTTGGCATTCTCTACGCGCTTTCACTCGGCGCCGACCGCGTCTGGCTCGCCGACGACGACGGCCGCCCGGAGGGGCCTGAGGTCCTGGAAACACTGCTCGACTGTGCAATTCGGAACGACCTGGCCGAGGTCTCCCCCGTCGTCTGCGACATCGACGACCCCGACCGCCTTGCCTTCCCACTTCGCCGCGGCACGTCGTGGCGCCGGTTGCGTTCCGAGCTCGGCGACGAGGATCTCCTGCCCGGCATCGCGTCCCTCTTCAACGGCGCACTGTTCACCGCCGACGCGATCGATGCCGTCGGAGTTCCGGATCTACGCCTGTTCGTCCGCGGCGACGAGGTCGAGGTACACCGTCGCCTCGTGCGCTCCGGCCTGAAGTTCGGTACCTGCCTGCAAACTGCTTATGTCCACCCCAACGGCGCGGACGAGTTCAAGCCGATCCTCGGCGGACGCATGCACACGCAGTACCCCGACAACGACACGAAGCGCTACTTCACGTACCGCAACCGTGGATACATCCTCTCCCAACCGGGAATGCGGAAACTGCTTCCGCAGGAATGGGTTCGGTTCGGCTGGTACTTCCTGATCACACGCCGCGATCCGGCCGGACTGCGCGAGTGGATGCGATTGCGCAAGCTCGGCCGGGAAGAGAAGTTCGAACGTCCGAGTTAAGTCGGCCGCCCCGAGTTAATTCAGTTGCACAGTCGCGTCTGCGGCTGAGACGATTCTGATCCGACGCATGGTGCGTCCTGAGATTTTCGAGGAGTGAGTATTGATGACTGTCGTGTTCCGCAGTTTCAGCACCGTCAACATTCACACTTCTTCGTACTCGAGGACACACTCACCATGCCGGAAAACAGCGCGCCCCTGACCGAATACGGTTGGAACGCAACACTCTCGAACACATTCACTGCCCTGGCCCCACCGGACTCCGCACCCGGGCGCGTTCTTCGCGTCGACCGGGGGCGGTGTGACGTGGCCGTCGCCGAAGGCACAGTTCGCGCACTCAGCGGCAGCGATCCACTCTGTACGGGTGACTGGGTCGCCGTGGCCGAGTTACGGGACTCACGCGAACCCGAGATGCACACGGTCACTTCGATACTCCCCCGATCAAGCAGCATCGTTCGATCCTCGGCATCCGGAAAATCGGAAGGCCAGATTCTGGCGGCCAATGTCGACACCGTCGTCATCGCCACGGCTTCGGACGGCGACGTCGATCTCGGGCGCATCGAGCGACTACTCGCACTCGCCTGGGAAAGTGGTGCAACCCCTGTCGTCGCACTCACCAAATCGGATGCAGCTCACTATATCTCCGACACTCTCGCCGAGGTCACTGCCATTGCGCCCGGCGCAACAGTGCTGGCCGTCAGTGCCGAGACCAACGAAGGAATGGATGTACTCGATGCAGTTCTGGACGGCACCGTGGCGATACTCGGTCCATCAGGCGCCGGTAAGTCGACGCTCGCGAACGCCCTCCTCGCGGACACCACAGACGCCGATCGACTCGAGACCGGTCGCGTTCGGACCGGTGACGGAAAGGGACGCCACACCACCGTCACCAGAGAGTTGATCTCATTCTCCGGCGGCCGGACACTGATCGACACACCCGGCCTGCGAGGGGTCGGCATGTGGAACGCGGCGGAGGGGATCGAGAAGACGTTCCCCGAGATCGAGGAGCTGATTGCAGAGTGCCGGTTCTCCGATTGCGCACACAACTCCGAGCCGGGATGCGCAGTCCTGAGCGCACTCGGGCGTGGCGATATCGATGAGCGGAGGCTCGCGAGCTACCGGAAACTACAGCGAGAGAATGCATGGAACGCCGCGCGAAGCGATGCTCGTCTGCAGGCAGAGAGGACGCGGGAGATCAAGGTGATCTCCCGACAACTCAAGAGTCACTACCGCGGTCGGGACCGGTAGCGAACAAAGCCTGGCAGCATGGGGGTGATCCCGACGAGAGGTTGCCATGTTCGAGCAGTTCCGTTCCAGCGCCAGAACCAAGCTTCAGCGTGCGGTATCCGAGGTGGTCGAGGCCGCCGACCGGCGCAACGCAGATCGCACGCAACAGATCCTCGACGCGCTGGCACTCTCACGTGACGAACTGGCCGAGGCCCGCGGTGACATCGCGGGCCTCCGGTCCAGGATCGACGAGCTGGAATTTCGCCAGCGTCGGGATCTGGCCTACGCCGTGGATCTGGAAGCGACAGCGTCGACTGCCGAGTTCATCCTCGAACACCTTCGAGTCGCGGAGACATTCGGCCACCCGCACGACACGCTGCGCCACGCATTGGGCTTGATCGAAATACCCGGCATGGCACTCGAATTCGGCGTCGCCAGCGGAACCACACTCAGGATCGTCGCGGAGGCTTTCACCGAACGCGAGGGGACCGTCGCAGGTTTCGACGTGTTCTCCGGCCTTCCGGAGACCTGGCGCACCGGGTTCCCGGTCGGCGAGTTCGCACAGGAATCCATCCCCGAAGTGCCTGGAGCGCAACTTGTTCCGGGCCTCTTCGAGGACACCTTGCCCTCGTTCCTGAACGACGAACCCGGCCCCGTTGCGTTCCTGCACCTCGACGCCGACCTTTACTCGTCCACCAAGACCGTGCTCGATCTGCTCGGCGACCGACTGGTACCCGGGTCGATCGTCGTCTTCGACGAGTTCTTCAACTATCCCGGGTGGCAGCTGCACGAGTACCGGGCGTGGACGGAGTTCGTCACACGCACCGGCATCTCGTTCGAATATCTCGGGTACACCGTCGACAACGAGCAGGTCATCGCCAAGATAGTGCGTTGAGGCTCACTTTTCGTACAGACGAGCCCAGTTCTCGCGGCTGGTGAGCTGCGGGAACTCACGAGCGAATGCTTCAGCCACACTTGGCGCTTCGGCGAGGAACCGCTTCATGACGCCGGCGAGGCGACCGCTCATCTCGGCGGCCTTCTCGCTGTCGAAGCGGCGTTCACGCACGCCTCCCTGCGAAGCATCGGTGACGAAGACGTGATCGAAACGTCCGACGTGCCACCACTGCGCATCTTCGTACGAGATCGCCACCGGACCCCGCTCCAGATGATTGCGCGCCTGCATCACAGCGCGTTTCGCCAAAACGAGGTCTGTCCACAAACCGGGTTTCGGGCTGGGCGCAACGCGACGGATCGGCAGCCTCCCCGGCAACTCCGACGCCGGGCGAGTTACCGTCTCGGGGAAGCGCTTACGTTCCTGGTTGATCGCGGCAAGCGCCTCCTGCCCACCGTCCGCCAAACCTTCCGGCCCCTCGAGGAATCCCTCGATCGCCCGGAGTTGCGTGTGTGCAAGGCCGTACTGCAACCCGACGATCGAATGCGAAATGTCGCGAGAGAGTTGCTTCGCGAGCGTTTTGGGCGCGAACCCCGGGTCGAGCGAAGCGGTGATGAGTCCGTTGCGCGTACTGAAGTAGTGCGCGAAACCGTCGACGTCCTTCCAATAGAAGTCCGCATGCCACACAGCAGCCGACGGCAACGTGATGGTGGGAATCCCGGCCCGCCCGGCCCGCAAGCTGTACTCGACGTCGTCCCACTGGAAGAAGACCGGCAGTGGCAAGCCGATCCGCTCGATGGCTTCAGCAGGAATCAGGCAAGACCACCAGCCGTTGTATTCGGCGTCCACGCGACGTTCCGGCAGTTTCTCGAGCACACTCCGGTTACGAACACCGTGCTCATCGGTCGGTACACCACGCTGAAGCGTGCCCAGATCCACGCGTTCACCCGAAGCCAGCAGGTAGTCGGGGTTGAACAGGAAGAGCATCTGGGCACCGATCAACGCCGGCTCCGTCGTCATGTTCGCGAACGCACTCAGTCGAAGAACCGATTCGGGTTCGCACAGAATGTCGTCGTCCATCAAGATCACGTCGGCGTGCGGCCCGGCCGCCGAAGCCTCGTACAGGCCCCGGGTGAATCCGCCGGCACCACCCAGATTCGCCTGCCGCAGATATTGCAACCGCGAACCGAACTTCTTCGACACTTCCTGGAACAGCTCACGGCTCTCTACCGGATCCGTTCCCTGATCGACGACGTACAGAGCGTCGAGCAACGCGAGTACACGCTCGTCGGACGCGAGGGCCTCGACCGTGCGCGCACAGTCGTCCGCACGATTGAACGTGCAGATCGCCACGGCTACCGGGCGAATCGACTCCGGCGAGACGACGGTCCATTCCACATCGTCGACCACTGCGCCGCCACCCTGCGCTTCGAACTGCAGCCACAGTGCCCCGCCGTCGACGAAAGTATCGAGCGGGGCGGTCATGGACACTCGCTCGTCGCCGGTCACGACGACGTTCGTCACGATACGACGGTGGCCACCGATGTCCGAGGCCTGGATCTGGATGCGGCAAGCGGTATCGGCCACGACATGTGCAGTGACGGTGACCTCGGTGACATTGGTCCAGCGCTGCCAGTAGCTGGCCGGAAAACGACCGAAGAAGGTATTGGTGTGCGCGACCGCGCCCGGCTGAAGCCGCAACTCGAACCGCGATCGCGTCGACATACCGACCTTGGTCACCGCATACAGTTCGTCACTGGCGACGGGCGAAGTTCCGGTGAACAACGTCCGCTGCGCCAGCAGTCGATCCGACGTCGCGCTGCGTTCGATCAACTCGACTCCGGAATCGGACTGGTCATCGGTCGTGTTCACGGTATCCACGCCCCGCAGGTTATCGCGAATCCGCACCTCGGCGCCCCGGGCACCGAGTCACACCAGGTCTACCCGTGATTACTCACTGCAGCGGCGGAGCGCAGCTCGGTCTTTCGCCGACGAAGCGACAACAGACCCTTCGCCATCTGGACCACGTCCTTGGGCGAGATACGGCTCGCGTGCGCCAGATGATCGTCGCTGAGTCGGATCGGGACCTCGACCGGGCGCACCCCAGCCAATTCGAGCGCGTAGTCCAATTCGGTGGTGAAAAGGAAGCCACGCTCGGTCAACGAGGGTGCGATTCGACGTAGCAAGACACCGTCGACGATGAAAGTTCCCTGGGGATCGCCCGTGCGGGTACCCAGCACCACCCGTCGCAGCGTCGCGAATCCACCCGTCATCACCGAACGCAGCAAGCCACGTTCCACCTCTGAGTCCGAATGAGCCTTTGAACCGATGACCACCGGCGGGACGGACCCTAGATCCGCCATCACGCGGTCGGCGCCTTCGATGTCACCGAAACCGAACGGAAGGTCGTCCGCGGTGAGCAACACGCGTCGTCCACGCGAAGCAAGCGTCCCGGCGCGAAGCGCTGCGCCCATCCCTTTGTCGCTGCTCATCGGCAGGAAGGTCACTCCAGGCCAAGACCAGGAAGCTGCCAGAGCAGCACACACGTCGGCAGTGTTGTCCGTCGAACCGTTCTCCACGACGATGATCTCGACCTGACCGGCGCTCTCGGCCGGGCGGCTGGTGAAGTACTCGGCGAATTGACGCACCGTCGACTCCAGCACCTCGCCTGAGTTGTATGCGGGGATGATCACCGAGAGTTCCGGCGTAGCTGGTTCCCCACGAACGGGTTCCGTTCGCGATGTCGCCACGTCCCGATCTCCTTACTTCCCCGACTGCAGTTCGAACTCGTCGGAATACTACGCTCCGAGAAACAAGGCGCAGCCCAGGCTCCGAGAAAAAGAGCACGACCCAGGCTCCGAACAACAGCCATCGACTCGAAGACGAAAGCACATCGTGAAATCTGACTTACCGCTCGCACAACGCGTGGTGCCGCCAATTCTTCTCGCCGCTCTGGTGTCGATCGTCGCCGCCATCCCACTGATCTCCAATCGGTGGTTCTACTACTGGGACGACAGCGCAGCAGCTTTCACGCCTGGTTGGCACACGATCGGCCAGCGAATCCTGTCCGGGTCATGGCCGACGCTCATTCCCGAATTGTGGGCCGGCGGCAATGTCACAGCCGAAGCCCTTTACGGGACATACAATCCCGTGATCCTTCTGGATTCGGTTGCCATTGCACTCATTCCGAACCTGGGAATCGGAATCACCCTGGTCAAGATGCAATTCATGGCGATTCTCGCGGTAGGCGTTTATCTGGTGGCCCGCCAGTACGGCGCCAATCGGTCGATGGCTTTCATCGCCGGATTTGCCATGCCGTTCGCTGGATACACGCTCTATTTCGACGCCTCCAGTTGGGCGTCCGGGCTGATCGCCTTCGCCTGGATCCCCCACGTCTGGTGGTCTACCCGCGCCAGCGCCCTCGGCCGAGTGAACCCCCTGGTACCGATCGTTTTCGGCTATCTTGCGATGACCACCGGAAACCCGTACGGCGCTGTCGGTGTCGCGGTCGTCTACCTCGCTGTCATAGCGGAATGCATCGCAATCAAACGCGCAGGCAGCATCAAATCACTGATGATCAACGCGGCAGCGATCATCATGATGTCGCTGATCGTGTATCTACCGTTGCTCTTCACCACCGGCGTGTCGGTGCGTACTCAGTCCGGAATCGCGAACGACGGTTCGCTTCGACCCGATCTCGGTGACCTGCTCAACCTCTCCGGCCCGTCGAACCAGCCGTACGTCACCGCTTTCGCTTCGCCTGCCATGACGATTCCGCTGGTATACCTGGCTTGGTTCCTCATACCGCTCGCACCGTGGATTCAGTGGAAGTCACTGAAGAAGTTGGGCCGCCACAGCGTCTCGCTGTTCGTCTTCGGCGGAATTTACGTCGTACTACTTCTCGGACCGTCGAATCTGTGGCTTTTCCGTTGGCCCGCGCGACTGCTCGAGTACGGTCAACTGCCCGCCATCGTGGTCACGGCGGTCGCCCTCTCTGCCGGACTGCATCGTGATCGAATCCGGACAAGATCAATCATCACCGCGGGATTGTTGGCACTTCAGTTCTATCTTGCCTGGTCGAATGTCCCGGAAGACATCGGTATTCACTCGGCATCACTGATAATCACCGTGGTTCTCACCGTCTTCGCGTTGGTCGTGGCCTACCGAAAGCCCCGCTACCTCGCCGGTGCACTCGCTGTCGGCATCGTCGTCGTGCTCAGTGCTCAGACCAATTTCTGGTTCACCGGAAACTACAACGTGACACCGTGGAAGTTCCCCCGGCAGGTGGCATTCCTGGAGTCCAAGTTCGAGGACCGTTACCAGGGAACCACTTTCGCGATTGCCGACCCCGTCAACATCCCGCCGGACAACGAAACCGGGCAGTGGGGTGACCTCCTGTTCGGCAACGCCTGGCAGCCTGCCGGAGTCAATGCCGTCAACAGCTACGCCGGAATCAGCTACAACGATTTCGTTCAAGCACTGTGCTTGAACTACTACGGCGGCGTCCAGTGTCCGGACGGCGTCGACCGACTGCTCGCTGAATCGCCGGGAACGGGTGTGTCCTGGCTCGACGCGATGCGAGTCGACACGGTCGTCGTTCAGAATTCCGGACCGTACGGCGGAAAACGCGCCCTCGACGCCCTACCCGAGGGCGAGTGGACCGTATCGCCGGATCGGGTGGTCACGGTCGGCCATCGCACCACCGAGCATCAGTGGCCCGACGGTCGCGTATCCGCAGCGACGCCTGGTCTCGACGTACGTGGCGATGCCGCCGCTACGGACACCAGGGAAACCGTCGAGTACACCGGGTCCGGCACGGTTACATTCGCCCTACTGGCCTGGCCGGGCTGGACGGCGACTGTCGATGGTCAGACGGTCGAGACGAAGGCGAGCCCCGGCGGGTTGTTGCAGGTCGATCTACCGCCGAGTGCCACGTCCGGATCCGCCCTCACCATCGAATTCAGTCCACCCGGAAGCACTTTCGGCTGGACTGTCGCCGGCGTCGGATTACTCCTGGCACTGTCTCAAGGTGCCTGGGCCTTCCGACGCCGACGCAGCGGTCAGGACGACAACGCTGCAGCCAACGCAGATTCCGTCACCTCGTGAACCGCGCGGTGAGCGGGCAGAATCGACGCTCGCTCACCGTCCGCGTCACCGGTGCCCTGCACCAATCCGAGGAAATGCGTCAGCTGCGCGGCAAGCGGTTCCTCGCTGTAGCGGATCGTCGGAATTTCGATGACCGTCTGCTGCTGGTAGCCGTCCCGATCGGTGGGCATGTTGTCGTCGATGTGCCGGTAGATCGTGATGTCGCGACGCAGGAGATCGATCTCGATGAGTCGATCGGCCTCGAGCAACGACAGCTGGCGAATCTTGCGCTGACTGATCCGGCTCGCGGAAATCGTTGCAACAGCACCTGATCCGAAGCGCAATACGGCGTCGGCGCAATCTTCCGACCGGTTCTGCACGGACGTCGGGTGGAAGTAGCCGAACTCCCCTTTTGCCAAACTGGGTTCCGAGCCGGCAAATCCGATGGCAAGGTCGATATCGTGAATCAGCAGGTCCGTCGCGACACCCGTCGGAATGCGGGAAACGAACGGCGAGTGGCGGATACCGTTCACCTGCCACACATCGCCGGAGAACTCACGGGCGGTGCGGACAGCGGGATTGAACCGTTCGAGCAGTCCACACATCAGGGGAACACCGGACGCGCGCGAACGATCGACCAGGTCGACGCTCTGCTCGTACGTCGCAGCCAACGGCTTCTCCACCAGGACGGGCTTCCCCAGATCGAGAACCCGCCCGGCCAACTCGTAGTGCGCCGGCGTAGCGGCAGCGATCACGACGGCATCGATCTCGTCGAGGGAGTCGAAATCGGCGGCCCAACGCGTATCGAACCGCGCAGCAACAGCTTTGCCCTGCTCCTCGCGCGGCTCGATCAGCAGATCCAACTCGCACAGCGCCGACTGCGCGATGACCCGCGCATGCAGCGAGCCCATCTGACCGGATCCGACAAGAGCGATACGTGGCTTGCTAGCAGTCATTTTTCAGGCCTCCATGGCGCCGCGTACCGCGGCAACGATCTGATCGACGTCGCCGGCGGACAACGCAGCGTGGACGGGGATGCTCAGGCACCGGGACGCAACCGAAGTGGCCACCGGCGTCTCGTCGATGACGACGCGCGGATGTTCGCGGTAGCACTCGTAGTCGTAGACGGCCTTCGGGTAGTAGATGCCGCTACCGATGTCCTTCGCGGCCAGACGCTCACTCAACTGGTCGCGAGTGATCGGTGCGTCTTCGGCCAGCAGCAAGGTGAACTGATGCCAGACATGTCCACGACCGGACAGTTCGCTCGGCAGGATCAGTCCTTCGACGTCCTTCAGGCCGACACGCAAGGCCTCCGCATTCCGGCGGCGCGCCTCGACCTGCTGCATGTACGTCGCCATCTGGGGCAGAGCCAAGCTCGCCTGGAGGTCAGTCATCCGGTAGTTCTGGCCGACCATCTCGTACTGGTAGCGCGCCCGCATGCCCTGGTTGCGCAGGACCCGAAGTCGATCGGCGATCGCGTCGTCGTCGGTCGTGATCATTCCGCCCTCGGCGGTCGTGAGGTTCTTCGTTGCATAGAACGAGAAGCAACCCACACCGAAACTGCCGGCGCCTCGCCCGTCGTACGTCGCTCCGTGGGCCTGAGCGGCGTCCTCGACGACAGTCAGACCGTTTTTCGATGCCAGCGGCATCAATGCGCCCATGTCCGCCGACTGTCCGTACAGATGAACCGGCATCAGAACCTTCGTGCGGTCACCGATTCGATCGGCAGCGACTGCCGGGTCGATGTTGAAATCGGACTCGGAGATATCGGCAAACCTCGCGGTCGCGCCTGCCTCGAGAATTGCATTGAGGGTGGCCACGAACGTGAACGGCGTGGTCAGAACCTCGTCACCTGGCTGAAGATCCTGGACCTGAAGAGCCGCGATCAATGCGGTCGTGCCGTTGTTCACCGCCACCGCGTGTCGCGTTCCGACCAGCGCCGCGAACTCGTCCTCGAGCCGCTTCACCTTGGGTCCCTGCGCGACGATTCCCGATCGCAGAGTGTCCAGCACCTCGCGCTCGACTTCTTCCCCGAACGAGATACTGGATATCGCGATCACTGAGTTACCTCCGATAGATTCATCCGACCGTCGTCGGAACGAAATACCCCGACAACCCAGGAAGCGTATCGAAACACGATTCGATACTTCGAGAGGATTCCGGAACCTGCATGTCTGAACGAGCCGACTGCCACATCCATCCGACCGCCGTGATCGGCGCCGACGTACTGATCGGGGCGGGAGTCACGATCGGACCGAACGCGGTACTCACGGGCCCACTCGAGATCGGCGACGACTGCTGGATCGGCTCGGGAGCGGTCTTGGGAGCTCCCCCCGAGATCCTCGGCGCGTTACATCCGACGTCCTGGTCCGTCAGCGCCGGTCTGGGAATTCGAATCGGTGCTCGAACGACGATTCGCGAATTGAGCACAGTCCATCAGGGAAGCGAACGCCGCACCGAAATCGGCGAAGACTGCTTCGTGATGAACAGAGTGGGAATCGAGCACGACGTGCAGATCGGTGACCGCTGCGTCGTGTCCTCCGGTACGACGCTTGCCGGGCACGTCAGCGTCGGAGACGGCGTCAACCTGGGCATGCACACTGTCGCGCACCAACGCCGCATCATCGGCTCCGGATCCATGATCGGGATGGGAACCGTCGTGGTCAAGGACGTTCCACCCTTCTCGAAGGCATTCGGCAACCCGGTGTCGTTGAACGGTGTCAACCGGATCGGAATGAGCCGATCGGGTATCTCGGACGCGGACATTTCCGCAATCGAAGACCTCTACGCCGCCGGCAGCTTCGGCACGTCACCGGCCATTCCGGACTCGCTGTCGGAGGCCTTCACCTGGTGGCGGGAACGCGCCGACAAACCGCTCGTGGTTTAGCGAGACAAATCCTGGTTGGTATCGTCTGCGAAATGACGAACGGGCGGGATGCAGGCGCGTGAGTACCTCTCCCGAATCTGAACAACCGGTCGAAGACGTCGAACCGGCCGCAGAGCCGAACGCTGTACGCGGCCTTCTCGTCAACGGATTCAAGGTCCTCGTCACCCTCGCGATCGTCGTCGCGATCATCTTCGCGGTGAAGTCCCAATGGTCCGAGGTCAAGAACACGATCACCGAGCTGAACTGGTGGACGCTTGCCGCCTCGTCGGTGTTCATCTTCCTCGGTATGGGTGCCGCAGTGCGGGCCTGGCAGCACGCACTCGGCGCCCTCGAACAACCGATTCCGGCCTTCGACGCCGCTCGCGCTTATCTGGTCGGCCAACTCGGCAAGTACCTTCCCGGCAGTGTCTGGGCCTTCGTTCTGCAAACGGAACTCGTGAGGCGCGCCGGTGTGTCCCGTGCCGCAGGCTTTGTCGCAGTGCTGGTCACGGTGGGGTTGAGCACAACTTCGGCGCTGGTCGTCGGCCTCTTCGGTCTACCTGCCCTGTTCGAGGTCAGCACGGCGGCAGCGGTCGGCGTGATCATCCTCGTACCGATCGCATTGGTCTGCGCCTACCCGCCGGTGCTCACACGCCTGGTGAACCTTGCGCTGAAACTGCTCCGCCGCACGCCGCTGCACAAGCCGCTCACGATGCACAAGATTGCGCTCGCATTGGGCTGGTGCGCAGCAAGCTGGGTGCTCTACGGCATCCAGTTGTGGTTGCTCGCGTCCAGTTCGGCGGGCTTCGAAATCCGTGGGCTCGTCCAGTGCATCGGCGCTCTCGCCCTCGGTATGTGCGCGGGCGTCCTCGTGTTCGTCGTCCCGTCCGGAATCGGTGTCCGCGAAGCCGTCATCGTCGCAGCGCTTTCACCGTTCATGGATGCCGGCGTCGCGCTCGGCCTCGCACTGGCGTCGAGGCTGCTGTTCACCCTCTGTGAGGTCTTTGCCGGCGTCGTGGCTGCACTGTCGGGATCACGAGGCCTGCGCAATGCACTCGTGCACGAGCGCTCGCGGGTGCCGGACCCCACCAAAGCCTGACGTTCGGTCAGATCACTTTCTCGGCCGCTGAATACTGCGTCTCGACGCCGGCCTTCTGCGGACGCCACCACTGCTCGTTGTCGCGATACCACTCGACGGTGGCTTCCAGTCCGCTTCGAAAATCGCGGTACTGCGGCTTCCACCCAAGTTCCTGCTGTAGTCGCGTCGAATCGATCGCATACCGCAGATCGTGACCAGGGCGGTCGGTGACGAAGTCGAAATCGTCCGGCTTGCGTCCGAAAATTTCGAGCAGAGCCGCAATCACCCTCCGGTTGTCGGTTTCACCGTCGGCGCCGATCAGATAAGTCTCGCCGGACTTTCCGCGGTCCAGAATGTCCCAGACGGCGCGGTTGTGGTCCTCGACGTGAATCCAGTCGCGGACGTTGCGGCCTTCCCCGTACAACCGTGGACGCACTCCGTCGAGCAGATTGGTGATCTGGCGTGGGATGAACTTCTCCACATGCTGGTACGGGCCGTAATTGTTGGAGCAGTTCGAGATGGTCGCCGCGATCCCGAACGAGCGCACCCAGGCGCGCACGAACAGATCACTCGACGCCTTGGACGCGGAGTACGGGCTCGACGGGTTGTACGGTGTCGTCTCCGTGAACTTCGCCGGATCATCCAGTTCGAGGTCGCCGTACACCTCGTCGGTCGAAATGTGGTGATAACGGACCCCGTGCGAACGCACAGCCTGCAGGAGCGAGAAGGTTCCCATGACGTTGGTGCGCAAAAACGGTTCGGGGTCGGCGATGGAATTGTCGTTGTGGCTTTCGGCCGCGAAGTGCACGACTGCGTCGGAGCGCGAGACAAGATCGTCGACCAGCGACTCGTCGGCCACGTCGCCGTGGACAAACGTGATCCGGTCCTCGACGGACGCCAGGGACTGGCGATTTCCGGCGTAGGTCAGAGCGTCGAGAACCGTGACTTCCACGTCGGGACGCGTCGCCACCGTCTGATGAACGAAATTGGCACCGATGAAGCCGGCACCCCCGGTGACCAGTAGTCGCACGTCATCTCCTCAGGCTCATCGGACGAACCCCACTTTAGCGGCCGGGCGTGTCATGTCCGTTTGCGTCGGCAGGCAGGAGTGCAGGACACTGCACGCATGCGCGGAATCATTCTGGCCGGTGGCACCGGGTCGCGGTTGCACCCGATCACCCTCGGAGTGAGCAAGCAACTCTTGCCTGTCTACGACAAGCCGATGATCTACTACCCGCTCTCCACTCTCATGCTCGCCGACATTCGCGACATCTTGATCATCACGACCCCACACGACGCCGAACAATTCCGCCGGGTTCTCGGCGACGGCTCACAATTCGGCGTCAACCTCACCTATGCAGTGCAACACGAACCGAACGGCCTCGCAACGGCATTCACCCTCGGCGCAGAGCACATCGGATCCGACTCCGTGGCGCTCGTCCTCGGCGACAACATCTTCTACGGCCCCGGCCTCGGAACCCAACTCAGGCGTTTCTCCGACATCGACGGCGGAGCCGTATTCGCTTACTGGGTCTCGAATCCGACCGCCTACGGCGTCGTCGAATTCGACGACTCGGGTCGCGCCGTGTCCATCGAGGAAAAGCCGACGTCACCGAAATCCAATTACGCAGTCCCCGGCCTCTATTTCTACGACAGCGACGTCGTGGACATCGCACGCACTCTGAAGCCCTCTGCGCGTGGCGAATACGAAATCAGCGACATCAATCAGCACTATCTCGAAGCTGGCAAACTTTCTGTCGATGTCCTCCCCCGCGGAACCGCGTGGCTCGACACCGGCACACCCGATTCCCTGCTCGAGGCAGCGAACTACGTGCGGACCATCGAACACCGCCAAGGCCTCAAGATCGGTTCCCCTGAAGAGGTTGCGTGGCGTCAAGGATTCATCAGCTCCAACCAATTACGCACTCAGGCAGAAGCATTGGGCAAATCCGGGTACGGCAACTACCTACTCGAGCTGCTCGAGCACGGCAAGGAATGGTGACGTGGAAATCCGTCCACTGAAGATCGCCGGAGCTTGGGAAATTACACCGAAGCAGTTCGGCGACAACCGCGGTGTCTTTCTCGAATGGTTCAAAAGCTCCGCCTTCACCGCCGCGACGGGCCGCACTCTCGACCTCGCGCAGGCCAACTGCTCGGTCTCCGAAGCCGGTAGCCTCCGCGGGATCCACTTCACCGACAATCCGCCCGGACAGGCGAAGTACATCACCTGCGTGAAAGGTGCCTTCCTCGACGTTGTCGTAGACCTGCGCGTCGGATCACCGACCTTCGGCGAGTGGGATGCAGTGGTGATCGACGACGTCGATCGACGAGCGGTGTTCCTGGAGGAAGGCCTCGGCCACGCGATCCTTTCACTCGAAGACGGATCGACAGTGATGTACCTGTGCAGCATCGAATACTCGCCCCACCTGGACCGCGACCTCGATCCCTTCGATCCGGAACTCGCGATCGAATGGCCGAGAACAGACCGTAAGGGCAACCCTCTGACCTACGAGCTCTCCGCAAAGGACGCTGCCGCGCCGTCCCTGGCAACGCTCCGCGCGGACGGCATGTTGCCCGGTTTTGTGGCCGAAGATTCGCCGAATCGGTAATCTTCACCTTTCACGACTCGATGGCATGACACCGGCGGGACGGACGGCTGGATGACCAAACGTGCGAGCAGACGCGGCCTGTGGACGGCCGTCGTTCTCGCAGCCGGCCTCGGTGGTATCGCGCTGGTCGCACCGCCCCTGACTCCGGGAACGATCGAGTCCGCACCGGTCACCGTCATCACGACCACCCCACCCGCGCCGGTTGTTCCACTCACGCCGGAGGAGCTCTCGGCCCGGGTGGTCCCCACCATCGTCACCATCACGGCGCCGGCCGGATTCACCACCACTGCTGGGACCGGGATCGTGCTCTCCCCTGACGGAGTGGTGCTCACGAATCACCACGTCATCAGCGGAGCTTCGGACGTCACTGCCGTCAGCATGTCCAACGGGCTGATCTACGACGCCGAGATCCTCGGGTACGACAGCGTCAGCGATCTTGCCGTCCTTCGACTCGCGGGCGCTGACGATCTGCCGGTGGCTGTGGTCGGCAAATCAGCAGAAGCCGCTCGCGGGGACTCCGTCACCGCAATCGGAAATGCGGAAGGCGGCGGAGTACCCGTCCCTGCTCCCGGCGTCATCACCAACCTCGGTGTCACCGTCAACACCCGCAACGTGTCCGACGGATCGCGAAACCAGTTGAAGGGCCTCATCGAGGTCGACGCGGACATCCGGCCTGGCGATTCCGGTGGCCCCCTGGTCAACGCCGTTGGCGAGCTGATCGGCGTCAGCAGCGCGGGCAACGCCGTCACCGACCGCACCGAAACCTCACCGGCGCCTCAGTCCTACGCGATACCGATCGACACCGCACTACCGATCGTCGAGCAGGTACTCGGTGGCCGCTCCTCCGAGACCGTGCGTGTGGGACCGACACCCGTACTCGGTGTCGCGGTGAAGGATCACGCGGACATGCCGGCCGGCGCCGAAGTTGTTGCCGTGAGCTTCGATTCGCCGGCCGAGCGGGTGGGGCTGACCAAAGGTGCGGTCATCACCGAGTTCGGTGGCAGCCGGATCGCGTCGTCCGCTGATCTCAACGCGGCGATGAGCTCGCGCCGCCCCGGCGACACCGTCGCGGTGACGTGGGTGGACGCAACCGGGCAACCCGGGACCGGTTCGCTGGTCCTCGACGAGGGGCCACCTCGCTAGTCGTACAGGGCGCCAGCCGTGAAAGCATCGTGGCATGACCACGGTTCTCCTGCTCACCTGTGACGGCGCCGCCCGCGAGGCGGATGTCGAAAGCAAACTCGTCATGGATGCTCTCACCTCCTACGGCATCGCGTCGACGATGGCGCCGTGGTCGAGCCCGTCCCTCCTCGATATCGACGCCGACCTGGTTCTGATCCGGTCGACCTGGGACTACACCCAGCGCCTCGACGAATTTCTTGCCGTTCTCGATCAGCTGACCGCTCCGATCGCCAATCCACTCTCGATCGTGAAGTGGAACGCACACAAGGGATACCTCACCGAACTTGCCGCGGCCGGCGTACCTATCGTCCCCACCGCTGTGATCGCTGCCGGAAAGAGCGAAACACTCACCCTCCCTTCGTTCGAGGGTGCCGACGTCATCGTCAAGCCGGCAGTCTCCGCCGGCGCTGTCGGAGTGGGAAAGTTTGCCGCCGGGTCCGCGCAGGCCCACGCTCACCTCAGATCAATCCTCGAGAGTGGCAACGACGCGTTGGTCCAGCCATTCGTCTCGGACGTCGTCGACGGTGAGCGCTCGATCATCCACATCGGCGGACGCTACTCGCACGCTGTCCAGAAGATCCCGGCCGCCCACGACTTCCGCGTGCAGGAATTTCACGGCGGAACCAACCACCTCCACCAACCGTCCGCCGCCGAACTCGCGGTGGCCGACGCAGCACTGGCCGCGACCCCATGCGGCCCCGGCGAATTGCTTTATGCACGTGTGGACGTCGTGGGCCCGGTGGATCAACCACTGCTCATGGAAGTGGAATTGATCGAGCCAGAACTCTTTCTGCCATTCGCCCCTGGATCTGCCGACGCCCTCGCACGGGCAGTTGTCGCGTCACTAGGTCGGTGACGCGCCACGGAGTGCCTTCTTGTCGATCTTCCCCAAAGCAGTGAGCGGCAGCGCTTCCAGAATCGAAATCTCCTTGGGCGCCCAGATCGGACCCTTGTGCGATCTCACGTGCGCTATGAGTTGATCGGGTGTGACCGACCATCCCGTCTTCAGTACGACTGCGGCGGTAACAGCTTCTCCCCATTGAGAATCGGGGACACCGAATACCGCACATGCTGCCACCGCGGGATGATGTCCGAGTGAGTCCTCGACTTCGCGCGGGTAGACGTTGAATCCACCACTGATGATCGTGTCTTTGATGCGGTCGACGATCGAGATGAGCCCACTTTCGTCGATTCGAGCAACGTCGCCGGTGTGCAACCACCCATTCGCGAGCGCTGCAGCGGTTTGTTCAGGTTTGTTCCAATAGCCGTCCATCACGAGCGGACCTCGCACACAAAGCTCGCCGGGTACGCCCGTCGCCGTCTCGTTTCCCTGCTCGTCAAGCAACACCACTTCGACACCTGGCATCGCGCGCCCACAACTCCCCAAAACTGCGGGATCGTCCGTGTGCTCACGTGTATCGAGTACCGTCAACGCATTCGGGGCTTCGGCCTGACCGTAATGCTGGCTCAGGATCGGCCCGAACACCGCCCCTGCCTGCTCGAGCCTGGTGGGGTCGATGGGTGCAGCACCGTAAAGCATCCAGTTCAGCCCAGACAGATTCGCATCCGACAGGCGTGGATGGTCGAGTAAGGCATAGAGCATCGTGGGAACCACGAATGTAGCTGTGACTCCGCCATTTTCGATGGCGTCGACAACTCTGTCCGGGTCGAACGACCTGTGCAACTCGAAGCTTGCACCTCGCAGCAGACCGGGTGCGACGAGCAGACCGGCAGCATGAGACATCGGCGTAGTGAGCAGCATGGTGGTTTCAGCCGGCCACTCCCACGTGGTGCAGGCCCAGGCATTGGCGACCAAGGATCGGTCCCTGAGCATGACGCCTTTCGGCTCACCGGTGGTTCCACCGGTGTAGAAGAGATACAAAGCTCGACCCTGACCGCCTAAGCCTGAACCTATTCCCGCCGTACCCAATTCACACGCTGATTCGAGGGCTGACAGTGACATCACTCGAGTCTGTGCCGCTTCGGCGCGTACCTGGAACTGTCCGTCGGCAACCAACAGGAGATCGGTACCACTGTCTTTCAGCACCATCCTGTCGTTCTCTTCGGTCGCGAGCGGATGGAGTGCCGTGTAGCGCACGCCCGCCAGACACGCCGCGGCCATGACCGTGAATGCTTCAGGACACGGCCCCGCAAGCAGGGCGACCCCGGCTCCGTCCGGCAGAGCGAAGCTACTGAGGACACCTGCAATCCGCTCGATCTGTTCCGCAGTCTGCCAATATGTCAGCTCGGCCCGATCACCGTTCCGATCCGTGAATCGAAACGCGATGTGGTCTGGTCGGCGTCGCAGCGCCGACAGAATCAGATCCGCATATCCCGCTTGCACCTGCAAGCCTGGCGCCATCGGTTCATCGTTCATGATGTCCGCGTTCATCGTGGCCCTCCCAAGATCGTGACCGCGGCGACGGCTTCCTCGATGCCGTAGAGACCTCCGCCGTTCTCTGCGACCGCGATTCGAGCACCCGGAACTTGTCGCCGCCCTGCTTGTCCACGCAACTGCGTGACAAGTTCGAAGACCTGCGCCAGTCCCGTTGCCGAGACCGGATGACCACGGGACTCGAGCCCACCTGACGGATTGACCGGACGCACGCCACCCAACGAACTCGCACCGGACGCCGACCACGCGCCGCCCTCACCGATCGGGCAGAACCCCAGATTCTCGACCTGCTGCACTTCACCGAAGGCCGTGGCGTCGTGGACCTCTGCCACATCCACATCGCCTGGCCCGACTCCGGCTTCCTCGTATGCGCTCATTGCTGCACGGCGACCGATGTGACTCTCCACGTCATCTGCGGTCCGATCCGTGCCTGACACCAAGCTGCAACCGAGTACCTGCGCCGCCCGCCGAGAGGAATCGTGCCTTCGAGCAAAGTCCGCACTGGTCACAATGACCGCCGCTGCACCGTCACTGACGGGCGAGCACATCGGAACTGTCAGAGGCCACGCGACTCGCCTTGCGGCAAGCACCTCTTCGACGCTGAAGAGTTTGCGAAAGTGCGACCGCGGATTGTGCACGGAATGCGCATGATTTTTGGCTGCTACGGACGCGAGCTCGAACTCGGTGGTTCCGAATCTCTCCATGTGCGCCCGGGCAAGAGAAGCGTAGATCTCCATGAACACCGACCGCTCACCCTGCGATCCGAGTGCATCCGGCAGCGGAGCGGACAGCGAAGCAGGGCCCGCGAGCGTCTCGTCGCGATGCGCAACGTCGAGTGCACCGTCGAACACCTCCAGACTTCGAGCCGGATCCGAGCACACCAGCTTGTCCACCCCGACCGCCAACGCGACCTCGGACAGACCGGCGCGAACGTGGGCGATCGCCAGCCAGAGTGCAGTCGCGCCGCCGGCGCAGGCATTTTCGACATTGACGACCGGGACTCCCCCGAAACCGTATGGCCTCAAGGCAATCTGGCCTGGGATCATGTGCTGCCGGTCGATCGCCTTCTGGCTGACTGTCGCGTAGAAGACCGCACCGACGTCACCGCGGGTCAGGCCCGCGTCTTCAACGGCATCGATCGCCGCACGCCCCGCCAATTCCGAGGCCGCGGTATCCGCGTGCCGCCCGAAGAGAGTCGCGCCGACACCGAGAACCATGACTTCGCCGCTCACGCCACCACTCGATTCCTCAATACACCGAGGCCGGTGACCTCGAGTTCGACTACGTCTCCCGGTTCCAGGAACCGCCCGTGCTCCAAGCCGCATCCACTCGGCACGGTGCCGGAACAGAAGACTTCACCCGGGTACAGCCGCGTGGAAGTCGAAGCGAACGAAATCACGTCCTCGAAACGATGGTCCATGTCGGCGCTGGTTCCTCGGCTCACCTCGTCTCCGTTGATTCTCGCGGTCATCTCGAGTTGGTAGGGGTCACCGACTTCGTCGGCCGTCACGATCCAGGGCCCGAGGACATTCGCGTTCGAAAAGTCCTTGCTCTTACTGAGACCGAGTCCGGTGGAGATCTCCTCGAGCTGAGTATCGCGGGCGCTGAAATCGTTGAAGATGGTGTAACCGAAGATATGCGCAGGGGCATCCGCGCGTGAGATGTCGGTTCCACCGCGCCCCAGCACACAGGCGAATTCGAGTTCGTAATCGCGCAGGCTCGAGTACTCGGGCCACACGACGTCAGATTTGTGTCCGGTCACCGCCAATCGGTTCGCTATGTAATACAGCGGGCGCTCCAACTGGATCTTCGGCAGTTCGACGTCCTCGAGTGCGACCCCTTGAATTCGGGCGCGAGCGTTGCGGAAGTGATCCATGAAGCAGCCGAAGTCTCGGATCTGGACCGGCTGAGGAAGCGGCGACATCCAGCGCACATCACCTGCGTCGACGATTGCACTTGCCGGCGTCTCGTCTGCGAGCCGATCCAGGGTCTCCCGTGCCGCCGGACCACCTTCGATGATGGTTTGCATGGTTTCCAGTTCTGGAGCCGGTTTTCCCGTCACATCATGATGAGCTCGCTCGAGTAACAACAGTTGCTCGCCGCTGCCCGTCACCAGAGCCGTCTGCTGAGTCTTTTCGTATTCGACGGTCGCAAGTTTCACTGTGAGTCAATACCTTTCACTGAATTGTTCGTTAGGTGAGGCAGGAATTTTGCTCAGACGAACGCGACCACACGAGCCGGGGCAGCGCTGGCTCGCGCAAGCTTGATCGGGAAAAACGCCACGTGAAATCCCGAGGGCGGAAGCGCGGCGAGGTTCGCCAGTTGCTGAACGATGAATACTTCACGTTCGCGTCCGGCCCGGTGCCCGTCCCAGAGAACCGAGTTGTCCCCGGTGTCACGAAATTTCTGCGCCATGACTGCAAAGCTCAAGTCCCAGCCGGCAGCGTCGGTGCCCAGCACCTTCGCGCCTTGCTCGGCGAGAAACAGCGTGCCTTCGCGACTCATCCCTGGATACTGAAAGAACCCTGGATCAGCCAAGGTGAAGCTCTCTTGTCCGGTACGGAGCAACACGGCACCACCCTGGGGAACGGACGCACCGTTTTCCGCCAGGGCAGCTTTCAGCGCGTCCACCGAGATCGGCTGATTCGCCTCGCACCGGCCGCGCAGGTCGAGCACCACTGTCTCGCAGAACAATTCATCCAACGCGATGTCTGTGATCGTGCGAGAAGGCTTACCCTCCGAGGTTGATCCGTAGTGCAACGGCGCGTCGACGTGTGTGCCCAGATGGCTGTTGAACTCACTCAACATCTCCGATCCCCACCCCTCACCGTCCGGAAGATCATGAACTCCGCACTGCAGTGCTGCCGCGAACTCGTCGCGTCCGGCACCTGCGGGGTGCGAGTAGGTCACCGAGGGGGCAACGACGGAAGCCAGTGCCTTCAAACCCTCGGGGAGCAATTCCCGATCGGCCGGATCGAGAGTTCTAGTCAGATCGATGAGTTCCATGTCCGCCCATTCCGTTAAGTTATTGGACGCTCAGCATAGAACTGGACGATCAACATAGGCAAGAGGGTGTCGCGAGAGGAATACGGCCGGCCGATGGCCGGCCTCGTAGCATGAGTGCGGTGCGCAGGTCTCGGCCCCGACGGGCGCATCGACGTCACCGCGTGCCGGAATTGGCTGCACTCGAGAACGAAAGAAGGCAGGAACACCGAATGGCGTCGACACGCAAGCAGGAGATTTCCGAGGAAACCAGACGGCGACTGGTGAAAGCCGCGGCCGAACTGGCTGCCGAAGGCGGGTCGACCGCGATGTCCGTACAAGCCGTGGCAGAAAGATCCGGTATCAGCAGAGGGTCCGTGGCCTGGCACTTCGGATCGAAGGACGGGCTTCTACGAGCCGTCGTCGAGGACGCATTCCGTTGGGGCATGGAAAAGCTACGCGCAGAGTTGGCATCATCCTCCGCGACTGGAATCGAAGCATTGATCGAAGCCAACTTCGTACTGATGTCATACCCCGAGGCACGAATTTTCTCGACCATCTTGATCGAAGCCGTGATTCCCGGGTCCACCATCCGCGAGACCTACGCAGAGCAGTACGTCGCAATGCGAACGCTGTACGCGGACTACCTGCGTTCGATCGACACCCCGGTCACCAATCCGGAGTTGGTTGCCGTCACCCTTCTGGCCGGCACTCTCGGGATCAACCTCCAACATCGCCTCGATCCCGACAACGTCGATCGACGTTCAGCAGTAACCGAGCTCGAATCGATCTATGCCCGCGCGATGGCACCTACCACAACGTCAGGACACGAGAATCCCTAACCGGACCGGAAGTTCAACTTCCCGAACAACTTTCGCCCGCGACCTGGGGCGGGACCGCATCCAGCCTGGCGCGAATGAACCTGGCAACGTCACGTAGCGCAGCCCGGCTCTCCGGCAAGCCAGGCCAGACGGCGGGAAACGCGTGAACCTGGCCGTTCCAGATCTGCAGCGAGCACGGCACCCCCGCGGCGGCGAGCCGTTGCGCCATCACCTCCGAATCGACTCTGAGCACCTCGGATTCGGCGGCGATCAGCAACGACGGCGGCAGAGCGGCCAGATCGCCGTCGACGGGTGAGTTCGTCTGTCCGCCAAGCTTTCCGATCGCCATCAATGCCGACACCGGGGCGATCACGTCGCGTCGAGCGTTGGCGTGGACTGATTTGGTGGTGCAATCGAGATCGAGGAGAGGTGAGAGCCCGACAAGACCGGCCGGAACCTCGAGCCCCGCGGAAACAGCTGCAAGTGCCGTCGCGAAAACCAGGAAGCCTCCGGCCGAATCGCCAACGAAGACAACCTTTTCCGGCAAGGCTCCCTGTTCGAGGAGCCACCGGTATGCATCGAGACAGTCGTCGACGGACCCGCTGATGCTCGTGCTCGGCAACTGTCGATATGCGATGTGCAGGACCGGAAGGCCGGTTCGCTTGGCGATGCTTGCAACGACCGGCCGATGCGTGTTGAGCCCGCAGCACATGAACCCGCCGCCGTGCAGGTAGAGAACAACACCGTCGCGCAGATCAGCCGTCGAGCCTGCCGTCCGCACGAGTTCACCGTCGAAACCTGGAAAGCGAATCGCTTCCCGATCGATCCCGGACGGAATGCGTACACCCGCGGCCGAGTCCAGCACTGCGGCGCGGCGCATGGCGCCAGGCGTCAGCGGCGCGATCCCGACCACGGGCCGAAGCATCCATCGGCACGCGTTGTAGAGGACCTGCGATTCGATACTCGGCCTGCCGTATCGAGTTCCGGTCCTTCGACTGACTGTCGGCAACAGAGACATCTGTCCAGATTAGAAGCGATCAGGCACCGAAGAGGTCGACTTCGTCGAGATCGTCGACGATCGTGACCTTTCGTTTCCGCCCGCCGATGACCTTGCCCAGACCGCGCAGTCCACCGGACTGAGCTTTCGGGGCGGGTTCGATGCGCTGCGGCGCAACTCTCGTCCGCGCTGCGCGCTGAACAGGCTTGGGGGCGGGGGCTGCTGCAGGTGCCGCGGGTTCGGGAACCTCGGCTGGAACCACCGCTTCCGGCTCCACGAAGCCCTGAGCAACCGGGGCCTCGGGCGCGACCTCAGCGGCTTCCTCGACCTCCGCCACTTGCTCCACCTGCACCGGTCCGTCGATCACCGGGATGTCCGACGCCCAGCGAACCCGATACTCCAGACCGCGCGACGCCAGCTCACGCGCGAGATCGCCGTGCCAGACCCCGTCTCCGCCGTCGCCGTATGCCCGTGCGTCGGAGCTCACCCAGATGACGTCGACGCCCGGGTTGCGGTCGGCGAGATCGAGCACGGTCAGCCAGTTCAGCGTCGCCGGATATCCGTCTCGCTTCTTCTTGTCGGTATAGGGCCGACGCAGCGAGATCGCCCTCTCGGCCACCTCGAGATGCGAAACGTCGACTGGATCGACCACTTCGACGCCGATCGCCACGAGGTCTTCGATCACGTCGTCGACGTAGCCGTCGGCCTTGTCGTGAGCCGCGTCGACGAACCTCGTGAGGTCGCGCCGCAACCCCAGTCGGTCGTACATGCGCGCCTGGACGCTCAGGGCCGCGATCATCTCCGCCGATTCCTCGCGGTAGCGACTCGCAACCTCGAGGACGACCAATCGCGGCACGACGACGCGGTGTCCGAGTGCGCGAGCGTCGGCGATGGCAGTGTCGAACCGTGCGCCCCTGGTCAGGGCCGAAGAATCGAGAACGATGATCATGGGCTCGATTCTCTCTCGAGAAACCGGACGAATGCGCTAATCCACCCCGAACCGTTACTTGATCTTGAAGATCACTGCCCGCTGAACGATGAAGTTGATGACCGTCGCGGTGCCCTGCGCGATGACGAAGGCCAGCGGTGTCCGCCACCAATGCTCGTCGAAGACATGGACCATCAGTTCGTTGAGTCCGACCTGAACCGCAAAAGTGACCGCGTACAGCGCGACTACAGCGATGAAGCGGGCGCGAGAAGGCTCGGCCTTGAACGTCCACCGACGATTGATGAGGTACGCCGTCGTGGTGCCCGCAACGAAGCTCAGCGATTTTGCGGCGACGCGCGGCAACCCCAACGCGAGGAGCAGCACATACAGCCCGTAGTCCACGACCGCCGACAGCCCACCCGTCGCGACGAACCGGACGATCTGCGTTTTCAGGTCCAACGCGTCGTCGGCGATGTCCGTCGTGACAGGAATCTCGACGGGCAGCGGGACGTGGGGTTCGTGCTGGTGACTTGCAGGTGTTTCGGGCACGACGACGAGAGTAACCACTCGAGTCGGAGCCGTCGGCACTACTCCCAGGTAACCTCTACCTTGATGTCCACGACAGCAGAAGAGACGCCGCAGCCGGCTCTCCACACCCAAGCCCGCACCCTCACCGGTTGGGGACGCACCGCCGCCACCACTGCACAGGTGCTGTCCACCCCCGACGTGGAAGTGATCGCCAACGCGGTCGCCCAGGTTGCGGAACAGAACGATTCCAAGCCCTCGCATCTGCGACGCGGCGTCATCGCGCGCGGCCTCGGCCGCTCGTACGGTGACCCAGCGCAGAACGCCGGCGGCCTGGTCATCGACATGAATGCCCTCAGCCGCATTCACCGCATCGATCGCGACACCGCTCTGGTGGACGTCGACGCCGGCGTGAATCTGGATCAGCTGATGAAGGCTGCTCTGCCGTTCGGCCTGTGGGTTCCGGTCCTGCCGGGTACTCGTCAGGTCACGATCGGCGGCGCCATCGGCTCGGATATCCACGGCAAGAACCACCACAGCGCGGGCAGCTTCGGCAACCACGTCGTGTCGTTGGATCTGCTGACGGCCGACGGCAAGGTTCGCACGCTCACCCCCAAGGGCGGGCGCAACGACCCGAAGGCCGCACTGTTCTGGGCCACGATCGGCGGCATGGGCCTGACGGGCATCATCTTGCGGGCAACCATCAAGATGACACCGACCGAGACGGCGTACTTCATCGCCGACGGCGACGTCACCAACAGCCTCGACGAGACCATCGCGCTGCACAGCGACGGCAGCGAGGCCAACTACGAGTATTCGAGCGCCTGGTTCGACGCGATTTCCGCGCCCCCGAAGCTCGGTCGTGCGGCAGTCTCGCGCGGATCTCTGGCGAAGCTCGACCAGCTTCCGGCCAAGCTGCAGAAGAACCCGCTCGCCTTCGACGCACCGCAGTTGCTGACGTTCCCCGACGTCTTCCCGAACGGGCTGGCCAACAAGTTCAACTTCACCGCGATCGGTGAGGTCTGGTTCCGCAAGTCCGGCAAGTATCGCGGCAAGGTCCAGAATCTGACGCAGTTCTACCACCCGCTCGACATGTTCGGTGAGTGGAACCGCGCGTACGGATCCAACGGATTCCTGCAGTACCAGTTCGTGGTTCCGCCGGAGGCCGTCGACGAGTTCAAGAAGATCATCGTCGACATCCAGCGCAGCGGGCACTACTCGTTCCTCAACGTGTTCAAGCTCTTCGGCGAAGGCAATCAGGCGCCGCTGAGCTTCCCGATCCCGGGCTGGAACATCTGCGTCGACTTCCGCATCAAGCCGGGCCTGAACGAGTTCGTCACCGAACTCGACAAGCGTGTCCTCGAATTCGGCGGACGCCTGTACACGGCCAAGGACTCGCGGACGTCCGCGGAAACCTTCCACGCCATGTACCCGCGCATCGACGAGTGGATCGCGACGCGCCGCAAGTACGACCCCACAGGCGTTTTCGCCTCCGATATGTCCAGAAGGCTGGAACTGTGATCAACGCTGTAGGTAACCCGCAAACCGTTTTGCTTCTCGGTGGAACCTCCGAGATCGGCCTCGCCATCTGTGAGGAATACCTGAAGAAGGCGCCGCTCCGCGTCGTTCTGGCGGCACTCCCTGGCGATCCGGGACGCGAAGCTGCGGTCAAGCAGCTCGAAGCGAAGGGTGCCACCTCGGTGGAGCTCATCGATTTCGACGCCGTTGATTTCGAATCGCACCCGAAGGTGATCGACCAGGCGTTCTCGAACGGTGACGTCGACGTCGCCATCGTCGCCTTCGCACTGGACGGTGACTCCGAAGAGCTGTGGCAGAACCAGCGCAAGGCCGTTCTGGTGGCAAACGTCAACTACACCGCTTCCGTCTCGGTCGGTGTTCTTCTCGGCGAGAAGATGAAGGCTCAGGGCTTCGGCAAGATCATCGCGATGTCGTCGGTTGCCGGCGAGCGCGTCAAGCGTGCCAACTTCGTCTACGGATCCACCAAGGCGGGCCTCGACGGTTTCTACCTCGGACTCGGCGAGGCTCTCGCGGAATTCGGACCGCAGGTCACCGTCGTTCGCCCCGGCATGGTGCGCACGCAGTTCAGTGCCCACGTCAAGGAAGCTCCGCTGACGGTCAACAAGGACATCGTCGCGAAGCTCGCTGTTGCCGCCTCGGACAAGGGCAAGGAAATCGTCTGGACTCCCGGCCCGTGGCGCTTCGTCATGATGGGTCTTCGCCACGTGCCGCGCCCGATCTTCCGGAAGTTGCCGGTTTAAGCTCCTCCCGTGCCAGAAACAACAACTGCTCCGAGTACAGACCTTTCGACCCCGTCGCCGTGGCGTAATGCCGCGGCGACGGTGGTGGAAATGGCCCTCGGAGCGCTGGTCGCCGCTGTTGTAGCCGCTGTCGGGCTCTTTGCTTTCGGCCGAGTGCAGTGGCCGGCGTTCACCTCTTCCAATGTCACGCAGGCAGTCACGACGGTGCTGCAGGTGCTCTGCATCGCAGTGGTCGGTGTTGCGGTTCTGATGTTCCGCGCCCGCAAGGCCGAGCGGGTCGCAAAACTCCTCTCGTGGGCCGGGCTCTCCGGCTTCGTCACCACGACGCTCGGACTTCCCCTGGCCGCGACGAGTCTGTATCTGCACGGCGTCTCGGTCGATCAGCAGTTCCGGACCGAGTACCTGACCCGGCTGACGGATTCTGCTGCGCTGCAGGACATGACGTACGTGGATCTGCCGCCGTTCTACCCGGCCGGCTGGTTCTGGATCGGTGGACGCGTCGCGAACCTGCTGGGAATGGACGGCTGGGAAGCCTTCAAGCCTTATGCGATCGGCTCGTTGGCTGTCGTCGCCGTCGTTGCACTCGTGTTGTGGACCAAGCTGATTCGACGCGATTGGGCCGTCGTCGCGGCATTGGCCGTCACTGCCGTCGTGTTGGCGTACAACTCCCCCGAGGCGTACGGCGCCGTCATCAACCTCCTGATCCCGCCAGTGCTGATCCTCGCGTGGGGCGCATTGGACCGGCCGGGGGCATCTCGATTTGCCGGAGCCGGCGCAATACTCGGGACGGGCCTGTTCCTCGGTTTCGCCGCAACGGTCTACACGCTCTATCTCGGATTCGCCGCGTTCGCAGTGACTCTGATGGCCTTGGTTGCCGCAGTACTTGCCGCACGCGCCCAGAACACGTGGAAAGCCGCACTGGGATCCCTCGTCAGGCTCGCCGTGATCGCGGTGATCTCCGGCCTGGTGGCTCTGACCGTCTGGACGCCGTACCTGCTGAAGGCACTCTCTGGTGCCACCGCAGAGTCCGGCACCGCAATGCACTACCTCCCCGATTCCGGTGCGGTGCTGCCCTTCCCGATGCTGAGCTTCACCCTCGTCGGCGGACTGTGCCTACTCGGCACGATCTGGCTGATTTCGCGGTTCCTGTTCTCCCGCCGCGCCCGAGCACTCGGTATCGGTGTCATTGCCGTGTACCTGTGGGCATTGCTGTCCATGACGTTCACCGTCGCCGGCAGTACGCTCCTCGGTTTCCGACTGGAGCCGGTCCTGATCGGACTCCTTGCCGCCGCCGGTGTGTTCGGTTTCTTCGAGTTCGCCGGTTGGATCGTGCTGGCCACCAGCGAAAATCCTCGCGTCAAAGCGGTACTGGTTGCACTCGGTGTCATCGGAGCCATCGCCTTCGCGCAGAACATCCCGCAGGTGCTGGCGCCGGATATCGCTGTGGCATACAGCGATACCGACGGCAACGGCGAGCGCGGGGACAAGCGACCCCCGGGTGCCGAAGCCAATTACGCCGACATCGACCGGATCATTCGCGAGCAGTTGGGACGCGAACCCCATGACACGGTGGTCCTCACTGCCGACATCGGCTTCCTCAGCTTCTACCCGTACTTCGGCTTTCAAGGACTGACGTCGCACTACGCGAACCCGCTCGCCGATTTCCGTGCGCGCGCTGCGCTGATCGAGCAGTGGTCGGAACTGAAGACGCCTGACGAACTGATAGCTGCGCTGGACTCGGCGCCGTGGCGCAGCCCCGACGCCTTCGTCTTCCGCCAGGGCGCCGACGGGTACACGCTGCGGTTGGCAGAGGACGTCTACCCCAACGACCCGAACGTCCGCCGCTACACGGTCACGTTCCCCAAGGAACTGTTCGACGATCCTCGTTTCACCGTGACCGAGCAGGGGCCGTTTGTGGTCGTTACCCGCTCTGACGCAATCTAACCAGGAGATACGTCACAAAAGGCTTACCGTCGGGGTCGTTGACGCGACCCCGACGCACCCCTAGCTTCATACCGTGCCCCGAACCGATGCCCGAGCGGCGATGATCGATGCAGCCGAGCGTCTGGTTGCCGAGCGAGGTCTGGCCGCTCTGACTCTTCGTGATGTTCAGACCGAAGCCGGGCAGGCCAACAAATCGGCTGCGCAGTATCACTTCGGGTCACGTGAAGGTTTGCTGGCGGCCGTCGTCGAGTCCAGAATGCGACCTGCCGGTGAGCGTCGTCGTGAGTTGCTCGACACGATCGATCTCGACGCGAATCCACCGACGATGCGTGCCCTCGTCGAGGCTCTCGTCCTGCCGTTGGCGGAACAGACCATCTACCGCGAGGGCACGTTGTACGCGCGGTTCCTGGTGCAGTCGATCTTCGACCCGGCGATGTCGTCGACTATCCGTGACCACATGCAGGCCGAGAGTTTCCGCGAAGTTCAGCGGCGGATAGTCGCTGCGTCCTCGTTACCGGCAGAGATCGCCGAACTTCGGGCAGGAACTCTGACCGTGCTCACCGTCGTCACTTTTGCCACGTGGGAAGGCCGCGTCGACAGCCGCGAACGTGCTCACGTGATCGTTGCCGACCTGATCGAAAGTTGCCTCGGAGCACTCTCGGCCCCGGCTGCGCAAATCTGACACGCTGTCCGGCGAGTTTGTTTCCGAAACTGCCGGGGTACTCAGCCCCTCCAAGCGCAGTCGAGCAAACGGCCGCATCAACCACCGGCGGGGTAGGTGATGACAGTGAGCGAACTCGTTGCGCAAAGCCGCGAGCTTGTACCGCATCGTGCAGTTCTCGATTCCGCAGAGCATGTTCTGGTCATTGCGCGCGGCAAACCGTTCGGGCGCGAACAGGCTTTCCATGAAGTGTTGAGCGTCGCGATTCGCAATCGCATCGAAGTACTCACTCTGGCAAGGGCTCTCATCGACGTGTCCGAGTCCCGCGACTACCGCGCGATCCCGACCGACACCGCGCACACTGTTGCGGTGCTCGAATGGGGCGAGCTACTCGAGATCCCCACCGAACACCACGAGAAGTCCAGGGCCGAGTCATCCGAGGACGTCGATGAATCGAGTGAACCCGACGATCCGATCGAACCCGAGTATCTGGTCGAGACCGACGTGGGCGGACGGGTCGTCTTCGTCGCCCTCGCGTTCACGATCGGCGGGATAGTCGGATTCTTCGCGCACGACTGGGCACTTCTGCTTCTGATCACCGCCGTGTACCTCGTGTGGATCGCGGCACGGTTGGTCGCGAAACTCGTCAGTGTTTCCCGTAGTGCCCACTGGGCAGACGCTTCGCCGATTCGTGGCGCCGATTCGACCACACGGAACGCGGAAAACTCCCACCATCACGCTGTTGCAGCGTGACGGCGGGAGCATCCGCGTTCGCTAAAGCCTCTGCGGTACACCGTAAGTGACGACGGTATCGCCATTCGACGTGACAGCCTTCGCGTACGGCCTGATGGTCACCGGACCGATTGCTCCCTGTACATAACCGTGAACTCCGGACAGACGGACAGCGGCTTCGGGACCGTCGAACTCCTGATCTTCGAGCAGTGCGACGTCGGTGATACCGCCCGGCGCCAGATCGACGTCAAGTTCCTGCGAAGGAATGATGTCACCACCGATGACGAACCCGTTCGATATGTCCAGTCCCAGTTCGAAGTCCGGAACCAGGCCGATCCCGAGGTTGGTTCCACTCTCGACAGCCCAGTCGAGACCAGGACTGTTGAGAACGACCGTCGCGCCGGTCAACGCGATCGGGTAACCGATCTGATAACCGATCGTCAGCTTCGTTCCGGTGAAGCTTGCCGCGTCCGGCCCGTCGATCTTCACGCCGGCAACCCCGTCGTGGAAGAACTCGACACTCAGCGGTGAGCTGTCGAGAGGCGGAAAGACATGGATAGCGGTATCAGCCTGGAAGACTTCTATCCGATTCCCTTTGACGTCGGTGATCGAACTGGTGTTGTCAACGCCTGCCGACGCCGTCCCACCCCCCAGGACAACGGCCAACAGGGCCACTGCTCCTACTGCGCTACTACGAACTGCTGTCTTCGACATGCACAAGCACCATCCCATCCGGTATAGGCCCCGGACGTAGGTTCCAACTCTTCGTCGAGGATGGGATTCGTCGGGGCTGCCTGAACAAACGCGAGCAAGATCCTTGTTGCGATACCCCGGTCACAAACCCGTCAAACGGTGCACGAAAACATTACTTTCCGGACAAGTCGGGCGGACCGATTTGTCCCGCTGACTGCGCCCGCTCGCGGACGCGAACCGTTTTGTTCGTTACTCTGACAGTGGAAGTTATCGAATCGAGACCTAAGTAGGCCACCCCGAACTTCTGAGATCGCCACTTCAGGGATGGGCGCCAGAACCGAAAGGCACCGACTGCATGACCGAGACCTTGCCCGACGTCCAACTGCTCGAAGAAGCACGTCCAGGGCGAGTCCGTTCAGCAGTGCGGCGCTCGGTCGTCCAGCGCGGGCGTCTGGTCGACCTCGCGATCATGGCGACGTTCACCGTTGCGGCGATCTACGTGATGTCGAACCTGTGGAGCGACCTGCAGTCCGGCTATCTGTTCAACGCGGGCCGCGACCAGGCCATGTGGGAATGGTTCTTCGCCGATACCGCTCACGCCCTCGCCCAGTTCCGCAGCCCACTGTTCAGTGACCTGCAGAATTACCCACTCGGCGTGAACCTGATGGCCAATACCGCGATGTTCGGCATCAGCATCCCGTTGGCCCCGATCACGCTGATCTTCGGACCGACCGCCACGTATGCGATCGGGCTGACCGCCGGCCTCGGCGGCACCGCCATCGCTTGGTACTGGGCATTCTCGCGGCACGTACTGACCGGAGTCTCCGTCCGCTCCAAGGTCGCCGCCGCCGTCGGAGCGGGGTTCTGCGGATTCGCGCCCGCCATGATCTCGCATGCCAACGGCCACCCGAACTTCGTCGCGTTCTTCGTACTTCCGTTCATATTCTTGCAGGTAGTGCGCATTTCGAACGGCAAGCGTCCGGTTCGCGACGGTGTCGTCCTCGGCCTACTCGTCGCCTGGCAGATCTTCCTCGGCGAAGAACCGCTCCTCATCTTCACGATGTCAGCCATGGTGTTCGGCGCCGCCTATGCACTGCCCGGCCTGGCCAAGTCGCGCCAGGCGATCAAGCGCGCGATGCCCGGCCTCGTGATCGGCGGCGCGGTCACACTCCTGATCACTGCGGTGCCGCTGTGGTCGCAGTTCTTCGGCCCAGCGAGCTACGACGGCGTCTCACACGGTCAGGCAGGCAACGACACCGCTGCACTCACCACGTTCCCGACCGAATCGGTTGCGGGCGACCCCGAGGGCGCGGAGTTCCGAATGAACCCGACCGAGGAGAACGCGTACTTCGGATGGCCGCTGGTGCTCCTGCTTCTCGGTGCAACGGTGTGGCTGTGGCGCATCCGCCTGACCCGCGCGGCTGCCGCCGTGATCGTGGTCATGGGTGTGCTCTCACTCGGTTCCGAACTGACCATCGACGGTGACAAGACCGGCATCACTCTGCCGTGGAAACTCCTCGCCGACCTGCCGTTGTTCGAATCGGTGCTCGAATCCCGATTCGCGATGGGCGCGATTCCGGCGATCGGGCTGCTGCTCACCCTCGGCACCTACCGCGCTTTTGTCGAACTTCGTGGACCGCGCCGCACGGCAGCCGGTGTCTGGCTGGTGGCTCTCGCCGTCGCGATGATTCCCCTGATCCCGACCCCCATCGACGCCGATCAGCGATCTGCGACGCCCGAATTCATCACCAGCGGCTCGTGGGAGAACTACGTCAGCGACGGCACCCTGGTGACGGTTCCCGTCGCGAGCGCCGAAGACGCCCGCGCACTGAGCTGGCAGGTCGACGCCGACTTCGGCTTCCCCATCGCCGGCGGGTACTTCGTCGGCCCGGATTCGAAGACCCGCGCCGGAATCTACGGCGCCGAGTCCCGGCCCACCTCGACCCTGCTGGTCAATGCCAAACAAACCGGCAAGGTCCCGTTGATCGACGTGGGCACCAGAGCGAACGCACTGACCGACCTGCGGTACTGGCACGCCGACGTACTGGTGCTTCCCCGATTCTCCGGCGACGACGCCCTGCGCCACACGGTCGACGAGCTGGTCGGCTTCGACGCCAAGCGCGTCGACGACGTGTGGGTGTGGGACGTACGAGACCTCGTGAGCGGCAAGACCTCCAACCAGAGCTGAGCGGGTTGATCAGCGGGTCGTGATCACCGGACCGTCTTCGGTGATCGCGACCGTGTGCTCACTGTGCGCAGCCCGGGCACCCGAAACGGTACGAAGGGTCCACCCGTCGGCGTCGTGCCGGTAGTCGTCGGTTCCGTCGGCGATGAGCATCGGTTCGATGGCGATGACCAGGCCGGGACGCAGCCGGAAGCCTTTGCCTGCTCGACCTTCGTTGGGCACGTCCGGGCCTTCGTGCATCTCGCGGCCGATGCCGTGCCCACCGTGATCGGCCAGCATGCCGTACCCGCGGCCGCGCGCGTACTGTCCGATCGCGGCACCGATGTCGCCCAATCGGTTTCCGGGCTGGGCAGCGGCAATGCCACGGGCAAGTGCCTCATCGGTCGCGTCGATCAGTGCCTGATCCTCACTACTCCCCCGCCCGACAGTGAAGCTGATGGCGGAGTCACCACACCAACCGTCGAGTCTCGCGCCGCAGTCGATGCTGACCAGGTCACCGTCGCGAAGCCGGTACTCATTCGGGATACCGTGCACCACAGCATCGTTCACACTCGCACAGATGGCGCCTGGGAACGGCGTCGGTGCCGATGCCGGCCGGTAGTTCAAGAACAGCGCCGAGGCGCCGGCCGCCGAAATAACCTCCGCGGCAACGGCGTCCAATTCGAGCAACGTCACTCCGACGCTGGCCGCCTCACGCGCCGCAGCCAGAGCCTGCGCCGTGATTCTCCCAGCCGCCGCCATCGCGTCGATTTCCCCTGCAGTCTTGATTTCGACCATTTCGAACACCTTCCTTGTCGAATAACTATACCGGTATTACTATAAGCACATGGTGCGCGTGCCGCTGACGGCGGAAGAACTCGAACGAGGACTACGACTGGGTGAACTCCTGCGATCGGCGCGGGGGGACCGAAGCATGGTTCAGGTAGCGCTCGACGCCGGTATCTCCGTCGAAACGCTGCGCAAGATCGAAACCGGACGCATCGCGACACCCGCCTTCTTCACCATCAGCGCGGTCGCGGAAGTGTTGGGTATTTCACTCGACACCATCGCCCGAACACTTGAAACACCACAATCCGAACAGGAAGTTGCATCCTGAGTAGTTCTCTCAGGATGTGCGGGCCCGCACTCGCCTAACATCGTTCCTTGTGCCGTCTGAAGTAGTAGTGCCCCCGAAACCCGTGCCCACTGGCCCCGAAGCTCCCCGAGAATCGGATTCCCAGAGAGTCCGGACGGCACGACTCATCGCGATAGTCACCGGCCTTCTTGGCCTGCTTCTTGCACTCGCTACGCCCTTCCTGCCCGTCAAGCAGGAAGCCGCGAGCATCGACTGGCCGCAGGGTGGGACCGTCAACAGCGTTTCGTCGCCGCTGATCTCTTACTCGCCCACATCGCTCGACATCAGCATTCCCTGTTCCACCATCGGCCAGTTGGGCGGCAGCGGCGGCACACTGCTCTCGACCATGCCGAACGGCGCGCCGGACCGAAACGCCCGCGGCCTCACCGTCCGCACCACTGCCGACCGCCTCGAAGCACTCACCCGCGATTCGGTATTGATCTCGACCCCGCTCGATCAACTGAGCGGGTGCACGGCGATCACCATCACGACCAACTCCGAGCAGACCGTCGCGGCGGTCACCGGAATCGACGGCGTCGGCACCACCCTGACCGGTGACTACCGCCCACAGGTTGTCGGCATCTTCACCGACCTGCAGGGCGCAGCGCCCGCCGGACTGTCCGCCCACATGGACGTCGACTCGCGGTTCTCGTCCAGCCCCACACTTCTCAAACTGTTCGCGATGATCGTGGCGGCACTCTCGACCATCGTCTCGCTGTACGCACTGCACCGGATCGACGGCGTCGACGGCCGTCGTGCGCGGCGGTTCCTGCCGGCGCGATGGTGGAAGTTCACCGGCATCGACGCCCTGGTTATCGGCACGCTGGCGCTGTGGCATGTGTTCGGCGCCAACACTTCCGACGACGGTTACCTGCTCGGCATGGCCCGAGTCTCGGAGCACTCCGGGTACATGGCCAATTACTTCCGCTGGTTCGGAGTCCCCGAAGCGCCGTTCGGTTGGTACTACGACGTGCTGGCGCTGTTCGCGAAGGTCAGCACCGCGAGCATGTGGATGCGCCTGCCCGCGTTGATCGCCGGCATTCTGTGCTGGATGGTCATCAGCCGCGAGGTGATACCGCGACTCGGTGTTGCGGTGCGCCGCAACAAGGTTGCCATCTGGACGGGCGGGCTCGTGTTCCTGGCCTTCTGGTTGCCGTACAACAACGGCCTGCGTCCCGAGCCCATCATCGCCCTCGGCGCCCTGCTCACGTGGTGCTCCATCGAACGCGCCATCGCCACCGGACGTCTGTTGCCCGCCGCGATGGCCGTGCTGATCGCCGCATTCTCGCTGGCCGCCGGGCCTTCCGGGCTGATCGCCATCGGCGCGCTGATCGCCGGAGCCAGGCCGATCCTGCAGATCCTGATCGCCCGCGGCAAGCGCGTCGGCTTCCTGTCCCAGATCATGCCGATTCTCGCCGCCGGAACCGTGGTGCTCGTCGCGGTCTTCGCAGATCAAACCCTCGCGACAGTTCTCGAATCGACCAGAGTGCGAACGGCCGTCGGGCCGAACGTTCCGTGGTTCGAGGAACGGTTGCGTTGGGACGCACTGATGACCATCTCCCCCGACGGCTCACTCGCACGCCGCTTCGGCATGTTCGTCATGATCGTCGGACTCGTCTTCTGCGTCATGATGATCCTGCGCAAGGGCCGGATCCCGGGCACCGCTATCGGGCCCTCGCGCCGAATCCTCGGCATCGTGTTCGCGTCGCTGCTCCTGATGCAGTTCACCCCCACCAAGTGGACTCACCACTTCGGTGTGTATGCCGGTCTGGCCGCCACGGTGGCCGTCCTCGCTGCCGTCGGTGTGAGTGCGTCGAGCATGCGTTCCAAACGAAACCGCGCGCTGTTCGCCGCGGGCATCCTGTTCATCCTCGCTGTGGCGTTCACGAGCTCCAACGGCTGGTGGTACGTCTCGAGTTACGGCGTCCCGTGGTGGGACAAGCCGCCGTCAATCGCCGGCAAGGGATTCTCGACGGCCTTCCTCGGCCTCACGATTCTCGCGCTGCTGCTGGCCGCGTGGTACCACGTCATGGAGCCGCGCCGGCGAAACGGCACAGAGGACAGCGTCAAGAAGACCAGGCGACTTCGCCTTCTCGCCCCGTCACCGTTGACCATCGCGGCCGGAGCGGTCGTGCTGTTCGAGGTGCTGTCCCTGCTCAAGGGCGCGGTCGCGCAGTACCCCGCGTATTCGATCGGCAAGTCCAACATCGAATCCGTCTTCGGCGGAAGCTGCGGTCTCGCGGGTGAGGTACTCGTCGAGTCCGATCCGAACGCCGGCGTTCTGCAATTGACGGATCGGCCCACCGATCTCGCCGGCGCGGGTGCATTCGGTGCGAGCGAATCAACCGGGTTCTCGCCGGACGGGGTTGCAGGCGACCTCACGGCCGACGCCGAGGACTCGACAGCAGGCAGTGCAAACAGCCTCGACACCTCGACCTCGCAGTCCGGCACCACCACGCCGGGAACCGGATCCGGCACCGCCGGTGGCTCGCAGTCGACGGCCGGCGTCAACGGCAGCAACGTCGCGCTCCCGTTCGGGCTCGACCCCGCAAAAACCCCGGTGCTCGGTAGTTACGGAGCACCCCAGAACGCGTCGCTGACCACCGGTTGGTACTCACTACCCGAGCGCAACGACGCCGCACCGCTCCTGACCGTCGCGGCCGCCGGACGCATCCGCTACGTCAACTCCGACGGCATCGTCACCCCCGGCGCAGTGCTGCAGGTCGAGTACGGCAAGAAGCAGGCAGACGGGAGCGTCGACGCACTGGGACGTGTCGATCCGATCGACATCGGCCCGTCGCCGTCGTGGCGCAACCTGCGCGTTCCGATGGATCAGCTGCCCGCCGACGCCGACACCGTGCGTCTGGTGGCCAGTGACACCGACATCAGCGCCGACCAGTGGCTGGCGGTCACACCGCCACGAGTGCCGACCATGCGCACGCTGCAGGACGTCGTCGGATCCACCGATCCCGTGCTGATGGACTGGGCTGTCGGTCTGGCCTTCCCGTGCCAACGTCCGGTGGATCACCTGTACGGCGTCGCCGAGATCCCGGAGTGGCGCATCCTGCCCGACCGCATCGGCGCGGAGTCCACCAACGCCTGGCAGGACCACTACGGCGGTGGACCGCTCGGCTGGACTACCGAACTGCTCTCGGCCAGGGCATTGCCGACCTATCTGGACAACGACTGGGATCGTGACTGGGGTTCGCTCGAGCAGTACACACCGCTCGATTCGGACGCGGTTCCCGCGCAAATGAACGTCACCACCGAGACTCGATCGGGCACCTGGACACCGGGCCCGATTCGTTACCAGTCGTAACTGTTACGCGTGGACCTACCAACCACCTGGGCACGGTAGGTCCACGCTCAGCCCTGACATACCATCGGTAGCCGTGCCCGACGCCGTGACAGCTTCACCTCAGACTTCGAGTTCGCCGCCTCCTGCTGGTCAGGATGCCCGCGAGCGTTTCCATCGCACGCGATGGGTCGCGATCATCGCCGGCTTGCTCGGCTTCGTGCTCGCACTGGCAACTCCGCTGCTTCCCGTCGTGCAGACGACGGCTTCGGTCAACTGGCCGCAGAACGGCGTGATCGGCGACGTCGAGGCACCGCTGATGGCGCAGGTTCCCATCGACGTCAACGCATCGATCCCCTGTACCGCGGTCAGCTCGTTGCCGGAGGGCGGCGGCATCCTGCTGTCGACGGCACCTGCACAGGGCGACGGCGCGGCACTGTCGTCGATGTTCGTCCGGGTGTCCGCGACGAGCGTCGACGTGCTCGATCGCAACGTCGTCGTCGCTTCGGCGGCACGCGAGGACGTCGAGTCCAGTCGCTGTGGCGCCATCGCGTTCAGCTCCGACGTCAACCGAACCACGGCAGAGTTCGTCGGACTGACCTATCCCGACGGCAACCCGATTCGTGGCCAACTCGACGGTGACTTCCGCCCGCAGGTGGTCGGCGTCTTCAGCGACCTGCCCGACGGCGCTGCCCCCGAGGGCCTCGGCTTCTCGATGACGATCGACTCACGTTTCTCGTCGAGCCCGAGCGTCTTGAAGCTGGTCGCGATGATCGTGGCCGTCCTCTCGACCATCGTCGCGCTGGTCGCCCTGGCTCGCCTCGACGGCACCGACGGCCGCAAGCACCGACGCTTCCTGCCCGCACGCTGGTGGAAGTTCTCCGGTATCGACGGAGTGGTGGTCGGCACGCTCGTCGTGTGGCACTTCATCGGCGCGAACACCGCCGACGACGGCTACCTCCTCACCATGGCCCGAGTCTCACCGGACGCGGGATACATGGCCAACTACTTCCGTTGGTTCGGCGTTCCCGAGGCGCCGTTCGGTTGGTATTACGAAGCGCTGGCCGTGATGGCGAAGATCTCGACCGCGAGCCCGTTCATGCGTCTGCCCGCTCTGCTCGCCGGAATCCTGTGCTGGATGGTCATCAGCCGCGAGGTCGTCCCGCGTCTCGGCCGGGCGGTTCGCCGGAGCAACGTCGCCCTCTGGACCGGCGGTCTGGTGTTCCTGTCCTTCTGGCTGGCGTACAACAACGGTCTTCGCCCCGAGCCCATCGTGGCTCTCGGCGCACTGCTCACCTGGTGCTCCATCGAGCGCGCCATCGCCACCGGACGTCTGCTGCCCGCGGCCACGGCAATCTTGATCGGCGCCTTCACTCTTGCCGCCGCACCCACCGGATTGATGTGTATCGCAGCCCTTCTCGCCGGTGTGCGCCCGTTGGTGCGCATCGTCGTCAAGCGTCACCGACTGGTCGGCACCCTGCCGCTTCTCGCTCCGATCGCCGCTGCCGGAACCATCGTGCTGGTGGTCATCTTCGCCGACCAGACCTTTGCCGGCGTCATGGAAGCCACGCGCGTCCGAACGATCATCGGGCCCAATCTCGAGTGGTACCAGGACTTCCTGCGCTACTACTACCTCTTCGTCCAGACGGTCGACGGCTCGGTTGCCCGACGCTTCGCGTTCTTGACGATGATCCTGTGCCTCTTCACGACGCTCTTCGTGTTGCTGCGCCGCGGCCGCGTCCCCGGCGCCGCAACCGGTCCGTCGTGGCGCCTGGTCGGCGTCGTCTTCGGCACGATGTTCCTGATGATGTTCAACCCCACCAAGTGGACTCACCACTTCGGTGCGTACGCGGGCATCGCCGGTTCTCTCGCCGCGCTGACCGCCGTCGCCGTGTCCGCGTCCGCCCTGCGCTCGCGTCGTAACCGTTCGGTGTTCGTGGCCGGACTGCTCCTGATGCTGGCGTTGACGTTCGCCGGCATCAACGGCTACTGGTACGTCTCGAGTTACGGCGTGCCGTGGTTCGACAAGACCATCTCCTACGACGGCCGTGAATCCAACACCCTGTTCCTCGCGCTCTTTGCTCTCGCCTTGGCCTTTGCCGCCTGGCAGTACCTGCGTGAGGGATTTGCCGCCCCGCCCGAGAAGCCGAACACGGCCAAGGGCAGACGAATTCGCAAGTTCGCGGCCGCTCCCCTCACCGTGATTGCCGGTCTGATGGTCCTGTTCGAGGTGCTCTCGCTACTCAAGGGTGCAGTGTCGCAGTACCCGGCGTACTCGCTGGGCCGAAGCAACATCGAGGCACTCGCGGGCAAGACCTGCGGCATGGCCGAGGACGTTCTGGTCGAGACCGACGTCAATTCCGGGAATCTGCGGCCTCTGACCGCTCCCGGATTCAACGCCGAGGATCCGTTGTCCGGAGTTGATTCGAAGGGCTTCTCCCCCAATGGGGTTCCCAGCGATCTGACTGCGGATTACATCGAAGTCAAGCAGGGCATGGGCAATACCGACAGCCAGAGTGTCGGTCCCACCTTCGCCACCGGTTCCGGCGCCGGAACCAGCGGCGGCACCGGCAACGTCGGCGTCAACGGCAGCACGGCCAAGCTCCCCTTCGGCCTCGATCCGTCGAAGACACCGGTCATGGGCAGCTACCAGCCCGGCGTGCAGGAACCTGCTTCCCTCATCTCGAGTTGGTACGGATTGCCCACTCGCAGTGAAGAATCACCGCTGGTGGTCATGTCCGTCGCCGGGCGTGTGTGGTCCGTCGACAACACCGGTGCGATCACGTACGGCCAGTCACTTCTGGTCGAGTACGGCAGGACTCAGCCCGACGGAACCGTGCAGGTTCAGGGTTCGTACATGCCGCGAGACATCGGACCCGCGCCGTCGTGGCGCAACGTCCGTATCCCGATCGACGAACTCGCGCCGGACGCCGACGCCGTTCGGGTGGTCGCGTTCGATCCCAACCTCACGGGCGATCAGTGGATGGCATTCACGCCGCCGCGCGTGCCCAAGCTCGAGTCCCTGAACTCGTACATCGGCAACGAGCAGCCGGTGCTCCTGGATTGGGCTGTCGGCCTTCAGTTCCCGTGCCAACGTCCGTTCACACATCAGAACGGCGTGGCCGAGATGCCGAACTTCCGCATCCTCCCGGACCGTCCTCTTGCGGTCAGTTCCACCGACACCTGGCAGTCTGCGGACAACGGTGGCCCGCTCGGATTCACCGAGGTTCTTGCCGGTGCGACGACGGTTCCTACGTACCTGAAGGACGACTGGGCGCGGGACTGGGGATCACTCGAGCGGTACGACCGGTACTTCCCGAATGCTGTTCCGGCAGAGGTGGAGACGGGCACCGCAACCCGCTCGGGCATGTGGATGCCCGGCGAGATGCGAGTGCACTAGCCTGCGCTACCTACTCGGGTGACTGCTCGGGTGCGACGCACGGAGACGGCAGACACCGCTCCGACAACGACGACGCACCCGAGTAGTTGCCCGATACCGGGCCGTTCGCCGAGCAGCACAACCGCCAGCAGTACGGCGAGTACCGGTTGCATGAGCAGGAGCGTCGCGCCCACCTCGGCGGGAAGCCGAGGGAGCGAGTGCCCCATCAGCATCCAGCCGAACACCTGGCCGACCAGCGCCAGTGCCGCGAGCCAGCCGAAGGCTTCCCAGCCCGGGACGAAATCGATCCGGCCCCACAGTGATCCGATGACGGACCCGGCGATGCCCGCGGACGTCGTCGAGATCAACACCTGGCTCGCTGCCCGATCCGCCTCGCCCGTCCGGCCGACCACGAAGATGTAGCCGCCGTAGGCGATTCCGGAGACGAGCGAGAGCGCCGTTCCCCACAGCAAGTCGTCGCCGGTTCCCCCACCCCCGAACACGCCGCCCCCAAGGCGATTCCCGTGAACATGAACGGCAGGGCGAAGACGAACCGCATCGGCACCCGATGGCCGAACACCAACCAGGACAGTGCGGGCACCACGACCACCTGCACGTTCACGACGACGCTCGCCATCCCCGCGCCGATCATCAGAATCGACTGCGACCACAACGCGAAATCCAGCCCGAGCAGCAGACCGCCGAGCACCTGCAGAACGACTGCCCGCCGGCTCGGCTTGCCCACCCGGCGGTACTCCCGCCACGCCAACCACAACAGCGGCGGCAAGGCCAGGAAGCAACGGAAGAAGACGGCGGTCGAGGGCCCCACATCGGCCAGCTTGATGAGGAGCGAACTGATCGAGATCGCAGCTGCGCCTCCGACGACGAGCAATCGAGGGTCGATGCGCCCCCGAGGAGTTCGGGTGGGTGTCGATGTCTGCGCGGTCGCGGAGGTCAGTGTGGTCACTCGACAATGTTCCTGCCGCTAACTATTCAGCACAAGCAAATGTTCAGACCGTATATTCGGTAGCATTACTACTGTGTTGAATCTCGAAAGACTTCGCGCCCTGCACGCCGTCGCCGAGAACGGATCAGTAGCGGCTGCCGCCCGCACCTTGCATGTCACACCCTCCGGAATTTCGCAGCAGTTGAACAAGCTCGAGCGAGAGGTCGGTGTTCCGCTCCTCGAACCGCAGGGCCGCGGTGTGCGACTCACAGAAGCGGGCCGAATCCTCGCGCGCCGAACCGCAGAGGTTCTCTCGACGCTCGCCCAGGCCGAGGCGGAAATCGCGTCGCTGCAGAGCGAGGTGACGGGCCGCGTACGTATCGGCGCCCTGGTCTCCCCCAGCAGGACGGTGCTGCCGCGAGCCATCGCCGAAATCAGGCATGCGCACCCGCAGCTCGAAATCACCTTCAACGAAGGCGAATCCGAAGAACTGCTCCCCGCACTGATTCGCCGCGACCTCGACGTCGTGGTGGTCGACAGTTGGAGCACTCTGCCCGTCGAACTTCCCGACGGACTCTCCTTCACGCCCGTGTACGACGACGTGGCGCTGCTCGCTCTCCCGGCGTCACATCCGCTGGCGGAGAACAAGGTCGTCGCGCTCAGCGAGCTGTCCGAGCATGCCTGGGCGACGTGGACACGGGGAACGGACTTTCACACCTTCACCGTCCGGACCCTGCGCGCGCAGGGGTTCGACCCACGAATCGAGTACGAGGTCGCCGAGTTTCCCACCCAGGTCGAATTCGTCGCTCAGGGCCTCGCCGTCGCATTGATTCCACGTCTGGCGAGAGTTGTACCGCCGGAAGGTGTTCGAATGCTCGACACGGTTCCGCCGCTCGGCCGAGACATCTACCTCGCCTGGCGGACAGACAGCGAAAGGCCGGCCGTCCTGGCGGCGATAGAAGCGCTACGCCGCCAGTTCGACGCCCTCGGTGACAAAAAGAACTAGAGCGGCATCAAGTTGTGCTTGCGCGGGTTCTTGAAGATCGTCTTGTCCGCGAGCAACTTCAGAGCCTTACGGATCTCGAGACGCGTCTGCGAAGGCTCGATCACCGCGTCGATGTATCCGCGCTCGGCCGCGATGTACGGCGTCGCGACGAACTCGTTGTAGAAGTTGATCAGCTGAGCACGCACCGCGGGTGCATTCTCACCGGCCTCGGCGAGCTGACGCCGCCCCATGATGTTGACGGCACCCTCGGCGCCCATCACGGCGATACGAGCGGTCGGCCACGCGAGGTTGATGTCGGCACCGAGCTGCTTGCAGCCCATGACGGCATAACCGCCGCCGTACGCCTTACGAACCACCACAGTCACCTTCGGCACAGTGGCTTCGATGTACGAGAACAGGAAACGCCCGCCGCGCTTGATGACGCCGACCTTTTCCTGATCGACGCCGGGAAGGAATCCCGGTGTGTCGACGACGAAGACGAGCGGGATGTTGAAAGCGTCGCACAGACGCACGAAGTGGGCGGCCTTGTCGGAGCTGTCCGCGTCGAGGGCGCCACTGAGGTACGTGGGCTGGTTGGCCACGACACCGACGGGCAGGCCGTCGACGCGGGAGAATCCGGTGATCACGTTGTGCGCGACCTGGGCTCCGATTTCGTGGAAAGTGCCGTCGTCGAAGATCCGCAGAATGATGTCGTGCATGTCGTAGCCGGCGTTGTCGGCATCCGGCATGAACGCATTGAGTTCGAGATCCGACTCGGTGATCTCGGGTTCGAGGCCCGGGTTGATCAGCGGCGCCTTCTCCTGGCACGACGACGGCATGAAGCTCAGGTACTCACGCACCCAGTCGAAGGCAGCCTTCTCGTCGGGAGCGACGTGATGGATGTTTCCGTACTCCGCCTGCTTGCGGGCTCCACCCAAGTCCTCGAGGCTGACCTCTTCGCCGGTGACCGACTTGATGACGTCGGGTCCGGTGACGAACATGTACGACTCTTCGGTCGCGACCACGACGTCCGTGTTGATCGGGGCGTACACGGCACCGCCGGCGCATTTACCGAGGATGACCGAGATCTGCGGGCACAGGCCGGACAACGGCTCCTGACGTGAACCCATGTTGGCGTACCAGGCCAACGAGGAAACGGCGTCCTGGATGCGAGCTCCACCGGAATCGTTGATACCGACGACCGGGCAGCCCACCTTCAGCGCAAAATCGTTGACAGCTGCGACCTTACGGCCGAACATCTCTCCGGCGGCACCGCCGAACACCGTCTGATCGTGCGCGAACACGGCTACCGGACGCCCGTCGACGGTTCCGTGACCGGTCATGACGCCGTCGCTGTACGGGTTGCCCTCGCCCGCCATCTTCACCAGGGCACCGATCTCGATGAAGCTACCGGGGTCGAGCAACATGTCGATGCGCTGGCGCGGCGTGCTGTGCCCTGCTGCATCGCGCTTGGCAATGGCCCGAGCCGAGCCGGGTTCCTTTGCCTTCTCCAACTTTTCGCGGAGTTCAGCGAGCTTCTCCGCGGTGGTTGTCGTCACTTCTGAACTCCGGTTTCCGCTGCTTTGGTCTGAGCTGTCTCGATCTGGGCCAGCTTGGTGGTGAGGTCTGCCGCAACCTTCGCGATGTACGGCTCGTCGACGATCTGCAGGTGGTCCCCGCCGATGTAGACGACCTCGAGGTTCTTCACGTAGTCACCCCAACCACCATCTGCCTTGCGGGTCTTGAATGCAGGCTCGAGCGTCATCAGCTCGTCGTGGTACTTGTCAGCCATGTAGAGCACGACGTCGCCGTCGTAACTGCTGAACTCGGCCGTCTGGATGGCGCGATTGTCCAACCACGACGTCCGCTGATGCTCGATGATGCCGCCGGGAATCTTGGCGCCGCTCATCTTGATCATGTCCATCAAGATCTGGATCTGATCCTCGTCGGCTTCGGTGGAAGCCAGAACGTCAAGCGGCAGCGGCACATCCAGGTTGTAGGTGCGCTTGGCGAACTTGCCGTAGCGCTCCCAACGCTTGCGTCGTTCCGCCTCGGTGTCCGGCACGACCTCGCCGGCCATGACGGTGTCGAGCAGCCCGACCACACGCACGTCGGCACCCTGCTCGCGCAGCAACTTCGCGACCGCATACGACATCACGCCACCGAACGACCAGCCACACAGCACGTACGGCCCGTCGCCCTGGATCTCACGCAGCAGCGGAACGTAAGCAGCAGCGCGGGTTTCGATCGAGCCCTCGACCCGCTCGAATCCGTACATCGGCGTGCCGGCGGGCAGGCGCTTGAGCAAAGGCTCGTACGTCACCGTCGAACCACCGGCAGCATGGAAGACGAATACCGGTACGGCAGTGGAACCTTCGGGGCGGGCACGCAGAGTACGCACGAGTCCGTCGATCTTGCCGTCGTCCTCGAGGTACTGGCGAACGACGTCCGCAAGCTCTTCGATGGTGGTGGAGTCGAGAACGTCGTCGAGAGTGATCTCGCCACCGGCACGCTCGGAAAGCCGAGCAGCAAGCTTCTCGGCGACCTCGTCACCGACGATCGGCAGATCGTTGAAGATGCCCTTGGCCGACTTCCCGGTGACAACCGCCCACGTCGCAAACGTCAAGCGCTCGGCCGCATCTCGCGGCGGAACGTCCGAGCCTGCGTCGTCGGCAGTTCCGGCTCGAGAAGGATCGGAAGGCGCAGCTGCAACCGGAGCAGTGGTAGGTAGTTCCACTGCCACCTCGGCGGGAGCAACATCCTCGTCAGCAGCGTCGGCCGCCAACTTCTCCGCGGCCTGCTTGTCGGCCATCGCCTGAACCTCTTCGCGATTGTCGATCGCGTAGCGCAGGTACTTGTTGACCTCGTTGAGGCTCGCGTCCTTGACTGCCTGGAGCTGGAGCTGCGGAATGTCGAACTCGTACTCGACGCGGTTCTTGATACGCATCGCCATGAGCGAGTCGAGACCCAGTTCGATGAGCGGAACCTCGGCCGGCAGATCCTCCGGCGAGTACCCCATCGACTCGGCTACCACGATCTTGAGGCGGTCGTCGAGGCTCTGCGAACCGTTCGGATCCCACTTGTCTCCGGCGTCTTCGACGACCTCGGCCAGGGATTCCATCGGCGCACTGGTCTTGACCGGCGCGCTGACGACCAGCTCGGGCAGCGGCTCACCCGACGTGACGACGGCGTCGAAGAGCAGACGGAACGTAGCACCCTCACGAGCGTGCACCTGCACCGACGCTCCACCCAGATGCGGGTTGAGTGTCGTCGTCAGGGTCGCAGCGCCGGCCAGCTCACCATGGGGAACGGCAGCGGTGAGAGCGACATCCGAGAGCACCTGTCCGGCAGCAGCGCTCACGAGCACAGCCAGATCGGTGACGGCGGATGCGTCGACCTCCCACACGTGGCGGCCGTCGGGCAGAGCGACGTGCGAACCCGGTACGCGAGCCGAACCGCCGGCACTGACGCGAATGTCGAGCCAATACGGCTTACGCAGGAATGCGGTACGCGGAACCGAAGCGAAATCGCCTGCGGGAAGCAGAGACTCGAGGTTCACGGCATGGCCGTGCACGTACAGCTGCGCGAGAGCGGCAAGAACACCCGCGGACTCGTCTTCCTTACGCTTGAGCGTCTGGATGAGCTCCATGTCGTGCAGGCCCGAATCGAAAGCGGTAGCCGCCACCGACATCAGCGTCACCGGATTGGGTGCAAGCTCGACAAAAGTGGTGTGGCCGTGGGCAACTGCACCGCGTACCGCATTGGTGAAGTACACGCTGTGGCGAAGACCCTTGACCCAGTACGCCTCTTGATGGATCGGCTCGTGACCGGGACGGTAGAAAGTGTCCTTGTCGACGGACGAGTAGACGCCGAGCTTCAACGTGGTCGGCTCGATACCGGCCAACTCCGCGGCAAGCTCGCCGAGCAACGGATCGACCTGTGAGGTGTGGCTGGCACCCTTGGTCTGCAGGACACGCGCCATCTTGCCGTCGGCCTCGGCGGCCGCGACGATCGCCTCGATGTCCGGCTGTGGTCCACCGATCACCGTGTGCGTCGGAGCTGCGTAAACACAGACCTCGAGCTTGGGGTACGTGGGCAGTAGCGCCTCGATCTCGGATGCGCTGTACTCGAGCAGAGCCATCAGACGGATGTCGTCACCGACAAGTGCGCCCTCGGCCTCACCCATCAGCCGTGAACGTGAACAGATCACGCGGACAGCGTCTTCCAGGTTCAGGCCGCCGGAAACGTACGCGGCAGCGGCCTCACCCATCGAGTGCGGAACCACGGCTTCGGCCTCGGCGCCGTGGTGACGCAGCAACGCGGCCAGACCGACCTGGATGGTGAAGATTCCCACCTGCGCGGTCTCGACGTTGTACTCGATCGAATCGTCGAGGAACATCTCGACCATCGAGTAACCGGCCTCGTCCTGGATCAGCGCGTCGACCTCGTCGACGGCCGCCTTGAAGGCCGAGTTCTCCGTGTAGAGCTGCTTGGCCATCTTGCGGTGCTGCGAGCCGAAGCCCGAGAACACCCACACCGCGCCCTTGGGCGACGGCGAGTCGGCGGAGAAGACTCCTTGAGCAGGCTTGCCTGCGGCGACGGCGCGCAGCGAGCTGATGGCCTCGGAGCGCGTCTTCGCCAGAACAGCGGCGCGCGAGCGTCCGTGGTTGCGACGCGCGAGTGTGCGGGCGACGTCGGCGAGGGGCGTCTTGCTTCCCTCTTCGGTTTCGAGCCAGTCGGCCAGATCAGCGGCTGCGCGGCGACGACGCGACGGCAGCGCACCGGAAACGGCCAGCACAACGGTGCTCTCGTTCTCTGCTGCCGGTTCGTCGACCACCGGGGCATCCACAACCGGTTCATCGACTACCGTCTCGGCAGGCACGTATTCCTTGACCACGACGTGCGCGTTGGTTCCGCCGAAACCGAAACCGGAGACACCGGCGACAGCCTTGCCGGTGTAACGCGGCCAGTCGGTGGCCTCGGGCGTCACCTGCAGGTGCGACTTCTCGAAGTCGATGTGCGGGTTCGGGCCCAGGTAGTTGATCGTCGCGGGAATCTTGTTTTCCTGCATCGCCAGAACGACCTTGATCAGGCCGGCGGCACCTGCAGCTGCTTCCAGGTGCCCGAAGTTGGTCTTCGCGCTACCGAGCAGTGCCGGCTTGTCGTCGTCACGACCACGACCGACGACACGACTGAGCGCGTCGGCCTCGATGGGATCACCGAGATCGGTACCCGTTCCGTGCGCCTCGATGTAGTCGACGGTGGTCGGCAAGATTCCGGCGTCGCGGTACGCGAAACGCAACACGTCGGCCTGGGCATCGGGATTGGGTGCGAGCAGACCGTTGGAACGGCCGTCCTGGTTGACCGCGGATCCGGCGATCACCGCGAGGATGGAATCTCCGTCACGCTCGGCGTCTTCGAGACGCTTGAGCACGACGAGTCCGCCGCCCTCACTGCGAACGATGCCCTGAGCCTGAGCGGAGAAGGCACGCAGTTTTCCGTCGGGAGCGAGCATCCCGGTCTGATCGAAACCGAGGGTTCCGGGAGGGGCCAGCAGCATGTTGACGCCACCGGCCAGCGCGATGTTGGAGTCACCGCTGCGCAGCGAGCGCACAGCCTCGTGAACGGCAACCAGCGAAGACGAACACGCGGTGTCCAGAGCGATGGACGGTCCACGGAAGTCGAAGAAGTACGAGACCCGGTTCGCGACGATCGCCGTCGACGTTCCGGTCAACGCGTACGGATGCGCCGTCGTCGGATCACTGACCGCGAGCAACTGGTAGTCGTTGGCGGAACTGCCGATGAAAACACCGACCTGCTTGCCCTTGAGCCCACTGGCCGGAATGCGAGCGTGCTCGAGTGCTTCCCACGCGAGTTCGAGTGCGAGGCGCTGCTGCGGATCGACGTTGACGACCTCGAGCGGAGACATCGCGAAGAACTCGGCGTCGAAGCCCTTGACGTCGTCGAGGTACCCGCCCTTGGTGTTCGCGTTCTCGACCGCGGCCTTGATGGCGGGATCCGACATGAACTCGGCCCAGCGGTCCTCGGGGAGGTCGCTGATGCCGTCGCGTCCGTCCGCCAGCATTTCCCACATGTCCGAAGGCGTGTGCCCGGCACCGGGGAATCGTGTGGACAGTCCGACGATGGCGATGTCGTGAGCGTCCGTCGTGCCGCCTGAGACGTAGTACGAGGCGTCGACGGTCTCCTGCGGCGCCTCGGGCTCACCTTCGATGATCCGAGTAGCCAGCGAAGCGATGGTGGGGTGTTGATAGGCAACCGTGGCGGTCAGCGTGACGCCGAGCAGATCCTCGATGTCTCCGCTCAGAGCGACTGCGTCCCGCGAGGCGAGCCCGAACTCTTCCATCGGGCGATCGTCCGTGATCGAACCCGCCGGCTGACCGGTCGCGTTGGCGATCCAATTGCGAAGCCACTCACGCAGCTGCGCGACACTCATCTCGCTCACAACGTCTTTGCTCTGCGCACCATCTTGTTCAACCATCAACTCACCAAGCCACCGATCATGAAGGGACTGCTCCTCAAACGCTATCGGGGAATGCGGTCTGCTGATAGCCGCCTCGCAACGTTCCCTCGATATAGCTCGCCTTACACGCGCGGCGAGCGATCTTGCCGCTGGACGTACGCGGAATCGAACCCGCGGGGACGAGCAGGATGTCTCGGGCCGTAACACCGTGACGGGAAGAAATCGCCGCACGCACGGTGTCCGCGATCGGCTGCGGATCGGCCTTGCCTGCGCCGGGAGCACGCTCGGCCACGATGACCAACTGCTCCGAGGAATCGTCGTCGTCGAACTTCAGACCCGAGTGCGTGTTGGAGAACACGACGGACGGCAGCTGGTTGGCCGGTACGGCAAACGCAGCGATGAAGCCGGGGCGCAGAGCCGGGCTGGCTTCCTGAGCCGAAGCCTCGAGGTCCTGCGGGTAATGATTGCGACCGTCGACGATCACGAGGTCCTTGACGCGCCCGGTGATGTACAGCTCGCCGTCGACGTAGACGCCGAAGTCGCCGGTACGCATCCAGTTGGCATCCGCCGGCGTGCCCTCGGTGTGGCTGTCTTCGCTCAACCGATTGTCCAGCTTGTTGTGGAAGGTCTCCGCCGTCTCGTCGGGGCGACCCCAGTAGCCGATACCGATGTTCTCGCCGTGCAACCAGATCTCGCCGACGTGATTGTCGGGGACCTCGGTCAGCGTCTCGGGATCGACGATCGCCGCCCACTGACTGCGCGAGACGTACCCACAGGAGACCTGCGCGATTGCGTTCTCGGAGTACTGGTCGACGATGACCATGCGTCCCTTGTTGAGTTCCGTGCGGTCGACGTAGATGACCTTGGCCTCGTCGGAATGCTTGGTCGAGGAGACGAAGAGCGTCGCCTCGGCCATGCCGTACGACGGCTTGATCGCAGTCTTGGGCAGACCGTACTGAGCAAAAGCGTCGTTGAACTTGCGCATCGACGACGTCGTGACCGGCTCACTGCCGTTGATCAGACCGATGACGTTGCTCAGGTCCAGGGTCTCGCCGTCCTTCGGCAGGCCACGCGCGGCAGCGTGCTCGAAAGCGAAGTTGGGAGCGGCAGCAAAGGTGCCGGCGCCGTCGGAAACCGCAGCAAGTTCCTTGATCCACCGGTACGGCCGCTGCACGAAAGCACGCGGGCTCATGATGGTGATGTACTTGCCGCCCAGAGCAGGCAGGATGACCGTCAGCAGGCCCATGTCGTGGAACAGCGGCAGCCACGTGACGCCCCGAGAGTCCTCGTTGAGTTCGATGGAGTCGACCATCTGGAGCGCGTTCGTTCCGACAGCACGATGGGTGATCTCCACGCCGGCGGGAACTCGGGTCGAACCCGAGGTGTACTGCAGGTACGCGATGTCGTCGAGTTCGATGTCGGGGCGAACCCACGTTTCACCGACGGTGTCGGGAATCGCGTCGACGGCGATGATGCGCGGACGCTCGGCAGCGGGAAGCGAGCGGAACAACTGTCGAACACCGGCCGCCGACGATGCGGCAGTCAGAATCGCAGTCGGCTTGCAGTCACCGAGAACAGCGTGAAGACGGTCGGTGTGACCGGGCTCGTCCGGATCGAAGAGCGGCACCGCGATGGAACCGGCCTGAATGGCCGCGAAGAACGAAATGACGTAGTCGAGTCCCTGCGGAGCAAGAATCGCGACACGGTCGCCACGCTTGGTGACCTGCTGCAGACGGGCTGCAACAGCGCGCAGACGCACACCGAACTGCTCCCAGGTCAGCTCCAGGGCTTCACCGTCACGCTCGCGTGAGTAGTCGATGTACCGATACGCGAGCTCGTCCGCGTTGACACGCGAGTGTTGCTCGACGTAGTCGACCAGCGTGAAGCCTGGTTGCAGGCGGATCTGGCCCTTCTCGTCGAGAAAGCCATCGAACAGCGCGTTCATTCCATCTCCTCCGAAGCGATCACACAAGCACTGTCTTTCATGCCTGCGCCCCAGACTTCCTTCGCTCTCTCGGGTCCATCTTCGATCAATCGAATCGCACTTTGTGCGCAACTCACCTGAATCACTTCATCGATCCCAAACCATCGATATGTTACAGATTCGCATCGTCCGTATTCTCCGGCCTACTCGCCCGCCAGTAACGGGATGATCGGGGCGAACGCTTCCATCTGCGTCGGGAAGACCCCGACGTACGACATCGACGTCTTCTCGCGGACCAGTCGAATCTGGTCTGCGATTTCCTCGAAAGTGCCCACAGCCAGGTATGGAGAGTTCAACAGCTCCTCCACGCTCAGCTTACGATCCACTTCGATGTTCGGCGGAAAACCTTGGTCCAGAGCGGCGATTGCCATTTCGGCAGCCTGCTCTCGATCGTCGGTGATCATGATCATGGTGATGGTCCAGTTGAGTTCGATCTCATCGAAACGCTCGCCGGCAGCTTCGCGGATCCGCTCGACACGTTCGATGGTCTTTTCCATCGTGATTCCGGAGAGCAGAAGCCGCCCGTCACGGTTGGTCGGTGTGGCGACCGAGATGATGTCCGCGTACTTCGCCGCGAGAGCAAGCATCTTCGGGCCTCCGCCGCCCACGATGATCGGTGGCCGCGGGCCCTGCCGCGGTCGCGGGCTGCCCTTGAGGCCGCGCACCTGATAGTGCTTGCCTTCGAAAGTGCATTCCTGCCCGCGCAGCAGAACGTCGAGAATCTGCAGAGACTCCTCGAGCTTCTCGATGCGAACGCCCGGACTTTCGTAGGCGATGCCGCCCTTGTCGAACTCTTCCTTCATCCAGCCCGCACCGATACCGAGTTCGAGTCGACCACCGGACAGCACGTCGATTGTCGCCGCGTCCTTCGCGAGCACAGCAGGATGACGGAAGCCGTTGGCCAACACGGCGGTGCCGAGACGAATCTTGTCGGTGGCCACCGCGAGCGCTCCGAGAGCGGCGATCGGGCCGACCTGATTACCCAGGTGATCCGGAATCATGAACGAGTCGTAGCCGAGTTCCTCGGCCTTCTGCGCGAGCTTGACGAAGCGTCGCGCACCACCCTCTTCGGCGTTGCCCTCGCCACCGGCCGCAAACCGAAATTTGCGTAGGGCATCGCTGCCGTGGGTGGAACTCATATATCGATCTCCTGTGATGGACACGTACGTCGTACTCGAACTACAAACTCGGACAAATCGAACCTACTCGCCAGTCACTTACGTGACAGCACTGTAGAGGAAGCCCCCGGACCGTGCAGCACTCTACCGGGACCAAACGAGCAGATTACCCGCGAGCGAACTCCCGAGACGCCCGATTGTGACGAATCAACAGTGCGGCGGTGACTCAACTGTGGGGCGGCGTCGGTGCAGCGTCGATCTTCTCCGCAGCCCACTGTGCCATCCATTGGGTGGCCGTCGTGCCGTTCGGATCGACTTGGAAGGAGTTGTACATCGCGTGCACAGGGTTGTTGTAGTACTCGAGCAGTCGCGGCGCCGAACTCAGCCAGTTGGTCGGGTTGAGAGCGGCTGCCGGCGCGTCGCAGATACCGTCGCTCGGCGCGCAGATCTGATAGGTCCGATCGTTGAGGTCACCGAACCCGCCGGGCCTCGGGCCGGTCATCGTGAGACCGGGCAGCTTCAGCCCGTTCAGCGACAGCTCGGCGCCGACACCGGCAACGCTCGGGCCAACGGTGTTCCCGAACGCCGGATCGCGCCGACCGTCGGCGATCAAGCCGACGCCCAGAACCAGATCGGCAGGCACCGCGCCGGTACCGTCGCCGATACTCGCGGCGACGTCACCCGCGATCACCGCGCCCTGGGAAAATCCGGTCAGGACGTAACTCGTGAGCGGGCACTCGGCGTGCCGCTTCATCAGAAAGTCGTTAGTGGCAGCAGTTCCCGCAGCCCGACTGTTGTTGTAGGACTGCTGTCCGTCCGGCGGGATCGCAACCGGATTCGAAAACTGTGCGACATACGGAACGGTGTAGACGTCGGCCCGTGAAGTATCGAACTTCTCCTGCAGAGGACGGGTCACGTTCAGCATCAACGACGCCGGATTGGCTGTCGGGTTGTACGGGTCGTCGGTAGCGCTCGACTCCCACGTACCCGGTATGGCTACTACCTGGACATCGGGGCAACTGGCCGGCTGAGACACCGGAGGCTCCGGGCTCGGCGGGATCGGAGTCGGCGAAGGCACCCGCCCGGCCAGGATGTACCAACCGCCGATCACGACCGCTGCGACCACAAGAATGATCAGCAGCGGGATCAGGCACCCACGACGCTTTCCAGACCTCGCCATGACCCGCGCCTACTTGCAGTAGGTGGCGTTGGCGACGTCGATGTAGATCTGAGCGTTCGCACCTGCCTGCTCGGGAGTGATCTGCTTGCCTTCCGCCGACGCTTCCTGGCCGACGAAGGCGGTCACGAAGGTCAGGACCTCGTCGTCGGTCTGAGGACCGGCAGCGCAGATGTAATTGGCCGTGTTGACGGCGATGCTTCCGTCACCGGCTGGGGTGATGCCCTTCGCCTTCAGTCCGTCGAGGAACTTCTGTGCCTCGGGACTGACCTCGACGACTGTGGGACCCGGGAAGCCCTCGATGCTCTGCGGCTGCTCCGGCGGCGCGGTGGCCGCGGCTCCCGGACTGGTGGGCGCAGCCGACGCCGTCGTGGTCGCAGAGGCGGACGCAGATGCCGAACCGCTCGAGGACGAAGCCGCCGCGGACGTCGTGGTGACCGGATTGGAGGTTGCAGTGGAGTCGTCACTACCGCACGCGACAAGCGCGCCACCGGTGGCGAGCACCAGGGCGCCGACCGCGATCGCGCGTGCACAAGTGTTTCGGTTACCCGAGAAAAGCGACATCAATGTCCGTCCTTGCCTTCAGTCGAAAGTCCATCAACAGGTTACGCAACGCACGCGGGCGGGCACCGATCCGTGATCGGGCCCGCCCGTCGTGCACCACTGTGAGTTAGTGAACTTCTGTCTTGTCACCGATCACCGTGATGTAGCCGAACTGGAAGTTCTGCTGGACACCACCGGGAATGTCGAACTTGTCACTGATCGGGAATCCGAGTCGTCCACCTTCGTATCCGACGCTCTTCCAACCGTCGAACAGCGGACCGTTCTCGACGGACCATGCACCGGTGCCGGGGCTCCAGTAGATGTTGCCGCCCTCGAACTCGGTGAAGCGTCCGTTGTCCTTGATCGGAACCTCGTTCGACTTCGGGAATCCGAGCCAGCCGTTTTCCCAGCCGAGTTCGCCGTACTTGCCCATGATCATTCCGAGAACCGCGTGAGTTCCGTTGGCGCTGCTGTACATTGCGCCGATCTCGAATCCCTGGACCTTGCCCGGCTTGCCGGGGGTCGCGATCTCGTCGGCAGTCGGGTAGCCGAGCGGGCCACCTTCCCAACCCTGTGCGGACCACTCGGCGAGGATGTCGCCGCTGACGGGGTGAGCGCCGGTCTGCGGGGTCCAGTAGATGGAGCCGTTCTGGAAGTGGTTGAAGCGTCCGCGTCCGTCGGGGGTACCGAGTTCGGGGGTACGCGGGAAGCCGAGCGGGCCGGCCGCTGCTCCGGTGTTCATGTACGCGCCGGCGATACGACCGGCGACGGGCTGGGCGCCCGTTCCACTGGTGAAGTAGATGCGACCGTTGCGGAAGTCCTGTGCCAGGCCACCCGCGACGCTGTACTCGGGGGTGATGCAGTCACCGATCCAGCCGTTGGCTGCAGCCGTCGCACCGATCTCACCCGAAGTGCCGCAAGCCGGCTTCTCGACCTCGACGCCGATGGCGTTGGCCAACTGCGGCCACAGCTGATGAAGCTCGAACTGCCAGTACGGCCACGAGTGGGTTCCGGACGGGCGGTAGTTGACCTGCGCGGGGATTCCGAGCTGGTTGAGCTTGGTCGCGAAGGTCTGCGAGGTCAGGCGAGCGAGGATCTCGAGGCCCATGCCTGCGTAGTTGGTGCTTACGCCGGGAATTCCCGACGGCTGGTCGTACGGGCCGGTCGTACCGCTACCACTCGAGACGTACAGGCTGACGCCCTTGAGCTTCTCGGCGAGCGCGTACGGATCGTGTGCAGCCCACTGCGGGTTGGACGGCGGTCCCCACATCGCGGCGGAGTTGTATCCACCGGCGTCGGTCATCGCGAACTGGATTGCCTGAGGCATGCCGAGCGAGGTGGTGGTGAGGATGCCGGAGAGCGAAGCGGCGAACTTGAAGAAGCCGGGGTTGCGCGCCGTGAGGAACATGGCGGACGTGCCGCCCATCGACAGTCCGACGACACCGCGTGTCTGCGTGGTCCGCCAGTCCTTTTCGAGGATGGGGGGCAGTTCCTTGGTCAGGAACGTCTCCCACCGGTAGTTCTTGCCGTTGTCGGGCTGGAGCCAGTCGGAGTAGAAGCTGGACTGACCGCCGACCGGGAGGATGACGTTGACGTTCTTGTCCGCGTAGAAGGACTCGGCGTCGGTCTCGTAGGTCCAGGCGTTCTCGTTGTCGGTCGCGCGAAGACCGTCGAGCATCCAGACCGAGGGGAAGCTGGCCGACGGATTGACGTTCCAATCGCGGGCCAAGAGGATCTGCACCTGAATCGGGGTGCCCATCGCGGGAGAGTTCACCCACAGCGCGACGCGACGCTCGCTGAGCCAGTCGACCTTCGTGACCGCTGCTCCGGTGGGGTTCTGGGTGGCGGCCGGTGCGGCCTGAGCAGGTGCCGGCGCGGCTGCCGCGGTTCCGGCCGTCGTCAAGCCCGCGGCGATCGGCAGAACCAGCATCGCTGCCAGTGCGCCGACGACCTTTGTCCGGAAGGTTGCCCGGGACCGGCGACGGTCCTCCGTGGCAAGGCCTACTCGCATGAGCTCACTCTCTTTCCTTACGTTCGGTCCGCGCGTCGATCGTGTGGCCGCCTGAGCAGCCAGACCCCCGTTGAAACTATTTCTACACGCAAACGATCCCCGCTTGGGGTAGCCGCGCTGTTACTGGTGGTGCAATTGTTACTGACATCGGGCGCTTGTGCAGCACCTGAATACACAAGTGCCGTCCCGGTTCTCCTTCGAGGAGTCCGGAACGGCACTGGTGAAGTGACTAGGTCACGGGATCGCGCACGATCACCAAGCGTTCATGGTGTCGAGGATCTGGCCGCGAGCCTTCCACAGCTCTGCCGACCAGTACGGCCACGAGTGCGTGCCGTTGGACGGGAAGCTGTAGGTGGCCGGGATACCCAGCGAGTTCATGCGGATCTGGAATGCACGGGTGTTGACCAGGGCGAGAGCCTCGAGGCCCATGCCGTTAGCCGTGTTGTAGTAGTCGATCGGTGCGCGCGGGTGGTCGTATTCACCGGGCAGGCCGCTTGCCGACGAGATGTACATCGACAGGCCCTGCAGACGCGGTGCGAAGACGAACGGGTCGTTGCGCAGCCAGGACGGGCTCCACGGCGGTCCCCACATGGAGTCGACGTTGAAGCGACCGGCATCGAGCATTGCGACGCGGATTGCCTCGCGCATGCCCGGAGCCGAGATGTTCAGGTAGCCCGACAGCGAGCCGGCGAACTTGAACTGGTCACGGTGGTAAGCAGCCAGCGTCAGAGCAGCGCTGCCACCCATCGAGAGGCCGAGGACCGCGTTGTTGGTGGGCGAGACGCCGTAGTTCGCGAGGAAGTTGGGCAGTTCTTCGGTGAGGAAGGTTTCCCACTTGTACGTGATCTGCTGGCCGTTGAAGTTCGACGGTGCATACCAGTCGCTGTAGAAGCTGGACTCGCCGCCGACGGGCATCACGAGAGTGATGTTGTCGTTGCGGTACTGGTCCATCGCATTGGTCTCGAAGCTCCACGCGTTGGCGTCGTTACGCGCACGCAGGCCGTCGAGGAGGTAAAGGGCAGCGTTTCCGCCGCGAGCGGCCCACTGGACCTGGACCTTGATGTTGCCCATCGAGGAGGGCACCCACAGCTCGTCGTATCCGCCGGAGGGGGCGGTGTGGCTGGGAGCAGTGTGCGCAGGCGCAGCAGAGGCGACAGCACTACCGGCAACTCCTGCAGCAAGGGGGAGCACAAGTGCTGCGGCACCGATGGCCAACGCTCGGTGCTTGAGGCGCTGGGTCAGCCTCTTTCTGGCAAAACGCATGGATACTGCTCTCTCTCTTCGTCTGCGGAACCCACTCGGTGGAGTGGTTCCGGCGGATTCCGTCGGGGAACAGGCTTTTCTGCCAGCCCGAACGAGTTCGGGTCGGCAGCGGACCTCTTCCAAGTCACACTGCGCTCGCTGGACTTTATGTCACAGGTTCAGCTGTGACAAATAGGTGGACCGTTACGTCCCAATCCGCGAGCAACACCGTCATCACCCCTCGGGGGTGATTCAGGTTAGGTGAATCGTCTTCGAGTACATCGTGGCCAATCAATTCGGTGTTACTGAATCGAAATATTCAAACCCTCAACAGTCGGTGATGCTGATCACATCACCTGGGTGACTCCGGTGGAACGAGACCGCAGCGTTCCAATTCGTAGGCCGGAACCCGGTCGAATCGGTACTTCGCGAAGTCGAATGCCTGCTGGAAGTTCTGTTTGAATCTGGCCCAGGTCAGCTCGGAGCGGTACGACGTGAGTAGCTCCTGAGTTTCCGGGCAGGTGATGGCCAGCTTTGCGTCCGCAACCCAGTCTTCGTCGAGGAAGAACGGCAGCCACGGTCGAACGTCGATCATTCCCGTGTCCGCGACCACCCAGTCCGGATAGAGATTCTTGTCGTGCCCGATCCGGCCGTCCTCGAGTCGCTCGGTGTGAGCTGCCAGGGGATACGCCAGCCCCATCTGATCGAGCACCCGAACGTCGAGGCCGACGTTCATGCTCGTCATTCCGAGGTTGAGGAAGAAGACGACGTGCTCGGCCGGCTCGTCGATCGGTCCGGGTGGTGGGACGACGAACCAGGAGTCGTAGCTCGCGGACGGCAGCAGCAGCCCACCCTCCGGAGTCCGCGCGATGGTCTCGACCATGGCACGCATTCGCGGATAGTCGAGGTAGTCCTCGGCCAGGATCGGATGCTTGTGACCGGTGTTGAGTGCGTAGAACGCTCGCTCGTCGACGATTCCCGAGCGACCCACCACGGATCCTTCGGGCATACCCGTCGTGTTCGCGGCGAAGAAGGCCCAGATGATCGTGCCGATCCACAGCACCGCCGAGACTCCGAAGATCGCGGTGTCGCGATTACTTCCGAACGCGGCCCGCGCCGGCACCCGCAACGGAATGACCGCCACCGGGATGAGCAGGCAGAACAACACCGGCAACAGGACGCGGCCGTGCATGAAGTCGCCGCCGACGCGCAGAGAGTAGATCCCGAGGATCAGCCCACTGCCGAGAATGAAGGTGACAATCGCCCGCGGCGTGCGCAGAAACTGCTGAAAGCGCTGCCACAGCGGGCGTGCGGGTTGATCTGCGGTAGCGGTAGGTGTGTCCGCTCGGCTTCGCCACACGAGCAGCAGCGCACCGATGAGCAGGAACAGCAACGGTAACCAGAGCAGGTACGGCCCGACCAGGTTCCACAGGTACGCAAAACCCTGCGCCCACTTCGCGCCACCGGCGTCCTTCGACACCGCGGTGTTCGGGTACGGCAAGGCGTAATAGCCCATTCGCCAGATCTGATAGCCCACCGGGACAAGTCCGGCGACGACGACGATCAGTGTGCGAATCTTCCAGGTCAGGCCTGCGGAGAGAACGATCATCATCAACGCGGCAGCACCGGGAATCGCCATCTCGGGTCGAACCAGTGGTCCGAGTCCGGCCACGAACGAGAGAGTCAGGATCGACGCCGTGGACGGCGTCGACGCCTGCGCCCACCGAACGAGCAGTACCCACAGGAGCGCGATCCAGAAGATCACCAAGCATGTCTCGAGCCCGGAAGTGGCGAAATCTCGCGCAGGCGGAACCGCGATGTAGACGAGAACACCTGCCGGTACCAGCAGGATCGTTCCGCCCGCCGACGGCCGAACGCCGCGGTACAGACGACCGGTGCCGAGCATCGTCAACACGACGGCAGCAGTCGAGAGTACGAGCGCGATCGTCAGAACAACGTATTCGAGACGGATCTGCGTGAGCCAACTGAACGCGTAGACGATGTACGTCCACGCGGTACTCGTGTTCGCCTCGACACGCTCACCCGCGTTGAAGACCGGGCCGTTCCCCGCGAGCAGGTTGCGAACGGTTCGCAAGACGATGAGTCCGTCGTCGGCGATCCAGCGACGCTCCCACGCACCCCAGAACATGAGGGCAGCAGCAAGCACCACCCCGCCGAGAAAAACTCCTCGACTGAGGGTGGTGCGATTCGCCGCAGTGTCGACGTGCGGGTCGGCCTCGGTGCGTGGCTCAGACGAGGTAGACAGCGACACCCACTACTCCGATCCACGCAATCGCGAGGAGTTGCAGCACCCGGTCACCGAGCGCGATCTCCTCAGGCTCTCCGGCTTCGCCGCCGTCGACGTCCACCGCGTATCGCAGCACCGCGATGGTGAACGGCACCATCGAGATGGCGTACCAGTTGGTGCCCTTGATGGCGTCCTGCTGGAACGCCCACAGTCCGTAGCAGAGGACCAGCGTCGTCGCTGCCATCGTCCACACGAAACGCAGGTACGTCATCGTGTAGCTCTCGAGGGACTTACGGATCTTCGCGCCGGTCTTCTCGGCCAACTGCAGTTCGGCGTAGCGCTTGCCTGCCGCCATGAAGAGTGAGCCGAACGCCATCATCAGCAGGAACCACTGCGAGAGATCGATCTCGGCGGCAACGCCACCGGCGATCGCTCGAAGCAGGAAGCCGGACGAGACGATGCAGATGTCGATGACGGCCTGATGCTTGAGACCGAAGCAGTAGGCGAGCTGGATGACGATGTACACGCCCATGACCACGGCGAGTTGCCAGTTGGCCAGGAAGGACAGCCCGATCGCACCGGCAAGCAGCACGACTGCCATGCCGTAGGCGATGTTGACGGGTAGAACTCCGGCCGCGATGGGACGGAATCGCTTCGTGGGGTGAGCACGGTCGGCTTCGACATCCATCGCGTCGTTGACGAGATAGATGCCTGATGCCGCCATACAGAACACGACGAACGCCAGCGCGACGGGCAACAGCACGTCGGCTTCGGTGGCGGTTCCGGCCGCGATGGGCGCTGCCAGCACAAGGACGTTCTTGACCCACTGACGTGGGCGAAGCGCCTTGACGATGCCGGCGGGCAGGGACTTCGGGGGTCCGCTGACCGTAGCCGGTTCCTCGCTCATTTATCTCCACATTTCTGTTCGGCTCTGGCTTCTTCGACCCGGCGAACTACCGCCGCGGATGCGGCTCCCAGTGCCGCTCCGGCGAGTACGTCGGTCGGGTAGTGAACTCCCAGGACCAGACGCGAGAGCATCATCGGGGGCACCAGCAACGCCGGTAAGGGTAGCCCGGTGAGCCGACCGATCAGCACAGCCGCCGCCGTCGTCGACGTCGCGTGTGATGACGGGAAGCTGAGCTTGCTCGGTGTCGAGACGTTGACCTGCACCGAAGGATCGGAAGGTCGCTTGCGCCTGACCACTCGTTTGATAACCACGGAGGCGGCGTGTGCACCGAATGCTCCGACGGCTGCTCCGGCCCATTCACGTCGACGCGGCTTGTCCACAGCAGCACCGACGGCAGCGATCGCGATCCACCCGAGGGAGTGCTCACCGAAGTGAGACATACCGCGGGCGACCTTGACGGCTCCCGGCAGCTGCCCGACGGTCGACTGAATCCCGGCCAGAATCTGTACTTCAGGAGATGCCGAAGACACGTTCCCACCTTTCCGTGCTGGTCAGTGAAGGAACGGCGTCCTGGTACTGCTTCTTGAGCTCGGGGAAACGGGCGGCGAGTTCGCGGCGCAACCGTGTTGCTTCCTTGAGCAGTTCGAGCGCGAGTTTCGGGTTTCGCTTGCGGTAGACGACGCCGCGACCGTCGGCCGTGGTGACGGTGACGCCGTCGACCTGCGAGAGCAGGAACCAACGGGCGTCGATGGTCGGAACATTGAGCTGAGGGCGCTCGAGGTGTTCCGGCTTGGCCGGCTTCACGTTGTGCACTCCGGCCCTGAGGACCCGGGTGATCTTCGCGACGGTCGACAGCGGCAGGCTCACGTCTCCGACATCCGCACCGGAGGGCAGCGGCAACGCAGTCGACGACGGCAGTACGACGGCGTCGGAGAATTCCTTGCGCTGGGCGTGGACCTCACCGAGTGCCGTCGGCAGCATGTTCGCGACGTGCTCGGGTCCGGCGAGGAAGTCCGCGATGGCCTTGTTCTGGATCGCGACGGTGGAGTACTCGAGGCACAGCAGGTGCTTGAGCGTTGCCTTCACCGTGTTGACCACGAGGCCACGGCCGTTGCCCGGCATGTGGAGCGCGGCCACCACCAGACGGTTACGGAGGTGGAAGTACGCCTGCCAGTCGATGGCGTCGTCCTTGTCGCTCCACGCCATGTGCCAGATCGCGGCACCGGGCAGCGTGACGGTCGGGTATCCGGCTTTCTTTGCGCGCAAACCGTATTCGCAGTCGTCCCACTTGATGAAGAGCGGTAGTGGCTGCTTGATTTCTTCGGCGACCTGGCGCGGGATCATGCACATCCACCAGCCGTTGAAGTCGACGTCGATGCGGCGGTGCAGGAGTTTCGATTCGCGCAGCGGCTTCTTCGAGAAATCGTGGTCGTATTCGACGTTCGGTGCCGCGGTCCACATGAAGATGCCGCGGTCGACCACTTCACCCATCACGTGGAGGTGGCTTCGTTCCTGCAGGTTGAGCATCTGCCCACCCACCAGCATCGGCGACTTCGCGAAACGCGAGAACGAAAGCGCACGCAGAATCGAGTCCGGTTCGATCTCGATGTCGTCGTCCATGAACAGGATGTGCTGGCACTGCGTCGTCTTGAGTGCCTCGTACATGATTCGGCTGTATCCGCCCGAGCCGCCGAGGTTGCCCTGATCGTGAATGGCGAGCCGATCACCGAGCGCTGCAGCAGCTTCGGCGAATCCGGGTTCGTCACGCACCTTGCGGGTGCCCTGATCCGGCATGATGACGGCCTTGATCACGTCCGACACCAGCGGATCCGAAGCCAGTGCAGCAAGCGCCTTGACCGCGTCGTTCGGACGGTTGAACGTCGGAATACCAACGGCGACAGTCGCTTCGCCGGGAGCCTCGACGGGCGCGTACCAGCCGCCGCTCTCGACGACCACTGCCGTATCGGTGGTGATGTCGAACCAGATCCAGCCACCGTCCTCGAACGGCGCCAGTTCCACCTCGAACTCGACCGCAGCATCGCCGTCGGCAAATTCCTTGCCTTCCACGTGAATTCGCGAGGAATCCGCCTTGGAACGGTAGATGTCGACGCGGCCGTGGCCGGACAGCTCGAGACGAAGGACCACCGATTTCAGGATGGACCATCGACGCCAGTAGCTGGCAGGGAACGCGTTGAAGTACGTGGCGAACGAGACCTCGGTCTCGGCGCCGAGCGCTACCGACGTGCGCGAGGTCGAGTGCGCCCGCCGACTGTTGGACCAGGACTCTTCCAAGTACAACGTGCGGACGTCGAGCGGCTCACCGGCGCGGGGCAGGATGATCCGCTGAAGCAGGGACTTGCCGAGGTAGGTCACCTCGTCGCCGCTGACGGCATCTTCGCCTTCGAGTAGATGACGTGCGTTCATTCGCTCTCCCCTGCCAATTCCGCACCCGTTTCGAGATGCGGGCGCAGGGTGTTCTCGAACATCGTCAGCGCGCTGGCGATCGCCATGTGCATGTCCAGGTACTGGTAGGTGCCGAGACGCCCACCGAAGAGGACCTTGTTCTCCGCGGTCTCCTTCTTGGCGCGTGAGCGGTACGCGGAGAGCTTCTCGCGATCCTCTGGAGTGTTGATCGGGTAGTACGGCTCGTCCTTCGCCTCCGCGGCACGTGAGAACTCACGCATGATGACGGTCTTGTCGGTCGGGTACTCGCGCTCCGGATGGAAGTGACGGAACTCGTGGATACGGGTGAACGGCACGTCGGCGTCGTTGTAGTTCATGACCGGGGTGCCCTGGAAGTCTCCGGTGGGCAGAACCTCGGTCTCGAAATCGAGGGTGCGCCATCCCAGTGCACCTTCGGAGTAGTCGAAGTAGCGGTCGAGCGGGCCCGTGTAGATGACAGGGGCGTCGGGGCTGGCGGTGCGCAGTTCGTCGCGGACGTCGAAGTAATCGGTGTCGAGGCGGACCTCGATCTTCGGATCCTTCGCCATGTTCTCGAGCCACGCCGTGTAGCCGTCGACGGGCAGGCCCTCGTACGTGTCGTTGAAGTAGCGGTTGTCGAAGTTGTAGCGGACCGGCAGGCGGCTGATGTTCGCGGCGGGCAACTCGGTGGGGTCGGTCTGCCACTGCTTAGCTGTGTAGTCACGCACGAACGCTTCGTAGAGCGGGCGTCCGATCAGGGAGATCGCCTTCTCTTCGAGATTGGAGGCGTCCTTCGAATCGATCTCGCTGGACTGTTCGGCGATGAGGGCGCGTGCTTCTTCGGGAGTGAAGTACCGACCGAAGAACTGCGACACGAGACCGAGTCCCATTGGGAACTGATACGCCTGCCCCTTGTGCAGCGCAAAGACGCGGTGCTGGTAGTTCGTGAACTCCGTGAACTGGGTGACGTAGTCCCAGACCTTCTTGTTGGAGGTGTGGAACAGGTGGGCACCGTACTTGTGGACCTCGATGCCGGTCTCCGGCTCTGCCTCCGAGTATGCGTTTCCCCCCAGGTGGTGACGGCGATCCAGCACCAGCACGCGCTTACCCAGCTGGGTAGCGGCACGCTCGGCGATGGTCAGCCCGAAGAATCCCGAACCGACGACGATCAGGTCGTACTGGGCACGGGCGGTCTCTGAATTTGCAGCGGTCACGATGAACCAGGGTATCGGACCTGTTCGGAAGCCGAGGGTTGGATGCGTCACCAGGGACTATGGCCCTCGTTTCCTGATTCAGCATCACTGGCGGCTGCCACTCACAAATTGCTTGGCAAAACCAACGATTGTCTTGCCAATCATTGGTCACACTGCTTATATTTTGGGAACAGCAACCATCAAGTGCATTCGAGGGAGATCATCGTGATCCAGGAACTGTCGTATATCGGAGTCGCGTCACCCAGGGCTCAGGACTGGAGAAAGTACGGAACCGGACTTCTGGGCGCGAAACTGTCACCAGACGGGCCGGATGGCGCAATCCGGCTCGCAGTAGACGACGTCAACTATCGAATTGCCGTCCACCCCGGCAAGGTAGACGAATTCCTGTACGCCGGTTGGGCAATGGCCAATGAATCCGATCTTCACTCGTTCGCCGCGCACCTCGACCGGAGCGGCATCATGCTGCACGACGGCAATCCCGACCTGCTCGCCGAGCGGCAAGTCGCCGAACTCGTGTGGTTCACCGACCCATGGGGAACTCGACACGAGATTTCGTGGGGAAAGGCATCGACGCCACTGTCGTTCACACCGGGTCGTGTCATGCGCGGCGGATTCGTGACCGGAGATCAAGGCCTGGGCCACATCGTTTTACAGGTACCGAATATCGAGGAAGCCAACAAGTTTTACGTGGATGTGCTGGGTTTCCGACTATCGGACCGGATCACCAACGACCAATTCACCGTGCGCTTCTATCACGTCAACGGGCGTCATCATTCACTTGCGCTGGCCGAATATCCCGGCCACGTCGGATTCAACCACCTCATGCTCGAAGTCGAATGCATGGACGATCTCGGACGCCTGATCGATCTTCTCGACAGCCACGACACCGAGGTCATGCAAACGCTGGGGCGCCACACCAATGACCTGATGACGTCGATCTACATCGGCAGCCCGTCCGGTCTGCAGATCGAGTACGGGTTCGGTGGTCTCACCGTTGACGATCTGAGTTGGGTGGCAAGAACTTACAACCAACCGAGTTACTGGGGCCACAAGCGTCCAGCCGAGACGAGCAAAAGAGTACCCGGAATCATCAGGCCTCTGACGGCCGCGCCGTCGGCCCCGTGAGCTTGGCGGATACGACCGTCAATGTCTCACGTTCCTGATCGGTCAACGACTCGAAGACCTCTTGCTCGACGGCGTCGAGGGCCGCATCACCCTCGATCAACTTCGCTACTCCGGAGTCCGTGATCGATACGACCTGCCTACGCCGATCAGATTGATCACGTTCGCGCACAACGTATCCCGATTCCTGCAGACTGTCGAGATAGGCAACGATGTCACCGGGGTCGACCACCACTCGGGAAGCAAGCTCCTTTTGATGGCATGGGCCGAGTTCATCGAGTGTGCTGAGAATGGCGTGATGATTGGGCAGCAGTCCGACGCGAGACAAAGCCTCCGCGTACGACTGCCTCACGCGGAGTGCGGCTTTGACCAAGCCGTATCCGATCCGACTCGAAAGCGGCCTGCCGGAGAGCGATGGCGTCGATTCGGTCGCAGGCATTGGCCCATTCTATGCAGGCCTCGCAACATATATCGAAGGTGCCATCGGGCGATCGTCCTCGTTCAACCGAACCGTGATCGGTTCGTCGACCGGAAAGTGTGCGGGAAGTAGAAGCAGTCCCTCCGACGCGCAGCGTTCGAGAAGTTCGCGGCGGGTGACCCTGGCGATCTCGGGATCCGCGTCGCCGCCCTGGCTGAGGTCCGGGTACAGAAACTGGATCGGATGGTGGATCACGTCGCCGGCGATGACGGCGCCGCCGTCGGCAGTGCGGATCTCGATCACGATGTGCCCCGGCGTGTGGCCGGGCGCGCTGCGAACGACGACGCGTGTGCCTTCGGACTCGGCCAGGACGTGGCCGTCGTCGACCGCCTCCCACTTCGCCCCGTCCAGAACGGGACGGACGCTGTCCTCGAAGGTCTGCGCCAGATCCGAGACCACTCCTTCGTGTGGACCGTCGGCGGCGAGTTGTTCGAGCGCGGCCAGCTCGGTGCGATCGAAAATGTAGGTCGCGCGGGGGAAGGTAGGCCGCCAGGTTTCGGCGTCGAGGGCGGTGTTCCAGCCACAGTGGTCAGGGTGCAGATGTGTGCTGACCACCAGATCGACGTCGTCGACGGACACACCGGTGGCTGCGAAGCGTGAGAGGTAGTCGGTGCCGAACATGTGATGCGGCAAGAGGTTCGGCCGGTGCTTGCTGTTTCCGTTGCCGGTGTCGACGACGACGGCCTTGCCGCCGATCTCCACCAGGTAGGTGTGGATGGCAAGTACGAGGTCACCGCTATCCGCGTCGAAGAACGCCGGTGCCAGCCGCGCCGACGCGTCCTCTATCTCCGCCTCACCCGCGTGCGGAAAAAGCTCTCGCGGCGGAAACGGCCAGTGCGCCAGCTCTGTCAGTTGGGTGACGCGCGCCGACCCGACGTCGATGGTGAAGCTCATCAGTGTTTGCCTTCCGAACAGCTCGATACCGCTTGTGGGCACACACAAAGGCACCCACCGAAATGCTCGGTGGGTGCCTGGTCGGTGTCAATGGTTTTCGACGCCGGTGATCAAAGACTCTTCGCGATGATGCCCTTCATCACTTCGTTGGCGCCGGCGTAGATCTTCTGGACGCGGGAGTCTTCGTACATGCGCGCGATCGCGTATTCACGCATGTAACCGTATCCGCCGTAGAGCTGCACGCACCGGTCGACGACGGCGCATTGCTGCTCGGTGAGCCAGTACTTGACCATCGCGGCGTCTGCGCCGTCCAGCTCGCCGTTGAGGTGATCCTCGATGCAGTTGTCGAGGAAGACACGGCAGGTGCGTGCGATCGTCTGGCACTCGGCCAGCTCGAAGGCGGTGTTCTGGAACTCGAAGAGGCTGTGCCCGAACGCTTGACGCGCCTTGGTGTATGCAACGCTCTCCTCGACTGCACGCTCGATGGTGCCGATGGCCTGCGCGCCGATGATGAGGCGTTCCTGCACCAGCTGCGCCATCAACTGACCGAAGCCGAGCCCCTCGGACTCACCGAGGAGGTTCGAGACGGGAACGCGAACGTCGGTGAAGGACAGCTCCGACGTATCTGCGCCGTGCTGACCGACCTTGTCGAGCACGCGGCCGACCGCAAAGCCTTCGCAGTCACGAAGATCCACGATCAGGAGCGAGACACCCTTGGCGCCCGCCTTGGGGTCGGTCTTGACGGCAAGCACGATCATGTCTGCGCTGCCACCATTGGTGATGAAGGTCTTCGACCCGTTCACGACGTAGTGGTCACCGTCACGGATCGCGGAGGTGGTGATTGCCTTGAGGTCGGAACCTGTTCCGGGCTCGGTCATTCCGATGGCGCCGAGGATTTCGCCCGTCGCCATACCTGGCAGCCAGGCCTTCTTCTGCTCTTCGCTTCCGTATTCGAGCACGTAGTGGGCGACGATGCCACTGTGCACGGAGTTACCGAGCGCATAGTCACCGCAGTAGCCCTGCGCCTCGAAGACAGCGAGATCGTGCGCGAAAGTTCCACCGCCCCCGCCGTATTCCTCGGGAATCGAGCAGCACAGCAGACCGAGCTTGCCGGCTTCGAGCCACACGGACCGGTCGACGCGATGCTGAGCGTCCCACTGCTCACGCTTGGCGATCAGTTCACGATCGAAGAAACCACGGGCCAGTTCGGCTACTGCGGTGATCTCGTCGTCGTGCCACGACGGCTTGCGCTTGGTCGCCATGATCAGACCCGCTTCAGCAGGGCAGCGAGTGCCTGACCGCCGCCGATGCACATGGTGACGATGCCGAATTCGAGGTCGCGGCGAACCATGTCGCGCGCGGCACGCAGGGTGAGGATGGCTCCGGTGGCGCCGACCGGGTGTCCGAGGGCGATCGCTCCGCCGTACGGGTTGGTCTTCTCCGGATCCAGGCCACTGTCACGGATGACGGCGATGGCCTGCGAAGCGAACGCCTCGTTGACCTCGGCGGTGCCGATGTCGGACGGCTTCAATCCTGTTTGTGCAAAGAGCTTTTCGAGAGCGAGCACGGGAGCGTAGCCCATCAGGCCGGGCTCCATGGCTGCCGTCGTGACGGTTTCGAGCGTGACCAGTCCGGTGAGACCACGCTTGGCTGCCTCGGTGCCCGTCGCGAGGACGAGTGCGCCGGCGCCGTCGTTGATGCCCGACGCGTTACCGGCGGTGACGGATCCGCCCTCTTCGAATGCGGGGCGCAGCTTGGCGAGGGTTTCGACGGTGGTTCCGGGCTTGGGATGCTCGTCCTCGGTGACGGTGACGGAGCGCCGACCACCGGTCTCGACGGGAGTGATTTCCTCGGCGAATGCCGCCTTCGCTGCGTCGGTAGCGGCGCGGCGCTGAGATTCGACGGCGAACTCGTCCTGCTGCTCGCGACTGACGCCGTACTTACGGGCGACGGCTTCGGCAGTGCGGCCCATGTGAGCCTTGCTGAACGGGTCGGTGAGCATCGCGACGGTGCCGTCGACGAGGCTGCGATCGCCGAGCTTGTAGCCCGAGCGGGCGGCGAAGTCGTAGAAGGGCATGCGAGACATGCTCTCGTCACCGCCGGCGAGCGTGATGGCAGCTGCACCCCATCGCATCTGCATCGCCGCCGACCACACGGCCTGCAGGCCGCTGCCACAGAGACGGTTGACGGTGTAGGCGGGGACGTTCTCGGGCAGTCCGGCGGCGATGCCGACGCGGCGTGCGTTGTAGGCGTCCGGGCCGACCTGGCCGATGCAGCCCATGACGACCTCGTCGATGTCTTCGGGCGCAACGCCGGCGCGGCTCAGCGCGGCCTTGGCTGCTGCGGCGCCCAGCTCGTGTGCGGGTACGTCCTTGAAGACGCCGCCGAAGCTACCGACGGGGGTCCTGGCCCCGTCGACGATGACGATCGGTTCGGGTGTGGTCATGATTGTCCCCATCTGCTGTGCTCACGTCGATTTCTGTCCGTGGCCGATACTAGGACATCGAAGTATCTCGCAGATGGGGACGTTGGTGTCAGGGTGTGGGAGCGCTCTCGGCGACGGGCACGACCTCGGCGTCGGTGTCTTTGTGGTTCCGGTAGCGGTAGAGCCCGATACCCACGAGGATCGCTGCAAGTCCCAGGGACACGATCATCTGGCTGCGCGTCGAGTCCAGGGTGAGCATTCCGATGCAGAGCGCGATGATGGCGGCGATCGTGGCGTAGGTCAGGTACGGGAAGAACCACATCTTGAGTTCCAGCTCCTGGCCCGAAGCTTCGAGCTTGCGGCGGGTGCGCAGCTGGGACACCGAGATGACCAGCCAGACGAACAGCGCGATCGCACCGGAGGAGTTGACCAGGAACAGGAAGACCTTGTCCGGGGAGAGGTAGTTCATGCCGACGGTGAGGAAGCCGACGATCGTCGAGACCAGGACAGCGCGCATCGGGACGCCGGTCTTCTCGATACGTGAGAGCGACTTGGGGGCGTCGCCGCGGCCGGCGAGGGAGAAGATCATGCGGCTCGCGGTGTAGAGACCCGAGTTGAGGCAGGACAGAACCGACGTGAGGACGACGACGTCCATGATGTTGCCCGCGGCCGGAATGCCGTAGGAGTCCATGACGGCGACGTACGGGCTGAGTGCAACCGACGCGCTGTCCCAGGGAAGCAGGGTGACGACCACCGCGATCGAGCCGATGTAGAAGATGAGAATTCGCCAGACGACGGATTTGACGGCTGCGCGAACAGCTTCGAGCGGGTTGGCCGATTCACCGGCGGCGATCGTGGCGATTTCGGCCCCGAAGAACGAGAACACGACCACAAGGACTGCGGCGAGCATCGCTCCTGTTCCGTTCGGCAGGAAGCCGCCGTGACCGGTCAGGTTTGTCATTCCGGGTGCTTCGACGCCGGGCATCCATCCGCAGATCGCCACGATGCCCATGCCGAGGAACGCGATGATGGCGACGACCTTGATGGAGGCGAACCAGAACTCGAACTCGCCGAACGACTTGACCGAGATGATGTTGGTCAGCGTCAGCACGATCATCAGAATCAGAGCCCAGGTCCACTGAGGAACGCCGGGGACCCAGCGATTCATGATGAGGGCACCGGCGGTGGCCTCGATGCCGAGCACGATGATCCAGAACCACGCGTACAGCCAGCCGATCGAGAAGCCCGCCCAGCGGCCGATGGCCTTGTCGGCGTACGAGGAGAACGAGCCGGTTTCCGGCGACGCTGCCGACATCTCACCGAGCATGCGCATCACGAGGATGACGACGACGCCGGCAAGCGCGTAGGAAATCAGGACACCGGGTCCCGTCTCCTGGATCGCCACACCGGAGCCGACGAACAGTCCGGCGCCGATGACGCCTGCGATCGCAATCATCGACAGATGCCGCTTCTTCAGCGTGTGCTGAAGTGCCGGCTGGTCTGTACTGGACATCAGTACTCCTTGTGGGCTGTTCGGAACGTGGATCTCGGTGGCGCTCTATCCGGAGCGCATTTTCGATAGCGCCAGTGTCGGACCTTCGGCAAGCTCGCGTCAGGCTCCACTTTGTACAAACGTGACCGCAGGCACTACAAAGTGGCGAGTTCGAGGTGTCAGACTGGACTCATGCCCATCACGCTCCGCCAGCTTTGTGCGACCGAACAGTTCGGCCTTCGCGTCCTGGCTGGGCACGACCAGCTCGATCGCACCCTGACCTGGGCACATGTCTCCGAACTTCCCGACCCGACGCCCTTCCTCGACGGCGGTGAACTACTACTCATCACCGGGGTGTCACTACCGACGACGGCCGCGGAAACGACCCGATTCGTACGGACCCTGGTGGCGGCCGGAATTGCCGGAATCGGTTTCGGAACCGGCCTCGGATACGAGCAGGCGCCACAGACTCTGGTGGATGCGGCCACCCGTTTCAGTGTGCCCCTTCTCGACGTCCCATTGCGAACACCTTTCATCGCCCTGACCAAAGCGGTGTCGAAGGCGGAATCCGACGACGACATGAAAGCGCTGCGCAGCAATTACCAGAGCCTGCGGCGACTGCTTCAAGCTGCGGTGACGGTCAACGGCACCCGGGCAGTCGTACGACGGGTGGCGGAATTGATCGGCGGATGGGCGGCTCTGCTGGACTCGGCCGGACATACCGTCGAGATCTCACACACCGCCGCGGCCGCCGGAATCGAGCGAACTGCCCCCGAGCGCGACGCCCGCCCGATGGAAGTCAGTTTCCTCACGAGTGAGAACGAGGACGTCATCTCCCATCCGCTGCTGACGTCGAGGGGAAAGCTGATGGGGTACCTCGTCGCCGGCTGCCCCGGCGCCGTCGGTTCACTGAATCAGGGCATCGTCATCGCAGCCGCGTCTCTGCTCACGTTGATGACGGCTCGAACCCGAGACGCACAGCTGACGATGAACCACCTTCGTACCGTTGCGATGCATCAGCTGTTCGAGGGACAGAATGCGCTCGCCCGCAACATCTCCGGGGAACTGTGGGGAGGATTTCCGGTCGAGCCTTTCCAGGTCTTCCACGTAGCGGGCCCGAGTGGCCTGCTCGAGAGCGTGTCCGTCTCACTGCTCGATGGTCTCAGCCGCGATCTGGCGTTCGGCATCACCGACGGTGCACTGATTGCCGTCGTCTCGGCTACCGACAGCGGGCGAATCCTCGCCCGTGTCAACGAAATCGACGTCACCGTCGGCGTGTCGGACATGCTGTGGTGGGACGATCTCTCGCGCGCCAGACGCCAAGCCGCGCAGGCAGCAGCCGAGGCCGGTGCCCGCAACCTGCCTTCGATGCGGTTCGCCGAACTCTCGGAGAGCGGATTGTCCGCATTTCTCGACCAGGATCGCTCGACGGCATTCGCGGCGGCACACTTGCGCCCGCTTCTGGAAGCGAAGGGCGGTAGCGATCTCTACCGGACCTTGGCCATGTGGTTGGCACACAACGGGGTAGGCGACGCCGCAGCCACAGCGCTGAATATTCATCGGCATACGTTGCGCAGCAGACTCGCTCGGATCGAGAGCCTTCTCCAGCTCGACCTCGGCTCCCCCACGGAACGTGCGGAGTTGTGGCTCGAGTACCGCCTGCTCGGCGACGCCCCGACCATCTGACCGACAACCAACGAACCCTGAACGACCTGAAGGGCCTCCGCCGGGTTACGGCAGAGACCCTTCAGAGTCGATACGTGCGAGTCGCTACCGACCGACCTTCCCCTAGCTTCCGCCCGTCGGTATCCACTCGCGGAGCACGTTGGCATCAACTACCTGCGCGCCCAAAACCTTTGTCCAGATGATGGTTCCGTTTTCGTAGACACGGAAAGTGCCTGCTTCGGAGGGCAACTGCATCTCCGGGCCGGCAGGAGCACCGAGAGAGCCGCTTTCACCGCCGAGCTCCCGATACTTCTTCTCGATCTGCGTCTCCGTAACCGTACCCGATGGATCGTCGGATGGCGAATTGGATTCCGGCACTGTCGATTCCGAATCCGGTGCCACTACCACACCCGCACCGTCACCGATGGTGAACCAGTCGGATTTCAGGCCGAGTTTCTGGCGGAACTGAATTCCGGTGGCGCCAACAGTTGCATTTGTTCCGACTACCTCGACTGCCGTCACTCGCCCGCCGTCGGTACCGAATCCGTTGCGCGAGAGAATCTTGAGCGATTGCAGCTCACCCACATCGAAGGCGTCCGCAATCTGCCCTGCGGTCAGATTCACTGTCCAGTCATGATTCGGAGAAAGGGCGTCACCGAGATCCTCGACGGCCGGGAATTCACCGCCGGAGCTGTAACCTCCTGTGGACGAGGAGAATTCGGTGGCAACGATCTTGCCGTCACGCGACAGAACGGCGCCGGCGGTGGACCGGACGGCTTCGGTGGTGCGGGGATCTTCCTTGCCCGCTCCGCCGTAGACCTGGCAGTCCTGAGTGTCGCAGGTGTCGGCGTACGAGCTGCGATGCTCGGTCGCAGCGTACGAGCGTGCTGCCACGGCTTGCGCCCGTAGCGCTTCGGCCCCACCGGAATCGGCCCATTCGGCCTTCGCTTCGACCGGCACCACGCCGAGCAGGTAGTCCTCCATGTCGAGGAGATTGACTGTCCGAGCCGAGCCGTTGTCGAGCACTACGCCGAGGGCGCCTCGATAGGGCGCGTCGTTGTTGCACAGCTTCAGGAACTGGTCGGCGGGTCGATCAGGACCGAGGTCCACCGGGTCCACCCACGGATGGTCGGTGACCGCTTCCCAGACAACCCCGCCACCGCACCCGCTGGTGACCACTACCTGCGCACCGCCACCGGGCAGTGCAGTGAGATGGGCAGCCTCGCCGGGCGCGGTGCGCTGACCGTTGACCACGAGGCCGGCGTCGGAGTAGACGTCGAGCGTCGAGTTGTCCTGGGCCGTGAGCCGCACACTCATCTGGGCGGGCGGCATCGAGTCCAGGACGGTTCCGCCGTAGTAGTGACTGAGGATTCGCTCGCCGGACCAGCCGTCGTTCTTGGCGTAGCCGTAAGCGCCCCACTGGCCCATTCCACGGCCATGTCCGTTGCCGTGACCGGAGAGCGTGAATTGCGTGTCGGCAGCGACGGCGTGCAGGATCGACGGCTCGTCAGCGCGGATTTGCGTGAAACCTCCGATCGCGACGCCGAGCGCAAGAGCCGGAACGAGACCGAGGACCGAGATCCGCATCAGCGAGGTTCGCCTCCCGGGCCCGCCCACCAGAAAGCGACCTGCGCGACCGGACACAGGCTTCTTACCTGCAGTTCCGCTTCTTCCGCTTCTCGCCATCAATGCTCTCCTCATCGCTACCGGCCTCACGAGTCCGCGAAGTCGGTACTTCGCGCGCAGGCCAGTCCACAACGATTTAACTAAAGTCTCACCCTAAGGTTGAGCGTTATGGACTTTTGTGACTAGTGTGGCAAGAGTGTTTGGAGTTAGCAACACCAGTCACACGAGTCACATCAGCATCACGAGTTGCAGACGTACGCGTCCGAAAACTGGAGTTCAACCCCAGAACATGGCATCCGACCTGCTCGGATCCGGTTTTGAAGGATTCCGTTCACGGCCGTCATCGGCCCTGAAGTTCGCTCGCAAGTAACTACAACCGAGGAGTAATCCCTTGCCACACCGTCGACCGAAGCCCTCGCTCGTACTCGGGGCTGTAGCCGCAGTGGCTGTCGCAAGTCCTTTTGCGGTCTACGGCTTCACGAGCACTACGTCCGATGTACGTTCCGCGAACGAGACGACGTCAGTAGCAGTGCCGACCCAGATCGCAGAGGTGCTCCTCGCGTCGGTGCCCGACATCATCATTCCGGTCAAGGAGCTGACCGGTCTCGATCTCCCCGACATCAACCTCGGTGATCTGAGAAACCTCAAGCTCCCGACCGAAATCCCGCTACCTCCCGGGATCACGCTGCCGACCGAGCTGTTCCCGGCACCCGCTGCTCCCGGCGCCCCGACCGAAACCGCTCCGGTTCCTTCCGAGGAAGAGCCAGGTGCCGTGGTCAAGGAAGTCACCCGCGACACTCCGTTCAGCATGGTCGCGTTGACCTCGGACACCATCGCCTCGGCGCAGTCCAAGGTCCGCGCCCTGGCCGAAGACGGCACCTGGGGCCCGTGGTTCACCCCTGACGCCATCGACTCCGCCAGCTCGGATCAGGCCACCAACGCCGGTACCGCCACCGAACCGGTCTTCGTCGGCGCCACCAAGTCCATCCAGATCCTCACGCCGCAGGGTGCCGCTGCTCCCGCAGCCGAGGTTGTGCCGGCCCCGGCTCCGGAAGCTGCCCCCGCGCCCGCTCCGGAAGCTGCCCCCGCTGAAGCACCCGCAGCCACCGGCGAACTCGGGTACACACCCGCTTCGGTGTCCAAGCCGCTTCGCCAGGTGACGACGGCAGCAGATGCCGTCACCGCCGTGTTGATCGACCCGGGTGCCAGCGAGGCAGACAGCAATCTGCAGGCCGTCGCAGCGCCGCTCGGCGGCAGCGGACCGTCCGTCATCACCCGTGCTCAGTGGGGAGCAGACGAGTCACTTCGCTGCGACTCCCCCACCTACGACGACTTCATCGGTGGCGCGACCGTTCACCACACCGCAGGTAGCAACAACTACACGAAGGCCGAATCGGCCGGCATCGTCCGCTCGATCTATGCCTACCACGCACAGACGCTCGGCTGGTGCGACGTCGGATACAACGTCCTCGTCGACAAGTACGGTCAGACCTTCGAAGGCCGCGCAGGCGGACTCGACAAGGCAGTTCAGGGTGCACACGCGGGTGGATTCAACGAGAACACCACCGGTATCGCGATGATGGGCGACTACTCCACCGTCGAGCCTTCGCAGGCGACGCTCAACGCCGTCGGCAAGTTCCTCGGTTGGAAGCTCGGCATGGCCGGACTCGATCCCAAGGGCCGAACGACGATGTACTCCGAGGGCACCGAGTTCACGCCGTACCCGCAGGGCGCAGCAGTCGATCTGCCGATCATCTTCGCCCACCGCGACGTCGGAAACACCGCGTGCCCGGGTGATGCCGCATACGCACACATGAACGACATCCGGAACATCGCGGCCGCGAACATCGGGGGAACGTTGAACCCCTCGAACCCTTCCAATCCGTCGACGCCTGCGCCCAAGCCGACCACTCCGGTCGACACGGTCACCGGTGGCACCGGTTCGTCGATCCCGGATCTGGTCACCCAGATTCTGCAGATCACCGACAATTCACCGCTCGCGCAGAAGTGGATCGCCGAAGGTGGCGAGATCGGACGCCTCGGCCAGGCACTGTCCGGAATTCTGCAGGCGAAGCTCGGCAACCAGGGTGCGCTGTTCCAGAACGGCGCTGTCTACACCTCGCCGAACGGCGGAGTGTTCACCGTGCTCGGCGAGATCTTCAAGTCGTGGCAGAGTTTCGGTTCCGACGCGGGTGAACTGGGATTGCCGATCTCGGACGAGTACTCGATCCCGGACGGCCTGCGCAGTGACTTCGAGAACGGTTCGCTGATCTTCAACCAGATCACCGGCATGGTCACGAAGGTCCTCAAGACCTACAACGAGACCTTTGCCCAGGAAATGGCCAACAGCGCGCCTGTCGGCTGACACTCGAGCAGTACACGTCCTCGGGCGCTGGTGGGTTCTACGACCACCAGCGCTCGAGGACTTTTGCGACCCCGTGTGCCGAATTGGTGTCGGTGACCTCGTCGGCTGCGGCTTTGGCTTCGGGGTGAGCGTTGCCCATGGCAACGCCGAGGCGTGCCATCCCCAGCATCGGGATGTCGTTGGGCATGTCTCCGAAGGCCACCAGACCCGACAGGTCGAAGCCGAACCTCTCCGCGGCAGCAACCAGGCCCGACGCCTTCGTGATGCCCGGCGCCGAGAGTTCGATCAGTCCGTTCTCGGTGGAGTACGTCATGTCGGCGAGCGCACCGACGTGCGGAGCGAGCGTGTCGTACATCGCCGTGCTGGTCATGCCTGGACGGCGAATCAGGAGTTTGACGGCCGGCGCCGCAAGCACTTCGTCCTCGGACATCTCGGTGTTGTCCGGGTTGAGCCAGGCATGTTCGTAGTCCGGTGAGCTGACGAATTGTGGGGTGGCGGCGTCATGTGCGCTCTCCCCCACTCGTTCCGCGGCCAAACCTGCGCCCGGGAGTGCAACCAGTGCCAGCTCGGAGAGTTCGGTGAGTGCGTCGACCGACAAGGTCGCGGCGCTGAGGACGCGGTCGGCGTAGCTGTCGTAGACAACGGCACCGTTTGCGCAGACGGCGAGTGGCGCGTATCCCAAGCCCTCGACGACGGGCGAAATCCATCGCGGAGGACGCCCGGTTGCCAGCAGGAACGGCGTGCCGGATTCGACGACGGCATGCACGGCGGCGCGGGTGCGGGCACTGACCAACTCGTCGTGATCGATGAGGGTGCCGTCGACATCGGTCGCAACCAAGGTTGGGCGGTCAGGGCTGATACGACGGTCTGGGCTCACACCGCCATTGTGCCTGCCCGGTACGACGGTCTCGCTCAGCGCGCCCGCTTCGGACATCGCGAAACCGCGAGAGATTCGCGCAAAACGCATTTCAGTCCGACCGGTCTGGTATCTATTGCGGGAGAACAAGACTTTCACAAAGGGAGAAACACCCATGTCCGTGCCGCCCGATCTGCCCCCGCCGCCCTATGGAAACTCCCAGCCTTACGGGAATTCCCAGCCCTATGGCAACTCACAGCCCCAATTCCAGGTGCCTTCGCCGCAACCGCAACCTGAGAAGAAGTCGAAGAAGTGGCCGTGGATTGCCGGTGGAGTCGTCGTGTTGCTTGTCGTCGCAGGCCTCCTCGGTGGACGAGATAAGGACGACTCGAAGTCCACCGCTGCACCGACCACCACCGCTGCACCGACTACCACTGCTTCTACGACGCCTGCAGCTGTCGCACCGATCGTCAGTGCGCCGCCCGCTGCTCCTGCCCCGTCGTCCAGCAAGGTGGCGGCGCCCACGACGACCACATACCAGGCGCCCGCACCTGTGGTCACTACGACAGTTGCGCCTGCCCCGGCCAGGCCGCAGGTCAGCTCCGGTCAGCGGAACGCCGTCCGATCCGCCCAGCAGTACATCGACATGACTGCCTTCTCCCGCAGCGGACTGATCGAACAGCTCGAGTACGAAGGTTTCTCCACGGAGGATGCGACGTACGCGGTAGACAATTTGAACGCCGATTGGAACAAGCAGGCTGCGCTGAGTGCCGAGCAGTACCTCGAGATGACGTCGTTCTCCAGGTCAGGACTGATCGAACAGCTCGAGTACGAGGGCTTCACGAGTGCGCAGGCCGAGTACGGAGCCAACGCCGTGTACTGACCGCATCAGCGCAAGCGCCGTCTATTCAGCGCGCCCGCTTCGCGCGTTCCTGTGCGTCCATGGCCGCAGCTTCCTCCGGCGTCGGTGCGCCACCGCCGAGTCGACGAGGCACCCAGTACGCCCCGGGCTCGTGCACGAACCCGTCCTGCACGTGGCGCAGGATTGCATCCATCTCGATGCGCAGAATCTCGCTCAACGCTTCGGCGGGCTCGACCGGATCGATCGGTGCACCCACCTCCACCGAGATCGGGAAATGATTGCGGCCCAGATTTTTCGGTCCGCCCTTGGTGACGATCCGCTGGGCGCCCCAGACGATCAGCGGAATTATCGGCACGCCGGCGTCGATGGCCATCCGAGCTGCTCCGGATTTCATTTCCTTGATCTCGAAGCTCCGGCTGATCGTCGCTTCCGGGTAGACGCCCACCAATTCGCCACGCTTGAGGGCGTCGACTCCGGCTCGATACGCCTGCGCTCCGGCGGAGCGGTCCACTTCGATGACGCCGCATCCACGCATGAGGAAGCCGAGGACCTTGTTGTCCGCCAGCTCAGCCTTGGCCATCACTCTGAGCTTGCGTTTCGCGGTGCCGACCGCCAGGGCCGCCGGTATGAAATCGAGGTAACTCGTGTGGTTGATCGCGATGACGGCACCGCCGGACACCGGGACGTGTTCCGTCCCGGTGCGGGTGACTTTCACGCCCTGGAAACCGCTCAGACCACGCGCGACTACCTCGACGGCGGTGTAAACGGGTTCGAAGGGCATGGGTCAGCCTTCGGACTTCCGCGCCTCGCGAGCCTTGGCTTTCGCCTCGGCCTCATCGGCATCCATCTTGTCGGCCTGCTCGAGCGTCGGCGCGCTGCCACCGAGGCGGGCCGGCACCCAGTACTCGCCGGCGGGATGGTCGTAGCTCTTCTGCAGATCGAGCAGCAACTCCTGCATCGTCGACCGCAGCTTCGCCGTCAGCTCACTCGCCGGCTCGAAAGGTGCAATCGGCTCGCCGACGGCAATGGAGATGGGAGTGTTGGTGCGGCCCAAACGCTTCGGATAACCCTTCGTCCACACGCGCTGAGCGCCCCAGATGACGACGGGAACGATCGGGACGCCCGCCTCGATCGCCATGCGGGCGGCGCCGGACTTGAATTCCTTGATCTCGAAGCTCCGACTGATCGTGGCTTCGGGGTACACGCCCACCAATTCGCCGCGCTTCAGGAAATCTACGGCCGCCTTGTAGGAGTCGGCGCCCGCGCCGCGGTCGACCGGGATGTGCTTGAGGGCCCGCATGATCGGTCCGGAGATCTTGTTGTCGAAGACCTCTTTCTTGGCCATGAACCGGATGTAGCGCTTCGGGGTCCGTGCCGGCAGTCCCGCATACGTGAAGTCCATGTACCCGGTGTGGTTGATCGCGATCACGGCGCCACCGGACGCCGGGATGTTCTGCTCTCCCTTGACGGAGAACTTCAGGCCCTCGAAAGCGAAGACGGTACGGGCGATGCCGATGACTGTTCTGTAAACGGGATCCACAGTTCGCTAGCGTAGACGGGAATCCGTGATCTGACCCGCAGCAGTTCTGGGGTGGATGTTGGTCAGAATGTCGCAAAAGGGGCGTACGAACGAATGAAGTCGGCAGGACGAGCGGCAGTGGGGGCAGTCGCACTCGCCATGACGTTGGCGATAACCGCATGTGAGGACGACGGACGGACGGGAATCCTGACGGACGAACCGTCTCCGCCGACGACTGAAACCACGACGACAACCACTCTCGCACCCACGACGACAATTGCGCCCGCTGCGCCGGTCGCGCCACCTCCGGTTGGTGACGTGCCCGGCAATCCGGCTGCTGCGCCGGCCTTGGCAGCTTGGGCAACGGACCTGGTGTCCTTGGACGTGGACGCGCTCACGAACGCATGCTGGACGATGCCGCCCACAACGATCGCCGACCGATACTCGGATGTTCCCGCCATCTTGACGGCCATCGCCGCACCAGGCGTCGACGGCCAGTACGCGGTCACCTGGAGCGGCGGCGGACTCTCCGTCGCCGCCAAGCGCTCGGAGATCGCTTCCGGCTATGCGTGCCCGTTCGTCTTCCCTGCGGGGCAATCAAACTTCTACACCGCGGCCGACGCTTCCCACGCCGTCGTCAGGTTTCTCTCACGCGCCACGGGACGGCCGGTCAATACCCGCGACGTCGAGACGTTCTATCCACTGATCTGCCCCGGCAACAGCCCGTGGGATCCGGACGGCACCGGCGCCACCGGCCAGCCGCCTCTCAAGCTCGATCCGAATCAGCTGGCCGGTATCAAGTCTTTCGACGCCGACGCTGCAACAGTCACTCCGGTTCGCGGCGACTACGTCCGTGTCACCCTGCCCGTCAGCGACGGAACCGGTAACTCGCGCTCGATGCAGTTCACCCTGTCGATCGGCCCCGAGGGATATTGCCTCGGGGCCGCGACCTGAACTGCTTCGGTCAGGAACCGAAGGGAAGGAAATCGCTCGAGCCAGCGCTGCCTGAACCGAGGCTGCCCGTGCCACCACCGGTTGCAGCCTTGACCTGAATTGCGTGGGCCGCCGAGGTGGAGCCTGTGAATCCGGCTGCGCCACTGTAGATTGCCGAAATCGAATGCGTGCCAGTTGTGGTGAAGGTGTGGTTCAGCGCCGCGATCCCGTTGACCACTGCCACAGCGTCACCGATCGGAGTATCCCCATCCATGAACTGCACCGTTCCACCGTTCTGCACCGAACTGACAGTCGCCGACAGGGTCACCGACTTGTTCACCACGGCATCACCAGGCACCGTCACCACAGTCTCCGTGGTGACATCCGAAGGCGCAGGGTCCGTTACATTCACCGTCCGCGCCTGGGCCGAGGATCCGACTACACCGGCTCCTCCCGAATAGACCGCAGTGATGCTGTGCGCACCCGCAGAGGTAAACGAATGCGTCAGGCCGGCAGCGCCGGCCGTAACCGCTTCAGGACCGCCGATCGCGACCCCACCGTCGTAGAACTGCACGGTTCCGACGCCGACAGCATCATCCGACGACGTTCGGACGGTTGCCCACAAGTCGGTCGCCACACCAGTTTTGGCGTCGGTCGGAATATTCAGTTCGACGACGGATTCCTGGTCGGCAACACTGACCTGAACTGACTTCGCACTCGCAACCGAGTTCTTGAATCCGGCACCAGCGGTGAAATCCGCGGTAATGCTCTGCGCGCCAGCGGCATCGAAGGAATGTGAGAGGGTCGCGGTACCACCGGACACCGTGACCGGGGAACCGATCGCCGCACCGTTCGACTTGAACTGCACCGAACCCACAGCGTTGCTCGGAGCAACCGTCGCCGTCAGATCAACCGCCGTACCCGTAACCGCCGTAGCCGGAACCGACAGCGACGTCGTCGTCACCACATCCACCGGAGCCGGATCAGAAACGGTCACCGTCTGAGCCGGCGCCGACGAACTCACAAAGCCAGCACCGGCGGTGAAATCGGCCGTAACACTTTGTGCACCAGCAGCATCGAACGCATGCGACAGCGTCGCAACACCCGCGGAGACTGTGACCGGTGAACCGATTGAAGTGCCGTTCGACTTGAACTGCACCGTGCCGACAGCGCTGTTCGGAGCGACGGTAGCGGTCAGATCTACGGCCGTACCCGTAACCGCCGTCGCGGGAATCGACAGCGACGTCGTCGTCACCACATCCACCGGAGCCGGATCAGAGACCGTCACCGTCTGAGCCGACGCCGACGAACTCACGAACCCTGCACCGGCAGTGAAGTCAGCCGTAACACTCTGAGCACCAGCAGTATCGAACGTATGGCTCAATGTCGCAACACCCGACGCAACTGCAACCGGGGAACCGATTGCAGTGCCGTTCGACTTGAACTGCACCGTACCGACAGCATTGTTCGGAGCAACAGTCGCCGTCAGATCAACAGCCGTACCCGTAACCGCCGTCGCGGGAACCGAGAGCGACGTCGTCGTCACCACATCCACCGGAGCCGGATCAGACACCGTCACCGTCTGAGCAGGCGCCGACGAACTCACGAACCCTGCACCGGCAGTGAAGTCAGCCGTAACACTTTGTGCACCAGCAGTATCGAATGCATGCGACAGCATCGCGACACCTGACGCAACTGCAACCGGTGAACCGATCGCCGTGCCGTTCGACTTGAACTGCACCGAACCCACCGCATTGTTCGGAGCCACGGTAGCGGTCAAATCAACAGCCGTACCCGTGACCGTCGTAGCCGGAACTTGAAGCGTTGTAGTCGTACTCAGCGCTGAGCTCGAGATCTCGATGGTCTGAGCTTGCGCGGTCGAACCACCAAAACCTGCAGTACCTGAGTAGACCGCAGTGATCGAGTGTGATCCCGTCGTGGTGAACGTGTGATCCAGGGTCGCCGCTCCGCCAGTCACCGCGATGGGTCCGCCGATGTCGATGCCACCGTCCTTGAACTGGACCGTTCCACCGTTAGCTGCCGGTGAGATGTTTGCGGTCAGCGCGACCGAGGTCTGCTCGACGGCACTACTCGGCACTGTCAACGACGCAGTCGTCTGTACATCGGCAGCGGCCACGCTCACTGTGCGTGCTGGTGACGTGGATGTCAGAAACTCGAGAACACCGTCGTATACAGCGGTGATGGAGTGATCGCCTGCCGCGGTGAATGTATGTGGCAGTGTGGCAACGCCATTGACGACGGCCACCGGGGCGCCGATGTCAGTTCCGCCATCCTTGAACTGAACGGTGCCGCCTGTCGGCGCCGGGGAGACCTGCGCAATCAAATCCGTCGATTGACCGATCGTTGCCGACGCGCCGGACGTCACTGCGGTCGTGGTCGCCACCTGCGAGACGATGTTGACGGTGGCCAATGCCTGACCACCCGCATTCAATCCCGCGCTGCGTGAGTCATGCGGAGAGCAGTTGTACCTCTCCCAGTATGCGACGGTGAAGACGTCCTTCTCGCGCTGCAAGAAGGTGAAGGCATTTTTCGGAGAATCAAAGGATCCCGAATTGCCATCCGTCACCCTTAACTTCGGCTGCACAGTGCTACCCGCACCACCCGCAATCACCGTCACATCGATCGCCGGCAACCGGAAAGTCTTTCCAGCCTCCGCGCCGATTCCGCCATCATCGTTCTTACTTGCACTCGGACCGTTTCCACCACCGCCATTGGAGTCAGCAGTCTGATTGTTCCCCGAAATACGCAAGTGAGTGCCCGCAGCATCCGGCGAACCACCGTCGTTGATTCGAATTACCGAGGGCGCCGCACCCGACAAATTCGACGACGTACCCGCCACTACCTGAGCATCGACCAACGACACCCCCGTAGGAATGTCGAAGTCGTACTTCATCCGTGTCCACCTGATCGCCGAACGCCCCGCATGACCACTCGTGGGAACAGTCATCGCACCTGGCTGGACTCGGTAGGTGAACGTCGACCCCGCCGCGACCTTCTCCGGAGCCGAGATGGTCACGCCCGTGGAGTGGAATTCGTCGGAGATGCTGCCCAAGCCAGGGTGCTCGTAACCATCGCAACCCAGTTTGAACCCGATCGAGTTCTCCACCGCGGGAGATGACGTCGGAGCTGCCGAAGCAACGCCACCTGCCACCAGCACGCCACCGACCAACGCCGCCACCACGACCGCGGAACTTCTTCTCACCAACACGAACTCTCCTCAGCTAGCAACAGACGTGGATCGGGAACCGCACGGAAGGAGGTCACTCGAACAGAGCGGAAATCGGAATGGAGCTGGACGCTCGTACAGTACCCGTCAAAAGTAGTACTTGTATCAGTTATTTCAGACAAATATTCACGAATTGCCAATAGTTCAGCTAACGACCGATCAGCGATTCCCGAAGAGCAATGCCCCCTTGCACCTATGGGCGCAAGGGGGCATCACATCATCGGAGAATCATGAACCGAACGGCAGCGACAGCGAACCGAGCGAACCGGAGCCACCACCCCCGTTACCGACGTTCACAACCGATGCAGTCGACGTGGAACCCGTGACGCCCTGGGCTCCGCTGTAGACCGCGGTGATCGAATGGTTGCCGGTCGTGGTGAAGGTGTGGCTCAGCACGGCCTGCCCACCGACAACATCAACGGCAGTTCCGATCGGAGTCGTTCCGTCGAAGAACTGGACGGTTCCCGACGTCGCGCCGGAAGAACTGACCACAGCCTTCAGCTGCACCGCCGTGCCGACCTTTGCCGAGGACGGAGCCGTCAACGACGTAGAGCTTTCGACATCCGACGGGGTCGGAACCGTGACATTGACGTCGACAGACTCCGCAGTGGACGACGTGAACACACCGGATCCACTGAATACAGCCGAGACTGCAAAGGTGCCTTCTGCTCCGAAGACGTGCGGGAGCTTGGCAACTCCGTCAACAACCGCGACCGGGGCGCCCAGATCGACTCCACCGATCTTGAACTGGACCGTTCCGCCGGACGGCACCAGGGCGTCCGAGGGATCTTCGGACACTGTCGCGAAGAGATCAACAGGCAGTCCGACCTTGGCTTCACCCTGAACACTCAGCACCGTCTTTGTCGCCTTGTCGACCGGAGCCGGATCCGACACCGTCACCGTCTGAGCAGGCGCCGACGAACTCACAAACCCAGCACCAGCGGTGAAGTCAGCGGTAACACTTTGTGCACCAGCAACATCGAACGAATGCGAGAGCGTCGCAACACCCGACGTGACTGTCACCGGTGAACCAATGGCCGTGCCGTTCGACTTGAACTGCACCGTACCGACAGCATTGTTCGGAGCAACCGTCGCGGTCAGATCAACCGCAGTACCCGTGATCGCCGTCGCCGGAACCGACAACGACGTCGTCGTCTCCACATCCACCGGAGCCGGATCAGAAACGGTCACCGTCTGAGCAGGCGCCGACGAACTCACAAACCCTGCACCAGCGGTGAAGTCAGCCGTAACACTCTGAGCGCCAGCAACATCGAACGAATGCGACAGCGTCGCGGTTCCACCGGAAACCGTGACCGGCGAACCGATCACCGTGCCGTTCGACTTGAACTGCACCGTACCGACAGCGTTGTTCGGAGCAACCGTCGCGGTCAGATCAACCGCAGTACCCGTGATCGCCGTCGCCGGAACCGACAACGACGTCGTCGTTTCCACATCCACCGGAGCCGGATCAGAAACGGTCACCGTCTGAGCAGGCGCCGACGAACTCACAAACCCTGCACCAGCGGTGAAGTCAGCCGTAACACTCTGAGCGCCAGCAACATCGAACGAATGCGACAGCGTCGCGGTTCCACCGGAAACCGTGACCGGCGAACCGATCACCGTGCCGTTCGACTTGAACTGCACCGTACCGACAGCGTTGTTCGGAGCAACCGTCGCGGTCAGATCAACCGCAGTACCCGTGATCGCCGTCGCCGGAACCGACAACGACGTCGTCGTTTCCACATCCACCGGAGCCGGATCAGAAACGGTCACCGTCTGAGCCGATGCCGACGAACTCACAAACCCTGCACCAGCGGTGAACTCAGCCGTAACACTCTGTGCACCAGCAGTATCGAACGCGTGCGACAGCGTCGCGGTTCCACCGGAAACCGTGACCGGCGAACCGATCACCGTGCCGTTCGACTTGAACTGCACCGTACCGACAGCAGTATTCGGAGCCACGGTAGCGGTCAGATCAACCGCAGTACCCGTGATCGCCGTCGCCGGAACCGAGAGTGACGTCGTGGTCTCCACATCCACCGGAGCCGGATCAGAAACGGTCACCGTCTGAGCCGACGCGGACGAACTCACAAACCCTGCACCAGCAGTGAAGTCAGCCGTAACACTCTGCGCACCAGCAACATCGAACGCGTGCGACAGAGTCGCAACACCACCAGTCACCGTCACCGGAGAACCGATCGCAGTGCCGTTCGACTTGAACTGCACCGTACCGACAGCAGTATTCGGAGCAACCGTCGCCGTCAGATCAACCGCCGTACCCGTGACGGCAGTAGCCGGAACCGAGAGTGACGTCGTCGTCTCGACATCCACCGGAGCCGGATCAGAAACGGTCACCGTCTGAGCCGGCGCCGACGAACTCACAAACCCTGCACCAGCAGTGAAGTCAGCCGTAACACTCTGCGCACCAGCAACATCGAACGCGTGCGACAGAGTCGCAACACCACCAGTCACCGTCACCGGAGAACCGATCGCAGTGCCGTTCGACTTGAACTGCACCGTACCGACAGCAGTATTCGGAGCCACCGTCGCCGTCAGATCAACCGCCGTACCCGTGACGGCAGTAGCCGGAACCGAGAGTGACGTCGTGGTCTCGACATCCACCGGAGCCGAAGCAATGCTGATCGTCGCGAGTGGACCTGCACCAGCGTTGAGAGGCGTGGTGTCCTTGTTCTCGCGAGGCGAGCACCGGGTCGGAGCCCACTGTGTACCAAGGAAACTCGCCTTTGCGAGCTGAGTGCTGAAGTTTTCGCTGGCACCGAGGTTGCCGGCCGCACCCGCGGTCCTCACCTTCGGCTGGATCACTCCCGTCGCACCAGCGACCATTGTTACGTCGACTGCGGGAAGTCGGAACCAGGTGTCTCCGTTGCCGTTTGTCGAGCCATCGAGGTTCTTCTTGGACTTCGGTACTCGAATTCCACCCTCCGAGTTCGTGCTCGTCGTCGGACTGTTGCCGATCACCTGGTTGTTTCCTGACAACCGCAGGATCCCGCCGCTGCCGTCGACATTGCCAGAATCGTTGACTCTGAGAACATTCGGTGCGACATTGTCGAGTCCGATGGAGGTACCTGCGACGACGGTAGCGGAAACGTACGTCGCATTGCTCGGGATGGCGTAGTCGATTTTCAGACGTGACAAGTTCGTAGTAGTCGCTCCGGAGTCCTTGTCCGGATATGACGTTCCGCTCGGCTGAATTCGGTAGGTGAAAGTCTCGCCGGGCTGGACAGAAGCCGGGGCGTCGACCGTGATGAGGTTGTCGGTGACCTTGTGGACGTCTCCGATAATCGATCCGGCAACGCACGCTGTTTTGAAACCGGTGGTCGAGATAGCAGCTGACGCGGGCGTGCCGACCAGCAGCATTCCGGCGACCATGGCGGTTCCGGTTATGGGCACGGCGAATCGCCGCAACTGAGAGATTTGGGGCATGGGCACTTCCTTCGGAAGGGCAAACATGAGCAGTGGATTCGGACAAAATGTGTGCGCGCCGTCACAACATAACGAAAAAACTAGTACGTGTACTACTTTTGGCAAGACACTTGTCCAATTCACCCCGGACTCACCCTCGTATCACCAGACGCGGGATGGAAAAGCAGGGTATGGAAACTCGATTGAACGCAAAACTATCGCCAAAGCGGCCCATCGACAACGCTTTTGGTGGTCACCGCGCCAATCGGCGGGAAAAAGTTGATATTTCGTCAGTTCAGAAAAAGTTCCAAACCTACCAGTACGAAAGTACGAAAAGGGCCGCGACGGAGTCCGTCGCGGCCCTGATTGTGTTGGTTCAGCGTGTCAGCGAAGCACATCCGTGCCGACAAACGGCACCAATGCCTCGGGCACTCGCACCGAGCCGTCGGCCTGCTGATGGTTCTCGAGAATCGACACGATCCAGCGCGTCGTAGCCAAGGTGCCGTTGAGAGTGGCGGCCGTCTGCGGCTTGCCGTTCTCGTCGCGGTACCGAACTCCGAGGCGGCGGGCCTGGAACGTCGTGCAGTTGGACGTCGATGTCAGCTCGCGGTAGGTGCCCTGCGTCGGGACCCATGCCTCGCAGTCGAACTTACGCGCAGCCGAAGAACCGAGGTCTCCGCCGGCGACGTCGATCACGCGGTACGGAACGTCGATGGCCGCCAACATGTCTCGCTCCCACCCTAGGAGACGCTGGTGTTCGGCGTCGGCGTCCTCGGGACGGCAGTACGTGAACATCTCGACCTTGTCGAACTGATGGACACGGATGATGCCGCGGGTGTCCTTGCCGTAGCTTCCGGCCTCGCGGCGGAAGCACGAGGACCAACCGGCGTAGCGCTTCGGGCCTTCGTTCAGTTCGAGGATCTCGCCCGAGTGGTAGCCGGCCATGGGTACCTCGGAAGTTCCGACGAGGTACAGGTCGTCATCTTGCAAGTGGTAGATCTCGTCCGAGTGAGCACCGAGGAAGCCGGTACCCGCCATGATTTCCGGACGTACGAGCACCGGCGGAATCATCATCGTGAATCCGTTGGCGATCGCCTTCTGCGCAGCCAACTGCAGCAGTCCGAGCTGGAGCATGGCCCCGTAGCCGGTCATGAAGTAGAAGCGCGAACCCGAAACCTTGGCGCCGCGTTCCATGTCGATCAGGCCGAGCGACTCGCCCAGCTCGAGGTGATCCTTCGGCTCGAAGTCGAACTTCGGAATCTCACCGACGTGTTCGAGAACGATGTAGTCGTCCTCGCCGCCCGCCGGCGCACCTTCTTGTACGACGTTGGAAATCGCGCGGTGTGCGGCGTCGAGCGCGGCCTGCGCCTCGTGCTGCGCGGCCTCGGCTTCCTTGACCTTTGCCGCCAGTTCCTTGGAACCTTCGAGCAGTGCGGGACGCTCCTCCGGAGATGCCTGTCCGACCTTCTTGCCGAAGGCCTTCTGCTCTGCACGGAGGTTGTCTCCGGTCAGAACGGCAGCGCGTCGGGACGCGTCGGCTTCGAGCAGAGCGTCGACCAGTCCTGGATCTTCTCCACGGGTGCGCTGCGACTCGCGGACGATTTCGGGGTTCTCACGGAGAAACTTGAGGTCAATCACGACTTTGAACTTTACCCACTCACTGCAGCTCTCCGACGGTCACGTCCACGTCGGAGAGGGAGAGATCACGATTCGAGCAGACGCAGGTAGTCCTCGCGTCCGAACATCCGAGCCGCGTCGACCGCCGTCGGGTGTCCACCTTTCGGGTCGGCTCCCCCGCTCACCAGCGCTTTCACCACCGCATCCTCGCCCTTGAAGACCGCCCCGGCAAGGGGCGTCTGGTTCTTGTCGTTGGGTCGGTTGACGTCGGCACCGCGCTCGATCAGGGCAACGACGGCGTCAGCGTGACCGTGGTACGCCGCCAACATGACGAGCGTGTCGCCACTCTCGTTGGTCAGATTGACGGGAACTCCGGCATCGACGTACGACGCCAGCCCGGCTGCATCACCGGTTCGTGCCATGTCGAAGAGCCGGCCCGCCAGCTCGACAGCCTCGGGATCGAGTGGGGTGTTTTCGCTCATGACTACAAAATACTCACAGACGCGATTGTGAGTTTTGTAGTGAAGGTTCGATATCGCCACGGCAACAGGCATGATGGAATCGATGTCCGAAGACAAGATCGAGAAGTCGCCAGATCCGGCCGATCCCCAGGGGACGCCGGCGAAGAAAACTGTCTCCGCGAGTCGCACCCGTCGGGTCCTGGCTGCTGTGGCGGTAGGTGCGGTGGTCGCCGCGATCGCAACGATCGCGATTTCCGGTGGATTGAACAAGGACGACTCGTCCTCGGTCAGTGTCAGTGGTGGCGGTCCCGCAGCGACGGGATCGACTCGCGACGACGCCTTCACCGCGGCTGCGGCCGGCGACTGCCTCAACTGGACGCCTGCGACCGAGTCGGGCGGAGACCGCACGGACATGTCGAAGGTTCAGTGCGGAACTGAACACCGCTTCGAGGTAGCCGGACCACTCGACCTCTCGGTGTTCCCGGGCGCCGAGTTCGGCCCCGGTTCCCGGTACCCGGGCGCCCTTCGATTCGCCGAACTACGCGACGAGCACTGCACACCCATCGTCATGTCCTACCTCGATTCGAAATTCGATCCCAAGGGCAAGTTCAGCGTCGGCTTGATGTTCCCGAGCGAATCGGGTTGGGCTTCGGGCGAGCGCGCACTGCGTTGCGGGTTGCAGTTCTCGACCACGACCGGCGAGCTACAACCGTTCGTAGGCCGCGTGGCGGACCAGGACCAGTCGAACGTGTGGGACGTCGGCACGTGCATCGGCATCAACCAGAACCTCCCGACCGATCCGGTCGATTGCGCGAAACCGCATGCATACGAGGTTATTTCGGTGATAGACCTCGGCACTCAATTCCCGGGCGCAATGCCGTCGGTCGAAGATCAGGACCGCTATCTCGAGGGCGTCTGCACTCAGGCGTCCAACGAGTACCTTGGTTCCGCAGACGCGCTTCGCGACAAGACGCTGACACTGTTCTGGGACAACATTTCACTGGAAAGCTGGTTGGCCGGCAGCCGCCGAGTCAATTGTTCGATCGGCAAAGAGGTCGAAACCGGCGGGTTTGCCGCGATCACCGGAAGCGCCAAGGGCGACATCCTGATCAACGGCGCCGCTCCGGTCCCGCCACCCGCTGCACCGGAAGGTCGGTCGTTGCCGACGCCGTTGCCCGGCGCAGCTCCGCCGTCGTAAGCCATGACGGTAACTATGACGCCCGACCGGTTCGAGGAACTGGTCGGCGAGGCGCTCGATCTGATTCCGCCCGAACTTGCCAAGGCAATCGACAATGTCGTGGTGCTTGTCGAAGCACGTGACGAAGAAGAACCGGGGCTGCTCGGTTTGTATCAGGGCGTCGCTCTGACCGAGCGAGATTCTCATTACGGTGGGTACCTGCCGGACACGGTCACTATTTTCCGCGATTCGATACTCGACATCTGCGCATCCGAGGACGAGGTTGTTCACGAGGTTGCCGTGACCGTCATCCACGAGATCGCGCACTACTTCGGCATCGAAGAAGACAGATTGCACGAACTCGGCTGGGGCTGAGGGCAAAGTCGTCCGATTTCGGGGGGAACCAAAAGCGGGCGGTAGGCATCAAAGTATGTGCGGGGGGATATCGACGGCTGTGCGCACGGCCTCCCGACCACTTATCCGCCCTGGTCAGGAAGGAGTTCGGCACTATGCACGTCGACCCTCAAGCCCTAGTTGCCGCCGCAATGGAACTCGAGTCTGCGGCGACGCGATTGCGCGGAATCGTCTCTACTGCGCAGCCGACGCTACGCGTTCTCCCAGCGGGATCCGAAGAAGTGTCCGGTAGCGCGGCAAATTACTTCAACACCATCTCGGGCAGCCTTGCCTCGTCCACCGATCGGGCAATCGAGGAGCTCACCGCGGCTGCGGCAGCTCTGCGCAAGAATGCAGTTGCCTACGAGCTCGAAGACCAGCTCACCAAGTCCAGCCTGGCAGCCGCACCGATCTGATCGACAGAAATCGAGCTCGGTAACTCGGCAACACAGTCACACTTCCTGGGGGGAAGAACAATGGTCGGCATCACCGGCGTCATCTGGTATCCACGGGGCGCAGCACTCAACTCCGCAGCACTGGTCGCCGGAGCCGGGCCGGTCCCTCTCGGCGTGGCGGCCGGGGCCTGGTCCACCGTGTCGTCCGGACTGACCGACACCGCTGCATCAATCTCTCGCGTGATGGCGGACCTTCGCACCGGGTGGTCCGGAGAAGCAGCGGATGCCGCATTGAGCAAGTTCGCGCCGTTTCAGGAATGGGCTGCTGCTGCCGCGTTGCTCGCGGGAGAAACTGCAGGTAAGGCCCAGGTGCAGTCCGGTTCGTACACGGTTGCCACCCTCGCCATGCCGTCCCTGGCCGAGATTGCAGCAGTTCAAGCGGCCAAGGTCGCCGCGTATTCCATCGGCGGGGCGCTGGTAGGCGGAGCCGCTGCAGCCGAGGCTGCCGAAGAAGCTCTCAAAATTCGAGCGGCGGTGACAATGGAAACGTACGACGCCGCAACGGCCCATCTGGCCGTGCAGCAGAACTTCGACTCACCACCGTCCATCGCGGAACCCACAGCTGGGGCATCCGCTTCGGCCGAAAGCCCAGGCAGCGCCGCACGACAGTCCGTCGTGCAAGCGGCATCCACGCTCGCTGACGCAATCGCGGATCCCGTGCGCGCCGCCACCGCTGCTGTCGCATCCGTAGTTTCCAACCCGGTATTTGCCGCCGCTGCCTCACAGGCCGGTGCTATCTCCGGTGGAGTTGCCACCGCAGCCAGCGCCACCACCACCGCAGTCACAGGCGCCACCACTGCCGCATCAGCTCTCGCGACGGCAGGAGCAGGACTCACCGGACTGGGCGGCGCGGGACTCGGCGGCGCAAGACTCGGCGCTTCCACACCATCACTGTTCGGCACCCCGTCGGCAAGCCGGGCACCGGCACAGGTCAGCGCAGCTTCCGCGACTACCGGAGCCGGAGCAATCGCGGGCTCGTCGTCGAGCAGCAGCACCGGTCGGCACGCTCTTCCTGATCCCTCCACCGGCCAGCGCGCCACGCGCCAGAACCCCGTGACCTCGCCGGTTCAGGGCACCGCGGATACCGTCAAGGTGGATCCGGCCCGAACCGCAGGCGGATCTGCGCCGATCGCCGGCGGCCGTCATGCGGCCCAATCTGAAGACGAGACCGAGCACGACACACCCGATTACCTGAAGCACTTCGAGCACTTCGCCGACGGCCGAACAGTCATCCCGTCCGTGATCGGTGGCGCACTCGAAACTGCAGAGTATTGATGGTGGATCTCGGCACCTCACCTGAGGGGTGGAATTTACCTGTCGTCGCCCTGTCACAGGACGAAATCGACTATGTACGTGAGCGACTCGGACTCGATGCGCTTCCCGTGGTTCTCGGTGGCGCGACGGTTCACGGCAGTGCGAGCGCTCACCGTACGGCGATGCAGTCCGCGGCAGATTCACTCTCCGAGCGCGATCTCCTCCCCGGCGGGGAGATCCATCACGACCTCAGTGCCCGCCTGCGCGTCCTGACCCACCCCAAGTGGGAGTTGGCGCTGCGTCGGCATGTCGGTGGAGGGATTTCACGCCTCTGCGTCGCGCAGGGCGAGTTCCTTTGTGTCGAAGCAACTTCAACCGGTTCTTCGTTCGCATTGCGCAGCGTCACCGCCGAACCGACTGCACCCGTTGTCACCGCGCTCGGCAGCGCCGAAGCAATGCCGATTGCCGTGATCAACGCACCGACCGAGATGCTCAGCCTGGCATTCGGCGTCGGCCCGGATGCAGACAGCGTGAGCTCGGCCTTGATCAACGCCGGGATACCCGAAGACGACGCGCGCCAACTGGGTAGCGCAATCGTCACATGCACCGCCTTCGCCGAATTGGTCGGAATACCACACAGTTTGGGAGCGACGACGCTCATGACCGGCGCAGTGACTGTGTACGACACCTTGTCGGGTCGGCTGGTCGGTTCGACCACTCGGGCCGCCGACGGCACCGAATGGACGTCCATCAGTTCCGGAACATCCCATCGCCTCCGACAAGCCGTGAACGCTCTGGTAACTGAACTCGAGGAATCGGCGCCGGAGACTTCCGGGTAACCTCGGGGCGTCCCTTCAACGCCCGGAGCCTTACTTCAGCATGCAGTTCTCGCGTCAACCGTCGTCACCGGGCGAACAAGGCTCGGTCGCCACGATCGACCGGCCGAACGAAGAACGGGCAACAACACCGCACCGACAAGACCTGAACGGACTGCGTGGCCTCGCCATCGGTTTGGTGGTCGTGTTCCACGTGTGGTTCGGACGGGTATCGGGCGGGGTGGACGTCTTCCTGGTTCTGTCCGGATACTTCTTCGTCGGCTCACTGGTTCGACGCGCCGAAGCCGGGGGTTCGCTCAACCCGGTCCCGGCACTGCGGCGGGTGTTTCTGCGGCTGTTCCCCCTGATCGCGGTGGTCAGCATTTTGACCGCACTGGGGACCGCGTTGCTGCTGCCACGCACACGCTGGGCCGATCTGGGCGATCAACTGATCGCGGTGCTCGGGTTCTTCCAGAACTGGCAGCTCGCCAGCACCGCAAGCGACTACCTGGCCGCCGACGGCTCGGTCACTCCCCTGCAGCACCTGTGGTCGATGGCCGTACAAGGTCAGTTCTATCTCCTGGCCATCGCACTGGTCTCCGTGATCGCTTATGTGGCTTCACGCGTGAATCCCAACTATTTCCGCCCGTCACTCGCGGTCACCCTTCTGGTTCTGACCGCAGGATCTTTTCTCTACGCACTCGCCAAATCTTCACGTCACCAAGCCTGGGCGTACTACGACTCCGGTGCCAGGTTGTGGGAATTGGCACTCGGTGGTCTGCTGGCCGTTCTGATGACCAGCACACGCAGTCGGCAGATCGCATCCCTGCCGTTCTCGGTCAGAGCGACGATCGGCTGGGCGGGTCTTTCGTCGATCCTGTTGTGCGGCATAGTGCTCGACGGCGCCCAGCAGTTCCCCGGCCCGTGGGCGCTGGTGCCGGTGCTGGCCACTCTTGCGCTGATCCTGTCCGGAGTCGGCGACGACACGCCTTGGACGTCGAAGGCGCTCGCCCATCCGGCACTGACGTGGCTCGGCTCGTTCGCATTCGCGCTGTACCTGATTCACTGGCCGATTCTGGTGTTTGCACTCGTGATCACCGGACGCCCCGAAGCCGGCCTGCTCGGTGGGGCACTGATCATCGCCCTCTCCGTCGCCGGGGCGCTTGCACTCCGACGCCTGATCGAGGTCCCGGTGGAACGTGGAGGCCGCTCGCGCCGGTACACCGTCCTGGTATGCGTCGTCACCGCTGCCGTGGTCCTCGCCGCTTCGGTCGCCTGGCAGTCGTACGCGAGCAGCCAGACGACGGGCCAGCGGGCGGTCGACACCCTCGACCTCCCGACCCATCCCGGCGCACTCGCGCTCACCGACGGTGCCGAAGTACCCAAGGCGTCGATGGTTCCCTCGATCTTCGATGCGCCACTGGACCTTCCGGCCAGTACGCTCGACGGCTGTATCGCCGATTTTCTCGAGCGGGACGTCGTCCACTGCACCTACGGCGACGCCGATGCAGACAGAACCATCGCGCTCGCGGGTGGTTCGCACTCCGAGCACTGGCTCACTGCGCTCGACGAACTCGGCAAGAGTCACGGGTTCCGCGTCGACACGTATCTGAAGATGGGCTGCCCGCTCACCATCGACTCCATGCAGACGTTGTCGGACAACGACTATCCGGATTGCGTCGACTGGTCGCGTGGAGTACTGACCGAGTTGGCCGACGCCTCACCCGATTTCGTGTTCACGACGGCAACCAGGCCGAGTTCCGACGGCCCTGGCGACGTGACGCCCGAGTCTTACGTACACGTGTGGGAGGAACTGGAGCGCGACGGTATCGACGTACTCGCCATCCGCGATACCCCCTGGCTGCACCACGACGGCGTCGCCTACCGCGCGATCGACTGTCTGGCGACAACCACGTCACCCGATCACTGCGCGATGCCACGGTCCGAAATGCTCAGCGACGTCAATCCGGCGCCGTCGGCAATCGGCGATCTGACCAACGTCCGTCTACTCGACCTCAGCGACGGCGTGTGCGGACCGGAGCTGTGCCGCGTCGTGGAGGGAAATGTGTTGGTGTATCACGATTCCCACCACCTGACAGCCAGCTACGTGAGAACGCTGTCCGCTGAACTAGGGCGCCAACTGAGCGTCCAGACCGGTTGGTGGTGACGCCGGCCGTCAGCCCATCACGTCGTCGGCACCGGGGATGAGTCGATGCTCGAACGGCGGGTTGACGGTTCCCCAGCGCAGGCACTCCCAACCGCCGTCGACCGAAGGCAACAGTTCGACGGTCTCGGTGTTGGCCAAGTGGTTGTTGGCTGCGAACAGACCGGGGACACCGGCAAGCTGGGCTGCGACAAGACGGATCGCTGCACCATGACTGACCACGACGATGTCGCCGACGTCTCGTGAGCCTTCGAGAAATTCTTCGCGCAACGCATTGACGACGGGGACGTACCGCTCCAGGACGTCGTATCCCGTTTCACCACCGGGGATGCGAGCGCCGAGGTTGCCGGTGTGCCAGTGATGGAACGTCTCCATGAACAGTCGGTGCGCGGCCTCGTCGGTACGATCTTCGAGGTCACCGGCCTGCACCTCGTGCAATCCGTCCCGCACGTCCAGAGAGACACCGGCGGCCTGCTCCACGAAACCTGCTGTCTGCCGAGCACGCAAAGCCAAGGACGATACGAGCGCCAGCGGAGGCGCCGAAGCCAGGCCGATGCCCAACGTCTCGGCCTGCGCCAACCCTTCCGGCGTGAGCTTTGCTCCTGGCAGGGCGGTGTCGAGACGTTTGGCGACATTCGCCTCCGTCTGACCGTGCCGAACGAGGATGAGCCTTCCGGTCATCGTTCTCCCCCTCCATGCTTGAGTTCGTCGATCCACCGAATCGCTTCTTCGTCCGAAGGAGGTTGTGGCCCGGTCGAATTCGCTGTCGCCCACGACCCCAGGAAGCGGACTCCGGATTTACGATGCAGCGCACGCATCGCCTCGGCCACCAGCGAGTCCTCGACGTGTCCGACGCAGTCCACGAAGAACCGGTACGTGCCCAATTCCGTTCGCATCGGCCGTGATTCGATCCGAGTCAGATCGATACCGCGAGCGGCGAATTCGGAGAGTGCACGCACCAGGGAGCCGGGAGCGTTGTGGAGGTGAAGCACCAGCGCGGTGCGATCGGCACCGGTCCGCGCCGGAACCGGGGCCGGCTTGGTGACCAACACGAAACGTGTGCGGGCGCCGCCTACATCGGCGACGTTGTCCGCCAGGCTCTCGAGTCCGAGCATCTGACCGGCCAAAGCCGTGGACACACCGGCGTCGACGGTTCCGGCCTGCACATCCAGGGCCGCACCGGCGTTGGACGAGGCCAACACCACCTCGGCCTGGGGCAGGTTCTCGGCGATCCATCCGCGGACCTGCGCGCCCGCATGCGGGTACGCGCCGATCGTTCGGACCTGATCGGCGGTGGTCCCGGCCCGAACCAGGATGGAGAAACTCACGTCCAGATCGGTTTCGGCGACGATCTGCAGCGGCGAACCGAGAGCGAGTGAATCGAGCGTCGGAGCTACGCCGCCTTCCACCGAGTTCTCGAAGGGAACCACGGCTCCGTCCACGGAACCGTCGCGAACCATGTCGAGAGTCGCCGGCGGACTGCCGGCCGGTACTCGCTCGACGGTTTCGCCGAACGCGCCCTCAGCCTCCAACTGGGCGAGAGCTATCTCCGTGAAGGTTCCCGACGGACCGAAATACGCGATTCTTGGCACGCCTAAAAGATTACGCACCGACCCACGCCGGTCACTGCAAACCCGCGGCACGCAAAGCCGTTTCCACTGCAGGCAGATCCGCGACCTCGATCGTGAGCAGCACCTCACGCATGGCCGACGCGGCTTCGGGGATCAGCGCGGCAAGTTTTTCCGGCTTCGGATCGACCATCGCGGCGCGCACGTCGTCGCCGCGCAGTGCAGCGACGGTGCCACACAGCAGGGCGATCACCTCGTCGCCGTCGGCCGCGCGGGCTACGAAACCGACGGACTCGTGCGCGAGTACCGCCAGGAAATCAGCCACTTCGGTGGGCGTAAGACCGGCGGCGAGTCCGGGGATCCGGCCACCTTCGCACAGACGCAGCGCCGCTTCGGCGGGTGTCAGATCCTCTTCGCCGCCGTCGACATACACAGCGAGCGGCGCGGGCAGGCGCAGCGCGATCGCGTCGTCGATCTGGTCGGTGGTGACGTCGACGTCGAAACGGACGGCCTCGTACGACGCTTCCGTGTCCGCACGCAGTTCTTCCGGATCGATATCGAGACGGACGACAACCCGGCCTGCTGCTTCGCCACCGATCAGAACCGACGCCGGAACAACCGGGAGAAAGAGTGCTTCGAGGAGTCCGCGCGAGTTTCTCGGGGCGGGCAGCCCGAGTGAGAGAGGAATGGCCACAGACAAACCGTAACCCCGGCGCAGGCGGCGGATTCCACGCGAGTTGCGCAAAAGTCTTGCGATTCACACCGAAGCGCCTTAGGTTAGGGTTACCTCATCATCCGATGGAGTTCGAGAGAACACCCGCCAAGGGGGCAGCATGGCAACGAAGACCAGCACCGGCCCGTCCACCGCCGAACGCGTCCGCAGCGCCTGTGTGCGCGCACAAGACGCAGTTCTCGCCATCGAAGGCAGCGATCCCACCGTCACGTCGGTGCATCACCTGCGTTCGAACGGTGACGTCGTCGTTGCAGTCCCACATGCCTCCGCTGCTGCGGCTCTGGCCTGGAACTCCGGCGGCGGCGGCCTGCCTGCCGTCCTCGAGATCACCGATCACGCACCACTGCGGCTGCGTGAGCCCGTGCGCTCCCTCGTGTGGCTTCGCGGCTCGTTGCACGCCGTGCCCGACTACGAGGCACGCGTTCTCGCCGACGACGTCGCATCCGAACATCCACACCCGGGGCTCCTCGACATCGGCCACACCTCGGTCCTCCTTCGCTTGAGCCTGGCCTCGGCTGTAGTCGCTGATTCAACGGGGGCAGAACCCGTCGCCGTGGACGAACTGCTGAACGCCAGCCCCGATCCCTTCTGGGAAATGGAGACCGCATGGCTGCAGCATCTCGACGAAGACCACCGCGACCTCGTGGACCTGCTCGTGCGCAAGCTTCCCCCGTACATGCGCACCGGACGCGTTCGCCCACTCGGCATCGACCGCTACGGACTTCGCCTGCGGGTCGAGGATCACACCGGTGACCGCGACGTGTGGATGCCGTTCGCCAACCCCGTCGACGACGCTCCCGCGCTGAGCCGCGCCATCCGCATGCTGGTCGGGTGCCCTTTCCTCAACGGCCTCCGATCGGGCGGCGCATCAAACGGCTAGCGTTGCGCGGGTGAATGCCCGCGAAACCGTCCGCACCTGGTTACGGCCGCCGACTCCCGTCCCGGCCGGCCCGGCCCTCGATCCGGCCGCCAGACGCGGAGTCTGGATCGAGATCACGATCGTCCTGCTGGTCACCTTCGGACTCAGCGGATTGTCCGGGATCCTCTCGCTCGCCGAATCCTTGGCGACGCCGGTTGCGCTCTCGGATCAGACGGTTGCACTCAACCCGTCGCGGGCCGCCATCGACTGGATCGACCTGGCGCGCCAATTGCTGGGCGTCGCAAAGCTTCTCGCGTGGGCAGCGCTGGGACTCTATCTACTGTGGCGTTCGGGGATCGGTCCACGTGCTGCGGGACTGACCCCCAAGCCTCGATTCGGGCGCGACATAGCACCGGGATTCGGCCTCGCCGCTGTGATCGGTCTCCCCGGTCTGCTGTTCTATCTCGTGGCTCAGGCACTGAGCATCAACCTCACCGTCCAGGCCAGTGCGCTCGACGATCACTGGTGGCGGGTGCCGATCCTCGTACTGTCCGCGATCGCGAACTCCGGTGCCGAAGAGGTGCTGGTCGTCGCCTACCTGATCACTCGCCTCCGAACGCTGGGTTGGAGCGAGAACAAATCACTGCTCGCGTCGTCACTCCTGCGCGGCAGTTACCACCTCTATCAGGGATTCGGTGGCGGCGTCGGAAACGTGATCATGGGGCTCGTGTTCGGCCGGTACTGGCAGCGCACCGGGAAACTCTGGCCGCTGGTCATCGCCCACGCTCTCATCGACATGGTGGCGTTCATCGGTTACGCCCTCCTGCGCGATCACGTCTCCTGGCTGCCGTGACCGGTACCGTGAACTGGTGACCGGCGACTCCGAATATCCTCAGCGCCCTCCGCGGCGCCAGCCGCCAGGGCCACCTCCGCGTGGACCGATGCCTCCGAGGCAGAACCCTCCACGCCAGAATCCACCCCGTCAGGGCCCACCCCCGCAGCGGCGTCCACCGATGCCGCCGGAAGGGCCGACGGTCATTCGGCGCGACGGACGCCCGCAGCAGCAGAATCCGGCCAATCAGGCCTGGTCACAAGTTCCACCACAAGCGCCGCAGCAGCCCAGGCGTGAGGACTGGGCGCCGACCCAGCGCCCGCAACCGTTTCAGGACGACCCGCGCAGGCAGGGGCCGCCGCGTCAGGATCCGCAGCGCCAGGCGAAGTACGCGCCCGCACCGCCGCGCCGAACCCCGCCGAACGCCCCGCCGCGCCCTCCAGAACCTCCGAAGCAGCGACGCCCCCGCAAGCGTCGTAGCTGGGGTAAACGTATCGGCATCACGTTGTTGGTCTTGCTGCTCGCGCTGGCCGGCGCGATCTACTACGTCGACAGTTCGCTCAATCGAATCGACGCGCTGCCCGACTACGCGGGACGCGTCGCCGATACTCCGGGCACGAACTGGCTGATCGTCGGGTCCGACAGTCGTGAGGGGCTCACCCCAGAGCAGGAGCAAGCCCTTGCGACGGGCGGTGACACCGGCCCCAAGCGCACTGACACGGTCATCTTGGTCCACGTCCCCAAAAGTGGGAAGACGACCATGGTCAGCATCCCTCGCGATTCGTACGTTCCGATTCCCGGCTACGGGTCGGACAAGATCAACGCCGCCTTCGCCTTCGGTGGCGCTCCATTGCTGGTGCAGACCGTCGAAGAGGCAACGGGGCTTCGCATCGACCACTACGCCGAGATCGGATTCAGCGGGTTCGCCGGCATCGTCGACGCCGTCGGTGGCGTCAACGTGTGCCTGGCACAGCCGATCGACGATCCGCTGGCCGGGATCAACCTCCCCGCCGGATGCCAGGACTTGAAGGGTTCGGACGCACTCGGGTTCGTGCGAACTCGCGCGACGGCGCTCGCCGACCTCGACCGCATGAACAACCAGCGCCAGTTCATGTCGGCGTTGCTGTCGAAGGCGACGAGTCCGACCACGTTCCTCAATCCGTTCCGGTTGTGGCCACTCGTCTCCGATACCGCCAAATCTCTACAGGTCGACGAAGGCGATCACATCTGGAATCTGGCCTCACTCGCCTGGGCGCTTCGCGGCGGGATGACCACCACGACGGTTCCGGTCGCCGGTTTCGAGGACGTGGACGGTTCGGGCAACGTGTTGTTGTGGGACAAGGCGCGCGCTTCGCAGTTCTTCGACGCCCTGGCCAACGATCAGCAGATTCCACAGGATCTGATCACCACGGGGTAATCGCCCTGAGTTCCGGTAGTACCGCGGGAGGACAAGCCCGGCGAACAAATCGCTTTCCGGCAGGACGCGGAATCGGCGGCCGAAAAATACCGTGAAGGTATGAACACAACACACCACCGATTCCGCACTCTCGCCGTCGTTGCCGCCGCCGTCGGAGCTGCTGCACTCGTGACGTCCTGCTCCGGAACCTTCGAGAAGTTCGACGACTCCAAGGCGTACAAGAAAACCGAAACCTTCTCTTTTGCACAAGCATCCAACGGAATCGACACACTGCCGAGTTGGGTTCCCGCCGGCGCAACGGGTATCGACGAGGTCATCCGCACCACCGGCAACGAACGCATCCTGCGAATGACTGCGAACATCGCGGAGATAGATCACAACAGCTGCATCGCACGACCCACCGTCGAAACTCGTCCCGCATCGTTGTCCGCACAGTGGTGGCCGACGGGGGTCGAGAAGGGCAGTTCTTTTCAGTGCGGCGATTGGTACGTCGGCGAAAAGGACTCGTTCGTCTACGGGTACCGACCGGAAACTGTGGGCTTCGTCATCGATCAGCTCGACAAGAAGTAGCTCCCTCTCAGCGGCGACGACCCAGTAACCTGTTGGGATGACACAGGCGAAGAACTCGAGCGAATTCACCACTCTGCTGCGTCAGCAGATCCGTAACGAGTTCACTGCATCGCAGCAGTACATCGCGGTAGCGGTGTACTTCGATGCACACGATCTTCCGCAGATGGCCGCGCGCTTCTACAGCCAGGCCACCGAGGAACGCGGTCACGCGATGATGATGATCCAGTACCTGCTCGACAACGACCTCGACGTGGACGTTCCGGGCATCGACGACGTCGTGACGAAGTTCGACAGTGTCCGGGCTCCGGTCGAGTTGGCACTCGAGCAGGAGAAGACGGTCACGGAGCAGATCACGCAGCTGGCACGCACCGCGCGCGATACCGGCGACTACCTGGGCGAGCAGTTCATGCAGTGGTTCCTCAAGGAACAGGTCGAGGAAGTGGCAAGCATGACAACACTTCTCACCATCGTCGACCGCGCCGGCGACAACCTGTTCCACCTCGAAACGTTTGTCGCACGCGAGATGAACACCCCGGCCGCTGCCGATGCAATGGCGCCGACGCCCGCCGGCGGCGGCGTCTGAGGGCCACCGGCCTACCGAGTCTCAGGCCGCTCGGCGGCGTTCAGTGATCTGAGGAAATTGTTGTACGCCTCAAGATCACTGTCGCCGTCGATCTCGGCGCGGCGGTCCAGGTCGGCATTCATCCGTTTGTCGTCGCGGTTCCAGCGCATCGCGAAGATCACGACCACCACCAGCGCGACGGGCTCTCCGTACGACCACGCGAGGGCGCCCGCCAGCTGCTGATCCTGCATCACGTCCACGCCCCACTCGGGAGGCGGATCCACGAACGTGGTCAGCAGCGGCTTTGTCGCCATCATGAGTACGACGCCGATGAACACGTGCAGCGGCATCTCCACGAACAGGTCGAAACACCGGCCGAGGTAGCTCTGTCGCACCGGCAGTGGGCCGGTGGCGAGCACCGGCATGATGAAGAGCAGACCGCTGGCGAGAAAGAAGATTTCGAGAAAGACGTGTCCAGCCGGTAACGCCGAGACGGTGTCGAAGATCGGCGACAGGTAGATCCCGTAGTAGCTGAACAGAAATACCGGGATCGTGAACCCGGGGTGCAGCATCCACCGCGCCGGTGGGCTACGCAATGCCGAGAGGGCAAGCGCGAGAATGCCTTTTCCTATTCCTCGGTGCGGCGTCGAACGTAGTAGCAGCAGTCCCGGCGAGCCCAGTACCCAGAGCGGCGGGATCGCCATCGAGAGCGTCAGGTGTTGGAACATCCAGACGCTGAAGAGTTCGTAGCCGTAGCTCTCGACCTTCAGTCCGGTTACCGCGATCAGCAGCAGGCACCCACCGAGGAAACACGCTGTCCGATACCACGGCCATGGTCGCCCACTCGCGCGAACTCGCTGAGCGCCAGTCCAATACCAGAGTGCAAGAACAACTCCCAGGGCAGGAAGAAGCGGGAGGGATGAGGTATCCCACTCCAGCATCTGCCCGATCGACGGCGGCGGCGTGTCATTCACGAACGCTTCACCGGCGGGTCCTCCTTCGTCTCAATGCGGGTACCGTCGACTCTACACCTAACTACTATGTTGGATAGTATTTAGGAATTCGACGGAAGGTACAGGTGCACAGCAGTGTCCAGAAGCATGAAGATATCCGCCGCCCTGATCACGGTGTTCGCGGTAGCACTGATCACGTTCATCACCGTCGATCCGATTCGGGCAGACAACGAGAACGCCGATCGGGCAGCACAATCCACCGCCGTCCTCACCGACGACGCGTACCGATTGACCTCGGCCGCCGACGGCAAGGTGAACCTGGTCGAGTTCCTCGACTTCGAATGCGAAGCCTGCCTCGCGCTGTGCCCGACGACGGAGCGGATCAGAGCGGAGTACGAGGATCGAATCACGTTCGGCATCAGATACTTTCCGATTCCGAGTCACACCAACAGCACTCTCGCGGCGCAGGTCGTCGAATCCGCATCTCGCCAGGGCAAATTCGTCGAGATGTACAAGCGAATGTACGAGACGCAGTCGCAATGGGGTGAATCCGCCGAATCACAGGAGGCGCTGTTCCGTTCCTACGCACAAGATCTCGGACTTGACATGGCCCGATTCGAATCCGACCTCGGCAGCCGCGGCGTCCGCGAGCGGGTCGAGCGCGACTTCGAAGAAGGCCGACGCCTCGGCGTCCAAGGTACTCCGACGCTGTTCCTCAACGACGTGAAGCTGGACCAGATGCCGAGCTACGAGCAGTTGAAAGCCCAGATCGATTCGGCCTTGGGAGAATGATCAGGTCAGAACAGCGCAGATCCCCGCGGAGACGGCCACCGTCACGGCTGCGGCAACGGCCGTCGTGACAGCGGCCGGCACACAGGCCGCCACCGCGCAGGTCAGTCGCCGAGGCGACGCCACGTCGCCGTCGACCAGGGAACTCAATCGCACCGCGGTCGCGCTGCCGCGATCGCTCAAGCTCCAGTCCGGCTGAGGAAGCGGCGATTTCGACACCACGGCAAGGGCGGAACGCACCGCAGCCGGGCTGGTGACGCGAGCGGCGTGTCTGTCCGCCGACAGTTCGACGATCGCGCCGACGGCAGCGGGTGCCGCCGCGAACAACGGCACTCGCGGAAGAACAGCGGCCAAGACTTCGCACGCACCGACAATTCGGTGATGACCGCCGCTCAAGTGTGCACGCTCGTGCGCGAGGACAGCATCCCGCTCGCCTCCACTGAGAGCGGATGACAAGCCTTGCGTCGCAACAACAAATCCAGGCTTTCCGGCGACGCTGTACGCCATAGGCAGCGGATGATCCAGCCACAACACGTCGGACTCCGAGTTGTCGCGGCGCGCGACGATCGAGAGAACATCACGATGGAAATCTCGGACCCTCGCGTGCTCACGTGCCTGCTTGCGGCCGGCCAGCACGATCCGAACGGCGATCACACCCACCACAGCAACGGCTGTGCCGGTGATCAGTTCACCCACCCATGAACTCGTGCCGTGCGCGAAGGCGCTGAAACACCGAGCGATACCGTCGACCAGCCCCTCGACCGGCGCGTGGCTCGGCCACACCAGAACCAAGACCGCGGAGAGAGCGAGATACAGAGCCGACGCCATGCTGCCGAGCCACGCCGCGAGCAGCACCGCCGGTGACAACGCCGAGGAAACGGCTCGCAACACTCTCGGAACCAGGAATCCCACGAGCATCGCACCGAGAAACATCGGCAACGCCAATGTCATTGCACACCTTCCCCGGAAAGACCCCGGCGCAGGGCCTCGTTCTCGGCATCTGTCATGGTCTTGGCGAAGTGCAACAGCACGGCAGCGGAATCGGAACTGCTGTCCAACAATTCGCGCAGTGCTCTGGATGTGGCCTCTTCACGGCTGCGACTCGGCCGATAGAAGTAGGCGCGACTCTTCTTCTCACGACTCACCCAGCCCTTGTCGAAGAGATGCGTCACGACGGTCAGGATCGTGGTGTACGCAAGTTGTCGACGCTCACCCAGGATCTCGACCAGATCCTTGACCGAGAGCGCGTCGTCGGACTGCCAGAGCACATCCATGACCTCGGCTTCGAGTCCGCCCAGCCCCTGCATTGCTCCTCCATCGCGTCGTGACAGAACTTCAGTCGCCCGTGGTCTTCTCCCCGAACGACACGCCCCGGGAATTCAGGTACACGAGCGGATCGGTCTTCTGTCCGTCAGATTGCCACACCTCGTAGTGCAGGTGTGGTCCTGTCGATTGTCCACGATTGCCCACGGTCGCGATCAACTCACCCGCCCGCACCTTCTGACCCGCAACCACGAGCGCCTCGTTGATGTGTCCGTAGACGCCGACGGTCCCGTCGTCCTGCTGGATGCGGACCCAGAGCCCGAATCCCGCGGCGGGACCGGATTCGAGCACCACACCGTCGGTCGCCGACACGATGGGCGTTCCGATCGCGTTCGCGATGTCGAGACCGTAGTGGGTGGTTCCCCACCGTGGACCGAAGTTGGACGTCATCGTCCCGCTGACGGGGGCCATCACCTGTGGCTTTTCGGCCTCGTACGCCAGCGCCGCTCGCTCGGATTCGAGCTGTCGCGTCTTGCCGAGTTGTTCGGCTATTCCGGCAAGATCCGTCGACCGGACAAGGTCGAGGATCTCCGGCGCCGACACCGCAGATGCATCCTCGACTACAACCGACGGCGGCGACGCGTGCCCGATGGAAGTGCCGGACGCGAGGATTGCACCCGTCGCCACGGAAACCGCGGCCATGCGCCCGCCGGGTCTGATCGGCTCGGATTTTCGATGTCTTCCCACTTCTCGGTCCTCGCGTCGATGACAAATGAAGGTCTACGCCGCCACCTTACAACTATGTTTCATAGTTTTTAAGACATGCACTATTGCGCATATATGCATATGTGTCTAGGCTGGCGTCGACGAAAGGACCTTCGATGTCACACGGACACGGGCACGGAATCTCCCCCGCCGAGGCTGCGACCAGCAACAGCGGCAAGCATGTCAACAAACTGTGGATCGCCGCCGGCCTCGGGTTGGTGACCTTCGTGCTGCAGGTGACGGTCGGCCTCTTCACCTCGTCACTGGCCCTGCTCTCGGACTCGGCGCACGTGTTCACAGACATCTTCGGCATCTTCATGGCGCTCGCCGCGATCCTCGTCGCACAGCGTGCCGCCCGGCGCCCCGACCGTACTTTCGGCATGTACCGCACGGAAGTGTTTGCGGCACTGGCCAATGCGATCCTGCTCTTCGCAGTCGCCGGGTGGGTGCTTTACGAGGCCGCCAGCCGCTTCACGGATCCGCCCGAGGTTCCCGGCCTTCCCGTCGCGACAGTCGCCGTCGTCGGTCTGGCGATGAACGTCATCGCCTTCCTCATGCTGCGCAGCGGCGCGAAGGAAAGCATCAACATCCGCGGCGCCTACCTCGAAGTCATGGCGGACATGGTCGGGTCCATCGGCGTCCTGGTCAGCGGCTTGGTCACGCTTGCGTTCGGTTGGCGCTACGCCGACCCCGTCATCGGCGTCGCGATCGGCCTCTTCGTCTTGCCACGTGCCTTCAACCTGGGCCGCCACGCCGTTCGCATCCTCCTCCAGCAGGCTCCCGACCGCATCGACGTCACCTCGATCATCGAGAAGATCAACGCTCTGCCGGGAGTCGTCGACGCGCACGATCTGCACGTCTGGACACTCACCTCGGGGATGGAAGTTGCTTCCGTTCACGTCACCGCGGTCAGTGACGCCGATCCCACAACGGTGCTCGCAGCAACCCGAACCTTGCTTGCCGAGGTATTCGAACTGGGGCACGCCACCGTACAGGTGGAACTACAGGGAAGCGACGGTAAATGCGCGGAACTCGCCTGGTGAAATGGACATTCCTAAATGAAACATTCGAATTCACCGGGCTCGATAACCTCACCGAATTCGAAGAAAAATTAGGTCTTCTTTAGTTTGGGAACGCTTACCACAATAAGGTCATACTGGGATGACAGGGCCTCTGACCTGCACTATCTTGGAATTCATGACTTCTGGGGAGACTCACATGACCAAATTCCACGCACTACTCCGAGACCAGATTCGCAACGAGTTCAACGCTTCGCATCAGTACATCGCGACAGCGGTTTACTTCGACAATGCGGATCTGCCACAGCTGGCAAAGCACTTCTACAAGCAGGCTGTGGAAGAGCGTAACCACGCCATGATGATCGTTCAGTATTTCCTCGATCGCGACATCAATGTCGAACTCACCGGCGTCGACGCCGCGAAGGCCGACTTCAAGGATGCCCGCGAGCCCATCGCTCTCGCGCTGACGCAGGAGAAGACGGTCACCGAGCAAATCGTCCAGCTCGCGAGCACTGCCCGCGAAGAAGGCGACTACCTCGGCGAGCAGTTCATGCAGTGGTTCCTCAAGGAGCAGGTCGAGGAAGTTGCAAGCATGACAACACTTCTCACCATCGCGGACCGCGCAGGCGCCAACCTGTTCGACCTCGAAGACTTCGTGTCCCGCGAGATGAGCACCGTCGGTGACACCACCGGTGCACCGAGCGCAGCCGGCGGAACCATCTAGCCTGCAGCACTCACGGATTTTGCCCTCGAGCCGAACGGTTCGCTTCCTGCCAGCAGGATCGAACTGATCAGCTCGGGGGCATCTGTCATCGGTACGTGCCCAAGGCCGGGCAGAACCATCAACTTTGCCTGCGGGAACGGCTTTTTCACGCGCTGCGCCTGATACACGGGCAGGATGAGATCGCGTCGACCCCACGCAACCGTCACCGGCACAGTGGGATCCACGATGGGCGGCAGCACGAAGTCCATCTCGAGACCGAGATCGACGAGTTCGTTCGACACGAGCGAACGGCAGTCGGCCAACGCCGCTGCATAACCGACATGACTCGGATGAGCGAAGAACGCGGCGAGCGCCGGATAGCGAATCAGCTTGTACCGCAATGCGCGTGGCAATCCGTCACCCATGAGCTTGGCTGTGCCGCGCAGTGCACGGAACGTGTTGATCGCTCGCACCTGATCGAGGTGATTGACAAAGAACCCGGCCGGCGAAAGAGCTGTCGCCGACGCGACATCTCCGCGCGCTGCCAGCGAGAGGGCAATCCAGCCGCCGAGGGAGTTTCCCGCGACGTGGGCACGCTCCCCCGCCGGCGTCACTTCCTTGACGAACTCACTGACATCGTCGATCAGCTGTCCCATGACGTCCGGACCGAGTTCGGGCAGCAGCGACTCTCCGTGACCCGGCAGGTCGACGGTGACGACGCGGCGGTACGGCGTCAGCTGGTCCAAAAGCGAATCCCACGCCTGCCGTCGATGGACGATGCCATGGACGAGCACAAGCGTGGGACCACTACCGGAGATGTCATGCGACAAGGTCATGTCACCAACATTAACCGTAACTTCGCGTAACGCCTATAGTTCGGGCGAAAAAATCAGCGCAGCGTGACCTGACGACCACGAAGTCCGTCGCGCGAGCGAAGCTCGGCCGAGGTCAGCGGAGCATCGACGGCCAGAGCCTCGGCAAGACGCTCACCGAGCTCGACGGTTGCCGCTACCCACTCGTTTGCATGCTTTTCGCGGTCGAGGTCGAAGACGGGAACCAACAGGCCGTGGGTGCGGAACGAGCCTGCGTAGCGCGAGCCCTCACCCAGATGCAGTCCACCGGTCGCGTGCACGCGCGCCAGCGCGAGCATCAGGTCGTCTTCGCTCTCGGGACGAACCCAACGCAGGTGCGCCTTCTCGCCGGCGTCGACCCACCACGCGGCAACGAGGCCGTCGCCTTCGAGGCGTGCAGAGGGCATGATCGCCGAGTTGGCGTGCTGCACGGTGGCGGCAACCTCGGGATCGGTTTCGACGCCCTCGGGGATCCACCAGTTGAAGTTCTGGTGCACGGTGATGTCGAGCAGTGCCGAGGGATCGACGACAGCGGTGACTGCGGGGGTCTCGGAATCGGGGTTCGCGGCAGAAAGCGCGTCGCCGGGGGCCGCGTCCTTGATCCAGTTCACCGAAGCGGCGAGGTCTGCGCCGAGGTCGGCCGAGTGCGCCTGAACCTGGACACCGACAAATCCTGTGGCCGTCTCGCCCTCGTCGCGGACGAGTGCGGCAACAGCGCCGGGGAGGACCGTTGCCAACGTGACGGGACGGTCGGAGCCGATGACCGGCAACGGAGCCGTGGCGGACGGAACGAATTCGCGCAGCGCGACCAGATCGCACTCGGCGGCAAGGCCCTCGAACGGGCGGCTGACTACGCCGGCAGCGGCTTCACGCTCTGCTTGGCGTGCCGCCAGCTTCTCTGCGCGTGCGCTGCCCTGCTTCGGTCCACTGTTTCTTTTGCTCTTCTTGGCCACGAGGGCAAAATCTACACGCTGCCCAGCCATTGCTTCGTGCGCCCGGGATGGTTGGTGGCAACCCAACTGACCCCGAGCTCACGACACAGGTCCACATCCGCCTTGTCGTCGACGGTCCAGCAGTACGTCGCGCGACCCGCAGCGGCGGCCCGATCGACCAGATCGGGATGTTCGCGCAGCGCCTTGATCGACGGCCCGATCGCCGTAGCGCCCACAGCCGTCGACGCACCGCCGCCGAGGTACCGCGACGCGTCACCGAGCAGGACCGTCGGCAGCAGCGGTGCCGAACGACGCACTCGCCACACCGCACTCGCCGAGAAAGACATGACGACAGCGCGCGAATGATCGGCCGACGGCGGCGACGCGATCCCGAAGCGGTGCAGTTCCGCCAGGAGTTTGGCTTCGACCAATCCGCCGAACCTCACGGGGTGCTTGGTCTCGATGAACAGCTTCACCGGGCGCGCAAAATCCAGAGCGAGGGTGATGAGATCGGAGAGAGTCAGCAGTTCGGCCGGTTCGCTCGTCGACCCGTAGTCCAGAGCGTTCAGCGAATCGAGCGTCATCTCGCTGACGATCCCCGTCCCGCTGGAGGTGCGGTCGACCTTGCGGTCGTGAACGCAGACCAGGTGTCCGTCGCGGGTGAGCCGGACGTCGCATTCGAGCCCGTCGGCACCCTCCTCGAGGGCCAGTTCGTAGGCGGCGAGGGTGTGCTCCGGCCGCGCAGCCGACGCACCTCGGTGCGCAACGACGAGTGGACCTCGACGATCTGGGCTCACAGGGCAGCGGTCTCCTTCTCGTCCAGCACCGTCTTCTCTTCCAGCACCGTCTTTTCTTCCAGCACCGAGCGCGGCACTGGCACCCAGCGGGTTTCCGATTCCGGTTCACCGCGCCAGCTCTTGCGCTCGATCCGGCGGATCACGACGAGCGTCAACGCCGCGGTGACGGCAGCGATCAGTGCGATGAAAGCGTTCAGCAGAACCCCGTCGGCCATTGCCTGAATCCCCGGGCGTGATCGCCAGTACGCGTTGACCACCAGCAGCAGAGCGCTGAATGCCCAGAAGCCCCACCAGATCTTGACCAGCAGGGTTCCGCGCGGATCGCGGCGGACCAACTCGAAGAGATAAACGGCCGGCATCACCAGGTTGAGGATCGGCACAGCGCAGCCGACGACAACTTCCGACGCTGTGCGTGGATCGGATTCCCGGGCACCTGCGAAGTGTTCACGACGCCGACGAAGCAGCCAGCACACAGCGGCGATTGCCGCGAAGACCGAGATCAGCAGTCCACCCAACTGAGTGAAGTACACGGCGGCGTCGGAGACCGTGAGCAGCGGCTGCGGGATCAGCCTGGTGCGGTTGCGGACCAGGATCGCGTATCTGCCCAGTTCGGCGAACACCGCCAGTCCGTAGAGGATCGTTGCGAGCGTCAGCAACGGCCCGACTCGGTCGGCCATCCGGTCCGCTCGCGAGGGCGGCACCGGTGAGGTGTCGACGACGTCCTGGAGTCCCCACTGCGGGACAGCGTCGTAGCGCGGAGTGGAGAAGCTACGACGCACTGGTGCGTCCCCCACGCCGCGGGGGTCGGACGGGGAGCGCGCGATCCAGCGGAAGCCACGGCGGTTGGGCGGTTGGTAGATCTCGGTGCGGGTGGGGATCAGCAGGACGCCGCTGCAGCGCGGGCACCACTGCGTCGGGCCGCCGACGACAGGCCAGCGTGCGGCGCACCGGGCGCAGACCTGAACGACACTCACAACTTCGATTCTGTCACGCCGTATCGGTAACGGCAGCAAATGGATTCACTCCCGATTTGTGATCGAACCTCCACCGCGTTCACCTGCATTGTTCGAATAATGTGACCTCCGCCACTTAAAAACTCGAGTTATCCACAGTTTCCACAGGTTCATCCACAGTTCTGGATGAATGAATCGGGCTTTATCCACAGGTCACGGGCAAGACCCTGAGAATTTGCTGACAGGTGTTAGCGAACGATGCACAGGCTCGAGGATGAATTTGACACCGCAGGTCAGTGAACTTTCGGGCGTCGACGTCATTTATCCCGGCAAAGTTCACAATCCATTCAGAAATTGCTCCCGAAAAGACAGAAAAGACCGGTATCCCCTTTTTATGAGAAGTCGGTTTTTGACACACCTGGAAGCATGACCGTCGATGACTTCTCCACAGCCCGAGCCAACTCTGACGTTCACCCCGAGACGGGTCACGCAGCTCGCGTTCGTGTTGATCGGATGTCAGCTCGTCATTCGCGTCTGGGTTGCCGCGAGCAATTACTTCTACTGGGACGACCTCATCCTGATGGGCCGCGGAGGACGCTTCCCACTCTTCTCGAGCGAACTCCTGCTCTACGACCACGACGGTCACTTCATGCCCGCGGCCTTCTTCTTCACCGGGTTGATCGCCCGTATCGCGCCGTACAACTGGGCGCTGTCGGCAACGCTGCTCGTCATCGGTCAGGCCGCCGCGTCGTTGGCGCTTCTGCGCACTCTTCGGTTGGTCCTCGGCCGGCGACCGGCACTGTTGATTCCGCTGCTCCTGTATCTGTTCGTCCCGCTGACACTTCCGGCGTTCTCGTGGTGGGCAGCCGCGCTCAATGCGTTGCCGCTCCAGATCGCGCTGGCCTGGGCATGCGGCGACGCGATCAAGCTGTACCGCACCGGGCAGGTGCGCTACGTGTTCTCGGGCACCGCGGTTTTTGTCATCTCCTTGCTGTTCTTCGAGAAAGCAGTGCTCGTTCCGTTCGTGGCACTCGCTTTTCTGGTGCTGCACTTGCGCACACAAGGTGAAGAAACGCCGATACGAAGTGCGATCACGAAGTGCCGACTCCTGTGGACGGCCTGCGCCGCCGTGCTCGCGATCTGGATTCCGGTGTATCTGACAACTGTCGAATCTCCGATCACCGGATACGGCCGTTCGATGTCCACCGAACTGCTGCATCACGGAACGTCTTTGGGGATGCTTCCCACTCTTCTCGGCGGCCCCTGGCGCTGGGAGCGGTGGATCCCCAGCCCCGCCTGGGCCGATCCGCCGACGCTTTTGGTGGTCGCAGCCTGGGCCGCGCTGCTGACGACGGCCGTGATGACAGTGCGTGCCCGACGCGGCGCTGCCTGGATCTGGGTCGCCGCGGCGCTGTACTTCCTGGCCTCAGTGGTGGCGATGACCGCTACCCGATCCGACGCCGACACCACGTACGAGTTGGCGCAGACCTTGCGTTACTTCACGGATTCGGCGACGGTGTTCGCCCTCGCCGCCGCTTTGATTCTCGCTGCGCCTCGGCGACGTCCGGCCCGTATACCCGTCGCAGTCGCCGCCGGCCTGTCAGTGCTCTTCGTGATCAGTTCGCTCGTCTCGACCGTCACGTTCGTCGACATCTGGCGCGAGAACCCGACCCGCGACTACCTCGCGAACGCGCGAATGTCGTTGTCACAGAATCAGGATGCTCCACTGCTCGAGCAACCCGTCGCGATCGAAGTGCTCCTTCCCGTCGCCTTTCCGAACAATTTGGCAAGCAACGTTCTCGCGCCGCTGCCTGATCGCCCCGAATTCTCTTCCAGCACTCCGATTCTGCGCACCATCGACGACAGCGGTCAGATCGTCGATGCCGAAGTGACCTGGACGAGAAGGATTCCCGAAGGAACGGCGCCGAACTGCGGCACCCGTGCCGAAGGCCCGACCGAGCTCCCCCTCGACGGCCCCCTGGCCGGCTGGGAATGGACGGTTCAGCTCAATTACCTCGCCAGCGCCGACGGAACGATCGATGTTGCGTTGGAGTCCGGCGACGCAGTATCCGTACCCGTCACCCAAGGTTTGCACTCGGTGTTCGTGCGCCTGGTCGGCCACGGAAACAGTGTGAAGATCACGCCGACAACACCGGGACCGACCCTGTGTTTCGGCGCCGGACAAGTCGGTGCCGTCGTCCCGACCTCCGCAAAATAGTGGCAGAGTGGAAGTCATGGAGCTGCGTATATTCACCGAACCCCAGCAGGGCGCTACCTACGAACAACTACTGACTGTTGCCCAGACCGCCGAAAAACTCGGCTACGGCGCATTTTTCCGCTCGGACCACTATCTCGCCATGAATTCCGACGGCCTTCCCGGGCCCACCGACGCGTGGATCACGCTCGCCGGAATCGCCCGCGAAACATCCACCATCCGCCTCGGCACTCTGGTGACGTCGGCTACGTTCCGTCACGCCGGACCGCTGGCCATCTCGGTCGCACAGGTCGATCAGATGAGTGGTGGCCGCGTAGACCTCGGCATCGGCGCCGGCTGGTACGAGGAAGAGCACCAGGCGTACGGCATCCCGTTCCCGGCGCTCAAGGATCGCTTCGAATTGCTCGAGGAAACTCTCGACGTCGTGACCGGTCTGTGGCGTACGACGGTCGGCGACACGTTCGACTACGACGGTAAGCACGTGCAGATCAAGAACTCTCCCGCGCTTCCCAAACCGCACCAGGTCGACGGTCCGCCGATCCTGATCGGTGGCACGGGCAAGAAGAAGACTCCGGCGCTCGCCGCTCGGTTCGCAAACGAGTTCAACATCCCGTTCAAGTCCCTCGAGGAAACGAAGGACATCTTTGCGCGGGTTCGTCAGGCTTGCGTCGAGCACGAGCGCGATCCGAACGAATTGGTGTACTCCAACGCTCTCGTCCTGTGCTGCGGCCGCGACGAGGCGGGGATCAAGAAGCGCGCCGAGGCTATCGGACGCGACGTCGACGAGCTACGTGAGAACGGTCTGGCCGGAACACCTTCGGAGCTGGTCGACAAGATCGGCACTTTCGCCGAGGCCGGTTCACAGCGCGTGTATCTGCAGACTCTCGATCTCGCCGATCTGGATCATCTCGAACTCGTCGCAAGCGAGGTCATGCCCCAACTGCAGTAAAGAATGGGCCGGGATCTACAGCGCGTTCGCGTCGAGGAACGCGCGTAGGTCTCGGTCCCACTGGGCCGAGCGGGAACGGTCGAGAAAGACGCGCACCAGCATGAAAGCGATGACCAGCAGCGACATCACGCTGAACCAGGTGAAAACCCCGGTCACCACGGCTGCGACGTCGGCAGCGCTCTGAGTGATCGGAGCTACGGTCTTGTCGCCCTGATCATTGACGTAGATGGGGACCTCGGTGCCGGCGGGCGTCGCCGAGTCGACAGTGACATCACCCGAGTGAACCTGGCCGTTCCAGTTCCACTGCGCGCTGGCCATTTCGGTGGTCGGCGCAATGTAATCGGCTGTCGAGGCGGTGGTCTGCGTCGAATCTGCTGTCGTCGTCGCCGAAATACTGTGTAATTCGGCGGATTGTTTGGCGATCAGTGCGTTCTGGCTCGAAGCAGTCGCAGCCCCTGCCCATACCGCGAGAGGCAGCAGAAGAATCGCGAAAATGATCAGACCGAAGGACATGAACCCTTCGATCCGATCACTGCGGCGAACCATCGGATCGTGGCCTACATGAATGGTGCGTCGGAGCAGCGACGCAGTTCCTCGCGTACTACCTGACATTGTGAGCTCAGTTCTCTCGACGACACACTCTTACATCGAGATTCCCTTTGTTTCGATCTAGTTGCAAGTGTTAACGAGCTGAATCACATGTGTCCTCCAACACCTGTCCAGTTATTCGCTCGGCGGAAGGATGTCCGTCTGCGCCGGAACCTGATCCTGACGGAGCAATCCGACCGGGCAACTGACGCCCGTGGCATGCACCGGGCAGTAACCGCCGGGATTCTTCGCCAGATACTGCTGGTGGTAATCCTCCGCGTAGAAGAAGTCGCGCAGCGGGCCGATTTCGGTGGTGATCGCTCCATATCCGGCTTCGGCAAGCCGTTCACCGAAAGCGACGGCCGACGCATGAGCGATTTCTTCCTGCTCCGCGGACGTCGTGAAGATCGCCGAACGGTACTGCGAGCCCTGGTCGTTACCCTGACGCATCCCCTGCGTCGGATCGTGGTTCTCCCAGAAGTGCGCCAGGATCTGCTCGTAGGAGATCACTGCGGGATCGAAGACCACCAGCACGACTTCGGTGTGACCCGTACGTCCGGAGCACGTCTCTTCGTACGTCGGGTTGGGCGTGAAGCCGCCCGCATAACCCGCAGCGGTCGTGTACACGCCGGGAAGCTGCCAGAACTCCTTCTCGGCGCCCCAGAAACAACCCATCCCTACGACGACGGTCTGCAGTTCGGCCGGAAACGGCGGCGTCAACGGATGCCCGTTGACGTAGTGCGCGGTCGGAACCGGCATTTTCTGCTCTCGGCCCGGGAGTGCGTCCTCAGGCGCGATCAGCGTGGATTTTGCGGACGCTCGTCCCAGAATGTCGTCGTACCAGCTCATGCTTCGATGCTACGCGCGAGCGACTGTTTCGCCACGCCGTGATCGCGCGGGCGCCGGGCAGCTCCACCCACCGGTAGCCGATTTCTGCTACCGCGGCCGTGGCCAGAAGGAAGAGCGCAAACGCCAGCGTCGGTCCGACGTACAAAACAGTGTTCTCGACGACGCGGTACAGGATCAGGGTGTGCACGAGATAGATGACGTAACTACGCGTCGAGAGCCACTTCACGACCGGCCAGCGCGTCGGGACGCCGTCGTAGCGGCCGATGAGAACTACCGCTGCGGCGACTACCGAAATGGTCCACAGATAGTGCTCACCGGCCCAGTAGACGCGGAACTGGGTCGCCACGATGATGACGTGCATCTGGACGAGGACGGCCGCGATCAGCCAGCGGCCGGGAGCGAGCTTCGCCCACGCGAGGTACATGATCTGGCCGAGGAAGACGGCCGGCAGCGTCGCGGCGATCTTGGACAGCATCGGCACGGTGTACGGCAGCGGCGCGTAGACGTTGTAGAGCAGCACCAGCGAGCACAGCGCACCACCGGCGAGCGGCATGACGATCGGTCGCAGCCGCAGTATCGGGCGAGCCGCTACACATGCGAGATAAAAGAGGAATTGAACGGTGAGTGTCCAGGTCACTCCCAGAACTGCTACCTCGGGCTTGAGAAAGAATCCGCCGAGAAAAAAGCTCATCAACGCTTCGGTATCGGAAATACCTTCCTGACCGCTGAACATTCCGTTGATTCCGAGGCGGACCAGAAGAATGGCAATCGCGGTCGCCACCCAGAATGCGGGCAGCAGTCGACTGAATCGGTTGGTCAAGAACTTTCCGGGGCCGTCGCGAATCGCGGATCGCGTCACCAGAGCACCGGTAAGCATCATGAATACTGCGACGCCGACAAAAGAGAGGTGCTGGTTGAGTTCGGCAGGCTCGATCAAAACGCCGTAGACGACGTCGATCACCCACCAACCCGAGCCGAGATCGTCGATGACGTAGAAAGAGATGTGGGAGTAGATCACGGCGGCAACCGCCAGGGCTCGCAGCAGGTCAGCGCCCGGAAGATTCACCCGAGGCGCGGCCGCCTCTGGTGATTCCGGGAGGAAAACTGGTGCGGGCATCGCGCAAGTTTAAGGTTCCGTTCACCTTTACGACGAATTTGCGCATATTAGCTTACCCTTAGATCGGGGCAAGTTCGGTTTCCCAAACTTTATTCTTTGGTGATTACTACCTGAGCCGGACTGTTGCGGACGGTGTACGAATGTTATTGGGTGGAAACCCGAAGAATGATTTGCACATACGCGAGTGACGTCACGCCGTGACCGGTGATCGACGCACTCTAAAGCACCAGGGCTCACCAGCCCGCAAAGAAGGGACCCTCGTGTCTGTTTACACGCTGCCGGAACTCCCCTACGACTACGCAGCCCTCGAGCCGCACATCTCGGGCAAGATCATGGAGCTGCATCACGACAAGCACCACGCGGCTTACGTTGCCGGTGCCAACGCTGCACTCGAGAAGCTGGCCGAGGCTCGTGAGAACGACACCATCGCAGCGCAGGCCAACCTGCTCGAGAAGAACCTGGCGTTCCACCTCGGTGGCCACACCAACCACACCGTTTTCTGGAACAACCTCAGCGCTGACGGTGGCGACAAGCCCGAAGGTGAACTCGCCGCAGCGATCGACGACAACTTCGGTTCGTTCGATCTCTTCCGCGCTCACTTCTCCGCGAACGCCAACGCCATCCAGGGCTCCGGCTGGTCCATCCTCGCGTGGGACTCGATCGGACAGCGTCTGATCATCGTCCAGCTCTACGATCAGCAGGGCAACATCTCCATCGGCCTCACGCCGCTGCTGCTCCTCGACATGTGGGAGCACGCTTTCTACCTCGACTACCAGAACGTCAAGGGCGACTACGTCAAGGCATTCTGGAACATCGTCAACTGGAACGACGTTTCGGCTCGCTTCGACCGTGCACGTACCCAGACCGCAGGTCTGATCGTCTAGTCACGCGCTTCTTGCGAACGGCGGCGCCTTACCAGGGGCGCCGCCGTTCGTGTCAGCAGAGCACCACCGAGCAGGACCGTCGTGGCTCCGAAGACCAATGCCAGTGTGCGAGTTCCGGAGTCACCGCTGCTCGCGGTGGTCTGATTCACGGCCACCGGATCCGACAGCACCGAGGTCAGCTGAACCTGCTGCGGGGTGGTCATCGCGGGAATACCGGATTTTGCGCCGTCGAGGCCCGTGACCAGTGACTTGGCGATTCCTTGCAGCGTCGTGAATCCCTGGGTGATCTGATCGGTCACGTCACCGAGCATCTGCGGCGCCTGATCAGCGATGGGAATGAGGCCGTCGTTCAATTGTCCGGCAGCACTGCTCAGTTGATCGCTCGCGCCTTGCAGCTGCCCGACAGCGGTGCGGACTAGATCCCCGAGCTCCGTATCGGGCCCGACCGAGCCACCCAACAGCGCCGGAACGGTGCCCAATTGCGCATTCAGCGCACCGAGATCCGAACTCACACCGGCCAGTTGCGCTGTCACGTCAGGCGGGATCGGAAGGCCGTTCAGCGCAGTCTGCAGCGCGTCGATTCGTGTCTTCAGTTCCGCGGTCGAGGAAGACGCCTCCCCCAGCGTCAGGCCCAGTGAGTCCGCGCGCGTGGCCAGCTCTTCCGCCGACCCCGACGCCTGATCGACAACACCGGACACCTGATCCGCGACGCTCATCAGCTCCAACGCCCCGGACCGTGCGGTCTCGAGGTACGGCAGCAGAGTGCCTGCGCCTGCTTTCACCTGATCGATCGACTTTCCGGCCTCGTTGGTTCCGGCGACCAGAATCTGTGCGGTGGTGAGGTTTTGATCGATCGAGCGTCTGGCGGCCGACGTCTGAGCCAGCAGACCCTTGATGCCGTCCGCGCCGACCTGCGCCGACACGGCCCGAGTCAACTCGGCCGACTTCTCCGAATCCGAGCCCTTCACCTCGAGGTCGACGCTCGCCTGCCGTGGATCCATGCCGAACATCGACGCGACGGTTTCGCTGAAGTCCTCCGGCACGGTCAACGTCGCGAAGTAGTTCCCGCCGGGGTTGTCGACCACCTGGAAGTCGAAGTCTTCGTTCTTGCCCAACGTGTCCACCAGCGTGTCGCCGGCCCGAAGTTCCTTGCCGTCGAGCGTGGTTCCCGCGTCGGCGTTCACGATCGCGACGGTGTTCGAGGTGTCGGCACCGCCCGCGAAGATCACGAACCCGATCCCCGCCACCGCAGCCGCGACGATCGCGGCCACACCACCGACTGCCAGCCGTCGACCGAGTCGTGACGGCCGGCGATGGGAGTTTTCTGTGGTGTTCTCGGCGCTCATGGGCGAGACGATAAAGCAACAACTTGTAGAAACACTGAGAGCCCTAGTCTGCGGGCGTGGCCGGCTTCTCAGACTCCTCGGGTTCCTCCTTCGGCATGTCCCGAGGCCCACTGATCAGGATGTCGGCCCAGCGCGTGGCTGGGTCGATGTCGAGCAGGACGGCCTTCACCAACAACGAGAGCGGGATCGCCAGCAGCGCTCCGAGCGCCCCGAGAACCCACGACCAGAAGACAAGTGAGAGGAACGTCATCGTCACCGACAGTCCGACGGCGTCGCCGACGAACTTGGGTTGGATGATGGACTGGATCACGAAGTTGATGACGGAGTAGACGACGATCACCCACAGCATCAGCCACGGCCCGCCCTGCAACAGTCCCAGGAGCGCCGGTGGAATCACGCCGATGACGAACCCGATGTTGGGGATGTAGTTGGTGATGAAGGACAGCAACGCCCACAGGACGGGCAGCTGAATGCCCATGAGCCACAGCGCGCCACCGTCGAGTACCGCCACGATGAGACCGAAGACCGTCGAGACCACCAGGTATTTGCGAGTTCCGGCGGCAAAGGTGGAGAGCGCGTAGGAGATTTCGGGACGTTGCTCGGACAACACATGCAACCGCGAGCGGATGCTCATGCCGTCGAAGGCCATGAACAACAACAACGCGAGAATGAACACCAGATCCGACAGGATGCCGAGCAGGCCCTCCAGCCCGCTTTCGAGTACGCCCACAACCTTCGTGAGATCGACACTGCTGAGCGTGCTTTGGATCTGTTCGGTGCTCACTCCGAAGTCGGCCAACTTGTCGCGGCCCTCGTTGAGGAGGTTGGTCATCTCCTCGGAGTACTGCGGCAGGATCGTCGCCAACTGAGCCGTCGACACGATCAACGACGCCGCCAACCCGAGCAGGATCAAGTACACGGTGACCAGTGAGCCGAGCATCCCGACCCACTTGGGCCACCCTCGGCGCTGTGACCAATCCTGAATGGGCTGAACGGCAATCGTCAGCACCAGGGCCAGGAATACCGGTCCGAGGATGCCGCCGAACACCTTCATTCCGCCGACGGCGACCACGGTGGCGGCAATACCGAGCAGGACGATCAAACCGCGCGGGATCGACCAGTTCTCGCTACCGGACAGCGTGGGGATCGGAGTGGGAGCCTCGACGGCCGGCTTTCCCTTCTTAGAGAACACCGGCTTAGAGAACACCGGCTTCCTTTGCCCGGCTCCTGATCTGGAATGCTCCCACGATCATGAAGAGGCCGAACAGGATTGCGTACCAACCCAACAACCAGATGAGGCTGATGATGCCTTCGCCGGGCGCGATGAGAAGAATGATGCCGAAGATGACAGCAAGCACCGATGCGGCGAGCAACCATCCCCAACTGGATCCGGGCAGCGCCTTCATCTTGAAGGCGCCGACAATTCCGAAGATTCCGAACATGATGGCGTAGAAGGCAATTATGTACAGCAGCACCAGCGCAGTGATGCCCGGCCAGACCAGCGCGACGATGCCGGCTCCGACCGAGACGACGCCCGTGAACACCCACCAACCCCACGAGCTCAGATGCTCGCGGTCCCGGATGGCGCGAACTATCGTGATCAAACCGTCGGCGATGGAGTAGATACCGAACAGGAAAACCAAGGCCACCACGGTAATTCCCGGCCACACGAGCGCGATGATTCCGAAGATCACGCCGAAGATTCCGCGGATCAGGATCATCCACCAGATCTCTTTGCCGTACTGCACGAACGGATTCTGCGTGACCATCAGTAGCCTCCGAAACAAGCGGGTGTCTCTGACCGATTCAACAGCTCTTCAAACAGGGCAATACCGACAGATCGTATGACTCTTGTGACCTTTCCGCCCATCGAAACGCGCGGCTGATACCGAGTTGTGCTCTTCGGGTACGAAGCGAGGGGACTTTCAGCCTGCTTCTCGAATACTTGCTTCTCGAATACCGGGCGCAGTCCACGATCCCGACAGCACTGCAGCCTTCGGCCAGTACAGGCGCAGAAAGACGTTGAAGTCGCCGGACGGAGCCGGCAGCCAGTTCCGCTCCTTCTCACCACCAGGGGATTCGTGCTGAAGATAGATGTCGAGGGAACCGTCGTCGGCAAACACCAGATCGCTTCGATCGCCAATCGCGTATCGGTCGATCGGGTTGTCCACGAAGAACTGCCGCTCGTTCATCATCGTGAGCGACCAGAAGCCCTCGACCGGTGGCAGCTCGTCCTTCTCGAAGTGCAGGACGTACTTCTTCGCCCCGGTCAGCGGCTTCCCGTCGACGTCCGTCGTGGCATGCGGGTACACGGCATCAGCGTCGAGATTGGCCCCGAAACCGAGCCAGACGATCAGAGCCCGCTGAGCGTAATGGGTTCCGTAGTGCCCCAAGCCGCGGTGCATCGTCCAGCCGTTCTTCGGACTGCCCTCGGCCTCTTCGGCGATCTCGCTCAGCACGTCCATACCGGTTCGCGCAGCTCTATCGAGGGCATCACGTACCTCCTGCGGACGCGACCTCCAGGGCAAGGAGGAGCCGATTCCTATGTCGGACAGTTGTTTCATCATCTCGGTGTCCTCCGGACGCGGAGGATTGTCGTCGAGAAGTGCGTCGAGTCTGGTGAAGAATGCCTCGCCGTCCATGGCGGCCACCTGGTCCACCGGCGGCGTCCGCGTGTCGACGGCAGGGTTCACCGGCATTTCACCAGGCGTGTAGTCCTGCGGGTCACCCGTCCACTCCGACAGAGGAGTGAGTCGCGTCCGGTCCTGCAGGCTGTGCACTTCTGCCAGGTCCGTTCCCCCCGACGTCGCGTAGCGGGCGACTATCCAGTTCATCGCCGTCGGAGACCGCAGCAGCGTCAAACCCTTGGGCACGTTGCCTTTCCAATTCGGCCCGGCCACCAGGTACGGTCCCCCGGTCCGCCCGACTGTCCGAGATCCCGGAACCGTGAACACGTCGCTCCACGCGTCGAGGATGGGGACCAGCCAGTACCGGGTGCCGAAGTCCGGCAGTGAGAGCACCTGCGGTTCCGTCGAGACGTCCAGCCACCCCGACGAGTAGAGAGTGTCCGCGTTGGGTGAGACGACATCGGTGAAGGTCGCATCCGGCGTCGTACGCGCGTATGCGAACTGGTTGAGCGGGGCTTTCATCGCCACCGGCGAAGGCACCGCCGTCATGACATCCCGCGATACCGCAGCAATCAACAGGGGATATCCGAAGATCCACGCCTGCGTTGCCAGGTCTTCCAGCCGAGAACGGTTCTTCGACAGAGTCATGTCTGCGCATACCACCGCCCTCACCAGCGCAAACCTGGCTGGCACTCTCCCTCTCTTGTGTGCCAGTACCGAATGGGTGCATATTTCGATTACCCAACGAGGTGTGCCGGACCGACGCATGCGCGTCTGCCCGAGATTTGCCCCAGCACCGAGGGAGGAACAGAAATGAACAGAAACGAAGCAATAGGCATTTCTCCGTTCCAAGCCGCTGGGTCTTTGCAGGGGTTCGTCATTTCCGGTCGTTGGCCGGACACCACCCAGGAGTGGGCGCAGCTTCTCGCATTGGCTGTCCGCGTGGCCTCGATGCCAGGTTTGTTGCCGACCACGACGGTCTTCGGGGTCCGTGAAGACGTTCCCGAAGATCCGCAGCCGGGCACCGTCGGTCTGGTGGTCGCCGAAGGTCCGGTACTCGGCGATTTCGCCTTGACACCCGGCCGTTTCTCCGACCATCAGCCACCGGCGCTGATCATGCTGCACCCACCGTCGGAAACCACGCCCAGCCTGCCGGAATGCGAGGGCAGCGCGTCGGGGTGCGTACTGCTGCCAGGCCTTCCCTATCTGGGTTTGGAGCATCGTGCGGCGTGGGTCGAGGCTGAGCCGGACGGCACAGTCGTCTCCATGATCAGTCGTGTCGGCATCGATCCGATCAGCGATCCCGACACCGCTGTTTTGGCCATGCTCCTCGCCTCGTGACGGCCCCGGTAAGCGATAAGTTCGGACTCCCAAACTTGCTGTGCGCTTTGCCAATTCGTTTCAGGCGCGCTAACGTGGGCAGCAACGAAGGGGAGTAGCCCCCAATCGCCCGTGTCGACATACTGGTTCGACGCGCTCCGCCTGGTGCGGATCGCGAAGCACCCGGCCTGGCGAACCGAAGGTCCTGTGGCCTCGGTGGGCGAGACCTTCGGCCGGACAAGCGCACCCACTGCGCCTGCCCAGGCCGGAGGCTCGCATTTTTCCTCCGACCTACACCGACCGGAGGAGTAAATCTTGCTTGCCGCAATACTTTTGAGTTTCGGCGTCATTTTCGTCGCAGAACTCGGTGACAAGTCGCAACTGATGGCAATGACGTTTGCCTTGCGCTATCGCTGGTGGGTCGTCCTCGGCGGAATCACCGTCGCCACCACCCTTGTTCACCTCGTCTCGGTCGCCGTCGGCCACTACCTGGGCGTCGCCCTCCCCACCGCGGCGATTTCCATCGTCGGCGGTATCGCTTTCCTGATCTTCGGCCTCTGGACCTTGCGCGGTGACGATCTCACCGACGACGAGCAGAACAAGGCCGGTCGCGTCACGCGATCCGCCTTCATCGCCGTCGCCTCGGCCTTCTTCCTGGCAGAACTCGGCGACAAGACCATGCTCGCCACCATCACCCTTGCCACCGACAACGACTGGATCGGCGTCTGGATCGGGTCGACGGTAGGCATGGTGGCGGCCGACGCTCTCGCCATCATCGTCGGCTCGGTGCTGGGCAAGCACCTTCCGGACGGATTCATCAAGATCGGCGCCGCGGTGCTGTTCTTCGTCTTCGGTATCTGGCTGCTGCTCGAGGGCATCTTCCCGGACTCGTCGGCCGGCATCATCGGCGGTGGCGTTGTCCTGGCCGTGTCCGTGCTGGGCGCACTGGCTCGGATGATCTGGAAGCGCTCCCGTGCGACCGACTCCGCTACGCATCTCGTCGACGACAATCGGACGCCGATCGACTGACGCTCAGCGAAGAAGGTCGCCGGCACCCCAAATCGCGACCGGCACATGACCTTCTGCCACTCCGCTTGGTCCGAGCAGCTGTCCGAATCGCTTCATCGGGTACAACGAGACACGTCGATCGAGGATCCGCACACTACCGATTCGACGGAGGCGATCCTCCACGACAAGACTCTGCGCGAGGCTGCTCAGCCACACGCTGATCAACATGTTCGCTGTTCCGGTAGTCGCCACCAACAATCTGATCTCCGGCCAACTCGACACAAGATTGCCGAGTTCGTCGGTGGAACCGTCCACAGCGACATCGAAGATCACTTCGAACGGTGAACCGACAGCCTGTTGCGAGACATCGCAGCGGAAAATCAACTGTCGCGATGCAGTCAGCTGGGCCAAGCGCCGTCGAATCGCAGTCTCGTTCGTTCCACAAATCGCGGCGAGACGCGCATAGCTGGCACGTCCGTCACGGCCGAGCGCCTCCAACAGGGCACCGTCGGACTCGCGGAACTCTGTCGGATCTGCCGGCACCGCAGCGCCCTTTGTCGATGCCGTTGCCAGCTGAGCCCGACCCGCTTGCCCCAGAGCGCCCGGCTCCCAGCTGAACCCGTCCCGGTACACCTTCACCCCGACCCGGCTTCTGATCGACAGAATTCCAGGATCGGCGGCAAGGTGCTCACACACCAAGGCGTCCAGACTCTTGTGGTCGGCGGCCACGACTCCGACGAAATATTCGTACTCGCCTTCCGTCCTGGCCAACAGATAGGCACAGGAGAGTTGACGTAACAGCTCCCCCACGTCGGCAACGGAATCCTGTGTGGTCCTGATCAGGAGATAGCCGAATATGTGGGTTCGACCGATTGCGACCGCGTTGACCCACGAATGACCGTTCGAGACGAGGCGACGCCACCGGCGGGCGATCGTCGTCGAATCCATGTCGAGCACTGACGACAACTGCGTCCACGACGCGCGGGGGTTGAGCTGAAGTGCATTGATGATCTCCAGATCAGATTCCGCGATCACGAATGTGTCGGATTCCGGCTTCATCAGGCCAGTATTGCCGGATTACTGCATTCTGGTCGGTGATCCCTGCCTGTTTGCCAAAGATGTGTGAATCACTTCACAGGTTCACCACTTGGAGGCCCAGTGCTTCGCTCCACCAAAGTCACGGTCGCGTTGCTGTTCGTCGCGTACGCGATCGACTACATAGATCGGCTGGCGATCAACCTCGCTCTCCCCTTGCTCGGTGAGGAGTTCGATCTCGACTACTCCCAGCGTGGATTGATCATCTCCACGTTCTTCATTGCATACACGCTGGCCCAACTGCCTGGTGGACTGCTCGCCGATCGATACGGCGCAGTCCGGATGGCTCTGATCGGGTTGGTGGCGTGGAGTGTCTTCACCGGCCTCACTGCCCTTGCCTGGTCGTTCGGGACGCTTCTGGTTGTTCGCTTTCTCTTCGGTCTCGCGCAGGGCGTGTTTCCGGCAGCTGCAGTAAAGCTCGTTGCCGAGCGGAGCATCCCGGAGCAACGTGCCACTGCCACCGGCTGGATGAACAGCTCCAATGCCGTCGGCACGCTGCTCGCCATCGTTGTCGCGGCAGCGCTCCTCCCGTTGATCGGCTGGCGTGGGATGTTTCTGGCCGTCGCGGCGCTCGGCGTACTCTCGCTCGTCAGCATCAAGTTGTGGCTCCCTCCCGCACTTCCGGCGGAGATCGACCACGGTCCGGATTCTTCCTGGGACAACATGCGCACCGTACTTCGCTCCCGCGCGATGTGGCTCTTCGCCTTGATGTTCTTCGGCTACGACTTCGTGATCTGGGGGATGTCGTCCTGGGTGCCGTCGTACCTCCATGACGAACGTGGAATCGCCCTCTCGAGTGCAAGCCTCCTTCTCATCCCGGCAACCGTGGTGGCCGCCGTGACCACCGTCATCGGCGGCCGAATCTCGGATCGACTGGCAGGCAACAGCCGCATCGTCGTAGTGCCGTCCATGCTCGCGTGCATCGTGATGCTCGTTTCAGTTCCTTTCGCCTCCAACACGGCCTTGTTCGTCGTTCTCGTCACCCTTGGATCTGCCGCTGCCTCTTTCGCTTTCATGCCGTGTTTTGCACTGCCCCTGCGGGCTCTGCCTTCTTCGGTGGTCGGGGCCGCGTCGTCGATGATCATTTTCGGCGGCATGGTCGCCGGAATAGTCGCACCGCTTGTATTCGGATTCATCGTGGACCACCTCTCCTGGTCAGCGGCGTTCGTATCGCTCGCACTCGGGCCCGTCGTGGCGATCGTCGCGGTCATGGCAGCACCACAAACCCGAGAAAAGATGCTGAACCTGGTGCAACTGAAAACCGCCAACTGAAAGAAGATCAACCATGAATCAACTGCTTTCGAATCTCGAGTTCGGAGACCCGTCGCGGTTGCGAACCGTCGAGCCGCACTGGTTCGAGCTCTACCGGGACCTACACGCACACCCCGAGTTGTCCGGCGACGAAACTCGCACCGCCGCAATTGTTGCCGAGGAACTTCGGCGAATCGGAGGCTGGGACGTCACGGTCGGGGTCGGCGGTACGGGTGTCGTCGGTGTTCTCGAAGGGAGCAGCGGTCCGGTGATCCTGCTACGCGCCGACATGGACGCGTTGCCGGTGGCAGAAGACACCGGGCTGTCCTACGCCTCCAGAACTGATGGAGTCATGCATGCGTGTGGCCACGATGTCCACGTAACCGCGCTACTTGCCACGTGCGCCGCACTTTCCGCGGATCCGACATCGATCACCGGGACTGTTGTCGCGGTCTTCCAGCCTGCCGAGGAGACCGGCTCCGGCGCTCGTGCGATGGTCGACGACGGAATCTTCGACCGCTTCCCGCGACCGGACCTCTGTCTGGGACAGCACGTGGGCCCGACTCCGGCGGGGATGTTGGTCAGCAAACCCGACATCTTGATGGCAGCATCCGACACGATACGAGTGGTCTTTCACGGCCGTGGTGGACACGCGTCCTCACCGTACGCATGCATCGACCCTTTGTTGATGGCAGCGTCTTTCGCGCTGCGCATTCAAAGTCTGGTGGCTCATGAAGCGGCAACCCCGACAGCACCTGTGCTCACGGTGGGAGCCTTGCACGCCGGCACAGCTGCGAACATCATTGCCGACGACGCCGAACTGCTACTCAGCCTGCGAACTTTCAGTGCATCGTCGCGAGATCACATGCTCGAATCGGTGGGCAGGATCGCTCGCGCAGAAGCTGACGGGGCAGGCGCCACCGACGCGCCGGACGTTCATGCGTACAACGGCTTTCCAGCCACGGTCAACACTCCGGACGCCACGTCCACGGTGATGTCCGACCTGCGACAGGCCGGCTTGGGAATGCATACTCTGTCACAACCACTTTCGGGTAGCGAGGACTTCGGCATCTTCGGCACTGCCGCCCAATGCCCCTCCGTATTCTGGCATTTCGGCGGAACGGCACTTCAAAGTTTCGACGGAACCGCCCTTGCCGCGCTCGCTGAGGGACGGATACCACCCGGCACGCCGTCGAATCATTCACCGCGCTTCGCCCCAGATCCCGCCGCGGCCCTACCCGAAGGTGTCACAGCCATGACCGCGGCCGCGCTGGGAGCCCTTGCGCGGAGCGCGTGATTCCCACGCATACTGTCCCAGGGAGATAACGTCATGTCAGACGAACTGCACTACCTCAGCGCCACCGAAGCCATTGCTCACTTTCGCGCGCGGGAATTGTCTCCGGTCGAACTGCTACAGGCAATCATCGACCGAACTCAGAAGTTCGAACCTCACATCAATGCCTTCACCGAAGAGATGTTCGACGAGGCACTCGCAGGCGCCCGGGATGCCGAGAGCCGGTATCGCGGCCAAGGACCCGACCCGCGGCCACTGGAGGGAATTCCGGTAGCTGCCAAGGAAAAACATGCCATTGCCGGAAAGTCGCTGACCGAAGGCTCTCTGGCGGGGCGCGGCAACATCGCCCGCGAGAACGCACCGGTGATCGACCGAGTTCTGGCAGCAGGCGGTCTGATTCACGCACGCACGACGACACCGGAATTCTGCGTCGCGGCATTCACACACTCTCCTTTGTGGGGCGTGACCCGCAATCCCTGGAACCTCGATTACAGCCCCGGAGGTTCATCCGGAGGAGCCGGCGCCGCACTGGCCGCCGGAACTACTACTCTGGCAACAGCATCCGACATCGGCGGGTCGACGCGAGGCCCGGCAGGCTTTACCGGCACCGTCGGTCTCAAGGCCTCGTACGGGCGTATCGCCGGGGTCGCCCCGCTGTCCATGGATTCCTACCGTGGCGACGGTCCGATGGCCCGAACTGTCGACGACGCAATTCTTTTGGCCAACGTTCTGATCGGGCCGGATCCGCGTGACCATTCTTCCCTGAGGCCGGCGATCACGCTGCCACACGAGTACCCGTCGGTCGAGGGAATGCGAATTGCCCTGTGCCTGCGGCTCGGTGACTTCCCCATCGAGCCTGACATCGAGGTGAACACCCGGGCTCTCGCACAGTCGTTGGTCGATGCCGGCGCGATCGTCGAGGAGATCGAGTTGCCGTGGACTCGTGATTCGATGGCAGCAGCGGTGAAAGTCCATTTCGGAACGATCATGGGTGCATCCGTCGCGGAAGTTGCTCGCGTCCACGGTGATCTTCTTGCCGACTACACGCTCGACAACGTCGCGATCACGTCGAAGGGCGCTGCGGAAATGTCATTTCTGGACGGCCTTCGCAAGGAAACCCAAATGCAACGAGAGCTCGCCGAGGCGATGGCTCCCTTCGATGCGCTGATCTGCCCGACTTCGGGCACCATCGCCTTCCCGGCAGGCGAGTCTTTGCTCGACGGCCTCACTGTGGCGGGTCAGCACGTGAATAACACCGCCGAAGCACTTCTCACATTGCCGTTCAACGTCGCCAATCGGTGCCCCGTATTGGCGGTGCCGAGTGGACACGCACACAACGGCGTTCCCACGGGCGTCCAGATCGTCGGCCATACGTACGACGAACCGACCGTGTTCCGGATCGGCAAAGCACTGGAGAAGATCCGCCCGTGGGCATACACCGACCAGCATCAACCGAAGCTGAATGTGGTGACGCCGGCGTCCTCTTGATTGCTGAGGAGATCAGAGCTTGGCTCTGATCTCCTCAGCGATCGGCTGGAACTGCTCGAGGAATGTCAGGGCCCAACCGAAGGACGCGACGCCCTCGTAGTCGAACGAGTACACCTGATCGTTCTTGACGGCGCGCAGACGCTGGAAGATGGTGTCGTTCGCCAACTTCTCGTTGATGGGACCCTTGCCACTGTTGGTGATGATGACGTCGGCCTCGTCGAGTAGCTCTAACTGCTCCTTCGGGAACCACTCGTTGCTGCCGGCGGGAATTGCGAGTGAGCGGTCGTTGAACTGGAACCCGGCCTCGCTGATGACCGTCGTCTGATACTTGGTCGGCGAGTACAGCGAGAAACCACTCTCCTCGAAGTACGTGGTGTAGACGACCTTAACCTTGCTCAGCACATCAGCGTTGTCGCTGCGGAACTTGGCGATCCGCGCCTCGTACCGATCTGCCAACTCTTGAACCTTCGCGCTCTGGTTCAGCGCGTCCGCGACTCCGAAGGCGCGCTCCTTCCATGCGTACTGCCCGTCTTCGGCAAAAACCGCGGTCGGTGCGATCGACCGGATCTGCTCGTAAAGATCCGGGTTGTTCTCCGACAGCAGGTTGGTCATCACGATCAGGTCGGGAGACAAAGCCGCTATCGCCTCGGCGTTGGGCTCGTACCAGCGTCCCACCTTCGGGAGAGACCGCAGAGCGGTCGCATAGGGTTCCGGGACGCCGTCGGCGTTCTCGTAGTCGACCGGCAATCCGACCGGTGTGAACCCGGCGTCGAACATCGCGGGGCCTGTGTAGTAATCGGCGCTGACCACCCGTTGCGGGTTGGTGGGCACTTCCACCTGCCCCAGAGCCGTGTTGATGGTGCGCATCGAACCCTCGGCCGATTCACCGGAGCTGGTTCCGCAGGCCGTGAGCAATCCGATCCCCGCCAAGGCACCGGCTCCGAGGAAACCGCGTCGGGTAAGTGCTGCGGTGATGCGAGCGAATTCGGCATCGGTGTCAGCGGTGGGCAATAGAAGTGATGTCATGAAAGTGCCTCCAAGGCGCCGGTTTCGAGTTCGTTGAGCCAGTTGATTGCAGTGCCGTAGTCGGTGACCTGAGTGCTGATTCCGAATACCCGGCCCGAAGCTGCTGCCGGAATGCGGCTCCACAGCGGGCTGGCGAAGACGGATTTCATTCCTGCAGAATCAGTTCCGTTCGGCTGCTTCGGGTAGATGACGACGGTGACGTCCCGCAGCATTTCGAGTTGTTCGAGCGGGAAGGCTTCGAAGCCGGTGGCTGGGCGCAGGTCCGGGATGAATTCGCCGCGGGTCACGTTCAGGTCGGCGAGCATCGCGCCGGTCACTCCGGTTGGATACAAGATGGAGAAGTGCCCTTCCGAACCACCGATAGCAACCTGGGCCCACCGATTCTCGCCAAGCTGCGCGGCGTATTCGGTGCGGATTCGCTCTTGCATCGCCTGATACTTCTCACGATTCGACGTCAGTGCCGAACCCTTGTTGACCGCGTCTGCGACACCCTCGGCGACAGCGCGCCAATCCGATCGGTTCGTGCCCGAATACACCGCTGTCGGAGCAATTTTCGAGAGCTCGCGGAACATGTCCTCGTCGATCTCGTACGCATCGCCGACAATGAGATCAGGCGCGGCAGCCACGACGGCTTCGCGGTTGACCTCGAGGAAAACCCCCACCGTGGACAAGCCGTCGATGAACTTCTGCTGTGTCGGGGTGAACTGGTCGATGTACGCGCTGTAGTCGAGCGTCGCGACGGGTCGGGCGCCGACGGCTTGCAACTGCCACGGGGTGTTGTAGGAGACGGCGACGATGCGCTGCGGATCAACGGGAACATCCACGGGTCCGTAATGCGTCTGCACCGTCCGAGTTTCGCCTTCCGCACCGCCACCGCCGTCCTCACTGCTGCATCCGGCAAGGGCGAGCATGGACAGTGCGGCGGCACTTCCGCCCAGAAAGCCGCGTCGGGTCAAGGCCGCGGTGATGCGAGCGAACTCTGCGTCGGTGTCTAGCGTCGGTAACAGGAGAGGTGTCATGGGCTTCCTGACGGTATTCCGAATTAGGGTCGCCTAAAATTACTCTCACCTGCGCCGTTACGGTGAAGCTTGTTGGCCAAGGGGTATCTCTTTCACGCCAGTGCGCAACTGGTAATACCACTTGACCTCTCACCAGCAAGCGCTTAAGGTCGGTACATGTTCCAACCCGTTGCACGTACCTCGGCCTCCGGCGCAGTCTTCGACCAGATTTCGGTGAAAGTGCTGGCCGGAGAGCTGGCTGCGGGTGAGGCACTACCCAGCGAGCGCAAACTCGCCGAGGCATTCGGTGTCTCGCGGCCCGCAGTCCGCGAGGCAATTCAGAAGCTCGCCCAGGCCGGACTCGTCGAGGTCCGCCAGGGCGAGTCCACGTCGGTGCGCGATTTTCGACGCCAGGCCGGACCCGAACTTCTCCCCCAGCTGCTGGTGCGCGACGGCGTCCCCGACCTGAGCGTGGTGCGCAGCGTGCTGGAAACTCGCGAGTTGATGGGACCGCAGATCGCTGTGCTGGCCGCCCGTCGCATCTCCGCGGAATCCGCCCGAGAACTCGACACGGCCGTTGATCAACTAGGCGCCACCGAAGATCCAGTGGAGTTGCAAGACCGGGCTCTGGCGTTCTGGGACGTCGTCGTCGACAGCGCAGATTCCATTGCCTTCCGTTTGATCTTCAACAGCCTTCGGGCTGCATACGAGCCGGCCATGACTGCACTTGCATCCGTCATGGTCACCGAAGTCGGCCAGACCGACCTGTATCGAAAACTGGCCTCCGCCATCACTTCACACGACGAGCCAACTGCCGAGGCGTCAGCCGCACAGCTCCTTCACACCGGCACGACGGCAATCGGCGACGCTCTCACCTTCCTGGAAGGACTGAAACCATGAGCAAGCCTCTTACTCTCGCCGATGCCGCACGGACGTTCCGCAAGTCACCGACGCCGTGGATGATCGGCACCATGCTGCTGGCCGCCGCAGCGGCGCGCATCTCGTTGGGCGACTGGCAGATCACCGACGCACTGGTTCCACTCGTGATGCTTGCCGCATTCCCCTTCGTGGAGTGGGTTATTCACGTGTTCGTTCTCCATTGGAAGCCGCGGACCGTTGCCGGCATCACCCTCGATTCACGCCTGGCGCGCAGCCATCGGGAGCACCATTTCGCCCCGCGAACCGTCTCACTCATCTTCATTCCGTGGCAGACACTCCTGATCGTGATTCCTGTCCTGACGGCCGTCGCCCTCCTGGCATTTCCCCGCGTCGAACTCGGCCTGACGTTCCTGACCTGCATTTCCGTCCTCGGCCTCGGCTACGAGTGGACCCATTTCCTCATCCACAGTGACTACAAGCCGAAAACTGCTCTCTACCGGTCGGTTTGGCGCAACCATCGCAACCATCACTTCAAGAACGAACACTACTGGTTCACCGTCACCACCGCGGGAACGGCCGATCGCGTACTGGGCACGTATCCCGACCCCAAATCCGTCGAGACCTCCCCGACAGCCAAGAACCTGCACGGCGCAGCGTCCAAGCTGTGAAGGAAGACCGATTCCTGGCCCCCAGCTGGCAATGAACTTGAACTTGCCTGTGTATCAGCAATTTTCGTTGAAACTCGTCAGAACCGTGCTTAGTGTCGATGGAGTCAGAAGTTCGAAAAACGCTGTAACCGAAGGACACAACACATGTTCAACGATGTATTCAACAACGTCATCCACCCGATGGTCACGAACTTCCAGCAGTTGGGCCCCCAGCAGTTCATTCCGCAGCAGTTCATCCCACAGGGAGTGTTCCAGCAGGCGCCGCAGGCAGCAGAGCAGGCAGTGACGATCTTCGGTAGCTGATACCGCAATCCACAGATAGCGCCACTCAGGGGTCGTCCGTCCAATATGCTGGACGGACGACCTGAGTGCCTCCGCCTGACAAGGATCCCCATGACCGCGAACACCCCCATCCACGCTTTCACCGACGACGCCCTGGGCGACCTCGACGCCACCGGCGTCGCCGCCCGGATCGAATCAGGCGAGGTGACCGCACGGGAAGTCATGGAGGCATCAATCGCCCGCGCCGAGGCAGTGCAGGGGCAATTGAACGGTCTGGCCTGCACTGATTTCGATCGTGCCCTCGCCAGGAGCAACCGGCCCGCCAAGGGCGTCTTTGCCGGTGTCCCCACCGCGATCAAGGACAACACCGACAGCGCCGGCCTTCCCACCCAGCAGGGCAGTACCGCCTTCACCGCGATCCCCGCCAAAGCCGACAGCGATTTCGCGAAGCAGTTCCTCTCCACCGGGGCCATTTCGATCGGCAAGACCCGACTGCCCGAGTTCGGGTTCAGTGCGTCCACCGAATACATGACGGAAGAACCCGTGCACAACCCGTGGAATCCGGCGTACTCGTCGGGCGCTTCCTCGGGAGGCGCAGCCGCGCTTGTTGCTGCCGGCGTACTCCCGATCGCGCACGCCAACGACGGCGGTGGATCGATTCGCATTCCCGCCGCTGCCTGCGGACTCGTCGGACTCAAACCCACTCGCGGACGCACCATCGCCGATCCGGCCGACAAGTCGATGCCGATCCGGTTGATCGCCCAGGGCGCCGTTACTCGGACTGTTCGCGACACTGCACGATGGATGTCTGCGGCTGAGAACTACTACCGCAATCCGCGACTCGCACCGGTTCGCTTGATCGAAGGACCCAGCTCAACCCGCCTGCGCGTCGGCGTGATCGCCGATTCCGTCACCGTCACCAAGACGGACGACGAGACGCGCAAGTCCGTCGAAGCTACGGCCGAACTCCTTGCAAGCCTTGGCCATCATGTCGAGGACGCAGCACTGCCCGTCGGCCCCGAATTCATCGACGACTTCAGCATTTACTGGGGCTTTCTGTCGTTTGCCATCTCCACCGGTGGCAAACAAATGCTCGGACCCGACTTCGACAAGTCCGGTACCGACAATCTCACCAAGGGCCTCTACACGCTGTACCGGAAGAACCTGGTGAAGACGCCGCGCGTGCTCTATCGTCTGCGACGGCTCCAGCAGCAGTACAGCGCCATGTTCTTGAAGTACGACGTCGTGCTCTCGCCGGCCCTGGGGCACACCACCCCCGAGCTGGGATACCTCTCTCCCGCTCAGCCTTTCGAGGAACTCTTCGACAAGCTGATCGCGTACACATCGTTCACGCCACTGAACAACATCTCCGGAGGTCCCGCGATTTCGCTACCGATGCATCAGACCAGCAATGGTTTGCCGTTGGCTGCGCATTTCTCCGCCGATCTCGGCGACGAGCGCACGCTCCTCGAATTGGCCTTCGAACTGGAAGAGGCTCAGCCCTGGAGAAGAATCCAGGACTGAGCCTCGCCGGTAAATACCCTCAGTCTCGCGGCAATCCGAGCATGCGCTCACCGATCACGTTGAGCTGCACCTCGGTTGTGCCGCCGTAAATGGTGGTGGCGCGGCCCGAAATGAGCTGCTCCATCGCCTTGTCGCTTGGCTGACCTGGGATGCTGACCGCTCCGGCAGCACCCAGTTCGGCGACGACGAACTCGGCGATCGACTGGCTGATCTTCATCGCCAACAGCTTGCCGACGCTCGACGTCGTACTCACGTCGATCCCCGAAAGTTGCTTGAGCACAACGCGGGAGCCGATGAGGTCGATGGCCTGGCTCTCGGCAACCAGCTCGCCGACACGGTAGCGTCCGATCGGGCTCAGGTCTGCCGACTTCGCGAACTTCAGCAGATCGGAGTCCGAGGCGTACGCCTCCATCTTCTGGCTCAGTGCGACGCGCTCGCCGGCCAGCGTCGTCCGGGCGACGTTCCACCCGTCGTTGACCTCACCGACCACGTTCTCGTCGGGGATGAACACGTCGTCGAGGAACACCTCGTTGAACAGCGCCGAGCCCGTCATCTCACGCAGCGGGCGGACGGTGATGCCCGGTGTCGACATATCGAGCACGAAGTAGGTGATGCCCTGATGCTTCGGCTTGCCGGCGTCCGTACGGGCGATCAGCATCGCCCAGTCGGAGAACTGAGCAACCGTGGTCCAGATCTTCTGACCGGTGATCTTCCAACCGCCGTCGACCTTTTCGGCCTTCGTCGACAGTGATGCGAGGTCGGAACCAGCACCGGGCTCACTGAAGAGCTGGCACCACACCAGCTCACCCTGCAGGGTCGGTACTGCCAATTCCTGCTTCTGCTTGTCCGAACCATGCGCTACGACGGCCTGCACGGCCCAGGTGCCCATCAGGAGCTGCGGCATCGAGATACCCGCAGCCTTGATCTCCTGGGAGATGACGATCTGCTCGAGCGGAGCGGCGCTGCGCCCGTACGGCTTCGGCAGGTGAGGCTGAACCCAGCCGCCGTCGCCGAGCGCGATCAGCTGGTCGTCCTCGTCGAGCTCGACCAACTTGGCAAGCTCGGCCGCGATGCCGCCGCGGATCTCCTCTGCCTCCGGCGGCAGTTCGAGAACCGAAGCCCGGCTGACACCGTCAAGTGCTTGCTGCGCAACACGATTGGCTCGATCCTCGCGGGTGCCGAGAATGCCGCGGATCGAGAGCGCGCGGCGGTAGTACAGGTGTGCGTCGTGCTCCCACGTGAATCCGATGCCGCCGTGAACCTGCACGCAGTCCTGCGCTACCTGCACTGCGGCGTCCGGCACGATGACTGCGGCGATGTCGGCGGCAAAATCTGCCGTGTCGTCGCCCTTGTCCAATGCGCTTGCCGCATCCCACACAACGGCGCGTGCCTGCTCGAGCGCAATGCCCATCTGCGCACACTTGTGCTTGACGCCCTGGAACTGGCCGATGGGTCGCCCGAACTGCACACGGGTCTTGGCGTACTCCGACGCAGTGGAAACACACCAGGACATGACGCCGACGTCTTCGGCGCCGAGAACGACTGCGGCAATGGACCGTACCCGCGCCTCGGTGAGACCGTCGAGTACCCGTTCGGCGCTGATCTGAGCATTGTCAGCTTCGATCCGCGCACTACCGCGCAGCACGTCGATGCTGTCCTGCACGGTGATCGCGACTGCGCTGCTCTCGAGCACCGCGTAGCGAACGCCCTCGGGCAACTGGATCGGAACCAGAAGTACGTCGGCGTGCTCACCACCGAGCACACCGTCGAGTGCGCCCGTGATCTTGTACCCACCGTCCGACGACTCGGCCGCCAACGGTGCACCCAAGGCGACTGCTGCCGTACGACTTCCGTCGATCAGACCGGGCAGGAACTCGGGTCCCGCCTTGGAATCGGCGACACCGAGAACGGCACTTGCCAATACCGTCGGAACGAACGGGCCGGGAGAGACTGTGCGGCCCAATGCTTCCAGTGCCACCGCCAAGGTCAGCAGGCCGGCGCCGTGACCACCTTGCTCTTCCGGAACCGCGAGCCCAAGAAGGTCCTGCCCGACGAGTGCCGTCCAGAACTGGGGGAACTTGTCCTCGGTCCGCGACTCCACGGCCGCGCGTACCTGCTCGGTGGTGATGGTGCGCTCGGCGAAGGAGCGCACCGAATCTGCAAGCGCGGTGTGCTCCTCACTCAGCCCGAGGCCGAGTTCGTATGCGTTGCGTGCCATGCGCTTACAGTCGTTCTGCGAGGTCAGCGGTGGTCCAGGGACCCTCGCTCTCGATGGTGTTCACACCGTGCCAGCCGGCGAGTTCCGTGATGGCCCCACCCTGAACGGCATACACCTTGCCGGTGAGCTTGCAGTCCGCCGCCGCGAGATAGGCCACGAGCGGCGAGATGTTGGACGGCGCAAACGCGTCGAACTCACCCTCGGGGACCTCGGCCGCGAAGAGCGCACCCATACCGGGTGTCGCCAGCGTCAGTCGAGTACGCGCGATCGGCGCAATTGCGTTGACGCGCACGCCGTATCGATCGAGCTCGTCAGCGGCCACCAACGTCAGGGCTGCGATGCCCGCCTTGGCGGCGCCGTAGTTGCCCTGGCCCGCATTGGGCATGAAGGTACCCGAAGCCGAAGCAGTGTTGATGACCGAAGCGTTGACGGTCTCGCCTGCCTTGCTCTGGTCCTTCCAGTATGCGGCAGCGTGGTGCAGTGTCGCTGCGTGCCCTTTGAGGTGCACGGCAATGACTGCGTCCCACTGGCTCTCGTCCATACCCGCGATGAAGGCGTCACGAAGAATGCCGGCGTTGTTGACCAGGACGTCGAGTCGGCCGAACTCACTGACGGCCTGCTTGACGAGGCCCTCGGCACCGTCCCAGGTGGCGATGTTGTCGGTGTTGGCAACGGCCTTGCCGCCTGCGGCAACGATCTCGTCGACTACCTGCTGCGCGGGGCCGGCATCTGCACCGGAACCGTCGTTTGCGCCGCCGAGGTCGTTGACCACGACGCTCGCACCCTCACGAGCGAAGAGCAGCGCATGCTCACGGCCGATGCCGCGTCCTGCTCCGGTGATGATCGCTACGCGACCGTCGAGACTTCCCATCAGTTCAAATTCCCATCAGTTCAGTTGTCGGACATGAAGACTCATTTGTCGGCGATGACCGCGAGGCCGTCCTTGATGACCAGGTCACCGACCGCGCTGGTTTCGTACGAGTACGACGTGGCTCCGTCTGCCGAACCCGACTTGTAGAACACCGTCTCGATGTCCTGGGTCGGGAGCACAGGCTTCGCGAATCGCACTGCGAGACGGCGCAACCGCTCGGTCTCGCCGCCTGCCAGTTCGGTCAGGGCTCCCCACGACGTGAACGCCATCGTGCACAGTCCGTGGTTGATGATTCCGGGGAGCCCGGACATCCGAGCGATCTCCTCGTCAAGGTGGATCGGCATCGGATCGCCGGAAGCCGGTGAGTACCGGAACGTCTGGTCCTCGTCGATGTGCTGATTCACCACCGCTGCGGGACTACCAGCGCGAAGAGCGTCGTCGAATCGGTGTTCGGGAGCCTTCTCGCCCAGTCCGGGGCCCGCGTCGACCTTGCGGAAGAACGCTGTCATCCATTGCTCGTTGACCAATTCACCCTTGTCGGTTTTGGTTTCGACGTAGATGACTACGGTGGACCCGTTGTCCCGGCCCTCGAATCCGATGGGCTTGGCGCGAGCGACCAGATGGTCGCCAGGGTAGATCGGACGGTGGAACAGGAAGTCCTGCTCACCGTGAACGAGCTTCATCAGCAGTTCGACCGGCGCCACCGACAGCGCAGCGGGTGCCATCGACATGAAGACGGGTACCACCGCGAAGACCGGCGGAGCGATCTCACCTTTCAGGTGTCGCTCGATGGGGTCGTTTGTGGCAGCGGCATATTCGGCGATGCGCTCGGCTGTCACCTCGAAGTGCTCCGGATCGGTCCATACGTCCAGCCCGGACGTATCGAATTCGACCGCGTTGGTCTTCGGTGTCGTCATCGAGCCGTTACCCGACCAGCTCGGCGAACTTGGCCAGCGAGGCCTCGAGATCAGCCTTGGCGTTCTTGGCAACTGCCTTGCCGATCGGCCCGACGATCATGGTGCCCTTGAAGCTGGCGTCGACGGTTGCCTTCGAACCCGCACCGTCGGCCTCGACCGAGAGAACGAATTCGACGGTGACGCCGGCCATTCCGGTACCGGCAATCTTGACCATCTTCGGAACCTCGACCTCTTCGACGGTCCACTCGATCTTGTTGGCCATACCCATCACGGAGACGACCTCGGTGAACTTGGCGCCCAAAGCCACCTCGGTGGGGAGTTCACTCTTCCAGCCCTGGTGAATGGTGAGCCACTCTTCCCAGCGAGACAGATCGGAGAGCGCATCCCAGGTCTTCTCGGGGGATGCGGGCAGTACGGCGGAGACGGAAACGGAAGCCATGATGAAACTCCTAGTGGATAGCTAGCGGGTTGAGGGTGTGATTCAGCGTGCGTAGGGCTTGTATGCGGTCACGACAACTGCACCGCCGAGTCCGATGTTGTGCTGGAGGGCGACCTTCGCGCCGTCGACCTGACGCTTGTCCGCGGTTCCGCGGAGCTGCCAGGTGAGTTCGGCGCACTGCGCGAGGCCTGTTGCTCCGAGGGGGTGGCCCTTCGAGATGAGGCCGCCGGACGGGTTGACCACCCAGCGTCCGCCATAGGTGGTGTCGTCGGCGTCGACGAGCTTGCCGCCGTCACCTTCGGCGCACAGTCCAAGTGCCTCGTAGGTCAGCAACTCGTTAGTGGAGAAGCAGTCGTGGAGTTCGATGACGTCGACGTCGTCGGCGGTGATCCCGGCCTGGGCGTACACCTTCTCGGCGGCCTTGCGGGTCATGTCTGCGCCGACGAGGCTGATGGCGCTCTTGTCCTCGAAAGTGCTGTTCATATCGGTGACCATGGCCTGCCCGACGATCTCGATCGCCTGAGCAGCGAGGCCGTGCTTCTCGACGAATGCTTCGCTGGCGATGATCGCCGCACCGGATCCGTCCGAGGTGGGCGAGCACTGGAGCTTGGTGAGCGGCCCGTGGATCTGGCGTGCTTCGAGGATCTGCTCGAGGGTGTACTCGTCCTGGAACTGGGCGTACGGGTTGTTCAGCGAGTGCTTGTGGTTCTTGACGGCGATCTTCGCGAACTGCTCGGCAGTGGTTCCGAAGCGTTCCATGTGCTCGACGCCGGCCGCGCCGAACATGTACGGAGCGGGCGGCATCGCGAACTCCTGCAGCTCGGCGAGAGCGAGGAGGTGCCGCATGAGGGGCTGTTCGCGGTCGTCGTAGGTGGATCCGAGCGACCCGGATTGCATCTTCTCGAAGCCCAGCGCGAGTGCGCAGTCGGCCTGACCACTCTTGACCGCCTGCGTGGCGAGGTAGAGCGCGGTCGATCCCGTCGAACAGTTGTTGTTCACGTTGACGATGGGGATACCTGTCAGACCGAGCTCGTAGACAGCGCGCTGACCTGCGGTGGACTCGCCGTAGACGTAGCCGACGTATGCCTGCTCGACCTCGGTGTAGTCGATACCCGCGTCTTCGAGCGCCTTGGTACCCGACTCGCGTGCCATGTCGGGGTAGTCCCACTCGCGGGCTCCCGGCTTCTCGAACTTCGTCATGCCGACGCCGACGACAAAAACCCTGTTACTCATTGCCACTCCTGAAGAGAACGGTATCTGTGTGTGACACGCTGTCCCACCAAAGTATGTGAGACATCTTGTCCAGTCAATGGCGGGGTGAGTATCGTTCGATTTATGACAAAAACAGCCGAGTCGGCGCAGCCCGACGGGCGCAGCACTCGCTGGAACGATCACAAGGAGCAGCGCAAAGCGCGGATCCTCGACGCAGCACTCGATGCAGTCAACGAAGGTGGCGCCGACGTCGGCGTCCAGCAGATCGCCGAGCGCGCCGACGTCCCCCGTTCCGTTGTCTACCGGATCTTCAAGGATCGAGCCGACCTCGACGAGCAGCTGCGAGTCCGCATCCTCGAGATGATGATGACCGACCTGACCCCCACCCTCACTCCACAAGGCACCGTCGGCGAGGCCATCTCACGGGCCGTCGAGACCTACCTCCAGTACATTGTGAAATATCCACGACTGCACCACTTTTTAGGCAAGGGCTCGCCGAGTACGCGGGCCACCGGTTCGAAAGTGGTGACCGGAACCAAGACGGCAATCGCCGTCCAATTGGGAAATTTGTTGGGCACGATCCTCACCAGCCGTGGCAAACCGTCGAAGATGGCTGAGCCCTTGGCTTTCGGCGTCATCGGATTGGTCGACGTCAGCGTCAACCGTTGGCTCAGCCAGCCGGGTTCCGATGTGACCAGCGCAGAATTGGCCGAGTTCCTCGAACGCTCCATCTGGCAGGTTCTCGACGGCAACCTCCGGAGCATCGGCGTCGACATAACGCTGTCGACGCCGATCGCCGACCTGTGACAGTCACCGAACTACCCTGGACACTCGGCGGACGTGGACTTCAACTGGTCCAGGTTCCATCACTCGCCCTCCACGCACTTGGTGAAGACAACGCCACTCTTGCAATGGAACTCGCACCCGACCTCCTGACCCCGTATCTCCTCGGCGAAGAATGCCAGGGCTTGTGGCGCTACCGTAGCAAGCAGATAGCAGAGAATCCCCTCGACAGCTCGTGGATCACCCGCATCGCAGTCGATGCCCGCACCTCGACGCCGGTGGGGTTGGCCGGATTCCACGGTCGCCCCGATGCGCGCGGGATGGTGGAGGTCGGATATCGCATCGACCCGGCGTTCCGGCGCCAGGGCTACGCACGGGCCGCCCTCGAGATACTTCTCGACGTCGCGAGTCGCGAATCCGAAGTACACACCGTTCGAGCGACCATCAGTCCGGACAACATCGCATCACGAAATCTGATCAGCCAGTACAATTTTTGCGAAGTCGGTGAGCAGTGGGACGAGGAAGACGGTCTGGAGACCATCTTCGAAGTCAGATCCTCTCCGGAACCGTGACAGCCGTCAACCCGCTGGTTTTATCGGTCCAGTGAATGGCACGGTCCTCCAGCATCACCGGCGTCCACAACCTGTATGTCTTCACCTGATGGTGATGACGACACAGGCATTGGAGGTTGCTCGCAATGGTCCACCCACCGCGTCTCGGATCGGAAGGATCGAACTCGGTGATGTGGTCGAGTTGGCACCTGTTCGCGGGCACCGAACAACCAGGGAACCGGCAGTGACCGTCGACGGCCCGCACCAATGCGGCCAGAGCCGCTCCCGGAGCATAGGTCAGCGCGCCGGGAGGCGGATCGGGTTGGGTGCCATGCCCATCCGATCTTCGAACGATGTCCGGGGATCGCGCGACCAACCGTTGCATTGCCCGAATCCGATCCCCGCAGCCGTTCGGTTCGCGACTTGGGCGATCACGTCGGGTGACAAGCGGCGGGACAGTGGGAGCATGCTGCCGACGCGGTCGATTCCCCGCGGCCTGGGCGCGGAAATCGACGAACAAGGCCTGCCAGGTGGAATCAGCGGCGAGCTCGCGAGCAAAATCAGGATCGATCGGCCCGTATCCGTCGATGCTCGCGGGATCTGACGTCAATCCGAGGAGCGTCGCCAGATCACACACGATGTGCAACAACGGCTTCCGACGTGAGGATGCAGTCGATCGAGCTGCTGTGGATGCTGCCTCGCACGTTTCGCTGCCACACTGACAAGTCAGCCCCTGTTCGCCGTGCAGCAGAGCGACCAGTGCGTCGGCCCTACGGGTCGAGACATTTCGTGGATCGTGGTTGCAGACGCTTCCGGCGGCCTCGTTGATCAGGCCAAGCGCTTCGACGGCCTCGGTCGCGCTGAGTGTTGCCTGCAACTGGGCGAGTCCGTGACGGTCTGCTCGCGTGCGAACATCGCGGTGTTCCAGCATCTTCCGGCGACGTTCGGCGGCAGCATCCGGATCGTAGGCAAAGAGCTGGCGCTCGATGTCGCGCTCCAGTTGCCCGGGCGGAAGACGGTGCGCCGAGGCAAGTACCCGGCGCTCGAGTGCTGCGATCGCCTCGGGGTCGACCCCGGTGAGTCCGTCGACAATCTTGCGCACACGCGCATAGTCCAGCTCGCCGGCAGCGAAGGCGACCTTGGTGAGCGGAAGGAACTCCCGTAGGGCATCACCGATCTCGATGTGGACTTCGGCAGTACGACGCGAGCACGTGAGCATGACCGCGATCTCGTTGCATGCGATCCGCCACGCCTTGTCGACATCACCGGACACGTCGAGTTCGGCGTTGAATCTCGACTCCGACAACATGGATGCACCGAGCACCTTTTGCGCGGCTAGCATGTTCTCGCTCTGCGCCGTCGCAAAGAGCATGTCCGGCAACATGAGTGGATCGACGACAGGACGGCCGTCATCGACGACTGCCCCCACACCGCCCGTCGACCCGTTATCGAACATACATTCGACAATAAACCCACCCACCGACAAGAAAGCTAGAGTGCCGGTTTGTATCCCTTACCCTGCATCCACGCGAGCACATCCAACACCCGGATCGCCGGAATGGCATCGTCCAGTCCGGCCCGAACTCGCAAGTCGAGCAATCGCACGTGTAATTCTCCGTCGTGCAAGGCCTCTCGTACCGGTTCCAGATGGGCAGCCTTCGTTCCCAACTCCCGCCCGACGACGTCGTCGTAGATCGGGAAGAGTCGCGGACGCTTGCGCGCGATCAGTTTGGACGCCATGGTTCGCCCGACGCCGTGAATCTCTCGAAGCGCCGTCTCCAACCGCCACACCGGGGATTCCGGAGTGAAGGGATCGGGTTCGTTCGACAGATCGCGATCCGGGCCCACGTCCGCCAGGAGTCGGTTCAGTTCGGCATTGTTCTCCCCGAGCAGGAAGAAGGCTCCTTGCGCCGGAACCTGAACCGACAGAAGAGTCACCGCAACAAGATCTTCCGCGGTGAAGATGTTCGCATCACGATCGCGATTGCCACTGGGATCCCAGGAATCCCACAACGCACCGGTTCGGAGATAACCGGTCTTTCGGAGCGGCCTCGTGAAATATTCCTGCAGCACGTCGACCGCGCCGTCATCGTCCCCGTCTCGCAGCACACGCGGGAGTCGGATGGGCAACTGATCAAGCATGGTCGAGCGACCTTTCCAGTACATATTTGGCGAACCCGGCGTTGTGATACTGCCGAAATGGGCCCTTGCCCTTGGCAACAAGATGCTCCGCGAGCGGACGAACCGTCGTCATGTCGACGGGCAGTTGAGCAAACTGTTCCAACGCATCCGAGTCCTCGAGACTGCAGTCGATCACGGTCCCGTCGCCGTCGGCGGACGCCAACTCGGTGCGTCTGATGGCGACCAGATCGTGCTTGGCGTCGAGTTCTTCGATGCTGCAGCCGGTTCGCGATTCCAGTGCCGAACTGGATACGTACACGGACATGACGTGCTCGATCGGCTTACCGCCGACCAGATGGCACTCGACGCTCAGAATCTCCATCGGACCGATATTGAGCGTGAACAAGCGATGGCGCTCCGCCGATCGGTTGGTCGACGGCAGGCAACTGATCGTCCACTGTTCGATCTCGACGGCGGCCGGAGCGTCGAACGCGTAGGAGAGAACCTCGGCAATCAGTTCGGCAAGATCTTCGAAGAGAGGGTCGCGCTGCAACCGCTCGAAATTCTCGACAGAAGCGGCGGGACGCACAGGCGCCTTGCTCACGCAGGTCCCCTCTCGTCCGGTGCTTTGCTCTCAGACCTCGCGTCCAAGGTACCCAGCCCTACGCGGGTCTCGCGCGTTCGCCCTCACATACACCCTCGCGTTATGGTTCTCGACACGTACCACCGCCTTACCGATCGCTAACTCGAGGAGCACACGAAGTGGAAATCAAGGGAACCGCAGCACTGGTCACCGGAGCGGCATCAGGCCTCGGCGCCGCAACAGCCAAGCGCCTCGCCGACGCCGGCGCTACCGTCTTCGGCCTGGATCTGCCCGCGTCGATCGAGCGCGCAGGCGACAACGTCCCCGCCGGCGTCACCCTCATCCCCACCGACGTGACCAGCGGCGAAGAGGTCGAAGCAGCGATCAACCAGATCGTCGAGTCGGGCTCCCCGCTGCGCATCGTCGTCAACTGTGCCGGTGTCGGCTGGGCCGGACGCATCCTGTCCAAGAAGGGTCCGCACGACCTCGAGCTGTTCCGCACGGTCATCACCGTCAACCTGCTCGGCACCTTCAACGTCATGCGCCTGGCCGCCGACGCCATCGCCAAGACCGAGGCCGTCGACGAGTCGGGCCAGCGCGGCGTTGTCATCAACACCGCTTCCGTTGCTGCCTTCGAAGGCCAGATCGGCCAGATCGCGTACTCCGCCTCCAAGGGCGGCGTGCACGGCATGACGGTTCCGGCTGCCCGTGACCTTGCGCAGTTCGGCATCCGCGTCAACACGATCGCTCCCGGCATCATCGACACCCCGATGCTCGCAGGCGTCACCGACGAGTACCGCAAGGGCCTCGAGGCCGGCGTTCCGTTCCCGTCCCGCCTGGGCCAGCCGTCCGAGTACGCGCAGCTCGCGCAGATGATCGTCGAGCACGACTACCTCAACGGCGAGACCATCCGCATGGACGGCGCACTGCGCATGGCGCCGCGCTAACCTCCCTGCTGTGCGCCTTTATTAACCGCCCGCGGTTAATAAAGGCGCACAGTTGTCAGAACGAATGAAAATACCCACCGTTAGAGTGGGCAGTTGCGCTGAGGTACTCGGCCACTTCCTTCGCCGGCATCGGTCGGCTGATGTAGTAACCCTGAACCAATTCGCAACCGGCGGTAAGCAAGAGCCTCAGCTGGTCGGCCGTCTCCACGCCTTCCGCCAATGACTGCATACCGAGCGCCTTCGCCACCTCGACCACCGAAGTGACAACTGCCGAATCACCCTCGCTCAGTTCGGTGATGAACGACCGGTCGATCTTGAGGATGTCCAACGGCAGTTTCTTCAAACTCTCGAAAGACGAATAGCCGGTTCCGAAGTCGTCCAGGGCAATCGCAATTCCGGTGGCACGCAGGCGATCCAACTCGGCGACGGCAAGCTCCTCCACTGCTCCCGTCTCTGTGATTTCCAGCTGAAGCCGTTTGCCGGACAGACCGCTTGCCTCCAGCGCATCGTTCACGGCCGATCCGAACCCGGACGACATCAGTTGCACCGGAGAGACGTTCACCGTCACGTAAGTGTCGTCGGGCCACGTCGCGGCTTCGGCGCACGCCATGTTCAGTACCTGAAGCCCCAGAGGGACTATCAAGCCGGTCTCCTCCGCGACATCGATGAAAATGTGCGGTGCAAGCACGCCCCGCACCGGGTGATTCCAGCGAAGCAGTGCCTCGAAACCCTCGACGCGGCCGGTGTCCGCACGAACCTGCGGTTGGTAGTACAGCTCGAACTGCCGAGACTCGATCGCAAGCCCAAGTTCTTGCAGGGCCGATGCTCGCTCCCTGGCCCGCGCCCGCAGCACCGGTGAGTATCTTCCTACCCGGTTCTTGCCGGCGGATTTTGCCGCATACAGCGCCAGGTCGGCGGACATGACAAGCGTGTCCGTATCTTCGGAATCTGCGGGTGCGCCGGCATAGCCGATCGATGCACGAACCTCGATGCGATTCCCCCGCACGTAAAACGGCTCACGCAATGCATCCAGATAGCGAGCGAACACCTCTTCGCCGTCCCCTGTTCCCCGCAAGACGACGCCGAATTCGTCACCACCGATTCGCGCACACATGGCGCCGTCGACCACCCGATTGAGCCGTGCAGCAACGGAAATCAACAATTTGTCACCGACAGGGTGCCCTAACGTGTCGTTCACCGACTTGAAATTGTCCAGGTCGAGGATTCCGACAAGGACTTCCTCGCCGGTTCGGACGGTGCCGAGCGCGTCGGACAGCTCCGAGCCGAACGTCCGGCGATTCGGAAGCCCGGTCAGTCCGTCGGTTGCAGCAAGCCACAGAATTCGCCGCTCGTAGTTGTACTTCTCGGTGATGTCCGAGCCCACGCCTCGCCAACCCACGAACTCCGTGGCCTCGGATAGCCTGGGATGACCCGACAGAGACCACCATCGGTCGACGCCGTCGACACGAACGGGAATGACGACCTCTCGAAACGGCATGAGGCGGTCGAGGTGATCTCCGATGACCTGGACCGCGGCTCGGCCACTCTTCGTCGAACCCACGTCGAGCCGATCCAACAATCCGCGCAGCGACAGGGTTCGCAGTTCGGAGACGGGAACTCCCGAGATCTGCGACAGCCGAGCGGAGGTGTGCGACAACGTCCCGGTGGTGTCGACTTCCCACAGCCAGTCGCGTGACCCACCCTCGAAATCGTCGAGAAGCAAACTGACCGTCTGGCGCTCGGCAGCAGCCTCGAACTCGGCGAGACAACGACTTCGGAACGACGCCCAGAGGTACACGACGCCGATAATCAGTGTCACCGAGTAAACGACCAACTGGAACGAGAGGACAGCGTATTCCGTAGTTCTCTTGGGCAGGATAACGACGAGCAATCCGATGCTGTGCACCAGAATCCACGCTACCGCTATCGACCGAACCGTCGACAATGCTACGGCGCCGGCGCCCATGACTCCGGCGAATGTCGCTAGAAGCACAAGCTTTCGCGAGTTGTCCGTCACGGGAAGCATCGCGGCGGCGAGAACGACAAGCAGAAGCCCGAGCAGGATCACCTCGAGCATGAGCGCCCAGTAGTCGTACCTCGTCGTATGTTTGGGCGTGTACCGGCCCTTCAGGACGACTCGCGGTATCCAGACGCGCACCGAATTGAGGACGACCAAGAAGGCCGCAGAACCCCAGATCACCCGAAACTCGTTGTGACCGGGGGGTACGACATACACAAGCAAAGCGCACACGCTGAGTACATTGACCATGTTGGCCAGTGGCGCGACCGTCGTCACCTGCAGTATCTGGCGTGCGAAGAGGTCGCGCCGCTCGACGTCAGACAGTTCGGCGTCGCTCGCACTCGAAGTCAGCCTGCTCAGCATGCAACACCCTCCATCGTGGAGCCGACCAGATGAAGGTAGCGCGGATGCGGGTTCCGGACACACGATGACGAGAAACTACGAGTTGAAACATACTGTTCAATAGGATGTTTCAGACAATCGCGACAGAACGGATCAGCGCTACAACTCGGAAGCCAGCGGAATTTCCTTCTCCGCGCGGTCCGTCATCCACTCACGGAGGACCTTGGTGGCAATGACGTCGTCCTCGTTGTACTGCAGGATGCGTGTCCGCTGCGTCTCGTCCGGCTCACCGTCGTAGCCGACCGCCTCGCGGTACCACGCCATCGACGCTTCACCCCCGGCCTCGGCGTCACGCCAGTTGAAGCCGGCGACGGGCGCAATCTTCTTGAGCCCCTTGCCGTTCGGGCAGATGAACTGATCACTCACCGCTTGATAGATGTCGACCCACTGCGGACTGTCGATGAACTCGCGAATCTCGTCCTTACTCGGAATCCCGGGTTCACCGGCAAACCTGCGCGCCGAATCCAACAACCACTTGTCCTCGGCTGAACGCGAATAACAGTACGCGGCAAAGGTTTTACCCGAAGCAGCGGCCGCGGCACGCTCCGCCATCAGCCAGCCCCAGAACTCTGCGAACGACCGCGCCTCGTCACGCGTCGGCAACGGATCCCACGTCGCAAATCCTCGATACATCGAGAAGCCACCGACATTGAGCAACGTCCCCCACAGGTACGCGCCGTGCTCCTGATAGCTCTCCATGTCGACGTCGATCTCGATGTCCGCCCGAGTCACCGAGATCTTCTCGAACCGCCGCACCAACGGAGCATCTGCCAACCACGCCTTGGCGATCACGACTGCGTCGTCGAAATTTCCGTGCGGCCAATCCTCGAGCGGCTCACCGTCCCAGGCGGCCAGCTGATCGATCGTGTTGCAGCCGACGTCGCGCAGAAGCTCGGCCCGCGATCCGACAGCCACCAGGCTGACGTCGCGGTTGCGAACCAACTCCTGCTTGCATTCGGTCCACCACGGACACGACTTGCACTCGCTCACCTGTGACGGAGACGTCAGCACCTCACCGCGGGCCACAGCGATACGGTCGGCGAAACGCTCGTCGTAATCGTCGAGAATCGCGCTGAGGTCGTGGACGAGGATGCAGTCTCCGTTGTATCCGATCGCGCCTGCCGTCAGCGATGGGCTCGCCAGCCCACGACGCTCGAGCATCCGATAGACCTGCGCGACGCGCATCTGATCGCGGACCTGACTGCGGACCTTGCGTTTGGGATCGGCCGCTGGCTCCCATTCGAAGAGCCCCGAGGTGATCGCGCCCTGGCCGGGATCGGTCACCTTGTGATTGACGACAATGACGGGGATGTACCCGCCACCCTCGTCGTCACGGATCAGCATTTCGCAGCGGCCCTTGCGTCCGGTGTCGCGCTCGACCGGCAAGACCGCGCCCCAGATCCGGTCTGCGCCGGCCTCACAGGCAGTGAGAGTGTCACGAGCCTGAGCCGACGCCGATTGGTCGGGGTTGATCTTCACCCAACGCTCGGGAGCAGCACCGATCACGAGTTCGGCGATCTCCGCGCGCTTCGCGATCGCGGCATCCTGGCGCTGCTTGATGCCGGTGTCGACGGGTTCCGAAGCCGATTTCCCGGGAAACAACCCGTCCAGACGCACCCGATGACGGCATCGGGTCAACGCCCCCGAATCGATGATCGGGAGCTGGGGCGCGGGGTTGTTAACGGAACACACGATGACGAAGATTATGTGCTCCCCTAGGCTGAAGCCGAAGCGCAGGTACCTGGCAACACACAAACACCTGGAAACGGGGTCCTTTTCGATGGGGTTGTTCAAGAAGCGAAAGTCTCGTGCCACCCGCAAGGCGGAGGCAAAGGCTCTCAAGCACAAGGCTGAGGTCGAGGCGAAGCTCAACGCCAAGAGCCAGCGTAAGCGCGACAAGGTCGAGACCAAGTCGCTCAAGAAGCTGGAGAAAGCCGAGATCGAGTCACAGCACAAGATCGAAAAGGCGCAGATCGCGACCCTGAAGGCGCAGGAGAAGGCCGCTGCGAATCAGGGCCTGACCGTCGCCAAGGTGCGTAAGTACCTGGGAGTGGCACGTCTGCTTGCCCCCGTTCTCCTGCCGATCGCCTACCGCGCAGCCACGGCGGTGCGCGCCCAGCTCGACACCACGCGTGCACAGAAGATGGGCATCGCCGTCGACCAGCTCGGTGACTACACCGGTCACGGCGCGAAGTTGAGCGCTCGTATCGCCGGCGCCGAGAGCTCGGTCACCGAGATCCTCAGCCGCAAGCCCGACGACGCGGAGACGCAGCGTTTCGCCGCCGCCATCCGTGAGCGCCTCGGCGACCTCAGCACGGCAGTTCGCGCTGCCGAGCAGATGCCGCAGGCTCGCCGTAAAGCAGCTCACCAGGCGATTTCTTCCGAACTCGACGGCGTCGAAGCAGATCTGCTCGCACGTCTCGGCGTGCGCTAGACCTGAGAACGCCAGTGAGAGCAGCCGAGCAGACCGCGACCCTCCGGGGGACAGCTGTCGGTTCCGCTTCGGCTGCTCTCGCTGTTGCCGCGCATGGAATCGGCGGAGGCGAGCTGCCACAGTCGTCGTCGCTGACCCTGTTGCTCGCCGTCTGCGCAACCGTCGGCGCCGTGACGGCCACCCTTCCCGCCCTCTCACGGGGGCCCGCTGCCTTGATCGTTGCTCTGGGTCTGGGTCAGTTGGCCGCGCACACCACCATGACGCTCTCCGAGCACGCTCATTCGCCCGCTCCGGGATTGGTGATGCTCGGTGCTCACGCCGGTGCCACCGTCGCTTGTGCGGTGGCGGTCCTGGCCGCCGAGCGCCTCTACCGCGTTGTCACCCACGCTCTCCACGTCGTCCTGGCGTCTCTGGCTCCCGCCGCTGTCACTTCCCGCGGCCACACCGTCTCGACCGGAATCCATCACGGACCTGTCGACGCTCTACTTCGCGCCAGCATCTCGCGGCGCGGTCCTCCTGCCCTGGTCTGAAGATTCGTAGAACGCCCCACCCCTTCACCAGACCAAGAGGACACTTCCCGACATGAAGAACACCCTGATTTCGCGCGCGGTTGTCACGACCGTCGCTACCGGCAGCGCCGTGCTGCTGGCCGCCGGAATTGCTTCAGCACACGTCAGCGTTGTCGCACCAGGAGCTGCGCAGGGCGGATACTCCGTTCTCACGTTCCGCGTGCCCACCGAATCCGACACCGCTTCGACCACCAAGCTGACGGTGGCGCTCCCCGACCTCAAGTCGGCACGCACCGAACCGATGCCCGGCTGGACCGCCGTCGTGGAGAAGGACCCCACCTCGTTGGTCGCCAAGTCCGTGACGTGGACCGCCGACCCCGGCGTCGGAATCGCCCCCGGCCAGTTCCAGCAGTTCGTCCTTTCTGCCGGCCCGCTGCCGGAGCAGGACGAGGTCGAGTTCAAGGCCGTCCAGACGTACAGCGACGGCAACGTCGTCAACTGGGATCAGGAAGAGCTTGCCGACGGCAGCGAGCCGGACAAGCCCGCCCCGACGCTGACTCTCGCCGCGTCCACCGGCGATGCCCACGGAGCCCCCTCTGCCGATAACACTGCCGAGACGTCCGCCGCATCCGAAGCCGCTGACTCTTCGTCGGACAACACCGCCCGCTGGCTAGGCGGCGTCGGCCTGGTGCTCGGCGCTTTGGGCGCTGCACTCGGCCTCGGCGCACTGGTCAGGAGCAAGCGCTGATGAGTACCCGGATCAAGGTCATCGCCGTCGGCATGCTCGCGATGCTGGCCACGATGCTCGGAATGGGCACGGCCAGTGCACACTCCGCGGTGGTCGGCTCCAACCCGGAAAACGGTGCGTCCATTCAGGTTGCGCCTGACACGGTTTCGGTCACGTTCAACGAGGCTCTGCAGGCACAGTTCGCGGCGCTGACGGTCACCGGCCCGGACGGCAACCTCTGGACCAAGAGCGATCCGTCCGTCGAAGGACCCACTGTCAGTGCAGACCTCGGCGATCTCGGGCCGACCGGCGTCTACACCATCGCGTACCGCGTCACCTCCGCTGACGGTCACCCCGTCAACGGAACCCTGACGTTCACCCTCACCGAGGCGGGGTCGGGCACTCCCGGCGCTGCCGCCGCGTCGAGTACGGGTGAGTCGGAGTCCGGCAGCATGCCGGTGTGGATCTTCATCGTCGCCGGCGTCGTCGTGTTCGGCGGTGCGCTGTTCTTCGTGCTCCGTAAGCCGAAGTCGAGCTGATCGCGTGACGGGTACGGCAAACAGGTGGTGGTTGCTGTTTGCCGTACCCACAGCTCTGCTGGGAGTCCTGATCGCCTGGGGCCTCGCCAGCCCGTCGGGACCCGAATCGTCGAGCACGGTCCGCGTTCTCGCGATCGGATGTGGTTCGTTGACGCTCGGCATCGCGACGCTCGCCTGGATGGGCCGCAGTGAACGCCGCCCGGCAACAACCCCCGCCGTCATGTGGACTCAGCTCACCGCGGTGGCAGCAGTGTGGCTCGTCGCCGAGATCACGCTCCTCGTGCTCAATGCCGCAGCGGCCGACGGCGCCCCGGTCACCTCGCTGACCATCGGGCACTTCGGCGCATTCGTCTCCGAGGTCAACGTCGGCCGCGTCGGCGTCGCGATCATCGCGTGCGCGTTTGCCGTCGTCTGTTACGGCATCTACGGATTCACCAATCCCGAGACGGTGCCCGTCGCACCGGCATTGGTCGTCTCCGCGTTGGCGCTCGCTGCCCGCCCGATCACCGGGCACATGGCGCAGCAGAGCTTCGGATCGATCCTCGACGCCGTTCACGTCCTCGCTGCGGCCTTGTGGTTCGGCGTGCTCGCCGCACTCGCGCTTGCCGTACCGTCGCGCGGTGCCTGGGCGATCTGGTTGCCCAAGTACTCCGCTCTCGCCTGGCGATGCGTCCTCGCGCTGGTCGTCACCGGTATCGTCAACGCCGTCGTGCGACTCGACTCACTCTCCGCCTTCTACGACACCGCATACGGCCGGGTGATCCTCGCCAAGATCGTGGCGATCGGACTGCTCGTCGCCCTGGGATGGTGGTGGCGCCGGACATGGGTGGTCGCGAGCGCTGCACACCGCATGAGTTCGGACGGATCCCTGCGTCGCGCCATCGGTGAAGTTGTCTTCATGGCCATCGCCTTCGGGCTTGCCGCGGCCCTTGCGACAACTGCGTAAGACGTGCCTCAGCGCGACATTTCGTGACCCGCACATTTAACGTTTCACGTCGAGATTTAACCTCTACGTGAGTTTATTTTCCCAGCTTGCGGCGGTTTCCGGCCCCCCTTAGCGTTGCTCGCATGACGGAGGCCCAACGCTCGTTTCTCGTCTGCGCTTCGCAGCGCAGCGGCAGTACTTTGCTGGTCGAATCCCTGCGAGCAACCGGGGTCGCGGGTGAGCCGGAAGAGTTCTTCCAGTACCTCCCCGAGACCTCGCGATCGCCGCAACCGAGGCAGTGGTTCGAAGACGTCACGGACGAGTCCGTCCTGGGTCTGCTCGCCCCGTTCCACCCGGGCACGCCGGACACTCGCACCTCCGAACAGTGGCGCACACAACTTCTCGAACTCGGCCGAACCCCCAACGGAGTCTGGGGTGGCAAGCTGATGTGGAACCAGACGCCGCTCCTACTCGATCGCGCGGCCGGATTGCCCTGGCGCAGTGGGACGGACCTACGTTCCGCACTCCACGACACCCTCGATCACGACCTGCAGTTCATCCATGTCTATCGAGAAGATGTCGTCGCTCAAGCTGTGTCGATGTGGCGCGCCGTGCAGACACAGGTTTGGCGCGACGACGCGACTCCACCGAATCTCTCGGACGGTGCGCAGTACAACGCAGTCGGAATCGCGCACCTGGTGACGATTCTCGGTGAGCAGGAACGCCAATGGAAGCGTTGGTTCGAGGAAGAGGACATCTCTCCCATCGAAGTCGGGTTCCGCGATCTCACCGAAGACCCGCAATCCGTGGTCGCAAAAACCCTCATCTCCCTCGGCCTCGACGGACAACTGGCCCCGCCACCGCCGCTGCGTCGTCAGAGCGACGGACGATCCCGCGAATGGGTGCAGCGTTATCGCATCGACGCCGAACAGAACGGATATCCCGTCACATGAGCACCGTCACCGATGTCGTCGACGAACTCCGAGTTCTCGAATCCGAAGCGGTTCACATCATTCGAGAGGTGGTGGCAGAACTCGAGAGACCGGCACTGCTCTTCTCGGCCGGCAAGGACTCGATAGTCCTGCTTCGTCTGGCCGAGAAGGCGTTTCGGCCCTCCCCACTCCCTTTCCCGGTCCTGCACGTCGACACCGGTCACAATTTCGAGGAGGTCATCGAATTTCGCGACCGCCGAATCAAGGAGGGCGGGCACACACTTCTGGTTGCTTCCGTTCAGGATTCGATCGACCAGGGTCGAGTGCAGGAGTCGACCGAGACCAGCGGATCGCGAAACCGCCTGCAGACCAGAACCCTGCTCGACGCTCTCGAAGCTGGAAGGTTCGACGCCGCGTTCGGCGGCGCCCGCCGGGACGAGGAACGTGCGCGCGCCAAGGAAAGAGTCCTCAGCTTCCGTGACGAGTTCGGCCAGTGGGACCCGCGAGCGCAACGGGCCGAACCGTGGTCGCTCTACAACGGTCGGATCAGACGCGGCGAGTCCGTTCGTGTCTTCCCGCTGAGCAACTGGACCGAGCTCGACATCTGGCGCTACATAGCCCAGGAGGAACTGGAACTGCCGTCCATCTATTTCGCGCACCAGCGGAGGGTATTCGAGCGTGACGGAATGCTCCTCGCTGCTTCCGAATTCAGCACCGACGCCGAGAACGCCGCGGCAACGACCGAGTGGGTGCGATATCGAACCGTCGGCGATCTGACCATCACCGGCGCCGTTCGATCTCATGCCACCACCATCGACGACGTCGTCACCGAAATCTCGGCCGCGACGGTTTCCGAACGAGGCGAGACTCGCGCAGACGACCGAACGTCGGTCGCCGCGATGGAAGACCGAAAGCGTGAGGGCTACTTCTGATGACGACCACCATCACTCGCCAACTCCTGCGGCTGGCAACGGCGGGTAGCGTCGACGACGGCAAGAGCACGCTGATCGGACGACTGTTGCACGACACCGACAGCCTGCCAACCGATCACCTCGATTCCGTGACCGACGAGCACGGTGTCGCCGACCTGGCTGCACTCTCCGACGGACTACGTGCCGAGCGTGAACAGGGCATCACGATCGACGTCGCGTACCGATTCTTCTCCACCCCGACCAGAAGTTACGTACTCGCCGACACCCCGGGGCACGAACGCTACACGCGCAACATGTTCACCGGAGCATCCAACGCTCACGTAGCGGTCCTGCTGGTCGACGCGAGGACCGGCGTGTTGCGTCAGACGCGTCGGCACGCCAGAATCGCCGCACTGCTCGGTGTTCCGAACCTTGTAGCCGTGGTGAACAAGATCGATCTGGTGGACTTCGACGAAGCGAGATTCGCTCAGGTGCAGGAAGAATTGCGGGCCTTGGCGCGGCAAGTCGGACGCGAGGACGTACTCGCCATACCGGTCTCCGCGAAAGCCGGCGACAATGTCGTGACGCGGTCCGCGAACACCGCGTGGTACCAGGGACCGACGCTCCTCGAGTACCTCGAAGGCGTCGAACTCCATGCGCCCGCGACCCACATCGAGGAACTTCGGCTTCCCGTGCAGTGGGTTTCGCGCCCCGATCCGCAGAATCGGCGCCGGTACACCGGCCGAATTTCGGCAGGCACACTGAGCGTCGGAGACGAGGTAGTGGTCCTGCCGTCCGGATCGAAGAGCACCGTGATCAGTCTGGATACTCTCGACGACAACCGCAGTACTGCCGTTGCACCACTGTCGGTTTCGGTGGAACTGGCCGACGACATCGACGTCGGACGTGGCGACGTTCTGGTCAGTGGCGGTGCGCAGGCTCATCTGCCGGTTCTGGCCCGAGAACTCGAAGCCACGATCTGCTGGTTGTCCAACACACCGTTGCGCGCGGGCGATCGGATAGCGCTCAAACACACGTCCAGGACCGTGCGAGCGACCGTCCAAGAACTGCACACCCGTCTCGATCCTGAAACGCTCGACGAGCAGGACAGCCCAGTCGAATTGGGACTCAACGACATCGGAACGGTCACGCTCCGAACCAGTTCCGTGGTGGTCGCCGACACCTACGACCACAATCGGGACTCTGGCGCCTTCATCCTGATCGACGAGCAGAGCAACGACACCGTCGGCGCCGGCACCATTCTCGAACCACGCGTCGTCGTTCCCGGCGAGCAGACCCGCAACGACATCAAGTGGCATCCGTCCTCACTCGAACGTCAACGGCGATGGGCGTCTACCACCCAGAGGGGCGCGACGATCTGGTTGACCGGCCTACCTGCATCCGGAAAATCCACCGTCGCAGTCGCTGTCGAACGTGCGCTCGTCGACGCGGGACGCACCGCGTATCTGCTGGACGGTGACAACGTCCGCCACGGTATCTCCGACGATCTCGGGTTCTCGCCGGGAGACCGAGCCGAGAACATCCGACGCGTCGGTCATCTCACTCGACTGTTCGCCGACGCCGGCGTCGTGGCGATCGCGTCGATGGTTTCGCCGCTGCGTTCGGATCGAGCAATTGCGCGCGCTCTCAACGAAGCTGCCGGACTCACCTTCCTCGAAGTTGCCGTCACCACTCCCGTCGAAGAATGCGAACGTCGAGATCCCAAGGGCCTGTACGCTCGTGCGCGGGCGGGTGAACTGAAGGGGCTCACCGGAATCGACGCGCCTTACGAGACGCCGGAGGAGCCGGACCTGGCATTCGACACAACCGGCGCTGACATCAACGAGCTGGTCGAGCGGGTCATCGCATTGTTGGAAGAGCGCGAAGCCGCAAGGCCCTAGGGATTTTCGGTGTCCGACTCGAGGTAACCGCGGTCCGCACTGTAGGCGGACCGCACGTTGGGTCGGACACCGATCTTCTCGAGGTACGCCGCCATGCGGTGCACCGCCATCGCGCTTCCCAATGCCTCGTCCGGGAGACGATCGTCGGTTTCGGCGCGCCACGTGTGAAGCTGCGAGGACAATTCCGCCTGTATTGCCGAGACTTCCGGTCGATCGATCAGATTGATCTTCTCGTCCGGGTCGGCACGGAGGTCGTACAGCTCCCGGGGTGCGCGTACCGCAAGATGCTCGGTGCCGAGCGCTTTTCCGGAAAGACTGTCCTCGATGTCGAGCGGTAGATCCAGAGCCGGGCGGACGGCGTAGTTCTCGATGTAGCTGTAGTCCTTGGTTCGCACCGCACGAATGGGATCGAAGCTGTCGTGAAAGGTCTTCTCCGTGAACAGGGAAGTACGAACGGGTTCGGACGGTTCAGTTCCGCGGTCGACGAGGGCATCGGCGTGCGAGCGCCCTTCCACCTCGGTGGGGACGTCGATTCCGAGCAGATCGAGAATGGTCGGAACAAGATCCACACCACTGAACAGTGTCTCGTATTCCTTTCCGCCACTGCGATACCGCGCGGGAGGCCGAGCGATCAAGGCAATACCGGTACCCGGGGCGTAGAGCGTCGACTTGGCACGCGGGAACGCCGCGCCGTGATCAGTGAGGAAGAAGACCCAGGTGTTCTCGTCGAGCCCCTCTTCCTCGAGGGTCGCGAGCAGTTCCCCCACCGCGGCGTCGGCCACCTCTACGCTGCCGTGGAATTCGGCCAGATCCTCGCGCACCTGTGGCACGTCCGGAAGGTATCCGGGGACCTCCAGGGCTGCGGTGTCCGCCGGGGTATAGCGATCGGCGGGGTACGGGCGATGCGTTTCGAAGAATCCCGTGGTGAGCAGGAACGGCTCGGGCGGGAAGCGTCGTAGCCAGTTCTGGGCACGCGGAACCACGTAGTCGCAGAACGAGTTGGTGACGTCGTACTCGTGGTAGCCCAGTCGCTTCGGATACGCAGTCTCGTGCTGCATGCCGAAGAGCGAGGTGTACCAACCGTTGTCGGAGAGGATCTGCGGGAGCGTCTGCACCTCAGCGTGGTACTCCCAGCCGTGGTGCGCCAACCCGATCAGACCGTTGTTGTGCGGATACCTGCCCGAGAAGAGCGATCCGCGCGAAGGCGAGCACAGCGGCGCCGTCGCGTGTGCGTCGGTGAACCGGATGCCTTCTGCCGCCAGCCGGTCGAGATGGGGGCTGTTGACCCCGGCGACACCGTAACTCGCGAGGTGCCGCCCCAGGTCGTGCCAATGAATGATCAGGACGTTATCTCGCGCAGCCGACACGTGGGCAAGGCTAGTTGCCCCGCCCACGTGCGGCAACAGCTCGAATCAGCAGGATCTCAACTGTTTCTGCAGAGTTGTCTGATCCATCCGCGGGTATCGGCCGGATCGATGACGTCGTCCAGTTCGAACGTGGTCGCCGCCATCAGCGCCTTGCCCTGTGCGTAGGCCAGTTCCACGAACTGACCGAACAGCGTTTCCCGAGCCACCGGATCTTCGACGGACTCGAGTTCCTTGCGGAAACCGAGACGCACAGCACCTTCCAGACCCATCGGCCCGATCTCGCCCGTCGGCCACGCGACCGTGAACTCGGGGGCGTGGAAGGAACCACCGGCCATTGCCATGGCGCCCAACCCGTAACCCTTGCGCAGGATGATCGTTCCGAACGGCACGGTGAGGCGAGCACCGGCAACGAAGAACCTGCCGAACCTTCGAACCGTCGCCTCCTCCTCCGAATCCGGGCCCACCATGAATCCCGGTGTGTCGCACAGCGTCACCAGAGGGATGCGGTGCGCTTCGAGCAGTTCCAGGAAATCCGAAGCCTTGTCCGAGGCTTCCGCGTCGATCGCGCCGCCGAGATGCTCGCTGCTGTTCGCCAGCACACCGTACGGAACTCCTTCGACACGAACGAGTGCGGTTACTACACCGCGTCCGTAGTCTCGACGCAGTTCCAGGACGCTGTCGACGTCCGCGATTGCGTCGATCGCTCCACGAACGTCGTACGAGCGCAGGCGATTCTCCGGCACCACATGCCGCGAGAGCCGCGGATCCGGAGCGGTCCACTCTCCGCTCGCACCCTGGAAGTAGCCGAGGTACTGCTTGGCCAGCGCCACCGCATGAGCGTCGTCGTCAGCGACCAGGTGTACGACGCCGTTGCGGCGCTGCACGTCGATGGGGCCGATGTCCTCGGGGCGAAAGTTTCCGAGCCCGCCGCCCTCGACCATGGCAGGACCACCCATCCCGATGTTGGCGTCCGGTGTCGCGATCAGGACGTCGCACGCGCCGGCCAGGGCCGCGTTGCCTGCGAAACAGCGCCCGGACACGACGGCGACCATGGGCACCCGCCCGCTCAGCGCCGCCATGGCGCGGAAGGTTCCCAGCTCGAGGCCCGCCCCGGCGCCGGCGTCGGTGTCACCGGGGCGACCGCCGCCACCTTCCGCGAACAGCACCACCGGAACTCGCTTGCGATCGGCGATCTCGAGCAGGCGGTCGGTCTTGGCGTGATTGCGCATGCCCTGGGTACCGGCGAGCACCGAGTAGTCGTACGAGATCACGACGCTCTCGCCGCCGCTGATGGTCGCCACTCCGCCGATCAACCCGTCGGCAGGAGTGTTGGCGATCAGGTCTTCCTCGCTTCGCCGACTCCGCTGCGCCGCCAGCGCGAGAGCGCCGTACTCGACCAGGCTGTCGTCGTCGACCAGGTCGTAGACGTTCTCGCGAGCAGTCCGGCGTCCCAGCTTGTGACGCTTCGCCACGGCTGCGGGCCGGGCCGGGTCCAGGGTCACCTCGTGGCGAGCGATGATCTCCGCGAGATCGGGACGCACGTCGTCGAGGTCCACCTCGTCGACCTCGGCGAGCTTCGATCCCGCGCTTGCACTACGGACGACGAGCAACGGTTCGCCCGCACCCACCGACCTCCCCGGTGACGACAGGACCCGGACCACTTCGAGATCACCGGGCGCCGAGAGAACATGCTGCATCTTCATCGCCTCGAGGACGGCAACCTGGCCACCCGCATGGACGCCGTCACCGACTGCCGCGAGTTCGACGACGATGCCCGCCATCTGTGCACGGACCACATCCTCGTCCGGTGCCACGTCCACAGACGAGGAGGGCGTTTGTGGGCCAACGTCGGGGACGAGGTCCGCCAATCGAGAACCCAACCAGTCGACGTCGACCAGGCCGTCGCGGAAGTCCTTGTCCGACAGTATTGCCTGCAGGAACTCGATGTTGGTCGCTACGCCGCCGATGGCGAACTCACTCAAAGCGGCAATCGACTTGCGCACCGCGGCAGGGAAATCCGATCGACGCGTGTGGGTGATCACCTTTGCCAAGAGCGAATCGTAACGCGCACTCGGCGAGAGTCCGACCGTACCGAAGGTGTCCACTCGCACGCCGGGCCCGCCCGGAGGAGTGAAGTTGTCGAGCGTGCCCGACGAGGGCAACGCATTGCCGTCCGGCGTCATGGTTTCCATGTTGACGCGGGTCTGGATCGCGATTCCCGAAGCGTTTGCCACGGATCCGACTGTCTCCGAGCCCTTCTCGACAGCGATGATCCCTGTTGGCAAGTCCAAGTTCTCGAACGGAACTCCGTCCGCGATCGCGAGCTGCACGGAGACGAGGTCGACTCCGGTGACCTCCTCGGTCACCGTGTGCTCCACCTGAATTCGGGGATTGACCTCGAGGAAGACGAAGCCGCGTTCCTCGACGAGGAACTCGACCGTCGCGATGCCGCGGTAGCCGACCTCGGCGCACAGCCTCGCCGCCGCAGCGTGAAGACGATCGCGCAGGGCCCCCGACAGCCCCTGCGCGGGCGCAACCTCGATCAACTTCTGATGGCGACGTTGGACGCTGCAATCGCGGTCACCCAGAGCGAGCGCGTGGGTTCCACCTTGCCCCGGTGCCGCCACGATCTGCACTTCGATGTGCCGAGCGTGCTCACTGAGTACCTCGGCGAACAGTGCCGAACTGCCGAATCCCGACTGGGCTTCGGCCGCACACACACGGTACGCGTCGTCGAGTGCTTTCGGGTCACGCACCGCGCGCATGCCGCGGCCACCGCCGCCGCTGAGCGCCTTGATCATGATCCCGCGGGAATTGCGCTCGAAGAATTCACGCACCTCGTCGAGGTCGGCGTTCGCCGATGTCGACGGCAGGACCGGCACTCCTGAGTCGACAGCCGCGGTGCGGGCACTGGCCTTGTCGCCGAAAGTCCGGAGAACCTGGGCGTCCGGGCCGACGAAGACGATGCCCGCCTCGGTACACGCCTGCGCGAATTCGGCGTTCTCACTGAGGAACCCGTAACCTGGGTGCACGTGCGTGGCGCCTGTTTCGGCCGCGATCTTCAGCAAAGCCCCCTGATCGAGATACGCGGATGCGCCCGACGCTCCGAGCGGCACCGACTCCGTGGCCGCCGCGACGTGCGGACTGGACGCGTCGTCCTCGGCGTACACCGACACCGTCTCGATCCCGAGTTCACGGGCAGTTCGAATGATCCGCAGCGCAATTTCGCCGCGGTTCGCAATCAGCAGTCTCACTTGTCCCCCTGAGTGCGCTCGAACAGATCGCCCTTGCGCACCTTTCCTGTCGCTGTCATCGGAAGCGCCTCGAGCACTTCCACTTCGGGCACCTTGTACGTGGCCATGTTCTCCTTCGCCCACGAGACGATCTCGTCGGCCACAGTGTCGGAACCCTCGACCAGTTGGACAAACGCAAAAGCCACCTGCCCCTTGTCCGGGTCCGGTTTCGGCACCACCGCAGCCTTTTCGATCGCCGGGTGCAGCATGAGCAGCGCTTCCACCTCGGAGGGAAAGACACTCATGCCGTTGGTCTTGATCATTTCCTTGTTCCGCGCCAAATAGTGCAAACCGCCACGCTCACTGAACTTTCCGACGTCACCGGTCTGCAGCCAGCCGTCACGGATGGCGTCGGCGGTGGCCCCCTCGTTGCGGTAGTACGCGGAAAGGATGGATGGGCTGCGCACGATGATCTGCCCGTGCTCGCCGACGGGAACCGGCCTGCCGTCGTGATCGACGATCAGAACGTCGGTGCCGGGCACCGGAATTCCGCAGAACACCGGCTCGCTTTTCAGGTCGTAGTCGCCGTCCTGGAAGCCGAGGGTGATCGTGTCCGCGGTGTGGGTTTCGGTCATGCCGTAGCTCGCTTCGCGCAGAACGCCGCCGGTAGCCTCGCGCCACCGCTGGCGCGTGGCCGGATCGAGTTTGAGAACGAACGAAACTGCCATGACGTTCTGGAGTGTCGAGAGATTTCGCTCCGCGAATCCTGGCGTGTCCATCAGTTCGACGTAATTGTCGACAGTTCCGACCAGCGAGGTCACGCCGTAAGCCTCGACAGCGTCGAGCGTGGTCTCCGCATCCCAACGATTCAGCAGGACCACGGTTCCGCCGTTGACGAGCGGAACCAGGATGCCGAAGTCCTCACCTGCGATCCAGAAGATCGGCAGAAACACCAGGGACACCGGCGGATTGGCACCCACCTGGTCACCGCCCGCAAGCGTCGCGGTGGCCGCGGTGTAAACCATGTGGCGCTGAGTGTGCTCACAGCCCTTGGGCATTCCCGTCGTTCCGCCCGTGTAGTTCAGGGCGGCGAGGGAATCGAGTTCGGTGGCGACAGGAGTCGCCCGCTCACTGGTGATGATCGACTGCCAGTCGCTCAGGCGCGGATCGTCGACCTCGAAGGGCAGTTCGACGGTCGGGATCGCCGTCAGCATGTCCGACACTGCAGTCTTCGCGACGTGTTCGAGTGGAGTCTGTGAGCGAACCTTCTTCACCAACTTCGAGAAGGTGTTCTGCGTCAGTAGGACCTTGACGCCGGCATCGTTGAGTTCGTGAATCAATTCATGTTCACGGAAGAGTGGATTGATCGGCACGTGAACCGCACCGACCTTGAGAATGCCGAGCATCGCGATATGGAACTGAGGGCAATTGACCAGGTGAACGCCGACGCGATCGCCGCGTTCGACTCCGAGTGACAGCAGCCATCCGGCAAAACGATCCGAAAGCTCGTCGTATTCGGAATACGTAATGACCCGGCCGTAGAAGACGATGGCAGGAGTATCCGGCCGCTCGATCGCCCAATGCCGCAAGTAATCGACAAGTCCCCCACCTTCGAGCGGATACTCGACGGCGCGGGGAATGCCGGCGGGCCAATGCGCGTGTTGCAGCGCAGAGATCTCCGCCAGAGCCGCTTCGAGCACGTCTTGTTCTGCCACCGATCACTCCATTCGTAAAAAAATCTATTTCGACTCTTCGAACCCGATCAACCGCTCGGACATCGTCGTCATATCTGCAATGAACTGGTTCTGCTCTTCGACACTCGCCTTACTCAGTCGTGCTCCACCGGCCATCTGTGCGTCCGAGATCATCTGAACGAGCACCGGGGGCGAAACACAGGGATCTACGTCGTGAACCTGTCGAATCCGTTCGACAAAGCGGACGTAGCGGCTCACGAGCTTTTCGCGAACCGCCGACCAACTGCGCTCGACCTCGGAATCCACCCGCGCCCGATGCTCGATCACCGCGAGCAGGTCACCGTAGGTGTACACGGCCGTGATGAACGCCGACGTGGTCGTTCGGAGAACTTCGCGTAGATCCTCGGCCGCCGGGCCCTCCATGTGCTGAGCGTCGAGGAAGCGTCGGCACATCATTTCGGCGACGGCGCGGAAGACCTCGTCCTTCGACGAGAAGTACGCGTAGAAGGTCGCCCGGGACACATCAGCCCTGGTCGTGATCGTCTCGACCGTCACGGCGTCGTATCCGAGTTCGCCGAAGCAGAGGGCAGCGGTGTCGAGCAGTCCGGCACGGCGTGGACCGTCGCCGAGTTTGCGGGCTGTCCGCGCTCGCTCCTGCGTTTCACTGGTGGTCACCGTCACAGTGTGTGTTGACGTTGACGTCAATGTCAAGAATCGCGAGCCCGGCGCCCCACTTCGGCTTTTTGTTCGGGTCACCCTTTCACACCCCGCATATCGGGTGTAAGACTCTGCCTCTAATGTTTTTCGCCTTTCCCAGAAGGAGTCAATTCCGTGCCGGAAGAATCCGCCTCGCCCTCCTATTCCACAATCAAGGAAACAGTTGCAGCTTTGATGCCGGCACTGGAGTCGGAACTCGTCGAACTTGTTCGTATTCCGTCGATAGCAACAGAAGGTTTCCCCAGCGAGCCCCTGTTCGAGGCTCACGACCTGATCGTTTCTCTATTGGAGAAGTCCGGAGTCACGAAGATAGAGAAACTCGAAATAACAGGTAAAACTGCGCCGGTCATCATTGCAACAGTTCCCGGTCCAGAGGGAGCCCCGACCGTATTGATGTATTCGCATTACGACGTCGTTCCCGCCGACGACGTCGAACTCTGGGATTCACCGCCTTTCGAACCGAGCAAGCGTGACGGCGCGATTTACGGCCGCGGTACGGCAGATTCGAAGGCAAACGTCATCGGCATGATCGGCGCGCTTCGCGTCTTCGACGGAAAGCCGCCAGTGACGGTCAAGCTCGTCATCGAAGGCCAGGAAGAATTCGGCAGCCCCTTCGACAACTATCCGCCGGAAGCCCCCGAATTGTTTGCGGCCGACGCAATGGTCATCGCCGACGTCGGGAGCGTTCGACCCGGATCACCGACCCTGACCGTCGCACTGCGCGGATCGGCCCAGGTGATCGTCGAACTCACCACTCTCGGAGCCGACAAGCACAACGGCCTCTACGGCGGCGCCGCACCGGACGCCCGCCTCGCGCTCATCCGCGCACTGGCGTCGCTGCACGACGACAACGGCGACGTGGCGGTCGACGGCCTCATGCGCGAACCGTGGACCGGCAGTTCATACACCGAGGACGAGTTCCGCACCCTCGCCGAGATCCGTGACGGGCTTCCGCTGCTCGGAACCGGCGGCATCGGCGAACGCATCTGGTCGGGCCCGGCCATCACCGTGACGGGAATCGACGCTCCCCCTGTGGACGGTGCGGTCAACGCCGTCGCAAGCACGGCCCGCGCCGTGATCAATCTGCGCGTACACCCGCGCCAACCTGCCACCGAGGCGCAGGCTGCTCTGGTCCGGCACCTGGAAGCCCTGCGCCCCTTCGGTTTGCAACTGACCGTCACCGCGGGAGAAACCGGCGACGGGTTTGCGGCAGCCGAAGGTGGACCGGCCTTCGACGCGGCATTGTCTGCACTATCGCAGTCGTGGGGTGAGCCGGCCGGGCTGATGGCAGGCGGCGGCTCGATCCCCCTCGTGATGGCCTTGGATACAGCAGTGCCCACCGCCGAGAAGCTGTTGTTCGGCGCCACCGACGGTTACGCGAACATCCACGGCCCCAACGAACGCGTCCTGCTCGACGAGCTCGAGAAGGCCGTCGTCGCCAAAGCACTGTTCTTCCAGGAGTACGCCGACACCTTCGAGGGGAAGAAATGAGCACCGAAACCGACACGGGGTCCGCACCTACTCCGGCCAAGAAGAAGTTCGAGTTCCCCGGCGCGGTCACGATGCTCGCGATCGTCACCGTCCTGGTATGGATTGCAGCACTGTTCATTCCGGCCGGACGCTTCGGCGTCGACGTGGACGGCTCACCCGTTCCCGGCAGCTTCGAAACCGTCACGTCTCCGCTGTCGTTCTGGGAACGAATCCAGCAACTGATCCTCTCCCCCGTCAACGGCCTCTACGGCGTACAGGATTCGATCACCGGGTTCGTCGACACCGACAACATCGGACGGCTCTTCGGTTCGGTCGGCGTAGTCCTCTTCATCATGGCGCTCGGTGCGTTCATCTCGGTCAGCTTTGCCACCCGCAGTCTCGAAACCGCTGTCTCCCAACTCGCTACCAAGCTCAGCGACAAGGGCTGGTTGCTCATCACCGTCATCATGGTGCTGTTCTCACTGCTCGGTTCGACAATGGGCTTCTCGGTCGAGACGTTCGGCTTCTACGCCCTGCTCATACCGCTGATGACGGCACTGGGCTACGACCGCATGGTCGCGGCCACCATGATCATCCTCGGCGCTCTGGTCGGAAACATGGCGTCGACCGTCAATCCGTTCTCGATCGGCGTCGCCTCCGGTGAGGCAGGCGTCTCCATCGGTGACGGCATCGTGCTGCGCGTGATCCTGTGGATCGTATTGACCGCTGTGGCAGTGGTATTCGTTCTCCGCTACGCCGCAAAGGTGAAGAAGGATCCGTCCAAGTCGCTTGTCGGCTTCGACATCGCGGACGACGAAGACGAAGAGCCGGCCGAGCCGGTGGACATCGACGGCAAGCTCACCGGAACTCAGAAGCTGGTACTGCTCATCACCGGACTCACCTTCGGACTGATGATCTTCTCCGTCATCCCGTGGTCGAGCATCTTCGGCGCCACCACCGGTCCGGCCGAGTACGACGCGTATCACGTCACGGCAACCGAGCCCTACTGGTTCGAGTTGAACTGGTGGTTCCCGCAATTGGCGATGCTGTTCATCCTCGCCGCCGTTCTCGTCGGCATAGTCGCGAAGATGGGTGAGAAGAAGATCGTCTCCCTGATCACGCGTGGAGCCGGCGACATGGTCGGACCGGCGATCGTCATCCTGCTCGCTCGCGGCGTCTCGGTGATCATGACCAACACCGAAACCCTCGACACCATCCTCAACGCGATGGAGCAATTGGTCAGCGGCGCTTCGGCGGGGGTCTTCGCGATCCTGGTGATGCTCGTCAACATCCCGCTGGCGTTCCTGATCCCGTCCAGTTCCGGTCACGCCACCCTGGCGATGCCGCTGCTCGCGCCGCTGGGCGACTTTGCCGGAGTCAGCCGAGCACTCGTCATCACCGCCTTCCAGATGGGCCACGGCCTGATGCTGATGGTTGCCCCGACCAACGTCGTCGTTGTCGGCGGGTTGGCCATGGCGAAGGTCGGCTACGACAAGTTCCTGCGCTTCGTCTGGCCACTGCTACTGATCAACTTCGTGATCGTTGTCGTGGTGATCGGCGCAGCAGCGGTATTCGAGTAGTTCAGGCGTGGTGGGCCTCGCGTGCCGCCGTCTCCAGACGGTCGGTGTACTCGGCCCACCACGCCTCATCACCGGGAGCCAGATTGTTGTCGCCCGCCTTCATCCCAGCGGCGCCGTCGATCAGCTCCCGCACGATGTCCGCGTGGCCGGCGTGCCGATGGATCTCGGTGACAACGTGAACGAGTATCCGGTGCAGTGTGACGTCGCGACGATCCTCCGGCCAGTGCTTCACGAAGCCGGGGGCGTCCAGATCGTGCTCCTCGATCGTGGCGTCGGCGAAAGCCCAGGTGCGGCGATAGGTTTCGACGATGTCGGCAGTGGACTCGTCGGCGCGGGCCCACATGTCGACGTTGAGTTCCTCCGAACGCAACCACGCGGGGAGATCGGGAACCCGACGGCCGAACGTAGGACCGAAATACCCGAGCTCGACGCCGATCATGTGTTTGACCAGACCCAACAAGTTGGTCCCTGTCCGGGTCATCGGGCGCCGAATGTCATACTCCGACAGCCCGTCGAGCTTCCAGACGAGCGCATCACGTGCTGCCTGCAGGTACCGCTGGAGATCTTCCTTTTCCGAGTTGGTGGTCATGAAACCAACCTAAACCGAGTGGAGCAGACATTGACAGCGGTCGAGGATCTGACCGAGGTTGCCTCCCGGGCCGTCGCCGCCGAGCGTGACGCCCGGTCGGTGCGCTGGCACAACCCGGCAGCCGTCCGCAAGGCTGCCGCGGCCGTCCGTGATTCGCTCGACGACGAACGATCAGCGCTGAGCCGACCGTCGTACAGCGGGTTGTCACCGTCGCCGCACATGGCGCGTCAACTCGAACTGATCACGACGTTGCAGCCGCCACTGCCCGCCGACGCCGGCATCGGCACCGCCGCGCAGGCCGAGGCCGACGCCGTCGCCGCGGTGACCACCGCACGGATAGCCTTGCGCGCCGCCCACCTTGCGGTTCTCGAAGCACGCGTCGCCGCGCTCGATGCCGGTGACACCGATACCGTCGCCGCCGCGATCCGCGGTTACGTCCCGCTGAACTCGGGCAACCCCGTCGTCCGGCACGTGCAGGATCTCGGCTCCCGGATCCGTGAGGAAGCACGGCACGTGGTGAGTGGTAAGCCTCGGTCGATCGCATTTCGGCTGGGGCTGAGCCTCGGAATGGGCTTGGCGTACCTGGCATTCATTCGCCTCTTCCAGTGGGACGCCAAGGAAGATCGACTGCCTTATCTTGCGCTGTACGCACTCTCGGGTGTGGTCGGAAGCGTCGTGTGCACCAATGCGCTCAGCTTCGACGCCGGCCGCGTGCGCGCTGCGTTGTCCGGTGGAACGAGGCTCTGGCACGTGCTCGTCGCGAAAAACGCGGTGATGCTGCTCCTCGTCGGCAGCGCCGGGTTCCTGCTCAGCGCCGTCCTCGCGTGGCGCTCCGGAAGCAGTGCCGACCTGGTGAAGGCGTGCGGCCAGGTGCTGACCATGATCCTGCTCTGGTTGGGGGTCGCGAACGTGATGTCGGTGAGCTTGCCGCTGCGGGCAGAACCGATGACGGCGCGGCGCCACGACGGCACGTGGAAGCAGTTCCTGCTGTCCTTCGTCATCTCGTACGGTGTCGGACTGATCGTCAATCTGATGCTCTACTGGCGCGTCTGGGCAAAGACGACGCTGCTCGAGCAGATGGGCGGTCCGTGGATTCCGGTCCTGCTGCTCCTCGCGAGCGCGGCCGCGACGTGGCTGTTGCTGACCGTGCTGGCGGTACTGCTGGCCGAGCAACCGCGCTTCCGGCGCGCCTTGCACCGGGAGATGGTGGTCTACCGCGAAGAAACCAACCACTTGCAGGCGACCATTCAGCACAATTCCGGCTAATGTAGCCGTGCGTGGCTGATCCGGGCACGTCGCGAGTACACGCAGTGTCGAGGAAGGCGTGACCCATCATGTCCGTAAAGCCTGGCGCGGCCGCCACAACGGCCGCCGTGAGCACCGCCTCCTGGCTACCACTCATCGTGGTGGTCCTCACCCAGATTCAGGCGTCGTTCGCCGTCAACGCCCTGACCGTCTCGATGGCCGGCATCACCACCGATCTCGACACGCCCGCAACAAGTGTCGGCACCGCGATCACCGCGGGCACCTTCGCCATGGCTGCCTTCATTCTGTTGGGGGCCAAGATCGGCGCCCGTTACGGAACGCGTCTGGTCTTCCAGATTGCCGTCGCGATTCACGGCCTCGCAATGGCCGCGGTCGCCCTGAGTCAGAGCCCGGCAATGCTGTTCGTGGCCCAAGCTGCATCCGGCGCCGTGATCGCCCTCATCGCTCCTGCGTTGACGGTCTTCATCGCCACGAACTTCAGTGGCGATCAGCAGGCAAAGGCCATCGGTTACCTGGCAGCAGCAATCCCGGCGGCCGGTGTGCTGGCGCTGCTCATCGCCGGTTCCTTCGCGACGACGATCGGGTGGCGATACTCGTTCGCCCTCGTCGTGGCTCTCGCGGTGGTCAACCTGATCCTGAGCTTCCGGGTCAAACCTGTTCCCCCGCAGAAGGACATCACCATCGACTGGGCCGGCGCCGCCATTGCTGCCGTTGCCGTCATCCTGCTCAGCTTCGGTTTCAGCGGCCTGAACTCGTGGGGCGTCATCCTGGCCACCGACGCTGCGCCGTTCTCGGTCATCGGTGTTTCACCCGCGGCCATCCTGATCGTCCTCGGCACCATCTGCGCGCAGGGATTCTTCCAGTGGACGCGAAGCCGCAAGGCGCAAAACAAGCCTCAGCTCTTCAACCTCGACGTCCTCAAGACCGGCGCCGAGCGCGCCACCACGATTTGCATGGCGACGATGATGTTCGTGGGAACCGCGGCCAACTTCCTCATTCCGCTGTACATGCAGATCATCCAGGGCCGCAGCAGCTTGCAGACGTCGTTCTCGATCATCCCGTACACACTTTCGATCTTCATCGCGAGCACCGTCGTCGCGCGTCTGTACAAGACGTACTCCCCGCGTCTGATCGCACGAGCCGGGTTCGTCGTCGTTGCCGCTGGACTCATCCTGTTGGCCTTCACCATTCGTGGCGACTGGCATCAGATCTTTGTCGTCATCGGACTGATCACCCTCGGCCTCGGGCAGGGCGCCATCGTTGCGCTGGTGTTCAACACCCTCCTCACCGCAGCTCCCAAGGAACTGGCCGGCGACGTCGGTGCCTGGCGGGGACTGGTACACAACATGTCCGGCAGCGTCGGCATCGCGGTGGCCAGCGTCTTCGCCGTCGGAATCCTCGGTTCCCTCGTCAGCTCGCAGCTGATCGACAACCCCACCATCCCGGCATCACTCAAGGTCGAGTCCGGGATCAATCTCGACCAGGTCAACTTCGTCCCCAACGATCAACTCGTCGTGACGCTCGAAAACACCTCGGCGACACAAGCACAGATCGACGAAGCCATCCGGATCAACACCGAAGCGCGCTTGCGCGCCCTGCGAACCTCGCTACTCGTCCTCGCCGGACTCTCCCTGCTCGCCATCATTCCGGCCGGCCGCATGCCCGACGAAGTACCTGCTCTGGAAGAACCGCAACCCACGAAGGGCAAGAAGTAACCGATGTCCAACCAAGACCAATTCGGTCCGATCGAATACGTTGCCGTCGAGTTTCCCGGCGGTGCACCGACCTCCGCAGGATTCGAGCAGCTGCTCACTCTCGTCGACTCCGGCGTGATCCGCATCCTCGACCTCGAGTTCGTCACCAAAGCCGCCGATGGATCAGTGGCCGTCGTACCGGCATCGACCTTCGAACTCGCAGATTTCGATCTGGCGCAGTTCGACGGCGCAGCCTCCGGACTGCTCGACGCCGGCGACATCGCCGCCGTTGGTGACGAGTTGGCCACCGGTAGTGTTGCCGCCGTGCTCGTTTACGAGGAACTGGCCATACTGCCGGTGATCGACGCGTGGACACGCAGCGGCGCAAAGATTGTCACCGAAGGTCACCTGAGCTTGGACGAACTTGCCACCGCACTCGACAACACCGCACCAGGCAATACGGAGAAGGACGCATGAGTTTCTTGAGGCGAGCCGGCCGGGTAGCCGTCGCAAGCTCCATTCACGGCAATGTTCAGCGCCGTCAGCGGACCCGTTGGGCCGCCGAAGATCAGGCTCGCGCAGCGCAGGCCCAGCCGGTGCCGCCGATTCCCGATCTACCACCCCTGCCACCGCAGGCAGCTCCGGCAGCATCGATGGACTTGAAGCTCGAACAGCTCACCAAGCTGGGCGAACTCAAGAATGCGGGAGTATTGACCGAGGCCGAGTTCGAGACCCAGAAGGCACGTATTCTCGCCTGACCTAGCTGCGCCTCCCGAGTGCAAAAGCCATGACGGGAAGCTGCGTCGTCGCGAGATTCAACAGAGATGCCACTCGCGCATCCGTGAATCCTGCGATGGCGCAGCCCGCAAGTCCCATCGCCTCGGTCACGAGGTACAGATTCTGAACCAGCACACCGGCATCCACGTGCATCGTGCGGTAGTGCCGCATCGCGTACTTCTCGAGCGGAGCTTCGACGTCGGCGACCACAAACAGAAGAACCGGGAACACGTCGACGAACTCGGGTTGGAGAAGGCTCGCTCGAAGGTGCTCTCGCACGTCGCCTGGCCGGACAGCTTCGGCACGGCCTCGGGCATATCGGTATACCCCGGCTCCGAGCTCGTCTCCGGGTCGGCTGAGAACAAACGACAGCGTCAGTTCGCGCATCCCGCCCGCCGTCGGGCTGCTGACAACACTGTGGTGCAACACGTTTGACAGCTCGCCTGCTCGGAGTGCCGTCTGTGCGGGGTCGTAGCGGCTCCGCCGTGCCTGCAAGACGTCCGCGAACCCGCAGGCCGGCAGTGGCGTCGCGGCCGGCAGTTCCACGGATTCACACGTCACCGGCGGCAGTGCATGCTCGTCGAACGGTAGCTCCGACGGACTCACCGTCCGGTCCAACACTGCATGCAGCGATACGACGGCCTCGATTCGCTCGAGTGCGGTCACGAACCCGGGTGCAGCAGGCGAGACACCTCGCCGGCCCCGTCGATCGAGACCAACTCGCCGGCGAACCACGCCTCCGGAACGGCAAAGATCGCATTCGACGCCGCGGCGGGGGTTCCGGCAAATGCCGTCCGCGCAGCATCCAGGGTGGATTCCCGAGCCGACTCGGTGGAGTAGACGACGAGGACAGCCTTCGGCGACTTCGCGAGCACCGATTCCGTGGCTACCTGGCCGAAGTACTTTCCGTCGGGAAGGTCGTTCTCGAAAAGATTGCTTCCCCCGGCGGCCTCGAGCACACTGCTGTAGAGGCCCCTGGCCAGAGCATAGGACTGTCCCTCCGAAACCTGAACCATCACAGTGGGAACCGGCTCCTGCCCGGCGACAGATGCCTCGGTTGCTGCGAGGGACTTCTTGCCGTCGGTCAGGAGGGTTGCTGCCGCGTCACTTGTTCCGGTCAAGGCGCCGAGACCGTCGAGGTCGGACCAGACGTCGTCGATCCGCCCTTCGGTGACGGCCTTGTGGCAGTAGCCGCTGTTCACGAAGATCGGGATGCCGAGGTCACGCAATTCGTCCATGGTCTGCAATCGGTCACCGTCGAACCAGTATTCCCCGTCGGAGACGATCAGATCCGGACGGGCGTCGAGCAATGCTTCTTTCGCGGGAACTCCGGTGCTCAGTACCGGCACGGCCGCGAACTGATCAGCGAGTTCGGGGCTGGGAGGAGAGAGGTCGGTATTCGATTGTCCGACAATGCGGTCGGCGGCGCCGAGCTGAATGAGAAGTTCCGTCATCGACGGATACAGCGAGACAATCCGCTCCGCCGTCTTGGGCACCGTGACCTCGCGATCACAATTGGTGACGGTGATCTTCTCGGACGCCGACGCCGCCGAATCCGCCATGGAGTTTCCGCATGCGGTCAGTACTGCAGTGGCGGTAACGGCCGAGCACATCAGCGCGGCAGTACGTATCGAGGATTTCAAGACACTGCTTCTTTCGTGTGTAGGAGCGGAGGTGCGAACGAGAGCAGGGGGCGCCCGGTCAACGGATGAGTGCCGAGATGCACCTGAACCCCGAATACTTCGGACAGCAGGTCCTCGGTGAGGACCTCGGCCGTTGGTCCTGTCGCGACAACTACCCCGCCGGAGAGCAGACAGACGTAGTCGCAATACGCTGCGGCCAAAGCGAGTTCATGGATCGCGACAATCGTCGTGGTACCGAGTTCGGCGACCAATTCCATCAATTCGAGTTGAGCACGGATGTCGAGGTGGTTGGTGGGCTCGTCCAGGACCAGCACCGACGGTTGTTGAGCGATCGCCCGGGCCAACATCACACGCTGTTTTTCTCCGCCGGACAGTTCGGCGAAGAGACGTGATCCAAAGCCCTGCATGCCGGTTCGCACCAGTGCGGCGCTGACGATGTCTCGGTCGATCTCGCCGAGTCGAGAGAACGCGCTGTGATGCGGCGTCCGACCCGTTGCAACCACCTCGCGGACACTGAACGAGAAATCGGATGAATGCTCCTGCCCCACAACACCGATGATGCATGCCGCCGATCGAGGCGAGAGATCGTCCCAAACATTCACCTCGTCCACCTTCACGATTCCGCTTCGAGGCTTCATCGAGCGATACAACGCGCGCAGGAGGGAGGACTTTCCACTGCCGTTCGGTCCGACGAGTCCGACCACGCTTCCCTCGGGCGCTTCGAGGTCTACACCCGAAACCACGAGGCGTCCGCCCCGAACGACGTGAATTCCGCTGGCCGACAATCTCATGACTGCGCACCGCCGTCCCGTCGAAGCAACCAGAGGAAGAACGGTGCACCCAATCCGGCGGTGATGATCCCGAGTGGTAATTCGTTGGGCGCATCCAACATCCGAGCCGCAAGATCGACGATCACCAGGAAGGTGGCACCAACCAACGCGGTCGCGGGGAGCAGCTTGCCGTGATCGGAACCGACCAGAAGTCGTACGGCGTGCGGCACGAGCAGCCCCACGAAACCGATTCCCCCGGCGACGGATACGACAACCGCGGTCAGCAACGACGCGATCACCAGTAGTAGCAACCTGGTACGGCGCACGTCCACGCCGACCGATTGCGCGCTCTCGTCTCCCATGGCCAACGCGTTGAGTTGGCGCGATTGTGTCAACAGAATTGCCGCACAGACGGTGATCACCGCGGCGGGCACACCGAGATCCGACCAACTGGCCCCGCTCACCGAGCCCAGCAACCAGAAGAGCACTCCCGAAAGCTGACTCGGATCGGCGCGCAACTGCACAAAACTTGTTGCAGCCGAGAGCAGATAGCCGATGGCAACTCCGGCCAGGACCATGCGCAGCGGGACGAGCATTCCCTCTCGCCGACCCAGTACGAGAACCGCGATCAGGGAGATCATGGCCCCCAGGAAGGCTGCCACCGGGACACCGATCGACAGGCCGGTGCCGATGCCGGTCGTCATGATCAGTACTGCACCGAAGGATGCTCCGGAACCCACGCCCAGAATGTACGGATCGGCAATCGGGTTGCGCACCAACGCTTGCAGCACGGCGCCGGCCAACGACAATCCGGCGCCCGCCAATGCCGCAATCAGAATGCGCGGTACCCGCAATCCCCACACGATCCGATCGAGCAGCGGGTCGACCGGCGGACCGCCGACGTGTGCGTACAACACCGCGAACACGTCGGCAAAGGACACCGACGCGGCACCCGACCACACCGCGACGGTGGAGACCGCGACAAGCACAACCGCCGTGGCCAACAGAAACGGGACGTACCCGCGCTCACCGACGGGATGTGGACACGACGGCACTCGTGGTGCTGCCTCGCTGGTCAGCGTCATCGCACTCCTGAGTCGGTGGGGTTCGCAGTCATGAACAGGTGGATCTAACCATAACGACAGTCGTTTTCATTAATAGTCACATGCTCATTTGTGCGGATAAGGGTCGGTCCGCAGCGCGCTCGCCCACGCGAAGAGCGCCCCGACCAGCGCAAAGATGCACGCAACGAGGTAGGCGGTGCCGATGTCCCAGCGTCCTGCGATTGCCCCGGCAATCAAGGCGCCGACCGGCGAACCACCCCAGGCGACCATCCTCGCCGTGGTGTTCACGCGCCCCTGCAGACGATCTGGAGTCAGGCGCTGACGTGCACCGATGCCATTGAGGATGGTGACGGTCGCACAGCCGGAGTAGACGACGAGCGCCGTGATCGCGGCGCCGGTATTGCCGGTTGTCGCAACGACGAACAGCACCACCGGGCCGATGGTCAGCGCCCCGACCGTGATCGCCCCGACCGGCCACTGCGCCGGTAGGCGTGGGAGCAAGACTGCCCCGACCACTCCACCCACGGAGACGGCCGTCCACACGGCGCCGATCATCGGACTCGACGTCGAAATCCCAAGCCTCTCGGATGCGTACACCACCAGGAGCGCCGTAACCGCACCCTGCGTCAGCGAATTGACGAAGCCGACGCCGGTCAAGGCCCGCAGAAGCGGCGACTGCCAGAGGAAGTTGAGGCCTTCGCGTATGTCACGCGCAATTCCGGTTCCCGACTTCTTCGGCGCCGCAGGAGTCATCGAAAACGAGGCTCCGATCGAGGCCATGGCCAGCCCGGCCAGTACGTAAGCCAGTGCATCAGCACCCAATGCGTAGGCCGGGCCGATCGAGGCCACAAGCACGCCGGCTATCGCCGGAAAGACAACATCGATCAGCGTGCTGGACGTCCACAGCGCGCTGTTGGCCGCCGGTATCCTCTGCCGACCGACCAGAGCAGGCAGCGCTCCGAAAGCAGCGGCGTCGAACCACACGAAACACGTTCCAATGCACATCGATACGCCGACGGCATGCCACGCCGTCAATACGCCGAGTGCCTGCGCTGCCGGAATACTCGCCAAAGCAAGTGCAGCTAGGGCCTGCGCACACAGGATGACCGTCCGCCGGTTGACTCGGTCTGCCACGGCGCCGGCGAACAAGCCGAACACGAGATACGGCAGAACCGTCCCCGCAGCCGCGAGCGAGGTGAGAAACGGAGACCGGCTGATGTCGAACACCAGGATCGGCATGGCCACTCCGGTGACCGCCGCACCGGCTACGGCAATCGTACGAGCCGTGAAGAACAATCGAAACGATCTGTCCCGAAAGACATGTGGTTGCGCTTCGACGGATCCCGTCGTCGGGGTCTCGCTCATGTATGCACTCTCTTGTACCTGTTGCTCTCCGTCGCGATCTTTCGTACGGTGGCATCGTAATGGAAATGGTTTCCATTACGGAAGGGATGACAATGAGCAACATTTCGTTCGACAGCGTCTCCAACTCGGCTCCGGCCAATGCACTCCAGGGCGTCGGCACCAACGCTCTCGTCGACAACCCGTTCACCTTCGAGCCGGTTGCCGAGGCAACGTCCGCACACGCTCTGCAGGGTGTGGGCACCAACGCCCTCGTCGACAACCCGTTCAGCTTCCAGAGCTGAAACCTCCCCTGATCCAGACTGTTTCGACAGTCTGATCTGCCGATGACCCCGCCCGCATCCGACTCGTCGGGTGCGGGCACCGACAAGGAGATCCGTGTACGCCCTCGCCGACGGACACCAGCTGTATCCGACCACGGATGGTGCTTGGCATTACCTGACACCGGACGAGAACGCGGTCACGATCGGCGCGCCGGCCGAAGACCTCGCGGAACTCGACAACTTTCTCAGGCGCTCTGGTTCGGTGCTCGGCCCGGGAGCTATCGAGATCGCCGACGCCCTCGTCTCTCGCGGCGTGCTGGTTGTTCCGGGTCAAGCGCCGGAGATTCCGGGTCCACAGCGTGTGCTGATGGACGGGATCGGACCTGTTGCCGATGCTTGCATCGCCCTGCTCTCCAAGGCTCTTCCGCATCTCGAGGTCGTATCCACCACTGCGCCAATCGAAGACGACGTTGCGTCGTCGGACCTCGTACTGTCGGTTGCCGGGGCTCCTCCTCACGACGAGTGGTCGGAACTCGATACCTGGTGCCGCCGAAACCAAACACCGTGGCAAACCGTCCACGCGGAGCTGGGTGAGATCTGCATCGGACCCTTCTTCGACGGTATCGGCAGCGCAAGCTACCGGGACGTCTGCGGTCGACGGCTTGCCGCGTCGCGCGTCCCGAATCATCTGCAGGCACTGTGGAATCACCTCGCCGGCAGCGAACCTCGCCCGCTCGAACTTGAACCCACCGCAGCCGCAATGGCCAGTGCGCTTGCATGTTCGGACGTCGTGGCTGGTGTACATGGCGCACCGCCATCACACCTTCACCACCAGATCCGGATGAATCCGCGAACCCTCATGATGACTCGCCATCCCGTGCTACCACTGCCCGGCGGCGTTCTCGAACCCGCGCCGACGCTCCGGTGATCTCACTCGGAGTGAAGATCCCGGCGGCAGACGGTTCTTCGTTGGCTACGGATGTGCTTCTCCCACCGGATTCTTCACCGCGGGGACTGATCGTGATCCGCACCCCGTACGGGCGTGGATGGCATCTGGCGGAGGGGCTCGAATGGCGATCACGAGGAATTGCCTTCATCTGTCAGGACGTACGTGGACGGCACGATTCCACCGGATCTTGGGTACCGTACGTCCACGAGCGCGAGGACAGCGCCGCCCTTGCCGAGTGGCTGCAGGATCAGCCGTGGACACCGGAGTGCGTCATCGCAAGCGGGGCTTCGTATGCGGCCGGAACCGCCTGGGCATTTGCTGCCGAGACCAACAGCGCCGATCGGTCATTTCGTGTAGACGGCGTCGTCTCCAAGGTGCCGACCATCGGAAGCGACCGCGTCAAACGTGATCCCTCGGGGATACTTCTCCTCGCCGAGCATCTGGCGTGGTGGGGCGAGCACGGAGATTCGTCTTCCTCTCGTGAGGGTTTCATCCCTGAACTGATGCGTTCGGATTCGTCTTTGCTGGAACATCTCCCGGTGCAGTCGATGATCGAGGAGGTCGGCCTGACCTCCGATTCACCGGGCTGGTTGACGCCGATCCTTCGCGCTCGTAAACGCGAAGACTTCGGTGGCGATGATCTGGTGTCCGCGGACGAACTCTCCGAACTCGACATCGCCGGGCTGCACATCGGCGGTTGGGACGATGCGATGATTCGGGAGACACTGCGGCACTTCACGTCCGTGGGGCGCGGGCCGCAGAGTTTGATCGTGGGCCCCTGGGCGCACGACCTCCGCCCTGGAATGGTCGGCGAGACAAGTTTCGGCCGCCTTCAGGTCGAGTGGATGGAATCGGTATTCGCTGCGCGGCCCCTGACCATCAATCGGGTATTCGACCGGGGTGTCGGCGAATGGTCGACCGAACCGTATGTCACGGGTGCGAATCGCGTTCATCTCGAACCAGATCGCAAGGATGCGGCCTACAGCTTCCTGTATGACGCCTCACGGGACCGAAACAACTGTGTTGTCTTGACTTTCGATATCAAGCACGACTCCGCACTCTCCGGAACACCATCGGTGGAGCTGAAAGTGCACTCGCCCGAGGGCGAAGCCGATTGGATCGCCGAACTGAGCGTCGTCGATCCCGCTGGAGTCACCAGATCGATCGCACGTGGCGCGGGTGTCAGCCTGCAGCCGACGATGGTGACAATCGATCTGGATCCCGTGTTGCACACAGTGCGCGCGGGTGATGTCTTGTCGCTGCGGATCGCCGGATCGGACTTCCCCCGCCTCGCACGCAATCTCGGAGACGGTGATCGCTATCGAGGAACACGCAGTACCGCACTGCACCAATCATTTTCCGGGTCGTTGACCCTGCCGATACTCGGAGGAACTGACGGTGGATGACTTGCTGGTCGACGCCCGGAGCGGCGTGCTGACCTCACTGGAACCACACATTCGCTCGGACATGCCGACGGGCTGGGTCGGTTGGGCCGCGAGGGTGGCCGACACCAGAAACTTCGGCGGCAGCGGTTCACTGTTTCGCGCGGACCCTTACGGATTCGGGGCTTCGATACGCAACGATGCAGCGGCCCGCGGGGCGGCAACCGGTGAGGCCGTCGAAAGATATTGCGGCAACGTGGTCCCCGAAGATCTGGTCCGCAGCAGTGCATCAGCGCTGGAACTGGCCGGCTCACGGGTCGTCGATCCGGCGAAATTTGCGTTGTACAGCGAGGATCAGTACCGCCTTCCCGGATTCCCCTTTGTTCCCTTCACCTCTGATCTGAACATTCGCTGGGCATTGGGTCACACCATGGACGAAAAGGTGCCCACCTACGTGCCTGCGGCCCTGACTTATCTCGGGTACTACACAGGCACCCGTCGCTGCGAGCCACCGATCGCGTCGTTGCAGTACGCCGGAATCGCAGCGGGACGCTCACGCGACGAGGCCGAGATGTCAGCTCTGCTGGAACTTCTCGAACGCGATGCCACCGCGCTGTGGTGGTGCGGGGACCGGTCACAGCCGGCGATCGAGCTTTCCGACTGGGAGCGGTTGCCTGCGCACCGCCAACTCGGGGATCTGGAGAGCCAGACCCGGAGCGTTCGAGTGCTGCTGCTTCCCTCCCCCTTCGGCATTCCCGTCGCCGCAGCGTGGATCCGCGATGACCGACGTGGACTGGTCGCGCTGGGCACAGCTTGTCGACCGACGGTGGAGGCGGCAGTCTCGAAGGCGCTTGTCGAGGCGTATGCCGTACTTGCCATCACGATCGACCTCGCCGACCCCGACGGGCCGACCTGGCGCAGCGTGGCGGACGGAACGCTGCCGGCGCACCTGTACAAACCCTTTCGGGCCGACCGTCGTTACCGGGACGAGTTCGATCCGCAATGGAAAGACATCGTCGATCTGCCGACCGTCGCCCAACTCTATCTCGATCCCGTGATGGCCCTGGCCGCAGAGGAACATCTCTTCGACTACACCGAAACACTCTCGGTATCAGAGATTCCCGACGAAGCGCCGTTGGATCTGGCTTCTCTCGTAGCGCTTCTGATGTCACGGGGACACCAGCCGATTTCCGTCGATCTCACCACCGGCGACATCTCGATTGCCGGGTTGCACGTCGTCCGCATCCTGACTCCGGGCCTGTACAACAACGCCCCAGCAGCTTTTCCCCTTCTTGGAGGTAGCAGATTGACCAGCGCATCGACCACCCATCTGCATCTGCCGGTCCCCCTCGCATGACATCTTCGCTCGTCGACCGCCGAACTGGGATCATTCGAGAGTTGGTCGACGCCGTTGTTCCCCAGCACTTTCCGCCCGAGTTCAAGCTGATTCACTCGTATGTCAGTGATTCAGCACGCTTTTCACCCTGGTCCAGTGACTCGGCCGGCGCCGGATATTGCTTCGATCTGGGTGACCGTGCGCGGCCTACCGCAGCTGCGATAGGCGAAGCGGTGGAACGGTATTGCGGCAACATCGTCGCCAAACCGATCGTCCGCGAGTCCGCCGAAGCGTTGATCGGAGCAAGCATCGACCTGTCACAACTCGCGCGTTTCGACACTGCCCAGTACGCGCGGCCACAGTTCCCGTTCGTCGAACCAACCGACGATCTGGAGATGGACTGGACTCGCGGAGCCGACCTGATCACGGGTTCGGATATCTGGGTACCGGCCGAACTCGTCTGGGGTTCGTATCCTCATTTCGTCGCCCGGACGGGTCCGGCGATCTCTCCGGTGGCTCAGGCGGGTCTCGCCGCCGGACCCTCGGTGAAGTTCGCAATCGACAATGCCTTGCGCGAGATAGTCGAACGAGACGCGATGACGTTGTCCTGGAACGGAAGACGCGGCGTTCGGATCGTCACCGGCATTCCCGAGGTGCTTCGGCGACTGGGGAATCACGGCACCCTCTCGACCAGGTGGTTGTCATTCGACAGCGATTTCGGGATCCCGGTGCTCGGCGCCCTCGTCCACGACGGACTCACCGGATACTCGACCATCGGTACCGCCTGCCACGAAGAAGCGCAGACGGCTGCGTTCAAGTCACTCGGCGAAGCGCTTCAGCTGCAGCTGCTTTCCGCCGACTACGACAACCCGGAGAGCGGCATCGGTCGAGCCGCGGCCTCCCCGACCAGTCCGCTTGCGCCTTGGCGAGCTGACCGAAGCTATGCAGGCGCCTACCGATCGGATTTTGCCGACGTGATGGACTACGGATGCCACCTGCAACTTCACCTGGACCCGGAGATCCAAGCACGATTCGAGAGTGAGCTGGTCGGTGCCGTCGTCGGCGAGGTGGGACTCGACTCTCTGACATCAGCCGCCGGCACCGAAAGCGCTCTGACGGCAGCCGGTTTCCGGCCGGCATGGGTCGATCTCACCACAACTGATGTTCTCCACGCCGGCCTGCACGTCGTCCGCGTCGTCGTACTCGGTTGTCTCACCAATGCGGCCGCCGGATTGCCGTTTCTCGGCTCGCCCCGACTAGTGGACAGTCTTGCCGGACGATCGGCTCGCACCATCCCATTGCCGCACTGACAGTTCGGGAACCGCCGCTTGCAACGACTCGGTGGTTTCCACCGCGTGGAACCACGTCGGCTTCGAGATCGCGGCATCCCGAATCACCTGCACGGCGCGCGCGGCGATAGCTGCCGTCGCGACCGACTGGCTACGCCCCGAAACCCACAGCGCCGGGCCGGTATCCGCTCGGGCCATCGCTACCCAACGATCCGAGCCCCACAGCTTCTTCGGCACGACCTTCTGTAGCGCGGGTGCCCACGTCATGGCCGCAAGTCCGAGCGTCGCGGTGGACGTGTCCAATCGCAGGTACGTCCTGACCGGAACACCGAGGTCTCGCGTCAACGCATGCTGGTCCGAAAAGTCGGCCCGCACAGCAGGACCGGTGCGGTAGCCGGTCGCATCGGCCGGTATTCGAAACGTCTTCATCCCGGTGTAGTTGCGAATCGATCGTCCGTCGGGATCAGGAAACCTCGTGCCCAACATCCCGTACGTCCACGCCGTTGCGGCCGGCCCGTGTAGTTCTCCACCGCCGAGGCCGATCAGGATGTCCACGGGTCCGTCGCCGAGTCGATGCGCCTCGGTTGCAAGGACACTGGTCAATCCCGGCGCCAACCCGACGCCCATCAGAACGGGTCCGTCGACCGCTTCCAATTCTTCGCAGTAGCTCGAGGTCGCCGTGATGTCGACGAATGCCGCCCCACCGCGTACCGCTTCGTCGGCCAGGCGAACATCCTCGAAACCCGACGCATTCACCACGACATCGAAGTCTCGAACCACAGTCGAATACGCGCCTGGTTCTTTAAGATCAACGACGACGTCCGCGCGGGCAGGGTCACGGCCGGCGGAGTACGCGGAGATTTCGGGGACCTTCGCGAGTTGTTTCATCAGGGGAATCCCGACGGCACCGTAGCCACCGAGTACAAGAACCTTCGTCATTACTTCGCCTCCCGAGTCGCTAGAGTTCGACTCTAGAGTTAAACTCTAATCATGACTGAGGTTCTTCGGGAAGACACGTCGGCGCGGCGCAAGATCATCGAGGCAGCGCGTGAGGTTTTTGTCGATCCCGGCTACGCGGCCGCCACGATCAAGCAGCTTGCCGCGGCGGCGGGCGTGTCGGTGCAGAGTGTCTATTTTGTGTTCGGCAACAAGCCGAGCGTGCTGTCAGCACTACTCGACGTGGCCGTTGCGGGCGACGAGGAAAAGACGGCAACTCTCGACCGTCCGTGGGTGGCGGCAGCACTCGGCGCCCCACATCCACTCGGACAACTCCGGATTCAGGTTCACCACGGACGGCTCATTCTGGAACGCACCGCAGACATCCTGCTGGCACTGCGGGCCGCAGCTTCCGCCGACGAGGACGCCGCCCGTCTGTGGCAAATCAACCGCACTCAGAGACGCACGGTGCAGGAACATCTGATGGTCGGCATCGTCGAAAAAGCGCCAACCGTCGACCTCGAAACAGCTGTGAACGTCGCACTCACGCTGCTCAGTCCCGAGACCTACACAGACCTCGTGGTCGGCGCGGGTTGGACCGGCCAACAGTACGAAGAATGGGTGGTCAACACCCTTGCCGCCACCCTCGGCCTGGACCGAACCGTCAAATCCCGGAAGTAGCTGGGATTACTTGGTGGGCTTGTCGTCGATGTGCCGTGGGTTGTTCCACAGGCGCTCCGTCAGATCGTGGAGGACGGCAAGGGTGATCGTGTCGTCGCCCCGTCGGAGCAGAGACTGGCTGACCGTCGCGCGCACCAACGTGGAGTCGGAGTGCACGAACTCCTTGACCGAGCCCGGCTCGGAACTCAGTTCACGATGGGCCTGCTCTGCACTGACGTCGTCGGCATCCTTGTCGTAGAGGATGTCCTGCAAACGCAACGCCGAGACGGCCTTCTTGGGATATCCCAGCATGTCAGCGAAAGACGGGTTGGCAAAAACGATGCTGCCATCGCGGTGAACGGCCATGACCGGCACCGGAAGCCTGTCGAGGAGAATCAGGGCAGGCATCTGCTCCAGATCCGCAATCGGCGATTGTGGCGGCTGCGCAACGTTGCGGCGGCGTTCCATAACACGTCCTCTCAAGTTGCCCGAGTCGACAACAGTCTAACTGCCCAGCAAATCGCGGGTTGACTTCCCGCCCGGATGCAGTGACGAATGCCCGAATCGTGCCCGCCTGAGTCACGCCGCGAGCGCCTCCTGATCCTCCGCCAAGGAACCGTCAACAACACGATAGACAGTATCCATCCGAGACAGGTGACTTCGGTCGTGTGTCACGAGAAGGGTTGCCGCCTCGCGTTCCCGCACCACCCCGATGATCAGATCCATGACAGCGGCACCGCGCTCCTGATCGAGCGCACTCGTGGGCTCGTCGACCACGAGAAGCTGCGGATCGTTCATCAATGCTCGCGCGAGATTGACGCGCTGTCGCTGCCCTCCCGACAGCTGGGACGGCCGTTTTCCGCTCTGATCCGCGAGCCCGACAGCGTCCAGCAAATCCATCGCTTTTGATTTCACGGCCTTGCGACGGGCCCGCGACGTGAACACGGACTGCCCCAGATGCGCCATCACCTCGAGCTGCTCCAGTGCAGTCAGCGAAGACACGAGGTTCGACTGTTGGAAGACGATGCCGATCGACGAGCGTCGCAGCTCCGACGCCGCCCGCCGACTCAGCGCAGCGATGTCGGTGCTGCCTTCCGGCGTCCGGAGATAGACGTGCCCGGAATCCGGACGGATCAGCGTCGACGCCACCGCCAACAGGCTGGACTTGCCCGAACCCGAGGGCCCGGTGATCGCGGCGATCTCGCCGCGGTGCAGTCGCAGAGACACGTCGTCCAGCGCCGTCACCCGCGATTGCCCATCGGGAAACGTCAGATCGACGTTCTGGATGTCGAGAACTGTGGTGCCGGTTGTCATGGTCATCGTGCGCTCCCCAATGCTGTGAGTGGATCGGTGGTCGAGAGGAATCGAAGTGCAAAGGCCGCGCCGAGCAGACCGAGCCCGATCAATGCCACGGCAGGTACGACGGTGGTGGATGCGTCCAGGACAAACGGCATGGCGTCACCGATCAGCGATCCGGCCACGGCCGTCAGCCCGATTCCGACGGTGACACCGGCAATCAGAACGATGAGCGCCTGACCCAGCGCGTCGCGCACCAGCGAACCGGTAGTCGCACCGAGCGCTTTCAGCGTCGCGATGTCCGGAGTTCGCTGGATCGTCCACACCGTGAAGAACGCACCGATCACCAGGGCTGAGATCGCGAACAACATGAGCGTCATCAACGTCAACGACCCGTTCTCCGACTTGTACGAACCGATCGCGTCGAGCGAACCGCTGACCGTCGTCGACGTCGTCGCAGCCGCCTTGTCCGTTGCGGAAGCGTCAGAGGCTCCGGTGACAGCCAGTACTGTCGCAACTCCGCCGCGCGGATTGGCCGCCTGCCAGTCGTCGAGCGTCATCCAGACGACGGGCGAATGGCTGTACCAGTCGTCACCGCGAACGGCGCTGACGGTGAACTGCTTCGTACCGACGCTCACCTGATCGCCGGCGCCCGCCCCCAGTTCGCGGGCGGCACCTTCGCTCAACACCACCGTGCCTGACGCCGACGGCGTCACGTCACCGAAACCGCCATCAGCGCCGAACAGGGCCACCGACTTCTGATTTCCGTCGGCCAATCCCGCTTTCCCGCGACCGATTCCGATGGGATCGACGTCCTTCGACGTGGAGGTCCAAGCGTTGACCTGGTCCTGCGTGAGCGCCGACTCGTCGAACGACGCCCCGGCTCCGGTGTCGGCGAACACCACCGTGTCGGCATTCATGGCCTCGATGGCCGACACGTTCTGATGGCGAAGTCCTGCAGTCAACCCGCTGAGAAAACTGACCAGAAGTGCAACCAACAGAACCACGACGGAGATCAGCGCGAAACGACCTCGCGCTGCCCGTAAGTCCCTCATTGCGACAAACACTGTGAATTCCTTTCCTGTGCTTGCCTCTACGCTCTCGCGGATGCAGACTCTTTCCATCGCACCTCGGATCGACATTCCAGCGCTCGAAAGAACCATCCCGGTTTACAACTTTTGATGGATGAACCAGGCCCGAACCTCGCTAAGCTGGGCGAGATGCACCGATCGCCGCTCACGCCTGTCTTCGCCGGCCTACAACTGGGCCTGCATGTCCTTGTCATGGCGCTGGCCGGTGTGGTGTTTCTTCGAGCGCTGATCGACGAATCCGACCTGACCGCAACAATCATCGCGTTGGCCGTGATCTTTGTTGCCGTCTATCTTTTCGGGGTCGCCAAAAGGCTGCGCGGCAACGCTGCCCGCTGGTGGCTGGCCGTGCTGACCCTCGTCTGGATCGCGACGATGGCGGTATCCGCCGACGCCGCCTACCTCGCGTTCGGACTCTTCTTCCTCTATCTCCATATTCTGCGACGCCCCTGGAGTCTTCTCGCCGTCACCGCGGCAACGGCTGTCGCCGTGGTCGGCACCGGCCTGCATCGTGGATGGACGATTGCCGGCGCCGTCGGCCCGATCATCGGCGCTGCCGTAGCGGTTGCAATCGGCCTCGGATATCAAGCGCTGTACCGCGAGGCAGCCGAGCGCGGTCGTCTCATCGACGAGTTGATGAATACTCGTGAAGAATTGGCGTCGACGTCTCGCGATGCCGGAAAATTCGCGGAACGTGAAAGACTCGCCGCCGAGATTCACGACACCGTGGCCCAGGGACTTTCGAGCATCCAGATGCTCCTTCACGCTGCCGAACGCGCCGATCCGGACAGCCCGGCCATCCGTCAGATCAGCCTCGCACGGGAAACTGCCGCGGACAGTCTTGCCGAAACCCGCCAACTCATAGCCGAATTGACGCCCGCGGCCTTGGACGGTCAGTCGCTCGCCGACGCGCTTCGTCGAATCTGCGAACGCGCGAGCAGTCCTGAACTGGAAGCGCGCTCCGTCGTCGAAGGCGAGGCAGTGCGGCTGCCGATGCCCCTCGAAGCAACATTGGTGCGCATCGCTCAGGGCGCGGTGTCCAATGTTCTCCGCCATGCCGATGCAACCAGAATGGCTGTGACACTGACCTATTCCGATGACACCGTCAGCCTCGACGTGGTCGACAACGGTCGCGGCTTCGACGTGGCAGTTCTCGAACGTGGCCCGGCGGAATCTTTCGGCCTCAATGCAATTCGCCGGCGCGTCGAACTGCAGGGCGGGACTTTCTCCATCGAGTCCGAGCCGGGACACACGGCCGTCGCGGTGACGTTTCCTCTCGAAGTCGGCGAACCGTGATCCGCCTGCTGCTCGCCGACGATCACGCGATCGTGCGCGCCGGGTTACGAGCGCTGCTCGAAAGCGAAGCCGACATCGAGGTAGTCGGCGAAGCGGGCACCGCCGAGGAAGCCATAGCCTTCTGCGCCACCACGCCGGTCGACCTCGTGCTCATGGACCTGCGATTCGGCCCCGGGAAGACGGGCGTCGACGCCACCCGCGCGGTGTGCGCGCTGCCGAATCCGCCGCACGTACTCGTCGTGACCAACTACGACACGGATGCAGACATCTTGAGCGCTGTCGAGGCCGGGGCCAGCGGGTACTTACTCAAGGACACACCACCGGTCGAGTTGCTGTCAGCCGTCCGCGCCGCTGCGAGCGGGGACAGCGTTCTCTCCCCCGCCATCGCGTCGAAGCTCATGACTCGGGTACGCAAACCCGAAACCAGCCTCAGCCCAAGGGAAATCGAAGTTCTGAAGTTGGTGGCGGCGGGTCGCTCCAACCGAGAGATCGGCAAAGAACTGTTCCTGAGTGAGACCACGGTCAAGTCGCACCTGGTTCACATCTTCGGCAAGTTGGGAGTGAAGTCGCGGACGTCGGCGGTAGCTCGTGCGCGGGAGCTGGGTTCGATCTGACATTTGCCCGAATTGTCGAAAGTAGCTGAACAGCAGCTATTTTCGCCTGCGATTCTCTTGTGTTCGAAACTTTGTTCGATTAAACTTTGAGCATGGACAGTCGGGATGCGTGGCAACTGGATGGCGAGGACCTCAAGGGTGAGGTTCTGGATCTGGTGCGTGTCCGGCACGAGTTGCAGTCGCGGATGGTGTTGCTGATCGTGGAGATGTTTTCCCGGGAGGTTCTCGGTGGGAAGGGTTTTCGGGCGATCGCGCAGTGGTTGCATGGTTCGACGAATCTGGAGATCGGTGAGTGCAGTCTGCTGGTCGGGTTGGCGCGGTTGTTGATGCTCGAACCTGTTGTGGCGGATGCGTTTCATCGTGGTGACGTGGATGCGTTGAAAGCCCGTCAGGTGGCGTCGTTTTGTCAGCATCCGCCCAAGAACATGACGCCGGCGGATGTGGACAAGGCTCGCGGGATCCTGTTGGGTTTGGCGTCGCAGAACATTGCGGATTGCGATGCGGTGCGGGCGGCGATCCGGCGGATCGAGAAGCAGTACGGCAAGCGCGAGGACGGCGTCCCGGTCGGCGAGGATTCGGAGCGTAACGAGTTCTACGCCTCGAAAGGCCTGTACGGGCGCGTGTCGGTGAAGGGTGATCTGGATGCTGTGAACGGGGCCCGTCTGATCACGTTGTTGTCGAGTCTGTCGACTCCGACACCGGAGAAGGACGGGGTCAAGGACACCCGCACGCCGGCGCTACGGCGGGCGGACGGGTTTTGCGAACTACTGCGGCGGTATGAGCGGGCGGGGTTGGGTCCGATCGAGGGCGGGGTGAAACCGCACATCACGGTGACTGCGTCGGCGAAAGACATGACCGACCTCAAAGCAATGAAGGATATGTTGCCGTCGACTCAGGAACTGGGTTTCGCGTGGGCGGATTGGGTGGGCCCGATCAGTATCGATACTGCCCGGATGCTGGCGTGCGACTGCACCGTCACCCGGATCCTCCTGGACGAGAACGGTGTTCCGCTCGACTGCGGCAAAGAAGCAAGGACCGCGACGGTACCCCAGCGGCGGGCGTTGGCGGTTCGTGATGGTGGGTGTGCGTTTCCGGGATGCGGGACACCATCGGGGTGGTGCGATGCCCATCATATTGTTCACTGGAACGATGGCGGCCCAACAGATCTCGACAATCTGATCTTGTTGTGCGGTCATCACCATCGGACGCTGCACCACACGGAGTGGCGGGTGGAGATCGGCCCGGATCGCAAATCGGTGTTCTACCCACCGATGTCGATCGATCCGTATCAGCAGCCGATCGGCGGGAACAGCCCACCGACAGCGGCGTGAACCGACATAACTGAAAAGGCCAGCGTGTGCACCGGGGAAGAATCATGCCCCGGGGCATACGCTGGCCTTTTCGGCTGCGCTCGATGTCCGTCTTGCGACAGCATCTGTCTCCACTTCGACACGCCGGACCCATAGGGTCGAGGCATGTCTTTCTGCGAACCCGCCCGCGTTGTCACCGTCACGTCCCTGACCCCGCACATGCGGCGAATCAGCATCGAGGCAGAAGGCGACTGGCACTGGCCGACCGGCGGACAAGGCGACGAGCGCATCGACCTCGCGTTCCCGAAACCCGGTGAAACAGAAGCAGAATACGACTACTTCAACAATCCCGACTACGGCAAGGCCGATCTCGGAACCGAGCCACCGTGGCGGCACTACACCGTGCGCAAGGTGCACGACGGCGGCCGACGTCTGGACATCGACTTCGTCGTGCACCCTGGCGGTATTGCAGCGGATTGGGCCCTGCGGGCCGAACCAGGTCACCTACTAGGCGTCTTCTGGTCGGACAGTTCGCGGTCCCACTACCAAGCACCGGCGGGTCCTCGCTGGCAGCTGCTGGTCGCAGACGCCACGGGTCTCCCCGGACTGGGCAGGATTGTCGAAGAACTTCGTGAAGGCGATGTCGCACAGGCGATCATCGAGGTCGAAACCGAAGAGGATCGACAGGAATTTGTCACTCGCGGCGACGTCACGTACACGTGGCTCGTGGGGAGTGGCCTCGGAAAGGCGCCGAGCGCACTGTTCGAGGCTGTGGAGAAGGTCGAGTTTCCCGAATCCGAATCGGCCGACATCTACGCGTGGGTGGCATGCGAAAGCGCAACAAGCCGTCGCATTCGTAAGCATCTGAGGGAAGTTCGAGGAATTGCTCGCGACAAGCACAATGTTGTCGGGTACTGGCGAGAGGGCGCCGACGGCCACGTTTCCGGCATGAACAGCGAGGAAGTCACCGTCGGCGCCTGAGCGCCGTGATCACTCTGCCGGCAGCGTGGCGGTAGATTCTGCGTGAGCCTGCTGCGCGTCAGCCGGCTTTTCCGCCAGCATCTCGAACAGTGCTCGGCGTGCCTCGGCGAGAATTGCCTCGGCCTTGGCTACCTGCTCGGCGGTCCCACCTGCGGCTACCGCGACAGCGGCACCTCGGAGTAGGCCCATCGCGGGACGGAGCGCTGCGCCGGCTTCACCGAAGTGAGGCCGACCGTGTCCGCGCTGGTCAAGTCGACCGCGCCGGCCTTCGGGGCGTCCTTCTGCTCGGTCTTCGAAGCGACCCTCGGGTCGCTCGCCCTCGAATCCTCGACGGAAACCGTGTCCACGATGCGGGCCTCGGCGGCCATGCTCGCGACGTTCTTGCATTTCTGGGTTGTTGTGTGGGGCGTACATGTTGTCCTCCTGGACTGTCTGTGTTTGTTTGACGTATCGACGATATATCGACAATAGATCGAACGCAAGGGTTCGTAGAATAATTCCCGCACCCTCGTCCGGATACGCTGAAGCCGTGAACACGGATCTACAAGCCCAGGCCGCGGACGTCCTACGCCGCCTCGCACTCGACGAATCCCTGAAAGAACGCACCATGGCGGACGCTGCGACGGCAGCACTCGCACGGAAAGTCGCCGCTCGCTACATCGGCGGCGAAACCATCGACGACGCTTTCGACCGACTCCCCTCGATCTTCGCGCGAGGACACAAGGCGAGCATCGAATACACCGGGGAAAGCGTCCGGGATCCCGAACTCGCGAACGCCGAAACCGATGTGTTCGTGGAATTGGCGGAACGGATCGGAACGTCGGGCGTCGACAGCACCGTGTCGTTCGACCTCTCGCACATCGGCTTGGTGATCGATCCAGAGCAGTGCTTTCGCAATGTCGTGCGCCTGGCCGAGACCACTGAACGCGCCGGTGCCGAGCTGATCATCTCCGCCGAAGCGTCCGACCGCACCGACCTGGTCCTCGACATGCACGCGCGACTGGCCGAGCGGTTCACTCACGTGGGGATCACCGTTCAGGCCCGACTGCACCGCACGGCAAAGGATCTCACCGCTCTGCTGGACCGACCCGGTCGCATCCGTCTCGTAAAGGGCGCCTTCCTCGAAGCCGAGTCCGTCGCCTACCCACGCGGTAGTGCCGAACTGCGCAGCGCGTATCTCGACTACGCAGCCCGAATCGTCGACTCGGGTCACCAGGTCTCCATCGCGACACATGACCGTGACATCCTCGAAGCACTACGCGCCGAACATGATTCGAAGCTCAGAGGCGAGCACGTCGAGTTCGAGATGCTGCTCGGCCTCGGCACCGAGCAACTGGACGCACTCCGAGGAGCGGGCTTCACCACACGCGAATACGTCATCTTCGGAACACAGTGGTGGCTGTACGTACTCAATCGCATCGCCGAAGAACCGGAGCGTGTCTACACCGCGCTGATCGACGCTGCGCTCATCAGCACTGCAAACTAGATCTCCAACAACAGAAGTGGGACCGCACTCGAATCGAGTGCAGCCCCACTTGTGTCAGTTTCTAGCTCTCCAGAAACGCCTTGATGCGCGCCAGGGTGGTTTCCATTCCGGTCTGCATCAGCTGATCTCGACCCCGACCGAGTAGGCCGCTACCCGACATCATGCGCACGTAAAGCGCTGGCGTCGCATAGATCTCACGAGTCTCGGTAAGCACGGTGCCCGTTCCCGAAGGCTCGAGCACATAGGTCCACCGCGCTTTCGGCTCGTCCGATTCGAAGGAGAACCTCCGGCAGTCGACCACGTCGACCACCGTGCAGTGCGTGCTCCACCGAATCAGACCATGCTTGTTGGTGCCCTTGAACTTTGCACCCACAGTGCCCGGAGTTCCGGAAGTCCATGTTCCACCGGTATTTTCAGGACTGAAGCGACCCATACCTTCGATGTCGCTGACAACCTTCCACACCGATACCGGCGTTGCCTCGATGTACGCGCTGGCGGTTTCCACCCGTTACCGGCCCGGAACCCAGGACATGATCTTGATGGCGTGAGGCATGAGCTTTGCCCACACCTTGGCCGGAAGTCCGCGCGGTCCACCGAGATTCATGACGCGAGTGGTGGCAACGGTCTGCGGTTCGGTGTACTTGATCAGCCCCTCGGCGCCGTGACGACGACCGACGCCCGAGACACCCATACCGCCCATCGGTGCTGCGGTGCTGCCCCAGGTCGGTGCGTAACCCTCGTCGACGTTGACGGTGCCGGCGTGGATGCGCGCTGCGATGGCTTCACCGGCAGCCTTGCTTCCCGCCCACACACTGGCGTTGAGGCCGTACTCGGTGTCGTTGGCCGCAGCGATGGCCTCTTCGACGTCCTTGACGGGGTAGATCGAGACGAGCGGCCCGAAGGTCTCGTCGCGGTAGCACTCGGCGTCTTCGGGAACCCCGGTGAGCAGGGTGGGCTCGTAGAACAGCGGTCCGATGTCCGGCCGAGCCTTGCCACCGGCAATGACGGTGGCGCCCTTGACCACTGCGTCGTCGACATGAGCGGAGATTGCCTTGACCTGCGCCTCGGAGACGAGGCTGCCCATCTCGATTCCGAATTCGTATCCGGCGGCGAGGTTCATCTTCTTGACGCGGTCACCGAACATGCGGATGAACTCGGGTGCGATGGACTCTTCGACGTAGATGCGCTCGATGGAGATGCACAGCTGACCGGAGTTGGAGAAGCACGCACGCACAGCGGCGTCGGTGACCTCGCGCAGGTCTGCGCCGGCCGCGACGATCATCGGGTTCTTGCCACCGAGTTCGGCGGAGAAGCCGATCAGCCGACGGCCGGCCTGCTCGGCGAGGAGCTGACCGGTCGCGGTGGAACCGGTGAACATGAGGTAGTCGGTGTTCTCAACCAGGGCGGTGCCGACGACGGAGCCCGGCCCGGGAACCACGGCGAAGAGGTCGCGAGGCAGACCCGCCTTGTAGAGCAGTTCGACGCAGGCGAGCGCGCAGTACGGCGTCTGGCTGTCCGGCTTGAGGACAACGGCGTTACCGGCGAGCAGCGCGGCGATGGCGTCGGACACGGCCAGCGTCATCGGGTAGTTCCACGGCGAGATGACGCCGACTACGCCCTTGGGCTGGTAGCGGACGACGGTCTTCGTCAGACCCGGGAGCATGCCGGAGACGCGACGCGGGCGCAGCAGCTTCGGCGCCACACGTGCGTAGTGACGCGACGTCATCGAGATGTCGAGGACTTCTTCCTGAGCTGCGGTACGCGACTTTCCGGTCTCGGCCTGAGCCATGTCCATGAGGGCGTCGCGGTTCTCGAGGATGAGATCGCGGTAGCGGTGGAAGACGGCAGCGCGGTCGAGGACGGAGCGCTTGGCCCATTCCTTCTGGGCGACGCGGGCACGGGCGATGGCCGCAAGTGCGTCGTCGGCGGTGCCGACGGGGATGGTCGCCAGCTCCTTGCCGGTGAACACCTCGGTGATGGACTTCGTCGGGCGATCGGCAACATTGTCGATGGCGATCAGATCGGCGAGCCGCGAGAAGGTCGCAGCGGACGGAGCAGGCATTTCAGTACCCCTACTGGTGAGTAGTTCTTGGAGTTACACACAACTTACCCCGTCGGTGGTACCGATCACAGTGCCGAATCAGACAGAGTCAACCAATACTGCCTCTTTCGGACGTTTTGCGATCAACAACGACATGACTGCGGCGATCGCGCAGAGCGCGCCGGCCACCAAGAAGGCAGCGTCGTACGAGCCGATCTGATCACGAACGAGGCCGGCCAAGAAGGCCACCAGACCCGCACCGATCTGGTGCGATGCCAGCACCCAACCGAACACGATGGGAGCGTCGGCGCCGAAGTGTTGACGGCACAGCGCGACGGTCGGCGGAACCGTCGCCACCCAATCGAGCCCGTAGAAGATGACAAACGCGATCATCGGTGGATTCACAGTGTTGGCGAGCAACAACGGCAGAAAGAGCAGCGAGATTCCGCGGAACAGGTAGTAGATGCCGAGAAGTTTTCGCGAGTCCATCCGGTCGGTGAACCAACCCGAAGCAATGGTGCCGACCATGTCGAGGATTCCGATCAACGCCAAGAGGGACGCGGCCGTGGTGATCGGCATTCCGTGGTCGTGCGACGCCGGGACGAAGTGCGTGCCGATCAGGCCGTTGGTGCTCGCGCCGCAGATCGCGAAGGTACCGGCGAGAAGCCAGAACACCTTGGTCTTCGACGCCATCACCAGCACCGAGATCGCCCGGCCTCCGGCGCCGCCGCGCTGGTAGACAGGCTTGGCTGGTGGGGCGTAATCGGCGGGCGCTCCGTAAGGCGTCGTACCCACGTCTGACGGATAGTTACGCAGGAACAGCAGAACGAACGGCACAACGGCCAGTGCGGCAAACGAAACTGTGAAGGCGACGCTCTTCCAGTCGTACGTTTCGGCGATCTTCGCCAGGACCGGAAGGAACACCAGCTGACCGGCAGCACCACCGGCCGTCAGGATGCCGGTCACGAGACCACGCTTCTCGACGAACCAGCGATCGACGACGGTGGCGACAAACGCCAGCGCCATCGAACCGGTACCGAGACCGACGAAGACACCCCACAGCAGAATGAGCTGCCAACTCGAGGTCATGAAGATGGTGAGACCACTGCCGAGCGAGATGAGCGCCAACGCCGAAGTGACAACCGCCCGGATGCCGAACCTTTCCATCAGGGCAGCAGCGAACGGCGAGGTCAACCCGTACAGAATCAGGTTGACCGAGACGGCCGCCGAGATGCTGGCGCGCGACCACCCGAAATCTTCGTGCAGCGGATCGATCAGCACCGATGGGGCAGCGCGGAAGCTCGCCGCACCGACCAACGCCAGGAATGCCACGATCGCGACGGACCAGGCGCGGTGAAAGCGCGGCGGGCTCACCTGCTGTTGGCCTGATTCGGGGAGAGCGGTCTCAGAAGTCACAGAGAGAATTCTGCAGTTCGGATTCGATCGAGAACAGTGGCCAGATTGCCAATATATGAAAGAATCAAGCCATGTCTGGTCCGCATCGCGTCGTCGTACTGGCTCTGAATGGAGTCATCCCCTTCGAACTCGGCATCCCGGCGCGCATCTTCGGACGTGCCCTCGACGTCGAGGATCGGCCGCTGTACGAGATCCTGACGTGCACCGTCGACGGCAATCCCGTGCAGACCGACGCAGACTTCAGCATCTCGGTCGACCACGGGAGCGAGTTGCTCGCCACCGCCGACACCGTCGTCATCCCCGCGTCGTACGAGTTGGGTCCGGCCTACGAAGACGGCTACCTCTCCCCCGAGTTGGCCGCAGCTTTCCAACACATCCAGCCGGGCACTCGGCTGGTCTCGATCTGCACCGGTTCGTACATCCTCGCCGCGGCGGGTCTGCTCGACGGACTCCGCGCCACGACGCACTGGCGCAACACCGACCATTTCCAGCGTGTCTATCCCAAGGTGAACGTGGATCCGGACGTGCTGTTCGTCGACGAAGGCCACATCCTGACCTCGGCCGGGGTGGCGTCGGGAGTCGACCTCTGCCTGCATATCGTCAGGCGTGACCACGGCATGGAAGTGGCGAACACCGTCGCGAGGCGTTGCGTCGTACCGCCGTGGCGCGACGGTGGCCAAGCTCAGTACATCCGACGCCCCCTGGCCGACAAGCCTTCGGAATCGACTGCCGACGCTCGGCACTGGGCCCTCGAACATCTCGACGACCCGATCACCCTGGCGGACCTGGCGACGCGCGCCAACATGAGCGTCCGCACGTTCAGCCGTCGATTCCGCGACGAAGTCGGAACCACACCGAACCGCTGGTTGACCAGCAGACGTGTCGATCGGGCGCGGGAACTACTGGAGGAATCCGATCTGTCGATCGATGCGATTGCTGCTCGAACCGGCTTCGGGACTGCGACATCCATGCGTCAACACATGAACGAGGCGCTCGGCGTTTCACCGAGCGCCTACCGACGCACGTTCAAGGCACCGGTGTAAGCGGCAGTACCAGGCACTATCCTGGATGCCATGGCCGAACAGACTCGCCCGAACTTTCCTCAGTACTGCGGATACCTCCTGGGGAAGACGCTCCCCGACCGGTACCAGGACTGGGTGCGGAACGATCTGGTCGGACCGGGTGCCCAGGCCCGCTACATCATCCGCTTCACCGTGCCGGCGACGCTGATTCTTCTGCTGTTCCTCTTGATCCCGGGACCGATCTGGATTCCCTTGGCCATGATGGCCTTGTTGCTCATCCCGCTCGCGTACTTCGTCGTGGCGCTCGGGACCATCTACCGCCGTCACCGCCTGCTGAGCCACGGACTCGATCCCGAACTGCTCGACGAGAAGGCCCAGCGCCGTGCCGATCGCACTCGCGAGGACTACGAGAAGCGGCACGGTCGCTGAGCACCCCTCAGCGGAACATCGTCACTGCGGCCTTGGCGAGGACCTTCGGATCCTTCTCGTAGTGATGCATCTTGGTGAGCTTGTCTTCTGGAATCCCCAGGAACTTGTAGACGGCTACCTGAGCGCAGCGCACCGAGTACTGCTCGGTGAACACCATGTCGAACGGCAGCTCCGCGAACTGACTGATGAACGCCAGGTTCTTGGAGTGCTTCGGCACCACCAGCGGCCGGTCGCCGACGGCGCGCCGATTGAACAGCGCACTGGCGTAAGGCATATGGCTGGGAATCGAATTCACGACGCTGTCCATAATCTCTTGTCGACGCGCGGCGAGCGCACCGCTCTCGTCGAGCGCCTCGAGGTGTCCGAGCGTCTCTTCCAGCATTTTCCGCCCGGTCATCTCGATGAACGGCTTCTTCACGTAGTCGCCGTCCTTGCGCGGGAACAGACAGTAACCCCAGAAGACTCCTTCGTTCTCCTTCTGCGCGTGGTAGTGCGGCTGATGGTGGACCACGATCGAGAGAAGCACGTTCGAGTCCACGAATGTGTTGAGCGCATTTCCGGGGAGTTGCTTGGTGATTCGGGAAATCTCGTTGATGAGCTCGTGTGACGAAGTGGTGACGGTGAAGCTGGTCCACTCACTCTGCGCCCGGTCCCCGAAGAACTTGTCGGGATTCCCGAGATCGTAGAAATGCTCGGTGGCCTGCTTCCACAGCAGCGCACTCGGTGCGTATCCCATGTCTTCGACGATCGGGGTGTCGAGATCGCCGATCGAAGAACTGTCGGTGATGCTGCCGTTGGTGTCGAAGACGAAATCGCCCTCCGCCACGTCGATTCGGCCCTTCTCACCGGTGCGGACGTTTTCGTAATCGAGTCCCGTCACGATGATCTCGTCTCGTAGCGGGGTGTCCTTGAACACGAACTCCGTGATCTTCAGTTCGTTGACGAACTTCACGCCCTTGCCTTCGAGGAAGGCCCGCATCGGCAAGATGATGCTCTCGTACTGGTTGTACGGGGATCTGGTGACACCGGCAAGAGTTTGAATGCGACTGAACTCGAGAATCATTCGGTTCATGTACCGGCGCAGCTCCATCGCCGAACTCACCCGCTTGAAAGCAAATGTGGTCTCCCACATGTACCAGAAGTTGGTGGTGAAGAAGTGCGGAGTGTCCTCGAACCACTGCTCGATACTGATGTCGTCGAGTTTTGCCTCGTCCGACTCCGGCATCGTCATCAGCTTCGTCAACAAGTACCGATCCTTGTTGTCGAATTGCATGTGCTTGTAGTCGTTTTCACCCTTGTTGCGAATGCCGTCGCGATCGATCAATCGTGCGACGTCGTGCGTTGGATGCGCGTGGTCGAAATCGAGAATGTCATCCGTCACCGATTTTCCCGGGTTGTCCAGCGACGGAACCACACTCAGCACGTCCCAGAGGTTCTCATAGGTCTCCTCGTTGAGCATGCGACCGCCACGATTGATGAAGCCCGCGTCGTTGCCCAGCTCGCGATGACCGTACTGGTGCTGGAAGGTAGCGGCAGATTCGCCGTCGTTCGCTCCATGCATGTCCAGCCCCATGATGGTGATGTCCTCACCGCTCCACTCACCGTCTCGAATCAAATAGACGGCAGCCGAGAGGTTTCCGATGCCGGCACCGATCATGTAGGCCTTGTGAGACAGCTTGGAAGACATTGGGTTTCGTTCCTTACTCGAGTCGCGGTACGGATACCTTCCAAGCATGGACCCCTTTGCCCGCTGGCGCATCACCCGAACCGGATGACGTCCGTCACGGTCGCTGAAGGCGCACCAGATCCAGTGCAAAACGCGCGTAGTCGCGTGCAATTTCCTCGGGCGTTTGTGGTCCGCTCGGCCGATACCATTGCGCGACAGAGACACACATCACGACTATTGCACGCGCGGCCTGTCGCGGCCGATCCGTCCCGAACACACCGGCGGCGATTCCGTCGTCCACCTGCTTCGTCATCAACCATTGCTGGTAGTTGCGTGATTCCGTGATGCGCAACCTGTTCTCGGCTGTGAGACTGCGCATTTCGCTGGCGCCGAGGAATCCTTGATCACGCCGATAGATATGGAACAAGGTCACACATTCGACGAGGAAAGCCAGCCTTTCGGAGGGACTTTCGCCCTCGTCGATAGCCGCCAACGATCTCGTGTTCAGTTCAGCCATGGTGAGGTCGAGAATTTCGGCCAACATCTGTTGCTTGCTGGAATAGTGGTGATACAGACCCGGAACACTCATCTGCGCACGTTTGGCGATCTCACGCATCGCAGCGCCGTGATATCCGGTCTTCACCATCTCCGCGAGCGCTGCAGCCAACACCGGATCGAACGAACTCGGACCGAACCTTCGCCACTCGTTCGGGCGAAAATGTGCGTCCGGGTCGGCGTCGTCGCCTCCCCATCGCGGCTGTTCCGGCGGACGCACTATCGCAGCCGGGAGCAGAGCGTCGAAACGCACTCCGAGAATCCCGCCGATTGCCGCCAACCGGTCGACGCTGACTCTGGTCTTTCCGGTCTCGACAGCGCTGAGGGTAGCCGGGCTGACATCGAGACGCCTGGCCAATTCACGCAGCGAGAGCCCGCTGTGACGCCGCGCTTGCCGGATCGACGCTCCGATCAGGACGGCATTCTCGAATTCGGTCACAGTGTTCAGTATTCCCGAACATTGGATTTCCAACAATGCGATGACCACGGCAATCGGTGAACCTGTTGACTACTGATTATCGGCCTGAACATGATGTGGATCACAAAGACCCAGGTCCGCCCGAGCGATCGTTCGGTGTCGGTAGCGAGAGGATCGAATCACCATGACCGAGGCGCCATATCTTGGAGAACTCCTGCGCGACGCACCCAGCAACTGGGGCAAGTGGGGAGAGTCCGACGAGGTCGGTTCACTGAACTACCTCGACGCCGGACAGGTGCTTCGTGGCGTCGGAACCATCAAGCAGGGTTCCGTGTTCACGCTTCAACGGCTCATCGGCGACCCCAAGGGTGATCCGGTGTGGCCGGGACGCAGCCCTGCCGAGCGCACACAGATCTTCGACGAGAGCAGCTGGGACGGCGACGACGCCCCCAACTTCCCCGGCGGCCTGCATTACGCGGACGACAAGATCGACGCGTTCCTGCAGGGCTCGACGCAGTACGACGCACTCGGCCACGTCTGGTACGACGGCGCCCTGTGGAACGGATACTCCGCTGATACCACTGTCGGCGGCCTGGAGAAGGCCAGCGTCGAACCGATTGCCGACCGCGGCGTCGTCGGACGCGCAGTACTTCTCGACATGGCGAAGTTCCGCGGCAAGGAAAACCTCGACAAGGCCGAAACCTTCACGCACCATGATCTTTTGGCCTGTGCCGAAGCGCAGGGCGTCACCATCGAGAAGCGTGACATTCTCGTCATCCGCACCAACTTCCTCAAGCTGTTCTTCGACCAGGGCGAAGCCTTCTACGAGGGCTTCTGCGAGCCCGGCTTGATCTACAGCCCCGAACTCGTCCAGTGGTTCCAGGACATGGAGATTCCGAACCTCGTCACCGACACCATTGCCAACGAGGTCACCACCGACCCCGAAAACGGTGTGGCACTGGTTCTCCACAACGCATTGATGCGCAACCTCGGAGTGGTATTCACCGAGATCTGCGATCTGGAGAAGCTGGCCGCGGACTGCGCGTCCGACGGCCAGTACACGTTCTTGTACGTCGCCGCACCGCTCAAGGTTGCCAAGGCCAGCGGCTCTCCCGTGAATCCGGTTGCCATCAAATGACATACGAAGATCGCCCTTGGTTGGCGTTGTACCGCAACGACGTTCCCCCCGACATCGACGTCGAACAGCCCACAATGCTCGAAATGTTGGCAGCGGCGGTCCGCTCTGATCCGGACGCCACGGCTGTGAAGTACTTCGACGGTCAACTCAGTTTCGCTGAAGTGGATCAGCAGAGTGACGCCCTGGCCCGCGCACTACGAGCAGGTGGTCTGGCGAAGGGAGACCGTGTCGCACTCTTCCTGCAGAACGTTCCGCAATTCGTGCTCGCCCTCGCCGGAATCTGGAAAGCCGGCGGCGTCGCAGTCTCGATCAATCCGATGAGCCGTGAACGAGAACTGGGATACCAACTCGAAGATTCCGGAGCAGCGGTTCTGATCGCTCTCGAGGGGCTCTACGAGTCCGTCGGCCGCAACGTCGTCTCCGACTCGCCGGTCAGGCGAGTCATCACCACCTCGGAACTCGAGTACCAAAGCCGCAACGATCCGAGGATTTTCGACGGAATCGTGAAGAAGGACCTCGGTACCGACGATCTCGCGACGCTGATCGACCAGCATCGTCTCGGCGATCCGATCACTACCGACGCTGCACCGGAAGACATTGCGGTACTGACGTATACGTCGGGAACCACAGGTCCGCCGAAGGGAGCGATGACCTCTCACGCGAACATGACCTTCAACGCCCAGGTGTACCGGGACTGGTTGGGGCTCACCCCGAAAGACACGGTTCTCGGAGTTGCACCGCTCTTCCACATCACGGGGTTGATCGGTCACATCGCGGTGTCCGTCCTGGCGAGAATGCCGCTGGTGCTTGCCTATCGCTTCCAGCCCGAGGTGATGCTCGACGCGATTCGTGAGCACCAACCGACATTCACAGTCGGCGCCATCACTGCTTTTACGGCACTGCTCAACACTCCGGGTTGCGCGCCGGAAGACTTCTCCTCCATGCGGTTGCTGTATTCCGGCGGCGCACCCATCTCGCCGACTGCCGCCGAGGCCGTCCGCGCCATGACCGGTGCTGCGCTGCACAACATCTACGGGCTGACCGAGACCACGTCGCCGACCCATGCCGTTCCCGTTGGTGCGGATACGCCGGTCGACCCAACATCCGGAGCACTGTCTGTCGGCGTTCCCGTACCCAACACCGTGGTCCGCATCGAAGACGAGGGCGGTGCGGTCCTGCCGATCGGAGAGATCGGCGAACTGGTCGTCCGAGGTCCACAGGTGGTGCGCGGTTACTGGAACAAGCCGGAGGAGAGTGCGTCGGCCATTCGCGACGGGTGGTTCCACACCGGCGACGTGGGGTTCATGGACGAAGCCGGCTGGTTCTACGTCGTCGACCGTAAGAAGGACATGATCATCGCGTCCGGCTACAAGGTGTGGCCACGCGAAGTCGAGGACGTTCTTGCCGAGCATCCCGCAGTCCGTGAGGCGGCAGTCGTCGGGATCGCCGACGAATACCGCGGTGAGACGGTGAAGGCGTTTGTCAGCCTCGTCGCGGGGGCGTCCGTCACCCCGGAAGATCTGATCGATCACTGCAAGCAGCGGATGGCGGCGTACAAGTACCCACGCTCCGTGGTGCTGGTGGAGGAACTGCCCAAGACCGTCACCGGCAAGATACTGCGACGGGAACTGCGCACGATCTCTTGATCGCGGGGCAGCGGGCGGACTTCGCGGTCCGCCTGCTGTCTGATCGCGCACAGTTTCCGGTCGACCGCGCCATTGGGGTAATGGAACAGTAATATGTGCTGAGTACCCACGGACAAACGGGAGACATCAGTGAGCAAGTTCGGACGTAAGAAGCAGCCCACGCCCAAGAGCTACCAGTGGCTGGCCATGACCCTCATCGCTTTGTCGCTCTCCGTGTCGATCGGGATTGCCGCCAAACCCTCCTGAGCTCTGCGAATCCGAAACTTGTAACCCCGCGTCCATCTGCACATGGGCAAATAGGTGCAATTCGGACGCTTAGCTGTTCTAACTTTCCTTCCGTCGTGTCACCTCGGCACCGACGGAGAGGATCAACTCACCATGCGAAGCTCACGCTTCGGCGTGCTGGCCGCTGCCGGCGCTGTCGGACTAGTGCTTGTCACCAGCAGCGTCCAGTCCATCGCCACGGCGTCACCGTTCGGTTCGCTCGACGCCGGTTCGAGCTCCGGTTCGACAGAGATACCAACCGTCAGCGACGGCGGCTTCACGTCCAAGACGCCCTACACTCCCGGCCAGCGCATCGCCGACTATCAGGCGCCGCCGACGGGATACTCCCCCGTGTACACGGAAAGTGTTGCGCGCCATGGTTCCAGAGCACTGTCGAGCCTGAAGTACGACGACCTGAGCCTGCAGCTGTGGGAAATCGCCGAAGCCGAGAACGCATTGACTCCCGTCGGCAAGGAATTCGGCCCGGCCCTCCGTGATCTCATGGCCGCCAACAAGAAGCTGGGGTACGGCAACCTCAGCGGACGCGGGATCACCGAACACAGACAGCTCGGCGCGCGGGTCACTGAACGCCTCCCCCAACTGTTCGACGCCATCGCAGCGCAACAGGGCACCATCACCTTGACCTCGTCGGGTGTGGACCGTGCCGTGGACAGCGCCGAGAACTTCGCGCAAGGGCTGACCGGTGCGTTTCCAGCCGTCGCCGATGATGTTGCACCGGTGACGAATGATGCCGATCTCCTCTACTTCCACGACTCGGATGCGAATGCCGACTACAAGGACTACGAAGAGTCCGATCCTCGACTGAAAGCCGTCGACGACCAGATCGCCGATCTGCCGCGCACCCTCGAGGTCTCACGGCACATGATGCTCAGGCTCTACTCGGAGGACTTCGTCAACCGCCTGAGCGCGGGCGAGTTCTCACTCGTCGACCGTGGCAAGGGTTCCAGCACGATCGACAACGAAGTCGACGCCGCGTACATGCTGTACAACACGTACATCATCACTCCGGGCATGGCCGAAGAAGGCAAGTGGAATTTCGAGCGGTTCATCGAACCTGCTGACGCGCAGTGGCTCGCATACACGAACGATGCCGAGGACTTCTACGCCAAGGGCCCGGGCTTCACCGGTGAAGACGTCACCTACCGGATGGCAACTGTCCTGCGCGACGAGTTCCTGCGCGGCCTGCAGAAACATACCGGCGACGACGCCGTCCCGGGAGCGGATTTCCGATTTGCACACGCAGAAACGATCATCCCCTTCGCGGCACTCTTGAAACTGCCGGGAAGCACCGTCTCGCAGGCGGAGGGCGACCTCTACACCTATGCGAACAACCCCTGGCGCGGATCGCAGGTCAGCCCGATGGCCGCCAACGTGCAGTGGGACGTGTACGCCGGACCGGAGGGTAAGCGTCTGGTCCGAATGCTCTACAACGAGCGCGAGACAGCATTTGCTGCCCCGTGCGCTCCGGTGAGCGCCGGAAGTTTCTTCTACACGCCGGACGAACTGGCCCGCTGCCTGCCGGAGATTTCACCGGCAGCCTGAGATCCGGCAACTCGGGATCCAGCCAGCGGTCGACGAGGGCGCGCCCATACCTGGTGCAATGCCAGCATGCGCGCCTTCTCGTCGTCTTCCATCAACAAGGCGTCGCAGATCCCCACGATGACCGGAGCCGAAACACCAACGGACGTACCCTGTTCCAGCCGCTGATAGTGATTGAAGCTGATGTCGGCAATCTGCGCGACATCGCGCCGACTGAGGCCGTGCATTCGGCGAGCACCCTCGCAGCGCATGCCGACCTTTTCGGGCGCAAGACTGTTTCGTTTTTCGACGAGCATCTGGCTCATCAACTGACGCGCGCTCGACCCGTTCACGTCGCCACCTTTTCCATCCCTGAAATATGCTTTCACCTAACATGTTTCAGAATATGGGATGGGACGGACCCGGCGGTATCTCCGAGATGACAGATAATCACGCGATACCGCCAACCCTGTGCCCGTCCAGGCCGCGACGATGAGGCTCAAGATCAGGCTATGAACCTGCCGATCGTCGGATTCGACTGGCAGATGGGACTACTGCCCCAGTTGATCGAACCGAACGCCGTCGCAACGACATTGCCGACGCCGGTGTTCACCGTCGCGGACAGGTACGGATAAGTACCGACCAGGTCGACGATTCCGGACTTGCCCGTGTCGGTGTTGACCCACGCAACAGTCACCTGACCCGCCGCCGGGATGGGTGCAGCGGCCGGGAACGAATCGAAGCGAATGTCACCCTTGGCGATGGGCGGATTGGATTCTGGCCCGGACTGGCCGGTGAGCCCGGTCAACGAGGCCAGCGACCCCTGATTCGGACACCCGATAGTGACGGCGGCGCCGCCGAAAGGGTGGGGCGGATCAGCCGAGGCGACTCCGGCGAACATGACGCTCGCGGCAATCGGTAGTCCGATGGCCGCAAAAACCCCGGCCGTGCGTGTGACGCTCATAGCTGCTCCTCGGGTCGACAACACTTTCCGGATACCCCTGGTACAACGCCCGAAACGAAGGAAAGACGACTATTCACACCCCCTAGACAACGCGTGTTGTCAGAACTACAGTCGGTGGTGCAGCTCACACCTATCTCTGCCGCGCGCAGACCAGTCCCAGGGAGTGTTCAGATGAAGCGCTACGACCTCCGCAGTCGCACGGATCAACTCGATCCCGAAACCGATTACGAAGAGATGTCGCGCATTCTCGCGGCGCAAGAGTTTCCCTGGGACATCAATCAGGCGCTCAGCTTCGCACTGTTCCGCACATACGCTGTCCCCTCGATCGGCAAGCTCCTCTTCTCCACAGGCGAGTTCACCGACAAGGTTCAGAAGCGCTACGACGACACCAGCCTGATCCTCGACGCCATCCTCGAGCACGGCCTCAGCAGCACCGAAGGCCGCAAGAGCGTGCGTCGAATGAATCAGATGCACGGCTCGTACGACATCTCCAACGACGACATGCTCTATGTCCTGGCCACCTTCGTCGTCACGCCGGTCAGATGGCTCGACGAGTACGGCTGGCGGAAGATGACCGACAACGAGATCGTCGGGTCGACGAATTATTACCGCCACCTGGGTCGGTACATGAACATCAAAGACACTCCTGACACCTACGAGGGCTTCGTCAAACTTCTCGACGACTATGAGCGCGAACACTTTTCATTCGATCCCGGCGCCCGAGCCGTCGCTGATTCCACCCTCGACCTGATGTGCACCTTCCCGCCCAACAACCTGGCACCGAAGGCTCTGGTCAAGGGATTCGCCTTCGCTCTCATGGACGATCACCTACTCGACGCCTTCCACTACAGGCACCCGAGCACTGCGATGCGCGTCGTCTCACGCGGTGCGCTGAAGGTCCGCGCGCGCCTGCTGCGGTTCTTCCCCGTGCGTACGAAGCGGAAATTCGCCCGCGAACTGCCCAACATCCGCAGCTACCCGAGCGGTTACAAGGTCGAAGACCTCGGCACCTTCCCCACGGGATGCCCGGTCAAGCACCTGCAGGCAGACCAGCAGGCCCAAGCGTAAGCAGGTTCCCATCGTGGAGTGGTGGAACTCCTGGCACCCGGGCTGATTCGCGTTTCTCATGCCTAGATGAGGGAGGAGTCGCGACCAGTACGACGAAGGGTGATCAATTCATGGTTCGTCTCGGCGTCGTGTCGACGCCCCTCTTCTTCGAACTCCATCAGCGCATAGAACCTGCGGGCGCGATCGTTGAGGGTGTAGACCTCGAGTGTCACCTCGCCGTGCATGGTTGTGGCGTGTTCGACCAACGCCCGCCCGACGCCCAACCCTTGTGACGCCGGCGCGACGAACAGTCCCCCGATTTCGGAGCCGATCATTCCCAACAGTCCAACGACAGCGGAGTTGTGCTCAGCGACCCAATTGTCGGCCTGAATCAGATAAACCTCTCGCATCTTCTGCTCGCGTTCGCCCGTCCCCTCACCCGCAAGGAACGGATGGGCTTCACGGGCAGCGCGCGACCACAGGTCGACGACCACATCCTCATCCGAGGATACGTAGCGGCGAATGATCAGATCCTGGTTCACAATCCGACCATACCCTCAGGCGTCAGCGCACTGACCGGGCCGAAAGTGTTCAATTTTCGGATCCACGCAGGACGACCACGACGTAAATCAGTGGAACAATTCCATTCGTTGCCGCTCCGCAGTTACCGCGTTGTGCAAGGGTTGTCCGATGACTGACGGTGATCCGACAACTGAGCGTGGAGGTCCGGCATCCTGGTGGAAGGTGACAGCGATTGTCACCGCAGTGCTTGTCACTCTCACATGCGGCGTCATCGTGTGGTCCTTCATGCCGCCGGTTGTGTACTTTCCGTTCTTTGCGCTCGCAGCCTCAGTACTGCTCGGTTTGGGCGGAGTGTGGTTGATACTCAGCCTGATTGGCTGGATGAAGTACAAAACTCTGCGTTTGAGCACGATCGCGCCGGTGATCGTGCTCGTCACCGGTGCGCTCGTGACCTTGTCCGTCCCTTCGCGTGCTGCGTTTGCATTGTCGAAAGATTCGCTCGAAGCAGTGGCCGCGGATTGCCAGAAGTCGATGGACAACCAAACAATTGGCGTCTACCGGGTCCTGCAGGTCTGGCCCGTCGGCAACGGGTGCCGCTTCCACATCGAGGGTGGTCTAATCGATTCGATCGGATTGGCGTACTTACCTGACGGCGCACCATATCTCGGCAAGCCCCGCCGCGACGGCGAGATCGGATACCAGGAGTTCGACGGCGACTGGTACTCGTTCGTTCAAGCGTTTTAGCAGCGAGAAACTAGCCGACCAGCTTGGCCTTCAGAAGCGCGATCGTGTCCGGAGTGAGTCCGAGACCTTCGGTGAGATAACCGTCAACGGTTCCGTAATCGCTGGCTACCTGCGCGAGTCCAGCTTCCAGGTACGAAGCGTCGACACCGAGGGCCGGCTCGAGATTGGTCGCCACCTGCGGGCTCAGGGCCTGAGAGATCTGCGCAAGGATCTTCTCGTTGGTCGCCTGAAGGTAGGTGTTGCTCAACAGATAGTCGTCCATGATCGTCTGGGCGGGGACACCGGCGATGGACTGCAGCAACATCGCGGTCCAACCCGTGCGGTCCTTGCCTGAGGTGCAATGGAACAACTGCACCCCGTCACTCGCAGCGATGTCCGAGAGGACCTGCTTGAAGCCGGCACGGCGAACGGGATCGGTGACAAAACTGCGGTTGGTGTCGACCAAGAACTGCTTGGCCTCTTCCGGCGACTTGATAGTTGTGGCGAGCTGAGTGAGATCCTTGAACTCGATGGGGATGTTCGTGTACGTCACACCGTCCGGGAGTTTGTCCGCGCCACCGATGAACGGGTTGGAGATCTCGGTTGCGCCGCGCAGGTCATAGGCGTCGGCAAGTCCGAGGCCGGTGAGTGTCGTCTTGTCTGCGTCGGTGGTCGCGGTCAGCGCATTGGACCGGTAGATGACGCCGCGCTTGAGGTGTGAGCCGTCGACGGTGGCGTATCCCCTACCGTCGTTGCCGGCGACGTCGCGAAAGTTGGCCACGGAGGCCAAGTTCGGTGTCGGCGCGAGGACAGGATCGAGCGAGCCGAGATCGACCGCTCCAAGCGAGCCTGTGTTGAGAGAGCCCAGGTCGAGCGGGATGGCCGTGGCGGGAGCGGCAAACAACAGGCCTCCGGCGACAACAAGTGTGGCAGCCTTCGCAGTGCGAGCGAACAACATTCGTGTGCGTGTGGACATGTGCAGTGCCTTTCTCTGTAGTTTGGGATTTGTGGTGTGGTGATCTGGAGTTACGGAGCGACGTCACCGATGCCGGTAAATCCGTACCGCTGGTGAGGTCCGATCACTGCTACCTCGAACAGGCCTGTCCCGGTGCGGGTTACGCCGTCCTCGACGAGGGTGAACCGAGCCAAGTTGTCGACCGGGCACAGCATCTTCTTCCACGGTTCGATGTCCGAAACCTTCTCTCGCAGGCCCTGAACCACCAGTTCGCCCTGCCACATCCCGTGGCGCCAATCCTGCTCGAGTCCGTAGCCCGTGCCGACACCGATGTAGTTGGGCAGTATCGGTTCGCAGGTGATCTCCAGGATGTGGTCGGATTCGCCTGGTGCACCGGGGCGCCGGAAGTACAGAGTTCCGCTCTTCACCTCGCGAGTACCGGAAATGAACGTGAGCTGGTGGTCCGGTCGACCCAACCACTCCGGCTCGCGCGAGCGGTCCGCCCAGACGCGAGTCGCATCTTCGAGGATTCGGCGTCCCTGCTGATCTTCTTGGACGATCGTGACGATGGTGAAGTCGCCGAATTGCATGATCGAGTAAATCCAGAAGAAGTTCTGACTGCCGGCTATCGCCGGATCTGCCTTGCGTCCAGGCGGTTCCGCTTCGCCGACCGGTCGCACACCCCAGGACCGATCGCGATTACCCCGCCACGTCTCCGGGGTGACCGGGATGACGTCGCCGTCGACGGTCAAGGATCCGGACCATGTTCCGGTCTGCACGAATCGTTGCGTGTCGAAGGTGACTCGTTCGAGCTGGCGATGGAAATGTCTGGCCTCGAGATTAGCCGGACCGTCGGATTCGAAGGTGAGGTCGAAGCTCAGGTCCGGCGCTTCGGGACTCGGGTCCAACACCACACGTAGGCGGTGCAGACCCTCGATGATTTCGATTCGCAGCGGGCCTACTGACAGGTCCATACGATCGTCACCCAAGGCTCGGGATGCCCGGAAGACTATGTGGTCATCGCCGCGCCGAAGAACCGCAAAGCCGTCGCATACACCAAGATTGGGGTACTGACCGAGACCGATGATGAGAAACAGTGGCTCGGTGTCGCCGTCGACGCCTGCATGGCAGTTGAAGTAGTAACGGTCGTAGAAGTTTCGATCCGAGGTGCCCACGTGGCGGATGGTCTCGGCGATCTGATGTACCGGGTAGTCGTCGAGCGGGGACAGTGTCATCGTGCATCTCCTGTTGTGAGCGGGGATGTTGCGAGCGACTCCCAATAGGTGCCGTCGAGCATGGCTTCGAGTGTTTTGTGGTGCAGGATCATCTCGTCCGGGTTGTCGGGGAATTCGGCCTGACCGAAAGCCACTGCGCGGCTTTGGACTCGGAACATGATCACCGCGTGCCGCAGCGCGGCGTAAAGGATGTAGAAATCTAGATCCGCAACCGGGTGGCCGGAAAGCGAGCCGTAGGCCTCTGCCACGTCCTCGCGACGAAGGAAGTCCGGCATTCCGGGGAGTCCGGCCATGGCAGCGAGATCCTCGAAGAACCTGTGCTGAAAGATCATCCAGCCGAGGTCCAGCTCACGCGGCCCCAGTGTGGCCATCTCCCAATCGAGGACCGCCGCCGGCTCGAAGTCGCGGTAGATGACATTTCCGATCCGCGAGTCACCCCAGCAGAGCACTGCGGAACCGGCATCGACGGGAAAGTTCGCTTCGATCCAGTCGAAACCGCGCTCGATCAAAGGAGATCCTGGTCCGTCGGCTGTTGCCCACTCGTAATAGCGCCGCTGGTCCTCGAGGTGCGCGCGAAGTGCTTCTGCCCCAGTCGGTTCGGCACCATCGCGGCACAACTCGGGGAGTGCGAGGTGCGGATCGGCCATAGCGTGTAGCTCGGCGAGCACCCGGACCGATGACTGCTGGAGTCGAGAACAGTCGTCGGCCGAAGCTTCCGAGAGCCAGGATCCGAACGTGTACGGCATGACATCGGGCGGGATTTCGCCCTCACGCCGTTCCATCACGAAGAACTCGCCGCCGAGCGCGTCCGGGTTGCTCTCGGACCAGTACACCCGCGGGATCGGCACCGACGTGTGAGCGGCGACGGCGCTCATGACCCGAAACTGCTGGTCCAGGTTGTAAGACGGAAAGATCGGTACCGCACTGTCCCGCGGGGCGATACGGGCGACCAAGCGATGCTCGGCTCGAATCCCGTCCTCGATCCACGTCGCATCGAAAAGCACAGTTTCGTTGGACATGCCGTTCGCGGCCGGCACTTCGACCGAGGTCACGGAAGGTTTCGAACCTCGCCACAGCACGGTCGCGAGCCAGCCTTCGAGGCTGCGCCGCATCTCCGCCGGGTCGTTGCGGGATTCGCCGGGCCTGGCAAATTCGGCGTAGTCGGGATCTTCGCCGGAGGTTTCTGTTTCGGTTCGAAGGTTCATCACCACTCCTCGTGGTTCGGTGGCGCCGATGCGCACGTGCCGATTGTCGATACAATATGTATCGACTAAAGCCGTGACAGAATGTAACGGCCATCACAGCGATACCGCAAGGGATTTGCCCAAAATGTCCAAAGATTCCGAAACTCAGCACCGCCTGGGCCCGCAGCGAAACCCTGCAATCGACGACGCAGTACTGGACGCGACCAGGCAACTGTTGGAGGAAAAGGGGTACGCGGGCACGTCCATCGACGCCATAGCCACGCGTGCGGGAGTAGGACGTCCAGCCATCTACCGTCGGTGGCCGTCGAAGGCACACATCGTCAACGACGCGATCTATCCCGTACTCGACGTCGAACAGGGCGCGGACATCGACACCGAACTCGGCACCGAGGGCACGATCACGGATCAGATCCGCGCGCTGGTGCACGGCGCGGTTGCTCTGTTCGCAGCTCCCGCCACACGAGCCGCTGCTCCCGGATTGATGAGCGAAGTGCGAACAAACGCGGAATTACGCGACGTTCTCGTGGTGCGGCAACTGGCCGGAGTCCGCGTCGAGCTGAACCGTCGACTCGAGGCGGCGAGAGAGCGCGGCGACATCCGAAGCGGCGTCGACGCCGACGCTCTTCTCGACATCATGGCGGGCGCGGCCATCTTCGCGCTGTCGGTTCGTGACGTCTCGGACCCGGGACCGTTTGCCGATTCTCTTGCCGACATAGTGCTGAACGGCATACTCCCCGACGACAACTAGGCGCCAACCTCGCCGACTATCCTGTGGGGCATGACCGAGCCTGTAGCGACCGCTGACCTTGCCGACGAGATCGGACCCGACATCCGTAGCTGCGACACGCAGTTCACCCAGTTCGGTGGACGTGAAGTGTTTGCCGGCCCCATCACGACCATCAAGTGCTTCCAGGACAACCTGCTCGTGAAGCAGACCCTCAGTGAACCGGGCAACGGCGGAGTCCTCGTCGTCGACGGTGACGCGAGCATCCACACCGCTCTGGTCGGCGACATCATTGCCGGCCGCGGCGTCGACAACGGCTGGGCCGGCGTCATCGTCAACGGAGCCGTCCGCGACTCCGCGATCCTGCGCACCCTCGACATCGGCGTCAAGGCTTTGGGCACCAACCCGCGCAAGAGCACGCAAACCGGTTCGGGCGAGAAGAACGTGCCGATCGAAATCGGCGGAGTCACCTTCAACCCCGGCGAGATCGTCTACAGCGACCAGGACGGCGTCGTCGTTCGCGAGAGCTAGTCAGAAGTCGCGGGATCAGGCGGGGGCTTCCACTTTGGCGGCCATCCCGCCGATCTCGACGACATCGCCGTCACGAAGCTGGCGGCCCCGACGATCTTCGACCTCACCGTTGACCGAAACCATGCCGTCGGCGATCACTTCCTTCGCCTCCGCGCCCGATTCGATGAGGTTCGCGAGCTTGAGAAACTGACCGAGCCGAATCATTTCGTCGCGGATGGGTACTGCTGGAATGTTGTCGGTCATGTCAATCATCTTCCTCCTCCCACAAAACTGGACACGACAGACCACACTTAGCGTGAGGATCTGATCGACCGGTAGGAGAGGAAGCTCGATGGCACCATTGACCGAGGTATCGGACACCACTGCAGAGTTGGTGGAATCGCCACCCGAAAATCCGCGCCAGGCGCGTCGATTCCGCAAAGGGCGGTTCAGCCAGGTTCCCCATATCTCGGGACTGATCCTCGGAGTCTTCTCCGTACTGGTGTTCCTGTGGAGCATCTCGCCGGTACTGCGGCACATCCTCCGCGTCCCACGCGAATACATCGACAGCTACTACTTCGACGCACCGGATACGAGCCTGTCGTGGGCGCTCGTCGTCGCCCTGCTCGCCGCCGCCCTCGCGAGCCGCAAGCGCATCGCCTGGTGGCTGCTGACGATCTACCTGTCACTGATCACCCTCACCAACATCGCCTCCGCGATCGTCGACAAGAACCCGAACAACGCCGTGGCCGTTGTCGTTTTGCTTGTCGTGATCGGAATCCTCATCGCGGCGAGGCCCGAGTTCTACACACGCGTACGACGCGGCGCCGGCTGGAAAGCACTCGGCGTGCTGATCGGCGGCATGGCTGTCGCGACCGTGATCGGTTGGGGCCTTGTCGAACTCTTCCCGGGCGACCTACCGCAGAACCAGCGATTCCTGTGGGCCTTGAACCGCGTCACCGCGGCGGCTTCGGTCGACAACGAGGTGTTCGACGGCCACCCGCGTGTCTTCGTCAACACGGTCCTCGGTCTCCTCGGTGCCATCGCGCTCCTCGCCGCCGTCATGACGCTCTTCCGCGCGCAACGCTCCAACAACGCCCTCACCGGAAACGACGAGTCCGCGATCCGCGGGTTGATCCAGAACTTCGGTGCCGACGACTCTCTCGCTTACTTCGCCACCCGCCGCGACAAGGCGGTCATCTTCGCGCCGAGCGGCAAGGCCGCGATCACGTACCGCGTCGAGATCGGCGTCTGCCTCGCCAGTGGTGATCCCATCGGTGATCCCGAAGCGTGGCCGCACGCCATCGAAGCGTGGCAGGGGCTCGCGTCGCAGTACGGCTGGGCGACGGCCGTCATGGGCGCCAGCGAAACCGGGGCGACGGCATACAAGAAGGCGGGCCTGAGCGTCCTGCAGCTCGGCGACGAAGCGATCCTGCGCACCCGCGAGTTCAATCTCAACGGACGCGACATGCGCCCGGTGCGCCAGGCGGTCACCCGCGTCAGGCGTCACGGCGTCACCGTGCGGATGCGACGCCATCGCGACATCCCGCCAGAGGACATGGCGGCCGTCATCATCCGCGCCGACGACTGGCGCGACACCGACACCGAGCGCGGCTTCTCCATGGCGCTCGGCCGACTGGGCGATCACCTCGACGGCGATTGCCTCCTCGTCGAAGCCGTCATGGGTGAAGGCACCGAGGACGAAAGCGTCGTCGGCATGCTCTCGCTCGTGCCGTGGGGACCGAACGGTGTTTCGCTCGACCTGATGCGCCGTAAGCCGACGGCGCCCAACGGTGTCGTCGAATTGATGGTCTCGGAGTTGGCCACACGTTCGGACGAGATCGGCGTCGTGCGAGTTTCGCTCAACTTCGCCGTGTTCCGCTCGGTGTTCGAGGAAGGTTCGCGCATCGGCGCGGGCCCGATCCTCCGCATCTGGCGCTCGGTGCTCGTCTTCTTCTCCCGCTGGTGGCAGCTCGAAGCGCTGTACCGCTCGAACGTGAAATACCAGCCGGATTGGGCGCCGCGCTTCCTCTGCTTCGAGGACAACCGCGAACTGCCGCGCGTCGGATTCGCGTCGGCCATCGCCGAAGGCTTTGTGGTGCTGCCCAGTTTCGGGCGCAAGTCCAGCCAGGTCGTCAAGCACACCGGTACGCATGCGGCAGTGCCCGCAGCTCTGGTGACGTCCGAAGGACTGCACGCCGACGGCAGCCCGCCGGACTCGGCGCCGACGTTCACGACCAACGGTCCGCGTCGACCCGAGCAGGTCCGCGTGCGCATGAACAAGCTCGCGCAACTGGCCGACGAAGGGATCGCCGCCTACCCCGTCGCCTATCCACCGACGCACACGATCGCGGCCGCAGCGAAGTCACCGGAGGGCACCCGCGTGCGAATCGCGGGACGCCTGCTGAGGGTCCGCGACTACGGCGGAGTGGTGTTCACGGACGTGCGCGACTGGTCCGGCGACATCCAGGTTCTGGTCGACCAGGACAACGTCGGCCGCGAGAAGTTGGCGGAGTTCGCTGCCGAGTTCGATCTCGGTGACCTGATCGAAGTCAGCGGAACCATCGGGCGCAGCCGCAAGGGCGAGCTGTCGCTCATCGCCGTCGAGTGGCGCATGAACGGCAAGTGCCTGCACCCGCTGCCGGACAAGTGGAAGGGCCTCTCGGATCCCGAGACCCGCGTCCGCCAGCGGTACCTCGACATCGCCCTCAACCCGAAGGCCCGCGAACTTCTCGAGGCTAGAAGCGCCGTCGTGAAGTCGCTGCGCGATTCACTCGGTGGTCGCGGATACCTCGAAGTCGAGACCCCGATTCTGCAGCAGGTGCACGGCGGCGCGAATGCCGCTCCGTTCCTGACACACATCAACGCGTACAACCTCGACCTCTATCTCCGCATCGCACCCGAGCTGTACCTGAAGCGGTTGTGCGTCGCCGGTATGGAGAAGGTGTTCGAGATCGGCCGCGTGTTCCGCAACGAGGGCGTCGACTTCAAACACAATCCCGAGTTCACGATCCTCGAGGCATACGAAGCCCACAGCGACTACGAGGGCATGATGCGGATGTGCCGCGAGCTGATCCAGGCGGCGGCCGTCGCAGCATTCGGTCGCGAGATCATCATGCGTCCCGGCCCGGACGGCGAACTGGTCGAGGTCGACATCTCCGGTGAGTGGCCGGTGAAGACGATGCACGGCGCCGTCGCCGAAAAACTTGGTGTCGACGTCTCCCCCGAGACAAGTCTCGAAGACCTGCAGAAGTTGTGCGACGCCAACGAGATCCCGTACCAGTCCAGCTGGGATACCGGCGCCATCGCGCAGGAAATGTACGAGCATCTGGTCGAGGACTACACGGAGTTCCCGACGTTCTACACCAACTTCCCCACCTCGATGTCGCCGCTCACCCGGCCGCACCGCAGCATCCCCGGCGTCGCCGAGAAGTGGGACCTGGTGGCGTGGGGCGTCGAACTCGGAACCGCATACAGCGAGCTGACCGACCCTGTGGATCAGCGCAACCGGCTCACCGAGCAGTCGATGCTCGCGGCCGGCGGCGACCCGGAAGCGATGGAATTGGACGAAGACTTCCTCCAAGCCCTCGAACACGCGATGCCGCCGACGGGTGGTCTCGGGATGGGCGTCGACCGAATCGTCATGCTGATCACGGGTGGCAGCATCCGCGAGACGCTGGCCTTCCCCCTCGCGAAACCGCGTCAGTAGTCCGGATTCTCGCGTGCCGGAATTGTTCCACGTGAAACCACCGGGCGAGATCTTGCAGGTCGGCGAGAGCCGACTGCATGTTCTTGCCGAGGGCGACGGCCCCGTCGTCGTCCTGTGCGGTGGGCTGGCGGGCAATTGGTTCGACTGGGATGACTGCGCGCGTCATCTTCAGTCGGATCACACCGTCGTCCGCTTCGATCGCCCGGGCTTCGGGCTCAGCGAGCCTACTTCCGAAGTTCCGACCGTCCGCGGCGAAGCTCAGCGGATCCGCGACGTGCTCGACACTCTGGGACTGAGTGGTCCGGCCGTGGTGGTCGGCCACTCCATCGCCGGCTTCTACGTCGAAGGCTTCGCGCGCCTGTTCCCCGATCGGGCGGCGGGGATGCTCCTCCTCGATTCCAGTGCCGAGAAGGAGCCGAAACGTCTTTTCCCCCGCGACCTGCTGCTGATCGCCTCCCGAGCCGCCGCGGCTTCGTTCAGCACCACCGGGCTCCAACGACTCCTCGGTACGACGACGCGCAAGATCCTCAACCAGTCCGTGCCGCCGAGTGGGTCGTCCGAAGCCACTCTCGAATGGGTCCGGAAGATCTACCGCGAGCCTCATTATCTGGAAGCGGCGATGATCGAATACGTCGCGTACACCGATATGGCGCTGGAGCTCACCGCTTTACGACGCTCGAGCAAGCATCCACTGCCCGACATCGACCTCAGCGTCGTCGCCGCACACACTGGCCACACCACTCCCTGGTCCATCGCCTGGATGGCAAAGCAGCAGAAACTCGCCACCTACCTCGGCGGGAGTTTTCACGTCCTGCGCCCGGCACATCACCACGCGATGATCGATCAGCCCGAGGAGTTGGCGAACTTGATTCGGCGCCTCACGCAGCCGAACCGTCGGGGATGACACTTAAAGTTACAACTCGGACAGTAGCCGGATCATTGCTAGTCTCGGACAGCTTCTGCTTTCTACGACAGGCTGACCATGGACCGTTCGACACGTCGGGTGCGCTCGTGCCTGATTTTCGTGGCGATCCTCGTTGTCGCCCTGGCGGGCATCGCCGCCCGTCCGCCCGGTTTTCTGTCGACCTTCTGGCCCGCCAACGCGATCCTTCTGGGCATTCTCCTCCGTAACCCGCGCTCGTTTGCGCCGATCGGACTCGCTGTCGGCGGCGCCGCGCTGCTGACGGCGGATCTTGCGACCGGAAGCCCCGTGCAGAGGGCCTTCGAACTGAATGCGATCAATCTGGTCGGCGTCACGACAGGATTGATCGCCGCGAACTTGCTCGGCTGCTTTCCACGGCGAATCTCCGAGACGAAGTACACGGCCAGAATCTTCCTCATCTCGGTTCTGGCGTCGTTCACGGCCGGGTCCGCCAGCGCACTACGCACTCAACTCCACGAAGGAAGCGGTGCGGCAACGGAATTGGTGGGGTGGTTCTTCGCCGATCTGTGTACGTATCTGATCGTGCTGCCGATCGTTCTGTCGGCACCGACGCTCGAACACATTCGAAGAACCTGCGGGCCGTCCGTGCGGCAGAGTCTGCGCTTGAGGCGGCTCGCACAGATCCTGGCACCTCTGGCCGCTCTCCTGGCCTGTCTGCCACTCGCCCTGGAGGTCCAGGGAGCCCTTGCGCTGCTGCTGCCGATGCCGGCGCTCCTGTGGTGCGCAATGCGTGTCTCACTGTTCAGCACCTCGCTCCTGGCAGCCGGATGGAGCGCGTGGGCACTGGTCATGGCGGGTAAGGGACGTCTGGCACTGGCAGATCCGGTGCACCTACTCAGTGAGGGGGTGACCACCCGGATCTCCGTCATCTTGATGGCACTCTCCCCCATCGCCGTAGCCGTCGCCACTGGCGCACAGCGGCGCGCTGAGCGAGAACTCCAACGCATCGCCGAATGCGACGCCCTCACCGGAACGCTGAGTCGCCACGCGTTCTGGACCCAATCGCAGGAACTCCTCGACGCCCAGCACGCGGCGCAACGACCAATCGCCGTCATGATGCTCGATCTCGACCACTTCAAATCGATCAACGACAACCTCGGCCACCTCACCGGCGATTCGGTCCTCGAACAGTTCGGAAACACCCTCCTCGCCGCTACCGAAGGGCTGGGACTCTCCGGCCGACTGGGTGGTGAAGAATTTGCCGTCGCCGCCGCCGACTGCACCTTCGAGGAAGCCATCCAGCTCGCGGAGCGCATCAGAGAGGCGCAAGAGGCCCACGCGCGATCCATTCGCGGTTTCGCGGGAACGGTCAGTATCGGCGTCGCCTGGGCCGATCGCGCGATGCCGGGCATGGAGACTCTGCTCGATATCGCCGACAACGCGATGTACCAGGCAAAACGCGACGGCCGAAACCTCGTGGTGGCGTTCGATCTGTACATGGCAAGGTGACGTAGGTGCAACTACTCCTGATCCGACACGCGCTCCCCGAACTGGCCGAGGTCACCGAAGGCCGCGCAGATCCCTCGCTGACCGACGAAGGTCGTGCCCAGGCACTACGGCTGCCCGCAGCACTGGCGCCGTACCGGATCACCGGACTCTTCAGCAGCCCGCAAAAGCGCGCACTCGAGACCGCAGCCCCGGTAGCGCAGATATTGGGCCTTCCGGTCACCCAGCGCGAGGGTCTGGCGGAATACGACTACGAGCAGCCGCACTACATCCCGATGCACGAGGTCCTGGAGCGGGCGCCGGAAACCTATGCGCGCATCAAAGCCGGCTGGCTCCCCGAGTCGGTGGACGGCGACGCCTTTCGTGCGCGAGTCCTCGGTGCGATCGACGAGATAGTCGCGGCAACGGACAACGACGCCACCGTGGCGATCTTCTGCCACGGCGGCGTCGTCAACATCGTTCTGCAGGAACTGCTCGGACTGGAGCGCCCGTTGACCTTCCCGATCGAGTACGTGTCCGTCACGCGCATTCTCGTGTCGCGAAACGGAAGCCGCAGGGTCGGGTCGATCAACGAAACCGGTCACGTACGCAACATGCTTCGCGTGTAGTCACACGTTGTGGCACGCCACCTGATGGCCGCCCTCGACGAGACGCAGCTCGGGAACTACCTCGGCGCAGAGATCAGTAGCCAGCGGGCACCGCGTGCGGAAGCGGCAGCCACTGGGCGGATTGAGCGGCGAGGGCAGTTCGATGACCTTCTGCTCGACGTTCTGCGCCGCAGTGACGGTGGCGTCGGGATCGGGAATCGACGCCAGCAGTAGCTGCGTATACGGGTGCAGCGCGCGGTTCTGCATGTCTTCTGCGGGAACGATTTCGCAGACGCGGCCCAAGTACATGATCATCACGCGGTCACTGATGTTCTTCACGACGGCCATGTTGTGCGCAATGAACAGCAGCGACAGCCCGTGACGCTTCTTCGCGTCCTCGAGCAGGTTCAGAATCTGCGCCTGCACGGAGACGTCGAGACTCGAGACCGGCTCGTCACAGATCAGGACCTTGGGGTCGAGCATCAATGCGCGGGCGATGCACACGCGCTGGCACTGACCACCCGAGAGTTCGCGTGGGGTTCGGTCCCACACCATGTCCGGGTCCAGCCCGACCTCGGCAAGAACCTCGCGCGCCCGAGCTTCGATGGCAGCCTTGTCTTTTCCACCCCAGATCGACGGACCCTCGGTGATGAGAGCCTTGACCTTGCGACGGGGATTCAGGGAGGAGATCGGGTCCTGGAAGATCATCTGCAACTGAGTGCGGCTGCGACGCAATTCTTCCGCGCCCAGTGCCGTCATTTCCGTCTCTCCGAGGCGGATCGAGCCCGACGTCGGTGAGGGCAACTGCATGATCGCCCGGCCCGCCGTGGACTTGCCACAGCCGGATTCACCAACCACGCCCAAGGTTTCGCCCGGAGCGACGGTGAAGCTGATCCCGGACACGGCGTGAACGGTCTGGCCCTTGCCGACGTTGAATTCGACGACCAAGTCCTCGACCGTCAGGGCCGCGTCCACCGTCTCGGACTTCCTGGTATCCACTGATGCAGTCATCAGACCATCTCCTTCACCGCGAGCGTCAGGCCCGCTGCGGTAGTGCCGGCCTTCTCGTTGGCGACCAATGCCGTTGTGCCTTCAGGGGTGTCGACCGGGTAGTGGCACGCGAACGTGTGGCTTTCGGTTGTGTTGTCCCCCGGGCCGCCGGGAGCCAGGGCCGGGTCGCCGGTCAGGCAGTCGTCCTGGGCGTACCGGCAGCGAGCGGCGAAGCGGCAACCGGTGATCGGCTTCGTCATGTCCGGGAGCCCACCCGGAATTGTTTGCAGCACTGTGTGCGTCGGTGATTCGAGTCGCGGAATCGCAGCCATCAACGCTTCGGTGTACGGGTGGCGAGGACGAGTGAACAACTCTTCGGTCGCCGACGTTTCCACGACGGAACCGGCGTACATGACAGCGACGCGATCCGATCGACCCGAGACCACACCGAGGTCGTGGCTGATCAGGATGACGGCCATGTTGAGCTTGTCGTTGAGTGAGGCGAGCAGATCGAGAATCTGCTTCTGCACCGTCACGTCGAGAGCGGTGGTCGGCTCGTCCGCGATCAGCAGTTTCGGCTCGCAGGCCAGGGCCATCGCGATGACCACGCGCTGTCGCATACCGCCCGAAAGTTCGTGGGGGTACTGGTCGAGCCGACGCTTGGGCTCGGGGATACCCACCATCGACAAGAGTTCCGCTGCGCGATCGCGGGCCGCGTCCTTCTTCAGACCCAGGTGGAACTTCAAGGATTCGGTGATGTGGGTACCGATGCGCTTGAACGGATTGAGCGAGGTCATCGGATCCTGGAAGACCATGGCGATCTCGGGTCCCCAGAAGTGCTTCATCTCCGACTTCTTCATCGTCGACATGTCGCGGCCGGCAAACGTCACCGTCCCGCTGATGTCGAGAGCCGGACCCTTCTGGAGCAGTCCCATGATGGTGCGCCCGAGAACCGACTTGCCGGAACCGGATTCACCCACGATGCCGAGAGTTTCGCCGGCGGAGACGTGGATCGAGACACCGTCGACTGCTCGCAACTGGCCACGGGGAGTGGCGAATACGGTTCTGATGTTGTCCGCCTGCAGCAGCGGAACGCCGTGCTGAGCTGAAGTGGTCACAGCTTACTCCGATACTTCTCGCCGATGAGGTTGAAGGAGAACACCGTCAGGAAGAGGAAGACGCCTGGTACCAGGACGATGAACGGATGCTTCTCCACGATCCCGCCCTGACCTTCCGCAATCATGTTGCCCCAGGTCGGATCAGGTTGTGCGATACCGAGTCCGAGGAAGCTCAGTGATGCTTCCGCGACGATCAGGCCGGAGACGGCCACCAGTCCGAGCGCGGCGACGGGAACGAGGACGTTGGGAACCAGCTCGCGCCAGATGACGCGCCATTTGGTGGCGCCCATGGCTCTCGCGGCAAGCACGAACTCGCGTTGGGCGACGACGATGGTGTTTGCCCTGGCGATTCGAACCATGCTGGGAATGCAGAGAATCGACAGTGCGAGGGTGATGTTGCGCAGGTTCGACGTGAGCACCGCGGCCAGTGCGATGAGCAGCACCAGAGAAGGAATGGCCAGCAGCGAGTTGGTCAGGATTCCGACGACTGCGTCGACCTTGCCGCGGAAGTAACCGGCCATGACGCCGATGGTGCCACCGATGATCATGCCGATCAGCACGGCGCAGATGGCGACAGTCAAGGAAGCGCGCGCACCGAACAGGGCGCGGGCGAGGAGGTCGAGACCGAAGTTGTTGGTACCCAACGGATGATCGGAGAGCAGGCTCGGCGAGGCGAAGCCCGGCTCGGCCAAGGTCTTGACCGTGTCCTTGTACTCACCGAGCGGCAGCAGCGGCGCGAAGATCGCGGCCAGGATCAGCGCGACCAGCCAGATGCACGCCAACCAGTACGAGAGATCGAACTGACTGCCCCACTTGGACGTACCGAGTTTGCCGAGACCCTTGAAGAGGAAAACCAGGGCAACGAGCGCGAGCACGATGCGGACGGTCATCATGATCGCTGAACCGAAGAGTGCGGTGCCGAGCAGCGCAACGCCGACCACTGTGAGAATCGATCCGATCAGGACCAGATTCTTGGGCTGTTCCAGCGTTTCGACGGGACCGGGAGCCAGCAGGACTGTCTGCTGCCGGTATGTCATCACCTCGGACGGGGCCGGCGACGGGGCCGCTCCGTCTGGCGTCACTTCAGACATGGACACGACGACTCCTCGGGTCAAGATAGGTGTACAGAACATCGATCGCACTGTTGACGAGGACGTAGATGACCGCGATCACGACCACCGCGCCGAGCAGCATCGGCGAATCACCCTGCTGCGCTGCGCGGACGATGAGCGTGCCCATTCCGGGCAGCGAGAACAGCGTCTCGACGATCACGGTGCTGCCGATCATGCCGCCGAGAGCCAGACCCATCATCGTGATGAGCGAGAACGACGACGGGCGGAGCGCGTCACTGAAAAGCACTCGCAGCGTGGGCATTCCCTTGGCCTTCGACGCGAGGATGTAATCCTCACGGAGCGTCGTCACCAGGTCGGATCGGAGAACGCGAGTGAACATCGCCATCTCGAGGAGGCTGATGGTGATCGCGGGAAGTATTGCGTGTGAGAGGTTTCCGGAGAGGCTGTCGCCGATGCGCACCCACTGTGATCGCGGGAACCAGCCGAGCCAGTTGACGGTGACCATGATCAGCAACAGACCGGCGAGGAAGCTCGGGACGGAAAGAACACCGAATGTCGCGGCGCTGATGACGCGGTCGATGACGCCGCCTTCGTGGTGCGCCGACCAGAGTGCGAGCGGAACTGCGACGACGAGTGCGATGACCAGACCCATCACTGCCAACTGAACGCTGACGGGGAGAGCGGAACTGATCGCGGTGAGGACGTCCTGCTGCGGGGGAACGAGCGAGTTGCCGAGGTCGCCCTGGAGAGCGCTGGTCAGCCAGTCCCAATAGCGAACCAGGAGTGGATCGTTGAGTCCGAGCTGCTGCCGAACTTCCTCGTACTCGGCAGGCGTTCGGCCTTCACCGAGAACGGAGACAGCGGGATCGCCGGGGATCAGTGATGCCAGCACGAAGGTTCCGAAGCTGACGATCAGGATCACAATGACGAGCTGGCCCAATTTCTTACCTATTGCGCCGATGTTCATCGATTTCGTCTCCTTCGGACAGCGAGCTCGCAATACACAGCAGTTCCTCTGATTTCATTTCTTCGTTCGCAGCCGGCCCCGATCCGCTGCAATACGGGCGCGGGGCCGGCTGTGAACTTCAGGCTCTCTAGGACTTCCAAGCTCCGTCGAAGAGCACGATTCCGTCGAGGCTCTGCTCGAGTCCGTGAACGTTCTGGTTCCACACGTCGAGTGCGGCGACGTTGCCCCACACCTGCCACGGGACGGTCTCGTTGGCGCGTTCCTGGATCTGGGCCAGGACTGCCTTCTTGTCCTCGTCGGTGGTTGCGACGCCCAACTTGTCCAGGAGAGCATCCATTTCGGCGTCGGAGTAGCCGGTCGCGTTGTTACGGCCACCGGACTTGATGCCCGTGTACAGACGCTCGTAGGGATCGGCCTCGGCGAGGCTCAGTGCTGCGGTGCTCATGTCGTAGTCGTGATCGGCGTACATCCGCTTGACCAGATCACCTGCACCGGTGACGTATTCGATCTGAGCGTCGAAGCCGACTGCGTTGAGCATCGCCTGGATGGCCAGAGCCGTCGCCTGTGCGGACGGTTCCTGGATGGAGAGGAAGGTGATCTTTCCGTCGTAGCCGTCGGCCTTGGCCTGATCGAGCAGTTCCTTCGCCTTGGCGGGATCGACGCCGATCGGTGCGACGTCGTTGTGCCAGCGCGAGGTGTCCTGGAAGATCTCCTGGCCGGGCAGTCCCTTGCCGTTGTTGACGCGGGTGTTGAGCGTCTCCGGATCGACGGCCAGCGCCATCGCCTGGCGGACACGGACATCCGAGCCCGGGCGGCCCGGGGCCATGTTCACGTTGGCGATGTAACCGAGCGACGGGATGTCGACGAAGCCGGGGTAACCCGACTCGATCAGATCCAGGATCGGGGTGAGCGTACGCATGTACGCGGCGTCGATGCCGCCCGTCTTGAGTGCTTCGGCGGTGGGCTGAGCGCCGACGATGCTGATCAGCTTGAGCTTGTCGATGTTCGGTGCGCCGTCGTAGTAGTCGGGGCGAGCAGCCAACAGCAGTTCCTCGTTGGGAGCGAACTTCTCGAGGGTGAAGGCGCCGGCGCCGATCGGGGTGAACTGGTCACCCTGCTGGGCGCTCGGGGCGACGATCATGCCGGGTCCGGTGGCGAGCATCGACTGGATGCCTGTCCACGGATCAACGAGGTTGAAGACTACGGTCGTCGCGTCTGGGGTGTCGATCGAGGCAACCTTGGAAGCCCACAGGCTCGACTGAGGTCCCTTGTTGGTGACGTAGCGGTTGATGCTGTCGGCGACGGCCTTCGAGTCGAGAGCTGTACCATCGCTGAACTTCACACCGTCGCGGAGCTTCAGCGTCCAGGTCTTGCTGTCCGAACTCGCTTCGAGCGACTGAGCGAGCTTGGGCTCGAACTTCTGCCCGATGGGGTCGTAACGCATGAGCACGTCGTAGATGGCGCTGAGCTCGCTGCCACCGGTGGCGCCGGCAACCTGAGCCTTCGCGGGATCGAGAGTCGTGACCGCCGAGTAACCGCTGAACGTCAGCGTGCCGCCCTTGGTGGGAGTGCCGGGATCAGCCTGCTCGTTGACCATGCCGATCTTCAGCGAGGAACCGGAATCAGCGGATTCGCCGCCGCCATTGCTCGAGCCGTTGTCGGCGCACGACGCCAGGAACATACTTGCGGTGATCGCCAGCGCAGCCGCAGCCAATCTGCGACTTCCGCGGCGGGAACTACGACTCATTCGAATGCCTCCAAGGCGGGGTAAGACCGTGACGTGATGTTGAACACGAAACAGTCTGTGATGGGAGGCACAGAAAATTGGATCGAGTCTCGCTCAGTGGAATCGGTTAAGTTGCAGGCCTCAACAGTCAGGTAAACCGACCCTGGCCAGCGGTTACCTTCGTGGACAGCAGACCAGCCGGTCTAGTCCCGGTCGAGCGTCGCTTCCTCGAGATCGAGCTCGCGAAGTACCTTCCGGAGGACCTCGTCGTCGATCCGGCCGGCATCGCGTTCGGCGATGAAGACGCCTCGCTCGGCATCGATCATCTCGAGGCGCAGCGAGCGGAAGGCGTTCGACGGGCTCTCCCCCAGATCCTCGTCGCTGCGTCCCAGTCGCTCCCACGCCGAGTTCGCGCGGTGGGTGTTCCAGCTTCGCAAGATGTCCGCGGCACGATTGCGGACCTGAGGGACGTCGTCGGCGTCGGCTCCGACCAACTCGTCCAGCCGCGCCGCAGCGGCCCGTGCAGCCTTGTCCTGAGCGGCCGCCTCGGCGCGGGCGTCGGACTGCTCTTCGTCCCCCTGCACGCCGAGGACACGGATCACCCACGGCAACGTCAGGCCGTGCAGCAACAGCGTGCCGACCACGACGACAAACGTCAGGAACAGGATCAGCGACCGCCCCGGGAAGTCCTCCCCACTGTTGACCGTCAGCGGAATGGCGAAGGCAGCTGCCAGCGACACGACCCCTCGCATACCGGCCCACGACACGACGAACACCGCCCGCGCCGAAATCTCCGGCTCCCTCGCTCGAATACGCGGCGACAGCCAGCGCGGTACGTACGTGAACGGGAACACCCAGGCGATCCGCACCACCACGACGGTCACGAGAACGGCAACCGACGCCCAGACGACGATCGAAGTGCTGTACCCCTGCAATCCGTTGACGACACTGGGCAATTGGAGACCGATCAACAGGAAGACGAACGACTCCAGGATCAGGTCGACGGCCCTCCACACTGCCGTGTCCTGCAAACGCGTCGCATAACTCGCACGGGTGGAGCGCTGGCCGAGGAACAATCCGGCTACGACGACCGCGATGACGCCCGACGCGTGGACCTCTTCCGCAGCCAGGTAGGTGAAGAACGGCACCACCAATCCGATTCCGCTCTCCATCACCGGATCCTGGAGCTTGCCGCGAACCTTCGAGATGACGAACCCCACCGCGAGGCCGATCACCGTTCCACCGACCGCCGCGACGAGGAAGGTCTCGAAGCCGCCGATCAGCGTCGCACCCGTACCGACGGCAGCCGCGAGAGCGACCTTGTACGCCGTCAGAGCGGTGGCGTCGTTGAGCAGGCTCTCCCCGCCCAGCAGGGTCATGATTCGGCGCGGCAGGCCGAGCTTGCGTCCGATTGCGCTCGCGGACACCGCGTCCGGCGGCGCCACGATGGCGCCGAGAACCAGAGCAGCCGCTATCGAGAACTCCGGCACGATCAGGTAGGCGACAAAGCCCACCGCAGCCGTCGTCGCCAGGGGAAGCCCCACCGCGAGAAATCCGATCGGACGCAGATTCGAGCGCAAAGCCAGGTATGAACTGTCCAGTGCTGCCGAGTACAGAAGTGGAGGCAACACGACGAACAGGACGAGGTCGGGATCGAGTTCCAATTCCGGAACACCCGGTATCTGACAGGCGATCAAACCGACCAGGACGAGGATCAGCGGCGAAGACAGCCCGAACCTTCGCGCGACCGCCGCCACCAGCAACGCCGCTACTACAACCCCCAGTAATATGCCGTTCACCCTGGCAGCATGCAGTATGGAAGGCGATGAAGAAAATCCTGAAGCGAGCAGCAGCTCGCACACAGCGGCCCGCACCCGCTCCCACCGGTTGCGAGGAACTAACCAATGCGCCCGAAACAGACCCGGCGGCGCTGACGCCCGGCGTCTGCCAGGAGTGCGCCGAGTTGGGCGAGGATAACTGGTCTCACCTGCGCATGTGCCTGTCCTGCGGCCACGTCGGATGCTGCGATTCCAGCCCTCATCAGCACGCCACCAACCACTACCGCGAAACCGGGCACCCGGTCATGCGCTCACACGAGCCCGGCGAATCCTGGCGCTGGTGCTACGTCCACGACCTGATGGACTGACCGCGCGCGACTGGCGGTGCACTGCGCATAGTGCCCACCTGTCACGGCGCACAGCCCTCGGTGTTGCGCACATTGCTCAATCCACCGGGTAGCTATTGCTCAATCTGTATGCCGATGATGGACTTTGACGCAGAATCTGCACAACAGATCGACAGGTGCGGCTGGACTTTGCCGCACCGAACGGTTCGGCCTCAGGAAGTCCTGCCAAACATCACAACCACATCGTCGGCCCCACGATCTGGGGTACAGGCGGTGCGGTGATCGATGTCCACTACTGAAGGCAGGACCGGCCGTGAACAGCCCCAACATCGACCAGAACGCTCCCGAGTCACTGGCGGAGATCGAGAAGCGCGTTCTGTGGTTGTCGACCGCGATGATCCATCACGCCAACCGTGTCCGTCCGAATCCCAGCGGGCTCAAGGTCGGCGGCCATCAGGCCTCGTGCGCGTCGATGGTCTCGATCATGACGTCCCTGTGGTTCGGCCAACTTCGTTCCGGCGACCGGGTTTCCGTCAAGCCGCATGCGGCGCCGGTGCTCCACGGCATCAACTATCTCCTCGGTGAACTCGACGAGTCCTACCTGACGACTCTGCGCGAATTCGGGGGCCTGCAGAGCTACCCGAGTCGATCGAAAGATCCTGATCCGGTGGATTATTCGACCGGTTCGGTGGGCATCGGCGCGACGGCTCCCATCTGGGGCGCCATCGCTCGCCGATACGTCGACGCCTCCCTCGGCGGCGCCGGAACCGGGCGTCAGTACTCCCTGGTCGGTGACGCCGAACTCGACGAGGGCGCGGTGTGGGAAGCAGTTCTCGATCATTCGGTTGCCGAACTGGGTGAGATCGTGTGGATAGTCGACCTCAACCGCCAATCACTCGACCGGGTGGTGCCGAACATCGCGGCAACCCGCCTGGAGCGCATGTTCTCGGGTGCCGGCTGGCAGGTCATCACCGTGAAGTTCGGTGCGCTGCTGGAATCACTGTTCACCCGGCCGGGCGGCACCGCGTTGCGCGAACGAATCCTGGACATGCCGAATCCGGAGTACCAGCGCCTGCTGCGATGCACGGCCGACGAGGTACGTCTGAGACTGCCCGGCGACGCGGCGGACGCCGACGCGATCACGGCGCTGATCGACGACCTCGACGACGCCACGGTGCTCGAGGCCATCCGCAATCTCGGTGGCCACGACCTCGACGCTCTGCGAGAGGCGTACGCACAGATCGACGACACCCGTCCCACCGTGATCATCGCGTACACGATCAAGGGTCGGGGTCTGCCGACGCAGGGTCATCCGCAGAACCACTCGTCGCTGCTCACCGCCGAGCAGTTCGAGCACCTGGCGGCGGAACTCGGCATGGATCCGTCGAAGCCCTGGGAACAGTTCGAGACCGACAGCCCGTCCGGCCGCATCTGCGCCGAAACCGCTGGGCGCCTGACTCGCCCGAAGGTGGAGCATCTGGTGCCCCCGGCAGTTCCGAAAGACATCGGCCGTACGCCCTCCGGCACGTCCACCACTCAGGCAGCTCTCGGCCGGGTACTACTCGACCTGAGCCGCGAAGCGCCGGACGCCGCGAAACGTGTTGTCACACTGAGCCCGGACGTCAGTTCCACCACCAACCTCGCAGGCTGGCTGAACAAGGTCGGGGTCTGGTCCCCCGACGAGCGGCACAACTGGTTTGCCGACGACGCCGAAACGATCATGCACTGGCGTGAGAAGCCCACCGGTCAGCACATGGAACTCGGTATCGCCGAGACCAACCTGGTCGGACTGATGGGCGAACTCGGTGCAACCTGGAGTCGTTGGGGCCAGCCACTCTTCCCTATCGGCGTGATGTACGACCCCTTCATCGAGCGGGCTCTCGAACCGTGGTCGTACGGCATCTACGCCGGTGGACAGTCGATCATGGTCGGCACTCCGTCGGGCGTCACCTTGGCCGCCGAAGGTGGTGCGCACCAGTCGATCAAGACCCCGTCCATCGGACTGGAACAGCCGGGTTGCACCAGTTTCGAACCGGCATTCGCCGTCGACGTGGAGTGGACGCTCCTCGACAGCATCGGACGCCTGGGCCGACCAGACGGCAGCTCGTCGTACCTGCGCCTGTCGACCCGTCCGGTCGATCAGGCCCTGGCCGCGGTACCGACCGATCCGGCTGCGCGAGAACGCCGTCGACGTCAGGTGGTGGCCGGCGCGTACACACTGCGGCACAACCCTGATCCGGCCGTCACCCTGGTCGGCATGGGTGCCACTGTCACCGAAACACTGGTCGCAGCCGAAAGACTGGGCGAGCAGGGCATTTCCGCCGACGTCGTCTGCGTGACCAGCCCCGGCTTGCTCTTCGAAGCACTCCAGTCTCGGCGCGGTCTCGCGGACGGTCCGTCGTGGATCCTGGATCAGGTCTTTCCGAGTAGCCGGTCCGCGCCGATGGTGACCGTTCTCGACGGGCACCCGCACACCCTCGCGTTCCTGACGGGAATCAACAACGTTCCGGGTGCTGCGCTCGGAGTGAGCCGGTTCGGTCAGGTCGGTTCGCTCGAGGACGTCTACCGAAACCACGGCCTCGACTCCGACAGCATCGTCCGCGCTGCCCTCGATCTCACTTCTTGATCTATCCCACTCTCTGATGCCGAGAAGCGTCCCCGCAGGGACGCTTCTCGGGTCCATTCAGTCATTCAGGTGTCTAGTTCTTCCAGGCCTTGTCGAAGAACATGATTCCGTCCAGGCTCTGCTGAATGCCGTGGACGTTCTGTCCCCACACACCGAGCCACGGGGTGTTGCCGTAAACCTGCCACGGCACAACCTCATTGGCGCGCTCCTGGATCTTGGCGAGCACCTCGATCTTCGAGTCGGTCGACGTCGCGACACCCAATTGATCGAGCAGCGTATCCATCTCGGGGTCGGAGAAGCTCGTGGCGTTGTTTCGTCCACCCGACTTGAGATTGGAGTACAGACGCTCGAAAGGATCGGCTTCCGCGAGGCTGGCGGAACCTGTTGCCATGTCGAAGTCGCGGTCGGCGTACAAACGCTTGACGACGTCGGCAACCGAGTTGACGTACTCGATCTGGAAATCGAATCCGACGGCGTTGGCCATCGACTGCAGTGCGAGAGCCATCGCCTGCGCCGAATTCTCCTGCAGCGTCAGGTATGTGATCTTGCCGTCGTAACCGTCAGCCTTGGCCTCGTCGAGAAGCTGCTTCGCCTTGGCGGTGTCGACGCCGATCGGAGCGACGTCGTTATGCCAGCGGGAGGTGTCCTGGAAGATGACCTGTCCGGGCAGACCCTTGCCCTCGTTGAGTCGGTTGTCGAGTGCGACGGGATCGGTTGCGAGCGCCAATGCCTGACGGATGCGCACGTCGGCACCGGGACGACCGGGTGCCGTGTTGACGAGCGAGAGGTACGACAGCGACGGAATGTCGACGAAGCCCGGGTAGCCGGAGTCGATCAGATCCAGCACGTTCGGTAGCGAACGCATGTATGCGACGTCCGTGCCGCCGCTCTTGAGCGATTCGGTGGTGGACTGCGAACCGACAATGCTGATCAACCGCAGCTTGTCCACGTTCGGGGCACCGTCGAAGTAGTCCTCCCGAGCGTCGAGGATCAATTCCTCGTTGGGAGCGAACTTCTCGAGGGTGAAGGCACCCGCGCCGATCGGGGTGAACTGATCACCTTGCTGGGCGCTCGGCGCGACGATCATGCCGGGGCCCGTCGAGAGCAGTGACTCGATACCGGTCCACGGGTCGACGAGATTGAAGACGACCGTCGACGGATCCGGAGTGTCTACCGACGCGACCTTCGACGCGTACAGACTCGACTGCGGTCCCTTGTTGGTGACGTAGCGATTGAGGCTCGCCGAGACGGCCGCCGAATCCACCGGCGTCCCGTCGCTGAACTTCACACCGTCACGCAGTTCGAGGGTCCACGTCTTGAAGTCGGAACTCGGCTCCATCGACTCTGCGAGCTTCGGAACGAATTCCTTGGATGCCGGGTCGTACCGCAGGAGCGTGTCGTAGATCGCGCCCAACTCCGAACCGGCGACCGAACCGGCGATCTGAGTCTTCGCCGGATCGAGATTGGTGACGGCGGAGTACCCGCTGAACGTGAGGGTGCCGCCCTTGACCGGATCGCCCTCGCCGGACTGCTCGTTGACCGGGCCGATGGACAATCCCGAACCGGAGTCCGGTGCGTCGCCGCTCCCACCCCCGTTCCCGCTGTCAGCGCACGACGAGACGAACAGGCCGGCGGAGACTGCCAGCGCGACGGCGGCAACCTTGCGGTGACCGCGCCGAGAACTGCGACTCATTCAAAACCTCCAGGTCAGAAACTGTGATGTGAAGCATTGTCGAGACAGTTTGTGACTTAAGGCACAGGTATTAGTCGCAGGTCCCGCTCAGTGGAATGGAGCGCGACGATTGGTCAGTTTTCGAGCGACATTCGCAGGTCAGACCCTTAGCGAAGGTCAGGAATTCATTCTGATTCAGGCGCCTTTCAACGGATGAATCGCCGGAGCGCCGTCGAGAAGTGGTCCGGCGGCGGCCAGCGCGGCCTGCAGATGCGGGGACTGCATGTGAGCGTCCAACTCCTCCTGCCCGCGCCAAGTTTCGATCGTGACGAACGTGCCGGGCGCAGCCGCTGACTCGAACAACTCGTACGACACACAGCCGTCCTCGGACCGACTCGCCTCCGCGAGAGTTGTCAGAGCCGATCGGACGTCGTCCTCGGAACCGGACTTGGCCGGGATGGTTGCAACTACACGAAGCTCGCTCATCGGATACCTTTCGCAGAGGGGAAGTCAGCTAGAGACACACGCCACAAACGTACACACGAAAAGGGCAACCAATGGGGCTACTCAAGGACGTCACCGGCTGGCGACGCGGAACGAAGTTGCAGCGTCGACTGCGCGATCTCACCGGCACGCTGGTGGTGATCACCGGTGCGGGCAGCGGCATCGGGCGTGAAACGGCCCTCGCCTTCGCCGCCCAGGGAGCTATCGTCGTGGTCTCCGACATCAATCTCGAAAGCGCGCAGGACACTGCGGCACTTGTAAACATCCCTTCGCAAGCGGGCGGCGCCGAAGCAGTGTTCGGTGGCGGCGCCCACGCCTATCAGGTGGACGTGTCCGACGAACAGGCCGTGATTCGGTTCGCGGAGACCGTCGCGGCACATCACGGCGTACCGGACATCGTCGTCAACAACGCCGGAATCGGGTTCTCGGGAACGTTCGCCGACACCGAGCAGCGCCAGTTCGAGCGCGTCATGGACATCAACTTCTGGGGAGTTGTCTACGGCTGCCGGGCATTCACCCCGATGATGATCGACCGCGGAACAGGTGGGCACGTCGTCAACCTGTCCTCGGCCGCCGCGTACACACCACAGAAGGCCCTCACCGCGTATTCGACAAGCAAAGCAGCGGTATTCATGCTCTCGGATTGCCTACGGGCAGAGCTGCTTCCACACGGCATCGGCGTCAGCACCATCTGTCCCGGCCTCGTTCACACGAACATCCTCAAGACCACCGAGTTCGCCGGCACGACCGCCGAGGAGCAGCTCGAGAACCAGACCAAGGTCGACAACTTCTACCGCAAGCGGAACTTCACTCCTGATCGAGTGGCCAGTGCCATCGTGAAAGCCGTTCGCACGAACAAGGCCGTCGTACCCGTGACCGTCGAAGCCAAGCTCGGACGCACCATCAGCCGGTTGTCTCCCGGGTCGATGCGCGTCGGAGCTCGGTTCGAGATCTAGGTCAGCTTCCGAAACTCAGGCTGCCCGTGAAACCCTGCTGCACATCGGCTTCCGAGCGGGGAAGAACCTCGTAGGTGCTGGCGTACTGGCCACTGAAACCGGTGACGGTGATCGGGCGTCCGACGGCGACGGCATCGACGTCGATTCCCGTCTGTGTGTTGACGAAGATGACGGTGTTTCCCTCGGCGCCCGAGACCAGGATCTTGTGGCCGTACGGCAGATCGTCGACGACGGGTCCGCTCACGATTCCGGACACCGTCACGAGACGACCTTCACTGCCCTCACCGATTGCATTGAGGGGCAGTCGCGCCGGGCTGATCTGGGTAGTCGTGCCGATTACCTCGACGGTAGTCGGGCGGACGACGAGCAGGCCTTCCTGATCCGCGAGGACTCCGGTGACCTGAACCCGATCGCCGAGAACAACCCCGGAATTGTTCGGATCGCTGATGTAAATGCCCGAATTGCCACTCTGGAGACCAAAGCCCTTGTCGTAGAAGCTGGATTCGAACACTCCGGACGGCGTAGTCGCGGTTCCCACGACGGTGACCGTCGTTCCGATGGCCTGCGCACGGGCTGCCGCGATGGAGTCCGCGGACACCTCACCTACAACTGCTGCCGGCTCCGCCGTCGCTGCAGTACCGACAAACATGGTGGCTGCGGCCGCAACTGCCAGTGCCGTCACACCCCGGCGCAGGACCGGACCGGCAAGAACGCTGTCTCGAAACATGTTTGAGGACTCCCCTGTGATTTCGTGGCCGCGCAGGTGCTCCTGATGGAGTGCCGCCTTCGCCCACCCTGAGGCACAGGTTATTACAGGTCGGACGCCGCAGCGGTGGTGACATTCCGTCACCACCGCTGCGTCTAGGCTTCCGATTTTTCAGGAACCGGAGCTTCCGGACGAACCGCTCGAGCCACTGGAACCGCTGGATCCTGTTCCGCCACCGAGATCGTCGAGAGGATCGCTACCGGTGAGGCCGCCCGGGTACAGGTAGGCGTCGGAGATCGTGCTGAGCGAGGTTCCCGACGTGGCCGGTACCTTTGCTCGCCAGTTGACGATCGGGTTCAGCACTCCGAACGGTCCGCAACCACTGGCGGCGGGCAGCGCGAAGCCGGTGGCCTGGTTCCCGACCGGGCTCACCTTCAGTGCATTGTCCGGGAGCACCGTGTAGGTCGGTACCACCGACGGGTCAGGCGCGAGACGAAGATTCACCGGCGCAGCCGCGGAGCCCAGGTAGCAGTTGTCGCCGAGGAACGCGTTGTTGATCTTCATCCGCACCGGGATGCTCAGATCCATGTCGGTGATGATGCCGTTGAGGGTCGGGGCAGCGGTCGCCTCCACCTCGGCGGTGACTGCGGCGAGGCCGAACAGATTGCCGAACGGCAGGTCGATTCCGAGGACTCCACCCGGAACGGTCAACGGCTTGGAGTAGACACCGTGGTGTCCGTCGTCGCGCGGGAGAAGAACGGTGGACTCACCTTCACCGGAGCCGGCCTCGGCGGCGATGATCATGTCGCCTTTTCCGATCGGGAGGTTGAAGCCGTTGTTGTCGAAGGTTCCGCTCTGAACCACAACCGACACACAGGATTCGGCAGTAGCCGGACACACTGCGGCACCGGGTATCGAATTGTCGACCGGATCCTGAGCCGAGGCCATCGGCGCCGCGAACGCGAGGACCGCACCTGCGGTACCTGCAATGACGGCCACGCGCGTGCCGAGACGTCTGTTGCCGTTCTTGTGAGATTTCTGCACTGATTTCTCCCTGCCGTTTATGTGATGGGGGACGAAACTCGCAGTCATTGCTTGTGTTTCGACCGCCGCCGACAAGGTCTTTGCGGTGTGCTCCTACTCACAAGTAACAACTGAACAGATGTATATCACAGGACTTCGACTTAAAAACAGGGCAAAAGGGAGTTTCCTTAAAACGGACAAAATAAGCGGTACGGTATGTAACACTCACGGGTGATGAACACGAACAGACTGGTCCTCTGCGTCGCGGCAGCGGGCCTACTCCTCAGCGGCTGCAGCAGCCAATCCGACAGCGACGCAGCGGAATCCACATCTGCTGCCACCAGCACGTCGATCGCGGCAACGTCGAGTTCAGCTGCCCCCGAGTCCCTGTCGGCGCTGGCGACCAGCCCACCCGCCGCAACTCCGGAAGCCGCGCCGAGCGCCGTCGAATCGACGCCCCCACCGGTAACGCTGCCGGTGGCGCCACAGGTAGCGCCACCGGCAAACTCACCGATCGACGCCCGGTCACCGGAAGAGATCGTCGCGAACGCCGGCGAGAAGGGGCAGCGGTACATCGCCGCTCTGCGTCTGGCCGGGATCCCTCCCGCCGGAATGGATTCCGCAGAGATCCTCTACGCCGACGGCACCTGCAAGGCTCTCGCTGACGGTATGCCTCGGTCCGAAGTGCTGGCGGAGTTCAACTCCGTCGGCGAGGTGTACTCACAGATCACGCCGATGTCCTCGCAGCGCATTGCCGAGATCTACGTCGACACGGCGGAGCAGACGTACTGCTGATCAGGCCTTGCCGGCCAACCAGCCGTGCAGCCAGGATGTAGCCGAATTGCCTGCGCCGTCAACGACGTAACGCGTGTAGTCGGTGTGGACCTGCGAGCCGTAGAAGTCGACCAGCTGATCGATGCGACGCGAATTCGCGCCCGGATCGAGCTGGGCCATCAGAGCGGGGAGCCCGCCTGCGGTGATCAGATCGTTGACGATCACGGCCGCTTCGTCGCGCAGCGCGAGCGCACTGGCCGGAGTGGGATCGGACGCCTGAGCCATGAATCCGGCCAGGCGCATCACAAAATCGTCCTTCGGCGTCGAGCAGTACAGGTCACCGACCGCGCACAGCGTCACCGTTTTGCCTGACAGCCAACCGAATCCACCGATGCGAGGGCCGCTGGCACCGTTACCGCCGACAGCGGGGCCGATCAGGACGTCGGACTCGGAACGACGGGGATCGGACAGCAAGCCGACGCCCTCGACGCGAGTCGGGGGGACAACGCCGATGCCGGTTCCGATCTCGGCGGCGAGATCGCCTGCCGCGTCGGCGCCCTGGCTGTATCCGACGATGGCGAAGCGAGTGTCACCGCACGAGGCGGCCATGGCGCCGATCATGCCGCGGGCATTGTCGACGGCCTGCTGCTTCGACTTGGCGTAGACGTTGGACTCCCACGGGAAGGCCGTCGCCGAGTAGGTGACGTAATCGGTGCGAACGGAGCCCGGAAGCCCGTTGGTCACCGGGGCGAGCATGCCGGCGCCGGGCCTGGTGCCCGAGGGCTCCCAGGTTCCCGGGATGGCCACGACGTACAGGCTGGGGCAGGGATCAGCCGAGGCCACGGGAGCACTGACAACCGGTACCACTACTGCCGCAGCAAGTGCCGACAACACCGCAACGAGACGCCTCGCACGCATGAAACTCCCCTGTTTTACCTTCAGCAACCCATACACCACTATCGGTGCTCCGGAATCATACTGTCTGGGCGTTGTGTCTGTCCGATGCACGATTGATGAAGGTTTGTTACAGATCGTGCGAATTGCTTGCAGAAACAAAGCCGCACCCCACCGAATGCGGTGGGGTGCGGCTTTGTGAGAGCCTCTAGCGCTGCGGAGCCGCTGTCGGGTGGATCGGTGACGGAAGGGCCGTGACACCCTCGAGGTAGGTGTCCACAGCGGCTGCTGCGGAACGTCCCTCGGCGATGGCCCAGACGATCAGGGACTGGCCGCGGCCCATGTCGCCGGCCACGAACACGCCGTCGACGTTGGTGTTCCACTTCGACGTGCGGGCGACGTTGCCACGCTCGTTCAAGTCGACACCGAGATCGGTGAGCAGACCCGGCTTCTCGGGACCGACGAAGCCCATGGCCAGGAGCACGAGATCGGCTTCGAGCTCGAAGTCCGAGCCCTCGACCTTCTCGAAGCGACCCGACTTCATCTCGACCTCGTGAGCCTTGAGACCGGTGACCTTGCCGTTTTCACCGACGAAGTTCTCGGTGTTGACGGAGAACAGACGCTCGCCGCCCTCCTCGTGAGCCGAAGCCACGCGGAACATGAGCGGGTACGTCGGCCACGGAGTCTGCTCGGCGCGAGTCTCCGGCGGACGCGGCATGATCTCGAACTGGTGGACGCTGGCCGCACCCTGACGGTGCGAGGTGCCGAGGCAGTCCGCTCCGGTGTCGCCGCCGCCGATGATGACAACCTTCTTGCCCTCAGCGGTGATGGTGGGAGCGTCGAGGTCACCCAACTGCACGCGGTTGGCGATCGGCAGGAACTCCATCGCCTGGTGGATGCCGTCCAGTTCGCGGCCCGGGATCGGAAGATCGCGAGCTGCGGTGGCGCCGCCGGCCAGAACCACTGCGTCGAACTGCTCACGCAGCTCGTCCGCGGTGATGTCCACGCCGACATTGACGTTGGTCTTGAAGACGGTGCCTTCGGCTTCCATCTGCTCGAGACGGCGGTCGATGTGCCGCTTCTCCATCTTGAACTCGGGGATGCCGTAGCGCAGCAGGCCGCCGATGCGGTCTGCCCGCTCGAAGACCGTCACTGCGTGACCGGCGCGGGTCAGCTGCTGCGCTGCAGCCAGACCGGCCGGACCACTGCCGACAACCGCAACCTTCTTGTTGGTGGCGTGCGCGGCGCGAACCGGCTTGACCCACCCTTCGTCGAAGGCCTTGTCGATGATCTCGACCTCGACCTGCTTGATGGTGACCGGATCCTGGTTGATGCCCAGGACACAGGACGCCTCACAGGGTGCGGGGCACAGTCGACCGGTGAACTCCGGGAAGTTGTTGGTCGCGTGCAGACGCTCGATGGCGTCGTGCCAGTGGTCCTTGTAGACCAGGTCGTTCCACTCGGGAATCAAGTTTCCGAGAGGGCAACCGTTGTGGCAGAAAGGAATTCCGCAGTCCATGCAACGGCTGGCCTGGGTCTTGAGGGTTTCCTTCGGGAACTCCTCGTAGACCTCTTTCCAGTCGAGCAGGCGCAACGGCACCGGCCGGCGAACCGGAAGTTCGCGCGACGTGTGCTTCAGGAAGCCGCTTGGATCACCCACGAGCTGCCTCCATAACTGCCTCGTCCACGTTCTTGCCATCCTTCTCTGCGGCCGCGATGGCCAAAAGAACCTTCTTGTAGTCGCGGGGCATCACCTTTGCGAAGTGACCCACCTGCTGCGACCAGTCAGCGAGGATGCGCGTTGCAACCTCGGAGCCGGTTTCGTCGCGATGACGTTCGATGGCGCCCTTCAACCAGGTGAAGTCGTCGCCCGAAAGATCCTCGAGGTCCACCAGTTCGGTGTTGAGGTTCTTCTCGAATGCCTTGTCGGGGTTGTAGATGTACGCGACGCCACCGGACATGCCGGCGCCGAAGTTACGTCCGGTGGCTCCGAGGATGACCACCTTTCCACCCGTCATGTACTCGCAACCATGATCGCCCACACCCTCGACGACGGCAGTGGCGCCGGAGTTACGGACTGCGAAGCGTTCGCCGACGACACCGCGAAGCAGAGCCTCGCCGCTGGTGGCGCCGAACAGGATGACGTTGCCACCGATGATGTTGTCCTCGGCGACAAAGCCTTCCGCTGCATCGAGCGGCGGGCGTACGACGATGCGTCCACCCGAGAGGCCCTTGCCGACGAAGTCGTTGGCGTCGCCGTGCAGGCGCAGGGTCATACCGCTGGGCACGAAAGCACCGAAGCTGTTACCGGCGGAACCGGTGAACGTGATGTCGATGGTGCCCTCGGGCAAGCCCTCTCCACCGAACGCCTTGGTGACCTCGTGGCCGAGCATGGTGCCGACCGTGCGGTTGACGTTGGTGATCGCGGACTCGAAGGAGACCGCCTCACCCTTGTCGAGTGCGTTGCGGGCCGAGACGATCAACTGCTGATCGAGTGCCTTGTCCAGACCGTGATCCTGCGTGCCGGTGCAGTGGACGTCCTGGTCCATGAACGCGGACTCGACCTGGGTCAGGATCGGCGACAGATCGAGATTGCCTGCCTTGCTTCCCTTCCAGTGATCGAGAGCGCGCGTGGTGTCCAGCATGTCGACCTGGCCGACGGCTTCGAGCAGCGTGCGGAAACCGAGTTCCGCGAGAAGCTCGCGAACCTCTTCGGCGATGAACATGAAGAAGTTCTCGACGAATTCCGGCTTGCCACTGAAACGCTGACGCAGCAACGGGTTCTGCGTCGCGACACCGACGGGGCAGGTGTCGAGATGGCAGACGCGCATCATGATGCAGCCCGAGACAACCAGCGGTGCGGTGGCGAAACCGAACTCCTCGCCGCCGAGCAGGGCAGCGACGACGACGTCGCGACCCGTCTTGAGCTGGCCGTCGACCTGCACGACGATGCGGTCACGGAGACCGTTGAGCAGCAACGTCTGCTGGGTCTCGGCGAGGCCGAGTTCCCAGGGTGCGCCCGCGTGCTTGACGGAGGTCAGCGGGGTGGCACCGGTGCCACCGTCGTGACCGGAGATCAGAACGACGTCGGCATGTGCCTTGGAGACACCGGCCGCGACGGTTCCGACGCCGACCTCGGAGACCAGCTTCACGTGGATGCGGGCCTGCGGGTTGGCGTTCTTCAGGTCGTGGATCAGCTGAGCGAGATCCTCGATCGAGTAGATGTCGTGGTGCGGCGGCGGCGAAATCAGGCCGACGCCAGGCGTGGAGTGCCGAACCTCGGCCACCCACGGGTACACCTTGTGAGCCGGAAGCTGGCCGCCCTCACCGGGCTTGGCTCCCTGCGCCATCTTGATCTGGATGTCGGTGCAGTTGCTCAGGTAGTGCGAGGTGACACCGAAGCGTCCCGACGCGACCTGCTTGATGGCACTGCGACGCAGATCGCCGTTCTCGTCCGGCGTGAAGCGCGACGGATGTTCGCCGCCCTCACCGGAGTTGGAGCGGGCGCCCAGACGGTTCATCGCGATGGCGAGAGTCTCGTGAGCCTCGGCGGAGATGGAGCCGTAGCTCATCGCACCCGTCGAGAAACGCTTGACGATCTCGCTGGCCGGCTCGACCTCGTCGATCGAGATCGACGGCCGCTTGCCGATGTTGAAGTCGAACAGACCACGCAGAGCGGCAAGGCGCTCCGACTGGTCGTTGACCATGGTCGTGTACTCCTTGAACACCTCGTACTGACCTGTGCGAGTTGCGTGCTGGAGCTTGAAGACCGTGTCCGGGTTGAACAGGTGGTACTCGCCTTCACGACGCCACTGGTACTCGCCGCCAACCTCGAGCTCGCGGTGAGCGCGCTCTTCGGGGCGATCGAGGTATGCGACGGCGTGACGTGCCTGGACGTCGGCTGCGATCTGGTCGAGGCCGATGCCACCGAGCTGCGACTGCAGACCGGTGAAGTACTCGTCCGTCAGCTCCTGCGAGAGGCCGATGACCTGGAACAGCTGAGCACCGGTGTACGACGCGAGCGTCGAGATGCCCATCTTGGACATCACCTTCAGGACACCCTTGCCGGCGGCCTTGATGTAGTTCGCGATGCCCTTCTCGAGGGTCAGACCCTCGAGCTCGCCATTCTGCAGGAACTCGTCGATGGTCTCGAAAGCCATGTACGGGTTGACCGCTGCGGCACCGAAGCCGATGAGGAGCGCCATGTGGTGCACCTCGCGGGCGTCGCCGGCCTCGACGATGAGGCCGACCTTGGTGCGCGACTTCTCACGAACCAGGTGGTGGTGCACAGCCGAGGTGAGGAGCAGCGACGGGATCGGTGCGTAGTCCTCGGTGGACTCACGGTCCGAGAGCACGACGATGCGCGCGCCACCCTCGATTGCCTGCGAGACCTGGTACTTGATGCCCTCGAGCGCACGACGGATACCGTCGCCGCCTTCCTTGACGGGGTACAGGCCGCGGATCACGACGCTGCGGAAGCCCGGGAATTCGCCGTCGTCGTTGACGTGAACGAGCTTCGACAGGTCGTCGTTGTGCAGGATCGGCTGCGGGAGCGCAATCTGCTTGCAGGAGTCCGCATTCGGGTGCAGCAGGTCACCCTCGGGGCCGATGGTCGCGCCGAGGCTGGTGACGACCTCTTCACGGATCGCGTCGAGAGGCGGGTTGGTGACCTGAGCGAAGAGCTGCGAGAAGTAGTCGAACAGCATCCGGGGGCGTGACGAGAGCACGGCGATCGGAGTGTCGGTACCCATCGAGCCCAGTGCCTCGGCACCGGAGAGAGCCATCGGCTTGACCAGCAGGTTGACCTCTTCGTTGGTGAAACCGAAGAGCTGCTGACGCAGCACGACGCGCTCGTGCGACATGTACGTGTACGGACGGTCCGGCAGGTCGTCCATGTGGATCAGACCTTCGTCGATCCACTGCTGGTACGGGTGCTCGGCAGCCAGTTCGTTCTTCAGTTCCTCGTCGCTGATGACCCGGCCCTGCGCGGTGTCCACGAGGAACATGCGGCCGGGCTGGAGGCGGACCTTGCGGACCACGGTGGACGGATCGATCGGCAGGACGCCGACCTCCGACGCCATGACGACGAGGCCGTCTTCGGTGATCCACAGACGCGACGGACGCAGACCGTTGCGGTCCAGCACGGCGCCGATGACGGTGCCGTCGGTGAAGCACACCGACGCCGGTCCGTCCCAGGGCTCCATGAGAGCCGAGTGGTACTCGTAGAACGCCCGACGAGCGGGGTCCATGCTCTCGTGCTTCTCCCAGGCTTCCGGGATCATCATGAGAACTGCGTGCGGCAGGCTGCGGCCGGCGAGGTGCAGCATCTCGAGCACCTCGTCGAAACGAGCGGTGTCACTGGCGCCCTGGGTGCAAATCGGGAAGATCTTGTCCAGGTTCTCGCGGCCACCGAAGACGTCGCTGTCGATGAGGGACTCGCGAGCGCGCATCCAGTTCTCGTTACCGGTGACGGTGTTGATCTCACCGTTGTGAGCGACCCGGCGGAACGGGTGCGCCAGCGGCCACGACGGGAACGTGTTGGTGGAGAAGCGCGAGTGGACCAGGCCGAGTGCGCTCTCGACACGATCGTCCTGCAGATCGAGGTAGAAACCCTTGAGCTGCGGGGTGGTGAGCATGCCCTTGTAGACGAACGTCTGGCCGGACAGGCTGGGGAAGTACACGGTCTCGCTACCCGGGCCACCCTTGCCGGCGCCTTCGGAGCCGAGTTCGTGCTCGGTGCGCTTACGCACCACGTATGCACGACGCTCGAGATCCATGCCGGTGCACTTGTCACCCTCGGAGCCGATGAAGATCTGACGGAACGTCGGCATCGCGTCGCGCGCCAGTGCGCCCAGCGAGGAGTCGTCGGTTCCGACCTCGCGCCAACCGAGAACCTTCAGGCCCTCTTCGACGACGATCTTCTCGACTGCAGCAGCAGCCTCGTGTGCATCGGCGTCGCCCTGCGGGAGGAATGCGATACCGGTTGCGTACGCGCCTTCGGCGGGCAGCGCGAAGTCCACGACAGCTCGGAAGAACTTGTCGGGAACCTGCAGCAGAATGCCCGCACCGTCACCCGTGTTGGGTTCTGATCCGGCAGCGCCGCGATGCTCGAGGTTGACCAGAGCGGTGATCGCCTTTTCGACGATGTCCCTGCTGCGGCGACCATGCATGTCGACAACAAATGCGACTCCACAGGAGTCGTGCTCATTGGACGGGTGATAGAGGCCCTGGGGGCCTGGAAGTTGCTTCATACCCAGCCTTCGTATGCCATAAAGATGCACCGACGACCAGCAGCGCTGATGGCCATCAACTTGCAATGCAAGTCCTTCAAAGCACCGACACGACGATGTGTTCGGTACCACCGAAGTAGCCGCCCTGCGCAGACGCGATGGTGTGCGTTCTGGCACCCGGCGACGTGAGTCTTCGGTCGGTTGAAACTTTTGTGAGTCAACCGTGTAACGAAAACGATAATTCAGAACCCCGGCACGGGCGCAACTAAGGTAGCCCTATAATTGCTCTGAACTGCGGCGATGCAGGGAGCCAGAAGGCCCCTCGACAGATTTCGGAGCTGCGTCTGTGCAGAGAAGTTCCGATTCACAGGATACCGAATCCGCAGGAAACAGGCGCGATGGGCGATGAATGCAACAACTGGCCGCAGCGATAAGAATCAGCTGCGGCCAGTGCGCCTCGAACTGTAACAAAAGTTGATCGATCAACCAAGGTCTAGGCCTGAATTGTTTGCTCGCAGAATGCCATTGCTGTAATTTCCGTAGGCTCACACCTGAGAAGACGGGTGGCGAAGCGCAAATGACAACAGCAGTAGTGGTGGGCAGTGGCCCCAACGGTCTCGCGGCGGCGATCGAACTCGCCCGCGCAGGAATCGACGTCCATGTCATCGAGGGTGCGGACAAGATCGGCGGTGGCACCCGCAGTAGCGAATACATAGTCGACGGACTCGTCCACGACGATTGCTCCGCCTTCCATCCCACAGCTTTGGCGTCTCCCTACTTCAAGGAACTCGACCGCGAATTCGGGCTCGCCAAGCACGGCCTGACGTGGCTGTGGCCCGAGATCCAACTGGTCCATCCACTCGACGACGGCACCGCCGGGGTTCTGTGGCGCGACATCAACCGGACCGCTGAGGGACTGGGTGTCGACGGTAAGAGGTGGCTCGACGTCTTCGGATACCTCTCCGAGAACTTCGACGAGTTGGTGCAGGACGTCTTCAAGCCGATCGTGCACGTTCCGAAGCACCCGCTGATGCTCGCGCGTTTCGGGACGGGCGCTCTGCTTCCCGCGACGGGTTTCGCGCGGATGTTCAAGACGCCACAACCGCGGGCGCTCTTCGGTGGCGTCGCGGCGCACATGTTCGGGACGCTCACCCTTCCCCTGTCCAGCGCTGTCGGCTCGATGCTCACTGCTGGAGCCCATGCTCACGGTTGGCCTGTGGCACAAGGTGGTTCGGGGTCAATTGCAGCCGCGCTCGCCTCGATTCTGCGCAGCCTCGGTGGCACCATCGAAACCGGGAACTGGGTCACCAACTACTCCCAGATCGCCGACTACGACATCGTCATGCTCGACATCGCACCCGATGCGGCCGGGCGCCTGCTCGACGGCCGGCAGCCTGATCGCATTGCCCGGGCCTACCGCAAATTCCGCTACGGCACCGCCGCCTACAAGGTCGACTACGCCGTGCGCGGTGACTCCGACGGAAGCGTCGTGCCGTGGACGAATCCGCATGCCCGCAAGGCCGGCACCCTGCACCTGTCCGGGACGATTTCGCAAACTGCTGCTGTCGAACGTCAGACCGTTCGGGGTCAGATGCCGGACAAGCCCTTCATTCTGTTGGGCCAGCAGTTCTTGGCCGACCCTTCCCGTTCCGTCGGAGACATCCATCCCGTGTGGGCGTATGCGCATGTGCCGCATGGCTATCCGGGCGACGCGACCGATGTAGTCACGCGTCAGATCGAGCGGTTTGCGCCGGGGTTCCGGGACCGGATCGTGGGCGTCCACGTGCGCAATGTGCCGCAGATGCAGGCGTACAACCCCAACTATGTGGGCGGCGACATCTCCGCGGGGGCGAACACTGCGCGGCAGATCATCGCGCGCCCCCGGTTCGGGCTCGACCCCTATGCCACCGGGGTTCCGGGCGTGTACCTCTGCTCGTCCGCGACTCCGCCGGGCGGCGGGGTCCACGGGATGGGTGGGTTCAATGCGGCGCGGGCGGCGCTGAAAGCTCGGGGTTGAAGCGTCCCCGATGGGGACGACATTTCGGACAAACGACTTCTGAATGGTCACCTAACCCAGTCAGCCAACACGGACGAAACGAAGATGCCCGGCCCATGGCCGAAGCGAACCCACGAAAGGGCAACTAATGGCATGAGACGCAGGACATGCATTGCTAATCAGGCACCTCGCCGTTGGTGTCGAACCGCCTCGCTCCGACCTCAAGAGACTCCGAGAAAAGGGTGCGGACGCTGCGGATTCCCCTGCTGTCGAGCTCGCGCTGAGCTGCCTCGATCTGATCGAGTCCGGCGGCTGCCACCGGACCGGCGCCGACGACAACCCAGATAACCGACGTGGCTGCGGCTTGCTCGAGTGCAGTGCTGTAGTCAACTGCCGCATCGGCGCCGACGACATCGGTGCGCGCAACGAACGCGACGGTGGCCGGTGATCCGGTGAGAGCGATCATCACGACGGAATTGACGGGGACGAATCCGAGCAATGCCGGGATTGCGGCCAAAACGTCGGTGGCGGTCCTCAAACGGATGTTCTGCATGTCGTTCCCCTTGCTGTGACAGTGACCAGGCCTCGTGCCCCGCCAATTTTTTTCGCCTTCTGGCAAAGGAGAATCGCGTCGGCATGAGGGGGCCGGAGTGCCACCCCTGGGCCGAGAAAATTTTGGCGGGAGCGTGCGAGTGACAAAAATTTCTCGGAGCCATCGGCCGGCGCTTGCGCCGCCAGGGGTTGCGCGCAGGTCACCGCCGACGAGAATCGGAAGGCCAGAAGTGAAAACAAATCAATGCTTTTCACAGAACGGAGCGCAGCGGAGTTCATGTCGGGGGACACCGAAGGTGGCCGGCCGCCGGGCAGGCGTCACCTTTCCACCGGCCGCGTGCAGTCGCAGCACTCCCACTGCCCACCGACCCGGGTACAGGTGCGGCGTTGCTCGCACAACCAGCACCGTTGATTGCGTCGGGTCAACAACTGCGCTCCGGTCGCGGCGGGCCGTGGGGTTCGGTGGTCTCGGTGCACTCTCGCTCGGATACGGGCCTGATCATGTCGCCGAAGATGCGGCGGCACTGCGAGCAGATTTCTCCGTCCTCGGCCACGATATTCGGGCATCCCGCGAGAACGCATCCGGTGAACATCTGCGGATCCACCATCGTCTCTGCCCTCGGCGCGTTCACCATCGGAATCGGATTCCGTGCAGTGCGGCGGCGCGCTCGACTCGGCCGTAAACCCGATTCACCCGTGAGGGTGCGATCTGTCCGGCGTCCTAGGCGCGGCGGGTCGCGACGGCGAGCATGGGCGACAGCTTCGCGGGCGGTCACTTCGTGCGCGAGGGTGAGCCACCCGATTTCGGCTTGCATCCCTCCCAATCCGACAAACGGTACCGATGAACGGTCGAAGATTACGCCCCCGCTGTCAACGATGGCCAGGGTAAACTCCGTATGAGCAGGCGTGCCAGTACAAAGGCTGCGGCAATCGCGGAACCGGTGGAGATCCCCTCCCAAAGGCTGCTACTCATGGCGCCGACAACCACACCGGAGAGGCTTCCCGCTGACAGCGCAAACACGCCGTCGAAACGCGCCGGACGATTTTGATGCATGCCGTCAACTCTCACCTCAAAATAGAAATCCTCGCGACGGCGCGGATGAAGACCGTGATCGACAGTCGCTATGCCCCTGCTCATTTGGCGCCAGAGCGTCATCTACGCCGGGTTTTCGAATGCTAATTCGACGGCTGGAGTGGCTATTTTGCCTTCCTTTGGGCCTCGAATGCCGCACTAGCGCCGAGCTGGACATGGTGTTGCGTTATCCCCGTACTGATGTCTACCCATTCGGGAGCCGTCTAGTCACCGAAAGTTACTTCGGCTAAGCCGTTGCCCGCAATCGGAACTGTTGTGGACATCGAGCGACCCGCAGAATCGACGCCCACGGATGCGCTGACCGCCGCCAGCAGGTGTCGCTGTGATTTCGGTGGCGAGGGCATGGCTGATGCACGCCGCTAGCACCACGTTCCTGCGATAGCTCTCGCGAGCCACGCCGATTCGGGGCCCGTACTTCGCGGCGCGCCCAAAGCAGTTCGGTAGGCGAGATAGTAAGCGGGGTGGTTGGCGTATTCGCCAAAAGAAATCCGGCTCGTAATGTTCGTGCGTTATGGCGTGACGATCGGGAATGCAGGATCTGGTCGGTCGGTCAGGGCAACAATTCTGCTGATCGTCGTAGCGTCCCCGTCCATCGCGATACCGTCGCTACCAGAGCCGGACAGCAGACCGAGCAGCTGCGACTTCGTCAGTGTCACTACGAGATCAGCCGGATCGGACCGCCCCGTGGGGTAATGGATCAGTACGCCATTCGAAAGCTCCATTCGATACGACTGGTCGACGTCGGTGAAGTGCCAGCGGATCGTCGCTGTCGTGTCCCACGCCTTCGGACCGTTGATCCGGATGGCAACACTGTCGAAGACTTGGGTGATGGTGAGCGCGGACGCCATCCCGGCGGCGCTGACTTCAGCGGGGTGCGGCGGACCATCGACTTCGCTGGCCCCGACGAGATAGTTGTTTCGCCACGTTGCGCACTCGGAACCGTAACCAAGACGTGTCAACGCTTCGGCCAGAACCGCTTTCGCGCCGGCATGGCCCGGATCGGCGAACACCGCGTGGCTTGCCAGCTCAGCGGCAAAGCGTAAGTCCCCTTCATCGGCGAACTCGCGGGCCCGCGCGACGGCCGCCTCGATGCCTCCGATCGCGCGGACGTAGCGTGCACCGGCTCCTTCCGGCGGGTGCTGCCAGAGGTGCGCGGGGTTGCCGTCGTACCACCCGAGGTAGCGCTGGTAGATCGCTTTCACATTGTGGCTGACTGATCCGTAGTACCCATGGGTGTGCCACGCCGCGTCGAGGGCCGGCGGCATTTCGAAGTCTTCGGCGATCTCGCTGCCGACGAGACCTTGATTGAGCTGGCGCAACGTCTGATCGTGGAGGTAGGCGTAGAGATCACGCTGCTCGGTCAAGTATCCGATCAGATTGTCGGTGCCCCAGGTAGGCCAATGATGCGAGGCGAAGGCGACGTCTGAATCGTAGCCGAACATCTCGATTGCCTCGGCAAGGTAGCGCGACCAGTTACGGGCGTCGCGCACCTCCGCACCACGCAACGTCAGGAGGTTATGCAAATTGTGAGTTGCGTTCTCCGCCAGGCACAATGCACGGTGGTCGGGGAAAAAGAAGTTCATTTCCGAGGGAGCCTCGGTACCGGGAGTGACTTGGAAAATCATGCGCACGCCGTCGAATGTTTCTTCCTGGCCGGTGTGCGTGATGTCCAAGGTCGGTGCAAGGAGTCCGACGGTTCCAGTCGACGTACTGGGCCCCAGGCCCGCGCCCAGTGTTCCGTCCGCCCCTACCGGAAGCACGATGCCGGTGTGGAACATCCCGCGCCGCAACATCGCTCCGCCCGCATAGACGTTCTCGGAGACCGCGTGTTCGAGGAAATGTTCAGGAGCGATGATCGGCACCGTCGTGTCAGCATCGACAACGCCGAGCACCCCACCGAAGTGGTCTATGTGTGAATGGGTATAGATGACTGCGGTGACCGGGCGGTCGCCACGGTGCTCTCGATACAGTGCCAGACCGGCCGATGCGCATTCGGCGGAGACGAGCGGATCGATCACGATCACGCCGGTGTCGCCCTCCACGAGAGTCATGTTGGACAGGTCGTAACCGCGGATCTGGTAAATGCCGCCGGTGACCTCGAATAATCCGTGGATCGCAGTCAGCTGCGCTTGACGCCACAAGCTGGGGTTCACTGTGTCAGGACAATCTCCTGATGTCGCCTGGGCGAATCCTGCTGCGTCGTACACAATCCGACCGTCGCCGGCGCGAACCTGCGCGGGCTCGAGGGTTGCAACCAGTCCACGGCCGGCATTGTCGAAATCGGTGCGGTCGGCGAAATCAGCGGGCATCAGGACTCCTCAAGAGACGGTCGGCGGTTCCGAATCGAGAACACAAAACGTAGGCCGGAATTCAAGAACGCAGGTCGGAGTTCAAGATTGGCAATGTGCACGAATGAATCACAGGCCGACTCCATCCCTTACCTTCAGAATGCGAACTCTTCGCCCCATCGTCGCGACAACACCGCCAGCGGACATCACCCGAAGTGGATGAACCCGTACGCCACCGAGGGCTGGATCCTCAGTGCCCCATACAACGGCTGGGATCAGGTCAGACCGGCGCTAGGTTGGGGACCCGGCCTGGCCAAGTTGTGACCGGTTCCCATCGAACGCCACCCGTGCTGAGCACACAACACGAATGACCAACTACATGTCGGTTCCGACCCCTCGATCGAATCCGACTCATCGAACGTATTCGGCAAGCATCAGGCAAACTCGCAAATTGGACAGAAATCCACCAAACGAACGAAGGTGACCCCGCCCTCAGGGTGAGATCAGGGTCCGATTTCGATGTACAGAGGAAGGGCCCACCCCCGGCGAGTCGACAGCCGGAAGGCAGGCCGTGCGCGACTGAACTGACCACTCAGAATCGCCGCAGCAAAGAAATGATAGCCAATTCCGTCGTTACGCAAACCCCGCCTCAGTAGCTCGTGACCGCTGATCCATTGAGGTTCTGTCCTGGACGGAGAAGGATTTGGGTATGGATGCGGAAGAGGAGCAGCGACTGATTGCTCACGCGACTTCGCGCTTGAAAGTCCGATATCCGGGTTTGGCTTGTATCAGGTTTGGGATGGCACCGAGCGGATCGCGGTGGCGATTGTCGTAGCCCGATCGATTGCAACGTGACTGTTGTTTCCCGCTACAGGTTTCGGCACAGAGTACTGCGGGCGGTGTTCAGCACTTCGGCGATCTCGGTCATGGATACGCCGTCGCCCTTCATTTTGGTCGCCTGCCGTTTCTTCCCTGGGGTCAGCGAGGACGACGCAACATCGCGAGCCCACTCGCCGACGTTCGAGGACCCGCGGGTCGCACTCGCGCCATCGCCACCGCGATCCGTACCGGGATCGAACAGCACGTAAGAAGCGATGTCATCGAAGAGCATATCGCTGCGGCCGAGGCTGCGGGACGTCCGCTCTCACTCTGGTAGCGCCAACACTCGATACTGACGATTTACGTTCACCGTGGATGTATTTCATTGCAGTGCATCGACTTTCATATATAGAATGACATAATATAAGTTATCGGTGAACGATACGGCTGGGATTCTGTCGAGCTGCAACAGATCTGCCCCCGAACGGACCACTCGGCAGGGACGGTCAGCTGTGGCGGCTCGACAGTGCCGCAACCGTAACCCCGGCTCTGCACATCAGAGCCGGGGCAGTGAAACGCCATCTGCGTTGAGCACACAACTCAGATGACCCTCTTTCGATGCGCGGCCAGTTATCCGCCCCGCACCTTCCATTATAAACCGCACAATCGGTATGCATTGCCTGAATCCTTTCGGGTAATCAGGCAAAGCTGTACGCCGCCGACAAATGAAATAGTCTGTGCGCTAGTACTTTCGGATTATCGAACTCCGTACTAATGGTTGTTGGCCATTCGGCGATAGTCGGTCTGGCGACCGACCAATTCGTCGTGCACGATCTCTAGCCGGATCTGCTCACATCGGTTTCGTTTCGTGAGATTCTCGAGTCGATGCAGCTCCTCGACCAACTCTGTCTCCGTCATCGCCTTTCTGACATCCTTCATCCGTTGAGCGCCTCCCGAACTCGTTGTTTCGTATCGGCGTACCCCAGGTCGGTGATCCCGTAATCAAGTCAGGGAGTCGGGCACATTGGCTGCTGAACCGTAGGGCTGTTGAGGCGATTGCCCGTAAGGCTGATGCGGGTCTGGACCATACGAATTGGGTCCTGCGAAGGCAGCGTCATGATGACTTCCTTCGGCTCTGCGCACACCCATCACCTGGGGGCTCTCCCATAGGACTACCAGAGCAACGCCCCCATACGGGCAGCTTGCGAAAACCCGCTACCTCAACCACACGACGATCCCAACGAACAACTCACCACAGGAATCACTGCCTACCCTTCACGTGGCAGGTGCCCAGCCCTGCGCGTGGCACGGGGAAGCCTGTTTTCCGCACGCACTGAGCGGGTAGCTCACCCAGATGAGCACCGGACACGCACCAACCGGCGACGGAGCCCGGCCGCAACGCCCACGCCCCGAACCGCGTCCCGAGGCCACTGCACCGCCACGCGCCGATTCAGAATGGAACTATCGCGTCCGCCACGAGACACCCACCCAACGTCTCGACCGCAACTGGTCCCACATCCTCCAAGAGCTCCGGGTAGTCCAGACCGGCATGCAGATCCTCACCGGCTTCCTCCTGACATTGCCCTTCCAACAACGCTTCTCGGATCTACAAGCTTTCGAGAAGGACTTGTATCTGATCACGCTGGCAATGTCTACGGCAGCGACGATCGTGCTCGTATCACCTGTCGCCATGCACCGCCTACTCTTCAGGCGTCACGCCCTCCCCGTCCTCGTCGAGCAGGGTCAACGATTCGCCGTCACCGGCCTTCTCCTACTCGGCGGCGCACTGACTGGCGTTCTCACCCTGACTTTCGATGTAGTCGTCAACAAAAGCACAGGCCTGATCGCCGGCGGCTGCGCCGTACTTCTGGCAATCACATTGTGGTGCTGCTACCCACTTCTCTTCGCACACCAACTGCATCTCGGCCGCCCCGAGAAACAACCCGACGAACCACAGCACCCACGCAACCACCATTAGACCGCGGATGCTGACGCATCACGCATCCGAATACACCACCGCCGATGTTTCAGCCCGCCGGCCCCTCGGTAACTACCCCACGCGGCGAACGGTTCGGTGAGTCGCACACAGGCCCTCACCCGCACTCTGTCACTCACGACGGTGGACACCTGACCCGAACAAACCGCACTCCAACACTTTTTGGTGTCGCCAACCGCACCGAAACGGGCGACGCACCGCCGCGCCTCCTATCCCCGAACGCTGCGACAGGCATCCCTCAACCGGCGAAAGGTTGTTCGGCTGCGAGTCGAGTGCGATGCTGCATCCCCCGAAGACCCGACCGTCACCACCGCATACCGGAAGTTCGGATCCGCCACACCCAGCCGATCAGCGCTCCCGGAAGTCCAGGCGCGCAACGACAGCCAACCCTATACACAACACGATCACCAGCACTGCAACATTGATCATCACGATCTCCCCTCTGGCAACCGTGTGGGGTCAGTCAGTCCCAACGCACGGTGAACCAGACTCATACGGCAGTCTGGGCGAGCCTGTCGAGAAGCAACTTCTTCCCGATCTCCGCACCCTTGGGGCTCTCGCTCTGGGCTTTACGGAACAGATCGGCCACTTCGCCGTCCCCGTCACGCTCGGCATCGTCGATGTAGGTCTGCATACGCAACGCATTACTCAACGACGCTTCGACGAACCAGATCAAGTTGTAGTCCTTGTCCCGTGTACCCGTCGCCGCACCGGATTCCAGCCCACTCATGGCCCTCTCTCCTTCTCTATTCCCGCCGACTTTCCCCTGTCCATGGCCATACCCCGCACAGACGACGTCCACGCGGCGCATCGGCAATCGTCAACGAACACCGCCCCCCACTCCCGGGAGAATCCGCGGCCGCCGACAGAACTGACGTGTACGCGCATCAGTCCTGACGCTGCACCGGTTTCACCATCCGCCTTGCCGGGTAATCCGCCCTGACGGCGGAACGCTGCCCAGGCAACGAGTCGCCGAACAGGGCCCTTCCCGGCAAGCACCAACCGGTAACGGCCCGCGCGCATCCCACACGACGCGAGCCAACGGGATACGCCCGATTCGTCGGCTGCCGTCACCAGCAGCCGGCGAATCGCCCACACCCAGCGAAACCCCCGAAAAGGTCGCCCGCAACCGGTCACACCTCGCTGACCGGAACTCCGCACACTGTGCTCTACGACAAAATTCGCCTCGCGGATAATCAGCAGCTGCGATTGGATAACATCCTCGTACGCAGCACCCGCAGAACACTGCCCCTACCTCGGCATCGCCGGTGAGAGCCGAGCCCGGGACGCACGCCGACTCTCAGCAGGCCTGCCGATGGATCGCCGCCACCGCGTGCACCGACGACGACGTCGCCCACATGCGCCGCCGCTACGGTTTCCCCACCGCACCCTGACCCGCGAACTCCCGGGGCTCGGCCACGGATCGACCTACTGCCGCTCCCAACTCGGTCCCAGCCGATACTCAGGACTTTGTTCCGGTGCCTTTCGGAACGAGAGCGCCTCGGTCGGCGTACATCGACTCGATACGAGCCTTGATCTCGGCAGTACTCATCGAACCGCTGTGCACAGCCGGCCACGAGTTCGATCTCGAAGTCTGAACGTTCATCTGAAAGGTCCTTCACACATTGAGGATTGAAGATTAGAAGCGGTTCGGCCGAACGGCGTCAGACCACACGACATGAGCCGAGTAGGTCCGTCTGATCGTTCGTCAGTAACGACCAGACGGACCCTGCACGCCCTTGCCGACGGGAAGGACGCACAACTGCACTCCGCCAACGGCGTCGATAGATTCCAGACGGGGAACTATCGACCCCCACCGGCGGACACACGCCACCGCCCATGGCGGGTGGGATTGCGCTCTCGACGAATCTACGCAGCGTGCAGAATCCGAGAAGAGGCGTCCTCGATACTCCGATTCGGTGTCATCGTCGACGTCGCGGCACCCGCGCTGCCCCCTGTGACGACCTGACGCCACCACGCTTCACGTTCCTCGGATTCCGGCCACACCACCACATCGAGGTCATCGACATCCATGCGAGTACTCCTTCATGTCCTCTGACCACCTGTTACCCCGCCTACGGTCCTGTAAACCCTTCACAGCTTCGACGTCGGATCGACCGTCGACTCCGCCACCAGCGCCGGGCTCGGCATGCCGATCTTCGGGCACCATGTGCCGCGGTGCCCGCCGGGAGGCAGTTTCGTGGGCAACAACGCCCCGAGGTGGTCGTAGCGCTGGACATGCAATCCCCCACTACTACCGCCGTTGGCCGCCGTCGCCGCCACGATCGCCTCGTTGTCCGAATCGAAGAACTCCTCGGCGGTCGATCCGTCCGCGAACGTGAACCTGTACCGTTCCATCACGCAACCTCGCCGTCTGTCGAAAGAAGCTGGTAGACCGAAAATAACTCGTAGACATTGTGTTCGGACGAAACTCTGCACGGTGTGCGTTCACGCTGCGCGCCGGAAAAGGTGATTGCCGAGCCGGTCACACTTCTCGCACTTTCTACCGTCCAAGGCCTGTACCCGCTGCTGCTCGGTACTCGCAAAAGACGTCACAGTGTGTGAGCGTCTCGGCAACCACCGCGCAAGAACCCACGGACCCTGCCCGCAAGTCCTCACACCCGAGGGTCCCCCGCTGCGCCGTCGAGGGCCGGGCAACGAGAAGCCCGCCCACGCCCCTAACCCTGTGGAGGGGAGCGTTGGGTCGCCCGAGGCCGCATCACCGGAACCCGATACGTATACCGGGACATCATGATCGGCGGGGCCACCAAGCCGGGGTCGAGGGTGCAGCCGGCAATCCGGGTGAGCAACACCCACGCCGCCGGAGTGAGTGCATCGGCGAGAATCCGATCCGAATCCTCCACCACGGCAGCATATTCCAGTTCGTGCCAGAGGTGGATACCCAGCCTCTCCCACTCCGAGTAGCCACCCCGACCCCTGCCGGCTACTTCACGCTCATCCTCGGCGATGCGGTCGATCTCGACATCATCGACCCCAGTCATTGTCGCTGCACCCTCTCGAGACCTGCTGTTGTGGACTGCGGACTGTTCCGGCGTGCTGTTCACGCATCGATCTGCTTGCTCTCCTGCTTGTGGCCCACCTCCTTGCTGCTCCCGTTGCTGTTCCCGGCGCTGCTGATCTCGATCTTGCGGGGCTTGGCCCGCTCCGCGAGCGGGATCGTCAACCTCAGCACGCCCGCGTCGTAGCCGGCCTCGATATTGTCGGTGTCGAGGTTCTCGCCCAGGAACAGTTGACGACTGAATACCCCGCGCGGGCGCTCAGCCGCAATCATCTCCGCCTCGCCGGCGCGAACCGGCCGCTCGGCGTGCACCGTCAACACGTTGCGGTCCACATCGAGGTCGAGTGAATCCGGGTCCATGCCGGGAAGATCGAACTCGACGACGAACTGCTCACCTTCCTGCCATGCATCCATCGGCATCACCGCTGGCTGCGAAGCAGTACCCAACAGCTGTCGGGTCAGGCGGTCAAGGTCACGGAAAGGATCGGTGCGCATCAACATTTTCGGTCACCTCCAGGAAAAGTCACTGGAACCGTTCACTGACTACCACCACCGCATCCACCGAACTTCTACAGTAGATGCTGTAGATTTGGTATATCATCAAACACACATCGGATCAAGAGCTTTCCCGCAGGTATCGAAATTTCTTTGATGGGAGGACCATCATGGCGCGCAACCCCGCTATCGCCGAACCCCCTGGCCTGTACGCGATCTCGGTGACATCGGAGCTCTCCGGATTCACCGCCGGCACGCTGCGACTCTACGAACAGTACGGCCTGATCACCCCCGCCCGCACCCGCGGCGGTACCCGCCGCTACAACGACGAGGACCTCACCCGTCTGGGCCGCATCACAGAACTCATCGCCGACGGCATCAACCTCGTCGGCATCAAACGAGTCCTCGAACTCGAAGACAGCACCGCCCTACTACGCCGCGACAACACCCGGCTACGCGCAGACAACGCCCACCTACGCCGGAAAAACACACACGACACAGAGAAACGTCCGTGATCGCCCGACAGAGAAAGGGCCACCGCCATGGAAGACAACCGCATTCGCTCAGCCCTCGACGCGACACCCGACACCGACTACCTCGAACAAACCATCCCAGCCGACCCGAATGCAGTGGATGCCGTCGACCTCGAAGCCCTCACCACCGAACTCGACACCCCATGGCCGGCGCCCGAGGGAGATCTGCTCGAACAATCGACACCCGCCCCGCTCGACGACGAACGCTGAGGTTCCCTGTCCGACTGGTGCACTACACCAACCGGGCAGGGAACGCCCTGCCGACCCGAGGCATCTCTGTATCCGAATACGTTGTCTAACAGCTCTTTCGGGAACGACTGCACGACCGGGTCTGAGAGTGCATACGATACGAAAACTTCCCGGTAAGGATCACTTCATGCTCGTGCCACCTAGGAGGCTCTGCCTCACCGGGCATCCGGGTTCGCCAGCACCAACGACGAGTACGCCGCGGCGCTGATCCCTCGTCGCCGCGCGTTCTCCGCCAGCCGTGCAGTTGCGAGTTCGATCGAAATACCGTCGAGTTCGGCGATCATGCCGACTGCCTGTTCCACGTCGCCGCGGACCGCGATCAGCTTCTTGACCGCCGTCACCACCTGCGAATGACGATCCTGACGACTGTCCGTGGACAGAGTCAGAGCGGCCAAATCTGCCATCGACTGCCCGTATGCATTACTACGCTCCGCGCTGTGCCACGAATCGTGAGTAAAGACCACGAGTGATCCGAGCGATGTCCGACCCAACCTCATCGGAAAGCAGCGGCACCCGCCCAGCCCATGTTCGAGTCCTGAGCGACCGAATTTCCGCCACCGCTCCCCCACGTCTTTGAAGCTGTCGACCATCACAACCGCTCCGCTCTCAGCGCTCAGCGCAGCCGGACCCGATATGGCAAGAGTCCGGTCGGGAACGAACTCGGCATTTGCCGACTCCACCAACACATCAAGATAACCTTGCTCCCCGTTTCGCACGACGAGGACGCACCACACACCGCTCAGATTCTGTCTCGATCGCTCAACGATCGTTTCGAGTACACGCAGGGAATCGAAGTCGGTGGTGAGAAGATGAGTCACCTCGGCAATGCTCAATTGTATTGCGGGGGTGTTCATCCTGGGCTCCCATCGTCAAGTACTGCAGAGACATTGCGCGATCTTTCCGAATCAGATGTCATCCGTCCTCACCACCGTGTGCGAATCGGATCCGCCGATTCACGACATCTGCGGCGATCTCCCAGATCGGCCTCCCCGAGGAGTACGCGGCGGCTCGAAGCCGAGAAAGTGACTCTTCGACCGAGACACGAAGTTGGATCGCGATCATCCCGACTGCCTGGTTCACCTCGGGTCGGTGAAAGGCATTGACGAGCATCCCAGCGTCCAGATCACCGGTGACAGGAAGTTCGGCAAGAATCGCCATCGAAATCGCAGCGGCACTCGCAGTCGCCAATTCGATCTGCTCGTCGTCGAGGCCAATGGGATCGAGACGGTACAGTTCGAGCACACCGAAGACATCACCTCCGCCCCTGAGCGGAAAGGCGAACACCGATCCGACACCGGCTTTGTCTGCCTCGCTGGCAAACCCCGGCCAGATGTCATTGGCGGAATCACTGGAAGTGTCGTTGCAGAACATCGGTCGCTCAGTTGTGAATGCATCAACGCACGGACCGTCACCGCCGGTGAACTGTAGTTCGTCGAGATGTTGTGCCACCGAGTCCGTCGCGTACATCAATTCCCTCGACGAAGAGCTGCTGAGCACTGTGATCGCCGCCCCTTGAACTTCCGCCAGCCTCAAACACTGTCGACACAGTTTCGCGGTCATCGGCAACTCGACTGATGCGCGGCGCCCTCTCTCACTTTCGGATTCGTCGGGAAATTCGGGTGTGTCCTGACTTCCTCTCGGATCTGCATTCACAGGACGCACCTCCTCAGTCGCCTTCACGGGGCACACACGGCGCCTGGTCACTCCGATCCGGCGTAAAGTCGAGATTACCGAATAGAGGTACTTCTCAGGCGCGCGGCCGAGTCGGCCGCGTCGGTGCCACTTTTCATTGGTGGACCACTTCCACCGCGCGGATCGGGCAAGAAATCATGAACTTCGACAGTTCTCATCCGCGCGCGCGACCGTCGGCCGCCTTCGCGCGAGCACAGGGTCGCGAGCCGCGACTCATCGATCGCCTCGAACAATCTCTCTCCATACCGGCTGATTCCCCGGATCGAGTCGTGGAGTTGATGATTCGATGCACGATCGCCGCCGTCGATCTGGTTGTCGGTGTTGATCACGCCGGTGTCACGGCATCACTGGACAGCGAACCGTTCACCGTCGCCCCTACCGATGAACGTGTAGAAGAATTCGATCGCACGCAATATCTCCTCGGTGACGGACCCTGCCTGTCAGCATCGCGCACGGGTCGGTCGGTCCGAATGTCGGTCGAGCAGTTAGGCACACGGTGGCCCACTCTCGGCATTGCTGCGCGCAACGCCGGATTGGAAGGTTTTCTCGCGATACCACTGTTCAACTACAACGAGCCGGTCGGGTCACTGAACCTGTACTCGCATTCAGCGGTGGCAGAGACGGACCGGGACCGCGATCTCGTCGTCGTCATCGCCGAATATCTGGGAGCGGGGCTCGACGCCATCGCAACAGACCATCGACTCGAACATGCCGCCAACGCCCTGCGCCGAGGAATCGCCTCACGTGCCGACATCGAACGCGCAGTCGGAATCTTGATGATCCGCCGCAATACAGACCCCCAGACCGCGCTTTCCGAACTCCAGGCTTCAGCACGTCATCAGTCGCGGGATTTACTGGACGTTGCACGTCAGACAATCATTTCAGCCGACGACCAACGCACATAGAGCTTCCGATCGACCGGTCAGAACGCTGCGACGGCACGAAGCGGCGTGCCGTCGATAGGCGGGAGAACTCACCATCGCCGCGTTCGAGGGGCCTCGTCATCTCTAGGTGTGCGCACGCTCGCTAACAATTCCTCCGCGACGACCCTGACTTTCGTATTGGTACGTCGGGACGTCTCGACCAACATCGCGAACGCCCCATCCGCATCGACACCGTGCACCGCCATCAACACCCCCTTCGCCCCCTTCGCCTGATCGATCACCGCCCGCGAATCGAGAGCACGCTCAAAGTTCCTTTCGCTGGGTGTAAGAGTCAGACGGCGTCTACGGTATGGCCGGCCGAGTGGAACGTGTTGGCGGTGATGCCGCCGCTGTCGAGCAGCCAGCGTTCGGCGTCGATTGCTGCGGCGCATCCGGCGCGGACAGCGGTGATCGCCTGACCTGTCGGTGTTCGGTTCTGCCGGGGTATCACCGAAAGAAATGCCGCTTCGAGCGGCCGCTTGCCGATAAGCGCAAGACGGGCACCGATCCTGAAAAGCCACTGGACACCTTCGGTGCCGGCGGCTTCGTCATATCCGGGCCAGGGAGACGGGTTGCATCAGATGCAAGATTGATGCTTCTGATGTGGTGCCAATTGCCCTTCGTTTCCGGTGGTCAGTGTCGTCCGGGGAGGTCGACTGGCGGATGTGCAGGATTCGAAACGGGCGGTATTCATAGCCAGGAAGCGCACCGCTATAGATCGTGGCTCCTCGTACGGGAAGCAGAAGGCGGCACGGATTTCCAACGCGGCCGCCAATCGTGGGCGGTCGAGTGTGGGTAAATCCGGGGGCAAGTCTTCGCCGTACGAAGACTGGACGGTGGAGGAATTGAAGAAGCGTGCCAAAGAGCTGGATCTTCACGGTTATTCGAAACTCAAGAAGAGCGAACTGATCGATACCCTCCGAAATCACTGAACCTCGCCCTTGGCGTCAGGTCCACCCCGACACTCGGCTTCTGTGTACGAATCGCCATGCGACACCGCTCGGTCCGAAGCGCAGAAATCATGCCAGTATGGCCACCGCGGCGATGACGAAAACGATGACAACCAACGCGACCGCGACCATCGCTGCAATTCCGGTTCCTGAAAAGCGTTTGACGGTCGCGGGTTCGGGTTCGGACAATCCCGACGTCTGGGGAGCATCGGGCGGGGTGCTCCCCGGCTTGACCCCGCCTCCGGGTTCCAGGTCAGGGGTATTGTCCGGATCTGGTTCGGGCGGTGTAGAAGTCACGATGTACCTCCCGGTCAACTTCCCTCGGAAGTCCTCGTCGATGCCTGGGGCTGCCGAAGCGTGTCGGTCAGTGTCGCGCAGAACGCCGGTAAATCATCGGGGTTGCGGCTCGATATCAACGTATTCGGTCCTGAAGTACAGACCACGACTTCTTCGTCCACCCACGTGCCGCCCGCATTCGTGATATCGGTACGCAAACTAGGCCACGACGTCAGCGTGCGACCGGCGACCACGCCGGCTTCGACCAGCGTCCACGGTCCGTGGCAGATCACTGCGACAGGCTTCCCGGCGTCGAAGAAACTCCGGGCGAACGCCACCGCCCCTGGATTCACACGAAGGAAATCAGGGTTGGCCACACCACCGGGTAGGACGAGTGCGTCGTATTCCGACGACTTCGCCGACTCGACCACCGCATCCACGTCGAAGACGTCAGCTTTGTCGAGATGATTGAATGCCTGAATAGTTCCGGATTTTGTCGAAACAATCGACGGCTGAGCGTGTTCGGCAACCAACGCATCCCACGGGTCCGTCAACTCGATTTGTTCGACTCCCTCCGTCGCCACGAGGAATGCCACTTTCTTTCCTGCGAGTAGTCGACTCATGCTTGAACGTCCTCCCTCATCTTCGTCACAACCGTCGAGCGACTGCTCAGCTGGATGCGCCCTCGGTGTCGTCGAAGAACGACCATTCACCGTCATGCTGGACTTCCATGCGCCATCCCAGTTCCGAGTTGTCGGCGCGGGCATCGACGAACCAGGCATGCGCATCGTCAGCGCTGTCGATCTCGCGCGTCGCGGTGACGTCGCCTGCAGGATTGATCACTCTGTAAGTAGCCATTCGGGTCGGCTTCCCCAGCCGATGCTTCTTCAATCATCGACTGCGACGACGGCGTATCAACCCGTACCGTCACCATGGACGCTCAGGCGCTGACCCCGCGCGTCGTACGCCGACTGTACGGTTCACACACGAAGTGCGCGAGGCGATCAGAGAGGTCGCTGGTATGCGACCTGAGCCGTCAGAAACAGATTTACGACTTGGGGATCCCCGCATCTCCCCGATACGCAAACCGTCGACGATCATCTCGAGCCGAAGAGCGAAGCCATCGGAAGTCCAGACACATCACCACACCCATGCCGATACTCAGCATCACAAGCAACAGAACAACATTCAGCACCGTGCATCCACCCTTCTATGAGGCCGGCTCTCAGGCCGCCGTCACGCCGCGAAACGCAGCGGGCTTCCATTCGTGCCTGCGGAGGCCGTGGAATCCTTGGCACACGGCAAGTCTCCGACATCTCTTGCCACACGGCGGTCTTCGAAAGGTGCGATTCCCACGATCTCGCGCCACCACCTTTCGTGCTCTTCGGACTCCGTCCACGACGCGACATCCACCACAAGCCCTCCTTCACCGACCCCCGATTTGTTACCCAGCTCACGCACTGAGGAAACGTGACGTGGCAATGACCGTGCGCTCTGGGAGATCCGCGCGGTTGCAGGACGTCAACGAACTCGGCTGGGAAGAAGTTCAGTCGTCGGCGCCGAGGCCTTGGGGAACTGGACGATCGCATTCGTTCCGACGACGACCTGCCGGCACCGACGACGACCTGGTGGTGCCACTGACGGTGGGGTGTCAAGCACTCACACACTCGTCGAGCAATGTCGCAGCTAGCTCCTCGTTCATCCTGTGGCAGAACGGAGTTCGCGCAAGGCAATTTATGGAAGCCTTCTCCGCCGAACTCGATACCCTATGGCCGGCACCCGAGGAATATCTGCTCGAACAATCGATCTCCCCGCTCGACGACCAGCGCTGAACTCCGAGCGCGTCCGTGGCTCGGTAACGAGGCGTCTGTTGCCGAGGAGCCTGCTTTGTCACCGAACCAACGGTTCTCGATTCGCTACGAACGGGCTCTGCCGGACGGGGATGGGAGTCGACGTCCGGCAGAACAACAGTCCCGAGCCAGCACAGACCGGGACGATTCTCACCCTGCACCCGATCGGCTGAAAGTACCAGCCCTCACCGGACTGAAATGCGACACGTGTGATGCAGTGCTCTCTCATTGGTTTCGGAAACCCAGACAGTTCCGGCCCCACAACGAGGGTGCGGTGTGTGTGTGCCGATCGTAGGGTGGCCCAGCGGCAGGTCGGAGGAGTCACACCTCACATCAACCGATCAGCACGACCCCGGACGCGGACCCTCGCACGCTCATTGCCCGGCATCGGCGAGGGCTTGTCATCATCTCTAGGTGATGCGCACACTCGCCAGCAGATCCTCTGCCACCGCCCGCAGTTTCGTGTTGGTGCGTTGGGATCTCTCGACCAGCATCGCGAACGCCGCATCCGCATCGACACCGTGGACCGCCATCAACACCCCCTTCGCCTGATCGATCACCGCCCGCGAATCGAGAGCACGCTCGAGCTGCAGAGCCAACTGCCGGGCACCCCGGTAACGTTCGGTACTGCCGATCGCATACCCAGCGGCAGTGGTGAACAAATTCATCAACGCCACCTCAGAACGAGCGAACCCGTCCGCACGGCTGCCGTACACGTTGACCGCACCCGCACGCACCCCGGGCTCGAGCGCAGGCAACGGAATCGACAGGAAACTCTGCACCCCGAATCGCCGGGCCTCGGACGCCAGACCCGGCCACCGCTCACTGGCAGTCGTGCGGTCCGCCACCACGATCTGCTCGCTCTCCGCGGCCTCGATACACGGACCCGCCCACGACCGATACTGCAGCTCGTCTACTATGACGACCTCACGGGACGTGCGCGCCGCCGTCGACGCAGCACCCTCCTCATCGAGAACCGTCACCCCCGCCATGTCCGCATCCTCGATCAACTCCACCGCATGCTCACACAACCGGTTCAGATACTTCTCGATGTGACCGGCCGGATTCAACACCCGATACAGATCCTGCAACGCTTCGGCAGCCGCATCGAGCGGAGGAAACCACCCATCACCGACAGCAGCGCTTCGTACGACATCCATCCCACACCTCACACGCACTCCCACGAGACCGTGACGGCACACGACGAAAATGGGCAAAACCCCGATCTCCACTTGTCAACAACTCACGAATGCCCGAACACACCACCACCAAACCCCACCACGACGCCGCGGTCCCGCCGCACCAGCAACCCGAACCAAAGGGTGGTTCGCCGGCGCCGAGGTGTGAGCGCCGACGCCAGCGAACCCGATGCGCATCCCGGCACTGCCCGTACCAGGATGCCCCATTTCGGGGCTGACCCACCCCCGGCGAGCGGACAGCCGGAAGGCAGGTCGTCTGCGCGGCGCCCCGAAATCCTTTTCGAGTGCTCCCGATACCGCAACCCAGAGGTATCCCACACACCACCAACGCAAACCCGCCCCGACCACAGACCTTCAACGGTATGGGGAAACGCCGCAACGCCACATCCATGCGGACCCACTACCGACCAGACGCACCTACGTAGCCAAGATCGCCGGTCTGCGCCTCCCCACACCTGTAGTGGCTACACGGAGTACAAACAGCTGTCGGCTTCACCCTCCTCGGACGGTTCTGCGGACGATTCTGCAATCACACGTCGACATCGAACGTCGCATCATCTTCCTCGACTCCGGACGGCTCCCCGTCCCGAAGTCCTCCTCCAGCCTCGCGGAGCACCCTTCCAACAGCGAATTACATCGCGGTTCAGCGCTAAAGTCTCCGTGTCTCCGTTCCAACGAGACGGAGACGAACGCGTAGCCTTCATGATTAGGCTCACTGGCGGGTGCAGTCGGTGGCCCACAAACTGTTGAGGAGCTTCGGTCGGTATCAGTCTCGGTCAGTCCACCGTGATCGAGCCCCTCAACCTCCGAGAGGACACTCACCGAGCCAACCGGTACCATCGGTATTCGTAGAGACTGCAACAAGATTCACAACTGAACTACCGTCTTCCGAAAAAGATCGAGCTATTGGATGGCCGTCAGGAGTGCACGGCCGACAGAGGACCGACCGACGCCCAGTGTCGAAGCGATGGAGTCAAGACTCCTCCCTTGCTCGCGCAGTGCACGGGCGAGTTCAGTGCGTTCCGGGGTCATGACAGTCGGCCGGCCGCCGCGTCGACCTTGACGTCGGGCGGCTTCGAGGCCGGCATGAGTACGTTCGACGATCATGCGGCGTTCCATTTGGGCAAGGGCTGCCATGATGTGGAAGAGAAATTCGCCGCCTGCGGTGGTGGTATCGAATCCTTCTGTGAGGGAACGGAATGCGATGCCGCGCTCACCGAGGTTGTGAACGGTGTCGATGACGTGGCGGACGGATCGTCCGAGCCTGTCGAGTTTCCAGACGACGAGGACATCACCGTCGTGGTCACGTAGGTAGTTCAGGCATTCGGTGAGCTGGGGGCGCTGCGTTTTGGAGCCGGATTCGTAGTCGGTGAAGATGCGGATCGCTCCGGCTTAGCGGAGTGCGTGTTCTTGCAGTTCGGGGTTTTGTTCGAGGGTGGAGACGCGGGCGTATCCGATGATGCTCACAGTCTCGGTCCTTCTGGTCTGCTGCTGTGTTGTGGGATGGTGCGGCTGTTCATGAGTTGGTGGTCGACCTCGGGGCTCCAGTGGGTGTGAAACTTGGTGGTGTCGAGGTCGGCTAGTTCCGGTTCCGGAGCGGCCGGCTTGGGGGCTGGCCGGATCTCGGTGGTCTGTGGGTCATGTTGTGGTGCTTCGGGTTTGATCTGGCTCGCCCAGGTATAGGTCTGTTCGGGCATGGTGTCGTAGTGCTCGATCATCGCCTGCCAGTGCGCGGGGAACGTCATGACGTTCTCGCGGGGTGCGGTGGCGATGGAGTCCATGGGCACTTCGGTGACAGGTTTGATCGCGGGTCGTAGGACGTCGGCGAGGATGGTTCCGCCGTCGATGTAGGCGAAGTTGCGGGCGGCTTGGACGGCGTCGGCGCTGAGTTCGCGCCATTCGATTGCCCATCCGACGTCGCGTGCGAGTTGGTCGAAGAAAACCCTTTGGGTGCGGGAGTTTCCGTCGACGAACGGGTGGACACTGGTGAGATCTCCCCAGTGTCCGGCGAGGTCCTGGACGAACGCTTCGTGGCTGTGGTGGTTGACGTAGACGCCGCTGTTGATGTCGGTGAACACTCGGTCGAGTTCGCCTGGGATGGCGGCGGGTGGGTCGTGGAGGATGCCGAGATCGCCTGGCGCGGTGTCGATGGTGCGGATTTCACCGGCCCATTCGTACAGGTCGCCGAGTAGGTGTCGGTGGATTGCTTGCAGGTGCGCGAAGTCGAAGTGTCCGTCGATCGGGTTCGCTGCCAATTCCGCCATTCGTGATCTCGTTGTTCATGGCGTTCCTTTCTGTCGTTTCCGGCGATTGTGCCTGGTAGCTCCGACACGGACCTACGGACGGGTTTTCAGAACAGAGTGTTTTGGGTTTGTGCGGCGGCGTTGTCGGTGCGTTTCTCGTAGGCGGTTGCGAGGGTTTGCGCGGTGGTGGGGCTGCATCCCATTTCGGTGCCGATGTCGTCCCAGCTGGCTCCGTGGTGGTGCAGTTGCCAGGCATCGTGTTCGTCGTCGCTCACGTTCAACCCTCCTCTTCGGCGGGTGTCTTGAGTTCTCGGCGGAGGCGTAGGGCTACGACGTAGTGGTAGACGGCAAGCCCGAGGAGGCTTGTTCCGGCGATGAGTGAAATGGTTGTTCCGCCGGTGAGGAAGATGATGCCTACGGCGAGGCTGATCAGCGCGACGACGGTGTGCGCTTTCCAGCCGGGTTTGCTGGTGTCTTTTTCGGTCGTCATGGTCGATTCCCTTTGTCGTTTGGGGCTTTTCGGAGGCTGGCGGCTTTGGTGAAGCTGTAGACGGAGGCGGTGAGGGCGATGATTCCGGCGGTGATCATGTGTTTGGTGCCGATGGTGAAGTCCAGGGCTGCGACGGCGAGCGCGAGGACTCCGAAGATGCTGTGTTTCAACACTCTCGGTTTGTTAGTCATGGGCGGCCTTCGCGGATGGCTGCGAGGCGTTGGGAGGCTGCGCGGCGTTCGCGGCCGATGCTGAGCAGGTGTTCGAACAGTTGGTCTTCGGGGAGTTCTTCGGCGGCTTGGGCGAGGGATCGTGCTGCTTCGCGGAATCCGCGCCGGTAGGCCTGGGTGAGGACTGCTGCGATGTTGTGCTCGAGTTCGGCGGACGGGATGCCGATGGTGGTGATGTCGGTGAGTGCTTTGGTGAGTTGTTTCCCGAGGTGTCCGCTGGTGCGTCCTTCCTGCTGCAAGGTGGCGAAGACATGGGCACTGTTGTGCGGTTTGCCGGAAGTGACTAGCTCCTCGATGGCGGTGAACAGTGCCGCGTTCACGGGCCGGTAGAAGTCTGCGCTGGTCAGAGCTGCGACGGCACGTTTCGCGCTCTCAGCCGGCGCCCAGAGCAGCGAGCACAGGAGTTGAGCCTCGACGTCGAGGGCGGTGCTGTACTCGCGAGGGGACTGAACCCGAGGTCTCCCCCACCGACGATGAACTGCCGTGCGGCGATTGCTGCGTGATAGGCGTGGTACGCGTTTCCGAGGATGCTGATCACGACAACGCTGACTGCAAGCGCTATGTAGAAGCCTCTGTCGCGTTTGTTCATGTTGAGCTTGCTGATGATGACGATGGCGATGGTCGCGCCGAGGATTGCACTGTCGACGATCGCCGGGAAAATCCAGGTCAGGTGTTCGGGGATCAGCGCTTGCCTTGCAAGGTCGCGTTGTACGGCGAAGGAAAGTACGAATGCGCCGGTGGTGATGCCGAGTGCAATGACGATCGCGAGTGCGAGTGCGGCGAGCAATGCGCCTAGCTGGATACGGGCAGCCCGGAGGCTAAAGTCGTTCATGATCGGGTTTTTCCTTCCAAAGGTTCCCGGTCTGGAGCTTCGCCGGGTTGCCTCCTTGTGGGACCCCCATTTAGCTTTCCGTGTATGTCCGCATCTACGGATATACGTACATACGAAAGGGGTCAGCGTCGAGCGAGAACGTCACGTTTTACCCGTTACTGAGGGTTCGTCGGCCAACAGACGTTCAACCAAGACGACAAGAATCTCCTGGGCAGTCACCCGGGCAAGTCCCAAGTCTCTGACTGCTGGGAACGACGAAGCACTTCGTGCCGAACCACCCCGCCATGGGGTGAATGTCCGTTATCTTCCTCGATAGTGGTTGCAATCTCCTGGCTGCTTGGCATCCCGCGCACGGATGCTGTCACCACGAAAGGGAGCACATCTGTGAATGGACCCGAAACGCCTACTCGTTTGTCCCGAACCACCGCAGCCCTCGGTGTCGGCGCGCTCGCTGCCGCGATCACCTTCGGCAGTGCAGTTGGTACTGCATCAGCCGATGGCCCGGTCGCCGACTTCGGCAGTATCTCGTTCTCGGTGACCAACGGTCCCGACAACACCATCTACGACATCAACGCCATCATCAATCTCCCACCCGGCACACTGCCACCAGGGATGATGAACCCTCAGATCACTGCGCCCGCCGCGGCCACTCAACCAGTCAACGACTCCTTTGCAGGCACCGCGTTGGACTTCGTTCTGAGCTTCATCCAGGCTGTGGCCAGATAGCCGACAACAAAAAACGAGGCTACAAACTCGCTAGAGTTTGTAGCCTCGTCTTGTGGTGGGCGAAGGGGGACTTGAACCCCCACGTCCCGAAGGACACTGGCACCTGAAGCCAGCGCGTCTGCCATTCCGCCACTCGCCCGAGCAACGCCGAAACATTATCACGACAAACTTTGAAAGTTCTATTCGTGCAGCTCAGGGCACGAATCGATGAACACCGAGCACCCAAAAGCCCAGAACCGATACCATGCTGAAACAGCGGCCAGGTACTGCCGAAGCGACATTTGACAGTACCGTGGAACCTGTACAGCAGTTTGGACGACACGCGACAAGGCGGTGCCGGCGCTACTTGCCGAGCATTTTGCCGTCGTAGATGCGAGGCGAGAGGAGGGCCCGATGGGCATCGTGCAGCGATTCGAACGAAAGCTCCAAGGAGCTGTCGGCGACGCATTCGCGCGGGTCTTCGGTGGTGGTGTTGTGCCGCAGGAAGTAGAGGCGGCGCTCCAGCAGGAGGCACGTGACCGCGTCGAGCACCTCGGCGGCGGAATCCTTCTCGCCCCCAACAACTACGTGATCACCATCAACAACTCCGATCACGAAGAGTTGGCCGCCGATCGCGAACTGACGACAAAAGCTTTCAGCCGACACCTGCAGGATTTCATCCGCGATCAGGGTTGGCAGACGTACGGCGATATCTCGGTCACATTCGAGCCTTCGCCTACGCTCCACACCGGTCAGTTCCGCACCCGCGGAACCGTCGACCCGGATGGTGACGCCGAGCAGGCATCACCGCCGTCGCATGTTCCGCAGGTTTCGTCGCGGCCTCCACAACGGCCGCCTCAGCGACCCGCACCGATTGTTCCCCCTGTTTCCAATCCAGTCCCGTCACAACCAGGAGCCGGCCCCATGACGCAGAACTCAGGCTACGAACCAAGCCGCGAACCGGCGGGTCGCCAGCCCGAACCGCAGCAGCCGGCACGGAACGGGTACTCCCACGACGACGGCGGTTACGCCGCTCCGCAGGGCCAGGAAGCGCCGTACCAGAACGGTTACGACCGCGGCGACGGTTACCGCACGGGCGACGACCAGCAGGGCTACAACCAGCAGCAGGGTGGCTACGACCAGCAGGCGTACCCGAACCAGCAGCAGCCGTACGAGCAGGCCGGTTACGACCAGCAGGGCTATGACCAGCAGGGCGGCGGCTACGACCAGCAGGGCTACCAGCAGCAGCCGTACGATCAGCAGGGCTACGGCCAGCAGGCGTACCAGGGTGGGTACGACCAGCAGGGCTACCAGCAGGGTGGCTACGACCAGCAGGGTTACCAGCAGCCGTACAACGGCCAGTCGTACGATCAGCCGGGCTACGACCAGCAGAGCTACCAGCAGGGCGGCTACGACCAGCAGGCGTACACACAGCAGCCGTACGAGCAGGCCGGCTACGAGCAGGGCGGCAACTTCGAGCAGACGCAGGCCTACCCGCAGCAGGGCTACGCCCAGCCGCAGGGCGGTTACGCACCGACGGCGCAGAGCCTGACGGCAACCCTGCAGCTCGAGGACGGCAGCGGACGTCACTTCCAGCTTCGCGACGGCAGCAATGTCATCGGCCGCGGCCAGGAAGCTCAGTTCCGCCTCCCGGACACCGGCGTCTCACGTCGCCACATCGACATCCGTTGGGACGGCCGCACCGCGATGCTGTCCGATCTGGGATCCACGAACGGCACCACCGTCAACGGTGCACCGGTCCAGGACTGGCAGCTGGCAGACGGCGACATCATTCGTGCAGGTCACTCGGAGATTCTGGTTCGCATTCTCTGAGCTGAGAAACGGACGCCAGGATTTTTCCGATAACAATCGAACATTCGGCGGTCCGTCGGCGCGCCGCCGTCACGCGGCTGTCAGTATCGTGATCTTCGGGGCCCAGAGCCCCCTATGATGCTGCCAGTCGACAATGCTCGAACCCCGCTGCGGCGGGGCTCGAGCCATAGAAGGAGGTGGACAGCCGTGCAGGGCCTGATTCTGCAACTCACACGGGCGGGCTTCCTGCTCCTACTGTGGCTGTTCGTCTGGGCAGTCCTCCGCACTCTCCGCTCCGACATCTATGCCGGCTCCGGGGTCAGGGTTCCGCCGCGGTACACCCGCGCCGGAAAGGTCCTGCCCTCGCTGGGCAAGGCGAAGGTGCCTCGGTACCTGGTGGTCACGCAGGGCGCCCTCGCCGGCACCCGCATCACCCTCGGTTCTCAACCCGTCATGATCGGCCGCGCCGACGATTCGACGCTCGTTCTCACCGACGATTACGCGTCGACGCGCCATGCGCGGCTCTCGCAGCGCGGCGCTGATTGGTACGTCGAGGATCTCGGTTCGACCAACGGCACCTATCTGGACCGCGCCAAGGTCACCACTGCGGTGCGCGTGCCTCTGGGCACCCCGGTTCGCGTCGGCAAGACGGTAATCGAGCTACGCCCGTGACCCTTGTTCTCCGCTACGCGGCGCGCAGCGACCGCGGTCTCGTGCGCTCCAACAACGAAGATTCCGTCTACGCCGGTGCACGCCTGCTGGCCTTGGCCGACGGTATGGGCGGACACGCGGCCGGTGAGGTCGCGTCGCAGTTGATGATTGCCGCCCTGGCGCATCTCGACGACGACGAGCCCGGCGAGGATCTGCTCGGCAAGCTCGAGGCAGCCACCCGCGAGGGCAACGATTCCATCGCCGATCACGTCGAGGAAGAACCCGAACTCGACGGCATGGGCACCACGCTCACCGCGATCCTCTTCTCCGGCAGCAAGCTCGGCCTCGTGCACATCGGCGACTCGCGCGCCTACCTGCTGCGCGACGACCACCTGACGCAGATCACCCGTGACGACACGTTCGTTCAGTCGCTGGTCGACGAGGGCCGGATCACCGCCGAACAGGCACACACGCACCCGCAGCGATCCCTGATCATGCGGGCGCTGACCGGCAACGAGATCGAGCCGACGCTCACCGTGCGCGAAGCCCGCGCCGGCGATCGTTACCTGCTCTGCTCCGACGGCCTCTCCGACGTGGTCAGCGACGAGACCATCGAGAACACGATGCGCGAGGGCTCGCAGGAGCAGTGCGCCGACCGTCTCATCGAATTGGCGCTGCGCAGCGGCGGTCCCGACAACGTCACCGTCGTCGTCGCCGATGTCATCGACCTCGACTACGGCCAGTCGCATCCCATCGTCGCGGGCGCCGCGTCGACGGAAGAGGAAGAGGACGCCCCTCCCCCCAACACCGCTGCCGGCCGCGCCGCTGCCATGCGTCCGCCGCGCGCGACGCCCAAGCGAGTTGTCTCCCAACCCGAACCGGAACCGAAGAAGAAGCGGAACCGGTTGTGGTGGGTGGTCCTCGCCGTGGTGCTGATCGCGCTGGTCGGCGTCGGCGCCGTGATCGGCCGCGCCGTCATCCGCAACAACTACTACGTCGGCGAAGACAACGGTCGCGTGACGGTGCTGCGCGGAATCCCCGGTTCGGTGCTCGGCTACTCGCTGCAAGACGCGGATCTGGTGGGTTGCGTCGGCGACGACGACGTCCTGACCCTCGTCTCCCCCGACGCGATTCCCAGCAACTGCAACATCCTCGAAGTGACGGATCTGCAGCCGTCGGCGCAGGAGCAGGTGCGCGCCGGGTTGCCGTCCGGCAAGCGTGAGGATGCGCAGAGCCAGATGATCCGTCTCATCGGCGGCGATCTGCTGCCTCGTTGTGAGCCGATTCCGACGACGACGGCCACGCCCACTCCCCCGCCGGCACCGGAGACCACGCCGCCCCCCGCACCGCCCGGGGAGCCTGCTGCGCCGACGACGGCGGCACCCACGACTACGCCGACGCCGACCGACATTCCCGGTCAGACTTGCAGGACGGTCAACTGATGTCGTCCAACGCAGCTGCGGGGACGGCTTTTCCGAGTCCGCCCGGAGGTTTTGCCCCGGCGCCGGTCCAGTCGACCCGTCGAAACATGGAGCTGCTGCTCCTGGGCTTTGCCGTCATCATCACGACGGTCTCGCTTCTGCTCGTCGAGGCGAGCCAGGAACAGAAGATCACTCTCGATCTGGCCAAGTACGCGCTCGCGTACACGGGCTTGTTCCTGATCGCGCACTTGGCAATTCGGCGGTATGCGCCGTACGCCGATCCGCTGTTGCTCCCGATCGTCGCCCTGCTCAACGGCCTGGGTTTGGTGCTCATCCACCGACTCGACCTCGCCGACGAACAGACTGCGCTCTACAACGGCGTCGAGGCACCGTCACCGGATGCGAACCAGCAGGTCATGTGGACTGCACTGGCGATCACCGGTTTCGTGTTGCTGCTCGTGTTCTTGAAGGACTACCGCCTGATGGCGCGGTTCAGCTACACCCTCGGCCTCGCAGGTCTGGTGTTCCTGGCGATTCCTGCGATCCTGCCGGCGAAGTTCTCGAGCGTGAACGGCGCGAAGATCTGGATTCGCCTGCCCGGATTCAGCATTCAGCCAGGTGAGTTCGCGAAGATCCTGCTCATCATCTTCTTCGCGTCAGTGCTCGTCGCGAAGCGCGACCTGTTCACCTCGGCCGGTAAACACTTCCTGGGCATGGACTTTCCGCGGGCCCGAGACCTCGGTCCGATCCTGCTCGCCTGGATCGTCTCGGTGGGCGTTCTCGTCTTCGAAACCGACCTCGGTACGTCGTTGCTGCTCTTCAGCACCGTGCTGGTGATGCTCTACATCGCGACCGAACGTGTGGGCTGGCTGGTGATCGGCGGCGGACTGCTCGCCATCGGATTCTTCTTCGCCTACAAGATGTTCGGACACGTGCGCGTGCGCGTCGACACCTGGCTGGACCCGCTCGGCGACTACGCCAACACCGGGTATCAGATCTCGCAATCGCTGTTCGGCCTGGCCACCGGCGGTATCGCCGGAACAGGTCTGGGCAGTGGTCGACCCAACCAGGTGCCATTCGCGAAGACGGACTTCATCATCGCGACCATCGGCGAAGAGCTCGGCTTGATCGGCCTGGCCGCTGTGCTGATGCTGTTCTTGCTTCTCATCGTCCGCGGCCTGCGTACGGCGTTGGCAGTGCGCGACAGCTTCGGCAAACTGCTCGCCGCCGGTCTGTCGTTCACCATCGCGATCCAGATCTTCGTTGTCGTCGGCGGCGTCACCAAGCTGATCCCGCTGACGGGTCTGACTACACCGTTCATGTCGTACGGCGGCTCGTCGCTGCTCGCGAATTACCTACTGCTGGCCATCCTCGTCCGGATCTCGGACGCGGCTCGTGCGCCGGTAGTGACGAAGAAGAAAGGTCCGCCCCCAATCGCTGACGCCAATACCGAGATGATGCCGCGCGTATGAACACTCCACTGCGCCGCGTCGCGATGGCCGTCATGGTGATGGTCGTCGCGCTCCTCGCCAACGCCACGTACGTACAGGTCATCAAAGCTGACGACCTGCGAGCCGACCCGCGCAACTCGCGGGTGCTGCTCGACGAGTACTCACGCCAGCGAGGTCAGATCTCGGCTTCCGGTCAGGTGCTTGCCGCCTCCCGCGCCACCGACGACCGGTACAAGTACCTGCGCGAGTATCCGAATCCGTACCCGTACGCACCGGTCACGGGCTTCTACTCGATGCAGTACGGCAGCGCCGGCCTCGAGCGCACCGAAGATCCGATTCTCAACGGCTCGGACAACCGGTTGTTCAGTCAGCGCTTCTTCGACCTGGTGTCCGGACGCGATCCGCGCGGCGGCAACGTCGTCACGACGCTCAATCCGGCCATGCAGCAGGTGGCGTACGACCAGCTGACCAGCAAGGGTTACACCGGTTCCGTCGTCGCGATCGAGCCGAGCACCGGACGCATCCTGACGATGGTCAGCACTCCGAGCTACGACCCGAACCTGCTTGCCAGCCACGACGGCGCCGAAACCACCAAGGCGTGGGACGAGCTCAATGCCGATCCCAACGATCCGTTGGTCAACCGCGCTATCTCGCAGACCTACCCGCCCGGTTCGACGTTCAAGGTGCTCACCACGGCTGCAGCTCTTGGCAACGGTGCGACGCCGGACGACCAGCTGACCGCGGCGCCGCAGATCACGCTGCCCGGCACCAGCACGACCCTCGAGAACTACAACGGCAGCACGTGCGGCCCCAACCCGACGGCGTCGTTGCGTGACGCGTTTGCGCGCTCGTGCAACACGGCTTTCGTCGAACTGGGCATCAAGGACGGCGCCGACGCCATCAAGGACGAGGCCAGCGCCTTCGGCATCGGACCCAACACTCCCGCGATCCCGCTGCCGGTTGCGGACAGCACCGTCGGCGACATCTCCGACGACGCGGCTCTCGGCCAGACCAGTATCGGCCAGCGCGACGTCGCGGTGACCCCGCTCGAGAATGCAGTGATCGCCGCTACCGTCGCCAACGGTGGTGTGCGGATGCAGCCCAACCTGATCTCCCAGTTGCAGGCACCGGATCTGACCGATCTCAGTACGCCGTCACCGGTGTCGATGGGTCAGGCGATCTCGCCGGCAGTTGCGGCAACGCTGACCGATCTGATGATCGGCTCGGAGAACTTCACCGGCGGCGACGGCAAGATCCCCGGCGTTCAGATCGCGTCCAAGACCGGTACCGCCGAGCACGGCGTGAATCCGCGGGAAACTCCGCCGCACGCCTGGTACATCGCTTTTGCACCGGCGCAGAATCCGACGGTCGCCGTGGCCGTCATCGTCGAGAACGGTGGTGACCGCGGACTCGCCGCTACCGGTGGCTCGGTTGCTGCGCCGATCGGTCGTGCAGTCATCGCAGCCGGAATCCAAGGGGGCTGAACCGTGGCGTTGAACAACGGCGCTTTGATCGCCGATCGTTACCGATTGATCCGTCTCATCGCCACCGGTGGGATGGGTCAGGTGTGGGAAGCCACCGACTCCCGGCTCAACCGTCGCGTCGCCGTCAAGGTACTCAAGTCCGAGTTCTCTTCCGATCCGGAGTTCTTGGAGCGCTTCCGCTTCGAGGCCCGCACCACCGCACAGCTCAACCATCCCGGTATCGCCGGAATCTACGACTACGGCGAGACCCGTGACAGCTCGGGTGATTCCACGGCGTACCTGGTGATGGAACTCGTCAACGGTGAACCGCTCAACGCCGTCCTGGCACGCGTCGGCCGCCTGGCGGTTCCGCATGCCCTCGACATGCTCGAGCAGACCGGCCGCGCCCTGCAGGTCGCACACGACGCCGGTGTCGTGCACCGCGACGTGAAGCCGGGCAATATCCTCATCACGCCTACTGGCCAGGTGAAGATCACGGACTTCGGCATCGCCAAGGCCGTCGAGAACTCTCCTGTCACGCGCACGGGAATGGTGATGGGCACCGCCCAGTACATCGCGCCCGAGCAGGCCCTCGGTCAGGACGCGACCGCGGCGAGCGACGTGTACTCGCTGGGAATCGTCGGATACGAAGCACTTTCGGGTCGACGCCCGTTCACCGGTGACGGCGCGCTGACCGTCGCGATGAAGCACGTGCAGGAAACCCCGGCGCCGATGCCGGCCGACCTGCCGCCGAACATCCGCGAGCTCATCGACATCACGTTGACCAAGGATCCGGCCGGCCGCTACGCCAGTGGCGGCGAGTTCGCCGACGCCGTTGCAGCCGTTCGGGCAGGGAGACGTCCACCGCCGCCCGGTCTGCTCGCCACCGGTGCCGCGAGCGCGTTGCCGGCAACGGGTGCCACGCAGGTCATGCCGCCGACGTACGCGGGCCCGGTGACGGGCGCCGCTGCTGCGGACGACGCGGCAGCCGGCGGACTGACCAGTGGACAGAAGGCCGTGGCGTGGGCCGGCGGCGGATTGATCCTGTTGGCGTTGATCATCGGCGGAGTCTGGATCGCGACCGACGGTCCGAGCGACCCGACGCCGCCCGTCGTCACGTCCACGACGTTGCCGACCACCACGACGACCAAGCCCACCACCACGACGACTCGGCCGACGACGACGACCACCGAGCCGACAACAACGACGACTCGGCCGACGACCACAACGACCGAGCCGACAACCACCACGACAACGCCGACCACGACCACAACAACTCCGACGACCACAACCACCACCACGACGACAACGACGACCACAACGACCACTGAGCCGTTGGCGGATCCCGGAGACGCTGAAGAACCGCTAGGACAAGACCAATGACGACACCCCGCAATCTCTCCTCCCGCTACGAGCTGGGTGAGATTCTCGGCTTCGGCGGAATGTCCGAGGTTCACCTGGCGCGCGACCTCCGACTCAGCCGCGACGTCGCGATCAAGGTGCTGCGTGCAGACCTCGCACGCGATCCCACGTTCTACTTGCGGTTTCGTCGTGAGGCGCAGAACGCTGCCGCGCTGAACCATCCGGCGATCGTGGCCGTCTACGACACCGGTGAAGCCGAGACCGACGCCGGGCCGCTGCCGTACATCGTCATGGAGTACGTCGACGGCGACACGTTGCGTGACATCGTGCGCAGCACCGGGCCGATGGCTCCGCGCAAGGCGATGGAAGTGATCGCGGACGTCTGTGCCGCTTTGGACTTCAGCCACCGCAACGGCATCGTGCACCGCGACGTCAAGCCCGCCAACATCATGATCAACCGTGCCGGCGCCGTGAAGGTGATGGACTTCGGTATCGCCCGTGCCATTTCCGACGCGTCGAGCCCGATGACGCAGACGGCCGCCGTGATCGGCACCGCTCAGTACCTCTCGCCGGAGCAGGCGCGAGGTGAGCAGGTCGACGCGCGTTCGGACGTGTACTCGCTCGGTTGTGTGCTGTTCGAGATTCTGACGGGCGAGCCGCCCTTCAAGGGTGATTCACCGGTCGCCGTGGCGTACCAGCATGTTCGTGAAGATCCGCAGACGCCGTCGGAGATCAATCCCGACATTCCGCGCGAGCTGGATTCGATCATTCTCAAGGCGATGAGCAAGAACCCGGCCAACCGCTACCAGAGCGCCGGCGACATGCGCAGCGACTTGGTACGTGTCCTGGGCGGTCAGCGTCCGAGTGCGCCGATGGTGATGAACGACGAGGACCGCACCACCATCCTCGGCGCCGTCGGCTCCGACACCGGGAACTACCGCACTGCTCCCGATCCGGTCGAGCCGGTTGCTGCGAGGACAACTCGCGCCGCCGAGCCGCCTGCCAAGAAGAAGGGCGGACGCTACGCCCTGATGGGCATCGCGGCGCTTCTGGTGATCGGTCTGGTGACGTTCTTCCTCATTCGGGTGAACTCGCCGAAGGTCGAGATGGTGACCGTTCCGGGTGACCTGACCAACCAGCCCGCCGACGTCGCCGAGGCGACGCTGACCAACGCCGGATTCCAGGTGGAGCGTCAGCAGAAGACGGACAAGGTGATCGCCGCCGGAAACGTCATCACGACGCGTCCGGTTGCCGGGGTGCGTATCGAGAAGGGCAGCACCGTCACCATCGACGTGTCCACCGGACCCGAGCAGGTCGCGATCCCACGCCTGACCGGGCTGAGCCAGGACGACGCGGAGAAGAAGCTCAACTCCGTCGGACTCCGACTTGATCCGACCATCGGCAAGGCGGCATCGACCGTCGCCGAGGTCGACAAGATCGTCAATCAGGATCCGGCCGTCGGAGTGTCGGTTGTTCTCGATTCCGCGGTCTCGATCACCGTCGGCACCGGACCGGAGCAGGTTCGTGTCCCGGACGTCACCGGTCAGCGTGAAGAGGTGGCGAGGCCCAACATCGAAGGTGCCGGGTTCGTCGTCCAGATCACGGAGATCGATTCGGGACTGCCGAAGGGACAGGTTGTTTCGACCGACCCGACCGGCGGTACGTCGGCCACCAAGGGTTCGACCGTGACGCTACGAGTGTCCAATGGCAACCAGGTCGCGATGCCTGATCTGACCAACAAGACGGTGTCGGAGGCGTTGAGCACGCTTCGCGCAGCCGGTTGGGCGGGAACTGCATCGCAACTGGTGCAGAACCAGAGCACGACGCTCACCCCGGAAATGGTGGGCAAGATCGTCTCGCAGACGCAGCCTCCGGGCTCGGAGATCTCCAAGGACGCGGTCATCACCGTCAGCGTCGGAGCGCTCGGAATCCCCGGCCGCTAGCAAAGTGAAAAAGTGCCTCCCGGAGATTTCCGGGAGGCACTTTTTTGTGGACAGGTGTCAGAGAATTGCGGGTAATGCGCCACCGAGCGCCGACGCGACCTCGGCCTCGAGGGCTGCGACGAGTCCTTCCGGAGGCGCCTCACCGCAGACTGCGAGCCAGTTCGCGAGCATCCGGTGCCCACCCTGGGTGAGTACGGACTCGGGGTGGAACTGGACGCCGTGAATCGGCAGTTCGCGGTGACGCATCGCCATCACGACGCCGCTCTCGGTGTGTGCGGTCACCTCGAGTTCCTCGGGAATGGTGTCCTCGAGAACCGTCAGCGAGTGGTAGCGGGTAGCGGTGAACGGATCGGGCAGCCCGGCCAGGACGCCGACGTCCTTGTGGTGAACCAGACTCGTCTTGCCGTGAAGCAGTTCGGGCGCGCGGTCGACGGTTCCGCCGAAAGCCGCACCGATCGCCTGATGTCCGAGGCAGACGCCAAGCAGCGGGGTCTTGGTGTCGGCGCAGACCTTCACCAGATCCATCGTCGCTCCCGCGCGCTGCGGAGTTCCGGGGCCCGGGCTCAGGAGAATGCCGTCGAACTGCGCTACTGCACCTTCGAGGTCTGCCGTCAGTTGTGGATCGTCGTTGCGCCAGACCACGGCTTCGGTTCCGAGCTGGCCGAGGTACTGCACCAGGTTGAACACAAAGCTGTCGTAGTTGTCGACGACGAGAATCCTCATGAGAGCAGGGTAAACGCCTGTGCTATCCGCCGGTATAGGCGGGGACCGTGATCTGCGACGGCGTTGCCTGCGTGTACCCGAGGCCGAAGCGGGTCGCGTACTGCTTGTAGATCCGAATGCCCGGTTCGGCAGCGAGGGCCGCCTCGAGGCGCGCAACGTCACCGATGGCGCTCATCACGTACGGCGGGCTGTAGGTACGTCCGTGAAGAAGAAGAGTGTTTCCGATGCACCGCGGCGCCGACGTACTGATGATCCGCTGGTCCTGCATGCCCACCGCTTCGGCCCCGCCGGCCCACAGTGCGTTCAGGACGCTCTGAACGTCCTGCTGATGCACGACGAGGTCGTCCGGGGTGGCGTCGACCGGATACTTGCCGTCGGCGTTGCGCGGAGCGTCCGTCATCGTGACGACAACACCCGGGCCGGTCATCTCCGTCAGTCCCGCGTCGGCGGAGATGTTCTTGATGTCACCGAGCGCGGCGGCCACTCCGGCGTCGGACCGAGCGGCGTCTTGCTGCAGGGAATCGAGCTGAGCGGCAAGTTCGTCCCGGTCGGCCGAAACTTTTTCGGCATTGGCCTGGGCGCTGCGGACAAGATCGGAGAGCCTGGTGCTTTCGGTGACCTGGAGCTGGTTTTCCTCGGCGGATCGTTGCGCCGTGGCGACCATCAGACCGGCTACCAGGCAGACGGCAAGTACACCGATGTGCCAGACGGTTCGTGAAGATTCACCCGAAGACACGTGGCTCCTCCCGGATTGTGCAGGTCGGCCGGTGACCAACTGGACACAGCTACGTTAGCGTGTAGGTAACACATGCAGGTCACACCGTAGAGCGAGGACGTCATGCCCAAGTCGAAGGTCCGTAAGAAGAACGACTACACAGTCAACCCGGCAAACCGCACTCCGGTGAAGGTGAAGATGGGTCCGTCGAGCACGTTGTACGTCTCGGTGATGCTCGGATTCATGCTTGTCGGCCTGGCATGGCTGATTGTGTACTACTTGGCCGCGGATTCGATCACGTGGATGAACGACTTGGGAAACTATAACTTCCTCGTCGGCTTCGGCTTCATGGTTGTGGGCCTTGTGATGACCATGAGATGGCGCTGACCAGCGAGTATCTGATTCGACCCGGATCGTGACCGTCATTCAATTACATGGGTGTCATTCATCCCCATTGTGGATAACTCCTGTGGACAACCTAGGAAGTTATCCACATGCTCGAGGATGAATTTCATCCACAGCCTCGTGACAACGTCACGGAGGTGATCTCGTGGGCCACTCCGATGGGTGTTGTCTACGCGATGTTCGGCGGCGGAATTGCCCTCGCGATCGCCTCGATAATCGCGCCCACGGAGCCTGCCGGACGCTTCCTGCTCGCCCTCGCGGTGATCGGGCTGTTCGTGATGGGCGGACTCGCCCTGCGTCAGCGTCCCCGCCTGGCTGTGATCGAAGACGCGGGAACCAAGTCGATCGCGGTGCAGCGATTGCGCGCCCGCCACGAGTTCACCCGCGAACAGATCGACCGCGTGCGTCTCGTCCGCTACCCGCGTCTGGGTCGACGCGTCCCGATGCTCGAGATCGACATCGTCGACCGTCCCACCGACACGGAGAAGCTGTTGATCTTCGGACGGTGGGATCTCGGCACGTCACCGGAGGACGTCCTGGACGTGCTCGCCGTCCACGGTTTGGTGCCGCCCGAGAAATAAGCGCTGGTTACATGGCCAGTGCCGCGAGGTCCGGCTGCACGATGTCGAGAGCCTGCTGCGGCACCGCGACTGCGTCGCTCGACCATCCCCAGATCGAGTACAGCTCACGGCCGGGGTCGGTGTATCCATCGCGGCCGTGCAGTACCCGGTAGTTGTCGATGCAGATCATCTCGCCGGCTTCTGCTCGGAACATCGGACCGCTGTCTCGCACGTGAATCACAGCCTCACTCCACTGCTTCACCAGCGGCCACTGCGCTACTTCCGATTCACCGGCGATCGGCGCGAGGTACGGGTGATAGCGAACCTGGTTGCGTCCACTCGGCACCGTCCTGGCGATCGGCGCAAATGTGTTCTGCGGGAAGTTCGGTTCCGAATGGTCGATGTCTGTGCTCCAACAGAATTCGGCCAGCTCCGCTGTTGCGGGATCGAAGGCGAGCAATTGGGTCAGTTTGACCGCGTCGATGAGAAACGAGTCGCCGCCACTCGGGTACGCCGGGCGCTTGCACCACAGAAACAGGTAATCGGGAGCGTAATCGCCGAACGCGAAACCGTCGTTGTGGGCGGTCATCCGCTCGCCGGAGATACCGAACGAGCGCTTGCGCCCGCGTTCGTCCACCGGTTGGGTGTCGACGACAGCGGCTTCGGCATCCTGACTTTTGGCGCTCGCCTCGAACTGGCGGCCGACGCGAATGCACTTCTCACCGAGCAACTTCGACGCGAAGGCAATGGCATCTTCCTCGGAGTGCAGGCCACCGAAGACCGCGGCGCCGTCCAGAGCGATTGCCGCCCGGACGGCCTCGACCGTGTCCACGCGCCGCGGAACAACACTTGCCAGCGTCAAATCGGAAGAGAACATTCATGACTCCATACGTCGAGTTGGCCAAACGGTTCAACTCGAGCGTAGGAACTCGTCATTTCGACGGCGTAACTCCGGAAACCGATTCGGTTACGGAGCCAGCCTTTCAGATCACCTTGCCGGGGTTCATTATTCCGTGGGGGTCGAGTGCGCCCTTGATCGCGTGATGCATCGCGACGACGGCCGGTGACAGTTCTTGCGCCAAGCCGCCCATCTTCAGTAGGCCGACGCCGTGCTCACCGGTGACGGTTCCGCCCAACTCGAGGGCGTTGTCGATGATCTCGGCAAAAGCGGCCTGAGCGCGCCTCCGCGCCGCTTCGTCGTCGTGTGGCGTGATCAGCAGCGGGTGCAGGTTGCCGTCACCCGCATGCGCGATGTTCGCGATGTGCGTGTCGTGCCTGGCCGAGATGGCCTCGATCCGTGCCAGCATCTCCGGGACCGCTGCCTTGGGGACGCAGATGTCCTCGGTGAGCACCGGGCCGAGCCGCTCGAGGGCGGGGTACGCCAGACGCCGGGCGGAGAACAGGGCGTCGGCTTCTTCCTCGTCGGTGGATCTGGCGCTCCAGGTAGCTCCAGAGCGGTTGAAGCAGGCCAACATTCGCTCAGCTTCGGCGTCGCCGATCTCGCCCGGTGTGTCGATGCGGCCGAGCAGGACCACCTCGGCGTCAGCCGAGAGGCCCATGTTCTTCCAGGCGTCGACGGCAACGAGACACTGCCGATCGATCAGCTCGAGGGCCGACGGCGTGAGCCCGTCTGCGGCGACGGCCTCGACGGCCTTGCCCGCAGCAACGATGGAGTCGAAGTATCCGACGATGGTGCGTTCGGGATCGCGCTGAGGACGAAGCTTGACGGTCACCTCGGTGATCACCCCGAGAGTGCCTTCGGAGCCGACCATGAGCGCCGAGAGATCAAACCCAGCCACTCCCTTGGCAGTTCGACGCCCGAGCCGAACCAGCTCACCGGTTCCGGTGACCACCTGCATGCCCAGTACGTAGTCCTTGGTGACGCCGTACTTGACGCAACACAGGCCGCCGGCATTGGTCGCGACGTTGCCGCCGATCGTCGACCAGGGTGCGCTCGCCGGATCGGGTGGATACCAGAGGCCGTGCTCGGCGCAGGCGTCGCGGAGGTGATCGTTGACCACTCCGGGTTCGACCACGGCCAAACGCTCGAGGGTGTTGATCTCCTTGATGGCGTTCATCGCGTCGAAGGCGATCACGACGCCGCCGGCGACTGCGTTGGCTCCACCCGACAGACCGGTTCCGGCTCCGCGCGTGACGACGGGCGCACCGTGGGCGATGCACGCCTGCACAACTGTCTGTACCTGCTCGGCTGTGCGCGGGCGGACCACTGCGACCGGCATCTCGTACGGAGCCCACTCGGCGTCGTCGTGGATGTAGCTCGCCATGATGTCGGGGTCGGTGATCAGTCGATCCGCATCGATCTGCGAGCCGAGCGCCTCGAGGAGTGTCATGTCTCCACGATAGTGACGGCCGCTACACCGCCCCATGTAGATTTACTCCGAGAAACCGGAAACTGTATGGACATTCTCTCCATACTCATCGTTGGCCTGACAAGTTGGTCTGACGAGTTGGTCTGACAAGGGAGCGCGGATGCACGAGAACTGGCTACAGCTTCTCCTGGCCGAGGCATCCACCGAGGAACTGATCGAACACCGCGATCAGTTGGCCGCTGGGTCAGGCCCCGAGGCCGCCGCCGAAATCGAGCGAGAAGCCCGATCGGCACTTCAACTACGAAGTCTCCTGGCTCAGCGCCGACAGCGCGCCACCGAACTCGGGGCACTCAACGACATCGCGTCACTGCTGACCACGATGCACGATCACCACGCCCTCCTGCAGGAGATCGTGGATCAGGCCAAACGACTACTCGGCGTTGACCTTTCGTACCTTGCTCTCATTCATGACGACATCTTGATCATCGAAGTCACGAGCGGGGCGTACACGTCGCAACTGCTCGGCCTCACAGTTCCGTTCCGTGAAGGCCTCATCGGTCGCGTGGTCGAGAACTCCTCTCCTGCTTGGTCTCCCGACTACCGAAACGATCCCTCGTTTGCACACATCGGACCGGCCGACGACGCAGCGCGAGCCGAGAACATGCGCGGCCTGCTGGCTGTGCCGCTGACTTTGAACGGCAAGATCCTGGGTGCCCTGTGCGCGTGCAAACGTCAAGAGCGCCGATTCGGCAACGAGGAAGTTGCGTTGCTGTCCGCACTCGCAGCCCATGCCTCGGTGGCGATCGAGAATGCCCGCTCTCTCGAACGCTATCGCGCGACGGTTGCGGAAGTGAACGCAGCGAACACCGAACTTGCCGAGCGCACAGCACTTCTCGAACAGACACTGACTTGGGATCGTTCGCTCACTCAGGTTGTCCTGCGCGGCGGCGGTGTTCGCGAACTCGTGGAGGAAACCTCGGCGTCGACGGGTTCGCCGGTGTTCTTCGTGACCGGAACATCCGAGATTCCACCGGGACTGCAACGGGTGAGCGAGAGCGTGCATCGGGTCTTCGACATCTTTGCCGCTGACCGACGCGAGCAGGAGGTGACGCTCACCGTCGGTGAGCAGTTCCTGTTCGCCACCGAAGTACGCAGTGCCGGTGACCAACTCGGAGTTCTGTTCCTACTCTCGCGCCAGGAACCCACCGCCGCCATGAGATTGGCACTCGAAAGGTCAGCCCCGGCCATTGCGCTTGCGCTGGTAGGCGAACGGGCGGCCAGGGAAGCTACCCGTCGAGCACGCGACGCATTTCTGGTCGATCTGATCACCAGGCCAGCGCCGACGCCGGCCGAAGTCACCGGTCAGTTCCGCCTGGCTGGACTCAACCCCGACCGCTCATACACCGTCGTGGTGGCCCGCCCGGCTGACGCCGTCGACCGTGCGCGTCGCAGTATCGAGGAAATTGCATTCCCGTCAGGAACCGTTGTTGCCGAACATGGTTCACGAGTCATCGCACTGATTCCCGGAATGTCACCGGCAGCAGTTGCGGCGGCGTGGGTGCAGCCGGCGGAGAACCCGACCGTCGGAATCGCCGATCCCGCGGTGGGAGCGGAAGGTCTGGCGCGGGCGTATGTCGAGGCACAGCACACCGTCGACGTCCTCGAGACTCTCGGGCGGGCCTCCCACGTGGAACCGGCAAGTTCACTCGGCATTTACCGAATTCTCCTCAGCCGCACCGGCCGCGAAGAACTGGAAGCCCTGACAGATCGTTCCCTCGGTCCTCTCCTCGAGGAGGAGCAACGACGCGGCGTTCCGCTATTGGACACCCTCGCGTCGTACCTGTCGCACAACTGCAAGCACTCCGCGACCGCCGCCGCGCTCGCGATTCACGCCAACACCCTGTACCAACGGCTCGAGTCGATCGACAGGTTGATCGGTACACAGTGGCGTCAGCCGGACCAGGCGCTCGATCTTGCGCTCCTGATCCGGCTGCGTGCCAGTGCGGGGAAACTCGGTCAGATCTGAGCGGGCTTGCTCGATCGCTTTGCCAGCGCCACCACAAGGATTGCGGCACAGAGCATCACGGCGCCCACCACCCACAGTCCTGCCTTGGCATTTCCGGTCACATCGGTGAGCCAGCCGGTGATGTACGGAGCACCGAAGCCCGACGCGTTGCCGATCGAGTTGATCATGGCGATGCCCGCGGCCGCGCTGGCACCCGTCAGGAACGTGGTGGGAAGGTACCAGAAGACGGGGAGTGCACACAGCACGCCGACGGCGGTGAGCGAGACCGCGATCATGACGGTGAACGGTGAATCCAGGTACAGCGCAATCGGAATGGATACCGCGCCCAGGAGCGTCGGGGCTGCAACGTGCCACATTCGTTCACCGGTCTTGTCGGAATGGCGGCTCCACAGCACCATCGCGACAGCGCCGATCGCGTAGGGGACGGCCACGATCAGGCCGGTCTCGACGAGCGAGAAATCGGTGTCGAACGTCTGCTTGAATCCCGCGACGATGCTGGGCAGGAAGAAGCTCAAAGCGTAAAGGCCGTACGTGATTCCGAAGTAGACCAGACCGAAACCGATGACGCGGGGATCACGCAGGGTTTTGCCGGCCGACTGGTGACCGGCGTCGCCGAGTTCTTTCTCCTCGTCGGCCATCGACTTCATCAGCCAGGTGCGCTCCTCGAGGGTCAACCACTTCGCGTCGGCGGGACGGTCGGTGAGGTAGAACCAGACGACAAACGCCAAGATCACGGCGGGCAGACCCTCGATCAGGTACATCACGCGCCATCCGGCCAACCCGAACAGGCCGTCGCCGTACTGGATGATGGCCGCCGAGAGCGGGGCACCGAGCGCCGACGAGAGCGGAAGTGTCAGCAGGAACAAGCCCATCAGGCGTACGCGGTACTTCTTCGGGAACCAGAAGGTCAGGTAGAGAAGAACTCCGGGGAAGAAGCCGGCCTCGGCGATTCCCAGCAGAATGCGGAGGAAATAGAGGCTGCCCACGTTGGGCACGAATGCCAGCGCAGCGGCGAGGATGCCCCAGGTGAGCATGATCCGCGCGATCCACAGCCGGGCGCCGAAGCGGTGCAGGGCCAGGTTGCTCGGCACCTCGAACAACAGATAGCCGACGAAGAAGAGTCCGGATGCGAGCCCGAACATCGTCTCGGTCATACCGAGGTCGGCGCTCATGGTGAGCTTGGCGAAAGCGATGTTCGTACGATCCAGATAGTTCACGAAATAGAGCAGGATCAGGAAGGGAATCAGCCGGCGCGCTACCTTCTTCACCACGCGAGTTTCGATCTCGCTCGGCGCAACCCCACCGTCAGTGGTGGTGCTATCGGTGGAGGTCATTGCAGGGGTACTCCTCGGAAAAGGTCAGCGTTGCTATCTACGAAGTGACTCAAGCCACAGTAGAAGCACGACCGAGCCCAACCTATGTGGACAATCTCTACAGAAGCCGTCTCTGCATGTGCGATTGCTCCCAAAGATCCGACAGATGATCCCGGGCAGCCCGACGAACGTCCCTGAACAGTCGAAGGCGACAAACCCGTCTGAGCTGGGGGTTTAGAGCTACGAGCACCAAGTCACTGGCTAGTGTTGTCGGCGAAACAGCCAGAGCAAGTGCGGACGCACCGCGTGACTTGAAGGACAGAACATGACGAAGTTGGTTCGGACCACGATGACCCGCCGGTCCTCCACCGCAGTCGCTGCCACCATCGCGGCGGTCGCTCTATTCGCCTCCGCCTGCGGCAGCGACTCCGACAAGACCAACTCCGACAAGAGCGCTGCCGGCGCCTCGTCCGCTACATCCTCGGCCACCGTCGGCGGGAAGACACTCGACGCCAAATTCGAGACGAAGTGCGCAAAGGACGGCGGCAGGACAGTTATGACACTGCTCGACGCGGAAAATGCCACCTACGGCATGTTGACCGTCTCGGCCTTCGTCGATGAATCCGGCACGGTTCAGACTGCTGGAATCGCCGGAAGCGAGGGTGGATCGAACGGTCTGCCGTACACCGCCGGATACGCACCAGGCCTGCCCGGCGGATCTGCCAGTGCCAAGCAGGACGGCAGTACCTTCGTGGTGACGGGCGAGGGAATCGGCGCCCGGGACAAGGGCAACCCGACGGCGACGTCGAGCTTCGAGATCACATTCGCCTGCGAGTCCATCATCGGCGGCTGATCCATAGAACGGCTGGGCCCTAGGATTCTTGCTAGCTGATTCCCAGCTGTTCGCGCAGTTGGACGACGCGGAGCACGATGACTCCCAACGTCACCACTGTGACGGCACCAAAAGCGATCCAGCCGATCCGCACCGCCTTCACGCGGTTCTCACCGGCGCCCAACCACTGTGGGGCGTACAGGAAGGCAGCGGCCGTTGCAGCACCTGCCACCAGACCTCCCGCGTGACCCCAGAACGAGATCCCGGGCAGCGAAATGCTGATGATCACATTGATCGCGATCACCGAGATGATCGGGACCGGGCTTCGACGCAAACGCAGTAGAAGGACGGCCTGTGCGCCCATGATGCCGAAGATTGCACCCGACGCTCCAGCGGTCCAGGACAGGGCCGTGAGCGAGGAGAACACCGGCTGGAACGCCATCACCGAGGCGGAACCGCCGAGGAGCGAAACCAGGTAGATGCCGACGTACCGGGAGCGGCCCATCACGATTTCGGTGTCGCGCCCCAGGATGTAGAGGGCGTACATGTTGACCGCGAGGTGCAAGATGCCGAAGTGCAAGAACCCGGAGCCGATGAGCCGGAACCAGTCACCGCTGGCGACCAGACCCGGATTGAGTGCCCAGTTCGCGAAGATCGACGAGCCGACCTGATTGTTCATGATGCTTCGCGACTGCGCGAAGGTGGCGAGGAACGCCAGGACGTTGAGCCCCATCAAGGTGTACGTCACGATCGGGATCGCACGGGCGGGGCTCACGGTGTTTCCGGCGACGCCCCGAACGGGGCGGACATCGCGTTGGCCGGCAGCTACACAGTCAACACATTGGTATCCCACCGCCGCCTCGCGGAGGCAGTCCGGGCACGCCGGACGTCCACAACGATTGCAGGAAAGTGCGGTGGGTCGATCTGGATGGCGGACGCACCGCGGTTGGGGCGGGATGCCCTCACTCGCACCGCCGCCCCAACCGGGGTTCGTCATCTGCTTGTTTTACCTGTTCAGGAGATGGTGATGCTGTTGATCACGACGGGCTCGACCGGACGATCGCCACGATCGACGGCGGTGGAGGAGATAGCGTCGACAACCTTCTTGGAATCGTCGTCGAGAACCTCACCGAAGATGGTGTGGCGACGGTTCAGGTGCGGCGTCGGGCCGGTGGTGATGAAGAACTGCGAGCCGTTGGTTCCCGGGCCTGCGTTGGCCATGGCCAGCAGGTAGGAGCGGTCGAACTGCAGTTCCGGGTGGAACTCGTCACCGAACTTGTAGCCCGGGCCGCCGGTGCCGGTTCCGGTGGGGTCGCCACCCTGGATCATGAAGCCGTCGATGACGCGGTGGAAGATGGCACCGTCGTAGAACGGGCCGGTCTTGGTGCCGGCGGCGTTTGCGGTGGTGTACTCCTTCGAGCCGTCGGCGAGGCCGACGAAGTTCTCGACGGTCTTCGGCGCATGGTTGCCGAACAGAGCGATCTTGATGTCGCCGCGGTTCGTGTGCAGCGTTGCGGTTGCGGTCTGATGAGTTGAAGTCACACCACCATCGTGCCATTGCCGGCGTTCTCGCGGATGTCGCCCCGCAAAAGTCTCCCTGTCCTCGCCCCACTGTTATGGCACAGTGAAGTCATGACACGAGTGACCGAGTCCCTCAGCACGCAGTTGCCCGACACCTTCGATCACGCGCGCGCCCGCGTCGAGGACACCTTCGACGAGACTGCCGCCTACCTCGAAGAGACAGCGGCTCGCATCAAAGAGTCCGAGGCAGCCGACAACGCTCGCCGCATCGCTGCGGTGGTCGCCACGTCGGTCGCTCGCGGCGCTGGGCAGGTCGGGTTGTTCCTGGGCCGTCAGGGCAAAGTCCTCACCAAGAAGGGCGTCGAGCGCGCAAAGGCTATCCCCACGAAGTCCGCGGAACGCACCGAGAAGCCTCGCGGCCGCAAGCGCGTCACGGTGTTCGTCATCGCCGGTGTTGCGGTGATCGGTGGCGCGGTGTTCTTCAAGAGCCGCCGACGCGAGCATCCGCCGGTCGCTTCCGCACCCCCGCGCCTCGAGGAGAACTCGGCCGAGAAGACCGCGTAGTCGACATACAAGAGCCCCGGAACACACTGTGTTCCGGGGCTTTTCGATGCCTGGCCGTCAGCAGTTGGACGGCGCCGGGACATTGTTGAAGCGATCGATCATGTATCCGATGGATTCGGGGGTACCCACCAGGTACGGCGTCGCGTGATTGATTGCCAGTCCCGGAATGATCGGGGGCAGTTCGTTGACGGAGAACTGCACCGTCGCGCCCTTGCCGCACCAGTCTCGCGCCAGTTGCTGTCCCTGGCCGAACGGAACGATGTCGTCGGAGCGGCCATGCTGAATGAGCACGGGCGACTCCGGCGTCAGCTTGCCGATCTTCTGCTCGTCGAGGATTGCCTGCGCCATGGGTAGACGCGCCAGAACTGCGGAGAGTGATTCACCGGAATTGGTGAAGCTCGACGACTGCTGGAAGCCGAACTGCAATCCACTTTCGGCGACACACTGGTTCTTGGTGGCGGCCAACATCTGTTGGCCGCGATCGTTGATCTCGGCGTCGAGCAGCGACTGAACCTCGGGGTACTGGGCAAGGATCCCGTTGAGCGCGTATCCGATCACTCCGGTGAGGAACGTGCCGTCGACCTGCTGCAGCGTCGCCGCCAGATCGGCGGGCGGAGCGCCTGCATACGTGCCCTTGAGATCAAGCTCGGGAGCATATGACGGCTTCAATTCCGTTGCGGCAGCGGCAGCTCCACCACCTTGCGAGTAACCCCACAGTCCGATGGGGCCGTCGGCGGGAATGCTCGTGTTCGGGAGTTGCTGAGCGGCTCGCACTGAGTCCAGAACCGCGTGTGCTTCGGCTTCACGGTTGACGTAGGTGTGATCGCCCGGAGTTCCGAGGCCCTCGTAATCGGTGACGACGACGGCAATGCCGTTGAGCAGCAACGTGTTCACCCAGATGGACTCGTAGCCGACCATGACGTCCGTCGGGAACTGGTACTCGATACCGGTGTTGAACAGCTTGGATGGTGCGCATTGATCGCCCTGCCCATGCGTTCCTACCGCTGCGGCAACCAGTGGACGCGCCCCCTGCCCGGTCCACGGGTTCGACGGTTCGAGATAGGTGCCCGTCACGGCAACGGGGGCGCCCTTGGCGTCCTCGCTTCGGTACATGATCTTGGTGGCGGTTGCCGGCCACGCACCGTTCGATCCGGGCACGCTCAGCAGCAGTGGTGACGGCTCACTCTTGATGAGATCTCCGTTGGCACCTGCCGGAAGCTCCGACGGCGGCGTGTAGAAATCCGCCGGCTCCGCCGTTGCGGCAGGGGCCGTCACAGCACCCATGACCAGTGCCGCGACGGAGACCCCGGCCGCCCACCATGCTCTGCTCTTCACGTTTCGATCTCCCCACGTTCGCTTGCGCTGTGGCTTGGCACACAGCGAACGCAGAGTAACACATACCTCACGTAACACTTTTTCGTGAGGTTTTCGCCTTAACAGGCTGAATTACAACCGTTTACGACTACTTCGTGGGCTCCAGATTGGTGGTCAGCAGCGAACGAAGCTTGTCGGTATCAGCCGAGGTCCAGGCCTCGGGGTGCAGGATCTTGGCCCACATGTCCGCTGCATCCTCGCCGTAATTGTGACCGTGCCCGGACGGGACGTCAGCCGAGAAGACCATGTCGAGGGTGACCTGCCAGAAGGTCACGAGAGGAACCCATGTCATTCCCGGATCCACGTCGCGACCCAGCGGTTCCTTGAGCCAGTCCGGCTTGTTGAGCAGCAGGTCGAAGGACCACCACGTGATCGGGTCGCTGGCGTGCTGCCAGTACACGATGCGATCGTCGTCCCAGTCCGACTTCAGCTCCAGATCTTCCGGATCACCGGCAAACCGAATTGCCTGGCCACCGTCGATCACCGGCAGAATCTCCGGTGAGCCCGAGTCACGACTGTCCGTGATTTCCTGCCACTGAGCAGTGAAGTTGGGGGTTCCGACCCACAGTGCGCCGTCGACGCGCGTCATCATGTCCTGAGCGCCGGCGAATGCGGCCTGGCCACCGTAGGAGCCGAGGCTCTCACCGAAGACAACCAGTTCGGGTCGCGTCTCAACGGGCAAGTCGATCCACTTGGCGTAGACCGCGTTGAACAGCGCGCGGCCGGCGATCATCGGCGTCTCACGGTCGGCGATGAAGGCCAACGGACTCGGAAGGAACGAGTACTGCATCGACGCGATCGCCGTGTCCCCGCCCTCGACGTACTCGAACGCCGACGCGACGTCCTCGTTCACCCAACCGCGACCGGTGGTCGTGACAACTGCGAGAGTTCCGCGGTCGAATCCGCCGGTGCGCTCCAACTCGTCGACGACCCGCTGTGCGACACCGTTGATCGAGTCCGAGGATTCACGTCCGGCATACACCCGGATCGGTTGCTTCGCTTCACGTCCGGTCAATGCAGAGATCTCGGCTGCGGTGGGACCGCTACCCATGAAGGTGCGCCCCTCCTGGCCGAGAGAATCCCAAGCCTCGGCGGACATCGGCGAACCGCTGCGCTCTGCAATCATGGGCTGTTCGATGCCGTCCGGTGTTTCGTGATCCGCACCGGAGAAACTCCAGTTCGCGAAGGCGATCAGCCCGTTGTACAGCGCACCGTTCACGATGAAGATGCCGAGGGCGAAGATGACGATCAAGCTGCCGACCTTCGCCGCCTCGAGGGGAACGAACCGTAGTGCGACGGCGGTGAGCTTGTTGGTGGTGAACCGAAGACCACGGCCTGCCTCGAGCAGGATGAACCAGATTCCGAGCGAAATCATCAGCACCAGAAGATAATTCGCTTGATTGGTGCGTGGAGCTTCCACGAGATCGCGAACGATCTGCTGCCACCACGAACCGAGGACCAAGAACGTCGGCACCAGAATGACGGCCGCGACCAACAGGATTCGCCAGCCGATCTTCTTGGTGCGATCCGACCACTGCGGTTCGACGCCGCACTTGCGGATCATCCAGGCGACCGTCACGCCGACGCCGTATCCCATCGCGAGCGAGATGCCCGTCGCAACGCCCTGCAGGTACCACGCGCGCGGCAACAGGGACGGACTCATCGACCAGGTGAAGAAGACCAGAGCAAAGGCAAGCCCGACCGGGTGCAGCGTCTTGCAGTAGAGGCGCAGCCGTTCCCACACACGTTTCATGCCGGAATCGTATGCGCCCCGTGCCCGAATCAGGTCACGAAGCGCACACGCGTCCAGTCTGTTTACGGGGCGAAGCGCAAAATCGCGGCAACTGCGCCGCCGCCCGGAATGTCCTCCGCGCGAACAGCGAGCACCCGTGCACCCGTCAGGAGCGCACGACGAGCGATCTCGTCGACGACCCCGTAGGTGCTTCCGTTAGTCGACTCACCGGTCGTGAGAGCGCCCGTCTGGGGATCGAGACTTCCGGGTACGACGGAATCGATGTCGATGAAAACGGTGTCGACCTGTCCGTACGTCGCGGCTGTTGCCACGTCGGCGACGTCGGTTTGAGTGCGACCTTGTTCCGTGCGCACATTGAAGGTGTCCCGCACCGCCGCCAGCTGCTCGGCATGGAAGTCGTCGAGCGCCGGACGCGAACCGTCCGCCACTTCCTGCGTCGACAAGGCTTCCGGGTTTCCCTCGACGGTTTTGTCGACCAGGTGGCGGTACGAATTCACGGAGCGATACACCGACGCGAGGGGTTCCGCAGCGGCCAGAATCAAGGGGACGTCACGGCCGGCGAGCACACCGCGGACCTCGTGATCGACTGCGCGGGCGTACTGATTGACGCGCAACTTTCGGCTGTCCGACCCCGACAACCGACCCGCTTCGGTACGGCTGTTGATTGACGACTTGCCCGCGTGATCCGCAGCGTTCTTCGGCATTCCCTGAACACGGACCTCGTCGGCCGGCTGATCGGCAGCGATCTCGATCAGTCGCACCGAACCCTCTGCCAGAGCGAGAACAAACGCCGTCTGGGGGAACGTCACCGAACGGAGCAGTGGCTTGAGATGAAACCGATCGCTGACCGTTTCGAGCGCCTGCAGACGGTTGGGGAGGCGGAAGGTCACCAGACGGTCCGGCGTCGCGTACGTGACCAATGAGCGCGACTGGAAGCGCCAGAAATCGTCGTCGTCGTCGAGCTCTGCGTATTCGGCCTCGAACAGCTTGCGCTCGGCCGGATCCTCCACCGATGCGAGTGCCGAGCGGACCTGGTCTTTGAAGGCGATGCGCGCTTTGTCATGATCCTGCGGCGCATCTTCAGTCGGAGTCACGATGGTGATGCAGGTGGGCCCCTCCACCTCCGCGAGTGCGGCAATTTCACCGTGGCTGGGAATGTCGTTGTGAAGCACTACGAACCTCCTGAAATTGGGTTCTCCTCACGCTACGCCCGGCTGGTTATGACCACTAGACTTTCCGGAGAATTCGGGACGAACGGTCCATAGTGGGCGCGGTTCTGGCCACCCCACTCCGAGCGAACGGCATGTTCATCGCCTCCAGTGCGCCGAAAGTGCCGTTCGCTCAAAAACAGGGGGCACACAAGTCGGGCAAGTCGGGCACCGGCTGGTCGGACATCGGCATACAAAAACACCCTCCCGGATCCCGGGAGGGTGTTTTCTTACTGTGGAGCCTAGGAGATTCGAACTCCTGACATCTGCCTTGCAAAGGCAGCGCTCTACCAACTGAGCTAAGGCCCCGTTCGGTTTTCTGACCGGAGTCAGAGTACCTAGGTTCTATCCTGTTTCCAAATCGTGCCAAACCTTGTCTCCGCGCTGACTTTTGATCAGCTTGGTGACCCCGAGAGCTACCAGAATTCCGGCCCCGACAAGCAGGAAAACCTTCATTCCAGCAACCCTTCTTCGGCACATGGGAGTGGGCCTAGGAGGACTTGAACCTCCGACCTCTTCATTATCAGTAAAGCGCTCTAACCACCTGAGCTATAGGCCCCTGAACCGATTCCAAAGATTACCCCACCGGGCCGCTGACACCAAAACGGGCCCGGCGGAGCAATGTTTTCGCAGGTCAGTCGCGGTCGGCGAGAGTTACCTCTACGCCGCCAACCAGGTCGCTGCAGAGGTTGTAGATGAACGATCCGATCGTGACGAGTGCCGTGAAAAGCACCATGTTCGCGATGCCGATCAGCGCGGCGTAGCCGAACACCTGGCCGGCCGTCACCAGACCGTCGGAGCCGCCGTCGGCAACGATGTCGGTGAACGCGTTGTTCAGGCGATCCCAGACGCCCATGCCGTCGAGAACCACGTAGAGCAGTCCGACGGCCACCATCCACACGAAGAACAGCGACACCGAGATCACGGATGTGATCTTGAGCGTGGACCACGGGTCGATACGACGGATCTGGACCGTTGCGCGCAGCGGCGCACCGTCCACGACCGAGGCCGATACGGCGTGAGTTTTCTCACCCTTCACCGCAGCAGGCAACGGATGCTTGGCCTCGGAGAGGTCAGGCATGTCCTTCGGTAGATCCTTGCGATCGATGTGCCGAGTCGGCCCGTCGATCGCGGCGGCTTTTGCTTTCGGATTAGCGACCGTGGGATTGGCGACCGTGGCGTTTGCAGCCTTGGGATTTGTGCCCGAGGGTGTAACAGCCTTGGCTGCTGCCGCGCCGGCGACGCCACCGGTAGCTGCGGCAGCCGCCGTTCCCGTCACGACGGGACGTGCCGACGGGTTGCCGGCAGGACGACCCGTCTGTGCACCGGCAGCGGGGCGACCCGATTGCGGCTGTCCCTTCGGCGCACCACCCTGCGCGGGGTTTTTGGCCGGACCACCCTGCACCGGACCACCCTGCGCCGGGCCGGCCGCTGCAGGACGCTGCGGACCCGCAGGCGGCTTACCCCCGGCAGGAGCTGCCGGACGACCCGCAGGAGCACCAGCGCCGGCTGGGCGCGTGATGTTGGTCTGCGGCTGACTTTGCGGCGCCTGACTTTGCGGTGGCTGAGTCTTCGACGCCGGGGCTTTGGACGCCGGGTTCTGAGCAGCCGGGTTCTGAGCTGGCTGCCCCTGCGGCTGGGGTCCGCGTTGCCACGGCGGCGCCAGGCTGCCACGAGCCTGATTGGCAACCGGTTGCGGCGGAGCCTGACCGTCACCCTTTGCCGGAGTTACCGGCGCAGCCGGAGCCACTGAAGGAGCGGAAGGAGCTTGACCCTTGGCCGCACCCGCGGCGTCGGAAGCCCCACCCGCCGGCTTCTGAGCCGACGGGCCGCGAGGCGGCTCCGGCGCCTTGGGCGCCGGAGCTGCCTCGGAAGCTTTGGGTCCGCCGTCCGCTGGAGCTGCAGGTTTCGAGGTCTGCGGCCCCGCCGGAGCAGTTGCCTGCTCCGGCTTCGGTGGCGTCGAACCTGAAGTGCTTTCGCTCTTCTGGTCACTGCCCGGCTGGTTGGGAGTGCTCACTAGGACTCCTTAGCTCCATCGGCATTGTCTGCGTTGTCGGTGGTCTCTGCAGCGAGCTCTTCGGGCTCGTCGGCGTTGCGCGCAATCGCGAGCAGTGTGTCGCCTTCGCCGAGGTTCATCAGACGCACGCCCTTGGTCTGGCGTCCCGCCTTACGAACCTGCTTGGCAGCCGTCCTGATGACGCCGCCGCCCGAGGTGATCGCGTACAGCTCGTCGTCGTCGTCGACGATGAGCGCACCGACCAGAGTGCCACGTTTCTTGTCGTACTGAATCGTGAGCACGCCCTTGCCGCCGCGACCCTGCACCGGGTAGTCCTCCATGCCGGTTCGCTTGGAGTAACCGCCCGAGGTGGCGACCAGGAGGAACGTTCCTTCACGAACGACGTTGAGCGAGAGCAGCTCGTCGTCACCGTTGAAACGCATGCCCTGGACACCGGAAGTGGCGCGGCCCATCGGACGCAGTGCCTCGTCGGTGGCCGAGAAGCGGATCGACTGGCCCTGTGCCGAGACGAGAAGGAGGTCGTCTTCGGCGGAGCAGAGGACAGCGCCGACCAGTTCGTCTTCACCGCGCAGGTTGATGGCGACGATGCCACCGCTGCGGTTGGAGTCGAAGTCGGTGAGCTTGGACTTCTTGACCAGACCGTTGCGAGTGGCGAGCACCAGGTAGGGCGCGTCTTCGTACGTCTTGATCTGGATGACGGACTGAATGCGCTCGTCCGGCTGGAAGGCCAGCAGGTTGGCAACGTGCTGACCGCGAGCGGTACGGCTCGCCTCGGGCAGTTCGTAAGCCTTGGCGCGGTAGACGCGGCCCTTCGTGGTGAAGAACAGCAGCCAGTCGTGCGTCGACGTGACGAAGAAGTGCGAGACGATGTCGTCCTGCTTGAGGCCGGCACCCTGAACACCCTTGCCGCCGCGCTTCTGCGAGCGGTACAGGTCGGTCTTGGTGCGCTTGGCGTAACCGGTCTCGGTGATCGTGACGACGACGTCTTCGCGGGCGATCAGATCCTCGTCGTTGACGTCTCCGTCGGCGGCGATGATGCGGGTACGACGGTCGTCGCCGTACTTGTCGACGATTTCCTTGAGCTCGTCACGAACGATCGCGCGCTGACGCTCCGGGCGAGCCAGAATGTCTTCGAGGTCCGCGATTTCGAGTTCGATCTCGGCCAACTCGTCGACGATCTTCTGACGCTCGAGGGCGGCCAGACGACGCAGCTGCATGCCGAGGATGGCGTCGGCCTGGATCTCGTCGACGTCGAGGAGTTCCATCAATCCGGCGCGAGCGATGTCGACGGTCTGCGACGCACGGATCAAGGCGATGACCTCGTCCAGAGCGTCGAGGGCCTTGACCAGACCGCGCAGGATGTGGGCGCGCTCCTGTGCCTTGCGAAGCAGGTACCTGGTACGACGAACGATGACCTCGAGCTGATGCGCCGTGTACAGACGGATCATCTGGTCGAGGCGCAGCGTGCGCGGCACTCCGTCGACGATGGAGAGCATGTTGCAGCCGAAGCTGGTCTGCAGCTGGGTGTGCTTGTAAAGGTTGTTCAGCACGACCTTGGCAACGGCGTCACGCTTGACGGTGACGACGATGCGCATGCCGACGCGGTCCGAGGACTCGTCGTGGATGTCGGAGATGCCACCGATCTTGGCGTCACGAACCTGCTCCGCGATGGAGGTGATCAGGTTGTCCGGGTTGACCTGGTAGGGCAGCTCGGTGATGACGATTGTGGTGCGGCCCTTGGCATCTTCTTCGATCTCGACGACGCCGCGCATACGAACGGAGCCACGGCCGGTGGTGTAGGCGTCCTGGATGCCCTGTCCACCGACGATGAGCCCGTGCGTGGGGAAGTCGGGTCCCTTGATGCGCTCCATGACGGCCGCGAGGGTGGCTTCCTCGTCCGCTTCGAAGTTGTCGAGCGCCCAGTAGATGGCCTCGGCAACTTCACGCAGGTTGTGCGGCGGAATGTTGGTGGCCATACCGACGGCGATGCCGTTGGAACCGTTGATCAGCAGGTTCGGGATACGGCTGGGCAGAACCGTCGGTTCCTGCGTCTTGCCGTCGTAGTTCGGGGTGAAATCGACTGTCTCGTGGTCGATTTCGCGCAGCATTTCCATCGCGAGCGGCGTGAGCCTGCACTCGGTGTAACGCATGGCGGCTGCGCCGTCGTTGCCGCGGGAGCCGAAGTTTCCCTGACCGTCGACGAGCGGGTAACGCAGCGACCACGGCTGGGCCATACGGACCAACGTGTCGTAGATCGAGGAGTCGCCGTGGGGGTGGTAGTTACCCATGGTCTCGGCGACCGGTCGGGCAGACTTCACGTATCCGCGGTCTGGGCGATATCCGTTGTCGTACATCGCGTAGAGCACGCGGCGGTGCACCGGCTTGAGTCCGTCGCGGACATCCGGCAGAGCGCGACCGACGATGACGCTCATGGCGTAGTCGATGTAGCTGTTCTGCATTTCCTGCTGGATGTCGACCGGTTCGATCCGGTCGTGTTGCGGACCGTCCGGTGGCAACGTGGTGTCGGTCATGAGCTCACTTTCTTAAAAGAGGGGGCAAGCCCCTGTGCGCGGAAAAGGAGTCCGGGGACTCCGCAACCGCTCACAGGGCCGCAGGCCTACACGTCGAGGAAACGAACGTCCCGGGCATTGCGGGTGATGAAGCTGCGTCGTGCTTCGACGTCTTCGCCCATCAGCACGCTGAACAGCTCGTCGGCAGCAGCCGCGTCGTCGAGCGTGACGAGACGCAGAACGCGCACCGTCGGGTCCATCGTGGTTTCCCACAGCTCCTTGGCGTTCATCTCGCCGAGGCCTTTGTAGCGCTGGATGCCGTCGTCCTTGTTGATCTTCTTGCCGGACTCGAGGCCGGCCTTGACCATCGCGTCGCGCTCGCGGTCGGAGTACGCGAATTCCGGCTGCGCACCCTTCTGCCACTTGAGCTTGTACAGCGGCGGCTGCGCGAGGTAGACCTTGCCGTGCTCGACGAGCGGCCGCATGAAGCGGAACAGCAGCGTGAGCAGCAGCGTTGCGATGTGCTGACCGTCGACGTCGGCGTCGGCCATGAGCACGATCTTGTGATAGCGCAGCTTGGCGATGTCGAACTCGTCGTGGATGCCCGTGCCGAACGCGGTGATGATCGACTGGACTTCGGTGTTCTTGAGGACGCGATCGATACGCGCCTTCTCGACGTTGATGATCTTTCCGCGGAGCGGGAGGATCGCCTGGTACATCGAGTCTCGGCCGGACTTGGCCGAGCCGCCTGCGGAGTCGCCCTCCACGATGTAGATCTCGGACTTCTCCGGATCGTTGGAGCGGCAATCGGCGAGCTTGCCTGGCAGGCCACCGAGGTCGGTCGCGCTCTTACGACGGACCAGCTCACGCGCCTTACGTGCGGCGACGCGGGCCTGCGCCGACGAAACAGCCTTGTTCACAATGGTTTTCGCGTCGGCGGGGTTCGCCTCGAACCAGTGCGCGAGGTGCTCGTTGCACGCCTTCTGCACGAAGGACTTGACCTCGGTATTGCCGAGCTTGGTCTTGGTCTGACCCTCGAACTGGGGTTCACCGACCTTCACCGAGATGATGGCCGCGAGTCCTTCACGGATGTCGTCACCGGTGAGCTTGGGATCTTTGTCCTTGAGCAGCTTCTTTTCGAGCGCGTACTTGTTGACCGTTGCGGTCAGTGCGGCGCGGAAGCCCTCTTCGTGGGTACCACCCTCGTGGGTGTTGATCGTGTTGGCGAAGGTGTGCACGGACTCCGAGTAGCCGGAGTTCCACTGCATTGCGACCTCGAGCTCGTGGCCGGTGCCCTTGGCGGTGAATCCGACGACCGAGTTGTGGATCGGGGTCTTGCTCTTGTTGATGTGCCGGACGTAGTCCTCGAGTCCACCGGGGTAGTGGTAGATACGGGTCTTGGACTTACGCGGCGCTGCCTGAGCAGCTTCTTCGGCTTCTTCGGCAGCAGACTTGGGAGCCTCGGCCACCTCGGCAGCTTCGTCGTCGATGACCTCGGCGCGCTCGTCGGTCAGCGTGATGGTCAGGCCCTTGTTGAGGAAGGCCATTTCCTGCAGACGACGCGCAACGGTCTCGAAGTTGTAGCGGGTGGTCTCGAAGATCTCGGGATCGGCCCAGAAACTGACGGTGGTGCCGGTCTCCTTCGTCGGGTCGCCCTGCACGAGTTCTCCCGGCTTGGAATCGGTGTACGTCTGCTGCCACCGGTAGCCGTCGACCTTGATGTCGACGTCGAGCCGGGTGGAGAGCGCGTTGACCACCGAGATGCCGACGCCGTGCAGACCACCGGAGACGGCATAGGAGTCGGAGTCGAACTTGCCGCCGGCGTGCAGCTGGGTCAGCACGACCTCGACGGTGGGAACTCCGGAGGCGTGCATGCCGACCGGGATGCCACGGCCGTCGTCGATGACGCGGATTCCGCCGTCTTCGAGGAGGGTGACCTCGACCTTGGTGGCGTGTCCGGCCATCGCCTCGTCGACCGAGTTGTCGACGACCTCCCAAATGAGGTGGTGCAGGCCGCGTTCACCGGTGGAACCGATGTACATGCCTGGACGCTTACGTACCGCCTCGAGTCCTTCGAGGACGGTGATGGACGACGCGTTGTAGTCCTTGCTGGAAGTGCTTGTATCTGACTTCTGGGCAGCCACGGGTGGGTAGCTCTCCTTCTCCGTCAATACTCGAGCGCAGCCGTCAGCAAGCCCTTGCGGGTGTCGTCGGAGCGGGTTCGAGAATGTTGCCGCTAGTTACCGTTGACCATCTTACTGGTAAGCACCGACTAGAAGCGGCCAATGACACCCCTGGCTGCGCCGCAGACGAATTTTTACGATCCCCGGAAGGTGAAACGCTAGGAACTTTGCTTCTCCGAGCGACGCTCTCTCAGGCTCGCGATAAATGCCCGCGCATGTTCGGCAACCTCACCCGGATGTGAAAACGGCGACCAGTGTCCCGCGGCAATTTCACGTCGCTGCAGGTCGGAGACCCATTTTTCGGTGTCTTCGTATCCCACCGGACGAACGGCTTTGTCGTACTTGTTCAGAATGAGCTGAACAGGCACGTCCGTGTACCGATCCCGTGGCTTGCCGAGAGACGGCCGGATGTTCGCGCGATAAAGCTTGAGTCCGTTCACCATGTCGTCGGCGATGGTGGGCGCGGTGTTGACCACACGGGGGTCCAGACCGTCGAAGAAGCCCAGAAACGCCGGCCAGTGCTTGGAGAACCACAGACGCAACGGAAGGGTGCACAGGCCGGGAATCTGGAACAGAACGGTGTAGGCCGACGCAATTCCCTGCGCCGCCGGGCCGAGGAAACGACGCTTGGACGCGCTCGCCCGGATCCACTTGCCGAGATGATCGAGATTGGGGCCCGAGATGGACGAGAACGACGCGATCTTCTCTTCGGCACCCGGCTCGCAGACCGCTTCCCACGTTTCGACGGATCCCCAGTCGTGCGCGAGGACGTGCACCGGCTTGCCCGGGCTGACCGCGTCGATGACGGCAAAAAGATCGCCGGCCAGTGCGCTCAGTTGGTAGTCCTGCACCCTCGAGGGGATTGTGCTCTCACCGGCCCCGCGGCTGTCGTAGCTGACGACGCGGAAGTCGTCTGCTAGCAAAGGCACGATGCGGTTCCACAATTCATGGGTGTCGGGCCAACCATGCACCAGGACGATGGTCTCGCCGTCTGCCTTGCCCTGCTCGAACACGGCCAGGCTGACGGAACCGTTGGTCACGCGACGCGCGGTCACGGCATGGACAGGAGAGTGCTTCGACATTGTCGAACCCTTCGGAGTCGGGAAATATCTAGAGATCGAGAACGAGACGTCCACCGTCGGAACGGGATACGCAGATGAGCATCTCCGTTTCCTGTTCGGTGTCGGTCAGACGCCTTTCGCGGTGATCGGGTTTACCCGCGAGTACCTTCACACGACAGGTTCCGCAGAAACCCTGCTGACACGAGTACCCGACACCGGGCAATGTCTTCTTGATGACGTCGAGCGCGGACTCGTCGGCGGGCACGGTGAGTACCTGACCCGAATTGACAAGCTGCACTTCGAATTCCTTGCCGTCGATCACCGGCGGAGCCCCGAACCGCTCGAAATGCAAAGCGGTGGAGGGTGTATCGCGGAAACCGCGGCGGACGGCATCGAGCATCGGCGTCGGGCCACAGCAGTACACGGCGCCGCCGACCGGCGCTCGTCCGAGAAGGTCTGTGGTGGTGGGCAATCCGAACTCGTCGTCCGGGCGCACGAAGACACGCTCGGGATCCCAGGTTGCGATCTCGTCGAGGAACGGCATGGATTCACGGGAGCGGCCCGAGTACACGAAGTACCAGTCCATCCCCAATTCTCTTGCCGCACGGACCATTGCGATGATCGGCGTGATACCGATGCCGCCGGCGACGAACAACGCGCTGCCTTCTCCGACAAACGGGAAGCCGTTGCGTGGTCCGCGTACCGTGACGTGCTCACCGGGCTGGAGAGCGTGCATCTCGATGGAACCGCCACCGCCGTCGGGGATCCGGCGCACCGCGACGCTGTATCCCGTGCGATCGGCCGGGTCGCCGCACAGCGAATACTGACGCCGCAGACCCGAAGGTAGATGGAAGTCCAGGTGCGAACCCGGATGCCACGGCGGAATCGGTGAGCCGTCGGCGGATTCGAAGCGCAGGCGAACGACGTTCTCGTCGGTTGCCACCACCTCACGTGTGCTGACCACCATGTTCATGGCCGTGTCGGGGTTGTGGCCCGCGATCTCGGGGTTGTAGTCGTAGGCCGTCAACACCCGAAGGTACTTGTCCGCCAACAACTCCGTGATGCGCATGGCGCGGTCGGGACGGTTCTTGCCGGACAGATCGGGTGGCGCCGGAAACCGCGGCAACCCGTCGTGCCCGGAGATGACGTCCTTGACCCTCGAGAGTGAAATCACCGTGCGGCCGCCTGGGCTGCGGGTGACGACGCGAGGTATTGCACCGCCTGGGCGGTCGAGCCCTCGTTACTGGGGTGATAGGACTTGCTGAAGTAGGTCGACATCCGCTTGACCAGCTCGAACGACGTGGGAACTGTGCCGCGCTTACCGGCCGCGATGAAATCGGACAGGTGGGGGCGTCGACGGCTGGGAGCCTGAGCGGCAAGCTCGGGATCGTTGCGCATCAAGAACCGGGTACCGCGAATCCACAGCCACACGATTGCGGGCGTGACGAGGATCTGGGTACGGATCCGGCGGGTCTCACGCTTGTCGAAGTAGCGCATAACGTCGTACGCGACGGCTCGGTGTTCGACTTCTTCGGCGCCGTGCCAGCGAAGGAGATCAAGCATGGTCGGGTGCATGCCGGCTTTGTCCAGTCCCTTGGCGTTGAGCACCCAGTCGCCGAGGAAAGCAGTGATGTGTTCGATGGCCGCGATGATCGCCAAGCGCTCCACCAGGTGATTCTCGGCACGCAGACCCGTCATCGGACGCGGTCCGAGCAGCTTCGAGAATGCCCACTCCATCTGCTGGGTGTACGGCGTCGGATCGAGGCCGTTTTCCTTGAGATGGACGAGGACACCCGAGTGCGCGTTGGAGTGCATCGCCTCTTGGCCGATGAATCCGACGACGTCCTCACGGAGTTTCTCGTCCTCGATCAGAGGAAGAGCTTCCTTGAAGGTCTCGACAAACCATTCCTCACCGGCGGGGAGGAGAAGGTGAAGCACGTTGAGAACGTGTGTGCTGAACGGATCGCCCGGAATCCAGTGCATGGGCAGATCGGACCAGTCGAACTCGACATTGCGAGCCTGCAACAGGATGTGATCCGGCTCGGCGAACGACGAAGCGGGTGTCGATATCTTCTGCGACATCTAGCTACTCCTTCATGCCTGCCGATCGGTGGGGAACGACAGCCTTGTGACACAGTTCACTCACTAGCGAGTTTTAACTGTAACACGAAGTAATAGGTAGAACCAGGGCCTGGTTGAGTTTTCCTCAGCCGTACGTATCGCGAGGTCCGCGGCCTTTCACATGCCTTTCTCCCTTGCGCCAGCTAGGCGCACTCGGACCGGTGATCCGCAGTGTCTTCACGACGCCGTCACCGACGGCGGCAGCGATCTTGGCCAGAATCTGGGACTGCATCATGCGCAACTGGGTAGCCCACGCCGTCGACTCGGCGGAGATGCTGAGAACACCTTCTTTCAGAGAGATCGGCTCGGCGTGCGCGGAGATGTCTTCTCCGACGACCTGCGGCCACCGACCGAGGACCGTGCCCTCGGACACCTTGGGGGACCACCCACGCGATTTGGAGATAGCGCTGGTGAGAGCACCGAACGGCTGAGGGTCCCGCGCATCCGGGCCGGGGCCGGACCAACCGCTGCGTCGACGCGGGCGGCCGCTTCCGTATTTGGGCGACGAGCGCCCCTGCCCGACGGCCTTACCGTTGGCTTTGGCTGTCGCGCGTGCCTCCTCGAGGGCACGGCGCGCCAGATCGATCCCCTTGAGCTCGGGCTCCGGGGCGGCGCTGCTGTCTTCAGTCATCGAACTCGACCTCCTGATCTGCCGAGCCTACGGGCACTATCCGAGATATCCGACCGTCTCCGGTATTGGAGGCTTCGACGCCGAACTTGGCCGCCTCGAGTTCGTCCGGTACATCCTCGGGAACGGCGGCCGTGATCAGCACCTGTTCGGCGGTGGCTGCAACGGTGGCGAGCGCACGACGCCGACGACGGTCCAATTCCGCGAAGACATCGTCGAGCATCAGGACCGGGTCGCTGCCGTCCGCGCGCAACAGGGCAAAACCTGCCAGCCGCAGCGAAAGCGCAAAAGACCACGATTCACCATGGCTTGCAAAGCCTTTCGCCGGGCTGTCACCGAGAATCAGCTCCAGATCGTCCCGATGCGGACCGACCAGACACACTCCGCGATCGATTTCCTTCGACCTCATCTGTGCCAACTCGAGATGGAATCTCTCCTCGAGGTACGCAACGTCGTCGATACCGGAAATCCTTGCAGGGTCGGTGAATTCGGGATCCAACGAGGACCCCAGACTGCTCTTGTATCGAATCGACGCCGGCCGGGATTCGGGTGCGATGGAACGATACGACTCCGCCAGATGCGGCGCCAGATCATGGACCAACTCGAGGCGCCCGGCCAACAATTGTGCGCCGTGAGCGGCCAGATGCCCGTCCCACACCTCGAGGGTGGAGAGGACGTTGTCGGACTCGCCACCACGAGAACCGCGACGCAAAGCCGCACCGGCAGTTTTGAGTAGGGCTGAGCGCTGACGCAGAACTTTGTCGTAATCCGCACGGACAGCAGCCATTCGGGGTATCCGGGACGTCAACAACTCGTCGAGATAGCGTCGACGATCGCCAGGATCTCCGCGAACCAACGACAGATCTTCCGGCGCGAACATCACCGACTGCAAAATCCCCAACACTTCGCGTGGGCGACGCGTCGGAGACTGATTTATCCTGGCGCGGTTGGACTTTCCCTCGATCAGTTCGACGTCGATGGTCAGTTCGCGTCCGTTGTTGACCACCGTTGCACCGGCAAAAGCACTGGCGGAACCGCTGCGGATCATCGGTGCGTCCGTGGACACTCGATGAGACGACAGCGTCGACAGATACCCGAGTGACTCGAGGACATTGGTTTTACCGTGCCCGTTCGAACCGAGGAAAACGGTTGTTCCCGGTGTGAGGTCAAGCGTCAGCGAATCCCAGGATCGGAAGTCCCGCAGCGAAAATCTACGAACGAACACTTAGCTTCCAGAAGCCGAATTCTTGGGCGAAGCGCTCTTGACCGCGTGACCGCCGAACTGATTGCGCAAGGCGGACACAGCCTTCATGGCCGGTGAATCATCCTGTCGTGAAGCAAATCTCGCGAACAGAGCAGCGGAGATGACGGGAGCGGGCACAGCGTGCTTGATAGCTTCCTCGACCGTCCAGCGGCCCTCGCCGGAATCCTCGGTATAGCCCGTGATCTGCGCAAGCTCCGGATCTTCCTCGAGGGCGTCGACAAGCAGATCGAGCAACCACGAACGTACGACGGTCCCCTTCGACCAAGCTCGGAGCACGCCGGGAACGTCCGCGATCAGGCTTTCCGCCTCGAGGAGCTCGTACCCCTCGGCATACGCCTGCATCAGGCCGTATTCGATGCCGTTGTGCACCATCTTCGCGTAATGACCAGCACCGACGGGACCGGCGTGGACAAAGCCGTCTGCAGCCTCACCGTCGGGGCGAAGGGCGTCGAAGATCGGCATTGCCTTCTCGACGTCGGGCTCGGATCCGCCCACCATCAGGCCGTAGCCGTTCTCACGGCCCCAGATGCCACCGGAGACACCGCAGTCGAGGAAACCGATCCCACGGGCGCCCAGAAGCTCGGCATGGACAGCGTCGTCGGTGTAACGCGAGTTCCCACCGTCGATGACCAGATCACCGCCCTCGAGGGCATCCGCCAGTTCGGCAATGGTGCTCTGGGTGATTTCACCGGCCGGAACCATCACCCAGACGACTCGAGGTCCCTCGAGGGAAGCAGCGAGTTCGGCAAGTGACCCGACATCGGTGACTTCCGGTCGAGGGTCGTATCCGATCACCTCGAGGCCATGCGCGCGCAAGCGCTCACGCATGTTGAAGCCCATCTTGCCGAGACCTACGAGTCCGATCTTCATACTGTTCTCCCTGGTCAGGCGCGAACTGAAGTGCGGGGTTCCACTCAGCCCGGAAGGCGAACCGGCATCAGCAGGTACGTGTACTCGCTCGAGGGCGCAGCGAAGTTACCGGACTCGTCTGCCGTGGGCTCTTCCTCGGCCGCGGGGCGAAGAACAGCCGGACGGCTGGGAGTGGTGAAGCCGAACAGAACGTTTTCGCTGTGAAGCGAGTTCAACCCGTCGATCAGGTAACCGGGGTTGAACGCAATGGTGAGTGCTTCGCCCTGGAACGACGCGTTGAGCGTCTCTTCCGCGCGGCCGGCGTCGTCGCCACCCGCAGAGAGGAGCAGGCCGTCAGCGGAGAACTGCATGCGAACCTGTGCGCCACGCTCGGCGACGAGTGCTACACGCTTGATGGCTTCGATGAGAGGCGTGACCTCGACCGTTGCCATCGCGGTGTGCTGAGCAGGCAGCAACTGACGGAACTTCGGGAACTCGGCGTCGAGGAGGCGCGTCGTGGTGCGGCGTCCGTCGTTGACGATGCCGAGGAGTCCGTCGTTTCCGATGGTCGTACCGGAGCCGAGAGCCAACTCGACCGGCGAATTTGCATTGCCGGCAAGCGTTTTCGCGGACTCGGACAAAGTCTTGGCCGGGATGAGAACAGCAGCCTGGACGTCGGGATTGGCCGGAGTCCACTCGAGTTCACGTACGGCGAGACGGAAGCGGTCGGTAGCGGCGAGGACGATCGAATTCTGTTCGATCTCGACACGGATACCCGTGAGCATCGGAAGGGTGTCGTCCTTGCCGGCTGCAACAGCTACCTGGCTGATGGCTTCGGAGAACAGGTCGACGGGAATGGACCCGGACTGCTGCGGAAGCGTCGGAAGCTGGGGGTAGTCCTCGACCGGCATCGTGGGCAGGGAGAACTTGGCGCTTCCGCACGAGATGAGCACGCGAGTGCCCTCGAGGGTCACATCGACCGGCTTGTTGGGAAGCGACTTGGTGATATCTGCGAGGAGGCGACCGGAGACGAGTGCCTGACCTGCAGTTGTGACATCTGCCGAGACGCGGACCTGCGCGGATACCTCGTAGTCGAACCCGGAAACGGTGAGGCCGGCTTCGGTTGCGTCGAGAAGAACTCCGCCGAGAACCGGCACGGGCGGCCTCGAGGGCAGGCTACGAGCAACCCACGCTACTGAATCAGCGAACTCTTCCCGGGAAACGCGAAACTTCAGGCTTCCAAGCTCCATCGCCGGGTTATTCCTCTCGGTAGGCATGTTCGTCTGCTGCGGATCTGCATCAGCTCACTTGAAGTCTGACACAGACCAAGCGATGCCCACCGTATGCCCTCGAGGGCGCAAGTGGAAAGCCGAAGCCGCGGCGAGCGCAGCCTGAGGCGAGGTTCTCAACAGGAGTTGTCCCCAGAACTATTTTCAAAGAGCTTTTCCTAGGAAATTCTCAGTAGTAGTAATAAGTCCTGTGCAATCTGTGGAGCAACGGTTGTCGACGCTGGTAGGTCCCCTCGAGGGCCTGTGCACTTCTCGAGGACAGACTCGAGGACCAATCGACCCCCTCTGTGCACTCTCTGAAAGTTTTCGGATTCCTCCTCGAGAACTCCACAGACTTTCGGAGTTATCAACACACTTATCCACAGATGTGAATACTTTTCACAAGAAACGAAGAGTTTGTTCTCATCGGCGTGTCTGACTCCGGCGTGTCGTCCCTCGAGGTGGACAACCGCCCTCGAGGGGACCGCACGTGGAACCCTTCGAATACACCGATGCCGCTCGAGGGAACCTCTGCCTCGAGCGGCATCGATCGAAATAAGTGCAGGTCAACGCTTGGAGCGCTGCTTGATCCTTGCGGTCAACTCCTGAACCTGGTCGTACACCTTGCGGCGTTCCGTCATTTCCTTACGGATCTTCTTGTCGGCGTACATGACCGTCGTGTGGTCACGGCCGAACGTCTGACCGATCTTCGGCAAGGACAAATCAGTGAGCTCACGGCACAAATACATCGAGATCTGGCGGGCCTGAGCGAGTGGCCGGGCCTTACCCGGCCCACACAGGTCGTCGATCGACATGTTGAAGTATTCGGCCGTCACCGCCATGATCGTCGCCGCGTTGATCTCGAGGCTCGACGAATCGGGCATCAGATCGCGCAGGACCACCTCGGCCAACGTCAGATCCAACGGCTGGCGGTTGAGCGAGGCAAAAGCGGTGACGCGGATCAACGCGCCCTCGAGTTCACGAATGTTGCGCTCGATACGGCTGGCGATCAACTCGAGGACGTCGTGCGGGACCTCGAGGCGATCCATCCTCGCCTTCTTGCTCAGAATCGCGATACGCGTCTCGAGCTCAGGCGGCTGAACGTCGGTGATCAGGCCCCATTCGAAGCGCGTCCGCAGACGCTCCTCGAGGGTTGCCAACTGTTTGGGCGGACGGTCCGAGGAAACGACGATCTGCTTGTTCGCGTTGTGCAAGGTGTTGAAGGTATGGAAGAACTCCTCCTGAATACCTTCCTTGCCTTCGATGAACTGGATGTCGTCGACCAGCAGGACATCCGTTTCCCGGTAGCGACGCTTGAACGCGACCTTGCGGTCGTCACGAAGACTGTTGATGAAGTCGTTGGTGAATTCTTCGGTCGAGACGTACTTGACCCGCATGCCGGGGAACAGTCGCTGTGCGTAGTGGCCGGCGGCGTGAAGAAGGTGCGTCTTGCCCAGGCCCGAAGCTCCCCAGATGAACAAGGGGTTGTAGGCACGCGCCGGCGCCTCCGCGATCGCGACGGCAGCGGCATGAGCGAATCGGTTGGACGATCCGATCACAAAAGTGTCGAAGGTGTACTTCGCATTGAGGCTGTTGGCGCCGGACCCCGAAGCAGAAGGAGTAGCGGGCGGCTTCGTGAAGTACGACGGCCACGATTCGTGAACGCTCGCGAGTGCTTCGCGGTCGTCGTCGACTTCTTCGGTCTCGGCAGTCTCGGAGTCCGAAGGTTCGCCGTCGCCTTCGGTGAATCTGCGCCGACGGTATGCGCCCGATGAGTTGACCGACTCGAACTGACGGCTGCCCGTGCGCTCCTCGACCGGTTCGGCGGGTGCGTCGGCATCGTCTTCGAGTGCGATGCGGACACCGAGTCCCTCGACCTGGCCGCCGAGGTGGCGTCCGAGTGCCTGCAGGATCGGCTCGCGTAGATCGCGCTCGATCGTCTCTTGAGCAAATGGCGATGGAACCGAGAGAAGTGCAAAACCCTGAGCAAGTGTAAGAGGCCTCACCAGACGGACAAATGCCTTCTGCTTGCTGCTCAAAGCCGGAAGATTACTTCCGGGGTCATCACTCGTGAGTTCTGCAACCACGTCGACCCAGACCCGTGCGAGCGCGTTGGGATCGTCGTTCACGTGGTTCCTTCCCGTGTTTCGCCGACAGTGGGTGTGCTGCAG